>CAVVIH010000008.1:0-744483 GCA_963748295.1 uncultured Acidobacteriota bacterium | reverse complement strand
CCGAAGGAGTGAACGGCGATGAGCGTAAACATCAGACCACACCCTCGCGGCGGGTGGGACGTGGACATCAACGTCCTGCTGGCGACGGGGGACCGGCTTCGCGAACGGCGAAAGCTGAACGCGGGCTACTCGAAGACGACGGCCAAAGAATGGGGCGAGCGCCGCGAGCGCGAGCTGCTGCTCTCTGGTCCGAGGATCCGGAAGGAGGTGCCCACACTGGAAGCGTTTGCGCCGCGGTTCATCGAAGGCTACGCGCGCGAACCGTCAGAAGCCGAGCGGCATTGCGGCGAAGGAAGGGATCCTGCGAATCCATCTGATCCCCGAATTCGGCGCGCGACCGCTCGACGCGATCAGCAACCAGCAGGTGCAGCGGTTGAAGCTGCGGCTGTCCGAAAAATCACCGAAGACGGTCAACAACGTGTTGAGCGTGCTCAACGTGCTGTTGAAGCAGGCAGTCGAGTGGGGCGTGCTGCAGAGGCTGCCCTGCTCGATCCGGCTGATGCGAGTGCCGCACACGGACGCGGCGTTCCACGACTTCGGGGCCTACGAGCGGTTGCTGGTCGCGGCCCAGGAGATCGATTATCGCAGCTACGTGATCGCGCTCCTCGGTGGCGAGGCGGGGTTGCGCGCGGGTGAGATTGTGGACTTGAATGGGCCGACGTCGATCTCGAACGACGGCAGACTCGAGTGCGGCACTCCGATTGGTGCGGCGAGCTGACGGCGCCGAAGAACGGGCGCATTCGGTTTATCGGAATGACCGAACGGTTGGCGGCGGCGTTGCGCCAGCATCGGCATCTCCGCAGCCGCCGCGTGGTGTGCACCTACGAAGGCACACCGCTCACACGACAGGGCGCCTGGTCGCGCGTTCGGTACGCGGCCAAGCGGGTCAAGGTGCCGACCGGCGTTCACATCCTTCGTCACACGTTCTGCTCGCACCTCGCGATGCAGGGGGCGTCGATGCGAGGGGTGCAAGAGCTGGTCGGGCATCAGAGCCTGGCCATGACGCAGCGGTATTCGCACCTGAGTCCGGCGGCGCTCGATGCGACGATCCGACTGCTCGAACAGCGCCCAATCCAGCGGGCCGTTGGAGACAGTTTGGAGACGCCGAAGGGGTGAACGGCGTAACGCGAATGGCTAGAACAAGATAGTTGGCTGGGAGGCAGGGATTCGAACCCCGATAACGTGGTCCAGAGCCATGTGTCCTACCGTTGAACGACCTCCCAGTAGGCGGCACCTCGCGGGACGAGGCGCAAACCTTGATTATATCGGCGGCCGTCGGGCCGACGCAACCCATGAGTCGCCTCCGGGTCCCACATAGCAGCTGTCCGTCACAGTCACGCCCGTCACGCGCGGACGTTCGACGCGTAGCGACTCGGCGGCTGCCCGACGTGCCGTTTGAACGCAGTACTGAAGGTGCTGGCCGAACCGTAGCCGACCCGTTCGGCGACCTCCTCGATCCGAAGATCGTGGCGGCGCAACAGGTCCTTCGCGACGGCCATACGCCAGGCGAGCAGGTATTCCATCGGCGGCGCGCCGACGGTGCGCGTGAAACGTTCGAAGAACGAAGACCGCGAGAGCGCGGCCGATCGCGCGAGTTGAGCCACCGTCCACGAACGCGCCAGCTTGCCGTGCATCTCGCGGATCGCCGGCGCGAGCCGCGGATCGGCCAGCCCTCGCAGCAGGCCCGGCGGCGAATCCTCGCCAGGCGCCAGCCGCATCGCTTCGATCAGCAGCACCTCGACGAGCCGCGTGAGGACGAGATCGCGGCCTGGCTTCCGCTCGCTCGCTTCCTCGCCAACCAGCCGGACCAGCGTCGAGAGCCGCTCGACGCCCCGCACGTGCACGAGCGCCGGCAGCAACGAAACCAGCAACCCCGAATCCGGTGAGTCGAAGACGAACCAGCCGCCGAGCAACCGCACGTCTGGACGTCCACCGCGCCGGCCATGACGGATTTCACCCAGCACCCTTTGACGTCACCTTCGGGTCGAGGCGCTCGAGCTGCACCGGCTCGAAGCCAGACATGGTGAAACCCGGCGTGGTTGGCAGGAGCACGAAGTCTCCCGCCTCGAGTGTCAGAGGATGGTGGCCGTCGACGGTCAGACGACAGCTGCCATCGAGCACCGCGCAGAAGCTCGGCTCGCCGAACGCGGAGTAGCGCACGCCCCAGCGCCCGGCGCCGCTGATCTGCCTCGAGAACACCGCACGCGGCTGAAGCAAGGCGATGACGTCGGAGAGAGGGTCGGTCATTCCGCGAAGGTGGACGCCTACAAACGTAATGTGGACTCAACATAGCAGAAAGTCCGGCCAGACCGACGTAACTTACCACCATGAAGACCGTGCTGATTACTGGCTGCTCGTCCGGTTATGGCCTCGAAACCGCGCGCCACTTCCACGCGCAAGGCTGGAACGTGGTGGCCACCATGCGAACACCGCGCGAAGACGTGCTGCCCCGATCCGACCGGCTTCGGGTCGTGGCGCTCGACGTGACAAAGCCCCACAGCATCCACGCGGCGATCGAGGCCAGCGGGCCCGTCGACGTGCTGGTCAACAACGCCGGCATCGGAGTCGTCGGCGCGCTCGAAGCCACCCCGATGGCGACGACACGCGAGGTGTTCGAGACCAACACCTTCGGCGTGATCGCGATGACGCAGGCGGTGGTCCCGCAATTCCGAGCCCGCCGATCCGGCGTGGTGGTGAACGTGACGTCGAGCGTGACGCTGGCGCCAATGCCGCTGGCGGCCGTGTACACCGCGAGCAAGATGGCGATCGAGGGGTTCACCGCCTCGCTCGCGCTGGAGCTCGAGTTCTTCGACGTCAGGGTAAAACTGGTCGAGCCGGGCTACGCCCGACGACGCGCTTTGCGAGCAATGGCGGGCAGCGCATGGAGGGATTGATCCCGGAGGCTTACGCGCCTTTCGCTGAGCCCATCTTCGCGGCATTTGCGCACCCGTCTGCCGTGACGACCGAAGCGGACGTCGCCGAAGCGGTGTTTCGCGCCGCGAACGACGCGTCCGGAAAGCTGCGATTTCCTGCCGGCCCCGACGCGGTCGCGCTGTTCGAGTTGGCAAGGACTTCAGCGTGATACCGTCGCGAGATGTCGACCGAACGCCAGAAGATGCTGGCGGGCGAGCTGTACGACCCGCTCGATCCCGAGCTCGTGGCGGCGCGTGCGCGGGCGCGCGATCTGTGTCAGCTGCTCAACGCCACCCGCGAGTCTGAGGAAGCGGAACGCCGGCGCATCCTGCGCGATCTGTTCGGCACCGGCGGCGACACGGTGTGGATGCAGCCGCCGTTCTACTGCGACTACGGGACGAACATCGAGCTCGGCGAGCGGGTGTTCTTCAATTTCAACTGCATCGTGCTCGATGTCTGCCCGGTGCGGATCGGCGACTTCACCCTGTTCGGTCCGGCGGTGCAGATCTACACGCCCCTGCATCCGTTCAACGCCGAGCAGCGGCGCCGCGAGGAGTTCGGCAAGCCGATCGACATCGGATCGGACGTCTGGGTCGGCGGCGGCGCGATCATTCTCGCCGGCGTGACAGATTGGCTCGCGCGCCGTGATCGGCGCCGGCAGCGTCGTGACGCGAGACGTGCCGGACGGCGTCTTCGCCGCCGGCAATCCGTGCCGGGTCATCCGTGCGATCGGTGAGTGAGCCGCGCCGAAAACCCTTGCTACACTCGGCCTCATGACGGTGCTCGACTGGCTGCTCGACTCCGACCCCGCCATCCGCTGGCAGGTGTTGCGCGATCTCGTCCGCGCACCCGCCGCCGTCGTCGCGGCGGAGCGCGCGCGCGTCGCCACGGAAGGTTGGGGCGCCAGGCTGCTGGCGTTGCAGGGCGAAGACGGCCAGTGGGCGGGAGGCGCATGCTTCCCGGCGCGAAGCATTGAACTGTACGACAAGAGCCAGGGCCAGCCATGGATCTCCACGCTGCCAACGCTCCAGCTGCTGTGCGATTTCGGCGTCGACCCGTCCGATGACCGGGTGCGTCGGGCAGTGGCGCTGGTCAACGATCGCTGCCGCTGGGAGCACGCCGGGCAGCCGTTCTTCAGCGGCGAGGTGGAGCCGTGCATCAACGGGAGAACCGTCACGCTGGGAACCTACTTCGGCCAGAATGTGGACGGCGTGGTCGCCCGGTTGCTTGGTGAACAGCTCGAAGACGGCGGGTGGAACTGCGAGATGGAGAATGGTTCCGTCCGCTCGTCGTTCGCAACCACGATCAACGTGCTGGAGGGACTGCTGGCGCACGAGCGTGCAACCGGCGGCTCTGCGGAATCGATCGCCGTCCGCCGCCGCGGTGAGGAATACCTGCTCGAACGAAAGCTGATGCGGCGGAAGAGCACCGGCGAAGTCGTCGACCCGGCCTGGCTGCAATTCTCGTTTCCGGCCCGCTGGCACTATGACGTCCTGCGTGCGCTCGATTACTTCCGCGCGGCGGGCGATGCGCCGGATTCGCGGGTGGAGGAAGCGATTGCGCTGGTTCGATCGAAGCAGCGGAACGACGGCACCTGGCTGCTCGAGAACACGCACCCGGGCAAGGTCCACTTTGCGCTCGAGGACGGCGACGATCGTCCCAGCCGGTGGAACACGCTGCGCGCGCGGCGCGTGCTCGACTGGTACGAGCACTCGGTTCAGTAGACTTTCTACACAATATTGTGTAGTGTTTCTACACCATGGCGCGTAAGCCCCCGTCGCGTGTCGATCTTTTGCGCGGCACGCTCGACCTCCTGATCCTGCGAACGCTCCTGCCCGGGCCGAGCCACGGACACGCGATCGCGAAGCACATTCAGCGGACCTCCGAAGACCTGCTGCAGGTCGAGACCGGCTCGCTGTACCCCGCACTCTATCGGCTCGAGGCCAAAGGCTGAATCGCGGCCTCCTGGGAGCTGTCCGACAAGGGCAAGCGCGCCCGCTTCTATCGAATCACCTCGAAGGGGCGCACGCAGCTGGCCACCGAACAGTCGAAATGGGACGCCTTCGCCCGCGCCATGGGACTGCTCCTGAAGCCGCGCACCGAGGACGCCCGATGACTTCCCTCTTTCGGAAGGTGCAATGGTGGCTGCGGCGCCAGCGCAAAGAAAAAGAGCTCGACGAGGAGCTGCAGTTTCACCTCGCCGAGGAGATAGAGGAACGCGCGAGCCGGCGGGTTGTCGGCAGCCGACGCCGCGCGGGCTGCGCGGCGGGACCTGGGCAACGCGACGCTCCTGCGCGAAGACGCCCGCCGGTTATGGTCGTGGACGCTGCTCGAGCAACTTGCGCAGGACGTCCGCTACGGGCTTCGCGGCATGGCCAGGAACCGCCTGTTCACCGCCCTGGCCGCGCTGTCGCTCGCATTGGGAATTGGCGCCAACACCGCGATCTTCAGCTTCATGGACTCGATCCTGTTACGGTCCCTCCCTGTTGCAGACCCGTCGTCCCTGATCGTGGTGAAGTGGCACAGCGGCACGATTGTATCTGGCGACTTCGTGATGCGTTCCATGGACGGGAACACATTCAAGGATGACGCGGGAGTCATCTCCGCGATCTTCCCGTATCCAGCGTTCGAGCGGCTGCACGACGTGTCTACGCCAGTCCTGTCGAGCCTGTTCGCTCACAAACCCGCTGGCGGCGTGAACGTAATAATCGACGGCGGCGCCGAGCAAGTTCAAGGCGAGTACGTTTCCGGCGATTTCTTCGGCGGCCTTGCGGTCGTGCCCGCTGCCGGACGCCTGGTTCATGCGGATGACGATCGCGCCGGTGCTGCACCGGTCGTGGTGTTGAGCTCCGGTTACAGCCAGCGCCGGTTTGGCGCGGCCGCGAACGCGACGGGACGGGCGATTCTCATCAACAACGTCTCCTTCACCGTGATCGGCGTCGCGCCGCCGGGGTTCTTTGGTGTCGATCCGGCTGCCGCCCCGCACATCTATCTGCCCATGCGCAGCAGCCTGCTGATCCAGCCGGACGCCGCGCAGGCGCTTCTCGACCCGAACTACTACTGGGTCGAGATCATGGGACGTCTGAAGTCCGGCGTCGATCTCGCGCAGGCCCAGGCAGCGCTCGCCGCGCCGTTCGCGCAATGGGTCGCGTCGACCGCGAACGATCGCGAGCGGGCCAATCTTCCGGAGCTGCGCCTCGAGGCGGGCGCGGCGGGACTCGACACCCTGAGACGCCAGGTACTCGCAGCCGCTCTATCTCCTGCTGACGATGGTGGGGCTCATCCTGGCGATCGCGTGCGCCAACACGGCCAACCTGCTGCTGGCCCGCTCCGCGGCCCGCACGCGTGAGTTGGCAGTGCGGCTCAGCCTCGGCGCAGGCCGTTGGCGGATCGTCCGTCAACTGCTCACTGAGAGCATCTTGCTCGCACTGGTGAGCGGCACCCTCGGCATCCTCATCGCGATCGCCGGCATGCGCGTGCTGACGCAGTTGCTGGCCAACGGCCAGGAAGGCTACACGCTTCACGCCGAACTGAACTGGCACGTGCTTCTGTTCACGCTGGCGCTGTCATCGCTGTGCGGCGTGCTGTTCGGTCTGACCCCTGCGCTGCAGGCGACACGCCGGGCCTTGATGCCGGGGCTCAAGGATCGGTCGGTCAGCGAGCACGGCGCGCGGCTGCGCGCCAGATCCGTGCGGCCGGGCGCCACGCAAGTGCTGGTCGTGGCGCAGATCGCGACGTCGCTGGTGTTGCTGGTCGCGGCAGGGCTGTTCGCGCAAACGCTGTCGAATCTTCAGTCGGTGGCGCTCGGATTCAACCGCGACAACGTGCTGCTGTTCGAAGTGAACGCCCCGCAGGCTGGCTACCCCGAGGCCCGGGTCGCCGAGTTCTATGCCGATCTGCAGCGTCGCTTGCGCGAGGTCTCCGGCGTGCGCGACGTCACGCTGTCGCACGCGTCGCTCATCAGGGCCGGCCGCGGGCATCCAATCACGGTCGACGGCAAGCCGACGCAGGGCGTGCGGGTGCTCTGGACGGGCCCGCGGTTCTCGTCGACGATGCAGATCCCGATCGTGCGGGGACGGGAGATCGGAGAAAACGATCGTCACGGAACGGTGGGGGTGGCGGTCGTGAGCGAGCTGTTTGCCAAGACCTACTTCGGCGATTCAGAGCCAATTGGACGCCGACTCGAAGTCGGCGGCAGCCTGAAGGTCGACGGCGCCCCGCTCGTCCTCGAGATCGTCGGCATTGCGGCGAACGCGAGATACGGCGGGCTCAGGCGCGACATTCCTCCGGTCGTGTACGTGCCTTACGCTCAGGTTCCACGTGCCGAACTGCGGCAGATGCTGTACGCCATCCGCACCGAAAGCGATCCGCTGCGCTACGCCGGCGTCGTCCGCCAGATTGTCCACGACGCCGACCGGCGCGTGCCCGTCACGAATCTTCACACGCAGGATGCCGACATCGATCAGACGATCAACCAGGAGATCGTCTTCGCGAGACTCTGCAGCGCGTTCGCCGTCCTGGCGTTGTCCATTGCCTGCGTCGGCCTTTACGCCACGCTGGCATACGCGGTGGCGCGCCGCACGAGAGAGATCGGCCTTCGACTGGCTCTCGGCGCCCGGCCAGGCGCCGTGATCGGGATGATGTTGCGTGACGTCTTCGTGCTCGCCAGCGTCGGGCTGGCGATCGGTACGTCGGCTGCGCTCGCGGCCTCCCGCCTCATCGAGTCGTTCCTGTTCCAGACCAGATCAAACGACCCACGCGCGCTGGCGCTGGCGGCCGCGATCCTGATGTGCTCGGCACTCGCGGCCGGCTATGCGCCGGCCCGGCGGGCGTCGCGAGTCGATCCGCTGACGGCGCTGCGGCACGAGTGAGCGCAGGCTAAACGATCAGCGTCATCACGCCGGTCGCGAGCAGCGCGCCGCTCCAGATCAGATCGAGGTTGAACCAGGCGCGGCGAAGGATGCCGACTCCGACCTTCTCGAACACCACCACCGCAATCACTGCCGTGACGGCGAGATAACCCGCCGTGTGCAGTCCGGTCGCGACAAGCGCCGCGCCGCCGCTGGTTCCGGCACCTGCAGGCATGTGATGCGCGTGCTCGCCGCAGCCATCGACATGCGCATGAACATCGGCACGACCATGAGACCGGCGCCGTGGGCGGTCGCCATCAGGAACGACCACACGGTGAGGCCGCCCATCCCCACACGCATGCTCGCCCAGCGCGGGTGGCGATGACGGAAGTAGCGCATCACGCCGAGCGAGACCAGCACGCCCGCCATCGGCCAGCGCAGATAGCCGAGCGGGATGACCGTTCCGATCGCCATCGCCGCGGCGACGGCGGCGGCGACGGCAAGCGCGTGACCGAGGCCGAGCGGCACCAGCGCCCGCAACACCGCGCCGCGGCGGCGCTCCTGCATCCCGAGCGCCACCGCGAACAGCCAGCCCATGCCAGGATTGATGCCGTGAAAGGCGCCGAGCGCCATCAGCATCGCCCACGACGTCATGTCCACCCCAGTAGTCATGATCCACCTCTCACGCGAAGCAGTAGGAATCGGAGCTGGCGTCGCCGCCTTCGAGATGCACCTGGTGCGGACGCATCCCGTCGAACTGCACGAACCCGGCGGGGTCGAGCGCGATGCCGCCGCCGGGCCGCACGTCGAGTTTCGCCAGCCAGCCCTTGACGCCGTCGGGATAGAACTGGTCGTCCCACGTGCGATACAGAGAGTTGGTCAGGTAGACGCGCTTGCCGTCGCGGCTGATCTCCACCATCTGCGGCGCGCCGTTCAGCGGCTGACCCGGACGCGCGGGATGCTGCGCACGCCGGACGATGCCGCCAAGCCTGATCGAGCCGGTCTCGATCGGGTTGAACGGATCGGAGACGTCGAACTGCTTCAACTCGCCGGTGCCGAAGCACGAGACGTAGAGGAATCGATCGTCGAGCGAGAGGTTGATGTCGGTGACGAGCGGCGGAACCGCGCCGAAACCCTTCAGTAGCGGCGGCAACTCGCTCCGCGGCGGCCGGCTCGGCCGGTATTTCGATCACCTTGCGGATCTCGCCAGTCGCCGCGACTTCCCCGCCGCCTTCGCGGTGCCACATCCAGATCGACGCCGACAGATCCTTCAGACTCGTGACCACGCCGACGAAGCCGTAGGCCTCGTTCGGATTGTGCGCGGGGCGCAGCTCCAGCACCATCTGCTGCTCGGCGCCGAGCTCCAGCGTCTGCAGGTGCCGGCGCTTGTGCAGATCCCAGACGTGCAGCGCGTTGCCGTACTTGCCGGCGAGGAGCAGCTCCGGGTTCACGCCGTTCTCCACCATGTTCGGCGTGCCCCACTCGCTGGTGATCATCGTGTCGTGCCCGAGATGCCACCAGAAGTCGTAGGCGAGGTACTGGGGCCCGCGCTCGCGCTCCCACTTCCCCTTGATCTCGAACGTCTCGGGGTCGAGCACGAAGATGCCGCCCGGACCGTCGCCGTCACCGTTGCCCAGCGCGTTGATGTAGATGCCGTCGGGCCCGCAGTGCGATGTGTGCGGCCGGCTGTAGCCGGTCTTGCTGAGCAGCTCGTCCGCTCTCGATCACCTTGACCAGGCGCGGACGGCGCGGGTCGGGCTGGGTATCCAGGATGTGGATGCGCGACGAACGCAGGCCGGGCACCACGAGGTAGCGCCGCTGCATGTGCGGGTGCGGCGAGTACGGGCACAGGCACGAGCTGCAGGCGTTCCATCCGAAATGATGAAGCTCGTCGCCGGCGCCCGGCATGTCGACCCGCGCGGTCTGGGCGCCGTAGCCGGGAGATGCCGGATCGACGTCGAGCACGGCAATCGCGTCGCGGCCGTCCGGATCGGGATTCAGCAACGCGACGTAGGCGATCGTCTCCACCGGCGCCTGCATGGCCATCGTCGGAGACGGATAGAAGCTCTGGTCGGGAAGCAGTTTCGGCATGTCCACTTCTCCTTCGCGCGTTTCAGTGGCGCGCGATTGAGAGAGTTAGAATCGCGGGAGCCCTCGGCGTCCTTTGAGAACGCTGGCATATTTCTGAAACTTTCCTGAGGTGGGATTCGTGGCCGATACCCGGGAGCGAGTCGCCTACCGGTTCGGACCGTTTCAGCTCGACACGCGCGAACGCCGTCTCTCGCGCGGCTCCGAGGTTATCCCGCTGCGGCTGAAGGTCTTCGACACGCTGCGCGCGCTGGTCGAGAATGCCGGGCGGCTCGTCACGAAACGTGAGCTGCTCGACACGGTCTGGCCGGGAACCACCGTCGAAGAGAACAACCTCAATCACAACGTCTCGGTGCTGCGGAAGGCGCTGGGAGAAAAGGCGACAGGTCAGCAGTACATCGAGACGGTTCCGCGTGTCGGGTATCGGTTCGCGGCGCCGGTCGAGACCACCGAGCCGCTGCACCGAGGCGGCGGTGGCCTCGGCAGTAAAGCTGCGGCAGGAAATCAGGTATTGCCTGACCGACGATGGGGTGCGCCTCGCCTACGCCAGCATAGGGAGCGGCCCGCCGCTGGTCAAGGCGTCGAACTGGCTCACGCATCTCGATTTCGAATGGGACAGCCCGATCTGGCGGCACTGGTGGTCGGCCCTCTCGCTGCACCATCGCGTCATCCGCTACGACGAGCGTGGCAACGGCATGTCGCAGCGCGACGTCGCCGACGTGAGCTTCGACACCTGGGTCCGCGATCTCGAGACGGTGGTGGATGCGGCGGGTCTCGATCGGTTTGCGCTCCTTGGGATTTCGCGCGGCGGTCCGATCGCAATCGCGTACGCGGTGAAGCATCCCGAGCGCGTGACGCATCTCGTCCTGTATGGCGCGTTCGCGGTCGGGGTCAACCACGTCGCGCCGCCGCAGGAGCTCGAGGCGCGCCGGGCGCTCGATCAGCCTCACTCGCCTCGGCTGGGGACTGAACAATCCCGCGTTCTGCAAGGTGTTCACGTGTCTTTACATCCCTGAAGCGACACCCGAACAGGAGCGATGGTTCGACGAACTGCAGCGCGTGTCCACGTCACCGGAGAACGCGGCGCGGCTCATGGAGCGCCGCGACGACCTGGACATCCGGCCGCTGCTGGCCAAGGTCACCACGCCGACGCTGGTGATGCACTGCGACCGCGACCAGGCGATACCGCCGGAGAACGGCCGGCAAATCGCCGCCGCGATCCCCAACGCCCGCTACGTCTCGCTGCCCGGCGCCAATCACCTGATGCTGGAAGAGGAACCCTCGTGGGCGATGTTCCTCGAGGAGCTCGGGCTGTTTCTGAACTGGTAGGTGATCATGCCTGGAGATGCGCTGACGGTTTTTCGTGAACGCTTCGGCGCGCCGCGCGCGCTGATCGGGATGCTGCATCTCGGCGCCCTTCCCGGCACGCCATCCGCGTCCGATTCGGTCGACGCGCTGATTCAGCAGACGCTGACCGAGGCAAGAATCTACCGGGAGGCGGGATTCACCGCCCTGGGGATCGAGAACATGCACGACCGCCCGTACCTCAAGGGCGGTGTCGGCCCCGAGATCACCGCCGCCATGGCGGCCATCGCGCGGGACGTCAAGCGCGAAACCGGTCTCCCGCTGGGCATTCAGGTGCTCGCCGCCGCGAATCGCGAGGCGCTCGCCATCGCGCACGCGTCCGGCGCCGACTTCGTCCGCGTCGAAGGATTCGTGTATGCCCACGTGGCGGACGAGGGTCTGATCGAGTCGTGCGCGGGCGAGCTGCTCCGCTACCGGCGGGCAATTGGCGCAGAAAGCGTGCTGGTGTTCGCAGACATCAAAAAGAAGCACAGCGCCCACGCGATCACGGCGGACGTGTCGATCGCCGAGACCGCGAAGGCTGCAGAGTTCTTCCTCGCCGACGGCGTCATCGTCACCGGGCCTGCAACAGGAGAACCGGCCTCTCCCGACGAGGTGTGCGCGGTTGCTCGAGCCGTGGGCGTGCCGGTGCTCGTCGGATCGGGTATTACGCCGGCGAATCTGGCACGCTTCGCACCCGCCCACGGGTTCATCGTCGGTTCCTCGGTGAAGCAGGGCGGCGTCTGGTGCAATCCGCTCGACCGCGACGCCGTGCGGGCCGTCGCCAGCGCGTTTGCCGAACTGAGTCGCGACCGGTGACCCCATCGATCGTGCTGCTGGGCAATCTGCTCGTCGACGACGTGGTGCTTGCCGACGGCACGACGCGGATGGGACAGCCAGGCGGCGCGTTGCTGTACGGCGCGCTTGGCGCGACCGTGTGGGATTCGCGACCGGGATTGGTCAGCGTCCTTGGCGACGACTATCCAGCCGGGATGCTCGACAAGCTTCAGAAGCGCGGCGTCGATCTCGGCGGCGTGTACCCGCTGGGCCATTCCGGCGTGCGCACCTGGCTGCTTTACGAAGGGCAGGTCCGCCGGCTGATTCACCGCCTGGGATGTCCCACGCACGAAGAAGTCTCTCCGCGGCCGGCGCTCATCCCTTCGCAGTGGAGTGCCGCTCCTGCGTTTCATCTGGCGCCGATGCCGTTCGACGTGCAGCGCGATCTCCTGAGATCGCTCCGCAGCCACGCTGGAGCGTTCGTCTCGGTCGATCCGCACCTGCCAGTCACCGAGGAGACGCTCGCGGAGTGGCGCGAAGCCCTCGCCGATGCGGATGCGTTCCTTCCTGGTGAAGATGAACTCTTGCTCGACGATGCGCAGGTTGATCCTCATCGTGCACTTCCCCGGCTCGTCAGCGGGCGGCTCCGCTACGTTGTCTTCAAGCGCGGGGAAAAGGGCGGAATTCTCTACGACGCGCATGACGAGCGCTTTTACCCGTGGAAGACTCGCGTAGCGGCCGTCGTGGATCAGACAGGTGCAGGAGATGCGTTTGGCGTCGGCCTGATCCTGGCGCATCTCGAAGGGCTTCCGATCGAAGACTGCCTCCGCCGCGCGGTGGTCACGGCCAGCTTCGCCGTCGAAGCGTGGGGACCGGAGGGGCTGCTGGCGGCCACTCGCGCCGATGCCGAGGTGCGGTTGCGCCAGTGGTACGGCAGTGAGGTGCCTCGTTGAAGGCGCTGTGCGAGTACGGCGAAGAGGCCGCGCGCGCCCTCGCCGTCAAGGCGCCTGTGGTCGCGCTCGAAACGACACTCGTCACGCACGGTCTGCCACAGCCTGATGGCGTGACAACGGCGTTGTCGCTGGAGCAGATCGTTCGTGACGCGGGCGCCACACCGGCGACCATCGGCATCATCGGCGGCGCCATCCGCGTCGGGCTCACCCGCGCCGAGCTGGAACAACTCGCGGCGACACCGAACGTCGCCAAAGTCAATCTCAGTAATCTCGCCGCGGCAGTGGCATCCGGTCAGCCCGGTTCCACGACCGTCGCCGCCACGATGTTCGCCGCACATGCAAGCGGGATACGGATCTTCGCGACCGGCGGCATCGGCGGCGTGCATCGCGGCGCGTCCGAGAGCGGCGACATCTCCGCGGACCTCACCGCGCTTTCCCGGATTCCGGTCGCCGTGGTCTCTGCCGGCGCCAAGGCCATCCTCGATCTGCCGCGCACGGTGGAGATGCTGGAAACGCTTGGCGTGCCGGTGCTTGGTTTCGGAACGGACGAATTCCCGGCCTTCTACCGGCGCTCGAGCGGACTCCCTGTGGATCGTCGCTACGACGCCATCACCGATCTCGCGGCGGCCGTGCGGCTTCACCTGTCGCTCGGGCTCGGCACCGGCGTGCTCGTTGCGAATCCCATTCCGGTGGCCGACGAAATGCCGTCGGACCTCTACGAGCGCGCGCTCAACACGGCGCTGTCGGAAGCGGAGACGCGCGGCATCCGCGCCCGCGCGGTGACACCATTCCTGCTCGACCGCATGCGCGAGGTGACGGGCGGGGACAGCGTGCGGGCCAACGTGGCGCTGCTGCGGCACAACGCGCAGGTGGCCGCGGCCCTTGCGGTCGCGGGCGTGTGAGACTCACAGCGTCGCAGCGCCGCTTACTTCAGCTCGGCCTCGACGACGCTGACGTCTGACGCGGTGGGGACGACGCGCGTCATCCTGAAGCCCGCGTCATCGAGAAGCGCGCGATATTCGCCGGCCGTGCGCTCTTCCCCGCCAGGCAGTGTCAGCATCACCATATCCAGCAGCTTGCCGAAATGCGGCGTGTTGCCCTCCGGCAGCACGAACTCGACGATCAGGAGCTTCGCACCGGACTTCATCGCGCTTCGGCAGTTGCCGAGGATCGTGTGGCACTGCGCCTCGGTCCAGTCGTGAATGATGTGCGACAGGATGTAGGCGTCGCCGCCTTCCGGCACGCGCTCGAAGAAACTGCCCGACACGATTGCCACGCGGTCGGCAACACCGCGCGCCTGCAGCAGCGCCGGCGCATCCGTGACGACATGCGGGCGGTCGTAGAGGACGCCACGCGGTTGCGGATACCGCATGAGGATATGCGCGAGCATGTTGCCGGTGGCGCCGCCGACGTCCACGATCGTGCCGAACCTCGAGAAGTCATACGCCGCGGCGACCGTTGGCGGCTCGCCGCCGTGGATGCCGACCATCGATTCGCTGAACTGCGCGGCTTCGTCGGGATGCTTCGAGAGGTATTCGAAGATATTCATCCCCGTCACCTTCTCCATCGCCGGCTTGCCGGTCGCCAGGGAGTACTCGAACTCGGCGAAGGACTGCCATGCCCACGGGCTGGCCATCGTCAGCACGGTCGAGCGCGCCGACCCTGGCGCGTTCTTCCTCAGTGTCGCTCCCAGCTCGGTGAGCGCGAACGTCCCATCGTCCTTCATCGTGAGCACGCCGAAACTCGCGAGGGTCCGCATGAAGCGGTGCAGCGCGCGCGGATTCATGCCGGTCGCGCCGGCGAGATCTTTGGCGGACCGCGGGCCCGCTTCGAGCGCGTCGGCGAGCCCAATCTTCGCGGCTGTATAGACGAGACTGGACAACCAATAGGCGGTGCCCATCTGGATCATCTGAATGTGCAAGGGAACGGCGGTGATCGTGTCAGCCAAGTCGGTCGGTGCCTCCGGGCCCACAGTACCACAGCGGGATCATCCGTTGGATCTTCAAAGGTACACTCGAGCATTCATGCGAGTGAGGCTGGACCGGGCGCTGTC
The DNA here is from genome assembly GCA_963748295.1 of uncultured Acidobacteriota bacterium. GTDB lineage: Bacteria > Acidobacteriota > Vicinamibacteria > Vicinamibacterales > 2-12-FULL-66-21 > CAVVIH01. The sequence goes on along the minus strand of CAVVIH010000008.1, from coordinate 729,505 downwards.
GAAGCTGGGGCTCGCCTCGCGGTCGGGCGCGCGGGCGCTGATCGTTGCCGGCCGGGTCAGCGTCTCCGGTCGCACAGTGCGCGACCCGGCCGCGCTGGTCGTACCGGAAACGGCACGCGTCGCGATCGACGGCCAGGAGCGTCACCGGTCGCGCGGGCTCACAATCGTCCTGCACAAGCCGCGCGGCGTGATCACCACACGGCGCGATCCAGAAGGCCGTCCGACCGTATTCGATCTGCTCGGCGAGGACGCGAAGGGGCTGGTCGCCGCCGGCCGGCTGGACCTGGCGACGACAGGACTGCTGATTCTGACCACCGACACGCAGTTGGCGAATCGACTCACCGATCCCGCGAACGCGCTCGTCCGGCGTTACATCGCGACCGTGCGCAGTGAATTCAGCGAAGAGGCCGCGCGCGGGATTGAGCGCGGGATCGGCGGCATGCGGGCGCACTCGGTCGTCATCCGCAAGCGCTCGACGCGGGAGACGCACCTCACCATCGAGCTGACAGAAGGAAAGAACCGGGAGGTGCGGAGGTTGTGCGAAGCCGCGGGACACGAGGTCACGCGGCTGAAGCGGGTGGCGTTCGGCCCCGTCGAGCTGGGCGATCTCGCGCCGGGCAAGTGGCGCGAGCTGACCGAGACGGAAAAAGAGGCGCTCGGCCACCGGTGATTCACGAGGTCACGAACGTCCCATCCTTCGGACCGCGAGCGCCACGGGCGATCTGTCTGACCGCTCCCAGGTGATACGCGAGATGCGCGATGCTGCCGATCATCCCGGCCAGCTCCTCGCGCGAGGCCTCACGCGGCGAACCCAGTGCGTACTGCCAGCGGCTGATCTCTTCTTTCAATCCGTCCAGAATGGACGCCCACTCCTGCGCGTCCACCTGCGTCGTACGCCAGGCGGCGTCCCACGTCGCATCGGAAAACGGGTCGCCTCCTTCGCGCGCCCAGCGATTCATCAGCGACAACCCGTATTGAAGGTGCCGCGCGTGCGCGGCAATCGTCGCCCCGCCGTTGACCGATTGCGACGCGTCCGCCGCGGACAGCTTTGCCAGCGATCGCAGCAGTCCGTCGTCTCCCGAGTTGAGCATGAAGGCGCTACCGCCCCGCGGAGGGCCATTGACCAGCTCGGAAAAGAGGTCCGAAAGCACAGCGCTCAAGTCCGTCTTCTGCATGGGATTCATTGTGACTCCTTTGCCGCATTTTGCCAGCGACAAGGCTTGAGCCAGAATAGCGCCTGGAGGCCGCTGTGCACTTCGAGCTCCGGTACGCCGTCCGCCAACTCCTGAAAGCGCCGTGGTTCTCGCTGGTCGCGATCGTCGGCCTGGGACTCGGCATCGGCGCGAACGTCGCGCTGTTCAGCGTCATCAACTCGGTGTTTCTCAGGCCGCTGCCTTTTCCAGAGCCCGACCGCCTGGTGAGACTGAGCTCGACCAACGAGGCGCAGAACCTGACGCGGGTCGGCTTCTCGTATCCACGTTACCTCGAGGTGCAGCAGCGGCAGGAGGTGTTCAGCGACGTCGCGTTTTCCACGGGAAACGCGTTCACGCTGACCGGACGCGGCGATCCTGAACAGGTGATTGCGCTTCACGCCACGGCGTCGTTGTTGCCGGCATTCCGGGTCGAGCCCCTGCTCGGCCGGAACTTTTCAGCCGACGAGGACCGGCCCGGAGGCGAGCACGTCGCGCTCATCAGCCATCGCCTCTGGCGCGAGCGCTTCAACCGCGATCCGTCGGTTCTGGGCCAGCCGATGATCCTCAACGGCGCCCCCTATACGATCGTTGGCGTCCTGCCCGAGAGCGCATCGGCATTCCCGCTGGCCGGGTTCCAGGTCTGGGTGCCACGGCCGGCGGAAGTGTCCTTCCTGGCGCCGTCGCAGTTGACCAACGGCGGCTTCTTCTTTCAGGTCGTCGCGCGGCTGCGGCCCGGCGTCTCCCTGGAACAGGCACGCGAGGCGATGAACGTCATCGCCGCCGGATACCGGACGGCACATCCCGCGAACGTCGATGCGCCATCGCAAATCGAGACGGTGCCCCTGCTCGAGGATTTCGTCGGCGACCGGCGTCAGAGCTATCTGATGCTCTTCGGCGCGGTGGGATGCGTGCTCCTGATCGCGTGCGCCAACATCGCCAACCTGCTGCTCGCGCGGTTCGCCGGCAGGCGCAAGGAGATTGCCGCGCGCTTCGCGCTCGGTGCGAGCCGGCTCCACGTCGTTCGGCAGATGGTGGTGGAAAGCATGCTCCTGGCGCTGCTCGGCGGCGTGGTCGGCGTGCTGCTCGCGCAATGGGCGCTCAGCGCGGTCGTGACGCTGGGCGCGGATCTGATTCCGCGCGCCGTCGAGATCGGACTCGATCCGGTGGCGCTCGGGTTCTCGCTGCTGGTGACGCTCGTCACCGGGCTGCTGATCGGCCTGCTGCCCGCGCTGCAGGCGGCTCGCGTCAACGTCAACGAGACGCTCAAGGAAGCAAGCCGCGGCTCCACGGGGGCCGGGCATCGCTTGCGCGCCGGCCTCCTCGTCGCCGAAGTGTCGTTGTCGCTCGTCCTGCTGATTGCGGCCGGGCTGCTTCTCACCAGCTTCGCCCGCCTGCAGCGGGTGGAGCCGGGATTCGAGCCGGAGGGCATCTTCACGGCGCAGCTCGGGCTGCCACCGGAGCGATACGATCGTGAAAAGCTGATCGCCTTCTACGAGCAGTTCTACCAGCGCCTCACCATGTTGCCGAGCAGCACGTCGGCGGCGCTCAGCGATCGCGTGCCGCTGACCGGCGGGCAGGTGCCGGCGCCAGTGGCCATCGTCGGCCGCCCGGTGCCGCCGATGAGCGAGCGGGCGTTCGCGAACCGTCACCTCGTTTCACCGAAGTACTTCGCGACGCTGGGCATTCCCATCCGCGCCGGACGCGACTTCGACGAGCGCGACAGCTCGCGAGTCCCGCACGTCGTGATTGTCAACGAGACGTTCGCACGCCACCACTTTCCCGGCGAGGATCCGCTCGGCCGCACGCTGATCACGGGCATGGCGCAGCTGCCGTCCCAGATCGTCGGCGTCGTCGCCGACGTGCGCAGCAGCGGCCTGAATACGCCGCCGGAGGCGGACTACTTTTTGCCCTCGCTGCAGCGGCCGGAGGGGTTCACGAACATCGTCGTGCGCACGAACGTCGGCGCCACCGCGATGGCGTCGCTCGTCAGGGACGCGCTGCGGGCGATCGACCCGGATCTGCCGCTGATCGAACCGCAGATGCTCTCGACACGCATCGCCCTGACCATCGCCGACCGCAGGCTGGCGCTCGTGCTGCTGGCCGCATTCGCCGCGCTCGCGCTCGTACTGGCCAGCCTCGGCGTCTACAGCGTCATGGCACACCTCGTGGCGTATCGTACCAGCGAGATCGGCATCCGGATGGCGCTCGGCGCGTCGCCGGGCGCGGTCATGCGAATGGTGCTCGGCCATGGCCGCCGGCTGACGCTTCTCGGCATCGGACTGGGAATCGTCGGCGCGTTCTTCGTGTCGAGGCTGATGCAACAGGCGCTGTTCGAGGTGAACCCGGCGGATCCACTCATCTACGGCGCCGTGGCGGCAATGCTGCTGCTGGTCGCGGAATTCGCGTCGTGGCTCCCGGCACGCCGTGCGACCAGGATCGACCCTGTGATCGCGCTGCGCGCCGAGTGAGTCCTCATCCAGGGAGTACGAAGTGAGCGAGCACGACGAAGATTTCGCAGCTATGTTCGAGGCCTCGCTCAAGGCGCGTCAATTCGAGCGCGGCCAGATCGTCAAAGGCACTATCGTCGCGTTCGGTCAGGAGGTGGCCTTCGTCGACGTCGGCGGGAAGAGCGAAGCCCAGATCGACCTCGCGGAACTCAAGGACGCCGAGGGCGACATCGAAGTGTCGGTCGGCGACCGCATCGAGGCGATGGTCCTTTCGACCAGTGGCGGCATCGTGCTGTCGCGCAAGGGTGTCCGCAACGCCACGACACAGCGCGAGCTCGAGGACGCGTTCCAGGCCGGGTTCGCGGTGGAAGGCAAGGTCGAGAAAGTGGTCAAGGGCGGCTACGAGGTGCGCATCGCCCGCGAGCGTGCCTTCTGTCCGCTCTCGCAGATCGACGTCGCCCGGACTGCCGATCCCGCCGTCCACGAAGGCAAGACCTACACCTTCCGCATCATCGAGTACAGGGACGGCGGGAAGAGCATCGTCGTCTCCCGGCGCAAGTACCTCGAAGACGAGCAGCGCGCCCACGCAGCGGCCTTGCGCAAGTCGATCGTACCGGGCGCGGTGCTCACCGGCCGCGTAGCGTCGGTTCTGGACTTCGGCGCGTTCGTCGATCTTGGCAGTGGTATCCAGGGCCTCCTGCACGTATCCGAAATGACCTGGTCGCGCGCCGCCACTCCACGCTCCATCGTCGCGGTTGGCGACCAGATCACCGTGAAGGTGCTGCGAGTGGACGAGGCAACAGAAAAGATCTCGCTCGGGTTGAAGCAGCTCCAGGACGATCCCTGGACCACAGTGGCCAGCACCTACGAGGTCGGTCAGGTGCGTAAGGGACGCGTCACGCGGGTGGCGGACTTCGGCGCGTTCGTCGAGCTGGAGCCGGGCGTGGAGGCGCTGGCGCACGCGTCCACCTTCGCGCCGACGGGCCGTACGGAAGCGTGGGCGAAGTCCGTGCCTGCCGGGCACGACCGGGATGTTCGAAATCCTGAGCATCGACACGGCGCAAAAGCGGATCGGCGTCCAGCTCCTGGACGAGGGGTCCTCGCGGGCTGCGGACCCCTCGTCTCCGGAAGCAGCAACACCGGACGCCGGATCGACAGGCTCGCTCGGCTCATTGGCTGACAAACTGCGCGGAGCGCTCAAGGAACGATAACGGTTGCCCGAGCTGCCAGAGGTCGAGAGCACACGCCGGTTGATCTCGCGAAGCATGGCGCGTGCGCACATCAACAGCGTCGAAGTGCGCCGCCCCGATTTGCGGCGGCCTTTTCCCCGGCGATTCGCCCAGCGCCTCACCGGCCAGCGCGTGCTCGCGCTGACCCGCCGCGCCAAATACCTGCTGGCGTCGCTGTCGTCTGGTGAAACGCTGCTGATGCATCTGGGCATGTCGGGATCCTTCCGGACCGAGCGCGACAACCGGGCCGGGCGCCCGGCAAAGGGCGCGATTGAGCAGAGCCCGCACGATCACGTCGTGTTCCACATGTCGACCGGCAGGCGGGTCGTGTTCAACGATCCGCGGCGGTTTGGCTTGATGGACCTCGTTCGCACACAGACGCTGGACGAGCATCCTGCGATCAAAGCGCTGGGTCCCGAGCCTCTGTCGCCGGAGTTCACCGCGGCAGCGCTCGCCCGCGCGTGCCGCGGCAAGAAAACATCGCTGAAGGCCGCTCTTCTCGATCAATGCGTCGTCGCCGGACTCGGGAACATATATGCGAGCGAGGCGCTTCACGTCGCCGGGCTGTCGCCCAGTCGCCAGGCATCGACGCTCGCCACCGCCTCCGGCGCTCCGCGAGAGGCCGCGTTTCGCCTGGCGGCCGCAATCAAAGAGGTCCTCGAGAGCGCGATCGCGCGGCAGTTGAATGTCGAGTATCGCGACGCGCCCTTCCTTGTTTACGATCGCCAGAACGAACCCTGTCCGAGGAGCAACTGCGTGGGAACGATTCGCCGCCGCGTCCAGGGCGGCCGGTCGACGTTCTACTGTCCGGTCTGTCAACGATGACGGTCACTCGCCTCTTGCTGGTACGGCACGGCGCGACAACGGCGACGCAGGAGGACCGTTTCTCCGGCTCGAGCGGCGCAGAGCTGTCAGAAGAAGGGCGATGGCAGGCGGCGCAGCTCGGCGAGCGGCTCTCGAGGCAGAACATCACGGCGGCGTATTGCAGTCCGCTCTCGCGCGCACTCGAAACCGCGCGCATCGTCGCGAACCACTGCGACCTCGAGCCGATCACGCGCGACGGCCTGCGGGAAATCGGCCACGGCCGCTGGGAAGGGATGAAGCGCGAAGACGTCGAGCGGCAGTTTGGCGACGAGTACGCGGCGTGGGAAGCCGATCCGTTTACGTTCGCACCATCAGGCGGCGAGTCGGGAGTGGCCGTCCTCGCGCGCGCGCTGCCGGTCATCCGCGACATCGTCGCTGCGCACGTGGGCGGGCGCGTACTGGTCGTTTCACACAAGGCCACGCTGCGGCTGGTGTTGAGCAGCCTGCTCGGCTTCGATCCGCGCGGCTACCGCGATCGCCTCGACCAGTCTCCCGCGTGCCTGAACGTCATCGACTTCCGCGATCCGGTGCGGGCGCGCCTGATGCTGTTCAACGACACGTCGCATTACGCGGACCGGCCCCGCATCGCGGATCAGGCGTTGTCGAAGTGGTGGGACAGGCCGTGACGCGGCCAGGGTTGCAGCATCTCGAGTTGACGCGCCAGTGACAGGATGAGGCCCTCGCGGCCTCGCGAGCCGACGATCTGCACGGAAAGCGGCAGGCCGTTCGAGTGGCGTCCCGCCGGAACGCTGGCCGCGGGATAGCCCGCGAAGTTCCACCCGCCCGTGAACGGGGCGAACCGCACGTTGGCGTAAACGTTCGCGAGCCAGCCGCGCCGGCTCCAGCCGTCGGCCTCAATCGGGCTGGAGGCAATCACCGGTGTCACGAGCAGGTCGAAGCGATCGAAGAACGCGTCGTTCATTTGCCGCCACGCTTCGCGATCGGCCGGACGCACCAGCCCGCGCCGCTCGGCGAATGCGCCGATCCTGACGTGCGTTCGCGTGCGCCCTTCCAGACGGTGGATGTCGAGCGCCGCGGCTTCCTCGGCGGCGCCGCCGAACCAGTGCGCAAAAATGCCGCTGACTATTCGCAGCGGCGGCCTGGGTGGATCGGCGTGCTCGACTCTATGTCCGGCATCGGCGAGCTTCTGGGCGGTCGAACGAACGGCCTCTGCCAGTTCGCGATCGAGTCGAGTGCCGGAAACCGGCGGCTGGGTCGAAACCGCGATCCGCAGGGCGCCTGGAACTTGCGGCCGTGCGAGATCCGGCCGGGCCGCCAGCACGGACAGCATCAGCGCGCCATCATCGACGGTCGTCGCGAGCGGACCGTTCTCTGCCATGCCGTTCCACGAAGACACCCCGAGTCCGGAGGGGACGACGCCCGGCCCGGGTTTCAGGCCGAAGACCCCGCAGGATGCGGCCGGAATCCGGATGGAGCCCATGCCATCGGCACCGAGCGCGATCGGCGCCATTCCGGCGGCAACGGCCGCCGCGCTGCCTCCTGAGGAACCGCCGGCCGTGCGACGCGGGTTCCACGGATTGCGCGTCACCCCAAACGCGCTGTCGGTCGTGCCCCACACGCAGAGCTCCGGCACGCGCGTGAGGCCGACGACGATCGCGCCGGCGTCGCGCAAGCGCTTCACCGTCTCGTGATCCGCGGCGCTGGGACGCTCCGGCGTTGCAAGCGAGCCGATGCGCATCGGCTCGCCTTCGACAGGTACGTTGTCCTTGATCGCGACTGGCACGCCGGCGAGCGGAAGCAGATGGCGATCGGGACGATTCATCAGCGCCGCGGCTTCCGCGATCGCACGGTCGCGGCGAACGATCTGGAACGCGCCAACGGACGAATCGACGGCATCGATCCGCTCCAGGTGTGCGGACACGACGTCGACGGCGCTGACCTGGCCCGATTGAACGAGCGCGGCCAGCGCCGCTGCGGTCTGTGCCGTCAGCGTGGCGGTTTGCACGGAACTCAGGCTACATCGAACTGCCTGTCTCGAGCAGCGACTTCAGGTCGCTGAGAATCCACGACCAGCCGCCCGTGCCCATCTCCGAGAACTTGCTGGCAACCATGCTGGCCATGATCGGCGCGCCCTCGAGCTCGTGAATCACCGTCAGTCTCGAGAATCCGGCCGACACTTTCTCGATTTCCCAGGTCACGCGGGTGAACCCCTCGGCCTTCATCGCATCGCTGAACAGGAACCGATAGGTGTGCACCAGCTTCTTCGGCGGATCGGCCTCCTCCACCGTGCCGTCGATCACGACGTCGGGCACTCCCATCGCCTGCATTGGAGGGGTTGAATGTGCCCGGTATCCGCCGCCTGGGCGCAGCTCGATGTCCACCGCGCCCTGATAGCCATACTTGACCGTCCATTCCGGTGACGTGATGGCATCCCAGATCGCCTGCGGCGAGGCCTTGATATACACCTCGTAAACCTGCGTCGTCGCTATGCCGGTTTTTGTCTCTGTCGCCATGCCTTTGTCTCCAGCTCGTTCTTGAGCTCCAACAGCGCCGACACGCGACGCTCGGTGTACTTGTCGATCCAGCGGTCGTGGATCATCCGGATTGGCACCGGGTTCAGGAAGTGCAGTTTCTCTCTGCCCGCTCTGCGGGTGACGACGACGCCGGCCCGTTCGAGCACGCGCAGGTGTTTCATGACGCCGAACCGTGTCATCGCCAGCTCCGACTCGAGCTCCGTCAGCGTGCGGCCGTCGCGCTTGAACAGCAGATCGAGCAGGAACCGGCGTGTCGGATCGGCGAGCGCCTTGAACACGGGATCGTCGTCGAACACGCAGTCGATTATATGTGACCATACGGTCACATGTCAAACGTATCGGCGGCCGGCGCGAAAAGTGACGGTTAATCGAGCAGCGATGGCCGCCGCTTTCCGTGACCCGTGGCCTGCTCGAACGCGTGAGCAAGCTGCAGGACGCTCAGCTCATCCCGGTGGCGCCCCACGATCTGCAAGCCGACCGGCAGGCCGGTGCCGGAGAATCCCGCTGGCACTGATATCGCCGGGTTCGACATCATCGTCACGTACCAGCACGACCGCATCCAGTCGATGTAGGTGTTCATCTTCGTGCCGGCGATCTCGTGTCGGATACGGTGTGTTCACGTCGAACGGTTCGACTTGTGTCACCGGCAGGATGAAGTACGCGTATCGCTCGAAGAACTGGCGGCTCTGATCGAACATCCTGGCCTGCCGCGTGAGAGCCTGGCTGATCTGGGGGCCGGTTGCTCGCTCCGCCTGCTCGACCTCGAACTTGATCGTGTCCTTCACCCAGTCCGGCCGCTGGCGGATGAGAGGCGCATACCGCGAATGATTCGCGACGTAGCGCAGAAGCGGAAAGGCTTCGTCGATCCCGGCAAAGTCCGGCTCCGCTTCTTCGACGACGCATCCCAGATCCTCGAAGATCTTGCGGTTCGACTCGACAACCCGGCGGATCTCGGGCTCGAACGGAATCCCGCCGAGACCGCGCCACCAGGCAACGCGAACGCCCTTGAAATCTTTCCCAAGCGGCGCCCGGAACTGCGCCGGATCGTCGTCAATCGAGAGGGGACTCCGGCGATCGGGTCCGGCAATGGCGCTGAGAAACAGCGCCACATCGGCGACGGTTCGCGCGATCGGCCCACTCACCGAGAGCGGCGACCATGACGTCGATTCGCTGACCACCCGGCCCGGCGACGGCCGCAGCCCGACGACGTTGCAGAACGCGGGAGGATTGCGAAGCGATCCGCCGGTGTCGCTGCCGTCGGCAATCGGCAGCATGCGAGCCGCCACCGCGACCGCCGCCCCGCCGCTGCTGCCGCCGCACGTTTTCGTCAGATCGTAGGGATTCCGGGTCGCGCCGAATACGGTGTTGAACGTCTGCGAACCGGCGCCGAACTCCGGTGTGTTCGTCTTGCCGACGGTGATCGCGCCGGCCGCGCGCATCCTGGTCACGATCAGCGCGTCGCGGGTTGGAACGCTGTCGCGGTAGAACGGCGACCCGAGCGTCGTCCGGATGCCCGCCGTGTCGACGAGATCCTTGTGCGCGACCGGCAGGCCGTGCAACACGCCGACAGGGCCGCCGCGCGCGATCGCTTCGTCGGCTGTGGCGGCGGCTGCCAGGGCCTGTTCCGCCACCAGGGTGACGATGGCGTTGACCTTCGGGTTGATGCGTTCGATCTGGCCGAGGTGCGCGCGCATGACCTCGCGCGCCGACACCTGCTTGCGGGCCAGGCGTGTCGCGAGCTCGACGGCGCTCATGTTACAGAGCTCTTGTTGCGCCGTCTGCGGCGAGGCAAGTCGCGAGGCGGCAGCAGGGCTGAATGGGTTCAGCGCGGTGTAAGCTGCCCCGGCGGCCATCGTGCTGTTGAAACACCTGCGGCTGATGCGTGCACTCACGACAACACCTCTTTCGCTCGGGTTTTTCACACAAATCTACGCGATACTCGTCTCCGGATCCAAGGCGCCGAACCTTTCTCACGGAAGGAGCACGTCATGAAGCGAGCGCTCACGGTCCTGATCGCTGTTTGCGCGATCGGTGTCGCCGCGCTACACGGGCAGCAGCCGAACTCACGCATCCACAAGCTCGAGGAGTTGAGGTGGCCGCAAGTCGACGCCCTCGATCGGGACCGGACGATGTTCATCCTTCCGATGGGGATGCTGGAAGAGCACGGACCGCACCTGCCGATTGGCGCGGATAGCTTCGGCGTCGGCTTCGAGGCGGACGCGGTCGTACGTCGTGTCGCCCGGGCGCTCCCGCGATGGAACGTGGTGATGATGCCGCCGATCGAGTACGGGACAGCCGGTGCGAACCTGATCGGCGGCCTCCTGGTGCATCCGGGGACCTATGGAATCCGCCAGTCGACGCTCCGATCGATCGTCGCCGAGGTCGGCGCACAAGTCGCGCTCAACCGGTTCAAGTGGGTCTTCGTGCTGACCGGCCACGGAGGGCCGCCCAACGGCGTCGCGGTGAACGAGGCCTGCGACTTCGTCAGCGAGAGCTTCGGCGTGACGATGCTGCACGTGAGCGGCCTCTTTCGCGCCGACGAGGCGATTCAGGCAAAAGGCAGAGCGGTGGCCGCGAAGTACTTTTCGCCGGAACAGATCGCTTCGTTCGGCCTCGATGTCCATGCGGGCGTGAGCGAGACGTCGGGCATCCTCTCGCTTCGTCCCGATCTCGTGGCCGGCAGTTACAAGAAACTGCCGCCGCAGGCCGGTCGAACGCCCGAGGAGCTCCAGACGGTTGCCAAGACACCAGGATGGCAGGGATATCTGTCATCTCCGGCGCATGCCAGCGCCGCCTACGGCCGCGCGGTCGAAGCGTGGTGGATTGAAGGTATGAGCGATCTCATCCTGCGCGCGATTGGCGGGCAGGATCTGTCGAAAGCGCCGCGGGCTCACGACCGGATCGATCCGGCAGTCGCCTCGGTCGTCGGCAGGGCGCTGGAGGATGACCAGGCGTTCGAGGCCAGATTCCAAGCGTGGCTGGCACGGCGCCGATGAAGCGAGCCGAGCTGAATGGGCTCGGGGTAGGCTTGACGCAGCCGTCGGCTACTTTCCGCGCGTCGCGACGGCCGCGGCCGCCGCCTGCACCGACTCGACGATCGCCTGCAGATCGTAGGGCTTCCCGTGAATCTCGATCGCGTCGGTCTTGCCGACGAAGCTCTCGAGCACCTTCTTGTTGGTCGTCGTGATCACGACGCGGCGGCCGTCCATTTCGTCGCTGGTCATCAGGAGCCGCAGGAAATTCCAGTTCTCCTCATACGGAATCGAGACATCGTAGACCAGCACCTGCGGATCGTGCGTCGCCAGGAATCCTATGAAGTCCTCCCGCCCGCGCTTGATGTCGGTGACATGAGTGGTCACCACCGACGTGAATCCCTCCTGCTGCAGGCAGGTCCGCAGCATGTCGACGGTGTCCTCGCTGCTGTTGATGACGGCTATCGGTATCGATTGATGCTGGTTTTGCTGACTCATGATGTTGAGATGCTGTACCCGGCCGGTTTCAGATGACGGACTTCCTGACTTTCGCGGGTGTCGCCGACAAACGATGATTCCTTGCGGACCGCAGCGCCCGGGCGCGGCGTTTGACGACGCGCTCGAGCCCGTGAAGGAGAGGCAGCATTTCGTCGCGCAGACGCTCCCCGGCATCGTCGAGCCTGACCCACCGGCGCCGGCGGAGCTTGTCTTCGAGCCAGTGGTCGAGCGCGGTGGTCACGCGCATCGCGTAGACGTCGACGCGGCAGGTGACGTCGCCGTTCTCGTATTTGTAGCGGCCGAGCGGCTTGCGTGTGACGACGCCGATCAGGCCGGCTTCTTCCTCGGCCTCGCGGGAAGCCGCGTCGCGGGGCCGTTCACCTTCGTCGATCGATCCCTTCGGCACAATCCAGCGCTTGCCGCTCAACGTCGTGACCAGCGCGACCTCGATGCGGTTCTTGCGAATCCGGTACGGAATTACGGCTGCCTGCCGTAGTGCCCCCGCCATCCATTCTCCTCGAGTGATACTACCGCAGGAGCGGGCAGGCTGCCGCAGCGGCCGCGCTCTTTCGTTCGATGATGGAAGGAGAATGTTGAGCGAGGTAGTGCGCGATCGTCTCAACCCGAATCCTGACGCCGCCCGACGGCTTCGTGGCGTCGAGGTCCTGAAACGCAAAGAACAGAGTGCCGGACGATTCGACGATGCGCTGAACCGGCGTGTACGTCGGCTGATCCATGCCGCACTCGTAGCTGGCCAGCCGGATGACGCAGGTGATCCACGGCACGCGCGCGGCGACCTTCGCCGCCCACAGCAGCTCGTTGGTGTTCGCACTGTAGGAGGACGGCCACACGTCGCCGATGTCGAAGGCCGACCTGATGGTGCGCGCATCGAGATCCGCGGCGAACAGCCAGTCCAGCCAGTCGCGATCGATCGGCAAGTACTGCGACCAGAGCACCGGATACCCGCACGACTGCAGATCGACGTCGATCTCGTGGCCGATCCCCGGGTCCATGTGATAAGGCCTCGCGAGGACGAGAATGCACGGCCGGTTTTCCAGCGCGCAACCCGTCAGGATGCCGCGCGCACCGTCGCGCAGCTTCTGGTTGAATCGCTCGAGCGTCCGATAGCCTTCCACGACAGCGGCTTCAGTCTCGTCCAGGGTCAGTTCGTAAAGGACGTCTTTCAGCGCCTGGTGCAGCTGCCTGGCGGCAAGAGCGGGCTCGGCGAGCGCCACCAGCGGTGAGACATAACGGATCCCGCGGTCCGCGAAGAGATCGCGTTCCTTCGTGAACCCCGACCGGATGTTCTCCGGCGCCGCCATCACGCGCGGGCAGGCGAGCGAGTCCACCACGTGGCCATGCAGGAAGGACGGCAGCGAGTAGATCATCGGCGACAGCAGAATGTCGATGCCCTTCGGCATTCCGAGCATCAACTGTCCGTAATGTCCCGTCGCACACTTCACCGGATAGCAGCAGTCGACGGTACCGCGGCCCTTGCCGAACTCACGATGCTGTTCTTCAGACGTCTCGGACGAGAAGACGATCGAGGCTGGCTCGATGCCGAGCGCGGCGAGAAAGCCAAGCCAGAACTGGTGGGTCGACCAGAGGTTGAGGATGCGCGGGATCCCGACGCGGAGCTTCGACCTCAGCTTCCGGGCGCCTGAAGGCGCTTTTGCGAACCGTGTCAGCAAGGTTGGGAAAGGCACGTTTCACATCCTCCAGCCTGCTCTTGACGACGCGCAGCTCGTGAACGTCTTCGATCAGTCCCTTGGGACAGGAGTTTCCGCTGATGACGCGCGACCAGCCGTCGGCGAGCGGCACGCTGCTCCACGGCCGGCCCGAACTGCCTGGCAGAAGCGCGTCGATGAACGTGCGCTTGCAGTTGACGGGACACCAGTGACAGACGGTCTGCTCGCTCGTAGTGCTGGTGTAGGTCAGCGCACCGATGGTCTCGAAGCCCCTGAAGCGGGTCGCTCCGCCCTTTCGCTTCCACTCGAGCGCGCACAGGGCGGCGCCGAGCGCGCCAGCCTCGCCTGAGTACCGATGCACGACGATCTCCGCATCGGGCACTTTCTTCCGAATGAAGTCTACCTGCGCCTTCACGACCGCAAGATTCCTGTGCGTGCCGCCCTGGAGCACGAACCGGCGGCCGGCCGAGGCCATGTTCTGAAGCTGGCCGGCATAGATCCACACGTTGACCGGCAGCACCGCGGCGAGCGCGGCCATGATCTCGTCGGCCGACCAGCCCTTGCGCTGCTGATTGACGATGTCGGACTGAAGAAACACACCGCATCCCATGGCGAGGCCCGGCATCGCCCGGGCGGCGAACGCCCGGTCGGCGTATTCGTCGAGCGCGACGCCATACCGCTCCGCGACGCCCTGCAGAAACGCACCGTTGCCCGACGAACATTGCGAGTTCAGCCTGAAATCGGCGACGGTCCCCTGCCGAAGGATCATGATCTTGACGTCACAGCCGCCGACGTCGCAGATGACGTCCGTGTCGGGATAGAAATGCAGCGCCGCGGTCGCGTGCGCAACGGTTTCGACTATGGCGACGTCGGCGCCGACGATGTCGGAGAGCAGGTCCTTGCCGTAGCCGGTCACCGCGAGCGCGTCGACGTTCGTGATTCCCGCGGCCCGCATCTGCGCAAACAGATCCCGTGCGTCTTCGATCGGGTTGCCGCGCGACAGCGCATAGCAGCTGAATGCCAGGTCTCCGTCCGGAGAGAGCACCGCCGCCTTGGCCGTCGTGCTGCCGAAGTCACAGCCGACAATCATCCCGGCGCTCGGCGCTCGGCGCTCGGCGCTGGGCGCTCGGCTGCTGGGCGCTCGGCGTTCGGCACGCTCAGGCCAGGGTCCGGGGCTCGGCCGTAACTATTGCGAAAGCTCGCAAGCTCCTCAGGCGAACCGGCCAGGCCGCGCGCGCCGTCGCGAGCTTTTTCGGCGACCTGCCCTTCGTCGATCCACCAACGGAGGCGCTCCGTGCCGGTGTAGACGCCAGCGTCCGCCGCTTCGGTCCTGCCGATCTCGACGCAGCCGAGGCAGGCGTAATAGACCGCGTCCTCGGGCACCACGACGAGGGCGTCCATCGGCGCGTCGGGCACCGCTACGCGTCGGCTCTCCCAGAGCGCCTTCAGGTGATGCCGCCACGCCTGCTGGAGACCCTTGAAGAACAGATTCGGGCCGCCGAGCAGGAGCACCTCCGGCATCGGCGTGTTGCCTTTCGTCAGCGTGGCGAGGTTCTGGTACACCACGGCCTCGAAGAGGCTGGCGATGATCTCGTCGACCGTCACCCCCGACTTGACCAGCGTGTTCGCGTCGGCCTCGGCGAAGATCCCGCACTTCGAGCTGACCTTGTGGAGCGTGTGGCCGAGGTAGTCCATTCCGGAGAGCGACTCGGATGACACTTGCAGCTTGCGCGCGGTCTTCTCGATGAACGTCCCGGTGCCGCCGCTGCAGGCCGACTGCATGTAGACCTGCTTGCTGCGGCCGTCCCCGCCCGGCGTGAAGAAGATCGTCTTCATGTCTTCGCCGCCGATTTCCGACACGAACCGGACGTCCGGATGGAGGCGTTCGACCGACGCGGCCACCGCGACGACTTCCTGAATCGTCCTGCCGCCGACGAGCGGCGCAATCAGGCTGGCGCCGGAACCGGTGAAGAAAATGCGATCGCGTCCAGGCGTGAGGCCGCACTCGGCTTCCATCCGGGACAGGAAGTGCAGCACCGTCTCGCTCTGCCTGGTGCCGTGACGCTGGTAGTCGCGCCAGACGATGCGGCCCTCGTCTGCGACCACTACTTTGACGGTCGTGGAACCGACGTCGGCGCCGGCGATCTTCATCGTCGTCCCTGGCCGGCGAGATGAAGCACGAGGTTTGCGGCAGTGCCGACGACGCCGAGATGCGGCAAGCGATAAGTGGCGCGCCGCATCTCCGGCCGATTGGCGAGCAGGTCGCGCGCGCGCTCGATCGTCATCCCGGTGCGGTGCAGTACTTCGTCGAACTCCTTCTGCGCGCGCTTCTTCGCTTCCGTGAGAATCATCTGGCAGCGGGAGAGCGCATGGACCTCGGCGTCGCCCTTGATTTCGAGCGGCGCGTAGAGCAGATCGGGATGTCTGCCGAGTGCGCCCTGCATCGCGCCGATGCTCATCGTGTTCGGCATGCACGCGTAGGGCGACAGCTCGCAGGTCATGTGCGCCTTCTTATGAAGGTGCGCCCACAGCGCCTTGCCGACGAGCATGTCGCCTTCGCCGCCGGACAGACGGCTGTGGAAGTAAGGGGCGGCCAGCCGCCGCAGCTCGTACTGATCGGGAAGTTCCGCCGGCAGATCACCCATCGCCCGCCGCAGGCGATTGTAGGTCCAGCCGAACAGGCGCTGGAGCGTCCGGACCGCCTGCATCTTCTGGCGTGCGAAGCGGTCGATGCCAATGTGATCCTCGAATCCCTGCACGTACCATCGCATCCAGTAGTCGAGCCAGACCGCGATGGCCGCCGGATAGACTTGCGCGCCTTCCGACTCCAGCCACCTGTGGATGTTGTAGTTCGGCTCCCCTTCGACGGTCTGCAGGTAGAACTCGCCCGTGATCTTCACGATCGGTTTGACGCGCAGGCGATCGACCTCGATCGC
Organism: uncultured Acidobacteriota bacterium; assembly: GCA_963748295.1. GTDB lineage: Bacteria > Acidobacteriota > Vicinamibacteria > Vicinamibacterales > 2-12-FULL-66-21 > CAVVIH01. The sequence goes on along the minus strand of CAVVIH010000008.1, from coordinate 713,183 downwards.
GCCGAAACGGCGATGCACGTCCCGCAGCGCGTTGACGAAGTACGGCGTCGTGAGATGCCAGAGCAGCGGCCCCCATTTCCGGCCGCGGTTCGGCCGCCGGCGAAACACATCACAGAGGTAGTCGACGCTGTCGTCGACTGCCTTCGCCGTCTCGCCTTCCACGACCTCGAACGGACGAACCTGATACTCGATGCTCTGGAGCAGATCCGTGCACAACAGGGTCCAGACCGTGCCCAGCGTGAACGGCATGTTGATTTCGAGGCCGTCGCCCTTCGCCGCGCCCTGGTCGAGGCTGTCCTGCGCCATGAGAAAGAGGCGGAATGCCTCGAGGCCCACGTTGCGCAGGGCCATCTCGTAGCTCTGATGGTATTGCCCGAAGCGGCAGGATCCGCACGAGCCTGCGGTGAAGTAGACGTACTTGCGGCTGACCTCGTCGCTGCCGATCCGGACGCTTTCCTTCCGCAGGAAGTTGGCGAGATTTCCCGTCGTGAAGCTGGTCGGGCAACACTGGCCGATGTCGGCTACTTCCCGCCCGGTGAGAAGATCCTCTTTGGTCGCGGTCGGCAGCGCCTGCGCGCGATAGCCCTGACTGGCGAACACGGCGCTGAGTACGCGCTCGGCCCGCCAATGCAGCCCGCCGAACAGGATCGTGACGTCCGCGCGCTCGTCCCTGGTGAACGGGCGCGGCGTATAGGCGCGGTACGACGAGCGATCGGTTGCTAGCGTTCCCACCAGAACTTCGCCCGGTCGTGCGGGTGGTTGCCGATCTCGTTCAGCGTTTTGCCGTCGAACAGCCGTCCGTTCAGCATGACCATGTTGATCGACTCGGAGTTCCTGATGTTCTCGAGCGGGCTGCGATCGAGGACGACGAGGTCGGCCAGCTTGCCTTGCTCGATCGATCCGAGCTCGCGGTCGAGACCGAGATAACGGGCGCCGTCAATCGTCGCCGAGCGCAGCGCCTCGAGCGCGGTCATTCCGCCCTGCTGCAGCATCCACAGCTCCCAGTGCGCGCCAAGCCCCTGCAGCTGACCGTGGGCGCCGAGCAGGACCATGCCGCCGGCGTCGGCGATCTGCTTGGCGCCTTTCGCGATCAGGATGTGGTTGAAGTCTCCTTCCGGCGCCGCCAGCCGCCGCCGCGAGCGCGCATCCACGATCTCCCGCGGCGTGAACTGCATCAGCCGCTCGTTCTCCCAGACGTTGGTGTGCTGATACCAGTAGAACTCGCCGCTCAGGCCGCCATAGCCGACGATCAGCGTCGGAGTGTAGCCTGACTTGCTCTGCACGAACAGCTGAACGGTGTCCTTGTAGATCCGAGGCACCGGCAATGAGTGCTCCACGCCGGTGTGACCGTCCAGCACATGAGTCTGGTTCATGTAGAGCAGCGACCCGCCCTCAGGGACGACCATCATCTGCAGCTCGCGGGCGGCCTTGATGATCATCTGCCGTGCGTCGCGGCGCTGCTGGTTGTAGCTCTTGACGCTGAAGGCGCCCATCGCCTTCTGCCGCCGCAGGTGCGACAGCGCATCGTCGTACGAATCGACCACCGCCTTGAACGGCGTCTCGGCGCCATACAGGATCGTGCCGGTCGAGAAGAGGCGCGGTCCGAGCTTGGCGCCGGCGCGCGTCAGCTCGGCGTTCGTGAACACGGTTTCGCTGTCGTTCGACGGATCGTGCGAGGTGGTGACGCCGAAGGCGAGGTTCGCCGCGAGCGTCCAGTTCGCCTGCCCGATCAGGCCGCTCGATTCGCCGCCGACGTGAGCGTGGACGTCGATGATGCCGGGCATGATCGTCTTGCCCTTGACGTCGATGCGCTTCGCGCCCGCCGGCACCTGGACGGACGCGGACGGTCCGACCGCGGTGACACGGTTGCCTTCGACCACGATGGTCGCGTTCTCGATCACGCCGGGTGTCCCGGCGATCGCGCCAGGCTTGAGGCCCGCCATGGTGATCACGCGCGCGCCGACGAGCGCCACCGATCCGCTCGGCACATCGCTCTTCGCGGTGAAGCCGATGTTGATGCCCTTCGCCTCCGGATCCTTCACTTCGACTTTGCCGCCCGGCTGACCGGCCGCCGCGAAGTCGAAGGTCGAGGAAAGATCGCGCGTGAAGAGCTCCGGCCCGAGCGCCCAGTACAACCTGCGGCTGTCGCCGGACCAGTGCAGGTAGAAGCCGGCGTCGCGCGAGACGCGCTTGACGGGGTACGCCTGCGTCGAGGGCCCGATATCGATCGGACGGCCGGTGCGCGGGAACGGCGCGATCAAGGTGCGATACCGCTCCTCGAACGCAATCCACTCGCCATCGGGCGACGGCGCGTACTGCGTCGCGTTGTCGCTGCGCACGTGCTCGATCTCGTCGCGTCCGGGCAGCGGCGAGCCGCCGGTCGGCAGCCCGACGCTCAGCAGCGTGAACTTCTCGTTGCGCACTTCGCGGACGTAGATTCGCGTTCCGGTGTGATCGAACTCCGGCTGGCTGCCGCCTTCGCGCACGAGCACCGGCTCGCCGCCTGCGGTCGGCACCACGTAGACCCCGGGCTCGTCGCTGAAGTACGGGCTGCGCCGGATATCGCCGCCCGCGTAACGGTAGACGATCGTGCGTCCGTCTGGCGAAAAGGACGGCTCGACATAGTGGCCGCCACGGGTCACGACATCACGCGCCCCGGATCCGTCCGGCCTGATGACGCGAACACGTCCGAGGCGCTCGTCGTTCCACGTCGTGTAGACGATCCACTGGCCGTCTCTCGAGAATGACGGGAAGAACTCGTACTCGTCGGCGCTGGCGCTGGGCGCTCGGCGCTCGGCGCTGGACTCGGGCGCTCGCCGCGGAGGCGGGGGCGCTCGGACCACCACTCTCGCCGTCGTTCGTTCGCACCGGCGCCGCGGTCGTCAGCCGCTTCGGAGTGCCGTCCGGCAGCGACCGCACATATAGATGTCCAAGCGCGCTGTAGACGACGAGCTTGCCGTCGGGAGAGACGCGGACGTCGCGCAGCATCTTGACCGGGAATTCGTCCTGATGCACCTGCTGCGGGAAGCGCACCGCGTCGTTGATCGTCTGCTCCACCCGCGCGGTGAACGGAATCTGCTGCCCCTTGCCGCTGGCGACGTCGACGCGCCAGATCTTGCCCTCGCCCCAGATCACGATCGACTTGCCGTCCGGCGTCCACGCGTACTGCGCATACAGTCCGTGAATCGCCCAGGCTTCCTGGAGATCCTTGTCGACATTGCTGAACAGCTGACGGTCGCGGCCGGAATCGAGGTCGCGCAGAAAGAGATGGCTCTGCAGCCGTACCCGGCGGATGTAGGCCAGCGTTTTGCCGTCCGGTGACGGGCGCGGCGCGACCGATCCACCCTGGACGCTGATCGCGCGGCGCTCGCGGCCGGTGACGAGATCGCGCCGCATCACCGCGTAGATGGTCCCGTTCGGATCCTTGTTGTACTCGAACGTCTGTCCGGGCGTGACGTCGCGGCTGTAATAAAGGACCTTGCCGTCGGGTGAAATCGCCGGCTCGCCGGCGTCCTTCTGCCAGCCGTTGCGTTCGGTCACCTGCAAACCGTCGCTCGGCCCTGACGAGTGGTACATCCAGATCTCGCCGGCGCCAAGCGAGCGCTCTTTCACGAAATGGCGCCTGGCGTAAATGTAGTCGCCATCCGGCGACCACGCCGGGCTGTTGATGAACCAGCGCCGCTCGCGTGAAATCTGCCGCGCGTCGCCGCCGTCCACGTTGATCGTCCAGATGTTCCACAGGCCGTCGCGGTCGCTGGCGAAGGCGATGCGCCGCCCGTCCGGGCTGAACCGCGGCTGCATGTCGAACGCCGGACCGCCGGCAATCCGCTTTGCCGGCCCGCCGCTGCCGTCGATCGGCATGGTGAAGATGTCGCCGAGCAGGTCGAACACGATCTGGCGCCCATCCGGGCTGACGTCGAGATTCATCCAGGTGCCTTCGCTGGTGTCGAAGGCGAGCTTCGACGTCGGACCGAGATCGGCGGCGACATCCCACTTCTTCTCGTCGCGCTGTGTCTGCGCCACGAGCAGCAGCGGCACGAACACGGCGGTCAGCACGGCACACGACAGCTTCTTCTTCATTTCGTTCCTTTGGCCTGCCGTCGCGGCGCGACGGGGACATTGTCGAGACTTCGCCACAGATACCACGACGCCACCGATCGATACGGACGCCACGCTTCGCCGAGCCGGAGGATGCGCTCCGGAGAGGGCCGCTTCCGAAGCCGATACACCCGGTGCACGGCGTTGACGATGCCGAGATCGCCGACCGGAAGCACGTCAGGCCGGTGCAGCCGGAAGATCAGGAACATCTCCGCCGACCATCGTCCGATTCCGCGCACGCGTACGAGGCTGCTGATCACATCCTCGTCGGGCATCGTGGCCAGCGCGTCGAGATCGACCAGGCCGCTCAGCACCTTCTCGCTGAGATCGCGCAGCGAGGCGCTCTTCTGGCGGCTCATCCCGGCGCCGCGCAGCTGCTCGTCGGTCAGCGCGGCCAGGTGCTCCGGCGTCGGCACGCCGCCGGGTATCAGTGCCAGCAGGCGCGAATAGATCGTGGCCGCGGCCTTCGTCGAAAGCTGCTGGCCGGCGATCGCGCGGACCAGTGCTGAAAAGTGGTCGGCACGCTGCGCCTCGGCAAGGCCGCACGGCCCATGCAGCCGGATCAGCGCCGCAAGGACGGGATCGCGGCGAAGCAGAAGCCGCCTCGCGCGGCCGTATTCCTCAGGTGTCACGACGAGCGGATTGTATCGTGCCTTCCGGCCGTCCCTGCAGCCGACCTCGGCTGTTGCCGATAGGACGGCTGAACGCCATGACAAGCGCGTCCGGAAACGGGACGAATCATCTCGGCGTCAACCTCGCGTTCACGAAATTTCTCTTCATCGCGCCGCTGCGGGAGGACGAAGCGACCCTCGCGAAAGTCCGCTCGGCCGCGTCGAACATCTCCCGGGGGTATTTCAACGATTTCGGGGCAGAGGCGGCGCGGGACGCGTCGCCCCAGGATTCCGTGCAGTTCCTGTCGAGCGCCTGCCCGGCGGCCGCGACCTGCAGCCGCGCGCGGTATGTGATGCAGCTGTCGTCGAAATACCGGCCGCGCCTGGTCGAAACGGAATCGGAGCTCAGGCGGCGGCTGCAGGATGTCGCCTCGATCAACGCCATCGACGGCGCGACTCGTGTCCCTCAATACACGAGCGCCGAAATGCACGCATACGCCTATCGCAACGCCAGTGCGCGCGTTTCAGGACGGATGGAGCACAACGTGATCATCATTCCGATGTCGAAGAGCGCGGAGTGGTGGGAGAAGAGCGCGCTCGAACGCCACGAGTATTTCTATCCGCACACCGACAGCGAGACCGGCCAGCGCGTAAAAGGCCATGCGGCCGCGGCCGAAAACGGGATCTCCACGATCTATCGCCGCCTGTACTACAACCCCGACGGGCAGAACCGCCCGGGCGAGTTCGATTTCATCACCTACTTCGAGTGCGCCGACGAACACCTGGCGGTCTTCGAGCAGATCTGCCGCAGCCTGCGTGACGTCGATCAGAATCCTGAATGGCGCTATGTCGTGGAAGGTCCGGAGTGGAGAGGTAAACGCGTCCTGCGCTGGTGAGAAAATCGATCGACAGAAGATGACGAGCCGCGGCCCGCCGTCAGCTGTCGATCGCCTCCTGATTGCATCTCAAAGGCGTGTTCACGCGCACACGCTATTCCACCGGCTCTTCCGGCATGTCGGCCGTCTGCGCCGGCGTTTCTGCGTATGTGTCGCGCGTTTCAACGCCAGGGTTCCCGCCCATCTGCTCACGACGACGGCGATGGCTGGCGATGCCGCCCTTGCGGCCCGCATCGCGCGCTTCCTCGCTCGTCCACTCGTGCGCCGTACCCTTTTGATGTGCGGCTTTGCCTCCCTTGCTCGCGATCTCGCGCTGCTTCGCACGATCCATCGAAGCAAATCCACGATCTTCCTTGGCCACTTGGTCCTCCTAACCAGTCCCGGCATCCACCGGGCGACTCGCACTGCTGTTCAGTACCGGTCGTGCAACCGAGGTGCCACGAAATTGTGATTGGCATGTGGAACTCGCTGATTTCCCGAGGGATAGAGCGGGCTGCCGGGGTGGGAACGAAGGGCTGGAAATTGAGGAGGAGGTTACCGTCGAGCGGTAGATTTCTGCCGTGCTCGCCAGCTCATCCAGTTGATCGGGCCGACTATGCGAACACGATTCGCTATCTTGGGCAATCGTTTACAACGATGAGCTGCGCTCGCCCCGTGTAGCCGCTCACTGCACGTACGTCGCGGGCTGACGCGCGAATGGGCAGCCGTCGTATTACTCACCTGCGAACGGCACAGCGGCCGCAAGACGCTCGAGCGTTCGCTCGCACCCCAGCAGTTCAAGTACTTCGAACAGACCCGGACTGTTTCCACGTCCGGTTACCGCGACGCGTGTGGCGTGAATGAGCGCGCCAGCCTTGACGCCGCGCTCGGCCGCGAGCCCGCGCACGAGCGTTTCGAGCTCAGCAGCGGTGAACGAGCTCGAGCGTTCGATGGCCGCGATCATCGCCTGCAGCAGTGGACGCGTCCCCGCCGGCTTCAGGTGCTTCGCGACAGCCGCGTCGTCGAACTCGACGTCCTTGAAGAAGAAGGCCCCTTCGCTCGAAAAGTCCGGCAGCCTGCGGACACGGGGCTTCAGCAGATCGAGCACGCGCGCAAGCCAGCCCCGCTCGCTTGACGAGTACGTGTCGCGCCACAGTCCCGCCTCGCGCATCACCGGTTCGACCCGGCCGACGAGATCGTCGCCTGAGAGGCGCATCATGTACTGCTGGTTGAACCAATCGAGCTTCTCGACGTTGAACACGGCGTTGCCGCCGCTGATGCCTTCGAGCGTGAATCGGCCGGTCAGCTCTTCGCGCGTCATCAGTTCCTGATCGCCGCCGGGCGACCACCCGAGGAGCGCAAGAAAATTCACCATCGCTTCAGGCAGGTAGCCCAGACGCGGATATTCCATCACTGACGTCGCGCCGTGCCGCTTGCTGAGACGCTTCTTGTCGGGGCCGAGGATCAGCGGCACGTGTGCGAAGCCGGGCGCCGGCCGTTCGAACGCCTGATAGAGCATCACCTGCTTTGGCGTGTTCGAGATGTGATCGTCGCCGCGCACAACGTGTGTGATCTCCATGTCGATGTCATCGACCACCACCGAAAGGTGATACGTCGGCTGACCGTCGGAGCGCAGGATGACGAAATCTTCGATGTTGTCGTTCGCGAAGCTGATGCGGCCGTGAACGTGATCGTCGAAGGCCGTCTCGCCTTCGGGCACCTTGAATCGTATCGCCCGAGGCGTTCCGGCCGCTTCGAGACTCGTGATTTGGTCCGGCGTCAGCGCGCAACACGTCCTGTCGTACTTCCAGCCGGCGCCGGACGCTTCGGCGGCAGCCCGTCTCTGCTGGATCGATTCGGCGGAACAGTAGCAGTAGTACGCGTGTCCGCCGGCTACGAGCTGCGCCGCCATCGCGCGATACTTCTCGAGCCGTTCGGACTGAAAGTAGGGCGCGTGCGGTCCGCCGATGTCGGGCCCTTCGTCCCAGTCCAGTCCGAGCCAGCGCAGGCCGTCGACGATGCCGGCCACCATGTCCCACGACGAGCGCTCGGCGTCCGTGTCCTCGATGCGCAGCACGAACGTCCCGCCCAGGCGCCGCGCGTAAAGCCAGTTGAAAAGCGCCGTACGGGCGCCGCCGACATGAAGGTAGCCGGTTGGAGAAGGAGCGAACCTGACGCGGACCATCAGCTGATTCTAGTAGGGACCGGGGGCCAGGGGCCGGGGGCCAGGAAGTTCAGCGGCCAGGGGCCAGGGGCCGGGGGCCAGGAAGGTCAGGGGCCCGGGGGCCAGGAAGTCTTCAGGTCGGCCGACGACTTGCTCTGCTCGTGCACACAACGCGCGTATGTGCGGCATTCGAGTGAAAACGTCGCAATTTCTGCGCACGCGACGCGCAACATGCGCTGCAGTTAATGCGGAGGCGGACGATGGCAGGAGAGATCGCAAGTTTTCGCGACCTAGTGGTTTGGCAGGAGGCAATGACGTTGGTCGTCGATTCTTACAAGCTTACGGAGCGATTTCCCACATCGGAGCGCTTCGGTCTGACGGCGCAAGTGCGCCGAAGTTGCTGCTCCATTCCTTCGAACATCGCCGAAGGGCACAACAGGAAATCCACTCGAACGTATCTGTATCACGTCAACGTGGCGCTCGGGTCGGAGGCGGAGTTCGAGACACAGATCGAGCTAGCCATCCGTCTGGGGTACTGCAGCGACGACGAGATGCGTGGAATCCAGGCGCGGCGAGCGGCCATCGGCAAGATGCTCCACGCGCTGTCGCGCTCGTTGAAGCGTCGACTGCGCTTCGAGACCGCGGCGGCGTTCAGCGCCTCTTGCGCGGTGCTGGCTTCCGGGTGGTGGGCCGCTTCGGCCGTGATGCTTCGGTTGTTCTGAGCTCAGCTTTATGTTCGCTCGCGACGATGTCGTCGCCCTGACGTTCGCGTCCGGCCACTTTGTACTGTCCCGGGTTGACGTTGATTCTTCGGCTCATGCGCGACTGTCTCTTCAAGTTTGTTGCCATCGACTCGCGCGCCTTCTCTGGATCCGTCGGGCCATGTCTGAATCCTTCCCGGTCCCGGCCCCGGCCCCCGGCCCCTGGCCCCCGGCCCCCGGCCCCTGGCCCCCGCTCAGAATATTTCGCCGAATGCGCTCCAGAAACGCTCACGCACCTTCTGCAGCAACGGCCGCTGGCGCCACGCCGCCAGCTCCAGCTTGCGCGACACTTTCAGATCCTGCTCGAAGTCGGCGGCGAGGCGCGCGGCGAGATCGCGGCTGGCGACGGCGACGTTCAGCTCCTCGTTCAGCTCGAGCGACCGGTTGTCGAAGTTCGCCGAGCCGAACATGCTGACCATGCGATCCGCGATCAGCACTTTGGTGTGCATCATCGTCGGCTGATACTCGTGAATCTCGATGCCGAGCGACAGCAGCCGGTCGTAGGCGTGGCGCGAGGCGTATTTCACCGGCATCGCGTCCGTGATGTCGCCTTCCACGGCGATGCGTATCCTGACGCCGCGCTTCACCGCGTCCTCGAGCGCCCACATGGACGACTCGTCGGTGACGAAGTACGGCGTCGTGATGTCGAGCGTTTTCGTCGAGCCGGCGATGAGCAGCAGGTAGAGGCGCTTCAGGTCGTTGCTGCCGCCGGTCGGCGAGCTGCGCACCAGCAGCGACGCGCCTTCTTCGTCGAGCGTCTGGGGCGTGTCGTCGATCTCCGGCGCCACGATCTCGCTCGACTCGATGAGGTCTTCGTGGAACGCCCCGTCCAGAAGGCGGACGATCGGCCCAAGCATGTGGACCTGTGTATCCCGCCAGTGCTCCTTGTCCTGCGCGTTGCCCAGCCAGTGGTCGGCGACGCCGACGCCGCCGGTGAAGCCGATCTCGCCATCGACGACGAGGATCTTGCGATGCGTGCGGTAGTTCAGGTTTTCCAGCGAGTACCACTTGGGCGTGTTGAACTGACGGACCGCGCACCCGGCTTCACGCAGCCGGTCGACATGCTCCTGTTCCATGGACGATGCGCCGATCGCATCGACAATCAGATTGACCTTGACGCCGCGGCGCGCCGCGGCTTCGAGCGCGCTGGTGAACTTGTCGGCGACCGCGCCGGCATCGTAGATGTAGGTCTCGAAGTTGATGCGCCGGCGCGCGCCGTTGATCGCATCCAGCATCGCCGGAAAGATCTGATCGCCGTTGGTCAGAACGTCGTATCGGTTGCCGCGCGTCAGGTCGGCGCCGACGAGCGCGGCGAGATACGCGGGATACCTCGCGTCCTCCGCCGAAATCACGCTGCGGATGCGAAGCGTTTCCTGGTCCTGGGCGACGACCAGCAGCAACACGACCACAACCGCGGCGATGCCGAGGATGATCAGCGCGCGGCGAACCGGTTTCCAGACCACGGATTCGAGCTGTGCAATTTACGGACCCGCCTTCGCCAAGGCTACGGCGCGGCAGGCTCCCCCTCCGCCAAGGCAACGGCGCGGCAAGCTCCCCTCCGCCAAGGCTACGGCGCGGCAGGCCGCCTTCGCCAGGGCCCAGCTCGGCCACAACCTCATATAATCTGCCCTTCTGGAGGATGCCGTATGAAGAGGTTCTGCGTGGCCGCCATGCTCGCCGCCGCCGCCGGCGCGCTCGTCGCTCAGGAGCGGGAGGATCGCACGCTCCTCAGCCGCGAGCAGATGACCGCCATCGTCAACGAGGCCTCGGGTGAGCAGGCGATGCACACGTTGCTCGAGCTCGTGCCGTATCAGCGGGTGCGTCCGCCCGATGAATACAAGGGCCACTTCCGCGAGAGCGAGGTCCTGGCTGCACGCGCGAAGGCGTACGGCTTCAGCAACGTCGTCATCGAGAGCTTCGCGGAGGGCCAGGCGTGGCAGCCGACGCAGGGCGAGCTGTGGATGACGTCGCCGCGGGCCGTGAAGCTGTACGACGTCCACGACGTCGCGCTCTCGCTGGCATCGCTCAACGCGAACATGGATGCCACCGGCGATCTCGTCGACGTCGGCTTCGGCAGGGCTGCCGACTTCGAGGGCAAGGATCTGACCGGCAAATTCGCGCTGATGTCGGAGGTGCCCAACGGCGTGGGCGGCGCGAACCTCCGCACGCTATATACGGAAGCGGTGTCAAGGGGCGCGGTCGGCGCGATCGGGATCAGCGTCATCGGCTTCGAGCGCGCCAACGACTATCCGGACCAGATCGTCTCCACCTCGGCGCCGGCGACTAAACCCGGAACGGCCGCGTGGGCGGTCAGCCCGAAGACGGCGCGCGAGCTCGGATCGATGCTTGCCCGCGGCGACAAGGTCGCGATCCGCTCGATCGTGAAGAGCGTCGAGGTGCCGACGCGTTCGGAGATCGTCCACGCCGAGATTCCAGGCGACGGCAGCACGACGCAGGAAGTGGCGATTGGCGGCCACCTGTACGAGGGTGTCATCAAGCAGGGCGCCAACGACGACAATTCCGGCTGCGCGCTCACGCTCGAAATCGGCCGGGCCTACCTGAAGCTGATCCAGGAGGGAAAGCTGCCGCGGCCCAAGCGCACGATCAACTTTCAGTGGCTCGCCGAAATCAGCGGCACCCGTGAGTGGCTGACGCGCCACCCGGAGAAAGCCAAGAACATCATCGGCGATCTGAACTTCGACATGGAGGGCATCCGGGTTGGTCAGAGCCGGAGCTACTGGATCCTGCAGCGGACACCGGACACCTTTCCGTCGTACATCAATGACGTCGCGCAGAGCATGATGGAGTACGTCGCCGAGGTGTCGCGCGAGCGCGTGCGGTATCGGGCGAACGGCTACGGGCCGGTGCAGCCGATCGTCTCGGCGCGCGGCAGCAGCGACGCGTTCTACATCAAGGTGGACAAGCACTACGGCGCGAGCGACCACGTCACCTACATGCAGTTCGGCATCCCGGCGGTGATGTTCATTACCTGGCCGGACATGTGGTACCACTCGTCGGAAGACACGCCGGACAAGCAGGACTCGACGCAATACAAGCGTGCGGCCGTCGTCGGGACAGGCGCCCTGGCGGTGCTGGCGACCGGCAGCGACGAAATCGCGGCGCGCGTGCTGAACGAGAACGTCGGGCGCGGCCTCTCGCGCATGGGGGAGTCGCACGTGAAAGGCCTCGGGTATCTCGCTGACGCCGAGAGCGCTGCGGGTCTGGCCGCGGCATACCGGGAAGCGGTGGTCGCGATCAATCATCAGGCGGGTGTCGAGAAGAAGGTGATCGAGTCGGCCAGCATCCTGTGGACCAACGTCGCCGCGGGCAAACAGAAGACGAGCGCGTTCGCTCCGCTGATCGATCAGCGGGCCGCGGCGCTCTTGAACGAGGTCAAGGCCGCCTATCAGCTGCAGGCTGCGCAGCGCGGGGCCGCCGCGACGCTGCCGGCGATCTCCGCCGAGGAGCGGGAGGCCGCGAGCCTGATCGTCGAAGTCGTCCAGCGTGACGCGGCCGGCGGCGCCGAGGCGGCGGCGCTGGCGCGGGAGGTGCCGGCGGCGGCCGTGGCGCAGGCCGTGGGGCGGGCGGACCGGCGCTGCCTCAGGAAATGAGCGCCGAATTCAACCTGCTGCTGCCGAAGCGCATGACCGTCCTGGAAATCCGCGACTTCCTGTCGGGTGAATTCACGCCGTTGAAGCTGGCGGATCTGATGGCTGTGCTGCGCGCGCGCGAAGCGGCGGGATCGATCCGTCTGGTGCCGAAGCCGTGATCGGCCTCCTCATCGTGTGACCGGACCCAGGTAGCGATCGAGCCAGTCGAGGATTTCCTTGAAGACTTCCTCGGGGCGGGGTGGGATATGACCGCCCGCCAGTACCACGTGGCGCTTGTCGGCGGCCGGCGTGCCGAGCATGTTGAACATCGGCACCTGCGCCGTATCGTACGGGAGATCGAAATCTTCCCGGCCGTTGACCATGATCACGGGCTGCGTGACGCGCGGCGCGAAGTTGACCGGATCCACTTCGGGTGGAATCGTCCACGTTTCAAAACCGCCGGACAGCAGGACCCCGGTCTTCAACCTCGGCTCGATCGCCAGGTAGACCGGCCCGAGCTGCGCTCCCAGGCTGATCCCATAGAACGTAATTCTGTCGTGATCGATATCCGATCGCGTTTCCAGATAGTCGACGGTGCGCCGTACATCCAGCCCGCGGTGCAGGCTGATCTCGCGCAGGAAATTCGGTCCCGTCGACTTGCGCCGCCGCTCGTAGGTCTGCTGATAAATCGGAAACGCCACCGCGCGGCCGCTGCGGACGAGAAACTGCAGCCACTGCGTGTAGAGATTGCGGCTCGACGTCGAGCGCGTCGCGTCCGACCCGGGGAAATAGATTGCGACCTGGTAGGGCGGCTTCGCCGACCGCGGCAGGAACAGCACGAGCGGCACGCGTTCGCTGCCGTACGCCGCCGTGAAGCTGACACGCTCGACCGACCAGTGCGCGTTCGTGTCGTCACGCTCGTCGACTCTGCCGTCCAGCGGCCTGCGGTCGTATTCGAAGAGCCCGCGATACGCCTTGTAGACATCGTCGTTGACCGGCTTCAGCTCCGACAGGTCACGCGCGAGCGTGACGATCGGCGCGGTCAACGCGGCCTGGACGTCGGGCGGCACCGGTGCGCTCGCGCGCATGCAGCGAAAACCGAAGCCCGGCTCGCGCGAGAGCGATGCCCTCGCATCCTCGTCCATGAACTGATGCCTCGCTTCGAACCACGCGCCGCCCAGCACGAAACGCTTTCCTTCGCTGCTCTCGTTCCACACCCATTCCTTGACGTTCCCGGCCATGTCGTGAGTGCCATAGGGTCCCAGGCTGCCGGACGCGCCGACGGCCGCCGGCCCAGGCCCGCCGAAGTTGCTGAACTGCAGCATGTCGGAAAAGATGCCGGCCGTACCGGCGGCGACTCGCCACTCATACACGGTGGGCAGCGTCTTTCCGGCAAATACCGCATACGCGGCCGCCTCGTACCAGCTGACGCCGCTGACCGGCCAGTCCGCCTGGCCGTCGGGGTACGACCCGATGTCCCACGTCGACGGCCCCGGGCGGCCCGTGCGATCGCGGAACAGCGCCATGGCTTCGTTCCAGGAGAGTGTTCTGCCTCCGCTCACGATCGGCTGCGCCCAGTACTCGCGCTTCTGATAGCCGCCGCTGTCGATGAAGGCCTTGAAGTCGCGGTTCGTGACTTCGTAGGTGTCGATCCAGAATCCAGGCAATGCCAATGACGTGCGAGAGCGATCGAGCTCGTAGGCGCCCGGCGGAACCGGAACCATGCCCTGTGGGCTGCTGCCAGATCGGACCAGCGTGATGTTCGTCGGGTACGGATTCGGCGCGATCTCACGCGTGTCAAAGCCCTCCTTCGAAAACCGCCAGCGGAACTGTCCGAACGGCACACGCGCCGTAAACGGCGTCGTACCGAGCACGATCCAGCCTTCGTCCTTCGCCGCGAGCGAACGAATCGCGACGGTCGCGCCGGCTGGCTCGGTCGCAAGCGGAAAAGCATGGGTAATGGAGTCCCAGGCAGCTGACACCTGCGGATCATCGGGTGCTGATTTCAGCGCGCGCTGGGCGAGGCGATAAGCGCCGACGGGATCGCCTGACGCGGCGAGCCGGGTGATCTCCGGAACCGCGGCGTCGCGGGCCCAACGCGCCCGTGACGCCCGCACCAGGGACCACGCGGCGATGCCGGTCAGTGCCAGCGCAACGACGAGCGCGGCCGCGACACCGATGCGTCCGGGACGCCATCGTCCGGCGGCGGCGGTGCCCCGCTCAGCCTCGCGCAGCGCTGCCAGCTCGTCGCGGATCTCCCGCGCGGAGCGATAACGTTCGTCGGGATTCTTCGCGAGCGCCCGCGCGACGATCGCGGCGAGCCGGGGCGGCACGCCCGGCCGCAGCGAGGCGATCGCCGGAGGATCCCGGCGGACCGTCGCGTCGAGTGTGGCCCATACGGATTCGCCGGTGAACGGCGGGCGTCCGGTCACCATCTGATACAACAGCGCGCCGAGCGCGAAGACGTCGGACTGCGGCCCGGCGGGACTGCCGGTGATCTGCTCCGGAGCCATGTATCCAGGCGTGCCGAGAATCGCGCCCGCGGCGCTGATCGTTCCCGCGAGAATCGTCTGCGTGGCGTCGGTCGCGAGCGGCGTCCGGCGGGCAATGCCGAAGTCGAGGACCTTGAGACGTCCTCCCGCGGTCATCATCACGTTGCCCGGCTTGATGTCGCGGTGCACGATCCCCTGTTCGTGCGCCGCGGCAATCGCGTCGGCGATCTCGATGCCGCGCCGGAGGACTTCGCCAACCGGCAACCCGCCATCCGGAATGAGCCGGTCGAGCGGCTGTCCATCCACGTACTCCATGACGATGAACGCGGTGTCGCCATGTTGTTCGACGCCGTGGATGGTGACGCTGCCTGGATGATTCAGCGCGGACGCGGCGCGGGCCTCATGGAGCAGACGCTGGGTGGCTTCTTTGTCGTCCAGCTCCAGCACTTTGATGGCGACAGTGCGATTGAGCAGCGTGTCGCGGGCGCGATACACGGTACCCATGCCGCCATGCCCTAGCTGCGCCTCGACCGTATAGTGAAGAAGCCTCGAGCCGATCATCGTGTGTTCTGGCGCACACGATTCTACAGGCTCTCCCCTTTCGCCGCCTTGTAGGCACGCTCGATCGCTTCTCTCAGGATCGAGTCGGCGAACACGCCTTTCCGAACCGGGTCGTCACCCGCCAGCCGCTCGCGGAACGAATCGAGGTTCACCGCCTTTTTCGTGTCCTCGAGGCTGAGGCCGCGCTTGACGGCGTCGTTCACCTGCGTATTCAGCGACTCGAGCAGCTTGATCACGTCGTCCAGGTATTCGGGACCCTGGCATGAGCGGACCGTGACCGGGCACGATCGTCTTCACGTCCAGTGCGCGGAGCTTCTTCAGACTGGCGATCCACTCCGGAATGAACGAACCGTAGGCAAAGGGCACCGGATGAACCAGTAGATCGCCAGTGGCGAGAATCTTTTCTTTCGGGAGATACACGGCAAGATCGCCGCGCGTGTTTCCCAGGCCGGGATGAATCAGCCGGATCTCGCGATCCTGCTGGTAGATCGCCATGCCGCCGTCGATCGTGACCGTGGGCAGCACGACGCGCAGCGACTGGGTCTTCGGGATGAACTCGTTGAGTGTCTTGACTTGCTCGCTGCAGCCGTGTCTTAGCGGCGCCGCGACGATAATCACGGCGGTGGCCCGCCATCGATGGGACATGCGCGGGAGTGTTGCACGACGCCCCGAGCCGTCAACCGTTCGAGTGACGAAAGGGCGACTTCGTCACTCGAATCGGCTTCGTTCCTTCTTCAGCGTAATCGGCTTTGGGACGGGAATGCCCTCAGCAGCAAGCTCCTTGCGGGTTTCGTTCGGGCAGCAGAAACCACAGCTCGGCGTGATCGCCGACCTGCCGGATCTCGAAGCGATCGATGTCGTGACTGTCCTTGTGCGAGAACGCGACCACCGCACCGCGCACGGCCACGTCGAAGATCTCCGACTGACGATCCGGCGCGGGTGATACCTACCGAAGCCCTCCGTCGGCGTTGACCTCGACGTTCCCCAGGCTGATGCGGCCGACAGGGTTGCCGCTGGTGACGGCGAGCTCGAACCGCACGAACGTGACGCCTTCGAACTCGGCCGTCCACTTGCCTTCATACCATCGATCGGTGGCTCTGAACGGACGCGACAGCCAGCACGCCGGCGAGCAGGGTTTGCCACATGTTGCACCCTCCGAGCATTCAGACGCTCGCCAGGTTGGACTGGCCGTGGACTACCCCTTTCGGGGGATGATGGGGCTGCGCCGGTTCGATAGGATTCCTCTGTTCACCATGGCTGATGCTCTGGCGTTTACAACCGCCCGCCGCGACCACGCGTTTCCCACCCTGACCGACCCGCAGTTCGCCAGACTGTCGACGTTCGGCCAGATCCGTCGCGTCGCCGCCGGCGAGATCCTGATCCAGCCGGGCACGCCGGTTCGTGCGATCTTCGCGGTCCGCAGCGGACGGCTCGAGGCCGTCCGGCCGGAGGAGACGGGGGAAACGCTGATCGCCACGCAGAGCGCGGGTGAATTCACCGGCGAGATCTCCGTTGTCGCTGGACGGCCGAGCCTCGTTCGGCTTCGCGTGAGCGAGCCGGCTGAGGTCGTCGAGATACCCCGCGAACGGCTGCTCGCCTTGCTGCAGACGGACGCCGAGCTGAGCGACATCCTGCTGCGCGCGTTCATCCTCAGGCGCGTCGAGTTAGTCGCGCACGGCATGGGCGACGCGGTGCTGGTCGGATCGAGCCGCCAGCCGGCCACGCTGCGCATCAAGGAGTTCCTGATGCGCAACGGCCACCCGTTCGCTTATCTCGACGCGGACAAGGACGAGAGCGTTTGCGATCTGCTCGAACGCCTGCACGTCGGGAGATCCAACGCGACGCTGTTGATCTGCCGCGGCTCGGTCGTGCTGCGCGACCCGACGAACGAAGAGATCGCCGACTGTCTGGGCTTCAACCGCGCGGTCGACCTCGAACGCACCCGCGATGTCGTGGTGCTCGGCGCCGGACCGTCCGGCCTCGCGGCGGCGGTCTACGCCGCTTCCGAGGGACTCGACGTGCTCGTCATCGAGCCGCAAGGACCTGGCGGCCAGGCCGCGTCGAGCTCGAAGATCGAGAACTATCTCGGCTTCCCCACTGGCATCTCCGGTCAGGAGCTCGCCGGACGCGCGTTCGCGCAGGCGGAGAAATTCGGCGCGGCGCTGCTGATCGCGAGAAGCGCGAAAACGCTGGAATGTCACCAGACACCTTATGCGATCGGCATCGGCGGCGGCCAGAGCGTGGCCGCGCGTGCGGTAGTGATCGCGACCGGCGCGCAGTATCGCAAGCTCGCCTGCCTGCGGCTGAACAGCTTCGAGGGCGCCGGCGTCTACTACGTCGCCACGTTCATGGAGTCTCAGCTCTGCACGGGCGAGACCGTCGTCGTCGTGGGGGGCGGCAACTCGGCGGGCCAGGCGGCAGTCTTTCTCGCGAACACGGCGAAGCACGTGCATATCGTCGTGCGATCGAGCGGGCTCTCGGAAAGCATGTCGCGATACCTGGTCCGCCGGATCGAGGAGACACCGAACATCACGCTCCACACCCACTCGCACATCGTCGAGGCTGACGGCACGGATCACCTCGAGTCGGTGCACTGGAAAGACGATCAGACAGGAGAGGTCCACGGAGGCGCCATCCGCCACGTGTTCGTGATGACCGGCGCGGTGCCGAACACGGAATGGCTGAGCGGCTGCCTGGCGCTCGACGCGAACGGCTTCATCAAAACTGGATCCGATCTCGCCGCGACGGACCTTGCGGCGCCGGGATGGCGCGACCGGACACCGCACCTGCTCGAAACGAGCCTGCCGGGAGTGTTTGCTGTCGGCGACGTGCGCGGCGGCAGCATCAAGCGGGTCGCGTCAGCGGTTGGCGAAGGATCGATCGTGATCAGCTTCGTCCATCGCGTGCTGGCGGGGGCCGGGTTTCCCTAGCAGGGTTGGCTAACCAAAACCGCTCGACAAACGACTAACCTCCTAGTCATGCTGAGGTCGCGATTCCGTGGGTTCCCTCGACTCTGGCGCGATGCCGTCCACGGCGCACGCAGCCTCGCCCGGACGCCGGCCCTTGCAGTAACGATTTTCGGTTACAGGTAGCGTTCCAGCTCATCCTTTGACACCTGTCGGCCGCCGGCCTATACTCCCCCAACTCTGCAGTATTGGAGGCTTGGATGAAACGCAACCTCGCGTTTGGCGTGCTGATTTGTGTGCTTGTCGTCGCAACCACCATCAAAATGGGCGGGCAAGTGGGTCCGGGCGGCAAGGGGAAAGGGGCGTCAGACGGGAGCGAAGCGAGCAAGATCCAGATCGGCTACAACATCGCCCCCGTGCCGCTCAATCTGGAGGGCAAGAACCCGGCGCTCGTCGGTCTCGGAAGCTACATCGTGAATGCACAGGGCGACTGCGCGGGCTGTCACAGCAACCCCCAGTACCGCGGCCGGCGGTGATCCGCACGCCGGGGAGCCCGAAGCCACCGATCCCGCTGGCTATTTGCGCGGCGGGGCGCCGATATTTGGCCCGGTAATTCTCCCGCGAAATCTCACCCCGAATGCCGCCGGGCGACCCGGGGGACTGACGCTCGATCAATTCCTCGAGGTTTTCACCATCGGCACGGACTTCGACGACGCCCCTCCGGTGGTTCCGGGGCCGCACAGTTCGGATCTCTTGCAGATCATGCCGTGGCCGGTCTTCAGCAAGATGACCGATCGCGAGAAGCGCGCCATCTACGAGTACCTCCGCGCGATTCCCTGCCTCCCGGCGGGTTCCGGCCGGTGCACCTAGTGAACACTTTCTGACGCGTCTCACAGAACGGGCCTGAATCGCGATGGTTTCAGGCCCGTTTTTTGTCTGCCTCGCTCACAGCGCTCAGGCTACGCATCACTGCAGCCCAAACGTGTAGGCGATCGCAAATTCCCGGGTCAACAAAGGCCTGGCGGGCTGTCCGGAGCGCCAGACGCTGACGAAAATCCGCGGCGTGACCGCCGGGAGTTCACAACGCAGCGCGGCGCCGACGCCGTCGTGAAATGGACCGTCGTCGGACAACTGTATGACCGATGTGGTCAGCGAGGTTCGACTGCCGGCCTTGAAAGATGTGACAGGCGTTGTCGCCAATCCACAGCCGCCGAAGCTGACGGTCAGCAACGCGTCGGGAATATCCAGATCGAACACCACGTCCAACGTCACCAGCGGCGAATCGGCACAGACCTGCGCGGAGCCGGGTGCGCAAGGCCGGACGGGCACGGTCGCGCCGGGTTGAGGGCTGATCGAGGCAATCCGGATTTCGCCGGTTATCGTCTCCTCAGGGACCGCCGCAGCCGGACCGGGTCGCGTAGGAACCAGTCCCTGACCACCGTCGCACGCGGTCAAGGATACGAGTGCGATGAACGCCGTCACGAGTCGCGCGCAGTTCATGAGACCTCCCGTTTTTGGTGTGCGCTACCAGAAGCGGAGAATCCGGAAAAAGGGGCTCATGGCGCCGGGGGTAGAATCGAGCCGCCGAAATGGAGATGGCGCGAGAAGACGACGTGACGGGGTGGCTGGTGGCGTGGGGGCAGGGTGACGCCACGGCTGACGGCCGGCTGATGGCCGCCGTGTACGAGGACCTGCGCCGTGTGGCGCGGCGCCGGTTGCGTGCGGAACGGGCCGATCACTCTCTGGCTCCAACCGCACTGGTTCACGAGGCCTACCTGCGGCTGGTCGATATGCACCGGGTTCAATGGCAGAATCGCGCCCAGTTCTTTGCGATTGCGGCGCGGCTGATGCGCCAGATCCTGGTCGATCACGCCCGGGCGCACGCGGCCGGCAAACGGGGCGGCGGCGCCTGGAGAGTGCCGCTGACCGACGATCGGGCGACCACCGAACCGCGTGATGTCAGTCTCCTGGACCTCGATGCGGCGCTGGAGAAGCTCGCGTCGGCCGACCCGGGTCTGGGCGACATGGTCGTGCTTCGCTTCTTCGGAGGCCTGACCGTCGAGGAAGTCGCCGAGGTCCTTGGCGCGTCACCGGCAACCGTCAAGCGCAACTGGTCGCGCGCGCGTGCGTGGCTGTTCCGTGAGCTGAAAGACGCCGGACCGAGCAGATGACCCCAGACCGGCTGCAACGCGCATTCGAGCTGTTCGATGGTGCAGTCGCCCTCCCGGAGAACGAGCGCGCCGCGTACCTCGCGCGCGAGTGCGCGGCCGACGCGGACCTGCGCGAGGACGTCGAGTCGCTGCTGTCCGCTCACCATCAGGCCGAAGGTTTCCTGTCGAACCGGCGCGCGCGAACCGGGGACGGGACCGCCGCCGAGAGCGTTTCCGGATTTCCTGTTCTCGCCCAGGGCGCGCGGCTGGGCGGTTTCGCCGTCGAGAGCCTCGTCGGCGCGGGCGGCATGGGGGAGGTTTACAAGGCGCGCGACACGCGTCTCGATCGTCATGTCGCGATCAAGGTGCTCCGGTCCGATTCCGCCGCCGATCCCCGCAGCCGTGCGCGGTTTTCGTTCGAAGCGCGCGCGATCGCGCGCCTGTCGCACCCGCGCATCTGCGCGATTCACGACATCTCACATCACGACGGCGTCGATTTCCTGGTCATGGAGTTCCTGGAGGGCGAAACGCTCGCCGACAGGCTGCGCCGGAAACCCATGCCGCTCGCCGAGGCCCTGCGGACCGCGCTCGAGATCGCCGAAGCGCTGTCGGCCGCCCATGCACGCGGCATCGTTCATCGGGATCTGAAACCGGGCAACGTGATGCTGACCGCGACCGGCGCACGGCTGCTCGACTTCGGTCTCGCCCGCCTGAAAGGCGAGGGCGTGTCCGCGGTGGAATCACTCGCGCTCGCCGAATCCGGTTCCGCTCGTTCCGCAGCCGGCTTCATCGCCGGGACGCCCCAGTACATGGCGCCCGAGCAGATCGAAGGCAAGGAAGTGGATGCCCGCGCGGATATCTTCGCGTTCGGTATCGTGCTCTATGAGATGGTCGCCGGGAAAAAGCCGTTCGAAGCCACGACCACGTCAGGCCTCGTCACGGCCATCCTGTCGTCAG
Source organism: uncultured Acidobacteriota bacterium (assembly GCA_963748295.1). GTDB lineage: Bacteria > Acidobacteriota > Vicinamibacteria > Vicinamibacterales > 2-12-FULL-66-21 > CAVVIH01. The sequence continues at coordinate 692,018 of CAVVIH010000008.1, read as the reverse complement.
ATCCTCCACCCATCGCAGTGCTGAAGCCGCTGGCGCCAGTGTCCCTGGAGCGGTTGATTCGCGCGTGCCTTGCGAAGAATCCCGACCACCGCTGGGCGAGCATCCACGACGTGCTGGTGCAGCTCGAATGGATTGCGCGCGACGCCACCGAGGGTGCGGGAGCGTCCACGCGGCGGGCTGTGAATCCCGCTGGAGTCCGGAAAGCGTGGACCGTAGCTGCCCTGGCCGTGCTTGCGGCACTCGTTGCCGCGGGCGTGCTCTGGTGGAAGCTGGGAGGTGCACCCGCAGACGCACCGATGATCGTGCTGTCTGTGTCGCCGCCCTCCGGTGTCGTTTTTGCGACCGAGAATCCTCCGGCGATCTCCGCAGACGGCCGGAGGCTCGCGTTCATCGCAACTGATGCGAGCGGCCGGCAGCTGATCTATCACCAGGCGCTCGACTCGCATGCCGAGCCGCTACCTATCGCGAATACAGACGGCGCGCTGTTCCCCTTCTGGTCTCCCGACGGGTCGCGGATCGGGTTCTTTGCAGACGGCCAGCTCAAGATCGTCGACGTTGGTTCGGGCACGATTCAGTCGCTCGCGCCGGCCGGGCAGCCGCGCGGCGGAACGTGGAACCGAGATAACGTGATCGTGTTCGTGCCCCGACCGCTGGATGGTTTCTATCGCATATCCGCAAGCGGGGGAGAGGCACTGCCGCTCAAACTGAACGTCCGGGATGCGCCCGGGTGGTATCCCTCTTTCCTGCCGGACGGACGCCATCTGCTCGTCTATGTCACGTCGCCGAGGGATCCCGACAAGGCGAGGGTGTCTCTTATTTCACTCGACGCCGATACGCGCACGGACCTGATATCAGGCACGCGATCGAACGCGATTTACGCGGCACCGGGATACCTGCTGTTCTGGCGTGACGGCACGCTGATGGCCCAGCCGTTCGATGCCGGGACGCTCCGGGTACATGGGAACGCGGTCGCGCTGGCGAGCGCCGCGGGACTGAATCGTCTGACCAACCACGCGCTGTTTTCCGTGTCGAGCACCGGCAGGCTCGTCTACTTCGGCGGCGCGGTCGGCGAGACGCGGCTCGAGTGGGTAGACCGATCCGGCGCGCCCGTCGGAACACCGGGCCCGACCGGCCTGTTCAACAGCCTGTCGTTGTCACCCGATGAAAACAGCGTCGTCTATGACAAGGCGGTGCCACGCACCGGCGCCGTGGATTTGCATCGCTTCGATTTTGCGACCGGCCAGGAATCGAGGCTCACGTTCAACGTGGCCCACGACATGTTCCCGCTGTGGTCCGGCCGATCCATCTTCTTCAATTCGCTTCGCGCGTTCCCGCCCCAGTTGCTGGAGATCGATGCGGACAGCACCGGTAACGAGCGGCAGATCCTCCAAAGGCCCTTTCCCGCGATTCCCAGTGACGTCTCTTCCGACGGGAAGCTTCTCCTTTATCAGGGAATCCGTCCGGCGACCAATGGAGACGTTTTCGCTCTTGCGCTCGATGGCAGTCAGAAGGACAGCCCCGTGCTCGATTCCGCGGCCAACGAGGGTCACGCGACGCTTTCCCCGGACAGGCAGCTCCTCGCCTATATCTCAAACGAGTTAAAGAGCTACGAGGTGTACGTCCGTCAGTTTCCAGCGTCGGATGGCCAGCGGCAGTGGCAGATCTCGGTCGGCGGCGGCTTCGAGCCGGTACTGGCGGAGAGATGGCAAGGAGCTGTTCTTCCTCGCGCCCAATCGCACGTTGATGACGGTAGAGTTCAACGGCACCGGGGCGACGTTCAATCCCAGTCCAGCACGCCCGCTCTTCCCCACCGCCGTGCAATGGCTCGAGAGTCAAGCCATCGGCCGGCATTACGCGCCATCGGGCGACGGCAAGCGGTTCTTGATCGCCAATGCCACGGCTCGCGCGCGCTCTACGCCGATCACGGTCGTCGTCAATTGGACGGCAGGCCTGGCCAGATGAGAATGGGTTGTACCTCGACGGCGGCCTCGCGATTCCGCTTATACTTGCCCTTACGTCGTCGCTCGGTTTGGTTCCCGCCGCCCTATTGCTCATGTTGATCGGTCTGCATTCCAGACGGAGGTCCGCTCCCGCAACCTTGAAGATATGCAGTTGGGAGAAGAGTGTCATCTGACCCACAGCACGACGAGCCCATGATCGGCGGCCTCGATGGCGAGACGACATGGACTGGTGAGAACGGTCCTCCGGAAACCGGCGGGCTGGTAATCGATCAGTACCACCTGATTCAACAAATCGGTGAGGGCGGCATGGGCGAGGTTTGGCTCGCCGAGCAGAGGGAGCCGGTTCGCCGCCGCGTAGCGCTCAAGGTGGTCAAAGCCGGCATGAACAGCCGTGAAGTGATCGCCCGCTTCGAGTCCGAGCGTCAGGCTTTGGCTCTGATGGATCACCCCGCGATCTCCAAAGTCCTCGATGCTGGAACCACCCCGCAGGGCGCACCCTACTTCGTCATGGAATATGTCGCGGGCGTGCCCGTCACCAACTACTGCGACACACATCGGCTGACGACGCGCCAGCGATTGGAGCTGTTCATCCAGGTTTGCGAAGGAGTGCAGCACGCCCATCACAAAGCCATCATTCACCGCGACCTGAAGCCCTCGAACCTTCTGGTTCACGAAGTCGACGGTCGCCCAGTGCCAAAGATCATCGATTTTGGAGTGGCAAAGGCGCTCACCCGAAGCCTCGGCGACGGCGGCATGCTCACCCGTGTCGGCACCCTGATCGGCACTCCGGATTACATGAGTCCGGAGCAGGCCAACTCCTCCGGAGAAGACATCGATACACGCAGCGACGTCTACTCTCTGGGAATCGTTCTCTACGAACTGCTGGCCGGATCTCCACCACTGGATTTCAAGGGAACGGCGCTCGACGAATTCCTCCGCCGGCTGAGGGAGGAAGAGCCGCCCAGACCAAGCACGCGTCTGCTCCGGCAAACTCGTGACACCACGACGGAAACGGCGCACAAGCACCGTACCGAACCGCGCGTGCTCGAGAGGCTGCTTCGCGGCGATCTGGATGCGATCGCGCTCAAGGCCCTGGAAAAGGAACGCGCCCGCCGCTATAACTCGGCCGCAGACTTCGCTGCCGATATTCGCCGCTATTTGAACGGAGAAGCCGTGCTGGCGGTTTCTCCGTCCGTAGCCTATCGAGTCGGCAAGTTCGCACGGCGGCATCGCCTGGCGCTGGCCGCGGCGGCGGCGGTCATCGTGCTCCTGGTGGCAGCGACAGTCGTGAGCATTCGACAGTCGATCCGGGCGAACCGCGAAGCGGCGACCGCGCGAGCGACTGTCGACTTTCTGGTGAACGATCTGCTCTCACAGGCGAACACGCTTCGTCAAACTCCCGAACCCGACTTGAAAGTTCGAACCGCGCTGGATCGCGCCGCCGCCTCGATCGAGGGTAAGTTCGACCGTCAACCGGAGGTCGACGCTGCCATCCGCGGCACCATCGGGCGTGCTTACACGTACCTCGGACTTCAAAAGGAGGCTGAGCCCCACTTAAGGAAGGCGCGCGAACTTTATCGCCAGACTCTTGGCGCGAGCGCGCAAGCGACTCTCGGGGTCACGAACGATCTCGGGTTCGTCCTCTACGGCCGGGGCAATTTCGACGAGGCCCGCGCGTTGTTGCGCGAATCCCTGGACGAGGCGGGGCGCGGCCTGGGCCCCGAGCACGAGACCACTCTGATCGCAACCAATTACCTCGGCAGAATCGAACTGGACGCGGGCCGTTTCCAGGAGGGCGAAGAGCTCTTTCGTAGGGTTCTGGAGATTCGGACGCGGGTCGTTGGGCCAGACCATATGAACTCGATTCAAACCGCGATCTTGCTGGCGCGATGTTATCTCGGGCAAAACAAGTACCCCGAAGCGGAAACACTCTTGAAGGATCTCGCCGAACGCTCGCGGCGCGCACTTGGGCCGGATCACCCGAGAACCTTGGGGGTGCTGAACGTGCTCGCGCAAGCCTATACCGCTGCTGGCAAGCCTGGCGAAGCCGAGCCAATTCTGGTGGAAGTCATCGAGAAGCAGAGCCGTACGGCTGGCGCCGAAAGTCCAGAGACGCTAGCCGCCATGACCGGGCTCGCCAATGCCTACATGGACCAAGGCCGTTACGCCGAGGCCGAAGCCCGCCACCTCGAGCTATTGGAGACGAAGCGCCGCGTCCTGGGGCCGGACGCGCGTCAGACCGTCAACAGCCTCACGTTCATCGTGGATCTGTACTTCCGCCAGGGAAAATATCGCGAGGCGTACCCATTCGCGGCGCAGTTACTTCCCGCCAGGCGACGAATGTCGGGATCCGACAACTCCGTTACGATGGGCGCCGCGGCCGACCTCGCTCTTGCCCATCTGGCCTCAGGGAACTTCACCGCAGCCGAACCCCTCGCCCGGGAAGCACAGGACTGGGATCGGAAGAATCGGCCCGGGGCCTGGGAAAGGTTCTGGTCTGAGATCGTGCTGGGCGCTAGCCTGGCCGGACAAAAGAAATTCGTTGAAGCGGAGCCGGTCCTTCTGGAAGGCTATCGCGGATTGGCGTCGCAGAAGCAAGCGGCGGGACCCACGAACCGAGTCCAAATTGAGTTTGTAATTCGTTCGCTTGGCGAACTCTATACGGCGTGGGGCAAGCCGGACGAGGCGGCGAAATGGAAAAACGTCGCGCCGACGAAATAGAACCCCACGAGGCGCGAAGTCCGGCGATCCTGCCGCCGTCGGCGCCTGGCCAGATGCGAATGGGGTGTCGGGGCTGCTTTCCTCAGCGCTCGACCGGCTCGTAACGCCGTCCCACTAACCCCGACGCGACCGCAAGGGCACAGCCTGTGATCGCGACGACGCCGCCGGCGAGCGAGATGGCGGCGGCAAGAGCGTCATTCGCAGCCCGGTTGAGGTTGAGCAGCGCGTGCGCCGTGACGAGGCTCGTCACGACGCAGCAGTTCCATTGCAAAGATCCGACGGACGACGCGGCGCACATGGCCCGCGTCGCCCGCGACAATTGGCCCGTTGATAACCTGGTGAGCCCAGACTTCATAGAGCAAGGGGCGGTGCCGTTGGCGCTGGGGCACAGCTGAGTCCGTGACTAGAACAGGTCGCTTCGCCAGTACATCACTTCAGGTGCCGTCAGATGCAGGGCCTGGACGCGCGATGAAAGGGCCCGCGCAAGCAGGAGCGGTGGAGCCGCCGACGCGGACGCGATGGTCACCTGAGGAGGGAGGAAGCCAGGCGGCAGCCATCCTCGGATCACCGGTCGCGATTCTGCCGGTTCACGGGCGATCAACGCCTGAAGGATGGCACCCACGCGTGCGCCCGAGGCATCGCGGTCTCCACACTCTTCGATTGTCCACGTGCCACCAACGATACTGATCGCGATGTACGCGGCGGCGGTGATCCCTTCTTCAGCAATGACGAACTCGAGCTGGCGGACTCCAGCGAACCCTAGCCCGGCGAGCAGTCGTTTTCTGGTGAGCGCGTGTTTGATGAGATCGACGTCTCGATCAATGTGGAACCGAAACGGATCCGCACGGGTGTGGCCCATGGCAACGATTGCTCCAAGGTCCCGGTCTTCGCCACCTCGCACGAGCGTCATCGGCGCGCCATACCGAGACGATTCCGTTACAGTGAGCTCGACATCCGTCGTCGGAACGACCTCGAAACCGTCTGGCACCGGAGACGTCGGGTCCGCGGTTCGGAAGAGGAGCGCCAGATCGGCACCATCGCGCGCGGCATCCTCGAGTAGCTGCTCCACGAGGACGCCTGCGTAACTCCTACCATCGTCATCCGCTCCGTTGTCGAGCACCGCAGCGATCCCACAGATGGTCAGGAGCTGCCGATCAAGCCTCCCCGTCAGGTCGTACCGCTCCGCGCTGGCGAGCACGTCGTCGCCTTCCACCAACGCGAATCGGCGCCGATGATGGAGCGCCCACGCCGTCCTCGCCTGAGCCGTGTCGTACTTTACGAAGGCGTCGCGACTCAACCCGCGATACGTCGCCAGCGGCGTTGTTGCGACGATGCGCTCGAGGATGGTTCCCTCCGCCGGGACCAACCTAGCCATCAGCGTCTGTTTCCCGTGTTGGTCGCTGTCGAGGTGGTTCGGGTCGGATGTTCTGCGAGAAGGCGCTCATTGAACCAATTGGAAGTGCGCGAGGATAGACGGACGGTGTCGCTAGGCGGACTCCGGAACGCTGGCGTCTCGGGCAGCCAACGGCACGTCAATCGCGAAGATGCAGCCACGGCCTGGCATATTGCGGATCTGGATGTCTCCGCCGTGCGCTCGCACGGCCCGACGGGCGATCGAAAGACCGAGACCGAGCCCAGAGCGATCCGTCCCTCGCCGGTTGCCGAAGGCTCGGAACATATCCGCGTTGCTTTCGGGAATGCCGCCGCATTCGTCTTCAATCTCGATGAGAAGGCGCTGGCCTTCCGCATACGCGCGGAGAATCACGGCACCGCTGGCTGGGGTGTTCTTGAACGCATTGTGTAACAGGTTCGTCACCGCCGACGAGAGCAGCTGTGGGTCGGCCTCGAACACCAACGCCGGATCGACCGGCGCCACTGTGAAGCGGATGCCGCGATACTCCGCGTGGAGCATAGCAGTGGCGGCGATCTCGTCAATGAACGCAATCACGCTCGTCAGTTCGCGCCGCTGCCGAGCGGCCGCCAGTCGAACCTCGGAGAGCTCACGGTCGACGTGAGCAAGCATGCTGGTCAAGCTGCGACCCAATACCGCCCCGGTGCTCCCGTTCATGGGGACTGATCCGCGCTTTAGGGCGTGGAAGGCAAGGAAGGCACCATTGAGGAGGTCCCGAAGCTCGTGCGCCGTTTGCCCGAGACGCTCGACTTCCTCATCCGCTCGCTTTTGCGTGACGAGCCGGGTGTGCTCTGTGACGGCCTCAGCGATCGCCGTGTCGAGGCAACGATTCAACGTATGAAACTCCTCGACGGTGATCGGCGCATGCTGCTCGAGCGCCACCTCGGTGATCGCCTGGCAGATGTCACCGTAGTCGTGGACCACCTGCGCCACGCTGAAGCCCGCGGCCAACAACTCCGCGCCGTGCCGGGTGGCGGTGGAACCGATCGCATCGCTCGAGAAGGGCGTCGCCGTCGCTTCCAACCGCAGCGTCTCGGACAGCTGCGTCAGAAAGAGGGGCACCCCATGCTCGATTTCACGGCTCGAGATCGACGGCCACGGCCGGCCTCGAACGCGTTCTCTCGTGCGAGCGACGATGTCGTCGCGGTGCAGCGTGATGAATTCGTACAGCAACAGCCCTCCGGTGGCCATCACGTATGGCCGCTCAAACGACCGGCCATACGAGGAGAGGCAGGTCGTTGAAAATCAGGCAGCGGAGCGGTCGTGAACAGCCGGCGGCAAGGCGACATCGAATCAGTCCCGCAGCACCACGCTGAGGAGAGAGTTGTTAATCTTCAAGCCGCCGTTGTACTCGATAAAGCCCAGTTTCCGAAACTTGTTCATGAAAAAGTTCACGCGCGAGCGCGTCGTCCCCACCATCTCGGCCAACGTTTCCTGTGACACTCTCGGCAAGGTGCGGTGAGACACCTCGGGTTCGCCAAAACGCGCCAGGAGCAGGAGTGTCCGCGCGAGCCGTTTCTCACTGGAGTTGAAGAGCTGGTCGATCAGATCTTCTTCGATGCGGATGTTCCGCGTCAGCATGTGCGTCAGGAATCGATCGGCGAACGCCGGCTGCGCGTGGAGATGCCGCGCCATCTCCGGCTTCTCCACGACGACGATCGTGCAAGCAACCATCGCCGACGCCGTCGCCATCCGGTACGGCTGTCCGGCGAGACAGCCCTCGCCGAAAAAGTAGTCGTTGTTCAGTACCGCAATGACCGCCTCTTTTCCGGCATGGGACAACACTGACAGCTGTACCGTGCCGTGTGCGACGTACATCACGCTGCCCGCGGAGTCCCCCTGAGTGAAAATCGTTGCGCCCGCGGCGTATTCGACGCGCTGCATTTGGATCCCGGCCCAATCGATCACGGCCGGGGGTGTGGTGGGTGTTGCGTGCTTCGACCTACTCATCGCCGTTCACCCTTCCCAGGGCGCCTCGCCGTTTTGCGGGTTCCGACAACACAGAGCCGTGTCCTGGTGTCAGCCTGACACGAATCCCGGATCGTCGCAATCGGCGTATCGTCGTGGACGTTCGCGGCAATATTCCGTACCTCAGAGCATCCCAGTGATCCACAGCAGGAATCGCACGCACAGCGCGATCGGCATTCCGATAACCACAATCACCAAGGGAATGCAGAGCACGATGCCCACCGCCCCAAGCAGGTCGCCGATGGCCAGAGCGGCGCGCCACAGTAAGCCGGGAACGATGAGCGGCCGGGGCTGAGCGACCGCCGTCGCAAAGGGTGCCCTCGTAAGGGTGGCTGCGAGGGACCGATTTGTCGTGAACGTCACGGTGTGCCATCCAGTCGTTCGGTTGGCGGAAGTTAGACCTCAGGATGGGAAACAGCGGGACTGGAGCAGCGCCGCCACGAACCCATTTGCTCAGGGACGAAATGCGGCCTTGTTGGAGGCCAGCAAAGCATGCGGGTTATACCGGCGGTCGTGCCATCTGCCAGCCGCCGTCATCGTCCATGCGAACAAGATCCAGCGCGTCCGCCGCCGTCTGCCGATTCGGCTCGTCTGCCGTCCGGACGCCAATCCCTCCGCCCAGTGCGGATCCGGCGCTCGCCTCATTCCTGTGTATGGAGGGTTTGACGCGAGCGAGTGAGCGAGACGTACGCAGCCAGGGAAACGCGCCCGGCATCGCGAAGACGAGCACAGCCATCCCAGCGAGCGCTATGGCGAATAGTGTGGTGGTCGGTATCAGCAGAAGCGTCGCTCGCGGCGGTGCTGCGAGAGCAACCGTGAAGAACGCAATCACCCACAGTGGTATCGCCAGCCGACGATGGAACATGATCGCCATCTCCAAACCTCCTCCTTGAGCAAATCGTGGAGAGATCACGACCGCCCGCTCACGATGAATGCGAGGCGCGATGTTCGGCAAGCCATTGATCGCTCATCCAGCCGAGAGGGGCGGCGTTCACGCTAGCTGGCGCCCGCATTCTGGGGATGATGACGACCAAGACCAACACGATGACGAGGCCGGCGATGAACAGCATAGGGATCTCGCCGTAACCCGGGTCCTTTCTCGGCGTATTGCGATCCTTGCACTTCCACAGGCTCGCTGTCTGTGCGGTTGTGCACAGGCCTAGGAGGAGAGGGCGCGTCTCAAGCGGATGTCCCGTAAACCTCGATCTCGTTTATACTTAGCTTTCTCGTCGCGGTGAGGTGGCCGAGTGGCCGAAGGCGGCGGTTTGCTAAGGCTGTCAGGAATCACAGAACGGGCCTGAAATCGATGATTTCAGGCCCGTTTTTCATTGGGACCTTGGTTGGCGTTGGCTGCCGACTGATGGGTCTCGGACCTCGTTTGGGCACACCCGCGGGCACACTCAAACCGACGCCAACGTGTGCCTTATAGGCACACATCGTGCTATTCTGTTAGGCGGTGAAGTACTTCGACTGGGACGACGCGAAGAACGCGAAGCTCAGGACGGAGCGCGGCATCGGGTTCGAGGACATCGTCTTCCACATCGAGCGCGGCGACCTGCTCGACATCCTGGAACACTCGAATCCCGACCGGTACGCTGGCCAGCGCATCTTCGTCGTCCGGCGCGAGGGCTACGTGTACCTGGTGCCGTTCGTCGAGGACGAGCACACGGTGTTTCTGAAGACGATCATCCCGAGCAGAAAGGCCACGAAGCAGTACCTCGATGAGGAGTCCGACGATGAAGATTGACGCGGAGGAGAAGGAACTGCTCGAGTCCGTCGAGCGCGGTGAGTGGAAGCCCGCTCCGGGCGGCAAGCGCGAGCGGACTCGCTACTCCCGTTACGCCAAAGCGACGTTCCGCAAGGATCGTCGGCTGAATATCCGGCTGTCGAGCAAGGACCTGGAGGCGATCCAGAAGCGGGCACTGGCGGAGGGACTTCCCTACCAGACCTTGATCGCCAGCGTGCTGCACAAGTACGCGGCGGGACGACTCAAGGAGATCTAGACCACCGCACGCGACTGCTCGGCTGATTCGCGTCGCGCCGGCTGTGTGACGGCGGAGCGGCTGAGAACGGACGTGATGCTAATCGGGAAATGGCTAGTGTTTCCGATCGTCTCAAACGAGTAGAATCCACCAACCAGTTGCTCAAATCCGGTAGCCGTCTCGGTCCGTATGAGATCCTCGCAAAGCTCGGCGAGGGCGGGATGGGCGAAGTCTATCGCGCCTCCGATACACGCCTCGGGCGGGACGTCGCACTGAAAGTGCTGCCGGCGCGCGCGTCAGCGGACGCCGCGGCGGAGGCGCGATTCGACCGCGAGGCGCGCGCGATTGCCGCATTGAATCATCCCAACATCTGCGCGCTGTACGACGTCGGGCACGACGCGGGCCGCACGTTCCTCGTGATGGAGCTGCTGGAAGGGGAGACCCTGCATCAGTGGCTGGCGCGCGGGCCGCTCGAATCCGCGATGCTGGTGAACCTGTCGATCGCGCTGGCGGAGGGCCTCAACGCGGCGCACAGCCGCGGTCTCGTCCACCGCGACCTCAAGCCGGCGAACATCTTCCTGACGAAGCACGGGCAGACCAAGATCCTGGACTTCGGTCTGGCGAAGGCCATCGACGCGCCCGAGGACGAAACGCGCCTGGCCGATGCGCCGCTGACGTCGCCGGGCTCCGCGGTCGGCACCGTTGCCTACATGTCTCCCGAGCAGCTGCGCGGCGAGACGGTCGACGCGCGCTCGGATTTGTTCTCGCTCGGCGTGGTCCTTTATGAGACGGGCACAGGAAGACGCGCTTTCCAGGGCAACACGACCGCGCTGATTTCGGCGGCCATCCTTCACGACGAGCCCGTACCGCCGCGCACGTTGAACATTGGCCTGCCGCCGAAGTTCGAGGAGATCATCGAAAAGGCGATCGAGAAAGACCGCGAGCTGCGATACCAGACGGCCGCCGAACTGAGAACTGATCTGAAGCGCCTGAATCGCACGTTGGCGGTTGACGTGGATGCGAGATCGGCAGGGGCTTCCAGCGCGCCGCCGACCGCGGCCGCTTCCCCTGTGTCCGACTCCCAGATCGTGCTGCACGTGGTGCGGCGGCACCTGATCGCGATTGCCGCCGCGGCGCTGCTCGTCGTCATCGCGATCGGAGCGTCGGCGCGGTGGCTCACGCCGCACCGCACCGGTCCGGCGGCATCCGGTGTCGTCGACGTCGAGGCACTCACCGTGACGGGCGACGCGTGCTGCGCCGGCGTGTCGCCCGACGGCCGGTTCATCGCGTTCGCACGCGCGCGCGACGGCGGGATGGGCGTGTGGGTCCGCCAGATCGCGAGCGACAGTGTCATCGAGCTCGTGCCGTCTGCGGCGGCGCGCGACATCCGCGCCGTGACGGTGTCGCCCGATGGTGCGTTCGTCGACTACACGTCGCGCGAGCCTGGGGCCGCCTCCTTCGATCTCTGGCGCGTGCCCTTTCTCGGCGGGCGGCCCCGCAAGCTCTCGCCCGACGTCCTGTCGGGCATCGGCTGGGCGCCCGACGGCAAGCGGTTCGCGTTCATCCAACGCGCGCCCGGCGGCGCCGCCAAGGCGGTCACGATCGCGGATGCGGACGGCGCCAATCCGCACGTTCTGTCGACGCGCAGCGTCGGGCTCGACTTCTCCAGCTTCGATCTCCGCATCTCGCCGATCGCGCATCCCGCCTGGAGCAGCGACGGCCGCACCATCTACGTGCTCGGGCTGAACCGTTCGGCGGAACGACGGAACGCGGTGTACGAGGTCGTCGCTCTCGACGCGGGAACGGGTACCGAGCGTGGCGTGACGCCGCTCGAGGGGAACGTCTTCGACCTGGCGCTCGTCGACGACACCCGCTTCCTGCTCAACGTCGGGACGCCCGCGCGGGGACCCCATCTGCTGCTGCGCGAGACGGGGTCGGGGGCCGAAAGCCTGGTCCTGCGCGACCTGGCGTCGTTCCGCGGCACGACGCTCACCGCCGATCGCACGCGAGCCGTCTCGCAACGCAGCGACAGCCTCAGCGGGATCTGGATGGGCTCCGCCGAGGGCGACGCGATGACGCAAGTCGTCGAGGACAGCACCGCGTTTCCACACATCGCGGTCGCGGATCGGAGCGGTACGGTCTTCTACACGGCCCGTGCCGCGAACGGGGCCGACTCGCTCTACCGTATGTCCCGTCCCGGCTCCGCGGACCCGGCCGTCATCGCGGATCGGGGCATGGCGCTGCGCGTGACCGCCGACGGCCGGTCGATGGTGTTCTGGGGCGGGGCGCCGCCGACGATCATGCGGGCGTCGATCGACGGCTCGAACGTCGAGACCATACTGGATCGCCCCGGCATCCTGGCCCCGGCGCTGACACGCGACGGCGCCACGCTGTATTTCACGACGCGGACCAATGACAGCTACACGATGTGGACGATGCCGCTGGTCGGCGGCACACCGCGCGAATTCGGGCCCCGCGGCATCGGCGGCAACCGTGTGCACATCGCGCCCGACGGCAGGACGGCCGCGTTCGTCGACGCGAAGCGCACGGTCATGCTCTGCGATCTGCCGGACTGCACGAACGTGCGGCCCGCCGGCGTCGAGACGCTCGGCCCCTTCACGCCCGACGGCCGCGCGATCGCCTGCGTGCCGCGCGACGATCAGAAGAACATCTGGATCCAGCCGCTCGGTGGCGGCGTCCGACGCCAGTTAACTCACTTCACCGGAAAGTACAGACGTGGAGGACTTCTCGTTCTCGGGCGATGGCACCCGTCTCGTCGTGACGCGCAGCATGACGACTTCCGACATCGTGATGATCAAGGGATGGCCGTAACGCTACAATTCGCCCGGCCCCGCAAGCGGTAGCTCTGCGCGTCCCTGCTGTCGGCTCTTTGCGCCGTAGCCTTGTCTGGCAACACGGCCCCGTCCTTCCAGCGATCTGATGAATGCGGCGGTTCGAAAAACCGTCGCCTCGGCTAATGTAAAATGTGGATCCGCCAAGTGCTGATTTCACGTACACTTAGCGTCTGCGGTGAGGTGGCCGAGTGGCCGAAGGCGGCGGTTTGCTAAACCGTTGTAGGGCCTTTAAAGTCCTACCGAGGGTTCGAATCCCTCCCTCACCGCCATCCGCCTTCGGTTCATTCCGGAGACATGGGTCACACCTTATTCCGGAGACATGGGTAACACTGTCGGCTTAAACGGGTTCGTAATGGGCTCGAGCCGACAGGTTTCATCGTCAAAATATCCCAAGTCATAGTGCATGAAGGTGACGAGCCAGATGCGCTCGCTCACCTGCCGCACCCCCACCAACTGGCCGGCGAAGGCTTGGCTGAGATTCACTTTCTGCCCACGGTAACAGACGCGGCCACAATGCGTGACGGTGGCACTCCAGTCGTGAAACGGGTACTGAGCGGCGGTAAGCCCGACGTACGCCCGCGGCGACGGCGCATACACGTCGGCCGGCACTTTCATGTCGAGCGCTTCGTGCGGCCGCTCTCGGTTGTAGCGCGCGAGGAAGGCCTCGAATCGCTCCTGCTGCTGCAGGACGTTGGCGGCCGTGGGCTTCGTCGCCTCACGCTTGAGCGTGAGATGCATGCGCTCGTGACGGCCGTTCTGCTCAGGGTGGCCGGGCTTGATGCGCTCGAGCTGAATGCCGAGCCGTAACCACCACACGGAGAGTTTGCGACAGGCCGTAGAGCGCCGAAGCGGAGGCGAAGGGCACGCCATTATCCGTCCGGATGCGCTGCGGCACTCCGAATTGCTGAAACACGCGTTCAAACACCTTGAACGCGTACTGCGCCTTCGTCGTGGAGAGGGCTTCGCAGGCGAGCAGATACCGGCTCGCAAAATCGGTGACCGTCAGCGGATAACAGTACCGGCGGTCCGCGAGCATGAATTCGCCCTTGTAATCCGCGCACCAGAGGTCGTTGGGGTGGGCGGGCTGCGACAACCGCGTGCCCTCCGCGCGCCGGCGCGCCCGACCCCGGCGAGTCACCAGGCCGTGGCGGTCGAGGACCGCATGGACCGTACTGATCGCGGGACACTGCACGTCGGGGCAGCGTTGCCGGAGCCGTTCGCGGATCTTCGGCGCCCCCCAGTGGGGATACTCGCGCTTCAGCCGGAGAATCCACTTCTCGATCGTGAGCGGCAGCTGATTCGCGTGCCGGTACGGGCGCCGGCTGCGGTCGGTCAGCCCCTGGACCCCACAATTCTGGTAGCGGTCGTAAATCTTGTAGCCGGTTTTCCGGGAAATCCCGAATTCCTTGCAGAGCGGCGCCATCTTCTCGCCGTCCAGCAGCCGGGCCACGAATCGGAGCCGGTCGTCCACGACATGACACTCCTTCCACGGCATGACACTCTCCTTTTGTAGGGGCAGAGTGTCACCCATGTCTCCGGAATGAAATGTCACCCTTGTCTCAGGAAGGACATTCGCTCGCGCTCGATCAGACGCGCGCTCCGGCGCGATGGCTCCCTGACATTGATGAGATCACGCCGAAGCGCTTGCGCGAAGGCGGACGAATCCCTCCCTCACCGCCATCCTCCTTCGCTCGCGCTCGATCACACGCGCCTCCGGCGCGATGGCTCCCTACATTGATCACCGCCTCCGCCAGCGCCCAAGCCGGCCACGAACGCTGAAACAAGGCCGGCCAGCTCGCGAGGCGCTTCAATCGGAATCTCATGGTTGCTGTCCACGAGGGCCAGGCGAGCGCCAGGGATTGAGGCCTGAACGCCCCGGAGGACGTCGGGCGAGAAGATCGTATCGTGCACGCCACCGACGACGAGCGTGGGCACGCGGATAGAGGCGAGCCGCGCGGCGAACGACACATCGGTGCAGATTCTGAGGCTTTCATCGAGCACGGCTTCCGAGACTGTCGCGGCGGAGGCGGCCCACCGATCCATGACGTCCTCTGAAACCGGCCTCGTGATGTAGCCGGCCGTCACTTCCTTCAGCCGGTCAGCGTCGCCGGCGCGGCGGCTCCAGTCCCGACGTATCGCTTCGGGGAATGGGATCTCGCAGGCGGGGCATCCGCCGACCAGGATCAGTCCAAGCACACGATCGGGATGCGCGCACGTCACGTGCTGCGCGAATTTCGCGCCCATGCTGAACCCGACGATCACAAACCGCTGCGCGCCGGCGGCGTCCGCGACGGCGAGTGCGTCTGTCGCGAGGGCTTCGTAGGTAAACGCCGTTTCGCGTTTCTCGGACTCGCCGTGTCCGCGAAGGTCGTAGGTCACAGCGCGCATTCCGCCCAGGTCGAGCTCCGCCAGCAGCTCTTCCCAGTAGCCGCCGCTTCCCGCCCAGCCGTGGATGAACAGGAGCGAGAGTGGACCCTCGCCACGAACACGATACGCGATGGAGGCGCCCTCTGCGCCTCGCGCGATCACGTGGACGGCTCCAGGTTGGCTCGCCGCAGCAGCGCGCTGAAGCGAGCATGTGATCGCAGCGTGTCGAAGACTGGCGACACTTTCAGAAAAATCAGATTGAATGAAGGTTCGTCGCATGCCTCGTAGAGCAGATCGATCGCGCGATCGTGCGCGCCCAGACCTGCGTGAACGAGCGCAAGCACGTCACGCGATACGAAGTTGTTTCCCGCGTGACGCGAGAGGCCGTCGAGGACGTCTGACGCGTCGGACAGACGCCCGGCGATTCCATAGGCGCGGCCAAGGAGCCCCTGCATCAGCGTGCTGCCGGATAGAGTCACCGCCTGCTCGAGCGCGGCGACCGACTCCGCGAGCCGGCCCTTCTGCTCGTAGGCGAGCCCGAGAATCCAGTGTGTCATGTAGAACGCCGGATCCATGGCCAGCGTTTTCCTCTCCTGCTCGATCGCCTCGTCATACCTTCGCGCCAGGTAATACATGTGCCCGAGGCCCATGTTCCACGCGAGGGCCAGCGGGTCGAGCTCGATCGCGCGGCGTGCAGCGTCCACCGCTTCGTCAAAACGCCCGAGCGCGGCCAGGCAGTTCGCACGCCAGTTTCGCGCCACGGGATCGTTGGGATCCAGTTCGCTCGCGGCTGTGAGCTCGACGTCGGCGCCGGACCAGTCCCACTGCTGCAGCTTCGCGATGGCGAGCGGGTTATGCGCCCCGGCAAGCTGCGCGTCGAGCCGCAGCGCGCGTTCGGCGGACGCTCTGGCGGTTGCAGCCCATTCCGCTCCAGGAAGGAGCCCGAGACTGAAACCGAGCAGGACGTAGCTGTCGGCAACTCCCACAAGGGCTGCGGCGTAGTCAGGATCCATGGTCAACGCCTGCGTGAAATAGGCGATGGCCCGCCGGACATTCTCTTCATTGCGCTTGTGCCAGTGGAACCGGCCGCGGAGATAGAGCTGATACGCGTCGGGATTCACCTGGCGCGCGCGCCGCAGGCGCGCCCGTTCCCGCGGCGTCACTTTCAGGCTGATCTCGTCGACGATCGAACGCGCCACCTCGTTCTGAAGCGCCAGGACGTCCCGCAGCTCGCGCTCGTAACTCTTCGCCCATAGCAGCGTGTCGCTCGCCGCCTCGATGAGCTGCGCGGTGATGCGGACGCGCCCCTCCAATGCCAGCACGGATCCTTCCACGATTACATCAACGCTGAGCTCGCGCGCGATTTCAGCGAGCGGCGTGCCGCCACCTTTGTACCGCATCGCGGACGTGCGAGAGATCACCCGGAGTGCCGAAAGTTGCGCGAGGCTGGCGATCAGCGCCTCGGTCATGCCGTCGGAGAAGTATTCGTCGTTCGGGTTGCCGGACAAATTCTGCAGGGGCAGGACGGCCAGCGCTTTGACGGTATGCCTCCGCGGCTTCACACGCTCCCGCGTCTGGCGCGCAGATCCGCCTGTCCGCGTGCGCTCCTGGTGCGCTTCGAGGTCCAGCTCCAGCTTGAAATTCCCAAGTTCCGCGTAGAGTTCGTTTGCCGACTGCCATCGCTCCTCGCGTGACTTCCGGAGCGTCTTCATGACGATGCGCTCGAGCGAACGAGGGATCGGGGTGGCGGCCGGCCGCGGCGGAGAGGGATCCTCGCGGAGAATTGCCGCGATGCTGTCGCCGGCAGTCGCTCGGCCGAACGGGGCGAATCCGGCGATCATTTCGTACATCATCACACCGAGGCTCCACAGGTCGGTGCGTCCGTCGAGATCGAGACCGCGCGCCTGCTCCGGGGACATGTATTGCGGCGTCCCGAGCACGATGCCAGGGAGCGTTCGCAGCAGAGTATCGGTCGTTTGCGCATCCGCTGCCGCGGCGAGCTTGGCCAAGCCGAAATCGAGCACTTTCACGTACCCGTCCGGCCGCAGCATCACATTCTCAGGCTTGATGTCGCGGTGCACGATTCCGCGCCCGTGCGCCGCGGCCAATGCGCTTGCAACCTGCAGCGCGATGTCGACCGCCGGCTGAATCGCCATCGGGCCACGCTCGAGCCGCGCGCGAACGGTTTCACCTTCGACCAACTCAGTCACCATGTAGGGCCGGCCGTCGACCGCGCCGAAATCATGAACGATGAGGATATTGGGATGGTTGAGCGCGGAAGCGGCGCGCGCTTCGTCGTGGAAGCGGCGGAACCGAATGGGATCGGCCGCGACGTTTGCAGCCAGGAGCTTCACGGCGACGTGGCGATCGAGCTTCGTATCGCGCGCCAGGTACACCTCGCCCATCCCGCCGGAGCCGATCTGCGAAAGTACTTCATACGGACCAACACGGCGGCCGATCAAGCTCCCTTCAGGAACGGAGCCGTTTTCGATCTGCTCCCCATGAGGCGGTCCCATCTCGCCTCATCTTACGCCGCGAAGTGGCGGAGAGGGCCGGGACATTCATTGACGCCCCAACGGGTTCGCAGTTAAATGCGCGGTGACGCCCCAAGGAGGCCCCATGCACCACGACATGAGACGTGCGGCAAATCCGTTGACGGTCGCGCGCTCTGTTGCGATCAGCCTCGTCATTCTGATTGCCTGTCTGGCCGCCGCGAGCGTCGGCGTTTCAGCAGCGCAGCCGGCGTCGCCCGCCGGAACCTGGGAAGGTTCGGTGAGCGTACCAGGCAGCGAGCTGAAGATCGGCGTGACGCTGCGCCAGGCGAGCGGAGCGGCCTGGAGCGGGACGATCGACATTCCCGCGCAGGGCGCGCGGGACATGCCGCTGGGAGACGTGACGGTCGCGGGAGCGCAGGTATCGTTCACGCTGCCAGCAGTACCGGGCGCCCCGGCGTTCAAGGGAGCGCTGTCGCCCGATGCCGCGTCCATCGCCGGCACCTTCTCCCAGGCGGGACAGTCGTTTCCGTTCAAGCTCGAACGCCGCGCCGATCCTGACGCGCTCGCGAAGTCCGCGCTCGACGGTTTCGACGACTTCGTACGCGATGCCATGAAGAGCTGGGGCGTTCCCGGCCTCGCGATCGCCATCGTCAAGGACGGCCGCGTCGTCCTGGCGAAGGGTTATGGACTTCGCAACGTCGGGAAGAGCCTGCCCGTCACGGCCGACACGATCTTCGCAATTGGCTCATCGACCAAGGCTTTCACCACCATGGCGATGGGAATGCTGGTCGAGGAAGGCAAGCTGGCGTGGGACGAGCCCGTCACGAACTACTTGCCGCGGTTCAGGCTGAAGGACGAAGTCGCGGGCAAGCGAATGACGCCGCGGGATCTCGTCACACACCGCTCTGGATTGCCACGTCACGATCTGGTCTGGTACAACGCGAAGCTCTCCAGGCAGGAGCTGGTGGACCGCCTGCCGTACCTCGAGCCGAACAAGGATTTCCGCGAGACCTTCCAGTATCAGAACCTCATGTTCCTGACCGCCGGCCATCTGACGGCGACGGTCGCCGGCATGTCCTGGGAAGAAGTGCTGCGCACGCGGATACTCGATCCCATCGGCATGAAGAGCAGCAACTTCGCCGTCACCGAATCGCAGAAATCGCAGGACTTCGCGACGCCATACACGCTCAAGGAAAAGGCGGCGATCGACGTGCCGTTCCGCGTGATCGATGCGATGGGGCCGGCGGGGTCGATCAATGCCAGCGTCAACGACATGGCAAGGTGGGTGCAACTCAACCTGACGGGGACGGTCGACGGCAAGCGCATCGTGGGCGCGCGACAGCTGGCGGAGCTGCACCGGCCGCAGATGGTCATCCAGAACTTTCCAGGGCTCGGCGAGGATTCCGAAATACAGCAGCTGTCCTACGGGCTCGGGTGGTTCGTCGAGTCCTATCGCGGCAAGAAGCGCGTCCATCACGGCGGCAACATCGATGGCTTCTCGGCGATGGTGGCGCTCATGCCCGCCGAGGGGATGGGCGTCGTCGTGCTCACCAACCTGAACGGCACGCCGCTGCCAACCATCGTCGCGCGTCACGCGACGGATCGGATGCTGCGGCTCGAGCCGATCGACTGGAACGGACGCATGCTGAAGCGGCGCGAGGTCGGCGAGAAGGCGAACGAAGCGGCGAAGAAGAGTGCCGGGGATGAGCGCAAGACCGGTACGAAGCCGGCGCATACGCTCGACGAATACGTCGGAGAGTACGAACACCCGGCGTATGGCGTGGTGGCGGTCAAGCAGGAGGGGGCGGCGCTGACGGCGCAGTTCCACGACATTCCGATTCGGCTGAATCACTGGCACTACGAGACCTTCAGGGGAGATGTCGAGGAGAAATCGCTGTCCGAGATCAAGCTGTTCTTTCAGTTCTTCACCGACGGCAACGGCGACGTCGATCGACTTGACCGTGCCGTTCGAGCCGGCGGTCGAGCCGATTTCATTCAGGAAGCGTCCGCCAGCGCGGCTGACCGACGCAGAGTTCCTGCGGCAGCTCGCCGGCGACTATGGCATGGCGGACAATCCCGCGTTCAAGATGGCCGTCACCCTGACCGGATCGACTCTCAGCCTCACGCTGCCGGGACAGGCGCCGATCGAGCTGGAGCCGGCCCAGGGCACGAGCTTCAAACTCAAGGGGCTGAGTGGAGTCACGGCGCGATTCGTTCTGGAGGCGGGAAAGCCGGCGACACTCAAGTTGATTCAGCCGACCGGCGTCTTCACGCTGGTCAAGGTGTCGCGGTGAGGAGCATCGTGCTGAATCGCCGCGAGATCCTGACCACGCTCGCCAGTCTCGGCGTCGCCGCCTTCGGTGCTCCGTTCGTGAGCCGCGGGCGGCACCGACTCTTTGCCGCGAGCCAGAAGCAGTACTCCACGCGGGCCGTGGACCTCGTGCAGCGGGCGACAGTGATCGACATGCTCAGCCCGCTCACGCTCGACTTCCCCAAGTTCGGGCGCTGGATGACCGACCCCGATGCGTTCACCGCGGCCGATCTGCAGCCCTTCCGAGACTCGGGCATCAACGTCTTCCACATCGCCGTCGGCACGGGCGGACCCAATGCGCATTCGCAGACCCTGCAATTCATTTCCGCGTGGAACTCGTTTCTCGCCAATCAGGATCAGGCGTTCCTGCGCATCGACAGCGCCGCCGATCTCGATCGCGTGAAGGCGGCGCGGCGCATCGGCATCCTGCTCGGGGTCCAGAACGCCGAACACTTCCGGACCGCCGACGACGTGGACCTGTTCTACGGACTGGGCCAGCGGGTGGCCCAGCTCACCTACAACTCACGGAACCTGATCGGCAACGGATCCACCGAGCGGCGTGACGAGGGCCTGTCGGACTTCGGCGTGGCCATCGTCGAGCGCATGAACAAGACGGGAATGGCCGTGGACGTGTCGCACTGCGGCGACCGCACGACGCTCGACGCCTTCGAGGCAAGCCGGCGTCCGGTTCTCATCACGCACTCGAACTGCCGGGCGCTGGTGCCAGGACATCCACGATGCAAGACGGACGAAGCCATCAAGAAGATGGCTTCGTCTGGCGGGGTGATGGGGATCACCGGCGTTCGAATGTTCGTCCGCGTCGAGGAGCCGACAACCATCGAGCACTTCCTCGATCACATCGACCACGTCGTCCGCCTGACGTCGGTGGAGCACGTGGGCGTCGGCAGCGACATCGACCTCTACGGCTACGATGCGATGCCGCCCGAAGAGAACAAACGCCTGCGCGCGGGGTACAAGGGCAGCTACGGCTTTCGCGACAAGATCGACATCGAGGGTCTCGATCACCCGCGGCGGATGTTCGACCTCGCCGAGGGCTTGATCCGGCGCAAGTACACCGACCGCGACATCGAGCTGATCCTGGGTGGCAATTTCAAACGCGTGCTCCCCGAGATCTGGAAACGCTAGCCGCCGCCGACGCGCCCAGCCACAACCGTCGCAACAGTTGGTAGGTGTACGCGCCCAGGCAGAAGTCAAAGAAGGCCACGGAAATCACGCCGCCGATCAACACACCTTCGATAATCCATGCCGTGGTCGTCGCCCCCGCGGCGAGCGCCGCCCCAATCGCCAGCGCGACCGTTCCTGCTTCGCCAGCGGCGAAACGTCGAGGCGCGAGCGCGGCGCCTAGCGGCGGCAGGCCGCGCCGGTATGCGACGACGTGGTTGTAGATTGCATCGAACGGATTCCGCGCCGGAACCAGCGCGCTCCACAGCAGTACGGCCGACAACATCAGGAAGAACCAAGCGCTTTGAAGCACGATGCCGACTACGGCCATGCAGCCGACGATCCTGGGTTGCAGCATGAGCGCGGTGTAGAAGCTGTCGGGAAAATTCTCTCCCGCGAAGCCTTGCTGGCGAATGAAACGAACATGTGATGCGCGCATTGTCTTTTCCTTTCTGCGACGTGATTACTTGAACAGCACGACGACACCCGTAGCGAACAGCGCGCCGGCCCACACCCAGTCCATGTTGAGCCACGCGGTGCGAAGAAGGCGCAGGCCGAGCTTTCGGTAGACGACCCACGCGGTCAGCGTCATCACAACGAGATAGGCGAGCGTATGAATCGCGACCGCGGCCGCATCGCTCGCCGCAACCGTTGCATGCACGGAAGCCAGATGTGCCGCGTGGTCGTGGCCGGCAGCCAACGACGTCGCTGGTGCCGGCATCACAAACGGAAGCACCATGAATCCGGCGCCGTGCGCCGACGCCATCAGAAACGACCAGACGGTCAGATCGCGAAAGCCGACCTGCATTCCGCCATAGCGGGGATGCCGGTGACGCCACAGACGGTAGAGCCCGAGCGTCGTCAGCGACAACGCGACGAGAACCCTGCAACACGTCGAGCGGGAGCACGAGTCCCGCGAGCGCGGCGGTCACCAGCACGATGCCGACGGAGGCCGCGTGTCCGAGCGCGATCGGTGGCAGCGCGCGCCACACACCTCGTGCGCTGCCGTGCTGCATCCCCAACGCCACGGCAAACAGCCAGCCCATGCCGGGATTGATGCCGTGGTAGGCGCCGAGAAGAACCATCGCATGCCAGTCCATGATGCTCCTCGCGACGTGATTCACGCGTAACAGAACGAGTCCGACGAGGCGTCGCCACCCTCGAGTCGAACCTGGTGCGGCCGCATGGGACCTGTCTCCAGGAAGAACCGCTCGTCCAGCCTCATGGGACCGCCGCCTGGCGGCACATCGACCTTGGCGATCCATCCCTGCACGCCGTCCGGGTAGAACTGCCTGATCCCACGGCGTGTAGAGGCTGTTCGTGAAGTAGAGCCGCCGGCCGTCGCGGCTCACTTCGACCATCTGCGGCCCGCCGTTCTGCGGCTTGCCCGGTTTGCTCGGGTGCGCGCTCGACGCTGACGATGCCGCCGAGCCTCAGGGAGCTCGACTTTCTTCGGGTTGAACGGATCGGTCACGTCGTACTGAATCAACTCGCCCAGAGCCCCAGCACGAGACGTAGAAATAGCGATCGTCCACCGAGAGATTGATGTCGGTGACCAAGCGGCGCAACCGCCTTGAACCCCTGGAGGAGAGGCGGAAGCTTTTCGGGATCGGCAGGTTCGGCCGGGATTTCGATCACCTTCTTCACGGCCCACGGCCGTCCGATCCGTTCGCGTGCTTCTTGCGTCTGATCGCGGTACCACAGCCAGACCGACGACGAGAGATCTTTCAGCGACATGCACGACGCTGGCGAAGCCGTAGGCGCGCGTCGGATCGTGCGCCGGTCGCAGCTCCAGCACCATCTGCTGCTCCGCGCCGAGATCGCAGCTCCTGCACGTGGCGCCGCCGGCGCAGGTCCCACACGTGCAGCTTGCTTCCATACTTCCCGCCGAGCAGAAGCTCCGGGTTCACTCCGTCCTTCACCATGTTCGGCGTGCCCCACGAGCTGGTGATCATCGTGTCCTGCCCCAGATGCCACCAGAGGTCGTATGCGAGCTCCTGCGGTCCGCGATCGAGTTCCCATCGTCCGCGTATCTCGAACGTTTCCGGATCGAGAATGAACGTGCCTCCAGGCCCGTTGCCGTCGGGCGCGCCGAGCGCGCTCAGGAAGATGCCGTCGGGTCCGCAGTGCACGGTATGCGGCGCCGCATAGCCGGTCCGCCGAGCCACCGTCTCTGGCTCGATCACTTTCACGATCTGCGGCTGCTGCGGATCCGGCTTCGTATCGAGAATGTGAATGCGCGACGAGTTGATGCCCGGCACCACCAGATATCGCCGTTCCATGTGCGGATGCGGCGCGTACGGACAGAGGCAGGAACTGCACGCGTTCCAACCGAAATGATGGAGCTCGTCGCCGGCGTGAGGCATATCCGTCTGACCGACGAAGCGGCCGTAGCCGGCTCGACGTCGGGATCGACGTCGACGACGCCGATCGCGTCCGCGCGCCCGTCGTTCAGCGAATTGACGAGCGCAACATAGGCGAGCGTCTCCTGCGGTGATTGCATCGCCATCGTCGGTGAGGGATAAAACGTCGGATCGGGTCTCAGAAGTGGCATCGTCTCGGCTCCTCGTTGTAAGGTGTCGCTGTAACGACCCCATCCTGAACCGGCGCGCACCGGCGCTGTTCTATGACCGGGACACCGTGCGTCTTGGCTGAAACGCCGGATTCACTTGACTCGTTGATTGAGGCTCTGAAATCCTTGACTGTTCTCCGACCAGTCGAACCGCATTCTCAGAGGCCGAGATGGACGTGCTGTCCGATGTGCTGCGCGTCGTGCGCTTGTCGGGAGCGGTGTTCTTCACGGCCGACTTCTCGTCGCCGTGGGCGCTCGAGTCGCCGATTCCCGACGTGCTGGCTTCGGCCATGATGCCCCAAGCGGAATGCGTCGTCCTCTTTCACATCCTCGTGGACGGCGAGTGCGAGGTCGTGTGTCAGGGGCACCCTGTGCCACGATGGACAGTGGCGATGTCATCGTCTTCCCGCGCGGCGATCAGCACACCATGCGCAGCCACGCCGCCGCGACACTCCGACCGCCGCTCGCGTCCATCTTTTCGCCTGGCAAGTACGATGAGCCGCCACAGTTGTCTTACGGCGGGGGCGGACGCACGTCACGTCTCGTGTGCGGCTATCTGAACTGCGATCAGCGATTCAGTCCTCTCGTCGAGGCGCTGCCGACGATGCTGCTCGTGCGAAGCCGCGATGAGTACTCGGCGATCGAAGCGATCGACGCACGCGGCAGCCGGCCGACCGTCGTGCCGCAGGGATCCGGCACCTGGCTCGGCACGACCCTGAAGTTCACGGTCAACGAGGTCAGAACGGCCCGGCCAGGAAATGCTGCCATTCTCGGACGGCTGACCGAGCTGATGTTCGTCGAGATCCTCCGTGAGTACATGCAGCGTCTTCCGAGTGAGCCAGGGCGGCTGGCTTGCGGGGGTGAACGATCCGGTCGTCGGCAAAGCGTTGCGGCTGCTGCACGCGAATCCGGCGCGCGATTGGACTGTCGAGGAGCTCGCGCGCGAGGTCGCCGTGTCGCGCTCGGTGCTGGCACAACGATTCACCGAGCTGGTGGGGGAAGCGCCGATCAGATATCTCGCCAGCTGGCGGATGCAGCTCGCGAAGCAGATGATGCGGGAAGGAACGCGCAATATCCAGGATGTCGCGACGCGCGTTGGCTATGATTCCGAGGCCGCGTTCAACCGGGCGTTCAAGCGCGCCACCGGCTGCCCGCCGGCGGCCTGGCGCAAAGGCGCGGCGACCACCGGTGTCGAGGAAGAAGGGTGACCGGGGCGAAACTTCTCGCCACACGACCGCCCTGGCGGTATAGTGACCACCGCCCCGGACAACCTGATCGTTCAGCAGTTGACGGACCGCAGGAGGAATCATGTCTGCGCGATTCGTATGGTTAACGGTTGTCGTGTGTCTGGTCGGCTTCCGCGGTGCGGCCGCACAGACGCCCTCCCATCCCCTCGATGCGTTGACGGCTGAGGAATACTGGACCGTCTTCGAGGTGCTCAAGGCGAGCGGCAAGGTCGATCCGCAGACCCGTTATCCGGCGATCAATCTGCAGGAGCCGCCGAAAACCGCCGTCCTGAAGTGGAAGAAGGGGGAGCCGTTCTCCCGCCAGGCGCTGGTCGTCGTCAGACAGGGCGCAAATGCATTCGAAGCGGTGGTGGACATCAGCGCGCGCCGGCTGTCGTCCTGGACGCGAATCGACGGAATGCCGAATTTCACGGGCGAAGATTTTGGTGCGATCGAAGGACTGATCAAGGGCAACAGCGATTTCCAGGCTGCGGTGAAACGGCGCGGTATCACGGATTATGAAACCCTGGACTGCTACGGCATGGTGCTCGGCAACTTTGGCACCGAGCTGGAACGCGGCCGCCGGCTGGTCCGCGGGATTTGCAACGAGCGGCGGGGCGCGTCGAGTGGCCAGTTCCGCCCAATCGAGGGCGTCGTCGTTCTGATCGATTACCACGCGCGGAAGGTGGTCAAAGTCATCGATACGGGTGTGCGGCCCATTCCGCGGGACACGGGGGACTACGACGAACGCCCAAGGGCGGTGCCCGGCCCGCTTGTCGTTCAGCAGCCGGCAGGTCCCGGCTATCAGTTGGACGGGCAGCTCGTACGCTGGCAGAACTGGTCATTTCATTTCCGGATCGATCCAAAAGCCGGCAGCATTGTCTCGCTGGTCCGCTATCTCGATCAGGGGCGGGAGCGATCCGTGATGTACCAGGGGCACTTGTCGGAGATCTTCGTGCCGTACATGGATCCAGGCGAAGACTACTACTTCATCAACTTCCTCGATATCGGCGAGACTCCGCAGGGACGCTCGGCGCCGCTCGAACCCGGCGCCGACTGCCCGGCGCACGCGTCATTCTTCGATACCGTCTCCGCGGACGCGGAGGGCATGCCGGTGAAGAGGCGCCGCACGGCCTGCCTGTTCGAGCGCGAAACCGGCGATGTCGCGTGGCGCCACTTCTCGCGGCCGGATCAGATCGACAGCCGCGCGCGGCGGGACCTCGTGCTGCGTCAGATCGCAACGATTGGGAACTACGACTACCTGGTCGATTGGGTCTTCCAGCAGGACGGCGCCTTCAAGGTCGTTGCGGGTGCGACCGGACAGGTCAACGTCAGAGCGGTGGCCAGTGCACCCACTGATACGTCATCGAGCAACGGTACGGTAACGGCAATCGCAGCGTCGGTTCACCTGCCGCGCGTGTCGACGCCTACGGCCGCCTCATCGCCGAAAACATGCTGGCGGTGAACCACGACCACTTCCTCTCGTTCCGGCTCGATCTGGACATCGATGGTACCGCGAACAGTTTTGTCGTAGACAAGCTCGTCGCGCGCCAGCTTCCCGCGGAAAGTCCTCGGAAGAGCCTGTGGGTCGTAGAGTCCACCGCCGTGCGCTCCGAGTCGGAGGGCAAGCTGACTGGCCACGGACCGGCGCTATGGCGCGTCATCAACCCTGCCACGCGGGGCAAGGTCGGATACCCCACGAGCTATCAGCTGAAGCCGGGCCACAGTGCCACGTCGCTGCTGTCGCCGGAAGACAATCCACAGGTGCGCGGCGGCTTCTCCCAATATCAGCTGTGGGTGACGCCTCAGAGCGATCGCGAGCGATTCGCGGCGGGCGAATACCCCACCGGCGCGACGACGGCGGACGGCCTGCCGCTCTGGACGAAGGCCAACCGCGCCACCGAGAACGCGGACATCGTGGTCTGGTACACGATGGGGATGCATCACGTGGTTCGCGCCGAGGACTGGCCGATCATGCCGGTCACCTGGCACGAGCTCGAGATTCGTCCGTTCGACTTCTTCAACCGGAATCCGGCGCTGGATCTGCCGAGAGCGCGCTGAGGCGAGCGTTCTCCGATTCAGTGACACTGCCCCACACCGGCATCCTGAAAGCCGCCAGGCTCGGCCGGCAGGAACTCCCAGCGGTAGAGTGACTCCTCGAGCGTGAGCACGAGGAGTCCCCAGGACGAACCGTGGACCTCGCTGTTCGGCCGCGGCGGGCCGACCGCGCGCAGCGTGGTGCCTCCGGTTCCGACGATGAATTGCCGGATGCCGCGCGCGGAATCGAATCTGCCGATGAAGTCCTGCGGCGCGAAGCGCTCGTAGTTGTGCTCGTGCGCGGCGATGACGACGTCGACGCCGAACTCGTAGAGCACGCGCCACATCTCGCGCATCTGGCCCTGATCGCCGTGAAAACCGGAGCTGAAGAGCGGCTTGTGGAAATACGCGAGCGCGCACGGCGTCCGGTTCGACGAGAGCTCGCCGCGCAGCCACACCATCTGCGCCGAGCCGGCGTCGATGCCAACCTCGCTGTTCAGCGAGAGCACGCGCCAGCTGCCCAGGCTGTAGCTGTAGTAACCGAGTCCGGCGGGACCGGCGTGCTCGCCGAAGTATTGGAAGTACGGCGCCGCGCCCGCGGATTCGTACTCGTGATTGCCAGGCGCCGGCCGCGTGCGCCCGAGATGCCGGCCCCACGTCGGGGTGTAGCAATCACGCAGGTTCTCGGCGGATCCCGAAGGATAGGCGTTGTCGCCGGCAGTGAATACCGTCCCCGGCGTCCGATCGAGCAGCTGCGCCGTCAGCGCGCTGCCGCGGGTGGTGCAGTCGCCGATATCCCCCGCGCCGACGAAAACCGCCGGCGCGGATGGCGTAGGCGCCGAGGGCGAGGAGGACGACCCGGAACAGGCCGTCGACACGAGCGCAGCGAATACGAAGCCTGCAGCGCGCTTCATTTATGTGTAGGTGGCGCGCGATTATGCCACAGCCCGCTCAGCGGTTGGCCGACCTCACCGCCTGCACTTCTTTCAAGACGAACGACGATCGCGCTCTCGCGAACTCCTGGAGCAGCACGACCGCCTGTTCGAACTCCTCGCTCGAGAACGGCTTTCGCACGTCGGCGCGGACGTGCGGCGCGACCAGTGCGGCCGCGCGCATGATCTCCCGTTCCAGCCAGTCGTCTTCCGCGGCCGCAACGGGCGCAGCGCTCGAGCACGTCGAGATAGAGCTCGACCAGGTCCCGGTAGCCCATCGCGCGGCTGAACAGCACGTTCTCCTCTGCATGCCTGAAGATCGGGAAGTCTGGAAAGGCAAACGTGCTGTCCTTGTCCCAGACAAACAACCGATGGCGGCTCGTGTCCGCATAGCGATAAAGATAGAAGTTGTTCATCGAAAACGAGCCCAGGATCCCGTCGTCCTCGGCCAGGAAGTTCTCGATCGCCACGTGCGTCACGAACTGCCTCAGATCCAGGTATTGCTCGACCCGATCCCGCCACACCGGATCGTCGGGCTGGTTGACCTCCCGGAACAGATCGCGAATCGGCGCGTAGAGAATCGCATCCGACTCGAGCTCGTGACTCTGCGCCTGAAAGCGGCGCTTGTAGGCAACGAGGTCATCGCCCAGAAACTCGCCGTTGAACCGCTCCTGAAGCTGATACGAGAACAGGTAGCCGGTGTTCTCGCCGAGCGTGCGCGCCAGAAAGTCCGTGTCCACCGCTTCGACGAGCGCGTAGAGGCCGTGGTAGACGTTGTTAATGTACACCCGGCAGAACGACTCGCGCGGCGCCGGCTGCCCCATCCGCTCGAAGAACGCCATCGACGTGCTCTCGGCGACGAACGAGCCGTGCTGCCAGAGATTGTCGAGCACCAGCGACTTCAGGCCGAGGAATCGCTGACCCGTGGTGAACCGGTTGAAATCGATCCGGAGCGCCGGCTTCGACGGGTTGCGGCTGGCGCCGCCGCGCGAGCGGACAGCCGCGTTCCTCACGCGCATGTTCCGCCACTGGAAGTCCACCACGTAGTAGATGTCCTCGCGAAACTTCGTGCGAAGCTGATCGAGATCGCGCGAGTTGATGAAGAGTCGAACCTCCTGCACGGCGTCGCGATTGAACAGATCGGCGGCGGTCTGCGCATCGGCGGCGGCTCGATCGATCGTCAGCACGCAGGTCAGAGTCGACAGCAACAGGATCGGAGTTCGAAACTTCACGACAGACCTCACATGGTGAACTGAAAGCGGGTGACGTAGGCCCACGACGCGCCAGTCGAAGCGGGCTGACCGCGGCGCGGCCTGGTGATCGATTCCCTGACGGCGTTGAGCTGAATCTTCACCCACTGATTCAGGTACCAGCTGCCGCCAATCGTCGCGACCTCGTCCGCGGCGGCCTCGATCGCGTCGGCGCGAACGCTGAAGGAAGCCGGTCCATCGCTGCCGAGGCTGCCGAATGTCAGCCGCTCGAAGCGCACGGCCGCTTCGAATGCGCCAAGGCCGCCGCGCATGAACGGCCGGCGCGGCTTGTTCAGGCCGCTGGCTTTCTTCTCGCCGGTAATCGCCCAGGTGCCGCTGACGTACCATCCCGTTGCCAGCAGCGGCGACAGGTCCGTGTCTTCGACGCTCTGCCCGCGGCGTTCGGTCGTGACCCGCATGTACTCCGATTTCAACGAGAACGGACCGGGCCTCCATCGCAGCTCGAACCCTGCCCGCTGCCGGCGTCCCTGCACCCACAGATCGGGATCGAAGAGCGTCTCCTCGAAGGTCGTCTGGCCGCGCAGGCTGCGAAGCCCCTGCTCGACGTCGCTCGACGTGAACGCCACGCCTGCCTGAAGATCGGCGGCAACCGACTTCGACGATCTGAACGGCTGCGCGACGAGACGTCCGGCAATCGTCTGGCCGCCGGACACGCGCTCTGGATTCCGCGTGCGGGCGTTGCGTCCGTCTTGATCGAAGAAACCGAGCTCGTAGCGCACGATCCGATCGAGCAGCCGGCCGTGGACCATCACGCCTCGATCGCGGCCCGGCGCGAGCACGCGCGCGGCGAGCGATCGGTAGACGAAGTCCAGGTTGGTTGGACTGGTGTTCTCATCCATGCTGAAGGGCAGCTTGAACTGTCCGCCCTGAAGCTGCACGGCGGCGAACTGCTGATAGTTGGCGTAGACATCACGCCACCGGTTCTCTGCCGCCAGCTCGGCTTCGACCTGGAAGGCGACCACGTTGCGGATCTCTCCCTCGAACGCCAAGCGCCGGCGCGCGAAGTCCGACTCCGACGAATCCGCGCCGCCGGCCGGCGACTCGGCAGATTCCGGCGACTCAACGTCGCGAACGTCGAACTGCACGCGCGCGCGCAGATCGAGGTGCGTGCCCTTGCCGAATTGCAGCGACGGATAACCCTTCCATCGAAAGCCTGCTTCGTCGTCTTTCTTCTTTTTCTCTTCCTGTGCGCGTTCTTCGCGCGAGGCTTCTGGCTTGGGCTGGGTCTGTGGGCTGGCACAAGGAGGAAGAACCAGGCCTGCCAGAAGCACCCACGCGAATGTCAGGTACGTTTGAGTTGCGAAACCGAGCGGTGTAGACATGGCGCCCTCATTCCAGCCCGGCGCCGATGACACTCAGGTCACGCGCGATGGCTTTTGCAACCGTTGTGTGGATCGCGAATACGTCGGGGTCCGCGGACTCGAACCGTCGCACCCAGATATGGAGGTCGGTGACGGCGTCGATCAGTTGCACGGTGATTCGCCGGCGGCCGTCCGCTGTCACCACGGAGCTCTCGAGCACGAAGTCGACGCCAAGCTGTTGGGCAATTGACGGCAACAGCCCGCCCTTGCCGCGGAAGTGCATCGACGATGTGCGCGAGGTGACGTGCAGGCCCGGCGTCTGCGCGAGCTCCGCAATAAGCGTTTCGGTGAGCCCATCGCTGAACGCCTCGTCACGGCCGTCCACCGAATAGCTCGTGACCGGCAACACCGCGAGGACTTTCATCCCCCCGGCACGCAGCGGCTTGATCAAGGGCGGTTCCGGGTCGTGAATCGCGGCGGCGGGATCAGCCGCCGGCGTTGCGGGGAAGTAGCCCTGGACGAGCTGTAGTCCGAGGAAGACGGTGGCGACCGCTCCACAGACCTGCGCGAGGATGCGTCCGATGAAGGAGATCCACGCCGAACGGACCTTGGCCTTCTTCTTTTTCTTCTTGTCCGGGCCGGCCTGATCCGTCAGCGCCGTCTGGAACCGGCGGTCCGGGCGTAATCGACGTGGTTTCTAGGGCTGTTTCGGACATGATCTGACTTCCCAACCGCCGGGCGCGTCCTCCCATCTATCTCCAAAGATAGAGCCTTGAACCTTTCGCCCCGGATCCTGGGTTCATTTGTCAATGTCCGGCGTGCGAAGACGTTTCCCCGGGGAAATCAAACCGTTTCCTCATAAGTGAAATGACACGCCGCCGACGTCATATTCGTGTACAAGAGTCCTCGGGCAACTCGAACCGGCGCGCCTCTTCACAAGAAGGATGGCAGGCGATGGACCCGATAGAGACAACACTCACAGCCCCGAACGCTCCCTGGCTGATCATGTTGTACATGGCGGGGGACAACGATCTCACCGAGGAGATGGTCCTCGCGCTGCAGGATCTCGTCGCGGAAGGTGCCGCCTCCTCAATCGATCGATCAAGGCGCAGTTCGATCCGAGCGGCGAGGGGAATCGACACGCAGCGATACACGTTCGATGCGAAACGCGGAGCACCGCGCTCGAGGATCACCGCGACAAGACGTTCACTCGGCGGCGAGATCAACGCCGGCAGTCCGGAGGCGCTCGTCGATTTCGTTCAATGGGCGTTGAAGGACACGGCACCCGAGATGCGCTATGCGCTCGTGTTGTCCGGTCATGGCGGCGGAACGAGCGACGACTTCCTCCTGAAGGACGAGAACTCCCGGGACGCCCTTTCGATGAAGGAACTCCAGGAGGCGCTGGGGCGTCGATTGCGCTCCTCCAGAAATCGTCAGGCAATCCCGGACGGAAGTTCGACATCCTCGGCTTCGACGCCTGCTTCATGAGCATGGGCGAAGTGGCCCTCGAGGTTCGCAGCTACGCCGACATTCTCGTGGGAGCCGAAGGGATGGAACCGGCGTTTGGCTGGCCCTACCGGCGGCTGATCGCGAAGGCCAAGGAGCGCGAGAAGAATAACGAGGGTCATCCGACGCCGGAATACCTCGCGCGCGAGATCGTCGAAGAGTACGTCACGCACTATCACGACTACGATCGCACGGCCGGACGGTCTGCCGATCTCGCCGCTATCAATCTGCGCAGAGCTCGATGGTGTCGTGACGAGCTTCAAGGCTTTGGTCGACCAGCTCAAGGATTTCGACCTGGCGGGCCACAACCGGCTGCTGCTCGCGCACTGGTACTCGCAGACCTACAAGTTCGATCAGTACGTGGATCTCAAGGACCTGTGCCTGAGAATCAGCATCGAGTTCACAGACTACCGGACCTATTCAGTAGATGCGGGGCGGTCACGCCGCGCTGGAGGTTTGCGTCCTCAGGTCCGGCTGCAGCGGCTTCGCGTATCAACATTCATATGGCCTCTCGATCTATTTCCCGTGGGCCTTCGTGTCCCCTGACTACGGAAACCTGAAGTTTGCAAAGGCCGACGTCACGGGCTGGTTTGACTTTCTCGAAACGCACGTCAAGGCCACTCAACGCGAATCCCGTTATGGCGTGGTGCCCCCGCCGGTCGCCGGAAAACCTGAGGCCGTCCGTCAGAGGAAGGAACGGCTGACCGCACTGCTCCACGCTTGCAAGCACGGCGGGTCTCGATGCTCCGACGAGGCGGGTGGCGAAGTGGCCGGCCGCCCGGCCGGCGTGGCAGCCACCAGTGCAGCCGCGGGCGTTGCGGGCTATGGCGCTACACGGGTCGCCGCTGGCGCGAGCGGCGCCGCCATTGGCCAAGTGGCCACCGCGGTCGCCGACGTTGGAGAAAACGAAGAACTCGACGAGATCGATCGTGAGATTGCCAGGCAGTTCAAGAAGATCCTTGCAAGAATGTCACGCTACGGCCGGCGCGAGACCGACCTGGCACTGGAGAAGCAGCTGACTCACCTGATCGAGGTCCTCTCACGCGCTGGCATACCGGATGACGACCTTCCCCGTGAAATCTCACGTCGCTTCCTGCGTGGAAATACGTTTGGAGAACACAACAGCCGGTATCCCGTGAACAGCCGTTACTCCGTGAACAGTAGATACAGCGTGAACAGCAGATCACCGGAGGATCTGGAGAGGGCCGTCAAGAACCTGCCGCCGGTGATTGGAATGAAACTCGACGTGAGACGTCCTGCAACTTCTGTCATCGGCAGCCTGATCGCCATGTTGGGCTGGGGTGGTTGCCACTCCCAGCCGCAGCCGGCGAGCTTGATCTCTGAGGGAGACAGTCTGCGGGCGAAGTACGAAAAGGACGCGAGCCAGGAAGCGATCGCCAGGTTCCGTGAGGCGGCTGCCATCTCGGAGCGGACCGGACAGCTGATTGAGGCTGCGCGGGCGTGGCAGCGCATTGGAATGACCTTTGGTCAGCTGGGATTGCTGGACGAATCTCTGGACGCGTACCGGAACGCGCTGGCGCGCGTTCAGGGTTCGTCCGACCGACTGCTCGAGAGCGACATCCGCAGTGACGTCGGCATCGCGCAGGCGTCCGCTGCACCCAACGTCCAGGCGCGGCAGGGCGCTCGAGGCGAGTGCGACCGCGCGCTGGCCCTGACGGATACCGGAAAAGTCGGTCGCGAAGCGGCCAAGGCGAAGCAATGTTTTGGCGAGGTCGCCTATTTCGAGCCAGGACTATCCCCGTGCGCTCGACTTCTTTCGGCAGGCGAGTCGTGCTGTTCGACTCGCTCGGCGATCTGCGGGGCGAGGTCCAGACGCAGCGCCGAACAGGCTGACGTCCACTCCGACCTCGGCCAGCTCGATCAGGCCGAGGACTGCCTGGACCGCGCCGACGCGCTTCTGGATGCGTCTCGGCGACCGCCGCGAGCAGGCGATTACGAAGATCGCCAGGGGACGCCTGGAGGTGCGCCGCGGAAACTATCAGCCGGCGCTGAACCACTTCCACGAAGCCGCAACCTGGCTGGAGCCGATGGGTGATGCTGTCTGGGAGGGAAGCAGTCTGGCCGGCATCGCCTGGGTCTATGGCGACATGGGTGAAAACGCGGCTGCTCTCAAGGTACTTCGCGCGCGCACTGCAGCGGTTCGATGCAGCAGGCCTCAAGATCTACGCCGTCGACATCCTCATGTCGACCGGCGAATTCTATCTGGCTTCCGGTAACGACGCGCTGGCGCTGAACCATTTCGACCGTGCGCTCGCGCTCTCCGAAGAACAGGGGATCGACCGGTGGAAAGCGTGGGCCCTGCGCTTTATCGGCGTAGTCCATCTCGTTCGTCACCAGCCAGCCCAGGCGCGCGAGTATTTCAATCGGGCGTTGCAACTGGTGCCGCAGGTTAACGATCCTCGACTCGATCGAAAGCTGAGAGCGGATCTTGGGGAAGCGCTGTACCCGTTGAAGGAACACGCAGCCGCCATCAAGCACTACGAACAGGCGCTGGCGCTCAGTCGTGGCACGGCAGATCGCGTCACCGAAGCCATCGCGTTGTTCGGCCTGGCACAGGTCTCATCCGGCAGAGGCGAACTGGAAAAAGCACGCGCGTACATCGAGCGCGCGCTTTCGGTCGCTGAATCGCTGCGCACGGCAATCGAGAATCGCGAGCTTCGCGCCTCCTTCGTAGCCTCGGTCTTCAGGTATCACGAGTTCTATGTGGGTGTGCTTGCCGGGCTGCACAAGATGCGGCCGGCCGAAGGCTTGTCAGCCAAAGCGTTCGAGGCCAGCGAGCGCGCGCGCGCGCGGTCGCTGCTCGACAGCCTGACCGACTCCGGCGTCGACCTGCGAGCCGGCGTCGACCCGGAACTGGTCCGGCGCGAGCAGACGGTGAAGCTCGCGTTCGACGACTGGGCTCAGCGCAGCCGGCAGGCGAACGAGAGCACCACCGGCAACGGAGACGCACGCCGGCTCGCGAGCGAGTATCGAGATCTGGAAGAGCGGTATCAGCTGATTCAGGCGGAGATCAGAAGCCGCAGCCCGAGATATGCCGCGCTCGCACGGCCGCAGCCGTTGACGCTCCGGGAGATTCAGAAGGAAGTCCTCGATCGCGATACCGTGCTGCTCGAGTACGCGCTCGGCGACGAGCGCAGCTATGTGTGGGTGGTCTCGCCGGACACGCACACGCTCCAGGAACTGCCGCCCCGCGCGGAGATCGAAGGCGCCGCGCAGCGTGTTTACCAGCGGCTCGTCGCGCGGCTGTCGGCCGGAGCCGAGCGGGTTCGCGAGGCGGACATCAGGCGCGCCGATGAAGAGTATTGGCAGGAGGCGGCGCGTCTCAGCGACATGCTCGTCGCGCCGGTCGCAAAACAGATCTCTGGCAAACGGCTGCTGGTTGTCACCGACGGAATGCTGCAATACGTGCCGTTCTCCGCGCTGCCATCGCCCGGACACGGCACGCCGCCGGTGCCGCTGCTCGTCGAGCACGAGATCGTGAGCCTGCCTTCGGCGTCGGTGCTTGCAGTGCTCAGACGGGAGACGCGAAATCGCGCGGAAGCAGCCAAGGCCGTCGCCGTCTTCGCGGATCCTGTTTTCGAAGCCGACGATCCGCGCTTGCGCTCGCGCAGCCGGTCCGGCGGCGACGCGCGCGCCATGCCGGATGCCGAACCGATTCGACTGCGGGCGTTCGAATTCGTCAAGGACGGCCGGTGGAACGTTCCCCGTCTCGCCGCCACGCGCCGCGAAGCCGATGCCATCGTCGCCGCCGCTCCCGCCGGCCTGGCGATCAAGAAAACCGGCTTCGAGGCCAGCCGTGCCGCCGCGCTCGCGCCGGCGCTCGCGCAATACCGCATCATCCACTTCGCCACTCACGGCATTTTCGACAACGAGGACCCCGGTCTCTCGGGGCTGATCCTCTCGCTGTATGACGAACAGGGCAAGGCGCAGGACGGCTTCCTCCGCCTGCACGACATCTACAGTCTGCAGCTGCCCGCGGAACTGGTCGTGCTCAGCGCGTGCAGCACGGCGCTCGGCAAGCAGGTGAAAGGCGAGGGCCTGACCGGCATGGTGCGCGGCTTTCTCTATGCCGGCGCCAGGCGCGTGGTCGCCAGCCTGTGGAAGGTCGACGACGAGGCGACCGGGGAGCTGATGCGCCGCTTCTACGTCGGGATGCTGCAGGGAAAGCGCTCCCCCGCCGCCGCGCTGCGCCAGGCTCAGCTCGAGATGTGGCAGCAGGATCGCTGGCGCGCGCCGTTCTACTGGGCGGCGTTTTCGCTACAGGGGGAGTGGCGGTGAAATCGTGAGAGAATGCGCGCGGCATGGCGTGGCAAGGGGATCTCGGCTCGGGATCGTGGGACGCGCTGTTCGATTTTCTCGATCCGAATCGCGCCGCCGCCACGGGGACGGATCGCGATCGGGAAGCCGAACACCGCTGCTCGGAGATCATGCGCAAGCTCGTGGTGTTCTTCGCCAGCAGGCGATGCCCGAACCCTGACGATCTCGCCATGGAGACCGTCCTCCGCGTCGCCTCGAGATGCCGGGAAGTCGACGTCTCCTCGGTACTCGGATCGGGTCGGCTATTTCTACGGGGTAGCCCGGAACGTCGTCCACGAAGTGCATCGCAGCGGGATGCGCGAGTCCCGCACGCACGAGCTGTTCGCGCAGGAGTTCACGGGCATCACCCCGGCTCCCGACGCCGGCGCGTGGGAACACGCGGAGGCGGCCCAGTCCTGCCTCGAGCGCTGCCTGGCAACGCTGCCAGACCATTCCAAACAGCTGATCGTGCGCTACTACTCCGACGAGGGGGCCGCCAAGGTCGCGGCGCACAAGTCGCTGGCGGAGGAGCTCGGCAAGTCGGTGAATGCACTGCGCATCGAGGCGCACAGGATTCGTAAGTCATTGCAGCAGTGTGTTTTCGGGTGCGTGAATGCCGCCGTCGGTTGAGGCCGTGCGAAATGTTTGGTCCCGAATGGTCATTATGCCTGCGAGGACGGAGGGACCGAAGCTATGACGTTGCCTAGCGCGGACGAGACCC
This sequence comes from uncultured Acidobacteriota bacterium, assembly GCA_963748295.1. Lineage (GTDB taxonomy): Bacteria > Acidobacteriota > Vicinamibacteria > Vicinamibacterales > 2-12-FULL-66-21 > CAVVIH01. The sequence goes on along the minus strand of CAVVIH010000008.1, from coordinate 654,882 downwards.
TGCTGAGACGGTACCTGCTGGGGACCGTCACCGACGAGGCGCGGAAGGACCTCGACGCCAGGTTGTTCTCCGACGACAGGATTTTCTGGGAGCGGATCTCGATCGCGGAAGACGAGCTGGTCAGCGATTACGTGCAGAACGCCTTGAACCAGGTCGAGCGGCAGGATTTCGAGCATCACTTTCTCTGCACGGACGAGCGCCGCGCGAAACTCGAATTCGCGAAAACCCTTCACGCTTACGCCGCCGGCACACAGCCGCAGTCGCATCCGGCGCGCGAATCGCGCTGGGCGTGGCTCCGCCGGCCGATGGTGTCGCCGGCCTGGGCGCTCGCCGCGGCCGCGCTGCTCGTGCTCGCCATTCAAGTGCCACGATTCGGAGCCAGGAGCACTGGCGATGCTGCCAGTGACGTCATCGCCATCTCATTGCCGGCGGGACGCACACGCGCCGCAGGCGGTGAGCTGACGAGAGTCCACCTGAACGCGAACAGCCGGATCGTGCGCCTGCAACTCGACCCGGAATCGACACGCTTCGCCGCCTACCGCGCCGGCGTGTATCACGTCGACGACGATGCGCTCCTCGCTGAAATGAAGGTGGCGCCGCCCGCGAGCGCGGGCAGTTCGGAGATGGCGCTGATCCTCCCGGCCGAGTTGCTGACCGAGGGCGACTACTACATTCAACTTCAGGGCATCTCGCCCGGCGCCGCTCCGGCGCCGCTGCAGCGCTACGACTTCCGGGTTCTCCGCAACTGACCGGGGACCGCAATCAAGCGCTGGTCTGCGACTAGGGGATCTGTGTCAACAGCTTGGAAGCCTCGGCGCGACGGTCACCTTCGAGCGCGACAACGGCCTGCAATTCCTTGCGTGCGCTCGCAAGATCCCCCTGCCGGAGGTGCGCTTTCGCGAGGAAGAAGTGCGCGTCCTCGAGGTACGGCGACTCGCCGAGCTGCACGACGATCTTCAGATGATCGGCGGCCAGCGCGTTGCGATCGAGCTGCAGCGAGCAGATCGCGAGGAAGAAGTGTGCCGGAATCGATTTCGGATCCTGTTCGACCGCGGTCTGCAGCCCGCCGGCTGCCTGCTGGCAGTCGCCGCGCTGATAGGACTCCATTGCCTGGAGGAATGTGCGCCGCGACGCCGTGGGGCTGACCCGCAGCCGTGGGGCGTCGAACCGCGGCGCGACGATGGCGCCGAGGGCACGCAAATCGATTGAGGCCGCGGGCGCGGCGGACGGCGATGTTCCGGGCAGCTCGATGTTGCTGGCCGGCGGTGCGGCGGGCGCGGAAACGGGTTCGGACGAGAACTGCCGGATGACGCCAACCGCGATGACGATGACCGCCGCTGCGGCAACGGCTCCTATTACCCGCGGAAAGCGCCTTACGGCGGCCGTAGCTGGCGGAGCGGAAAGCAGCTGCGTGCGCGTGGACTCGAGAAGCTCGACCTGGGCGAGACACCGGGGGCACTCGAAGTAATGCGATTCGAACTCGGACGACGCCTGCTCCGGCAGCCGGCCGAGTACCGTACGCCTCGGCGATTTCGTCGCGTTCGATGTCGTCGCAGGTCAAAAGTCGCGCCTCTAAGTAGATGTGGTGCGGCCCAGGCTCTTTGTGACCCGAAAACCGCTCAGGTGCCCAGCTGAGCCTTCAGCCTCTTGATTGCGCGGGACTTGCGCGTCCGCACCACCTCCTCGCCGAGGCCGAGCCGCTCGGCAATCTGCCCGGGTTTGAGGCCGTCGACGAGGGTCAGCATCAGTATGCGTCGATCCTCGGCCGAGAGGCTGTCCATGGCCTGGCGAAGAATCCTCGTGCGCTCCCGGCGCGCCAGTTCATGGGCCAAATCGACGACCGGCGCGGCGTGTTCGTGGTCGCTGATCGGCTCGTGCACGGGGCCCCGAGCGCTCCGTAACCGGTTGTTGATCACGTTCCGGGCGATGCCGGCGACGAACTGCCCCAGGCGGCCGGTGTCACGCAGCTGTCCGCGGCGGAGCGCGGTGATCGCGGCGATCAACACCTCGTGCGTCAGATCTTCTTCACCCAGGTCGCGTGCGCGGACGCGCACCATCACACGAATCGCGCGGGTGAACAGCTCGACGAGACGGCCCTCCGCCTCGACGTCTCCATCCCTGATCCGCTCGACCAGGCGCGCCTGCTCCTCCGCACCCAGCAGTGGAAAGCCCATCCCGTCACTTACCCACGTCGAGTCAGAGATCGATCAGCGGCCCGCGGCAATGAAAGGCCCCCAGTATGCCGGATGGGTGCTTTCTCCCCGCGCACGCCGCGCTTGAAGGAGCTTCACGGTCGCGTCGCGGACGGCTTCGTCGGTCGGCCGCGAATGCACGAACCGCTGCTCGTAGACGGCGGACATCCACATTCGCGTCGTTCGGTCGTCGACCGGCCAGAGGGTTGCGATGACTGTACGCGCTCCAGCGATCTGCATCACGCGCCGAAGGCCGAACAACCCTTCGGCGCCGCGCGCCAGGCCGACGCCGGTGTCGCACGCCGACAGCACGGCCCACTCGACCCCATGCAGATCGAGCGTCGCGATCTCCTCGGCCATCAATATGCCGTCTTCCTCTCCGGACGCGCGCGGGCGCGACCGGTTCGCGCCCGCCAGAGCCAGGCCGGCGAGCAGGAGCGGCGCCGCGCCATTCCCCGATGCGTCGTCGCACCACGCGCCAAGAAAGAAGCCGTGCGTCGCGAGATGCAGGACGCGGACGCCGCCGGCGCGCCGCTTCAGCGCCGCTTCAGTCGCCTCGGCGCCGCTCAGGCGAACCGCGGGCCCGACATTTCCGGCTGATCTCCCACAGCGCGGCGATCTGATCCGCTTCGCGCCGCGTCTCCGGCAACGGGTCGAATTCGAGCGACTGCAGGTCATTGCACCGCGATTGCCCGGGAGCGGCCTGCGGTTCCCGTGTCCTCTGCTGATAGTCGGGATCGTCGACGATCAGCAGTCCGGTTCCGGGCTCTTCGTCGCGCCAGGCCAGATCGCGTTCGGTGGACAGGTTGTGCACCAGGCGCGAGTCTTCGAGGAGGTAACCGGCCCGGTCGCGCGGCAGCGCTGCGAGGTTCACCATGTGCAGCACGCCGTCGGCAACGACAAAGACGCGGCGAATTTGCGGGAGCGACGGTTGCAGCGGATCCCAGATCAGGCGTCGCAGCTCGATGCCGATTGCTCGATGCACGCGTTCGGCGCGAACGGTGGGCCGCCCCGATTCGATCTCGCCCGCGATGCCGCTTCGCCACCGGCTCGCCGCCGATTCGATTCTGGCCGCATCCCCAAGCGGGACTACAACCAGATCCGACTCACCAGATCGAGCCACGAATGCCATGTACGCGTCGCCGGGGCGCGCACCTGTACCCGAGCGGCTGAACTTCGCGAACGCCACGAGTGCGCTTCCCGAGGGGAGCGCCGCAATCGCCTCGTCGAGACCCGCCCGCGTGCGCTGCTGCTCAGTGCGAAACGTCAGGCTGCGCTCCGCCAGCGCACGCTCCGCTCCATCGCGATCGCGGGCGGCCTGCTCGACCCGCGCGCGCGACGGAGGATCGGCGGGACTGCGGGCGAGCAGCGCGGCAAGGCGCTCGCGCGCGACCTTCAGATCGCCGGCAACCCGTGCCAGTTCAGGATCAGTGGCGCGCGCGACGAGACGCTGTCGCGAGGCCACTTCCTCGAGAATTGCTCCGCGCGATCGCGCCACCGCGTCCCAGACGCGCCGGATCGTGTCGGGAAGAACCACGGGATCTTCTTCGAGCAGCGACAACGCAATGCCCGCGCCGGACACCCGCCTCTCCGCGTAGGTCACCGCGCTCCGTTCCGACAGCGCCTGGGAGGTGATCTGCAGGTGCTCGCGTGCTACCCGTTCCGCCTCGAGCGCCGCGGCAAAGGCTTCGCCGCGGCGTCCGCTGCGTGCGAACACCAGCGCGAGCGCGGCGCGGCTTTCGGCAACCGCGGGATGCCCGTCCCCCAGCACGCTGCGCCGGATCTCGAGCGCACGAAGGATGCGCTGTTCGGCGGACGGCAAGTCACCCTGATCGAGAAATACCTCGCCAAGCCCCTGCAGCGCGGCCGCCACCATCGGATGTTCGGGTCCGAACGCCCGTTCCCCGATCGCGAGCGCCCGTTCGAACAACTCCCGCGATCGCTCGCGGTCGCCGGTGCGCCGGCGCAGCTCGGCAAACCCGGTCAGCGTGTAAACGAGCGACGGGTGCTGCGGCCCCATCGACTTTTCGCGAATCTTCAGCGCCCTGTCGTAGAGCGGTTCGGCGGCCGCATAGTTGCCCTGCCAGACGCGAACCTCGGCGAGATTGCCGAGCGCCATGGCGACGCGCGTGTGCTCGGGGCCGTACGCGCGCTCGAGAATCGCGAGGGCGCGCTCGAAGAGCGCTTGCGCCTGGCGATAATCGCCCAGGCGATAGTAGATGTCGGCGAGATTGTTCAAACCGAGCGCGACGTCCGGATGATCGCGTCCCTGCCGCCGCTCTTGCGTGGATATCGCGCGCTCGTAGAGGACACGCGATCCCAGCAGGTCTCCTGAATCGCCAACCACGTTCGCGAGGTTCGACAGGGTCTTTGCGACTTCAGGATGATCGGCGCCGAGCGCCGCTTCGTAGGACCGCAGCGCCTGTCGGAAGTGCTTCTCCGCGCCGTCATAGTCGTTCAGCTCGTACAGCGCAATGGCGAGATTGTTCGACGAGATGGCGAGAGCCAGTGGGTCGGGCGGCTGAAGACGTCCGGCAATTCCTACCGCGCGCTCTCCCAGGTCACGCGCGCGGCCGAAATCGCCACTGTTGCTGGCCAGCGCGGTCATCGCGGCCAGCGTGCGCGCCACCTCGGGATGGTCCGGCCCCAACGCCTTCTCGCGAATTCGCAGGGCCCTCTCGTAATGCTCGCGCGCCTGATCGAGTTTTCCCGTCCGGCGCAGGACCAGCCCGAGGTTGGCGAGGCTGACGGCGAGATCCGGATCGGACGGACCGAGAGCGGATTCCTTCAACTCCACGGCACGGGTGGCGGACGACAGCGCGGCCGGATCCGCCGCCTTGCCTCCTTCCACCAGCGACTGCACCAGCAGATCGAGCGCCGCCGCCATCTCGACCGCGCTCGCCTTTCGCGCTTCACGCGAGTCAACGAGCGCGCGCGCACGTTTTTCCGCGTCGCCGTATCTCGCGTCTCTCAGGAGTTGCCGGATCTCCGCAATGGGATTGGCCTCGTCCTGTCTCGACGGAGAGCTGGCGGAAATCGATGCGACAAACGCAAGCAGAAACAGCAGGACGCGCGGCGACACGTCCGCGCATCCTACCGTTGCCGATCGCGGCGGGCAACCTCAGCAGGCCGCCTGTTCGCATCGACTACATCGTCTTGATCGTTCCCGTCGATCCAGCCGACCCGGCAACGCCGCTGCTGGAGCCGCCGGCCCCCGCTGTCCCGAAGGTCAGCGTGCCGGTGACCGACGCCGTCGTGCTCGAGAGCAACACGGCATACGAATCACCGCCGGCGCCGCCGCCGCCGGAGCCGCCGCGGCCACCGGATCCGCCGGAGCCGCCCCAACCACCGCGACCGACTTCCGCGGCGCATGAGGATCCGCCGGCGCCACCCGCGCCGCCGAATCCACCCGATCCGCCGGCCGCCCCGAAGCCGCCGCGGCCGCCGGTGCCGCTGGTGATGACGTTGTCGATCAACTGCGTCCCGGTCGACGAGAACAGCGCGACGCCAAAGGATCCACCACCACCACCGCCGCCGGACCCGCCATTTCCGCCGAAACCGCCGCCGCCGCCCCCGCCGCCGCCGTTACCGCTGCCGCTGCTGCAGAAGAACCAGCAGCTCTGACCGCCGCCACCCCCGCCCCCGCCACCGCCGTGGCCAGGAGTGCCGACGCTGCCTGGATTGCCAGCGAACGCGGTCCAGTCGAATCCAGAGATGCGGCCATTCGGGCCGCCGCCGCTGCCGTTCAAACCCGGGCCGCCGAAGGGTCCGGTCTGGCCCGATGCGGCATCATGACCGGGATCGCCCCAGGCGCCGCCGCTGCCGCCGGGAGTACTCGAAACGCCCACCGAGCCGTTTCCTCCGTTGGCTTCGCCCGGACCGCCGTTCCCGCCGCGGCCCCCCGGCATGGCGCCGGTGCCGCCGGATCCACCCTGGACCGTCCCGACCGTGTCGCACATTCCACCTTGACCCGGCAGGCCTGGGTTGCCGTTCGAACCCGTAATGCCTGTTCCCCCGTTGAAGCCTGCCGCCCCATTGCCTGCCGTGATGACGTTCCCAACGATTCTGAGCGCGGTACTGTTCACGACCTTGATGCCGTACACCGTGAAGCCGCTGAACACGGCGTCTCCGCCTTCGATCGTGAGTTGACTCAGCTCGGTTGGCACCGTGATGTTCTGCGCGAGCATCGCCGGGCTGACCGTCACCTGAATGTGCGTGACGCTCGTCGGCTTACGGACCCAGTCCGCGGGATCGAAGCCGCCGTAGATCGACACGCCGGCCGCAACCGTAATCGTGACGTTGGAGGAATACAGGCCCGCAGCGACGTACAGATCCGCGGCGGTTCCCGCCGATACGATGCGGGCAATCGCGTTTCGAATCGTCGCCATCGGCGCCGCGCGTGTCCCGGCGTTTGCGTCATTCCCTGTGGTTGCGACGAACACGGCCTGCGTCGCGTCTTCCAGCACGTTGATCTGCACGCGATCCGGTTCGCTGGTGTACGTGCCGTCGCTGACCCGCAAATCGAACATCAGCGTCGACACGTTCGACGGTGCCGTAAACGTCGGCGATGCACCGCCGAGCGTGCCTGCCCCGTCGGTGACATCTGGACCGTACACCTGGGTCCACGTCCATGTCAGCGGCTGCCCGTCGGGATCGGAGCTCCCGCGTCCGTCGAGTGTGACCGTCGTCGAGCGAGTGACGTCCTGATCGGGTCCGGCGGCCGCTCGCGGCGCGGCGCTCCCGAGCACGAGCGTGCCCTTCCTTACGTTGTTCTTCTCGTTGGACTCGGAAACGACATCCAGGCTGTCGGCCTCGGCGAGCAGATACCAGGAGCGAACCGCCGTGCCGGGCGGAATCGTCACCGACGTCGTGCCGCCGTTCGTTTTCTTCCCGTCGAGCACCGGCACCGCGCGCGATCCAAGAAGGATGTCGGTGCCGCTGATCTTTGCATCCGCGGACAGGAAGAACCTGATCGTGCTCGGATCGGCGGATTCGCCGCCGCCATTCTGAACGCTGTCCGAGATCGTGAATGGCACACCGGCCTGCACGGTCGCCGGCGCGGACAGCGTTTTCACCGTGAGGTCAGGACCGATCTTGATTGCCTTGATCTTCGTGTTGTTCCCCTCGTTGCTTTCGGCAACGGCCTCCTCCGCATCGGCGCGCACGATCAGGTTGTAGGTGCCAGGGGTGAGGTCCGCCGGGATCGTGACCACCGTGTTTCCCGTCTGACTGACGCCCGGACTCAGGGACGAAACGCTTCGCGATCCAAGGAGCCTGTCAGCGTCGTCGAGGGTCTTGTTGACGGACAGATACAGCTTCGTCGTCGATGGGTCCGCCGTTTCGATGCCCTGATTCTTCACCGTGTCCGTGATCGTCGCGGCGGCGCCACGTACCGGCGACGCGGGCGCCTTGATTGTCGCCACGATCAGATCCGCGCCGCCGGCGAGAATACCGATCGGCTCGATCGCAGACGCATCCGGTTGCGCGCCGGCGCCGGCCAGCCGGAACTCCCCGCGACTTTGTCCATTCGCGTACTTCGCCATGCCCCGTTCGCCGACGACGTGCACGGTGGTTCCGTCGAGGAGAAACGCGAGGGGTCCGCCAGCCTCTGGTCCGGTGCGTACGACGGTGTCGAGATATTCACCGGTATCGCCGTCGAATTTCAGAATCGACGCGGCATCCCGGCTCGCTACGTAGAGGTGCCCGTCACGTCCGAACCGGAGTGCCTGCGCTCCGACGAGGCCGGAGCCGTCCCGTACGAACACATCGGATGTGCCGCCGGGCTCGTCTGGATCGCCCGCGGAGGCCTGGCCAGAAACATCGAAGGCAACTATTTCGTTGGAGCCCGAGGCCCCGACGTACAACCGATCATCAGGACCAAACGAAAGCGCGAGGCTGCCGTCGAGCCGTTTGAGATCGTCTCTTTGTACGTCACCTGCGATGGCGCCCGTCTGTCCGGAGAGCTTCAGGATGGCTGCGTCGGCGGCGGCGTAGAGATCGCCGTCAGGTCCAAACGCAAGATCTGAAAGTCCGGCCAGAGAGTCGGCGCCGGCGAACACGCCGAGAAACCGGCCGGTCCGTCCGTGATACTTGAGCACCTGGTTCGTGCCGGAGCTGGCGACGTAGACGTGCCCATCCGGCCCGAACACGGCCACCCGGGGGTCCCGCAACCCGCCGCTCCCCGGCTGCACGAAAACATCGACGACGGCACCCGTGACCTCGTCCACACGAACGATCTGGTTCGATTTGCGATCGAGAACGAGCAAATTGCCGCCGCCGGATGCCGACGGCGTTGCGGCGAGCGCCACCAGCAGCAGTGCCGCCATGAAACGCACGCGAATCCCGAGCTGAGTCTCTGCAGCCATCACCCCTCCAGTCCTTCCCGTCAGGTATGTGGCTGCGGAGGAACTTTTCGTGACACGCCTCGGCCAGTTTTTTTGCTCTTTGCACTTCCTTGACTGTGAACGGCCATGGGACCACAATCGACCGCTCTATCCGCACTCTTCAACCGGAGGACGAATATGAAGACGAAGACTTCCGGTGGCTGGAGCGGCCGCCCCATTTCGCGACGGACGTTCCTCGGGACCACCGCCGCCGGCGGTGCGGCACTGGTGGCAGCGCTCGGGGCCAAGGGACCTGCCGCATTCGTCGAGAAAACGATTTCGGAGCTGCAGGCGATGTTGGCATCCGGCCAGCTGAGCAGCCGCGAGCTCGTCCTTGGCTATCTCCAGCGCATCGCTGACCTGAACCCGCTGTTGCACGCCGTCATCGAAACCAATCCCCAGGCGGTGGCGATCGCCGCGCAACTCGACAACGAGAGGCGCGCGGGGCACGTGCGCGGCGCGCTGCACGGCATCCCGATTCTGCTGAAAGACAACATCGCCACCGACGACAACATGCAGACCACTGCCGGGTCGCTGGCGATCTACGGCAGCCGCGTGCCGGGCGATGCGGTCATCGTTCAGCGGCTGCGCGCCGCCGGCGCGGTGATCCTCGGAAAGACGAACCTCGGCGAGTGGGCGAACTTCCGCGGCTTCGTTCCGTTCGATCCCGATCTCGGCGCTCTTGCAGTCGGATGGAGCGCGCGCGGCGGCGACACGATCAACCCGTATGTGTTGTCCTACACGTCCTGGGGATCGAGCTCCGGTTCCGGCGCCGCCGCCGCTGCGAACCTGTGCGCGGCGGCGATCGGCACCGAGACGGACGGCTCGATCACCGGACCCTCGTCGGTCGAGAACATCGTCGGCCTGAAGCCGACGCTCGGGCTCGTCTCGCAGGACGGGATCATCCCGATCAGTCATCAGCAGGACACGGCGGGACCGATGGCGCGCAGCGTCAGCGATGTGGCGATCCTGCTGGGCGCGCTGCAGTCGCCGTTCGGCGAAGTCATCGGCCACACGGTTCCAGCCGACTACACGCAGTTCCTGCAGCGCGGCGCGCTCGACGGCGCGCGGATTGGACGGGACGTCCGGTTCTTCGACTACAGCTATTTCGGCTACCCGGGCGACGAGGATACCGTCGCGTTTGCCGAACACGCGCTCGACGTCATGGAGAGCCTCGGCGCAACGATTGTCGATACCGACACCGGCGACGTGTTCGCCTACACCAACGAGGAGTTCATCGCGCTGCTCTTTGAGTTCAAGGCGCAGATAGCCGAATACCTGGCGACGCTGACGCACACGAATATGCGCACGCTCGCGGATCTGATCGCGTTCAATACCGCGCACTGCCACGCCGAGCTGGTCTACTACGGCCAGGAGATCTTCGAGCTGGCCGAATCAACCAGCGGTAATCTCACCGATCCCGACTACGTCGCGGCGCGCACCCATGCGACCGGCACCGCGCGGTCGGGGATCGACGGCGCGCTCGCGCGAGACGGCCTCGACGCGATCGTCGCGCCGCATCTGACCAATTCGACGGGACCGGCGGTGTCCGGCTATCCGAACCTGTCGCTGCCTGTGGGCGTCCGAACGTCGGGCAGGCCGGCCAGCATCCTTATGTACAGCACGTTCTTGCGCGAGCCGGAGTTGATCGGCTTCGGCTACGACCTCGAGCAGGAGCTTCACGCGCGGACGCCGCCGCGGTTCCTCGGTTCCGTCATCCCGGTACCGAACGCAGGTCTGTGCGAGGGATTGCCGAAGAAGCCGCACGTGTTCAAGGGCAAGGCCCACCTGCCGCACGGCCGGATCTTCTGATCGGCTCGTCCGGCGTGCAAGCCCTCCGGGTGTCGGTCGCGTTCGGCGTGCTGCTGTCGCTCACCACGTGCGTCGCGGTTGCGACCAGCTGGATCGTGCTGGGCTCGTTCGAGGGGCAGTGGGTTTACGGGTACGAGTACGGTCAGTCGTTGACCGTTCGCACGTTCCTCACCTTCCTGCTGGTGAGCGCGGTGTCTGGTGCGTTGCTGCGATTCACTGTGCCGCATCCGACGGCGCCGCGGCGAGACTGGACGATCATCCTGATGTGGCTCGCCGCAGGGCTGGCGCTGCAGGTCATGCTCCGGTCGGCGACGCCGTTCGACGTCGAGACTCTCTTCGTCAGCGACACGGCCAATTCGTTTTACGGATTCTCACAACAGTACGACCCGGGGGATCTGCTCACCCGCTTCAATCGCGTCGGCCCGCAGGCGCCCTGGCACGCACGGGGCAACATGCCGGGCAAGGTCATGCTGATGTACGCGCTTCGGCTCGCCACGTCCCGCACCGACGTTCTGCCGTGGCTCGCGGTGATGGTGTCGAACCTTGGCGCTGTGTTCATTTATCTGTTCGTGCGCGAACTATTCGCGGACAGGAAAGCAGCACTTTACTCTTCCGTGCTGTATCTGTTCGTTCCGGCGAAGCTGCTGTTCTTTCCGCTGATGAACACCGTCACGCCGGTACTCGCGCTCGCCTGCGCCTGCATCCTTCTTCGATGGCTGGCGACCGGACGCTGGCGGTGGGCAATGGCCCTGGGCATTTCTCTCTACGCGCTCGTGTTCTTCGAGCCGCTGCCGCTCGTGATGGGCCTGTTGTTCGCCGCCCTCTCTTTCCGGGCCATCGCGATCGGGCAGATTTCCTGGAGACGGTACACGACGCAGACTCTCGTCGTCGTGAGCACGTTCTTTGCCAGTGCCGAGGCCGTCCACATCACGACCAACTTCGATCTCCTTCAGGCGCTCCGGCAGACTTCTGCGCATGCGGTCGAGTTCAACGCGACCGAAGGGCGGCCTTACCGTGTCTGGATACTCGGGAATCTCGAGGAGTTCCTCGTCGGCATCGGACCCAGCCAGGCTGTGCTGTTCGCCGGCGCGTTGCTGAGCGGACTTCGAGGGCACGCAGCGTGGCGCAGCTCGCTGACGCAACCAATCACGACGCTCTGCGGCGGCCTACTGGCTGTGCTCATCGCAGTCGACCTGATGGGCATCAATCGGGGTGAGGTGATTCGCCTATGGATCTTTCTTGCCTGCTTCTTCCAGATCCCCGCCGCCTGGGTCTGCGCCAGATTCAGCGGCGCGGCCGCGATCACGCTGGTCGTGAGCGCGAGTGCACTACTGGTTGCGCTCGCAACGAGCATGATTCGGTTCGTTGTGCCATGACCGGCAAGGGCCGCGTCATGATAGGAGGAATGTTCATCGCGGGAGTCCTCGCGATCTGCACGTACGCTGCTTCGCCCGCAACGGCGCAGGTGACGGACCTCGAACGTCAACACCTTGTCGCGCACCTGCAGGTGACCGCGGCATGGCTGATCGATGAGGTCTCCGGTCTGAGTCCCAAGCAGCTCGCGTTTCAACCGGGGCCAGACCGGTGGTCGATCGCCCAGGCGCTCGAGCACGTCGTGGTCGTCGCACCGATCTACTGGAAGGATCTTCAGGCCGCGCTCGCCCGGCCCTCACGCGGCGGCAGTGCGATGAAAGACGAGGACGTGCTCTGGTATGGGATCGACCGCACGCGCCCGGACGTCGCGATACCGACTGAGCGGCCTCCCGGCCAGTTGCGCGACCTGCACGCCGCCCTCGAGCAGTACCGCCAGCATCACAATCGGCTGCTGGAATACGTCAAAACCACCCGCGACGACCTGCGCGCCCACATTGTCGAGCGGCAGCAGTGCGATGGGTATCAGTGGGCGCTGCTCATCTCGACGCATGAGCAGCGGCACATCCTGCAGATGCGTGAGATCAAGGCCCACCCGGCGTTTCCGAAATAGAAAGCGAAACGGCGTTCTACGCGCCCGGCTTCTTCGGCATGCGCGCCAGGGCCGCTTTGGGCACCTTCGCCGCGATGCTCACCTGCGTCCCGACCAGATCCACGACGTCGTACTTCACTGCAAAGCCGAGCACCATCGCGGCCTCGTTGGGGTTCAGCCCGTAGTCCCGTTCCAGCCAGCGCACCATCCCGCTGGTGGCCTGCTGGAGCGCCTGGTCGAGCGATCCGCCGATGCCGATGCTGATCAGATACTCGGCATTCTCCGCCAGCGGATGGCCGAAGTTCTGATCCTTGATCACGTCGACGGTGAACTCGATGTCCATCGACGTCTCGAGCGCATCGCCGGTCAGCTCGCCGTCGCCTTGCGCGGCATGGCCGTCGCCCACGAACAGCAGCGCGCCAGGATGTGAAACCGGAAGGTAGATGGTCGTCCCCTCCCGAATCTGGTTGTAGTCCATGTTGCCGCCAAACCGTCCGGAGTCCGTCGTCCGGATCGACGATTCTCCCGCCGGCGCCACGGCCACGCAGCCGACCATGGGTTGGAGCGGCACCTCGAATCCCTTCAAGAGATCGGTCGGCTTCTCGAGAAACGCGACGTTCTTCGCAGCGTCGATGGTCCAGCGGCCTGGAAATTCGGTGGCCCACTTCAGGTTGCCGAGCGTCCCCGGTTCGAGGGCCGTGCGCATGATCGTGTTGCCGCTTCCGGCCCAGTTGCGATTCGTCCGGACCTTCGTGAGCCGGACGACGAGCGTATCGTTCGGCACCACGCCTTCGACATAGAAGGGACCGGTCTGCGGGTTTCCTCCGCCTGAACGTGGCTTACCCTCCTTGTCGCGACCGCCGGCGTCCACCGCCCAGGTACGCACCGTGTCGCCCGGGTCGATGCGCAGCACCGGCTTGATCGCCGAAGAAAAGTAACGCTGGAACGCTGTCGGCTCGAAGTCGTGTGTCCTGCTGACGGCAGGCCGCGGCGAAATCCGCACCGCGGTCCACTTCACGGTGCGATCGGAATACACGACTTCGCCCTTCAGTTCGTCTCCGACGAGCATTCCCTTGGCGGACGCGTTGTCGAGCTTGAACTCGAGAGAGCCGTCCTTCACGGTGCCTTCGATCTTCCGGCGCCCGACTGTTCCGCTCACTGTTTCGCCGGACGTTGTCAGTACCAGCCGCTGGATGCTCGGGCCGAACTGTTCGTGGAGCGTGACCATCCACTCGCCGGCCACGCCGCCCTGGGCCGCGAGGGCGATGGATGAGAGACCTGCAAGGATCGCAATCCGAAGGATGGTTGTCATGGTCCTATAATTCCTCATGCGTCCATTCATCGCCATCCTTGCGTTCTCGCTCATCCCTGCCGGTGTTCCGGCACAGTCGAAGCCCCACGAAGCGCGCGCCCGCGAGATCTACAAGGAGCTCGTCGAGATTAACACCACCGACACGCCGGCGGGCAACGTCACGAACGCCGCGGTGGCGATGGCGGCGCGGCTCAAGGCGGCCGGCTTCCCTGAGGCCGACGTCCAGGTGCTCGGACCGGATCCGCGCAAGCACAATCTGGTCGCCCGCTACCGCGGCACCGGCGCCAGGCGGCCGCTCCTCCTGCTCGCTCATCTCGACGTCGTCGAGGCCAAGCGCGAGGACTGGTCGGTCGATCCGTTCACGTTCATCGAAAAGGACGGCTGGTTCTACGGACGCGGCACCAGCGACGACAAAGCCATGGCGGCGCAGTTCGTCGCGGCTCTGATTCGGCTCAAAGAGGAAGGCTTCAAACCCGATCGCGACATCATCCTCGCACTGACCGCCGACGAAGAAGGCGGCGACTTCAACGGCGCGAACTGGCTGGTCACCAACCATCGCAACCTCGTCGACGCCGAGTTCGCCATCAACGAGGGTGGCGGCGGGACGATGAGGGGCGGCAAATACCTGACGAACGAAGTGCAGGCGAGCGAAAAGGTCTATCAGGACTTCCGGCTCGAGGTCGCCAACTCCGGCGGCCACAGCTCGCTGCCGGTCAAGGAGAACGCGATCTATCGCCTGTCGGGCGCGCTCGCGCGTCTGGCGGCGTTCGAGTTTCCCGTGCAGCTCAACGAGGTGACACGCGCGTACTTCGAACGCTCGGCGCTCGTCCAGTCGGATCCCAAGACGGCCGCCGACATGAAAGCCGTATCAGCGGCATCCCCGGACCTCGATGCCGCCGCACGCCTGTCGGCGCAAGTGCCGTACTGGAATTCGATGATGCGGACGACGTGTGTGGCTACGCGGCTCCAGGGCGGTCACGCCAACAACGCGCTGCCCCAACTCGCAACCGCTAACGTGAACTGTCGCATCCTTCCGGGCGTCGAGCCCGAGGCCGTCAAGGCGAAGCTGGCCGAAGTGATCGCAGATTCGAAGGTCTCGGTGTCGTTCGTCAACAAGGCGAACCCGAGCAAGCCGGCGCCGCTGCGGCCGGACGTCATGGCGGCGGTCGAGTCGCTCACGAAGGAGATGTTCCCCATCGTGATCGTCGTGCCGGTCATGAGCACCGGCGCCACCGACAGCCTGTACTTCCGGAACGCTGGCATTCCAACCTTCGGCATCGACGGCACGTTTGGCGACATCGACGACGTGCGCGCCCACGGGCGCGACGAGCGGGTGGGCGTGAAGCAGTTCTTCGAGGGGCTGGAGTTTCAGTACCGACTGATTAAGCTGTTAACGAGCCATTAGTGATTTGCGATCTGTGATTAGTGATTGGGTCGCGATTTTCGATCGGTGATTGAGTGATTGAAGGCGATTGGGGTGAAAACCTGAGGATTTGAGATTGGCCCGCCGCATGCTCCTGAGGCGGGTCATGACTCCCGAACAGTTACGCGCCCGTGCGAAGAAATTCGCCCTCGACGTGTTGCGCCTTGCCAAGGCCGTTCCGCAAAATCCATCAACAATGAAATCGCCGCCCAGCACAGACGCGCTTCGCCGGCGCTGCGGCATGCCGGAGCGCTTGTCGCGCCGGCTCCGCGCGGATTTCATCTATAATTGGGAAACTCGATCGAAGAGATCGACAGCGCGTTCTGGCTGAGATTGGCAGTCGGCATCTGCGCAGACTCGATGACAAGGCCTCTCTGGAAGGACGCCGACGAACTGACGCGGATACTGGTCCGCTCGCGCGAAACCTGCCGCGCCAATCGCCAATCGCCAATCAAAAACCAATCAATCACTAATCGCTAATCCCAAATCACTAATAGAATTGTCACCGTGCGCCGAGCCGTTCTGGTCGCGTTGGGAATCGCCACGACCATGGCGCCTGGCCTGCGCTCACAGGAGCGCGCGGACACCGACGTGTTCCCCGGCTCACAGTGGGCCGTCGCCGCGGACGTGGAGACGCTGGGCTGGTCGAAGGAGAAACTGGAATCCGCAAAGCCGACGTCAACGCGGCAGGATCCGCCGCATTCATGATCGTCACGCGCGGCCAGGTCGTCGCCGCATGGGGCGACGTCTCGAAGACGTATCACACGCATTCGACGCGCAAGAGCTTCATGAGCGCGCTGTATGGCATCTACAGCGCGGAGGGACGCATCGACACCTCGCTGACATTGGGCAAGCTGGACATCCGCGAGAAGGGAACGGAACTGACGGCGCAGGAAAAGCAGGCGACGATTCTCGACCTGCTTCGGGCGCGGTCCGGCGTCTACCTTCCCGCCGCCGGAGAAGTCGAGGCGATGCGCGACGCCCGCCCTCCGCGAGGCAGCCATGCGCCGGGGACGTTCTGGTACTACAACAACTGGGACTTCAACGTGCTCGGCACGGTGTTTCGACAGCTGACGGGCGACGACATCTTCGAGGCGCTGAAAACGCGGATTGCCGATCCGATCGGCATGCAGGATTTCGACATCCGGCAGGCGTCATACGAGTTCGAGCCTGTATCCATGCACCCGGGCTACTGGTTCCGGATCTCCGCGCGCGACTTCGCGCGATTCGGTCATTTGTACTTGCGCGGCGGCCGGTGGAACGATCGCCAGATCGTGCCGAAGGCGTGGGTCGAGGACAGTCACCCGAAGCTACTCGACTGCAGAGCCGAGCACGACCAAGGACGGATACGGCCTGATGTGGTGGGTCACCACGCGGACGGAAAACGGCATTCCTGCCGGCGCTTTCACTGCAAGCGGCAGCGGCGGTCAGCGCCTGACGGTCCTCCCCGGGATCGACACGGTTGTCGTGAACCTGATGAACACCGATGTCGACGGCCCTCGCCTAGGAAGCGCGGGCTGGGATCGGCTGCTCGGCATCATTCTTCAGGCGCGGCTTCCCAAGTAGCGCAGGCCTTCCGCCTTCGCGCGAAACGCTCCGGCGGACTCGCCCGTAGCCTTGGCGGAGGCGGTTAGGCCTGCCTTTCGTCCGCGCTCGCAGGGGCAGCCCTGAAGGGCTGCGCTACGAGAGCTAGACTGTCTCTGAAATGCGCGCGTCCACGTTCGCCATACCGGTCGTCCTCGCGCTGGTTGCGCTGGCCGTGCTCGCATGGCTCGTGCGCAAGGCGGAGCCCCGGCTCGCATTCTTTCCACACCATGGCGAGGACGTGACGCCGCGATCGTCAGGCGTCGATTACGAAGCGCAGGTCATCGTCACCTCAGACGGCGAACGGCTGATCTTGTGGCGGCTGCCGCGCCGCGATGCGCGCGCGACGGTCGTGTACTTTCACGGCAACGGCGGCAACCTGTCGATGTGGTGCGACGTGCTCGTCGGCCTGTGGCGACGGCACTTCGAGGTGGTGGCGATCGACTATCGAGGATACGGCCTGAGCACCGGCCGGCCGTCGGAACCCGGACTGTACCGTGACGTCGATGCGACGCTGCAGTTCGTCCACCAGTCCGTGCGACGCGCCGACATTCCCCTCCTCTACTGGGGCCGGTCCCTCGGAGCGACGATGGCCGCGTATGCGGCGAGCCGCCGGCCACCGGACGGCGTGGTTCTCGAAAGCGGGTTCCCGCACATGCGCGCGGTGCTCGAAACCAACCCGTTGCTCTGGATGCTGTCGTGGCTGTCCACATATCGCTTCCCTACCGCGAACTGGATGGCATCGGTCACGCAGCCGACACTGGTCATCCATGGCGATCGGGACAGCGTCATCCCCTATCGGCTCGGGCAGCGTTTATACGGCGAGTTACAGAGTCCGAAGAAGTTTGTGACGATTCCGGGCGGCGATCACAACGAAGCCTTGCCCGCTGACCCGGCAGTCTATTGGGGGGCGATCGAAACGTTTGTCGCCGGGATCGCGTCCGCATCCGGGCGACACTGACTGCTCTGCTGGGCATCCTCATACCGATTGACCCATGCGGTCGCCACGGTCGAGCTGAATCAAGTCGAGCCGCGTCCCTGAAATCCGTTCAGCCTGCCGGCACGTAACGAATAGCAAGGACGGTCATATCCAGAAAAGGACGCCGCCAGCCATGTCGCAACACGCCGTGAGCTTCGTCATCCACACGCTGCTGACCGACCGGGATCTGTGCGATCGATTTGCCATGTCTCCGATCGAAGTGCTGATGGGTCTCTATCTCTCGGCCGACATCGAGTTCACGCTGGACGAAGTAGAGGGGTTGGTCCAGGCCAGTCCCGATGTCTGGCGCTCAACTCTGGCTCAGCCGACGGTCCACTGAAGGTTGTTCAGGTCGATTAGGTGACGCGATGCGACGATCGAGACGGATGAAGCGGATTCTGCTGGAGCAGTGGGGAGTGTTTCTCGCCTCCACCCTCATGCGCGGACGATAGCGGGGTCATCGTCGGAACGCGCTACGCCACGCCCGGTGAGGCCACATCGTCGAGATACTTCACGAACACGACCTCGTTCCGTTTCTCGTTGTAGATCAGCTCGTCGACGCTGCCGCGCACGAGCAACAGGCCGAACCCTCCCGGGCGCATCCCTTTCTCCTCCCGAACACGCTCGTGCCCGATCGGATCGTCGGGGGGCGCCGCAATGGCGGCGTGCGGGAGGTCGTCGATGTTGAAACCAGGTCCGGGGTCGGCGATGCGGTACAGCAGCATTCGCCGGGCCCGCAGATACGACACGCGTACTCTCCGTTCGGGATCGAGCCGGCCGCCCCATTCGATGGCATTCATCAGGAGCTCGCGGAACGCATACGCGATCGACTCGCGAACGTCGGAAGCGAGATCGGCATCGAGGTGCGCCATGACGGCCTGGATGCGTTCGACTGCTTCCCGGCGGCACGGGAGCACCAGCTCGACCCACTCAGGCCGCGCCGATACCACTTCAATCAGTGGTGCGTCGGCGGCGTGAAGAACATCATGGACGGTCTGCAGCAGCTCGGCCGACGTAATCGGCTTGTGTATGTACTTGAACGCCTGCTGACGCACGGCTTCGAGAAGCGTCGCCGGAGCGTCATCGGAGGTCATGACGACCACGCGAGGGCGCGTCTTCCGGGTCCGGAGTCGTGCGAGCAGGTCCAGCCCGTTCATCCGCGGCATCCAGACATCGAGGAGCAGCAAATCGAAGCGGCGGTTCCGCAACGCCTTGAGCGCCTCGAGGCCGTCGTTCGCGACCTTCACGGAGAAACCTGCCTTGTCGAGGACGCTGCGCAGCACCTCCCGGGTGACCGGGTCGTCGTCGACTATCAGAATCCTGTTCACGATCGGCTCCGCTTCGTGCGCGCAGAGACGTTGATGCGGCGGCGTGATTTCCGCGAAGGCCTCGCGCGCGGAACGAGGCCGGCGGCTGTGAATGCTCCTTCGAGAAGGATCAGTTGTTCACGGAGTCGGCGGTATCCAGACTCCGCATCGTCGAACCGGTTCGCCCGGCCCATCTGCTCGAGTTCGGCCGCCGTCTCGCGGCTGGCGGCTGCGCCAACGGTCGCCAGAGATCCTTTCAGGGCATGCGCCGCCATCCGAAGGGCCTCGCCGTTCTGCTGCGATACGGCGCGCCGAATGCGCCGGAGAGCCGGCGGGCAATCTGCACGGAACAGCCGGATGATGCGCATCAGGAGCGGACGGTCCCCGCCTGTGTAGGCAAGAGCTGCCTGCTCGTCAAAGGTCGCTTTGGCGCTCGCCGGGGTTTCCGCGCGGCTTTCCGACACATCGCTTCCGAAGCGCTCGACCGTCGCGATCAGCTCGTCGACGTCGATCGGCTTCGACAGATAACCGTCCATTCCCGCTTCGACGCACCGCTCACGATCGCTCTGCATGGCGTGGGCAGTGAGCGCCACGATCGGGAGGCGCCCGGCGGACGGACTCTCGCGGGCGCGAATATCGCGCGTGGCTTCGAGTCCACTCATCTCGGGCATCTGCAGGTCCATGACCACGACATCGAAGCCAGGCGCCCTCGCCGTCCGGACCGCGCTGACCGCTTCGCGTCCGTTCTCCACGGCTCTGACGCTGTGCCCGCGTTTCTGCAGCAGCGTCGTGACCAGCTTTCGGTTCACCGGATTGTCTTCGGCAACCAGAATCCGAAGCGCTCGGCCCGGCGACGCCGTGGTCGATCGTGCGGTTGAACGCGGCAGCCGGCGTCTGGTCGACACGCCGACGAGCGTCACGAGAGTGTCGAGCAGGTCCGAGTGCTTCACCGGCTTCGTGAGATACGCGTCGACGCCGATTCGGCGGCAGCGCTCGGCGTCTCCGGCCTGACCGGCCGACGTCAGCAGGACGACGGGAATCGATCGCAGCTGACGATCCTGCTTGATCCACCGGGCCAGCGCGAAGCCATCCACGTCGGGCATCTGGCTGTCGGAGATCACGACGTGAAATCGTTCGCCCGGTGAAGCCTTTTGCAGTCTGGCGATCGCGGCCCGGGCATCGCTCGTCGCCTCCGGCTTCATGTGCCAGCTTGCGAGCATCTCCTCGAGGATCCGGCGGTTCGTCTCGTTGTCGTCGACGACGAGAATCCTGAGCCCTTCCAACGCCTGCGGTCTTTTCGCGTCCGAAGCAGGCGCCTGCGCCTTCGGGCGCCCGAACATCGCCGTGAAATGGAACGTGCTGCCACGGCCCACCTCGCTCTCGACCCACAACCGGCCACCCATCAGCTCGACGAGCCGAAGCGCGATCGCGAGACCCAGCCCGGTGCCGCCGTAGCGGCGGGTGGTGGAGCTGTCAGCCTGGGTAAACGACTCGAAGATCTGCGACTGTTTCCCTGGCGGAATCCCGATTCCTGTGTCGCTGACGCTGAAGCGCAATCTCGTGCCCGGACCGCTGGTTTCCTCGACGTCCACGCGAAGCACGACCTCCCCCTCCGTCGTGAACTTGACCGCGTTGCCCAGGATATTCAAGAGGACCTGGCGAAGACGGCCGGCATCGCCGAGGACCGCGTCCGGTACGTCGGCGCTGACGTCGCAGGCGAGCTCGATGCCTTTTTCGGCCGCGCGAATCGCAAGCGCCTTCGCCGCGTCGCCGACCGTCTCGCGAAGGTCGAGCTCGGCGTGCTCCAGCTCGAGGCGCCGCGCCTCGATCTTCGAGAAGTCCAGGATGTCGTTGACAATCGCCAGCAGCGACTCGGACGACGACTTCACTGTAGTCAGGTAGTCCTGCTGTTCCGCTGAGAGGCTGGTCTGGAGCGCGAGCGTCGTCATCCCGAGGATCGCGTTGAGCGGCGTCCGGATCTCGTGGCTCATGTTTGCGAGGAATGCGCTCTTCATCTCCGTGGCGTCCTCGGCGCGGCGCTTGGCGGTTTCCAGCTCCCGTACGAGCTGTGCCAGCCTCGATGCCTGGTCTTCGAGCGCGCGGGCATCTTGCGCCATCGTTTCCTCAGCCGCTTTTCGTTCGGTGATATCCCGTGCCGCGCCATACACGACCTGTTGTTCGGGAATAGGCGCCGACGCCCAGAGCAGCCAGCGCACCGTCCGGTCCTTGTGCAGAAAGCGATTCTCGAAATAGACGACCTGTTTCCCTTCGGCGAGCTTCCGCGCTTCGGCGCGCGTGGCCGGGCGATCGTCGGGATGAACGAAGTCAATGTACGACCGCGACAGCAAGTCTTCCTCGCTGTAGCCGAGGACGCGCTGCCAGGCTGGATTGACGCGCTTGAAGCAACCGTCGAACCCGACGATGCACAACATGTCGAGCGACAGGGTGAAGAACCGATCGCGCTCCTCCTGCGCGCGACAGCGGTCCATGAACATGCCGATCTGGTTGCCGACCGTCGACAGCATCGAGAGCAGATCGTCGTCGGGCTCGCGGATTTCGCGGCTGAAGAACTCCATCACGCTGACGACTTCGCCGCGCACCAGCACGGGGAACCCGAACGCGGCGTGGAGGCCTTCACGAGCGGCAATGACCGCCCGCGGGAAATTCGTGTCGTGAACGACGTCAGGGATCCAGGCAGGCTCGCCGCTGGTCCAGACGCGGCCTGGAAGACCGATGCCGCGCGGAAACGTCAGCCGGCGGCTGATCGCGTCGAACTCGCGGAACTGCAGTTGGGGAGAGGTCCAGATTTCAGCGCAACGGAGCACGTCCGCTTCGCGGTCGATCGTCCAGAGCGCGCCGTGCTCCCAGCCGAGCGCTTCGCAGATCGCCTGGATGATTCTCGGGGCGGCCTCGTCAATCGTCGTCGCGTCGAGCAGGGCGCGCGCCGCGACATACTCGGCGGTCAGCCGCCGCTCGGGAGGCCGGCGGGTGCCAGGCGTCTGGCCCTCGGGTACCATCGTCCGAACCGTCGACCCCATAGTACAGGGCAAACCCGAAATGGAGACAGATTCCCTTCGGGCGATGCGAGCAGCACATCAGGATTCGAGCGGCGCCCGCTTGACATCCCAGACGAGCCCACATGCCTCGAGCGTGCGGATACCGATCCAGTTGAAATCGATCTCGTACCACGCCAGGCCGTGTCTCGCGCTGGTGGGATGCGCGTGATGGTTGTTGTGCCAGCCCTCGCCGAACGTCAGCAGCGCGACCCACCAGTTGTTCGTCGAGTCGTCACGCGTCGCGAACCGCCGCGACCCCCACTTGTGCGTCGCCGAGTTCACCAGCCACGTCGCGTGCAGGCCGAGCGTCACGCGGAGAAAAATGCCCCACAGCACGTAGGGCACGCCGCCCCAGGCGAGCAGGGCGAGGCCGACGACGACGTTCGAGGTCCAGTGCCAGCGGGAGAGCCACATCTGCACCGGATCGCGCATGAGATCGGGGACGTAGCGGGCCAGCACCGCGGCATCGTGATGCAGCCCTTCGCCGCTGAGGATCCAGCCGGCGTGCGCCCACCAGGTACCTTCACGCGGTGTGTGCGGATCGCCGTCGCGGTCCGAGTGCTGGTGATGGATCCGATGCGTGGCCACCCAGAACACCGGGCCGCCCTCGAGCGCCAGGGTGCCGCACCACGTCAGGAAGTACTCCACCGGTTTGTACGTCCTGTAGCCGCGGTGCGTGAGCAGCCGGTGATAGCCCATGCCGATGCCGAGCATCCCGGCAACGCAGTAAAGGATCGCCGCCGTGAGGATCGCGCCCGCGTCGATGAAAAAGAACGCCACCACGCCGCCGACGTGGAACCCGGCCATCGCAACCGTGGTCGTGATGTTCAGGCCTTTCTGATACTTGCGGCCGTACAGCAGAGGCCGCGCCGCCGGGGCGATCGTCTCGGGCATCATGTTCGGCGACGATAACAGGCCTCCGGCGCGGCGACTGTAATAGTTCTGTCTGAGGTGTTAGGCTACGGCCATGATGAGGCCGATCAACGCCCTGTTGTTGTGCACCGTTTTCGCCGCCGCCGCATGCCACCCGGGCCCCGTGCTGAGCCCCGGCAGCAAGATGGCCGTCGGCGGCACGATTGCCGGCATCGTCTCGACCGATACGAACGCCGCCGTTTTGGATCGCAAGGTCACCGCCATCGACACGACCTCCGGCGCGCGCTTCGAGGCCACCACCGGCGCCAACGGCGGTTTTACGATCAAGGTGCCTGAAGGCACCTATCGTCTCGAGCTCGAGTTGCGGCCCGGCGAGGTCGTGACGAAGCAGCCCGCCGAGACGAAAATCAACAAGTCCGATCTCGATCCACGCCGCGACTTCACGATCTCGGTGAAGCCGCCGACGGCGCAGGCGCACGACGCTTGATCGCTACGGCGGGCGCATCCTCGTCCGAATCCTCGCTGCTGCGTTCCATCGGCACCGTCGCGCTGGCGGCGAGCATCGTCAACGTCACGATCGGCGGCGGCATTTTCCGCCTGCCGGCCGACATGGCGGCGACGCTCGGCGCGACCGCGCCGATCGCGTACTTGCTGTGCGCGGTGGCGATGAGCCTCATCGTGCTGTGCATGGCGGAGGCCGGAAGCCGCGTGTCGATGACCGGCGGGCCGTACGCATACATCCAGGTGGCGTTCGGACCGTTCGCCGGGTTCGTCGCCGGCTTCCTGCTCTGGATGCTCCTCACGTTCGTGATGGCGGCGGTCGCGACCGTGCTCGTCGGCAACCTCGGCGTGCTCGTGCCGGCGCTGGCCTCGCGCGCGGCATCCGCGGCGGTGCTCGTCCTGATTTACGCGGTGTTCGCCGCCGTCAACATTTTCGGCGTCGAGCGCGGCGCACGCGTGAACACGGCGCTGACCATCGCGAAGCTCCTGCCGCTGTTCCTGCTCATCGCTGGCGGACTGTTCGCCATCGACGCGGACAACCTGGCGATCGTGAATCCCCCGGACATGCCGACGCTCGCGCGCAGCAGCATCCTGCTGATCTTCGCATTCGCCGGGATCGAAGCGGCGCTGGTGCCGGGCGGCGAAGTGAAGGATCCGGCGCGAACGGTGCCGCGCGCGATCCTCCTCGCGATGGTCGCGATTACCGCGCTCTACGCGGCGCTGCAGTTCGTCGCGCAGGGGGTGCTGGGACCGGCGCTCGCAACCTCGAAGGCCGCGCCGCTCGCCGAGGCCGCCGGCGTGGCGCTGGGCGGCTGGGCACGGCAGCTGCTGCTGGTCGGTGCGGTGATCTCCATGCTCGGCCATGCCGGAGCGATGATCCTGGCCGCACCGCGCATGCTGTTTGCCTTCGCCCGCGATGGACTCCTGCCGTCCGCGCTCACCCGGCTCCACCCGATCCACCGATCGCCGTTCGTCGCGATCCTGGTGCAGTGCGCGGTCGTCCTGGCGTTTGCGATCACGAGCACGTTCGAGCGGCTGGCGATTCTCGCCAGCCTTTCTACACTCGTGCTCTATGGCACGTGCTGCATCGCGACGTGGGAGCTTCGCCGCCGCGACGTCCGTGCCGGCGGCACGCCGTTCCGCGTTCCCGCGCCGGCGCTGGTGATCGTGCTCGCGTGCGCGGTGATCGGCTGGATGCTGACGAGCGTCACGCGGGCGGAATGGATCGCGTTCGCGATCCTGGTTGCCATCGCCTCGGCAATCTTCGCGTTTCGGCGCCAGCCGTAGCGTAGCCGGCAGGCCTGAAGGCCAGCGCTACAAGTGTTCGCTCATCGGGCCTGCTCTCCGCCAAGCAGAGGCGGCTTCACACCGGTCATCTCCCATCGCGCGAGCACCACCGGGATGACGCCCACGCCAAAGAACTCGTCGAAGAACCGCCTGATGGTGAACTTGTCGCCCATTTGCAGCGCCCGCTCGGCCATTAGCTCCTCGATCTCGATCTTTCCGGTGAGATAGCTCGTTCCGTATCCCGGCTGTCGCAGGTAGAGAAGCTGTTCGCCGCGGACCAGGTCGCCATCCGGGAGCCACCCGCGCGGCGTCCATTTCGTCGCGTGCTCGACCGCCTGCTCCATCGTGAACTCGTTGGCGTGCAGGCGAAGACCGCTGAGGGCACGCGCGGCGCGCTGCGCCAGCATGACCCACACGAGCTCGCGCGATCGCGGCGCATCGTCGAACAGGCCGGCGTGCATCAGCATCTCCTCGACGCCGGTGGCGAAGCCCTCGGACCGCGACGCGTAGATGTTGGACAGCGGCGCCACCGAGCGGATCGCGCTCGGGTGGGGCTCCTCGCGCATGCGGGCCAGCTCGATCCAGTGATGCATGTGCGTCCGCATCACCAGAGGATCGCGGTAGGTCACTTCGTTGAAGAAGTTGCGGATCTGACCGGGCGCGGCCGGCGTGTACTGCCCGTTCACCGCGCGCAGCGCCGGATCCATCCAGGGCTTCAACGCGTGGATGTCCTCCTTCTCGAGGAAGCGCATGTACTTCGTCACCGCATCGTTCAAGCGACGGTCGGTACTCCTCAGGGCTGGCAATCCGCTCGAGCTGCGGCAGCCCGCGATTGCGGTTCTCCTCGAGCCGCAGCGATGAGTGCGCACGCGCCAGCTCGCGCTCGGTCAGGGTGACCTG
Organism: uncultured Acidobacteriota bacterium; assembly: GCA_963748295.1. GTDB lineage: Bacteria > Acidobacteriota > Vicinamibacteria > Vicinamibacterales > 2-12-FULL-66-21 > CAVVIH01. Next base: position 629,310 of record CAVVIH010000008.1, on the reverse strand, counting down.
CTGCTCCCAGGAAAACGGCACGAGCTGCACGTGGCGCATGTACCAGTCGTAGTGCTGCTTGCCGATGCCTGAGGGGCCGGTCTTTGCCGATGCCGATCGCTCCAGCCATCCGCGGAAGTCGTCGGTGGCGCGGCGGGCCGCAGCAATCGCGCGGTCGAGGTCCGCGCTGGTTCCCGCGACGCGGCGCGACAGCTCCTCGAGGTCCGCGCCCTGCGTCCTGAAGTCGCGAATGCCGGACGTCCACAGATCGCGCGCGTTCCCCGTCAGGTTGCGGCGTGCCTGATCGAGCAGGGCCGGGATCGCGCCGATCCGCCCGGCAAGCTCCGCGGCATCCCTGGCCGCAAGCGGGTATTGGTATTTCCAGAGATCGATCCAGCCATGGATCACCGGCCCTTCATGCGCCGGCACGTCGCTCTGGGCGGAAAAGATCCAGACGTAAAAGGCCGGGTCGCGCTCCCACGGGCGTCTGACTCGATGATCGAAGTCGAGCCCGTTCATCTCGGCGCGCACGAGATGCCAGTCGACCTGCTGCGGGACCGACCATCCCTTGCGGTCGATCCGCTCGAGGCGCGCCTGCCACTCGGGGAGCGCCCGCTGCTGGGACGCCATCGCGCTCCGCGTGTAGTCGGGAACGCCGTCGAGAAACTTCGGACGCTCGAATTCCCTCCATTCACGGAACAGCGTCACCAGCTGCTCGTAGGTCCCGCCCTGCATGGCGAACACTTGAAGACCTCTGCTGCCAGGGAGCAGGACCAGCGCAATTGCCAGGAATCCGCGGACGAGGGCGGCTCGACGCATGACAGCCTCCGGAAAGGCGCAACCTTCGAAGATGTGGTAAACAGTGCCGGACAGGAGGATACAACGTGGACCGATCACCGCGGATCGTCGCCGTTTTTCTCGTTGCACTACTCGGGATCGGGCTGTCGATTCCCGCCGCGGCGCAGGCACAGGCGCCGATCAAGCGGTATGTCCGCTACTCGCATGGAAATATCACGGCCTACGGGGTGCTCGACGGCGAGACCATCCGCGAGCTGAAAGGCGATCTGTTCGTGAAGCCGGTCGAAACCGGCCGGGTAGTCAAGCTCCCGGACGTGCGGCTGCTGGCCCCCTGCGAGCCGTCGAAGGTGATCGCGGTCGGGCTCAACTACAAGTCGCATCTCGGCGAGCGTCCCGCCGCAGCGTATCCGGGACTCTTCGCAAAGCTCCCGACCTCGATCGTCGGTCCGGATGCGGCGATTGTCGCGCCCGAGGACGCGCTCGATCTGCACTTCGAGGGAGAGCTCGTGGTCGTCATCGGCAAGCGGGCGAAGAACGTCAGCGCAGCCGACGCGCCGCAGTATGTATTCGGCGTGACCGCCGGCAACGACGTCAGCGAGCGTGCCTGGCAGAAAAACGATCTTCAGTGGTTCCGCGCGAAGGCGTCGGATACGTTCGGACCGATGGGCCCGGCGATCGTGACCGGGCTCAATTACGGCGATCTGCTCCTGCAAACGCGCGTCAACGGGGTGGTGCTGCAATCGCAGCGCACGAAGGATCTGATCTTCGACGTTCCGGCCATCATCAGCTACGTCAGCCGGTTCGTGACGCTCGAGCCAGGCGACGTGATCTACACGGGCACGCCCGGCAGCACCAAGGCGATGAAGCCGGGCGACATCGTCGAAGTGGAGATCGAGGGGATCGGCGTGCTGCGCAACAAGGTCGAGCGGGGAAAGTAATCGGAGGCCGCCGTATGGAAGACCGACAGCTGTTCACCAAATTCTGGGAAGACGAATCGAAGACCACGCGCAACGTGCTCGCGCGAATCCCGGAGGGGTCGGCCTACCGTCCCGATCCGAAGTCGAGGACCGCCAGCGCAATCGCCTGGCAGATCCTCTGCGAAGAGAAGATGCTCATCGACGCGCTGGAGACCGGCAAGGCCGAGTGGACGCCGGCGCCAGAGCCATCGTCGATGAAGGAACAGGTCGCGATGTACGAGAAGCAGAGCGCGGACATCGTCCGCCGGCTGAAGGCGCTGCCGGCCGCGCGCTGGGATGGCACGCTCGAGTTCTTCGGCAGCCAGCGCCCCGCCTCGCCGATGGCGTGGAGCTTCCTCTTCGACATCGTTCACCATCGGGGGCAGATCACCACGTACCTGCGCCCGATGGGATCGACGGTGCCGCAGATCTACGGCCCCAGCGCGGACGAACCCTAGCGACCCACGAGCCCGAACGACAGGCCCTGCGGATCCTGGAGAATCGCGAGCACGTCCCCCTCGGGCAGCGTTTGCGGTCCGATGATCGTACGCGCCCCCAGCCGCTCGGCCTTGCTCACGTAGTCCGCGACGGAATCGACGCGGATGAACAGCTGCACGAGATTGTGCCCTTCGGGAGGCGCCGGCCAGACGCCGCCCGAAATCCCCTCGGGTGTGCCGGTGTCCACGACGCGGTAGCCGAGCGGATTGTCGCTGCGCACCCGCCAGTCGAACAGGCTCGAGTAGAAATGCGTCTGAGCCTCCGGATCCTTCACCACCATCTGCCATTGCACTACGGCGCATCCCATGTGCGGTCGGTCCTTTCTCGTTTGAGGGTCGTTACAGGGAAGAGTGCGATCTCGATCTGATAGACGTCGTCCCGCTCGCCTTCCGTCAGGACGTCGAGCAGCTGCTGACGGAATCGGGAGACGATCTCGAACGCGCGCGGCAGCGACGCACTGTTGACGGCGATCGTGATCGAGGCCTGCTCGCGATACGTCACCGGAACGAAGCGCGCGGCCGATGCGGAAAGCCTGGCGCTACCCGCCTGACGCTGGTCGATCGTTTCCGGCGGAAGCGACTGCAGGCTCACGCGCGCGTCGCCGGCGGTGTCCACCCACCGATCTCGCGCGGCCATGTCGAGGAGGTCGAGCCGGATGAGTCGCTGGAGCGCGACGTTCACTTCGTCCACGCTGATGTCGAGCACCCGCGCGATCCATCGGCTGTCGGGCTGGAATTCCGCCAGGTGCGTCAGCTCCAGAATGGCGAAGTGATACCAGTCGGGGATTGCTGCCAGCGTGTCGCCCGTCAGCACGCTCGCGTTTCGGGGCGCGATGTCCTCTGGTTCCCGACGGGCGTTGTCCACGTACTGCTCGATCGTCGACGCCGGCAGCCGGAGCGCCTGGCCGAGCGCCTCGATCGTCCGAAGCGTCATCGGCCTGCGCCCGCGGAGCCATTGCGACAGCGTGGAATGATCCACGTCCAGATGCAGGGCGAATGCGCGCAGTGAGTACTGGCTGTTGCGGGTGCAACGGCGAGCGAGCTCGGATTGAAGGAACAGTCGGAAGCTGGTTTCCGGTGTCGGCGTCGCGGCGGTCAGTGTGGACTTCACACACCGATTATGGACGGGCCATGGCGGTATTCAGCGCGGCGGCCCACCTGAAATCGGGGCAGCGTGCATGCCCCGTAGCGCAGATCGAGGTCACGGTGTTCGAGGAAAGAGGAGAGGACGGAGGTCACGAAGTTTTCAACACGGAGGCACGGAGGCGCGGAGACGCACGGAGGTGGCCTGTGGCCCGCCGGCCTTCGGCGGCCGGACGAACGAGGCAACGGTCGAAATCAAGCGCCTCTGATTATCTGGGCGCTGAATTTCGGCCGTTGACCTCGTTGTGCCGCGCGCAGCGCGGGCACAGGTCACTCATGTTCTCTCCGTGTACCTCCGCGTCTCCGTGCCTCCGTGTTGAAAACACCGTGAGCTCTGTCGAACTCCTCACCTCAATCACCGTAAACTCCGTCTATCTTGCAACGCATAATAGGCGGCATGAAACGCACGGCAATCATGCTCGCCGCCGGCGGCATCCTGTTGTCTGCGACCCTCGCAGCCGAGGACTGGCCGCAGTTCCGCGGTCCCGACGGCCAGGGTCACTCCGCGGAGCGCGGCATTCCCTTCCAGTGGTCCTCGACTCGCAACGTGGTCTGGAAAGCGCCGGTTCCAGGCCGGGGATGGTCGTCGCCGATCGTGGCGAACGGACGCGTGTGGCTCACGACCGCGACTTCGGGTCGCGATGGCGCGCTGCGGCTCGTCGCCTACGACGTCGAGTCGGGCCGCGAAGCGCTCGACGTCGAGGTCTTTCGCATTGGCAACGCCGGACTCCTGAACGAGAAGAACAGCCACGCATCTCCCACACCGGTTGCCGACGGCGATCGGATCTACGTGCACTTCGGCGACGAGGGAACCGCGGCGGTCACGATGGACGGCAGCGTGTTGTGGAAGACGCGGCAGCGCCACCTGACGCAGCACGGCAACGGCGCCTCGCCCGTCGTTCACGGCGATCTGCTCATCGTCAACTGCGACGGCGCGGATGCGGCGTTCGTCGTCGCGCTCGACAAGAACACGGGGAAGGTGCGATGGAAGACGTCGCGCCGGCGCCCGTGGTCGCAGGCGTACACGACGCCGCTCGTCATTCGTCAGGGCGAGCAAGAACAGCTCGTGAGCGTCGCCGCGTTCTACGCGGCCGCCTACGATCCGCAGAGCGGCAAGGAAATCTGGCGTGTGAGCTACCCGGACGGGTTCTCCAACGTGCCGAGGCCGGTCGCCGGGCACGGCCTCGTCTACATCACGACAGGATTCCAGCAGCCCTCGCTGATGGCAATCAGGCCCGACGGCAAGGGGGACGTCACGCGAACGCACATCGCCTGGACGATGAACCGCGGCGTGTCGCTGACGCCGTCACCGCTGCTGGTTGGTGACGAGCTGTACATGGTGAGCGACAACGGCGTCGTCACGTGCCTGGATGCGAAGACCGGCGCGATCGTCTGGCAGCACCGGCTGAATGGCGCGTTCTCCGCCTCGCCGGTGTTCGCGGACGGGCGGATCTACTTTCAAAGCGAGGACGGCGTCACGACCGTGCTGGCGCCCAGGCCGCAGCGTGAAGGTGCTGTCGGAGAATGCACTCGACGCGCCGACGCTCGCGTCGATGGCCATCGCGTCCGGATCGGTGTTTCTGCGAACCGCGACGCACCTGTATCGAATCGGCTCGACAGCGCGCTGAGCCCGGTCAGGACGGCAGCCCCACCTTGCGGACGAGCGCCTGAAATCGCGGGTCCGCCCGGATGCCGTCCCAGCGCGGATCGCGCTTCAGCCACAGGAGCCAGTGCGACCGCTCGCGGTAAGCAGCATCCAGCGCGGCGAACGCGCGCTCGCGATCCCCGAGCCCCGCGTGAACCACCGCGATCGCGTAGCTGGAGGCATAGCGGCCCCGGCGGGCCAGGTCGTCGAACTCGGCGAGGATACCCTGCGCCTCTTGCGTACGGCCGGACTGCCCGTAGAAGAAACCGAGCGCAGACATCCCGGGTGTAAACGTGCGAAGCGGCCCCAGGTTCTTGAAAGCGGCCAGCGCTTCCTCGTTGCGCCCTTGGGACGTGTAGATGCGCCCGAGCCAGAAATACGCCAGCGGCGCCTTGGAGTTCATCTCGAGCGCGAGCTTGACCGAGTGCAGCGCCTCATCGTTCTTCCCGTAGTAATGCAGCATGAAGGCGCGGTCCGTCGCGATCGGCACCGAAAGCGGATCCAGGGTCTTGGCAATCCCGACCTCTCGCTCCGCTTCGCTGAGCCGTTCCATCGCGGTCAGGAGGTACGCATACCACTGCCGGGCGGTGGCGCTGTTCGGATTCAATTCGATCGCTTGTTTGTACTCCCGTTCGGCGAGCGCGAAGTTCCAGTCGTAGTACATCAGGGCGTAGCCGAGCGACGCGTGCGCGTCGGCCAGCGTCGGGTCGAGCTCGAGGGCCTTCTGCGCGGCGGCGCGCGCTCGCGGGAACGAGTCCTCGGGCGAGATGTACGAACCGTAGCCGAGTTGTGCGTAACAATCCGCAAGCCCGGCGTAGGCAGGCGCGTAGGTGGGGTCGGCGTCGATCGATTCCTGAAAGAAACGGACCGCCTGCCACAGGTCAGGCTCGGTTCGCTTGTTCCAGGCATGGCGGCCGCGGACGTACGCGTCATAGGCCGCCGGAAGAACGTTCCTGGTCGCTGCCGACAGGCTCGCGTTCTGTTCCGGCGTCAACGTCAGGCCCACTTCACGCGCGATTGCCCGCGCGACGTCGTTCTGGATCGCGAGCACGCTTTCGATCTGGCGCTCGTAAGTGTCGGCCCACAGGTGCTGATCGGTCTGCGGGTCGATGAGCTGCGCGGTGATCTTGACCCGCGATCCCTCGCGGATGATCGAACCTTCGATCAGCGCGTCGACGCCGAGCTCGCGTGCGATCTCGCGCGCGTTCTTGCGAGTGCCGCGATAGCCCATTGCCGACGCGCGTGAGGTGATTCGCCACGTTCCCATCCTGGCGAGCCGCGTGGTGAGCTCCTCGGTCATCGCGTCGGCGAAGGAGTCCTGTCCTGCATCCCCGGACAGATTGGCCAGCGGAAGCACGGCGAGCGATCCGATCTTCGGTCCATCCAGCCAGAAGTGTGGGCGCGCGCTCAACCACCAGCCACCGCCGAGGACGAAGAGAAGGACGGCCGCCGCGGTCATGAGCCGGGCGCGCGAGCGAGTCGCGGCTCCCGTGCCTGTCGTCGCACTGAGGGAGTCGCGAAGAGCAAACGCGAGGTCGCGCGCCGACTGGAACCGCTGGTCCGGATTCTTTTCCAGGCACCTTCGAACGACCGCCGCCAGACGCGGCGGCACGCCGGGATCGTCTGCAAGCGCGGATGGCGGATCCCTGAGAATGGCGGCCTGCGTCTCCGCGGGTGTGTCGCGCCGGAACGGCGGGCGTCCGGCAAGCATTTCGTACAGAACACAACCAAGAGAAAAAATGTCCGATCGATGATCAGCCGGCTCGCCTCTCACCTGTTCCGGAGACATGTAGCCCACTGTTCCGAGCACGACACCGGGCGCGGTTTCAACAGAGTGCGTCGCGGCAGCCAGACGAGCGGTGTCCGCCACCGCTTCTCTGGCCAGACCGAAATCGAGAATCTTCACCAGTCCGTCGTGCGTGATGAAGACGTTGGCCGGTTTGAGATCGCGATGCACGACGCCCTTGCCGTGCGCCGAGGCGAGACCGTCGGCAATCGACGCGGCGATCTCGACCGCCTCGCGCGGCGTCAGGCTGTCGCCAATTCTCTCGTCCAGCGGACTGCCGTCCAGCAGCTCCATGACGGCATAGGTGATCTCGCCCTCTCGCCCGAAGTCGTGAATCGCCAGAATGTTCGGGTGCGACAGCGACGCGACGGCGCGCGCCTCGCGTTCGAATCGCTTCAGCGCATCGGCGTCGCCGGCCAGCCGTTCCGACACGACCTTCACCGCAATCTCGCGGCCCAGGCGTGAGTCGCGTGCGCGATAGACCTCGCCCATGCCGCCGGCGCCGAGCGGCGTCAGGATCTCGTATGCTCCCAGCCTCGTCCCTGCCCGTAACGACATCCGCACACGCATCCTTTATGTCACTGCCGGCGCTCTTCACCACCGGCAGCGTCGACGCAGGCGCCGACTTCACCCGGAACGTCAGCGTCACCGGCCCGAGGCCAATCACGGCGCCGTGGGCGAGCCGCGCAGGCTTGTCGATTCTCCGGCCGTTGAGAAACGTGCCGTTGCGGCTCTTCATGTCTTCGAGGACCGCTCCGTCGGCGTCGATCCGAATCCGCGCATGACGCCGCGACACGGATGGATGGTCCACGAATACGGCCGCGACAGGCTCACGGCCGAGAATGTGGTCGCCTGCCTCCAGGCTGAACTCGCGCCGCCCTCGACTCAGAAGGTAGTGCGGGAATGATGGGGACGATGCGGTTCCGAGGACCGGAGCAATGAAGCGATAGCCCTTTCCGACAACGGTCTCCACGAATATCGGCGTGTCCGCATCGTCGCCGAGGGCTTTCCGTAGTTTTCCGATCGCCGTGTTGACTGCCGCATCCCGTTCGACGAACACGTCGGGACCCCACAATGCCGACTGGATCTCGCCGCGCGGCACCAAAGTGCCGGCGCTGCGCACCAGAAGAATCAGCAGTTCCATCGGAATCTTTTCGAGCCTGATTCGCTCGTCGCGCAGGCGCAGCACATACGCGTCGAGGTCGAGCTCGAACTCTCCGAACCGGAACCGGCCTGGCATAGGGGTCGCGCGGATTATAGCCCCCGGCTCCTGCATCAGATCTTCAGAAAAGCTTGAGACGCTCTCGATGGCGCATAGCGCCGCCAGCGGCGAGGATTGCGGCGGAGGTTCTCATGTTTCGATCGCATGCGTGTGGAGTCATGATCGCTGCGGCGGTGTTCGCAACCGGCTGCACCAGCCAGTCGGACAGTCCAACCGCCCCTGCGGCGGTGGTCGGTGAACGAACAGCGGCAACCCCGCCATGGGGGCCCGAGAGCCCGCCCTTCAACATTGAGGTCGTGCTGCGCGGGGAGGGGTTCGGCCTCGTCAAGTTCCGCCAGCCCAATGACGATGCGCTGATCGTTCACCTCGATACGTGGGTGCGGGACCTCGCCCCTCAGACGGCGTATGTGCTGCAGCGGGCGGTAGACCTCAACCCGGACGACAACTGCACGAGCACGGGCTGGCTGACCCTGGGGAAGGGCCTCACCCCTCAGCCCCTGGTGACCGATGCGAGCGGAACCGCGCGTGAAGAGCTGTTTCGCGATCTATCGGCGTTTCCGGTTGGCTCGCGGTTCGATATTCACTTCCGCGTGATCCGGCAGGACAACTCCGCCGTCGCGCTGACGAGCGAGTGTTACCAGTTCACCATCACTCAGTGAGGCGCAACGTGGAAAGAAGGCGGACGCCGCGCTATTTCGCGGCGTCCTCCTTCAGCGCCGCGATAGCGGCATCCAGCTGTTGGCGGTGTCGATCGTCGCTGGCGGTGTCGCGAATCTTCCCCAGGGCGGCGAGATGCGCCGCCTGCAGCGCCTGCGCGATCTCGACCTTGATGTCCGGCTCGATGCCGACACCTTCCCAGTTCGTTTTCGTGATCGGGTTGATGGCCCGGCCGTTCGGCAGCCAGATCCCGAACTGATCGGTGATGCGCCGGACGCCGCCGGGATGCGCGCCGCCGCCGGTCGTCTCGCCGACGATCGTCGCGCGCTTCAGGCTCTTGAGGTTGTAGGTGAATTCCTCGGCGGCCGAGAACGTGCGGCTGCTGGTCAGCACGAACACCGGCTTCTTCTCGCCGTACCGCGGTCCCTGGACATCGGCCTTGGTGAAGAACTGCTGCGTGCGGTCGAATTCGCGGATGTAGAAGTCGTTCAGATGCACGACGGTGTCGAACAGGTAGCTGGAGATCAGCCCGATCGTCACCGGCGACCCGCCGCCGTTGCGCCGCAGGTCGAAGATGAGCGCGTCGGTATTGGCGACGAAGTTCATCGCCGGCACCGCGGCCTCGGCCACTTCCTCGGAGCCGCTGAATCCGAGCAGCTCGATGTAGCCGACGTTGCCGTCCAGGCGCTCGACGCGCTGGAACCCGAAATTTCGTCGCCGCTCGTCGGCGAGCCGCTGGGCGCGCTCTTCGGCAGTCGGCGGGCCTGACCGCTGCGGGGGAAAGCCGTCGGCGTTATAGAGGATCCGCAGGTGTTTGTCGTGGCTGACGTCCTGCAGGTGCCTCGTCAGCGTCTCGGCGAACTCACGCGGGCTCGTCGTGTTGTCGTATTCGCCCTTCGCCGCGCGCTCCTGAAGGGAGGCGGACATCTTCTCCGCCACGTCCGCAAAGATGTAGGCGCGCTGCATGTGCTCGATCGCGCCGTCGATCACCTGCTTCCGGGTCGCCGCGTCGAGCGCCGCAGCGGACGGCTGCTGCAGGGCGGACAAACCGAAAGCGGCCGCCGCGATGATCGCGACCGCGATGAGGCCAATCGTTCGGGTTCTCTTCAGCATCCTATTCCACCTTGAGAGCGACGAGCGGATCGATCGAGCTGGCGCGGTGCGCGGGCAGCAAGGCCGCAGCCAGGGCAGACATGAGCAGGATGATACCAGCGATGGCGAACGCGGCCGGGTCGGTTGGCGTCACGTTGAAGAGCAGCCTCGTGAGGACGCTTGTCAAGACGAACGATCCGGCGAGGCCAAGCGCGACACCGACGGTGGTCAGCACGAGCGTTCGCCGGAGCACCATTTGTACGACGGATGTCCTGTCGGCGCCGAGAGCCATGCGGACGCCGATCTCGAACCGTCGTTCGATACCGCCGACGACAGCACGCCGTAGATGCCCACGACGGCCAGCAACAGCGCGGCGATCGAGAACACGACCAGGGCACGGGTCTGGAACTTTGATTCGGCGATCGTGCGGTCGATGATCGCTTCCATCGCGGCCATCGACTGCGGCGCGAGATCGCGATCCAGCCGGCTGAGCGCGGCGCGCATCATCGGCGCCGCCTGCGCCGGGTCGCCGTCCGTGCGCACGACGAAGGTCATGTACCCGAGGAAGAACCGGCTCCTGACCTGCGGGTACGGCTGATAGACGGCGTGCGCCGGTTGCGACCTCAGCCCGCCCTGCCTGACGTCCCCGACAACCCCGACGACCGTCAGCCAGTCGCTCGGTTGCGGTCTGTCCTTGAGCGCCATGCGCTTGCCGATCGCGTCGCCATCGGGCCACAGCCGCCGCGCGACGGACTCACTGACGATCAACACCGGTTGACTCGCGCCGGTGTCGCGATCGGTGAATGAGCGGCCGCGCACGACTGGGATTCCCATCGCCGCAAAGTAGCCGGGACTGATCACAACCTTGGTGGCGTTGTACTTCCCGACCAGATCCCTCCGGTCTTCGGCCTGGACGTCTCCCCAGATCACCATGTCGCCGAGCGGCAGCCAGTTCACCGCTCCAGCCGCGACCACGTTGGGCAACGTGGACAGTGTGGAGAGCAGCTCCTGATGAAACGGCGCAATCTCCGAAGCCGCAGGATATTTTAGCTCCGGCAGATCGACGGTCATCGTCATGACACGGCCGGGCGTGAAGCCGAGAGGTACCGCGCGGAGGCCGAGGAAGCTGCGGACGAGCAGACCGGCGCCCACGAGGAGGACCAGCGTCAGCGCGACTTCCGCCACCACGAGAATCTCGCGCAGCCGGTGCGACTGCCGCGTCGCGGTGGCGGTCACCTCGCGCAGCGTGCCGTGATGACCATCTCTCGCCGTCTGGACGATGGGCGCAAGGCCGACGATCAATCCGGTCAGCAGCGAGAGGCCCACGGTGAAGGCCAGCACCCACCAGTCCATCTGGATGGAGAGGTCGTGCGGCAGACGGCCCGCGGGGACGAGGTTCAGCAGTGCCGGCCCGGCGACCCCGGCGAGCGCGGCGCCACCGATCCCGCCAACCAGCGACAGCAGAGCGCTCTCCGTCAGCAGTTGCTGCACCAGACGGCCGCGGCCGGCGCCGAGCGCGAGACGCGTCGCAATCTCCTGACGCCGCGACACGGCGCGCATGAGCAGGAGATTCGCCACATTGGACGAGGCAATCAACAGCACGAACACGACGGCGCCGCCGAAGATCCAGAGCGGCTGCCGGACACCCGCCGTCATCGCATCGTGCAGCGGGATGACGCGCGCGACGAGATCCTTCCCGCGCCGTGCATCGGGCGGGAGGCTCGATATCCAGGTCTCGAGATCAGCCTGCGCCTGCTCGAGGCTGACGCCCTGGCGGACGCGGCCGATGACGGGCCGGACGTACCCGAGGTTGGGCGAAAGGCGAACCGTCAAGGGCGTCCAGAACTCCGCGCCCGCGGGATATCTGAACCCGGGAGGCAGAATACCGACGACACGGTGCGGCTCACCATCGAGCATGATGGTTCGTTCCACGAGCGTGGCGTCACCGCCAAATCGTCCACGCCATACGTTGTCGGAAACGAGCACCCTCTTCTCGCTGCCGGGCAGGTCGTCTGCTGGTTCGAACGTTCTGCCGATCGCGGCGTTGACGCCGAGCGCCCTGAAGAACCCTGTGGTAACGGTTGCGCCCGCGAGGCGTGTGGCATCGCCCGCGCCGGTCAGCGTCGCGTGCGCGTTGGTGAACGTCGAGATCGTCTCGTAACTCCGGTTCGCGTCTTTGAAGGCGAGATAACCCTCGTCCGACATGCCGGGATACAACCAGACGGGGAGACCCGTCTGGCCGTAGGAAATGACGTGTATTCTCTCGGGCTCCGGAAACGGCAGCGGCCGCAGCATCACGCTTCGGACGATCGTGAAGATGGCGGTCGTCGCGCCGATGCCCAGCGCGATCGTCATCAGGGCGACAGCAGCAAAACCCGGCCGCCGGCGCAGGCTCCTGAAGGCAAAGCCCACATCCTGCCGGAGGTTGTCCGCGAACATGAACACATCGGCGTCACGCACGCGGTCCCTGAGCGAAACCGGATTGCCGAACCGCGCGAGCGCATCGCCACGCGCATCGGCTGCGCTCATGCCCGAGGCGATGTTCGCCTGAATGGACGATTCGATGTGGTAGCGGAGCTCTTCGTCGATGTCGTCGGTCAGCCGCCGGTGACGCAGGAGGTTCCAGACCCGATCATGCCAGGCCATTGCGGACTCCTTACGCGTGCCGCAGCACGCGAGACACGGCGTCGGTGAGCTCCGCCCACTTCTTCTTTTCGTCGGCGAGCTGCCGGCGGCCGTCCGCGGTGATCTCGTAGTAGCGGGCGCGCCGGCCGTTGTCCGACGAGCCCCAGGAGGCGCGCAGCCATCCGGACTGGGTCATGCGATGGAGCGCGGGATAGAGCGACCCCTCCTGAAGACGCAGCACGTTGTCCGAGACGCTCGCGACGTGCTGGGTGATCGCGTATCCGTGCAGCGGCCCCCGTCGATCCAGCAGCTTCAGGACGACGAGGTCGATCGTGCCTTGCAGCCGATCGTTCGAGTGCTTTGGCGAGCTCTTTCCCATAGCCAGCTAGGGGGACGATACAGGTGATGGGGCGGGGCGTCAAGCGGGCCTTATGCTGAGCTTCGAGGGACGAGGATTGTTTCGAGTAAACTGCACCGCGTGGCCCTTCGACTCGCTTCGCTCGCTCAGGGCAGGGCAGACTGGGCGGTGGGCGTATGTACCGGCCTTCATGCCGCTGGGAGCCGCGACGTCGTCTACGTCCCGGATAACCCGCTCTCGCACGTGCTCAGGATCCTGCACGACGACTATTCCGATGTGACGACGACGATCGCCACGCGGGAGGAGGAAGCCTTCGGAATCGCGGCGGGGCTTTATCTCGGCGGCAGGCGGCCGACGGTCATGCTGCAGTCGAGCGGCCTTGGCAATTCGCTCAACGCGCTCGGTTCGCTCTTGCTGCCGTACCAGATCCCTGTGCTCGTGATCGTCAGCATGCGCGGCGACGCGGGCGAGTGGAATGCGGCACAGGTGCCGATGGGACGCGCCGTCGCGCCGATCTGCGACGCGCTCGGCCTGCCGGTCGCGGTCGCCGAGACGGCAGAGACCACCGCGACGACGGTGCAACTGGTCGGGCAGACCGCGTTCGGCACGCGCATCCCCGGCGTCTGCCAGCTGCCGCGGCGGGTGACCATGCCGCCGAAGCCAGCCGCATGACGAGCCTCGAAGCCATCGGTCACGTGGTCCGCGCGGCGGGTGACGCGCCGATTGTCGCCAGTCTCGGCTACCCCGCCTACGATCTCTTCGCCGCCGGCGATCGGCCGGCCAACTTCTACACCTGGGGCAGCATGGGACTCGCCTCGTCGATCGGTCTCGGGCTCGCGCTTGCACAGCCCGGCCTTCGGGTGCACGTGCTCGATGGCGACGGGTCGCTGCTGATGAATCTCGGATCGCTCGCAACGATCGGCTGGAAGCAGCCGGCCAACTTCGTGCTGATCGTGCTCGACAACGAGCGCTACGCCACGACCGGCGGTCAGGACACCGCGACCGCGCACGGCGCCGATCTCGAGGCTGCCGCGCGAGCGATGGGTTTCACGGCGTGTGTGACCGCCCGCTCGGCAGACGCGCTGGCGGAAGCGCTCGCCCAGACAACGAGTGCTTCCGGGCCTGCCCTGAGCGAGCGAAGCGAGTCGAAGGGACCCTGGATGATCGTGGTGAAGGTCCAGGAGTCGGCGCCGGCGGCTAAGCCGCCGCTCGACTGCGTCTTCATCAAGCAGCGCTTCATGGCGGCGATCGGATGCGCCGAGCCCGCAACCGCGGGCGAACGAACATGAGCATCGGCACGACGCGGCTGTCGACGATTCCCGCACTCGCCGCCTTCGCGACCGACTCGGCGCCGCCGCCGGAGGCGCGCCGCCGCGCCGCGGCAGCGATTCTCGACACGGTTGGCGTCGCGCTCGCCGGCGCGTCCGAACCGGCAAGCCGCGCGGTGCAGAACGTGATTGCCGCGGATGGCGGCAATGCCTGCACCGTACTCGGGACCGGTTTGCGAGCGAGCGCGTCCAACGCGGCGCTCGCCAACGGCACCGCCGCGCACGCGCTCGACTACGACGACATGTGCTTCGTGTCGCTCGCCCACCCGAGCGCGCCGCTCGTCCCGGCGCTGCTGGCCGCAGGGGAGCTGGCCGGTGCACCCGGCGCGCGACTCGTCCAGGCTTACGTCATCGGCTTCGAGATCGAGGCGCGGCTTGGCCGTCTGATGAACCCCCGGCACTATCAGCGCGGCTGGCACTGCACCTCGACACTCGGCGCGATCGGCGCCGCCGCCGCCTGCAGCCGACTGCTCGGCCTCGACGCGCGCGCGGCGGGCCACGCAATCGCCATCGCGGCCTCGGAGGCGTCCGGGTTGAAGGAGAACTTCGGGACGATGATCAAGCCGCTGCACGCCGGACTGGCGGCACGCGACGGCGTGGTGGCGGCGCTGCTGGCGCGAAGCGGCATGACAGGCAGCGACCTTGCGCTCGACGGTCCTCAAGGGTTTCTTCGAGCGATGGACAGCGAACGCGACGATCTGGGCCGCGAGATCGCCGACCTCGGCGTTCGCTGGGAGATTGTCGACACGGGGATCACCGTGAAGCTCTATCCGTCGTGCGCCGGCACTCACTCTTCGCTCGACGCGATTCTCGCGCTCCGTCAACGCGAGGCGATCGTGGCGGACGAAGTGGAACGCGTCGAGATCGACGTCGATCGCATTGTCCCGACGATTCTGATTTACGACCGGCCGGCAACCGGCCTCGAGGGCAAGTTCAGCATGCCGTTCTGTGCGGCCGCGGCGATCGTGTTCGGCGACGTCGGCGTGGAGACATTCGAGCCCGACCGGCTATCGGATCCACGCGTCACGTCGCTCATGGCGCGCGTCCGGATGAGCGTCGATCCGTCGCTCGGCGTCGATGCGCCGCCGCTGACGCAGGCGCGCGTCCGCCTGCATCTCCGCGACGGCAAGGTTCTCACGGGCGCCGCGAATGGCGCACGCGGCTATCCCGACAACCCTGCGTCGGGTGCCGAGCTCGATGCGAAGTTCCTCTCGTGCGCGACACGGACGATTCCCGAGCCGTCGGCGCGGAAGTCGCTCGTGTTGTTACGCACGTTCGAACAGCTTTCGGACGTCCGTGAGCTGATGAGCGTCACGGTTTCTCCCGGTGAGCGCGCATGAAGGCGCTCGACAATCCGAAGCTCTTCCAGCTTACGAGCGCCATCAAGGCGGGTGAAACCGAAACGGCACTCGCGCTGATCACGTCCGACCTGCCGCTCGATGCGGTCGCCAAGGGCTTTCACATCTCGCCGGTGTTGGCGGCAGTCGTCTACGACAACCCCACCGTGCTCGAGGCGCTGCTCGCCGCGGGTGCGAGCCCTTCCGCCACCAACGATATGGGCGAGACGCTGCTCCATTTGGCGTCCGCGAAGGGCAGCGAACCCCTCGTTCGAGTGCTGATCGCACGGGGCGCCGACGTCAACGCCAAGGCTGTACGCAAGGGCCACCAGCTCGACGGCCTGTACGCCGCTGATGAATGCCGCGACTGGCAACAATCTGCCGCTCGTGAAGATCCTCCTGGAGCATGGGGCGGATCCATTCATCAAGGATTGCTCGGGCTTCACAGCCCTCACGTTCGCGGAGATCGTCGGCAAGCGTGTCGCCAGCCACCTTCGCAAGGTCATGGCGGCGGCGCCGGCCTCGGACGTCGGCCTGCACGACGCGGCGCGCGCCGGCTTGATCGACCGCGTCCGGACGCTCCTTGCCGGCGGCACGCCGGTCGATGCGCGGGACGACATGCAGCGGACGGCCCTTCACTGGGCGGCGCTATCGGGCCAAGCTGACGTCGCCCGCGCGTTGATCGACGCCGGGGCTGCGGCCGATGCAAGTGACAAAGGCGGACGCACGCCTCTTTTGCTCGCCTCCGACTCCGTGGAGGTCGTCCGGATCCTGCTCGCCGCCGGCGCCGATCCGAACGCGAACGCCGGCGGCATCACCGCCTTTCAATACCTGGTCCGATTCGGAACGGCAGAAGTGCTCGCCGCGCTCATCGACGGCGGCGCCGATTCGACCGCGACGGACGCCGATGGCAAGGGCATCCTCGAGCACTCCAAGGGCAACAGTCCCAAGGCGCGCGCGCTCCTCAAAGCCAGGCTCGGACTCGCCGGCGACGCGATCGACCAGGTTCGCACGGAGCTGAAGGAATTGCCGCGTCTGGCGAGGGAGCGCGCTTTCGTAGCCGCCGCTGGCCGGCTCGGCGAGCTGTTCAACCGCAAACCGGCACCGTGGCGCCGCCGGAAGGGCGTCACGTACTTCCATAACGTCGCGATTGCCAGGTACCTCGGACCGCATTTCAACGAGCCCGTCAAACCGCCGGAAGCCGGTTCGGACCAGGCCTTTCTGCTCCTGGCGAGACTGCAGGAGGAAATCCTTCGGGAGGGATTCACCCTCGTCTATACCGGCGCGATCCCCGAAGATGGGCGTTTGCCACTCATCCTGATGCCCACCGCGAACAAGTACGCTGCCGTGCTCGCCTGCGGCACCAACGGCATCAACAAGGGTCACGACACAGAGGCAGTCGTTTCGTGGCTGATGGAGATGGAGAAGGAGAATCCGTTCATCCTCGCCGGTTGCGGCTTTGACTTCCTGGACGGACGTTTCAGCGGGCCAGTCAAAGAGGCGAAGACCGTAGCCGAGCGCATGGTCGCCTTCTGTCCGGACATGGTCGATCAGGCGCAGTCTTCCATCATGCCGTTGTCCCGGCCCGACCAGATCGCCGCACTAGCCGAAGACTTGAAGCGGACAGGATGGTTTGGCTTTTGGTGGGACTAAATCAATCTCCAACTCCCAAATACCCAATCCCAAAGAACTTAGGGTTTGGGACGTGGGATTTGGGATTTACCGTTTGGGAGTGTGTCCCCGCTTCCAGATCATGAACGTGCGCGTGAATTCGATGACCGGCGTGCCGTGCTGATTCAGGCCGGTCGTCTTCACTTTCACGATGCCGACGTTCGGCCGTGATTTCGACTCGCGCGTCTCCAGTACCTCGCTCTTCGCGTAGACCGTGTCCCCCTCGAACAGCGGATTGGGCAGACGGACTTCGTCCCAGCCAAGGTTGGCGACGGCGTTGATCGTCAGGTCGATCACCGACTGCCCGGTGACGAGCGCGAGCGTGAAGCACGAGTTCACCAGCGGGCGCTTGAATTCCGTCCTGCTCGCATACTCCGCGTCGAAGTGAATCGGGTTGGTGTTCATCGTCACGCAGGTGAACCAGATGTTGTCCGCCTGCGTGACCGTGCGGCCGAGCGGGTGCTCGTAGATGTCTCCGGTCTCAAAGTCCTCGAAGACGCGCCCGGTCCAGCCTGGTTTGATGCCCATTCAAATCGCCCCTTCCCGGCGCCATCGTGCGATGACATCCGGCTCGAATCCGAGCTCCGTGAGTATTGCGTCCGTGTGCTGGCCGAGCGACGGCACCGCGCCCATCGCCGGTTCGACGCCGGCCATCTGCACCGGCGGCAGCAGCGCGCGCAGCGGACCCGATGGCGAATCGATCTCGCGCCAGCGGTCGCGTGCACCGAGCTGCGGATGATCCGGAAAGTCGCCGATCGAGCCGAGCCGCGCATTGGCGATGCCCGCCGATTCGAGGCGGGCGATGACCTCGGACGCGGTCAGCTCGCCCAGCACGCCGGCGATCGCTTCGTCGAGGGCGCGCCGATTTCGCACGCGGTCCGCGTTGGTCCGGAACCGCTCGTCCTCCTCCAGGTTGCTCTGCCGAAGCACATCGCGGCAGAAACGCGACCATTCGCGCGAATTCTGAATGGCGAAATAGACCGGGCCGCCCTCGCGCGTATCGTAGGGTCCATACGGCGCGATCGACGCGTGGTGCGCGCCGGATCGCGGCGGCGCCGCACCGCCGTAGGCGGTGTAGTAGGCGGGCGCGCTCATCCATTCGCCAAGCGCGTCGAACAGCGAGACTCGAAGAACCGCGCCGCGTCCGCTCGACGTTCTCGCATACAGCGCCGAAAGGATGCCGGAGTAGGCGTACATGCCGGCTGCGATGTCGGCGACCGAGATGCCGACCTTCGACGGATTCGCCTCGGTTCCGGTCAGCGAGATCAACCCGACCTCGCTCTGCACGAGCAGGTCGTACGCTTTCTTTTCCGCGTACGGACCTGACGCCCCGTATCCGGAAATGCTGCAGACGATCAGGCGCGGGTAGCGATTCAGCAACGCATCCGGCCCGAGGTTGAGCCGCTCGCCGGCGCCCGGCGCCAGGTTTTCGACGAACACGTCCGCTCCGGCGAGCAGCTTCGCGAGGACGTCGTTCGCGTGCGGCTTCTTCAGATCGAGCGTCAGCGATTCCTTGGACCGGTTCAGCCAGACGAAGTAGCTCGACAACCCCTTGACCGTCGCGTCGTAGCTGCGGGCGAAGTCGCCGGCGTCGGGACGTTCGATCTTGATCACCCGCGCGCCGAGATCGGCGAGCTGCCGCGTGGCGAACGGCGCGGCAACCGCCTGTTCGACTGCAACAACTGTGAGGCCTTGGAGCGGGCGGGTCATCGGCACGAACTCCAAAAGCCCAACTCCCATCCCAACTCGATCGGCCGAAAGGAACGAGAGGCAGTTTGGGAATTGGGAGTTGGTTTTTTTGGAGTGACACGCTTTCTCCCGACGAGCGCGGCAGGCCGAGCACGTGCTCGGCGATGTAGGTCAGGATCAGATTGGTCGAGATCGGCGCGACCTGGTAGAGCCGCGTCTCGCGGAACTTCCGCTCGATGTCGTACTCCTCGGCGAACCCGAAGCCGCCATAGGTCTGCACCGCCACATTTGCCGCCTCCCAGGACGCGTCCGCCGCCAGCAGTTTGGCCATGTTGGCTTCAGCGCCGCACGACTCGCCGCGATCGAACAGATCCGCCGCGCGAATCCGCATCAGGTCGGCCGCCTCGATGTTCACGTGCGCCCGCGCGATCGGGAACTGCACCCCCTGGTTCTGACCGATCGGCCGGCCGAACACCTTGCGGTCGCCGGCATAACGCGACGCGCGCTCGATGAACCAGCGGCCGTCGCCGACGCACTCGGCGGCAATCAGGATGCGCTCCGCATTGAGCCCATCGATCAGTACCGGAAGCCCTTCCCCTCCTCGCCCACCAGCGCATCGGCCGGCACCTCGAGATCGTCGAAGAACAGTTCCGTCGTCGCGTGATTCATCATCGTGCGGATCGGCTTGATCGTCAGGCCGTGGCCGACTGCCTGCCGCATGTCGACGAGCAGCATCGACAGGCCGTCGGTCCGTTTCTTCACCTGATCCGCCGGCGTCGTCCGGACGACCAGCAGAAGCAGATCCGAATGCTCGGCGCGCGAGATCCAGATCTTCTGCCCGCGGACGACGTAGCGATCGCCCTTGCGCGTGGCGGTCGTCTTCAGCTGGGTCGTGTCGGAGCCGGTGGTCGGTTCGCTGACGCCGAACGCCTGCAGCCGCAACGTCCCTGATGCAATCTGAGGAAGATAGGTCCGTTTCTGTGCGTCCGATCCATGACGCAGCAGCGTTCCCATCGTATACATCTGCGCGTGGCAGGCGCCCGAGTTGCCGCCGCTGCGGTTGACTTCCTCGAGGATGATCGACGCCTCCGCGACGCCAAGGCCGGAGCCGCCAAACTCCTCTGGAATCAGCGCGCCAAGATAGCCGGCGTCGGTCAGCGCCTTGACGAATGCGTCGGGGTAGGCGCGCCGTGCGTCGAGGTCGCGCCAGTAAGTGTCTGGAAAGGCCCGGCACAATTCACGGACGCCCGCTCGAAGGTCTTTATGAAGGTCGACGTCTGCCATAGCTGAGAGCTGACAGCCGAAAGCTGAGAGCTGCAATCATATCGGAGTAGCATTGCTGCTTCATGCCGGCGCTGCGCGACACCATCGTCCACCGCTTGAAGGAGATCGGGGTGCGCGCGCTGTTCGGCATGCCGGGCGGGGGCGCCAATCTCGATCTGATCGACGCGGCGGGCCGCGCGGATCTGCCGTTCGTGCTGACCGCAACCGAAACCGGAGGCGCGCTCGCGGCAATCGCGCAGGCCGAAGTCACACAGCGGCCGGGCGCCTGCCTGACGACGCTCGGCCCGGGAGCGGCGTCGGTTGCCAACGGCGTCGCCTGCGCGTTCCTCGACCGTGCCCCCATCCTCGTGTTCACCGATAGCCACCCGTCCTCGTCCAACCGCGCCTTCGATCATCAGCAGTTCGACCATCAGGCACTCTTCCGGCCGATCACGAAGTGGAGCGGACGGCTGACGCCCGGATGCGCGTCGACAACTATAGAGGCGGCGCTGGCAGCAGTGCTGGAGGTGCCGCCGGGACCGGTGCACGTCGATTGTCCTGAGGATTTCGAGGCTGCTGGCGCCCCTTTCGCCACGAGTCCCCCCTTCGCCGCGGCTGCGGAGGGCAAACCGAGCGCCCAGCGCCGACGCCCAGCGCCCGCCTTCGCCAAGGCTCCGGCGGGCAAGCCGAAGGTGTCATCTCCAGCGTCGCGCCGGCCGCTAGTGATCGTCGGCCTCGGCGCCCGGCGCTCCGCGGATGCCGTCGCCATCCGCAGCCTCATCGAACGCCGCGGGATACCCGCGATGGTCACGTACAAGGCGAAGGGCGTGGTGCCCGACGATCACCCGTGCTTCGCGGGTGTGTTCACGAACGCGCGAGATCGAACAGTCGTTCGTCGCGTCGAGCGACTTGATCCTCGGGATCGGCCTCGACCCCGTCGAGTTGCTGCCGCGACCGTGGCCGTACTCGCAGCCGGTCGTCTACGTTGGCCGCTGGGGCGTTGCCGACACGCAGGTGCCATTTGCCGCGCAGTACGTCACGGACGTGCCGGCCGCCGTGGCCGAAATCGATGCGTCATTGGCGAACTGTACGTGGGTTGACCCTTCGACTCGCTTCGCTCGCTCCGCATTCGACTCGCTCCGCTCGCTCAGGGCGGGCCCTGTTGACGCCGGAGGACGTCGTCCGGATCGCCGCCGGCCGGCTCGCCAGGAGTGCACGCGTGACCGTCGACGCCGGCGCGCACATGTTTCCGGCGACGATGCTGTGGCCCGTGTCACGACCCGAATCAGATGCTGATCTCGAACGGCCTTTCGACGATGGGCTTCGCGTTGCCGGCGGCCATCGGGGCGGCGCTTGCGGATCGCGATCGGCCGGTCGTCGCGCTGACGGGCGACGGCGGCCTGCTCATCTGTGCCGCGGAACTTCTGACGGCGGTCCGTGAGAAACTCCGGATCATCGTGATTGTGTTCAGCGATGCATCGCTGAGCCTGATCGAGATCAAGCAGCAGCGCCGGCGGTACCACCCTGCCGGCGTCGCGCTGGGATCGGTAAAATGGCCGGCGCTCGCGGAAAGCCTTGGCGCCGCCGGCTTCGCCGCCACGAATGAGGCCGAGCTGGAGGCCGCTCTCGACCAGGCGATCCGGGTAAACGGCCCGTCGCTGATCGAGGCCAGGATCGATCCGTCGGACTACGGATCCATGCTCGAAGCGATACGCGGTTGAGGTTCTGAACCATGTCTACCACTACGACTCAGACAGAAAGCCTGCTCATCGACGGCGCCCGCGTCGAGGCCTCCGACGGGAAGACGTTCGACGTCTTCGATCCGTCCACGGGCGAACGGCTCGCGATCGTCGCCAAAGCCACGAAAGCCGACGTCGATCGCGCGGTCAAGTCGGCGCAGGCCGCGATGGATTCGAAGGCGTGGGGCGGTCTCGCGCCGGCCGAGCGCGGACGCATCATGTGGCGCATCGCGGGCGCGATCCGCGAGCGGGCTGAGGAGCTCGCGACGCTGGAGAGCCGCGACAACGGCAAGCCGCTGCGTCAGGCGCGCACCGACGTGCAGGTCGCCGCACGCTATTTCGAGTTCTTCGCCGGCATCGCCGACAAGATCATGGGCAATACGATCCCGCTGGGACCCGGCTTTCTCGACTACACGGTGCGGGAGCCGATTGGCGTGTCCGCGCAGATCGTGCCGTGGAACTACCCGATTCAGATCGGCGCGCGCGGCGTGGCTCCCGCGCTCGCGGCGGGCTGCGCGGTCGTGCTCAAGCCATCGAGCGAGGCGCCGATGACGGCGCTCCGGCTCGGCGAGATCGGGCTCGCTTGCGGGCTGCCGCCCGGCGCGCTCAACGTCGTTCCCGGCACCGGATCGGAGGCGGGGACCGCGCTGGCGAGCCATCCAGGCATCAACCAGCTCACGTTCACCGGATCGGTCGACGTCGGCGTGCAGGTCGCGAAGATGGCGGCGGAGAACGTCGTGCCGGTCGTGATGGAGCTCGGCGGCAAGTCGCCGAACATCGTGTTCGCCGACGCCGATTTCGAGCTCGCGGCCGCCGGCGTGTCGAACGCGATCTTCCAGAACGCCGGCCAGACGTGTTCCGCCGGATCGCGCCTGCTCGTCGAGCGACGCGCTCACGACGCCTTCGTCGATCGGCTGGCGGCACGGTCGAAGGCAATGAAGGTCGGCCCGGGGGTCAGCGATCCGGACATGGGCCCGATAATCTCCAAGCGTCAGCTCGAGACGATCGAAAAGTACGTGGCGATCGGCAAGCAGGAAGGCGCGACCGTCGCCGCCGGCGGCGGCCGGCCGTCGGTTCCCGGACTGCCGCGGCGGCTACTACTTCGAGCCGACGCTGCTCGATTCGGTCAAGCCGGACATGCGCGTCGCGCAGGAAGAGATCTTCGGTCCGGTGCTGGCGATCATCGACTTCGACGACATCGAGGAAGCGGCGACGCTAGCCAATCGCAGCGACTACGGACTCGTCGCCGGCATCTGGACGCGCGACATCAACAAGGCGATGACGCTGGCGTCGCGGATCAAGTCGGGGCAGGTCTACATCAACACCTACGGCGCGGGGGCGGCGTCGAGCTGCCGTTTGGCGGCTACAAGAAGAGCGGCTACGGGCGTGAGAAGGGTCTCGAATCGCTCGCCAGCTATACGCAAGTGAAGAACGTCTGCATCAAGTTCTCATGACGATCGGCTTCATCGGACTCGGCACCATGGGCCGGCCCATGGCGGCCAATCTGTGCCGCAAAGGGCTCGAGCCTCGTTGTCTACGACGTCGTGCCCGAGCGGGTCCGTCGCGCTCGAGGCGCTGGGCGCCAGGGCAGCAGCCGATGCGGGGGACGTGGCTGCCGGGAGCGACATCGTCTTCACGATGCTGCCCGCGTCGGCCGACGTCATCGAGGTGGCTGGCGGACCGAACGGACTCATCGCCCGCGGACGCAAGGGCAGCCTGATGGTCGACATGAGCACGATCGATCCGCTCGTGACGGATCGGCTCGCCGCGGCTGCCAGCGCCAAAGGCATCGGGTTCGTCGACGCGCCGGTCGGCCGGCTGGCCAGCCATGCCGAGCGCGGCGAATGCCTCTTCATGGTCGGCGCCGACGCGTCCGCCTTCGCGCGCGTCAAGCCGTTCCTCGAAGCGATGGGCACGACGATTCACCACTGCGGCGGCGTCGGCACAGGCATGCGCACGAAGCTGGTCAACAACTATCTCGCGATCATTTCGTGTCAGCTCAACGCGGAAGCGATCGCGCTCTCGCAGCGCTTCGGGCTCACGCTCGAGAAGACACTCGACGTCATCCACGGCACGACGGCAACCAACGGCCAGCTCAAGATCGCGTGGCCGTCGAAAGTCTTCAAAGGCGACATCGCGCCGGGATTCACCATCGACCTCGCGCACAAGGACCTGACGCTCATCGTCGAAGCCGCGAACGCCGCGAAGGTGCCGGTGCCGATCGCCGCCGCGGCGCGCGAGGCGTTCAGCGCCGCGCGGAGCCGCGGACACGGCGGCCAGGACTTCTCTGCCATGGTCGACGTCCTCTGCGCGTCCGCGAACATCGACAAACCCCGATTGCCCTGAGACAAAAGCCTATGGCGACTTCATACCCGAACCTCATCGACGGCCAGTCCGTCGATGCGGCTGAACGCAGCACCAACATCAATCCCTCGAATCTCAGCGACGTCGTCGGCGAGTTCGCGCGCGGAACGCGCGCCGATCTCCGATCGCGCAATCGCCGCCGCCCGCCGGGCCTTCGCCACGTGGTCGTATTCGACGCCGCAGCAGCGGTTCGACGTGCTCGACCGCGCCGGCACCGAGATACTCGCGCGGAAGGACGAGCTCGGACGGCTGCTCGCGCGGGAGCAGGGCAAGCCGCTCGCCGACGGCATCGGCGAGGCCGCGAGGGCCGGCGCGATTTTCAAGTTCTTCGCGGGGGAAGCGCTGCGGGTTGGCGGCGAGAAGATCGACTCCGTCCGTCCCGGCATCGACGTCGAGGTCACGCGCGAGCCGCTGGGCGTCGTCGGCGTGATCACGCCGTGGAACTTCCCGCTGGCGATTCCGGCCTGGAAGATCGCCCCCGCCATCGCGTTCGGCAACACGATCGTGTTCAAGCCGGCCGAGCTCGTCCCGGCGTCCCCATGGATGCTCACGCACATCGTTCAACGGGCCGGACTTCCTACCGGCGTGCTGAACCTCGTGATGGGACCCGGCTCGAGCCTCGGCGCGGCGCTTGCCGCGTCACCGGAGGTGGATGCGATCAGTTTTACCGGCTCGCAAGACGTCGGTCCATCGGTTGCCGAGGCCGCAGTGAAGGCCGGGGCGCGGGTGCAGCTCGAGATGGGCGGCAAAAACCCGCTCATCGTGCTCGACGATGCCGATCTGCCGACCGCGGTATCGGTCGCGGTCAACGGCGCGTTTTTTCAGGCCGGTCAGCGCTGCACCGCATCGAGCCGCCTGATCGTCACCGAAGGCATTCACGATCGGTTCGTCGAGGCGGTCATCGATCGCATGAAGCGGCTGGTGATTGACGATGCGCTGAAGCCGGGGACGGAGATCGGTCCGGTCGTCGACGAGCGGCAGCTCGAGAAGAACTTCGAGTACGTGGGCATCGGCCGCGCGGAAGGCGCGCGGCTGGCGCACGGCGGTGAACGTCTGAAGCGCGATACCGAGGGCTATTACATGGCGCCCGCGCTCTTCACGGACAGCACGGCCGAGATGCGCATCAACCGCGAGGAGATCTTCGGTCCGGTCGCGGCGGTGATTCGCGTCAAGGACTACGAAGCGGCGCTGGCGATGGCCAACGACACGCCGTTCGGACTGTCCGCCGGCATCGTCACCACGTCGCTGAAGTACGCAAGCCACTTCAAGCGCCACTCGTCGAGCGGGCTCGTCATGGTGAACCTGCCGACCGCCGGTCTCGACTACCACGTGCCGTTCGGCGGCCGGAAGAAGTCGAGTTACGGGCCGCGGGAGCAGGGCACGTACGCGAAGGAGTTCTATACGATCGTGAAGACCGCGTACGTGGCAGCCGTGACCCGCCGCGAGCTACAGGCCTTTGGTAGCCAGCGGGTGACTTCCGCCTTTAGGCGGAAGCACACGCGGGTAGCGAGCAACGGCTGGGTGGCTTCCGCCTTTCAGGCGGAAGCACACCCGGGCCGGTCACTGCTGCGACGTCGTCGTCGCGCCCTTTCGCGACCACTTCTCGAACCAGTAGCGCAGGTACAGCTGCGTGCGGATGAAGTTCGACGGCTTCGACGTCGTGCCGTGGTACTCGCCGTTGAAGCGCAGCATCGCGGTCGGCACGCCGACCGCCTTGAGCGCCTGGTAGAACTCTTCGGTCTGGCTGATCGGCGTCCGCATGTCGAGCACGCCGGTCATCAGCATCGTCGGCGTCTTGACCTTGCCGACGTACATCAGCGGTGAACGCCGCAGGTGCTCGCTGGGATCCTCCCACGGGAACTTCTCGAAGTCGTGATACCAGCGCAGCGGGTTGCCGTCCACGTTGCCGACGAACGAGATCCAGTTGATCACCGGGCACTGCGAGGCCGCGGCGGCGAAGCGGTCGGTATGCCCCACCACCCATGCGGTCAGGACGCCGCCGCCGGAGCAGCCGTAGACGAACAGGTTGCGCTCGTCGACGTAGCCCTTCGCAATCACCGTGTCGACGCCCTTCATCAGGTCGTCGAAATCCTTCGACGGGTAGTTGTATTTGATCGAGTTGCCGAACGCGCTGCCGTAGCCGGTCGAGCCGCGCGGGTTCGTGTAGAGGACGAGATAGCCGTTCGCCGCATGTTCCTGCCACCCGAAGTTGAAGCCGACGCCGTACATCGCGTGCGGACCGCCGTGGATCGACAGCATCAGCGGGTACTTCTTCTTCGGATCGAAGTCCGGCGGCTTGATCACCCAGCCCTGGATCTTGTAATCGTCGGCGGACGTGTACCAGATCTCCTCCACGTCGCCCAGCTTCACCCGGTTCAGGACGTCGTCGTTCACGCTGGTGAGCTGACGGATATTCGCCGGGCTCGTGATGGAAAACGAGACGACGTCGCCGGGCTTGTGGAAGCCCGTGAGCGTGCCGACCGCCTGGCCGCTTCTGTTGATGTCGCTCAGCGAGATCAGGTGAACGCCTTTCGTGACCGCCGTGACCGCGCCGTCGAGCGATATGTAGTGGAGATTGCGCGATCCGCTGTCGTCGGCGGTGAAGTAGATGCCGTTCGAGTCGGGCGCCCACGTGAGATTGTCAGGCGAGCGATCGAACTTCGCCGTCAATTGCCGCGGCGTCCCCGTTCCTGACGCGCTGACGACATAGAGCTCGTTGTCGATGTACGTGTCGGTCGTGTAGTCGTACCCGAGGTAGGCCACCCATCGGCCGTCGGGCGAGAGCACGGGATTGGTATCGGGCCCGCTGCGATTCGTCAGCTGGCGAAGCGCCCCGGTTTCGACATTCAGCGCGTAGACGTCGGACTGGCGATACTCGCGTTCCCAGTCCTTCCCCCGTCCGGTCGAAAGAATGATCTCCTTCCCGTCCTTCGTGAAGCCGAACTCGCCCGCGTAGTTGTACTGGCCGTCCGTGATCAGCCGCTCGGTGCCCCCTTCCGCGGGGACGATGAAGATCTGCGTCAGGCCCTGCTCGATGAATCCCTGCCTGTCCGCGCGGTAGGTGAGGCTCTCGACGATCCGCGGCGCCTCGGTCCACTTCGCGCCTTCGGGCCGCGCCGGCATCCGGATCGGCCAGGTCTCGCGCTTTGGCACCAGCATCGTGAAGGCGATTGACTTCCCGTCGGGCGTCCATACCAGGTTCGACGGGTTCTGCTCGAGATGCGTGATCTGCGTCGTCGCGCCTTCCGCGTCGATCCAGCGCACCCAGATCTGCGAGCCGTTCGGCTCCCCCTCGCGCGTGAACGCGATGCGCGTGCCGTCGGGCGACCAGATCGCACCAGACCCGTTCGTCAGGAACCGGTTCTTCGAACCATCCGCGTTCATGATCCAGAGGGCGGAGCTGCGGCGATCGTTGACCTTGTCCACCCAGCCGCGCGTGTAGACGATCTGATATACCGTCGGGTGAAATCCGCGGGTTCGACACGCTTTCGATGTCGAAGAACTGATCGAGCTGCAGTTTGCCGCGATCCCGCGTCTGCGCGAATGCGCCGGTCGACAGGATGAGCAGTCCGACGACGCCAAGGCCGATCGTTGTGCGCCTCATCGCCACCTCCCTCGTCTCTTGGGACGAATGGCGCGAATTATAGGTCAGATGGCGGCTGTCGGGTGCTCAATCACTTCGCCGCGCAGGGATCCGCCCCGTCGCGAGTGGGATCCTCCATGAAGCGCTTCTGCTCCGCTGCGTAGCGCTTCACCGCGTCGCTCTCCATCACTTTGCCGATCGCGGTCTTCAGCGCGACAGCCATCTGCTGGCGCGCTTTTTCTTCTTCTTCTTTGGTCACCGACGCCGCCGGAACCATGATGAAGTTGACCGAGCCCATCTCGTCGTACGACTGGACGCCCCAGCGAACCCGCCGCGGCGGATTGCAGGGATTGCGCGGATTCTCGGCGGTATTGTCGTAGGTAATAACCGCGTCGATCTTCGTGCCTTTCGGCAGCAGCACCGGCGACTTGTAGTCGTAGCGATCCTGCCAGTTGAAGTCCCAGTCCTGGATCCAGAGCAGCGGCTTCGTCGACGCGTCCGGCAGCGTCGCCGTGACCTTGAACTCCTTGCCGAGATAGTGCGCGTGCGCGGCGATCGACAGCGCGTACATGTCGCGTGGAACCGTAAAGGTGCCGGTGATCGTGAACGCCTTCTCCCCCGGCGGAATGTCGATGCCGGCCAGCGCGCCGAAGAACCCGGGGATGCCCGGCGTGACGGGACGACGTTCGGGCGGCCCGTCAGCGAAGTAGATGCCGATCGTCGACCGCTCCGTCTCCATCTTCCCGCTCGGGTGGAAATGCAGCTGGACGACGAGATCCGAATTCTTCGGCAGCGGCCGGGCAATGCCTTCCGGAAAGTCACGCGGCGTGGTGCCAACCGCCCAGCCGGTCAGCTCACCGGCCGGTTGGAAGCCGGGAACGAACGCAACCGGCATCGCCCCACCGAAGCCCGGCTTGCCGCCGCGGCCTTCGAGGTTCTTGACGGCGCCGCCGCGCACGTAGGAAAAGATCGCGTGGTGCACGACGCGGCGTGCGCTCGGCCTGAACTCCACGGCGCGAACCCACTTGTCCTCGGCCAGCCCGGTCGGAATCACGAAGTTGCGATAGATGTCGGGCCCGGTCGCGGGAACGGTGTAGCCGGCAGGCATCTCGAGGACGAGATCCGGCTTGCCGAGCTGCCAGCCGTCGGTGAACGTCGGCAGCGCGGGCATCTTCGACGCGTCGCCGCGCGGCATGCCGGCCTTCACCCACGCGCCGATCGTTGCAATCTGCGCGTCGGTCAGGCGACGCTCGTCCTTGAACTCGCCGTAGCCGTGCGCCGCCTTCCACGGCGGCATGTACCGCGAGTGCGTGACCTTCGCGACGAGCGCGCCGCGCTTGGCGACGTCCTCGTACGACATCAGCGCAAACGGCGCCGCCTCGCCAGGACGATGGCACGAGACGCAGTTGTTGTAGACGATCGGGGCGATCGTTTCGCTGAAGGTCGGCACGGCCGGCGCAGCGGCCACCGGTGTCTGCGGCGCGGCAGGCCGCACCGGGCGGTTACAGGATGCGAACAGCGCGGCGGCGAGCACCACCGCAGCGAACACCGCTTTCGCTCTCATGGTTGTTTCCTCGGGAAGTCTGGCGGAACGATGGTGCACCCGAGCGCGGGCGTTTCAGGGTTGGGAACCGGTTTGCCGGCGAGCACGGCTTCCAGCGCATCGCGCAGGTCCCGCGCGGTGACGACCCGTCTCGGCTTGCCAAACGCCTCGTAGCGGTTGTCGATCCGGCCGCGGTATCTGACCTGATCGCCGACGAGCAGAACCGCCTGCGGCGTGATTGACGCGCCGGCGCGGCGCGCGATCGATCGATCGCGATCGATCGCCGTGGCCACGTCGTGGTAGCCGTACTCCGCCAGATGCTTGCGGATGCCCGCGTCGTCGATGCCGACGTCCTCGTAGACGAGCGTGCACGCAATGCCCTTCCGACCGTACTCCGCGCAGAGCTGCTGAATCTCGGGCGCATAGAAGTTCGAGATCGGGCAGTCGCTCGTGACGAACAACAGGAGGGTGGCCTTGACGACGAACGTCAGCATTGTCGATAATCGAGGCATCATTGTCGATAGTCGAGGTATCGTTGTCAAGCCTCGTCAGGGACGCGCCAACAAAATGCCGAAACCATCCGATCTTCTCCAGGGCACGGTCGATCTGCTGATCCTCAAGACACTCGCGCGCGAGCCGCTCCATGGCTGGCGCATCTCGAAGCGCATCCAGGAGCTGTCCGGCGAGGTGCTGGCGGTCGGACAAGGATCGCTCTATCCGGCGCTGCACCGCCTCGAGCATCAGGGCTGGATCGAGGCCGAGTGGAAGGAAACCGAGCTCGGGAGAAGCGGTAAGTTCTACAGCCTGACGCGCGACGGCCGGCAGCAGCTCGAGCGCGAGATGGAGAACTGGAAGCGCCTGTCGTCGGCGGTGGGGCTGCTGCTCAAACGCGCCTGATGCGAGAGACCTAGTCGTGACGCTGTCCCGCTTCTCCAGGATCGTGCGCCAGCGGATGCGATCGCTCTTTCGAGCGTCGCAGCTCGACGCGGAGCTCCAGCGCGAGCTCGCGCTGCACTTCGAGGCGCTGGTGGAGGAGCACATCCTCGACGGTCTGCCGCCTGCCGACGCCCGCCGCGCCGCCCGCGTCGCGCTAGGCAATCCCGCCTCGCTTCGCGAGGAGTGCCGGGACCAGCGGCGCGTCACCTGGCTGCACGATCTGCGTCAGGACATCGTCTACGGGCTGCGGATGCTCGCGAAGAACCGGGCGTTCACGGCCGTGGCGATCGTTTCGCTGGCGCTCGGCATCGGCGCGAACACCGCGGTGCTCGGGGTCATGGGCGCCGTCGGAGACGGTCTCACCGCGCCGCATGCCGATCGCCTCGTTGTCCTGCGCAGCGTCCCGCTCGACAAGCCGTCGGAGACGCGCGGCGTAGCAGCCGGCGATTACCTCGCCTGGAAGGAGCGCAACCGCACGCTCGACGCGATCGAGCTGTCGCTGACCGGCCCGCGCGATCTCGGCGCGGATGAAAACGGCGCGCCAGCGGAACGGACGTCGGGAAAGTCGACCACACCTGGATTCTTCGCAACCCTCGGCGTTCAGCCGTTTCTCGGACGTACAGTTCACCGAACAGGAGAGCCGCACGCGCGCGCCCGTTGTCGTCATCAGCCATCGGCTGTGGCAACGGCGGTACAACGGTGACCCGCAGATCCTGAACAAGCGGATCCGCATCGACCGGACGACCGTGACGGTCATCGGCGTCATGCCCGAGGAGCTGACGCAGTCGAATGCGCGAATCGAGTTCTGGACGCCCATGTTCATCGAACCGGACCGCGCGCTCGGGGCCGCCCGACTCTTCGGCTCCATCGCCAGGCTGAAACCAGGCGTGCGCATCGACGATGCTCAGCGCGATCTCGAGGCCATCTCGGCGCAGCTCGCGCGGGAGCGTCCGGAGCTCAACGCGGGCTGGGGCGTGCGCGTACAGTCGCTCCACGAATCGCTGTATGGCTGGACGAGAGAGCCGTTGATCACGCTCGCGGTCGCGGTGGCGCTCGTCCTGCTGATCGCGTGCGCGAACGTGGCGGCGCTGCTCCTCGCGCGCGGCTCCGTTCGCCGCCGGGAGATCGCCATGCGGGTGGCGCTCGGCGCTGGACGGCCTCGCATCATCCGTCAGCTGATCACCGAGAGTGTCCTCCTCTCGATTGGTGGAGGCCTGCTGGGGCTCGTCGTCGCGTGGTGGGGCGTCCGCGGCCTGGCGGCACTGGGTCCTCCGATCGGGGCGCCGGCGATCACCGCACCCGGGATTGACCTCCGCATGCTGGCGCTCACGCTGTTTTTCTCGCTGGCGACGGGCATCGTCTTTGGTCTCGGACCCGCTTTCGCGGCATCACAGGTGACACCAGCCGGCCCCAACCACGAAGCGAAGCCCGGGCGCCGGACCCGACCGCACGCGATCCGGACGGGGCTGGTCGTGACGCAAATCGCGCTGGCCCTCATCCTGCTCATCGGCTTCGGCCTGCTCACGAACAGCTTCGTGCGGTTGACCGGCCGCGACCTCAACTTCGATCCAACCGGGCTTCTGACCTTTGAGTTCCGGACCAACGTGCAGCAGCGCCCGCTCGGGCACTACCGCGGCTTCGGCTACTTCGAAATCATGTCGGCGCCGTCGCAGACGATGAAGCAGGTGTACGAGCGGCTGCAGGCGATTCCCGGCGCGGAATCCGTCGGCGGCATCTCCTTCACGCCAGTCGACAGCCTGATTCTCCCGATTGTCGATGTCGCGCTCGATGGCGGTGCGGCGCGCATCGATCGCGAGCCACAGCGGGCGGCGTACTTCCTCGTCACGCCGAACTTCTTCAGGACGATGCGGACCGACTTCGTCCGCGGACGCGATGTGAACGACGGCGACACGGCTGCGCGCCCCTGGGTCGCGATCGTGAACGAGAGCGCGGCGCGGCGCTTCTGGCCCGGCGAGGATCCGATCGGCCGCCGGCTGACGATCGACGTCGTTCCCGACGAACGCCCGCGCGAGGTGATCGGCGTCGTCCGCGACATTCCGACGAGGCACGGCGAGATCGAACCGCAGCCGGTGATCTATACGTCGTACCTGCAGCAGCCGTCACGCTACGGCGGTGCCTTCGGGACGATGTTCGGCCAGATGACGTTCGTCGTCCGCCATGCGACCGATCCGCTCAGCCTCGTCCCGGCGGTGCGCAGCGCGGTCGCGGCGATCGAGTCGCGGCCCATCGCGAATGTGATGACGGCGGAGCAGCGGCGCGCGTTCGGAACCGATCGGCTTCGCTACAACCTGTTTCTGTTCGGCGTGCTGGCGTGCACGGCCGCGCTGCTCGCGGCGGTCGGCATCTACGGGCTGCTCGCCTACTCGGTCAACCAGCGGACCCGTGAGATCGGCATCAGGAAGGCGCTCGGCGCGAGCCCGCGCGCCATCGTCCTCTTCATCGCGAGCTACGTGCTGGCGCTCGTCTCGAGCGGGCTCGTGCTTGGCATCGCGGGCGCCCTTGGGCTGACGCGCCTGATCGCGTCGCAGTTGTGGGGCGTCACGCCGACCGATCCCTCCACATATGCGGTCGTGTCACTGCTCCTCCTGGCCATCGCGCTCGCCGCCTGTCTGGGTCCGATGCGTCGCGCGATTGCGGTCGACCCCACCGTCGCGCTGCGCACAGAGTAGAGAGCTTTGGGGTCACCCTCTTGACAAACGTTCGGTAGTACTAGTTTACTAGTACGTATGAGGCCGAAGTCGTCCACCCTCACCGTTCACGAGCTCGAGCTGATGAAGATCATCTGGCGGCACGACGAGCCGGTGACGGTCCGCGACGTCTACGAAGAACTGCGCACCCGCCGCCCCGTGGCGTACACGACCGTCATGACGAGCATGAAGACGCTCGAGCAGAAGGGGCACCTGAAGGCCACCCAGCAGGATCGCGCCTACCTCTATCGGCCGGCGCGGCCGAAGCAGCAGGTGATCACGGACATGGTGCGCGACTTCGTCGAGCGCGTCTTCAACGGGTCGAGCCGGCCGCTCGTCCTCCACCTGCTCGAAGACAACCAGATATCCGAATCCGAACTGCGCGAGATCACGCGCATGCTGGGGAAGAAGCGATGAACGCCCGAATGGCGCTGGCCAACATCCTCTCGTTTGCCATGCAGGTCGCAGTAGTGGTCGCCGCCGGCGCCGCGCTGGCCCGCGCGCTCCGGATCGACGAGCCGAGAGCGATGCTCGCCTACTGGCGCGCGCTGCTCCTCGCCTGCCTCCTGCTTCCGCTCCTGCAACCCTGGAACATCGTCGTTCCTCCGTCGCTCAGGAGCACACCGACAGAGATCGTCGAGACCGCTGTCGTAACCACTGCCGTGACGGTTTCCGAGGCGCCCCGATCCACGGCGAGACCGTTCGGAGAACTGGTGCTGACCGCCCTCGCCGCCGGTATTGCCGTCCGCGCGTTGTGGCTGCTGATCGGCGCCTTCGGTTTGCGGCGGCTGCGACGCGAGGCCTTGCCCTTCGATCCGCTGCCGGCAGGCGTGCGACATGCCCAGGAGCGGACCGGCGCCCAAGCAGGAATGTACGTGTCGCACCGCGTCTCGAGTCCAATCACCTTTGGCGTGATCCGTCCCGTCGTCCTGTTTCCGACCAGTGTCTCGACAATGCCGGCGCACGTGCAGGAGGCAATTGCCTGCCATGAGCTGATTCACGTGCAGCGGCGCGACTGGCTGCACGAGGTGGCCGAAGAGCTGTTGCGTGCGCTGCTGTGGTTCCACCCGGGCATCTGGTGGCTGATCGGACGGATTCGTCTGACCCGCGAGCAGGTCGTCGATCAGGCGGCCATCAGGCTGATCGATTCCAGGGAGCGCTACGTCGAGGCGCTGCTGGCCGTCGCGGTCGGCGGCTCGCCCACCCGATTCGTACCCGCATCACCATTTCTGCGGCGCCACCTGCTGAAGAAGCGGGTCGCCCGGATTCTGCAGGAGACTGCCATGTCGACACGACGTTTGATCGCTTCGTTCACCGTCAGCGCCGCGGCGCTGGCGATTGCCGCGGCCTTCGCGGCGAAGTCGTTTCCGCTCGAGGCACAGGGCAAGGCGCCGGCTGACAGCGGCCAGCCGATTCAGCTCGTCAGAGGCGGCGAGCAACTGCTGCACGGCGACCTTCCGGAGTACCCGGGCCGGGCGATCAAGAACAAGGTCGAGGGAGACGTCGTCGTCGAGATGACGCTCAACGAGCGTGGAGAAGTCTCGGACGCGCGCGTGCTGAGCGGTCCGGAGGACCTGCGGCGCGCCACGCTCGAAGCGGTGCTTCGGTGGCACTATGCGCCCGCCGCGATGAGCTCCACTTCAACGCAGGCGACGCTGCGTTTCAAGGCGCCGGAGATGAAGCCGGAGGACGTCGAGAAGTTGGCGGAGGCGGAGGACGTCGAGAAGTTGGCGGAGGTCAAAAAATTGAAGGTCCACGAGGCCACGCTGACCTCCAAAAACCTGAAAAAGCATGGCGAGTACCGACTTGGTCGACGTGAAGCCGGACGAGAGCGAGCACCTGGCGACTTACTCTGTGGCGCTCAGGGGAGACCATGAGCTCGCCAAGAAGTCGATGAACTGGAAAATCGTGGAAGCCCACGCGGAACCAAAGTTCGACGGCACGTCGCGGATCCTCGAGGTGCGAACGGAACGCGTGCCCGACGCGGTGGCGAAAGAGCTGCTGGCACAGGCTGGGGCCGCGATCGGCGACCCGGTCACGGAAGACACCGTCAAGCGGATCCGCCAGGCAGCCCTGACGATGGACGAGCACTTCCTGGTCACATTCCATCAGGACCGCAAGGCCGGCGGCGTGATCGTCACGATCCTGACGCGCTGAGTCTAGTCGAAATACCCCTGGCGCGCGCGAATCGTCACGCCGCTCATCGACGGCACCTGCACGACGATCGCGTGCCAGCCGCCGCGGCCGATGCCGGATGGCGAGTAGCGCAGCACGTAGCTCTGACGGAACTCGTCGAAGATCGTACGAAACGCGCGAAGCACCGACGACCCGAACAGATACGACGGATCGTGCAGCGTCCCGCCGGTGCGGGCCGCGGCCTCCGCGATGATCTCCGGCCCGTCGACCCGTCCGCGCGGCGAGCACGTGCGGATGCGATACGCGACATCGCCGCCGCTCCCCGACTGGTCGACGAGGTGCAGCACCGCCTCGGAGCGTGACGCGAGCTCGCGCAACTGCGCCGACGAGACCACGCTGCCGCAATCCCGCCGATCGGTCATGCCGACGACGAGGTGGCGGCGATCGGCTTCGGGACGGTGCAGCAAGGCCAGCACGAGCGCATCGTGCACGAGCGAAATGCCGCCCACCGCGCCAAACGACAGGTTGACCGCGGTGCCCGCCGGAACCCAGTGGACCGGCTCGTCGACGGAATCCCCGATCGTCAGCAGGCGGAAACGATCGCCAGGCCGCAGCATCTTGACGATTCCCTGAACGTCGCGCTTCATGTCGTCGAGCTTCCCCGCGGTGCTGCCGCTGGTGTCGAGGAACAGCGACACGTCGACCGGCACCGATTCGATCGAGACCGCTTCGATCTTCTGCTCCACGCCGTTGTCGGTCAGCCGGAAATCCTTCGCGGTCAGATTCGCCATGACACGGTTGCCGCGTTTCACCGCTGCGTTGACCGAGACTGTGAGCGCGCCGGTCTTGAACACCGGCGGCTGCGCCTGACCCTGCGCCGCTGACCACAGGCTCGCGGCAGCGCACGCGAGCGCCAGCGCGGCATATCTCTTCATGGCGTCACCCGCTTCCGCAGCTCGGCCACGAGCGCCGGCAGCTTTGGAAAGTCGCCGTACAAGAACATGCGCCAGGGATCGTCGTCTCGCGGCAGGTTCGATTGGGCGGCTGCGACGATCTCGTACGCTTCCTTCGCCTCGCCGCGAAGATAGAGCAAGGCGGCAAGTCCAAGCGTCGCCGACTGTGAATAGGGCCTGGCACCGAGGGCGGCGCGATAGCGTGTCTCCGCCGCCGACAGATCGCCCAGTGCCTGTGCGGCCTGAGCCGCCAGAAAATTCGCGACGTATCTGACGTCGGGTTCCTTCGCGGCATCGGCGGCCGCGGCTTCGACGACGAGCGCGTCGTGCTCGTCGCCTCTGACCCAGTGCAGGTAACCGAGACGCAGCCGCGCCTCGCTGCCAACCGATTCATCCGCCGCCAGCGATTCGAGCTCCTGCTTCACGTAGTCGCCTAGCCTCGACCGGTTCCGCTGCATCACCGAGTTCAGGAAGTCGGGCCCGATGACGATCGCCCCGGTCCTCGTCGGCGTGGCGCGATCGCCGGCGCGCGGCGCGTCTCTCTCGTCGGTCACCGCATTGCGCGATGCGAGCGCGATCGCGCGGGCGAGGCGGAATTGCGGATCGTCGGGAAATCTCGCCAATGCATGATGCACGTGGCCCGTCTGAACCGTCCGCTCGGACGGCGCCGCGACTGGCGTCTGCAGAAAGCTCCAGTCGCGTACGCCGTGCGCGAGCGCCATCGACGCGAGCATCCAGACGTGCTCGGCGTCATCTGCCGGGCCGCGCGACTGAAGCAGCGTGCACGCCCACTCGATCACGCATCGTCCGGCACAGTCCTGCTCGCCGTTGGCCTGCCATTCGCCTCGTTCGGCGCGCAGGCGCTCGAACTCGAGCGCAAAGGCAGCCGCCGCAAGCGCGCGGCGTGGCCGGTCTGCAGCCGGCGCGTCAACCCACTGGACGCCGCGAAGCACGAGCTGTTGTCTGAAGTCGCGCGCCGCATCGCGCGAGTGGTACCGCACCGGCGCCAGCGCCTCGTCGTAACGGCCCTGGGCGTAGGCATCGAGGACGGCGGCGACCTCGAGACGTCTGACTTGCGCGATCGCGGCGGTCTCGAAATCCGTCAGCGTCGACAGCAGGAGAATGCCGATGGCGGCCTGCACGGGGTCCGACGACTGAAATTCTCATAGATACCGGCCGGCGTTTAAGACGATGGATTACTTCTCCCGGTTGCAGGCAGGCCAGCAATTCCTCCGGGGGACAAGACCGGACTCCGGCCG
Source organism: uncultured Acidobacteriota bacterium (assembly GCA_963748295.1). GTDB lineage: Bacteria > Acidobacteriota > Vicinamibacteria > Vicinamibacterales > 2-12-FULL-66-21 > CAVVIH01. The sequence continues at coordinate 592,043 of CAVVIH010000008.1, read as the reverse complement.
GCCGTAGGGCGCGCCGAAAAATCCTGCCATAATCGGTGACTTCCAGGGGCGGAACCGGACACCCCCGAGGCATGCAACGTGCTTGACCACTGTGCCCGCGACGGGCATCCCGTTCAGTCAGAGATCTGTACGTTGCTGACCAAACTGCTCGCAGCAGGGTCTTTGATGGCGCTCTGCGTGATGATTCACGCGGGCGGCCTGGCGGGGGCATTGCGGCGACTCCGCCGGTACGCCGACGGATCCGGTGGCTTCTGGCAAGACACGCTGCGGTTCATTACTCTCGCGGCGTGGCTGATCCTGTTGCACCTCGCCGAGATCTCCGTGTGGGCGGCGTTCTTTTACTGGAAAGGCGCCATTCCCGACGCGCAATCGGCGTTCTACTTCAGCGGCGTGACTTACACGACGACCGGGTACGGCGATATCGTTCTGCCACAGGACTGGCGGCTTGCTGGCGGCGTGGAAGCGCTGACCGGCATTCTGATGTGCGGCTGGTCGACCGGCTTCTTCATGGCCGTGGTCCTGAATCTGTACGAGTCGCGCCGACGTGGCTGAGAGGTGAGATGGCACTTCGGCTGAAGCTCTTTCTCAAACGCTGGGGATTGCGTGCGGCGCTCGCGGTGGTGCTCGCCCTCGCCACGTTGATCGTCGGCGGCGGGTGCGACGCACGCATCCGTGTCCCCGACCTGAAACCGTGGCACCGCGTCAGCCTCGACGATCTCAAGGCGTCTGATATGGGCGACGACTTCACGCTCGCGGAGTACCTCGCTCGTGAAGACAAACTGTTCGCCGAGATCAAGCAGTTCGAATCGACGATCGATGCCGCCGAACGGACGCCCGTCAACCGCTACGCTGCCGGCAGCCGCTCGCATCCCTCGAGCGCCGGGCGCGACTGGAACCGGACGTTCGAGGTCAAACCGGATGTCGTCCGCGGCGGCGCCCTGCTGATTCACGGCCTGACCGACTCGCCCTACAGCATGCGCGCGACCGCCGAGGTGCTGCGCGAGGACGGCATGTATTCACTGGCGCTGCGGATGCCGGGACACGGCACGGTCCCATCAGGCCTGGTCAGGGCAACCTGGCAGGACTGGCTCGCAGCGGTTCGCGTCGGCGTGCGTCACGTCAAGGCGAGCATCCCGGAAGGCGCCCCGCTGATCATCGTCGGGTATTCCAACGGCGGCGCGCTCGCGCTCAAATACACGCTCGACGCGCTCGAACAGGACCGATCGATACGGCCCGCGAAACTGATCCTGTTGTCGCCGATGATCGGCGTCACGCCGGCGGCAAGGCTGGCGTGGTGGATCAGCCGCCTCGGCGTCGTCCCGTACTTCGAGAAGGCCAACTGGCTGGATGTGATCCCCGAATACAATCCGTTCAAGTACAACTCGTTCCCCGCGAACGCGGGATTCCAGACCTCGTCGATCACGCGCGCCCTGCAGGCCGATCTCGATCGCGCCGCCTCGGACGGACGCCTCGCGAAAGTGCCGCCGATCCTGACGTTTCAGTCGATCGTCGATGCGACCGTGAGCACGCCCGCGGTCGTACATCTGCTTTACGATCGGCTGCCTCCGAACGGCAGCGAGCTCGTCCTGTTCGACGTCAATCATCTCTCGGGGATTGACGTGTTCGTGCAGCCCGGCGACCGATCGCTCGTCGACCAACTCTTCGATCGCCAGCCGCGCCCGTATCGCCGCGTGCTCGTGACCAACGGCCCGGACACACGGGCGGTCGAGGCGCGGATCATCGAGCCGGACAACGCGGGCTCGGCCCGCCGCGCTCTCGGTCTCGCGTGGCCACCGCAGGTGTTTTCGCTCACCCACGTGGCGATCCCGTTTCCGGCCGACGATCCTCTTTATGGCCTCGAAGGACCGACCGCCACGACGGGCCTCCTCCCGATCGGCCGGCTCAGCCCGCGTGGTGAGCGTGCGGTGCTCACCGTGGGTACGGATACGCTGATGCGCCTCTCGTCGAACCCGTTCTTTCCGTTCGTCGCCGAGCGCATCCGCGACTGGACGGTGAGCGCCGCGTCGCAGTAACGAGCCGCCCGTGGCGGACTTCAGCTTCGTGGTCGGACGTACTCGCGATCCAGCCTGAACGCGAGCGCGCTCATGCCGATCAGCACGAGGCCGAATGCCACGAGCGCCAGCGGCCAGCCGATCGAGTCAACGAAGTGCTCGCCGGTGAACCAGCCTGTATAGGCGAGGATCGCCAGCGTCGCCACCGCGAGCAGCGTCCGGCTGTGGAGGACGACGCTGCCGTAGACGAAGCCGGCGGCAACCGCCAGGAAGAGCAGCTCCGCCGGCGTGCGCTCCACCATGTCGAACAGCCCGTAGAGAAACGCAACCGATCCGCAGAAGTACCAGAATGGCGTTACCTCCCTGCGGCCGGTCCGATCGATCCCCACCGAGGCCAGCAGCAGGCTGCCGCCGACCACCATGGCCATCAACTGCTCGTCCATGTCGATCAAGTCGAGCAGCGTCCACCAGAAGAGCGTGCCGAACAGGATGATGAGGAAGAGCGGCGTCGAACGGCGGAGCGTCTGGAACACCGCGGCGAACTGCAGCGCCATCGCGCCTGCGGTGATGAGACTCGCCCAGCGCCAGTCGCCGCCGGATCCGTACTCGCTGAACGCGACCAGCATGCCCGTCGGTTGGAGCGCGGCGGCGATCAGGAAGAACGGCGTGACGGCCTTGTCGAAGCGAGGATCGCGTGATGCGAGCAGCGCAAGAACCAGGGCGGCGATTCCCGATCCGAGGGTCACGAGCACGCGCGCGGCGGAGTTGAGATTCTCCCACTGAAGCGCGATGAAGACGCCGATGCCGGCGAAGACGAACGTGCCGCCGAGGAAGCCGAGGACGCGGACCAGAATGGCCTGTCCCCGGCGCTGTTCAGGAGCTGCCGGCGCCTCGAGCGCCGTGGCGATGTCCGCCGCAGAGAGGCCATGCTGCCTGGCCATCGCCGTAATCTGCTGCAGCGCCCGTTCCCTCTCGTCCATCTCAGCGCGCGCCTTCGTCAATCAGCCAGCCGACGAACAGCGGCGACTGATAACTGTGGGGAGCGGACGTCCGGACCGGGATGACGCGGCCGCGGTTCACCAGTGAAACCGACTCGCCGTAACGTCTCATCCCGAACAAGCCGCCGATCAGGCCGGTGCCGTGCTCCGCGCGGTTCTGCAGCTCGTAGCCATCGGGAGCTCGCGGCTCGCTGACGACGCGGCGTCCCGCAAGGGCGTCGATCGGGACCATCCTCGTCGACTCGCCGGGAGCGAGCTCGCGCGGGAGGTCGAGTGTGATCTCCCTGGCGTTCATCGTCGCGTGATCGAACAGCCACAGCTTCGCGAGCGGCGCATACGAATTGGGATCGACCCGTCGGATGCTGGCGTGCAGTCGCTCGCCTCGAACGACGAAGTCAACGAACACCGCGGAGTTCGGCTGTTCGTATTCGCTGGTGCGCAGCAGCAGATCGTAGGCCGGCGGCGGAACCGTCCAGCGCGGGATCGCCGTGGTCAGGAGGAAAAGGCCGACGATGACGACGGGAAGGGCGACCGCCGCGACGAGGAAAGCGTTATCGCGCAGGAATCGGCCCGACATCGAGCGCGATTGTAACGAAACGGCGTGTCACGTGCTACGTGCGACGTGCTACGTGCTACGTGCTACGTGCTGACGTGCGACGTGCGGCTCTGTCACGTGCTGCGTGCTACGCGCGCTGGGCGTAGCGGGGCACGTAGGCGCCTTTGGGCACCTCGATCCGGACCGCCGCGTCGACGAGCTCGGTGGCGTAGACCTGATCCAGCTTCTGGCGAAGCGCGTAGGCGCGGCGGCGCACGGTCGAATCGTCCTGCGGCGAGTACGCGAGCGGACGGCCGAGCGCCTCGACACCTACCAGATACTCGTGAAGCGCGCCGCCCCGGCCGGCAAGCTCCATCTCGCATATGTAACGAAGAAAACGGCGGACCTGCCGCCCCCGCTGAAACGCGGCCGTCCCGAGCACCTGCTCCAGCGCCGCGCGCTTCTCCGCTTCGGGAACCTGGTGATTCATAAGACTCCCCCGCTGACCGAGCACGAAGCTTGGTCCGGCGGCCGGCGCCGCGGCGAGCGATTCCAGACACCTGTTACTTGTTTCGCATGCCGAAACGTCTGCGCAGTCGTCCGAGTCGGATCTCGCGGCGGCGGCAATCCGGCGTTTCCCGATTCAAAACGAGCGCTGGACAGGGCGGGCCCGCTGGCGGCGGCGGCACCGTTTCACGCAAGATCTCCGCTGTGATTCGCAAAGCCTTTCGCATGGCGGTTGGACCCGGCGGGGAGTCCGAGTACGAGCGTCGGCATCGTCCAATCTGGCCCGAGCTAGAGGCGGCGCTCCTCGACCACGGCGTCCGCACCTACTCGATCTTCCTCGACACGGCGACCAACGATTTGTTCGGCTACGCGGAGATCGAGTGCGAAGAGCAATGGGACGCCATCGCGTCGACCGCCGTCTGCCGGCGATGGTGGAGCCACATGCGCGACCTCATGCCCACCAACCCGGACGACAGTCCGATCTCGCGCGATTTGCGCGAGGTCTTCCATATCGGTGCCCGCTAGTGGCCGCGCCGCTGCACGCCGCCGTCGATCTCGGCGCCGGCAGCGGACGGGTCCTGGTCGGCGGCTTCTCGCCTGACCAGATCACATTCGAAGAGGCGCACCGCTTCGCCTACGCGCCGCGGCAGCGCGGCGGATGTTTGCGGTGGGACTTCGACCGCCTGCTCTCCGGCATGCGCGACGGGCTCCGGCAGGCAGGCACTATCGCCGCGCGGGAGCAACGGCCGCTGCGATCGGTCGGCGTGGATTCGTGGGGCGTGGACTATGGCCTCGTGGACGATGACGGCCGGCTCGTCGAGGAACCAGTCTGCTATCGCGACGGGCGTTCGGCGCCGATGATGGAACGAGCATTCCGCCACATCGACCGCGAAACGATTTTCCGCGAAACAGGAATTCAGTTTCTTCCCTTCAACACGATCTTCCAGTTGATGGCACACGTGAACGAGGGACTGCCGCCAGCCGCGAGGCGCCTTCTCATGGTCCCCGACCTGTGCCACAACGCGCTCTGCGGATCGACGTGTGGCGAGCCTACCAACGCCTCGACGACCCAGCTGCTCGACGTCGTCAGCGGCGATTGGAATGCCGTGATTTTCGAGCGGCTGCGGCTGCCGCGGGTGCTGATGGCTCCGCTGAGGCCGGCGGGAACCAGCCTCGGCGCGCTTCGTGCGGACCTGCAGCGCGATCTTCTGCTGCCAGGGGCGTCCGTGATTCAGCCTGCCACCCATGACACGGCGAGCGCGGTTGCGGGAACGCCGCTTCGCGCTTCGTGGGCGTTCATCTCGTCGGGGACCTGGTCGCTGGTGGGCGTCGAGCGCACGGCCCCTCTGCTCGACGCCGCCGTGCTCGCGGCAAACTTCACCAACGAACGTGGAGTGGATGGAACGTTCCGCTTCCTCAAGAACGTCGCGGGCCTGTGGATCCTCGACTGCTGCACGCGCGAGTGGCAGTCAGCCGGAGTGGATGCGTCGCTGCCGCGCCTTCTCGAAGGCGCTGCGGCGCTTCAGGGAACGCGAGGGGTCGTCGATCCGGACGCGCCGCGGTTCTTCAACCCTCCGAGCATGGTCGACGAGCTTCGCGCGGCACTGCTGGAGACTGATCAGGAATCGCCGGACGACCCGATCGTGCTGACGAAAGTCATCCTGGATTCGCTCGCGTGCCGCTATGCCTCAGTCATCCGGACAATCGAGCGGCTCACACGCTCGCGTATCGAGGGCATCCACATCGTCGGCGGCGGTTCGCGGAACGATTATCTGAACCAGGCGACGGCAAACGCGACCGGCCGTCCGGTTCTGGCGGGCCCGGTCGAGGCGACCGGCCTCGGCAACCTTCTTATGCAGGCCGTGAGCTGCGGCGTCACGACGCTTGCGGAAGGACGCGAATGGATCGGCAGGTGCTTCGTGCCCCGGCGCTACGAGCCAATCGAGAGCCCGGCGCGCAACGCGGCGGCGGCAAAGTACGACGCGATCACGCAAGCTGCACGGTCAGCCTTGTGACCGACGCAGGACGCACCTCGTAAACGAGCGCGCCACCCTGCGGCGCATCGACGGTCCCGGCCTGCGGCTCGACGCGGCGAGGCGATTCGAATGTGTTGTGCGCGTGGATGTCCGGCGCCGCCAGCACGAGCGCCCGTGCCGACGCGGCCGATGCGCCGCGGACGGCGATCTCGACCACCCGGGTCTCGCTGACGTGCGGGTTCACGATCGTGATCGTCAGCGTGCGGTCCTTGATGGACGCCGAGCCGGCCAGCCCCCAGATCGATCCTGTCGCGTCGACCCGCTGGTACTGGATCCGCGGCGCCGAGAACAACGTACGAACGGATTCGCCGCCGACGTGCGCGCCGTACATCTCGAAGACGTGGAACGTCGGCGTGGCGAGAAACTTCTCCTCGTTGGTGAGGAACAGAGACTGAAGACAGTTGACCAGCTGCGCGACGTTTGCCATCGCGACCTTGTCCGCGTGCCGATGGAACGTATCGAACGTCAGCGCCGCCAGCAGCGCATCGCGCATCGTCGACTGCTGCCCGAGCAGGTGGCTCGGGTGCACTTCGGTCCCCTCGCGATGCCATGCCCCCCATTCGTCGACCACCAGCTTGACGCGATGGCGGCGATCGAGCTCGCCCATCACGCCCCAGTGCCCGGTGATGAGGCCGTCCATCCGATCGGCCTCGTTCAGCAGCTCGTACCACTCGTCGTTGGAAAACTTGATCGCGTCACCCTTGCCCTGATACCAGTCCGTCGTCGCGCCGCGGCTCGTGTTCCACGAATAGTGATGAAGGCCCCAGCCCCACATGCGTCTGAGCTGGCCGTCTCCCTTCTCGAGCAGCTTCGTGAAGAATCGGCGCGACCATCCGAGGTCCGCGGAATTGGGGCCCGAGCCGATGAACGCGAGCTCCACGCCGTAACGCGGCACCCAGGCCGTGAACCGCCGGTACTCGGTCGCGTACTCTTCGGGCGTGAACTCACCACCGCATCCCCACGACTCGTTGCCGACACCCCAGAATCTGACGTTGAACGGCTCGCGATCGCCTGCGGCCGCCCGCCTGCCAGCAAGCGTGTTGGCGCCGGCGGGCGCGTTGCAGTATTCAATCCACTGATAGAAGTCGCGCGCGGGGAGACTCCGCAGGTTGGCGGCGAAATAGGGAGCGCCTCCGGTCAGCCGGCACAGTCTCACGAACTCATTCGTCCCGAAAGTATTCGGATCCTGCTTCCACGGACCATCCGGCCGCTTCAGCATCGTCGGCTCGTCGATCCAGAAGTTGGTTCGCGTCGGACGCTGCAGGGCAGGACCGATCCCGTCATGCCAGTCGTAGCTGTCGGCGAAACAGCCGCCGGGCCAGCGGACCGCGCCAGGCGGAATCCGGCGCATGTGATCGACGAGCGCCTGGCGGATCCCGCCGGTATTCGCGATCTTCGAGTTCTCCCCGACCCACACGCCGTCATAGACGACGCCGCCAAGGTGCTCGACGAAGTGGCCGTACAAATCAGCGGTGACCGGGCCGATGCGCTCGCCGGGGAGAATTTCTATGCGCGCGTCGGTGGCGCGTGCCGTGCGCTGCGGCACCTTCGCTAAAGCTACGGTGCCCAGCGGCCGCTTCGCTAAAGCTACGGCGGCCAGGGCTGACGTCGAGACGCGCACGAAGTCGCGCCTGCTTCGCCGAGACGTGCTCAAAGTCATCTCCTGTCGGTCGAGGACGGCGCGATCTCCACGGCATACGTGTGCGTCGCGCCGTGCATATTCGAGCGGAAGACAATCGATTTCTGATCCGGCGTGAACGTCACGTTGGGCTCCAGCTGGTAGTCGTGCGCGGACAGATCGACGAGTCGCCGGGCGGCGAGCTTGCCGTCAGCGGTCGGGGTGAAGAGATAGATCGATTGGCCGTTGCCGGGCGCCGCGACGCTGTTGGGCCCGCCCCCGTCGCCCGCAAACAGCTTTCCGTCGGGCGAGATGTTGAAGTGCACCGACCATTCCTCGCGCGGCACCGGATAGCGCGTGCGCAGTCCTGAACCGATCTCGACCCCGGCGAGCCAGAAGACCTTCGACTTTGGTGTCTGCAGGTCGTACCAGATGGTCCTGCCATCGGCGCTGAAGAACTCGTGGCCGGCGATCTCCATGTCCATCGTCCGCTCGTGCATCAATCGCCGGTTCGAACCGTCGGTCCGGATCGTCCAGATGCGATCGACCTTGTGCCACGGTCCTTCGTGGCAATACATGATCAGCCCCGGATCCGTGGGCGACATTACCACGTGGTTCAGCCAGTCGTTCGCCTCGTAGACGATGCGCAGCGTTCCGGTCGCGATCTCGAGCGTATAGATGGCCATCGGCAGCCGCGCCGCCCATCGACTCTCGAGGCTGGAGGCTGTCGGCGGGGGCGTCGCTTGCGGGTTCGACGGACGCTGAGGAGTCGCGGCGGCGCCGCCCGCGTCGGATGCCGGGCGATCTTCGGTCACGAAACTCCCGGCGAGAAACTTCTCGTCGGCGCTGATGCCGAACCCCGATCCCGTACGAATCCGGGGATGCTGCAGAATCTTTCTCGTATCGCCCGTGTCCAGGCTGGTCTCGAGCACGGTGTCGTTCTGGATGTAGAACGCCTTTCGCGTGTTGCGGCCGACGACCAGGTGACTTGCACGACCCTGGACGAGCGGTTTGTTCGCGCGGGTCGCGAGATCGATCGTCCACAGACCGTCCGGCGACGCGACGACCATCTTGTCGCCGCTGGCCGTGTACGGATTCTGATGGAAGTAGAGACTGGCGAGGCCCGCACGGTCGGAGAGCCGGACGATGCGATGTCCGGTGGCGCGGTCGATCCATTCGCGCGGCGGTTCTTCGGAGACCGACGACGCGCCGGCCGACAGAAGAACGCCGGCAATCGCGCAAGTCATGCAGAGGACGCCCGCGCGTGGACGAATTGCGCCGGCGGCCCTCTGCATGGATCTCACGACGTCAGAAGAGGAACTTCACCATCACCTGCACGCGGCGAGGATAGTTGTCCTGCGTCGATGCGCTGATCTGGCCGAATGCCGCCGCGGTCGGCGTGACGTTCGCCGCCGGGAAGTACGGATGGTTGAACGCGTTCAGCGCTTCCATGCGCAACTGCAGCGTCGTCCGGCCGATTGCCGTGTTCTTGATCACGGACAGATCGATGTTGTTGATTTCCTGCCGGCGCACGTTGTCGAGCCGGAGCGGGAAGGTCCGCACGTTCGACGCGAGCTGCTGCGCGGTGGTCTTGTTGAACCCGGCGTCAGTGTTGAACCAGCGGGCGAGCGTCCGCTCGCTGCTGGGCAGGTCGATGTCGTCGGTGTTGCCGGTAAAGAGAATGTTGCCCCAGGTGAGCGGCTGGCCGCTCTGGTATGCGTAGATCGCCCCGAACTGCCAGCCGCCGATGAACACATCCACGACAGGAGAGGCGTCGGACGCGAACCGGCGGCCTCTGCCGAATGGCAGCTCGACGAGCGAGCTGATGGCGAGCCGATGCGGCGTGTCTTCGCTCGAGATGCCTCTCCACGGGCCGGGATCCGCACCGTTGAGGAACTCGGTCGCCTCTTCGAATCGCGAGTAGGTGTAGTTGATGCCAATGGTGTAGCCATTGGCGAAGCGGCGGTCGACCCGCACCTGCATCGCGTTGTACCAGGACTTTCCTTCGTTGGTCGTCGTGTTCACGGTGTCGAAGTGCGGGTACGGCCGCAGCAACCGTTCGCGCGCGATGGTGGTGGCGCGCCAGGTCGCGGCCGCTGTCGCCGGCATCAGGCCGACGAACGGATTCGGCACGGCGGCGCCGAGGAAGTTGATGGTGTTGGTGTCGCGAATCGGGCTGGTGCTCAGGAACTCGTTGGGCGTCGAGTTCAGGTTCCGGGTCGTCGGGATCTGCGAACCGAAGTTCCCGACGTACCGGATTTCGGCCACCCAGTTTCTTCCGAGCTCCCGCTGCACGCCGACCTGCCATCGCTGCATCCGCGATGCCTGCGGATCGCCGTCGAAGTAAGTGACGGCCTGGCCCAGCGAGGTTTCGATTCCGCGCGCCGCACCGACCGGCTCGAGAATGCCTCCCTGGAACGGGTTCGACAGCGTCTCGATGAACGTCAGGCCGTTGTCGAGCGAGACGTTGAGCGGCGTGTTCTGCGTGAAGCCGCTGCGGATGATGTCGCCGCGCCGCTGGCCGAGGAACCCGTAGAAGATCCCGTAGCCGCCGCGCAGGACGGTGCGCTCGGTAATCGAATAGGCAAACCCGACGCGCGGCATGATCTGATTTTTGGGAGTGTCGTAGAGCGCCTCGGGCTGTCCGTTCACGCCGGCGAAGGTCAGGCCGCCGCGCACGTTGAAGCTCGAGCGGGGTATGCCGGTCTGGGCCTCGTTGAGCGCGGCGCGCGCCGCGGCTTCCATCGGCTGCGCGACAGCGTCGTCGAAGCCACGCACGCTGTTGTTCGTCGCCTCCACGAGCGCGCCTTCGAACTCGTAGCGCAGGCCGACGTTCAGGGTCAGCTTGTCGTTGATGCGCCAGTCGTCCTGGATGAAGAGCCCGGTCGTATTCGAGTGCTCGTCATAGCCGTTGTCCCTGGCGACGAAACTGGTGTTCTCGGGCAGGCCGAGGAGGAATGCGGCAAACGACTGGCCGAGCGAATTCGGCGAGCCGGCGGAGTTGTCGAGCGGTCCGCGCGTCCAGGTCGTGCCGAACGCGAACTGGCCGGTCTGGGCGTTTGCCGAGAACACGCTCTTCTCGCGGTACTGCCGCCATTCGGCGCCGCTTCGGATGGCGTGCGCGCCCATCGTCTTGGTGATCGACGCGATGAACGTCTGGTTCTCGGTGAAGCGATCCTCGCCCGCCACCGCGGTGCCCTGATAGCCGGGGATGTCGAAGCGCGGGAACTTGCGGATGTTGTCGGGGATCAAGCCGTTGTAGGACGAGGGAAAGCCGAGCGTGGTCAGATCCATCCCGAAGTTGCCCGGGTTGCCCTGATCGCCGCGCAGGAACCGGTCGTAGCCATACCGCACGTTCATGACCATGCTCGGCGTCATCGTCCAGACGTGATCGAACACGGCCTGACGCGACTCGAAGCGGAACCACTGGCCGGTCGAGATGTTGTCGAAGTAGTTGTTGTAGTTGCTGTTGCGATCGAACCAGCTGACGCGTCCGTAGACCCGCTGCGCGTCGGTGAGCACATGGTCGACGCGAACGGTGTTCGATGCGTACTCGGTCTCCTCTTTCATTTCCGGACGCTGGTAGTTGTTCGTGCCGTCGGCATTGCCAGCCGTTCTCGGATGGCCGATGTACTCGAGCACCTGCAGCGCGACCGGATTCATCAGCTCGCGCGGAATCACGTTGTTGGGGAACGGGTCCTGCTGGAAGCGGCCGCCGCCAATCGCGCCGGCGAGTGAACGGGTTGAAGATCTGGTATTGGGAACCGAGCGCCAGCAGCTCAGAGAAGTCGCCGTTGCGCATCTTCTCCGACGGGACCGTCGGCGTGCCGTTGTTTCGCGGCCGCGCCTCGGGAAGCGTCTCGTAGCCGTAGATGAAGAACGTCTTGTTCCGCCCGTTGTAGAGGCCGGGGATTACGACCGGACCGCCGGCGACGGCCGACCACCGCGTGTAGCGGAAGTCGGCGAGCGGAATGTCGTTGGCGTTGGCGAAGAAGTCGTTGGCCCACAGACCCTCGGGCGTCTTGACGAGGTAAGCCTCGCCCGAGAACTTGTTGGTTCCGGACTTCAACACGAGGTTGGTCACGCCGCCTTCGGTGTTGCCGAGGCTGGCGTCGAACGTCGCCGTCTGTACCTTGAACTCCTGGACCAGGCCCTGCGGCGGCACGAACGACGCGGTGACCTCTCCCGGGTTCGCGGTGGAGGTGCTCGGCAGGCCGTCGATCGTCACGTCACTGCGGTTCGAGCGCACGCCGTTCATCGCGTAGCCGACGATGTGGGTGGGCTCGAAGGGACGATCGAGGCGGGACGAGCGCATGAAGGAGGTGCCGGCGGCGAGGCCGATGAGCGCATACGGATCGCCGTGCGGGATGGGCAGCTCGGCGACGCGGCGCGCGTCGACCACCTGGCCGAGCGAGCCGCTGGTGGTTTCGAGGAGCGGCGTTTCAGCGGTCACCGTGATCGCTTCTTCGGCGCCGCCGACCTCGAGCGGCAGCTCGAGCCGCAGCCGATCGTCCACGCTGACCTGGATGCCCTCGCGGACCAGCTTTTTGAATCCCGCGAGCTCCACGGTGATCTTGTAGGAGCCGGAGATCAGATAGGGAACCTGGAAGAAGCCCTCGCTGTTCGTGATCGCGGTGACGCTGGTGTTCCGCTCCACGTTGGTGACCGTGACAGTAGCACCCGGGATGACCGCCTTGCTGCTGTCGACGACCGTGCCTGTAATCGTGCCGCGTGACTCCTGTGCGTGTACGGCAGTTGCCGTCAGGAAGCACAGAAGCACGAGCTTCAGATAAAACCCTGGACGCATGCGCTCCTCCTCCATCTGTCGCGCGTCACAACGCGCGTCGCATCTGTCGCGCGTCACACCGCGCGTCCCATCATTCGCGCGTCACAGCGCGCGTGCGGTCTGCCGTATCTGTTCGTGGCGTTCCTTCCCCTTCGCCTCCCGATATCGCGCCTCGCGGAACGCGGCCACCGGATCGATGGCGCCGCCCGCGCGGCTGCGCGCCATCGCCAGAAGCGGCGAGACGTCGCATGTAAAGGCGTCTTTCAGCACCTGCAGCGCCATCAGCGCGTCGTTGCGTTCCTGATAGTGCGCAAGCGCGGCGCGGTCGACCAGTTGCGCCTGCACGTACGCGCGCACGAGCTCGATGGCGCTCGTCATCAGCGACTCCGCCGGATCGGTCACGGCGTGCGACTGATCGAGCATGTATGCCGGGCGGAAGGCGCGGACCGACGGGTCGTTCGATGCGTCGACCAGCTCGTTGAACACGAGGAAGAGCTGGAACGGCTTGATCGATCCGGCGTCGAGGTCGTCGTCTCCGTACTTGCTGTCGTTGAAGTGCAGGCCGCCGAGCTTTCCGAGCTGAATGAGGCGCGCGACGATCTGCTCGATGTTGACGTTCGGCGCGTGGTGGCCGAGATCGACGAGCGAGAACGCCCGCTCGCCGAGCGTCTGGGCGCAGATGTAGCTCGTGCCCCAGTCGCTGATGACCGTGGCGTAGAACGCCGGCTCGTAGAGCTTGTGTTCGAGAAAGAGTCGGCAGTTGCCCGGCAGCGCCGAGTAGATGTCGGCAACGCTGTCCAGGTATCGGTCGAGCGCGCCGCGGGCATGCACCTGGCCCGGATAGTTCGCGCCGTCGCCGATCCACACGGTGTGGGCGTCCGCTCCCAGCTCCGCCCCGAGTGCGAGGCACTCGATGTTGTGGTCGATCGCCTGGCGGCGGACCGCCGGGTCGGTATGCGTCAGGCTGCCGAAGCGGTACGAGTGCTCTTGTCCGGGATGATCCTGGAAGGTGTTGGAGTTCGTCGAGTCGAACCGGAGTCCGCACGACGCGGCAAATGCGGCCAGTTCCGAAGGACAGTCGGGGCGGTCCCACGGAATGTGAATCGACACCGCCGGCGTCACGCGGACCAGCGCGTTGATGGCCGCGCAGTCTTCCAGCTTCTCGATGATCGTGCGCGGCTCGCCGGCGACCTGGAAGCGGCCGAAGCGCGTGCCGCCGGCGGTCAGCGCCCACGACGGCAGCGCGACGCCGAACTCCATCGCCGCCGTGGTCAGCGTCTCGATCTCGACGCCGCGCCGTGCCAGGCGGATCTCGAGGTGCGAATAGTCTTCCTCGATCGCCGCACGCCGATTGTCGTTGTGCTCGCCGATGCGATCGGCACTGAGCGGCGAGATTCCGGACGGGCCCTTGCTCGAATGATCCATGTGTTCCTACCGTGTGAACGCCGTCACGTTGCCGGCGTCGACGTTGAGGATGTTTCCCGTTGACTTGCCCGAGCGATCCGACGCGAAGAACAGGACCGCCTCCGCGACGTCCTCGGGAAACACGCTGCGCTTGAGCAGACTGCGGTCGCGGTAGAAGGCCTCGACGTCCTCCTCCGCGATCTGGTTGCTGGCGGCCCGCTCGCTTCGCCACGCGCCGCTCCAGATGCGCGAGCCGCGAATCACCGCGTCGGGATTGACCACGTTGACGCGAATCGCATGAGGAGCGCCCTCGAGGGCGAGACAGCGCGCGAGGTGAAGGGCGGCCGCCTTCGCCGTGCAATACGCCGCTGCGCCGGGGGAGGCAACGAGGGCGTTCTTGCTCCCGACGAAGACGACCGCGCCACCGCGCCGCTGGGCCTTCATGATCCGGAAGGCTTCCCGCGAGACGAGGAAGTAGCCGGTGGTCAGCACGTCGATGTTGCGCTGCCATGTCGCCAGTGAGGTTTCGTCCACCGGCGATGCGGAGGCGATGCCGGCGTTCGAGACGAGGATGTCGAGCCCGCCGAAGTGCTGGACCGCGGCCGCGGCGGCGTCGCCGACGGATCGTTCACTCGTCACGTCGCAGGCAACCGCTCTGATACGGTCGCCGCCGAACGAGTCGCGCAACTCTTCCTGCGCACGCTCTACCGCCGTGTCGTCGATATCGGCGAGAACCACCGCTGCACCTTCGGACAGCAGACGCGCCGCGGTCGCCCGGCCGATGCCGCCGCCGCCGCCCGTCACCAACGCGATTCGTCCTTCGAGACTCTTTGCCGGCGGCAGGCGCCGCAGCTTCGCTTCCTCCAGCGACCAGTACTCGATGTCGAACGCCTCCTGCTCGCCGATCGGCGCGTATGCGTCCACGCCTTCGGCCCATCGCATGATGCGGATGGTGCTCTCGTAGAACTCCGCGGCAACGCGCGCGGTCGCCTTGTCTTTCTGAAACGACAACAGGCCGAGGCCCGGAATCAGCACGATGACCGGGTACGGGTCGCGCATCGGCGGCGAATCGGCACGCCGGCAGCGCTGGTAGTAGGCGGTGTACTCGTCGCGGTATTGCTCCACGAGGCCGGGCAATCGGGCGAGGAGATCCGCGGCGGTTTCGCGATCGGGCACGAATGGCACGAACAGCGGACGCACGCGCGTCCGCAGGAAGTGATCCGGGCACGTCGTGCCGAGCCGCGCCAGCTCCTCGCATCGGGCGCTGCCGGCGAACTCGAGGACCGCCTCCGAGTCCGCGGCGTGCATCACTTTCGGCGATAGCGGGCTCAGAAGCCCCCGAAGCACCGGCGCGACCTGCACCAGAAGCGCCCGGCGCGCGCCCGGATCGAGCGCCGGAACCACAGTCGGACCGAACGGCGCCGGCTTCGCGTTGAGGTCGAGCCAGTCCGCCGCCTTCTGGATGACCCGCAGCGTCGTCCGGTAGCACGCGCGGGACGTCGGACCCCAGGTGATGGAGCCGTGCCCGCCCAGAATCAATCCCTGGAGGTTGGGATCGCCGAGCGCCGCACGGCCCACCTGGAGGCCCAAATCGAACCCCGGCCGCTGCCACGGAATCCACGCGAGCTCCCCGCCGAAGATCTGAGTCATCAGCCGCTCGCCTCCGCGCGCCGCGGCAATCGCGATCAGCGCGTCGGCGTGCATGTGATCGATGTGGCGATGCGGGATGAACGCGTGAAGGGGCGTGTCGATGCTGGCGGCGCGGGGGTTGAGGTTGAACGTGCAGTGCGGAAAGAACGCCGGCATCGCATCGTCGTGCTGGCGTCCCTCGTAGCGCGACTCGAGCGCGGTCAGCTTGTCGAGATACAGCGACGCGAAGCCGTCGAGCGTCGCCGATCCAAGGTCGCCGCCCGAGCCCTTGACCCACAGCACGTCGACCGGCTCGCCTGTGAGCGGGTCCTGCTCCGTTACTTTTGCGGAGGTGTTGCCGCCGCCGAAGTTCGTAATCCGCAGGTCGGAGCCGAGCAGGTTCGAGCGGTAACGAAGCAGCTCCGCCTCGGTCAGTCCGGCGGCTGCGGCGTCAGTCCACAGGTCGGCCAGACGTTCGGCGGAGGCAGGCGCTGCCCTCAGATCCTTCACGGCGACGCTTAGGCTTCACCCGGTGCCCCGTGACCGCAAGCGGGGGACGTTTTGTTGGCGGCGGTTCACATGTGAGAACTTTCGCCGGGCCTTATTCCTCCCCATAGCCGACACTGCCTTGGTTTTTTCAGCTATTTACGCGGAACGAATGCCGTTCCAAGGAGTGCTTGCGTCGAACCGATGTTGTGCGATACAAAACGCCGCGATGGCCAACGAGCCGGATGACAAGACGCCTCCGGGGGTGCCGGACCTCTATCTGGTCAAGTCGCTGGTGCACGCATCCGAGATCCTCTGGTCCTTCCAGCATCCCGGAGAGACGCTACGCCTGCGAGACGTGATGACCCGCACCGGCTTCGGCAAGGGCATGTGTTTCCGCCTGCTTTACACGCTGCGGCATTGCGGATTCATCGAGAAAGTCGAGAACAACCGCTACCGCCTGACGGCCGAGATCCGGCGCCGCAAGAGGTACCGCATCGGCTATGCGGCACAGGGCCAGGACAGTTCGTTCGCGCGGGAAGTCCACAACGGGCTGATTCGGGCCGCCGAGCGCACCCAGGTCGAGCTGATCGTCGTCGACAACCGCTATCTGCCGAAGATCGCGATCAAGAACGCCGAACTGCTCATTCGTGAGCGTGTCGATCTGGTCATCGAGTTCCAGACCGACGAAGCCGTCGCCCCCGCCATCGCCTCTGCGTATCACCAGGCGGGCATTCCGATGATTGCCATCGACATTCCTCACCCGGGGGCCACCTACTTTGGTGCGAACAACTACGAAGCGGGGCTGCTCGCCGGGCGGCACCTGGCGCGCTGGGCGAAACAGCACTGGACCGGCCATGCGGAAATCCTGCTGCTCGAAATCGGGCGCGCGGGGTCGCTGCCGGCGGCGAGAGGGCGCGGGGTCGTTGCCGGCATCCGCGAGGTGATCCACGAAGCGGCGGCCTGGCCGGTCGTGTCGATCGATGCGGACGGCCAGTTCAAGCCCGCGCTCGAGCGAGTCCGCAAGCACCTTCGCGAGACGAAGGCCAAACAGATCCTGGTGGGGGCCGCCAACGATCCGAGCGCGCTCGGCGCCGCCCGCGCGTTCCAGGAGAGCGGACGCAGCGAGCACTGCGCGATCGTCGGCCAGAATGCGGAGCCGGACGCGCGCGCGGAGCTGCGCGAGCCGCGCACCCCGCTGATCGCCTCGGTTGGCTATTTTCCCGAGCGCTATGGCGACGGGTTGATCCGGCTGGCGCTCGAGATCCTCGGCCGCCGTCCCGTCGCCCCGGCGATGTTCGTCAAGCACCAGATTGTCACGCGCGAGAACGTCGATCACCTGTATCCCAACGATGCGTTGATGGGGGTCGAGACGTATGCACGGTTCTAGCTGACAGCTTCAGCTCTCAGCTATCAGCTATCGGCCAACGAGCTGAGAGCTGACGGCTGAGAGCTGACAGCTTGTTCTGTCATGTGAAACCTTCACCGCACGGCTTTCAGAGCTTGGTTTCGGATCGACACCCCTTAACGTATGCCCGATGAGCAACGAATACGAGCGTGAGCCGGTCCCGCCCGAAGCGCGGCTCGGGTTCGGGAGCTTCATCGGGCAGTATGCCGGCGAGCACACCGCCGGCACCGAGCTGATGATCGGACCGCTGTTCGTCGCGGCGGGCGTGAGCGCCGTGGATCTGCTCGGTGGATTGCTGGTCGGAAACCTGCTCGCGGTCCTGAGCTGGACCTTCCTGACGGCGCCGATCGCGACGCGGGCGAGGCTGACGCTCTACTACCAGCTCGAACGGATCTGCGGCCGCCGGCTGGTGACGCTCTACAACGTCGCGAACGGCCTGATGTTCTGCCTGCTCGCCGGCTCGATGATCACCGTGTCCGCGACCGCGCTCGGCGTGTGGTTCGGGTTTGCGATGCCGCAGCTGAACGACGTCTACCCCACCGGCCTCGGCTGGATCCTCGCCGTCCTCGCCATCGGCGCGATGGTCACCGTCGTTGCGGCCTACGGCTACGAGTTCGTGTCGCGCGTGGCCAACATCGCCGCGCCCTGGATGGTGCTGGTGTTCATCGCGTTTGGCCTGGTCGGTCTTCGCCAGATGGGCGTCACGTCGCTCGCGGAGTTCTGGCCCAAGGCACAGAGCGTGATCTGGACCGGCGGCGCGCCGCTGCCCGGCCAGATCAAGTTCACCTTCTGGCACATCATGTTCTTCGCGTGGTTCTGCAACATGGCGATGCACATCGGCATGGCCGACCTCTCGGTGCTGCGCTTTGCGCGAAAGTCCTGGTACGGCATTTCCACTGCATCGGGAATGTTTCTCGGGCATTACCTTGCGTGGGTAACCGCCTCCATCTTGTACGTGGTGCAGCTGAGGGCCGACCCAAGCAACACCGCGGTGTTTCCCGGCCCCCTCGCCTACAACGCGTGCGGCATCGCCGGAGTTATCTGCGTGATCGTGGCGGGATGGACGACGGCGAATCCGACGATCTATCGGGCGGGGCTTGCGTTCCAGGCGATCATGCCGCGCGTGTCGCGCTATCGCGTCACGATGGTGACGGGGGCGATCACGACCATCGTCGGCGCGTTTCCGGCCGTCGCCATGCAGCTGCTCGACTTCGTCGCACTCTACGGCATGCTGCTGATGCCGATGGGCGCGGTCGTGTTCGTCGATTTCTGGCTCAGCGAACGCTTCGGCTTTCAGCCGAATTACGCCGAACAGTCAGGGACGGACTTCAACTGGGCGGCAGGCCTGACCTGGTTCGTGACGCTCGCCGGCTGCGCGCTGCTGGTCCTCAGGGGCGGCGTCCAGCTCTATTTCGTCAGCCTCCCAGGCTGGTTCCTCGCCGCGATCCTTTACCTCGCGCTGAGCCGCCTTCTACAGCGGCCTGTGGCGGCTGGAATTCCCGCAGGAGTCCAGCCGCTATGACCATGGCAGCCCGCGTCCTCTCGTGGCTTGCACTTGCCGGAACGATTGTTCCGCCGGTCCTGTTCTTCTATGACCGCGTCTCGCTGGATCAGACGAAGCTGTGGATGCTGATCGCAACGGTCGTGTGGTTTGCCGCGGCGCCACTCAGGGACGAAGCCGCACGACCGGAGTAAGCGTCACCGGGCCGATGAGGCCCGATTCGAGCGGCTCCCATTTCGCCGCGGTGAACAGGCCGTCCGCACCGCGGTTCTCGGGCAACCTCGCCGGCATGTTGACGTTGTAGAACTTCTTCCAGGTCGCGCCCGCCCGATCGAGCGCGGCGATGCGGTTCGCCGAGAGGTTTGTCACGAATACCTCGAGAACGTTGGCCGCCTTGATCGATCCCTTTTCCAGAACAATCCGGAACCTCGGCCCGATCAGCGTTCCCAGGTCCAGGCCGTTGAGCCGCACGCGTGCGCTGTCGTGCACGCGTCCAAGATCCAGCCGCCACGCGTCGGCCTCCCCCTCCGGCGCGTTGAACCTCGTCGAGTAGACAGCGGTGCCCGAGAAGCTCCGGACGCTCTCGTCGCCCTCGAAGGCCGTCCACGACATCAGGCGATCGATCGTCCGCGCGGCCGGCAGCACCGGCCCTCCCTTGACGAAGCGGACGGACCAGTTCGCACCGACAGGCTGGGGCACCCCGCTCTCTTGATGGAACGCGTAAGGGTCGCCTTCCCGCGCCGCGGTCAACGCGACGATCACGGATTCTCCGGGCGGAATCTGCAGGTAGACGTCGAGCGTTGCTCCATTAGCCTGCCTGACGTCCGCCGCCCCGCGACGGCCCGTCATCGGATCGAAGATCACCGCGGCTCGGCGCGTCGTCTGCAGAGGCACCCAGCCGTCGACGTCACGGCCGGTGCGGTTGTTGATGAAGTAGAAGCGTCCCTCGGAATCGGTCCGGCGAACGAACGACAGGCCGAGATCCACCAGGCGCTCACGCCCGACGCCGGCGCCCTGCAACGCGGTTTCGAGATCGCTGACGCCGCCGGCATGCGACGCGATTGACTTCAGGGTTGTCACCGAGCGCCGGAATCTCTCGCGGCGTAATTCGAGCGAGCCGAAACCTGCGACGTCTGCCGGACCATTGCCGACGATGAGGATGGTGGCCCCGCTTCGCGCCAGCGACAGCACGTGCTCCAGGGTCTCCAGCGGCATGAACCGGCTCTCCGGCAGCACCAGCACGCGGTACTCCGAGCCGCCTTGCGTCCGCAGCCGGCCTTTGATCGAGCGAGTCTCCAACAGCTGACGGTCGGAGATGTAATCGAACGTGAGTCCGCGCGACTGGAGCGCCGAGCCCGCGGCTTCGAACCCCTCCGCCGCTGTCGGCCGGTTGGCGCCGCCAAAGTGTGTGAGAAGCGCGGTCCCTCGCGTCGCGACCGCATCGTGGAACGGAAAGTACAGCAGGACATCGTGATCGGCCCTGCTCGACTGCAGAAACGACTGCGTCCTCGCCACGTACGTATTCAGCGCCGCGAAGTCGTCCCACCACGCCGTGCGGCTGTTGAACTCCACCGCTGCGTAGAACTGCCATCCTGGCCATGGTTCGTCGTCAGGCGAGTACGCCGTCCCGTGATAAACGATGCTGTTGACGCCGGTGACGAAGAAGTGATCCACCGCCGATCTGATGTCGGCGAGCGTCGAGCGGAAGTGTTCGCCGAGCCACGTCGCGGCTTCGGCGGAGACGAGGCGCCGCCCGGCGACGTTCGCCGCGGAGGTCGCCCATTTGAAACGCGGAATTTCCGTTCCTTCGGTTTCGGGAATATCACTTGCTGCGTACAGGTCGAGCAGGTTGGCCGGTGAACCGTGCGCCTGGTTGCGGATCACGCTGCCGTATCGGCGGGCCCACGACCGCCACTCCAGCGTGAACGTCTCGAGCAGCAGGTCCGAAATCGTCTCGCGATAGTCGGCGAGTACGCGGGCGCTGACGTCGGCCGGCCCGCTGCCCAGCAGCGCGGGCAGCTGTTCTCGCAGATCGTAGCCTCGCCGCTTCCGGAACTCGTCGAACAGCAGCGGCGTGAAGTTGCCTTGTCCCGTCGCGTCGTCCACTTCGTACGAGTCGTTGAAGAACGCTCGCAGACCCTTGGGCGGACGGTTCAGGAACGCGCGGTCGAACCTCCCGAGATAGGAGCGGATTGCCGCGCGAGAGAAATGATCGATCACGAACCCTTCGCCGCCAGGGGCGGCGCGCTCGACGAGCTTTCCGTGCGGCGTGAAGAACAGCGCGTAGACAGTTGTTCGCTCCGGCGCCTTCCACTGCAGCAGCCCGCTACCGTCCACCCGGCTCGTGAGGTCGGTGACTGTCCCCGACTCCCCATACGCCATCACGACATCCGGCGCCAACGTGCGCGGATATTTGATCTGCTCGATCGCCAGCGCCTGGAGGTTGCGATTCGCGGTCAGCGGTTCGGCGACATCGGACATCTGCAGCGGCCGCACATCGCGCCGGATCGCCGGCTGTTGCGCAGATCCCGCAGGCGGTGTTTCGCCTGGCTTGATTTCGCCGACCTCGTAAATCTGATTGCCCAGTGCACGCAGCAAGGCAGGCTGTTGAAAGCGAACCGGCTCGGAGAGCGTCTGCCCGGCTTCGATCGTCCAGGTCCGGTGCACGATGGTGCGCGGCGCGATCTCCTCGCCAACCCACGGACCGCCGAACGGCCAGCCGGTGCCGGTCGCCATGTCCACGCCAAGCTCGAGACGGCGCGCTTCGACGAGCACGTGATCGAGCATCGAGATCCAGGTGTCGGACAGATATGGGATGAAACGCGCCTCTTGCCCTCGGACGCCGTAGATCGGCGTGATCTCGACACCGCCGATACCGGCCGCGCGCAGCGCCTCGAGCTCGGACGTCAGGTTGCGGCGGTCGACGGCGCTGCCGTGCCACCACCAGCGGGCCCAGGGTTTCGTTTCGAATGTGACGCGCGGCCAGTCGCGGCCGGGTGAACGCGGCTGCAGGCCGGCAAGATAAGCACCCTGCGCAATCAGCGACAGGAATGCGGCCGCCGCGAACACGCGTGCCCGGCGAGTCACCGCGACGAGATTACTCCGTTCTTGAGCTCGCCGTTGATCCGGACGTTCTTCAGCTCGACCCCATTCACGTTCTCGAGCACATCGGGCTTCGCCACGCCGTCGAACGTGCAGTCCTCGAGGCGAACGCCGGAGATCGGTGCGGTCTTGAATCCGCGCAGGAGCAGCGCGTGCTGGCTCTTTCGGCTGGTCACGTTGCGGACCTCGATGTTCCGCACGACCGGCGTATGCGGACCGCCTTCTCCTTCCTCGTAGAAGAAGTCGATCGTCACGATCGCCTCGGCCACCTCACCCACCGTCACGTCGCGCATGTAGACGTTCTCGATCGTCCCACCGCGGACGGAGTTCGTCTTGACCCGCAAAGCCCGATCGAGCTGGGGGCTGTCCATGCGGCACTTCTCGGCAAAGATGTTTCTCGCCCCTCCCGAGATTTCGCTGCCGATGACGACGCCGCCGTGACCGTCCTTCATCGAGCAGTTGCGGATCACCACGTTCTCGACCGGCACGTTGAGGCGGCGGCCGTCGTCATTCCGGCCGGACTTCAGCGCGATGCAGTCGTCGCCGGTGTCGAAGGTGCAGCCCTCGATGAGAACACCGGAGCAGGATTCGGGGTTGCAGCCGTCGTTGTTCGGGCCGTGGCTTCGAACCGTCACGTTCCGGACCGTCACGTTCCGGCACAGAACCGGATGGATCTCCCACATCGGCGAGTTCACGATCGTCGGGCCGTCGATCAGGATGTTGCGGCTGCGATACGGCTGGATGAAGTTCGGCCGCAGGCAGTCCGAAGGCCCGAACACGCGCTCGGCAACCGGCACGCCCCGGGCCTGCATGTCTATGAGACGGTTCCTCGCGGCGCGATCGCGTCCTGGAGTGCCGGTCCCGGAGAGTCTCCAGCTCCACCACCGGGACGCGTTCGCCTGCCCATCGAGCGTCCCGCGGCCGGTTATCGCGACGTCGTGGGTCTCCCAGGCATAGATGAACGGCGATACGTTCATCAGCTCCACGCCTTCCCAGCGTGTGAACACGATCGGGTACTGAGCGGCGTCGTCCGTGAACGCGAGCGTTGCGTCGTCTTCCAGGTGCAGATTCACATTGCTTTCGAGGCGGACCGCTCCGGTCAAGAACCGTCCCTTCGGGACGACGACGCGGCCGCCGCCCGCGGCGCTGCAGGCGGAAATGGCTTTGCGAATCGCATCGGAGCACGAAGCGTGTCCGTCGCCGACGGCGCCGTACGCGGTGATATCGAACGAGCGCGCGGGAAACCGCGGGATTTCGATCGCGCGCACGATTGCGTCGGCCTGCGCCCAGGGATCGGACGACTGCCACGAACGAAACCGCGGCGCCAGCGCCAGCGCGGGCAGTGCGGCCGTCGTGCGCTGAATGAAGCGTCGTCTCGTAAGGGTGGACATGACGCCCGATCACCCTTTGGTGGCGCGCCGACGCTCGGCCTCGTCCAGCCAACCGCGGCGCAGCTGCTGGGGGGCAACGTTGGAGAGGTACGGCTTGATGTCGACGATCGGCGTTCCGTCGAGCATGTCCACACCGCTGACCCGCAATCGGGTCCCTTCACGACCCAGAAGCTCGACGACAGTCAGTCCGATCGGATTCGGGCGCTGCGGGGATCTGGTGGCGAAGACGCCGTGCGGACGATCGTCGGATGGCGGATACGCGGTGAGCTCGGGCCCTTCCGCGCGATCGAAGATCCAGATTACATAAAGGTGTGAGAAGCCCTCGATGTCCTCGAGCCCTTCCTCGAGCTCGGGGAGGATTTCGAGGATGCCTTCCGCGTCGTGCCGCGCTCCCAGCCCCTTGGGGATGTCGGCTGTGTCGTTGAAGCGGCTCCGGACCGTGCCGATGGGGGTAAGTGTGACGGCCATGACGCACACACATTACCCCGAATCGGGTGGCTTCCGCCTCGAGGCGGGAGGAGCTTCCGCCTGAAGGCGGAAGCCACAGCGTCAGGCGCCCCCGCTGAGATCGATCGTGACCGTCGCCCGATCGCAATTGGTTGGCACCTCGATCTCGCATATCTCGTAGACGAGCGAATAGAGCCCCGAGACCTGGATCTCATGGCTTGTCCTCGCGATCTCCTTAGACTCGAGCCAATGGCCGCCCGGAACACTTTTTCTTGCGGAACCGACTACCCCTCGTCGTCCTAGGCCTGGAACGCGGGCGCCTCGCACAGCTGGCGAATCTCGCTCTCGCCGTCGCCGACGATGCCGATGAAGCGTTTCGTCCATTCGATCGCTTCCTCTTTCGACCGCACATTGATCAGCGCGAAGCCACCGATGACCTCGTTCGTCTCGGCGAACGGTCCGTCGGTGATGGTGATGCTGCCGTTCGACCGCCGCACGCGCGTGCCAAACGCGCTCGGCAGGCAGCCTTCGGTCGCGAGCAGCACGCCCGCCGATGCCATTTCTCCGATCAGCTTGCCCATGTCGTCCATCATCTGGCTGGTCTGTGGCGCCCCTTCCGCTCCCTTGTGAATGCACAGGAATCGCATCGTCGTGTCTCCTTTTTCGTTGTTGTTGCCGCCTGTTTAGATCGCCGTGTGCGTCAGGCGTTCTGCCACGTCCACGGTCATCGTGATTTCCTGACTGTCGTCCTCGTGCTGAGGCTCGCGCTCTGCCGCGATGGATCTGAATTGATGCCACCACCTGGCGGCGTCGTCGTTCGTCCATGCGGGAATCGATCTGCAGCGTCGCAGCGCCGACCTGAACGCTCGGGCGCTCTCCGGCCGGTCGTCCGGTGACTTTCGCAGGCACTGCAGCACGAGGGCCTCGAGCTCGTACGGGATCGGCCGTCCGAGGCGGACCGACGGCAGCACCGGCTCCGACTCGAGATGATGACGGATTACTTCGATGACCGATGCCGCCTCGAACACCGGATGCCCCGACAGCAGGTAGTAGGCGACGGCTCCGAGGGCGTAGAGATCGCTTCTCGGATCGCCGGCGCCCGGCGCCACCATCGACTCCGGCGACATGTAGAGCGGCGTGCCGGTCAGCACGTTCATCTGCGGCACCGGCGACGGCACGTCGGCGGCCGCGAGCGGCTTGACGAGCCCGAAGTCCACCACCGTCGCGAAGTCGGGCTCGCCGCCGCGCTCCGAGAGGATGATGTTCGCCGGCTTGATGTCGCGGTGGACGAGGCCGCGGTCATGGGCCTCCGCAAGCGCGCCGCATACCTGGTCGAGGATCCTGGCGACGCGCCCGGGCGGCTGCGGTCCATGCTCGCGAACGAGATCCTCGAGGTTGATGCCGTCCAGATATTCCATCGCGTAGTAGAAGACCCCGTCGGGCGTGCGGCCGTAGTCGTAGATCGCGACGGTATGCGGATGACTGAGCTGCGCGGTGATCTGCACCTCGCGCTCGAAGCGCGCGAGGTTGACCTCGCCTGCGCGGTCCGGAGGCAGCAGCTTGATCGCGGTCGGCCTCCGCAGCATTGCGTGGCTCGCGCGGTAGACGACGCCCATTCCTCCCGCTCCGATCCGGTTCTCGAGCGTGTACTGTCCGAGCCGTCTGCCGCGCTCCGCCTCGCTGCGCAGGCCGAAGATGACGCGCGACCCGACGATCGCCAGCGCGATCGACACCATGCACCATGTCGCCACGTTCAGCGTCAGGGCCATCGAACCGTTCGTCGCGACGAACGTCGCCGGGACGAGCGGCGCCATCGCGGCGATGCTGCCAGCCAGCGTGCGCCGGGGCGAGCTCGGGACGGTGATGGCGCGCGCCATGACGGTGTTCGCGCCGGCGAGCAACCCGGCGTAAGGACCGAATGCGCCGTCGAGGCCGGTGGCCAGCTGCATCCGCGTCAGATACGCACCCATGAGCGCGAACAGCACGCAGCCGGTGATGAGCGCGGCGATGTCGAGCACACGCAGCGCCGGCATCGACACGCGCACACGGCGCGTCAGGACCCATACGCCGCCGAACACGAGCGACGCCGCCAGGTGATCGAGGGTACCCGTCTGCAGGATCATGTCCGCCGCATGCGCCGGCGCCTGCAGCAGCACCGGAGCGGTCACCAGGTTCGTCAAGTAGAAGCCGAACGACAGGACGAACACCCAGAACGCCCAGAGCCTGATGCGATCCTGAAGAAACAGCCGTGCGGGTTCCGCGTCGCTCGCGCTGGTGGGCGCGACGCGCGCGACATCGACTTTCATCGTTCTATTCCTCGAACCTGAGAAACAACCGGCGATCAACACCGGCTACAGGTAAGTCGAACGAGAGGGCGGAAATTCGACATCGGCGCTGTCGAGGTAGTCCGGATTCCCTGGCGGCGCGAGCAATCCACGCCGAACCGCCATGGCCACCGCGTCGTCCGCAGACGCCGCGCCCATCCGGGCGAACAGTGTCCTCAGCTCTATCTCGAGCGCGAATTCACTCGTCCCCAGTTGCGACGCCATCGCGCCGGCCGGCGTTCCCATCGCCAGCATTCGCAGCGTCCGACGCTCGTGGGGCGTGATGTGGAGCATCATGTTCCTCCTTTGTTTGCGGACGCTCAGTGTGCGCGCCTACGGAGGAACTGACGATGGAGCGGCGGTGAATTCCCTCTGAAGGTTTGCTGACCCCGCAAGTGGTTGCCGGCTGGAAACTTCGACAGCGTCGCACGTAAGATCGGCGTGCTGGGTCATGCCCGATCATCTGCCGTCTCGTGCGTTTCGCTTCGGTGGCTACGTGCTCGACCTGTCCGCGTACGAGCTGCGCAAGCAGGGCCGCAGCGTCAAGATGGAGCGCCGCCCGATGGAGCTGCTCATGCTCCTGGTGGATCGCCGCGGCGAGCTCGTCACGCGTGACGAAATCGTGACTCGTCTGTGGGGGCGCGACGTGTTCATCGACGCCGACGCCAGCGTCAACACCGTGATCCGCAAGGTCAGGCGGGCGCTGCGCGACTCGGCCGATCACTCTCGTTTCATCCAGACGGTTCAGGGCAAGGGTTACCGTTTCGTCGCCGACGTCGAATCGGCCGGCCGTTCGGTGCTTGCGGTTCTGCCGTTTCAGAATCTCCTCGCCACCGGCGACAGCGACTACATCGCCGACGGCCTGACTGAAGAGACGATCGTCGGCCTCGGCCGCATCGATCCCGATCGCCTCAGCGTCGTCGGGCGCACGTCGAGCATGGCGTATCGGCGGACCACCAAGACGCTGGGCGAAATCGGCGTGGAGCTCGGGGCCGATTACATCCTCGAAGGGTCGGTGCGTGCCGCGGATGGCCGGTGCCGGGTCGCGGCCACGCTCGTGCGCGTGCGCGATCAAGTGCAGGCCTGGACCGATACCTACGAACGCGATTTGAACGATCTTCTCGGATTGCAGGCGGAGCTCGGACAGGCGATCGCGCGGCAGATCGAGCTCCGGCTCTCACCGCATCGCGCCGCGGCGATCACGGAGAGGCAGACGAGAAACGCGGAGGCGTACGATCTCTACTTGCGCGGCCGCTATTACTACAACCAGATGACGCCGGCGACGGCAGAGCGGGCGCTCGAATGCTTCAGGCGGGCCACCGATGTCGATCCTGGATACGCGCTCGCCTGGGCGGGCATCGCCGATACGTGCTCCGGCCGCGTCTTCAACAGCGACACGCGGCCGTCCGACGTGTCGGATGACGCGCGCGCCGCGGCGGCGCTCGCGCTCGAGCACGGCGAGACCGTGGCCGAGGCGCACACCTCGATGGGACGCGTCCGGTTCCTGTTCGACTGGGACTGGCCCGGCGCCGAGGCGAATCTCTCCCGAGCGGTCTTTCTCGACCCGGGTTCCGGGCAAGCGCACTGGATGCTCGGACATGCGCTCTCGCAACAGCGCCGTCACGCGCAGGCGCTCACGGCGGCGCGCCGGGCGTGTGCGCTCGATCCGCTCGACGCGCTCAGCCACAGCATGACCGCGCAGATCGCGTTTTCAGCCCGGAATCCTGAAGCGGCGGCGCTCCATGCGCACGACGCGCTTCGCGCCGAGCCCGATTTCTGGGTCGCGCACTGGCAGCTCGGTCAGGCGTACGAACAAATGGGCAGGACGGATCAGGCGATCGAAGCGCTGAACGAAGCGGCACGACTCTCGAATGGCAACTCGAAGCCGACGGCGATGTCAGCCTACATCCTCGGCAGAGCCGGCCGCGCCGGCGAGGCGCTCGAGTTGCTGGCGGGGTTGAAGCACCTCGCGCACAAGCGCTACGTCCCGCCGATGGCATTCGCCCTTGCGTACGCCGGCCTGAAAGACGACGAACGCGTGTTCGAATGGCTGGAAAAAGCGTCGGCGGTTCGGGACTCTCATCTCATCTACGTCATCGTCGACGCGAAGTGGGATCCGTACCGCCAGGATCCGCGTTTCCAGAGAGTGCTGCGCACGTCCGGCCTTGAGGAGTAGCGCGACTGAGGTCGGTGGCGTCGTCGTTCACCGCGCGCTCGTCAACGTGCGAGTAGCTGTAGGTCATCCCCAGCTTTGAAGACCCGAGAAACCGGAGCTGCCCGGTCGTCTGGAGCGACACGGGCAGGAACACGCCGTTGACGGGCCGGTAGGATCGCACCACGTCGACGCGCGTCACCCAGAACGACGGGTTCTTCGCGAGACGTCCTTCCACACGAACGAGCTGACCGTCGTCACTGGTCAGCAGCATGCGGCCGGCGATGAGCGCACGATCCTTGCGCAGCGGTTGCAATCCAATCGCGACAAGCCCCTCTTCCGTCAGGCCGCCGGGCCGGAGACTGTAGTTCGCTAGCGAAATGGCGGCGCTTGTGGTCTTGAGCGCCAGCAGCCGCCGCTCTTCGTCGAGGAGCGATCGCAGGACGCGGCCGCGGATGTAGCCCGAACCGCCCTCGGCAGTCACTTCGTACGCGAAGCCTGACGCGGGGGCGAAGTTGGTCTGCACTTCGATCCAACCGCGCTGGCCGCCGCCGGATGCTTCGAGACGGCGTGTCGCGCAGTACTGGTGGGCCAGCGGAGGACGCGCGAGGAACTTCTCGAGCGCGGAAACGGCGAGCGGATCCGGCGGGTCGGCTGCAGGCAGCTGCAACGCGAACGGCGCCGCGGCAAACGCCAGGGCGACACCAAGGCGCATGAGAACCTCCAATCTCTTAACTAATTAAGAGATTGCCCCAGAGAGTAGCACCAGCGGCCGCCCAAGGCAATTAAATAATTAAGACTTCAGCATGTGCCTTTTCCCCCGGTGCGTGCTAGCCTTGCGCCTCTCAGGGGATTCACTGCGACTCGAACGCCCGAGGAAAGCATCATGATTTCACCCAAAGATCCGTACAACGCCGTGGTGAACGAGGTGACCGCCGGTCCTGGAGGGGCGGAGAAATCGGGCGCCCAGGATGCCGGCGCCGGCAGCATCGACAAGGTCCGCGACATCCTCTTTGGAACCCAGCTGCGCGACTTCGACCGCCGGTTCGCCCGCCTCGAGGAGCGCATGCTCAAGGAGACCAACGATCTCAAGGATGACTTGCGGTCCCGGCTCGACGCCCTCGAGACGTACGCGCGCAAGGAAAACGAGTCGCTGGCCGATCAGATCAAGTCCGAGCACGCCGGGCGGGTGGAGGCGGCCGCGGGACTGTCCCGCGAGCTGCAGGAGGCGGCCAAGGCGGCGGAGCGGCGCACGACGACGCTCGACGAGCAGCTGTCGAAAGCGCAGCGGGAGCTGCGTCAACAGATGCTCGAGCAGCATCAGCGTCTCAGCGACGACATCCGCAAGCGCGTCGAGGACCTGCTTGCGGCGCTCGGGCGCGAGTCGCGCGAGCTGCGGAACGACAAGGCCGACCGCACTACGCTGGCGGCGCTCTTCAACGAGATGGCGATGCGTCTCACCAGCGACATCGCCGCCGCCGGCACCGAGGATGCCGGCAATGGCTGATTCCCTGATCGAGCAAGACCGTCAGGACGAGGATTTCTCCGAGCTCCGCTCGCTGATCATCGGTCCCGAGCAGCGCGAGCTGCTGGCGCTGCAGGCGCACGTGCTGGACCCGGCGGTCCAGACGCGCGACGTCAGCCGCGTGCTGCCCGATGCCATCGCCATCCGCGCCAACGATCCGCAGCTGATGCGGGCGCTCGCGCCCTCCGTCGAACACGCCGTCACCGAATCCGTGCGGCGCGATCCGCGTCCGCTGGCCGATGCGCTGTTTCCCGTCATCGGACCCGCCATCCGCAAGGCCATCGCCCATACGCTCGCGACGATGGTGGACTCGCTCAACCGGACGGTGGAGCACAGCCTCTCGTGGCGCGCGCTGCAGTGGCGGTGGACGGCGCTCCGGACCGGCAAGCCGTTTGCCGAGATCGTCTTACTGAACACGCTGGAGTACCAGGTCCAGCAAGTCTTTCTGATCCACGCCGAGACCGGCCTTCTCCTGCAACACGTGGCGTCGAATCCGAAGGCCGCGGAGGACGCGGACCAGATCTCGGCGATGCTCACCGCGATCCGCGACTTCGTCCGCGATTCGTTTCACACCGGCGGCGACACGCTCGACGCGCTTCGCGTCGGCGATCTCTCGGTCTGGATCGAGCAGGGGCCGCAGGCGGTCGTCGCCGGCGTGGTTCGCGGCAGCGCGCCGCGCACGCTGCAGACGACGTTCCAGGATGCGGTCGAGCGGATCCACCGGCAGTTTGGACAGGAACTGGAGGCGTACCGCGGCGATGCCGCGCCGTTCGAGCGCGCGCGGCCGATCCTCGAGTCGTGCCTCGTTACCGAGCTGCGGGCCCGGGGACAGTCGCGGTCTGTATCGGCGCATCGCGATCGCCGCCGCACTCATTCTTCTCGCGATCGGCGCCTGGGCGTTCCTGGGATGGCGTGAACGGCAGCGGTGGAACACGTACCTCGATCGCCTGCGCACCGAGCCCGGCATCGTCGTCGTGTCCAGCGGGCGAAGCAACGGGCGGTTCTTCGTTGCCGGCCTGCGCGATTCTCTCGCCGGCGATCCGGCGACGCTGATACCGGCGTTCGATCTCGCGCCCGCCTCGATCGACAGCCGCTGGGAGCCTTACCAGAGTCTTCATCCTCGGTTCGTGATCGAGCGCGCGCGCGACTTGCTGCGCCCGCCGCCGGGCGTCACCTTCGCGTATGCCGATGGAGTGCTGACGGCAAAGGGAAACGCGTCATCGCGATGGATTCTCGACAGCGAACGGCTCGCACCGGCGATCGCCGGCGTCCGCCGCTTCGAGTACGCGGGCCCGAGCGTGGAAGCGCGCCTGAAAGAGCAGATCGAGGCAGCCGCCGTGCGGTTTCCGCGCGGACAGGCGCGAATCGCGGACGGACAGGACGCGACGCTCCGCTCGATCGCCGCTCTGCTCACCGAGCTGAACGACGTAGTCCGTGCGCGCGGCCAGCGCGCGCGAATCGACGTCGTCGGCCATACCGATAGCGACGGCAGCGACGTCTCGAACGGGCCTCTGAGCCAGGCGCGGGCGGCTGCCGTGCTGTCGGTGCTTCGCACCGCGCTGCTGGACTCGCTGGACCTCAATACGACCGGCGTGGGAAGCGCATCGCCGCTCACACAGGGCGCGTCCGACGACGACAAGCAGCGGAATCGACGGGTGTCGTTTCGCGTCGCGCTCCCGGAACAGCCGCCATCGGGGAGCGGGCGGTGATTCAGAAAAAGATCTGCATGCTCGGGGCCTTCGGCGTCGGCAAGACCAGCCTCGTCTCCCGCTATGTCCACAGCATTTTCTCGGACACTTACCTCACCACCATCGGTGTGAAGATCGACAAGAAGACCGTCGATCTCGGCCACGAGCGCGTCGATCTGATCCTCTGGGACATCCACGGGGAGGACGAATACCAGAAGGTGCGGATGTCGTACCTTCGTGGAGCATCCGGATATCTGCTCGTGGTCGACGGAACGCGGCGCTCGACGCTCGACACGGCCTTGTCGCTGCACGAAAGCGCGCAGCGAACCATCGGCCACGTGCCGTTCATGGTCGCCGTCAACAAGGCCGATCTCGCTACCCGGTGGGAATTCGACACCGATCTCGTCGGCCAGCTCGGTCTGCCCTTCGTCAAGACGAGCGCGAAGAGCGGCGCGCAGGTCGAGGAGGCGTTCGAATCCCTCTCCCGTGCAATGCTCCTCGTCTGACATCCAGATTCAACGGTAACGCCATGAGCGACGACCTGCTGAAGACTCTCCTGCCTGCCATGGACATCGCCGTGTTCGAACGGCGCTCGGGTGGATCGTTTGCCGCCGTGGCGCCGCCGCCCGCCTGGTTCAGCCGCCTGACCGCCGACATGACGTTCCCGTTCCTGGGACACATCCTCGAAGAAGCGAACGACGTCTGGCGGCACCGCGAGGCAGCGCGGCGCGAGTGGGGCCCGTGTGTGGAAGTGGATGAGGCGGGGCAGGAGTTCCACTACAAGGTGGTCGCGACGATCATCGGCGGCAGGCAGTACCTGCTCTTCCAGCTCGATCGAGGCAGCGACTGGATTCGCGGCGTTCTGCAGAAGGTCAGGCAGCAGGCGCTCGCTTCGGAACAGAACAGCGGTTCGACCGACGCGCTGTCAGTCGTGCGGCAGGAAGTGCGCGCAACGGTGAACGACATCCGCGATCTGGGCGCGAGAATGGCTGCTGCGTCGCAGCCGGCCGAACGTGCAGAGCTGCGGCAGGCCCTCTCGGCAACCTGCGACAGCCTGCTGAACGGCATCGACGCGCTGATCCGATCGCTCCCAGTGTCGCAATGACCACGGCGGCGCCGCCGGGGCCGCGCATTGCCGAGCGCGTTCAGGCGGTCGACATCCTGCGCGGGCTGGTGATGGTGATCATGGCGCTCGATCACACCCGCGACTACGTCCATGCGGCGGCCATGGCGTTTCCACCCGAAGACCTGATGCAGACGACGCCCGCGATCTTCTTCACGCGGTGGATCACGCACGTCTGCGCGCCCGTGTTCATGTTCAGCGCCGGGACGTCGGCGTACCTTCGACTGCAGCGCGGCGCCACCAGGGCGGCCCTCTCGCGGTTCCTGTGGACGCGCGGGCTCTGGCTGATCGTCCTCGAGTTCACGATCGTCCGCATCGGGTTCTTCTTCGATCTGACGTTCAGCCCGATGTTCCTGCTGGTCTTCTGGGCGCTCGGCATGAGCATGATTGCTCTCGCGGCGCTCGTCTACCTGCCGACGCGGGCGCTGGCCGCGCTCAGCGTGGCGATGATCGCGCTGCACAATCTGTTCGACGGCGTGAACGCAGCGCAGCTCGGCGCCTCCGGCTGGCTCTGGCAGGTGCTCCACGCGCCGGGCCTGCTGACGCCAGGCCCGCCGGTCGTGATCGTCGCCTACCCGCTCGTACCATGGATAGGCGTCATGGCCGCGGGGTTCTGCTTCGGCCAGGTGTACCGCCTTGCACCGGAACGCCGTCGCCCGATCCTGATCGCAACGGGGCTGGGACTGATTGCCGCGTTCGTGCTGGTCCGCGGGCTGAACGTTTACGGCGATCCGCGGCCGTGGGCGGTGCAGAGCCGTCCGCTCTACACCTGGCTCTCGTTCCTGAACGCCACGAAGTATCCGCCCTCGCTTGCGTTCCTGCTCATGACCCTCGGCCCGGCGATTCTGTTTCTCGGGCTGATCGATCGGCTCCGCCTGAGCGAGCGGCATCCGTTCGTCGTGTTCGGGCGGGTGCCGCTCTTCTACTTCGTGCTGCACATTCCGCTGATCCACGCGCTGTCGATCGGGCTGACGTGGCTGCGTTACGGGAATGCGCCATTCCTCTTCCTGCCGCCGCCGACGCTCGGCACGCCACGGAGCCTGTTTCCGCCTGACTACGGGTGGGAACTGTGGGTGACGTATGCCGTGTGGGCGGGCGTCGTCGCGGCGCTCTACCCTGTCTGCCTGTGGTTTGCGCGCTTGAGGGCACGCCGCCGCGACTGGTGGCTCAGTTACCTGTGACGATCAAATCAGCGTCGCCAGGTAGGAGATCGCGGCGAGGATGACCAGCGACACGCCGACGATGATCCACTGCGTGATCCTCGAGTGCCCTTTCACGTAGGTGAACGGCATCGAGATCAGGAGCGCGGCAGGAAAAGCCATGACCCCGAAGGCGTCGACCAGCTCGTTGCCGCGGTAGCGATGCGCCGCGTATATGTATGCGACTGAGAAGAGGAGGCACGACCCGAGCATCACCGACGCGCCAATCCACTGGTCCCTCACCGACAACGCCGGCCCCGCCGCACACCGCTTCATCATGCTGCTCAACATCGCTTTCTCCTTTTCTGACGATGAATTCGAACGCGACGCGAGGACGTGGGGCGCGACCCGCGCGTCGACCGCGCCGGCCACGAGATCGATGACCGCCGCCGGCGTCAAAGACATCTGCTCGAGCATTGCCGACATCTCCGCGCCGTAGCGTTCGCGCCAGGCACGCGGGTAGAGGCGCACCAGCCAGCTTCCCTTCATAAGTCGCCTGCCATGGCCTTACGCGTTCGCGAGCCGGCGCTGGCCGATCCGCGCGATCGCCTGGATGCTCGCCAGCCTGGCGCGCAGCGCCTTCTCGCCCAGCCCGGTGAGCCGGTAGGGATTGCGCCGGTCCTCGGCATCCAGCCGTTCGATCAGGCCGCGTGACTCGAGCCGCGTGATGGCCCCATACAGTGTTCCCGGGCCGAAACGGATCTCCGCGACGGTGGCGATGTCGTCGATCATGGCGTAGCCGTGCTTCGGGCCGTCCGCCAGGCTGATGAGAATCAGCAGCGCCGGCTCCGTGAACCGGCCGAAGTCGTCCAGCTCTTTGTCTGTGTCGGCTTTGCGCATGTGCTACGTCTCACGTAATACGTATGGCGTAGTATTACGCGAGACGTAGTAGATGTCAAGAGGCTATCCCTGCTGCGGCTTTTCCATGAGGATGATGTACTTGTGGTGCAGGAACATGCCGATCGGAACGTATCCCCGCTCTTCGAGCGGCAGGATGCTCTGATCGAGCGTGTCGCGCGTCTTGAGGTCGGTTTCTATCAGCTCGTACTCGTATGGCTTCGTGCTCCCCGCCGTGCGCTCCATGATGATGATGGTCTGCTGCTGGTTGTCCATGATCGCGCGCGGAACGATCCTGAAACCCTCGCGGCCAGCGGCGATGATCTCGTTCTTCAACGTGCCGTACCGCACGGCCGCGAGCAGCCGGTACTCCAGCCGCCCTGGCTGATCCTGGTCCTCTTCGAGCATGACCTTCATGAGCGACGCCCCGGTCACCCTGAAGCCCTTTGCCGCCGTCTCGTTCAACTCTTTCTCCATCGTCGAGGTCTTCGTCGTCGAGAGCACGCGGGCGCGCCGCACAGGCACCACGGCCGCGCCCTCGGCCGGACCCTGCAATACGATGTGGAGACTGCCCGTCGTGGGAGACGACATCATCGCCCCGAAGCCGGACTGCTGGAGGAAGGCCCCGACCGGCGAAAAGCCCTTCGACGCCAGGTCGCGAAGGTTGTTCTCAACGGAATCATCCGATTTCAGAACTCTGTAGCTGTACCGGTCGCTGCTTCCGGGCGTTCGCCGGCTCAGGACAATCGTTTCGTCGCCCGCTTTGGTCACGGTGCCGGGCACGACGATGAATCCTTTCTGCGCTGCGGCGTTCAACTCATTCTCGAGCGTCGCGATGCGCTCGACAGCGGTCAGGTGATATTCGGGACTGGCTCCGCCCGGCAGGCGTACGCTTCATCAGCACGCCGAGAGTATTCGCCATCACGACCTCGAAGCCGCCGGCCGCCGCCTGATCGAGCTCTTTCTGAAGAGTTGACGTCTTGAAGGTCATCAGCGCGAGATAGCGCTGTTCCGGCGAGATCTTCAGCTGTGCTGCAAGGGCGACTCCTGAGAACAGAACCACGGCGGCGATCCGGGCGACGTGTGTCATAGGCTCTCCTGTCAGATTCTCAACAACGCCTGCGGTTGGGTGCGTGATGCCTTGCGGGCGGGCAGGTATGCGGCGACTGACACCGCGATTACGACGACGATGAGCACGATTCCGTAAGTGACCAGGTCGCCAGGGCCGATGCCGAACAGTACGCTCTTGACGAGCCGACTCGCCGCGAGCGCGCCGCCGAATCCCAGCGCGAGGCCGGCGGCCACACGCCATGCAGCGCGCACCAGAACCTCGCGCAGCACCGCGCCGCGCGGCGCACCAAGCGCGATGCGGATCGCGAACTCACGCCGACGGTGCGAAACGTCCAGGGCGACAAGGCCAAAGAGACCCAGCGCCGCCAGCCCGAACGCGAAGGCCGCGAACAGGACGAACATCCACATCGTCAACCGCCAGGGAGCTTCAGCACGGCCGACGACGGCATCGAGCGTCGTGACGCCGTCGACGATCGCCTGTGGATCCATCTCGCGCGCGATCGCGCGCACGTTGCCCGCCAGCGCGAGCGGATCGCCAGACGTACGGATCACGACGTTGTCCGCCGCGTTGACCATCTGCAGCGCGGGATCGTAGACATCCAGCTGCACTTCGTCGAGTCCGCGGTACCTCACGTCGGCGACGACGCCGACGACGGTGCGCCAGGCCTTCGACCGTTCGCCCGGGGTGAACGTCGACATCGAGAGACGCCTGCCGACGGGATCCTGGCCCGGCCAGAGGCGGCGTGCCGCCGACTCGCTCACAATCGCCACGCGCGGCTGGCCGCGGCTGTCCTGCCCGGTGAAGAACCGTCCGGCCCGCAGGGGAATTCCCAGCGTCTCGAAGTAGCCGGACGACGCCATCTGATAGTTCAACACCGGGTTGGCTTCGATCGCCTCGCGCGTATCCGGCTGGCCCTCGAGGAGGACAGTGATGCCCTGGCCGATTGGTCCGAGCATCAACGGGCGAAGGTAGACGGCGCCTGCCGCCTCGACGCCGGGCAGCGCGCGGACGCGAGTCAGGTACGCGTCGAGCCATTCGTTCGCGGATCCCGGGATGCCGCGCGGCTGCACTTCCAGGCTCAGAACGCGCTCCGGTGTGAACCCCAGGTCGATCTGGCGGAGCGCCACGAAACTGCGGAGGACGAGCCCCGCGGCAACCAGCAGCACGATCGAGAACGCGATTTGGGCGATGAGGAGTGTGGAACGAGTCCGGATCGTTCGGCGGGTCGACGTGGTGCGTTCCCCTTCCAGCGCCGGCAGCAGATCGCTGGTGCCGATGTGCCGTAGCGGCACGCTCCCGGTGATCAACGCGGTCGCGAGTACCGCAGCCAGCGTAAAGAGCGCAACCGTCGAGTCGATGGTGAGCTCGCCGATTCTCGGCAGATCGTCCGGCGCGAGAGCGACAATGGCCGCGGCGATCCATTGTGCAAGCGCCAAACCCGCCGCGCCGCCTGCAGCGGCAAGGATCAGAATCTCCATGATCCACAGGCGGCCGAGCGACGCGCGGCTGGCGCCGAGCGCAAACCTGATGGCGTCTTCGTGCTGGCGGCGCGACACTCGCGTCAGCATCAGCCCCGACACGTTCGCGCAGGCGATGAAGAGCAGCACGCACACGGCGGCCCACAGCACGCGAAGCGCCGGACGAACGCGGCCGAATACGTGATCGAGGAACGGAACGGCGACCGCGCGGGCGCCCCATTTCAGCCGCCCCGCATCGGCGCGATCGAGGTTTCGCTCGATGTCGTCGAGCGCCGCCTGCAAGCGCTGCGCATCGAGATCGGGGCGCATCCGCCCAATCACGTAGAACACGCCGACCGTGTCGAGAATCGACGGCCCCTGCTGCTGGCCGCCGGAAAGCATCGGCACGACGGGAATCCAGAACTCAGCGCCGCGCGGGAAGTCGAGGCCCTCAGGCATGACGCCAACGATCTCGACCGGCTGACCGTCGAGGGTCATGGTCCTGCCGACGATCGACGGATCGCCGCCGAAGCGGCGTATCCAGGCGCCATGGTTCAACACGGCCAC
Source organism: uncultured Acidobacteriota bacterium (assembly GCA_963748295.1). Lineage (GTDB taxonomy): Bacteria > Acidobacteriota > Vicinamibacteria > Vicinamibacterales > 2-12-FULL-66-21 > CAVVIH01. The sequence continues at coordinate 554,239 of CAVVIH010000008.1, read as the reverse complement.
CGGCGCGGCGTTCGGCACGTCGTCCTCCGCGCGGAGGCCACGGCCGAGCACGGGCTGCACGCCGAGCGTTTCGAAGAACGCGGCAGACACACCGTTGAACCAGATCCGCGACGGCTCGCCGTGCTGTTCGAGCACGGCGCTCCAGTTGTGCGAGCCCATGACCGCGGCGCTCGTGAACGCATTTCCTGCCGCGGTCCATTCCCTGAGGTGCCTGTATGTCAGTTCGACGACCGCCTGCCCGCCCTCGTCGGTCTGCCACGCCACCGCGAGGTCGTCCGGCGCTCGGACCGGCATCGGCCGCAGCAGCACGGTGTTGACCGCGCTGAAGATCGCGCTGTTCGCGCCGAGCGCCAGCGCGAACGTGACGAGCGCTGTCGCGGTGTAGCCGGGCGACTGCCACAATCGGCGGGCTGCGTGACGAAGATCGGCCGCGATTCGCATGCGGCCGATTCTACGTCTGCGCACCGCGCTCTCAGTGAACGATCGTGATGTCCGCAGTCGTTCCCGGGGTGAACGAGATGGCCGCGCTGATGTTCAGCGTGGTCGTGGCGGCTCCGGTTCCCTTCAGCAGCCCGGCGTTCGTGAACACCTGGCCCGCGCCTCCGGCCATATCGAACGTACCTGCGCCGACATTCCAGATGCCATCCGTTTCGTTCACGAGAGTGTTGTTTCCGCCCTGGAACAGGATGCGGCCGCCGGTCCACTGCACCGTGCCATGGTTCCGCAGCGTCATGTTGACCAGCCCGTGATCCGCCGGCGTCTGCATCGTCAGCGTTCGGCCGGCCGCCACGGTAACTGTGCCGCTGCCCATGTTCATCGTCCCGCTCGTCCACGTAAACGGCGCGTTGATGGTGACGCTCCCGGGACCCGCCAATAGCGATGTCAGTCACCGCCGGCAGCGTCAGGTTCAGGTTCGTCGCGGTCACCGTCGTTGTCCCCGGCATCGTCATCGTGCCCGTCCCCGCAAACGTCGTCCCGTTGGCAAACGTCATCAGGTGCGCATTCAGCGTCGTCCCCGCCGCCAGGTCGATCACGCCCGCTGTTGGTCAGCCCGCCGCCCGACATCAGCAGTTCACCCGCATCGACGTCGATGGTGCCCGTGTTCGTGAATGCTGCCCCGACGGTGAGCTGCCCGCTGCCCGTCTTGTGCAGCAGGCCCGCGTTGGTGAACGGCTGTCCCGCGAACGCGACCTCCAGATTCGCGCCCGCGACGTTCCAGGTCCCGTCCGACTCATTGATCACCGTGTTGTTCCCGCCCTGATGCAGCAGTCGCCCGCCGGTCCACTGCACCGTGCCATGATTCCGCAGCGTCACGTTGACCAGCCCGTGATCCGCCGGCTCTGCATCGTCAGCGTCCGTCCCGACGCCACGGTAACTGTGCCGCTGCCCATGTCCATCGTCCCGCTCGTCCACGTGAACGGCGCGTTGATGGTGACGCTCCCGGGACCCGCCAATAGCGATGTCAGCACCGCCGGCAGCGTCAGGTTCAGGTTCGTCGCGGTCACCGTCGTTGTCCCCGGCATCGTCATCGTGCCCGTCCCCGCAAACGTCGTCCCGGTGGCAAACGTCATCAGGTGCGCATTCAGCGTCGTCCCCGCCGCCATGTCGATCACCCGCTGTTGATCGAGCCCGCCGCCCGACATGAGCAGTTCACCCGCATCGACGTCGATCGTGCCCGTGTTCGTGAATGCTGCCCCGACGGTGAGCTGCCCGCTGCCCGTCTTGTGCAGCTGGCCCGCGTTGGTGAACGGCTGTCCCGCGAACGCGACCTCCAGATTCGCGCCCGCGACGTTCCAGGTCCCGTCCGACTCGTTGATCACCGTGTTGTTCCCGCCCTGATGCAGCAGCCGCCCGCCGGTCCACTGCACCGTGCCATGATTCCGCAGCGTCACGTTGACCAGCCCGTGATCGTTGCCGGTCTGCATCGTCAGCGTCCGGCCCGACGCCACGGTAACTGTGCCGCTGCCCATGTTCATCGTCCCGCTCGTCCACGTGAACGGCGCGTTGATGGTGACGCTCCCGGGACCCGCCAGCAGCGATGTCAGTACCGCCGGCAGCGTCAGGTTCAGGTTCGTCGCGGTCACCGTCGTCTGTCCCCGGCATCGTCATCGTGCCCGTCCCCGCAAACGTCGTCCCGTTGGCAAACGTCATCAGGTGCGCATTCAGCGTCGTCGCCCGCCGCCACGTCGATCACGCCGCTGTTGGTCAGCCCGCCGCCCGACATCAGCAGTTCACCCGCATCGACGTCGATGGTGCCCGTGTTCGTGAATGCTGCCCCGACCGTCAGCTGCCCGCTGCCCGTCTTGTGCAGCTGGCCCGCGTTGGTGAACGGCTGTCCCGCGAACGCGACCTCCAGATTCGCGCCCGCGACGTTCCAGGTCCCGTCCGACTCGTTGATCACCGTGTTGTTCCCGCCCTGATGCAGCAGTCGCCCGCCGGTCCACTGCACCGTGCCATGATTCCGCAGCGTCACATTGACCAGTCCGTGATCGTTCCGGCGTCTGCATCGTCAGCGTCCGGCCCGACGCCACCGGTAATGTGCCGCCGCCCATGTTCATCGTCCCGCTCGTCCACGTGAACGGCGCATTGATCGTGACGCTTCCCGGGACCCGCCAACAACGATGTCAGTACCGCCGGCAGCGTCAGGTTCAGGTTCGTCGCCGTCACCGTCGTTGTCCCGGCATCGTCATCGTGCCCGTCCCCGCAAACGTCGTCCCGTTGGCAAACGTCATCAGGTGCGCATTCAGCGTCGTCGCCCGCCGCCAGGTCGATCACGCCGCTGTTGGTCAGCCCGCCGCCCGACATCAGCAGTTCACCCGCATCGACGTCGATGGTGCCCGTGTTCGTGAATGTTGCCCCGACGGTGAGCTGCCCGCTGCCCGTCTTGTGCAGCTGCCCCGCGTTGGTGAACGGCTGTCCCGCGAACGCGACCTCCAGATTCGCGCCCGGCGACGTTCCAGGTCCCGTCCGACTCGTTGATCACCGTGTTGTTCCCGCCCTGATACAGCAGTCGCCCGCCCGTCCACTGCACCGTCCCGTGATTCCGCAGCGTCACGTTGACCACCCCATGGTCGTTAGCGGTCTGCATCGTCAGCGTTTGGCCGGCCGCCACCTCAACGCTCCTCCCCCGAGGTCGATCGTCCCGCTCGTCCACGTCGCGGGGCCGCCGAGCGTAATGTTCGCGGCACCGTTCAACAGACTCGTCAGCACCAGTCCACCGTCGAGCGAGGCATTGCCGTTGATCGTCAGCGTCGAAGGCACGTCGAGTTGTTCCGCCGCGTAAAGCGTGTGCTCACCGCTGCTGTCGGCGCATTGACGGTGATCACGAACTCTCCCGCGGGCCGATCGATCACGACAACGTCGCCCGGACCCGGCGCGATGTCGCCGGTCCACTTCGTCGCATCACTCCAGTTGCCGCTCACATCGTCGGTCCACTCGACCAGCCTGGCGCCGACTGCGATCGTCGCTTTTGCCGTGCCTGCGCTCGCGGCTGACGCCGTGACGATCGCGCCGCCCGTACCTCCCGCTTGCGGTCGCGTTGAAGTTCGCGCTCGCCTGACCGGCGAGGATCGTCACCGTTGGCGGCACGCCCAGGAGCGGGGCGTTGGAGCTCGAGAGATTCACCACCAGATTGCTCGGCACGATCGCGGATGCCGTGACGGTGAGCACCGTGGATCCACCGGATGGAATGCTCGCTGTTTTCGGCGTCAACTCGAGGGTCACCGGCTCCGTCCCTCCCTCTGTCGCGCGGATCACGAGGGCATCGATCGCGGTGAGATTGTTCTCGTCGCGCACCATGACCTGCACCAGGTAGACGCCGTCCGACGCTGCCGTGAACGTCGGCGAATCCGTCGTCGAGTTGGCGAGGTTCGCGCCCGAAGGACCGGACAAGATGGTCCACTGATAGCTGACCGGGCCGCCCGACGGGTCGTCCACCACCGCATCGAGCGCAACCGGCGCGTCCGTGGCCACGCCGCGATCGGCGCCGGCATCGACGGAGGGGCGTGTGTTGCCGGTGGTCAGCACCACGGTGTCGAACGACGCGAAGCCGCCAGGATCGGTCGTGATGATCTGCACGACGTAGTCCCCCGGCAGATCCGGGATTAGTTGCACTGGCGTCCCCGACAGCGCCGAGAGAATAGCGGTGCTCCCCGCCGGACGGCCGAGAAGGGCCCACGCGAATGTCAGCGGATCATCATTGGGATCGGAGACCGTCGCATCGAGAAGCGCCGGAACGCCGACCGTCACGAGCCGGTTCGGACCGAGTTCGGCAAGCGGCGGCAGATTTGCGCCGGTGCTGACGACTACCGTGTCCGCGGGACTCAGCCGCGTACCGTCGAAGACGATCAATTGCGCGACATAGACGCCCGCGAGGTCGGCGACGAAGTGCGGCTGCGGATCGGCCGGAGCGTCGAGCGCGGCGCTACTGCCCGCGGGCTTGCCAATCAATGCCCAGCCGAATGCCAGGGTGCCTCCAAGGTGCGACGATCCGCTGCCGTCGAGCGTGACGGTGGCGCCCACCTCCACGATCTGATCGGGACCTGCCGCACCCTCGGGTAGCGGCGCGGAGAACAGCCGCGTGTCGTTCGCGGTCAGCGTGCCTGCATCGGTCGTCACGAGGCTGAAGGTGTACTTGCCCTTGCGGTCCGCGGTGAACGTCGGGCGCGGCGTCAGCGGGTTCGTCAGCGGCGCGGTGCTGCCGCTCGGCTTCTTCGTCAGCGTCCACGCATACCCGAGGAGCTGCCCGTTCGCGTCTGTGGAATCCGTGGCATCGAGCTGGATCTTGTCGCCCACTTGCAGCGTTCGATCGTCGCTGCCCGCGCGCGCCACCGGCGGGCGATTCGCGGTGGTCGCGGCGACCACCGCGTCCTTGTCGGTCGCTGTGCCGTCACTGACCGTCAATATCGCGGTATAGGATCCCGAGCGATCGGGAATGAAGGAAGGCATCGGCGAAGCGGGGTCGTCGAGCACCGCGTGACTGCCCGATGGCCGCTTCAACGTCCATGCGTACGTCAGCGCGTCTTCGTCGACGTCGCTGCTTTCTGCGCCGTTGAGTTGGACCACCGCTCCGACACTCACCTGGCGATCCGGTCCGGCACTGGCCTCGGGCTCGCTGTTGCTCGTCGTCACGATGACCAGATCGGGAGCGCTCGAGAGAAGGCCATCGCGCACGACGAGCTCGACGACGTACGCACCAGGGCGATCGAGCATGAGCGTCGCCTTCATTTTGGTCGAGTTCGTGAGCCGGCCGAGGCTGGCGGCCGGTGCGCTGACGACGGTCCACTTGTAAGTGATCTTGTCAGCGTCCGGATCGCTCGATCCGCCGTCAATCAACGCGACCGTGTCGCCGACGACGCCACTGAGATCCGGGCCGGCGTTGGCGACCGGCGGACGATTGGCCGTCGTGATCAGCACGGTGTCGCTGTTAGTCGCTCCGGTACCGTTGCCCACCGTCAGGCGCACCGTATAGCTGCCTCGCTTGTCCGGAACGAAGCTGGGGGTCACCGTGGCTGGATTCAGAAGCACCGCGGCGGATCCGGCCGGGCGCGACAGGAACGTCCAGGTGTAGGTCGTCGCCCCAACGGAACCGGCTCCCGTGAGGTTGACGATGCTGCCGACGAACACACCGGTCTGGTCGGGACCGGCGCTGGCAACCAGGGCTTGTCGCGAGAGAAGTGCGGTCGAGAGTCCGAAGAACGTGAGCGCCGTCAGGAGCGCGCTCACCAGCCATCGACGGGTCTGCAGTCTCGGGTTCACACTCGTCCTCCAGCGCCCGCGGGTAGTTCGGCCCCAATTTGTCGGCCCCAACCACGGATGAGTTGGCATTCTGGCAGAATCGTGGGCGCATTTGACCCATCTCTTCAATTATTTTTGCGACCGGATCGCGGCCTGCGCCCGAGTTCGCTTTGCGCGGTCCCGTACTTTTCGGATCGGGAGCTGACTTCACGCCGCCCGAGTCCTCAAATCGCGGCTCGGAGAGACTTTTGGTGGTCAGAACGCGGCTTTCCCCTTGGTCGTACGACGTAAGTGCAATGGCGCCGATGAGCCCGAAAGCTTAGATTGCGCCATGGTCCCCACGGCTTCCGCGCTCGTCAGTATCCCGCTTCAGGGCTTGCCCATCGCAGCAGCCGCTCTCGATCGCGACAGCGTCATCGTCGCGGCGAATCATCAGTTCATGCGGCTTGTCGGTCAGGACTCCGCTCCTTCAGGTCAGCGCCTGTCGGACATCGTGTCGGAGCCCGACAAGCCGCTCGTCGAGGAAGCGCTCGGCGGTCTGGCCGCGCTCGCAAGCCGCGTCCCGCAGCGCTTCAGCATTACCGCCCTCCGTGCGAAGGCGCCGACACTGTGGCTCGCGATCGATGTGTCGGGCCTCGGTCCACAGTCGGCTGTTCCGTATCTCGCGTGTCTTCAGGCAATGCCGCGGCGCCGCAGGCGCGACGGCCTTTCCGAACGGCGTATTCAGCCCGGATGCCGGCGCGCACAGGATCTCGGCTGGGAGTTCGGCGCCGCGGCGGCGCGACGGCACAACGACAAATGGCCGTCGCTGCTGATGACGCTCGCGCATGAATTCCGCGGCCCGCTGACGGCGATCCGCGGCTGGACGCAGATGGCGGAAAGCGGTCTGCTGCCTGCCGAGAAACTGTCGCGCGCGCTGTCGGTCATCGGGCGCAACGCATCGGGCCTCTCCGATCTCATCGAAAAGCTCTTCGATCTGTCGAGGCGTACCGCCGGCTCGCTGGTGCTGAAGCGCCGGGTCGTCGATCTGAATCCGCTCGCCGAGCTCGTCGTCGATTCCAATCTGCCGGCAGCACGCAGCCACAGCGTGATTCTGACGGCGACGCGCGCGCGCTCGCCGCTGCACGTCAACGGCGATCCCCTTCGCCTGGAGCAGATCGTGAGGAACCTCATCGAGAACGCCATCAAGTTCACACCGATCGGCGGCCACGTCCACGTGCACACCGAACGTTCCGGCCTCTACGCCGAGCTCGTCGTCAGCGACAACGGGCGGGGAATCTCACCGGACATGCTGACGGAAATCTTCGAACCGTTCCGGCACGACGACGCGGCTGTGACGACGACGGACCGGGGGCTTGGTCTCGGGCTCGCACTGGTGAAAGAGCTGGTGCAGCTGCATGAGGGCGACGTCCGCGCGCTCAGCAGCGGCAAGGGGCACGGTTCCACGTTCATCGTCCGGCTGCCGCTGGCCAGGAGCGCGGTGGCAGCCTGAGCCGGCAGCAGCGGCGCACTTCATACGAAATCCGTCGGCGACAGGCGGCGCAGGATCGCGCGGAGGAGGAAGCATGCTCGAACAGCTCGTGTCTGCAACAGCTTCACGCTTCAACCTCGCTGGCGCGGACGTGCGATTGCTCCTCGAGAGCGTTCTGTCGTTGATGACGAACGAGCGGCTGGGTGGACCGGAAGGCTTCGTCGATCTGTTCCGCCGCGTCGGCCTCGGCGACGTCGTCACGTCGTGGTTCGGCGGAAAGGCCGGCCGCTCGATGACACCGGCGCAGCTCGAATCGGCGCTCGGGATGAGCACGCTGAACCGCCTGGCGGAGTCGAGCGGTCTCACACGCGCGGCCGTGACGTCGGCGCTCGCATTTCTGCTGCCGCGCCTGTTCGCGCGATTGACACCTGGCGGCCTGCTCCCATCGAGTGCCGCGCTGCACACGCGGCTCGCCGAGGACCTGCAGCGATCGGCGGCGGCGATGGAGAACAGGCAGGCGACCCACGGCCTGCCTGCATGGCTGCCGTGGGCGGCCCTCGCGGTCTTCGCCTCGACCGGCTTGTTCCTGTTGCGCGGCGGGACCGGAAGAATCGACCCGCAGCTCATGCTGACGAATCATGGCGGGAAAGTCGTGTACGCCGGTTTGGTTCGCGACCGACAGACGCAGATCGCGATCGTCGACGCGCTCCGCAGCGCGTTCGGCGAGCGAAACGTCGAAGGCACCTTGCGCATAGACGCGGCGGTGCGACCCGCAGAATGGCTGCCGCAGATTGGCGACGTCGTGACCGCGCTCGGCATGCCGGATGTGCGGTTTTCGTTGAACGGGAGCGCGGTGCGCCTCGGAGGCTGGCTGTCGGCCGCCGATCGGCAGGCGCTCATCGACAGGCTCCGCGGAATCGACGGCATCGAGGCGAGTTTCGAATCATTTGGCGATCCGGCGGCCGAGGCCGTCCAGGCCGCCAACGGCAGGGCATTGTCGGCGCTCGGCGCGATCGGCACAACTGGTGGATCGCCGGAAGCGCTCGTGCACGCGATGAACCTCGCCATCATCAACTTTCCGAGCGGAAGCGCCGAGCTCCCGCCCGACAGCATGGAAATCATCCGGCGCGCGGCCGATGCGCTGGAACATGCGGCGCCCGGATCGACGATCGAGATCGGCGGGCACACCGACAATACCGGGAGTTCCCGGAGCAACATGGCGCTCTCGCAGGCGCGCGCCGAGGCGGTCAAGGCCGCGCTCGTCGCGGTTGGCGTGCCGCCGTCGACGCTGGCGGCGAAGGGATATGGCGACACACGCCCGCGCGCGACCAACAACACCGAGTACGGCCGGTTCCAGAATCGGCGCATCGAGTACGTGGTGATTTCGACGCAGTGACCGGAAGCCGCTGAGCCAGCCAAACCGAACGCTAACCGCGCGCTAACGACTTCTCCCCGGGCTTCAGCGTATTGACCTCTCAGAGCCCAAGGAGAGGTCATGGCACAGAACGCCGTCAGCACGAACCTGCCGAAAGCGGCCGACGCCGCGCTTACGACCCGCGTGAGGCTTCGCTATCTGGAACAGGGGGAGGTGTGGGGATCCCCGGTGTTGTTTCTGCACGGACTCACGGATTCGTCGTTCTCGTTCATGCCGCTGATGCCGTATCTGCCCACGTCCATGCGGGCAATCGCCCCGGACCAGCGCGGACATGGAGTGTCCGACCGTCCGCGCGCCGGATACGCGCCGCAGGATTTCGCGCGCGACGCGCTGGCGCTGATGGACTCGCTCGGCATCGAACGCGCCACGTTCGTCGGTCACTCGATGGGCACGTTCGTCGCGCGCGAGGCGGCGCTCGCCGCGCCCGATCGCGTGGCGGCGCTCATGCTGATCGCCCCGGGCGCGACCGGACGCGGACCGGGCTTACGGGAGTTGTGGCGGACGGTCGAGACGATGGTCGATCCGGTGGATCCGGCGTTCGTCCGTGAGTTTCAGGCGGGCACGATCCACCGGCCGGTCACGCCGGAGTTCCTCAACAAGGTGGTCGAAGAGAGTCTCAAGGTGCCGGCGCGCGTCTGGCGTGCCGCGTTGTGGCAGCTCGTGGCGATCGAGTCAGCAGCGCGGTACCGCACCATCGGATGTCCGACCCACATCCTGTGGGGGGATCAGGACTCCACCTTCCTCCGCGGCGAGCAGGACGAGCTGAGCCGCATCATTCCGGATGCGACGCTCGAAGTGCTGCACGGTGTAGGGCACGCGGTGCACTGGGAGGCGCCGGAGTTCGTCGCGCAGCGGCTGCGGCGGCTCACGCGTGCGTGAAACTCGTACTTCTTACTTCGTACTTCTTACTTCGATCACCCCGTCCTTCATCACCCAGCGGACGCCGGTGAACAGCACGTCGATCGTCGCAAGCGGATCGCCCTCGATCGCAACGATGTCGGCTAGATAGCCGGGGGCGATCCGGCCAAGCCGGTCGCCGGCGCCGAGCAGGCCTGCCGGGACTGTTGTCGCCGAGGCGAGCGCCTGCTCTGGCGTCATTCCTGCCTTGACGAACCAGCCGAGCTCGCGGGTGTTCTGGCCGAACATCGAGAAGACGGCGTCCGATCCCATCGCGATCCGGACGCCGGCCTTGATCGCGCGCCGCGCTGAATCAAGGTTCCGCTGGATGTAATCCTGCAGCGGCGGGATCGCCTCAGCCGGGAATCCATATTCGTCCTTCGCGTCGACGTAGTATCTGTTGTGATCGATGGTCGGCACCCAGACGGTCCCGCGTGCGGCCATGTCGGCAAGTGTCTCGTCGTCGAGATCGGCGCCGTGCTCCACCGAGTCGGCACCCGCACGAACGGCATCCCTGACTCCCGACGCGCCGTACGAGTGAATCGCCACCTTGCGGCCCTGCGCATGCGCGGTGTCGACGATTGCCTTCATCTCCTCGAACGTGACCGTCTGCGTGGTTTCGACACTGTCGAAGCTGCCGCGTGACGCGTATACCTTGATCCAGTCCACGCCCGACTTGATCCGCTCTTCGGTCGCGGTCCGCATCGCCGCAGGATCAGGAGCGGTGGCGCCGCGGCGCGCCGAAAGCCCCTGGCCCGCCACGAACATCCGCGGACCGCGCATCGCACCCATCTCGATCAGATCGCGCATCGCCAGGTCGGCTTCGTTCGACGCACCCAGGTCGCGCACCGTCGTGACGCCGGTTTCGAGGGTTCGCCGCGCATTCTCCTGCGCCAGATACACGGTGACCGCCGGGCGCCGCCGGACCCCGAGCGGGCGGGTGCCCGGCTTGCGATCCCAGTAGTAGGTCATGTGGGTGTGCAGATCGATGAGCCCCGGAATCGCCGTATACCGCCGCAGATCGATCACCTCCGCGCCTTTCGGCACGCTCGCGGCGCCGCTGCCGACGCTCACGATGCGATTGCCTTCGACGACGACAACTGCGTCGGCGACGACACGGCCGCCATCCCAGAGGCGCGCGAAGCGAATCGCCTTGGGCGGCACGGGCGCCTGCGCAGCGGAACCGCTGAGCGCGATTGTCAGCAACAGAATGGTGGACACGCGGCACTCCTGCGGAGGAACGATGTGAGCCGCGGATGTTAGCATGCTGCGATGCAGGCGCTGCTGCTGGAGCGGTCAGGGTCCATCGCGCTGCAGGACGTGCCCGTGCCTCGACCGCCGCGGGGAGAATGCCTCGTCCGCGTGCGGGCCGCCGGGATCTGTGGAACGGATCTGCAGCTCCTGCACGGTTACGCGGAGTTCGAGGGCATCCCAGGTCACGAGTTCGCCGGCATTGTCGAAGCGGTCGACTCTCCTGCCGACTCTCACTGGATCGGCAAGCGCGTCGCCGGCGAAATCAACATCGGGTGCGGGCGGTGTGAGTGGTGCGCTCGCGGCGTGCGCGAGCACTGCACGAGCCGGACGGTCCTCGGCATTCGCGGCCGCGACGGCGCGTTCGCAGAGTTTCTGACGCTTCCGGCGGTGAACCTGCACGAGATCCCGCCATCCATCGACGACCGAACCGCGGTTTTCGTCGAGCCGGTTGCCGCCTGCTGCCGGATTCTGGAGCAGGTAGACATCGGCGATCGCACACGCGTCGCCGTGCTCGGTGACGGCAGGATGGGTCTGCTCGCGGCGCAGGTCCTCCGGACGGTTGCGGCCGGCGTCACCCTCTTCGGCCGCCACGATCGCAAGCTGACAGTCGCGAGAGAGTTTGGGCTCTCGACGGCACGCGCCGGAGACGCGGCCGGCACGGCCGGCTCCTACGACGTCGTGGTGGATGTGACCGGACGGCCCGAAGGGTTTCAGCAGGCGCTCGATCTCGCGCGGCCGCGCGGCGTCGTGGTGATGAAGTCCACGTTCCACGGCGAGGCGCCGATCGCGTCCTGGCCGATCGTCGTGAACGAAATCACGATTGTCGGCTCGCGATGCGGACCGTTTCCACGCGCGATCGATCTGCTCGCGTCGGGCGCGGTACGCACTGCGCCCCTCGTCTCCCGCGTCGCCTCGCTCGCGGACTACGAATCGGCTTTCGCCGACGCCAAGCGGATGCTGAAGGTGCTGTTCACTCCGGCGTGATGAACTTGTAGAGGAATCGGATCAGCGCGTAAGCCTTCGGCATCGCGTCGGTTTCGAACGCGACGGTGTCGGGCGCCGGACGCGTCATGCCGGGCAGCACCTCGGCAACCTCCGGAATCATCACGTCGCGGAGCTGCACCTGGACGCTGTAGGCGCGCTCACGAACCGGCTTCGATCGCTGCGCGCGGGCAACGCCGTCACGCGACGCGGCTTCGATCTCGCGATGGACGACGGCCAGCGGCCGCAGCTCCGCGGCGCGCGGATTGATCGCGCGCTTGACGACGACCGTCTTCGCATCCGTTGCGGTTTCGGCGACCTGCTTGACCGCCACGTCGTCGCCGGTGACCAGGACGACGGGGACGCCGTACCAGCCAGCGACCAGCGTGTTGAGCCCGCCTTCGCCGAGCGATCGGCCGTTGACGCGAACGTCGGCGACGTTTCCGCTGCCCGTGTGCGCGAACAGCCCGCCGGGGCTCCCGGCCTTGGCGTGATAGCCGATGAAAATCGCGGCGTCGAAGGACTCGTCGAGCCCTTCCATCATGCCGTAGCGCTTGAAGTTGTGACTGATCAGCGTCGCCGCGGGATCGAGATCCTCGATCCTCAGGTTTCGCATGCTGCCATGCGAGTCGTTGACAAGGATCGTCGTCGCGCCGCCGGCCCGGGCGCCCCGAATCGCGGCGTTCACGTCTTCGGCCATCAGCTTGCGAGACCTGTCGTACTCGCGTCCCTCCGCCGACAGCTGGTCGGCTCCCGAGATGCCGCTGATGCCTTCCATGTCGACGGAGATGAAAACCTTCTTGCCGGTCTGACCGGCCGCGGCGATGCCCGCCGCCGCCGTCAGCGCACACACGAGTGCGAGATGCCGCATGATTCGTCTCCTGAGCCCGCAGCTAGACGCCGAACGCCATCAGGTGCGATCGGGTTCTGAAAAAGAGCACGCCGCGGGAAATCGCCGGCGTCGCAAGACAGGACTCACCGAGCTGATTGCGCGCCAGGACCTCGAAGCTGGTCCCTGCGGCAACCACGATGACGTCGCCCTCCTCCCCGGTGCAGTAGATCTTGCCGTCACCCGCAACGGGAGAAGCAGAGAACGCGCTGGACTCGGTGAGCAACCGCTGTTGATAGTGCCGCGTCCCGATCTTCGCGTCGTAGCACTTGAACACCCCGGCATTCGTGCCGCTGTAGAGAAGCCCGCGATACACGATCGGCGTCTGGATGTAGGCGCCGTTCTGACCATCGCTCCAGACCACGTGGCTGTTCGAGGTGGCCCCGTCCTTCAGCGAGATGTCACCGCTTGCGGACGGCCGGACGGCGAAGACTGGCGCCGCGCCGTGGCCGTTGGCGACGTAAATCAGGCCGTCGGATGCGAACGGCGTCGGAATCGGATTGTCACCGCCCGCGCGCAGCCTCCACAGTTCGCGGCCGGTTGCGGCGTCGTAGCTGACGACGAAAGGCCAGCCGTTGGCGACGACCTGTGGTCTCGCGCTGTCCGGATAGACAAATGGCGTCGCCCAGCTGCGTTCGCATACTTCTTTCCGCGGTGCGCGCCAGATCTCTCGACCGTCTGCCAGGCTGAGCGCGACGAGGTACGGATCGTCGGGAGCATCGCACTGCAGGAAGATGCGGTCCTTGAAGAGTGCGGGCGACGCACCGAATCCCCAGCCAATGCCGTACTTGCTCACGTTGATCAGCCCGAGGTCCCGGCTCCATAGATGTGTGCCGTCCATGCGGTAGACGTGGACGCCTTCGGATCCAAGAAAGCAAACCAGATGCGTGCCGTCCGTGGCGAGCGTCGTGTTCGCGTGGGTGGCTTTCACATGACGCCCTGCGCGCGGCGAGCCGGTCTTGACCGTTCGCTCCCAGGCGACCTTGCCGTTGCTCTTGTCGAGGCCATACATGACCCAGCGCTGAGTGCCGTTGTCGTCTGCGCCGTCGCTGTCTCCGAACAGGCCCAGACGCAGCGGCGCATCGCCTGACTCGCGAACGGCCGTGAGCGTATAGATCCGGTCGCCCCAGACGATCGGGCTGGAATGCCCGAGGCCTGGAACCGGTGTCTTCCAGCGCAGGTTCCACCGCGCCGGCAAGGGGAATCCGTCCTGCACTCCGGCGGCGCCGGCCCCTCGGAACTCGGGCCAGTCGCCTGGCGCCGCTGCAGTCGCGCGCGCGATTGAAGGCAGAATCAGCGCGCCGGGGACCATCAGCAGCAGGTCACGCCGCCGAAGGAGATTTGACATGGGGGAAGGTTACCCAAAAAGACCGTCAGAAATGCGGAAACTTGTTCGAACCGCCTCCGTCTAAACTTCGTGTTCCTCCAGGATGTCCGTTATGCCGTCAGGGCTCTCTGGAACAGCAAGGCCTTCGCAACCGTTGCAATCCTCTGCCTTGGCTTCGGCATCGGTCTCAACACCACGATATTCAGCATCATCGACGGCGTCCTGCTGAAGCCGTTTCCCTACACCGACCCGGACAGGATCCTCGTCGTCGGCGCCCGGAACGAGCGCGCGGGAGGCGAGAGCGGGCTGTCGTTCCTCGACATGCGCGACTGGAAGGAGGCCACCGGGGCCTTCTCGACGATCGCGGCGACGCGGATCAGCGCGATGACCGTCGCCGACACCGGCGGCGAGCCCGAGCGCCTGTCGGGCGGCGCGGTTTCCTGGGACCTCTTTCCGCTTCTTGGAACGGCGCCGGTGCTCGGCCGGGGATTCAGCGCGGATGACGACAAGCCGAATGCCCAGGGGGTCGTCCTGCTGAGCCACCAGGTGTGGGCCACACGCTACCAATCTGATGGAAACATCCTCGGCCGCCGGATTCTGATCAACGCCAGGCCATTCACCGTCATCGGCGTGATGCCGCCGAACTTCGCGTTTCCCGAGAATCAGCGGCTCTGGATCCCACTCGCGCCAGAGACGGCGAAGGACTCGCGCAATCTTCGCTACCTGTTTGCGTTCGGGCGATTGAAACCGGACGTGACACCCGAACGGGCGCTGGAGGATTTGAACGCGATCGCCGGCCGGCTCGCGGCGCAGTATCCAACCACCAACGAAGGATGGACCGCGCGAATCGAAACCCTGCGGCAGGCATTCATTCCCCCCGATGTGCCGCTGGTGCTCTACCTGATGATGGCGGGCGTCACGCTCGTCCTGTTCATCGCCTGCTCGAACGTGGCGAACCTGCTGCTTGCGCGCGCGTCGAACCGGCGGCGCGAGTTCGCCGTCCGCACCGCGATCGGCGCCGGCCGCGGGCAAATCGTGCGGCAGTTGCTGACCGAGAGCGTGGTGCTCGGCGTCGTGAGCGTGCCGCTGGGCGTGCTGCTCGCCCTGACGGGCACCCGGCTGATCGCGTCGCAGATGCCTCCGGATCAGGTGCCGTACTACATCCGCTGGGAGGTGGACGAGCGCTCGCTCCTGTACGCGATCGCCGTTGCCGTGTCGACCGCACTCGTGTTCGGGCTCGTCCCCGCATTCCAGGCGACCCGCGGCGCGGTGCACGAGACCTTGAAGGAAGGCACCCGCGGGAACAGCATCCGCAGTTCCCTGCTCCGCAGCTCGCTCGTCGTCGTGCAGATGTCGCTGGCGCTGGTGGCGCTCGTCGGCGCGCTGCTGTTCGTCCGCAGCTTCGTCAATCTGGACAGCTACGAGGTCGGCTTCGACACGAGGCCGATCATGACGATGCGGTTCTACATGACGGGCGAGCGGTACGAGCCGCCGGGCGCGAAGGCGCAGCGGGTCGAAGACGTGGTGCGGCGCATCGAGGGGCTCGGCGGCGTGCAGGCCGCATTCGCGTCGAGCCTGATTCCGATCTGGGGCGGCGGCAGCGGCGGCGAGGTCGAAATCGAAGGCAAGCCGGTGATTCAGGGGTCGGCGCCCAGCATCACGTTCACCGGCGTCTCGCCGCACTTCTATAAGACTCTCGGCGTGCCGCTGCTTCGCGGGCGCGACTTCTCGGACGCGGAGGGCTGGTCGCGTACGCCGGTCGCGGTGATCAACCAGACCATGGCGGCCCGGCACTGGCAAGACGGGGACGCGATCGGCCGGCGCTTTCGCATGCGCAACAACAACAGCAACAACAGCGGCGAGTGGTTCACCGTGATCGGCGTCGCGCCGGATGTCAAGCTGTTTGGCGTCGACCCGAGCGACAGCGCGCCGCCGGCGGCGGCGTTCGTGCCCTATGCGTATCAAGAGGTGCTGAGCACCGGGCTGACGATCCGCGTGGCGGGAGATCCGACCTCGATCGCGGCGCCCGCGCGCGCGGAGATCCGCGCTTCGGATCCGAACATGGCGACCTACTGGGTGAGAACGCTCGAAGAGGTCAGGCGGGTGAGCTTCTGGCAGTATGGCCTGTACGGGTGGATTTTCGGCACCATCGGCATCGTCGGACTGCTGCTTGCGGCGGTCGGCGTCTACGGCGTCCTGTCGTACTCGGTGTCGCAGCGGACGCAGGAGATCGGCGTCCGCGTCGCGCTCGGCGCCAGCCACAGCCACGTGCTGCGCCTGATCGTCGGCCAGGGGCTGCTGCTCGCCGGCATCGGCGTGGTGATCGGCCTGGCGCTCGCAGCGTCCGGGATGCCGCTGGCGAGAAGCCTGTTGTACAACGTCAGCCCATTCGATCCGTTCACGTTCGTCGCGGTCTCGATCTTCCTGCTGTCGGTCGCATTTCTCGCCAGCTTCGTGCCGGCGCGCCGGGCCACGCGCGTCGATCCGCTCATCGCGCTGCGCGGCGAGTAGCGCGGCGCGTTCAATACGCGCGCGGTCCATTCAAGACGTGTTCTCGCACCAGGCATAGCCTCCCGCCTGGAGGAACACATGACCCTGAAGCGACTTCTTGCGGTAGCGCCCGTCGTTCTCGTGGTGGGATGTCAGAGTCCCCTCGAGCCGAGCGGCTCGTCGGCGGGCATCTCTGGATCGACACGGCCCGCGGTACAGCCCGAGGGCACCACCGGCGGTGGACGCCTGCTGGTAAGCGGCTCGATCGAGACGGCGTTCACGTTCAACGCGGTGCAGACCGGGACTGGCGGTGCGGAGGGGCGCCTGCACTATGCGCTCACGCTCGAGGGCCTGCCTGCCGAGTTCTACGGCCGCGTCACCTGCTTTGCCGTTGATCCCGTGACCCATCGCGCGTGGGTAGGCGGCGTGGTGACCGAGAATCTCTCCCAGCACCCGAGTTACACGACGCCACGAACGCAGGTCGGACGTGACATCTGGTTCCGCGTGGTGGACAACGGCGAAGGATCCGACGCTGTGCCGGACCGCAGCACTTTCGTCGGGTTCGAGGGCGATCGCGGCATCCTGACGTCGGCCGAGGACCTGCGCCAGGAAGCTGTGGGTCGACGGTGACGTGGGGACGCATCCCGTCACGGCGGGGAACATCCAGGTGAGGCCTTAACGGCGACTAAAGCGGGCGTCGCCGTCGCGACCGGTACTGACCTGGCGTGCATCCGAAGCGGCCTTTGAATGCGCGGGTCAGGTGACTCTGATCGGAGAAGCCGGCCGCCGCGGCGATCGCACTGAGCGGCTCGTCCGAGGAGACGAGCTGCCGTGCGGTCCATTCGAGCCGCACGTCGCGCATGTAGGCGCCGATGGATCTCCCGTAATGACGGCGGAACATGCGCGTGAGATGTCCGGGGTGCACGCCGGCGAGCCGTGAAAGAGCGTCCAGCGTCGGCGCATCGGCGAACTCGTCGTGCAGGCGGTCGCGGACGCGCGCGAGCCACGCGGGTACCGCGCGCGGCGCGATCGTGAACTGGCGCGCGACTACGGCAAGCAGCTCGAGCCCGAGCGCTTCCACGGCGAGCGGCGTCAGATCGTCCGGCCGCGCGATCTCCATGCTGATGCGGCGTGCAAGCCATCCCGTCTGCCGATCGGTCAGGTGATTGATGGAGTCGAGAAAGCCGGTGAACGGCCGAAGGAGATCCACTCGAAGACTATCCGGTTGAACCACGAGCACGTGCGCGCCGCGCTGCCCAAAGACGTTCTCGTGACGCTCGCCCGCGGGCTCGGTGAGCATCATCGAGGCACGCGACCAGTGCGATCGGCCGCGCATGCGTGAGTCGAAGCTGCCGTCGAGCGTGGTGGCGACGCACGTCCGCTCGTGGACGTGCGCGCACAGCCGCTCGCCGGGCGGAAATATCGCGTCGGTAATCAGCAGTCCGCCGGCCTCGATACTCCGGAATCTGGGGCTGCCGAACGTGATCGGCTCCACCCTGATCGCCGTGCTCGCTTGCGTCCTGGTCGGCGGCATGCGCTACCCGGTTGCTGACTGAACCTGCGAGGTGCAGAACGGGCACCGCGTTGCCTTGAGCGGGATCTTCGACACGCAGAAGGGACACTCGCGTACGTCGGGCACGACGGCCGGCGCCGGCTTCTTCAGCCGGTTGATCTGCTTGACGAGCAGGAAGACCGCGAACGTCACGATCAGGAATTCGATGATGGTGTTCAGAAAGATGCCGTAATTGATCGTCGGCGCGGCGGCCTGCTTCGCCGCTTCGAGCGACGGATAGCTGATGCCGTTCAGCGAGACGAAGAGGTTGTTGAAGTTGACCCGGCCGAGCGCCATGCCGATCGGCGGCATGATCAGGTCGGCGACGATGGACGCGACGACCTTGCCGAACGCTGCCCCGATGATGACGCCGACCGCGAGGTCGATGACGTTCCCCCGCGCCGCAAAGTCCCGGAACTCCTTGAGCATCAGCGGCCTCCTGGACCGGCGCTCATCTTAACGTGCCGGGGCCTGTCTCGCCGAAGCGGGCTCATTTGCCGCGCCAGGCGGATGCTAAATTTTTCGCATTGTGCTATTTTCGTAGCACCATTTGCCCGGTTCGTCCGTCTAAGGTTTGTAAATGAAGATACCCCCGGTTCACGAGCTCAGCCGCCGAGAGCGGCAAATCATCGATATCCTGTATACGCAGGGTCGGGCCACGGCGGCCGAAGTCCAGTCGCTGCTGCCGGATCCGCCCAGTTATTCGGCGGTCCGGGCGATGCTGCGCATCCTGGAAGAGAAGGGCCACGTCCATCACGAACAGGACGGCCCGCGCTACGTCTACCTGCCGACCGTCGCCCGCGACAACGCCAAGCGCTCGGCCATGCGCCACGTACTGCAGACGTTCTTCGACGGCTCGACGGCCCAGGCCATTTCGGCTCTCCTGGACGATTCGTCCGCGAAGCTGTCGGACGCCGAGCTGGATCGCCTCGCGCGCCTTATCGAGCACGCGCGCCGCACCGGAGCGTAATCATGAATGTGTCTCTGTTGAACAGCCCCGCCTTCGACGCGCTCGCCCCGTGGCTGCCGGCGCTCGACGCAATCTTCAAATCGACCGCGCTGCTGGCGCTGACCGCCGGCGTTTCTCTGCTCCTGCGCCGGGCATCGGCGGCGACGCGGCACATGATCTGGACGCTGGGTCTGCTCGGCGCGCTCGCGCTTCCGGCGCTGTCGCTCGCGATTCCGCGGTGGCAGGTGCCGGTGGTGACGGTGACTGGACAGCCGGCGCTGGGCGATCGGGCGTTCGGCGCTCGGACAATCAAACCGCAGCCATTTCTTCAGAGGTTCCACGCTGTCGCCGCACCGGCTCTTCGAGTTTCTCTGACAGCACAGGACGCGCGAAGAACGCCGGGGTCGCGCCGACCCAGTCGGCACGCGGCCACCGAGACGTCGAGCCCAGCAGCTCCAACCCCCAGCGCCCAGCGCCGAGCGCCCAACGCCGATCTCCGTGGCACGTCCATTGCTCCTGGCCATCTGGGCTCTCGGCGTCCTGACGATTCTCGGACGGCTCGCGGTCGGTCTGTTGGCCGTGCAGTGGATGTCGCGCCGCACGGAACGTGTGGTGGATGCGCCGTGGCTGGCGCAGGCGCGCTCGCTCGCAAATGCCGTCGGCGTTCCCCCTTCGGTCACGTTCCTCCGGAGCCCGCGTGCAACCATGCCGATGGCTTGGGGGATTCTGAAGCCGTCGGTGCTGATGCCGGCGGATGCGGATGGGTGGCCGGCCGAGCGCCTGCGGATCGTCCTGCTGCACGAGCTCGCGCACGTGAAGCGCCGCGACTGCCTGACGCACGCGCTGGCGCAGCTGGCGTGCGCCGCGTACTGGTTCAACCCGCTCGTCTGGATGGCCGCGCGCCGCCTGCGCACCGAACGTGAGCGCGCCTGCGACGATCTCGTGCTCGCGGCGGGCACCCGCGGATCGGATTACGCGGCGCAGCTGATCGAGGTCGCGAGGGTGATGCGCACCGGCCGGTTCCCCGCATTGCTGACCGGCGCAACGCTCGCGATGGCGCATCGCTCGCAGCTCGAGGGACGGTTGATCGCGATCCTCGACCCGCGCGTTCCACGGTCGGGAATCTCGCGCTTCCGGACGGTGAGCGCGACGGCGCTGGTGGCCTGCGCACTCGTGCCGATGGCCTCGCTGCAGCCGTGGGCGTACGCGGAGGTGCCGCAGTCAATCGAACCGCAGCCGCTTCCCCAGCCGACGCCGAATCAGGTCCAGTCGCCCGCGCCGCAACCCGCCATGCCGGCGCCGGCGCCGCGGCCGTCACCGCAGGCTGTTGCGACAGCACAGGCCGACGCCGCGACGATCGCCATGGAGGCGATCGTCAACGGCACGGCGCAGCTGCGACTGCAGGACGTCGTGCAGGGTGCGCTGCAAGGGGCGGCACAGGGCGCGATCCAGGGCATCCAGGCGGCGGTGGAGAATGCGCCGAACCAAGCACAGAGCCACGGCGGCTCGAAGGCGGATCCGCGCACCGTCGCCGCGCTGACCGCCGCGCTCAAGGACACCGACGCCGAAGTCCGCGAAACCGCGATGCACGCGCTCGTGCAGCTTCGCGATCCGTCGATCTTCGAGCCGCTCCTGGAAGCGCTGAAGGATCCGTCCGCCGACATCCGCGAGCAGGCGGCGAGAGGCCTCGGCGAGCTGAAGGACGCGCGCGCGACGGCGGCGCTGACGACGGTGCTCAAGGATCAGGATGCCGACGTACGGGAGGCGGCGGTCTTCGCGCTCGGTCAGCTGCGCGCGAAGGACAGCGCCGCGGCAATCACGCTCGCGCTCCAGGATCAGAACCCGAGCGTTCGCGAGCAGGCGGCGTTCGCGCTCGGTGAGCTGCGCGCGGCGCAGGCCGTCGATCCGCTCATCCAGGCGCTGAAAGACAGCAACGCGTCGGTTCGTGAACAGGCCGCATTCGCGCTCGGACAGATCCGCGACCGGCGCGCGGTCCCGGCGCTCAGCGCGGCCCTCGCCGACACCAGCGAGAGCGTCCGCGAGCAGGCGGTCTTCGCGCTGGGACAGCTGCGCGACCCGGCTTCGGTCGATGCGCTGATCAACGCCCTGCGTGATGGCAAGGCCGACATCCGGCAGCAGGCCGCGTTCGCGTTGGGGCAGATCCGCGACGCGAAGGCGGTCGATGCGCTCATCGGCGCCCTCAAGGATTCGGACGCGGAAGTCCGGCAGCAGGCGGTGTTCGCTCTGGGCCAGCTGCGCGACCGCCGTGCGGTCGACGCGCTGATTGCCACGATCAAGGACACCGACGCCGAGGTGCGCGGCCAGACCGCATTCGCGCTCGGCCAGATCCGCGACCCGCGCGCGATCGACGCGCTGACGGTCGCGCTCAAGGACGCCAACAGCGAAGTCCGCCAGCAGGCGGCGTTCGCGCTCGGTCAACTCGCAAGGTAAGCCATCCTCGTCGCTTGGCTGCCAGTTCGGCAGCCGGCGACGCGACCGTCCGCTGGTGCTGGTTTTTTAGCAGGAGAGGCGCATGAGTCCGTTAGGCGTATTCGTCAGGACACTGCTGAAGTCGAGCGCGATCTGCCTGGGCATCGCCATCGCGATCTTGCAACCCTCGTTCAGCGCCGGCACGCCCGGCGCGGGCACTCCCAGCGCGGTCGCGCAGAACAGTGCCGCCGAGTCAGCGGTCGATGGCCTCGTCGGCGCGTTGAAGGACTCTGACGCCGGCGTCCGGCGGCACGCGGCTGCAGCGCTCGGACAGATCGGCAACGTTCGCGCGGTGCCGGGCCTGATCGAAGCCGCGCGCGACACGATGCCCGAGGTCCGGCTCAAGGTGATTGGCGCGCTCGGCGAGCTGGGCGACAAGCGGGCGCTGCCTGCACTCATCACCGCACTCAAGGACGAGGAGCCCCGCATTCGTGCGCGAGCGGCGCTCGCGCTCGGCGAGATCGGCGACAACACCGCCGTCGATCCGCTCATCGGCCTGCTCAAGGACAGCGACATCGAGGTCAAGCGGCGCGCGATTGCCGCGCTCGCCGAGATCGGCGACACGCGTGCCGTCGCGGCAATCACGGCCGCGCTCAAGGACGCTGACGTCAGCGTTCGCCGCGCTGCCGTGCTCGCCCTCGCGGAACTCGGCGGCGGTGAGGTCTGACGTGTCCGCCCCATCGATGGCGTGCGTCGTGCTCGTGCTCGCCGTGCTTCCGGCATGGATCGGTGGCCGCGCGCCCCAGACGCTGCGCGGAGTCAACGAGCTCACCGCGGCGCTGAATGCCGCGGATCCCGTGGCGCGCGCGCGTGCCGCGTGTGATCTGCGCGAGCACGGCGACAGCGCCGCAGCGGCGATCGATCAACTGGCGGCGCTCCTCGCCGATGGCGCTCCCGTCGATCACAGCGTGTGCGCGCGGCGCTGGTGGCCCGGCAACGGCGATCACGAAACGACGCCGGGAGAGCTGGCGGCCGCCGCGCTGGTGTCGATCGGCTCTCGCGCCTACCCGGCCCTCGAGCGAGCGCTCGCCAGCACCGCCTGGATCGCGCGGCGCAACGCAGCGTGGGCGCTTGGTGCGCTCGACGACCCCCGCGCCGTCCGCGGCTTGATCGCAGCGCTCCGCGATCATGAAGCGCCTGTCCGCGAGCAGGCGGCGTGGGCGCTGGGCGCGATCGATCGGCCCGACGCGGCCGAACCGCTGATCGCGGCGCTCAAGGACAGCGACGCGCGCGTGAGACGGCAGGCGGCGTGGGCACTCGGTGCGCTCGACGAGCCGCGCGCGGCTCATGGGCTGATCGATGCGCTCCGCGACAGCGACGCGCCGGTTCGCGAGCAGGCCGCCTGGGCGCTCGGCGTGATCGACCGGCAGGAAGCCGTTACGCCGCTCATCGCCGCGCTCAAGGACGACGACGCGCGGGTCCGCCGCCAGGCCGCATGGGCGCTTGGCGTCATTACTCGATGAGAGCCACTTCGATGCTTACCGACCTGCGCTACGGTCTGAGACTCTTGCTGCGCGCTCCGGGATTCAGCCTGGTCGCGATTCTCGCGCTCGCGATCGGAATCGGCGCGAACACCGCGATTTTCAGCGTCATCAATACGCTGCTCCTCGAGAAGCTTCCCTACGCCGACGCCGATCGGCTGGCCGTCGTCTGGGAGCACAATCTCCCGCGCGATCGCCGGAACAACGTCGTCTCGCCAGGCAACTTCATTCACTGGCGGGAGATGAACCAGGTATTCCAGGACATCGGCGCGATCGGCATGACGTTCAACGTCACGCTCACGGGTGATGGCGAACCCGAGGAGCTGCCGATGCAGCTCGTTTCCGCGCAGTTCTTCCCGATCGTCGGCGTTCAGCCTGCGATGGGACGCTGGTTCACGATGGAAGAAGATCGTCCGCGCAGCCGCATTGCGGTCATCAGCGACCGGTTGTGGCGCCGGCGCTTCGGGGCCGATCCACACATCCTTCAGCGGCCGATCACAATCCAGGGCAATCCCTACAACGTGGTCGGCGTCATGCCTCCAGGCTTTTCATTTCTCGACAAGAGAGCGGAGCTCTGGCTTCCGATTGGATTTCCGGCCGAGGCGCGGACGCCGCGCGGACGGTGGATCTCCGTTGTCGGCAGGCTGAAGCCGGGCGTATCGCTGGATCAGGCTGACGCCGACATGAAGCGCGTCGCAGGAGACCTCACACAGCGTTTTCCCGATTTCAACACTGGCTGGACGGCCAGGGTCGTCGGGTTGAGGGAGCAGCTCACCGGCGACGTCAAGCCGGCGCTTTTCGTTCTGCTCGGCGCCGTGGCATTCGTCCTGCTGATTGCGTGTGCCAACGTCGCGAACCTTCTTCTGGCGCGCGCGACCGCACGCCAGCGCGAGCTGGCCGTTCGCGCGGCGCTCGGCGCAGGGCGCGCGCGTCTCGTGCGTCAGCTCGGCGCGGAGAGTCTCGTGCTCGCCGCCGCCGGCGGCGCGGGCGGTCTGCTGCTGGCCTGGTGGGCCCTTCATTTTCTCCGCATCGTCGCGTCGGAGCAGCTTCCGGTTCAGCGCCTCGAGTCGGTCGGCATCGACGGCCGCGTGCTGCTCTTCACGGCCGCGGCCTCACTGCTGAGCGGCCTGGTGTTCGGCATCGTGCCTGCGCTCAGTGCGGCTGGGTCGGCGCTCACGGATGCGCTCAAGGAAGGCGGAAGGACGGGATCGGGCGCACGCGGGAAACGCGCGCGCAGCGCATTCGTCGTCATCGAGATCGCGCTCGCACTCGTGCTCCTCGTCGGTGCGGGGCTGATGGTTCGCAGCTTCGCGCGTTTGCTCGACGTCAATCCGGGATTCGATCCCGAACGCACCGTGACCATGCGCCTGAACCTGCCGGGCGTGCGCTACGACTCGGAGGCGAAGTCCACGCAGTTCTTCGATCGCCTGTTTACCGGCATCGATGCGCTGCCCGGCGTCCGCGCCGCGGGCGCCATCAGTTTTCTTCCGCTCGCCGGCCTTGGCTCGGCGACGAGCTATGTACCGGTCGGACTGCCGGCGCCACCTCGCGGCCAGGAACCGGTGGCCGACGTCCGCGTGATCGATCACAACTATCTCTCGGCGATGGGCATACCGTTGCTGCGGGGACGTCTCTTCAACCCGCTGGACGGCAACGACGCCAAGAATCGCGTCGTCGTCAACGAGACGCTGGCGCGCAAGCACTGGCCCAACGAGGATCCGATTGGCAAGAAGATCAAGATTTCGTGGTCGGACGACCGCGAGGACGAGATCATCGGCGTGGTGGGAGACGTCCGCTATACCAGCCTCGATGCCGCCGCACGCCCGACCACGTACTGGCCGTACCTGCGAAATGTCTACGGCACGATGACGGTCGCCGTGCGAACGTCCGGCGACGCATCGCAAGTCGTGAATTCCATCGTCACCCTCGTCAGGCAGCAGGACCCGCTGCTCGCCGTGTCGGACATCCAGACGATGGACGAGGTCATGGCGGAGTCGGTCGCGCAGCGCCGGCTGACGACCATGCTGCTTGGCATCTTCGCGGGGGCGGCGCTGTTGCTGGCCGCCGTAGGAATCTACGGCGTGATCGCCTACAGCGTCACGCAGCGGTTCCAGGAGATCGGCATCCGCATCGCGCTCGGGGCGCAGAACTCGCACGTGCTCCGCATGATCGTCGGGCAGGCCGCGTGGCTGGCCGCCGCTGGAATCGCGCTCGGCGCGGCCGGGGCGTTCCTGCTGACGCGCCTCATGGCTGGGTTGCTCTTCGAGGTGCAGCCGACAGATCCAGTCACGTTTGCGGCCGTCGCGCTCATCCTTGGCGGTGTCGCGCTGCTCGCCAGCTATGTCCCGGGCCGCCGCGCCATGCGAGTCGACCCGGTGGTGGCGCTGCGCGCTGAATAGAACTCCCAACTCCACAACTCCCAACTCCCAAAGGACTCCCAAGTTCCAACTTCCAACACGCAATTGGGAGTTGGGAATTGGAATTTGGAGGTCTGTTGGGGTTTGGGAGTTGGTGGTTGGGAGTTAGCGTTTTGCGGTACGATCCCCCCGCATGCTCCTGGCGGCGGCGATCATCGCCTTCCTGATCCTGCTGACGGCGCTGTATGTGGCCGCGGAATTCGCCGCCGTCGGGGTCCGTCGAAGCCGCCTTCGCCGGCTGGCGGAAGACGGCAGTTTGCTTGCCACCCGCATCCTTCCGGTTGTCGAAAGCCCGCACGAGCTCGACCGCTACATTGCCGCCTCACAGGTGGGCATCACGCTGTCGAGCCTGATCCTTGGCGCCTACGCGCAGGCCTCAATCGCGCCAAAGGTGGCGCCGCTCGTGCAGCGGGTCTCCGGAATCGAGCCTGCCACCGCGGAATCGACGTCCGCGGTTCTCGTGCTGCTCGCCCTGACGACGCTGGCGATGATTCTCGGCGAGCTGGTGCCGAAGTCGATCGCGCTGCAGGAGCCGACCAAGACCGCGCTCGCGACCGTGCTGCCCATGCAGTGGTCGCTGCGTCTGTTCTCTTGGTCGATCAAGTTTCTCAACGGCAGCGGCAACGCAATCCTGAAGCTGCTCGGCATTCCCGCAACCGGCCATCGTCACGTGCACTCGCCAGACGAGATCGAGCTGCTGATCGCCGAAAGCCGCGACGGCGGGCTGCTCGAGCCGCAGGAACACGTGCGGCTGCGGCGAGCGCTCCGTCTCGGTCTGCGCACCGCACGGCAGCTCATGGTTCCCCGCTCACGGCTGGCCGCCGTGGATGTGGACCTGCCATTCGATCACGTGCTGCGCTACGTCGCGGCAAGCCCTTACAGCCGGCTTCCCGTTTACAGGGGGGCGCTCGACAACGTTGTCGGGATGCTGCATACGCGGGACGTCGTCACCGGCTTCGTCAGCGACCAGCCACCCACTTCGATCGCGTCGCTGATCAAGCCGGTGGTCCGCGTGCCGGCCGACATGCCGGCGGACCGCCTGCTCGCGTTCCTTCGGGAGCGGCGCAGCCACCAGGCACTGGTCGTCGAGAATGACGGACGGGTCGCGGGGTTGATCACGGTGGAAGACGTCGTCGCCGAGCTGCTCGGCGGCGTCTCCGACGAGTTCAAGACCACGCCGCTCCGGGCGATAGCGTTGAGTGACGGGCGCATCCGGCTGCCCGGTACCATGCGGCTCGATCAGGCGTCGCCCGCGCTGGGGAGCATCTGGAAGCCGTCGAGCGAGACCGTCGGCGCGCACGTCGCGGCCGTCGCTGGACGCGCGGTCGAGCCGGGCGAGCGATTCGAGGTCGACGGCGCGGAAGTGGAGATCGAATCGACCGAAGGGTCGTCGATCACGTCCGTCATCGTGACCTTGCCCGAACGGAAGCCCGCCGGATGATCGAGTTCCTCATCATCACCGCGTTGATCCTGCTGAACGGGCTGTTCGTGGCGGCGGAGTTCGCCATCGTCGGGGCGCCGCGGCATGCGATCGACGCGCGGGCCGCCACCGGCAATCGTGTCGCCGTAGCCGTGCAGAAGATCCTGCGCGATCCACGACGGCAGGATCAGTACATCG
Organism: uncultured Acidobacteriota bacterium; assembly: GCA_963748295.1. Lineage (GTDB taxonomy): Bacteria > Acidobacteriota > Vicinamibacteria > Vicinamibacterales > 2-12-FULL-66-21 > CAVVIH01. The sequence goes on along the minus strand of CAVVIH010000008.1, from coordinate 527,252 downwards.
CGACCGCCCAGCTCGGCATCACCGCCGCCAGCCTGGGCCTCGGGATGTACGGCGAGCACGTGCTCGCCGACGGCATCTACGGTCTGCTCCACCGGCCGGGCTTTCCGGCGTGGCTCGCGTCACATGGTCTCGCCAGCGTCGTCGCGATTGCGGTGCTGACGTACTTCCACATCGTCGTCGGCGAAATGATCCCGAAGTCCGTCGCGCTGCAGCGCGCAGAGAACATGGCGCTGTGGGTGACGCCGCCGATGCTGTGGATCCGAACGCTGGTCTATCCGCTGGTGATCGGGCTCAACGCCATCGGCAACTGGATTCTCAAGGTGTTCGGCGTGAACCGCCAGCAGCAGACGACCGATCAGTTCTACACGCCGGAGGAGCTGCAGCTGATCGTGCAGGAAAGCGAGGAGCTTGGCGCGCTGCGCGCGGAATCGGGGCAGATGCTGCAGGAGCTGTTCGAGTTCGGCGATCTGACCGCCGGCCAGGTGATGGTGCCGCGCGTCCGGGTGATCGCCATCCCGGCGGGGGCGAGTCCGGATCGAATCCGGGAGATCCTCGGGCGCGCGCCGCATACGCGCTACCCGATCATCGAGGCCGACCTCGATCACGTCGTCGGCATGATCCACATCAAGGACCTGCTGCGCGTGCTGCTGCGGGACGAGCCGATACGCGGATCCGACGCGCGGCCGCTGCCGCTGGTGCCGGAAACCGCGCCGCTCGATACCGTGCTGACAACCATTCGCAAGGAGCGAACGCAGATGGTCGTCGTGATCGACGAGCACGGCGGCACCGCCGGCATCCTGACGCTCGAGGATCTCTTCGAAGAAGTCGTCGGCGACATCGAAGAAGGCACGCCGACCAACAAGCCGGTGTATCGCGACCGGCTCGGCCGGCTGCGGGTGCCGGGCACGATGCGGATCGACGAGCTGGGGCAGCAGTTCGACCTCGATCTGGAGCACGAGGACGTCGACAGCATCAGCGGTCTCGTCCTCGCGCTGCTCGGCAGGCCGCCGCGCATCGGCGACAGCGTTCGCTACGGCCGGCTGCAGATCGACGTCACCGCCGTGAAGGGGCACGGCGTCGAAGAGGCGGCGGTCTGCCTTGGCCAGTAGGCCCATCGGGCGCCGGTTCGCCGTGAGATAGAATTCCCTGCCAGCGCCAAACCTGTATGTCCCGAGGATTCGAACTGAATGGCTGACGCACCCGCCGCCACGCCGCGCCGCGGCATCACCCTCACTCAGCAGATCTTCATCGGACTCGCCCTCGGCATCGTCGCCGGGTGGATAGTCAGCGAGTACAACCCGGCGGCAGCGGTCTGGTTCCGGCCGTTCAGCCAGTTGTTCCTGCGGATGATCAAGATGATCATCGCGCCGCTGATCTTCGCGACGCTGGTCGCCGGCATCGCCGGCGCCGGACACGTCAAGGTCGTCGGCCGGATGGGATTGCGCGCGATCATCTATTTCGAGGTCGTCACGACGCTCGCGCTGATCATCGGCCTCGCCGCGGTGAACATCATGCGCCCCGGGATCGGCGTCAACCTGCCGATGGGCCAGCAGTCCGAGATCACGGCCAAGTCACAGACCTGGGATCAGATCCTGCTGCACACGGTGCCCGAGTCGGTCATCAAGGCGATGGCGGAAGGCGACGTGCTGCAGATCGTCGTCTTCAGCATCCTTTTCGCGATCGCCCTCGGCATGATCGGCGAGAAGGGCCGGCCGGTGGTCGAATGGTGCGAGTCGGTCGCCGAGACGATGTTCAAGTTCACGAACATCGTCATGCATTACGCGCCGATCGGCGTCGGCGCCGCGATCGCATACACCGTCGGCCACGGCGGGCTGAAGATCCTCGTCAACCTGGCCTGGCTGGTCGCCACGCTCTACATGGCGCTGGCGTTCTTCCTCCTCGCGGTGCTGCTGCCGGTCGCCCTCATCTTCAAGGTGCCGATCCGGAAGTTCATCAAGGCGGTCAAGGAACCGGCCGTCATCGCGTTCTCGACGACGTCGAGCGAGGCGGCGCTGCCGCGCGCGATGGAGGTCATCGAGCGCCTTGGCGTGCCGAGACGAATCGTCGCATTCGTGCTGCCGCTCGGCTACAGCTTCAACCTCGATGGAACGACGCTCTACCTGTCGCTCGCATCCGTGTTCGTTGCGCAGGCCGCGGGCGTCGAGCTGACGGCCGGCCAGCAGATCACCATGCTCCTGACGCTGATGCTCACCAGCAAGGGCGTGGCGGGAGTTCCGCGCGCGTCACTGGTGATCCTCGCCGGCACCCTCGCGTCGTACGGACTGCCGCTCGAGGGCGTCACGCTGATCCTCGGCGTCGACGAGCTGATGGACATGGCCCGGACGATGGTGAACGTCATCGGGAATTGCCTGGCCACGGTCGTCGTCGCGAAGTGGGAAGGGGAATTCGTCGAGGCCAGCGATCAGGAACTCGCCGTCGCCGCCGCACGGGGCGAGATCTAGATCCAGAGGGATCGCGCGGTGAGCTCGCGCGGGTCGAGGCCTGCGGCGCGGGCGAGCTCGCGCTGGCGGGGCGGCAGCGTCGACCGGAAGCGCCATTCGTCGGCGCGGCCGCCGGCGTGTTCGAACGCCGATCGCCAGTCCTCCCACCACGGGGCGACACCTCGGGCAATCGGCTCGATCACCAGGATCCTCGCGCCTCGCGCGGCGGCGCGAAGCAGCTCACCGCGCAAGACCGCGCGCGTTTCGTTCGACAGCTCGTTCACCGTATAGGCCGCGAGAATGGCGCTGTTGCCGGCCGCACGAGTCTGAAAGCGGGCGACATCCCCTTGCGCCGCTCTTCCCTTCAGGCGCAGCTCGCGATAGGTCCAGTTCGCTTCGCTCACGGCCCAGGGATTCCTGTCGATCCCCGCGACACGCGCAGCTTCCGCGTGCATGGCGAATGCTGCCCCCGCTGCGCCCGTGCCGCATCCCAGATCGATGACCTCGCGGAGTTCGGGTGGCACGCCGAGCGCGCGGACGATCTCGGCCGTCAGGACGAAATGCAGCGGACCGTAGAAGAGCGCGAATGCCGCGCGCTTGCCGCGGCTCTCCAGGGCACCGCCACCTGCCAGCTTCGACCGGCGCTCGACATAACACGACGACAGCGCGCGGAGCGCGCGCGCGGCCTCCGAAAAGGTCAGGTCTGATAGATGGCGTCGCTCGAGCGCTTCGAGCCAGCCAGACAAGTTCTCCGGCACGGAGACTAAAGGTTCCGCCATGACCACCTGAGTTGCCGGAAGTTACTCATCCATTGTCACTTGCGCACGAACCATTATTTGCAGGCGGTACACGCGATGGTGGCGTCACGGCTCATCCTGCTGCTCTTTCTTGCAGCTCAGGCATTCGATGGCGTGTTCACGTATGCCGCCGTCCGTACGCACGGGCTCTCGGCCGAAGGCAACCTTCTGCTGGCGACGTGGATGGGGTTGGTCGGTCCCGCGGCCGCGCTCGTCGGCGCCAAGACGCTTGCTGGCGCGTGCGGCATCCTGCTTTACCTCAAGGGCGTGCACAAGACACTCGCCCTGCTCACCGCGTTCTACGCGCTCGGCGCGGTCGGCCCGTGGCTGATCGTCCTGTCGCTGCTGGGGATGTAGTCCGCCTCCGCGCTTCGCGCTTCGGCGCGACAGCCTTCGCCTGTTCGCCTGCCTAGCCGAAGCTCACGCGCATATAAGCAGGCGTGAGCGAAGGCTGGCGGAGAGGAAGGGATTCGAACCCCTGGAAGCCTTCCGGCTTCAACGGTTTTCAAGACCGCCGCCTTAAACCACTCGGCCACCTCTCCCCGGTGAACGGCTGCCTTCCATTCTAAGTCAGCAGCCCTCGAGCCTCAGCCGTGGACCGTTTCGAGTCCGCCTGCGTAGGGCCGCAGCGCCTCGGGCACGATGACCGATCCATCCTTCTGCTGGTAGTTCTCGACGATCGCGATCAGCGTCCGCCCGACGGCCAGACCCGATCCGTTCAGCGTGTGCACGAACTCCGGTTTGCCGCCGGCGCGACGATACTTGATGTTCGCGCGCCGCGCCTGGAACGCTTCGGTGTTGCTGCAGGACGAAATCTCGCGATACGTGTTCTGGCTTGGCAGCCACACCTCGATGTCGTAGGTCTTGGCTGACGCAAACCCCATGTCGCCGGTGGAGAGCAGCATCGTCCGATACGGCAGCTCGAGGCGCTTCAGCACTTCTTCCGCGTTCCGCGTCAGGGACTCGAGCTCGTCGTACGACTGTTCGGGTGTCGTGAACTTGACGAGCTCCACCTTGTCGAACTGGTGCTGGCGAATCAGCCCCTTGATGTCCGCGCCGTACCAGCCGGCCTCGCTGCGGAAACATGGCGTGTACGCCGTGTAGCGAATCGGCAGCTTCGCGACATCGAGGATCTCGTGCCGGTGCATGTTCGTCAGCGGCACTTCGGCAGTCGGAATCAGATAGAGATCCCACTCACCGGCGATCTTGAAGAGATCCTGCTCGAACTTCGGCAGGTTGCCGGTGCCGCGCAGCGCGTCGGCGTTGACGAGAAACGGCGGCTCCACTTCCGTGTATCCATGCTCGCGGGTGTGGAGATCGAGCATGAAGTTGATCAGCGCGCGCTCGAGCCGCGCGCCGGCGCCGATCAGCGCGGCGAATCGCGTGCCCGACATTTTCCTGGCGCGCTCGATGTCGAGGATGCCGAGCGACACGCCGAGATCGAGATGTGACTTCGGCTCGAAGTCGAATCGCGGCGGCTCGCCGGCGCGGCGCACTTCCACGTTGTCGTCTGCCGTCGCGCCGACCGGCACGGACGCGTGCGGCAGGTTCGGCAGCGACATGAGCAGCGCGGTCCGCTGCTGCTCGACCTGGTCGACCTGAATCTCGATTTGCTTGATCTGCTGCGCGCGCGCCTTGTTCGCCGCGAAAATCGGCGACGCGTCCTGGCCGTTCCGCTTGGCGCGCGCCACCTCGTCGGCCGCGGCGTTCTGGTCGCGCTTCAGGCCCTCCATCTCCGGAATCAGACGACGACGGCGCGTCTCCAGCGTCACGAGCTGTTCGAGCTCGGCGTCGGCTTTGAGGCCACGGTTCCTGAAGCCGGCGCGCACGTCGTCGAGACGATCGCGCACCAGAGCGGGATCGAGCATGTCTAAATCCTATACCGGCGGCGGATTCCTGAGATACGATTCCGGCATGGCGAATGCCGGCGAGGCGCGCAGCAAGACCGTCATCAGGAAGGCCGTGTTTCCGGCCGCCGGCCTCGGCACGCGATTTCTTCCCGCGACCAAAGCGCAGCCCAAGGAAATGCTGCCGCTCGTCGACAAGCCGATCATCCAGTACGGCGTCGAAGAGGCGCTCGCGTCCGGCGTCGACAACATCATCCTGGTGACCGGCCGCGGCAAGAACGCGATCGAAGATCACTTCGACGTGTCGGTGGAGCTCGAGACGTTTCTCGAGGCGCGGGGCAAAACCGAGCTGCTCGCCGAGATCAGGAAGATCTCGAACCTGATCAACTTCTCGTACGTCCGCCAGGGGGAGCCGCTCGGCCTGGGACACGCGGTGCTCGTGACGCGCGCGCTCGTCGGCGACGAGCCGTTCGCGGTGATCCTCGGCGACGATGTGATCGACGCGTCGCCGCCGGCGCTCAAGCAGATGATCGACGTCTTCCGGCAGGTACAGGGACCGGTCCTGGCGATCGAACGCGTGCCGAAGGCCGACGTCAGCTCTTACGGGATCATCGACGGCGAGGAAATGAGTCCGGGCGTTTACCGGATCCGCGACCTGGTCGAAAAGCCGCCCCGCGACGAAGCGCCGTCAGACCTCGCGATCATCGGACGCTACATCCTCACACCAGACATTTTTCCGGCGCTCGAAGCGACCGTGACCGATCGAACGGGAGAGATCCAGCTGACCAACGGCCTCCGACAGTTGCTGAAGGAGCGGCCGATCTACGGCTGCCGCATCGACGGCGTGCGCCACGATACCGGCAACAAGCTCGGATTCCTGAAAGCGGTGGTGTATTTCGCGCTGCGGCGTCCGGATCTCTCCGAACGGTTCACGGACTATCTGCGGACGATCGATCTGGGCCAGCCGGCGGAGCGATCCTAGTCGGATTTCGCCGGCGTCGCGGGCTTCGTTTCCGTCGAGGACGTCTCCTTGCCGGTGGTCGTCTCCGACTTGCTGCTCTCTGCTCCGTCCTTCGAACTTTTCCCACCCGAGTCGCCGGTGTCCTTGCCACTGCCCTTCTTCGGGTAATCCGTGATGTACCAGCCCGAGCCCTTGAACTGGATCGCAGGCGACGAGAGCAACTTACGGACCGGACCGCCGCAGGACGGGCACTTGTCGACCAGGGGATCGGAGAATTTCTGAATGCGCTCGAACCGCTGAGCGCACGTTTCGCATTCGTACTCGTATAGCGGCATCGTCTGAGTCTATTCGATCAGCGCGCCGGTCTCTTCGCCGAGCATCAGCTTGCGATGCAGCCAGAGCGGCACGCTGCCGTTCGAGAGCAGCGTGTCGTGAAAGGTCCGGAGCGAATACTTCGCACCCAACCGGGTCTGGTAATCCTCACGGAGCTTCAGGAGCATCAGCTTGCCGGTCGAATAGAGGATGTAAGACGGATCGAACGTGCCGCGTTCTGCTTCGCGCCGCGCGCTCGCTTCCTCGAGAAACGCCTCCTCGCGGAAGAAGCGGACGGCCTGCTCCACCGACATGTCTTCGCAATGCAGCCGGATGCCCACCACCGCGCGGCAGAGCCGAATCAGCGCTTCGGCGAGCTGGCCCAGCTTGATCGCCGGATCCTGGCGGCGGAAGCCCTCGTCGATCATCATCTGCTCGCAGTAGTGCGCCCAGCCTTCGACGAACGCCGACGACGAGAACAAGATCGATTTGCGAAGCTTCGAGTCGACCTGCCGCAGGTGCTGGTAGTGCAGGAAGTGTCCGGGAAACACTTCGTGAATCGAAATCGCCCACAGCGCGCCGTAGTTGAAATCGCGAAGATGTTCGTCCTGCCGGTCGGGCGGCCAGGACGGATCCACGTCAGTGATGTAGTACATCGCCCGGAGCGGCCGCGCCTCGAATGGGCCGGGCGTCCACATGCTGGCCGACGTCCAGCGGTAGAACCGCGGCGTCGGCGCGACCGAGACCGGCGCGCCTTCGGGGATCGTGATGATGCCCTCGCGGGTGATGAACTGTTCCAGCTCGGCGACCTGCTGCTGGGCGACCGCAACGAGCTGGCCGGCGGGCGGATGCTCGGACTTCGCCTTCGCCCAGGCGGCAACCGGATCGCCGCCGTTCAAGCGCGAGGCGGCGCGCCTGAACTGCTCTTGCGTCTCCCGCAGCTCGCGCATGGCGATGTCGAGCAGACGATCGACCCCGGTGTCGATCCCTTCCTCGAGCGCGAACTTCTGCGCGAACTTCTCCCGTCCGAGCCGGAAGGATCCTCTGGCACGCGGGCGACACTTCCTGCTCGAAATAGTCGATGCACGAGGCGATCGACGCCGCCGCCTCGGTTGACGCATCCGCGAGATCGCCGAGGAGGTGCAGGTCGTCGAGGTTCGCGAATGGCCGCGGCAGGTCTTCGTTGATGAATTTGAGCGTGCCGCGAAGGCTCTCGAGACCGACCTTCAGAAAGATGCCCGGGGGATCCTTGATGTTTTCGCGTGCCGCCTGCATCAGCCGCGCCGTCTGACGCAGCTTGGAGAGGACGCGCCGCGCCCGTTCGGCCAGCGGGGCGTACTCGAAGATTGCCTGGCCGGCGAGGCTGGTCGCCAGCACTTCGGCGTAGGACTGCGGGCTGCGCTCCCAGGTGCGAATCTGTTCGAGCTCGAAGAGGCGCGCGCGGATGGTCGCTTCGAGCGCCGGTTTCTCGAGCCGCTCGACGTCGGTCAGCCGGCCGGGGTCGATGGCCGCCAGCCGTCTGCCGAGACCGCCAAGGGTGCGGATCTGCGCGTCGATGGCCTGGCGGCCGTAATCCTCGAGGAGGTCGTCGTGAAGATGAACGCCGTCGAAGGTCGCATTCGTTGGGTGGACCTCGTACAAGTAGGCGAGGTACTCGTCAACGAAGTGGGGCAAGGGTTCGGCTGAATACATTTGGTACAATCGCCCGGGGAGTCATGTCAGGCACCCTCTACGTTGTCGCTACGCCAATCGGCAACCTGGAGGATGTTACGTTCCGTGCCCTTCGGGTCCTCCGGGAAGCGTCATTGATAGCCGCCGAGGACACCAGGCGAACAAGCAAACTCCTTCAACACTACTCGATCTCGACGCCGACGACGAGCCTTCACGAGCACAACGAACGAAGCAAGGCAGCCCATCTGATCGCGCGGCTCGCGGCCGGCGAATCCATTGCGCTCGTGTCAGATGCGGGCACGCCGCTCGTATCCGATCCGGGAGCGGAACTGGTCGCCGCTGCGCATGCGGCCGGGATCCGCGTCGAGCCGGTGCCCGGACCGAGCGCTGCAATGGCGGCGCTATCAGCAGCCGGGTTTCAGGACGATCTCGTCCATTTCGCCGGCTTCCCGCCAGCGAAGGGTGCCGCTCGCCGGGCGTGGTTCGAACAGGCCGCGCGTCTTCGAGGCGTCCTTGTCTTATACGAAGCACCCCACCGAATTCGTGACACGCTGAGTGATCTTCGTGAGGCCGTCGGAGACGTGGACGTCGCCGTCGGCCGCGAGCTGACCAAGGCGCACGAAGAATTGGTTGTAAGCCCTATATCGGCCCATCTTGCGCGCTTGGCCGAAGGTCGTGGCGAGTTCACGCTGGTGGTCCGGCTGCCTGACCCGACGGATGTGGCCGTGGAAGCGCCAGACGACGAGTCTTTAGCCATCGAATTTGGTCATATAACTGAAAATGGCGGCGCCGACCGGCGTGATCGCGTCAGAGAGCTGGCCAAGAAGTACAACCTCAGCACCCGAGACGTCTATCAGCGCCTGGAACGTGGCAAGAAATTGGTGCGTTGACCTATTCGACTGAATCGGCTGGGCTAGGACTTTGGTCCTCTTGACCGATCCCAGGCGCTCTGTTAGTGTCTTGGGCCGCCCTGCGCATGCGACTCGTCCCGGTTCGCCGACGGCCGGGGAGACGCGGCTGATTTACTCGACAGAGTGCCTCGATGGCCAAGAACAACCGGACTGCCGCAGTCCGGGCCGCCAAAAAGAAGGCTCCTTCCCCTAAACGTAAGCCGCTCGCCAAGGCTGTTACGGCGGAGCCTGTCGCCACGAGAAAGGCCTCCGCAGCGCCAGGGCCACCCCCACCGCCGGCGCACAAACCGGCCTATTACGAGGCGATCGCGGTCTACGAGAGCGGGGTCCGCGCCCTTCAACGCCACGATTTCGGCGGCGCGGCGGAGCATTTCCGGTCCGTCGTCCAGCGCTTTCCTGACGAGCGTGAGTTGCTGGAACGCGCCCGGCTGTATCTGCGGGTGTGCGAGCGCGAAACGGCGAACCGGCCCACCGGCCCACGAACCCCGCAGGAGCGAATTTACGCAGCGACCGTCTCGCTCAACGCAGGAGATGCCGACGGCGCCCTCACGCACCTTCGGCAGGCGCTCGCTGACGACCCGGACAACGACCACGGCCACTATATTATGGCTGTCACCCTAACCGACCAGGGTCAGCATGCCCAGGCAATGGAGTTCCTGCGCCAGGCCATCGAGCTGAACCCAGACAATAGGTCGATCGCCAAACAAGACCCTGACTTGAGCGTCCTCCGAGAGTTCGGCGCATGTCGAGAGCTGCTCGACTCGTCTATTTCCGCGCTCCGGAGACGTCCCCGTCCGCGCCGCTGAAGGCTTTGCGGGCAAGGCCCGTTACACTAGATAGTCAATGCCCGACCTGCACCTCGTCGTCCTTGCCGCCGGCAAGGGCACCCGGATGAAGTCCCGCCTGCCAAAGGTGCTCCACGAGGTTGGCGGGTTGCCACTTATCGAGCATGTGCTTCGTACCGCGGATGCGATTGCTCCGAGCACCACGGTCATCGTGATCGGTCACGAGGCCGCCGCCATCACGGAGCGGCTGTCGAAACGGCTGGGCCTGCTCTTTGCACTTCAGGATCCGCAGCTGGGGACAGGGCATGCCCTGCTCCAGACGGAACCGCTGCTGAAAGATCGGTCAGGAACGGTGGTTCTGCTGTCGGGTGACGTTCCGCTGCTGCGGTCGGCGACGCTTCGAACGCTCGTCGATCACCACCGGCGCACCGGGGCAGCGGCAACGGTCGTCACCGCGGTCATGGAAGACCCGGCCGGGTACGGCCGCATTGTCCGGACGAACGGGTCGATTTCGGCGATTGTCGAGCACAAGGACGCGTCGCCGGCTGAGCGGGAGATCTCCGAGATCAACAGCGGCATCTACGCGTTCGATCTGCCGCCGCTCTTCGGCGCGCTGCGGCAGATCGGATCGCAGAACGCGCAGGGCGAGTACTACCTGCCCGATCTCGTGAGGATTTTCCGGGACATGGGTCTGACGGTCGAGACGTTCCAGGTGGACGATCCGACCGAAATCGCCGGCGTGAACAGCCGCAAGGAGCTGGCGGAGGTAGGAGCCGTGGTGAGGAACGCACGGAACGACGAACTGATGGCGGCCGGGGTGACCATCGTTGATCCCGCCACCACCTGGATTGGTCCCGATGTCGCGGTTGGAGCCGACACGGTGATCCATCCGAACGTGCAGCTCGAGGGACGCACGCGCATTGGCAGCGAGTGCGTCATCCACTCCGGCGTCCGGATCGTCGACTCGGAGATCGGGTCTCGCGTCGCCATCAACAACCACTGCGTGATCACCGAGTCGCGCGTGCGCGACGGCGCGCGCATCGGACCGTTCGCGCACATTCGCCCGGCATCCGACGTCGGCCCGGACGCTCACATCGGCAACTTCGTCGAGCTGAAGAAAACGACGATGGGGCGCGGCGCGAAGGCGAATCACCTCGCATATCTGGGCGACGCGACGATCGGCGAGAGAGTCAATGTCGGCGCGGGGACGATTACGTGCAACTACGACGGCGTTGCCAAGCATCCGACGGTGATCGAGGACGGCGCGTTCATCGGCAGCGATTCTCAACTGATCGCGCCGGTGCGCATCGGCCGCGGCGCCTATGTGGCCGCCGGCTCGTCGATCACCGACGACGTGCCGCCCGAATCCCTGGCGATCGCGCGCGGCAAGCAGGTCAACAAAGAGGGCTGGACGAGGAAGAAGAAGTAAACAGACAGGACCTCACCTTATGTGCGGAATCATCGGATACATCGGCACGCGCCAGGTTCTTCCGATTCTGATCGACGGGCTTCGCCGCCTCGAGTACCGCGGCTACGACTCCGCCGGCGTCGCGGTGGTCCGCGACGGCAACATCGAGCTGCGCCGGAGCGCGGGAAAGTTGTCGCGGCTCGAAGAGGTCATCGCCGTCAATCCGCTCGACGGGGAGTACGGGATCGGCCACACGCGGTGGGCGACGCACGGACGTCCGACCGAGGAGAACGCGCATCCACACCGCGACTGCACCGGCCGCATCGTCGTCGTGCACAACGGCATCATCGAGAACTACCTCGATCTGAAGCGGCAGCTGCAGAAGGAGGGCCACACCTTCATCACCGAGACCGACACCGAGATCGTGGCGCATCTCGTCGAGCGCGAGATGAAGGACGACGGGCTCGAAAACGCGGTGCGGCGGGCGCTCCTCTACCTGCGCGGCCTGTTCGCGCTGGTGCTGATCTCGGCTGACGACCCGGACAAGATCGTCACCGTCCGCAACGGTCCGCCGATCGTCGTCGGGCTCGGCGACGGCGAGTTTTTCGTCGCGTCCGATATTCCCGCCGTCCTGAGCCACACGCGAGATGTCGTGTTCCTCGGCGACGAGGAGATGGCGGTCGTCACGCCTGGCGGTGTGGAGTTCACCGACTACTCCGGCCGGGCGGTATCGAAGAAGAGCACGCGGGTGTCGTGGGATCCGGTGATGGCGGAGAAGGCCGGATACAAGCACTTCATGCTCAAAGAGATCTTCGAGCAGCCCTGGGCCGTGAAAGAGACCGTGCTCGGCCGCTCGTCGGTGGAAACTGGGCGCGTCTTCCTGCAGGAGATCGAGATCCCGGATCAGGCGCTCCGAGAGGTCGAGCGGATTGCGATTCTGGCGTGCGGCACGTCGTGGCACTCGGCGCTCGTCGGCAAGTTCCTGATCGAGTCGCTGGCAAGGGTTCCGGTCGAGGTGGACTACGGATCCGAATACCGCTATCGCGATCCGATCGTGTCGAAGAACACGCTGGCGATCGTCATCACCCAGTCGGGCGAGACCGCCGATACGCTCGCCGCGCTGCGCGAAGCGAAGAAGAAGGGGGCGCGGAGCATCGCGATCTGCAACGTGGTGGGGAGCATGGCGACGCGCGAGACCGAAGGGACGGTCTACACGCATGCCGGTCCCGAAATCGGCGTCGCGTCGACCAAGGCGTTCACGTCTCAGCTGGTGGCGCTGCAACTGCTGGCGATCTACCTCGGACAGATTCGCGGCACGCTGTCGCCCGATGCGGCGCGGCCGCATCTCGAAGCCCTGACGCAGCTTCCGCTGCTGCTCGAGCAGACGCTCAAGACCGAGCCGCTGACGGAGGAGATCGCGCGGCGGTTCTATCAACGCAGCGATTTCCTGTACCTGGGACGCGGCATCCACTACCCGATCGCGCTCGAAGGCGCGCTGAAGCTGAAGGAGATCTCCTACATCCACGCCGAGGGCTACCCGGCCGGCGAGATGAAGCACGGGCCGATCGCGCTCATCGACGAGCAGATGCCGATCGTCACCATCGCGCCGCACGACCACGTCTTCGAGAAGATGATCGGCAACGTGCAGGAGGCTAAGGCCCGCGGCGGTTCAGTGATTGCGCTGACGACTGAGGGACAGAACGGGATCCAGGATCTGCTCGATCCCGTGCAGGATTTCCTGATTACCGTGCCGAACTCGCATCCGCTGCTGACGCCGGTGCTGATGGTCGTGCCGCTTCAGCTGCTCGCGTACCACATCGCGGTCAGGCGAGGGTGCGATGTCGATCAGCCGAGGAACCTGGCGAAGAGCGTGACGGTCGAATAAAGACGCGGATTTTCGCGGACCTGGTCGAACACGGAACGCGGATTTTCGCGGACTGGTCGAATACGGAACGCGGATTTTCGCGGATCAGGCGGACGCGCGGATGGACGATATGCTTCGCGCGATCGCCTGTCCCACTTGCGAGCAGCTCGCCGCGCCGGAGGAGGCCAGGTCCTGCGTTTTTGGGCCGCTCTGCAGGACGCCGGCGATGGCCTCTTCCACGGCCGCCGCCTCGTCATGAAGCCGCAGCCCGTCGCGAAGGAGCATGGCGGCCGACGCGATCGCGCCGACCGGATTCGCGACGTCCTTTCCTGCGATATCGGGCGCCGAGCCATGAACGGGCTCGAACAGTCCCGGGCCATCCCCCAGGCTTGCGGAGGGCAGAAGGCCGAGCGATCCCACCACTGCGCCGGCCTCGTCCGACAGAATGTCGCCGAAGAGGTTCTCCGTCAGGATCACGTCGAAGCTCGCCGGCGCCAGCGCAATCTTCATCGCACACGCATCCACGTACATATGGGCCAGCGCGACGTCAGGGTACTGTGCGGCGATCTCGGTAACGACCGCGCGCCACAAGCGCGAGGTTTCGAGCACGTTCGCCTTGTCGACGGAGGTCACGTGTCTGCGCCGCGCACGGGCCGCCTCGAACGCGACACGTGCGATCCGCTCCACTTCGTGGCGCGAGTAGCGCATCGTGTTGAACGCGGAGTCGCCGTCGATGCCGCGCGGTTCGCCGTAATAGAGCCCGCCCGTCAGCTCGCGGACGACCAGCATGTCGGTTCCGGCAAGCACCTGCGGTTTGAGTGGGCCGGCGGCCTCGAGCCCCGGCCACACGCGGGCGGGCCGGAGGTTCGCGTACAGCTTCAGCTCGCGCCGAATCTGCAGCAGCGCCGCTTCGGGTCTTTCACCTGTCCCGGTGTCGAAGGCGGGATCGCCAACCGCGCCGAGCAGGATCGCATCGGCGTTTCTGGCTGCCTGGAGTGTCTGCTCGGGGAGCGCCCGAAGCCCGCGCTTCAGGGCCGCGCCGCCGATGGGCGCTTCGCTGACGGAAAACTCGTGGCCAAACGCTGCGGCAACCGCGTCGAGCACGCCGCGCGCCGCGGCTACGACCTCGGGCCCAACGCCATCACCTGGCAGGAGAAGAATGGTTGCGTGCATCTATTGCACGGTAGCACGTCGCACGTGCGCACGTGGCACGTCAGCACGTCGCACGTGACAAGTTGCACGTAGCACGTACGCACGTAGCACGTCGCACGCTTAAACGCCGTGCCCGTAACCGCTCTCGGCGGGGGTCCCTGCGAAATCCTGCACCGTGGTCACGACGACGGTCGAGCGCGGCGCATCGCCGCGAAGACGGCTGATGAGCGCCGCGAGATCGGCATCCGTCACGATCTTCTCGCGGTCGGCATGCGCGATCACCGCCTTGTAGATGTCGTCCAGCTCCTGACGGTTTTCGATCTTGACGCCCAGCAGCTCGCAGCGGCGCTGGACGGCGTGACGTCCGGAGTGCTTGCCGAGGACGAGCGTCGCCTGCGGGACCCCGACCTCCTCGGGCCGCATGATCTCGTAGGTCCGGCGATCCTTCAGCATGCCGTCCTGATGAATGCCCGCTTCGTGCGCGAACGCATTGCGGCCGACGATGGCCTTGTTGGACTGCACGCCCTCGCCGGTCAGCTTGCTGAACAGCTGGCTGGACGGGTAGATGGCGCGCGTGTTGATGTTCGTCGTGTACGGCAGGCGATCGGCGCGAACGCGGGTCGCCATGATGACCTCTTCGAGCGACGCGTTGCCGGCACGCTCGCCGACGCCGTTGATCGTGCACTCCACCTGCCGCGCGCCTGCCGAGATCGCGGCGAGGCTGTTGGCGACCGCGAGGCCCAGGTCGTCGTGGCAGTGCGTGCTGAACGTCGCATGGCCGGCGTTCGACACGCGCGTCATGATCGACCTGAAGAAGCGGCCGATCTCGTCAGGAGTCGAGTAGCCGACCGTGTCCGGCAGGTTGACCGTCGTGCATCCCGCCGAGATTACTTCCTCGACGACCTTGCACAGGAAATCCATGTCGGTGCGCGTCGCATCCTCCGCCGAGAACTGCACGTCGTCGGTATACCGCCGCGCGTGATGGATCGCGGAGACCGCCGCGCTCAGGCACGCCTCGCGGGTGATGCGCAGCTTCCGTTCGAGGTGCAAATCGGAGGTGGCGATGAAGACGTGGATGCGGCGCTTGGGCGCCCGCGCGAGCGCCCAGCCGGCGCGATCGATATCCGCTTTGCTGCAGCGCGCCAGCGCGGCGATCACCGGACCGTTCACGTGGGTGGCGACCATCCGGACGGCCTCGGCGTCGGCCTCGGAGGCGATGGGAAAGCCGGCCTCGATGACGTCTACGCCCAGGCTGGCTAACTGCCGGGCCATCTTCAGCTTCTCGTCGATCCGCAGCGAGAATCCGGGAGCCTGTTCGCCGTCCCGCAGCGTCGTGTCGAAAACCGTCAGTCGTGTGGACATGAATTCTCCCCATGTACTTTCTACAATGGGGAGTCCGTGCTGGTCCAATTTATAGTTCTGTTCTTTTGATAAATGCAGCTTATGATAATTCCGTGCAACTCGACGATTTGCGGACCTTCGTGATGGTTGCCGCCGAGCGGAGCTTCTCGGCGGCCGCCAAGAAACTGCACCGCACGCAGCCGGCGATCAGCCAGGCGGTGCGGCGGCTCGAGGATTCGATTGGCGATCGGCTGTTCGACCGGTCGTCGCGGAACGGCACGCTGACCGAGGCCGGCCTGCTGTTGCAGGATTACGCGACTCGGCTGTTGCGGCTGGCGTCGGACGCCGAGGTCGCGGTGCGCGAGCTCCAGCACGTGCGCCGCGGGCGCGTCGTCCTTGGCGCCAACGAGGCCGCGGTGCACACGTTGCTGCCGTTTCTCCAGCGGTTCACGGAACTGCACCCGAAAGTGCTCGTGGAGGTTCGCCGGATGCCGTCGCGACAGATTGCCGGCGAGATCCTCAATCGAACGATCGACTGCGGCGTGTTGACGTTCCTGCCGCTGGAGAAGGGCCTGCAGACGCTGCCGCTGGGCAACGACGAGCTGGTGATGCTGACGCATCCTCGTCACCCGCTGGCGAACAAGCGGCGCGTCACGCTCGAAGAGGTCGGATTGCAGACGGTGATCGCGCACAACGATCCGTCGCCGGCCCGCGAGCGCGTGCTGCGCGCCTACGAGCGGCGGCATGCGCCGATCAACATCCAGATCGCGCTGCCGAGTCTCGACGGCATCAAGCGGGCGGTCGAGATGGGGGTTGGCGTCGCGGTGCTGCCGCGGCGGTGCGCGCTGACGGAAATCGCGCGGGGGCAGCTCGTGGCGGTAAGAGTGCCCGGCCTCAGCACGCGGCGTCAGGTCCGACTGGTGTTTCGCCGCGGCGAGCTGTCGCGGGCGGTCGAAGCGTTTCTCGAAACGGTCAAAGGCGGGTAGGCCATCCGTTCGCGTACGGCAGGCGTTTCGCGACCGCCTCCACGTCCTCGAACTGCTGCAGCAGCAGACCGGTGGCATCCCAGCTGCCGTCGAGAAACGCGTCACGCGCGGCGCGCGGCATCGTGATGGCGGCTCGCGCCGCGCCGAATGCCACGGTGAGGTCGCGCAGATTCACCTCGAGCGTCACAGCCGGATCCTGCTCGACCGCCGTCATGATGCGCTGAACCTCCCCGGCGGCCGCCGACACGCACGGCATCCCGAGCAAGACGGAATTGCCGAAGAAGATTTCCGAGAACGATTCACCGATCACCGCCCGGAAGCCGCGGCGGCGAATCGCCTGCGGTGCGTGCTCGCGCGACGAGCCGCAGCCGAAATTGGCATTCACCACGAGAATCGATGCGCCGTTGAAGCGCGGATTCGAGAGCGGGTGACTGCCCGGCGCGGTTTCGTCGACCTGGGCCCGATCGTCGGCGAACAGGTGTTCCTCGAGGCCTTCGAACGAGACCGACCGCAGATAGCGTGCGGGGATGATCCGGTCGGTGTCGATGTTGTTCCCTCTGAGAGGAACGGCGCGACCCGAGATCGTGACGATCTGCTCAACGGCCACTGGCGAGCTCCCGCACGTCGACGACCTCGCCCGCCACGGCCGCCGCGGCGACCATCGCCGGGCTCATCAGCAGCGTCCGCCCTGTCGGGCTGCCCTGCCGGCCCTTGAAGTTGCGGTTCGAGGACGAGGCGCAGACCTCGCGTCCTTCGAGACGGTCCTGGTTCATGGCCAGGCACATCGAGCATCCGGCGCCGCGCCAGTCGAACCCGGCCTCGGTAAACACGCGATCGAGCCCTTCGCGTTCGGCCGCCATGCGCACGCTCTGCGATCCGGGGACGACCATCGCCCGAACGTGTGGCGCGACGTGGCGGCCGCGGACGACGCGTGCGGCCTCGCGCAGATCGGAGAGTCGCCCGTTCGTGCACGACCCGAGAAACGCGACGTCGATTTTCGTTCCCTTGATCGGGGCGCCACCCGTCCAGCCCATGAACGCGAGCGCTTCGTCCAGTGCCGGACGATCGGTGGGCTCGACGTCGCCGGATTTCGGCAGGCGCTCGTCGACATAAACCGACTGGCCCGGATTGATCCCCCACGTGACCGTCGGGCGAATCGCGGCCGCGTCGATCGCCACGCGGTCGTCGTAGGTCGCATCGGCATCCGATCGCATCGATCGCCACCACGCGACCGCGCGATCGAACGCCTCGCCCTGCGGGGCACGCCGCCGTCCGCGCAGGTAGTCGAAGGTGGTGTCGTCTGGGTTGATGTAGCCCACCCGCGCGCCACCTTCGATCGACATGTTGCAAATCGTCATCCGCTCGTCCATCGACATCCGCTCGATCGCGTCGCCTGCGTACTCGTACGCGTAGCCGACGCCGCCGTTGACGCCGAGGCGCCGGATGATTTCGAGAATGACGTCCTTCGCGTAGACGCCCTCGCCGAGCCGTCCTCGGACGTCGATGCGGCGCACTTTCAGCGGATCCAGCGCGAGGCACTGCGACGCGAGCACGTCGCGGACCTGCGAGGTGCCGATGCCGAAGGCAACCGCGCCGAACGCGCCGTGCGTCGACGTGTGGCTGTCGCCGCAGGCAATCGTCATCCCCGGCTGCGTCAGGCCCAGCTCCGGCCCGATCACGTGCACGATGCCCTGCGAGCCGCTGGACAGATCGAGCATCTCGATGCCCGCGCCGCGCACGTTCCGCTCGAGCGCCGACAACATGTCCTCGGCCATCACGTCGATGAACGGCCGCCGCTGATCGCGCGTCGGCACGATGTGGTCCACCGTCGCCACCGTCCGCTCGGGATACCGCACGTGCCACCCGCGTGCGCGGAGCATGTCGAACGCCTGCGGACTGGTGACCTCGTGAATCAGATGCAGCCCGACGAACAACTGCGTCTGCCCGTTCGGCAGCCGCCGGACCGCGTGCGCGTTCCAGACTTTCTGTAACAGCGTCTGAGACATGGACCTTCGGATGGTGCTACACCGGCGTTGGGCGTTCGGCGCTCGGCGTTCGGCACGTCAACTGCCTATTCCTCGAACAGTTCACTGTAACTGGTTGACGGCCGCTGGGGTGGGCGCGTTTCCTGCGTACCCGGTAGCATCGGCGGCTGACACATTCTGCGAGGTGTCATCGTGGCAATGCGCTCCGGCGCCTTCAGCAAAGTCTCGAGGCAAGCCCCACGATGACCGATGGGCTCTAAGCACCGACGCGGAGCCCCACGCCGAGTGCCCAGCGCCGAACGCCGAACGCCGAGCGCCGTCACGATATACTGGAGCCTCCTCTCCAATGGATTTCCTCGACAAACTGAACAAGGAACAGCGCGAAGCCGTTCTGCATCGCGACGGACCTCTGCTGATCCTGGCGGGGGCGGGCTCCGGCAAGACGCGCGTCATTACGTTCCGCATCGCCTACCTCGTCGGCGACGGCCACGCTGAAGCCGGCGAAGTGCTGGCCGTGACGTTCACCAACAAGGCCGCCGGCGAGATGCGCGAGCGGGTCGAGGCGCTGATTGGCAGCGAGGCCGACGGGCTGTGGCTCTCGACCTTTCATTCGCTCTGCGCGCGGCTGCTGCGGCGCGAAGCGCCGAAGATCGGCCTCTCGAGAGACTTCGTCATCTACGACTCGTCAGACCAGGTCGCCGTCGTCAAGCAGGCGCTCCGCGACCTGAACATCGACGACAAGTTCGTGCCGCCGCGAATCGCGCTGGCGCGGATCAGTCAGGCGAAGAACCGCATGGAAGGGCCCGACACGCTGCGCGGCAGCTTCAACATCCGCGACGAGCAGATCGCGAAAGTCTACGAACGATATCTGACCGCGCTCGGCGACTCGAACGCGCTCGATTTCGACGACCTGCTCCTCAAGACGGTCGAGCTGTTCGAAACCTCCGAGCAGACGCGTCAGTTCTACGCGCGCAAGTTCCGCTACGTCATGGTGGACGAGTACCAGGACACGAACCGTCCGCAGTACCTCCTGATCCGGCGGCTCGCGGAGATCTACCGGAACCTCGCGGTCGTCGGCGATCCGGATCAGTCCATCTACAAGTGGCGCGGCGCCGACCTCAAGAACATCCTCGACTTCGAGCACGACTTCCCCGAGGCGTGCGTCGTCCGGCTGGAGCAGAACTATCGATCGACGCAGACGATTCTCGACGCGGCGACGGCGGTCATCAGCCAGAACCGGAACCGGAAGGACAAGCGCCTCTGGACGGATCGAAAGGGCGGCTCGCGGATCGTCTATTACCGTGGCGGCGACGAGCTCGAGGAGGCGGACTTCATCGTCCGCACGCTGAAGCAGGCGAGGTCCGAGGACATCGACTCGACGCTTGCGGTGCTGTATCGCACGAACTCCCAGTCGCGCGCGATTGAAGACTCGCTGATGCGCGAGGCCATCCCCTACAAAGTGATCGGCGGCGTTCGCTTCTACGAGCGCAAGGAGATCAAGGACGCGCTCGCCTACCTGAAGCTGATCATCAATCCGCACGACGACGTCAGCCTCAGGCGCGTGATCAACGTGCCGACGCGGGGAATCGGCAAAGGCGTGATGGATTCGCTTGCGGGGATCGATCCGGCTGCCGTCCTGGCGGACGCGCCGCCGCTTCTGGCCGCAGGCCTGCAGGAAGTGTCGTCCGCGCGATCGCTATGGGCGAAGCTCGTTTATGCGGTTGATGAGAGCAAGCTGACCGCCCGGGCTGTCTCCGCGCTTCGCTCGTTCAGGGACCTGATGACGGCGCTCGCGGACGTCGCCAGGAAGGACACGGTCTCGATCACGATCGGCAAGATGCTGGATCAGGCCGGCTACCTGAAAGATCTTCGTGAAGAAAACACCGAGGAAGCCAACGAGCGCATCGAGAACCTGATGGAGCTCGTCTCGGCGGCGCAGGAGTACGAAACACGCGAGGCCGAGGCCTCCCTGGGGGGATTCGTCGATCGGCTGTCGCTGCTGTCGGAGGCAGACGAGGAGTCGGGCAGCCGGAACGCCCGCGTCTGGCTGATGACGATGCACGCGGCAAAGGGGCTCGAGTTTCCGCTGGTGGTGATCGCCGGGCTGGAGGAAGGTCTCTTCCCGCACTCGCGGTCCAGCGAGGACGAAGAGGAGCTCGAAGAGGAGCGCCGGCTGTGCTACGTGGGCATGACGCGGGCACAATCGCAGCTCGTGCTGACGAGCGCCGCAAGGCGGCGCGTCTTCGGCGAATATCAGTCCACTGAGCCCTCGCGCTTTCTGGACGAGATCCCGGCGGAGCTGCTGGAACGCATCGCGCCTGCGTATTCGTCGTCATCGCAGGGCGGCTTCACGCACAGCCATTACGAGTTCAGGACGAACCCCTACGGCCGGAAAGGACGCGTCGGCCGCTTCCGTGAAGCGACGGAAGCGTACTCCTACGAGAACGAGGATCAGTCCGCCACCGAGGTGCGGCTGGGGATGCGCGTCAGGCACGCGCAATTCGGCGTCGGCACGGTGATATCAGTCGAAGAGCAGAACGACGATCTGAAGATCACCGTCCGGTTCATCAGCGTCGGCGTCAAGAAGCTGCTCGCGAAATACGCGAAGCTCGTGCCCGCCTAGACGCCGCCGTTCTCGGGCGGGCCCTCGGGCGATTCCGGTGGCGGCGGCACCTCGCTGCCATTCTCCTCTTCCTCGCGCTCGGCCAGCTTCGCGAGCGACACGACCTGATCGCCTTCGTCCACGCCTATCAACCGGACGCCCTGGGTCGCCCGACCGATCGCGCGCACACCATGCGAGACCATCCGCAGGATCTTGCCCTGCTGGCTGATCAGCATCAGCTCGTCGTCGTCGTGGACGAACGCGATGCCGACGACCTTGCCGTTGCGATCGCTCGTCTGGATGTTGATGATGCCGATGCCGCCGCGCGACTGGATGCGGTACTCGTCGAGACCGGTGCGCTTGCCGTAGCCGTTCTGGGTGACGGTCAGCATCGTGCCGCCCTCCTGGACCACGTCCATCGCCACCACCTCGTCATCGTCGCGAAGGCTGATGCCGCGGACGCCATACGCCGTCCGGCCCATCGGGCGGACGTCGGTTTCTTCGAAGCGGATCGCCATGCCGTCGCGGGTGCCGAGGAAGATCTGATCGCTGCCGCGGGACTGCTCGACGGCAATCACCGAGTCCCCTTGTTCGACCCCCATGGCAATGATGCCGCCGGCGCGCGGGTTGCTGAAGGACGAGAGATCGGTCTTCTTGATGACGCCCTTCCGCGTCCCCATGACGACGAACTGCTGCCCTTCGGCTTCTGGCCACTCGCGCACGGCCAGCAGCGCGGCGATCTTCTCCCCCTCCTCCATCGACACCAGGTTCGCGATCGCCTTGCCCTTGCCGCCGGGCCCGACGTCGGGGATCTCGTGCACCTTCAGCCAGTAGGCACGGCCGCGGTCCGAGAAGATCATGATGTAGGCATGCGTCGAGGCGACGAACAGATGGCTGACGAAGTCCTCTTCGCGGGTGCGCATGCCGATGCGCCCCTTGCCGCCGCGTCGCTGCATTCGATACGTGGAGATCGGCGTGCGCTTGATGTAGCCGGTGTTCGTCACCGTGATCGCCATGTCTTCGTCGGCGATCAGGTCCTCGATCCGGAGCTCGCCCGACTCCTCCGATGATCTCCGAGCGGCGTTCGTCGGCGAAACGCTCGCGAACGGCTTTCAGCTCGCTAACGACGACCTGCATCAGGAGCTCGTCGCTCGACAGGATGGCGCGCAGCCGCTCGATCGTCTTCAGCAGCTCGGCCAGCTCGTCGACGATCTTCTGGCGCTCGAGGCCGGTCAGCCGCTGCAGCTGCATGTCGAGGATCGCCTGCGCCTGCACCTGCGACAGCCTGAACTGCGTCATCAGGCCTTCGCGCGCCTCGGGCGGATTTTTCGAGCCGCGAATCAGCTTGATGATCTCGTCGAGGTGATCCAGCGCGATCTTCAGGCCCTCGAGGATGTGCGCCCGCGCCTCGGCTTTGCGCAGCTCGAACTCGGTCCGGCGCCTGACGACCTCGCGGCGGAACTCGATGAAGTTCTCGATGATCTCCAGCAGCGGCAGCACGCGCGGCCGGCCGCCGACGATCGCCAGCATGATGATGCCGAAGGTCGTCTGCAGCTGCGTGTGCTTGTAGAGGTTGTTCAGAACGACTTCCGGCACCTCGCCGCGGCGCAGCTCGATGACGATGCGCATGCCGTCGCGATCGGATTCGTCACGCAGATCCGAGACGCCTTCGATGGTCTTTTCACGAACGAGCTCGGCGATCTTTTCGAGCAGCCGCGCCTTGTTGACCTGATACGGGATCTCGGTGACGACAATCGACTGCTTGTCGCCCTTCTTGTTGTCCTCGACCGCCGCGCGGGCGCGAAGCGTGAGAGCGCCGCGGCCGGTCTTGTAGGCGCTGAAGATGCCCTGGTACCCGACGATGAAGCCGCCCGACGGAAAGTCCGGCCCCGGAATCGCCTTCAGGAGCGCCCGGAACTTCGCCTCTTTCGAATCGCCGCGGCCCTCGATTGTCGCGATCACCCCGTCGATGACTTCCCGCATGTTGTGCGGCGGAATGTTCGTGGCCATGCCGACCGCGATGCCGGCGGATCCGTTCACCAGCAGGTTCGGGAAGGTCGTCGGCAGTACCGTCGGCTCTTCGGTCGTCTCGTCGTAGTTGGGAACGTAGTCGACGGTCTCCTTGTCGAGATCCGCCATCATCGCTTCCGCGGCCGGCTCGGGACGCGCTTCCGTGTATCGCATGGCCGCCGGCGGATCGCCGTCGATCGAACCGAAGTTGCCCTGGCCGTCGACCAGCGGATAGCGCATGTTGAAGTCCTGCGCCATCCGGACGAGCGTGTCGTAAATCGACGCGTCGCCGTGCGGGTGATAGTTGCCCATCACCTCGCCGACGATCTTCGCGCACTTTCGGTATGCGCGGTTCGAGGCGAGACCCATCGAGCGCATGCCGAACAGCACGCGGCGGTGCGCCGGCTTGAGCCCATCGCGGACGTCAGGCAGCGCGCGCCCGATGATTACGCTCATCGCGTAATCCATGTACGAGCGCTTCATCTCGTCTTCGATGTTGACGGGGATTTTATTGGCGGCGATTTCAGACATGACGGTGACTGGGACAATCTCGAATTGTTAATTGCTAGTCAGCGCAACGAGCCTCTTCAGAGAACGGACGCTGGAAAGCGTCCCGACGTTAAAGAGCTGGTGGCCAGTGAAACAACTAGGATTGCTTTGCTAGCGTCAGATATCAAGGTTCTTCACATCGAGCGCGTTGTCTTCGATGAACTTGCGCCGCGGCTCGACCTGATCGCCCATCAGCGTGGTGAACATCAGGTCCGCGAGCGGATGATCGTCCGCCTTGACCTGCAGCAGCGTGCGCTTGGCGGGATCCATGGTGGTTTCCCAGAGCGTGTCGGGATTCATCTCTCCCAGGCCCTTGTAGCGATTGATGTCGAAGCCTTTCTTCCCGGCGCTGATGAAGAACTCGACGAGCTCGTCGATCGACGAGATGCGCACGTCGGCATCTTTCCCGCGGGACACGCCCTTCGGCATCGAGCTGGCGTCCGGCGTCTTCGACTCGGCCGCGAGCTTCGTCGCGTCGTCGAGCGGCGCGCCACCGATCGCGGTGTCGTTTGCCGTGGCACCGACTTCGTCGCCGTTGCCGCCCGCCGCCTGGGTCACCGTGCGCACGAGCATCTCGCCGCGAATGTCCTTGACGTCCTGGTAGCTCGCCGCCAGCGTCCTGAACTCGCTGGTCGACACGAAATCGAGGTCGACGCGGTGGTGGCGCGGATAGCCACCCTGGCGGTCCTCCACGAGGACGCTGAACGCCTGGTGCTCCTCGTCGGGCTGAACGCTTGCGCTCGACGCGCCGTTGGTCAGGGCATTCGCCAGCTCCTGGACCTTGTCGCGATCGGTGAAGAATCCCTTGTCCCTGGCATTGCGATCCAGCAGCGCCAGCACCACGCTCGCGTGAGGCGCGCCGTTCCACGATCTGGAGATACTTCCGGAACGCCATCAGCTTTTCGAGACGCGCCTCGAGGTCCTGGCCGGAAACCTGCGAGCCGTCGCCCAGCACCAGCACCCGCGACTCGGCCGCGCGCTTGATCAGCCACTTCTCCATTTCGCGCTCGTCGCGAATGAAGAACTCGCTGCGGCCGCGCTTGGCTCGGAACAGCGGCGGCTGCGCGATGTAGACGTAGCCCGAGTCCACGAGGGCGCGCATCTGGCGGTAGAAGAACGTCAGCAGCAGCGTCCGGATGTGCGAGCCGTCGACGTCCGCGTCGGTCATGATGATGATGCGGTGATAGCGCAGCTTGCCGAGGTCGAAGTCCTCGGTGCCGATGCCGCAACCGAGCGCCGCGATCATGATTTTGATCTCGTCGCTGCTGAGCATCTTGTCGAAGCGCGCCTTCTCGACGTTCAGGATCTTGCCTTTGATGGGCAGGATTGCCTGGAACCGCCGGTCGCGTCCCTGCTTCGCGGAACCGCCTGCCGACTCGCCTTCGACGATGTACAGCTCGCTCAGCGCGGGATCACGCTCCTGGCAGTCCGCCAGCTTGCCGGGCAGGCTGCTGCTGTCGAGCGCGCCCTTGCGGCGGACCAGGTCGCGTGCCTTACGAGCCGCTTCACGCGCGCGCGCCGCGTCGATGGCCTTGCTGATAATCCGCCGGGAGACGTTGGGATTCTCTTCCAGGAACGCGCCCAGCTTGTCGTTGACGATGGCTTCGACGATGCCCTTGACCTCGGTGTTGCCGAGCTTCGTCTTCGTCTGCCCCTCGAACTGCGGCCGTGGGATCTTGACGCTGACCACCGCCGTCAACCCTTCGCGGATGTCGTCGCCGCCGATGTTGGCGTCCTTGAGGTCCTTCGCCAGGTTGTTCTTGCCGACGTAGTAGTTGATCGTGCGCGTCAACGCCGAGCGGAATCCCGAGAGGTGGGTACCGCCTTCGTGCGTGTTGATGTTGTTGGCGAACGAATACACCGTCTCGGTGTAGCCGTCGTTCCACTGCAGCGCGATCTCGACGTCGGTGCCGTCCTTGTCGCCGTGCATGTAGATCGGCTTGTCGTTGACGGCCGCCTTGCTCTGGTTCAGGTACTGCACGAACGAGTTGATGCCGCCTTCGTACAGGAACTTGTGGCTCTTCCCGTCGCGCTCGTCGTCGATCGTGATCGTCACGCCGCCGTTCAGGAACGCCAGCTCGCGGAGCCGCTGGGCGAGAACGTCGAAGCTGAACTCGATGGTCTCGAAGATCTGCGCGTCCGGCTTGAAGGTCACCTTGGTGCCGCGCTTCCGGGTCGTGCCGGAAATCTCGAGCTCGGCGATCGGCGTGCCTCGCTCGTAGGTCTGCCGATAGACGTTGCCGTTGCGCCAGATTTCGAGTTCGAGGGTTTCGGACAGCGCATTGACGACGGAGATGCCGACGCCGTGCAGGCCTCCCGAGACCTTGTAGCTGTCGTTGTCGAACTTGCCGCCGGCGTGGAGCACCGTCAGCACGACCTCGGCCGCCGACCTGCCGCTGGTGTGGCGATCGACTGGAATCCCGCGGCCGTTGTCGACGACCGTGACGGTGTTGTCGATGTGGAGCGTGACGTTGACCTGGTCGCAGAAGCCCGCGAGTGCTTCGTCTATCGAGTTGTCGACAACTTCGTAGACGAGATGGTGCAGGCCCGGGGCGCCGGTCGATCCGATGTACATGGCCGGACGCTTCCGTACGGCCTCGAGCCCTTCGAGGACCTTGATCTTGTCCGCACCGTAGTCGTCGCTGCTGCCGTTTCCGTTCACAGCAGCCGCCGCATCGCGATCGAGCGCAGCGTCCGCGCCAGCAGCCGGCTGCGGCTCGTCGTTCTGAGGTTCGAATTGAGACATGAATGAATTAGTTCGAATCGGGCATCAGGCAGTCGCCGTGACGGATGATCCCGGCGGATTCGCCAGGTACCGTGAGCGATTGCCGGTTCGTGAAAGCTCTCAAATCCTCATCGGCATGATGACGTAGGTATAGTCGTACCCGTCGGCGCCGATCGGCTTCATGACGGCCTGACTCATCTCGTCCTTGAATTCGAGGGCGACCGAGTCGGTTTCCACCACGCTGAGGAAATCGAGAACGTACTGCGCGTTGAAGCAGATCGTGACCGGCGTGCCGGAATAGTCGACGATCAATGCTTCCTTGGCCTCGCCAAACTCCGGGCTGCTCGACGCAATCTCCACTTTGCCGTTGTCGATCTGAAACTTTACCGCCCGCGATCGTTCGTTCGAGAGCAGCGCCACACGCTTGACGGCACTGGTCAGGCGATCGCGATCGAACTCCACGCGCTTGTCGTTGCTCTTCGGGATGACGCGTTCGAACGCCGGGAACTGCCCGTCGATCATCCGGGAAATCAGCAGCCGGCCGCCGATGTCGAAGAACAGGTGATTCTCGCCGCGTTCGTACTGGATGTCGCCATCGGACTCGGCAAGCAGCCGGCCGAGCTCGAGCAGCGTCTTGCGCGGCAGAATCACGCGCACCTCGTCGTCGATCTTTCCTTTGGCCTTGCTCTTGTCGCGCGGTACGGTGACCAGCGCCAGGCGGTGGCCATCGGTCGAGACCAGGCTCATCGAATCGCCTCGAAGGATGAACAGCGCACCGTTGAGGAAGTAGCGCGTGTCTTCGCCCGTGATCGCAAACTGCGTCTTGCCGACCATCTGCTTCAACACGTCGCGCTGAAGGGCGGCGCTGAACGTGCCGCTGGACTCAGGCAGCGTCGGGAAATCCTCCCTGGGAAGCGTCTGCATCCGCGAGTCGAACCTGTCGGCCGCCACCTTGACGCCGTTCTTGTCCTCTTCGATGCGAACGTCCGTCTCCGGCAGCGCCTTGATGATTTCGTACAGTTTTTTCGCCGGCAGCGTCAGCGAGCCGCCCTTGGCTACCGACGCGGTGCACCGGCTGCGCAGTCCGACCTCGAGATCTGTCGCGAGAAACTTGACCTCATTTCCATTCGCTTCGATCAACACGTTCGCGAGGATGGGGATCGTGTTCTTGCGTTCGACGATGCCCTGAAACAGTTGAAGTTCACGAAGCAGATCCGTCTTGCGGACAACCAATTCCATGTGATGCCTCGAGAGGGAGATCCAAGACGAAATGGAAGATCTAAAGGAACAAAGAATTATAACAGGAAAGAGGTGCTGTTGAAAAGATTAAAAGGCCGAATTAGTCCTTGATTTTCTGTAATTTAGCCTGTGGACGAGATAGACGGTTTGCGGCGGGTTTTTCGGCCAGGTTCAGTGCATAACTCGAGGCCCTTTTTTATCCACAAAAGCTCGACAGGAGGCGTCGAGGGCTGGCTGTGGAAAACGTCGGCGCACCCCCATTTCGACTACCTGAAAGTCTCGATGAAGCTGTTGATGAGGCTGTTGAAATTCCCATCGCGCTGACGCAGATCCTCGATCTTCCGGATGGAGTGAATCACGGTGGAGTGGTGCTTGCCGCCGAAGCTCCTTCCGATTTCAGGAAGCGACGCGTTCGTGAGGTTCTTGCACAGATACATGGCGATCTGCCGCGGCATGGCGATGGACTTCGAGTTGTTGCGCGATTTGAGCTCGATCAGCTTCAACTGATAGTAGTCGGAGACGAACTTCTGAATCCCCTCGATGGTGACCGCGCGCTCGTCGTTCTGCAGCACGTTGCGCAGCACGTCCTGGGCGAGCTGCAGTGAGATCTCACGGCCCGTCAACGACGCGTACGCGATCAGGCGGATCAACGATCCTTCGAGCTCGCGGATGTTCGACTTGATCTTGCCCGCGATGTAGATGGCCACCGGATCGGGAAGCGGGATCCCCTCGGTTTCGGCCTTTTTCTTGAGAATTGCCACCTTGGTCTCGAGATCCGGCGACTGGATGTCGGCGATGAGGCCCCATTCGAACCGGGACCGCAGCCGTTCCTCGAGCGACGGGATCTCGTGCGGCGGGCAGTCGCTGCTGATCACGATCTGCTTCTGCGCGTCGTACAGCGCGTTGAAGGTGTGGAAGAACTCGTTCTGGGTGCCTTCCTTGCCGGCGATGAACTGAATGTCGTCGACGAGCAGCACGTCGACGCTGCGGTAGCGTTCGCGGAAATCGAGAATGCGGTCGTATCGCACCGCGTTGATCATCTCGTTCATGAAGCGCTCGGACGAGATGTAGGTCAGCTTCAGCGATTGCAGGTGATTGAGCACGTAGTGGCCAATCGCGTGCATCAAGTGCGTCTTGCCCAGACCGACACCGCCGTAAATGAACAGCGGGTTGTACGAGCGCGACGGCGCCTCCGCGACGGCGCGACACGCCGCGTGCGCGAACTGGTTCGACGGACCGACGATGAAGGTGTCAAACGAGTAGCGGGGCGCGAGGCCCCCGGGCTGATCGGCGGCTTCGGATTCGAGCTTGGCGACGTCCGGCGTATCGACGACGTGGTCCGCCCGGGCTCCCGTGGCGTCCGGTCCGCCGATCTCGTCGGTCACAAAAGCCGCGAGACAGCCGCGCCGCTGCACATCGGCAAACGCTTCGTCCAGGACCACCGCGTAATGCTTGGTCAGCCAGTCCCTGAACAGCGGATTGGGAACACGGACCCGCACCTTGTCACCGTCGTCAGCGACGAAGCTGGTGGGCTTGAACCAGGTGTAGAAGATGTGCCTGTTGACCTTCGTCTCGATGCGGGCGAGGACCTGGTCCCAGATGTTGCTGGCGGTCATGGTGCTCCGAAAGTCCCCTGGAACCGGGGCCGCGCGCGACTTTCGCCTCGGCGAGGCCCGTGTTTACCGCACGTTTACCCGGCGATGACGTCCCGAGGCCACGAAACAGGCCTGTTTTGAGCCTTCGCCCCGTGAAAACCCCTATACCACCGCGGTCGCCCGGCCGAACCAGGGCGAAAACCTTGGCTTTTCCACATTTTTTTCCACAGTTGTGGAAAACTTGGGGGGAGACCCAATGACACGCGGGTCGCGCTCCTTCTCGCGGTGCCCTGCGACGAAGGCATCCGGCAGGGGAGGCGACTGTAGCATACGGTTCTGAATGCTGACAAACGCGGCCGTATTTGGACGCGGATCGACGCGGAACCCCGCTGAAGTCGGATTGACACCCCTGTCGAGGCTTCGCTACTATTTAAGTTTCTCCGTGTACTTTGCGGTCGTTGCAGGGGATCCGAAATCATGAAGCGTACAGTTCCAGCCGAATCGTCGCCGCCGCCGGCGCACCCACGGGTTTCTCGTTCGAATGAGCACCAAGAACGGGCGACTCGTCCTGAAACGCCGCCGCGCCAAGGGCCGGAAGCGTTTGACCGTTTCTTCGTCGTAAACAAGTCCGCCGCGGCCGCGCTGTCATAGACAGCCATGCGTGAACACGAACAGCCAGCGCCGCCCGGCTCCCATCGCTTCGGCTCCGACCGGCGGCTGCGTCGCCGGGTGGAGTTTCAGCGGGTTTTCGACACGGGATTCAGGGTGCACGGGCGTTTTCTGACGCTCGTCGTCGCGCCCCGCCCTGCCGGTTCGGCGCGGCTCGGCATCGTGGCATCGCGGAAGCTCGGGAATTCGGTTCAGAGAAATCGCGCTAAACGACTGATTCGAGAGATTTTCCGTCAGAATAACGACCCTCGGCCCGGGCTCGACGTCGTCGTCATCCCGCGCCGGGAACTGTTCGATGCCGCTTACACCACTCTCGAAGCCGATTTTCGCAACGCCTTCACACGATGCGCGTCGCGGCTGCAGCGCAGTGCCCGCGCCTGAAACGCTTTCGTCGGCGGCTCCCGCCCTGTCGGCGGGGCAGCGGGCAGTCCTTTTCGTGCTCCGTGGATACAAACTGATGCTGTCGCCGCTGTTTGCCGGATCGTGCCGGTTTCTTCCCTCCTGCTCGGATTATGCGCGGGATGCCATCATTCAACACGGCCTCGTGAAGGGCTCCTGGCTGGCCGCCCGTCGGCTCGGCCGCTGCCATCCGTTCGGCGACAGCGGGTACGATCCCGTGCCCGGACCAGGGCGGCGGGGCTAGCGCATGGAAAAGCGCGTCCTGCTTGCCGTCGTCTTGTCGTTCACCGTTCTCGCGGTGTATCAGATCGTCTTTCCGCCGACGAAGCCGCCGGCCTTCCAGAATCCTTCGAAGCCCGCAGCTGCCGCGGGTCAGGCCGCCCCTGCGGCCTCCCCAACTGCGACGCCGGCCGGGTCCGATCGGCAGGCGAGCGTCGCGACGCCGGTGGAACGTCCTCGGGCGACCGTCGCAGCCGAAAACGAACAGGACGTCGCTGTCGAAACGCCGACGGTCACGGCACTCTTCAGCACGCGCGGCGGCACGCTCAAGAGCTGGCGCCTCAAAAATTACCGGGACAGCGCGGGACAGCCGCTGGAGCTCGTTCCCACCGCGGTGGCGAACGCGGTCCGGCCGTTCTCGCTCAGCACTGACGATCCTGCCGTCAGCGCCGTGCTTCGGGACGCATTGTTCAAGTCGAGCGCGACATCGCTCGACGTCGGCGCCGGGCCGAGCACGCTGACGTTCGAATATCGCGACGACTCGGGACTGGTGGCGACGAAGCAGTTTTCCTTCGCGCCGGACCGGCCGTACGAAGTTGCGTTTACCGCGACGGTGACGCGCGCCGGCGCGCCGGTCAGGGTCACGATCGACCATGGGCCCGGGCTCGGGAGCGGGGTGATCGGCGGCGGCATGACGTACAACCCCGCGCCGCAGCCGGTCTTCTACCGCGACGGCTCGGCGACGCGCATCAGCATCGGCGATCTCACCGATCGGCGCGTGGAGCAAGGCACGTTCAAGTTTGCCGGCGTCGACGACCACTACTTCCTCGCGGCGGCTGTCGATGCGGCGTCCGCGCGCGTCGAATATCGGCCGATCCACGTCGCTGTCGAGGGCTCGTCCAAGGGCCTTCAGTTCATCGACTGGAGCATTCAGCTTCCCGACACCGCGAAGGACAGCCGGTTCTTTTTCGGTCCGAAGGATTTCGACCAGCTGCGGGCCATCAGCCCGGAGCTGACCTACGCGATCGACTTCGGCATGTTCCGCTGGCTGGTGGTTCCGCTGCGGAACGCGCTGAAGTGGGTGCACGGCTATCTCGGGAACTACGGCTGGTCGATCATCGCGCTGACGATACTCATCAACGTCGCGATGTTCCCGCTGCGGCACAAGAGCGTTGTCTCGATGCGGCGGATGCAGGAGATACAGCCGGAAGTGAAGGCGATCCAGGATCGCTACGCAAAGCTCAAGATGGCGGATCCCGCTCGACAGAAAATGAACGTCGAGCTGATGAATCTCTATCGCGAGCGCGGCGTCAATCCGGCGAGCGGCTGCGTGCCGATGCTGCTGACGTTCCCCGTGCTCTTCGCGTTCTACGCGATGCTGTCGGTGGCCATCGAAATCAGGGGCGCGCCGTTCGTCGGATGGATTCACGATCTGGCGTCGAACGATCCGCTGTTCATCTGGCCGGTGGTGATGGGCATCACGATGCTCATCCAGCAGAAGATGACGCCGACGGCGATGACCGATCCGGTGCAGGCGAGGATGATGATGCTGATGCCGGTGGTGTTCAGCGTCATGCTGGCGTGGGCGCCGAGCGGTCTCGTTCTGTACTGGACCGCGAGCAATCTCTGGACGATCGGTCAGCAGACGCTGACCAACAAGCTGATCGGACCGCCGCCGCAGCACAACGTGCGGCCGCCCGCGGAACGGCAGTTGAAGAATGCGGGCTCGGGAAAATCGTCGCAGGCCAAGGAGCGCAAGTGATGGATCTTCACGGTCAGGTTCGTGACTTCGTTCAGAAGACGCTCGGGGCCATGGGCCTGCCGCTCGACATCAGCATCCAGGACCTTCCCGACAGCGTGCGCGTCGATCTCGCCGGCGACGGCGGCGAGGTGCTGCTCCGGCGCCGCGCGGAAGCGCTCGACGCCCTGCAGCACATCGTCAACACCGCGTTCCGCCGACAGCTGAAGGACGACCGCACGTTCGTCGTCGATTGTCTCGAATACCGCAAGGCGAAGGATGCCGAGCTGCGCCAGATGGCGAAGTACATGATGGAGAAGGCCAAGAGCACCGGCGTTGCGCAGGAGATGGGGCCGTTGAACCCATACGCGCGCCGGCTGGTTCATATTGCGGTGGCCGAGGATCCGCAGCTCTCGTCCGAGAGCATCGGCGACGCGTTTCTGAAGACCGTGATTATTTCTCTACGGAAGTAGTTCTTCCCCGGGCCCGGCGCCGAAGGCCCAAACGCCGAGCACCCAGCGCCGAACGCCGTCATCGACGATCCATGTTTTCCCCCGACGACACCATCGTCGCCATTGCCACACCGGCCGGACGAGGCGGGATAGGCATCGTCCGGATCAGCGGATCGCGATCGCAAGAGATCGCGTCGACGCTCGCCAGGTGTGTGCGGCCACTGACGCCTCGGCATGCGACGCTCGCCCGCATCCGGATGAACGGAACCGCCGACCAGGTCATTCTCACGTTCTTTCCCGCACCGCATTCCTTCACAGGCGAGGACGTCGTCGAGATCAGCGCCCATGGCAGCCCGGTGCTGTTGAAGGCGATCGTCGAAGCCGCAATCGACACGGGCGCCCGGCTTGCCGAGCCTGGCGAGTTCACGTTTCGCGCATTCCTGCGGGGACGGCTCGATCTGGTACAAGCGGAAGCGATCGGCGATCTCGTAGACGCGGTGACGCCGCTTCAGGCGCGCGCGGCGTTCGATCAACTCGAGGGAACGCTCACGACGCAGATTCGCGAAGCGGACGGCGCCTTGTTCGATCTCTGCGCGAGGCTCGAAGCGTCGCTCGACTTCCCTGAAGAGGGCTACCACTTCATCGACCCGGAGGCGGCAGCCGGCCAGATTCGCGGCGTGATCGCTCAGCTCGACACGCTGCTTGACGCCGCGGGGCGAGGCCGGATGATTCGCGAGGGCATGCAACTCGTGATCGCCGGCAGGCCGAATGCCGGCAAGTCGAGCCTGTTCAATGCCCTCGCCGGCGCACGGCGCGCGATCGTCGCTGATCGACCGGGGACGACGCGAGATCTCCTGACCGAAACCGTGGAGATCGACGGCATTCCAATCACGCTCGTCGACACGGCAGGCGAGAACGCCGCGGCGATCGATCCGATCGAGCTCGAAGGCATGGCGCGTGCCGCCGCGGCGCGTGACGTCGCCGCCGTCGTCATGCTCGTGCTCGATCGATCGCTCCCGCTCGGCGCCGACGACCGGCGTCTGCTCGCGGAAACCGCGAGCACGCCGCGCGTCATTGCGGTGAACAAGATCGATCAGCCCCCGGCCTGGAGCGAGGCGGAGCTCGGCACGGTCGACGCTGTGCTGGTCTCCGCACGAACGGAAGCGGGACTCGATGAACTGCGCGCGGCGATCACCGGTGTGTTGAGCAGCCGCGACGCGCGCCGTGATGTTCCGGCAATGACGAACATCCGCCACGTGCGGCTCGTACGCGCGGCGCGGGAAGCGTTGGCGCGCGCCGAAGCAGCGGCAGCGGACGGAACGCCGGAGGAATTCGTGCTGCTCGACGTCAACGAGGCTCGCGCACGGCTCGAGGAGGTCACCGGCGTTCGCACGGCCGACGACGTGCTCGTCGCGATCTTCACCAGATTCTGCATAGGAAAGTAATTGGCGCAACAAAGTTACCAATGAGTGCCGAGTTCGATGTGATCGTGATTGGCGCCGGACATGCCGGTGTCGAAGCCGCGTGGGCCGCCGCTCAGTGCGGCCGTACCGTCGGGATCTGCACGCTCGCCGAAGGTACCGTGGCGCACATGCCGTGCAACCCGGCGATCGGCGGGACGGCAAAGGGTCACCTCGTTCGGGAAATCGACGCGCTCGGCGGCTTGATGGGGATCGCGATCGATTCCACAGGGATTCAATTCAAGCTGCTCAATCGAAGCCGCGGTCCGGCGGTGTGGTCGCCGCGCGCACAGGCGGATAAGCATCGCTATGGCGACTGGGTGCGTGCGGCGCTTCAACGTCACCCGAACATCGGATGGATCATCGGAAAGGCAGGCCGGATCCTCACGGATGCCGATGGCGTTTGCGGCCTGGCGCTCGAAACAGGCGACACTTTTCGCTCCCGGTCGATCGTGGTCACGACGGGAACGTTCCTCAACGGGTTGATACACGTCGGACCGGAGAAGCGGCCGGCCGGGCGGGCTGGCGAACCGCCCTCCTGCGAGCTCGCCGAATCCATCAAGTCATTTGGTTTCACCTGGGGCAGGCTCAAGACGGGGACTCCCCCACGGCTGCATCGGAACAGCATCGATTTCTCGCGCTTCGTGGAAGAACCTGGTGACGCGGATCCGGTGCCGTTCTCGTTCGTGACGGCGCGTATCACCCAGCCCCAGGTTTCCTGCCACGTCCTCTACACGAACGACGCGGTTCACGATCTCGTTCGGGAGCACATCGACGAGTCGCCGCTGTACAACGGTCAGATCTCTGGAATCGGTCCGCGCTACTGTCCGTCCCTCGAGGACAAGGTGATGCGGTTCCCGCATCGTGATCGCCACCAGCTGTTTCTCGAACCCGAAGGACTGGACGTCGACGAGATTTACGTCAACGGGTTTTCGATGAGTCTCCCGGCGGCGACTCAGGAGAGGCTGATCCATGCGCTGCCAGGCCTCGAGTCGGCGGCGATGCTGCGTCCCGGCTATGCGGTCGAGTACGACTTCATTCAGCCTACCGAACTCGATCTGACGCTCCAGACGCGCCGAGTTCCCGGACTTTTCCTCGCCGGCCAGATCAATGGAACCTCGGGCTACGAAGAGGCGGCTGCTCAGGGGATCGTCGCCGGGCTGAACGCATCGCAGCGGATCGCCGGTGGATCGCCGATCGTTTTCACCCGCGACTCGAGCTACATCGGCATCCTCGTCGACGATCTGACGACGCGCGGATGCCTCGAGCCGTACCGGATGTTCACCTCGCGCGCGGAGCACCGGCTTCTGCTGCGGATCGACAACGCGGATCTCCGGTTGACGTCAATCGGCCGCACTGCCGGCCTGGTAGACGACGAGCGTTGGGAGCGCTTCGAGCAGCGGCGTGCCCGCTTCGAGAAGAATTGCGTGACGATCCGGAAGGCGTCGGTGTCGACCGCCGCGGGCCCGCGAATTCCACTACCGCGCGCTCTCAAGCAGCCCGACGTCAGGCTCCAGGCGCTGGTGGACACCGATCAGATTTCTCTCGATGTCGATCGTTCAACGCCGTCGATCGATATCGCCAGCGTCGAGACCGAGTTCAAGTACGAGGGCTATCTCAAACGGCAGCTGATCTCGGTCGAGCGTCAACGTCGTCAGGAGTCACGGGGCATTCCACCGGAGTTCTCGTTTGCCGGGATTCCGGGACTGTCCCGGGAGATGGTGGAGCGCCTCTCGACTGTGCGACCGGCGACGCTCGGCCAGGCCTCGCGCATTCCGGGCGTGACGCCTGCGGCAGTCGCCGTGATTGGCGCCTACCTCGACCGCGGCCGCGGGCACGCCGCAGTCTGATAGTCTTCACGGGTGGCGCCCCGCGATCTCCGCACCCGTCTCTCGCGAAGGGCCGCGAAGGCGAACCTCTTCCTGTCTCAGGAACTGTCCGACCGGCTGATCGCCTATTTCGAATTGCTCTCCCGGTGGAATCAGAAGATCAATCTCACCGCGCTCGATGATCCGGATGCAGCCATCGATCGTCTGCTGCTCGAGCCCGTCATCGCCGCGCGTCATCTCCCCGATCCCAGTCCCGGTCGTCCAGTGAGACTGATGGACATCGGTTCCGGCGGCGGCTCGCCGGCGATTCCGATGATGCTTGCGACGCCAGGCATGGGCCTGACGATGGTGGAGGTGAAAGCGCGGAAGTCCGCGTTTCTTCACGAGGCAGTGAGACACCTCGAGTTGATTGAAGCCAGGGTTGAGACATCGCGGTACGAAGAGCTCCTCTCGCGTCCCGAACTGCACGAAGCATTTGATGCCGTGGCGGTGCGAGCTGTCCGCATCGAAGCGCGCGTGCTGACGACGCTCCAGGCATTTCTCGTCGCCGGCGGCGGGCTGATGCTTTTCCGAGGCCCCAGTGGTCCGGCCGAACCCGCCTTGGTCGTTCCACCGTTGCGATGGACCCGCACCGTTCCGCTCCTCGAGTCTCTCCAGAGCCGGTTGACGCTGCTGACCAAGCAGAGTGTTCCACGTGGAACATAGGAAGCCCGTCCAAGATTGACCCGGGGGCGACCGGCCGGTATCATTCTCAGGCTCGCGCCGATCGCGCGGCCGCAGTTGGTCGAACGCCCATAATGCCTGCCCGTATTTTCGCCGTCGCCAATCAGAAAGGCGGCGTCGGTAAGACCACCACAGCCATCAACCTCGCCGCCGGCCTGGCCATGGCTGGCCAGCAAGTCCTTTTAGTTGATATGGATCCGCAGGCCAACCTCACCAGCGGCGTGGGCCTGAAAGGCCAGACGGCGCCTGGCGGCACCGTCTACGACGCGCTTACGACGGACACGTCCGACCCGTCGAGCTTCATCCTGAAAACAGATGTCAAAAACATGACACTGGTGCCGTCCGACCGGAACCTCACCGGGGCCGAAGTCGAACTCGTGATGCTTCCGAACCGCGAGCAGCGCCTGCGCGCGCTCCTGACGCCGCTTCGCGATCGCTACGACGTCATCATGATCGACACGCCGCCGTCGCTCGGCCTGCTGACGCTCAACGCGCTGGTCGCCGCCGATGCCGTGTTGATTCCGCTCAACTGCGAATATTTCGCGCTCGAAGGCCTCGCCGATCTCGTCGCCACGCTGCGCCGCGTGCGCGCGACGCTCAATCCCGCGCTCGACATCGCCGGCGTGCTGATGACGATGTACGACGAGCGCACGAACCTCGGGCAGCAGGTCGCGCGCGACATCCGGTCGTTCTTCCAGGACCGCGTCTACTCCACGGTGATTCCGCGAAACATCCGGCTCGGCGAAGCG
Organism: uncultured Acidobacteriota bacterium; assembly: GCA_963748295.1. Taxonomy (GTDB): domain Bacteria; phylum Acidobacteriota; class Vicinamibacteria; order Vicinamibacterales; family 2-12-FULL-66-21; genus CAVVIH01. The sequence goes on along the minus strand of CAVVIH010000008.1, from coordinate 489,833 downwards.
CCAAGCCACGGCATGCCGGCGCTCGTCTACGACGCGCGGTCGCGCGGCGCCGAAGCGTACGTCGCTCTCGCACGCGAATTCCTCGCGCGCGCTTCCGCTCAATCAGGCACGGAGCAGCACCATGGCTGAAAAACGTCCAGCGCTCGGCCGCGGCCTCAGCGCGCTCATTCCGGATGCCCCGCCCGCGCCTCCAGCGCCGTCCGTTGCCGCCGCCGAACGCGGGTTCGACGTCGACACCGATCTGCTGCGCCCCAACAAGTTCCAGCCGCGTGGACGGATGGACGACGCGAAGATCGAAGATCTCGCGCGATCGATCATGGCCAACGGGATCATCCAGCCGATCGTCGTGCGGCGTGTGGAGAGCGGCTACGAGATCATCGCCGGCGAACGCCGATGGCGCGCGGCGCAGCGCGCGGGGCTTCTCAAAGTGCCGGTCGCCGTTCGCGACATTCCCGAGGATCGCCTGCTCGCGGCCGCGCTGATCGAGAACATTCAGCGCGAGGATCTGAACCCCCTCGAGGAAGCGCAGGCCTACCGCCGTCTCGCCGACGAGTTCCATCTCACACAGGATCAAATAGCCGACGCGGTCGGCAAGGATCGATCGTCGGTCGCCAACTACGTGAGGCTCCTGCGTCTGCCTCACGAGCTGCGCGACAACATCGCCGCCGGCTCGCTGTCCATGGGACACGCACGCGCCCTGCTGTCGCTTCCCGACGCCGCCGCGCAGCTGCGCGTCGGACGTGACGTCGTGGCGAAACAGTTGTCGGTGCGCGAAACAGAAGCGCTCGTCAAGAAAGCCGTCGAGCCCGAACGCAAGCAGGAAGAACCGCAGAAGGACGTGCACACGCGTGCCGCAGAGGACCGTCTCCGCTTCGTCCTCGGTACGCAGGGTGCGCATCATTCGGAAGGGCAAGCGCGGGCGTCTCGAGATCGACTTCGGATCGGAAGACGAGCTGCAGCGAATCTACGTGCAGCTCACGGAGGGACGATGAAGAAACTCGACTGATTACTCCGCCTGCGCCGGTTGAGCGAGCAAGCTCGCCGCCGGTGAGCTCGCCCAGGTGCTGGGCGATTTGGGCGTGCAGCATGACGACCGGGTCCTCATCGACTATCGGACCTCGGACGATGCGGGTGTGTACAAGCTCGATGCGACGCGCGCGCTCGTGCAGACGGTCGATTTCTTCACGCCGATCGTCGACGACCCGTTCGCTTACGGTCAGATCGCCGCCGCCAACTCGCTCAGCGACGTCTACGCGATGGGCGGACGGCCGCTCACCGCGCTGGCAATCGCAGGCTTTCCCAAGGACGGCGATCGGGAGGTTCTGAGACGGATCTTCGGCGGCGGTCTCGCCAAGCTCCGCGAGGCTGGCGTCGCGCTGCTTGGCGGTCACACCGTGCAGGACAGCGAGATCAAGTTCGGCTACGCGGTCACCGGCGAAGTCGATCCGGCGCGCGTCTGGTCGAACGCCGGCGCCCGCCCTGGCGACGTGCTGTTCCTCACGAAAGCCATCGGCACCGGGGCCATCGCCACCGCGCTGAAGTTCGGCCGTGCGCCGGGCGAGGCCGTCGACGCGGCCATCGCATCGATGCTGACGTTGAACAAGACCGCGGCAGAGGCGCTCAGGTCGCTCGGAAGCGATCTCGTTCACGGCTGCACCGACATCACGGGTTTCGGACTGGCCGGCCACGCGTCGGAGATGGCCGCCGCAAGCGGGTGCACCCTCCGGATCGACGTCGCGGCGATCCCGCTCCTCCCGGGCGCTCTGGACCTGGTCGAACAGAACGTGCCCGGCGGCGGGAGGACCAACAAGTCGTATTTCGAGTCCGGCACACGGGTGTCGGGCAATCTCGATCCGAGAGTCGTTCAGCTCATGCACGACCCGCAGACGTCCGGCGGCCTGTTGCTCTCGATCCGGCCCGAGGATGCCGATCGCGCGGAGGCCAAGCTTCGGAGTCTCGGCGTGCCCGTCGCGAGAGTTGGACGCGTGACGCCGTTCGACGGGGTGAGGGTGGAGTTGGCCTAGTCAACTCCCAACGCCCCGCCTTCGCGCGCACGAAGGCATCGCGCTACGGCGGGCGCAACTCCCAACTCCCAAACGATTTGCTTTGACGAGCCGGGGTGGAAGTCCCGACGCATTTCACCCCGTGGCTTTGGGAGTTGGGAGTTGGGGTTTGGGAGCTGCCGATGTGGTATAAATTGATGTTTGTGCCGGCGGGTTACCGGTGTTCCGAGCACCCCGATGGGCCCGAGAAGGGCCACCCGAAAGACCAGCACGACGAATCCCCCATCATGACCGCATTGGAATTGAACGCGTTCGATTTGTCTGACCCACGCCCGCGGGAGGTCAGATGACGAGTCGCGCGGCTGCCGGCCGCTACGCGCGGGCCCTTTTCGACGTCGCCCGGGCCGAGCGCGCCGACTTCGAACGCGCCGAGCGCGAGCTGGTCGAGTTCACCAACCTGGTGGCGGCCAACGACATCCTTCACCGCGCCCTCACCAACCCGGCTGTGCCTGCCCCAAAGAAGCGGGCGGCGGTCGAGCGGCTGGTCGCGGAGGCGGGGCTGCTGCAGCCTGTCACGAAGCTCCTGTTGTTGCTGGCCGAGCGCGACCGGTTGAGCATCCTGCCGGATCTGGTCGAGGCGTTCCGCAACCGGCTGATGGATCACATGAACGTCGTGCGCGCCGAAGTGGTGACCGCGGCGCCGCTCGCCGCCGATCGCGCCGACGCGCTCCGGGCGAATCTCGCGCGCGCGACCGGCCGCCAGGTGCAGCTCGAGACCCGCGTCGACGAGGCGATCGTTGGCGGCGCCGTCGCGCGCCTGGGCAGCACGGTCTACGACGGCAGCATCACGCGCCAGCTCGAAAGGATGCGCGAGTCGCTCACGAGCGCGCCCGACTAGCAGCACTGCCGCGGCGGACGGTCCGCGGCGCACAGAGACACGCATGAACATCAAAGCTGAAGAGATTTCGAAAATCATCCGCGAACAGATCGGCAGTTATGCCGTCGACGTCGACGTCGCCGAAGTCGGCACGATCGTGTCGGTGGGCGACGGCATCGCGCGCGTGCACGGCGTCGAGCGGACGATGGCCGGCGAGATGCTCGAGTTCCCGCATGGCGTCTATGGCATCGCGCTGAACCTGGAAGAAGAAAGCGTCGGCACCGTGCTGCTCGGCGACTACACGGAGATCAAGGAAGGCGACACCGTCAAGCGCACCAACCGGATCATCTCGGTGCCGGTCGGCGAAGAGCTCGTCGGCCGCGTCGTCAACGCGCTCGGCCAGCCGATTGACGGCAAGGGACCGATCGCGTCGCGCCAGTTCCGCGAGATCGAACGCATCGCGCCCGGCGTCGTCGATCGCAGCCCGGTCAAGGAACCGCTGCAGACCGGCTTGAAGGCGATCGACGCGATGGTGCCGATCGGCCGCGGCCAGCGCGAGCTGATCATCGGCGACCGCCAGACCGGCAAGACCGCCGTGGCGGTCGACGCGATCATCAACCAGCAGGGGCAGAACGTCATCTGCATCTACAACGCGATCGGGCAGAAGCAGTCGACCATCGCGCAGGTCGTCCGCACTCTCGAGGAGGCGGGCGCGATGGAATACACGATCGTGGTCGCCGCGGGCGCGTCGGACCCGGCGCCGCTTCTCTACATCAGCCCGTACGCGGCATGCGCGATGGGCGAGTTCTTCCGCGACAGCGGCCGGCACGCGCTCTGTGTCTACGACGATCTGTCGAAGCACGCGCAGGCGTATCGCGAGATCTCGCTGCTGCTCCGGCGGCCGCCGGGCCGCGAGGCGTACCCGGGCGACGTCTTCTATCTGCACTCGCGGCTGCTCGAGCGCGCGGCGAAGATGAAGAGCGATCTCGGCGGCGGCTCGCTGACCGCGCTGCCGATCATCGAAACGCAGGCGGGCGACCTGTCCGCGTACATTCCCACCAACGTCATCTCGATCACCGACGGGCAGATCTTCCTCGAGTCCGACCTGTTCCACCAGGGCGTGCGTCCCGCGATCAACGTCGGCAACTCGGTGTCGCGCGTCGGCGGATCGGCGCAGGTCAAGGCGATGCGCCAGGTCGCCGGCTCGCTGCGGCTCGACCTCGCGCAGTACCGCGAGCTCGCGGCGTTTGCGCAGTTCGGCAGCGACCTCGACAAGGCGACCCTCAACCAGCTCAATCGCGGCCGCCGTCTCGTCGAGATTCTGAAGCAGCCGCAGTATCAGCCGCTGCCGGTCGAGAAGCAGGTGATCATCATCTACGCCGCCACCAACGGCTATCTGGACAACGTGCCGGTCGAGCTCGTGCGGGACTACGAGACCGACGTGTTCCGCTTCGTCGAAACGCGCCACGCGCAGACGCTGGCGACGCTCGCCGAGAAGAAGGCGATCGACGACGACTTGAAGGCGGCGCTGAACGGGCTGCTGAAGGAGTTCGGCGAGCAGTTCGCGGCCAGGAAGAACGCGGCGTAGGACTCGAAGCCATGCCCTCATTGCTGGACATCCGGCGCCGCATCCGCGCCGTCAAATCGACGCAGCAGATCACGAAGGCGATGAAGATGGTCGCCGCGTCGAAGCTGCGCCGCGCGCAGGAGCGTATTCAGCAGGGGCGGCCGTTTGCGACCGAGATGCTGCGGGTGCTGAGCGGCCTGGCGTCGCGGGTCCAGGCGTCCGCGCATCCGCTGCTCGACGAGCGGTTGACCCCGCGCGCGGACGGACGAACCCTCCTGATCGTGGTCACCGCCGATCGCGGCCTGTGCGGCAGTTTCAACACGAACGTCATCAAGGCCGCCAGCGCGTTCATCGCCGAGAATCCCGCGCCGGTGGCGCTCAGCCTGGTCGGGCGCCGCGGCCGCGACTACTTCGCGCGGCGCGCATTCGAAGTGGTGCACGAGGAGATCAACTTCTTCGGTCAGCTCCGCTTCGCGCACGCGCAGGCGATCGCCGGACGCGCCATGGAGCTCTTTACGCGCGGCGAGATCGATCGCGTGTTCGTCGCCTACAACGAATTCAAGTCGGTGCTGGCGCAGCGGGTGGTGGTCGATCGGCTGCTGCCGATCCCGCGGGAAGAGATCGAGGCGGGGCGCAACGCGGCCGCCGGCCCGATCGTCGAGTACCTGTTCGAGCCGGCGCCGGAAGAACTGTACAAATCGCTGATCCCGACGCACGTCGAAGTGCAGGTGTTCAAGGCGCTGCTCGAGTCGAACGCCGCCTTCTACGCCGCGCAGATGACGGCGATGGACGCGGCGACGCGCAATTCGGGCGAGATGATCGAGCAGCTGACGCTGCACATGAACAAGGTGCGGCAGGCGGCGATCACGAGGGAGATTATCGAGGTAGTCTCGGGCGCGCAAGCGCTCTGACGCGACGACACATTTATGGCAACAGCTACAGCGCAGAAAGTCGGCAAGGTCGTTCAGGTGATCGGTCCGGTGGTGGACGTCCAGTTCGAGGGCGAGCTGCCGGCGATCTACAACGCGATCAGGATCAAGGGCGAGAGCGCGGGACAGGTGATCGACGTCGTCGCCGAGGTCGAGCAGCACCTGGGCGAGAACCGCGTGCGCACGGTCGCGATGAAACCGACCGACGGCATGCAGCGCGGCATGACGGCGATCGACACCGGCGCGCCGATTTCGATGCCGGTGGGGACGGCGACGCTCGGACGGGTCATGAACGTGCTCGGCGAGCCGGTCGATTTCCCCGACCGGCCGGTGCTGGCCAAGGATCACTGGTCGATTCATCGCGCCGCGCCGTCGCTCGAGGACCAGTCGACCGAGCTGCAGATGTTCGAGACCGGCATCAAGGTCATCGACCTGCTCGAGCCGTATCTGCGCGGCGGCAAGATCGGGCTGTTCGGCGGCGCCGGCGTCGGCAAGACGGTCATCATCCAGGAGCTCATTCACAACGTCGCCATGAAGCACGGCGGCGTCTCGGTGTTCGCAGGCGTTGGTGAACGGACGCGCGAAGGGAACGACCTCTGGCTGGAGTTCCAGGAGAGCGGCGTCATCAACATGCAGGATCTCGAGAAGTCGCGCGCGGCGCTGGTCTACGGCCAGATGACGGAACCGCCCGGCGCGCGGCTGCGCGTCGCGCTCAGCGGCCTGACCGTCGCCGAGTACTTCCGCGACGCCGAGAACAAGGACGTGCTCCTCTTCATCGACAACATCTTCCGCTTCACCCAGGCGGGCTCGGAAGTGTCGGCGCTGCTCGGCCGCATGCCTTCGGCGGTCGGCTATCAGCCGACGCTGCTCACCGAGATGGGCGAGCTGCAGGAGCGCATCACGTCGACGAAGAAGGGGTCGATCACGTCGGTGCAGGCGATCTACGTGCCGGCCGACGACTACACGGATCCGGCGCCGGCGACCACCTTCGCCCACCTCGACGCGACCACCAACCTCTCCCGCGCGATCGTCGAGCTGGGCATCTACCCGGCGGTCGATCCGCTGGCGTCGACGTCGCGCATCCTCGACGCGCGCATCATCGGCGAGGAGCACTACAACGTCGCGCGCGCGGTCAAGCAGGTGCTGCAGCGCTACAAGGATCTCCAGGACATCATCGCGATCCTCGGCATCGACGAGCTGTCGGAAGAAGACAAGCTCACGGTCGGCCGCGCCCGCCGCATCCAGCGGTTCCTGTCGCAGCCGTTCTTCGTCGCCGAGCAGTTCACCGGATTCGCCGGGAAGTACGTGCCCATCGCCGACACCGTGCGCAGCTTCCGCGAGATCGTCGACGGCAAGTACGATCATCTGCCCGAGCAGGCGTTCTACATGGTGGGGACGATTGAAGAAGCGGTCGAAAAGGCCGAAAAGATGAAGGGGTAATGGAACTCCCGACGCACATCGACCTGCGGATCGTCACGCCGGAACGCGTGCTCGCCCACGAGCAGGTGGACGAGCTCCAGATCCCGGGCGCCGGCGGCTACTTCGGCGTGCTCCCCGGGCACGCGCCGCTCATCGCACTGCTCAAGGTCGGCGAGCTGTGGTACCGGAAAGGCCAGACGAAGACCTACCTCGCGGTTTCGGAGGGCTTTGCGGAGATCCTGCCCGAGCGCGTGACGATCCTGGCGCGAATTGCCGAAAAAGCCGAGGATATCGACGTCGAGCGCGCAGAGGCTGCCCGCCAGCGCGCGGAGCAGCGCCTGAAAGAGCCCGGTTTGAACGTGGACTTCCAGCGGGCGCGCGTCTCGCTCGCCCGCGCGCTCGTGCGCATCGACGTCGCCAATTCGGTGGGTCTGCGGGGCGTCACCCGGAGGTAGTAGTGCTGCGGGACACCTACACATGCAGGGCTGACGCGGCTCCATGACCCAGACGCCGCTGCTGTCGTTCACATGGGCGGTTTCGTCCGACCCCGGCCTGCGCCGCTCCAGCAACGAGGACAGCTACCGCGTGCGCCCGGACATCGGGCTGTTCATCGTCGCCGACGGCATGGGCGGCCACGTCGCCGGTGAAGTCGCGTCGCGCATCGCGGTCGAAGCGAGCGAAGTTTTCATCGAGGAGACCGCCGGCGCCGACAAGAACCGCACCTGGCCTTTCCCGTTCGAACCCTCGATCAGTCTCGAAGCCAATCGGTTGAAGGCGGCCTTCCGTCTGGCGAACCGCCGCATCGCGGCGGCAATCGCCGACGAGCAGGAGCTTCGCGGCATGGCGACCACCGCGTCCGCCATGCTGGCCGGCACGCGCACGGCGTGCGTCGCGCACGTGGGCGACAGCCGCGTCTACGTCCTTCGCGGCACCGCCCTGTCGCAGCTCACGCACGATCATTCGTGGGTCGAGGAGCAGGTGCGGGCCGGCACGATGAGCCCCAGCGCCGCGCGCCAGCATCCATGGCGGAACGTCGTCACCCGCGCGCTGTCGGGCGGCGACGACCCCGAGGTCGACACCCAGGACATCGAACCCAAACCGGGCGAGCGCTACCTGCTCTGCTCGGACGGCCTGTTCACGGCGATCAACGATCAGCAGATCGCCGCCATTCTGAGCGATCCCAAGGGCTCGCTCCAGGACATCTGTCAGCGCCTCGTGGAAGCCGCCAATGCCGCCGGAGGGCCGGATAACATCACCGCCCTCGTGCTGCAGGTCGATGCTCCATAATCTGGCGCGTCTTCCCGCTATCGCGGTCTCATTCAGAGCCTTGTCTCGCGGGAGCTGAAGGCCCGGTATCGCGGCTCGGTTCTCGGGTTCTTCTGGTCGTTCATCAACCCGCTGCTGCTGCTACTGATCTACTCGTTCGTCTTCAAGGTGTTCCTGCCGCAGAAGTGGGAAGGCTACGACCACATCGAGTTGTTCATGTTCTGCGGGATCCTGCCCTGGACGTGGTTCTCGACATCACTGCTCGAGTCCTCGGGCGTGCTGATTTCGGGCGGCAACCTGATCAAGAAGGTGCTCTTCCCCGCCGAGATCCTCCCGATCGTGACCGTGCTCGCGAACATGGTGCACTTCATTCTGGGATTGCCCATCCTCGCGGCGTTTCTGTTGTATTTTCAGGCGCCGATCCAGCCAAGCGAGCTCCTGTGGTTCCCGGTGGCCGTCCTGGTCCAGTTGATTCTGACGACCGGCTTCGCGCTGCTCCTGTCGGCGCTGACCGTGCACTTCAGGGATATCAGGGACATCCTGTCGAACCTGCTGACGATCTGGTTTTTCGCGACGCCGATCATCTACCCGTACAAGATCATGGAGGCGTGGCAGATGCGCATCCTGAACATGAACCCGATGACGCATCTCATCATCACGTATCAGGAAATCCTGTATTTCAAGGGGCCGGTCGGACACGGGACCTTGCTGCTCGCCGTCGGCGCCGCATCGATCCTGTTCTTCCTGTTCGGGTATTTCGTGTTCGACAGGTTGCGGGATACGTTCGCTGAGGAAGTATAGGACTGACGCCGTCAGCTATCAGCCGTCAGCTCTCAGCTGAAGACCCGCTGGACTTAAAGCTGACAGCTCACAGCTGACAGCTGAAAGCTTGTTTATGAACTCGATTGAAGTCTCACACGCCACCAAGATCTACCGCCGCTACAGCCGGCGCCGCCAGTTCGCGACGCTGAAGAGCGCGCTGCTTGGCGGCAGCCTCGTGCGCGACCTCAGGCCCGACGAGACCTTCGCGGCGGTGCAGGACGTCACGTTTACGGTTCCCGCGGGCCGGACGCTTGGCGTCATCGGCAGGAATGGCTCGGGCAAGAGCACGATGCTCAAGCTCGTGGCGGGGATCACGAAGCCGACGACCGGCACGGTGCGGGTGAACGGACGCGTCTCGGCGCTGATCGAGCTGGGCGCCGGCTTCCACCCGGAAATCTCCGGCCGCGAGAACGTGTTCATCAACGGCATCATGCTCGGCCTCTCGAAGAAGGAAATCACGAAGCGGTTCGACGAGATCGTGGAGTTCGCCGAGCTGCAGGACTTCATCGACGCGCCCGTGAAGACCTACTCCTCAGGCATGTACATGCGCCTGGGGTTTGCAGTGGCGATTCACGTGGATCCCGATGTCCTGCTGGTCGACGAAGTGCTTGCGGTCGGCGACGAGGGCTTCACGCACAAGTGCCTCGACAAGTTCGCCGAATTCAAGCGGCGCGGCAGAACCATCCTGCTCGTCACCCATTCGCTCGGCCTGGTCGAGCGGTTCTGCGACGAGGCGCTGTGGCTGGACGCCGGACAGATGAAAGCGATGGGCGATCCCAAGCGCGTCGTCGGCGCGTACATCACCGACGTCGAGGTATCGGAGGAACAGCACCTCGCCGCCGGCGACGCCAAAGCCCAGGAAGCGGCGGTCGTATCGCCGGACGAGCCTGCCGCCGCGGTGCTGCCGGACCATCCCGTCGAAACCGCGGAAGCACCCGCCGACATGTTCCGTGCGGCGGAAGGCCGATGGGGCTCGCGCGAGGTCGAGATCACGGACGTGATGCTCGCGGGGTCGGACGGCGAACGCGCGCACGTCTTCCAGTCCGGCGACGGTGTCGACATCAGGATCAGGATGCGCGCGCCGCTCGCGATCGACGACTTCGTCATCGGCGTCGGCATCTTCAACGCCGACGGCACGTGCTGCTACGGCACCAACACGAACATCGAAGAGCTGAAGATCGCGCGCATTCATGGCGACGCGGAGGCGGTCTTCACCATCGATACGCTCGATCTGGTCGAGGGCACCTACAAGCTCGATGTCGCGGTGCACAAGCTTGACGGATATCCCTACGACTACCATCGGCTGCTCTATACGTTCCGCGTGAAGTCGAGGACGAAGGACGTCGGCATCTACAGGCCGCGGCATGCCTGGCGCTTCTCGGCAAACGTCGTCCTGGACAACGCCTAGGATGCAGGTCGAGAAGCCTGGCGCCGAGCGCGTGCTGAGCCGCGAAGAGGCCGTTCGCTTCGTCAGCCGCCGGCGGGCGGCAGGCGCGAGTATCGTGTTCACCAACGGCGTGTTCGATCTGCTCCACCCCGGCCACCTGCGCTATCTGCAGGCGGCGCGCGGCTACGGTGACGCGTTGGTCGTGGGCCTGAATTCGGACACTTCGGTCCGGCGGAACAAGGGAGAGGGACGGCCCATCGTGCCGGGAAGTGAACGCGCCGAAGCGCTGGCGGCGCTCGCGTGCGTGGACGCCGTCGTGCAATTCGACGAAGACACGCCGGCGGAGATCGTGCGCGCGATTCAACCCGACGTGCTGGTCAAGGGCGCGGACTGGCCGGCCGATCACATCGTCGGCCGGGACACCGTCGAAGCGCGCGGTGGAAGGGTGATTCGCGTCGCGGTCGAACAAGGCTATTCCACCAGTGCCTTGATCGCACGGATCCGCGACGCGGGCTGACGACCGATGGTCAGGGCTTGTCTTTGATCGCCGCGCCGATGTCCGCCATCACGTGCGGAGTAATGATCGTCATGTTGTGTTCCTTCCGCGCGTGTGCCTCCGCCTTCGCGAATACCTCGTCCTCGTCTTTTCCAACAATGACTTTGTCGCAGCCGGGCATCACATCTCCGCACTTCAACACTTTTGCCATCTGCGGGCCTCCTTGGCTGCCGAATGGTCGAGTGTAGGAGCCTCAGCGGGTGCCGTCAATCTGAGCCGCAGCCGATGGTGATACCGTGCGGTAAAATAGAGGGTTCCCACACCCGTGGTGGGTCCTTGCAGTGACGACCTACACGTCCAGCTCGCTCACGCTTCGCGCGATCCTGAAGTCGGCCGGCGGCCGGCTCGGCCTTGGTGTGCCCGGCCGGTCGGTGTCCGGCCTCACCGGGCCCGCAGCCGCGATGTTTGCCGCCGCGTCGGCCACACGTGAGCGGACTGTCCTCGTCGTGCCGACCGATGCGGACGTCGAACGCATGTCGGAGGACGCGCGCTTCTTCCTCGCCGCGCTCGAAGGGCTGGGGGACGCCGAGGTCGAACGGGTCGTGCTGCCGTTTCCGTCGCATGAGGTCGATCCCTATCGAGGCCTCGCGCCGCACTTCGACATCTCATCGGCAAGAGCTCGCGCCCTGCATGCACTGGCATCGGGCCACGCCAGGCTGGTTATTGCATCCGCCGCGGCGCTGCTGCCGCGCGTCAGCGCGGTACCGCGCCTTGCGCACACCTCGATCACGCTCAAACCAGGACAGGACATCTCGCCGACCGACCTGGGCGATCTGCTCGCGCAGGCCGGCTATACCCGTCAGGATCCGGTCGACGAATCGGGCGAATTCTGCCTGCGCGGCGGCGTGGTGGACTTCTACCCCGCCGGCGCCGGCCAGCCGATCAGGCTCGAATTCGTCGGCGACACGATCGAATCGATACGCACTTACGATCCATCGACGCAGCGTTCCACCGGGTCGCTCGATCAGGCCGCGATCATTCCGTTGCAGGAGCTCATGGACGATGGGGGCGGCGCGGATCGAGGAGCGACGTTCCACGACTATCTCTCTGTTTCGGGACGTCCCGCCCTCATCGTCTTCGAGCCAGAGGAAGTGCGCGCGCACGGTGTCAGACTGACCGAGCAGATTGCCGCCAGCCATGACGAGGCGCTCGAAAAGGGCAACCGGGTCCCCGCACCCGCCGACCTCGTCGTCGAGTGGACCGCCGCGGAGTCGTGGCTCGCCGGGGCGACGTCGATCGAAACGCTCGAAATCGCTGACGGCACGGATCGGCGCCACATCGCCTGTCAGCCTGCGGTCGAGTTCGGCGGCCGCGTGGTGGAGTGGGTCGCCGAGATCCGCCGCGCGCGCGAGCGTGGCGACACGCTCGTCTTCGTCGCGAACTCCCCCGGCCGGGCCGAGCGCACGATCGAGCTTCTCGCCGATTACGAGATCTACGCGGTTCCGATCGAACGCGCCGAGGACGCGCACACCGCTTCGGTTCTCGTCGGCACGGGTCATCTCTCACGCGGCTTCCGGCTGCCTGATGCAGCACTGCAGATCTGGGCCGAGACCGACGTCTTCGAGGAAGAGCGCAAGGTTCACGAGCGCCGCAGATCGGCGGCCCGCACCTTCCTCTCCGATTTCCGCGATCTCAAGATCGGCGATCTCGTCGTCCACGTCGATCACGGCATCGGCGTGTTCGTCGGCCTGAAACGGATCGAGCTGGGCCTCGAAGCGCAGGAGTTCATGGAGCTGCGCTACGCCGGCGATGACAAGCTCTTTGTCCCGGTCGAACGCCTGGATCTCGTGCAGAAGTACACGGGCGCCACACGTCCCGCGCTCGATCGGCTGGGCGGAACCACCTGGGAGAAAGCCAAGACGCGCGTCAAGAAGGCGATGCGCGACATGGCGGAGGAGCTGCTGAAGCTCTACGCGGCCCGCAAGGCCGTCCAGGGTCACGCGTTCAGTTCCGACACGCACTGGCAGCAGGAGTTCGAGGACGCCTTCGAGTGGGAGCTGACCCCGGACCAGCACACCGCCATTGCCGACATCAAAGGCGACATGGAGACGCCGACCACGATGGATCGGCTGCTGTGCGGCGACGTGGGCTACGGCAAGACCGAGGTGGCCATGCGTGCCGCCTTCAAGGCCGTCATGGACGGCAAGCAGGTCGCCTTCCTCGCGCCGACGACGGTTCTCACCTTCCAGCATCTGAAGACGCTGAAGAACCGGTTTGCCGCGTTTCCCGTGCGGACCGACATGGTGAGCCGGTTCCGCACGAAGGCCGAGCAGAAGCAGGTGCTCGAGGACCTCGCCGCGGGAAAAGTCGAAATCATCGTCGGCACGCACCGGCTGTTGTCGAAGGACGTGCAGTTCAGGGACCTCGGCCTGCTCGTCGTTGACGAGGAACAGCGGTTCGGCGTGGCGCACAAGGAAAAGATCAAGCAGCTGCGCAAGCGCGTCGACGTGCTGACCATGACCGCCACACCAATCCCGCGCACGCTGAACATGTCGCTGGCGGGCATCAGGGACATGTCGATCATCGAAACCCCTCCGAAGGATCGGCTGTCGATTCAGACCAACGTCGTCAAGTTCGATCAGGCGGTGATTTCGAGCGCGATTCGCACCGAGCTGGAGCGCGGCGGCCAGATCTACTTCGTCCACAACCGTGTGGAGTCGATCTATTCGCTCGGCAACCTGATCACCAGGCTCGTGCCCGAGGCGCGCATTGCCGTTGCCCACGGCCAGATGGGCGAGGAAGAGCTCGAACGCGTGATGGTGGACTTCGTCGCGCACAGGTACGACGTGCTGCTGGCGACGACGATCATCGAGAACGGCCTGGATATTCCAAACGCCAACACGATCATCATCAACCGCTCGGATCGCTACGGCCTCTCCCAGCTCTATCAGCTTCGTGGCCGCGTCGGCCGATCCGATCGGCGTGCGTACGCCTACCTGCTGGTGCCGCCCGAGGATTCGCTGTCGCCGGTCGCCAAGAAGCGTCTTGCGGCGATCCGCGAGTTCAGCGATCTCGGCAGCGGGTTCCGTGTGGCGGCGCTCGATCTCGAGATCAGGGGCGCCGGCAACCTGCTGGGCGGCGAGCAGAGCGGGCACATCGAAGCGGTCGGCTTCGACATGTACATGAAGCTGCTCGAGCAGACGATCAAGGAGTTGAAGGGCGAGGAGATCGAGGACGAGATCCGCGCCAACGTCAACCTGCGCGTCGACCTGCGCATCGAGGATGGCTACATCCCCGACATGAACCAGCGGCTGACCGTCTATCGCCGGATGGCCGCGGTCAGGACCGACACCGAGCTGAGCCGGCTGATGGACGAAGTCCGCGATCGCTACGGCCCACCGCCCGACTCGGTGCTGAACCTCGCCGAGTACGCGTCGATTCGCATCCTTGCGGACCGGGTCGGCCTCGAGTCGGTCGACCGCGAGGGTCAGTTCGTCGTCCTAAAGTTCAGGCCGGAGGCGAAGCTCGATCCGGCCTGGTTGTATCGCGTCGTGCAGGAACGCGGTGATTCGACGCTGGTGCCGCCGGCGAGCCTGAAGCTGGATCTGAAAGGCAATACTGCCCGATCGCGGCCCCGGCCGGCCGGTGGCGGGTCCCAGCCGCGAAAAGGCGGCGATGCGGTAGCGGGCGGCTCGTGGTGGACGGCTCGGGCCCGGGCCGGCGAGGTCGCTCCCGGGTTTACCAGGGACGAAATCATGAGGCCGGCAAAGGAAGACCCCCGCGGGGAGTCGGGTGTGTTCAGCCGGGTCGGGGGCCTGCTTCGCGAGTTGAGCGCCGGCGGGTCGATCGGCTAAAATGTTGGATTACAGCAATTTAGAACGGTGAATGCAATGAAGTACGTCTCCCGCGCCGCCGCTGCCGCCCTCGTCGCCTTGCTCGTGACCGTCCCGGTCGTTGGATCGACGGGCTCGACGGGCTCGGCCGAGATCATCGAGCAGGTGCTCGTGAAGGTGAACGGCGACATCATCACGAAGTCGGATCTCGAAACCCGGCAGATCAACGCGCTCCGCCAGCAGACGAAATCGGAAGTGGATCTCCAGGCGCTGCAGAACGACGCGCAGCTCAGGAAGGCGCTCGCCGACATCACGCCGCAGATTCTGGTGGACACGATCGACGACATCCTTCTGATGCAGCTCGGTCGTGAAAAGGGGCTCAAGCTGAGCGACGAGATGTTCAACAGGTGGCTGTCGAACCTGCGCAAAGAGCAGAACCTGCTGGACGACAAGAAGTTCGAGGGTGCGTTGAAACAGGAAGGCATGACGATCGCCGATCTGCGGCGGAACGTCGAGCGTCAGTTCCTGATCCAGGAAGTGCAGCGTCAGGAGGTCGGCTCGAAGCTGCAGATCACCGAGGCGGAGGCGAAGCAGTACTACCAGTTCCACCAGCAGGAGTTCGTCGAGCCGGCCTCGGTCACGCTGCGCGAGATTCTGATCGAAGGCGCGGCAGGAAGGCGCGTCCGATGCGGCGTTGGACAAGGCGACGGCGACGCGCCAGCGGCTGTCGTCCGGTGAGGATTTCGCCAAGGTGGCCGCCGAGGTCTCCGCCGCCGCCTCGAAGGCGAACGGCGGGCTGATTGGCCCGATCGTCGTCGCCGAGCTGTCGCCCTCGCTGCAGCAGACGCTGGAGAAGATGAAGCCGGGCGACATCACGCAGGCGCTCAAGGTCGCGCGCGGGTATCAGATCATCAAGCTCGAAACGTTCAAGCCCTCGGCGGTGCAATCGTTCGAGAACGTCCGCGACGTGGTGGCCGAGAAGGTCTACACCGAACGCCAGCGGACCGAGATCCAGAAGTTCCTGAACCGCGTCCGCAGCCAGGCGATCATCGTCTGGAAGAACGACGATTTGAAGAAAGCCTACGAGCAGCACATTGCCGCGATGAACGCGCAGAGCGGCAGCTAGACACACCCCCCTCATGAAGATCGGCACAGTCGACCTTTCGCCGCCGTTCGCGCTCGCGCCGATGGCGGGAATGACCGACACGGCATTCCGCCGTCTCGTGAAGCGGAAGGGCGGCTGCGGTCTGGTCGTGTCGGAGATGGTCAGCTCCGAGGGGCTGGTCCGCGGCATCGATCGCACGCTCGAATACGCCGAATACACGGAAGAGGAGCGTCCCGTCTCGATTCAGATCTTCGGCGGCGATCCCGCGAAGATGGCGGCGGCGGCGCAAATCGTCGAAGGCATGGGCGCCGACATCGTCGACGTCAACATGGGCTGCCCGGTGCCGAAGATCGCGAAGCACAACGCGGGCTGCAGCCTGATGCGCGAGCCGTCGCACGCGGCGGACGTGGTGCGCGCGATGGCGAAGGCCGTCAGCATCCCGGTGACGGTGAAGATGCGCGCGGGGTGGGACGCGTCGGACATCAACGCGCCAGACCTGGCGCGGCGCATGGAAGATGCCGGCGCCGCGGCGGTGGCCGTTCACGGCAGAACCGCCGCGCAATCGTACTCAGGGTTTTCGGACTGGGATCTGATCGCGCAGGTCGCGCGCGGCGTGAGGATTCCCGTGGTGGGCAGCGGCGACTGCATCGAGCCGCAGCAGCTCGTCGATCGGATCCGCGATGGGGCCGTTTCAGGAGTCCTGGTGGGACGCGGCGCCCTCCGCAATCCGTGGATCTTCCGGCAGGCGATGGAGCTCGCGCAGGGTCGCACACCCACACCGGTTTCGAACGACGAGCGGGCCCGATTCCTTCTGGACTACATCGAGCTGCTGCTGCACGAGCGCATGGACGAGGGCGAAGGCTTCCGTCACGTCGCGCCCGGCCAGGCGGCCGGGACTCAGCCCGCCGCAGCGCGGGGCCGGGAGCGCTGGGTGATCAACAAGCTGCGCGCGCTGAACTCCTGGTATACCAAGGGGCTCGACAACGGATCGCACCTGCGCGTCTCGATCAATTCGGCGGCGTCCATCGCCCAGCTCCGCGAGATCGTTCAGTCCTTTTTCGAGACCAGCGACGCGGCCTCCGCCGCCGGCACCAGCGCGTAGTCGTACGCCAGCGACGCTGCCGCAGATTCGCTGAAATGCCGTCCCGCTGCGGCATGGGCGGGATGCCGCAAGTACTCCTCGAGCCCGGCGACATCGTCGAACTCCACGATCGCGGCGTATTCGAAATCGGTCCGCATCAACTGCTCGTAGCCGGGAAGTCCGTGAAGGATGCGGCGGCCAATCCGCACGTTCCTGACTGTCGGCACGGCGGCCGTTGCGCGCGTGAACGCGTCCAGGATTTCGTCGCGCTGAGCGGGCGAAAGATCGGCGCGCGGCGCAAACAGGATGATGTGGGCGATCACCGCGAAGGGCCTCCGCGCCCGCCCCGTCCGCCGCCTCTCGGACCACCGCGTCCGCCGCCGCCTCTCGGGCCGCCCGGCCTCGCACCGCCCGGTCTCGCGCCGCCCGGCCTCGCGCCGGGTTTGCGGCCGCGGTCGCCGCCGGCAGGCTTGCGAAACCCGCCGCGGTCGCCGCCGGGCTTCTGCTGGCTGAACGGCCTTCGGTCGGATCGCTGTTCGCGCCGTTCGGGGCGCTCTTCGCGTGGCCGATCGGGCTTCGGCCGATCCGGCTTCGGCCGATCCGGTTCGTCGCGGCGCCAGGGCGGACGCTCACCCGGACCGGGGCCCGGGCGCCGCGGCGGTCGCTTCTCGCTCTTCCAATCCGGCCGCCGCTCCGGACGATTGGCAGCCGCGCCGGCCGATCTGGCCGCCGCGCGGGATGATCCGGCCGCTTGGGGCCTTCGCCGCCATCGGCCCGTGGCTCGATGCGGTCACGCCGCAGACGGTCGGCGAACCGACGTCTCTTCTCGTCTCTCGGAATTCGGAACCGCTCGCGCGGATCTTTGTGCTCGCCACCCGGCCGCCAGCCGGGACCGCGGCGTTCGCCGTCGCGCGGCTTGCGGAGCGCTGCGTCACGCTGGTGCTCCGGGGACTGCCAGAGCCGGCCGCGCGCAAACCACATCATCACGGCATCGGGGTGACGTGCCTGAAGCTGGCGCAATGTCGGCGCCAGCTCTTCGCGCGTGTGCGATCGAAACGCGGTGGGCTTGCCTTCGAGGATGATGGTCCAGTACGCGTGACGGGGAGGCATGTGCTACATCCGCGGCTCGAGCCGCTTGAGTTTCTCGATCAAGGTGGTCCGCTTCAGGTTCAGCAGCTGCGCGGCCTGACGCTTGTTGCCGCGCGTACGTTCGAGCGATCGCCTGATCAGCGCGAGCTCGACGCCCGACATGTAGCGCTCGAGATCGAGGCCTTCGTCCGGCAGCCATGGCTCGATCGGCTCGGCAGAGGCTGGCTGATTCTGGATGTCCGGCGAGAAATCCTGGACGTCGATCTGCCCTCGCCCCTGGCTGAACGCGAGCGCGCGCTCGACGGCGTTCTCGAGCTGGCGGACGTTGCCCGGCCACGCGTAGGCCATCAGCTTGCGCATCGCATCCTGCGACACCGTGGCGGGACCCCGTCCCTGATCCGCAGACAAGCGCTGGACGAAATGCTGGACCAGCAGCGGGATGTCCTCGCGGCGGTCGCGAAGCGGCGGCAGCTTCACCGGGATCACGTTCAGGCGGTAATAGAGGTCCTCTCGAAACGCGCCGTCCGCGACCATCTTCTCGAGATCGGAGTGCGTCGCGGCGATCACCCGCACGTCGACTTTGATCGTGTGCGAATCGCCAACCCGTTCGAATTCCCGTTCCTGCAGCACGCGGAGCAGCTTGGCCTGGAGTGCCGGGCTCATCGTGCCGACTTCGTCGAGAAACAGCGTGCCCTTGTGCGCCTGCTCGAACCGGCCCTGCCGTGTGCCGACGGCGCCGGTGAACGCGCCACGCGCGTGACCGAACAACTCGGCTTCCAGGAGCGTTTCCGGGATCGCGCTGCAATTGATCGCGACGAACCGGTTGGCGCGGCGTGAGCTGTTGTGATGGATCGCGCGCGCGGCGAGCTCTTTTCCTGTTCCGGTCTCCCCGGTGATCAGCACGGTGCTCGACGTCGCCGCGACGATCTCGAGCAGGTGAAAGAGGTCCTTCATCACCGGGCTGCGGCCGACCAGGCCATCGAGCTTGTAACGCTCCTCGAGCTGCGAGCGGAGGTAGGCGTTCTCCGACTTCAATCGCTTCTGCTCGAGCGCTGAATTGAGGACGTGCAGCAGCGCATCGAACTGGAACGGCTTGGTGATGAAGTCGGACGCTCCCTGCTTGATTGCCTCGACCGCATCCTTCACCGTCCCGAAGCCGGTGATGACGATCGCGATGATGTCCGGGTAGCGCTCGCGAGCCGCGTCGAGCACCTTCCGCCCGTCGATCCCTGGCAGACGGAGGTCGGTCACCAGCACATCGAACGCGAAATCGGCCAGGCGCTGCAGCGCGTCCTCCCCGCTGTCGGCCTGTTCGACCGCGAAGCCGTGATCCGCCAGCCGCTCCGCGACCGCTTCACGGAGCGCCTTCTCGTCGTCAACGATCAGCAGATGTGTCCGGCTGTCAGACATTTACTGAGGCGGACGGTATTTTGACACATCGGGCGGCCCGGTGCCCGCCCGATGTGGAGTTCGGGGAAAATCTCACAGGAGATCGGGAGACCAGGAGACCAGACTAAAGAGCTCCTGATCTCCTGATCTCACATGAAAAACGCCCGGTCTGCCGACCCTACAGACCCGCGCCCTCATTACCGATACATCATCACGAACGCGGCTTGGAAACGATGGCAACACCACATACAGCTATGATGATTGAGCGCAAGACCATTTCGATCATGAAGGCGTGCGAGTTGGTAGGTGTCAGCCGCCGCACGATCTACAACTGGATCGCCAGCGGAAAGGTCGAGTACGTCCGCACCGCGGGCGGCTCGGTCCGCATCTTCGTCGACACGCTCTGGCGGGAGCCGGGGCGCGCGCCGGATCTGACGAGCAAAGAAGCGTCGTAATGCCGACGGCGGACCACCGGAATCCGGTGATATCTGTGAGTGAAGCGACCGACTTCGGCCTGCTCTTCCACCGACTCAATAATCAGCTCGGCATCATCCTCGCGAACGCCGAACTCCTGGAAGCGAAATCCCTCGACGACATGAACAGGGCGCGCGCCGCCCAGGTCGTGGCTAGCGTGCTCGAGGCCATGGCCACCGCCCGCGAGATCCGGCGACGCACAGGCGAGAGCTAGATCAACTCCCAACTCCCAAAAACACCAACTCCCAAAAAAAGACCAACTCCCAAAGTCCAACTCCCCAAAAGACCAACTCCCAAAAAGACCAACGCCCAACTCTCAATAGTTCCAGCTGTTTCGCGCTCCTGTGCTTCAAGAGGGGCTGATTCTGCTTTGGGAGTTGGCTTTTTTGGGAGTTGGGAATTGTCGTCAGGGCGTCAATTCCTTGGCAAGTGCCGCGAGTCTCCGTCATTTCTTTGACGTGTCAACAGACCTCATCAACCCAGATGTGCCCGGCATTTCACGCCGCGACGCACAACTAAACGATTCAGCATCAGTAACTTAACGTCACTTAATCGAACCGGCGCGATGCTTCGCTAAACCTTTGCTTTTGGCATGGTATCCCCGTTGCCCACTGTTGCGCTCGTCCGCGGTCGATCACGGCCGCGCCATTTGGACGGGAGCAGATCAACCATGCAGCGCCAGCCATTGACCGCCGCCCATCGGGACCGCATCGCCGCCGGGCTGCCCTTCGTCGAATCCCTCGCGCGGAGAGTCGCATCGTCGATGCCGCACTCGATCGAGCTGGGCGATCTCGTCCAGGACGGGATGCTGGGGCTCATCGACGCCGCCTGTCGCTTCGACGAGGATCGCGGCATCAAGTTCGAGACGTTCGCCGAGCGGCGCGTCCGCGGCGCGATGATCGACGCGCTGCGCCGCGACGCATGGCCACGAGGTGTCCGGAGGCAGCGTCGCGAGCTGGAGGCCGCCCGCGAGCAGCTCCGCCGCGAGCTCGGCGCCGAACCATCGCTCGCCGACCTTGCCGCGCGCGTCGGCTCGGACGAGGCGCGCCTGGGCCGGACGATCGTCCGCATCAACACGATCGAGTCCACCTCTCCGCTCTCGGCCGGTGAACACGTGGACGGCTCGTCCCTCCCGCCGGCGCTCGTGCCTTCCGAACCGCAGTCGCCGGACAGGGCCTACGAGGAAGTCGAGGTACGCGAACGCATTCGCGCCGCGATCACGTCGCTGCCGCCGCGCGAGCGCAAGGTGATCGGGATGTACTACTACGCCGAGTCGACGATGAAGCAGATTGGCGCGGAGATCGGGGTCAACGAGTCACGGGTCTCGCAGCTGCACGCCAGAGCGATCCAGCGGCTGAAGAAGGCGCTCGGCGCCGACTGCCCTGCCGCCGAGGCGGTTGCCGTGCTGAGGCCGGCCGTCGTCTCGTTCAACCAGACGGCGATGAACCGGATGAAGATGGCGAAGGCCGATCTGAATGGAGCGCCCGCTGTGGTGCTCGAGTACAAGGCGCCGGCAAAGCCGGCGGTGCAACGGCGTCCGGCAGCTTCGGCGCCGCGCGAGAGAATCGCCGCCGCGCGCTGACGGCTACCCGACCATTTCACGTGCCGCGCGGAGGAGGTCCTTGAGCCTGAAGGGCTTCGCCAGCCACCGGCAGCCGGTTTCCTCGAGAAACCGCTCCGCGTCGGTACCTGCGACATCGCCAGTCACGAACATCACCCTCCGCACCGCGTCGGGCTGCGCGGTTTCGAGCTCGCGATAGAACTGGGACCCATCGAGGCGCGGCATCTTCAGGTCGCAGATGATGAGATCGAAGTGCTGCTCGCGCATCCGCTCGAGCGCCTCGAGGCCGTCGCTCGCCCGTTCCACCACGAACCCGTCGTCCTGAAGTGATTCCGCGACGGCCGCGCCGAGCGCCGCTTCGTCTTCGACGACCAGCACCTTGGCGCCCGCGGCGGCGTTGGACGGGCGATCCACTTGAGCGGGCTGCGCGGGTTTCAGCGGACCGTCGCCCGCCGGCAGCTCGAGGAAGAAGGACGCGCCATTCCCCTGGTGCGACTTCAGCATGATGCGGCCGCCGTGCTCCTGGACGATCGCGTAAGCCACCGTCAGTCCGAGGCCGGTGCCTTTGCCGACGTCCTTCGTGGTGAAGAACGGATCGAACACGCGCGGCTGCACCTCGTCCGGCACACCCGGCCCGTCGTCGTTGACCTCGAGCACGACCGCATCGCGATCCGGTTCGTGCCACGTGCGAAGGATCAGCGTGCCGCGGCCGTTCGTGCCGATCATCGCCTGTTCCGCGTTGATAATCAGATTGAGCAGCACCTGCTGGAGCTGGTGCGGATCCGCAAAGACGAGCGGCAGGCCCGAGGGCAGCGCTTCGAGGATCGTGATGTTGCTGACGCGCTGTTCGTACGCGCGCAGCGCCAGCGTCTCGCGCACGATCTGGTTCAAATCGACCATCGCACGCGTCGTGTGCCGCTTGCGCGCGAAGGTCAGCAGGTTGCGGACGATCTTCGCGGCGCGCTCGGATTCGCCGAGGATGGTGTCCAGCCCGCGGCGCATCTGCGCGTCCACTTCGCGCTGCGACAGACGCTCCGCCCACGTGAGGATCGTCGCCAGCGGATTGTTCAGCTCGTGCGCGACGCCGGAGATCGTCTGGCCGAGCGCGGCGAGCTTCTCCGCCTGCAACAGCTGGTGGTAGAGATCGCGTGCCTGATCCTCGAGGCGCTTGCGCTCGCTGACGTCGCGCATCAACGCCTCGATGCGCAGGCCGTCGCGGCCGGTCTCGGCGTGCGCCGTCACCTCGACCCACATCGGTGAGCGGTCCGCGCGGCGGAGGCGAAGCAGGTAATCCGTCACCGCGCCATCGCGGCGCAGCCGCTCGACGAACGCCTCGCGCGCCTGGCCGTCGACGAACGATTCGATCTCGAACGGCCGGACATCTTCCTGCGGAGTCTCGCTGCTGTAGCCGAACATCAGCTTCAGGTAAGGATTCGCGGAAAAGGTCGACGACGAGCTGCCATCCACGGCGCCGATGTAGACACCTTCGTGAACGGATTCGAACAGGCGTGCGAACGCTTGAGCGGGAGCCGGCGCGCGTCGGGTCGTCGTTCTAGGCACCGTTGCGGGGGATTATACCGTCCCGCTGCGGTAAGCTGTTCGGCGATGTTTGCACCATCGCTGTTCAAGGACCGTGTTGCCGTCATCACCGGCGGTGGCACCGGCATCGGACTCGCCATTGCCAGACGCCTGGGCGAGCTTGGCGCGCGCGTGACGATCGCCAGCCGCAATTCGGAGAATCTCGAGCACGGCTCCGCGGAGCTTCGCCACGCCGGACTCGATCCGCTCTGCGTTCAGCTCGACGTCAGGAATCCCGAACAGGTCGACGAGATGGTTCAGCGCGTCCTCCGGCACTTCGGCCGGATCGACATTCTCGTCAACAATGCCGCCGGCAACTTCATCTGTCGTGCTGAAGATCTGTCGCCGAACGGGTGGAACGCCGTCATCAGCATCGTGCTGAACGGCAGCTTCTATTGTTCGCGCGCTGTTGGCCGCCACATGATCGCGCGCGGAAAGGGAGGCGCGATCGTGTCAGTGCTCGCCAATTACGTATGGACCGGCAGCGCCGGCACCGTGCACTCGGCCGCCGCCAAGGCGGGCGTGATGTCGATGACGCAGACGCTCGCCGTGGAATGGGCGCGGCACCGGATCCGCGTGAACGCCGTCGCTCCCGGGCCGATCGAATCGCCAGGCGCGGCGAAGCAGCTCTGGGACACGCCGGCAGCGGTAGAGAAGATCACCGGCATGGTGCCGCTGAAACGATGGGGACAGCCCGTCGAAGTTGCGGACGCCGTCGCCTTCCTTGCCTCGGAGGGCGCGGGGTTCATCACGGGTGAGACGCTGACGATTGATGGAGGGGCGTGGCTCGGACGAGGGACGTTCGGGTTCGTGGACTGATCAGCCCTGCTTGTCCTTGGCGGGAGTCGTATCGGTATCCGCTTCGCGATTCGCCCCGGTTCGGTCCCTTTCACGCTTGAGCTTATAGGGGCGGTCGTGACTGAACGCGCGCGCGCGATCCGGTTCCCTTCGGATCATCCCCTGCAGCTCTTCGCGAACCCGCCTGGTCTCGGCGGTCAGCTCGCGTAAGCGTGCCTTGATCTCCTCCTCCGCTGGAAGTTTTTTCACGATAAACGAAGGGACTCAATACACATCCCGTCTTCCCCCTGTATACAGCCCCTTTGGGCAGCAGCGTCCGTGCCAGAACGCTCCGCCTCTTCCGAAATCTGACAATTCATCCACAAGTTATTCCACAAAGGGATGTTGCGGCTGAGTTAATGCGTCAAATCTGGCCTGTACTCACCGGGGGTACGGCGTCGGCATCAAAGCTGCTGAGTGGTTCCCAGCTACCCAGATGCTCATCGGTGAACGACAGAGCGAGGCGCATGACTGAGAAAAAATGGGAATCTGAAGCCGACATCCAGGCGAGGATCAGGGAGCTCACCGGAGAGATCCGGCAGCTGCGTCAGGAATTGCGACAGAGCACCACGCCTCCAGAGGTGCGCAAGCCGGCGGCGTCGGACGGACCGCGTCGCAGGCGCGTCCGTTCGAAGAAGCGTTGAGTCAAATTACTGACATCTAAATAATATTCTGTAACAAGACCGCCCATCAGAACCTTGGTCTGTCTGATGGCGTCATATGGTTTGTATATTTCGCCATACAGCCATGGACACCATCGACGCTCAGATCCTGCATATCCTCCAGAACAACGCCCGCGAGACCCAGGCGGACATCGCCCGGGCGGTCGGGCTCGCACCATCGGCGGTGCTCGAGCGGATCCGCAAGCTCGAGACGCGCGGGCTGATCTCCGGCTACGCCGCCCTGCTCGATCCGCGGGCGCTCGGCCTCGGCATGCTCGCGTTCGTTGCCGTACGCACCGACGAGAACGGTAGCGAGAACGAAATCGCGCGCGCGCTCGGCCAGTTTCCCGAAGTCCTCGAGGTCCATCACGTGGCGGGGGAGGACTGCTACATGCTGAAGGTGCGGGCGCGGGACGCCGAGCATCTGGGTCAGCTGCTGCGCACCCGGTTCTGCCGTGTGCCCGGGGTCCGGTCGACGAGAACCACGATCGTGCTCGAGACAATCAAGGAGACACCGCGCCTTCCATCTCCTTATCGCCCCTCGGAGGTGACGGCGTGACGGCTTCGCTTTCTCAACGTCGGCTCGCCTACCTGTCGTGGGCAGCCGTTTGCGTGATTTGGGGGACGACGTACCTCGGCATCCGCGTCAGCCTGGAATCGATACCGCCAGCGCTCATGGGCGGTCTTCGCTGGACGATTGCCGGCGGCCTGCTCGCAGCGTACGTGAAGCTCTCGGGTGAAAAGCTGCCGCCGCCGTCGAGGTGGGGCAGCATTGCACTGCTCGCGTTCCTGCTCCTCGGGCTCGGGAATGGCGGCGTCGTCTTCGCCGAGCAATGGATCCCGAGCGGGCTCGCGGCGGTGCTCGTGGGAACCTCACCATTCTGGATGGCGGCGGTCGAAGCGTTCATGCCGCGCGGCGAGCGGCTCACCAAACCGGTCGCCGCCGGCCTCGTGCTTGGTTTCGGCGGCATCGTCGTTCTCGTGTGGCCGGAGCTGTCGCTCGGATCCGGAGGCACCGGGCAGTTCATTGCCGGCGTGATTGCGCTGCAGATTGCGTCGTTCGGGTGGGCGCTCGGGTCGGCCTATTCGAAGCGGCAGTCGCACGCCGAAAACGTGCTGTCGACCACGGCGTACCAGATGCTGTTCGGCGGGCTGTTGATGATGGCCGCCGGCACGGTGCGCGGAGAATGGCACGATCTGTTCTTCACGTCGCGCACCTCCGTCGCGCTGGTTTATCTGTCGACGATTGGCGCGATTGGCGGCTTCGTGGCGTATACCTACGCGCTGCGGCACCTGCCCGTGTCGTTCGTCTCGCTTTATGCTTACATCAACCCCGTCATTGCCGTGGCGTTGGGTGTAGTCATCCTGAACGAGGCGTTCACGCCGCGCATGGCGGTGTCGGCGCTGCTCGTGTTCGCGGGCGTCGCGGTCGTGCGGTGGAGCAGTCCGCCGGCGGCGCGAACGGCTCCAGCAGCCGTCACTGAAACAGCGCGCGCGCGCGACCGGCGAATTGCGTGACGTTCAGACCCGGCGGCCGCTGATCAGGCGCACCAGGAACAATATGATCGCGATGACCAGCAGAACGTAGATGAAGTTTCCCAGCGTATAGCCGCTGACCATTCCGAGCAGCCACAGAACAATCAGAATGATGGCAATCGTCTCGAGCATCGTCTTCTCCTTTGCGGTGCCGCATGCGCGGCAGACCCGGCGAACGTCCGCAGCAACGTGTGTGCCACGGACGAGCCAGAGACGTGCTTCCGTAACAGGCTGGCCATTACTGCCGTGGTTTGTTGCAGTTGCGCTCGTCTGTGGTGCTTCGTCGGCCGAAGCTCGACAGGACCAGTCACCAAGTACTGTGAATCGCGCTGCTTCAGTGGGCAGCTTCCTGACGGGCGCCCTCACCGGCCTGGCCGCGCACGAGGGTGGGCATCTGTTGATGAACGTGGTTTTCGACGCCGACCCGGGAATCGAGCGCGTCGATTTCCATGGCATCCCGTTCTTTGCCATCACGCATCGTCCGGACCTTTCCTCCAACCAGGAGTACGTCGTTTCCTCGGTTGGCTTCTGGGTTCAAAACGGCACCAACGAATGGCTGCTCGCGAAACATCCCTCGCTCCGGAGCGAGCGCGCGCCGTTCAAGAAGGGACTGTTCGCCTTCAACGTCCTCGCGTCGTTCGCGTACGCCGGCGCCGCGTTCGCGCAAACGGGACCGGATCAGCGGGATACACGCGGCATGGCGATCTCGTCAGGCATCGACGAGCCGTGGATCGGTGCGTTCGTCCTCGCGCCTGCGGCGCTGGACCTCTGGCGCTACTTCGATCCGCGTGCAAAATGGCCGGTCTGGCTGTCGCGCGCCGCGAAGGTAGGCCTGGTCGTGCTGGTGTTCAAGTAGCGGGCTGTTCCAGCTCGTTTCGCTGGCCCAACGCGAAGGTCATCGTGCCCTCGACGACGACCTCGCCTTTGACGCGGGCGATGCCGTGCAGCACGCCGACACGGCTGCGCAGCCGCCGCACCAGCGCCTCGATCTCGACGACGTCCCCGGGATGCACCGGCTTGCGGTACCGCACGCGCTCGATGCCCATGAAGTAGATCAGCTTCTCGCGGTTCTCCGGCTTCGCGAGGATCATGATCGCGCCGACCTGCGCGACCGCTTCCGTCAGGATGGTCGGCGGCAGCGCCGGCCGCTCGCCGTCGCGATGCGCGAGATAGCGCTCGTTGAGCGTCACGTTCTTGATGCCGACGATTCGCTTGTCGAACTCGAGCTCGGTGATGCGATCGACGAGGAGAAACGGGTAGCGATGCGGCAGGATCCGCTCGATGGCCGCGTAGTCCAGAGGAAGCTTCAAGTCCATTCGGAAGAGGTCCGGAAGCCAGTATAATCCGGTTCGACGCACAAGGAATGTTGACTATCCGTGAGCCAATCAACGCCACCGGACGAACAGTCCGCCACGGTCGGCGCCGCCGCACCCGCCGCCGCTGAAAATGAAATCGTCACCACGTTGTTCGACCTGGGCCGCCAGGTCACGTCGGTCCTCGACCTCGACGATCTGCTCCGTCAGATTCCGCGCCTGATCGCGCGGCTCATCGCTTTCGACGTCTTCGCGGTCTACCTGCTCGAGCACCGGCGTGGCGAGCTGAAGGTGGCGTACTCCGTCGGCTACCCCGAGGACGCACCAGCGCGCCTGAAGCTCGGTGAAGGCATCGTCGGCACCGCCGTGGCCACCGAGCAGCCGCTGCTGGTCAACGACGTGGTGGCCGATCCACGGTACGTGGAGTTCGTGCCGGACATGGGATCCGAGATCGTGGTGCCGCTGATCCACCAGTCGCGGCCGCTCGGCGCGCTGAACATCCTCAGCCATCATCGAAACCACTTCAACGCGAACGACGTGGCGATACTGCGGCAGTTCGCCGCGCACGTCGCGGTCGCGCTCGTCAATGCGCGGCTGTTCGAACGGAGCCGCAGCGACGCCGAGGCGTTCGAGACGCTCGCGGAAGTCAGCCGCGAGATGGCGTCGGTGCTGGACCTCGATGAGCTGCTGACACGCATCGCCCAGCTCGCCCGTCGCCTGATCGATTACCGGACGCTTGGCATCATGCTGCTGAACGCCGACAACGAGCTGGAGATGGAGCTCGCGGTGCAATACGGCGAGAAGGTCGAAGTACCGAGAGTTCGTCTGGGCGAAGGGCTCGTGGGCTACGCGGCGCTGCATGGCGAACCGGTGCTGGCGTCAGACGTGTCGACCGATCCCCGCTACATTCCGCTCGTGCCGGACGTGAAGTCAGAGCTGGTGATTCCGCTGAAGCTGAAGGATCGTGTCATCGGCGTGTTCGATCTCGAGAGCCCCGAGCTCGACGCGTTCAGCAAGCGCGACGTCGAGATCCTCACGCTTCTCGCCAGCCAGGCGGCGGTCGCGATCGAGAATGCGCGGCTGTACGAGGAAGTCCGCGCGAACGAAGAACGTCTCGAGAAGGAAGTCCGGTTCGCCCAGCGCGTGCAGATCGCCTTGCTGCCCGCCGGGCCGCCGAAGCGCCTGAAGGGGGTCGAGCTCGCCGCGGCGTTCAGTCCCGCGCGAGAGCTGGGCGGCGACTTTCACGACTACCTCGCACCGGAATCGAACACGCTGGTGATCGCCGTCGGCGACGTGTCCGGCAAGGGCGTGCCGGCGGCGCTCTACAGCGCGTTTGCCGCCGAGCTCGTGCGCGGGCGTACGTTCCGCCGCCGTTATCTTCCCGAGCGATCGAGCCCGGCCAGCGTGCTGTCGTCGATCAACACGATCCTCCACCAGCGGCAGCTGGAGGAGTATGACTGCACGCTGTGCTACACGATCTTCGATCTGAAGCGGCGGACGATGACGCTGGCGAACTCCGGGTTGCCGTATCCGATTCGCTGTTCAGAGGAAGGCTGCGCGCAGATCGAATTGCCGGGCGTGCCGCTGGGATCGTTCGCCGGCTCGTCGTACGACGAGGTGACGTTCGCGCTGCACCCGGGCGACGTCTTCGTGTTCTGCACGGACGGTGTGTTCGAAGCGATGGACGAGCAGGGCAACGAGTTCACCGGCGAGCGGCTGCTTCGAGTGGTCGAGGCGTCGCGCGATCTGCCCTCCGCGAAGATCGTCGAGGCGATATTCGCGGCGGTCGGTGAGTGGCGCGGATCGACGCCGCCGAACGACGATATGACGGCGCTCGCCGTCCGCATCACCAATCCCGATGCGGGCAAGCGAACGCCGGCCTAGCATCGATCCTTCACTGGGCGGTCAGCGCCGATAATCAACATCCGTCTGCCTGATGTGCAGGCCGATGTTGCTTCCGCCAAGCGTGGCCACGTCTTCCACGCGTCCCTTGACCTTTACGCGCGCGCCCTTCGTCGGCACGTTGCCACCCTGCGCAAGAACAGTCATCTCCCCGGTGCCGTCGTCGAGCTTGTACAGCTTGACCGGAACGAACGGCACGTTCCACGCGCTGGTGACGACGCCCTCGACCGAGACGGTCTTGTCCTGGAAGCGGCCGGGGTTCCCCTTCAATTCAGCAATGCTCGGCCGTGTCGCGAGCGCGCAGCCGGAAAGAAAAACGACGAGTGCGAACGGAGCGGCGAACCGGGCTGTCAGCTTCGTCATGATGGATTCCTCAGAAACACGAATGGCCGCGCGAAATCTGCCTACTTACACGGGATGCGGCGATGCCAGCGCCTGCCTGAGTTAACGCACCCCGTTGATTTCGCGCGACCGATCTCGACAACATCAAATCCCGTACCCGCAAAAACAGGCCTGAAATCGCCGGAGACCCCCCTCGTCCGTCCAATTACGGGGACGCTGGCTGACCTCTGGACGGGACGGCAGGACACAACCTTTTCAGAAAGCAATGCGTCTACCAATTCAGATTTCGACAGTTCAACAAGGGCGAAATGCCCGGATTCACCAAGGTTTCAGGAGATTCACAATGAAAGTCTGGACAACAGCCGCCGCGACGCTCACGCTGCTGACCGGCCTGGCGATCGGTACGGCGGTGGCGCCGGTGCGCGCGCAGAAGGACACGATCTGGGAGCCGGCGGTCGTGCAGGTGTTCGGCGGCGGCGGCCGGCTCGGCGTGTCGATCCGCGACACCGACGCCGACGATTTGAAGACGGCGAAACTGCAGACGCCCGCCGGCGTCGTCGTCGAGGAAGTCCGCGAAGAGAGCGCGGCAGAGAAGGCCGGCTTCAAGGCAGGCGACATCGTCGTCGAGTTCGACGGCGAGCGCGTGCGCAGCGCCCGGCAGTTCACACGGCTCGTGCAGGAAACGCCGGTCGAGCGTCAGGTCCAGACGGTCGTGATGCGCGATGGGCAGCGGATGACGCTCTCGGTTCAGTTGCAGTCGACCGACAACTTCAGCTACTTCCGCGATTTCTCGCGCGGCAACTCCTTCAAGCTGGCGCCGCGACCGCCGGCGCCGCCCGCTCCGCCGAAGCCGCCGGTGCTCGACTTCCTTCCGCGGATCGAGCAGATGTTCTCGTCGTCTGGCAGGCTCGGCATCACGGTCGATTCCCTGTCCGAGCAGCTTGCCGGTTACTTCGGAACGAAGGATGGCGTGCTCGTCACGTCGGTGAACAAGGATTCGGCGGCCGCAAAGGCGGGGCTGAAAGCGGGTGACGTGATCACCGCCATCGACGGAAGCACGGTGGATTCGCCGTCCGACCTGTCCTCGCAGACGCAGCGCCTGGATTCGGGCACCGAGTTCACGCTCGACATCGTCCGCGACAAGAAGCCGATGACGCTGAAAGGAAAGATCGAGGCGCCGCGGGCGCGGCGTTGGACGGTCTCGACGGATTAGCCGGCGGCTTCCGCCCTGCCGTTCTTGGCAGGCGGGCCCACGAGAGTCGCGAGCTGAGCAGCCACGATGGCCGCTGCGGCCAGCCTGCTTTGCTCGCGTTCCCCTTCGTTCCGCACTTCGGCCGCCATCACGCCCACGCAACCGGTTGACGTCACGAGCGGCGCGGCAATCGCGCCGTTCGATCCCGCCGCGGCCTGCACCGTCTGCAGCAATGACGTCCGGAAGGCGGCGGCGGTGGCGTTCTCCGCCTCGCGCGGAATCGTTCCAAGGCGATCGACGAGCTGCGGGGCGTAGCCGTGGGCGACGATCGGGTTCAGCTCGCGCCCGTCGGGATCGGCAATCCAGAGAATGATGCCCTTCGCATCGAGCAGCGATGACGCGCGATCGAGAAGCGATGGCAACTGCTGCGTGTCGATCACGCGAGCCAGATCCGTGCAAAGCAGCGCGACGCCGCTGAAGTCGGTGTGCGCGGCAATCTGCGGCATCGGCTCGGGCGCAGGCAGCCCACCCTCGGGTTTCGATGCCGCTGTCTCGGACGCCGCTTCCGGCCGAGGCACAACAGCCAGTCGTTTGGGCGGGCTCCAGCTCTCGATCTCGATGTCTGGTGGAGAATCGGGCCCGCGAGGGGCGGCGAGACCTAGCGTCTGCGAAGCAGCCGCAGCAGCGGCCGGGAGTGGCAACCGCTCGGGCTCCTTTTGCGGCAGGAGGAGCAGCACGACGAGTGATCCGGCAGCCGCCGCAGCGGCGAGCGCAAAGGCCTGACGCGTTCTATGGGTCGAGCCCGCTTCGCTCCGCACGGCCACCTCGGCGTCCCGGGCCTTGTCGATCTTCGAGGCGATGACCTGCGTCATCTGCAAGCCGTCGCCGAAGATGAGGTCGGATGCCAGGAGGTTCTGGCCGCTGCTGGTATAACCGCGCGCCCTGCGATCGAGTTGAGCGAAATCGTCGAGCGTCTTGAGCGCCGATTGGATTTCGCCCGCTGCCGAAGTGGACGAGGTCAGCGGCCTGAGCGTCGCGAGGATTCCACGAAGCGAATCGATCCCGGCGGCCACCTTGCCCGGCCAGAATTCACCGGCCTGACCTTGCGCGACGTAGGCCTGCTGCGCCGCGCGGAGGTCGAGGACCGCGCGCGACCCCTCACGCGCCTTGTCTTCGAACGATCGCAGCGCCGCCGTTTCGGCGCCGGCCAGCGACTCGCCCTTCCAGTAGAGGAATGCTGTTGCGGCGAGAGTGAGGGCGAAGAGGACCAGCAAGGTAAGACGTGCGCCACGGCTCCTCATGTGGTTTCCCTTCGATTCCCGTCTGATGAAGTCGCGTTCGGTTGGTGATCCACTCGTGATCCGCGTAGATCCGTGTCGACCCTCGTCGATCCGCGTCTTACTATAACATTCGGGCGTCGTGAGAGTTGTCGCGATCATCAACCCGATCTCCGGCGCGGGCATGGATCCGTCCGCGGCCACGCGCCGCGCGGCGCTGATCCGGGACGAGCTGACGAAACGTGACCTGAAGCCGTCGATCGAGATCACCACGCGCGGCGGCCACGCGCGCGAGCTCGCGCTCGCCGCCGTGCGGGATCGCGCGGATCTCCTGATCGTCTGGGGTGGCGACGGCACACTCAACGAGGTGGGGACTGCAGCCGCCGGTTCCGATACGGCCATCGGCATCATTCCGGCCGGTTCGGGAAACGGCTTCGCCGCGGCGCTCGGCATCCCGCGCGATCCCGTGCGGGCGCTGGCAAAGGCGCTCGGACCGCGCGTGCAGGCGATCGACGTCGGCGTCCTCGGCGAGCGCCGGTTTCTCAACGTGGCGGGGATCGGCATCGATGCGCGCATCGCGGCGCTGTTCAACCAGCGGGCGCGCGGCAGCCGCGGCAAGTGGCCCTACATCTCGATCGGCGTCACGCAAGGCTGCCGCTACAAGAGCCTCGAGTACACCGTGCAGCTCGATGCGGATCCCGTCCGCTACCGCGCGCTGCTGATTGCGTTTGCCAACGGACGCGAATACGGCATGGGCGCGAGCCTGGCGCCGCGCGCCCAGCTCGACGACGGCGTGCTGGACGCGTTCATCGTGGAGGATCGCCCGGTGGTCTCGCGGTTCTGGCACGCACGGCATCTCGCACGCGGCACCGTCGACAGGGCGCCGAGGGTCGTCACGGCCAAAGTCAGGACTGCGGTGGTCGAATCGAGCGAGCCGATCGAATATCACGTCGACGGCGAGCCCGGGACGGCGATCGGCCGGCTGGAGATCGGTGTGCTTCCAGGCGCGTTGAAAGTAAGAGCCTGACGCGAGAATCCAGTCCTACTTGACCTCACGAAGCGACAGCGCGCTGGGCCACGACGTCGCAGCGGGGCGCCCTTCGAACTTCACCGGCGGCAGATCCTGGAACATGAGGTCCCACTTCCAGCGCTCCGAAGGATTCGAAGCCTGCAGCCACGTCTGGGCCGGGACCGGCCTGGCGAAGGCGATCGAGCCGAGCCCGGCGTAGCGTTCGTTGTCCTTGAACGCCGCCGACAGCGCCGAGCGGATCTGACTGCTGTCGGCGTAGGTAACGGCGGCGCCGAGCGCGAGGCCCACGTTCACGAACACCTGCCAGTCTTCCTGAGCATCTCCTGGAGGCGCAATGACGCGGGCGGCGCCCTGCACCATGCCCTGCTGGTTGACGTAGGTCGAATCCTTCTCGACCCAGGACGCGCCTGGCAGCACGACGTCTGCGGCCTTCGCCAGCTCCGACATCAGCGGCCCGTGCACGATCAGGGTTCCAATCTTCCCCGCGCGCTTCGCGTCGATGATCCAGGACACGTCGCCGAGCGATCCGCTTGGTCCAGGATCGAAGACGTAAAGCGCCTTGACGCGTCCACTCGAGACCTCGTCCGCGAAGGCCTTGACGTCCGCCTCTCCCGAGCTGGTTGAACGGACCGGGAACCCGAGATCCTGCGCGCCGCGAACGTTCGGCGCATCGACTGGCGGAATCTTGAACTTGACGTTCGGCGGCTGCGGCTTCGGCTGCGTGCGCCACGATACGGCAACGCCCTCCTCAGGAATGCCGAACGAGCCGCCAAGGCGGCCGATCACCATCAGCTCCTCGAGCGAGGCGTGCGCCGAGATCAGGAACCGCAGCGCGGACGGGCCGCCCGCGGCAGTAACGCGATCGGCCAGCTTCGACAGCGCGCCGCGCCAGTCGGTCGGCTCCTGGGTGCCGGCATCGGTGCGGACCAGCGGCCGCTTGATGCGGTCATCGCTTTCGATCCAGTGGTAATCGAACCGGCCGATGTCGCACATCCAGTAGCTGTTGACGTCAGGATTGAATCGTGGGGTCATGCGGACCAGGCGCGCCCCCTTGGCCCACTCCGGCTTGGCCTTGATCCAGGCGGTCGTGTTGCAGCCCTTCTCGCACAGCGTGCAGATGGTGTCCACCGCCTCGGGGTTGTCCCACGGTCGCGACTTGAATCGATAGTCCCTCGTCGTGATCGCGCCGACGGGGCAGACGTCCATCAGGTTTCCGGAAAGCAGCGAGTGGACGCCTTGCTCCTGGAACGTCGCGATCTCACTGCCATAACCACGATCGACGATGTTGATTTGCGCGTCGGTGTCGACCTCGCGCATGAACCGCACGCAGCGGGTGCACAGGATGCACCGGTTGCGGTTGAGCATCAGCGTCGGCCCGAAATCGACGTCCGCCTTGACGCCCTCGCCGTCGAACACCCGGCGCGGGAACTCCATCCGGCTCTCGTTTGGCCCGTAGCTGTACCAAAAATCCTGCAACGGACACTCGCCGCCCTTGTCGCACACCGGGCAGTCGAGCGGGTGGTTGATCAGGAGGAACTCGAACACGCTGGCGCGCGCTTCCACGACGTCGGGCGTCTGGGTCTGGACGACCATGCCCTCGGCCACCGGCGTCGAGCACGACGTCTGCAGTTTCGGCATCTTTTCGATTTTCACGATGCAGACGCGGCAGGACCCGTCGATGCCCAGGCCCGGGTGGTAGCAGTAGTAGGGGATTTTGGTGCCGCTCTCGAGCGCCGCCTGAAGAACGGTCTGCCCCTTCCGGGCGGTGACCTGCCGCCCATCTATCGTCAGCGTGACGGTATCCATCTCTTCATCATAACTCCCAAAAAAACCAACTCCCAACTCCCAAAGGCCTCAAATCCCAACTCCCAAAAACCCCAACTCCCAAGAACGCCCAACTGCCAGAAAGAACCAACTCCCAACAAGACACGGAGGCGTTTGGGAGTTGGGTTTTTGGGAGTTGGGATTTGGTTTTTTTGGGTTTTGGGAGTTGAGTCTGTTGGTCCAATGATCTAAAGTGTATGTTCCTCGCCGCTTCTGGCGGCACCGGCCAACCCATCCCAGCAGGGAGGCCAGTATGGACGCAGTCCGTGTTCGCTCACGCTTACGCCTGGCGCCCGTCCTGGAGTGGTTCGTCGCCGCGTCGTTCCTGTTCGCGACCTTCGCCGTCGGCTCCATGATCCTCAACGGGCTGCGTCCGTCGGCCGCGCCGGCGCGCGTCGTCCCGACCGCCCGCACGCTCGTCGCGTCGACTCCGGCGGCGGTACCTGTTCGTGCGGTGTCGGTTCCGGTGCTGCCGTTCATCGATGGGAAGGAAGTCCGCGTCGGTGAGACGGTCTCCGCGGTTGCCGCGCGCCTCGGCCGTGCGGCGGAGAGCGGAAAGCAGGAAGTGGATCGCGGGAAGTTCGGCGACCGGCTGACGCGGTTCTACGAATACGCCGGATCGCGCTTCATCCTGGTCTTCGAGCCGTTCGAGCTGAACGGCGAAGCGCGCATCGCCGGCATCTACATTCCGTAATCAGTCCGCGGACTGCGGCAATCAGCGATCGAAGTCGGCGAGGGCCGCGAAGTCGGTGTTTACCTCGACCTTGCGCACCGCGCTCCGCACTGGAATCGTCCGCTCGACCACGCGTTCGGTGACCGGCACGACGATGTTCTCGATTTCGCCGGACGCGTAGGTGATGGTCACCGTCACCGGCACGTGAATGACCTCGGCACGATGCTCGAAGCGCACGAGCACGCCGCCTTCGGTCACCTCGTGATGGAACTTCAGCCTCGGCAGCGACGCGGAATAGATCCACCCTTCGAAGAACGGCTTCAGCTCGCGGTGGCTCGCCGACTCCATCGCCGCTCGAAAATCGTCCGTGCCCGCCTTGCGGAACCGCCACTCGGTATAGAACTGACGCAGGCCCGCGAAGAACGCCTCGTCGCCAATGAGGCGGCGCAGCATGTGCAGCACCATGGCCGCCTTGTTGTAGACGAGCGCGCGGAAGACGCGGCTCTCGCTGCGGATGTGACCGAGCCGGTAACCCAGATAGATCGGTCCCTGATCCGACGCCACCATGCCGGTCCTGCGCATCTGCCGCAGCAGGCTCAGCATCAGCGCAGGTCCGCGTTCTTTTTCGGCGAACAGGATCGCGAAGTACTGCGAGAAGCCTTCGCTGATCCACTGCTCGTGGTAGTTCTTCCAGCCGACCGCCTGTCCCCACCACTGGTGCGCGAGCTCGTGCGCGAGGAAGAACGCCGGATAGTTCTCGAACGCGACCGGATCGTTCCGCCAGGTGATGTTCGTCGACGGCAGCGACTGGTTCAGGATCGCGAAGTACGGCGGACTGTGTCCTCCGGGCAGATCGCTTTCGGTCACGGCGAGCGTGAAGCTCGGATAGGGCGCCTCGCCGACCAGCGACGCATAGAACTTCATCACCTCCGTCGCCTTCTGCGACAACGGCCGCGCGCGCCCCGCCTGCCGCGGGTTCGCCTGCACGATGAGCGACACCGAGTCGTTTTCGAGGCCGGGGTCGG
The DNA here is from genome assembly GCA_963748295.1 of uncultured Acidobacteriota bacterium. GTDB lineage: Bacteria > Acidobacteriota > Vicinamibacteria > Vicinamibacterales > 2-12-FULL-66-21 > CAVVIH01. The sequence goes on along the minus strand of CAVVIH010000008.1, from coordinate 453,344 downwards.
AATCGTCCTGAACCGGCTTCGGCGGCGCCGGGACGCCCAGCGAGTGCAGCGCGTCGGACGGCAGGGTGATTTCGGCGGTCGAGATCGTCGCAAACCGGCTGATCACGCACGCGATGTAGCGGACCGGGCGGTCTGATTCGAACACGAAGACCTTCCGCGGCCGGTCGCCTGCGGCGACCGGCCCCGGCGCGGGCGCCGGCGGCGCGGTCGGCATGCCGCTCGCGACCACGTCGTACTCCGCCGGGACCGTGATGCGCATCCGCGCGGTCGCGAAGTCGGTGACGCTGCCCTGCGGATACCAGTAGGACCGGTTGCTGTAGATGTAGCGGGGCTCCAGCGGAATCTGAATCTGATCGGAATCCTGGCTCCGCCCGGTGACGGCGATCGCTTCGCGGTCGAGCTCCTGCGGCTCGACGCGGCCGGCGTAGATGATGTTGAGGACGACCTCGCTGTCGCGCGAGGCGATCACCGGCAGGTTCACGATCAGGCTGTGCTGCCCGACGATTCGCAGATGGAGCAGCCTGCCGAGCTGGGGGGAATAGACGCCGCGCACCACCAGCGGTTCGGCGAGCCGCAGCGACAGCGTCGAGAGCTGCATCGCGCGGACCTTGAGCGCGATGCGCGTGTTCCCGGCGATCCACTGCTTGTCGGGTGAAAACGCCGCGTCGACGTCGTACGACAGGATGTCGTAGTCGACGAGATCGTCCTCGCTGTAGAAGCGCCCGCGCGCCGCCAGCTTCTCCGCCGACGCATACACCGCGATGTTCCGGCGGCGCTTGCGATCGAAGAACGAGATGTCCTCGGCGTCGTTCCACGTCCGCGCGTAGGTGAGGCTGCCGAGTTTTCTGGTGCGAACCTCCGCGATCATGTCGCCGGATGATGGAACGAGCGACCAGCGTTCGCGGCTGAGATCGGTCATGTCGATCTGCAGCGTGCGGCCGACGTACTCGTCGAAGACCTCGGTCGCTCGCCTGAGATCGCCCGGTGAGGCTGGCCGCGGGACGAGCGACGCCTTGCGAAACCGCGACTCGAACTCCGCCGGGCGCACGCGGATGAACGCGGCGTCGAATTCCACGTCGAGCGCGTTGCCGCCGCCGAAGATGCGGATCTGCGTCTGCTCGGCAGTGTCGCGCGGCGCGAGCACCATCTGCCCGCGCCCGAGCAGCACCACCGCCGTCGGGCCCTCGGGTGAACGCGCGACGAACGCCGCGCCCGATGCCATGCGAATCGTCAGGTCGGGAGCAACGATGGTCAGGTCACGAACGTCGAACTGCTCCGCCGGATCGAGCGTGAGCTGATAAAGACCCGAGACGACGGTCAGCCGCTCCAGGCGGATGATCCGCCATTCGGCGCTGGCGCGACCGGCGCCGGCCGGCAGCTCGCGCAGATCCATGCGCCACGTCGACAATCGAGCTTCGCGGCCGCGTTCGATGAACACTTCGAGCAGCAGACGCTGCACGCCCTCACCGGCCGCCGAACGGTCGCGCTCCTTGATCACCAGCCGCGTGGGCGCAGGAATGACGGCATACGCGAAGTCCTCGACGCCCGCGCCTTCGGCCTCGGGATGCGCGAGCGCCTGGACCTTCTCGCGTTCGCCGGTGGCGGCAGCCTGCTCCAGGGCCAGGACGAACAGGTCGATGGGATCGGCCGTTGTCCCGGTCTGGGCCGTGGCGCTGGCGGCGGCCAGCAGCGCGATTGCCGTCAAAAACCTCAGGCGCATGGGCAGGCTTCAATTTTAGACCCCGCCGCTCGCGAATCGGCGGGCTTCGTGACTGTCCGGGAAGCGAAGGGACCAAACGCGGCCGGGAAGTACGAAGGAAGCAAGAAGTAAGAAGTGAGAAGTATGAAGTGAAATTCGCCTTACTTCTTACTTCTCAGTTCTTACTTCGTACTTTTCAGGCCTTTTTCAGTATCAACACCGTCAGGTCGTCCGTGAACCGCGATTGCCGCACGTGGGCCTCGACGACGGACAGGATGTGAGCGGCGAGGGCCGCTGCGGATGAGTTGGCATACAGTTCGATCGCCTGCTCGAGCCCCGTTTCCTCCAGCGGCTGGCCGGACGGGTCTTCAGCTTCGGTGATCCCGTCGCTGTACATGACCAGCTGGTCGCCCGCACACAGCGTCGTCTGCCCCTCGTCGAAGGTCGATCGCTCGAACATACCGAGCGCAACGCCGGTCGCCGGCAGCCGTTCGAACTTGCCGGACAGGCGCCGCACGAGCGGCGGGTTCTGCCCGGCGTTGACGTAGCGCAGCAATCCGCTCGACGGATCGTACATCGCATAGAACAGCGTGATGAAACGTGACGCCGGGCTGTGCCGGCTGATCTGCACGTTCAGCCGCTCGACGAGCTCCGCCGGCTCGAGCCGCTCGTCGACGAGCGTTCGCAGGACGGCGAGCAGCAATGCCATCAACAGCGCCGCGGGGCTGCCTTTACCGGCGACATCGCCGAGCGCCAGGATCACGCGTCCGTCGGAAAGCGGAAGGACATCGTAGAAGTCGCCGCCGACCGTGTTCGCGGGGCGCGTCGCGCCCGACACTTCGATATCGCCTGCGGTGTAGGTGCCGCGCGGCAGCATCGCCAGCTGAATCTCGCGCGCGACCTCGAGCTCGCCTTTCAGCGACAGGCGATCGGCAACCTCCATCAGCACCAGCAGATTGACGAGCAGAAAACTGAGGAGCAGCGCAAACGTGCCGTCGGCCCACACGGGTAGCGGCAGCTGCACGCTGAAGAAGGGTATGCCGAGCGGCAGGTCGACCGGCTGGAGGCCCTGAAAGAGCCGCAGCACGCCGAAGAGGGCGATGACCAGCGCGCCGAGATACAGCGCGCGCCGGCCGGGCGACAGCTTGATCGTGAACGCGAAGAAAACTTCGCGGAACTTCAGCGGGATGCGCTTCCACCACGGCAGGCCCGCGTACTTGTCTTCGTCGATGCCGCGGCGGAAGAAGTTGTAGGCGTCGCGGGTGTCGTGGGTGAACAGCCGCTGCAGATCCTCGCCCGACATGTCGCGCGTATACGTGTCGAACAGCGCGCGCGCACGATCGGACACCATGGCTCAGTATAACGCCCCCGCCTACGCGCGCTCGACCCATCGGCGCGCTCTGGCGAGGCCTCGCCAAAGCTTGCCGCTGGGAAGAAGCCGGCAAGCGACGGCGGGCAACTCCAACTCCCAACTCCCAAAAAACCCAACTCCCAAGGTTCCTGGGTTCGTGCTCCTTCGGGCGTGCGGGTCGAGAGTGGGTGTTTTTTTGGGAGTTGGTCTTTTTGGGAGTTGGGAGTTTCTTTTTGGGAGTTGGGAGTTGTCTCTATTCAGAAGACGTGAACTCGTTGAACAGCACCTGAAGAATGGCGGCCGTCGGGACCGCGAGCAGCGCCCCGAGGATGCCCAGCAGGCTGCCGCCGATCAGCAGCGCGACGATGACGATGACGGGGCTGACGCCGACCTGGCGCTCCATCACCTTCGGGACGAGCACGTGGTTCTCGAACTGCTGCTGCAGGACGAAGAAGATCAGGACGAACAGCGCGGTCTTCCACGAGACCGTCGCGGCGACGAGGATTGCCGGAATCGCCGAGAGGATCGGTCCGATGACGGGAATCATCTCGCCGATGCCGGCGATCAGCGCGAGCACGTAGAAGAACGGAACGCCCATGAATCCCAGGGCGATGGCTGTCGTCAGGCCGATGACGGAGCCGAGAAACAACTGGCCGGCGAGCCAGGCGCTGACCTTGAGTGTGATGTCGCGGCTCGCGGACGCGGCGCGCGCGCGCATCCGGCGCGGCAGCAGTCGAATGAAGCCGCTGCGCAGGTGGTCCGCTTCGACCAGCAGGTAGAACGTCAGGATCAGAACCGCGAAGAAGCGGAACACGCCGCCGGCGACGCCGAAGATGGTGCCGAAGATCGTGCCGACCGCGCCCGCGGAGCCTTCGCCGACCGGCGCGGCCTGGACCGCTTCCCGCAGCGTCAAGGGATGATCGAGGAGGCCCTTCGAGATCAGGAACTCCTGCGCGCGCGCCAGCATGTCGTTGCGGGCGTTCCAGAATTCGCGCGACTGCTCCGCGAGCGGCGGGATGACGAGGAAGCCGACGCCGGTCAGCGCGCCGAGGATCACCAGGTACAGCACGAGAATCGCCAGCCACCGCGGAAAGCGGCGCGTGCCAATCGGCAGAACCTTCTGCCGTTCGATCAGCCGGACGATCGGGCTGAAGCCGACGGCGAGCAGGCCGCTGATATAGATAAGGAGCAGCGAATCGCGGACGAGGTAAGCCGCCCAGAGCACGGCGCCGGTCAGCGCCGTCATCCAGATCGTGTACAGGATGAGCGAACGCCGCTCGTCGTAAGTAGACGACGGCACCGGTTCCGCGGGCTTTTTCGGGCTGGGCTGCTGGCTGGAGGTGGCCATCTGGCTCGTGGTGCGGCGCTAGCGGTACGGCATCGATCGAAGCGCGCTCAGTGCCGCGACAAAAACGTCTGCGTGAAGTCGCCGATCGCGTCGTAGATGTCCGACAGCTCCGCCGGCGACGCGAGGAACACGACACGGAAGAATCCGTCCTCCGGACGCGTGCCGAATCCGGAGCCGTAGACGCACAGCACGCCGGTTTCGCGCAGCAAAGAGATCACGTACTGCTCGTCGGTGACGCCCGGCGGCAGCGCGACACGCGGCATCGAGTAGAACGCCGCGGTCGGCGCGACGGCCGTGATGCCGGGGATCGCGTTCAGCCGGCGCGTCGTGAGCTCGGCGCGTTCCTTCAGCGCGACGCGAAACATTTCCTGGTGCGATCGATCGCCGTTGAGCGCGGCGACGATCGCGTGTTCCATCGGTCCAGTCGAGCACAGCCGTCCGTCCGCGAGCTTCTTGATCGCCGCCAGCACGTCGTCCAGGCGATCGGTCCGGCCCACCGCCATCCAGCCGGCGCGCCATCCCGGCGCGAGGTAGGCCTTCGACAGCGACGAAAACGAAATGACCGGCGCCTCTGGATTGAGCGACGCCAGCGCGGGCACCGGCCCGTCGAACGCGAGATCGGCGTAGACCTCGTCGGCCAGCAGCGGGAAGTTGTGGCGATCGGCGAGATCGACCAGCTCGCGGCGGACGGTCGCCGGGTAGGTCGCGCCGGTCGGGTTGTTCGGATCGATGACGACGAGCGCCCGGGTGGCCGGCCCGATCAGGCTCCGGATGTGATCGAGATCCGGCAGCCAGCCGCGCCCGGGATCGGTGCGATAAAAAACCGCCCGCGCCCCGATCTTGGCGAGCACCGCGGTGTACAGTGGATAGGTCGGCACCGGAACGAGCACTTCGTCGCCATCCTGCGCAATGGCGGTAAGTGTCAGTTCGATTCCCTCCGACGTTCCCGAAGTGATCAGCACGCGATCGGGCGTGACCGGCATGCCCCGGCGGAGGCATTCCGCCGCGACAGCTTCGCGCGCCGGCAGGATGCCGACCGATGGCGCGTAGCCGTTGTGGCCGTCGCGCATGGCGCGCTCGACCGCCTCTATTAAATGTGGCGGCGTCTGGAAGCCGAAGGTGATCGGATCGCCGATATTGAGATACCGGACGTTCAGGCCGGCGGCCTCAACCTTACGCGCCTCCGTCACGATATTTCTGATGGCGTAGACGAACCCGCCGATGCGCTTGGCTACCGGTATGGCAGGGGACGTGCGAGTGGCCATCTCTTCGAAATCTTACCAGTAAATAGAGGATGCACCGCAGCTTAGGCTGACCTGTAGAAATGACAGTGAGAAAAGGCCCAAATCGCGCAAATTTTACGCGATCTGCGTGGGCATTTGCCGGACCTGGAGCATAACAAAGATGTTAACCCCAAGCTCTTTCTGTATTTACGCCGGTGGCAGGGAATTTGGAAGGACCCAGGACATGCGTCCTGCCGTCCTCGCAGCGGCAGTAGCGATGCTGCTGCTGCCCGGAGTGGCTGGCGCCCAGGCGACCCAGGGGCAGCCGGCGGAGCCGGCGCCGAAGTTCAGGTCATCGGTCGATCTGGTTTCGGTGGCCGCCGTCGTCCGCGACCGGAAGGGCCGGTTCGTTTCGGATCTCTCCCGCGAGGACTTCATCGTCGTCGAGGGAGGCGAGCCCAGGAAGATCGTCGGGTTCGAAGCAGAGCGGAACGGGCCGATCAAACTGGCGGTGCTGTTCGACATCAGCGGCAGCATGCGGGTGGGGTCCAGGGCGATTGACGCAGAGCAGGCGGCCCGGCACTTGTTCAGTGCGCTGAAGCCGGGCGATCAGGCGGCGTTGTTCTCGTTCGACACGCGGCTCGATCAGGTCCACGGGTTCACGACGGACTTCGCCAAGCTCGAGTCCGCGATCAAGAACGTCGAGAGGCCCTACGGACAGACCTCGCTTTACGACGCGATCGCGGAAACGGCGCGGACGGTAGCGGCGGAAGCGGGCGGATCGAACGGCAAGCTCCCGCAGCGGGCCGCGGTGGTGGTGCTGACCGACGGTGTGGATACGAGGAGCCGCTTGTCGGCGCCTGAAGTGTCCGGGATCGCGAGCAGCATCGACGTGCCGGTTTACGTCGTCGCGGTGATGGCCCCGATTGACGATCCGGCGCGGCTGGAAGAAGAGAACGTGATCAGCGGGGCCCTGAAGGATCTGTCGATGTGGACCGGCGGCGAGCTGTTCGTGGCGAGCGCGCCGGCACATGCGAGCCTGGCGTCGCGGCAGATTGTCGACGAGCTGAGGAATCAGTACTTGCTGGCGTTCGAAGCCTCGGCACGACAGGGATGGAAGCCGCTGGAGATCAAGTCGCGCAAGAAGAACCTGGTCGTCAGGGCGCGCAGCGGATATCTGGCCGGCAGCAGCAGCAGTCGATCGTCCGGTGACGGTCGGTGACATCGGAGAGGCGCGAGAGCGCCGCAACACGTCCGCCATCCCAGCGGACGCGGAAATAAAGAAAGTCCGCCGTCGGGGCGGACGGGAGCAGCGAGTCCGCCGGCAGAGGCGGGCTGGATCGCGAGTCCGCCACCAGGCGGGCTGGCCTAGACGGAGGACATATGAAGAAGCTCGTGCTTGGGGTACCCGTGCTGGCTCTGGCGCTTGGCAGCACCACGGCTTGCGCCACCAAGAAGTTCGTCCGGGGCGAGGTGGGCCAGGTCAATGAGAAGGTCGATACGTTGACCCGGTCGGTCGAAGAGAACCAGGAGCGGACGCGCGCGAACGAAACGCGCATCGGCGAAGTCGATCAGAAGGCGGCCGCCGCCGATCAGCGCGCCGCCGGCGCCGAGCAGAAGGCTGCCGAAGCGCGGTCGGCTGCGGACGCGGTGAACACGCGTGCGGATTCAATCGAACGCGCCTCGAAGCGCCTGGTGTACGAAGTGGTGCTGAGCGAGGACAAGGGCGACTTCAAGTTCGGCAACGCGGCGGTTCCTGAAGCCGCGGTTTCCGAGATCGATCAGCTCGTGCAGCAGCTGAAGGCCAACCCGAACGGCGCCTTCATCGAGATTGAAGGCCACACCGACAACACCGGCACGAAGGACATCAACTACAAGCTCGGTATGGAGCGTGCCGACGCGGTGAAGCGGTACATCTACGAGACGCACCAGGTCCCGCTCCACCGGATCAACGTGATCAGCTACGGCGAAGAGAAGCCGATCGCGCCGAACAACACCCGCGCCGGTCGCGCTCAGAACCGCCGCGTCGTCATTAAGGTGCTCACCTAAGGAATTCGAGCACCTGTCCACCACGCGGAACCCCGCCTCCCGTCCGGGGTTCCGCGGCGGTGGATTCCGTCGCCTGCCCTGAGCGAGCCCGAAAGGGCGAGCAGAAGGGCTGCGGCGGACCGGGGGCGGATCGCTGGGGCCGTGCCGGGCTGGTCCGGTATTGGTGTCCATGATCAACGTCAGCACTTTCGCAGGGTGCTTCGCGCTCCGTCCCCGGTCGGCCGCAGACAAAACGCAGACAAAAAGAGGCAGAGTGTTTAGGCACTCTGCCTCTTTTTTGGTTTGCCGTGGGGCCCCCGCCTCCGCTTCGCTTCGGCGGGCTCGCTCTGCTCGCCGCCGCTGGTGACGGACCCTTTGCCGCTTTGAGTCGCGCTTCAGCTACGAGGGGATCCCTTTCGCGGCAAGCTGCTCCATCGCCGCGGCGAACGTATCCACTTCTTCGATCGTCGTGTAGACGTTTGGCGTGATGCGCGCTCCTTCGTATTCGGCGTGCACGATCGGTGTCGCGATGATGCGCCACCGCTCCCACAGATAGGGGACCGCCTTGGCGGTGGGGACCCCGACAACCTGCACGGTTCCAATCGCGCAGGAGTGCGCCGGATCGAGGTTCGTGTGAATCTTGATCTTCGCGTTTTGCGCGAGGCGGTTCGCCCAGCGGTTTCGCAGGTAGCGCAGGCGCGCCGACTTGCGCTCGATGCCGATGCCCTCGTGGAAGCTCATCGCCTCGGCAATCGCGTTGTGATTGGCGGCCGGGTGCGTGCCGATCTCCTCGAACTTCCGGATGTCGTTCGCTTTCGCCTCGCTCGCCGGCGTGAGCGGCCAGAGCGGCGCGATGTTCTCGCGGCGCACATACAGGAACCCCGTGCCGATTGGCGCGAGCAGCCACTTGTGCAAACTGGTGCCGTAGTAGTCACACCCGAGATCTGACGCCTTGTATGGAAAGTGCGCGAACGCGTGCGCGCCGTCGACCACCGTCTTGATGCCCCGGCGACGCGCCTCATCGCAAATCGCTTTGACCGGAAAGATCTGGCCGGTCAGGTTCGTGATGTGGCAGAAGTGCAGCACGCGCGTGGCCGGCGTGATGGCGCCGAGCAGCCGATCGGCGAGCACGTCCATCGACTTTGGCGGCACCGGGAACGACACCTTGGTCAGCTTGATGCCGTCGCGCCGCACGCGCTGTTGCCACGTGTCCATCATCCGGCCGTAGTCCTGGTTCGTCGTGATCACTTCGTCGCCCGGCTTCAGCTCGATGCCGAGCTGCGCGATCTGGAGCGCCTCGCTCGCGTTGCGCGTAATGGCAAGCTCCTCGGGATCGCACCCAAACTCCGCGGCTAGCCTGCGGCGCACCGTTTCGATGTTCGGTTCGAGGATCTGCCACATGTGATACACGGGCGCCTGGTTCGAAATATCCAGGTAGCGCTTCAGCGCCTCGTGCACCACGCGCGGGCTCGGGCAGCAGCCGCCGTTGTTCAGATTGATGATCGTTCGATCGAGCGTGAAGGCCTGCTGGATTTCGCGCCAGTAGGTCTCGTCCGCCGCCACTTCGTTCGCCGGCACGCCGGCAACGGTTCGCGCCGCGGCGTGAAGACGGGATAGTCCTTCATTCGTGAACGCCGCAATCGCGGCGGCGCCGGCGGTGCCGTCGCGTGCAGGAACGAACGTCGCGAGATCATGATGCCTCTCGATCAAGAAGTTCTTTACTTCTTACTTCTTACTTCGTACTTCTAACTTCCCGTGGCCCGCAGGCGCGCGCGGCCGGCCGCTTCCGTTTCGGCGGAGTTCAGACGACGGCCGTCGATCGACAGAGCGCCGGGCCCGGTGAACATCAGCGTCACCAGGCTCGCTATCAGCACCAGGTTGTACTCGAAGCCGTGCCCGAGGCCCGGGGCATTTTTCCAGTTCAGGAAGAACCCGTTGGCGATGTGAACCTTCCAGATTGCGACCGTCATGTCGAGGACGAGGACGCCACAGACAGGCAGCGTGAACAGCCCGGCGATGAGAAGCAGGCCGGCGGCGAGCTCGACGAAGCCGACGCCCAGCGCAAGGATGTAGGCGGGGGTCAGTCCGAGCTGGTTGAAGAACGCCGCGGTTCCGGTCGGTCCGTCTCCACCCCAGACGCCGAACAGCTTCTGCGCGCCATGTCCAAGGAACACCACGCCGAGCGCGACGCGGAGCACGGTCGGACCGAAGGCGCTGGCGTGCATCCGGGCGTATTGTGACATAGGACGCAGGTGATCAACGGGACGCGGATCAAATCACGGGACGCGGATCTACGCGGATTAAACGGATGATCGGCTGGACGGGGCGATCACCCGTTCCGGCCCGCGCGCCGCGCGGCCGAATCGGCCTATCGGTGTGATCCGCGCCGATCCGCGTTCCGTAGAATCTGGCTGATCCGCGCAAATCCGCGTCTCGTCTTGAACCGCGCACTTCTAATCAGTAAGCTTGCAACCCAAAAGGGGCTTCTGACATGCCGTCGAAAAAGAAAGACGAACCAGGCTTCAGCCGCAGAACGTTCCTGAAGACAGTCGGCGCCGGTGGTGTAGCCGCCGGCGTGCTCGGGCCGCCCGCGGCCGAGGCTCAGGGCGTGAAAGCCGCTGGGCCGGGCGCGGTGCCGATCCAGCTCAACATCAACGGCCGCGTACACAAGCTCGAAGTCGAGCCGCGTGTGACGCTCCTCGATGCGCTCCGGACGCGCCTCGAGATCACCGGCGTGAAGCGCGTCTGCGATCGCGGCGTCTGCGGCGCGTGCACGATGATGCTCGACGGGAAGCTGATCTACTCCTGCTCGACGCTGGCCATCGAAGCGCAAGGCAAACCCATCCGCACGGTGGAAAGCCTCGCGCAAGGCACGGTGCTGCATCCCGTTCAGCAGGCCTTCTGCGACAACGACGGCCTGATGTGCGGGTTCTGCACGCCCGGCTTCGTCCTGGCGGTGGCCTCGCTGCTCGAACAGAATCCGAAGCCGACCGCCGAGCAGGCGCGGAAGGCACTCGACGGCAACATCTGCCGGTGCGGCACATACAAAGGTGTGCTTGCCGCAACGCTGAACACGGGAGGGCGCCGTGGCTGAACGTCAACAGCCTCCTGCACAGCAACCGCCTCCATCTCCCGCTGCTACGACGGCGCGGTGGCCTCCGCCCGCCGAGCGCATGCACATCGGCAAGCCGATCAAGCGCCTCGACGGACCCGACAAGGCTGCCGGCCGCGCGAAGTACACCTACGACATCGTCCGGCCCGGGATGCTCTACGGCAAGATGCTGACCTCGCCGCACCCGCACGCGCGTGTGCGCTCGATCGATCTGAGCGCCGCGGAGAAGCTGCCGGGCGTCAAGGCCGCGATCTCGCTGAAGGACACGTCCAAGCCCGAGGTCGCACGTGTGCGGTATCAGGGCGAAGAGGTGGCGGCCGTCGCGGCGACCACGGAAGAAATCGCCATGGACGCGGTCCGCCTGATCAAAGTCGATTACGAGGTGCTGCCGCACCTGGCCACGGTCGAGCAGGCGATGCGACCGGAAGCGCCGCAGGTGTTCGAGAAGGGCAACTTCACGCAGCCAACCGCTCGCGGTGAAGGGGACGTGGAGGGCGCGCTCAAGGCTTCCGCACACGTCGTGGAAGGCCTGTATAACACGCAGGTTCAGACCCACACCAGCCTGGAGACCCACGGCGGCATCTGCGAGTGGAAGGACGACCAGCTGACCGCATGGGTCTCGACCCAGGCCGTCCATGCGACGCGCGAAGGCGTGGCGCGAGCGCTCGGCGTTCAGCAGAACAACGTCCGGGTGATCACCGACTACATGGGCGGAGGGTTTGGCAGCAAGCTCGGTGGCGATCTGTGGACCGTCATCTGCGCGCGCCTCGCCAAGGCGGCGAACGCTCCGGTGAAGCTGATGCTCGACCGCAAGGAAGAGCACCTGGTCACCGGCAACCGTCCTTCGGCATACGCGAAGATTCGCGCGGGCGTCGATGCCCAGGGCAAACTGACCGCGATCGACGCGCAGACCTGGGGAACCGGCGGTGCCGGACAGGGATCGAACTTCCCGGTGCCCTATCAGGTCTACGCATTTCCGGTGACGCGCCAGCGGCACACCGACGCGTACATCAACGCCGGTCCGCAGCGCGCGTTCCGTGCGCCGGGCCATCCGCAGTCGTGTTTCGTCACCGAGATCGTGATGGACGAGCTCGCGGACCGGCTGCGCATCGATCCGCTCGAGTTCCGGCTGCGGAACCTTCCACCCGAAGCGGACAACGCGCAATGGGGGAAGTACTTCAAGATCGGCGCGGAGAAGTTCGGCTGGGGCAAGCGTCACCCCACGGGCGATCCGGCATCGGGCCCGATCAAGCGCGGCATGGGCTGCGCCGCCAACCGGTGGGCCGGACAGGGAAGCCGGCAATCGCGCGCCGCCTGCGAGATCAACCCCGATGGCAGCGTCGTCATGCGCATCGGCACGCAGGACATCGGCACGGGCACGCGCACGCTCGTGGCGATGGTGACCGCCGAGACGATGGGCCTGCCGATTCAATCGGTGCAGGCGGCGATCGGCGACACCAACTATCCGTGGGCGCCGGGCAGCGGCGGCAGCGTGACGGCGCCATCGGTCACCACGATCGTCCGCGTGGCGGCCGACAACGCGCGGCAGCAGCTGTTCGCGAAAGTGGCGCCGGCGCTGAACGTCAGCGATCCGACGACGCTCGTCGCCCGCGAGGGCCGGGTGCACGTGGCAGGCGATCCCTCCAAGGGCATGACGTGGAGAGAAGCGTGCAAGCTGCTCGGCACGACGCCAATCGACGCGCCGGCTGAGTGGCAGACGGGCCTGTCGAGCGTCGGCACGAGCGGCGTGCAGTTCGCGGACGTCGAGGTGGACATCGAGACCGGCGTCACGCGCGTGAAACGCGTCGTCTGCGTGCAGGACTGCGGGATGATCGTCGACCGTATGACCGCCGAGACCCAGTGCTACGGCGGGATCATCATGGGTCTCGGCTTCGCGCTGTTCGAGAACCGCATCCTCGACCGCAACACGGCGCAGATGGTCAATCCGAACATGGAGTGGTATCTGCTGCCCGGCATGTCCGACGTTCCCGAGATCGACGTCACGCTGGTCGACCAGCCGGAACGGGGCGTCATCGGCATCGGCGAGCCGCCGGTGATCTCGACCGCGGCGGCGGTCGGCAACGCAATCGCGAACGCCATCGGCGTCCGCGTGCGCAGCCTGCCGTTGTCGCCGGACGCGGTGCTGAACGCGATCGAACGCGAAAGAGCGGGAGGTACGCTGTGAAGGCGTTTGCCTACGTAAACGCGGCCAACGAGAAGGAAGCGATCGCCGCGCTCGGCACCGAGCGCGGAAAGATCCTGCCGCTCGCCGGCGGGATGGATCTGCTCGCGATGATGAAGGACTACATCGCGCAGCCGGATCGCCTCGTCAACGTCAAGAACCTCGATCGCACGATTCGAAAGACGCCGGAGGGCGGCCTGCGAATCGGCGCGGCCGTGACGCTCGCGGAGCTGGCCGCGCATGCCGATGCGTCGAAGCTCTATCCCGCGCTGGTCCAGGCCGCCGCGGAGGTCGGGACGCCGCAGATTCGCAACGCCGGGACGATCGGCGGCAATCTGAACCAGCGGCCGCGGTGCTGGTACTTCCGCAACGAGGAGTTCAACTGCCTGAAGAAGGGCGGCTCGCGCTGCTTTGCGGTTGACGGCGAGAACCAGTACCACGCCATCTTCGGCGACGGCCCGTGCCACATCGTGCATCCGTCGAGCCTGGCGGTGCCGGCCATCGCGCTCAACGCCACGTTCCGCATCGCGGGCCCGGCGGGCGAGCGCCAGGTTGCGGCGGCGGACTACTACCAGATGCCCGATCGCAACCTGTTCGGCGAAACGGTGCTGGCGCCGAACGAGCTGCTGACGCACGTGATCCTGCCCGCGCCCGGCGGCGCGCGGAACGCGACCTACGAGGTGCGCTTCAAGCAGTCGCACGACTGGCCGCTGGCGTTGGCCTCGGTCTCGCTGTCGATGAACGGCACGACCGTCCGCGGCGCGCGCATCGTCATGGGCGCGGTGGCGCCGGTACCCTGGAGATCGACGGCGGCCGAAGCCGCCCTCACCGGCAAGACGATGTCGGAAGAAGCGGCGATGGCTGCCGCCGACGCCGCCGTGACCGGCGTGAAGCCAATGACGCAGAACGCCTACAAGGTTCAGATCGCACGGACCGCCGTCAAGCGCGCCATCATGAAGGCCGCTGGAATGGCGGTCGTCTGAGAGCTGACGGCTGACAGCTGATAGCTGAGGAACATATGGATCATCCGCCACTGTCGTCCCGGCACTTCAACTCGTCCCATTGCGGCAACCTCAGGCACAAGGGCATGTACGTCCTGGTCGATGCCGTCGTCGAGCAGGACTTGGACACGCAGCTCGGGGCGACCTCCTACTGGTGCGTCTGCACCCAGAAGGCGTTCGGGCCGGACGGTCGGGCTGTGAACGCCGGGGATTGCGTCCGCGGCCGGGAGTGCTGCGACCACGCCTGACCCGTAGCGCAGGGCTTTAGCCCTGCCCGGGCGGGCTATAATCGACGCAGAGGTTTTGACTATGAAATACACGCTTGCTGCGGCATTTGCCCTCGCGCTGTCTGCCGGCCTGAATGCGGCGGCCGACGAAGCGGTCATCGGTGATTACGTCGAGGCCCGGACGGCTGAGGTTTATACCGGCGGCTGCATCATGGGCAGCGAGGGAGAAGTCGCTGGCCGTGAAGCCATGATGGCGTGGCGCGTCCGCAAGGGCAGCTTCAAGGGCGTGTCCCTGGACGGCCTCTCCGTGGTGGCGCTGGTGGCCGGCAACGTGAACCTCGGGACGCACGAGCTCGGCGGCATCGCACCGACCTCCATCAAGTCGATGCTGATGGTCGATCGCCGCGCGACGCCGGCGCAGCAGGAAGCGCTGGCGGAAATGGCCCGCTCGCTCGCGCCCGATCTCGTGCGAGGCATCATCACGACGACCGCGACGCCGATCACGTTCGAAACGAGCGGCGACGACGTGCGTGTGTCGGCCGGCGCGGCGAACGTGGACATCAACACCAACGTCGAGCATTCGCCGACCTGTGCATCCGCCCAGTGGTTCGAACCGCTGGCGCGCGTCGACCATCCAAAGATCGGCTTGACGCGTCGATTCGAGTGGTCGGGTGACGGCCTCGGCGCCCGCTGGACGCTGCTCGATCGCAAGTCGTCGTTTGTCGGCTCGTTCTCGGTCCGGTGACGTTCCTCACCGTCCTCCTGCTCCATGTCGTGGTCGGCCAGGGATCCCTGGCCGCCACGCCGCAGAAGGCGCCACCCCCTGACGGCATCGCGCCGGCTATCTCGCAGAAACTCGCCGCCGATGGCGTCCGCGTCGCGGTCAATCCTGCCACCACGCTCGATTTCTGGTGGGTCTCAGGTCTTTCCCTGAAGCCAGGCACGAACGCGGCATCCTGGGCCGATGTGGAGGAAGGCTCGCTCGTCGGCGCGGTGAAGATTCCGGCCGACTTCCGGGACGTACGCGGACGCATCATCAAGGCAGGCGTGTACACGCTGCGCTACGGCATACAGCCGCAGAATGGCGATCACCTCGGTGTATCGCCGTTTCGTGACTTCCTGCTCCTCAGCCCGGCGGCCGTCGATCAGGATCCCGCGCCACGCGGCCACGACGGCACGGTCGAGATCTCGAAGCAGTCGATCGGCGGCTCGCATCCGGGTGTGTGGAGCATCGATCCGCCGGTCGCGTCCGGCGCGCCGCTGTCGCTGCACAAGACAGAGCTCGGGCACGACGCGGTGATCATGGAAGTTCCTGTGCTCCGGGACGGCAAGCCCTCGGGTTCCCTGAAGTTCGGCCTCGTACTGATCGGCAAGATCGAAGCCTGATCGAACGGTTCCGCGTGCAGTTCACTCTCGCCGGCACAGCCGCGCTCATCACCGGCGGCAAACGCATCGGAGCGGTGATCGCTTCCACGCTCGCCAAGCGCGGCGTCGATATCGCTCTTTCCTACAACCGATCCAGGGACGAAGCCGAAACAACCGCGGCGGAGGTCCGCGCGGCGGGAAGCCGTGCGGTTGTCGTGCAGGCGGACCTGTCCCGCGGCGAATCGTGCGCGGCGCTGGTGGATCGCGCGGCCGCGGAGCTCGGCCGGCTCGATATCCTCGTCAACATGGCGTCGGTGTATTCGTCCGTCCCGTTCGACGCGACCGACGAAGCGCGCTGGGATGCGGTGATCGACGTCGATCTGAAGGCCACCTTCCTTTGCTGCCGGGCCGCGGTTCCCTACATGCGGACTTCCGGCCAGGGACGCATCGTCAACTTCTCGGACTGGATTGCCGCCAGCGGGCGCCCGCGATATCCAGGGTATTTGCCGTACTACGTGGCCAAGCGCGGTGTCATCGGCCTGACCGAGGCACTGGCCCTGGAGCTGGCGCCCGACCGGATTCTGGTGAACGCGATCGCTCCGGGTCCCATCCTGGCGCCCGAAGGTACCGCCAGTGATGAGTTCGGGGCGGTCGAGAAGGCCACGCCGCTGGGCCATTGGGGCGGCGAAGACGTCATCGCAGCGGCGACCGTGTTCCTGCTCGAGACGACGTTCATCACCGGCGAAACCATCAGGGTCGACGGCGGCCGCCACGTGCGGTAGATCCCGGCGTCCGACCGCGTATCACTTCGCCTACACAGTCGAAGCAGCCGCATACACACCAGCTCGCCCTTTCGCGGGAAATCGTCCGTCCAACATTTTGACCGTCAGACGTTTACAGGCCAGGATTGGCCGCGGCAAAGGGATTGCTCTGAAGAGGCGCCGGTGAACATGACTCGTTGGATCGAATCGGAGCTCGAGGCGCTGGCGCGCCCGTCAATTCTGCTCGTCGAGGACGACAACGACATCTGCGACCTGCTGTCGACGCTGCTGCAGCTCGCGGGCTACAAGCCGACCGCCTGCCGCTCCGCGGAAGAGGGCCTCGAGTGCCTTCGGCAGCAGCAGTTCGATCTGGTGTTGACCGACTACATGCTCCCGATCCGAACGGGCGGATGGCTTATCCAGCAGGCCGAAGCGGAAGGACTGCTCGAGGCAACGCCGGCGCTGCTGGTTACGGCACATCCGAATCCGACCGAGGCGAAAGGCGTCGAGGTCATTCTGAAGCCGTTCGACCTCGACGACCTCGTCGATCGCATCAAGCAGAAGCTCGGAGGAGGCGAGCCGGCGAAGCCTGGCCGACGGAAGAGGGCCGGATCGAAGCAGTCATCCGGATTTGGTTCCAGGGGCCACGGAGGAGAGGAGTGCCCGGATCCGATCGAATTGATTCTCTATGTCAGCGCGCACTCGCCGCAGTCCGCGTCGGCTCTCGAGAACATCCAGGAAGTGCTGACGCGCTACAAGTCCAGCCGCGTCAAACTGACGATTCACGATCTTTCGAAGAATCCACTCCAGGGCGGCGCTGACGGCATCGCGCTCACGCCAACGCTGGTGAAGGCCTCGCCGGGTCCGCGGACGTTCATCCTCGGACACATCACGAACCCGGAGCTGCTGCTGGAACTGCTCGAGAGCTGCGAGGAGAGCTGACGCCTTACGACCGCACGGGGGCGCCGGCGAGCAGCGATCGGAGCGACTCGAGCGCGCCGCTCAGCTCCCGGCGATCGCGCGCGAAGCAGAAACGCACGTAACCCTCGCCGGTGGCGCCGAAGTCGACGCCGGGAACGCACCCAATCCTGCCCTGCGAAATCAAGTACTCCGCCATCGTCCAGGACTGCGATTCGATCTGCTTGCCCACCTGCGGCCGCCACGCCGGATCGATCTTGAGGAACGCGTAGAACGCGCCGCGCGGCGCCTCGCCGGTCAGCACCCCCGACCCGTATCTGCGGATGCCGTCGTAAAACAGGTCGCGTCTCGCCTGGAGTTCCGTCAGGAACGCGCCGATCGATTCCTGGGAGCCTTCCAGAGCGCCGACGCCGCCGTACTGCACGACAGACGCGATATTGCTCGCCGTGTAGAAGAGCACCTTCTTCATCCGCTCGCGCAGCTTTGCGTCGCGGGCGGCCAGGTAGCCGAGGCGCAGACCGGTCATCGCGTAGGTCTTGCTGAACGTGTAGACGGGAATCGTGCGCTCATACATGCCTGGCAGCGACGCCGGGCTGACGTGCGTGGCGCCGTCGAACACGACATCCTCGTAGGCCTCGTCGGAGATCAGCCACAGGCCGCGGTCGCGCACCAGCGCCGCTATGCGCTCGACGTCATCACGCGTCAGCACACCGCCGGTCGGGTTGTGGGGTGAGTTGATGTAGATCGCGCGGGTCTTCGGCGTGATCTTCGACTCGAGCTCCGCCAGGTCGTAGCGCCACCCGAGATGCTCGTGCAACGGACACGGCACCGGCACCGCGTGCGCTGCCTTGACGTTCCCCGCGGCGGGCGGCCATTCCGGATCGGGGACGATGACCTCGTCTCCGGGCTCGAGCAGTGCCTGGCACAAGATGTAGAGGGCATGGATGCCGCCGGTCGTGACCATCACCTCGTCGGAGCTGCCGATCGGCGTGCCGTTCTTCGTTCGCAGCTTGTCGGCAAGCAGGTCGAGCAGGTGCGGCAGACCGGTGGTCTGGAGGTAGTGAGTCTTGTTTTCGTCGATGGCGCGATGCATCGCGCGCTTCACGGTATCCGGCGCATCGAAGCTCACGTCTCCCTGATCGAGACGGAACGGATCCTTGACGGCGTACATCATGTCGCGGATGCGGATGATGCCGGAGAACGGAACGGAATCGAGAAAACTGCCCATTGCGACATAATACCCTGCGGTGAGCCGGACTTATCGCGCGGGAGACTCGCTCGAGGATTATTGCCGTGCGTGCAAGCTCGATCGCATGCACACGGTGATCGCGGCGGGGCCAGACGGGCTGCCGATTCGCGTCGCGTGCGGCTACTGCGGAAGCGAACACAATTACCGCGGCGGCCCGCGCATCGACCCTTCGACCCTTCGAGAACCTCAGGGTCGTCCCGAGCAAGGTCGAGGGACGACTCGCTCCGTTCGCTCAGGGCAGGCCTCTTCGAGTGGCTTCGCTCCCTCAGGGCAGGGCCCGCGGGCAGACTCAGTGCACAGCGCGGCACCGCGCGCGGCGCGGCTGGACCGCGATCCGTTTCCAATCGTAAGCGACCGGGAAAGGACGATGGGGCCGATGAGCAGCCAGGAAGCGGATATCGAGATGCTCCTGCGGCGCGTGATTCGCGAGGAAGCAGGCGTGACCGCCGTCGTGCCCGCGGAGAAATGGCGAGGCGGCGCGCTCGTGCTGCGGCCGGGGAACGCGACCCAGGAGAAGAGCTTCCCGATTGAAACGTTCTTTCACAAGATCGTGATGATCCGGAACCGGCTCCGCACCCTCGAGCAGCAGATCAACGCCGCGGAGCTGCCGCCGGATGTGAAGGTCAAGCTTCAGAGCTATATCAGCGGCTGCTACGGATCGCTCACGACGTTCAACATCCTGTTCGCGGACGAGGACGATCAGTTCAAGGGGTCAGGCGAGTAGGCGCCTCCGCCCGCGCGAGCGAGATGATGCGCTCCAGCGTGAACGCCGAGCGCGCCAGCGGCAGGTTGCTGATGTAGAAATGCCTGACCCCCGCCTCTGAAAGAAAACGAATCGACCGCGCGCAGATCTCCTCGGGCGTCGCCCCGCTGGCGAACTCACCCGACAGCTCCTGCACGGGCACCGGAAGGAAGCCGCTGAGCGCGGAGAGCGTTCGCGGGTTGGCCGACCGGTAGTAGAAAACCCCGAACATTCCCGGCATTTGCAGCCCGCGTCGGACGCCCTCGTCGAGGAACCGTTCGACGGCTCCCCGGCTGTGGTGCGAGACGATCTGTGTCAGGAAGAACTCCGCACTCACGCGATCGTCGAGCAGGTGGCCAACCTGTGCCGACGCATCGGCATGCGGATTGGCCCAGCCGCCGAGGGCCAGCCCCGGCTGGTGCCGGCGGATCTGGTCCCGCAGTTCCCACGCATGGTTCACGCAGCGCGGGGGGCCAACGGATTTGTCGCCGCCGAGCACCACGAGGGCCTCGAACCCGTGCATGTACGCGCGTTCCGCATACGCGAGGCAGTAGTCGAGCGGGTGCTTGCAGGTCAGAAACGGAACGATGCACGAGCGGGATACGTCCGTACCGAGATTGCTCACGAGATGCCTGAGGTTGTCTTCCTCTTTCAGGCCGACGGCGCTGTCGGTCAGAAAGACAAAGGTTCCCTCGCGCGTGAGGCTCTTCACGCCGTGATAGGTGTCGATCCAGGCGTCCATGCTCGCGGCCGTTTCGAGCTCCGCCCGCGGCGGCCGAAGCTCGGCGGCAATGACGGATTTCGCCGACGAGAGCGACTCCAGAAGCGCCGGACCACGACCCGAAGGCATCCCGCAAGTATACTGAACGGTCCATGCTTGCTTCGCTTGGCGCGCTGCCGTTCGTGCCGCTTGCCACCGGACCGACGCCAGTCGAGGAGCTTCCCCGCCTGCGCGCGGTCCTGGGCGGCGGTGTGCGGTTGTTCGCGAAACGCGACGACGCCATCGGCTTTGCGTTTGGCGGCAACAAGGTCAGGAAGATGCGCTTCGTGGCGGCCGACGCGATGGCCGCCGGCGCCGACACGCTGATTACGAGCGGCGGCGTGCAGTCGAACCACGCCCGCGTCACCGCCGCGGCGGCGGCCAAGCTCGGGCTTGCTTGCATCCTCGTGGCGAATGGACCGCAGCCGGATCGCCCGACCGCGAACGCGCTGCTCGATCGCCTGCTCGGCGCGGATATCCGCTATGTGCCCACCCGCGAGGAGCGCGCTCCGGCGATGGAAGCGGCGGCAGCGGCGCTCGGTCGGATCGGCCGCAAGCCCTACGTGATCCCAATCGGCGCGTCGACCCCGCTCGGCGCCGCGGCCTTCGTCCACGCGGTTACCGAACTGCTCGAACAGGTCGATCCCCCCGACGTCATCGTCCATTCGACGTCCTCCGGAGGCACCCAGGCGGGGCTCGTGGCGGGCTGCGCGCTCGCCGGTGTTCGTACGCGTGTGCTGGGGATCAGTGCCGACGAACCGGCCGCATCGCTCGAACGCGACATCCGAACCATTCTGTCGGGTCTCGCACCGTTGCTCGGCCTCGACGCCCATCGCTTCGATGGCGTGGACGTGACGATAGACGACTCGTTCGTCGGCGAGGGCTACGGTATCTCGACGACGGAATCGCGCGCCGCGATCGAACTGGCGGCGAGAACCGAAGCCATCTTTCTGGATCCGACATACACGGCCAAGGCGATGGCCGGTCTCATCGAGTATGCGAGACGCGGAGCGTTCGCGCGCGACGAGACGGTCCTCTTCTGGCACACGGGAGGCCAGGTAGGTCTTTTCGCATGACGATGACGCTGACGTTTCTGGGCGCCGCACGCACGGTGACCGGATCGAAATATCTGCTTCGTGCCGGATCGGCGACGGTTCTGATCGATGCCGGGCTGTTTCAGGGCCTGAAAGAGCTGCGCGAACGGAACTGGAAGAATCTGCCAATCAATGCGCAGGAGATCGACGCGGTCATCCTCACGCATGCGCATCTCGATCACTGCGGGTATCTGCCGCGGCTGGTCGGCCAGGGATTCAAGGGGCGTGTCTTCTGCACGCCCGGCACCCAGGATCTGTGCCGGATCGTGCTGCCCGATTCAGGACGCATCCAGGAAGAGGACGCCGAGAACGCCAATCGCGGACGCTACTCGCGGCATGCGCCCGCGCTGCCGCTCTACACCGAGGCGGACGCGTTCCGTGCGATTTCGCTGCTTCAGCCCGTCGGCTACGACCGTCCGATGCCGGTCGCAGGCGATATCGAAGTCGACTTCATCAACGCGGGTCATCTGCTCGGCTCCGCGTATGCGCGGGTAAGAACCGGCGGCAAGACGATCCTGTTCGGCGGGGACCTAGGCCGGTTCGGCCGTCCTGTCCTGCCCGATCCGACGATGGTGGAGGAAGCGGACTACCTGCTGGTCGAGTCCACGTATGGGAACCGCATCCACGAGCGGGACGACAACGGGGAGAAGCTGGCCGCGGTGATCAGGGAAGCGGCGGATCGCGGCGGCAAGATCATCGTCCCGGCGTTCGCGATCGGCCGGGTCGAGGAAATCATCTACTGGATCAGGAAGCTGGAGCTGGAGAAGCGCATTCCCGTGCTCCCGGTGTTCGTGGACAGTCCGATGGCGCTCGACGCGCTCGCGCGGTATTCCGAGCGTATTGCCGAGCTCGATGCCGACATGCAGCCCGAAGCGCGGGACGAAAAGGCGCCGCACGGTCCCGCGGATCGCGACGAAGCGCCGGCCGAGCGCCGGGCGCACGCACAGCAGGAGCGCCAGGTCTGCGCTTTTTGCACGCAGCGCTTCAGCGCCATCGCGTCGGCTGAGGAGTCGAAGCAGCTCACGCGGTCGAGGGTGCCGGCGATTGTCATCTCCGCGAGCGGGATGGCCACGGGCGGCCGCGTCCTGCATCACCTCAAGGCCGCGCTTCCCGATCCGCGCAACACCGTGCTGTTCGTGGGATACCAGGCAGTCGGCACGCGCGGCCGGCGAATGGTCGACGGCGAGAAGGCGGTGAAGATCCACGGTCAGTTCGTGCCGGTCAACGCGCGCATCGAGCTCGTCGAGTCGATGTCGGCGCACGCGGATTCGCTGGAAATCCTGCGGTGGCTCGGCGGCTTCAAGCGCCCGCCCGCGACGACGTTCATCGTCCATGGCGAGGAACCGGCGATGGAAGCCCTGTCGGCGTCGATTCAGACGAAGCTCGGATGGACGACGCGAATTCCCAATCACGCCGAAACGGTAACGCTATAGCGATTGCCAAATCCCAAATCCCAAAGAAACCAACTCCCAATTCTCAACTCCCAAACTCCCCAAATGGAACCGATGTTGTCGGGAAACGAAACAAACGCTGAACGCAAGTATCTGCTCGAGCGGGTGGACGATGCCGCAGTGGCGCAGTTGTACGCGGATGGATTCGAACGGCTGCCGCTCGATCAGAAACTGTTGATCTGGCACCTGTACCAGGCGGCGCTCGCCGGGCGCGACATCTTTTACGACCAGCGGTACGTCCACAACCTCGAGATGCGGACCGTGCTCGAAGAGATCCTCACGCATGCGGGGGACGTCGCGCCCGAAACGCTGGCGGAGATCCAGCGTTACACCAAGCTGTTCTGGCTCAACACCGGGCCATACAACAACCTGACCGCACGCAAGTTCGTGCTCAAGTGCACGCCCGAGGTGTTTGCCGCCGCGGCCGCCGCCGCGGAAAGGGCCGGCGCCGCGTTTCCGCGCCGGGCCGGCGAGCCGCTCGACGCCATGCTCGCGCGGCTCCGGCCGCTGTTCTTCGATCAGGAATTCGATCCGATTGTCACGAACAAGACGCCCGGCAACGGCAAGGACATCCTGACCTCCAGCTCGAACAATCTGTACGTCAACGTAACGATGGCCGACCTCGAGCAGTTCAGCGAGAAATACCCCCTGAATTCCCGCCTGTCGAAGAAGAACGGCACCATCGTCGAGGAGGTCTACCGGGTCGACGGCAAATACGATCGCGAGATCCGTACCATCGTCGCGCATCTTGAAGAAGCGATCCGATATGCGACGCCGTCGATGGGTAAGGCGTTGCGTGCGCTCGTGAAGTTCTACCGGACCGGAGAAGACGCAGACCGTGTCGAGTACGACGTCGCGTGGGTCGCCGATCGCGACTCGCCCGTGGACACCATCAACGGCTTCGTCGAGGTGTACATGGACGCCCGCGGCCACAAGGGCGCGTGGGAGGCACTGGTCTACTACGTCAACGCGGAGAAGACGCAGGGCATCCGCCGGCTGGCCGAAGCGGCGCAGTGGTTCGAGGACCGCATGCCGTGGGCCGATCAGTATAAGAAGCAGGGAGTCCGCGGCATCACCGCGAACGCCATCGACGTCGTGATCGAGACCGGCGAGTCCGGACCGATCACGCCGGTCGGGATCAACCTGCCGAACGACCAGACCATTCGGGAGAACCACGGCAGCAAGTCGGTCTCCCTGAGCAACGTCAACATCGCCTACGACCGCTCGACCTCACCCGAATTCCGGCGCGAGTTCGCCTGGACGCCCGAGGAAGCTGCGCGCGGCGAAAAGTGGAGCAGCGTTGCCAGCGAGCTGACGACCGACCTGCACGAAGTGATCGGACACGGATCCGGTCTCATCTCCGAGCGCCTGCAGGGCAGCCCGCAGACCGCGCTGAAAGAGCAATATTCGGCGCTGGAGGAATCGCGAGCGGATCTCGTCGCGCTGTACTTCGTCGCCGATCCCAAGCTGGTCGAGCTCGGCCTGGTCCAGGCGGCCGACCATGCGGAGATCGTCCTCGCCGAATACGAAGCCTACACGCGCAATGCGCTGGTGCAGCTCAGGAGAATTCGCGAAGGCACGCAGATCGAAGAAGACCACATGCGCAACCGGCAGATGATCGTGCAGTGGCTGATGGCCAACACCCGCGCGATCGAGGTCAAGCAGCGGGATGGCAAGACGTATTTCGTGATGGTCGATGCCGCCGCGTTCCGCGCCGGCGTCGGTCAGCTGCTGGCGGAGGTTCAGCGGATCAAGGCCGAGGGCGATTACGCCGCCGCGCGCATGCTGTTCGAAGCCTATGGCGTGCATTTCGACCCGAAGCTGCGCGACGAGGTGGTGGCGAGGGTCGAGCGGTTGCAGATGCCCTCGTACACCGGCTTCGTTCAGCCGCGGCTCGAGCTCGTCAAGGACGGCGCCGGCCAGGTGACCGACGTCGCGATCACTTATCCGCTGGATTTGACGACGCAGATGTTGGAGTATTCCGGCCGGAGGCGATAGCTCTGCGGATGATTGGAGCGGCGGCGTTTCTTGCCGCCACGCTCACACTGTTCCAAACCGGTCCCGCGCCCGGAATCGATTCGCGGCGGATGGCCGTCCTCGCCGCCGAAGAGAACCGCGCCGAGCTTTCCGGGCAGCTCGCGGCGCTCGCCGAGGCGACGCGAAGCGATTCCGCAGAGGTTCAGGCGGCCGCCGCACGTGCGCTGGGCCGTCTCGAGCGGCGCGATGTGATCCCTGTGCTGCTGCCGCTGCTGTCTGCGCGCGACGCCGACGCGCGCGCCGAAGCGGCGACGGCGATCGCGCAGTCCTTCCGGGGGGCGCCGCTTCCCGAGCCGATCTCCGCCGAACACGTCCAGGCGGTCCAGGCGGCGCTGATGGCAGCACCGCGATCTGGTGAGGTCTATCGATCGCTCGGCCGCCTGCCGTACGAAACCACCGATCAGGTGCGCGCGGCGGAAGCGTTCATCAGGAACGCGCTTCCGCACGCGTCCGCCGCCCGGGGGCTCGAGTCGATCGCCCGGCTCCATCGCAAGCTCGCGCCGCTCGGCGAGGAGACGCTCGATCAGCTTCGAATCATCGCAAGCCGTGCCGCGAGGACCGAGCCGCCCGATGCGCGCCGGAACGCGATGGCGGCACTGGTGGCGTCGCAAGGAGCCGACGAGCCCACAGTCGAGGCCGCGCTGCGGGACGAAGAGTTCGAGATCAGGCGTCTCGCGGTCCTCGTGCTCGGTGGCGCCGGCAATACGTTCTCGCCGGAACAGCGCGCGCATCTGCTGAACCTGGCCCTGCAGGATCGATCCCCGGCGGTGCGCCTTGAAGCGGTGCGCGTCTGGGCGCGCCGCGCATCCGACGACAACGGCTGCGCGCCGCTGACGAATGCGCTCGCCGACACCGACCTCCACGTCGTCGTGGCCGCCCTCGACGCGCTGGGCGATCAGTGCAAAGCGGACGACCAGATCACCGACCGGCTCACGGCCGAGTCGCGAACGCCGCCGACAGTCGGGCCGTGGCAGCGCGAAGCGCATGCGTTCGTCGCGCTCGCCAAGCGATCGCGCGAGCGCGCGGCGGTGGCGATGTCGTCGTTCGCGATGCACAACGACTGGCAGGTGCGCATGTATGCCGCGCGCGCGGCAGCGGCAATGGACGATGCCGATACGCTCGTCCGGCTCGCCGCCGATCCCGACGACAACGTCGTCGAGGCGGCGCTGCCCCCGCTTCGCCAGCTGCTCAAATCGGACAGCGACACCATCTTCGTCAGCGCGCTGGAGAGGCGGAATCGAACGGTTGGGCGCGACGCACCCGCCAGGCCCTACCAGGTGGTTCGCGTCGCGGCGCTCCAGCTTCGCGGCGCCGTTCCCACGCCGCGCCTGGTGGCGGCCGTTTCGGAAGCGCTCGCGAGAACGACGGCCGATCGCTGCATGACATCGCGCGACGTCCGGCTTGCGCTGATTGCGCGGCTGGTCGAGTTCGGCGACACCGCGCAGACCGGCGTCCTGATGCCGCTGCTGCGGGACATCGACCCCGCGGTCGCGTCCGCTGCCGCCGACGGCATTGCAGCGTGGACCGGCAAGCGGCCGCCGATCGAGCCGCAGAAGCGCCAGCCCGACGTCCCGTCACAGGCCGCCGTCACCGCGCAGCCGCTCGTCAGCGTCGAGATGGAGAGCGGCCAGCGCTTCTACATGGCGTTCTATCCGAATCAGGCGCTTCTGACCAAAGCCAGGTTCTTGCAGCTCGTCGAAGATCGGGTACTACGACAACCTGACGTTCCACCGCGTCGTTCCGAATTTCGTCATCCAGGGCGGCAGCCCGAACGCGAACGAGTACTGCGGCGATTGCCCGTTCATGCGCGACGAGCGCGGGCTGCTGATGCACGTGCGCGGAACGGTCGGCGTCTCGACGCGCGGCCGCGACACCGGCGACGCGCAGTTCTTCGTCAACCTGGTCGACAACGCGCGGCTCGACCACGACTACACCGTGTTTGCCTACGTCTGCGCCGATCAGATGAAGGTCGTCGACGAGATCCACGAGGGAGACAGGATGCGGCGCGTCGCCATCGCGACGGGCGTCACGATTCGCTGCGAACCGCCGCGCTGACGGCTCAACTCACCGCCGGTTCGAGCATCCGGATGCGGCCGGCGGTCGCGTCGATCTCGACCTGGCCGCCCACGGCAATCGTGAATTGCGGCATGCGATGGCCGATCATCGCGCCCTGCCAGGCCGGCACCTTCAGCGGCTTGATGTGATCGTTGAAGATCTCCTCGAGCGTCAGCGAGCCATAGCCTTCGCCGGGTTCGCACTCGCTGCACGTCCCGAAGACGAAGCCGCGAATGCGTTCGAGCACCCCGGCGAGCTTCAGCGTCGTCATCATGCGATCGACGCGGTAGACGTCCTCGCCGACGTCTTCGAGGAACAGGATCGCGCCGTCCCAATCGGGCAGATACATCGAGCCCATGATTGCGGAGAGCACCGAGAGGTTGCCGCCAAGAATTCGGCCGCGAGCCACGCCGGGTGTGATCGTCTGGATGCGGTTCTCGGTCTGGACGAGGAACTCGCCTTTCTCGCGAGGATTCTCCATCGTGACCGCTTCGCGCTCGAACAGGATGCGGCGCACCCAGCCGACCGAGAACTCGTCCCACCGGCCCATGCCGTTTGGGCCGTGAAACGTGACCAGCCCGGTTCTCGCGTGGATCGCGATCAGCAGTGCGGTGATGTCGCTGTAGCCGAGAACGATTTTCGGATTGCGGCGGATGACGTCGTAGTCGAGATACGGCAGCAGGCGGCTGCTGCCCCAGCCGCCGCGAATCGGCAGGATTGCCTTGATCGACGCGTCGGTGAAGAACCGGTTGATGTCCTCCGCGCGATCGCGATCGAGTCCCGCCAGATACCCGTGCCGGTCGAGCAGATGTCCGCCGATCCGGACCTCGAGGCCGAGCGCCTCGAGCGACTCTTTTGCGATGTCGAGCTCGACCGTCTTGAATGTCGCGCTCGCCGGCGCCACCAACGCAACGGTATCGCCCGGCATCAGCCGGCTCGGCCTGATCACCGGCAGCCGCTGCTGCGCGCCGGCCCGGGAAGAAAGCGCGGCCGCCGCGGCCGTCATCGCCGCACCGCCGAGGAACGTTCTACGATGCATCATCGAATTGTAATGTGTCGGACCGGCACTCTCGAGGTGCTATGCTGTCCCCGTCACTTGCCACGAGGTCATATGCGCGCGCTCCTGCTGATTTCGTTCGTGACGATGTGCTCCCTGGCGCTGGCCGCGTCGCCGCAAAAGACGAAGACGCCCAAGAGCGGCGACACCGTCGTCGTGAAGGGCTGTCTGACCGGGGGGATGCTGGCGGCGACCGAGATGGGCCTCACCGGCGAGGACGATGACCGTGAACCGGCGGGTCATACCTTCCAGCTCAAAGGGAAGAAGGATCTGCTGAAGGATCTCAAGGAGAAGTTCGACGGCCACGTCGTCGAAGTGACCGGCGTTCTCAAGTCGCAGCTCGATCCAACTCCGCTCGGCACCACAGTCGGCAACACGCGCATCGTCGTCGGCGCCGAGTCGTCGATGCGCGGCGGCACGCCCGGCGGCCCTCCCGGCGGATCCCAGGCACTGCCGGTGCTCGAAGCCAAATCGTTCGAGGGCTCCTCGACGACCTGCAAGCGGTGACATACAGATTCGGGCCGTTCACGCTCGACCCTTCCGCCTACCGGCTCGTCCGCGACGGCGAGATCATTCCGCTGTCGCCGAAGATCATCGACCTGCTGCTGTACCTGGTTGCCCGCCCTTCGTCGCTGGTGTCGAAGGACGAGCTGTTCAAGGCGCTGTGGCCGGACGTGGCGGTGACGGACAACGCGCTCACGCAAGCCGTATCCGAGCTGCGGCAGGCGTTGGGTGACGATCCGTCCGAGCCCTCGTACATCCAAACCGTGGCCCGGCGCGGCTACCGCTTCATCGCGCCGGTGAACCCGGCGGAGACGAGCGGCGCGAACGCACCACAGCCGCGCGCCGCGGCTGCGAACGAGTCACAGCCGGTGATCGCCGTTCTCGACTTCTCGAACGTCAGCGGCGATCGCGAGCTGGCCTGGCTCTCTTCAGGCATTGCCGAAACCGTCACGAACGATCTCCGCGCGACGTCGCCGCTGCGCGTCATCGATCGCGTCCGCGTCGTCGAAGCGGTCAAGCGCTGCGGCTCGGATCTCTCGGCGCTG
The DNA here is from genome assembly GCA_963748295.1 of uncultured Acidobacteriota bacterium. Taxonomy (GTDB): domain Bacteria; phylum Acidobacteriota; class Vicinamibacteria; order Vicinamibacterales; family 2-12-FULL-66-21; genus CAVVIH01. The sequence goes on along the minus strand of CAVVIH010000008.1, from coordinate 424,635 downwards.
CGACCCGAGCTGCACCTGGATCGCGCGGTGGTCGGCAGCTTCCAGCGTGCTGGCGAGCGGCTGCGGATCACAGCGCGAGTCGTCGATGCCGCAACCGGCGAAGCGCTCGCGGACGCCAAGGCGGACGGCCTGCTCGCCAACGTCTTCGATCTGCAGGACAAACTCGTGTCCCAGTTCGCGGCGTCGCTCGGCATGCCGCGCCGCGGCACGGGGCGCCACTCGACCGGCGACACGAGCAGCCTCGAAGCGTACCAGGCCTTTACCGAGGGACGGGTGCGACTCGAATCGCTCGACGGCGCCGCCGTGCCCATGGCGATCGCCGACTTCGAGCGGGCGATCAAGATCGATCCGCGCTATGCCGCCGCTCACGTCGGGCTGGCAAACGCTCGGTTCTGGCAATACGAGATGTCGCGCGCCCGGAACCAGCCGGACGGCGGGTTGCTGGCGAGAGCGATCGATCACGTCCGCCGCGCGATCGACCTGGAGCGCGATCTCTCGGAGGCGCACGCGACGCTGTCGTTCCTGCTCATGAGCGCGGGGCGGGCCGCGGAAGCCTTGACGGAAGCGCGGCGCGCCGTGTCGCTCGAACCGGGCCACTGGGGACATCAGTTCAGGCTCGCGCATGCCGCATGGGGCGACGAACGCCTGCAGGCGCTTGCGCGGGCAGTCGAGTTCTACCCCGAATTCCCCTTCATCCACTTCGAGGCGGCGATGGTGCACATCGCCCGCAACAATCTCGATCGCGCGGAATCGGTGCTGCGCGAAGGCACGATCGTCCAGGATCGCCAGGCTGATTTGAAACAGCGGTATCCGGCGAAAGGCCTGCACTGGCTGCTCGGCCTGGTCCGGCTCGCTCGCGGCGACGCCGACGAAGCGCAGCGCGAGTTCGAGCGAGAAATCACGTCGGGACCGTCGCAGCTCTACGCTCCCGAGTTCGCGATGAACGCGCACGACGGCGCGGGCTTCGCCTACCTGCAGACCGGCTCGCCCAGGCAGGCCGCCGACCAATTCCGCCGCGCGCTGGAGTTGTTTCCCGAGCACGCGCGCTCGCTCGTCGGGCTCGGTGCGGCACTGGCGCGAGCCGATGACGCGCCAGCGGGCCGATGCCGCGTTCGGCCGCGCGGAGGCCGCAATCGACGCGCTTCGAAAGGGTGGCCGCAGCACCGAAGCATTACTAGCCGCGGCGCTGCACCACGCTGTCCGGGACCGACACGACGAGGCGATCGACTGCCTGTCGGCGTTGCTGGAGCGGGCCGAGCTGCCGTTCAGCGGGTGGACAATCCCGATCGAGCCGCTGCTCGCAACAATCAGGGAAACTGCTGATTTTGAAAGGGTTACGTCCAGTCTCGCCGAGCGCGCCCGCTGATCCTCACCAACAATTCACACCTCCTTCAGGACTTGTCACTCCCGCCCCCGCTACGCTGCCGTCATTGAGGTCGGCGATCCCAGCTCCCGACCTGGAGGGCGGTCATGTTCAAGCGGTCTCTTGCGGCGGTGCTAATCGCGATGTGTGCGGCAACGGCAATCGGACCCAGTCCTGTTTCGGCGCAGGAAGTGAAGGGGCCGACCTACGAGCTGAAACTGCGGGACGGCTCGCGAGTCTACGGCGCCATCGAGCGTCAGACCGACGAGCAGATCGAATTCCGGACGATCGGGGGCGTGCTAATCACCGCGCAGGCCGCTGACGTGCTCGCCCTGAAAGAAGTGAAGGGCACGCTGGTCGCGGGCGAGTTCCTGCCGGACGATCCGAACCAGACGCGCCTTTTCTTCGGCCCGACGGCACGGTCGCTTCCAAAGGGCGCCGTCTCATTCGGGACTTACGAGTTCGTCATGCCGTTCGTGCAGGTTGGCGTCACCGATCGGTTCTCGATCGGCGGGGGCACGCCGCTCCTGTTCGGGTTCGACGAATCCGAGCGGCCGTTCTGGATCACGCCGAAGTTCCAGGTGATCGACCGCGGCAAGCTGAGCGCCGCCGTCGGCAGTTTGCATCTCCTGGCGGCCGGCCACAACTCGGGCATCGGCTACGGCGTCGTGACCGTCAGCCAGCCGGCCGGATCACTGAGCATGGGCGCGGGCATCGCGTTCGAAGACGGCGGCGGCAAGTCGCCTGTCGTCATGATCGGCGGCGACACGCGCGTGCGCAGAAACCTGAAGCTGCTGACCGAGAACTACGTGTTCAAGAGCGGCGGCATCCTGTCCGGCGGCGTGCGGTTCATCGGCGATCGGCTGTCGGCGGACGTGGGGCTCGTCGCTCCGCTCGGCGCCGACGGCTTCTTCGTGTTCCCCGTGGCAAACTTCGTTTATTTTTTCTGAGAGCCCTGGCGCGCTGACTTGTAAACGATCTTCGACAGTTGCGCGATGAGCGTCTTGCTCTTCGCCTGATCGTCGATGCCGCGCACGAGGATCACGAGCGTGTAGGGACGCTGTGCGTAGACGATGGCAGCGTCGTGCTGGATGCGGGTGATGCTTCCAGTCTTGTGCGCGACGAGGGTGCCGGCTGGAACGCCGGCGGGAATGGCGTCGTTGAACTTCTGTCGCGCCAGTATCGCGATCATTTCCTTGTCCGCTGTCGCGCTGACCGCCTTCCCCTGCGCGATCGCTTCGAGGAGCACGAGCAATCCGCGAGCGGTCGTCGTGTTGTTCAATCCCTTGTCGAAAGCCTTCTGATCTTCCACGCCGCGGAGCACCTGTCATGCCCTCGGCGCCCAGCCGCGTCACGGTCTTGCGGATGTTCTCGACGCCCAGCTTCTCGAGCAGGAGATTCGCCGCGAAATTGCTGCTCACCGTGATCATCGCCTCGTTGAGCTGACGCAGAGTGAGCGTCCGGCCGGCGGCGGCGTAGATCTCCTTGTCGGAATCATCTCCTTCACTGAGCTTGTAGGAACTGCCATCCACGATGCTGCTGAACTCATTGCGGATCGGCAGCGCGTCGTCGAGCGAGAGCCGTCCTTCGGCGGCCTGCCGGAACAGCTCGATCATCACCGGCACCTTCATCGTGCTGGCGGCGTGAAACACCTTGTCCGGATCGATCATCAGCTCGCGATCGTCCGTCGAGCGTCCGGAAGGCGACGGCGACCTCCGCGCCGCTGGCTGCGATCGCAGCGCGCAGGTCGGTTTCGAGGCATGTCATTCCCGGCATGAGGCCCCAGCGAAGGCAGCGCGCGATCAGTGCGCCGGCGAAAAAGATTGTCATGCCGTCATTGTAGTGTCCGTATTACGCTGCGCTGATGTCCTCGACGCTTCTCAGGGGGACGCGGGTCGTTGTCGCCGGCGGCGGCCTCGCCGGTCTGGCGGCGGCGCGCGATCTCGAAGAGGCGGGCGCGTCGGTCACGGTGATCGAAGCGCGCGATCGTGTGGGCGGACGCGTCCATACGCTTCGCGACGGCTTTGCGGCGCGGCAGCATGCGGAAGCAGGCGCGGACCTGATCGAAGCCGAGCAGAGCCACGTGCTGGAGCTCGCCAGAGCCATGGGCCTCGAGACCGTTCGTATCCTGAGAACCGGCTGGGGCTTTTACGGCAAGGATGCCGCCGGGCGGCGTCGCATTCACAGTGCGCCGCAAACATTTGAGAAGGTCGAGAAGTATCTCGAGCAGGAGATCGAGGACTACAAGCTCACCGAGGAACGATGGGAGTCGGCGGTCGCAAAAGCGATCGGCCGCACATCGGTCGCCGAGTGGCTGAAGACCGTCAACTCCGATGAGGTACTTCGCGTCCGGCGTGCGCGGCCTGCGCGGATTCTTTCTCGCCGATCCAGAGGACCTCTCGCTGCTCGTGCTCGTCGATCAGTTCGCATCGGGCAACACGCCCGGGGCCGGCAAGATGTTCCGCATCCGCGGCGGCAACGATCGGCTGCCGCGCGCGATTGCCAGCTCGCTCGACGGCAAGCTCCGGCTCAACACCGTGCTTCGCAAGGTGCTGCAACGCAAGGGCGGCCTCATCGTCACCGTCGAAGAGAACGGCTCGAAGCGGCAGTTGCCCGCCGATTACCTCGTTGCGGCGATGCCGGCGTCGACGCTGAAGGACGTCCGGTTCGAGCCAGGGCTGCCGGACGAACAGTCACGGGCGATTTCGCAGCTTCGCTACGGCCCGGCGACGCGGATGCTGCTGCAGTTCTCCAAGCCCTACTGGCGCCGACGCGGGCGCCGGCGCGCCTACGGCACTGACCTGCCAACCGGCGCGGTGTGGGATGGCACCGAGGATCAGAAAGGTCCGCCGGCCGTGCTCTCGCTCCTCGCCGGCGGCCGCGCCTCGAACGAGCTGCAGGAGATCGTCTCCGTCGAAGGCGACCGCGGGGTGATCGAGCGGCTGTCGTGGCTGGGGAAGCCCACCCGTTTCCTCGCCAGCAGGGTCGTCACCTGGGAGCACGATTCGTGGGCGCACGGCGGCTACGCCATCTTCGATCCGCAGTTCGATCCCGCGCTGCGATCGTGGCTCGCGCGTCCCGCCGGCAGAATCGTCTTCGCCGGCGAGCACACGAGCAACGCGTGGCAGGGCTACATGAACGGCGCGATCGAAAGCGGCAAGCGCGCCGCCGCCGAGATCCGCGCGATGGTTCGCGAGTCGCGGCGCTAGTGCGATAGCGCGCCCTGCGCTTCCGGCGTCTCCGCGAGCTCGCCCCATGTGTCGGTATCCTGCGACACGAGCGTCGCGAAATACAGCGCGACGTCCTCCGCGGGATACTTCGAGGCCAGGTCGGTCGCCGCCGCCCGCAGCTTCGCCGCGTCCGGCTTCGCGACCTCTTCGTCGTTGATGAGGCCGTTCTCGTGCGAGATGCCGAGCAGATCGAGGAATGCCGCCATCATCGGCCGATGGCGCTCGAGGTGGTAGTTGACGAGCGCCCGCGCGGCGATGGTGTCGGAGACGTTCGGCAGCGTCGCGAGGTACCGGACTCGCTTGTCGGCCGGCAGGGCCAGCACGCTCTTGGTTCGAAACTTCATGTGCGAGGCGATCGCGGTGATCGCCTCGACCTGTTGATCCGTCGATTGTTCGTCCCCCCAGAACAGCTCGGCCGCGTCCATGCGCCTTTCGGTCGACATCCGCTTCCAGAGCCGCGAGGGCCGGAAACCACTGTAATCCTGGGCCATGGACAAATCTTAACGTAGGTCCAAACGGATTCCGGCACCCTGACGTCTAACGATAACCATGATGTTCCTCGAAGAATTCACTCAGGATCTGCGGTTCGGCGGCCGGACGCTGCGGCGCAACCCCGGGTTCGCCGCCATCGCCATTCTGACGCTCGCGCTCGGCATCGGCGCCAACGCCGCGATCTTCAGCGTGGTGAACGCCGTGCTCCTGCGGCCGCTGCCGTGGAGCGACCCCGACCGCGCGGTGATGATCTGGAGCAAGTGGACCGCTTTCGACAAGACGTGGGTCGCGAGCGGCGAGGTCGTCGACTACAAGAAGCGCAGCCGCGCGCTGTCGGATGTCGCCGCCTGGTCCGACGGCCAGGTGAACCTCACCGGCGACGGCGAGCCCGAGCGCGTGGCCGCCGCGAACGTGTCGGCGAACCTGTTCCCGGTGCTCGGCGCGCAGCCGATGATCGGCCGCGTCTTCACCGGACCCGAAGACGTTCCAAACGGGCCGAACGTCGTCGTGCTCGGGTTCGGGCTCTGGAAGCGGCGCTATGCCTCCGATCCATCGATCGTGAACCGGACCATCCTGATCAACGGCCAGTCGTTCCAGGTCCTCGGCGTCATGCCGCCGGACTTCGTGCTTCCCACCGACTTTCAGAATCCGGAACCGACGCAGCTGTGGACGCCGCTGCAGATGGATCCCGCAAGCACGGACCATGGCAACCACGGTTTGTATGCGGCCGGCAGGCTGCAGCCGGGCGCGACGGTCAGGCAGGCCGCGGACGAGCTCAGCGGCATTGCGCGCGCGATGACCAGCGAAGGACTCTACCCGGTCCAGATGCAGTTCGACACAGTCGTGCTGTCGCTGACCGACGAGGTCGTCGGCAACGTGCGGCGCGCGGTGTGGCTGCTCTTCGGCGCCGTCGGGTTCCTGCTGCTGATCGCCTGCGCGAACGTCGCCAACCTGCTGCTCGCGCGCGCCGAAGCGCGCCAGCGCGAGATTGCCGTGCGCTCGGCGCTCGGCGCCGGCGGCTGGCGCGTCGTTCGCCAGCTGCTCACCGAGAGCCTGGTCCTCTCCTCGGTCAGCGCAGTCGCCGGCCTCGGCCTCGCTTACGCCGGCGTCAGGTTCCTCGCGTGGTGGAACCCGGCCAACATTCCGCGCGTGGCCGGCGTCACGCTGGACGCGCGCGTTCTGTTGTTCACCGCGGTCGTCGCGATCCTGACCAGCGTGCTGTTCAGCCTCGTGCCGGCGCTGCGCGCGATGAAAACCGATCTCACCGACTCGCTCAAGGACGGCGGCCAGAGCGCGTCCACTGGCGGCGGCCGCCAGCGATTCCGCAACGCGCTCGTCGTCGCCGAGATGGCGCTCGCGGTGGTCCTGCTGGTTGGCGCGGGGCTGATGCTGCGAAGCCTGTGGGCGCTTCAGCGGGTGCCGCTTGGGTTCGATCCGACCAGCGTGCTCACGATGAGGATCGCGCTGCCGGCGGCAAGCTACGAGAGTCCCGAGCAGGTCGAGGTCTTCTTCCAGCAACTGATCGAGCGGGTGCGCCAATTGCCGGGCGTCCGAGCCGCCGGCGCCGCCCGGTCGCTTCCGCTCGGCTCGCCGATCGGCGACTTCGGTCTGATGGTGGAGGGATATCAGCCGCCGCCTGGTACCAATGCCAAAGGCGACTGGCAGATCGTCACCGAAGGCTATCTTGCCGCGATGGGAGAGCGAGTCATCCGCGGCCGAGGCATCGAGCCGACCGACACCGGCGGCTCAATGCTCGTCGCGCTCGTCAACGAAGAGATGGCGCGTCTCTACTGGAACGGACGGGACCCGATCGGCGGACGACTGAAGATCGGCGGCGATCCGAAACGCCCGTTCGTCACGGTCGTCGGCGTCGTCGGCGACGTTCGCCACAACGGCATCACGGACGTCGTCAAGGAGAAGTTCTACGTTCCACACACGCAGTGGAACAAGGCGGTGGGATTCCCGATTCGCGGCATGACGCTCGTGATCAGGGCAGGCGGCGATCCCTGGGCGCTCGTCGGACCAACCCGTCAGGCGGTGCGTTCGCTCGATCCGTCGCTGCCGGTCGCCAACGTCAGGCTGATGGATGACGTGGTGGGCGCGGCGCTGTCGACGCCGCGATTCACCGGGATCCTGCTGGGATCGTTCGCGGTGCTCGCGCTGCTCCTGTCGGCGATCGGGATCTACGGCGTGCTGTCGTATCTCGTCAGCCGCCGCACGCGCGAGATTGGCATTCGCGTCGCGATCGGCGCCGGCCGCGCCGAAGTGCTGCGGCTGATCCTGCGAAACGGCATCTCGCTCGCGCTGACCGGCGTCGCGATCGGCATCGGCTTCGCGCTGTGGGCGTCGCGGCTCATGAGCGGACTGCTCCACGACGTCAGGCCCGGCGATCCGGTGACGTTCACCGCGGTTGGATTGCTGCTGACCGGAGTCGCACTGATCGCGAGCCTCGTCCCCGCATGGCGCGCCACGCGCGTCGACCCGGTCGTCGCCCTCAAGACTGAATAGCGTCAACTCCCAACTCCCAAAAAGACCAACTCCCAATTCTCCTCTTGGGCTTGTGGTTGTTTGGGAGTTGGGAGTTGGCCTTTTTGGGCGTTGGGAGTTGAAGAGTACACTGATCGGATCGTGTCGTCATCCGATCCGTCTGTTTACCCCGCGCTTCTTCGTGATGTGCGGGTTTACCTTCACCGTGTTCCTGTCGGCGTTCCAGCTGCTGCCGACCGCTCCGTTTCACATCCAGGACCTCGGCGGTTCCACGTTTGCGTCCGGGCTGTTCCTCGGCTTCCTCACGTATTCGTCAGCCTTGTCGGCGCCGCTGACCGGATCCTCTGCAGACAGGCTCGGCACGCGGCGCGTGCTGATCGTCGCGAGCATCGCGCTGTCAATCTTTTCGCTCGCCTACGCGTTCATCACGGACTACCGCGTGCTGCTCGCGCTGGTGCTCGTCCACGGCGTGTTCTGGTCGGGCCTGCTGTCGGCCTCGGCCGCTTACATGACGAGCCTGCTTCCCGAGCGCCGCCGGGCGGAGGGCATCGGTTACTGGGGCCTTTCGTCGGTCGCAGCAATTGCGGTCGCGCCGACGGTGGGCTTCTGGATCTATCAGCGTGGCTGGCTGTGGCTGTGCGTCGTCGGCGCTTCGCTGAACCTGATGATGGCGGTGATTGCGCTCAACCTGCGGCGCGATCCGCCGCTCGCGGCGCGAGCCCCTGCACGTCGGAGTGGCCTGCTGGAGTGGCGCGTGCTCATCATCTCGGGCTGCCTGTTCCTCTATTCGTTCGGCTACGGAGGCATCACCAGCTTTACGGCGCTGTACGCCGACGCGAACGGCGTCACGCCGAAGAGCATTTATCTGACGACGCTGGCGGTCGTGATTCTGCTGACGCGGCCGATGGCGGGACGGCTGGGCGATCGATTCGGCTACGCGCGCGTGTTCGTGCCATGCCTGGTGCTGATCAGCATCGGGATGGCGTGCCTGGCGGTCGGCGGAACGCGGTTCTGGATGGTTTCGTCAGCGCTGATCTTCGGCATTGGATTCGGTACCGCCTATCCCGTATATGTCGGCTACGTGATGCAGGACGTCGCTGCGGATCGCCGCGGCGCGGCGTTCGGTGCGATTCTCGCCGCGTTCGATACGGGCATCGGCACCGGGTCGACGTCGATGGGGCTGCTGATTCAGCAGTTCGGATACGCGACCGCCTTTGGCGTGGCGGCCGCGCTATCCGCGCTGGCGCTTCCGTATTTCGTCGCGGTCGATCGCGTTTTTCGATCGAACGCTCCTTCATAGACGAGAGAGATCACGCGTGAGCTCCAGCGTGAGGAGGTCACGGTGTTTGAGGATGAGGAGACGACGGAGAGCGCGGAGTGTTCAACGCGGAGGCACGGAGGCGCGGAGGTACACGGAGGGGTAGGGAGGTGACCTGTGGCCCGCCGGCCTTCGGCCGGCCGGCGAATAGGCCAAGCCGCGCGAATACAAGTGATTCCGAGTTCATGTCGTTCACTTGTCTTCGCACGGCTTGGCCTATTCGTGCCGCGCGTAGCGCGGCGCCACAGGTCTGCACGTCACGCTGAGTAGCGTGAACCTCCGTGCGTCCTCCGTGCCTCCGTGTCTCCGTGTTGAGATCTCCGTGAACTCCGCCAAACCCTGCATCTCAACCACCGTGGACCGCGGTGCCGAAGGTCGACTAGAACCCGAAACGCGCTCCCAGCTCCAGACGCCGCGGTGCGGAGGCCGAGGTTGCCTGGCCGAAGAACGGCGAGCTGATCACGCCGCTGTAGCCGAGCAGGTTCGTGTTGTTGAAGATGTTCGTGCCGGCCACATACAGCTCGAACCGCCACCGTTTGTCGTCGGCGCCGCCCGAGAAGCCGCCCATCGACGGTTCCGACGGGCCGCCGACGCGGTGCATCACGATCATCGGGCCGCCGGCGCCGCCATCCGCGCCCTTGCGCTGACCGAAGCCGAACGCCCAGCTCAGTCGCGCGTTCGCGTCCCATCTTGCCGCTCCGCGTGCGGCGTTGCGGTGCACGCCGTCAGGCCGATCGTTGCTCACCGTGTCGCGATTGTCGTCGCGGCCGGTGGTGATGTTGTACGGCGACCCCGAGCTGGCGTTGAAGCTCGTCGCGAGCTTGAATCCCTTCCAGAGATCCATGTTGAACATGCCGGCCATCCGGTGAGGGATGTCCATCATCGACGGTCCCCACTCCGAGGTGAGATCGAAGTTGTTCGCGGGCAGGCTGAACGGTCCATCCGCTTCGTTCCGCATCCGCGCCCACGTGTAGTTCACGAACAGGAAAGTGCGATGCCATGGCAGGTTCATGTTCAGGCCCACGTTCAGCATCTGGCCGGATGACCGCGCCGTGGATTCGACCTGGGTGATGTTGCCCGACGTCGGGTCAGGCCGGGTGCCGTCCTCGAGCGGCGCGTTGAGGTTGTGTCCTCTGAACAGGTCCGAGCCCCTCGAGTACGAATAGCTGGCCATCAAGCGAGTCGTCGGTGCCAGGGCCTGTTCGATGCCGATGCTGCTCCGCACCGTTCTCGGCAGCGTCAGATCGTCCGCCTGCAGGAGCCGTCCGGGCGGCAGCACGATGACGTTGCCGCCGACCAGCGGGTTCGGGAAGCCCGGGTTCTGCACGACGAGATCCTGCTGCCGCTGGCCGTCGACGCGCAGCGTCTGCTCGTAGATCTGCGCGTCGTACCAGTCGTAGAAGATGCCGACGCCGCCGCGGAACGTCGTCGCGCCATTCTTTCGCGGCGACCAGGTGGCGCCGAGGCGCGGCGCGAAGTTCGCGTAGTCGTCGAGATGCGTCTGCACTTCGTGGCGCAGGCCGAAGCTGACCGACAGCGCCCGCGCGACCCGGATGTCGTCCTGCGCGTACCAGCCGACCTGCGCATGCGAGTACTCGACCAGCGGGTTGCCGGTGCGCTGTGTGAACGTGGTCGGCCTGTTCGTCTCGAACGCACCGAGGCTGTCGAACGTAAAGCTGCCGCTCATGTTGCGCACGTCGTCGCTGTGGTAGCGGCCGCCCTCGAAGAGGAAGCCGAAACGCGCCGAATGCCGGCCCTTGGAGTAGTCGATGTCGCTCGCCAACTCGAAGTCCGTGGCGCGGCGTCCGCCGCCGATCTGCGCGCCGCCGGCGTTGAACGCGTCGAGCACCAGGATCGCGGGCGCATCGCTCAGCGACTGCGACTCGCTGCTCTGATGTCGCGCCTGGAAGCGGGTCTCGGCGAACAGGCTCCGGCGCATGGGTCCAGACATCGAGATACGGAACACGTCCTCGTCGGCTTCCCTCGAGTAGCCGCGTGACGGCAGGTCGAAATCGCCGACGCCGAGGTTCTCGAGGCTCGACCCGTTTCGCTGATACGACGCTTTGAGCGTGTGCGACTTCGTCAGCGCGTGGTCGACGCGCGCGAGGAAACTGGTCCTGTCGTTCGGCCGCCTCACGCTCCCGTTGACCGTCCGGTCCGGCAGGGCGGCGAGCACCGTCTTCGAGTCGTACGAATCGACGCCGTTCGTGGTGAAGGTGAACCCCGTTCGATCTTTGAGCAGCGTGCCGCTCATGGTGAAGTTCATCCCCTGCTGCTGCTCGGCGGCGCGAGTCGGAGCGAACGCGTTGCGCGCGTTGAGGGATTCGTCGCGGAACGTGAAATCGGCCGTGCCCCGGAGCGGTCCGCCTCCAGGATTCGTGACGATGTCGACGAACACCATCGCGCCGCCGTGATTCTCGGCGGCGAACATGTCGCGGCGGAAGCGGATCGATCGGATCTGCGACTTCGGCGGCATCTTGCCGCCGTGGAAGCCGTCGACGCGAATCGTCGCGCCAGGCCCCGCCATTGCCTTCAGGGCCGCCTCCATCTCGTCGGGATCGTCCGGCAGCGCCTCGATCTGCTCTTTCGACAGCACGTTCGAAAATGCATTGCCACGCGAATCGAGCGCGCGATCGCGCGGATCCTGTGCGACGACGAGGTCTTCGGCGATCTTGGCGATCGGCAGCCGCATCTCCCGCCGTGTGTTGCTGCCGGCGCGGAGACGCAGGTCGTCGAGCTGCCTTGGCTCGAATCCCGGAAACTCTGCCCGCACAGCGTACCGTGCGGGCGCCATGTTCTCGAACAGCGCCTCACCGCGTTGGTCGGTAACGGCGTCACGGACGGCGCCGGTCTGGTCGAGAGGCTGCAGCGTCACTTTCGCCCCGACGATCACGGCGCCGGTGGGATCCGAAACGACCACGCGCAGCGCCGCGTCGCGCGGCGGCTGCGCCGCCTGTGTCGCTGCCAGCGCTGCAGAGGAGGTCAGCGCCAGCAGCGACACTGCCGCGGTGAAAAGCTGTCTGCGGAAAGACATGACTATTCCGTTCCAACCTTGAAGCGGTCGGCCTTGATGGTGGGGTTGACCTTGTAGCCCTTGATCTCCCACTCCTCGACCGTCTTCTCGCCCGACCCGCGCGCGATACGGTGCGGCAGCTGCACGCCGTCGACCGCGCGGTAGTCCGAGAAATAGAGCCGATACTCGAGCACCTTTCGCGTCGCCTCGTCGGCGGCCTTGATCTCTTTGTCGAGCTCGGCGCGCTGCTCGGGTGTCAGCTCGCGGCGTTCCGTGGCGGCGCCCGCTCCCGCCGGCGCCGTCGCCACCCTCGGTGTTCCTCCGCCGGACGGCGCTCCGTGCTGCGTCACCATTCGCATTGGCCGCGGCTCGAGCTCGGAGTAAGTGACCATCAACGGCAGGTGCGTGTTGGTGTCGACGAACAGCCGCGCCTTGAAATCCTCCGCACCGGTGACGTCAATCACGTGAGCCGTGCCATCCGGCGATTCGGCCTGCCCCACATATGCGTACGTGACCGGCATCGCGGCCTGGGTGGCGCCGACCAGTCCGAGCAGCAGCCGCGCCAGCTCCGTGTTGGCGCGCTTCAGCGCGGCTTTCGCACGCACCGGATCGCTCGCCGGGTTGTCCGCGATCACGCGTGCTCCGGGGCTCGCGGACGACACATCGAGAAATGGGCGATCGCCGTCGAATCCGTCGACGCGCGTCAGGCCGATGCCCCCGGTGGTGGTTTCCTGCCGGTAGAACTTGTCAGGGAACACCATGTCGATCTCGAGCGATCCGTTCATCTGGACCGGACCGCCAAACGACGCGCCGCCGCCACCGCCGACGACGAAGGTGGCGCCGCCGGGACCGCCGCTGGCCATCTCGCGCTTGAATTCGGCGCGCAGCGACAGCGCTTTCAGCGTGGAGAGCTTGTTCTCGCCGCCAAGCGCCTTGCGGCTGTCGGCCATGACGGACGCCGCCTTGGCGTCGCCTTCGCGGGCGGTCATCGAGCCGGGGGAGAGAATCACCAGCGCCGCAACGGCAAGACCTGAAATCTGAAGTTGTGTTCGCATAACGCTCCTGTGCCAGTCAGCATTCCACCGACCGCCGGTCAGGTGGTTAAGCCGGCGCAAAGAGTTTGTTAAGGACGTAAAACCTTGTGGGCCAGTGAGAAAGAGGCCGCGGACGGCGTGCTAGACTCGCCGCATGAGGAGACGCGTCCGGCTGCCGCTCATCGCGGTGGTCGTCCTGCTCGTCGGCCTGATGACGCTGCTCGCCACGCTGCAGTACCGCTGGCTCGGGCAGGTGAGCCAGGCGGAGCGCGAGCGCATGCAATCGACGCTGAGCACCGGCGCGTCCGAGTTCGCGCTCGACGTGGACCGCGAGCTGACGCGCGCCTACCTGCTCTACCAGATCGAGCCGGGAACCGACGAGGAGATCGCGGCACGTCTCGCCGAGCGCAACGAGCGGTGGCAGGCTACGTCGCGCTTTCCAAAGCTTCTGAAGAACGTTTACATCTACACGCAGGAGCCACCCGGCACGGGCCGCCTGCGTCTTTTCGATCCGAAGACGAGCCGGTTGTCGCCCGTCGACTGGCCGGCTTCGATGTCGGACTGGCAGCAACAACTCGGTCAGAGCGATTTCAGGCAGGAAGATCCGCCGCATCGCATGCTGTTTGCCAGGATGTCGCAGCCGATCTGGGAGAAGGCGTTCGCGGTCGTGTCGCCCATGCCGCTGCCATTGATGTTCCTGAACAGCAAGGTGGCGGAGCCGCCGACTGCCCCGCGCTTCTCTTCCGCGATCGTCGCGCTCGACCCGGATTACCTGACAAAGGAGCTGCTGCCCGCGCTGGCGGAGCGTCATTTCAGCCGCGGCGGCGCCGGCCTCGATCTGCACGTTGCCGTCGTCAGGACGTCGAACGAAGGCGGCGTGGTCTACACGTCGGAGCGCGCGTTCACGCCATCGGCAGGCGACAAGGCAGATGCGTCAGCGGATCTCTTGCAGGTCCGCACGCAGGACTTCGCCACGCTGGCGGCGGAGGTCCGGCGCTTCGCGACATTTACGACCGCCGTGCACACGGCCATCGGACGCGGGCCGGGAGAGAAGGGGGCGCCCGCGTCGGATTTCTTCACGCTGCAAGGCGCGCGTCCTCTGTCGATCGTCGTGCAGCCCGGTTCGGGCGGCGAGGCGGCCGGCGTGCGCGGATCGACGACGACTACGACGACGACCGCGCGGTTCACGACGATGACGTCGCCGCGCTGGAAACTGATCCTGAAGCATCGCGCCGGTTCGCTCGAGGCGGCGGTGAACAGCGTGCGGCGCCGGAACCTGTTCGTCAGCAGCAGCGTTCTCGGCGTGCTCGCGGCGAGCATGGGGCTGCTCGTGCTCTCGACCCGCCGGGCGCAGCGGCTCGCGAAGCAGCAGATGGAATTCGTCGCGGCGGTTTCGCACGAGCTGCGGACGCCGCTGGCGGTGATCAGGTCGGCGGCCGAGAACCTCGCGGACGGCGTCGTGCGCGAGGAGGCTCAGGTGAGGAAGTACGGCGACCTGATGCGGACCGAGGGCCGTCGTCTCACCGAGATGGTCGAGCAGATCCTCGAGCTGGCCGGCATCCAGTCGGGGCAGCGCGGCTTCGCACTGCGGGCGGTTGCGATCGAGCCGCTCCTTCACGACATCGTGTCGTCGTCGGCCTCGATCATCGAGCGGGCGGGGATCGAGGTCGACTTCCAGTTCCCGCCGGATCTTCCGCCCGTGCTCGGCGACGAGGTCGCGCTGCGGCGCGTCTTCCAGAATCTGATCGGCAACGCGGTCAAGTACGGGGCGTCTGGAGGCTGGATCGGGCTGTCCGCGGCGCGGAACGGATCCGAAGTGCGCATCACCGTCGCCGATCGCGGCATCGGCATCCAGCCCGCCGAGCAGGCGCGGATCTTCGAGCCCTTCTATCGCGCGAGCGACGCGCTGTCCGCGCAGATTCAGGGCGCCGGCCTCGGCCTGAGCCTGGTCCAGCGCATCGTCGAATCCCACGGCGGCCGCGTGTCGGTCAGGAGCGCGCCGGGAAACGGGAGCGAGTTCATCGTCCAGCTGCCGGCGGCGGGTGAAGAAGCGAGCGCCCGCCCGGTCGGATCCGCGCAACCGGTCTCGGGCTGAGTCGTGAAGCGGCTGCTCCTGGTAGAAGACGAACCCGGCCTCGTCCTGACGCTGACCGATCGCCTCACGCGCGAAGGGTACGCCGTCGACTCGAGCGCCGACGGCGAGAGCGGCCTCGAACGCGCGAGTTCCGAGGGCTTCGATCTCATTCTGCTCGACGTCATGCTCCCCCGCCTGGGCGGCTTCGACGTGCTCCGCGAGCTGCGCAAGCGAAACATCGAAACTCCGGTCATAATGCTCACCGCCAGGGGGCAGGTGGTGGACAAGGTCGTCGGTCTGAAGCTGGGTGCGGACGACTACGTCACGAAGCCGTTCGAGATGGTCGAGCTCCTCGCGCGGATCGAAGCCAAGCTGCGGCGCGCGCCTGCCGTTCCGCATCCGGCCGACGGGCTACCAGTTCGGGGAAGTTCGCGTCGACTTCCGGCGCGCGGAAGTCACCAAGAGCGGAGCGCCGCTCGATCTTTCGGCGCGGGAGTTCCAGCTGCTGCGCTACTTCATCGAGCATCGCGGGGCGACGCTCACGCGCGAAGAGCTGCTGAACGAGGTGTGGGGCTACAACGCGATGCCGTCGACGAGAACCGTCGACGTCCATGTGGCCTGGCTGCGCCAGAAGATCGAGCCCAACTCACGCCACCCGCAGTACATTCTCACGGTGCACGGGATGGGTTATAAGTTCGCGGGCTAGCCAGATGACGCTGCTGGTTTGCGACGCACACTGCCATTTCTTCTCGTCACGGTTTCTCGACATCCTGATCCAGTCGGCGCCGCCCGGTTCGTTCGCCGCAACAACATTCGGCGCGAGCCCGGCCGCCGACCGCTCGGCAGCTGTTGCCGGCCACCTTGGGTGGGATGATCCCGGCGCCGTCGAAGCGCTGGCCGATCGCTGGATTGCCGAGCTCGACCGCCACGGCATTGCACGGGCCGAGTCTGATCGCCAGCATCCCCGGCGACGAACAATCGGTGGCGGCCGCCGTTGCGCGGCACCCGTCGCGGTTCGTCGGTTTCTTCATGTTCAACCCGGTCGCGCCGGAGGCGAGCTCGCGGCTGGCTGCGGCACTGGCAGACCGCAAGCTGCGCACGATCGCGCTGTTTCCAGCGATGCACCACTACCGCCTCGACGATCGCTGCCGTCGAGCGCGCCTTCGAGCAGGCGGCGGAGCACGGCGCCGCCGTGTTCGTGCATTGCGGTGTCCTGACCGTCGGCGTTCGCAAGAAGCTCGGCCTGCCTTCGCCGTTCGACCTCCGCCTGGGCGATCCGCTCGCGGCCGCGCGCATGGCCGCCCGCTTTCCGAAGGTGCCCGTGATCATTCCGCACTTCGGCGCCGGACTGTTTCGCGAGGCGCTGATGGCGGCGGATCAGTGCCCGAACATTCATCTCGACACGTCGAGCTCGAACAGCTGGATGCGATATCATCCCGGCCTGACGCTCGACCACGTGTTCCGCCAGGCGCTGGCTGTGGCCGGGCCCGAACGGCTGCTGTTCGGTACCGATTCGTCGTTTTTTCCGCGCGGCTGGCAGCGGCCCATTTACGACGCGCAACTGCAGGCTCTCAGCGCTGCCGGCGCGGGCGACGATGCGGTTCGCTCGATAGTGGGTGGCAACTTCGAGCGGCTCTATCCGATATCGGTCTGATCCGGGTAGATCCGCGTCTGAGGAAGGATTCATGTCCAGGAGAGCCTCTGTTCTCGCGGCTTCGGTGGCAGCGGCGATTGCCGCGAGCGTCGCGGCGGTCTCTGTTGTCTCTCAACAGCAACCTGCCCGGCCGCCAGCCGACCTCGTGCTGCTCAACGGCAAGATCGTCACGCTCGAAGACAGCCGGCCGGAAGCGCAGGCCGTTGCGGTGGTCGGGGACAAGATTGCGGACCTCGGATCGACGCGAAGACATCAAGCGGCACGTCGGGCCGAAGACGCAAGTGATCGACCTCAAGGGCCAGCTGGTCATTCCGGGCTTCATCGAGGGCCACGGCCACTTCGGCGGCGTCGGCGAAGCCAAGCTCAACCTCGAACTGCAGAACGCGAAGTCGTGGGACGAGATCGTCGCGATGGTCGAGCAGGCGGCGAAGAAAGCGAAGCCTGGCGAGTGGATCCTGGGGCGCGGCTGGCATCAGGAGAAGTGGAGCAGCCCGCCGCAGCCGAACGTCGAAGGATTCCCGACGCACGCGTCGCTCAGCCGCGTATCGCCCGCCAATCCCGTCCTGCTGACCCACGCGAGCGGCCACGCGAGCTTTGCCAATGCCAAGGCGATGGAGGTTTCGGGCGTCACCGCAAAGACGCCGAACCCGCCCGGCGGCGATTTTCTCAAGGACGCGAACGGGGAGCCCACCGGCCTGTTTCGCGAGACCGCGTCCGGTCTGATCCGCCGCGATCGGCGTCAGCGCGGAGGAGCGGATCGCCCGCTCGCGCAAGGGGCTCGAGCTGGCGTCGCAGGAGGTGCTGTCGAAGGGCGTCACGTCGTTCCAGGACGCCGGATCGTCCGTTTCCGACGTGGACCTGATGAAGGCGCTCATCGATGAAGGGAAGATCAACGTGCGCCTCTGGGTCATGCTGCGCATGAACAACCAGGCGCTGGCGGCAAACCTCGCAAAGTATCGAACGATCGACTACGCCAATGGCTTCCTCACGGTGCGCGGGATCAAGAAATCCATCGACGGCGCGCTCGGATCGCGCGGCGCGTGGCTGCTGGAGCCGTACTCGGACAAGCCGGGCGACACCGGGCGCAACACCACGACGGTCGAGGAGATCCGCGAAGCGGCGAAGCTGGCGATTCAGCACGGCTATCAGCTGTGCGTGCACGCGATCGGCGATCGCGCCAACCGCGAGACGCTGAACATTTTCGAAGAGGCCTACAAGGCGAATCCCGACAAGAAGGATCTCCGCTGGCGCGTCGAGCACGCGCAGCACCTGCACCCGTCCGACATCCCGCGATTCGGCCAGCTCGGCGTCATTGCGTCGATGCAGGGCATTCACTGCACGTCCGACGCCCCCTACGTGCCGGCGCGGCTTGGCGACAAGCGGGCGGAGGAAGGGGCGTATGTCTGGCAGAAGCTGATGAAATCGGGCGCCGTGGTCAGCAACGGCACTGACGCGCCGGTCGAGGACGTCAGCCCGATCGCGAGCTTCTACGCGACGGTGACGCGGAAGCTGAAGGACGGCCGCGTCTTCTATCCCGATCAGCGCATGAGCCGCGTGGAAGCGTTGAAGTCGTACACGACAAACGCCGCTTACGCGGCGTTCGAAGAGGGCTCGAAGGGAACGCTCAAGCCCGGCAAGTATGCCGACCTGGTCGTGCTGTCGAAGGACATCATGACCGTGCCCGACGATCAGATTCCGACCACCGAGATCCTCTACACGATCGTCGGCGGCAAGGTGCGATACAAGAAGTAGCTTCCGGCTTTAGCCGGAAGCACCAGCTTTAGCCGAAAGATCCGCCCACTACCGCGCCCCGACGGGACGGGAGCGCTGCTGTTGCTGCGCCGGCGGCACCTTCCGGCGGTACTGATCGAAGAAGCGGTTGCACGCCTTGTGGAAGCGCTCCGCCAGCTGCCGCCCGGCATCTCCAGGTACAGGACCGAGGCGTGTGAACGAGGATTGTGCCTGCCGCACCTCCTCCGCCATCGTCCGCCACTTCGATTCTTCGCCCGCGCGCCCGCCGATCGTGTTCGCCGCGAGCGCCTCGCGCAGCATTTCAGCGAGCGCTTTCGACGAGTTCTCGGGCGGCGGAGCCGCACCGGCGACGAAGCCTTCCACGCGCTCGCACAGCCGCTCCATCTTTTGCCTCGCGGCCTCGACGTCGAGCTCGGTGCCGCGGAATGCGTCCGGATAGTTCGCGATGAGCCGCTCGAGCGCGCCGACGAACCTGGCGCTCAACGGATCCGCACCCTGGCGGACTACCGGCGTCGTCTGGTTCCAGCGTGAGCGCAGCGAGCGCACACGTTCGACCAGATCTCCAGGCGGCGCCTGCGGCTGGGCCGCTGGCTCGCCACCCTCGGCCGCGGCGTCGGCTGCAGCGGCCGCGCCTGGATTGAGCGCCTCCAGCTCGGCGACGAGCGCCTCGCGATCGGCCTGCTTCGCCTCCAGCTCGATCTCGTCGCGCCGCTTGTAGCGCTCGAAGAACGTGTCGCAGGCGGTGCGGAACCGGTGCCAGATCGCTTCCGACTTGTTGCGGCGCACCGGGCCGACGGTCTTCCAGTCCGACTGCAGCCGGCGGATCTCGGCTGCCGAGCGCTCCCAGTCTCGCGACGTGGCGAGCTCCTCGGCGCGCGCGCAGAGCGCTTCCTTCTTTGCGAGGTTCGCCGCCCAGGCTTCCTTGCGTTCGGCGAGGTCCGCGTTGCGCCGCGTGAAGAACTGGTCGCACGCGTCGCGGAACCGCTTCCACGTCGTCTTGGTTTCCTGACGGGGCACCGCGCCGATCTGCTGCCACTCCGCCTGGAGCTTCTTCAGCTCTTCCGCGGTCTTGATCCAGTCCGTCGAATCGGCGAGCGCCTCCGCGCGTTCGATGAGCGCCAGCTTGCGCTGCAGGTTGCCCCCGCGTTCTTCAGCGCGGTGCGCGAAGAACTCGCGGGCCTTCGCCTGGATCGGGTCCGCTGCCTGACGGTAGCGATGCCACAGAGCCTGCGCCTGCGCGCGGGGCGCTTCCGCCACCTGCTTCCAGCGTTCCTGGATGTCGTGAAGCTCGCGGGCCGCCTTCTCGACGTTGTCCGGAGTGGGGCCGCCTTCCGCTTCGAAGGCGTACTTCGTGCGAAGCGTCTCGGTTGCCGCAATCAGCTCTTCCTGGACTGCTGCGTTGGCGAACCGCTTCCATTCGTCCATCTCCCGCAGCTCGTGCAGGCGTGGTGAGAGAACCCCGAGTGCGGCGCGCAAGCGCTCGACCAGCGCATGCTGTTCGCGCTCTTCGAGCGAAGGCGGAGCGTCGACCACGGCACGCAGCTCGCGCGCGGCGCGATCGGCTTCGCGAAGCGTGAGATCTTCGGCGGCGGCGCGCTTTTGTGCGCGCTCGATCAGCTGCTCGATGCGCTGGAGCTGCTGGCGAAGCGAACGCTCCGCCGCGGCACGGTGTTCCGCCTCGCGTGCGGTGACGCCCGCTTCCGCGGCCGCGAATCGTTCGGCGACCGCCGGATCGAGGCCGTCGGCCCGCGGATGCAGCGCGCGCCACTCCGTCACGACCGCGTTCCAGCTGTGCTCCGGCAGCTCGGATTCGCCCACCAGCCGCGCCGCTTCCGTCGCCAGCTCGTCGAGGCGGCCGTGGATCTTCTCTGATTCCTTGCTGTTCTCGAACCGGGAAAGCGCCCGCCGGCAGGCCTCGTCGAAGCGCGCTCTGGCGTCGGCGTCCTCGATTTCCTGCGCGCCGGGCCCTGGCAGTCCTTCCCATTCGGCGCGCGCCCGCGCGATTTCATCCACCGTGTCGTCGCCGCGGAGGGCTTCCACCCGGTCGCACAAGGACAGGCGGACCGTTCGAATCGCGTTCTGCCGTTCGGCTTCCGCCCGGCGTTCCGCCAGCGCACGCTCGTGCGCGTCGATCGCGGCATGCGCTGCCGACACCAGCGAGCCGAACCGGCCGATCGTGTCCTGATCGATCTCGAACTCCGGCGAGCCCGCCATCTCACGCCACTCCGCCTCGGCCTCTCCCGCCTGTTGGCGCGCGTCGGGCAATGACGGCGCGGCGGCGAGCGCCTCGGTCCGCGCCATCACGGAGGCGATGCGCTGCTGCCATGCGTCGTGTGCGGCACGGCGTGCCGCGGTTGCTGCTTCAATCGTCTGAATCATGGCGCGTGCGCGTTTTGCGACTCCCTTGTTCCTGGCCTTGGCGGCCGCCGACTCGAGCAATTCACGCTGTTCGGCTTCCGACGTCGACGTCTCCGCCGCGCGCTCGAGCGCGGCAATCCCCGCATCCTTGTGGTCGGTCTTCATCGCGATGTTGGCAAGCTCCGCCGGATCCGCAATCCGGTTCGCCGCCTCGAGCGCGGTTTGCGCGTCGGCTGCGTGACGCGCGATCGCTCCCAGCGTCCTGAAGTCGTGCACGCGGCCCAGCGCGGCGGTGCGCACGGTGTCGTGCGGAGAGGCCTTCGCCACGGCGGCCAGATGCTTCTGATCGCTCAGCCCCGAGAGCGCGAGCGCCGCGTCGCCGTCGCCGTCCGCCGGCGCCGATGCGATTCCGACCAGCCGCTCGCTCAGCTCGCGCCGAAGATCTTCGTCGGTTTCGCGTCCGGCGCGCGCGACGAGGTCGGAAACGCTTCTGAGCCGCGCGGCTGCGGCGCGGCGGACGCGAATGTCCTCATCGCCGGCAAGCTCGGAAAGGATTTGCTGGTGCTCCGGATCGTCGGCGAGCTCGGCGACGGCTGCCGCCCTGACTGCCGGATCCGCGTTCTTCCACTTGGGTTGGGGCCTGAGACGATCGAGGAAAGACATGGGGAGCCTTGCTAATCGGACGACAGCATCGATCGCTCCAGGCAGAGGAGCGATCGACTGCGGGCGTCCGATTCGTTAACCGTTAGATTCTTGAGTGAGCCATTCCGCGATCTGCTCGCGCGTCAAACGGTGATCGTCATTCAAGTGGACGATCATCGAGGCGAGCGGCAGTCGCTTTCCGCACCCCTGAGGGCATCGCTTCGTCACTTCGTCGAGGCATCGGAACAGCCTCTCGAGGTGGTCGGGTATGAGCTTGCCGTGCTGGCGCGGCAAGTGATACACGCCTTCGTACACCGCACCGAGCGCGCAGGAGCCGCCCTTCTCGTCGAAGTAGCTGCCGAAACACTGCGGCCCGCGTTTGGAACCGTTGCGGATGAAATCCGCGAGTTCCTTCTGTTCGTTCTCGAGTCCTGTCGCCATCGCGAATCTCCTCGCGCTCAAGCGCGAATGCCGTTCGCTGACGTCTTGCGGCTTGCTGTCATTGTAACGCAGAGATCTTCGAGAGGTATGGCCTGAAAATCGAGGTTCTTGCGATCCATGTAATTGAATCCGCCCCACCGCTGTTCACTTTTTTCGAAAGCGCGAGACCCGATGCGAAAACGGGGGATGGACGCCGCGCCAGGAGGGCCCATCCGCCGGACGCGAGGAACGGGTGTCCGCCTTCGGGAAGTCTGTTCGCAAGGGGACACTATTCGGACGCCTTCGGCGGCCTCGAACTCCCAACTGCCAACTCGCAACGCCTAACGCCCAACGCCCAACGCCGAATGCGTACAATGGACCGATGACGCTTCTGGCAGTCCTCCTGGTGGCGCTCATGCAGACGGCGCCGAAGACGCCGCCGCAGGCGGCGGCCCCGCTCGAACCGGCGCCCGGCAACCCGGTCGCCGTGATCTCCACGTCATTCGGCGACATCACCGTCGAACTCTTCAAGGATCGTGCGCCGGTCTCGGTCGAGAACTTCCTGCAGTACGCGAAAGAAGGGTTCTATGGCGGCACGATCTTTCACCGGGTCGAGCCCGGATTCGTGATCCAGGGCGGCGGCTACACCGAGGCGATGGTCGAGAAGCCGACGCGCGCCCCGATCCTCAACGAGGCGACCAACGGGATTCGCAACACCCGCGGCACGCTGGCGATGGCGCGCCGGCGCGAGCTGCGCAGCGCCACCTCGCAGTTCTACATCAACGTGTCCAGCAACGCCGCGCTCGATCATCGCGGCTACACGCCGTCCGAATACGGCTACGCGGTGTTCGGCCGCGTCCTGTCCGGCATGGATGTCGTCGATCGCATCTCCTCCGTCCGGACGGGCAGCAAAGCGGACTTCGAGAGCGTGCCGATCGAGCCTGTCGTGATCAAAGCCGTTACCCTGAAGCCGGCACGTTGACCCGTCCCCTTCTCGTCATCTTCCTGACGATCTTCGTGAACCTGGTCGGCTTCGGGATCATCATCCCGCTGCTGCCGTTCTATGCCGAGACGTTCGGCGCATCACCGCTGGCGATTGGCCTGCTGTTCGCGTCGTTCTCCTTCAGCCAGCTGATCGCGGCGCCCGTGCTCGGCGATCTCTCCGATCGCTACGGCCGCCGGCCGGTCCTGATCTTCAGCCTCGTCGGCACCGCCCTCAGTTTCGCGATGCTCGCGGTCGCGCAGAGCCTCGTCATGCTGTTCGCCGCGCGCATCGTCGACGGCCTGTCGGGCGGCAACATCACGACGGCGCGCGCCTACATCGCGGACGTCACGACCGAGGACGATCGCCCGCGCATGTACGGCATGCTCGGCGCCGCCTTCGGTCTCGGCTTCATCGTCGGTCCGGCGCTGGGCGCGCTGTTCTCGCACATCAGCTACACGGCGCCGATCTGGGCCGCGGCGATCATCACGGTCGTCGCCACGGTGCTCGCCTGGATCTGGCTGCCCGAGACGGTGCATCGCGCCCATGCCGGCGCGGGTTCGCCGTGGAAGGCGATTCGCGAGGTGGGCGGACGTCCGCAGCTGCGGCTGCTGCTCGGCATCGATTTCATTTACTGGATGTCGTTCGCCGTCTATCAGACCGCGTTCGCGTTGTTCGGCGCGCGGCGCTTCGGCTTCGACGCCTCGCATACCGGCTATCTGCTGAGCGCGTTCGGCGTGCTCGGCGTGTTCGTGCAGGGCGTGCTGGTCGGGCCGGTGGTCCGGCGGTTTGGCGCGCGCCCGACGCTCGGCGCAGGGCTTCTCCTCGCCGCCGCCGGCTGGAGCGGCGGCGCGCTGACGCACTCGGTCCCGCTGTTCGTCGCGATGCTCGTGCCGAGCGCGCTCGGCATCGGCTTGTGCAATGCGACGCTGAGCACGCTGATCAGCAACGCCGCCGCGCCGCACGAGCAGGGACGCGTGCAGGGCGCAGCCGGTGCGCTCGAGAGTCTGGGCCGCACGCTCGGTCCCGTCTGGGGCAACGGCGTGCTGCAGGTCTTTGGCGAGGGGAAGACGTTCGGTTCAGCCGCGGCGTTTCTCGTCGGCGCTGCGGTGCTCACCAGCCGCTATCACGCGCGGATGACGCCGGCCGACGAAAGCTCGCGCTCGAGCCTGCCGACGAGATCGTCGAGCTGATCGACGATGGCGCGAACCGTGTCGGGCTCGCGCAGATCGATTCCCGCCTTGCGCAGCAGCTCCATCGGATAGTCGCTGCCGCCGGAGCGCAGCAGCGTCAGATAGCGCTCGCGCGCGTCGCTCCGGTCCTTGTCGCTCCCGTGCATGATCGCCTGCGCGATCCGCGCGGCCGAGGCAAAGCACGTGGCGTACTGGTAGACGTAATACGGCGAGTTGAAGAAGTGCGGAATCCTCGCCCAGGTGATGCCGGTCAGCGGATTCAGATCGAGCGCGTCGCCGTAGTAATCGGTCAGCAGCTCGCGGTACATCTCCGTCAGGATCTCGGAGGTGATCGGCCGATCCTGTTCGGCCAGCTTGTGCGCGCGAAGCTCGTAATCGGCAAACAGCACCTGCGTGTAGAACGTGCTGGTGATGTTGTCGATCGCGTGCTGCAGCAGGACGATGCGTTCGGTTGGATCGGTCGAGTGGGCGAGCATGTAGTCGAGCAGCAGCGCCTCGCTCAGCGTGGAGGGCACTTCGGCGACGAAGATCGTGTAGCTCGAGTAGACGAACGGCTGCGTCTCGTGCGACAGGATGGTGTGCATCGAGTGACCCATCTCGTGCGCGAGCGTGAACACGTCGTCGAGCGTATCGGTGTAGTTCAGCAGCATGTACGGGTGCGTGCCGTAGACGGGAGCCGAGTACGCGCCTGAGCGCTTCCCCTCGTTTTCATAGACGTCGATCCAGCCGCCGCCGAACCCTTCCCGCAGCCGCTTCTGATACTCGGCGCCGAGCCGCTCCACCGACGCGGTGATCCAGTCCAGCACCTTCTCGTATTCGTACTTCTTGTCGAACGAAATCAGCGGGATCGAGAAGTCGTAGACGTGGTACGACGGCACGCCGAGGGCCTTGCGGCGCAGCTGATGATACCGGCGCAGCGGGCCCGCTCCGGCGCGAGTGGTTTCGATCAGGTTTTCGACGACCGATGTCGGGATGTTGTCGCCATGCAGCGCCGCCTCGAGCGTCGTCTTGTAGCCGCGGGAGCGGGCGTGGAACAGATCGCGCTGGCAGACCCCGTTGTAGATCGTCGCGTAGGTATTGAGATTGTCCTGATAGGTTCCGTGGAGCGCCTGGAATGCCGCCGCGCGATCGGATTGCTCGCGGCGTGTGGCGAGGATCGCGCGATACTGCCCGTACGAAACGGTGACCTCTTCGCCCGTCGAGAGCGTAATCTTCGGGAAGCGTGCGTCGGCGGTCGAGAGCGCCCAGTAGCTTTCGTTCGGCGAGCCCGAGAGACGGCTCGACAGCGACATCAGGCGCTCGCCGGCTTCGTCGAGCACGTGCTCCTGCTGGCGGTAGAGGTCTTCGATCGCGAACCGATACAGGCGCAGCGCTTCGGACTTCTCCATCCATCCGCGGACCGTCTCGAGCGGAATCTGCAGCAGTTCCGGGTTGAACCAGGACTCTGCCTGCTTCCAGCGGGCGAACAGAATCTGCACCTGCTGCCGGCGCGCGTTGACCGTGTTGTCCCGTTGGTCTTCGTCGTAACGCAGCGATGGGAAGTACCAGACACGATAGGCGAGCTGGCCCAGCTGTTCCGACAGCTTGAACGCTTCCAGCATCTTGTCGGGGCCCGATGCGAGCGTCCCCTTCAGCGCTGCGTAGCGATCGATGCCCGCCTCGAGCTGCTTGTAGGCCGCTTCCCACGCGGTCCAGTCCGAGAAGATGTCCGTGAGGTTCCACTTGAATCGATCGGGAATCTCTTCGCGGCGGCGGCTGCGTGTGGTCGGAGGTTCGGGCGTGGCAACGTCGGACGGATCGAAAAACATGATCAATAGGCTATCAGCTCTCAGCTATCAGCTCTCAGCTTTTGCGTTCTTTGCTGACAGCTGAGAGCTGACAGCTGAAAGCTTGGAGACAAACCCGGCCGCGGCGTTGCTGGCGTCGCCGGACCATTCGTGCCCGCCGTCGAAGACGAGCGTATCCACTGCTACGCCGCGCGCTCTCAGCGCCTCGACGTCAGCATCGAGCTTCTCTTGTGTGTACCATTCGTCCTTCGTCCCACGGACGAGCAGCACCGGAGGGAACGCGATGCCGGGATCCGCAAGCAGCTCCGGCGGCACGTCGCCGCCGGCGCCAACGATCCCCGCCGACCGCCATCGTCCGCGCACCGCGGCTCGAAACGCCATCGCGGTCCCCTGCGAGAATCCCGCGTGGAGTAAGGGGACCGTCCCCTTGAGGATCGCGTCCCCGCTGGCAGAATCTGCGATGTCCAGCGTGTATTCCTTGCGTACCCAGTCGATGACGCGATCGACGTAGATGATGTTCGTCGCGATAGCGACCTCGCGGTCCTGGCTCGTCATCCAGCTTGCGACGGTCTCCTCGGAGCGGCCTCTGTAGAACCGGTTCAGTGCCTGCACGGACACGAGCAGCCATTGATCGGTCGCGCCGATGCCGGCCAGGCGGTCCATCTGCGCGTCGGCGCTTTCGGCATAGCCATGAAAGCCCAGCAGCACCCCTGCCGGCGCGCCCGCGTCCGGCGCGCGTACGAGCAGCCGTCCGCTCGTCGGAGTCTCGATGTGATAAATGTTCACGCCCTGGCCAATCATCTGCGCGAATCGTAGCATCAGCGGACGCCTGGCTATATCGCGCCGCTTGACACTATAGCGATGTACGCTATAGTGACGCCATGCCGATCCGAAAGCGCAATCCGGACGACCTTCTGCCGCTGACCCCCGCCACGCTGCACGTTCTGCTGGCGCTTGCCGACGGCGAAAAGCACGGCTACGCGATCATCAAGGAGGTCGGCCGCCGGACCGGAGGCGAGGTTTCGCTGGGCGCGGGAACGCTCTATGCCCTGATGAAGCGCCTGCTCGCGGACGGCCTGATCGTGGAAACGGTCGAGCGGCCGGATCCGTCGCTCGACGACGAGCGGCGGCGGTATTACCGGCTGGCGCCGTTCGGCCGCGACGTCGCGGTTGCAGAGGTGCGGCGCCTCGAAGGGATCGTGGCACACGCCAGGAACCTTCGTCTCGTGCCAGGCGCCGGCAAGGCCCGCGCATGAAGAGGCGAACCAACCGGCTGACGGACTGGCTCGTCAGGCTGTTTCCAGTCGATGTGCGCGAGGCACACGGCGAGGAGATGCGCCAGGTCCTCGGCAGTGCGAACAACGAGCGGAAGCCGGGGACGCGCGCGGCGCTGGCGTTCTGGGCCGCGGCGCTCGCGGACGTCCTCAAGGCCGCGCCGCGTCAGCACGCGGAGGCTCTGGCTCAGGACCTGCGGTATACGGCGCGCTATCTTTGCCGCGCGCCCATCTTCGCGCTCTCGGCGATCGCGACGATCGCCCTCGGCATCGGCGCAACACTCGCCGTCTTCACGGTCGTCAACGCGGTCCTCATCCGGCCGCTGCCGTTCGACAACCCGTCGCGCCTCGCCTTGATCTGGGCGACAAATCCCGAAGGATCGCGCACGTGGCTCTCGGTTCCGGAGATCGATGACGTCGCCGAGCGCTCGCGAAACCTGGAGGCAATCGCCGGGCTCACCGATCTCCGGCTGGCGCTGACCGGGAGCGGCACGCCGGAGGAGCTCGATGCGGCTGCGGCTTCGGCGTCTTTCTTCCCGTTGATCGGCGTCGAGCCGCATCTCGGCCGCCTGCTCGCTGCCGGCGATGATGTTGACGGCGCCGCACGTGTGGTCGTCCTCAGCCACGGCCTGTGGGCCCGGCGTTTTGGCGCGTCGGCCGATGTCCTCGGCCGCGCCATCACGCTCGACGGCCACGCCTACACGGTCGTCGGCGTCCTGCCGCGATCGTTCGGCCTGATTCCGCCGAGCTCCGTGTTTCCGCAGCAGGCTGATGTCTGGGTCGCGCTCCGGCCGCATCTGCTGTCTCGGGCTCGTGACGTTCGCTACCTTCACGCGGTGGCCCGCTTGAAGGACGACGTGACGTTCGATGCCGCGCGCGACGAGATCGCCACGATCGGATCCACCGTGGCGCGGGACTTCGCGAGCAGTTACGGCGGCCGTCAGTGGGGTTTCGACCTCGTCCGCATGCAGGAGGACGCCGTGCGAGGCATGCGGCCGGCGCTGCTGGTGCTGCTTGGAACGGTCGTCGCTGGTGCTGTTGATCGCCTCGGTCAACGTCGCAGCGCTGCTGCTCGCGAGAGCTGACGGCCGGCGACGAGAGATGGCGGTTCGCGGCGCATTGGGGGCAAGCCGTGGACGCCTGATGCGTCAACTTCTTGCCGAAGGCTTTGTGCTTGCCGGCATCGGAGGCATTGCCGGCCTGACGCTGGCCGTCGTCACGCCCGCGCTCGCTCGGGTTCCTGCGTTGAGCGCGCTGCCGCGGTTCTCGGAGCTGTCGATCGATTGGCGCGTGGGCGTGTGTGCCGCCGGCGTCGTGGTGCTGACCGCCATCGTGTTTGCGCTTGCACCGGCGTTGGAGCTGTCGGACGGCGCCGGCGCCCGTGCCGGCGAGGCGCTGCGATCGGCGGGCCGGTCGCGAGCCGCCGCACGCGTGAGCCGCTGGCTTGCCGCAGCCGAGGTGGCGCTGACGTCCGCGGTCCTGGTACTCGCGCTGCTCTTCGCCGGACACCTCGCAGCATTGTTCGATATAGCCCCGGGGTTCAATGCCTCGAACGTCGTGACCGCGCGCGTGTCACTCCCACCGAAGTACGGCACCGCTGCGAGCGTCACCCAGTTCGTCGATCGAATGCAGGATCGCCTGCGAAGCGAACCAGGCGTCGAATCGGTTGCGGCGGTCACCCAGCTGCCGTTGAGCGGGGCAATGCTCGGCAGCGCGTTCGTCGCGGACCGAGCGACCGCTAGCGACGCCCGCGTCGACGTCGATCTCCGCGGCATCACGCCGTCCTACTTCGACACGATGCGCATTCCGCTGCAGCGGGGCCGGCTCTTCACCGCGGCAGACACGGATCATGGACGGCCGGTGGCGATCGTGGATGAGATCGCCGCGCGGCAGCTCTGGCCGGGACGCGATCCGATCGGCCAGCGAATCCGCTGGATCCGCCAGCCGGATGTCGCGATCGAGATCGTCGGCGTCGCCGGATCGGTCAGGCACCGGGGCATCGATCAGCCTGCGCGCGCCACGGTGTATCGGCCGCACCCGCAGTACGCACGAAGCACGATGTATCTGGTCGTCCGCACGCACGAGGGGCTAAGCGTCTCCGAGGCCACGCTGTCCAGCGCAGTGATCTCGATCGACCCGAACCAGCCGATCACCGACGTGGCGACGATGGAGGAGTTGAGGCGCCGGTCGTTTGCCGCGCCGGGGTTCGGCGCGGCGCTGGGCAGCGCGCTCGCACTGCTGGCACTTACGCTGACCGCGGTCGGGGTCTACGGTGTGTATGCGTTCGCCGTGGGGCAGCGGCGGCGCGAGGTCGGCGTCCGTCTGGCCGTCGGCGGAACCCCCTCGGACATCGAGCGGCTGATTCTGACCGACGGCTTGAAGGTGGCCGCGATCGGTCTGTGTGCCGGGCTCCCGGGCGCAGTGCTCGCGGCGCGTTGGATTCGCGGGTTCGTGCCGGGCGCGGCGGCGTCCGATCCGGCGACTCTAGCGGCAGCTGCGCTCGTCACGCTGGTCGTGGCGCTGGCCGCGTGCTGGATCCCGGCGCGGCGCGCCAGCCGGGTCGATCCAACCGTCGTGCTCAGGGCCGAGCCGTAGCGGCTTTCATCCAGTCCGCGACGACGGTCATGATGCCGGTCATCACGTCGGCGGGCTTGGCCTTCGTTCCGCTCACCTTGAAGGAGTGATCGCCGCCCGCGACCTCGTGCAGCGTGGCCTTCTGCAGTCGCGGCAGCAGCGCGCGAATCTCCGCCGTGGTCCCAAACGTGTCTCGCGCGCCCTGCACGAAGAGCATCGGCTCGGCGATGCGCGGCAGGTGCGCGTCACGCAGCTTGTCGGGGCGGCCCGGCGGATGCAGCGGGTAGCCGAGAAACACCAGGCCGGCGATGGGTGGGTGATCCCCCGCCGCGACTTGAGAGGCGATGCGGCCGCCCATCGATTTTCCGCCGATGAAGAGCGGCACGGCGGGGACCTGGGATCGCGTCAGCTCGATGATGCGGAGCCAGTGCGCCTCGAGCACCGGCGCTTGATCCGGAACCTTCCGCCCCGCGGTCATGTAAGGAAAATCGAACGTCGCGGTGGTGATGCCGCGCTCGGCCATGCCGCGCGCGAACGCGGTGATGAACGGGCTCGACTGTCCGGCGCCGGCGCCGTGCGCGAGCACGAAGACGGCCGCAGGCGCCGTGGTGGGATAGACTTTGATCTCTGAGCGGTCGGTCACCGCGGAGGATTATGGCACGCGCGCGCGACATGCTCGAGGAGACGCTCGAGGCCTGGGGTTACACACGGTCGGGGGTCATCGACGAGCTGGAGAACATCCCGGCGGACCAGTACCAGTTTCAACCGACGCCGGCCAGCCGCACCGTCGCCGAGCTCGCGCAGCACATCATCGAGAGCGCGCTGATGGCCGCCGGTGAATTGAACCGGCCCGACGGGAGCTTTCGCCGCAAGTCGTACCCGGAATTCATGGAGGAGTACGCCGGGAACCGGGCGCGGACCAATCACAAGGAAGCGCTGATCGGGCTGCTGCGCTCGACACACGAAGAGGCGCTGGCCGAGTTTCGCAAGACCGGTCAGGCCGGCCTGCTGCGCGAGATCGTCCAGTTCAACGGGGAGCCGGCGACCCGGCTGACGTGGCTGAACCACGCGATTTCGCACGAGGAATACCACCGCGGCCAGCTCGCGCTGTACGCGCGGCTGATGGGGAAAGTGCCGGCGCTGACCCAGGCCATAAACGGCGCCTGAGACGCCGAGCGCCCGAACGCCCAGCGCCGAGTCCCCGACGTCGAGCGCCGACTTGCACATCAGACATCTATTAATGTAGATTCATAGATATGCATGGCGCGAGCCTGTTCAGGCTGCTCGGCGACGAGGCGCGGCTGAGGCTGCTCCGGCTCCTGAGCCTCGAACGCCTGAACGTCACCGAGCTGACGGCCATCCTCGGGATCGCGCAGTCCGGTGTGTCGCGCCACCTCGGCCTGCTCAAGGACGCCGGCCTGGTCAGCGAGCAGCGCGAGGGCGGCTACACGTTCTTCCGCCTCGCGCCGGAACTCGCCGACGCTGCTGACGGCCTGGCGCCGCTGGCGGCGCTGCTGACCGCGGAGTTCGAGGCGACCAGCCGGACGGAGATCGGGAAGGCGGATGCCGCCCGCCTCGCGGAAGTGCAGCGGCTGCGCAAGGAGAACTTCGACGTGCACGCCGGCCCCGACACCAACGAGCGGCAGCTCGTGCCGGGCCGCAGCTGGGCGGCGTGGGCACGCGCACTCGGGCACCTGCTTCCGCCGCTGCGGGTCGCGGATCTCGGCTGCGGCGAGGGCTACCTGACGATCGAGGCCAGCCGGTGGGCGGCGCGCGTCATCGCCGTCGATCGCTCGGCCGTGGTGCTGAAGCGTGCGCGCGCGCTGGCGACCCGCCGCCGCGTCCACAACGTGATCTGGAAGCGCGGCGAGCTCGAACGGCTGCCGCTGCGCGACGGCAGCGTCGACGTCGCGCTCCTCTCGCAGGCGCTGCACCACGCGAAGGATCCCGCCCGCGCCACCGCCGAAGCCGCGCGTGTCGTGGTCGACGGCGGCCATGTGCTGGTCCTCGACCTGCGCGAGCACGAGGAGCGCTGGGTCCGCGATCGGCTCGGCGATCGCTGGACCGGGTTCAAAGACGACGAGTTGAAGAAGCTGCTCGAGCAGGCGGGGCTGGAGCAGGTGCGCGTGAACGTCGGCGCGCGGCGCATCGGCGATCCGTTCACCGTGCTGATTGCCAGCGGGGTGAAGCCCGCCAAGCCAGCTGCATCCGTCAGGCGCAGCAAGGACCATTGATGGACACACTACTCGAGCTTCTCCGGCAGCGCGTGCTGATCCTCGACGGCGCGATGGGCACGATGATTCAGCGCCACAAGCTCACCGAGGCCGACTTCCGCGGCGAGCGGTTCAGGAATCACCCGCGCGATCTCAAGGGCAACAGCGACGTGCTGGTGCTCACGCGTCCCGACGTGATCGGCGAAATCCACCACGAGTACCTCGAGGCCGGCGCCGACATCATCGAGACGAACACCTTCACCAGCAGCGCGATCGCGCAGGCGGATTACGGACTCGAGGCGCTGGCCTACGAGCTGAGCGTCGCCGGCGCCAGGATCGCGCGCGGCGCCGCCGACGAGTGGATCAGGCGAACACCGGACCGGCCGCGGTTCGTCGCCGGCTCGATCGGTCCGATGAACCGCACGCTGTCGATTTCCCCCGATGTGAACAACCCGGCGTTCCGCGGCATGACGTTCGACCAGGCGTGCGCCGCCTACGAGGATCACGTGCGCGGGCTGGTCGACGGCGGCGTCGATCTGCTGCTGCTCGAGACCATCTTCGACACGCTCAACGCCAAGGCCGCGATCTTCGCGATCGAGAACGTCTTCGAGCAGCGACACATCCGCCTGCCGCTGCTGATCTCCGTCACCATCACCGACCGCAGCGGCCGCACGCTGTCGGGCCAGACGCTCGACGCGTTCTACACCTCGATTCGCCACGCACGGCCGTTCGCCGTCGGCATGAACTGTGCGCTCGGCGCGCGCGAGATGCGGCCGTACCTCGAAGAGCTCGCCCGTCTCGCCGAGACCTTCGTCATCTGCTATCCCAACGCCGGCCTGCCCAACGCGTTCGGCGAATACGACGAGCACCCCGACGAAACCGCCCGCCTGCTCCGCGAGTTCGTCTCCAGCGGCCTCGCCAACATCGTCGGCGGCTGTTGCGGCACGACTCCCGATCACATTCGGGCGATCGCGGCGGCGGTTGACGGACTGGCGCCGCGACCGAATCCCGAATCCCAAATCCCAAATCCCAGCGCCGAGCGCCCGAGACGCCGAGCGCCCAGCGCCCAGCGCCGAGTTCACCCAGTTCGCCGGCCTCGAGACGCTGACCATCCGCCCCGACAGCAACTTCCAGATGATCGGCGAGCGCACCAACATCACCGGATCGGCGCGCTTCGCGCGGCTGATCCGGGCCGGCAACTACGCGGAGGCAGTGAACGTCGCCGCGGAACAGGTGCGCAACGGCGCCAACCTGATCGACGTGAACATGGACGAAGGCATGCTCGACTCCGAGCAGGCGATGACCACGTTCCTCAACTACATCGGCACGGAGCCGGAGATCGCCCGGGTGCCCGTGGTGATCGACAGCTCGAAGTGGTCCGTGCTCGAGGCGGGCCTGAAATGCGTCCAGGGGAAGAGCGTCGTCAACTCGATCAGCCTCAAGGAAGGAGAGGCGGATTTCCTTCACAAGGCCAGGCTGATTCGGCAATACGGCGCGGGCGTCGTCGTGATGGCGTTCGACGAGACCGGCCAGGCCGACACGATCGAACGGAAAGTCGACATCTGCCAGCGCGCGTACGCGATCCTGACCGGGAAGGCGGGCTTCGATCCCACCGACATCATCTTCGATCCCAACATCCTCGCGATCGCGACCGGCCTCGAGGAGCACAACGACTACGCGGTGAACTACATCGAGGCCACGCGCATCATCAAGGCGACCTGTCCGGGCGTCAAAGTGAGCGGCGGCGTGAGCAACCTGTCGTTCTCGTTTCGCGGCAACGACGTCGTGCGCGAGGCCTTCCACTCCGCGTTTCTCTATCACGCGATCAAGGCCGGCATGGACATGGGGATCGTCAATGCCGGTCAGCTGGTCGTCTACGAGGACATTCCGCCGGACCTGCTGCAGCACGTCGAAGACGTGATCTTCAATCGCCGGCCCGATGCGACCGAACGGATGGTCCAGTTCGCGGAGAGCGTCAAGGGATCCGGCAGGAAGCAGGAAGCGGAAGTCGTCTGGCGTCAGGGGACGGTCGAGGCGAGGTTGTCCTACGCGCTCGTTCACGGCGTGGTGGACTTCATCGAGCAGGACGTCGAAGAGGCCCGGCGCAAGTACGCGCAGCCGCTCGAGATCATCGAAGGCCCGCTGATGGATGGCATGAAAGTCGTCGGCGATCTGTTCGGAGCGGGCAAGATGTTCCTGCCGCAGGTCGTCAAGAGCGCTCGCGCGATGAAGAAGGCGGTCGCCTACCTGCTTCCCTTCATGGAAGAAGAGAAGCGGCGGTCGGGGCTCGCGCACTCGCCGCAGGGCAAGGTGCTCATGGCGACGGTCAAGGGCGACGTGCACGACATCGGCAAGAACATCGTCGGCGTCGTGCTCGGCTGCAACAACTACGAAGTCGTGGACCTCGGCGTCATGGTGCCGGCGGCGAAGATTCTCGAGACCGCGCTGGAGCTGAAGGCGGACATCATCGGGCTGAGCGGCCTGATCACGCCCTCTCTCGACGAGATGGTGTTCGTCGCGCGCGAAATGCAGCGGCGCGGCTTCGACCAGCCGCTGCTGATCGGCGGCGCGACGACGAGCCGCCAGCACACGGCGGTCAAGATCGCGCCCGAGTACTCCGGCCCGGTCGTGCACGTGCTCGATGCGTCGCGCGCGGTCGACACGGTGGCCAGCCTGCTTCGTGCGGACAAGGACGCGTTCGCGCAAGCGAACAGAGAGGCGCAGTCCGGGATCCGCGAGAACTACGCGGCGCGCCGGGATCGTCCGCTGCTCTCGTACGAACAGGCGCGCGCGAACCGGCCGCAGTTCGATTGGGACAGCCACCAGATCGTTTCGCCCTGGTTCGTCGGCAGACGCTACCTCGACGACGTGCCGCTCGAACGGCTGGTGGACTATATCGACTGGACCTTCTTCTTCTCAGCGTGGGAGCTGAAGGGGCGTTTCCCAGGGATTCTCAACCATCCTCAGTACGGCGAGGCGGCCCGCGAACTGTACGGACACGCGCAGGAGATTCTGCAGCGGATCGTCAGCGAGAAGCTCCTTACCGCCCGAGCGGTCTATGCCTTCTGGCCGGCGAACTCCTATCAGGACGACATCGTCATATTTGCCGACGACTCGCGCCGTTCGGAGCTGACGAGGTTCCCGATGCTGCGCCAGCAGGAGCATATTCCCGACAAGAAGCCCAATCGCTCGCTGGCGGACTTCATCGCGCCGATCGAGTCGGGCGTGCCCGACTACCTGGGCATGTTCGCGGTGACGGCCGGCCTCGGCGCCGACGAAGTCGTGCGGCGCTTCGAGCAGGATCACGACGATTACAACGCCATCATCGTCAAGGCGCTTGCCGACCGTCTTGCCGAAGCGTTCGGCGAATACCTGCACGAGCAGGCCCGGAAGGACTGGGGGTATGGCGAGCGCGAGCAGCTGACGATGAACGATCTGCTCGCGGAGAAGTTCCGCGGCATCCGTCCCGCGTACGGCTACCCGGCCTGTCCGGATCACAGCGAGAAGTTCCGGTTGTTCTCGATCCTGGACGCCGGGAAGCAGGGCCTCACGCTGACCGAGCACGCGGCGATGTATCCGGCTGCCAGCGTCAGCGGCCTCTACTTCTCCCATCCCGAGGCGAAGTACTTCAACATCGGCCGCCTCGGCCGCGATCAGATCGAGTCGTATGCGGAGCGGAAAGGCATGCCGGTCGACACCGTCGAACGGTGGCTCGGCTCGAACCTTGCCTACGCCCCGACACCCGAGACCACCGCTCCCGGTGTCTAAGAGCAGTTGATCGGCCGTCAGGTACAGTCCTGCGGCGTGCTCCCCCCGGTTGGGAGAGCCAACTTGTTGACTGGAAGGATCTTGCGCTGTCGGCGGTGAACGCGCAGCAATATGCCGGGCCAGCGGCGTATTGCGTTGCGACGGAGCGCATTGTCTTCGCTGATTCGCTCCTGGGATGGACCTGTCCGTTTCCGGTCGGGACCAACCAATCCCTGAACGAGGCCGTCTGATAACCGGAGTCAGCATGCTCAGCACAAACCGCGCCCGATTCTGGATACCGGCCGTTGTCATCGGGCTCGGTCTCGCCATCGGGGCCGCGCTGCTTTACGCGCGCGACCCGGGAAGCGGCGCAAGCTCTCCCTCCGAGCGCCGTCAAACCACCTCAGCGGTAACCCGTCGCGACTTCGTTCGCTCCATCCGGATAGCCGGAACCGTGGAAGCGGTCCAGGCGACGACGGTTTCCGTTCCGCGGCTGCAGGGGCAGGGCACGACGACGATGTCGCTCGTTATCACGCGGTTGATCCGTCCCGGATCGCTCGTGAAGCCGGGCGACCTGCTGGTCGAATTCGATCGCCAGGACCAGTTGAAGAACGCCCTCGACCGGCGCGCCGAACTGAGCGATCTCGAGCAGCAGATAAAGAAGAAGGAAGCCGAGGAGCGGGCGGCCCGCGCGCGTGACGACACCGCGGTGCAGGCCGCGGAGACCGCGCTGACGCGCGCGCAGCTCGACATGACGAAGAACGAGCTGATCCCGAAGATTCAGGCCGAGAAGAACACGCTCGCGCTCGAAGAGGCGGAGGCGAAGCTCGCGCAGCTGAAGAAGACCTTCGATCTCAAGCGCCGGGCCGCCGAAGCGGACATCAAGATCCTGCAGATTCGCCGTGACCGCGCCGAGAACGCGATGAAACAGGCGGAGACGAACGCGAACAAGATGTCGGTCGCTTCGTCGATCGAAGGCATGGCCGTGCTTCGCACGATCTGGAAGTCGAACACGATGGCGGAGGTGCAGGAAGGAGAAGAGGTTCGCGCGGGAATGCCGATCGTCGATGTCGTGAACCCCGCCTTGATGCGCATTCGCGCGAAGCTGAATCAGGCGGACGTCAACGAGCTGCGGCAGGGCCAGCCCGTCACGATCGGACTGGACGCCTACCCCGACCTTTCGTTCAAGGGACGCATCACCCAGATCTCGCCGCTCGCCGTGCGCTCGACGATGTCGCCGAAAGTGCGGACGTTCGTGGCGCTCGTCGAGGTCCTCGGATCGCACCCGAAGCTGATGCCTGATTTGACCGCGTCGCTGGACGTCGAGCTGACGCGCGAGCCCGGCGCCATCGTCGTGCCGCGAGACTCCATCCGCTACGACGGCGAACAGGCCTTCGTGCGCGTCAGCAAGGGGTCGTCCTTCGAGGATCGTCCCGTGACGATCGGTTCGCTGAACGCGCATGAAGCGGTCGTCAAGTCCGGCATTCAGGAAGGCGTCACGATCGCCCGCAACGTGAACGTCAAGGCCGGCCGATGACCCGACTCGGCGCGAGCCTCCGCGCAAGACCACGCCGCGCCGTGATCACGCTCGTGGTGGTCGCCCTGGCGGTCACCGCCGCCTTCGTCGGTGTCGGCCGCGGGTCGGCGCCCGACCTGCCGACGGTCGAGGTGAAGAAAGGCGAGTTCGTGGACGCCCTCGAGATCCGCGGCGATATCAGGCCGAAGAAGTCGCTCGTCCTCGCGGCGCCGATGCAGGCCGGCGAGCTGCAGATCGTCAAGCTCGCGAAGAACGGCTCGATGGTGAAGACCGGCGACGTGATCGTCGAGTTCGACGGTTCCACGCTCCGCCGCACGATGCAGGAGAAGCAGTCCGAACTGAAACAGGCCGAAGCCGAGATCGAGCAGTCGACCGCGCAGGGGCGCATCACGCAGGAGCAGAACGCCACGGAGCTGATGCGATCGAAATACAACATCGAGCGCGCGAAGCTCGACGTTCAGCGCGGCGACACCGTCTCGCGCATCGAGAACGAACAGGCGAAGCTGGCGCTGCAGGACGCCGAGCAGAAACTGCGCGAGCTCGATGCAAAGATCAAATCCGACAACACGTCGATCGAAGCGGACCTCTCGAGCAAGCGCCGGAAGCGCGAGAAAGCGCTCTTCGACTTTCAGCGTGCGGAGCGAGGGCTGCAGAACCTGCAGCTGAAGGCGCCGGTCAACGGCATGGTAAACATCCTGCCGAACTACCGCTCGGGCGGCCCGTTCGGCGGCGGCGAGGTGGAGTTCCGCGAGGGCGACCGTGCGTGGGCGGGCGCCCAGATCATCGAGCTGCCCGACCTCTCGTCGGTCCACCTCGAGGCAAGGCTCGACGAAACCGATCGCGGCCGCCTGACGATCGGCCAGGAAGCCAATATTCGTATCCAGGCTATCCCCGACAGGGAATTCAAGGCGAAGATCGAACGCATTTCGGTGCTCGCGCGAGCGGACTTTTCGAGCTGGCCGCCGACGCGCCTGTTCGATCTCGGCCTCATCCTCATCGACGTCGATCCGAAGATTCGCCCGGGCATGAGCGCGATCGCGCGGATCGCCACCGATCGCGTTCCCGACGTCATTCTTGTCCCGTCGGAAACCGTGTTCCAGCGCGACGGCTACCCGATTGTCTACAAACTCGACGGGTTCGAGTTCGTCGAACAGCGCGTCGAGGTGAAGCGGCGCGGCCGGGAACAGACGATCGTCACCGCCGGGATTGCCCCCGGTGACCAGATCGCCACACGCCGGCCTGGGCCGGACTTGATCAGGAGACCGTAATGAAGCGTCGAGCCATCTGGGCAGTCGTGCTCCTCGCCGTCGTCGGTATCGGCGCCGCCATCGCGACGGTGCTCGCCGACATGCCCCAGCGCGGCAAGCCGATCCCGACCTCGCGCGTGACGCGCGGCACGCTCAGCCTCACAGTCCACGGCACCGGGGACCTCCGGGCGGGGCGCACGATGACGCTCATGGCGCCGCCGGTCGGCGGAATGCTGCGCGTCGTCAGCATGCTTCAAACCGGTATCGCGGTGAAGTCCGGCGACGTCATCGTCGAGTTCGATCCAACGGACCAGCAGTTCGCGGTCGAGCAGGCGCGTACCGAGGTCGCAGAAGCGGATCAGGAAATCGTGAAGATGAAGGCGGACGCGGTCGCGCAGGCGGCGCAGGACGAGGTCTCGCTGCTGACCGCGCGCTTCGACGTCCGCAAGGCCGAGCTCGACACGTCCGGAAACGAATTCATCGGCGCGATCGACGCAAAGAAGAACCTGCTGTCGCTGGAGGAAGCGAAACGCCGGCTGGAGCAGCTCGAAGAGGATGTCAAGTCGCGCGCGGCGACGAACCAGGCGTCGCTGGCGGTCGTCCAGGAGAAGCGGAACAAGGCGCTGCTCGCCATGGAGCGTGCGAAAGCCACCATCGAAAGCCTCGTGCTGCGTTCGCCGATGGACGGCGTGGTCTCGGTGAAAGAGAACCGCGACGCGATGGGCGGCATGATGATCTGGGGCATGCCGCTGCCTGAGTACCGGGCCGGCGACAGCGTGTGGCCGGGCCGGCCGATCGTGGACGTCATCGAGTCGGGAAAGATGGAGCTGCGCGCGAAGATCGACGAAAACGATCGGGCGAATCTCAGCGAGGGGCAGGTCGCCACGGTAGACGTCGATGCACTTCCCGGCCAGACGTTCAAGGCAAAGGTCGGGGCGCTCGCCGCGCAGGCGCAGCGCGCGGCGTGGTACGAGTCGGCCGCCAGCGGCACCAGGCAGTTCGACGTTTCGTTCCATTTCGAGCAGATCGACCCCAGGATGAAAGCGGGTGCGTCGGCGCAGGTCACCATCCAGGGCAAGGATCTTCCTGACGTGCTGACGGTGCCGAGACAGGCGGTATTCCAGAAGAGCGGGAAGACGCACGTCTTCGTCAAGTCTGGCGACCGCTTCGAGCAGCGTGAAGTCAAGCTCTCGCATCGAACCGAGAGCCGAGCTGCCGTCGAGGGGCTCGCCGAAGGCACCGAAGTGGCGCTCGTCGATCCGAATGCGCTCCCGGCCGCGTCGCCGGGCGCGTCCACCTCTCCGATGCCAGGCGGCGCCTCCAAATGAGCGTCACCGGCGGCCGCATCGCGGGCAGCACGACCGATTTCCTTCCCGAGCTGGCGCTCGGCCTCGACAACCTGCGCGCGCACAAGCTGCGATCGCTGCTGACGATGCTCGGGATGATCTTCGGCGTCGCCGCCGTCGTCGCGATGCTGTCGATCGGCGCCGGCGCGCAGCAGGAGGTCATGGCCTTCATCGAGCAGCTCGGCGTCCGCAACGTGATTGTCGAAGCGCGCGAGGCGGCGAGCTGGGAACAGCTTCAGAAGGTGCGCAAGATCTCACCCGGGCTGACGTTCCAGGACTACCGCGTCATCCAGGCGAACCTCACCGGCATCACCGCGTCGACGCCGCGCAAGCGCTTCACGCCGGCGAAGCTGCTGCCGAAGCCGCAAAGCGAAACACCGAGCGTCTACGGCGTCACCCCCGGCTACATCGCGATCGGGAACCTCGCGATCGTGTCCGGCCGCTTCTTCGACGACGCTGAGACGGAGGCTGGTGCGGCGGTGGCGGTGCTTGGCGAAGGGGCCGCCGCGTCGCTGTTCGGCACCGACGATCCGATCGGCAGCTACGTCAAGATCAACGATCAGTGGTTCCAGGTGATCGGCGTCGCCGGTCCGCAGTTGACCGTGCAGGCGGACGTCGCCGGCCTGCCCGCGCAGGATCGCAACAACCTCATCTACGTCCCGCTCTTCGCCGCGATCTTCCGCCTCGAGGACGGGCAGAGCCAGTACAAGGACGAAATCGACGGCATCTACATCCAGCTCGGCTCGAGCGGGGACGTTCCCGCCGGCGCCGCGCTGCTCCGCGGCCTGCTGAACGTCTCGCACGGCGAAGCCGGCGATTTCGCCATCGTCTCGCCCGCCGAGCTGCTCGCGGAGCAGCGGCGAACGCAGCGGATCTTCGAGATGGTGATGGTCGCGATCGCCTCGATTTCGCTGCTCGTCGGCGGCATCGGGATCATGAACATCATGCTGGCGAGCGTGATGGAGCGCACGAGGGAAATCGGCGTGCGCCGCGCGATCGGCGCGAAGCGGCGCGACGTCATCCGTCAGTTCCTGATCGAGACGACGATCATCTCGCTCGCCGGCGGGAGCGTCGGCGTCATCGTCGGCGTCGGGCTGTCGCAGATGATTGGCTACCTTGCCGGCTGGTCGACGATCGTCACCACCGGCTCGATCGTGCTCGCCTTCTTCGTGTCAGTGGGGATTGGGCTGGTGTTCGGCCTTTACCCGGCCGTCCGCGCTGCCGGCCTGGATCCGGTCAAGGCGCTGCACTACGAGTAGAGCAATTGCTAATAACTAATTGTTAATCATCAGCGCTTTGCTTATTGCGATCTACCGGACGACTTGAACGCAAGCCGTCCGGTTGTGCGAAGCAGCCTGTCGCCACTGATTAGCGATTAACAATTGACGATTCTCAGACCCGCAGTAACACGCCACGTGCGGACCTGCCTGTGGCGGCTTCCAGCGCCCTGCAGTAGTAAGTGAGCTGCCGTTTGTAACGATCGAGATCTGTCGCCAGCTCGCGATCGGTCTTGAAGTCGAGCGCGATCAGCCCTTCTTTTTCTTCGAACACCAGGTCGATCGTCCCCTCGACGAGCACGCCGGATGGCGACTGCCAGATAACGGGCCATTCGCGATGACACTGGCGCCGGCGTTCGGCGGCGCGGACCCGATCGAACAGCGGATGACCGAGCGCTGACATGACGACTTCCGCCGCTGCGTAGGCTTCCTCCTGCGGCGTGTCGAAGCCGAGCAGAATCCGCGCCTGCGTGGCCGCGGTCGCGCTCACGATCTTTTCGCTCGCGTCGAGCGGAACTGTCGCCAGCGTGGCGTGAACCAGGCTGCCGAATTCGGGTCCGAACGGCCGGCCCGATACAGGAGACAGGCTGATGACTTCGATCGGCACGTCACCGATCGAGTCATTCGCAGGAATTTCTGCTGCGAGCGCTGTGGCGGTCTCAACCGCTATCGACGGAACCGATCCGCGCCGCACGGTCTCCACCCGGTCGGCCTGCCAGGCCTCGTAGGCCGCAAGGCGTGCCGCGACCGCCGCTGCATCGCCGTCCTTCGCGATCAAATCGTCGCGGCGAAGGCCGTAACCGGCATCAGCCTTCAGACCGAGCACGTGCGGGTCCCACCAGACGGCTGAATAGCTCGCAGGGTCCGGGGGCCAGGGGCCGGGGGCCGGGAGACGGAGGCCGCGAGCCGTTTGTGCCGCCGGTATCACTGCGTTCAGGTCCCTGTCCTCCTGGTCCCTGGGCCCCGGTCCCTGGTTCCCGAACGCATATGACCCTGGCGCGACGGTGCCTGGCCTCGCAGGATCGCCATCGGGACGGTTCATGACGGAGTCGCGCGACGTGAACGACGGGCAACCGGGTGCGCCCGCGGGGTCGGGGCGCGATGAAGGCGGCGGATACACGGCGGGCATCAGCGGTTCGATCCAGCCGCCGTCGTAGACCTCATCGCCGATGACGGGCACCACGAGGACGTCGCGGGCGCGGGTGGCGGCGACGTATGCGAGACGCAGTCCCTCGGCCCGGTCGCGCGCGGCCTCGAGCGGTCCGTTCAGCAGCAGATCGGTCG
Source organism: uncultured Acidobacteriota bacterium (assembly GCA_963748295.1). Lineage (GTDB taxonomy): Bacteria > Acidobacteriota > Vicinamibacteria > Vicinamibacterales > 2-12-FULL-66-21 > CAVVIH01. Next base: position 382,337 of record CAVVIH010000008.1, on the reverse strand, counting down.
GCGCCCAGCCGCCGAGTTTCAGCGCGCACAGACGTCCGGTCGGATCGATCCAGCGGCCGGCCTCGACGCGCGAGAGCCTGCACGTCATGTCCACGAGGATGACGATCGGAAACTCCAGGCCCTTCGCCTTGTGGACCGTCATCATGCGCACGCCGTCGCTGTCCTCTTCGAGGATCGGCGCTTCTGACGCCTGCGCGGTGTCCGCGGCGATTCGCAGCTCATCGACGAATCCACGGAACGAGATGCCGCCATTCGTCTCGTACTGACGCGCGAGCTCGCCGATGTGGAGCACGTTGGCGAGCGCCTGCTCGCCGCCAATGCGCAGCGCGAAGCCGACGTGTGCGCGGGTCCGCGTGAGGAGCTCCTGCAGCGTGCCCGATACGCCGCCCGACAGGCGGATGCCCGCCGCTGCCGCTTCCTTGCGCCGGGACGGGGGCAGGTAGTTTCGGTAGCGGTGCAGATCCCGCAGCAGCTGCAGCGCCGACGCGATCGGCCGCAGGTGTTCGACATCGGGTGGCGTGTCTTTCAGGAACACGGACGGAATCCGGAACGGATTGAACACGCCGCGCACGAACCGCTGGTCGTCCTTCTTGCCGAACCGCCAGGCCCACTCGAGCAGCGCCTCGTCGCCGATCGCGAAGAAGGGGCCTCGCAGCGTCGCGAACACCGACAGCTCGTCCTCGGGCCATTCGATCGCGGTCAGCGCCGCGCGAAGCGCTTCGACTTCCTCACGCTCGTGAAACGCCTTCCCGCCGACGAGCACGTGAGGGATGCCGCGCGACTCGAGCGCCTCGACATAGGGGCGTGTCATGTCGTTCTGCCAGCTGACGAAGCGCCTGAAGAGCAGGCAGATGTGCTTCGCCGAGACCGGCGCGGGTTCGCTGCCGCTGCGCTCGGTCACCTTCCATTTGCTCTCGCGCACGATCCACTCGACCAGCGCTCCCACCGCGTCGGGCAGCGATTTCTCGATTGCCGGACCAGACACGTAGCGGCGCGCATACGGTTCGGGAACCGGCAGCGCGACGATGGAAGGCTGCGCGGTGATGGTGCGGCGGTGCGGCGCCAGCGGCACGTATTCGGCCTGCAGCGTCGCTTCATCGCCGGTCATGACGGGACGGAACGCTGCGTTCACGCACGCCTGAATCCCGGGCACGCTGCGGAAGCTCGTGTTGAGGTGAACGAGCGTCGCTCCTTGATCGCGAAGTTGTGCGCAGACGTCACGGTAGATCGCGACGTCTGCACGACGAAAACGGTAGATCGATTGTTTCGGGTCACCGACCAGGAAAAGCCGCCCGGGAACTGGCCGCGCACGCCGCCAGTCGGTCTCAGCCGGGTCGTCGGCGGCGAGCAGCAGCAGGATCTCCGCCTGGAGCGGATCGGTATCCTGGAATTCGTCGACGAAGATGCGCTTGAACCGCTGCTGGAATCCGCGCCGGACCATCGGGTTGTCGCGGACGAGGTCGCGGGCGCGCAACAGCAGATCCAGGAAGTCGAGCGCGCCGGCGCGCGCCTTCAAGCGCTCGTACTCTTCGAGCGCTCCGCGCAATTCCTGCTGCAGGAGCGCCGCCAGATCGGCGTCAGCCGACATGCGAAAGCCGTCGAGCCGCGCGCGCAGATCCGCGAGTGCCGCGACCACGGTGTCGCGGGGCGTGCCGTCGCGATAGAACTTGCCGCGTCCCTGTTTCGCGTTCGCGAGCGCTCGATCCCGAGAGAGATCGACCAGCGCCGCCTCCCACTCGTCGAGGTCCCGTTCGCCTGGATTCCCGAGCGTCTGGCGCAGCGCGATCTCGTCGCTGAGCCGGCGGGCCGGCTCGGTTCCATAGTGCAGCGGGTCGCTCGTCGACGCAGGCCGGCGCGTAAGGTCCGCGGTCTCGTGCAGCGCCGCGATGAGCGACTGGATGTCGGCCGCCCGCGCAAACGGATTCCGCGTCCACGGGGCGGGGAAGTCGCGCCACTGGGCCAGCTCCCAGGCCGCGCCGCGAAGGCGATCCACCGGACCATCCTCGCCGCCGAACGACGATCGCCGCAGCGCGCGGCGGACACCTTCCGGCGGATTCACGAGCTGCTGCTGAATCCAGCGTCCGAACGCATCGTCGAACAGGCGTCCCGCCTGCTGCTCGGTGAGGACGTCGAAAAGCGGATCGACGCCCGCCTCGACCGGCCGCTCGCGGAGCAGGTCGGCGCAGAAGCCGTGGATCGTATTGACGTGCGCTTCCTCGAGTCGCGTCAGCGACTGGTCGAGACGGCTGCGCCGTTCGCGGTCGCCGCCGGTGCGCGCACGCTCGCTGTCGAGCCGCTCGCGCAGCCGCAGCTTCAGCTCGCCCGCGGCCTTCTCGGTGAACGTCACCGCCACGATCTCGCCGACCTCGGCGCGGCCTTCGGAGAGGATCCGCACGATCCTGGTGACGAGCTCCGTCGTCTTGCCCGTTCCGGCCGCGGCTTCGACGATGAGCGTCGAGTCGAGCGCGTCCGAGATGAGGGTGCGGACTGCCGAATCCGCGAGCGCGTCCCGGACCTGGGTCATGGCATCGCCCTCAGCGCTGTGAGGTCGGCGAGCTGATCCGCCGGCTTGCGCGCGGCGTGCCGCGGAGCGTCGGGGCCGCAGATCGGACGGAAATCGCACCATGTGCACGCCCGCTCGGCCGGGGCGGCGGGAAGGAAACCAAGCTCGATGGCGCGGTCGATTATCTCGAGCGCCTCGATCGCGGCCCTGCGGTTCGCGTCGGACAGCGGCACCGGATGCTCGGCGAAGCCGCCTGCAGCAGTGCAGTAGTAGAGACGCCCTTCGCGCACCGGCCGGCCGAGGACCTGCTCGATCGCCAGCCCGTAAACAACGGGCTGCAGCGTGGCGCCACCGCCAATCACCGTCCGCGGCGTCGTGCGGTTGCGCCCGGTCTTGTGATCCGTGATGCGCAGCGCCGGCGACTGGCCGTGGGTTTCGATGACGTCGACCGCTCCGCGAAGCTTGAAGCCATTGGCGATCACTGCCGGATCGGCAACGCTTCGCTGGTCGCGGCCTTCGTCCGAGAGGCCGAAGCTGAACTCGAAGTACTCCGGCGTCCATTCGGCGGCCGCCGGCAGCCGCCTCACCCACATGCGCAGGTCGAGACCGATCGCCGCGATCTCGTCTCGCCAGACGCGTGCGATCGCGGGCGCCAGCTCTTCCTCGTACTTGGCTGCCACCTCGCCGAGCACGCGATCCAGGACTTCGAGCGCGTAGCCCGTGCCCGGATCGGTCACGGGAAGGCGGTTCTCCGCGTGCAGGACCCGCATCAGCTGCGCCTGGGCCTCGTGGAACAGCGCGCCGCGCATCAGCGGATCGAGCCGCTGCAGCGGCTCCGGCGCGTCGTTCGGCTCGAGGCGGTAGATCGCCGACAGCGCGAACTGATACGGGCAGGTCGTGAACTTCTGAAGCGCGGACACGGAATACGGGCGCTGTGCGAGCCGCTGCGTCTTCAGGATGTCGGCGATCGCCGGGGTCACTCGCGTCAAGCCGTCCTCGGGACGCCATCGAGATCTTCCACGCGCCCACCGCATCGTGACCGACCGCCGCAGCGCGTCGTTGAGGCCGAGCAGATAATGCGCGTGTCCTCGCACGGCATGCCGATCGGGCACGCTGCCCAGCTCCCTCAGCGTCGCCAGATCGTGCTCGACGTCGTCGATCGCGGCTGCCGGCCGCCACGGCGCCGGCCAATCGAGACGGGCGCCGCCCTCCGCTGCCGCATCGCGCTGCAGCTCTTCGTGATTGGGGATGCGGCCGGTGATGGCGCGCATCACGTCGAGGACGTAGAACGACGGCACCCGCGGCCGCGCGCCGCCGACGTCGAGGCGCGGATACGAGAGCCACAACCGGTCCGTCGGCGATCCAACCGCGAGCCGCAGCAGCAGCCGTTCGGTCCTGGCGCGATCCTCCTGCACGAACAGGCCGCTCGCGAGAGGCACGCGCATCTCGACGTCGAGCAGCATCGGATCCTCGCGCGGCTTCTGCGGGAACAGCCGCTCCGCCAGGCCAGGGACGAAGACCACCTTGAAGACGCGTCCGCGCGCCTGGTGCGGGCTGCCGACGAACACGCGTCCGTAGCGCTGGGCGGGTGGCGGATCGTCGAGCGTGCGCAGCCGTTCGCTGAGGACGTCGCGAGCTTCTTCGAGCGTCACCGGACCGACGGTGCTCATCGGCCGCAGCTCGCGCAGCACTCGCTCGACACGGCCGGGACTGCGCAGCACGATTGGCACGAGCGCCGCAAAACGGTCGAGCCACTCACCCCAGGTCGCCGCGGCCGGCCACGAGGCGAGCGTGTCGATGATCGGCAGCGCGAACTCGGAAAGATGCCGGAGATTCTCGAGATCTCTGCGGATCCGCGCGATGCGCGGCGACTCGGGGTCCTCCCGTTGTTCCTCGGCGAGGGTCTTCTTGTATTGCGCCGCGAGGCCACGCAGCCGCCGCTCCCATCGCCAAGGATCTCCGCCGATCACCGACGACTCGACGATCAGGCGCTCCCATTTCCACGGAGCGCGAAGCGTGCCTTCGACAACCGCCTGCGAGTCGGCCGCTTGATCCGGTTCGTCAATCGGCGTCTCGGACGGCTCGGCAGCAGGTTCGATGCTTGCGAAGCCTGCGGCGATCTCGTCGCCGGGCGCCGCCGTGTGCTGCGGCGGTGGCGCAGCCGCCTCCCCGGGCACCTGCGCCAGTGAGAGATATTCGGCAAAGCGGACCGCGGACAACCGCTCGACCGCGCAGCTGAGCAGCGCGAGAAACGCGCGCCCCGACGGATGCGGACGGCGGGTACCCCGATCGAACCAGGCCTGGATACCGGCCCGCTCGAACGCGTCCTCGAGCAGGCCGAGATACTCGCGCGGCGACCGCAGGAAGACGGCGATTTCGTCGAACGGCACGCCGGCGCGGGCTTCGTCGAGGATTCTGCGGGCGATCTCCACGCACTCGCGTCCTTCGCCGGGCGCGGAGAAGAACCGGACGTCGCCGCTCCTGGCTCGTTCGGGTGGTTGCGTCGCCGCAAAGAGGTGGCGGCGCAGCGACATCAGGTCGGACTCACCGTCGGGCGGCAGAACTTCGATCCGGCGATCGAGCGCCTTCAGAAACTCCAGCGTCGTCAGATCGCCGAACGGGACCGTGACCAGGGCGTCCGGCGCGGAGAGAAGCAGATCGCGCGCCAGATCGAACTCCACGTTCGATTCGAGCGGCACGTCCAGAAACAGGAGTGCCGTGCCGTCGATCGCCGCCAGCCCCTGGCGTGCGTGATCGAACAAGGACGCGCGATCGATTGCCGACGCCGTTTGAAACTGCTCGTCGAAGCGTTCGAGCAGGTGGGCGAGGTCCTCGCCGCCGAGCGGCAGCGCGCGCAAAGCCGCCGGCCCCACGCCGGCCATCGCGACGTCCTGCAGCGTACGGACGAGCGCGCGAGCAAACCCGGGTGTGTGGGCGACAGGATCGAAATAGGTCAGGCCCTCGCTGCGCCGTGCCTCGAACGTGGCGCGCGCCGCGACCGCCTCGGATCCCATGCGCGTGGCAGGCGCAATGCCCTTGGCCGCAAGCACAGGCGCCGCGAGGCGAGCCGCCAGCTGCGCGAAGCTGAAGCGATGAAGGCCGATGGCGCCGCCGCGCCGCCGTGCCACCATCCGCGCGAGGTCGTCAGCCGCGCCGCGTGAGGCGCCGACGATCACGACATCGCCGTGGCCGGTACGAGCCTCGAGCCATTCCGCGGCCTCGCGAAGACGCCGGGCAGCGTCAGACGATTCGATGATGCGTAGGGAATTGAAGAGAGACATCCGCGCCTTTCACCCCGGACGCCCTGCCGGGTCACCGTAACGGCTGCGCTCACAGCCGCAACCCGACAGTAGCACAGTCAATTCCCAACTCCCAAAAAACACCAACTCCCAATTCTTCTCCTGGACCTGTACTTCTTGCGAAGCTGAATTCCAACTCGCAAGGTCCGTTTGGAGTCCGAATTTTTGGCGAATTGGGAGTTGGCGTTCTTGGGAGTTGGGAGTTGACACTATTTCATCACACGATATAGTCATACATCTGATGTCACAGAGAGACCCCGAGTCGCTCCTGCCGCTGACCCCCGGCATGTTCCAGGTCCTGATCGCGCTGGCGGACGGCGAGAAGCACGGTTATGCGGTGATCAAAGAAGTCGCGCGCCGGACGGACGGGCAGATCGTGCTCAGCGCCGCGACGCTCTACACGATCATCCGGCGGTTCGTGCAGGAGGGCGTGATCCAGGAGAGCGCCGAACGCCCCGATCCGGCGCTCGACGACGAGCGGCGGCGGTATTACCGGCTGACGGAGTTCGGCCGGCGTGTCGCGAGAGCGGAGGCGGTCCGCATGGAAACCGCGCTGGGCATGGCGCGGGCGAAGAAACTGATCCCGAAAGGCCGCCTGGCGTGAGCGCCGATCGCTGGTTCCGCCGTCTTCTGAGGCTGCTGCCGTCCGACGCACGCGCGGACTACGGCAGCGAGATGGAGCGCGTGTTTCGCGAGCAGCGCCGGGACGCGATGCAGGCAGGACGCGCCGGCGCTTTGAGGTTCTGGGGCCAGACGATCGCGGACCTGCTGGCGGTCGGCCCACGCGAGCACCTCGCGCAGACTGGTCAGGACGTTCGTTACGCGCTCCGCGGCATGCGGCGGAACGCGTCGTTCGTCGCCGTGGCGATCCTGACGCTCGCGCTCGGCATCGGTGCGAACACCGCGATCTTCAGCGTCGTCGACACCGTGCTGCTGCGCCCGCTGCCGTTTCTCGATTCCGACGGCCTCGTCGCGGTCTGGAACCGCTGGGACGGCAGTCCGAGCGCCGCGCTGTCCGATCCCGAGTATCTCGACTACGCCGAACAGAGCCGCACGATGACGATCGCCGCGGCCAGCGGCCGCGCGGTGAACGTCAGCGGTGGAATCGGCGATCCCGAACGCGTCGCCGCCGCCGCGATCTCGGTCAACGCGCTCGATGTCCTCGGTACGCCGCCCGCGCTTGGCCGCGGCTTTCGGGCCGAAGACGCGATTCAGGGCGCGCCGCCGGTGACGATCCTGTCCGATGGATTCTGGCGGCGCAGATTCGGCGCCGACCCGTCGATCGTCGGCCGCACCATTTCAATCAACGGCGTGGCCGCGCAGGTCGTCGGGGTGATGCGCGCCGGGGTCGCCATGCCGAACGAGATTCGAAGCATGACCCGCGCGGAGCTCTACGTGCCGGCTGTCTTCAACACCGCCGCCCCGCGCGCCAGGCGCGGCGGGCATTATCTGCAGGCATTTGCGAGGCTGCAGCCCGGGACCTCCAGGCAAGCCGCGTCGGCGGAGATGGATGCCATCCTCCGGCCCTTGATGGCGCGTTATCCCGACGAGCACGACCAGGGCAACTTCGGCATCGTCGTCCGGCCGCTTGGCGAGGATCTCGTCGGCGACTCGCGGCCGGTGCTCGGCGTGTTGGCGGGCGCCGTCGGTCTGATGCTGCTGCTTGCGTGCGCGAACGTCGCGAACCTGATCCTCGCGCGCGGCGCCGCCAGGCGGCGTGAGCTCGCGGTGCGCGCGGCGCTCGGCGCGAGCCGATTTCGCATGTTCCGGCAGCTGTTCACGGAGTCGGCGATTCTGTCCCTCGCCGGGGCGGCCGCTGGTCTGCTGGTGGCGTACTGGTCGCAGCGAACGCTCGTCGCGCTGGGCGGCAACGCGCTGCCGCGGCTCGATCAGCTTTCGTTCGACGGCACCGTCTTCGTCTTCGCCGGCGGCCTCGCGATCGGCACCACGGTCCTGTTCGGCCTGCTCCCCGCGTTTCAGACTGCCCGCTCCGGGCACTCGCATTCGCTGAACGACGGCGATCGCGGCGCTATCAGCGGCAGGGCGCGGTTGCGGCGAGCGCTCGTCGTGTGCCAGGTGAGCGCCGCCGTCGTCCTGATGGTTGCGGCCGGACTCCTGATCAAGAGTTTCGTGCGGCTCACATCCGTGCCCGGCGGATTCGACGCCGCGAATCTGCTCACCATGCGCCTGTCGCTGCCCGCGTCGAAGTATCCGGGCCGCGAAGACGTCGCTGCGTACTTCACGCGGCTCACCAACGAAGTCAGCGCTCTCCCGGGCGTACGATCTGCTGCGGCGGGCACCGGGCTCCCGCTTGCCGCCGCATCGGGAGACTGGAGTTTCGACATCGAGGGCCGTCCCCGGATCGGGACCAGATATCCGGGCGCCGCCGATTGGTACCTCGTCACGCCCGGGTACTTCGAGACCCTCGGCGTCCCGCTGAAACGCGGCCGGTTGCCGGTCGCATCCGACGACTCCGCTGCACCGCCCGTCGTCATCATCAACGAAACGACCGCCCGGACGCTGTTCGCGAACGACGATCCGATCGGTCGCCGCATTCGCTTCTCGCGCGGGACCGGCGCGGAGCAACCCTGGCGGACGATCGTGGGGATCGTCGGCGACGTCCGATTTCGCGGGCTCGACACGCCGCCGCGCCCCGAAGCGTTCATGCCGTACGAACAGTTCATCCCCTTTTCAGCGGGCGGACAGGCTCGCACGATGACGCTCGTCGTGAAGGCCGAACGCTCCCCGTTGTCGCTGGTTTCGCCGGTCCGTTCCGTGCTGCGCAATCTGGACCCCGAGGTCCCGCCGGCGTCGGTCGCGGACATGGCGTCGGTCGTGAGCGACTCGGTCTCGGACCGCCGGCTGAGCGTCGTGCTGATCAGCGCGTTCGGCGTGCTCGCCCTCGCGCTCGCGTTGACCGGGCTTTATGGGGTGATGGCGTACAGCGTCGCACAGCGCACCCGCGAGCTCGGTGTGCGGATGGCTCTCGGCGCAACCCGTGCGTCGGTGCTGGCGATGGTGGTCTTCGAGGGAATCCGGATGGTGCTCGTGGGCGCAGTCATCGGTTTGATTGCCGCGCTCCTGCTGACGACCAGGCTCGCCACGATGCTCTACGAAGTGGAGCCGCGCGATGTGTCGGTGCTGGCGGCCGCGACCGGGCTGCTGCTCCTCGTGGCGCTCTTCGCCAGCGGCATTCCAGCGCGCCGCGCGACCCGGGTCGATCCGGTCGTCGCGCTGCGCGCGGACTGACTATCGATCTGCGTCTGTCGTGTTGCTGCGCTGCGGCGGCGGCAGCGCCTTGCGCGGCAGCTTCTCGTCACGATTCGCGGCATTCCAGGCGAACACGGCAATCACCGTCGCGTGCTGCACCATGTCGTCGCGCTGCACGCGATCGACGGTGTCCATGTTCGAGTGGTGGGAACGGGAGTTGTACATCCAGCCGATCCACCATGAACTGGAATCCCGGCAGGCCGGCGTTGTCGAACGACACGTGATCGGTCGAGCTGACCGAGCGCGGACCGAGCCCAGTGACGCCGAGATCGCGGAGCGGCTCGATCCATTGCTGGAAGATCGGCGCGACCGCGAGGTTGCTCTGGAGCCAGATGCCGCGGATGCGGCCGCTGCCGTTGTCGGAGTTGAAGTAAGCGGCGACCTTCGCGTGCGCCGGCTTCAGCGTCATGGTGGTGATGTCGGCGAAGTGCTCGCGGACATACGCTCTCGATCCCATCAATCCCTCTTCCTCGCCGCCCCAGAGCGCGATCCGGATCGTGCGGCGCGGCTTCGCTCCAATCGCCTTGATGATGCGCATCGCCTCCATCATGGCGGCGGAGCCCGTCGCGTTGTCGGTGGCGCCAGGCGAATGCGCGACGGAGTCGAAGTGGGCGCCGAGGATCACCACTTCATCCTTCAGCGCGGGATCGGTGCCGGGGATCTCGGCGACGAGGTTGAAGCCGTTCGGCGACGTCTCGTCGTAGAACTTCGTCTGGATGTTGAGCTCCACCTTGACCGGCAGGCCCTTGTCGAGAATGCGGGTCATCCGGTTGTAGTGCTCCACCGCGAGCGTCACCGACGGCACCGCCTGTCCGGCGTCCGCGGCTCGCGAACCGTTGCCCGACGGGAAGATCGTGCCGCCGTCGGTGCGCTGCTGCCGCGTGTCGAGGTTGCTGCCAGCCGACGCCGAGTCGCTGTCGCCGCCGCGATTGAACAGCGCGACGACCCCTTCCGACTTGTAGAACTGCGCGATCTTCTGCCGCAGAGCTGTTGTCGGCCGCTCCCCGGCCTCCAGCGCCGCCGCGTCCGCCGCGCCCGCGGGCCGCCGGAATCGGCGTCGTCGCCGCTTCCGCGAATTCTTCCGGCGTCATCCGATGGACGATGAGGCCTTCGAGCATCGAGACCGCGCGGGCGGGCTGCGTGAGGACGATCTTGCCGGCGAGCTTGCCGCGGTACCGTTCGATGTCCGCTTCGGTGTCGATCTGCGCGCGCACGACCTCGGCGACGACCGTCCCATTGGTGCCCGCGCTCCAGCCGCCCGGCAGCCCGATCAGCGGCTGCACCTGCGGCTCGATCATGTGCGCGCTGAAGCGTTCGAGCGACCAGCCCTTGCCGAACTGGAACGTCTCGCGGTGCGGGTTGGACAGGCTCCATTCGGCGAACTTCTTCAGCGTCCAGTCACCCGCCTGCATGATGCCCGGCCCACCCGTCAGCCGCGGTCCGTAGACGTCCGCCAGCCAGCTGATGTGATCCATCACCTGCGAACGGTTCAACCCCTCGTCCCGGATTCTCCCGATCGTCTCGTAATCGAGCTTCTCGGCAGGCGCCTGCGCGCGCGGGAAGGCGGCAATCGAGACGATCAGCAGGAACAGGATGGCAGTTCGTTTCATAGAGCTCCTTCCTCGGTGCCTTCCGCCTAAAGGCGGAAGCTACAGAAGCCTTAACCACGGGCTAGTACCTCTGTAGCTTCCGGCTTAAGCCGGAAGGCACAGGGTCTTCGCAGCTTCCGCCTTTAGGCGGAAGGCACAGAAGACAAAGCGTCAATAGTGTATCTTGACCAAGATGTTGCCGACCGTCGTCGCGCTGCTGCTGGCGATGCAGGCCGCCCGGCCGGCGCCGTTCACGACTCCCCTGAGCGTCGCGGAGATGACGAACAAGCAGGGGGTCGTGGAAACCGACGCCGGCACCTTCGTGATCGACCTCCGCCCCGACCTCGCGCCCAACCACGTCGGCTACTTCATCAAGCTCGCGCGCGAAGGGGCGTTTAACAAAACCACCTTTCACCGCGTCCTCCGCCTGGGAATCATTCAGGGCGGCGATCCGCTGACCAGGGATCCGGCAAAAACGAAGTTGTACGGCACCGGAGGATTGGGGATTCTCAAAGCCGAGTTCAGCAGCGAGAAGCACACGCGCGGGGCGGTGTCCGCCGTCCTGCAGCCGGGCAAGCCGGACAGCGCGGGCGCGCAGTTCTTCGTCTGCGTTTCGGATCAGCCGAGTCTCGACGGTCAATACACGATCTTCGGTCGTGTCGCGGAGGGCATGGACGTCGTGCAGAAGATCTCGGAGGCGCCGGCCGACGATCGAGGGATGCCGCACGAGCGCATCGCGATCCGTTCGGTAACGATTCGCGACGCGCCGCCGCCGGAGCCCGAGCCCTTCTCGTCGGAGACGCCGGCGGACCTCGGGCGGCACAAGGCGGTCATCGAGACGAGCGCGGGCGCGATGACGGTCGAGTTCTTTGCCGACAAGGCGCCGGAAACGGTGCGCAACTTCCTGCGGCTCTCCGCAACCGGCGTCTACGACGGCACCACGGTTCACCGGGTGGTTCGGGGATTCGTGATCCAGACCGGCTGGCTGGCGACGCGAGGGCCGCTCACCGAGAAACAGCAGAAGCTCGTCAGGTTGTCGTTGCAGCCGGAGTTCAACGATACGAAGCACACCAAAGGGATCCTGTCGATGGCGCGCGGAGACGATCCCGCCAGCGCGTCGACGTCGTTCTTCATCGTCACGGGGGACGCCAGTTCGCTGGACGGCAAATACACGGCGTTCGGCCGTGTGGTGGACGGGCTCGCCGTGCTCGAGGCCATAGAGGCGGCGCCGGTGAACGGCGAAGCCCCGGTGCAGCGGATCGATGTCAAAACCATCCGCGTCATAAGGCCGTAAAACCATCGCCGGTCGGTATTCGTCTGAAGACTGAGATTTGGGAGCATCCCGATGAGATCACGATTCCACGCCGCGCTCCTTCCATTCGTCACGGCCGTCGTCACACTGTCGCTTTCGACCGCCGTCTCGAACCGCACGCTCGACGACTGGCCGCAGTGGCGCGGGCCGAACCGCGACGGCCGCTCGGCCGAACGCGGGCTGCTCAAGACGTGGCCGGCTGGCGGACCGCCGCTCGCGTGGCAGGCGAAGGGGGCGGGAGAGGGCTACTCGTCGTTCGCCGCGGCGGACGGCCGGCTGATCACGCTGGGCGCGCGCGGCGATCGCGAATACGTCATCGCGTTCGACGCCGCGTCGGGCAAGCAGTTGTGGGCGACGGCGCACGGACGACGCTTCGGCAACGATCGGGGTGATGGCCCGCGAGGCACGCCGACGGTCGAAGGGGATCGTATCTACGCCTTTGGCGCGAGCGGCGACCTGAGTGTGCTCGAGGCGTCGAGCGGAAAGGTTCTGTGGACGGTGAACGTGCTGCAGAAGTTCGGCGGCTCCAACATCACATGGGGGCTGAGCGAGTCGCCGCTGGTGCTGGCCGATCGCATCCTCGTCAACGCCGGCGGACCGCAGTCGTCCATCGTCGCCCTCAACAAGAAGGATGGCGCCGTGCTGTGGCGCAGCCAGAGCGACGAGGCCGGCTATTCCTCCGCTGTTCTTCACGAAGGCGGCGGCGTGAGGGAAGCGATCTTCTTCACCGGCCAGCGCGCGCTTGGCGTCGACGTCGCCGACGGGCGGCTGCTCTGGAGCTACGACAAGGTCGCGAACGGCACGGCGAACATCGCCACGCCGATTGTCCGCGGCAATCACGTGTTCCTGTCGTCGGACTATGGCACCGGCGCAGCGCTTCTCGAGCTGACTCCGGGCGGCGGGAGCGTCCGCGCGCGCGAGGTGTATTTCACCAAGGAAATGCGCAACCACCACGCGAGCTCGGTCCTCGTCGGCGACTACCTCTATGGGTTCTCGAGCGCCATCCTCACCGCCATGCGTTTCGACAGCGGTCAGGTCGCCTGGCGGGATCGCAGCGTCGGAAAAGGCTCGGTCGTGTTCGCGGACGAGCGGCTGTATCTGTTCAGCGAGAACGGCGTGGTGGGACTGGCCGAAGCGGCCCCGGACGCATACCGCGAGCACGGGCGTTTTCAGATCAAGACCGGCAGTCTGCCCACGTGGGCGCATCCGATCGTCTCGGGGGGCAAGCTGTTCCTGCGCGATCAGGACACGGTTTACGCCTATAACGTCGGGGGGAAATAGCGGGGTCTGACCCCCATCCACTGCTCAGCCTGATATTCCTTTCCGCCCGGTCGCCCGAGCGGCCATAATGAAGGATGGGGCCCGGGACGTCCCGGCCCCGCCTACAGCAAAGCACGTGAAAGGAAGACGAAGCAGGTTTTGGCAGACACACGACTGAAGATTGCGGTTTTCATAGACTTCGACAACATCGAAATCGGCGTCAAAAGCACCCTTGGTGTCCAGTTCGATATTGGAGTGGTACTCGAAGCGCTCAAGGAGCGTGGCGACGTCGTCTCGAAGATCGCCTATGGCGACTGGACGCGCGCCGGTGATTACAGCCGCTCGCTGACACAGCATGCCACCAAGCTGGTTCAGCGCAATCTCACCCCCGGTGGCGACAAGAACGGCGCGGACATCAACCTGGCGCTCGATGCGCTGGAGATGGCGTTCACGCACGGCCACATCAACGCCTACGTGATCGTCGGCGGCGACAGCGACTTCATCACGCTCGTCGAAAAGCTCAAACAGTACCGACAAGCAGATCTTCGTGGTCGGCGGGCGTGCGTTCACCAGCATGGTGATGCAGCGCAACTGCCACGAGTTCATCGCCTACGAGAACCTGGTCAGCGGGTCGAGACGATCGCAGGAGCGGGGCCGTCAGGCGCCGGCCGTCGCGCAGACGACGCTCAATCAGGTCGTGCCGCTGGTGCGCCGCGCACTCAAGGTGCTGGCCGATCGCGAAGTCTCGCCGCAGCTCGGCCTGCTGAAGAGCACGCTGCTGCAGCTCGACTCCACGTTCTCCGAACGGACCTACGGCGCCGGCAGCTTCCGCGATTTCGCGCAGAAGCTCGCCGCCGCCGGGCACGTCGTGCTGCGCGAATCGGGACGGACGGTGCTCGTCGAGCTGAGCGAGAGCGGTCCGGTCGCAGCGGAGGAGCCGGCGCAGCGGCGGCCGCAGGAAACGGCGCCGCAGGCGCAAGCGGAGGCGGTACCGCATTCGTCGAACGGCGCGCGCGCCGCGGATGGTATCCGCGAGGTGCGCAGGCTGTTCCACGCGGCGCAGAACCCGCCGCGCTGGCCGATGTACATCCGTCAGGCGAAGCAGTTCCTCCGGAACGTGGACTCGAGCTTCGACGAGCGGCGATACGGATTCGGCAGCCTCGTCGATCTGATGCGCGCGTGCCAGCGCGAAGGGCTGTTCCGGATCGAGCGCGACCGCCAGGGCGTGATGCGCCTGTTTCCCGGCAACGTCATGCAGCAGCCGGTCGACGTCGTCGACGAGGGGCTGCCGGAGGACATGTCCGCGGACGTGCGCGACGGCGAGGCGGAAATCGAATCGCGCGGCGACGCCGAGCCGATGCCGCAGGACGGCGATTGGCGGGCCGCGGAGAGGACTCAGGAGTCGGAGCTGGTCGACGGCGACGTCGTCCAGGAGATCGACACGCCGTCCGTCATCGACGTGCAGCCCGACCAGTTCGCGGCGACGGATCAGGGGACCGAGGAGCAGCAAGTCGCAGCCGAACGGCCGCGCAGGCCGCGACGCAAGCGCGGGCCGGGAGAAGCCCGCGCCCCTCGCAAAGCAGCTGAAGGCACCGCGGCCGCACCGAGAGCGCGGAAGACTCCCGCCAAGCCGCGCGCGAGCCGCCCACGCGGGCGTGCGAAGGAAACGCCGCCGGCGGAGTGAGCTTCACGGCACGTCAGAGAACGGCAGATTCGGCAGTTCTTCGGGTTCTGCTGCAGGTTCTGACGGATCGACGAGGTTGTGAACGCTGACGCCGAGCAGGCGCACCGGCCTCTGCCCGGCGCTCGTCTTGTCCAGCAGGGCGACGGCGCGTGACGCGATGTCGTCCGCGTCGCGCGTGGCTGGCGCCTTCGTGTCGCTTCGCGTAATGGTCGTGAAGTCCGAGTAGCGGACCTTGATCGTCACGGTCCGGCAGTGCCAGCCGCGCCGCTCCAGCCATCGCGCATCCTCGCGCGCCATCTCGTCGATCGCGCCGCGGATCTCCTTCAGGTCCGTCAGGTCCTTCGAGAACGTGTTTTCCGTGCCGCACGATTTCGTGACGCGGTGCGGCTGGACGGGACGGTCGTCGATCCCGTGCGCAAGGTCCCTCAGCCAGTCAGCCATGCTGCCGACCGCCTCGCGCAGCAGGTCATCGGCCGCCTGCCGCACGTCGACGAGCCGTTCGATTCCACGCTCGCGCAGCCGCGACGCGGTGACCGGACCCACGCCCCACAGCGCATCGACCGGCAGCTTGTGGAGAAACCCTTCGACGCGCTCGGGCGCGATGACCGTCAGGCCGTCAGGCTTCTTCCACGCTGACGCGATCTTCGCGAGGAACTTGTTCGGCGCGACTCCCGCGGAAGCGGTCAGTCCGGTCGCCGATCGAATCTCGTTCTTCAACCGGGCCGCCACCTCGCGGCCGAGCGGCAGTCCCCAGGCGTTCTCGGTCACGTCGAGATACGCTTCGTCGAGCGATAACGGCTCGACCAGCGGCGTCACCGCGCGGAAGATCTCGAACACGGTGTTCGAGACGGCCCGATACTTCGAGAAATCTGGCCGGACGATGATGAGGGTGGGGCACGCGCGGACCGCGCGCGACATCGGCATCGCCGAACGCACGCCGTACTTGCGCGCCTCGTAGCTCGCGGCCGCGACGACGCCGCGCTGCGATGGGTCGCCGCCGACCGCAACCGGCCGACCGCGCAGCGACGGATCGTCGCGCTGCTCGACGGAAGCGTAGAACGCATCCATGTCGACGTGCAGGATGCGATGGATGGCGGAATCATCAGGAACCATGGCAGGATCGCGGTACAGCCGGTCGTCATCAGAGCATAACGTTCACCGGGGGACTTGACGTGGAAAAAGAACCTGCAGTCGAGCGGCATGCCGGGCTCGCGTGGATTCGCGGAAGCGGAGTCTGCCGGCAGTGGAACGGCATCGAGTACAAGCTCGGCATGTCCGGGCGCAACGTCGGCGCGACACAGCTGTCGATGAACGTCGCGGTGATTCCACCCGCCGGCATCGCCGGCGCGCACATCCACGTCGGTTTCGAGGTGATGCTCTACATTCTCGAAGGGCGGGTCCGCCACGATTACGGCGAGGGCCTGGCGCACCGCGTCGAACACACCGCCGGCGACTTCATCTTCATCGAGCCCGGCGTCCCGCACGAGGTCTACAACCTGAGCGATTGCGATCCCGTCGTCGCGGTTGTCGCCCGGTCCAGCCCGGACGAGTGGGACAAGATCATTCCCTACAGCAAGTAAGGCTAACGCGTCATTATGTAATGTTACTTGACAACATGTCATGTTTACATTACATTGCGGCGCATTGACCCGCGAACTTCAAGAAAGGCCGATCCTGAAATCCGCGTCCTTTCGGGCGCCGTCGGCGGCTTCCTCCTCTGGATGATCACGTTCGTCGTCTCGGCCCGGGCGCTCGAGGGGCGCCCCGAGAGCGCGGTGGTGCGCGGCCTGCTCGTTGCGCTGGGCGCCGCCGGAGTTCTGGCGTGCGCGTGGACGATGCGGCGCCTGATCGTCACGCGTGACGAGTACTCCCGGCAGGTCCATTTGAGCGCGCTCGCGCTGGCGTTCGCCGTATCGGTCGTGGCCGTGTTCGCCATCGACCTGCTGCAGCGCGCGGGGTTCCTGTCCTACCTGCCGCTGATGTGGATGTGGATAGGCATGGTGGTGATCTGGTGGCTGTGCATCAACGTCGCGAATCGGTACCACCCGATGAAGAACCGGCTCCGTGTGTTGCGCGCCGAGCACAACTGGTCGCAGGCGGAGCTCGGCATGCGCGTTGGCGTCTCGCGTCAGGCGATCAACGCGATCGAAACAGGCAGGTACGACCCCGGCCTTCCGCTCGCGATGAAGATCGCGCGCGTGTTCCGGCAGCCGGTCGAGAAAATCTTCGAGCTCGAGGAGGGGGACTGATGCGGTCCTTTACGTATACGCGGGAGATTGCGCGTCCACCCGAGGAGATCTTCGCGTTCATCACCGACGTCAGCAACGCGCCGCGCTGGCGCAACCTGGTGCGCCGGATGGAAGTCGTTGGCGGCGGTCCCTTACGTCAGGGGGCGCAGGTCGCGGTGACTCTCGACGTCGCCGGCCGGGAACAGCGGACTCTCAGCGAGGTGTGCGCGTTCGACCCGCCCAGGCGGATTGGACGCTGGAACGCGCGATGGAAAGCCCGGGATAAGATGGCGCGATGAAGTACGTCAACCTCGGACGCGCCGGCGTCAAGGTTTCGCGCGTCTGCCTCGGCGTCATGACTTACGGCGACCCGGCATGGCGCCCCTGGATCCTCACCGAAGAGCAAGGCCGTCCATTCATCAAGCGCGCGCTCGAGCAGGGCATCAACTTCTTCGACGTCGCCGACATGTACTCGCTCGGCAAGTCGGAGGAGATCCTGGGCCGCGCGATTCGCGACTTCGCCAGGCGCGACGACGTCGTGATTGGGACGAAGGCGTACTTCAAGATGAGCGACGATCCGAACGATCGCGGGCTGTCGCGCAAGCACCTGATGTCCGCCATCGACGCCTCGCTCCGCCGCCTGGGCACCGACTACGTCGATCTCTACCAGATTCACCGCTACGACGCCGAGACACCGATCGAAGAGACGCTTCGCGCGCTGGACGACATCGTCCGCGCCGGCAAAGCGCGCTACATCGGCGGGTCGAGCATGAGCTCCTGGCAGTTCACGAAGGCTCTCTATCTCGCCGATCGCCACGGCTGGACGCGCTTCGTCTCGATGCAGAACCACTACAACCTGGTGTATCGCGAAGAGGAGCGCGAGATGTTGCCCCTGTGCCGGGAGGAGGGCATCGGCGTCATTCCGTGGAGTCCGCTCGCGCGTGGATTCCTCGCCGGCAACCGGCGCCCGAGCGACAAGGGGACCACCGCCCGCGCGCAGACCGACGACATTGCGCACCGACTGTATTACACGGAGTCGGACTTCAAGATTGTCGAGCGAGTAGTCGCGCTGGCGGATCGGCGCGGCGTGAGCCCGGCGCAGATCGCGCTGGCGTGGCTTCTCCACCAGCCTGGCGTCACGGCGCCCATCGTTGGCGCCTCGAAGATGGAACAGCTCGACCAGGCGATCGCCGCCGTCGACATCACGCTGACAGAAGAAGAGCGGCGGGAGCTCGAGGAGCTGTACCAGCCCCACCCAGTGACGTGGTGATGCTCTTCAGCTCCTGAGCGCGATCACCGGGTCGACGCGCGATGCCCTCAGCGCCGGGACGTATGCCGCAATCGCGGACACCACGATCAGGACCACCACGGCGCTGCTGAGCACCCAGGGATCCCGTTCCTCGAGTCCGAACCGCAGGCTCTCGAGCATGCGCATGCTCATCAGCGCGGCCGGCAGGCCAAGCGCCAGCCCGGCGACGACGAGCATCAGCGACTGGCGAAGCACCATCCAGCGCACATCCCAGCGCTCGGCGCCGAGCGCCATTCGAACGCCGATCTCGGGAATGCGCCTCGACACCGACGCGATGAGCAGGCCATACAGCCCGATCGCGCACAGCCCGAGCGTCACCGCGCCCAGCATGGTCGCAAGCTGCGCAAACAGGCGCTCGCGTCGAAGCGAGTCCGCGATCTGCGCCTCCTGCGTCCTCACGCCTGACAACGGCACGTTCGGCTCGATTGCGCTGACGACGGAACGGACCGACTCCACGAGCAGGAGCGGATCGCTCGAGGTCTTCAGCGCGAAGGTCATGCGGCCGGGCCTCGTCTGACGCGCGCTGAGGTACACCGTGGGGGGCGCGTCGTCGCGAATGGTCGTGTACTTCGCATCCTCGACAACGCCAACGATCTCGTACTCCGGCGCGCCCGGGCGGCCGCTCAGTTTGAATCGCCGTCCGAGCGCGCTCTCGTCCGCGAACGCGGCGCGCACGAACGTCGGGTTGACGATTGCCACCGGCTGGGAGGCAGGTGACTCGCCCGGGCCGAAAATCCGGCCGGTAGTGAACTGCATCCCCATCGTCTTGAAGAATTCGTCGTCGATGTCCATTCGCCATGCAAGAGGCCGGCGTGGCCGCCCCGACGCACCGAGCGGCGCCGGCCGTCCGGTGTAGACCTCCGAGATCGCCGACGAGCCCGCAATCAGCGTGTACTCGGACATCGAGGCCGACACTACCCCAGGCAGAGCACGTACGCGTTCCAGGATTGACAGGTGCAGCGATCGCAACCGTTCGCCCTCGTACCCGTTCAGTGTCGGATCGATCCGGAACAGCAGAATGTTGGATGGATCGAATCCAGGATCCACGCGCTCGAGGTTCCGCACTGAGCCGACGAGCAGGCCGGCGCCCGCCACCAGGATCATCGAAAGAGCGATCTGGAACGCAACCAGGCCGCCTGCCACGCCGAACCTGCGCGTGGCGCCGACCTGACCCCGCGTGCCTTCCTGGATGCCGGCCCGAACGTCTCCGCGCGCCGTGCGCAAGGCGGGCAGCACACCGAAAAGCATGCTGGCTGCGACGCCGAGCGTCGCGGTGAACGCGACGGCGCGCCAGTCGAGCGGCATGGCGACGTCCAGGCCGTTCCCGCGCTCGACTGCGGGCAGCAGGCCAGCGGCGAGCCATTTCGCCACCGCGACGCCCGCGATCGCGCCGGCAGCGCCGAGCAGCAGGCTCTCCGTCATCAGCTGGCGGACGATTCGTGAGCGCGGCGCTCCGATCGCGACGCGCATGGCGATCTCGCGATTGCGGGAGGTCGCGCGCGCGAGCAGCAGATTCGCCACGTTCGCGCACGCCACCAGCAGCACGATTGCCACCACGCCGGCCATCGTCTCCAGCGGCTCGCGGAGCCAGCCGCGTGCCTCCATCTGCCCCCGCGCGCCCGGATCGAGCACCACCCGCGGCAGATCCTTGGGTTCGATCGACGCCCGGTTGGCGCGAACGCTCTGCTTGACCACGGCGTCGAACGACGAGGCGGCGGCCCCGGCCGGGACACCCGATCGGAGCCGCGCCATCATCAGGACCCACCAGTGATTGGGATTGAAATGATCGTCCGAGCGCTCGAGCTGCGCTGCCAGCGAGAGCGGCACGAACACGGCGGCCGGATCGCCCACCTGCATCGTTCCGCCGAATCCAGGCGGCGCGACGCCGACGATCGCGACGGGGATGCCGTTGATGGTCATGGGGCGCCGGAGCGCGTCCGCTGAGCCGCCGAAGCGCCGCTGCCACAGCGCATAGCTGATCATCGCGACGGCCGGCGCGGTTCGCGCGTCGTCTTGCGCGGTGAGCAGGCGTCCGGCGCGCGGCGCGACGCCGAGCACGTCGAAGTAGTTGCCCGAGACCGCCAGGCCCTTTCCAAGTTCCGCCTGACCGTCGATGCCGAGGTTCACCTGATACAGCTCGGCAAACCCGATCACGTCGGCCAGCTCGCGCTGCTGATCGCGCAGCGCCTCGAACGCCGCCAGCGAGAAGGACGTGCTCGAGCTCTCGGTGTCGCCCTGGCTGCCGTGCCCGTTCAGCGAGTCGAACGGCAGCGTCGGTCCGGAGATCCATCGGACGACGTGAAGGCCGTCGGGATCTCTGACCGGCAGCTTTCGAAAGAGGATCGCATCGGCCAGGCTGAACACGGCAACCGCGCCGCCCATGCCGATGGCGAGCGACAGCACGGCCACCACCGTGAAGGTCGGCGAGCGGCGCATCAGCCGCAGGCCGAATCGCACGTCCTGCAGGAAGGTGTCGAGCGCCGGGAAGCCCCACATCGCGCGGCTGTCCTCGCGGATCGCGAGCACGTTGCCGAACCGCCGGCGCGCCTCGAGCGCCGCTGCCTCCGGCGTCAGTCCCTCGTCGTCCGCGATCCTGCGCGCGCGTTCCGCGAGGTGGTCGCGAATCTCTTCGGCGAGCTGATCGTCGAGCCTGTTGCGCCGGACCCATGCGGCAAGCCGCCGGAACGTCTTCACCATCGTGTCACCTAGGAGTTCTATGTGTTTGACGGCCGCATGACGCGGGTGATTGCCTCGATCAGGCGCGCGAAGCTCGTCTCGGCTTCGCCGAGCTGACGGCGCCCGTCGCGCGTGAGCCGGTAGTAGCGCGCGCGTCGGTTGTTGACGGAATGGCCCCACTCGGATGCGATCAGCCCTTGTATCTGCAGGCGCTGCAGCGCCGGATACAGCGAGCCTTCTTCCACCTGCAGCACTTCATCCGACATCTGGCGGATGTGCTCGGCGATGCCGTAGCCGTGCATCACGCCGCGGGTGAGGCTCTTCAGGATCAGCATGTCGAGGGTGCCGGGGAGGAGGTCCTGCCGGTCGCCGCCGCGTTTTCCCATAGTCATTCTATGGGTACCCGCGATCACGCTGGTTGTCAAGGGTCGCGGATCAGTGCGGAAATTCACGAGACGCGGATTAGACGGATGTTAACGGAACGCGGATTGACGCGGATTACGACCGCATTGGACGCGGAGTCGAAATCGCAGTACCGCGTTAATCCGCGTCTCGCCGAAGCCTGTTTGATCCGCGTTAATCCGCGTTTCGTTTAGATCTTCGAGAATCCGCGTCAATCCGCGTTTCGTGTGGATCTTCGTGAATCCGCGTCTACCAGCGTCGAGACGGTGCGGGACGCGCAGCGCCCAGCATCTGCGCGGCAAGGGCGTCGATCTCCGACTGAATGCCCGCCGTCATCGCCGCGAACGTCCGGACCGCGCGGACGAGCGCGCGCTGGCCGGCGGTGTCGAGCAGGTAGTGCTTGCGCCGGCGTCCGCCGCGCTGGCTGGTGGGGTTGCCCACGTACGACACGACCATTCGCTTCGCCTCGAGACGTTCGAGCGTCACGTAGACGGCGCTCGCCGGCAGCTCGCGGTCGGTGCGCGCGACGATCTCGCGGTGAATCGCCGCGCCGAACGCGCCGTTGCCGAGCCTGAGCAGCGCCAGCAGCACCAGCAGCTCGAACTCGCCGAGCACGGGCCAGCTATTGCCAAAGAATCTCATATCAAAAACATTGTAAGTGATATCATGGGTGTCAAAGTACCCGGATTTCATTGAGGATTCCACCGCCCGGACCGCATGGGCAAAAAAAGTCAGTTGCCCGGCAGTACGCGGTCCCCAATAATCGATGGCTCGAGGCGGCGCGACCGACAGACGCCGGACCGGACGAGAAAGGACAGACGCCCATGGGTTCCGCATCATCAGCAGACGCCATTCGCAGCATCAGCCGGTGGAGTGCCACCGCGATTCGACCCGCAGCTCCAGGACGCAAGGCCACCGAGGACTTCGGATCCCTCACCTTCAACGACGAAGCTCAGCGGGCGCGTCTGCCGAAGGATGCCTATCGCGCGCTGCGGCGCGCCGTCGCCCAGGGCGAGCCGCTCGACGCCTCGGTAGCCGACATCATCGCCGCCGCCCTCAAGGACTGGGCGGTCGAACACGGCGCCACGCATTACACGCACTGGTTCCAGCCGATGACCGGCATCACGGCGGAAAAGCACGACGCATTCCTGTCGCCGACCGCAGACGGCCGCGCCGTCGCGGAGTTCGCCGGGCGCGAACTGATCAAGGGCGAGCCCGATGCCTCGAGCTTCCCCTCGGGCGGCATGCGGTCGACCTTCGAGGCGCGCGGCTACACGGCCTGGGACCCGACCAGCCCGCCCTGGCTGCTCATCACCCATAGCGGCACCACGCTCGTCATTCCGACCGCGTTTGTAAGCTGGACCGGTGAGGCGCTCGACAAGAAGACGCCGCTGCTTCGGTCCATGGACGCGCTGTCCAGACAGGCCGTCAGGGTCCTCAAGCTCTTCGGTTCGAAGGCGCAGCGCGTGGTCACCACCTGCGGCGCCGAGCAGGAATACTTCCTAATCGACCGCCAGTTCTATTTCAATCGTCCCGATCTGATCAACGCGGGCCGCACGCTGTTCGGCGCCAGGCCGCCGAAGGGGCAGGAGCTCGAGGATCATTACTTTGGATCGATCCCCGAGCGCGTGCTGGCCTTCATGATGGACGTGGAACGGGAGCTGTACAAGGTCGGCGTGCCGGTGAAGACGCGCCATAACGAAGTGGCGCCCGGCCAGTACGAGCTCGCGCCGACGTTCGAGAACGCCAACGTCGCCACCGATCACCAGATGATGACGATGGAGATGCTGCGGCGGGTGGCGCCGAAGTACGGCCTCGCGTGCCTGCTGCACGAGAAGCCGTTCGCGGGCGTCAACGGCTCGGGCAAGCACGTCAACTGGAGCATGAGCGACGATCTCGGGAACAACCTGCTGAATCCGGGGGAGACGCCGCACGACAATATCCAGTTCCTCGTCTTCTGCGCCGCGGTGCTGCGCGCCGTCAACAAGTACCAGGGGCTGCTCCGCTTCAGCATCGCCAGCGCCGGCAACGATCACCGGCTGGGCGCCAACGAAGCGCCGCCGGCAATCATCTCCATCTTCCTCGGCGACATGCTGACCGACATCTTCGGCCAGATCGAGAAGGCGGGCAGCGCGAAGTCGACGAAATCCGGCGGTATTCTCGACGTCGGCGTTGGGGTGCTCCCGAAGCTGCCGCGCGACGCCGGCGACCGCAACCGCACCAGCCCGTTTGCGTTTACCGGCAACAAGTTCGAGTTCCGCGCGGTCTCGGCGAACCAGAGCATCGCGTGGCCGAACCTCGCGCTCAACGTCGCGGTAGCCGACTCGCTCGACTACTGCGCGACCGAGATCGAAAAGGGCCTGAAGGAGGGCAAGAAGCTGCAGGGCGCGGTCAAGACGCTGCTCACGAAGATCATTCGCGAGAACAAGCGGATCATCTTCAACGGCAACGGCTATTCGGACGAATGGCAGAAGGAAGCGGGCAAGCGCGGGTTGCTCAACCACCGCACATCGGTTGACGCCTATCCCGAGATCATGAAGCCGGAGGTCGTCCAGGCGTTCGAGAAGTACAGCGTGCTCAACGAGCGCGAACTGAAGGCCCGACATGAAGTGGCGGTCGAGCAGTACAACAAGAGCATCAACGTCGAAGCGCAGTTGATGGTGCTGATGGCGAACCGCTTCATCCTTCCGCCCGTGTACCGGTTCCAGGGCCAGCTCGCCGCGACCGTCGCGGCGGTGAAGGCGGCGGGCGCCGTCTCGAAGGAATCGAAGCGCACGCTCGACAGGCTCTGCAAGGTCATCGACGAGTGCAAGCAGCGCGTCGATCACCTGCAGGAACTGCTCGAGCACGAAGGAGATGGATCGGCGGAGAAGCACGCGAAGTACTTCAGGGACAAGGTGGTCCCGGCGATGGCCGCGCTCCGTGAATCGGGTGACGCGATCGAGAGCATGGTGCCCGACGACGAGTGGTCGCTGCCGACCTACCGGGAGATGCTGTTTATTAAATAGGGACCGGGAACCAGGGGCCAGGGACCAGGAAGAACAACTCCCAACGCCCAATTTCCAATTCCCAAGCAGGTTTGGGAGTTGCGGATTTGGGAGTTGGGAGTTTTTGTGTATCATCTCGACGCCAGCCTCGACCCTGCCGCCCGATTGGGGGAACGCGTGCGACGCCTCCTCGTTTTGGCCGTTTTCCTGTGTACCGCGGTTTCCACCGGCACGGCCCAGAACCCGTCTTCGTCCGGCCAGCCGCCCGTCTTTCGAAGCGACGCCGGGCTGGTCCGGGTCTCCGTAATCGTCAACGATGACCGCGGCCGGCCGATTCCCGGGCTCACGGCTGCCGACTTCGAGCTGTTCGATCAGGGCAAGCCGCAGCGTGTCGTGCTGTTCTCCGTCGAGGGAAGTGCGTCCCCTTCGCGAGCGGCGGCTGAGGACAACGTCTTCAGCAATCGCATCGACGGCCCGGCGTCCGCCGGCGTCACGGTGCTGCTCTTCGATCGGCTGAACACGCTGCAGGAGCATCAGTCGATCGCCCGCAACCACATCTTTCAGTACCTGAAGCAGCTCCGTCCCGAGGACCGTGTGGGCTTCTACGTTCTCGAGGCGGACGAAGTGCTGGTGCTGCACGACTTCACCCGCGACGCGGCGTCGCTGATCAAGGCAGTGGAGCGCGTCGACGCGCGCACGTCGGTCCCGATGGCTGGCTCGCAGGCCCAGCTCGTGAGGGGCATCGAAGCGGGCTTGCGGGACTTCGATACAGAAATCGAGGGATGGGTAGGAAGGGCGGAAGACCAGATCCAGGGCTTTTTCCTAGACCGGCGCGTGAAGGCAACCACGGGAGCGATGGAGGCCATTGCCGGGCACCTGGCTGGCGTTCGCGGCCGGAAAAACGTCATCTGGATTTCGAGCGGGTTCCCGATCCTGTTCAACGACGGCATCATGATGCGGAATGCCAGCCCCGAACTCTTTCGCGCGACGCGCGCGTTGA
The DNA here is from genome assembly GCA_963748295.1 of uncultured Acidobacteriota bacterium. GTDB lineage: Bacteria > Acidobacteriota > Vicinamibacteria > Vicinamibacterales > 2-12-FULL-66-21 > CAVVIH01. Next base: position 356,818 of record CAVVIH010000008.1, on the reverse strand, counting down.
ACGATGCGGACATCGCGTTCTATCCGGTGGACGCACGCGGACTGATGGGCGTGTTCTCGACGCCGCCGGGCGCGCGGCAGCAGGAGTTCTCGACGCTCGACGATCTGATGAGCAACATCGAGACGTCGCAGGTGATTGCCGAAAAGACCGGAGGGCACGCCTACTTCAACACGAATGACCTCGGGGGCGCGATTCAGAGGGCAGCCGAGGACTCCAGGCTCACGTACGTGCTCGGCTACACCCCGTCGCACGCCCAGTGGGACGGCCGTTTCCGCGAAATCAAAGTCCGCGTGCGGCGCCGCGACGTCAGCGTTCGCCACCGCAGTGGATATTTTGCCGTGCGTCCCGAAGTACCGTCAGCCGTCGACAAACAGAGCGCCGTCCTCGCCGCTTTGGACAGCCCGCTCGACGCCACTGGTGTGGGTGTTTCAGTCTCAGTTGCCAAGGCAGCCGCGGCCGGCGACGTCGCGCTGACGATCCGTGTCGAGCCTGCCGCCGTTCTATTGAAGCCTGAAGGTGGGATGTGGACCGGCGAGCTGGACGTGGCCATCGCGCACACGCTGCCGGACGGCCGGCTGGTAAGGACGATCGATGCCACGGTTCCGTTGCGTCTCTCGGAGAGCGCACGGGAACAGTTGCTGGCCGAGGGGCTGACGTTCACACGAACTCTGACGCTGCGGCCCGATGCGGATCAGGTAAAGGTCGCGATTCGAAACAGTGCCGGCTCAATCGGCACCGTCACGATTCCGGCGTCGCGGCTCCGCGGCGCGGTCAAACAGAGCCTGCAGTAAGGAGCTCGCCGCGTCCGACCAGCACGGCCTTGCCGCCGACGCGGACGCGCGCGATCGACTCGTCGCGCGCCTCGATCGAGATGTGAATCCGGCTCGGACGCCGCATCGCCACACCCTGAAGGCTCACCATCGCGCGCGCGACCTCGGGGGTGACGACGCGGTGGTGGACCAGGTACGAGCCGAGCGGCCCGCTGGCGCTGCCCGTGGCGGGATCCTCGGAGATGCCGAAACCCGGCGCGAGCATGCGGCTGTAAACGGTTCCGCCCTCGTCCGTTGCTGCGACTTTCGGGTTTTCGATCGAGAAGAAGAACACGGGCAATTCGCCCAGACCGGCGCGTTCGGCGCATCGGGCGAGTCCCTTGCGGTCGATGCTGACCGAATCCACCACCTTCTTGCTTGCCAGCGGCGCATAAAGGAAGGGGACGCCGCAGGTCACCATCTGCACCGGCAGACCCTCGACGAGATCGCGCTCGCCGACACCGAGCGCGGCCGCGACCGCCGGGCGGTCTTCGATAACCGCGCCGAACGTCGGGTTTGGCATCGTCATCCACGCGAACGACAGCCCGTCACCGTCCCAATCGAGCGAAACCGGCGTCGGTCCGACACCCAGCTCGAAGACGAAGTTGTCCCGCCCTCGGGCGATCGTGCCGGTGTGCGCCAGCGCGAAGGTGCTGCCGATGGTCGGATGCCCGGCAATCGGCAGCTCCTCGCCCGGCGTGAAGATGCGCATCCGCACGTCGCCGCCGCGTTCCGGCGGGAAGATGAACGTCGACTCGGAGAAGTTCATCTCCTGAGCGATGCGCTGCATCTGAGCGGTGCTGAGCCCGGCGGGTTCGGGGAAGACGGCGAGCTGATTACCCTCGAACGCGCGGTCGGTGAAGACGTCGTAGTGGAGATAGGTGTACATTGCGTTACCAATCGTTAATCGCTAATCGTTAATTGTTAATCAAGAGGCAACTAGCTCCATCGCAGGATTGGACGGTTTGAAACTACCAGCCATTTCCTTCCTCTTCCTACTCGCGCTCGCCGTTCAGGGCTCGCGCTCGCCCGAGTTCGTCGCGGAGCTGCCGGCGACCGGCGCGTTCGTCAACGCGGCCGCGGACTATGACGGCGATGGCGACCTCGACCTGTTCGTCGGGTTCGGCGGCCCGGCGAACCGGCTGTACCGGAACGATCGCGGCGCGTTCGTCGAAGTGGGCGACCAGGCCGGCGTGGCCGATCCGCGGGCGACACGGGCCGCTGCGTGGGGCGACTTCGACGCGGACGGGGATCCGGATCTGCTGGTCGGCTTCACCCCGGGCGATGGCGGCGTGCTGCGGCTGTATCGGAACGACCGCGGCAAGTTCGCTGACGTGACCGCGTCCTCGGGCGTGGCCGTCGCCGATGGCGCGGTTCGGCAGCCGTCCTGGATTGATGTCGACGGCGACGGCGATCTCGACCTGTTCGTCGCATTCCGCGACAAAGCGGACGTTCTGTTCAGGAACGACCGCGGGCGCTTCACCGACGTCGCCGCCGATGTCGGGCTCGCCGACACACGTCGCAGCGTCGGCGCGGTCTGGTTCGACTACGACGAGGATGGCGACCTCGACGTCTACGTCGCTCACATGGACGGCGACGCCAATGCGCTCTACCAGAACACCGCGGGGCGCTTCGCCGACGTTGCGCTGACGGCCGGGGTCGAGTGGGGAGGCCGCGCGCCGCGTGCCGCCACGAACGGCACCGTGCGCCCCTGCGCGGCGGACGTCGATAATGATGGCCGTCTCGATCTGATCGCAGCGAACTACGGGCCGATCGGCCTGTTCCTCAATCGCGGCAAGGGACGCTTCGAGGACGTGTCCGCCGCGTGGGGACTTGCGATCGACGCGCGCTACGACACCTGCGCGCTCTCCGATTTCGATCACGATGGCCGGCTCGATCTGTACGTCAACGGGACCGTCACCGGCGGCGTGAGCTATCGGGATTATCTCTTTCGCAACTTCGCGCGACCTGCCCCCGGTAGCCCGAAGGGCGAAGGGGGGTTCGAGGACGTCACGCCTGCTCTGCTGCGCGACCTGCATGCCGATCACGGTGCGCTGTGGGCTGATTTCGACGGCGACGGCGACGAGGATCTTTCGCTCACCGGCGTTCGCACCGATCCCGTGCCGCTGGTGTTGCGTAACAATCTGCCCGAGGCCGCCGCCTCACGCTCGCTCAGCGTGCGCGTCCTCGATTCGCGCGGCAGAGCGACACGCGCAGGCGCCGAGGTCCGGGTGTTCCGCGCGGGCACCAGACAGCTGCTGGGGACGCGCCTCGTCGATTCCGGATCGGGCTATGACGCGCAGAGCGACATGCCGGTGCATTTCGGTCTCGCGGAGGCCGTCCCGGTGGATGTCGAGGTGACGTTTCCTGCGCGCGGCCGCCGCCCGTCGGCGCGCATGCGCAACGTCGATCCACGAAAGCAGCGGGCCCTCACGATCAAAATCGATTAACAATAAACCATGGCCAAACGAAAGAAAGGTGGCGCCTCGCTGTTCGATGACGCGGACGGCGGAGCGCTGGTCGACGAACGCGGGGGCGGCCCGGGCGGCGGAGAGCCCGAAGCGGTCCCGTTGCACGAGGCGGCGCAGAGCCGCTATTTGAACTACGCGCTGTCGGTGATCACGTCGCGAGCGCTGCCCGACGTCCGTGACGGCCTCAAGCCGGTGCAGCGCCGCATCCTCTATACGATGTGGCAGCAGAACCTGACCGCCGACACCAAGCACCGCAAGTGCGCGAAAGTCGTCGGCGACGTCATGGGCAACTACCATCCGCACGGCGATTCCGCGCTGTACGAAACGCTGGTGCGCATGGCGCAGCCGTTCTCGCTTCGCTACCCGCTGATCGACGGATCCGGCAATTTCGGCTCGCTCGACGGCGACAACGCCGCGGCGATGCGCTACACCGAGTGCCGTCTGGCCCGTCTCAGCGACGAGCTGCTGACCGAGATCGATCAGACGACGGTGCACTTCCGGCCGAACTACGATGGCACGCGCACCGAGCCGGTCGTCCTGCCATCCCGCATCCCGAACCTGCTGATCAACGGTGCGACCGGGATTGCGGTGGGCATGGCGACGAACATCCCGCCCCACAACCTGAACGAGATCTGCACGGCGCTGCTGAAGCTGCTCGACAACCCCGAGCTGACCAGCGTCCAGTTGTGCCGCTATGTGAAGGGGCCGGACTTTCCGACCGGCGGACAGATGCTGAACTCGCCGGAAGAATTGAAGCAGATCTACAAGACCGGATCGGGCGCGATCCGGCTGCGGGCGACCTGGGAAGAGGGGCCGGCCACGAGGTCGGGCAAGATGATCTACATCACCAGCGTGCCGTACACGGTGAACAAGTCCACGCTCGTCGAGCGGATCGCGGAGGTCGCGCTGAGCCGCAAGCTTCCGCCGCTCGTCGACGTCAAGGATCTCTCGACCGAGGACGTGCGCGTCGCGCTCGAGCTGAAGAAGGACGCCGACGAGAAGATGGTGATGGCCTACCTCTTCAAGCACACGCCGCTGCAGACGAACTTCATCGTCAACCTGACGTCGCTGGTGCCGACCGAAGGCAACCCCGAGGTCGGCCGGCCCGAGCGTCTGGATCTCCACCAGATGCTCTTCTACTTCCTGCACTTCCGGCTGGAAGTCGTCACCAAGCGTCTGGAGCACGAGCTGGCCGCGCTCAAGAAGCGCGTGCACATCCTCGAGGGTTTCGAGAAGGTCTTCGACGCGCTCGACGAGATTCTCAAGATCGTACGCAAGTCGGAAGGCAAGGCGGACGCGGCGCAGCAGATCATCAAGCGCTTCGAGCTCGACGCCGAGCAGACCGACGCGATCCTCGAGCTGAAGATCTACCGGCTGGCGCGCCTCGAGATCCTGATCATCCGCAAGGAGCTCGAGGAGAAGCGCCGCAGGACGCGGCAGATCAACACGCTGCTGAAGGACGAGGAAGGCCGATGGGGAATCGTCCGCGTCGAGCTCGAGGACATCCAGAAGAAATACGGTGACGCCCGCCGGACGTCGATCGCGAGCGACGCCGGCGAAACCGAATACACCGCCGAGGACTTCATCGTCGAAGAAGACAACGTCGTCATCGTGTCGCGCGACGGCTGGGTGAAGCGCCAGAAGGAAGTGAAGGACGTTTCGACGACGAGACTCAGGGAAGGGGATGCGGTGCTGGCCGTGCTGCCGGGGAGCACGCGTTCGGCGGTCGTGTTCTTCAGCAATTTCGGGGTCGCGTATTCGACGAGAATCGCGGACATCCCCGCGTCCACCGGGTACGGCGAGCCGATTCAGCGGTTCTTCAAGCTCAAGGACGGCGAACGCATCGTCGGCGCGCTGAGCCTGGATCCTCGGGCGATCGGCGTCATCGCCGCGCGCAAGGAAGGCGACGTGCCGCCGATCCATGCGATTGCCGCGACCAGCGACGGCTACAGCATGCGGTTCAGCCTGGAGTCGTTCACCGAACCGAGCACTCGCTCGGGCCGCCGTTTCGCACGGGCGGCGGACGGCGCGGAGTTCGTCGGCGTGGATCGAGTCACAGGCGACGAGATCATCATTGCCGCGACCCGCGAAGCACGCGCAATCCTGTGCAAGGTCGAGGAGGTGAATTTCCTCTCCGGTCCCGGGCGCGGCGTGATCCTGATCAAGCTGACGTCGAAGTCCGATCGCGTGCTCGGCGTCGTGGTGTCGTCGGGCGACCGGCAGCTCATGACCGTCGAGACCAGCCGCGGGGCGGAGCAGACGATCAGCACGGCCAAGTACCGAGGTCACCGGCAGGGGCGGCAAGGGGCGGGAACTGCTCCAGCGCGGCCAGTTCAACCGGGTCGTCTGGCCGGTGCCCGAGGCGCCTGCGGCGCTGACGTAGCTGAGCGCCCTGGAACCGGGAGGCGCCTGCAGACGTAGAACTCCCAAACAGCCCAACTCCCAACTCCCAATCTACATTTGGGAGTTTGGGAGTCTTTTTGGGAGTTGGTTTTTTTGGGAGTTGGGAGTTCTCCTTTGAACACCCTGTTTCAGGATCTGCGCTACGGCGCGCGAAGCGTCGTTCACCAGCCCGGTTTCTCGCTCATCATCGTGCTGACGCTCGCGCTGGCGATCGGCGCGAACACCGTCGCCTTCAGCTTCACGAACATCCTGCTCCTGCGGCCGCTGCCGGTCCGCGATCAGGAGACGCTCGGCTGGATCTTCATGATCGATCCGCAGCGCGGCGGCGACCGCGGCCCGATGTCGATCCCCGACCTCCTCGACTACCGGGCATCGCTTCAATCCTTCAGCAGTGTCGCCGGATCGACGTCACGGAGCCTGACGATGAGCGGGCGCGGCGACGCGGTTGCGTTGAGCGCGACGGCGGTGACGAGCAACCTCTTCGAGACCTGGGGTCTGGAGATGCGTGCCGGCCGTGCGCTGGCGGAGGGCACCGATCGGCCCGGCGGCGCGGATGAAGTCGTGCTGAGCCATCAATTCTGGCAACGCCAGTTCGGCGGCGACGCATCGATCATCGGCCAGGCCCTGCTGCTCAACGGCCGGCCATTCACGGTGACGGGCGTGCTGATGCCGGACATCGAGATCGGCAACCTGAGCACGGTGGACGTGTGGGTGCCGCTGACGCTCGATCCCGCGCTGCCACGCGACGTTCGCAACGTGCGTGTGACCGGCAGGTTGAAGCCCGGCGTCGCGTTCCCGGCGGCCGAAGCCGAAGTGCGCGCTGTCGCCGAGCGTCTGCAGAAGGATTATCCGACCACCAACACGGACTGGAAGGCCCGGCTGTCGCCGACGCGCGACGCGATGACCGGATCGGACACCTGGATCATCCTGGCGCTGCTCATGCTGGTCGTGGGATTCGTCCTGCTCATCGCCTGCGCGAACATCGCCAACCTGGTGCTCGCGCGGGCGACCGGCCGCCGCAGGGAGCTGGCGGTGCGGGCGGCGCTTGGCGCGAGCCGCCTGCGCATGGTCCGTCAACTGTTGACCGAAACGGTGGTGCTCGGAGTTCTCGGCGGGCTCGCCGGGCTCGGCCTCGCCTACGGCGGGCTCTCCGTGATCAAAGCGGCCGCCTACGAACCGTTCTTCGAGCTGGTCGCGATCGATCGGAACGTCCTGCTGTATACCGCGCTGCTGTCGCTTGCCAGCCCGATCGTGTTCAGCCTGCTGCCCGCGCTCCATGCATCGAAAACCGATCTCAACGAAACGCTGAAGGACAGCGGCGCGCGCACCGGCGGCGGCGTTCGCGGCCGGCGCAGCCGCTCCGTCCTCGTCGTGTCGCAGCTGGCGCTCGCGATGATGCTGCTGATCGTCGCCGGGCTGCTGGTGCGCTCCATGATCGCCATCCACACCGCCAAGATGGGCTTCGATCCATCCAATCTGGCGACCGTTCGCATCGATCTTCCAGAGTGGCGCTACAAAAACGACGCGTCGATCGCCGACTACTACAACCGGCTGCTCACCCGGCTGAACTCGCTGCCGGGCGTGCAGCGGGCGTCGGTGGCCGATCGGCTTCCCGTGCTCGGCGGCGAAGCCCCGGTGCAGCTGACGATCGATGGCTATTCGGCGCCGCGCGAACAGGATCGGCCGTGGGCCGGGTCGGTCATCACCACCGAGGATTTCCTTTCCGTCGCCGGTGTCCCTCTTCTCGCCGGCCGCGAGTTCACGGCCGCCGATACGGCCGATCGCGCTCCGGTCGCGATTGTCAACGAGGAAATGGCGCGGCGGTACCGGGGAGATCCGCACAAGGCGCTCGGCAGCCGCGTGAAAGTCGAGCGTGACGAGCGCGGCTGGATCGAGATCGTCGGCATTGCCGGCAACGTCAAGACGATGGACTTGAAGGAGGCGAATCCGCTGATCTATCGCGCCGTGCGTCAGAGGCCGGTGCGGAGCGTCGACGTGCTCGTCAGGGGATCGGATCCGGATCGGCTGCTGCCGGTCGTGCGCAGCGAGATGACCGCGCTCGACCGCGACATTCCGCTCCAGCGCCTGCGAACCGTGCACGAGGCCTTCAAGGACGAGCTGTCGAGCTTTGGAATCCTGAGCGGCATGTTCATGTCGTTTGCGGTGATCGCCCTGATGCTTGCCGCGTCGGGTCTTTATGGCGTGATCTCGGTACTCGGTCAGCCAGCGCGCACAGGAAATCGGCATCCGGCTCGCGCTCGGCGCGACCGTTCGCGACATTCGCAGCCTGATCGTGCGGCAGACCGCGTTTCTGATCGGAACCGGTTGTGTGCTCGGACTTGCCGGCGGCGCGGCGATAGCGCAGTCCACCGCATCGCTTCTCTACGACGTCTCGCCGAACGATCCATCGACCTACATCGGCGTCGCACTCGTGTTGTCGACTGTCGCCGCGCTCTCCGCGCTCGTGCCGGTGCGGCGGGCCGTCAGGGTCGATCCGCTGGTGACGCTGCGTGGCGAATGACCGATTAGCTTCGCTTGCGCGGAATGGAGAGCGATCGCCACTCCGCCGATCGCAGGTGCTTCGCGAGAAACACGATTTGGCCGACGTGATATGAGTGGTGGGTGAGCTGCCGGTCGAGCGCCTGCATCACCGAATGCCGCTCGCCGCGGATGAACACGTCGCGCAGCAGATCGCCGGGCGTCAGCGTGTCCAGCGCGCCGAAGAGCACCCGCCATCCGCTCTCCCAGTCATCGACCACGTGCCGGCGGGTCATCTCCCGGAATTCCTCGAATTCCCCGTCGCGGTTTCGATTTGGCTTCTCCCCGTCGGTCGTCAGGAAATCCGTGAACCGTGAGCGCAGGTTCCCCGCCATGTGACGCATGATGAGCGCGATGCTGTTCGACTCCGGGTCGAGCCGCTGCGCCAGCTCTGCGTCCTGCACTTGAGCCGCCGCGTCGTCGGCAAGCTTCTTCATCTTGCCGAACTGCGACTTCACATCGTCGAGATAAGCACTTGATACGTCCATTTCGAGAGCATACCGCTTCGGTAAACTTCCGCCGGATACATATCGTCTAACGATACGTTACACTGCGTCATGGCTCGAAAGCCCCAGTCGCTGCCCGTGCTGCACATCATGCTTGCCCTTGCCGAGGGGCCCAAGCATGGCTACCGCATCAAACAGGACGTCGAGGCGAGAACGGACGGTGCGATCCGTCTCGGTCCAGGCACGCTCTACGAGGCGATTCAGCGCCTCGAAGACGGCGGTTTGATCGAGGAATCCTCGGCTGTCGGCGCGGCCCGGCCGGCGAACGGCCAGGAGGCGCAGCGCCGGTACTACAGGTTGACGGATCGCGGCTGGCGCACGCTTCGCGACGAATTGCGTCAGCTCGGCCAGCTCGTCGACCTGGCGCGCGGCAATTCGCGCCTCAACAAGGGCCTCGCGTGACGAGGCTCTTCAAGGTCCTGCTCCGGCTGTATCCGGCCGACTTTCGCGCACGCTATGGCAGCGAGGTGCTGGCGGCTGCCGCCGACGCGCAGGAGGAGACGCGCGGCGAGCCGCTGGCGGTCCGGATGCGGCTGCTCGCGTTCAGCGTCCGCGACGTCATCGGCTCCGCGATGCGGCAACGTTTTCGGCGTGTTCGGTACCAGCACGATTAGCGCCCTGGGCGGGGGACACCCGCAACCCTCACGACAGTCCAAGAGGTCTGAGATGGACACCATCCTGCAGGACATTCGCTACGCCCTAAGGCTCTTCGTCCGTCGGCCGGGATTCGCTGCGGTTGCCGTCATCTCGCTCGCGCTCGCGATTGGCGGCAACACGGCGATCTACGGCATCCTCGATGGCTTCGTGTTCCATCCGTTCTCCTACCCCGACCCCGATCGCCTCGTCGCGGTAGGCGTCAACTACCCGAAGCTCTCCTCGGAGACGAGTTACATCGAGGTGCTGTCGCCGGCCGAGTACGCGGACATCCGGACCGCCGGCAGCTTCGCGAGCATCGGCGCGTTCGATCTGGGGAACAGGAACATCTCGGGCGGCGACGTTCCGGAACGCGTCTTCACGGCTCTGCTGCTCGATGACCTGTTTCCTGTGCTCGGAATGAAGCCTGTGCTGGGGAGAGGGTTCACGCGGGAAGAGCTCCTGCCGAACGGTCCGCCGGTCGCGATCATCAGCCACCGATTGTGGCGAACCCGCTTTGCCGAGGACCCCGCGATTCTGAGCCGTGCCGTGCGCATCAGCGGCCAGAGCACGGCAATCGTCGGCGTCATGCCTCCGGGCCTCGTGCTGATCGGAACCGATCTCTGGATGCCATGGGGCGGCGATCCCGCGCGCCTGCCACGAAACATTCGACAGTTCTCGATACTCGCGCGTCTGGCGCCGCGCGCCTCGATCGAGCAGGCGAACAGCGAGCTGGCGACGATCGCCGGGCGAATCGATCAGGCGGAACGCGCCAAGTTCAAGGAGTACGAGGGATGGCGGCTGACCGCGACCCCATGGGCCGCGGCGCTGATGCAGGACGTCCGTCCGGTCGCCTACATGCTCGTCGGCGCGGTTGCGTTCGTGCTGCTCATCGCTTGCGCGAACCTCACGAATCTGTTTCTCGCACGCTCGACGACACGCCATCGTGAGCTTGCCGTGCGGCTGGCGCTCGGCGCTGGCAGATGGCGCGTCGCGCGCCACGTCCTCACCGAGAGCCTGCTGCTCTCGTTCGCCGGCGCCGCCGGCGGACTGCTCGTCGCCTATCTCGCGTTCCGTGGATCCAGCACGCTGATTCCCGCGCAATTCCAGATGCTCGGCCTCGAAGCCGGCCTCAATACCCGCGTGCTGGCGTGGAGCGCCGCCGTGGCGCTGGCGTGCGGTCTGCTGGCCGCGCTGATTCCCGCGCTCCAGGCGACGCGGACCGATCCGCACGATTCGCTCAAGGCGGATACGCGGGCCGGCGGGAATCGCGGCGGCCGTCTGCGGCAGCTCCTCGTGATTTCGGAGATCGCGCTGTCGGTCGTGCTGCTGCTCGGCGCCGGCGTGCTGATTCGCAGCATGTGGAACATCCAGCGCGTCGATCCAGGCTTCCAGTCGGATGGCGTGTTGACGATGCGTCTGACGCTGCCGCGGGAGCGCTACGCCGAGGATGCCGCCGGCGCGTTTTTCGACTCGCTGATCGAGCGGCTGGAGGCCGTGCCGGGTGTTCGATCGGCGTCGGCCGCTTCGCAGTTTCCGCCGATGGCAGCCTTTGACACCCAGTTTACGCTCGAGCACAAGGTTGAACCGGGCTCGACGCTGCCTACCGCTCTCAGCACCGTGGCCTCACCCGGCTACTTCGCGACGCTCGGCGTGCCGATTCAGGCCGGGCGGGCTTTCAATGCATCCGATCGTCTGAACACGCCTCCGGTGGTGATCGTCAACGCCGCGTTTGCCGCGCGCTATCTCTCCGGCGTCGATCCGATCGGCCAGCGTATTCAGATGGGCAGCCCGGAGCGGCCGCGCCCCGCGGCGACGATCGTCGGCGTGGTCGCCGATTTTCGCAATGCCGGCGCCACGCAGGCGGTGCGGCCCGAGCTCTTCATTCCCGTCAGGCAGCAGACCGTGTGGAACCAGTTGTTCGTGCTCGTTCGCAGCGAAGGGACCGCGGCCGCGATTCTGCCGTCCGTCCGACAGACGGTCCAGTCGCTCGATGCCGAACAACCCATCTACATGATCCAGTCCCTCGACGAGGCACTGGCGGTCTCGTCGTTCCAGCAGCGCGCATCGGCGATCGTGCTGGGGCTGTTTGCGCTGCTGGCGATGGTGCTCGCGGCGATGGGCATCTATGGCGTGATGTTGTACTCGGTCAGCGCGCGGACGCAGGAGATGGGCGTGCGCTTCGCGCTCGGCGCGCAGCGCGGGTCGGTGCTGTGGCTCGTGATCCGGCAGGTGCTCCTGCTCGCCGCGATCGGCCTGACGATCGGCGTCGTCCTGCTCGTGTTCGCAGGCCGTGCGCTCGAGCAGTTGCTCTTCGGGGTGAAGGCGGTGGATCCTTTGACGATCGTGCTGGTGACCCTGGCGCTCGGCGCCGTCGCGCTCGTGGCCGCGTGGGTGCCGGCGTCACGCGCCAGCCGCATCGATCCGATCACGGCGCTTCGCTACGAATGATCGAGGTGCCAGGTGCCAGGTGCTGTCATTCTGTGCACTCCCGCCCGTAACTGCTTCCTGCGGTAGGATAAAGGGGTATGTCGGCGTGGCAGGAATTCAGCGGGCTCAATCGCGGGTACGTCCTCGAACTGTACGAGAAATACCGCCGCGACCCTTCATCGGTTGATCCGGCAACGAGGGCGATCTTCGAGTCGTGGGCGCCTCCATCCGAAGGCGCGGAGCAGCAGGTCGCGGCCGGCCTGCCGCTGCAGAAGATCGTCGGCGTCGCCAATCTCGCAGAGTCGATTCGCCGCTACGGCCACCTTGCGGCGCGGCTCGACCCGCTCGGAACCGAGCCTCTCGGCGATCCCGCCCTGCTGCCTGAGACGCACGGCCTCACCGAACAGGATCTGCAGGCGCTCCCCGCCTTTCTCGTCGATGGCCCCGCGGCCGAAGGCGCGTCGTCGGCGCGCGAAGCCATCGAGCGGCTTCGCAGCATCTACTGCTCGACGACTGGCTTCGATTTCGCGCACGTCTTCGTGCCGGAAGAACGCGACTGGCTGCGTCAGGCGGTGGAGCTGGGACGGTTTCGTCCGCCCGCCGATCCGCTCGACCCGGTGGCGCTGCTCGATCGGCTCACCCAGATCGAGGCGTTCGAGCGGTTCCTGCACCGCACGTTTCCAGGCAAGACCCGCTTCTCGATCGAGGGGCTGGACATGCTCGTGCCGATCCTCGACGAGACGATCGGCGAAGCGGCCGAAGACGGGATCCGCAGCATCCTGATCGGCATGGCCCACCGCGGGCGCCTGAACGTCATGGCGCACGTGCTGAACAAGCCGTACGCGCAGATCCTCGCCGAGTTCAAGGATCCGGTGTCGCCGCGCGGATTCCAGGAAGACATGGCGTGGACCGGCGACGTGAAGTATCACGCCGGCGCGCACCGCGCGATCACCGGCGGCGCGGCGATGAACCTCGTCGTCTCGATGCCGCCGAATCCCAGCCATCTCGAAGCGATCGATCCGGTCGTCGAGGGCATGGCCCGCGCGGCCGGCACGATGGTCGATCGCGGCGGCGTCCCACTCTTCGATCCGGCGCGCAGCCTTCCGATCCTGATCCACGGCGACTCCGCGTTTCCGGGACAGGGTGTCGTTGCCGAGACCCTGAATCTCAGCCGCCTGCCGGGGTATCGCACCGGCGGCACGATTCACGTGATCGCGAATAACCAGCTCGGGTTCACGACCGGGCCGCGTGATGTCTACAGCACCTCGTACGCGAGCGGGCTCGCCCGCGGGTTCAAGATTCCAATCGTCCACGTCAACGCCGACGATGTGGAGGCGTGCGTCGAAGTGTCGCGGCTGTCGTGGGCCTATCGCGCCAGGTTCCAGCGCGACTTCCTCATCGATCTGATTGGCTACCGGCGTCACGGGCACAACGAAGGCGACGAGCCAGCATTCACCCAGCCGCTGATGTATCAGAAGATCGCCGCGCATCCGACCGTCCGCGAAGTCTGGGCGAACACGCTGGTCGAGCGCCGCGTCGTCGAGCCGCATGTGCCGGACGAACTGGTGAAGAAGCGCACCGCCGAACTTCAGGCGGCGCTCGAGGCGCTGAAGCCCGAACGCGATTTCGTCGAGCCGGAGCCGGACCCGGCGCCCCCCGGCGCGGCCTCGAAGGCGCAGACAGCGGTGCCGCTCGAGCGGCTTCGCGAGTTGAACAAGGCGCTGCTCACGCTGCCGCCGGAATTCACGATCCATCGCAAGCTCGAGCGATCGCGCGACAAGCGCGCGCACGTGCTCGACGATCCGGCCGCAAGGAGCATCGACTGGGCGACCGCCGAGGAGCTGGCCTTCGCGTCGATCCTCGAGGACGGCACGAGCATTCGGTTGACCGGCGAGGACGTCGAGCGTGGCACGTTCAGCCACCGCCATGCCGTCCTCCACGACGCGCAGAGCGGCGAGGTGCACGTGCCGCTGCAGTCGCTGCCGCAGGCGAAGGTGGCGTTCGAGATCCACAACAGCCCGCTGACGGAGAACGCGGTCGTCGGCTTCGAGTACGGCTACAACATCCAGGAGCCGTCGCGTCTGGTGATCTGGGAAGCGCAGTACGGCGACTTCATCAACGGCGCGCAGGTGATGATCGACGAGTTCATCGTCTCGGCGCGCGGGAAATGGGGTCTCAAGCCGTCGCTCGTGCTGCTGCTGCCGCACGCGCACGAAGGGCAGGGGCCCGATCACGCAAGCGCGCGGCCCGAACGGTTCCTGCAGCTCGCGGCCGACATCAACATGCGCGTCGTGAACTGCACGACGGCGGCGCAGTACTTCCATCTCCTGCGGCGGCAGGCGGCGCTCCTCACCGTCGACCCGCTGCCGCTCATCGTGCTGACGCCGAAGAGCCTGCTGCGTCATGGCATGGTGGCATCGGCGGCGGCGGAGCTCGCCGAAGGGCGATTCCGCATGGTGATCCCGGACGTCGAGGCGGAGGTGCGCGCCCGCGACATCCGCCGCGTGGTCGTCTGCAGCGGGCAAGGTCTTCGTCGATCTGATGTCGTCCGAGCACCGCGCCGCGCGGCCCGACGTCGCGATCGTTCGGCTCGAACAACTCTATCCGCTGCCGATGCGCGACCTGCGCGCCGCGATCGAGGGGTATCCCAACGCGCAGGAAGTGGTCTGGGTTCAGGAAGAGCCCGAGAACATGGGCGGGTGGGAATTCGTCCGTCCGCACCTGCACGAGCTGTCCGGCGGGCGGGTCGTGCGCAAAGTGGCCAGGCCGAGAAGCGCAAGTCCCGCGGAAGGATCCGCCGCGCGCCACAGCATCAATCAGCAGGCGCTGGTCAACCAGGCGTTCGGCGTTCCGGCCGAGCAGCCGGCCGAGGGCGAGGTTGCCGAGAGGGCGCGCCGGGACAGCCGGCTCACGACGGTCAAGGACTAGCATGCCAGCAAACATCGTTGTCCCCGAAGTTGGTGAATCCATCGTTGACGCACGCGTCGCCAAGTGGCTGCGCAAGGAAGGCGACGTCGTCTCGGCGGGCGATCCGCTGGTCGAGCTCGAGACCGACAAGATCGACCTCGAAGTGGGCGCGCCGCAGGCTGGCGTGCTGAGCCGGATCGACCGGCGCGACGGCGCGGACGTGAAGGTCGGCGAGGTGCTCGGCGTCATCGACGAGGCGAAGGCAGGCGCGGCGCAATCAGCGCCGGCCGCGCAGAAGGCGCCGGCAGCCGCCGCGAAGGAACAGCCCGCCGCGCAGCCGTCGACCGGGGACAGCAACGGCGGCGGAGCGCAGACAGCGTCGGCCGCTCGCACTCCACGCGCCACTCCGACCGCGAAGAAAGCCGCCGAGCAGCAGGGGGTCGACCTCGCCCAGGTCCGAGGGAGCGGAGACGCGGGGCGCGTGATGCGCCGCGACGTCGAGCAAGCGGCAGGTGTCAGCAGGCCCTTCGACTCCGCTCAGGGCAGGCCCAGCGAGCCCGAGGCGCAGCGGGCGAAGCCGGCGCCTCCGGTGTCGGAAGCTCCGCGCCGCCCGGCCGGCGATCGCACCGAGGAGCGCGTGCGCATGTCCAAGCGCCGCGCGACGATTGCCAAGCGCCTCGTCGAAGCGCAGCAGACCGCGGCAATGCTCACTACCTTCAACGAGGTGGACATGTCGGCGGTGATGGCGCTCCGCGAACGTCACAAGCAGTCGTTCAAGGAAAAGCACGGCGTCGGCCTCGGCATCGCGTCGTTCTTCGTCAAGGCCGCGATCGGCGCGCTGCGCGACTTCCCGCGCCTCAACGCCGAGATCCAGGGCGACGAGATGGTGCTGAAGCACTACTACGACATCGGCGTCGCGGTTGGGGCGAGCGAAGGACTGGTCGTCCCGGTGCTGCGCGATGCGGAGCGCATGAACTTTTCCGAGATCGAGAAACAGATTCGCGAGTTCGCCAAGCGTGCGGAAGACGGAACGCTGTCGCTGGCGGATTTGAAGGGCGGCACGTTCACGATCACCAACGGCGGCGTGTTCGGCTCGCTGCTCAGCACGCCGATCATCAACCCGCCGCAGGTCGGCATCCTCGGCCTGCACAAGATTCAGGAACGCCCGATGGGCGTGAACGGTCAGGTCGTGCTGCGCCCGATGATGTACGTCGCGCTCACCTACGACCATCGCATCGTCGACGGCGCCGAGGCCGTGCGGTTCCTCGTCAGGGTCAAGGAACTGGTCGAGGATCCGGGGGCCTTGCTGCTGGATTGAACCAATTGTTAGTTGCTAATTGCTAATCGAGAGACAACTTGCCGCATTCACCAGCGGGACGGCTGCAACAACCGCTGGGCTGCCCATGTCGTCCCTTGGCACAATCGGCTTGTTGCCTGTCGATTAGCGATTAGCAATTAACAACTACACGGCTTTTTTCAGGATCGCAATCTGCCCCGAGTGGTAGACGTCGTGCTGCACGATGCCGTGCATCAGCACGTAGTAGGACACTCCGGTGCCGAGCGGCCGGTTGCGCGGGTCGTTCGTCGCCTCGAACAGGCGATCCTCAGGAACCTGTCGAATCGCTTCGATCAGCCGGTTGTGCGCTGCGTCGAGTCGCTTCAGCGCTTCGCTCCAACTCTCGGGAGTCTGCTTCCCCGGCGACGGCCAGTCGCCTTCCTCCGGATCGCTCGCCGGCGCGCCTGACAGCCGTTTCCGCACCTCGCCCTTCCATGCCGTCATGTGCAGAACCAGCTCCCAGATCGAGTGCGCTGACGGCAACGGCTTGGCCGCCGCCTGACTTGCGCTCACACCATCGAGGATCGACTTCAACGGTGACCCGTGCCACGGGTCGCCGTCATACTCGCGCTGCAGTTCGTCAATGATGCGATCGATTTCGGTCATTGTTCTTCTCGGGGCTCGGCGCTGGGCGCTCGGCGCTCGGCGCTCGGGATTCGGGGCTCGGGACCTCGAGTGGCCAGGACTCGGGGCTCAGGCGGTTTATCTACGTGCGTGCTCACAAACAGGAACGCTCATCGATTAAGCTTCTTCAAAACGTCTCGGCGACGCGATCGTCTCTCGCAACGCTCGTGTCCAGCTTCACAACGTAATCGGAAAACTCTCGCCGTCGATGAGCCCGTTCGATCTGCGAACCGTAGGAGCAGGCCGACAGACGCGATTAGATACGCTGCGCAGGCCTCAGACCCGCCTTCGCGAACGCTTCGGCGAGGTCGCGCCGGAGTTCGCCGGAGAATGACAAGCGAACGTAGGCGGACAGCGCGCCGAGACCTTAAAGGCGAGGCGCGGCGTTCCACTGACGGTTGCCGGGCCTGCCCGCCGTAGCCTTGGCGAAGGTGGGAGCAGCGTTTTACCGGCCTGCGACGCCGGTTCGCGAATCGAACGGACTTCATCGACGAGTCAGGAGCATGAAACAACAAGGGCGATGATCGTTCGATCATCGCCCTAACGTCGGCAGGCCTGAAGGCCTGCGCTACGTCCCGAACCAGTAACCAGAACCTAAACGCCCGAGCTCCCGAGCCCCCGAGCTCCCGAGCCCCAAGCTAGACGTCCAGCTCCTCCGCATCCTCGGCCCGCTCCATGATGAAGCGGAAGCGCGCGGACGGATCCTTCCCCATCAGCTCGTTGATGACGCGATCCGTGACGATCTGATCCGAGATGTCCACGCGCAGCAGGCGGCGCGTGCGCGGGTTGAGCGTCGTCTCCCACAGCACCTTCGGCATCATCTCGCCGAGCCCCTTGAACCGCGTGATCTCGGGATTCGCGCGGCCGTTGCCGTGCATCTTCAGCAGCCTGGCCTTGTGCGCATCGTCGAGCGCCCAGTAGGTGTCCTTGCCGATGTCGATGCGGAAGAGCGGCGGCTGGGCGAGGTAGACGCAGCCCGACGTGATGAGCGGCGACATGTGACGGTAGATGAACGTGAGCAGCAGCGTCGCGATGTGGTGGCCGTCGGAGTCCGCGTCGGCGAGGATGATCACCCGCCCGTAACGAAGCCGCGAGAGGTCGAAGCTCTTACCGACGCCGCATCCAAGTGCGGTGACGAGGTCTGACAGCTCCTTGTTTTCCAGGACCTTTGCCAGCGACACGCTCTCGGTGTTCAGAACCTTGCCCCGCAGCGGCAGGATCGCCTGGCGCGCCCGGTCGCGTCCCTGCTTGGCTGATCCTCCCGCCGAGTCTCCTTCGACGATGAAGATCTCGCTGTCGTCGCGGCCGGGCGAGGTGCAGTCGCTCAGTTTGCCGGGAAGCGTCAGCCGCCCCGACGTCGCCGACTTGCGGGCGACTTCCTGCTGCGCCGCGCGGCTCGCCTCGCGCGCGCGGGCGGCGAGGATGATCCGGGCGACGATCGACTCCGCGATGCTGATGTTCGTGTTGAGCCAGTGCTCGAGCGCCGGCCGCACCTGCGAGTCGACCGCGGACATTATCTCGGGATTGTTGAGGCGATCCTTCGTCTGCCCCTGGAACTGCGGCTCCTGGACGAACACGCTGAGCACCGCGATCAGCCCCTCGCGGATGTCTTCCGCGCTCAGCGTGACGCCTTTCGGCGAGAGATTGTGCGTCTCGATGAAGTTGCGAACCGCTTTTCCAAGTCCCGCGCGGAAACCGTTCTCGTGCGTGCCACCCGATCCCGTCGGGATGCCGTTCACATAACTGCGGACGTGCTCGTCGGTGGACTGGGTCCACTGCAGCGCGATGTCGAGCCGCAGCGCGTTCTCCTCGCCCTCCTTCGTCAGCGTGAACGCGGCGTCGTTGACGGCAACCGCGGTTCGCTCGGCGGCAATCTTCTTCAGATAATCGACCAGCCCCTCGGTGTGCTGGAAGACCTGCTTCTCGTCCGAGACTTCGTTCTCGAAAACCAGCTTGACGCCCTTGTGCAGATAGCTGGCGACCTCGAGACGCTGCTTGATGACGTCGGCGTCGAACTCGATCTTCGGAAAGATGGTGGAGTCCGGCCTGAAGAAGACCGTCGTCCCGGTCCCGCGCGCGGCGCCGAGCTTCTTCAAGCTGCTGACGACGTGGCCTTGTTTGAAACGCATCTCCCACTGCGCGCCATCTCGCCGGATGGTGGCGACCAGTTCCTTCGAGAGCGCGTTGACGACGCTGGCGCCGACGCCGTGAAGTCCGCCGGCGGTCTTGTAGTTGCCGGCGTCGAACTTTCCGCCGGCGTGCAGCGTCGTGAAGATCACCTCGAGCGCGCTCTTCTTCGTCTTCGGATGCTTGTCGATCGGTATCCCGCGGCCATCGTCCGCGACCGTGAGCGAGCTGCCGTCGGCATGGAGCGTGACGACGATGTTCGAGGCGTGACCGTTCATCGCCTCGTCTATCGAGTTGTCGAGGATTTCCCAGACCAGGTGATGGAGGCCCGAGCTGCCCACGCCGCCGATGTACATGCCGGGGCGTTTGCGGACCGGTTCGAGCCCTTCGAGAACGGTGATGTCTTTCGCGGTATACGTGGAGGCCATTAATTAGCTGGAACCCGCCTTCGCGCCGCCCGCGGCGGTGGCTTTTCGCGCGGCAATCGAGCAAAGGGTTAGCGAAAGGCCGATAGTAACACGTGGCGTGATCGTAGAATACGCACATGGCCAGGTCCGGCCGGCTCCTGCGTCTGGCGGCGATCGCGACGCTGGTGTTCGTGTGCGCTGGCGCGGCGTTCGCGCAGTTCCGCCGCGGCGGACGATCCGGGCCGATCCGCACGCCGACGCCGGATACCTTCGAAGGCTCGTTCAACTTCTGCCGGATCATGTTCCTGAGCAGCCGCGACGGCGACGGCGGGAACTGGAGCGTCGATTACCCGCGCGCGGACGTCAACCTCTCGATCCGGCTCGCGGAGCTGACCCGCACGCGCGTGAGCGTCCAGCCTGACGGCGAACCAGACCACGTCGTCCTCTCGCTGACCGATCCGGAGCTGTTCAACTGTCCCATCATCATGATGACGGAAGTTGGGTCCGCCTACATTGGAGAAGAGGAGGCGCTGCGACTTCGCGAGTATCTGCAGAAGGGAGGCTTCCTCTGGGCCGACGACTTCTGGGGCTCGTACGCGTGGGAGCACTGGACGCAGGAGTTCTCGAAGGTGCTGCCGCCGCACGAGTATCCGATCGTCGATCTTCCGCTCGACCATCCGCTGTTCCGTGCGCAGTTCGAGATCAAGCAGATACCCCAGATTCCGTCGATCAATCACTGGATGGGCAGCGGCGGCGGCACATCGGAGCGCGGCTACGACAGCGCGGAGCCGCATGCACGCGGCATCTCCGACCGCAACGGCCGGCTGATCGTGCTCATCACGCACAACACCGATATCGGGGACTCCTGGGAGCGCGAGGCCGACGACCCCACCTACTTCTACCGGTTCTCGGTGGACGGCTACGCGTTCGGGATCAACGTCTTCCTCTACGCGCTAACTCACTGATTCGAAGCCGCTTTCAGCGCGCCTGCAAGAACTCGGAGCCGCCACCGTTCAAAGCGAAGAGTGGAGGTTCTGCCATGCGCGTGTTTGCCGCTGCCGTTCTCGCCTGTCTTCTCATCGGGTACGTTCACGAGTCCACCACTGTCCAGCCACCTGCCGTGGCAGGCGTTGTCGCCGGCAAGGTGATCAACGACGCCGGCGGCGGTATCGCCGGTGTCCGGGTCGATCTGCTGCGCGACGGCGCCGTCGCCTATTCCGCGGTCACTGACTCCAAGGGTGAGTTCCGGTTCGCTGGAGTTGCGGCGGGCCGCTACCTGCTTCGCCCTGCGTTGCCGGGGTATGTGCCTGTGTCGTACCCGA
Source organism: uncultured Acidobacteriota bacterium (assembly GCA_963748295.1). GTDB lineage: Bacteria > Acidobacteriota > Vicinamibacteria > Vicinamibacterales > 2-12-FULL-66-21 > CAVVIH01. The sequence continues at coordinate 336,305 of CAVVIH010000008.1, read as the reverse complement.
CGGTCAGCGTGACTGACAAACCGACGCCTCGCGTGTCGGTGACGATGCGCGCCGCGTCCGTTGACGCGATCGACCAGAAGGCCATCCCGATGGCCGCCGAGGCGCCTGCGCCCGCGCTGGGAGCGTCACAGGCCTTCGCAAGGGGCGATGCGCGGGCGCAGATGCTTGCCCCGATCCCTTTCAACACCGAGGCGTACGACCGGATCGAGGACAACCGGTTCCGGCGCGTGACGGTCGATCCCGTCTCGACGTTCTCGATTGACGTCGACACCGCGTCCTACGCCAACGTCCGGCGTTTCCTCGGCGAAGGCAAGCTGCCTCCTGCCGACGCCGTGCGGTCGGAGGAGCTCATCAACTACTTCAAGTTCGCATACAGCGATCCGAAGGGTGACGATCCGTTCTCGGTCACGACGGAGCTGGTGCAGTGTCCGTGGAACCCGAAGAACCGCTTGGCGCTGATCGGTCTGCAGGCGAAGAAGCTCCGGAACGAGAAGACCCCGCCCCGCAATCTCGTGTTCCTGCTCGACGTCTCCGGCTCGATGATGCCGGCCAACAAGCTGCCGCTCGTCAAGGCCGCGATGAAGATGCTGACCGACACGCTGACCGCCGAGGATCGCGTCGCGATCGTGGTCTATGCCGGCGCCAGCGGACTCGCGCTTCCGTCCACGCCGGGCAATCACAAGCCGGTGATTCAGGGAGCTATCGAGGAGTTGAATGCCGGAGGCTCGACGAACGGCGCATCCGGCATCCGTCTCGCCTACAACGTCGCTACGGACAACTTCATCAAGGGCGGCGTCAATCGCGTCATCCTTGCAACCGACGGCGACTTCAACGTGGGCGTCACCAGCCAGGGCGAGCTGATCCGCTTGATCGAGGAAGAGCGCGAGCGGGGCATCTTTCTGTCGGTGATCGGCGTCGGCACCGGCAACCTGAAGGACTCCACGATGGAGAAGCTCGCCGACAAGGGCAACGGCAACTACTCGTACTTCGACAGCCTGCACGAAGCCCGTCGCGTGCTGGTGGCCGAAGCGGGCGCGACGCTCGTGACGGTTGCGAAGGACGTCAAGATCCAGGTGGAGTTCAATCCCGCGAAGGTTGGCGCGTACCGGCTGGTCGGCTACGAGAATCGCCTGATGAATCGCGAGGACTTCAACAACGACCGCAAGGACGCTGGCGAGATCGGCGCCGGTCACACGGTGACCGCGTTGTACGAGCTGGCGCCTCCGGGAGCGTCGATCGACGGAACCGACGTGGATCCTCTGAAGTATCAGGAGGAGCCCAGGGCCAACGGAAGCAGCCGCTCCGAGGAAGTGATGACGGTAAAGCTGCGTTACAAGCAGCCGACAGCGGATCGCAGCCAGTTGATAACGATTCCCGTGAAGGATCGCACGGCTGCGTTGTCGGAGAACGTCGGCTTCGCGTCAGCGGTGGCGGAGTTCGGCATGCTGCTGCGGCGGTCGGAGTTTGCCGGCCGTGCGACCTGGGAGTCGGCGCGCGCGCTCGCGCGGCAGTTCCGCGGCGAGGACGCGGATGGCTACCGCGCGGAGTTCATCAAGTTGATCGACCTGGCTGCGTCGCTGGATCGGCGGCGGACAGACACTGATGGAAGTCGCTGAGACACGCGGATTATCGGGGACTGCTTGTCGATCAAACGAAACGCGGATTGGCGCGGATTGCTTGTCGATCAAACGAAACGCGGATTGGCGCGGATTGTTTGTCGGATCAACGAAACGCGGATTAGCGCGGATCTCTAAGGTTAAACGAAACGCGGGTTGGCGCGGATTATTAGGGTTAAACGAAGCGCGGATTGACGCGGATCTGTTCGGGTCAAACGAAACGCGGATTGGCGCGGATCTGTTCGGGTTAACGAATCGCGGATTATCACGGATTTGCCTGATTGCCTTGAAAGAATCCGCGTTGATCCGCGTTCCGTGAACAAAAAGCACTCCGCGTTGATCCGCGTCCCGTGACCAACCGTAATCCGCGTCAATCCGCGTTTCGTGATCAAAAAGGATCCGCGCCAATCCGCGTTTCGTGGCTTTAAGAAAATCAGCGCCGATCCGCGGCTAAGATCAGCGTATGCGCAGCAGAACACGAATGATCGGCGCCGCTATTCATTTCCTGCTTTGCTTCATTCTGTTCGGGTGGGCGCCCCTGTCGTTTGCGACGGAGCTTGCGTTGAGCCTGCCGTCCCTCGGCATGCGCGGCCCGCTGGCGATCGCCGAGCTCGTCGCGCATTGTGCTGTGACGGCGGTCTCTGTTGCGGCGGGCTGGTCGCTGTGGTTGAGCCGTCCTCATGCACCGATGCTGGCGAGAGTCGCGGTGATCGGCCTCGCGATCATTGCCGTCCAATCGTTGTACCTGGACGGTGCTTCCTCGCCAGACATCCCCCGGCAGCGAGCTTCCGCTCGCCGCGCTGGCGACCGCGCACGCGGCCGCCTGGCTGGTGTATCTGCACAAGTCGGCGCGCATCCGCGCTATGGCTTAGTCGTCAGCACGACTTTGCCGATGATTTCGCCGGCTTCGAGGAGCCGGTGCGCTTCCGCCGCCTCTGCGAGCGGCAGCACGCGTGCGACGATCGGACGGACCTTTCCCGATGCGAGCAGCGGCCACACGTACTGTTCCAGCTCCTTCGCAATGGCTCCCTTTTCCTCGATCGACCGTACGCGAAGGGTTGAACCGGTGATCGTCAGGCGTTTCTGCATCACCGGCGCGAGATTGATATGCGCGCGCGGACTGCCGAGCAGGCCGATCTGCACGAGGCGGCCGTTCAGCCCCAGGATCTCGACGTTCTTCTGCAGGTAATCGCCGCCGACGATATCGAGGATGACGTCAACGCCTTTGCGATCGGTGAGCTGTCGAATCGCTTCGGCGAAATCGGTCGTGCGGTAGTTGATCGCGCGGGCGCCAAGCTGCTCGATGGCTGCGCACTTCTCGTCGGTGCCGGCGGTCGCGAACACGTCCGCGGCGCCGAACGCCCGCGCCAGCTGAATCGCGGTCGTACCGATGCCGCTGGTGCCGCCGTGAACCAGCAGGCGCTCGCCCGCCGTGAAGCGCGCGCGCTGAAAGAGGTTCGTCCAGATGGTGAAGTACGTCTCCGGAATCGCCGCGGCCTCGGTCGTCGACAGCCCGTCTGGCACCGGCAGACACTGGGGAGCCGGCGCGACGCAGTACTCCGCGTAGCCGCCGCCGGCGACCAGCGCGCAAACACGATCGCCGGTCGACCAGTCCGCGACCCCGGAGCCTGCCTCCGCAATCGTTCCCCCGACCTCCAGTCCGGGAATGTCCGATGCGCCGGGCGGCGGCGGATAGTGGCCGAGGCGTTGAAGAATGTCAGGGCGGTTGACGCCGGCGGCCTCGACCCTGATCAGGACCTCGCCCGCACCGGGCGTGGGGTCGGGCCGCTCGACTGGACGGAGGACGTCCGGCCCTCCAGGCGTGGTGATCTCGATCGCAATCATTGGAGCAGGTTACGTCACCTGGCAGTCTGATGTACAACTTGACCCGATGCGCAGCAGGCTTGGCGCCTTCCTGGCCATTCTGGGCGGCTACACCGCCCTTGCGCTGTTCATTGCCGCGGCGAATTACCTGACCTATCTCTCCACCTCGGGTACAGTGTACCTGGGCCCCCACACTCAAGCGCGCGCTCGGCGAGTGGTATGCGTGGGCCGCGCTGACGCCCCTGATTCTCTATCTCGCCCGACGCTGGCCGATCGAACGGGGCGCACTGATTCGCCACAGCGCAATCCATGTCGCGGCGATGGTCGTGCTTGGCGTGTTCAAGCTCGTCCTCGATCAGCGCATCAGGATCATGCTGTTTGGGAACGCCGGCTATCTGCTGTTCACGAACCTTGCATTCAACTTCCTGGTCTACTGGGCGATCGTCGCAGCAGCCCATGGGGTGAGGTATTACCGCACGGGACGCGAACGCGAACTGCAGTCGTCGCGGCTCGAGGCGCGGCTCGCGGAAACGCGGCTTCAGCTGCTGAACATGCAGCTCCAGCCGCACTTTCTCTTCAATACGCTGAACGCGATTTCCGAGCTCGTGCACGAGGATCCCGATACCGCGGATCGAATGATTGCCGGCCTCAGCGTGCTGCTTCGCGAAACACTCGCGGCGGGGAACGCGCCGGCGGTCAGCGTCAAGCATGAGCTCGATCTGCTCGGCTGCTACGTGGACATCCAGCGTGCGCGCTTCGGCGCGCGGCTGAACGCGACGACCGAGGTCGATCCAGATGCGCTCGACGCCGCCATCCCGGTGCTGCTCCTTCAAACCGTCGTCGAGAACGCGATCCGCCACGGCCTCGCCACGCGCGCAAACGCGGGCCGCATCGACGTGGCGATCCGCCGCAACAGCGACCACGTGACGATTACCGTGCGCGACGATGGGGACGGGCTGAATGGCGAGAGGCCCGAGGGTCTGGGGATCACGAATACGCGGGCGCGGCTGCAGGGACTTTTCGGCGCGACCCATGCGCTCGATGTCGCGAACGCGGACGGCGGCGGCGTGCGCGTGACGATCTCGTTCCCGTATCGGACATTGGAACAAGTCGAGGCCGGATGACATGCTGCGCGTGCTGATTGTGGACGACGAACCGGTTGCGAGGCGCCGGATACGGAGGCTGCTGCGCGCCGATCGCGACATCGATGTCGTCGGCGAGGCCGCCGATGGCGCTGCCGCGGTTCAGGCGATCGCGGAGAAGCAGCCCGACCTCGTGTTCCTGGACGTGCAGATGCCGGAGCTCGACGGTTTCGGCGTGCTGCGCCGCGTCGGTCCTGGAAAAGCGCCTGGCGTGATCTTCGTGACCGCCTTCGATCAGTACGCCCTGCGCGCGTTCGAGGTCCACGCGGTCGACTACCTGCTCAAACCGTTCACGCGCGAGCGGCTGCTCGACGCTGTCGCTCGGGTGCGCGAATCGCGGCAGCCGGGAGAGCGGCACGAGGACCCGCGCCTCGCGGCGCTTCTCGAGGAGCTGACCGAGCGTCCGAGGTTCCTGCGACGGCTGCCGGCGCGCGCGGGCAGCCGGATCGTGCTGATCGATGCGGGCGACATCGACTGGCTCCAGGCGGCGGACAACTACGTGCTGGTGCACTCCGGCGGGCGCGAGTACTTGATGCGCGAAACGCTGACGCGCCTCGAAGGGGAGCTCGATCCTCACGAGTTCGTGCGCATCCACCGGTCGGTGCTGGTGCGCTTCGATCGGATCGGCGACCTCGTGCCGACCGTGCACGGTGATTACCGGGTGACGCTGAAGAGCGGCGTGCAGCTCACGCTGAGCCGTACGTATCGCGACAGAGTCGAACGGGTATTGAAGCGCGCGTTGTGAGCGCCCGCGCGCGGCGTCAGCGTGCGCCGCCCGCCAGACCCGAAGGCAGCCTTGGTGACGAGAGCAGTCGGCCGAACTCCTCCCAGCGCTTCGCCGGGTTCGCCGCCGTGCCCCCGAGCGACTCGATGTGCCGGCGGGCCATGTCCTTCCCGAGGTTGTAGTTGATCACGTAGCTCCGGGTACTGATCCATGAAGCGCACGCGCTGCTTCGCGCGTTCCGCCGACATCAGCGCATACTGCTCGAGCCATGTCGCCGCCGCCGCGGCGTCAATCTCACCGTTCAGATACTTGCGAGCCGCTTCGTTGCCGGCATACGACAGCTTTTCGGTCAGCGCCTGCACCTCGTAATACTCGCTGGCCCGCGCCGGATCGAGACCGGCGGCCGGGAACAGCACCTTGCGCTCGAACTCGACCCGCTCGTTGCCCGGGAAGGCGACCTCGATGCCGAAGTTGGCGGTTCCCTCGGCGATGAGCGACTGCGGCGAGAACAGCGGGTAGATCGAGAATTCGACCCAGCCGCGATCGCGGACGAGATGCTTTTCGAGCAGCGCGTTGTAGACGTGATGTCCCGGATAGCCCTCATGACACGCGAGATCGATCGCGCGATCGATGTAGATCGGAAGGTCGGTGTTGACCTGGATCAGGCTCTTGTACTGGCCCTGATACCAGTTGTAGCCGCTCCACGACTTGTTCGTCACGTACTCGACGGTGAAGCTCTCGCCTGGAGGAAGCGTCAGGTGCTTCGCGGTTCGCTCGCGCCCGGCGTTGATGGCGATCTGGAAGACGGCGTCGAGCTTGTCCTTCGGGATCACGAACGGCCGCCGCCAGGCGTCGTACCGCGCAACCAGCGGACCATCTCCCGGAAAACGCTTCTCCAGCGCGGCGAGGATCTCCTTGAAGTGCGACTCCGGATGCGTCGGCGCGACGGCATCGTAGAGCGCCTTCGACTCTTCGTCGAAGGACAGCCGCTCGCCCTTCAACATGCGCACGCGCGCCAGCAGCGATGACAGCTGGCGATCGAGGTACACCTGCCGAAGCCGTTCCATCTCGCCGGAGGGAGGCGACATCGACGTCACGCGCTCGCGGACGGCCGTCCCCTGCTTCGCGATGTCGTCGAGCGAAAGCTTTCTTGTCTCGGCCTCTTTCTTCCACTCCGGCGGACCGTAGTAGGCGTCGACGTAGTCGGCATCGTGAACGCCGACCGCGAGCACGAGCCTGACGTAATCCTGCGCAGCTGAGTCCATTACAGCTGAATCCTTAGATGATGTCTGAGTCGAAACATGAACCGCGGCAGCCGTCAGCAGCACTCCCGCAACGGAAAGGCGAGTCAGTATCCGTTTCATGACCGTACCTTATATCAGCGCCGCCCAGAGTGGCCGAATCCTTGCAACTCGCCGCAGGCTGATGCGTTCGCTTCTCGGGCCGCTGCTCGGGTATTTTCTCAGCCTGCCCGGGCTGATCGTCCTCGCCGCGCTCGACTCCTCGCTGATCTTCTTCCTTCCGCTCGGGATCGACTTCGTCGTCATCATCCTGACCGCGCGGCATCCGGAGATGTTCTGGCTGCATGCAGTCCTGGCGTCCGCAGGCTCCGCCGTGGGCTCCTCCATTACCTTCTGGCTCGGATGGAAGCTTGGCGAGCACGGCCTGACGCGGCTGGTGAGCCCCGCGCGGTTACAGCGCGTCCGGCGCCTGGTCAGCACCGGCGCCATCGTCAGCATCGCCGCGCTGTCGATGATCCCGCCGCCGTTTCCGTTCACCGCGTTCGTGCTGACGAGCGGCGCGCTGAGGGTCAACCCCTGGAGATTCCTGGGCACGCTCGCCGCGGCGCGGTTCGTGCGTTTCTTCGTCGAGGCTGCCTTCGCGGCGCGATACGGCCGCCGCATCCTCACGTGGATGGAATCGCCGGCTTTCGAGGTGATGGTCGCGATCCTGATCGCGCTCGCGGTGATCGGGACGATCCTGTCCGCCATCGCGGTCGTGCGCGGCACCCGCCAGCGCACGCCCGCGGCGGTCCGCTAACGAACCAGCCCGCCTCTGAACCGCAGCAGCGCGGCGACGCCGCCGTACGGCGCGAGCAGCGCGCTGTCCTCGATGAACTTGATTCGCGCCGATGTCTGTTTCGCCTTCGCGATCAGCTCGTCGGCGATGCGTACGGCCTGCGGATTGCCTTCCGCGGCCTCGCCAGCCGACGACGCTTCGACTGCCGGTTCCTCGATGCCGGCGTCGTTCGCCGCCGACTGCACGCTCGGCGTTCCGAGGCTCTCCAGATCGCGAACGCTCGCGTTGATCAGCAGCATGTCGACCTGACCCTGGATCAGCGCCTCGAGTGTTTCCTCTGGCCCGACGACGCCGAGGCCGCCGGCGCGGTAGGCGCCCACCACCGAATCCACCGCCTCGATGTCGCTCGCCTGATTGCTCTTTTTCATCGCCTCCAGCGTCATCCGCAGGATTTCATCCGCGGGCGCCGCCGCCTCGAGCCGAACGTGGTCGACGATCTTTTCCGCGAGCCGCTTCGGCATCTGCTCGCGCAGCAGCGGCGTGACGACCTCGTCGCCGGCCACGACGATCTGCTCGATGCCCTCGTCCTGGACGATTCGATCGAGCACGTCGACGACTTCCTTCACGTGCTGCAGGTGGAAGTTCTCGAGGTGACGCTGGAACCTCGCCTGCGACCAGCCGCCCTGGGAGGTGCGCCGCGTCTTGACGCCCTTGAGCTCGCGCTCGTCAACGACTTCCCCGGTGGCGACGACGAGAATCCGCGCGCTGTTGGTGTCGGTCAGCACCGCGGCATATCGCGGATACTGCGACTCGAGCCTCGCAAGCGGGTAAAGGTGAGGCTGGTCGCCGATGTAAAGCGAATGCCGCTGGATCGGCGCGGTCAGCTGAACGGCGTCGAACAGTTCGCCGGCCGAACAGGCAAAAATCGCCACTCCGTTGGCCGACGGCTGCAGCTCCGTTTCGAGATAGCGCGAGATGCGCTCGAGGTCCTTGTCCAGGCTCTCGCGTTCGGGAGAGTGATCGCGATACGTGCGGCTCCGCGCGGCGAACTCCTTCCGGACGAAGGTCTGGTACTGGTCTTTTCCGGTCGAGCCAGGCTGCGTATTGAGATACAGGCTCACGACTGGATATGGCGATTGCTCAAATGCGGCGAGGCTGTCGAGCTGGTCACTTAGCGTCATGCCGTGAAACAGGCGCAAGACGGATGCCGACTTTTAGCTGACAGCTATCAGCTGACAGCTGTCAGCTTCGGGTGTCAGCTATCAGCTAGAATAGGCCGCGCATGCCCATCCATTTCCGACGGTTCCTCCATTTCACGGCTGTTTTGCTCGGTGTAGCGGTGCTGAGCGCCGCCCGGCCGGCCGCCCAGCCGCCGGCGCAGAAGGACCCGGGGAAAATCTTTATCTCGGTGGACATGGAAGGCATCACCGGAGTGGTGCAGCCTTCACAGCTCGGACCGACGGGTTTCGAGTATTCGAAGGCGCGCGAGTGGATGACGGCTGAAGCGAAGGCCGCGATCGAAGGGGCCCGCGCCGCCGGCGCAACCAGCTTCGTCGTCGCGGACTCGCACGGGAACGCCCAGAGCCTGCTGATCGATCAGCTGCCCGAAGACGTCAGGATCGTCCGTGGGTTCCCGCGGCCGTTGAGCATGATGCAGGGCATCGACGCGACGTTCGGCGCGGCGATCTTCATCGGCTATCACGCCAGCGAGATGACCGTTGACGCCGTGCGCGGCCACACGTTTTCGAGCGCGAAGCTCCTTGGCGTGACGTTGAATGGTACGGAGGTTTCGGAAGGCCTGTTCAACGCGGCGATCGCCGCGCATTACGGCGTCCCCGTCCTGTTCGTATCCGGAGATCGCAAAGCGGTGGAGCAGATGCAGTCGGGGATCCCCGGCCTCACTGGCGCGATCGTGAAAGAGCCGCTTGGCTACCATTCAGCGATCACCGTCACGCCGGCGCGCGGCCAGGCCATGATTCGCGACGGCGTGCGGACCGCGCTGTCGCAGAGGAGCAAGGTTCAGCCGTATTCGCTGCGCGCCCCGATCAACCTCGAGATCGGGTTCAAGCTGACGCTCGATGCCGAACGCGCGGCGTTCGTCCCCGGATTGTCGCGGTCCGGCGCCCACACGGTTCGCGGCACCTATCCCGACATCATTCAGGTCATGCACCTCATCGAGGTGCTCACCAGCCTCGAGCCTCCGGGATGATCCGTCACAAGTCCTACTGGCTCGATCGCTCTCCCAAAACCAGACGTCCCTCGTATCCGCGGCTGCGCGGACGTGTCGAAGCGCCGGTCGTCATCATTGGCGGCGGCCTGACAGGTGCCGCTTGCGCATTGTCGTTCGGCGCCGCCGGGATCCGGACGATCGTGCTCGAGGCCGATCGGATCGGCGCCGGCGCGACCGCCGGGGCCGTCGGCCTCATTCGCGAGGACTTCGATGCGTCGTTCGTCGAAACGGCGAGCGCGCACGGCCTCCGCGCGTCCCGGCTGTTGTGGCAGGGCATGCGCCGCGCGGCACTCGACTTCGCGGCGGCGTTGCGCCGGTTCCAGGTCCGCTGCGATCTTGCGCCGCAGGATTTGCTGCTGCTCGCCCGCGGCGCGGCGGCGTCGAAGTCGCTGCGCAAGGAGTATCAGGCTCGCCGCGATGCCGGCCTGGATCACACATGGATCAGTGCCGCGGCATTGAAGCGGCAGGCAGCGATCGAGGCGGCCGGAGCCATCCGCACGCACGCGGCAGTCTTCGATCCGTTTCGAGCCTGCGCCGGCCTCGCCTCCGCGGCTTCGGCGCGTGGCGCCGGCATCTACGAGAGCTCGCCTGTCGAACGAATCCGGATGGGACGCAAACACGTCGAGGTGTCGACACGCCACGGCGTCGTGCAGGCCGAAGCGGTCATCGTCGCGACGTCAGCGCGCCTGAAGGATCTCAGGGCGCTCGGTCGTCATTTCAGGACCGAACACTCATATGCCGTCCTCACCGAGCCGCTTCCGGCGGGGGTCCGCCGGGAGCTTGGATCGCGCACGATGGCAGTGCGCACGGATCGGACGCCGCCGCAGTTTCTGCGGTGGATGAAGGACGACAGGGTGATGTTCGCGGGCGCGGATCAAGCGGTGATACCTGATCGTCAGCGCGAGAAGGTGCTCGTTCAGCGGACCGGTGAACTGATGTACGAACTGTCGGTCCTGTACCCGCCGATATCAGGTGCGATGCCCGAATGGAGCTGGGACTTCTCCCACGACACCAGCGTCGACGGACTGCCGTGCATCGGCGTCCACCGGAACTTCCCGCGGCACCTCTTCGCGCTTGGACACGGCCGTCATGGCGCCGCCACCGCGTGGCTCGCCGCGCGACTGCTCCTGCGCCACTTCCGCAACGAACCGGCGAAAGGCGACGAGCTCTTTGGGTTCGGTAGGATCCTGTAGATAGTCAACTCCCAACTCCCAAAAAAACCAATTCCCAAGGCTCCGTGTCTTTGGGAGTTGGTCTTTTTGGGAGTTGGGAGTTAATCACCGAAGATCCCTCTGAAAGCCTGATCGATCTCCGGGTACCTGAAGTGGTAGCCGTGTTTCTGCGCGACGACGGGCTGGACGCGCTGGCCGGTGAGGATCGATTCAGCCATCTGCCCGAGCGCGATCCTCAACGCGAAGGCAGGTGCGGGCAACAGGCTCGGGCGGCGCATCGCGCGGCCGAGCTGGCGGGCGAACTCACGGTTCGTCACCGGATGCGGCGCCGTGGCGTTCACCGGGCCCGAGACTTCGCGCGTTTGCACGATCCACCTGATGATCTCGAGCCAGTCGAGACGATGAATCCAGGAAATGTACTGCCGGCCGGAGCCGATGCGGCCGCCGGCGAAGAAGCGGAACGGCCGCATCATCTCCGCGAGCGCGCCGCCGGACCGCTCGAGGACGATGCCGGTGCGCAGCAGGATCAGCCGCGTTTCGGCGCGCGCGGCGCAGCGCGCTTCGCGTTCCCAGTCGACACAGAGCTGCGCGAGGAAGTCGTTCCCGGGTCCGGAGTCCTCGGTCTTCGGCTCGTCGCCTGAAGGCCCGTAGTAACCCACCGCGCTTCCGCTGATGAAGACCGCGGGAGGACGCGAGGCCGCCTTTATCGCAACCGCGAGGCTGCGGGTTGCGAGGATGCGGCTGTCGTGCAGCTGCGCCTTGCGCTGCGGCGTCCATCGCTTGCCGGCGATTGATTCCCCGGCCAGGTTGACCAGCGCCTCCGCATCCTCGAGAGCGGACGCCCACGGTCCGCTCTTGCCGTCGGCTTTCCAGCCGACGCGGGTGACCCCTGGCACGCCGGTGCCCGGATCGTGGCGCGTGTCGCCGGCTACCAGAGAGCGCGTAAGGACACGAACGTCGTGACCTTCTTCCGCGTACATCTCGGCCAGAGGACTGCCGAGGAAGCCGGTACCTCCGGCGATGACGATCTTCATCCCGAGTGTTTGACGAACGAGCCGCTGCGGGAGTTTGCACTATAATGAAGATCTCCCCAGAGCAAGAGTTTCCACACGAAAATGCGCAAATTGCTGCGGGTTGCACTGATCTGCACACTCCCCGTGTGCACGGCGACCGCTCAGGAAGCGCTGCTTCCCGTCCCCGAGAACGTGAAAGCCGAGGGGGTTCCGGGGATTCCGGTCAGCCTGGTCGACGCGGTCGGTCGTTACGGCGAGTTCCGGACCGCCCAGCTCCTCGCCTGGCATCCGACCGAGCGGCGCATTCTGATCTCCACCACCTTCGGCAACGTGCCGCAGATCCATGAGGTGACGACTCCGGGCGGCGCTCGAACCCAGCTGACGTTCTACCGCGATGGCGTCACCGGCGGGGCGTCATTCGCGCCGAAGGGCAGGTATTTCGTCTTCCGCAAGGACATGGCCCGCGGCGGCGAGTCGATGCAGATCTTCCGCTTCGATCCCGCGACCGGGTCGGCGACGCTGCTCACCGACGGCAAATCGCGAAACGGGGAGCCGGTGTGGGCGAACGCGGAAGAGCGCATCGCCTACGAGTCGACGCGCCGCGACGGCAAGAATCGTGACATCTACGTCATGAACCCGTCGGACCCGCGCACCGACCGCATGCTGGCGCAGCTCGAGGGAAACTGGCGCGTGCTCGACTGGTCGCCCGACGACCAGCGGCTGCTGGTGATGGAATCGATCTCGAGCTCCGCCGAGACCTACCTGTGGACGATCGACGTCAAGACCGGCGAGAAGTGCGCGATTACCGATCGATCCGAAGGGGCCGTCCTCTGGCTCGACGCGAAGTTCAGCGCCGACGGCCAGTCGGTTCTTGCGCTGGGTGACCGCGGCCAGGAGCTGCCGCGCCTCTGGCGGCAGAAGCTCGCGACGAAGCAGTGGACGCCGCTCAGTCTCGATGGCGCCTCGGTCGAGACGTTCGAGGAGTCGCCCGATGGACGATTCGTCGCGATCGTCGTCGATCGCGACGCGGTCAGCCACCTGATGCTGCTGGACGCGCGCACCGGTCAGAGGCGGAAGATCCCGGCGATTCCGCCGGGAGTCATCTCGAGAGTGTCGTGGCATCCGAGGACCGGCGAGCTCGCGTTCGTCTTCGCCGGCGCCCGGACGTTCAGCGACGTCTACTCGCTTCGGCCCGGCAGCAACGCCCCCGAGCGCTGGACGATGAGCGAAGCGGGTGGCGCGAATCCCGAATCACTCCCGGAAGCGGAAACCCTCTCGTGGAAGAGCTTCGATGGTCTGTCGATCCCGGGCGTCCTCTACCGTCCGCCGGCGCGCTTCACCGGCCCCCGGCCGGTGATCATCAACATCCACGGCGGTCCGGAGCTGCGCGAGCGGCCGCGCGCCCTCGGCCGCAGCAACTACTTCCGCAACGAGATGGGGATTGCGCTGATCTATCCGAACGTCCGCGGCTCGATTGGCTTCGGGCGGACGTTCGAGAGCCTGGACGACGGGCGCAGGCGCGGAGACGCGGTAAAGGACATTGGCGCGCTGCTCGACTGGATCGCCACGCAGCCCGATCTGGACAAGTCGAGGGTCATGGTGACGGGCGCGAGCTACGGCGGCTACCTGTCGCTGCTCGCCGCAATCGAATACGGCGATCGCATCCGGTGCGTGTTCGAGGGGTTCGGCATGTCGGATCTCGTCACGTTCCTCGAGTCCACCGACGAATCGAGGAAAGCCGATCGCAACGTCGAGTACGGTGATCCGTCCGATCCCGCCACCCGGGCGTTTCTCACCAGCATCTCACCGCTGACCCACGCCGCGCGTCTCAAGGTGCCCGTCTTCATCGCCCAGGGCGCGCGCGACACGCGGGTTCCGCTCGGCCAGTCCGAAACGCTGACGGCTGCGCTCCGCAGCAACGGCTCGCCGCTGTGGTACGTCGTCTATACCGACGCCGGCCACCTGCAGTTCACGACCGCGACGAACAACTACAACATGTACGCGTGGATCATGTTCGTGCAGCGGTATCTGGTGAATTGATTCCTATTGGCAGACCTGAAGGTCTGCGCTACGAAGTCAGCAGGGCCTTCGCGCCGTCCATTCCCTGCGCGCCAACCAGCACGATTAGATCGCCGGGCCGGCTCTTATCCATCGCTTCTCTCACCGCCGCACGCAGCGAGTCGTGCCACACGAAGCGCGCGCCGCGCTCGGCGAGCGCCTGGCGTGTCGCGTCGATCTCTTCTGCCGTCGCGCGATCCTTTTCAGCCGTGCCGTCGTCTGACGCCGTTGCCAGGAACGACGACACCCTGTGATTGACAACGAGGTCGGCGAGCGCTCGAGCGTTCACTCGATTGATCTCCGCCCCTCGACTGCCGCGCAGCGCGTAGACGACGACGAGAGCGTTGTGCGGGAGCATGGCAGCGACGTCGAAGGCGGCCGTGAAGCTGTCGGGATGGGCGGCCGTGTCGTCGAGCACCGTGCGTCCATCGACCTCGTAGCGCTCCATCCGCCGCCGCAGCGGGCTGAGCGACGCGAGCACGTCGCGCGCGGCCGCAACCGGAACACCCGTGGCAAATGCGTAGGCGAGCGCGAGCGAGACATTTCGCAAGTGGCCGCGTCCGAGCAGGCTACTGTGCAGCCGCGCGCCCGAACCGCCGCCATCGAACTGGCCGGTGACGCCGAAAGCGGCGCCGCGGCTGTCAACGACGACGTCATGGAACCGCAGATACGCTTCGCGCCCCTCGAGCGAGAACCCGGCGCGCTTCGAGACGCGTGCTTCGGCGGCCAGCCCCCGCGCGGCGTGGTTGTCGGCATCGTAGGCGAGCACCGCGTCGGCGCGCAGATGGTTCAGAAACAGACGCTTGGCGCCGACGTAGTCCTCGTACGAGCGGTGAAAGTCGGTGTGCTCGCCCGGCATGATGGCGGCCAGCAGCCCTCCGCCGAACGTGAGCCCGTGCACGCGATCGAGGCGGAGCGCGTGACTGGTGACTTCGAGGACGACGCTCGATGCACCCGCGTCTCGCAGGCCGCGCAGCGCCTTGTGCAGCTCGACGGGCGCCGGCGTGGTCAAACCGGTGGACGGCTCACGAAAACGGCCATACCGCCCGCCCAGCGAGCCAAGCACGCCGGTGCGTCCTCCGCCGGCGTCGAGCAGCGCGCGCAGGATCTCGCTCGTGCTCGTCTTGCCGAACGTTCCGGTGAACCCGATGACTTCGAGCGCGGCGGCGGGGAAGTCGTAGAACCGTGCCGCGAACTCCGCGAGCGCCTTTCGCGACGACGTGACGCGCACTTCGGCGAGACGGCCAGGCACGAAGCCGCCGCGTTCGGCGGCAATGGCGACCGCACCGCGAGCCGCTGCGTCCCCGATGTAACGATGGCCGTCGAGCGAGGTGCCGGGCACGGCAACGAACAGCGTGCCAGGCGCGACGCGGCGGCTGTCTTCGGTGATGGCTGTGACGTCGGCGTCCGCACCGTGCGGAGTGATCTCGTATCCGGATGCAAGCTGAGACAGGCGCATGTCAGCGGGACACGCCCTGCCGCTCGCTGTTCAACCATTCGTTCACCTGATCGAGCACGTCGGCGAGGTCTGACCTGTGGCGTCGCAGGCGCTCGCGGGTGTCGGGGTGCGCGCGCCGCAACAGCAGCCAGGCGCGCACCGCGTCGAGCACGGCGGCTTCGCGTTCCAGCGCGAGCAGCGACACGAACGCCAGCACGGGCAGCAGCAGCGCGGTGGCAGTCGCCGCCCTGTCGCCGGCGAGCCACCACACGAGCGATGACAGCGCGACAACCCAGACCGCGTAGATGGCGGCGCCGGTCAGCACCTGTGCCGTCGCGATGACGTCGCGCTCCTTGGTGGACATCCTGGCCGCGACGCCCGTGAACTCGTACGGCACGAAGAATACCGCGAGCCCCAGCACGCTCAGAGGCAACAGCACGACGGCAAACAGCAGCTCGCGCACGGCGAACGTGACCGCATCGGCGGTGCTGATCTGCCAGTCGAGATGACGATCGCGAATGCCGAATCGCTGCAGGCGCTGGCCGTACCGCCTGATCCGCAGCAGCAACTCGTCGGAGCGTTCGGGCGCTTCGGCACGCAACCGGTCGAGGCCGGCGGCGATCGTCCTGCGGCGTGCCAGCCGCTCCTCCGCGTCACGAGGCCGGCCGCGGGCCGTGGCGTAGAGACGATCGATACGATCGACCAGCGCCGCGTCAGCCTCAGGGTCAGCCTCGACGAGGAGCCCGCGCATGTGCCCTGCAATCCTGTCTGTCAGGGTCCGCACCGCCGCTGTGAGCTCCTGATCCGACGCGGGCAGCAAGTCCGCCGCCGAGAACGGCTGGCCGTACACCACGGTTACGCGCGACCGGAACGCAGTTTTCCGATCGAAGTTCAAGCCGGCAGGCACCAGCGCGACCGAGGCGCCGCCGCGTTCGGCCGCGAGCGCCATTCGCGCCGCGCCGGTTCGCAGCGGCTCGAGCCGGCCGGACGAGTGGCTGATCCCTTCCGGAAACAGGCAAATCGCATCGCCGTCTGCAAGCGCCGCCGCCACCGCTGCGAACATCTCCGCGTTTTTCGACGTGTCCGCTCCGCGATCGATCTGGCGATAAACGGGAATTGCGCCGGCGCCTGCGAGAATCGGCCGCAGCGGCGTCTGAAACAGCGTCGACTTGGCGAGAAAACGCACGTCGCGTCCCGCCGTCGCCCAGATCAGCGCCGGATCGAGCAGCGCGTTCGGGTGGTTGGGCAGGATGATGACGGCGCCATTCTCGGGCGCGCGGCCGATGCGGTCGATGCGGTAGAAAACGGAACACGCCGCCCCTGCCATCCAGCGGACGATCGAGTTGGCGCGGAGGCTCATCGATGGCTCAGACGCGGGTGATATTCGCCTCGGCCGCCCGCGCGGCACGCCGTCCTTCGTCGACGTTTACGAACACGAGAATCGCCCCGCCGACGACGAAGAAGCCGAGCACCGCCAGGATCGCGTTCCTGCTCGAGCCGGTCGCCTGCACCATCGCCGCGAAGATCAGCGGACCGAGGATGCCGGCATATCGCTCGAATACCCCGAAGAACGCAAAGAACTCCGACGACTTGTGCTTGGGAATCATGCTGGCGAACATCGAACGGCTCAGCGCCTGTGTGCCTCCCTGCACCATCCCGACCAGTATTGCCAGGATGAAGAAGTGGGTGGCGGTCGACATGAAGTAGCCGACGACGCTGATGAACGCATAGACGGTGAGCCCGACGAACACTGCCGCCTTCGCGCCAATCTTTCCGGCAATATGCCCGAACAGGAACGCGAACGGGACGCCGATGAACTGGGTGAGGAGCAGCGCGACGATCAGGGCGCTCTCGTCGATGCCGATGCTGCTGCCATAGATCGCCGCCATCCTGATCATCGTCTGGATGCCGTCGTTGTAGATCAGGAACGCGACGAGCATCAGGAACGCCTGCTTGTAGCGGCGAAGCTCCTGGAACGTCTCGACGAGCCGGCGGACGCCGATGACGAAGACGTTGCCGGTTTCCTTTTCGTCCTTCTCGATCGCGCGCGGCGGCTCCGGCACCTGGCGAAAAAGCGGCAGCGAGAACACCAGCCACCAGATGCCGACGCTTGCCAGCGAAACGCGGACGGCGGTGAGGCGATCCGGCAGGCCGAACAGTTCGGGCTTCTGCATCATCACCACGTTGACGGCCAGCAGCACGCCGCCGCCGAGATAGCCGATGGCATAGCCCGCCGACGACACGCGGTCGAGCTCGTCTTCGCTGACCAGATGGGGGAGCAGCGACTCGTAGAAGACGATGCTGCCCGCGACGCCGATGTTGCCGATCACGAACAGCGTCAGCGCGAGCATCGCGTCGCCCTTGGTCAGCCAATACATCGCCAGCGTGGAGGCGACGCCCATCAGCATGAACGCGGCGAGCATCTTCTTCTTGACCGCGGCGTAGTCGGCGATGGCGCCAAGCAGCGGCGCGACGACCGCGACAATCACGACCGCGATCGTCGTCGCCCACGCGAACCGGCTGGTGGCGTCGGCCGGCGGCAGCTCCGAGGCGATGACGTTGTAGAAATAGACGGGAAAGATCGCCGCGATGATCGTCGTCTGGTAGGCGGAGTTGGCCCAGTCGTACATGGCCCAGGCGCGCAGGTCGCGGCGGCCGAGACCGAGCTTGTTCAGCAATGTCATGTTTAACCGGGGGGCTTCGCCCCGCCGGCCCCCCCAGCGCCGTCGCTCGCGGGGCCCCACAGCCCCGCGCCGCTCCGGCGGCCGCGCTTACGCGCGGGTTTGTAGTTCAGAACGTCCTCCGCGCAACCCACTCCCGGAAGAGCGAGTCCACGACCACGTATCGTGACCCCTCGCGCGCCAGGACATCCTCGCGCACGAGCGCGCTGAGCGACGCCTGCACGGTTGACGTTCCGCTGAGGCGGTAGCGCGCCCTGACGTCGGCGGACAGCAGTTCGCGGCCGTCCTGGAGGACGGCGGCGCGGAGCGCGCCTCGCTGCGCGAGCGTCAGCCGCTGCCAGGTTCCTTCGAACAGCGTGTCGTGCTCGCCGAGCAGGCGCTTCAGCGTCGCGTGCAGCGTATCGAGGTCCACGCTGCGCCCGCCGCCCGCCTTCACATCGTCCCAGACCTCGTGCGCGAGACGCTGCACGTCGTACGGCAGGTTGCCGGCCAGCTCGACGATCGCGGATGCGACGCCGGCGGCGGCCTTCATGCCGGTTGCCTTGAACCTGGCTTCGATGAATTGCGCGAATCGATCCGCCGGGATCTTCTGGAGCCGCATCACCGGACCGGCCTTGTAGAACGGCCGGCTTCGGCCGAGCATGCGTTCCATCAGCGCCGGCTCCGAGCCGGAGAACACGTAGCCGGCGTCCCGCTGATGCTGGACCGCCGCGCGAAGCGCGTGCTCGACGCTGCCGCCGTTGAATCCGCCGATCGCCTGGAACTCGTCGAGCGCGATCGCCATTCGGCGGCGGCGGCTCTCGGTGATGCGGCCCGGCAGCGCGAACACTTCCTGGGCGAGCCGCGAGACGTCGCGATCGCTCCTGACCGAGGGGAAGGACACCGCGAGCTGGCTCTGGCCGGCGGCGTCCGGCTCGAGCCGCACTTCGGGTCGCGTCTCGCTGAACAGCTCGCGCAGCCAGCTCCTCGCGCGATCGAGGCGCGACTCGCTGGAGACGAGCGCCCGGGCGTAGCCTTCAAGGAACGCGACGTAGGAGCTGTAGCTGCTGACCGTGACCTCGACCGTCAGCGCGCCGCCGCGGGCGGCCGAGCGGAGCGCCTGGCGAACCAGCGACGACTTGCCATATCGCCGCGGCGAGATCAGGAAGACTTTCTGCCCGTCGCGGAGATCGCTGGCGAGACGGTCGAGCTCGGTCTCGCGATCGACGAAGGCCGAGGCCGGCACGACCTCGCCGTAGACGAAGGGGTTGTTCATTACGGCAATCGACGTAGCCGTTACGTAGTTTAGCGTAACACGGGGACGGGCGCAATCCCGGCCCAGCCGGGCAGCCTGAGGATCCACGACGCGCGGGCGGCCCAGACCATGCGCTCCTGCGGCAGCCATGGCGGCAGGCTCTGCCAGCCGGTGCCCTGCGGGAAACGCTTGGAGGTGACGACGACCTCGGTTCGCTGCAGCGCCTCGGCGGCCACGTTCGCGAAGCTTGCACGGAGCGTGACTCCCTCCTCCGGCACCGCGATGTAGGTTGCGGCCCAGCGCCCGCGCCGTTGCAGGCCGGGGAGATTGGAACGTGCTGGCTTGAGCCCCGCGGGCAGCAGGAACGTCACATCGAGTCCCGGCGCCTGCGGGACGACCGTCAGCTGCATCTCGAGGCCGCCCTCGAGCGGCTTCGCCGCGTACGCCGTGATGGCGATCGGCGCCGGCCCGAGCGAGGGACCGCTGGTTTTGCGAAAGACGAACGGATGGGGCAGTGTGCCCCACGCAACGCCTTCGGCCGGACCGCTGGCCGGTGTCCATCCCGTCGGGGCGCCGTCGGCCAGGTCGAGTCCGGGTTCGACTGAGGCGACCTCCCACGTTGCGGCGTCTCCGGACGCGCTCTCAATCGCCCTGACATAGCGGCGCAGCGGCTGCTCGTATGTGTATGCGGGCGCCGCGTACGCCCAGGCACCAGCTGCCGAAACAGCCAGCAGCAGAACAGCAGTCATGAGCGACGGCCGCAATAGAGGCCGGGTTGCCGCCGCCGCGGCGATGAAGGGTGGCAGCAGCATGATGCCCGCGATCGCCATGATCGCGGCATACACGAACACCGGCGTGATGACCGGCAGGCGGCCGAAGACGGCGACGACGAATCGCATCAAGTCGATGCTGTCCAGCAGCCACATGACCGCGGTCGGGATCAGGATCAGAACGGATGCAATCCGCACGGCCGGCTCGCTTCTCGACGGCGCGACGGTGAGGAGAACGCCGGCGATCATCAGAGGTATCGTCCAGAGATAAGCCGCACCCGGCGTGTACCACAGTGCGCCGGCGGCGAGCACGATCCACAGCGGGAGCGCGGCGCTCCACGTCACTACTGGATGACGCAATCCGTGGGCGCGGCCCGGCAGGAACTGTCCGAAGCGCACCACGGCCCAGCCGACCGTCAGGCCGGCGATGGCGATGAAGAGAAACAGCCGGCCAGGCCTGGCATACCACGGGTGATACACCTCGCGCGCCGCGCGGAGTGCCCACGTGGCGCCAACCATCGCGGCGAATGCGAGCGCCGACCCGATCGCCGACCAGACGAGCGTCAGCAGCCACCGGCCGACCCCGCCAATCGCGACCGCCGCGCTCGACACCCGCACCCACGCGATGACGCCAAGGGCGAGCGCGGCAATGGCGATCAGCCAGTCGCCGAGCGGCGTATAGCTGATCGCGGACCTCCGCGCGATGTCGAAGTAGGTGTTGTCCACGCCCGATCGCTGCGTGATGTCCACGCTGTCGAGCGCGCTGACGGTGGCGACGACGTTTTCGCCGCTCTCGCGAAGGCTCTGGCTCGACAGCCGTTCCGGTGTATCGCGCGCGGTGTGATACGCGTAGCTGTCGCCGGTCACCGCGAAGTTGAGGCCGGGGACTTCATAGCGCTTCAGAATGGAAAAGTCCGTGTCGTTCGGCAGGCGTTTGTAGATCTCGATGCCGAACGAATCGCCCCGCGGGTAGGGGCTGTACCGGCTCCATCGATCGACCAGCCACCCGTTTCCCGGACCTGTTTCGAAGAGCGTGGCGGTCCCGCTCGAGCCGACGGCTTCCAGATTCAGGTAAGTCTCGAGCCGCTCGGAGACTTCGCGATCGTCCATCAGCGCCGCCGCGCCCATCAGGCCGGCCTCTTCGCCGTCGGTCACGAGCACCATCAGGCTCCAGTTCGGATTGGCCCTGGCGGCAAGGATTCGCGCCGCCTCCAGCGAGACGGCCACGCCGAACCCGTCGTCGCCCGCGCCGGGCGCATCCGGGACGGAGTCGTAGTGCGAGACGAGGCCGACCGCCTCGCTGCGTGCTCCGGCGCGGACGCCAATGATGTTCGACACCCGCGCGGTCAGGCCAGCCGCGGCGGTGCGCGCGTCCGTCTCCTGGACGCGAACCTCGAAGCCGAATGCGCGGAGCTGATCCACGATGTAGGCACGGGCTCTCGCGTTCTCGGGCGACCCGACTGGACGGCTGCCGATGGTGCCGGCCAGCATCGCGACGTGCGCCCTGGCGTTCTGTTCGGAAAAACCCGCGGTCTGCCGCGAGCAGCCGGTGAAGGCGGCGCTCAGGAGGATGGCCGCGACGAGTGCGTGCTGGCGCATGGTCGCAGAGCGTATCGCACTTTCCTTCTTACGGCAGTTTCAACCGGCCTGTATAAAGCGCCATGCCGACGACGGCGTCGACGCCGATCGATTCGAGATGGGCGATTTCCTCAGCCGTAGTGATGCCGCCGGCAGCAGTCACGCGGCGCGACGTCGCGTGCCTGATGGCGCTGATCGCCGCGATGTCCGTGCCCTGCATCAACCCTTCGAGATCGACATGTGTGTAGAGGAACTCGCCGACGAACGGGTCGAGCTTGCCAATCGCCTCCACAGCCGTCAGCGGCAGCATCGTCCGCCAGCCGTGGATGACGACTTTGCCTTGCCTGCTGTCGACGGCCGCGATCAGGCGTTCCGCGCCGACCGCCTCGGATAGCGACCGCGCAAACGGGACGTCGACGTCGTCGCCTGTGAAGAGCGCGGAGCCGAGAATCACGCGACGCGCGCCCTGGCCGAGCAGCGTCTGCGCGCGCTCGATGGTCCGGATGCCGCCGCCGACCTGACATGGCAGGCGGCTGCAGATCGACGTCACGAGCGCGTCGTTGTTGCCACTCCCCTTGGCCGCGTCGAGGTCGATGAGCTGCACGCGTGCGAAGTCCTTGAACCGATCGACCCACTCGTCGATGTCGTTTGAAGCGACGGCGAGCCGCTCGCCCTGAACGAGCTGCACGATGCGGCCGCCCTGGAGGTCGATTGATGGAATCAGCATGTGGCGATGCGCATGGGGATTCCGCGATCGTGAAGATATGTCTTCAGGTCGCTCACCGCATGCTCCGCATAGTGAAAGATGGAGGCGGCCAGCGCGGCATCCGCGGCGCCCGACGTGAACACATCATAGAAGTGCTCGAATTCGCCGGCCCCGCCTGACGCGATCACGGGGATGTTGACCGCGCGCGAGACGGCGGCGGTCAGCTCGCAGTCGAAACCAGCGCGTGTTCCGTCGCGATCGATCGACGTCAGCAGGATCTCTCCGGCGCCGCGCGACTCGGCTTCCCGCGCCCAGTCGACCGCGTTCCGTCCCGTAGCCGCGCGTCCGCTGCGTGCGAACACGTCGAAACCAGTTCGGCGAACGCTTCGCGTCGATGGCGATGACGACTGCCTGGCTTCCGTAGCGCGCGGCAAGCCGTTCTATCAGCGATGGATCCTCGAGCGGCGCACTGTTCAGGCTGATCTTGTCCGCGCCAGCCTCGACGGCCGCCGCGGCATCGGCTTCCGTGCGGATTCCGCCGCCGACCGACAGCGGAATGAACAGCCGTGACGACACCGCGCGAATCGTCGAGGCGAGCGCCTGACGTCCTTCGATCGTGGCGGTGACGTCGAGAATGACGAGCTCGTCGATGCCTTCTTCGTTGTACCGCGACGCCAGCGCCGCGGGGTCGCCAGCCTGGCGCAGGCCTTCGAAGTTCACGCCCTTCACGACGCAGCCGTCGCGGACGTCGAGGCACGCGATGATTCGCTTGGCGAGCATCAGGCTTTGCGGGTTATCGCCACGAAGTTCTTCAGGATCTGGACGCCGGCCGGGCCGGACTTCTCCGGATGGAACTGGACGCCGAAGACGTTGTCCCGTTCGACGGCCGAGGCGAATGGCGATCCGTACTCGGTGATTGCCGTTGACGCATCCGATACCGGCGCCGCATACGAATGGGTGAAGTACGCGTAGGTGCCGTCGGGGATGCCCGCGAGCAGACGCGATGCGCGGATGGCCAGGACGTTCCAGCCGACGTGCGGGATCTTGCGGCCCGGCGGCAGCCGCACGCACCGTCCGAGCAGAACACCGAGGCCGGGCTGGGCCGGCGCCTCGTCGCTGCCCTCGAACAGCCACTGAAGGCCGAGGCAGATGCCCAGCAACGGGGTGCCGCGCTGCACGAGCCGGGCGATGGCATCACGCCACTCGCCCTCGAGCGAGGCCGTCGCGGAGAAGTGACCGACGCCGGGCACGACAATGCCCGATGCGTCAGCGAGGGCATCGGGATCGGCGGGCGACACGATGTCGGCGCCAGCGGCCGCAAAGCCCTTGCGCACCGACGTCAGGTTCCCTGCGCCATAGTCGATCAGCGCAATCACAGCAGTCCCTTCGTGCTCGGCAGCGTGCGGGCGAGGCGCCGGTCCTTCGAGCACGCGAAGCGCAGTGCCCGCGCGAACGCCTTGAACATCGCCTCGACCTGGTGATGGCTCGAGCGTCCGTAGAGGACCTTGAGGTGCACGTTTGCCCTGGCGCCCTGGGCGAAGCCCTCGAAAAAGTCAGTGATCAACTCGGTCTGCAGATCGCCGACGTAACGGACCTTCAAGCGCAGATCGACGACCGTGTGCGCGCGTCCGCCAAGATCGATGGCGGCGACGCCAAGCGTTTCGTCCATCGGCATCACGAAGTAGCCCGCGCGATTGATCCCCCGGCGCGTACCCAGCGCCTTCGAAACGGCCTCACCGAGCGCGATGCCGAGATCCTCGACGGTGTGATGCTGATCGACGTCGAGGTCGCCGCTGGCGGCGATCTCGAGATCGAACCCGCCGTGCCGCGCCACCAGCTCGAGCATGTGATCGAGAAAGCGAATTCCGGTCTCGACGTTGTAACGCCCTCGTCCGTCGATGGCGAGCCGCACCCGAATCGACGTTTCACGAGTCTGCCGGTCTATCAGGCTGCGCCGCACAGAACCTCCTCCAGCGCCTTGATGCAGGCCTGTGTGTGCTCGACGACGCCGCTGGTGATGCGGAGACACCCCGGACAGGACGGATCTCTCGACTTGTCGCGCACGTGAATCTGGCGGGCCGAGAGGCCCTCGACCACACGCCGTGCGTCATTTCCGAAGTCCGCGAACACGAAATTCGCGTCGCTCCTCCAGTAGCGCACATTCAATCGATCGAGTGCGGCGTAGAGCAGATCCTTCGAGGTCCGCACCTGATCGAGATACCACGTGTAGTAGCCGTTATCGTCGAGCGCCGCTTTGAGCGCAACGGTAGCGAAGATGTTGACGCTGAACGGCGGGACCGTCCGCCTGACCTGCGTGAGGGTTTGCGGGTTGCCGATCAGCACGCCTGCGCGCACCGCGGCGAGGCCGTACGCCTTGGCGAAGGTGCGTCCAACGATGATATTGGGCGGAACGGCGCTCTCGCCGAGGTCGAGGATGCTCTCGCCGCCAAAGTCGATGTAGGCCTCGTCCACGAACACCAGCGCGCTGGCGGCGGCACGCGCGAGCGTCAGGATCGCCTCACGCGGTATCGTTCGTCCCGTCGGATTGTTCGGCGTCGTCACGAACACGAGGCGTGTTTGTGGTCCGACGGCGCGCAAGGCGCCCTCGAGCGGGAACTGCCAGTCGTCGCCATGACGGAGCTCGACGACGCGCGCGCCGGCGGC
The DNA here is from genome assembly GCA_963748295.1 of uncultured Acidobacteriota bacterium. Taxonomy (GTDB): domain Bacteria; phylum Acidobacteriota; class Vicinamibacteria; order Vicinamibacterales; family 2-12-FULL-66-21; genus CAVVIH01. The sequence continues at coordinate 311,436 of CAVVIH010000008.1, read as the reverse complement.
GTCGGCGCAGGCGGCATACATATCGAACGCGGGGACGACGACCAACGCTTCCGCGGCGCCCGGGGCCCCGCGCATCGCGGCGACCGAGCACGCGAGGATGCCCTCATCGAGCCCGTTCGTCAGCTGCAGGCGGTCCGGTTCGACCTTCAGGTGTCGCGCGCAGGCCGCGATCGTCTCCTCGTAGTCGGGGTAGAACGCGGCGTTCTCGCGGGTCAGCGTTCGCAACGCGTCGAGCACGCGTGGGGAGCAGCCGGCGGTGTTCTCGTTGAGGTGCAGCCGCAACCCTGACGAAGGGGTCAACACGCGTTCGTATTCGTGTGCCATGAGATCCTTCAGTTCCGTCTGTTTGGCCCGCGCGCGACGCGGATCGCGATCGACGCGGCGTGGGCCGTGAGGCCTTCGGCCTCGGCGAGCGTGATAGCAGCCGGCGCGATCGCCCGCAGCCCGCCGGCGGTGATCGTCTGAACCGTCGAGATGCGAACGAAGTCGGCCGCGCTCAAGCCCCCGCGTGACGCCGCGGCGCCCATGGTGGGAAGGACGTGATTCGATCCGGTCGCGTAGTCGCCGCACGCCTGGGCGCTGTTGCTGCCGACGAAGACTGTGCCCGCGCGCGTCAGACGCGAGGCGACCGCGCTGCTATCACAGACCGCATGCTCGGGGGCCAGCCGCTCGATCAAACCGACCGCCTCGTCGAGGGATTTCGTGACGACGATCCCGCCATTCCGCGCCAGTGCCTGCCGCGCAGGACCTAGTGCCGGCATCTGACGCCGCAGCTCGCGCGCCACCGCGGTGGCCAGCCTTCTGGACGGCGTGATGAGGATCGCGCGCGCGTCCGGATCGTGTTCCGCCTGCGCCAGCAGATCGGCGGCAATCCATGACGCCCGCCCACCGGTCGAGACGATGGCGATCTCACTGGGGCCGGCGAAGAAGTCGATCGCGCAATCGGCCGCGACCAGCGCCTTCGCGCCGGCCACCCAGGCGTTGCCGGGGCCGACGATCTTGTCGACCCGCGGGATCGTGCGAGTGCCGTACGCCAGCGCCGCGATCGCCTGCGCCCCGCCGATTCGGAACAGTCTCGTCACGCCCGCCTCGAGCGCGGCAGCCAGGACCACCGGCGCAGGACGCGGACAGACCGCCACGATCGTCTTGACCCCGGCGACGCTTGCAGGCAGCGCCGTCATCAGCAGGGAAGAGGGCAGCGGATACCGCCCGCCTGGCACGTAGCAACCAACGATGTCGAGCGGGACGACTCTCTGCGCGATGGAGACGCCGTCGACCGGCGACACCGACCACGCGGCTGGCACCTGCCGCCGGGCGACGGTCCGGATGTTCCTCGCCGCGGCACGAATCGCGCGCCGGACGTTTGCCGGCACCTGCGAGGCGCCAGTTTCGATCTCCTCTCGCGTCACTTCAAGGGGTTGACGCAGTCCGTCCAGACGCCGTGCATACGAGAGCAGCTCGCGATCGCCGCCACGCCGCACGCGATCGACGATCCGCGCGACGCGCCGCAGGAGCGCCGGATCCCGGCGCGGCCGTCGGTCGAGCAGCGCTGCCACGGCACGCGTGTTGGACGAGGAGATGATTCGCATCTAGAGCACGATCTTGTTGAGCGGATACTCGACGATGCCCTGCGCCCGTGCGCTTTTCAGTCGCGGGATGAGGTCGCGGACGGTTTTCTCTTCGATGATCGTGTTGACCGCTACCCATTCGGCGTCGCTGAGCGGAGAAATCGTCGGCCGCTGGAGCGCGGGAAGAAGGCCGAGCACGCCATCGAGGTCCGCCCGCCGCACGTTGAGCATGATGCCGACGCGTCCCTGCGCTTCGATCGCCGCCTTCAGCAGCAGCGCGATGTTCTCGAGCTTCGTGCGCTTCCACGAGTCGTCCAGCGCCTTCGCGTTGGCGATGAGCTGCGTGTTGGATTCCAGCACCGTGTCGATCACCCGGAGCCGGTTGGCACGCAGCGACGATCCCGTTTCGGTGACTTCGACGATGGCGTCGGCGAGGACTGGCGGTTTGACTTCCGTGGCGCCCCAGGAGAACTCGACGGTGACGTCGATCCCGAGCCGCGTGAAATATGCCTGCGTCGCCCTGACCAGCTCCGTCGCGATCGTCGCGCCCTGCAGATCGCGCGGCACTCGGAATCGCGATTCCTCCGGCACGGCGAGAACCCATCGAACCTTTCCGAAGCTCTGCTTCGCGTAGACCAGGTCCGCCAGCGGCACGATCGAGTTGCCGTTGGCCGCGCCGGCCGCATGTTCCGCGATCCAGTCCTGGCCAGTCAGGCCGGCATCCAGCACGCCGTCGGCGACATACCGCGCCATCTCCTGCGCGCGGATCAGCATGCACTCGATCTCCGGGTCGTCGATCGCCGGAAAGTACGATCGCGTGTTGGCGTAGATGCTGAACCCCGCCCGCGCGAACAGTTGAATCGTTGCGTCCTGCAGCGACCCCTTCGGAATCCCCAGCCTGATCTTTTCGGCCATGTCTGCTCTCTATTTCTGGGTGTCGGCGACGAATTCCTTGAAGAAGCACGTCGGCTGTCCGGTGTGGCACACGGTCCCGTCGCCCTCGCGGATCGCCTTGACGAGCACCGTGTCCTCGTCGCAATCGACGAGCAGCCGGACCACGCGCAGCCGGTTGCCGGATGTTTCTCCCTTGGTCCACAAGGCGCCGCGCGTCCTGCTGTAGAACGTGGTGTAGCCGGTCGCCACGGTGCGGTCCAGCGACTCCTGGTTCATGAACCCCACCATCAACACTTCGCCGGTGCGGTCATCCTGGACCACCGCGGGCACCAGTCCGTTGAGTTTTGAAAAATCCATCTGCCGCCTCGAAAAACAAAAAGGGCCTTGCCGTATGCCCGGCAAGGCCCTCGAGGTCTGTTTCAGCTCTTGAATTGTCTCTTCAGCGCATGCAGAACTCGACCGGCCCGCCGGAGCGGGAAGCGTGATGGTGCCGGTGGTGGTGCTGCGTACCGAACATCTGCAACGGAAAGCCTATCGTCCGGAACCGGTTGGTGTCAAACCGCCAGGCACGGAGGCCTTCGAGTCGGGCGTGCGCTTGTCGTTGACGCCGTAAGGCGTGCCGTCGGGCGCTATCCAGATGCTGTGCGCGTCTCCCTGCCGGCCCTGAGCCGAGGCGTCGTGGCCCATGCTCTTCAGCGCCGCCAGCACTTCAGCCGACGCGCCGTTCTGTTCGAGACGAACGGTGTCGGGCAGCCATTGATGATGCAGTCGGGCGGCGTCGACCGCCTGCCTCCCGTTCAGTCCGAAGTCGGTGACGCCGAGCACCACGCACAGTACGGTGTTGATGATCGTGCGGCCTCCAGGAGAGCCAGTGAGCAGAACGAGTTTTCCATCCTTCAGCACCATCGTCGGCGTCATCGAGCTGAGCATGCGCTTGCCGGGATCGATCAGGTTGGCGGCCGTGCCGATGTCGCCGGTGACGTTCGTTTCGCCAGGCTTCTTGTTGAAGTCCCCCATCTCGTTGTTCAGGATGAACCCGGCGCCCTTGACGACGACGTGCGAGCCATATCCGCCTTCGAGCGTGTAGGTGCTCGTCACCGCCATTCCGTTTCGATCGATCACCGAGAAGTGCGTGGTTTCGTCCGGTTCGGCAGGCTGCGTCGTGGCGACGATATCGCGGCCGAGATCGGCGCTGCGGGACGCCTTCTGCTGATCGATGCCGGCGGCGAGCGTCTTCGCGTAAACCTTCGACGTCAGGCGCGCAACCGGCACGTCGACGAAATCAGGATCGCCGAGGTGGCGGGCGCGATCGAGGTAGGCGCGCCGCATCGCCTCGACCTGGAGGTGGATCGCTTCGGCGGACGACTGCCCCTTCGACTTCAGATCGAACTGCTCGAGGATATTGAGCATCTGCACGAGCGCAATGCCGCCGGAGCTGGGCGGCGGCATCGACACGATCTCGTAGCCGCGATAGGTGCCCTTGACCGGCGCGCGTTCCTTCGCCCGATACGCCGCGAGATCCTCTTTCGAGATCAGTCCGCCATTCGCCTTCATGTCCGCCGCGATCAGATCGGCGATCGGCCCCTTGTAGAAGGCATCGGCGCCGCCGTCCGCGATCGCGCGGAGTGTCTTGCCCAGATCGGCGAGCACGAGCGTGTCGCCCTCCTTCCACTCTCCGCCGCCGGCCTTGCCATAAGCGGCGATGGATGCCGGGAACGCGGTCATCCTCTGCAGCTCGCGATTGAGTTCACGCGCGAGCGCCGCCGAGATCACGAAGCCGCCTTCCGCGAGCATCAGTGACGGCGTCACCACGTCCTTCCAGGGCAGCTTGCCGAACTTCTTGTGGGCGAGCTCCAGTCCACGGACGGTCCCGGGCACGCCAGGCGCGAGGTAGCCCGCGGCAGTCAGGCTGCGATTGATCTTTCCATCCTCTCCCAGATACATCGTCCGAGTGGATTTCAGCGGCGCCTTCTCGCGATAGTCGAATGTCGTCACGGCGCCGGACGGCGTCCTCACGATCATGAAACCGCCTCCGCCGATGTTCCCCGCCGCGGGATGCGTGACGGCAAGCGCGAATGCGGTTGCGACGGCCGCGTCGACGGCATTGCCGCCTTTGGCGAGGATCGCCGCCCCCGCGTCGCAGGCCGGCGCCGAGACGCAGACGACTGCGCCGTCCTTCGCCGGGACGCCTGCATCCTGCTGCGCGGCGAAGGTCTGCGGCAGAATGGAGACGGCGAGGACAATCGCGAGGATTCTTCGATGCATGCCGTCAGCTTACCTCCTCGCGGCACAGGAATTGTAGTGGTGGCCCAAAGTCTCGAGGTAGGACGCCGTCCGCGTACGCTTTCCAGTCGGAGCATGCATGCAGATCTGGCCTGGTCGCCCGTTTCCACTTGGTGCGACGTTCGATGGATTCGGCACGAACTTCTCCCTTTTCTCGGAAGTGGCGGAACGGGTCGAACTGTGTCTGTTCGACGCCGACGGCAAGGAGACGCGCGTAGATTTGCCGGAGACCACCGCGCTCTGCTGGCATGGCTACCTCCCCGATGTGCGGCCGGGTCAGGCTTACGGCTACCGCATTCACGGGCCGTGGGATCCGGAGCAGGGGCTCTGGTGCAATCCGAACAAGGTCCTGATCGATCCTTACGCCAAGGCGGTCGAGGGGCCGTGGCAGTTGAACGAGGCGCTCTTCCCCTACCACTTCGGCGAGCCGGAGAGCTCGAGAAACGATCTCGACAGCGGTCCCTACATCCCCAAGTGCGTGGTCATCGACCCGTTCTTCGACTGGAACTCGGACGCACGCCCGAATACGCCATGGCACCGCACGGTCGTTTACGAGACGCACGTCAAGGGTTTCACCGAACGGCATCCCGGGATTCCTGAGGAGCTTCGCGGCACGTATGCCGGGCTCGCGCACCCCACCGCGGTCCGCTACCTTCAGCGCCTCGGCATCACCGCGATCGAGCTGCTGCCGGTGCATCAGTTCGTGCAGGACGCGACGCTCCAGGAGCGCGGCCTGCGCAACTACTGGGGCTACAACTCGATCGCGTACCTCGCGCCGCACCACGAGTACGCGCGCAGGAGCCGCGGCAACCAGGTGCAGGAATTCAAGCACCTGGTGAAGACGATGCACCAGGCGGGGATCGAAGTGATCCTCGACGTCGTCTACAACCACACCGCCGAAGGAAATCATCTCGGTCCGATCCTGTCCTACAAGGGCATCGACAACCGCGCGTACTACCGTCTGACCACCGACCGGCGGCGCTACTACATCGACTACACGGGAACCGGCAACACGCTGAACATGCGCCACCCGCACGTGCTGCAGCTGATCATGGACAGCCTGCGCTACTGGGTGCTCGAGATGCACGTCGACGGGTTCCGGTTCGATCTCGCCGCCACGCTTGCGCGCGAGCTGCACGACGTGGATCGGCTGTCGTCGTTCTTCGATCTGATCCAGCAGGATCCCGTGGTCAGCCAGGTGAAGCTGATCGCGGAGCCGTGGGACATCGGCGAAGGCGGATACCAGGTCGGCAACTTTCCGCCGTTGTGGTCGGAGTGGAACGGCAAGTACCGCGACACGGTGCGCGACTTCTGGCGGGGCAGCGATCAGACGCTGGCGGAGTTCGGGTATCGCTTCACGGGCAGCTCGGACCTCTACGAGGGGACCGCGCGCCGGCCGTACGCGAGCATCAACTTCATCACCGCGCATGATGGGTTCACGCTCAGCGATCTCGTGTCGTACAACGACAAGCACAACGAAGCGAACGGCGAGGAGAACCGCGACGGCGAGAGCCACAATCGATCCTGGAACTGCGGCGCGGAAGGTCCGACCGATAACGCGGAGATCCTGAGGCTCAGGGCCCGCCAGCAGCGCAACTTCCTGGCGACGCTGATGCTGTCGCAGGGCGTTCCGATGCTGCTCGGCGGCGACGAGATTGGACGCACGCAGCAGGGCAACAACAACGCCTACTGTCAGGACAACGAGATCTCCTGGTTCGACTGGGAGCACGCCGACCAAGGGCTGCTGCAATACACGCGGCGGCTGATCCGGCTGCGGCATCGCCATCCCGTCTTCTGCCGCCGCCGGTGGTTCCACGGCCGGCCGATTCGCGGCGGCGATGTCAGCGACATCGGCTGGTTCACGCCCGGCGGCGCGCTGATGTCGGAAGACGACTGGCGCGCGGGGATTGCCACGTCGCTCGGCGTGTTCCTCAACGGCCGGGCGATTCAGACGCCGGACGAGCGCGGCGAGCAGGTCGTCGACGACAGCTTCTACGTGATGCTCAACGCACACCACGAGGCGCTCGACTTCCACCTGCCGGCGCGCGCGTGGGGCGAACACTGGACCGAGGTCCTCGACACGTTCGAGAGCGGCGACGAGATGTCGGAGGAGCGGCTCGGCCGGGAGCTCGTTGCGGAGAGCGTGCTCAAGATCGAGGCCTGGTCGGTGGTGCTGCTGAGACGCCTGAAATAGGACGGAGACGCGGATCTACGCGGATTGCCACGGTCTTAACGAGACGCGGATTTACGCGGATCACTACAATCATTAACGAAACGCGGATTTCCGCGTCTACACGGATCAGATCAGCGGACAAGGGCCGATCGCGCCCGCGCTTCGCGCGGCTCCAGCGCCCGGCCGGAGGCCGGCGGCGCGATCGGCAAAAGATCCGCGCTAATCCGCGTTCCGTTAGAACATGCATTTCGCGCTGTTCATCACCGCTTTTCAGCCACGTACAGTTCAGGATATCTGCCCTCCGGCCCACCCTCTAGATTCAGGAGGCACTCCCGATGCTGGCGAAATCACGTCGTCTGGTTCTGACAATTGCCCTGGCGGCGTTGATGCCGCTCGCCGGTCCCCCGGCGAGCATGCAGCAATCCGCGTCCAGGCGACCGATCGAGCTGCAGGACATCATCGACTGGAAGGCGATTGCCGCGACGACCGTCTCGAACGACGGGCAGTGGTTCGCGTATCGCCTCGGTCCCGGCGAGGGGGACGCGCAGGTCGTCGTCCGCTCGACGCGCACGGGCAAAGAGACGACGTTCGAGATCGGCGAGCCGGGTGGCGGTGGCGGTGGTGCAGCGGGTGGCGGGCCGGCCGCGGCGGCGGGCGTCGGAGGAGCCTCGCTCGACTTCTCCGAGGACTCGAAGTGGGTGGCGTTCACGACCTACCCGAAGCGCGCCGAGGCGCAGCGGCTGCGTCGTCAGCGCCGCCCGGTTCAGAACGGCGTGACGATCGTGAACCTGGCGACGGGGGAGAAGCATGAGTACCGCGAAGATCCGGCGGTTTGCGTTCTCCGGCGACTCGTCCACGTGGATCGCGCTGAGCCGGTATCCGGCGCAGACGACACCCGGCGGCGGCGAAGGCGCGGCCCCCGCGGCGGGCGGCGGAGGACGCGGTGGCGGCGGCGCTGCTCCGGCGGCGGGCGGACCGAGCGATCGGCCGCGCGGGACCGATCTGATTCTGCGCGAGCTGGCCACCGGCCACGAGTTGAGCGTCGGCAACGTCGGCGATTTCGCGTTCTCGCGTGACGGCAAGCTGCTCGCGTGGACGATCGACGCTCAGGACAAAGCGGGCAACGGCATCCAGCTGCGCGACATGGATCGCGGAACGGTCTCGGTGCTCGACAGCGGCACTGCTGTTTATGAGAGGCCAACCTGGACCGAGAAGGGCGACGCGCTCGCGGTCCTGAAGGGAACGCGACGACCGCAGCCTCCGCGATCGCCGCTACGCCGTCGTCGGCTTCACGGCGGTCGCGGGCAATGCGCCGCAAAAGACGGTGTACGACCCAGCGACCGACAAGAGCTTCCCCGAGGGCATGACGATCAGCGGCAACCGCGCGCCGCAGTGGACCGACAAACTCGATGCGATCCTGTTCGGCATCCACATCCCGCGTCCACGCGATGCCGCCGCCGGCGCTCGCGACACCGAGAGCGGCGACCAGCGCGAAGGCGACGACCGTCCCGCTCCGACCAACAACAACAACGATGCGCCGAATGCGGATGAGCGCGTGGACCTGGTGCTGTGGCACTGGCTCGATTCGCGTCTGCAGTCGCAGCAGGAAGTCCAGGAAGGCGCCGATCGCTCCTTCAGCTACCTCGCTGAATACCGCGTGCAGCCAAAGAAGTTCATCCGGCTCGCGGACGAGGACGTCCGATCGGTTCAGGTCGGACGGACCGAGCGGTGGGCGATTGGCCAGGACGCGCGCGAGTACGAGCTGTTCGGCAACCTCGACGGACGCCGCTTCCAGGACATCCATGTCATCGACATGGCGACCGGCACACGCCGGCTCGCGCTGAAGCGGGTGCGATGGTTCAACGGCATCTCCCCCGATGGTGAATCGTTCCTGGTGTACGAGGACGGCCATTACTTCGTGCATCCGATGGCCGGCGGCGAGCCGCGCAACATCACGCTGAACGTCCCGGCATCCTTCGTCGACACCGAAGACGATCACAACGTCGCCAAGCCGCCGACCGGCGTGATCGGATGGGCGAGCGACAGCAAGGCGGTCCTGCTGCACGACAACTGGGACATCTGGCAGGTGCCGGTGTCTGGCGGGCAGGCCGTCAATCTGACGGGCAACGGCCGCAAGGATCAGATCCGCTACACGCGCCGCTTCGCGCTCGAGCCGCCGCAGGATCGCGGCAAGGGCATCGATCTGTCGAAGCCGCTCTATTTCCAGGCATACGGCGAGTGGACCAAGAAGGCGGGCATCGCCCGGGTGGGTCCCGGCAAGGCGGGCGTCGAGACGCTGACCTGGTCCGACGCGAGCTTCGGCACGCTGATGAAGCCGAAGGGCGCCGACCAGCTCGTGTTCACCAAATCGACGGCAACCGAGCCGAACGACTTCTACCTTGCCGACAGCTCGTTGAAGAACCCGGTAAGGCTGACCGATCAGCGTCCGCAGGTGACCCGCTATGCATGGACCGAAGGGTCGATGCTGATCAACTACACCAGCGACAAGGGTGACAAGCTCCAGGCGGCGCTGTTCCTGCCCGCCGGATACGAGAAGGGGAAGAGCTACCCGACGATCGTCAACATCTACGAGAAGATGTCGCAGGGCGCGAACCAGTTCGCGAATCCCGGCGCGAACGGGTTCCATCGATCGGTGTACACGAGCAACGGCTACGCCGTGCTGCTTCCCGACATCACCTACAAGGTGAACGATCCCGGCATGTCAGCGGTGTGGTGCGTGGTGCCGGCGCTGAAGGCGGCGATCGCCACCGGCATCGTCGACGCGAAGCGGGTCGGCCTGACCGGCCACTCGTGGGGCGGCTATCAGACGTCGTTCCTCGTGACGCAGACCGACATGTTCGCCGCGGCCGTCGCCGGCGCGCCGCTGACGAACATGATCAGCATGTACAGCCTGATCTACAAGAACACCGGCGGCGGCAACGGGGCGATCTTCGAGAGCAGCCAGGGCCGCTTCCGCGGCGGCTACTGGGACAACTGGGACGCGTACTACCGCAACTCGCCGGTGTTCTTCGCGAAGAACGTCAAGACGCCGCTGATGATCCTGCACAACGATCGCGACGGCGCCGTCGACTTCACGCAAGGCGTCGAGTACTACAACACGCTCCGCCGCCTGCAGAAGCCGGTGATCATGCTCGAGTACGTCGGGGAGAACCACGGCCTGCGCAAGCCGTCGAACCAGCGGGACTACACCGTCCGCATGCTGGAGTTCTTCGACCACCACCTGAAGGGGGCGCCGGCGCCGGACTGGATGAAGAAGGGCGTGCCGCGCCTCAAGATGGAGGAGCACCTGAAGGAGCGCGCCAAGCCGAAGCCGCCGACGAAGATCACGACGACGTCGGACGCGCGGAAGTAAAGACCCACAAGAGATCAGGAGATCAGGAGATCATTACGAAAAGACCCAAAGTCTCTTGAACTCCTGATCTCCTGTTTGTACTCAGTCGCCGCCTCGTCCGCGGCCGCCGCGGCCGGTCTGCGGCGGCGCTTCCTCGACCTCAACCAGCCGTCCGTCCACGAACACGTGGCGGACGCGCGTACGTTCCTCGAACAGATCGCCGTCGGTGACGACGATGTTGGCGATCTTGCCGCGCTCGAGTGAACCCAGGCGCGCGTCGGCGCCGGCGATTTTCGCGGCGTTGATCGTCAGTGCGCGGATCGCCGCGTCGGCGGGCAGGCCGTCCTTGACCGCGCGCGCGGCGTTGCGGACGAAGTCCCGCGGCTCACGCAGGCCATCCGACGAGAACGCGAACAGCACGCCCGCCTTCTCGAGCGCCGCGGGCGTCTTCGACGCCTGTGCGCGCTCACGCAGCGACCGGATCGGCTCGTCGGCATCCGGTGCGAGCGTCCTCGGACGCGTCGGGTAGTTCAGGTTGTAGATCACCCGCGCGTTGCTGGCCTTCAGCGCGTCGGCGACCTGGTCGGCCTCGCGGGCGCCGGTGATCACCGGATCGAGGTTGAATTGCTTCGCCATGTTCAGCGAGCGAAGTATTTCGCGCGACAGATCCGCCTCGAAGGCGACCGGCAGCCGGCGCGCGAGCGCCGGCTGCAGCGCGTCGAGCGCCGGGTCGTAGGTCGGCCGCTCGGAGGCGGTCTTCGACTTCTCGTAATGCTGCTGCTCGAGCAGCTGGTGCTGCGCGTCGAGGAAGTGCTGACGGACGAACGCGATCGAGCCAAGCAGCGACACCGGGTAGCCGCCGCGTCCGCCCGGCGAGCCGAGCGAGACGTGGAGCGCGACCGGCGTCTTCACCACATTCAGGCCGCGGCGCGAATCCGCGACCGAGCCAATCTGCGGCTCGTCCGGAGCGATGGCGACGTTGACGAGCGCGCTCTGTCCGCGCACGAGCGATCCCGGCGGAGTGGACAGCACTGTCGTGATGCCCGATCCGGCAAACCGCGCGAGATCCGTCGAATCCTGCTGCAGGTGGTTGGCGACGACGAGGTCCGGGCGGAAGATGGTGCTGCTCTTGTAGCGCTCCTGGTCCTCGGTGGTCCGGAAGTTCGCCGGCTGCGCCGCCGTCAGCACGTCGACGCCGACCGCCGTGCCCATGTCGATGAGCCCGGGGTAGACCGTCATGCCGGCGCCGTCGATCACCATCGCATCCGCCGGCGGCTGAACGTCGGCGCCGACCGCTTCGATGATGCCGTTGCGGATGACGAGGGTGCCGCTCGCGATCGGCGCTCCGGCTGCCGTGACGATCCGCGCGCCGCGGATCGCATAGATGTTCGGCGCTTCTGCAAAGGCTCCGCCCGCGTAGGCGACGGCTGCCGCAGTGACACAGAGAGAGAAACGAATCAGTGACTTCATCAGTGTCTCCAAAACAGCCTATGGCCGTGCGATGTACTTCTCGTAAAGAGCCTGGTGCTTGTTCTCCAGGCCGACGTCACGGCCCGCGATGATCACGTGGGTGACCTCGGTTCGAATCTCGAGCGGATCGCCTTTGGCGATGAAAAGGTTGGCGTCCTTGCCCGGTTCGAGGCTGCCGAGCCGATCGGCGACGCCGAGAATCTCGGCCGCGTCGATCGTCAGCGCCTTGATCGCCGCGTTGCGATCCATGCCCCAGGCGACCGACATCGCCGCGTGATACGGCAGCAGCCGGACGTTGGAGTAATCGCCCGTCGAGAAGGCCAGCTTCACCCCAGCCTGCGCCAGGCGGCCGGCCAGCTGGTACATGTCGGCATGGAAGAGATCCTCGCTCGCGGGAAGGCCGAGCACGCTGCCCAGGATGACCGGTACGTTCTTCTCTTTGATCAGCGGCGCGACGGCCGGGTCCGTCACTCCGCTGAGGATGAGCCGGACGTTGGCGCGCTCGGCGAACGCGATCGCGTCGCGGACGTCCTGCGCGCGGGCGACGCTGGTGACGAGCGGGATCTTGCGTTCGACGACCGGCACGAGCGCTTCGAGCGTCCAGTCCACGGTCTTGTCGGCGCCCGCCTTGGAGTAGGCCCGCGCGCGATCGAACAACCTGATGATGCCGTCGAGCCGGCGGTCGCGTTCGCGTTTCACGTCCTCGTAGCTGCGGTCGGCGCCCTGGCCGCCGCCGCGTCCGCCGCCACCGCCGCCGCCGCGCCCACCGCCGCCGCCAAGCGCCGGGAAGTTGAACGTGATGCCGATGTTCGGCTTGAGCGTCGCGTCTTCCCAGGTCCAGCCATCGAGGTTGACGACCGCCATCTGCCCGCCGAACAGGCCGCCACTCGGCGCGACCCCCACGGTCGTGATGCCGTTGACGCGCGCGACCGGAATCGCGTCGCTCGCGGCCTGATACGCGACGTGCGTCCGCAGCTGCGGGTTGAGGTCCAGCATCTCGGCGACGTCCTCGAATCCGCGCGGTCCCGGTTCGGACAACCCGATCGTCGTCCGCGCATTGATGAAGCCGGGGTAGACGTGCGACCCCTTCGCGTCGATCACCTTCGCGCCGGACGGCACCTGGACGTTTGCGCCGATCGCCTCGATCTTGCCGCCGCGCAGGACGATCGTGCCGCGCTCGATCGATGCGCTGGTGACCGGATGAATCGTGGCGTTGGTGATGGCAATCACGGGCACCGGCGCTCCGCCGCGCGCCTGAGTCGACCCCGAGGTGCCGGTGGATTGTGTGGCGCTGGCGGATTGCGTCGCGCCGTTTGAGCCGTTGGTCGTCTGTGTCGATCCGTTGCCGTTCGGCCTGGATTCCTCGGCCTTCGGCTGCTCGGGCGCGGCCGTCGGCGGTCTCGCCGCCGCCCGCTCCGCCGCCGCGAGATCGGACTTCTCCTTGCGCAGCTCGGTGAGCTTGCGCTCCTCGGTCAGCCTGTCGTAGTAAACGATGCCGTCGATGATGGTCTTGTCGACGATCGCGTAGCTGCTGAGCGGGTGATGCGTCCAGACCGCGAGGTCGGCATCCTTGCCGACTTCGATCGATCCGACCTTGCCGTCGATTCGCAGCTGCTTCGCCGGATTGATCGTGACGAGCGCGAGCGCCTCGTCATCGCTGAGCCCGCCCCACTTGACGCTCTTCGCGGCTTCCGTGTTCAGGCGGCGCGCATGCTCGGCGCTGTCCGAGTTCACCGACACCAGCACGCCCTTGCGGACCATGATCGCGGCGTTGTGCGGGATCGCGTCCTGCGCTTCGACCTTGTATGCCCACCAGTCCGAGAACGTCGAGGCGCCGGCGCCGTGCGCCGCGATTTCCTTTGCCACCTTGTAGCCCTCGAGCACGTGCTGGAAGGTCGCGATCTTGAATCCCATCTCTTCCGCCAGGCGGATCAGCATCAGGATTTCGTCGGCGCGGTAGCAGTGGGCATGAACCAGCCGCTTGCCCTCGAGAATCTCCACCAGCGGCTCGAGCTGCAGGTCGCGGCGCGGCGGCACGACGTCCTGACCAGCCGCTTTCTTCTTCTCATAATCGCGCCACGCCTTCTGGTAGCCCTTCGCGCGCGTGAACGCGTCGCGGATGACGAACTCGACGCCCATGCGCGTCGCGGGATAACGCCGCGGGCCGGTCTGGCCGCCGCCGGGCTGGGTCATGTCCTTCGGGTTCTCGCCGAGCGCGAACTTGATACCGGGCATCGCACCCTGGAAGAGCAGCTCTTCCGCGTGCGTCTTGCCCCAGCGCAGCTTGATCACCGCGTTCTTCCCGCCGATCGGGTTCGCGCTCCCATGCAGCACGTTCGCGGTCGTCAGGCCGCCGGCGAGGTCGCGATAGATGTTGACGTCGGTCGGATCGAGAACATCCTCCATCCCCGTCATCGAGCTGACCGTCGTGCCGCCCTCGTTGATCGCGTCGTTCGCGATGTGGGAGTGCGCGTCGATGATGCCGGGCGAGATGAACTTGCCCGACGCGTCGATCACCTCGGCGCCGGCCGGGATGTCCACGTTGGCGCCGACCGCGGCGATCTTGCCGTCGCGCAGCACGATCGTGCCTTTCGGGATCGTCCCCTTCGTGACCGTCAGGATCGTGGCGCCCCTCAGTGCGACAACCCTGGATTGTGCCGCGCCGGCCTGGCCGGCGACACGGGTTCCGCCCGTGGGCGCGAGAAACAGCACTGCGCCGAGCGCCGCAACATAGGGCAGGCGGGACGAGAGATGTCGGCGAATCACGAAAACCTCCAGGTTTGTTCGAATAGCGGAGAGAAATTTATTTCATCGGCTGGCGCTTGTCGAGGGCGGGCGCTCGCCGAAAACGTACTGGCCGAACCACTCGAGATTGTGTTCCATCGCGGCGCGCGCGGCCTTCGGCTTGTTGAGTCCGTGACCGAAACCCTTGTAGACGATCAGCTTCACGGGCACGTTCTGATCCTGCAGGCCCTGATAGAGCTCGTACGCGTTCGGAATCGGCACCCGCTGATCCAGCTCGCCGTGTTGAATCAAAGTCGGTGTGCGGGCGCGCTTGATGTTCGTGATCGGTGACGTGCGCGCGTAGATCTCGGGATCGTCCCACGGCGTCGCCTTGAGGTACTGCCTGGTGAACGGGTGGATGTCGGTGTTCACGTAATACGTCATCCAGTCGGAGATACCAGCGCCAACCGAGATGGCCTTGAAGATCTGCCGTTCGTGCGTGGCGAGAAACGCGGAGATGTAGCCGCCCTGGCTCCACCCCATCACGCCGATGCGGTTTCGATCGACGATGCCCTCGTCGATCAGATGGTCGACGCCCGAGAGCACGTCCCACGCGTCGCCGACGCCGAGGTTGCGAACGTTCAGCGCCCGGAACCTGCCGCCATATCCCGCGCTGCCGCGATAGTTGGGTTCGAGGATCAGCGCGCCTTTCGCGAGCCAGAGCTCGATTGGATAGACGCCGCCGAGCTGCACGCGTGTCGGCCGCGAGATCCCGGTGGGGCCGCCGTGAATGATGACGAGCAGCGGATACTGGGTGCCGCGCTTGAAATCGGCCGGCTTGTGCAGCACGCCCTCGATCGTCTCGCCGTCGCTGCTCTTCCACGAGATCACTTCCCGGTTTCCGACCTTCCAGTCCTTGATCTGCTTGCCGAACGCCGTCAGCTCGCGGCCCTGCATCGTCGACACCGGCGCGACCCATACCTCGGGGAAGTGTTTGGCGTCGCTGCCGATGAACGCGGCCGAAGAGTAATCCTGGGTGAAGCTGAAGCCCGCCTGCACGACCGTGTTGTCCGGCGTCAGTGTCGCGAACTCGCCCGTTGCTGGATTGAGGCGGTAGAGCCGGGACGTCGTGCGCTGGAGGCCCGAAAAGAGGATCCCGGCGGGCGCCCAGCCGACCAGACCCGGCTGCTCGTCGAATCGTTCGCTGATCGAGCGAGGCGTTCCACCCGCGGCCGGCACGACCGCGATGCGCGTGTTCGAATAGAAATACCAGGGATTCGCCATCGCGCTTTGAAACGCGACCTGCTTTCCATCGGGCGACCACTGCGGGTTCGTGTCCGGTCCTTCCTGCGTGACGAGCGGGCGGACGCTGCCGTCGCTCAGCGTCAGGATCGAGATGTCCGCGGATCCGAGGCTCGCCGCGTCAGAATTCTTCCGGTGCTCGAAGGCGATCTGCTGGCCGTCCGGAGCCCATCTGAAGTTGCCGATCGTGAAGTCGCCGCTCGTCAGCCGGCGAATCTTGCCGGTCGCTCCGGCGTTCGCGTCGAGATAGAGGAGATGCAGGTGGGTCATCCGGTGATCGGCGTCGACCACCTCGAACTCGCCGTATCGTTTGTCGCGATCCTTCAGCTTGTCGGTCTTGGGATCCGTCATCGTGAACGCGATCGATTTGCCGTCGGGCGCCCACTCGAAGCTGCCGACGCCATCTTCGACGTTGGTGAGCGCTCCCGCTTCGCCGCCGTGCGGGCTGATCACGTAGAGCTGCCGCTTGTCGGAGCGGTCCGAGATGAAGGCGAGCCAGCGGCCATCCGGAGACCAGGCGGGCGAGCTGCTGGATTTGCGCGCGCGGGTGAGCTGAACCGGCTCGGTTCCGCGCGCATCCATCATGAAGACTTCCGTCTCGTACGCGTTGTCGTCCCAGTTCGTTTCGGTGACGGTGAACGCGATGCGCGCCCCGTCCGGCGACATGGCCACCGAGCCCGGCCGCTTCAGCTCGATGAGCTGGTCGATGGTGGGAACCTGCGTCTCGGCCGCATGCAGTCCGGCCATGGCAACGACCGCCGCGGGGACAAGAAAAGCAATGCGCATAGGCCTCTCCGCGCGGAACCTTACCAACCGCCGCCCGAAAACGCAAAGAAACGTTGTAGACTCCCCGGCGTCGCCAGACGGAGGTCGAACGCAATGCTCCGACATGCCAGAACCGTAACCGCCGCCTTCGCCGCAGCGCTCGTGATTTCATCCGCGGTTGTCGCACAGCGACGGCCGACGGTGGACGATTTCCTCGCGCCCGCGTATCCGTTCGAACTGGTGTCGGCGCACGCCGCGGATCGCATCGCCTGGGTCGCGTACCAGAGCGGACGGCGCAATGTCTACACCGCCGTCGCGCCGGCGTTCACGCCCGTCAAAGTCACGCGAAACCTGCAGGACGACGGCGTGGATTTGACGGACCTCAGGATCTCCCGCGACGGAGCGGTTGTCGTATTCGTCCGCGGGCACGCGCCGAACCGCGACGGCTGGGTCGCCAATCCGACCAGCGATCCGCGGGGCGCGGAGCGCACTATCTGGGCCGCCCGCACCGCCGGCGGCGCGCCGTTCAAGCTCGGGGTCGGCGGCAGTCCGGTTCTCTCGCCTGATGGCAGCGCCGTCCTCTTTGCCCGTGACGGCCAGATTTATCCGCTACCGGGTCAGCGCCGCACCCGCAACGTCCGACGTCGACAAGGGGGAGAAGCCTTACGTCCAGGCGTGGGGCAGCAACAGCGATCCAACGTGGTCGCCGGACGGCAGGAAGTTCGCGTTCGTGAGCAACCGCAACGATCACGGTTTCATCGCGGTCTACGACACGGTGAAGCGTTCGATCTCCTACATTTCTCCAAGCGTCGACTTCGACACCAGCCCCACGTGGTCGTCCGACGGCAAGCAGATCGCGTTCATCCGTCGTCCAGGAACGCCATTCGGCCAGCAGACGCAGACGGGCGCGGCCGGTGTCGGTAACCCGGCCGGACCTGCGGCGGGCAGAGGGCAGGGGCGCGGTGGACAGGGCCGCGGCGGACAGGGACGCGGTGGCCGCGGCGGGGAAGCGGACGAGCCGCAGTCGAGGATTCCAGGCCTGACGCGCGCGACGTTCAAAGGCGGTTACACGCTGTCGTTCTGGGTCGCCGACGTCGCAACCGGCGAAGCCCGCGAAGTGTGGCACAACAAGCCGGACGACCAGACGTTCTCTCGCGTGAACGGGATCGAGTGGGCCGGGACGCACCTGATGTTCTCGGCCGAGCCGGAAGAGTGGATCCGGTACTACTCGGTCAGCGCGAGCGGCGGCACCACCGATCCGCTGACGCTGACCCCCGGCGACGGCATGGTCGAGAACGTCGCGCTCTCGAGCGACGGCAAGACACTTTATTACTGCACCAACGCCGGCGACATCGATCGCCGCCATGTCTGGCGCGTGCCGACCAGCGGCGGCGACGCCGTGCAGATCACGACGGGCCAGGAGATCGAGACGTATCCGGCGGCGCTCGCGTCAGGAAAGCACGTCGCGCTCCTCACTGCCGCCGCCCGTCGCCCGCAATCGGTCGGCGTGGTAGCCGCCGCCGGCGGCCCGGTGAAAGTGCTCTTTCCAAAGTTGACCGCTTCGTTCCCCGCAGCCGAACACGTGATCCCCGAGAACGTCACGCTCACCGCCGAGGATGGCGTCAAGTTCAACAACCAGGTGTTCGTGCCCGCGAACCTTCGTCCGGGCGACAAGCGGCCGGCGGTGATCTTCGTGCACGGCGGCCCCGTGCGGCAGATGCTGCTCGGCTATCACTACCGCCACTTCTACCACCTCGCGTATGGCGTGAATCAGTGGCTGGCGAGCAAGGGCTATGTGGTGATGTCGGTCAACTACCGCAGCGGCATCGGCTACGGCCGTTCGTTCCGCACCGCGCCGAATACGGGCGGACGAGGCAACGCCGAGTATCGCGACGTGCTCGCGGCAGGCAAGTATCTGCAGACCCGGCCGGATGTCGATCCCGCACGCATCGGAATCTGGGGCCTGTCGTATGGCGGCGTCCTGACCGCGCAGGCGCTCGCACGCAATTCCGACATCTTCAAAGTCGGCGTCGACCTGGCGGGCGTACACCTGTGGGGGAACTCGATCGATCCAGAAAATGTCTCGTTCCAGTCCTCCGCGATCGGCGCGATCGAGAAGTGGAAGTCGCCGGTGCTGCTCGTGCACGGAGACGACGACCGCAACGTCGCGTTCTCGCAGACGACCGGCCTCGTGCAGCTCCTCCGCGCGCACGACGTCTACCACGAGCTGATCGTGTTCCCCGACGACGTGCACGACTCGCTGCTCTACAGCCGGTGGATCTACACCTTCGATCGGATGGACGCGTTCCTGCAGCGCTTCATCGGCGGGGGAGCGAAGATCACCACCGACGGCGGAGGTAGATAACTCACAACTCAAAAAAACCAACTCCCAAAAAACCGACTCCCAAAAGCTCCGTGTCGTTGGGAGTTGGGAGTTGGGCTTTTTTGGGAGTTATGTCGTGAGCACCACTTTGCCGATGTTCAGGCGTTTCTGAATGAAGCGGTGGGCGTCGGCGACACGTTCGAGCGGGAACGTCTTTGCGACAACCGGTTTGAGTCTCTCGGCGGCGATCTCGCTGAGAATCATCGTCATGAGCGGCGCCAGCTGACGCTGCTCTTCCCACAGGTGGCCGAGATGCAGGCCGAATACCCCGCGATTGCGGTTGATGAGCGACATCGGGTCGAATCGCGGTGTCGACATCCACGCCCGAAACGCGCTCCACAGGTTGCGCTGTTCTCCGCTGACCGCTGACGACAGTCCGAAGACGATCAGTCGGCCGAGCGGCGCGAGCAGGCGATAGCTCGACATGAAGCTGCGCCCGCCGATCGGATCGAGGATGACGTCGACGCCGCGTCCTTTCGTGATTCGCCGCACCTCCTCGGGAACGTCGGCGTGGTGATAATCGATCACGTGCTCGATGCCGAAGCTGCGCAGCGCCGCATGCTTGAACGCCGACGCCGTGCCGATCACCGTGGCGCGCCGCAGCCGGGCGAGCTGCGCGGCGGCGATGCCGACGCCGCCGCCGGCGTTGTGAATGAGCACCGTTTCGCCCGAGCTCAGCGCGGCCATCCGATAGAGCGCCAGTGCTGCGGTCAGGTAATTGACCGGGATCGCCGCCGCTTCGGCGTCGCTCAGATCCACCGGCACGCGGAACGCATGCGCCGCCGGAACGACGACGACGTCGGAGTAGCCGCCGAATTTGGTGAGCGCGACAATACGATCGCCGGGAGCGAAGCCAGCAACCCCGGCGCCCGCCGCGTCGACGTAGCCCGCGATCTCGTAGCCGACGACGACCGGAGGCTTCGGCGCGTCGGGATACAACCCTAGTCTGGAGAGGATGTCGGCGTAGTTGACGCCGGCTGCCCTGACGCGCACGCGCAGGTCACCCGGCGCCCGGAACGGGATCGGACGCTTCGCGGATCGCAAACACGTCGGGGGGGCCGTACCGGGGAATGACGGCCTGGCGCATGAAGCTGCGAAGGGTATCACACCCGCCGGCGAGCATCGCCAGAAGCGCCTTCTGAGCGTGCAGGCGGTTCTCGGCCTGATCGAAGACCACCGACGCCGGCGAATCGATCACCTCGTCGGTGACCTCGTCGCCGCGATGCGCGGGCAGGCAGTGCATGAACAGCGCGCCCGGAGCCGCGAGCGACATCAGCGTCGAGTTCACCTGATAGGGCGCGAAGAGCTGGTGGCGCGTCGCGGTTTCCGACTCCTGGCCCATCGAGGTCCAGACGTCCGTGTAGACGGCATCGGCCCCGCCGGCGGCCTCCGCCGCGTCATCCGTGACCTCGATCGTTCCGCCGTTGACGGCGCAGCTGCGGATCTCCGTCACCGACGCGTGCGGCAGCTCGTATCCCGCAGGAGACGCAATACGCACGTGGCCGCCGAGCATGACGACGGCCTGCGCCAGCGACCTGGCGACGTTGTTGCCGTCGCCGACGAAGGCGATGGTGCGATCGTTCAGCTCGCCGAACCGCTCGACGAGCGTGAGCGCATCCGCCAGCGCCTGGCACGGATGCTCCTCGTCGGTCAGCGCGTTCACCACGCGCAGCCGCGGCGCCGCATTGGCGAACTCCTCGAGCCGCGCCTGGGCGAAGGTCCTGACGACGGCGATCGAGACCCACCGCTCCAGGTTCCTGGCGACGTCGGCGATTGACTCGCGTCCGCCGAGCGCGACGTCCTGCGGCGGCTCGATGACGTCGCCGCCGAGCTCGCGAACCGCGATCTGGAAGGTGGACCGCGTCCGCAGCGAGGGCTTCTCGAAGAGCAGCGCGACGTGCTGTCCGGTGAGCGGACGCTCGTGCGCGCGGCGCACCGCGCGCGCCGCCTTCAGCTCGGCCGCAAGCGACAGACACGCCGACAGTTCCGCCGGACCAAAGTCCAGAACCGACAGGAATCGCGTTGGGTCGGTAACGTGAATCATGTTGTTCCTCAAAGCGTCCAGCTCTCTACGTCCGGTAGTCCGCATTGATGCGGACGTACTCGGCGCTCAGATCGCAGGTCCACATGTGCGAGCGGCCGCGGCCGCCGGTGCCGAGATTCACTTCGATCTCGATGTCGCGGTTCTTCAGATACTCGGCCGCCTCCGCCGCCCGTTCGTCGTACGGGTCCCATCGCGGAACAGCTCGACCGATCCGATCCTGACGATGGCGCCGCCCAGCGAGAACGCGACGCCGGCCCGGCCGGCCACGGCGATCAGGCGACCCCAGTTCGGATCGCCGCCGTGCACGGCGGTCTTCACCAGCAGCGAGTTGGCGATGGCCCTGGCGGCGCGCTTGGCGTCGGCGTCGGACTGTGCGCCGGTCACGCGGACGGTGATCAGCTTGGTCGCCCCTTCGCCGCCGCGCACGATGCCGATCGCGAGCGGCTCGCACGCCGCGCGAAGGGCGGAGACGAGCAGCGGAAAATCCTCTTCTTCGAGCCGTACACCGCTCGCGCCGCTGGCGATCGTGAACACGCAGTCGTTGGTCGAGCACTCGCCGTCGACGGTGATGGCGTTGAACGTGTCGTTGACCACGGTGTTGAGCGCGCGCTGCAGCACCGACGGTTCCACCGCGACATCCGTCGTGACGAATCCCAGCATCGTCGCCATCAGCGGCTCGATCATGCCGGACCCCTTGGCGATTCCGCCGACGCGAAACGTGCCGTGGCGGGAGGAGATCTCCACCGACGATTCCTTGGGAAACGGATCGGTGGTCATGATCGCCCGCGCGGCGGCGCTGCCGCCGGATGCGGACAGCTGGCGCCTCGCATCGGCGATGCCGCGCCCCACCTTCGACATATCGAGCTTGACGCCGATCACGCCGGTTGACGCCACCAGCACGTTCAGCGACTGGCAGCCGACCGCGGACGCCGTCAGGTCGACCATCGCCCGCGCGTGAGCGACGCCGTCGGCGCCGGTGCACGCGTTCGCGCATCCGCTGTTGACGACGATCGCTGCCGCCCGCCCGCCCGAGCGCTTCAGATGATCGCGGGAGGTGACGACCGGAGCGGCCTGCGCGAGGTTCGTCGTGAACACGCCGGCGGCGGTGCCGGGCTCTTCGCACGCGATCAGCGCCAGGTCCGTCGCGCCGGAGGCCTTGATCCCGCAGGCGACACCGGCGGCACGAAAGCCCGCGGGGGCGGTGATGCCCCCGGCGACCTCCCTGATCTGGAAATCGGTCACGCCGGGACGGGCTCCTTGCGCTTGCGCGTCGCGTCGACGGCGCGAATCTGCAGCCGTTCGACGTTGGGCTTGCGCGGTCCGGCGACGCGGCCGGCGTAGATCACGGCGGCGGGCTGCAGCGGACGGACGCTGACGCCGGCGCGCAGCGTCAGCGCAACGGCATACTGACCGCAGCGGCGGAACAGCGGGCACGACGTGCAGTCGTGCGCGATCTTCTCGGGGACCCACATGTGCGGGACGATCGAGAAGCCGAGGCGGACGAAATGCGAGGGCTCGTGGGTGAAGGCGCACAGGGTCGAGAACCCGCGCTCGTTGGCGGCCGACGACAAATGATGAATCAGATCCGACCCGATGCGTCGTCCGCGGTAATCGTCGTGCACGACGAGCGAACGGACCTCGGCGACGCTCTCGCCAAGCGGCGCCAGTTCCGCGCAGCCGACGACGAGGCCGTCCGCGTCGGCCACGGTGAAGCGATGCGCGTGCTCCTCGAGATCCTCGATCGTGCGCGGCAGGAGATGCCCGGCCTCGAGGTTCTCGGCAATCAACCGATGCAATGCCGGAGCGTCCGCCGTGGACGCGGTCCGGAGAATCACAGAGTTGTTCAAGCCGCACCTCCCGCCACCGACCCGATGGCCTGTTCCAGCAGGGCTACACCCTCGCTGATTTCCGACGAGCTGATGATGAACGGCGGCAGCAGGCGCACCACCGTATCGGCCGTGCGATTCACCAGCAATCCAAGCTTGAGCGCCGCCTCCACCACGGGCGCTGCCGGGCGATCCAGCTCGATGCCCCAGATCAGGCCCGCGCCCCGGACCGCAAGAACGTGCGGGTATTTGGCGGCGATCCGCTGCAGCGCCGATTCGAACTGCTGTCCGGACTTCGCGACGTTCGAGATCAGATCCCGATCCACCAGCTCCTCCAGGAACACGAGCGCCGCACGGCACGCCAGCAGGTTGCCGCCATACGTGCTGCCGTGATCGCCAAACGAGGCAGACGAGGCGACGCGCTCGCTGAACATCGCGGCGCCGATTGGCACGCCGGCGCCGAGCGCCTTGCCGAGCGCCATCAGATCGGGCGTCAGGCCGAGCGCCTCGGCATAGAACGGCCGCCCGGTGCGTCCGAGCCCGCTCTGCACCTCGTCGGTGATCAGCAGCGCGCCGGTCCGTGCGCATGACTCGCGGATCGCCGCGGCCATCGCCGCGCTCAGCGGACGAACCCCGCCCTCGCCCTGCAGCGGCTCGACGACGATCGCGGCTGTCCGATCGGTAACTGCCGCGCGAAGCGCGTCGGGGTTGTCGGTGGACACCCACTGGACATCCCCAGCAGCGGCGCGAACGGCGCGCGGTAGTGCTCGTCCCACGTCACCGAGAGCGATCCCATCGTTCGGCCGTGAAAGGCGTGCTCGAAGGCGACGAAGCCGCTGCGCGGCGCCTTCTGCGTGTGCCAGTACCCGGCGCGCGAATTTCAGGCACGCTTCGACCGCTTCCGTTCCGCTGTTCGTGAAGAACGCGCGTGGCAGGCCGCTCAGCGCCGCGAGCCGGGCCGCCACCTCACCCTGAAGCGGGTGGAAGAACAGGTTGGACGTGTGCAGCAGCGTCGACGCCTGTTCGGCAATGGCGGCGGCGAGACGCGGATGTGCGTGCCCGAGCGACGCGACGCCGACTCCCGAGATCAGATCGAGATAGCCGCGGCCGTCCGCGTCGAACAGGCGGCATCCCTTGCCGCGCTCGAACACGACCTGCCCGCGCCGGTACACCTGCAGCAGGTGATCGGTCTCGAGCGCCATCACGCTGTTTGCGATCGTCATACCCTCAGCTCTCCCGATTCGAGTCCCGCGTCGAGTCGTCGAACGACGTCGTTCGGCCGCGACACGACGCGTGTGCCGAGTGCACCGGCGAATCCGCCCGCGGCACGTCCATCCACGATCGCGACCCGGTCGACCCCGGCAAGGACGGCATGCCGGCAGGCGGCGAGCTTCGCCACCATGCCCGAATGCGCGGCGCCAGACGCCGTCATCTCGTCCACGCTGTCGACGTCGAGCTCGGCGATCGGCTCGCCCTCACCATTCAGCACGCCCGGTGTAGTTCCGGCGACGATCAGCTCGCCGGCGTGAAGCGCCGCAGCCAGATGGCCGGCGAGCGTATCGGCGTTGACGTTGAGCAGGGCGCCGCCGGCGTCGACGCCGATGCTTGCGATGACCGGCACGTAGCCGTGCGCGAGCAGATCCTCGAGCAGGACGGTGTTCTGTCCGACCGGATGTCCGACCAGCCCGAGGTCGACCTTGTCGCCGGCAACCGACGTGAAGTCCCGCGCGCGTTCGCACAGGCCGATTCCCGCGTCGGCGCCGGTCAGGCCGACCGCGCGGCCGCCGTCGGCGTGGATGGCCGCCACCAGCGCCGTGTTGTTCCGGCCGGCGAGGACGGAGACCGCCGCCTCGAGCGCCGCTTCGTCGGTGACGCGGAGGCCATCGACGAACCGCGCCGCCTGCCCTCGCGCGCGCAGCTCGGCATCGACCGCCCGGCCGCCGCCGTGAACGACGACGAGCGAGCGGCGAGCCGCGAGCTTGACGAGGGCGCCGGCGGCACGCCGGATCGCTGCCGCATCCTCGAGCAGCTCACCGCCAAGCTTGACGACCGTTATGTCAGCGCTCACTGCAGCCCCAGCGTCTCGTCGAACCCGAACGCGACGTTGAAATTCTGAATCGCCTGGCCGGCCGCGCCCTTCACCAGGTTGTCGATGCACGCGACCAGCACGAGCTGGCCGCCCGGCCGATCGGCGCGCCAGCCGATGTCGCAGAAGTTCGTGTGCACCACGTGCTTGATCTGTGGAAGGTCGCTGCCGGTGAGCCGCACGAACGGCGACTGCTCGTACGCCGCGCGCAGCAGCGCGCCGACCTCCTCTTCACCGACCCCCGGCGACAGCCTCGCGTAAATCGTCTCGAAGATGCCGCGGTCGAGCGGAACGAGGTGCGGCACGAACGTGACCGCCATCCCGAGTCCCTGTTCTATTTCGGCGGCATGGCGGTGCGCGAATACTCCGTACGCGGAAATGCTGCCGTGGCACTCGGAGAAGTGGGTGCGCTCGCTCGGCGTCTTGCCGGCGCCGGAGATGCCCGACTTCGCGTCGATGACGATGCCGCCCGGCTGAATCGCGCCGGCGGCGGCGAGCGGCTGCAGCGCGAGCAGCGCCGCCGTCGGATAGCACCCGGCGCACGCGATCAGCGGCGCCTTCGCGAGCGCGCCGCGGTTCTGCTCGGTCAGTCCGTAGGCGATCGCCACTTCGACCGCCGGCGAATGCGGATACCATCGGCGCCGCTCGGCTTCGTCCTTGAGCCGGAATGCACCCGAAAGATCGAGGACCCGCGCGCCCCGCTTCGCGAGCTCCGGCGCGACGTCCGCGGCGAGTGTTTCTGGAACCGCAAGGAAGACGGCGTCGCTCTCGCTCGCGAGCCGATCGAGGTCGAACGGCAGCACCGGCGCGTCCCAGATGCGCGAGAGGGCGGGGACCCGGCGAGCTTCGGATGTACTCGATCCCATCGCCAGCCGGACGTCGGCGCCTGGGTGGCGAGCCAGCCGCCTCAGCAGTTCTACGCCGGCATATCCCGTCGCGCCTGCGATACCGACACGGACGGGAGAATAGTTATTCATCAGAACGAGTAGTTATACACGGAACGTAAAGGCATGTCAACACGTTGAGCTGTAACGCGTTTGACATGCATTCATCTGGATGTATACTGGGATGCTGACTGCATAATTATGAAATCGTCCAGACAGGCTGCAATCCTGGATCTCGTTGAAACAGAGCCAATTACCAGCCAGGAGCTGTTGCGGGAACGTCTGCGCACCCAGGGAATCGAGGCCACCCAGGCGACGCTGTCGCGCGACATCCAGGCTCTGGGTCTGGTCAAGCGGGCATCGGATGGGGCGTACCGATCCGCCGGGTCGGCGGGGGCCGGCGCGGCCGAGAGCCGCGCCACGCTCGAGCGCGCCGTGCGCGACTACCTCCGCCGCCAGGACGCCGTGGAGCAGCTCGTCGTCCTCAAGACCGATCCGGGCCAGGCGCAGCCGCTCGCCATCGCGATCGACCGCTCGGGCCTGCCGGAAATCGTGGGAACGATCGCCGGCGACGACACCATCCTGGTGATCTGTCGATCCGCCGATCTCGCATCCGCGTTGATGCGCCGTCTTCAGAACATTTCGGCCGCCTAGTGGCGCGTGCGTGTGGAGAAGCCGCAGAAGATGAAACGAATAGTCCTCGCGTATTCGGGCGGGCTGCATACGTCGATTGCCATCCCGTGGCTGATCGAGAATCACGACGCGGAAGTCGTCACCGTCACGCTGGACATCGGCCAGGGGCGGGAGCTGGCCGACATTCGCGAGCGCGCGCTGGCGCTGGGCGCGGTCCGCGCGCACGTGATCGATGCCCGCGAGGAGTTCGTCCGCGAATACATCCTGCCGACGCTCCAGGCCGGCGCGCTCTATGAGCAGCAGTACCCGCTGGCGACCGCGCTGGGCGGTCCGCTCGTCGCACGGCGCCTGGTCGAGATCGCGCGGATGGAAGGCGCCTCGACGATCGCGCACGGGTGCACCGGCAGCGGAAACGACCAGGTCCGGCTCGAGGTCTCGGTCCGTGCGCTCGAGCCATCCTTGAACGTTCTCGCCCCGGCGCGTCTCTGGAGCATGTCGCGCGCGGAAGCGATCGACTACGCGCGCACGCGCGGCATCCCCGTGCCGGTCGCGACGCAGACGCCTTACAGCACCGACGCCAACCTCTGGGGACGCTCGATTGCCGCCGGCGTGCTCGAGGATCCGTGGCGCGAGCCGCCGGAAGACATCTACACCTTGACGCGGGCGGCCCAGGACTGCTCGGACGAGCCGGCCTACGTCGAGATCGAATTCGACGGCGGCCTGCCGGTCCGCGTCAACGGCATCGAGATGTCGCTGCTCGAGATCATCGAGAGCCTCGAGACGATTGCCGGCGCGCACGGCGTCGGCCGGATCGACATGATCGAGAACCGGCTGGTGGGCACGCAGTCCCGCGAGATCTACGAAGCGCCCGCCGCGGTCGTCCTGCACACCGCGCACAAGGAAATCGAGAAGCTGGTCGTGGCGCGCGAGCTCGAACGGTTGAAGCACGATCTGGCGCGCCGATACGCAGACCTCGTCTACAACGGCCTCTGGTTCTCGCAGACGCGCGAAGCGATCGATTCCTTCGTGGCGACGGTGCAGAAGCGCGTCACCGGCACGGTGCGTCTGAAACTCTTCAAGGGCACCTGCGCGGTGGTCGGCCGCAAGTCGGTGTTTGCGCTGCAGGACTGGGATCTGGCGGCCGATCCGGAAGCGGCGATCTCCTCGGCCGAGGGCTTCATCAGGATATGGGGGCTGCCGACGGAAACGGCGGCGCGCAAGAGCGGCGCTCCCCAGGCGCCGGTGGGTCGCTGATCGATGTCGCATCTCTGGTCAGGACGTTTCGAGGGCGATCCGGACGCCGCGCTGTTCGAGTTCGGCGCGTCGTTCAGGTTCGACCGTCGTCTGTTCGCGGACGACGTGCGGGGGAGTCAGGCGTGGGCGGAGGCGCTGCATCGCGCCGGTGTGTTGAGCGACAAGGATGCGTCCGACATCGCAAGCGGGCTGCAGCAGATCCTTGCCGCGGGCTCGGACCCCGCCTTCTTCCAGTCCGAGCCGGCCAAGGGTGACGAGGACGTGCACGCATTCGTCGAGCGCGAGCTGGTACACCGCGTCGGCGAAGCCGGCCGGCGTCTCCACACCGGACGGTCGCGCAACGAGCAGGTCGCCGTCGATTTACGTTTGTATCTGAAGCGGCGTGTCCCCGAGATGCAGCGGGCGCTGGCATCGGTGATTTCGGTGCTCGCCGGTCAGGCCGAACGTGCCGGCGACGCGCTCATGCCGTCCTACACGCACCTGCGCCGCGCGCAGCCGATTCTCGTTGCGCATTTCTTTCTTGCGCACGCCTCAGCGTTCCGCCGCGACCACCGGCGCATGGCGTTCGTGCTCCAGGAAATCGACGAGCTTCCGCTCGGGTCCGGCGCGATCGCCGGCACGAGTTATCCGATCGACGTGACGTGGCTGGCCGAGCGCCTGGGCTTTACGCGAATCGTGGCGAACAGCATCGACGCGACCGGCGACCGTGATTTCGTGGCGTCGTTCCTCCATACGAGCGCGCTGGCGATGATTCACGTCAGCCGGCTTGCCGAAGATCTGATCCTGTTCACGTCGGAGGAGTTCGGCTTCATGGAGCTGGCCGACACCGCGGCCACCGGCAGCAGCCTGATGCCGCAGAAGAAGAACCCCGATCCGCTGGAGCTGGTGCGCGGCAAAGCGGGGCGGGTCATCGGCCGAACCGCGGGGTGGCTGACGACGATGAAGGGCCTGCCGATCGGATACAGCAAGGATCTTCAGGAAGACAAGGAAGCGCTGTTCGAAGCGGAAGACACGCTCCGGGCCTCGCTCGACGCCACCGCGTCGGTGCTCGGCGGCATCTCGCTGAACCGCGCCGCCGCCGGGCGCGCCGCCTCCGGCTTGCTGCTCGCCACCGATGTGGCGGACTATCTGGTCGGCAAAGGAGTGCCGTTCCGTGATGCCCACGAGATCGTGGGCGCGCTGGTGCGCCGGCTGCTCGCGGAAGGACGCGCGTTCGACGATCTGAGCGTCGACGAATGGCGGCGGCATTCGCCGCTGTTCGAGGCGGATGTGCGGCAGGCCGTCTCGGCGTCCGCATCGGTCGCGCGCAAGCGCACGCCGCAGTCGACGCATCCCGACTCGGTCGCCGCGGCGCTCGCTGAACTGAAGACCTGGCTGCGTTCAGCCATCTGACCAGAGGCTCGAGGGCGATGGTTTATCTCGTCCATCACGCCGACGCCGTTTCCCCTGACGTGGACGCGCAGCGTCCGCTGAGCGAACGCGGGCGTATGCACGCCGAACGCCTCGCCGGCGAGGCTGCCGCGCGCGGCGTCAAGCCCGAGGTGGTCTGGCACAGCGGGAAGCTGCGCGCGCGCCAGACCGCCGAGGCGATGTGGCGCGCCTGCAACGCGCTCGCGGAGTTCAGCGCCACGCGCGGCCTGCAGCCCAATGATGCGCCGGAATTCGTACGGGATCAGGTCGCCGGCGAAACCCGCGACGTGATGCTCGTCGGACACATGCCCAACCTCGAACGTGTCCACGCCCTGCTGCTGCAGCGCGACGATCGCGTGCCGTTTCCGCTGCACGGGCTCGTCGCGCTGGAGTTTGATGAACGGGAATGGCGCGAGGTGTGGCGGCTTGAATAACGTTCAACTCCCAACTCCCAACTTCCAACTCCCAAGTTGGGAATTGGGAGTTGAGGCGTTGGGAGTTGGCAGCTCTTACCAGCGGAACGTAACGCCAGCGGTCACTCGCCAGAAGTCGAAGTCGCTGATATCGAAATGAAATCCTCTCCTTCGTCGCTGCTCGCGAACGCCCTGAAATACCGGATGTCGCCGCGAATCCCGAAATTGTCGGTGAAGAATCCGTGAAAGCCCGCCCCGACGTTGAATCCCCAGTCGTTGCTGTCCAGATCCTCGAAGAACAGACCCGCGCCCTCGACGTGCGTGCGCATCAGTCCGATGCCCCCGACGGCATAGGGTCTGAAGCCCGGTCCCGTCGTTCCACCGACCGGGATCCCCAGCAGCACGTTCGCCATCAGCGTCGTGACGTTGCTGTCGTTCGCGAAGTCGAAATCGTCGTCATCGATTGTCGTCGTTTCGAAAAAATTCGGCGCGTAGCCGAAGTCGAACTCGAAGCCGATGACGCCGGCACCCATGTAGCCGAGCGATGCGCCGTAGGTGAAGCGGCGCTCGAATTCGAGCGCTCCTTCGAACGTGTCTCCGAAGTCCGCACCGACGCTGAATGCCGTGCCGATGAACGGCGTGAACAGCCAGTCGGCCGAGGCGGCTCGCGGAACTGCAATCAAACTCAGGATTCCCAGGAGTGCCGAAATTACGTGCTTCCGTGCTGACATATCGCTCCTCGCATCTGTCGCGACCGCTCTGCAGGCGCGGGCCGCGTTCCAACCTCCGACTCATCCAGTCGAGTCGGCGGCGCCATTCGAGGGTGCAAGCGGTATGCCTTCGGGGGGATCAAACTGAAGTGCGAAGCTGGAGCGCCGCTTCCTGCAGCAGCGCCCATGCGCGCGCAACGTGCGCTTCGGTGGTCCGCAGATTGCCGATCGCGAGCCGCAGCACGAAGCGATCGTGCAGGCGCGTATGCGACAGGAACACTTCGCCACCCGAATTCACCGCCTCGAGCAGCCGTTCGTTGAACGCATCGTCGGCATCGGCGCGGAAGCAGACGACGCTGAAGGGCACGGGCGCCACGCGAATGAAATCAGTGCTCGCATCGACCCATTCGGCAAAGAGCTGGGCGAGCCGCATGTGTTCCGCCAGGCGCTGCCGCAGGCCGTCCGCTCCAAAATGCCGGAGAACCATCCAGAGTTTGAGCGCGCGGAAGCGCCGCCCAAGCTGAATGCCCGTATCCATCAGATTTCGAACCGGCGCGGACTCCACTGTCTTCAGGTAGTCGGGAGTAAGAGAAAACGCCTTGCGCACGACGTCCATGCGCGGCGAGTAGAACGCGCTCAGATCGAACGGCGTGAACAGCCACTTGTGGGGATTGACGACGAGCGAGTCGGCTTTCTCGGCGCCCGCCAGCACCCATTCGAAGTCGGGCAGCATCGCCGCGACCCCCGCATAGGCGGCATCGACGTGCAGCCAGATTTTCTCCCGCTTGCAGATCCTGGCGATCTCCGGCACCGGGTCCACGCTCGTCGTCGACGTCGTGCCGACCGTGGCGACCGCCGCAATCGGCAGCCATCCGTTCTTCCTGTCCTCGGTCACGGCGGCGGTCAACGCTTCCGCCTGCATCCTGAACTCGTCGTCGGCCGGAATGTGCCGCAGCGATTCGTGGCCGAGTCCGAGCAGGATGACCGACTTGTCGACCGACGAATGCGCGTGCTCGGAGCAGTACACGCGCAGGCGCGGAAGGTCGGCACGCCCCGCCATGCCTGCGGTCCTGATGTCCGGCACGGCGGCCTCACGCGCGGCGGCAAGCGCATGGAGCGTTGAGATCGACGCCGTGTCGTAGATCACGCCCTCGAAGCTGTCGGGCAGGCGCATCAACTGCCGGAGCCAGGCGAGCGTGACTTCCTCGAGCTCGGTTGCCGCCGGAGAGGTCCGCCACAACATCGCCTGAACGTTCAGCGCCGAGGAGACAAGGTCGGCAAGTACGCCGGGACCGCTGCCGGTGATGGCGAAGTAGGCGAAGAAGCCAGGGTGGTTCCAGTGCGTGATGCCGGGCATCAGCACGCGCTCAAAGTCGGAGAGGATTTGATCGAAGCTCTCGCCGCGTTCGGGCGCTTCGGCAGGAAGCGCGCTCTGAATGTCGCCCGGCTGAACCCTGGCGAGCACCGGATAGAGCTCGACGCTGGAAAAATAGTCGGCGACCCAGTCCACCAGGCGGTGGGCTTCGCGTCGGAACTCCTGAGGATCCATGTCGCCGAGGCGGCGACGATCCTCGGTCATTCTGGCCCGCTGAACATTCCCGCATTTTCGACTGCGGAAACGCTCCCGTCAACCTGCGCGGCGAACGTCCTCAGCGATCTTGGTCGCGTTTTTCGACGTCGACCGTCACCGGGTCGGTGAGCCGAACCGTGACGATCGTCCCGGCAGGAAGCGTAGCGGCATTGCGATCGCCGGCCATGACCACAGCGGTCCCGCCGGCAGCTCCGGCCGCACCGCCGATCGCCGCGCCCTTGCCGCCGCCGAGAATGGCGCCGAGAATGGCGCCCCCCGCGGCTCCGACGCCGATCTTCTTCGCGCTCTCGCTGCCCGGCGAGTCTCCTTCGCGGTAGATCGCGTCGGTGCGGATCGGCACCTCGGTGCCATCGGCGAAGACGAGCGTGTGGAAGCGCACGCCGAGCCGGGCGCGCTCCTTGATCTTGCCGCCGCGTTCCACCGACACGACGGAGCCGACGACGCGCGAACCCGCGGGAATCGCGACGCGGCCGGCGACGCTGACGTCGCGGGTGACACGCGCATCCACGCGATCCTCGACACGCGCGCGTTCGCTCGACAGCGAAGACTCCACGTGCAAGCCGATGACGGACGAGGCCGGAACGACGACCTGCACGAACTGGGGTTCCAGCGGCGCCGGCGGCGGCTCAGGAATCGGAGGCGCCGGCGGGATCGTTGCCTCGGGCCGTGCTGTGGAAACCGGAGCGGGCGATTCGATCGGAGCGGACGCTCGTTCGGACGAAGGCGCCGACGGAGCGGGGCGTTCACGAACTTCGGTCCGATCGGCGGCGCGCGGCTTGCGGGTTTCCGGGGCCGGTCTGGCGGCCGGCCGCGCCGCCGGAGTCGATGGCCTTTCCACGTTCGTATCGGGCGCCGGGGCAGCCGGAGCCGGCGCCGCCGACGGAGCGGGCGTAACGATCGCTTCAGTTTCCGCAACTGGCGTGGCCGCGGGCGTCGAGTCCGCCGCCTGGACCACCGGCGTTGCGGCGGTTTCTGGTGCGTCCTGGCGGACGGCCACATAAGCCCCTGCCGCGGCGGCGCCTACACAACCGGCCGCTAGAAAGGCTGCGACGAGGGGCTTCGAAATCATGATGGCTGCTCCCTGGAACGTCTCGTGAATGAGCAAGAGCTATGCCTCGAGTATCGGTCCAAAAGGCCCTGAAATTCAGCGGAAACCCATCACTTGGGTGTCCCAGCCGAAACCGCTGGATGACAGATTGTCCTCAGGAGTAGACTGGCTTTTGGGAGGTCCCATGACGCGCCTCGGCTCCCTCTTTCTGATCGCGTTCCTGTTCGCTGCCGGACGGGCGGACGCGGTTTCCGCCAAAGATATCATCGACCTCAGCCGTGCCGGACTTGGCGAGGCCGTTCTGCTCGCCCTCGTCGAGGTCGATGGCGGAGTGTTCACGATCGACAACGCGACACTCAGGGAGCTGAAGGCAGCCGGTGTTACCGAGAAGGTGATCGAGGCGATGGTGCGGAGCGGCCGGTCAAGGCCCGCGCCGCGTCCCGAATCTCAGCCACCGATCGAAGCGGCCCCGCCGCCGGCGCCGCAGGTGATCGTGGTGGAGCATGACCCTCCTGTCGTCCAGCAGGTCGTCGTGCCGGTCCCCGTTTATGTACCGGTGGCGTCAAGCATCCGCGCACGCGGTCACCTGGTGAATCAGCCAAAGGGGCGGCTCGTGCAGCAGCCGTTCGGACAGCTCGTGCAACCGCCGTCAGAGCAACTGCGCTGGTTTGGAATGCCGGTGTCCACCTTCGCGCCGGCGCAGCTGGCGCCGCGGCCGCCGGCGCCCCCGGTCTACTGGGGATGGGGCGGCAAGCTGCGGCCCGACGCGTGGCAGCCTGCTACGCCGCCCGATCCCGGGCGCGGTCCTCGCTGATCTTCTTTTTGAGATCGCGCGCGATCCTGAGCGTCGCCGGCAGCAGTGCGGCGGCGCCGATGAGGAGCGCGCTCGGACGGGTCCCGGCCGGTTTCGGCTTGCGCGTCGCGGGCCGATCCAGGTCGCAATTCACGTCTTCAGGAAACGGCGGCGCATCCATCACGCCGCGCGCGCGCAGTTCCTCCGCGGCGCGCTCGGCAGCGGGCCCCACTTTCTTCTTTTCTCCCGGCCTGCGCTCGCCGACGTCCTTCCCGTACGGCGACGCATGTTCGATCTCCGCGTTGAGCTCCGCACCGAGGAGAATCGCGAGACCTGAGAGATAGAACCACAGCAGCAGCACCATCACGCCGCCGATCACGCCGTACGCCTTGTACGTCTCGCCGCCGCCGAGCGACGACAGATAGAACTTGAATCCCAGCGAAACGAGCACCCACACCGCCGTCGCCATCACCGAGCCCGGCGTAATCCAGACCCAGTCCTGCTCGACGTCGGGCGCGAAGTAATAGACGAGCGCAATCGCGCTCGATACGAGGATGAAGACGACGGGCCACTGGAGGATCTTCCAGGTCCACTCGAATACGGGCCCCAGCTGGAAGTACCGATGCGATCCGTTCTGCGAGCGTCGGCCCGGCGATGATGAGCGTCATCGACACGAGAACGAAGAGCGCGAGCCCGAGGGTAAGCGCAATGGCGATGAGACGCGTCTTCCACCATGGCCGGCTCTCGGTGACGTCGTACGCCACGTTGAGCGTGGTGCTCATCGACAGCATCGCGCTCGAACTGCTCCACAAGGTGAACAGGAATGCGATGGTCAGGATGCCGCCGGTCTTGCTTCCCGACAGCTTGGCGATCTCGTCAGCGATGATCCGAACGACCTCCGGAGGCGCTACCTGATTGAGCCGTGCGACGATTTCGTCCGTCAGGTTCGCGATCGGGAAGAAGCTTGCAATCGACAGCAGCGCCAGGATTGCCGGGAACAGGGCGAAGAAGAAGTAGTAGGCCTGCTGAGCTGCCAGGCTGGGGACATCATCTGCGACGGCTTCTTTGAACGTTCTTTTGACGACCTCGCCCCAACTCAGCGGCAGGTGGAATCGGGCCAACATGCGCCGGATCGAAGCAAAGCGACTGCCACGACGCTTGGGCGGCCGAGTCTCCCTGTGTTATAACGCGACGTTCCCCGCCGGACTTTTGAGGAGGGTTGTATGAGCCGTGTGCCGCTGCGAAGCACGTTCTGGCGCTTCGCGTTGATCGTTTGCCTGTTGTCGATCGCCGCGCCTGGGCTGCGCCCCGCCGCGCAGTCGCGTCCACAGGCGCCGAAGCAGAAGATCGACGAGGAATACACCGCGAAGATCAAGGAATACACGCAGGATCCGCGGATCATCACCGAGCTCGTCGACCATCTGCCCGCCTCGGACACCGTGCCGACGCCGCTGAAGTTCTTCGGGCGCATGCCGGGCACGCCCGGCGAGCTGACGTACGCGAAGGACATCTACCGGTATTACCAGGCGATCGACAAGGCCTCCGACCGGATCGCGATGTGGAACATCGGCAAGACGGAAGAAGGGCGCGACATGGTGCTCCTCGCCGTTGCCGACGAGGCCACGATCAAGCAGATCGACAAGTACAAGGGGATGATCGCCGCGCTCACCGACCCGCGCAAGACGACCGAGGAGCAGGCGCAGCAGCTGCTGAAGACGGCGAAGCCGATCTACTGGATCACGAGCGGCATGCACTCGACCGAGACCGGCGGCCCGGAAATGCTGATCGAGCTGCCGTACCGCCTCGCGGTCGGCGAGTCGCCGTTCATCCAGCAGATTCGCAACAACGTCATCACGCTGATCACGCCGGTCATCGAGGTCGACGGCCGCGAGAAGCAGGTCGACACCTACTACTTCAACAAGAAGCGGCCGCAGGGCGAACAGCGTCTGCCGCTGATGTATTGGGGCAAATACGTCGCGCACGACAACAATCGCGACGGCATGGGGCAGTTTCTGGCGCTGACGCGGAACGTGACGAAGACCTTCATCGACTGGAAGCCGACGATCATGCACGACCTGCACGAGGCGCAGACTTATCTGTACGCGTCAACCGGCACCGGCCCCTACAACGAGCAGATCGATCCGATCACGATCGACGAGTGGTGGCTGCTCGCCAAGACCGAAGTGATGGAGATGACCAAGCGCGGCGTGCCCGGCGTGTGGACCTACGGTTTCTACGACGGCTGGGTGCCGAACTACATGTTCTTCATCGCCCACACCCACAACGCGGTCGGCAGGTTCTACGAGGTCATGGGCTACGGGCCGGAGAACCGGGTGGTCACCGCCGGCGGCAACGTGACCAGCCGTGAATGGTTCCGCCCCAACCCGCCGCTCCCGACGATCAACTGGGGGCCGCGCAACAACACGAACATCCAGCAGTCGGCGATCCTGATCGCGCTCAATCACGTCGCGAAGAACAAGGACACCTACCTCGAGAACTACTGGATCAAGAACAAGCGCGCGGTCGAGCGCGGCAAGACCGGTCCGACCTATGGCTGGGTCGTCCCGGCCAACCAGCGGCGCAAGGCGGATGCCGCCGACGCGATCAACGAGCTGCGGCGTCAGGGTCTCGAGGTGAGTCGCGCCTCGTCGGCCTACAAGGCGGGCAGCGTGGAGGTCCAGGCGGGCGACTACGTCATCCGCGGGGATCAGCCGTATCGCACGCTGGCCGACATGTACATGTCGATTCAGAACTACGCGCCGTCCAATCCGCGGCCGTACGACGACACCGGGTGGACCTTCCAGTTGATGCGCAACGTCGTCGTGAAGCCGGTGACGGACAAGGCGATCCTCGATCAGCCGTCGACGCTGCTCACCGCGGACGCGAAAGCGTCGGGCGGCATCGAAGGAAGCGGGTCGGTGATCGTGGTCGATCACACGACGGACAACAACCTCGTGACGTTCCGGTTCAAGCACGCGGACGTCAAAATGCAGGCGGCGGAAGAGGACTTCGAGGCGGGCGGGCGCAAGTTCCGCGCCGGCGCGTTCGTGATTGCCGGCGCCGATCGCGCGAAGATCGAGCCCACGCTCCGCGACCTGGGGCTCTCCGGGTTTGCCGTCGCGTCGGCGCCGGGCGTCGCCATGCACGACGTCGACATCCCGCGCATCGGCTACGTCCACTCGTGGGCGAACACGCAGAACGAGGGCTGGGTCCGCGCGGCGTTCGACACGTTCGGCATCCCTTACACCTACTTCGCGGATCTCAAGCTGCGCGAGGGCAACCTCCGTCAGAAGTACGACGTGATCGTCTACCCGCACGTCGGCGGCAACGCGCAGTCGCAGGTCGCCGGCATCGCGCGCACCGGCAAGCTGCCGCTGCCGTACAAGAAGTCGGCGGACACGCCGAACCTCGGCGGAATCGACGAGACTGACGACATCCGCGGCGGCATGGGCTGGGAAGGGCTGATGGAGCTGGTCAAGTTCGTCCAGCAGGGCGGCACGCTGATCGTCGAAGGGTCGACGTCGACCATCTTCCCCGAGTACAACGTGACGAGCGGCATTTCGGTCGAGAATCCCGACGGTCTGTTCGTCCGCGGATCGGTCATGCGCGGCGTGTTCGCGGATCGGCGGAGTCCGATCGCGTATGGCTACGATGCGCAGGTGCCGGTCTACTTCAGCCAGGCGCCGGTGCTGAGCGCCGGCGGCGGCGGCGGATTCGGCGGCGGCCGCGGCGGCGGCGAGGGCGGTCCGGGAGGCGTCGGCATGAACACGACGCCGATGGCGACCGCGTCGCAGCAGCGCCTGTCGACGTGGGATCCGGACAACCCGGCATCGACATCGACCGGTCAGGGCCGTGGCGCGCAGCGCGGGGCGGCTCCCGCGGCGGATGAAAGCGGCCGCGGCGGGCGTGGTGGCGGCGGCGGACGCGGTGGCTTCGGCGGCGGCGACGCCGAGAGCCGCGCGCGCGTCGTGCTGCAGTTCCCATCCAATCCCGACGACATGCTGCTGTCGGGCGTGCTCGTCGGCGGCCAGTCGCTCGCGAATCGCGCGCAGGTCGTCGATGCGCCGGTCGGCGAGGGGCATGTCGTGATGTTCGCCATCCGCCCGTTCTGGCGCTGGCAGACGCAGGGGACCTACTTCCTCGGATTCAACGCGATTCTGCACTGGAACGATCTCGACGCCGGCCGCGCCGGCGCGCGCCGCACGTCGACGTCGCAGCAATAGGGGCGGGCGCGGCCGTTGATCTTTGCGGCCGCGCCCAACTCAAATCCCAAATCCCAAATCCCGCGTAAGCGGGGCCTGATCGACGCGCGTTGATATGATCCCGGGATGAGCGACGCGGCCGACGTCATCATCGTGGGTGCCGGCATCATCGGCTGCTCAATCGCACACCAGCTCGCGCGGCGCGGTGCGCGCGTGCGCATCTTCGATGCCCGTAGTGTTGGCGCGGGCGCGACGCAGGCGTCCGCGGGCGTCCTGGCGCCCTACATCGAAGCGCCGCGGCCCGGCCCATTGCTCGATCTCGCCGTCCGCAGTCTCGCCTTGTTCGATGAATTCATCGCCGGCGTGCGGCAGGATGCGGGCGTCGGCGTCGAATACCGGCGCTGCGGCACTCTTGAAGTTGCCCTCGATGGCGACGAAGCCGCGCGACTCCAGGCGGCTGCCGGACTTCTGCCCGACGAGGCATCGCTCGCGTGGATCGAACCCTCGGACGTTCCCGATGTCGAGCCGACGTTGCCAACCGACACACAGGGCGCGCTGCTGATCCGCTCGCACGGCTACGTTGGGGCTTCGCAGCTTGCGGAAGCGCTCACGTGGAGTGCCCTGCGTCACGGCGCGGACATCGAGACCGGGCGCCGCATCGTTGGAATCCGCGAACGCGCATCCAGGCTCGAGGTGGTTTCAGAGGACGGGATGACGTGGACCGCCGACCGCGTCGTCGTTGCCGCCGGCAGCTGGTTGTCGCAGCTGGGACTCGACGAGCCCGCGGCGCAGGCCGTCCGGCCGATACGAGGACAGCTGCTGCGGATCGAGTGGGATGGTGTGCCGCCGCAGCGGATCATCTGGGGTGCCGACTGCTACGTCGTTCCCTGGGAGAACGGCAGTGTCCTCGTGGGCGCCACCGTCGAGGACGTCGGATTCGACGAGCGTACGACAGCGGCCGGTGTGCGGGATCTGCTGGATGCGCTCTGTGGCTTGCTTCCCGGCGCCTGGCGGTCGACGTTTCGCGAAGCGCGGGTCGGGCTTCGCCCGGCGTCATCGGACGGCCTGCCGATCATCGGGCCCTCGGAGCGGCTGCCGGGTGTCGTGTTCGCGACCGGGCATTACCGCAATGGCATTCTGCTGGCGCCAATCACGGCCGCTATGGTCGCCGAGGGAGTGCTGGACGGAGCGTGGGGCGCGGCGTCGAAGCCGTTCCACCCCACGCGATTCGAATGGACGGACAACGAGGCAGGCCTTAAGGCCTGCCCGTCACCCTTACCGCAGCACGACGCCGACCGGCGCGCCGCCGAGGATCGGGCCGACCCCGGACACCTGCTGCACGGTCTCGAAATTGACGACCGACAACTGCGTGTCGAGCAGCGCCAGCAGCTCCTGGTTGCGGGCGACGGCGAGATCGCGCTGCGCCTGGATCACGAGGAAGCTCGTCGACATGCCGACCTCGAACCGCTTC
The DNA here is from genome assembly GCA_963748295.1 of uncultured Acidobacteriota bacterium. Taxonomy (GTDB): domain Bacteria; phylum Acidobacteriota; class Vicinamibacteria; order Vicinamibacterales; family 2-12-FULL-66-21; genus CAVVIH01. Next base: position 272,157 of record CAVVIH010000008.1, on the reverse strand, counting down.
TGCTCCGCGTCGAGCCGCTGCTCGGCGAGCTCGCGGGCGAGCTGCGTCGTTTCGATGCGCTGCTGGTTCTGCTCGAGGCGCCACGCGGCCTGGCGCACTTCACGCACGGTGCCCACCTCCAGCGTCTTCAGCCGCGCGTTCGCCTGATCGCGTTCGAGCCGCGCGCGGGCGAGATTCGCTTCCGCGGTGCTGTTGCCGAGCGGATAGCTGAACGTCACCCCCAGCGTCCAGGTCGGAAAGTCGGCGCTCAGCAGCTGACCGAGCGTGCTGCCGAAGCCGGTGACCTGCTGGCCCACGATCGTTCCAGGGAAGCCGCCCTCGCGAAGCAGCCGCGTGCCGCCGGCGGCGTCGGTCAGGTAATTGGCCTGCAGCCGCAGGTCAGGAAGCGTCTCGTTCTTCGACAGCGTGATGTTCGTTTCGGTGTTCTGGATCTCCTTGCGCGCGCGAATCAGATCGGTCCGCTCGGCGAGCGCGCGCCGCACGGCAGCATCGACGTCGGGCGCCTGGCTGACCGCCGGCACACGATCCGCCGGTTCGAGCCGGAGGTTCCAGTAATCGGCGCGTGACGGGTCGAAGATGACCGTTCGCAGATTGTCCTCGGCCTGACGGGCGGCGGTGCGCGCGATGATCAGGTTCTCGCGGCGCTGCGCCACTTCGGCGCGCGCCGCGACCAGGTCGAGCGGCGGCGCCTGACCGACGTCCACCCGCGCGCGGTTCGTGCGCTCGAGCTCGAGCGCCAGATCGAGCGACCGCTGCTGCACGTCGAGCAGCGCGAGCGCCGCGACGTAGGCCCAGTAGCCCTGCTCCGCGCTCGCGCCGGTCGTCACCTGCGACTCGCGCAGACGCGTATCGGCGATTTCGACGTTGCGCGTCGAGAGCTCGACCTGTGCCCGCGCCGGGTCGATTTTGAAACTGCGCAGCAGCGGCTGAGAAAACGCCAGCGACAGCCGCGAGTTCAAGGATGGATCGAAGCTCGAGATCAGGCTGTCGGTCGTGGTCCGAGACGAGTCCCAGCCGACCGAGTATTGTCCGCCGCCCCACGGCATCAGCTGATTGAGCGCGACAGTCGACGACCAGATGTCGGTCTGTAGCCCCTCGGTTCCGGCGAAGAGATTCGTCGGCGGCTGCAGCTGACTGTTGCGCTGCACGGAGGTCTCCACGACCGGCATGTAGACGCCGCGTGCGGCGGCGAGCTGCGCCTGACTGATGGCCGGATCGTAGCGGCTCACCGCGAGATCCGGATTGTTCTCCATTGCCAGCCGGATCGCATCGTCACGCGTGATGCGGACCACCTGATCGCCAGGCGCCTGAGCGACCGGAACTGGCCGCTGCGGCGCCGCCGGCGCCGTTGCCGTCTGCGCGTTCGCCGTCGCGACCGGGATCACCAGCGCCAGAAGCGCGGCGGTTGCCGCCGCGGTCCGGCGGGAACGGGTCCATCTCCAGAAGCGGACCTTCGACGCTTGATCCAGCAGCGAGTAGGCGACCGGCGTGGCGACCAGCGTCAGCAGCAGCACCAGCGACTGGCCGCCGATGATGACGAACCCGATCGCGCGGTTGGTTGCCGATCCGACGCCGCTCGACAGCACGAGCGGCACCATCCCGGCGACGAACGCGAGCGTGGTCATGAGGATTGGCCGGAGCCGATCGCGGCTGGCCTGTAGAATTGCGGCATCTCGTTCCATCCCTTGCTCCCGAAGCTGATTCGCATGATCGATCTGCAGAATCGAGTTCTTCTTCACAACTCCAAACAACACGAGCAACCCCAGTGCGGAAAAGATGTTCAGCGACTGTCCGGTGATGATGATGGACAGCAGCGCGAACGGCAATGTCAGCGGCAGCGACAGCAGGATCGTGATCGGATGTATCCACGATTCGAACTGCGCAGCCAGGATCAAGTACATGAATACGAGCGACAAGCCGAAGGCGATCAGGAAGTTCGCCGCGGCACGGCCGAGCTCGCGTGACCGTCCGGCGAACCGGGTCGAGTATCCCGGACCCATCCCGAGATTGTCGGCCGCCCGCTGCATGGCGTCCATCGCCGGCACCTGCGAGAAGCCCTGCAGCAGACCGGCGAACACGGTGACCTGCCGCTGGCGGTTCAGCCGGTTGATCTCCGATGGCGCGGTCCCGCGCGTCATGCTGGCGAGGTTCTCGAGCGGTACGCTCCCAAGCCTGGTCGACGGCACGGTGAGCTGGCGGATCGCTTCCGCAGTCCGCCGGTCTCCCTCGAGCGCGCGGACGTGCACTTCGTACTGCTCGCCAGCCTCGTTGTAGGTCGTCACCTGATCGCCGCCGACGAGCAGGCGCAGCGCATCCGCGGCATCCGAAACCTTCACCCCCAGATCGGCCGCCTTGAGACGATCGATGTGCACCGACAGCTCCGGCTTGCCGACGTTGAGCGACGTGTCGAGGTCCACGACGCCAGGCTCCTTGCGCGCCTCGGCGATCACGTTGTTCGCATACTGCTCCAGCAGCCGGAGGTCCGGACCGCTGATCGTGAACTGAATCTCGGAGTTCTGGTTGCCGCCGCCGCCGATCGTGGCGACCGCCCGCACGCCGGTCCGCAGGTTCTCGAGCTCAGTCTTCGACAGGATTTCGGTCCGAACTTCGTTCATCAGCTCGAATTGATCCTTGCTGCGGCTCTCCACCGGCTTCAGGCGAACGTAAATCGTCCCGATGTTCTGGGTCTTCGCGGGATCGTCGGCGACGCTGACGAGTGTGTATTCCACCCCGTCGAGCTGCTGGACACGGCTCGCGATGCGGTTCGAAATGATCTCGGTCGCCTCGAGGCTCGTGCCTTCAGGCGCCCGCAGCCCGATCTCGAACTCCGACTGGTCGTCGTTCGGCAGGAAGTTCTTGTTCGCCAGCATGAACAGCGGAACGCTGCTGAGCAGCACGAGCGCGGCAACGCCGGCCATGATCAGCCGGTGCCCGAGCGCCCACCGCAGGATTGCCGTGTAGCCGGAATCCATTGCGCTGAAGAGCCGGGATTCCCTCGACGAATGCTTGTTGTTGCCCTCAGCGGACCTCGGTTTGATCCACTTCGAGCACAGCATCGGCGTCAGCGTGAAGCTGACGAGGAGCGACACCAGAATCGCAAACGACATCGTGAAGCCGAAGCTCGTCATGAACCGTCCGACGATCCCTCCCATGAAGCCGACCGGCACGAAGATCGCCACGAGCGACAGCGTCGTCGCCATGACCGCGAGGCCGATTTCGCGCGTCGCCTCGATCGCCGCCTGCGCCGGCGTCTGTCCTTTTTCCTCGACGAACCGGTAGATGTTCTCCAGCACGACGATGGCGTCGTCGATGACGATGCCGACCGCCAGCGTCAGCGCGAGCATGGTCATCGAGTTGAGCGTGAAGCCCTGGTACCAGATGAGGCCGAACGTCGCGATGATCGACGTCGGGATTGCGATCGCCGCGATGATGGTCGAGCGGAAGTTCCAGAGGAACACGAAAACCACGACCGACGCGAGGATCGAGCCGACGATGAGATGCTCTTCGACGCTCTCGATCGACGCCTTGATGAACTCGGAGAGATCGCGGACGACGCGAATCTCGTAGCCTGGCGGCGCCAGCGGCGCGACGTCGGCGAGCCGCTCCTTGACTGAGTCCACCACCTGCACGGTGTTCGTACCCGACTGCCGGCGGACGGTGAGCAGCACCGTCGGCTCGCCATTCAGGTTGGCGCTTCGCTCCGGCCGGGCCATGCCGTCTTCGATGCGCGCGACGTCCTTGAGGAGAATCGGATGCCCTTGGCGCGCCTCGACGACGATGTCGCCGAACGCGGCGACCGACTCGACGCGTCCGCGCGTGCGCAGCGTCATCGACGTGCCGCCCTGCTCGACGCGTCCGCCCGGAATCTCCGAGTTCTGCGTCTGCAGCGCGCGCGTGACGTCGGTCACCGTGAGGTTGTACGCACGAAGGCGCGCCGCATCGAGGTCGATGTTGATCTGGCGGGAGCGGCCGCCGACGACCACCACCTGGCCGACGCCGCTGACGCTCTCGAGCTGACGCCGAAGCGTCTTGTCCGCGTACTCGGTGATGTCGCGTACCGGCTTGTCGGCCGAGACCGCCAGCGTCAGCACCGGAGCGGAATCCGGGTCGAACCTCTCCACTTGGGGCTGTTCGATCGTCCGCGGCAGCAGCGGCAGCACGCGATTCACACGATCGCGAACTTCCTGCGCCGCGATGTCGCCGTCCTTCTCGAGCAGGAACGAGATGATGACCTGGGAGACACCTTCCGACGAATTCGATCGCAGCTCGTCGATCCCGCTGATGGTGTTGACGGCTTCCTCGATCTTGTCGGTGACCTCGGTTTCGATCTCTTCAGGCGCCGCGCCCGGAAGGACCGTGGTAACGACGACGGTGGGGAAGTCCACCTTCGGAAAGCGGTCGAGGCCGAGCCGCGAGAACGCGAACGCGCCGATGACCGTGAGGGACAGCGTGATGACCGTCGCGAAAACCGGACGACGGACGGATATGGAAGCGAGCCATTGCATGACGTTTTTTCCGTTACTTCTTACTTCTGACTTCGTACTTCTGACTTGACCACGCGCCCGTCGACCAGGCGGCCTCTCGGATCGGCGGCGACGACCTCGTCGACGGCGACGCCGCTGGTCAGCTCGACGAGTGAATCGACCTTCTCGCCAAGCGTCACGATGCGTTCCTCGATGCGGTCGTTCTTGACGACGAACACCCGCGAGGTCCCGGCGACGGTTTCAACCGCCGTGGCAGGCACCAGCAGGCCGGGCGCCGAGATCGTCTGCTTGATGAGCGCGGTTGCGAAAAGTCCCGGCTTCAGCAGCCCATCCGGGTTCGCGGTGACCGCTTCGACGGTCAGCGCACGCTGATCGGATCGCAGCGACGGCGAAACGAATCGGATCGTCGCCGTGAACTCCTTGCCGGGATACGCGTCGACGCTCAGTCGAACGAGCTGTCCCATCTTGACGAGGGAAACGGACTGCTCGGGAATCGTCAGCTCGACGCGAAGCGGATCCACCCGGACGACGGTGGCGACTTTCGTGCCGCGCGAGACGTAGTCGCCGGCGCTCACCAGCCGCTCCGCGACGACGCCCGCGAACGGCGCCCGCACGAGCGTGTCGGCGACGGATTTCTTGGCCAGCGTGATCCGCGCGCGCGCCGCCTGCAGCGAGCGGTACGACTGTTCGGCCGCGTTCCGCGCCGCCTGGTGCTGCTGGCGCGCCGCTTCGACCTGCGTGAGCCGCTGGTCGTACTCGCTTTGCGAGACGACCTTCTGGTCGAGCAGCGACTTGATGCGGTTGAACTCCGCCTCGGCGAGCTGAAGGTTCGCCTTGGCGTTCATCACATCGGGAACCGCGTCGGGGTTGAATGGCGCTCCCGGCGCGAGCCCGAGCCGCGCTTCGATCTGCGCCGCATTCGCCTCGGCCTCCTCGAGCTGCGCCGAGGTTTCCGATGCCGAGATGCGAACGAGCAGCGTTCCTTCGGTGACCCTGGTGCCGCGCTCGACCGGCGTCGCGACGACGCGGCCGGCGGTTTCGGCGCTGACTTCCGCCTGTTCGTCGGCGGTCAGCGAGCCGGTCACCTGCAGAAAGCGATCGAGCGGCCGCGATTCGACGACGGCCGTCGTGATGGCGAGCGGTTCCGGCGCCGACGCCGCGGGATCCGCGGAGCCCTTCGCCTGAGTGGAACACGCCGCGGTGCCAATCGCCGCGATGCCGATCGCGGCCGCGGCCAGAAGATGAGTCCGAACGCGATTCATATGAAACGACCTCACTGATGCCAACTAGTCCTCGACCTGTGTGCAGGGCACGGGATGAAACGTCCTCGAAAAACCTGTGCGCAGCCCGGTCAGGGCGGCCTCGAGCGTGTCGCGCGCGAGGGCGTCCGAGTCCTCGCCCGGCTGCGATCGATCGCTGAGGCGGCCGACGGCGGCGCCGTGGATTGCGGTGATCAGAATGCGGAACACCGCGTCGGGGTGCGTGTCGCGCGGGAAGATCCCTTCCTCGACCGCGCGCTGGATCACCATCCCGATCTGGGCGCGCATCTCCTTGACGAAGCCGAACCGCTGCCAGTCGCGGCTGATTTTCGGGACGTTGCGGTCCACGAACATCAGCGCGTAGTACTGCGGGTGCGACTTGCTGAACTCATAGACCCGCCAGAAGGCGCCCCGGATCGCCTGGAGCGGATCGGCCTGCCCGGCGCAGGCCGGGTCGGGAGTGCAGAGGATGCGGAAGCCCTCTTCGGCGAGCGCGAAGAAGATGTCGTCCTTGCTCGGGAAATAGCTGTAGATCGACCCGGGACTGTATTCGATGCGCTCCGCGATCTTGCGGATCGAGACGTGGTGATACCCCTCCGCGACGAACAGGTCCGTGGCCGCATCCAGAATGCTCCGCGCGACCGCTTCCCGCTCGCGTTCCTGACGTTCCTTGACCCCCACTAAACCCTCCGCAAACAGCAGAATTGAACAGTGTTCAGTAGTCTAACACTGTTCGGCCCGCCTTCGCCAGTGGCTTCGGCGCGGCAGGCTCCGCCTTCGCCAGTGGCTTCGGCGCGGCAGGCTCCGCCTTCGCCAGTGGCTTTCGGTCCGCCTCCGCCAGAGGCTTCGGCGAGACAGGCGCAGAAGGTGGGCGCCTGACATATTCTTGCGATATGAAAACGATTGCCGAGACCGAGGCGAAGGCGCGGCTGGCAGCCCTGCCCGGCTGGGAGCTCGACGGGGCGGCAATCCGCCGGAAGTTCACGTTCAAGGGGTTTCCGGACGCGGTCAGCTTTATTGTCCGGCTCGGATTCGAGGCGGAGGCGGCCGACCATCATCCCGATATCCTGGTGAACTACAAGCGCGTGACGCTGACCTACAGCACCCACAGCGCAGGCGGGCTCACCGACAAGGATTTCGACGGCGCGGGGAAGGCAACCGAGCTCGCGAAGGCGGCTGGGGCCGCCTGACGTGGAACTGAAGAACACCTACAGCGCCCGCGAGGTCGCCGCGCTCACCGGCCTCACGGCGCGCCAGCTGCAGTGGTGGGATGCCCGCCGCCTGTTTCAGTCGGCGGTGTCATCCAAACGCACGGCGGCCGGCGGATTCACCGAGCGGCGCTACACGCCGGTCGATCTGCTGGAGCTGATGGTGCTGGCCGATCTGCGCCGTCAAGGGTTGAGCGTCGGGCGCATCCGACAACTCCTCGAGACGTTGAAAACGCGGTTCGGCATCAGGCTGTTCGACGCGATTGGCGGCGCCGGCACGCTGACGCTGCTGACGGACGGCTCGGAGATCTACGCGAGGACCGCGCAGGGAGAGTTCTACAACCTGCTGCGCGCCCCGTCGCAGCCGCTTCTCGTGGTGGGGACGGAACCGTCGATGCGGACGCTCACGGCCCGGACCCACGTTGGACGCAAGCGGCGGAAGAGCAAGAAGCGAAAGGGTTGATCAGCCGATCGGGAAGATTTTGTCGAGACCGTCGGCGGGACGCGGGATCACGTGTACTCCGACGAGCTCTCCGACGCGCCGCGCCGCGGCGGCGCCGGCGTCGGTCGCCGCTTTCACCGAGGCGACATCGCCGCGCACGATGGCGGTCACCAGCCCGGCGTCGACCTTCTGCCACCCGACGAACACGACGTTTGCCGCCTTGACCATCGCATCGGCGGCTTCGATCATGCCGACGAGGCCGCGCGTTTCAACCAGTCCGAGCGCTTCGCCGGGGAGTTCCTTCGTCGGTGCCATGAGGCGCCCATTCTACTACGCGATGCGACCGCGCGCCGCGATCTCGAGCCGGTCGACGACATCGCGCTCGTTGACGAGCCAGATGCTGTCCACCAGGTTCGAGACGACGCACGAGTGATTGGGCGCGACGCGCACGAGGTCGCCGGGCTTCAGCGGCGACTGTCCCGTCACCCGCACGTTCGCATGCTCTTCTGAGAGCCGCTCGATCGCCAGCGTGTCGTCGGGCGCCGTTTCGTCCAGGCTCTTGAACACCACGCCGTAGCCGGCATGGCTGCCGAACCCGCGCGCGAGGTCCGTCGTCAGCGTCTTGCTGCCGCAGTCGAGAATCACTCGGTCGGCGGCGGGCCGTCCGACCACCCTGGCCAGCACGGTCAGCGCGAGGTCGTCCCAGGAGGCCGAACCCAATCCGACCTGCGTGCGATCGAAGTAGATATAGTTCCCGGGCCTGACCTCGGTGAGGCCGGACAGCTCGAGGCTGAACCTCACCGTCGGCGTCGCGCCAACGCTCAATTCTGCAACCTCGACCCCCTTGCGCCTGACTTCCTCTGCGAGCGTGGTCAGCATCTGCGCCTCGGTGGCGGCGAACGCGGCGGCTTCGCTCTCGGAGCTGGCGCCATACGCATGGCCGGCGTGGCTGAGCAGCCCGCGAAAGTTCAGGCCCGGCAGCGCGGCAACACCGGCGACGAAGTCCGCGGCGTCCGGCGCGTGCGGATCGATGCCGCAGCGGTGGAAGCCGACGTCGACCTTCACGAGCACGTCGACCTCGCGGCCGGCTGCCGTCATCGCCTCGGACCAGCCGCGCGCGACGTCCATGTGATCGACGATGAAGGAAATGTGCGTGCGATCCAGGAGACGCAGCACACGGTCCGCGTTGACGGGGTTCAGCGGATAGGGAAGACGGATGTCGGAGATCCCCGCGTCGGCGAAGACCTCCGCCTCGCCGAGTTTGGCGCAGCAGATGCCGACCGCACCGCGGCCAATCTGAACGCGCGCGAGATCCGGGCACTTGTGGGTTTTCGCATGAGGCCGCAGCAGAATGCCGCGCGCATCCGCCGCGGCCTGCATCCGTTCGATGTTGCGTTCGACTCTCTGATGATCGACGAGCACGCACGGCGTGCGAAGGTCGGTGATTTGCACTCGGTGAGTGTACCGCAGGGCCCGGGGGCCGGGGACCGGGGACCAGGAGTTCAGCCGATCAGGCCGAGCCCGTCCGGCATCTTGAAGCCCGGGAACACGGGCTGCGTGTTTTGCAGTCCCATGTGCGCCTTGACCACCTCGGCGAACACTGCACGGAAATCGGTCGTCACCGCGAGGTCGCGCCCTTCGTATCGCTGTTCGGGCGCAAGCCCGGGCCATCTGCCATAGACCTTGCCGCCGCGCACGTTTCCGCCGAGCACCATCATCGCGTTGCCGTGGCCGTGGTCGGTTCCGCGATTGCCGTTCTCCGCCACCGCACGGCCGAACTCCGACATCGTCATGATGACGACATCCGCCATGCGATCGCCGAGATCGCGGACGAGCGCGGCGATGCCGCGGGCGAAGTCGTCGAGGCGGTTGGCGAGCAGGCCGACGGCCGCGCCCTCGTTGACGTGGTGGTCCCAGTTGCCGGATTCGGCGAAGGCGACCTCGAGCCCGACGTCCGCCTTGATCAGCTGCGCGATCTGCTTCAACGCGTCTCCGTAAGCGGAGCGAGGATACTCCGCACCGTTTTCGGGCGCGTAGCGCGCTGGATCCGCGGATTTGAGCATCCGAATCGCGTCGAACGCATCCCGGCCCGTCTGGTGCAGCACGCCCTGCGCCGCCGCGGCGTACTCGGCTTCGAACGACGACTGGACCATGTCGGACGATCCCGCGGCGCGGATGCCGAACTGGCTGATCTGCCCGATTGCGAGCGCCGGCGCCAGTCCCTGCAGCGCGCGGGGCAGCTGCGGCGCGAGCGCCACGGCTCTGAACGGCGTCGCCTTTTCGTGCTCCTTCGCGTGCAGATAGCGGTTCAGCCATCCGTCCGGTGTGCTCTTGACGCCCGGCGTCGCGCTTTCCATGTAGTCCTGCGCGTCGAAGTGCGAGCGCGTTTCGTCATGCGAGCCGCTCGCATGGACGATGGCCAGCTGCTTTGCCTCGAAGAAAGCCTTCAGCGGCGCGAGGCGCGGATGCATCCCGAAGAAGCCGTCGAGATCGAGCGCGGCGTCAGGACCGGATCCCGGCCGCGCGATGGCGATGCTCGGCCGCGCGGCGTAATACGCTCTGTCGCCGAACGGGACGATCATGTTGAGTCCGTCGACGGCGCCCCGCTGAAACACCGTGACGAGGACGCGGCGTCTCGACGGAGACGCGGCCACCGTGCGCGCGAGGAACTCCGGCGCGAAGCCGAGGCTGACGAGCGCCAGTCCGCCGTTCTTCAGGAACACTCGTCGGGAGATCATGGCCGCCTACCTTTTCTGGAATTCCGGTGAGCCGAGCAGCAACGCGACGGCCTGTGGCGCGGTCGTCGCCTTTGCGACGGTTGCCGACGTCGATTCAGACACGTCGCCGGCCATGACCGCGCTCGCGATCGTGTCGGACGAAACCTGCGCGCGATCCGCCGCGCGCGATGCCTGGCCGCGGCCACCGCGCATCCGGCCGCTCGTGAGGGCCACCGCGAAGTTCATGCGATTGAGGAGCGCGCCCGTGTTCACCCAGGCTTCGGCCTTGTCCGAGTAGCCGGTCGGCGGCTGGCACATGTAGAGCGGCATGCCGAGGTCGCGCAGCGACTGAACGAACGGCAGCACGCTGACGGTCTCGACTCTTGCCGCGCGGACTGCGCTGACGACGAATTCGAAGGGGGTCTTGATCTTCGCGCGATACGACGCCGCCGCGAAGAATTCGGGCGACGTGACGATCGTGCGCACCACCTCGCGGATGTCGCCGTCCGTGTCGCGGAAGCGCTGTGCCGCGCGCTCGACGAGTTCGGCGGGCGGATTGTCCGAAACGAAGCGCCGTGCGAGCTTCAGCGCGATGTGCCGTGCGGTGGACGGATGGGAGGCAAGGATGTCGAGCACCTGCTCGCCGTCCTTCTTGCCGCCGGCCTTGATCTTCCGGCCGAGCACGAGCTTCTCGCCGTTGTCGTGCATCCGCGGCTCGAACGTGAAGCTGCCGCCCTGGCGCGGGTTGGCGATCGTCCACCCCGTGAACGCGCGCGCGACCTCCTGCACGTCCTTCTGGGTGTAACCGCCGTCGACGCCCAGCGTGTGGAGCTCCATCAGCTCTCGCGCGTAGTTCTCGTTGAGCCCCCGCGGGCGGCGGTTCTGCGCTGCCTGCGGCATGTCGGCGAGCGTGCGCGGCTGGTTGATCCCGCCGCGGCGTCGAGCGCCGGGGCGGCCGCGACCGGGCGCCTGCGAGCCGGTCATCGCCGCTTCCGCAGGCGCGGCGCTCTGCCAGTTATCGAGGTAGAACAGCATCGCCGGGCTCTCGGCGACGGCCTGCAGAAGATCCCCGAACTTTCCGAGCACGCGCGGCCTGATCGCCTCCCGCTCGTACTCGGAAAGATAGATTCGCGTGACACCCTTCCCGGCGAACACGTTGAAGTGGTTGAACCAGAAGTCGACGAGCACTTCCTCGAGCTGGCGCTCGCTGTAAGCGGCGCGAAGGATCTTCTGGTGGGACAGGTCCACCATCATCTGCCGTTCGCCTCGCTGGGCGTCGGTCGGCGGCGCAGCGGCCGGAGGCGGCGTGGTCATCGCTGGGTCCTGCGCCGCCTGCTTCTGCCGCGCGATACGCTCCATCTGCGCGGGCACGTAGTACTCCTGCGCGAGCTGGCGCGCGCTCTTGTCGATCGTCTGCAGGCCTTCGAGCCGTGCCGCCATTCCCTCGTCGGCGATGCGTTCGGGGTGCAGCTGCTGCTCGATGTATGCGGCGAGCCCGATGCCGCGCACGCGCTCCAGATCCCCGGGGGCCGGGCCGAAGCCAAGCCGGTTCAGGACGTGCGCAATTGCGCGGTCGTCCGCGTCCGCCGGAACGGCGGACCTCGGCTTTTCGGCGGCTGTGACGACTACGGCGCTGATGACGGCGCACGCGCACACGGCTCGAAGCATAAAACCCCTTTGTCGAAGGGTTAGACAGGTGTGCCGGGCCGGGGGTAAAACCGCCCGGCGTCCGTTACTTCGACACCGCCTTGCGCCAGACCTCGACCATCTCGGCGTGAGGGCCCTTTGCGGCCTTGTATGCGGCCGCATAGCGGTTGAACAGCGCCTTGTCCTCGTCGGGAGACTTGATCGACTTGCCCGCGGCTTTGGCCCGATAGAGTGCCTGCAGGGCGACATACAGCCGCTCATGGTCGGTCGGATTCCGTTCGAGATACGGCTCGAGAATCCCGAGTGCGTCAGCGGGATTGCCCGCCGCCGCATATGCGGTGCCGAGCCGCAGCAGCACCTGCTCGTTCTGCGGCCAGAGCGTGTTCGCTTCCTTCAGGATGTTGAGGGCGGATACCAGTTCTCCGAGGCGGAAAAACCCATCGGCCAGCAGCGTGTAGATGAATGGGGCGTCGCTTTCTGTTACGAGCGACGTTTGCCACGCGCCGACCGCCTGCTTGTCCCGGCCCCCGGCGGCGTAGCACGAGCCAAGATAGAACGCCGCCGGGAAGAACTCCCCATCGAGCTTCAGCGCCTCGCGGAACTTGTTCGCGGCGGGGTCGAGCTGCCCTTTGGCGTAGAGCGACAAGCCGGTCAGGAACGCCGTAGCCACCCCCTTGTTCTGGATTCCCTCGAGCGCGGCGATCGCTTCCTCGAAACGTCCGGCGCGGGCGTGCTCGATCGCGACAGGCGCGTTCGGCGCCCCACCCGGACCGAAGTTCATGCGCTCCATGAAGAAGCCGACTACGTCGGGCGCCAGCACGGCCTTGCGATCGAACGAGTCGATGCGCGAATTCAAGACGATCAGCGGACGTGACGACGTAGCCGCGGTCAGCGGAGCGGGCTCCGTCGCTGTCCGGTTTGTTGAAATGGTGAAAGGCCGCACGACTGTGCCGGCACGCTTGCCGCCGATGCTGACGACGGCGCGAGCCACGTAGTCGCCTGGGGGCAGCAGCGCGATCGGCACGACCGCTTCGGCGCTGCGCTTGCCAGGTCCGTCGCCCGGCAGCGCCACCAGTCTCGCGGCCGCGTGATCGATCGTGCGCCCCTCTTCGCTCGAGGAAACCTCCATCTCGACGGTCGTATTCTTCAGCGCCTCTTCCGCGTCCGAATAGAGCTCCACGTATGTGTGCAGCACGTCGGTCGAGAATTCGCCCACAACGGTTGGCAGCACACGGCCGGCTGACGCGGATTGCTCGCCGATCAGCAGATCGGTCACGCGCACCTGCCCCGCGCTGGCCAGTTGTGCGCGGAAGACGTGTTCCACGCTGCCGCGGGTGCCGCGGCCGTCCACCACCGCGACCTTCAGCGTGTACATCCCCGGCGCGTCGGCGCCGACCGTGCTGACGAACGCCTGCGTCCGTGACGCCGCGCGAATCGGCGTTGACACATCCCTCTCCAGCAGGCTGCCGATGACCGCGCCCTTGGCATCCATCAACACGTAGGCGAGCGAGATCTTCTCGGTTGGGTTTCTCGACCGGTCGATTTCGGCGGCGAGAAGAATGCGCAGCTTCTGGCTGCCACCATCACGCAGCGTGTAGGTCGACAACTTCAATCCGATGTCGCTCGACAACAAGGGTGCGCGCAGCGTCTCCGCCAGTTGATCCTCCGCCGTCCGCATCGTCGCGGCGCTGACCACGAACTCGCGGCGGGCTCGGATCAGGACGTCCTTCTGCGCCGGCACGCTGACGACGATTTTGTGCGCCTTGCCGTCGCGGTCGGTGCCTTCGGGTTCGAAGCTGAGAAGGTAGTAGCCCGACAGCTCGAGCCCGAGCCGCTCGAATACCGTGTCCGCGCTGCTGACGACGCGCAGCACGGTGCCGCGGGTCATGCCGGCGAGCATGCCCAGGCCTTCCTCGGCGAGCGCCCTGTCCTGGCTGGCGGTCGGCGACGGCCGCGCGATTGACGCGTCGAACATCGGCGCTTCGAGCTGGAGGACGTAGAGGACGACCTGCGCGCGCGATGCGGCGGGGCCGAGCCACGTCACGTCCGAGAACTCGCGATCGATGAGGAGCCCTTCCGAGACGTAGATGATCGTCTTCAGGGACGGCGTGAGCGCCATCCGGTCGATCAGCTGCTTCAGCGCGGCCATCGAGTTGCGCGCGCGTTCGCGTCCGAGCGTCACCATCGTCATCGCGTCGGTCGTGATCTGGCGCCGGCACAGCTCCAGCTCCACGCCCCGCAGGCCCGCGCACTCGCGGTTGACGACCTCGCCGAGCACCAGCGCGTTGCCGCGATTGATGTCGGTCGCTTCCTGCATGCCGATGCGGTACGCGCCCTGGAAGCCGGTCTCCTGCCCGACGATGCGGCCGAGCATCGCGTGCACGAGGGCGTGATTCGCGGTGAAGTCGATCTGCGGCCCGGCGCCCGGCAGCGTCACGAGGCCGACGCGGTCGGCCGGGACAGGCGCTGGACGAACTTGCGCGCGGATTCCATCGCCAGGCGGCCGCGTCCGGCGCCGATGTTCGCCTGGTCGACGGCAATCATGATCATGCGTCCGCCTACCGCGCTCGTATTGGTGCTGTAGTGACTGGGCGTGGCGGGCGCCGGTCCGGCGTCGCGGACCGAGGAGATGTATTGGGCCGATACGACGCGGCGCGGCGTGCCGTCGACGGTGAGCACGAAATCCTTCGCCTCGAGGCCCTGAAGCGGACGGCCCGTGCGATCGAGGATGCTGACGTCGACCGGAACGAGATCGACGGTCGTACGGAACGTCGGCGGCTGCTGATCCTGCGCGGCAATCGCGGCGCCGATGAGGAGCGAAAAGCCGGCTGCGAGGACGATGGTCTTCTGCATGGGAATCCCGTTGGTCACTGCTGCGGTCTCAGCCGGTAGCCCTCGCGCGCGCGCACTTTGTACTTGTTGTTCTTCGTCTTCACCTTGATGTTGTGCCAGACGCCGTCACGCACGCTGCTCGGCGTCGGGTAGGCGATCAGATACTGGTTGCGCAGGTCCTCCAGAATCTGCTGAAAGATCTCGTCCAGCTCGCCCGGATTGTCGGTGGAGAACGCCCGGCCTCCGCTGACCGTCGCAATCCGCGACATCAGCTTTTGCAGATCGCGGCTCTGCACCGCGCGTCCGAGGCCGACCGCGTAGATGGTGGCGTCGCTGCCTTCGGTCCGTGCGATCGCCGCGTCCAGGCTGGCGTGGCTGTTCTGATCGTCGCCGTCGCTGAACAGCACGATCGATCGTCGTCCCGACTGCCGGCCGAGGATGTCGGTCGCCCTGATCAGCACGTCGTGCAGCGACGTGCCGCCCCACGATCCCATCGTGTCGATCACGCGTTCGCGCTCCGCCTGGTTGGTCGCGCGGCGCGCCAGCACGAAGATGTTGTCGTTGAACGCCAGAAGCGTGACCTGATCCTTCTCCTCGAGGCCGCTCAGGAACTTCTTCGCGGAGCTCTTCACCAGCGGCAGCGCCGCCTCCATGCTGGAGCTGACGTCGAGCGCGGCCACCATCTCGAGCGGGATGTTCTCGGCGGCGAAATGCGTGATCGGCTGCGGCTTGTCGTCGTCGAGGAGGACGAAATCGTCCTGCGTCAGCCCCTTGACGAAGCGGCCGTCGCCGTCGGTGACGACCGCGGTCACCTGGATCACGTCGACGTCGACCGACTCCGCGTAGTCGACGCCCTTGGTCCGCACCGTGTGAACCAGCGACGTCGCGCCGCGCATGATCGCGACGACCCGGATGGTGTTTTCGTTGATGCGATCGCCGGCGTCCCAGTCGCACTCGTAAGGCGCGCGCACCACCCGGCAGACCTGCTTGCCGTTGGCGAAGAAGGTCACCTGCTCGACCTGGCGGGCGGCGGTTGCCGGGTCGAACCGTGCCACCAGCCTGGTCGGGCCGCTGAGATACGTTTCTTCCGTCGGCGCGACGATCTTCACCGTTGTCCCCGGCTGCTGCGCGGTGAGCACGGCGGCACACACGACGGGCGCCAGGAAGACGGCGCGTGTCCAGGTGCGCGAACCGGCCCGGCTCATGGGTGCTTTCCGTTCTCCGTCACCGGCAGGAGAGGACCGCCGGCGGTCAGCGCGGCGACGTAGTCGACGATGCGATCGGCGGGGATTGTGGTGGCGGCGCGGCCGAACTGCGACCAGTCGTCGAAGTAGGCCGGTTGCGTCGCATCGAGCACGTCCTGCATGGCGAACGCGGCGACGCCCGGAGCAAGCGAGGCGGGCAGGCGCAGATGCGCGAGCGCCTCCGCGATCAGCAGGCCGACGTCGGCGCCGCGGGTCGCCAGGATTCCGGCCGCGGGCCGGCCGCTCAGCGATTCCCAGTGCGCGCGCCGCGGCATCGCCAGGCACAGGCAGCCCTCGAGCGGCAGGCCAGCGGCGCCCCACGGATCGAGCGCGGCGAGCGGCGAGCCCGCCGGAGTTCCCAGCCAGAACAGGTCGAGCAGCGCGATCTGCTCGCCGACCCGTCCGGGATCGTTCACCAGCGTCCACGCGAGCTGCTGGCGCCGCCATTCGCTCAGGCCGGCGTCGCGCGCGAAGTCCTCGAGGTCGGCAGGATTGCTCTTGAGCGCCGCGAGGCGCGCGCGCCCGCGTTCGAGCGCCGCGACGATCCTGTCCCGCGCCGCGTCGTCCATCGCCTGCGGCCGCATGAGCGCGACCGTCAACGCCGCTGTGTGACGCTCGTTCGATGTGAGTTTCGGCGCCGGCGGCATGACGGTGGTGTCCAGACGCCTGAGCGCGAAATGCGCGAGCGGCGCCTCGAGGACCAGCAGCGATCCGCGCAGCATCCAGCCGCTCGACCCGCCGACCGATGGCACCGCGATGCGCCACGCCGCGAGGGGAGTCGGCCTGGCGCCGCTGTCCAGACCGAGGTCGTGGCGAAGCGCGACGTTTTCGGCGGCGAGCGCCGTACCTTCGGGCTCGCCGATATAGGCCGCATACACGATCGAAGTGAGCACCTGACCGAGCTTCAATCCCCCGTCACGCTGGCGCGTTCTGTCCGGCCCCGAACTCACCTCTACTCCTGCGAACGGCGCCAGCGCCTGATCGAGCGTCGGCGCGCCCTGACGCCTGCGAACGTTACGGAGGCGCGCGAACTCCGCGTCGGCGGAATTCACGCGGTACTGGACGCCCTCCCACTCGACGGTCCGGGGCTGTTCACTCGATCGCCCGCCGCTCATCCCGTATAGAACTGACGCCTCGATGGAGCTGCCGGCCGGCGGGCTGGCGACCGCCGGCACGAGCCGATCGACGATCCAGGAGGCGACGCGATCGGTGCCGTCGTTGGCGGCGAAGTCGATCGCGTTCAGCAGCGTGATGAGACTGGAAGCCCGATCGGCTGACAGGCCGCCGGTCTGCGCCATCCGTTCGACGATCGCGAGCGCGCCCTGATATTCCATGACAGCGATCCGGCGCGCTCCCGGATCGCCGATGCCGTTCAGTGCGTGTGCGCGTGCCGCTGCCGCTGCATAGACGCCGGGCGCCTGAACGCCCGAGCGTTCGAGGGCCAGCATCAGCGCGGGAAACGAGAGCACGCCGCGAACCGCGGTCGCCACTGCCGCGGTATCGCCGGGTGCGAACTTCCTGAAAACGCGCTGCGCGAACAGAAATGCATCCAGCCGCCGGCGCGCCGACGAACTGTTCTTGTGGATCCGCGAGGCGATCCACGCGGCGTCAATCGGGCCCGTGTCCGGGTTCTTCGACAGCGTGGCTTCTTTGAACTCGTAGTCCGGCTTGTCGTCGGCCTTGAACACAGCTTCCCAGAGCCCGCGGGCGATCGGCTCGGCGGGTGTGCCGTCCGCCGACACGTCGATCGCCGTCAGGGTCAGCGCTGGATCCATGAACTGGCGCGAGAACGGCCGTTCGTCCGTCTTCAACTCAACCGAGGCTCGCTCGAAGACCTGCTCGAGCGCGCGAAAGCGATCCTTGCCGCCCGCCATGGCAAACAGTCGCGATCCCTCGTCGAGGTGCGCGACCGTGTCGTAGAAGAACGCGAGGTGGCCTTCCGCGCGTGAGAACAGACGGCGAGTGAAGTCGGACGGGTTCGCGGGCGAGACGCCGATGACTTCGGTCCAGGCTGCCTCGCCTGCCGGACCGCCGGGCACCTGCACGCGTCCGCCCTTCACATGGAGGCTGCGCGCGAAGGCCGCGAACGTGCCGGCGTGCTGCACGAGATCGGCGAGCAATGCCCGGTCGGGTCCGAGCCACGCCAGCGTCTCGTCGTCGAGCGTGGCGAGCCCGTGATAGAGGAGTGCGGTCTTTCTGTCCGACAGGATAGCGGCGAACAGGCCCTGATCGGGCACGTCGCGGACGAGCAGCGTGTCGCGCCAGATCGACGGATCGAGCGGCAGCGGCGCCGTCTCACCAGGAGTGCCCGCCTGCATCAAGCTATTCAGCCGCGTGCGCAGGCGTCCGTCGCTCGCGTCGTTGCCGTCAGGGCTGTCGAAGATCAGCCGGATGATGTCGATGACGATTCGGCTGCGATCGGCGGTGGGCAGTCCCAGCGCTTCGGCAAGCTGCGCGGCGGGCGCCGGCAGCGGTACGGACGTCCGCACCGCAGGTTGACGTGCGCCAACGGCTCCGTACGACAGGAGCAAGACGATTGCAACGAGCGTTCTCACGCGAGTCATTCGTCACCAGCGGCCGGGGAAGCCGCCATTCTACTGCGGATATATGTCGCTTTTGCCGCATGCGTTTCGGCGCCGGGCCGGCGCCGAGGCCGATTTACTGGGGATGAACGGCTGAACTGGGCGCGAGTGAGGCGGCAGCGCGCCGGATCGCGGCGGCCAGCGCCCGGAGCTGCGCCGTTATCTGTTCGTCCCCGGCGCGCGCGTCGATTGCCTCGGCCACCCCGGGCAGCAACTCTGGTGCGTAAGTGTGCTTGGGCGCGTAGATCAGATGTCGGTACCAGGGACGACCCGGGATTCCGGCGGGATGAAGGAACGCCCGCTCCGTTTGGATGAACGCGCGATTGATGGCGGCAATCCGGCCCGCGTCCCCGTTCTCCAGGGCCGAGCGGCGCGCGTCGTTTGCCGCCGCGGCGGCGGCGCCAAGTTCGGTCGCCGCCTGCCTGGCGTCGTTCAGCGGCCCACGGTCGCGCGGCGTCCAGCGGCGCTCGATTTCGTCGAGGAAGGTGAGGATGGTCTTCGCATAAGGCGCATAGTCCAGCGGCACGATCTCGGATTCCGCGAGCCTCATCGCCAGCGCGCCCCAGAACTGCACCATCGTGACGTGGTAACGGAATCCCGGATCGCCGATCGTCGCCACCCAGTTGTGGTTGTCGTACATCGAGTGGTAGACGCCGTACGGTCCGTCGAACGACAGATCCGCCACCGGGATCCCGAGATGATTCAGGAACACCGTGTAGTCCGAGCCGCTGCCGAGACGGTTTTCGACCAGCTCGCCGCTCGCGCCGGTCGGAAGCGAGCCGCGCTCGCGGGTGCGGCGATCGCGAACGGCGGCGGCAATCGACGCTCCCGACACCGGATCGCGGACTGCCTGGGCGGTCTGCGCGAGCACGTCGTTCAACGCCGGCACCGCGCTTGCCGTGAAGTTCGGTCCGGACGCCGCGCTGTCGACGTTCAGGTAGGCGACCGCGCGCTCGCGCAGCGCATCCGCGTGCTGTTCGCCCCACTCCGTCGACGTCGTCAACGTGAACTCTTCGGCGTCCCAGCTGGCAAACACGATGGTGCGCCGCGGCCGCCAGCCGCCCGCCTTCAGCGAACCCAGCGTACGCGCGAGCTCCATCAGCGCAGCGGACCCACTGGACGGATCGACGCCGCCGAAAATCCAGGCGTCGCGATGGTTGCCGACGATGACCTCGCGATCCGGCTCGTCGCGCCCGGTGATCTTTCCGGTTACCGTCCACACGGGACGAATCGCGTCGTCCGATCGGACGCGCATGCGCAGCGTCGCCTGGCCGCCCATGCGATAGGTGATCGGCAGCGCCCCTTTCCATTCCTTCGGCGCTTCGGGTCCGCCCATCGCTTCGAGGATGACGCGGGCGTCGGCGTACGAGAGCGGCGCGCTGATGATCTTCGGCAGCGAGATCGCCTCGTCGCGGGCGATACGCCGGGCGCCGGGGAGCGATGCCCAGCCAGGTGTCAGCGGATCGCCGGGCACCATGAAGTCGAAGACGATCCCGCCGCGCTGGATGTGGCTCGCAGGTCCCCACGGACCCTCTGGATAGACCTTGCCCTTGGCGAACCCGTCGTCAGCCGGATCCGAATAAATCAGGAGCCCCGCCACGCCACGCTGCTGCGCGGTCAACGCCTTGAAGCCGCGATAGCTGTAGGGCACCGAATAGCGGACCAGCGCGATCTTGCCTTTGACGTCGATGCCCTCGGCGGCGAGGCGATCGTAGTCGGCCGGATTCCCGCTGCCCACGTACACGACCGGCGCCGTCACTTCACCGGACGCCGCGTATGCGTGATACGGCAGCCCGAGCGCTGCCGGTGGCATCTGCGAGTACTTATCCCCGGCGACGGGCTCTTCACGCATCGCGGCGCGCCACGCCTTGGGCGCGGTCATCTCGACGCTGATCTCTTCGGGCCACGGAAGCAGGACCTCGTGCGTCGTGATCTGCACGTCCTCGAGCCCGTACTGCTGAAACTGGTCGCGCGTCCATTCGGCCAGCTCGCGGTCGCGCGGTGTGCCGGCCATGTGCGGCTGATCGGCCAGATAGAGGTGCGCCTGCCGGATCCGCTCCGCGTCAGGCAGCGCGAGGAACCGCTTCTCGACCTCCAGGTAGGTCGCCGCGCCCCGCGCGGAGAAGCCCGAGAGCTGCGGGCCCGCGCCCTGGAAGGCCAGCGCCGAGAGCGCGGCGGCGAGCGAGGCGAGAGCGAAGGCGATGCGCATGCGCTGGCACCCTCTATGTTGACCTGAGCTGCTTGATGATCTCGCGCGCGGCGTTCTGGCCCGGACCTGCCGTGACGCCTCCGCCTGGATGCGTGCCCGCGCCACAGAGGTAGAGATCGCGCAGCGGCGTCCGATACTGGGCCCAGCCGAGAACAGGGCGCATCGTGAACAACTGATCGAGCGACGGTTCACCGTGCAGGATGTGTCCGCCGGTCAGCCCGAAGGTCTCCTCGAGATCCGCCGGGGTGACGACCTGGTGATGCGCGACCAGGTTCGCAATTCCCGGCGCATACCGTTCGAGCACGCGCATGACGGTGCCGAGCAGGTCGGAGCGGCGATCGCTCCACCGGTAGCCGGGCGTGAGCTTGTACGGCGTGTACTGAACGTAGATCGACATCACGTGCTGACCCGCTGGCGCAAGCGAAGGATCGTGAAGCGTGGGGAACGTGACGTCCAGATACGGTTCCGCGGGGATTTCCCCGTACTTCGACGCATCGAAGGCTTTCTCGATGTAGTCGACGCTGTATCCGATCTGCACGCGCCCGCTGAGGTCGGCCGGGTTCGGGATCGCCGGAAAGACCGGCAGCGCGCCCAGTGCGAGGTTGATCTTCGAGCTCGTGCCTGGCGTGCGGTAGTTGCGAATGCGGGTGAGGAACGTCGGATCGAGATCCATCGGATCGACGAGGCGCAGAAACGTCTGACGCGGGTCGACGTTCGAGATGACGGCTCTCGCGGTGATCTCCGTTCCATCGCTGAGCACCACGCCGGTGGCCTTGCCGTCGCGCGCGAGTATGTGCGACACGCCGGTCCCCGTGCGGATCTCCGCTCCCGCGCGCCGTGCGGCGTCGGCCATTGCCGCCGTCAGCGCGCCGGGACCGCCTTTGACGAACACCGAGCTGCCGCCGGGAACCGGATCGGCCGCGGCGTTCATCATGAGCACGGCGCCGGTTCCCGCCGACCATGGACCCTGGGCGGTTCCGAAGATGCCCCGGGCGGCGATGGCGGCCTGCAGCGGATCGGCCGCGAAGTCACTCGGCCACCAGATCGGCCACCGCCATCGGCATCCATCGAAGCAGACGGAATCCGTCCTTCTTGCCGAGTGCGCGAAAACGGCGGCCGACCTTCAACAGTTCCCAGAGCTCGCCCGCGGCGGGGCCGTCGAGCGACGGCGGCGTGGTCTCGAGAAGGTGTGACAGGAAGCCGCCAAGCCGCGCAAACGTCTCGCGGAATTCCGGATACTTCGCCGCGTCGGCGGCCGAGAAGCCGCGGATCGCTTCGGTGGTCCGCGCTTCATCTGTCGAGAACACGAGCGCGCGGCCATCGGCGGACAGCGTCACGAGGCGCGTGTCGGGCGTGACGAACTCCACGCTGCGCCGCAGCCCCATGTCGCGGACGACCGACTCGCGAAGCGGTCCCGTCGCGTGCGCGAGCGTCGGACCGCGGAAGCCGGGCGCAAATTCTTCGGTGACGGCCGCGCCGCCCACGATCGGGCGGCCTTCGATGACGAGCGGCTTGTGGCCGGCCTTGGCCAGGTAGTAGGCGGCAGTCAGCCCGTTGTGGCCTCCGCCGATGATGACGACTGGAAGCATCGGCTAGCTCCTGCTCCCGGTCTCTTTGAGGATGCGCATCGCGGCGTTCCGTGCCGGGCGCGCCCATGATGCCGCCTCCCGGATGGGTCGCCGATCCGCACATATAAAGGTTGCGCACCGGCGTCCGGTATTGCGCCCAGCCCGGCGCCGGCCTGAGGAAGAACAGCTGCTCGAGCGTCAGCTCTCCCTGGAAGATGTTCCCTTCGGTGAGCCCGAAATCGCGCTCGATGTCGAGCGGGGTCAGCACCTGCCGGTGGAGGATGATGTCCTTGATGTTCGGCGCGTACTCCGAGATCGTGTCGATCACCGTGTCGCCAAACGCGTCCCGCTGATCATCCCAGTTGCCCTCTTTCAGGTGGTAGGGCGCGTACTGCACGAAGCAGGACATCACGTGCTTGCCGGGCGGCGCGACCGACGGATCGGTCAGGGTCGGAATCACCATGTCGATGTACGGCCGGCGCGAGTAGCGGCCGTACTTCGCTTCGTCGTAGGCGCGCTCCATGTACTCGACGCTCGGCGAAATCGAGATCGCGCCGCGCAGATGGGCGCCGGGGCCCGGCAGGGCCTTGAAATCCGGAAGAGCGTCGAGCGCCAGGTTCACCTTGCCGGAGGAGCCGCGGAACTTGTAGCGGCGGATTTCGGCGGCGAACTCGTCCGACAGGTGATCCTCGCCGACCATCTTGATGAAGGTCAGGTTCGGATCCACGCTGGACGACACGACATTCGCGGTGATGTAGTCGCCGTTGTCGAGCACGACGCCGACCGCCGTGCCGTCCTTCACGATGATCCTGGACACCGCGGTCTTGGTGCGGATCTCGGCCCCCGCCTCGCGCGCGGCGTCGCCGATCGCGTTCGAGATCGCGCCGGTGCCGCCCCGCGACAATCCCCACGATCGGAACGCGCCGTCGATCTCACCCATGTAGTGATGCAGCAGCACGTAGGCCGTGCCGGGCGAGCGGACGCCGAGGAACGTGCCGATGATCCCCGACGCCGACATCGTCGCCTTGAGCACGTCGGTCTCGAACCATTGATCGAGGAAGTCGACGGCGCTCATCGTCATCAGTTGGATCTGGTTGTACTTGTCCTCGTCCGGCAGCGCCTGGAAGCGGCGCCCGAGCGACGAGGAGATCCTTCAGGCCCCGCGGGTCGAGCGAGGTCGGATCCGGCGGCGTCATGTTCAGAATCGGCTTGACGAACCGGCCCATCTCGACCATCGCCTTGCCGTACTCGTCGTAGGCCTCGGCGTCGACTCTGGAGTGCCGCGCGATCTCGCGGCGCGTTTTCGCGTGATCGTTGACGCGCCACAGATAGTCGCCGTTCGGCATCGGCGTGAAAGTGCCGTCGAGCGGCAGAATCTCGAGGCCGTGCCGCGGCAGGTCGAGCTCCCTGATGATTTCAGGGCGCAGCAGCGACACCACGTACGAGCACACGGAGAACTTGAAGCCGGGGAAGATTTCCTCGGTGACGGCGGCGCCGCCGAGCACGTGCCGCCGCTCGACCACGAGCACCTTGCGGCCCGCGCGCGCGAGATAGGCGGCGTTGACGAGGCCGTTATGGCCTCCGCCGATGACGATGACGTCGTAGTGGCCCATCAGTGGACGCGGATCTCGAATGCCGAAAGGTTGACTGTCGAACGCTTGCAGAGCAAAAGGCGCGGACTACGCCGCGCGACTCAGACCGGCGGAGCGCGTCTGGTTCCCGAGCAGGAGCGCATGCACGAAGAGATGGGCGGTCGGGCGCATGGAGATCGTCCATTCTTGTGGCGTGGTGGAGAGGATGTCAAGAGACGCGGATTTACGCGGAATCTCATTGGACGCGGATTAACGCCGAATCTCACGGAACGCGGATTAACGCGGATCTGACGCCTATTCGGGTTGACAACGTCGCGACACCCCGTTGAAATGAGACGGTCATGCCCATTGGAACAGCCGTTCACGATCGCACCGCCGCGCTGTGCGAGAGCCTCAATTACCGGGAATGGTCCGGCTATTACGCCGTCAGCGCGTACGAAGGCCATCACGAGCACGAATACAACGCGATCAGGAACGCCGCCGCGCTCATCGACGTCTCGCCGCTGTTCAAGTACCTGATCACCGGGCGCGACGCGGCGCGATTCGTCGACAGGTTGATCACCAGGGACGTGGCGAAGATGACCGCGGGGCAGGTCTACTACACGCCGTGGTGCGACGAGCGCGGCAAGGTGATCGATGACGGGACGGTTTCGCGGCTGGGGGACCACACCTTCCGCTGGACCGCCGCGGATCCGAGCCTGCGATGGTTCCGCCAGAACGCGGCGGGCCTCGACGTCGCCATCGACGATATCTCCGAGGAAGTCGCGGCGCTCGCGCTGCAGGGCCCCACCTCCGCGCGCGTCCTGCGCGCAGTGTCGGGCGCCGACATCGACAAGCTGAAGTACTTCCGCGTCACCAGCACGACGATCGCCGGCGTTCCGGTGGACATCTCGCGCACCGGCTATACCGGCGATCTCGGCTACGAGGTCTGGATGCCGGCCGCCGATGCGGTTCGCGTCTGGGATGCGCTGATGGCCGGGGGCAGGCCGTTCGACATCAAGGCGGCGGGCATGCTGGCGCTCGATGTCGCGCGCGTCGAGGCCGGGCTCCTCCTGATCGAGGTGGATTTCTTCAGCAGTAAGAAGGCGCTCATCGGAACGCAGAAGTACACCCCGTACGAGCTCGGGCTCGGGCGCCTCGTCAGCCTGGACAAGGCCCGATTCATCGGCCAGCAGGCGCTGCGGCAGGAGCACGCCCGCGGGCACGCGCGCCAGATCGTCGGCCTCGAAATCGCCTGGACTGAAGTCGAGCAGATTTACGAGCGCGTCGGGTTGCCGCCGGCAGTCGGCGCAACCGCATCACGGGTCGCGGTGCCGGTCTACCGCGGCACGCGCCAGGTGGGCAAGGCGACCACCACGACCTGGTCGCCGGTGTTGAAGAAGATGATCGCGCTCGCGACCGTCGACCGGCCGCATTACGCCGACGGCACGACGCTTCAGATCGAGGTGACCGTCGAAGCGGTGCGCCACCGCGTGACCGCAACGGTGGTGAAGACGCCGTTCTTCAACCCGCCGCGCAAGATGGCAACCCCGCCTCTCTAACTACCCGCGTGCAGCGCGACGATCATTCTGTCGAACGCGTACAGAAGATCTTCGCGATTCGAATACGGCCCGGGCTGGTAACCCTTTGACGCGATCCCTTGCTGCGAGAGCTCGCAGACGTGCCAGTCCTGCCGGTTCGTCATGTCCCAGAACTCGATCGCGTCGGACGCATCGAACCCCGGACGCCGCAGCTCCTCGGGATGGAAGTGCCACTCGCACACGTTGATCGTGCGATCGGGCGCGATCGGCCACAGCGTGTGCACCATCATGTAGTCCGGGTGCAGGCTGAGGAGCATGTTCGGGAAGATCGCGTAGTAATACACGCGGCGCCGGTCGTCGTCCGGAAGCCCCGGCAGGAACTCCCGCGGGCACGTCCCGTCCATCGACAACGTCGCCACGCCGGGCCGCAGATCCATCCGGCCACCCATGTAGGTCGGCCGCAACGGCTCGTTTTCCCCGCTCAGGTAATGCGAGAGCTTGTTCAGCGCCGGATGAAGGTTAGGACAGTGCAGGCATTCGTTGTAGTTCTGGATCACGAGCTTCCAGTTCGCCTTGACGTCGTAGGTGACCCGGTGACCGAGGCGGAGTTCTTCCATGCGCCACGATCTGAACTTCGGAACCAGCTCGCCGAGCTGCTCGGTGAGCCGCCGCGGTGACTCGCTCAGGTTGAGGAAGACGTGCCCGTCCCACGTGTCCGCATGCACCTTGCGAAGCGGATAGTCCTCTTTCCTGAAATGCGGCACGTCGTCCATGTGGGGTGCGCCGAGCAGCCGCCCGTCGAGCCCGTACGTCCATGCGTGATACGGGCATTGAATGCTGCCGCCGAAGGTGCCGGTTGCCTCGGTACAAAGCCGCGTCCCACGATGGCGGCAGGTATTGTGGAACGCCCTGACCGCGCCCGACGCATCACGCGTCACGATGATGTTGTCGCCGGGAAGCTCGCGTATGACGAACTGGCCGGAATTGGCGATTTCTTCCTCTCGCCCGGCGCAGATCCACATGCGGCGGAACATCGTGTCGATTTCCCGATCGAAGTACTCGCGGCTGACGTAGAACTCCGCCGGCAGCGTCCTTGCCCCCGTCGGCATCACCTCGCGCGGTTTGACGACGACATCGGTGTCCTGCATTCGATGTTCATGATACAACCTCGTGGTGCCTACCGCTGCTCCCGCGCTTCGCCGTGAGCTCGGTCGCTGGGACCTCACGGCGATCGGCATCAACCAGGTCATCGGCGCCGCGGTGTTCGCCGCGCCCGCGGCCCTCGCCGCCGGTGTCGGCGCCTGGAGCCCCTGGCTCGTCGGCGCTGTCGGCGTCGCGTCGCTGTTGATCGCGCTTTCGTTTGCCGAGGTGAGCAGCCGGTTCGACGCGACGGGCGGACCGTATTTGTATACGCGCGCCGCGTTCGGCCGCTTTGCAGCCTTCCAGGTCGGCTGGCTGCTGTGGTTCACACGGGTCGCAAGCTGGGCGTCCGTGATCAACGTGCTGGCGACGTACCTTGGGCGCTACGTGCCCTCATTGGCCGTGGGTTGGGGACGCGCGCTGCTGATCAGCGGGGTAATCGCCACGATTGCCGCGATCAACATACGCGGGATCAAACAGAGCAGCGTCGTGGTGAACCTGTTCACGATCGGCAAGCTCACGCCGCTCATCATTTTCGTGCTGGTCGGGTTGTTCTACATCGACGGCCGGGCGCTCGTCCCGGGTGCGGTCCCGGAATTCGGTCAGCTGGCGGCGAGCACGCTGCTCCTGGTGTTCGCGTTCGGCGGCTACGAAGTCGTGCCCGTACCGGCGGGCGAGGCGCGCGACCCGCGCACCGCCGTTCCATTCGCGCTGGTGATGACCATCGTCAGCGTCGCGGTGATCCTGGTTCTCGTCCAGGTCGTCGCGCTCGGAACGCTGCCCGGCCTGGCGCAGTCGAAGACGCCGCTGGCGGATGCGTCGATGCTCTTCCTCGGGGCGGCAGGCGCCGCGCTGATGACCGCCGGGACCGTTGTCTCGACGACCGGCAACAACATGGGGCAGGCGCTGTCGGGCTCGCGGAACCTGTTCGCGCTCGCCGAGCAGGGCGATCTTCCCGCGGTGTTCGGCCGCGTGCATCCCGTGTTCCGGACCCCGGTCACCGCCATTCTCGTGACCTCCAGCTTCTCGCTCGTGCTCGCGTTATCCGGCACGTTCGTGACGATGGCGCTGGCCAGCGCGATGACGCGGCTGGTGATCTACGTCGCGACGTGCGCCTCGACGCTGCGCCTCCGCAGCCCGAGATTCGAGGGACGCGTCAGGCCAGCGACCTTCACCGTGCCGTTCGGCCCGGTCATTCCGCTTGCCGCAATCGTCATCGCGCTCGCGATCCTCACCGGCGCGACGCCGACGCAGATCCAGAGCGGCGGCGTGCGCAGCGGCGCCTACGCCGTGCTCGCGGGCACTGTGCTATACGTGATCGCGGTGCGCGGCGAGCGGAAAGTCGCAGCCGTCAGCCCGCAGGGGAATTGAGCCGATGAAAACCGCCTGGTCCGCCTTCCTGATCGTCGTGTCGCTCGCGGCGTCCGCTGCCGCGCAGCAGACCGTGTTCGTCGTCCGTCACGCCGAGCGCGCCGACACGGCTGCCGGCGCCGCGCCGACGATGGCTGCCGATCCGGAGTTGTCCGACGCCGGCCGCGCCCGCGCCGAGTCGCTGGCGGCGGCGCTGAAGGACGCCAAGGTCGTCGCCATCTTCGCGACCGAGTTCAAGCGTACGCAGGCAACCGCGGCGCCGCTGGCAAAGGCGCTCGGCCTGCAGGTGACGACCATCAGCTCGAAGGAGCCGGCGAAGCTGATCGAGGCGGTGAAGACGGCCGGCGGGAGCGTTCTCGTCGTCGGCCACTCGAATACGGTTCCTGCGATCGTCAAAGATCTCGGCGTCGCGGCGCCGATCACCGTTGGCGACGCCGAGTACGACAACCTCTTTGTCGTCACCATCGGCGCGACGCCATCGGTCCTGCGCCTCCACTACCGTTGAGCGTGGAGACAATCGGAATGCGTTTTCTGGTCCCGTGTGTCGCTTTTTGTCTCGTATTGTCGGCGCCGGCGGCCGGGCAGAGCGGCGCATCCGGAAAAGTCACGCCGCAGGAGCTCGCGCGAATCTGGGACAGCGAGCATGTCTCGCCTCCGCTGCCGCCGTTGCTCGATCACCCGGAGCTCGTCAAGCGCCTGGAGAAGCTGCGGGAGACGGCGCCGGAACTGTTCGAGCTCGAAAAGATTGGCGAATCGATCGAAGGCCGCTCGATCAACCACGTCAGGGTCGGCACCGGTTCACTTCGTGTGCTCCTCTGGTCGCAGATGCACGGCGACGAGTCGACCGCCACGGCGGCGCTGTTCGATGTCTTCGAGTACCTGCAGCGCCACCGCGAGGATCCGCTGGCGCGCCGCGTCCTGTCGCGGCTGACGCTTGATATCGTTCCGATGCTCAATCCCGACGGGGCCGAGCGGTTTCAGCGGCGCAACGCGCAGAGCATCGACGTCAATCGCGACGCGCTGCGGCTGCAAACCCCCGAGGGGCGCGCGCTGAAGGCGTTGAGGGATCGCTACAATCCCTCGGTCGGATTCAACCTGCACAACCAGAATTGGCGGACGTCGGTCGGCGACCCGCCGAAGCCGGCGTCGATCTCCCTGCTGTCGGTCGCGTATGACGAACCGCGCACGGAGAACGCAGGCCGGAAACTGACGAAGAAGCTGTGTGCGGTCATTCGCGACTCGCTCGAACCCTTTGCGTCCGGGCAGATCGGCCGCTATGACGACGAGTTCGAGGTTCGCGCCTTCGGCGACAACATCACGCTGTGGGGCACCCCGGTCGTGCTGATCGAAACGGGACCGTGGCCCTCCGAGCAGCCGGACCCGGCACTGGTGCGGCTGAACTTCGTCGCGATCCTGAGCGCCCTCGATTCGCTCGCCACCGGCGACGTCGAGCGCGCCGACCCGCGCCGTTACGAATCGCTGCCGATGAATGAGTCGCGGCTGCTCTACGTGCTCATCAAGAACGCGACCGTCATCAACGGTGCGGGCGTGCCCCCGTTCATCTCCGACATCGGGATCGTCGCTACCAGGCGCGTTCGCTCGGCGGATGGACGTCGCGACCTTCAGATGTCGCTGGGAATCGACGACATGGGCGACTTGCGGACGTCGGGCGCCTTGCGCACGATCGACGCGACCGGGATGACGGTGATACCGGCAGACGACTCCCTCGAGCAAGGGAAGGTGGTCGATCTGCCGGAGTGGAAGAGCAAGAGCGCTTCGACGATCGGGGTCGGTCAGCCGGCGCGCCTGGCGATCCTCAAGCCCGCGCGCGAGCCCGGAAAATTCGTCGTCGAGATGGTGCTGAAGTAGCCGGCTCTAGCCGCACCAAGGCGCGGCCCGCCGGAGCGGAGCGGGGCGTGGGGCCCCCGCGAGCGACGGCGATGGGGGGTCCGGCGGGGCGAAGCCCCCCGGTCTAGTTCGTGCCGCGTTCCCGGCTGTAGACGACGCGGCCATCGAAGATCGTGAAAGCCACTTGCGTGTCGGTCAACGCTCGTGGCTTGTCGAAGATGTCCGACGACAGGACGACCAGATCGGCGAGCATTCCCGGCGCGATTGTGCCCTTGCGCTGCTCGTCGAAGGAAGCCCACGCGGCGCCTGACGTGTAGGCGTCGATCGCGCCCTTCAGCGTCAGCCGCTCCTCGGGCACCCACCCGCCCTCGGGCAATCCGTCCTTCGTCCTGCGCATCACCGCCGTCCGCAGCGCGAGCAGCGGATCGAGATCCGCTGACGGCCAGTCGCTGCCGAACGCGAGCCGTCCGTCGGCCGCGCTGATGGTGTGATACGCCCAGCCTCGTGACGCCCGCTCGACGCCGATGCTCCTGGCACGTGCATCGAGCCACCGCTCGCCGGGATATCCGAGCAGCGGCTGGAGCGAGGCGACGACCCCGAGCGGCCCGAAGCGTGCCAGATCGGAGGCGTCGGCGGTCTCGACATGTTCGATGCGATGTCTCCGGCCACGCTCCGGTTTCAAGTTCGAGCGCGCCGCATGCTCGTACGCATTCAGCGCCATACGGACGGCGCGATCTCCCGCGGCGTGGATGATCACCTGCCAGCCTTCGGCATCGATCAGGCGCACCATGCGGTTCAGATCGTCGGGCGCGATTGCAGGTTCGCTCGCCGGTTCGCCTGTCGCATATGGCTCGAGCATCGCCGCGGTGCGGGCGCCGATGCTGCCGTCGAGCCAGATCTTCACCGCGCCGGTCTTGAACAGCGGATCGTCGGGATACAACCGCGACGCCTGCGCCAGCCGCGCGCGGTCGTCGTCGGTGAACTCCCGGCCGAGCGCCATGGCCGAATACACGCGGATGCGGAGGTCGCCGGCGCGGCGCGCCTCGGCATACAGCTCGAAGTCGTCGGGCGAGCCGCCGGCGTTCTGGACGCTCGTGATCCCGTGCCGGTGCGCCTCGGCGATTGCCGCGCGCAGCGCGCGCAGACGCTCGTCGCGCGTCGGCTTCGGCGCGAGCTTGCCGACGAGCACAACTGCCGCTTCCTCGAGGACGCCGGTGGGCTCTCCGTTTGAGTCCTTGACGATGACGCCGCCCGGCGGATTCGCCGTCCGGCGGTTGATCTTTGCGAGCTTGAGCGCGACCGAGTTCACCCACGCCATCCGCCCGTCGCTCGACATCAGATACGCCGGCCGGTCCGAGACGAGGGCGTCGAGCTGCTGCCGCGTCGGCAGCCCGCCGGGGAACGTCTCGTCATCCCATCCGCGCCCGACAACCCACGGGCTCTCCGGGTTCGCGCCGACCCACGCGCTGATCCGCTGCTGGATGTCCTCGACGGTCGCCGCACCAAGCAGATCGACTTTGTCCAGGTTCAACCCGCCGGTGATGAAGTGCACGTGCGCATCGTTGAACCCCGGCACCACCGCGCCACCCTGCGCATCGATCAGCGTCGTCTGCGGGAGCCGCAGGCGCAGAATCTCGCGCTCGCCGCCCACCCGCAGCACCTGGTTGCCGCGGATCGCCACTGCCTCGGCCATCGTCCCTTCGCCGTCCGCCGTGTAGACGGTGGCGTTGTGGACGATGAGATCGACCGGCCCTTCGTTGTCGTCACGCTGGGCGCCGACGATGAGGCCGGCGATGAGCGTCGCGGCAACGATTGCGACGACGACGTATGTGGTGAGACGGGCCGCCATTGCTCCTCCGGAGTTGCGTCGGGTCGTTCCCGGCCGCAGGCTGGAAGCGGGCATTCTAACAGGTTGCTGGCAGCATGTTACAGTTCGTCGGCAGTCCGGAGCCGGGAGGTGATGTGGCGAGTGAAGTGACGACGCGGCCCGATGCGGAGCTGGTCCGGGCCATCGGCCTGGGATCCGCGATCCTGTTCGTCGTCGGCAGCGTCATCGGATCGGCAATATTCCTGACGACCGGCGTGATGGCCAGCACGATCCCGTCGGCGTCGCTCCTGCTGCTCGCCTGGGCGTTCGGCGGTGTGCTCGCCATCACGGGTGGTCTCACCTACGCGGAGATGGGGAGCATGTTTCCCCGATCCGGGGGTTTATACGTCTTCCTCCGCGAAGCCTATGGCCCGTTGCCCGCGTTCCTGTACGGGTGGGTGGCGATGCTCGTCGTGCTCAGCGGGGGCATCGCAGCCGTGGCCGTGGGGTTTGCCGACTATTTGAGCTACTTCATCGAGCCGCTCTCGCCGCGCAACATCTTGTGGTCGGTGGCGACGCCGGCAGGCACCATCTCGCTCTCGGCGGGTCAGCTCGCGGCCGCAGCGGCCATCTGCGTCCTTGGCGCCATCAACTATGTCGGCGTTCGCAGCGGCAACATGGTCAACGCCGTGCTGACCGCGGCGAAAGTGGCAGGCCTGGCGGCGCTGCCGGTCATGGCGATCGTCGCCACGCGCGTCGAGCCCGCGTTCGTGCCCGTCGTGCCGCCCGATCTTGCGACGCCTGTAGTGTCCTTCGGCATCGCGATGATCGCGGTGCTGTGGGCCTACGAGGGCTGGTATTTCGTCGCCTATGCCGCCGGGGAGATCAAGGATCCGCAGCGCAACCTGCCGCGAGCGCTCATCTACGGCATCCTGGCCTTGACGACCGTGTACCTGAGCGTCAACGTCGCCTACGTCTACGCGCTCACGATTGACGAAATGAAGGGAGTGTCACGGATCGCGGAAAAGGCCGCGACGACGCTGGCCGGGCCCTCGGGCGCCACGTTCGTCGCGTTGACCGTCGTGCTCTCGACCTTCGGCTGCAATGCGGCGGCGATTCTGGCCGGGTCGCGGCTGCTTTACGCCATGGCCGCCGATGGCGTGTTCCTGCCCGCCGCGCGAACCGTGCACCCGCGCTACCGCACGCCGCACATCGCCATCCTCGGCCTCACGGCGTGGTCAACCGTCCTGGCGCTGTCGGGCACCTACGAGCAGCTCTTCACCTACGTGATGTTCACGTCGATTCTTTTCAGCGTTGCCGGCGGCATCGCGCTCTTCGTGCTGCGGCGGAAGATGCCGGCGCACCCGCGTCCGTATCGCACGTGGGGCTACCCCATCGTGCCGATCATCTTCATTACCGGATCGCTCGGCTTCGTGGCGAACACGTTGATGGAGCGTCCGGTGGAATCGCTCGCGGGGCTCGGGCTCCTCGCGCTTGGCCTGCCTGCTTACTGGTACTGGCAGCAGAAATGAGATTCGCGATTCTGGGTTCGGGTGCGGTCGGGGGCTACTACGGCGCGAAGCTGGCCCGCGCCGGCCACGAGGTGACGTTCGTCGCGCGCGGCGCGCATCTCGCAGCAATCAGGGAACACGGACTGCAGATTCGCAGCCCGATGCTCGGCGACTTCGTGGTTCGCGCCGCCGCGGAAGAGGATACGGCGCGAGTCGGTGCGGTGGACGTGGTGGTCGTTGCGGTCAAGGCCTACGACAACGAGACCGCGTTGCCACGTCTCCGCCCGATGATGCGTGAGTCGACGACGGTGTTGACGCTCCAGAACGGGGTGGACAGCGCGCGAGAGGTCGCGGCGCAGGTTGGCGAGGCCGCCGTGATCGGCGGGCCGACCTACATCGCCACCGCGCTTTCAGCACCCGGCGTCATCGAACAGACCGGAACCCACCGGCGCATCGTGTTCGGGGAAGTCTTCGGCGCGCTGCCGCGAATGACCGATCGCGTTCGCAGCATCCACGAAGCGCTCGCCAGAGCGGACATCCAGGCGGAAGCGGTCGACGACGGCCGGGTGCCGATCTGGGAGAAGTTCATCTTCCTGGTGTCGCTCGCGGGATTCACCGGCGCCGCCCGGCTGCCAATCGGCCCGGTGTGGGCCGATCCGGTAGTTCGCGCGCAGTTCCTCGAGGGCTGCCGCGAGGTCGAACGCGTTGCCAGGGCCGAAGGCGTGCCGGTGGCCCAGGACATCATTCAGCGGATTGCGACCTACATCGAAGCGATCCCCGGCACGATGCGGTCGTCGCTGCTGATCGATCTCTCGCAGGGAAAAAGGATTGAAGTAGAGGCGCTGCAGGGCGCGGTCGTGCGCCGGGCCGCTCAGGCCGGCGTGCCGGCGCCGATCATGTCGACACTGTATGCGGTGCTGAAGCCGTGGGCACACCCACGCGCTTGAGGATCGCCTGGAACCGCGGCTGGTCCCGCAGGTGCTTGAAGGCGGGCGCCACGTTGAAGAACACGCAGTTGCCGGCGCGTGACGCGACGAGCCGTTCCATGCGGTGATAGGCGAGCTCGTCCTCGCCGAGATACGCGTGAATCAGCGCGTAGGTGAATTCCATGATGCGGCCGGACTGGTCGGGTGCGCGCTGCAGCAGTTCCAGCCGCTTGCGCCAGTAACCCTGCTCGCCGCCCTGTCGATACGCGTCGAGAAGCTCGCTGCCCTCGGCGCGCACGCCGCAGATCGGATACTCGCTGCAGACGCGAGCGGCCTCCTCGAAGCGTCCGGTCTCTTCGTAACAGTTGACCAGAAGGTTCACGCTCTCGATCGAATCGCGCGACAGCTCCCGCGTCCGCAGCGTCTCGCGAATAGCCTCCTCATACCGGCCCGCGCCGTGGTAGGCCCAGCAGACGCCCATGTTGACGAAGAGCGAGAGCGGATCGAGCCGTTGCGCCGTTCTGGCTTCCTCGATCGCGTCATCGAAGCGCCTGAGCGACATCAGGTAGAACGCGAACAGCGTGTGCGGCAGCGCCAGCTGCTCGTTCAGCTCGATCGCCTTCTTGAACTCGCGCTCGGCGCCCGGCCAGTCGTGTTCCCAGAACAGGTTGTTCAAGCCGAGCGACGCATGCGCATCGGCGAGTCCGGGTTCGAGCTCGAGCGCGCGCTGCGCCGCGGCCTTCGCGCGGGGAAAGCCGTCCTGCGGCGGGACCAGCCCGTAATACGCGAGCGAGCCGATCGCATCCGCAAGGCCGGCGTAGGCGAGGCCGTACGTGGGGTCGATCGAGATCGCGCGCTCGAAATGATCGAGGGCACGACGGAAGCTCTCAGGCGTCCAATTGTTCCAGAGATACCGTCCACGCAAATATTCCTGATACGCCTCCGGATTCACCGTCGGCTTCTTCCGCAAGCGCTTCTTCTGTTGGCCCGTCAGCTTCAGGCGAAGCGCCTCGGAGATCTGCCAGGCGATCTCCTGTTGCAGCGTCACGAGCTCGCTCGTTTTCTGACGGAACTGCTCGCCCCAGAGCTGCGACTCGGTGTTCGTATCGACCAGCTCCGCCTGGATATTGATGAAATCACCTTGTTGCACCACGCGTCCGGTGAGGATGGTCCGCGCGTTCAGCGCCAGTCCAACCGTCGCCGGATCCGCCTGCAGCCCCTTGTATCGGAACACCAGGCTCCTGGGCACGACGCGCAACCCTGGCAGCTGTGACAGGCTGTTGATGATGCTCTCGGTGATGCCGTCGGTCAGGTATTCGATCGAGGGATCGGCGACCGCGTTGACGAAAGGCAGAACCGCCAGCGATTTGCCGCGCAGATTCCGCCGCCGTGCCGGCGACACCGAAACCGAGCCGGTCTGCAATGCCTGAAGCGCCATCGCGAGATCGTGCGCCGATTCGAACCGGCGCGCCGCGACGCGATCGATGCACCGGAGGAGGATGGGCCGCATCTCCGCGGGAAGCAGCGGATCGAATGCGCTCAGGTCGATGCCGCTGTCGTGCATGAGGCTCGCGATGATCTCCTGCGGCGTTTCTCCCGTGAACAGGGCGCGCCCGGTGAGCATCTCGTAGAGCACGCAGCCGAGCGCGAAGAGATCGCTGCGTCCGTCGACGCGCCCGCCGGTCACCTGCTCGGGCGACATGTATCCGAACGTGCCCATGACAACGCGGTCGGCGGTCATCGCCATCGTCGGAACGTCGGGCGCCAGCGGCGAATCGAGACGCTGGAGCGCGAGGCCGAAATCGAGAATCTTCACCCCGTCGTCAGTCGTCAGGAAGATGTTCTCGGGCTTCAGGTCGCGGTGGACGATGCCGCGCGCATGCGCGGTGGCCAGGCCTTCGGCGACAGTCGCGGCAATGCGTGCGGCCTCGCGCCATGGCAGCGCACCGCGCTTGATGCGCGAACGCAGGTTCTCGCCCTCGAGCAGCTCCATCACGGCCATCGGCACGCCGTCCACGATCGCGAGCTCGTGAATCGAGAGAATGCTCGGATGCGAGAGCGACGCCACCGAGCGCGCTTCGGTCTCGAACCGGCGCCGCATTTCGGGGTCCGACGCGATGTGGTCGGCCATCACCTTGATGGCGACGTCGCGGCCGAGCCGGAGATCCCGGGCCCGATACACCTCGCCCATGCCGCCCGACCCGAGCGGCGCGACGATCTCGTATTGCGCTAGACGTTTGCCCTCAGCCAGAGACATCGTGGGGATGTCTCATTGTACCCGCTCAGCCGTGATAGGACAGCGCGCGCGTGACTCTGCGGTAAGAGCCGTCGCCGGCGGGCTCGAACACGTGACAGTGATCCATTTCGCCGCCGTAGACGTGAAGCGTGACCGACGCATTCGCGGCGCTCGCGTTCGCCAGCGTGTGGTACTCGAAGGGCGGAATCAGACAACCGGCTGAACCCCGCGCGGCCGACACGCGCTTCTGCTCCGAAAACCGGAACGTTCCGCCGTCCTCGGACAGAAGGTCGTACTGCGTGATTTCCATCTGTCCGTCGACGACGCACTCGACGCACCAGATGCCGGCGTGATCGTGCAGCGCCGTTCCCTGGCCCGGACCCCAGGTCATGACGACGACCGTGTAGCGGCCGTCGGGATCGCGATGCAGCAGGCGCCGCGCGTAGGTGTCCGGAAGCGACACGTGAAACTCCCCGGGCAGCGACAGCCCGTTTCGCAGCGCGTCCTGAAGGACGCCCTTCACCTGCTCCGCGATGGCCTCGACATGAGGCGCGCGAACCGCCTCATCGAGACGACCGCGGATCGAACCGAAGCCGGTTGCAGCAGCGTGAGTCATGGTCGTGTGCTCCCACCAGCGCCCGAGAAAAAGCAGCGCGCGAAGATGATGTAGAATTCGAGCAGCGGCGCCGTCGAAAATGATAGCACCGGCCGCGCGGCCGGGATGACGACGCGGTCCCGGCCCGTCCAGGTTTGCTGATCACCTCCACAACCATCGCACTCGTCATGGCGGCGGGCGCCGTTGCCGGCTGCTTCGGAGCACTCCTCGGCATCGGCGGCGGCGTCTTCCTGATCCCGTTTCTCCAGTTCATCGTCGGCGTTCCGCTCAACGTCGCCTCGGGTGTGGGCCTGATGACCGTGATCGCCACCTCGAGCGTGGTGTCGGCGGGATCCACGGGCAAGAACGTGAACCTCAAGCTCGGCATGCTTCTTCAGGTGGCCGCGTCCGCGGGCGGCCTGCTCGGCGGCCTCTGGGTGGTCGCGATTCCGGAACGGGCGCTGTACATCATGTTCGCGGCCGTCACCGCGGCGATCGCGACGCTCATGCTCATGCGTCTCGAGCGCCGGAACGTCATCCTCGACACCTCGGTCGATCCCGGGCCGTTTGGCGGCCGCATCTACGACGAGGAGAGCCAGCGAGAGGTCGTGTATCGCACGCGCCGGCTGCCGGCGGGCCTTGCCGTGTCGCTCACCGCCGGATTCGTTTCGGGCTCGCTCGGCATCGGCGGAGGGATCCTGCAGGTTCCGGCGCTGAACACGTGGTGCGGCGTCCCGCTTCGCGCCGCTGCCGCGACCAGCGCCGTGATGATCGGCGTCACCGCGGTGTCGTCCGCGCCGCTCTATTACGCGCGCGGCAACATCTCCGCGCTGCTGGCGGCGGCGGCGGTGCTCGGCGTGCTGGTTGGATCGCGCGCCGGGTTCTGGTTCGGGGGACGGGCGAAGGCGAAGGGATTGAAGCTCCTGATGGCCGCCGTGCTCGCGTTCGTCTCGATCACCTACATCGTCAAGTCGCTATGACATCCGCGGATTCGCCGTTCGTCGCGCTCGAGGCCCTGCTGAGCCGGCTGATGCTGGCGGGGGTCATTTGCAGTGCCTCGTCGCTGCTCATCGGCCTCGTCATGTTTCTCGGCGGGGCGGGTCACCGCGCGACGGCAATCATTCTGGCGTTCGGGCTGATCGTGCTGATGGCGACGCCGGTGATGCGGGTCGCGGTGTCGGTGGTCGAATCGCTTGGCACCGGCGACTGGTTCTTCGTGTCAACCACGATCGCCGTGCTGGTACTGCTCGGCCTCACTCTTGCCCACGCTGTCGGCTACTTCTGATTCCGTTTCGCGCAGCTTGATCGAGGCCGAGGCTTCGCGCAGCCGCTCGGCCGCCGCCGTGCGCATTTTTTCGAGCAGCTCCGCGATCCGCTTCGCCTGCTGGACGATGGTGTCGAGATCGCGCTCGAAGGCCGGATCGTCGTTCGCCCGCGCGAGCAGATCGCAGTGGCCGACGATCGTCTGCAGCGCGCTGTTGATGTCCGAGGCGATCGAGAGCGTCAGTTCCGACATCGCTTCCATCGTCTGATACTTGCCGGTGGTCGTCTGCAGCTGCTGCGCGACCCAGGCGACCGCGAGCAGCTCCGCGATCGGCTGCAATGGTTCGAGGTGCGTTCGGTTGAACGCCTCCGGCCGCCGCGACACGAGGTTCAGCGTGCCGACCGCACGGCCCTTGGCGGTGAGCGGCATCACCAGCGCCGAGCGGAACCCGGCGCTGAAGACCACGTTGGCGTCGAGGTGATCCGGCGCCGCCTCGGCCATGTCGTTCATGATCAGCGGCTCGCCCGACCTGATCACTTCGCCGATCATCGTCCGCTCGACCTTGAAGACGACCTCGGGCCGCGCGCTCTTGCGCGGCTCACCCTCGTGCGATCTCGCGGTGTAGGTGTGGAATTCTGTCTCGTCCTCAGACAGCAGCGCCAGGCCGACGCGGTCGCACGGGACCAGGCGCGCGATGCGCGTGGCCAGCTCCTGAAAGGCGAGCGGCACGTCGACCGATCGCGCGACGATCTCCAGCATCGCGTTCTGCGTCTGCAGCTGATCGATCTCCGTCAGCTTGGCCCGGTGGGCGGTCTCGCTCTGCGAGAGCCTGCGCCACATCCAGCTGACGCGGCGCGTCGCCAGCGCGGCGAGCACGAGGAGCGTGATCCAGACGAGCAGTAAAGGGATGAAGACGATCGGGGCCGGCGGGGCGCCCGAGGCAAGGTTCCACGCGATAGGCTCGATCGCGCCAAACGCGATCAGCAGCCAGATGGCCCAGACCGGAGCCCGATCGTGACGGACCTTCATCGGCGCTACCCGGGCATCCGGTAGGCAGCAGGCACCGGGCGGAGCGGACGGTCGAACCACAACGGCCGCCTGAGCCCATCGGGCCCGGGAGCCGGCCGCGTCTTCTCCATCCATTCCTTATACGCCCGGTGGGCCTCGCCGGTATCGACCATTACGTCGCCGTACGCATCGTCCGCGTCCAGCCTTCTCGAGCCTGACCCGCTGATGCCAGCAGTGCATGCCGCTGACCGGATCGGGCTGTACCGGGAAGGTCAGGTTCTGGTGAACGCCGACTTCGCTCCACCACACCCTGCCGCTATCGGGATCGTCGCTCTCGAACGGGCCGGCGCCGTGCACCTGCTTCATCGTGTAGCGGCTCCCGTCGCGGGCGATACGGACGAGCGAGGATGCGGCGCGGGCGCCGCCCTGATCCTCGTGCAGGCGCCATCGGCCGAGGTGATGCGACATGCCGAGCACGCCGGGCCGGATGCCTTCGGTGACCCACGCGCGCGTGACGAAGTAGCCGATGCGCGTCCGCACCTTGACGAGATCGCCGGTGGCGACGCCGATCGCCCTCGCGTCCGGCGTGGAGATCCACAGCGGGTTGTTGTGCGAAATCTCGTACAGCCACTTCACCGGCGAGCGCGTGTGAATCAGCGTCGGCAGCCGGAAGTTTGGCAGCAGATCGAACTCACCCTCGGCGCGGTTCAGATCGCGCCAGTAGACGTGGCCGGGCACGTAGGACGGGAGCGCATGTTCCGGCCAGCCCCACTCGATCATCGTCTGCGAAAGCAGCTCGAGGCGCCGCGACGGAGTGTTGAACCCGGCGACCGCCGTGCCGTCGACATTGATGCCGACGGCGGCATCGCCGCGGCGCAGCGTGCCGTGACGATCTTCGCTGACCCCTTCGAGGTCGGATGGAGACAGCGGGCGCTCGAACCCGCGGCTGTAGGTCCCGCTCGACACCTGGAATACGCCGTACTTGCGCATGTAGGCGAGCGGCGTCAGTTGTTCCTTCGCCGCCGCTTCCGGCAGTCCGGGCACGGTCTCGAACATCGTGCCGTAGGTACTCGTCCATCGTGATCGGTTCGCCCGGACGGACGGGTGACTCGAAGTACTTGCGGATGCCGAGCGAGCCGTCGGGATCGATCCGCCAGCTCAGGGCGACCCAGAACTCGCTCTCTTCCCAGACTTCGCCCGGATTGGCTTCGTAGGTCGCCGACACGTGCTCGCCGCGCTTCTCGCGAGCGACGCGGACCACCGGCTGCCGGAACCCCAGCCACTGTCCGGCATGGGTTTCCTGGCTCATCGTGTCGTGCCGCTCGGTGCCGAGACCCATCGGCAGGATGTAGTCGGCGAACCACGCGGTCTCGCTCCACGTCGGTGTGAGCGCGACGTGCAGTCCGATCTTCTCCTTGTCCTGCAGCACTTCCATCCACGAGAAGCCGTCGGGGTTCGTCCAGAGCGGGTTGTAGACGCGCGTGAAATAGACGTCGAGCTTGCCGCGGCCTTCTTTCAGGAAATGCGGGAGCAGAAAGCTCAGCTCGAAGAACGAGAGCGGAAATTCTTTCGGGAACAGCAGCTCGTTCCAGTACTCCGGAGGAGGAGGCGGGTTCGGGTGCTTCGGCACGAACTTGTTCGTGACGTGCATGTTCACGCCGCCGACCGCTCCCAGCGATCCCGTGAGCACGACGAGCAGATACAGGCAGCGCGTGATCTGCCAGCCCCAGAGGTTGCCGGACGCTGCCGCGCGCCAGTTGTGCGTGGCGAACCTGGTGCCTGCCCGACCGATCGCGCGCGCCGCTTCGACGATCTGTTTCGCCGGAACGCCGGTTTCAGCCTCGGCGAACTCCGGTGTGAATTGCGCGTACTGCTCTTTTAGCGCGGTGATGAACGCCTCGAACGTCTCCGGGAGATCCGGACGCTCGTGCGCGAGGAACTGCCGCCAGTTGACCCACTTCCGCACGAACTCGGCGTTGTAGAGGTTCTCCTCGAGCAGGATTCGCGCGATCGCCAGCAGCAGCGCCCCTTCGGTGCCCGAGTAGGCAGGCAGCCACATGTCGGACTTCGCGGACGTATTCGACAGCCGCGGATCCATGACGATCAGCGTGGCGCCGCGCGACTTCGCCTCGATGATCCGCTGCGCGTGCGGATTGAAGTAGTGGCCGGACTCGAGGTGCGACGAAATCAACAGGATCGTCTGCGCGTTCGCGTAGTCCGGCGACGGCCTGTCGGCGCCGCACCACAGGAAGTGGCCGAGCCGCGCCGACGACGAACAGACGTTCGTGTGGCTGTTGTGCCCGTCGACCCCCCACGCCTGCAGCACGCGGTTCGCGTAGCCGTCTTCGCCGGGACGGCCGACGTGGTACATCACTTCTTTCCGCCGCCCTTCGAGAATCGCGCGCCGGAGGCGGCCGCCGATGTCGTCGAGCGCCTCGTTCCACGACACCTGCTGCCATCGTCCTTCGCCACGCTCACCGGAGCGGCGAAGCGGGTAGAGGATGCGATCCGGGTCCTCGAGCTGGTTCGGGGTGACGACCCCCTTCGCGCAGGTGCGGCCGCGGCTCCCCGGGTGCACCGGGTTGCCCTCGATCTTTGGTACTGCGAGCGTCTCCTGATCGACGTAGGCCAGAATCCCGCACGCCGATTCGCAGTTGAAGCAGATGCTCGGGATGATCCAGTAGCGCCGGCGATCCTTCTGCGGCCAGCTCGTCGACTCGTAGTCGACGTAGTTGTCCCATTCGGAGGGGTCAGGGTGCGACTTGAAGGTAGTCATTCGTTAAAGGGGCCAGGGACCGGGGGCCAGGGGCCGGAAGTCCTCACGAGAGCGGAACACTTTGCCCAGCTTCCACCCAGACGTACTCCCATGCCGCTCCACCTGCGAGGGCCAGCACGGCGGCCAGAGCGGTGACGGCGGCGCTCGCGTCGGTGCCGACGGTCCACAACAGCACCAACGGAAGGATGCCGCCGGCGGCAATCGCGCCTCCCCAGAACAGCGGCGCGTAGGCGCCACGCAGAATCGTGTGCACGGCCAGCTCGTGATGCCGCGTCGGGCTCGGCGAGAGCAGATGTTCGAACGCCAGAATCACGAGGTGAGCGACGATCGATCCTGCAAGTATGGTTCCCAGCATTGGAACGGCATTCGCAGCCGGATCGCGCATCAGCAGCGCGACCAGCAGCAGCGTCGCGGACCCCGCCCCCGCCGACTGCGCAATCAGGTCGATCGCGGCCGTGGGACCCTGCCACAGATCGCGGGCGAGCCCCTGCGCGAACAGGAAACCGGTGTAGGACGTCGCCAGGAGCGCAACGACTCCGACAGGAAGGGCCAGCCAGTCCAGCGTCGCCTCCCATCCGAACCAGCCGGCGCCGAGCCACAGGGTGCTCAAAGCGCCATGCGCGGTCAGGAACCATGCGCCCCAGACCATCCAGGATCGCCAGTTCGATCGGGTCAGGATGTAATAGAACCGCTCGGGCCGTTCCAGGTCGACGATCAGCACGACGGCCGTGAGCGAGGCGAACACAATCGACACGGCGGGCGCGGCAATCGTTGCCAGCGGTCCGTCGAACCCGAGCCACCACAGCAGCGCCGCCAGCAGCATCGCCCCGGTCGAGATCGCCTTGAATAGAAGATAGAGGACCATGTCGGTCCCCCACGGCTTTGCGTGGGGGACGTCGTAATCCACCCGTGGGGCGCCCGGATCGCCGGGATCGGCGTCCGGCGAGCCCAGCGGCCGCAGGTGCACCTGGCCTTCCTTGAACATCAGAGGACGGACCGCCACTTCAGGCCTGATGGCGCTTTCCTCCGCGCCCAGGTAGAACACCTTCGGTCCGGTCCCCTTCTCGGGCTTCCTGACCGTAAAAGCATCCATTTGCACGATTCGTGACACGTCGCTCGCCGGGTCGTCCAGATCGCCGAAGATGCGGCACTCGGT
Source organism: uncultured Acidobacteriota bacterium (assembly GCA_963748295.1). Classification (GTDB taxonomy): domain Bacteria; phylum Acidobacteriota; class Vicinamibacteria; order Vicinamibacterales; family 2-12-FULL-66-21; genus CAVVIH01. Next base: position 229,215 of record CAVVIH010000008.1, on the reverse strand, counting down.
TGGACAGACGCTGACGCAGGCAGGCAGCAGCTTGTTCTCGACGCGGTTCGCGCAGAAGTTGCACTTCTCCGCGGTATGCGTGTTCGGATCGATGAACAGCTGATCGTACGGGCATGCCTCCATGCAGGCGCGGCACCCGATACAGGCGCTGCCGTTCAAATCGACGATGCCATCGCGCCGCTTGAACAGGGCGTTGGTCGGGCAGATGCGCACGCAGGGCGCATCCACGCACTGGTTGCACAGAACGGGGAAGAAGAAGCGGCGCGTGTCGGGGAACGTGCCCTTTTCGACCGTCTTGACCCAGCAGCGGTTTACGCCGACCGGGATCTGATGCTCGGCCTTGCACGCGATCGTGCACGCGTGGCAGCCGATGCATTTTCTGAGATCGATGACGAACCCGTAGTTGGGCATGCAGACGAAACGATCAGGTGACTATATCGCAAAAGGCTGAGGCGGCCGCATCGCGTGCGGCGCGGTCGACCAGCGGGAACGTCTCGAGAACATGGAAGAACTGATCTTCAGTCAGATCGTAGAGCCGTGCAACCAGCGCCTGCAGCGTCGCGGCGGCGCTCTCGTCGTGCGTTCCGGAACACAAGGAGGCGGCAAGCCGGCCGATCGCGCGAAACGCGGCGGAGTCGCGCGCGGGCTTCGGGACAGCAAGCCGCGCAATCACGCCGGCGCCGACGTGCGTGTTGATTCGGCACCGTACCAGGTAATTCGCGACGTAGCTGTTGAAGATGCCGCAGAGGAAATGCTGTGCGTCCGCGTCGAGCGGCGTCTTCAGGCAGAAGAGCGTATGTGTCGTCACGGCGCCGGCCGGGATGATTGCCGCGATCAACGAGAGACGATTGGTCGCGGAGGCTACGTCCCGGTACGCAAGCCGCGCGCGGCGGAATGTCGAGGGGCCGTCGAGCAGCGTTGCCGCGGTGGACTCAGGAATGCGCAGGCCGGCATCCGCAACGTTCGCGACGAACGGCGACAGGTGCTTGCCCTCGACGACGGGCAGCAGGCCGCGGGCGGTCGGCGCCTCGACGAAATAGCGGCGATCGTCGGTGGCGTTCAGCTCGCGGCCGAAGCGGACCGCCCACCCGGCCGGTTCCTCGAGCGCCGGATGGCGCAGTGCGATCGCCGCAAGGATCTCGACGTCCTGCCGGGTGCGAAGCTCGGGCACGGCCAGGCCGGATCCGCCGACGCGTTCGAGCAGTCCTCTCGTAATGGTGACGGCATCGCCATCGAACCCGACGTCCGGAAAGCTCTCCAGCGTCATCAGGTTCCTGATCCCGAACCGGCAGGTGACGTCATCCGATCTGCCGCCTTTGGTGGCGGTCATCAGCAGAAACTTCAGGCTGCGATGGATCGGGAAGATCGCATCGCGGTTCTCGACGGAGATGAGGCCATCGAGCTGCGTGCGTTCGAGAAACGCCTTGCGCAGTTCGCTGCTGCCTTCGTCCAGCGCGAATCCGGACGGGAGGATCATTCCGAGGCGGCCGTCCGGGCGGAGCAGCGCGAGCGCACGCTCCAAAAAGAGCTGATACAGGTTGGCGTGGCCCGCACCCTGGAAGGCGTAGACGCCGGACGTCCTGGCAAACGCATTGAGGCGGCCACCTGCGTCGCGAGCCGCCCGCCGCTCACCAGTTTCGCCGCGATCGCCGCGCAGCATTTCCCAGGGAGGGTTTCCGACCACGGCATCGAAGCCGCCATCCGGACGCGGCGATCCGTCGCCGGTGTAGAAGATCTCGGGAAACTCGAGCGTCCAGTGAAAGAACCGTTCGCGGCCGGCTATGTCCTGCGCCTCTGAAAGGATCGCCGCGGCGGTCCTTGGCGGCAGCGACGCGAACCTTCCAAGGAGCGCATCCGCAATCGCGTTGAAGCTTCCCGCCGGGCGGCCGTCCCGGAACCATGCCGAGCACCACAGGTCCGCGATCTGCTTCCACCGCATCAGCGCCGCGGCACCGGACAGCTCCGCCAGCGCACGTTCCTTGCGGCGAACCTGTTCGAGCGTATCGTCCGGCTCGCTCGCGAGGGCAAGCCGAATCGTGACTGCGTGCTGGATCGCCTCGCCGACTGGCTCGTCGTCCAGCAGCGGCCGGTGCTCCTTCTTTTCTGGCCGATGTACCGCGGGAGGCCGCCGCAAGTCTTCGAGGCGCGCTCCGACGAGGCTGTTGCCGGCGCGAAGCCGATGATCGAGGAATGTGAGCGGCCGATCCGCCGACAAAGTAGCGAGCCAGAGCGACAGGCGCCCGAGCTGAACGGCCATCGGATTCAGATCGACGCCGAACAGGCAGCGCTGTGCGACGATGCGCCGGAAGTCGACCCGCTCGGCGGCGGTGATGTCGGCGTCGACAAAGCCGCCTTCACGAACCAGCGCCGCTTCGTACGCGGATCCGAGATACCTGCACGCCGCCACCAGAAAGGCGCCGCTGCCCATCGCGGGGTCGAGGATCCGCAGCGACAGAATCCGCTCCGGTGACGCGTCGCGGACGAGCGGCGCGAGCGTACGCCGCACGAGGAATTCCGTGAGCGTGCGCGGCGTGTAGAACGATCCGCTGCGCCTCCTCGCTTCCGGCGATCGCGTGAGCGCACGGGGACGGCCCTCAGCTTCCTCGAACCGGAAATCCAGCAGCCGCTCGTAGACGCCGCCGAGTTGTTCGACGCCAAGATCTCCGTATGCGACGCGCACCCGCCCGCCGCGCGCGGGCCTGGTCGTCAGCGCCAGCACCGCCCGGCGCACCACCCCATCGTCGAGCGGCAGCTTGTCGGATAGAGGCGCATCCGCCGGCGAGAAGAGATGGCCGTTGAACGGCGGGACGCGAAGCGAACCTATCCGGCAGCCGCGATGGGCGAGCCGGGTCATCGCCTGCAGCGTCTGCCACAGTCCGCGAGGCCGCGGCAGGAGCTCGACGGGATCGCGCAAGGCCTCCATGGTGTAGCCGTCGCGATAGATCGGGTGCCATCGCGGCACCAGACCACGCGCCTCGGCGAAGAGCAGGAACAGCACCCGATAGACGACGATCAAGGCCTCGTCGAAGGCGGCACGCGAACCCCGGACGCCGGCGGCGCTGAGGGTCTGCTTTCGACGGGACGTCATCGTGGTGAATGCGCCCGCCAGTTGCAACAGCGCCTCGTGAACACCTTCCTGCAGGGAATCGCGGACGGCGGTCCGGTGATGATCGGAAACCTCGATTGCCCGCTCGATGCCGGGCGGACCGTCGCGCGGCGACATCGCCTCGGCGCGAAGCAGTCCCCACACGATCTCGAAGCTGTGCGGATCGTCGATTGCTGCCTGCAGGTCGAATTCGACGAACCGCCGCGAGTACGTCCGCTGGCTGTCGATCACGCGGATGGCAGGCCCGTTGGCGCAGAAGCACCAGCGGACACCGAGGCCGATACCCTGCCGCACCGCGGTGCGCCAGGCGCTCGACGGATCGCGTCCCCAGGCTGTGACGAGCAATGCCGCGACCGGCCGGGCGGAAGCTTCGAGCGACGCGGCGTACGAGTCTGCTCCGGCATGCGATGGGACGATGCGGTAGCCAAGCTGGGCGAGGAGCGGAGCGGCCACCTGATCGAATACGGCGCGGGGCGAAGCGGTCGGCCCGAGTCGATCGCGGATGGTCCGGTGCCATCCGCGGATGCGGCTTCGGGCTCGCGATGCGCCGTCGGCGTCGAGCAGCGCGCGCAGCTTCTCGCGCGCGCCGGATTGGAGCGCCTCGTGCGACAGCAGCGTCCCGGAGATGCCGGGGATCACCGCCGCACTACCAGGAGGATGGCCGCAAGCCGAACGTCGACGGACATCAACGCAACACCGGGCGATGTCTCCTCCGCATCGGTGAGTAGAGTTTCAACCTGCAATCCCGTTGATTGCACCCTGCCCGGTTTGTCGAAGAGGCCGCGCTGAACAAGCTGTGTCGAATGGATCCGCAGCGATTCGAGGACCAGCCTCGTGCGCCGCGCCCACGCCGTTTCGACCGACTGATGGATGATTACGCTGCGCGCCAGCGCCGTGCCGACCCGGAGCGCGATCAACTTTTCACGTTCGACGCTCGTCCGCGCCAGCAGCTCCGCGGCAGCTGTCCTGATCTCTTCGTCCGACCGTTTCCGCCCGTTCAAGGGATCGGAAACCTGCCAGACGATCGGTTCTTCGTGAACGATCTCGCCGCGACGGTTCGACAGACGGAGTACATCCACCGCGACGTACCCCGGATTCAGCCCTGACGACCGGCGACGAATGAGCGACGCGACAGGCCAGTCGTGCCTGTGTGTTCGATCAGCCGGCGGGGCCGCAGGCGCCAGCCTCCGTTTCCCGGCAACGCGCGCGGCTTCCGCACTGGCGGCGTGCGTCAGCTCCACGGAGTAGCTGCATGTCGCGGGCGGTGCGGTGGCCGAGGACGAATCGCGTCCGGCATTCGTTGCACCGCTCCCCATGATCAATTCCGCCACGTGTGATTCGGCCAGCGCTTCGGGAAGGCCCTCGGCCTGGTGTCCGGCCGATCGCGAGCGGGAGACGCGGCGCATCAACGGGGCGAGCACCAGGCGTTCGGCGGTTGTCGCGGCGATGAGCCCCAGTTCGTGAACTCGCCTTTGCTGGCCGAGGCGATCCACTCTGCCCGCGCGCTGTTCGAGCCGCGCGGTGCTCCAGGGCAGCTCGTAATGAATCACGAGCCGGCACCCCAGGTGGAGGTTCAAGCCCTCGGCGGCGGCGTCCGTGGCAATCAGCACGGGCGAGTCCGCCCGGCAGTCCGCCGACGTATCGTTGAACTCGTGCTGCACGCGGCTGCGTTCGGCGGGCCGCATCCCGCCGTGCAGCAGGAGCACGGACCGCCGCGCGTCAGAGAGCGCGTGTTTCAGGCGATTCAGCGTGTCCCGGTATTCCGTGAAAACGATCACCGGCTCGCCTATTCGGCGCAGCAGGCGGCGCATGAACCGGGTTTTCGACTCCATGACGGCCGCGCGCTGGGCGGCTTCGCCGATCAGCCCGAGCCACCGCCGCTCCGATGCGGCATTTGCGAGGCCAGGCGCCGCCAGCGCCGTCAGCGGCTCGTCGTCTTCGAGCGGGTCTTCTTCCCACATCGGCAAGCGGAGTTGCTCGTCGATCGCTGGCGGAGGCGCTACCAGCAGATCGATCCGCCGTTTGACCGATGCGGCAAGAGAGCCGGCGCTGGAAAGCGCACGCTTCCGGAGCACGGTTGCCGCGAGCGTTGCCAGCTCGTCGCCGCGCGTGGCCGCCTCGCGCCAGACGCGGCGTGTGTATTCCTCCAGCAGCTCGTGCATCCTCAGTTCGGCTTCCGACGGCCTCACGACGAGCAGTGTGCTTCGTCTGTCCGCTCTGCCGCCGATATCCCGCTGCGATCGCCGGAACAGCAGGACCGGGCCTTCATGCGGATCGATCCTCCCGATGCCGCAGAGCGCTTCGTGTTCGGCCGGATCGTCGGTGCGCGGCGTGGCTGTCAGGAGCACGACGATCCGAGACCGGCACGCTACTGCGTGCGCGGCGACTCGGCGATCGGATCGGGCGGAGGCGGTGTGCGCCTCGTCCAGGACAACCAGATCCCAGCGCACGTCCTCGAGAGGACGGAGCGCTTCCGGCTGTTTGACGAAATCGATGGACGCCAGATACGTGCCCGGGAGCGCCCACGGATTGGCGCCCGAGGGCCGGTCTGCGGCCGCCGCTTTCAGCCATGCGGCATCCGCGGAGATGCACTCCAGGGCAAACAGGCGGTCCAGCTCGCGCTTCCACTGATCGCGCAGGCCCGCGGGCACGAGGATGAGCGAGCGCGCGGACGGGGAACGCCGCACGCACTCTGCCGCTATCAGTCCGGCCTGAACCGTCTTGCCCAGGCCGACGCCGTCCGCGATCAGCATCCGCGTGGCGCCCTGCGCGAATACCGCGAGCGCCGGCTCGAGTTGATGGGGGAGCAGATCGATCCGGGCGGACGCCAGCGACTTCAAAGCTCCCGCGGGATCGCAGCCGGCGGCGATTTGCCGGATGACGTGGTAGCAGCGGCGCGGGGAGACGACCTGTGCGGTCCGGCGTTCGTGGAGCGCGGCAAACCGATCGAACGGGAAGAGCAGGGTGATCTTTGCGCCCGGGGATGCTTCCCGGACGAGATGAAGCGCCTCGCAGTCGGCGCCCGCCTCTGCCCGCTCGAGAATCCACGAGTGGCCGCGAGCCGACAGACGCCCGCCGCTGGTCCAGCCACTCACGAACCGGCTCCGTCACCCATGGCAGACGGAGAGGCAACGAGGGTGCCGTTGGCGATCGAAAGGGATTGCCGAAGGATTCAGGGAACTGGCGTGCGCCGCGTCGCAGAGGCTGCGCGGCGCAGCGGCCGGGAAGCGCGCAGAATCTGCGGGCTAGCGGCCGGCGCTGCGCTGCTTCGTGCGGGATTCCTGCAGTGCTTTGCGCGACACGATCAGCGTCGATTTGGAATCGTCCGCCGGTGCTGGCTCTTCGAGTGCGCGGACGCGCACCCGGCGGATTCGGCATCCGCGCGGATAGCTGATTACCGCCACCTGCTGCGGTATCCGGAGTCCGGAGAGCAGCTGCAGGAACTCGTCTCTCGCCGCGGGCTCGTCGTCGTCCGATTTCCTCCGCTCTGCTCGCGCCCAGCTCGAAACGGGGATCAGACGCAGGACGCCGCTGGGCTCGTCGTGATCGGCCCTGAACTCCTTGAACGGATCGGCGCTTGCTGCGGCAATCTCGCGCTGCCGCTCTTCCTCGCGCTGCCGCTTTTCCTCGCGTCGCCGTGCACCTTCTTCGTCGCGGCGGCGGGCTTCCTCTTCCTGGCGCCGGCGGGCCTCTTCTTCGGCGCGGCGCCGGGCTTCCTGCTCTTCGCGCTGGCGACGGGCGGCGGCCTCAGCCTCGACGCGTTTGCGCTCTTCTTCCTGTCGACTCCGCTCTTCCTCCTCGCGGCGCTTGCGTTCTTCTTCTTCGCGCTTGCGGCGAGCGGCAGCTTCAGCCTCGAGTCGTTTGCGCTCTTCTTCTGCGCGCCGCTGACGCTCTTCCTCTTCGCGGCGCTTGCGTTCTTCTTCTTCGCGCTTGCGGCGGGCGGCGGCTTCGGCTTCGAGGCGCTTGCGCTCCTCTTCCTCGCGGCGCTGACGCTCTTGCTCTTCGCGGCGCTTACGTTCCTCTTCCTCGCGCTTCTTCCGGGCGGCGGCTTCGGCTTCGAGGCGTTTGCGTTCTTCTTCAGCGCGGCGCTGACGCTCTTCCTCTTCGCGGCGCTTACGCTCTTCTTCTTCCCGCTTGCGGCGGGCGGCCGCTTCGGCTTCGAGCCGTCTGCGTTCTTCCTCTTCGCGCTTCTTCCGCGCCGCGGCTTCAGCCTCGAGGCGCTTGCGTTCCTCGTCCTCGCGCTTCTTCCGGGCCGCGGCTTCGGCTTCGACGCGTTTGCGCTCTTCCTCCTCGCGCTTCCGGCGTTCGGCCGCTTCCGCCTCGAGGCGCTTCCGCTCTTCCTCTTCGCGTTTCTTGCGGGCGATCGCTTCCGCTTCGAGACGCTTGCGCTCCGCTTCCTCGCGCTTCCGGCGCTCCTCGTCTTCGCGTTTCTTGCGCGCGGCGGTTTCCGCTTCCAGCCGTTTGCGGTCCTCTTCGTCGCGCTTCGGGCGTTCGTCCTCTTCGCGCTTGCGCCGTGCCGCGGCGTCCGCGTCCTTGCGCTCCAGCTCGCGCCGCCGTTCCTCTTCCTGCTTCGCTCGCGCTTCGGCGTCCTGGCGCGCCCGCTCCTCCGCCTCGGCGGCGATCCGTTCCATCGCCTCTTCGCGTGCCCGCGCCGCCTGCTCCTCCTGATCTTCGGCGACGACGGCGAGCGGCACGTTGGTGACGAGAGACGGCGGCGGCGATGGCGGCGGCGATGGCGGAGGCGCAGCGGCCGTTCGCTCGGAGATCGGCTTCCACTCGAACGGCGACGACCAGGCGGACGACGACGCAGGTTGCGACTCTTCGGCGGCAGCCTGTGCCGGCGCCGCTGCCTGCGCGCTCGGAGCCTCCCCGCGTGACTTCCTGAATTCCGCGTGAGCCTTGCGCTGCTGTGCCGACGCCGCCCACTCGTTCTTGCGCTCGTTCGCGCGATCGAGGAACGTCCGGATCTCCTCCGCGAAGTGCTCCGGATCGCAGCCGCCCACCGTGGCGTTTTCGTCCTTCTTCTTGCGGAACTTGCCGAACAGGCCGCCGCCGGACTTCTGGTCCGCATCGGCAGCGGTCGACGCAAGCTGCGGGATCGTGTAGGTCTGGAGATGTTCCGTGCCGTCGAGGCCGCGCAGATAGCCGACGAGCTCTTCCTCGTCGCGCGGCGAGAGCAGCGCTGTCACGAGAATGACGTCCGGCATGCGGGTCGCGATCGCGGCGACGGCCGCGTCCCGCGAGTCCACCAGCACGAGGTCCGCGCGGACGTGTTCGCGTACGATCCGCTTCAGGATCGTCGCCTGCCGATGATCGGGTTCGATTGCCAGTACCAGCGACACTAGGTCCGCACCATGAAGACGAACAACACGGCGCCGACGGTCGCGAAGATCAGCAACGGCGCGTTCTCGATGCTCTGGTACTTCAGCGCGGTCACCAGTGCGTGGGCGAGCTCGGAGACCCGATCGACGAGCGTGCCGCCATCCTGTCCCGAGACGAGCGCGCCGAGGCGGTCGCGGACCCGCGGGTCGACGAACGTCAACCCGGCCAGCACGATTGTCAGGCCCGTTATGGATATCGCGGTTTGCCGAAGTCCTGCTGTCATCGGGCTTCCCCGGGGCGGCCATCCGCCGATTTCGTTATTCCCTCAAATCCGCGCGGTAACACAGCCTCGAACCGCGCTGACGGCGCCGTAGATCAGATGTAACCTGCGGTCTTTTCGCAAGCGGCATGCCGGTCGATGGGCACCCGCCCATTCGGCGCACAAGTCATTTATCCCCAACAACTAAACGGGCATCAGAGAGGAGCCATCCGGGCCCCCCTGTGCGGGGGCTTTCGGGGCGGCCCACCAAATTCGCGGTGCGGCTTACGAAAGTGAACATCGCGGCGCGGCTCGTCGCGCCCCTGCACGGCCCTCCGGAGCGCCGCCAGGCGGACGGGAACCGCCGGCAAGCCGCGATGGATGAAGGAGTTGCGGACGCGCCATCGGCGAGGCACCTCGTCCGTGGCACAGCCGTTGCGATTAGCCGGCCCGTGACGCGGCAAGCGCCGCGCACATAAACACAATCGCGGCGCTGCCGCAACTTCGCACCGCATACGGGCGGTGCTCAACCTCGGGGGAGGAACTCATGTCGATGCTTCTGAACTACGTGAAGTCGTTCGCGCGTCAGGAAGAGGGTCAGGACCTGCTCGAGTACGCGCTGCTCGTGGCGTTGATCGCGCTGATTTGTATCGGTGCGGTGGGCGCGGCCGGTGGCAGCGTGAACACGATCTTCCAGAGCATCGCGGACGAGCTCGCGGCGGCTTCGTAGTCGCACGCGGTTCCGTATTGCGGGGCCGGCTTGTACGCCGGCCCCGCGTTTTCGATGCGCATGATCGCGCGCCGAAAACCTGGTTCTGGGAGGAGAACCCAATGCAATCGCCAGTTGCTGTTGCTGCACTGAAACGGATTTCGAACCTGCGCCTGCGTTGGTCCGAGGACGGACAGGACCTTCTCGAGTACGGGCTCCTCATGGCGTTGATCGCGATCTTCGCGATGGGCGCGGTGGCGAGCGTGGGCCAGATGATCAACGGTGTGTTCTGGGACGCCATTGCCGCCAGTTTCTAACATCGGGTTTGCGGCACTGACTGCCGGGGTACTCATCGCTACGGTCGTCGACATCAGGACCAGGCGGATCCCGAACGCGCTGACCGCCACGATGGCGGGCGCCGGCATCGGGTTCGCCGCAGCGGGGATCAGCGGCATCTCGCTCGGTGCCGCGGCCATCGGATTCTTCGTCGGCCTCGCGTTGATGCTTCCCGGACACGCCCTGGGCGCGACGGGAGCCGGCGACGTGAAGCTGATGGCGGCAGTCGGCGCGATCGTCGGACCCCTGGTCGTCGTGAACGCGTTCCTGTTCACCGCGATTGCAGGCGGAGTCCTCGCGCTGGTTGTCGCGGTGCGTCGGCGGCGATTCACCGCCACTCTCGCCGGTACGGCGAGGCTGATCGCCGCACCAACGGATGCAAAACGTGAGGTACAGGCTGCGCAGGCCTCCCGCCGGTTCGCCTACGGACCGGCAATAGCCGTCGGCAGCATCCTCGCGGCGCTCGTTGGATAACACTCGCGGCGCTCGTCGGATGAAACTCGCGTCGCTCGTTGGATGAACGTGATGGGCCTGCAGGGCTCAAAGATCGAAGGCAGCTAACCGAGGGACCGTCAATGCGCAACAGAATTTTTGCCGTGCTCGCCATCGCCATCCTTGCCGGTGGCGGGCTGGCGTATGGAACGTACAACCTGATGCAGAACCAGCCGGTCAAGACCGTCGCCACCCCGACGCAACCAGTCGTGGTGGCGGCCGCCGATCTGGCCATCGGTTCCGAGATCAAGCAGGAAGACCTGCAGGTCGTCTCGTTCCCAGCGGGCGTGTCGCCAGAAGGCAGCTTTGCCAAGGCCGGCGACATCCTCGGCCGCGGCCTGATCGTGCCGGTGGTGAAGAACGAGCCGATCCTCGAGGCCAAGCTGGCGCCGAAGGAAGCGGGCGCCGGACTGCCGCCGGTCATTCCCGAAGGGATGCGCGCCGTCTCGGTGCGCGTCAACGAGGTCGTCAGCGTGGCCGGCTACGTCCTGCCGGGCACCCGGGTCGACGTCGTTGCGACGGCGAGCCCGACGAATCAGCCGGGAGACACGACGTCGAAGGTCGTGCTCGCGAACGTCCAGGTGCTGACCGCCGGCACGCGCATGGAGCAGGACCAGAAGGACGGCAAGCCCATGCAGGTGACGGTTGTGACGATGCTCGTGACCCCGGAACAGGCGGAACGGCTCGCGCTGGCCAGCACCGAGGGAAAGATTCAGCTGGCGCTGCGCAACCCGCTCGACCAGGGCGCGCCGGTGACGCCAGGCATCAAGCCGGCGGTGCTGATGGGCGCGGTGCGCGGTCCGATGCCGCAGCAGCGTGCCTCCACCGGGTCATCGACGTCCGGCACCGGGAAGAACAAGCCCGGTCAGCCGGTCACGATGGAGTCGTATGCGCCCGCGATGCCGACGGTGGAAATCATCCGCGGCGACAAGCGCGCCACCGAAGTAATCAAGTAAGCACCCTGCAGCCATTTTGTTGATTGTGATGACTCGACAGACAGGAATCGGAGGAACCCAAATGATCGCGGCATGCACGACTCAGTTCTGGCGATCGCGGCATCAACGCCGCCGGCCGGCCGCCTTCGTCGCGGCGCTGGTCGTGTTCATTATCGTGATACTCGTGGCGGCGCCTCAAGCGCAGCCGCCGCAGGCGTTCACGCCCAACGGCCCGGGTTCGACGCCGATCCGCGACGCGTCAAGCGGATCGGACATCGACCTCCTGGTCGGCCGCTCGACCGTGCTCAACGTGGGTTCGACCATCGCGCGGGTATCGCTGACGGTGGCCGACATCGCCGACGCGATGGTGACCGCGCCGTCCCAGTTGTTGATTCACGGCAAACAGCCTGGCACCATCTCGCTGTTCGTCTGGGACAAGGCTGGCACGATCCGCACTTATGAGGTGACCGTCCGCCGCGACCTGCTCGCGCTCAAGGAGCAGCTCAAGCAGCTGTTCCCCGGTGAGGACATCACCGTGATCGGCAGCGGCAAGGACGTCGTGCTGTCCGGAACGGTGGCCAGCAAGTACGTCGTCGAGAAGGCGGCCGAAGTTGCCGGCGGCTACGTCGAGAAGAAGGACAACGTCGTCAACCTCGTGAAGCAGCAGGAAGGCGTCGCCTCCAACCAGGTGATGCTGCGCGTGCGCTTCGCCGAGGTGAGCCGCAGCGCGATGCAGGAGCTCGGCGTGACGTTCTTCGCCAACGGCTACAAGAGCGAGTGGTTCGGCCGTTCGGCGCCTCCCGGAGTGCCGTCGCCCGACTTCGATAACGAAAAAGGCCTGGTGTTCAGCGACTTCCTGAACCTGTTCGTGTTCAACAGCAAGGAAGGACTCGGCGCCGCGGTCAAGGCGCTGCAGACCAAGGGGCTGTTCCAGAGCCTTGCCGAGCCAAACCTGATCGCGACCAACGGCAAGGAAGCCAGCTTCCTCGCCGGCGGCGAGTATCCGTATCCGGTCGTGCAGTCCGGCTCGAACAGCAATTCGATCAGCATTCAGTTCAAGGAGTTCGGCGTCCGGCTGAACTTCACGCCGACCGTGCTCGGCGGCGACCTGATTAACTTGAAGGTCCGCCCGGAAGTCAGCTCGCTCGATTTCTCGAACGCAGTCATTCTGGATGGCTTCCGCGTGCCAGCGCTCGCGACGCGCCGCACCGAGACGGAAGTCGAGCTGCGCGACGGCCAGACGTTCGCAATCGCCGGGTTGATGAACAACACCCTGACGAACTCGATGTCGAAGATTCCTGGAATCGGCGACATCCCGATCCTCGGGCTGCTGTTCCGCAGCAAGGCACATCAGAAGAATCAGACCGAGCTGGTCGTGATGATCACGCCGTCGATCATCCGCCGCGGCCAGATGGGCGTGTCCGAGGGTCTGCCGTCTCTCGTTGAGCCCTACCTTGGCCCGGAGGGCAAGCGTCATCCGAACCCGGATCCGTACCTCGGTTCGCCCCGGTATCCCGTGAATCAGAAGCCGTCGGGCGGAGACAACAACGCCCCGGCGCCCGCGCCGCAGGCATCAGGATCGAGCAAGTCGCCGGTGCCGTCACGCGCCGTGGGGCAGCAGCCCAACGGTCCGACGATGACGCCGTCGTCGCGTCCGGAGTCCTCGATGCCCGCGCCGGTGCCGCCGCCTGACCGTCCCGCTTCCTCGCCGACGACGCCGGCGTCTTCGCCGAGCAGCGCGCCGTCGCCGTATTCACCGTCGCCAAGCTCACCGTACTCGCCGCCGCCGGCCACGCCGCGTTCGACGTCGCCGACTTCGCCGGCCCAGAGCTCACCGTATTCACCGTCGCCGAGCTCACCGTATTCGTCGCCTGGCTCGCCGGCTGCTTCACCGTCGCCGACGCCCGCGACGATGCCGATGGAATCGCCGGCGAGAGTCGTTCCGGCGCCCCGACCCTCGAAGTCCGAGCTGCGTGCGATGGAGAAGGCGCGTGAGCAGGAGCAGAGGGCGGAAGAGGCCGAGGCTCGCGAGCGCGCGAAGAAGGACGCCGAAGAGCAGCAGGCGATGGACGCCGAGAAGCGCCAGGCGGACAAGCTCGCGAAGGAGCGCGCCAGGCGCGAGGCCGAGATCGCGAAGAAGAACGCCGAGCTCGCGCGCAAGAAGGCCGACGAGGATCAGAAGCGCGAGAAAGCGCTGACCGAAGCCGCGGCGCGTCTGAAGGAAGCGCAGTCGGCGTATCAGTCCGAGCTCGAGAAAGCCAAGGGCGGCAAAGGCACGGGGCCCGGATCGAAACAGTAGAACAACGCAAGGGTGGTCGCCATGTCGAGATGGACGAAAACGGAACGCGGGGCACAGCTGATCGAGATGGCGATCCTCACGCCATTTCTCCTGCTGGTGCTTCTCGGCTCGACCGATTTCGCGCGGGTGGCCTACCACGCCATTACGCTGGCGAACGCCGCACGGGCAGGCGCGCAGTTCGCCACGTTCAGTTCCGTGGCGGCCTTCAACACGGCGGGCATCAAAGCAGCCGCTGACCTCGAAGCGGAGAACATCGGCACGATCACAGTGGCGAGCAACCTGTACTGCCGGTGCCCAACTGGCACGACGGTGGTGAGCTGCACCGTCGGAACGTGCCCTGCAAGTGCCGTCAAGGAGCTGTACATCGACGTGACCGCGAGCAGGACATTCACAACGCTGGTGACGTGGCCCGGCGTTCCGTCGCCGATTGCGCTGAGCCGTACGGCGACGATGCGCGTTCAGTAGGGAACCAGGCGCTGACAGGGAGAGGGAGGGGACGATGACACACCCACGCAAACGGCACGGCGAGTCGGGGCAGACGATGATCATGGTTGCGATCCTGCTGCCAGTGATGCTTGGAGTCAGCGGGCTCGCGCTGGACGTCGGCAGTCTTTACAGCCACAAGCGGCGCATGCAGACGGCCGCCGATGCCGCCGCGCTCGCTGGCGCGCTCGAAGTGAATCGCGGCCGCCCGGGGGCGCGCCGTGGGCATGGCCAGACGTGAATCGAAGGCGAACGGATTCGAGAATGGCTTCGGCGGCGCATCGATTACCGTTCACTATCCCCCGATCAGCGGCGACCACATCGGCAACATGAGGTTCGTCGAAGTCGTCGTCGATCATGCTGCGCCGACCTGGTTCATGAGCCTGTTCGGCTGGGATTCCGTTGACGTGAAGTCCAGGGCGGTGGCCGGCGCGGGGGCCAACGGCAAGGCCTGCGTCTACGTGCTGGATCCGGACATGGACGGCGCGTTCCAGATGAACAGCAGCGCAAAGCTGACCGCCACCTGCGGCATCATCGTCAATTCCAGCGACGCGGAAGCGCTGCGCGCATCGAGCTCGGCGGCTGTAACCGCCACTTACGTTTCCATTACCGGCGGCTACCAGTTGGCCGGCGGGTCGGTCACGCCGACACCTGTCACTGGCGTTCCTCCGGCTCCCGACCCGCTGGCGTACCTGACGCCCCCGTCGAAAATTGGATGCGACGTGGTGAATTACAGCGCCAACGGTGTCACGGAGACGATCTCGCCCGGCGTGTACTGCAAGGGGATGAAGCTCGTCAGCGGCGCGCACGTCTATCTGAATCCGGGCATGTACGTGATCAAGGGCGGCGGCATCGACATGCAGAGCGGCTCCATCCTGGAGGGGACCGGCGTTACGTTCTTCATCACCGAAGACACCGGCTTCTCTTATGGCGTGATCAGCATGCAAAGCGGCACGCTGATGAAGGTGAAGGCGCCGACCACCGGTCCGTACGCCGGAATTCTGTTCTACCAGGATCCCGACAGCAGGAACTCCAGCGAAGTCGCACCACTTTGAAAGCGCTTCCGGCGGGTACCTCGAAGGCGCGCTGTACTTTCCGACGCAGCAGGTGAAGATCCACAGCACTGCGGCCCTCGACGCCGAGTACACCCTCGTCGTCGCGCGGGCGGTGTCGATGGAAAGCAGCTCGGATGTCCAGATCAAGAGCGACTACAGCTCATTGAGCGGCGGCTCGCCGATCAAGCGGATCTCGCTGGTTGAATGAGGTGAAGGCCATGACTCGTGTTCCCGCGCGTGCGCGGCATCAGCGGCGAGAAGGGCGCGACGCTCCTCGAGTTTGCCTTCGTCAGCATCCTCTTCATGATGCTGACGGCCGGCATGATGGAGCTGGCGCGTGGCGTGTGGATCTACAACTCGGTCTCGCACGCGGCGCGCGAGGGCTGCCGCTACGCGATCGTCAACGGCGGCGAAAGCGGACATATCAAGACGGACACCCAGATCTCGGACTACGTGCAGACCCGCATTCCGTTCGACGTCGAAGTTACGACGACGTGGGCGGACGTCGCCAAGACGCCGGGCACGGTCGTGACCGTCACCGTTGACTTCGACTTCGAACCGGTCATTTCGTTCTTTCCGGCGGTTCCTCTGACCAGCACCTCGCAGATGGTCATTTCGTATTGAGCCCCGGCGAGGATCGATAGCCGAAGCACGTGGAGTCGAGAGGCCCACGTGCTTTTTTTATGCGCACGACGGTTTCGTTTTTGCCCCGACGGAACTGTCACCGGAATGGTGCCCGAGGCGGCACCGGCAGACCAGGAGCGAATCGTAAATGCAACAGCAGGCGCGGGTTAACTCACGCTACCGGCTTTGTAACTCACGGCATGTAGGTTGCGGTTTCGTCGCACGCACTTCGTGTATTCGGCGGCTCTCTGCGCCGACGGCCTTCGGAGGGCCCGCCGCCGCTCACGCGGCCGCGGGCAGGCAACGGTAACGATATGGCTCAACTCACAGTACAGATTGTCACGCACGACAGCGAATTCCGGCAGCAGGTCGCGGGAATGATTCGCGCGTGCGGCGTTCCGGTCGGCATCACCGAGGGCCGTGCAACCATCGAGGGGGCCGGTCCGGATCTCGTCATGGTGGACATCCGGGCGGATGTCTCGTCCGGGATGGCGGCGATCGAGCGGCTGCGCGCCGGCGGCCCGGCGCTCGCGATTTTTGCGATCGCGACCGCAGCCGAACCCGATTTGATTCTGCAGGCCATGCGCGCCGGGGCGAACGAGTTCTTTCCCTGGCTCCCGGGCAGCGCCACGGCGCAGTCGCGCTCGATGGAGGAGTCGTTCCACGGAGCGATTCGCCGCACCGCCACGCGGCGCGACGCGGCGACTGCGGGCAACCGCCAGGCGTGTGTCACTCACGTCTTCCTCGGCGCAAAGGGCGGCGCCGGTACGACGACGGTGTCGGTGAACTGCGCCGTCGAGCTCGCCCGGCTGACGAAGCGTCCGACGATCATCGTCGACCTGAAGGCGTCACTGGGGGAGGTGGCGCTGTTCCTCGGCGTCCGTCCGCGCTTCACCGTGCTCGACGCCATCGAGAACCTGCACCGTCTCGACAAGGACTTCCTGAAGGAGCTCGTGTCGAAGCACAAGTCGGGTCTCGACATCCTGGCCGGCTCCGATCAGTTCGATCGTCCGACCGCGCAGGACGCCGGCGCGATCGAGGAGCTGCTGCGCGTGCTCGCGCGCGTCTACGAGTTCGTGGTGATCGACGCGGGCAACGTGATCAATCCGTTCGTCGTTTCCGGGCTCTACACCGCGGATACGGTCTTCCTGATTGCCAATCCCGACGTGCCGTCGATCCGCAACGCCCAGCGCCTCGTCGATCGGGTGCGGCAGCTTGGCGCCGGCAGCGAACGGGTCAGGATCCTGCTGAACCGCACGTCGGATCAGCTGATGATCGCGCCGAAGCAGATCGAGACCGCCCTCGGCTACAGCATCCATCACTCGTTCAAGAGCGACTACCGCACCGTCTCGACCGCGCTCAACTCGGGCGTGCCGCTCGCGCTCGCGAACGATTCGGACATCGCAACGGAGTTCAGCACGTTCACGCGATCGCTTCTCGGACAGCATGAGCCTGCGAAGGAACCCGAGAGGCGGCGCGCATTTCTGGGTCTTCTCTAATCCAGGCATCCGACTATGAGCTTTTCGCCAACGCCACCGAACACCAGCGGCAGCGCCGGCAGGCCCGCAGCGCCGCCTGCCCGTCCGCAATACATCGAACTCAAGGCCAACGTTCACCGCAAGCTGCTGAACCGGCTGAACCTGGAAGCGCTCGCGTCGGTCGAGCGCTCGCGCGCCGAGTCGGAGATCCGCACGCTGCTCTTCGACCTGATCGCGGAAGAGGGCATGCCGCTCAGCATGACGGAGCGCGAGGCGATCCTCGGCGACGTCATCGACGAAGTCTTCGGGCTGGGGCCGCTCGAGCCGCTGCTGCGGGACGCGACCATCAGCGACATCCTGGTCAACACCTACAAGCAGGTGTACGTCGAACGCAGCGGCAAGCTCGAACGGCTGCCGACGGCGTTCCAGGACGATCGGCACCTGCTGCGCGTCATCGACCGCATCGTCAGCGGCGTCGGCCGGCGCGTCGACGACAGCTCGCCGATGGTCGACGCCCGCCTGCCTGACGGCTCGCGTGTCAACGCGATCATCCAGCCGCTGGCCGTGGACGGCCCGCTGCTCTCAATCCGCCGCTTTCCGGCGGAGCGGCTCAAGGCGGGGGACCTGGTCGAGATCAAGTCGCTGACACGCCCGATGCTCGAGTTCCTCGAGCACTGCGTCCGCTCCAAGCTGAACATGATCATCAGCGGCGGCACCGGCGCAGGAAAGACGACGCTGCTGAACGTGTTGTCCAGCTTCATCTCGGACCGCGAGCGCATCGTCACGATCGAGGACGCCGCCGAGCTTCAGCTCCACCAGGAGCACGTGGCGAGGCTCGAGACGCGGCCGCCGAACGTCGAAGGGAAGGGCGCGATTCGCCAGCGGCAGCTCGTGATCAACTCGCTGCGTATGCGTCCCGATCGCATCGTCGTCGGCGAGGTCCGCGGCGAAGAAGCGCTCGACATGCTTCAGGCGATGAACACGGGCCACGACGGATCGCTCACGACCGTCCACGCGAATACGCCCCGCGACGCGCTGACCCGTATCGAAACCATGATCTCGATGGGCGCCATGAACCTGCCGGAGCGCGCGATGCGGCAGCAGATCGCGTCCGCCGTGCAGCTCGTCATCCAGCAGTCGCGCATGAGCGACGGCACCCGCAAGGTGACGAGCATCTCGGAGATAACCGGCATGGAAGGCGACGTCATCACGATGCAGGAGATCTTCTGCTTCGAGAAGCTCGGGCTCAATCAGGAGGGCAAGGTGATCGGGCGGTTCCGCGCGACCGGCGTGCGGCCGAAGATATGCGAGCGCCTGAAAGCGTCCGGCGTCCATCTGCCGCCTGACATGTTCGAAGGCGTCGTGGAGGTGCGGTGATGATAATTCTGCTCGATCCTCGCCTTCGGCTTTGGCGTGGCGCTCGTCATGGGTCTGTACTTCGGCGGCATGCAGCTGCCGGGACTCATGCTCCGCCGGAAGCTGGAGTCGCGGATCGACGAGATTTCGCAGACGCCCGAGGAAACGGCGGCGCCGGCGGCGAAGGTGAAGGCGCTGCTGAAGACGCGCGCCGTGGGGCCGATGCCCGCGCTGGATAAGATGTTCAGCGGCACCGAGCGCGGCACCGCATTCACCAAGTGGATCGATCAGACCGGCGTCAAGACGACGGTCAGCGCCGTGCTCCTCGCCGCGGTGGCCTTGGCGCTGGTGTTCGCAATCGGGATGAGCATCGGGTTGCGGTCCGCATGGGCGATGCCGGTCGGCGCGCTGCTCGGCTTCAGCGTGCCGTTCTTTGCGCTGAACTTCAAGCGCGGCCGCCGGCTCCGCGCGTTCGAAGAGCAGTTCCCGGAGGGGCTCGATCTGATCGCGCGCGCGCTGAAGGCCGGACACGCGTTCGCGACCGGATTGAAGATGGTCGCCGACGAGATGCCCGAGCCGGTGGGCCCCGAGTTCCGGAAGACGTTCGACGAACAGAACTTCGGGTTGCCCCTGAAGGACGCGCTCGAGAACCTCACGCACCGGGTCCCCCTGATCGACGTCCGTTTCTTCTCGACGGCGGTGCTGATTCAGCGCGAGACGGGCGGCAACCTGTCGGAGATTCTCGAGAACCTCGCGCACGTCGTGCGCGAGCGATTCAAGATCCTGCGCCAGGTGCGAGTGTACACAGCCCACGGCCGCCTCACGGGGTACGTGCTGCTGGCGCTCCCGGCGTTTCTCTGCATCGCGCTGTCGTTCATCAATCCGCAACACATGGAAGTCCTCTTCCACGAGCGCATGGGCCAGATGCTGCTGATGGCCGCGGCCGTCATGCAGTTCATCGGCTACATGTGGATCCGTCAGGTCGTCAAGATCGAGGTGTAACGTGACCAGTATGCTGCCAATCCTGGCGTTCGTGTTCGGGTCGCTGCTCGTCGCGGCCGCCGCGCTCCTGCTGATGCCCAGCAAGGCGGTCGCCATCGACAAGCGCCTCGAAGAGCTGATGCCGGGGCGGGACAACGTCGAAGAGCGGAAGACGTTCGAGCCGCTCGTCAAGCTGTTCAAGCGCGTCGGCGAGAAAGCGCCCAGATCGCCGAAGGAGATGGGAGCGCTGCGCCTGCGTCTGGTGCAGGCCGGCTACCGCCGCGACGAGGCGATCACGATCTTCTTCGGCATCCGCATCATGCTGGCGCTGACGCTCTTTGCGCTGCTGGCCACCTCGCTCGTCATGCGCCCGAACATCACGCTGGCGCTCGCCGGCGTGGGCTTCGGCTACATCTTCCCGGGCATGGTCCTCGCGCGGCTGGCCAAGCGCCGCGCGCACAAGATCCGCCTCTCGCTCGCGGATGCGCTGGACCTCCTCGTCGTCAGCGTCGAAGCGGGTCTGGGGCTCGATCAGGCCATGACGCGCGTCGGACAGGAGCTCGCTTTCGCGTATCCCGATCTCTCGGACGAGCTGCGCCTGGTGAACCTCGAGCTGCGCGCCGGCAAGGCGCGCTCGGACGCGCTCCGCAACCTGGCCGACCGGACCGGCGTCGACGATCTCAATTCGCTCGTCACGATGCTCATTCAGACCGACAAGTTCGGCACGAGCGTGGCCCAGTCGCTGCGCGTGTATTCCGAGACGCTGAGGACGAAGCGCCGCCAGCGTGCCGAAGAGGCCGCGGCGAAGACCGGCGTGAAGATGGTGTTCCCGCTCGTTCTCTGCATCTTCCCGGCAATCTGGGTAGTCACCATCGGACCCGCGGCGATCAAGTTCGTGACGGTGCTGGGTCCGATGCTCAACAAGTAAGCAGGAGCCTTCGATGACGACCGCGACCGCTGCAGCCGCCGGCACATTCGCGCGCCCGATGCCGCCACCGCCCCCTGCGACCATGCAGGAGACGGGGCTGCATCCGGACACGCTTTCGCAGCTGATGTTGAAGACGCTCGTCGGCGGCGAATCGAGCGGTACGCAGCTGGCCGAAAAGCTCCGGCTCCCGTACTCGGTCCTCGACGCGCTGATTCAGCACGCGCGGGTCGAGAAGCTCCTCGAGGTGCGCGGCGCGGCGGGCGTCGGATCCGCCGGATACAGATACGCGCTGACCGATATGGGACGCGACCGCGCGAACCAGTTCCTCGACGTGTCGCGCTACATCGGCCCGGCCCCGGTGCCGCTCTCGCAGTACAACGCCTACGTGCGGGCCTGCATGGCCGCGCGTCCCTTCGTCAACAAGGAGATCCTCGCCACCGGCTTCGAGCACCTGATCGTGAGCAAGGGGATGTTCGATCAGCTCGGGCCGGCGGTGAACTCCGGGAAGTCGCTGTTCCTCTACGGCGCCCCGGGCAACGGCAAGACCGTCGTCGCCGAGGGCATCGGCCGGGCGCTCGGCGAGACGATGCACATTCCTCACGCCATCGACGTCGACGGACAGACGATTACGATGTACGACCCGGTGAACCATACGTTCGCGGGGCAGGGCGAGGGCGGCGCGCTCAGCGTCATCGCCAACGCGACCTTCGACCGCCGCTGGGAAACGATCCGCCGTCCGGTCGTCGTGGTCGGCGGCGAGTTGACGCTCGAGATGCTCGACCTGACGTTCAACCCGATCTCCAGGTTCTACGAAGCGCCGATTCAGATGAAGGCCAACGGCGGCGTGTTCGTCGTCGACGACTTCGGGCGGCAGCGGATCCCGCCGCGCGACCTGTTGAACCGCTGGATCGTCCCGCTCGAAAGCCGCGTCGACTTCCTGACGCTGCACACGGGACGCAAGTTCGAGATCCCGTTCAACGTCCTGATCATCTTCGCGACCAACCTGAAGCCGGAGTCGCTCGCGGACGAAGCGTTCCTCCGCCGTATTCCTTACAAGATTCTCGCGAAGAATCCGACGATGGACGAGTACTGCAAGATTTTCGAGCTGAACTGCAAGAAGCGCGGGCTGACGTTCGATCCGGTGATGGTGGAGTACCTGCAGCGGAAGTACTACCAGCCGCGCAAGCTCCAGATGCGCGCCTGCCATCCACGCGATCTTCTCGAGCAGGTGGTCGACCTCTGCCGCTATCAGGGCAAGACGCCGACGATCACGCGTGAGCTGATCGACGCCGCCTGCGGCAGCTACTTCCTCGAAGAGTCTTCGTCGCAGGGGAACGAGAAACCGGTGACCCCCGAAAAGGCATGAAGCGCGCCCTGGCCCTCGTGTCGTCGCAGCCTCAGGCGTACGCGATCAGCGTGCGCGGACGGCGGGATCTGGCCGACCTGGTCGGCAAGGCCGCCATCGTTGCGCTGTTCACGATGATGGCCGTGCGTCTCGGGATGGACTTCCTCGAGACCGGGCGGCTGACCGGGCTGCTGCTGGTGGCCAGCGAGGCGCTGGTCGTCGTGCTGACCGTGTTCAGGCGCGATGCGCTCGAGGTGGATCGCAGCGTGCGTGCGCGGGTGCTCACGGCGATCGCGCTGGCGGGGCCGCCGCTGGTACGGCCGGCGCACGTTGAGCCATTCGCCTCGGAGCTGTTCACCGTCGGCCTGTCCGCGATCGGGCTGTTGATCGTCATCGGCGGAAAGATGTCGCTCGGCCGCAGCTTCGGGCTGATGCCGGCGAACCGCGGGATCGTCTGCTCCGGTCTCTATCGCGTCGTTCGGCACCCGATTTATCTCGGCTACCTCATCACGCACGTGGCTTACCTGGCGGCGAACCCGACGATGTGGAACTTCGTCGTGCTCGCGACCGCCGACCTCGGGCTGATGGCGCGCGCCGTCTGCGAGGAAGGCACGCTCGCGCGCGATCCCGAATATGTCGCCTACCAGTCGCGCGTGCGCTGGCGCGTCCTCCCCGGCCTCTTCTAAGGATTCCAACGTGACGCCCGCGACGCTGGCCGCGCTGCTCGCTCTCACCCTCGCACAGGATCCACAACCAGTCCCTGTCGGCCTCGGCCCGCGTATCGATCAGGTCGTGCAGGTAGTCGACGGCCGGTGGGTGCTCGTGGCCGCGTCGGGCACCGACGAGGATCGCGTTCATCAGTGGCGGCGGGTCAACGAGATCATGACGCTGCAGGCGCGTCAGTTCGCCACCGAGCAGGAGGCGGAGCGCCATGTGAAGGCGCTCGTCGCCGAACTCGCGGTGCGCCCCGAGGAATCGCTGAAGGTCGGCAGGTTCGCGGTGCGGATCGAATGGGGCGACGGCCGCTCGAGCGTCTATCTCGCGACCGGCCGGACGGCGATCGTCATCAGCGCGCCGACCGCCGAGCTCTCGAAGCGCCTCTCACGCCAGGCCGCTGTCGAGTTCGCCGAACGCCAGAAGATTAGCGCTTCGCGCTGAGGCGTTTGAGGACTGCCACCGTCGCGCCGAGGTGGCTCTCCGCCGCATCGTAGAAGGATTCCACCAGGGGATGCCGCTCGAGCGCGGCCTGCACGATGCCGCGCTGCACGCCTCGTCCCCTTCCGTGAATCAGCCGCACTTCGGTCAGTCCCGCCTCGTGTGCGGCGTTGACGTATTCCTCCACGACCGATTCGATCTCACGAGGCTGGAAGGCGTGCAGGTCGAGGGTGCCGTCGATCGGGATGTGTTTCATCGGTGTGCACGTGCGACGTGCGACGTGCTGCTTGTCACGTGCTACGTGCTACGTGGCCATGTACTCCGCCGTCACCGCCGTCGTGATGCCCCCTCGCGCCGTGAAATCGCCGACAACCGTCATCCGCCGCGGCTGGCAGGCGGCAACGAGATCGTCGAGGATCTGGTTCGTCACCGCCTCGTAGAAGATGCCGCGGTTCCTGAACTCGAGCATGTAGTACTTCAGCGATTTCAGCTCGATGCAGCGTTCGCCCGGGACGTAAGTGATCCGGATCTCGCCGAAGTCCGGGAGCCCGGTCTTCGGGCACATCGAGGTGAACTCCGGGCAGCGGATGGCAATCTGGTACTCTCGTCCAGGACGCGGGTTGGGGAACGTCTCGAGCGTGGCGTCCGGCATGCGAAAAATTGTAGCATTCAGGCCGGTTTTCTCATGGAAGCACGGCCGCTGCGATTGACAGCGCAAAACACCGCGCGCTAGGATACCCGCTGATTTCATGAGATTCTCCGCAGCCGGCCGCACGCGCGCGTGGCCGTCGCGGGCATCTGACAGCGCGCCCAAGCAAGGGGAATAGAAGATGGCAGAGGCCCGCAGGATGGGCAAATCCGAACTGTTCTCGCACTTCGCGGATCGCTTCGAGGTCAAGCGGACGCAGGCGCGGGAATTCTTCGACGAGCTGAACACGCTGGCAGAGAAGGAGCTGAAGCGCTCGGGCGAGTTCGTGCTCCCGGGCATGGTGAAACTCGTCGTGCAGAAGCGGAAGGCCCGGATGGGCCGGAACCCGGCCACCGGCGAGGCGATCAAGATCCCGGCAAAGACGGTCGTGAAGGCCCGAATCGCGAAGCAGCTGAAGGACGCCGTCCTGCCCCGCAAGTAACCTCGCGCGAGTCGAGCGGCTGCCGATGGCCGCTCCTGCGCCGAAGCGCGCGCTGAAGCCACATCGGCCCCTGGCAACCCCTACCAGCGGGGACTGCCAGCGGGCCGAGCGTCTCGTTATCCCGCCACCAGTTGAATGCGCGGCGCCTGTGCTCGCGGAAAGTCGAGCACGAACGTCGTTCCTTTGCCGACCTCGCTCGCGACCGTGATCTGCCCGCCGAGCTGCTCGACGATCTTTCTCGAGATCGCCAGGCCGAGCCCGAGGCCGCGCCGCTTGGTGGTGACGAAGTCCTCGAAGATTGCCGCCAGCCGATCGGGCGCGATGCCGCAGCCGGTGTCGGTGACGCGGATCTGCACGCGGTTGTCGCGCGCCTCGGTCGCCACCACCACCTCGCCGCCGGGTGCGGTCGCCTGGATCGCGTTGATGATCAGGTTGCGGTAGACGCGGCCGAGCGCAAAGAGGTCCCCCTCGATATAGGCGCCGCGCGCCGCCGGCTCCGCGCGCAGGGCGATGCCCGCGGTTTCCGCGTGCGGCAGCATCGAGTCGACCACCTCGGCGACCGACTTGTCCACTTCGAGCGGGAACCGCTCGAGCGGGATCGGCCGCGCGATGTTGCGCAGGTCCTCGAGCACGCGCTTGACGACCACCATTTCGCGCTCCACGGTACGCTTGAAGGTGTCGCGGTACTCGAGATCGTCGAACATCTTCTGAATCAGCTTGCAGCTGTTGTAGATGTTCTGAATCGGATGCGACAGATCGTGGACGAGGCCGGCGGCGATCTTGCCGAACATCGCCTGCCGTTCCTGCTTTCTCACGTCCTCCTGCAGCTCGACCAGCCGATCGGCCATCGAGTTGAACGCGTCCCCCAGCTGGCGGATCTCGTCGCGGCCCGACACCACCACGCGCTCCTCCAGCCGCCCTTCGGCGATGCCCTGGGTGGCGCGCTTGAGCGCGAAGATGCGCGTGATGAACGATCGTCCCCACAGCGTGCCGACGACGACCGTGCCGAGCAGCGCCAGGCCGATGGCGACGAGGAGCTGCAGGCGAAGTCCGGTGGCGACCCTGAATGCCTCTTCGGTCGGCTGCTCGACGACGACGACCCAGGGCAGCCCGGGCACGGTGGAACCGACGGCGAGCATGCGCCTGCCGCTCGTGTCGGTGTAGTCCTCGAACGTGTGGGTGGGATCCTGAAGCAACCGTGCCGCGAAGGTCTGATCCGGCGTTCGCGTGCCGCTCAGCGCGCCTGAGGCGATGAGGTGCTTCTTGTCGGGATCGCCGTGCGCGATGAGCCGCTGGTTCTCCGCCAGCAGCAGCGCGAACCCCTTCTCCCCGATCTTGATCCTGTCCACCATCCGCCACAGCTCTTCGAGCGCCAGCTCGCCGACGAGCCAGGCGGATTGACGCTCCGTCGGCTCGACCCGGACCGCCAGTGTCGTCGTCGGCAGACTGTCGTTGTCGAGCTCGATCGGCGCGATCGCAGTCCCGTCGGGGCCGACCGTTGCGGCGTCCGGGATTGTCAGTCTCGCTCGCACCCGGCTCGTCGCGATCAGCCTGCCGCCGCCAGTGAAGAAGGAGATTTCGCGCAGCTCGGGAAACTCGAGCGCGTAATCCTTGAGGATGCGCGCTTGTTGCCACGGCTCGAGGCCGGCGGCGCCGAGCTGAAGGCCCAGCGCCCTCAGCACGCGCTGGTTGTGATCGATGTACTGCTTTATCTGCTCGGCGACCTGCCGGGCCACGCGGTGATTCCCTTCACGAACCGAATGCGTCGTGCCGGACTGCAGGTTGTAGAGAGAGATCGCCCCGTACAGCACCAGCGGCGCCACTGCCGCGCTCGCGATGAGCAGCACGAACCGCGACGTGATGCGAGTCATGGCGCGGGTTTCGACGCGGGCTGCCACTGCCACAGACTGCCCATGACGTCGCGGCCGGCTTCGGCGGGGACGACGAACTTGTTGCTCACGGCGCGAGCGACCACCGGCCAGGCGAGGAACAGAGCCGGTGGATCGTCGTACAGGATCTGCAGGAACTCGTTCACCGCGACGACGGGTTTCGTTGTCCGACGAGGCACGGCGGAGCCGGCTCAGAACCTCGTCGGCGGCGCGATAACCGGACGGCATGAGCGACGAGTGGTAATTGTAGTAGGCCCAGGCGACCGATCGGCCGCTCGTCCGTTCGAGCAGGAGTGCATCGAAGTCGTTCTTGGCGAGCCTGGTCCTGAGCTCCATCCACGGAAGCGCGACGACGTCCATGTCGACGCCGATGTCGTACAACTGCTTCTGGAGCAGGATGCCGATTTTTTCGTAGCGGGCGTCGTTCGCAAGCGTCAGGCAGACGAATCGAAAACGGCTCTTCATGCGGCCCGGCTCACTGGCTGGTTTGACGCGGTAGCCGGCGGCGTCGAGCAGCAGCGTTGCCGCTTCGGTATTGAGCGCGTAGGTCTTGGGAGGAACGACGTAGGCCCAGTGCTGCGGCCAGATCGGACTGTCCGCCACGATTCCGCGCCCATGCAGCGCGGCTTTGACGATGCTCTGACGATCGACGGCGTGGCTCAGCGCCTGTCGGACTTCGGTCCTCTTGAATGCCGGATGACGGAGGTTGAACAGCAGCTGAATGAAGTAGGGGCGTGTATGCGGAAAAGTACTGATCGTGGACTGGCTCTCGACGAAGTCCATCGCGCTCGGGCTGACCTCGTGGACCGCATCGATCTCGCCCCGCATGAGTGCGGCCCACGCGCCGCGCTGATCTTCATACCGTTTGAGTTCGACGGATGCGACCTGCGGCCGCCCACGATGGTATTGCTCGAATGATGCGAGCTGAATGTGGCTGTCCTGACCTTTCGAGCCTTGGGTGGGATTGACGAACCTGAATGGTCCGGTACCGATATTGTCGTTGGTCGGCGCGCCCAGCGTGATGTTCGCGAGATCGGCGAGGAAAAAGGCCTCGGGACGCGAGAGACGTATGCGTATCGTGCCTTCGCCCTCCGCCGCAATGGACCGCACGCTCGAATACGTGATCGCGGCCGGCTGCGGCGCCAGATGCTTCTTGAGAATCTCGGCCGCGATTGGCGCGGTGAGCAGCATGCCGTCGTGAAACCGGACTTTCCGATCGAGCTCGATCAGAATCGATAGCCTGTCGTCGGACCACGTCCAGCTGGACGCGAGCTTGGCAACCGGACGGCCGTCCCAGCCAATCCCGACCAGTGGTTCGAAGACGAGGTTGTTCGCGATCGCGGCGAAGCCTATCGTGGAAACCTCGGTCGGAGGCAGGGCAACCCCGACGCGGAGTGTGGAGGAGTCAGGAGGAGGCGCGGTGGCGGAGCCTGAGCACGCACACGCCAGTGCGATGCCCGATGCGAGCACAACGCAACGTAACAACCGGGGAAGCGCATACGTCCGACGGACGCACGGGCTCAACAGTAACTTGTTCAAAACTCTCTGGTGCGGGGAGCGACCGATTGCGTCCCTCTATTGTACAGCTATCGGCTGCCACCCGGCACCAGAGTAGCGGACTAGTCCTTCTTGGAATCGGGTGGGGGAACGTCGACCAGCCAGGGGCAGATCGCGTCGGCGCCGCTGCGCGATGCGCCCTTCTTGACAATCTGAATCTTCATCTCTCTCTCCTCGGACGAATGAGAACGTGGGTCGCTCGATTACCGAAGGTGGTCCAGCGAGACGTCCACGAGCCATGGACGGAGCGTCTCACGCTTCTTGTCGACGATTACCGGCTTGTCGGGCTTCTTCCCGTTGTTCACAGCGGGCTCCTTTCTTTCCGTGATCAGGCCATGGCCGGTTCGAGCGACCGCGCGGCTTCGCGCGCCAGCGCGATGACTCCGGCCTCGAAACTCGGCTTGTGGCAGTTCGGCTTGTTCATGTCGAACAGTTCGGTGTATGCGGCGGCGGTGCAGCCGCCGGCGCAGACCGGGATGAACGGGCAGTCGTCGCACTCGTGCCACGCGCGCAGCTGCTCGAACCGCGCCGCGGCGCCGCTGCGAAACGCGTCGCTCCGCCCGTCGATGTGTCCGGTCGATTCCTTGGCGTTGCCGGCGAATCCCGGACACGCATAGAGCGATCCGTCCGGACCGATCGTGTGCGCGTGACGCTTGTGGATCTCGCACGGCCCCATGTGGACGCCGTCGACGGTGGGGAAGCCGTGCTTCTTCGTCTCCTCGCGCAGGAACGACATCTTCTCGTCGAGCACGTGGCAGCTGTCGCACGCGTTGGTCGCCGTGCCCGCCGACGTCATGCAGGTGCCGTTGAGCGGCTTGCCGGAGTTGTTCACCGCGGTCAGCGAAATGACGCCCTTCGCCTTCGCCGGCTGCGGCTCGCGGATGATTGGCTTGAACGCCACCTTGGCGAGCTGGTCGGCGAATTCCTGCTCGGCGAGGAAATCGAGCAGCGCGGGATAGCTGTCGACGCTCGATTCGTCGAAGTTGCCGCCGATCGAGATCTTGCAGCGCCCGGCGATGTTCCGGATGTTCTGGACGATCCGGTCGAACGTGCCCTGGCCGCCGCGCAGCGGACGCATGCGGTTGTGCGTCTCGCGGTCGCCGTCGAGCGTAATCTTGACGCCGTTCAGACCGCAGGGGAGCAGGCGGTCGATCACCTCCGGCGTCAGCAGCAGGCCGTTGGTGATCACGTTGATCGACGTCTTGATGCCGCGCGCCTGGCAGCTCGCGAACAGACGCTCGGCGAGGTAGTACATGACCGGCAGGTTCAGCAGCGGCTCGCCGCCGAAGAAGGTCAGCGCCAGCTGCGCCGGCTGCAGCGCGTCGAGCCGCGCCTCGGTCCACTCGGCGACGCGCGCCGCGCTTTCCATCGACATCTTCGCCGCGTGCTTGTTGTAGTCGCCGTGATCGCCCTGGATGCAGTAGTCGCAGGCGAAGTTGCACTGCAGCGTGGTCAGCACGGTGACGCGCAGCTGTTCGCGGCTCTCGTGCACGTCGCTGAAGAAGGCTTCGATGTTCTGGCGATCGGCGTCGCGGCTGTCGACGAGGAAGCCGTGTTCGGCGAGCGTGAACAGCGCCTCGCGCTCCGTTTCGTCGGCCGGCGCGAACCCGGGCTCGCTCATGCGGTCCAGCAGGTCCATCACGTCGCCGCTGACGATGAGCTGCGCGTCCGTCAGCGTGTTCATCAGGAACACGTCGCTGCGCTCCTCGAGGGGCACGCGCACGTTGAACATTGAGGGCTGCATAACGCTCCCGACCCGCCGCTGGTCACTGCTGAGGTTTGCGCCGGAAGGACGAGCCGGCGCTATCGTCGCGCGCAAAAAGTGCAACCGATATTCCGAAGGGTGCCGGAGAGGTCCAAAGAGTCCTATCCGGCGCATGGGAACTAACTACACGTTGGAAATAGCGGCATGTCGGAAGGACTCTTTATGACTCAGCAATTGTCAACAGAGTGAGCCAAAAGCGCGCATCTGCCCGCACACGACGATTTGATCAGCTAACGAGTTGGCCGGTGCGGCTAAGGCGTCGCCACTGCCTAAGGGGATTCCCCTAGGCCCCCCGGAGCTTACGCGCCAGGTCTCTGAGGTCGAGCCGCGCCATCTTGTGCTTCAGCGTGCTCAGCGGGATGCCCAGGTAGCGGGCGGTTGCCGTGACGTTCCAGTCGGATTTCTCGAGCGCGCGCAGGATGAAATTGCGCTCGAACGTGTCGCACGCCTCCTGAAACAACGCATCTCCCGTCGTCGGCCCCGAGTCCAGCTTGGCGAAGTGGTACTCGAGCGGCAGATCCTCGTCGGTAATCCATTCCTTGTCGCTCACGGCGACGAGCCGCTCCACCAGGTTCTCGAGCTCGCGGATGTTGCCCGGCCACCAGTAGGAGGCCAGGATCTTGAGCGCCGAGTCCGAGATGCCCTTCACCGGCTTGCGGAATTTCAGGCGGTACCGCTCGACGAACAGCCGCGCCAGCTCCGGAAGATCCTCGATGCGGTCCCGCAGCGCCGGCATGCGCAGGGGGATCACGTTGATCCTGTAGTAAAGGTCCTCGCGGAAACGGCCCTCCTTGACCGCCTTTTCGAGGTCCACGTTCGTGGCGACTACGAGCCGGAACTCCGTGCGGATGGGCTTGGTTCCGCCGACGCGTTCGATCTCCCCCTCCTGGATCGCGCGCAGCAGCTTGGCCTGCAGATCCAGCCGCAGGTCGCCGATCTCGTCGAGGAACAGCGTTCCACCGGACGCGATCTCGAACTTGCCGAGCTGCTGCTTGTGCGCGCCGGTGAACGCACCGCGCTCGTGGCCGAACAGCGTGCTCTCGACCAGCTCGTGGGGGATCGCCGACATGTTGACCGCGATGAACGGCGACTCGCCGAGTCCAGACTCGCGGTGAATCAGCCTCGCCAGCAGCTCCTTGCCGGTGCCGCTCTCGCCGAGAATCAGCACGGTGGCGGAGAGGCGCGCCACCTTGTGGACGACGTCGACGATCTCGCGGATCTGCTTGCTCGGTCCGATCAGGAACTCGCGCGTGCTCTGTTCGGCGACCTGGGCGCTGAGCGTGATCACCTGGCGGTTCAGGTCCTGCCGCTCGCACGCGTTGCGCACGAGCGAGCGCAGCTCGTCGTAGTCGAAGTTCTTGGTGATGTAGTGGTAGGCGCCGTATTTCATCGCCTGCACCGCGGTCTCGACTTCGTTGATCGCCGAGATCATGATGCATTCGATCAGGCTGTAGTTCTCCTTGACGATCCTCAGCACGTCGAACCCGGTGATGCCGGGCAGACGGAGGTCCAGGATCATGACGTTCACTTCCTCTTGCCGGAGCAGGGCCAGCGCCGCCTCGCCGCTGGCGACCGCGAGCACGCGATAGTCGCGTCCGAGGATCGCGGAAATCGTGTCGCGCATCCCGAGGTCGTCGTCGCAGATCAGGACTGTTTTGGTGGTGGCCATCTACAGGTGGTCAGAAGGTCAGGAGGTTTCTCACAGGAGATTAAGAGATCAGGAGTACTGTTCAAGGCGCTTGCGCCTGGCACCTGGCACCCCGGCACCGTTCGTGGCACCGTGGCACCTGGGTAAGTGGCCTGTGGTAAGGTAAATCGGTTGTGCTCCTCTGGGCTATTGCTGTTCTTGCGCTGCTCGTTGCGGGAGTGTCGCTGTCGCACGCGAGGCGTCTCGCGCGGCGGCTCGAGACGCTGAACCAGGCCTACTGGGAGCTGCGCTACGACTACACGCGGCTCCGGTCCCAGGTGGCCCGGCTCGACCCCGAACAGGCACAGGCGGAAACTGAGCCCGCCGCGTCGCCGACCGGCGCGCCGACGATGTCCTTCGTCCCGTTGTCTTCCATCAAGAAGAAAGCGCAGTGACCTCCTGAATCATGGCCAGTGAATACGATGTCGTTGTGATCGGCTCCGGTACGGGCGGTTACGTGGCCGCAATCCGCGCCGCGCAGCTGGGACTCAAAACCGCTGTCGTGGAGCGCGCGCCGACCCTCGGCGGCACCTGCCTCAACTGGGGCTGCATTCCAACCAAGGCGCTGCTCGAGCACGCGCACGCGCTCAAGCTCGCGCAGGAATGGAAGGAATGGGGGGTCACCCTCGGCCAGGCGGCGATCGGCCTGGACATGGCGCAGGTGCACGCGCGGAAGGACAAGATCGTCAAGGGCCTGACCGGCGGCGTCGAGCTCCTGTTCAAGAAGAACAAGATCGACTGGATCAAGGGAAGCGGACGGCTGACCGGCGGACAGAAGGTCGAGATCACCGAGGGGCAGAAGCAGACGCTGGTCGCGCGCAAGGAGATCATCGTCGCAACCGGATCGCAGCCGCGCAGCGTGCCCGGCATCGAGATCGATCGGAAGCGGATCATCACCAGCGACGAGGCGATTCACCTGAAGGAGATTCCGAAGTCGATCGTCATCCTGGGGAGCGGCGCGGTCGGCGTGGAGTTCGGCTCGATCTTCCGCCGCTTCGGCAGCGAGGTGACGATCGTCGAGCTGCTTCCGCGCCTGGTCCCCGTCGAAGACGAAGCGGTGTCGGCCGAGCTCGAGCGATCGTTCAAGAAGCAGGGGATCAAGGTCCTGACCGGCACCAAGGTGACCGGCGCGAAGGTCGGCAAGGATGGCGTGACGCTCGACGCGCAGTCCGCCGACGGCAAGACCACCGCGCTCTCCGGGGAATACCTGCTGGTTGCCACCGGACGCGGGCCGGTCACCTCGCGGGCTCGGCGCCGAGGACGTCGGCCTGCAGATGGATCGCGGCTACATCCGCGTCGACGACAACTTCCGGACGAACGTTCGCGGCATTTCGGCCATCGGCGACGTCATCACGTTCGAGAAGCCCGGCCACCCGCAGCTCGCCCATCTGTCGTCGGCGGAAGGCATTGCGCTGGCGGAGCGCATCGCCGGCCAGGAGTTCCGGCCGATCAACTACGAGCAGGTGCCGGGCTGCACCTACTGCGATCCGGAAATCGGCAGCGTCGGCCTGACCGAGAAGGAAGCGCGCGAGCGCGGCTACGACGTCAAGATCGGCACGTTCAAGTTCGGCATCCTGGCGCGCGCCCGCATCGCGAACGAGATCGAGGGATTCGTCAAGATCGTCGCGGAAAAGAAGTACGACGAGATTCTCGGCGTGCACATGATCGGCCCGCGGGCGACCGAGCTGGTCGCGGAAGCGACGCTCGCGCTGCGCCTGGAGTGCACGGTCGAGGAACTGGTGCGCACCATCCACGCGCATCCAACGATGTCGGAGGCGGTGGGCGAAGCCTCGCATGCTGCCCATGGGGCCGCCATCCATGCCTAACGTCTCGACCTCCACCGCGGCCGCGCGTCCGTCCGATGCGCTCGGCACGAACCAGAAGCTCGAGATGTATTACTTCGCCCGGCTGGCGCGGGACATCGAGGAGCGCCTCGTCATCCTGTTCCGCCAGAGCAAGGTGATCGGCGGCCTGTATCGGTCGGTCGGCCAGGAAGGCGAATCGGTCGGCACCGCCTACGCGCTCGCGAAGAGCGACGCGATCCTTCCGCTCATCAGGAACATGGGCGCGCTGACGGCAATGGGCGTCAGGCCGAAGGAGATATTCCTCCAGTACATGGCCAAGGGAGAGTCGAACTCCCGCGGCCGCGACCTCAACATCCACATCGTCCATCTGCCGCCTGACGGCGCCGACGAACCGGTGATCGTCGGACCGATCAGCATGCTCGGTGATTCGATCCCGGTCGCCGCGGGGATCGCGATGGGCGCTCGGATGCGGGGGCGGAATCTCGTCGCGATGGCGTGGATCGGCGACGGCGCCACGAGCACCGGCGCTTTCCACGAGGGCCTGAACTTCGCCGCCGTCCAGCGGATTCCACTCATCGTCGTCGCCGAGGACAACAAGTTCGCGCTACTCGACGCCGATCTCGAAGCAGATGGCCATCACGCGCATCGACGAGCGCGCGGCGGCGTACGGAATTCCGCACGAGATGGTGGACGGCAACGAGATTCTCGCCGTCTACGACGTGGCGAAGCGCATGGTGGACAACGCCCGTGCCGGCGGCGGCGCGGCGCTGATCGGCATCGACACGATGCGCATGCAGGGGCACGCGCAGCATGACGACGCGCGGTATGTTCCGAAGGGGCTGGTCGAGCAGTGGGCGGCCAAGGATCCAATCGCGCGATATCGGCGCCTGCTGGTCGAGACGGGGGTCGCCACCGAGAAGACGCTCGACGAGATCGACGCGATGACGAAGAGCTACGCGGCGGCGGAGGCGCAGCTTGCCGAAGAGTCGCCGATGCCTGATCCCGCGACGGTGACCCGCGGCGTCTACGCGGGCGATGATTTCGCCCAGCCGCGCATCGAGCTCGTCAAGTCTCCTTTCGCATCCTGAAACCATGGCAGTCATCACCTATCTGGAGGCAATCCGCCAGGCGCTGTTCGACGAAATGGCGCGCGACGAGCGCGTTTACGTGCTCGGCGAGGACATCGGCGCCTACGGCGGCGCGTTCAAGGTCACCGAGGGCCTGCTCGATCGCTTCGGCGAACAGCGGGTCGTCGACACGCCGATCTCCGAGGCGGCGATCGTCGGCTCGGCCATCGGCGCGTCCTACATGGGCATGCGGCCCGTCTGCGAGATTCAGTTCATCGACTTCATCTCGTGCTGCTTCGACATGCTGACCAACTTCGCCGCGACGAGCCGCTACCGCAACGGCGCCGGCGCGCCGATCGTGGTCCGCGGTCCCTGCGGCGGCGGCGTCGGCGGCGGCCCGTTCCACTCGCTGAACCCGGAGTCGTTCTTCCTCAACACGCCGGGATTGAAGATGGTCGAGCCGTCGACCGCGTACGACGCGAAAGGGCTGCTCAAGGCGGCGATTCGCGATGACGACCCGGTGCTCTACTTCGAGCACAAGTATCTCTATCGCCGGATCAAGGACGAAGTTCCCGACGAGGACTACATCGTCCCGCTCGGGAAGGCGGCAATCCGGCGAGAGGGCACGGACCTGTCGATCATCACGTTCGGCGCGATGGTTCACACCGCTGTCGAGGCGGCGGGAAAGCTCGCGGCCGAAGGGGTCGAAGCGGAGATCCTGGATCTGCGCAGTCTTGCACCGCTCGATCGCGAGGCGGTGCTGGCGACGGTCGCGAAAACCAGCCGGGCGCTGCTGCTGCACGAAGCCACGCTGACCGGCGGCATCGGCGGGGAGCTTGCGGCGATAATCAGTGAAGAGGCGTTCGAGTACCTCGACGCGCCGGTGATGAGGGTGGCATCGGCGGATTCGCCGGTGCCGTACTCGCCTCCGCTCGAGGCGGCGTTTCTGCCCGGCGTCGACAAGGTCGTCGCGGCAGCGAAGAAGCTCGTCGAATACTGACTTCCGGAGTTCATCAGTATGGCAACCAACGTCGTCATGCCCCAGATGGGCGAATCGATCGCCGAGGGGACGATTGTCAGGTGGATCAAGAAGCTGGGCGATGCCGTCGATCGCGACGAGCCGCTCTTCGAGATTTCAACCGACAAGGTCGATGCCGAAATTCCATCGCCGGCCGCCGGCGTGCTGACGGACATCAAGGTCAAAGAAGGGGAGACGGTTCCGGTCAACAGCGTCGTTGCCGTAATTGGCGTCGCAGGCGAGGCGGCGGCTCCACCTCGCCGCGAAGCCGGCATCCGAGCCCGCCGGCGCAGAAACTTCCGCAGCCCGCCGCCGCGCCGGCTCCCAGCGGCAACGGCCGCGGCGCGAACGCGGAGACGCTCTCGAAAGAGGAGCTGCGCCGTCAGAAGTCCTCGCCGCTCGTCCGGCGCATCGCGCAGGAACACAACGTCGACATCCGCCAGATCCAGGGAACCGGGATCAGCGGGCGCGTTACCAAGAACGACATCCTCGGCTACATCGAATCGGGAGTGGCCCGGCAGGCGCCGGGCGCACCCGCGGCGCGGCCGGCGCCGGGTCCGGCGTTCCGCCCCGGCGAGAACGTGCAGATCGTGCCGATGAGCATCATGCGCAAGAAGATCGCCGAGCACATGGTGCTGAGCGCGCAGACCTCGCCGCACGTCTACTCGGTGTACGAGGTCAACTTCGGGCGGGTCGCCGCCCTGCGGGACAAGCGCAAGGCCGAGTACGAGGCGGCGGGAGCGAAACTGACGTACACCGCGTTCATCGCCAAGGTCATCGTCGATGCGCTGCGGCAGTTCCCGATGGTCAACGCGTCGATCGACGGCGACAACATCATCTATAAGAAGGACATCAATCTCGGCATCGCGGTTGCGCTCGACAACGGGCTGATCGTGCCGGTGATCCGGAACGCGGACGAGAAGAACCTGCTCGGGCTGAGCCGCGCGATCAACGATCTCGGCGCGCGCGCCCGATCGAAGAAGCTGAACCCGGACGAAGTCCAGTCCGGCACGTTTACGATCACCAATCCCGGCATCTTCGGCGCGCTCTACGGCCTTCCTTTGATCAACCAGCCCCAGGTCGCGATTCTCGGCGTTGGCGGCATCGAAAAGCGGCCCATCGTCATCGACGACGCGATTGCGATCAGGCCGGTGTGCCACCTTACGCTCGGCTACGACCATCGATTGATTGATGGAGCGGACGCGGGACGCTTCCTGTCCTTCGTGAAGGAGCGGCTCGAGAAGTTCGAAGAAGGATGGATGTAGACCGCGAGCTGCACGTACGCCGGCTCGGCGTCGTGCCCTACGCCGAGGCGCTCGATCTGCAGAAGCGCCTCGTGGAGGAGCGCCGCGCCGGAAGCATTCCGGATCAGCTCCTGCTTCTGCAACATCCGCCTGTCATCACACTTGGCGTCAAAGCGCGCAACGATCGCTCGCACGTGCTCGCGAGTCCGGCCGATCTGGAAGAAGAGGGTGTCGAGATCTTCGAGACCGGCCGCGGCGGCGACGTCACCTATCACGGGCCAGGTCAGCTCGTCGGCTATCCGATCCTCGATCTCCGGCCCGACCGCTGTGACGTGCACAAGTACGTTCGCGATTTGGAGGAAGCGCTGATTCAGGCTGCAGCGGGGTTTGGCGTTGCGACGGAGCGCATTCAGGGGCTCACCGGAGTCTGGGCTGGAAAAAACAAGCTCGCCGCCATCGGCGTGCGCATCTCGCGCTGGATCACGAGCCATGGGTTCGCGTTCAACGTCGGCACCAACCTTGGCCATTTCGACCTGATCGTTCCCTGTGGCATTGCGGACAAAGGGGTCACGTCGCTCGAGGTTCTGCTGAGCCGCCCGGTCCAAATGGATGAGGTTGAAAGCGCAGTCGTGACGTCCTTTGCGGCCGTCTTCGAGCGCAGGCCGGTGCAATCGGCGTCCGTAGCGCAGGCCTTCCGCCTGCCCGTCGCGTAGTCCTTTAGTCCCATTCGGTAGCGCCGGCCCTCAGGCCTTCCTCGGCAACTCTCTCGCTGTCTATCACTTAGCTCGTCACAGCTCCGACACGGTCGTGTGCGATGGTCTGGAATAAGCTGCGGGGGAATGGTGTTGTGTCGGATACGGAGGCCAATAGAGATGGGTCAGACAACTTCTGAACGCCAGCTCGTCGGCCGCATGCAGGCGGGAGACAGCTCGGCGGTTGGCGAGCTGGCGTCCACATACGGACCGAGAATTCAGCAGCTTGCGTTTCGTTACGTGAAGAACTGGGAAGACGCCGAAGAGGTCACCCAGGACGTCTTGATGAAGGTGTACAAGAAGATCGACGCGTTTCGCGGCGATGCCGCGCTGTCTTCGTGGATCTACCGCATCACCTTCAACACCGCGATGTCCCGGCTGCGGAGCGGCCGGATGGCGCGGCTCTCGGAGGTGCAGCCGGCGGACAACGCGGCCGGCGACAATCCGGAACGCCCGTCGCAGGAACCCGCCGACTGGTCGTCGCTCGCCGACGATCAGGTGCTTCGCGGCGAGATGCGGATGCGCCTGGTGGATGCGCTGAAGGAGCTGCCCGCGGTCTATCGCGTGCCGGTGATTCTGCGCGACATCCAGGGACTCTCGACCGAGGAAGCGAGCGCGGTGCTTCGCGTGAAGCCGCAGACGCTGAAGTCGCGCCTGCATCGCGGACGGTTGATCCTTCGACAGCACCTTGCTGACTTCGCGGGCGGTGTGATGCTTCACGCCCGCGAAGCGTCGGTCAATTAGCTACACTCCAGCGCGTTCTCGAGGCGCGTCCGTTCGAGGCGCGTCAACGCAGGCTCCATCACGCGCTTCACGCTTCCCGGCTGAAACTGCAGCGGCATCGAGGCGACCGCGGCCCTGACCGGGCCGGCATCGATCGCGACGAAACACGAATAAGTCCGGCGCGAGCCCGCGGCGAGGGCTTCGACGACGCGCGCGCACGCAGCGCCGAGCGCGAAGGGTCCCGGCGGCCACAGGCCGGGAATCCTCGCGCTCAGTCCGGCAATCGTGTGCGCAGGCAGAAGCGCCGACAGCGGCTGTCCTCCGACCGAGCCTTCTTCCCACCCGACCACCGCGTCACGCGGCGGCACGCCGACGATGCGGAGCGCGACCTCGGTGCCGGTGCCGTCGAGCGCAAGACCGGCGAGCGCGCGCAGCGCGGACTCGAGCGCGAACGGCGCGGATCCGACGATGCGGTTGGTTCGCACGCGCAGTTCGGTGACTGCCTTGGCGATCAGCGGCCGCTGCGATGCGCCAGCGCACACGATCGGCGCCTGTCCCTCGACGGCGGCGATGCGCCGCAGGACTGCCAATCCGCTTTCGCCGGCGTACTCGGCGTTGTCGGCGGCGTTGTCGGCGACGACGATCACCGCCGCGCCGGCGGCCGCGTCGATCGATTCCGCCGAAGTGACCCGTGTGCTGAATCCGTCGATCGGCGAGGACTGCAGGATGTCGAGCGCCTTGCCGCGCGCAACCGATGGCTGGTTGTCGATCAGGCGCACTTCGTCGACCCGTTCACGCAACGCGAGCGCGTGAGCGACCGCGCCGCCGAGCGCGCCGCTCCCGAGGATTGCAACAAAGGACAAGGCTACCTATTCTAATGGCATGTCCGAGCTGGACGGCCGAGCGGCGATCGTCACGGGCGGTTCGCGCGGAATCGGCTACGCGATTGCGGCCGCGCTCGTCGCCGGGGGCTCGCGGGTGGCGATTACCGGCAGGAACCCGGCGCACCTCGAGAGCGCGGCGAAGCGCCTCGGAGAAGCGGCGCGCGGCGCCGCCGACGTGATCACGATCGCGGGTGATGTCGGCCGTGCGCGCGACGCCGCTGAAGCAATCGATCAGACGGTCCGGCGATTCGGCGGGCTCGACATCCTGATCAACAATGCCGGCATCGGCACCTTCGGCAACGTCGCGGACATGTCGGTCGAGGCGTGGGACACGCTGATTCAGACGAATCTGAGCGGCGTCTTCTACTGTTCGCACGCGGCGATTCCACACCTCAAGCGCCGGGGCAGCGGCTGGATCATCAACATCAGCAGCCTCGCGGGCAAGAATCCGTTCGCCGGCGGGGCGGCTTACTGCGCGTCGAAGGCGGCGCTGAATGCCTTCAGCGAGGCGCTGATGCAGGAGGTCCGCTACGACAACATCCGCGTGAGCTACATCATGCCGGGGTCGGTGGCGACCGGGTTCGCGGGCCGCGGCGAGTCCGGCGAAGCGTCGTGGAAGATCTCCCCGGCGACGTCGCCGATCTGGTCGTCCATCTGGTGACGTTCCCGTCGAGAAGCCTGCCGAGCCGCGTCGAGCTGCGGCCGTCCCGGCCGCAAAAATGAACGCGCTGACCGAATCGATCGCGCACTACAACCTGCTCGAACGCATCGGCGCCGGCGGGCTTGGCGAGGTGTACCGCGCGCGGGACACCAAGGTCGGGCGCACCGTCGCGCTGAAGATCCTGCCGGAGCACGCGGCGCGCAGCCTCGCGCTCGACGAGCGCTTCCGAGCCGCCATTCGCGACGCCACGACGTTGTCGCATCCGAACGTGGCGACGCTGTTCGAAGCCGCTGAAGAGGGCGGCCGCTCGTACCTGGCCTACGAGTTCGTGTCCGGCATCACGCTGCGGCAGGAGATCGACGGACGTCCGATCAACTCGCGCCGCGCGCTGGAGATCGCGATTCAGATCGCCGACGCGCTTGCGGACGCTCACGCGCGCGACATCGTGCACGGCGACCTGCGGCCCGAGACGATCATGGTGACGGCGAAGGGGAGCGCGAGGATCCTGGACTTCGGGCTCGCGCCCTGGACGCGAGGGGGCGCCGCGCGCGTGGCCGCGGCAGCCTCGCACGATCGGCTGTCACCCCAGGCGGCCGCCGTCGCGCCCTATCTCTCGCCGGAACAGGCACTCGGCAGCGGCATCGACGCCCGCAGCGATCTGTTTTCCCTGGGCGTGATCCTCTATGAAATGCTGACCGGGCGTTCGCCGTTCGCGGTCGCGGCGCCAGGCTCGCCCGTCCTGAACGTCATCAGCGCGACCCCGGTGCGGCCCTCCGAGGTGAATCCGTCGCTGCCCGTCGAGGTCGACGCCATCGTCATGCACGCGCTCGCGAAAGGGCTCGACACCCGCTATCAGAGCGCGGCCTCGTTCTCGGCCGAATTGCGAAGCATCGCGGCCGTCCTCGACGTGCGATCCGGGGATAACACCGCGGGAGAATTGATTCAGCTCGAGGAGGATCGCGGCGGGCCGGCCTGGATTGCCGTGCTTCTTTTCGCCGGCGCATTGTCGCTCGCTGCGCGGCGGTGTATGTGGTGAGTTTCGATGTGAGGCTACGTGCGCACGAAGAATCGATTTCAGCACGTCGACGTCGACGTTCGCGCCTGACAGCACGACGGCCAGCGGCCGGCCATTCGGCTTGATCTTTCCTGCCGCGACGGCGGCGATGCCCACGGCAGCGGCGCCTTCGGCGATGAGGTGCTCGCGCTGCACGATGCCACGCATCGCGTCGCGGATCTCGGGTTCGCTCACCACCGCGATCTCAGGTACGAGCCGCTGCACGATGTCGAACGTGATCGTTTCGGGATCGAGGTTTCCGCTCAGGCCGTCCGCAAGGGTCGGCTGGACGTCGATCTCGACGATCCTGCCGGCGGCGCGGCCCTGGGTGAAGGGCTGCGACGCTTCCGCTTCCACGCCGATCACGCGGACCTGAGGGTCCAGGCCCGCGGCGGCGATGGCAATTCCGCTGATCAATCCGCCGCCGCCGATCGGCACGACGATTCGCGCGACGTCGCCGCGCTCCTCCAGGATCTCGAGCGCCGTCGTTCCGGCACCCGCGACGATGTCGTCATGGCTGTACGGTGAGATGTAGGTCGCATCGCCGCGTCGTCCGTGTTCCTTCGCGCATCGCTCCGCATCGTCGTAATCCGCGCACAGGCGCAGATCCGCGCCGAGCGCCCGGATTGCGTCGAGCTTTGTCCGGGGCGCGTTCTCGGGCGCATAAACCGTGAGTGGAATGCCTCGGGCCGCGGCGGCGAAGGCGAGTGCCCGTCCGTGATTCCCTGCGGAGGCGGTGACGAGAGGCCCGGCGCCGGGATCGACCCGGGCGATCGCGTTGGCGGCGCCGCGGACCTTGAACGAGAACGTCGGCTGAAGCACTTCGAGCTTCAGCAGGACTTCGCAGCCGGCGAGATCGCTCAACCACGCGGACCGGCGCAGCGGCGTCCTCAGGACGCGGCCGCGAATACGCTGCGCCGCGTCCCGTATGTCGGCGAGCGCGATCAAGGCTTCGGGGTCCTGTCGGCGAGCAGAATTTCGGCGAGCTGACTGGCGAACGCCGATCGCGGCATGACCGCGTCCGCCCCGGCCGCCCTCGCGGCCTGGATGAGCCCCGCGTGCACGTGGGAGACGAACGCGAGCGTGCTGATGCCGGCCAGCGCCGGATCCTGCTTCATCGCCGCGATCGTCGAGACGGGGTCGCCCTTGTCGGTGTTTAGATCGAAGATGACCAGCGTCGGTTTCTTTGCGCGCGCCTCTTCGAGAACGTCAGCGGCGGAACGGACGAAGGTCAGGTCCACGCCCGCCTGCTTCGCGGTGGTGCGGATCTTCGACCGGAACAGAAAGTCGTCGACAGCGGCCAGAACCATTTCCGGACGATCTTATCATCCGCGTGTTCCGAGCTTGAGTGCCGCAAACCGGATGGCTGCCTTGTCGTCCGGTGTCGCCGGTGGCAGCGGTTCCGTACGATAGAGCAGCCGCGCATTGATTACGCTCGACGTCACGAATGTGAGGAACAGCGCGGCAATGGCGACGGCGCCGCCGACGTCGAACAGCAGATACCGTGAACCGAGGATGCCCACGTCAACGGACCTGAACAGCTGCAGCGTGCCAATGGCGAGCAGGATGCGCATTTCGGTCGGGCCGAACTTCCAGTACCAGATGCGGAACGTGCCGACGGTGTGCGTCGCAAGCGCGATTTCGATATTCAGCAGGTAGTAGGCGACGAGAAACCCTGCCGCGATCGGCAGGCTCATGTAGCCGCCCAGCGCCAGCCCGCCGATGACGAAGAGCATGCCGAGCGCATCGAGCACGTGATCGAGGTAGAACCCGTACCGCGGCCGCTCGTGGTGGCGCACTCTCGCCAGCGTGCCATCGAGACTGTCGCCGAACCAGTTGACCGCCAGCAGCAGCACGCCGGCAATCAGCGCCCACGAATGCGCCGGCGCCATGGCGTAGCAGAATCCGGCGGCCAGCAACGCCACCGCGCCCAGCGCCGTCAGATGGTCCGAATTGACGCGCCGCGGAATCCGGTGCGCCATCCAGATGAGACACCGCTTCTCGATTGATGCAAGTATGCTGGTATGGATACGAATTTCACGAGCGTTGGCCATGTTCGGTTTCCTCTACCAGGTAAGGCGTAAGAGGGCCTGAACCGGGCTCAAATGGCCTGAAAACCTCAATGATCTTAGAAACCAGGGCGGTTCCGCCGTTCATGAAGAACGGCTTCGTCGTCGGCTGCGAGGAAACTCGCGAAGGCGTCATCATCGATCCGGGCGACGACGTCGATCTCCTGTTGACGGCGGCGGAGAATCATCGCCTTGCGATCAAGCACATCCTCCTGACCCACGCGCACATGGATCACATCACCGGTGTCGGACGCGCGAAGGCGGCGCTGGGCGTTCCGGTCTGGCTGCACGCCGACGACGACTTTCTGTATCGCGCGGTCGTGCAGCAGGGGCTGGCGTTCGGGTTTCACGTCGATCCGCAGCCGCCGGTGGATTCGTTCTACGAGGGCGAAGGACCGCTGCGGTTCGGCCGCTACGCCGCGTGGGTGCATCACACGCCGGGCCATTGCCCCGGAGGCGTGTGCCTGGCGATTGGCCGGGTCGATTCACCGGAGCGAACCCTGTTCGTCGGCGACACGTTGTTCGCCGGTTCGATCGGCCGGACCGATCTGCCGGGCGGCGATCTGAACACG
Organism: uncultured Acidobacteriota bacterium; assembly: GCA_963748295.1. GTDB lineage: Bacteria > Acidobacteriota > Vicinamibacteria > Vicinamibacterales > 2-12-FULL-66-21 > CAVVIH01. The sequence continues at coordinate 186,475 of CAVVIH010000008.1, read as the reverse complement.
CTGCTTCGCTCGATCCGCGAAGTGCTGTTCAGGTTTGCCGACGACACGGTGGTTCACTCAGGGCACGGCGAGCCGACGACCATCGGCGAGGAAAAGCGGACGAATCCGTTCCTGCAGTAACCGGCGTCAGCTTTCCGAGGCTCGCGAGATCAGGAACTCGACCTCGCCGACACCCAGCCTGTCGCCGCTCTTCAGCGCGGCGCGCTCGACGCGTTCGCCGTTGACGTAGGTGCCGTTCGTGCTCTCGAGGTCCTCGACCTGGAGCTCGGTGGCGCCGGCGCTCAGCCGGCAGTGCAGGCGCGAGACGAGCGTCGCATCCACGATGAAGTCCGCATTCGGGGCGCGTCCGATCGTTTTCATTTTGCCGGGAGGAATCCGAAACGAAAAAGGGGACGGTGCGTCGTCAGGGGTTCTGAGGAGCCACATTCGTTCGTATTATGTCCCGGCCAGCCGCGGGTGGACGACGTTCCCGTCGCGCGTGAGCAGCGTCTCGCGCGTGATCTCGTCCTCGGCATCGACCGGCAGCGCCGTCTGCTTCGCGCCTTCCTTGCCGAGCAGGTGCATCAGGAACGTGATGATGTTCTTCGAATACATCTGGCTCGCGTGATACGGAACCAGTGCAGCGGGATTCGACGGGCCGATGATCGTGACGCCGTTGTGGACGATGCGTTGATCCGGAACCGTCAGCTCGCAGTTGCCGCCGCGCTCCGCCGCGAGATCGACGACCACCGAGCCCGGCTGCATCGCTTCGACCATCTCTTTGGTGACCAGGATCGGCGCGCGTTTTCCCGGAATCAACGCGGTCGTGATGACGACGTCGCTGGCGGCGACGACCTTGAGCATCATCTCGCGCTGGCGGCGATAGAACGACTCGTCCTGCGCCTTCGCGTATCCTCCCTTGTCCTCGGAGTCGGCGGACTCGAGCGGCAGCTCCACGAACTTCGCGCCCAGGCTCTGGACCTGCTCCTTCACCGCCGGACGGACGTCATACGCTTCGACCCTGGCGCCGAGACGCCGTGACGAGGCAATCGCCTGCAGCCCCGCGACGCCGGCGCCGACGACGAATACCCTTGCCGGGGAGATCGTGCCTGCCGCGGTCATCAGCATCGGAAAGATCCGCGGCAGCGCGTCGGCCGCCAGCAGCACCCCCTTGTAGCCGGCGATCGTCGCCATCGACGAGAGCGCATCCATGCTCTGCGCCCGCGTGATGCGCGGCATCAGTTCCATCGACAGCATCGTCACGCCGGTTTTCGCCGCGTCGCGGACGACGTCCGGGGCGCCGAGCGGATCGGCAAAGCCGATGATCGCCTGGCCGCGGCGGACTTCGCCGTTGACCGGGGTGGCGCGGACCGTCAGAAGGATGTCGGCAGAGGCGAACAGGTCGTGCCTCGACAGAATCTCGGCGCCCTGCGCCTGATACGCCGAGTCGAGAAAGCCGGCCGCGGTACCGGCGTCCTTTTCGACCGCCACCTGCAGGCCGGCCTTGGTGAGGGCGGTCACGCCGGCCGGCACCACGGCCACGCGCGTTTCACCCGGCCAGTGTTCCTTCGGAATGCCGATCTTCATGGCGGTGAAGTCTAGTCGATCTAGCCGATCTTCTTCAGCCAATCGGCAATCGTGACCGAAACCTGTTCGCTGACCTTCTTCTCTGTCAGCGCCTGGTATTCCTGCACCTCGCCGGTCGTCGCGGGAACGAGCAGGTGATTGATGCCGGGAACGTGCACGACCTCGACGATCGCGTTCTTCTTCCGCGCCCGGGCCAGTTCCGCGAGCTTGTCGGCGTGATGGGGCGGCACCTGCACGTCGAGATCGCCCTGGAGGATCAGAACAGGCTGCGTCACCTTCTCCATCGCCTGCGCCGGATCGAACGCGAGCAGGCTGCGGAACCACGGCGTGTTCGCCTGCTTCTGAATCTGCGGCGGCAATCCGTCCAGCCCCTTGCCGCTCAACACGGCCTGCTGGATCTTTTTCTGAAGCGCGATTTTTTCCGCGCGCTCTTCCTCGGAGACCTTCATCAGGTCGAGCTGGTGGCTCTGCTGCTCGAGGATCAGCTCCGCGCCGGTGCTCCCGGGCGCGGCGACGAGCGCCAGCGCCTTGATCCTCTTGTCGCGGCCGGCGGCAAGCATCGCGATGGCGCCGCCCTCGCTGTGTCCCACCACCGCGAGCCTGTTGTCGTCCACGTCGTCCCGCCTCTCGAGCCACCTGACGATCGCGACGAGGTCGTCGGCGTAATCCTGCAGCGTCGCGGTCTCCGTGCGGCCGCCGCTCTGACCGACGCCGCGCTTGTCGTACCGCAGCACCATGTATCCGCGTTTCGCGAGGTCGCCCGCGAGCTGGGTGAAGATCGGGATTCCCGCCACGAGCGCGTCGCGGTCGACCGGTCCCGACCCGGCTACCAGGACAATCGTCGGGTGGCGAAGCCGGCCGGCGCTGCCGGACGCGCCGGGCGGCAGCGTCAGCGTGCCGGCAATCGTGAATCCCGCCGCCGGGATGGTGACGTCAGAGTCGGTCGGGTTCCGCGCACTTTGGGTTCGAACCGCGACACTGGACAAATCCGTGCGCACGACCAGCATCGAGGCCGCCGGAAGCTCGAGCTTCGCGAATCGCGCCTTGTCGTCGATCGTCACCGTCGCGTTGAGCGGCCCGCCCGGATTCTGGATGACGATCTCGTATCGCCGCGTTGCGATGCTTCCCGACGGCGTCTGCACCGTCTCGCCCGTGACCGTCTTGACCGCGAGCTTGACCTCGGCCTGCGGCGCGACGTAAACCGGCAGCTCGGCGCCGGGTCCGGTGACCGACAATCGTGCCGCGAGGGCCTCGTAAGCGGCAAAGAACGTATTCGGGAGGACGACGGTGCGGGCGGAAATCTGATCGGTCTTCGCGTTGGTCACCGCGTTCTGCGTGATCTCGTTGATGGCCGTCGTCACGCCGAACGACGTGTTCAGCTGCGTTTTCTTGTCGCCTTGTGTCGCTTCGATCCGCAGATCGATCGGCTGCCAGTCCGCGCCGTACTTCAGCTCGAACCGGTTGATGACCAGGTCGCCGACGCGGCCGGTGGAGGTGATCAGCCAGTCACTGCCTGTGCGCGAGAGGTTCGTCTGAACGCGGCCGACCTCGGCGCCCCGGATGAACACGCTGAACGAGGCTTCGCCGGTCGCCGGCGCCGGGTTTTCGGAGGGCGTCTGCGCGTGGAGGGCGGTCAGAAAGAGGGCGAGAAAGGCGGCGGGACAATGGCAGCCAGGGACTCTTGCCAATGACCGCAGAAAAACGTGCATCTATTGAGGATATCAGCAGCACAGCCATGTTTTCACACGGTGCTTACCGGGCTCTGCAGGAAACGTCCGGCTTCCTCGAGCGATCCGGCCGCGGCCGGCTTCGTCTGACCGGCAACGATCGACGGAGTTACCTGCAGGGGCTGCTGACGAACGACATCATGGCGCTTGAGGCCGGCAGCGGTTGTTACGCGGCGATGCTGACGCCGCAGGGACGGATGATCTCGGACATGCGCGTGCTCGAGCTCGGCGACGCGATCCTGATCGATCTTCCCGCCACGACGGCACCGGCAATACGGACGCGATTCGAAGACTTCATTTTCAGCGAGGACGTGACTGTCGCCGACGTGACCGGTTCGATCGTCCAGTTCGGCGTGTATGGCCCGAGCGCCGGGCCGGCGCTCAGCGCCGCGCTGGCCCGTCTGCGTTCTGGCGACGAGACTGCGCCGGACGCGTCAGAGCTCGAGCGTCTCCGCCTGAACGACAACCGCCGATTCGATCTGCGTGGCACGCCGGCCGTCGTCGTCCGCAGCGACGACTATGGCATTCCGGGGTTCGACGTCTTTGTCGACCCGGAGATGCGGCAACCGCTGACGGACGCGCTGGCTGAATCCGGAGCGCTTGCCGTGTCCGAAGCGGCGGCCGAAGTCTGCCGGATCGAGGCGGGTCATCCGGCGTTCGGCCAGGACATGGACGAGGACACCATCCCGCTCGAGGCCGGGATCGAGGATCGCGCGATCAGTCAGACCAAGGGCTGCTACGTCGGCCAGGAGATCATCATCCGCGTGCTGCACCGCGGCCACGGCCGCGTCGCGCGCAGGCTCGTCAGCCTGACGCTGGACGCCGACGCCGCGCGCGGCGACCGGCTGTTCGCTGGCGACCGCGAGGTGGGGTTCGTCACCAGCTTCGCGCGGTCACCGCGTCTCGGCGCGATCGCGCTGGGGTATGCGCATCGCGACTTCGTCGCGCCCGGGACGGCGCTGACGGTGAATACGTCCGGGGGGCGCCGTGAGGCGCGGGTGAGATCAGGAGATCCTTGAGATAAGGAGACGTTTTTTACAGGAGATCAAGAGGTCAGGAGAATATTCTTTAGACCCAGAACTCCTGATCTCTTGATCTCCTGCAAAAAGAGCTCCTGATCTCTTGATCTCGTGTAAGAAAAACTCCTGAACTCTTGAACTCCTGTTAAAACGTCCCGCACGCGCCAGCAGTTTGATCAACTCGGCATCCGCCGGCGGAAACTCCAGCGCGGCGAGATCGCCCGGCGCCACCCACCTCATCTCCTGCCCGAGCCGCGCAACCGGCTCGCCAAGAAGCTCGCACTCGAAGAAATGCAGTTCGACGGCGCGGTCCGGGTACTCGTGCGCGACTTCGAAGATCTGACGGCCAACGCGCACGTCTACACCGAGTTCCTCCTCGATCTCCCGGCGCAGGCACGTTTCGTGATCCTCGCCAGGCTCGCACTTGCCGCCCGGGAACTCCCATACCCTTCGAGGTGAACGCCGCCGGGCCTGCGCGTGACGAGGTACGCGCCACCACGCTCGATGACCGCGGCGGTGACGACGATGCGCGAAAGGTCGGACCTCACTCGGCTCTTTCGTTCTCCGGGTTGAATGGATAGGCGGCGCAGCTGCGTTTCATCGGGCACACCAGGCACTTCGGCTTTCTGGCGACGCAAAGCGTCGCGCCGAAATCCATCAGCGCCTGATTGAAGTCGAAGACGTTGCGCTGAACCGGAAGAACCGATCGCGAGAGTTCCCAGAGATGACGGCGCATCGCGTGCGATCGCGGGTTGCCGCGGCCGATGAAGATCCTGAACAGCACGCGGGCCACGTTGGTGTCGAGAATCGCGGCGCGTTGACGGAATGCGAAGCTGAGGACCGCGCCTGCGGTGTAGGCGCCGATCCCCTTGAACGAGCGCAGCGTTTCCTCGTCGGACGGCAGCGCGCCGCCATAACGGGCGACCGATTCGCGCGCGATGGCGTGGAGCCTGCGCGGACGGATGTTGTAGCCGAGCGGCCGCCATGTCTCGGACACGTCGCCTTCTTCCGCCGCGGCGAGCACCTCGAGCGACGGATACTTGCGCAGCCACTCGTCGTACTTCGGCAGCACGCGATCGACCTGGGTCTGCTGCAGCATCACTTCGGAGACGAGGATGTGATACGGATCGGTCGTGCGGCGCCACGGGAGATCGCGGCCGTTTTCGCGATACCACTCGAGGAGCCGCTTCCGGAAGCGCTGACGGTTTCCGGCGGCCGGCAGCGACACCGGCGATGCGGCGCGGGTTTTTGCTTTTGAAGAACGCGTCACCTGGAGCCTGTCCCCTTGCGGCGGCGGACGGCTGGTCTGGGGAACGTGCCTATAATCATCCTGTGAAAATCTACACCAGGACCGGCGACACGGGCGACACGAGCCTGTTCGGCGGCGAGCGTGTATCGAAGGCGGCGGCGCGCGTCGACGCCTACGGCGAGGTGGACGAGCTGAACGCCTGGCTCGGGCTCACGCGGGCCGCGACGTCGGATGCGCAGCTGTCGTCGATGATCGAGCGGATCCAGCGCGATCTGTTTGCAGTCGGTGCGCGCCTCGCGGACCCTGCGCGCCGGATCGCGGAGCGCGTGGCAAAGGCAACGGTCGGCCAGGCGGACGTGACGCGTCTCGAGGAGTGGATCGATCAACTCGAAGCGGAGCTGCCGCCGCTCCGTCACTTCATCCTGGCCGGCGGAGGATCGTCCGGCGCGTCGCTGCACGTCGCGCGCGCGGTTTGCCGCCGCGCCGAGCGCGCGGTCGTAGGGCTTGGCCCCGACGCCGTCGATCCGGAGGTTCTGGTGTACCTGAACCGGCTGTCGGATCTCCTCTTCGTCATGGCGCGCGCGGCAAACCATCGCGCCGGTCTGCCCGAGACCGAGTGGTAATCGACGATCGGCAAAGGCGCGCGTACGCGTACTGCGAGCGCGTCGCCCGTAGCCATTACGAGAATTTCCCCGTTGCCTCGCTGCTGCTGCCGCCGAAGATGCGTCCGCACATCGCTGCCATTTACGCGTTCGCTCGACGCGCAGACGACTTCGCGGATGAGCCGGGGATCCCGGACGATGAACGCATCCGGCTGCTCGACGATTGGGGCAGGCGCCTGCATGACTCAGCCTGCCGCGCCGAAGCGCGTCTTTGGGCCGCGAGCGAAGGCGGGGCACTCGGGAGCGCACGGAGGCCGACGATGATCTCATCTTCGAGGCGCTGCACGCCACGATCCGCCAGTGCGCACTCCCAGTGTCGCTCTTCGAGGATCTCCTCAGCGCCTTCCGGCAGGACGTGACGACGCGGCGGTATCAGACCTGGGACGACGTGCTCGACTACTGCGGGCGATCGGCGAACCCGGTGGGCCGGCTCGTCCTTCGGGTCGCCGGCGTCGCGACACCGCGTCTGGACGCGGCGTCGGACAAGGTCTGCACCGCACTGCAACTGACGAATTTCTGGCAGGATCTCTGGACGTGACTGGAACAACGGCAGGTTGTACGTGCCGGTTGCGGACGTGAATCAGGGGGGCGCGCGTGAGGCGGATTTGGCGGCCCGGCGCATGACGCCGATGTGGCGGGCGGTGCTGACGTCGATGGTCGAGCGTACGCGCGGCCTGTTCGACGCCGGCCGCGAAGTGTGCGACGGTGTGAACGGGCGCCTGAAATGGGAGCTGCGGCTGACCTGGCTTGGCGGGCGACGCATTCTCGACAAGGTCGAAGCCGCGCGCCTGACGTCGTTCGACGCCCGGCCGACGCTCGGCGCCGCGGACGTGCCGGCGATTCTGCGCGACGCGATACTGTGGACGCGCACCTAGCGAGACATGGGCGGCCGCGACACCAACTTCTACTACTCGTTCCTCGTGCTGCCGCAAGAAAAGCGGCATGCCATCGTCACGGTGTGGGACTTCTGCCGCGCCGTGGATGACGCCACCGACGAAGTGGCTGATGCGGATCGGGGACGCGTAGGGTTCGAGGTGGCGCGATGGCGGCGGGAGTTGGCCGCGTGCTACGACGGCGGAACGCCCGAGACGCCGCAGGGACGCGCGCTGGCGCCGCTCGTGACGCGCTTCGGCTTGCCGCGGTCCGCGTTCGAGGCGCTGATCGACGGCGTCGAGATGGACATCGTGCCCCGCCCGTACGAGACGTTCGAGGATCTGTACGAATACTGCATCCGGGTCGCGTCCGCGGTCGGCCTGATTTGCCTGGAGATATTCGGCTACAGCAAACCGGAGTCGAAAACCTACGCAACCGAGCTGGGAGTGGCGCTGCAGCTGACGAACATTCTTCGCGACGTGCCCGAGGATCTGAAGCGGGGGCGCGTCTACATTCCGCAAGTCGAGATGCGCCAGTTCCGCTGCACCGTCGACGACCTCAGGCGAGAGACGGACGCCGCGGGCAATGGCATCCGTTCCCCCGAGGTGAAGGCGCTGCTGCGTTATCAGGCGCAGCGCGCCCGCGACTACTATCGCCGCGCCGACGAGGCGATGCCGCGTGATGACGCGCGGCGGCTGGTCGCGGCGCAGATCATGGGCGCGATCTATCGCGCCATCCTCGATCGGATCGAACGGCGCGATTACGACGTCTTCTCGACCGTCGTCCGGATCCCACGGCCGCGGCGCGCGCTCATTGCTGCGGGCACCTGGGCGCGGACGGCCCTGCGCCCGTGACCGGCCCCGACATCGTCGTCATCGGCGCCGGCTTCGCCGGGTTGAGCGCCGCCGCGGTACTTGCCGAGCAGGGCGCGCGCGTGCTCGTGCTCGAAGCGCGTCCCCAGCTCGGTGGACGCGCGACGGCGTTTCCCGATCGCACCAGCGGCGAGCTCGTCGACAACGGGCAGCATGTGCTGTTCGGCTGCTATCGCGAAACGTTTGCGTTTCTCGACCGTGTCGGCGCGCAGGACAACGTGCGGCGCCAGTCGTCGCTCGTCGTGCCCTACATCGACGCGGTAGGCCGGCGCACCGAGTTGCGATGTCCGCCGCTGCCGTCGCCGCTGCACCTGGTGGCGGCGGTCCTCGACTGGGATGCGATGCCGTGGAGGGATCGATTGTCGGTGCTGCGCCTCGCCGGTCCGCTGCGCAAGGCGCGGCGCGAGCTGGAGAGCCTCGGGCGCGTCAGCGTGGCGCCGGCAGGGACGACGGTCTCGGAATGGCTGCGTGAGCACGGTCAGGGGACGAAGCTTCGGTCGTGGCTGTGGGAGCCGCTGGCAGTGGCCGCGCTGAACCAGCCGCCGGAAGTGGCCTCGGCGGCGCCGTTCGTCCGCGTGCTTGCCGAGATGTTCGGACCGGATCCATCGGATGCGGCGCTCGTCCTGCCGGCGCGGCCGCTGCATCTGATGTATGCGGAGCCGGCGCGCAGGTTTATCGAGGATCGCGGCGGCAGCGTGCGCACCAACGCGCTCGCGCGCATCATCGTCAATGATGAGCGTGTCGCCGGCGTGGATGTGCGAGGCGAAACCATCCTCTGCCCGAACGTCATCTGCGCGGTTCCCTGGTACGGGCTGAAGGGCGTGTTTGGCGGACAGCCGCCGGCGGGCATGCACGACACGGTGGCCGCGGCCGACGAAACCGGGTCGATGCCGATCGTCACGGTGAACCTCTGGTACGACCGCCGGGTGATGGACGAGGCGTTCGTCGGCCTGCCAGGCCGCGCCATGCAGTGGGTGTTCGACAAGCGCCTTGCATTCGGCAGCGACGCGTCTCATCTTTCGCTGGTTGCGAGTGGCGCCGAGGCGCTCGCCAGGGAAGACGCGCCGGCTTTGATCGCGCGCGCGGTTCGCGAGGTCGCGGAAGCGATTCCGGGCGCGCGGCAGGCGGCGTTCGTGCGCGGGACGGTGATCCGCGAGAAGCGCGCAACGTTCTCGCTGGCGCCCGGGCAGCCGCAGCGGCCGCGGGTGGAAACGGCGGTCAGAGGACTGACGCTTGCCGGCGACTGGATCGATACCGGCCTGCCGGGGACGATCGAAAGCGCGGTGGTGAGCGGACACTGGGCGGCCGGAGCGGCGAAGAGATGAAGTCGGTCATCGTTCACTATCAGGAGATTGCCCTCAAGGGAAAGAACCGTCCCTGGTTCGTCGCGAGGCTCGTCCGCAATATCCGGCAGGCGCTCGGCGATCTGGACGTGCGCGATGTCCGAGCGCTGATGGGCCGGATCGAGGTGGTGCTCGGGCCGGCGGCGGACTGGGGCGTAGTCACGGAGCGGCTGGGCCGCGTCTTCGGCATCGCGAATTTCGCGCGCGCGGGCCGCGCCCCACTCGACGTCGAGGCGATCGCCCGAGCGATCCTCAACGACCTCGATGCGGACGATCCGCCATCTTTCCGGCTCTCCGCCCGCAGGGCGGACAAGCGATTCCCGCTCACCTCGCCCGAGATCGAGCGGGAAGTCGGCGGCAGGATCAAGGAAGCTCGCGGCTGGCACGTCGATCTCGGGAATCCGGCGCTGACGATTCACGTCGAAGCCCTGACCGACCAGGCGTTCTACTACTTCGGCAAGGAACGCGGCGCCGGCGGACTCCCGGTCGGCGCCAGCGGCCGCGTCGTCTGCCTGTTGTCGGGCGGCATCGACTCGCCGGTGGCGGCGTGGCGGATGATGCGCCGCGGCTGCCGCGTACTGTTCGTGCACTTCCACAGCTATCCGATCCTGTCACGGGCGTCACAGGAGAAGGCGCGCGAGCTGGCGGCCCTGCTCACGCGGTTCCAGTTCAACTCCACGCTCTTCCTGGTTCCGTTCGGCGAAATCCAGCAGCGCGTCGTCCTTGCCATCGCCCCGCCGCTGCGCGTCGTGATCTATCGCCGGCTGATGATGCGCATCGCCGAAGCGATCGCGCGCGAGCACAGGGGACGGGCGCTGGTAACCGGCGAAGTCGTCGGCCAGGTGGCGTCGCAGACGCTCGAGAACATGACGGCGATCAACGAAGTGGTCTCGATGCCCGTGCTGCGGCCGCTCGTCGGCATGGACAAGGAGGAGATCACCGCCGAAGCCCAGCGCCTCGGCACGTATCCGATCTCGATCATTCCCGACCAGGACTGCTGCACGCTGTTCACGCCGCGCCATCCTGCGACGAAAGCGCGGCTGACCGATGTCGCCATCGCGGAAGGGCGGCTGCCGGTCGCCGAGATGGTGGCCGGGGCGACCGCCGCGGCGGTTGTGGAGCGGTTCGAGTTCCCTGTAATAGAATGAGCGGTTCGAGGAGACAGTTGTGAAAATCTCAGCAGGCAAGCTTGCAGGCATGAAGGCCGTTTCGAACGATCGCGGCGTGATCGCCGCGGCCGCGATGGATCAGCGCGGGTCGCTGCAGAAGGCGCTCGCCAAGGAGAAAGGCGGTGACATCGGCGACAAGGACATGGAGGAATTCAAGGTCCACGTCACCGAAGTGCTGACGAAACATGCGAGCGCGATTCTGCTCGATCCCGAGTGGGGACTTCCCGCGAGCAAGCGCCGCGCGAAGTCGGCGGGTCTTCTGCTCGCGTACGAGAAGACCGGATACGACAAGACCGGGCCGGGCCGGCTTCCCGATCTGCTCGACGAGTGGTCGGTTCGACGGCTCAAGGAGGCGGGCGCGGACTGCCTCAAGATCCTGCTCTACTACACGCCGTTCGATCCGGCCGACGTGAACGACAAGAAGCACGCCTGGGTCGAACGCATCGGCGACGAGTGCCGCGCCAACGACATTCCGTTCTTCCTCGAATTCGTCGGCTATGAGGAAGGGGCCGACGAGAAGGGCCTCGAGTTCTCGAAGAAGAAGCCCGAGATCGTCACGCGCAGCATGCAGGAGTTCACCAAGGATCGCTACGGCGTCGACGTGATGAAGGTCGAAGTGCCGATCAACATGAAGTGCGTCGAGGGCACGAAAGCGTTCGGCGGGCAGAAGGCCTATTCGAAGCAGGAAGCGATGGATCACTTCCGGCGCGCCGCGGATGTCGCGACGCGTCCGTTCATCTATCTGTCCGCGGGCGTGAGCAACGCCGAATTCACCGAGTCGCTCGAGCTGGCCGCCGAAGCCAAGACCAGATTCTCCGGCGTGCTGTGTGGTCGGGCGACGTGGAAGGAAGGCATCCCCGTCTACGCGAAGCAGGGCGGCGCGGCGTTCAAAGCGTGGCTCGAATCAGAGGGCGTGAAGAACATCAGCAACGTCAACGAGCGCCTGAAGCCGGCGCGGCCCTGGTTCGAATTCTACGGCGCGAAGTCAGCGGACGATCTCCGCTGACCCGCACTCAGCGCCGGCGCAGCGTTTCGATCCCCTCAACCGGCCCGAGGCAGGTCGTGCCGCGATAGGGGACGCGAATCGAGTCGATCCCCAGCTCCGCGGTTCCGGTCAGAGCGATGGGACAGGATGCGGTGAGACCCGGGGCAGTCGCGGTTGCGTCGGCGCTCCAGTTCACGAGCGAGCCGGTCAGCGTCCCACGCGCCGTTCCCGTCAATTGAAGCCCGCCGGCGCACGTGGCGCTGAAGCGTCCCGAGGCGCTGTTGCCGGTCTGCTCGGTGACATCCCAGTGCATGTCCGTGCACTGGCCGGGCTGCGGAACCAGGCTCCCCGACGTCCAGCTTCCCATCAGCGCGGCGACGCCTGTGGCAGACGGGCCGACTGTGCTCTTGCGTTCGTATCCAAAACAGCCGCTGGCGACGGCGGCCAGCGTCAGAATCGCGGCGATTGATGTTTTCTTCATAGGGTAGTAAACCGCCCCCATCTCGTATCGGGCACACCTCGCCCCACGATTAGAAGGGGAGGCTAGAACTATACCAAAAGGCCGGGCCGACTCTGACGCCAACATGGCGTTTCGGTCGGGCTCGGACGTTTCAGTTCTGCCATTTCCGCCTCAATACTGAAAACGGGATAATGCGTGCATGGCGATCTTGAAGGTCGCGCGCATGGGCCATCCCGTCCTCCGCGCGCGCGCACGCGAGTTGAGTCCCTCCGAGATCAGGTCACCAGAGATCCAGCGGCTGATCGACGACATGTTCGAGACGATGCACGAGTACCAGGGCGTCGGCCTTGCCGCGCCGCAGGTGCACGAAAGCGTGCGGCTGTTCGTCGCCGGCTTCTCGCCCCCTGATGACGATGATGAATGATGACGAGGAGGACCGTGGCCGGAGCGTGCCGCGGCTGGCGCTCATCAATCCCGAAATCAAGATTGTCGGCGAAAACATGGCCGAGGACTGGGAAGGGTGCCTGAGCATCCCGGACATCCGCGGGCGGGTGCCGCGCGCGACGCAGATCCTGGTGCAGGCCTACGATCGGCGCGGCAAGCGGGTCGAGCTGCGGGCCGGCGGGTACACGGCTCGCGTCATCCAGCACGAGACCGATCACCTCGACGGCATTCTCTTCTTCGATCGGATGAAGTCGTTCGACTCGCTGACGTTCCTCGACGAGTTCGGCCGCTACTGGAGCCGCGAAGAGGTCAAGGCGGAGTAAGCCGCTTCCGTTCGAGCGCGCGCTCCGAGCCGAGCCGCTCCAGCTCCACTTCGGAGTGATCGGCGAACTTCATCGCCTCGGCGATGGCGTGATGACCGGCGGCGTCGGCGATCAGCGTGTGCATCCGCTGGCAGACGCGGCGGTAGGCGGGATGCCCCTGCGGCGCCGAGCGCAGCTCGATGACGTGCATCGCCTCACGCGCGTTCATCTCCATGTAGAACCTGATGCGGTACGCCATGGCGACGGTGTACGGCGCGACGCCCGGCAGCCCGGCCGCGACGATCCTGTCGTGCAGCGCTGCCGACGCTTCGAGCACGCGCTGCCAGTCGTCGTGTGCGCCCGCCTCGTGAATGGCGTCAGGCTCGGTGAATCCATGGCGCGGCGACAGCGGCTGCCACTCGATCGTCAGCAGCCGGTGCCGCTGCAGATCGCGGAACGCGCCGTAGTCGGTCAGCACGTCGAAGCGGTACGCGGTGCGCTCGAACGCACGGCCGGGACGGTGACGGCGATTGGCGCGCTCGCCGACGTAGCTGCGCAGCACCTGGGCGCGATCGTCGGGCGTCATCCGGCGCGCGATCGCGAGGAGCTGATCGTCGGGCAGCGCGGTGGCGGAGTAGAGCGCCGCGGCGACGACCTTCGCTTCACCGTCGGGATCGAAGTCGGCGAGCACGACCTCGTCGCGTTCCTCGGGCTCGTCGACCACGAGCTGGGCCGCCGTCTCCAGGGTGCGCTCGCGCGTCTCGGCGAGGTACTGCTCCAGCGTCCGCCGCGCTCCGGCTGATCGACGCGGACGAGAAATGCGGGAATCACTTTCCGCAGCTCGACCAGCATCTGGTCCGCGCATTCGCGAACCTCGGCAAGCGGATGTGCGCGCATGCGCAGCAGCAGCGCCTCGAGCGCCTGTCCGGTGCCATAGATGCCCAGATTGGACTGGGTAGCCGCCGGCAGGAGGCCGCGCAGCGTGTCGAGCGCCTTTGCCCGGATCGCCGCGCGATGCACCGCGTCCGAATCGGTCTCGTTCTTCGGGTATCTGCGCGCGAAGTATTCCTGCATCGGCGGAATCCACCGCGCATACACCTCGAACGTCTCGTCCATGGTCCGCTCGTACGCATCACGCAGCGGACCGGCTGAAATCTCGGCCGGGACGTGATAGCGCCAGCGGCCGTGCAGCTTGTCGGTATACGGCACGTAGCGCGTCGACTGCTCGAGATACGCCATCAGGCGGCCCCACTCGAGCACCTTCGTCAGCACGTTCGAGACGTACTCGCACGCGATGTGTGCGCCGCCGAGCTGCGCGACGGAGTCGTCGCCGTAATCGTTGAAGACGCGCGCGTACAGCTTCTCCGCGCGCTCGATGCCGACGCCCGTGTCGGCGTGCGGCGCCGGTGGCACGCCGCTCGCGAACTCGTCGAGGAAGAGACGCCGCAGCGACTTCGCCGATCGCGAGTAGCGCGCGAAGAGCGCGCCCTTCACGGTTTCGGGAAGGTTCGTCAGCGCGAAGACGTGGCCGTCGAGGTTCGTGAAGTAAGGCGCCAGCTGCTGGCGCTCCTGGTCGGTGAATGTTTCAGCCGATGCCGCGGCGACGGGAGCCACGCGGTGATTGTAGACTAAACCCATGGAGCGAGTCTTTTCGCATCGGCTCGAAGTTCGCTTCCGGGATTGCGATCCGATGGGTCACGTCAACAACGCGGTGTACCTGACGTACCTCGAGCAGGCGCGCTTCGCGCATTGGCGCGCGCTGTGGGGTTTCTCGCTCGAGGATCGTCCCGCCGGTGCGCCCGGTGTGATCCTCGCCCACGCGGAGATCGACTATCGGCGGCCGGTGCGTTCCGGCGAGGTGCTCGAGGTGGGGATTGGCGTCGCGGCGATTGGCCGGACCAGCTTCATGTACGACTATGAGATCGCCGATGCATCGGGCGCCGTCGTTGCGACCGCCCGCACGGTGCAGGTGATGTACGACTACAGTGCGCACAAGCCGGTGCCCGTGCCCGACGCGATCCGGGCGAAGATCTCCGTCCCTGTTCTGGAAAAAAGCTGATAGTACCCGGTTCCCTTGGGAGTTGGTCTTTTTGGGAGTTGGGAGTTGTTTCGTGGGGAGTTGGGAGTTGTTTCGCCCCGCGCCGCGGAGCCGTCAGACGCCTCAGGTTCCCCCGAAGCCGATCGTCACACGCCCTGTTTCGACGATCACCGGCACCTCGCGCCGCCCCTTCGAGAATTCGAGCATCCGCTGCAGATCGGCAGGGTTCTTCTTGACGTTCACGTACTCGAACGGGACCTTCCGCTTCGCGTAGTCGTCGCGCGCGGCCTGCGTGTAAGGGCAGGTGTCCTTGCCGAATATGAGGACGGTCTCAGGCGCCATCACCTGACGATGACGTGTTTTGCCCGAATTTTCAAGGGGTTTGACACATTTGTGAAATGTTTCACATAATTCGGGCCAGCCATGCTCAACCGGGTTCGGGAGGCGCTGGCCGCAATCCTCGCCGTCGGCCTGACCGCCGCGACGTGTTGCCCCGAGCGCGTCGATGCCCAGACGCCGTCCCCGGAATCCATTGCGCGCCAGGTCCAGGACCGCGACATCGGACGCGACTCGCGCGGCGCGATGCGCATGAGGCTGTTCGATCGGCGCGGACGCAGCCGCGAGCGCGCGATGACGTTGACGACGCTGCGCGGACGAAGTGCGCCGGGCGACGCGCCAACGGCGCCGGACGGCGATCGCCTGCTGATCCGCTTCACCTTTCCCAACGACATCCGCGGTACGTCGTTTCTCGTCTGGGAACACCCGGACGCGGACGACGAGCGGTTCCTCTACCTGCCGTCACTCGGCCGCGTTCGGCGAATCGCCGGCGCCGAAACCCAGGAGAGCTTCGTCGGCAGCGACTTCACATACGAGGACATCGGCGGCCGCGAGTTCGACGAATACACCTACGCGTTCGCCGGCCCTTCGACGGGCTCAGGGCACGGCACGGATGCATCGTGGACGCCTCCCGCTGGAGGATCGCCGCAGCCTGCGTGGCGACTCGAATCGCGGCGTAAGGACGCGAACGCCGAATTTCCACGGGTCGTGTCGCTGATCCTCAAGGACAGCCTCGTCGTCGTGCAGGCCGACATCTTCAACCGCCGGAACGAGAAACAGAAGGTCTACACGGTGAGGCGGGTCGAGCGCATCGAGGGCATCTGGACGGTCATGGAGTCCACCATGACCAACGATCTCGAGAAGACGCGCACGGAGCTCGTCGTCGAGAGCATGGACTACAACGTCGGCCTCAAGGAGAGCGACTTCGCCCGGCGCGAGCTCGAGCGTGGAGCCGGCAAATGAGCCGCACGCTCGCCGGCGCCATCTATCGCTGGCGTTTCATCCTTTCGGTTTTCATCGTCCTCGGGGCGTTCGCCCTTGCCCCGCGCGCGAACATCACGGCAATCGACAACGACATCACGGCCTGGTTCTCGAAGCAGGACCCGGTATACCGCGACTACGAGCGCTTCCGGGCCGAGTTCCCGGGCACCCGCGTGCTGATCGTGGCGCTGAAGGCGGAATCCGCCGACCGGCTGTTTTCGCGCGAGACGCTGCAATTCATCGGGCGGGTCACCGAAGAGATCGAAAGAGTCGAGACCGTTCAGCGCGTCTACAGTCTGGCGACTGCGACGATCGTCGAAGCACTGCCTCCGTCGAAAACAGCGGCGGGAGAAGCCGACGCGGGCGGCCTGGACGTGCGCCCGCTGCTCGAGAACCTCGACATGCGCGGCCCCGCCGATGTGAAGCGCCGCGCTCTCAAGGACGATCTGATTCGGGGCGATCTCGTGTCCGAGGACGCCACGGTGACGGCCATCGTCGTCAGCTTCGACGAGGACCGCATCGACGATGTGCGGGCCGGGGTCATCCAGAGAATCCACGACATCGTCGATCCCGGACTGCCCGCCGGCGTGCGCGCCTTCTACAACGGCAGCCTGGAAATCAGCGAGACCTACAACCGGATTACGCTGGAAAACCAGTACAAGTTCACGCCTCCAATCCTGCTCATCACCGTCATTGCCATCTTCGCTGACGTTCAGGTCGTGGCGAAAGACTCTGCTGACGGTGTTCGCCGTGGCCGTCAGCGTGCTCTGGACGCTCGGGCTCTTCTCGCTGCTGGGGTTCAGCTACAACGTGCTCGCGAGCATGCTGATCCCGCTCGTCCTGGTGCTGGCGATTGCGGACGACGTGCACATCATGCAGCACTGGGACGAGCAGCGTCGCACCGGCGATGCCGAGCAGGCGTTCAAGGCGACGGTGTCGCATCTCGCCGTGCCGCTGTTCGGCGCCAGCGCCACGACGGCGCTGGGCATGCTGTCGCTGGCAACGAGCAGCGTCGTCGCGGTCCGGGCGTTCGGCATCGGGTCCGCTGTCGGCATCATGGTCGACTTCGTCATTTCGCTGGTGCTGATGCCGACGATGCTGTCGCTGATGAAGCCGGAGACGGCGCCGGCGCCGCACGAGCAGTACCTGCTCGGGCCGCTGCAGCGGATCGCGCGCTTTTCGTGCGCGCACCCCGGCCGCGTGCTCGTTGCAACGCTCGCGTCAGGCGTGATCGCGTCGCTCGGAATCCTCCGGCTCCGCGTCGACACCAACCACATCAACTTCTTCAGCCGCACCCACCCGCTCGGAGCGTCCGCTCTCGTGATCGATCATCAGTTGTCTGGTGTGTACAGCTTTCAGATGATGCTGGAGGGCCCGCCAGACTCGATGAAGAGTCCCGACACGCTGCAGCGGATGGACGCGCTGCAGGCGGAGCTCCGGCGCTTCCCGCACGTGCGCAAGGTCACCTCGGTCGTCGACTACGTACGCCGCATCAACAAGGAACTGAACGACGGCCGCCCCGATGCGGACGTCGTGCCCGCAGATGCGGACACGATCGCGCAGGAGCTGTTCGTCTTCGCGCTCGGCGGCGAAGGACGTCACGAGCTGGAGCGCGTCGTCGCGAGCGATTACTCGCGCGCGCAGATTTCGATAAAGCTGCAGTCGATGAGCTCCGATCTGGTGCTGGAGCTCGTCGAGGAAGCCGACAGGATCGGGCGACGGACGTTCGAAGGCACGGGAATCACGGTCCTGACGACGGGATCGGGCGGCTGTTCAGCACCCTCGATCACTACCTCGTCACCTCGCAGGTCAACAGCTTCGCCACGGCGTTCCTGACGGTATTCGGCGTCATCTTCGTCGTGTTCCGTTCGTTCCGCTTCGGGCTGCTGACAATCGTGCCGAACCTGCTCCCGGTCGTCGCGGTGCTCGGGTCATGGGATTCCTCGACATCTCGATGAACATCGCCACCGTGATGGTGGCCAGCGTCGCGCTTGGCGTCGTCGACGACGATACGATTCACTTCATCAATCGATACCGCAAGGAAGCAGCCGCCGGCGCAGTCGACCGACGAGGCCATCGCGCTGGCCACCGCCCACGAGGGGCGCGCCTCGCTGACGACCGCGATCATCAACAGTTGCGGCTTTGGCGTGCTGCTGCTGTCGGAGTACAAGCCGACGGCCTGGTTCGGCGGGCTCATGGCCTTGACGATGGCGCTCGCGTT
The DNA here is from genome assembly GCA_963748295.1 of uncultured Acidobacteriota bacterium. GTDB lineage: Bacteria > Acidobacteriota > Vicinamibacteria > Vicinamibacterales > 2-12-FULL-66-21 > CAVVIH01. Next base: position 168,228 of record CAVVIH010000008.1, on the reverse strand, counting down.
CCTGGCGGAAGTATTCATCCTGCCGGCGATCATCAAGCTCATGCCGCGCGTGTTCGGCGCGGATGCGTTGCGCCGCGCGAACATGTCGGCGGCCGCATGACGCGCGTCCGCGCCGCCGTCGCGACGCTGGCGGTGCTGCTCTGTGCCGCCGCGGCCGAAGCACGGCAGCGGCCCACCGGACATGTGTCGGTGTTCGGCGATTATTTGCCGAACCGCGAAGACACCACCGAGCTGCGCGTGCGGCTCTTCGCCGAGGAGAAGCTCGAGCCGAATCCGCGCATTCGAATAACGTTGTCGGGATTTGCCGAGGGACTGCTGGCGCGCAGGCCGGTCGGCCCTGAACCCGATCGCACCGGCCGGGTCACGGATGCGATTGCCAGGGTGCACGACGCCCACGTCGGGTTCACATGGCGAAAACTGGACCTGCTGCTCGGGAGCGCGCGCGTCGTGTGGGGACGGCTCGACGAGCTGCAGCCGACTGACGTCATCAACCCGCTCGACGTGTCGAGGTTCTTTTTCGAAGGCCGCAGCGAAGCGAGGCTGCCGGTCGCGCTGGTGCGCGGGCGCATCGCCTTCTCGGAAGACGTGGCGATCGAAGGGGTTTACGTCCCGTTCTTCCGGCGCGGCCGGTTCGACCAGCTCGACGAACCGACATCGCCATTCAATCTCGCAGCTGCATCCGCGCAGTCTCCAGTCGCCTGTCTCGCGCTCGGCTGTCCTGTGATTTCACGCGGTGAACGGCAGACGCCGGCGTTCACCGCGGAAAACGCACAGGGAGGCGTTCGGTTTTCCGCGACCACCAGGCGTGTCGACTGGAGTGTGTCTGCGTATCGCGGGTTCGAGCCGTTCGGCCTGTTCGTAGCGGTACCGGTCACTGGCGCCGAAATCAGGATCTCCGAGACGTATCCCAGGTTCACGATGATTGGCGGCGACTTCGAAACGGTCTCGGGTTCCGTGGGGATTTCGTGGCGAAGCCGCGTTCTTCGCCGAGGACAGCTTTCAGTCGCCTTCGTTCGGGCGCGTCAGCGGGCGATCCGTCGATGCCGGTGTCGGGCTGGATCGGCGCGCCGGCGACTACACCGTTGGCGCCACCGTGCTCGTACACTCCGAGTCGTACGATGAGCCTCTTGCGTCCGGTGCGACCGCCAGCGACGGCCGCACGGATGTCTCGCTGATGGCATCGACCGATCGGACGTTCGGCCGGGAGCGATATCGGCTGCGAGGGTTCGCCGTCTACAACGCATCGGAATCGTCCGGCTTCCTCCGCGGTATCGGCGTCGTCACGCTGAAGGACAACGTCGCGCTCGAAGGGTCGCTCGGGTGGTTCATCGGGAGCGGCCGGGACCTGATCGGACGGTTCTCGTCCGATGACTTCGGCTACGTGCGGCTGAAGTACTATTTCTGATGCCTCTCCTGGTGCCGGCCGGAAACGCGTCCGCGTGGACCGGCCCGACCGGCAACAACACGTGGCTGCTGCAGGGCCGCGTGCCCGCGCTCGTCGATGCCGGCGTGGGATCGCCAGACCACGTCGACGCGATCCAACGCGCGCTGCACGGGACGCCGCTCGCTGCTCGTCCTGATTACGCATTCGCACGTCGATCATCTATCCGGTTGGCCGACGGTCAACGCGCGGTGGCCGGGCGCCAGCATGCGCATCCATCCGGGGTTGCAGCACGGCGAGCGCCTTACCGCGGGCGACACCGAGCTGACAGTGCTCCATACGCCAGGCCATGCGCCCGATCATTGCTGCTTTTTCGACGAGCGTTCAGGGGATCTCTATTGCGGCGATCTTGCGCGGCTGGGTGGAACCGTCGTCATTCCGGCGACCCGCGGCGGCAACCTCGCGCAGTATCTCGCCTCGCTGCGCCTCGTCGCGAGCCTCGAGCCGAAACGTCTGCTTCCGGGTCATGGCCCGATCGTCGACCAGCCGCGAGCGCTGATTGAGCAGTATGTGAAGCATCGTGCGGAACGCGACGAGCAGATCGTCGTCGCCGTCACAGGACGGCCTCGAACGGCGGCGGAAATCGTCCGTGAGGTTTATTCCGATCTGGCGCCCGTTCTCGAACAGGCGGCAGTGGAAACCGTGCTCGCGCACCTCTTCAAGCTTCGTGACGAGGGTCGCGTGCGGCAGGAGCCGGGGGATCGGGCCGACGCCACGTCAGCGGCCTGGGTTCAGGTCGGCTGAAATCCCGGCGGCAGTTCGGGCAGCCGCTCGACACGCTTTGCGGCGCGCGGCATCGCATCCCTGATTACCTGCTCGAGCTCTTCGAGATAGGCGAGGAACCGCGTGCGGCCCTCCGGCGACAGCCGGCAGAGCGTCTGCGGCCTCCGGTTGTCGAATCCCTTCCAGACCTCGACGAGCGCGGCCTCTCGCAACACCTCGAGATGCCTGCTGAGATTGCCGTCGGTGAGGGCACACAGGCGTTTCAGCTCGGAGAACGTCACCCCTTCGGGGTGCATCACGAGAGACGTCATGATGCCCAGCCTCGCCTTCTCGTGAAGGACGCGCTCGAGCCCCTCGTATGCGAACCTGCCCGACTGATCGCCCCTATCAGTCTTCTTCTTCCGAATCATTGCTGCCTCTCGTTGACTGGCGCTCGAACGCATACAGAACGCCCGCGGCCATGAATAGTCCGGCGCCGAATATCGCGCCGACGTGCCATCCGGAGATGGCGTTCAAATCCCGTCCGACCCACAGGAGATACGCGCCCGCCGCCAGAAAGTAAGCGCCGACGCCAGCGGAGCCCCGCGGAAGATACGGCACCGATCCGAATGTGCCGAGCGCGAAGCAGATCGCCCAGAACGCCGGCAGAAGCCTGACCAGCCCGCGATCGCTCAGGACGATCGCAGCCGTGATCAACACGCCGGCCACCAGGCCCGGGAGGAACTGGCCGAGCGCCTCGCGGGTTCCGCGCCGCGCCCGGTCGTCGTCGCGCACGAAGTAGTTGTAGACAATCTCACTCGAGCCGAGGGCGACGGTGAACAGCGCAATGACGATCCAGTAGGTGGTGAAGCCGATGGGGTCCGTGGCGGCAAGCGACGGCGGCTGAACGGCAGCCGCGATGACGCCGATGGCGCCCGATGCCGCGACAGGCGCGGCCGATAGCCGCGGTACACGGCGGTTCGGTCGAGCGCGGCGTGAATGTCGCGAATCTGCGCGAGAGCCCTCGGCAGGTCCATGCAAGCCTCCCTCTATACTTTGCATCACAGAGCGCGTCCGCGCAAGTCCCGATGCTACTATTCATCTTTTATGAAGGGTTACGCGAATCCCGACCTGCTGGTCCAGCCATCCGAGCTGAATCAGATCCTGCAAGGCGACTCGGCGAAACGCGTGCTGATCCTCGACCTGCGGCCTCCCGACGCGTACGCTGCCGGGCACATCCCTGGCGCGATCCATCTCGACCTCTGGGGCGTGAGCCTCATCGACACCAATGACGCGCCGCTGAACGCGTTCATGTGGATGATCGAGCACGTGCTCGCGGTGCATGGCGTCGATGCCGGCACGCCGGTCGTCGTCTACGACGAGCAGTCAGGCATTCGTGCCGCGCGGGCGTTCTGGTTTCTCGAATACCTCGGTCATCCCACGACACGAATGCTCGACGGGGGGTTCGGGGCGTGGACCAGACAGCGATTGCCCGTCACTCGGGACGCGCCTCCCGCCGTCACCACCAACTGGACCGGCGTGCGCCGGCCCTCGACGCTTGCCACGTGGCGCGACGTCCAGGCCGCGATCGGCAAGAGCAGCGCGGCGCTGCTCGACACGCGGAGCGACGGCGAATACTGCGGGACGACGATCCGCGCGCGCCGCGGCGGCGCGATTCCCGGCGCGGTGCACATCGAATGGACGCAGAACCTGACGCCCGGCGGCGATTTCAAGCCGGCCGACGAGTTGAAAAAGATGTACGAGCAGGCCGGCATCACGCCCGACAAGGATGTCATCGCCTATTGCCAGGGCGGCTACCGCGCGGCGCATTCCTACGTCGCGCTCCGGCTGCTCGGCTACCCGAAAGTCCGCAGCTACGTCGGATCCTGGAAGGAATGGGGCGACCGGGAAGACCTGCCGATTGAAGTCCCGCAGAAACCGTAGTAACAAGCACTGTTATGAACAACGTCATCGACTTCATCAACACCAACCGCGACCGGTACGTCGACCAGCTGAAGGAGTACCTCGCGATTCCGACGATCAGCGCCCTTCCGCAGCACGCCGCCGACGTGAGGCGCGGCGCGGAATGGACCGCCGACGAAATGCGGCGGATCGGCCTGCAGAACGTCACGGTTGATCGAAACGCCCGGCAATCCCGTCGTCTACGGCGAGTGGCTCGGCGCCGCCGGCGCGCCGACCATCCTCTTCTACGGCCACTACGACGTGCAGCCGGTGGATCCGCTCGAGCTGTGGGAGTCGCCGCCGTTCGAAGCGACCATCCGCGACGGCGAGATCTACGCGCGCGGCGCCGCCGACGACAAGGGTCAGGTGTTCATGCACTTCAAGGCGATCGAAGCGCACTTGAAGCAGAACGGCCGGCTGCCGGTGAACATGAAGATCATCCTCGAGGGCGAAGAGGAAGTCGGCTCGGCGAACCTCGACAACTTCATCAAGGCGCATCAGTCCGAGCTCGGGGCAGACGTGGTCGTCATCTCCGACTCGCCGATGTTCGACCGCGGCATCCCGTCGATCTGCTACGGCCTGCGCGGGCTGGTCTACTGTCAGATCGACCTTCGCGGCACCAAGAGCGATCTCCACTCCGGCTCGTTTGGCGGCGCGGTCGCCAACCCGGCGATGGTCCTCGCGCAGGTGCTCGCGCAGATGAAGGACAAGGGAGGCCGAATCAAGGTCCCCGGCTTCTATGACGATGTCCGGCCGCTGCGTGACGAGGAGCGCGCCGAATTCAAGAAGCTCCCGTTCAACGAGACGCGTTACCGCAAGGAGCTTGGTGCGCCCAAGCTGTTCGGCGAGTCCGGATACTCGACGCTCGAGCGCGTGTGGGGACGTCCGACCTTCGAGGTCAACGGGCTGCTCGCGGGTTTCACCGGCGAGGGGGCGAAGACGGTGATCCCCGCAGTGTCGATGGCCAAGGTCAGCATGCGGCTCGTGCCGGATCAGGATCCTGACAAGATCGCGAAGCTGTTCGAGGAGTACGTGCGCAAGGTGGCGCCGAAGACCGTGGAGCTGAAGGTGACGCGCATGCATGGCGGCAAGCCGTGGATGACCGACTTCGACAACCCGTTCGTCCAGGCGGCCGGGCGCGCGATCGAGAAGGGTTTCGGCAAGACGCCCGTCTTCAACCGCGAAGGCGGCTCCATCCCGGTCGTCGCGACGTTCCAGGAGATCCTCGGCCTGCCGTCGGTGCTGTTCGGCGTCGGCCTCCCTGACGAGAATGCGCACGCGCCGAACGAGAAGCTCGATCTCGGAAACTTCCACGGCGGTGTGATTGCGTCGGCGTTCCTCTACGACGAGATGGCGCGAACGCGCTGATAGCTGTCAATCGTGCCTCTCAGGATCAGCTTCGATCTGGACGGCGTTCTCGCGGACTTCGCCGGCGCGTTCCGAAAGGTCGAACTGCAGCTGTTCGGGCCGCCTGCAACCGCCGGTTCCGACGTCCCCGAGCCGGAAGAAGGGCAGCAGGTGCAGCAGGAAGAGCCGCGACGCTCCCAGGGGCGCCGCGACGCCATCTGGCGCGAGATCGAGAAGACGCCGGACTTCTGGCTGACGCTCGAGCCGCTCGACAGGACCGGGATTGCGCGCATCCACGAGCTGAGCCTCCGTTACGAGTGGGAAGTCTTTTTCGTGACCCAGCGGCCCGCCACTGCCGGTGAGACCGTGCAGAGGCAGACGCAACGCTGGCTCGTCGGGCAGGGCTTCGATCTTCCCTCGGTGTTCGTGCTCAACGGCTGGCGTGGACGCGCGATTCACGCGTTGAGCATCGACTATCACGTCGACGACAGCACGCAGCACTGCCTCGACGTCGTCGCCGACGCGACCGCCCGGACGATTCTCGTGTCGTCGAACCCCAGCGATGGCGCGGTCGAGGGAGCGCGGAAGATGGGCATCGCTCCGGCGTTCAACATCGCCGAGGCGCTCGAGATCCTCGAGCAGGCGACGCTCGCGCGCACGAATCCGACGATGCTGCAGCGGCTGTCGGCTCTGGTTGGCTGGCGGCTCAGTTGAACCCGGCGACGCGCTTGCGCAGCGTCTTCACGTGCTCCCACACCTGCGCGTCGTAGCTCTCCGTCTGGTCGCCGCCTGAATCGGGCGCCGGCGCCGCCGGCAGTGCCGCGTGCCTCGGCACCAGCCGCAGGTAGGCCTCGAGATCCCGTAATGCCGCGGCAAAATCCTCGAGGTGATAGGCCAGCAGGCCGCGGTCGCGCAGCTCGGCGATCGCCGACGGATCCACCGCGAGCAGCAGATCCGAGATGAACCGCGCGTGCGGAAACGATCGCATGCGGACGTAGAGCCGCTTCAGGTTCACCAGCATCCGCACGACGATGTCGTGGCGGGTGGCCGGCGCGAGCAGCGAGGCATCGAACGCCGCTTCGTCGCCGACGTGCTGGCTGAGCAGCTCGCGGCAATCGATCTCCGACAGCCGGGCGCCGCCGTGAAACGGATCGATGATGAGGAACTGCTCGTCGACCGATGACGTTCCGTCGAGATCCACCGGGACGCGCAGCAGGAAATGCCCGGGAAAGTTGACACCGGCGACGCGGAGGCCCGCCCGCCGCGCCACTTCCATGTAGACCACCGCCAGGCTGATTGGAATCCCGGTGCGCCGTTCCAGCACCTCGTTGAGGAAGCTGTTCCGCGGGTCGTCGTAGCTCTGGCGATTTCCGCAGAAGCCTTTCTCGTCGTAGAGGTACTCGTTGAACGCGTGGATCGCCGCGTCGGTGGCGGCAGCGCCCTTGATCCTCGCCGCCGCCTCTTCGGACATCTCGTGGAGCTCGTCGAGATAGCGGGCCGGGTCGAGCGACGGGTATTCCACTCTCGCGATCGCGAGCGCGGCGGCGCCAAGACCCTCGCCGGGCGCGTCGAGCGCGCGCTCGAGCTCCCGCGCGACCTGGACGGCCCTCGGCTGCAGATGCAAGGCGAAAGTCACTGCCGCTGATTCTAACCGGTCCCGAACGATCGGATCAGTTCCGGCGTGAGCTCGTCGAGGCTGGCGATGACCGCGTCGGCGGCCATCAGCTCGGAGACCGGGTAGGTGGTGGTGATGCCGACGCACCACAGGCCGGCGGACTTCGCCGACTCGATGCCGAAGCGGGAATCCTCGATCGCCAGGCAGGATCCGGGATCGGCGCCGTGCAGCTGCGCGGCCCGGCGGTACGGACCTGGCTGGGGCTTGCTTTCCGGCGTGTCACCGGCGCCGACGATGAACTTGAAGTAGCGATCGATGCCGCCGCGCCGGAGGATGGCCTCGATTTCGTGGCGGAACGCGCCCGACGCGATGCCGAGCGGCCAGTCGGCCGCGAGCCGGCGGACGCAGTCGGGCGTCGATGGATAGAGGACATCCGTGCCGCTGATGATCGCCTCGAGCGCGAGCGCCTTTTCGGCGATCAGCGTTTCGATCTGCCCGCTCGTCAGCCCCCAGCCTCGCGCGTCCGACAACGCGCGAAACATCCCCGCATCGTCATATCCGAGATAGTCGGCGTAGTACTCCTCGCGCGGGAGCGCCGCGCCGATCGACGCGAGCACGTCCTGCGTCGCCGCCAGGTGCAGCGGCTCCGAGTCGGCGAGGACGCCGTCGAAGTCGAACACGAGCGCGGAAATCATGAGGCTGGCAGCCTCTCGCCGGCGCGGATCGGGACCTTCAAGCGGTTCTCGCGCGGCGGGACGGGACACACGTACTCGTGGTTGAAGACGCAGAACGGATGGTAGGCGCGGTTGAAATCCAGGTCGTAGATGCCGGTTGCGGTGCGATCCAGATCGAGATACCGCCCGCCCTGATACGTTTCGGTGCCGTTGGTGAGGTCGCCGAACGGCACGAACAGGCGGCTCATGTCGTTTTCGGTGGCGTCGACGAAGGCGGTGAGCTTCATCTGCTGTCCCTGCAGCGTGAAGCCGAGCACGCCGACCCGGCGCATCCGCCGCCGCGCGCCGGACGATAGCGACATCTCGATGATCTCTTCGGCCTTGATGACCTCGAGGCCGGCTGGAATGCGATACGCCGGCGAGACGTGGAAGTAGGGGAGCGGCGCGAACGACTCGCGGCGCTCCGCCGGGACCGGCGATTCCTGGGAGCGCATGTAGCGGTCCTTCTCCGCCCGCCAGCCGGCGATTTCCTCGTCGTAGGTGAGCTCGCGGCCGCTGCAGGCGGCCACCAGAGCGGCCGCCAGCATCAGTGCCGCGATCCGGCGCGTCATCCTAGAAAGGATAGCCTTTCCGTTCGGTGACGGCATCCGCGAGCTGACGCCGCAGCGCCACCGTGTTGATCGGCGCGACTTTCAGCACGCGCCGGAGCGCCGCGAGCAGCGTCCGCAGCGTGTCCCCTTCGGCCATCGCGGCGAGGGCGTTGCGGGCGGCGATTTCGACCCGGGCGGCGGCGTCATTGACGAACACCTGCGCCGCCGCGGTGTGCAGGCTGCCGCCGGCGCTCTGCGCGCGCAACAGCGCGCTTTCCGCCGAGTAGACGTCGATCACGATGTCGGCCGCCAGCGACAGCACTTCCTGCTGGTCGGCGAGCTTGTCGCCGTAAGTCTGCATCGCCGTGCCGAGCACCATCAGCGCCACCTTCTTCATCGCCGCGACCGCCTTCGCCTCGCGATCCATCGGTCGGTCGCCGGCGGGCTCGGGCATCGACGGCGTGAGCAGCTCGTCCTGCAGCTTCTTCGCCGCCGCGATGAGCGGCAGGCCGCCCTTGACCGCGCGCCTCGCCAGCATGCCGGGAATCAGCAGCCTGTTGATCTCGTTGGTGCCCTCGAAGATGCGGTTCACGCGCGCATCGCGGTAGTGCCGCTCGGCGGGATAGTCGCGAACGAACCCGTTGCCGCCATGGATCTGCACGTTCTCGTCCAGCACGAAATCGAGCATCTCGCTGCCGGCGACCTTGAGGATCGACGCCTCGATCGCGAACTCTTCCAGCGTCGCGAGCACCGCGTCGTTCGCGTGGCTGCCCTGGAGCATTCCGTCGATCAGCCCGGCGGTCCGGTACAGCATCGCCTCGACGGCGTACTCGCGCACCGTCATCTCCGCGAGCTTGTATTTGATCGCGCCGAACGACGCGATCGGCTGGCCGAACTGCTTCCGGCCCGCGGCGTAGGCGGCCGCCTCGCCAATCACCGCGCGGGCGCCGCCGCTCGTCATCGCGGCGAGCTTGAAGCGGCCGTAATTGAGCACGTTGAACGCGACCTTGTGGCCTTTCCCGACTTCACCGAGGACGTTCTCGGCCGGCACCTGCGCGTCCTGCAGAATCAGCGGCGTCGTCGACGACCCGTGGAGCCCGAGCTTGTGTTCCTCCTTGCCGCTGCTGACGCCCGGAAATGTCCGCTCGACGATGAACGCCGTGAACGCCTCGCCATCGACCTTCGCAAAGACGATGAAGAAGTCGGCGAAGCCGCCGTTGGTGATCCACATCTTCTCGCCCGAGAGGACGAACGATCCGTCCGGCTGCCGCGTTGCGCGCGCTTTTGCGCCCAGCGCATCGGAACCCGACCCCGACTCGCTCAACGCATAGGCGCCGACGATCTCGCCGGACACCAGCCGCGGCAGGTACTTCGCCTTCTGCGCGTCGGTGCCGAAGCAGAGGAGCGGCGTCACCGCGAGGCCGGTCTGCGCCCCGAATGTCGCGGAGAAGGAGGCCGAACGTCCCATCGATTCGCCGACCACGACCGACGAGACTTTGTCGAGCTCCACGCCGCCGAGCGCTTCGGGGACGTCCGTGCCGAGCAGTCCCAGCGCACCGCATCGCTCGACCAGCTGGCGGGCGAGCGCCCAGTCCTTCTGCTCGAGCCGATCGAGCGCCGGCAGCACTTCGTTGCTGACGAACTCGTCAGCGGTCTGCGCGATCAGCCGCTGCTCGTCGGTCAGCTTCTCGCGTGTGAACACACTCGAGAGAGGCGCCTCTTCGATCAGCCACGCGCCGCCTTTGACTGCAGTATCAACGACACTCATTGATGCTCCTTACGGGGCCTGGGGCAAGGGGCCGGGGCCCGGGATGTTCAGACACGTTCGAAGATTCCTGCGGCGCCCATGCCGCCGCCGACGCACATCGTCACCATGCCGTACCTCGATCCGCGGCGCTTCATCTCGTGAAGCAGCGTGGCGGTGAGCTTGGCGCCGGTGCAGCCGAGCGGATGGCCGAGCGCGATCGCGCCGCCGTTGACGTTCAGCCGCGCCGGATCGATCGGCAGTTCGCGCAGGCAGGCGATCGCCTGTGCGGCGAACGCCTCGTTCAGCTCGATCAGATCGATTTGATCGAGCGTGAGACCGGCGAGTTTCAGCACCTTGCGGATCGCCGGGACGGGACCAATCCCGAAGCGCTCCGGCTCGACGCCGGCGGTCGCAAACGCGACGAAGCGGCCCAGCGGCTCGAGCCCGAGCTGCTTCGCGCGCGCGCCGGACATGACCACCGCAGCCGCGGCGCCGTCGCTCGTCTGCGACGAGTTGCCGGCGGTGACGGTGCCGGTGGCATGGAATGCGGGCTTCAGTTTGGCGAGCGCCTCGAGCGACGTGTCGCGGCGCGGCCCCTCATCGGTACCGAAGGTGATCGATCGGTCACCCTGGCCATCGACAATCCTGACGGTCAGCGGCACGATCTCTTCCGTGAAGCGGCCCGCCGCGATCGCGTCGAGCGCCCGCTGGTGGCTTCTCAGCGCGAATTCGTCCTGCTCCTGCCGCGAGACGGTCGCCTCGCGAGCGTGATTCTCGGCCACCAGGCCGGTGCTGAGATACACGTCCGGGTAGGTGTCCACCAGCGCCGGATTCGGCGCGACCTTGTGCCCGCCCATCGGCACCAGGCTCATGGATTCGGTGCCGCCGGCGACGATGGTGTCGGCAAACCCGGCCATGATCCGTTCGGCCCCGTACGCGATCGACTGCAGGCCTGACGAGCAGAAGCGGTTCACCGTCACCGCCGCGGCCGACACGGGCACGCCGGCGCGAAGGCTGGCGATCCGGGCGACGTTCAGCCCCTGCTCCGCCTCGGGCATCGCGCAGCCGATGATCACGTCGTCGACACTCTCCGCGCTCGCGCCCGGTGCGCGCTTCAGCGCCTCCGCGATCACGACAGCGGCCATTTCGTCCGGACGCGTGTGACGCAGCGTGCCGTTCGGCGCCTTGCCGACGGCGGTGCGCACGGCGGAAACAATCAGTGCATCCTGCATGGTTCAATCCTCGTAGTCCCCGAGCAGATCCTCCAACGCCTCGCCGACCTCGGACGTTTTTCCCTCGAAGAGATGATCGGCGCCGTCAATCACCACGATCTCTTTCGGTTCCTTCAGCTGGCCGTAGAAGCGCCACAGCGCCTCGAGGGGACACACCTCATCCGCCTCGCCCTGCACGAAGAACTTCGGCTTCGTGCTTTCCAGCGTGAGTGGAAACGAGTACTGCATTCCCGAGACCGACGTGGCGACCGGCGGGGCGATGCCGATCAGCGCCGACACGCGATCGTCGGCCGCGCCGGCCTCGAGCGCGACCCAGGCGCCGAACGAGAAGCCGGCCGCCCAGATGCGCGCGCCGGGATGACGCTTCGCCATGTAATCGGTCGCGGCGCCGAAATCCTGCTTTTCCCCGTCGCCCTGATCGAATTGCCCCTCGCTGTGGCCGACGCCGCGGAAATTGAACCGCAGCACCGCGCACCCGATTCGCGACAGACCCTTGGCTCCCTGATACACCGCCTTCGTGTGCATCGTCCCGCCGAACTGCGGATGCGGATGCGCGAACACGACCGCCCCGCGGATGGCGCCATCGGCACGGCCGTCCGCGGGCGGCTCCAGCACCGCCTCGAGCCGGCCGGCCGGACCGGTCAGATCAGTTATGGTTGCCATCGGCGAATTCACCAACGATTCGTGCGAAGCGCTCGGGTTGCGTGATCAACCCGATATGACCCGTTCCGGTCATCCTCACATAGCGCGACGACGGAATCAGCGTGCAATAACGTTGTGTGACCTCCACCGGCACGACGCGGTCGAGGTCTTCGTCGCCGGTTATCACGAGGGTCCGGACGTTGACGCGCTCGCAGTCCGCGCGGAAGTCCACTTCCTGCTGCTGGCGGATGCGAAGCGCCATCAATGGCGGAATCATCGGCGCCCGCATGACCCGCAGCCCGTGCGCAACCGCGAACCGGAGGCGCGTTGGCGCCTGCGGAAGCGCCGTGCGGATCTCGGGCCACAGACGAAACGGTCCGCCTGCCACGAACGCCGGCGCCGACAGCCACGGTCGCGCGAGCCACGTCGCCTGCCGTGCGGACGGCTCCCAGCCTGGCGCCGGCGCCGAGACGATGGCAAGTCCGGTGACGCGGTCGGGCCGAAGCGCGGCATACCTGAGCGCGATCAGGCCGCCGTACGAGACGCCGCAAACCACCGCGCGATCGATCGCGGTCCGCTCGAGGATTCCGTCGAGCTGACGGATATAGCTGTCAAAGTCCTGTCCGCTGTCCATCGACGATCCCGACCCGATATCACCGGAAAGCGAGTACGACACAGCCCTGCAGCGCCGGCTCAGCGCGTCGAGCGCGGGACGCATCCATTCCCATCGCCCCTGCACCCCGGGCACGACAATGACGGGCGGGCCGGAGCCACGATCGAACACGGTCAGTTCCTCAGCGTCTTCCCGGTTTTCAACGTGTAGGCAATGCGCTCCTGCGTCTTGCGCTCGCCGCAGAGGCTCAGGAACGCTTCCCGTTCGAGGTCGAGCACCTGCTGCTCGGACAGCGTCGCCGCATGCGGCAGGTTGCCGCCGGCAAGGATCCACGCCAGCTTGCGGCCGATGAGCGCATCGTGATCGCTGATGCGTCCGGCGCGCCACGCGAGATGGACGCCGAGCTTCAGCGCGGCAAGCAGGCCCTCGCCGCCGACCCTTATCGCCTTGCGCGGCTGCGGCTGGACGTAATCGGCCGCGCGCGCCACCGCGAGCGCGCGCGCGTCGGCAATCAGGCGCTCCCGGTTCATGGTGACGCTGTCGAGTTCGCGAAGATAGCCGAGGCGGCGCGCGTGTGGCGCGCTCGTGCCGACCTTGCCGAAGCCGATGGTTTCGAACACGCGCTGGACGTAAGGGAGCGCGTCGACGCCTGCCGGCGCGTCCTCCATCGCCCGCGCGAGCATCTCCTTGGTGCCGCCGCCTGCGGGAATCAGTCCCACACCGACCTCGACGAGCCCGATGTAGCTCTCCGCGGCTGCCTGCACGCGATCGGCATGCAGGACGATTTCGCATCCGCCTCCGAGCGCGAGCCCTGCCGGCGCGACGATCACCGGCACCGGCGCGTACTTCAGCGCCATCGTCGCGCCCTGGAAGGCGCGGATCATCATGTCGATCTCTTCCCAGTTGCCTTCCTGCGCTTCGAGCAGGAGGAGCATCAGGTTGGCGCCGGCGGAGAAGTTGACCGCTTCGTTGCCGACGACCAGCGCGCGGAAATTCGAGGAGGCTTCCTTGACGCCGGCGTGGAGCATCTCGATCGTGTCGCCGCCGATGGCGTTCATCTTCGAGTGGAACTCGACCGCGAGCACGCCGTCGCCGATGTCCACGAGGCTGGCGCCCGCGTTCTTTCTCACCACACGGGACTTCGATGTTTGCAGCACCCGGAGGTCCGGCGCCGCCGGCGGGAGCGACGCTCCGGGGCGGAAACCGCCGCGCTGCCGCGCTTCGAGGACGAGCGGCGGCAGATCGGTCATGCCGCAGGCATCGATGACTCGCTGCACGCCGATCGCGTCCCAGGTTTCGAACGGCCCGAGATCCCAGCCGAATCCCCAGCGCATCGCCCGGTCGACGTCGTCGATTGAATGCGCGATGGCGGGAGTGACACGCGCCGCGTAGAGCAGCGTCTGACCGAGCGTGTCGCGCAGGAACGAGCCGACTTTGTCCTTGCCGAGGAACAGGGTCCGGATGCGTTCGGCGGGATCCTCGATGGATCGCGCCGCGTCGAGCGAGGGCAGGCGCGGCGACAGCCTGGCGCGAAACGACATGCTGGCCGGATCGAGCGTCAGGATCTCGCCGTTTGCGTCGCGCCGGTAGAAGCCTTGTCCTGTCTTCACGCCGGTCCATCCGCGCTCGACCATGTCGGTGACGAGCGGTCCGAGATCGAACATCGAGCGCGCCCCGGGATCGTCCAGCCGCTCGGCGAGATTCCGCGCGACGTGGGCGAGGACGTCGATGCCGGCGATGTCGATCGTTCTGAACGTGGCGCTCTTCGGCCTGCCGATCGCCGGACCGGTGATCGCGTCGATCTCCTCGACGGTGTATTCGCCGCTCCTCAACGCGCGCAGCACGAGCGCAACGCCGTAGAGTCCGAGATGATTCGCGATGAAATTCGGCGTGTCTTTCGCGATCACCACACCCTTGCCCAGCCGGTGATCGGAGAAGGCGGCAACCGTGTCGAGGACATCGGATGCCGTCTCGGCGGTCGGGATCAGCTCGAGCAGATGCAGATAACGCGGAGGGTTGAAGAAGTGCGTGCCGAGCCAGTGACGCCTGAACGCGTCGCTTCGCCCTTCGGCCAGCGAAGCAATCGGGATCCCCGATGTGTTCGAGCTGACGATCGCATCCGCGCGCCGGTGCTGTTCGACGCGCTCGAGCAGCGCGCGCTTGATGTCCGCGCGCTCTACCACTGCTTCGACGATCCAGTCGGCCTCGCCAATTGCGGCGAGGTCTTCGTCGAAGCTTCCGGTGCGAACGAGCGTCTGCGCCTCGGGCGTGAAAAACGGGTCGGGCTTCAGCGTCCGTGCCCGCTCGAGGCCGGCGCGCGCCGCGTCGCGGCTGACGTCGAGCAGCAGCGCGGGAACGCCGGCGTTGGCGAAATGCGCTGCGATCTGCGCACCCATCGTACCGGCGCCGAGCACAGCAACTGATCGAATATGCATTTTCTAGTGCTCGCGGGGCCCCGCCAATCCGCCGACGAAGAGATCGACGATGGCGTCGGCTTCGGACGCGAGCGCGTATCTGCGGCGGCTCAGGATCCAGTTCGTGGCCATCTCGTCGAGCGCGCCGAAAAACAGCTTGGCCGCGAGCGTCGGATTCACGCCCGTGCGAAACGTGCCGCGCGACTGTCCATCAGCGACGACGTCGCGAATGATGCCGAGGTACTCGCGCAGCTGCGTGGCGGAGAACCGCTCCATGAACTTCGTGGACTGCCGGAGCTCGACCTGGAACACGATGGCGAGCGAGCGGTCGCGTCCGAGACGATTCAGGTGCAGCCGCGCGATCTCGCGCAGCCGATCGCCGGGATCGTCGAGCCTGCCGACGATCTCGCGTCCCTCGGCGATGGCCTCGGTCATCGTGCGTTCGAAGATCGAGATGAGCAGGTCGTCCTTGCCGCGGAAGTAGAGATACACGGTGCCGGCGGCGACGCCGGCCGCGCGCGCGACATCGGCGACCTGGGCGTTGAAGAAGCCGCGCGCCGCGAACGTATCGATGGCGGCGCGGAGGATGGCGTCGCGTTTGTCGGTGCGCGGCGCGGATTGCCGAAGTGTTCGAGCCATGACGGCCATGAATGAATGTTCATTCATTCTGAATCTCGTGTCAATCACGAGGCCTTTCGACCCGCATTCCTGTCGATTCGTCGAACTCAAGAAAATGGATCCACGCGAAGCCAAAAATACGGTTCCTTGTATCCAGTGAGTATCCAGTGCGCCGCGATCTGCGCGAGCGCGCGAAAAATCGAACGTTTCTCTCAGGCCGCATCGCTGCACGAAAGTGCGCGCGGAGGCGTGACGCTTGCAATACATCGCGCCGTCGGACGACAGTGCGAGGCTTTTTTCTCGAGCCCCGAAACGGAGCTAACCCGGCGGCGTAGTTCACGTGAACGCCGAATGTGGCGCGTTCCGGGGGACCTCATGTTGGATGAGACACAGCAGCAAAGCCTCGTCACGCGGCTTAACCGGATCGAAGGACAGGTCCGCGGCATTCGGCGCATGGTGCAGGAGCCGCGGCTCTGCGTAGACATTCTTCAGCAGCTCGCGGCTGCGGAAGCGGCGTTGAACCGGATCAGCCTGGCCGTCCTGAAATATCACGTCGAGCGGTGCGTGCCCGAAGGGATCGTGAGAGGTGAGCCAGAGAAAACGAAACGCCTCTCCGAGCTCGTGGATATTTTCGATCGGTTCGCCAAGTAACCGATCGCTTGCGACTCGAACGTAGCACGTCAATCGTGCGCCGCCGGCCGTTTTGGAGGAGACGGCCGGCGGTTTCGTTTTGACGGAAGCTCTGCTGCGCGCGCGTCTTCCCCCCTCCGACACGGCCCCAAAATCCATTAAACTGTTAGGATCATGAAAATCCTGCAGACCCTCGCACTCAGCGTCGCCCTGGTGGCGGCATCCGCCGCAGGCGCGTTCGCACAGCAGCCTCGCGGCGAGGCAAGAATCACCGGCAAAGTGACCGACGATCAGGGTCAGCCGCTGGCTGACGTGGCGATTCGCGTGTCGAAGAAAGACGTGCAGGGGCAGCCGCCGCTCCAATCGAAGTCGAACACCAAGGGCGAATGGGCGTTCGCGAACCTCGCCACCGGCGAGTGGGACCTCGAGTTCAGCAAGGACGGTTTCCAGAGCCAGAAGGGCACGATCAATCTGGACGAAGCCGGCAACGCGCCGCGCGTCGACGTCAAGCTCGTGAAGGCGGTCGCCGATCCGAACGCCGAAATCCAGGCGGAGCTGAAGCGCGCCGACAGCCTGCTCCGCGCGAACCAGTTCGCCGAGGCCCGCAAGATTTACGAGGATCTGCTCGCCAAGTACCCGACGATCCACCAGCTCAATCGCTTCATTGCCGCCGCCTACTCGGGGGAGAAGAACTACCCGAAGGCGATCGAACACCTGAAAGTCGTCCTCGACAAGGAACCGACGAACATCGACGTCAAGATCCTGCTGGCGGAGCTGCAGATGGAGGCGGGAAACAAGGCCGAAGGCGTGGCGCTCCTGCAGTCGATCGATCTCGCGCAGGTCAAAGACCCGCTGCCGTTCATCAACGCCGGCATCAATCTAATCAACGACGGCAAGCCGGACGACGCGGTCGCGATGCTGACGAAGCTGGGCGAGGCCTTTCCCAAGCAGAACGAGATCTACTACTATCGCGGCAGGGCGTACCTCGCGGCGAAGAAGATGCCCGAGGCGAAGGCCGACATGGAGAAATTCGTGGCGGCGGCGCCGCCCGACGCCCGTGAGCTGCCGGACGCCAAAAAGATCCTCGAGCAGCTGAAAACCATAAAATAGGCCCACGAATGCTGCGTCGTCCACGCGTTCTGCTGCTGGTCCTGTCCGCCGCGTGGATGCTGGCCGCCTGTGGAGGGTCGAACGGGGGTTCCCCGTCGCCCTCTCCCGGTCCGGGACAGAGCGGCAATCCCTGCTTGACGGCGGCGGTTGAAAGCGAGGCAGTCTCCGCGCCGGGCGAATCCACCGCGGACACGTTCCGGCTCAAGACCGAGGTCATCGATCGCGATCCGCGCTGGCGCGTGCTCGACGCGTTGTGGACGCACCGGCAGCGCGCGGGCCGCGCCCGCGATCTGGCAGTTGGGCCCGGCGGACGCAACCCGGTCGACATCGGCGAGATCGCCGTCCTCCAGGACGAAGGCGATCTGATCGCGCCGCCGAACGCGGTGGATATCCGCAGCCAGGGGTTGCGCTTCACCCGCAACGGCGCCGGCGGCTATGACGTCACGCGGATTGACGGCGCCTTCCGCACCAATCTCGGCACGCGCTTGACGCTGACCGACGACGACAGCGTGCAAGTCGACGTGCCGTTCGGGTTCTCCTTCTTCGGCCAGACACAGACCACAGCTTTCGTCAACTCGGACGGCAACGTCACGTTCGAGGAGCCGGACCACGCGAGCACCGAGCGCAACGTTGCGCGGCTGCTGACCGGTCCGCCGCGGGTCGCGCCGTTCTTCGCGGATCTCGATCCGTCTACCGGCGGTCGCGTCTTCACCAATGCGGCGGTCGACGCCTACACGGTCACCTGGTGCGGCGTGCGCGGCTTCGACTCCGTGCGTGCAACGACGGCGCAGCTCACGCTGCTGCCGAACGGCAACGTCGAGATGAAGTTCAGCGACGCAATCTCGCTGCTCGACGGGATCGTCGGCATCTCGCCCGGGCACACCGGGTTCTTCACGCCGGTGAACCTGAGCGATGCGGGGCCCACCTCTGGCGGAGGCGGGGCGGTCGGGGAGCGGTTTGCCGAGCGCGGCGAGATGGACACGGTCCAGATCGCCAGGAAGTTCTACGCGTCGCATCCCGACAACTACGATCAGCTGATCATCTGGACCGACGCGCCGCTCATCACGGATGCGTTCGCATACGAGACGACGGTGGCGAACGAGATACGCGGTCTGGGCATCGACACCTACGACGCATCGCGCGACTTCGGCAGCGCCGGACGGCTGCGAAGCTTCGCGGTCATGGATTTCATCGGCAAGTATCCGGAGAATCCGCAGCAGCGCTTCCTCGGCGAGAACAGCACGGTGAGCGTGCTCGGGCAGGAAGTCGGACATCGCTGGCTGGCGTTCTTCAGTTTCCGGGACCACACCGCCAACCGCTCGGAGCATCTGCTCGGGCGCGGCGCGGCGCACTGGAGTTTCTTCTTCGATTCCGACGCCTCGGTGATGGAGGGGAACGACATCGAGGATCTCGGCGGCGGATCGGTACCGGACCGTCGCCTCCGTGCAGCGCTACAGCCTGCTCGATCAATACGCGATGGGCCTGGTTGGTCCCAATGACGTGCCGCCGTTCTTCTATGTCGAGAACCCGGTGAACGTGGTTCCGCCGAGGACGGCCGAGGATGCGCCGCGCGTCGGCGTCACGTTCAACGGCACGCGGCGCGACGTCCTGATGTCCGACGTCATCGCCGTCCACGGCGCGCGCGTGCCTTCGGCCGCCGAATCGGCGCGCGTTCACCGGCAGGCGTTCCTCTTCGTCGTGAGCGCCGGCCGTTCCGTGGACAACACTCAAGTGGAGAAGGTCGACCGGATTCGCCGCGAGTGGGAGACGTTCTTCCGTCAGGCGACCGACGGCCGGATGCAGGCCATCACCACGCTTCGTTAAGAACCGAGAATGATCAAGATTGCCGTTGCCGTCCTGACGGGCGTGCTGTCCCTCCAGGCAGGACAGGTCGAACGTCCACGCCAGAGCGCCGGCCGGCCTGTTGCGCCACAGACCTCGACATCAGCATCACCCTCGCGCGCAGCCATCGATATCAAACGGCTCGAGGAGATCGAGCCGCTGGTCGCCGAGGCAATCGCCGAAAAGAAGCTGCCCGGCGCGGTGGTCCTGGTCGGCCATCGCGATCGCGTGCTGTACCAGAAGGCGTTCGGTAACCGCGCGCTGGTGCCGGATGTCGAACCGATGACGCTCGACACCATCTTCGACCTCGCGTCTCTGACGAAGGTGGTGGCGACCACGACCAGCGTGATGATGCTGGTGGAGGACGGGCGGATCAGGCTGAGCGACCGCGTCTCGGTCTATATCCCGGGCTTCGAGCGCTACGGCAAGGGCGACATCACCGTTCGCCATCTGCTCACGCACGTATCCGGCCTCAGGCCGGACGTCGACCTCGCGGACGACTGGACCGGCTACGACGCGGCGATCAAGCTCGCGATCGAGGAGGTGCCAACCGCGCCGCCCGGTGAGCGGTTCGTCTACAGCGACATCAACTTTTTCCTGCTCGGCGAGATCGTGCATCGGGTCAGCGGCAAGCCGCTCGATCGGTTTGCAAGAGACCGGATCTTCGGGCCGCTCAAGATGGCCGACACGATGTTCCTGCCCCCGGCCTCGCTGCAGTCGAGAATTGCTCCCACCGAGAGCTGCACGCCATATGGCTGGCCGTGTGAAGGTCCAGACATGAAAATGCTTCGCGGCGTCGTTCACGATCCGACTGCGCGGCGCATGGGCGGCGTGGCCGGGCACGCGGGACTTTTCGGCACCGCGGCCGATCTCAGCGTGTTCGTGCGGACGCTGCTTGGCGGCGGCGCGTTTCGAGGCCAGCGGATTCTGTCGCCGCTGGGCACGCTGAAGATGACGACGCCGGCGACGCCCGGTTCGGAGCGCAACGTGCGCGGCTTCGGCTGGGACATCGACTCGTCGTTCTCCGCGAATCGCGGCGAGCTGCTGCCGATTGGATCCTTCGGCCACACCGGTTTCACCGGAACGTCGCTGTGGATCGATCCGGCGACCGGCCTGTTCGTCGTCTTCCTCTCGAACCGCGTGCACCCGGACGGCAAGGGGGACGTGACCCCGCTGCGCGCGCGGGTCGCGACGGTCGCGGCGTCCGCGCTGACGTCGGCGCCGGCGGACGGCGCCGAGCGGCAGTGGACGGGCCGCGACTTCGGCCCGTCAGGCACGCTGCCCGCCCGTCCATCGACGCCCGTGCTCAGCGGCATCGACGTGCTGCGCGCGGAAGGCTTCGCGCCGCTCCGCGGCAAGCGCGTCGGCCTGGTCACGAACCACACGGGCCGGGCCAGAGATGGCGCGACGACGATCGACCTGATCTACGGCGCACGCGACGTCAAGCTCGTGTCGCTCTTCAGTCCGGAACACGGCATTCGCGGGATCCTGGATGCGAAGGTGCCGACGGAGGTCGACGAGCGCACCAAGCTGCCGATCCATTCGCTGTACGGAGAGAGCCGCCGGCCGACCGCCGCCATGCTCGAAGGGATCGACACGATCGTGATCGATCTGCAGGACATCGGCGTCCGCTTTTACACCTACATGACGACGATGGCGTACGTGATGGAGGAGGCGGCGAAGCGCAACATCGGCGTCGTCGTGCTCGATCGCCCCAACCCTGTCAACGGTTTCCAGATCGAAGGCCCGATGCTCGACGCGCCGCTGCTCGGCTTCATCGGCTACATGTCGATGCCCATCCGGCACGGCATGACGCTCGGCGAGCTCGCGATGCTGTTCAACGGCGAGAACAAGATCGGCGCGAACCTCACCGTGGTGCAGATGCGGAACTGGCGGCGCGACGACTGGTTCGACAACACGGGGCTGCCGTGGATCAATCCGTCGCCGAACATGCGCAACCTGCTGCAGGCGACGCTCTACCCCGGCATCGGCGCGTTCGAGTATTCGAACATTTCGGTCGGCCGCGGCACCGACACGCCTTTCGAGCAGATCGGCGCGCCCTGGATCGACGGCGTGGCCCTTGCGGAAGCGCTCAATAACCGGCTGGTGCCAGGCGTCCGCTTCTATCCGGTCCGCTTCACGCCGACGGCGAGCAAGTACGCCGGCGAGGAGTGTCAGGGCGTGTTCATGGTCGTCACCGACCGCGGGGCGGCGCGGCCCGTACGGGTGGGCGTCGAGATTGCCTCGATGCTGACCAAGATGTATGGATCGCGTTTCGAGCTCGAAGCGTCGGAGCGACTGTACGGCGCAAGGGAAGGGATTACCCGCATCCGAGCGGGCCACGATCCATCCGCGATTGCCGCGTCGTGGGCGGTCGGCGAGAGCCGCTGGCGTCTGCTGCGTAACCGCTATCTGCTCTATCGTTAATAGGGCAATTCACCCCTGCATTGTTGCCGTCGCGGCGGGCCGCCGCGATGGTAAGATTGTTATGGCTCCCCGCCAGACAATTTCCACATGGATCGAGTGCCGGGTCATGCCTGGCTGCTGGTCCTGGCTGCCGTGATCGTCGTTGCGGTAGCTTCGGCCGCGCCGTTTGCTTCGGCGCCGGTGGGGGGGGCACAGGTTACCGGAGCCGGCATCGCGCCCAATCCGACCAACCTGGATCCGCATACACTCGCCGGCGCGGGCGCCCTTGTCGTCACCGGGGTGCTGCTGCTTCTCTTTTTCTACCGCCGGCGTCTGTACATCCTTTTCTGGGTGCTCGGCTGGGCCGTGCTCGCGGCGTCGATGTTCGTCGCGGCGCGCCAGTACCTGGTGCTGCAAACGAGCCACTTCGCCTACGGCATCTCGCAGTTCCTCGGCATCCTCAGCGCGCTGATGTTCGTGCTCAGCGGCGATGCCTACCCGGCACGGCCGCGAATCGGCAGCAACTACACCTACGTGCTGGTGCCGTTGTTCCTGTGGTTCACGCTGTCGCCGCTCGCGCTCGGCCCCGAGGCGGTGTTCGCGCCCGGCCACGTGATGATGGGCGGCGCGATCGCCGCCGCCGGCGCCGCCTACCTGATGCTGCTGCGGCACGCGCGCATGCTCGGCGCCGCGATCGTCGGCGGCTCGCTGATCCTGATCGCCGCCTCGCACGTGTGGATCGTGCTCGTGATTCCGTCGCCGGATGCGCCGGCCGCCACCTCGACGCTCCTCTTCATGATGATCCCGTATCTCGTCAGCGCGCTCGGCATGCAGCTCATGACGTTCGAGGACATGACGTTCGAGCTGCGCCGCACCAACCGCCGGCTCGAGACCGCGCAGGGCAAGCTGCGGCGCATGGTGATCACCGATCCGCTCACCGGCTGCCGCAACCGCCGCTTCTTCGACGAGATCATCGGCCGCGAGCTGCAGCGGCACCGCCGCCACGGGATTCCGCTGTCGCTCCTGTTCGTGGACATCGATCGCTTCAAGGCGGTCAACGATCAGCTCGGCCACGAAGCGGGTGACGACGTGCTGCGCCAGGTCGCGTCCTTCCTGCTCGCCAACATCCGCGAGGCGGACTACGTGTTCCGCTGGGGCGGCGACGAGTTCCTCATCCTGCTGTCGTGCAACGAGCACGAAGCACGGCGGCGGGGCGCCGCGCTGCAGCGCGATTTCGCGAACTCGCCGGAGACCGCATCGCTGCCCGCCGGCGTCGGCCTCAGCATCGGCTGCGCCGAAGTGCGCGCCGGCCATGACAACGTCATGGATCTCGTCAAGGTGGCCGACGAGAGGATGTACGAGAACAAAAGAGACGCTGGACGCTACGCGTCCATTGCGGACTAAAAATAGCTATCAGCTATCAGCTCACAGCTGATACAGCATCCAATAAACCACCACGCCCGTCACCGACACATACAGCCAGATCGGCAGCGTCCACCGCGCGATCGGCACGTGCCGGTCGAAGCGCTCGCGCAGGCCGTGCGTCAACGTGATCAGCGCCAGCGGCAGAATGGCGGCGGCGAGGATCACGTGGCTGATCAGGATGCCGAAGTACACGATCCGGATCGGTCCCTGTCCGGCGAACGGCCGTGATCCGGCGTTGGCGTGGTAGGTGACGTAGGACACCAGGAACAGCGCGGAGGTCGTGAACGCCGCCAGCATCACGCGCCGATGCTGCCGGATGCGTCCGCGGCGTATCAGGACGTAGCCGGTGACGAGCAGGACCGCCGCGATGGCGTTGAGGGTGGCGTTCAGTGCCGGTAGATCGGCGACGGACATCTCAGACGCGGTCGGCGATCATCAGGATCCAGATGAGCGGCAGGTAGATGATCGACGCGAAGAACAGGCGTCTCGCGTCCGCCACCTTCCGCGTCGTCCCGAACTTCACGGCGATCGCCAGGAAGGCCAGCGTCAGCACGAGCGCGCCCATGAAGTAGAGGGCGCCCGACATTCCGATCAGCGTCGGCGCGAGGCTCAGGGGGAACAGCGCCGCCGTGTAGATGACCGCCTGGCGCGCGGTGCTGCGGCCGTCCGGCTCGATGACCGGCAGCATCGGGAACCCCGCGCGCGCGTAATCCTCGCGATACATCCAGGCGATCGCGAGGAAGTGCGGCAGCTGCCACAGGAAGACGATTCCAAACAGCACCCAGGCGCCCTGCGACAGCGACTCGCGCGCGGCGGCCCAGCCGATGACCGGCGGCAGCGCTCCCGGAATCGCGCCGACCACGGTCGAGAACGAGGTGCGCTGTTTGAGCGGCGTGTAAATGACTGCGTAGATCAGCAGGGTCGCGAGTGCGACGACCGCGCTCAGCAGGTTCGCACCCGCCCACAGCGTGAGCACGCCCAGCAGCGAGATGATCGCGGCAAACGCAAGCGCTTCGGGCGCCTGAAGCCGGCCGTCCGGGAGCGGCCGCAGCCTCGTCCGCCGCATCAGCGCATCGGGCTGCCGCTCGATGATCTGATTGAATGCCGAGGCGCCCCCGGCGACGAGCGCCGTTCCGACGACGGTCGCGACGAGACGCAGCGTGTCGCTGGTCTCGCCGCCCGCCATCGCGTAGCCGGCGAGCGCAGAGACGACCACCAGGAAGTTCAGCCGCGGTTTGGCGAGCGCAACGTAATCGCTGGTCCGTGTTCGCGCCGCGGGCATCGCTGCCGCGTCCGCATTCGATTTCATGTGTCGCCTCAGTTTGCCGCGGCCGCCGATTTGAACGTGAAGCTGATGGTCTTCGATTCCTTCTCGCCGATCGTTACGCTCTGCGCCTGGGTGCCCAGCTTCTCGTGCCACGCCTCGACCGTGTAGGTGCCGGCGGGGACGTTCTTCAGCTCGAACGCGCCCCCGTTGGCGCTGACGGCGAAGTATGGATGGTCCATCACCCCGACGTAGGCGTTCATCCACGGGTGGACGTCACACTTGAAGGTCACCATCACCTCGCGGGCGGTGAACGTCCTGGTCTGCTTCATCCCCTTGAGCGCCTGCGGGAAATTGAAGCCGCGATTCGCCGCCCCCATCGCGTTCACGTTGTGCATCGTCTCGTCGCTGTTCGAGATCTCGAGCGGCTGCCCGGCGCGGACGCCCAGCACGTGCGGGCGGTACCGGCATCCCTGCTGGTCGAGCGTCACTGCTGCGCCTGGCGTGTCGAAATAATAGTTGCCCAGGCCGTCCTTGACATAAACGAACACGTTGTCGAGCCCGCCGTTGCTGACGACGACGTTCTCGAACGTGATACCGCCTGGATGCTCGCGCGCGCAGACCGGATCGGAGCCGACCCCGATGGCCGGGTTCTGCGGCGCCGTCCCTTCGAACGCGATCTTGCCCGTGATGGTCCCTGTCTTGGATTCGTCGACGCGGACCGCGCCCGGCGGCGGGGTATTCACCGGCGCCGCCGCCTTCTCGCCGCTGCAGGCGCCCGCCGCGAGCATTCCGGTCAGAAGTGCCGTCAAGGCCCCGAACCTCTTCACAGACATAACGTTACTACACCCCCCCGGCGGCCTTGAGCTTGCGCAGGATGCGGTCCTCGATCCAGTGGGGGTCCCACCACTCCACGGGATTCACCATGCGGCCGTGCAGCAGCATCGTGAAGTGCAGATGGTCGCCGCCGGCGAGACCGGTCATGCCGCTGCGGCCGAGCGTCTGTTCCTTCTCGACCATCTGGCCGGGCTGCACGTCGATCGACGACAGGTGCGCGTAGAGCGACTGGATACCCATGCCGTGGTCGATGATCACGCAGTTCCCGTAGATGCCGAGCTCGTCCGCGAAGAGCACCTTGCCGCGGTTCGCTGCGAGGACAGGGGCATTGCTGAGCGAGGCCAGGTCGAAGCCGAGGTGCACCTGCTTGTCGACCTCTTTGCCCTTGTAGAGATAGGTGCGCTGGTCGGCGAAGGCGGATTCCACCGCGTTGTTCTTGAACGTGTGGAACACGACGCCTCGCCACAGCATCTCCGGCGCGGTCTGCGCGGCAAACGATGCGATCTTCTCGGCGTTCTTCCGCCGCAGCTCGCCGTTGATCGCCAGGAACCTGGCGAGCGTGTCCCCCTCGGGCTTGATGTCGGTCGTGCCTTCGAGGATTGCCGGCACCACGCGATCGAGGAACTTGTCATCGACCGGGATTTGACTTTTCTTGAACGGCTTCGGGAACACGCGGTGCTCGAAATCCGCGCGTGCGGTGTTGCCCGCGGGGTCCCGCGCGTAGACGCGCATCGGCGTGTTCAGATCCTGGTCGTAGAGCAGCGCGAAGTAGGCGATGCGGAGCGCCGGGTCGGCGATGTTGACGCCGTCCACGGTGGCGCCGGCTGCCCGGTAGCCTGGATATTCGAGGTTCCCCACCACGACGCCCGACTCCACGTCGTCCGGGGTGACGCGGTAGACGACCATCTCCGCGCCGCCGTGGTTCACGTAGTGATGCGTCGAGACGACCGCGACGCGCGGACGCTCCAGTCTTACCTGGACGTCACGCGTCAAGGCGGCGTCTCTGGTGCGCAGCCCGTACAGCACCTTCCGTCCGGAGCGGACGCTGATCCGCGCCGGGCCGGACTGCAGCGACGGCACCGTCTGCTTGTCGATGACGGCAGTGACGATGACGCGCTGTCCGTCCTGTTTCGTTTTGGCGCTGCCCGGGGCCGCGAGGCTGAACAGCGGAACCTGCTTGTCGTTCTGCTCGAAGGCGATCTGCAGATCCGAGAGCTGGCCGTCGGGTGACTCGACCGCGACCTCGACTTCAGTCGAGGCGCCGACGAACTTTTCAGGTTTCGTGATCTGGATGCCGGGCGCGGCCATACGGCCGGCCACCAGCCAGGCGCCGCCCGCAGCGAGTACGAGGATCAGGATCAGTCCGAGGAGAAAGCGCATGTAGAGATCATAGACGCGGATCGCATGCCATTAAATCACGAGACGCGGATTTTCGCGGTCACAAACCATTCACGGAACGCGGATCGACGCGGATTTCTTTTTTCTTTAGCGGACGCGGATTCTCGCGGTATCACGGCTCAGTCATGAGCGTGAGATCCCCCGTTGATCCGTCGAGGTTGATTAGGAGATCCGTGTCAATCCGCGTTTCGTGTGTTGATCCGCGTCAATCCGCGTCCCCGTTTGCATCGAAGATCTTGAGAATCCGCGTCCCGTTTGTTGATCCGCGGCAATCGGCGTCCTTGACCGGGCTCCGCGCCAGTTGCTAAAATCGGAGTTTCTGGTCCGGGGCCGGTATCGTCTAGGGGTCAGGACACGTGGTTCTCAGCCACGGGACCGGGGTTCGAATCCCCGTACCGGTACCATTCATCATAGATTCGTTTCCAGAGCCTCGCAGTGCGAGGCTCTTTGTTTTTGCGATTTCGATCTACGGCTCGAGCGGTGTTTGACAGTCGCGCCCGAGCGAGTAGTCGGGAGCATCCAGCGGGTGCGGCAAGGTGGGACGCCGCTGGTGCGGATCGACGACGGCGATTTGCTTGTTGACGAAAAGGACCTGGTAGGCCGAAGCAGGGAACGGCTTGTATCGTACGGTGCACGCCTGATTGTTGAAATGGATGTGGACCGGGTGAAACGTCCGTTTTAGCTTCCGGACCATTCGCAGGAAGCGCTTGTCTGCACCGTGAATCTCCATCGCGAGCTGGTCGATACGCTGCAGCACGCTGTCCGGTGTGGCCAGCAGCGAATCAAGCTCCGCACCCTCTATGTCGATTTTGACGACGAATGTTTTGCCAGCATCGCCGTTCTTTGACATCTGCCTGGTGAGCGAATCGAAGACCCGCGATTCGATGACGGCCGTTTTGGGACCGATGCACTCATTGTGGAACACAGCGCTCGGACACGGTGAGGGCGGCGGCATGAAGCAGTCGTATTGGTGAACGGTGACACCAAGATTCTGGGACACGTCGCAGCCCCAATCGTCGAACGGACCAATGCCGTACCAGTACGCGGCTTGGACCGCGCCGAGGAGATTCCCACACATCAGATAGCCGCCGTCATTGGGACTGCCGAAACGCCGCATCTCGCAATTTGCGAGCCGGACCGGTTGGAGCTCCGCCCACAACTGCTGCCGGATCTCGCGCGCTGTCGGCTTGGGCAGCAGCAGCGGAGCGGACGCGAGCGCGATGACCGCAACGCAGAAAACAACAAATGCTGCCGCCATCGCGTGCTGCTGAAACCTCAGCTTCGTCATATGTTGAACGCTGAACGACGGTGACATATGAATCTACATCAGCTTGAAACCGACCTCCGTGAGTTCTTGCGTCGAGCCTATCCGAATATGGAGATTCGCGTGGAACCGTGGACGGACGATCCCACGCGCCCGGCGGTGTATTTCACGGAGGCGCAGTTCGCGGCTCTTTACCCGGCGCAGCGCTACCACTACATCCGGAATCTCATTCCCGCCGACTACTACGAACGCCACTTGATTGAAACGGAGTGGTTCGAGCTCGCCCCGGGCGAGCGTCCGGAAGATCTGGAGTATCCGGATGCCGAGCTGATTGACGAGATCAGCCCGGATGTCATGCGTTGCCTGCACGGGGCGGGCGTGTTCGGAGCGCTGGATGACATCCTCTGCCCTCCAGATGCGTCGCATCCTCGACAGCAGTGTCACGGTGACTACCGGCATGCACGAGCTGTCCTGTCAGCTCGAGGATTCCGCGAGGAAGAGTACTTCGATGTCTTTCACGTCCTCATGGCTCGAGGCGGCTACTGCGACTGCGAGATTCTGCACAATGCTGTGGAGGTAAGTCGATTGAAGGCTGAGTACCTGGCGGGCACGCGCCGCGCAGATCGAACCGTACGACCCGCATGCCGGGCCGCGGGAATAGGGCGCGCTGTAGAATGCCGGACGGAGGCGGGAATGATCAAAGTAAGCGTCCTATACCCCAACGGCCCGGGCAGCCGATTTGACATGACGTACTACCTCGGGAAGCACATTCCTATGGTTCAACAGAAACTTGGGACTGCGCTCAAGGGCACCGCCGTGGAGGGCGGGCTTAGTGGCACTCAGCCTGGCTCAGCGCCCGCATTCGTCGCAATGGGCCATCTTCTGTTCGACACGGTGGAGTCGTTTCAGCAGGCATTCGGTCCGCACGCAGAGGCGATCGTGGGCGACATCCCTAATTACACGAACACGCAGCCGACGATCCAACTCAGCGAGGTAAAACTCTAGATTCTGAACGGATTCTCGCCCGCCATGTTCCGGTGATCTCCACGACAGCAAGCTTCTGTACTTCCCTCGGTCGTCACGCACGACCCGCAAAACGGTGAGCGGCTGACGTCACTCCCCTTGCACGTCGATCGGCAGGTCGAGATGCAGAGGAGGGTCGGATGAGTCGTGCTGGTCTGTTGTGGGTCGCGGTCCCTGCCGTCATGATCGTCATCGGCGGCTGCTCGAAGTCCGACCGTTCGGACGCCCCCGCGGAACGCCCCGCTGCGGTCGGCACGGGCGGGGCCGGTGCGGACGTGAAGAACGACGACGACTTCGTGCGTGACGTCGCGCTCAAGAACCTGGCGGAGATCGAGCTCAGCCGCATGGCGCTCGAGAAAGCGACAAGCCCTGACATCAAGTCGTTCGCGCAAAGGATGATCGACGAGCATGGCGCGGCTGGCAACAAGCTGAAGAGCGCCGCCTCAGGCGTCCCGATTGACTGGCCCGCCCAGCTCGACGAGAAGCACAAGAAGATCGTCGACGAGTTGGCGAAGGAACAGGGCGCCGATTTCGATCGCGAGTATGCGAAGGCAATGGTCGCAGAGCCATCAGGACCTTGCCGCGAAGCTGGAATCCCGGCTCGACGTCCAGTCGCTCGCGGATTGGAAGACCGCCGCGGCGGGGCGCACCCAAAGCAACGCGCTGCCCGACCCCAAAACGCAGATGGCCGATGTGGAAGTCCGTCCCGCCAAGAGCGACAACGACGTGACGCGGAAGATCAATCAGTGGGCGGCCGAGACGTTCCCCGTCGCGCAAAAGCACCTCGACGCCGCGAGAACGCTCGAGAACGCGGCGAAGAAACGTTCGACCAACTGACAAACGTCTGCTCGAGAGCCTCGCGACCGCGAGGCTTTACTCTTTTCGGTCCCGCGTTTCGCCCCAACGAAGTAATGGCGCGCCGGCGCCCGGCCGGGCGAAGTCGTGAGACGATTCACGCCGAAGGGAGTGATGCGCATGTTCATCACACGTGTTCGCAGCTTGCCCTGGATCTCGATCGTGGTCGTCGTTCTGCTGTCAGGCGCGGCGGCCGCACGTCAGGCCGTCCACGAAGCACCTGCCGGCGCGCCGTCGGCCGGCCGCCTGGCGCCGGCGGGCGAGCCTGGCCAGCCGCTCCACGTCAGCGGCGTCGTGGTAGGTCCGGACAACGCGCCAGTCGCTGGCGCGTCCCTCTACGTCTATCAGACCGATCACGAGGGCTATTACAGCGTGAAGCCGGCGAGCGACAATCGCAATCCGCGGCTGAAGCTGTTCCTGCGGACCGATGCGAAGGGCGCGTACTCGTTCGACACAATCAAGCCGGGCTCATATCCGCAGAGCCGCGTGCCGGCGCACATTCACTTCGAGGTCAGCGCGGCCGGACGGGCGCCACACATCTTCGAGATCGTCTTCACGGGAGATCCCTTCATCACTTCGGAGATGCGCGGCAACCCGGCGTTCTCCGAGCGCCCGATCGAGGACGGGAAGGTGACGCAGCGGATCGTGCTGAAGTAGCCACGCTTCGCGCCGGCGTGCAACGCTCGGGTATCATCCACGCCATGAAAGTGATGGCTGGCATGCCGAACGCAGCGCTGGCGAGGAAGTGACGGCGCTGCCATCCGGACATCGCCTCGGTCCGTACGACATCGTCGCGCCGCTTGGCGCGGGCGGGATGGGCGAGGTGTATCGCGCGCGCGACACGCGCCTCGGACGCGACGTTGCCGTCAAGGCGCTCCCCGCGGCTGCGGTTGCCGATCCCGAACGCATCTCGAGGTTCCGCCGCGAGGCGCAGATCCTCGCGGGCCTGACCCATCCACACATCGCAACGCTCTATGGTCTGGAAGAAGCAGACGATTCCCAGTTCCTCGTCATGGAGCTGGTCGAGGGAGGCACGCTCGCCACTCGTCTGGCATCCGGTCCGCTCGCCGTTCGTGACGCGTTGACGATCGCGCGGCAGATCGCCGACGCCCTGCAGGCTGCGCACGATCGCGGCATCATCCATCGCGATCTGAAGCCTGCCAACATCGCCTTCACCGCCGAGGGCCATTCGAAGGTGCTCGACTTCGGCCTGGCGAAAGCGCTGGTCGCCGAGGGCAATGCGGCGACGGTCGCGGCGGACGCGACGAAGAGCGGAGTTGTCCTGGGCACCGTTGCTTATATGAGCCCGGAACAGGCGCGCGGCCAGCCGCTCGACAAGCGCACCGACATCTTCTCGTTCGGATGCGTCTTCTACGAGATGCTGACGGCGCGCAACCCGTTTGCCCGGTCCACTCTCTCCGACACCGTGTTGCGATCCTCGGGAGCGAACCGGACTGGACGCTTCTTCCCAGCCAGACACCCGAGCGCGTGCGGTGGCTGCTGCGCAGGTGTCTCGAGAAGGATGCGCGGCGCCGGCTGCACGACATTGCCGACGCACGCATCGAGCTGGACGAGGCGCTCACCGCCGGCACCGATTCCGGTGCGATGCCGGCAGCAGCGGCCGCTTCGATGCGGTGGTCCAGGATGCGAGAGGCGGCCGCGTGGACGGCTGCCGGCGTCCTGTTCCTGACGCTCGGCATCCTTTACTGGCGGCGGGAGGCGCCGGACACGAGTGCCGCGGACGAACGTGTCGTGAGCGCCGCGATTCCATTGCCGAACCTCGCGACCGCTGCCGCTCCGGAACAGGTGACGCGCTTCGCGGTGTCTCCCGACGGCCGGCGCATCGCGTACGTCGGAAACGCGCCCGGCGGCGGGACGATGCTGTGGGTTCGACCGCTGGATACGCCCGTCGCACAGCCAATCGCCGGGACAGAAGGAGGCACTTATCCATTCTGGTCCCCGGATTCGCGCCAGCTCGGATTCATCTGGCGGCCGACAGCGGAGATTTCGGTCCTGAGCGGCCAGCTGAAGCGGGTATCGCTCGACGGCGGCGCACCGGTCACGCTGGCCGACCTGCGCTTCAGCAGCCTGAGCGCCTGGAATCACGAGGGCGTCATCCTGTTCACGCCGGCCGGCAACGCGCCCCTTCACCAGGTATCGAGTTCGTCCGGCGGGGATTCCACAGCCGCCACGACGCTCGACACCGCCGCGGGCCACGTGCAGCACGCGCAACCCTCGTTTCTCCCGGATGGCCGCCACTTTCTCTATGCCGCGGTCGGCAGCCTGCAGGGGGGCGCGACGACGCCGACCGGTATCTACATCGGGCGACTCGGAGAGCCATCGTTCGCGAAGCTTCTGGTCGAGAACGCGTCGCAGCCGGCGTATGCCGGCGGCCGCCTGCTCTTCGTCCGGAGCGGAACTCTCCTCGCACAGCCGTTCGACGCAACCCGGCTGGCGCTCGAAGGCACGCCGGTGCCGATCATGGAACGCGTGCTCACGAGTGCCTCCGGCGGGGGCATCGGAGGCGCGTACAGCGTGTCGAACGACGTGCTCGTCTACCAGACGACGGCCGCCGTGGGTTCTCAGCTGGCGTGGTTCGAATCGGCGCGGCACCGAGGTCGGTCGTCTTGGTGAACAGGCCGACTGGGTGGATGTCGTGCTCTCGCCCGACGGAACCCGGGCGGCATCGAGCAGGGCGGATCCGGTACTCGGCACGCGCGATATCTGGACCTTCGACGTCAAGCGCGGTATTGGCGAACGTTTCACGTGGGGCCCGACCGACGACTTCGCACCCGTCTGGGGCCCGGACGGCAGACGGCTCATCTTCAGCTCGTTCCGCGAAGGCCGTGTAGACCTGTATGAGAAGTCCCAGACAACCGGACCCGAGCGGCGGATAGCAGATGAGGGCCTTGCGCTCGGGAAGTTCGCGGCCGACTGGTCGCCTGACGGCGAGTCGGTCCTGTTCATCGCCGGCGGCCGAACCATTGCGCGGAGCGACATCATGCTGCTGCCGGCTCGCGGCGGGGCTGCGCGGGCCTTCGTCGACACGTCGCTGGTCGAAACACAGGCACGTTTCTCCGGCGATGGTCGATGGATCGCATACGCCGCGAACGTGTCCGGCCGCCTGGAGGTGTACGTCAAGCCGCACGGCCGCGCCGGCGAGCCGCGCCAGGTTTCAGCGAACGGCGGCAGCTGGCCGCACTGGCGGCGCGACAATGCAGAAATCGTGTTCGTCGCGCCGGACGAGACCTTCATGGCCGCGCAGGTCCGCATCAACGGAGACGAGTTGGCGGTCGGTGATATCCACCCGTTGTTCAAGACGCGCCTGCGAACGCGGATCAGGCTCGACGCCTACCCGTACAACATGGCGCCGGATGGGCAGCACATCCTGGTGAACAAGTTGATCGAGGAGAACCTTTCCACGCCGTTGAGCGTGATACTCAACTGGCCACGCCTCCTGAAACCGTAGTATTACTGTCTCTGCCGTCGCGGGCCGTTCGTCGAACCGGCGACACCGTCCGCCCGTAAGGTTCCAGCATGGACGCCATCCGCCAGGATCTCGCCTTCGCGTGGCGCATGTTGCGCAAGGACCGCGCCTACTCCTTCACGGTCATCCTCACTCTTGCGGTGTGCCTGGGCGCCAACGCCGCCATTGCCACGGTCGTGCGTTCTGTCCTGTTCCGCCCGCTCCCGTATCCCGACTCGCACCGCCTGCTGACTTCGTACGACTCGTTCCCTGGCGCAGGCGTGGAGCGCGCCGGCACCTCGGTGCCCAACTACTTCGACCGGCGCGCGCTGGCGAACGTATTCGAAGAGGTTGCGCTCTATCAAAACGCGGGGTTTCGAGTTGGCCAGGGGACGGCGGCGGAGGGCGTGTCGGCGATGACCGTGACCCCTTCGTTTTTCAAAGTGCTCCGGACCGAACCAGCGACCGGCCGCCTCTTCCGCGAAGACGAGGGGACGCCAGGGCGCAACAAGGTCGTCGTGCTGAGTCACATCCTTGCGGCGAAGCAACCGGGTGGCGCCGCCGGAATCGTCGGGCGTCAGCTGCGGCTCGACGACGAAGTGTATGACGTCGTCGGCGTGCTTCCACCATCGTTTTCGTTCCTGAATCCCGACGTTCGCCTTTTCGTTCCGCTTGCCTTCAGCGACGAGGACCGCGCGGAAGAGCGGCGATACAGTCAGAATCACGAGCAGATCGCACGGCTCGCGCCAGGCGTAACGATGGAGCAGGCGCAGGCACAGGTCGACGCGCTCAACGCGCAGTTCGTCGAGCGGGCTGGTCCGCTCAAGGCGCCGCTCATTAAAGCGGGATACACGACCAGGATGGCCGGGTTCGAGGCCGATCTGGTGCGTAACGTCCGCGCGGCGTTGCAGCTGTTGCTCGGCGGCGTGCTCTTCGTCGTCCTGATTGCCGCCGTCAACATCGCGAATCTTTCACTGGTGCGCGGCAGCGCCCGGATGAAGGAGCTGGCGACGCGAAGCGCGATTGGCGCCGGGCGCGGGCGGATCGCCTTCCAACTCGTGACCGAGGCGACGCTGCTGACGGTGATCGGCGGAGCGCTGGGCCTGCTCGTCGGCTACTGGAGTCTCGGCGCGCTCGAGTGGCTGCGGTTGACCGATTTGCCGCGTGCGCACGAGATTCGGATGGACAACACGATCTTCGCGTTCACGGTCGGCCTGGCGGTGCTGCTCGGATTGGTTATCGGCGCCGCACCGGCGGTGCAGCTCGCGCGCGTCAGCTTGAGCAACATGCTTCGCGAGGAAGGCCGCAGCGGCACGGTAGGGCGCGGCACGCGACTCATCCGGCGCGGGCTCGTGGTGTCGCAGGTTGCGCTGGCGTTCGTGCTGCTGGTGGGCGCCGGGCTGCTGCTCGCGAGCTTCGAGCGGCTGCTTCGCGTCAATCCCGGGTTCGTCGCGGAGGGTGTGCTGACCGGACGCGTGAGCCCTCTCGAAACGCGCTATCCCGATGACGCCGCGCTCAGGTCTTACGTGAACCGGGCACTCGAGCGGATTCGTGCGCTTCCAGGCGTCGAGGCGGCCGGCGCCAGCAGCTATCTGCCCTTCAGCTGGGACGGCAACAGCAGCGTGATCATTCCCGAGGGCCGCTCGATGGACCCCGGCGCGTCGGTCGTGTCGCCGAACCAGCTCTATGTGACGCCGGGATATCTGGAAGCCATGAAAGTGGCGTTGAAGCGCGGGCGATTGTTCACCGATGCCGACGGGCCGGACGCACCAGGAGTCGTCCTAGTTGACGAGCAGCTCGCCGCGCTGTTCTGGCCCGGTGACGATCCGATCGGCCGGCGGCTGTATTTGCCCGATCGACCAGAAGACATCGTGAAGCCCGGACCGACCGTCAAGTGGCTTCAGGTGATAGGCGTGGTGGCGAACGTGAAGCTGAAGGGCCTCGTCGAAGGCGAGCAGGCTCGCGCGGGCGCGTACTATCTGCCATTCTTCCAGGACCCGGAGCGAGGCATCGGCTTCGCGGTGCGAAGCCGCGCGGACATGGCCGCGACCACGGCGGCCGTCCAGCGTGCGCTCGCCGAAATCGATCCCGAAATGCAGGCCTTCGACGTATTCTCGATGTCCGAGCGGGTCGAGAAGTCTCTCAACCCGCGGCGCGCGCCGATGATTCTCTCGGCAGCGTTCGGCTTGATGGCCTTGCTGCTGGCGTCGATCGGCCTCTATGGCGTGCTCGCCTATCATGTCAGCCAGCGAACCCGCGAGATCGGCATCCGGCTGGCGCTCGGCAGCGATGCGCGCGGCATCCTTCGACTCGTCCTGAACGAGGGGGCGCTGCTGACGACGTGCGGGATTGCCGCCGGCATCGCCGGCGCTCTCGCGCTGCGTGGCGCGATCGCTTCTCAGTTGTACGGCGTCGGCGCGCTCGACCCGATGGTGATGCTGACCGCGGTCGCGGTCCTCGGATTCGTTTCTCTCGTTGCCTGCCTCGGGCCTGCGAGGCGCGCCTCGCGGGTCAGCCCGCTGGTCGCGCTGTCGCAGCAATGACGCGGGCTGAAAGGAGACAGCGTCATGGCCCTGACCGTTAAGGTGATCACACTCTGGCGGCGGGAAATCGAGAATCGGCCAGGCGCGCTGGCCGGCGTTCTCCACCCGCTTGCGACGACCAAGGCGGACTTGCAGGTGCTGATGGCGTACCGATTCCCGGGCGACGAGAGCAGAGGCGCCGTCGAGTTGTTTCCCATCTCCGGCAAGAAAGCGGCCGCCGCGGCCGCGGATGCCGGACTGACGCCGGCCAGCGACATTCCCGCCGTAATGGTTCAGGGGTCCAACCGGGCTGGACTCGGCTATCGGACGGCGCGCGCGATCGCCGACGCAGGCATCAACCTCGCGTTTCTCGTCGCGCAGGTCGTTGGAACGAAGTTCTCGGCCGTGTACGGCTTCGACAGCGTGACCGATCGCGACCGCGCCGTGAAGCTGCTGAAGAAGGGAAGCGCTGAACGCTGAACACGCGGGATGCGTGCTAGAATCGCCGCAAATTCTCATCTGAGAGCCTCGCACTGCGAGGCTCTTTTTTTGATGAATCACTACCCGGGGCATCTCGTCGTCGGCATCGCGGCGCTCGCTGCGACGGCGGTCCTTTCCAGTTTCACCGCCAACCGGCTGATCAAGCGGAAGCTCAAGCTCTCCTATTTCCTGTTCGGCGCTTACGTTCTCGCGAACATCGTCGTCACCGTCCAGGGGACGGTGCCCGGCGTGCCGTCATTCGGACACGGCAGCGCGGTGTGACCTTCAGCTCCGCTCGTTCGAGCAGCTCGCGTTCGCGGCCGCGCTGATCAATCTGCTGGTCGTTTCGCTGATCAATCCGCTTCGGGCGGATCGCGTTCCTGACGCGTTTCCCTCGATCCTCCAGGACGCGATCGTCATCGGCGTCCTCCTGCTCGTGGCGACGTTCGTCTTCGAAGACAAGCTGCTCACCACCTCCGCGGTGGGCGCGGTCGTCGTCGGCTTCGCGCTCCAGGACACGCTCGGCAACGCCTTCGCCGGGCTCGCGATCCAGAGCGAGAAGCCGTTCAAGATCGGCAACTGGATCCGTGTCGGCGAGTTCGAAGGGCGTGTCGCCGAAGTCACCTGGCGGGCGACGAAGCTGCGCACCAAGACGGGCAACTTCGTCGTCGTTCCCAACAACGAGATTTCCAAGCACGCGATCGTGAACTTCTCCGAGCCGGCGGTGCCAACGCGTCTGGAGCTCGACGTCGGCGCCAGTTACCTGAGCACGCCCGGTGACGTGAAGGCGGCGGTGATGGAAGCGATGGACCAGGTGTCGCGAGTACTCAAGGCGCCGGCACCCGACGCGCTGCTGCACGCGTTCGACGCGTCCGCGGTCACCTACCGTATCCGCTTCTGGATCGAGGACTACGAGTTCGACGACGAAGCACGCGACGAGGTGCGCACGGCAATTTTCTACGCGTTCGGGCGGCGCGGCATCGAGATCCCCTGGCCGATCGAGGTTGGATACAGCCGCGAGTGGCCGGAACCGGATGCGGCCGCGAAGCAGACGGAACGCGAACGCATCGTCGGCGGCGTCGATTTGTTCTCACAGCTCACGGAAGGGCAGCGGCGCAGCATTGCGTCGGCGACGACCACGCGGATGTTCGGCAACGGCGAGGCGGTCGTACGTCAGGGCGCGCCGGGACGCTCGATGTTCATCGTCTGTTCGGGTGAGGTATCGGTGCAGCTCGAGCCCGAGCACCGCGAAGTCGCGCGGATTCCCCGCGGGGGCTATTTCGGCGAGATGTCGCTGCTGACTGGAGAGCCACGGACGGCGAGCGTCGTCGCGCGCGGAGACGCAGTCGTTCTCGAGCTCGATGCGGAAGTGTTTCGTGCCCTCGGCGCGGCAGATCCCGCGGCGCTGGAGAGAGTCGGCCTTGCGGCAGTCACTCGCCGCGCCGAGTTGAATCAGATTCGCGAGACGCTCAAGACCGTCGCCGTGGCCGATGCCCCGGCGACGTTCCTGACGCGGATGAAGAAGTTCCTCCGGCTGGATTAGCGGTAGTAGCCGGCCTCGCGATACCCGCGGTCGTATCCTTCCCTGAACGCCTGGCGATACAGGTCGCGGTACTGCTCGCGCGAGCCGTATTCGCCCCTGTAGTCCCGATCGCCCGAGCGGTACCAGCTGTGGCGCAGCGGGTCGTAGGAATCACGATCGCGTGAGTCCTCTCGCCCCTTCTCGTAACCGTCGCGTACGCCGGCGTCATACGCCGGGTTGTAGCCGTAGCGGCCGCTGTTCGGATTGCGGTTGTCGCCTGGATATCCGTAGCCTCCAGGCGCACGGTTCGGGTACGCTCGGATAGTTCGGATACGCGTTTCCACCGCGGCCCCAGCCGTTGTTTCGCGCCGAGCGGCGATAGCCATCCGCGTAGCCCGCTTCGAAGCCGTCGCGGAAGACGCGCCGATACGTGTTGCGATCGCCGAACTGGCGATGATAGCCGCGGTCGCCGTCGCGCCAGTCGCCCTCATCTCTGAACTCGAACGGGTCGCGGCTGCGCGCGTCCTTCTCGCCTTCCTTGATGCCCTCGCGGAAGCCGTTGTCGTACGCGGGGCCCGCCCGGTAATAACCATTTCGATCCGACGGCCGGCCGAACTGCGCGCTTGCCGGCGCGGCGAACGCCAGCGCGAAGAGGCTCACAGCAGGAACCAGCAGATATCGTTTCATGTTCAACATGGGCACCCTCCGAAACTCGTCTGGAGGGAGAAATGGCAAAAAGCGCGCCTGTCGAAAACAGTCGAAAAGCGGCGAAAACCCTGGCAGTTTTACGAGAGGGTCGCTGGAAGGGGACAGTTACTGCGACCAGACGAGGACACGCTCTCCGTCGCGCGAACTGTGATCGACGATCAGCGTCGGCCCGAAGCGCTCGAGGTCTTCGACCGACAACTTCAAATCCTCGAGGTCCATTTTGCCGCCGCGGTTCAGATCGATTGTCGTGCCGCCGACTTTCAGCCGCAGCAGCCAGAACGGAATAGTGACGCGCACCATGCGTCCTTCGCGCGAATCGAAGGCGAGGACGTGGATCTGCTCAGGGGACTTCGGGTTTTTCTGCGCGGGCCGATCAGGGTTCGTCCTGACGAGATCGCCCCGCTCGTCGAGCTCGATGAGCGGCTTCTGCGACGCGAAGCGGGCGCGCACTTCGTCGAACTCGCGCGACGCCATCGCGGGAGACACTTCCCGCGTGTCGACGTGACGCGAGACGTAGTAGATGCTCGCCGCCGCGATCGCGACGATGCCCAGAATCCCGGCGACGATGACGCCGACGACGACCCAGACCCACGTCTTGAACTTACCGGCCATCCGCGTCCCTCAAAAGCTTCTTCGCCTGCTCCACGCACACCGGATCGTTGCCCTGCTGACAGAGGTTCTGGCCCTGGCGCGCCTCCTGCGACGCGGTCCCGCGGTCGCCGCGGGTCAGCGCCAGGCGGGCGAGCTCCACGCGCGCGCGGCCGTGAACCCAGGACTGCGCCGACGGGCTTGCCGCCGCGGTCAGGTCGGCAACCGCCTCGTTCTGCCGCTGCAGCCCGGCATAGGCGGCGCCGCGCTTGTAGCGCCAGAGCGCCTCTTCGCCCGGAATTCGCCGCGATTCGTCCGCCGGGATCATGCGCATGCCGTTGCTGAGGAGCGTAACCGCCTCGTCGAAACGTCCAGCCCGGACAGCGGTCGAGCCCGCCTCCAGCAGTACAAGCCGGTTACGTGGATGCAGCGTTCGCAGTTCCTTCATCACCCGCATGGCGTCCTCATAACGCTTTTCCCGGTTGTACACGAGGACGAGCGCGAAGAACGCATCGGTTCGGTTCTCGGCGCCGGCGGTGGCGGTCTCCTCAATCATCCGGATGCCCTTGTCTTTTCCGCCGCCGAACCCGGCGACGTA
Organism: uncultured Acidobacteriota bacterium; assembly: GCA_963748295.1. Lineage (GTDB taxonomy): Bacteria > Acidobacteriota > Vicinamibacteria > Vicinamibacterales > 2-12-FULL-66-21 > CAVVIH01. The sequence goes on along the minus strand of CAVVIH010000008.1, from coordinate 128,693 downwards.
GGCCATCATCCGCATCGGCAGCGACAGCGTCGACACGATGTAGCGGTAGGTGCCGACGATCATGCCGGCGTCCTTGCGCTTCGGGTCGAGCTCGAGGACCTTTTCGTGGAGATCGTAGGCGTGGCGTGCGGCGTTGAAGCCAGCGAGAAGGCGCCCCTCGACCGTTGCTATGTATGACGCCCGGAGGCCGACCGCGGCCCCCAAATCGTAATTGGCCTGCGGATCGCGCGGGTTCGCTTTGACCCGGGCTTCCGCCAGCTCGATGGCGCGCGTCAGATGCTTGCGGAACTCGGCATCGAGATCCGCGGGAGGTTTCTGCATGTCCACGCGCGCGCGCGAAAAAGATCCCAGATAGTGATCGACGGTGACCGCCCCGCGCTTGAACAGCATCTGCAGCCACAGCACGCTCGCCAGGTTCCTGTGCGTCGCGGGGTCGTCGGGTGCAAGCGCGACGGCCTTGCGGAGCAGATCGGCGGCTTTCTCGTGCTCGTGGCTGTAGGCGAGGTCGGCCGCGCGTGCGCGCAGCGTTTCGGCCGTTTCAGGCTGCGCCGAGGCCGCGACCGGACAGGCCATGAGCGCGGCGAGGACCGCGACGATGAATCCGCCGAGCTCCCGGGGCATCAAGACTATGATAAAGGCCTTTGAGGAGGTAGGCGATGCCGCGCGGAAGGCCACGGAAGAAAGACAACATGCTGATGAAATCTGCGGAGTTCATCGGCTGGGCGCTGGGTGGGCTGGAGCGCGAGATCGCGGCGACGAGACAGCGTTTGACGACGCTGAACGAACAGGCCGCGAGGCTTCGCGCGAGGATCGGCGTCGGGTCCTCAGGCCGGGGCAGGGCGCAAGCGCAAGCGGCGCCGGATGTCGCCGGAGGCGCGCAAGCGTATTTCCGAGATGATGAAGAAGCGCTGGGCCGAACGGCGCAAGGCGAAAGCCTAGACGACCACCGCCCGTCCGAGGCCCCGCTCAGCGGCGCGTTCGAACGCCTGATGCGCCGCGGCGACGTCTTCAACCGCCATCCCGAGCGACTTGAAGATGGTCACGTCGGACGGTTTCGAATCGACCGCCGATACGGCCGGCCGCGAGCTCGCCGAGCTCTCCGGCGATGTGGCTGTCGTCGACAGCGCCTTCCTTGATCGGGATCACGATATCGCCCGCCTCCGCCAGCGCACCTGTCCGCGAGTCCACGAACAGCCTTCCGCGCTGGACGAGATCGGTGGTCATCTCACGCTGATCGGGACGGCATGCGCCGACCGCGCAGATGTGCGCACCGTCGGCCACCCACTCGCTGCGGACGACCGGCTCACGTGACGCGGTGGCGAGCACGATCAGGTCCGCGTCGGCGACCGCCGTCCTGGCGTCGGCGACCGCCGTCACGGTTGCGCCCACGAGCCCGCGCGCATCGGCGGCGAATCGCTGACGGCGATCGAGTGTCGGACTCCAGACGCGCACTTCTTTCAGAGGACGGACGAGCGAGATTGCCTCGAGGTGGCTGTGCGCCTGGACGCCGGAGCCGATGATCGCCAGCGTGGACGCATCCTCGCGCGCAAGAAGCCGCACCGACACCGCGGACACCGCGGCGGTCCTCGCCTCGGTGATGTAACGCCCGTCCATGATTGCGCGAACCGCTCCGGTCTGCGGGTCCAGCATGATGATCGTCGCAAGATGCGTGGGAAGGCCGAGCGCCGCGTTGCCGCCGAACACGGTGACGAGCTTCGTCCCGAGCGCGCCCGACTGCGGAATGAACGCCGGCATCAGGCCGAAGAACGCATGGCCGGCGCCGACCTGCAGCACCGTTCGCAGCGGCTGTTGCACCTGCCCGTTCGAGTAGGCAGCGAGCGCGCTCTGCATCGAGTCAATCAGGTCCTGCATCGGCAGCAGGACGCGGACGTCGGCTTCGGTGAGAAAAAGCATTGCGGTAGTCTACAGCCGGCAGGTTTCAGCTATCAGCTATCAGCTATCAGCCTCTAGCCTTCAGCTCTCAGCTCATGATTCACAGAATCCAGACCATCGACGCCCACACCGCCGGCGAGCCGCTCAGGCTGATCGTTGGCGGGTTTCCGACGCTGCAGGGATCGACGATCCTCGAAAAACGCGAATGGCTTCGCGAGAACTACGACCATCTGCGGACCGCGCTGATGCTCGAGCCGCGCGGCCATGCCGACATGTATGGCGCGCTGCTCACCGAGCCCGAGCGCGCCGGTTCGGACGCCGGCGTCCTCTTCATGCACAACGAGGGCTACAGCACGATGTGCGGGCACGGCGTGATTGCCGTCGTCACCATCGCGCTCGAGCGAGGCTTGCTGCATCCGGCCGAGGGGCGCGAGGACATCGTCCTCGATTCCCCGGCCGGTCCGATTCGCGCGCGCGCGACGATCACCGAGACGAATGGACGGCGGCGTGTCTCGAGCGTGAGGTTCGAGAACGTGCCGTCGTTCGTCCTCCACGCCGCGCTGCCGGTAAAGGTGGGCATGCGCACTGTCCGCGCCGACGTGGCCTTCGGCGGCGCCTTCTATGCCATCGTCGACAGCGAGGCCGTCGGCATCCCCGTGCGTCCCGACCGGCTCGCCGATCTTCGTCGGACCGGAATGGACATCAAGCACGCGGTCGAGTCAGCGGTACGAGTGGTACATCCGGATCAGCCTATGCTGAACGGGATATACGGAACCATCTTCACCGGCCCGCCTTCATCGGAGGGCGCGGACCTGCGCAATGTCACGATTTTTGCGGAGGCCGAAGTCGATAGATCGCCGTGCGGGACGGGAACGTGCGCCGTGATGGCAGTCCTCGCGGGAATGGGCGTTCTCGGCCCAGAAAACACGTTCGTTCACGAGAGCATCCTCGGGACCAGGTTTCGAGGGCGCATCGTGAGGGAGACTTTGGTCGCCGGAACGGCGGCCATTGTGGCTGAGGTCGAAGGCGACGCGTGGATTACCGGCCAGCACGAGTTCCTGGTCGACAAAAACGATCCCCTTCGGCACGGCTTTCGGTTATAAAATTACGGTTCGCCACCGCCAAAAACTGACCTCGATGATTGGCAAGACTGTCGGCAAGTATCGTGTCCTCGACCGCCTCGGGCGCGGAGGGATGGGAACCGTCTACAAGGCGGTTGACGAGACCCTCGATCGCGAAGTCGCGATCAAGGTCCTGAACCCGGATCTTGGCGACAGCGATGTCTTGAAGCGTTTCCGCGCGGAAGCGGTCACGCTCGCACGGCTGAACCATCCTGGCATCGCGACGCTGTACGAGCTGCACCGGCAGGACGACGAGCTCCTGATGGTGATGGAGTTCGTGCGCGGCGAGACGTTCCACGATCTGTCGGACCGGCTCGGGCCGATCGCGCCGCCGCAGGCGGCCCACCTCTGCATGCAGGTGCTCGATGCGTTGGCTCACGCGCATCGTGCCGGCGTCATCCACCGCGATCTCAAGCCGGCGAACCTGATGGTCACCGACACGGGCGCCGTCAAGGTGATGGACTTCGGCATCGCCCGCGTCCTCGGCGCCGAACACTACACGCTCGGCGGCTACATGATGGGCACGCCCGCGTTCATGGCGCCGGAGCAGGTGCTCGGGCGCGAAGTCGACGGCCGATCCGATCTCTATGCGGTGGGCGTCGTTCTCTATCGTCTGCTGAGCGCGCAGCTTCCGTTCGATGGCGATACCGCGGTCGCGATCATCCAGAAACAGGTCGCCGAGCCTCCGACGCCGATCGTGAGTTTCATCCCCGACCTGCCCGCGTGGTGCACGGGCATCGTCGATCGCGCGCTGCAGAAGGCGCCGTCGGCGCGCTTCCAGAGCGCGGAGCAGTTCCGCGCCGCGCTGCAAGCGGCCGTGCAGCCGCAGACCCTGGGCGAACTGCCCACGCTGCTGACGCCGACGCCGCCTGGCATGGCGCTGCCCTGGGACACCGGACTCGCTCGTGAGTCGACGCGCACGATGGGGACGCCCGGCGGCGGGAGAACCAGCGCCGGCGCAGCCGTCGCGACGCCGCCAAGCCAGGTGATGACGGCGATGGCGCCGGCCGAAACGATGCTGGCTGCGGCTGCAGCGGCCGCGCAACGGCTCCAACGGCCGCGCCGAAGAAAGAGCACAAGACCACGACGCTCGTGCTGGGCCGGACGCATCTGTTTGCGATGGCGGCATTGCTCGTCGCGGTGATTGCCGGCATGGGCGCGCTCGGGCTCGCGGTGTTCAAGCGCGGCACGCTGCAGGAACAGGTGCCGTTCCTCGGTAGTCTGCCGCAATCAACCGCGCCGGCGACACCAGACCCGCAGGCCGCGCAAACCCCGCCGGTTGAGGCGCCGGCCGCGGCCGCGCCCGCACCGGCGCCGCCGGTCGTCACCGGGCCGGTTGCCGCAACTGCCGGTGTGGGGCCCGCGAAGCCGACCGCGAGCAGCGTGCCGCCACCGAGTCCGGGCACGCCGAAAACCGCCGCGGTACCGGCGACGCTTCCGGCGCCCGGGCCGGCCGATCCTGCAGCCGCCAATGCCGGCACGTGGCGCCGAGCCCGTGCCTCCTGTGACGAAGGCGGTCGCCGCGCCGCCGGTGCTGTTCAACGACGTGCGCGTGCTCGTCGCCGACGCCGACAACAAGGGACGCGAGCGTCAGGCCGTCCTGCAACTTGCCGACGGCCGCGTCAGCGTGGTGGATCGCAATGGTGGCGGGGAGATCGCCTCGCTCCGGTACTCGGACGTGCTCGGCGTGTTCTATTCGCGATCGAAGCAGCCGAAATGGCGCGACGCGGACGGCAAGGAAGTGGAGAGCAAGGTCGACCTCGGCCGCATGGGATTCTTCCGCGGCGATCGCAACTGGCTGATCCTGCTGACCGCCGGCGACCCGCTGATCATCCGCCTGGAAGATTCGAACCTGAAGGCCGTGCTGCCTGCCGTCCAGGAACGCACCGGCGTCGAAGTCAAGAGATAGCACGCACGTCCACGTGCGACGTGCGACGTCAGTATCCGATCGCGAGCCCGTCCTTCCGCGGATCCGATCCGCCCATCAACACGCCGCTCTTGGGATCGATCAGGATTCCCTGAAATCCTCCGAACGCGCCGATCGTGGTGATCAGCCGGTGGCCGCGCGCGTCGAGGCCGAATCGCGCTTCCGGCGAGATCGCCGATTCGAGCGCGAGGCCGTTCGACGAGTGGCGGAAGCGCGGCGCTTCGCCCGCCTCCTGGACGTTCATGCCGAACTCGATCAGGTTCAGCAGCACCTGCACGTGACCCTGCGGCTGCATGTCGCCGCCCATCACGCCGAACGACAGCCACGGCCTGCCATCCTTCATCACCATTGCCGGCACGAGCGTGTGGAAAGGCCGCTTGCCCGGCGCGAGCCGGTTCGGATGGCCCTGACGAAGCGAGAAGAGGCTGCCGCGGTTGTGCAGCACGATTCCGGTGTCGCCCGCCACGATGCCGGCGCCGAAGCTCTCGTAGATCGACTGAATGAGCGAGACGACGTTGCCGTCGCGATCCGCGGCGGTGAGGTAGATAGTGTCGCCGCGGGCTTCCGGATGGTGTTCCTCTGCACTGCTGATCCCCGGGATCGTCAGCGCCTTGTAGTCGCGTGCGGCGCGATCGGGGCTGATCTCCCGGCGCCGGTCGGCGGCGTACTGCTTGGACAGCATTCGCTCCAGCGCGGCGGGCGGCACCGAATCGTAATCCGCGAGCCACGCGTCGCGATCGGCGAACGCGATCCGCTTCGCCTCGACCAGCAGGTGCAGATACGCCGCGGAATTGTGTCCGAGCGCCTTCAGGTCGTATCCCTCGAGAATGTTCAGCATCTGCAGCGCTGACACGCCCTGCGTGTTTGGCGGAAGCTCGAGCACCTGATAGCCGCGATAGGTCGTCGAGATCGGCTCGATCCAGTCGGAGCGATGCGCGGCGAAATCGGCTTCGGTGACGAGCCCGTTGCGCTGCTTCATGTCGGCGGCGATCGCTTTCGCGATTGCGCCGCGGTAGAACGCGTCGCGGCCGCCTTTCGCGAGCTGCTCGAGCGTCGCCGCCAGCGCCGGGTTGCGGAAGATGTCGCCCGCAGCGGGGGCGCGGCCGTTGGGCAGGAACGTCTTCGCGGCGGCGGCATCGCGCGACAGCACGCCCTCGGCGTCCTTCCACTGGTGCGCGATGATCTCGCTGACCGCGAACCCGTCACGCGCGTAGGTGATCGCCGGCTCGAGCGCGCGGCCGAGCCCGATGGTTCCGTGCTTCGTCAGCAGCTCGTTCCAGCCGTCGACGACGCCGGGAACGCTGACCGACAGCTCGCCGCGATACGGAATGGAGTCCAGCTTCCGGCGGGTGAATTCCTCGGGGGTGGCGGCGGCGGGCGCGCGGCCGCTGGCGTTCAGCGCGCGCACCGTCTTCGTCTTCGCGTCGTAGACGATCGCAAACAGATCGCCGCCGACGCCGTTCATCGTCGGCTCGACGACCGACAGCACCGCCGCGGCTGTTACGGCCGCGTCGATGGCATTGCCGCCTTGCTGCATCGCGCGAAGTCCCGCGGCAGAGGCGAGCGGCTGGCTGGTGGCGATGATGCCGTTGCGGGCCATTACCACGGACCGCGTCGAGCGCGGATTCGGCGCAGGACGATCGCCCGGGGCTTGTCCCGTCACACCAACCGTCATCGCGCACAGCGCTCCGGCAACGAACAGTCTTCGCATGGCCACATCTCCCCGACAGATTCTAGGGGAAATGAGGCCGTGCGGACGAATCCCGTTCTTCGCGATCCGCCGAAACGCTGCGTTTCAACGTCGCCGTCGACTACGAGATGTGGCGAGGTCACGCGCTGGGGCGCGCGTTGGGAGACTGGAACGTCGATGGGCAGGCCCTTCGACGGGCTCAAGGCAGGTCGCGAGAGCTGTCAGGCAAACGCGACCGCCAGAATCGTGCAGACCAGCAGAAACGCGACCAGTCGTTCTGCGTTGCTGGAGATATCCCACTCGAACATGTCTGCCCCCTTTCTAGAGATTTAGACGGGGGGCTCCCGGGAAAAGTTTAGCTCCGTATTGTGAAGATTCGGTGGCAGTTCAGCCGTTTCCCACTATTTCCCACCGGTCAGCGGCGTCGTCGGGGACGCCACGTAACTTTTGCGCGATCGAGAGGTCAATCCGGGCTTTTTGATGCGCACTTCGAGCTTGTGCACCTTGCCGTCGAGCGCCTGCGGGGTGAAACCGAGGATGTACTGCGAGTGCAGTTCCTGTGCGACGCGGGTGAACGTTTCGTTGAGACGGTCCTTCTCCTTGAACCGCAGAATGAAGTATCCGCCGCCGGTCTCGTCGGAGAGCCGGCGCAGCGCGCGGTCCGGGCTCACGCGGACGCGGCGCCCGTCGACGCTGTACTCGTTCTCGAGGCCGATCGAATAGATCATGACTTCCTCGACACGCGCCCGATCGAGCACGTCGCCCGATCCGAGCTTGCTGCCGGTGTCCTCGCCATCGGTGAACACCAGCACGACCTTACGGCCGTCGACGCCGCGCAGCTGCTCCATGCCGAAGTCGAGCGCATCGAACAGGCGCGTCGGATAGCCGAAGTCCAGCTCCTTCATCATGCGGATGAGCTGATCGCGGTTGTTGGTGAACGGCGTTCCCTGCGGCGGATGGATCTCCAGCTTGTCGTTGAAGGCGCCGACCTTGGCGGCGTCCTCCGGGTGCAGGCGGATGAAGAACTGCTCGGCGGCCTGCTTCACGAGATCGAGCGCGAGCGTCATGCTGCCGCTCGTGTCGAGCATCACCGCGACGGTGATCGGCGTCGCCTCGTTGTCGAAGGTGGTCAGCGTCTGCAGCTTGCCGTTGTCGTATACCTCGAAGTCGTCGCGCACGAGGCCCGGGACGAGCCGTCGGTCCGGATCCGTCACGGTGACGTAGAGCGGGACCGTTTGCGTAGAGACCTTGATCTGCGCGTTCGCCGGAAGCGAGAGCGCGGCGGCGGCAATCAGGAGCGTGGCTATCGAGCGCGGTAGGTACAGACATGATCAGTGGCCCTGCATGGACGGAGCTGGCTGATCCAAGGATAGCAGCAAAACAAAAGGCCGGGCCCCTTACGGAGCCCGGCCTTCGGATCATCACCGCTGGTTCGACTTAGAACCGGACGCCGGTCGAGACCAGGAACGTGCGGCCGCCCGTGAAGCCGGGACGCCACACCGGATAGTTGGTGTTCGCCGTCGCATTGCCGAAGTTCGACCCCTGGATGAAACCGGTCGGCAGCCCGTCCGCGTCGAGCGGGCTGTTGGGATCGGGTGTTACGGTCGTGTTCCACGAGATCAGCTTCTGGTTGTTCGTGAGGTTGAGGACCTCGAGCTTCACCCACGGGCTGAGCGAACGGAACACCGGGATGCGATAGGTCGTCGCGAGATCGAGCAGCGCGTAGCCCTTGAAGCTCTCGCTGCCGCGCTCGCCGAAGAAGAGCGTCTGCGTTCCGCCGTTCGGCAGCCGCGCGTAGCCCGGGTTGCGGGCGAGCTGGACGTCCGAGAGCGGCACTTCCGCCGCGAACAGGCTGTAGCTCAGCCCTGAATCGATTCGCACGATCGGCGCGATGTCGAGGTAGCCGAACCGTCCGAGGCCCTGGCTGTAGATCGCCCACAGGCGGACCTTGTGACGCTGGAAGTCGTTCAGCCTGCCCACCGGGAAGTTCCGCGCCGGCACGAGCAACTCGGGATAGTCGCCGAAGTCGGAGCTGATGCCCGGCTGGTTCGCCGCTTCCCCTTCGAAGTTGCCTTCGTTCTTCAACTGAAGCGTCCAGTGTCCCTCGATCTGGAGGTTCGGACGGAAGCGGTAGTTCCCCTGGAACAGCAGCGCCTGATAGTTGCGCTCGGGCACGTTGCTGTTGTTGAACACGATGTTGTCGAACGTGCCGAAGTCGGTGCCGTTGTCGATGACGGTCGTCTTGCCGGCGTCCGACGGATCGTTGATGAAGTCTTCGATGAAGTTGTAATAGTGGCGGTAGGTGTAGGTCGCCTTCGCGAGTCCCTTGCCTCCGAGATCGTGGCCGATCGACGCGGTGAACTCGCGCGTCACCGGTGACGAGAGCCCGGGCTCGAGGAAGACGTTGGCGGTCGGGAACGACCCGAAGATGGTCTCGTAGTTGGCCGGATCGAAGCCCGGTTCGAAGTCGCGCCCCTGTCCCGCCGGGCCGACGTAGTTGAACAGCAGGAAGGTCGGGTTCGCGACCGGCGTGTTCGCGCCGATCTGCGTCTCGTTGTACTTGCCCGCGTAGTGCGCGTACGACGCCTGCACGATCGTCCGGCCGTCGCCGAACAGATCGTAGGTCGCCGCCACGCGCGGCACCCACGTCGTCGTGTCGATGCCGATGATCCCGCCGGTCGCTTCGCTCTTGACGTCCTCGAAGCGCACGCCGAGGTTGACCGTCAGCCTCGGACCGATGGCCCAGTCGTCCTGCAGGAACAAGGACAGCGTGCGGACGTCGAGGTTGGCGCCGCGCGTCGCGATCCACTGCTCCAGCTGGCTCACGCCCGGCGTGAAGACCGGGATGAACCGTCCGGCCGCGTCGTAGACCGGCTCGCCGCCCGTGGCGAGATAGTCGGTGTCGAACACATAGCCGCTCGCGCTCTGCGAGTTGCCGCCGGTGCGGTTCGACGTGAAGTGCTCGAAGCCGCCCTTGATGTCGTGCGAGCCGAGGCCCGTCGTCGTCAGGAAGTACCAGAGGCTGCCCGCGTACTGGAAGTTGTCGCGGTCCTCGGGGTCGGTCGCGTCGAAGTAGTTGCCGTTGTAGTGAAGCACGGGATCGACGCCTTCGAGCACGCCCTGCGTGATGATCGGCGAGGCATGGATGTCGGTGTCGAAGCCGCCGCTGCCGCGGAAGCCGAACTGCTTCTGCGAGATCTGGAAGGTCGCGAGGAGCTTGGACGACAGCACGCCGTTGTAGCTCGCGACGAACAGATCGTTCGGGAAGGTCGGGTTCTCGGGAATGTTCGGATCGATCGTGAACGGGAACGGCACGCGGACCGTGTCCGTGTTGTTCCTGATGTAGCCCGCCTGGAAGCGATGGTTCTCGGCGAGCGTGCCGGTGCCCTTGATCTCGAAGCGGTCGTTCTTGGTGGACTGCTCGAAGGGCAGGTTGCTGACCGGCAGCGTCTGCGTCTGGCTGGTTTCCTGCCAGCGGCCGGCGCCGAAGAACCACAGGCGATCGCGGACGATCGGTCCGCCGAACGTGCCCTCGTAGTTCTGATTCAGCGTGTCGGGGCGATCGATGTCCGCGTCCTTCTCGCGCGGCGTCTCGACCGTCCACGAGTCGTTCGAGAAGTTCGCGCGGAAGCTGCCGGAGAACTGGTTGCCGCCGCTCTTCGTGATCATGTTGATGACGCCGCCGGAGAACCGTCCGTACTCCGCCGAGATGCCCGACGTCAGAACGCTCGTCTCCGCGATCGCGTCTTCGATGAAGACGTTGTTCGCGGTGCCGAACAGGTTGTCGTTGACGTCGACGCCATTGATCATGAAGACGTTGTCGTAGGCGAAGCCGCCGGCGATGGTCACCTGGCCGGCGTTCGGCGTGTTCGCGGTGAGGCCCGGTGCGAGCTCCGCGATCAGCGCCGGCGTACGGCCGGTCGGCAGCGTCTGAATCTGGCGCTCGTCATAGTTCGCGCCAATCGTCGGCGACGTGAGGCCCGCCGTCTTGATTTCAGCGGTGACCGTCACCGCCTCCTGCACCCCCGCGAGCGCCAGCGTGGCGTTCAGCGTTGTCGGCCGCCCGAGCTCGACCTGCGCCTTTTCGGTCTTGGTGGCGAGGCCCGACATCTCGAAGGTGACCTCATAAGAGCCCGGCGGCAGCGCGCGGAGCACAAACGCGCCGTTCTCGTCGGTTACTGCCGTTCGCACGCCCTGCAGCGCCGTGCTTCGTGCCGTGACTGTTGCGCCCGGCAGCGTGAGCCCGTCGCTCGAGCTCACGATTCCGGTCAGCTCGCCCGTTTGCACGCCTTGCGCAAATGCATCCGTGACGAGCGTCGCGAGAATCACTGGCAGCGCCAGGACCATCGCCGCCTGCTTCAAGAAACGCATTTTCGTATTACCTCCGTTGTTCGATGAAAACAGTTGCGCTCGCGGCGCCATGCCGCAAGAACATCCGTGTCAGAAATGGCAAGCAGCGTTCCCGGCGTGACGAATGGCGATCGCCATTTTTCACTGGCGCTTTCACGTGCTCGCCTTACGGTCGTGTTCCGTGAATTGGATCTTGGAATGCGCGCGCTTCAACGGGCTGGATCGAATAGGGATTAACTCGACGATGGATGGGGCCGATCACCCGCCACGTTCGACGTGCCACGTGCGGCGTGCTCGACGTGCGACGCGGGATCCGGTGCGGCGATACGTGCGTCTAACGCGGTTCCGCGAGCACGCGTTCGAGCACGGGACGAATTGCTTCTGCCATGTGACGGTACCCGCGCGCTGAGGGATGGAGCTGGTCTGGCGTGTCGTCGAGCAGATCGGCTGAATGCGGCGCCGCGACCGCCGCGCGCGTGTCCACGAAGTGCACGCGCGGGGCCGTTTCCGCCCTCGATCGAATCCACGCATTGATCTCGTGCATGCGCGCGTTCTGATCGGGCGTCGCGGTGTTATACGGAATTATGGTTCCGGCCACGACAGCGATAGATGCACGCTGGGCGCGTTTGTACATGTCTTCGAGGTGTTCGATGACGTGCGCGGCCGGCCGTCCCTGATACACGTCGTTGACGCCGGCGATGATCACGACGGCGCGCGGGTCGAGCGCCAGCACGTCGCGATCGAACCGCGACAGGATCTGATCGCTGCGCTCGCCGTTCACCCCACGGTTCATCACGTCCCATTCCGGATGCGCTTCCATCAGCCAGAACGCGTACTGGCTCGTTCGATCGCCGCCGCCGTCCGGCGGCGCCTCGACCGGGGAACGCCACCCGGGCGTCCCCGCGGTCGTCGAATCGCCCATCGCGACGATGCGGATGCGTGGCGCCATTTACTTGGTGAACAGTGTCGGTGACGCGGGACGCTGCTTCTGCTCGGTCGCGGACACCTTCTCCACCGCGCGCATCACGCGCAGGATGTTGAGGCCGAGAATCTTCTTGATCTCCTCGTCGCGGTAGCCGCGCCGGAGCAGCTCCGCGGTCAGTGACGGGTACTTCGACACGTCCTCGAGTCCCTCGACCACGCTGGTGATGCCGTCGAAGTCACCGCCAAAGCCGATGTGATCGATGCCGGCGATCTTCTTGATGTGATCGATGTGGTCCGCGGTGTCGGCGATCGTCGCGCGCGGCGCCGGGTTCGCTTTCACCCAGTCCGCGAGCTTCGCCTTGACCGCCGCCGGGTCGTTCGCGAACTGCTGCTTGAGGCGATTCTCTTCTTCGGTCTGCAGCTTTCCCCACGCGGCCACCTTCGCCGACAGGAACTGGGGCACGAACGTCACCATGACGACGCCGCCGTTCTTCGGCAGCAGGCGCAGGACGTTGTCCGGCACGTTGCGCGGCACGTCGTTGACCGCGCGCGCCGAGGAGTGCGAGAAGATCACCGGCGCCTGCGAGACGCGGATCGCGTCCTCCATGGTGTCAGGCGAGACATGCGACAAGTCGACGAGCATCCCGAGCCAGTTCATCTCCCGCACGACCTCTTCGCCGAACGGTGAGAGCCCGCCCAGGACCGGCGTGTCGGTCGCCGAATCCGCCCACGGCACGTTGCGCGAGTGGGTCAGCGTCATGTAGCGCGCGCCGAGGCGATGGAACATCCGCAGGGCGGCGAGCGAGCTGTCGATCGAGTGGCCGCCCTCCATGCCGACGAGCGACGCGATCTTGCCCTTCTTGAAGATGCGCTCGACGTCGTCGGCGGTCAGCGCCAGCTCGAACGTGTCGGGATACTTCCGCATCATGCGGTGCACGATGTCGATCTGTTCGAGCGTCGCCGTCACCGGCGACTCGCCCTGCAGATCCGCCGGCACGTATACCGACCAGAACTGTCCGCCGACGCCCCCGGCGCGCAGCCGCGCGATGTCGGTCATGATCGACGGCTGAGGCTTCGAGATATCGAGCTTCGCGAGATCGCGCCCGGCGTTCTCGCGCAGCGCCCACGGATAGTCGTTGTGGCCGTCGATGAGCGGCACCTGGCTGTGCAGCGCCTGCGCGCGCTCCATCAGCGCCTTGTCGTTCTGGCGGGCCGGGACGATGGACAGGGACAACAGGAGAAGAAGCGCGAGGGTCAGTCTGGTCATGATGGCGTCGATGTTAACGCGGGGACGGGACTGTCCCCCGCCTCAAAAGCGGACTTGACTGGTCGGACATCAAAGGATAGGCTTTGAAAACGAGATCAGTCTCATTTTTGTCGTAGAGGCCAGTCATGCAGCAGGCGTTCGTCGTCACCTTGCGGGAAGGGCTCGAAGCGTTTCTCATCGTCGCGATAAGTCTTTCATATCTCCGTAAAACCGGCCGTCAGACGCTGCTGCCCGCGGTCCACTGGGGAATCGGCGTGTCGATACTGTTGAGCATAGGCGCCGGCGTCCTGCTCGCCCGCGCCGCGAACCAGGCACTGTGGGAAGGCGTGCTCGCGCTGGTAGCGGCCGTGCTGGTCGCCTCGCTCATCGTCCACATGTGGAGGGTGGGGAAGCACATGAAGCGTGATATCGAGGGCAAGCTCGCGATCGCTTCGGCGAAGACCGGCGCCGCGGCGTTCATGGGCGTCTTCATCTTCACGCTGTTGATGATTACGCGCGAGGGCATGGAGACCGCGCTGCTGATGAACGCGCTGCTCTTCCAGGTGAAGTCGGTGCAGATTATCGCCGGCGCCATCGGCGGGACCGTGCTCGCCGCATTCGTTGCCTGGCTCTGGTCGCGCTACGGCCACCGCGTCAACCTGGCGCGCTTCTTCCAAGTCACCGCCGTCTTCCTTCTCGTGTTCGTCGTGCAGCTGCTGATCTACGGTTTCCACGAGCTGACCGAAGCGAACGTTTTTCCCTACAGCGAACCGCTCCACCTGGCGACCGAGCCTTATGGCCCTGACGGCATGTACGGTCAGTACCCTGACGTATTTGCTCGTCGTCGTGCCGCTCGGATGGCTCGCGTTCTCGTCGCTGTTCGGACGAGGAAGCGCACGGCCGCAGCGGTCGCAGGCGGCCTGAATCCTGCTAGCACTCTGACTCCTGCATGGCCGCCACTGCCGCCGCGAAGCCGCCAACCGTCGTCGAGCTGGTCTGGGAGCACGAGCTCGTGCTGGGCGGGCGGTCGGGCGATATCTGCATGAAACTCGACAGCGCCTCTGTCGAGGGTCCGTCGCCGATGCAGGCGCTCGCGTTCGCGCTGGCGAGCTGCATGGCCATGGACGTCGTCCACATCCTGAAGAAGGGGCGGCACGACATGCGCGGCTTGAAGGCTGATCTAAAGGGCGAGCGGGCGCCCGAGGATCCGCGGCGCTTCACCAGCATCGAGCTCAAGTACACGATCACCGGCGTCGTTCCGAACGAGGCGGTCGAGCGCGCGATCGAGCTGTCGCGCGACAAGTACTGCTCGGTCTGGCATTCGATGCGCCAGGACATCAAGTTCGACGTTACCTTCCGCGTCATTCCTGGCATCTAGATCAACTCCCAAATCCCAACCTCCAATTCCCAAGTAGACTCCCAAAACCCAATTCCCAATTCCTGAGCTTTTTGGGAGTTGGGAGTTGGGATTTGGGATTTGGGAGTTGACATGTCCTCTCCAGGAGCTGCCGCCCCGCGTCGGCGAGGGTATCTCGACTGGCTGCGCGGCGTCGCCGTGCTGATCATGATCGAGGCGCACCTGATCGACAGCTGGACGCGCTCTCCCGATCGCGAGACGCCCGAGTTCGGCGTCGCGATGATCATCGGGGGCATGGGCGCTCCGCTGTTCCTGTTCCTTGCAGGTGTCGCCGTCTCGATGTCGGCGGGATCAAAACTGAGACGCACCGGCGATCCCGCGGCGTCGTCGTCCGCCGTCGTCAGGCGCGGCTTCGAGATCCTCGGCCTCGCGTACTTGTTCCGGGTTCAGGCGTGGATCCTCGGCTGGTCCTCTCCCCGCGCGCTGCTCAAAGTCGACATCCTGAACGTCATGGGGCCGTCGATTGCCGCGGCGGCGGCACTGTGGGGCGCCGCGAAGACCGTTCGCGGCAGGTATCTCGCCTTCGGAATCGCGACGACCGGCGTCGCGTTTCTGACGCCGGTCCTCCGCAACCTGCCGATCCTCGCCGCGCTTCCAGATCCCGTCGAGGCCTACTTCCGGCCGGTGGCGGGCTTGAGCAACTTCGTGTTCCTGCCATGGGCCGCGTTCGTGTTCGCCGGCGCGTTCGTCGGGCTGATGATCGACGAAGCCAGAAGCGATCGGAGTGAACGATATGTGAATCTGGTGCTCGCCGGAGCCGGGGCAGCGATTGCCGGCATCTGGTACGCGCTGTCGAGCGTCCGCAACCCTCTGGTCGATTCCTATTTCTGGACGACCTCGCCCGCGTTCTTCTTCATCCGCGCCGGCGTGATGACGTTTGCAGTTGCGTTCGCGTACGCGTGGGAGTCGAGAAAGGGCGGCGCCGACGCCTGGAGCCCCCTCAAGCAGTTCGGCCGTACGTCGCTCTTCATCTACTGGATCCACGTCGAGATGGTCTACGGCCTCGTCTCGCTGCCGCTGCACCGATCACTGACGTGGATTCAGGCGTGGATTGCCTACGCGCTCTTCGTGCTGTTCATGCTGGCCTGCTCGATCGTGAAGGACTACGTCGTGACCACCTGGCGGAATCGCAAGCGTCAGGCGGCTGCTGCTGCGTAGAATCACGTCGTACGACGGCCGCATGCGGCCGTCATCGAGACGCACGCCTTCGGGTGAAATCGCGGCGAATCGAACACCATCACCGGTTTGAAATTCGCACGAGAGTCCGGCAATGCCGTGAGCCGTCAGGGGTGCGACCTCGTGGCGTTCAGAGATCCCGTTGCGGTTTCGATCGGCCCAGATCGCGAGATTTCGGGTTTCCGCGCCGCTGACTTCACCGTCCGCATTGTCGTCGAGCGCTGAAAGCGCGTCGTAGCCGTTCTCCCAGAACAGCCAGAAGCTCACGCTGCCAAAGAGCTGAAGCGCCGACGTGATCGCCGCCGTGCCATCGGCGTCGTAGACGAGCCAGCCTGCATCCGGTCCGATCCACGACCAGGCCCTCTTGATTCCCGAGCCATCCGCATCGAAGATGACGCGCGCCGCGGGATCGTGAATCGCATGCGGCGCGATCCCGTCGCGAAGCGGAATGGCGATAGGCGTTATCGCGCGCGGCAGCCGTTCCAGCGCTTCCTGCCGTTGCTTGAGCTCCTTGATTTCAGCGGCGTCAGCCGTCGGATCGAGCAGCGGGATCAAGTAGTCGGTCGCCTCTCGAGTAAAGAAGTTCTGCCCCGGCAGACGCACCTTCTTTTGCTGTTCGGTCTTCCACGCTTGATCGATCACGCGGCGATACTGCTCGATGGCTTTCTTCTTGTCGCCCGACTGCTCCACCATCCAGCCATATCCGAGGCGCGCGAGAAGACTCTCCGGATCGAGCTGCAGCGCCTTCTCGTAATGCGCAAGCGCCTTTGCGAGGTGTGCCTTCGCCGAGGCCTCCGCCTCCGGCGACGCCGCGGGACGGTTCGGGTATGGAACCAACTTCGGCTCGTAGCCGTACCAGACCTCTTCCTCCTTCGAGTCCGGCCGGACCACCGCGGGCACCTCCTCGGTCTTCAGGGTGTACGCCATCCCGTGAAGCCGGCCGAGATTGATCTGGTGCATCGCGTTCGACGGTTGTTCGGCCGCTTTCCTCTCCAGGTTGGCGACCAGCCGCTCGACGGGTACTTTCTGCGCGTCCGCGCGCATGTAAATCGCCGCCGTGTTCGATGCGGCCACCACGGCGATAACGATGCCGGTCAGGACGGCTGGCGTATTGCGTCGCATCATGAACCCGCTCCTCGTGATGGCTTAACTCATTGAATCTACGATGTTTAACATGGAAACAGTCACCCCTTGGCTTTCCACCGCCGACACACGATAAGATTGGCCCCGCGCGGTCGGCTCAGCGCCGGAGGGGTGGAACGTTTTTATGATCAGCGTCGCGGCCATTCGGATGCAACAGTTCGGAGTGCAGTTCTACCAGGCCTCGCTGACGGCCAGCGACATCGACAAGCTCGTAAGGTTCGAGGTTTTGAGCTACGGCGAGAAGGCGCAGCCCGTGCGCGGCGGCCGCAAGAAGGCTCCCGCCGTGCAGACCAAGGTGAACTGGGACCTGCTGGAGCGCCGCATTGCGTCGAGCGAGAAGGCCTATCAGCGGCAGATCATCCGCAAGAAAATTGACGAGCTCGTGCAGTACTACGAGCAGTGCCGTCAGGCGCGCGACCTTCCGTCGATTCCCGGCGCCGTGATCATTTCCTGCGACGAGCCGCTGAAGTTCGAGCCGGTTGAAGCGGGAGCCTCGGTCGGCACGTTGAGAGTGCCCGAACGTGAAGGCATCCTGCGCGCGATCGACGGCCAGCACCGGCTGCTGGCGCTGCACGCCGACATCGAACGGTTCGGCGGCGAGCAGTTCACCGTCCCCGCGGTGATCTTCGATCGGCTCCCGGAGGATCACGTCGTCCAGATGTTCGTGACGATCAACGCGAAGCACACGCGTTTGAACGCGTCACACCTCGTGTCGCTCTCGGGCCGCCAGCTGTATCGCGACGAATCGCTCGCCGCTGCGCACGACATCGTTCGCGCGCTGAACGAGCGGGAGGATTCGCCGCTGTACGGCGAGATCAAACTGCTGGGCGTCGGGAGCGGACGGGTGGCGCAGGCGCCGCTCGCACAGGAGCTGAAGAAGCTTTTCGCGGCCGACGCGTTCGGCGCGGGACGCAAGGGCGACGCCTTCCTCGAGGAATCGACGAAGTTCTTCGTGAATTATCTGAAACAGGTCGCGCAGGTCTTCAACGCCGCATGGCACGGGCGCAAGTACAGCATCCGCACCGCGGCGGCGATCCGCGCCTTCATTCGCGTGGCTCCCGACGTGGTCCGGCGGCTCGATCAGGAGCACGCGGACCGGACTGATTTCCGGGCGATCGGCCGCGTGATCTCTCCGTGGGGCCGCCGCATCGGGGATTTGCGGTTCGAGACCGAGGGAGCCTGGAAGCGCTCGGGAACGACGGTGGACTCGCTGGCGAAGGAACTGCGGTTGGCGTTGCAGTATCCGGAAGGTGCCGCGGTCTGAGCGGCGGCGAGAGGCAAGAAAAAAAGGGCATCGTCGTAATTGACGATGCCCCCGGTTTTTGCGGGCGACCCGGCTCCCCAGCAACTCACGGCTCCCTGCCGTAAATATTCAGGCCGCCTGCACCACCCTAGAGAGCAAGGCACGTACCGCGGTTTTCAGGCCGATTTTCAAGTGTTTATTCCGGTCCAACCAACCAATTCGTCATGCCGATTACAAATCTGATTAGCGCCCTGCGCCGAGCGGCCAGCGCCCGAATGGCCACTCTGTTCACGGCGTCGGTGGCGCTGCTGGCGATGATTTCGCCGGCCGCCGCGCAGTCGGATAGCGACCTCCGCCAGAAGGTGTCGGGATGGGTCGGGGGAGAGCAGCAGCGGCTGGTCAAGGAGCTGACGGACCTGCTGTCGATTCCAAACGTGGCGGCCGATCGCGAGAACATCCGGCGCAACGCCGCTCACCTGCAGAAGATGCTGGCCGCCAGGGGCTTTGCGGCCAGCGTGCTGGAGACCGCCGGCAATCCGCTCGTATTCGGCGAGCTGAGATTCCCGAACGCGACCCGCACGATCCTGTTCTACAGCCACTACGACGGTCAGCCCGTGGATCCCAAGGCCTGGAAACAGCCGGACCCGTTCAAGCCGGTGCTTCGCACCGGGCGGGTCGACCAGGGCGGCGAGATCGTCTCCGGCGCGCGGCCGATCACGAAGTACGAACAGGACTGGCGGATCTACGCGCGCTCGGCGTCGGACGACAAGTCGCCGATCGTCGCGCTGCTTGGCGCGATTGACGCGTTGAAGGCGCTGGGTCTTCCGCCGACAGCGAACATCCGCGTCATCTTCGACGGCGAGGAAGAAGCCAGCTCGCCGAGCCTGGTGCCCGCCATCGCCAGGTACCGCGACCAGCTCACCGCGGATCTGATGGTGATTCTCGACGGCCCGATTCACTCGAGCGGACGTCCGACGATCGCGTATGGCGCGCGGGGGATCGCGACGCTCGACCTTGCCGTGTACGGACCGAGAGTCGGCGTTCACAGCGGCAATTACGGCAACTGGATTCCAAATCCGGCGCAGCGGCTCGCATCGCTGCTGGCGTCGATGAAGGATGACGACGGCCGGGCGACGGTGAAGGGGTTCTACGATGCCGTGACGCCGCTGTCGAAGGAAGAGCAGGCAATCGTCGACGCCGTGCCGGACGATGCGGCGCGGATGCTGCAGACGTTTGGGGTTTCGGCGCCGGAGAAGGCATTTCCCGCTCTGCAGGCGGGCTTGCAGTATCCCACGCTGAACGTCCGCGGGCTCGCGAGCGCTCACGTCGGCGCCGGCGCGCGGACGATCATTCCCGATCGGGCGACGGCGGCGATCGACATCCGCCTGGTGAAGGAGACGCGCGCCGAGGATCTGATCGAGAAGCTCCGCGCGCACATCCGCGAGCGCGGGTTTCATCTGATCGCCGGGGAACCAGACGACGAGACGCGGCGGGCGCATCCGAAGATTGCCTCGCTCGTGGTGTCCGAAACGATCACGAATGCGTTCCGGACGTCGCCGCTGGATCCGCAGGCGCGCCGCGTGGCCGTCGCCCTCGAACGCTCGTTCGGCGCGCCGCCGGTCCAGCTGCGCACGCTGGGCGGCACCGTTCCGATCGCGCCGTTCATCGAAGCGCTCGGGTTTCCGGCGGTGCTGGTGCCGGTCGTCAACTTCGACAACAACCAGCACGAGGAGAACGAGAACCTGCGGCTCGGCCACTTCTTTCAGGCGATCGAAATCATCGCGGCGATTCTGAGGAGCTGAACCGCGTGCGCATCGATCTCAACAGCGACGTCGGCGAATCGTTTGGCGCCTGGCGGATGGGCGCGGACGCGGAGGTGATCCGCAGCATCACCAGCGCGAATGTCGCCTGCGGCTATCACGCGGGCGATCCCGGCGTCATGCGGGAGACGATCAGGCTCGCACGGGAATCTGGAACGTCGGTCGGCGCGCATCCGGGATATCCGGACCTCGTCGGTTTCGGCCGCCGCGAGATGAAGGCGAGCGCGAAGGATGTCGAGGACATGGTCCTCTATCAGATCGGCGCGCTTGCCGCGATTGCCGCGGCGGAGGGCGTCAAGCTGGCGCACGTCAAGGCGCATGGCGCGCTCTACAACCAGGCCGTGCGCGACCGGGCGCTGGCCGACGCGATCGCGAGAGCCGTGCGCGCATTCGACCGCAGCCTGGTGCTGTTCGGACTGCCCGGCTCGGAGCTGCTGAACGCCGGCGACCGCGCCGGTCTCCGCGTGGCCGCGGAGGGCTTTGCCGATCGCGCCTACAACGCGGACGGCTCGCTGACCTCCCGAAGCGAGCGCGGATCGGTCATCCATGATCCCGACGAAGTCGTGCGCCGGTCCCTGCGGATGGTGAGGGAAGGACGGGTCACCGCGGGCGACGGTTCGGAGCTGCAGTTCCACGTTGACACGCTTTGCACGCACGGCGACACGCCTGGCGCGCACGAGCTCACCCGTCTGCTGCGCGAGGGGCTGCAGCGTGAAGGGGTCGCGGTGCTTCCGCTGACCGCGGCGTCCACCCCGTCATGACGGCCACAGCGCACGCGCATCGAGGTCACGGCGGATTATTCGGGTGGTGGCGGGCCGGCACTCCGGCGGCGCACCGCGCGCTCATCGCGGCCGCGCTCGGCTGGATGCTCGATTCGTTCGACGTCATGCTGTACGCGCTGGTCTTGACGTCGATCATGTCGGACCTGCAGATCGGACGAGAGACCGCGGGGGCGCTGGGCTCGGCGACGCTGCTGGCATCGGCGGCAGGAGGACTGATCTTCGGCGTCATCGCCGACAAGTACGGCCGTACGCGCGCCCTGGTCGCGAGCGTGCTGGTCTATTCGGTCTTCACCGCCGCCTGCGGCCTTGCCAACAACGTCGTCCAGCTCGCGGTGTTCAGGATCCTGCTCGGTCTCGGCTTCGGCGGTGAATGGGCGAGCGGAGCGGCCCTGGTGTCGGAGACCTGGCCGGCGGAGCATCGCGGCAAAGCGCTCGGCTTCATGCAGAGCGCGTGGGCCATCGGCTACGGGCTCGCCGCGCTGGTCGTCATGATCGTGCTGCCGCGGTGGGGCTGGCGCGCGGTGTTCTTCGTCGGCATCCTGCCGGCGTTCTTCACGCTGTGGGTCAGGCGGAACGTCGAGGAGCCGGCGCTGTGGCGCGCGCGCCAGGGCCGCGCCACGCAGGGACCGCGCGCGCGGTTTGCCGACATCTTCTCGCAGCCGCATGCTGGGTGTGACTGTCGCGGTCACGCTCATGAACGCGTGCACGATGTTCGCGTGGTGGGGCTTCAATCTGTGGCTCCCGGGCTACCTCTCGCTTCCGGCCTCCGAGGGCGGCGTCGGTCTCGGCACGACGGCGATGACCTCGTTCATCATCGCCATGCAGGTGGGGATGTGGTTCGGCTACGTCACGTTCGGGTTCGTCAGCGACGCCTTCGGGCGCCGCCGATCCTACGTCGTGTACACGCTCACCGCCGCCGTGCTGATCCTGGTCTACGTCTCGGTGAAGGCGCCGATCGCGCTGCTGCTGCTCGGTCCCTTCGTGGCGTTTTTTGCGACGGGATATTTCAGCGGGTTTGGCGCCGTGACCGCGGAGCTGTATCCGACCGACATTCGGGCGACCGCTCAGGCGTTCACCTACAACATCGGCCGGATCGCGAGCGCCGCGGCCCCGTTCGCGGTCGGGTCGCTGGCCCAGACGCGCGGGTTCGACGCCGCGCTATCGACGACCTCGCTCGCGTTTGTCCTGGCCGCGGTGCTATGGATCTGGATCCCGGAGACGCGCGGGCGCGCGCTCGACGGTGTCTAACTAGTGTGACTGTCCGCAACGCCTGTTTTCGTGGACTCCTGCTGGCGATGGCCCTCGTCTCGCTGCCGGGCTGTCTCGTGCTGTCGCTGAATCCGGTCTACACGGATGATTCGCTGATCTGGGATGCCGAGCTGCTGGGCAAGTGGCACGACGCGGACGACAACGTCCTCGTAGAAATCCAGCGGGGAGAGTGGCGCTCCTACCGCATCCACTACGAGCATCCGATCGAGTCCGGCGATCTGACCGGGTATTTGACGACGATCGGCGACGAGCGATACCTCGACGTGATGCCGATCCGCGGCGCGGATCGCGGGTCCTTTCTCGTCCCCGTTCACGCTATCCTGCGCGTCCGTCTGCACGGCGACACGCTCGACGTGGCGCCGCTGTCGTATGACTGGTTCGTCGATCGCGTGCGCGCGGCCCGCGACACCAGCGGCCTGGCGCTGACGCGCGATCAGAAGGAAAACGTGCTGATCCTGTCGCCGCCGGCCAAGCTGCGGCCCTGGCTGCGGGCGCAGCCACAGGACGGTCCGATGTTCGGCGCGGCGGCGACGTTCACGCGAAAATAGCGGCCAGCGAGCCGACGTCGAGGGCACGGTGTTGGAGCAGGAGAAGGAAACGGAGAGCACGGGGTTCTCAACACGGAGGCACGGAGACGCGGAGGACGCACGGAGGGCCTGTGGCCCGCCCGCCTTCGGCGGGCCGGACGAATAGGTCAAGCCACGCGAATACAAGTGATTCTGAATTCACGTCGATCACTTGTATTCGCACGGCTTGGCCTATTCGTGCCGCGCGCAGCGCGGCGCCACAGGCCTTCAGTCGCGCTCCATTACAGTCTACAGTTCTTCTCCGTGCGTCCTCCGCGTCTCCGTGCCTCCGTGTTAAAGGTTTTCTTCGTGACCTCCGTCAACCTCCTCATCCTCCAACTCGGTGGAGAACACACGATGCGCAGAACACTCAGTGCCATAGTCCTCTCGCTCGTCGCGACCACCGCATTCGGCAAAACCGAAGCGACGACGAATACACACGCTACGAGCTGCTCGCGCCGGAGACCTCGTCGTTCAAGATCATCTACGACGTTACCGCGGTGACGCCAGGCGCGAAGTTCTTCTTCAACCCGATCCGCCGCGGCAGCGTCGCCAGCGACGAGTCGGTGATCGATGTAATGTCGGGACAGCCGCTCGAGTTCAAGGACGTCAGCGGCGCCGAGGCGCGCGAGTCCGGGCTGGCGAACGCGGACCTCGAGGGCCGCTACATTCGCGTCACGCTCGCGAGAGCGGTGCCCGCCGGCGGCGAAGCGCGCATCCGCATCATCAAGACGTACAAGGATCCGAAGAGCTATTACCGCGACGGCGAGACCATCGTCTTCGACCGGCCGCTCGGCATCAAACGCAATGCGGTCGTGCTGCCACCGAAGTACGAGCTGACGTCGTGCAACATCCCCTCGCAGGTGATCGAAGAGACCGATGGCCGGATCGGCATCAGCTTCATGAACGTGTATCCGGCTCAGGCGCCGCTGGTCGTTCGCGCCAGGCCGGTCGCCGGCACTTCCTCCGCGGCTTCCCGCGCGACGTCGCCGCCGTCAGCACCGGCGCCGCCCGACGCACCGGCGGCCGCGGTTCCGCTCGATCGCGTTCGCGTTGCCGAACGTGCATTTCAGGATCGCGAGATTGTCTACTTCCTCCACGAGCCCGACACCCATTCGTTCAGCCTCTACCACGACTTCACCGAAAGCCGTCAGGGAACCGACCGGTATCTGAACATCGTTCGAGCGGGCAGCAAGGTCTCGAACCCCTCGGCCAGGCTGCTCGACACGGGTGAGACGCTCGAAACCGCCACGCTCAAAGGCAAGGCAATCACGGACGCCCGGATCGACATCGAGGAGCCGGTGACGCCGGAATCCGAAGTGGTCGTCGTGAAGTTCCCAGCGGTACGGCAAGGCCAATCACTGCGGATCAGGATCGAGGAGACCTACACGGATCCCGCGCGGTACGCGCTGATTGGCGGCGAACTGATGTGGCGCCGGAGCTTCGGCCGCGCCCGCAACGAGATGGTGCTGCCCGCCGGCTGGTACCTGACCACCAGTTCCGTGCCGGCAACCGTCGCGCAGGCAGACGATGGACGCATCCGGCTGACGTTCTGGAACGCGCGGAACGATGCGATCGATGTGTTCGTCAAAGCGCGAAAGCGCTAGGGCTGCGGCCGGGTAATCGAAGTGACGGTGCCGAGAACGTAGTGCAGTTCGACCTTGTCGCCTGCTTCGATGGTGCGCGGCGCGGCTTCTGGACCGATGCGCGCGAGGCTCACTTGACCCTCGGGGTCCTCGGGATCGACGAAGTAGACGTCGAGCGAAATCTGGCCGTGGATACTGACGGGCTGAACTTTCTTGACCAGCCCGGTCTTCGTCCCCTTGAGCATCGCCCAGAGTGTACACTAGACATCTCCCCCTTTTTCTTTCCGAGGAGTGCATTTCAAATGCGTAATCGTCTCCGCATCGCCGTTGTGGCGCTCGTGGCGCTTGCCGTCATTCCGCTCGCCGGCGCCGGACCCCAGGCAGCCAGCTCCCAGCAAGCGTCATCCGCATCGGCGTCCGCGGCCCTTCCGCCGGCGAAGGAAGTCATGGACCGTCACATCAAGGCGATCGGCGGACGCGAGGCGCTTCTCGCGCGCTCGTCGTCGCGCGCCACCGGCAGGATCGAGATGCCTGCTTCCGGTGTGTCGGGCACGTTCGAGATGTACTCGGCGAAGCCGAACAAGACATTGATTAAGATCACGCTGCCCGGCGTCGGCGATATCCAGGAAGGATTCGACGGCACGGTGGGATGGTCGATGAATCCGATGACCGGGCCGACACTCATGCAGGGCGCCCAGCTCGAGCAGCGCAAGCTCGATTCCGACTTCTATTCCGGCCTGGAGCCGGAGAAGCGGTACGAATCGATCACGACCGTCGAGCGGACGACGTTCGACGGCCGCGAGTGCTACAAGGTGCGGCTCGTCCGGCACGGCGGCGGCGAGGACTTCCAGTTCTACGACGTGAAGACCGGGCTGCGCGCCGGCGGCATCGTGTCCAGGGAAACCCCGATGGGCAACATGACTGCCAGCTCGACCGAAACCGATTACAAGCCGTTCGGCGGCGTGCTGCAGGCGACGAAGATGACGAACACCGCGATGAACCTTCAGCAGGTGATGACGTTCGACACCTTCGAGTACGACAAGGTCGATCCTTCGGTGTTCGCGCTCCCCGATCCGATCAAGGCCCTCGTCAAGTGAGAGGCGCTCTCGCGGCCGCCACGCTGGCGATCGCTGCAGTCGCTCTTCCGGGCGCGCAGGCGAATCAGGGTGTCGAAACGTTCGACGCCGCCTGGACGATCGTCCGCGATTCGCATTTCGATCCCGGGATGAACGGCGTCGACTGGAACGCCGTCAAGACCGAGCTGCGGCCGAAAGCCGTGGCCGCGAAGAACGACGACGAGCTGCGAAGGGTGATTCGCGAGATGCTGGGGCGCCTCGGGCAGTCGCATTTCGCATTGATTCCGGCTAGCGCTGATTCGTCGACCGGCGGCAAGTCCGACCTGACCGCGGATCCCGGATTCGAGAGCCGCCTCATCGATCGCACGCTCGTCGTCACGCGTCTGACGCCAGGTGGCGCCGCGGCCGGCGCCGGCGTGAAGCTCGGATGGGTGGTCGACGCGATCGATGGAAAGAGCGTGTCGAGCGCGTTCGCGGGACTGCCCGATGCGATGCCGCGGCGGCTCTTCGACGTCGAGATCTGGCGGCGCGTCGAATCGCAGCTGCGAGGGCCGGGCGGCACCGACGTCAAGGTGACGTTTCGCGACGGCGCCGACAAGGCGGTGACGGCAACGCTGGCGAGGCAGCGCGAGCAGGGCCAGCCGGCAAAGGTCGGAACTCTGCCGACGATGTACGTCCGCCTCGAATCCGAGAGCCGGCGGACACCGGCAGGGAAATCCGCCGGCGTGATCAGGTTCAACGTCTGGATGGCCGCGGTGGATGCGATGTTTCAGAAGGCCGTCGACGGGCACCGAAGCGCCGATGGGATCGTCATAGATCTGAGGGGCAACCCGGGCGGCCTCGCGGCGATGCTGATGGGCATCTCGGGGCATTTCCTGACCGAGCGGAAGCCGCTCGGCGTGATGAAGACCCGCGACGCGGAGCTGAAGTTCACGTCGAACCCGCGGCTGGTCAGCGCGGCCGGCGAACGGGTCGAACCCTTCGCGGGGCCGGTCGCCATCCTCGTGGACGCGCTCACGGGCAGCGCATCCGAGTGCTTCGCTGGCGGGATGCAGTCGCTCGGCCGCGCCCGCGTGTTCGGCCAGACGTCGATGGGGCAGGCGCTGCCCGCGGTGTTCGACAAGCTGCCCAACGGCGACGTACTAATCCATGCCTATGGCGACTTTGTAACCGCAACCGGCACCCGGCTGGAAGGCAAGGGGGTCGTTCCCGACGAGGAAGTGCCACTCGACCGCGCGCAACTGCTGGCCGGCCGCGACGCCACGTTGGAGCGCGCATTGCAGTGGATCGACGCGGCGCGCAGCGACCACTGACGATTCGCTTACTGATTCCTGAGTAGTGCTTTAGGGGAGGACGGTTGCGCTGCCCGGATGGGGTTTGCTAAACTCATCCAACCTGCGTCAGACGTCTTTCCAACCAATCTAATCGGACCATAAACCGGGGGAAGTGAATGGAGCAGCGCCGGCTGCGTCTCGGAGACATATTGGACGACTACTGTCCGCGCGAGCGGCGCGTGACGAACCACGCCGTCGTCGCGATGATCGAAGAAGACGTCAAGCAGACCCGCTGTACCACGTGCGACGCCGAACACGCCTACAAGGGTGGCAAGGCGCCGCGCAAGCGCAAGAAGGACACTCCCGCCGCTCTGTACAACGAAGTGCTGGCCGGCATGACGGACGAGCCGATGCCCAATCTGATCGATCCCGAGGCGGCGCCGGAAGCGCCCGCTGCCGACGAACCGATGACCGCGGCGCACGACGAGCACGCGGCAGACGAGGCCGCGGCAGGGGAGCCGGATTCAGCCGTCGAAGAGCGCGAAGAACAGCCGGCCGCCGAAGAAGGTCCGGTGCACAGGCCGCTCATTCGCGCGACGCTTCCGCGTCCCGAAGGTCAGAAGGATGTCCGTCAGGCGCCCGAGTTCACCGTGCGGCACTCCGGAAACCGCACCGGCAACGGCAACTATCGCGAGGCCCGCGGCAATCGTGGTGGAAACGTCGTCCGTGGCCCGGGCGGGCACCGCTTCGGCGGCCCGCGCGGCAACGGCCGCGGTCCCGGTGGTCCCGGCGGACGAACGGCCGGGGGCGGCGGCTTCCGATCGCAGCAGCCGCGTCACAGCGGAAAAAAACGCTCTCGATAACGCGCGCGCCCTCCCGCCAATCGATCGCTAGGCACTCATCAGAACAGCAGAATAGAATTCACGGGAAACGCGTGTCTCCCGTGGAGGGGCTATGCTGCTGCTCGTCGTCGCACTCGCCGGCCTGATTCCTGTCGCGCTGCTGGGACAGTCAGCGGCCTCGCAAGGCAATCGCATCACCTACGAACCGACGCAGGGCGTGCAGACGTTCGCGGTCCGCGATCCGGTGCTGCGGATCAAGCCAGGCACGACGGTGGACTCGCGTACGTTCTCGAAGCCCGGCGACTATTACGACAAGTCTGGCGGCCCCTGGCCCGGCGAGGTGGGTCCGTTCTTCATCGAGGGGGCGACGCCCGACGACACGCTCGTCGTGCGGATCATCAAAGTGCGGCCGAATCGCGACACCGCGGTGTCGGCGGTCAACCCCACAGGGATCAGCGCCGTCGCCGGCGACTCGCGCACCCGCATGATCAACGATCCGCTCCCCGCGCGCCGCTTCGTCTGGCGGCTCGATCGCGCGCGCAACGTCGGCATCCTCGACCTTCCCAATTCCGCCTCGAAGACGATCGAGATGCCGCTCAAGCCGATGCTCGGCCGGATGGCGGTCGCGCCGCAGGGCGAAGAGGCCTTCGGCGGCCTGTGGCCCGGCAACTTCGGCGGCAACATGGACGCGTCCGATGCGCGC
Source organism: uncultured Acidobacteriota bacterium (assembly GCA_963748295.1). Lineage (GTDB taxonomy): Bacteria > Acidobacteriota > Vicinamibacteria > Vicinamibacterales > 2-12-FULL-66-21 > CAVVIH01. The sequence goes on along the minus strand of CAVVIH010000008.1, from coordinate 100,645 downwards.
GAAGGCACAACGGTATATCTCCCGATCTTCCACGACGGCGCGCTGTTCTACTTCGGCGACGGACACGCCCTGCAGGGGGACGGCGAGATCTGCGGCTCGGGCCTCGAAACGACGATGGACGTCACGCTGCAGTTCGATCTGATCAAGGGACGGCGCATCAGGTGGCCGCGCATGGAGGATGCCGACGACATCATGGTGGCGGGGAGCGCGCGGCCGCTGGTGGACGCTTTCCGCATCGCTCAGGTCGAGTTGATTGAATGGCTCGTCAGCGAGTACGGTTTCGAGAAGCTCGAGGCGTATCAGGTGGTGTCACAGGGCGGCCATTCGCGCATCGCCAACGTCGTCGATCCGCTCTACACGGTGGTTGCGAAATTCCCGAAGAGGCTCTTGCCTCCCAGGCGGTAGGTATCCAGATGACTGATCTTGCAGGAAAGACCGGCCTCATCGTCGGCGTCGCCAACAAACGATCGATCGCGTGGGCGATCGCGCAGGCGGCGGCCGGCGCCGGTGCGCGGCTGGCCGTCACGTATCAGGGCGAGCGGCTCGAGGAGAACGTCCGCGAGCTCGCCGCATCGCTGACCGATCCGCTGATCATGCCGTGCGACGTCACCGACGATGCGCAGATCGCGGCGGTGTTCAGCGGCATCGAGCGGGACTTCGGCGGTCTCGACTTCCTCGTGCACGGCGCCGCTTTCGCGCCGCGCGAGGAGCTGGCCGCGCCGTTCGTGCAGACCACGCGCGAAGGGTTTCGCCTCTCCCTCGACATCAGCGCGTATTCGCTGATTGCACTCTCGCGCGGCGCGGCGCCGCTGATGGAGAAGCGCGGCGGCGGCAGCATCCTCACGCTCACCTACCTCGGCAGCGAGCGCGTGTTCCAGAACTACAACGTGATGGGCGTCGCCAAGGCGGCGCTCGAATCCACAGTGCGCTATCTCGCCGCCGATCTCGGCCCCCGCGGGATCCGCGTGAACGCGATTTCGTCCGGTCCGATCAAAACGCTCGCGGCCTCGGGGATCTCAGGCTTCACGTCGATCCTGCAGCACTACCGCGACCGTGCGCCGCTGCGGCGGACAGTCGAGACGGCAGAGGTGGCGGACGCCGCGTTGTTCCTGTTGAGTCCCGCCGGCCGCGCCGTGACTGCCGAAGTGCTGATGGTGGATGGGGGCTATCACGCCACGGGCATGTAGCTTGCACCCATTTTGTGCCGCGAGTGCGCGAGCTGCGCACTGCGGGAGGCAGACGAAATGAGGAGATTGAATTTTTCGACCACAATGCTGCTCGTGCTCGCGCTGGTGGCGCCGCTGCTGCTCACAGCGTGCGGCAAGACGGTGGGCGAGACGGTGGACGACGCGACGATTACCGCTCGGGTGAAGACGGCGCTGCTCAACGATCCGGCTACCGGCGGTCTTCGCATCGACGTCGACACGTTCAAGGGTGTGGTGACGTTGTCCGGCGGCGTGAAGTCGGCGGCGGAGCGGGACAAGGCGATCGGCATTGCCAGGAAAACCCCCGGGGTCGTCGACGTCAAGAGCACGTTGCAGATAACTACTTCCTGACGCGGCTCACGAGCCCCATTGCTCGAGCGTGATGTTGCGGCCCGGCACGCCCGCGCGCCGCAACATCAGCGGCATGTCCTCTACCATCGCCGCTGGACCACAAACATAGCAGAGCGTCGAGCGGTCCTCCACGAGCGGCGCGATATGCGCCGGTGTGATCCGTCCGCGCTCGCCGAGCCATCGCTTCGGCGCTTCCCGGGTGCAGTGCAGCCGCATGCCGATCAGCGACTGCCTTGCCAGCCCGCGCAGCTCGGACGCGTAGGCGAACCCGTCGCTCGTGCGCGCGCTGTAGATCAGGTTGATGCGGCGATGTCTGTGGCGCAGCGCGTCGTGAATCATCGCCCGGACCGGAGCGATGCCGGTGCCGCCCGCGATGAACAGCAGCGGCTGGCGGAGCGCGCCTGGTCCGAGCACGAAGGAGCCCATCGGCCCATTGAGCGCGACCTTCTGGCCGCGCGCGAGCCGGTCGAACTTGTGGCCCCAACGGCCGGACGGTTCGATCTTGATGAGGAAGTCGATCGCGTCCTGTTCGCGCGCCTCTGCGGGAGCGCTGGCGATCGAATACGGAACCCGCTGATCGCTTTCCGCGAGTCCGATCATCGCCGCCTGCCCGGCCTGGAAGGCGAACTTCGTGCCGTTCAGTGCGAGACGGACGTACCTGGTCGACGGCGTGGCACGGCGGACGCTCGTGATGGGAAGGATCAGCTCACGCGGACGGCTCACGCCCTAACTATACCCGGGCGTTCGTGGCCGCGACCCGCGACTTGCGCTGGGCCTTGTCCTGGTACATCCGGCTGTCGGCTGTCGCGAGAAGGCTCTCGTAGGTTTCGCCATCCTGCGGGAAGATGGCGGTGCCGATGCTCAGGCCGAGGCGCAGCGGGCGTCCGGGCCGCGGCTCGAAGTGCACTTCGTCGATGCCTCTCTGCAGCTCCTGACGCTTGCGTTCGGCTTCCTCGGCATCGCATCCCGAGAGCACGATGATGAACTCGTCGCCCGCGTAGCGGACGCAGATGTCGTACGGACGGATCGCGGCGCGCAGCACCCGGGCCACCTCGCACAGCGCCCGGTCGCCGACGTGATGGCCGTGGTTGTCGTTGATGTCCTTGAAGTCGTCGAGGTCCATCACCATCAGCGACACCTGCGACTGCAGGCGCTCCGCGCGCGCCAGCTCGCGGGTCAGGTGCATGAACAGGAAGCGCGTGTTCGGCAGGCCGGTGAGCGGATCGGTCAGCGAGTCGTCGCGCGTCTGCTCGAAGAGCATCGAGTTCTTGATGACCGCCGCCGCCTGCTCCGAGACGCGATCGAGGAGCCGCCGGTGGTCGTCCCGATAGAAGTTCGCCTCGACGTGGTAGACGGCGAGCGCGCCGATGAACTTGTCGTCGAACAGGAGCGGGCAGACCAGCGCGGACTGGAGCGTCGACCCTTCGTCCAGCCCTGCCGCCTCGAAGTCGGCGCTGGGCCGGGCGTTGACGAGCGGCCGGCGGTTGCGCGCCACCCATCCGGTGAGTCCCTCGCCGTTGCGCACGACGATCTGCTGAATCAGCTCCGCGTCGGTGCCGCTGGCGAACCTGCATCGCAGCGTCTCGTGGTCCTCGTCGTACAGGAACAGCGCCGCGCACGAGAACGGCACCAGGTTGCTCAGCTTCGACGCGATCAGCGCCATCGTGTCGGCGACGCCGAGGCTCGTGCCCATCGCCTGCGCGATTTCGTAGAGCGCGTAGATCTCGCGGTGCGCCAGCGCGATGTCGTCGAACACGTTCTTCTTCGACGGCTCGGGCGCGAGGCCCGTCGCCGGCTGGCCGACCGCCTGGCCGTCGGGCTCGGCGGCGGACTTCGGCGCGGTCAGCTGCTCGAGCCGCGCCGCCTCCAGCTGCAGCGTCGGCAGCAGCGCGATGAACTTCGTCACGACCGTCGGATCGAGTCCCTTGCCCGCCTCCTGGTGCAGCAGGCCGACCGCGGCTTCTGAGCTCATCGCCTTGTGGTACGGACGGTCCGCCATCAGCGCGTCGAAGTAGTCGACCACCGACAGGATCCGCGCGCCGAGCGGAATCTCTTCACCCTTGAGACCCGTGGGATACCCCTTCCCGTCCCAGCGCTCGTGGTGGCTGAGGATCAGCGGCGCCACGGGATACGGGAACGGGACCGAGCTGACGATGTCGGCGCCGACCTTCGGATGGGCGCGGATCTTCAGGAACTCTTCCGGCGTGAGCGGGCCCGGCTTCGAGAGGATGTGCTCGGGCACGGCGAGCTTGCCGATGTCGTGCAGCAGCGCGGCGGTCTTGACCCCCTGCACGTCGTTGTCGGACATGCCGAGCGCCTTTGCCACCGACGCCGCGTAGAGCTGCACGCGGCGGATGTGCGACTGCGACGTCTGATCCTTCGCGTCGATCGCGAGCGCCAGCGCTTCGATCGTCGCCAGGTGCAGATCGGCCATCTCGCGCACGTGCCGCTGCTCGTCCTCGATGCGTCCGAGGTAGACCTTGTAGGTGCGGTAAGTGAGATAGAGCGGCGCCGCCGCGAGCAGCGCCAGCCACTGCGCGGACAGTCCGACCACCATCCACGACGCGATCGCCGCCGCGCCCGCGCCGACGAAATAGCTCGGCGCGCTCCACAGGAAGTTCTCGTTCCAGACCTTGACGATCGACTGTCCGGTCGACAGCGCGATCGCCGTCGCGATCGTCAGCGTGTTGACGATGAAGTAGGTCGTGGCCGCCGCGACGAGCGGCTTCAGCAGCGAGCTGAACTCGAGATTCCCCGGCGTCCCGCCGAGCATCACGTAGGCGGCGCCGGCGGCCTGGACGGTGATCACCAGGCACGCCATGCTGAACATGGTCCGGTGCAGCGGGTTGCGTTCCTTGATGCGGAACGTGCACTGGCTGTAGGCGCTGGCGGCCGCGACGATCATCGTCTCATGCGGCCCGAGCAGCAGCAGCGAGGCGAAGTCCACCGCGTAGGAAACCGACAGCGTCGACCCGCTGCGCGCCAGCGGCAGGTTGACCTTGAAGATCGAAGTCAGCGAGGAGAAGCCGAGCAGGAGCAGAAACAGCCACAGGCTCGGCTTCGAGACGGTCTGGTAGGGAAGGAAGACCGCAAGAGTACCGCACCGAAGCCAATGACTGTACCGACGAAGAGTCGTGCCAGAACTGGCAGCTCCCTCAACGGAACCTCCGTTCGCGGGGGGAGCCTGCAGAACGTTTCCGTGACTCGATCGCGCCGGGCAGATTCCCCGGCAGGCCGGTCTTGATCGCCGGCAATTCGATACCAGACAGGTTGGCGATGGCGGCAGAATCCGGGGTCTCGAAGAAGCTGCCCGCCAGCACGAGATCCTGGTCGGCGTATTCAGCGTTCGCGGTAATCCAGGCGTCGTCGAACGCCGACGGATCGTCGGCGCCCGCTTCGAGCAGCTCGAGCTGCGGCGTCGAATTCCTGCCCGGGCCGTCGCTCCACACCACCGCGTCTCCCGAAGCCGTCACCGACGCGCCCCACGTGACGCCGCGCTGCCACGCGTTGGCGGCGGGCGCGATCGCGCCGCCGGCCAAACGGCGATTGCCCCAGATGATCTGCCGCGACCAGCGCACCGGATCGCCGACCCTTTCCGGCGAAACCCGGCGCGGATCGAAGCCCTCCTTGAACTGACGCGCGAGCTCCACGGCTCCGCGCGCGTTCAGGAATCCGGCGCCCTGCGTGCGATGGTCGTACTCGTCGCGCTGCTCGGCGGTGAACTGGAGGATCGCCTTCACCGCGTTCGGCGTCAGCGCCGGATTCGCCTGGAGCATCAGCGCGACCGTCCCGGCGACGACCGGGGAGGCCATGCTCGTGCCGCTCAGGCTCAGGTACGGCTGGCTGATCGTTCGAGCGCTGCCCCACAGGCGCGCGGTGGGATGCGCCGCGAACAGCACGCTCGAGGGCTCGGTGATCGACTCGATGCCGACGCCGGGGGCCACCAGGTCGGGCTTGGCGCTGCGGTCGATAGCCGAGGGTCCCCGCGAGCTGAATGCGGCGATCTCATCGTCCGACCGATCCGCCGTGCCCTTGCCATTGCTCGCGCCGATCGTCAGGACCCACGGCGCGTTCCCCGGCGCGGAGATCCCGCCGTATTGCGTCTTCCCGAGATTGTTGCGCCCGAGATTTCCTGCCGCCGCGACGACCACGATGCCGGCGTCGACCGCGCGTCTGGCGGCCAGCGTGAGCGGATCCCTGTTGAAGGACTCGAAGACGCCCGCCGCGACCGACAGGTTGATGACGCGAATGTTGAACTTCTCGCGGTTGGCGATGGCGTACTCGAGCGCCGCGATCACGTTGCTGCTGTAGCCGAAGCCCGCGCCGTCGAGCGCCTTGAGCACGATCAGGCTGGAGCCAGGCGCAACGCCGACGCGCGTGCCCCCCGAGTCGCGGCCGTTGCCGGCGATGATGCCGGCGACATGCGTCCCGTGGCCGTAGTCGTCGTACTGACTGGTGCGGAAGTTCACGAAATCGGCGAAGTGAACGACCCGCTCGGGATCGAGATCGTCGTGCGAGGCGGTGACCCCTGAGTCGATCAGCGCGATGCCGACGCCCTTGCCGTCGAACCCGAGCTGCTGGCGGACCCACTGTGCGCCGATCGTCGTCGAGGTCGCGTCGATGACGCCTTGCACCCTGCGATCGAGGCTGATCGATTCGACGCCGGGTAGTCTTGACAGTTGGTGCAGTGCGGAATCGGGGATGGCCGCGACGAGGAGGCCGAGCGAGCTGATGCTGCGGACCGGCGATCCGCCGAGTGCACGAATCTGCGCAGAGAGATCGTCAGCGCCCGACAGGCGAAGGATGACCTGAGAGACTCCGGCGGCCGCGTGCGCGCGCGCCTTGAGCGCGGCATCGAACCTGTCGTCGCACGGCTGCTCTGCGGCGAGCGCCTGCGCTGCCAGCATGGCAATGACGACCACCGGTACGAGGACACGTCGGGCCATGGAGAAATAGAAAGCCGTACGATATGGAAACTTGGGGCGACCTGCAAGCAATCTGCCGCGTCAGCCCTCTGCCCGCAGAAGTTACGTAACTGTATCTTCCGTTGGCGGTTACCGTAATTGGACCGTTGAGAACCCGGACCCCGCGCGAGGTATTGTAGCGACTAATGTGTTCCTTTTCGGAACGGCTTCGCACGAACCTGACCTAAATTGTTAGCTGTCAGGAAGATGAAGCCCTGTCAAAGTCAGCCTGCGCGGTCCCCGGACGGCGGGGCCGCGAGCGGGCCGTGCGGGTGTCTCCCTCCAGTCCGTACTCCACGATCTTCCGGTACAGCGTGCCGCGGCTGATTTCCAGAACGGAGGCGGCCTGCTTCTTGTTCCAGTTGACGCTGTCGAGCACCCGCACGATGTGGGCGCGTTCGGCCTCCGCCAGCGACGGCATGCGCTCGCGCGAGGCGTCGACCGGCGCCTCGCTGACGTGAAGGAACTCGATGTCGCCTGGCCGTATCACCCGGCCGGGCGACGACAGCGCCGCCCGCGAGACGGTGCTTTCCAGCTCGCGGATGTTGCCGGGCCAGTGGTACTGCATCAGCGAGTCGACAGCTTCCTTGGCGAACGACTTGCCATCGGTCTGGAGACCGTTCGCCGCGCAGTAGCGCGCGAGGAAGCGCTGCGCGAGCACCGGAATGTCGCTGGCGCGCTCGCGGAGCGACGGCAGCCGAATCGAGAACGCGTTGACGCGGTAGTAGAGATCCTCTCGAAAGCGCGAATCGCGCACGAACTGATCGAGCGGACGGTTGGTGGCGGAGATCAGCCGGAAGTTGACCTCGATCGACGTGTTGCCGCCGAGCCGTTCGAACCGCCGTTCTTCGAGCACGCGCAGCAGCTTGGCCTGCGCGACGATCGAGAGGTCGCCGATTTCGTCCAGGAACAGCGTGCCGTTGTTGGCCAGCTCGAGGCGGCCCGGCTTTCGATCGTGCGCCCCGGTGAACGCCCCCTTTTCATAGCCGAAGATTTCCGATTCGAAGAGCGTGTCGGGCAGCGCGGCGCAGTTCACCGCCTGGAACTTGTTCGTGCCGCGGCGGCTCAGCTCGTGAATCATCCGCGCCACGACTTCCTTGCCGGAGCCGGTCGGACCAAGGATCAGCACCGAGATGTCCGACTTGGCGGCGGTGCGGATCCACTCGAACACGACGAGCATCTTCTCGTCGCGGCCGATCATTTCCCGGAATCGCTGAACGGCGGGCGACAGATCCTCGTGGCTGACGGTCGCCCGGCGTTCGAGGAACTGGTCGAGCAGATCGCGGATCGCGTCCTGTTCGGGCGGAACGAACGCGTATTTCGGCGTGCCGCCCCCGGCGGCGCGCTGGGCGATGCCGAACCCCACCAGCTCGCGGATGCAGTTGTCGACGTCGAGGCGCATGCGCCCGAACGTCTGCATCAGCGATTCGACGTCGAACGCTTCGCCGGGCCGCGCGGCCAGAAACCTGACCAGCGCCGCCCGCAGGGGCGATTGGACGAGGGATTGAAAGCGTGATTCGACGTCCGACGCCTCGGCGCGTCGGCCCTGGGCCGTGACGTTCTCCACTTAGGTCACCTGGAATTTTTCGGGGGGCGAAGGTACGTTCGCGCGGAACCCTCCCGCTGTCAAGGTTTTTCGGCCGTTCGGGCCCATTTCAACAGCGTGACTGGTGCTAAGCTACCCGAATGCCCCACCGAGCGCCCGGCGCGCCGGGCCATAACCCGAAAGGCTACCTCTCAGGCAAGCCCATCACGTATTACCGGCCGCGCGGCAGCGCCGACGTGCGTCACCTCATTGACAACGGGTTCCAGGCCTTCAACGCCGGCCGGCTGTCGGAGGCCTGCCACATCTTCACGGAAAAGATGCTCGACCCGGCCAACGACACGACGATCGGCCTGACCGTCGCCGGTGCCCTGACGCCCGCCGGCCTCGGCGGCTGCGTGATCGAGCTGATGGAGCGCGGCCTCGTCGACTTCATAATCAGCACCGGCGCGAACCTCTATCACGACCTGCACTACGCGCTGAACTTCACGCTCCACCGCGGCTCCCCGTTCCTCGACGACGTCGAGCTCTACGAGCAGGGGATCATCCGCATCTACGACGTGCTGTTCCCGGCGACGGTGCTGCTCGAAACCGACGCCTACATCCGCGACTTCCTCGTGCGATCGAAGCTCGAAGGCCCGATCGCGACCTCCGAGTTTCACTACCGGCTGGGACAGGATCTGCTGCAGAAGAATCCGGGCTGCGAGCAGTACTCGGTGGTCGCGCAGGCGGCGCTCGCCGGCGTCCCGATCTACACCTCGTCTCCGGGCGACAGCTCGATCGGCATGAACATCGCGTATCACGAGCTGATCAACGGCAGCACGCTGATGATCGACCCGAACAAGGACGTCAACGAGGTCTGCGCCATCATCCTCGGCGGCAAGCAGAACGGATGCGTGATCCTTGGCGGCGGGTCGCCGAAGAATTTCTATCTGCAGGGACAGCCGACGCTGTGGGAGGTGTACGGCATCCCGAAGGGCGGCAACGACTACTTCATCCAGATCACGACCGATCAGGTGGTCTGGGGAGGCCTTTCGGGCGCGACGCCGGCGGAAGCGGTCAGCTGGGGGAAAGTGAACCCCGGCGGGCTGCCCGACACGGTCGTCGCCTACTGCGATTCGACGATCGCCTTTCCGCTCTTCTGCGAGTACGCGGTTGGCTCGCCGCGCGGCCGCCGCGGACGGCGCGCCCTCATTCAGCAGCGCGACAGGCTCGTCGCCGATCTGCTGCGCCAGGCGAAGGAAGCGAAATCGCATCCGCCGTCGGTGGCCGAGGAGCCCGCCGAGATCGATCGTCATCGATGAGTCGATGGGGACCCTGTCTTCCGAACTCGGCCCGCACGCCGCGCGCGTAGCGTCCTCGCCGCGCATCTACGCCGACGCCAACCTGCCGTCCGGCGTCGTCGACTACATGCGCACGTCGCTGCAGTGGGACGTGCTGTTCGTGCTCGAGCACGACGATCTGCGGCGGGCGCTCCGACCTGCATCACTACCGGCTGGCGCGCCAGCTTGGCCGGACGCTCGTGACGCTGGATCGCGACTACATCGACGATCGCCGCTTTCCTCCGGCCGAAGGCGCGGGCGTGATCGTGTTAACCGCGCCGGACGAAAGATGGCTCCGCCGGCTGCTGAAGCAGGCGGACGCGGAGCTGTTCCGCGCCGACGGCGCGCCGGCGCTGCCGCTCGAGGGACGCAAGGTGCTGCGGCACGTGCAGCCGGACGGCGAATAGCTGCGGCATGATTCAGTTCTCAGAAGTCGAGATCGTTCTCCCCGATTGCATCGTCAGCCGCGGGACCGTCGTCATCGACGGCGACCGGATCGTCGAGGTGACGCCGCGGACGCTCCCGCCGGCGCCGAACGCGGCACACTTGCGGCTGCCGGGCCATTACGTGGTTCCGGGATTCATCGACGTCCACGTGCACGGCGTCGACGGCAAGGACGCGCTCGACGGCGGTGACGTCGTGCGCCAGATCGCGCGGCAGCTTCCGAAGTTCGGCGTGACCGCGTTCTGTCCCACCTCCATCGCCTGCACGCCGGCGGTGCTGCGGCAAATGCTCGCCGGGATCCGCGCCGCGCGCGAACGTCCCGACCAGGCGGCCGCGCGAGTGCTTCCGGCTCATCTCGAGAGCAACTTCATCAATCCCGATTTCAAAGGCGCGCAGCCGCTCGAGTGCCTGCGGGTACCCGCCGAGCGATCGACGGAGGGCGACTTCACCGGGGACGAGATCCTTGCCGAGATCGCGGCGGCGCGCGGCGAAGTTGGAATCGTCACGCTCGCGCCAGAGCTCGACGGTGCGATCGATCTGATCGGAACGCTGGTGGCGCACGGCCATCGTGTATCGCTCGGGCACTCGGGCGCGACATACGAGGAGGCGCTTGCCGGCATCGAGGCCGGGGCCAGGCACGCCACGCATCTCTTCAACCGCATGACCCCGCTGGCCCACCGCGCGCCCGGGCTGGCCGGCGCGGTGCTCTCGAGCGACGACGTCGCGGCCGAGATCGTCTGCGACGGCGTGCACGTCCATCCCGCCGTGATCCGCGTCGCGCTTGCCGCGAAAGGCGCGGCGAAGGTGATGGCGATCACCGACGGCACCGCGGGGTCCGGCCGTCCGCGCGGCTCCAAGGCGCTGCTCGGCGGACGCACCGATCACCGTCGGCGAGGTCGCGTACCTCGACGACGGAACGATTGCGGGAAGCGTGCTGACGATGGATCAGGCGTTCCGGATGCTGGTGCGGACCGCCGGCGTCGGAATCGTCGAGGCCGCGCTGATGTGCTCGACCACCCCCGCCCGGGCGCTGAATCTTCAAGGATTTGGCGCGATCATGCCGGGGGGACTTGCCGATCTCGCCGTTCTCGGCCCTGATTTGAGGGTCACGCACACCTGCATCGCCGGCCGGCTCGTCCACGAAAGCACGTAGGCGCTAAGCACCCGGCACCCGGCACCTTGGCACCTGGCACCTTTCTGGGAACACCGCCCCCGCGGCGCCCGTCTATCCCGGTATGAAATGTGCTTCTCTGGGTGTCGGTCTTGCTCTCCTCGGCGCCCTGGCCGCCGGCTGCGTCGTCAGCGTCGACACGCAAGCCGAGATCGTGCGGGAAGAGAAGCGGTTCACGGTTGCCGGCACTCCGGAGCTCCACCTCACCACTTTCGACGGTTCGATCGAAATCCAATCCTGGGACAAAACAGAAGTGCTCGTCGAGATCGAGAAGCGCGGCCCGACGCGCGAGGCGGTGGATGCGCTGGATGTCCGGACGTCGCAGAACGGCGCGCGGATCGAGCTCGAGGTCAAGCGGCCGCGCGCGGAGAGCTTCAGCGGCGTCGGCATGAATCGCACCGCCAGCGCGAAGCTGATCGTCTCGGTCCCGCGGCACGCGAACATCGTCGCCAGCAGCGGCGACGGCTCGATCAGCATCGAACGGGTCAACGGCCGCGTCGAGCTTCGGACCGGCGACGGCAGCATCCGCGCCTCGGAGGTCGGGGGTGATCTGCTGATCAATACCGGCGATGGCTCGGTGACCGTCAACCACGCCGACGGGCGCCTCGACATAGAAACCGGCGACGGCGGCGTGACCGTCACCGGGCGCAACACCCGCGTGAAGATCCATACCGGCGACGGTTCGATCACGTATCGCGCGGAACCCGAAAGCCGCATGGCGGAGGACTGGGAAATCACCACCGGCGATGGCGGCATCATCGTTTACCTGCCGAACGGATTCAGCGCGCAGGTCGACGCCCACACCGGCGACGGGTCGATCCGCAATGAGCTTCAGATCGACGGGCTCGATCAGGGCGTCGAGGCCGACAAGGACTCCGAGGAAAGGCACGAAGCCCGCCGCACGCTGCGCGGCCGGCTCGGCGACGGCGGCAAGAACCTGCGGATCAGAACCGGCGACGGCTCAATCCGTCTCCGAAGCATGTAGCACGTAGCACGTAGCACGTGACAAGTAGCACGTCGCACCGTCGCACGTGTCATGCGCTGTACTCCGCAAATGAGCTCGGCGTCTCCCATACCCGCACCGCGATAACCTCGAACCCCAGCTCGTTCGACTGATCGAAGATCAGCTTCGCTATCCGCTCGACCGTCGGATTGCTCTCGAGCAGGTACATCGGCTCGCCAAGCTGCTTGAGCGGCGCCACCAGCGGATCGTCGTGCCGCAGGATCATCTTGTGATCCAGCTCGCGGTCGATCCAGCCTTTGACCAGCCGTTTGATGTCAGAAAAATCTGCCACCATGTTGCGGCGATCGAGCTGATCGGTGCGAACATCGATCTCGGCGACCGCATTGTGTCCGTGCGGATGCTTGCAGACGCCGTCGTAGTCGAGCAGGCGGTGTCCGTAGCAGAATTCGATGCGCTTGGTTACCAGATACATCGTCGCGGCTCCAAATAGCCGATCGTAGTGGAACGCTTTTCTATGGGTCAAGGAACGGCCGTTCTGTTTTCCGGCGGACTCGACAGCGCGGTGCTCCTCGCGGACGCCGCGCGGCACGCCCGCGGCTCCGGGGCGCCCGCGGCCCCAAGGTTGTCCAGCCGATCTACGTGAGCGTCGGCCTGGCGTGGGAATCCGAGGAGAAGGCCATGGTGGCGAAGCTCCTGGCGACCCCGCCTTTCGCGAACGTGAAACCGCCGGTCACGCTGCACGCCGAGATGCGGGACGTCTATCCGGAGACACACTGGGCGATCCGCGGCACGGCGCCCGCCTACGACACGCCCGACGAGGACGTCTACATCGAGGGGCGCAACATCGTGCTGCTCGCCAAAGCGTCGGTGTACATGGCCCGGACCGGCCTGTCGACTGTGCTGATCGGTCCGCTGGCGTGCAACCCGTTTCCCGATGCGACCGACGCCTTTTTCCGCGCGATGGCGGCGGCGCTGTCCACCGGCCTGGCGTCGCCGATCGCGATCGAGGCGCCGCTGTCGAAGATGCACAAGGCGGACGTCATCAAGCTTGGCGCCGAACTTGGCGTGCCGATGGAGCTGACGCTGTCCTGCATGCAGCCGTCAGGCGGGAAGCACTGCGGGCGGTGCAGCAAGTGCCGCGAGCGCATCGAAGGGTTCAGGGACGCCGGGATCGCGGATCCCACCGCGTATCGCGGCTGACCGTAGCTTCCGGCTAGCCGAAGCTCCGATGCGGACTCTCCGGCTGAACAGGATTACACCCAGCCAAGCAGCCGGGCAATCGTCGCCGTCAGGAACGTGACGAGGAAGGCGACGGCGAGCGGCATCAGCGCGCTGAGCGCGGTCCAGCGGGCGCTGAGCGTTTCCTTGTAGATCGTGAGTATCGTCGTCGCGCACGGGTTGTGCAGCAGCGAGAACAGCATCAGGTTGATCGCGGTCAGCAGCGTCCAGCCGTTCTGATCGACGAGCAGCGTGCGCAACTCGCTCATCGATTCCATGTCGCTCATCATCGCGCCTCCGGCGTAGACCATCAGCATCGTGGGCACGACGATCTCGTTGGCCGGGATGGCGATCACGTAGGCGAGCAGGATCACGCCGTCGAGTCCGATGGCGTGGCCGAGCGGCCCCAGGAAGTTCGCGGAGTGCGTCGCCAGGCTGGTTCCGCCGACGTAAATGTTGCCGAGCAGCCAGATCACCGCGCCGGCAGGCGCCGCGGTCAGCATCGCGCGCCACAGCACGAACAGCGTGCGGTCGATCAGCGACGTGTAGAAAATGCGGGCGATGCCCGGGCGCCGGTAAGGAGGCAGTTCCAGCGTGAACGTCGACGCCTCGCCCTTCAGCACCGTCTTCGAGAGCAGCCAGGACATCAACAGCGTGAACACCACGCCGAGAACGACGATCGCGACGACGGCGCCGGCCGCGGCGAGCGACGCGATCACCGGCGGGAATGCCGCCGCGACGAAAATCGTCGCCAGCATGATGAGCGTCGGGAACCGCCCGTTGCACGGGACGAAGTTGTTGGTGAGGATCGCGACCAGCCGCTCGCGCGGCGAGTCGATCACCCGTGTCGCGATGACGCCCGCCGCGTTGCAGCCGAAGCCCATCGCCATCGTCAGCGCCTGCTTGCCGTGCGCGCCGGCGCGCTTGAACAGGAAGTCGAGGTTGAACGCCACGCGCGGCAGATAGCCGAGATCTTCCAGGATCGTGAAGAGCGGGAAGAAGATCGCCATCGGCGGGAGCATCACGCTGACCACCCACGCCAGCCCGCGATAGACGCCGTGCCAGATGAACCCGGTGACCCACCACGGCGCGCCCGCCGCATCGAACAGCGCCGCCGCGCGCTCCTCGAACCAGAAGAACCCGCTCGCGAGCATTGCGGACGGCACGTTCGCGCCGGCGACCGTCAGCCAGAACACGACCGCCAGGATCAGGAGCATCAGCGGCAGGCCGAACACCGGTGACGTCACGATCCGATCGATGCGCTGATCCCAATCGAGCTTGGCGCTGTGCTCTCCGCGGTGGACCGAGCGTTGCGAGATCCGCTCCGCTTCGGCGTAGATCGAGCTGACCGCCTCGTCGCGGAAGTTGTTCGTGAGCCCGCGGCGCAGCTCCTCCGCGCGCTCGATCACCGATTCGGCATCGGTCGTCTTCCGCGCGGTGCCCGGCGCCGCCCGCCGGATGACCGGAAGCGGCAAGGCGTTGCTATCGCTGCTCACTGTGCCCCCTGTAGCGCAATCTTGCGCGAGAACCGATCGTCGGGCTGCTGCTGCCGCGCCACCAGTTCGGCGAGCTCGCCGGTCCGAAGCGAACGCTCGACCCGGCCGTCGCCGTCGAGCAGCCGGATGGCAATCCAGCGCGCATTCGGAACGCCTGGCGCGGCCGCCTCGATCAGCGGCACCAGCTCCGCGATTGCCGCGTTGAACTCCGTCGTTCCCTCCAGCCGCCGCGGCTTCGTCTGGATCTCCCCCGAGATGACACCTTCCACCGACGAGAGCAGCGCATTCATCCCCTCGCCCGTGCGGGCGACCACTGGCACGGCGGGAACGCCGAGGTCGCGCGACAAGCTGCGCACGTCGACGTCGATGCCCTTGCGGCGCGCCTCGTCCATCAAATTGATTGCGACGACGACCTTGCCGGTGATCTCGAGCACCTGCAGCACCAGATTCAGGTTGCGTTCGAGCGCCGTGCCGTCGGCGACGACAATCGTGCAATCCGGCGTGCCGAAGAGCAGGAAATCGCGCGCGACTTCCTCGTCGGCCGACGCCGACAGCAGCGAGTAGGTGCCCGGAAGATCGACGAGCTTGTAGCGGACGCTGTTGAACTGAAACCCGCCCTCGGCGCGCGTGACCGTCTTGCCCGGCCAGTTGCCCGTGTGCTGCTTCAAGCCGGTCAGCGCGTTGAACAGCGTCGACTTGCCGGTGTTCGGATTGCCCGCGAGCGCCACCACGCGATCGAAGCTGTCGACCTTGAATCCCATTTGCGCCAGATGCGAGTGGGCCGGACAGGCCTCGCAGTTGTGCGTCGTCATCGCGCGTGCTCCATCCTGGTGTCGTGTGGCTGCGCCGGCTTGACGAGCACCTGCCGCGCCTGATCGTGGCGCAGGGCGACCAGCGTGCCGCGCACGCGGTAGCCGCGCGGATCGCCGGAGAACGTCTTGATCGCGGGCTCGAGGCGTGCGCCCGGCGTAAAGCCCATGTCCATCAGCCGGCGGCGGCTGAAACCCTGGCACGACGGATCGAGCGCGACGATCTCGCCCTGTTCGCCGTCACGCAATTCACTCAGCGGGATCAGGCCGGTGACGGACGGCGCCGCAGCGGGTGCGAGAAAGACGTTGGCAGCTACCGCCGGGGCCAGCCGGAATTCGCTCTCGCCATCGGTCAGGACGATGCGTTCCGGGGTGCTCTCGAGGATGCGCACGACCTGGCCGATGCGCAGGCCTTCCGCGAGAATCTGTGCGAACGCCAGCGGTGGCTCGTCCTCGAGATGCGTGATCCGTCCGAAACGATCGGACGGCCAGGCCGTCACAGGCGTATCGTCCGCTGATGGGATCGCGCCATCTCGTCCCGGAATCGGATCGCCATGGGGATCGCGCCGCGGGTGTCCCAGCGATGCTGACAACGCTTCGACCTGATCGGGAGTCAGCGCATGCTCGCGGCGTTCGGCAGCGGCGTGAACGTCGCGCAGCGGCAGCCGCGCCTCGTCCGCGAAATACCGCTCGAGCAGCCGGTGGGCGCGGACGACCTGCCGCGCCACCCGTTCCCCCTCCGTCGTGAGCTGGAATTCCTGACCCGAGGCGACCACGAGCCGCTGCTGCTGCATCCGTGCGAGGAGTTGCATCAAGCGGCGGTCGTCCAGCCGCAGCACACCGCCGAGTGACGTGAAGGATCCCTTGCGTCCGCGGTACTCCTGATCGAACAAATGTTTGAGGGCGTCCTCGGTCCTGGCCCGCTGCTGCCTCTTCTCACGCCGATCGAGCAGCCGTACCAACAGCCCCGCGGCCAGCAGGACCGCCAGAGCGCCGAGCACGACCATGAACGGACTCATCAAGGGTCTCCTAAATCAGAATTTTGACTAATCAAAATTATAGGCCGGGCGGTGCGGAATGTCAAAAAGGGGGTCCTTCCGCCTGAAGGCGGACGCTACCTCAACTGCACTGTGGCTTCCGGCTTTAGCCGGAAGCTCCTACTCCCCTTTATCGGTTGTTACGAGCACTTTCGAGGCGGCCCTCGCGCCAATGGTGGTGCGCTGGCCGGACTCGCTCCGGATGCTGACGGAGTCGGACGCAGGATCGCGGGACTCGATGGTTATCTTCTGGCCTGGCTTGAGGTTACGCTGTTCGATGAAGCGAAGGAAATCGGCCTCCTGATCGGTGACGCGGGTCACGACCAGGGGCGTGTTGACCGGGGAGGTCATCAGGTCCGGGTAGGCGCGCCGGTTCAGGGTGCCCTCGGGGCCGGGGATGGGGTCGCCGTGGGGATCGACGGCCGGCCGTCCCAGCATGTCGTCGATCAGGTCGATCAGGCGCTCGGAAACCGCGTGTTCGAGACGCTCGGCTTCCTCGTGGACCTCGCTCCAGTTCATCCCGAGCACCTGCACGAGGAACTGCTCGATCAGACGATGGCGGCGCAGCACCATGGCCGCCAGCTTCTCGCCGGCAGCGGTGAGCCGTACACCCATGTATGGCTCGTACCTCACGAGCCCCGAGTCCGCGAGCGTCTTGACCATCGTCGTCGCCGTCCCCGGGACGACTCCGAGCGCGCTCGCCAGTTGGCCCATCGGCACGAGGCGCGCCGGATCGTCGCTCGAGGCCTGCGCGACATAGATCGCCTTCAGGTAGTTCTCGACGGTCTGTGAGGCGAGCATCCTTCGTACATTATCATCCGCTCTCGATGCCCGACGATGTCCGCCTGCGCGACGCCTTCGAGACGGCGGAACGCAAGCGCACCTACGTGCGCAGGCTCTTCGCGACGATTGCGGACCGCTACGATCTGATCACCGTCCTGCTTTCCTTCGGGCGCGATCGGCGCTGGAAGGATCGCCTCATTGCCCTGGCAGGGATCCGGCCGGGAATGCGCGCGCTCGACCTTGCGTGCGGGACCGGCGACATCACCTTCGACCTCGCGCGACACGGCGCCCGCGCGGTCGGCCTCGACGTGACGCACCGGATGGTGCAGATCGCCTCAGGAAAACGAACGCCCGCGGCGGCGGCACGTTTCATCGTCGGCGACATGATGGCGCTGCCGTTCGAGGACCGGCAGTTCGATCTGATCACCAGCGGCTATGGGATCCGCAACGTGCCCGCAATCGAGCCGGCGCTTCGCGAGATCAGTCGAACGCTGCGTCCGGGGGGCCTCTTCCTGTCGCTCGATTTCAATCGCCCGTCGAACCGCGCGGTGCGAGCCGTATACCTCTGCTATTTGTCGGTGGTGGGGTCGCTACTGGGCCTGGCGCTGCACCGCGATCCCGACACCTATCGCTATATTCCCGAATCGATTCGCCGATATCCCGGAGCGGACCGCGTTTGCGGGCTCGCGCGGGAGAACGGGTTTTCGAGCTGCGACTGGCAGCGGGTGCTTGGCGGGTTGATGGCGATTCACGTCGCACGAAAGTGATACGAGATCTGTTTTTTCCCGCGAGCCGGCGCCGACGTTCTGTTACTATTTTGTAGATGGAGCTGGACGCCACTGGCTGGTCCGGCGACGGCGCGTTCACGCAATTGCTCATCGATGCACTGAAAACGCAGTCAGGCATCGGGGCGCTGAAAGTGGAAGACGCACCGGCAACACGATCCGAAGGATCGTTCAGTTTCATCAGCAACGAGGTGTTCGTCGCATTCGCGTCCACGCGCCGGGCGCAGATGAATATCGCGGCACTCTCGTCCGTTCTCGAAAGCCTCCCCGGCATCGGCGCACCCGATTACGCAGACGACGGCATGATTCAGTATCTGCGTACGGAACGAGTAATACCGCCGTATCAAACGCGCGGCTACAAACTGATCGAGCTGGTCCGTATCTACGACGCAGGCTCGACGACGCCGCGCAACAGCTGAAGATCTAAAGACACAACAGGATCCGGCCGAAAAGGTCGTCAACTCGTGACCCTGCTCGAATCGCTGCTCGACGCCATCGTTCGTCTCGAGGGTGACGCGCTCGTCATGCACGTCGGCGAAAAACCGTACGTCGTGACGACCTCGTCGTCCATGAACGCGTACCGCGGACCGCTCGCGTGGGGGCAGGTCGAGCTCTCGTCACGCGTGCTGACATGCGAGGCGGTCCTCAGCATGGTGGGACAGATCATCCCGCCGGATCAGCGCCAGGCGCTCGACGATCTTGGTGCCATCGAGCACGAGATCGCGCCGCCTCCGGGCATCGCCGATCGTTTCTCGATCGTGGCGGCCCGCGGCGGCGACGACATCTGGCTCGAGCTGCGCCGGCATCCGGTCGTCATCCAGCGCCCGCTCGAAGCGCAGCCTGCCGCCGCCGAGGCGCCGGCCGCCGTTGCCGAAGCAGGCACCTCGTCGCCGGTCGATGCCGGTGCTGCTGTCGGCTTGCAGGAATCGCCGCACGCCGATGATGTCGACGAGGTCGAGGAACTCGAAGTTCACACCCTCGTCGAGTCGTCAATCTCGGACCCGACGATCGAGGAAACAACGATCGAAGAACGGGTTCCGGTTCTCGACGAGGTTGGCTCGCAGGAGCCGGAGCGCGTCGAACACATCCGCATTCCCGTCGACACCCAGGAGCCCACCGAGGAACACGCGCTCGAAGTCGTCGATCCGGAGCCGCAGGACGCGCCGACCGATGCCGACGTGGACGCGATGCTGGCGGCCACCGCGGGAACGCTGCTCACCGAAGGATTGGAAGATCGTGCCCCCGGAGAGGAACCGCCGGACTGGGTGATCCTCGATGACGGCGAGGCGGAGCGCGAGCGCGACGCGGAGATGTCGATCGTCGCCGAGCCCGATTCGGACGCCGGCGATCTCGATCTCGGCACAGAACTCGACGAGATTCCGTCGTCGTCATGGTCGCCGGAATTGAGCGAGGCGGCTGCACCAGCGGAAGCGGAGGTCGCGCCCACTCCGGAGCCGGAGGCGGCGCTGGAACCAGAGCCCGAGCTGGAAGCAGAGCCAGTACCGGAACCAGAGCCCGTGCCGGAACCAGAGTACATGCCGGAACCGATGTTCGTCGTCTACGAAGGCATGACCGTCGAAGTCGACGAGCCTGTGATGCAGGAAACGCCGCCGATGCTGGCGCCGTTCCATGCGAGTCCGGCCGTGGAGGAAGTCGCAGCGAGGGCTACGATCGAGCAACCGTCAACCGGGGAGATTCCTGTGGAACACTCAGCAGCAATGTCGAAGCCGAGATCAGAACATGCCGAGCCCGTCCATCCTGCTGGCGTCGTGGTGCCTATCGGCCGATCGGCGGCCAGGCCCGAGAAGCCGGCGGCCGGCGGCCGCGTGGACGATCAGGCGCTGCTGCAAATGCTTCGCGTCGCCGCGGAACGCGCCGCGTCCACCGTCTACGTCGTCGCGCAGTCGCGCCCGTTGATTCGCGTCGACGGCGAAATCAGCGCGCTCGACGCCGAGCCCGTGCTGTCCGCGAGCGACATCGAGCGTCTGATCGCCGCTCTCGCGCCGCGCAAGCCTGAGGGGGACGCGCCGCTCGAGTGGATCTCCGAGGTGCCGGAGGTCGGCCGCGTGCGCTGCGTCACGTTCCGCGATCATCGCGGGCCCGGAATGATCTTCCGGATGATCTCCGCGAAGTCGATCTCCGCCGATCATCTCAACCTGTCGCCGGAGCTCAGGGATCTGGCGGCGCAGGCGGATGGCCTGATCATCGTCACCGGCGCCCGCGGCAGCGGCAAGTCGACGCTGATGAACTCGTTCGTCGATCTGGTCAACCGCACGCGCAGCGATCATGTGATCACGATCGAGACGGAGATTGGATTCGTCCACGAGAGCCGGCGCTCGTTCATCAGCCAGCGCGAGGTCAGCGACAATCCGGCGGCCGCGGGAGCGGCGGCGCTGGCGGCGCTCAACGAGGATCCGGACGTTCTCGTGATCGAGGATCTGCATTCGACCGAGAGCATCCAGGCGGCGCTCGAAGCGGCGGAATCGGGCCGCCTCGTCTTCGCTTCGATTACCGCGCCCTCGTCGGCGGCGGCGCTCGACGCCTTGACCGAAATGTTCCCGGCCGGCCAGCGCGGCGGCATCCGCGCTACACTCTCGCGAACGCTTCGCGCGGTCGTCTCACAGGTACTGCTCAGGAAGGCCTCGGGAGGACGGGTCACGGCGCGTGAGTTGCTTCTCAACTCGCCGGCCGTGGCGCAGTCGATTCGCGACGGCAAGTCGGCCGAGGTCGCGTCGGCGCTCGAGGCGGGCGGACGTCAGTTGGCATGGTGCCGATGAACGATTCGCTTGCCGCGCTGGTGCGTGGGGGGACGGTGCATAGCGCCGAGGCATATCGGAGAGCGCCCGATCGGACGGCGCTGCTCAAGTGTCTCGCGCGCGATGGCGTCGATACGTCCTTCGCGGAGCGGCTGGCGTAGAAAAAACCATGGAAGTTTCGGAAGTGCGGCGCCGGCTGCGCGCCGCCATCGACCAGGCGCGCCGGGACGTCTCTGCCCGGCGCGAACGCACCGACCTCTCCGTGCGCGCCTACGATCGGTTTCTCGAGGCGCATGCAGTCCCCATATTCCAGACCCTCGGCGCGGCGCTGACGGCGGAAGGCTTCCGCTACAAAGTGGCCACGCCGGCCGGCTCCGTTCGGCTGTCCTCGGAAGCCTCGTCAGACTTCATCGAGATGAGCCTCGATACGTCACAGGATCCTGCCGCGGTTCTCGTGCGAACCAGCCGCGGCCGCGGCCGGCGCCAGGTTGACACGGAGCGCGTCGTGGCGTCCGGGCCGGCCGCCATCGAGACGCTGACCGACGACCTGCTGCTCGACGCGGTCCTGGCGGAGATCGGTCCGTTCGTGGAGAGGTAGAACTTCCGCCTAAAGGCGGAAGCCACAGGGCCTTCCCGTACCAGAGCGCCGTCTCGTAGCTTCCGCCTTTAGGCGGAAGTTTTCCCCTTCTCGTACCGAGCGCCGTCCTGTAGCTTCCGCCTTTAGGCGGAAGTTCTCTGCCTTCAGGCGGAAGTTCTCCGCCTTTAGGCGGAAGGCCCCTACCCCCCGAACTCTCGCAGAATCGCGTCCGTGTGCTGCCCAAGCGTCGGCGGCGCCTGACGCACGGCGCCCGGCGTTTCCGACAGCTTGAGCGGCGTCCCCAGCACATTGATCGATCCGAGCGTCTGATGATCGACGGTCTGGATCATGTCTCGCGCGGCGACTTGCGGATCGCCGAGCACTTCGCCGATGTCGCGCACCGATCCGCACGGAATCCCCGCGGCGGTCAGCACGCGGATCCATTCGTCGCGCGGCCGCGTCCGCAGATGCGACTCGCAGCACCGGCTTCAGCTCCGCGTAGTGCGCCACGCGGTCGCGATTGGTGGCAAACCGCGCATCGTTCGCCAGCGCGTCGATGCCGGCCGTCGTGCAGAATCGCCGCCACTGCTCGTCGTTGCCCACCGCGAGGACGAACGCTCCGTCCGGTTCCCTCGAAGGTTTCATAAGGGACGATCGTCGGGTGCCGGTTGCCCATCCGCACCGGCGGCTTGCCGGTCGCGAAGTAGATCGCGGCCTGATACGTCAGCAGCGCGGCGGTCGCATCCAGCATCGAGATGTCCACGAGCTGACCCTGTCCCGTCCGCTCGCGCGCGAGCAGCGCGAGCGTGATCCCCTGCGCCGCGAACATGCCCGTGACGATGTCCGAGATGGCCACGCCGAGCCGGTAGGGAGGGCCGTCCGCCTCGCCCGTGATGCTCATCAGCCCGCCCTCCGCCTGCATCACCGCGTCGTAGCCTGGCTGTTCCCGGCGCGGTCCCGACTGGCCGAACCCGGAAATCGAGCAGTAGACGAGCCGCGGGAAACGCGGCGCGATCGCCGCGTGGCCGAGGCCGAGCCGCTCCATCGTTCCCGGCCTGAAGTTCTCGACGAGCACGTCGGCGCGCCCGAGCAGCCGCTCGAGAAATTCGCGTCCCCGCGGTTGCTTGATATCGAGCGCGAGGCTTTCCTTGTTCCGGTTGATGCTGAGGAAATACGCGCTCTCGCCGCCCTGAAACGGCGGACCCCAGGCGCGGGTGTCGTCCCCTTTTCCAGGCTGCTCGATCTTGATCACGCGAGCGCCCATGTCCGCCAGGAGCATGGTGCAGTAGGGCCCCGACAGCACGCGTGTGAGGTCGACGACGAGAAGGCCGTCGAGCGGCGGTTTCGCCTTTACAGGCTCGCGATCAGTCATACAATTTCGACCGTGCCTCCGGTCATTACCGTCTATTCCGGCTCTTCCTGACGGTCCTGTGAACAGGTGAAAGAGTTTCTTTCACGCGAGGGGCTCCCGTTCACGGACAAGAACGTCGAAGAGGATCATGACGCGTATACCGAGCTCGTGCAGCTCGGATACAGGACTGTTCCGCTCACCGCGATCGGCCCGCGATTCGTCAAAGGCTACGACGAGCAGGCGCTGCGGAACGCGCTCGATGCCTGCGGAGAACAGTAACGAGATCGCTGAGCAGCGCGTACGCGGTCAGCGTCAGGCCTCCGCTCAGCTGACAGATCGCCACGTCGCCGAGAACATCCGTCTCGAAGACGATCGCGTTTTCGGTGCCCCGCAGTCCGGCCAGCAGGTCGGTTGACGGCAATTCCGTGGGCCTCACGACCGGCCGCTCGCCGCGCCGTGCCGATGCGACGAGCCGCAGCCGTTTCCCCCGGCTGAGCGCCGCGCGCGCCGCAACCCCTGACATCGCATCGATTCCGGTTCGATCCACATCGTGAGGCGTGGTGTTGGCATCGAGCAGCACGTTGGCGAGCGCCGCAGCTTTGGCCGCAGCATCCCATCCTTCCACGTCCAGCGACGGATCCGCTTCCGCGATGCCGGCCGCCTGCATGCGCGCCAGCGCCGGCGCGAACTCCTCGCCATCCTCGAGCGCGGTCAGAATCTCGTTGGTGGTGCTGTTGATCACGCCGCGAAACCCGAGGACGCTCACCGCGGGCATGGTTTCCCGGATCAGATTGAAGACGGGAACGCCGTCCATCACGGCCCCCTCGAACAGGAACGACAACCCGGCGTCGTCCGCGAGCGACTGCAGCCGCCGCCACGCGAAGGCGGCCGGTCCTTTGTTCGCGGTCACGGCATGACAGCCTGCGCGAAGCGCCGCCTCGACGTGATCGATGGCGGGGCGGCCCTGTTCGATGGAGAGCGTTGTCGTCTCGACGAGCACGCGAAGCGGAGCGGTCGACGAGGCGAGGCGCTCGATGCACTCCAGTGCATCATGCGGGCTGTCGGCGCGTTGAGTCGCGGTCGGAACCTGGCCGCCCGCTTCGACCCGCCCGGCCGCCGCGATGGCGTCGAGCCCATCCGCCGAGTACGCGCAGCCGCGCGTTCGCGTCGCGATGGCGACGACGCGGCAGTCGAGATCGTGGTCGGTGGCAAGCCTGGATCGGCGCTCTTCGATCAGGCGCGCGAACGCCTGTCCGACATTGCCGAACCCCACGAGTGCGAGGTCAGCGCGCATCCGCCGTGGTTTCCTGGATCGAGTCGAGCACCTCGGCGATGCGCTCGAGGCTCCCTTCGAGGTGCGTCGGATCCGAGCCGAAGCCGATGCGCAGGTAGCCATCCATTTCGAAGTGATCGCCGGGAACGACGAGCACGCTCTTCTCGTCACGAAGGCGCGTGATCAGGTCGGTCGAGTTGATCGGATGCCGGTACTTCACGTAGACGATCGCGCCGGCCTGCGGCGGGATGTGCGAGAGGAACGGCGCCCGCCGGTCGATCCATTTCCTGACGATCGGATAGTTCGTGCGGATGATGCCGCGGGTCCGCGCGATGACGCGCGCCCGCCGCGGCTGCCTGAGCGTGATCCTCGCGAGCATGTCGCTGGCGGCCGCCGGGCCGATGGTGGTGTAGTCGTGAACGCCCCACAGCGAGTCCACCGTCGCGGGCGGCCCGACCACCCATCCAATCCGAAGACCAGGGAGCCCGTACGCCTTTGACAAACTGCTGGTCACGAGCACGCGGTCGTAGCGTCCCCAGATCGTCGGCGTCTCCATGTTGTCGATCTCGGCGCCGCGATAGATCTCGTCCGACACGATCCACGCGCCCGCGCGCGACGCGATGTTGCAGATGGTCTCGAGCTCGTCGGCGGTCAGCCGCGCGCCGGTGGGGTTGTTCGGATTGCAGATCACTATCACGCGCGCGCCCGACGCGGTCAGGCGCGCGAGCCGGTCGAGGTCAGGCCGCCAGCGCGGAGCCGGCGCATCGGCGTCCTCGATGAGCGGCCAGTGCTCGACGATCGCGCCGAGCCCGCGCGCCAGCCCGCGCATCTGCAGATAGTTCGGCGTCATCACGACTACGCGATCGCCGGGCTCGATCAAGTGCATCATCGCGATGCAATTGGCCTCGGAGCCGCCGTTGGTGACCTCGATGTTCTCGGGCGTGGCGCCCGGATACATCGCGGCGATCGCCGCGCGAAGCTCGGGCGTGCCGTTGGTCTGCGAGTACCCGAGGTGGAGTCCCAGCAGCGCAGCACGGTCCGCGTCGGTGTCCGCCACCTCTTCGACACGCAGCGGATGAACGCCGCTTTCGGACACGTTCCAGGCAACCCGGTTCTCCCAGGTCGACTGCATCCTCTCCATCTCGAAGGTTTCGAACTTCATGGCCGCAGTTTAATGGATATGATCGCAACCAGGAGAGCCTGACGTGACAACAGCACTGGCATTCGTTCTCGGCCTCACCGCGCTCGCGCCGCAGAGCACCCAGCCGCCGCCCTCGCCTTCGACTCCCGTCGTGGTCGCGACCGGCGAAGGCGTCGTCAAGCGCGCGCCGGATCGGGCGTGGGTGACGGTGACCGCGGAATCGCGGGCGAAGACGCCGCAGGAGGCGCAGAAGCTGAACGCCGCCGCGATGTCGTCGGTGCTGCAGAAGCTGAAGGGCGCCGGGATTTCCGAGGACGCGATCCAGACCGCGGCCTACGACCTGCAGCCGGAGTACGACTACAACAACGGCCGTCAGACGCTGCGCGGATACGTCGCCCGGAACTCGCTGGACGTGCGTGTCGACGCGCTGCCGAAGCTCGGCGAGATCATCGATCTGGCGGTCGGATCGGGTGCGACGATGGTCAGCGGGGTGCGGTTCGATCTGAAGGACCGCAAGGCGGTCGAGCGTGAGGCGCTGCGCATGGCGGTCGCCGACGCGCGCGGCCGTGCCGAGGCGCTTGCCGCGGGCGCCGACATGAAGGTCGCCGGGATCGTCAGGATCGAGGAACAGGGTGCTGCAGTGATGCCGCCGCCGCGCCCGGTGATGGCGATGCGCGCCGAGATGGCCCAGCAGCAGACGACGCCGGTTGCTCCGGGAGAACTCGAGATAAGAGCCACGGTCACGCTGACGGCGGCGCTGCGCTGATTGGCGCTTACTCCTTCACCACTACGCCGTCGACCGGCTCGTCGTCGAACAAGCCGACCAGCTCGGCGGCCCCGAGCACACGCGCGGTGTGGTCGATCGTATCCAGCTCCGGTAGTTCTTCCGGCGCGGTGATTCCCTTGTCCTTCAGGCGCCGCGCGGTGACGAGCACGCGGCTTTCGAGCGATCCGACCGCCTTGTTGTAGCCCTCGACGGCGCGCATCAGTCCCCGCGCGACCTCTTCGAAGTGCTCGGCCATCACGCGGATGCGATCGTAGAGCTGCCGCCCGAGGTCGCTGATCTCCTGGGCGTTGCGCGCCACTTTTTCCTGCTGCCAGCCGTACGCCACCGCGCGCAGCATCGCCATCAGCGTCAGCGGGCTGGCGAGCATGACGTTCCTTCCAAGGCTGAACTCGAGAAGCGACGGGTCGCGCTGCAGCGCCACGCTGAGGAGCGTCTCGCCGGGAACGAACATGATGACGAGGTCGGGCGCGGGCTGGAAGTGCTGCCAGTAGTTCTTGTTGCCGAGGCGGCCGATGTGCTCGCGAACCTGACGGGCGTGATCCTTCAGCTTGCTGTCGCGCACGGACTCCTGCTCCGTCTCCATCGCGTCGAGATACGCGGCTGACGGGACCTTGGCGTCGACGACGACGTTCTTGCCGCCCGGAAGGCGGACGATGAGGTCAGGCGTCAGGCGTTGACCGTCGGCGGAGACCGACTCCTTGATGTCGAAGTCGCAGTATTCCAGCATGCCCGCGGCCTCGACGACGCGGCGGAGCTGCAGCTCGCCCCATTGGCCGCGGACGTTGGGCGAGCGAAGCGCCTGAACCAGCCGGCCCGTCTCGGTCTGCAAAGACTGGTGGCTCACCTGCAGCGCCCGGAGCTGTTCGGCCAGCGTGGATTGCGTGCCGACCCGGTTCTTCTCGACTTCCTGAAGCGTCCCGTCGACGCGCGTCAACGATTCCTTCAGCGGCTGCACGAGCTCTTCGATCGATTTCTGACGGCCCTCGAGATCCGTCTTCGCGCGCTGCTGGAACTCGCTGAGCGACGCGCGCGCGAGCTGGAGAAAGGATTGGTTGTTCTGCCGCAGCGCATCCGACGACAGCGCGGCGAACGCATCTCTCAGCTTCGATTCCGCGTCTTGGAGAAGAAGGAGTTTTTCGCCGAACGATCGACGCTCCGCCTCGAGCTGGGCTTCGAGCCGTGCGGCCTTGACGAGAGCGGCTTCCCGATCGGAACGCTCGCGCAGGCCGAACCAGACAGCCGCGGCGGCGATGCCCAGAGCCGTCAGGATCAGCACCAGGGTCGATTCCACGATGGTACGAAGTTTAGGCGAAGGCTCATCGAAGAGCCAATAAAATATGATCGAGAGATGGCTGACACGCTGACGCGCGAAGAGGTGCTGCGCTACAGCCGGCACATCACGCTGCCCGAAATCGGGGCGGAAGGGCAGCAGCGGTTGAAGGCCGCGCGCGTGCTGTGCATCGGCGCGGGCGGTCTGGGCTCGCCCGCATCGCTCTACCTGGCCGCCGCCGGCGTCGGGACGATCGGGCTGGTCGATTTCGACGCGGTCGATGCGTCGAACCTTCAGCGCCAGATTCTTCACGGGACGAAGGACATCGGACGGCCGAAGCTTGCCTCCGCGCGCGATCGTCTGCACGACATCAATCCCAACGTCCGCCTCGAAGCGCACGAGACTTCGTTCGCCGAAGAGAATGCGCTCGATCTCGTGAAAGCGTACGACGTCGTGCTGGACGGCACCGACAATTTCCCCACCAGGTATCTCGTCAACGACGCCTGCGTGATGGCCGGACGGCCGAACGCCTATGGCAGCATCTTCCGGTTCGAGGGACAGGCGTCCGTGTTCGCGGCGAAAGACGGGCCGTGCTATCGCTGTCTTCATCCCGAACCGCCGCCGCCCGGCCTGATTCCGAGCTGCGCCGAAGGTGGCGTGCTGGGAGTCTTGCCGGGGATCATCGGCACGATTCAAGCGACGGAGACGATCAAACTGCTTCTGGGGATTGGCGAGCCGCTCATCGGACGTTTTCTGATCTACGACGCGCTGCGGATGCGATTCCGGGAGGTACAGGCTGCCGAAGGATCCCGACTGTCCCGTCTGCGGGAAGAATCCGACGATCCGGACGCTGCGCACCTACGATGGGTTCTGTGCGCCGGCCCCTGCCAGCGACGAGATGACGGTCACGGAGCTCAAATCGCGAATCGATCGCGGGGCGGCGCCCACAGTCATCGACGTCCGCGAGCCCTTCGAGAATCAGATCTGCAGGATCCCCGGTGCGATCCTCATTCCTCTTGGGGATCTGCCCGCGCAAGCGCCTGAGCTCGACCCGAACACCGAGATCGTTCTCCACTGCAAGTCGGGCGCACGCAGCGCGAAGGCGACGAAACTGCTTCGCGAGCGGGGGTTTGCCAACGCGCGCAATCTGAAGGGCGGGATTCTGGCCTGGATTGATCAGGTTGATCCCAGCCTCCCGAAATACTAATATAGGACTGTTCTGGTCGTATTTCTGGGCCTTACCCCAGGAAATCCATGCTTCAAATCACTGAGAACGCCGGAAAGCTCATCAACAAGATGACCGCGAAAAACGGCCTCCCGCAGGGGGGCCTGCGGATCGGCATCAAGGCCGGCGGCTGTTCCGGGCTGAGCTATACGTTCGCGTGGGAAGCCGAACCCAGGCAGGGCGACCACGTGTTCGACGGCCCCGAAGGGTCGAAGGTGTTCGTCGATCCGAAAAGCTACCGGTTCCTCGACGGCACGACGCTCGATTACGACACGAGCCTCGTCAGCAAAGGGTTCACGTTCTCGAACCCCCATGCCAAAAGCACCTGTGGCTGCGGCACGAGTTTTAGCGTTTAACTGAAATGTCTACTTCAACCGAAACCATCGAACAGCTCGCCACGCGCGAGTACAAGTACGGCTTCTACACGGACGTCGAGAGCGACACCATCCCCAAGGGCCTCAACGAGGACGTCGTCCGCCTGATCTCGCAGAAGAAGGGCGAGCCGGAGTGGCTGCTCGAGTGGCGTCTGAAGGCGTATCGCCTGTGGCTCACGATGAAGGAGCCGACCTGGCAGAACGTCAAGTACGACCCGATCAACTACCAGGACATCGTCTACTACTCGGCGCCGAAGAAGAAGAAGGTGCTGAACAGCCTGGACGAGGTCGATCCCGAGGTGAAGCGCACGTTCGACAAGCTGGGCATCCCGATTGACGAGCAGAAGATGCTCTCCGGCGTGGCGGTGGACGCGGTGTTCGACAGCGTCTCGGTGGCGACGACGTTCCGCGAAAAGCTGAAGGAAGCCGGCGTGATCTTCATGTCGTTCTCCGAGGCGGTTCGCGAGCACCCGGACCTGGTGAAGAAGTATCTCGGCTCGGTGGTCCCCTACACCGACAACTTCTTCGCGACGCTCAACTCCGCGGTGTTCAGCGACGGTTCGTTCGTCTACGTGCCGAAAGGCGTGCGCTGCCCGATGGAGCTGTCCACCTACTTCCGCATCAACGCGAAGGACACCGGTCAGTTCGAGCGGACGCTGATCATCGCCGAGGAAGGCGCCTACGTCAGCTATCTCGAGGGCTGCACCGCGCCGATGCGCGACGAGAACCAGCTGCACGCGGCGGTCGTCGAGCTCGTGGCGCTCGATGACGCCACGATCAAGTACTCGACGATTCAGAACTGGTATCCCGGCGACAAGGACGGCAAGGGCGGCATCTACAACTTCGTGACCAAGCGCGGCCTCTGCGCCGGACGCGGCTCGAAGATCACCTGGACGCAGGTCGAGACTGGTTCGGCGATCACCTGGAAGTACCCGGGCTGCATCCTGCAGGGCGACAACTCGATTGGCGAGTTCTACTCGGTGGCCACGACCAACAACTGGCAGCAGGCGGACACCGGCACCAAGATGATTCATCTTGGCAAGAACACGCGCAGCACGATCGTGTCGAAGGGCATCTCGGCGGGCCGGGGCCAGAACACCTATCGCGGGCTCGTGAAGGTCGGCAAGAACGCGAAGAACGCGCGCAACTACTCGCAGTGCGACTCGCTGCTGATCGGCGACAAGTGCGGCGCGCACACGTTCCCGTACCTCGAAATCAAGAACACCACGGCGAAGGTCGAACACGAGGCCTCGATCTCGAAGATCGGTGATGACCAGATCTTCTACTGCCGGCAGAGAGGGCTGGCGACCGAGGACGCGGTCAACATGATCGTCAGCGGCTTCTGCAAGGAAGTGTTCCGCGAGCTGCCGATGGAGTTCGCGGTGGAAGCGCAGAAGCTGCTGAGCGTCAGTCTCGAAGGATCGGTCGGATAAGCATCATGCTTGATATCAAGAATCTTCAGGTAAAAGCCGAGAACAATCTGATCCTGAAAGGCATCGACCTGCATGTCGGCGCCGGACAGGTGCACGCCATCATGGGGCCGAATGGCTCCGGCAAGAGCACGCTCGCACGAATCCTCTCGGGCCATCCGCAGTACCGAGGTGACCGCCGGCGAGGTGCTGTTCGAAGGGCGTGACCTGCTCGAGATGGATCCGGACGAGCGCGCCCGCGAGGGCGTGTTCATGGCCTTCCAGTATCCGGTCGAGATCGCCGGCGTCAACAACGCCTACTTTCTGAAGGCGGCGATCAACGCGAAGCGGAAGCACCACGGCGAGCCGGAGCTCGACGCGATGGAGTTCATGGCGCTCATCAAGGAAAAGGCGAAGCTGCTCGAGATCGACCAGAGCATGCTGAGCCGCGCCGTGAACGAGGGCTTCTCGGGAGGCGAGAAGAAGCGCAACGAGATCTTCCAGATGGCGCTGCTCGAGCCGAAGCTCGCGATCCTCGACGAGACCGATTCCGGCCTCGACATCGACGCGTTGAAGATTGTGGCCAAGGGCGTGAACGCGATGCGGTCGCCCGAGCGCGCGATCATCGTCGTCACCCACTACCAGCGCCTGCTCGACTACATCGTGCCCGACTTCGTGCACGTGCTGAGCAGCGGCCGGATCGTCAAGTCCGGCGGCAAGGAGCTGGCGCTCGAGCTGGAGCGCAAGGGCTATGGCTGGATCGAGACCGGCGCGCAGCCGGTCGGCGCGTAGGCAGGACGGACATGACGCAAGTGATCGACAAGCTTCAACCGTGGCTGGCCGCTCTGGAGGAGAGGCCGCAGGGCGGGCCCCGCTGGCTGCAGGACCTCCGCGAGCGCGGCGCGTCCCGATTCTCCCTGCTCGGCTTCCCGACCACTCGCGAAGAGGAGTGGCGATTCACGAGCGTTGCGCCGATTTCGTCGCGCGACTTCCGTCCGGCGCCGCCGGGCAGCATGACCGCCGACGAGCTGTCGGCGTTCCTCTACGCCAGCGCGCCGCATCGCGTCGTGTTCGTGAACGGACGCTTTGCGCCTGACCTCTCGCGCCTCACCGGGCTTCCGGCGGGGATGCATTTCGGATCGCTGGCGGCCGCCATCATCGACCAGGCGGACATCGTCGCTCGCTACCTCGGACAGCTCGCGGAGTTCAACACGCGGGCGTTCTCGGCGCTGAATACCGCGTTCCTGCAGGACGGCGCGTTCGTCCACATCCCCGACGGCGCGCAGCTGGACGGGCCGCTGCAGATCATGTTCGTGACGACGGCGCACGAGGCGGTCATGTCGCATCCGCGCGTGCTGATCGTCGCCGGCGACAGGAGCCAGGCGAGCATCGTCGAAACCTACGTCGGCGTCGACGGCCAGACGTATTTCTCGAACGCGGTGACCGAAGTATTCGTCGGCGAGAACGCCATCCTCGATCACTACAAGGTCCAGGAGGAGAGCATCGACGCATTCCACATCGCCAGCATGCACATGCACGCGGCGCGGAGCGCGACCTTCTCGTCGCATTCGTTCGCGCTCGGTGGAAAGCTCGCCCGCAGCGACGCGTTCGCGCTGCTCGACGGCGAGGGTGCGGAATGCACGCTGAACGGCCTGTATCTGGCCGACGGCGAGCGGCTCGTCGACAACCACACGACGATCGACCACGCCAAGCCCCACTGCCCGAGCCACGAGATCTACAAGGGCATTCTCGGCGGCCGCGCCAAGGCGGTCTTCAACGGCAAGATCATCGTGCGGCCCGACGCGCAGAAGACCGACGCCAAGCAGACCAACCGCGCGCTGCTGCTGACCGACAACGCGTCGATCAACACGAAGCCGCAGCTCGAGATCTTCGCCGACGACGTGAAGTGCACGCATGGCGCGGCGATCGGGCAGATCGACGAGGATGCGCTGTTCTACCTGCAGGCCCGCGGCCTGACGTTCTTCGAGGCGCGCGATCTCCTGATCCACGCGTTCGCGGGCGACATCCTCGACCGGGTGAAGATCGAGCCGCTGAAGGCGGCGCTCGAGTCCGAGCTGTATGCGCAGCTCGCGCGCGATCTCGCGGAGGTCGATGCGGCATGACCCGCCTGCGCGCTCCGCGCTTCGGCGAGCCAGGCCCGTCGCCCCGCGCTTCGGCGAGCCAGGCGCTGTCGCCGTGCGGGAGTCGCGCGGGTTCGATGCCGGCCGTATTCGAGCCGACTTCCCGATCCTCGGACGGCAGGTGCGCGGCCGGCCGCTGGTCTATCTCGATAACGCCGCCACGACGCAGAAGCCGCAGGCCGTCATCGACGCGCTGGCCGGCTACTATTCCGAGATCAACGCCAACGTTCACCGTGGCGTGCACGAGCTGAGCGAGAAGGCGACCGATGCCTACGAGGCCGCGCGCGAGAAGGTGCGCCGGTTCGTCGGCGCCGGGAGCACGCGGGAGATCGTCTTCACCCGCAACGCCACCGAGAGCATCAACCTGGTGGCGCACGCGTTTGGCAATCCGGCGGTTCGCGAGGGCGACGAAGTGGTGATCTCCGCGATGGAGCATCACTCGAACATCGTGCCGTGGCAGCTGCTCGCGGGCCGGCGCGGCGCCAGGATTCGGGTGGCGCCGATCGACGATCGCGGCGAGCTGATCCTCGACGCGTTCGAGGCGCTGCTGAACGAGCGCACGAAGCTCGTCGCCGTCAGCCACATGTCGAACGCGCTCGGGACGGTCAACCCCGTGCACGACATCGTGAAGCTGGCGCACGCGCGCGGCATCCGCGTCCTGCTTGACGGATCGCAGGCGGCGTATCACATGCCGGTCGACGTTCAGGACATCGGCTGCGATTTCTATGCGGCGACCGGCCACAAGCTGTACGGCCCGATGGGAATCGGCTTCCTGTATGTGAAGGAGTCGGCCTACGCGGAGATGGAGCCGTTTCTCGGTGGCGGCGACATGATCAGCTCCGTCACGTTCGAAAAGTCGACCTGGAACGAGCCGCCGCACAAGTTCGAGGCGGGGACGCCCGATGTCGGCGGCGCCATCGGTCTCGGCGCGGCGCTCGATTACATCACCGCGGTCGGACTCGAGGAGATTTCCAGGCACGAGCACGATCTGCTCGATTACGGCACCCGCGCCCTCGAATCAATCGATGGCGTTCGCCTGATCGGCACCGCCCGGCGCAAGGCGAGCATCCTGTCGTTCGTGATGGAGGGCGTCCACCCCCACGACATCGGCACCGTCGTCGATCGCCAGGGAGTGGCAATCCGGACCGGCCACCACTGCGCGCAGCCGGTCATGGAGCGGTTTGGCGTGCCGGCCACCGCGCGGGCGTCGCTGGCGATGTACAACACGACCGCGGACATCGACGCACTCGTCGATGCGCTCGGCCGCGTGCGCGAGCTGTTCGGCTGAGAACCCGATGTCCGAGCTGACCGACCTGTATCAGGAAGTGATCCTCGACCACAATCGCCGGCCGAGGAATTTCGGGACGCTCGACGGCGCCAGCCATCGCGCGGAAGGGTACAACCCGCTCTGCGGCGATCGGCTGAGCCTGTTTTTGAGAGTGGACGACGGGGTGATCGGAGACGTAAGGTTTGAGGGCTCGGGATGCGCCATCTCGAAAGCCTCCGCGTCGCTGATGACCGATTCGATCAAGGGGCGCAACGTCGAGGAGGTCCGGCGCCTCTTCGAGCGCTTTCACCGGATGGTGACGACGCCGCCGGGACAGGACGTCGAGGATCTCGGCAAGCTCTCGGTGCTGGCGGGAGTGCGCGAGTTTCCCGTTCGCGTGAAGTGTGCGAGCCTGGCATGGCACACGCTGAAAGCGGCGCTGGAGAGAGAACAGCTGACGAGTACGGAATGAAGCCTCTGCCCATGGTTCCGCCCGAAGTTCCCGAGCCGCCGGCATCCGGCACCGACACCGCCGGCATTCAGCCGGACGCCTCGATGATGGAATCGCTCCGTGCGAAGATCGTCGAAGCGATTCAGACCGTGTACGACCCGGAGATACCGGTCAACATCTGGGAGCTCGGCCTCGTGTACGACGTCGTGGTCGACGCCACCGGAGTCGCAGGCATCCGCATGACGCTGACGGCGCCCGGGTGTCCTGCAGCGCAGTCTCTGCCGGTCGAGGTCGCGCAGAAGGCCAAGGCGGTGCCGGGCGTCACCGACGCCAAAGTCGATGTGGTGTGGGATCCGCCGTGGGACAAGGATCGGATGTCGGACGCCGCGAAACTGCAATTGGGACTCTGGTAAGGAGCACGTCATGCTGCGTCTTTCGAAAAAGGCCGACTACGCGTTGATCGCGATGAAGCACCTGGCGATCCGGCCGGACGCGGCATCGATCAGCGCCCGCGAGATCGCCGAGCAGTACGACATTCCGATCGAGCTGATGGCGAAGGTGCTGCAGCGGCTCGCGCGCCGCGGCCTGCTGACGTCCCACCAGGGCACGCGCGGCGGCTACCGCCTGGCGCGGCCCTCCGGCGTGATCTCGGTTGCCGACATCATCCAGGCGATCGACGGTCCGCTGACCGTCACCGCGTGCTCGACCGACGCCGAGAACTGCGACCAGTACAACAAGTGCAACGTTCGCGATCCGCTTTGGCGTATCAAGGACCGGATTCTCTCCGCGCTTGCGACCTGTTCACTGCAGGAAATCTCCAGCGAAGCACCGCAGGCGAGCCTCGATCCGACCACCACGAGTCCGCTCGAGCTGACGCGCCGGAGAAGCTGAGCAATCTGCAATCAGCAATCGAAATCACCATTCCGAAATCGGCAATCCGCAATGGTTTATCTCGATTACCACGCCACGACCCCCGTCGATCCGCGCGTACTCCAGGCGATGCTGCCCTACTTCACCGAGGAGTTCGGCAACCCGGCGAGCAAACAGCACAAGTGGGGCTGGCGCGCGCAGGACGCGGTCGAGCGCGGGCGCGCCCAGGTCGCGGAGCTGATCGGCGCGTCGGCTGGCGAGATCGTCTTCACCAGCGGCGCCACCGAATCGAACAACCTGGCGATCAAGGGCGCCGCGTGTGGGCTGCGCGATCGCGGCAATCATCTGGTGAGCGTCTCGACGGAGCACAAATCGGTGCTCGATTCGTTCAAGCGGCTCGAACGCGAGGGCTGGTCGATTACGCTCCTCGGCGTCAGGAACGACGGCCTGGTGGACTTGAACGAAGTCGCGGACGCGATGACCGACAAGACGGTGTTGATCTCCGTGATGGCCGCCAACAACGAGATCGGCGTGCTGCAGCCGCTCGAGGAGATCGCGAAGCTCGCTCATGCGCGTGGCGCGCTGCTGCACACGGATGCGGCCCAGGGCGCCGGGAAGATTCCGATCGACGTCAACCGGATGGAGATCGATCTGCTCTCGCTCACGGGCCACAAGTACTACGGTCCGAAGGGTTGCGGCGCGCTCTACATCCGGCGCCAGAAGCCCAGACTCAAGCTGGAATGCCAGATCGACGGCGGCGGGCATGAGAACGGCATGCGGTCTGGCACCCTGAACGTCCCGGGCATCGTCGGGCTCGGCGCCGCCGCGGCGATTTGCCATTCCGACATGCCTGAGGAGTCCGTCCGGCTCGCGTCGCTTCGCGATCGGCTGCTCGACGGGCTGCGGCGCGGCCTCTCCGAGGTCCGCGTCAACGGCACGCTCGAGCGGCGCCTGCCGCACAACCTGCACGTCAGCTTCGACGGCGTCGAGGGAGAGGCGCTGCTGATGGCGCTCGGCGATCTTGCGGTGTCGACCGGGTCGGCGTGCAGCTCGGGCAGCCAGGCGCCGTCGCACGTCCTGGCGGCGATCGGCGCCGTGGGCGACCGCGCCGGCGCGTCGATCCGCTTCGGGCTCGGCCGCACGACGTCGAACGCCGACGTCGATTTCGCCGTCGAGCGCGTCACGACTGTTGTGAAGAGCCTCAGAGCGAAAGCAGCCGTGTAGCTTCCGGCTGAATGGAGCTTCCGCCTAAATGGAACTTCCGCCTAAAGGCGGAAGTTCAGTCCGCATGGAGCGGCTCCGCGTCGAAGGCGCGGTCACGCTCCGTTACACCGGCATCCATCTTCCCGATCTCTCCCGCTCGTGCGAGCGCGGCGCGGAACAGCACCGGGCCGATCAGCTCATGGATGGCGATCATCGCCACCATCAGCGACTGCAGACGGACACCCCAGTCCTGAAACTCTGACACCACGAGGATTACCAGCCCGAGCGTGACGCCTGCCTGCGAGACGAGCCCCATCCAGACGAGATCCGCGGTCTCGCCGGGCACGCGCGCGACGCGCGCGGCAAGGTCGACCCCCGCGCGGATCGTCACCAGGCGGACCGCCGAGACCGCCGCGGCGACCAGACCGATGACCGCCAGCGCATCGAGTTGGAGCGACGCGCCTGCCGCGGCGAAGAACACGATCAGCACCGGCAGCGCGCCGCGCTCGACCGCGTCCCTGAGCGAATCGCCCGACGGCGGCGCGATGTTCTCGACCACCAGCCCGGCGGCGAGCGACGCCAGCAGCGGCTCGAAGTGGAACAGCGGTCCCAGCTCGCTGAGCGCGACGCACAGCGTGAGCAGCGCGATCGTCAGCTCGCGTCCGACCTTGCGCAGGTAGAACGCGAAGATCGCCCCGAAGGCCGCGCCGAAGGCCAGCGAGCCGAAGATCTCCCAGCTGATGCGCGCGAGCAGGCTCACGTCTCCCGGAAGATCGGTCCCGCTCGTCCAGCGTACGAGCTGCATGCTCAGCGTGAAGAGCACGATCAGGAAAAGGTCCGCCAGCACCACCAGCGCCAGCACCATCTCGGTGATCGGTCCGCGGGATCGGGTATCCGCGATCACCGCGATGGTGACGGTCGGCGAGAAGCTCACGACAATCGTCGTGAAGAGCAGCGCCAGCGCAAATCGCGACGAGCCGGTCGCGTCCGGCGCGATTGGCAGCCAGGGCCACGCGAGCCACAGTATCGGCAGCAGCACCGCGTACATGAACAGCAGTGTGCCGGTCCCGAGCTTCAGCATCACCGCGAGCCGCGGCTTGATGCGGTTGTAATTCAGTTCCAGACCGGCGATCAGGGCGATGAGTGAAATCGCCAGGCCGTTGACGAACTGAAGGTCGCGCGCCATCGGCCGCGTGATGATGTTCGCGAGATACGGCCCGCAGACCAGGCCGAAGACGAGATATCCGCTGAGCCGCGGAAGGCGGATGCGCTCGAACAGTTCTCCGGCGAGAGCCGCGGCAATCAGCGCCACGCCAAGCGCAAGCGCGCTCGGCCGCGCCAGCTGACCTCCCTCCGGCGCCCAGGAGACGACGAGGCTGGCGACCGACAGCGTGAGCAGAAGGGCCAACAGGCGCCGCATCAGGCGCCCCTGCGTGCCGGAACGACGAACAACGCCAGCAGCTCGGACGCTATCGCGCCGCACGCGACCGCAAAGAGCAGCGACTGGGCCGACTCCCCGGCGACGAGCCGGAGGGTCAAGGCGAATGCGATGCCGATCACTCCCGGCGCAATGAGGTAGGCGCCGAGATCGGACGGCGCCACATCGGACGCGATGCGTGACGCGGTCCAGCCGCCAATCAGCTTTCCAACCAGCCGGAACACGAGATATGGCGCGAACAGCCAGACGCCCACGAGCGTCGGCCGGAGCTGCGCTCCGGCGGTGAGCAGCAGCAGCACGACCAGCGGATGCTGCAGCTTCCGCAGATCGCTGGACATCAGCAAATCGCAGCGGCCCGGCGCGACCACCCACAACCAGCCGGCCGCCATGCCGGCGAGCAGCGGCGACAGGCCGAGATACGCAGCCGTGCCGCCCAGCAACGCAAGGCAGCCGAGCACGAACACGCCGCGCTCCGCCGGACTTTCCGCGGGTTCGATCAGCAGCCAGCCGGCAAGACCGATCGCCAGCCCGAGACCAATCGTCATCACCAGACTGCCGACGGCGGAGGCAGACGAAGGCCCGAACGCGCCGAGAATGAGCCCGCCGAAGACGATGGGCACGACGTCGTCGAGATCCGCCACCCGTCCCGCGATGCGCGCGGCCGGGTCGTCATCCTTGTCGATGGCCGGCGCGGCCGACGCCGAGGCGCAGATTCCCAGCGCCGCGGCAACCAGCGCATACGGCACGTCGATCGGAATGCTCCAGACCGTGAGCAGAAACAGAACCGCCGCCGCGACGGTCACAATCGTGACGAT
This sequence comes from uncultured Acidobacteriota bacterium, assembly GCA_963748295.1. Taxonomy (GTDB): domain Bacteria; phylum Acidobacteriota; class Vicinamibacteria; order Vicinamibacterales; family 2-12-FULL-66-21; genus CAVVIH01. Next base: position 62,205 of record CAVVIH010000008.1, on the reverse strand, counting down.
GGCCTCGCTGCTGGCGGCGGCGAAGACGACGCGGGCGGCGCGACCTTCGCGTCCCAGCGCGAGGCCGATGAACACGCCGAGCGTCGCGAGGCCGACCGGCACGACGATGTCGAGATAGCCGAGCGCTTCGGTGGACAGCACGCCGAGCACGCTCGGGCCGAGGATCATGCCGATCGGAAGAAACAGGATGAGCGGCGCCGTGAGCGGACGAAGTCCAAGAGCCGCGCGGGTTCGGAAGACGCTCACTTCTTCTCCAGCGCGACGACGCGGTACTCCCGATCTCTGCGCAGCGTGAGCAGCAGAAAAGTCCCTGGCTTTGTCGCACGATACGCGCGCAGCACGTCCTGGGGCTCCGGACGTTTCTCCCGCTCGAGCGCCACGATCAGATCGCCGTGCCGCACGCCGGCGCGCTGGGCGGCGCCGCCAGGTTCGACGGTAATCACCTCGGAGCCGACGTCCGCAACCGATCGCAGCGCCATGCCGGCGTCGTCCGCAGGATTTGCTGCGGCGGGAGCATCGCCCTGAACGGCGACGACGGCGACGGTGAGGGGTTTTCCGCGCCGCACCGTGAGGAGCACGACCTTCGCGCCGGGCGCGCGGCTCTGTGCGACCTGCTGAAAGCCGGCCACCGTGGTGACGTCGGCGTCATCGACCTTCACGATCACGTCGCCGGCCGCGAGATCTCCTTCGAGCGACGCGGTGGGCAGCACGTGGCTCACCATCACGCCGCGCTCGGCGCCAGCCGCCGTTGCAAGCACGGGAGTCAGCGGCTGCACCTCGATTGGAAGCTCGCCCCGCGCGCCCGGCGTGGCGAAGCTCCCGGCGGCCGCCTCGCGCAACATGTTCGAGGGAATGATCGCGACCCGCGATCCAATCTGCGTTGCCAGGCCGAGGAAGGTCCCGTCGAGCGAGAAGACCGCCGATCCTTCGGAGAGCGTTTGCTGTACCGCGGCAACGGAAATCAGCGCAGCGGGCCATCGCGGATCCGCAAACAGATCGGCGCGGCCGATGTAGACCGGCCTGATCGCCACCGTGCCGCCGGTCGCTTCCGCGACAGCCACGTATCTCGGTCCCGGCCGCGGCGCCGTCGCCGGAAATGCCGCGACGCTCGCCGCGTCCGCCGTCGTCTGCACCACGACCAGCTCGGTCGAGGGATCCCGCAGCGCGATCGGTGGTCCCGGCGTGTTGCCTGCCGAGACCAGACTGCGATCGGCTGGCAGGAGCGCCACCGCGCGATCGGCGGTCACGCGCACCGCCGGCACGAAGCGGATGCCCTCGTCACCTCGAGTGCCGAGTGCGAGCAGCGCAGGATTGATGCGGCGCTCGAGGTCCGCCATCACGGCGGCAAGCTCGTCGTAAGTCGCGCGCGCGGCGAGCCGTTCGAGCGGAGCCGGCGCAGGCTCCGCTTTCGAACCCGCTGCCTCTTCCGGAAACCTGAAGCGTGCGAGCAGCAAGAGCATTCCTGCCGAGATGGCTATCGTCGCAAGCAACAGACGGGTTTCACGCCTTCGGCTGCCAGCTTCCGACTCGTTCATCGAGCTTGAGCGTACTGCAGGGCCGGGCAGTTTCCAACCAGGACAGCAGCCGGCGTACCGCTGGCAGCGAGGTTGCTGGTCGAAGGGCCAATGTCGGCCGTCAGCGCCAGACACGGGCGTGGTCCGCTCATCGTCGTCTCCAATCGAGAACCTTACTTACACAGAAGGAGAACCGACGGTACCGTGGTGCCGGTCGCGACGACCGGCGGCGTTGCCGTGGCGCTCGACTCGCTCATGCGTGAGCGTGGCGGCACCTGGATCGCGCACGGCGCCGGCGAAGCCGATCGCGAGGTCGCCGACGCCAACGGCCGAGTACGCGTCCCGCCCGATGCCCCCGCCTACACGCTGCGCCGAATATGGCTGACTCAGGAGGAGGTGCACCGCTACTACGAGGGATTCTCGAACGAAGGCATCTGGCCGCTCTGCCACACCGTCCACGTCCAGCCAGTCTTCAGATCGGAGGATTGGGATGCCTACCGCACGGTCAACGCACGATTCGCGGAAACAATCGCCGATGAACTGCGATCTGGCCGCGCCCTGGTCTTCATTCAGGACTATCACCTCGCGCTCACTGCCGCCGAACTGCGCGCGCGCGCGCCAGGCGTCCGCTGCGCGCATTTCTGGCATATTCCATGGCCGAATCCGGATCGGCTGCGCATGTGTCCCTGGCGGCGCGACATTCTCCTTGGTCTCCTCGCCAACGATCTCCTGGCCTTTCAGATCGAGCGCGATCGCAAGAATTTCATGTCGTGCGTGCGAGAGGAGCTGAACGCGGAGGTGATCGGCGCGGAGGTTCGCACTGCCGGCCGTTCGACGCATGTCATGGTGGAGCCGATCGGCGTCGACTTCGACCGCATTCAACGAATCGCGTCCGAGGACGGTCTGTTCGCGGAGCGCGAACGGCTGCGCCGCCAGCTGCGCATCGTCGATCCGCACATCGCGGTGGTCGGCATCGGCGTCGACAGAATCGACTATACGAAGGGCATTCCGGAACGCCTCGACGCCATCGAGCAGGTGCTGGAGCGCCGCCCCGACCTTCGCGGGCAGTTCGCGTTCGTACAGATTGCGGTGCCGTCGAGGAGCGAAATCGAGCAATACGCCGAGATCGAGAAACGTATCGACGAACGCGTCGCCGCGATAAACGCGCGCTTCAAGCCGGATGCCCGCGGGCCAGGCCGCAGGCGGGTCGAAGGGCCGATACGCTACCGGAAATCGGCGCTGAAGACCCGCCGCCTGGTTGCGCTCTACAAGCTTGCCGACTTCTGCATCGTCAGCTCGCTGCATGACGGCATGAACCTGGTTGCGAAGGAGTTCGTGGCGGCCCGCGACGACCTCGACGGCGTACTGATCCTGAGCGAGATGACCGGCGCCGCCCAGGAACTGAAAGACGCGGTGATCTTCAATCCGTACCATGCCGACGGCTTCGCGGCGGCGATCGAACAGGCGATCGAGATGCCGTTCATCGAACGAGCGAACCGGATGCGCGCGCTGCGCCGCGTGGTGGCCGGGCACGACGTCTTCTTGTGGGCATCTGGTATCCTCGAAGATCTCGAGCGATCGAAGGGACGAACGGTACCCTGGACAGATACGACAAGATGGCGTCAGATGAAATAGCGCGGGCGGCGTCGGCGATTCGACAGGCCGCTGCAGGCCGGCACCTCCTCCTCCTCCTCGATTTCGACGGCACCCTGGCGGAGTTCGACACGGATCCCGAGGCGGTGTTTCTCTCGGACGAGAGGCGGCGTCTTCTCCTGGAGATTCACGACCGCAAGGACGCGACCGTCGCGATCGTCAGCGGACGGCGGCTCGCGGATGTCCGCGCCCGCGCGCGGCTGCCGCCGGACAATTATCACGCCGGACTGCACGGTCTCGAGATCGAAGGCCACGGCGACAGGTTCCAGCATCCTGACGTCACCAAGGGCATCGACCCGATTCATCGGCTGGTGGCGGAGCTCTCGCGCGATGTCGCGCCTCTCCAGGGGGTCTTCGTCGAGGACAAGACGCTGTCGGCCGTCGTTCATTTCCGCGCCGCCTCGCCGGCCGATGCCGCGAAGGTGCCTTCCGTGCTGCTCGAACGCGTTCAGCCCCACCTCGATTCCGGCCGCCTGCGCATCATGGAGGGCGCGGGCATGAGCGAGATTCTTCCGAACATCGACTGGAACAAGGGGCATGCGGTCGCATGGATCCGCGATCGCGTCGCGGCCTCTTCGGCGCTGCCGACCGTGAGCGTCTACATCGGCGACGACGTCACCGATCAGGACGCGTTCGCCGCGCTGGGCGACGACGGCGTCTCTGTTGCCGCCTCGGACCGCGTCTCCGGCGCTCACTTTCAGATCAATGGGCCGCAGGAAGTCGAAGCCCTGCTGCGAAAGGTTGCAGTACCATAGCTAGCAGCTCTCAGCTGTCAGCCATCAGCTGGGAACCGAAAGCTGGGAACTGAAAGCTGATAGCTGAAAGCTGATAGCTATGCAAGAAACACGAATCACCGTTGCCCACAGTCCCGATTCCGACGATGCGTTCATGTTTTTCGGGCTGGCGAGCGGGAACGTGGAAACCGGGGGCATCGTCGTCGATCAGGTCCTGTCGGATATCGAGACGCTGAACCGCGCCGCGTTCGAGGGACGCTACGAGGTCACCGCGGTTTCGTTTCATGCCTACGCGCACCTGGTCGACAAGTACGCGCTGCTGCCGCACGGCGCGAGCATGGGCGACAGCTACGGCCCCATCGTCGTCGCGAAAGAAGGCGGCGCGACTGCCGTCAAGGGCGCCCGCATCGCGATTCCCGGCACGCTGACCACCGCGTATCTGGCGCTGCGGCTCTACGAGCCGTCATTCGAATACGTCGTCGTGCCCTTCGATCAGATTCAGAAGGCCGTCGCCGAGGGCAAAGCCGAAGCGGGCCTGCTGATTCACGAAGGTCAGCTGACGTACTCCGAGGAAGGCCTGCGGAAGATCGTCGATCTCGGCGAATGGTGGGCCGGGCGCACGGACGGCCTGCCGCTGCCTCTCGGCGGCAACATCATCCGCCGCGATCTCGGCCCGGAGATGATTCGCAAGGTGTCGAAGATGCTGCACGACAGCATCGCCTACGCGCTGTCGCATCGCGAAGAAGCCGTCGAGTACGCGCTGCAATTCGGCCGCGGCCTGGACCGCGCGCGGACGGATCGCTTCGTAGGAATGTATGTGAACGATCTGACGCTGTCGTATGGCGACCGCGGACGGAAGGGCGTCGAACGGCTGTTGTCGGAGGCGTTCGAAAAGGGACTGATCCCGCATCGCGTCCCGGTGGAGTTCGCAGCCTGACCTGACGCGTTACTTGAATGCGTCGGGGTGCAGCGCTCGTGCGATGAGCTCGGTGCCTTCCGCCACCCGGGGCCCCGGCACGACGGTCCGCGCATCGGTCAGAAAGAACACGCGCTTCGCCTGAACCGCCGGCACCGACGAGAGGCGGTTCCAGACCTCGATTTCCTTCTGCCGCTGATCGGGCGTCGTGTCGCCGACTCGCAGCTCGATGACGACGTCGGGACGGCGCGCGAGGATCAGCTCGGAGGTCGCCTGGACCGACTCGCGCTGCACGTCGGCGAAGATGTTGTCGCCGCCGGCCGCGGTCAGCATGTCGTGCAGGAATCCGTAGCCGCCGCTCGCGTAGACTCCGCGCAGCGCCAGCGCCTCACGGCCGAATACGAGGAGCGTGCGCGGCCTCGGCCGGCCGGCGACGCGCTGCCGGATTCGATCGAGATGCTGTTCGATCGACTTCGTGAGCGCCTCGGCTTCCTGCGGCTGTCCCACGCGCTTCCCGAGCTCGAGGATTGTCGCCGACACGTCGGCCAGCCGGGCGTGCCTGTAAAGGAACATCGGCACTCCCGCGCGTTCGAGCTGCCGCTGCAAGTCCGTCTGCGATCCATAGACCGTGACGAGGTCCGGCTTGAGCGCCAGGATTCGCTCGAGATTGGGATCGAGCAGCGCGCCCACACGCTCGAGCTTCTTCACCTCCGGCGGGTAGTCGTCGAAGCTGCCGACCGCCACGACACGCGGCCCCGCGCCAATCGCAAAGAGGATTTCGGTCAGGGCAGGAATGATCGAGATGATGCGCTGCGGCGGGCGCTGTTGTGGCTGCTGCGCGCCAGCGCCGAACGAGTACACCAGCAGCATGAGAACGGCCGCGACAATCCTCATCTCACCCTCGTTTCATGAGCAGCCATAGAAAGAACGGCCCGCCGATCAGGGCCGTGATCACGCCAACCGGGATCTCGATCGGCGGCATGAGGATCCGCCCGAGCAGGTCGCACGCGACCAGGAACGCCGCGCCGAAAAGTGCGGATGCGGGCAGGACGACGCGATGGTCGGCGCCGACCAGCAGCCGCACGAGATGCGGGATGACGATGCCGACGAAGCCGATTGGCCCGGCGACCGACACCGCGGCGCCGGTCGCGAGCGAGGCGCTGAAAAACGCCACACGCTGCGCCGTGCGCACGTCGATGCCGTGCGCTTCCGCGCTGTCCGGGCCGAGGCTCAGCAGGTTCAGGGGGCGTGCGAGCCAGGCGAAGAACGCGAACGACACGAGCAGCAGCGGCAGTGACGCTGCCAGCGGCTGATACGACGCGACGTCGAGATCGCCGACCAGCCACCGCAGCATGCGGTAGACGTCGGTGAAGTCGGCGAAGAACTGCACGAACAGGATCAGCGCCGAGAAGAACGCGTTGAGCGTGACGCCGGCGAGCAGCAGAACGTTGGTGGAGAGGCCGCCGTGCCGGGCGCGTGCAAGCGCGTAGACGATCGCGACGGCGCCGGCGGCGCCGGCGAAGCTCGCCGCGGCGACCCCGGAAATGCCGGCGACCCCGAGGCCCCAGCCGAACGTGATCGCCAGCATCGCGCCGAGCGCGGCGCCGGACGAGACGCCGAGGGTGAACGGCGTGGCGAGCGGATTGCGGAGCAAGCCCTGGAACACGACGCCGGCGGTGGCCAGCGCCGCGCCGACGAGCGCGCCGGCGAGCGTGCGCGGCAGGCGGGCGACGAACAGGATCTGCGCGTCGACGTTGTCGCCGAAGGGGATCGATCGGTCGAACGCGCGCCCGAGGTGAATCGCCGTCGAGCCGACGAGCGGCGCAAGCGCGACCGCGATCGCGGCGATCGCGCCGAACCCGGCCAGGACGAACGCGATGCGCCGTCGGACGGGCTGCATCAGCCATACGCTCCGGGACGGACCCGGGCGACCGGCACCACGACGAGATGGCCCGCCGCCTCGTGCTGGTGGACGTCGGCGTCGACGCCGTACAGCTGCCGGATGTTGACCGGCGTCAGGACCTCGGCGGTGGGACCGGCGGCGAGCACGCGCCCTTCCGAGAGCAGGACGAGCGTCCGGCAGACGGCGGCGGCAAAGTTCAGATCGTGGGTCGAGACGGCAATCGCGATCGGTGTGCGCTGCTGCAGGTCGCGCAGCAGCGCGGCGATCTCGATCTGGTATGCGAGGTCCAGTGCCGCGGTCGGCTCGTCGAGCAGCAGCAGGGCGCCCGTCGTGCCGGCTCCGCGCGTCACCTGCGCGAGCGCCGCGGCGATGATGACACGTTGCTTCTCACCGCCGCTCAACGTCGCGAACTGCCGATCCTCGAAGTTTCGTGTGCCGGTCGCGTCGAGCGCCTCCCGCGCGATCGCGATGTCGTCCGGCCCTTCGATCTGGAACGTGCCGAGATGCGGGTAGCGCCCCATCAGCACGACCTCGAGCACGCTGTAGTCGAACGTCAGGTGCGTTTCCTGCGGCACGACCGCCATGCGCCGCGCCACGTCGCGCCGCGGGATGTCCCGGATGTTCATCCCGTCGACCGTCACGCGCCCGCGGGCCGGCCGGAGCGTTCCCGCCAGCACCTTCAGCAGCGTCGTCTTGCCGGAGCCATTGGGGCCGAGAATGCCGACGAAGCCGCCAGCCGGCACGTCCAGCGAGACGCCGCGCAGCACCGGGACGGCCCCGTACGAGAATTCGACGTCAGCGGCTTGCAGCAACGCGAACACCAGCGAACACGCCGCGAGGGAGCGCCGGGAAACCGAGCACTTCCTCGTAGTCGCGGTTGAAAAGGTTGTTCACGCGCCCGAAGATCGAGACGCTGTCGATCAGTTTCCACGAGGCGCCGGTGTCCCACACGGAGTAGCCGGCGCTCTCGAAGATTCCGCCGAACGTGCCGAGCGAAGGCTCGACGTCGCGCACGCTGCTTCGGCCGCCGGCGTGCAGGAATCCGGTCAGCCGTCCGGCAACGACGGACAGATCGACCGAGAACTGATGCTTCGGCCGGCGCAGCAGGGCGTCGCCCGGGGTGAACGGCGGCGGCGCATCGGTCGTCTGGTCGACCGCCAGGATCTCGGTGTCGAGCAGCGTGTAGCCAACGCGAAGCTGCAGGTCGGTCACCCTGGTTGCGCCCCACGAGGTCCGCACGGTTCCAGCAATTTCGAGCCCGCGCGATCGGGCGTTCGAGATGTTGTCGGTCCGATACTGGCTCGATCCGGCAAACGATCCCACCGCCACGATGAGGTCGTCGTAGTTGTTGAAGAACGCCGTCGATTCGAGCAGCACGCGTCCGTCGACGAGCGTCTGATCGATGCCGACATCGAAGCTGCGGCTTCGCTCGGGTTTCAGGTTGGGGTTGTCGGTGAACGCGATGTCGAACGCATCCGGCGGCTTGATTCCGGTACCGGCCGAGCCCCTGATCTTCGTCTTGTCGTTGCCGGCCGATCGAACGAACCAGGACGCGGCGATCTTGGGATTCACCGACACGACCGTTTCACCATCGAAGTCCGGGCGCGGCACGAAGCCGTCCGGATTGCCCGCGAGCGCATCCCGGGAAATGCGTTCCACGCGCAAGCCCGTCGTGATGTAAACGGTGGGAGCAGGGGTCAGGCGCCCCTCGACGAAGAAGCCAGTGAGCCATCTCTCGATCGGGACTTCGCGCGACTCGGCAGCGGTGACGAACGTGCTGCCGCCGCTCTCGCGTTGAAATTCGAACCCTGCTGACGCGTAGAGTCCGTCCAGGAGGAACATGTCGCGTCTGGATGCGGCCCGTCGTGCGATGCGAGAACGATTCGGATGAGCCGAACGGCGAGTCGAACTTGCTGTCGATCCTGGTGTGTGTGAATTGTCCCAGTCCCCGGCCGCGCTGATAGGTGCGGGTCGTCGCCGATACGGACGCCAGCCAGTCGTCGTTCGTGCCACGGGAGACGGTGTCGATGCCGCCGAAGAACCCGGCGGGATTCGAACCGTAGGGTCCGGGGAAACCGCGTTCGTCCGTCGAGAACCTGACGTTGCCGAGAATGCTCGGGCCGTTCGCGCGCCGCCATCCGCCGCCGGCGGAAAACAAGTGGCGCGAGTAATCGTCGTTGGCGACAGTCTCGCCCGCGCTCGTCAGCTCGCCGTTCATCCCGTCGGTCGTCAGGCGTTCCACGCCGGCGCCCCATTGCCAGTCGCCGACGCTGCCGGCGGACGCCGCGGTCATTCGAAGCATGTCGAAGTTTCCGCCTTCGATCGAGCCGGATACCTCCGGCGTCACGCGCTGCCTGCTCGTCACCCGAATGACGGCGCCGATCGCATTCGCTCCATACAGCGCGCTCTGCGGACCGCGCACGATCTCGACCCGGTCGATGTTGACGGCCGGAAGGTGCGCGAAATCGTAGGCGCCTCCGAATGCGTTCGCCGGTACGCCGTCCACCAGCACGAGCGAGTAGTCCGCTTCGCCGCCGCGCGGAAAGAGTCCGGTGATCGCGCCGCGCCCTCCGGATGACGCGACGGTGAGCCCGGGTACGCTGCGAAGCGCATCCTGGATGCTCTCGGTCTGGCGCGCCACCAGTTCCTGTCCCGTAATCACGGTGACGCTCGACGATGCGGTCGACAGCGGGATTTCTGAAGCCGCGGCGCTCACCAGAACCGACTCCGACTGCGCGGCGATCGAGAGCGTGAGCGCGCCGACGTTGCGCGCGGCTGCCTCGCCGCTCAATTGCAGCGGCGTGAGCGTGAACCCGTAGGTGGCGACCCGCAGCTCGTAGGGTCCTTGATCCGGTGCGACCAGCCTGAACCCGCCATCCCGATCCGTCGTGGTCGAGGTCAGAAAGTTGATGTCCTTCGTCAGGAAGACCGTGACGCCACCGGCTGCGGTGTTGTCCGGTTGAACGATTCGACCCGTGAGCGGGCCGGCCGAAGCGGCCGCCGCGATCGAAAGCGCAAAGAGGGACGTGAAGAAGAGAAGGCGGACGGAATACGTTTGCACGGGGCTCCTTTCGGCGTGTTCGCGCGCCGTTTGAAAGGACGTCCCGGCGGCCAGGTATCCTGGCTTGCGGATCTTCGTGTTCGATCCCGCGCCTTCCCGCGCCCGAGGGTGCAGTGGCGGCCGGCGGCCGGCTGTCTGGAACCGAAACTCCCCGCTTACAGTGGCGGCACCGCGTGGGTTTCACACCCACTTCGCGTGGCAGCCGGGAACCGCGCTGCTGCGCGGCTTCGTCGAGTTAGGGCCAGAGTATAGCATTGCCAGAAATGTCAATTACGGTGGGATTTCGTAGAATAGATTGTTGGTGTGCTCGTGCTTCCGCCTAAAGGCGGAAGCTACACCACAGACTTGTAGCTTCCGGCTTTAGCCGGAAGGCGCCTGACCATGACGAAGAGCTCCACAGTGACTGCGCGCGGAACACCGGTGAAACCGGTTTCGGCCTCGGCCGGCGGGATGATCGTCCGCGGCGAGACGCTCGTCGTCAGCACCAGCGATCGCATCGAGCTCGTCGATCTCACCGCGCGCGTCATGGATCTCGTGAAGGACGCCGCCGTGCGCGAAGGCGTGGTCAGCCTGTGGTCGATGCACACCACCTGCGCGCTGTTCATCAACGAAGCCCAGCGCGCCCTGCACGCCGACATCAAGCGCTTCCTCGAGCAGGTCGTCACCCGCGATTCCGACTGGATGCACAACGATCCGAATCACTCCGACTGCGATCGGATGAACGCGGATTCTCATCTCCGCGCCATGCTGCTCGGCCACAGCCTGACGCTGCAGATCAGCGGCGGCGAGATCGTGCTCGGCCAGTGGCAGCGGCTCCTGATGGCGGAGCTCGACGGGCCGCGGGAACGATCGATCCGCGTCCAGATGATGGGGATCTAGTGCGCCAGCGGCTTCAGCGGCTCGGGCTCGGCGCGATCGACGAGAAACTGTCGACCGGCGTCCGCCTGTCGATCGAGGACGGCATCCGCCTGTTCGAGTGCCCGGACCTGCTCGCGCTCGGCTGGATGGCGAATCGCGAGCGGGAAAAGCGGCACGGCGCGCGCACCTATTACAACTTCAACATCAGGCTCGAAGCCACGAACGTCTGCGTCGCGAGCTGCCTGTTCTGCTCGTTCGCCCGCTTGAAGCCCGGCGACGCCGGTTCGTACACGATGACGCTCGAAGAGGCGTGGGAGAAGCTGCGCAGCCGCGCCCACCAGCCCCTCACCGAGGTGCACGTCGTCAACGGCCTGCATCCCGATCTGCCGTTCGCGTACTACCTGGAGCTGCTGCGCGGCTTCAAACGGATTCGTCCGGGCATTCATCTCAAATGCTTCACCGCCGTCGAGATCGCATTCTTTGCGGACCTTTATGGGATGTCGGACGAGCAGGTGCTGATCGCGCTCAAGGCAGCCGGCCTCGACTCGCTCCCGGGCGGTGGCGCTGAAATCTTCGCGGAGCGCGTCCGGCGCAAGATCTGCCACGACAAGTGCGGCACCGATCGGTATCTGGAGATCCATCGTCTCGCGCACGAGATGGGCATGCGGTCGAACATCACGATGCTTTACGGCCACATCGAGACCGCGGAGGAGCGCGTCGATCACATGCTCCGCACCCGGGCGCTCCAGGATCGCACCGGCGGGCTGCAGGCGTTCATCCCGCTCGCGTTCCATCCCGACAACAATCAGATGCGGAAACTGCCGGCGCCCACCGGCGCGGACACGCTGCGCGTGCACGCCGTGTCACGCCTGATGCTCGACAATATTCCGCACGTCAAGGCGTTCTGGATTGCCACCGGTGTCGAGGTGGCGCAGCTCGCGCTGTGGTTCGGCGTCGACGATCTCGACGGAACGGTGCAGGAAGAGAAGATTTACCACATGGCCGGCGCCCGCACGCCGGAAGCGATGACGACCTCGACGATCCGCCGTCTCATCCGCGCCGCCGGCCGCGAGCCGGTCGAGCGCGATACGTTGTACAACGTCATCACCGGCCCCGACGCCCCGGACGACCTGCCCGTTTCAGCCGCAGTACAATAGAGGACAGTCAGGCGCGCACAGCGCTGCGAGGGAGCGGCGCGGGGCGCGGGGCGCTCGCAAGCGCCCGAGCGGGCGTGGGGAGCCCACAAATGGACATAAAACTGCTCACGGACGTCGAAAAGGCCAGCATTGGGGAGCGGCAGCCGCTCCCGGAGAAATACCTCCGCCTTTCCGACGACGAAATGGACGCCAGGATTGCGGCGGCGAAAGCCACGCTCGGCGACCGCGTCGTCATCCTCGGCCATCACTACCAGCGCGACGAGGTCATCAAGTTCGCCGACTACACCGGCGATTCGCTGAAGCTGTCACGGGCTGCGGCGAGCCGCGGCAAGGCGGAGTTCATCGTCTTCTGCGGCGTGCATTTCATGGCGGAGAGCGCCGACATCCTTCGCGCGCCGCATCAGAAGGTCGTGCTTCCCGACCTCGCCGCCGGCTGTTCGATGGCCGACATGGCCGCGCCGGATCAGCTCGACATGTGCTGGCGCGAGCTCGGCGAAATGGGTATTCGCACGGGCCTCATCCCCGTCACCTACATCAACTCTTCAGCCGGGATTAAAGCCTTCTGCGGCGAGCACGGCGGGATCGTCTGCACGTCGACGAACGCGGCGAAGATCATGGCCTGGGGCTGGGAGCGCGGCGAGAAGCTGGTGATGCTGCCCGACCAGCACCTCGGACGCAACACCGCGTTCAAGATGGGCGTGCCGCTCGACCAGATGGTGGTGTGGGATCCCAACGAGATCTGGGGCGGCCTCGAGCCCGAGCAGGTGAAGCAGGCCAAGCTGATCCTCTGGAAAGGACATTGCTCGGTCCACACGCGCTTCACCGTCCAGCAGATCGACGCGTTCAGGAAGAAGTATCCGCAGGGACTGGTCATCGCGCACCCCGAGTGCACGTTAGACGTCGTGCAGGCCGCCGACGAAAGCGGCTCGACCGAGCACATCATCAACACCGTCCGCAACAGCCCGTCCGGTTCGATCTGGGCGGTCGCGACCGAGGTCCATCTCGTCAATCGCCTGACGCACGAGGTTGCTCCCGACAAGACCGTCGTCACGCTCGATCCGTTCGGCTGCCTGTGCTCGACAATGTTCCGCGTGTCGCCGAACCACCTGCTGTGGGTGCTCGAAGGGCTCGTGGAAGGCGAGATCCACAACCAGATCACCGTCCCGGAACCCGACAGGTCGCTCGCCCGCCTCTCGCTCGAGAGGATGCTCGAAGTGGTTTAGTCGCCGATTTCCAGTTCCCAGCCTTCCAGGTCCTGGCCCCGGCCCCAGCCCTTCCCTCCCTGGCCCCCGGCCCCTGGCCCCTGATCTAAGATCAATAGCTTGAATGTTGGAGAGGAGACGCTGATGGCGCACGAACTTCCCCCGCTGCCCTACGACTACAACGCGCTCGAGCCGCATATCGACGAGCAGACGATGCGGATTCACCACGACAAGCATCATGCGGCGTATGTGAACAATTTGAACGCGGCGCTCGAAAAGGCTCCGCAGTTGCAGCAGAAGGGCATCGACGATCTGCTGCGAGGGATCAGCACGGTCCCCGAGGACATCCGGACCGCGGTCCGCAACAACGGCGGCGGCCATGCGAACCACACGATGTTCTGGGAGATCATGGGCCCGGGCAAGGGCGGCGCGCCGACCGGCGCGATCGGCGAGGCGATCAAGTCGACGTTCAACGGCTTCGACAGCTTCAAGGAGCAGATGAACAAGGCGGGCGTCGCGCGCTTCGGCAGCGGCTGGGTGTGGCTGATCGACGCCGGCGGCAAGCTGGTGATCGAGAGCAGCGCCAACCAGGACAGCCCGGTCATGGAAGGCAAGAAGCCGATCATCGGGATCGACGTCTGGGAGCACGCCTACTATCTGAAGTACCAGAACCGTCGTCCTGATTACCTGGGCGCGTGGTGGAACGTCATCAACTGGGACGCGGTGAACAAGCGGTTCAAATAAGACAACTCCCAAAAAAGCCAACTCCCAAATCCCAACTCCGATGACGCAGATGCGCCCGATCACCGAGACGATTCCTCTGGACGAGGCGCTCGCGCTGCTGCTCGAATCGGCGGCGCCGATCGCGCGCGTGGAAACGGTCTCGATCCGCGAGGCCAACGGGCGCGTGGTTGCGGAGGAAGCGGCATCGCGCATCGATGTGCCGCCGTTCGATCGCGCGGCGATGGACGGCTATGCAGTGATCGCCGAAGACACCTTCGGCGCCGGCGCCTACGATCCGAAGATTCTGCGCTCGGTCGAGAAGGTGTTCACGGGGCAGGTGCCGACCAGGCGCCTGTCGCGCGGCGAATGCACCGAGATTGCGACCGGCGCGCCGCTCCCCGAGGGGGCGGACGCCGTCGTGATGGTCGAGGAGACGGAAAAAGCGGAGGGGAATACCATCCGCGTGCTGACCCCGGTCTATCCCCGTCAGCACGTCGGCCGACGGGCGGCGGATATCGCGGCCGGACAGCCGGTGCTCTCGCCCGGTGACGTCCTCAGCCCGAGCAGAATCGGCGCGCTCGCCGCGACCGGTGTGGCGGAGGTCAAGGTCTTCGCGAAGCCGCGCGTGGCGATCCTGTCCACCGGCAACGAGATCGTCGAGCCCGGCCAGCCGCTCCCGCCGGGACACATCTACGACATCAATCAGTTCACGCTGTCCTCGGTGATCGCCGCGCACGGCGGCGTCGCGGTCGTCTATCCCACCGCGCCAGATTCGCTCGAGGAGCTCACCGCCGCGATTGCCGATACGCGCGGCGAAGATCTGCTGGTGTTCTCAGGCGGCAGCTCTGTGGGCGAGCGCGACCTGATCATGGACGTGCTGCACACGTCCGGTGAGGTGCTGTTTCACGGCATCGCGGTCAAACCCGGGAAGCCGACGGTGTTCGGCCGCATCGGCGCACGCCCGGTGCTCGGCATGCCTGGTTATCCGACATCGTGCCTGTCGAACGCGTACATGCTGCTCATCCCGATGCTGCGGCGCATGGCGCGCCTGCCGGAATACAAGCCGCATACGATCACGCTTCCGCTGGCGCGCCGCGTCGTCTCGACCACCGGCCGCCACCAGTTCTACACCGTGCGCATCCAGGACGGCGCGGCGGTGCCCGCTTTCAAGGCCTCGGGCGACATCACCAGCATGTCGCTGGCCGACGGCTTCATCGAGATTCCTGCTCAGACCGACATCGTCGAGGCGGGAGAGATGGTGGAAGTCAAACTCTTCTGATCCTTGTCACGTGCGACGTGCAGCTACGTGCTTACGTGCGACGTGCGGCTTGTCAACGTGCGACGTCACGTGCTTGTCACGTGCTGACGCGCGACGTGCTTTCGGCTTTGTAGCTTCCGGCTTTAGCCGGAAGTCCTGTTATCTTCGCAGCTCCCTGACCACGTGCCCGAGTTCGGGAAGAATCAGTTTGCTGATGCCGAGGCGGACCGCGTGCTCTGATCCTGGCAGCGCAAAGATCGCGGTGCGGCCGATCGTGCCGGCGCACGCGCGGGTGAGCATCGCGGCGGCGCCGATCTCGGGGTAGCTGAGCATCCGGAAAAGCTCGCCGAACCCGTCGAGCCGTTTGTCGAGCAACCCGACGATGGCTTCGTACGTGCTGTCGCGCGAGGTGATGCCGGTGCCGCCGGTCGTGATGATCACGTCCGCGGCCGCCTGCTGCGAGAGCACCACCTGGCGCACCGCGTCCGGATCGTCCTTGACGATCTGCCTGCCCGTCAGCTCGTGGCCTCCGGCCTCGAGCAGCGACACGATCGCATCCCCGCTCGTGTCGGTCGCAGGCGTTCTCGTGTCGCTGATGGTCAGGACGAAGTAGCGAACGGTCTTCGGCGCGTCGCGCTTATGGGCCTCTGAGCTCACGGCAAATCTTAACTCCCAAAAATACCAACTCCCAACTCCCAAGCGCCAACTCCCAAGGAAACCAAAACCGGAATCACTGCGAAATTCGCTAAGATTCAAAGATGCGCGGGTTGAGAACGCTCGTTGCCTGTCTTGTCCTGCTGTCCGCGACTGTGCTGGCACGGCAGGCGCCGAGTCCGCTCGAGGTGGACAAGGCGGGGGAGAAGTGGGTCCAGGCGACGCTGAAGAAGATGTCGCTCGAGGACAAGGTCGGCCAGGTGCTCGTGTCCTCGTTCCAGTCGAACTTCCTCAGCACCGATTCCGATGAATTCGAGACGCTGGTCAAAGCAATCCACCAGCAGCGCGTCGGTGGATTTCATGTGTTTGGCGCGGCGGAGGCGGTGCCGCCGGTCCTGCTGAACGCGGCCTACGGATCGGTGACGCTCGGGCAGCCGCTCGAAGCCGCCGCGACGCTCAACCGGCTGCAGGCGATCTCGCAAATCCCGCTGCTCAACACCGCCGACTTCGAGGCGGGCGTCGGCTTCCGCATCATGGGCGCGACCGGCTTTCCCCGCGCGATGGCGTTCGGCGCCGCCCGGGACGAGAAGCTCGCCTACGAGGCGGGGCGCGTCACCGGCGAAGAGGCGCGGGCGCTCGGCGTCCACGTGAATTTCGCGCCGGTGGTCGACGTCAACAACAACGCCCGCAATCCTGTCATCAACACCCGCTCGTTCGGCGAGAATCCCGAGCAGGTCGGACGTCTGGCCTCCGCGTACATCAAGGGCCTGCAGTCCGCGGGCGTGATGGCGACGCTCAAACATTTCCCCGGCCACGGCGACACCGACGTGGATTCGCACATCGGCCTGCCGGTGATCAAGCATCCGCGCGAGCGCCTCGACAAGATCGAGCTGCCGCCGTTCAGAATGGGGATCGCGGCCGGCGCCGACGCGGTGATGACGGCGCACATCGAGATGCCGGCGATCGATCCGACGCCGACGACGCCGACGACGCTGAGCCCGACGATCGTGACGGGGCTGCTGCGCAAGGAGCTGGGGTTCAACGGGCTGATCTACACGGACTCGATGGGAATGCAGGGGGTCACCAAGCTGCACGCGCCGGGCGAAGCCGCCGTCCTCGCGCTGCTCGCCGGCAACGACGTCGTGCTCCATTCGCCCGACGATGGGGCGGCGTTCGAAGGGATAAGGGAGGCGGTGAAGTCAGGACGGATTTCGGAGGCGCAGCTGAACGCCGCCGTCGAACGCATCCTGCGCGCGAAAGCTGCCGCCGGCCTGCACAAGAGCCGCGCGGTCAACCTCGATGCCATCTCGAACGTCGTCGGCACGCGCGCGAACCTGGCGATCGCGGATCAGGTCAGCCAGCGGTCGATCACGCTGATCAAGGATGCGCGCAACCAGGTGCCGCTGCGCGCGCCGCGCGAGGCGTCGGTGCTCTATCTGTCGGTGCTCGACTATCCCTCGAACTGGGAGATTGCCGCGCCCAGCCGGACGTTCATCCCGGAGCTGCGCAAGCGGTGGCCGAACGTGACGTCGATCGAGCTGTCCGATCGCACCACGCCGTCGGAGATCGAGCTGGTCCGCGCGATGGCGCCGCGCCATGACGTCGTCGTCGTTTCGGTGTTCGTCCGCGCCGCGTCCGCGAGCGGCCGGATGGACCTCGCGGCGCCGCTGCACCGGCTGCTGCAGGACATCGCGCGCCAGCGTGCGGCGGCCGACAAGCCGTTCATCACGACGTTCTTCGGCAATCCGTACGTCGCGACGTTCCTGCAGGACCTGCCGGCGATGCTGCTGACCTACGATTTCTACGATCGCGCCGAGCTGTCCGCGGTGCGCGCGATTGCCGGCGAGGCGCCGATTTCCGGGCGTCTGCCGATCGCGCTGCCGGGGATGTTCGAGGAGGGGCACGGCTTGGCGCGTCCAGGGCCGGCGACGAACTCGGCGGCGAGGTGATCTGATATACTCGTTGTTTTGTTACCCGCTGTCCGGCCGCGTAGTCGGCCCGGTCCCCGCGCCCTTAGCTCAGTTGGATAGAGCGTCTGGCTACGAACCAGGAGGTCGCAAGTTCGAGTCTTGCAGGGCGCGCCACCCTTCGCTCGGGTGAATCATGTTTTGCTCGTTCAGTTAAGATCTCAACGGGGCTTTACTGGAGAAGGTGTAGACATGGCATCGATGAGTGGCACGATCAAGCGCAAGACTGACAAGGGCTTCGGATTCATCGCCGCACCTGACGGCACCGAATATTTCTTTCATCAAACCGGCTGCGTCGGGACCAGCTTTGATGATCTGCGTGAAGGACAGCGGGTGTCGTTCACTGTTGGTCAGGGTCCGAAGGGTCCGAGAGCTGAGAACGTGAAGCCGGAGTAGCGCCGCGGCTTTGCCCTAGATAAGCCTCCTCGGCGCCAGCTTCACCGTCATCACCTGCTCGCCGCGGCGAATCGTCAGCTCGTAAGTCCCCGGCTTCTCGAACATTTCGGCGATTGCCGAAAGCGTGAAGCCGGCGGCCGGCGTGCCGTCGATCGCGGTGATGATGTCTCCCTCCTGAATGCCGGCGTCGGTCGCGGGCGAATTCTCCAGCACTTCGTGAACGCGGAACGTGCGGAAGTCGGCGCCCCCGGCGCGAAGCGCGATGCCGCTGTGCGCGCGATCGAATGGCTCGGCGAACGTCGGCGACGGTTCGAGGATGATGCGCAGGCGGCTGTAGTCGAGGAACATCCGGAACCGGCTGGCGATCTGCGCGCCGATGTTGCCGGCGAGCGCCGCGCTCGCAAGCGCGCCCGCCTGGTCCTCCGAGAACACCGTGATCGGGTTCTTGATCGTAAACGAACCGATCGTCAGCGCCTCCACTCGCCCGATCCGTCCGTGTGATTTGCCGCCGGCGCCAGCCATGCCGATGCCGCGAATCGTCTTCGCGTCCGGCGGCGGGAGCTTGTGCTGGGCGACGAACGGACTGTGAAGCGCGATTGCGAGCCCCGAACCGATGTCCAGCACGAACGGCGCTGCGATCGCCTCGCCGCCAGGCAGCGTGACGGTTGCCTTCAGCACCGGGTGGCCGTTCGAATTCAGCTCGATCGGAAGCGTCTGGCCGCGGCCGTTGTAGACGAACGTCTTTGGATCGTGCAGCGTAATGCTGCGTGCCTGGTAATCGAGCTCGACGACGAACTGCCTGATGAATTCGCCGCCGACGATGCCGTCGATGTCGCGGCCCATTCCGGACGGCAGGTCGGTGAACGGCAGCGCCAATGTGACAGGCTGAGCGAACCCGTCGAGGCCAGCGAGCGACCAGGTGGCGTCCCTCACCAGAAAGCCCTGCTGGCTTCCCGCGCCAGCGCCACCGGTCCTGACATTGCCGTGCAGAGAAAGTCCGAGCTCCTTCGCGACATCCAGCCTGACGATGGCCCGGTTGGCGCCGGTGTCGAGCACGAACGCCAGCGGGCGGGACTTGTCGATGGTCCCTTTTACGACGACGTGCCGAACCGCTAGTTCGAACGGGATCGAAACGGCCGTCGTCGGCGCCTGCTGCAGAAGGGCGGCGCGCGGGGCGCCCGTCGAAACGACCAACGACGTAACAATTGTGGCGAGCGCGGCGAGCCTCATCGAGCGACCCTCCTGGCGTATTGTGGATAGACGAGACGGCATCGTATATCGTTGCTCGCGCCCGAAAGACGTCTCGCAGGAGGGAAACGACGATGCGCGCGTACGTCCTCACATCCGGCTCGATTTTCGGCCTGATCGCCCTGGCGCATGTCGGGCGGATCTTCGTGGAGCCGCACGTGCTGAGCGAGCCTCTCTGGATCTTGCTGACCCTCGCGGCCGCGGGGCTCTCGGCCTGGGCGTTCCGCATCGCGCGACTGGCTCACTGAACAGTCACGTGCGACGTGCTGGGTGCGACGTGCTACGTGCGGCTTGTCACGTGCGACGTGCCAGGTGCTTTTGAACGCGGGCTGCAGAACGTGGTTATGGGTTCACGCGACGACTGGTTCCGCCGAAGTTCCTGGACGAACGAGGACCAGCAGGACTTCGAGCGCAGGCTCGAGCGGGCGCGACCTCGTTCTCGTCCAAAGTACCTGAGATCCAGGCGTTGCACCTGTTCGAAACCGGAGATCCGGAGCTCCTGCCCGCCGCTATTCACCTCACAGACCGAGCGCTCGACGATCATCCGGAACATATACTCGCGCGTGGGTTCATACGTTGCGAGCGCGAGGCAGCGCTTGCGCTCGAGGCTGCCGCTTCAACACATTCTGGTTTTCGTTATCACCCCAACGTCGGGCTGGTGGAAGATTCGACAGATCAGCTCCGCCTGCGTCTCGCGGCATTGGCCGCTGGTTGAGCGCGTCGTGACTGAAGCCAAGTGCACATTCTGCCTCAATGAGAAAGAGCTAACCGTTTTGGCACCACTACAGGGTGCCAGTGGAGCGGAGACGCTTGTGCCTTGTGATCGCTGGCTGTACATGGACGACCACTGCATCGTCACCCTCGACCCCACGCAGTTGTCCCGCGGGCATGCGGTAGCAATTCTCAGACAGCATCGGAGCGACATCGCCGATGAGTCACTCACTGGCGATGAGCATGGCAGGTTGCTCGGACCCCCGAACCTCGACGACCGGGTCAAGTACCTCGAGGCACTCGCGCATGATCTGCGAAAGGCTCTCTAACGGCGGGCAGGCTCTCGCGATTCTTGCGATGAGCACACTTGCCGCGGCGTCACCGCAGTCCGACCCACTGCAGGCGATGCCCGTCTGGAAAGCCGAGGTCATCGATCGATGGGTCGTCCTGACGTTGCGCAACACCTCTGCGGACACCATCACCGCCTGGGCTGTGCGGGGCACGGTCACCTACGACGATGGTTCGACTGAGATGACTGGAGCGTCTTCAGACGGCGCGCTGACGGGGTACTCGTGAAAGCGGAGCTGATAGGCGAGCGTTTACACCGGGTTCGAGTCTGACACAGCGATTCGGCTTGGTTCGAGATCGCCCGGTGACTTCCATGCGTGTCGCGCCGACCATGGTGATTTTCGCGAATGGCACCGCAATCGGGGACGAACCGTCGATTGCCCGTACATGTCGAGAGCCGGCGGCGGGAGCACGACGCGCTTCAACAAATGGAGAAGCTGCTCGCCAATGCCATAGAGCAGTCGGGCGATGGCTGGGAGGCGTTCACCGTAATCGACAAGCGATTGGATGAGCCGCGAACCCTGACGATCCGCGACAGCAGCGCATACTGGCAGGTCCGGGAAAACGTGACGCTGTGGATGCGTCTGGATCCTGGCGAGCCGGATAAGGCCTCATTCCGCCTGCAGCACACGCTTGGTGACGTCAGAGCCAGAATTGCACTGGCGAAAGAACATATGCTGCGTCGTTGATACGACTGAAGCGTCCTCCCTTGCTGACGATTCCTTACTATCGAATCCGGATCACCAGCAGCCTGGGGCCCGATGCATTGAGCGAGCGCCTGAGGGCAGTGTCTGACACGAGTTGGTGGAGAGTCAGGGACAACGTCGATGCGCGGTTTGTGGGTCAAATTCGTTCGGGTCGAATCCGCTTGAGCTATTTTGCGCGTGGAAGGAACTCGTACCGGCCGCGCATCAGAGGGACCATTCGTCCAGCCGGAGACGGTAGCGTGCTGGATGTGCAGATCAGCATTCACCCGAGTGCCGGCATCCTGATGTTTGGCTTTGCTATATTGCCTTTCTGCCTTGGCGTCCGGGGGATATTCGACGGGTTGGCGTGGTTATCGTGTGTCGCGGCATTCCATGTGCTGATGTACTACATCGGGTTCAGGTCAGAGGCGTGGGCTGCCGAAGCGCTCTTGCGCGAACTGGCGACTAGTTCGGCCCGTCACGCTGACGCTATCGCACGTAGCACGTGCACGTGACAAGCCGCACGTAGCACGTACGCACGTAGCACGTGACAAGCTGCACGTCGCACATCAGCACGTAGCACGTCGCACGTGACCGAACGGAGTCAACCAATGATCAAAGGCCTGGCAACCGTCATCTATCACGTCCCCGATCTGGACCGCGCGAAGGCGTGGTACGCGAACGCCTTCAATCAGCAGCCCTACTTCGATCAGCCGTTCTACGTCGGCTTCAACATCGGCGGCTACGAGCTGGGCCTCAATCCAGACCAGTCGGTCGCCGGCGCGGGGCGAGGTGGAACTGTTGCCTACTGGAGAGTCGTCAAAATAGAAGACGCCATCGATCAGTTCGTCCGCAGCGGCGCGGGCGTCGTTTCGCCGGCGGAGGACGTCGGTGACGGAATCAAGGTCGCCACGGTCGCCGATCCGTTCGGCAACCTGATTGGCCTGATCGAGAATCCACATTTCTTGCTGCCCAGGGAATAGTCTTCGGAGGCTGGGTGTTAGGAGCGTATATGAAACGCACGATCGTCCTGTTGTTCGGCGTTTTGCTGTTCTCCTGCACCCGGCTCGGCGCCCAGACGGCAGCCACGCCGCAGGAAGCCCACAAGCTCCACGACAATCCGGCGGCATACATCAAAGCGCTCGAGGATCCGAAGCGCGACGCGTACCAGAAGCCGCACGAGGTGATGGAGGCGCTCGCGGTCAAGGAAGGCGAGGTGATTGCGGATATCGGCGCCGGCTCGGGTTACTTCGCGCTGCGGCTGGCCAAACATGTCGGCGCGTCGGGCCGCGTCTACGCGGTGGACGTCAGCCCGGAGATGATCCGCCACCTCAACACCCGCGCCCGCGACGCCGGCCTGACGAACCTCTCGACCATCCTCGCGCCGCCCGACGATCCGCTGCTGCCGCAGCCTGTCGATCGGTTTCTGATCGTGGATGTCTGGCACCACATCGACGATCAGCCGGGCTACCTCGCGAAGATGAAAAAACTCCTGAAGCCCGGCGGCCGGGTCGTCATGATCGACTTCCACAAGCGGGAACTGCCGGTCGGACCGCCGGTGGGCATGAAGATCGCGCGCGAGGATCTCGTGAAGCAGATGACGGCGAACGGTTTCCGCCTCGCGACGGAGCACACGTTCCTGCCGTATCAATACTTCCTGGTCTTCGAAGTCGGCCAGTAGAGGTCGGGCAGCCTCGAGATCCGTAGCGCAGACCTTGTCGTAGCGCAGACCTTCAGGTCTGCCAGCCAGCGCTACGCCCCTCGTGGCACGAGCAGCACGAGCGCCTTGGCGATGCAGAGCACTCGATAGGCAATCGTTCCGGGGTGAGTCGCGAATGCCCCTTCCTCGCTGCTGAGGCCCAGCACGATCATCCCGGCGCCGCGCTCTTCGGCGAGCGCCGCGAGCCCGTCCTCGGCGCGATCGAGCGCGACGAGGGTCTCGACCTTCAACCCGGGGAACTCCGTCGACAGTTCGTCCATCCGCTGCCGCGCTTCGGTCAGGCGCGACTCATCGGCCCGTTCGGCGAGCGACTGCCAGGCCGGCGCCACGGTGGTTGGCACGACGATGTGCGCGATCAGCAGCGGGACGCCGATTTCGCGCGCGAAGCCGGCCGACCAGCGCAGCGCTTCCATCGATGCCGGGCTGAAATCGGTCCCGACGAGGATCCGCTTGATGGCCGAAGACGGATCGTCGTTGCTCGGCGCCCGGTCCGGCGACGGAGGCACCGCAAGCACCGGCTGGCGGGCGCCGCGCAGCACACGCTCGGTGGTCGACCCGACGAGCAGCTTCCTGAATCCGCCCAGGCCGTGCGTGCCCATGACGAGGAGCAGCGGCCGTTCCTTTGCGGCTTCGTCGAGAATGGCTTGCGCCGGCTCGCCGACGCGCACGCGGCACGTTACGCGATCGAGCGCCGTCGCGCCCTCCGGCACGGTCGCCTGGACGAACTCGCGCATGGCTGCTTCGGTTTCGGCGTCTCCAAGCGCCTGTCCGCGGCTCACGCGAGCGGCTTCCGCCAGGAGCGGTTCGACGGCGTGCAGGACGATCAGGGTGGCCTGCCGCCTGCGCGCGACCACGCGCGCCCACCGCAGCGCGTTCCTGGATTCGTCAGAGAAATCGATGGGGCAGAGAACAGTGGTGGCGCTCATCGTGAGGAGATCCAGCTGCAGTATGGCACCGCGGCGGCGTGATCACGCATAATTTAGGCTATGTCAAGGGAAGTGGAAGTGAGCCTGCGCGTCCCAAACATGAAGGTCCGGGCGCTCGACGAGAACGGGTATCCGATCGACCATGCGGCGATGCGCTTCCGGAAGAAGATCAACGTTCCGTCCATCCCCAAGCCAGAGGAAAGCCTCGAACTCACGACGCGTTCCGGCACGACGCTGCCGGCGCGAGTGGTCAGGGCCGACTGGATCGAGAGCCGCGAGCTGTTCGTGCTGTCGTGCCAGTACGCCAACCGGTCGATTACCGCCGAAGAATACGCGGCGCTGACGGACGATCCCGAGTGGGAGCTGAAGCCGCTGATTTAGCTGTATCCGATCTATTTCTTGCCGCCGGCGATCCTATACAGCTTCGTCTGGGTGCGGATATAAAGGCTCTCAGCATCGGCCGCGGGCGAAGCGAAGCTCATCTCTCCGAGGCTGTTTTTCGAAATCTCGTCGTATTTGTCGCCGGCCCGGAGCACGAACCCTTCACCGTCCTCGCTGATCAGATAGATCAACCCCTCACTCGCCAGCGGAGAGCTCGAGAAGGTCTGGCCGCCTCCGCCGACGCGCGCCTTGTAGACCTCCACGCCGGTCTTCGCGTCAGCGACCTGGAGGACGCCGTTGTCGTTGATCGCGTAGACGCGTCCGCGGTAGACGAGCGGCGACGGCGTGTAGCCTGACATGCGCGGCTGGAACCAGGCGACGAACTGATTGCTCTGCTCGCCTTCCTTCAGCGAGATGTCTCCCTTGGCGCCTGGCTTGACCGCCATCAGCGGCCGGTTCGCCTCTCCCTGTGATCCCGATCCGACATACAGCAGTCCATCGGCCGCAACCGGACTCGGCGTCGCCTGCGTCATCCCCTTCATGCGCCACAGCTCGTTGCCGCTCATGTCGTAGCTGATCACGAAGCCCCGCCCGATCGTGACGATCTCGGTGCGCCCGACGGCTTCCCATACGAACGGCGTCGCCCACCCCGAGGTAAGACGCGATGAAGAATCGACCCTCTTCACCGTCCAGAGTTCTTCGCCCGTTTTCGCGTCGAGCGCGGCGAGAAACGCCTGCCCGTCGTTGTCGTGAAGCTGGTAGACGCGGCCGCCGTGCACGACGGGCGACGACGCGGTTCCGAAGTCGAGGTAGATCGGCTGCGGCGCCCACGATCGCTTCCACAGCAGCTTGCCGTCCATCGAATAACAGAACACGCCGACGTTGCCGCCGAAGGAGGCGTAAATGCGCTCGCCGTCGGTGACCGGCGTTTCCGACGCATACGTGTTCTTGCGGTGCCGCCCGCCGAACGGTTTGCCTTTGTGCGCCTCCTGCTGCCACAACACCTTGCCGCTCTTCGCGTCGACCGCCATGACGACGTAGCTGATGTCGCCGGATTCGGTGGTCAGCTCGATGTCGCGGTTGACGACCTTCTTCAGGATCTCGTCGTCCGCCAACCCCTGCTTCTGCAGCTCCGCGGCGTAGTCGTTGCCGTAGATGCCGGTCGATGGCGCCTTGAACGTGCCGGGGCTGACCGCGGAGGTGAGGAACACGCGATCGCGCCAGACGATCGGCGACGACCATCCGCGGCCGGGGACGTCGATGCTCCAGGCGACGTTGGTCGTGGTCGACCAGTTCTGCGGCAGCGTCGAGCCGTCGGCCACGCCGCCGCCGTCGGGACCGCGGAACCGCGGCCAGTCGCCGGGCCCGGCGGCATTCGTCGATTGCAGCGCGGCCAGAGCGGCTGCGAGAGTTGCGATACAAAGATGGCGCATGCGCATCCGCGCATTGTACGCTGCGCCGCAGTCCGGCTGCGCGCCTTACGCGAGCTCTGGCGCATCGCGTCTGATGGCGCCGGCCGCGCGGTATTGCAGCAGCGCGAACAGTTCGACGACGAGCGCGACGGCCACCACCAGCGCGCGGCCGATTGGCGCAAGCTGCGGCCAGTAGAGCATCAGCACGATCGCGCTGCCGACCACCCAGACCGCGTCCACCGCCGTGAACACCATCATCGTCCGGGCTGTGACGGGTTGACGTGCTGCCGCCACGAACAGCGCGCCGGTGTACGCGAGAAACGCAACCGCGATGACGTCGAGCAGGGCGGGCGAGCCGAGCCCGAAGAGCGGGGGAAGGATTCCTCGCGCGGCGAGTATCGCGATGGCGCTGACGGCGGTTGCGGAACCATTGAGCTGCAGAATGCGATGAGGGGTCATTGAGTCCTCCTTGTCACGTGCGACGTGCGACGTGCGACGTGCGACGTGCGGCTACGTGCTTACGTGCGACGTGCTTAATAACGTGCTACGTGCCGGGGAAGCGCAGCAATTACCTGGGAGGTAATGGCCGCCGTGCGGGCGGTCGCATAGGATGGAGCCATGAGCCCGATTGGAAAGCTGTTGCGGGAATGGCGGTCGGCGCGGGGGTTCAGCCAGCTCGATCTGGCGATGCGCGCCGGATTCTCGAGCCGGCATCTCAGCTTCATCGAAACGGGGCGGACGCAGCCGAGCCGTCAGGCCCTCTTGATCCTTGCCGAAACCCTCGACGTGCCGCTGCGCGAGCGGAACCGGCTGCTCGAGGCCGGCGGCTACGCGCACGTTTACCGCCAGACGCCGCTCGACGCCGACGAGATGCGCCACGTCCGCGGCGTCCTGCAGTTCATCCTGGATCGGCACGAGCCGTACGGCGCGGTGGTCCTCGATCGCTACTCGAACCTGCTGATGGGCAACGCCGCTGCGACCAGGATGCTCGGCACGCTGGTGGACAGCACGCTGCTGTCGTCCTCGCCGAACCTGCTGCGGATGGTGTTTCATCCGCTCGGCGGCCGGCGGCACATCGTGAACTGGAACGAAGTGTCGCGCCACCTGCTCGCGCGCGCGGATCGGGAGCTGAGCGTGCCGGGCGACGAGACCGCCGCGGCGCTGCTGCGAGAGCTCTGCGAATACGCAGGCCCCTTCGACTCGCTTCGCTCGCTCAGGGCGGGCCCTTCCGAGCTCGCTCCGCTTCGACTCGCTCCGCTCGCTCAGGGCAAGCAGAGCCAGCGGACGTTCTTCTGCCGGTGCACATTCGTAAGGATGGCCTCGACCTGCGCCTGTTCAGCGCGATCATGACGCTCGGCACGCCGCAGGACGTCACGCTGCAGGAGCTGCGGATCGAAACGTTCTTTCCGGCGGACGCGGCGACCGAACAGCTCCTCCGCGCGTAAAATGTGGCGTGCCGCTCGAGCTGATCCCGCCAACCGATACCCGCGCTTTTTTCCGGCCGCTGTCCGCTGAATTCGTCGCGGCGATCCGTGCGCTGCCGGACGAGGCGTGGGCGCGCCCGACGGTTGCCGGCTCGTGGCGCGTGCGCGACGTGCTCGCGCATCTGGTGGATGTCTCCGCGCGGAGACTGTCGTTCCATCGCGACCGCCATCCGCCGCCTCCATTCGACGGCCGCGGTGACTTCGTCGCCTTCATCAACGATCTCAACGCGCGGTGGATCGCGGTCGCGGACCGCATGAGCCCTCGCGTGCTGACGAGCCTTTACGCCGCCGTCAGCGAAGAGCTCGCGTCGTTCGTGGAAGCCCTGCCGCTGGATGCGCCGGCGCTCTTTCCCGTCTCGTGGGCCGGCGAGGATAGCTCGGCGGGCTGGTTCGACATCGGCCGCGAATTCACCGAGGTCTGGCACCACCAGCAGCAGATTAGAGACGCCGTCGGCGCCGCGCCACCCTCGAACCCGGAATGGCTGCGTGCGTTCCTGCTGATCGCGCTGCGCGGCCTTCCGCACGCGTATCGCGACGTGTCCGGGAGCCCGAACGACACCCTGGTCCTCCGCATCACGGGAGCCTCGGGAGGCGTCTTTACGCTCCGGCGAGAGGCGCGGAAATGGTCGTTGTGGACCGGCCAACCGGCTGAGCCCTCGGCAGTTGCCGAATTGTCCGACGATACCGCCTGGCGCCTGCTGTTCAACGCGTTGCCGCCGTCCGCCGTGGCCGGCCGCGTCCGGGTAAGCGGTAAAGCCGAGCTGGCCGAGCCGCTTGGCCGCGCCAGATCCGTCATCGTCTAGCCTGCCCTGAGCGAGCGTAGCGAGTCGAAGGGGCCTGCCCTGAGCAAAATGAGGAGCGCAGCGAGTCGAAGGGTCACGTTTCCCCAATCCGTTACTCTAATAACCAAGGGGCGAAGCATGCATGTCGTGAATGCCACGGTTCTCGAGCGCTGGAATCAGTTGACGGACGAGGAAGTGGTCGGTCAGGTCCTGGCCGGGCAGACGGCGTTGTTCGAGGTGCTCATGCGCCGCCACAACGAGCGCGTTTACCGCGCCGTCCGGGCCATCCTGCGCGACGACCGCGAGGCCGAGGACGTGATGCAGCAGGCGTACGTGAGCGCCTACTTCCACCTCCGCCAGTTCAACGGCCACGCGCGCTTCTCGACGTGGCTCACTCGAATTGCCATCAACGAGGCGCTCGCGCGGATTCGCCGCAGTCGCCGCTACGAACCGCTCGACGAGGGTTCGCCCCATGCGGAGGCTTTCATGACATCCGACGCTGATCTGGATCCGGAGCGCCGCGCGGCGAGCGGCGAGCTT
Organism: uncultured Acidobacteriota bacterium; assembly: GCA_963748295.1. Taxonomy (GTDB): domain Bacteria; phylum Acidobacteriota; class Vicinamibacteria; order Vicinamibacterales; family 2-12-FULL-66-21; genus CAVVIH01. The sequence goes on along the minus strand of CAVVIH010000008.1, from coordinate 33,971 downwards.
CGCGCGCTGCTCGAATCGGCGATCGACGGGCTCGCCGATGGCTCGCGCGAAGTGTTCGTGCTGCGTCAGGTCGAGGGCATGAGCACGGCCGAGGTCGCCGACGTCCTGGGCGTCTCCGAAGACGTCGTGAAGACACGGCTGTCGCGCGCGCGCGCGGCGCTCCGCCGCGACCTGATGGAACGCACGGGCGCCACCGCGCCCGAAGTCTTCCGCTTCTACCGCCCGCGCTGCGACCGCGTCGTCGCCCGCGTGCTCGAGCGGATCGCGCAACCCTACTGAACGCGTTCCAGCCTGGGGTTCGGAGGATAGTGGCGTTCGTCTCGCCAGCGAAAGGCGCGCCGATGTAATCTGATCCGTGTACGTGTCACCCTCAGGGCACTCCAGGGCTCTTCTCGCGCTCGCACTCCTTGCTTTGTTCGCGGGCAGCTGCCGCGGGAACGATCCGCAAAAGGCAGCATCCACCGGCGACTCAAATCATCCGTCGATCCTGCTGGTCACGCTCGACACCACCCGTGCGGACGCGCTCGGCCCTTCGACTCGCTTCGCTCGCTCAGGGGAGGCTCCCTCGGATACTCCGGCGTTCGACGCGCTCGCCACGCGCGGTCTCAGCTTCCGGCAGGCCTACGCCACGGTGCCGGAAACGCTGCCCTCGCACAGCTCGATGATGACCGGCCTCTATCCTGCCGGACACGGCGTGCACGAGAATGCGAGGAGTCTCGCCGCAGGGCATCCCCTCGCAGCCGAACGCCTGCAGAAAGCCGGCTATCGCACGGCGGCGTTCGTGTCCTCGTTCGTCCTTGCAAAGCGCTTCGGCCTCGCGCGTGGATTCGAGGTCTACGACGACGAGATGCCGGATGGGCAGCCGGAGCGCACGTCCGCGGAGACGACCGATCGCGCCATCGCCTACTTGAACACGCAGGGCGGGCAGCGGCTCCTGCTCTGGGTCCACTACTTCGACCCACACGCGCCGTATTCGCCGCCGGAAGAGTTTCGTCTCAGGTACTCGAACGATCCGTATCGCGGCGAAGTCGCCGCGATGGATCGGCAGCTGGGCCGGCTCGTTCAAGCCTTCGAGCGCATCGGCGGGCCCGTTGCGATCGTCGTCCTCGCCGATCACGGCGAAGGCCTCGGCGATCATGGAGAGCGCCAGCACGGGAACCTGCTGTATCAATCGACCATGCACGTGCCGATGCTGATCGTCGCGCCGGGAATTCCGAGTGGCGCGGTGGACGTCCCGGTCAGCACCCGCCGCGTGTATCACACGCTGCTGGATCTCGCCGGCGAGCCGTCCGCGGACAGCCTGTTGAAGGTCGGGCAGGACTCGGCCGGCGAGCCCGTGCTCGGCGAGGCGATGAAGCCGTTTCTCGGCTACGGATGGCAGCCGCAGGTCATGGCGATCGAAGGGCGCCGCAAGGCGATCTTTGCCGGCAGGCTCGAGAGCTACGACGTGGTCGAGGACCCTGCGGAGACGCGCGACCTCGGCGCGGGCTCGAGCCTGTCGCCGTCGCTGCGGAAAGCGCTGCACGATTACCCGCTGCCGTCGGCGGGCGCAGGCGCCACTCCCGAAGCGATGACCGAAGACGCAAAGCGGAAGCTCGCCAGCCTCGGCTACGTGAGCGCGACGACGGCGCCGGTGATTCGCAAGGACGCCCCGAGGCCCGCGGACATGATCCATCTCTTCGAACCGCTCGAGCAGGCGTCCGCCCTGTTCGTGGAGGAGCGATACGCCGACGTCATTCCGCTGCTCGACAAGATCCTCGCCGCGGATCCCAACAATCTCGACGCCGCGCTGCGGCTCGCGACCGCGCACTCGTCGCTCGGGCACGCCGATCGTGCGCTGGCAGCCTTCAAGCGGGCGGAGACGATTGCGCCAGCCTCGTCCGACGTGCCGATGTATCTCGGGCTTCACTATGCGCGCGGAAGGGAATGGCAGAAAGCCGTTCCGCTGCTCGAAAAGGCGGTTTCAGAGAATCCGAATCGCCTTCCGGCGCTCGAGGGGCTGGCGATCGTTCGCGAGCGTCAGATGCGGATCGGCGAGGCGCTGACGCTGCGGCAGAAGATCCACAGCCTGCGCGTGCCGTCCGACGCGGAGCTCGTTCATCTCGGAGAGCTGGCGATGGCAGCCCGCGAGACGCAGATTGCGATCGACGCGTTCGAGAAGGCCAGGGCCAGGCAGGGCGGCCGCTTCGAGCACGATCTCGAGCTCGGCGTGCTGTACCTGAGCGACAGCCAGCACGTAAAGGCACGGGACGCGCTCGATCGCGTGGCGCCTTCAGATCCCCGCTATCCGATGGCGCTCTTCAAGCGGGCGCAGGTCAGCGTCCTGCTGGCCGAACCCGACCGCGCCGCGCGAATCGAGCGCGCGCGGAAAAACGCGGATTCTACGACGCGCGAACTGATCGCTCGAGAACGTTTGTTCAAATCGGTAGTCAACTCCCAACTCCCAAATCCCAACTCCCAAAGACACGCCCAACTCCCAACTCCCAAAAAATTGGGAATTGGGAGTTGGTTTTTTTGGGAGTTAGAGCTGCGAGCTTTCAGAATTGAAAGCGAGCAGCGATTTGGAACCGTCTCGGATCGAAGTACAGACGCGGCTGGCCGAACGCCGAGTTGTGGAACGCCGGCTGGATGCTGTATCCGGTCTGCTTGTCGAACACGTTGAACACGTCCGCGGCGAGCTGGAAGGTAAAGCGATCGCCAAGGCGAATGTTCTGCGTGTAGTTCAGATCCATCTGGTAATGCGCATCGCTGCGGCGCGAGCCGGCCGGTTCGGCGTAGCGGATCAGGTCGCTCGTGTTGGTGCCGACGAGCGGCAGATACGCTTCGTAGCTCCACATCTCCCACGGCTGTCCTGACTGCGCCACGATGAACGTGCCGACGGTGGCGTTCCAGTTGAGTATGTAGTAGCCATAGAGTTTGAACATGTGCGGGCGGTCGCCGCGGAGGTCGCCGTCCTTGTTGTCCCAGAGCTGACGGCCGGCGCCGTCCGCGATGTTCGACGAGCCGATGAAGATGTTCAAGTCGTTGTCGGTCGTCGAATTGTCCTGGTCCATGTTGCCGTAGTAGTGGCTCCAGGTGTACGACCCGCGCACGAACAGCTTCTGGCTGCGCCACTCGGACTCGAGCGTCACTTCCTGGTACTTCGAGTAGGCGCCGTCGAGCTCCGCGATGACGTAGGTCGAGCCGCTGCCGATCTGCGCGATGCGCGCCGCGAGGTCAGGAATGTACAGCTCTCGCGGGATGTCGGCGGGCGGGTTGAAGGCGACGCGCGCGTTGTTGTTGGTGTCCTCCCAGAAGTGCGACGCTTCGCGGAACCGGCCGTACAACCGTCCGGTCCAGTTCGGCTTGATCTGCTTCGCCGTTCCGATGACGAACTCGTCAACCGTGCGCGGCGTGAGGTCGTCCACGAACAGCTTCCCGGACGACGAATTCACCGCGGCGGTGCCGAACAGCACGCCGTTCGCATCGAAATGCGCGTCGATGAACGTGCCAATCAGGTTGCGATCCCAGGACGCGGCGCGCGGCAGCGAGCTGGCCGCCGGGTTGTAGCGGGCGAAACCGCCCCAGATCGTGTCGGTGCCGTTGTAGGCCCAGGTGACGCCAACCCGCGGCTGGATCATCTTGCTGAAGGGAATGTCGTACATCTCGTACTTGTTCCCTGGCGCCAGCTCGTAGCCGGTGAGCGTTGACGAGTTCTCGCGCAGGCCCTGGCCGAAGAGCGTGTCGTTGCTCACCAGGAGGCCGACGTTGAACGTGAGATCCTTCCAATGGATCGCGTCGTTGACCTCGAAGCTCTGTGACTCGTAGTACGACTTGATCGGCGCCGCGACGCCGGTCGTCTGCTGCTGGTAGCGCGCGGTGAAGAAGACCGGCGTCCCCTGGAAACTGACCCGGCCACCCTGGACCGTGATCCCGCCCCAGCCGTTCGAGCTGCGCACCAGATCCTCCGAATCCGTGTAGCGCTGATACCCGACATGCAGGTCGTGCCTGATGTTCGAGCCGAACGTGACGTTGTAGCCGACCTGGCCCGAGTCACGGAAGAAGTCCTGGTCGTTGAACTCGAGGCCATACCCGGTCGTGCCGCCGCCGACATGCACACCGTTCTGGACGTAGCCGTAGCGGTCGATGTAGGGCTGCGCGAACGCGTTGAATGCCGGCTGGTTGGCGATGAGCACCGGGACCGTCAGGCGCCCCTGGTTGTCGAGGCCCGCGATATCGAGCCGGGCGCCAGGGGTGGGGGTCGGCACCGCGCTCGAGATGAAATCGGGCAGCCCGAGCGTCTCGTTCGCGAAGTGCGTGTACTTGAAGGTGAGGTGGCTTCTCGCGTTCACGATCCAGGAGCCCTCGGACGTGAAAATCCGCAGCCGCGACTCGCTGCCCGTGCCGGTCGTTGCCGAAGCGTTCGACGCGAACAGATCGCTGCGATCCGTGCGCTTCGAATCGCGATAGCTGAAGTTGAGCAGCACCGAGCTGATCGGCGTCACCGTGACCTTGCCGAAGCCCTCGTTCCGCGTGCTCTGGTACTCCGGCAGCTCCCCATACAGATTCGCGCGGTTCTGACGCGTCCGCTCGGGGCGATAGTACGACGCGTAGAAGAAGACCTTTTCAGGAAGAATCGGACCGCCGAAGTTCCCATTCCACCAGCTCCGGTCCTGCTCGTATCGCGACTGCGTGCCGCTCTTCAGATCGGCGGACATGGCGTTGTTCTGCAGCTGGAAGCTGAGCATCCCGCCAAATCTGTTCGTGCCGGACTTGCTCACGGAATCGATCGTGAAGCCGCCGGATCGATCGAAGTCAATCGCCTGCGCACCGCCTCTGATCGTCGTCACCTGCGCGATGTCGTGCGAGGCCGGTTCGGCCGACAGCGTGCCGAAGAGCGGCAGCGTCACGTTGACGCCGTCGAACTGATACACGTTGTCCTGACCGCTGCCGCCCGCGCTCGGGCCACGCGTCTGATCCTGCGTGTACTGCACGCCCGGAATCAGCTTCACGAGGTCGCGGTATTCCTGGCCGACCGGCAGCGCCATGATCTGTTCGTTGGAGACGCCGCTCTTGATGGTCGAGGTCTCCCGGTCGATCAGCGACGCCGTCGCCGTGACGACGACCGTCTCTTCGACGCCGCCGACGCCGAGCGTGGCATCGACCACGGTCTCCTGCGACAGCTGCACCTGCGCCTGCCGGGTTGCCGTCTGCATCCCGGAGAGCACGAAGGTGAGCGTGTAATTGCCCGGGGGCAGAGCCGGCAGGCGGTACTGGCCGTTGACCTCGGTGACACTGGTGCGTGGGGATGGAAGGACGTCGGAACGGGCTTCAACAGTGACGCCGGGGAGCACCCCGCCGCCGGTGTCGATGACTTTGCCGATGATGGCGCCGGTCTGCTGGGCAGACGCGGAAACGGGAAGAAATACAAGAGTGCCGATTACAAGCACGCGGAGCATGCGCGCACAACTCATTCAGGACCTCCAAATCCTTTGCGGGCTTCCGCGGATTATAACTCCCAACGGCCAACTCCCAACTCCCAAACGGACTCCCAACTCCCAACTCCCAAGGAAATCCCAACTCCCAACCCCCAAGGGATTCCCAGCCTCCAATTGGTTGGAAGTTGGAAGTCGCGCCTGGGAGTTGGGAGTTGGGCGTTGGGCGTTATCTTGTTCGCAGAACCCTGCGGATCGAAGGCAGCAGCGAGCGCCGTGCCCCCGCGTCACCGCCAGCTGCGCTAATCGCCGCGCCAGTCTTGGTGAAGGCACTCAGCTCGGCGTCGACGGTTCCTGACCCCGTGAGCCCGGCCGCTCGAAAGGTGATCCGAAAACGCCCGGTCATTCGCTGATTGTCGGTGGTCCGGGTCTCCCAGTTCGACACGGTGACTTCGATCGATACACCTTCGACGGTTTCGACGAACGTCCCGGCCAGACCCAGATCGCCATTCGTGTGGATCGGACCCTGAACCGCGCCTGGCGCCTCGGTGCCGACGTCGATGGTGCCGGTGACGCTGTCGCGGTTCTGAGTAAGCACCAGCCCCATCTCGTAAAGGGCCGCGCTTCGGATGTCCTGGCAGAATCCTGCCTGCCGCCAATCGCCGTCGTCCACGCAGCCCGGCACCGAGTGATCGCCCGACCAGCGGCCCTGATAATCAGGCACCACTCTCAGCGCGCGGTTCGCCGTCAGGCCGGAATAGACCGCCGAGATGCCGGCCTGTCCCGAGCCGGATCCCGTTACGCGGCCGGTCGCATCGACCGAGGCGACGCCCGCATTGTCGCTCGTCCACGTGGCCGCGACGGTTTCCGTCGTGCCGCCCGTCATCGTCACGACGGCGGTGAGCGCTTCGCTTGCCCGCAGCTTGAGGAAGTCTGTAGACGGCGAGATGGTGAGGGACACAGGGACCCTGCTGACGCCGCCGCCCGGCGCCGGTCCGCCGTCGCCACCGCCGCAGGCAGCCAGGACGATTAGACCGGTGACAGGGAACACGATCCTGACGTTCATCAATACTTGTCGCATCTGCTGCTCCTGACGGCGACGCTCGCGGCGTCATGCCACTGAATGGACCAGAGACCCTGCTTCTGGATGAGAATGCGAAACTCCTGGGTGTTTTGGGTCGGGGCGGCTCATACAATTGGCGAATGCCACTGGCCGCGGAACATTTCATGCGAGAGGCGCTGGAGCTCGCGCGCGAGGCGGCGCGGCGCGGCGAAGTCCCTGTCGGCGCAGTAGTTGTTGCGAACGGCGACATCATCGGGCGCGGATTCAACCAGCCGATAGGCACGAACGATCCGACCGCCCATGCCGAGATCGTGGCGCTGCGTGACGCGGCCGGCAGGATTGGGAACTACCGTCTTACCGGGTCCACGCTCTACGTGACGATCGAGCCGTGTCAGATGTGCGTCGGCGCGATGATTCACGCGCGGGTGGCGAAGGTCGTGTACGGCGCGCGCGAGCCAAAGGCCGGGGCGATCGAGTCAGCGATGCGCGCGCACGAGCATCCGGCGCTGAATCACCGGATGGACGCCGAGGGCGGGATACTCGAGGACGAAACCGCCGGCCTGATGCGCTCGTTCTTCGCGTCCAGGCGCTCGACATGATCAGCAGGAGACTCATGATCATCCGTGCCTGGCGATCGGGAATCGTGGCCGCAACTCTGGCATCGCTGTCGGCGTGCTCGCCGGCAGCGGAGAAACCGCCTGGATCCGGGGCAGCGTCGACTCCGGCCTCGCCGGCCGTGCGAGATCCCGCGACGCTGCCGAAAGGGCCGCGGGTCTACGTCACCAACGAACGATCCGGCACGCTCACCGCGATCGACGTCAGGACCAACCAGGCCATTGCAACCGTGCCGCTCGGCAAGCGCCCGCGCGGCATTCGGCTCGCGCCCGATGGCACCACGCTCTACATCGCGTTGAGCGGCTCGCCAATCGCCGGTCCCGGTGTCGATGAGAGCACGTTGCCGCCGCCCGATCGGTCGGCCGACGGGATCGGCGTGTTCGACACCAGGCAAATGAAGTTGATCAGGGTGATTCCGGCTGGTACGGATCCCGAACAGCTCGCGGTCAGCCGCGACGGCAAGCAATTGTTCGTCGCCAATGAAGACGCCGCCACGACCAGCATCGTCGACGTGGACAGCGGGAAGATCGTCGCGACGGTAAAGGTCGGCGGCGAGCCGGAAGGCGTCGAACGAACGCCTGACGGCGCTCTCGTCTACGTCACTTCAGAGGAAGACGGCAAGGTATTCGTCATCGACCCGGCCAAGGCGCGGGTCGTGGCACAGATCAAGACATCACCGCGGCCACGCTCGATTGGGTTTCTGCCGGACGGATCCCGCGCCTACATCACCTGCGAGACCGCCAACGCCATCGACGTCGTTGATGCACGTCGCCACCGGGTGCTGACGACGATCAAGATGGCCGACAACACGATGCGGCCGATGGGCATCGTCGTGGCCGGCGACGGCGGTCGTATCTACGTCACCCTGGGCCGCGGGAAGAAGGTTGCCGTCATCGACCCCAAAACGAACAGCGTGGTGTCGTTGATCGAGGTCGGCGAGCGTCCCTGGGGGATTGCGATGACGCCCGATGGCCGCACGCTGTACACGGCGAACGGGCCGTCGAACGACGTGTCGATCGTGGACGTCGCGACGCAGAAAGTGATTGCCCGCGTCAAATCGGGTGATAGTCCCTGGGGCGCGGTCTTCGTGCCTTGATCCGTGCGCTCAGGAGTTTGCCAGTGCGGCCTTGCAGTACCTCGAGACATTTCGCGGTCTCCTTGACCGCGTCCGACCTGCCGGCACGTTGTACTCGAGCTCGATCGACGCCGGGTATGTGTGCCGTTCCCGCCTCATGGTCAGCAGGATTTCCTTCAGCGGCGTGTCGCCGGTGCCCCACGCCAGGTTCTTCTGGCCGTGCTCCGGAGTCGTTCGATCCTTCAGGTGGACGCTCGAGATCCGGCCGTTGAACTTCTTGATGAACGCCACCGGATCGCCGCCAGCGGCGACGAAGTGGCCGAGGTCCACATTGGCCGTGTTGCCCTTGGAGATCGCGAACGCCTGATCGAACGCCGCCATGCTGCCCTGAAGATGCGTGTGGTATGCGGCGTAGATCTTCTTCTTCTCTGCCCACTGGCCGATGCGTTTGAGCTGCTCGGGGTTCTCCACGAGCTCCAACGTCGTGTGCGTGCAGCCGAGCGCCTCGGCCACGTCGAACACGTACTCCATCTCCGCATCCGACATGTTGGGAGAGAGCCGCTTCCACGCATAAATGATGACGCCGGCGTCGTTGAACATCTTGCGCAGCGCCCTGAAGCGATCCATGGAGACGGAGGTCCGCCATGCCCGCAGACGCTCGGCCGTGTCACGCTGCGCCGCTTGCTGCTCTGCGGTCGCCGGCTGTCCGCGGCGGCCGCCACCGCGCTGTCCCTGCGGCGCACCGGCGAACGCCTCGACCGGCCCGCCCATGAACTCGATCTCGCTGATGCCGGAGTCGAGCACGTAGCGAAGGATCGCTTCGGCGCTCTGATCGGGCATGCTTCGGTAGCTGTACGTGATGGTCCCGACGCGAACGCCGTCGATCGTGGAGTTGGGCACGGCCGCGGTCTGCGCCGGTGCGCCGAAAGGAACGCGCGGCTCCTTCGCGATCGCGATACCCGGCAGCGCTGTCAGCGCCAGCTTGCCGATCTCACGCCGGGTGTAGCGCATGTCGTACTCCTGTCAGTACAGCGCGAACGCGTAGAGCGCGTCGCCGACGGCGACCAGTACGTGCTGGCGTCCGTCGACGAGAAAGGTCTGCGGCGCATTCGAGATGTTGCCGATGCGGGAATGCCAGAGCGGCTTTCCGTCGGTGGCGTCGAACGCGGCGAAATTGCCGCTGCCGTCGCCGGAGAACACGAGGCGGCCGGCGGTGGCGAGCAAGCCGCCGCCGCCACCGCCAGGGAACGGATGGCGCCACGCCACCGCGCCCGTGCGGTAGTCGATCGCCGTGAGGAAGTCTCCCATCGATCCGAGGCTGTAGACCGACTTGCCGCCGAGTCCCATCGATCCGCGCGGATCCGGGATCGGTCAGGTAGAGCATGTTGAAGCCGTTGTGCTCCTGCACATAGAACAGCCCGGTGTCCGGTGAATAGGCCGGCGGCGGCCAGTTCGTCACGCCACCTTCGACGGGCGAGACCAGCGATCCAGGAATCGTCGCTTCCTTGGCTGGGGTCGGGCGAGATCACGCCGGTCGGCCGCATCTCCTTGCCCCAGTTCGTGTACGAGCCCGTATTTGCTGGTCACGATGTGTTCGCCGGTGACGCGATCGAGCGTGTAGAAGTAGCCGTTGCGCGCCGCGGTCGAAACCAGCTTTCGCGGTTTCCCGTTGATCGACGCCATCAATCAGGATGGGCGTCTGCGCGGAGTCCCAGTCGTGCGTGTCGTGCGCGGACGTCTGGAAGTACCAGGCCATCTTGCCGGTGTCGACATTCACCGCGACGAGCGAACAGGTAAACAGGTTGTCCCCCGGCCGGGCAACGCCGGTGTAGCCCGGCGTCGGATTCCCGGTGCCGAAGATGTACAGCCGCGTGTCCGGATCGTAGGAACCCGGAACCCACACCTGCCCGCCGCCGTGGCGCGCGGCATCGAGGTTCGGCCACGTCTCCAGGCCCGGATCGCCGGGATTCATCGGCACCGTATAGAACTTCCACTGCAGCTTGTCCGGTCTCCGGATCGTAGGACTGCAGGAATCCTGGCGAATCCAGATCGTTGCCGGTGCCGACGAGGACGTGGTTGTCGACGACGATCGGCGCGGCAGTCGAGAAATACTGCTGGTCGAAATCGGCGATCTCGACGTGCCATTGCTCCTTGCCCGTGCTTGCGTCCAGTGAGACGAGGTAGTTGTCCGGCGTCTCGAAGAACAGCGTAGTTGTGCCACAGCGCGGCGCCGCGGTTGCCGATGTGGGTCCCACCCTTCGTCTTCCAGAAGTACTGCCAGAGCACGCGGCCGTCGTGCGCGTCGACCGCCCACACGTTGTCGGGCGCCGTGACGTACAGCACGTCGTCCGACCATCAGGATCGACCCCTTGACGGTCGGCGCTCCGCCGCCGCCGAACTCGCCGGTGCCTTCTCCGCCCACGATCATCCGCACCCCGCCACCGCCGCGGCCACCGCCCCTGCCCCCGCCGCGGCCACCGCCACGTCCACCGTCGCCGCCATCCGCGCCGCTATCCGCGCTGCCGGCAGTGCGCGCCACCCATGCGAGCGAGAGGTTCTTGACCGTCGTCTGATTGATCTGTGTCAGCGCGCTGTAGCGGCGGCCGGTGTAGTCGCCCGAGTAGACCGGCCACGTGTCGGACAGCGGCTTGCGAATCGCCGCGGGATCGAGACCGCCCCGATCCTGCGACTGGCTCCGCCAGCACGCGCGCACGAGCACGGCAACAGCGTGAGCTGAGAATCACGTTCGTGTTCGTCATTTCAGCGTCACCAGATAAGCCGTCACGTCGTGAATGTCGCTTGTCGGTGTAGGTCGGCAGCAGTTTGCGTGAGGCTCCAGCGGATCGCGCAACTCGACCACGCGGGTTCTCGCCTTCGCGGCGAATGTCCGCTGCGGTTCCGTCGGGCAGCTCGACGACGACATAAAAGTCGTCGATGCGGACCAGCGTGCCTTCGACCTTTTCACCTGTCGCTGGAGTGACCGTGACCGTCACCTCGCGGCTACAGCCGCTGCCACGGACCCGCCGCCGCGACCCAGGCCCAACCTCCCGGCTGACAGCCAGTAGTTCTGCAGCGCCATTGGATCCGGACATCCGCGAGCCGATGCCGCTGCAGATCGCCGGTCACCGAATGGCACGTGCGCACTTCGCGTTGAAATACGCCTGACCGCGCCGCCGCATCGCCGACGAGCACGTTCAGGACGACCGGCGCGCCCGGCGGGCGGATTTCCCTGCCGCGCATCGTGGCCGCGACGCTGTGGATGTACTCGGCGATGGCACGCGCATCGTCCGGCGTGACGGGAATCGGCGGCATGATACTCAACGCCCTGGCGCCCTTCAGCACGATCGGCAGCGATCAGCTCGCCGGCCTGATCGTTGAGGACGCACTTCCGATCGCAGCAGGTTGGGTCCACCCTGGTCGCCGCCGCGAAGATCGGCGCCATGGCAGGCGCGGCAATAGACGCCATAAAGCCCGCTGCCGCGTGCAATCACCGCGGGATCACCAGGCGGCCGCTGCTGTGCGGGAAACGTATTGGCCGCCGCCGCGACCCTGCGGCGGACGCGGCCCTGTGCTGGTCTGCGCCGCCACGGACGAGCCGCGACGGCCAGCACCGAAAAGCACGCGCGGCATGCGGCACCGTGAACGGTACGCGCCGAAATCGCACTCAATGCATCGCTTTTCGACCGTTCCTGAACAGCTGCGGCGCGAACGTCTGCCAGGTAGTTGCGCCAGTTGATCCACGTGTGACCGCCCGGCGACTCGACGAACACCGGCGAGAACGCCGTGCCGCTTGAAGAGCTCGACACTCGCCCTCGTGGTGGGCATCAGAAAATCCTCCGTGCCGGTTGCAAACCAGAACAAGCGCAGACCCCGCTTCAGACGGGCATCATCGAGCTTCGCCGCGTGCTGCTTCTCCCATTCGATCGCCGCGGGTGGCACGCCGCCGGCTGGTGCAGGGGGCGCCGGCGTCGCGCCGCGCCCGCCGCTCGGGAACGCCCCGAGCAACCCGGAACTGAACACCCCGATATACGCGAACCGCTCCAGCCGGGGGATGGCCACCTGCAGCGTCTGCCCTCCGCCCATCGACAGGCCGGCGATGGCCGTGTTGGCCCGGTCGGTCAGCACGCGATAGTGCTTCTCGACGTACGGCATCACGTCGGTCACGAAGTCGTTGACGAACTGCTCGGTGGCGCTCGTGCCGGTGACGGTGTCCGTCGCCCGCGTGACGTGACCCGCCGGCATGACGACGATCATCGGACGCGCCTTTTTTGTCGCGATCAGGTTGTCGAGGATGAACCCGGCCCGTCCGACCGTCGACCATGCATTGTCGTTGTCGCCGGCGCCATGGAGAAGATAGAAGACCGGATACCGATCACGGCCGCGTCTCGTAGCCTGGCGGCGTGTACACGTGCATCCGGCGGAAGCGTCCCAACGCGTTGGACTTGTATGTCACCTCCGCGACGCCCCGTGCGGAACGTCGCGCGTGTCGAACAGGTCCGAGCCCGGGACGTTGACCAGGCTCCAGACGTTGTTGTTCGACTCGCTGATCGCCGGGTTCCGCGGATCGATCGTCGCGACGCCGTCGACGTTGAAGTTGTAGCGATACGCACCGGGATCGACGGGCCCGAACGTGAGCTCCCAGACGCCGTTCTCGCCACGCGTGAACTGCGACGTCCTGGCCCACACCGGGGATATCGCCCGCGGCGAGACGGATGCGTCGGCCTGCGGCGCGTAGATGCGGAAGGCGATCTTCCGGTTCCGTCCACCTCCGGTGACGCGAACTGCGGCGCCGGCGGCCCGCCGCGACCGCCGCGATCCTGCCGCGCCGCCACACCCGCGCTCGACACGATCAGCACACCCGCGATCACCACCGCCGCGCCGCTTCTTTTCGTCATCGCCGCCTCGCTCATTCTCACTTGCAATCGGTTGCGGAGGCTAACACAACGCCGAGGGCGTCGGCTATCAGCTTCGCGGGCCGCAGCAGGGCGCAGTAGTTGACCTCGACGCGTTGTCGGGCCGGAATCCATCGGCAGGTCGGCGTGTCAAAGAGCTTCCCTCGTTCAATCATCTGCCGGCGCGTCTCTGGCATCGGCGACGCGCCAAACTCCAGGCCCCGCGTCAGCGTGCGTCCGTTCCACGGCGCCGCCGTGCGACTGTGGTTTTCCTCCCAGATGCCCATCCAGGGGAAGTCAGCGCGCCGCCAGACGTAGCCAAACGCCAAACCGGCAGATGGTGAAAACGCCACGAAGAATCCCTCGTCCCGCGCTGGATCCATGAGGTGCGCCGTGTATCCGCTCGATCGAGGAGCGGCAGTGTAAACGCGCAGATCCTCGTAGCCGCCGGCCGCACGCGGGGCAAGCGGCCACTCGAAGTCGGCGCCGGGCACGAGGTAGTCGTCGGGGCCGAACGCCTGTTCGAAGACCCTGGAACGCGTAGCGGACGCGTGAAACTCCGTCGCACCCTTTTCGAGAAACGGCGGGCCGAGCGTCACGTGCTCGGTCCAGCCAACCGGCCGATCGGTTGTCGACAGATTCTCGACGCTCTCGTGAACGCGCACCGTGCGATCGGTCAGGACGATGCGGCGCTCGACGCGCAACTGTGCTCCGGGCAGCACCGCATGCATCGCGATCTGGCCGTCGTGAGCGGCGACGGAGAACCGTGCAGTCGAAACTTCTCCGTGCACCGGCAGGCCGGCGGCGGCTTCGTCGGGCGAGGGTCCGCCGAAAATGTCGAGGCACAGGTTGTGGCCCATGATTCCCGCAAGCAGCGCTGCGTCGGCGCCAGCGCCATACTCCGGGTGGCGCGTCGGGTCGTACGCGGACGGCTCGATCGACGTCCACGGCGGGATCCACAGCGGATTGATCCCCGTTGGCTTGTCCAGGATCTCCGCGATGTGGCCGCCTTCGTGGAGGACGGTCACGCGCAGTGCCTCGCTCTCAATCGAGGTCGCGGCCCGGTTGCGAAACATTGGCCCACACAATAACCGCGCGGCAGGTCAGGGGCAAATTTGGTAAAAACCTGACATCTATTGGCTTTTTTTCACAATACTATGGCGCTCCGAGCTGGCAACGTAGGCCGCGCAGGGAAAGGCTTCTCCTTGGCCGAAACGACACTCGAAGCGGCGGCGCGATCGCTCGGCGCCCGCGTTGATCCCGTCTTCGAGCTGTTCGACCACCTCAAAGACGTCTTGTTCTGGATCAAGGACAAGAAGGGTGTTTTTCGCTGGGTCAATACGACGCTGATGCTGCACATCGGCCGATCGAGCCGCGACCAGATCATCGGCCGTACGGATTTCGACCTGTTCGAGCCCTACCTCGCCAACCAGTACCAGATGGACGACGCACAGGTCCTGAAGGGCCGACCCATCACTTCGCGCGTCGAGATGATCGTGTTCCACCATACGCCGCGATGGATCGTCACGTCGAAGCTGCCGGTGCGAAACGCCAGCGGGCGGATCGTGGCAACCGCCGGCGTGGCCACGATGGCGGCGCAGGAGGGATCAAAAATCTGGACCGAATCGCGGCTGGCCCCGGCGATGGCGTTCATCAGCGAGCACTATCATGAGCCGGTCAGCATCCCTGCGATGGCACAGACGTGCGGTATGTCGCTCGGGTCGTTTCATCGCCAGTTCCGCGATACCTACCTATGCACGCCCCACACCTACGTGCGACAGCTCCGCGTTCGGATGAGCTGCCATGCGCTGGTGTTTTCGCGGCGCCCGATCGCCGCGGTGGCCGCCGAATGCGGGTTTTCCGATCAGAGCCATTTCACCAAGGAGTTCCGCCGGATCATGGGCGAGACGCCCCGCAGCTACCGTCGTCGGCACCGCCAATAGGCCGACTTCAGTTCGTTTCTACCAGTCTCTGACACGTTTCTCCTAGATCGGGATACCCGCCGCGCCCAGGATACGGGCGAGTTTGCAGAAGGAGGATCCCGTGACACATTGGTTCTTCAGGACCGTTGTCGCCGTTTTTCTCGTGGCGGTCACCGCGCCCGGGCTTTCGGCTCAGGGCCTCACCGGTCACATCTCCGGCACCATTGTGGACTCGGGCGGCGGGTTACTGCCCGGCGTGTCGGTGACCATCTCGAACGCAGCCACCGCGACGGTACGCGACACGGTGACCGGCCCGGACGGCACGTTCATCTTCCCCGACCTGCTGGCTGGGACGTACGACCTGAAGGTCGTGGTCAGCGGGTTCAAGACCTACGAGCAAAAGGGCATCGTGCTGTCATCGACCGATCGCCTGGCGCTGCGCACGATTACGCTGCAGCTCGGCGCGCTCCAGGAAACCGTGTCCGTCACGAGCGACGCGACACTCGTTCAAACATCGAACGGCGCGCGGTCGGGCGTTATCGAGCGCCAGCAGATGGAGGACATTGCGCTGAAGGGGCGGGACTTCGCGGGCTACCTGAAGCTGCTGCCCGGGGTCATCGACACGAGGAACCGCGAGGCGCCAGGCTGGGAGAACATGAACAACCTGTCGATCAACGGCCGCACCTCGTTCAACTTTTCGTACGACGGCGTCACCAACAAGGACACCGGCCAGAACGGCGCGAACTACGCCGCCCCGGCGCTCGATTCGATCGCGGAAATCAAGGTGCAGACGTCGAATTTCCAGGCAGAATACGGCCGCAGCTCGGGCGCCACGATCAGCGTCATCACGCGCAGCGGCTCGAAGGATTTTCGTGGGACTGCGGCGTATTACAAGCGCGACCAGGCGTTCAACGGCAACGAGTACCTGCGCCGCCAGCAGTGTGACTCGGGTCAGACGGCACAGTGCGATGCCGCGCCGTACACCTTCGATAACGCGGCATGGACGCTTGGCGGCCCGGTGCTCATTCCAGGCACCGAGTTCAACCGGGGCCGCAACAAACTGTTCTTCTTCTTCTCCCAGGATTTGCTCGCCCGCACCGACCCCGGGAACCTGAATCAGCGACGCATGCCGACGGCGCTCGAGCGGCGAGGCGATTTTTCACAGACGGTGGACACCCAGGGCCGTCGCGTCAACATACGGGATCCTCTCCTGACAGGGAATTGCAGCGCGACCACGGGCGGGCCCGCCTGCTTCCCCGGCAACGTCATTCCGGCCGACCGCATCGATCCCGTGGGCCAGGCGCTCCTCAATCTGCTCCCGCCGCCGAATGCCACGGATCCGACCGGGACGAACCAGTTCAACTATGTATTCCAGACCGCACAGGATTGGCCCCGCAACGATCAGGTCCTCCGCATGGATTGGAACGTCGCGCAGAACACCCTGATGTACGGACGCCTTCAGTGGGGGTACGAGAAGCGCTCGGGAGGCGTGTCGCTGCTCGGTTCGGCCGGCGGCTGGCCGCAGATGGCGACAAAGTACGAGATCGACACGATCAGCTACGTCAACACGCTGCTGCACACCTTCAACCCGACCACGTTCGGGGAGTTCACGATTGGCGTGAACTGGGCGCATCAATACACGAGCCCATTCGACCAGGCAGCGCTCGATGCGAACGACCGCCGCGTGGTGCTGCCAGGCCTCCCGCAGTTCTTTCCGCAAGCGAACCCCCAGTCCCTGCTGCCGCAGGCGTCGTTCAACGGCGGTCCCCCGGGAACGATCGCCTCGTTCGGCATCGAGCAGCGGTTCCCGTTCTTCGGCTACAACACGCTGTTCAACGTGTCGGGCAACGTCACGAAACTCAAGGGCGCGCACACCATGAAGGCGGGCCTCTTCTTCGAGCACACCACGCGCCCGGCGGCACGGTCATCGAGCTTCAACGGGAACTTCAGTTTCAATAACGACGCCGCGAACGCGCTCAACACCAATGCCGGGTTCTCCAACGCGCTGCTGGGAGCCGTCTCGCAGATACACGGAATCGAACGGCCATCCGTCGGCGCATGGCAGATTCCTGATCACGGAGTGGTACGCGCAGGACAACTGGCGCGTGAACGGAAATCTCACCCTCGATGCGGGCGTGCGCTTCTACTTCATGACCCCGACCGAGAGCCACGGCGATCAAGTGGCGCAGTTCGAGCCGGGGAACTTCACGGGCACGGCGGCCCCGTTGCTGTATCGGCCGATCACGACGGCGCAGGGACGCCGCGCCGTCAACCCGCTCACCGGCGAGGTCCTGCCGCTGGTGTACGTCGGACGCCTGGTGCCCGGCTCCGGCGACTTCAACAACGGGATGCAGGTGTACGACGGCACCCCGCAGCAGGAGTCGCCGTTCAGGGCGGCACCCCGTGTCAGCTTCGCCTGGGACGTCACGGGCGACGGCAAGACCGCCGTCCGGGGCGGCGCCGGCGTCTTCTACGATCGCTACGCCGACGACAACATCCTCGATCTGATCGAGCTGCAGCCGCTCCTGAACACCTACGTCACCAACTACACGACGCTCACGGGCCTCCTCTCGAGCCCTCTCACGGCGACGCCGAGCAACGTACGGCGGATCAACGAGTTCACGGCGCCGGTGGTTTACAACTGGAGCCTGGGCGTACAGCGGGACGTCGGCTTCAACCTCACGGCTGACGTCGCGTACGTCGGAAACGCCGGGCGCAATCAGCTCATCAACCGGCCTCTCAACGGCCAGCCGTATGGCTACACCTATCAGCCATCGAGCCTCGATCCGACCAATGTCGTGGGCGGCCAGGCGCAGCCGCTGCCCGACGATCTGCTGCGCCCGTTCGTGGGATACGGCACGATTACGCAGCGCGAATTCAGCGGCTACTCCGACTATCACTCGCTGCAGTTTGCGGTGAACCGCCGGCGCTCGGCGGATGGTCTCGCATTCGGCGCCGCCTACACGTATCAGATTGTGAACAAGAGTCTGGGCGCCATCGATCCATTCGTGGAGGACAATCGGGCGAGGAACTACTACGTCCGCCGGACGGCGGCCGCATGTGCTGGTGTTCAACTACAGCTATGAAATCCCAGGGCTCAGCCAGAAGTGGGACCACGTCGTCACCAGGGCGATCTTCGACAACTGGCAGGTCTCGGGTGTGACGACGCTCACGACCGGCACGTACGGGAATCTCACCTACTCGTACAGCAACGTGCCGACGGGTGCGCTCAGCCGGGACCGGGGCCATCAACGGCGGAGCGAGCCGGGTCATCTTCACGTGCGATCCGAATCTGCCGCGCGGAGAGCGGACCTTCGACCGTCAGTTCAGGACGGAGTGCGTCGCGCCGCCGACCGATCAGTTCCGTCTCGGCACCGCGTTGAACGACGAGTATCTGGGCCCGGGATACACGAACTGGGACTTCTCGGTGTTCAAGAACGTCCCGCTGGGCGGCGCCCGAAGGCTCCAGTTCCGCGTTGAGCTGTACAACGCTTTCAACACGGATCAATGGACAGCGGTCAATACCAACGCGAACTTCGATTACGCGACCGGGGCGTTGACCAATCCGACGGTCTTCGGCACGTTGACGGGGGCCACGTTGAACGCGCGGCGCATTCAGCTCGGCGCGCACCTGAGCTTCTGACGCCACTGCATCGACCAAGAAGGAGCTTTCACGGTCAGGACAAAACAGGGTCTCATGTGATATGTGAAAGCTCGCGTTCGAGGAGATGGTCATGCAGCGATTCGTTTTCGGCGTCGTCGGCGCGATCTGCCTGGCGTCCGCGTTGGAGACAGGCCCGCACGCGCAGACCGGACGCCGCGCGAATTGGCTCACCGATGGCGGCGACCCGCAGCGGACGTCCTGGCAGCGCAACGAGACCCTGATCAGTCCGGCGACGGTCAGGGAGATGACGCTGATCTGGAAGGTGAAGCTGGACAACCAGCCGCGGCAGATGCACAACCTGTTTGCGCCGCTGATCATCGGCGACGTGCAGGTGGCCGGGCGGGCCGCGCGAGATCGCCATCGTCGCAGGCGTCTCCGACAATATCTACGGCATCGACGTCGAGAAGGGCACGCAGATCTGGAAGCGCCATTTCGACAGCACGTACGAGGACACCGGCCGCGGCGGCGGCCCGCTCTGTCCCGGCGGCCAGACGGCCACGCCGATTGCGGTGCCGACTGAGACGCCCGGGAAGTACAAGGTCTACGCCATCTCGTGGGACGGACGGCTCCGCACGCTGGATCCGGCCACCGGCGAGGAGATCGCGCCCCCCGAGCTGTTTCTCCCGCCGAACGGCAAGCCCTACGCGCTGAACATCCACAACAACGTGCTGTACACGACCACCGCGCAGGGCTGCGGCGGGACGCCGAACCAGTTCTACGGGTTCGACCTGGCGACGAAGAAAGTCGGCAGCTTCAATCCGGGCAGCGGCGGCCTGTGGCCGCGGCTCGGGGCGTCAATCGGCAAGGACGGCACCGTGTATGCCGGCAGCGGCGACGGCGACTATTACCCTGAGCGGCAGATCTACGGGCAGGCGATCATCGGGGTGAAGCAGAACCCGGAGACCAAGGCGCTCGAGATGACCGACTGGTATGCGCCATCGAACGCGTACTGGCTTCGGAAGCGCGACCTCGACATGAATGCGACCGGCCCCGTGTTCGACTTCAAGGGGAAGGAATACACCGTACACACCAGCAAGGAATGCCGCGTGTGGCTGCTCGACACCAGCAGCCTCGGCGGGGAAGACCATCGGACGCCCGTCTACAGGACGCCGCTCATCTGCAACGAGGAAGTGCAGTTCGCCGGGGCAGGCGTCTGGGGCGCGCTCGCGACGTGGGAGGAATCGAACGGCACGCGCTGGATCCTGGTGCCCTTCTGGGGACCGAAGCACTCGGCGTTCACGGCGCCGATCGAGTACGGGCAGGTCATGCAGGGAGCGGTCGCCGCCTTCAAGCTGGAAGAGAAGGGCGGGCAAGCTGCAGCTCTCGCCGGCCTGGCTCTCGCGCAACATGTGGCAGGCCGATCCGGTCGTGATCGCCAACGGTGTCGTCTTCGCGTACGGGAACGGCGAGGACGCCGACGCAGGCGACCTTCGACGCCGGGCTTGTCGTACAACACGTCGGCGAATCGAATCGCGCGCTCGGGGCATGCGACGCTCTATGCGCTCGACGCGCTGACCGGCGCCGAGTTGTGGTCGAGCGGCGATCAGATCACGTCGTTCAGCCACTTCAGCAGCCTCGCGGTCGCCAACGGCCGTGTCTATCTCGGAACCTTCGACGGCACGATGTATTGCTTCGGCGTCAAGCCGAAGGGCGGGACGAACTAGCCATGTGCCGGACGAATCGAGCGGCTGGTTCGCGCCGGCATCCTGGTGTCGCTCTCCGCGGCGCTGCTGTTCGCCCTGAGCGGAGTCGAAGGGCATGCCCAGGGGCGTGGCGGCGGCGAATGGACCACCAGCGGGTTCGACGCGCAGCGCAGCGGGTGGCTGCGCGCCGACGCACGGCTCACGAAGGAGGCCGTGCAGAAGGGCGAGTTCGCGTTCCTCTGGAAGATGAAGTTCGAGAACGCCAGCCGTCAGCTGAACTCGTTGACGCCGCCGGTCCTGCTCGATCGCCTGATCGGCTACCGCGGCTTCAAGAGCCTGGCGTTCTTCGGCGGCAGCGACGACCGCGTGTTCTCGATCGACACGGACCTCGCGCGCCCGTACTGGACGACGGTCCTCAATTACACGGCGGCGACCGGCGGCCAGCCACCGAGCTCGATGGACTGTCCCGGCGGTCTGATCGCGATGCCGAGCCGGCGCACGGTGCTCGCGCCGGCCACGCCCGCTGGTGGTGGCGGAGGGGGTGGCGGCGGCGGCGTTCGAAATGGAAGCGCCGTGGGCGAGCCGGGAAAAGGCGCGGCGGTCCTGAGCCAGACGCCGCCACAACCCGCGCGGCGGCGCGCGGCCGGCGGTGCGGCCCCCGCTCGCGCAAGGTGGAGCGCTGCCGCGGGGGTCGCCGTGGTCCCGCGCCGATTGGCTTCGGCGGCGTCGATCCGCTGTTCGCCGTCGGCGGCGATGGCTACATCCACACCCTCTATGTCAGCAACGGCGCCGACATGGAGCCGCCGGTGCCGTTCCTTCCACCTGACACGAAACCTTCGGCGCTGATCTGGATCGATGGCGTCGTCTACACGACGACATCCGGCGAGTGCGGGGCGGCGCCGAATGCGGTGTGGGCGATGGATCTCACCGTTCCGCCCGCCGAGCGGAAGACCGTCTCCTGGAAAACGGGCGGCGCGGATATCGCCGGAGCAGTCCGGGCTCGCGCTTGGCACCGACGGCACGATCTACGTCGCGCTCGGTTCGGCCCGCGAAGGCGGCGCACTCCGACTCGATCGTCGCCCTCGATCGCGAGACGCTGACACCGAAGGACTGGTTCACCGCGCCCGGCGCCGACTTCAACGCGACGCCAATCGTCGTTCGCCACAAGGACAAGGATCTGATCGCGGTGACCGCGAACGATGGACGCCTGTACCTGCTCGACGCGGCATCGCTCGGCGGCAGCGATCACAAGACGCCGCTCGCCGCGACGCCGAAGTTCACGGGCCCCGGCGCAGGAACGGCCCTCGCGACGTTCGAAGACGAGGGCAGCCGCTGGATCCTCGCGACGGCTTCGGGCACGACGAGCGAGGTGAAGTTCGCGCCAAACGGCCCCGCGCCGACCGGACGCGTCGTCGCGTTCAAGTTGGTGGACGAAGGGGGCAATTGGTCGCTCGCTCCAGGCTGGCAGTCGCGCGATCTGACGTCGCCGCTCGCGCCGATTGTCGTGAACGGCATGGTCATCGCCGTCTCGAGCGGTGAATATCGCGGCACGCCGGCGTCCTCTGACGTCCGCGCAGCGCGCGCAGAAGTCAGTGCCGGCCGTTCTCTACGTGCTCGACGCCGCGACGGGCAAGACGATGTGGAGCAGTGGAACGAGGATCACGTCATTCGCGCGCGGCGGACTCTCGGCCGGCGGCGGCCAGGTGTATCTCGTCACCTACGACAATCACCTCTATGCTTTCGGGATTCCAATGGAGCACTGAGGTGAAGGCACGAACCACATGGCTGATCGCGCACAGATCCAGGACCTCATCGAACCGTCAGCGGCGGCATCCTTCGCCTCGAGCCGTGCTGGGTGCCACGATCGTTCATGCATCCCGGGGCGTCGACTGCGGCTGCATCCGGACGACTTGTATGCGTACGGCGCGCACCGCGGCGGCATCAACGAGCGGTGGTTTTCGTCCACGACGAATGCCGACAACGGGCCTGGCACCCCCGCCGGACGAGGGCCTGAGTTATGTGCGGCTCCCGAACGGTCAGCGTCTGCTGTTGAAGGCCGCGGTCGACTCGGCCGGCGATCTGCTGCTCGGCAAGGACACGATGGAGCGGGAGAAGAGGCTGGAACCTGCTCTGCAAGTTCTTCGACAACATGGGACCGATCCCGCATCACCTGCACCAGTAGCGACGAGCACGCGCAGAAGAGTCGGCCGCCGCGGCAAGCCAGAGGCGTACTACTTTCCGCCGCAATACAACCCGACCGACAACAACTATCCGTACACCTTCATGGGGCTCGAGCCCGGCACGACGAGAGACCAGGTGCGTCGCTGCCTCGAGAACTGGAACAGGGGCGACAACGGCATCACCTACTTGTCGCGCGCGTATCGCCTGGAGCGCGGAAGCGGCTGGCAGATCGATCCGGGAATCCTGCATGCGCCGGGATCGCTGCTGACCTACGAGCCGCAGGTGAACAGCGATGTGTTCGCGATGTTCCAGTCGGAGGTCGAAGGCCGCATCACGCCGTGGGAGCTGCTCGTGAAAGACGTCCCGCCTGACCGGCAGCAGGATCTCGACTACATCATCGATCTGCTGGACTGGGACGCGAACGTGAATCCGCGGTTCGCCGAGAGCAACCGATACTGGCCCAAGCCCGTGAAGCCGTTCGCCGAGACGGAACCCGATGGATACCGCGAGCAGTGGGTGACTTATGGGACTCGCTGGTACTCCGCGAAGGAGCTGACGGTGCTGCCGAAGCGCACGGTGACGATCAAGGACGCCGGCGCATACGGATTGATCCTGACCCAGGGTCACGGCACGTTCGGGTCGCTTCAGGTCTCGACGCCCGCGATGATTCGATTCGGACAGATGACGGAGGACGAGCTCTTCGTGACCGCCGACGCGGCGGCGGCCGGCGTGCGCATCGAGAACCGCAGCGACAGCGATCCGCTCGTCATCCTCAAACACTTTGGGCCCGGAAACCCCGAGGCGCCCGGAAGATAACGTATGGCCTCTCATCACAAGTTTCCCGCATTGCACAACGCGATGTGGCCCGGCCTGGTCGGCAAGGGAGGACCGGGCGCCGAGCCGCCGATCGATCTCGACACGATGCTGAACCTGACGGCCGCCGCACAGGTGAACGGCACCAGGTTCGACGGCGTCGATCTGTTTCTGTTCGATCCGCACGTCAGCATCGACTCGTCCGACGACGACTTGAAGCGGCTCGCCGACAAGATCGACTCGAAAGGACTGGTCGTCGGATCGCTCGTCGCGCCGGTCTGGCCGCCGACCGGCGGTGGGTCGGCCATGGGCAGCAACGGCGATCGCGGCGCGTTTCTGACCCAGGTTCGCAAGGCCTGCGCGATCGGGAAGAAGCTGAG
This sequence comes from uncultured Acidobacteriota bacterium, assembly GCA_963748295.1. Classification (GTDB taxonomy): domain Bacteria; phylum Acidobacteriota; class Vicinamibacteria; order Vicinamibacterales; family 2-12-FULL-66-21; genus CAVVIH01. The sequence goes on along the minus strand of CAVVIH010000008.1, from coordinate 10,309 downwards.
GGATCTCGGCCTCCGCCGCTACGGCATCGTCCGTATCGACTCGGCTGCCGGCCCGGCGGACTGGGCGTAGGATCCGGCTGGGAACACGAAGAAAGATCGCCGAGACGTTCCGCCAGGCTGCTGACATTGCCAAGGACTACGGCGAGCGGCTGGCAGCCGAAGGGGAGATCTGCTGGGGCGGGATGCACAGCGTGTCGCGCAACGTGGAACTGCTCGAGATGGTCGACCGCCCCGGGACCGTCGGCTTCCAGGCCGACATGGCGCACACGCTGCTCTTCACCATGGGGTACAACGCGCCGGACGATCGGATCCTGCCGGACGACTTCGACTGGTCGAATCGCGGAGCGCTCGACGAGGGGCTGAAGACGATGACGCGCGCGCTCCGGCCGTGGACGATCGATTTCCATGTCGCGCAAAATGACGGGACGGTGAAGGGATCCGGTTCGCACGACAAGACCGGCCGTCACTGCCTGCCGAACGATCCGAACGGCAAGCTCGACATCGTCCGGCACGCGGGGTTCTGGCTGCGGGACGACCACGGGCGCGTGGAACGCAGACTCGATCACATCTGCTGGGACGGCTGCATGTTCCCGAATGCCGTCATGACCGAGCAGCAGACGTGGAACGACGTGTTGAGAGTGATGAAAGCGGTCCGCGACGAGCATGGCTGGGACTGACCGTTGAAGGACCTCAACATCGGCCTCGTCGGGTACGGCTTCATGGGGCGGACGCACTCGAATGCGTACCGGCAGGCAGCGGTGTTCTTCGACTTGCCATGGAAGCCCGTGCTCAAGGCGGTAGCGGCGCGAAACGAGGAACGCGTCAAGACGTTCGCGCACAATTGGGGCTACGAGTCCTATCACACCGACTGGCGCGATCTCGTGGCGCGCCCGGACATCGATCTCATCGACATCGCCAGCCCGAACGACACGCATCACGCGATCGCTATCGCGGCCGCGAAAGCCGGCAAGATGGTGATGTGTGAGAAGCCGCTCGGGCGGAACGCGACGGAAGCGTCGGAGATGGTGGCCGCGGTCGAGCAGGCGGGGGTGCCGAACGGTGTCTGGTACAACTACCGCTTCGTGCCCGCCGTGACGATGATCCGGCAGCTCATCGACGAGAAGAAGTTCGGACGCATCTTTCACTATCGTGCGAAGTTTCTGCAGGACTGGACGATCTCGCGCGACCTGCCGCAGGGCGGCGAAGGCCTGTGGCGGCTCGACGTCTCGGTGGCGGGAAGCGGAGTCACCGGCGACCTGCTGGCGCACAACATCGACACTGCGATGTGGCTGAACGGTCCGATCGCGGAAGTGAGCGCGATGACCGAAACGTTCATCAGGGAGCGCAAGCACAACCTCACGGGCAAAGTGGAGCCGGTGGGGATCGACGATGCGAGCGCATTCCTGGCGCGCTTCGAGAACGGATCGCTCGCGACATTCGAGGCGACACGGTATGCGCGCGGGCACAAGGCGCTCTACACGCTGGAGATCAACGGCGAGCATGCGTCCGCGTTCTGGGACCTTCACGATCTGCATCGGATCCAGTACTTCGATCACCAGGACGAGGGGCGCGTGCGCGGCTGGCGCAACATCCACGTTACCGACGGCGATCAGCCGTACATGAAGCACTGGTGGGTGCCCGGCCTGCAGATTGGCTACGAGCACACCTTCACACATCAGTTCATGGAGTTCGTGCGCGCGGCGGCACACGGCAAGAGCGCGCCGCCGACCTTCCGTGACGGGCTCGCGACCGATCGCGTCACCGACGCGGTCCTCGCGTCGGCGGCGTCGAAGCAGTGGGAAAGGGTCCGGACATGATGACGCGGAACACCACGGCGATCGTCGTCGTACTGCTGACGGCATCTCTTGGCGGTGCGGCGGCGGCACAGCAAGCGGGTCGTGGGCCGCGTCTGCCGCAGCCGCTTCCCTTCGCGGATCACGCGGGGTTTACGTCGATCTTCGATGGTTCCACCCTGAAGGGCTGGGACGGCGATTCGAAGTTCTGGCGCGTCGAGGGGGGTGCGATCGTCGGTCAGACCACCGCCGAGAGCCCGCTGAAGGAAAACAGCTTCCTCATCTGGCGCGGCGGCGAGCCGGCCGACTTCGAGCTGAAGGTCGAGTACCGCATCGATGCCACCAACAGCGGCATTCAGATCCGCAGCGTGCATCTGCCAGCCGGCACGCAGGAGGGGCGCGGAGCGATCGCGGGCAACTGGGTGCTGAAGGGGTATCAGTGCGACATCGATGCCGCGAACCGATACACCGGACAGATTTACGAGGAGCGCGGGCGCGGCTTTCTCGCCATGCGCGGTCAGTTCACCTACATTCCAGATGGCGAGGGTCCCAGGGTCGTCGGCGCGCTGCAGCGCACGGACGAAGAGCTGCAGAAGATCATCAAGGTGAACGACTGGAACCAGGCGCACATCATCGCGCGCGGCAACATGATCACCGAGATCCTGAACGGCCACGTCACAAGCGTGCTGGTGGACGACGACACAAGGGCGCGCGCGATGAAGGGACTGCTCGGCTTTCAGATTCACATGGGCGAGCCGATGAAGGTCGAGTTCAGGAACATCTGGCTGAAGCGGTACTGACTCATGTTGTTCCGCGCCAGTGTCGTCACGTTGGTCGTCGGGATGCTGACCGTTGTTTGCCTGGGACGGGTCCAGTTGCCGGACGCGCCAGGGAAGGACGAGACCGTTCGTCTCTGCGGCACCTGTCATGAGCCGCAGCGCGCGGCCGCCGTGCGGCTGACGCGCGAAGGGTGGCAGGACACGATCGCGAAGATGGTGGCGCTGGGCGCGAAAGGATCGGACGAGGAGTTCGCGAAGGTGTTGGACTACCTGGCCGAGCACTTCAAAGGGGACGCGCTCAGAGCGCTGAACCTGAACAGCGCAACCGCGATCGAGCTCGAGAGCGTCGCGGGACTGCTGCGGAAGGAAGCGGCGGCGTGGATCGCCCATCGGAAGAAGGCCGGCCCGTGCACGTCGCTGGATGACTTCAAGAAGGTTCCGGGTGTGCCGTTCAAGAAGATCGACGACCGCCGCGATCGACTGGTGTGTGTCGCTCCGATGGTACCTTCCAAGTAGTAGGGATGATCTTATCCGTCGCGCAGCGCCCGTAGCGGCTCGATACGCGACGCCCGGAGTGCCGGCACGTAGCCGGCGGCCATCGCGACGATCGTCAGCACGACGGCGGTCCCCACGAACGTCACCGGATCGGTCGTTGAGGTCGCGTACAGCAGGCTGCCCAGCACCCGCGCGAGCAGCAGCGACACGAGCACGCCGATCGCGACGCCGGCAAGTGTCAGTTGCAGCGTGTCGCCGATCACCTGGCGGCGGACCTCGCGTCCGGTCGCGCCGAGCGCCATGCGCACGCCGAATTCCGCGGTGCGGCGGCTGACGCCGTACGACACCACGCCGTAGATGCCGAGGCTCGCGAGCAGCAGCGCGAGCGCCGAGAATCCGCCGAGCAGCGACACCAGGAAGCGCCGCGGCGACGTGGCGCGATCGACCAGGGTGTCGAGCACGCGGACGTCGGTCGCGACGAGGCGCGCATCGATGTCGCTCAGCGTGTTTCTGAGCGCCGGCACGAGCGACGCCGGCTCGAGCGGCGTGCGCACGATGAGATCGGGATTCAACGCGCCGCCGCGCCCGACGTCGAGGTACATCTGAAATACCGGGCTCTCGTCGAGGCTGGTCTGGCGTACGTTGGCCACGACACCGACAATCGTCAACTCCGTTTTGCCCGTGACCGCCGGCCGGCCAATCGGATCCATGTCGGGATAGAGAGTCCGCGCGACCGTTTCGTTGACGATCACCGGCTGACGATCCTGCATGGGATCTTGTTCGAGGAAGTCCCTGCCGGCGACGAGGCGGATCCCCATCGCGCGAAAGTAGCCGGGGCTGACCACATAGACGAACACCAGCGGCATCTCGCCCGGACGGTAGATCTTGCCGGGGACCATGAGGTTCCACGTCCGGTTGCGTTCGAGCGGAAGCGCGTCGGTGAGTCCCGCCGCTTCGACGCCCGGCAGCGATGACACCCGGCGTACGACCTCGCGACCCAGGTTCGCGGCCTTCTCGGGGGAAGTCGTCGGCGGCAGATCGAGACGCGCGGCGATCGCGCGCGACGGTTCGAATCCCAGCTCGAGGTCGAGAATCTTCACGAGACTCCGGGTCAGGAGTCCCGCGCCGACGAGCAGCACACCCGCCATCGCAACCTCGGCGATGACGAGCCCGTTGCGGAACCACGCCTGCCGCTTCGAATCCACTGTGCCGCGCGAGTGCTCCTGCAGCGCGAGCTGCGGTGACTGCGCAGAGACTCTCATCGCCGGAACGGTCGCGAACAGCACGCCGGTGACGCACGCGATGGCCGCGGTGACCAGCAGCGCGGTCGTGTCCACACGCACGAAGTAGAGAAGCGGCACGCTGAGCGAGTCGCTGGCCGCGAGCCAGGACGTCAGGACGAACGCCAGCGGCACGCCAAGCGCCGCGCCGGCGAGCGACAGCAGGATGCCTTCGGTCAGCAGCTGGCGGACGAGGCGCGCGCGATCGGCGCCGAGCGCCAGCCGCACCGCGAACTCGCGGCCGCGCGACGACGCCCTGGCGAGCAGCAGGTTGGCGAGGTTGGCGCAGACGATCATCAGGACGGCGCCGACGGCGCACCACAGAACGATCAGCGCCATGCGCATGCGGCCGCCGACCTGTTCTTTCAGCGGCGTCAGGGTCGCGCCGGTGCGCCACCAGCCCTTGTGCTCCTCCATCAGCTGCGGAAGCAGCGTGGCGAACTCGGCGCGTGCCTGAATCACATCCACGCCCGGCCGCAGCCGGCCGACGATCGACATCGTGTTGCCCCAGGGGCGCATGTAATCGAGATCCGCCGGCACGATCAGGTCCACTTTCGTGCCGGGCGTGAACACGGACGAAAAGTCGAACGACGGCGGCAGCACACCGATGATGGTGAGCGGCGCGTTGTTGATCGTCAGCGCGGAGCCGACGATCGCCGCACTGCCGCCGAAGCGCCGCTGCCAGACGGCGTGCGTGAGCAGCGCCACCTGCGGACCCGCGGCAGTGCCGGGTGCCGCCTTCGCGCTGTGATGATGTTCGGCGTCGGTGAAGAGCCGTCCGAGCGCAGGCTGCACGCCGAGCACCTGGAGGAACTGCGGCGACACGTCCACCGCGGAGAGCCGCTCCGGTTCGCCGCGTCCGGTCAGCGTGTAGCTGCCGTAGCCGAAGAACGCGAAGTAGGCGCCCATATCCTCGAACGAACGATTGCGGTTGCGGAACTCTTCGAACCAGTCGACCTGGTAGGTCACACCGCCCAGGCCGCCCCGGCCGGTGTTCGCGATCCAGACCAGCCGCTCGGCAGCCGGGAACGGCAGCTGCCGGAGCAACAGGGGATTGACAATGCTGAACACGGCCGTGTTGGCGCCGATGCCCAGCGCGAGGATGAGAATCGCGATCAGCGCCATGCCCGGCTCGCGGCGGAACCCGCGGAGCGCGTAAGTGATGTCGCGGCGGAGGGTCTCGAGGAAGGAAGTCATGGTGGCACCAAGTGTCCCGAGTCCGCCATTCTCACACAGTTCCGCCCCGCTTCCTTGGCCTTATACAACGCGGCATCCGCGGCATCGAGCACCAGTTCCGGCGTCGAATGCCGGTGCGATCGGTCAGCCAGCCCGACGCTGATCGTGATGCCGACGCTCGGTCTCGAATCGTTCCGCTGATGTGCGGATCGCTTTCCAGAGGGCTTTCTGACGGGACGATCGGGGCCGCGCAGGACGAATCGCGTGTCGGCGACGGTTTTCCGTACGCTCTCGGCAAACGGCAGCGCGTCCGCGGCCGAGCGGCCGCGGAACACGACGAGAAATTCCTCGCCGCCGTAGCGGAATACGCGTCCGCCGCCGCCAACCTGCGACAGCTTTGTCGCAACCATCCGGAGCACCTGGTCGCCCGCATCATGGCCGTACGTGTCGTTGAAATTCTTGAACCGATCGACGTCGCACATGGCGATCGTGTACGTCTTTCCCAATTGCCCCATCGTGCTGTTGAACGCCCGGCGGCCCAGAAGGCCCGTGAGCTCGTCCCGGTGGGCGATGTCGTAGCCATGTTCCAGCACGGTCAGGACGAGAATGAGGCCGGCTGCGCCTGAATAGAGCAGCAGTGTCTCGCGGTCGAGCATGCCCAGGAACATTGCCACCAGCGCCCAGACCAGCCCGTGAGCGACCCTGGTGCGGCGGTGAAGCACCAGCGCGATCAGGACGAGCGCGGCGGCGCCGATCGCTATCCAGATGATGAGAGAGAAGGACGAAGGCTCGTAGCCTCGCGTTGCACCGGCAGGCCAGCGTTGCGACCCGGCTACGGTCAGGGCAACCGCTGCCGCCGCAAACAGCAGGCGCGGCTGTTCGTGGTGCCAACTCAGGAGAATCGCCGCCGTCAGGCTGCCAATCGCGAAGTGCAGGGCATACGGAGCCGCCGCGTTTCGCATCACCGGCTCGTGCTGCAGCGCCAACGCTGCGGCGACGAGAACGCCGCCCGGAATCAGGAGGCCGCCTAGAGCGCGCAGCACCGCTAAATGGTTCTCCGGCGAAACAGCAGCACGATCGCCAGCCCCCATCCCGAGAGCGCGAACCAGAGCGCGGGCTGGCTCGCCAGAGACGTCACCGACTCGAAGAACGAGGCGGGTTTCGAGGGTTTCGAGGACGCCTGTCCGGCCGGTCCGGCTGAATCATTGCCTTTCAGCCGTGCCAGCTCGTCGCGCAGGCTCGCCAGCTCGTTCTCCATTTCCCGGAGGAGCAGACCGCCAACCGCACCGCTTGCGAGCGCGCGTGCGTTCTCGGCGCTCTGCGCCGCGGTGCGCGCGAACTGAATCACTTCTTCGCTCTTTGGAGCCGTGCGGTACGCGGTCTCCGCTCGCGACAGGAACTGCTGCGCCTGCGTAAACGCTTCACGCGTGTACTCCTCTTCTTTCACGCCGCTGCTCTTCGACGTCTTCCGCGCGAGCAAGCCGAGTGTCGAGGCGAGCTCGACCGCCTTCCTGGCCTGAAGCAGCTGGTTGGGAACGCCCTGCGGTTCGCCGGCCGGAGTGGACTCGTAGGTCGAGTAATGCGTGAAGTAGAACAACGGTCGATCGATCGGAATCGCTCGTCTGCCGCTGTCGGTCTCCTGTTTGACGCTGTAAAGGACGACCTGCGGGCTTGGATCGACGACGGCGTAGTTCGGCTCGGCCGTGACCATCAGCCAGAACGTCTGATACGGCGTCGTCAGGTTGACCGCGACCGGCTCGTTGTCGTGAAAGGTGATCTCGCCAAGGTTCGACGCCTTGCCGTCCACCGACACGGCCCACAGCACGTAAGTGAGGTAGTCCTTGCCGAGCGAGTGAGCAGGCTTCAGGCCGGTCACGCCGCCGCGGTTGATGTCCAGTTCGACGAACCCCGGGCGGCTGCCCACCTTGAGCTTGATCCGCGCGTCCGGAGCGCGCCGCGTGCCCCGCATCCGCACTTCGGTGGACCCCGCGAGGTGACCGTAGCTCAGGATCTCTCCGCCGGGCTCTTTCAGCTCGACCAGCTTCAGCTGACCTGTCTTCGCCGCCGGCGCCTGGGCCCTGGCGGATGGAAGGACAGTCAACGTCGCAGCCAGCAGGGTTGAGGAGACGGCACGGAGCATTGGAAGAAGTGCGCAGAAATATGCAACCGCGGACACGAATGGACGCTCTTCTTATCGGTTGCCGTTGCGCCTTTCTGCAAGAAGCCGTCAGCGAGCGAACCGCCCGACGCCAAGCAGCTTCGCGACGATGAGCGCGAGCGGCAGCCCCGCCAGGGTCATCAGGACGCCCATGCTGATTTCCGAGCGAATCTGCCCCGGCGGGATCAACGCCGCGCAAAAGAACAGCCCGACGCTGAAGCCGATTGCCGCGCCGCATCCGATCACGATCAAGTCGCGCCAGCTCACATGATGCGGCAGCCGAAACCCGGCGAGAACCGCAACGCCTGCGCCGAGAAGGATGCCGGCGGGTTTACCGACCAGGACCGCGATCGGCAGCGCCCAGGTCCCTTGCTCCAATGTTCGCAATGGCACCCCGGCGTTGACGAGGCCGAAGAAGAAGAGCGCCAACCTGCGCCGGGTATCGCCAGAACACCTCGAACTGGCTGAGAGTATCTTTCGCGTCGGGGGAGGCATCGACGAAGAACCCGGGGTCGCGCGCCGCATGCGGAAGAAACGGCATGATCAGGACCAGCGACAGCGCTGGGTGCAGGCCGCTCCAGTAGAGGGCGAACCATGCCACCGCGCCAGGGCCGACGAGATACGGCCAGAACGAGCGCAGACGCAGGCGACGGAACGCGATCGCACCGCCCATCGCGAGCAGAAGGATCAGCAGGCCAGCCGTCCAGTGTGGTTCCCGGTTCGGACTGAGGAGCGCAAGCGCCACGAAGCCGATCGCATCGGACGCAATCGCCAGCAGGATCGCAAACGGGATCGCGGCGTGCCAGCGCCCGAAGATCAACCGGGCGGCGAGATAGCAGACCGCGACGTCGGTCGCCAGCGTCACCGGCCACGCGACGCCGAGCATCGGCTCGTCCAGCGGTTCGACGAGGGCCAGGTGGACAGCGCCGGCACCAGCGCCACGCCAAACGACGCGATCACTTCGCCCGACTATGGCAGGTTCTTCAATCCGATTGAGCGATCGATCGGGTTTGTCGTCGGAACCAGCCGGCCGTAAGCGTCACCCGCCCGGACGCTTGACCAGGGAACTCCGGTTCTCTACGCTTCGCTGACGGGAATCCAATGGCCGAACTACCCAAGGCGGCGCAAGGCACGTTCGGCGAGCTGCTCGCGGGTGTCGAGCCAGACCTCGCCGCCATCGCGCGGCGCTTGCGGGCCATAATCCGGGCCGTCGACGCGAGCACGGTTGAGACCGTGCGGCTCGGCGACAACGCCGCCACCTATGGCGTCGGGCCGAAGAAGATGACCGACGGCTACGCCTACATCATGCCGATGCGCGGCTACATCAATCTCGGCTTCTATCAAGGGGCGGTGCTGGCGGACCCCCAGCGGTTGCTGGAAGGCACCGGCAAGGGGCTGCGTCACGTAAAAATCCGCTCCCTGGCCGAGGCCAACCGTCCCCCTGTTCGGGCGCTGGTGGCAGCGGCACTCGCCCGGCGACGGAGTGGTCCGGACCGGTGAGTGCGGTATCCGTATGCTCACGAGTGCTGATGGAGTCTGGGCTGCCTTGGCGTTGGGCGCCGTGTCCTCTGCGGGCTGCTGGCCGGCGTGATTGCCGGAGCATTCTCCGAATGCCGCATCAACGTATCGCGATGGCCATGTCGGTAGGGGCCGGTCTGGTGCTCGCCGGTGTGTCCGTCAAAGCACCACGGATGCGATTCGACTCGCCGGGCCGATAGCAGTGGCGCTGTCACTGCTGCTTGGCGCAGCCGCGTTCAGCGCGAGCAACGCCCTTCTCGCTCGGTTCGGCGCCGCTCACCGCAAACGATGCGGCGATTGTATCCAGCAGCCGACCGAGTCGCAGCAGCCTGGCAGCGGAGTAGCTATCGCTCTCGGCAAACGGCTTGACGCGGCCCCTGAGCAATCGTGTTGGGAGTGGCCCTGCGAGATCCGGTGGTTCCAGTCGCGTTGACCATCGCGTTCTCACTCAGTAATCTTCCCGTCGCTTTATCGAGCACAGCGGGTATGCGGGCTGCTGATCGCAGTTACCCCTACATTTTTCTGCTCTGGATCGCGATCGCGATCGGGCAGCGGTAGCAATCGCGGCAGGGTATGTTGGATTCGGTTCGCTCAGCGAGGCATGGCCACCACGGCTAAAGGCGTTTGGAGCCGGAGCACTGCTTGCGATGACTGCGGAAACGATGATTCCCGAGCCTTTCACAATAGTCCGCGCTTCTCAGGCTTGCTTGCCGCCTTCGGGTTCGGTCTCCTGCTGCTTGTCGACGCGACGACACGTTGATCGCTGCCACGAGTCAGCGATCAGTTCGCCGACCTGAGTGATCTGAAGGCGGCACGGAGTTCGGCTGCAAAGAGCCCGGGCCGCTCCCACGCCGCGAAGTGGCCGCCCTTGTCGAGCCTGTTGTAATAAATGAGCCCGGGATACGCCGCTCGGTCCAGCTCCGGGGGGCTTCGTATTGCTCGCCGGGAAAGACGCTCACGGCTACCGGAATGGAGACGCCCTTGGCGTTGAAAAAGCCACCCTTGTATTCCCAGTAGAGACGAGACGCGGAAACGCCCGTGTTCGTCAGCCAGTACAGCGTGATGTTGTCGAGAATCTCGTCGCGCGTCAGTTCGCCGGTGGCGCTCGTG
>CAVVIH010000007.1:0-166867 GCA_963748295.1 uncultured Acidobacteriota bacterium | reverse complement strand
CCGTCCAGGCCCGTCTCAAGCGGGGCATCACTCCACGCATGGCCGAACAGCGACTTCAGCCGCTCTTCGACGAGTTCGCCAGGGAGGCGCCGCAACGCCTTCCGAAGGAGGTGCGTCCGCTCGTACGAAGTCTGGTCGAGACACAGTGGGCGGCCGGCTTCGTGCCGACGCTCCTGTTGATCTTCGCGGCGTCTATGTTGCTGCTCCTGATCGCCTGCGCGAACGTGTCCATCCTGCTGTTGGCGCGCGGGACCGCGCGGGCGCATGAGTTCGTCGTACGCGCCGCCCTCGGGGCCAGTCGCGGACGATTAACGAGGCAACTCCTGGTGGAATCGCTGCTCCTGGCATTCGCCGGCGCCGCACTGGGCGTTGCCCTGGGCTACTGGGGCCTGCCGGCCGTGCTCAGGCTCTTGCCTCCCGGTTCGGTTCCGGTCGGGAACCTCCTCGCAATACCCGTCAATGTACCGGTCTTGCTGTTCAGTGCGGGCCTTGCGACGGCGTCGGCCCTGGCTTCTGGACTGTCACCGGCCTTGTCGTTTTCGCGCCCGCGCCTGACGGCGACGGTCCGGACGACCGCCGGCGTCCAAGGCCGGCGAGCGCGTCATCTCCTGCTCGCGGCTCAAGTCGCGGTGACGGTGCTGCTCCTCGCGGGCACCGGTGCGGCTGTCCGCGTGCTCATCGATCTGTACCGGACATCGCTTGGCTACGATCCGCACCATGTGCTCGTCGCGACGATCAACCTTCCAGAGAACAGTTACCGGGAATGGGCGGGCCGCGCCACGTTCTACGAGAGCCTGCGGGATCGCATGGCAGAGGTGCCCCAAGTCGAGTCGGTCGCACTCGCCACCTACAGTGGGATACCACCGCAGTCGGGCGAAAGGTCGGTGGTCGAAGTTCCCGGCCTGGACATGCCAGCAGACGAAGCGCCGGTTGTCCAACGGATCAGTGCCGACTACTTCTCGACGATGAAGATCCCGCTCATTCGAGGCCGCGTGTGGTCAGATTCAGAGAGCGGTGGGACGCCCCACGTCGCCGTCGTCAATCAAACGATGGCTCGTCAGCGTTGGCCCGACGAATCCGCGATCGGACGGCGCGTCCGAATGCCCGATTACATCAAGCCACCCAACCCATACAGGCTGGCGGCGCCCGGCAGCGACGGCTGGTTCGAAATAGTAGGTGTCGTGGGCGACACACCCAATGTCGGTCTCCATGAGCCGCCGGCGCCGTCGATCTACGTGCCGTACATGCTCATGCTGAGCGATTCCCTGAATGTGCTCCTGCGGACGAGTCGCGACCCACTTGCGATGACCCGTTCGATTCGGGAATCCGTGCGTAACGTCGATCCCAATCAACCCGTAAGCGTCTACACAGCCGAAGGCGCGCTGGCACGCGCGGGCTGGGCCAGTGAGCGGTTTGTGACGTCGCTGTTGCTCGGCTTCGCGATGTTTGCGCTGATGCTCGCGGTAGTCGGGCTCTACAGTGTCGTGTCGTACTCGGTGTCGTGCCGGTTCAAAGAATTTGGCATCCGTATGGCGCTCGGTGCCGGTCGCGGGCGCATCGTAAACGCTGCGGTGCAGCCGGCGGTCCTGGCCATCGTCGCGGGCCTCTTCGCTGGTCTCGCATTGAGCGTGGGGCTCAACAAGGTGGTAGCGCAGTGGTCGATCGGCAATCTGAACGATCCGGTCGTGCTCGTCGCCGTCAGCCTGGTGCTGTTTGTCGCTGCGATGATGTCCGCCGCGATTCCAGCGTACCGAGCTGCCTCGATTCAGCCGGTCGACGCGCTTCGGACCGACTGAACAAAGGCCCGCCGCGCGGCTCCTGCGCGATCTCGTTGCACGGCCTTCTGCGTCGTCGGCTGCTGGAATTGTCCCTCGAAGACGGACTCGCGCACAGCAAGCGTGCCGCTATAATCGCTCACCAGCTCGTCGAGCTGACAGCCGGGAGCAACCACGGACGCCACCCCTTCACTCGCCCGGACACTTCCCGTCGACGCCGCCAGCGCGACGCTCGTCGGCCGCGTGTGGCTGCCGGGCGAGCGGGGCGGCCCGACACCCGTGGTCGTCCGCGGCGACGACCTCGTCGACGTCTCGAGCATCGCTCCCACGCTGAGCGGGCTGCTGGAGCTCGACGACCCGGTTGCGGCAGTGCGCGCGGCGCCGCCCCGCTCCGTCGGACGGGTGGCGGACGTGCTGGCACGGCGTACCGTCGACGCCGACGTTCATCTGCTGGCGCCGTGCGACCTGCAGCCGATCAAGGCGGCGGGCGTGACGTTCGCCGCGAGCACGCTCGAGCGCGTGATCGAAGAGCGAGCGCGTGGCGAGCCGGCCAGGGCGGCAGCCGTGCGCGCGCAGGTCGTCAGCGTCGTCGGTGATGACCTCTCGAAAATCAAGCCGGGATCGCCGGAGGCGATGCAGCTCAAGGAGCTGCTGATCGCCCAGGGCCTCTGGTCGCAGTACCTCGAGGTCGCCATCGGTCCGGACGCGGAGGTGTTCACGAAGAGCCCGCCGATGTCCGCGGTCGGTACGGGCGCCGATATCGGCGTGCATCCGGATTCGCGCTGGAACAACCCCGAGCCGGAAGTCGTGCTCGCCGTGAACAGCCGCGGCCAGGTACGCGGTGCGGCCCTGGGCAACGACGTCAACCTGCGCGACTTCGAGGGGCGCAGCGCGCTGCTGCTCGGCAGGGCGAAGGACAACAACGGCTCGTGCGCGATTGGCCCGTTCGTGCGCCTGTTCGATTCCGGGTACGACCTCGATGCGGTGCGCGACGCGGTGGTGCGGCTCGACGTGCGCGGCGACGACGGGTTCGTGCTCGAAGGCTCGAGCTCGATGGCGCAGATCAGCCGGGATCCGCTCGACCTCGTCGCGCAGACGATCGGTCCCAGCCATCAGTACCCGGACGGCCTGATGCTCTTCTGCGGCACCATGTTCGCGCCGGTCGCCGATCGCGACACGCCGGGCGCCGGCTTTACCCACAAGCCCGGCGATCGCGTGACGATCGCCAGCGAACGCCTCGGCACGCTCGTCAACCGCGTCGATCGCAGCGATCGGATCGCGCCGTGGACCTATGGCCTCGGCGCATTGATGCGAAGTCTGGCCATGCGGGGCTTGCTCCGCTAGCTTGTGGATCACTGCGCCCGCCGGGCGGGGGAGGACGTATGAAAAGCCAAACCAGAAGAGCCTTTCTAACAAGTGCAGTCGCACTCGGCGCCGCAACGGCGGCTTCCGCCACGACGCGGGCGGCACAGGCAAGCAAGAAACAACTCGCCCACCATGTGTTCTTCTGGTTGAAGAACCCGGGTTCAAGAGAGGATCTGAACAAACTTCTCGCCGGGCTGCGAACGCTGGAGAAGATCGAAAGCGTGAGGCGGATTCACATCGGTGTGCCGGCCTCGACCGAAAACCGTGATGTGGTTGACAGCAGCTACAGCGCCTCCGAGCTCATTTTCTTTGACGACGTGGCCGGTCAGGACGCCTACCAGGTGCATCCGATCCACAAGAAATTCGTCGAGGAGTGCTCTCATCTGTGGCAAAAAGTGATCGTCTACGATTCGATGGATCTCTGAGCCACAAAGCACAGCTTGTTCGACTGCTGGACGCCGAGAGCACGGGCGACCTCGTCAAGTATGCCGTGCGGTAGGGGTCCAGGACTGAACCCTCCGGAATCTCCGGCCGTCCTGCTGGTACTTTTTCACGTCTCCTTCCGTAGTTTCCCCGATGCGGGCCGCTGGTGCCGCCTGCTAACATGCGGCCGCTGGCTAGGAACATCGTGAACAACTGCAGAACCAACGAAGACCGCCGGGTGGCGCCTCGGAGCGGACGGCGTGACGTGGATCCGCGACCAACCTGCCCCTCCTGCGGGCTGACCGTCGGGCGGTCGCACGGATCGGATGCTGAGTGTATCGCCGCGTTGCACGAGGAAATCGCCAGCTGCAAGTCGAAGTCGACGGGAAGCAGGAACACGGCCGACCTCGTGAGGTTGGCCGTGTAGGGGCTCGTCCAAGACTGACCCGCACTGGGATCTCCGGTCGTCCTTCCCGTAGCCCTCGCCGATTCCTCTTGCCAGCGGCGGCCATCTCCCAGACTATTCCTGCACCGCCTTCCCACATCGGATCGCACACGAGGACGCAGCATGGCCGAAGACCGCCCGGACGACAGCAACCGCCCGACCTTTACCCAGACGCCGGCGCCGGCGGGGGGCGACAGCCCGCAGCGCGTCGGTCCCTACCGCATCCTGCGGAAAGTCGGCGAAGGCGGCATGGGGGTCGTCTACGAGGCGGAGCAGGACGTGCCGGTTCGCCGGACGGTCGCGCTCAAGTTGATCAAGTGGGGCATGGACACCAGGGAATTCCTGGCCCGTTTCGATTCCGAGCGACAGGCCCTGGCCCTGATGAATCATCCGAACATCGCGCGCGTCTACGACGCGGGGGCGACGCCGGAAGGCCGTCCTTACTTCGCGATGGAGTACGTCCAAGGGATTCCCATCACGGAGTACTGCGACAAGCATCGGCTCGCGATCCGCGACCGGTTGAAGCTGTTCGTCGACGTCTGCGAGGGTGTGCAGCACGCGCATCAGAAGGGCATCATCCATCGGGACATCAAGCCGTCCAACATCCTGGTCTCGACGCAAGACGATGAGCGGATCCCGAAGATCATCGACTTCGGCGTCGCCAAGGCGATTTCGCAGCGGCTCACCGAGCACACGGCCTACACCGAGCTCGGACAGCTGATCGGGACGCCGGAGTACATGAGCCCCGAACAGGCCGAGATGACCAATCTCGACATCGACACCCGCACCGACGTGTATTCACTCGGTGTCCTGCTCTACGAACTGCTCTCGGGCCATCAACCCTTCGATGCCAAGGAGCTGCGGCGGGCCGGCATGGCCGAGATCCAGCGAAAGCTGCGGCACGACGAACCGCCGCGGCCGAGCAGCCGCGTCACCTTCGGCGCCGACGATTCGACGGTCTCGGCGACCAACCGGCGAGTGGACGTGCGCGCACTTGGCCGCGCGATCGCGGGTGACCTCGACTGGATCACGATGAAGGCGATCGAGAAGGATCGCGTGCGGCGATATGAAACCGCGCACGCGCTCGCACTCGACGTCCTTCGCCATCTCAACGACCAGCCGGTCCTCGCCGGTCCCCCGAGCGGCTTCTATCGCGCGCGCAAAATGTTCCGCCGCCACCGCGTAAGCATCGTCGCCGCCGCCGCCGTCGTCCTCGCACTGATCGCCGGCGTCGTCGGCACGTCCTGGGCGCTACTACGGGCGGTGCGTGCCGAACGGCAGGCCGCCACGGAAGCGGTGGAGGCGCGCCGCCAGACCGCCATCGCCGAGGCGGTCAACGGATTTCTGAACAACGATCTGCTCGCTGCCGCGGCGCCCTCGGCGGCGCGAGGCCAGGGGAAGGACGTCACGGTGCGCCAGGCGCTCGACGTCGCGGCCGAGCGGATCGATCGCGCGTCGCAGGGCACAGGACGTTTCGCCTCCGAACCGCTCGTCGAAGCGGGGGTTCGCATCGCCATCGGATATACCTACCAGGCGCTCGGCGAGTATGCGGCGGCGGAGCCGCACCTGCGGCGCGCCCTGGAGTTACGGCGCCGCGTCCTCGGCGCCGCCCATCAAGAGACCGTCCGCGCGATGAATCAACTGGCGAACCTGCACTGGCGCCAGGGACGACTCGATGATGCCGAGCGGCTGTTTCGAGAAGCGTACGACGTCACCCGCCGCCGGCTCGGCGACGACCACGAAGACACGATGGCGTACGAGATGAACCTGGCCAACGTGTTCCGCGCCCGCGGGCGCTTCCAGGAGGCGGAGCCACTCTACGAGCACAATCTCGAGACGCGGCTGCGTGTTCTCGGCGCCGACCATCCTGGCACGCTCGACACCATGGGGAATCTCGCGAACCATTACCAGGAGACCGGACGTTACGACAAGGCCGAGGCCCTTCATCGCCGCGCCCTCGAGGCGCGGCGTCGCGTCCTGGGACCGAAGGCGCCCGGCACCGTCAGCGAGATGAACAACCTCGCCAACGATCTGGCACTGCTGGGACGGTACGAGGAAGCCGGAATCCTTATGCGCGAGACCCTCGCGCTCAAGACAGAGCTCTATGGCGCCGGTCACCCGTCGACGCTCAACACCGTGGATGGTTTCGGGAGCCTCAACGAGTTGCTCGGACATGACGCAGAGGCCGAAGCCCTCCACCGCCGGGCGCTCGATGGCCGTAGCCGCGCGCTCGGACCGGACCACGCCCGTACGTTGCAATCGAGCGAACAGCTGGCCGGGGTGCTCGTCAACCTGGGGCGCTTCGCCGAAGCCGAGCAGCTCGCGGCGAACGCAGCGGCGAGAGCGCTGGCCACCCTCGGCGAGAGGCACCTCGATACCGTAGCCGCGCAGGGCACCCGCGCGCGGGCGCTGTTGGGCCTTGGACGACCGGTCGAGGCCGAGGCGCTCTTGCGGAGCCAGTTGACGATCCTCGCGGACAAGAAGGCCAAGGGAGAGGACATCGGCGAGGGGACCGAGCTCACGCAGCGGCTGCGCGTTCAGGAGGGGATGGCGCTTGCCGCGCTCAGCCGGCGGGCCGAGGCTGAAACGATCCTTCTCGAGTCAGTACCGCAGTTGCCGCCGAAGACGGCCAGTTCGACCCGAGCCATTCGATTCGTCGCGGAGTTCTACGAGCGATGGAATCGCGAGCAGCCAGACTCGGGACGCACCGCGCACGCAGCAGAATGGCGGCTGCGCGTCGACGCTTCCTCTCCGGCGCGCTAAACCGTACACTCCTTTGATGACGGACGAACGGCGAAACTCGTCCGTGTTGCCCGTAGTTCTGGTCGCTGGACTCGTCGCGTTCTATGCGGTGCTCGGGCTCGTGATCCTTGAGCCCGAGTCCGTCTACTCGGGTGACATCGGCGTCAAGTTCGTGCAGGCACGCGCGCTGGCGGATTCCGGGTTCACGAGCCTCGACATCCCGTATCCCGGTGAGTTCCTGGATCCGGAACGCACCTTCTTTCCGCTCCGCCCTCCGTTCGTCCTGGTGGCCGGCGGAGCCACGCAGGCCATCTTCCCGCCGGTGCCGGCGGTGATGCAGGCCGGCATGGTTGCGCTGTTCGGCTTCAACGGGCTGATCGCGCTGTCGATCGTCTCGGCCGGCGTCGTGCTCGTCGCCTCCTGGAAGATGACGCCGCGGGAGCTTGGAGTGCCCGTGCTCGTGGCGATGGGGCTGGGCGGACCGTTGTGGTTTTACGCGGTCATTGGCGGAGAACACGCCCCCGCGCTGGCCTTGAGTACCGCCGCCTTCGCGGTTGCTCTGTCACCCTCTCGCTGGCGATGGATGGCTTTCGTCTCGGGTGCGCTCGTCGGCGCGGGTGCGACCTTGCGCGACGAAGTCATATTGCTGGTGCCGGGCCTGCTCCTCGCAATCTGGGTTCGTGATCGAGCATGGCGCGCGCTCGCCACCGCCGTTGCAGGTGTACTACTTCCAGTGTTCTTGTCGGTCGGGCTCGAAGTGCTGTGGTTCGAACGTCCGCCAGCGGCACACCTGCGGCACGCCGTGCATCTCGTGCAGACGGCGCTGCCCATGACGGCAGAAGCGAATTCCGATCTGCCGGTGCTCCGGCCGATGACTCCCCGCGAACGCTATGACACCGTCGTCACCTACTGGCTGCTGGGCCGCGGAACACCGTATCAGGTCGCCTGCTTCGTTGCGGCACTGCTCGTTGCGCTCGGGCTAAGGTGGCGCTGGCACTCATCGGCGGGGATCCTGATCTGGTTGCTCGCCTTTGGCGCCACTGCCGTTTGGGATCTGTGGGAAGTGGTAAACGCGCCGAAGTTCCTGGCCGGGTTGGTTCGCATCTCACCGTTCGTGGTGCTCGCGCTGATGCCGTCAGCCCCTGGGCCGGCGGCAGACAGGCAGGCGGGACGATGGTTCAGGGGTGTTGTCGGGATTACGACTGCCGCGTACCTGATCATCGCCTATGCCGGCGTGAACACCACCGGCGGCAAGTCCCTCGGTCCGCGGCTTCTGCTTCCGCTGCTGCCGCTCCTTACTGTTTCCGCGATTGTGGCCATCGCGGACTACCTGCGCGCTGAAGGCGCGGTCAGTCGGGCAGTCGGCTGGACAGGAGCAGCACTCGTCGCGATCGCCGTCGTCATCCATGTTGGCGGAACGATTCCGGCCTACAAACAGCGCAACGTGGATGATGCGTCCGCTGTCCTGGCCGTGGCAGCTTCACCTCACCGGATCATCGTCGCCGACGACATGTTCACGGCACAGTTGCTGTTTCCGCTCTACACTCGCAAAATCATCCTGCTCGCCGACACGCCGGACCTCGGCCGGCGGCTCGGAGCGCTGCTGGCCGATCGCCGGTTCGGCGGCGCGCTGCTCGTTTCGCGAGAGCCGAGGCAGGTCGTGCCCATGCGGCCGCTGCGACTCGAGCGGACGGAACAAGAGGGGAGAATGGTGATTCAGTCCTGGCGGCGCTGAAGAGACTAGGGCAGTCACTCCTCAATTGGAGGCCCCCCTCAGCGGGCTTCTTGCGCTATTTCGAGAACGTAAACTGCGCGCTGTGAGTCGCCCCGTCGGCTGTCTTCACCTGTAACTCACGGCAGCTTCCTCCCCACGACTTGTCGGTCTTCCACACGTAGATGTATTGGTCCGCCACAGCGTCGTACGACAGACTGCTGCCGCCAGCGGTTACCGTCTCCTCGATTTGATCAATCGCCTGCCCGGTTATGCATTGTGTCAGGACCGTCCGCGGGTAACCCGGGGCGAAGATGTCGAGGCCGAAATTGCCGCCGAGACTGAATTTCACGGGAATGGCTCTCCCGGCCTTGGCAGCGTTGGTCACACCCATGTCGATCGGCTGAAAGAAGCCGGTGAAGGTGTAGGTGACGTTGTAGTGGACACTCACCGGTCCTGCCTGAAGTCCGGCATTGTTGACTCCTCCCGCGCAGGTCGCGGTGAACTCGCCGAAGCCGCCGGACCCGCCCGTGACCGACACGGTCGCTGCGGTGGCGACCCCCAGAACACGGCGGCGCTGTGCCACACGTTCTCACATTGAGCGGCGGAGGCTCAGGGCGGCCCTGAGCCTCACGCTTGAACGGGATCGAACGCTTTCAGCGCTCGATCGACACCAGGACCGCTTCGGTCCAGACCAGTTCGACCTTGTCGCCGACCTTCACCTTGGCGAGAGCTTCCTTGTCCTGCACTTTCGACGTGTAAGTCCAGCCGCCAGGCCCAGTGAAGCTGATCGTCGGGGTTTCCATGTCGATCTTCGTGATGGTGGCCGCGATAGTCCGCTGCCTGGCTTTGGTGCCGCCCGGAAGTTCCTGTCCGGCACCCGTCGTGCCTCTTGCCCTGCTGTCCACTTCGGACTCGCCTGGCTGCTTCACTCGAACAACTAAGTTCTCGTAATACTTTGCGGTGACCTTGTCGCCAACCTTGATCTCCGCAAACCGCGTGATTTCCGGCCCCGCGACCACCGTGACGACGGTGTCGTCCGGCTTCTTGAGTGTGATCGCACGGGTCGCCGGGTCAATCGACTCGACGATGGCGGTCTCCGTTCTCGCCTCTGACGAGACGGTCTTGGCCTGCGCCATGGCGGTGCGCGACACCGACACCAGAACTCCCGCGGCAACGATTCCCACGACAAGCCGTTTCATGTGCCCCCCTTGTCGGGCCTGGAAGCGTGGATCGCGGACGTGTACGGCGCCGCGTGACAGTCAGGCAGGCCCAATCCGATCTCTGCTGCAGCCGGCGTGCCGTGCGCGGAAGAGCCGACATGGCCCGGTTCGTTGAGCATCCTGCAGTGTGACGCGCAATGCTGTGTCGGCTGCCGCCCGGAATGATGGAGGAGCCCACGACTACCCGTGGGCTCGACAGCCAACCCCATCAGCGAGACACTTCACACTGACTGCCCAAGCTCGACAGGCAGTAGACTGCAAGTGAGCGCTCCGGCGCGCGAGCGCGTTGCGGAGTACGATGTGACCACCAAGCGGGGCAAGGAGCAGACGTGACCGAGCCCACACTCAAACCATCGAAAGACGAAGAACGGATCGCGGCGCGCGCATTTCGGGCGTTCTCGTCGCTCGTCCGCATCGACGTGAGTGCGCTCACACACTCCGGACTCGTGCGGACGAACAACGAGGACCAGTTCTTCGTCAGCCGGCTGTCGCGGGCGCTGGAGACGATGCTCAGCAGCCTTCCCGCCGGGGAAATCCCCGCGCGCGCCGACGAAGTCAATTACGTCATGGTGGTGGCCGACGGGATGGGCGGCCACGCCGCCGGCGAGATCGCCAGCCGCCTGGCCATCCGCACGCTGATCGGCCTTGGCCTGGAGGTGCCCGACTGGATCTTCAGGATCGACGAAGAACACGCTTCGGAGATTCAACAGCGCGCCCGCCGCATCGTTCAACAGGTCGGCGCCGAGCTGTCGGACTTTGGCCGGCGGGAAGCCGCGCTGCGTGGGATGGGGACGACGCTCACGGCCGCTCGAAGCTATGGCCGCGATCTGCTGATCGTCCACGTCGGTGACTCACGCGCTTACCTGTTCCGGTCAGGTCGCCTCATTCGCCTGACCAAGGACCACACCTACGCGCAGCTTCTCGTCGACACTGGGCAACTGCAGGCGCGCGACGTCGCCGCTTCGGACGTCCGTCACATCCTCATCAACGCGCTGGGCGGCACGGTCGACGATGTTCAGGTCGACGTCGACGTCGCAGGCCTCGAAGACGGCGATCGGCTGCTGCTCTGCAGCGACGGGCTCACCGACTGCGTCGACGACGACACCATCGCGAAAACGCTGCTGGCGACTCAGTCATCGAGCGAGGCCTGCGCGCAGCTCGTACAGCGGGCGCTCGATGGTGGAGGGCGCGACAACATCACGGTGATCGTTGCGGCTTACACGTTCCCGTCCGCCTAGTCGTCCACGAGCCTAGGGCAACGGCCGCGCACGCCACTTCCGCGCCGCGAGCCCGGCCAGACCGCTGCCGACCAGCAGCAACGTCGTCGGCTCTGGGACCGGCTCCTGTCCCGTGAAATCGTACCGGATGTCCGCGAAGTCGAATGCGGCACCGCCGACGCCGCGGGTTGAAGGTGAAGTTCGCCGTCAGCCGTCCCTGCCCAATCAGCTCGCGTCGAAAGACACTGTCTTCACTCTCGTCCAGCCCTATCAGGAGTCCCGTAAACGTGAAGGAACTCTGCATGGTGAAATCATGCGGCTCGGACGGGACGGTGAAGGAGGAATCGCTGAAAAACCAGGCGGCGTCGGCGAACCTGGTCGACGTCGCACCGTCGATGATGATGGGCGCCGACAGTTGCAGGCCGGTGACGAAGCTGGACGACAACGATATCGTCTCCCCGGCCGTGCACGGAGAGCACGCCGTCGGCCGGACGAAGCCCTGCTCCGTGACTCCGATAATCCTGAAGCCCGCACCGAAGAAGTCGAACCGTCCGGACTGGTCGAAGCCGGCCGAGGTCAGAAACCCGCCGGTCACGGTTATCGGCTCAGCCTGGGCGCGCGCCGGGAGCGAGCAGATGGCGGCGATGGCGGCAGCATGCAGCATCAGGCGACGGATGAGTGTCATGCGATCTCCTTCTGCGCGACGCACAAGCAAGAAGCAGGACCTCAGCGTATTGCCTGCGGACTTCGCATAGCATGTCTCATGCTGCGAACGTCCTCGGCCCCCGTCGTCGTTCTCGCCTTCGTCTTCTCTCTCGCGCCGTGCGCGATCCCGTCGGCGCAAAAACCGCGGACTCATCGGCTCGAGGCGAGGCCCGAAACCGTGGCGTACGGCTACTACTGGTCGGAAGCCACGCCCGTGCTGACGATCGCTTCGGGCGACATCGTTGACGTGGATACGCTCCTGACGAACACGCCGAACGGACTGCAGCGCGCCGGCGTGGCGCCCGAGCGGATCCAGGAATCCCTGAAGGCGATCGTGAGGGAGGTCACAGGGGACCGGCGCGGGCCGGGCGGCCATATCCTGACAGGACCGGTCTACGTCGAGGGCGCGGAGCCGGGTGACGTGCTCGAAGTGAAGGTGCTGTCGATCGATCTGCCGATCGACTATGGCTACAACGGCTGCAGCGGCTTCATTCCATCCAACTGCGAGCGCGGTGTGCCTGCCCGGATCTTTCAGCTCGATCGGAAGCGCATGACGGCGGAATTCAAGCCCGGGATCGTCGTGCCGCTGGCGCCGTTCTTCGGCAGCATGGGCGTTGCGCCGGCGCCCGAGCTCGGGCGCGTGAGCAGCAATCCGCCGGGCCGGCACGCGGGCAACCTGGACAACCGCGAGCTGGTCGCGGGCAGCACGCTGTTCATCCCGGTCTTCGTTCGTGGCGCGCTGTTCGAGATCGGCGACGGCCATGCAGCGCAGGGCGACGGGGAAGTCAGTCAGACCGCGATCGAGACGTCGCTGCGCGGACGCATCCAGCTCACGGTCCGCAAGGACATGAAGCTCACCTGGCCACGCGCGGAGACCGCCGCCGACTACATCAGCATGGGCACCGACGAGGATCTCAAGGTCGCGACGACAGTCGCCATCCAGGAGATGGTGGATTTCCTGAGCAGCACCAGGGGGCTGTCGAAGCACGAGGCGTATCAGCTGGTGAGCATCGCCGGCCATGTCGCGATCACGCAGCTGGTGGACAAGCCCGTGTATGGCGTGCACGTCAGGATGCCCAAAGCGATCTTCAAGTGACGTACGAGGAGGGAGCGCAATGATGAAACGCCTGGTTCGGGTTCTACCTGTCGCACTGCTGGCCCTGACTGTGCCCGTCGGAACTCAGGCCCAGTCAGGCAAGGTCTCCGGAACGCTGATCGTGAACGGCAAAAAGGTGCCCGTTCAGCACATCACGGCGGTGACATATGACACGCCGTCTCCGGGGCGCCTAATCAGCGTGCTCGTGTCGGACAAGCCGATGGATCCGAAGCTGTTCCAGGAATACACGCGCATCGGGCCGGGCGAGCGCTACGTCGCCGGAATGATCACTGGCGCCTGGGTGACGATGCACGTCGATGACAAGGCGTTTTCCGGATTTCAATTCACGTTCGATCCCAAGGGGCGGCTGGTCCTGAACGACGTCATGATCGGCACGCGAGACGACAACTTCTCGATCCTCGACGATTACCTCGTCCTGGAACTGAAGTCCGGCCCGCCCCGCCTGGCGGGCAGGCTCCGTACCAAGGACGCCGTCGTCGATCTCGGTTCGAAGAAGGTCGGGATCGACCTGACGTTCGAGGCGCCCGTGACGGAGGTCGGCAAATGACCTCAACAGCAGAATTGTAAATTCGGTCACAGAACCGAACATCGAAGCCGCTGTGCGCGGCTAGTGCACACCGCTAACCGAACAATTTAAGTATGTGAATTACAACTGTGTTAGACGTCACACCTCTTCTATAAAGCGCCGTGGCCCTTGAGTTGCCTAGCCGGCCGCATGCTCCTCAAGGCCCCTCGGTCCATCGGTACGCTCGTTCTCGTCACGGCCACCGTCGCTCTCGCAGTCGGCTCTGCCAGCGCTCAGCCTATCGACCGCGTCAGCCTTCCAAAGCTCGACGTCGCACTTTCCAGATCTGTCCAGAACGGGGAGTCCGGCTTCCGGCAGGTGATCATTCGAGCCACTCCGGACGGTCTGCCGGCAGCGACCGCTGCGCTTCATATGCGCGGGCATGCGGTCAAAAGGGTTCACCCGGTCATCAACGGTCTCGAAGCAAACGTTCCGGTCGCCGCACTCGCAGGCCTGTCGCGGCTCCCGTTCGTCGCGTCGATCTCACTGGATGCTGTCGTGACGGCTGAGCAGACCGCGGCGAGCACTTACACCGCGTCGAGTCCTTACACACTGCGCGCGACCTTGGGTCTGCCCGGGCCGACCGGCACGGGCAGCTCGACGCAACTGGGCAGCCACGTCGGCATCGCGATCATCGATTCCGGCGTGGCAGCCGTGCCGGACTTTGGGGATCGCATTCGCGGCTTCTATGACTTTACGGAAGGCGGACGAGCGGACACGCCGAGCGACGCGTATGGGCACGGCACGCATGTCGCGGGATTGATTGCCGGCAATGGTGATTTGTCACAGAAGCGTTATCGAGGCGTCGCACCCAAGGCCAGGCTCTTTGCCTTGAAGGTTCTCGATCACAACGGTGCGGGCAACACGAGCGACGTCATCAGCGCGATCTCGTTCGCCATCGAGAACAAAGCCCGACTCGGCATCGACATCATCAACTTGTCGCTCGGACATCCAATCTACGAACCGGCGGAAACCGACCCGCTCGTTCAAGCCGTCGAAGCAGCCGCCCGTGCCGGCATGGTCGTCGTCGTTTCCGCGGGCAATCATGGGACGGCGCCGGGATCGGACACGCCCGGGTATGCCGGCATCCTGTCTCCTGCGAACGCGCCGTCGGCAATTGCCGTCGGCGCCGTCAAGACGTTCGATACCACGATAAGAAGCGACGACCGGATTGCCGCTTACAGCTCGCGCGGTCCGAGTTGGTACGATGGATTCGCGAAGCCGGATATCGTTGCCCCTGGCCACGCGCTCGTGTCGACGGCTGCGCCAGCGAGCACGCTGTTTTTGAACAATCCGGCGCTGCGAGTTGGCGACGCTTACCTGCGGTTGAGCGGCACGAGCATGGCCACCGCCGTGGTTTCCGGGACCGCTGCCCTGGTCCTCGAGGCTCAGCAGATCGCGTTTCCCGGCGGACCTTCTCTGACACCGAACGCTGTCAAGGCGATCCTTCAGTTCACGTCGTTCCGCATGCTGGACGATCTCGCTCGCGAGTACGACGACCTCACGCAGGGCGCGGGTGTCGTGAATCCCGCCGGCGCAATCGATCTTGCCACCCATCTCGACACCTCGGTGCCGGACTCGTCGTGGTGGCTCACGACGGCGGTCAATCCGTCTACCACGATCGACGGCGAGGTCATCTCCTGGGCCGAGGACATCGTCTGGGGTAACACTGCGGGGACGGGTCCCGTCGTTTATATCAAGGAACGGGCGTGGGCCGCGGACATCGTCTGGGGGAACGACATTGTCTGGGGCAGCGACATCGTCTGGGGCAACGACATCGTCTGGGGCAGCGATATCGTCTGGGGCAATGACATCGTCTGGGGCAACAGTCTTATTGGGGTATTGGAGGGCACCACCGTGGTGTGGGGGATGGCTGCAGAGGACCCCGCGCTCACGGTGTGGGCAAGCCTGGACGCCGCTGCGATCTGGAGCGGCTCAATCCTGACGTCGCTCGGTTTTGATCCATGGGTTTCCGTTTTCTGGTGAGTCGATAGTGGAGGTGTTCCCGTGATGCGCCTTCCAGTCATCGCGCGGCTCTATGTGAGCCTCGTCATTGCGACAGGGGCTGCCGTCGTCGCAACTTCGTTGCCGTCGGTGCAGTTTCCTCGTCCCGTCCTCTTTGCCGCGCTGCTGGTGCTGTCGGTGCTCAGTTCGGCGCTCAAAGTCGACATGCCGATTGGTGTCGGCACGTCCTGCATCTCGCTGTCGTACGCGGTCAACTTCACCGCGTTGATACTGCTCGGACCGGCGCCGACCATCCTCATTACGATGGCCAGCAGCTGGTCCCAGTGCACGTTCCGGATGAACGAGCGAAACCCCGCTTACAAGACGTTCTTCAGCATGGCCAGCGTGGCGCTCAGCGTTGCGGCCGCGGGCGCGACGTATACATCGCTGGGCGGCACGCGGGGCGACATTCCACAAGCATCGTTGCAACCGCTCATGGCCGCGGCGATGACCTATTTTCTCGTCAATTCCGTGACGGTTGCGACTGCGGTCGCGCTCGTCAAGCGCCGTCCAATCTTCGGCGTGTGGCACGACAATTTTCTCTGGAGCATCACGAGTTATGTCGTCGGCGGCGTGGCCGCAGGGATTGCGGTCGAAGTATCCCAGCAGGTGGGACAGTGGCAAACCGCCCTGGCGTTCGTGCCGCTCTGTCTGACCTACCGCACGTACCGCATCTACCTCGCTCGAATCGCCGATGAACAGCGGCGGGTGGCGGAATGGACTCAGCTGCACCGCGAAAGCATGGAAGTGCTTGCACGCGCGATTCAGGCCAAAGACAACGGCGGCAGCTCGCACGTAGAACGCGTCCAGTACTACGCGACGGCGCTGGCGCGGCACCTCGAACTGCCGGAAGCGGATACGCAGGCCGTGGAAGTCGCCGCGCTGCTCCACGACATCGGCAAGCTGGCCGTTCCGGAACACATCCTGTCGAAGCCTGGCCCGCTCACACCGGACGAGCGAATGAAGATGCAGATTCACGCGCAGGTCGGTGCGGAGATCGTCAGCGCCGTGCCATTTCCCGTTCCCGTCGCTCCCCTGATCCGCAGCCATCACGAGCGATGGGATGGCACCGGATATCCATCGGGTCTGCGCAGCGACAAGATACCGGTCGGCGCGCGAATTCTCGCGGTTGTCGACTGCTTCGATGCGCTGACATCGGAACGGCCGTACCGACGAGCGATGTCACCGTACGCGGCCCTCGAGTTCGTGCGTGAGCAGGCGGGCAAGGCGTTCGACCCGACGATTGTCACGCAGTTCAGCGAGTTGCTTCCGCTTCTGACACCTCCCTCGAACAACGATTCGGCCCGGAAAACCCGTGCCGCGGACGCCGGCGCCAACGGTGAGCACAACGTCGTGGTGCCGCCGCTGGTGAGCACCGACGCATTTGCGGAAATTGCCTCCGCCAACAAGGAGAGCTACACGCTGTACGAAATCGCCCAGGCGATGGGGCGGAGCATGAGCCTCGCCGAAACGATGACGCTCGTCAGCTCGAAGCTGAGCGCACTCGTGCCGTTTTCCTCGTGCACGCTGTTCGTCCGAAACGAAGCGGATCATCTCCACTGTCGCTTCGCGATCGGACAGTACGCTGAATCCTTCGAGAACTCCAGTATCCGAGAGGGCATGGGCCTCAGCGGATGGGTCGCGCGCCACGGGCGGCCGCTCGTCAATGGCGCCCCACGCGCGGAGTTCAACGCTGCGGGAATGGCGTACCCGGAGATTCGGCTCCAATCCGCGCTGGTGTGTCCCCTGAACGCAGGAGATCGGGTGATCGGCACGATCGGTGTCTTCCACACCGAACCCGAGTCGTATACAGAAGACCACCGCCGCGTGCTCGACGAGATCTCGAAGCAGGCAGCCGCTGTCGTGCACAATGCGCTGATTTTCGAGCAGGCGCAGGAGCACGCGTTCAAAGACAGCCTGACAGGCCTGGCGAACCCGCGTGCGCTGCAGTTTCAGCTGGCGCGGGAAGTCGCCAGGGCTCGACGCACGAACTCCGAGTTCTCGCTCGTGCTGCTCGATCTGGATGACTTCAAGACGATCAACGACGAACACGGTCACCTGGTCGGAGACCATGCGCTTCAAGAGGTTGCTCGCACGCTGCGGCAGACGACGCGGCCCTACGACACGTGTATCCGGTACGGCGGCGACGAGTTCATCGTGCTGCTGGCTTCGGTTGGGCACGACGAAGCCGAAGAGCGCCGTCGCAGCCTCCAGGAAGCACTGGCAGCGATCACCATCGACGCAGGCGGTGGCCAACGCATCCCGCTCCGCGCGAGCGCCGGCGCCAGCACGTTTCCGGCGGATGGCCTGACATACGAGCGGCTGCTGGCCAGAGCGGATCGCCGGATGTACAGAAACAAGGCGCAACGAAAGACGGCGCCTCCCATCGACGACGCCGCTGTGGCTGGACTTGGAGGGAGGCATCGTCTCCAAGTTTCCGCTCGGCTCAGTTAACCTCACCCGACGTTCGTTCGTCTCATATAGGAGCCGTGGGGGCGATGAGCTCGTGAGGTTCCCGTATGTACGACGACTTCCGCTTTGCGCTGCGCCAGTTGCGCAAGAACCCTGGGTTTGCCGCCATTGCGGTGCTCACGCTCGGCCTCGGCATCGGCGCGGCCGCGGCGATGTTCGGCCTGATTCAGGGTGTGCTGCTGTCTCCGCCTCCCTATGCGAACCCGGGCCGGGTCGTGCTGATCTCGCCGGCGCGCAGCGATGGCCGGCCGTATACGCGCGGCGCCACGATCGGGCAATGGATTTCGTGGCGGAAGGCCAGGTCGATCGAGCCGCCGGCGGCGTATCGCTGGACCTTCAACTTTCTCGTGCTTCCCGACGGCAGCCGGTCGATGGGTGGCCTGATGGTGACGCCGAACTATTTCAGCGTCCTGGGTGTCCGGCCCATTCTTGGGCGGGAATTCACAGACGCTGAGCTGGCCCGGCCCAATATGCCGCCCTCCGCCATCATCCTCGGCCACGAACTCTGGCAGCGGCAGTTCCACGGCGATCCGAACATCGTCGGTCGCCCGATCCGGATGAGCCGCATGCCCGCGCCGCTTCCCGTCGTTGGCATCATGCCGCCGGGGATCAGGTTTCTGCCCGACCCGGGTGCATCGGCCGAGCCCAATTACGATCTCAACGCGCACGTCGATTTCTGGTTTGGCACCGCCCCGGACGAGACACGGCTCACATCCGGAGCCGGGAACACGGTCGCCAGACTGACCGATGGTGCGACCGTCGCCGCCGCGCAGGCGGAAGTCGCCGCCTTGTCGGCCGGGGTGGCCGCGGCCGACCCGGCGCTCCAGGGGATCACCGCGACTGTCGTACCCGTCCAGGACGTTTTGAACCGCGACGGCCGCCGTTTGCTCATTCCGCTTTTCGGCTCGGTGGCGCTCGTCTTCCTCATCGCCTGCGCCAATGTGGCCGGGTTGCAGCTGACGCGCGGCATCCAGCGGCATTCGGAGTTCGCGATGCGGTCGGCGCTTGGCGCTGCGCGCTGGCGGCTCTTTCGTCAGACGCTCACCGAGAGTCTCGTGCTGGCGCTCGCCGGCGCGGCGATGGGCGCGGTGCTGGCGACAGGAATCATCGCGCTGCTGAAGGGGATTGCCGGGCAGGCGGTGCCGCGCGCCGATGCGGTCCACGTTGGCTGGCCCGTCTTCGTGTTTGGTCTGTTCGCGGCGATTGTCGCCGCGGCTGTCGCCGGACTGCTGCCAGCTGCGCGCGCGTCGCGTCCGGATGGCGCCGGCCTCAAAGGCGGCCGCACCACCGCCGGTCTGCGCGAGCGGCGGCTGCTCGGTGCTGTCGCCACGTTGCAGATCGTCCTGACGATCGCGCTGCTGGCGGGAGCAGCACTCCTCGTCCGCACGGCGCGCAACCTCGATCGCATGCTGCCCGGCTACGACACCGGGAACATTCTCGCGATGACGGTCACGACAATGGAGCGTCAGAAGTCGGCCGAGTTCCACCGGCTGGCTCTCGAGCGCGTGGCCTCTGTGCCGGGCGTCGCGAGTGCGGCGTTTGCGTGGGGCGTGCCGCTCACCGGCAACAAGTGGCCTGGCGAGATGGAGGTTCCCGGCCAGGCCGTTGCCTCGAAGCTGACCGATCGCATCAGCGTCCCGCTGCGTTCGATCACCGAGCGCTACTTCGACGTCATGGGGATGCGGATCGTCGAGGGGCGATCGTTCCATGAGTCCGACGGTCCCGACGCTCCGCGTGTCGCGATTGTGAACGAGGCGCTGGCGAAGCGCTATTACGCGGGCCGCACTACCGTCGGCGGCTCTCTCCAGTTTGCAGGCAGCACGAACAAGCCGCTGCAGATCGTCGGCATCGTCGCCGACACCCGGACCGACAATCTGAGCGAGCCGGCGACGCCCGAGATCTACCTGCCGTTCTGGCAGTCCGGCGCCTTCTCGAAGCACCTTGTCGTTCGCACCGCCGGCGATCCGGCGGCGCTTGCGACGCTGGTGCGAAGCGAGCTCCGCACGATCGACCCGACTTCTGCGGTCGAGCGAATCACGAGCATGGCCGAGATCCGGCGCGAGTCGGTGGCCGCACGCACGTTTGCCATGCGTCTCCTCATCGGGTTTGCCGTGGTCGCGACCGTACTGGCTGTCGTCGGCCTGTATGGCGTTCTTTCGCTGTCGGTCAACTCGCGGATCAAAGAGATGGCCGTCCGGAAAGCCGTCGGCGCCCAGCCCGGCCACATCGTCCAGCTGGTCGTGGGGGAAGGCTCGAAGATCGTGGCCGTCGGGATCGTGATGGGTGCGATCGTCGCGGTACTTGTCGGCCGGCTCCTGAAAACGCTCCTCTTCGACGTGACGCCATTCGATCCGCTTGCGCTCGGGATCGCCGGGATCGCCTTTGGCGCGATCGCGCTTGCCGCGTGTCTGGCGCCTGCCTTCCGGGCGAGCCGCGTCGACCTGATGGAGTCGCTGCGCCAGGAGTGAGACTGGCGGTCCGCAGCCTCCAGGGCCGATCCGGCTCCGCAGCCATCCAATCGGCGTATAATGGGGTTCCTGCTTTTCTGAGCCCTCGGCCATCCTGGCCCAGCCCTCACCAAAGCCTGCCTTGGGGGTTGCGTGCCAACAGTATCTCCGCTTGCTCTGCCGAGAGACGTCTCAATCCAGACGATTCCGGTAAAGCGTCCGACCGAGCTCGCGGCCTTCGAGTTCGCAGTTCTGGCTGGTCTGCGTGCGGGACAGCTCGTCCGCGGCTGTACGCCGCGCGTGACGTCCGCTCACAAAGTCACGGTGACCGCGCAATTGGAGGTGGCCGCAGGGAAAGTTGTGCGGCAGATCAACGGAGAGCCCGGTGCCATTCGATTCCCGTAGTAACACTGGAACCCGTTCGGGCGCAAGCGAGCCTGTGGCCCTTCCGTCCACGTGTCCCGTTTGCCAGTCGCCATCGATTACGACAACAGCAAAGAGTCCTGACGTCAATACCTATTGGCGTTGCGGGAAATGCGGCGAGATCTGGAACGTCTCCCGGAGAGCGGGCCGGCGTGCCGGAGTCAATCCATGGCGGTAGAGGAGACCGATCTGGCGCGTGAGCTCCTCGAGCTGATCGAGGCGCTCGACCGGCGAGTGCCCCGCGTCGAACGGGCGGGCGAAGCCGGCATCGCTCGAGATGCGGCCGCGCTCCGCGAGAAGGCCATCAAACGTCTCAGGGAGCTCGAAGAGGAAAGCACGATCACCGCTCAGAGACCGGATGGACGATCCGGTCTCTGAACGGTCCGATATCGCCTAGTGGCTTACCAGCGGGGTTCGCGCCGCTGACGGCCACCACCGGCCCCGCCCCCGGTGCCGCGCGGCGGCATGGGCTTGGCCTCGTTGACGGTCAGACTGCGCCCGCCGTACTGATGTTTGTCCAGCTCGCTGATCGCCTTACGTGCCCCCTCGACATCGCTCATTTCGATGAAGGCGAACCCTCGTGCCTGCCCGGTGGCTCGATCGCGAACGATGTTGATGGTGCTGATCTGGCCGGTGCTCTCGAATAGCGCCTGCAAGTCGGCTTCGGTGGTTTCGAACGGCAGGTTCCCCACGTACAATTTGGTGCTCATGAACTAACTCCTGCATCTCGGAGGATGCGTGCGTGATCTGATGGCAGGCTCGAGCGGAATGCTCAGCGAAACGCAGGAGAGCGAGAAACTCGGATCTGATGCGGGAGGCCGGAAGCGCAGCTGTCAGAAAGCTGACACATTATAACACAAAAGCCGCCCTCTAAGAGGCAGGCGAACCGATGAAGACCCTCACCGAATCTGCGTTCCTGGCGTGGGCTGACCGTTCAGGGTGGATGAGACCTAAGGAGTGAGCGCCGCTCTCGCGCGGCGCCGGGCGAGCGGCCGCTGGCGCACCGGCATCGCCCGAGCGGCGAGCAGATCGATGAAGGCGTTCACGTGCGCGACGCGGCCGGCCTGTTTGAGCGTCGCCGCGCTCCATTGGCGGTGGATGCCCGAGGGCGTGATCGGGAGCGCCCGCACGTCGCCGGCGCGCAGCGACGGCTCGATCGCCCACGTCTGCATCACGCTGATGCCGAGCCGCGCCTGGACCATCGCGAGAATCGCCTCGGTCAGCATCACGAACGACACCCGCTTCGTCACCACGCCGGCCGGACGCAGAATCTCCCGAATCGTGAAGCTGTCGTCGGGCGAGCTCGAATAAAGGAACAGCCGCTCGGCCGCGAGATCCTGCGGTGTCACGAACGCCCGGCTCGCCAACGGATGGTCGGGCGCGACGATCGCCGCGTGCTCGTCCTCGAACAGCGGTCGCATCCGCAGATGCGGATGCCGCACGGCCTCTGTGACGATGGCGACGTCGAGCTTGCCGTCGAGGAGCGCCTCGATCGGGCGCGCCGTGCACTCGAGGGCGAGCGAGACCTCGACCGCCGGATGTTTCTGGCGGAACAGCTGTAGCAGCGGCGGCAGCCAGTGGTAGCCGGTGTTGCACTGCGCGCAGACGCGGAGCACGCCTGCCTGGCCGGCGCCAAGGCGCCGCACCTCCGTTTCGGCCGTGTCGATCTCTTCCAGGACACGCCGCGCCGTCGCCAGGACGCGCTCGCCGGCGCCCGTCGCCACCATCCGTTTTCCCAGCCGGAGGAACAGCGGCGTACCGAGCCGCTCTTCGATGCCGCGCAGCTGATGGCTGACCGCCGACTGTGTCAGGTGCAGCAGGTCGGCCGCCTGCGTCACGCTGCCGGTGCCGGCGATCGCCGCCACCATGCGCAGATGCCGGATGTCGATGTCCATGATAAGAATTCATCCATTCGATGAAAATAATGAGCTTCATTATATCCGCCCTGGCGCGTACGCTGCTGCCATGATCTTCACCCCGCTGTGGCAGACCATCCGCCGTAACCGGCAGCAGCCCGCCTTCGCCGCCGGCGTGTGTGCGGTGCTGGCCCTCGCCGTCGGCGCGAACACGGCGTTGTTCACGCTGGTCGACGCCATCCTCCTGCGCCCGCTGCCGCTGGCCGATCCGGACCGGCTGATCACGTTCACGATCGTGCGCCCGGGAACCGATCGACAGCCGCTGTCGCTCCTCGATCTGGACGACTTCAAGCAGTCCACCCACACGCTGGCGGCGATTGCCTCGTTCTTCGGATGGAGCGCGAACCTCACCGGCCGCGGCGACGCCGAGCGGCTCACCGGGATGCGCGTGTCGCCGGACTATTTCGACATCACCGGTGCGCAGGTCGAGCTTGGGCGCGCGCTCCAACCGGATGACGAGCACCGCGCTGTCGCGCTGATCAGCCACGGCGTGTGGCAGCGGCTGTTCGGCGGAGCCACCGACGCGGTGGGTACGTCGATCGTCCTGAACGGCGACAGCTTCGCTATCGTCGGCGTCCTGCGCTCCGATTTCGTGTCGCTCGTCCGCGACGTCGACGTCGTCGCGCCCTATTCGCCGGCGACGGATCCGCGCCGCGCCAACCGCGCTCAGGGATTCCTCAGAGTGGTCGGACGCCTGAAGCCCGGCGTTACGGCAGCGCAGGCTGCCGACGACCTCGCCGCGATCGGCCGGCGCCTGCGAGACGAGCATCCCGACACGCACCGCGCCGATACCGCGGTCCGCGTGGTGTCGCTGCACGACGAGGTCAGCGGCCGGTCAGCGCCGATGCTGCGTATGCTGCTGGCCGCCGTCCTGCTCGTTCTGCTGGTCGCGTGCGCGAACATCGCCAATCTCTTCGTCGTCCGCGGCGCGGCGCGGCGCCGCGAGATGGCCGTCCGCGCCGCCCTCGGCGCTTCCCGCGCGCGGATCGTCGCGCTCGTGCTCGGCGAAGCCGCGCTGCTCGGCGTCTGCGGCGGAGCCGCCGGTCTGCTCGTCGGCCAAGCGCTGATCCGCGTGCTCATCGGCATCGGGCCAGCCGATCTGCCACGGGCGGCTGAAATTGGAATCGATCTCCGGGTCGCGACGTTGACGCTCCTCGTGTCGGTTGCGGCGGGCCTGCTCGTCGGGCTTGCTTCAGCCGTGCAGTCCTCGAGAGGCGATTTGCGAACCGGGCTGCTGGAGGGCGATCGCGGCTCGAGCGCGGCTGGCAGACGTCTTCGCTCCGCGCTGGTCTTCGCCGAGGTGGCCCTCACGACGGTATTGCTGATGACAGCGGCGCTGCTGACGCGCAGCTATCAGAGTGTGCAGGCGGTAGACCCGGGGTTCCGGCCGTCGCAAGTACTGACGATTCGCCTGGCGCTGCCGCGGACTCGGTACACCAACCGTGCTTCGATCGAGAACTTCTACGAGCAGGTGCAGCCGCGCATCGCCTCGATTCCGGGCGTCCGCGCAGTTGCCGCCGCGAACGTCGTTCCTATGAACGGCTACCTCGCGACTGCCGCCTTCTACGTTGACGGTGTCGTCGCGAAGGATGCGCCGCAGGCGCATTACCGCATGATCAGCCCTGACTACTTCCGCGCGCTCGGCATACCGCTGCGCAGCGGACGCGCGTTCGACTCGCGTGATCGGAGCGATTCGGTGCCGGTCGCAATCGTCAACGACACCCTCGCCCGGCTCTATTTTCAGGGTGGCGATCCGGTCGGCCGCCGGATGCGGCTCGAAGATGGTGAGAAGGCGCCGCGCGAGGTCACGATCGTCGGTGTCGTCGGCGATGTGAGACATTTCGGCCTGGAAAAGGAAGCCACGATCGAAGCCTACGTGCCGATCCCACAGGTCCCCGATCCGACGACGATCTGGCTTGCGAACAACATGTATTGGGTCGTGCAGACGGACAGCGCGCCGCTCGCGGCGGCCAATGCCGTCCGCCGTGAGATTGCTGCCGTCGATCCTGGCGTACCCGCCTCGTTCGTGCGGAGCATGGACCAATGGATGGGAGGCACGCTTGCCCCGCGGCGCTTCAACCTTCAGCTGGTGGAGGCGTTCGCCCTTGCCGCGCTGCTGCTTTCGGCGGTTGGCGTCTATGCGGTTGCCGCGTCCACCGCGGCGTCGCGGACGCGGGAGATCGGCATCCGGGTGGCACTGGGAGCATCCCGTTCCCAGGTCGTCGGCCTGGTGCTGCGAAGCGGGCTGGTCCCCGTGATTGCGGGGCTCGCGGCCGGAACCGTGGCGGCACTGGCGCTGGGGCCCAGCCTTTCGGGGCTGTTGTTCGGCGTCACGCCCCAGGATCCGATGTCGCTGGCGGCAGGCCTGTGCGCTCTCGCTGTCGCTGCCCTGATCGCCAACTACGTGCCCGCGAGCCGCTCTGCGAGAGTCGACCCCATCGTCGCGCTGCGCGTCGAATGACGACGCCCGTCACTGCGCACGCGCGATGATCACGCTGCCGAATCCTCCCAGCTTGCCGGTGGCGCATTTCGGGAGCTGCATCCGGCAGCCTTTCTTGTCGCCGTCGAGTATGCACGGCGGGTTGTAACCGGAGCAGGTCGACTTGCAGCTGCAGACCACACCGCCACCAGGAACGAACGGGCAGGAACAGTCCACGCACGATTTCCGGCAGCCGGTTTCACCGCCGCCGCCCGTATCGATCATCCGGCCGAGCGCGGTGACGTCCTGCGGAAAGGGCACCGGCCACGTCCAGTGCAGCACGAACTCCTGGCTCCGTCGGCCCGATTCGGACGCCTCCATCGGGAACGAGCTTCCCTGGGCGGCCTCCTGCATGCACTGCAGCGCGATCGCATTCTGGTCCTGAGGCAGGCTGGATTCCTCGATTTCCTGCTGCTTCCACACCCAGTTCGTGGCGTCTCGCGTATAGACGTATTTGAAGGTGATGTCCCCCTTGCCCCCGACGCGGCCCCAGCACGATTTGATCTTCGGAACCAGGGCGACGTAGAAGACGCTATTGATCCGGTTCTGCGCAGCGATATCCGCCTCGACAGAAGTCGCCGGGTCCGACGCGGTCACGTGCTGTTCATCGGATGCGCTCCGATCGCAACCCGCAACGAGTAGAAGAGTGCCGACGAGAACCGCAGTGACGCTTTTCATGAGCGTACTCCTTGTTCAAGAACACGGCAGAGAGGTCGTCTACAAGAAGAGATCGGAAACAGAAGGCGAATCACGTCAGGCTGATGGACTTGTCCTCACCTACCGGCGTCTTGGGGCCCGCTCCTTCACGCCATCAGTCGCGCGCTCCTTCACGCGCTCCTTTCGGGCCATGGGCGATCCCCTTTCTTCTGGATTGTTCGCTTCTCGTCCGTTTCGCGTTGATCGGAATATACAGCCGAGCTCCGACCGGCTCGGCGCGGAACGCCTACGAGAAAGGACGTCACCATGCGCATCCTGCCGCTACGCCTCATCCTCGCCCTGGCCGCGTGCGAGTGTCTGCCCATCCCGAGCACGGACACCTCGCCGCCGACGGCTGGCCTGATCGTAGAGTTTCGACCCGTCGGCGGAGGGCCGCGCACGACCGTCACCGTCTCGCAGGCGGATGCGGACGTGACCGTCCAGGCGGCAAAAAACGACACGGTCGCCGTCATCTACTCAGGCGGCGACCCGCAAGGCATCCGCCGGGTGGACCTGGAGTATGACATGTCGTATTCAACCGGAACGACCATAGTCCAGCCTCTGCTGGCCGCTATCAATGTCACGTCCGACTGCCCGCGCAATCCATTGACGGGCGCCAAGAATTTCGACGCGAGCAACAACCCGTGGGTCTACAAGTTCGCCTCGTCGGCCACGAATTGGCTCGGCGGCAACGCGAAATCCGCGAAGGTGACGGTCCGCACACAATAGGTTTAGCATCGTGAGATGGCGCAGACCCCTGACCCGGACGATCGGGCGGCCGACGTGTGGACGGCGGTCGACGAGTACGTCGACGGGCTCGTCGTCGATCAGGATGCGGGCCTGCGCGGCGCGCTGGAGAGGAGCGCCGCGGCCGGCCTGCCGTCCATCAACGTGACGCCCGCACAGGGCAAGCTGCTGCACCTGCTGGCGAGATCGATCGGTGCGCGTGCCATCCTCGAGATCGGAACGCTCGGCGGTTACAGCACGATCTGGTTCGCGCGTGCGGTGGCGCCGGGCGGGCGGGTGATCACGATTGAAGCGGAGCCGAAACACGCGGTGATTGCCCGCGAGAACATCGCCCGTGCTGGCGCAGCGGCCCTGGTCGACCTCCGGGTGGGACGCGCGCTCGACGTGCTGCCCGCTGTCGAACGCGAAGGTCTCGGGCCGTTCGATCTCGTGTTCGTCGACGCCGACAAGCCCTCCACGCCAGACTATTTCCGCTGGGCGCTCCGCCTCGCCCGCGTGGGTTCACTCATCCTCATCGACAACGTCGTGCGCGACGGCGAGGTCGCCGACGCGCACAGCCAGGATCCGGCGGTCGTTGCCATGCGCACCGTCCTCGCGATGATGGCGTCCGAGCCTCGCGTATCGACGACCGTGCTGCAGACCGTCGGCGCCAAGGGCTACGACGGCCTCGCGGTGGCGCTCGTCATCCCGAAGCCGTAGCGTCCTCGTCGGTGCTGCCGCCCGCCATCTCGAGCCAGTCCAGTTCCTCTTCCATCAGGTGAAAGGCGTCGTCGCCGATCTCGTCGCTGGCGCGCATGTCGAGCACCGCCTGACGCGCGGCCTGGATCGCGCCATGATGAATCTCGCCGTGCGCCGACCGCACGCCGTCACGATCAACGGCTGCCGATCCGAGATGCCCGATGAACTCCTGGCGGACCGCTTCGGCCGCCGGCGAACGATCGCTGTCGAGCGTGGCCAGGCCCGCGCGCAGGGCGCGCTCGCGTGCCGCGCTGACCTCGCGGCCAACCGGGTCGTCGTCTTTCAGATCCAGCACGCGCATCAGCGGCTTGAGCGTCAGTCCCTGGATCACCAGCGTGCCGAGCACGACCGAGAACGCCGTCAGCACGATCAGATCGCGGAACGGGAACGCGGCCGGCAACGCGAGCGCGGCCGCCAGCGTGACGATGCCGCGCATGCCGGCCCACGAGATGATCAGTCCGCTGCCGACGGTGGGCCGCAGCATCGGGCGGGGCGGATTGAATCCGAACCGCCGGTCCCGCCACCGGATGACGGCATTGAACGACATGTGCCAGACGATGCGAACGACGATGACCGTGACCAGCACGGCAATCGCAACCGCAAAGTATCGCCCCCGCATCGACGGTTCGAGGCTGTCGAGGATCGGGCGGATCTGCAGGCCGATGAAGATGAACGCCAGGATGTTCAGGAAGAAGACCACGGTTGCCCAGACGGCATACGACGGTATGCGCAGCCGCGCCGGTGTGCGCTCGGGCGAAGTGCGGGCGACCGTGACGGCGTAGCACACCATGGTGAGGACGCCTGAGAGCCCGATCCGGTCGGCCAGGATCCAGACGCCGAACGTGCTGACGAACTGAAGAATGATGGCGGTCGGCACGTCGCGGACGCGATCGAACACGCGAAGAAAGAACCAGCCGAGCGCCGGGCCGACGACGAAGCTGCCGGCCACCGCCAGCAAGAACGCGGGCGCGACCGATCCGACCGAGAAGCTGTGCGCGGCCGCGGCGCCGATCGCGAGCCGGTAGATCAGCAGTGCGCTGGCGTCGTTCAGCAGGCTCTCGCCCTCGAGGATCGTGAGGATGCGATGCGGCGGCTTCATCGGACGGAGCACCGCGGTTGCGGCGGCGGCGTCGGGGGGCGCGACGATGGCACCGAGCGCGATGGCCGGCGCCCACGGCATCGATGGGATCAGAGTGCGCACCACGACGGCGACAGCGATCGTGGTGAGGGTCACCGCGAAGACGACCAGGCTCGTCACCGGCGCCCAGTTGTCGCGCAGATCGCGCGGCGACGCGTCGTAGGCCGCATCGAGGAGCACCGGTGCGAGAAAAAGGGCGAGCGCGAGCTCCGGAGGTACGCTGAGCGAAGGAGCGCCGGGCAGGAATGCGAGCCCGACGCCGCCGACCGCGAGAAATACCGGATACGGCGCACCGACGCGTCTTGCGACGGCTGCCAGAATCACCGCGGCGACGACCAGGACGATGAGCCCTTCGAGTTCCCTCATGAGTTCGTGCGGTAAGTGGCGGTCTTTCCGAGCCGGCGCGGGAGCCGCCGCAGCGTGACCCCGGCAGAGGCGAACCAGCTCTGTCCTGGACCTCGTACCAGCACACCGGCGGATACATCCCACTGGACGTTCTGCCTGGATACCCAGGCGATCCCGCTGTCAACCGTCCACGCGCGCGGCTCGGCCAGGCCGACTGCGAGCTCCCCGAAGGCGCTGAAGGTCGGCGACATGGACTTGCTGACGCCGGCCGTCATGAGGTTGTCCCAGTACCTGCCGCTTGCATCCGTCGTGCTCAGGAACACGAAGTTCCCGCTCAAGTCCCAGTCGCCGGGCAGCGACCGGGCCCACAGCAGCCGCAGCGAGCCGTCGTACGATCCGGTGCCGAAGTCGTCGCCGCCGATTGGAAGCGATGATGACGGCGCGACGGTGAGCGTCAAGCCGTGGCGCGACTCGTCCAGGATTGCGAACTTCGCGCCGAGCACGACGTCGTTGCTGCCAGCTTCGATCACGGTCACGCCGGCCGCCGAGTCGCGGTCGACCGTCACGCCGCCCCAGTTCACGAACAGCTCGATCGGATCGACGATGCCGATGCGCAGCGTCGACTGCCCCCAGCTGCTCGACCACTCGCGCTCGTCGCCGGACCGCGATCGCGCGGTCTCGAAGCCGAGCTCCACTTGCAATACCGCGCGGCCAACGAGCGCCTCCGAGTCACCAATGCCAGGGCGGTTCGATGTCAGGGGAGCCGGCGCGCTGGTCTGTCCGTTTGCCGATGCCACCGAAAACATCCACAGGCAGATTGCAAACCAGGAGCCTGGCTGCAGTCGACGCGTCATCACGGCTGAGTCTAGCAGTTCAGTGCGGCGTCGACGTTCGGCAAGCGGTATGATCCCGTCGCCCATGCAGATCATCACCCGGTCGAGAGAATATCCGGTCGTCGTCATCGGCAGCGGCGCGTCGGGCGGCATGGCCGCGTGGAACCTCACGCAGAAAGGAATCGAGGTGCTGCTCCTCGATGCGGGAGGCCGGTTCGACCGATCGAAATTCTGGACGCACACCCAGCCGTGGGAAGCGCGCGACCGTCGAGCGCGAGGCGAGCGCCCACCGGAGTTCTTCCTGAATACGGACGAGCAGCCGTATCTGACGACGGACGGACGTCCGTTCCAGCTCACTCGCGTCTGGGGGCTTGGCGGGAAGACGAACGTGTGGGGCAGAGTGAGCCTCCGCTATTCCGAGCTCGATTTCAAGGCTGCCGATCGCGATGGGTGGGAGATTGCGTGGCCGATCTCCTACTCGGACCTCGCGCCGTACTACGATCGCGTCGAAGAGCTGATCGGCGTCTGCGGCGGCACCGACGATTCGGATGCGCTGCCTGGCAGCAAGTTCCTGCAGCCCGCGCCGCCGCCGCGGTGCGGCGAGCGGCTGCTGAAGCGCGGCATCGAGAAGCTCGGGATTCCGGTCGTCGCGGGCCGCCGCGCCAACATGACGCGCGCGACGCGCGGGTTTCCGCCCTGCCACTACTGCGGCAACTGCGGCTCCGGCTGCGACACCGCGTCGTTCTTCTGTTCGGCAGACCACCTGCTGCCGTTCGCGCTCAAAACCGGCCGGCTCGAAGTCCGATCGAACGCGGTCGCCGCCCGCATTCTCACCGGAGCTGACGGCCGTGCACGCGGCGTCCAGTACCTCGATCGCAACACCGGCGCGGAACGCGAGGTGCTCGCGAAAGTCGTGGTCGTCGGCGCGAGCTGCGTCGACTCCACGCGCATCCTGCTCAACTCGACGTCATCCCGCCATCCCAACGGGCTCGGCAACGGGTCCGACGTGATCGGACGCTATCTCTGCGAGCAGATCAGGCTCAACGTCGCGGGGTATTTTCCCACGCTCGAGGGGACACCGACGCGCAACGATCGCGGCATCGGCGGCGAGCACATCTACATGCCGCGCTTCAACCACCGGCCGGGCAAGGGGCGCGACTACCTGCGCGGCTTCGGCGCGCAGTTCT
Organism: uncultured Acidobacteriota bacterium; assembly: GCA_963748295.1. Classification (GTDB taxonomy): domain Bacteria; phylum Acidobacteriota; class Vicinamibacteria; order Vicinamibacterales; family 2-12-FULL-66-21; genus CAVVIH01. The sequence goes on along the minus strand of CAVVIH010000007.1, from coordinate 136,154 downwards.
GGAACACCGGCGCGAGCACCTACGGCGCGCACGGCGGGTCGTCATCGATTCCCGGCTTCGGCGCCGAGCTGAAGCAGGCGATCAAGCGGCGGCATCCGGCGTGGTTCGAGATCCACCCGTTCGGCGAGGTCCTGCCGTACGCGCACAACCGCATCACGGTTGACCGCTCCCGGGTCGATCGCTATGGCGTACCGCTGCTGAACATCGACTATCGGATCGGCGAGAACGAGCGGAAGATGACCGAGCACATGGCGGATACGGTGGAGGAGATCGTCAAGGCCGCCGGCGGCGTGCTGGTGAACTACCGGCGCGGTCAGCTCGACGCGATGGGGTCGGCGATCCACGAGCACGGCACCTGCCGCATGGGCAGCGATCCGAAGCGCGCCGCGCTGAATGCGTTCAATCAGATGCACGAAGTGCCGAACGTCTTCGTCGTCGACGGTTCGGCGTTTCCGAACGCATCCGAGAAGAACCCGACGCTGACGATTCTCGCGCTGTCGTGGCGCGCGAGCGACTACCTTGCCGATCAGATCAAGCGGGGGAGCCTATGAGCACCCGTCGTGAGGCGCTGAAGACGATTGCCACCGGCGCGCTCGGTGCGGCGGCGTCATCGTTCTGGGTCGACTCGCTCGTCGCGCAGTCGCAGGGGCATCATGTGCGGGCCGCCGTTCTCGAAGCGTCCTGGAAACCACGCGTGCTGACGGCCTGGCAGGACAAGGCGGTCGGCATCCTGGCCGAACGCATCATCCCGGAAACCGACACCCCAGGCGCCCTCGCCGCCGGCGTCAACAGGTTCATCGACGCCACGCTCGCCGGCGCCTCGCCTGCGGACCGCGCGTCATTCCTCGGCGGCCTCGCCTGGATCGACGCACGCAGCAAGTCCCTGTTCGGCGCCGACATCGTCGAAGCCTCGCCGGCGCAGCAGAGCGAACTGCTCACACGATTGGCGGCCGAAGAGAATCCGGACGGGGAGGATCAGACCGGCCGCGAGTTCTTCCAGGCCATGAAGGCGCTGACCATCAACGGCTACTATTCGACGGAGATCGGCCTCATGAAGGAGCTCGGCGACGATGGGCAGCTCTTCTCGCTCGAGTTCAAGGGCTGCGATCACCCGGAGCATCAGGGGTAGTCTTGCGGCCCGCGCCGACGGGCATTGAGGGGCCGCGCTCATCTCAACCCATCGATCCGACGCGCATGCCGATCATCAGCCAGCCAATCAGCGAGAGAAGTGCGGTAAGCACGCCACAGGTGACCGCCAGCGAGTAACGGGATCTGACGCGGCCGGCAGACCTAAAGGTCTGCGCTACGGAAACCGTAGGCTGCATGCTCGCGCACTACCAGGGCGGTAACGTTCGGTAGAGGAATTCCTTCAGATACGGATCGTCGGACGCCAGCAGCTCGGCGCCGCTGCCGCGGAAGTGGATGCGGCCCTCGTGGAGGACCATGAAATCGGCCTGCTGATCCTTGGCCGTGGCTGCCTCCACGATCTCCACCTCACCGTCCTTCCTCACCGCTTCGTGTTCGGCGATGTAGAACGCATCCCGGATCTGGTGGGTCACGACGATCGAGGTGACGTGTTCCAGATCGCGCAGCTTGATGATCTGCTCGTCGACGCTCGCGGCGATGACGGGATCGAGGCCGGTGGTCGGATCGTCGAACAGGAGGAGGCTTGGTCGTGACGCCATGGCGCGGGCGATGCCGACGCGGCGCCGCTGTCCGCCCGACAGGGTCGACGGCATGCGATCGATGAATTCCGTCAGACCGACGAAACCGAGCACTTCCTCGACGCGCGCGCGCACCTGCTCCTCGGGCGTGTCGGATTCCTCGTAGAGCCGGTAGCCGACGTTCTGCGCGACCGTCAGCGAGTCGAACAGCGCGTTCTCCTGAAAGACCATGCCGAGGTCGACCCGCATCGCCAGCAGTTCCTGCTCGGGCATCGCGTCGACGCGATGCCCGTTGACGACGATCGTGCCCGAGTCCGGCTTGAGCAGGCCGAGAATCAGCTTGAGCGTGAGGGACTTGCCGGTGCCGCTGGCGCCGAGGAGAAACGTCATCGAGCCGCGAGCGAGCTCGAAGCTCAGCTCGCGCAGCACGACATGGTCGTCGAACACGAGCGAGACGTCCTCGAAGACGACCGCCGGCGCCTCCACCGTGCCGGCTGATTCCGCGGCGCCCGCCGACCGCGTCCGATTCTGCATGTCTCGTTGTACCACGCTTCAGCGCCGGTATGGCTCGAAGTCCTGCCAGATCTGCTCGATCACTTTCGCGTCGACGACCTTGGCGTCCGCCTTGCCCGGCTCCTTCTCGGCGAACAGGACGAGCTTCACGCTCGCGCAGTGCGGCCCGAGCGCGCCGGGATCGAAGACGTAGAGGCCCTCATAGATGGCGTCGCTCTCGGACACGCGCCGTTCGACCTTGAACGGGTGAATCGGCGTGACCTCGGTGTCGCCGCAATAGGCGACCATGCGCGCAAAGCCTGACTTGAAGCGCTTGATTGGAGGGAGCGCGATGCCCTGCGTCTGCGCGGCGGCGCGCCCGACCTTGGTCCAGAAGCCCTCTTCGAACTTGGGCGTCACCCGCACCAGCAACACCGGGGGAAAGTCCCAGACGTACTCGGACCAGTTGGCGAAATCCATGTTCGCCCGCACGAGCAGCGGCTCGGGGTTGGCGGTGCGTGTGTCCTTGCTGGTGGTCCGCCGCCGTCCCTGCTCCGCCTGGTACTGGGTGCCGAACGTCATCACCGGCGTGATGAACGCGATGTCGAAGTTCTCGGACGCGATCTGATACGGATTCATGCTGCCCGCGCGGCGCTCCACGGCCAGCTTGAGCGCATCGACGGGGAACGGCCGCGACGGTTCCACCGGCAGCGGCGTTCCGCTCGGCGGCGCGGCGTCTTTCATTTTCTTTTCGGCGGCGGCGATTACCTCGCAGGCGTTCCGGCTGCTGACGATCCGCGCATCGCCGCGGCTGCTGTTCTCGTCCTTCTCTTCCGCGGGCGACGTGATGCCGACCAGATCGCCTGCCGCGATAAACACCGGTCCGCCCGCGCTGCCGCGCGCGATCCTGAGATCGGACACGAGCCCGTTGGGATCGACCCGCGTGACCGTGGCCGACGTCATCCCTTTGGGCTGCCGCAGCGGTACGCCGATCGTGTAAATCTCCTGGCCGTTTTCAATCGCGGGCTGCTTCGCCTGGTCGCAGGAGAGCGGCACCGGTTTCACCGACGCGACGACTTTGGGATCGACCCACAGCACCGCGATATCGCGCGACTGATCCGTCGCGAGGACGGTGGCGGCGACCTTGACGCTGGACAACTGCACTTCCACGGTCGAGGCGTTGCCGATGACGCGCTGATTCGTCGCGATCAGGCCTTTCGCGTCGATGACAAACCCTGACGCATGCGTCGTCGGCGTCCAGAGGGCCACGACGCTGTCGCGCCACTGCGTGAGAAGGAAAGAGGGATCGGTATCGGCGCCGCTCGTTCCCGGCGTCGTCGTGACCGCGTCGATCGGGCCGACTTCGGCGTTCTCCGCGGTCAGGTCCAGCGTCGTGTCGCGTCCGGCCGGCACCTCCACGGTCTGCGTCCACTGGTACGCCTTGCCGTTGAACGCGACCGGCCGGTCCGATTCGACGGTGTAACTGCCCGGACGCAGCCTGACGTCCGCGGTGCCATCGAGGCCCGTGGTGATCAGCCGGGGCGCCGCGCTGGCCGGATTATCGCTGATGAGCAGCGCGTGCCGCGGCACCGGTGTGACGTTCTGTTCCCCGTCCCGCAGCGCCACCTTTATATGAAGGATGCTCGGCGCCTGGCCGGACGCCTGCGGCATGACGAGGACGAGCGTCGCGAGCACTAGCGCGCGGAGCATGAAGATCATGGTCCTCTCAGGCGCGGCGCATGTCAACGCGCCGCCGGTCATTGGCCGAACCTGCCGCCCACAGGGCGAATCGACCGGCTGTCAGATTCCCCTTTCCGGCGCCCGGCCCGACCCCGTATTCTCGCGGCCATGGATGCGCTGCGGCTGCTCGCGCTGCTCGTTTACACGTTCGGCGCGTTCGCCTACGGCTCGATGCTGCTGATGTGGGTACGCGAGCTTGGCGGCAGGCGATGGGGCGGCCGGCGGTCCACGGGAGCGCACCGCGAGGCCGACGCCGTGAACGGCGCGCTCCTGGTCGTGAGCTTCATCTGGTTCGTGTGCAATGTCGCGCAGCTGCTCGTCGGTCTCATGCCAGGACGCCACGTGTGGCAGCTCGACGTGGCTGGATTGGTGCTGGCGTTTGCGTTCCCGCCGCTCATCATGCACGCGACGTGGGCGGAAATCGACCCGGCACGCGTGGCCCGGCTTTCGCGCGGCTGGCGCTCCGCGCTCTGGCCGGCGTATGCCGTCAGCGTCATCATTCCTGGCTGGCTGATCGCCGTCATCTACAACTCGCCGGCAGACGAAGATGCAGTAGCGGCCGCGGCCCGGGCGGTCGCCATCGGCCTGTGCCTCGCTTTTATCGCCGCCGCCGGCTACAGCATTGCGATGGTCACACGCGCAGCCGGGGTCGCCGGAGCGCCGCCGCGCACTACTCCCGAAGAGGCGAAAGCACGCCAGGCGCGATGGTCGATCGTTACGCTGTTCGGCGCAATGGCGCTGATGTTCGGGCTCATGTTGTGGATCACCACGGTCACCGGAACAGCAGCGACATGGATGGCTGTCGCGGGCTTCCTCTTAGAGGTCGGGGTCAAGTCGCTGCCGCTGGCCTTCGTGTTCGTCAGCACCTACTTCGAGAACCGGTTCGAGTTCTTCGATCTGGTCGTCAAGCGGGGCGCCGCATTCCTGATCGCGATCAGCGTGCTGACCATCTGGTTCGCGCTGATCTTTCCAGTGCTGCGGCCGCTGCGCGACACCTGGGCCGCCCCGTGGATTTACGCCGCCGCGCTGATGCCGGCCGCCGGCGCAATTCCGTTCTTCTACCGGTACATCGCGAACGCCATCGATCGCCGTTGGCTCGGACGCCGCCACACGACGGTCTCGGCACTGAAACATTTCGTGTCCGCGCTCCGGGCGGCGACCTCGAGGCACGAGGCGGCCGCGCGCGCCGCTCTGGCGCTCACCGACATCTTCGGCGCGCCCGCTTCGGTAAGGCTTGCCTCTGATGCGGAACCCGAGACCGGATTCGAGATACGGCATCAGCTCGCGATCGAGGGCCCGTCAGGGGCTCACGGCCTGATCCTCATGGGACCGCGCGAGAGCGAGGCGCCGTACTTCAGTCAAGACGTCGCGCTCCTGTCGTCGCTGTCCGACATCCTGGCATCGGTGTTCGAAAACCTCGGTCTCCAGCAGCACAAGCACGAGCAGGAACAGCTCGCACAGGAGCTCACCCTGCACGCCAGCCGCTCCGAGCTGAAGGCGCTGCGCGCGCAGATTAACCCGCACTTCCTCTTCAATGCGCTCAACGCCATCGCCGGACTGATCCACCGCAATCCCGCGCGCGCGGATCGCACGATCGAGCAGCTTGCCGACGTCTTCCGCTACGCGCTGCGCAGTTCGGACGATGAGTGGACGCCGCTCGCCGATGAACTGGAGTTCGTCAGGTCCTACCTCGCCGTCGAACTGGCCCGCTTCGGCGATCGCCTGCAGGCAACCGTGCGGGCCGGCGCGCAGGCAGGCGCGGTGCGGATTCCGACGATGGTCGTCCAGACGCTGGTCGAGAACGCGGTGAAGCACGGGCTGACAGAGGTGCGCGGGACGGCGATTGTCTCCGTCGCGGCGCACGTCGAGAAGGATCGGCTCGTGATTTCGGTGACGGACAACGGTCCGGGCTTCACGAGCGACGCGCTGGCGGCCACGGAGCGTGTTTCATCCCGGAACGGCTATGGGCTCGCGAACATCCGCCGACGCTTGCGCGGGTATTTTGGCGACGACGCCGTGCTGATCATCAGGCGTGACGAGGGCGATGGCCTCACCGTCGTGTCCGTCGAGATGCCGCTCGGACGCGACGTCAGGACGGAACGCACGCCGGAGACAGTGTCGTGATCCGGGCGCTGATTGTAGACGACGAGACGCCGGCGCGTGACCGGCTGAAGCTCCTGCTTGGCGAAGTGCCGGACGTCGAGGTGGTTGGCGAGGCGGCGGATGGCGAAAGCGCCGCGGAACGGATTGCCGAGCTGTCGCCCGCAGTCGTGTTCCTCGATGTCCAGATGCCCGGATGCAGCGGCCTGGAGGTCGCCGCGTCGCTGCCCGCTTCGGGGCCGCTCGTGGTCTTCTGCACGGCCTTCGATCGCTATGCCGTCGACGCGTTCGAGCTGAATGCCGTCGATTATCTGTTGAAGCCGGTGACGCGGGCGCGGCTCGAGAAGGCGCTCGATCGGGTCCGGCGCGGCGATGTCCAGGCCGATGGCGTCGCCCGCGTGCTCCGCGCGGCGGAGCCGGCGACGCGGTTCCTGGCGCGCAAAGGGGCGAGTTACCGGGTCGTCCACGCGCGGGAAGTCCTCTGCTTCGTGTCGGAAGGCGGCCTGACGAAGCTGCAGACATCGGACGGCCATTACTGGGTGCCGCCTACCCTCAACGATCTCGAGGAGCGTCTCGATCCCCGGCAGTTCTTCCGGATCTCCCGCGCGGCGATCGTCAATCTGGATGCCGTGCGTGAAGTCGTTCCGGCGGAAGGCGGACAGGGGGAAGCGGCGCTGCGGGATGGAACACGGCTGGAAATCAGCCGGCGGCGGTTTCGCGATCTGACCGATCGCTTATCAGGATGAACATCATGTCTTCGATCTATCGTCTCGTGCTGTTGCTGCACATCTGCGCCGGCATCAGCGGCCTTGTGGCGTTCTGGATTCCCGCGATCGCCCGGAAAGGGCAGGCCCTGCATATCCGGGCCGGCCGGGCGTTCTTTTACGCGACCAGCGTCGTCGCGGCCACGGGCATCGCGATGGCGACCCTGCTGCTCGATCGATCCGCTGGCGGTCAAACCGCTGCGTCTTGCGGTCGAGCCCGGCCGCGCGCAGGAGATTGCCAACACCATCCGGCTGACGTCGCTGTTCCTGTTCTATCTCGTGCTCATCACGTTCGTGCCGGTCTACCACGGCGTGCGCGTGCTCGCGACGCGGACCGCGCCGGAGCGGCTGCGGACCTGGTTCCACACCGCCCTCAACCTGACGGTGATCGCGGCCGCCGTCGCGATGATCGTCCTGAGCCTGGTGACGCGCCAGCCGGTGTTCGGCGCGCTGAGCGTGATTGGCTTCCTCATCGGGCCCGGCAACCTGCGCTTTGCCCGGCAGCCCTATCCGACCCCGATGGCCTGGTGGTACGAGCACATGGGATCGATGCTCGGCGGCGGCATTGCGTTCCACACCGCGTTCCTCGTGCTCGGCGCCGGCCGGTTGTTCGGCATCACGCTGGAAGGGCCGATGGCGATCCTGCCGTGGCTGCTGCCGACGATCGTCGGCGTGCCGGTCACGTCGATATGGGTGGGCTACTACCGGCGCAAGTTCAACGAGGTGGGTGGTGCCGCGTCAGCAGGGCGCGCTCACGCTTGAGCCGCGGATTCCGTGTAGGCGCAGCGCCGGGTTCATGGTATTCAATCCGGGTACGCGGGGGGAGCCGTGAAACACGTCTGGCTGACGCGGCGCATCCGGAAAGCGAGCAGGCGATACCGCGAAGCCCGCATGCTGATCGGTGCGCTCAAATCGAAGTACCAGCCGGTCAACGCGCACCTGATCCCCGTCAGGCGCTGCAACCTGGCGTGCACGTATTGCAACGAGTACCGACGATCACTCGGATCCCGTTCCCGCCGCTGAAGTCTTCCGCCGGATCGATCGACTCGCCGCGCTCGGCACCGGCATCATCACCTTGAGCGGGGGAGAGCCGCTGCTCCATCCCGATCTCGACGCGATCGTTCATCGCATCCGCGAGCGTGGCGCGATCGCCACGATCATCACGAATGGATACCTGCTGACACGGGATCGCATCGTGCGCTTGAATCGCGCCGGCCTCGATCACCTGCAAATCAGCATCGACAACGTCAACCCGGACGATGTGTCGAAGAAAAGCCTGAAGGTGCTCGATCAGAAGCTGCGATGGCTCGCCGAAGACGCGACGTTCGACGTCACCGTCAACTCGGTCGTCGGCGGCGGGATCAGGAATGCAGACGACGGGTTGATTGTCGCCCGGCGGGCGCGGTCGCTCGGGTTCTCGTCGACCGTCGGGATCATCCATGATGGCAGCGGCCAGCTGGCGCCGCTCGGTCCTGAAATGCGCGCGGTGCTCGAGCGGATCGTGAGGCTGGGCAGCTCGGTCTTCGACTTCGCGAACTACAACCGCTTCCAGAAGAACCTCGCGAACGGTCAGCCGAACGACTGGCATTGCCGCGCCGGCTGCCGCTATCTCTACATCTGCGAGGACGGCCTGGTGCACTGGTGCTCGCAGCAGCGGGGCATGCCTGGCGTGCCGCTGGAACGCTACGGCGCCACCGACCTTCGGCGCGAGTACCGAGCGGCCGAAGAGCTGCGCGCCGCAGTGCACGGTCGGCTGCGTCCATCGAGTCGCGCAGGTTGACGACCTCCGGGACGATCCGGACACGACGCTGCGGCACTGGTTCCCGGAAACCGAGGAAGGGCGCTCGCGCTTACCGCCGAGCATCAGGATACTGAGGTGGGCGTTCGTCACGAGCACCCACCGCCGGGTGTTTCGGAACGCGTTCGCGCGGCTCGGCGCGGGCCGGCTGCAGGCGCGCCAGGAGTCCGCGCGCCTGCCGTAAGACGTGGATTTCCGCGGAGCTACAGCGGATTCCCGCGGTGCGATTCGTTACTGCAGCGCCAGCCACGCCTCCTTGAACTGCCGCGCGATGAAGGTGTGCCCGAGGTTGGTCGGGTGGACGTCGAAATTAAACGGCCCTTCGAAGCCAAGCCGCCGCTCGATGACCACGAGCCCCTGCCGTTCGAGCGACGGCGTATAAAGATCGACCTTCGCCACTTTCGACCCCGCAGGCACGGGAACCAGCGGCAGCACCAGCGACAGGACCTGATCGAACCCGCGAAGCGCCGCGTCGAGTTGCGCGGCGATCGCCGGCACGGGATGCGGAATGCGGTAGTAGTTGGACACCAGGATCGTGACGTTCGTGAGCCGCGGGCAGGGCAGTCCGGTGACTGGATCGCGCACCGGCACCGGCACGAGCGGGGTGCCGTTGTGCAGCAGGATCGTCACCGCCTCGACGACCCGGGAGACGATCGCCGGGACATTGTTATCACCCCTCAGGAAATCGTTCGCGCCCGCGGTGATCGTGACCACCGTCGGCCGCGGCGTGGCGCACAGCAGTTGTGCGACCTGATGGTCCCGGAGATCCCAGCTTCGCGCCCCGCGGACCGAGAGATTCGCGAAGTCCATCTGCTGCTTCTGCCCGAACACACCGTGGTCGTAGAGCTGATAGGCGTAACCGTTCGTCACCGGCAGGGCGCCTTCGCCGGCCGCGACGCTGTCGCCCATCGCCGCGTAGTAGCCGGTCTTGGGGAAATCGATCTGGGCCCATGCTGCCGACGGCACGAGCACGACTGCGATGATGACTGCCAACCTGGATGATCGAAACATCTGACCCTCTCTAACTGGCCCGCGGAACGGCGGGCCGGAGGAACGTTGTAGCACCGTTCAACAATGCAGTCGTGATGAAACGATGAAAAAGGGTGTGCGGCGTCACGATTCAACCTCGAAAACGTGGTAGCCCCACGCCGGCAGATCGAGATACAGCCCGCGCGATGCGAGGTCGTGGCCGTCGCGATCGTACCGCGCGGGCCCCATCAGGTCGGCAAAGCGCAGCTGGCGTCCGGGCACGTCCGGCAGCGGCAGACGCACATAGCACTGGCTCTGGTGCCCGGCGTAGTTGACGGCGGCCACCAGGCGTTCGCCGGCGCGGCCCTGCCATAAGAAAGCGACGAATGCGTCCGCGGTCCAGTTTCCGTCCCACGCGGGGATGCACTCGAGCAGCTGCCAGCCGCCTTCGCGAACCGCCGGCAGCCGAAGGACCGAGAGCAGCCGCTCGTAGAACCGCTGCAGGTCACGGTTGGCCGGTTCGGCCGGTCCGCGAATCAGATGCGGCGAGATACGTTTTGTCTTTCCCTCGAACTGTCCCTGGTGGAAGAAGCGCAGCCCCGGCGACAGGAAGGTGACGACCGCCGCCGCTTTGTGAACGTCTGGCGCGAAGACCGATGCGGCGCGCGGCTCGTCGTGATTCTCGAGGAATCGCGCCAGTCGATTCTGATAGTCGAGCCCGGCGTGGAAGTGCTCCCGGACGGGGCGGGCGTGGCCGTCGCGCAGCCGGTCGTAAAGGCGCTTGTCGTACGTGTAATCGAACCCCTGCTGCTGCAGCGTCCACTCGAGATCCCAGTAGACCTCCGCCATGAAAGAGAAGTCGTTGTTGATCTCCCGTACGTGTCTGGTTGCGCGCGGCCAGAACAGCGGCGCGCGCCGTCCCCACGTGCGCTCGAAGACGTCGGGAAGCACGAGCATCGCCATGTCGCAGCGCACGCCGTCACATTGACCGGCGATCTTGAGCAGCTCGGCGATCATCGCGTCCTGGGTGAGCGGGTTGGCGTAGTCGAGCTGAAGGGTATCCGGCCAGCCGGAAAAGTAGGGATCGCGGCCGTAAGCCGCGATCAGGTCCGCGCCGCGGCTCTTCACGCGGATGTAGTTCTGCGGCGCGCGAGCCAGATCGGCCTCGGTACCGTGAACGAAGTAGTCGGGATGCTCGTCGAGCCAGTGGTGATCGAGGCCGGTGTGATTCGGCACGAAGTCGAGCATCAGCTTCAGCTTTCGCTGTCGCAGCCGGTCCCGCAGGCGGGCGAGCGCGGCATCGCCGCCGAGCGCCTGATGAACGGTGTATCCGGTGATCGCAAACCCGGATCCCGCGATGTCTTCGTCGCCAAGATCCGGCAGCGTCTCTTCGAATTCCTTCCGCCACTCGGGATTCGTGCGCGAAACCGTCTGCGCGCCACGGCCGGTCTGCCAGACGCTCAGCATCCAGATCCAGTCGAAGCCCAGATGCGCCAGGCGATCGAGCTCAGCGTCGGGAATGTCGTCCAGCGAGGCTGGCCGTCCGAGGACACGCGTGAGGTCGGTCAGCCACACACGCGTGTTGATCTGGTACAGCGACGGATACGTTGACGTCATGTGAACAGCTCATTAGGTATAGCACTAAGGCTCTCGAACGTGATGACGCAACTGCAAGTCGAGGCGGCGTTGCCTGCTAGGACTAAGGTCCAAGTGGTGACGTGGAGAACGATTAACTAACCTGTGCAACTGGCCGCCATGGACGTCAAAGAGATCATCATGCTGGCGCTCCAGCTGAGCATCCTGTGCACGGTGCTCGGCTTCGGGCTGAATGCCACGCTGGCGGATATCGTCTATCTCTTCCGGCACCCGGGGCTTCTGATACGGTCGCTGCTTGCCGTGTACGTCCTCATGCCGCTGGTGGTCGTGGGCCTGGACGCCGCCTTCGACTTCCGCCCGCCGGTCGAGATCCTCCTGGTGGCGTTGTCGATCTCGCCGCTGCCGCCGCTTCTGCCGCGAAAGGAGGCGGGCGCTGACGGCCAGGTGTCCTACGGGCTGGGGCTCATGGCGCTTCTCGCGATCGTGTCGATCGTCGCCGTGCCTCTCAGCCTGCGTGTCCTGCCGATCGTGTTCGATAAGCAACTCACGGTGGATACCGCGGCTATCGCAGGGGTCGTCGTCCAAAGCACGCTGGCGCCCCTGCTGGTGGGGGTGGTCATTCGCCGGCGTCTGCCCGCGTTCGCTCGACGGATCGAGAAGCCGGTAAGGATGATTGGCAACGTGCTGCTACCGGCGGCCGTGCTCGTTCTGGTGGCGGGCTCCCTGTCCGCTATCTGGACGGCCGTCGGCGATGGCACCGTGATCGCGATGGCGATCGTGACGATGGCGGGGCTTGCCATCGGGCACTTCCTCGGTGGGCCGGAACCCAGTCACTCCGTGGTGCTGGCACTCTCGACCGCATGCCGGCACCCGGCAATCGCCGTCACGATCGCGGCGGCAAGTTACCCGAATCATCCGTTCGGCGGAATGATTCTTCTTTACCTGCTGGTCAACGCGCTCGTCGCGATTCCATACCTGAAGTGGCAGGAACGACCGTCAGCGACCGGGCACGCCGCGCCGTCGCCGCCGGCCGTCAGGGTGCTCAAGTAGATACGCCTAGCTGACCGCGGCGCACTGGCACCAAGGTCCTATTTGCGCAGTCGAGCTTGGGGGATACGCTGCGGCGGATATGGAGATGACCCCATGAAACGCACAATTCTGATGGCCGCGGTCGCAACTCTATGCATCCCCCTTCCCGCGCTCTCCGCCGATCGCATGACCGACCGCGACGTGAAGTCGCTCGTCAGCCGCATTGAGCAGGGGCGCGATCGCTTCGACAATGCGCTCGATGACAAGGTGAAGGACAGCGTCATCCGGCGCCCCGACGGCGAAGTGAACGTCAAGAACTTCCTGAACGACTTCCAGGAGAACATCGATCGCGTGGAAGAGCGGCTGAAGCCCGAATACGCGGCGAGCGCCGAAGTAAGCACACTGCTGCGCCAGGCGACCGCCATCAATGCGTTCTTCCGTCAGCAGCCCGCGGGGACGCCTGGCGAAAGCGAGTGGAACCGGCTGGCCACAGATTTGAAGACGCTGGCAGGCGCGTACGGTACGGAGTTCCCTTTGCCTGAAGGAGCGAGCGTCCGCCGCATCGGCGATCGGGAGCTCGCGGCGGAGGTCCAGGAAGTCGAGAAGAGCGCCGATCGGCTGAAGAGCTCTCTCGACGATGATCTGAAGAAGGACACGACGATTCTGCCGCCGCAGCGCTCGGCGCTCGTCGGTGAGGCCGGACTTCTCGCCAAGGATGCGAAAATGTTGCGCGAGCGGATCAAGGACGGAGACCCCAGCTCGGCGGAGGCGGAGCGCTTGCTGACCCAGGCCGCGAAAGTGGAGACGATCGTCAAGGGTAACCAGGTTCCCACGTCAGCGGGCATCTGGAGCAGCATCAACACCAGATTGGGCCTCGTCGCCGGCGCGTACGGTGCGACCTGGCCGGGAAGCCGTTAGTGGCATCAGATGTCCCGATTGCACGGCGATCGTTCGGACGGCACGCGGATCTCGTGTCGATCATGGGAGTCGGCGGTTACCACCTTGGTCAGGTAAGAACGGTCACCGAAGCGGTACGAATCGTTCAGGAAGCCGTTGACGCCGGCCTCAACTTCCTCGACAACGCCTGGGAGTACCACGAGGGCGAAAGCGAGCGGCGGATGGGCCGCGCGATCAAGGACCGCCGGGAGTCCGTGTTCCTGATGACGAAGGTGTGCACGCACGGGCGCGATGCGCGCGTCGCGATGCGCCAGCTCGAGGAGTCGCTTCGCCGGCTGCAGACCGATCATCTCGATCTGTGGCAAATCCACGAGTGCGTGTACTACAACGATCCGGAGCGCCACTTCGCCAAGGGCGGCGTCGTCGAAGCGCTCGAGCGCGCGAAAACACAGGGCAAGGTCCGATACGTCGGCTTCACCGGCCACAAGGATCCGGACATTCACCTGCGGATGCTGGCGCAGGATTTCCCATTCGATGCGTGTCAGCTTCCGTTGAACGGCTTCGATGCGAGCTTTCGCAGCTTTCAGGCGCGCGTGCTTCCGGAGCTCGCGCGCCGGAACATCGCGCCGATTGGGATGAAGAGCCTCGGCGGCACCGGCCGCGCGGTGAAGAGGAAGGCCGCCAGCGTCAGCGACGCGCTGCGATACGCGATGAGCCTGCCCGTCTGCACCACCGTCTGCGGGATCGACTCATTGAAAGTGCTCCGTCAGAACCTCAGAATCGCGCGCGGCTTTACGCCGATGACCACGCAGGAACGCCGCGCGTACGAACAGAGCGTGTCCGGCGCGGCTGCCGACGGACGCTTCGAGCTTTACAAGACGAGCGCGGAGCACGAGGGGGACGTGGGCCGCAAGCAGCACGATTTTCCATCCGCAGAGTCGCGTAATCCGAAGACGCCAGCCGTCAGCGGCGCGGACGACGGATCAGCACTTCAGCCACCCGTTCCAGCACGCGGAGCGCGACGCGCCGGCCGGTGCTGCGGCCGGCGTCGGGTCTTACGGTGCGATCGTCGGGCTGGTTGCTCGCATCACGCGTCTCTCCCGTCGCGCCCACCCGGCGCGCGAACATGAAGCGCTCCGACCAGAACTCGTCATCCAGATGATCGCGGCGGACGTTCCCGCCGCGCTTGCTTGCGTTGATCATGATCCGGCCGGCTTCGTAGATGCCGACGTGCGTCACCTGGGACCGGCGGGTATCGCTCGAGAAAAACAGCAGGTCGCCCCGCCGCAGCCTGGTAATCCGGTCGCCGACCTTCGACTGGCTGATCGCCCGGCGTGGCAGCTCGACGCCGAACTCCTGAAAGACGTACTGGGTCAGGCCCGAACAGTCGAACGCGTCGGGTCCCTCGGCGCCCCAGATATACGGGCTGCCAATCAGGCTGGCCGCGAAGCCGACCGGATCCGAAGCCGATGCCGACGCGTCGGCCGTGAAGCACACCAGTGACAGCGATACCGCACACGCGATTCGTGGAGACATGGGTGATCCCTGACTGCTGGCGCTGTCGCTGAAACGTGGAACGCGGGACGTGCCGGGGCAAAACGCGGACCAGTTACGGCCGTGCGATCAACCGGCGAATCGCAGGTCACCGCCGCCGATCAGCGGTTGAGCTGTCTCGCAGCGGCGACGCCGATTGACATCCGCCGGGAACACCCGTAGGGTCTGCCGATATCCGAAGGAAGGTGTTGGTGAAGGACGACATCCGCTATGCCTGCCGGGCGCTCGCGCATGCCCGCGACTACGTATCCTGGGTGGTCGGCAGCCTCGCAATCGGGATCGCCGTGGCGATCGCCGCGCTGGCATTCATGAACGCCGCAATGTTCCGTCCCTTTCCGGCGGTCACGAACCAGGAGCGCCTGGTTCATGTCTCGGTCAGCCGCAACTGCGGCAGGCCGGACTGCTGGATCCGGATGTCCGGCGGTCCCGATTACGTCGCGCTTCGCGACGGCCTGACGGGCCTTCAGGGTGTTGCCGCGTACGCCCAGGCGCAGCTGGCGGTCGCGCTTCCCGAGGCGCGCTCGATCCGCGGCTCGCTGACCTCCGCGAACTTCTTCGACGTGCTTGGCGTTCGCGTGGCGCTCGGGCGCGCCTTCGGCGCCGCGGACGAGGATTCGCACGCCGCGGTCGCGGTGATCTCGCACAGCCTCTGGACGCGCGAGTTCGGCGCCGACCCCTCGGTGCTCGGACGGCCGATCCGCGTCGCCGGTGAGATCGTGCACATCGTCGGCGTCGCGCCGGAGTTCTTCATTGGAATCGAACGCGTCAGGCCTGGCGGCCGCGGCGCCGATCTCTGGCTTCCGCTGTGGATGGCTGATCGGGCCGCTCAGCTCACACCTTATTTCGTCGGGCGATTGAAAGAGGGCGTGAGCCTTGCGCAGGTGCAATCCGAAGCCGCGGTCGTATCGTCGCGTCTGGCCCTCGCACGGGGTGAAGGGACGCGGGGAACCGCCGATGTGCGGCGGGTGTGGATGGTGGAGCCGCGCAACTGGCAGTTCGGATTCATCGTCATCCTGCCGGTTCCTATCCTGGTGCTCGTGATTGCCTGCGTCAACGCCGCGAACCTGATGCTGGCGCGCGGATCGCAGCGGCAGCGGGAGATCGCCATTCGCCTTGCGCTCGGCGCCGGCCGCGGCCGCATCATCCGCCAACTGCTGATCGAGAGCGCGCTGCTGACGATGCTCGCGACGTCGATTGCGCTCCCTGTCGCGTGGTGGGCGCTTCAGCTCGCGACGACGCCGCTGGCGGTTCCGATTCCGTTCGATCCCACGGTGCTCGTCTCGACGATCCTGACCGCCGCGGCGACCGTGATGGCGTTCGGGCTGGCGCCGGCGATTCGCGTCAGCGCGCAACAGCCGTCGAGCACGCTTGGATCGGTGGGCGCGCGCGGCGACGCGATGCCGCGGCAGTCGCGCATGCGCCGGCTGCTGGTCGGTGCGCAGGTCGCGCTGTCGCTCGGCCTTTGCGCGACGGCGTGGCAGCTCGTCGCAACGGTGCGCCTGCAGGCGGTGTCCGGCGGCACGCCAGCCGATCGCCTGTTGATCGCGAGATTCGATCTGCGGCCGCTTCTGATTCCGCAGGGCGAGGTCGAGGGCTTCTACAGCGAGCTCGTCGACGCCGCACGGCGGCTGCCGGGCGTAGAGGCCGCCGGCCTCGCGCGGCACACGTCGGTGTGGACGTTCGGGCAAGGTGCAGCGCCCGGCTCGATCGTGGTGTGGCGGCCCGAGGATCGGCCGGATGAAGGGCACGTGACGATCGGCGGCTACGCGGGAGGCGATCTCTTTGAGGCTGTCGGCCTGCGAGTCGTGGACGGGCGCGGCTTTACCGACGCTGACAGGATCGGCCGGCCGCAGGTCGCGGTTGTCAACGTAACCGCCGCGAATCGGATGAACGGACGGGCCGTTGGCAACACGCTTCGTGTCGCTGCTCAAGGAAAGGATTACCGCTCGTCCATCGACGTGCAGATCGTTGGCGTCATCGAGGCCGCGGTCGAGCCGAGGCTCGAGAGCGACGGTCCCCCGGCGCCGAAGGTCTACCTGCCGTCAGCCATCGAGCCCGAACCCGCGCTGGCGCTGTACGTCCGTACGAGCGGCAGCGCAGCCGAGCTCGCACAGCCGGCGCGCGAGATGGTGAGACGTATCGCGCCGCGTGTCCCGGTGACTCGAGGCCGGTTCGCTCGAGGAGGTGAACGAGCGCTCGTACGCTCCACAGCTGTGGCTCGCGCGGGCGGCCGCGTTTCTCGGCGTGATCGGCCTGGTGCTCGCCACCGCGGGGCTCTACGGCGTGTCGTCCTACGTCGTGGCGATGCGGTCCCGTGAGCTGGCGATCCGGATGGCCATCGGCGCGGGTCCCCGAACCATTCTGGCGATGATTCTCGGACAGTCGATGCGCGTCGCGCTCGTCGGGCTGGCGGCCGGCGGTGGCGCGGCAGTCGCCGCGAGCCGCATCATTCAATCGGAGTGGCACGGCATCATGGATATCGACGCTCTGGCTTTTGGCGGGGCGTCGATGCTCTTTCTTGCCGCCATGCTGCTCGCCGGCGCCGTTCCGGCAATACGGGCGTCACGCCTCGATCCGGTCGAAACCCTGAGAGGTGACTGAGTCGGCCGCCGGCGCCAGCTGATAGAGGCCGGGCGCGAGCATGATCGCGTACCCTTCGGCGACCAGCGCGCGGTTGCCGCGACCGGCGTCCGGCCGTCCGAGTCCCGTCACCCGCGCCAGCTCGCCGGGGATCGTCATTCCGGCGCCGGAGAGAAAGCAGCGGGCAACCTCGCGCAACGCCGTCTCGCGATTCACGCGGCGGAGGAGAGCGTCTGGAAAGCGCCCGACGCCGAGCGTCCAGATGTAGGTGAACTTCGGCAGATAGTAGACCTCGCTCGGCACCACGATCATCGCGGCCTGGAGTTCGTCCATCGCCCTGCCGAACGCCTTCCTGTCCTTCACGCCCGACTCGTCGCGGAGATCGCCGGTCGCCATCTCCCATTCCTTGCGGAGAACCTTGAGGATCGCGCGCGCGTGCCTGCTGAGACGACGCTTTTCGTCGGCGCGCCGGATTCCCCAGAGCGCGTGGAAGTACGGAATCATGCGGGGGGCGAGGAACATCGTTCTTCCGGATCCAAGCTTCGCGTAGTAGACCTTGCCGCGGCGCACGAGCTCGTCCTTCAGGACCCAGGTGAGAGACGTCTCCGGATCCTTCTGCACGTTCCGCGGCATGATCACGTCGCGCCGGCCGCAGACCGCGACGTAGAGCGACGGACCCGGCTTGCGGGAATCGGTCAGGCAGTTCGCGAAGCCGACCTGCTCGATGAAGCGCTCCGCCTCGAGCGCGCTTTCGACCTGGCGCATGCCTTCCCGCCGCCAGCGCTGGTCGCGGTACTCTTCTATCTCTGGCGGAATCTCGAGCCGGGATCGCATGCGCGCTGGACTACTGATACCGCAGCGCCACGAGCGGGCTCACGCGTGTCGCGCGGCGGGCGGGCACCGCGCAGGCGATGGTGACGACGACGCTGAGCACAATCGGAACGGCGACGAAACTGGTGGCGTCGTGCACCGACACGCCATAGACGAGCGGGGCAAGCGACCGCGCCAGCAGGAACGCGGCGGCGAGGCCGATCGCCAGGCCGGCCGCAAGGATGGCGGCAGCCTCTCTGGTCACGAGCCTGAGAATGTCGGCCGGCTGGGCGCCAAGCGCCCTACGGACGCCAATCTCCCTCGTGCGCTGGGCCGCCATGTAGGACATGACCCCGAACAACCCGGCGGCGGCGATCGCCAGCGCAAACAACCCAAAGCCGCCGATCAGGATCGCGTAGGTGCGCGGCCTGGCGAGGCTGTGCATCACGCGGTCGTCCATGGTCATGATCGAGTCGATGGCCAGTGACGGATCTTCCTCGCGCAGAATGGTCCTCAGCACCGGCGCGACCGCCGACGGATCGGTGTTGGTCCGGATGACGTAGACGAGGTCCGTCACGCCGCCGGTCCATTGCCGGTACGAAAAGAACATTTCCGGTTGCGGCGGTTCGGAGACGCCGCCGAATGCGGCCGGGGCGACGCCGATCAGCCCGCCCTGTCTGACGTCGTCGACAATCCCCACCACCTCCCAGTCAGTCTGTGAGCCGATGGCAACCGGCAGCGTAGTGCCGACGGGGTTCGCATCGAGATACTGCGAGGCGAAGGTCCGATTGACCACGACCGCGGGCCGCGAAGTCGACGTGTCCAGGTGATTCAACGCGCGACCGGCGATCACGCGCAGCCGCATAGCGTCGAAATACTCCGGGCTGACCGCCCGCATCAGCGTCTGGATCTGCACGCTCGTGGAGCGATCCCTCGGAGAAGGAATGGTGAACCCCCGGAAGCCGCCGGTTGTCACGAACGGGAGAGCGTTGCCGAACCCCACATGCGCGACGCCGGGCAGCGCCTGGAGACGCTGCTGCGCTCGCTCGGCTCCGGCCGACTGGGACGCGAACGGACGCGCCTTCATCGTGAGGTGCACGGTGAGGACGTTGCGCGGATCGAACCCGCGATCGGCGGCGAGCAGTGACGAGAAGCTGCGAGCGAGGAGTCCGGTGCCCACCAGCAGGACCGCGGCGATGGCGACCTGGCCCACCATCATCGCGATGCGCATCCGCGTCGAACGCGGGCCGGCCGCAGGTCCCTGGCCCATGCCATCAGCCGCCAGCGACTCGACGAGATTGGCGTCGCGCAAGTGCAACGCGGGAAGCAGGCCGCAGATGCCGATCGCCAGCAACGTCAGCGCGCTCGCAAAGATCGTGACCTGCGCGTCCAGGTGCACGTCGTCCACGCGCGGGAAATCGGGGGGCAAAACCGCGGGAAGAATCCGGTGAAGCCCAGCCGCGAACAGCAGTCCGGCGGCGCCGCCGCAGACACCCACGGCCGCGCTCTCGATCAGCCACTGGCGCATCAGACGGCCGGTGCTTGCGCCGATCGCCATGCGCACCGCCATTTCCCGTCGCCTGCTGACTGCCCGCGATGCCTGGAGCACGAGCACGCTCGCGATTGCCGTGCAGAACAGAAGGCACACCGCGGCCAGCAGAACGAGGAGCGCCGGCCGCACGTCAGCGGTCAGCGCATCGCGCGCCGGTATCGCGATGACGCCGATCTCTCCGCTGCTGCCGAACAGCGCGACCGCTGCCGACCCGAGTGTCGGCGCCGCCCGCGCCCGCCCGGATCCTTCGCTGGCTGCCTGCTGCGGCGCAACGCCCGGCCGGAGGCGCGCGACGGCGTTGAAGATCATGGCCTGAATCGTTTTTGCGCCGGCCTCCACGCGTGCGACACGCATTGGCAGCCAGACTTCCGTTTCCCGGTCGGGAAAGGCGAACGCTTCCGGCATGACGCCGACGATCGTCAACAGCTGATCGTCGAGGCGAAAGGCATGTCCGACGATGTCCGGGGCGCCGCCGAACCGGCGTTGCCACAGCCCGTGCCCGAGGAGGACCACACCGGTTGCGTCATCGTCGACCAGCAGCCGGCCATGCGCCGGCTGCGCCCTGAGAACGCGCAGCAGGCTCGGCGTGATACGGCCGACGCGCACGCGCTCGGGGTCGCCGCTCGCGACCGTCATCGTCATCATCTGCGCGCGCATCCAGCCGCCGATCTCTTCGATCGTGGCTGGTTGCTCGCGCCAGGCGTGATACGTCGTGTTGCTGATCGTCCAGGGAACGCGTCCGGCGTTGCCGCCGCGCGTTTCCTGCAGGCGCACGATGCGGTCCGGCTCCGGCCACGGCAGCGGCCTGAGCAGGACGCCGTAGGCGAGGCTGAACAGCGCCGTCGTCGCGCCGACGCCCAGCGCGATCAGGAGCACCGTGACGCTCGTGAATCCCGGGGCCTTCACGAGCGTCCGTGCCGCGTGCCGAATCTCGACCAGAAGGGTCACCGAGAGGATGATACCTCTCAGTTCATCCCTTGAGCTGCTGAACCAGCTCCTCGAGCCGGTCGTAACTGATGCCGGCGCCGCGGGTCATGCCGCTCTTGAGCACCATGTCGCGCACTTCCAGCGACGGATAGACGCATGTCGCCGTGAGGCGCGTCTTGCCGTCTTCTTCCGTGAGCACGGACGTCACGACCGATTCGGCGTCGGGGAACGGATCGTAAATCTCCGTGAAGACGACGCGTTCGGGCGCGACGATCTCGCGGTAGACGCCATGAAAGCCGTACTCGCCCTGCGGCCCTTTGCCGACGAAGCGCCACTTGCCGCCGGGGCGCAGATCGATCTCGCACACCGGAACGGAATGCCTCTCGTCCAGGATTCCCCACCACCGCTTCACGTGCTCGGGCTTGGTCATCGCCTCGAAGACGAGGCGCCTCGGCGCGTCGAAGAGACGCGTCAGCACGATCTCTCGATCGGATGGCGTGGTTGCCTTGAACGTATCGCTATTTCCCACGATGCCTGCGGCCATGTTTCTTCTCCTTCGCTGTAAGTTCCTGCAAGTAGGTTTCTAGACGATCGAGACGCTGCTCCCAGATGGCTCGGTACCGCTCCGCCCAGTCGGCCACTTGCTTGAGCGGCGCCGGCTCCAGACGGCAGGGCCGCCACTGGGCCTCGCGGCCGCGGACGATGAGCCCGGCGCGCTCGAGCACGCGCAGGTGTTTCGAGACGGCGGGCATGCTCATCTCGAACGGTTCGGCCAGCTCGGTGACCGAACATTCGCCCGAGGCCAGGCGGGCGAGGATGGCCCGGCGGGTCGGGTCGGCGAGGGCGGCGAACGTCGTGCTCAACTGGTCGGTGGCCATCTGTATTGAACCAAGTAGTTAATTAACTTGTAAGTTAAATACACTGACCGGCAATGGCGTGTCAAGGGGTCATTGCTGGGGGGCTCCGTTTCTCTAGTACACGAGTTGCCCCGAGCGCGTAAGGATCCTAATGAAGCCGACATCAGCGGCACCGGGAGATGCACATGGACATGGACAAGGCACTGGCGACGCAGCTGGCCAACATCGAAAAACGGACGGGCAAGTCGCTCGACGCGCTCGGGCAGTTGATCAGGAAGAGCGGCCTGACGAAGCACGGCGAGATTCGCGACATGCTCAAGCGCGATCTCGGAATGGGGCACGGCGACGCGAATACGCTCGTTCACTACGCGCTCAAGTCCGACGGCAAGTCCGCCGGCGGACGCGGCGGAGCAGTCCGAGAGCGACGTGCTCGCGGCGATCTACGCAGGTCCGAAGCAATCGCTGCGGCCGGTCCACGATGCGCTGATGGCCGCCATCGGTGCCTTCGGTCCGTTCGAGATCGCACCGAAGAAGGGATATATCAGCCTGCGCCGGAAGAGACAGTTCGCGATGATCGGGCCGGCCACGAATACGCGCGTCGACGTCGGGCTGAACATGAAGGACGTGCCGCCGACGTCGCGGCTGCTGGCCATGCCTGCCGGCGGCATGTGTCAATACAAGGTCAAGGTCACCGAGGCCAGCGACGTGGATCGCGAACTGATCGCGTGGGTCCGTCGCGCCTACGAATCAGCCGGATAAAGTAGAATTCGCGCCGTGCGGTGTCCTGCATGCCAGGCGTCTCCACCGGACGGCAGCCGTTTCTGCCCCTCGTGCGGCCATCGGCTCGAGATGACCGATGCGGTGACGGTCATCGCCGGCTCGTCGTCCGCGGTTGCGGAAGATGTGACGCGGCTGCTCGATCGCGCACAGGAGTCTTCAGCGTACTCGCCGCGCACCGGCTCGGTTGACGTCGGGTTCGAGCCCGGCGCCGTGCTCGCCGGCCGGTATCGCATCGTTCGAAGCCTCGGACGCGGCGGCATGGGCATCGTCTACCACGCCGACGATCTGCGGCTCGGCCATCAGGTCGCGCTCAAGTTTCTTCCACCCGATCTTGCCGGCGATCCGCGCCGTCTCGCGCAGTTTCACGGCGAGGTCAGCGTCGCGCGGCAAATCTCGCACCCGAATGTCTGCCGTGTCTACGACATCGGGGACGTGGACGGCCATCTGTTCCTGTCGATGGAGTTCATCGACGGCGAAGACCTGTCGTCGGCGCTCCGGCGTCGCGGATCATTTCCCGAGCCGGAAACCGTCGAACTGATCCGGCAAGTCTGCGCGGGTCTCTCCGCGGTGCACGCGCGCGGAATCCTGCATCGCGATCTGAAGCCGGCGAACATCATGCTCGGCGCCGGCGGCCAGGTTCACCTGATGGACTTCGGCATCGCCGGATCGGCCGGGGCAGAACATGCCGTCGAGGGCACGCCCGCGTACATGGCGCCCGAGCAGCTGTTGGGGAAGGGCCTGACCACACAGACCGACATCTACGCCCTCGGGCTGATCATCCACGAGATCCTGACAGGGAAGAGCATGTTCGGCGCGCACACGCTGGAGCAACTCGTTGCGCGGCATGCGTCGGCAGGAGCTGCAGCGGCGGAGGTCCCCGCTGGGATCACGCCCACACTCCGCAAGGCGATGCTGGCGTGCCTGGAACGGGATCCCGCGGCGCGGCCCGCGTCCGCGCAGGCGGTGGCAGCCATGCTGCAGACGGTTCTCCTCGACGCGGAGACTCGCTGGCGCCGCCTGGTGCAGATCGTCCTGCCAGCGGTCGCCGTTTTCCTGTGGGTTGCAACGCTGAACTACTTATACCGCGCCCGCATGGAAGCCTCGGTGTACGCGCTGCCATTCCTCGCCGGGGCGGTCGTGATGACGATCGCGGGGCTGCGATATCCGGTCGGATGGACGGTGGCGTACAAAGGACACAAGATCCGGTTCAGCAATCACCCGATCTTCGGTGAACGTCTGCACATCGACGACACGCTGGTGGATCGCGGACGGGTGGGGTTCGGGGTGACGATGCGCGGCACGATCGAGTCCGGCGCCGGCGCCGGGGAACGGATCACCGCGCGATCCCGTTGCACCTTCACCCGCGTCGCGTGCACGATAGTGGCGGAGTCGTTCGCGGCGTGAGACTACGGTGCCAGAGGGCAGCAGGTAACGGAGAGCACAGGGTTTTCAACACGGAGACACGAAGGCACGGAGGTCCCACGGAGTTTGACGCACAGGCGGCGCGCCAGAAGTAGCCCGTGGCGCCGCGCTGCGCGCGGCACGAATCGAACAAGACCTACGAATACAAGTGACTCTGATCGCGGCAGTCACTTGTATTCGCAGGTCTTGTTCGATTCGTCCAGCCGGCCGAAGGCCGGCGGGCCACGGGCTACCTCCGTGTACCTCCGTGCCTCCGCGTCTCCGTGTTAAAAGCCCCGTGAACTCCGCCGACTCCTCTCCTCTAACACCGTGATCTCGAACTCTACTTCCATCCGCTCGAGCCGCGTGTGAACCGCGCGGGCAGCGAGGGCTTGCGCTCGGGCGCCGGCTCGGCGTCACCGGACGTGTCCGCGTCCGCGATCTCGCGTTCGAGCTCGTCGTCGTTGGGCAGGCCGGCCAGCTGATCCACGAACATCAGCGAATGCTGCGACGGGATTTCGAACTTCTTCCCGCACGTCTTGCACGCCACCTCGTCGTCCAGCCGCAGCAGGTAATCGCGCAGCTTGGCGAACTTCGCTCGATCGGCATCGTCAGCGCCAGGCGGCGGCCGGTCCTTTTTCGTGCGCCGGACCCAGCGGATGCTGTAGTCGCCCGAGCGGCGGCACTTGGGGCACTGATAGCGTCCCTGGCGGGTTTCCGGTTTCTCCGTAAAGAATGCGCGTTCGTCGAGAGCCATCCCCAGATAGTAGCAGGTGGCGATGGAGATCTATGCTTGAGCGATGGAAGGGGATCCGCACAAGCCGCTGCGCGACGACGTGCGGCTGCTGGGGGAACTGCTTGGCGACACGCTGCGGCGGCATGCGGGCGAAGCGATTTTCCGTACTGTCGAGCGTGTCCGGGCGCTGGCGAAGAGCGCCAGAGCCGGCCATGACGACGACTTCCGCGCGCTCGCCGACGAGCTGGCGAACATGTCGCTCGACGATGCGGTGCCGATCTCGCGGGCGTTTGCGCATTTTCTCCACCTGGCGAACGTCGCCGAGCAGCATCACCGCATCCGCCGCCGGCGCGAGTATCAGCGCGACCCGCAGGCGCGACCGCAGGAGGGCTCGTGCGAAGAGGGATTCGCGCGGCTGCTGGCGTCCGGGCTGTCCGGCGATCGGCTGCATGAGGCGGTGTGCGCCCTGCAGATCGAGCTGGTGCTGACGGCGCATCCGACCGAAGTCGCCCGGCGCACGCTCGTTCAGAAATACAACCGGACCGCGCGAGCGCTGGCGCGCCGCGATCGTCCCGATCTCACACCGCCCGAGCAGCAGGAACTGATCGCCGCGATCCACCGTGAGATCGACGCCGCGTGGGCGACCGACGAGATTCGCGATCGGCCGCCGACGCCTCTCGATGAAGTCCGCAGCGGCCTCATCGTGTTCGAGCAGAGCCTGTGGGAGGCGTTGCCACGGTATTTGCGCAGCGTCGACCGCGCGTTGCGCGCCAACACCGGCCGCGGCCTGCCGATTGGCGTGACCCCCGTGCGGTTCGGCTCCTGGATCGGCGGCGATCGCGACGGCAACGCGAACGTTACCCCCGAAGTGACACGGCGCGCCTGCCTGTTGGCGCGATGGGTTGCCGCGGATCTCTATCTCGGCGAGATCGAGGCGCTGCGCGACGAGCTGTCGCTCGAGGCGGCGACGCCGGAGCTGCGCGAGCGTGCGCGAGGCGCGCATGAGCCCTACCGCGAAGTGCTGCGCGGGGTGCGCACGCGGATGCTCGCGACCCGCGAATGGGTCGAGGCCTCGCTCGGCGCCGATGCCAATGTTCAGCCGGACGCCAGCGTCTACGTCGAACCCGATGAGCTGATGGACACGCTGCTCGCGTGCCATCAGTCACTCGAGGCCACCGGGCATCAGCTCATCGCCGGAGGCCGGCTGGAGGATGTGCTCAGACGCGTCAGCGCGTTCGGCATGACCCTGGCGCGCCTCGACATCCGTCAGGATGCATCCAGGCACACCGAAACGCTCGCGGCCGTGACGTCGGCGCTTGGCCTCGGCTCGTATGCCGACTGGGACGAAGCCAAGCGCGTCGATTTCCTCCTGACGGAGCTCGCAGGCCGGCGCCCGCTGATTCCGGCCGACCTGAAGCCGGCCCCCGAGGTCCAGGACGTGCTCGCCACGTTCCGGATGATCGCCCGGACGCCCGCCGGCTCGCTTGGCGCCTACGTCATCACCATGGCGCGCAACGTGTCGGACGTTCTCGCGGTCGAGCTGCTGCAGAAGGAGTCCCGCGTCGCCAGCCCCTTGCGCGCCGTGCCGTTGTTCGAGACGTCCGCGGACTTGCAGAACGCCGGCGACGTGATCGATCGGCTGCTTCGCATCCCCCGGTATCGCGCGCGGACGAGAGGGCGGCAGGAGGTCATGATCGGTTACTCCGACTCCGCGAAGGACGTCGGGCGTTTGACGGCCGGCTGGGATCTCTACAAAGCGCAGGAGGCGGTCGTCGCCGCGTGCAGCCGCAACGGCATCCGCGTCACGCTGTTCCACGGCCGCGGCGGCAGCATCGGCCGCGGCGGCGGACCGACGTACCTCGCGATCAAGTCGCAGCCGCCCGGATCGATCGACGGCACGCTTCGCGTGACGGAGCAGGGGGAGATGCTGCAGGCGGTGTTCGGCCTGCCGGACATCGCGCTGCGGACGATGGAGATCTACACGACCGGGACGCTGGACGCGTGGCTCCTCCCCGCGCAAGAGCCTGCGCCGGAGTGGCGGGCGTGCATGGAACGCTTGTCGGCCGACGCCCGCGCGACATTCAGGCGGATCGTCTACGAGGATCCCCGGTTCATCGACTACTTCCACGCGTCGACGCCCGAAGCGGAGATCGCGCGTCTGAACATCGGCAGCCGTCCCGCGCGGCGGGGCGGGGGATCTGGCGTGTCCGACCTGCGTGCCATACCCTGGCAGTTCGCCTGGACCCAGACGCGGCTGATGCTCGGCGCCTGGCTCGGCGTCGAGGACGCGCTCGACTGCGCGACGGCGCGCGGCGAACGCGATCGGCTGGAGGCGATGTATCGCGAGTGGCCGCAGTTCCAGTCGGCGATTGGCCTGATCGAGATGGTGCTCGCGAAGGCGGACGGCCGGATTGCCGCCGAGTACGACCGCCGGCTGGTGCCGCCGGAACGGCAGCCGATCGGCGCCGATCTGCGCGCGCGGCTTCAGCGTGCGATCGACGGGATACTGCGCGTCACCGGCCATGGCGAGCTGCTCGAATCGAATCCCGTGATCCGGCGCTCGATCGACGTGCGCAACCCGTACGTCGATCCGCTGAACCTGGTGCAGGTCGAACTGCTGCGCCGCGTCCGCGAGCAAGACGACCCGCGCACGCGCGCGGCGCTGATGGTCACCGTCAACGGCATCGCGGCGGGGATGCGGAATACGGGATGACACGTGCGACGTGCGAGGTGCTACGTGCGACGTGCTGCTTGTCACGTGCTACGTGCAGGGCTAGTACTCCACGAAGTCATCATCCGGATAACAGTCCAGCCACCGTTCGCCCTGCTCGGCGGATGCGATCACCGGATGGGAGGTCGCGCGTGCGTGCTTCGTCGCGTGCTTGTTCGGCGACGAATCACAGCAGAGCGTGACGCCGCACATCTGACACGTTCGCAGGTGCACCCACCGCGCGCCGATCTTCACGCACTCCTCACACTGATGAGCCTTCGGCGTCTTGACGGTGCTGATTGCCTGAGTATGTGCGCACATGAAGTGAGTATGACGTGCTTCCGCCTAAAGGCGGAAGCCACAGGGACAACTGATTAGATCCCACCCTGTAGCTTCTTAGATCCCACCCTGTAGCTTCCGCCTTTAGGCGGAAGGCACGTGACACTGGTCACATCCCCACCGTCAGGCTGACCCTGACCGTGCGCTTCAACGTCGGATGGAAATGGATGTCGTCCACGCCGGCGGGCGGCTCTCCGGGCAGACGCGAGCGGTAGAAGTATTCGATATCGCTGTCGTTCGAATCGAGCAGGTTGAACACGTCGACCGCGAGCCGCAGATGGTTCGTGAACCGGTAGCCCGCTTGGAGATTGACGAGGCTCGTGGCGCGCGAGCGGACCGAGTTGTCCCCGGCCAGCGGGCGGGGGCCGAAGTAGCGCCAGCGGATGCTGCCAAAGAAGTCATGTCTGCTGGTGACGGTCGCGCCCGCCGAGACGACGGTTTCAACCGCGCCCGGGATAGAGGCGCCCTCCGGCGCGCCATCGGTGAAGCGTGCGCGCGAGATCGACACATCGGCATCGCACGTCAGCCACGGCCACGGCGAGTAGTAGTTGGTCCACTCGATCCCGGCACGCCGGCTCGGGCGGCCGGCTTCGGTCGTCCCCGCATCGCCGACGAACACCAGCTCGGAATCGAGTCCAAGCGTCCACGCGGTCACCGTCGTCTGCAGCCTTGGAATCAGCACGCTGCGAAGCCCGACCTCCGCGCCCCGCGCCCGGGCCAGCGGCGTGACGCGATCCACGGGTCCACCCGTGCGCGGATCGATCGTGATCGTGGCGCCGCGCGCGTCGTTGCTGTGAAAGCCCATTCCGGCGTTGACGTAGAACTCGGTACCCTGCCAGGGTCCCAGGACGACGCCGCTTTTCGGGCTTGCGAGGGCCGCATAGCTGTTCCGGCGTTGCGAGGATCGCCCGAGTCGACACCGAACCGGAATCCATCAACCCGGACGCCGGCGAGGGTGCGGACTTTCGGATACAACTCCGCTTCATTCTGGTAGTACGCCGAGAGGCTGGTCTGCATCACCTCGTCCTCTCGCACGGTGTTCAGTAACTCACGTTCACGTGTGTGAAACAGCCCCACGTCGAAAACCTGGTCGTTCCGGATCTGAGCACCGAACGTGTTCTGGACCAGCCGTCCGCCCCAGCGCTCGATGCGGCGATGCGTCAGCTTCGCGCCGGTCGTGAGTCGGCGATCCGCCTGGCGGAACTGATCGCCGTTCTCCGGATCGTCGAGAAAGTAGGTGAAGTTCGAGAACAGATCGAGGCGCTGCGCGATGCCGAAGGCGGTGAGCTTCGTGCTGGCGCTGCCGCGCGTGCGCTGCCATTCGAACGAGCCGCTGTAACGCGACGCGTCGCCACCGGCGCTGTCGTCCACCGTGCCGAAGCGCGAGAGCGATCCGCCGGCCACCGCGCGGCGCGGAATCTGATCGCTGGAGTTCCACGTGCCTCGATACGCCATGAACGTGCCCGAGGCGCCGTTCAAGGCGTCGCCGCGCGTGTAGCGCAAGACCGCGTTGATCTTCTTCAACCGGTCGGGTGACGTCCACGGCCCGTCGTCGTGCTGCAGTTCCACCGCCGCCAGCAGCTGGCCGTTCCACAGATCCGGAGTAGCGGCCAAAACAGCGCGGCCGAAGGCCTGGCCGCCGCCGGTGATGCGAACCAGCGGCTGCGCCAGCGAATTGACGTAGTTGATGCTCGCGGCGCCGGCGGTTGCGAAATCGCCCTGATCGGCGAAGTAGGGGCCCTTGGAGAATTGCACGCCGCTGACCAGCTCCGGGATCACGAAGTTCAGATCGGAATAGCCTTGACCGTGGCCGTGCGTCGGCAGGTTGACCGGCATGCCCGCCACCGTCGTGGCGAAATCAGTTCCGTGATCGAGATTGAAGCCGCGCAGATGGTACTGATTGGCTTTGCCTTCGCCGCTGTGCTGGCTGATGACGAGGCCCGGCACCATTTCGAGCACTTCACCAGGGCGAAGCAACGGGCGAGTGTCGAGCTGCCGCGCGGTGATCGCGCCCTGACTGGCTGACTGCGCGATGCCGATCAGGCTCTTGAAGGGATCGACGACGTCCGCGAGGTTCGAGAACGTCGACTTGCCCGTCACCGTGACGTCCGCGTTGAGCGCCAGCGCCAGCACGATATCGATCTGCAGGGTTCCCGATCCAGGCGCGTCTACCTGACGCCGCGCGGCGGCGAACTGCGCCAGCGTGACCGACAGTTCGAGCCGGCCGGCGGGGATGCCGTCGAAGCGATACGCGCCGCCTCCGCCGGTCACTGCCGTTCTGACCTGCAGTCCACTGCGGAGTTCGATCAGAGCGCCGGGCAGCACTCCGCCGGCTTCATCCCTGATGACACCGGACAGCGTGGCGGTCTGGGCGCGCATCGTCTGGGAAGCGACCGTGAGCAAGACGAGGCAGATGGCGAAGTGTAAATGTCGCATCTGCCTCGTTACTACGGACGCGCGTCGTCCGTGGATTTCGGGCGAAGGGAGTTATCCGAACTTCTGTTCGAGCCAGGCCGTCCAGCGCGGTTCCTCTCGCGCGACGGCCAATGCCGCACCGGGCCCGAAAAAATAGAAGGCGAGCGACGCGTGGACCTTGTTGCCCCACGTGAAGGCTCCAACCAGCGCGATACCGGGCGCAGGCGTGTCGAGAAGCAGCAATGCCTCGTGGGGGGACTTGCGCGAAACCGGAGCCTGCAGCTGGCCCTTGAGAGCAGGAAGTGCTTCCTGGAGAACCTTCCAGGTGTCTGGTTCAGAGGCGCTGACGCTTCTCAACGCACGAAAGGCGGAGGAGGGCTGGTTGTAGAAGCGAGTCATGTAAATGCGAAGCACGTCGAAGACCGACGCCCAGCCTTTTTCGAAGCTGTCCATCTGGTCGTCCCACTCCGCGCTGTCGGCGAAGAGGCTGTGAACCAGCCGGACCGTGCACGTGCCACCCGAGCGGGCCTCGATGATGAACTCTGTTCCGAGCGGGGGAGCATTCGGACTCCAGTCGCGCTCTTCGTAGGCGAACCGGCGCGGAGGCTCCCAGCGCGTCACGACGCCGGACGACTCCATGCCAGGGCCCATTCGAAACGCAATCGCGCCGCCTTCGCGCTCCTCCACGTCAGTTGGAGCGAACCACGACGAGATCCCCGGCCCGGTCGCAATCGCGTGCCACACCTGTTCGGGCGTTCCCGGCACTTCGTACTGCAGCTCGACTCTTCGCTCACTCGGGGTTCTGGTGTTCACCGCCATTGGACCTCCTTCTCGCGGTCCATTGAAGCATTGACAATTTTTATTGTCAATACGAAATACGTGTGTTTTTGAGAGTTGGGACTTGGGATTCGGTTTTTTGGGAGTTGGCCTTTTTGGGAGTTGGGAGTTATGCAGGATCTGCAAAGCAGAACGGATGGCCGCAGTTGCGGCACACGTATTCGGAGTATCCCGCCCGCGAGGTTACGTACCGTACGTAATGGCCGGATACCACGCAAATCATGGGATGACGTATGACGCGCGTCGGCGTCTCGTCCTTGAGGAACGAGTGGCCGCAGTGGCAGGCGTATTCGACGAATCCGTCCCGCGCCCCGACATTGTGCACGCGATGGCCGAACAGGCCGCAGAGGTAACGCACCTTCTTCTTGAATTCACCAGCTGAGGCGTAGGGATCGGCATCCGCCTCGAACACCAGCGGATGTCCGCATTGCACGCAGGCGTATTCGTGATGGCCGGCGCGGTCGGCGATGCGCACGTAAGTGTGATGGCCGAGAAAACAGGAGAGTGTGTGGCGCACGCGCGTGTGCGCGCCGTCGGTCGTCAGATACAGCTCGCCGCACCGGCACGAGCGGTGCGAGCCCAAGTCCTTCCGGAACAGATGGTTATCTACATGATGTCCCCAGAGCCTGCAGGCAAGCCGCGTGCGCCAGCGAGAGTTTCGGGGAATCGCGATGGTTCTGGCCTGAACGAGATCCATGGGGCCTCCAGGGGAGAAACCGGCTTCAATCGGGAAGGCGAAATGCAGAGGCTCGCAAGCTCATATGGGTATGGATGCCCCGACACACCAGGCTGTACCGGCGTATACTCCCACGGTCATTTCCCCGAGGACCTCTCGACATGTATCAGAGCGGCCGGCCTGAGGGTCCGGCCCTGGGCCAGGTAGCCCCGGCAGGCTACAGGCTTCTCGAGCTGCTGGGCAGCGGCGGCATGGGCGAGGTGTATCTCGCCGACGATCTCAAGCTCGGCCGTAAGGTCGCCATCAAGTTCCTGCTGCCAGACAAGAGGCAAGACGACGAGGCGCGCCGCCGGCTGCTGCGGGAAGCGCAGGCGGCCGCGTCGCTCGACCATCCAGGCATCTGCACGGTCTTCGAAATGGGGGAGACGCCCGACGGCCGCATCTTCATCGTGATGCAGTACGTCGAAGGAGAAACGCTCGCAACAGTGCTCGAACGCGGGCCGATGGCCGTACGCGACGCGCTGTCGCTTTGCGCCCATCTTGCCGAGGCGCTCGCCGCCGCGCACCGCCATGGCGTCATCCATCGCGATCTGAAGCCGGCCAACGTGATGGTGATGCCCAACCGCGTTCCCAAGCTGCTCGACCTCGGGATCGCCAAGGTGGTTGCGCAGGCCAGTCCCGCCGATGACACCTCGACGTTTTCGAACCCGACCGCGGCAGGCACGATCGTCGGCACCCCCGGCTACATGTCGCCCGAACAGGTGCAGCAGGGTCCGATCGACGGGCGCTCGGACCTGTTTTCGCTCGGCGTCGTGCTGTTCGAGTGTCTGACCGGCCGCCGCGCGTTCGATGGGACCACCACGTTCGAGACGGTTGCGAACATCCTGCACGTCCATCCGCCGGCGCCGTCGAGCCTGCGGCCGGATCTGGACGGCCGTCACGACGAGCTCTGCGCCAGGCTGATGGCGAAGGATCGCGAGGATCGATTCCAGTCCGCGGACGAGGTCGTTGGCGCGATCGGGGTGTTGTCGTCGCAGACAAGGCGCGACACCTTCAGCGGCGGGCACGAAGTGCCCGGCCGGCGGTGGTGGTCGCGTTACGCACCAGCGCTGACTGCCGGCGCCGTGCTGATGCTCGCTGTGGTGGGTGGCTGGATCTGGACGCGTCCGCGTCCGCTGCCGCCGGTGCCGGCCGATTCGCAGCAGTGGTACGAACGGGGAACCGACGCGATCCGTGACGGAGCATATTTCTACGGCCGTGCAGATGCTCGAAGAGGCGATGAAGGCGTTTCCCCAATCACGCGCTCGCCTTTGCGCGCCTTGCCGAGGCACACGCGGAGCTCGATGACGAGACGGCTGCCAAAGACGATCTCGTGCGCTTGTCCGCCGTGGTGCCCGACGAATCACGGCTGCCGGAGATCGAGAGCCTCCGCCTTCAGGCCGCACGCGCGCTCGTGCTCCGCGATGTCGATTCCGCCGTGACGCGCTATCGCAGGCTCGTGGATCTGCGTGCCGGACAAGTCGCGGGGCTGGCTGGATGTCGGGCGCGCCCAGGAAGCAGCGGGGCTGCGACACCGACGCCCGGAAGTCGTATTCGAGTCGCCATCGCGCAGGACAAGACGTACGCCGCGGCGTACCTGCGGCTGGGGACATTGCACGGCCTCGAGGTCAGACGGAAGGACGCGCTGGCGGCGTTCGAAGAAGCCGAGCGGTCTGTACCGCGCGGCGTCGGACGCCGAGGGTGTTACCGAAGTCATGATTCGGCGCGGCGCTCTCTACGATGCCGGCGTCGAACCCAAGCTGGCGCGGGTCGAGCTGGAGCGCGCATGGTCGCGCGCGACCGAGTCAGGAAGCATTTACCAGCAGGTGCGCATTCAGACCGCGCTGAGCAGCGTGACGGCTTCGGACGGACAGTTCGAAGCGGCGCAGAAGCTCGCGTCCGCGGCGGTGGAGCAGGCAACGAAGTACAGGCTCGAAACCGTTGCCGCCGCCGGCCTCGTGCAGGCGGCGGCGCTGATGCAGACGGACCGGCCCGCTGAAGCGGCGGCGATGCTCGATCAGGCGATTCAGCTTGCCGAGCAGCACAAGGCGCACCGGACCGCGGCGAATGCACGGCTCCAGCTGGCGAACGTTCGTCAGCTGCAGAACCGGCAGGAGGAAGCCATCGCGCTCGTGGACGCCGAGTTGCCCTTCCTGCAGCAGAACCGATACCGGCGGTTCGAATCCTACGGCCTGGCCATCAAGACACGAGCGCTGCAGAGCCTCGATCGGCTGGACGAGGCACGCACCAACGGCGCGCACGTGCTCTCGGTCGCGGAAACGGTGCAGGACGAGGCGCAGATGATGCTCGCCGGCAGCAATCTCGCCAGCGTGGCCACCGCACTCGGGGGATACCCGGAGGCATTGAAGCTGCGTGAGAAGGTCGAAGCGATGCGGATCGCGCAGGGCGACAAGGAGTCGCTCCCGTACCATCTCGCCAATCGAGCCGATCTCCTCATCCGGCTGGGCAGAGCACCGGATGCGGATCGCGTCCTCTCCCAGCTCGAAAGAGAGATTCAGGCGCGGGTGGCCGCCTATGACGCGGGTGGCTCCCCGCGTCGCCTTTCTGCGCGCCTACTACCTCGCCACCCTGCTGCGGTGTGAGGGGGTGCCGCCCCTCGTGGACCAGGTCCGCCGCGACGACAACGCACCGGCATCCTCCCGGCTGCTGGCGCCGGCGATCGGCGCCTACTGTGATGCGCGCCGAAAGCGGCCGGTTTCTGCACCTGGCTCGAAGCCTGAAGGCGAACGGTCGCTCATGAGGGAGCGCCACTACTGGTTCGCCGCCGCGGCGATCGACCGAGGCGACGCCGCCGCCGCGATGACGGAGGTGAAACAGGGGCTGACGCTCCTCGGCAACCTGTCGAACGACGAACTGCGCTGGCGGCTCACGGCGATCGGTGCCGTGGCGGCGCGCATGACCGGCGATGAAAAGGCTATGGCGGACTTCACCGCGGCGGCGAGAACATCGCTCGGCCACGTGCGCTCCGCGTGGAACGCAGACTTCCAGACGTACGAACAACGGGCGGATCTGATCTATCTCCGGAAACGATCGGGACTCTCATAACTTCGTTCATCAATGAGGAGCTGCGATGACTCAGACTGAATCGGACGGATCCATCGTCGATGCCTGGACCGAGAATCCTCTCGCCACGGCGGTCGCCGTAGGGCTCGGGATCGTGATAGGCGCCGGCGCTACAATTGGTTACTTTTCCATCATGGCGACGGGGGACGAGCCGCCGATTCGGGTGAGGAACGGGTCAATTCAGATGGAGGTGATCCACAAGACTACCTACTGGAAGGAAGTCGGCACCGGCGGAATGAAGTGGAAGCTGTCGGCCGGTGAGAGGCTGGTGGACCCGTACTGGCTGTATCTCGCGCCGACCGCGCCGGCGGACTGTGGCAACGCGGGCAGCGTCAACGGCAAGATCGTCAGGTACATCCTGGACGACGGCACGTGGCTGCAGGCCGAATCGAAGAACAAGAAGACCGAGGTGACGTCGAACAAACCCCTGACACGATCGGCTGACCACAAGACTCTGAGCTACGGGGCCGCCGCGAATTACATCAAGGAGATTCAGCTGGATGGCGCAAGCCAGTGCAATTTCAGCCAGAAGGACGTGAAACTGCAATCGGTCTTGGTCGAATGACGATTCACGAGGAGCTGCGATGACTCAGACGTTTTCGGGCGGATCAAACCGCATGTCGCGCAAGAGTTGGGGTGTCATGGCCGCTGTCGTGGCCCTCGCCATCGTTCTCGCTTTGTTCAACGCTTGCAATCGGGATGTCAGCTTGATGCGTACAGGCGATGAGCCGCCGATTCGCGTGCGGGGCGGGTCCATGAAGTTCGAACTATTGAACCAGGCGGCCGCCTTCGAAGAGGACAACAGCACCGACAAGAAGAAGTGGCGAATCAAAGGTACTCCGGTGCGCAACCGCAACAAATTCCTCGTCGTAATTGTATCCGGCAACCCGAGCTGTAACGGCATCGTCAGGTCGGGAGACAAGATTGACATCGTCTACAGCGACAACCAGGAAGTCGAGTTCAAGTCGAACGCCAATAACACGAAGATCACTGCGAAGCCGGAGAAGTTGAATCAGTCTTCAACTGAGCTGCATACGCTGACATATGGCGTATCCGGCTCAACCACCGAGTACATCAGGGGGATCAGAATCGACAGCAACACGGACTACGTTTGCGAGTTCACGGCGGCCGACGCTGCGTTGCAGATCTTCCTGCTCGACTAGCGGACGTCACTTCCGCGGAATCACGGGCAGGATCACCCGCGACGGGGAATCCGGCCCGTGATGCACCACGTTCGTCGCCGGCACGGCGGCCGCAGCCGGCGACGACACCTCCCACACATTCGGGTGAATCGTCAGTCCCTGCCGCATGCTCCCGGCGATCGCAATCTGCAGGCGCTCGCCGGCGGGAACGACGATGCTGGTGTAGCCGAGGCTGATCGTCAGCTCCACCGGCTTGCCTGGCGGCAGCGGCTGCTCGGGCTGCGGTTGCTCGGTGCTGCGGTAGCGCGTGCGCAGCGCGCCATAGGCGTTCGTCAGCGTATACGAGGACCTGTCGGGACGGACGGCAAGGATGCGCGCGGTCACGTCGGTGTCCGGCGCACTCGACGTGAACCAGAGACGCAGGACGATGTGGCCGGTGATCTCGATCGGCGCACCGAGTGGCTGGCTCGTGAACTCGACGACGTCCGCTCGGGACGTCACCGCGCTCCAATCGGCGGGAGCCGTCGAAGAGGGAAGCGGCGCCCGCGCCGGCGTACGCGGGTCGTAGATGAACTCCGTGCGGTCTCTGCGCGATTGTGACTCGCTCCGCTCGAGGGTGCCGCCTGGATTGAGCTGCCACGGTTCGTAAGTGGTGCGCGCGATCGGCCAGCTGTCCTCCTGGCGCCACCGGTTTTCGCCCATCACGAAGATCCGGACCGGCGGCTCGGTCGAGAATCCGCCGTCCTTCTTCTTCAACCAGTAGTCGAAGAAGCGGAGCTGCTCCTCGACGAAGTCGTACGTCGCATTTGGACCGAAATCCCTGCCGGCATGGACGGTGCGGGACAGCGACGGCACCCCATGCGTCCACGGTCCCATCGTCAACCGCTGCCCGCGCCGGGCGGCGTCGCTGCCGCCGTGCTGCTTCATGCCGATGAAATTCCTGATGGCGCCCGGCTGGCCGTACGGGTCGTCGTTCCATCCGCTGAGATTGAATGCCGGAACCTGCGTGCGGCCGTGGTTTGCCTCGATGTCGAACTGGGTCCAGTAGCGGCTGTGAATCGTGTTGCGCGTCCACGCGTTCCAGTAGGCGAACTCCTTCATGATCGGCAGTTCGGCGAGCGGCCGGTAATCCATCCACGCGTCGCCGTTCTGCTCCCACGCTCTCGAGGTTTCCTCGGACGTCGTGAACGGCAGGCCGAATTGCCGCCGCTCGCGCAGCTGACGCGGAAGCAGCCACTCGATGAAGTCCGCTTCGAAGATGCCGCCGTGGTAGAAGAAATGATTGGGATGCGCGAACGTCATCGCCGGAGCGATCGCCTTGAGGCTCGGGGGCGCGCCGGGTGCGGCCATCCACTGCACCGCGCCGGGATAGGAGAGGCCGAACATTCCCACCTGGCCGTCCACGTATGGAAGCCGCGCCACCCAGTCGATCGTCTCGTGGCCGTCGCCGATCTCCTGAGCGTACGGCACGAAACGGCCTTCGGACTTGAACTGCCCGCGGGTGTCCTGCACGACGACGACGTAGCCGCGCCGCACGGCGGCGACGGTCATCGCCAGCCGGCCGCTCTGCTGCGCGCCGTCCTTGTCGTACGGCGTCCGCATCAGCAGCGCGGGAAACCGTCCGGGTCCTTCGGGACGGTAGACGTCCGCGTAGAGCGTGGTCCCGTCCGTCAGCTTCAGCGGCAGGTCGCGTTCGACGACGATGTGCGCAAGTTGCGCGGCGCCGGGGCGGAGAGCGAGCAGACCGGCGAGCAGACACGCTGCGGCGATGGTGATGCGTGGCATCGACGCGGGTCATGCTAACACCGCCCGAGGCAGCCCTGAAGGGCTGCGCTACGTACGTTGTCCGCGTATATCATGCTGCCGCACTTCTGCCCATGGCCCGCTCCAAGTTCACCCGGTCGTTCAGCGTGCTGCCCGCGATGCTCGTTCTGGCAATGACAGCGATCGCCGCGGCGCCCGTTCAGGATCCGCCCGGTGTCATCACCGGTCTCGTCAGCGATTCGGCAACGGGGCTGCCGCTGGCAGGCGCGATCGTGCGGATCGACGGGCTCGCGTTGACGACGCGCACCGGCGCGGATGGCGTGTTCAGGATCGAGAACATCCCCGCTGGCGCGCAGTGGATCGACGTGTCGCTCGCCGGTTACGGCCGCGCACGGCCCAGGGTCGAGGTGCGCTCCGGCGCCGTTGCCGACGTGAACGTGCGCCTGGTCGCCGGCGCGACACCATATCTCGAAACAGTGGAGGTACGGCCAGGCGCCAATACCGCGGATCCGGCGGCGCCCGCGGTGCGGGTCCTCGATGCGCGCGATCTCGAGAATCTGCGCGGCGTGCTCGCCGACGATCCATTCAGGGCCGTGCACGCGCTGCCGGGCGTGGCGGCGGGGGATGATTTTCGCAGCGAGTTCTACGTCCGCGGGTCGGACTCGCGTCACATCGGCATGTCGATGGACGGGGTGTCCATCCCGTGGCCGCTGCACGCCGTGCGCGGGCGGACCGACACGGGGTCGATCGCGGTGATCAACAGCGATGCGCTCGACCGGCTCACGCTCGAGTCCGGATCTTACGCGCAGCGCGCCGGCACGCGCACCGGAGCATGGCTCGACTTCAGCCTGCGCGACGGATCGCGGAAACAGTTCTCGATGCGCGGCGCGGCGAGCGTGACGAACGCGTCGGTGCTGGCTGAGGGGCCGGTGGCGGAGGGAAGGGGCTCGTGGCTGATTACCGCGCGGCAGTCGTACCTGAACTGGCTGCTGCACCGGATCGATTCCGAGACGGATGCGTCGGCGATTGGCTTCTTCGATCAGCAGGCGCGGCTCGTCTACGACTTCACGAGCCACCATCAGTTTCAAGTCTCGGCGCTTGCCGGCCGCGCTGGCTATGACGAGCACGACCCCACGCCCGGCGCCAACTCGCTCAGCGAGGCGGATAGCCACACCGCGATCGTCACCGCCGGCGTCCGTTCGATCTTTTCGAACACCACGCTGCTGCAGCGGGTCGGGTTCGTGTCGCAGGGGTTTGGCAACACCGGCGACTTTGCGCAAGTGCTCGGCGAGGGCCTGCTGCACGAATGGCTTTACAACGCGAGCGCGGCGACCCGGCTGTCGCCTCAGCTTCTGCTCGAAGGTGGATTCGAAACGCGGCGCCAAACCGAATCAAGAACGCTCGGCCGCTTCGGCCGTATCGGCACCGGCGTGATCCTTCTCAACGAAGACCGGTTCTCGGGCGATGCCTGGCTCACGTCCGGGCATGCGCAGCTCACCTGGCAGGTCTCGCCTTCGATCGTGCTGAGCCCGGGCGTGCGGGTCGGGTATTCGACGCTGACGAAAGAGTCGCTCGCCGGTCCATGGCTGCAGGCGATGTGGCGAAAAGGACGGGTCGACGTGAAGGCCGCCGCCGGACTGTATCCGCAGTTTCCCGAGTTCGACCAGGTGCTCGGCGCATCCGGCAATCCTTCGTTGGAGCCGGAGCGCGCGCGTCATCTCGACGCGGCGATCGGGACGGCCTTCGCCGGCCTGCGATGGCAGGCATCCGTCTATCACCGGCGCGAGCGCGATATGGTCCGCCTCGAGGACTCCGAGCCGCGCCGTGTCGGCACGCTGCTCGTCAATCCGTTCGCGCCTCGTCACGAGAACGCGCTCGACGGTTCTTCGTACGGCAGCGAGCTGTCCGTGGAAGGCAGCAGCCATGGCTTTTCGGGATGGATTTCGTACGTGTACGGCCGGTCGCGATACGACGATCGGCTCACCGGCGAATCGTTCTGGGGCGACTACGATCAGCGCCACACGGTCAACGTTGTCGGCCGGTATCAGCTCTCGCGAACCACCGGCTTCGGCCTCAAGTGGAGATACGGCAGCAACGTGCCCGTGACCGGGTACCTGACCGAACGAACCGGAACCTGGTTCGTGACCGAACGGCGAAACGAATCGCGGCTGCCGGAGTACTCGCGGCTCGATCTCCGGGCGGATCGCGTGTTCACGATGGGGAAGACGCGGCTGACCGTCTTCGGCGAGGTCGTCAACGTCCTCGACCGCGACAACCTCGGGCCCGCGGATCCGTCAATCCGGCTGCGCACCTTCGAGGCGGTGAGGGTCACCGAAACGCTGCTGCCACGGGTGCCGGCGGTTGGCGTGATGATCGCGTTCTGATCAGCGCGCAGCCTCCCGCTTTTTCCACTCCGGATACTCTTCATCCACCAGGGCGCGCGGCCACGCGCCGAGCCACGCGTAACCGTCGCGGCGCTCCTGTTCGATCTCGTCGAGGTTGTATCGGATCACCCCGTCACGCCCGGAGAAGATCGGACGGTTGGTGCGCAGCTCGTAGAAGCGCGCCCACCGCGAGTCGTCCAGACGCACGCGACGCAGCCAGCCGACCGCCGCATCGATCGATCGGGTCAGCTCGGGACTCGTGGGCCGGGTCATCAGGAAGCGCACGATCCCGACGCTCTCCATTCCGCTGAGCGACACGTGCTCGTACGTCCGCGCGCCGCGGGGCTGAAGCGTGACCTCGTCGTGCTGCGCGCACCACGCCGTCCGCTCCGGGCCGACGACGATTTGCGCCTTCAGGATCACCTCGACGCCTCGAGCCACTGCGTCGCGCGCCTTCACCCGGCGGCCCTCGTCGACGAACTCGAACGGGCTGCGCCCGCTCGACACCTCGTCGAGCAGGAGGAGCACGTTGACCATGGCGTTGTCGTTGAACGTGATGTGGCGCGAATAGTCGTCGCGTAGCGGGAAGAATTGCGGCCAGCCGCCGTTCGGATATTGAGCTGCCAGCAGATAGTCGAGCCCGCGGAGCGCCGCGTCGCGATATCGCGATTCGATCCGCCCTTGCCGGTCACGCACGCGCGCAAGCAGACGGATCTGCGTCGTCGTGGCGCCGTTGTCGATGGTGGCATCGCGGGCGGCGGGATCTGCCGCCACGGGCCGGGCCGTCATGTCGATGTCCTTGGGCCAGCCGCCCGATGCGCGCTGATAGCGGAGGACCG
This sequence comes from uncultured Acidobacteriota bacterium, assembly GCA_963748295.1. Classification (GTDB taxonomy): domain Bacteria; phylum Acidobacteriota; class Vicinamibacteria; order Vicinamibacterales; family 2-12-FULL-66-21; genus CAVVIH01. Next base: position 95,679 of record CAVVIH010000007.1, on the reverse strand, counting down.
CGTCGGCGATGGCACGAGCTTGATCCCCGATGTACCAGTCGGCTCCTTGCCGGAGCACGTCCCCCCAACGGACCGGCCGGTCCGCGGACTGGCTGGCGAAGCCCGTCCACGCGCCCAGAAGGGTCACGATCAGAGCCGTCACACGCACTGTAGTGGCTATACCAATACCTGTTACCCGTTCGGCTGGCAAGAGATAAACGCTGCCTGCTTGACACTAAATGGCGCAAGTGGTATTACCTCGCACCGTTTGATGGCCTTTCGGGGGCCGTCGTTCTCTTTTTTCAGGAGGCGTGAATGTTTGCGGGACGAGCGCTCCCACCCCTGGTGATGCTCGCCCTGGTCCTGTCGTTCGCGGCGGGCCCGGCGAGTGCGTCCCCTCAAGAGTTCCGCGGTTCGATCCGCGGGACCGTGTCCGATGCCAGCGGCGCCGTGCTGCCCGGCGTGACGGTAACGGTTACCAACACTGAAACCAAGATCGCGCAGTCGACGGTGACCGATTCCGAAGGCCGCTATCAGGTGCTGTATCTCAATCCCGGACCGTACTCCGTCGCGGCGGAGCTGTCGGGGTTCAACAAGTATCTGCTGCCGTCGACGAGGGTCAGTGTCGGCGACGCGGCGAGGATCGACGTCGTGCTGCAGACGGGCGGCGTGCAGGAAACCGTGCAGGTCGTCGCCGAAACGGCGCTGCTGAATACGAGCAGCGGCATCAGCGGGACGACGATCGACGCGGTGCAGATTGCGGAATTGCCGCTCGGCGACGGCACCGCCTACATGCTCTCGCGGCTCGCGCCCGGCATTCTCGACACCTCGGACCTGCACTTCTCGCGGCCCGCCGACAACGGCAACCTCGCGGGCATCGTCGCCAACGGCGCGCAGGGCGGCAACGAGTTCACGATCGATGGCGCCCCCAACATGTCCAATGCGCGCGGCGTCGGCTTCTCGCCGCCCTCGGATGCGATTTCCGAGTTCAAGGTGCAGACGAGCGCGTTCGACGCGCAGACGGGTCATACGGCCGGCGCGGTGGTCAACCTGGCGTTGAAGAGCGGCACCAACGCCTTTCATGTCCAGAGCGGCTACTTCAATCGTGACAGCAGCCGTTCGGCGACGCCGCTCCTCACGCAGCGCGCGAACGGCACGAAGCCGACGCGCGAGTACAACCGGTACGGGGCGACGGTCAGCGGTCCGATCCTCCGCAACCGGACGTTCTTCATGGGATCGTTCGAGCATCTGCGCGACGTGCAGCCGGAGCCCTCGACCTACACCGTGCCGACGGCGAGGATGCGCAACGGAGATCTCGGGGAGTTCACGAACCTCATCTACGATCCGTTCACCGCGACTGGCACGAACGGCACCCGCACGCCGTTTGCGAACAACCAGATTCCTGCCGACCGCATCAACGCGATTGCGGCGGCCTACGCTGCGCTGTATCCGCTGCCGAACCAGTCCGGTACGGTTGGCAACTACTTCACGAATCAGCTCCGTCCGTACGATTACAACGCCGGAATGGGTCGGGTCGATCACAACTTCAGCCCGGCGAATCGCCTGTACGTCACCGCCTACTGGAACAAGCGTCAGGAAGATCGCTACAACTGGGCGCAGGATGCCGAGAACGCCCAGGACGGCGGGCTGATCGGCGGAATCCCGGTGACGAAGGGGTTCGACTACCGCACCAACACGGCCACTACCATCGGCTATACCTCGACGCTCTCTTCGTCGATGCTGTTCGACCTGCGCGGAAGCTGGTCGCGCTTTGGTGAATGGCGCGATCCCGCGGCGACCATCGATCCATCCGTGCTCGGATTCCCGGCGTCCGCGCTTCAGTTGATGCAGGGCTACGAGTACCTCCCGCTGTTCACATTCGGCGCCTTCAGCACGACCAACGAGAGCTCGACGATTTCCTCGCTCGGTGCGCGCCGGTCGGACTGGGGTGACGGCTTCGATCGCCCGATGGACACGTACTCGGTGCAGCCGACCGTGACGAAGATTTGGGGCGGCCACACGGCGCGCGCGGGCTACGACTTCAGGCATCAGGTCTGGCGAATTACGAGCAACGGCTACCCGGGCGGCAGGTTCAGCTTCAACGGTGCGTATACGCGGTTGAACAACTCCGCGGCGCAGAACGATCGCGCGCAGTCGTGGGCGCAGTTCATGCTCGGCCTGCCGACGGCGGTCACCGGCGCCGTGGCGACACCCGGCACCGCCTCCAGCCAGTTCGAGATCGCCTCGCCCGGCGAGTTCTCTCAGCAGTATCACGGCCTGTTCGTGCAGGACGACTGGCGGCTGAACGAGCGTCTCACGATCAACGCCGGCCTGCGGCTCGAGATCAACACCGGCATGCGGGAGTCCGACAATCGCAATCTTGCCGGCTTCGATTTCGTGACAGCGAATCCGATCGAAGCGGCCGCGCAGGCGGCCTACGCGCGCAATCCGATTCCCGAGATTCCAGTGAGCCAGTTCCGCGTGATCGGCGGGCTGCTCTTTGCTGACGGGGCGGTCAACGACACCGTCACGAAGCTGCTGCCGCGCGCTTCGTTCGCCTACATGCTGACCGACCGTACGGTAATCCGCAGCGGCATCGGCCTGTTCTTGTACGACTACTTCTTCGAGAACATCAACCAGGCGGGCTTCTCTCAGGCGACGCCGGTTCTCGTGACGACGGACAACGGACTCACGTTCACCGGCGCCAATCTGTCGAATCCGGTGCCGAGCGGGCAGTTGATTCAGCCGGTCGGCTCGGCCAACGGCCTGGCGAGCCAGCTCGGACAGAACCTGGGCACGCTGTTCCAGCCCCAGCGCGACGCGGCCTACTACACACGCTGGGAGGCGAACGTCCAGCACGACTTCGGTGGAGGCTGGGTGATGGCGTTCACCTACCTCGGGTCAATCGGGTCCAACCTGCCGGTCGTGCTGCAGGCGAACGGTCTGCCGCTGCAGTACCTCTCCACGTCGCGCTCGCGGGACATCGCGCACGAGGCGTTCCTGAGTCAGAACGTGCCGAACCCGTTTGCGGGATTGCTCCCGGGCAGCACGATCAACGGCGCCAACATCTCGCGTGGGAACCTGCTCCGTCCCTATCCGCATTTCGGCACGTTCGCGACCGAAGTCTACGAGGGCTCGGATCGCTACCACGGCGCGACCATCCAGCTGCAGAAGCGGTTCCGCAACGGCAATTCGCTCACCACGCGGTACACCCGCTCATCGCTCAACGACGAGCTGAACTATCTCAATCCGGCAGATGGGCAGCTCGAAGAGCGGGTGTCGCCGAATAATCGTCCGCACCGCTTCTCGATCGGCGCCGTCCTGCGGCTGCCATTCGGCAAGGACGAGGCCTTCGGCAAGGACTGGAACACCGCGCTCGACGCCATCCTCGGCGGCTGGCAGTTGAGCACGACCTATCAGTATCAGTCGGGCGCGCCGCTCGTCTGGAACGCCAGCGTCTTCTACGACTCCGCCTGCGGCGACCCGAAGAACCTCAAATCGTTCATTGGCAAGCAGGTGTCGGGGGGCATCGGCGGCCTCGATGTTCCCGGCTGGGACATCTCGTGCTTCTACTTCCATGACGCCGCCGTGCCGACCGCGGCGCTTCAGCGTGCCGACCCGCGCATCCAGATGGGCAACAACGTGCGCTATTTCCCCTCCACGCTGCCGGGGGTCCGCACCGACGATCTGCACTTGCTCGACTTCGGCCTGACGAAGAACTTCGCGCTGCCGCGCGGGATGCGCCTGCAGGTGCGATTCGAGGCGATCAACGGCCTCGACTACACCGTGCTGTGGAACCCGAACATCGATCCGCGGAACGCCAACTTCGGGTTCATCAACCAGGATCGCAACAACCCAAGGGACCTTCAGATCGGCGTGCGGTTCACGTTCTGATCTAAATCAAATCCCAAATCCCAACTCCCAGTCGACTCCCAATTCCCAATTCCCAAATTTGGGAGTTGGGAGTTGGGCGTTGGGTGTCGTTTGGGGTGTTGGGATTTGGGATTTGGGAGTTGAGTCGCAACTCCCACCCCGTGCCCTCCGTCTAACGCCGCATGGAGAAGCTCGTCCAGGACCTTCGCTATGCAGCGCGCAGCCTGTTTCGCCAGCCAGCGTTCGCCCTCACGGCCATCCTGACGCTCGCGCTCGGCATCGCCGCCACGACGGCCATGTTCAGCGTCGTCAACGCGGTCGTACTGCGTCCGCTGCCGTATGCGGACCCCGATCGGATCGTTGCGGTCACGAATCTCTGGACGAAGACCGGCGTGCGGGCGGTGACGGTCTCGGAGCCGGACTTTCAGGACTGGAAAGCGCAGAGCCAGAGCTTCTCCGCGCTGGCGTACTTCTCGGGCGGCGAGGTCAGCGTCACGCTCAACGGCGTGGGCCAGTATGCCTCGGTCTACCGCGTCACGCCCGGATTCTTCGAAGCGCTCGGCGCCAAGGCGGCCACGGGCCGTCTGTTTGCCGCTGACGAGCAGGCGGCCGGAGGGCCGCTGGCGGCTGTCATCACGGATTCGTTCTGGCGCAACCAGTTCAACGGCGACCCGGCCGCCGTTGGATCGACGGTAAAGTTCAACGACCGCTTCTTCACCATCGTTGGCGTGCTCGAGGCCGGCATTCGCTACCCGGCCCGGGCGGACATCTATGCGCCCGCCTGGATCGTGCCGCCGACCACGTCGCGCTCGGCCCACAACTACCGCGTGATCGGGCGTCTGAAGGCGGACGTGTCCGTGGCGCAGTCTCAGCTCGAGATGACGGCCATCGCGAAACGGCTGGAGGAACAGTATCCCAACAGCAATGCCGCCAAATCCGTGCTGGTGCTGCCGCTGCAGGATCTCCTGGTCGGCGACACGCGTCAGACGCTCTACGTGCTGCTCGCGGCCGTCGGTCTCGTGCTCCTGATCGCCTGCGCCAACGTCGCGAACCTGCTGCTCGCACGGTCAACGGCGCGCGAACGCGAGATGGTCGTCCGTGCGGCGGTCGGAGCCGGCCGCGGCCGGTTGATCCGCCAGTTGCTCACCGAGAGCGCGGTGCTGGCGCTGCTCGCGGGCGTCCTGGGGATGTGGCTCGCGCGTCTCGGCGTGCTCGCGCTCGTGTCGTTGGCGCCTCCTGATTTACCCCGGCTCGACGAAATCACGATCGACGGAACCGTCCTTGGGTTCTCGCTGGTGATTGCGCTCGTGGCCAGCTTCGTCTTCGGTCTTGCGCCGGCGCTGCAGGTTTCGCGCGTGCAGTTGGTGGATGGCCTGAGGCAGGGCGGCAAGGGATCGTCGATCGGATCGCGTGGCGGATGGGCCCGCAGCGCGTTCGTCGTCGCCGAAGTCGCGCTCGCGGTGGTCCTCGTCTTTGGCGCCGGACTGCTCGGACGGAGCCTCGTCGAGCTCGGATCGGTCGAAATGGGCTTCGTCCCGGAGCAGCTCCTGGTGCTCCGGACGGCGGTGCCGGTGCGGTCCTACACCGAGGCGCCAAGAGCGACAGCGTTCTATCGCGATCTGCTTCCGGCGTTGCGCGCGGTGCCCGGCGTGACCGCCGCCGGCGCGGTGACCAGTCTGCCGACGTCGATTCGCTCGAACGGCGGATACTGGCTCGAGGGCGGTCCCGGTCCCGACGAGCAGGGCGTCAGCTCACCGCAGGCGCTTTTCATCGTGTCGACCCCCGATTACTTCCGGGCGCTGCGTATTCCGATCCGCCGGGGGCGCGACTTCAACGACGGCGATCGCCGCGAGGCGCCGTTTGTCGCGATCGTCAACGAAGCGCTCGTGCGCGCGTCGTACCCCAATCAGGATCCAATCGGACGACGGATTCGCTGTGGCCTCGACACTCTCGACTATATGACCATCGTCGGCATCGTCGCCGACGTGCGCACCGCCGGGCCGTCCAGGGATCCGCAGCCCGAGATCTACATGCCGTACGAACAGCATCCGGGACCGGCAACGGCACTGAACATCGTGGCGCGCACCGAGACCGGGGATCCGCTGGCGCTCGTCTCCACCATGACACGCATGATTCGCGACCGGAACCCCGACGTGCCGGTCCGGGCGACGACGATGGAGGTGACGCTCGAAACGGCGTCCGCGACGCCGCGGTTTCGAACGTTCCTGCTCGTGGTGTTTGCGGCCGTGGCGCTGCTTCTTGCGCTGGCCGGCGTCTACGGAGTGATGGCCTATACGGTCAGCCAGCGGCTTCCGGAGCTGGGCGTGCGCGTTGCGCTCGGCGCCACGCCTGAGCACGTCATGCGGCTGATTCTCGGCTATGGCGCCAGGCTGGCCGGTGCCGGCCTCGTCATCGGCCTGGCGCTGTCGCTGACCGCCGGGCGGCTCCTCCAGGGACTTCTCTTCAACGTCGCGCCGCGCGACCCGCTGATGCTGTCGCTCGTCACGATCAGCGTGGCGGTCGCGACGCTGGCCGCGTGCTACATCCCGGGACGACGCGCGGTTCGGGTCGATCCGATGATCGCGCTGCGAGCGCAGTAGGGTGGAACGGAGTATTATGCGGCCACTGTGTTCTCCGCATTCCGGTTCAGTGCAGCAATCGTCGTCATCCTCTGGCTTCAGTCGCCGCCGCCGCCCCCGAGCGAATCGGCGGTCGATGAAGTGTTCGCCGCCTACGCGAAACCAGGCACGCCCGGCTGCGTCGTCGGCGTCGTGCGGGACTCGCGGCTGATCTTCGCGCGCGGTTACGGCTTCGCGAACATCGAACACGACATCCCGCTCTCGTCGAAGAGCGTGCTCGACATCGGCTCGACGTCCAAACAGTTCACCGCGGCGAGCATCCTCCTGCTCGAGCAGCAGGGAAAGCTCTCGGTCAACGATGATGTCCGGAAGTTCGTCCCGGAACTGCCGGCCTACGGCCCGACGATCACCATCCTTCACCTGCTGAATCACACCAGCGGCATCCGCGACTACCTGACGCTCATGTCGGTCGCCGGGGTGAACTTCGACGGTGTGACCACGGACGACGATGCGCTGCAGATCATCACGCGGCAGAAGGCGCTGAACTTTCCCCCCGGCAGCGAGCATCTCTACAGCAATTCCGGATATTTTCTGCTGTCCGTGATCGTCAAGCGGGCGAGCGGCAAGTCGCTGCGGCAGTTCGCCCAGGAGCAGATTTTTGCGCCGCTCGACATGCGCGAGACCCACTTCCACGACGATCACACGCTGATCGTGCCGCGCCGGGCGAGCGCGTATGCGCCCGGCCCGGCAGGCAGCTTCGTCATCGACATGTCGGGCTTCGAGCAGACCGGGGACGGCGCTGTCTACACGACAGTCGAGGATCTCGCGAAATGGGACCGCAACTTCTACGAGCCGAAGGTCGGCGGCCAGGCGCTCGTCGACGGGTTGCTGCGCAGCGGCGTGCTGAATGACGGCAAGACGATTCCGTATGCGGCCGGTCTCATGAACGGCACCCACAAAGGGCTGACCGCCGTCAGCCACGGCGGATCGTGGGCCGGGTATCGCGCCGAGCTGATTCGGTTTCCCAAGCAGCGGCTTTCAGTGATCTGTCTCTGCAACCGCGGCGACGGCAATCCAGGGGCGAAGGCCCGTCAGGTGGCGGACCTCTACCTCGCGTCCGAGATGACCTCCGCCGCACCGGCGCCGAAGCCACAGACGCCGCCGGCGCAGAAGCCGGCGACCCCGCCGCCGCCCGGACTGACGGCAGCCGATCTGGGCCGCCTTGCCGGCACTTACTACAGCGAGGAACTGGACGCTACCGCCCGGCTGACGATCGAAAACGATCGGCTTTTTTACAACGGGCCCGGCGGCCAGCCGCGGCCGCTCGAGCCGTCGGCGCGCGACAGGTTCACCAGCGGGCCGTGGCAGCTCGAGATCACGCGGAGCGGATCGGGCGACGTCGACGGCTTCCTGCTGAACGCCGGCCGCATCCGCGGCCTGCGCTTCACCAGGCGGTGAAGTCAAAAGGATCAGAAGAAGAAGATCACCCCGACGCCCGTCCGCGTTCCGAAGGAGTTCGTCTCCGTCTTGCCGTCGACCGGCGGCGACAGTCTCGTTTCAGTGCTGGTGTAGCCGACGCCGACTTCTCCGAACACGCTGAAGCGCGGATGGAACGCGTACTGCGCGCCGAACAACCCGTTGAGGGTGAACCCTTCGGACGTCAGGTCGCTGTCGCCGCCGAAGGCTGATTCCACGGTTGTCGTTCCTCGCGTGTAAGCGAAGCGCGGCGCGACGTACGTGCGGAGCGCATCCCAGTTCTTCAGATAGAAGAGAGCGCTCACCCCGATGCCGACCGTCCAAATGTCGCTCGAGGTGCCTGATACTCCCGACGCCGACCCTTCGCTCGTGCCCACGCTGAACGAGAACTCGGGCCGCAGCCACACGCGGTCGCTCATCTCGAATACCACGCCGACCGACGAGGGATATCCCATCGTGATTCCGACGCGATGGTCTGGCGGCTCCTGATGCGTGATGCCCTGCTGTGATGAACTCTGGGCGCTCGCACCCGATGCAAACAGCAGCGCACTCATGGTCAGCGCGGTCGATCAGACGAAACAGATTCATTCAGAGACTCCTTCTCAATCCCAAATCCCAAATCCCAACGGTGGTTGTGGAATGCGTCGTGCTTCAGTCAGCGGATTGTGCTGCGTGAGCTGAAGGAAACCAGGTTTCGGCTGCGAGTTCTTCGGAGACGGGGCTGATTTACCGACGCCCAGGATCCCGTTATCGCCGAGAGCACCGAGCTGATCAAGATCGTCGCCACGATCATTCGCAAAACCTCCGGCGCCCGAGTAGATAGTGGAATTTGGGATTGGGGATTGGGGTTTGGGGTTTGGGATTCAGAGGTCAGCGCTCTGAGCCCCGGTCATGAGGCAGCTCTGGACGACCCTGACGAGTTCGTCGGGCGTGACCGGCTTTCTGAGCAGGCAGGCAACATCGAGCCTTGATAGATCGAGCGACGTGCCGGTGACGACGACGATGGGGATCCGGCGGGTGTGCGCGTGTGCGGCGATTTCCTGGCGAATCACCAGCCCGCTGATGTCAGGGAGCATCAGGTCGAGCACGATCAGATCCGGCGGTTCCAGATCGATGTAGCGAAGCGCCTCGATGCCGACGGCCACATCGTGCACCGCGAAGCCGGCCAGCGTCAGCGCCGTGCGGAACATCCGTCGCAGGTCAGCATCATCCTCGACGACGAGGATGCGCTGCGGTCGTACCGTCACAGCCGACGATGATACCTGCAGTTAATGCCACCCACAATCTGAGCAGCGGCGAATTCATACCGACTCATCTGTAGCACCTACAAGCGTTTGAACAATCCGGCGGTTGGGGATAGGATGGTGGATCTCATGCACCGCCCAAAGGTTCTGCTTCTCGTTGACGCCCCCGATCTGCGCATGCAATACGAGATGATCCTGCGGTTCAGTGGCTACGAACCGCACACCATCGAGAGCATCAGCGATCTCGATTCGGTGCCATCCGATATTGCCGCCGCATGCATTCTCACGGACCACGGCCGCCGCGAGGCGGCGATCTGCGCGCAGCTGCTTGCCGCAGCCGTGCCCGTCGTCCGCATCGATCCCTTCATTCGCCACGCCCGCGAGCACCTCCCGTTCGACGTCGTGCTCCCGCTGGCGAGCGAACCGCGCCGGCTCATAACGGCGCTGCATCATTTATTGCACTAGGTGAGACCGGGGGGCTTCGCTCCTCCGTATCCCATCGGCGAGTAACACAGTCTATGTCCGAGGCGTAACTAGCCTCGAGGAGGATAGAGCTGTGCCGATTCGACGACTTGCTCCACCCCTGATCGCCGGTTCCGCCGTCGTGGCGGCTATTGTCGGCCTTGCCGCGCGCGACGTTGGCGACGAGCGCTACTGGGCGCAGTGGCGCGGCCCGCAGGCAACCGGCGTGTCGAAGAACGCGAAGCCGCCGGCGGAGTGGAGCGAAACGAAGAACATCCGCTGGAAGAAAGAGATTCCCGGCCGCGGTTCCGGCACGCCGGTCGTGTGGGGCGATCGGGTCTACGTGCTCACCGCGGTGCCGATCGACGGCGCGGCTGCCCCGGCCGGCCGCGGCGGCGCCGTGGCCGTTCATCGCTATGTCGTAATGGCGCTCGACAGGAAGACCGGCAACGTCGTCTGGCAGCAGACCGCGCGCGAAGAGGCGCCGCACGAGGGCACGCACCAGCAGTTCGGGACGTTCGCGTCGAGCTCCGCGGTCACCGACGGACAGCACCTGATCGCCTCGTTCGAGTCGCGCGGCATCTATGCCTACGACATGGCGGGCAAGCTCGTATGGCAGAAGGATCTCGGCGACAAGACGATGCGCAACCAGTTCGGCGAGGGCACGACGCCGGCGCTGCACGGCAACTCGCTCGTCGTCGTCTGGGATCACCAGGGCGAATCCTTCATCGCCGCGTTCGACAAGCGGACGGGGGAAGAGCGCTGGCGCGCGAAGCGCGACGAGATCGACAGCTGGGCGACGCCGTTGATCGTGGAGCACGCCGGGCGGCCGCAGGTGGTGACCAGCGGGATGAAGCAGGTGCGCAGCTACGACCTCGAGACGGGGAAGCTGCTGTGGTACGGCGACGGCCTGACGATGAACCCGATTCCGTCGCCGGTGGCGGCTGACGGTCTCGTGTTCCTGACGAGCGGCTTCCGCGGAAACGATCTGCAGGCCGTGAAGCTGGCGGACGCGAAGGACAACATCACGGGCACTGCGGCGATCGCCTGGAGCCTGGATCGCGATACGCCCTACGTCCCGTCACCACTTCTGTATGAAGGCATCCTTTACCTGCTGAAGTCGAACAACGGCATCGTGTCCGCGTTCGACGCGAAGACAGGGAAGGCTCACTACCAGGTGCAGAGAATCGATCCCGTCCCCAATGTGTTTGCGTCGCCGGTCGCGGCGGCCGGACGCATTTACATCGCCGGCCAAGACGGGACGACGGCAATCGTGAAGCACGGTCCCGTCTTCGAGCTGCTGGGGTCCAGCAAGCTCGATGACGGGTTCAACGCATCGCCCGCGCTCGTCGACGGCGAGATCTACCTCCGCGGCAACAAACACCTCTATTGCATCGCGGAGGGGTAGCCCGAGCGTTCTATCGCGACACGCTCTCGTAAGTCGGGATGCTGCGCCCGAGCAGCCACTTGTCGAACCAGCCGACGATGTGTTGAAGGCGCTCGATACGGTGCCACGGCTTTCCCGATCGGGAAAGCTCGTGGTTCTCGTTGGGGAACCGCACCATCACCGTCGGCCGCTTCAGGTACTTCAACGCCCGGAACAGGTCCTCGCCGCCGGCCGCCGGCGGAGTCCGCCAGTCCTCGTCCCCGAGGATGAACATCAGCGGCGTCTGAACCTTCGCGACGTGCGTGATTGGCGAGCGCCGCGCGAAATCCCCCGGATCCTCGAACGGCGCCTTGCGGAACCAGGTCTGGCGGAACAGCGTGAAGTCCGCGGTGTACCAGAAATTCGCCCAGTCGGAGATGTCGCGCTGGCTGACCGCGGCCTTGAACCTGGTCGTCTGCGTGACGACCCAGTTGGTGAGGAGGCCGCCGCCGCTGCCGCCCGTCACGCCCAGACGCGATTCGTCGACGTAGCCTTTCTTCAGGACCTCGTCCACGCCGGCCATCAGGTCCCTGTAGTCATCGCCCGGATACGCGAACTGGATGATGTTGCCGAAGTCCTGCCCGTAGTTCGAGCTGCCGCGCGGGTTCGTGTAGAGCACCACGTAGCCCTTTGCCGCCATCCATTGGAATTCGTGGGTGAAGGTGTTGCCGTACGCCGAGTGCGGACCACCGTGGATCTGGAGAATCATCGGATAGCGCTGCGACGCATCGAATGAGGGCGGCTTCAGGATCCAGCCCTGAATCTTCCGGCCGTCGAAGCTCGGGTACCAGATCTCCTCGGGCTCGTTCATCGTCAGCTGCCCGAACAGCTCGTCGTTGAACGTCGTCAGCTTCGCGGGCGCAGCAGGCTTGCTGGTGTCGAGCAGGTGCAGATCGCCGACGACTGTCGCTGTCGATCGCACGAAGGCGAAATGCTGCGCGTTGGTGTCGGCGGTGTACGACATCACTTCCTGGTTGCCGGACGTCAGCGGTTCCATGCGGCCGCTGGCGGCGTCGACCTTCACCAGATTGGCGTTCCCCTGTTCGCCCATTTTGATGATGATGCTGCGGCCATCGCGGCTCCACACCGGCCCGGCGGGATGAGCGCCGCGCGGCGCACGCTGATCGCCGCCGATGCCGCCGTTGGCATCGAAGTCGTACGTCGCGGTGAGGTTGCGCGCTGTTCCATTTGGCAGATCGACGACGAAGAGGTCCGGCTGCGAATACGACCGCTCGGGATTTCCGGCGAGCGTGCCGACGAACGCGAGGCGCTTCCCATCAGGCGACAGCGCGTATGGACCGATGGCGCCGTCGATGCTGACCACCGCAGATGGGTCGCCGCCATCGCGCGACACGCTGTAGAGATCGCTGTCGGAGGCGAGATAGTAGGGTTCGGGGCGGCGGTCCGCGACGAAGAGGATTCGCGATCCGTCCGCGGTCCAGTCGAAGTTGCCCGCCGCCGAGGGGCCTGACGTGATGCGCTTCGGCGTGGCGGGCGTCATTAGTGAGCCGGACACGTCGGTGGTCCAGATCTGCGCCGGCCGATCGCGATCCACGTAGCCGAAGCCGGGGACGCCGTTGGCGCGATAGACCGCCTCGGTGACTACGCGCACGTCGCTCTCGCGCGGCTGCTCGTCGGGCTTCTTCTCCGTCTTGTTCAGCTCTTCGGGCTTCGCGGACGAAGAGAACGCCATCGTCTTGCCGTCAGGCGACCACGCCGGATTGCCGGCGCCGCGCGGAATCTCAGTGACCGCACGCGCCTCGCCGCCGGCCATGGTCATCACGTAAATCTGCGGCGGCTGCGGCCGGTTGTCCTTGTCGACGACGCGGGAGAAGGCGAGGCGGGTGCCGTCGGGCGACCAGCGTGGCGAGGCGTCGCGAAGCCCGCCGGTCAACTGCCGTGCCGGCTCGCTGCCGTCGGTCTTCACGATCCAGATCGAGGTGTCGTACTGATCCTTCTTCTCGTCCACGGTCACGCGCACGAAGGCGACGCGTGCGCCATCCGGGGAGATCTGCGGATCGGCTACCCAGACGAACTTGAAGAGGTCCTTCTCGGTGATCGGGCGCTTCTGTCCCCAGGCTACGGCCGGAGAGAGGGCGGCGGAAAGGGCAATCGCGGCGAACAGTGAGCGGCGCGGTAAAGACTTCATCCGTGAATTCTGCGTTCGATCCGTCGTGTTGGCAAGACCGGGCTGATGTCCGCCGGGCGAGCCGCCGATATTTCGCGTGCGGAGTCTTCTGATGATTTGGTACTTCACCCGAGAGAACGCCCACGTCGATCTGGAGGTCCACCGCCTGCCCGACGGCGCCGGATACACCTTTTCGGTGATCCAGGCGGATGGTTCCGAAAAGGTGGAGAAGTACGGCGACGCCACGCGGCTGGTCACGCGCGTGCTGACCGTCCAGCAGCGGCTGCTCGACGACGGCTGGATGCCGGCCAGCCCGGGCGGCGGGCGCCCCGCGGTCGTCCGGCGGCAGGTACCGCGCCGCCGGCGCTACGCGTCGAACGCGCGCCGCATCGTCGCGCGCGTCCACCGGTCGGTGACCCGCCGTCTCGCCGCGGCGTTCGGGTTGTAAAGGCGGGGTCAGACCCCCTTACGTGTTAGCATTCTGCAACCCGGCAGATGCCTTACGACCTTCGACCACTGACGCTGGCCGAACTGCTCGATCGGGCCTTCGGCCTGTACCGGCGGCACTTCTGGCTGTTCGTCGGCATCATGGCGCTGCCGTCGCTGGCGATGCTCATCCTTTCCGTCGCCTCGCAGTTTCTCGAGCGGGCGGCGACACTCTCCCAGAACGAGCAGGCGGTGCCGGACGTGAACGTGGTGCTCGTCCTGACGGTCGCGCTGGTGATGCTCCTGACGTTCGTCCTCTACTGGATTTCCTATGCGGTGGCGCTCGGCGCGACCGCGGCGGCCGTCTCGGGCATCTACACGGACCGCACGCCGACGATTGCGGAGAGTTATCGCGCGGTGAGCGGCAAAGTGGCGCGGCTCGCCCTGTTGCTGGTCATTATCGGGTTCCGGATGTTCGGCGTGATGTTCCTGCTGATCCTGGCGGGAACCAGCGTGTCCTTCGTGGCGTCGTTTGCCTCGCCGATTCTCGTCGGGTTCGGCGTGTTCCTGACGATCTTCGCCGGCTTCGGCTTCATGGCCTGGATGTTCCTCCGCTACGCGGTGTCGGTGCCCGCGGCGGTGCTCGAAGACAACACCGCGTCGGACGCCATCGCGCGCAGCATCGAGCTGACTCGGGGCAGCCTGCACCGGGTGTTTCTGCTGCTGGTGTTCACCGTGATCGTCACCTACGCGGCGCTCATGATTTTCCAGGCGCCGTTCGCCATCGCCGGCTTCCTCGCCGGGCCCGGCACGCCCGCGGGCTTCTGGTTGAACCTCGTCGGCGTCGTCACCGGTTCCCTTGCCTCGGCGCTGACGGGCCCGCTCGCGGTCGTCGCGATGGCGGTCCTGTATTACGACCTTCGCACGCGGAACGAGGGCCTGGATCTCGAGCTGATGGTGGCGAAGCTGAGTCAGGCCGTGCCCTCCGCGCAACCCGGCTCGTCATCCGCGCCCCTCCCGGGCTGACCGCGATTGCGCGCGATCCTCCTGTGCGTCTTTCTGCTCGCCGGGCAGCTGCACGCCGCGGCGGGGCAGTCATCTTCGATCCCGGTCAGCGAATTCGTTTCCGAGCTGGACGCGTTGGCGACCGCGCTCTCGACCGCCTCACCGTCGGACGCCGGTGCGCTGGCGGCCCGCGTTCCGCTGCGATGGCGGGTGAACACCGGCGCGGACGAGATCGCGGTGGATGGCACGTGGATCATTCACGCCGCCCGCGATGCGGCCTCGTCGCCAGACCAATGGCCCGAGCGCCGGAAACAGATCGTGGCGAGGCTCATCGAGATCCGCGCGCATGCCGCCGAGCGGGCGGACGCCGGCTCTCTGACCTCCACGCGCGAGAGCGTCCGGTCGACGGTCGGCACCGTGCTCGAGCGCGGCGAGTTTCAGCAGGGCGGCGAGTCGGGGCTGTCCGTGCTTTCGCAACGTGTGGGTGACTGGCTGCGGAGGCTCCTGGAGCGTGTCGGCGCCAGCGGACTGGCGACGCGTCAATCGGCGGAAGTCCTGGCGTGGATCGCCGCGGTGGCGGCGTTCGCGGGCCTGGGCATCTGGCTGGCGCGGTTTCTCGACAGGCCGCGGCACGGCGCGGCAATGGGACTGGCGCGAACCCAGACGCCGCGCCTCTCCGCGCGCGAATGGACGTCCCGCGCGATCGGCGCATTGAGCGCCGGCGACACGCGCGAAGCCACTCGCTGCGCATACAACGCTGCGATTCGACGAGTCGAGGAAGAGGGCGGATGGCGGATCGATCACGCGCGCACGCCGCGTGAGTACTTGCCGCTGCTTGGCTCCCACGACGCGCGGCGCGGACCGGTCCGGGAATTGACGGAGCAGTTCGAGCGAGTCTGGTATGGCAACCGGACGGCCTCGGCGGACGACGTGCGTTCGGTCATGTCGAACCTGGAGAAACTGGGATGCCTCGCGGCCGCCGACTGACGGATCTGACGATCCTGATCGCGGCGGGCGCCGTGATGCTGGCGCTGACGTCCGTGTCCTTCGTCCTTGCGCCGTCCGATTCCACGCCTCAGATCGCGGGATCGAGCTTCGCGACTTTCCCAACGGGGGCCCGTGCGGCGTTTCTCGCGCTGAAGGAAGCCGGCTACGACGTGCGGCAATCCTACGAGCCCGTTTCGCTGCTTCGAACGAGTCCGACGGCAATCCTGATCCTTGCGGAGCCCTCGCTGGCGCCGTCGCAGGGCGATCTGCGCGCCCTTCTTGCGTTCGTCGCGCGCGGCGGCACGGTGCTCGGCACGGGTGCGGCGGCGGGCGCGTTCCTGCCAGGGCTTCCGAAACTGCCGGCCGGCAAACAAGTGAGGCCGGCGGGCGGACCGGATGACGCGCCGCCCAGCGTCGTAGACGCTGCGATTCCCAGCCGCCTTTCGGATGGCGTTCCTCGCACCACGATGGCGCCGTCGCCGACGCCGTTGGGGAACGCGTCGCTCTACGTCACCGTTTACGGAACCGACGCCCGGCCGGCGGTTGTTGCGGGGCGATTCGGCAAGGGATTGGCGATCTGGTGGACGGGATCGACGCCGTTGACCAACGCAGGCGTCGCGGAGTCCCGGAACATCGACCTGCTGGTCAACGCCCTCGGAAAGCCCGGCGAGCGTGAGATCTGGTGGGACGAGCATTACCACGGGCACTCACGATCGCTGCTCTCATACGTAAAGGGCACCTCGCTCCCATTCGCGGGCGCACAACTTGGACTCGTCATCGTCGCGGCGCTGTTCGCGTTCTCCCGACGCCGCTGGCCGGTTCGCGCCGCCTATGTCGAGCCGCGCGCGTCGCCGCTCGAGTTCGTCGACAGCATGGGTGCACTGTATGAACGGGCCCGGACGTCGGCTGGGGTGGTCGCCACGGTTCGCGCCCGCGTCCGGCGGCTGCTGGCGAACGCGTGCGGCCTGCCGCCTGGCGTACCCGACGATGACCTCGGCCGCGCCGCCGCGGCGCGCGTCTCCATCGAGCCGGCGCAGTTGCAGGCGGTGCTGACCCGCAGCGCGCAGGCCGCGGGCAATCCTACACCTGGCGCCGGACGAGGCCCGCCGTATCGTGGAGGCGCTGCAGCGAACCCGCATGGCGCTCCGCGCCGGACGCCAGGCCTCGCAGGCGTGATCGAAGGCGAAGCCCCGCCAGAGCCTCGGCGAAGGCGGGCAATGGAGTCGAGATGAGCAGTGCCCTGGAACAACTGGCCGGCCATGCAAGACAGGAGCTGGCGAAAGCGATTGTGGGTCAGCGTGCTGCGCTCGACCTGCTGTTGCTGACGATCGTCTGCGGCGGCCACGCATTGATCGAGGGCGTGCCCGGGCTGGCCAAGACGCTCACGGTCAGGACCCTCGCGCGCATCCTGCAGATGCGGTTCCAACGCGTGCAGTGCACCCCCGACCTGATGCCGGCCGACATCGTCGGCTCGAACATCTTCAACATGAGCACATCGACGTTCGCGCTGCACAAGGGGCCGGTGTTCACCGACCTGCTGCTGGTGGACGAGATCAACCGGATGCCGCCGCGAACGCAGGCGGCGCTGCTCGAAGCGATGGAAGAGCGGCAGGTGACGATCGACGGCGTCAGCCACCAGCTCTCGCCGGGCTTCGCGACGTTCGCGACGCAAAACCCCGTCGAATTCGAGGGAACCTATCCGCTGCCAGAAGCGGAGCTCGATCGGTTCTTCGTCAAGATCAAACTGGGGTATCCGGATGCGGCGGCCGGCGAGGACGAGGCGATTCTGGAACGGCACCATCAGGGATTCGACACCCGCGCGCTCGACAGGATGGACCTCACGCCGCTCTCGCCGGAGTTGCTCGAGGCCGCAAAGCGCGAGATTGCGGCGGTCAGGGTCGAGGCGCCGCTGCTTCGTTATATCGCCTCGGTGGCCAGACGGACGCGCGACTGGCCATCGCTCACGCTTGGCGTCAGCCCGCGCGGCTCGGTCTACCTGATGCAGCTCTCAAAGGCTTTCGCGGCAATGGAGGGACGCGACTTCCTGCTGCCGGACGATGTGAAGCGCGCGGCGGCGCCGGTGTTCCGGCATCGACTCGTGCTGAAGCCCGAGGCGGACCTCGACGGCCTCTCGGCCGATCAGGTGACCGCCGACGTGCTCGCGGCTGTCGAAGTGCCCAAATGACTAGCGGGCGTCTCGCCCCGGCGCCGCAGGCGGCTCACGCGAAGGCCAGCGCACGGCTGGCAGTGGCGCTCACGCCGCGCGGGTTGCTGCTGCTGGGCGTTGGACTGATCTGGTTCGTGCCGTCGCTGATCGATCGGCGCGCGCTTTTCATGATGGCAGGCTGGGACGCACTGATCCTTCTGCTCGTGGCGCTCGAGCTGACGCGGCTGCCAGCGCCCGAGCAGTGGCGCGTCACCAGGACGTGGGGCGGTCCGTTGTCGATCGGCGCGCCGGCCACCATCACGCTTCGATTTCAGAACGACGGCAGATACGCGTCGGCGGTGCGCGCGGCCGACTACGTGGCGCCGCCGCTACGTGGCGAGCTTGCGGTGCTCCAGCAGGACGTCCCTGCCGGGGGAGAAGCGGAGGTCTCGTTCGAGGTCCAGCCAAGGGAGCGCGGGGACGTCGCAGTCGGCGATGTCGCCCTGACGTGGACCGGCGCGTGGCATCTCGCCGAGCGCTGGGGCGTCGTTCCGCTCGCGCAGACCGTGCGCGTCTATCCCGATCTCACCGAGGGCCGCGCCGAAGCGCTGTATTTGATCCGCAGCCGTCAGATCACCCTGGAGAAGCGGCGGACGAAATTCGCCGGCAGCGGCCGCGAATTCGAGAGCCTGCGCGATTACCGGGACGGCGACGAGCAGCGCGACGTCTGCTGGCCGGTGTCGGCGAGGCGTGGAAAGCTGGTGACCAAGGTCTATCAGCCGGAACGCAGCCAGGCGGTCTGGGTGCTGGTCGACGCCGGACGCCTGCTGCGGGCGCGCGTCGGCGACCGCACGATGCTGGACGCGTCGGTCACCGCCGCGCTGACGCTCGCGCAGGTTGCGCTGGGCTCGGGCGATCGCGTCGGGCTCCTGGCGTATGGCCGCCGCCTCCAGCATCGCCTCGCTCCCGCCCGCGGCGCCGGACACCTCCGCACCGTCGTCGAAGCGCTGGCGACGGTGAAAGCCGACGGGGTCGACGCGGATCATGCCGGCGCCGTCGCCACGCTGCTTGCCGCGCAGAAACGTCGCGCCCTGATCGTCTGGTTCACCGAAATCGCGGAAACCGCAGGCGTTCCCGACGTGATTGAACAGGCGATGACGATGGCGTCGCGGCATGTCGTGCTGTTTGCGGTGATGCGTCAGCCGGAGATGCAGGAGCTGGCGGACCGCGCACCGTCGTCCACCTCGGAGATGTACCGGGTCGCGGCGGCGCAGGAAACGCTGGATCGGCGCGAGGCGCTGCTGCGCGGCTTGCGGCAGCGGGGCGCGCTCGTTCTGGAGGTGTCGCCGGCGGAGCTGTCGGCCGGCGTGGTGGACCGCTACCTCGAGACGCGGGAGCGGGGACTGCTCTGAGTGCCCTGCAGGTATAAGGCGAGCAGGATCAGCATCGCGGCGCCAATCACGAACTTCAGGCCGGGTTCCATCGACACCGGCGAGACGAACCCCTCGATGACCCCCGCGACGATCAGCAGCGGGATCACTCCCAGTAGCAGCTGCACCGCGGTGCCGGCGTGCATCCGCAGCGCCTCGCCGCGCGGCAACGTGCCCGGCGCGACGAGCCCGCGCCCGAGCAGCAGCCCGGCGCCGCCGGCGATGAAAATCGCCGGCAGCTCGAGGGATCCGTGCGGAACGACGAAGCTCCAGAGCGCCACGCCCATGTCCGCGCGATGGCAGGCAGAGGCGACGACGCTGATGAGCACGCCGTTGAAGAACATGATCCACGCGGTGCCGATCGCCGCGGTGATGCCGAGCGCGAACGCGGTGAACGCGACGCCAAGGTTGTTGGTCAGGATCGCGCTCGAGGCGAGCGGCTTCACGGCGACGATCGAGTGGGTCCACATTTCGCGCCGGTCGATGGTGTCGATCATGTCGCCGCCGAGCAGAAACCGTTCGAATCCCGGATCCGCCTGGCAGACCGCGAACCCGAGCAGCGCGCCGAGGAGAAAGATTCCCGTCGACGTCGCGGTGTAGCGCCACGTCGAACGGAAGATCTGCGGAAACGTCCGCGTGTAGAACCACACGATCGATCGGGGACGTCGCGGTGCGGCAGAGTAGACGAGATTGTGGGCGCGGCCGAGCAGTTGATTGAGGTAGGCGGCAAGTTCCGCGTCGGCGCGATGCTCGCGCGCGGCGGCAAGATCGGCGGCGGTCTGACGATACAATAGCGCCAGTTCACGCAGCTCGTCGTGAGCAAAGCCCGCGACGCCTTGCTGACCTCTCGCCAACAGCGCTTCGAGACGGGTCCAGTGTGGCTTCCGCTTCTCGATCCATCGGGAGGAAACGGCCGTTGTCGGCACCGGAAAAGCTTACCATCGACACTCCCGAACAGATTGCGCTGGAGTACTCGCTGGCCTCCGCCGGCAGCCGTTTTCTTGCGCTCGCGATCGACACGGTGCTGCAGCTGGTGGTAATCGCGGTCATCGCGCTGCTGGGGCTGCTCAGCCTGACCGTGCAGTTCGCGGCGGGCGCGGAGCTGACGTTATGGCTGCAGGCGCTGATGATCCTCGTCGGATTCACGGTGTTCTACGGCTACTTCGCCATCTTCGAGGCGATCTGGAACGGGCAGACGCCGGGCAAACGCGCGATCGGGTTGCGCGTCATCACGCTCTCGGGCCGGCCGATCACGGTGTTCGATTCGATCCTGAGGAATCTCGTCAGGATCGTCGATCAGATTCCCGGCATTTACGCCATCGGCCTCATCTCGGTGTTCCTGTCCGCCAGGAATCAGCGCCTGGGCGATCTGGCTGCCGGCACGGTCGTCGTGCACGAACAGGCGGCGCGACACGACGTGAGCATGCCGTCCGCTATTGCGGGCGGCCCGCATCTCGGCGCGCATCGGCTCCAGCCGGACGAGATCGAGGCGATGGAAGTGTTTTTGAGGCGCCGGGCGGAGTTGCCGGACTGGCGGCGCGACCGGACGGCGGCGCAGCTCGCGAAGCACGTGCGGGCGCGCCTCGGCATCGCGGTGGATCGCCAGCCGTCCGATGAACGGCTGCTCGAAGAGCTCGTGGCCGAATACCGGTCGAGGGGGCGATAGGTTTGTTCGCCTACGGGCTATTTCGGACTGCGGGCGCGCAGCTCCCGCCGGATCTCTTCGACGAGCAGCTCGGGATCCAGCATGTCGTCGTTCAGCAGCACGATCGGCAGGTCCTCGGACATCGACTGCTTCAGCAGCGCGGCGTCAGCGACTCGCGCCACGATCAGGTTCGGGCGGAGCGCGGTCATCACGCGTTGCGCCTCCTCCAGGCTGCGTGTCGGGGCGACGGCAAAGTGCAGCCGCGCGAGGATCGCCTCGCACCGCGCATTGCTGTCCTCGTCGGCGTCGACGAGGAGCACGAGCGGGGCATACCCCGGTTTGTCCGTCGCACGCCGGCCGCCACGGCGGGCGCTGCGGCGATCGGGTCCTTGACGATGGTCGGGCGCGCCTGGCGGCCTCGGAAACGCGATGACATGGCCCATAAGCACGGCAATTCTCGACGACAATCCCATCGCGCGTCAACGACGGCATTGACGCCCCCCTACTCGGCGGTCAGGGTGCGGGATGGATCGATCGTCGCGGCGCGGCGGGCGGAGGAGGTCCCGGCGAGGAGCGCGAGCAGCAGCAGGGCGGCGGCGGCGCCGGCCAGGGTGATCGCGTCGAGCGGCTGTACTTCATACAGAAATGCTTCAATCCACTTTGACGTGGCCACGGCAATCGCGCCGCCGGCGATGACGCCCAGCGCGGAGGGGACCAGTGCGGTGGCGAGCGCCCGGCGGGCGATCGACGCGGGCTGCTCGCCGAGCGCCATGCGAATGCCGTACTCGCGAGTGCGATAGGCGACCGCATAAGCCGTAACGCTATAGGCGCCGAGCGCGGCGAGCGCAACCGCGATCGCCGCCAGCGCGGCGAGCAGTGTTGCCCGGAACCGTTCCGCCGCGAGCGCCAGTCGCAGTCGATCTTCCAGGCGCGCGACGTCGCTCAGCGGCGCCGTCGGATCGAGGCTGTGAACGCGCGCGGCAATCGCCGGCAGCAGCGCCATCGGATCCCCTTCGGCGCGGACGATGATCGACTGCGCGCGCCGCCCGGCCAGGTGCCACGGAATGATCAGCTCAGGCAGCGGTTCGTCGCGAGGCCTCGAGTGGCGGACGCCTTCGACGACGCCGACGATCTGCCATTTGGCATTCGAGTAGTCGAGATAGCTGCCGACGACCTTCCCGCCGAGCAGTTTGGCCAGCGGCTCGCTCACGACGGCACTCGACACGCCGCGCCGCTGTTCGTCATCGGTCAGCAGGCGTCCCTCGAGCAGTCGAATGCCGAGCGCATCGAAATACGTAGTCGTCGTAAGGTTCACGCCGACGAGCACATCCGCGGTCGCGCCCGGCGGACGGATTCCGAACCGCCAGCCGCCTGTCGCCATTGGCGCGGCGACCGACGCCGCCGCGGAGCGGACGCCGGGAATCTCGCGAATCGCGTTCACGACGGCTTCATAGAACTGCAGCGCCGCGGTTCCACTCGTCTGCTCGGGTGATGGCGCCACGGAAAAGATCAGGACGCCTTCGGGCCTGTAGCCGGACTTCACATGGGTGAGGCGATCCAGCGTGCGGACGAACGCCGTGCCCGCGACGATCAGAACGAACGACAGCGCCACCTGCGACGTCACCAGCGCGCCGCGAACGAACCGGCTCCGTCCGCCGCTCGTCGTCCGCGTCGTCATCGCCAGGCCGCGCCCGAGGTTGATCCGGCGCGCGTGAATCGCTTGTGGTACGCCAAGCAGCAGGCTTGCCGCGGCGCCGAGCGCGATCGCCCCCAGCAGGGTAGGTCCGTCAATTCCGAGTGGCATGGTCCGCGGCAGGCTGCCGGGGAAGACCGCCACAAACGCGCGAACGAGGATGGGTGAGAGGGCGAGACCAAGCGCCGCCGCGGCGCAGCACATCAAGGCGGTCTCGGCGAGCACCTGCCGCGCGAGCCGCGCTCCCGCGCCGCCGATCGCCGAGCGAACGGCGAACTCGCGCTGACGCCTGGAGACGGAAACGATCAGCAGGTTCGCGAGGTTGGCGCACGCGACGAGCAGAACGGCGACGAGCGCCGCCCCGAGCAGCCGCAGCATCGGCGCAAGCGGGCCGACGATCGCGTCGGCGATTGGCGCAAGCACCGCTTCTGTTCGACCGCGATTGGTGTCCGGATATTGACCGGCCATCTGCGAGACGATGGCATTCATTTCTGCCTGGGCGACCGCCATCTCCACATCGTCGTTGACCCGGCCGACGACGGAGAGCCAGCCGGTGCCTCGCGAATGCTCCCAGAACGCGTCGGCTCTCGGGATGAGCGGTATCCAGACGCTATGCGGGTCGCGCGGGAAGGCGACATTCAGATCCGGCAGCACCCCCACGATCCGATGCTGACGTCCGTCGATCGTCAGCGCCTGCTGGAGCACCGACGGATCGCGTGCGAATTCCGAGCGCCAGAACGAGTAGGTCAGGATGGCGACGGGCGCCGACCCTGGCGAGTAATCCGACACGTCGAACATGCGGCCGAGCACGGGCTGTAGGCCCAGGACGGTGTCCAGGTGCTGCGTGACGCGGACCCCGTCGAGCACGCGGGGGTCTCCACGCCCGGTCAGCCGCGCATCGAACGGCGTGTGTGCGGCGAGTGCCGCGAACGACCGCGCACGGTCGCGCCAGTCCTCGAAGTTCGGCCGGCTGCTGGCCCTCACGGCCCGCGGCATGGTCGGCCCGGTTGCCCACACGTCGACGATGCGGTCCGGGGATTTGAATGGCAGCGGCCGCATCAGAACCGTGTTGATGATCGAAAAGGCCGCGAGGACGGCCCCAAACGCGATGGTCATCGTCGCAACGACGGTGGCGGCGGTGCCGGGATGCCGGCGCAGCCAGCGGGCCGCCTGACCGAGATCCGACACCAGCGCCTGCGGCGAGACGCGAAGAGCGCCGGCCGCGCGGATCGCGCGTGACGAGCGATCGCCGGCGAGCGGCGCGAGCGAGCCGAATGTCTGGCGCCAATACCACGCCCGCGCGGCGGCGGGACCCTGGTCCATGGAGAGTCGCGCGAATTCCTCGGCGAGGTCGTCGAGGACGAAACGTCGGTCGCCTCGGTGGGCCACCATTCTCAGGAGGAGCGCGGCCAGCCGCGGCGGCCGCGGGGAAACGTCGCGAGCCATCAGCGCTTGCCTCCTTCGTGCCCTCCGGCGGACAGCGCAGGGATCATCCTGGCGAGCATGGCGGTCGAGGCGGCGAGCGCACGCCGGCCGGCGGGCGTCAGACGCGCGTGCTTGCGCGAGCGGCCGCCCTGGACTGGCAGCGGATCGGAAATCCGAAAGGCGACGAGCCCTTTCTCGGAGAGCCGTGCCAACGTCGCGTAGACCGCACCGATTGCCACGCTTCGCCCGGAGCGCTCCTCGATCTCGCGCCGGATGGTGACGCCGTACGCGTCGTCACCAAGCAGGGCAAGCGCCGAGATCACATACAGCTCGAATTCACCAAGATATTGACCCTTTGGCATGCCCGGTATTCTCTACAAACGGATACAAATGTCAACGAACTCCCACGCGCATGTGACGAGTCGCGAGTTGCAGTGTCACGTCGCGCGTAGCACGTGACAAGCCGCAGGTCGCACGTGGCACGTGGCACATCGCACGTCGCGTGTTTCGTGCTATTCAGCGCGAAGCGTTTGCGCCGGGTCGAGGCGCAGAATCCGCCGCGCGGGAAGCAGCGCGGCGGCGGTGGCGACAACCAGCAGGATCGCGGGGGCGACGGTGAACGTCAGCGGATCCGAGGTGCTGACGCCCCACACGAACGACCGGAACGCCGTGACGGCGAACGCCGACAGGACAAGGCCGGCGGCGATCCCGGCGGCGGTGAGCGCCAGTGCGGGCAGCGCGATCGTGCGGACCGTTTGTCCGGCGGTCGCGCCCAGCGCGAGGCGAATGCCGATCTCTCTGGTTCGTTCTATGACGGTTGTTGCGATCAGGCCGTGGATGCCGATGGCGGCCAGTAGAACGGTGGCCGCCGCAAGGCCGGCGAGGAGCGCCATCAGGAACCGTTGCGGCGCGAGCGATGCGGCTCGAACGTCGGAGATCGGGCGGACGCTCGCGAACGGCAGCAGCGGGTCCACGGTGTCGACCGCTCGCCGCAGCGCCGTCGCCGCATCGGCGACGCTGGTCCGGGTGCGAACGACGAAAGTCGGTGCGAACCAGCCGTGCACCAGCCGCAGCATGGCGTCGCTGACCTGGCCGGCCGGCACGTAGGCGAGCGGCATCGCGGAGAGCGGACCGTTGTCGCCCCAGCCCGGACGCACCTGGACATCCCCAGCCTGTCCGATGATTTCGCGTTCGGCGCCGGCGACGGCAATCCGCCGGCCCAGTGGGTTCCCACCCTTGAAGTACATGCGGACGAACGCGTCGCTGACGATCACGACGGGAGTGGAATCCGACCGATCGCCGGCGTTGAACGCACGCCCCCGGCGGACGGGAATTCGCATCACGTCGAAGAACGAGGGCGAGACGTAGGTCGCGCTCGTCATCTGGCCGCCTGCCGCGGCTTCCTGCCCGTCGAGATGACGGAATCCGAGGTTCAACAATCTCTTGTAGGGAATTTCGAGGGCCACCGCCGCGCCTCCGATGGCCGGGTCGGCCTCGAGCCAGGCCAGAGCCTGATCGAAGAGGCGGGTTGCCTGTTCGCGCGTGCGATAGCGGTCGTCCTCGAGCGAAACCGCCGCCGTGACGACCTTGTCCGGATCGAAGCCGGGATCGAGTCCGCGGAGATGCGTGAATGTTCGAACCAGAAGGCCCGCACCGACGAGCAGCACTACGCCCAGTGCCACCTGCGCGACGACGATAGCCCGGCGCGGCCACCGGCTTGCGGCGCCCGCCACCGATCGCGCGCTCGTCTGGACCAGCCGCGA
Organism: uncultured Acidobacteriota bacterium; assembly: GCA_963748295.1. Taxonomy (GTDB): domain Bacteria; phylum Acidobacteriota; class Vicinamibacteria; order Vicinamibacterales; family 2-12-FULL-66-21; genus CAVVIH01. The sequence continues at coordinate 69,992 of CAVVIH010000007.1, read as the reverse complement.
CTGCACGTCCCCTCGTGTGGCGTGCACCGCGGGACCGAGACCAAACAACAGGCAGGCCGTCGCCGCCAGCGCGGCCGCGGCGGCGACGCTGCGCCCATCGAGTCCGACCGGCTGCCAGATTTCGTACGCGTCGCGTGCCAGCCAGGTCAGGCCTTCGAGCGCCAGCGATCCGATCGCGAGCCCGGCGATTCCCCCGATCGCCGCGAGCACGGCGCTTTCGACCAGCAGCTGGCGGATGACCGCCGTGCGGCCGCTGCCGAGCGCCATCCGCGTCGCGATTTCGCGGCCGCGCTGCGATCCGCGCGCGAGCAGGAGTCCCGCGAGGTTCACGCAGGCAACGAGGAGAACAATTCCCACAGCGCCCCACAGCATCAACAGCGGCTGGCGCAGCCCTTCCGACAGTCCCTGCTGAAGGGGAACGAACGAGAACGCGACGCTCGCGCGGGCATCGGAACGAGACGATCGAAGCGTGTCGGACACCCGCGAGAGCTCGTCCTGGATCTGCGCCCACGATCTGCCCGACCGAAGCCGCAGCACGACTTGATAGTTTTCGCCGCCCCCCTCGCCCGTGGTGGAAGGACGAAGCGGGGTCCACACGTCCGCGAGCTCGCCGCTCTGAAAGCCGTCCGGCATCACCCCGACCACCGGGATCGCCGCCCCGCGCAGCACGATCGTCCGGCCCACGATGGCCGGATCGGCGGCGAAAAGATTCCGCCAGAGCGAGGCGCTCAGGATCGCCGCCTGCGGCCCGCCCGCACGATCCTCTTCGGCGCTGAACTCGCGCCCGATCATCGGGCTGACGCCGAGCGTCCCGAAGAACCCGGCGCCGACACGCTGCTGCTGGACATGACGCGCCTGCGCGGTCCCTGCTGCCGCCGCGACGAGATTGACGCCGGTCGTCCACCCGGAGAACACCGCGCTCTCTGCGCCGGACACCTGATCGCGAACCGCCTCCCACGTCCGGCCATCGACCGACGTATCGCGGGCTTCCATCCCGTCGGCGCGCACGATCCGGGAGACGAGCGCGAGCTGGCCGGGCTCGGGATAGGGAAGCGGTCGCAGGAGGACCGCATCGACGACGCTGAACACCGCGGTGTTGACGCCGATGGCGACCGCCAGCGTCAGCGCGGCGGCGATGGTGAACAGCGGAGCCTTCCGAAGAATTCGAAGCGCGTAGCGGATGTCGCGTGCGAGCATTCAGTCACCCGTAGCGCAGGCCTTCAGGCCTGCTATCAGCTATCAGCTATCAGCTATCAGCTATCAGCTATCAGCTATCAGCTGTCAGCTGTCAGGTATTAAACGCAGGAAACCGGACAAGGGTTGGCTCAGGACCGCTCGCGGATCTCCTTGATCTTGCGGTCGCGGTCGGACGCGAACCGCTCCAGATCGCGCCGGTACTCTGACTCCCTTTCCGCCGCCGCCGCCGGATCGGCCGTCATCAGCATCGTCGACTGGTGCATGATGCGGCGCTCCGCGACCCGGGACTCGTAGACGTTCCTGGCCTCGGCGATGGCTTTCCGCTGGTCGTCGGTGAGGCGCTTTTCCTCGATGCCGGCTTCCGCGTCCTTCTTTCTCAGACGCTCCATCGCCAGCTCAAATGAGCTCTTCGGTTGGTCGGACATATACATCTTTCTATCACTTCTGTGGAGCTCCGGGCACCTGAAGGTGGTAGGAGATGGTCATGAATCGTCGCGAAGCTCTGGCCGCCCTCCTTACCGTGTCCGGCTCGATGAACACCCGGCGGCAGGCGCACGAGGCGCCGAAAGCGCCCGCGGCGATAGGTGCGGCAGACGGCGAGCTGGTGTACATTGGCCGCGATCCGGTGCGGATCAAGCTGAGTCCCACCGGGACGCGAGGGCCGTTCGGCATGATCGCGCAGGACGTCAGCCCGGGGACGACGATCCCGATTCATCTCCATGAAACAGAAGATGAACTGATCTTCATCCAGACCGGCGAGGGGGAAGCGACGCTCGGGGAAGAGACCGTGAAGCTGGCTGCCGGCTCGACGCTCTTCGTGCCGCGCGGGACATGGCATGGCGGACGGAACACCGGCCCGGGCGTCCTCAAGTGGATCGCGATCTACACGCCATCAGGCTTCGAAGGGTATTTCCGCGAGATCGGCCGGAGATCGATCGACGAACCGCCGCAAAGCGCGACGCCTGAGGAACGCGAGGCGCGCGATCGCCGCTACGGGATTCGTTACCGCCGCTGACGCCGTCGTCTATTGCGACTGCGGCGGCCGCGGCAGCTTCTCGTCGCGCATCGCGGCGTGATACGCGAACGACGCGAGGACGATCGCGGCCTGTTTCAGATCGGCCTCGCGCACGCGCTCGAACGTGTCGACGTTCGTGTGGTGCGTGCGGACGTCGTAGTCGGCGTATCCTGGACCGGGTTGAAGCCGGGCAGCCCGATGGCCGTGAAGCTCAGGTGATCGGTATTGCCGATGTTCTGTGACACGTTCCTGCGCGCCCCGAGATCCTTGAACGGTTCGAGCCAGGCGTCCATCATCGGCCTGACTTCCTCCTGCCCCTGCAGGAACCAGCCGTAGATCGGCCCGGTGCCGGGATCGATGTTGAAGTAGGCGGAGAACTTCGCGCGCGCGGCCGCATTCGCGTCGCCGGCGAGATGCCGGCGGACGTACTCACGCGAGCCGAGCAGTCCTTCCTCTTCGCCGCCCCAGAGCGCCATGCGAATCGTCCGCCGCGGCTTCGCGCCGACGACGGCGAGGATGCGCATCGCCTCGAGCGCGATCGCGGCGCCGTCGGCGTTGTCGGTCGCCCCCGGCGCGCTGTGGTAGGAATCGAGGTGCGCGCCGATCATCACCACCTCGTCCCTGATTGCCGGGTCGACCCCTGGCAGCTCGGTGAGCACGTTGTAGCCGTTCCGATCCGCGTCGAGATATCGCGAGCGCAGGTTGACCCGCAGCTTCACCGGAATGCCCGCCTGCATCGTCCGCACGATCATGTTGTAGTGCTCGCCCGCGAGGATGACCGTCGGCTGGGCGTTCTCGCCGGCGTCGCGGCCGAGCACGAACATCGTGCCGTGCTCGCCTCTGCTCGTGCGCAGGAGCACCGCGGGGCGCGCCTCGCGCAGAATGCGTGCGCGCCGTGCGGCCGCGCTCTCGCCGCCCTGACCGGTGTTGCCGCCACGGCCGCCGCGGCCACGGCCACCGGTTCCGGGGGCCGGCGCCGGCGGTTCCTTGTAGTCGGCCGCCGTCGGTTGCACGCGATCGTCGCGGATGAACGAGGTCTGCAGCGGCTGCGTGAGCAGCACGGCGCCCGAGAGGCGATCCTTCATCAGCTCGAGCTCTTCGGGCGACTTGTCGCCGATGAACACCGGCGCCGCTTCGACTTCACGGTCCATCGACGCGGACCACGCCTCGGGATAGCCGATGAGCGGCATATAGCGCGGCTCGATCATCTCGATGGTGAACTTGTCGAGCGCCCAGCCGCGGCCGAACTCCCAGGTTTCAAGACGCGCGTCGCGAAGCCCCCACTTCGTGAGCTGTTCCCGCGACCAGTCCGCCGCCTTCTTGTATTCCGGCGTCGCGGTCAGACGCGGGCCGATGTTAGTGACCAGGTGGCTGAACGTGGCGTACACCTGAGAGCTTTCGAGGCCTTCGCGCCTGATTCGCTCGACCATCGAACGATCGACGCTGTCTTGAGCGGCGGAGAGCGGGAGAAACAGAAGGGCACACAGCAGGATGGTGACGCGCATGGGGCCGGATTATCGGCGTTCGCGCGGCAAGGTTCAAGCGCCAGCGAGCTGGTGCAGGCGCCGCAGGAGAAACCGGCGCTCGGGTTCGCTGCAGGGACGCTCGAGCGCCTGGCGATAGCAGTCGGCGGCCGCCGGGTGATCGCCGAGCTCGCTGAGCAGCCGTGCCTTGAGCGCCGGCAGCAGATAGTAATTCGCGAGCGACGGCTCGTTCTCGAGCGGCTCGATGGCGGCGAGCGCCTCGAGCGGTCCCTCGACGCGAGCCAGCGCGACCGCCCGGTTCAGCGCGACGATCGGCGACGGCTGAAGCGTCATCAGATCGTCGTAATGGGCGAGGATGTCGCGCCAGCGTGTCTGTTCCGGCTCGCGCGCGCCGGCGTGGATCGCGGCAATCGCCGCCTGCAGATGATAGGCGGTCATGCGCGGTCCCTCGGCGCTGCGCTCGAAGTGCGCGAACCCGCGCGCGACCAGACTGCGATCCCAGAGCGAACGATTCTGATCCTCGAGCAGCACGATCTCGCCGGCCTCGTCCTGCCGTGCCGGAAGACGTGCCGCCTGGAACGCCATGAGCGCCGCCAGCGCGTGCGCCGCCGGCGACGAGACCTCCGGCGATTCGGCGACCAGCACGCCGAGGCGGAGCGCTTCGCGGCAGACGTCCAGGCGGATCAGCTCGTCGCCCGCGTGCGCGCTGTACCCTTCGTTGAAGAGGAGGTAGATCACCTCGAGAACCGAATCGAGGCGATCCGTCAGGTCCGAGCCGCGCGGCAGGGCGATGTCGATCTGCTGCTCGCGCACCAGGCGCTTCGCGCGGACCAGCCGCTGCGCGATGGTCGCCTCCGACGAGAGGAACGCGCGGGCGATCTCGGTGACGCTGAAGCCGCCGACCGTCTTCAGGCTGAGCGCCACGCGGGAATCGGGCGGCAGCAGCGGATGGCAGCACATGAACACCATCCGCAGCTCGTCGTCGGCGATCGCGTCGTCGCCGGGCCCCTCGTCATCGCTGCCGCGTGTCAGTTCGGCGGCGATCTCGCGTCCGCGATCGCGGAACGAGGCGTTGCGCCGCAGCACGTCGAGGGCGCCGTTCCGCGCGACCCGAAACAGCCAGCCGCCGGGATTGTCGGGGACGCCGGAGTAGGGCCACTGCTGAAGCGCCTTGACCAACGCATCCTGTACGACTTCCTCGGCAAGATCCAGGTGGGCGGGGCCGAATACCCGCGTCAGCCAGGCGACCATCTGTCCCGAACGCGACCGGAACAGATGGTCGACGAGATGGTGCGTGGCGGACGACGACACCGTCACATCATATCGACCTGACGGACTTCGATCGTGCCGCCGGTACTCGAGGTGCGGACAGTCGCGCGATTGGTCGATCGCCTGGTCGTAATCCGCGGCTTCGATGATGTAGTAGCCGCCGAGCACTTCCTTGGTCTCGCTATACGGCCCGTCGGTGACGCGAAGCTTGCCGTCCTTGCCCCGCACCACCTTGCCCGGTTCGTCGGTCAGCTTGTTGCTGGCGTGCATCACGCCAGCCTCGCGCAGCTTCCGCCCCCACGCCATGTACTTTTCGATCACCTTCTGCATCTGTTCCGGGCTCACGTCCGCGAACGCGGCCGGCCTGTCGTGCAGCAGCAGCATGAATTTGGCCATACGATCCTCGTTTCCTTACTTGACTCTTTTGAACGTTTCCCGCTCGGTCATGGTCTTCTTGCCGTCGCGGAAGAATTCCCATTCGGTGGTGAACTGGTTCGGCCCTTCGAGCCGGTACAGCGCGCGCCGCATGTGTCCGGTGTTCTGATCCGGCAGATTCGTCGCGCGCAGGAACTCGAACTGGATCTCGCTCGTCGCGGCGTCGAACCGATCCGCGCGAAGCGTCGGCTGGTTCTTCGCGATGCAGTAGTGGGTGAGCACCAGCGTGTCGCCGTCCAGATGGTAGGCGCTGACCATGTGCCCGCCGCCCGGCATCGCCGGGTTGCTGTAGTGCTCCATCAGCACGGTTCCGTTCGCCACCAGCTCGAATCGCGTGACGGCGGGCTGGCCGCCGGGCCGCGACGACTCCCAGTTTCCTTCGAGGGCCTTCAGCCGTTCGAACGCGGCCGGTGCGTCGACGACAGGCGCGGCGGCGCCGGCGCCGGACGCGGCGGCGAGCGCTAACGCGAACAAAATGCACGAGTTCGTCTTGATCATGGGATCCTCCGCTGGCGCGCGGCCATCCGCGCGCTGCCTTCTGTGTCCTCAAAGACGAATGGCGGACTGGAAAATCGACGGGCCTATCGGCTGAAGCGGTTTTCGGAGAGGTCCTTCGGCAGGCGGATGATGGACACTTCCCAGCGGCGGCCGCCGTCTTTCTTCTCCGCGATGGCGATGATTCGTCCATCCTCGGACCAGGCGGGGAGCGTGAAGTCACCCTTCATGATGCGGCGCGCGCCGGCGCCGTCGGCGCGGGCGATCCATAGATCGCCTTTCGTATCCACGTAAGCGACGCGGTTCAGCTCGACCGGGGACCACGACCAGACCTCGCCGTCGTAGGGCGGCACACCGTCGCGTTCGTGGAGCGTCAGCGAGCCGATTCGCACTTCTGTTTTCGTCTGCGTGCCGCCCATCTCGACGGCTTCGACCGCACGGCGCTCGAGATCGCCGACGCCGAACTGCGGCATCTTCGTGTCGCTCTTGTACTCGATGCGGCCAAGGCCGGTGGGGCTCACGCGGTTCGATTTGCGGCGCCAGTACTCGAGCGACGTGTCCGTCTGGTCGTTGCGATGTTCGAGCTTCGTGCTCTCGGCGGGGATGACGAAATACTGCGTCTTCAGATCGCCGCTCGCTTCCGCGAAGACGCCCTGCAGCAGCAGCGCCTTGCCATCCCAGGTGATCTCCGAGATCACGCCGCCTTTCAGGTCGGACGAGGTGATCGTCAGGATCAGTTCCTTTTCAGCCTGCTGCTGCGGCGGCGAGGCCGGCGCCGGCCCCGCGGTCGCGCAGATGAGCAGAAGCGGCAGCATGACGCGCCGATTATACTCCTCGCATGCAAAAGCGGTTCTTCTTGATGCTGGCGATGGCGGCCGCCGTTCAGGCGCCCCAGCCCGCGCCGGAAATTTTCGTCACATCGTTCGCCCCAGCCGGCGGCACGGTGACGCTCGGCAAACCGGTGAACATCTCGAACAACCCCGGGTACGACAACCAGCCGTCGTTCACGCCCGACGGCAAGAGCGTGCTCTTTACCTCCGTCCGCGGCGATCGCAAGCCAGATCCCGCGAATGCCGCGCAAACCGGCAGCGACATTTATCGTTACGACCTTGCATCGGGCAGGCTGTCGCAGGTGACCTCGACATCCGAAAGCGAGTATTCGCCGACCGATATGGGCGACGGCCACATTTCGGTGATCCAGGTCGAATCGGACGGCACACAAAGATTGTGGAAGTTTCCGCTTGCGGGCGGTGCGCCGCGGGTGATCCTTCCCGACGTCCGGCAGATCGGTTATCACGCATGGGCCGATGCGGGCACGCTCGCGTTGTTCGTGCTCGGCGCGCCAGGCACGCGCGATCCTGCCACGCTTCAACTCGCGAATGTCTCGACCGGCAAGAGCGAGGTCATCGCGAGTGGTGTCGGGCGATCGATCCTCAAGATTCCGCGGGGTGGCATCAGCTTCGTGCACGTCGAGGACGTCAGCGGCGCCCCGCGCGCGACAGTGAAGGAGCTCGATCCCGCGACGAAACGCGTCACCGCGCTGGTGCCGGTGATGGAAGGCGCAACCGCGCTCGATCTCGCATGGACGCCGGACGGCATGCTGCTGGCCGCGCACGGCGGCAAACTGTATGGCTGGCGCCGGGGTGCCGCGGCGTTTGCCGTCGTCGCCGATCTCGACGCGTTGGGACTGCGCGGCATCACGCGGTTGGCCGTGAGCCCGGCAGGAGATCGCCTCGCGCTGGTGGCACAACCATAACGGCGCCGCGCGGGAACGTGCCTTGCACAGCTTCTCGGTTCAGCAAGGAGGCTACACATGGGCTTGAGAGACAAATACGCGCACGCGATTCAAACAGCAAAGGGAAAGTTCGACGGCAGCGCCCAGGAAAAGGACGGCAAGCTGCATTGGAACGGCACCGTGAAGACCGAGGCGGAAGCGAACGAGATCTGGACCGCCATCAAGACGATTCCCGAGTGGCGCAACGAGACCGTCGCGGATATCAAGGTCGTCGGCGGCGGAGCGAGCGCCGGCGCCGGTGCAGGCGCGGCCGGAGCTGCTGCCACCGCCGGACGCACCTACACGGTGAAATCCGGCGATACCTTGAGCGGCATCGCCAAAGATCAGCTGGGCAACGCCAGCGCCTACATGAAGATCTTCGAGGCCAACCGCGATCAGCTCACCGATCCCGACAAGATCAAGCCGGGTCAGGTTCTTCGCATCCCGTAGCGATTACTTTTTCGCTGCGGCGGGGCGGGTCAGGTCGAAAGTGCCGACAGCGCGGGGCTTGAAATCCCAGTCGCCGGTCAACCGGCCTTCCTTGATTCGCCCCGTCATCGTTCCGGTCACGCCGTCCGGCATCTTGGCCGCGATGATCCAGTCGGCGCCCTTCCTGCGGACGGAAACGACATTCCAATTGCCGTGACCGGTCTCGAGGCTGCCGGTGAGCTCCGTCTCGCCGGCTTTCAGATCCAGCGCGATCGGCATCTCTCCTACATTTGCTTTCACCATGCCGATCCACCGGCCGGCAATCTCGGTCATTTCGGCGCGCGACGGCTTCGCCTCCTGCGCGGCGGACGCGCCCATCGCCAAAGCCATCACGGTGATCATCACTGTCGCCGTCAGTCGCATCGAAGTCCTCCAGGTGGTCAACGGTCTCTCAGCGCAATCAGTGGATCGACGCACGCGGCGCGGCGGGCGGGAATCCAGCACGCCGCCAGCGCGATTGACGTCAGCAAGGCAACGGCGGCGGCGATCGTCGCCGGATCGAGCGGCGTCGTCTGGAACAAGAAGCTGGTAATGAGCCTGGCGGCGGCGAAGACTCCACCGAATCCAAGCGCAACCCCGACGGCGATCGGCAGCGCTGCCTGCGCGAGCACCAGGCGGACGATCGACGCCGCGGAAGCGCCCAGCGCGGTTCGGACGCCGAACTCCGTCGTGCGCTGACTGACCCCGTAAGCGACCACGCCGTAAATACCGACGCTGGCAAGCAGCAGCGCGATCGCCGCGAATGCTCCAAGCGACCCCGCGAGAAATCGTGGGCCGGCGATCGACAGGTTCATTGAATCCTCGAGGAGCCGGACGTTCGCGAGCGCGGCCGACGCCTCGACGCTGCGCGCGAGCGACGGCAGTTCCTGCTGAACCGCGCGAACGCGATTCGCGTCGGCCCTCAGCACGACGTGCAGTGAGGTCGGCAGCCATGAGGGAAGGATCAGGCGCGCCTGCCGGTACGCGACGTAGACCTCAGTCCCGATCGGCGCCGCAATCCCGGCATGCTTGACGTCGGCGACGACGCCGACGACGGTGAACCATGGAGTGCCAGGGATCGCGGGGCGCAGCCGCTGGCCGATCGGATCGCGGCCGGGCCAGAACTTTCGCGCCAGCGTCTCGTTGACGATGGTCACGGGCTGGCCGGTGTCGGTGTCCGTGGCGCCGAACGTCCTGCCACGCAGCAACGGGATCCGGAGCGTCGAGAAGTACGCGGCCGTGACGTGCTGGATGTACTCCACCTGCGGAAGTCCCTTGTGTCCTTCGACCGGCACACCCTCGAGGAAGAACGTCGTGTTGTTCGCCCGTCGTTCCGGCAGCCGCCCGCTCATCGCAGCGGTTTCGCGCACGCCGGAGATGGTGGCGAGGCGCTCGAGGAATCGATCGTAGAAAGTCCAGACCTGCGCATCGGCGCTGAAGCGCCGCTCTGGGAGCGACACCTGGAACGTGACGACGTTCTCGGTGTTTACGCCCGGGTCGACGGCTGTGAGCTTCCAGAAGCTGCGAAGCAGCAGGCCGGCGCCGAACAGCAGCACGAGCGCGGCGGCCACCTGGCAGGTGACGAGCGCATGCTGCAGGCGGCGGCGTTCCCGGGACGCGGTCTGACCGCGCCCGTCGGTCCGCAGCCAGCGTTGCGCGCGGACGATATCGATGCGCAGGGCCGGAGCCAGGCCGAAGAAGAGCGCGCACGTACCCATTGCTGCGGTCGCGAAGAGGAGAGCGAGAGGGTCGAGCGCGATCTCCTCGCGTCCGGCGAGCGGCGGGATGCTCGCCCCGAGCGCTCGTACGAGCCCGAATGCGAGCACCGTTCCGCCGACGCAGCCCGCCGCGGAAATGCACAAGCCCTCCAGCAGATGATCGACCACGAGACGGCGCTTCGACGCACCAAGCGCGATGCGGATGGCAAGCTGATGACGCCGGCCCTCCGCGCGCGCCAGCAGGACGTTGCAGACGTTGGCGCAAGCGAGGAGGAGCACGGACGCAACGGCGCCGAGGAGCGTGAACATGGCGGGCCTGAGGTCGCCGGTCGCGGCTTCCTGGAGCGGCGTAATGGCAAGCGGATGGAAGCTGGGAGCGGGCGAATGCACCTCGCCGGTGGTCGCCATCCAGCTGGTCACCGCGGCGGCAAGATCGCTCCGCGCCTGCGTCAGCGTGATGCCGCGCGCGATCCTGGCCACCACCCGCAGGTTGTGATCGGCGCGTCCACCCGGAGAGGCAGGGTCCAGCCTGAGCGGGATCCACAGGTCGGTGCCGGTGCCCAGCAAGTCGAAGCCGCGCGGCATGATGCCGACGACCCGATGCATCTCGCCGTCGACGTCGATCGTTCGTCCGACGACGCCAGGATCCGCGCCGAACGCCCGCAGCCAGATACCATGCGCCAGCACGACGACGCGCTCCGCGCCGGGCCGATCTTCCGGCTCGGTGAATAGCCTGCCCGCTGACGGGTGGACATCGAGGGCGGCCAGCAAGCCGGCGCTTGCGGCCGCGATATTGGTCCGGCGGGGCTCCGGCCCGCCGAGCGTGGCGGTGCCGAACCGCACCGCGCCGAGCCGCGCCCACGTTCGGGTGAACGCCTCCAGCTCGAACAGTTCGGGCGCCGACAGGCCCATGTTCTTCAGATGGATGGACGGGAACTCGGAGCTGATGACGACGAGCCGGCCCGGCTCCGGGTAAGGCAACGGCCGCAGCACCGTGGTGCAAACGACGGAGAAGATGGCGGTCGAGATTCCCAGCGCGACGACCATGGTGCCGGCCGCCAGCAGGACCGCGGCCGGTTCGTGCGCGAGCGTCCGCCGGATGAACTGTGACATCATGTAACAGTGCATTGGACGAGGGCGGGGGCGGAATAGTTGCTTCCGCGCCGCGGTCCGGCGTAGACTGTGAACAGTTACACAGCGTAACATTTATGGCAGCACGCGCCGCGCTCAGCGGGCTCGAACACGAGGTGATGCGGGTGGTCTGGCGCCGCCGGACCGCGACGGCGGACGAGATCTGCGCCGCGCTGCGCGGCGGCCAGAAGAACGCCACTGTCCGCACCATCCTCCGGCGGCTCGAGGAGAAGGGTTACCTGCGGCACACGCAGGAAGGCCGGGCGTTCGTCTACGCGGCGACGGTCGCGCCGGGTCAGGCGGCAGCAGGCGCGGTGCGCCGGATCATCGAACGGTTCTGCGGCGGATCCGTTGAAGCGCTGCTGGTCGGACTGATCGACGAGCGTGTCGTGAAGCCGGCGGAGCTGGAGGCGCTTACCAAGCGTGTCGCGCGGGCGAAGCGTGAACGCGCCCGCCGGGCGGGAGGAGGCGAATGACCACTCTGGAAAGGACGATCGCCGAGGCGCTCTTCGACGGTGCAATCAGGCTGGCGATAGTGGTCTTCGTCGCCGAGATCGCGACGCGGCGTCTCGTCGCGCAGGCGCCCGCGGGCGTGCACCGTGTCTGGCGGCTGGTGGCCGCCGGTGCGCTCATACTGCCGCTGATCTCCGCGGTGGTTCCGGCCGCCGTTTTCATACAACCATCGCCGGCCGTCGCATTGTTCGACGGCACCGGCGGGCCGCTCCTTCGATATGCGGTCTGGCTTGCGATGTTCGGGACGGCCGTCGGACTGTGCAGATTGATCGCCGGTATGGTAGCGATGCGCGCACTGGTCCGAGCCAGCCGGGTGGTGTCGGGGTCGCGCCGCGCGTGGCCACGCCCCGTCTTGCTCGAGAGCGACCATATCGCCGCGCCCGTTACCTTCGGGCTGCTGAAGCAATATGTGGCGCTGCCGGTGACGTGGCGAACCTGGGAACGTTCGAGGCGACGCGCCGTGCTGGTACACGAGCTGTCGCACGTCAAACGTCTGGACTACGCGGCGGGGCTCGCCGCGGCGCTGCTGCGATCGATCTGGTGGTGGCATCCCGCCGCGTGGATGGTCGGCGCCCGACTGTCGCTCACCGCGGAACTGGCGTGTGACGCGCGCGCCGGCGCGAGGCTCGGGCCAGCGGCATACGCGCAGGAGCTGCTCGCGGTCGTTGCCGAGTCGGGTGGACGCCGGCTCCGCTACGGATGGCTGCCCGGCGCCGGCTCACGGTTGTCGGCTCGCATCGACGCGCTGCTGGCGTCCGATCGCCTGCCGCGCGAGAAGGGAAGCGCAGCCGGCGTCGCCTTGGCGGTCGTGATCGTGGCGCTGGCCGTCACGTGCGCGGCCACCTCAGTGCGCGTGACTCCGCTGGCGCAGATCGTACCTGCCGTGACGTTCGATCACGATGGGTTGCATGCAGTCCGGCACAGGCATTAGGAAGTACGAAGTAAGAAGTACGGATCGGAGCGCCTCCGTGCCCTCTTTACTTCTTACTTCTTACTTCGTACTTCTTACTTCCAACCGATATCCCGCCTTGCGCACCGTCAGAATGTGACGCGGCATCGCCGGATTCTCTTCGAGCTTGCGGCGCAGTTCGGCGATGTGCGTGTCCACCGTGCGCGTCAGGACGGCGGAGGAGTGGCCCCAGACTTCGTGCAGGAGATCCAGCCGTGACACGATGGCGCCGCGGCGGCCGACGAGGGCAACCAGCAGATCGAATTCCATCGGCGTCAGCGCGACGGCCTCGCCGCGCCTGTACACGGTGCGCGTCGACGGATCGATCTCGATTTCGCCGAACCGGTCGCGTGTCCGCCGACCGGCGGTGCGCTCGGGTTTGCCGCCTCGACGGAGAAGCGCCGCGACGCGGGCGACGAGCTCGAGGATGCCGAACGGCTTGGTGACGTAGTCGTCGGCGCCAAGTCTGAATCCGCGAACCTTGTCGGCCTCCTGCCCGTGCGCGGTCAGAATCAGCACCGGCATGTCGTGCCCGTCTTCGCGCAACGCCTTCAGCACCCGATAGCCGTCCAGTCCCGGGAGCATCAGGTCCAGGATGACGAGATCCGGCCGCGCGGTTCTCGCCTGCGCCAGGCCCGACGGACCATCGGCCGCCACGTCGACGGCATAGCCCTCGATCTCCAGGTTGTTCCGAAGGCCGTACGCCAGATCCGCGTTGTCCTCGACGATCAGGATCGTGCTCACGCGGGAACCTGCGAGTGGGCTGCGGCAGCCGCGTCGCCCGGCGCCGCGGCCGGCTGCGCATCCGGCAGTTCGACAACGAAACGAGCGCCGCCACCGGGCGCGTCCTCGACGCGCACGCTCCCGCCATGTTGCGTTACGAGGTCGCGCACGACCGCAAGGCCGATGCCGGTGCCGGCGACCGCTGATGCCGCGGCCGGTGCGAGCCGTGAGTACGGTTCCCAGATCCGCTGGCGCGCATCCGCGGGAACGCCCGTGCCCTGATCGTCGACGGTGATGACGGCCTTGTCGTCGCGGCGATCGATGCCCACGGTGATGACGCGCTCCGGTCCGCCGTATTTGACGGCGTTGTCGAGCAGGTTCAGGAGGATCTGACGAAGCGCGCCGCTGTCGGCGGGAACGACGACGCCGGCGCGGACCTGCAGATCGATCGTGGATCGCCCCGAACGCGCCAGGGGCGCGAACGCTTCGATCAGTTCAGCGGCCAGCCCGGCCAGATCCGTGGGAACCAGGGACAGCCGCGACGCGCCACGCTCCCCGCGCGAGAAATACAGGACGTTCTCCACCAGGTGCGCCAGGCGCCGCGATTCCTGCTGGATGATCTCCAGCGAGCGGCGGCCTTCGGCCTCGGATCGGATCCGGCCGAGCAGCAGCGTTTCGCTGAACAGGCGAATCTGCGCGAGCGGCGTCCGCAGCTCGTGTGAGACGCTCGCCACGAAGTCGCCGCGCAGGCGCGTCAGCTCGTGCTCCCGCCGGAGCTGCTGGATCGCCACCGCGAGGAGACCGGCCGTCAGCGCGAGCAGACCGAGCAGCAGCGGCACCCGCGATCGGGGAAGGCCGCCAATCACCAGCCGCGACGCCTGTTCCGGCCTCAGCGCGATCTGATACTGCAGATGATCGAGCGTGCCGTCGAACGCGCTTTGCGTCCGGATCCACGCATCCGGCGCTTCCACGCCGAAGATCGGGCTGCCGTCCCTGGCAGTGATGGCGACGCGCAGCAGATCGTTGCTCTTGCCGGCGAGCGTCGGCGGCAGCAGGGGACTGTGCTCGACGATGTGGGTGAAGGCCGGCGCCAGCGCCATCGGATCGGCCGTAAAGCCGGCGATGCCCGTCGGCGTTTCGTAGCGATCCCGCGCGTAGGTCAGCGCAATCACCAGCGGCAGGCCGTCGGTGCGGCCGACCGAGAGCACGTGTCCATGACCCGTCGCCGGCATCCTCGGCTCGCCGCGCCTGACGCCGGCAATCCACGCGCTGGTCTCGGGCCCGAGCGGCTCGCCCGTCACTTCGATGGCGCCGGTACGCAAATCGACGCTGAACAGGCTCCGCGGAACCAGGTCGTCGCACTTGCACCCCGGGCCTGAGTCGAGCTGATCGGGTCGCGGCAGGCGGCCGTCGGTCACGGAGCACGCAATCACCCGAAGCCAGCGGTCCAGGCGCGATGTCAGCTCCTGCCGCGCCGCCCTGGAGAATTGCCATCCCGCGAAGTCGACGTAATCCTGCTGCACTTTCGCCGCAACCGCCTCATGCGACCGGGCAGCCTGATGTGCCTGCCAGGCGAGCGCCGCGGCAACCGCGAGCGTCAGCGCCAGCAGCACGACGACGAGCGTGAGGCGGGGAAGCCGGGTGAACAGTCGAGTCACGGACGTATGCGCCGGGCCATTGCCGAGGATACGCCGGCCGCCGGTGTGTTTGGTGGAGCCGAACTCACGAGTTCCTGACAAAACCCTGACATTGCGGGCGCCCCATCGCATCCTGCTATACTGCTGTCTCAGTCTCCCCGATGGCCTGGTCCGGCCGACGACGAAATGCCTGATTTCAATACCAGACCGCGTATCCTGCTCGTAGAAGACTACGACGATGCGCGCGAGATGTATCGGGATTATCTGGAGTTTTCCGGCTTTCAGGTCGACACCGCCCGGGACGGGCACGAGGCGCTCGAGCAGGCCAGACGGTATAGTCCGGATCTGGTACTCATGGATTTGTCTCTGCCAGGATTGGACGGATGGGAGGCGACGCGGATCCTCAAGAGCGATCCGGCGACGTCGCACTTGATCGTCGTCGCCCTCAGCGCCCACGCGCTCTCGGCCGAAGGCGATCGTGCGCGCGCGGCCGGGTGCGACGGCTTCATCGCGAAGCCATGTCTGCCGCACGATCTCGTCGAACAGATTACGGAGCTCCTCAAGCTGCAGTCGGAGGCCAGCCCGCGCGGCCGGCGCGCCCGCGGCCGGCGCCTCTGAACTGCTTTTGCCTTTCACTCCTGTGACTGCCTCACAACCCCAGCGTGTCCCCCGCGTCCTCATCGTCGAGGATCATGCCGATACACGCGAGATGTACGTGGAGTTCCTGAGCGGAGCGTTCGAAGTCCTGCAGGCGGCGGACGGCAACGAAGGCCTTGCCGTCGCACGGCGGCACAAGCCGGACGCGGTCGTCACCGATCTGTCGATGCCGGGAATCGACGGCTTCGAGTTCGTGGCGCGGCTGCGCCGGGATCCCGGCACCAGCGGCGCCGCCGTGGTCTGTCTCAGCGGGTTCAGCGGCGCCAGCCACGAGGAGCGAGCGCGCAAGGCCGGCGTCGATCGCGTGGTCGAAAAGCCGTGCCTGCCGGATCAGCTCGCGCAGGCAATCTTCGAGACGCTCGAGCTGCACCGCCAGCGCGAAGCGTAGCCCCTTCGACTAGGCTCAGGGCAGGCCCTACTTCTGCACGTTCGCGGCGATCGCCTGCGACGACGCCTTCTTCAAACGCATCGTGCGCTCGGCGACGAGCTTCGATTGGCGCGCGTCGATCCCATACACATCGCCGGTGAAGCGCACACCCTCGGGCGTCGCGGACGCGGTCCAGTAGCCGAGATACACAGGAATCGGCGCCTCGAGCTTGACCGTCCGTTCCTCACCCGCCTGCATCGCCTCGGCAATGCGGTCCCTGGTCCAGTCGGGCTGATCCTTCAGAAGATACTCGGCGAGCTTCGTCGGGTCCTCGACCCGCTACGCATCCGTGGCTCAACGAGCGCGTCGCCCTCGCAAACAGTGAATCCGCCGGCGTGTCGTGCAGGTAGACGTTGTACTCGTTCGGGAACATGAACTTGACGAGGCCGAGCGAGTTGCCGCTGCCGGGCCGCTGACGGAAGCGATACTTCGTCGGATCGTCGAGGTCGATCGACTCGGGGTCGACGACCTTGCCCGACGCGTCGAGCACTTCCATGTTGTTGCGCGCGAGGAACGAGGCATCCTGCATGAAGGCAGGAAGCGTCTCACCTTGTGCGATCGTCGACGGCACGTTCCAGGACGGGCTGAAGATGATGTGCGTCATGCGATCGTTGAACACCGGCGTTGGCGTGTCTTTCCGGCCGACGACGACGCGCATCGAGACGGGATTGCTGCCGTGGTCCCAGACTTCGAGCCAGTAGTTTGGAATGTTCACGAGAATGTGGCGGTCGCCGAGATTGCGCGGCAGCCAGCGCCACCGTTCGAGCGCGAGGCGGATCTGATCGACCCGTTGCTCGATTGGAACGTTCAGCGCCGCAACGACCGCCGGTCCGGCGTTCCCATCGTCCTCGAGGCCGTGCCGGCGCTGGAACCGCTTGACGCCGTCGGCGATCGCATCGTCGTACTTCATGGCCCCGGCGTTGGGAACGGCGCCGCTGAAATCGCCCGACGCGACGAGCCGCGTCGCGAGGAGACGAACCTGATCGCCGGTCTGACCGCGCTTCGCGCGGAAGTTACGCGGGAGGGCCGGCCAGCCGCCTTCGGCGGCCTTCTTCTTGTATTCAGCCAGCGCGTCACGCAGCTGGGTGTACTGGGCGCGTCCGGCCTGAGATCCGCCAGCGATTCGGCGACGCGGTTTTCTGCCAGGGCCTTTTCGAGGTGATTGAGCGGCTCGAACCGCTCCGGTTCGATGCGCCACGTCCTGTCCGCGTGCGCCAGGTCGGAGATCCCATCCGCGAGATCCGACGCGTACTTCATGTACAAGTAGGTGAGGAAAACCTCGAGCGGGCCCGCCTCTTTCGGGTCGAATCCTTTCTTGCGGAGGAATCCCTTTGCTGCGTCCTGCCGGCGTGCTTCGAGTGCGCTTAGACTGTACATCTCCGGGTCGAGACCCTCGCGGTCGGCGGCTTTCAACGCGCTGATCAGCGCGTCCATGTGCCCGGTCGGATGCTTCTCGTCAATCCATGCGAACTTGTGCTCGCGGCGCTCGTAAAAGGCGCGGGTGAGCTTCCACAGCCGCGCGCCTTCCGCGTCGGCGGTCACGAACGGCGGACGCGCCGTGTGTCCGAGCATGGCGCGAAGCGCCAGCTGCGCTTCGCTCGGCTGGTCGGTGTCCGGAACCTTCACGCGTGCGCATGCGGATGCGAGAACCACGGCCGTCAGAACGATCCAGGCGCGCTTCACATACCCTCCACGGCTTACCTGAGCAAGCCGGGTGCCGTTCGGAAACGAGGGCGAATCCCTTGCAGAACGGCGAAAGTGTGCCTATGAAGGGACACCTCATCCAGGAGTGTGACGTTGGCTACACACCGGCGGGAGCGCTCCGGTAGAGCGCCGGACGATCCGAATATTCTCGCGGCAGGACTTCTCTACGACATGGCTGCGCTGCAGCCCACCGAGCGAAGCCGCTTTGGCTACAAGCGCGCGGCGAAGGCGATCGCGGCGCTGCCGGCTTCGGTGAAGGAACTCGTCGAGTCCGGTGTGCTGCGCGACGTGCAGTTCATCGGTCCAGCCAGCGTCCGCATCCTGTCCGAGTTCGTGGCCGAGGGCCGCTCGCCGACGGTCGAAGCCGCGGCAGCGCAATCGAAGCAGCGTGGCGACCTCGAGAAGCGCCGGCTGCTGCGCGGGCATTTTCTCAGCCAGCACGCGATGGAGCAGGCGATGGCGATGCGGCTGCCGCGCGCGGTCGTCAGCCGCGCGAGCTTCCGCGGCGATTTCCAGATGCACACGACATGGAGCGACGGCGCGGAGAGCGTCGCGACAATGGTCGACGCGTGCCTCGAGCTGGGCCACACGTGCATGGGCGTCACGGACCACTCGTACGGTCTGCCTGTCGCGAGAGGCATGACGATGGAGACGGCGATACGCCAGCAGCGCGAGATCGACAAGGTCAACGAGTCGTACGCGGGCCGCTTCCGCGTGTTCAAGGGCGTCGAGGCGAACATTCGCGGGGACGGGTCGCTCGACCTCGACGAGGCGGAGCGGCGCGCGTTCGAGTTCGTGGTCGCGTCACCGCACGCGCTGTTGCGGCGGCCCGAGGACCAGACCGCGCGGATGCTCGCCGCCGTCCAGGCGCCGGCGGTGGCGATCCTGGGGCACCCGCGCGGACGCGTCTACAACACGCGCGCGGGAGTGGTGGCGGACTGGCCGCGCGTTTTCGCCGCGGCAGCGGAGCGCGGCGTGGCGGTCGAACTGGACGGCAACTGGCACCGGCAGGATCTCGACTGGGAGCTGGCGAGCCAGGCGCTGGACGCCGGATGCATCTTCGCGCTCGACAGCGACGCGCATGCGATCGGGGAGCTGCGGTTCACCGACTTCGCGATCGCGCATGCGCGTCTGGCGCGCATTCCCGCGGCGCGGGTGATCAACTGCTGGACGGACACGAAGCTGGAAAGCTGGATGAGACAACGCCGGCAGGCCTGAAGGCCTGCGCTACGGACTGTGGTCGTAGCGCCGGGCTTTAGCCCTGCCGATCTGCGACCGTTGCTCTGTAATACCGTGACGGGAGGAGATGTCCAACGTGAGGCTCGATGAAGCGTGACGCGTTTACGAGCGCATCGAGATCGACCCCCGTGCGAATCCCCAGGCCGTCGAGCATGTACACCAGATCCTCGGTCGCCAGATTCCCGGTGGCGCCGGGCGCGTATGGACATCCACCGAGGCCGCCCGCTGACGCATCATAAGTTGCGATGCCGAGATCGAGGGCAGTCAGGACGTTGGCGAGGGCCGTGCCGCGCGTGTCGTGGAAGTGCAGGGCGATCTGGTGAAGCGGCACGCGCCCGGCGACGGCGCCGACCACCGGCGGCACCTGACCCGGATGCGCGATGCCGATCGTGTCGCTGACGGCGACCTCGAAGGCGCCCATCTCGATCAGTGCCGCCGACACCTCCGCGACGCGCGCCGGAGCGATCGCCCCTTCGAACGGGCAACCGAACGCGGTGGAGACGTAGGCGCGGATCTTCATCCCCAGCTGCGATGCCCTCGCGGCCACGGCGCGATACGTCGTGAGCGATTCCGCAATGGTCTGGTTGATGTTGCGCTTGCTGAACGTCTCGGACGCCGCGGCGAAGATCGCGACCTCGGTGACGCCGGCCGCCTGCGCGCGGTCGAGGCCGGCGGCATTGGGAACGAGCGCAGAGATACCGCACGCCGGCACGCCGCGTGATCGCCGCGAACACTTCGGCGGCATCCGCCATCTGGGGGACCCATTTCGGGCTGACGAAGGCGGATACTTCGATCGACCCCAGGCCCGCCTCGGTCAGCCGGTTGACGAAGCCGATCTTGTCCGCCGTGCCGATCGCGGCGTGCTCGTTCTGAAGCCCGTCCCGCGGGCCGACCTCGACGATCCTCACCGCTGACGGTCTCGCCATGCGTCAGGCCTTGTCCGCTTCCTCGATCTCGATCAGCGGGACGCCGGGTTGCACGAGCTCGCCCTCCTGGCAGTTGATCGTTTCGATCACCCCGGCCGACTGGGACTTCACCGGCAGCTCCATCTTCATCGCTTCGAGGATCAGCAGCGTATCGCCGCGCTCGACGCGGTCGCCGACCTTGACGTTGATGCGCCGCACCGTCGCCGGCATTGGCGCCGACAGCGATCCATGCTGTCCGGCGCCGCGCGCGCGGCCGCGGCCGGCCGGCACCTCGAACTCGTAGACGCGGCCGTCGAGAAAAACCCAGCGCGTGTTTCCGGCAGCCATCGACCACGCGAGCCGGCCCGCCGATCCGACCCGCAGGCTGCCGTCGCCGTTCGCCCGGACGGGAATGTCCACCTCGTCGACGCGCACGTGCTGATCGTCCACGATCGTGATCGCGTGCTCGCTGGCGCCGTGTCTGAGTTTCAACGTCCTGGCCACGGCGATCAGCGCCCCCACCCGCCGAGCTGACTCCACGGATCCGGCCTGGATGAACCGGCAGCCGGCGCAATCGCGACAGCCTGTGAGTGTGACGCCAGGGCCGCCGCGGCGACGGCCTCGAGGGCTGGCGGCTCGTCGCGGTTCAGAGCAGCGAGATGCTCGTCGATGTATCCAGTGTGAACGTCGCCGCGCCGAAATGCCGGATCCTCCAGCAGCCGGAGCAGGAAGGCAATATTCGGTACGGATGCCCAACACGGGAAACGCACGGAGCGCGGCTGACGCGCGTTCGATCGCCGCGGTCCGCGTCTCCGCGGAGGCAACCAGCTTGGCGATCAACGGGTCGTAATTGACCGCGATGGTGTCGCCTTCGACGAACCCGGAATCGACGCGAATCCCCGGTCCGGACGGCTCGCGGTAGAGCAGGAGGCGCCCCGCCTGCGGCAGGAACCCGTTGGCCGGATCTTCCGCATACACGCGGCACTCGATCGCATGGCCCCGCTGGCCGAGCCCGGTCTGCGTCCACGGCAGCGGCGCCCCGGCGGCAACCGCCAGTTGCGCCCTGACGAGATCGACGCCGACCACCTCCTCGGTGACCGGATGCTCCACCTGGAGACGCGTGTTCATCTCGAGGAAGTAGAAGCGCGCATGCTTCCCGCTGCCTTCGACGAGGAATTCGATCGTGCCGGCATTGCGATAGCCGCACGCGCGGGCTGCGGCCACTGCCGCGTCACCCATGCGCGCACGCACGGAGTCGTCTATTGCCACGCTCGGCGTTTCCTCGATGACCTTCTGATGGCGCCGCTGCAGCGAGCACTCGCGCTCGAACAGGTGCACCACGTGGCCGTGGTTGTCGGCAAGAACCTGTATCTCGACGTGCCGCGGACGCTGAACGAGCCGCTCGACGTAGAGCGTGCCGTCGCCGAACGCCGCCGCTGATTCGCGGCGGGCGGACTGAACCGCTTCCCGTGCGCCTGCCTCGCTGGCCAGCGCGCGCATCCCCTTGCCGCCGCCGCCGGCCGACGCCTTCACCAGCACCGGATACCCGATTGCCTTCGCCGCTGCCAGGACCCCCTCGTCAGTCTGGTCCGCCGGCGTCTGGCCGGGAACGACCGGCACACCCGCCGACTGCATCAGCTCGCGCGCGGCGATCTTCGAGCCCATCTTCTCGATGACCGCAGCCGGTGGACCGATGAAGACGATGCCCGCCTCCTCGCACGCCCGGGCGAACTCCGCGCGTTCCGACAGGAAGCCGTAGCCCGGATGAATCGCATCCGCCTGAGTGGATCGAGCCGCTTCGATCAGGCGCGGAATCGAGAGGTAGCTCTCGCCAGGGGCCGGCGGGCCGATGCGGATCGCGCGATCGGCCAGCCGCGCGTGAAGCGACTTCTCGTCGGCGTCGGAGTAGACGGCGATCGATTCGATTCGCGACTCGCGACACGCCCGGATGATCCTCACCGCAATCTCGCCGCGGTTTGCGATGAGCACGCGTCGCAACGTCATCTCACTGAGGGACCCACGGCGCTTTGCGCTTCTCGAGAAACGCCCGCATCCCTTCCTGGCCCTCGGGGGACACGCGATGACGCGCGATGGTTTCCGCCGTCAGCGTGGTGACCGACCGGGGTTCCTTGCCGGCGACCCCGGCAATCAGCGCTTTGGCGCCGGCGGTCGCCTCGGGGCCGGATGTCAGGAGTTCTTCGACAATCGCCTCGATCGTCGCGTCCAGGTCGCCTGCGCCCACCACCCGGTGTACCAGTCCGATCTCGCGCGCGCGCGCGGCCGTAAAGCGCGCCGCGGTCAGGAACAGCTCGCGGGCGGCGGATTGCCCGATCTTCGCAACCGAATATGGCGAGATCACCGCCGGCAGGATCCCGAGCTTCGCTTCAGTGAATCCAAACAACGCATCGTCGGCCGCAACGACGATGTCGCAGACAGCCGCCAGGCCGGCGCCGCCGCCGAGCGCCGCTCCATGCACCCGTCCGATCAGGGGGATGGGGACATCGTTCAGCGCCTGGTACATCCTGGCGAGCGTCCGTGCATCGCGGACGTTCTCGTCGGCCGAGTAGCCGACCATTCGCGACATCCAGGTGAGATCCGCGCCGGCGCAGAACGTCTTCCCCGCGCCGGACAGAATCGCGACACGGGAAGGACCACCAGCCCTGATCGATTCGGCCCACGCCGTCAGCTCGCCGATCAGCGCCTCGTCGAACGCGTTGCGGACCTCCGGACGATTCAGGACGACGTGTGCTACTGGACCGGACTGCGTGACTTCGACGGTCGCCATGCGCTACATCCGGAAAACGCCGAACTTCGCGTCGGGAATCGGCGCGTTGAACGCGGCCGAGAGGCCGAGCGCCAGCGCCTTCCGCGTGTCCGCCGGATCGAGGATCCCGTCGTCCCACAGGCGCGCCGTCGAGTAGTAGGGTGATCCCTCGCTCTCGTACTTCTCCAGGATGGGATCTCTGATCGCTGCTTCCTCTTCCGGCGGGAAGGGCTTGCCCGCGCGCGCGAGCTGATCGCGCTTCACCGTCGTCAGCACACCGGCCGCCTGCTCGCCGCCCATCACCGAGATGCGCGAGTTGGGCCACATCCACAGCAGGCGCGGCTCGTAGGCGCGGCCGCACATGCCGTAATTCCCGGCGCCGAACGATCCGCCGACGATCACCGTGAACTTGGGCACCACCGAATTCGCGACCGCGTGCACCATCTTCGCGCCGTCCTTCGCGATCCCGGCGCGCTCGTATTGCCGTCCGACGATGAACCCGGTGATGTTCTGCAGGAACACGAGCGGGATATGCCGCAAATTGCACAGCTCGATGAAGTGCGTCGCCTTCAGCGCCGATTCAGAAAAGAGCACCCCGTTGTTCGCGATGATGCCGGTCAGGAACCCGTGAATGCGCGCGAAGCCCGTGACGAGCGTCGTGCCGTATCGCTCCTTGAACTCGTCGAATCGCGAGCCATCGACGATGCGGGCGATGATCTCGCGAACTTCATACGGCTTGCGGGTATCGGCGTTGACGATGCCGTAGATCTCGGCGGGGTCGTAGAGCGGATCCTCGGGTGGGGAGACGTCGGGCAGCTGCTTGACGGTGTTCAGCGTGCCGACGATCGTCCGCGCGAGGTGCAGCGCGTGCTCGTCGTCTTCGGCGAAGTAGTCGGCGACGCCCGAGAGCCGCGTATGGACGTCCGCGCCGCCGAGCTCCTCGGCGGTCACTTCTTCGCCGGTCGCCGCCTTCACGAGCGGAGGACCGCCGAGGAAGATCGTGCCGGTGCCCTTGACGATGATCGTCTCGTCGGACATCGCCGGGACGTAGGCGCCGCCGGCCGTGCAGGAACCCATGACGACCGCGATCTGCGGGATGCGCTCCGCCGACATCCGTGCCTGATTGAAGAAGATGCGGCCGAAATGATCGCGATCCGGGAACACCTCGGCCTGAAGCGGCAGGAAGGCGCCGCCGGAGTCGACCAGATAGACGCAGGGGAGGCGGTTCTCGAGCGCGATCTGCTGCGCGCGGACGTGCTTCTTCACCGTGATCGGATAGTAGGTGCCGCCTTTGACGGTTGCGTCGTTCGCGACGACCATGACCTCGCGCCCCGAGACACGGCCGACGCCGGTGACGATGCCCGCGGCGGGCGCTTCGTTGTCGTAGAGATCCCACGCCGCCAGCGGGGACAGCTCGAGGAAGGGCGTTTCGGGATCGAGCAGCTTGTCGATGCGGTCGCGGACCGGCAGCTTGCCCTGCTCGCGATGACGCTGCAGGTACCGGGGGCCGCCACCCTGGCGGACGAGCGCGGTGCGTTCCCGCAACTCCGCGATGAGGGCGCGCATCCGCGCCTGGTTGGAGACAAACAGCTCCGACGTCGTGTCGATGTGGGACTCGATCGGGTCCATTACCAGCCGCAGCAGTCGGTCTTGTAGCGGCACGCCGGGCACCGCCAGACGGCGTGCATTCTGAACATCTCCGCCCCGCAGCGCTCGCAGATGACCTTGTCCGCCCCCGGGTCGGGGCGCTTTCCGGTGGGAGCCTGCGGCGTCGGATCCGGTTTGCCGGGGTCGGGCATGGCCGGATTATAGCTGACGCGTTGCCGGTTACTGATGGGCTTGTGCCTGGTCAGCCGTTGTGTATTAATAGACAACGTGTGTCAGCATGGTGACGCACTCGGCGCCATCTGTATATTTCAGGGAGTCACGGGCAGTCACGGTTGTATTATGAGCAACCATCCACGGCAGAGGTGAAGGCCGCATGACGACCAAAAAGAAGAACCGGGTGCTCGCAATAGACGACGAGCCGTCGATGATCGAGTGGCTGAAGATCCTGCTCGAGCACGAGGGCTACGAGGTCCGGACCGCGATGATCGGCACGCGCGGCGAGGAGATCTTCAAGACCTGGAAGCCCGACGTCGTCGTCACCGACATGATGCTGCCGGACGCCGACGGCCTGGAGCTGCTGCGGAAGTTCAAGCAGACCCACGCCGACACCGAGGTGATCGTCATCACCGGCCACGGCAGCGTGCCGAAGGCGGTCGAGGCGATGAAGGCCGGCGCGCACAGCTTCGTCGAGAAGCCAATCGAGCCCGACACGCTGCTGGCGATGCTCGATCGCGCCATCGAGCGCCGCGATCTGGTCGGCGAGAACCTGTTGCTGAAGCAGAAGCTGGAAGGGCAGTTTCGCTTCGGGAACATCATCGGCAAGAGCAAGAAGATGCACGAGGTGCTGGAGCTCGTGGAAAGCGTCGCCGGCAGCGACGCGAACATCCTGATCCAGGGCGAGAACGGCACCGGCAAGGAGCTGATCGCCAACGGCATCCACTACAACAGCAAGCGCGCGAAAGGTCCGTTCATCAAGATCAATTGCGCGGCGATCCCCAAGGACCTGATCGAGTCCGAGCTGTTCGGCTACAAGAAGGGGGCGTTCACCGGGGCGCAGAACGACAAAGAAGGTCTCTTCGAGATGGCGGAGGGCGGGTCCCTGCTGCTCGACGAGATCGGCGAGATGCCCTCGTACCTGCAGACGAAGCTGCTGCGCGTCCTGCAGGAGCGCGAGTACCGGCCGATTGGCAGCGATCGCATCGTGCGCGTCGACTTCCGGCTGGTCTGCGCGACCAACATCGACCTCGACGCCGCGCTGCGCGACGGCAAGCTCCGCGAGGATCTCTATTTCCGCATCAACACGATCACGCTCCGGGTGCCGCCGCTGCGTGAGAAGACCGAAGACATTCCGCTGCTGTGCGAGCACTTCCTGGAGAAGTACCGGCAGCGCCATCAACGCAACGTCAAATCGATCGCGCCCGCCGCGTATCACGTGTTGATCCGGCATCGCTGGCCGGGCAACGTCCGCGAGCTCGAGAACGTGATCGAGCGCGGCGTGCTGGTGGCGAAGGGCTCGGAAATCACCGTCGGCGATCTGCCGGAGTCGCTGCGGACCGAGAGCACGACGACGACCGAGTTCGTGATTCCGCCGCACCGGACGCTGGCGGAGATCGAGAAGATGGCGATCCTGCAGACGCTGCAGCGGACCAACTGGAACAAGCAGGAGGCGGCGCAGATTCTCGGACTCTACCGTCCGACGCTCTACAGCAAGATGAAGAAGCACGATATCCAGGACGGCAGCAAGAACGCCGCGCGGCGCGCGGCGCCGGCATAGCTGGCCTTCTGTTTGCTGCTCACCTGCGCAGCATGCTGGAACGCGTAGGAGCCGCGGCGGTCGCGCTCCTCACCGCGGTCGGCGACGTCTCGCTTTTCGCCTTACGCGCCGCTCGCGAAGTGTTTCTTCCTCCCTTCGAGCTGCGCGAGACCGTTCGCCAGCTCTACGAAGTCGGCCTGCGCTCCGTGCCGTTGATTGGCGTCTCAGGCGTGGCGGTCGGCGTCGTCCTGTCGATGCACACGCGCGCGTCGCTGGAGCGGTTTGGCGCCGAAGCGATGATTCCTGCGGGTCTTGCGCTGGCGCTCGTCCGCGAGACCGGGCCGCTTACTGCCGGGTTGCTGTTGTCCGGACGGATTGGCGCCGGCATCGGCGCCGAGCTCGGCGCGATGAAGGTCACCGAGCAGATCGACGCGCTCGAGGCGACCGCGGTCGATTCTTTCCGGTATCTCGTCGTCACCCGCGTGATCGCGTGCGTCATCGCCGTCCCGATCCTCACCACGATTATGAATTTCGCCGGCATGCTCGGCGGTTTCCTCGCCGAATCGACGGCGACCGGCATGTCGATCGTCCACTACTTCAACCGGGCGTTCTCGCTGGTCGACATGAGCGATTACGTCCCGGCGACGGTGAAGACCATGGTGTTCGGCTTCATCATCGCGACGATGTCGTCGTATCTGGGTTTCACGACGGAATCAGGCACAGAAGGGGTCGGCCGCGCGTCCACCCGTGCGGTCGTGTTCTCCTCCATCCTGATCATCGTGTCGAACGTGATCCTGGTGCGGCTGATCTTTTTCCTGTTCCCTGGTGCTGAGGCATGATGGCCGCGGTTCGCGTCGATCGCGTATCGAAGTCGTTCGGCGACCGCAAAGTCCTCGACCGCGTGTCCTTCGAGGTTCCCTCCGGCTGCGGCTTCGGGATCCTGGGGCGCAGCGGCACCGGCAAGAGCGTGGCGCTCCGGCACATCATCGGCCTCATGCGGCCGGATTCCGGCCGCGTTTACGTCTTCGACGACGAGGTCAGCGCGCTGACGGGGACGGAGCTGGCGCGCGTGCGCAGGGGCATCGGGTTTCTTTTTCAGAATGCGGCGCTCTTCGATTCCATCACGGTAGGCGAGAACGTGGCGTTTCCGCTCCGACGGCACACCAAGCTTCGCGACGACGAGATACGTGAGAAAGTGCTGGAGAAGCTTCGAGCGGTCGGCCTCGAGCGCGACTATCACAAGATGCCGGCCGCGCTGTCGGGCGGGATGCGGAAGCGGGCCGGCCTGGCCCGCGCGATGGCGCTCGATCCGCCGCTCCTGCTCGTTGACGAGCCGAGCGCGGGGCTGGACCCGATCACGACCGACGAGATCGATGGTCTGCTGCTCGATCTGAAGCAGCGCGCCGGCACCACCATCGTCCTCGTCACCCACAACATTCCGAGCGCGCGGCGCCTCGGCGATCGCCTCCTGATGATTCACGAAGGGCAAATCGTGGCCGAAGGATCCCCGGAAGAACTGGCGGCAAGCCCGAACGAGCTGGTACGCGCCTTCATGCGCGCCGAGCACGCGGGCTGAGTCGGGGAGCGAGTATGGCCAGAGGGCGTGTTGCGGCAGTCGGCGCGTTCGTCATCGGAGGCGTGCTGTTGTTTGCCGTCGGTCTCTTCATGATCGGCAGCCGCAGGATGCTGTTTGGCGGCACGTTCAAGGTCTACGCGGAATTCGCGTCGATTGCCGGGCTCGAGAACGGCGCGCTGGTGCGTGTCGCCGGGCTTCAGGCGGGTGAAGTGGAGACGATCCAGGTGCCGGCGAGTCCTTCGGGCCGATTCAGGGTGCGGATGCGCCTCCGCGACGACGTCCGTCCGCTCGTCAGGGTCGATTCGGTCGCGTCGATTCAGAACGACGGACTGGTCGGCAACAAGTTCGTTCAGATCGAGCCGGGCACGGAGCAGGCGCCTGTCGTCACCGCCGAGGGAACGATCCAGAGCCGCGAGCCCTTCGACATCGCCGACTTGATGGACAAGATGAGCGAGACGATCGACGCCGTGAACAACGCGATTGTTGACGTCAAGGGAGGGCTCGACGGCGCGCTGAGGTCGATCGCGGCGACGGCCGACACCGCGAAGCTGCTCATCGACGATGTGGGCCGTGACGCCAGGGCCATTGTCGCATCGGGCGAGAAGGTCGCTGCCGATCTTCAGGTGATCGTCGCAAACGTCAAGGCGGGTCGCGGGACGGTCGGCCAGCTGCTGAACGATGACGCGCTGTATCAGCGAGCCAAATCGATCGCCGCGGACGCCGAGAAGGCGATGGCCAACGTGCGCGCGGCGACCGACGAAGCCAGGGCGGCCATCGCGGACTTGAGGGGAAAGGACGGACCCGTCCAGGGTCTGACGGGCGACCTGCGGCAGACGCTGACGGCCGCGCGCGACGTCATGTCGGATCTTGCGGAGAATACCGAGGCGCTCAAACGTAATTTCCTATTCAGGGGGTACTTCAACCGCCGGGGATACTTCGATCTCGATGACATCAGCCCGGAGGAATACCGGCGCGGCGCGCTCGAATCTCCCGACCGAAAGACCCTGCGGATCTGGTTGCGAGCCGACGTGCTGTTCGAGCGGGACGCCGATGGCGAAGAACGGCTGAGCGAGGGCGGCAAGGCGCGGCTGAACTCGGCGATGTCGATGTTTGTCAAATACCCGAAGAGCCCCTTTGTGGTGGAAGGGTACACACCCGGCCTGACGGGGGATGAGCGGTTTCTTCGGAGTCGGAGGCGGGCTGTACTGGTGCGCGACTATCTGGTGACCCGGTTCGAAGTGGATCCGAACCTGATCGCCATCATGCCGTTGGGAAATATGGCAGAGGGCAGCCCTTCGGGTGACACCTGGGATGGCGTCGGACTGGCGGTCTTTGTCCCGATTTCGGCACTTTAGCCGCTAACTGTCGCTTTTCCCGGAAGTGGCACGGCGTTTGATGGTTAATTGCGTCGGGCCCATCGATACGGGCTTGCGCGATCAAGGAGGCGGATGTGGACGAGCGCTCGAGAGTGCTGGCGGCGACCTTTGCAGGCGCAGTGATGGGCGGCGTGTGGGGCTGGCTGTATCTCACGGAGAACGGCCGTCGCGTGCGCGATCAGATCGAGCCGAAGCTGGACGACTTTCTGGGCGAGATCACCCGCGTCCGCGGGACGGTCGAGAAGGCCCGTACGGCGGCGAACGAAGGATGGCGTTCGCTGAGTGAAATGACCGGCGGCGCTGCGTCGGGAGGGCGCTGGTCGGCGTAAAAAGGGGGGACCGATGGAGGGTGCTATCACACCACTTTGGATCATGGCCGCGGTCAGCGTGCTCGAAGCGCTGGTGCTGATTGGCGTGGCGATCGGCGGATTCATCGTTTACCGGCGGGTGATGCAGACGATCTCGGAGCTCGAGATGCGTCAGATCGCGCCGCTGCGCGACAAGGTCGAAGGAATCCTGGGCGACGTGCACGCGATCACCGCGCGGGTGAGCCACGAAACCCAGCGGGTCGACAACGCGATTCACACGACGATCGATCGCGTCGACGAAACCGCGGAACGCGTCCGCGGCACGGTGCGCGACAAAGTGGCAACTGCGGCGGGCGTGGTCAGGGGCGTTCGCGCCGTGATCATGTCGCTGTTTGGAACCGAACCCGGCCGCGAGACGGCGGCTGGACGCGTTTAACGCTAGAACGGGATCACCACAACAGGAGGGTGCATGGCCTACGAATACGACAGAATCGAAAAAGAAGATACCGGCGGATCGTTCCTCATGGGGCTGCTCGCGGGGACCGTGCTCGGCGCGGGGCTCGGCATGCTGTTCGCTCCGAAGGCGGGAGCCGATCTGCGGAATCAGCTCACGGAGCAGGCCGGCCGTCTGCGCAACACGGCGAACGACACCTATCAACAGGCGTCCGAGCGCGTGGGCCAGATCGTCGACAAGGGACGTGAGGCATACGACCGCGCGCGCGGCACCAACGTCAGCAACATGCCGTCGTCCGCGACCGGAACCGGCCCGGCTACGTCGCCGAACCCGAGCTATTCGACCCCCGGATCGACCAACCGGCTGTAACGAATGCTGAATGCTGAGTGCTGAATGCTGGATTGATTCAGCATTCAGCATTCGAACTTCAGCAATCACAATTCACAAATCACTATTCACTACTCACTATTCGCAATCAGCATCCATGACCGAGACGACTGCGCGGAGACTTGCTGATGGGATCCTCGTGGTGGCGGCCCTGGGCGCGGCGTATTACGTCGCGCGGACGCCGCGGCTCCGCCGCATGGCCATCGGGCTGGCGGCGACGATGCTCACCAGCTCGCTGCCGGGATGGTTGAGCGCCGAAGTCGGCCGCGCCTGGGCGGAGAGCGAGCGGCGCCCCGCCGTCGCCAAGGCTCCGGCGGGCAAAGCGATATGATGACGGCGTGACGGTGCAGGCCGCGCGGGGCGCCAGCATGCTGCGCCGCGCGTTGACACGAGCCCGTGCGGAAATCCGGCTCACCGCCCTCGCGATCTGGCGAGGCGCGCTCGGCTTTTACAACAGCGACGACCTCACGTTTGCAGCGTCGATCGCGTACTACGCACTCCTCTCCCTGTTCCCCTTCCTGCTGCTGGCCCTCTCGATCGTTGCGAGCGTCACGAACAACGAGGCGGACCGCAAGGCGGTCTTCGACTTCGTGCTGCGCTATTTCCCGGGGCAGTTCAACTTCGTGACCGATCAGCTGAAAATCATGCAGGAGGCGCCGCTCAAGCTGGGGATTTCCGGCAGCCTCCTGATGATCTGGGCGGCGATGGGCGTCTTCGGCGCGGTCACGTCCGCGATCAACCACGCCTGGGGCGTGGAGAAGCAGCCGAGCTACCTGAAGCACAAGCTGATCTCCTTCGTAATGCTCGTGGCCGCCGGCCTTCTCCTGCTGATTGCCCTCGTCCTCATCACGGCCACCAGCGTCGTCGGGGCGAGCTGGTTCGCGGGTGTGCTTGCCCGGGCGCCGGCGCTCGACGTGCTGCAAAGTCTCCCGTCCCGCTGGGCGAGTACCCTGACGTTCATTCTCGTCGTGGGACTGGTGTTCTACTTCGTGCCGAACGCACGCGTGCGATTCAAGGACGTCTGGGTCGGCGCGGTGCTGACAGGGCTGCTCTGGCGCGGCGCGCTGCTCGGGTTCTCGTTCTACGTCCGCGACCTCTCTCGTTTCAGCGTCCACGGATCGATTGCGGCCGTCGTGGTGTTTCTGATCTGGGTCTACACGTCGGCGGTCATCCTGCTGTTTGGAGCCGAGGTGACCGCGGCGTATGCGCGGCTTCGCCGCCATCGGCCCGAGGAGATTCCGGCCGCGCCTGCGCCGAGGGTGTGAGGTCAACTCCCAACTCCCAAAAAGGCCAACTCCCAACTCCCAAAAGCACAACGGCCTTCTTACTTCTTACTTCGTACTCTCTTACTTCCATCAGATCCTGCGACGCCGGCCCGTTCAACACCTTTCCGTAGGGGTCGAACCGCGAGCCGTGGCACGGACAATCCCACGTCGAGGCGGCGGGGTTCCAGGCGACGATGCAGCCGAGATGGGTGCAGACGGCAGATCGTTTGTGCAGCACGCCGGCTTCGTCGCGGAACACGGCGACCTTCAGCACTCCCTCACGGATGACGGCGCCGGCGTTCGGGGCGATCTGATCGATGGACTCCACCTCGCCCGGAGTGACCCACGACGCGTACTGCGCCGCCACGTTGAGGTTCTCCTTGAGGAACTCCGTGGCTGCGCCGGTGCGAACTCGCGACGGATCGTAGAGATCCGCCCACTCGTTGCTTCGGCCCGAAATCAGATCGGTCAGCAGGATTCCGGCGATGGTGCCGTGCGTCAGGCCCATCCCCGAATCGCCGGTCACCACGTAGACGTTGTCGGCGTCCATCGGGTTGCGCCCGATGTATGCGAGGCCATCCTGCGTCTCCATCACCTGCCCCGACCAGCGGAATTCGATCTCGCCGGCGGCCGGGAAGCGCGCCCGCATCCACGTTTCGAGCCGCTCGAAGCGCTCCTCCGCATCGGACGCCTGGCCGGCCTTGTGGTCCTCCCCGCCGACGATCAGGAGATCGACGGGATCGGCGTTGTCGCCGTTCAACTGGTCGTTGGTGACGCGCTGCAGACGGACGTAGTGGTAAGGATCGGCGGTATCCCAGTAGAGCGCCGGCGTGATCGCGTCGGTCGGCACGCGCGCCGCGACGACGTAGGTGTGATACGGCGCCTGCTTCGTGTGGATAGCAAACCGGTCGTTGAACGGCGCGTTGGTCGCGACCACGATGGATCCGGCCGCCACCGTGAAGCCGTTCTCGAGCTGCACCGACGCGCGCAGGCCGCCGGTCACGCCGACCGCTTTGGTTTCGCTGTAGATGCGTCCCCCGAGACGGACGAACCCTTCCGCGAGTCCCTTCAGGTAACGCAGCGGGTGGAATTGGCCCTGACGCGGGAAGCGAAGACACGGACCGCTTTCGAATCCGGACACGTCCGCACGCGCGAGCTTTTCGACCGGGGCGCCGGCTGCCCGCGCCGCTTCGTACTCTTGATCCAGGACTTTCGCGTCGTGTTCCGGCGCAAGAAAGAGGTAGCCGTCGACGCGCCGGAAATCGCAGTCCATCTTCTCCAGGTGGCACATCGCCTCGATGCGCTCGATCGCCGCACGATGACTGGCGCACGCCTGAGTCGCGCCCTCCACTCCGTGGAGACGCGTGATCTCGACGTACCCATCGTCGATCGCGTTCGACAGGTGCGCTGTCGTGACGCCGGTCTCACCGCACCCGGGACGCCCGTCGTCGATCACGATCACCGAGTGTCCCTCGCGTGCGAGCAGATACGCGGTCGATAGCCCGGCGATGCCCGCACCGATCACGCAGACGTCCGCGCGCGCATTCTTCTTCAGCGCGGAGTATTTCCCCGGGTAGGCCGTTTCGAGCCAGACGGAAGTGCTTCGCGGCATCACGACCTAAGCGGTGCAAAGTCAGCGCCCAGGGCTCGCGTACATGACAAGGCAGGGAGGTCCGAAGACGCTCCCTGCAGCCTGTAGGCAGGATAAGCAGGTGTGGCGGTTGCTCCAGCTGGAATGCCGAAGCGGCGGGCCGGGAATTTTTCGCTAAGCCGAGCCGTTCCCGACGCCTTTCTATAGAGCAACCCCGGTGCCAGCATTTTGGAGGTATTTATTGGCGATTTCACGTGTGGTTGGTACTTTGGCTTCACGCCGGTGGGTAGCCCCTCACACAGCCAACGCTCGTATGTAGCTCGCGCCACACCTTTAGCGCTGAGCTTGCGCCGCCCTGCGCCGAGCGCCGAGCGCCGAGTTCGATCTCATCCCTAAGGCATGGAATTCGGCGGTGGCTCAGCCGGACCGTTTGTTTTCGAGGTCGGACGGCTCCGCCAGTCGGGCAGCGGAGGCGGAGCAGACTTTGAGAGAAGCGCCCCGTTGACGAAGAATGCCGCGCCCAGCAGCGCGAACGCGCCGCCGATGCCGAAGCCGACTTCCGGCGAATCAGCCGCGAACGCGAGCAGGATGACCATCGCCAGTCCGAAACCCATCAGGATCACCCCGGCGCTGCGGTTCCGCACCGCCGCCGGCGATTCGGCGCGCGTCAGCCCCGAATACTGTTCGAAGCGGACAGGATCCACCTCGGGCGGGGGGACGAGACCGCGGTCGATCATCGCAAGCCTCTCGCGGTGTTCCATTTCGCGAATCCGCCGGCGGTTCGCCATCGCCATCCAGAGCACCGCCACTCCGGCGAGGATCAGTATGGTGATTCCGAGCAAGATGGATTATTCGGGGTGCAACGGCCCTCCTGATGCTGCGGCTCCGGCAGTCAGCCGGAAGCGTTCGGATGCATTAGACTCGGCGCCCGGACCGATTGTTTCAGCCGCCCCCATGAAACAAAACGGCACGATCGCGACTCTAATCTCCTGATTGCGGCCGGATGAGCGATTTCGACGAACGCGCTCTGATCGAGCGCTGCCGGACGGGCGACGACACCGCGTTTGGCGAGCTCGTCGATCGCTACAAGGACCTCGTGTATGGCGTCGTCTATCGACTGGTGTCCGACCGGACCCAGGTAGACGATCTCGCGCAGGAGGTGTTCCTCAAGATCCATCGCGGCCTGCCGTATTTTCGTGGCGATGCGAAGCTCTCGACCTGGATCTTTCGCATCGTCCAGAATGTGTGCAGCCAGGCGCGCGGCCGCCGCGCACCGGACGTGTCACTGGAGCGGGACGACGAGACCGGACGCCGGTATGAGCCCGGAACGACCGACACCGCCTTCGGCGAGCTGGAGCTGCGCGACAGGCTCGAGAAGGCGATCGCTCAGCTGCCGGACAATTACCGGATGCTGATCGCGGCGCACTATCTCAAGGGTGTGCAGTACGAAGCGCTGGCGGAAGCGCTCGATATTCCGCTCGGCACGGTAAAAACGCATTTGCATCGCGCGAAGCGCCGCCTGCGCGAACTGCTCGAAGGATGACTGACCATCTGACTTGCGACGACGTGCTGCCGCTCGTCGAGCCGATTGCGGCGGGCGAGCTGGAAGTGGCCGCGAACGCGCGGGCGCACTTCGAGAGCTGCCCGCGCTGCGCCTCGGCGCTCGCCACCGCGCGCCGGATCGAGTCGGCGCTCTCGTCGCGCGAGGCACCCGCGGCCCCCGCACGTTTTTCCAACACCGTTCTTCTCCGCATCCGGCGCGAGCGCTGGCAATCCGAGCAGAAGGTCGACCGGCTGTTCAACGCGGCGATTGTCTTCGCGGTGCTGCTGGTGGCGGGCGGGATCGCGGCGCTGTTCAACGTCGAGGCGATGCTCGCCGGCGCCGCCGCGGCCTGGCGGATGTTCGCCGCCGTGTCAGGCGAGGCGGTCACGAAGGCCGTCCCAAGTCTGGCCACCTACGTCGCGTCCGCCGGACTGTTCGTGTCGGCGCTGGTCACCTGGTGGTGGGCGGAGCGGAGGCTCTCTCTCTAACTCCCAACTCCCAAAAAGGCCAACTCCCAAAAAAGCTTCCAGTTCCCAACTCCCAAAAAGCCAACTCCCAAGTTCCAGCTCCCAGGTCGCAGAAACCACGAGCCCAGGAGGCAAATTGGGAGTTGGCCTGTTTGGGAGTTGGGAGTTGTCCTCAGGCCACTAACCCCAGGTTTTCCCGCCGGCGCTCGAACAGCCGTTCCACCAGGATAAAGAGCAGCCGCGAGATCACCAGCGCGATGGCGCACCACACCAGCAACAGGATGGGAGCAACGGCGGGCCGGTTCAGGACGGCGACGGCGAAGAGCGCGAGCAGGGCCGGCGGCGCGGCGCTCATCAGAAACACGGCCATGCCGAACACGGCGGCGAGGCCGTGAGCGTTGCTGCCGGAGCCGATGCTGTTGAGGTCCACCGTCCGGGGAAATACGGCGGACAGTGCCGCGGCCCCTGGCGCCGCGAGCGCGTACGCCGCGAGGCCGCCGAGCGGGATGCACAGCCACAGCGCCGGCGAGCCCGACGGGAACAAGGCGTAGGCCAGCGTCAGGCAGACGGCCGCGGGCGCGGCGACGATCAGGCCATTGGCGATCGCCTTCCCGATCAGGATGTCGAGGCCGGTCAGCGGCGCGAGCAGCTCCAGCGTCAGCCCCGACCGATCGATGGCGAATTGATTCATCGCGAAGGGCAGGATCGACAGCAGGCAGATCGCGGTGGCGAAGACCGCCAACGCGATTCCGCCGTGGAGATCGACGAAACCGAACTCCATCTCGCCGCCGCCGCGCCGCATGAGCAGCGCGAACACGCCGAATGCCACGATCGGCGAGAGCAGGATCGAACGCCCCCGCGGCGTCCTGACACCGAGCCGGACCTGCGCCGTCGCCACCGCCGACACGCCTGGCGACACGCCTGGAAGGGCAATCGTCCGGCTGGTTCCGCCGCGCGTCGATCGCCGGGAGCTCGTCGCGCCGGGCGCATCGAGCACACGTCCGAACGCCAGCAGCCCGACCCCATGCAATGCCAAGCCCATGACGATCAGGCCAGCGACCGGTCGTACGGAACGGCCGGTGCTTCCTCTCCCTTCGAGGACCGACGCTCGATAGAGTTCGGAAGGTGCGAGCGCAAAGGCGCGGGCGCCGGCGCTGCGCACCCAGTCCGGCATCCGCTCCTGCGCCGGCTCGCGAGATTCCGTCCGTGCGGTGCGCCGCTCCTGGCCGTGCATCACGCCCGGCAGCATCCCGAGCATCGGCAGCACGACGATGAAGAGAAGCGCGAGCAGCTCTCCGCGACGGCGATCCCGCACCAGGAGATAGATGACCGTCGTCATCAGCGACGAGACGCCGATCAGCGCGAGGACGAACAGGAGGCCGGCGACGAGAGCGACGAGCGCGGCCACCGATGCGCCGCCGATGGCGAGGCCGACGGGCAGGGACAGCACGACCGGCACGGCAAGCAGGATCCACGGATCCGACAGTGCGCTCGCTGACTGCGCGACGTAGAGCGCGCGCCGCGGAATCGGCAGCAACAGGAGCCGGACGGCGTTCGTGCGTTCGCTTGCGGGCAGCAGGATCGGTCCCAGGATGGTGAGCGCGACGCTGAGCAGCAGCAGGTATCGCAGCACCGAGAACGTGACTGGCAGCTCCTGGGAGGAGGCGAGTCTGACGCCGGTGTAGCCGGCCAGTCCTGCCAGCCCCAGCGCGGCCGGGACGACCAGCGCCACGGCGAGGAACGGCAGGATCTGCTCGACGGCAAGCGACAGCCGTTCCATCGTGTCCCGGCTGCCGGTCCGCTCGAACGAGTTCATGAGCACGCGCCAGCGCATCCAGGCGAACGCGCGCAGGATTCTCAGCACGGCGATCAGATCCAGTCCAGGGCCGCGGTCGTCCGCGCGTCCCCGCCGACCAGGCTGATGAACAGCTCTTCGAGGCTGCGCGCGCCCGCGGCGCCGGCCCGAAGCTCCTCGATCGGCCCCTGCGCGACGAGACGCCCTTTGGCGATGACGCCAATGTGCGTCGAGATGCGCTCGACGATCTCGAGGATGTGGGAGGTCAGAAACACCGTGCCGCCGCGTTCGACGAACGAGAGCAGCAGATCCTTGATCTGCCGCGACGCGATCGCATCGATGCCCTCGAACGGCTCGTCGAGAAACAGCAGCCGTGGCGCCGGCAGCAGCGCGGCGGCCAGCGAGAGCTTCTTGCGCATGCCGTGGGAGAAATCTGTCACCAGCGTCCCGGCCGCATCCTTCAGCTCCATCAGTTGCAGCAGATCGCCGGCGCGGCTCGCCGCGGTCGATCGATCGATGCCGTGAACCTGCGCCACGAAGTTCAGCGTCTCCGCCGCGGTGAGCCGATCGAAGAGCGCAAGGTCCTCCGGCACGACGCCGATGCGCCGTTTCACGGCGATCGGATCGGCGATCGGATCCGTGGCGAGAATCCGCATGGTCCCGGCCGTCGGCTTGAGCAATCCGGTCAGGCACTTGATCGTCGTCGACTTTCCGGCGCCGTTCGGACCGAGAAAGCCATAGAAGCTCCCGGCGGGAACCGCGAGATCGATGCCGGCGACAGCCTGGAATGTTCCGAACGTGCGGGTCAGCCCGTGTGTTTCGACCGCGAGAGGCGTCATTGCAACAGGATTCTAACCGAAGGGTGC
Source organism: uncultured Acidobacteriota bacterium (assembly GCA_963748295.1). GTDB lineage: Bacteria > Acidobacteriota > Vicinamibacteria > Vicinamibacterales > 2-12-FULL-66-21 > CAVVIH01. Next base: position 32,499 of record CAVVIH010000007.1, on the reverse strand, counting down.
CCGGCGCCCCGGGAGCGCACGAGTGAAGTACCATGAGGCGACGTGAAAACCGTTCTCGTCAGCTCCGCGCGCGTGCCCGACGATTTGCGCGACATCCTCGAGCGCGGCAGTACGACATTCGCCACGCTCGAGGCGACCGGCGTGACGCCGCGGGCGATTTCCCAGCTGTCGCCCGATCGCATCGTCTTCTGGCACGTGCCGGGCGACGACGATCTGGAGACGCTGGCGAATGCGATTGCGCGCCGCGATCCGGGCGAGGCAGCGACGGCCATCGTGTTCGTCTCCGCGAGCGAGGCCGGCACGGGGCAATGGCTGGCGCCCGACCAGGTCTTCGTCTGGCCGAACGACGAGGATCGCCTGCGCATGGCGTTCATGACGGGTGGATAGCCGGATGAACCGTCTCGCGCAGGAGCGCAGCCCGTATCTCCTCCAGCACGCATCGAATCCGGTGGACTGGTATCCGTGGGGCGGGGACGCCTTCGAACGCGCCCGCGCCGAAGACAAGCCGATATTCCTGTCGATCGGCTACTCGACGTGCCACTGGTGCCACGTCATGGAGCACGAATCGTTCGAGAGCGCCCCCATCGCCGACGCGCTCAACCGCGATTTCGTGTCGATCAAGGTGGATCGCGAGGAGCGGCCCGACGTCGATCGCGTCTACATGTCGTTCGTGCAGGCGACCACCGGCTCGGGCGGGTGGCCGATGAGCGTGTTCCTGACGCCGGAGCTGAAGCCGTTTTTCGGCGGCACGTACTTTCCTCCGTCGTCGCGCTGGGGACGCCCGGGCTTTTCCGATCTGCTGTCCGAGCTGGCGCGGGTCTGGAAAGACGATCGGCCGCGCGTCGAGCAGGCGGCCGGCGAGCTGCTCGAGCGCCTCCAGCTGGTGACGAACACCGGCGCGGCGCCGCGCGCGGACTCGGCCATCGCCGGCGTCGACGCCTTGGACATCGGCGTCGAACAGTTTCAGATGGCGTTCGACCGCCGCCACGGCGGCTTTGGCGATGCGCCGAAGTTCCCGCGCCCGTCGGAACTGCTGTTCCTGCTTCGCGAGCACGCACGGCGGGCGGCGTCGGGCGTCAGCGCGCAGGCCCCCCTGCTCATGGTCACAGACACGCTTCGAGCGATGGCGCTCGGCGGGATGCGCGATCACATCGGCGGCGGCTTCCATCGCTATTCCGTGGATGCCGAGTGGCGCGTGCCGCACTTCGAGAAAATGCTCTACGACCAGGCGCAGCTCGTGCTGGCGTATCTCGAGGCCGCGCAGGCCACCGGCGAGGATTTTTACGCGACGGTCGCCGAGGACACGCTGCACTACGTCATGCGCGATCTGACCGATCCGTCGGGCGGCTTCTACTCGGCCGAGGATGCCGACAGCATTCCGCCCGAGCACGCCGGCGACCCGGACGCGCACAAGACCGAAGGGGCGTTCTACGTCTGGTCGGAGGAGGAGATTCAGCGGATGCTCGGTGACGACGCCGAGGTTGCGCGCCGGCGATTCGGGATCGAGCCCGACGGGAACGCGCCGCAGGATCCGCAGGGCGAGTTCCGCGGGAAGAACCTCCTCTACGTCGCCCAGTCGATCGAAGACATTTCGGCGCGAAGCGGATCGTCACCCGAAGATGTGATGGCGGCGCTGGGACGGATCCGCGAGAGGCTCGCTGCCGCGCGTGCCGAGCGCCCGAGACCGCATCTCGACGACAAGATCCTGACCGCGTGGAACGGACTGATGATCGCCGCCTTCGCGCGCGCGGGACGCGTGCTGGCCGGACGGCCGTCGGCCGGGCGCTACGTCAGCGCCGCGCAACAGGCGGCCGGCTTCATCAAGGCGCACTTGTGGCGGACGGACAAGTCGCGTCTGCTGCGCCGCTATCGTGATGGTGATGCCGCGATCGACGCCTACGCCGAGGACTACGCTTACCTGATCTTCGGCCTGCTCGAGCTGTTCCAGGCCGATGGCAATGCGGAGTGGCTCGAGTGGGCGGTCCAGCTCCAGCGCCGGCAGGACGAGCTGTTCTGGGATGATCGGCAGGGCGGCTGGTTCAGCACCACCGGAGAAGATCCCACGGTGCTGCTGCGGCTGAAAGAGGACTACGACGGCGCGGAGCCGGCGCCCAGCTCGGTCTCGGTCCTGAACATCATCACGATGAATCATCTCGGCGCCGACGTCGCGATCGATCGTGCCGAGCGGACGCTGGCACGTTACGGCGAACGGATCGGCGCGGCCGCGCGAGTGGTGCCGATGATGCTGGCCGCACTCACCGCGTGGCACGCCGAACACGCGCAGGTCGTGATCGCCGGGGCGCCCGATGCCGCGGATACCGCCGCGCTGCGCATGGAAGCGGCGCGGCACTACAGGCCGTTCATGGTGACCGTCCCGCTCGTTCCCGGTCAGGCGCAGGAAGGAATCGCCAGGCTGTTGCCATTCGCGCGCGCGATGGCGCAGCGTGACGGCCGGGCAACCGCGTACGTCTGCCGCAACTTCACCTGCAGAGAGCCGGTCGTCTCGCCGGACGCGCTGGCGCGTCAGCTGCAGGGCGATTAGCGTGCGATGCCTGTAACCGTCAGCTTCAACGGCGATCGCAGCCGCGCGGCGTTCACGCTGTCCCATCCCAAGGGCAACATCATCACCGACGAAATGGTACGCGCGCTGCGCGCGGGACTGGAAAGCGCCGCGCAGAATCCGCACCTCAAGCTGCTGACGCTCGAAGGGGAGGGCGGCGATTTCAGCTTCGGCGCCAGCATTCCGGAGCACGTGCCGGAGCAGATTGCCGCCGTGCTTCCAGAGATGCACGCGCTCGTCGAGGACCTGCTCGATGTTCCCGCCGTGACCGCGGCCGTCGTCCGCGGCCGGTGCCTGGGCGGCGGCTTCGAGCTGGCGCTGGCGTGCGACCTGATCTTCTGCTCGCGGGACGCGACCTTCGGCTTGCCTGAGATCAAGCTTGGCGTGTTCCCGCCCGCTGGATCCGTGCTGCTGCCGCTTCGCATCGGCACGGCGCGATCGATGCCGGCCATTCTGACCGGCGAGAGCAGCGCTGCCGAGGCATGGCAATCCGCGGGCCTCGTCCAGGTGCTGGCGGACGCGCGCGATCTCGCGGCGGCCGTCGATCGATGGTTCGATTCGCATCTTGCCGCGAAGTCGGCCGTGGCGCTGCGCCACGCGGCGGCGGCGGCGCGGGCGCCGCTGCGATCGCAGGTCCGCGCGCTGCTGCCAGACGCCGAACGGTTATACTTGCAGGAACTGATGCACACGTACGACGCGCGCGAAGGCATCGCCGCGTTTCTCCAGAAGCGGACCCCCGGGTGGCAGGATCGGTAATGCAATGACGTTCGACATCGAGATCGTCCTGCGCGAGCGGAATTACGCGATCACCGAAACCATTCAGCACGAGAACCGTCCTGCCGACTGGACCGAGATGGACGTCGAAGCGGTCCTCAAGGAGATGCTCCTCGCGATCGACCGCGCGAAGAATCCCGGCGCCACCCTCAGGTATGTCGCCCTCCGCGGCTTCAGCTGGATCGTCGAGCCGACGCCGGGCGGGGTGGTCATCGCGCTCGAAATCCCCAGCGGCGCGGCGGTCGCCGGCCCGTTCGCCATCGAGCAGGCCCGCCTGGATCGGCTGATCGGCCAGGTGCTGGCCGCCGCCCGTCCGGCCAGCCCCGTCGTTCACTAAGCCGGCACTTGCAGTCTTTTCGCTGAGCTTACGAATTCGCATGGCTCCGGCCGCCTGTCGTGGCGGAAATACCTGTATTTACACGGGTTTTCCGCGATCGGCGATCCGGCATCGACCTTGCGGCTCATCCCCGAAATATTCGGGTCAGACGGGCGTCCGGCATGAAACTCCCATATCGCATCCTCGTCATCGATGACGACGAAAATGCTCTTTCCGGCATCGTCGAGATGCTCAGGACGGCGGACCACGAGGTCACCGCCGCCGCGAGCTACGACGACGCCAAGACGCTGCTTTCCGCCGGCACCTACGATCTGCTGCTGACCGACGTCCGCCTCCGCAGCTACAACGGCCTTCACCTCGTTCGCAACGTGCGCACCGATTCGCCCGAGATGGGCGTAATCATCATGACCGGCTACAACGACGACCTGATGGAACTCGAGGCGAGGCGATACCGCGCCGAGTTCCTCAAGAAGCCGATTCAGTTCGAGGAGCTGATGGAGGTCGTCGCACGGTGCCTGTCCGGCGTCCATCGCCAGCGCCGCTGGCCGAGGAAGCGCGTGGTGGGCGGGTTCCGCGTCACCGCGGCGGGCGCACCGGCGGCGGTCGTGGACGTCTGCTACGGCGGGCTGCGTCTGGAGATGCCGATGGCGAGCGCCGTGCCCGCGCGGTTCGCTGTCGAAGTCACGGGCATCGGGCTGAACCTCGAGGTGCAGCCCGTATGGTCGTACGCCGCAGACGGTGGAGGAGTCGTCTGCGGCGCCGCTCTCGCTTCCGACCATTCACAGGAAGCGCACACCTGGCGGACGATCGTCGATCGTCTCAGCGCCTAAACTCACGTGCGACGTGCGACGTACTTGTCACGTGCTACGTGCTACGTGCTACGTGCCTCCATCGGCCGCGGCACGGCGTCCGTCGTCCGAACCTGACGCCATGCGGCAGCCTGTGTCGCTCATTTTGATGAAGCCCGTTAGGTGAGCGCTCCCAGGCGGTGGGCCGACATACTCCGCCGCCTGATCGCCCGCTCACTGAATAGAGCTCGTCTCCTTCTTCTTCGCATCCTTCTTCAGATACTTGTCGTACCACGCGAGAATGCGATTCTCGAAGTCCACGCTCTCCGCGACGCTGTTCGGCGGACGATGACCGCCGTTGACGTAGCGCACCCACTCGACCTCTTTCCCGAGCCGCCGCATCGCGTAGTACATCTCGCGCGACTGGCTCGCCGGCACGTTCGGATCCTGATCGCCCGTGATGTTGAGCAGCGGCGTCTTGATCCGATCGGCGCGCAGGACGGCGGAGTGCTCGAGGTACCGCTCCGGATAGTCCCACAGCGTGCCGCCGATGCGGTCCTGGCTCTTCTCTGGTGCATGCGTGTTCCGCACGCCGAGCCGGGGACTGTCGGTGTAGAAGCTGATCATGTTGACCTTGCCGGAGATGTTGATCGCCGCCTTGAATCGCTCGGTCTGCGTGATCAGCAGCGCCGTCGCGTAGCCGCCGTAGCTCGTGCCGTGCACACCCAGCCGGTCGGAATCGGCAATGCCGAGATCGATGAGCCGGTTTGCCGCCGACGTGACGCCCTTGACCCACGCTTCGCCCGGCCGGCCGACCACCAGGTTCACCGACGGATGGAACACCGCGTAGCCCTGGTTCGCCAGGAACGCGGCGCGGGCGTTGAATCCGTTGTCGAAGAACGTCTCGTAGATCTCGAAGACGGTCGGATACGTGCGTCCCTTGACGTAGCCAACCGGGTAGCGAAGCACGCCATACAACTGCTTTCCGTCGACGTCGCGATAGGCAATCAGCTCGGACCGCGGCAGCGCCTTCGACGCGATCCACGGGTTCAGATCGCTGAGGCGCCGGATCTCGGCGAACCGCAGGTCGGCGGCGTGCAGCTCCGCCGGACGATCGCCGTCCGACATCGTGTAGACGAACGTCGACCCGTCGCGCGAGAGCTGCGCACCGCTGTAGAGCCGCGAATCGCGAACGATCGGCGTCATCGTCTTTGCCGCGACGTCGATCCGTACGATCCCGCGCTGCCACTGATCGCGCGCCGCCCATGTCGCGTAGATGCCTGAGCCGTCGGGCGTCCACGCGATTGCCGACAGGCGCGGGTTGGCCTCCTCGTCCTCGGCCATTGGCACGATCAGCTCCCGCGCGCCATCCGCGACGTTCACCGCATACCAGCCCTTCCGGCTGGTGACCAGCAGCTTCGCGCCGTCGCGGCTGAACGACACCGGCGTGAACGACTCTTCCGCCGGCTTGGCCGGATCGCCTGCCGGGGGAGGCGCCTCTTCTTTCGTGTCCTTCTCGTCTGACTTCGGTTTTGGCGTCAGGCTTCGCGCTGACGCTCCATCGATCGACTGCACGAACACTTCACCGCGCTTCGCATACGCGAACGTCCGCCCATCGTCGGTCCACCGGAGCGTGACGCCCTTCAGGTCCTTGGCCGGCATGAGGACGCGGGTCTCGCCCGACTTGGTGTCGACGAACTTGAGGATGTTTTCCGTGCCGCCGATCACGTCGTAATCCGTTTTCGCGGTGACGTCCTCCATGACCGTCATGAACGATCCGTCGCGGGCCGTCTGATAGCTGCTCACCTTGCCCTGGGGCAGCACGGTCCGCACCGATCCGTCCCGTACGTCGATGACGGCGATCGTGCGGCTGCGGGTGCTTCGCTGCAGCGCATCCCATTCGAGAAACGGCTCGGACGACGAATGCACGATGACCGGGCCTTCGGTCAGCGCGGTGAACTTCGCCCGTGCCTCGCGGTCGAGCTCGGGGCTGCGCAGCGCGACGATGACCCCGGATCCGTCGGGCGTCCAGCTCAGGCTCGAATTGAGCGCGATTGCGTGAGCGCCCTGCAGCTTGAGCGGCGTCAGCGTTCGCGCGGCCGTGTTCCAGATCGCGATCTCGGAGGTCGGATAGCCGCCTGCCGCGGCCGCGTCGCGCGCGAGGAGAATCGCCAGCGCGCGGCCGTCTCTCGACCACGCCACGTCACGGACGTTGACGAGATCCTTGAACGGCTGCTCGACGCGGCCCGACCGCGTGTCGACGATCTGCAGCGTTACGAGCGACGGCGCGAGGTACGTCGGATCGCCGAAGCGCCGGTGGTCGACGGTCGGGTTGTCGATCGGCCGCCGCACCGAGGCGGCGACGAACCGGCCATCCTCGGTCAGGTCGAGCACGCTGATGGCTGCCACCTTCAGCATGTCGTCGGGTGTGAACGGCGAGTTCTGAGCGCTGGCCGTGCCGGCGGCCAGGACGAGGGTCAGGACCCCTGCGGCTGTGCGTCTAGCCACGTTCATGAATCCTTTCAGCTTTTGGCTTATCAGCTGTCAGCTTTCAGCTTCTTCAGCTCTCAGCTACCGTTGGTCTACAGCTGTCACTGAGAGCTGACAGCTGACAGCTGATAGCTGCGGAGTATAGCGCGCGTCTACCACTCGCGCGCCGATAGTGCGGCCTTCAGCGCCTCGAGGCCGCCGCGGACGTTCTCGGTCGCGCCTCCAAACCCCAGACGGAAATGCGCCGGCGCGTCGAAGAATCGTCCAGGGACGACGGCTGTCTGCCGCTCGGCCAGCAGGCGCTCGACGAATCGTCCGGCGTCATCGACTCCCTTGATGCGCGGGAACATGACCGTTCCGCCCGGCGGATCGACCCACTCCAGCGTTGCGCACTCGGCGAGGAACCCGCGCAGCAGCGCGCGATTGGCGTCGAGCAGCGTCCGCGCGCGAGCGCGCAGCCGGTCGAGCTGCTCGAACGCGAGAACGGAAAGACGTTCGGCGACCAGCGAGCCGGTGCCGTCGATGACGTCGCGCGCGCGGCGGATGCGTTCGGCAACCGCCGGCGACGACAGCGTCCAGCCGCAGCGCAGGCTCGCAAGGCCATATGACTTGGTGAGGCTGTTCGAAGAGATGAAGACATCGCCAAGCAGCGCAGCAGTCTGCAGCGGCAATTCAGCAGTCTCGAGGTACACCTCATCGACCAGCACAAAGGCGCCCGACCGGGCCGCAATCTCACCAAGGGCCTGAAGGCTGGCTCGATGCGCCATGACGCCTGTCGGGTTGTGGGCGCTCGTGATGACGATCAGCTTCGTCCGGGGCGTCATCGCCGCCTTGACGCGATCGGGATCGAGCGCGTAGCCGTCCGCCTGGACGCGATCGAATCGCACGACGCGCGCGCCGAGCAGCCGCGGCGCGCCGAGCAGCGGATCGTAGCCGGGCCGCTCGACGAGCACATCGTCGCCGGCGTCAAGAAGCGCCGCGCAGACCTGGAAATTGGCGCCGGACGTGCCCTGAGCGGTGGTGACCTGTTCGGCCTGGACACCGTACTGCCGCGCGATCGCATCGAGTAGCGGTTCGTATCCTTCGTCGTTGCGTCCGGACAGGTCGAGGCGCTCACGCGCGCCCTCGAGATCGTCGATGGTGCAAGCGAGGACGTTGCTGCCGGCGAGATCGAAACGGGGCACCGGCCGTGATTTGGCCCATGCCATGTAAGGAGCCAGAGGCAGAGTCTTCATCTTGTTCGTGTGTACCAGAAGTAAACGGGAATTCCGGCTGCCAAGAGAGCTGCGCCGCGTGCTGCGCCGTACGGCTCGGCGTATATCACGCTGAACACAACGCCTGCGGCGATCGTGGAGAACGCGATCGGCACGATCGGGTATCCGGGCGCCTGGAACGTCCCGGGCGGACGGGTCTGGAGCGGCACGCGCTTTCGGAAGACGAGAACCGTGGCGACCGTCAGCCCGAAGAAGATCCAGTCGGCGAACACCACGTAGTTCAGCAGCTGGCCGTAGCTGCCGGTCAGCGCGAGCACGCACGACCACGACGACTGGATGACGATCGCCACCCAGGGCGTGCGATACCGCGGATGCAGCGTGGCCAGCGCAGGGAAGAACGCACGATCGGCGGCCATCGCGTAATAGACGCGCGTCGGCGCCAGGATCGCGAGGTTGAGAAATCCGAACGTCGAGATCGCGATCGCCGCGGTGACGAACCGATCGCCGAGACCGCCGAACATGATCGCGGCGGCGGTCGACGCGGGCGTCATCGTCGCCGCGAGGCCTTCGAGCCCGAGCGCGCGCAGGTAGATCGTGTTCACCAGCACGTAGATGGCGACGACGCAGAACGTGCCGACGAGCAGGCTGAGCGGAAGATTCCGCTGCGGCCGATCGATTTCCTCGGCGATGTAGTTCGCGTTCTGCCAGCCGCCGTAGGCGAACAGAATCGGCACCAGGGCCGAGCCAAACGCGATCAAAGCGCCTGCGGAATCGGGAGCGGCGGCGCGCTCGGCGGACCACCAGCCGGGAGACGCGGGCGCCAGCGCGCCGGCGCCAATCAGGACAACCAGCGCCGCGACTTTCAGGATGACGAGAACGTTCAACAGCCGGCTGCCCGGTTTGACGCCGAAGTAGTTGACGAGCGACAGCACGACGAGCGAGGCGACCGCGAGCGGAACAGCCGCGACGTCAGGCCGGTCGACGAGCCGCAGCGCGTAGGTGGCGAAGGTGATCGCAACCGCCGCGATCGCGCCGCTCTCGATCAGCACCAGCAGCGCCCAGCCGTAAAGAAAGCCCGCGAGCGGATGCCAGCCGTCGCGCAGATAGACGTATTGTCCGCCCGCCCGTGGAAAGAGCGCGCCCAGCTCGGCGTAGGCGAACGCGCCGGCGAGCGCTATCGCGCCGCCGGCAGCCCACGCGGCCAGCACCGCGACCGACGAGTCGAGCCGCTGCGCGACGATGTAGGGATTGATGAAGATGCCGGAGCCGATGATGCCGCCGATGACGACCATCGTGGCGTCGAAGGGGCCGAGCGCCCGCTTGAAGCTCACGGATACAGCCGCTCGATTCGCCAGCCGCTGGCTTCGCGAGTGTAGACGACGCGGTCGTGCAGCCGATCGGGCCGGCCGTACCAGAACTCGATCACCGATGGAATGAGCCGGAAACCGCCCCAGAACGGCGGCCGCTGGACCTGCGCCCCCTCGAATCGCCGCTCGGTTTCGCGATACTGCGCCTCGAGGGTTTCGCGGGTCGGGAGCACCGCGCTCTGATCCGAGGCCCAGGCGCCGAGCTGACTGCCGCGCGGCCGGCTCATGAAGTAGTCGTCGGACTCGGCTTCGGATAGCCTTTCCACGCGCCCTTCGATCCGGATCTGCTCGTCGAGCGTCGCCCAGTAGAAGCAGAGGGCCGCGTGCCGATTGACGTCGAGTTCGCGGCCCTTGCGGCTGCGGTAGTTGGTGTGGAACACGAAGCCGCGCTCGTCCGCGCCGCGCAGCAGCACCATGCGCGCGGAAGGCCGCCCGCGCTCGTCCGCGGTGGCCAGCGTCACCGGCGCGGTGTCGACCTGGTGGCTCTTCGCCCGCTCGACGGCGTTGAGGAACTCGGTGATCGGATTGGCGCTCGCCATTGGCGGGAATTATAGCTTCAGGGAAAGCAGGCCAATTCCATGGAGGCCCGGGGTCAGCGAGGGTCGCCGACCTTGTAGCGCATCTCCAGCCCGAGGAGCTGCATGCAGAGCGGCGCGATGTCCACCGATCGCAGGTGGCGCGGGAGCGTGACGGGAGACGGCCCGGCGACGAGCACCGGACTCAACGAATCGAGCGCGTGCAAGCCGCCGTGGGACGCGCCGGCGACATGGGCATCGCCGCCAGGGACCCGGAACTCGCATCCCGGCTTTGCGGTCAGCCAGATCTCGCCCGCCTTCTCCAGATCGAGCAGGCCTGCGATCCGTTCGAAGGCGTTGGGAAAGAGCTCCCAGCGGACCTCCCGGTTCGCCGTGCACATGCCGAGCACGGCGGCATCGCCGTCCCACGTCCATTGGCCGCCGAAGGTGTCGATTGCCGGATACCGGCCGCGAGCCCGTTCCGACGCGCGAACCGAAGACGCCCCGTGTGGCTGGCGACCGTATAGCCCCTTTCCCCCGGGGACGTCAGGCCGGATCGCCAGATGACGTGCTCGACCGCGGGATCGGCGAGCAGCACCGACGCGATCCGCTCGATGATCTCGGGTACCGGCCGCCGCACGTAGATCTGGGCGGCACGCATGTTGGGGCAGATCATGATGTCGTCGGACCTGCGCCACGGCTCGCCCAGCCGCGCCTGCGCGAACTCCGCAAGCCGACTGTCGAGCTCGATGACGGAGCGCCGCGCATCGGCCAGGACCTCGCAGTGGCCGTGATCCGACGTGAGGATCACATACGTATCCCGCAGCACTTGTGAGACACCGCCGGCCGCCTCAAAGGCGTCGCCAAGCAGCGCGTCGACACGTTCGACCACTGGCAGCGCGGCATGCGGTCCGACCTCGTGGCTGCGATAGTCGTTGTCGGCGAAATACGCGACCGTGAAATCGGGCAGCGCGCCGCTTCGCATCAGATCCCGCAGCATCGTGCCCGTGGACACGTCGTCCATGCCGAAACGGTGGAGCAGTCCGTGCCTTCCATCCAGCCGACGGCCGTGCGGCAGGACCGGACCGACGAAATCCCCGAGCGCGAGCATCGATGGCCCGTCGACGGTTTCGGTGAACGGCACGCCTGGAAGCGCCGCGAGCAGCCCCGGCACGTTGACCTGGTGCGCGCACAGGCCGCGGAAAACGAGATAGTTCAGGCACGCCGCACGCCGCCCTGTCCGCTCGATCATCTCGAACGCCGTCGGCGCCAGCAGACGGTCGCCATTCAGGCGCAGCAGGAAATCGCGAATGAACTCGCCGAATCCCTCCCTCGCGATCACCCAGAAATCGTCGCCGTAGTACGCGACTTCCTGGCGCGCCTGATCGAACCACGAGGCGCCGGCGATTCCATGCTCTCTGGGATAGCAACCGGTGATGATGGACGTTGTGGCCGCGGGAGTAATCGACGGGAAGATCGTCACCGACTCCTCGTGCAGGGTGCCTGCCTCGAGCAGCCGCTGGAACGTCCGTAACCGGCCGGTTCGAATCGCAGGGCAGACGACGCGCGGTGTCGCCGCGTCGATGACGATGAGGAGGACTTTGGCCGGCATGCTTTTCGAGCTTACCATTCGTGGCGCCGCGCTCCCGCGCACGCCCGGGCTCGATCCGTTTTCCGGGACCCGCGTTCGCATCCGCGCGACTGACCGGGCAACGTCAGGCGTGCATTTGCCGTCGAATTGAGCGATCCGCGTCTGGCACGCACTTTGACCCTGCTCCGCCCGGAGGACGGCATGGAACGACTGATCCAGGATCTCCGCTACGGCCTCCGCAGCTTCGTCCGTCAGCCGGGCTTCGCGCTGACGGCAATTCTCGCGCTGGCGCTCGGCATCGGCGCGAACACCGCGGTCTTCAGCGTCGTCTACGCCGTGCTGTTGAAACCCCTGCCATATCCCGAACCGGACGCGCTGGTCTACGTCCACGACACGTATCCCGCCGTGACGTTCGCGTCGGTCTCGATCGGGAAGTACGTGGCGCTGCGCGATGGCAACCGGTCGCTCGAGGCGCTCGGCGCGACGACCCCCGGAAGCGTCACGCTGACCGGCCGCGGCGATCCCGAACAGATCCCGGGGTCGCGTGTGTCCTCCGATCTGTTCCCGGTGATGAAAGTGCCGGCTCTCCACGGCCGCTGGTTCACACGCGAGGAAGACCTGCCGAACGCGCCGCCGGTCATTGTCTTGAGCTACAGCCTCTGGCAGCGCCGGTTCGGCGGCGATCCGGCGATTGTCGGCAGCGCGATCACGATCGACGGCAAGGCCTGCACGGTGATCGGCGTCATGCCGCAGGGATTCACCTACCCCGGCGCGACGCAGGCGTGGATTCCGGTCGGCGTTCCTCCGGCGGCGACTCCCGCGGGAAATTTTCTGCGGCTCGCGGGGCGTATGAAGCCGGGCATGACCGTCGAGCAGGTTCAAGGCGATCTGTCCAGCGTGTCCGACGCGTATAACCGCGCGAACAACATCCAGCGCGACGTGAAGGTATGGCCGCTGCACGAGATCATGGTGACGACGAACCGGCGTGCGCTGCTCGTGCTGCAGGGCGCCGTCGGGTTCGTGCTGCTCGTCGCGTGCGCGAACGTGGCGAACCTGCTGCTCGCCAGGAGCGTCCACCGTCAGCGCGAAGTGGCGATTCGTTCCGCGATGGGGGCCGGCCGCTCGCGCATCTTCCGGCAGTTGCTCACCGAGAGCATCCTGCTCTCGACGATGGGGGCGACCGTCGGCGTGCTGCTCGCGAGCTGGCTCGTGAGGCTGTTCGTGCGGATGGCGCCTCCCGGGTTTGTACCCGTTCGGGGCATCGAGATCGACGCGCGGATGCTTGCCTTCACGCTCGCGGTTGCCGTGCTGACCGGGATCGTGTTCGGCCTCGCGCCCGCGGTTCGGGGATTCCGCACGAACCCCAACGACAGTCTGCGCGAGGCGGGCGCGCGCGGCGCCACCAGCGGGGGCGGCCGCGGAGCCAGCCGGGTGCTCGTCGTGGCGGAGGTCGCATTGGCGCTGATGCTCGTGATTGGCGCCGGGCTGATGGTCAAGAGCCTGCTGAAACTCCAGCGCGAGAACCCGGGCTTTCGCGCCGACGGGCTGATGACGTTCGAGCTGGCGTTGCCGGCCGCCACCTACCCCGACGGCCCCGCATCGACTCGATTCTTCGAGTCCGCGCTCGCTGAGATTCGCGGCGTGCCCGGCGTCCAGTCGGCGGGCGCGATCAACTACCTGCCGCTCGCCAACTTCGGCTTCAACGGCGGCTTCACGATCGAAGGCCGGCCGCCGTTTCCACGCGACACCGCGCCGGTCGTCGAATACCGCATTGTCTCGCCGGGCTATTTCCGCACGATGGGAACGCCGATGGTTCGCGGCGAGGAATTCAGCGAGCGGGATCAGGCCGGCGGCAAGCCGGTCGTCATCATCAACGAGGCGATGGCGAACCGCTACTGGCCGAATGAGAACCCGATCGGCGCGAGGGTGCAGTTCGGTGACAGCATCTGGCGCGAGGTCGTCGGCGTCGCCGGCGCGGTGCGATCCTGGACGCTCAAAACGGCCCCGGTTCCAGAATGGTACGGGCCGCTGACGCAAGTGCCGAATCGGGCGATGGGCATCGTCGTGCGCGTGAGTGGCGGCGATCCCGCGGCCGTCGTACCTTCGATTCGCGCGCGCATCGCATCGCTGGATTCGCAGCTGCCGCTGGTCCGCGTCCGCCAGATGACCGAGATCGTGGACGCCTCGGCCGGCGAAACGCGGCTCTCATCCGTTCTCACGACGGTGTTCGCGCTCGTCGCCGCGCTGCTCGCGAGCGTCGGCATCTACAGCCTGATCGCATACTCCGTTGCGCAGCGCACCCGCGAGATCGGCATCCGCATCGCGCTCGGGGCCGATCGCCGCGCCGTCATGCGGCTGATTATCGGCGAGGGCCTGACCCTTGCGCTCATCGGGCTCGCCATCGGCGTGGCCGGCGCCTTACTGCTGACCCGAACCCTCGAGACGCTCCTCTACGAGGTGAGCCCGACCGATCCCGCCGTCCTGGCGATGACCTGCGCTGGAGTCCTTGTCATCGCCGGCATCGCCTCCCTGATCCCCGCCGTCCGGGCGCTCCGAATCGATCCTTCTCACGCGCTTCGGGCTGAATAAATCCCAAATCCCAAATCCCAAATCCCAAATCCCAAAGAACCCCGCCGACCCTAAAGAATTGGGATTTGGGATTTGCGGATTTGGGATTTGAGAGGTGGAGTTAGAATACCTGCCATGATCGAGGCCCACGGCGCCACGCATACAGGCAGTGTGCGTCCGCACAATGAAGATCGGATGCTGGTGGAGATCCCGCTCGGGCTCTTTGCCGTGGCCGACGGCATGGGCGGGCACAATGCCGGGGAGGTTGCCGCCTCGATCACGATCGAGACGCTGAAGACCTTTGTCGAGCGCTCGCACAACGACAGCGATCACACGTGGCCATTCGGCATCGACGGCAACCTCGACTTCAACGGCAACCGCCTGCGAAGCGGCGTGAAGCTGGCGAACCGCCGTGTCTTCCGCGAGAGCGACAGCCGCGACCAGTACACCGGCATGGGGACGACGATCGTGGCGATGCTGATCGAGGACACCTGCTCGGCGTTCTGCAGCGTGGGCGACTCGCGCATCTACAGCGTCCGCAAAGGGGAAGTGGAGCGGCTCACCCGCGATCAGACCTGGGTGCAGCTGCTGCTGTCGCAGAATCCCGGAATGGATCCCAGAGCCTTCGAGAACCATGCGATGCGGCACGTGTTGACCAGCGTGGTCGGCGCGCAGGACGACGTGGAGGTCGCGGTGGCGTCGCGGCCGCTGCTCCCTGGCGATCGCATCGTGCTCTGCAGCGACGGCGTGCACGGCGCCCTGACGGACCGTGAGATTGGACGCATCGTCACGCGCGCCAGCGACGTCAAGGAAGCGGCCCAGACGCTGGTGGACGTCGCGCTCGAGCTCGACGGTCAAGACAACCTGACCGCAGTGGTCGTCAGCGTAGGGACCTGACGCTCGTGCGGCTCGCCGGGTGGGTGGTCGTTATCCTCTGCGTGTTGCCGCGGGTGTGCACCGCGTCGGGTCATGGGCCGGTCTTCGGCGCGGCGACGCCGACGCTCGGCAAGGGCGGCTGGCAGCTCGATCAGGCGTGGCTCATTCGGACCGGGGAACAATCCGGCACCGAGGAGCAGACGCTGCGCACGATGATCAGCTTCGGCATTACCAAGGACCTTCAGATCTCCGCGTCGCTGCCGATCAACCTGGTCACACCACTCTACATGCCGCGGGGCCGCCTGACGTCCACCATGTCGTCGATGCGTGAGATGGAGACGTCGGTTTCGTGGCGGTTCCATCGCCAGACGATGGGCTCCGCGCGATTCGAGTCGACGATTACCGGCGGCGTCGGGCTGCCGCTCGAGGCGGTGCGCAGCGACGGCATGCGCGCCACCGCGTCGATGAACGTCTCGGCGGTGACCGGCTACGCTTCGCGCGTGCACTATTTCTGGGCCGGCGCGGGGTATCAGCGGTACGACGAGCGTCAGGGCGACAAGCCTGGGGACGTGACGTTCTACAGTCTGGTATACGGCTACCGGCCGCCGGCGCTGCGGCTCGACTACCCGAAGCCGGATCTGCGGTTCTTCGTCGAGGCCACCGGAGAACACACCGGCTTTACACGTCACCACGGGTTCGAGATGCTCTGGAGCGGCGGTACCGCGATCTTCGTGGGCCCCTCGGCCTTGCTGCTCTACAAAGCCTACGGAATCTCGGGCGGCGTGCTGTTTCCCGCCTATCAGCGCACCAACGGCGACCCGCCGGAACGCTTCAGGGCGAACATCAACTTCACCTACTTCTTCTGGCTGGATTGACCATGGTCCGACTGTTTCGAGTGGCGGTTGTCGTAACGCTGATGCTCGTGCCGACGCTGTGCGCGGCGGAGCTGCGGCGGGTGAACCTCAAAGTCCTGGGGATGGATTGAACCACGTGTGCCCACGCCGTGCGCGTGGCGGTTCAGAGAATCGCGGGGGTCGAATCCGCTGACGTGTCGCTGCAGTTCAAGACCGCGGACATCAAGCTGCGCCCCGGCAACCGGGTGACGCTGTCCAGGCTGCGGACGGCGATCAAGGACAGCGGGTTCACGGCTAGAGAGGCCACGGTGACGGTGGTCGGTACGATCGTCGAACGGGGCGGCAAGCCCGCGCTCGATGCGACCGGCCTCGGCACGGTCCTGCTGATCGTTCCCGATCCCGCCAAGCCCGCGGCGTACGATCAGGTGGCACAACGTTTCGCGGGCAAGCAGAGCGGCGCCGTGGAGATCGTTGGCGTGATCAATCCACCAGCGTCGGCCGAGGACCCAGAGCAGATCACTATTCAATCGGTTGCGCCGGTAGAGAAAGAGAGTTGACGGAGGTCACGGGGACGATTTCAACACGGAGGCACGGAGGCACGGAGGACGCACGGAGAAGAACTCAAGAAAACTTGAACGCAGCGTGACTGAAGGCCTGTGGCGCCGCGCTACGCGCGGCACGAACGAGGTCAATGGGCGAAACACAAGCGCCCGCGTGATCTCAAGGCGTTTGTATTTCGCCCATTGGCCTCGTTCGTCCAGCCGGCCGTAGGCCGGCGGGCCATAGGCCCTCCGTGCGTGCTCTGTGACTCCGTGTCTCCGTGTTGGATCTTCTCCGCGCTCTCCGCCCTACTCCCTGCCCCAATCCTTCCCGTAGTACCCTCTGCCCATGCTTCAACTGCGTACGCTCGCGGCACTATCAATCGTGACGCTGTCCGTCGCGCTGCCGAGTGCCAACCCGCCGCAGAACCAGTTCGAGCTCGAAGAGATGACCATTGCCGCGATGCAGGAGGCGATGGCGTCGGGACGCTACACGTCGCGGCGGCTCACCGAGCTGTACCTTGCAGCGGATCGCGGAGCTGGACGGCCGCGGCCCGATGTTGCGATCGATCAGCGAGACAAATCCCGACGCGCTGGCGATTGCTTCCGCACTGGACGAGGAGCGCAAAGCGAAAGGCCCGCGTGGCCCGCTGCACGGCATTCCGATCGTCCTCAAAGACAACATCGATACCGCGGACAAGATGACGACCACCGCCGGGTCGCTCGCGCTCGAGGGCTCCGTCGCGGCGCGCGACGCGTTTCTCGTCGGGCGCCTGCGCGCGGCCGGCGCCGTGATTCTCGCGAAAACGAACCTGAGCGAGTGGGCGAACTTCCGATCCACCAAGTCGTCCAGCGGCTGGAGTGGACGCGGCGGGCAGGTCAGGAACCCGTATGCGCTCGACCGCAACCCGTGTGGATCGAGTTCCGGCACGGGAACCGCGATTGCCGCGAACCTTGCGGCGGCCGGTGTCGGCACCGAAACCGACGGCTCGATCGTGTGTCCTTCGTCGGTTGCCGGACTGGTCGGCATCAAGCCGACGGTCGGGTTGATCAGCCGATCCGGCGTGATCCCGATCTCTCGAACGCAGGATACCGCCGGCCCGATGACGCGCACCGTCGCGGACGCCGCCGCGCTCCTCTCCGGAATGGTCGGAGAGGATCCGCGTGACGTCGCGACGCAGGGCTCGGCGAAGCATGCCGGCGACTACTTGAAGGCGCTCGACGCAAACGCGCTGAAAGGCGCGCGCATCGGCGTGGCGAGGAAGCGTTACTTCGGATACAGCCCGGCGGCCGACCGGCTGGTGGAGGCCGCAATCGCCGTCATGAAGGCGAACGGCGCCGTCATCGTCGATCCGGCCAATATCCCGACGGCGGCGCAGCTGGACGACTGCGAGTTCGAGGTGCTCTTGTACGAATTCAAGGCCGGACTGAACGAATACCTGGCAGGGCTCGGACCCTCCGCGAAGATGAAGTCGCTGTCGGATCTGATCGCGTTCAACAACCGCGAGAAGGAACGCGAGATGCCGTACTTCGGCCAGGAGATCTTCGTCATGGCCAACAAGAAGGGGCCGCTGACCGACCCCGGCTACAAACGCGAGCGCGCGACGTGCCGGACGCGTGCCCGCGCGCTGGGGATCGACGCCGTGCTGAAGAAGCACGGCCTCGATGCGATCGTGGCGCCGACCGGCAGCCCGGCATGGCCCACGGATCCGATCAACGGCGATCACTTCCTTGGCGCGAGCTCGACGCCCGCGGCGGTGGCCGGATATCCGACCATTACGGTCCCGGCCGGCCAGGCATTCGGACTGCCGGTCGGCATCACCTTCATCGGCGGCGCCTGGAGCGAAGCGCGCTTGATCGCGCTGGCCTACGCGTACGAGCAGGCGTCGAAGCTTCGCCGTCCGCCAGCGTTCGCGGCCGCGTCACCGGGAAGCTAGCGCACGAGCGAGCGTTTGCCGGCTCAGCGGCTTTCATGTACGCTGTCGCCGCGCATCATTTCCGTTCATATCGATTGTTCGAGTGGAGCTCATATGAAGGCTGTCAGGTTCGCTCTGGCTCTTGTACTCTGCTTTGTGCTGGCGCCGGCTTCCGCGTCCGCACACTCGCTGCTCTCCGAGCTGCTTCTGAAGATTCTCCTGTCCGATATCGTCCTGGCGCCGCCGACGGCCCCAGGCTTTCAAAGTCATGAGGCGCACTTCCGGCCGATCCTCGGCGGCGAGGTCCTCTCGGGATTCGAGGTCAACCAGCTCGAGGTGCCGCTGGCGATCAACTCGATCATGGCCTCGCAGCTCGCGACGATCCCAGTCGGATCTTCATCTGGCGGGTTCTCCTACAAGTTCGACAGCAGCCTGGGGTCGTTCACGCGCGAGAGCGGCTCGTTCGGATCGGCGTTCGTCGAGCGGGCGCTCACCGCCGGTCGTGGCCGCTGGAATGCGGGGTTCAACTTTCAGCGCGCCACCTACGACACCCTCGAAGGGCAGGACCTGGACAACGGCGACGTGCGCGTCTACCTGGTGCACCAGGACTGCTGCGGCACCCGGACCACGCCTGGCGTCCCCCCGAACCCGTTCTTCGAAGGCGACGTCATCGAGAATCGCCTGTCGCTCGACCTCACCAGCAGCATCTTCTCGGCGTTCCTCAACTACGGTGTGACCGACCGGCTCGACGTCGGTCTGGTCGTGCCGTTCGTGACAATCGACATGAACGCGACCGCCCAGGCAACAGTGATCAGGCTGGCCACGGCTGACAGCCCGGGAATCCACGCCTTCGAGGGTGGCGCCCTGACGAAGACGTTCAGCGAGAGCTCGCGCGCGCAGGGGCTCGGCGACGTCCTGCTGCGCGGCAAGTTCCGCTTCTTCGACGCGCCCGGCGGCGGCATGGCAGCCGGTATCGACGTCCGGCTGCCGACCGGCGATGCGGAGCAACTGCTCGGAACCGGTGGAACGCAGGTCAAGGTCGCCTTCATCGGGTCGATGGGGCAGGGCCCGTTCTCGCCGCACGTCAACATGGGCTACACGTTCAGCAGCGGCGGCGACAGCGCCGAGGCGCTCTCGGTGTCGCCCAACGTGTCGGACGAGTTCAACTACGCGGCAGGGTTCGATACCGCCGTCCACCCGCGGCTGACGTTCTCGGCCGACATCCTCGGCCGCGTCCTCAGGGACATCGGCCGCCTCGTGCCGACCGCGCGTCAGTTCCCGTTCGTCACCGCAGCGGGGACGTTCGGCACCGGCACCTTCGAGGAGTTCAGCAGACGCGACGGCGACATGAACCTGCTGGTGACCGTCTTGGGCCTCAGATACAACCCGCGCGGCAACCTCCTGATTTCGGCGGAGGTGCTCGTGCCGGTGACGAAGGCGGGACTGCGCGACAAGCTCACGCCGGTGATCGGGATCGACTATTCCTTCTGAGGCGGATCGAACGCGAACAGATCGATCGGGTGCTCGCAGCCGCGCAGATGGACAGGACCGAGCGCCTTGACCGGCGCCTGCGGTCCCAGGCGGTCGCGCGTGCCGCGTCCCATCACGATCTGACCCGGTTCGCAGACGTACGACAGGATTCGCTCGCAGGTACTGACGACCTCGCCAATCACGGTGAACTCCCGTCGTTTGGTCCACCCGATCTCTCCAGCGAGGGCGAGGCCTGAGTTCAACGCGATCCGGAGCGGCACGGGCTGCTCGGTGCCGCCCGTGGCGAGCGCGTGGCGGATCACCTGCGCGACGCGCAGCGCTCGCGAGGCATGGTCGGGCTGTTCGATCGGCGCGCCGAACACGGCGATGAGCCGATCCGAGACGAACTTGTCGAGCGTCCCGTCCTCGGCGAACACCGCCTCGCACATCACCGAGAAGCACCTGTTCAGGAACTGCGCCACGCCGGCCGGGTCCATCGCCTTGGTCCGGTGCACGAATCCGGGGATGTCGGCCATGAGGACGGTGACGTCACGGTCGCCCGGCGCCTGGACGCTGGCCGCGATTGGCGCCGATCTGGACGATCATCTGCTCGGCGACGCCGACGGAATGATGGCGCTGCAGACGTTCACGCAGGCGCCAGCCTTCGAGCATTCGCTCGGTCTGCCGTGACTGCTCGATCGCGGCCGAGGCGTATGCGCCGAGCGCCTGGAGCACGTCCAGGTCGGCGCCGGTCAGCTTCATCGAGTTCGGGTTGTCGGCGTAGATGAGCCCGAGCACCGCCTCTTCGGTGCAGAGCGGCGTGCACATGAACCAGCGCATGTTCTCGGGCAGGTTGTCGCTGGCCTGGCCGGATTCGAGCATCGCATCGCATCCGAGGAGCGCCACGCGATCCTGGATCGAGCGGCGGACGATGGCCCGGCTCAGATTGGCGTTCGTGACGGGCCGGTTGTTGCGCGCGCGGCTGACCCGCGACAGCACCTCGGCGCCCTGCTGATCCATCAGCAGCACGAACACGCGATCGACCGGCAACACGTTCAGCGCGACCGACGCGATGCGCTCCAGCAGGTTGGCGAGCGTGCCGACCGGGACGAGCAGACGCGAGATCTCCGCCAGCAGCCGCAGCAGCCGTTCCGAGGCGGCCGCAGGCTTGAAGTCCGCGACGGTGATCGAACCCTCCGCGGCGGGCCGGACGATCGACGTCCGGTCGTCGACGAGCGCGTGGCTGTCGCTGAAGACGAGCGACTCGACGGTTCCGTGATCGACCCGGAGAGGAAACCTGCCGAGGACGACGGCATCGCCGGCCTTGACCTCGGCTTCGGTGACCTGCTCGCCGTTGACGAAGGTGCCGTTGCGGCCGCCGAGATCGGTCAGCACGCAATGATCGCCGTGCACGCGGAACCGGACGTGGCGCCGGGAAATGCTCGGCTCGTCGATGGGCAGGTCGCAGATCGGAGCCCGGCCGACGACCGTGTCTCCCGGTCTCAACGGATGGCGGAGGGTGAGCCCGTCCCGCGTGTACAGAAGGATGAACATGCAGACTCAGGTAGTATATTTCTCCGCATGACCCCCGTTCCCCCTTCCACGCCGCCCGGCAGCAGACCGGGCCCGGGGAGTGGTTCGGGTGGTCCGCCGCTGACCAGCCCGACGCCGACCGGCTTCATCGGCCGCTATCAGATCCTCGAGCGCATCGGCGAGGGCGGGATGGGTCGCTCTATCTCGCGCGCGACCCCGCGATCGACCGCCTCGTCGCGATCAAGCTGCTGCGCCGCGGCTTCGACACCGAAGCGGTGCGCGAACGCTTCGCGCGCGAAGCCCGCGCCGCCGGCCGGCTCCGTCATCCCAACATCGTCACGATCTTCGACGTCGGCGAGCACGACGGCGATCCGTTCATCGCGATGGAATTCCTCGCCGGCGAGACGCTCGCCGAGCTGATACGCCAGGGCGCGGGGCTGACGCTGTCGCGCCGGTTGAAGCTCCTCGAGGAGCTGTGCGACGGCCTCGCGTACGCGCATCGCGCGGGGCTCGTGCACCGCGACATCAAGCCCGCCAACCTGATGGTGGATGCGGAGGGTGTGCTCAAGATCCTCGACTTCGGCATCGTCCGCGTATCCGACTCCGGCGTGACCCAGGCCGGCGTGCTCGTCGGCACGATCAATTACATGTCGCCGGAGCAGGTGCTCGGCACGGGCGTCGATCACCGGAGCGACATCTTCGCGGTGGGCCTGGTCGCCTACGAGCTGCTGTGCGGCCGGCAGGCGTTTCCGGGAACGATGAAGGACGGCCTGTTGAAGCGGATCCCGGCCGCGGAGATCGAGCCGCTCAAGTCGGTGCTGCCGAGCGTCGATCCGGATGTCGACGCGATAGTCGTACACGCTCTGAAGAAGGAGCCCCCGGATCGCTACCAGGAACTCGCGCGCATGCGGAACGATCTGTCGAAGGTCCGGCAGCGCGTCGAGGAGGCGGAGGAGAAGGCAGCGAAAGCCGCGGTCGAGTCCTCGGCGGAAACCGCGCTGATCTCCGAGGAACCGACCGCAGCGGGCGTCGTTTTGCAGCCGCCGCGTCAGGCCACGCCGGAGTTTCTCGTCGATGCCGAGCGCGCGCTTTCGGAGGGGAACTACCGGTTCGCGCTGACGATCGCGGGGCGCGCCGCGGCGATGAACCCGGCGGATCGCTATCCCAGCAGCATCGTCGCGCGGGCCGAGGCGGGTCTCCTCGACAGAGGCCGTGCGCACGAGGGCAGCTTCACGTCGGCGCGCGGAGGCAGCAGCACCGCGACGGCAAAGGTCGCGTCCACGCAGCCGCTGACGCCCTCGGGAACGGCCGCGCCATCGCGCGTGGCGAACTTCCTGGCGATCGCGGTTGCCATGATGGCGCTGCTCGTCGCGGGGTTTGCGGTGTGGTCGCAGGTCAAGACCCAGGATCCGCGCCCGAACGTACCCGATCTCGACGCGAATCAGGGCCCCCCGGACAAGCGCGCGAGCGCCAACCCTGACAACAAGCCTCCGGCCACCGAACCGGCCGCGCCCGCGGCGGCGCCGACAACCGCGGTGGCACCGCCGCCGGTGACCGCAGAACCGACGCCGTCGCCGCCGCCTTCGAATCCCCCGGTGGAACGCCCTTCGTCCGGGCGTCAGGGACGAGACGCCAACCCTCGCCGCGATCCCGCGCGCGGTTCGTCCGTTCCGGCGAATCCTCCTCCGGCGTCGAAGCCGGCGCCGAAGCCGCCGGCGGGTCCGGTTCGCGCCGGCGACGTCGTTCCACCACCCGGGGTGACCCGACGCGTCGACCCCCAATACCCGGCGGACCTGCGGAGCTCGCGCATACAGGGCACGGTGACGGTCGAAGCGGTCATCGGCACCGACGGACGCGTGACGGACGCGCGGGTCATGCGCGGCGTGCATCCGTCGCTGGACGAGGCGGCGGTGGCAGCTGTGAGGCAGTGGCAGTTCCAGCCGAGCACGCTGGAGGGCCAGCCGGTCAGCGTCGTGCACTCGGTGGCGGTGACGTTTACGGCGCCGGCCGAACCCGTCAAACCGCCGTCCACCGTTCCGGGCACGCCGCGCTCGCTGCCGACGTCACCGCCGCCGCCGAAGCCCGATCCGCCAAGGGAGGCCGCGCCGCCGCCGCGCGATTTGCGGGCGGAAGCGACCGCCGAGATCCACGCGACGCTTCGTCGCTACGAGGCCGCCAGAGAAGCACGCGATTTCAATGCGCTGCAGCAGGTACAACGGCTGTCCGCCGCGGAGGCGAGGCAGATCCAGGAGACGATGAGGAACACGCGTGAACTGCAGCTGGACATCAGCGACGTCGCCGTCACGCTCGCACCAAACCTTCAGCAGGCTACGATCACCTGCACGATCAGGACCCAATTTCGCCCGAACATCGGCGGCCGACAGGAGAACACCAGGAAGGCCACGTTCGAGCTGGAGAATCGCGGCGACAGCTGGATTATCATTTCGCAGCGTTTCTGATCCTCTTGGTGTGAACCTCCTCCGCAATGGTTGGTGAGACGCTCGGCCACTACCGGATCGAGGCGCGTCTCGGCGCCGGCGGCATGGGCGTCGTCTATCGCGCGCACGACGAGAAGCTCCATCGGACGGTCGCCATCAAGGTCGTCGGCGGCGGCAAGGTCAGTCCCGAGGATCGGGCGCGCCTGATCGACGAGGCGCGCGCCGCGTCGCACCTGACCCACTCCAACATCTGCACCGTCTACGAGGTCGGAGAAGCGAACGGCCATGCGTTCATCGTCATGGAGTTCGTCGCCGGCCGCCTGCTGTCGGAGATCCTCCCGCCAGACGGCCTGCCGGTCGAAGCCGTCGTCCGCCTCGGCGCGCAGATCGCCGACGCGCTCGCGCACGCGCACGATCGCGGCGTCATCCATCGCGATCTGAAGTCCGCCAACGTTGCCGTCAACCGGATCAGGGGTCGAAGGTGCTCGACTTCGGCATCGCGCGGCGCACGCTGACCTCGACTCCGACGGAGAAACCGTCACGAAGTCATCGACGGCCGCAGCGCCACCGCCTTCGCGCACGCTCGCGTATGTCGCGCCTGAGGTGCTGCTCGGCGACAGGCGGACGCGCGCAGCGACATCTGGGCGCTCGGCGTCATGCTCTGCGAGATCGCGACCGGCGAGCTGCCATTCAGCGGGCGCAACGAGTTCGAGGCTGACCGCGGCGATCCTTCGAAGCCCGCCGCGGGCGTTTGCCGGCGCACGTGCCGCCGATCGCTTCGCGCAATCATCCAGCGATGCCTGGCGAAGGATCCGGCGCAGCGCTACCAGCGTGCCGGCGAAATACGGGCGGCGCTCGACGCCATGCAGTCGGGCGCGCTGCGTGGCGCCGGCTCGAGGCGCCAGGACGCGGTCCGCTCCTGGACCGTCATTGCCATTGCCGCGGCGCTCGTCGCGCTCGCCGGCCTGGGGCGTGGACCTATCGCTCGCGCACGAGGGATCTTCCGGACTGGGCCGGGCTGCTCAAGGCCGGTCAGCTGACGCAAATCGTGTCGTACGCCGTATCAGACGTTCGACCCGACGCTTTCGTCCGACGGACGCATGCTCGCCTATGTCGCCGAGCTCCAGCCGGGCCGGACCGATCTCTAGTCGGCCGCGTCGCCGGCGGCGCGAGGGTTCAGCTGACGAACGACGAGGCGCGCGAAGAGTCGCCGAAGTTCTCGCCCGACGGCGAGTGCATTGCGTTCACGCGGCGCGATCCGCAGGCGAACACATCGGCCGAGATCAGGATCCTGCCCGCGCTCGGCGGGGACGTCGGGCGGCCATTCCCGGTGCGGCGTAGCCGGCGTGGTCGGCGGACGGCGCAAAGCTCGGCTACCTGCCGCCGAGGCGGCGGCGCCGGGCCGTCGGAGCTGACGGTGTCCAGTGTCGACGGCTCGGACGCGCACGTGATCCTCGCGGCCGACAGCACCTATCCGTTCATGCGCAGTCCCGCGTGGTCCCCCGACCGTCAGGCCAGATCGACGATCGTGCGCGGCACGGGAGGCGTCGCCGGCGAGATCTGGGACGTCGCCGCGGACGGCGGCAGCGCCGCGGCGCTCGATCACCGAACCTGCGATCGACTTACTCGGACGCGCCCATGTATACCGCCGATGGACGCGGCATCGTCCACGCGTCGAACCGCGGCGGCGCGACGAACATCTGGCTCCTGCCGCTTGGCGGCGGCGCACCGGTTCGTCTCACCACGGGGCCGGGCCCTGACGAATCGCCGAGCGTCGCGGCGGATGGAGCCGTCGCGTTCGTGAACTCGCGGTGGCGCAACACGCTCGAGCTCGCCGACGTCTCGGGCACCGCGGTGCAGACGATCTTGACGCACTCGCCCTTCCTCTGGGGGCCGGCGATTTCGAAGGACAGTCAGGAGATCGCATTCAGCAGGGGAGAGGTCGATGGCAACTGGCACATCTGGTCGATGCCCGTGGCTGGCGGAGAAGCGAAACGCCTGACGTCGAGCGAGGCGGGCGAGGTCTACCCGCGCTATGCGCCCGACGGATCGATTCTGGTTTCACACCTGGGACTCGCCGCGGCGGATTGGACGGGTGCCGCCGGGCGGCGGCCCGCCGATGATGCTCTCGTTCGATGTCGATGCGTCGCAGGCGTTTCCCGATCCATCTCCAGACGGCAAACAGGTGGCGTTCACCATCAGCGAAAGCGACGCGGAGCGGATCTACCTGGCGCCGTCGGGCGGCGGCCAGCCGCGCAAGCTGACCGCATCGCCTGGAACGGTCGCGCGATGGTCGCCTGACGGAACGCGCCTGGCTTTTTCAGCGAACCGGGGCTACTCGGGCGGCATCTTCGTCATCAACGCCGACGGCACGGGAGAGCACCGGCTGACCAACGAAGGCGGATGGCCGGTGTGGTGGCCGGATGGCAAGACGATCGGGTTCGTTGCGCTCGGCCCCGGCGGCGATCAGGAGATTCGCCAGGTGTCGCTCGACGGATCGCACGTGCGGACGCTGAGCAACGTCAGGTTCATCGGATCGAATCATCCCTTTGCGGTGTTTCCGGACGGCCGCCGGCTCGCGGTCACCAACGCGGTGCACGTCTCGGACGAGATCTGGCTCCTTCAGCCCGCGAAGAAGTGACCCGCCATCACTCCCGCGACGGTCTGCGGGAAGAACGCCACGAGTATCACGATAACGGTGGCGAGGCAGTAGACGATCAGCGAGGAATAGTCTCGTCTCGCGCACGACCGGCCGGTGCTGCGCAACTGAACGAGGCCGACTGCGAGCATCACGCCGGAGGCGGCGAGGAAGTACCGCTGATACGCCGTGGCAATCGTGCTCAATCCGGCCGTCGCGGCGGCCGCCGCCAATCCCATCGGCAGGCAGCACGCCATCGTCGTCAACGCGGTGACGGCGGCGGCGAGGGGTGCGAGCTTCTCGGTGTGCTTCATGAGGGTTACGGTTCAGCCCAACGTGTGAGGCGGAAGACGCCCGGCGAGGATCCGTCAGCCGTCAATCGGGGGCCTGCGGCGGCGGCGTGTCAGGCTCGGTGCCGACAATGCGGCGCACCTCCGCGATGACGACGATGATCACGCCGATCATCAGGGCCATGTCGGCGACATTGAAGATGCCGGTTCGCAGGTCGCCGATGCCGACGTTGATGAAGTCCACCACGCTGCCGCGGGCGACCCGGTCCATCCAGTTCGACGCGCCTCCGGCGACGAAGAGCGTCAAGCCGACGAGCGGCCAGCCGGTCCAGCGCAGGCGCAGCGCGGCGATCGTCAGCGCCAGCAGCGCGATGCCGGTGCCGACCGTGAACACGCCGGTGCGGAACGCCGGCGGCAGATCCGCGCCGAGGCTGAGGAAGCCCCCGGGGTTCTCCGCGTATTGGAGCCGGATCGTGTCGCCGAGGAACGACTGCGTCGCCATTCCCGCGAGCCTGGTCGTAGCGATGTGCTTGGTCGCATGATCGCAGCCGATGGTGAAGACGATGGCAGAGGCGAGCACGATTTGTACGGCTAGTCTGGTCATCCGCGGACGGTCCCTCGTGTAAGTCGCCGGCGAAAATAATCGCGCCAGCCTTCCGGCAACGCGTCGAGCTCCGACGCCTCGCGCATCAGCTGTTCGTCCGATATCGCACCGCTATAGAGGCTCGCGACGTGCGCGATCGTCAGGCGTCCGCCGCTCCGTGCGGTGCGCGACACCTCGTCGCCCGCGGCGAGGTGGCCTTCCGTGACGACAGCGAGGTACCAGCCGGTGCGCCCGCTGTGGAGGAACCGCTTGACCATGTCCGGCCGATCGAAGCGGATGCCGAGCTTGTAACAGGGCATTCGCGGCTGCGTCGCGATGAATTCCGCGGATCCGATCGCGAACCGATCGCCGATTCGCACGTCCGCCTCGACCAGCCCCTCCATCGTCAGGTTCTCGCCGAACATGCCCCACGGGAACTCGATACCCGGCAGTTCCTGACGCCAGAATGCGTAGTGCTCGGAGGGATAGACGTAAACCGCCTTGTCCTGGCCGCCGTGGACCTCCAGATCCGCCTGTTCGTCACCGTCGAGGTTCAGTCGCCGCGCGCGCACGGGGCCAGCGACAGGTGACTTGAAGATGCCGGTCCGAACGATCTTGCCATGCGACAGGACGTCGCGCGGCTCGCCTACGTTCACGGATAGGACTTTCAAGTGCGCACTCCAAGCGCCCAACGCCCAACGCCCAGCGCCCTCATGATGGCCCGTTGAGCAGCTCGTCGAGGAACGCACGCGTGCCGGCAGGCCCGGTGACCTCCAGCCAAATCGGGCCTCTGTCTGCCTCGGTCGTGATCTGGAAGGTCAGGAACCGGCAGCACTGGCGCTCGGCGTTGATCGCGCCGGCGATGCGGAGCAGCAGCTCCTCGTTGGGGCCGAACCGGAACCGGTATCCGTGTGGCAGTTCCTGCCGCTCGAGCGCGTGAGTCACGAGTCCGGTCAGCAGTTCGTCCCCGCGCGCGCCCAGTTCTCCAGGCGGCAGCGAGCAGGCAATCGGGAGGTTCGTCATCGTCAGTGTCTATGATGACCCAGTTCGCGCGTGCCTGGCGACACGACGACCGTCATGAGTAAGACGCTGCATTCGTCGAATTGTTTGGCCGGTCCGGGCTGACCGGCCCGATTTCTCTAGCTGGATGGCGGGACGAGCCCCAGCATGCGCAGATATGTGACGATGTTGCCGTAGTGCAGGTTCGTGTGTCCGTAATTCTGGATCAGCATGCCGAGCTGGCCGCTTTCATGGGCGGCGGCGCACGCGTTGAGCGCCTCTTTCAGCTTGGGGACGATCGTCGCCTTGTCCGTCTTGCCGGTTGCGTTCGCGTCCGACCACTCGACCTTCTTACCGGCGGCGCGTCCGCAGTAGTAGTTGCTCCCATCGGCGATGTGGCCGAGCTGCTCGCCGAACGTGCGCACGGTGGCGACGGGCTTGTACGAATACTTGTCGGCAGGCACCATTTCCGCCGACTTCAGAATCCAGCCGCTCAATTCGGCGAACGCCTTGCCCAGCGCCGCGCCCATCTGCTTTGTATCGGGCGGCTGGGCGTGAATCGGTCCCGTGGCAAGAAGGAGGATCGCTGGGATCGCGAGGACGGTGAATCTCATGTTGCAGCTCCTGTTGGCGCAGCTTACCGCAGTGCACGGGGGCGCGTACAATGTGTCGAGCCGGGGTGGCGGAACTGGCAGACGCTCGGGACTTAAAATTCCGTGGCCGTAAGGCCGTGTGGGTTCGATCCCCACCCCCGGCACCAATACCTAGAATCACAACCATGACCCTCAAGGAAACTCTCAAGCAGCTCAAAGCGCTCGGCAACGCGAAGGTGCGGGCGCAGAACGCCAAGAGCGGCGCCGGCGACAATCAGTTCGGCGTCAGTCTCGGCGACATCCGGGTGCTGGCGAAAAAGATCCGGACCGACCATCCGCTGGCGCTGTCGCTCTGGGAGACCGGGAACGTCGACGCCCAGTTCCTGGCCACGCTCCTGATCCAGCCCAAGAAACTGTCCGCCGACGAGATGGATCGGATGGTGCGGTCCGTTGCCTTTGTGCGCGTGGCGGACTGGCTCATCGCCTATGTCGTCAGGCAGCACCCCGACAAGGAGACGCTTCGCCAGGAATGGATGGCCACGGACGACCGCTGGGCGGCCCGCGCCGGATGGGACCTCACCGCGGAGCGGGTCGCGAAGAGTCCGGACGGGCTCGATCTCCCGGCGCTGCTGGATCGCATCGAGTCCGAAATGGCGAGCGCCGATCCGGAAGTGCAGTGGACGATGAACAATACTCTTGCGGCGATCGGAATCCACTTCCCCAAACACCGCAAGCGGGCCATCGCCATCGGCGAGAAGTTGGGAATCTATCGGGACTATCCCGTGTCGAAGGGCTGCACGTCCCCCTTCGCCCCGATCTGGATCAACTTCATGGTGAGCCGGCAAGGCTGACGCGCGCTGTGGATCCCAGAATGAGTTGCAACATCGGAGGTGTTAAGGCTGTCCTAAGACCTTTGCCGGCACCTTGCTCAGACTGTTTGTGTTGTTGCCGAGTTGGCCGGCCCCGTTGGAGCCCCAGCAGTACACAGTGCCAGTGTCGGCGCGGCCGCAGGTGTGGCGGAAACCTGCATCGATGCTGAGGAATGCAAGACCGCCCGACACGGCCCTTGGCATCATCCTGTCTCTCGTCGTTCCATCACCGACCTGGCCCTTCTCGTTCTCTCCCCAGCAGTAGCCGGCACCACTGCCGATGACCGCGCAGGTATGTCCGATAAACCCGCCAGCGACCAACTGCTCGAATTTGCGTTTGCCAGCGACCGCAACCGGAACCGCGCTGTCCTTCCTGGACCGATTCCCCAACGCACCATAGGTGTTTTCACCCCAGCAGTAGGCCTTTCCCACCGCGGTTCGTCCGCAGCTGTGTCTACCAAGGCCGGCCGTCACCCCTCAAACACAAGGCCGCCAGAAACCGGGGCTGGGAAGGCATGCGCGTTCAGATCCGATGTGCCGGTGCCCAGCTGGCCGCGCTCGTTATCGCCCCAGCAATAGGCGGCTCCAAGATGGTGAGCCCGCAGGTATGGCCGATGGAGAACCCGCCCGCCGCAATCGCGTCGAAGGTAAGGCCCCCGTCACGGCGACAGGTACAGTGCTGTCCGTCGTCGACCCGTCACCGAGTTGGCCCCGATTGTTACGCCCCCAGCAGTAGGCCATTCCCGCGCTCGTCAACGCACAGGTATGCGCTGCTCCCGCGTCGATACGGGCGAACTTGAGGCCGCCTCGCGACCTGCACCGGCGCATTCCGATTGGTCGTGGAGTTGTCGCCCAGCTGCCCGTACACATTATTCCCCCAGCAATACGCCGTCCCGTCGCTCGTTAAGCGCGCAGGTGTGCGCGCCGCCCCCGGCCAGCTTCTCAAACGTGAGTCCACCGCCAACCAGGACCGGGACCATGCTGCAGGAGTAGGGCCCTGCATCGGTCAAGCAGCGTACTTGACGGAGATGGCACTCCCAGTTGCCCGCTCTCCCCGCGGCCCCAGCAGTACGCCGTGCCACCCGCTGTGAGGGCGCAGGTGTGAGCGCCACCGGCGACGACGGTCTCAAAGCTCACAAGTGCGACGGCGGTGGGGTTCTGCCCCAGGAGCAGCGCAATTGCCGCTGTCGCCAGAATCGTCGGGCGCCTCACAGTGCTCCAGCAAGCGGCCCGTCGATCGCACCAACGTGCGGTTTGAGTATGTGGATTCATGGGTTGCCTCCCTGGGTAAAGGACCTCACACCCGCAGGTGAAAGACGGTGGCGGGCGGACGAGGAAGTCTAAGGCAACCCGCAGGCTCCCTTCAGTTTTTCTTGCGCGTGACGCGTCGGTCAACGGCTGCGGTGTCGGAATCCATGATGGCGCTCTTTGCCGGAAAGGCAGAGCTACGTGCTACGAGCAGTTACTTGACAGGCCAGCGAGCCGAATCCGTGCGCGCGCTCTCGAGATACTTCTCGATCCTGGCGATCACGTCCGTGTTTCGTGCTGCCCGATTATCGGCCTCCAGCGGATCGTCACGCCGGTCGTAGAGCTCCAACGGCGCGTCTTTCGCGGTTGTACCGCCTTCCAATCGCCCATGCGGACGGCCTGCTGGAAGCCACGCTCGTGGAACTCCCAGTACAGGAAGTCGTGACCGGGTTGCTGCTGGCCGCGGAGTGCGCGGGACATGGACAAGCCGTCGATGCCCTGCGGCGTCCTGGCGCCCGTCAACTCGGCGAGCGTTGGCAGAAGATCCCAGTGAGCCCACTGGTGAGGGCTGACGTGTCCGCCGGGGATCGTGCCGGTCCAGCGCGCGATCATCGGGACGCGAATCCCGCCCTCGTACAAGTCGCGCTTGATGCCGCGCAGCGGGCCGGCGCTCTGGAAGAAGGCCGGATCGGCGCCGCCCTCGCGGTGCGGTCCGTTGTCGCTGGTGAAGATCACGAGCGTGTTGCCGTCGATCTGACGCTTGGCCAGCAGTTCGAGCAGCCCGGCGATATCGCGGTCCATCCGCTGAATCATGGCCACGAACGCTGCGCGTGGTGCCTGCTGCGATCGATAGCCGAGCGACGGGCCGTCGATCGTTCCGCCGGCCTGACGCGCGTCCGCCTTCTCGTTGACGAACGGCTTCTCCGGAAACTTGCCGCGGAGCGGCGCCATGGAATCTTCGGGCGCGCGCAGTTCGGCATGCGGCACGGTGTAGTTCAGGTACACGAAGAACGGCTTCGGGTCGTCGCGCGAGATGAACGCAGCGGCCTCGTGCGTGAAGAGATCGTTCACGTAGTCGCGATCCGGATCCGTGGCGACGCGGGTGGCGTTGCGATAGAGATGATCCGTGTATGCCGGTGCGCGTGGCGATGATCGAGGAATCCGAACGAGTAGTCGAAGCCTTTGCGGTCCGGCTGACCGGTCGTCCCCGGCCCGCCAAGGCCGTACTTGCCGATGACGGCCGTTCGGTAGCCGGCATCGCGGAGAAGCATCGCGATCGTGACGTCCTCGTCGCGAAGCGGGATGTCGCCGTTGCCACGGATCCAG
Source organism: uncultured Acidobacteriota bacterium (assembly GCA_963748295.1). Taxonomy (GTDB): domain Bacteria; phylum Acidobacteriota; class Vicinamibacteria; order Vicinamibacterales; family 2-12-FULL-66-21; genus CAVVIH01. The sequence goes on along the minus strand of CAVVIH010000007.1, from coordinate 123 downwards.
CCGTGGCCCGTGTGCATTCCGGTCATCAGCGACGCGCGCGATGGCGCACACACCGTGCTGCCGGAGTAGTAGCGCGTGAAGCGGATGCCTTCCCGTGCGAGCCGATCGATGCCGGGGGTACTG
>CAVVIH010000006.1:1157500-1799071 GCA_963748295.1 uncultured Acidobacteriota bacterium | reverse complement strand
GCCCCGTTATGTGGATGGTCAGCTCGCTGTCTATCAGTCCTGATGGCCGGCGGTTCCGTGCACGCCCCCAGAGAGCGGCGGCGGACGGGTGACTACTGGGTGCTGGAGAACTTCCTTCCGGCAGCGCCCGGGATCCCGGCTGCGGTGAACAAGACAGGCGAGTAGGAATTTCGCCACCTCGCGATTTCCGCTTTGACAACGGGCGCGTGCAAGTCAAAGTGTTGGTGATGACGCTGCTCCTGAACGGCCTGTCGGAAGATCAGCGGCGCGAGCTGCTGGCGGCCGGATCCCCGCGGTCGCTGAAGCCGCGCGACGTCCTTGGCGCCCAGGGCGAGCCGGCTGACTCAATCGCCCTGGTGCAGATCGGCCACCTGAAGCTCGGGCAGGTCAACGCCGACGGCGCCGAGACGCTGGTCCGCTTCATCGGACCGGGGGACTGCTACGGTGCGATCGCGCTCTCGCCCGGCAAGCGCTTTCCCGTGTCTGCAGTTGCCGTCGAGGCCTCGAGAGTGCTGGTCTGGCCGCGGATGGCGATGGCCGGCCTCGCCGAGCGCATTCCGCAGATCCGCCTCAACCTGTTCGAAGAAGTGACGCGGCGGATGAGCGGCGTCCTCTCTGCCGTGCAGGATCTGGCTGCGGAACGCGCGCCGGTCCGGATTGCGAGAGCCCTGCTCCGCGTCGCCGAACATGGCGGTGAGCGCTCGCCCCAGGGCATCCGGATCGTGCATCCGATCACACGGCAGGACATTGCCGACCTGACCGGCACGACCCTGTTCACCGTCAGCCGCGTGATGTCGAGATGGGAGTCCGACGGGCTGCTTCGGACCGGCCGCGGCGCCGTCACGATCGTGGACCCCGAAGGGCTCGAGCTCGCCGCCTCGTCTTCCGACGACTGAGTATACGGTTCCCTCCCGGCGCCCCCGGGGCCCGATCGCGGGGGCCCCGACCCCCCGTCCGCTACGCCGGGCCACTCGCCTACGCCTCGTAGCGATTCTGATAAACGCGAACATGCTCCTCACGTAGGCCGGCTTCGCCGGCAAGCCCCCCAATGACTTTGCTCGCTCGCGGGCGGCCCCGACGCCCCGCTCCGCGTTCGTTCAGGCTCACTCGCTACGCTCGTTCGCTATTCTGAAGCGACTCACATCCTGCGCTCGTTCCAAGGTGCGAGCGAGCATCGCGAGCGAGCCACGCGACCGGAGCGCGCCGGCGAAGCGGCGCGCGAGAGAGCGCGTAGGGGAGTCCGAGGGGCGAAGCCCCTCGGATAAGCTGGTTGCGGTGGCGCAACGACGGGCGCCGGCGGCACGCGTAACCTCGTTGACAGGTTGCGTATGACGTTCTTTCCTTACACCACCGTCGGCGAGGTGGCGGCGAAATTTCCGGCGACCGTCAGGGTGTTCCAACGGCGGAAGGTGGAGTTCTGCTGTGGAGGACACCAGACGCTGGCGCAGGTCTGCCGGGACACTGGCACCCCATACGAAATCCTCACGGTCGAGCTCGAAGACGCCATCCGCCAGGCGCCTGCCCGCGTGACCTGGCCGACCGGCCGCTCTCGGAGGTCACGGAACACATCGTCGAAGCCTTCCACCAGCCGTTTCTGCTGGAGCTTCCCCGCCTGCGCGCGCTGATCACCAGGCTCCAGGGCCACGGCGGCGCGCACCATCGCGTGCTGACCGTCGTCGGGCACGAGCTGCAACGGTTCGAGGCCGCGCTCCTCGCGCGGGTGACGGCCGAGAAGGACGAGCTGTTTCCGCTGATTGACCGGCTCGAGGTGGACATACTGCGATAAAGAGCTGCCGCGGCTCGCCGCGCTCCGCAGCGACGCCGAAATGTTCCATCAGGATGCCGCGCGGACGATTCGGCTCCTGCGCGGGATCACCGACGGTTACGAACCGCCGTCGAACGCGTGCGCAACGCTGCGTTCGCTCTACCGGGGCCTGGAAGAGTTCGAACGACTGATGCGGCTGTACGTCCACATGGAAACCCATGTGTTGTTTTCGCGGGCCGCGGCATGGATGTGCCGGGCTGGCGTGGAGAAGCGAGAGATGAGTACGAAGTCGTTGCGTCTTCCCTCCTGATCGATCCTCCTGGCCTCCTGTTTTTGCTCTTAGACAAGTGGCTGTCGCCGAAAATGATTCGGCACCCGCTAACTGGATACCTTCCAACCCGGCCCGCGTCTCAGGAAAGGTTTTTGTCACATGGTCATTACCGAGAACACGACAGTCGCGGACATCGCTTCGGCAATCCCCTCGAGCGTGCGCATTTTCCAGCGCCACGGCATCGATTTCTGCTGCGGCGGCAAGACGCCGCTCGCCGTGGCGTGCCGCGAGCGCGGCGTGTCCTTCACCGAGGTCGCCAGGACGATCGAAGCGTCGGCCGGGGCCGCGACGCGTGACGAGCGGGACTGGACCCGCGAACCGCTGTCCGTCCTGGTCGACCACATCGTCGCGACCTACCACGAGCCGCTGCGCGAGGAGCTGCCGCGGCTCGAGTCGATGGCCGCGAAGGTCTCGCGGGTGCACGGCTCGAAGGCGCCGTACCTGAGCCGGGTCGAGGCATTGTTGACGGATCTGTCCGCCGACCTCCGCCTCCACATGCAGAAGGAGGAACGGGTGCTGTTTCCCGCCATTCGTGCGATCGAAGAGGGAGCACAGCCGGGAATGCCGATCTCAGCCCCGATCGGTGTCATGGAGCACGAACACGATCACGCCGGCGGCGTGCTGTCAGAGCTCCGTGAAATCACGGGCGGCTACGTCGCCCCGCCCTGGGCGTGCGAAACGTTCCGTGCGCTGTATCACGGGCTCTCCGAGTTCGAAATGGCGATGCACGTCCACGTGCACCTCGAAAACAACGTGCTGTTTCCGCGCGCATTGAACGCCGCCCAGGGGTGACGGCCGATGCGCAGGACGCTCGTGCTCCCCGCCCACCCGGAACGAATCTGCTGGGGCTGCGATAAGTGCTGCGGCGCCGACGACCTGGCCTGCGGCAACGGCACGATTCGCACGCCTCACCCGTGCGAGCTGTTCGGCGATGACTGGCTCGAGTGGTCGCATTCGAGACTCGGGGCTCGGGACTCGGGGCCCGGGACGGGACGATCGGGCGAAGCGGAATGAAGGCCGCCGCGTCCCGGCTCGTCCCCGCGACCGGCCTCCCGCTCCTCTACTTTGCGTTCGCCCATTTCTGCCTTGCGCTGGCGTTCGCCGCGCTCGTCGTGAGCCCCGGGCTGCCGGCAGGATTCTTCCACCACCCGCGCATGGTCGCGCTCGTCCACCTGGTGACGCTCGGGTGGATCACCTCGTCCATTCTCGGCGCCTTCTACATCGTGGGCCCGCTGGCGCTGCGGATGCCGCTGCCGGCGGGCCCGTTGGATCGCCTCGCGTTCGCCGGCTACGCGGGCGGAGTGGCTGGCATGGTGTCGCACTTCTGGATCGGCGAGTACAGCGGCATGGCGTGGTCCGCCGGGCTCGTCATCGCGGCGGTGCTGCACGTGGCGGTGCGCGCGTGGACGGGACTGGCCGCCGCACCCATACCGTGGCCCGTGAAACTGCACGTGGCGCTGGCCTTTGCGAACATGCTCGGCGCCAGCGTGTTCGGCATCGTACTCGCGCTCAACCGGATATTCGGCTGGTTCGGCTGGTCGCCCATGTCGGCCGCCTTCGCACACGCCCACCTCGCGGCGATCGGCTGGGCCGTGATGATGGTGGTGGGACTCTCCTACCGGCTCATCCCGATGATCGTTCCGGCAGCGATGCCGACAGGGACCTCGATGGCGCACAGCGCCGTGCTGCTGGAGGCCGGCATCCTCGTCCTTGCGATCGGCCTCGTGCGCCACTCCGCGGCGACTCTGCCTGGCGCCATTCTCATCCTCGCCGGGTTTGGCTCGTTCCTCGCGCACGTTCGCGACATCGTCAAGCGCAAGCTGCCGCCGCCGGCCGCTCTCCCACGTCCTGACTGGGCGACATGGCAGACCCACGTGGCGTTCGGCTGGCTGCTGCTGGCGGCGATCACCGGACTCGTCCTCACATTGCCGATACCGCTTGCGTGGACGGCGCCCCTCGGATGGATCTACGGCACGGCCGGACTGCTGGGTTTCCTGGCGCAGATCGTCGTCGGTATCCAGGGACGGCTGCTGCCGCTGCACGGGTGGTACCGCGTGTTCGTGACCGGGGGGATGAAGCCGCCGCAGCGCTCTGCCCACTCCCTGGCCAGCCATCGCCTGGCGCGATGGATCCTGCTCACCTGGACGTTCGGTGTGCCGCTGCTGGCAGCCGGACTGGCCTTCACGTTGTCGCCGCTGGTCCGGGTTGGCGGTGCCCTCCTGCTGGCCGGCGTCATCCTGAACGCCGCGCAGGCGACGGTGATCGCGACGGCCCGGGCCGGTGCGTCGGAAGCAGCGCCAGGATGAAGATCCGGCGGCACTACTGCGCGTGTAACAGCTGAATCGTTAGCGCCGGCTCGATCTTCCGGCTGAAGCCGGAAGCCACAAATCCCAAATACCTGACGAGAATCACGACGACGTGCTCAGTTCGGGAGCCCGGCGGTCCAATTGAGCACGACACTGATCGGTATCTGTTGAATCCCGCTGGCGATACGCTCAGTGAACAGAAACCGCTGTCCGTCTCCGGTCACGTCGTAAGGGATATCGGTGGTCGGGCCGCTGGCGTTCAAATGGTTGGCGAACCCGGGATTGGTCTTGAACAGGACACGGACAGTGCCCGCCTTGAACATCGATCCATTGGCGGACACGTCGACGGCCATCAGAGTTCCGTCATCCTTCAGATAGAAGAGCTCTCTACCGTTGCGTGCCCATCGCGCATAGCGACCGCCGTCCGTCGAGATCTGCCACCTCCCACTGCTGTGCAGGTACAGGTACACGTAGATCTCGAAGCGCCCGGACTCGTTTGACTCGTAGGCAACCCACCGGCCGTCAGGTGATACCTTCGCCATCCTTTCCGCGAACCTCGTCTGGATGACCGGCTTCGGGACTGGCCGAGCGCCGCCCAGGGGCAGCGACCAGAGATCGATTCCCGCTTCCGGGCCGCCTCCTTGCGCGTAGACGAGCGACCGTGCATCCGGTGCGGCGTCCTGGGCGTAGATCCCGCGCTCGCCCTCCAACACGAGCACTTCCCTGCCCACGCCGCTGGCTGCCTTCCGATACAACGCCAGCGGGTCGCTACCGCGCCCGGAAGAGAAAATGAGGAACGCGCCGTCGTGTGACCAGATCGGCGACGAGTTGTGGCCGGTGGCGTTCAGTCGCGTGAACGTGCCGCGCTCGCGATCGACCACCCATACGTCGCCGCCTTCCGGCTCCTGGTGCATATGGACGGCGATCCGCGTGTCATCCGGCGACAGGGCAACGCCGCGGTAGATTCCGGGAGCACCAATCGACTCCAGCGCGTGGCCGGAGCGGTCGTACCAGACCAGCTGTGTCGGCTCCAGCGCGAGGGCGGTCCGGTATACCAGCACGCCCGTGTTCGAGACCCCGTAGGCAGCCGCACCTGGCGTGGCCGTGAACGCCACGCCATCGGCGATACGAGTGGGTTCGCCGGTCAACGCGAGACGCTCGGCATCGAAGCGCTGGGCGAGCAAGGTGCCATCACGGGTGAACAACAGATGCCCGGACGCGTACATCGGTCGCGTGTTGGCCTGCAGCAATCTGGTCGGTTCGGGCGAATCGAGCGATCCCACGTAAAGCGCGCGGCCGTCGAGGTCTTGACCGGCCGCGAGGTACAGGAAACGTCGGCCGTCCGGCAGAAAGAAGGGCCAGCCGTGGCCTCGTTCGCCGCGACGTTCATCGAGCCGCGTGACCGGCTGCGGCGCTCCACCCGACGCGGACACGCGCATCAGCGGCGCGTAGCCCACACTGAACAGAATCACACCATCGGCATTCCACGTTCCGCCATAGAAGTTCGCAATGTCGCACAGGACTATCGGCGGCCCGCCGGAAGGATCGATGCGCTTCAGTTTCCCCCGTGCGAAGAATCCGATATGGCGGCTGTCGTGCGACCAGAATGGCAGGACCGCATTCTCCGTGCCTGGAAGTTCCAGCGGCTCGGAAGAACCGAGCCGCCGCACCAGCAGTGCCGGGGTACCAGTCGGAGTGCGTGCGACATATGCGATGTTGCGGCCGTCGGGAGAGATCGACAGGAAAGGTGGAGCCGGCATCTCCGGCGTCGCAATCTCGAACCGAATCTGATCTGTTCCGTCTGCTGACGGCCGATACCACCATACGCCGAATGAGATGACCAGCAAGACGACGCCAAGGATGGCGGACTGGATCCATCCGAGTCGCACCCGCGCGTGGTTCGACGCGGGAAAGGCGTGCGCCTTCTGCGATCCAACGGCTGCAATCCATCTCAGCTGCTTCGCAACGTCGCGACTCGATTGCCACCGATCATCTGGGTTCTTTGCGAGGCATCCATCGACAATGCGCGACAGTTCCTCGGAGCTCGGCGGCTGCAGCAGATCGATCGGTTTCGGCTCGTGCTCGAGGATCGACGCGATCAACCGGATTTGACTCGACGCGTCAAAGGCCTTGCGGCCCGTAATCATTTCGTAGAGGACCGCGCCGAACGCAAAGATGTCGGTGCGAGCGTCGGCATGCCGCCCGTCGAGCTGTTCGGGCGCCATGTACTGCAGCGTGCCGAGAATGGCCCCCTCCCTGGTCAGCGTCCCGTCATTCGACAAACCGGGAGCAACGTCTGCCGGCGCCGTGAGCTTGGCGAGACCAAAGTCCAACACCTTCACACCGGCTGCGGTCACGACGATATTGGCCGGCTTGAGATCTCGATGGACGATGCCTTGCCGATGCGCGGTGTCGAGCGCGTCGGCGATCTCGATGCCGTATTGCAGGGCGCGCTCGAGCGGCAGCGGTCCCCGCGCCAGGCGCTCGGCGAGCGTGTCACCCGCGACATACTCCATGACGAGGAAGTCAATGGGAACGTCGCCGCGTTCGGGCAGGTGCGCGAGCTCATGGCCGACGTCGTAGAGCGTGCAGATGTGAGGATGGCTCAACGCGGCGATCGCGCGCGCTTCCCGCTGAAAGCGCTGCCGTCGCTCGCCGTCGGCAGCGTCCGGGAGTACCTTGACCGCGACCGCGCGACCGAGGCGCGTATCGCGTGCACGATAGACAACGCCCATGCCGCCGGCGCCAACCATCTCTTCGATGAGGTAATGACCAATCGTCGTACCGGGTAGGAGCGAGTGCATCGACATCGCGCCGGGCGAGGCGGCAGAAGCATCCAACAGCAGATCGACGGCGCGACCATCGAGCGGTCCCGCATCGCTGCGGTGGGCGAGCAGCGACTCGACCTCACGACGGAGCGCGGGGTCGGCGCGCGCGAGCAGTTCCGTGCGTCCTTGGACATCGGACGCGCAGACGGCGCGATAGAGCTCCTCGATTTGCCGCCAGCGCTCGTCTCTCATGTCGCGCATCGTCACATGCCGGTCAGTTCCCGGTTGAGCCACGCGCGCGCCAGGCTCCAGTCACGTTTGATCGTGGCGGCTGACGATCCCATGGCGATCGCGGTCTCCTCGATGCTCATCCCGGCGAAGAAGCGGCATTCGACGACCTGGCTCAGACGCGGATTCAGTTTTTCGAGAGATCGGAGGGCTCGCTCGACAGCAAGCAGGAGGTCGAGCGGCCGCTCTGCCTGCAGCATCGCCTCGTCGAGTGAGATCCGCTGCGGCTGCTGGCCGCGCTTTTGCGCGCGCCGCGCACGGGCATAGTCAACCAGCACACGACGCATCGCCTGTGCGGCAACCGCGAGGACATGTGCTCGGTTCTGCCAGGAGAAGCGCTTCAGACCGATGAGCTTTACGTACGCTTCGTGAACGAGGTCGGTCGTGTTCAGGCTGTGACCGAGTCGTTCGGCGCGCCGGTGGCGGCGCGCGATGACCTTGAGCTCGTCATAGACGATAGGAAACAGCCGGTCGAGTGCCGGCCGCCCACTCGAGCCGAGCGTCTTCGCCAAGGCAGTGATCTCCTGGCGTGGGTCCCCGTGAGCCATTTTTTCGCCGTTCCCGCTTACACGAACGAGGGAACGGGGAATGATTACACACATCTGGCGGTCATCTGTCGCGCTTTTGCTATACGCAGCGCTCCCGGCGCATGCCGACACACAAGGTGACACAGCGAAACAATCCATTGCACTCCCGGCGTTGGGCGAACTGAAAGACGGCTGGAACCAGCTTCGACCAGGCGGAGAAACGACCTGCGCAAAGGGTGCCCCCTACCATTTCTTCGCGCGACGGGCTGCCACCGACAAGCTACTCGTGTATTTCGAGGGCGGAGGCGGCTGCTGGAGAGGTGAGGAGTGCGAACGTGGGCGCCCGACATATGAGCCCGACCTCCCGCCAGCATGGCCCGGAGTCCACGAGAAACTGCGTGGGATTCTCGATATGGCGCACCCAGAGAACCCGTTCGCCGACCGGTCGGTCGTGATAGTCCCGTACTGCACCGGCGACGTCCATCTCGGAGATCGCGACGCATCCTACACGCTCAACAGCGACGCCGGAGGAACGCGCTCTATCCTCATCCATCATCGCGGCCTGGTGAACGCCATGGCGGTGCTCCGATGGATCTACGCGAACTTTCCGGCTCCGCGCGACATCTTCGTCAGCGGCAGCAGTGCCGGCGCGGTGGCCACTCCGTTTTACGCGGGCACGCTGGCTCGCCACTACGCCACGGCGAGGGTCGTGGCACTCGCTGATGACGGGGGAATGCATAGTGCGGCCGCCATTGCTGGTGTTGACTTCAGCCGTTGGGGACATCCGGAGGTGCTGCGTCGACATGGCGGCTGGGAAGACTTCCCCGCGAAGTGGGGCACGCCGGATCACGTTATCGCGGCGGCCCGCGCGGCGCCCAGCTTGAGGCTCTTCCAAGTGGATCACGCACACGATCAGGCTCAGTCCTCCTACCACGCCCTCGCCGCGGCGCCAGACATGGCGACGGCAGCCAAACGCCTGCAGTCAGGTGTGCCGGGGAACGATCTCGCAGCGGTGCTGCACGCCAACCGCAAGCAGATTGGAGCATACGTGGACACATTCAGATCGTTCACGGTCGGAGGGCGCGCGCACCTGACCGTGCCAACCGACCGATTCTATGCGTACGTTTCAGACGGGCAGCGACTGCGCGACTGGGTCGCGAGAATTGCCGCGGGGCAACCTGTTTCCTCCGTTGACTGCACCGGCTGCTGGCGCGCCCAATACCGCTTCGTTGAACAGGACGCGCGCATCGTGGAACGTGCGCTGGAACTGTTATCTCCGGCGGATGCCTGGGTTCCCCGAGATCTTGGGGACGCCTGCCCTGAGTCGACCGCCCGACTCACCCTGAGGTGTTCAGTCAGGAAAGCGGTCGCTGAAGTGACTGGCCTGACGGTGACCACGCAGGTTCCGGCGGTCGTCTGGGACATCCATTACGCCATCATCGATCGGATGGGCGACCGCGACCGGCTCTTCGGAGGGCCTCCGCTGGTGGTTTACAACAACCGGCCTGGAACCACGGTCGCCGACGTGATCGGATTGCTGGGAGCAGTGCGGGACCGGATTCGGGCGGACCTGCACGAACGGGCAAAGCATCGCGTTGCTCAAATGCAATGTGCAGCAGCAGGCGATTGGTGCGACTTCAGCGTTATGTCGTCCGTAGCCGGGTCGAGCGCGGCTGGTCCCGGAACCGAACGGACGGCGTTCGGTAACGAACTGATTGTTCGACCGCCGGGTGAGCTTCCCGAACGCGTCTCGGGGCGCACACGGGTCGAGCAGGTTCTGCTCCTGACCTTGATCCTCTACTCCTGCCGCAGCGCCTCCATCGGATCGGCGTGGGTCGCGCGGCGGGCCGGCAGGTAGCACGAGAGGATCAGGAGGAAACCAATGGTTTTTCTCCTGATCTCCCAAGAAACTGTTCCGTTTTGAGACAGTTTCTGAAGCGATGCGTCGCGGCCACGCCGCGTGACCCGCTCTGACCTCCTGTTTTTGCTCGTAGACAAGTGGCTGTCACCCGAACGATCCGCCAACCCGCTGACTGGATACGGCCTCCCGTTTGGTGTCCGCTGCAGCTGAGATATGAATGCCGAACGGTGTGACATTCCTTTTGGTTGGACGGTGAGCCATGAGCGGAACGCCGGAGCAGGCAAGCCTCGACCTGTCGAAAAATGGGCGCCGGTTCTAATTTCCGGTCACGCCGTCTTCACTGCGTCCGCCCGGCTCAGGCCGAGCTCCTCGATGGAGACCTGGCGCATCCGGAACTTCTGGATCTTCCCGGTGACAGTCGTGGGAAACTCGGTCGTGAACCTCACGTAGCGCGGTATCTTGCAGGTCGCGATCTGACCGCGGCAGAAGTCCCGGATCTCGTCTTCCGTCGCCGTCTGGTCGTCGCGGAGTCGAACCCACGCGCACACTTCTTCACCGTACTTGAGATCGGGCACGCCGACCACCTGCACTTCGCTGACCTTCGGGTGCGTGTACAGGAATTCCTCGATCTCGCGCGGGTAGATGTTCTCGCCGCCCCTGATGATCAAGTCTTTGAGCCGCCCGGAGATGTTCACGTAGCCGTTGTCGTGCATCACCGCGAGGTCGCCGGTATGCATCCAGCGCGCGCCATCGATGGCGCTGGCGCTCGCCTCGGGATTGTTCCAGTAGCCGAGCATCACGGAGTAGCCGCGCGTGCACAGCTCGCCGGGTGTGCCGCGCGGGACCACGGCACCGCTCTCCGGGTCGACAATCTTGCATTCGAGGTGCGGGTGCACGCGGCCGACCGTCGACACGCGCAACTCGACGGCGTCGTCGACGGCTGATTGAAACGAGACCGGTGATGTCTCGGTCATCCCGTAGCAGATGGTCACTTCCCGCACGTGCATGCGCTCGATCACGCTCCGCATCACCTCGATCGGACAGGGGGCGCCGGCCATGATGCCGGTGCGCAGGGAATCGAGATCGAAGGAGCCGAACGCCGGATGATCGAGCTGGGCGATGAACATCGTCGGCACGCCGTAGACGGACGTGCACCGGTGGCTGTCGATCGCCCGCAGCGTCGCCTCGGCGTCGAACGCTTCGGCGGGAAGCACCACCGCGGCGCCGTGCGTGACCGCGGCGAGATTGGCCATGACGCAGCCGAAGCAGTGGTAGAAGGGCACGGGCACGCAGATTCGGTCCTCGTGCGTGTACTCGAGCGCCTCGCCGACGAAGAATCCGTTGTTCAGGATGTTGTGGTGCGACAGCGTCGCCCCTTTCGGCGCCCCGGTCGTCCCTGAGGTGTACTGGATGTTGACCGGGTCGTCGAACTGCAGCTGCGCCTCCCGTGCGCTCAGATCCGCCTCGGACGCGCCGTCGGCGTGCTGAACGAAGCCGGCCCATGAAATCCCGCCGGGCGCGGCGTCGCTGCCCAGATAGATCAGGTGCCTCAGGTTCGGGACGTTCGCTGTCTGGAGCGGGCCCTGGCGCGGCATCGTCAGTTCCGGCATCAACGTCGTCAGCATCTCGACATAGTCCGTCTTGCGAAAACGGCGCGCCGTCACGAGGATGCTGACACCGGACTGATTGAGCGCGTATTCGAGCTCACGCAACCGGTAGGCGGGGTTGATGTTGACGAGGATCGCGCCACCTTCGCCGCAGCGTATTGCACGATCGGCCACTCTGCAGCGTTCGCGCTCCAGATCCCGACCCTGTCTCCTCGCTCGACGCCCAGGGCCAGCAGCGCGCGCGCCGCACGGTTCACTTCCCGAAGCAGGTCGGCGTAGGTGTAGCGCAGATCCTGATGGCAGGAGATCAGCGCGTCCCGGTCCCCGAACCGGGCAGCAGCGCGGTCGAGCGAGGCGCCAATCGTTTCGCCGAGCAGTGCGACGGACCCCGAACCATGGACATACGACAGCATCATGACCACCTTTGTGTTCGGGCCTGATACCAGATTGCTGAGAACGTGTCGCCGACAAGGGAGAAGGCAGTTCCTCCCGATTCGAATCCATCCGCCAGGCGATCAGTCGAGCGACGTGTGCTCGAGCTGGTACTCGGCAAGCACCGTCGGGTCTGGCGCAGACGTTGACAACGTGAGGCGGAGACGGGAGGAGGGTATCCGTCGCACCGCATCAGCGGGGACCGCCCACAGGATCTCGCCGTCGCCGCGGCCGACCGGAGCGTCCGCCGACTGGCCGACCACCGCGTCGTCGACATCCGTCAGGCAGATGGTGACGGTCTCCGATCCCGACAGGTCGGCGCGCAATGCCAGCACCATCAGATCATCGCCGGGAAACGCGGCACAGGGCACCCGTTCGCCAGGTGACAGGGAATAGAGCCGCACCTGCACGCCGTCGCGCTGGATGCGGTTGAGGAGGGAACGGGAAACGGCGCCGGCGACGTGACCGCGTCGCACGAGCGCCGACAGCCCGGCGCCGAGCGACGACATCGCTGCAAGCCGCGCCGCGCAGTCGTCGCACGAGAAGAGGTGCTCCTCGATGCCGTCGACCTCGTTCGCGGGGGTCGCATGAATCCAGTAATCGAGCAGCTCTTCTTCCGAGAGCGGCGTGTCGCAGGGCGGCATCATTGAACCGTCCCCGATGAGGTCATGCAGGTGCGCAGCTTTCCGATCGCGCGGTGGCGAATCACGCGGACGTTTCCCTCGGTCATCGTCAGTTCGCCGGCGACATGGCGGGCCGATCGCTCGGCGTAGAACGTCAGCAGCACGACCATCCGCTCGCGCGCGCCCAGCCGGCCGAGGCAGCTCTCCAGGCGATCGGCGTCGAGCGCTGCACCGTCGTGCGGATCGTACGATGACGGTGCCGCGGGAAATGTCTCGAGCAGGCGCTCGCGCCGCCGATCCCGCCGCTTGAGATCCACCGACATCGTCCGGCTGACGCCGAGGACGAACGAGCCGATGTGATCGACCTCGCGGATCGAGCCGGCGCGCAGCTTCTCGATGGTCAGCAGCATGACCTGCTGGACGAGGTCGCGCGCCGCCTCCTCGTCTCGCAGGTGACGGAGCCCGTAAAGGCGTACGCGCGGCGCGAAGCGGCGATAGAGCTCAGTCTCGGCCTGTTCAGCCAATCCCGGCACTTTCGCCGCCACAGCCCGCGCCACGTCGCCATCGCTGGACTCCACACCCTGCGCCATCGCGCGGCAACCGTAGCAGCCGGCTGCCGCAGACGTCAAACGCGCCCGCTTTCGAGCGTCGCGTCATCCCGTGACCTGCAGCGGCGTCGCCGCGGCGCTGACCTCACGAATCACGTCGATGCTCGCGGTCAGCAGCGCCGCCCCGTCGCCGACGAACGTCGACCCGTGCATCGCCGCGAGGGTGCGCGGCTTCAGCGACGCAAGCCGCTCGAGCTGCCGGCGCGTGTTGTCGGTGTAGGGCACGTAGTCCATCAGCACCGGCGACGCCTGATACGTCTGCAGCGCATGACGATACCGGTCCGTGATGTCCGTGGTCGTCACTGGCTCGACGTCGCCGATCTGGTGCAGGAGATCGGAGCAGAGCAGCACCTTGTCGGCCTCTTCGAAGAGCACACCCGCATCCCAGCCGTGGGGCAGGTGCGGCGTCGGAACGAAGCGGAACCGATGGCGTCCCGTCTCGAGGATCTCATCAGGCTCGAGGGCACGCGGCGGCCGGTTGGAGAAGTCCCCGATATTGATCATCGCGCCGAGCTCACCGCAGACGGGCAGGGCCTGCGGGGCGATTGCCAGCCATTCGTTGAGTGCGCCGCACTCGTCCACCTCGAAGTGGCTCCAGCTGATCCAGCGCAGGCTCTCCGGTGGGATCAGCGCGGCGACCGCCTCACGCACCGCCGGGAACATCCCGCGCATTCCGGTGTGGAACAGCAACGGTTCGTCGTCCCGGACGAGGAAGTGGTTGAACTGAAGGTCGAACTGCGGCACGTAGACACTGATTCGGTACACGTCCGGGGCAATTTCGTCGATCCGAGGGGTCATGACGCCTCCTTGCCGCGCCTCTCTGCGCGTCTGGTCAGGAGGTGTCATGACCCGCGACCTCGTTACACCGCCCCGCTTCCGGCGTCGCGGCGAAGGTCGGTCAGCCCTTCAAGGGGTGCGTTCAAACGGTGGGCTTGGCCCTTCGCGCGAACCCGCCGGCGCCCTTTCAGCGCGCAGCGCTCAGCGTGCTGGCACGGACGCGTGGCAACGCTACCAGCCGTTGCAGTCGCTCTTATAGCCGCAGGCATCGCTGCGCCAGCAGCTCTTGACGCGAATGAGCCTGACGCGTCCACAGCGGTCGCAGCACTCCTGCGCCGCGTTTGCGGCCGCCCGGGGCGCGGCGTTGAGAGGGGGAGGCAGGGAGCCTGTCAGTGCCTGCGGCGCACCGGTCGTCTGTCGAGGATCGCGGCGTTCATCCATGTGCCAGGCGTCTACGGCCAACCACCCCCTTCACGAGGAACGGAGAGCGGCCGCGTTCCACCATCCGCCAGGCCAGCAGCATGCTCGCGATGCCGAGCGCGAAGCCCGCGATCATGTCTGGAATCCAGTGAACGCCCAGCACGAACGTCGAGAGAACGATGGTCGCACCAAGGGCCAGGGCCGACATGCGCATCGGCACGCGGAACATGAAACAGGCCGTGACGACCAGCACGGTCAATGAGACGTGGAAGCTCGGAAAACAATTGTCCAGCCCGCTCACCGGGCGAAGCAATTCGATCAATTTGTCACTGACCTTGTCCGAGAGCAGCATCGCCTCGCTGTCGGGGGACGACCAGCGCTCCGGGACGGGGAAGAAGATGAAGAACGGAAGACTGACCAGGTAGTCGATCGTCACAGCAAGGCTAACGGCTTGGTAGGGACGCGGGTCCCCCTTCCGCGAGAGGGCCCAGGCCACATAGAGGCAAAGCCCGGGAAAGATAAGAAGTACCAGACGGAATACCCGTAGTACACGACGGCGCGGGTCGTGTCGTGCAGCTCGAAGCTGAGATATCCCTCGAACCACCGGAAGGCGTCGACAATGGGATAGCCGGCCTCGAAGCCCCAGGCTGCGGGGAGTGAGCGCCGCGTCCAGGCTGGTTTGAACGTAGTTGACCAGGAACACGAACGGCCAGGAGATCGTGGGTTCCGCCGCCGGATGACGGACCGAGCGAGGCCAGTGACAACTGGACCCCTCGACGGCTCGTCCTCTCTCGGCTCGTCCTTCTCTCGGTCGTTTGGTGGGCGGGGTCTGGAGGGGGAGGTGGCGGCTCAGAACCTGCTTGGGGGGAATGAGCGTGTGCAGGCAGCGGGTCAGAAGCTCGAATTCGGCGTGCTCGACATCTCCCCGACCAGTCGACCAGTGTGGCGGCCTGCAATTGCCTGAAGCCCAGCGGCATCTCGACATCGTCGATCCTGACCGATACGAGGTGACCTTTCTGCTTGCCGAACTCGGCCTCGTCAATCACCCACTCCCTTTTGATCGAGGTCTTGGACCACAACACGATGACGCAGTGCGACTCCTTGAGCTCGTGCTCGATGGTGCGGCGGTAATCCTCCCCAGGGAGCAGCTCGCGGTCCCAGAAGACGGACCATCCAAGCTTTTCGAGCTCCAGCACGAACTGCCGCGCCCGCGACAGATCCGGTCGCGAGTAGCTGAGGAAGATGTCCGCCATCGATAATTCCGCTGTCTTCGCGCTTTCGCTTAATGAACCCTACCGGCCGTCCACAACCGCCTCGTCAGCCGTCGCATGAGACGGCAACGGAACGGCGCTCCGGGACGGCGGTCCGCCGTCACGAAGGGCGCGAGCGAGCTGCCGCACCCGCCAGCGCCACGCATCCCATACGAGGGCTGCCGCCCCGCCGACCAGCAACACGATGAACGCGATCGTGAGCGCCCGAAAGAGCGTGCGCTCGGGCGTCACCCGCATGAGCAGCACGCGGAAAGCCTGCCTTCCCATCGGCTCGAAGTCCAGGCCCCTGTTGTCGGGACGTATCGGAAATTCTCCCTTGGCCAGCTGGATCTCGAAGGTCTCCACTTTCTCCACGTTCGCGACACGCGACTCGCCTTCGAGCCGGTAGTCGTTACGCTGCGGCTCATACCACTCGATTTCGTGGAACGGAACGCGCTTCGCGATGTCGAAATCCACGTCCCGCAACACCGTCGGCGCCGTGTCGTTGTAGAGCCACACGGGTCGAATCCGGTGCAGCCGCGAGTGAATCAGCGACACCAGACGGCGAGTGAGATCGGAAGCCTTGAGGAAACTGACATCGAACTGCTGCGTCACCTCCGCGTTGTCCAGACGGAAGTTCTCGTACCGCACAGTGAGCCGGACTGCCCCATCGTGAATGCTCTCCAGCTCCCACCTCATATCGCTCTTCTTGTAGTAGTCGAAGTACTGGCTCCTGTCGACGAGTTCCGTGCCCGCCAGCCGGATCGCCAGCCGCGCAGCGTCGAGCAGGTCCTCCTCAATCGGTGATGACCGGCTTCGCTTCGACTTCGACCACGACCGGCAGCGTGGACGACGCGGCGTCGCGACGGAGATCTGAAAGCGCTCGTCGAGCGTCTTCGGCCTCCACGTTGGACCACAGTACCCACCTGTCGACGTCGGACGTGGGAACCTCCCGACCGATTGGTTGCAGATCCGCCAGCTTGGCGGTGATGGCCTTCTTGGTCGCGTCATCCACCTTCCTGGTTGCGACCAGCATGTCGCATGGAAGGTCGTTCGGAATCTTTACGAACCGAACCTTCTTCCCGTATTCCGCGTAGTCCTTGCTGTTCTCATCCGTGAAGCCGGACATCGGACCGTTCCAGACCGAGGCTATCGTCTCTTTGAGCCCGCCTGAGTGGCGACTGCCCTAATCAACTCGGAGCTTTTCTCCGAGGTATTACGTTCGACGACAATCATCGTGACGCCGGCCGGGTTGGATGTCCGGTCGTCCAATCCGAAGACTCGATGGGCGCGAAAGATGAGCGACGGCAGGAAGTAGCTCGACGTGCTTAACTTGTTGTGGTAGATGAACCGTGCTGGAAGTTCGGCGTCGCTGAGCGCCTTCATGTGATCCAGCACTTGATCGAGCGTCGGCATCGTCCCCTTGAAAGCCGCTTCCGGCACCACCACGAAGGCGTTGACGATGGTCCTTTTTGTGTACCGGCTGAGACAGGTGGCGAGCAGCTCCATCTTCGCTCCCCGCATCTCGGCAACGACGAATGCGTAGGGCGTGACCCGCGCCACGACACCGCCCTTCCGCGCGAGTGGCGCGTCGCCGCGGGTGTCGTCGAGAAGCACATTGATCACGGCTTCGTAGGGAAGCTTTTCCGGATCCCCGATCAGCTGCTTGCCCAGGCGGCGGGCCAGAACGCCGTCGGCTTTGAGCTCATCGCCGCTTTGTTCGACGGTCACGAAGCGCGCTGAAGATGTTTGCGCGTTCACACGAGTCGCGCTCAGCGTTTCGATCCCGATCGAGGCCGCGACTATGACGAACGCGACTCGCCCGATGACCATGATGCTGGTCCTTTCACCCCGCCAAAATGGTGGGGGGAGGCACGATGGCTGTGGTTAACGGGGGCAGCATACCGCCGCGCTTTGCTACTTGTCCATGACGGCTGCCCCGAGGGTGCTCACAGGGTAAGCCGTTCCCGCCTCATCCGTTCGCCACTTGGAACCTCATCAGTATTCCTACGCCAAGCCGACGCACCGCGATCGTGAACCCTGCTTCGATACAGTTAGACGCGTCACCCCAGGTGGCAACGTCGTGAAAATCGCCGGTCAAGAACAACGCACTTGTTACCGGCGTCAGAGTCGAGGCCCTATACCCCTATACGCAGTGCTAACGGACTCGCCGCACCCGCAGGCCCGGCCAGCGGGATTTTCGTGCAGGGTGGACGTCCCCCAAGCGAGCGCAGAACCTGACCACAGCCTCTGGTTCCTGCGCACGTCGAATGCGTGCAGCGGCGTCGCCAACGGCTCACTGAGGGTTCTGGGCCCGAGACTTTCTCCGGATCGACCGGTCTCATGAAAGGCTGGAAGCGCTGGGCGTTCCCGCTGCTCGTGATTGGGGCGAACTCGATCGCCGTCTACGTCATGAGCTGGACGATGGAGCGCTTCGTGTCGTCGGCGCTGGTACGGCACCTCGGCACGGCGCCGTTCCTGGTGTTCGGTGCGCCCTTCGAGCCGGTCTTGAAGGGTTCGGCGTCCTGCTGGTGTTCTGGCTGATTCTGTTCTGGATGTATCGGCGGCGGATTTTCTTGAGGATTTCGAGTCGGGGACCGCGCCCGTGCGACGTTGACGCCGCCGCCAGATGCCGATCTGTCTACGGCAGAAACCGCGGATCGCTTGACGTCGGAGTACAATTCCGGCCGATTGGAGAATGTCCGGCGCACCGTGCGTTGATGCTCTTCCGTTGACGTCCGTGTCTCGATCCCGGCAGGGAACGGCTCCTGTCCGCAACGGGACGTTCGCGGCACAGCACTTGTCACCGGCACGAAGACTTTCATTTTTGGAGAGAAACAGCATGTCCACATCGTTCGCACTCGTTGGGGTCCTCGCGACGCTGCCTATCACGTTCGCCGCCGCTCAGGGCCAGGCCGATAAGGCAGTCACCAAGCAGAACCAGGTCACGGTGACGGCGACAATCAAGGCCATCGACCAGGCTACACGCTCCATAACGCTGCGTTCGGAGAACGGTGATGAAGACACATTCACCGTTGGTCCAGACGTGACACGCTTCAACCAGCTCAAGGCCGGCGACACCATCAAGGCGACCTACTACGAGTCGCTTGTCTTCGAGGTCCGCAAGCCGGGTGCCGGTGCGCCGGCCCCCGGCGCCGCGATCGCGGGCGGGCGGCTGAAGGATACTCCCGGCGGCGCACTCGGGGCGCAGCAGACGACGACCGTGACGGTGAAGGCGGTCGATATGAACGTGCCGTCGATCACCGTCGTGACTGCTGACGGCCGGACGCTGACGAGGAAGATCGCCGAGAAGAAGAACCTCGAAGGTGTCAAAGCCGGCGATCAGATCGACATTACCTATTCCCAGGCGGTG
This sequence comes from uncultured Acidobacteriota bacterium, assembly GCA_963748295.1. GTDB lineage: Bacteria > Acidobacteriota > Vicinamibacteria > Vicinamibacterales > 2-12-FULL-66-21 > CAVVIH01. The sequence continues at coordinate 1,780,135 of CAVVIH010000006.1, read as the reverse complement.
GTCGTCTCGGCCGAACCCGGGAAGAAGTAGCCTGGCCAGAGGGGCGACGCGTCTCGAGAGGCGTCGCCCCTCCCGGCGGCGTCGCGTCCAGACGCGGCCTCTCATCACGCCCCTGGTGTTCCTGCCGACGATCTCGGTGCTGCTCGCCGTCGGCATCCTCGCGGCCGTCGTCCCGGCTCTGCGTGCGTCTCGAATCGATCCGATCGCTACACTGCGGCAGGAATAGGATCGCATTCGCCGCTGACGGCATTCCGCGGCCAGTTCACTGTTTCTTCACACCTCTCTCACGACTTTCGATCTGCTGCTCGTTGATGCTTCCGTCATGTGAGGTCGACATGACGCGACAACGTGGCGTGTGGATGCCCGCGCTGACGATGCTTGCGGTGCTGGGCACATGTGGGAGCGGTCAAGCGCAGGAGTTGAGGCGGGACATCATGTCCAATGGCGTGCTGATCGGCGCAGGAACCGGCGCGGCCGCGGGCGCCGTGCTTGGTCTCGCCACCGAGGAGATCTGCTCTCCTGGCGCCTGCGCGTACCTTGCCGGCCTGGCCGGTGGTCTCATCGGCCTCGTCGTCGACAGGAGAACCGGAGAACCTCGGGCGGTTGCACCAGGGTCGATGATCGATGACCGACTGGGCAACGGCGCGCTCATCGGTGCACTGAGCGGCGTGGGTATCGTGGTTCTCGACGCCAGCCGCCGATGCCGACCGCGGCCAGGCCGGCCGCCCTGTACGCGCAAAGGCATCCTGCTCGACATGTCCGTCGCGGCGCGATGGATGGCCGTGGTGGGGCTCTTGATCGACGCGGCGGTCCCCTCCAGGCTCGAGGGGCCTCGAAGCGGCGTTCCGGAGCAGTCTCAGCGACGTGCCGTCGGCTTCAATCTGCGCTTCTAACTCTTCATGAGGAATCTCGCGGCTGAAGTCGTTCACGGGCAGGTCGACCCACGGCGCCGCCTCGCCACAGGGAGCAAGCGGGGACCCATAGCACGCTAGGCGTGCTACAATGCTATTCGGTGATTCGGACGCTCGCCGACGACATCACGCGCGACATCTGGAACGGCGTCAATAGTAAGGCGGCCCGGCAAATCCCGCGCGAGCTCTGGCCGATCGTTCGTCGCAAACTGGATCAGATCGACGCAGTTACGCGGCTCGACGACCTGAAGGTGCCGCCCGGGAATCGGTTGCACGCGCTCGCGGGTGACCTTCGCGGGTTCCACGCGGTGCGTGTAAACGACCAGTACCGAATTGTGTTCCGCTTCGAAGGCGCAGACGCATTCGATGTGCGGTGCACCGACTATCACTGAGGAAGGTCAATGCTTCCCACCCATCGACCCCCGACGCATCCTGGCGAGATGCTCTTGAGGGAGTTCCTCGAACCGCTTGGAGCGTCTCAAGTCGAGGCTGCGACCCGCATGAACATCCCTTTCCAGCGGCTGAACGCCATCGTCAAGGCGCGCCGGGCGGTCAGCGCCGACACCGCGCTCCTGCTCGAGGCGTTGACAGGCTGGGATGCGCAGATCTGGCTTACGCTGCAGGCCAAATGGGACCTGTGGCACGCCATGAAGGCCCGAGGGCACAGGCCGAAGGTCCGGCCCCTTCGAAAGACCGCGTAGGACCCGAAAGACCCCGTAGGAGCAGCGACCCTCACTCCTCACGCAAGGCAATCAGGGGATCGATCCGGGACGCGCGGCGGACCGGGTGAGGAGCGCCACGGCGATCGGCACGCACGACACCGCCGCATCCAACATTCGGGCGATAATGCCGCGCCATGTGGAACATCGGTCTGCCGATCGTCCTGATACTGACGCTGCTCCAGGCCGCCACTCCGCCGGCGCCGCCCGGGCGCCGCGTCGCCATAACCCTAGACGATGGGCCGGTGGTCGGCGAGATGGGAGACCTGGAACGTTTTCAGCGCATCTCGAACGGTCTGATCGGATCGCTCGCCGCTGAGAAGGTCCCGGCGACGATCTTCATCAACGAGCGGCAGCTGAACGTTCCGGGGCAGCGCGACGCCCGTGCCATGGTGCTCGAGCAGTGGCTCGACGCCGGCTTCGACCTCGCCAACCACACGCTACTCTCATCCGAGTCTCAACCAGGTTCCGCCCTGGCAGTACGAAGACGACGTGGTCAGGGGAGATGTGATCATGCGCCCGCTGGTGGAACGGCGCGGGCGAAAGCTCGAATGGTTCCGCTACCCGTTTCTCCATTCCGGCACGACCGAGGAAGTCCACCAGGCCGTCATTGATTTTCTGGCCCGGCGCGGCTACCGCGTCGCACCCGTGACCGTCGATTACGCGGACTACACGTTTGCCGGCGTGTTCCGGAATCAGCGCCTGGCCGGAACCGAGGACGTCGCGGAACGGATCAAGCGCGCGTATCTCGAGCAGGTCGACCTCGGTTTCGAGTATGCCGAGAAGGCGTCCGTCGAGCTCTTCGGCCACGAAATCCCGCAGATCCTGCTCATTCACTGCAACGAGCTGAACGCCCTGACGCTCGGCGAGACGATTGCGCGGTTGCGGACGCGCGGCTACACCTTCATCCCTCTGGGTGAGGCGATGGCGGATGCCGCGTACGCGCGTCCGGACACGTTCACCGGCCCCGGCGGATCCTGGCTGTCGCGGACGGCAACGGCAATGGGTCGGAAGATCACGGGAACAAGGCCGCCGATTCCGGAATGGATTACGCGCATCGGAACCGACGCCGCGTCACGGCCGCGGACAGAAACGCGCGCGTCCTCCCGCGTTTCGAGAGGATTGGAAGGAGATTCCAGCGGCAACGCCGGTAACGCAGGAACACGTCGCGAATCCGGACCTGATACTGACCGTGCACGGCCCCGGACGCGGCGGTGTGAAGAAGAGCCATCACGATCAGCCGGCAGACGACCCGTACTACATCTGGTCGGGCGACACCACGGCGCCGTGGGCCGTGTCGCTGCGGCACCGGCGCGGGCCGATCGATCTCTCCGGTCCCGCCCGCATCCGCTGGCGCGCGAAGCAGTCCGGCTTCCACGAGCTTCGCCCGATCGTTCAGGTCGGTCCGGAGCAATGGCTGGTCGCCGAGCAGAGCGATGGCGCTGCGGCGGACTGGCGCGAGCGCGAGTTCCCGGTCTCCGAGCTGACCTGGCGCGCCCTGGACATCACCCGAATCGTCGAAGGCCGCGCGGTCGAGAAGCCGGATCTGTCCAAGGTGCTCGCGGTTGGTGTGACCGACCTGCGGGCAGGCGGCGGAACGCCCGCCAGCTCGCGGCTGGATTGGATAGAGGTGTACCGAGGGAAGACGGGGGATGTGAAGCGAAGCCTCACTCCTCACGCAAGGCAATCAGAGGATCGATCCGCGCCGCGCGGCGGGCCGGCAGATAGCTGGCGAGGAGCGCCACGGCGATCAGCACGAACGACACCGCCGCATATACAGCGGGATCTGTCGGCTGGACGTTGAAGAGCAGGGTCGTCATGGACCTGCTGAGGAGCGCGGCGCCAATCAAACCCAGCACGACGCCGATGCCCCCTTTCCACAACCCCTGTCGCAGGATCAGACCGGCAATCTGCCCCCGCGACGCACCGATGGCGCTGCGCACGCCAATCTCACGCGTCCGCTGTGACACGTCGTAGGCCAGCACGCCGTAGATGCCGAGGGCCGACAGGAACAGTGCCAGACCGGCAAACGCCGCGAGCAGCAGCATCACGGCACGACGGTTGTCGAAGGACGAGTCCACCGCCTCCTCCAGGCCGCCGGCCTCGAAAAGTGGAAGCGCGGGATCGATGGCGCGCACTTTGTCGCGCAAGGCCGACACCACGTCACCCGCCGGCCGGGCTGTCCGCAGGAACAGGGTCATTCCGCCCGGTCGTCCTCCCTGCATGACTTGATAGATGAAAGGGTTGCCGCTCTTCTCCTCGACCCCGTTGTGCGGCACGTCTTTCACGACGCCGATGATGCTGGGCCACTCTTCAGGTTTTGCCGGCCGAGGCGCCAAAAGCGAACCGTCCACCAACGGCAGGGCGATTCGGGAAGAACTTCCGCGCGAAGCTCTGATCGACGACGAACAGGCGACGACCGGGAGCCATATCCGCTTCTTCATAGAAGCGACCTTCCACCAACTGCAGCCCCAGCGTTTCGCGGTACCCTGGCGTCACGATTACCCGGTACGCGCCCGGCTGCGGCGAACCCGGCGGCAGCGTATCGTTCTCCAGCGTGAACGCGTTGATCGGCAGTCCTCCCTGGAAGGGCGTGGAGAAGGCCAGCGCCACGGACGTCACCCCCGGGATCTCTCGCATCGACTGGAGCAGGCGTTCGCGAATCTTGTTGGCGGCCTCGTCGCTGGCACGATGTTCCCGCGTCAACGCGATGCGCGCGGTCACAACGTTCCTCGGCTCGAGTCCGGTATCCACGCGCAGGGCCTGGGCGAAGCTCTGGATGAGCAGGCCGGCGCCGGTCAGCAGCATCAACGCCACACCGACCTGGGCCACGACGAGTACGCCGCTCAGCGCGCGCACGCCACGGCTCGACGACGCGCTCCGCGAATTGCTCTGGATCACCTCGGCCAGGTTCGTGCGCAGGAGGTGAAACACCGGGATCAGGCCGATGAACAGGCCGATCACGACTGCGAGCGCGACGGCGAATCCGAGCACGCGCCAGTCGAGCGACGCAGGCAGCGACTGGGGCAGCATCCTCGCCAGGTAGAAATTCGTCACCCGCAGCGCGCCCCAGGCCACCCCCAGCCCCAGCATCGCGCCGAGTGACGTGAGCAGCAGGCTTTCCAGCAGAAACTGCCGGGCAATCGACGCGCGCCCCGCCCCGAGCGCGGATCGAATGGCCAGCTCCGACTGGCGGGCGTTGGAACGTACAAGCAGGAGATTCGCCACGTTGAAACAGCCGATGAGCAGTACGAACGCGACTCCGCCCTGCAGCATCAGCAGCGTCGGCCGCACCGGCTGGACGCGCTGCTCCTGAACCCCGCCGACGTTCATCGTCATGCCGGAGCGCTCCACGAAAGCCTTCAAGCTGTGGTGGTCCCGCGTCGACGTAGCGCTTCTCCAGGGTCTTGGCCTCGGCGTCCGCCTGGCTTGCCGTGACGCCCGGCTTGAGGCGTCCGAACAACTGGATTCCCACGCCGTACCGGCCCTGCGGATTCTCTGCGGCCGCGGGCCAGCTCAACGGCACGACAAATTTCATGCGCGCATCAAACGCTTCCAACACCCGCGGCGCCACGCCGATCACCTTGTAAGCTTCATCGTCGATCCGCACCTCCTTGCCCAGGACCTCCGGACTTTCCTGGTACTGCGCCTGCCAGTAGGACTGCGTGAGCACGATGACCTTGTCGGCGCCCTGTCTGTTCTGCTCCTTTGTGAAGAAGCTGCCGATGCACGGGTTGTATCCGCAGGATGTCGAAGAGCTCGGCGGTCATCCGTACGCCGGGGAGACGGACGACAGCATCCTTGTCTCCTACGAGGCCGTAAAAGAACGTCCACAGCCCAACCTTCTCGTAGGAGCTCGCGTTCGCCGAATAATCCAGGTAGAACGGGACGTTGGCCGGCATACGGTTCAAGCCGGCCTTCGTCGCGGACGAGTACAGCTCCACGATCCGCTCCGGCTCCTGGATACGGCAGCGGCTTCAACATCAGCGAATAGACCGTGGAGAAGATCGCCGTCGTCGCGCCGATGCCGAGCGCCAGCGTGACGAGAGTGGTTGCGGTGATGCCCTTGGACTTCCACAGGAGACGGAAGGCATGACGCAAGTCGGTAAGGGAGCCGGTCCAGATGCGGGAGGACGTCGACGCTGAGGCGTGGTGCAAAGGCATCATCGTAGAAGACTCGGATTCGATGGAGAATCAGCAACGGGATGGTAACTGTGGGCGGGCTCCCCGGTCCAGCCGTGGCGCGAACAGCCGTGACGCGAACCTCGCGTTTGAGCCCGCTCAGCACGGCAAGAAGGTGAAGACGGGAGGCCCAGCACGAACCACAGCAGCCCCGAAGATCAACCCGTTCCCGAAAACTCCGAAGTTGACGCGCGCGATACCGGCTCACCACGCCGACGATCAACGGGGACCCGGCCGACCTGATGGCGCGCTGGGCGCGCGTCAGGCTGCTCGACGCACTGGGACGTCAGCAGGCGAGACGGACCGAAGCAACTGCGCTCGCTCACGATTTGCAGAGCCTCCCAAACAACAGCGAGAACTGCGTACACCTCGGCCCGAATACGTGGCGGATTGTGCGCGCTCTTGCTGTCGCAAATGCGGATCGCCAACGATTCTCGCACGGCACAGCTCTGGCAATTTTGACGATGTAGAATGCCATGCAGCGTCAGATCATGCCTGCTCACGAGCGTCCGCTTACCGCTGAGGAGTTCGCGCGGATTCCCAACGACGACTACCACTACGAGCTCGTCGAAGGATGGGTCGTTCGCGTGAGTCCGCCGGGGAGCCGCCATGCCGTGTTGGCGACGCGTATTGCCAGCCTGTTGCATCACCATGTGACCACGCACCGGCTGGGTGCAGTGATGACGTCGGGCGGAGTCAAACTCGCAGCCAACCCTGACACGGTTCGGGAACCGGACATCGCTTTCGTTCGCCAGGATCAGATCCCGGAGACGGGGGTGCCGGACGGTTTCTGGCCTGGTGCGCCCGACCTGGCAGTCGAGATCAGATCACCGGGCGACCGCACTTCGGAAATCAGCGCAAAGATCGACGACTACCTCGCTCGGGGCGTTCGCCTTGTCTGGGTCGTCGATCCGAAGAAGAAGACCGTGACGATTCACACGCCCCAATCGGCACTCGTCACGCTCGGCGTGGAAGACATCCTCGACGCCGGCGACGTCGTGCCCGGCTTCAGCTGCCCGGTTCGTCCCGTGTTCGAGTAAGAACACGAAGACTCGGATTCGCGCACCTTCCCCGATCACGCCCCTATCCCGCCGAACCTGCGATCGAATTGCGTTTCATTTTTGAAGCGCGTGGTGTACGATTTCGGTGCGCCTGTCCGGATTTGGCCGGCCACAACCGCAACTGATGCCACGACCCCGACCATTGGCCCTCACTACCGCCGCCCCACGCCGGGCGGCATCGCCAGCTCCGGACAAGTACTTTTCAAAGGTCGTCGGCAAGGCGCTCGCCGCGCTCGACGAGGTACGCGGATCTCCAGAGCCGTTGTCGCTCAATGAGCTCACGCAGCGCATCGGGCTGGCCAAGACCTCGCTGTTCCGCATCCTTCATACGCTGGAAAAGGCCCGATACCTCGAGCGCGACGCGGCAGGGCTCTACCGCGCGCCGGAGTCGTTGCGCCCGATGGCCTCGGGCCGCCTCAAGCAGCAGCAGCTCATCAACGCCGCGATGCCTCGACTGAAGGCGTTGAACCGCGAGTTCCGCGAGACGGTCACCCTGGCGATGCTCTTCGAGAACCACATCGAAGTGGTCGCGACGATCGAGAGCCCACAGCTCATCCGGATGGGCAACACGGTCGGCCGCATCCTTCCCCCGCACGCCAGCTCCCTGGGGAAAGCCATCACCGCTTTCCAGCCCGAGGAACGCTGCGAGTCGCTCATCCGCAGCTACGGGCTGCACCGCTTCACGGCGCACACGATCACCGACGAGGTGGAGTTGAAGCAGGAGCTCGAGCGCATCAGGCAAACCGGACACAGCTTCGACGCCGAAGAGAGCGCGCTCGAGGGCTCATGCTTCGGCGCGCCGATTCGGGGCGCCGAATCACGCCGTCATCGGCGCCATCAGTCTTTCCATGCCTAAGATGCGGCTGCGGTCCGATGCCGAGCGCGATCGCGTGATGGCCGCCATCGAACGCGCCGCCGCCGAGATCAGCGCCGAGCTCCGCCGGTAGCGCAAGACTTCCGGCCTGACCCGAACGAACCGTCCTCGACCGAAGCGCCGGGGCGTGGACATCGCTTCCGTGCGCGGCTTGCGCTGTGGTCCGACCTGTAGTAAAAATGGAACACGTTTCAAAAATAGCGTCGACTGCCGGCCGCTCGTAGCGCGGCCTCAGATTCGTCGACGTTTCGCGGCGTTCGGTTCGCCGGAGGGGTGCATGCGCGTGTCCTGTCGTCGTCTTCTGGTCGGGCTCTCGACCGTCTTCATGGCCGCCTCGGCTGCGCCGATGGCGCAGGTGACTCCGGCTCCGGCGTTGATCGACCTCCGCTCGGCAGTCGTCGTGACCTCCGACCGCCCGACGGCGCGAGAGAAGAAGGCCGTGCAGGTGCTGGTCGAAGAGGTGCAGAAGCGCACGCTGATTACGCTGCCCGTGGCCACGAGCGCGACCGCCGGACGGCCGTCGATCAACATTGGCCGCATCGGAAGCCTGCCTGGCGGCGCCGGGTCCTCGCTCGGCGGACCTTTCCAAGCCCGGCGCCGAAGGGTTTCAGCTCGTCGCGACCGGCAGCGGCGCGGCTGCAGAGGTGACCGTGGCCGGCGCCGACGAACGCGGCGTCCTCTTCGGCGTCGGACGCCTGCTCCGCGAGTTGCGCATGGATTGCGGCACCCTCGCCGTCGCACCGTCGCTGCGGCTCTCGACCACGCCGGCGACGCCGCTGCGCGGCCATCAGCTCGGCTACCGGCCCAAGACCAACTCCTACGACGGCTGGACCGTCGCGATGTGGGACCAGTACATCCGCGACCTGGCGGTCTTCGGCAACAACGCCATCGAGCTCATTCCGCCGCGCTCGGACGACGACGCCGACAGCCCGCACTTTCCCCTGCCGCCGATCGAGATGATGGTCGAGATGTCGCGCATCGCCGACGAGTACGGCCTCGACGTCTGGATCTGGTATCCGGCGCTGGACAAGGACTACGGCGACCCGGCGGACGTGGACTTCGCGGTCAAGGAATGGGCCGAGGTCTTCAAGCGGCTGCCGCGGATCGACGCGATCCTCGTGCCCGGCGGCGATCCCGGCCACACCGAGCCGCGGCACATGTTCACGCTGCTCGAGCGCCAGACCGCGAGCCTCCGCCAGTTCCACCCGAAGGCGACGATGTGGCTGTCGCCGCAGGGCTTCACGGTGGACTGGATGAACCAGTTCTACGACCTGATGGCGAAGCAGCCGGCCTGGCTCACCGGGCTCGTCTTCGGCCCCCAGGTGCGGGACCCGCTGCCGACGCTGCGCGCGAAAATCGACAAGCGCTACAAGATTCGCCTCTACCCCGACATCACCCACAGCCTGCGCGCGCAGTACCCCGTACCGGACTGGGACATCGCGCACGCGCAGACGTCGAACCGCGAGCCGATCAACCCGCGGCCGCTCGACCAGACCGCGATCTACCGCGCGCTCGACGAGCACGCCATCGGCTTCATCACCTACTCCGAGGGCTGCAACGACGACGTCAACAAGATCGTCTGGAGCAATCTGGGCTGGGACCGGAACGCGGATCCCCTGGAGACGCTGCGCCAGTACAGCCGCTACTTCATCGGCGACCGCTACACCGACAGCTTCGCGCAGGGACTGCTGTCGCTCGAGCGCAACTGGCGCGGCCCGCTCGCCAGCAACGCGGGCGTGGATACGGCGTTGCAGCAGTTCCAGGCCATGGAGCGCGCCGCCGCTCCCCGCGACCTGCTCAACTGGCGCTTCCAGCAGGCGCTCTACCGCGCGTACTACGACGCGTACGTCCGTCAGCGCCTGCTCTACGAGCGCGCGCTGGAGGTGGACGCGATGACCGCACTCTTGCGCGGACGTGGAACAGGCGCGCTCGCGGCGCTCGACGCCGCCGATGCCGCGCTGGCGCGCGCGACGACGGCCCAGGCGGCAGCGCCGCTTCGCGCACGCGTCGGCGAGCTTGCCGACGCTCTCTTCCAGAGCATCCGCATGCAGCTTGCGGTGAAGCCGTACGGCGCGATTGCCGTCGGCCGCGGCGCGACGCTCGACACGGTGGACATGCCGCTCAACGATCGCGTCTGGCTGGCCGAGCGCTTCAAGGAGATCCGCGGCCTCGCCAAGGAGGACGAGCGGCTTGCGGCGATCGACACGATCCTGCGCTGGACTGACCCCGGGCCCGGCGGCTTCTACGACGACCTCGGCGATCCCTCCCGTCAGCCGCACCTGGTTCGGGGTCAGGGCCTGCCGACCGACCCTGGATCGTTCAAGTCCACGGCGACCGGATTCGGCTACCGGTCCGGCTGGCGCCTCTCGTGGATGACGCACGCCGAGTCCTTCTATGATGGGCGCGTCGAGATGCGCTACGACGGACTCGATCCGACGGCGCGCTACCGCGTCCGCGTCGTCTACGCGGGCGACGTCTACAGCTTCACGCCGAAGCTGCGCCTCGACGCCGACGGCTCGAACGAGGTGCACGGCTGGATCAGCAAGGAGGGCCATCCGAAGCCCGTGGAGTACGACGTGCCGGCGTCGGCGACGGCGGATGGCGCGCTGACGCTCACCTGGCAGCAGGAGCCAGGCGCGGGCGGCGCGGGACGCGGGAACCAGATCGCCGAGGTGTGGCTGCTGCGCGTACCGTCGCGAGAGAAACCGTGACGACGCCTGGCGCCGACCCACGGTGGGAGAATCCGGTTCGCCGCAAGCTCCAGAACGGCGAGCCGGTCTTCGGCGTGACGCTGACGACGCCGTCGCTCGACGTCGCCGCGCGCGCCGCGGGTCTCGGTTTCGACTTCCTCTGGATCGAGCTCGAGCATTCGCCCATCACTCTCGAGACCGCGCGCCACATCGTCCTGGCGACACGCGGGCTGGGCGCGATGCCAGTGGCGCGGCTGCCGGTCAACGAGTTGTGGACCGCCAAGCACGCGCTCGACATGGGCATGGCCGGCGTGATCTTCCCGTTCACCAGCACTGCGGCGCTGGCGCAGCAGGCCGTCGAGGCCTGCCAGTACCCGCCGGCGGGGCGCCGCGGATCCGGCGCCGGGCTGGCCACGTCCTCCTGGCCGGAGCCGCTGCGCTACTACGACTCGGCCGACGCGAACATGCTGATCGTCGCGATGATCGAGGAAGCGCGCGCGCTCGACGAGATCGAGGCGATTGCCGCGACGCCGCGCCTCGACGCGCTGTTCATCGGCACGAGCGACCTGTCGTTCTCGATGGGCTTCCGCGGGCGGCAGGACGAGCCTCGGCTGCGGCAGGCCATCGACCGCGTCAAAGATGCGGCTCGACGCCATGGCAAGGCGCTCGGACGCCCGGTGGGCGACGCCGCGCAGGCACGGCAGTTCATCGACGACGGCTTCACGCTCTTCCAGGCGGGGTCTGACCTGGGGTTCTTCGAGCGAGGGGTGCGGGAGCTCCTCGAGCCGCTCGGGCGGTTGCGCGCGCCCGGCGATCGGCCGCTTTACTGACGCTGAAAAGGTGCCGCTGACAAGGGAGAAGGGATAAGGCAGAAGGGAGAAAACGTTAGAGTTTTCCCTTCTGCCTTCTGCCTTCTGCCTTGCCGCCGGCAGCCTAGCGCGCTGCACCGTCGAGCAGCCATGACTCGGTGAACACCGCGTGGTTGATCACCTGCCGCCGGATCTGCGTTCTTGCATCGATGATCGGGACGTCGCGATCGACCCGCGGCAATCGCCGATCGGATCGGCGCATCGACGGAGGCGGCGGGAACCGACGCGCGGACGATGACGTTCATCGGTCCGAACCGCCGAGAGAGCGGTCTGCGCGTAGTATTTGCGGGCGACGCAGATTGTGCGTGGCGTAGCGGTACAGCGCACAGCCGTAAAAGGGAGAACTCTGCCGTGCTGTGTGGAGAACGGAACCACCGCCGACGGTCACTGCGGCAGGCCGGCGCGGCGCAGCAAATTCGTGAATCTGGGGTCGGACCGCAGAAAGTCATAGATCGGGTCGTACGGCATGAAGTCGGGACGCATCGATCGATCGACGAATGCCTTCTCGAGCCATTCGAAGGCGCGCTCCGTGTCTTCGAGTCCGATGTATGCGACGGCGATGCTGTATGCGGAGGTATGGCGCGTCGTCGACATGGCGAGCAAGTCCGACACGACTTTCTGCGCGGCTGCCTTGTTGCCCGATCTGAGATGGGCGCGGGTCATCGTGAAACTATGCCGGTTGGTGGCCTGCAGGGCCTGGCTGGTCTGCAGGGCCTCGGCGTATCGGCCCTTTTCCAGAAGCGCGACGGCGAGGATCTGGCGCGCCACGACGAACTCGGGATCCATTTGCAGCGTCTTGCGTTCCTGCTCGATCGCCGCGTCGTATCGACGCTGATAGAGAAACAGCCTGCCGAGCTCCGCATTGATGTTGAGGGAGAGCGGATCCAGCTCGATCGCCCGCCTCATCTCCCGCTCGGCGTCATCCATGCGCCGGACCGCGAAAAAATAGTAGGAATACCAGTAATGGCCCATTGCGTATTTCGGGTCGATTTGCAGCGCACGCTCGAACTCCCGCCGGGCCGCGTCCCAGTCCCAATCGTGCGCGATGATGCCTCTCGCGAGCGAGGCATGCGCCTCGCCGAGCTGGTCGTCCAGCTGAATCGCCTTCAGCGCCGCGGCCTTTCCGAGCGGGTAGGCATCGCGGATAGGAATTTCTTCGTAGACGCCGAGCAGGATGTAGCAATCCGCCAGCCCCGCATATGCCAGCGCGTAGTTCGTATCCTTCTCGATCGCCTGCTGGAAATACGCCACCGCGCTTCGAAATCCCGGGATCGTGCGCTTGTTCCACTGAAAACGGCCCTTCAGATACAACTGGTACGCGTCGGCGTCTTGTGTCGGGCGCTTCGTCAGCGCTTCTCGTTGTTCGCCAGTCAATCGCACGCGGAGGTGCTCGGTGACGTCCTGCGCGATTTCTTTCTCCACGGCAACCAGGTCGGCAAGCTTGCGGCTGTATTGTTGTCCCCAGATGTGGTGGTTGCCACGTGCGTCAACGAGCTCCGTGCTGATCATCAGCTCGTCATCTCGCTGTGTCAGCCGGCTGATCAGCACCGCTTGGACTTTCAGATCGCGACCTACCGCCTGCGGATCCACCTCTTTGCCCTTATAGCGAAACACCGCACTGCGTGACATCACGGTCACGTTCGGCAGCTGTGACAGGCTGTTGATGAGACTCTCGGCAATTCCATCGGCGAGGTAATCGAGGTTGGCGTCCGCGCCTGCGTTCACAAATGGCAGCACGGCGATCGAATCGACTGCCGTGCGGCGTCCGTTCGTCAGCGTCAGCGATGCCGCGATCAGCAGGGCGCCCGCCAGGAGGAGGGCGCCGGCAACGGCTGGGCGCGGCCAACGGCGCGACGGGCGGGGCTGAGACGCTGCGCTCTCGACACCGTCGGACGCAAATCGTGCGGCGTCGGTATCGCGGCGCAGACGCTTCAAGTCGGCGCGGAGCTCACTCGCGCTCTGGTACCGCAGCTCGCGATCCTTCTCGAGCGCTTTGGTGATGATGCGCTCGAGCTCCGGCGGAACCTCAGGATTCACACGTGTCGCGGGGACCGGTGTCTTGCGCAGAATCCCATCGAACACGAGCGCTGACGTGTCGCCCGCAAACGGCCGCCGGCCGGTCGCCATCTCGTACAGCACGGCGCCGAGCGAGAACAGATCCGTCCGCCCGTCGAGCACCTCGCCCCGCGCCTGCTCCGGCGACATGTACGCGGCGGTGCCCATTGAAGTGCCGGGATTGGTGAGTTCATCTTCGCCGCTGACGGTCGGCATCGCCGCAGCGGCTGCCGCCTCGAACTTGCGCTGTGCCTTCTTGGCCAGCCCGAAATCAAGGAGCTTCGCGTGGCCCCGCTTCGTGACGAAAATGTTCGCCGGTTTCACGTCGCGATGGATGATGCCGCTGGCATGCGCGGCGTCCAGGGCATCGGCAATCTGCATTCCGAGATCCAGCATCAGCTCGCTCGTCAGCGGGCGGTCGCCGATGCGGTGTTTCAGCGTTTCTCCCTCCAGGAACTCCATCACGATGAACTGCTGCCCGTTGAACTCGCCGATGTCGTGAATTGTGCAGATATTCGGATGGTTGAGGGCGGATGCGGCGCGCGCCTCCCGCTGAAATCGTTCGATTGCAAGACGATCATCCAGCACCGTATCAGGGAGGAATTTGAGTGCGACGTGACGGCCGAGACGGGTGTCGTGGGCTTTGTAGACGACACCCATGCCCCCGCCACCCAGCTGCTCGATTACGGTGTAATGCTCGATGGTTAGGCCGATCATCGCGAGATTCCGCGGGAATCATAACAAGCCGCTCGACCGAGCACCGCACCCGACAACCGATGCCGCTCGACCGGGATGCGCTGAATCAGTGGTCGACCATTGGCGAATATACGGCGAACGTCCGTGAAATCCTTTCGATTCGTGACTCCTGTTCGGACGTGCCGCGTGATCGTACGAGACAGTTGATCGACGAAGGCTTCACGCTCTCCAGTCGGCGTCTGATCTGGGGTTCTTCGAGCGAGGAGTGCGGGAGCTCCTCGAGCCGCTCGGCCGGTTGCGCGCGCCAGGCGATCGTCCGCTCTACTGACGCTGAAAAGGTGCCGCTGACAAGGGAGAAGGGATAAGGCAGAAGGGAGAAAACGTTAGAGTTTTCCCTTCTGCCTTCTGCCTTCTGCCTTGCCGCCGGCAGCCTAGCGCGCTGCACCGCCGAGCAGCCATGACTCGGTGAACACCGCGTGGTTGATCACCTGCCGCTGGTTCGACGTGTAGATAGCGTGGATGCGGCCGTCGGCGCCCTGGAGCACAATCGGGTACGCGAAATCTCCCGGACCTTCAGCGATGTTCCGGCGGCGGCGTAGGTCGCATCGCCGTCAGTCGAAAGCGCGGCGACGAGCGGCGTTCGCTTCGTCATGCTGTCGTTGAACACCAGCAGCAGGTTGCCGCTCGCAAGCTTCAGGAAATCCACCGCCGCGTTCGGGTTCTGGAACGTGGAGTCGCGTCCCTCGCTCCAGGTCCAACCGCCGTCGGTGGACTCCGCGCGCACCATCCAGCCATCGGTGGTCGGTCCGTAGCCGCCGCCGCGGCGGGAGTAGGCGATCAAGCGCCCGGGCGAGACCTCGACGACGGCCGGCTGGATGTTGCCCTTCTTCGACCGGATGGCGCCGGTCTGCTTCCACTGTCCTGACGCCTTCTGATACCGGAGGAAGAGCGACGTGCTCTCGGCGCCGACGACCTCGGGGTCGTCCCCGGTCTCATGGTAGATGGGCAGCAGATAATCGCCGTCCTGTAGAACAATCGGACGATTGCGCACCATCATCCCCGCGCCCTCGTGCAGCATGAAGGCGTCGGACCACGTGGCGGCGTTGTCGCGCGAGATCTTTGCCTGGATGCGCGACGTGGACCACGTCTCGCCATATCGGACGACGTAGAAGAGCCACACGAGGCCATCGGGCGCCTGCCAGACGACGCCGTTGCCGAGCGATCGGAACGGATCGCGCGCGATGGCCAGCGGCGGCGTCCACGTGCGGCTGCCCTTCGCGAGCCGCGATCCGAACACCGCCGTGTCGCGCGCGTACTCGCCCTGGCCGCCGTAGTAGACGAGGTAGAGGTCGCCGTTGGCGAGCTCGGTCAGGCAGGCAGGATGCTTGTACGGGCCGGTCGGCACTTCGGGCCCGAACACGCGTTCGATCGAGAGGCCACCTGCGGGTGTCTGTGCTGAGACGCCGACCGTGGCAAGAATCACGCAAATCGCACTCGCCACGTATACGTGCGCACTACTCATACGAGCCCCTCAAAGAGACCGAGACCTGTCAAATCCCAAGCTCCAAGCTCCAAATCCCAAGGCACTCCCAACGCCCAAACTCCAATTGGCGGTGTAGGTTTTGGAACTTGGGATGTTGGGAGTTCATTGGAGCTTGGAGCTTGGGATTTGATACTCCAACTAGTGTCCGTACTTCCTCCGCCGCAGCTGCTCGACGCTGAACCCGGGCGTCCGGATGAAGTCCATCAGCGCGCGCTCGTCGTCGCGCACCCGCTGGACCGCCGCGAGCAGGTCCGCGGTCGGGATGTCCGGGACCGTCAACACGCCGTTGACGTCGCCGTGGAGCAGCGCCTCGGGCGCGACCGGCATGCCGAAGATCTCGACCGGCACGCCCACGTCCACGATCACGGCTTTGCCGTGCGAGACGACGAAGCCGGGACAGAAGTAATGGAATCCGAGAGCGCGTACTTCCGCGACGTCGCGCAGTCCGGAGTCGCAGACGCATCCCACCGCGCCCAGCGCACGCGCCGTCGTCGCCATGACCTCTCCCATGTGGCACCCGCGGGAGCGGTCGCGTGCCGATGTCCTGGATGACGATGACCGCGGGCTTCGGCGCCCGCTCGACGGCCTCCCACAGGCGAAGGAGCCCGTCGGCATCCTGGCGTGTGTCGCTCGTGCTTTCTGCGGTGCAGGTCACGGCATAGCCAGTCATCGTGCCCAGCTCGGGAAACGCGCACCGGAGATCGAGGCCGGCATAGCCGTCGGTGCGGCGTCGCACGTCGAAACGCTCGATCGCGTTCGAGAGCGTCGGGCTGTCGATCGCGCGGAGCGCGGCAATCTCCTCGGCCGTCCGTGCACGCACTTTCGTCTCCTCCGTGGCAAAGTGATTAGAACTGGTTTCAAGAGCTATTGCGTGGCTTCCGGCTTCAGCCGGAAGGCTGCGTGAGGCGATCGCATAGACTCGACGACAGCCACAGCCTTCCGGCTGAAGGCGGAAGCCACGCAATAGGTTTTGAAACGACTTCTAGCGCGCCGCCAGCTCTCGCTGCAATCGCGCGGCATCGCGTGTGACGAAGAACACGATCCCAATCAGCAGCAGCACGCCAGCGGCCAGGTAGACGGTCGACGCCAGCGCGATCGCCGTGCCGAGGCCACGGTCCTCGGCGAGGAAACCGATCACCAGCGGCGCCGTGCCGCCGCCGCCCAGCCAGCCGATCGTGTTCATGAACCCCGCCGCCGCGCCGCGCGCCTCCGGGCGCACGACGTCGAAGACCGACGCGAAGATGTTCGCATCGTAGAGACCCTTGAAGAGCCCCCACAGCGTCAGCGCGACGATCAGCCACGCGATCGACTGCGTCATCCCGCACAGCACCACGAACGGCGCGCCGCCGAGCACGCCCACCATCTGCACCGCGAGCCGGCCGCGCGGCGACCGGCGGCGCCAGGCGTCCGCCAGCCAGCCGCCCAGTGGCGCACCGACCATGCTGGCGAGCTGCACGAACACGGTCGCGGTGAGCCCGGCCATCGCCAGGCCCATGTGGAACCTGTCGTAGAGGAACTTCGGCATCCACGACAGCAGGACCACCGCGACGAAGTTCGCGCACATGAACGCGCCCATCAGACAGAGCAGCGTGGGCGTGCGGCCGACCAGCCGCAGGAACTCGCCGAAGCGCAGCCGTCCGGCGACCGCATGGCCGTGCCCGCCCGCCTCGGCGAGATCCGCCGCGCCGCGCGGCGGCTCGACCAGGTGGCGCTGCAGCACCAGCCCGAGCAGGATGCCGAGCCCGCCGAACACGATGAACGAGAGCCGCCACCCGTAGTACTGCCCGATGAGGCCGGCGAAGAACCCGCCGGCGATCGTCCCGATATACACGCTCGTCTGGTGCAGCCCCATGGCGCGCGAGCGCGTCCGGCTGTCGTGGTAGTCGCTCACGAGCGACATCGAGGCCGGATAGTAGAACGTCTCGCCCAGCCCCTCCGCGGCCCGCCAGAACAGGAGGTGCTTGAAGTCCCACGAGAAGATCGTCGCGATGCAGATGGCGCTCCACGCGTAGAGCCCGCCGAGGATCGCGCTCCGCCGCTTCACGCGGTCCACGATCCAGCCCGCAAACGGGGCCCCGAGCCCGTAGACCCACGCGAACGCCGACCCGAGCAGGCCCAGCTGCACGGACGTCAGCTGCATTTCGCGCTCGAGCAGCGGGAACACCGAGAAGATGGCCTGGCGGTCGGCGTAGTTGAAGAACGAGATGCACCACAGCATCGCGACGACGTGCCACTTGTAGTTCGTGGGCAGCGATCGGTCCATCTTCATTGCCGAATCACCCAGGCCTCGACCAGCCGCGAGTATTCCCGCCAGTTGACGGCGCTCTCGTCGATGTCGTCGAAGGTCAGCGTGATGACGCCGTCCTTCACGAGCGAGGCCGGCACGGCGAACTCGAGGAGATCCCCACGCTCGCGCGCGGCGCGCGAGGGCGCGGACGGCCTGGCCGTCGATGCGGAGGCGCACCTCACCGGGCGCCTTCGGCCTGATCACGTTGAGCCGTACCAGATAAGTGGCGTCGGGATCCAGGTGGCGGTAGACGATCCCCTTGGGCCAGCGAATGCTGGTGAGCCACGACAGACGCGTGCGGCTCGGGCCGCCCTCCCAGGTGAAGTGCGGTATCGGATCCTCCGACCTGAGGGTCTCCGGCACGAGCGAATCGCCCCGCAGCACGTGCGGCGACGCCGCCACGCTCCCCACATCGTCGTAGAAGCTGCCGGGGCCTGGACGGGTCCACGTGGCGAGCGTGCGCAGACGCGCGAGCCGCGCCGCCTCGTCCGGCAGGGCGCGGACCGCGGTGAACTGGTCCTCGAGCCACCAGCGGTTGTTGAGCGGGTGGTCGACGAAGTCGAGCACGGCCCCGCGCTCGTAGCCGCTGGCCGAATGCTTCGCCATGCTCGTCTGCATGCGGATGCTGCCGAAGAGCGCGTCGCACAGGGCTTCGATCCGCTTCCGCCATGCCAGGCAGCAGTTGTCCGACGTCGCGCGCCCGAGGATTGCGGCGGCGCGGTCCATGGCGCTCGCCGGCGCCGAGCGCGGGCGCCGCGGCGAGCACATCGAGCGCATCCGACTCGAGCCGCGTCTCGTGAATGAGGCGATGGCGCGTGTAGGCGTCGTAGTACGCGCGCATCAGGTGCATCTGCCAGCGCCAGTTCGTCTCGAGCTCCGGCGCGGCGGCCTCCATCTCGCGCCACAAGGCCAGCGTGCCGTCGACGGCGCCGTTGGCGGCGAGCGAGCCTTCCCAGTTGCGTTCGAGGGCCAGGAGACCGTCGGCCGCGCGTGCGGCGACGACTGGCGCCGAAGAAGAGCCGGGTGTAGTCGAGGGCGATGTCGCGGACGTCCGCGTCCGGATCCCACGACTTCAGCGTCCACAACGCCTTGTTGAAGTCGTCGTTGACGCCGTCGGAGTAGCTGATGAAGCCGTCGGTGTACGGCGCGAGCGCGTCGTGCACCTTCGCGTAGAACACCGGGCGCGGGTTCACCGGCTCGCGGCCGAGCGTGAAGTTGAACGCCGGGTCCCACCAGGGGACCGGGTACTGGGACCGCACCGTGTGCGTGATGTCCGGGTAGTCGCGGAGGGGATAGCGCCGGTTGAGCCGGCGTCGAGTCTCGGGAATCGGATAGCTGCCTGGACCGGCCACCAGCCCTCCAAGCCAGTCCGGCTGGTCGCGATCGATCCACGCGAACAGGAAGTCGATCTCGTTCGCTGTCGAAATGCTGAAGCGACAGCCAGACCTTCGCGGATGGATGACGGCGCTTCAGGCGTGCGGCGATGTCGGCCAGGTAAGGCACGACCAGCGACGCCGCGTTATCGCCGGGGTCGCCGCCGGGCAGGAAGATCGCGTCGAGTCTCGGCAGGTCGGCAAACAACGCGTCGAGCGATTGAAGCGCCTCCGACCGCCGTGCCGAATCCTTCAGATCGAAGTCCGCCGGCGTCCACAGCCAGTACTGGACGTCGTACTTCTTGCAGATGGCGCTGAGGCGTCGATTCATCGCCTCGCGCGAGATCGGCATCAGCGGGCTGACGCGGGTGTCCTGGAACGGGATGTTCTCGACGGCGTTGCCGCCAAGCAGCACGATCTCGCGGACGTACTGGTCGAACTGCGCTTCGGTCCAGCCGTCGTAGGTGTTCGAGTGATGGCGGTAGCCGAGCTGATGGCCGCGGATGGCGTACCGCGGCGCCGTCTCGACGTCGACTGCGGCATCGAGTGTCGCGGTTCCCCGGCCCCACGAGAGCGTGCGGAGCAGTCGTCCGACGCCGAAGAGCGCGCCGCGGGCGTCGGCGCCGAGGATCCAGATGACCGGCCTTCCCTCGCGCGTGCCGGACACCAGGCGATAGGCTTCCGGTCGCATGGCGATCGCCGGCATCGACGCGCCCCATTCGGGCGCGGAGCCGACAGCAATCGCAACCGAGACACCTTGTGCCGGCCACTGGTCGGTCGTCGTCCAGACGAAACCGGTGCGCTTCTCGATCTCTTCACGGAGCACGTCCGCGGCGAGCCGTTCGGCGGCGGCGTCAGCCGGGCGCCGCGGGATCACGATCGCGGCCGCGCGCAGGTCAACCGGAGCGGCTGAGGCCGATGGCGCCGCAAGCCGGCGAGCGCGATGACGATCCCGAACCAGAACCGCACGAGTGTAGAACTGGTTTCAGAACCGCTTTCGTGGCTTCCGGCTTTAGCCGGAAGGCTGCGTGACGATGACTCGCATAGACTTCACGACGGGCCACAGCCTTCGCGCGCTGAAGGCGGAAGCCACGCAATACGTTTTGGAACCAGTTCTAGTCAGCCGGCCGGTCACACGCCGGGATCCCAGATCGTTGCGGCGATGTAGCGTTCGACCGCCGACGGGTCGTTGTAGTAGTAGACCGTGACGATCTTGCCGTCGGGCCGCTGCACGCTGCGAGGATAACCGAGGTCCCAGTCGGCGGCATCCGCGCGCAGCGATGCGCTCGGCGTCCCAGGTCTTCCCGCCATCGCGGCTGATCCGCGCCCTGATGCTGTAGGGCTGCCGCGCGATAGCCGTAAGTCACGGCAAGGCGTCCGTCGCGGAGCTTCACGAGGCTCGGCGGATTGCCGCGGCCTGTGTCGCTGACGGCCGTCGTGACGAAGGTCCACGTGAGCCCGGCGTCGGCCGAGCGGTAGATGTCGATGCCATTGCCCGCGGGCACCTGACGCCTGGTCGCCGTGACGAGCGACCCGTCATCGAGCTTCACCGTCGAGGGCATGATCACGAAGCCCTCGGGCGGCTCCGGTCCGATCCACGAGACGAACGAGAAGCTGCGTCCGCCGTCGGAGGTGCGCACGACGAAAGGCCGGCCTTCGCGTCCGTTCGACTTGGCGGCCGTCATGAACGCCAGCGCGTCCTGTTTGCCGGTGACGAGGTAGTCGGTGCGAGCCGCGATGCCGGGAAGTCCGAGACGCGGGAACGTCCACGGCCCCTGCCACGTGTGTCCGCGATCCTTCGACGTGAAGAACCAGGACGGCCCCTTGTTGATGTCGCCCATGCGGAACGTCATCAGGAAGTCGGGGCTCGTAAGATCGTCAGCGCCGGGAAACGGACGTTCGGGACGGCCGCCCTCTTCGGTCGGAACACCCGCCATCTGCGTCTGCGGCGGTGGAATCAGCCCTGAGTTGCGCTCCACCTTCCACGTCGCGCCGCCATCCAGGCTGCGCGCGAGCAGGTGCTGCTCCGGACGCGTGCGGTCGATCGGATGGCGCGCCGGTCCGCCCGGTTCCATCGCGTCGGCCTTCATGTGGCCCGCAGAGAAGCCCACGAGAATCTCGTTGCCCCACGACCAGATGCCGTGGTTGGCCGGCCAGCCGCCGTACCGGCCCGGCTCGCGCCACACGACGACGTGGGTGGGGTCGGCGGAGACGGGAGCCGCGGCCGGATCGGCAAGGGACAGGGCGAGCGCAGCGACGATGACCAGCGCCGAGGTCGCGCACACGAACGGCGAAGATTGGTTCAAGGTGTCAGCTCCCACATGCAGGCGTGATGTGTTCGTTGAGGCTCAGGACGAGATGGTTCGCACCGGCAGCAGATTCGGGATCTCCACCGACGCGAGCCAGCCAGGCAGCCAGGCTTCGATGCGCGCGATCTGCGCCGCGCGTTCGGGCGAAATGGGCAGCGGCAGCGGACCGGCGTCGAGGCCGCGCACGCGCAGCCCCACGCGCACGCCCCATGGCGTCGGCAGCGGCGCCAGGTGCGTGATGAGCTCGTCGAGCAGCCCCTGGCACGCCCGCGCCCGCTCCATCTGCCCGCTGCGGGCGGCGCCGTGCAGCGCGACCAGCAGCTCGGGACAGAACGCGGCGATGCCGGAAATCGCGCCGTCCCAGCCGGCTTCCGCGGACGCGAGGCCGTTGCGGTCGTCGCCGATGAGGAGGCTCCAATCGCGATTGCCGCGCGCCTCGACGAAGCGGAGAAGGTTTTCGACGCGGCCGCTGCTGTCCTTGATCCCGATCACGTTCGGCTCGGACTGCATCAGCGAGATCGACGTATCGGCGTCGAGGCCGGTCGTGAAGCCTGGAAGATCGTAGAGCAGGCATGGCCCCGCGAGGGTGTCGGCCACGTACGCGACGTATGCGGCGAGATCCACCTGCTGATACGGGAAGAACCACGGCATCGGCAGCAGCACGGCCTGGCAACCGTGATCGAACGCGGCCGTCCCGAGCTCGATCGTCCGCTCGAGCGAGCTGCCGCCGATGGCAGCGACGAGCGGCGTGCCGCGCGGCACACGCCGCGCGACACGACGGAGGATCTCCAGCCGCTCGCCCGTCTCGAAGCGGGGATACTCTGAGGTTGCCCCTCCCAGGCACACGCCTGAAGCACCCCGTTCGAGCAGGAAGTCGCAGAGCCGATCGAGCATGTTGCCGTCGACGGCGCCGCTCGAGGTCACAGGCGTGGCCAGCGCCGGAAAGAGGCCCGAGATACGCATCGTTTTCTATTGCTGCTCCTATTGCTGCTAGAACATCAGCCGCAGCGCCAGCTGCAGGATGCGCGGGCTGTCGGCGCTCAGAATGCGGCCGAAGTTGCCGTTGTTCTGCGCGCTCACCGGCAGACCAAAGTTGACGTTGTTCAGCACGTTGAACGCCTCCAGGCGGAACTGCGTCTTCACTGTGGCCGTGATCGGGAACGTCTTCTGAAGCCCCAGGTCCACTGTCGCATAGCGCGGACCGCGCATGGCGTTGCGCCCGACGTTGCCGAACGTGCCGAGCGCGTTGGCGGTGAAGGCTGCCGTGTCGAACCATGCCTGCACCTGCTCACCGTGGCTGCGGTCGCCGGAAAGATCCGGATCGCCGACTTGATCCACTCGCTGGCCGCCGGTCCCTGTCCGCGCGTTGTCCACGCCGCTGGTGACCGTGAACGGCTGCCCGCTCTGCCAGGTCCAGATGCCCGAGACCGCCCACCCGCCGACGATCGCGTCGAGCGCCCGGTTCGACGGCTTGCCGGGGATCTCCCAGAGCCACGACGTGACGAGCCGATGGCGGCGGTCGAAGTTGGCCGGGCCCCAGTCGAACTCGAGATCGACCGGGTTGGTCTGCGTGACGCCGGTGAGCTTGTTGTCCGACGAGTGGTCCAGGCTCTTCGAGAGCGTGTAGTTCGCCAGGAGCGTGAAGCCCTTGGCGAAGCGCTTGTCCACTGACAGCTGCAGCGCATGATACGTGGACCTGCCGGTCGGCTCGATCATCGTGATCGCGCCGAAGTTCGGGGCGAGCGCGCGGCGCTGGTTGGTGGTGGCGGTCGTCGCGCCGGTGGCGTAGATGGCCGGATTCACCTCGCGGCCGATCGGCAGGTCGCTGCCGCGCGATCCCGCGTAGGCGGCGCGCACCATCCAGGTCGGCACGACCTCCCGCTCGACCGTCAGATGCCACGTCTGCATCGTCCCGTTCTCGAAGTCCTCCGAGAAGCTGAACATCTGGTGTGGCAGCACGAACGCAACGTCGCTCGCGACGCTGAAGGGATCGGCCGGGAACGGGTTGCTGCGGCCCGCGTAGGTCGTCGTCAGGGAGTTGTTCGCGTCGCCGGGGAACGTGATGACGGTGCCGAACGGGCCCTGGTTGGCCGCCGAGTTGGTGGCGATGGTGTTCGGCCGATCGAAGAACACGCCGTAGCCGGCCCGGACGCTCGTGCGGCCGTCGCCGAATGGATCGTAGGCAAGCCCGAGGCGCGGGCCGATGTTCAGCCAGTCGGCGTCGTAGCCGCCCTCGGGACACCGGTCGTCGCCGGGATACGCGGCGCCAATCGGCGCGTTGGTGTAGACCTGCGACTCGACGCCAGGACGGTAGCACGCCGTGCGGTTGGTCTCGTCCTTGTACGCCGTGAACGGATCCCACCGCACGCCGAGGTTCGCCGTCAGCCTCGAGTTGACTCGGAAGTTGTCCTGCACGAAGAGCGCGATCGAGTGCATCCGCGTGTTCTTGTACTCGCCGATGCCCTGCTCGAACGACGAGAACTTGCCGAGCATGAAGTCCACCAGCCCGTCGCCGGAGAAGGGCGCCGACCCGTTGAACGTGTACCGTCCGTTCGCGCGGAAGTTGTTCACGATGTCGCCCTGCCCGTACGCGTAGTCGGCGCCAAAGGCCGAGGTCGTGCTTGCCGAGCGACCAGCGCGTGGTGTTGACGACCTGGAATTCGTTGCGCAGGAACGTGTTCGTGTCGCCCGTATTGATGCCGAAGTAGCCGCTGACGTTGAAGAACCACTGCGGCGCGTCGTCGTTGTAGACGTCGGTGATGCCGAGCGACCCGTAGTCGGGCGGCAGGATGTGGAAGTTGTAGTTGTTGGTGCGGTTGAATGTCACGACCAGGTTGTTCACGACGCGCGGCGAGATCACATAGCTGTCGTTCACCGACGCGATCGTGTTCTGCCAGGTGCGGCCGAAGGCGCTGTTGATGGCGTTGCCGTCCTCGAGCACCGGCGGCGTGGAGGCGCGCGACACCCAGAAGCGCCCGTAGAGGCTGTGATTGCCTGAGAACCGGTGGTCCAGCCGGGCGAGATACTGGTGGTCCGCCGACTCGACCGCCTGCCGGTACTTCAGCGTCAGCGGCGAGTCGCCCGCCCCCGGGTTGGGCAGCGGGATCCAGTCGTCCAGAATCTCCCTGGCCGCCGGGTTGAAGAGCGCAACCGGAATCTGGTTGCCCGGAAACGGCTCGCCCGTGAACGGATTCCGCAGCTGGCGCGTGATCGCCGAGAAGTCGCCGCTGCGCATCGCCGCCGTCGGGACGAGCGTGTTGCGATCCTGCGGGGCGCTCTTCTGGTCGGTACCCTGATACGAGCCGAAGAAGAACGTCCGAGCCTTCACGATGGGCCCGCCGATGGTCCCGCCGGTACTGATACCGCTCGAGCCCGTCGCTCTGCCCCGGCGTGAAGAAGTTCGACGCGTTCATGTTGTGATGCCGCATGTAGCCGAAGGCCACGCCCTGGAACTTGTTGCTCCCCGCCCGCGTCACGGCGTTGACGATCGCGCCGGCGTTGCGCCCGTATTCGGCGCTGAAGCTGTTGGTCTGGACGCTGAACTCCTGGAGCGCGTCCGGATTCGGCATCGGGTTGGGCGCGTTGCTGTAGTGGTCGTTGTTCGACCCGCCGTCGAGCACGTAGTTGGTGGTGTTGGCGCGAGCGCCGCCCGAGGACACCGGCTGCACGCCCGGATAGGTCGCGCCAGAGGTGAGGCTGGTCGTCGTGTCCGGCAGCACGCCGGCGACGAGCGTCATCAGCTGCGTGGGGTTCCTGCCGTTCAGCGGGAGGTTCTCGATGCGCTGCTGATCGACCACCGTCCGCAGCGTGCTGCTGGTGGTGTCCACCACGCGCGCCGAGCCGCTGACGGTCACCGTCTCGGTGACGGCGCCCACCCTGAGACTCACGTCGAGGCGCACCTCGTCGTTGACCCGCACGACGACGCCGGGCGACTGGAACGTCTGGAAGCCGGCGAGCTCCGCCGACACGGTGTAGTGGCCGACCGCCAGTCCGCGCAGCGAGTAGAGTCCCTGCGCGTCGCTGACGGTGTCGGCCGCGACATTGGTGCCTTCGTGACGCGCGCGGATGGTGGCACCAGGCACGACGCGGCCGTCGGCGTCGCGCACGACGCCGGTGATGTCGCCCGTCGTGGTCTGCGCCGCGAGCGACCCCGGACCGGCCATCAGGGCCGTGAGAACAGTCGCCAGAACCATTAGCCTCTGCAGGAACATGGAGCCTCCTCCAAACTCTTCCGAACTGACAAGCTCTAAATCGAAAACAGACACCGGTTCTATCAATAAGTGACACGGCGTGTCAATAAAAACGAAACGCGTTTCAAATTGAGCTTCGGATATGAATGGGACGGACATTAACGTTTGCTAGACTCCCGGGCTTGCGCTCACGTGCTCGGATAAGGCACGAAGGAGGCGAAGGGGCGAAGGAGCGAATGTGCTGGAGCATCTGGAACGAAGGCGGATCAAGGTGGGGCTGCTGGATTTTGGTGACGGGCGCGCGTTCCTTCAGGCGCCGCTGGCGCCGGTGAACGAGCAGTTTCGCCTGGCGCTCGCCGGCCGGCTCGAGGCCGATGGCTTCGAGGTCGTGCACGGAGACGAGGTGATCTGGCGCAATGACATCGCGGTGCGCAACGGCCGCCGCCTCGCGGCCGAGGGCGTGGACGCCGTCATCTTCAACTTTTCCGTCTGGGCGTGGCCGCAGTTCGCGAGAGTCGCGGCGCAGTTCTGCCCCCAGCCGATCGCGATGTTCTCCAACGTCAACCCGCAATACCCGGGCCTGGTTGGCATGCTGGCCAACTCCGGCTCCCTCGACCAGGCGGGCATCCGCTTCACGAAGTGTTTCGGCGACGTCGCCGACGACCGCGTCTACGGCGCTCTGCGATCGCAGATCCGCGCCGTGGCTGCAGTACAGCGCCTTCGCGGGCTCACCTACTGCCTCATCGGCGGCCGGTCGCTCGGCATCGACACGACGGTGATTGACCCGGCGCAGTGGCTGGCGGAGTTCGGCATCGACGTGGACCACGTCGACCAGATGGAGCTCGTCCGCCGCGCCGAGGCGATGATGGCCAGCGACCCGCGCCTCGACGAGGCGCTCGCGTACCTGGAGCGAACGATCGGGCGCATTCATTGGACCGCGCCCGATGCGACCTTCCGCTTGACCCGCGATCTGCTGCGGCGCCAGGTCGCGCTGTACTACGCGGCCATCGACCTCGTCGCGGAGTTCGGCTACGACTTCTGCGGGATCAAGGGCCAGCGCGAGCTGACCGAGCACTACGCGACCGCCGATGTCGCCGAGGCGTTCCTGAACGACCCGTATGGGCCCGACGGCGTACGCAAGCCGCCCATCGTCTGCGCGACCGAAGCCGACAGCGACGCGGCCCTGACGATGCAGGTGTTCAAGGAGCTGACGGGCACGCCGGCGCTCTTCGCCGACGTGCGGCACTACCACGCCGATCTCGGCGTGTGGGATCTCTGCAACAGCGGCGAACATGCCACGTACTTCGCGGGGCGCAGCGACGACCCGGCCGTGAACCTCCCTCGCGTGGAGTTCCGCCCCCAGGGGTTCTACTTCCCCGCCGGCGGCGCCGCGGTATACCACATCGCCGCGCCGGGCCCGGTGACGCTGGCGCGCCTGACGCGACACGACCGGCGCTATCGGATGACGATCGTGACCGGCGAATTCGTGGACTTCGGCGCGCGCAATCACGAGATCGCGGCGCTGTCGCAGGATAATTGGCCGCACGCCTTCGCGCGGCTCGATTGCCCGGTCGAGCGGTTCATCGACCAGTTCCACTGCAATCACATCCACGGCGCCTACGGCGACTGGACGCGCGAGCTCGAGCTCGTGTGCAGCAACTCTGGGTATCGAAGCCATCAGGCTGTAAGTGCCCTACTCCCTTGGCCTCGACTTCGGTACCGAATCCGTGCGGGCGGTCCTCGTCGACGCTCGATCGGGCGCGACGATGGCGACCGCGGTCGACCGCTATGCCGACGGCGTCATCGAGCACGCGCTCCCTGGCACCGGCGTGACGCTCGGCGCTGACTGGGCGCTGCAGAATCCGGCCGACTGGCTCGACGGGCTCGCGCGCACGGTCGCAGGCGTGCTGTCGACCTCCGGTGTCGATCCCGCCGACGTGATCGGCCTCGGCGTGGACTTCACCTCGTGCACGGTGCTGCCGACCGACGCCGTGGCACGCCGCTCTGCCAGATTGACGGGCTCTTGAATCAGCCACACGCGTGGCCGAAGCTCTGGAAGCATCACGCGGCGCAGCCGCAGGCCGATCGCGTCACCGACCTGGCGGCGGAACGCGCGGAGCGGTGGCTGCCGCGGTATGGCGGACGCATCTCGTCGGAGTGGATGCTGCCCAAGGCACTCCAGATTCTGCAGGAGGCGCCCGACATCTACGAGCGCGCGGCACACGTGCTCGAGGGCGGCGACTGGATCGTGTGGCAGCTCACCGGGACGCTGACGCGGAATGCGTGTGGCGCCGGCTACAAGGGCCTGTGGCACCGGCGCGACGGCTACCCGTCGGGCGCCTATCTCGCCGCGCTCGATCCCCGCTTCGAGCGCTTCTACGAGGAGAAGGCCACCGGTATCGTCGCCGCGCCCGGCTCACTCGCGGGACGGCTGTCGCCGGCGTGGGCCGCGCGCCTCGGGCTCGGGGCCGACGTAGCGGTCGCAGTGCCGATCATCGACGCGCATGCGGCGGTGCTCGGCGGCGGCGTCGGCGAGGCGGGGCCGCTCTTCCTGATCATGGGCACCTCGACGTGCCATCTGCTGATGGCGAGCGGCGAATCGCTCGTGCCCGGCATCGCCGGCGTCGTCGAAGACGGCATCGTCCCCGGCCTGCACGGCTACGAGGCCGGCCAGGCGGCCGTGGGGGACATCCTCGCGTGGTACGTGCAGCATGCGGCGCCCGCCAGTGTCCATGACGAAGCCCGTGCCGCGGGGTGCAGCGTGCACGACGTGCTGAGCGAGAAGGCCGCGCGTCTCGTGCCGGGCGAATCGGGTCTCGTCGCCCTCGACTGGTGGAACGGCAACCGCTGCACGCTGATGAACTCGGAGCTGAGCGGCCTGCTCGTCGGCCTCACGCTCGGCACACGGCCGGAGCATGTCTATCGCGCGCTCATCGAGGCCACTGCGTTCGGCACCCGCGTCATCGTCGAGGCATTCGAGTCGGCAGGGCTCGCTGCAACACGCCTCGTTGCCGGCGGCGGACTGGCGGCCAACCCGCTCGTGATGCAGATCTACTCCGACGTGTGCGGCCGCGACCTGGAAGTCGCCGGATCTACGCAGGCGTCAGCGCTCGGCGCGGCGATGCTCGGCGCGGTGGCCGCCGGACCGGATCGTGGCGGCCATGCGTCGCTCGCTGAGGCCGTCGCGCGCATGGCGCCGCCGCCGTCGCGTGTGTTTCGGCCCGATGCGCATCGCCGGAAGACGTACGACGAGCTGTATCGGTGCTACCTCGAGCTCTATGACGCGTTCGGCAGAACCAGCGACGTGATGCAGCGATTGCGTGAGTTGCGGATGAAAGGCGCAAGGTAGTTAGAACTTGATGACAAGCGCCGTCCGGAAGACGGTATCCAGCTTGTTCTTCCGCGCGTCCGCAGAACCGAGCACGAGCTTCGACCCGCCGGATGACAACGTCCGGAAGAGCTCGTCGCCCGAGCTCGGGATCCCATCCGGGTTGATCAGCTCGACGAAGGCGATGACGTCGAGATCCGACTCGAGCGCCGGTTCGTTTTGTACAGCCACTGGAGACTGACCTTGAGCGAAACGTGGCTGACGACCGATACCGTCAGCGAGCTGGTGGTGTTGATCGAGTAGTCGGCTGGATCTGACAGATTGAAGTTCGTTGCGAACTTGTTGTCGAACGAGGTCCCGGCGTTGAACTGCTCCTTGTAGTCCCAGCCGAGACGGCCGCCAGAAAAGCGGCGGTCCTTCTCCGGATCGGGTTCCTCCTCTTCGCGATCGGTGAAGCTGAAGCCGTAGCTGGTGGCGAAGCGCCGCCGCGCAGTGTCCACCCACTTGTTCCCCACACCGGCATGCATGATGTAGCGGTTCAAGATACCGGCATCGTCATTGCGGTCCCAGCTCCCGCCTGCGTTCCAGAAGAATCTCGGAGTGATGTTCCGTTCGTAGCTTCCGCTGATGAGGTAAGTGGCGACATCCAGGGTCGGGTCAGGCTTGATGAGGGTAGTCGTCGGGTTGGCTGGCGCGCCTCCGACTGGGAACTCGAGGCCGGGCGCGACCATGAAGAAATGGTCATCTGACGTGTCGGAGCGAACGACCTTCCCTTCGAGCTCGAAACGGGCGTTCTTCCACACATGCACCAGCTCGTCGGTGAATCCCCACGTCTGGGCGGCCGAGTTGCCGGCGGTGACGACGAGGCTGAGATCCGCGCTATTGGACCAACCCACTTTCGGCGGTTCCTTGGCTTTGTCCTGCGCCCACGCGTCCTCGAGCCCGACCCCAAGCCAGGCGACAAGGCACATTGCCATCACCCTCTTCTGAGACCGCGACATTCCGTGACCCCTTTCACAAGTTTCGTGGCGTCTGCGTCCTCCGCGAGCGCGCTGCTGGGCGAAAAACTCCGTCGTTCTCGTTCGCAGCCCGGCCACCGTCTCCCGACACGCCGAAGGCGCGGGGCGTTATGCGAGATTGTTGCCGACGCTGTATTTGTTGCTCGCCGGGTTTACGTCGGGGCTGATGAACTCGGACCTGAGCGGCGC
This sequence comes from uncultured Acidobacteriota bacterium, assembly GCA_963748295.1. Lineage (GTDB taxonomy): Bacteria > Acidobacteriota > Vicinamibacteria > Vicinamibacterales > 2-12-FULL-66-21 > CAVVIH01. The sequence continues at coordinate 1,749,840 of CAVVIH010000006.1, read as the reverse complement.
CGCCGTCGCGTGTGTTTCGGCCCGACGCGGATCGCCGGAAGACCTACGACGAGCTGTATCGGTGCTACCTCGAGCTCTATGACGCGTTTGGCAGAACCAGCGACGTGATGCAGCGATTGCGTGAGTTGCGTATCAAAGGCGCAGGGTCGTAGCGCACCCATCGACGGGTGCCAGGGTGAACGCATCGCGTGGTCAGGTTGCAGTCTTCCAGTCTTCGGTCTCCAGCCTCACCGTGTCAGGGCGTAGTAGATCACGTATACCCATGAAAGCACGCCGTGGATCATGGCCCAGAGGATCGAGTGCCATTTCGAGAACGAGATCGTCATTGCAAGCGCGCTACCGAAGCTGATTCCTGACTTCACGCCTTCGTGCATCGTCCCCTCCTTTGGTTCGCAATGCTACAGTCGGGGATGGCAGTGATGCTGCGCCGAACGACTGCCTCCGGCGCCAGAACGGTGCACCCGGCCAGCGGCCTTCGAGAGCGTAGTAGCCGCGCCGCACTTGCTCATAGCTGGCGAAGTCCGCAGCGAATCGCTCCGAAAGGCGCTCCAACGCCGCGCGCACGCCGCCGAGATATTCCAGGGCGGCGGCGGCAGCCTGCCAGCCATGTTCAATACTCTTGGCGATCCCATGTGACGACAGCGGATCGAACACGGCCGCCGCATCGCCGACGGCGATCCATGCTCGACCGCTCATGCGATCGAGTCGCTGTGAACGCGCCGACCGGACGATGACTCTCGTCAGCACGGGATACGCTTCGACACAGGAACGCAGGTGTACCGTCCGGTGCATCCGATCTTCCCAGCGGGCGAGCGCCGAACCCGGCGTCGTGACGAGCAGATCGGCGTCCGTCATGAACATGCACACGCAGCGGCCGCCCCTCAACGGGGCGAAGTACCACCATCCGTCCTCGGCCGATTCGATCACGACCCGGCCGCCTGCGGGATCGTCGCCCGCTCTGGCAGCGCGGAATGCGATCAGCCCGACCTGCGAATCACGAGCCTCGATCGACGAACCCTGCATCCGGCCAAATGCCGCGGAGGGCCCCGTTGCGTCGATGATGAGGCGTGGCTCGTATCTCCGGATCTGGTCCTGGCACTGCACCTCCGCCCGCCATCCGCGGCGGGTGCGCGTAACGCTGATTAGCCGCGCCCCCGTGAGAAGGTCGACGCCGGCGCTGCGGCATTGCTCCGCCAGGCACGAGTCGAAGTGAGGCCGCGACAGATTCAGGCCATGGCCCACCGGGTGAAACAGGTAGTCCATGTAATGGGGTGCATCTCCGCCCCACCACGCGCTGACGCCGGCACAATGCAGATGGGCGTCGTCGCCGGGGCCGGAAAACCCGGCGCGTTGCAGCAGGCTGACGCCCTCGGGGGGCAGATGTTCGCCGATGCGAATCCCGTCGTAGCGGCTTCGTTCGACCACGACAGCCGTGCCGCCACTTGTGACGATGCGGAGGGCGGTCACGAGCCCTGCCGGGCCGCCGCCGAGGATGAGGACGGCCTGACGGCTGTCAGCCGGCTCCATTGATGACAAGCCGATCCTGCTCGCGCAACTTGCCCGTGGCCTCGTCGCGGAGGATGAAGGCCAGCCGCGACCAGAAGCTCACCATGTTTCGATGGCGGGTGTCCGGCTTCGCGTCGTTAATCCCGCGAGTCCACTCTGCCTCGTCTCCGGTCTTCGTGGTGACGCTGACGGGACGCTGCGACGGCCACCAGGAGTCATCGCAGTCCGCGAAGTCAGCCTGCCAGGGCAACGCCATCTTTTCAGTGAGGCTTCCCGCTGGCAGCCCTGGGTTGACGCGAAACTCCTGCCGCAGGTAGCGCTCGGGATGGTAGGTGCTGATTCGCGCGATGTCGTACGTGCCCTCGATGCCGGGCAGGAACGGCGCGCCGACACACGCCTCGAGGGCGGCTTTGTTCAGCGCGTGCGGCTGACGCGCCACGGGTGTCTTCTCGAACGAGGTCGGCGCCGGCTCGGAGCCTGGCCAGTCGTTGGCGAAATCGCCAATCGCCCAATGCTGCAGATGCGCGAGCTGGTACGGCGTGAGCGACAAGAAAGCCCACTTGGGCCCGTTGGGATCCGGATTGGCTCCGCTCCTGAGCCTGGGCATCTTCCCAGCCCCAGGAATCAGCTGGGAATCCGTCGCGGCGTCGTTGGGACGCGTGAGCCGGTCGAGTAGAGCCTTTCGGGCGCCGGGGTCGCGCAGGAACGTCTGAGCCGCTTCTGTGACGTGAAGGCGGTAATGCCCCGGCCATGCGCGGTGAAGTGCACCGCGGCCAGGTTGTCCGCGCGTTTGAGGATCGGGTAGACGTCGTGGAGAAAGGATGTCGTGCGTGGCGGATCGAAGTTCCGTCCTCGCTGGTTCGGGCCATGTTGAGTGCCTGATCGAACCAGGTGACGATCCGTACACCCCGGGTGCGTAGCGCGGCACGCTGATCATGACCCACGCGGGAATCACCGGATGTGCGGTGTTGCCGATGCGCAGCGTGGCGCTCACCGGACCATCCGAGACGCTGTCATACCAGCCGTCGTTGTCGGCGAAGCGCTCGATCTTCGTGTTCGCCGGAGAACCCGCCGTTCCCGGGCCGCCGACCACGATGAGCCTGCCCGCGTCGTCGGTGCGCAGTGTCGCGAGCTCGATATCGTCGACGCGACGTAGCACGTTCCTGCCCTTCGCGAACGCAATGGAACCGGTCATTCGCGTGGCCGCCACGCCAGCGACGTTCTTGACAGCCGCGGTTGCCGTGATCACGAGCTTGTTGCGGTCGAAGCCGGCGTTGCGGAATTTCGCCGACGGGTTTCGGGTCAGGGTCCCGGTGCCGTTACCAAAGATTTCGCGGGCTGCGGCTTTTCTGTTGGCGAGTTGAACCGTCCATTCGATCTGGACCTCTGGTGCCCCGGTCACTTCGCGGCGGACGGTCTCGTTCTCGTTCGCATCGATGTCCACCTGGAACACGCGGAAACGCGCTCCTTGCGGCTTGATCCCGTCGTCTTTGCCACGAAAGGGCCCTTCGGGTACGACGCCGGGACCTTCAGGACCGATGAAGAACCCGTCCTTGCTGTCGCCAACACGCGCGATGCCGATGCTCGGGTAAATTCGATACTCGGTTCGCGCGCCTTGCGAGCGGGCGGCGGTAGCGGCGGGCCTCACGCGCGTCGCTGTTTTCGCTGTCTTCGCTGCTTTCGCGCGCGTCGTGCGTCGGCGTGCCGGGCGGGCTGTCTTGGTCGCGGTCGTCGACCTTGGGCGGCTTCGCTTTACTGCCACGTCACCCTCCCTCGGGATGGCTATGTCGTTCTCAGTGGTCCGACAGTGTTATCACGCGCAGCAGATCTCAGATCACCTGAGATCCCGTTCCGAGAAGTAGAACTCCACCTGCGGTTCCACCTCGACGGCGACGCTCTTGTCCGAGACACGAGCGGTTCCGGAAGCCGTCGCGCCCTTCTTGAGCCGGTGGTCCGATGTATCGGTCTTCCCGGTGAATTGCACGGGAATGCCCTTCCGGAGCTGGTCGTCGGACAACTGCTGTCCTTTGATCGCGGCGGAGACTACTTGGTCGAAGTCGCCCTTGCGAGAAATGCGATGCGCCAGGAACAGCTCGCGGCCCTTGCCAAACAGCACGTATTCGAGATGGTCCGGCGGGCTCGACACAGGCAGGAGCTTTTTCATGAAGACCACGTTGGCGATGGTGACGTCGACGCCGGTGCCGATCTCGAAGGGCTCGTCAGGGTATTCAGGCGGGCTCTCGAAATGCCCCCGGAACAGATCGCCCTGGATCTTCTTGAGCTTGTGCGTGGGGGAAACAGCTCCGGCAGGACGAAGGGGGCGGGCGCGAGTGTGTAGACGCGCGTTTGCGGGTGCCCTTTCCGATCCTCACGGTAGATCCGCTGCGGATCCGACCCCGACTGCGACAGCGTGCCCTCCAGGATCACCTGGTAGTCATGGGGAGACATGAACATGGGCAGATGGTAGAAAAAGACCGTGTCCTGGCCGACGACGAGCATGCCGTGCCTGCCAGCAGTGTCCTCGTGACCAGAACCGCCTGCGTGGTCTTCCGAGTGCGCATGATGATCCATGTTTGACCTCCCTGCTGCTGAAACAGCGCGCGTGGCGCACGGCGCTCAAGGCTTCAATTCCGCGAGCGCGGCGAGCTGACCGTTCAAAGACGTCACCCTCCAATCGTCCGGAGGGATTCCCGCCAGGAGCGTCGTGCGCACGTCGTCGGACTCCGGGACACGGTTCAGGCCCAACAGCGCCTCGACCTTGGTGGCCTTGATCCAGAACAAGTCGTCGTCTTTCATCTTGTCGGGCGCGTCCGCCGGCTTTTTCGCGTCTGACTCGATCAGGTCATCGCAAATCTTCAAAACGGCGGTTCGGATCCTCCGAGCCAGTGTGCGATCCACCAGCGCGTCGTCGCCGTCCGTGGCCGAGGCCCGCACATTCATGAGAAAGGCGTAGTTAATTCCGTTGTAGTAGTCGTCCTTGATGTAGTAGCCGCGTCCGTACGAGCGGATCGCCTTGTCGAGGTCCGCGGGCTCCTTCGTCCTGCCCCACAGACGCTTGTGAATCGCGCCCCAGAGCCCGGCGGTTTCGGCGTCCGAGCTCGTGTCGGGCTTGAGCGCCTCCAGGACCTCTTTCGCCTTCTGCAGTGAGCTGATAATGCCGGGAAACTCGGACTTGTAGGTCGCCAGGGCGCGCTGCTGAATGATGTAGGGATCGTTGGGCTGCACGTTGTGGATGCGCTCGAGGATCTCGAGGACTCCTTGCCAGTCCACGGGCTTTTTGGCTTTGGCCTTCGCCTGCTTGAACATCTCGAGCAGATCCGCGAGGCTCTTGTCGTCGGCCTTGGGACTCGACGCTGCGGGAGCAACCTGGGCACCGCCCCCGAGCAGCTTCGGCAGGAACATGAACACCGGACTGTCGGAACCGGGATCGGCCAGTGTGGCGCCAATCCGGTCCTTCAGAATTTTCCGCATGCGCATGACTTCCTGGAAGCCGATCTCCGTCCCCAAGTGTGTGTACTTGGCGATGCTCAGGTGATTCAGGTCGAACGGGAACGTGAAGTTCAGTTCGGCCATCACGATCGTCGATCGCGGCCGCAGGGCGTGACGGACACCGAGCTCGTAGAGGGCGTTGGCATTTGACGTCGAAAGGTCGGCGATGACGAGATCGGCCTCGAGCAGATTTTCGTACATCGGCTGGTCGATCAGTTTCGAGTGGATGATCTTGTCAGCGCGGATGCATTCCAGGCCCGACTCCGTGACCGCAGGCTCGATGATGTCCTCGAACGTCCGGTTCAGATTGAGGACCCGCTGCGGATTGGCCTGGAAGTCCGTCTTCTCGCCAAAACCCATGACGACGAAGCAGGTCTTCTGGCCGGTAGCGTTCGGCATCGCTGTTTCTCCTCTAACGGTCGCTGTGGAAGTTGGCGCAGTCACGCCTGCTTCGCGTCCATAGATCCCTCACCAGCAAGGGCCGCGTCGCAGCCCGCACTGTCAGCGCTGACTCATCGGGACCCCGTCGGCGCCTGTGGATGCGCACCGTGTGACCCGCGCCGATACGCAGCTGACGCGTCGTAGACCGCGCGCCGAAGGCGATTGATGCCTCCGACAGGACGGTGGGCGGTGATGCCGTGCCACGGCGAAAACGCGAGGGTCTCGCCGAACGCTTTCCGCTCCGCTGTGTCGAAGTCCTGGGGCGGAATCGTCAGGACGGCCAGCGTTTCGAACGGGGTCACCTTTTCGTTCCAGTCGCGAGTCGCATCCTCGATGTCTGTGTCGATCGTCAATGAGAGGGCGTCGCGGACTTGCGCCTGGAACTCGAAGCGCGACTCGGCCGCGCCCGTTCCTTTCAGGCGGGACGAAAGCGTCGTCTTCAGGTAATCGGGATCGGCGGGATCAGGAGCGGCATCACCCGCGGGCGAGATCGGGACCACCCGGACCCTCATGACCTGGTCGTCGCCGAACATGAACGGAGCACCGGCAAAGTATGGACTGTCGGTCGGAGAGGCCGGCGGGCCCTGAAACGCCGGCGGGTTCGCAGTGGTGGACAGGCTCTGAATGCGTTTGACGATGCCCAACGTCCGGAGTGCGCGGCCGGTCACGGGGTCAGCGAGGTCCGGGCTGCCGTCGCTCAGCGGACGAATGCGCTTCGCAAAGAAGGCATCCGGCTTGCCGTCGGGTGAGGCGGCGATCACTTCCGACACGGCCTCGTAGTCTGCGACGTTGGCGAATGGAAAGACCGGATGATTGACCATCAGGAAGTCCTGCTCCACGTCGCCGTCGGTAGGGAGCAGCGGGTCGCCCGGGACACCCAGGATCTTCAACGCCATGCCACGGCTGGCGTGAGCGACGAACGCGCCGTCCTTGACCGTCGAGTCGTCACCCGCGATAGCTGCGGCGTTCGAGTAGCGAATCCAGGCCTGGTACTCGTGACCGGGAGTCGCGAATATGCCGCGGCGCCTGCTTTCCGGGAGATCGTCGCGCACCCTCAGTGTGCCGGTGACGGTGGCATGACTCTTCGCGTGCTGCGCGCGTAGCGCGGCACTCCCCGTCGGATAGTTCTTCTCCATCTGCTGTCTCGTCAGCTTGATGATGTTCTCGATCTGGCTGGCTTCGTCAGGCGGCACGTGCTCGGGTGATGACATGGCAATCTCTCAGTCAGACGAGACGACGGATGGAAGACAACGTCGACCGACGGCAAAACGAAAACGGCTGACACACCGCGTGGATATCGTGTGGCAAGGTCGCAGCACGCGCGGAGCGACGCTGGCCTTCACCCAGTGGTTTGGGAACGGTCGCCACTATACACCGCGGTCGTCCGAGGCAGGAGGTTTCTTTGTCCCGGCAACGCGTCCGCAGAGCATCTCGTCCAAGCATCCTCGGAGAGTGACAATGCCCGCCGCACCCTGGTTCGAAGCTGTCAGGGCCGACCTCGTCTTCGGATGGCGTCGGCTCCTGAAAACGAAGACCACGTCACTCTTTCAGCATCATTGACAATCGGCGGTGGTCGACAGGCTGGGAGAGATCAACAATAAGCAGGAAGCGTCGTCGCAAGAGTCTGTCGGGAGGAACAGTTGATCGAGCAGAGCGCGCACATCGGGTTCGAACCATGCCGCGCGCGGCTGAAGCGACTGGAGAACGCCGGCAGCGACGAGCTGTATAAGCCCGGCAGCGGACCGGCGGCATGACGCTCATTGCGATCGCGCTGATCGGTGCCGTTGGATTCGGTGTGCCGGCGTACGCACAAACCTGCGCGCCGCTTCACGTGCGCAACCCCGCCGGCAACTACATCGTCCCCGGCGTCCAGGGCGACATTCCTTACTCCGGCGATCAGGCGCTCGACGCCTACATTCAGCGTGGCGAGCCCCGCAGGCCCGCAGTGATCGTCATTCACGGCGGCGGCTGGACCGCGGGCAGCCGCTCGGCGCATGTCGGGCAGCTCCTCGAGCTGCTGACGCGCGCCGGCTATCACTGGTTCTCCGTGGACTATCGCCTCGGAGGCCTGTCTCGTCATGAAGAAGCGCTTGCCGACGTGCGCGCGGCGATCGCCTTCATCCGCTGCCGCTCGCGTGAGCTGGGCATCGACGCCGATCAACTGGTCCTGCTCGGCGAAGACTCGGGGGCCCATCTCGCTGCGCTGCTGGCCGCCGAGCGGCCGGCCGGCGTCATCGGCGGCATCCTGGTCGGAGGCTTTTACGATCTGGCCGCGATCCCATCGTTGCCTCGCGAGCTCTCTCCGGACGTCCTTAGGAGCGCCGCGCCGATCGATCGCGTCGGGCCGAAGATGCCTCGCCTGCTCGTCGTGCACGGCGGCGGCGACAACGAGGCGCCCATCGAGCAGGCGCGGCGCTACTGCACCGAGGTCACACGGGCGCCGGCCGATTGCCGGTTCGTCGAAGTATCCGGTGCGAGCCATCGCAGCGAAAACTGGTGGCCCAGCCAGTGGAGCTACAAGCGCGAAATCGTGTCGTGGCTGGCGACGCTGGCCTCACGTCCGGTGCCCGCCCATCAACCACGCGCCGGCGCAGTACAGAAGGACATTCTCTACGCGCCGATCGATCGGACCCCGGACCAGCGGACCGCCGACCAGCGGACCCCGAACCGAGGGACCAGCGGACTGAAGCTCGATGCGTTCGTGCCTCGATTGACCAGGCCGGTACCGGCCGTCATCATCGTCCACGGTGGCGGCTGGGAAGCGGGCGACAAGGTGACGTATGTCACGCCGATGTTCGAGCCGCTCGCGCGCGCCGGCCTCGCGTGGTTCTCGATCGACTACCGGCTGACGCCGGACGCCACGAACCAGGAGCAGATCGACGACGTGCGCGAGGCGATCCGGTTCGTGCGCGCGGAGCACAAGCGATTCAATGTCGATCCGGCGCGGATCTTCCTGCTCGGTGAGTCGGCGAGCGCCCAGATCGTGGCGCTCATCGCCACGGAAGACAGCACACTCGCCGGCGTCGTGTCCTTCTACGGCGTCTACGACTTCCCGGTGATGGTGACAGACGCCTCGCCAAGGTCGCTGCTCGTGCGCCTGTTCCGGCGCACGGTGCTCGACGACGAGTCGCGTGCGATGCTGCGGAGGTATTCACCGTTGTACCAGGCCCGCAAGGGCATGCCTCCGATCCTCCTCGTCAATGGCACCGGCGAGCGGCTGTGGCCGCAGGCCGAGGCATTCGCGAAGCGCTTGTCGGAGCTCGGCGTCCCGCACGAGGTTGTCCCACTCGACGGCGCCCCCCACGGGATGGAGAACTGGGAGGGACACGCGGAGTGGACGACGTACAAGCTGCGCGTGGTGGAGTGGATTCTCCGCGGTGGACGATGATCCAGCCGTGAGCGCACTCGCCTCCGCAGACCCTCGTTCCATCTCCTGGTTGCAGACTGTTGCACCGCGGATTGCGCGGTCGCGTGGAGCCCTCAACACGGACATGCCCGTATAATCCGCCACGAGATCACCAACGATCTTTTCCAACCTCCGGGAGGTTTGCCATGCGCCGGCTTCGGACCTGTCTCGTCGGTGTGCTGCTGTTGAGTTCTGGCGTGACGTACCGGATGACAGCCCACGAACAATCCGACGGCTCGACGACCCCCAGCCGCACGCTCCGGCCGGTCGTTCGAGGCACGCAGTATGCCGTGTCGTCGATGAAGCTCGAGGCAACCGAGGCTGCGGTCCGCATCCTGGAGGCAGGCGGCAACGCGTTCGATGCCGCCGTCGCCGGGCAGGCCGTGCTGGCCCTGGTCAACCCGGAATCGAACGGGTTCGGCGCCGATGCCGTGGTGCTCGTGTACAACGCCCGCGAGAAAAAGGTCCACTCGATCGACGCTGAAGGCGCCGCCCCGAAGCTCGCGACGATCGACTGGTACACCAGGAACAACGGCGGCCGCATTCCGGACAGCGACGGTCTGCTCTCAGCATCGCTGCCCGGGGTTATCGACGCGTGGTACATCATGCTCGACCGCTGGGGCACGATGACGTTCGCCCAGGTGCTGGAGCGCGCGATCGACGTCGCGGAGAACGGATTTCCGATTGGTGACGGTCTCGCGCGCGCGATCGGAGGGTCGAAGAAGATCCGGAAGTACCCCACGACGATGAAGGTGTATTTCCCCGACGGCCGGGCGCCACAGCCTGGCGAGCTGTTCCGAAATCCCGACTCGGCGCGGATGCTCCGCAAACTTGTCGAGGCCGAAAAAGCCGCGGCCGGCAAGGGCCGGCGCGAGGCGCTGCGCGCAGCCCGCGACCGCTTCTACAAGGGAGACATCGCCAGAACGATGGCCGATTTCTCCGAGAAAAATGGCGGCCTCTATCGGTACGAGGATTTCGCCGGCTATACGGCCAGAGTCGAGACGCCGGTTTCGACGAACTACCGAGGCTTCGACGTCTACAAGAACGCCTCCTCGTCGCAAGGCCCAGCCGAGCTCTTCATGCTGAATATCCTCGAGGGCTACCAGCTCAAAACGATGGGCCACAACAGCGCCGAGTACATCCATACCAGCGCCGAAGCGCTCAAGCTCGCGTTTGCGGATCGCGAGCTGCTCGGCGACACCAGTTTCGTGCGCATCCCGTTCGAAGGTCTGCTGTCGAAGGCCTATGCCGCGGAGCGCCGGAAGCTCATCGAGTCCAGTAAGGCTTCTCTGGAGATCCGGCCGGGCCATCCCGAACAGTTCATGAAAACGACAGAGTCCGCGCCCCGCCTGCGCGGCGCCGACATCGGCGATGCGGACTACTCTGAGGGCGACACCAGTTACATCGCCGTCGTCGACAAGGATCGCAACATGGTGAGCTTCGAGCCGAGCCTGCACAGTGGCTTCGGCACCGGCGTCGTGATGGACGATCTCGGGTTCATCTTCAATTGCCGCGGCGACTATTACTCGCTCACGCCGGGCGAGCCTCGATCGCTCGAACCGGGCAAACGGCCGCGCAGCACGTTGCAGAGCACGCTCGTGTTGAAAGACGGACAGCCGTGGATGATCACCGGCAGCCCGGGCGGCGACGATCAAATCCATCGCACCGTGCAAACGCTGCTGAACCTCGTCGACTTCGGGATGAACGTCCAGCAGGCCATCGAAGCGCCGCGGTGGTCATCGCGCAGCTTTGCGTCCTCGGTGTTTCCGCACCGGATGAGTGATCCCGGCCATTTGTCCGTCGAGTCGCGGGTGCCCGAGGCGGTCCAGAAGACGCTGCAGGCAAAGGGGCACAAGCTGCAGACGGCGGGAGCGTGGTCGCTGGGCTCGAATGCGGCGATCGTGGTGGATCCGAAGACCGGTGTGCTCAGCGCCGGCGCCGATCCGCGCGTCGAAGCATACGCGTGGGCCCGCTGACCGTGACGAGGATTGACACATGCTCGCTGTGTTCTGGACCCAACGGCTGCACTTCGGCCCCACTTCCCGCAAGAGCCACGCGATGGCCTACGACGCGGCACGGCAACGCGTCGTGCTCTTCGGTGGCTTCGACGGTCTGGCAGACCTCGAGGACACCTGGGTGTGGGATGGCGTCTTCTGGACGCAGGTCGCCGAAACGGGACCGGCGGCGCGCCGGGCGCATAAGATGGCCTACGATGTCGCCCGACAGCAGGTGGTGCTCTTCGGCGGTCTGTCCGACGCCACCAGCCTCGACGACACCTGGATCTGGGACGGCGCCGCGTGGACTCAGGTGGCGGAGACGGGTCCATCGGCGCGCGCCGATCACGCCATGGCCGGCGACGACGCGCGAAAACTGATCGTGCTGTTCGGCGGAGCCGACGCCAACGAGCTGGGCGACACCTGGGAGTGGGATGGCGCGGCCTGGACGCAGCGGGAAGAAGCGGGGCCCGTCGCGCGTCGTGGACACGTGATGGCGTACGACCCTGTCGGCGCGCGCGTCGTGCTGTTTGGCGGCGCCGCACAAACACAGGTCTTCGACGACACCTGGGAGTGGAACGGCGCGCAGTGGACGAAAGTCGCCGAGTTCGGGGCACCAGGGGGTCTCGACGCCGCGATGTCGTACGACGGACGAGGAACCATGTTGTTCGGGGGAGTGGGCTCCACGGCAGCGGGGGAAGCCAGCCGAGACAACACGTGGGAATGGGATGGCCGCTTCTGGACCGAGCTCCAACGCTTCGGGCCGCCCGGGCGCTCGGGACACGCCATGGTGTTCGACGGCTCGAGACACCGGCTGGTCCTGCACGGAGGCGCGCGCCAGTCCGGACCGCCGACCGCGGCCATCCTCCTCGCCGATACGTGGGAGTGTCCCGCGCGTGAACCCGTTCTCGTGGCCGTCACCGTCGCGCCGATCACGGTTCAGCAAGGCGGCACGGTTGACCATTACCGTCCGCTTCGGCGGACCAACCTCCAGTGGTCAGACCGTGGACCTGTCGGCCAGTGCTCGCCGGCCAGCCGGCCAGCCTTGGTCTTCCGCCGACCATCACAGTCGCGCCTGGGCAAACCGTCGCTTCGGCAACGGTCGCGCTCCTGTTTGGAGCGACGGCCGGCACCTACGCGATCACGGCCAGTGCCGGGGGCACCAGCCGCTCCACTCCGCTCGCGCTGGACGAGGTTGCACCGGCCGGGACTCTTCGGATCGTGGCGACTCAGCCCTTCCCTGAGGGCGATCAAACACAAACCGAAGAGGTCCACCTGAGAAATCTCGGGCCTTCTGTCGTGACATTGGCCGCGTGGCGCATCGGCAACGGTCAGGGGTTTTGGGTGCTCGATAACATTGACGGCTCGGTGGCGCCCGGGCAAGTTGCGATCGTGAAGCGGCTGGGCCGGCCGATGGCGCTCTTGAGTAACGGAGGCACGCTCGTCCTCCTCAATCCGGCGGGCGAGACGCTCGATACGCGGGTGTACGGGCCGGCGACCATCGGCCAGATCATTCAATTCGACTGATACGCAGGGCTGCGCGATCTCACATGCACCGAGGCTCCGCACTGAGCGACCCTGACATTCGCCCGCGCTACGCACTTCCGTGAGGCGCGCTGATACCACCACGGCCGCCACCGGGCCGCGCTCCCGACGCTCAGAGCCTGGCTTGTGCCATTGATGACTCACCATCGATGACTCGCCTTGACATTCTAGGTGGAGGAGCATACCGTCGACACCTAGCATGTCTACTAAACGGGAGCACGACCGGATCGAGCTGCTGCAGGGCACGCTGGACCTCCTGATCCTTCGAACGCTCCGGCTTGGACCGGCTCACGGACATGCGATTGCCAAAGCCATCGAGCGTGGATCAGAGGACGTGCTGCAGGTTGAGCAAGGATCGCTGTACCCGGCGTTGCACCGTCTGATCAAGCGAGGGTGGATTGCATTCGACGACGGCACGTCGGACAACAACCGGCGCGCCAAGTTCTATTGCCTGACCCCCAAAGGCCGCAAACAACTCGCCATCGAGACCAGCCGGCGGGACACGCTTTCTGGCGCCATAGCCCGTATCCTCCGCCCCGCAGCCCAGGAGTGAGGACGATGACTCGCGACAAACGAGCGCTGGATGGTGTCGACGAGGACATCAAGGATCACATCGAGCGCCAAACTCAGGACAACATCGACGCGGGAATGGCGCCCGAGGAGGCACGCCGTCAGGCGATGCTCAAGTTTGGCAACGTTGCGCTCGTGAAAGAGGACACGCGCGCGATTTGGGTATCGCGACGACTGGACGAGACGCGCCAGGATGTCCGCTACGCATTGCGCGCGATGCGCCGGACTCGTGGGGCCACCATCGTGGGCATTCTCGTCATGGCGCTCGGGATCGGGGCGAACACCGCCGTGTTCAGTGTCGTGCATGCGGTGCTTCTCAACCCGCTGCCATACGCGGATCCGGACCGGATCGTCACGCTGACCTACCTCTCGACCAGTGGCAATGCCGCGGGCGAACGGTCGAGACAAGTGTCGGTGCCGGACTTCCTGGACTGGCAGGCGCAGAGTGCCTCGTTCGACTCGATGGCGTACTACACCTCGGGGCGAACTTCGGTCATGGCTGGTTCCGTCGCTGAGTACGCCGTCGTGACGACGGTAACCGAAGAGTTCTTCCGCGTCTTGGCGGGACAGCCCTCTGTGGGACGGTCGTTCAGCCGCGAGGAGGCCAAGGAGGGCGGCGCGGGGGCGGCGATGATCAGCGACCGCTACGCCCGGCAGCAGTTCGGCGAACCCGCACGTGGGCTTGGACGCACCCTGCGGCTAGGCAATCGATCCGTAAGCATCGTCGGCGTGATGCCACCGGCATTCGACTTTCCGGTGGCCACCGACGTCTGGTTCACCGCGGTTGGCAGCCGGGCTCAACTTCCCCGGCGCGGCAACAACTTTCGCGCAATTGCCCGATTGAAGGCAGACGTCAGCGTCGAACAGGCACACACCGAAATGACAGGAATTTCGGAGCGTCTGGGAGAGCAGTATCCAGACACGAACAAGAATATGCGCGTCATCGTGACGCCTCTCCAGCGCGAGATGGTCGGCGATGTCGAGTCCATGCTGTACCTCCTGCTTGGCGCGGTCGCCCTTGTTCTCCTGATCGCCTGCGCGACGATGGCTACGCTACTGCTGGCCAAGGCCACGGCACGCATTCCGGAAATGGCAGTTCGCGCGGCGCTGGGCGCCAGCCGCTCGCGGATCGTGAAGCAGATGCTGGTCGAGGCGTCCGTTCAGGCGGTTGCCGCCGGGACGATCGGCGTACTGATTGCGATCTGGGGCACCAGAACACTGGTGGCTTTCTCGCCGCCCGATGTACCTCGTCTCGACGAGGTCGCGGTCAATGGCAGCGTGCTCCTGTTCACGCTGGCCCTCTGCGCGCTCGTCAGCTTTCTGTTCGGACTGCCCCCGGCGCTGCAGGCAGCCCGCGCGGACGTGAATGAGCCGCTGCGCCTCAGCACCGGCCGAATCTCGGGCGGCGGGCGGAGCCGCACGCGCGAGGGACTCGTTGTTGCCGAAATCGCGCTGGCGGTCGTCCTCGTCGCGACCGGCGCGCTGCTCGTCAGAAGTCTCATCGCCCTCCAGCAGGCCCCACTCGGATTTCAGCCGGCCAACGTGCTCCTGATGCAGGCAACGGCGCGGCCAAACGGTTCGGACTGGAGCGTCAGCCGTGCGTTCTTCGAAGGCGTGCTCGGCGATATCTCGCAGCTGCCGGGGGTCGTGGCCGCCGGCGCCATGATGGGACCGCCGGGAAACGTCGAATCCGATAGCGGCTATTGGGTCGATCGGATGCCAAAGGAGTCGGCGCTGAGCGCGGCGCGTCCCGCCGCGATGAACGTCATCGCGCCCGGCACGTTCGCGGCGCTCGGGATCCCAATCCGCCAAGGGCGAGACTTTCACGATGGCGACCGAGGCGGCCGTCCCCAGGTCGTGATCATCAACCAGGCGCTGGCGCGGGCCGCGTTTCGCGAGCGCGATCCGATCGGTCGCGTCATTATTGCTGGATACGATTCGATGGATCCGATGACGATCGTCGGCGTGGTCGGCGACGTGCGGCAGTACGGCCCGGCTCGAGAACCGCAGCCGGAAATCTATATGCCGTACCAGCAACACTTCTACAACGGCGCGACGCTATTTGTGGTCGTGAGAACGGCGATGGATCCGGCCCCGCTTGGCCCATCGATCCAGCGGAAGGCCCACGAGCGATCGTCCGAGGTCTCGGTGCGTCTCACGACACTGAACGCGCTTCTGGCAGAGCACGTCGCGACGCCGAAGTTTCGGGCCTGGCTGTTGAGTCTCTTCGGCGCCGTTGCGCTGTCCCTCGCGATGGCGGGTGTGTATGGTGTGATGGCGTTCGTGGCCGGGCAGCGCTCGAAGGAAATCGCCGTGCGGATGGCGCTCGGTGCAGGCGCGCGCAGCGTCTTGTGGCTGATGCTCAGCCGCGGATTGAAGATCACCGCCATCGGGCTCACCGCAGGCGTGCTTGGCGCCATCGCATCCACGCGCCTCGTCAGCGGCATGCTATTTCAGGTGCAGCCACACGACGTGGTGACGTACGCAGGTGTCGTGGGGGCACTTGGTCTCTTGTCGCTCTTGGCGACCTACCTGCCGGCACGTCGAGCCACGCGGATTGATCCCCTCCTCGCGCTTCGTCAGGAGTGAGTCGAATCATAGTCGGGAACGATGAGAGCGACGAGTTTCAGTTGAGACACTTACCCGTCTCGTAGCGCTGTCGTGGGATCGATCGTCAGCGCCCGGCGTGCGGGTTCAACACACGCGAGCAATCCAACGACGAGCATCACCGCCGATGTTCGCATCAGGGCGTTCAGCACGAACGACATCCCCGCCTCGCCACCCATCGCCACGACGACCAGGATGAAGAGATTTCCGGCAACGATGCCGCCGCCGACGAGGAGAACGGCGCGCGAGAAGATCCCCACGAGCAGCCGCCCGGGTACTGGCGCCGAGGGCCGACCGCAACCCAATCTCGCGTGTCCGCCGCGCCACTGTCACCGACATCAGCGAGAAGATTCCCGCCGCAGACAGAAACAGCCCAAGCGCCACAACACCGGCGAGCGCCGACGCCGAGACCATCGCCGGCAGGTCGATACGCCACGTCCAATCATCGAGCCGCCGCATCTCTTCGAGCCGCAAGCCCGGATCAACGGTCGACGCAATGGCGCGAACGCGCTCGGAGAAGGTCGAGGGATCGGTGCCGACACGGATGCCCATGGTCAGCGGCGACATCGTGCGCGGCCGCGCCGCGTGAAATACGAACGGCGCTTCACCCAGATCCGTGGGCGACGTCCCGATGTCGCGCACCACGCCGACGATTTCCAGCCACTCCTCGGGCGCCGCCGCGTCCGCGATCGCGTATCGAACGCGACGGCCCACGGGACTCGCGCCATTCATGAAACGCCGCGCGAACGCTTCATTCACGATCACGTTTCGCGCGCCGGCCGACAACATCGCCCTCAGTGAAGCCGCGTCCGGCCACGATCGGGCGATCGAAAGCGGCGAAGAACGTGGGCGCGACCGTCGAGGTCCACAGATTGGGTATCGGAATCGGTTCAGATCCTGCCGCCGCGTCGAATTCCCCCCGACGTACTTCGCCATACATGCCTGGAAGCTGTTCGGCGAACGTGACCGCGGTGACGCCGGCTTCCTGCGCGAGTCGCCGTTCGAGCTCGGCGTACGTGTTATTCGCTCGCACGGCGAATTCGGCGTCCGATTCGCCGGCCGCCATGTCTTGATCGAGACCTATGCGCACGGCGAGGTACTCATGTCCGGGAAATTGCGCCCGGATTCGGCGATCGCGCCAGGCTTCTTCCCCGATGCCCATGGCCGGCGGGATACAAATCACGGTCACCGCGACCTGCGCGATCATCGCCGTGGTCCACACGCCGCCAAAGCGCAGCGTTGATCCCGCGGCAAGGTTACGGAGTTGCGCCTGCACGTTGATGCCGGTGGCTTTGATCGCGGGCAGCACGCCGAGGATCGCCGCACCGGTGATGGCGAGGACGATCGCATAAACGATCGTCGCCGGCTTCAATCCCGGTTCGATCCAGAACGGCGCGCCGCCGCTCAGGCTCGAGTAGTACGCCGTCACGCCCCACGTCACGGCCCAATGCGCCGCGGCCACACCAATCGCCGCCGAGACGCCGGCAAGAACCAGCGCCTCGATGAACAGTTGCGTGATGATGCGCATGCGGTTCGCACCAAGCCCGCAGCGCAATGCGATCTCCCATTCGCGTGTCGCCGTTCTCGCGTAAATCAGCGTCGCGACGTTCATGCACGCGACGAAGAGCACGAGCAGGATGGGACCATGGCGGACGACGAGTTCGATGATCGACGCGCGGTCGCCAGGTGCTTCACCCCCATACGCAAGCACGCGCGGCCGCAGGTGCTCGTGTGTGTGCGGCGAAGATGCGCGCACGCGGTCGGTGATGGCGGTGACTTCATCGTTGGCGTGCTCCTGCGTTGCGCCTTTCGCGATTCGGCCGAAGATTCGCACCGGTGCACCTTCGAGAGGCGCATAACCACTGGGTCGAAGTGGCAACGGTACCCACATGCGATGGTTGATCGGAAACGCGAAGCCTTCCGGCATCACACCTACGACCGTGCTCGTCGCGCGTCCGAGTTGAACGTTCTGCCCAATCACATCAGCGCCTCCGCCGAATCGCTGTTGCCAGACGTGATAACCGAGCACGACCACGCCTGGTGCACCCGGGGCTTCGTCGGCTTCGATTAAGGGACGGCCGAGAATCGGAGGTACGCGCACGAGTTGAAAGGCCGATGCCGAAATCTCGGCCACCGTCACCGGTTCGGGATTCGCCCGCCCCACCGACAGCAATCGCTCGAGTGTGCGATACGCGCCGAGCTCTTCCACCGATTTGAGCTCCTGTCGCCAGATCATGAAGTCGTGCAGCAACCGCCGCTCATCACCGACGATGCGCGGATTGCGCATTTCGATCTCGACGATGCGGTCGCCTTCGGGGAGCGGAATGGTTGGACGAAAGAAATCGCGGGAGACGTTGTACCATCCGGCGCCAAGACCGATCGCAATCGCGATCGCCAGCCCGCCGGCAATCGTCAATCCTGGATACTTCACCAGCATCCGCAGGCCGAGTTTCAGGTCCATCCACGACATTCGTGTGTGCATAAGTTGTGTGCGCCAGTCCCGGCCGCGCTCGATCGCGAAACGGATCGTCAACGCGGTCGCATGTCTCCAATATCGCAGCCGCGCGCGGCCAGGACCGTGCGTGCGGCAATCGCGCTGAAAGAATTCGTCCAGATCACCGGCGATCGATTCACGGACATCGGCCGGCAGTACGCGCTCGACGACCGCTCGCGCGACGCGCGGGGGATTGAACCGGCCCCCGCTCGCGGGTGGCGTCATCGCGCACCTCGCAAATCGATGTCGAGGCCGCGCCACATGCTGTCGAGCGCTTTTCGTGACGCGCGCAAACTCTCGAGCCCGGCTCGAGTCACTCTCACGTACCGTCGAGCTTTGCCGCCACGCTCACCGGTGGACTCACCCATCCACGACGCCAGCATACCCTTCTCTTCCAGACGGCGAAGCGTGACGTACACCGCGGCTGGAGCGACTTCGCGACCGGTGCGCCGCGCGATTTCGTCGACGATCGGGACGCCATAGACGTCCTCGCCGAGATGGAGGATGGCGAGCAGGACCATCTGCTCGAACTCGCCGAGGGTATCGCGCATCAGTTAGCGCGGCCCCGATGCGTGGAAGAAAACATACAATGCTAGCAATCTACGCCGGCGGTTCGCGCGAAGTTCCGCAGGACACTCAACGTGATTGCCAATCGAGCGAGACGTGACTTGAGCGAGATTGGCTGGCAAGCAGGGATTCGAACTCGAGGGTTCCTGGCGCGACGGTGCTTCACAACGACAGAGGGCCAGACCGGGGTTCAAATCGCGTCCCCGCCAGCGATGCCAGCAAGCCCTTTGTTGTGAGCGGTTTAGAGAATGGAATTGGCGGGGGCGCGCCACCGTTGATACCTGCAACTCCCCCGCGTCGAGGCCTGAGGGAAGTGAAACCCCAGTGCACGACGTCCGCTGACTTCCTCAGCCATGCGTTCCGTGTCCGCCTCCAGGCAAGAGACCCCAGACGCGCCAGAAGAGTCGCATGTCCTCCGGCGTGCCCAAGGACACGCGAATGTAATGTTCGAAGCCGGCAAACGGCCGGGGCAGGACGACGTTGTGCTTTCGGAAGTGCTCGACGATTGGCTCCGCCGGTCGGCCGCTGTTCACCATGACGAAATTCGTCTGGGAATCGATCACACGCAGCATCCGCGCGTTCGCCTCGTTGAAGAACTCCTGCCGGTCGTTCTCATTGCGAGCCAGGCTGGTTCGAACGTGCTCGTCGTCGTTGAGCGCGATCCGGGCTGCTATGGCCGAGACCGCGTTCACGCTGTCCTCGAGATCGTGGAGTCGAAGCAGACGGGCCGTTTCCGGCACCGCGACCGTGTACCCGATCCGCAAGCCCGCCAACCCGTGAATCTTGGAGAAGCTGCGGGTCACGACGACGCGTTGATCAGCCTGCCAACGATCGAGCCACGACCCGTAGCCCGCTGACGGACTGACGTAATGATGGTAGGCCTCGTCGATGAGGACACGCGTCGTCTGGGGCAGCTTGCGCACGAACGCTTCGAGATCCTGCTGGCGCGTCAATGTGCCCGTCGGATTGTTCGGATTGCAGACATACACCAGCGTCGGACCGGAACCACTGCTGGCCAGCATCGCGTCCAAGTCATGCGCGTAGTCCTTGGTCAGCGGGACAGTGACAATCTGGGTGCGTTGGCGGTCGCAACTCTTCGCGAACCATTCGGAGGTTGGCGATGACGCCACGAGCTTGCCACGCGATCGCAACTGCGCGTTGGCGGCGGCGCGGAGAATCTCGCTCGATCCACCGCTCACCACGACGTGATCCGCCGGGACCCGATGCCGTGCCGCGATCGCTTTGCGGAGCTGTTCCCTGGCTTCGTCCGGCTCGCTGTGCGCCAAGGCCTCCCGCATACCCGCGATGACCTCACGCGAGGCGCCGTACGGGTTTTCATTGCGGTGCAGGCGAATCAGTCGGTCCAGACCGCTGCTCTCCGTTGGCGAGCGCGACGCGGATGCGATCGTGGGGATGCCGGTGACCCAGGGTGCGACCGAAGCACCGAGAATGCCGGTTCCCATTCCTCGAAGCAGTTGTCGGCGCGAAACAGTCATATCTGGCTCACAGGTGGCAACGACGTGACGATCCTTCAGGGTTGT
The DNA here is from genome assembly GCA_963748295.1 of uncultured Acidobacteriota bacterium. Taxonomy (GTDB): domain Bacteria; phylum Acidobacteriota; class Vicinamibacteria; order Vicinamibacterales; family 2-12-FULL-66-21; genus CAVVIH01. The sequence goes on along the minus strand of CAVVIH010000006.1, from coordinate 1,729,680 downwards.
ATAGGGGCGTTCATGTCAGCTTGAATCTCGGCAACGGTGAGCGCCCGGTTGTAGAGGCGGACTTCGTCGATGCGCCCGGCGAAGGACTCGCCCCACACGCTGTTGCCGCCGAGGCGGAGCACACCGGTCGAGGTCACCAGCGGGCTCGCGACGGCCCGGCTCCCCGCCAGCGCGCCGTTGACATACAGGCGCAGCGTGGTCCCGTCGTAGGTCGCGGCGAGATGGGTCCACGTGTTGAGGGCGAGCGCGGCAGTGGCGCGCGCATCGAACGGCTGGTTGGGCGCCGACACCGGCACGACATACATCCCCGGCGCGTTGCTGTCGGTGTTGGCATAGAGGTTGTACACCTCGCCCCCCGCCCGCTCTTTGATCACCACGTTGCGCCACGACCCGCCCCCCGATGCGGTCGGAAACACCCAGGCCTCCACGGTCAGGCCGGTCGTGAAATCCAGATCATTGGCGTCGTTGACGGTCACCCAATCGTTCACACCGTCAAAGGTCAGCGCGCTGCCGAACCGCCCTTGCGCCGTCCACGTGGGCCCTGCAATCGTGCCGGTATGCCCCGTGCCGGTCTGATCGAGCAGCGCGGTCCCGGTCCCTTCGTTGAAACCGTAGGCGGCCACCAGCCCGAGATTCGTGTTGTTGACCGTGACGCTGACGGCCGTCGCGGTCGTCGAATTGGCCGCGTCCCGCGCTCGGGCCGACAACTGATACGGCCCGCCATTGGCCACGCTGGTGGAATTCCAGGTGATGCTGTAAGGCGCCACCGTGTCTTCGGCGCCGAGCGGCACACCGCCGAGCAGGAACTGCACCCCCACGACGCCGACGTTGTCGCTGGCGGTGGCGCTGACCGTGACGCTGCCGGAAACCGTCGCGTTGGGAGCCGGCGCGGTCATGGAGACCGTCGGCGGAACCAGGTCCGGCGGCGGTGGATTGGCCACCGCGAACGCAATCGTGAAATCGTCCGGATTGGTGTTCGCCGCTCCCGTCTCGACACCGCACGTAATAGGTGTAGCTGCCCCCGTTGGCGAGCCCGGTTACTGCGGTGCTGTGATTGGTGCCGCCGGTCGTTGTAAACGTGTTGGGCATCGACGCGTAGGCGACGCCTGCGGTAGGGGCGTACTTGCACGTGGCGCTCTCGTTGGTGCTCAGGCTCAATGTGGTCTGCGTTGTCCCCGCGGGAAGTGTCCCGCTGGGTTGACCAGTCGAGCGGATTGGCGGTGTCGTGTCCGTCCCGATCAGCGCCGCCATGTCAGCTTGAATCTCGGCAACGGTGAGCGCCCGGTTGTAGAGGCGGACTTCGTCGATGCGCCCGGCGAAGGACTCGCCCCACACGCTGTTGCCGCCGAGGCGGAGCACACCGGTCGAGGTCACCAGCGGGCTCGCGACGGCCCGGCTCCCCGCCAGCGCGCCGTTGACATACAGGCGCAGCGTGGTCCCGTCGTAGGTCGCGGCGAGATGGGTCCACGTGTTGAGGGCGAGCGCGGCAGTGGCGCGCGCATCGAACGGCTGGTTGGCGCGCCGACACCGGCACGACATACATCCCCGGCGCGTTGCTGTCGGTGTTGGCATAGAGGTTGTACACCTCGCCCCCCGCCCGCTCTTTGATCACCACGTTGCGCCACGACCCGCCCCCCGATGCGGTCGGAAACACCCAGGCCTCCACGGTCAGGCCGGTCGTGAAATCCAGATCATTGGCGTCGTTGACGGTCACCCAATCGTTCACACCGTCAAAGGTCAGCGCGCTGCCGAACCGCCCTTGCGCCGTCCACGTGGGCCCTGCAATCGCTGCCGGTATGCCCCGTGCCGGTCTGATCGAGCAGCGCGGTCCCGGTCCCTTCGTTGAAACCGTAGGCGGCCACCAGCCCGAGATTCGTGTTGTTGACCGTGACGCTGACGGCCGTCGCGGTCGTCGAATTGGCCGCGTCCCGCGCTCGGGCCGACAACTGATACGGCCCGCCATTGGCCACGCTGGTGGAATTCCAGGTGATGCTGTAAGGCGCCACCGTGTCTTCGGCGCCGAGCGGCACACCGCCGAGCAGGAACTGCACCCCCACGACGCCGACGTTGTCGCTGGCGGTGGCGCTGACCGTGACGCTGCCGGAAACCGTCGCGTTGGGAGCCGGCGCGGTCATGGAGACCGTCGGCGGAACCAGGTCCGGCGGCGGTGGATTGGCCACCGTGATCGTGCGCGTCGCAGGACCCGTGCTCGTGAGTCCGCCGTTGTCGGTCACCGTGAGCGAGGCCGTGTAGGTGCCAGGCGTCGAGTAGACGACGTTGCCAGGCATTGCCACCGAGCTCGAAGCGGGACTGCCGCCCGGGAACGTCCAGGCATATGCGCTGATGGTTCCATCCGGATCGCTTCCGCTCCCAGAGAAGGACACGGAGCCCTCCTGGGCGCCGTGACATTCGTCGCCGGGCTGTTGATCGTCGCGGTCGGCGGCTGATTCGTGATCGACGCCGAGAGCTGCACGAACCGTCGCGACCGACGGCACGCCCGCCGCATTCAGGACGAACAGCATGTAATAGCCCGGAGGCGCGATGTTGCCGTTCGGCGGCGCCGTCACGTTCAGCACGCCGCTGCCCGCCGTAAACGACAACCCGACCAGCCGCTGGTCCATGTCGAACGCGTGCGTCGGGGCGCCCGGGCCGAACCAGGACGACCGACGCGATGTTCGCCGCATCGGGTGTCTGGACCTGGAACGTTGGCCGTAGCCGAACGCGCCGGGGTGACGCCGGTGATCGCCGGCCGCGCGGCCGGGTGCCGTCCGCGTTGAACAGATACGCGGGCGAGTAGATCTCGATCTGCCGCTCGTAACTGCCGCGCGTCGGGTTTCCGCCGACCAGCATCACGGTCGCATCCGGCAGGAGCAGCGACCCGGAATGATACAGGCGCGGATACGCGTTCGCGCCCGCCGAGCTGAACGTGTTCGTCGTCGGGTCGTACAGATCCGCGTTCAAGCTCGCGGTTGCCGCGTCCTCGTCGTTCACCGATCCGCCCATCGCCAGCACTTTGCCGTTCGGCAGGATCGTCGCGTTCATCTCGATCCGCGGCTGCGACATCGACGGGCCGTACTGCCACTGCGGCGTCGGCCGCGGAGATGTCGATGATCTCCGTGGTCGCCGTGGCCGGGTTGCCGCCGCCGAAGATCATGACGCGCGGCCTGTACCCGTTCGCCGGGCGTCAACGGCAGCAGGACCGACGTGCCGTAGGTCCGCGAGCCGCCGTAGTTCATCGTGGCGACGACCGCCGACCACGTCTTCGTCGCCGGATCGAAGAACCTCGAGCCGCGGCGCGACCCGCATAGAAGACGCGGCCGTCCGTGATCAGGTGCATGCGGGGATACAGCGGCGGCGTCCAGCCCGCCGCGATACTCCGGGCTCCATCCCGACGCCGGCGTGTAGATCTCGACCGCCGTGTTCGTGCCGCCGGTCTCTTTCAAGCCGGAAAACGTCATCACGCGGCCGTCGCCGAGCGGTCACCGTCGGATACCAGCGGCCGTGCGCCATGTTCTGCACGTCGGTGAATGTGCCGGTCGCCGGGTCGAAGACGGCGTTGCGCGGTTCGCCCCAGAACGGGTCGTACTTCAGGTTGCCGCCGTTGATGAAGACCCGTCCGTCCGGCAACGCCACCATCCCGTTGCAGAACATGTCCCATCCGACCGGTTGCGTCACGACTGTGTTCCTCCGGATCCCAGACCGCCGCCTGGAAGTTCGTCTCACTCGCGACGTTGCCCGAGCCCGCCACGATCAACACCTTCCCGTGTACGTGAGCGCGAGGTGGACGGGTTGATCGGCATCACATAGGGCAGCGTCCGCCACTGCCCCTGCACGGCCGCCTGCGCAACCACCGTCGGCGACTGCAGCGCGACTGCAATCGCCAGCGCGATCGCTCCCGCAGCCAGCCACCGCTTGACGGTGGGTCGAGCGCTGTCGACGGTGGGTCGAGCGCTGTCGAATGTGCACATGGCGGCTCTTTGGCTCCCTCGACGTGTCGAAACCACCGAGCCGGTGCAAGGTCTGAGCCCGAATGAATCCGGAGACTTTCGCTGAGGTGGCGCTTCAGACGGTCTCGATTGTCCGAGTGCCGGCAGAACCGAAGTCTGCGTCGTAGATCTGTATTTTGCTCGCCGTCCAGGCGACGACCGCCGACGCCCAACAGACACGCGAATGCCTCGAGTCCGGTATTCCTGCCTGTTTGGCGATAGTCGGCTGCAGACGGACTTGATCCGCGCAGTCGTGAGGGGGAAGGCTGACGAGGGGCTGAGAACGGAGTAGGGGCCGGGTCTCGGGATTCACTCGGTGTGCAGAAGAGCGCAGTCGGCTCGAGGACACCGTGATACTGTGCGCCTCATGTGGAACTCCAAGCTTTCGGCACGCCCAGCGGTTCATCAATGAATGCCCGGCGTGTCACCAGCCGCAGACCAAGATTCAGCGCAAGATCGGCGAATCGCAGCTGGGGGCCGCGGTGCTTCGTCTGTGCCCGGCCCGAGTGCTCGCTGAACTCGAACCTGACGAAGGTCGACACCTGGGTCGCCGTCTGATCAATCCGTGGACGACTCATCGGCGCTTCAGCGGGCGTGATGCCCAGGGGCGCGACGCGCCGGCACCCTCAGCAGGCGATGCCGCCGGCGAGCGCCAGAGGTCAGGACAATCGTGGCGGGCCTCCAGACACCCGGCGCCGGAATACTGATCAGGATCACAGCGCGCCCTTGACGGCGGCGTCGGCTGGATCGACCCAGGACCGACCTCCCGGCCGTGACACATGCAGCCGCTTGCAGCGAACACCGTCATCAAGCATAGAGATCCTGGCGCCAATCGGCAAAGGCGGGATGGGCGAGGTGTATCTGGTGCAGGATACGGCGCTTGGCCGCAACGTCGCCCTCAAGATCCTGCCGTCTGAATTCGCCGACGACAGCGACCGAATGGAGCGTTTCGTTCGCGAGGCTCGGTCGGCGTCGGCATTGAATCATCCGAACATCCTCACCATTTACGAGATCGGCGAGTCCAACGGCACGCACTTCATCGCCACCGAGTTCATCGACGGGAAGACACTGACCGAGCTCGCGCAAGCACAGCCGCTCGATTACCGGTTCGTTCTCGACGTCGCCATTCAAGTTGCCTCGGCCCTGGATGACGCACATGCTGCGGGGATCGTGCATCGCGATATCAAACCCGACAATGTGATGGTCCGCTCGAACGGTCTGGCCAAGCTCCTCGACTTCGGTATCGCCAAACTGTCCGCCCCGACCGACTCCAGCGGCGACACCAGGACGCCCCTTCAGTCGCGAGACCCACGCCGGCATGCTCATCGGCACGCCGCAGTTCATGTCGCCCGAACAGCTTTGCGGGCTGCGCGTCGACCACCAGACCGACATCTTCAGCCTCGGTGCGGTGATGCATCACATGCTATCGGGCCAGTCCCCGTTTGCGGGAGACACGGTCAGCGACGCGCTGGCGGCAGTGTTGACCAGAGAGCCGCGACGACTGACGGAAGTCCCGGCGGCACTCGCAGATATCGTCAGCAGGACGTTGCAGAAGGACACACGGCATCGCTATCGCTCGGCCAAGGACTTGCTGCGCGACCTCAGAGCATTCAGACAGGAGGCAGACTTTCAGGACAACCTGGACCGCCGCACCGAATCGGTCGCTTTCGAGGCGACGCCAGACCGGTCGGGAAGCCGACACTCGATCGCCGTCCTGCCGTTCACCAACATGAGCGCGGACGCCGACAACGAGCACTTCTGTGACGGCCTGGCCGAGGAGCTCTTGAATGCCCTGTCGAAGATCGACGACCTGAAAGTGGCCGCGCGCACGTCGGCGTTTTCGTTCAAAGGCAAGAGCGTGAACGCCAGCGAGATCGGCGCCAGATTGAGCGTCAACCACATCCTGGAAGGCAGCGTCAGGCGTTCGGGCACCCGGTTGCGAATCTCGGTTCAGCTGGTCAACGCGTCGGACGGCTTTCATCTCTGGTCGGACAGATATGACCGCGAGATGCGCGACATCTTCGACATCCAGGACGAGATCGCGCTGGCGGTCGTCGGCGCCTTGAAGGTGATGCTGTTCGGCGACGAGAAAGCGGCGCTGTTGAAGCGCTACACCGACGATGCCGCGGTCCACGAGTTGTTCTTGAAAGGGCGCCACTACTCGTACAAGTACTCCGCTGAGGGATGGACGCGGGCGATCGAGTTCTTTCAGCGGGCAATCGACATGCAGCCGGACCATGCGCCGGCGCACGCTGGAATGGCCGCCTGCTACGGCTGTCTCTGGTTTTTCGGACTGCTTCCTGCCGGGCAAACCGTTCCGCAATGCAAGGCGGCCACGCACAAAGCCCTGGAAGTCGACCGGACTCTGGCGGACGCCCACCTCTCGTTGGCGATGGTCACGTTCTTCTACGACTGGGAATGGGAGAGGGCCGAGCAGGCCTTCAGACAGTCGATAGCCCAGAATTCGAACAATGCCGAGGCGCTCTCATACTACGCCTTGTTTCTCGCGTTCGAAGGACGCACCGACGAAGCGCTCGACCGGGCTCGGCGCGCGCTCGAAATCGATCCGCTCTCGCCGCTCATCAACATGAACGTCGGCTGGACCTACTTCTCGACAGGTCGTCCAGATGGAGCGTTGGACCAAGCCGGGAAGATGATCGAGATCGAGCCTGATTTCTACGGCGCCTATTGGCTGAAGGGCGCGATTCGCCTGGCCGAGGGCCGGTATGCAGACGCCGTCGAGGAATTGAAACGCGCGGTATCGCTCGGTGGCCATCCTATTGTCATGGCCGACCTGGCGTCGGCCTACGGCCTGGCGGCGAGAAGGGAAGACGCCACGATCATTCTCGATCGACTCCTCGAGATGCGACGCCGCCAATACGTGCCCGCGATCTGCCTGGCGCGTGTGTATAGCCGACTCGGAGAGACTGAGAAAGCGATCGAATGGCTGGAGACGGCGTTCGACGAGCGAAACGGCGAGATGGTGTTTCTGCAAGGGGAGATTGCCGGGGCCGCCGCGGACGATCCGCTCAACCGGCTCGGCAGCGACCCCAGACTGAAGGATCTGTTGCGGAGAATGAACCTGCCCGCAATGAACCCCTCGTAAACGAAGCAAGGGAGCTCCATGGCTGTGTCAACGGAAGAACGCGGGATTCGTGAGGCAGTGCAGCACTACGTCGAAGGGATGCGAACGCACAAGGCCGACGCCCTCAAAGAGGGTTTTCATCAGCAGGCGATATTGTGCGGCTATCTCGGCGACGACATGATCGCGGCCCCGATCGAAGCCTTGTACGACTGGGTCACTACGAACCCGGCCCCGGCGGAGACCGGAGAGGTGTTCGACTGCTCGATTCTGGCGATAGCCGTGACCGGGAGAGTGGCTACCGCGACGGTCCGGGAAACGAGCCACGAAGGCAGCGTGATCGACTACTTCCATCTACTGAAGGACACCGGTCGCTGGCGGATCGTGAGCAAGCTGTGGGACGCGGAGCCCGCTGGCAAAAGCGATTAGCGCCTCCACGACGGTGTCGTTGTGTTCGAGCAACTCGTCGTTGTAGGCCTCGGGCCAATAACTCTGAATCGCCACCACCGTGCGACGCCCCGGTGCGATCTCGATGTGCTGGCCAAAACTGCCGCTCGCGAAGTAGCCGCCGTTTCGCCGCAGCCACCAGTAATAGCCGTAACCTTTGCTGGCGGGCGACGGTCGGGTGGATTCCGCGATCCATCCTTCTGGCAACAACCGGCGGCCGTCGGGCGCGACGCCGTCTCGTAACGCCACCAGCCCAAGACGGCCGTAGTCGCGCAGCGTGGCGCTCAGGCAGCATCCGGCCCGCTCCAGGCCGCTCGTGCCCATCGTCATCCAGTAGCCGTCCGACTGCATCCCGAACGGCTGCCAGATCTTTTCGGACAGGTAGTCGGACAGCGTCCGTCCGGTGGCCGCGTGCAACACCGCCGCAGTGATGTCGGCCTCGGCGGTGTTGTAGTTGAAGACCGTCCCGGGTGCGGCTTTGCGCGGCTTGCTGCCCATGTAAGCCGTCTGCGCGGCGAGACCGCCTTCCTTGTTCAAGCGCGGCAACTGCGCCACGTCTGACTCCGGGTCCGCCATATTGCCGTTCCAGGCCACGCCGGAGGACATCTGCAGCAGATGCCTGAGCGTGACACCGTCGTACGACGTCCCTGCAAGCGAGGGGATGTACTTGCTGACCTCGTCATCGAGGGTGGCGATGCGGCCATCACGGATCGCGGCGCCGAACAGCAGCGACGTGACTGACTTGGCGACGGACCACGACTCCCATCGCGTCTCCGCGGTGTGGCCGCGCGCGTAGCGTTCGAGGACGATGCGCCCGTCGGTGATGACGAGCAAGCCGACCACGTTGAGCGTGGTCATGAAGTGGTCGAGGTCGTGGGTCGTCCCTTTGACGGTATATCGGAACGTCGAGAAATCCTGGCGCGCTTCGGGCAGCTGCGACGTCTGCGTGCCTCGGCGCACCAGATTGGTGGGTGCGAGCTTGTCCATGTTCGCATAACCGATGCGTTGGTCCTCGCCCCGCCAGGTGAGCATCGATCCGGCGCGAAGGCGCTCCAACTGCGCTTGGTCCGCACTCGGTGCCGCTGGTGTCGGCGGCTGCGGACCGTCCCGGTGGACGCCGCGGCAGCCTGCAACGGCCCACGCACACAGCAGCACCACGCCAAGCGAACGCGTCGACAGCACACGATCGAAGTTACCCACCGTCATCCTTCCTGGCTTGAAATCCGAGATGTTTCAGCGCCGATCGATAATACTGTCCGCTGGCGGGGAAGGACATCAATGACATCGGCGAAGGTGAAGTCGTTGGCCCGGCGGGCGGCCGCGACCGCTGTTCTGGCGTGCCTCTCGTTTGCGCCAGGCGCACGATGCACAGACGTTCTTCTACACCGAAGTCGCGAAGGACGGTCGAATCTACGTGTTCGCAAGCGCGTCGAGATATGACGCGTTCAGAAAGAGCGACGGCGCCGACATCGGTCCTGTCACCGAGCGGGCAGGGTACGGCCCCAATGGTGAAACGGTCGTCTTCGACAGCAACGATGCCATCAACCTGTACAACTTCAAGCACGGACTCCCCGGCGAGCAGTTCCCGAAGCCAGAAGAAAACCGCAAGCCCGAATTTCCGTCAGGCAAATTCAGCGGGCTCATGTTCGGGGATTACTACTGGTACTACGAGCGGCATCAGGATCAGATCAGCAGCGCCGACCCGACTGTCATCGAGGGGCAGCACGGCCTGTGGTTCCGGCGCATCTATTTCACCTACGACTTCTCGTTCAACAAATCACTCACCACGCGTTTCCGGCTCGAGGTGAACAGCAACGGGAATTTCACCGGTGGAAATCTTGTCCCCTACGTGAAAGACGCGTATCTGAAATGGACTTATAGCGGGGACCAGCGGCTGACGCTCGGCATCCATCCGACCCTGACGTTCGACTGGCTGGACGTATTCTGGGGGCTGCGACATATCGAGAAGACGCCGGCCGACCTCTATCGAGTGGATTCATCGCGCGATTTCGGAGTCACCTTCGACGGCCCGACTCCCATCGACGGTCTCAACTACGCCGTGCAGTTCGGCAACGAGTCGGGCAACGGCTCCGAGACGGACGAGGGCAAGATCCTGCGATTCGAAACTCGCTACGAGCGTAATCCCGGGATCGCTTTCGACGGCTTCTACAGCTTCGGGGGGCGGCCGCAGGGCAGAAACCGTCACACGGCCCAGGGCATCGCGGGCTTCCGGACGAACGTCGCACGGGTTGGGGCGCAATATCTGTGGCAGGAGCGCAAGTCGGGTCGGCACGACGTCCCCGATCAGGCCATCACCATCTGGTCGGGGTTCGCGGTATGGGAGTTCCTCCCGAAAAAGGCGAACCTGTTTTTCCGAGTGGACGACGTGACGGGCCATCTCGGGGATCTCGAGACGGGACTGCCGGGCGCCGATGGGATTGACTACTGGCTCCTGAGCACGCAATCGCCTTTCGCGACCTGGATTATCGGTGGTGAATGGTATCTCCACCCGGCGGTCCGTGTGAGCCCGAACCTCGAACTCGTGAGGTACGAGAACGAACCGGACCCGACCAATTTTCCAGGGAGACGCCAGGACGCCATGTTCCAGGTCACGTTTTTCTGGACGTTCTAACGGAGCTGCCAGTGAACGCAGCCAACCCCGCTCCTGGCCGTATCGCCCGCCCGGGAACGCAGACGAACGTACCGGCTGGATGCGTTGGGTTCCCGGGTTCCTCACTCTTCGCAACTACGAGTCGTCCTGGTTTCGACACGACATCGTCGCCGGCCTCGTCATGACGACGATGCTCGTGCCGGTCGGCATTGCGTATGCGGAGGCATCCGGGCTGCCGGGGATCAACGGACTCTACGCGACCATCGTGCCGCTGCTGGCGTACGCGCTGTTCGGTCCGAGCCGCATTCTGGTCCTCGGACCGGACTCCGCGCTCGCGGCTGTGATCCTGGCAGTCGTGCTGCCGCTTTCGGGCGGCGACCCGCAGCGCGCCGTCGTGGTGGGCGGAATGATGGCGATCGTGTCCGGCGTGGTGTGCGTGGCGGCCGGCCTGGCGCGTCTCGGCTTCATCACCGAACTCCTGTCGAAACCGATCCGTTACGGCTACATGAACGGTATCGCGGTAACCATCATCCTGAGCCAGATCCCGAAGCTCTTCGGCTTCTCCGTGAGGGCGGACGGCCCGGTGCGACAGGCCCTGGGCATCGTCGACAAGGTGTGGGAGGGAAGCACCAACGTCACCGTCCTGGCGATCGGCGGCAGCTGTCTCGCGTTGATTCTCGTGCTGAAGCGGTGGCCGCGCCTTCCGGGCATGCTGATCGCGGTCGCCGCCGCCACCATCGTGGTTGCGGTGTTCGATCTCGCATCGGGCTCCTGGCCTCTCTGTCCTCGGTCCGTTGCCGCAGGGTCTGCCGGCGCCACGCATTCCTCTGGCGCCGCTCGACAGCCTGGTCCCCATCCTGAGCGGTGGCCTCGCGGTTGCGCTCGTATCCTTCGCCGACACCAGTGTGCTCTCCCGAACCTACGCCGCGCGTCTGCGAACACCGGTCGACCCGAATCAGGAGATGGTCGGCCTTGGCCTCGCGAACGTCGCGGCCGGGTTGTTTCAGGGCTTCCCGATCAGCAGCAGCTCTTCGCGCACACCGGTAGCGGAGGCGGCTGGCGCGAAGACCCAATTGACGGGCGTCGTCGGCGCGCTCGCGATTGCGCTGTTGCTGCTGTTCGCGCCGGCGCTGCTCCAGGATCTGCCAAACACCGCGCTGGCGGCGATCGTCATCGCGTCGGCGATCGGGCTGATCGAAGTGTCCGATCTGCGCCGCATCTATCGCATCCAGCCCTGGGAGTTCTGGCTTTCGATGACCTGTTTCGCGGGTGTGGCCATCTTCGGGGCGATTCCCGGCATCGTGCTCGCGATCGTGATTGCCGTCATCGAGTTCCTCTGGGACGGCTGGCGCCCGCATTCGGCCGTGCTCGGCCGCGTCGACCACGTCAAGGGCTACCACGACATCACTCGCTATCCGAACGCCGATCTGATCCCGGGTCTCGTCCTGTTCCGCTGGGATGCCCCGCTCTTCTTCGCCAACGCCGAGTTCTTCCACGACCGCGTTCTCGACGCGGTCGCGAGCTCGCCCACCCCCGTCCGCTGGCTGGTCGTCGCCGCCGAGCCTGTCACCAGCATCGACGTCACCGCCGCCGACGCGATCCGCGAGCTCGACGACACCCTGCACGCCGCGGGCATCGAGATGCGTTTCGCCGAGATGAAGCATCCGGTCAAGGACAAGCTGCAGCGCTTCGGACTGCTGACGCACTTCGGCGAGCAGAGTTTCTTTGCCACCATCGAGGAAGCTGTCAGCGGCTACCTCGCCGCCCATCCAGTCGCGAAGGCAGAGTGAATCGGCGGCGGTGGCTCAGCAGGACGCTTCGATTTCAGCAGCCCGGCCTCATCAGCGGTAAGATCTCGGTTTCATCCCGCTGCAATACTTCCGGGAGGCTGCTCATTCCGCCAGTATTCGCTCGACCCATCGACGGCGACCAACGTGAACGTCAAGTGCGGGCGGCAGAAACCCGCCTGCTCTACGAAAACGCGGGCACCGGGACAATCGTCACCATTCTTATCGCGACGCTGCTCGCCTACGCGCAATCGGGCGACATCTCCGCGTGTCGCCCTGTCGATGTGGCTGCTCTATATGCTGCTCGTGGCTGCGGCGAGACTCCTGCTCGCTCGCCGATATTGGCGCGTGTTGCCGGGCGTCACTGAGAGCGACTACTGGAATGTGGCCTTCACCGTTGGCGTCGCGTTGGCCGCTGCGGGCTGGGCGGCGGCGGCGGTTGTGCTTTCCTCGCCAGCTCGACCGATGAACGAGACGTTCCTCGTCTTCGTCGTCGGCGGCGTCATGCTCGGTGGTGCTTCGCTTCTGGCAGCCAGACCAGAGGCATTCCTCACGTTTCTCCTCCCGACTGGTCTGGTCACTGCCTTGCGTCTGGCCGCAATAGGAGACGAAGCCCACCTGATGATGGGTTTTCTGGGGGCACTGTTCACGGCCGCGACGGTGGCGACGACCTGGCGATTCCATCGGGTGATCGAATCCTCGTTCAGGTTGCGATTCGACAACGACGATCTCATAGAGAGTCTGCAGACGGCGAAGCAACAGGCCGACGCCCTGAATCGAGATCTGGAAATGCGTGTGAGCGACCGAACCGCGAAGCTCGTGGAGGCCGATCAGCGCAAGGACGAATTCCTCGCGATGCTTGCGCATGAACTCCGAAACCCGCTCGCACCGATTCGGTTCGCGCTCGAGAGTCTCAAGGCCGGCACTCCCGCCGCGCGCGCGTTACACGCCCGTGAAGTGATCGAACGTCAGGTCGAGCAGCTCGTGCGGCTGGTCGATGACTTGCTGGATGTTTCCCGGATTACGGCCAACAAGATCCGTTTGCGTCGTGAGCCGCACGAACTCGAGCGGCTGATGGCAACGGCCGTCGAATCCATCATGCCTCTCGTGACGGCCGCCGACCAACAGCTGGACGTGCGCATGCCCTCGACGACGATTCGGATCGACGGCGATGCCGCGCGGCTCGTGCAGATCTTTGCGAATGTTCTCAACAACGCGGTGAAGTTCACGCCGCGCGGCGGGCAGATCTGGTTCACCGCGGACGAGCAGTCGACTGAGGCTGTGGTGCGCATCCGCGATACGGGGATCGGAATCGCGCCAGACGTTCTGCCGCGTGTGTTCGACATGTTTCGACAGGCGGCGCCCATCCTGGAGCGGTCTGCCGGCGGACTGGGCATCGGCTTGTCGTTGGCGCGCCGGTTCATCGAGATGCACGGCGGACGGATAGCGATCAACAGCCAAGGACTCGACCAGGGGACCGAAGTCGAAATCCATCTGCCAATTGCACCGGGGCAGGCGGCGACGGCGGTCGCCGCGGAGCGCGACGCATCGGCAGCAGCGGCGAGCCGCAACCTCCGCGTGCTGATTGTCGAAGACAATCGCGATGCGGCGGCAATGCTGGAGCTGGCGGTTTCGCAACTGGGCCACGTGACCAGAGTCGCCCACGACGGTGCCAGCGCGATCCCAGCCGCGCTCGAGTTCGCACCCGACCTGATTCTCCTGGATATTGGCCTGCCGGTGATGAACGGGTATGCGGTCGTGCGAGCGTTGCGAGAACGGCCGGAATTCACGAACGTCCATGTCGCCGCCATCACGGGGTGGGGGCAGGACGACGATCGTCGCAAAGCACGAGAAGCTGGATTCGACAGTCACTTCACCAAGCCGCTCGCTCTGGAGGCCCTGGAAGATCTGCTCGCGGCCATCGCCCACCGCACGGTGTCGGGGCAAGACGCTGCGAGCGCACCTCGAGCCGGGCTCACTGATTCTGGCGGCGCCTTCTGACGGCTCTGCGGTCAACCGCCTTCACTTGCGCTTCCCGACCGCCGCCTTCGCCGCTGCGCGGCGGTCCTGCTGATCGGTGATCAAACGGTAGGTGACGTAGTACTTGTAGATGTTGCTGACGTACGTCACGGTTTCCCGGCCGATCCGCTCGGACGCGATGCGCTCGACGTTGCCGAACCACACGTTGGGATTGAGACCCCTCTTCTCCGTCTCGCGTCGCAGCTGTCGGACGCGTCCCGGCCCGGCGTTGTAGGAGGCAAACGTCATCAGGCCCTTGTTCAGATTGTCCATGGGCTCATCCTTGAAGTACCTGATCCATCATGAACCGCATGTACTTGACGCCGGCGTGGATGTTGGGCTCGAGCTGGGTGATGTCGCCGACGTTCAGTTGCTTCCCGGTTGGCGGCATGACCTGCATCACGCCGATCGCGCCAACCGGACTCTTGACGTTCTGATCCAGCGTCGACTCCTGGTAACCTTGCGCCGCCATCAGCAGGTAGTCGAGGTTGTACTGGGAGCCATATTTCCGGAACAGGTCTCTCACCTTCTGTAGTTTCTGGCGCTCGGCGTCGGCCGCCGCGTTTTTCACGAACTTGACGCTCTGGAGATACCGGCGCTCGATCACGTTGCGGAAGGCGTCGCCCTTTCCATGCTTTCGAATCCACTGGTTGACAGCCTCCCGGAGCTTGGGATTCTCCTTCCGAAACGCGACAGCGAGATTGCCGCCGGAGCGCACGGCGATGTTCTTGTGCACGGTGATGTTAGTTAACACCTGACTCCAGAACTCGGCCAGATAGTCGTCCACCACGGTAATCGGGGCGAGGCCCGCGTTGACCATCTCGAGCACGTCGTCGTCTTCGAGCACGTCGGGGGCCTCGATGATCACCACCGCCGGCTTGCCCCGTGCTTTCAGTTGCTCGTTCATGCGCGCGAGGGTCTCGTAATAGGCGCTCGCCTTTCGGATGAACACTTCCTGACCCGCGAGATCGTCGGCCGTGGCGATCGGCGGCGCGCCTGGGCCGGTGACTACCACCTGGCTGACGTTGCTGCGCGTCGGCTCCGAGAAGGCGGCGAGTTTCTCCAGCTCCGGCCTGACGGTCACCATCGCCGCCACCATGTCGACCTTGCCGCTCGCGAGGGCGGGATGCAGCTGATCGCGCGACATCGGCACGATCACCACGTGCACCTTGAGGTTGCCCGTCTTCAAGTCCGTGTTCAGATCGCTCTCGAACGCCTTCAAGGCCTCGTACGTCAGCCCGCGCTCCTGCCCCTGATCGATGAAGTAGTGCGTGCGGTTGAAGGTCACAGCCACGCGGATCATGCGGCGCGCGATCATCTCGTCGAGGTCGCCGGTGAACGGCTTGTCCATCAGGAGCCGTGCGGTTTCGGGGAGGGCATCGTACGGCGACGCCGTGTCAGGGATTGGCGCGTCGGCCGTCGATTGTGCCGCCGGCGATGTTGCCGGAGCGCTGGTGGCCGGCGGCGGCGCCGGTTGCTGACCAGTACAGGCCGCGAGGGCCCCCACCACCAGTAGTGCGAAAACGCCGCGGCAGAGCCGTGCCATTACTTCACCTGACCCACTTCGAGAGTGATCTTGTTGATCCGGCCGGTGAATCGCGTCTCCGCGCCGACGCCGATTCCCACGGCCACCGGTGTCTGGTTGTCGATGCCGACATCCGCCGTCTCGTCAGCGGAGAAGATATTCGGCTGCGTCTTCTCGACGCGTCCCTCGGCGACGGGTTTGCCATTGACGAGGAGCGTTGCCTTGCCGCCCTTGCCGGCGCCGCCGCCGTCGTAAGCGAAGTCCAGGGTGACCGTGGCGGGACCTGGCGGGAGGGCTTGCGACGCAGCAATGGTGTAACGCGAGAGACCGAGGAAGTTGTAGACGTATGAGGGTTTGCCATCCTTCATGTACAGCGACCAGCCGCCAAAGCGCCCACCCTGCGACAGGATCGCGCCGTTGGCGCGGCTCGCCGGGATCACCAGCTCCGCGGTGATCTTGCTGGAGCGGTTCTTGATGTTCATGAAGGTGTTCTCAAGCATCCCCTGCATGCCCTCGTAGAGCGTGAGGGAGGTCCGATCACCAAGGACGTCGGGCCGGCCCGCGAGCGACGGGTTGGTACGCTCGATGGTCCGATCGTCGATCGGCAGCACGTGGTATTTCTCCGCCTCCTTCATGAACAGCGCCTGCATGTCCTTCAGCTTCGCGCGCCCTGATCGGCCGCGAGGTCTTTCGTCAGGCTGAAGTCGTTCCTGACGTCGTAGAGTTCCCACACGTCGGACGTCAAGGGCTGTATCCCGCTCGTCTGCCAGGGCGCGCGGTGGATGGTCCGCGCAAACCAGCCGTCGCTGTAGATTGCGCGGTTGCCGAACATCTCGAAGTACTGCGTCGTGTGTCGCTCCGGTGCCTTCGCATCGTTGAAGGTGTAAACCATGCTGGTACCTTCAATTGGCGTCTGCACCGTGCCATTGACGCTCTTGGGTTCTGGCAGACCGGCGGCTTCCAGGATTGTGGGCGCGATGTCGATGACGTGCGAGAACTGGCTGCGCACGCCGCCCTTGTCCTTGATGCCCTGCGGCCAGTGGATGACCATGCCGTTGCGGGTGCCGCCGAAATCGGACGCCACCTGCTTGGTCCACGAGAAGGGCGTGTCGAAGGCGACGGCCCATCCGGCCGACATGTGCGGGAACGTTTCCGGCCCGCCCCACTTGTCGATGAGCGGAATCAGATCCTCGACCTTCTCGGCTACGCCGTTGAAATAGGTCATCTCGTTATACATCCCGACGAAACCGCCCTCTGCGCTCGTGCCGTTGTCGCCGGCGATATAAATGAACAGCGTGTTGTCCAGCTCGCCGATGTCGGCGAGCGCCTGACGGAAGCGGCCGACCTGGTTGTCGGTGTGCTCGAGGAATCCGGCGAACACTTCGGCCTGGCGCACGAACAGGCGTCGTTGATCCGCTGGCAGCGAGTCCCACGCGGCCAGGTCCTTCGGCCGATCGGCGAGCCGCGTGTCGGCAGGAACCACACCCAGCTTCTTCTGCCGCTCCAGCGTTTCGGCCCGCACCTGGTCCCAACCCTTGTCGAACTGGCCCTTGTACTTGTCGGCCCACTCCTTCGGCACGTGGTGCGGCGCGTGCGTCGCGCCGGTCGCGTAGTAGACGAAGAACGGCTTGTCGGGCGTCATCGACTGCTGCGCCTTGACCCAGTTGATGGCCTGGTTGGTCATGTCCACGGTGAAGTGGTAGTTCTCCATCTTCGGCGGCTCGACCTTGATCAAGCCGTCGTAGATGAGCGGATACCACTGGTCGGTCTCGCCGCCGATGAAGCCATAGAACTTGTCGAACCCCTGGTGAGTGGGCCAGCGATCGAATGGTCCCGACACGCTGGTCTCCCAGGCGGCCGTCTCGTGCCACTTGCCGAACGCGCCGGTGCTGTAGCCGTTGAGGCGCAGCATCTCCGCCAGCGGCGCAACGCTGTTTGGATTCCGGCCCGGTGTTCCCGGGGAAAGCCGTCGCCGTCTCCATGATCGAGCCGGTGTTGACGGTGTGGTGGTTCCGCCCGGTCTTGAGCGCGTTGCGCGTCGGCGAGCACAGTGCCGTGGTGTGGAAGTTGTTGAAGCGCAGCCCGCCCTGCGCGAGCAGATCCATCGTCGGCGTGCGAATCGGTCCGCCGAACGTGCTCGGTCCGCCGAAACCGACGTCGTCGATCAGCACGATCACGACGTTGGGTGCGCTGCGCGGGCGCCTTGACCTCGAACCGTGCCGGCGGCTTAGCGTTCCGCGCATCGAGCTCGGTGTAGCGCTGCGGGCTCGGTTCGGCGATCGGCAGCACCGTGCGGTCGATCCCGCCCGGGGCGGCGGCCGGTGCGGCCGACTGCGCCGGCGGCGGCGTGCTGCACGCGGGCACACCCGAGAGCAGCGCGATGCCAAGAGCGATGCGAATAACTGGTGTTCTCAACATGTCCCTCACTTGAGCTCTGCCACCGCGACCGGCGCCGACGCGAAGATCGTCTGCCAATCGCTCTTGATGTTGACTACCGTGAAGCCGTTCTTCTTCGCCGCCTCGAGCGAGAAGTTGTCCTTTTCCGCGTAGGCGAACTCGCGCGCCTCGTCGTCGTGATTGATCAGCAGCTGGAACGAACGTCCCGGCCGTCCCTTGGGTACTCCATCATCGCGATATCGCCGGCGTTGCCGACGTTGCCGCCGACGAAGAGCGGGCGCTGACCGATCTGTCGATCGATGTTGACCGGCTTGACCTCTTTGTCGTTGATCGAGTCCAGCTCCGGCAGCTCCCAAATTACGCGCCGGCCGTCGAGCATCCGCGAGTCGCGCTTGATGACGCTGCCGATGATCCGCTCCGGCGGAATGCCGTAGGTCGACGCCGCGAACACGCGCATGAAATCCACGGTGCCGCCCGAGCAGATCCAGGTCTGGAATCCGTTCGCTTGCAGGTAGGCGAGCAGCTCGAGCGATTGCTTGACCGCGCCGGCATTCCACGACGGCAGCGGGTCGGCCGGCTGCGCCGTCGCGGTCGTCCACGTCAGAGCAGCGACGAGCGCGGCGGCGGCGAGCGCGTGCCGTGCGAAGACCCTGATCATCCTTTGTCTCCGGTCGTTCGCGCTTTCACACAGCGGAATCCGAGATGGTTCGTGCCGGTACCGACATCCCCCTTGCCGCGGGTGCCCACCGTGTAGCGCGAGCAGTACTGATCGGTGCAGAGAAACGATCCGCCGCGATGGACGCGTTTCTTCACGCCAGGTTCGCTCGGATCGAAGGAGGTGGCGGGACCGTTCGGGCTTCGAGCGACGGTCGCAGTCGCAGCGAGCTCGGCGTAGTAGTCCGGTCGATACCAGTCGCTCACCCACTCCCAGACGTTGCCGGCCACGTCATAGAGGCCGTATGCGTTCGGCGGAAACTGCGCGACCGGCGCAATCCCCGTGAAGCGGTCGGCGGCGGAATCATGATCGGGAAAGTGGCCTTGATGGGTGTTGGCCTGCGTTCGCCCGGCCTTCCGCGAATTCGTCCCCCCACGGAAAGATCTTTCCTGTCAGACCCCCGCGCGCCGCAAACTCCCATTCCGCTTCTGTCGGCAGGCGCTTTCCGGCCCATTGCGCGTAGGCCACCGCGTCCTGGTACGCGACATGCACCACCGGAAAACGCTCCTTCCCCGCAATCGAGCTGGCCGGTCCCAGCGGATGCCGCCAGCTCGCGCCGCTGACATCCGACCACCACCGATATGGATCCGTGAGCGGAACGGCGTGGCCGGGCGGGGTAAACACCACGGAACCGGGCACCAGGCTTTCGGGCGGTGCGCCGGGAAAATCTTCGGCGCGCGGCGTCCGCTCGGCCACTGTGACGTAACCGCTCGCGTTCACGAAGCGAGCGAATTGTTCGTTGGTCACTTCGGTCGCATCCATCCAGAAGCCGTCGACGAACACGCGGTGCACTGGTCGGGAATCTGTCGTGCCCTGCATCCCGACGGCGTGATGCATCTCCGGCGGGTCCTCCGCCCCCATCGAGAATTCCCCGCCGGGAATCCACACCATGCCAGCGGGCGCGGGCCCGGGCGGCTGATGCCTGTTTGCCACGGTCGGAAGAAATCGATTCGAGGACGGCGTGTCGGGAGCGGATGGCCCGGGGCGCGTCGTGGTGAAAGCACCGATCGCGACGACGGTGATGATCACTGCGGCGGCGACCCACATCCATCCTCTGCTACGACGTGGAGGTGGCGCGGCCTTGACTGACGCCGAACGTCGCTTACTCATTGGCTATGCCCAGTCCGCGGCGAGAGGGCTGCGCACTGACAGGGGTGCTCGGAGCGGTGCAAGCGTGACGCCACCGAGAAATGCCCGGCGGTGCGGAGAAACGATCTCGCGCCTACGAAATACCGGAGGACTCACAACGGGCCGGAGGGCTCGACGGCCGGCGCTACGGCATGTTGCGCAGCGCTCGATCCAGGTCAGACCAGAGGTCTTCGACGGCCTCGATGCCCACGCTCAGGCGCAACAGCGCCGGAGGCAGGTGCTCCTGTCCCGGAATGCTGGCCCGCCGTTCGATGGTGGATTCGACCGCGCCGAGACTGGTGGCGTGTTGAATGAGCTGCAGGCCGGCGCACACGGCATCGGCGGCGGAGGCGTCGCCACGTACGTCGAACGAGATGATCGTGCCGAACCCCTGGAGCTGACGTCGCGCGGCCTCGTGGGTCGGGTGGCTCGCCAGGCCGGGATAACGCGTCACCGTGACGTTCGGATGGCGCGCGAGGCGCTCGGCCAGTGTCATCGCGTTGCGCTGCGCTCGCTCCAGCCGCAGCGCGAGCGTCCGAACCCCGCGGACCGCGAGGAACGTTTCGAGGGCGCCGGGTGTTGCACCGGTGATCTCGCGGGCATGTCGCAGCGCCGCCAGCAGGTTCGCGTCACTCACGGTGACGACGCCGCCGAGCAGGTCCGAATGTCCGCCGATGAACTTCGTCACCGATTGCACGGCCGCGTCGGCGCCGAGCGCCAGTGGACGCTGGTTGAGCGGCGTCGCGAAGGTGCTGTCAACACCCAGAATCGCGCCACGCTTCCGCGGTGCGGCGCAGATGGCGTCCAGGTCACCCACCGTCAGCAGCGGGTTCGAGGGAGACTCCAGCCAGATCAAGTCGGCGACGCCGCACATCTCGATCCAGCCTGCGGTGTCGGTGACGGCGACACGACGCACGGTCCACCGGCCGCGGCTCTGGCCGGCGTTGGCGAGTCCCGCGACACCCTGATAGCAGTCGTCCGGCAGGGCCACGACCGAGCCTGTCGGAAGTTGATCGAAAATCGCCGCGATCCCCGCCATGCCGGAGGCGAAGCTCACCGACGAGCCACCTTCCAGGCCGCCGACGATCTCTTCCAGCGCCTCCCAGCCCGGCGTGCCGTCGTCGCGAGAGTACGCCCGGTGCTCGCCGAGCACGAAGTTCGACGCCGGCCATGGCGGCACGTTCAGCGGCGAGCCCGGCCGCCGGTCCCGTCCTGCCGAGACCAGCCACGATTCGACCGAGCCCGCATCACCAGCGGTGTCCCAGTGCTTCACCGATGCACATCAACCGCGCCGCGTCGCGCCGCTTCGATGGTGGCGACGTCGATCTTCTTCATTGGCATCATCGCTTCGAAGGCACGCTTCGCCTCAGCGCCGCCCGCCGCAAGCGCGTCGGTCAGCACGCGCGGGGTGATCTGCCAGGAGAGGCCCCAGCGGTCCTTGCACCAGCCGCACTGGCTTTCCTTGCCGCCATTGCCGACGATCGCGTTCCAGTAGCGGTCCGTCTCTTCCTGATTGTCGGTTGCGACCTGGAAGGAAAACGCCTCGCTGTGCTTGAACTCGGGGCCGCCGTTGAGGCCGAGACACGGGAATGCCGAGAACCGTGAAGTCCACCGTCAGCACATCGCCCTGCTTGCCGCTCGGGTAGTCGCTGGGCGCCTTGTGAACGGCGATCACTTTACTGTCCGGGAATGTTGCAGCGTAGAAGCGCGCCGCCTCATGCGCGTCTTTGTCGAACCAGAGGCAGATGGTGTTCTTTGGCTTCATGTTCGTGTGCTCCTTGTTCAGCCTGCGAGTACAAGCATAGCTCTTGCAACACTCATGACACCTCGAACTCTTCAATCGAGGTGTCACCGTGGTTTTGGAATGTCTTGGACCTGACGCCGCAGGGTAGAGGGAAGTTTTACGCCTCGCTCGATTACGGTACGACGGTGCAACGTCGCTCGTGAACCCCGTCGCTTCGCGACGAACGCAGTTCGATCTCAGCGTCCAACCAGCTTCATCAGGTGCTCCGGATAGCGGGCGCCGTGCACGGCAATCTGCGAGGCCTCGCGATCGATGTCGCGCAGATCATCCGCCGTCAAGTGAATCGCGGCGGCGCCGAGATTCTCTTCGAGGCGGTGACGCTTCGTCGTGCCCGGGATTGGCACGATCCAGGGCTTCTGTGCCAGCAGCCAGGCGAGCGCGATTTGCGCTGGCGTCGTCTGCTTGCGCTCGGCGAACCTCTTCAGCCATTCGACGAACGCCAGATTCGCCTTCCGGTTCTCCTCCGTGAAACGCGGGACGACGTTGCGAAAGTCGGTGGTATCGAACGTCGTCTTTTCGTCGATCTTTCCGGTGAGGAAACCCTTCCCGAGCGGGCTGAACGGCACGAACCCGATACCCAATTCTTCGAGCGCCGGCAGAATCTCCTGCTCGGGTTCGCGAAACCACAACGAGTATTCGCTCTGCAGCGCCGTCACCGGCTGGATGGCGTGCGCGCGGCGGATTGTCTGCACGCCGGCTTCTGACAGGCCGAAGTGTTTGACCTTCCCTTCGCGGATGAGATCCTTCACCGCACCGGCGACTTCTTCGATCGGCACCTCGGGATCAACACGGTGCTGATAGAGGAGATCGATGCGATCCGTCTTGAGGCGCTGCAGCGCCGCCTCGGTGACCTCGCGGATATGCGCGGGCCGGCTGTCCAGCCCGGCGGACTTGCCGTTCTCGAACTTGAAGCCGAACTTCGTCGCAATCACCACGTGATCGCGAACGGGAGCCAGCGCTTCGCCGACGAGTTCTTCGTTCCTGTACGGTCCGTACGCCTCGGCCGTATCGAAGAAGGTGACGCCTTCATCAACGGCTGCCCGAACGATATTGATGCCCTCTTCACGACTCGTTGCCGGTCCATAGCCGAAGCTGATGCCCATGCAGCCGAAGCCAATCGCGGACACTTCCATGCCGCCCGCTCCCAACCTGCGCTTCTGCATTGCTGTGTTCCTTCCTCCAGCCCTAACTCAATCGGGTTAGTCCAACTCTGACCGATCGTGTTACCGCAACACAACTCCATCACGTGATGCGCGACGGTGATGACGCGAGCTATCGTTCCGTCACGCCAACCGTGAAGGAGAGGCCATGATCCACTATCAAGACCATTGGGCCGTCGTGACTGGAGCCTCGTCCGGGTTGGGCCGCGGAATCGCCGCCCGGCTCGCCGACAGGGGCATGGCGCTGGTGCTGACCGGCCGTAACGATGCTCGACTGCACGAGACTGCCGATCAGATCCGCCGCACCGCTCCCCGGGTGAAGATCGAAACGGTCGCCACAGATCTCTCGACGCGATCAGGCGTCGCCGCGCTGCTCGATCGGGTCGGCGATCGCCCCATCGAGGTGCTGGTCAACAACGCCGGGTTCGGCAGCTATGGTCCGTTTGCCGAGGCCGACGCGGAGCGTGAGGCCGACGAGGTGGCAGTCGACGTCAGCGCCGTGATCACGCTGGCGCGCGCGTTCCTGCCCGGAATGCTCGCCCGAGGCAGCGGCGGGATTCTCAACGTCGCCTCGGCGATTGCGTTTCAGCCCGCGCCGTACCAGGCGGTGTACGCAGCGAGCAAGGCATTCGTGCTGTCGTTCAGCGAGGCGCTGTGGGCCGAGACGCGCGGAACGGGCGTGGCGGTCACCGCACTGTGTCCGGGTCCCACCCGCACAGGATTCGTCGATGCGCTCGGCGCCGATGTCGGCCACACGGCGATCTACAGCCGGCTCGCTGAGCCGGAGCCTGTCGTCGAGGCAGGGCTGCGGGCACTGGACAAGGGCCGGGCGGTGGCCATCCCTGGAGTGCGCACCAAAGTGATCGCCATCGGCGGCCGGTTCATGCCGCGCGAGTGGCTCACACGGATCTCCGCGCGGCTGCTTCGTCCGATCGGCACGGCATCACGGCCACCGGTCGTCGTTCGCAACGAGATCGTGATTCCTGCCCCGGCTGAACGCATCTGGGATCTGCTGGCCGACGTCGCAAACTGGCCTTCGTGGTATCGGGCGTGCCGGTGGGTTCGAGTCGAGTCAAGGACGTCCTTCCTGTGGAAGGCACATCCGGTCGAGCTGCGAAGCACCGTGGTGGCGGCCAATCGGCCGCACTCGTTCGCCTTCGTTGCCGACGCCCGCGGGCTGCATGCCGAGCGCACGTTCACGCTCCGCCCCACGCCCGATGGCCTGAGCACCGTCGTCGTCAGCGATGAAACCCAGGTCGGGCCACTCCCGTGGCTGGGCCGGGTGATCCTGACGCGGTGGCTGCGTTCGGCCAATCAGGTGATGTTCGACGATCTGGCCCGAGCCGCCACCCACATCGCGGCCACGCCAGCGATGGCCCGTAGCGGAGTAACGTCGCTGCTGCGAACGTGAGGGTGTCGCTTCCAGGACGCTGTCGCTGAGGACCGTAAGCTAGGAGAGCAGTTTTGCGATCCTGTCGTGCCCGCGCCGGATGGCCCACGCGAGCGGCGTGGCCCATGCCGGATCGTCAGGCAGGCTCTTCGCCGCGCCACGTTGGAGCAGGAACTCGACCATCTCGAGCTGACCGTGCTTGGCCGCCCAGGCGAGCGGCGTCGAACGGAGGTGCTCGTCACGCGCCGTCAGATCGGCGCCGGACTCGAGCAGCTTCTTGGCCTCCCGCACATCGCCCTTGCGCGCCGCCTGGTGGAGCGGCGAGATGCGCAGCCAGTTGTGTGCGCGCGTTGGCCAGTCTTCCTCACCGTGTTCCTCCGGCGGCGTCGCTCCGTGCGACAAAAGCAACTGCTCCATGCGCTTGTCGGGGCGCAATTCCCTCGACACCCATAGCGCGTCACCGGAGCTTTCGACCGGCGGATTCGGAAAGGCGCCGCGCTCGAGGAGGAGCTTCGCGATCTCGTAGTGTCCGTGGAAGACCGCCGAGTAGAGTGCCTTGCCCTTGGGCGCAATCTGTTCCTCGGGCAGATTGGGGTCGGCGCCGTGATCGAGAAGCAACTGCACGATGTCCATGCGCCCGACCGTGGCGGCGTTTGACAGCGGCGCCCCGGCGCCGAGGTAGTAGCCCTCGTACGCTCCAAGCTTGTTTGCCAGCGACCGATCCTGCCGGAGCAATTCGCGGACGCGCTCGATGTCGCCGGTGTGACACGCCGTCGGTAAATCGATGACTGCCCCGCGCGCCTTGAGGTGGGCCATGACCTGTGCGGCAGTCACCGGCCAATTGCGTGGGACATCGCGCCAGCCGCGGTAGAAATAGTCGCCGTTGGTCAGGTGGATTGGCCGACCGCCGTCCATCCTCTGAGCGTTGATGTCCGCGCCGCGCCGCAGCAGCTCGTCGATCGCGTCGAGCTGTCGCGTCATCGTGGCCCAGTGGATCGGCTGGTTGGATCGCTTGTCGCCCTTGCCGACGAGATCCGGCTGCTCATCGAGCAGCTCGCGCATCCGCTTCAGATCGTGATCCCTCAGCGCCAACGCGACCGGCTCGCCTTTCGGCGAGGCGTTGAACCTCGTTTCGAACGTGTCGGCCAGCAGTTGTTCCATCTCCGTGTAACCGCGATCGCGAGCAATTTCGATCGCATCGTCGTCCACCCAGAGATCCAGCGGGTTGCGATCGTGCTCGAGCAGGAATCGCGCGACGTCTATGCGATTCTCGCGCACGGCAAAGTAGAGCGGCTTGCGATAGTCGTAATGCGCCCGCGCCAGCGACGGATCTTTTGCGATGAGTGCTGGTACGGCTTCGAGATCGCCTGAAGTGCTGGCCTGAATCAACGCCCACAGATCGGTGCCCCGCCCGGGCGACCACATGAGTTTTTGATCGGATTTCAACTCGGCTGGTTGCAGCATTCGATTTGCCGGCTGCGCGGACTCGACGTGGTGCACCAGCTTCGGCCAACTCTCGAAACCGTATTCGCGCGCGAGCGCGTGCTGCGCCGCGGACAGGGTCACCGATGGATCGGCGGCGCGCAGCGTGTCGAGATGTTCCTTGGCTTGCTTGCGGAGCTGCTCGAGGGAAGGACGGTCCGGCAGACGCCGGTGAGGGGAAACGGACATACGATCTCCTTTCGGATATCGCCCGCGTCCGCTCGACGGGCTGAAAGAAGATCGCTGATTGTGACGACGGCCTGGGTCAGGTGGGCTCAGCCCTTCCCGCGGACGGGGTGCGTCCTGTCACGCGAGCTAATTGTACGCACCATTCGACGCGCGAGGCAATGTACCGCAAGATAATCGACGAGCCTTCTTTGTTGCGGGAGCCAGGCATGCTCATCAACCGGACCAGTCTTTCGCAGACCGTTGACGCCATCAATGCCGCGCATTTCAGCGGCCGTTCCCTCCCGGCAGCCGAACGCAGCCAGGCGGCACGGTGGATCGCCGGACGCCAAGGGCTGCCCGGGGCCTACTCAGATACATTCGCTGGATTCCCCTCCGAACGTTCCAAGGGCATTGTCCTGTTTACGGGTGAGCGCATCACGTCGGCCTCCGCACGCCACATCCTTGGCGAGGAGGCCTCGCGCGCGCTGAGACAACTACGAGTGCGGGATCCGAAGGTGACTCGTGCTCTCGAAGGTGCTGACAACGGCTTGATGCGATGCCTGGCGCGAGCAGCCGATGACCCCCGCAATAGCAACCCCGGTCTTTACTGTTGCGGCAAATGCAGCGTGGGCCTGTGGCGGAACCTGCTCGCGGGCGGCCTGGATCGTCGCGAAGAGCGGCTTGCGACGCGGCGCCTCACATCTGCGTTCGATGCGCGACGGCGAACATCAATGGCGACGATTTCCTTTCTGGTACACCGTGCTGGCGCTGAGCGAGATGGACAGCGCCGAAGCGAGGATGGAGTTGAAGTATGCGGCGCCCGCGCTGGAGCGCGCGGCGAGCCGTGCTGTGCCGTCAGCGGTCTATGCACGACGCCGGCACGAGCTGGCCGGTCGAACGCTGAACGGTCTCTGATTCAGTTGTTCCGTAGCAGGAGCCCGGCCCGCGGCGTCAGCGCTTGGACGCACCATCGGCGGCCGCTGCTCCGTCGACAACCCGATGGTGCGGCAGGTGGGACGGGATCGGCCGCGTGTTGAACGGGACGTCAGCGTGCAGCAGGCGCTCGCCGTCGTAGATGCGGTAGTGCCCCGCCAGTTCAAAAGGCTGGCCCTCGAGGGGCACGTACTCGGCGAGACGCGCTGAGTCCCCGACTGTGACGGCAACCAGCGTGCCCGGCACCGGCTCGCGCTCGGGCACCTGCTGCCTCGACAACGACAGAACGCGATCGGCCGTGAGCCCGCGTCGCAACGCGGGATCGAGGTAGAACACCAGCGATCCCTGGCGTTGGTGGACCATCCACAGCTCCGGCGGGAATTGCCCCGAGCGGTTGATCGCCTCGGCCAAATCGCGCGCCGTCGTGATGTTCGCCACCGGCGGCACCAGTATTCCGAGTGACACGGCGAGCGTGGCCGCGGTCAGAGTGGCGCCGAGCGCCGCTGCCCTGTCCGGTCGACGGGCCGCCAGATGCGCAGCGGTCCACCAGCCGCCGGCGATGGTCAGGGCCACGACCCACATCCACGCCACGTGCGGGACCGGGAACTTTGCCGGCGCGAACACGAGCGCCGCGGGGAGGATCATTGCTCCGAAGCCGGCTTGCACGACGCGCATCCGCGCAAACCAGCGGGAGGGATGTTGTCCCCCCCGCTCGAACCACGCGAGCCACGCCACCGCCGCCAGCACAGCAATCGATGGGAATACCGGCAGAACGTAGGTGAGCAGCTTCGACCTCGCCAGGCTGAGGAACAGCGTCCCCGTCAGCAGCAGGCTCCAGCCGAGGCGCGTGGCGTCGCCGAACCGCTGGTCCGTGGCGTTGTCCCGCGCGCGGGGCCGGAGACGGGCGAGCGAGAACGGCGCGTAGAGAATCCACGGCAGGCCGCCGCCGAGAACGACCGGCAGGTAGTAGATCCACATCGCTGTGCCGTGGCGCTGCGTCGTGGTGGCGGCCCCGAGCACATGGCGCTCGATCAGGTAGTACTTCAGGTAGCCAGGCTGCGCGTGTTCCATCGCCAGGAAGGACGGCGCCGCGACGGCCGTGGCGAGCGCGAGCGCCAGCACACCGCCAAGGACGACCACGAGACTGAGGCGGCGCTCGAGGACGCATACGGTGGCGTGCGCCAGGCCAACGATCACGACCCCGGAGAGCCCCTTGGTGAGCATCGCGAGCCCGAGACACCCGCCGGCGGCCAAAGACCAGGCGAGCACTGCGGCCGCGCGCGGGCTACGTGCAGCGCGCCAGAAGGCGAGCAGCGCTCCGTTGGTGAACGGCACGAGCGCAAGGTCGTGCACCGGCATCTGCATCAGGCCGATGGGCAGCGCCAGCGTCGCATAGAAGATGCCTGCGAGCCATCCGCCCCGCCTCCCGAGGATCGTCCCTGCCAGCAACCCCGTGGTGATCGCGCCGAGCAGGCCGAACGCCAGCCCGGGAGCCCGTACGGCCGGCTCGGAGAACCCAAGCACCCGGAGCGAGCCCGCCATCGCCCAGAAGAAGAACACGGGCTTGTCGGGAAACGGCTTCCCGAGAAACCGCGGCGTGAGGTAGTCACCGCGCTCCACCATCTCCTGTGCGATGGCCGCGTGGAGGCCCTCGTCCGGATCGATCAGCGGGTGGTGCAACGTGAGCGGAAAGATGAAGAGCGCAACGCCGAGGAGGAACAGGGAAGCGAAGAGAGCCCGTCCGGTCACAAGAGGGGGATCGGCGTTCCCAGGCTTCGGTAACGACATCTCCGCAGTTCCCCGGACACCCGCCGCGTCAGCGGGTCCGCCCGGGCTCACTCCAGGCGGGGCCCCTCCACGGGCGTTTCCCACCCATCACGTTGGCGACCGACCGCGTCGGGTTCAACAACAGCGCCAGGGTGTTTCCCCAGTACAGATGGTTGCGTTTCACGCGATCGATGATGTGGAGCCGAGCGGCGTCCTCACCGATGGAGATCAACAGGCCGATCGCTGGCGTGAGGACGAAGTCGCAGTACGTCATCTCACCTGGCTTCAGGCCAACGTTGCCGATGGAAGCTTCCGACAGCGGCCCAATCTCGTAGTTCAGGCTGTAGACGAACGAGTAGAGGCCTTGAGCACCTTTCGCCTTCCAGTAGCGACTGCTGGTGCCAATCGGCGTCTCGTCCGAGGCGCGGTGGTTGTTGGCAAAGACGAACGACGATGTTGACCCCAACAGAGGGTGCCACAGGTAGTTCGTCGTCCTCCTGTCCCCATCGTCCCAACAGCAGAGGGTGCTGACCGATTCGAACCAGTCCTTGAAGAACGGCCCCTCGAGATTCTCGCGCGTGGTGGCGTCTTCTAAGGTGAGCCGATACGTCTGCTGGACGAGCAGCAGGACCATCGAGTCCCGGAGGAGGCTGCGCCACGCGATCGGCCCTTTCTCCGGGGAGGGCGTGGTGGCAGGGTCCGCCGATTGGATCGGATCGGGGAGCACGAACGCGGTGAAGTGACCAGCTTTGCCGAGCTTTGGCGCCGGATGGGGCGACTCCGGTGTGAAGAGCCCGCGGTACGCCCGAGGGACCTCCGCCCGGGCCGGCACTGGCGAATCGGCTTCGTAAAGCAGGTTGAAGGGCGGCGATGGCAACGCGGGGTCCTGCGCGGCTGAAGTTCGAGCACCGGCCAAAACAAGCAGGGCCCCGAGACCGACGCGACCTGGGAGCATCCACGCGCGCCAAGGAGACACAGTTCCCCCGTTTCAACGAATCAGCAGCCAATAGACTAAGCGCAACCTGACGATCTGCCAAGTAACCCCTTGGTGCAGGTTGCCTCGTCCGCGACGAGCTGACCGCAGTGCCGGCTACGCCGTTTGCTGGCCGTTCACGGCCGCCTTCCACCACCGCTCGTACCTGGGCGCAAGCCACAGGGTCCAGGGCACGAGGCACGTGCCTGCCAGCAGATCCACCACCCAGTGATGGCGCAGATAGACCGTGGACGCGAGCAGCACGAGCACGAACACGAGCAGGATCGGGAAATACCAGCGGCAGTACTTCCAGGCGTAGTACAGGCTGAGGCAGCTGACGGCCGAATGCAGGCTGGGGAACGCCGCGCGCGCCGCGTGGTTCGGCATCATCCCGATCAAGTATTCCTGGAAGTTCGTGATGGGCCCGCCGCTGAGCGTCACTTGGAACAGACCGAGCGACGCGTAGTACATCCGCGGCGGCGCGGCGGGCAGGAGCACGTAAAGGACGTAACCGGTGTAGAAGCAGACAATGATGCCGAGCAACACGGTGCGCGCCTCGTTCATCCGGCCACTGAACCAGAGGATCAGCACGACAGACGGCGCGACGAGGTAGAAGTTCGCGTAGAAGGCGTTGAAGAACTCGGTTCTCGCCGGCGTGACGTACGCCTCAGCCCAGAGGACCGGCTGGCCCCCGAAGATCCACTCCTCGGTCGCCGACAGATATGCGTGAATGTCGTGCGTGTTCACATACCTCACGGTGTCGTGCAGGTTCGTGTACACCGCGATGCACATGACGAAGGGGAGGAACGTCCGGACGAACTCCGCCGTCGCGAGCCACCAGCGCGAACCCTGTCGGCGCCTGAGCGTCCGCTCGAGCCACGGCAGGATGGCGGCCAATCCGACGACCACCGCGAGCCGCAGCAGGCCGCCCTGGATGCGCCGCGAGTTGATCTGCTGCTGGTAGAGGTCGACATTGGCGTAGATAGTGAGGACGGCGGAGGCGACAAACGCGATGGCGAGCAGTCCCTCCTCCGGCCGCAGACGCCGGAAGACGGTAATCAGCCGGGAGCTTCGAGTCGACACCTCGTGCACGAGGGCGCTACTCCCCCAGCCTGCGCGTACGATCGATCCTGCCCAGGAACGTCAGCAGTCCGACGTTCAACGCCAGGCCGCCGGCGCTGACTGCGGCCGCCGGCCACACGACGGAATCATCCCCACCGAGCCACGCGTTCATGGTGGCTGTCAGCAGCCAGAGCTGCAGGATCACGATCATCAGCACGAAGACCAGCATCCCGTAGATGATGGTCGTTCGCTGGTCGCGGCTGAACGGCCGCTTCGTCGAGACGTTCATATCGTCCGCTCCTCGACGCCGGCGGCGTAAATGTCTCGTCCCCGGATGTCGAGCACGATTCGGGTCAGCGGCCGGCGAGGCGGCCCGGCGGTTGGCGCGCCCGTCCGCAGGTCGAATCGTCCCTCGTGGCAGGGACAGTAGAAGCTGCCTTCGGCCGGCCGGGGAATCACGGCACACGACAGGTGCGTGCATTTCTGGCTGAAGGCGACGAACTCGCTCGTCGTCAACCGCACCAGCAGACAGGGTTCGTGCTCGTTCGGGTAGGTGAAGACCACGGCCGCGCCGACGGCCACATCGTCAACGGCGGCGATCCGCTGCAGTGCCGGCTGGCCGGCGCGCTTCCGATACCAGTTCTGCACGCCAATCCACACCTGTCCCAGTGTGAATGCCGCGCTGGTCAGGACGAGGAACTTCATGAAGTCCCGGCGCTCGACGTAGAGATCCTGCGGCCAGTCGATCGGGAAGTCCTGCCGCCAGGCGGGCTGGGCGTCGGCCGGCGCGAAGTCCGGCGCGATCGTGATCTGCTCGCGCTCGAACCCAGGTACATAAAGGTTGGCGGGCGCCGTGCCGGTCAGACCTTCACGCCCCGGCGAGTTGATCGCCGGATCGACCGGACGACGTGGATCGGAACGGACGTCGGCCATCGCTACACCTCGACCTCGGCAAACGGATCGCTCTCGACTGGCGCCGCGTCAGGCGCGCTCACGACCTTCAACGACACGGCGCGGTTCCGCGGCTGTTCGTCCATGGCCGCTGTGACATCGACGTGCGGCGCCGCGGTTGCCAGCTTTCGCGGCACCATCATGAACACCTGCGTGGTGATCGTCTGACGGCCGAACTGGAAGGTGTTGACAGGCGTCGAGAGGGGCCGCAACTGTTCGATCTGTTCGCGCGTACCGAAGAAGAGCGCCTGGCTCGGGCACACGGTCGCACACATCGGCTTCTTGCCGACGCTCGACCGGTCGTAGCACATGTCGCACTTCATCATGATCTTCCGGTCTTCGTAGAGCTCGGGCACGCCGAACGGGCAGGCGACGACGCAGTTGCCGCAGGCGATGCATCGTGGCTTTCGTGCCGATTGCACCACCCCGTCGCCGGTGCGCTTGATGGCGTCCGCCGGACAGACCTCGGCGCAGGTGGGCTGTTCGCAGTGCATGCAGACCACGGGCACGGTCTGCACGCTCTCGGACCGGTTCACGTATTCGAGGTGAATCATCGACTCGCCTCGATGCGTGTCGCACTCCGAGCACGCCTGCATGCACGCCTGGCATCCGATGCAGCGGTTCGGGTCGATGAAGAAGTGCAGGTAATCCGGTTTGGCCATGCGATGATCCTGGCCGCCTATTGCTGCGGCTCCAGCACCGCCGCATAATCCGGCGCGGCGTCAGCCCTGCGCACCCGGCACCCGCACACCTTGTATTGCGGGATCTTGCTGATCGGATCCTGCGCGGCCACCGTCAGCTGGTTCGCGCTCTTCCGCCCCGCCCAGTGATAGGGGATGAAGATCGTGTCCGGACGAATCGTCGTCACTACCTGCGCTTTCAGCGTGATCGTCCCGCGCCGGGTCTCGGCCGTCGTCCAATCGCCGTCCGCGATCCCGAGCTTCGCCGCCAGCCGCGGATGCATCTCGATGCGCGGTTCCGCGTACTGTTTGACCAACGGTCCAATCCGGCGTGTCTGCGTGCCGGACAGGAACTGACTGACGACCCGGCCGGTCGTCAGGTAAATCGGGTACTCCTCGCTCGCGTCGTCAACCGGCGGGCGATACTCGGCGACGTTGAAGCGCGCGCGGCCGTCGGGGAAGTAGAACGGGCCGCTGCCCCTGGCGACAGGGTTGTAGCTGCCGCTCTCGAAGAGCCGCGGTGTGCCGGGATGGTCATCGAGCGCCGCACCGGTCCTGGGATCCTCGCTGTAGCAGGGCCAGAAGACCCCGAGCTGCTGGGTGATCTTCTCGTACGTGACGCCTGAGTAGTCCGCGACGCCGCCTTTGCTGGCGACGCGCAGTTCCTCGAAGATCTCGCGCGGCTCGGTGAACGTGAAACCGTGCGGCCGGCCGAGCGCCTGCGCGATGTCCTGGATGATCCGCCAGTCCTCGCGCGCTTCGCCCGGGCACTGGACGGCCTTGTTGATCTTGATGATGCGCCCTTCGACCTGCGTCACCGTCCCTTCGTCCTCCTCCTGCAGGCTGCCCGGCAGCACGACGTCCGCATGCCAGGCCGTATCGTTGAGGAAGAAGTCGATCGCGGCGTAGAACTCCAGCTTGTCGAGGCAGCGTGTGATGAAGGCGTTGTCCGGAAGCGATACCTTCGGATTGAAGCAAATCGACAACAGCCCCTTGATCTCACCGCGATCGATCTTGCGGAACAGCTCGTAGGCGTCAACGCCCGGCCCGGGAAGCTCCGATTCGTCGATCCGCCAGACGCCAGCGACGTATCGGCGGTGTTCAGGATTGCTGATGTCGCGCCAGCCCGGCAGCTGATCGCACTTCTGACCGTGCTCGCGGCCGCCCTGTCCATTGGCCTGGCCGACGATGGTGCCGTAGCCGCTCTTGGGTTTGCCGATCCGTCCCGACGCCAGCACGAGGTTGATCGTGCCGAGCGAGTTCTGGACGCCGTTCGAGTGATGCTCGATGCCGCGGGCGTGGAAGAGGAAGCTCGTCTTCGCCGTGCCCCACCACTCGGCGGCCTGCATCAACGCCCGCTGCGGCACGCCGGTCACCTCGGCCGTCCGCGGCAGCGTCCACTCGCGGCAGGACTCGGCGACCTGCTCGAAGCCGACCGTATGCGCGTCGATGAATGCATGATCGAGCCAGTCGCGCTCGATCATGATCTGCAGGACGCCGGCGAAGAGCGCCGCATCGCGTCCCGGCTTCACCGGCAGGTACAGATCGCAGGTGCGAGCAGCCGGCGTGATGCGCGGATCCTGGATGATGATCTTCGCGCCCTGCTCGCGCGCCTGCCAGATGTAGTTCGTCGTGATCGGGGAGCATTCGGCGACGTTCGATCCTGCGACCCAAATCACCTCGGTCCCGACCATGTCGGACCACGGGTTCGTCGTGCGGTCGATGCCGAATGCCTTCTTGTTCGCGGCCCCGGCGCTGACCATGCACAGCCGGCCGTTGTAGTCGATGAACGGCGTCTTGAGACACACGCGCGCGAACTTGCCGAGCAGATACGTCTTCTCGGTCGTCAGGCTGGCGCCGCCGAGGACGCCGATGGCGCCGGCGCCATGGGCCCGCTGAATGCGATCGATCTCGGCGGCGACACGGTTGATCGCCTCCGCGTACGGCAGCGGGCTGAATCCGGAGGGCGACGACGTGTCCCGGCACACCGCCGTCGTCAGCCGATCGGGATGCGAGCCCTGCAGGTAGCGTTTCACGCCCTTGGGACAGAGCATGCCGCGATTGAACGGGAAATCCTCCCACGGCTCGAAGCCAATCAGCTCGTTGTCGCGGACTTTGAGCTGGATCCCGCACTGCTGCCCGCAGAAGCAGCAATGCGTCTTCACGAGCCGATCCGGTTCGACGCTGGTCGACAGCCGTACGCCCGTCATCGCCGACAGGTGCGGTCCGAACCGTTCGATGATGCGAAGAGGATCGACCGGAACTTCAGCCACGCGGGTAACCTGCCTTTTGCCACAACGCTCCCTGCGCCAGGCCGAAGAGCGCGCGGCGGCACCTGGGGCAGACGTCCTGATAGTGCCCGCCGCCGGGCAACTCGTATTGAAATCCGAGTTCCTGCTCGACGATGGTGAGGTCGCGAACCATCGACAGCGAGGCATACGGCTGCCCGCAGCGCCGGCACGCCGCCTGGCGGCCGCGCGCGCCCTCGTCCTTGTAAAAGCCGACGCCGAGTTGCGCCGGCCGCTGGAAGACGTGAAACAGCTTGCCGAACGGCAGCCAGAGGAGCGTGACGATCACGGTCGCGGCATGGAGAATCGCGAGGAACTCGTACGCGTAGCCCCGCATCCACGTGTAGCTGGCCGTCAGCATCAATCCGGTGACGCTGATCGCGAAGAGCAGCAGCAGGGGAAGGATGTCCTGACCGAACTGCTGCACGGCGACGGCGCCGTGATCGATCATGCGGCGCCGGAAGGCGAGCATCACGCCGGCGATGACCAGGAACGACGACCATACCAGTCCATGGAAGATGACGAAGGCGAGAGCAGACTCCACGGGGAAGTCCTGCATCGGGATGCCGAACACGAACGTGCGGTACATGTGCAGGTCGCCTGGAACGGTTTCGAAGTGAATCCAGCCCCAGACGAGCGGGAACGTGATCGCGGCCGCAAGCACGCAGCCCCACATGATCAGCCAGTGCGCGAGCCCGCGCAGCCGGCCGCGCCGGAAGATGTACGCATTGGCGGCAAACTCCAGCAGCGCGCGCTGGGCGAGGCTCACGGTGTTGCCAGCCAGCGCTCGCCGTGAGAAGAAGGCCTGCCACCCGCGACGCCAGTACATGCGCGTCGGCGGGCGCTGCAGCCACATCGCATACCGATAACTGATCCCGAACGCCGCAAAGAGTGTCGCGAACGTGTAGCCGACGAGCGCGGCGTCGAAGTGCTGCAGGTTCCGCGACCCCACGACGATCGCCGCCGCCAATGTTGCCGTGACGAGTCCTGCCCACGCGCCGGCTCTGACGCGCTCGAGCGCCTGACGCGCGGTCACCGGGAGAGACCGCGTCCATTCGACGTCGCCCGGGCGGAACATGCGCTGATTGGCCGCGCGCAGCAGCAGGGCCGTGGCTGACAGCAGGAGGAACCCCGGCCAGATGGCGCCGAGTCGATCGTGGAAGACGCCGAGCAGGATCGGCGGGAAGAATCCGCCGAGACCGCCGAGTGCGCCGACGAGGCCGGTCACCGTGCCGGTGTCTTTCGGGAAGTGCTCGGGCACCAGTTTGAAAACGGCGCCGTTCCCCAGTCCCATCAGCATCGCGCACCCGAGCGCGCCGACCGTGAACGGCACCATGGACGGCCATGTCAGGAGCAGCGAGAAGAGCGCGACGCCGCCGAAGACCCACGAGAGGACCTGGGCGCCGCCGATCCGATCCGCCAGCCACCCGCCCACGGGCCGCACGAGCGTCGCGAGCACGACGAATCCGGCGGCCCGGAACCCGGCATCGGCAGGAGCCAGGCCGAACTGCGCGCGCAGCAGCGTCGGCAAATAGATCGAGAACGCCACGAAGCCGCCGAAGGTCAGGAAATAGAAAGCGCCGAGCAGCCAGGCGGTGGGCGCGCGGCGCAAGACCGCGGTCATCGCGGCGACGGAGGCGGGACGTCCTGGCCGCGGTGGATTCCGGGCGAGCAAGAAATAGACGAACGCCCAACCAAGAAGAAGCACACCTGTGCCTCGGAACACGGCTTCCCATCCCAGGCGTGCCGCGATCAGCGGGCCGGCGAAAACGGCCAGCGATTGCCCCATCGTCCCCAGACCGTAGATACCGAGCGCCGTGCCCTGGCGCGCCGCCGGGTCCAGCGGGACACGAAGGCCGCGCCCACTGCGAACGACGATCCGGCCATGCCGACGAGGAATGCCGCGACGAGGAGCGAGCCGTAGCTGCCGGTCAGCGGAACGACGAAGGCGGCCAGCGAGGAGAAGACGAGGAGCGCGGCGAACACGACGCGTCCGCCGAAGCGATCCGTCAGCATGCCCATCGGCAACCGCGCCAGCGAACCGAGCAACACCGGCACCGCTACCAGCAGCGCGGTTTGCGACGCGGTCAGGCTGTAGAGCCCGGTGAAGACCGCCGCCAGGCCGCCGATGAGGCCCCACGCGGCGAACGAGAGCGCGAACGAGACCGTCGCGAGGATCAACGCGCGCGCCGGCGATGCGGCACCGGCCGCGTTGCTGGCGGCTGGCAGGCTCTCGGCAGATCGGTTTCGCATTTGAGTTGTCTAACTCTAGCCTGACGCGAGGGCCGTCACACAACGACGACGCTCAAGCGGAGTAGTCCGGCTCGGCGCTGGACGACACAGATGAGGTTGCGGCGTCACCTCCGACGGATCAGAGCAACTCCGGTATTCCGAAAGACCTCCGTTCGTCCGTAGCTGCAGTTTCCCCCTATCACTCAGAAAACGCAGTCACATCACAGCTCAGCGCAGTGGTACGTATGATGCCTGAAGGCGACGGGCGCACCCCAACTCAGCCCTTCAGCAGGAGAACGCACGATGAAGGCACATCAGGCCATCGCGACCTCAACGATCTGGCTGGCGGTATTCATGGGAGGCGCCAGCATCGCCTACGCCGCGAAAGACGTTGTGGTTACGACGAGCGGCGACCGGCTGGTCGGGGAAATCAAGAATGTCGAGAAAGACGTGCTGACGTTGTCCACCGACTATTCGGACTCGGACTTCAAGATCAAGTGGGACAAGATCGTCTCGATTGAGAGCGACCGTCAGTTCCTGCTGGAGACGTTCGATGGAAAGCGTCTTTCCGGCTCGTTGACTCCGGAACAGGGGAAAGGATCCGTCCAGGTCGGCACCACGAGCGTAAAGCTGCCCGAGGTCGCCAATCTGGAGCCCTTCGAACAGACGGTGTGGTCGCGCTTCGATGTCGGCTTCGACTTCGGCTACAGCCTGACCAAGGCGAATTCCGCGAAGCAGCTGTCACTCGGGGGCACGATGTCCTACCGCTCCGAGCGAAACGTCGACACGCTGTACGCCAACGCCTTCAAGAATTCGCAGGAAGACGCGCCAACGACGTCACGCTGGGACCTGGCCAACGACTTCAGGCACCTGCTCGGTACGCGCTGGTACGTCAATACCACCCAGGATTTTCTGAACAGCGAAGAGCAGGGCCTCGACTTGCGCACCACGATAGGCGGCGGCGGGGGACGCTATCTGCTCCGCGCGGCGTCGCAATACCTGGCGCTTGGAGGTGGGCTGGCCTGGACCAATGAGAACTACAGCGATCCCGGTACCGCCTTCGAAAAACTCGGCCGAGGCTTATATCGGCACCGAGTTCATGACTGAAAAGCTGAAAGTGACGGATCTGATCACTCGCCTGACGTACTTTCCCAGCCTGACGATCTCCGGCCGGCACCGATTCAACTATCGGTTCGACCTGGATTTCAACCTGCCGGGAGACTGGTACTTCCGCATCGGAGTCTTCGACAATTACGACAACCGTCCGCCCGCAGGCTTTGAAAAGAACGACTACGGCTGGACCAACGCGTTCGGTTTCAAATTCTAGGACGACTTACCGCCGCGCCATCGCTACTCGGATCTCATCGCGATGATCGGCTGCACGGTCGCGGCGCGGCGCGCGGACGGGATGCCCGCGAGCACGGCGACGAGAAGCGCGGTCGCGGCGGCGATCGAGTAGACGATCGGCTCGACCCCGCCAAGCGGATACCACGTCGGATCCGTCAGGCGGACCCAGAGGACGGCCAGCAGCAGCCCGACACCGATCCCCGGGACGACGAGCTTGAGCGCGTCGCCCAGCACGTCACGCAGCACGCGCCCGCGGGAGGCGCCGAGCGCGACCCTGACGCCGATCTCGCGTGTTCGCGTCGCCACCATGAACGCGATCACGCCGTAGACGCCGAGCGCGGCGAGCACCAGGGCGGCGCCGGCAGCCATGCCGGCCACCGCGGAACTCGTCAGCAGATCCGATCGGCTGTTCTCGATCAGCCACTCGCCGGTCATGAAGTCGCGCAACACGTCATCAGGATCGGTTTGGCTCGAGATCGTGCGAAGGCCGTCCGCGATCGCAATCTCGAACGCGCCGCGCACCGACGGATCGGACGGCGCACCGCGTGCGATCACATGCACCGTAAGCACTGGATGCTGCGCCAGCGACACGAAGAGCTGCGGGCGCGGATCGCCCATCTGCGTCGAAACCAGATCGGCGGTGACGCCGACAACGGTGTAGGTCTGCGCCTCGTTTCCCGGCAAGGAAAAGACGACACGCTGTCCGAGCGGATCACCGGTGGGGAACAGTTGTCGTGCCAGCGGCTCGGACAACAGGACGACACGTTCGGCGCCTTCCCGATCGGTTGCGTCGATTGCGCGGCCGGCGAGCAGGCGGGTGCCGAGCGTGTCGAGGTATCCCGCGGCGACGCGCGTCGTGTGCGCCGCGACAAAGGCCGACTCTCCGTGACGCGCCACACGCGCGTTGCGGTAGATGAAGTCGAGCGGCACGCCGTCGCCCACGCTCACCGAGACGACGCCCGGCGCCTGCGCGAGATTCTCCTGCAAGCGACGCAAGAACAGCCGTTGATCGTCGTCCCCTTTGGCGATCGCCGAAAGATTCAAACGAGCGTCGTACAGCCCTTCTGGCTTGAACCCGACATCGGCGAAAGCGGTCACGCGCGCAGAATCGAACTGGACGCCGCAGATGACGAGAAACGGGACCGCAAGACCGGCTTGCGCCGCCGCGGTGAACCGCTGCAGGCGTCCTACGCGCTGTCCGCTTCCGAGCGAGTCGTTCTTGAGCGCGGTGATGATCGAAGGCCGGCTGAACCGAAGCGCCGGCAACAGCCCCAGCACGAGACTGGTGACGAAGCAGAGGGCAATGCACTGCAGCACCAGCCACGGATCGGGCTTGAACAGATCGAGCTCCGGCCCCAGGAGATCGAACGCCCACGCGACCGCCGGTGGCACCCCAAAGAGAAGCGCGGACGCAAGGCTGCCGCCGAACACGGCCATGACGAGCGCCTCGCTCAGGTGGTACTGCATCAGGCGCCAGCGGCTCGCGCCCATTGCCAGTCTGACCGCCAGTTCCCGTTCGCGCATCGCGCTCCGAACCAGCATCATTCCCGAGATGTTCAGTCCGATGACGAGCAGCACCATGCCGGACAAGCCGAGCAGCATCAGCCGTGCGAACGTTATCTGGGACCGCATCCGCGCCCCTGGGGGAAAGTACGGTTCGACGCCGCCGGCCTTGTCGCGATTGTTCGCGGGATAGCGCCCGGCAAGTGCCGCCATGACGGATTGGACGATCGAATCCGCCTGCGCCACGGTCGTGCCCTCGGACAGGCGCGCGACCATGCGAACCCAGGCGGCATCGCGAGTGAAGTGGGCGCTCTCGGCGGCTAGCAGACGCGGGTGCCGCGAGAGCGGCAGCCACAACTGATAGTAGCTCTCGTTCAGGCCGCTCACGTGGCCGAGAAAACTCTCCGGCGTGACCCCGACCACGACGTAGGCGGTCTGGTTGACGGTAATCGTGCGGCCGATGATGTTGGGATCGCCGCCGAAGCGCAGCTGCCACACCCGATGACCGATGATGGCTTCCGGTTCGGCGCGCGACGTGTCGTCGACCTTAGAAAAGCCCGGCCCAAGCGGCAGCGTGACGCCGATGGTCGAGAAGTAGTTGCTCGACACGTACAACGTCGCCAGCGATATCGCGGCGCCCTGCTGCGCTGGTTGATAGAGGCCCTCCCCACGGCTCCAACCGGTGATGACCATGCCGCTGGCGGCATCGCGGACGTCGAGATAGTCCGGGTACGACCAGGTGTCGATGATGCCGGTTCCCGCCTGCGCGAGCAGTTGGCCGCTCGGCCGGATCACGATCTCGACCAGCCCATCGTCATCGACGCCGGACGGTGTGCCGATCACCATGCGCAGGAGCAGAAGGATGGCGATGACGACGCCCATCCCAAGGCCCAGCGATATGACGCACACCGCGGTGAACGCGCGAGCCTTGACGAGCGTGCGCGCGGCATGAAGAAGGTCGGAGAGGCAGTTAACCATTCGTGTCTCTGATTCGTTGTATCACAAAGAATCCCGATTGACGCGCTAAACTTTGCATCGTAAAGTTAATCGCAAAATGTGCGGAACAGGCAGGCCGTCCATCACGTAAGTGACGTCGGACCGCCATTGCGCCCAACCGGTTGGAGGTGAAGACAGTGCTGGAAAAATGGATCGGCGACTTCAGGCACGCCGCGCGCAGTCTTGGCCGCGCGCCGGGTTTCACACTGATCGTTGTCGCGACGCTCGCGCTCGCCATCGGCGCGAATGCGGCGATCTTCAGCGTCGTCAATGTGGTGCTCCTGAAGCCGTTGCCGTTCCCGAACGCGGACCGGCTCGTCTTTATCGGGGGCACTGCTCCGGGAACGGATCAGCCCGAGGACCTCGGCGTCCCGGATGAACTGTATTTCGATACCGCGAGAGCGTCCCCGGACTCGAGGACCTCGCCCTCTACGGCACCGGTTCGTCTACGACACGGGCAGAAGGGCGTGTCGACCAGCTCTTCCTGACCCGCGCAACGCCGTCGTTCTTCACGACCCTGGGCGTACAGCCTCAGCGCGGGCGGCTGCCCACTGACGCCGACAACGACACCGTGGTGGTTATCAGTGACTGGCTGTGGCGGACCTGGTTCAGCGCCGACGAGAAGGCGATCGGCAGGAGCTACTTCTTCGCGGGCGGGAATCGCACCGTGATCGGCGTCATGCAGCCCGAGTTCCGCTTCCCCGATGAGCGCACCGCGTTCTGGATCCCGTTCGTGCTCAGCCCGGCAAAAGTCACCCCGGGCGGGTTCGGGCCGAGAATGGTGGCGCGCATGAAGCCGGGCACCGACCGCGCCGGATTGGTGGCACAACTCGAACCGCTCGCGCGTCGCGTGCAGCAGCGGCTGGGCGGCCCCGCTCCGTACGTGCGGATCATGGAGCGCCACCGGCCGGTGGTGACCTCCCTTCGAGAGCAGATGGTCGGCAAGATCTCGACGCCACTGTGGATTCTGCTCGGCACCGTCGGAATCGTCTTCCTCATCGCGTGCGCGAACGTGGCCAATCTGTTCACGGTGCGCGCGGAGACCCGGCGCCGCGACCTCGTCGTGCGGCGCGCGCTCGGCGCCGGACGCGGCGATTTGATGCGATCGCAGCTGGCCGAGGCGATGCTCCTCGCGGCAGCGGGAGGGACGGTTGGCGCGCTCATCGCCTGGGCCGGCGTCCCGCTCCTCGTCCGCGCGGCGCCGGACGCCGTCGCCGGCGGGTTTGCCAGCGCACCCATTCCCGGACTCGCCACGGCAAGGCTGGACCTGATGGCCCTGCTCTTCACAGCGGGGATATCGGTCCTGGCGGCCTGCGCGTTCGGCCTGCTGCCAGCCTTACACTTCTCGGGCTCGCGGCTGGGAAGCCTGCAGCAGGCCGGGCGAGGCGTCATCGGTCGCCGTGGTCTTACGCGCCACGCGCTGGTCGTCCTGCAAACAGCGTCCGCCCTCGTCCTGCTCGTTGGATCTGCGCTCCTCATGCGCAGCTTCTGGCAGCTCAGTAACGTCAATGCGGGGTACAACACCAAAGACATCTTCACATTCCAGATCGCAGCCGGCGGCCCTCAACTGAACGACCGGATGTCGATGTCGCGGTTTCAATACACGTTCATGGATCGCTTGAAGGCGATTCCAAGCGTCGAGTCCGTCGGGTACATCACCACTCTCCCCCTGGACGAAGGCGCGGCCTCCCAGAACATCACCACGCCTGCGATCCTGGCCAGCGGCGCGGAGGCACCGCTCGTTCGCGTCGCAGGCGCCGGCGGCGCGTACTTCCAGACGATGGGTATCGAACTGCTGCGGGGTCGGTTTTTCGAGCGAGTCGAGGAAGAACAAGGCGTACCCAATGTGATCATCAGCCAGTCGGCAGTGAACAAGTTGTTTCCTGGCGAGGATCCGATCGGCAAGCAGGTGCGGCCCGCCGCCGGAGCCGCCGACAGGTGGTACACCATCGTCGGCGTGGTCGAGGACATCAAGGTCGACGACCTGCGGCGCAAGGACCCGGAGCCGATGGTGTATTTGCCCGCGGTGTCCGGGTCGCCAGCATATGTCCTGAA
This sequence comes from uncultured Acidobacteriota bacterium, assembly GCA_963748295.1. Taxonomy (GTDB): domain Bacteria; phylum Acidobacteriota; class Vicinamibacteria; order Vicinamibacterales; family 2-12-FULL-66-21; genus CAVVIH01. The sequence continues at coordinate 1,687,192 of CAVVIH010000006.1, read as the reverse complement.
GTCGGCCCGCGCAGACCAGTTGACGCCTGACGTTCGCGCGATCGTCCGCGAGGTCCTTCCCGAATCGCCGATGTATCGAATCTTCACGATGGAGCGCCTGGCCGCGAATGCGATGTCCAGCCTCTCGTTCACGATGCTGATGGTCAGCATTGCCGCGGCGCTCGCGCTCGTCCTCGGTGCGGTGGGGCTGTATGGCGTGCTCTCGTACCAGGCGACGCGGCGCACGCAGGAGATCGGCGTCCGGATGGCCCTGGGCGCCGAGGCGAAGACCGTACGCCGGATGTTCGTCCGCCAGGGCGCGCAGATCGCCCTGCTCGGCGTGGTCGTCGGAGTGTTGGGAGCGGTGGGCCTGACGAGGTACATCCAGACGCTGTTGTTCGACGTCCAGCGCCTGGACGTGGCCGCGTTCGCCGGAATGTCCGCAGTGATGCTTGCGGTGGCGATGCTCGCGAGCTACGTGCCGGCGCGCCGCGCCTCGCGCGTGGATCCCGTGATCGCACTACGGACGGAATAGCCCGCGGAACTTTTTTCGTACAAACACCGTTAAGGAATCACCATGAAAAAACTGATCGCTCTCGCCGTCGTACTCCTTGCGCTCGCGCCCGCCGTTGCCGCCCAGACCGCAGCCAATTTCAGTGGCAAATGGGAAGGAACGTTCACCAGGGAGCGGCCGGATGGTACCTCGGATACGAATAAGGTCGTGTTCAACCTGACGCAGAAAGGCAAGGAGCTCACCGGCACCGCGGGCCCGGCCGAGCAACAGTGGACGATCGAGAAGGGCGCCGTCAACGCCGGCAAAGCCACGTTCCAGGTGCAGCAGCCCAACGGGCCGCTGTTCAAGTTCACGCTGACGATCGTCAAGGGGCGTCTGCAGGGCGACATGGTCGGCGAGCGCGACGGCGTCGTGCGCGGCCAGGCCAAGGTGGACGCGGCGAAAGCACCAGCAGCCAAGTAAGCGCTCACCTGTTCGATCTTTGTATCGCCAAGGACTCCGCTTGACCGTAGATTACTTTGCATCGTAAAGTATATCCATGGACTGGCGGTGGCGGGATCCCGAACAACCGGCACGGGCAAGCGGAGACCGGTTCCATGTTGCGATCAACATGGATGGGAACGGCCGCTGGGCGCTGCTGCGCGGTCGCCGAAGGGAAGAGGGCCACGTCGCCGGCGCGGCGGCGGTGCAACGCACCGTGGAGTCGGCGCCGGAGCTGGGAATCACGACGCTGACGCTCTACGCCTTTTCCTCCGACAACTGGCGGCGTCCCCGCGGCGAAGTCGACAACCTGCTGTTTCTGTTCGAGAAGTACCTGGACTCCGAGTGCGGCCGGCTCACGGACAGCAGTACGCGCTTCAGCGTCATAGGACGACGGGACCGGCTGCCGGATTCCCTCCGATGCAGCATCGCGAACGTCGAGGAGTGCACGAGCAAGGGAACCTCTCTCCACCTCCGGGTTGCGATGGACTATTCGGCCCGCGAGGCGCTGTTGGCAGCCGCCAGCCGTGTCGCCACGGGAACGCCCCCGACTCGCGAGGCGTTCGAGCAATCCATGTATGAGGCCATCCACGCCCCGGCCGGTACGCGTGACGTCGATTTGCTGATTCGTACCGGCGGCGAGCAGCGTTTGAGTGACTTCCTGCTCTGGGAGTCAGCCTACGCCGAGCTCTATTTCACCGACGTCCTGTGGCCGGACTTCACCGGGGCCGATCTGGCCGCCGCCGTCCTGGCGTTTGCCGCCCGGGATCGGCGATACGGAGGAATTCAGCGGACCGCGCCATGACCAGGCGCTTCGTCGTCTGCATCCACGACGCCACTCCGGCCTACGCGCGTGAGACCCGGGCGATGATTCACCACCTCGCACCCATCATCGGGCGCCGCATCTCTTTCGCAGTGGTCCCTGACTGGTACGGTGAATGGCCGCTGGCCGCGCATCGAGACTACTGCCGCCTTGTGCGAGAGAGCTCCGGGGAGCTTCTCCTTCACGGTTACTTCCACCAGCGTCAGCGAGGCCGCGGACCAGCCACGTTGATCGCCGGGCGCGCCGACGAGATGAACGGCCTGGATGCGGAAGAAACTCGACGCACCCTCGAGCGAGGACAGCGCGTCTTCATCGACGTCTTCGGCGAGCCGGCGCGGGGCTTCCTCGCACCGGCCTGGCAGCGCGGGCACGTGCGCGCCGCCAACGTGGGTGCTCTGGGGCTGGATCACGTCCTTGGCTTTTTCTCTCTCGAATCGCTGAACGGCCGAAGGGTGCCGCTGGCAACGTGGACTTGGGACTGTGGCCGCTGGGGCTGGCTCGGATACGTCGGTCATGGGATCGGGTGGATGTCTCAGTCGCTGGATCGCGGAGTGCCGACGCTGGCGATTCACCCTCGAGATCTCGAGCGCGGTTTCTGGCCGGCGATCGTGCGGCTCACCGAGGAGCTCATCGACAGTGGCTACGAACCGAGCACCGTGGCTGGTTTGCTCGAGGCTGGCCCGTGTTGAAGGCCATGCTCGACGCCGTCATGGAGCGGCGAGCCGGTCGGCTGATGGAGCAGCTGCGTCCATGGCTGCCAACTGAAGGCCCCGTGCTCGACCTCGGCTCGGGGACCGGCCACTTCTCGGCGCGTTTGGAGCGTGAGCTCGGGCTCGACGTGACTACCGCCGACGTCAGCGACATTCACGTCGTCGGTCCGCCGCCGGTCCTGATCGCAGACGGAGTCCTCCCGTTCGAAGAGGGAACGCACACCGCCGCGCTTCTCATTTTCATGCTGGCCTACCCGAAACGTCCGGCCAGCGTTCTCGCGGAAGCGGCTCGCGTCACGCGCGGGCCGATCATCCTGGTTCAATCGCTTCATGCGAATCGCTTCGGTTACGCGTGGCTTCGCGTCCGCGAGTTTCTCTGGACGTTCGTCGCATTCCACGTGTCGAAGCTCCTTGGCTACGTGCCTCCCGGTGCGGAGTTCAGCATGAACACGCGCCGCTTCTTTACCGCTTCGGAGCTGCGGCGGGAAGTGATCGCGGCGAGGCTGCGGATTCGATCGCGGCGTGAGCGGGCGCTGCTGCCGGGCGGCTCGCTCGTCGTCGCTGCCTGGAATCTGACCCGCGATGAGTGAACGTCGTCTCTCCTTCGTGATCCCTGCGCGCAACGAGGAGGCGCTCGTCGGCGAGACCCTCGAAGCCGTTCTCGCCAGCGTGGCGCGAGCCGCTGGCGTTTCGAGGAAGAGTCTCTGGCTCCCGGCCACGCCGTTCGAGGTCGTCGTCGCAGACGACCGGAGCGACGACGCAACCGCGGACATCGTCGGGAGGTTCGCCGGCGAATTCGGAGTGCGCCTGCTTCCGTGCATCGGCGGGAAGTGCGCGGCGGCGCGCAACGCCGGAGCCGCAGCCAGTTCAGGACGTGTGCTCTGCTTCGTCGACGCGGACACGATCGTGCCGGAGAACGCCGTCGATCGCATCCTGCAGCTGCACGAAGAGGAAGGCAAGTGCCTCGTGCTCTATCGGCTCGTCTCCCGCGAGCCCGGACTCCGGGCCTGGCTGTGGTGGACGTTCTGGGGCCTGGCGCGACACCTCCCGCTGTCGAGGGCCAAGTCGATGCCGGCGTTCATGAGCTGTGACCGCGCGCACTTCGAGCGATACGGTCCGTTCGACGAGTCCTGCGCGATCGCCGAGGAATGGCCGCTCACCGGGCCCGCCTACCGCAACCACCGCGAGCGATTCCTCTACGATCGAACCCTCAGCGCGCGCACCTCGAGCCGGCGAATGGAACTCCAGCCGTTCGGCTACCTTCGAACTTTTCTGAAATGGGCCTCGGCGGTCCTCTTCCGCTGGGCGCGCACGTCGCTCGCTGTGGTTCGACACGAAGCGGGCGAGCGATGATGCTCGAGCGGCCGTGCGGGATCTAGCGGAGCGTGCCTACTTCGTCCTGTGCCTGGCTCTGGGGCGGGCGCTCCGATCCGCGACGTACTCGAACACTCAGATAGTCCGCGAGCAGGGCGAGCACCAGGTGCGGAAGCGCCGGTTGTCCTACGCGCCTCTCCTGATCTGGCTGAGTGGTCCGCTGGTCAGGATTCTGGATACCGGCGTAAGGGTCTTGCCTCAGCGCGATTGGGAGGAGCGGGAGCGCCGCATGTACCGGATTCTCGGCGCTACTTCCATTCGGATCGATGCGGGCGGGACGCTCGTGCTGCCTTGCCTCGCTGGAGAGACGCTCGCGACGTTGCTGGACGATCCGGAACTGGAAGAACCGGTTCGGAAGAGCGCGATCGAACGGTCGGTGATTGCCCTCGCCGAGCTCCATCACCTGGGATTCACGCACGGCGACGCCATGGCCGAGAACGTGATGGTCGATCTCGAGTCTGGAGTCGCCCGTTGGTTCGACTTCGAGACGATTCATGAATCGAATCGTCCGATGGCGTGGCGCCGTGCCGACGACGTGCGAGCGCTGCTGGTCACCTGCCTGCTCCGAACCGCCCCCGGGAAGTTTGCCGAGACCCTCCAACTCATTCTCGATGCCTACGCGGACGAAGCAGTCACGCGTCTACTGGCCATGAACTTCACCTCGGTACTTCGGCGCCCGCTCACATTCCATCTCGCGCAAGCGGCGTTGTCTCTTCCGTGTTTCCGGGAGATCGCCCGGCTGCTGAGCGAGCGCGTCTGATCACCTGAGACCCGCGACCCAGAGCTGGTGCGTGCCGGCGAAGAACGGCGCCCACACGACGCGGCCGTCGCGCGACGCGTCGAAAAAGCGATCGATCGGCCGGAAGTCGCCGAGCTCGGCAACGAATTGTTCGCCCTGGCCGTCGGATCGGATCGACCACAGCTGCTCCGGTCCTTCCGGTCCGGCTCGCCGGCGAAACAGCACGCGGTCGCTGCCGGCGGGCCACACCGGTTGCGCGCCCTTAGTCAGCACCCGGCACGCGGCGTCGGCGACCGCGCACAGGACGACGGTGCCATCCGATCGGGATCCGACCACGTGGCTGCTGTCGCCGGACCATCCTGAGACGCGCGTCGCGGGGCCGGGCCAGCTCCGCTCGCTGGCGGTCGCGATGTCATGGATCACGGTCCGAGCGGGTTCGCCGCCCGACTCTCCCGGCGCGGGCTGTCGAACGTACGCGATCATCCGACCGCCGGGATCGAACATTGGCGAGCCGTGCGTCTCCCACCGCCAGTCGCGAAACTGAACGCTCGGACCTCCAGGCGCCGGCACACGGCGGAACGAGGGCGTGGGCGTCACCTGAAAGAAATAAATGTTCTGCCCGGTGGCGTCCCATCGCGGCTGGTGATTGAGCTCGCGGCCGGCCGTCAGTTGACGGAGCTTGGAACCGTCGGCGCCGATGGTGAAGATCGCGACCGCGAAATCCAATCGCCCGAAGAACACGATGCTTTGCCCGTCCGGGGAAAACATCGGAAAGAGCAGTTCGACGCCCTTCCGGAGAAGTGCGCGCTGGGTCCCTGTCTCCAGATCTCTGACGCGCAGCTCCCAGGAATTCCTGACGTTGGTGTAGGCCAGGCGCTGGCCGTCTGCACTGATGTCGGGCTGGTCGTCCTCGCCAGCCCCGGTCGTCAGCGGAACGGGTTCGCCGCCCTCCACAGGAATCTGCCAGAGCGTGCGGCTGCCGGCGCGCGCCGACGAGAACACGATTGCGCGGCCGTCAGGCGTCCAGCACGGCCACCCGCCTTCTCGCAGATCGAACGTCAGCTGACGGGCTGTACCTCCCTGCGCGGGAACGATCCATAGATCGCCGTTTGGGCCGGCTCCCGCCCGGAAGAAAACGATCTGTGACCCGTCCGGTGAGATCGCCGGCCCCATGGGCACGTTGTAGTAAACACCCGGCGTCCCTGCCACTTCACGAACATCCGAGCCGTCTGCCGCGGCAGTCCACAATCGACTTCTCGACTCGAACACCAGGCGTTGTCCGTCCGCCGTGAGATTTGGATTCGCGCCGCGGTCCAGAATGCGCGTCGGGGATCCGCCGAGCGGGGAGACGGACCAGATCCCCTGATTACCGAGAGCAAAGACGATGCGGTCGCTGGCCCGGGACCACCGCGGGCGGCCGGCGCCAACCGGACCCGACGTGATCTGGATGCTCCCTTCCTGCGAGAGATCCCGCACCCAGATCTGGGTGACTCCTGCCTTGTCCGGCGCCAGAAACGCAAGCCTCCGCCCATCGGGTGCGTAGGCAGGCGCGCGATGCGACGTGTCCGTCGTCGAGAGCAGCTGCTGCTCCGAGAGCTGCAGCGGCGCGAATTGTCGTGCGCGCCAGACGCCGTAGGCGACGATTGCGAGTGCGGCAATCGACGCAGCGGCAACGAATCCCACCGCCCTGCGCTTCGGTCGTTGTACTTCCGGCGCCCGTCGGAGAGCGTCGAGCGCTCCGGCGACTTCCGTTGCGCTGCGGTAACGCTCCGCCGGGTTCTTCTCGAGCAGGCGGCTCACGATCCTGGCGAGCGGAGCCGGCACACGCGGCGGCAGCGCTGGAACCGGACTCTCGAGAATCGCCGCCGCCAGCTCGAACGGGCTCCTGCCGTTGAACGGCAGGGCGCCGGTCAGCATTTCGTAGAGCAGCACGCCCAACGCCCACAAATCGGCTTGCGCGCTGTGCGGTTCGCTCCGAAGAATCTCAGGTGCAAGGTAGGGAAGCGTGCCCTGGATGACCGGCGTGTCGGCGAGCGCCGAGGTGTGTGTCACCTCGTACGCCACTGCCGCGGGCAACCTTCCCGCGATGCCGAAGTCGAGAATCCTCACGCGGCCCGCGGTGTCGCGGATGACATTGGCGCTCTTCAGATCGCGATGGAGCACACCGTGAGCGTGGGCATGACCGAGTCCTTCGGCGATCTGGCCGGCGATGTGAACGACCGTCTCGGGCGGCAGACCGTCAGCGGTGTTGAGAGACTGGAGGTTGTCGCCATCCACATACTCCATCGCGATCCACGACTCGGCGCCCTGGCCGCCGACATCGTAGACATGGCAGATGTTGGGATGGTTCAGCGCCGAAGCGAGCTGCGCTTCCTGGAGCAGGCGGCGATTCCACTCGCCGGTTCCGGTCGTCCCGGTGTCCTCATGAAGGAATTTCAGCGCTACGTGGCGTTCGAGGCGGGGATCGCGCGCACGATAGACCGTGCCCATGCCGCCGCGCCCCAGCACGCCAATAATCTCGTACGGCCCGATCCGGCTGCCGGGCGCGAGCGTCATTGCCTGCGGATTCTATCGCGCTACCGCTCGAACCGCCGATCCGGGATGAACCACGCCGCCGCCACGCCCGCGTAAATCGCGAGAGAGGCCCAGGGCTCGATGAACGCGAGCGCGATCCCGGCCGCATACGCGACCAGCGGGATCTTGCCCTTCCAATCCGCGCCGACGCGTCTCCCGAACTCTGAGTCACGGCCGTGAGACGCCAGCAGCGAGTGGACGAGGATGAAATACGCCACCGCGCACATCAGCAGGTCGACGCCATAGAGCGCCACCGGCAGCGGCGCGAAATGGTTCTCGCCCATGAAGCCGGTGGCGACCGGCAGCAGCGACAGCCAGAACAGCAGGTGCAGGTTGCTCCACAGCACCGCGCCGGTCACGTGCTTCACGGCATGCAGCATGTGGTGATGGTTGTTCCAGTAGATGCCGACGATGACGAAGCTGAGCACGTAGCTCAGAAACACCGGCCAGAGCGGCGTGATCGCGTGGAGATCGGCGCCGTGCGGCACCTTCAACTCGAGCACCATGATCGTGATGATGATCGCGATCACCCCGTCGCTGAAGGCTTCGAGACGTCCTTTCGGCATAGGGCCACGAGTGTAGCGCGGCAACCTGTGCCGGCACGAGCACACGTGTGACCGCCGTTCACGGGGTGGATTGCGCTATCTTGTTGAGCGCAAAAAACTTCACTATGGGCTCACTCCTTGCTCTCGACGCCGGCATGAGAACACTTGGACTCCTCGTCACCCTGCTCGCGGTGTCGCCGCAGGCGGCGACGGATCAGACAGCCCGCCGTGCCGGAAGGCACCATCATCACCTCGGCGCACGTGACCGGCTTCGACGTCGATCGCCTGAGCCCCGGCCTTCGCGAAGAGATCAGCAAGCTCGCCGGCACGCCGATGAATCAGCAGCGCCTCGACGAGCTCGCCGCGCGGCTCGAGGCCGAACGCCCACGCTACGTCGCCGCCGTGCGCAGCGTCCTCGAGCCGGACGGACGCGCGCGCGTGTTCTTCGTCATGGGCCGCCGGGATCAACCGGATCGCGATGACAACATCAACTCGCGCTACGTCGTCGAACACGCGGACCTCACCGGTGTTCGGGACGAGGAGCTGACGCAGGTCCTCCGCGACGCGCTCGGCGCACTCGTCGGCAAGCGTCTCGACTCTCCCGAAGCCAGTCAGCTTCAGGAGCAGCTCGAACGCGACCTGCCCAACTACAACGTCTCGCGCCGCATCCGGCGGGGAAGCCAGCCAGGCAGCATACGCCTCGTCTACGAAGCCCACAGGAGAGAGCTGCCCCCCTGGCTGCGTTTCGAGCCGCTGAAGACGAACGTCGTCTATCACTCCGATCAGGGATGGGGAAGTTTCCTGAGCCTGAACATGGGCAACCAGACGATCAGGTTCACCCCGATATTCGCGATCGACAACTCGAGACGATCTCGTCGAGGAGTACTCCGGTTACGGTCTGCGCTTCGAAACGACGAAGCTGGGCACGCGGCGCCTCGGCGCCAGCCTGGAGTGGACCTGGTTCGAGCAGGACTGGCGCGGCGCCACGCTGGACGCGGTCGCGCTTCGGCCGGACATCCCAGCGATCTACGACACGCGATCGACGATCACGCCGCTCGTGAAATTCGCCGTGACGCCGGAGCTCAGTCTCTCTGCGGGCGTCAGCATCTCGGAGCTGGAGCCGCTTGCGCCGGCAACCGAATCCCGGATGGCCAATGCGGTGGTCGCGTCCATCCAGTACGACACGAAATGGGACGACACGTCTGACGCGACGCACCGGGCCGGCGGCAGCTTCGGCGTCCGCGCCGGCTCCCGCGAGCTCGAAAGCGATCTCGCCTACACGCGCTACTTCGGCGAGGGTTGGTACCGCTACGACTTCGGGCGGCACCATGTGCAGGCGACCGGCATGGCCGGCGGCATCACGGGGCATCCGCCGCTGTTCGAGCGATTCACGCTGGGAGACACGTCGACGCTCAGAGGCTGGGACAAATACGACATTGCTCCCGCCGGCGGCGACCGGGTGGTGTATTCGTCGCTCGAGTATCGCTACACGGGGATTGCGCTCTTCCTCGACGTCGGCTCGGTGTGGGACGCCGGGGCCGAGCGTCACGTCCGTGTGTCGACGGGGTTCGGCCTGCACGCGGGCCCTGCCTTCCTGGCCGTCGGCTTTCCGCTGAACACCGACAACCTGCGGGCCGTTTTTACGATGGGCCTGCGCGTCTCAGGGATCGGGATCCGGTGGTAGCACCGCTGCGGCGAGCCGCGGTCGTGTTGATCGCCTCGCTGGCGTGGCCGGCGGCGCCGGTGTTCGCGCAGTCGGTGACCGTCGACCCCGTTGGCGACACGCTGAGGATTCGCGCGCCCGGCTTCACCTTCCTCAAAGGTGATCCGCTGCTTCGATTGAAGGACGGGCGCTCCGTGAGAGTGGAGCTCGCGGCGATGGTGCTGGCGGGTCCAGGGAAGCCGGCGTCGGTGACGGTCCGCCGCATCTTCGCCTTGAGCTACGATCTATGGGAGGAACGATTCGCCGTGACCTCGGTGGACGCGCGCTCCCAGTCCGTTTCGCACCTGATGCAAGCCGCCGCAGAGGCATGGTGCATCGAGCAGCTGGCCGTCCCTGCCGGCGCCGTCTTGCGCGACCGGCCGTTCTGGATTCGGCTCGATACCGCCTTGTCGACGAAGACGCTGGAGCGGATTCGGCCGACCTCGGCTACACGCTGCAGGCGCTCATCGATCTACTGAGTCGCCGCCGCAAGACCGAACCGGCGTCGCACGTCCTCGAGGCCGGTCCGTTCACGGTGAAACAGAGCGGCTCGTCCTCGCGGCGATGACCCTCCGCAACCGCCTGATCGCCGCCTTCCTCGCCTCGACGCTGCTGCCGCTCGCGCGCGACGGTCTGGATCACGACGTCGCTCCTCGAGCGCAGCCTCGGCTACGCGACGACGGGCGAGCTCGATCGGCTCTCGCGGACGCTCGAGATCACCGCGAAGCGGTTCTATCAGCGCGAACGCGATGCGTTGAAGCAGGACGCGCTCGCGGGCCGCGGCCAGCCGGCGATCTACGATGCGGCGAAAGTGTCGGAATGGCCCGAGCCGATCCGGTCGTTCTGGGAGAGCGGCGAGCCGGAGCGATTCGGCGTATCGGGCAGCAGCGGGGAGCACATCGACTACCTGCGCCGCGTCGACGGCCCCGGCCGCCCGCCCGGCGTCGAGAGCTACAGCCGCGACCTCGGCGGCGTCAGCATGGAGCAGCTGTCGAACCAGGTTCGAGACACGCGACGCCTGGTGGACGACTTCGATGCGCGCGATCTCCGGCGCGGGTTCACGCTGACGCTCCTGCTCCTGCTCGGCGCCGCCTGGCTCGTGTCGCTGCTGCCGCTCGTCGTGATTGCCGACAGGGTGAGCCGGCCCATGCAGCACCTGACGGCGGCGCTGACCGATTTCGCCGGCGGAGACTGGTCGCGCCGGCTCGACGCTGGCCGACACCACGAGGCAGCCGCGCGCGACGAGGTGCAGCGGGCGGTGGACGCGTTCAACCACATGGCGGATCAACTCGAGGAGAACCGCGACCGCCTCGTGCACCTCACCCGCATGGCGAGCTGGCAGACGCTCGCGCGCAAGACGGCGCACGAGCTGAAGAACTCGCTGACGCCCATCCGTTTGACGGTCGAGGAGATGCAGGCACGGCACCCCGCGTCGGAGCGCGCGTTCATGGACCAGGCGGTCCAGATCGTCGTCAGCGAAATCGAGTCGCTCGAGCGACGCGTGCGAGCGTTTTCCGAATTCGCGAGCGAGCCGATCGTGCACCCGGAGATTCTCGACATCAACGCCGTCGTCACCGAACGCGTGGCGCTGCTGCGGCCGGTGCACCCCGGCGTGACATACGATCTGCGGCTCGCCGGGAACGGTCCCCGCGCGTACGCCGCGCCGGACCTCGTGAACGGAATTCTCACCAATCTCCTTCAGAATGCCGCGGAAGCGGCAGGGTCGCACGGTAGTGTGGCGGTCTTCACGCGCGACGAGGCCGGGCGGGCGATCATCGAAGTCCACGATTCAGGACCGGGGCTGCCCGAAGAAGTGATCGAAACCCTGTTCGAACCGACCATCAGCTTCAAGAAGCACGGCATGGGGCTCGGCCTCTCGATCGCCAAGAAGAATGCGCTCCTGTCGGGCGGGGACGTCACGCCGATTCGCGGCGAGCTCGGCGGCGCCGCGTTCAGGGTCTGGCTGCCGTCATGACACGGAAGCGGCACATCGTCATCGTCGACGACGAGGCGAACATCGGCCGGTCGCTTCGTCTGATCCTCGAAGGAGAGGGCTACCGCGTCAGCGTGTTCGACTCCGCCGCCGCGTTCGCGATGGCGCGACTGCAGCCGGCCGCCGATATGTATCTGCTCGACGTGCGGCTGCCCGATGGCAACGGGATCGACCTGCTGCGCTCGATCCGGGAAACGGACGAACGATCGCCGGCCGTGATGATTTCGGGGCACGGGACCGTCGCCGACGCGGTGAAGGCGACGAAAATCGGCGCGTTCGATTTTCTCGAGAAGCCGCTCGGGCGCGACCGCGTGCTGCTGGTGGTGAAGAATGCGCTCGAGTGGGCGGACCTGCAGCGCGAGAACGCGCGCTACCGCGAAATGGTGGGAGAGGCGCCGAGGATGATCGGATCGGCGCCGTCGTTCCAGCAGGTCGTGCTGCAGGCGACGCGGGTGGCGAAGTCCGACGTCGCGGTACTGCTGTCCGGAGAGTCGGGGACCGGCAAGGAGCTGCTGGCCGCCCACATCCACCGCGAGAGCCCGTTTGCCGCGGGTCCGTTCGTCAAGGTCAACTGCGCTGCCATTCCGACCGAATTGATCGAGAGCGAGCTGTTCGGCCACGAGAAGGGCGCCTTCACCGGCGCCGCGTCGCTGCGCCGCGGCAAGTTCGAGCTGGCCGACGGCGGCACGATCTTCCTCGACGAAGTCGGCGACCTGCACGAGGCGTCACAGGCGAAGCTGCTGCGTGTGCTGCAGGACGGCGAGCTGCAGCGCGTCGGCGGCGAGCAGACCATCAAGGTCAGCACACGAGTGATCTCCGCAACCAACCGGCGGCTCGACGACCTCGTGTCGTCCGGCCGGTTCAGGGAAGACTTGTACTATCGCCTGAGCGGCGTGCCGATTCGAGTGCCTGCGCTGCGCGAACGCCAGCAGGACATCGACGAGCTGGTGCCGTACTTCCTGGCCGAGTTCTGCGCCCGCAACAACTTCCGGCCGCGTCCGATCGATCCGGATGCGGTGGCGCTGCTCCACGAATACTCCTGGCCCGGCAACGTCCGCGAGCTGCGGAACGTCGTGGAGCGGATCGCCATCCTCAGCACGGGCGATCGGATTACGGCGGACGCCATCCCGCTGGAAGTCAGATCCGGCCAGGTCCCGCGCGCTGCGGCGGGATTACAGGAGGTGCGCGACTCGGCCGAGCGCGAGCGCATCCGGCAGGTGCTCGACCAGACCGGCTGGAACGTCGCCGCGGCGGCGCGGCTCCTCGATACCGAGCGGACCGCGCTGCACAAGCGGATTCGCGCGCTGGGGCTGAGGCGGCACTAGATCAGGCTGCGCCACTCCACTCGCCGCGCAAGAACGTCATCGCGGTTTCTGCGAATTGCGGTGCGCGTTTGCCAAAGACTGGCCCATGCCCGCCATTGGGAACCACCCACAGATGCGAGCGAGGGATCGCCGCACGCAAGTCAAACGCAAGCGAAACGGGATAGAGCGGATCGCGGTCCCCGAATACGATCAGCGTCTCGGCGGTAATCGTGGCCAGATAAGGCGGAGTAAAGTTCACGTCATCGTAGCTGTCGGCCATTGCGCGGCCATGAGCGAAGAGTTCCTGTACCTGGGCGTCGCCGTGTCGGTGGCGCTTGCGCATCGCCTCCATCTCGAGCTCGCCAAACATGGATGCCGACACCTGACGCTGAATCGCCCTCGCCTGGCCAGGAAAGTAGGGCGGCGCGCTCACGATGACCATCGATTCGATGCACGCGGGCGCGGCGGTGGCCATGTGAAGCAGCGTGAGTCCCCCGCCACTGAGGCCGATCGCCTTGACCTTGTCCAGCCCCAGGTGACGCAGCAGGGCCAGCACGTCGCGAGCGGCGTCGCGAAACGAAAATTCGCCCGAAGGGTTCGTCGAGGCGCCGTGCCCACGCAGATCCGGGGCGATTAACTGAAATCCGGCTGGCGCCTCATCGAAAATGTAGTTCCAGTCTGGACCTGCACCCATGAACCCGTGAACCCACAGCAGCGGCTCTCCGACGCCTGCCGTTTCATAATTCAGCTCCACACCGTTGATCTCGACCAGCATTGCAATCCTCCGCTGCTAAGTTTGCGGGAACCGCGCCTGCTGAAACAGTCTGGTGCAATCGGTTGATATAATGGAGATGTCCTTTCAAGCAGGCTGCGGTCGGCCGGCCTGCTTCTCCTTCCACCTCGGATTTCCCAAGTCATACAATCAGGCCGACGCCAATGCCGCGTGTGAGCACGTTCAAGCGCGTCGAGGCCATCGGCCGCACGTTGCCGGACGTCGAGGTGACGACCGCGTGGGGCTCCCCCGCGCTCAAGGTGCGCGGGAGGATGTTCGTGTGCATGGCGTCGCACAAGTCCGCCGAGCCGGACACGCTCGTGGTGATGATGGACTTTCCGGATCGCGACGCGCTCGTCGAGGAAGACCCCGACACCTACTATCTCAAGGAGCATTACGTCGGCTATCCGTGTGTGCTGGCGCGACTGTCGCGCGTGCATCCGGATGCGCTGCGCGACCTCGTTACGGGCGCGCACCGATACGTGAGTACGAAGAGGACACGCGGGAAGCGCCGGGGCGCATCAGCAGCACGACGGTGACGCCCAGCGACACGTTCTGCGTGAAGATCTCGACGATGTGGAACAGGCGTTGGGCCGTGGTCATCAGGTCGCTGGGGGCGAGGAGCGGCGCCAGGCCGCCGGCCACCCAGACGATCGCGCCGACGGCGAGCGCCGCATGGCCGCGCGGCATCCGCAGCGTGTAAACGATTGGCAGGATGCCGAGCGTCATCAGGATCCCGCGGCCAATCTGCAGCGGCCAGAACCAGACACCCAGCTCCGCGACCTGGCGCGGCGCATCCGGATAGAACCCGCGCGTGAAGTACTCGTAGGTGATGGCGCCGAAGATCAGGTAGTACACCGCATAGGCCAGTCCGCACACGACCACCATCGCGGCGGCGCCAAGCGCAGGACGATGGGGCGCGTCGTGATTGGAGGGCCGGGCAAGCCCGAGCGCAGGGGCGAGCAGGGCGACGGCGGCAGCGACCATCATGTACATGACGGTGGTGCCGACGAAGATACTGACCGATTGCGCTCGCAGCTGCGGCATGAACACCAGCGTTTCCGTCCACAGGCAGAACACGCTGATGGTGAACAGCGCCGGCGCGATGACGCCGAACTGGGCCAGCCGCCCGCGCGGTCCGTAGATGGCGACCGGGACGAACGATGCGGCGAGCGCGATCCCGGCCAGCCACCACCACGCCGCGTGGCCGGCGCCGAGCCCGGCGATGGTGAACGGGAGCCCGCCGATCAGACAGTAGAGCAGGATTCGCGGCGCCATGGTTGCCTCCCGGTGCCCGCCGGCACCTATAGTACGTCACGTACTATACGCCGCGTACTACCGGCGGTCAACCCGCCGGCCGGCTTATAGGCTGATGTTGACGTTGATTACATGCGGGTGAGGAAGTGATAGCCGTGTTGAAACGTATGTGGCAGACAAGCCCCGAGCTCATCGCTACCGCCGCGCTGATGCAGATCGTCCTCGCTGTCGCCCTGGTCGGCCTCGCGGTGGATCCGAGAATCATTACCGGCGCGCCGGCGTGGCTCAAGCCGGCGAAGTTCGCGGTGTCGATCACCATCTACACGATCACGCTGGCCTGGATCTTCACGCTCCTCCCGGAGTGGGTTCGCACCCGGCGCGTGGTTGGTTGGCTGACGGCCGTGACGATGGTGATTGAGATCGCGATCATCGGCGGCCAGGCGTGGCGCGGGACGACCAGCCATTTCAATGTCGGAACGGTTGTCGACGCCGGTACTGTTCACGATCATGGGGTCCGCGATCTTCATCCAGACGTTCGCGACGATCGCCGTGGCGGTCGCCCTCTGGCGCCATCGCTTCCAGGACATGGCGGTCGGGTGGGCGCTGCGCTTCGGCATGATCATCACTATCGTCGGCGCGCTGACCGGCGGATTCATGACGCGGCCGACGGCGGCGCAGCTCGAGGCGGCGCGCGCCGGCGAGCGCATGACGATCGCCGGAGCCCACACGGTGGGTGCTCCGGACGGCGGACCGGGCCTGGCCGGCACCGGGTGGAGCACCGAGCATGGCGACCTGCGCGTGCCGCACTTCGTCGGGCTGCACGCGCTGCAGGTCCTGCTGCTCGTCGCGCTGTGGCTCGGCCGTATGCGGGTTCGCGGCAGGCTGCGCGAGCGCCTCGTGCTCATGGCTGCCGCAGGCTATGCGGGACTCTACGTGATGCTGTTGACGCAGGCGCTCCGGGGCGTTCCGCTGATCGCACGGCCCAGTGCACTGATGTGAGGTCTCACGTAGAATCGGACGCGATGCACCTCCCCACCGCGATCGTCTGTGGGCTCTGTGCGCTGGTGATGCCCGCAGCCTGCCGCGGACCGGTTGCCGCCTCGGAGGTGCCGGGGCAATCAGCAGCCGCGCCCGCGCAGCCAGGCACCACGCTCGTCTGGAACGACGAATTCGATCGTGACGGGCTGCCGGATGCCTCGCGGTGGAACCAGGAAGTCGGATTGATCCGCAACAAGGAGCAGCAGTACTACACGCGGCAGCGCACGGACAATGCGCGCATCGAGAACGGCGTGCTGATCATCGAAGCGCGCAAGGAGCCGTACGAGGGCGCCGGATACACGTCGGCGAGCCTGACCAGCCGCGCGAGCTGGACCTACGGCCGCATCGAGGTCCGCGCGAAGCTGCCGAAAGGGCGCGGCACCTGGCCGGCAGTCTGGACGCTCGGCACCAGCATCCGCGACGTCGGATGGCCCGCGTGCGGCGAGATCGACATCATGGAGCACGTCGGCTTCGATCCCGGCCGCATCCACGCCAACATCCACACCCGCGCCTACAACCACGTGCAGGGCACCAACAAGGGCAACAACGTCAGCGTGCCTGGCGCGGACGATGAGTTTCACGTCTACGAGGCGCTGTGGACGCCGCAGCAGATCAGCATGTCGGTCGACGGGCAGCGGTATTTCAGCTTCGACAAAGAGTCCGGCGACGCGGCGGTCTGGCCGTTCGATCGGCCGCAGTACCCTGATTCTCAATCTCGCGATCGGCGGCACCTGGGGCGGCCGGCAGGGCATCGACGATTCCGCATTTCCCGCGCGGTTCCTCATCGACTACGTGCGCGTGTTCAGGTAGAGCATCCGGCCGTGTCTCTCGTGCGTTCTCTGTTCAGGAGTTCTACAATCGCGACGGGGCGCCGATGGCCGATCTCTTCCAGACCACGCGCTGGAGCCTCATCGTTGCCACCAGCGGCGACGGGGAGCCCGCTCAGCAGGCGCTGGCGCAGCTCTGCGAGGCATACTGGCGCCCCGTCTACGTTTATGTCCGGTGTCAGGGATTCGATCCCGACAACGCGGCCGACCTGACTCAGGCGTTCTTCGTACACCTTCTCGAACATCAGAGCTTGCAGAAGGCCGACGCCTCGCGAGGACGGTTCCGCGCGTATCTCGTCACGTGTGCCCGCAACTTTCTCACCAATGCGCGCGAACGCGACCTCACGCTCCGGCGGGGCGCGCGGATACCCCACGAATCAATCGACGCAATCGAGGCGGATCGCCCGCTGAAGGAATTGGCGGCAGATGCGAACTCCTCGCCGGAAGCAGTTTTCGAGCGCCACTGGGCGCTGAACGTGGTCGAGCGCGCTCTCGAGAGACTGAGGGCGAGCTACGCCTCCAGGGGACAGGAGAAGGTCTTCGATGCGCTTCGGTCGTTCTTGACCTCCGACGCGCCGGTGGATTCGCGACCCGTGGACACCGATATCGACCAGGTGAGCGACGCCGCCTCCCGCGCGGCGCTGCATCGCCTTCGCCACAGATTTGGCGAGGCGCTTCGCGCCGAAGTACAGGACACGATCAGCGACAGCGAACAGGTTGAAAGTGAGCTTCGGCACCTGCTCAAGGTGCTCTCCGGCTGAGGCTCGTCACAATTCGGCGCGGACTCTGTAGTCCCATGCCAATGACGTCTTCCTTCATGGCCTGTCCGCGTTGCGGGATGCCGCTCAACGGTCCTCTCGGAGGGGTGTGTCCTCGCTGCCTGCTGCAGCTGGCGCTCAGCCAGTCGACCGACAGCCCGATCGACGCGAGCGGACACTTCCTGGGCGCCTACGAACTCCTCGAGCGGGTGGGCGAGGGCGGCATGGGCGTGGTGTGGCGCGCGCAGCAGCACCGGCCCGTACGCCGGATCGTCGCGCTCAAGATCCTCGAGCGCGGCTACGACTCGAAGGAGATCCTCGCGCGATTCGACTCGGAGCGTCAGGCGCTCGCGATCCTCAACCATCCCAACATTGCCACCGTGCTGGATGCCGGGGTGGCCGACGACGGCCGGCCGTACTTCGTGATGGAGTACGTGGAAGGACCGCCGATCACGGCATTCGCCGATCAGTCCAGACTGACGATAGCCTCGCGTCTCGATCTCTTTCTCCAGGTATGTCAGGCGGTTGAGCATGCGCATCAGAAAGGGTTGGTTCACCGTGACCTGAAGCCCACGAACATTCTCGTGGCGGAAGTGGACGCACGCCCGCTGGTGAAAGTCATCGACTTCGGTGTCGCAAAAGTGCTCGAGCGGTCGATGACGGCCGACACGGCAGAGACACAGTTTGGCGTGCTCCTGGGGACGCCGGAGTAACATGAGCCCGGAGCAGGCGGGACTGTCGTCAAGCGGCGTGGACACGCGGACGGACATCTACTCACTCGGCGTGGTTCTCTACGAGCTGCTCGCAGGCGCGCTGCCGTTCGATGCGCGAACCCTGCGGCGCAAGGCCGCTTTCGAGATGCTGCGCGTGATTCGGGAGGAGGAACCGCCGCGTCTGACGTCACGCATCACGAGTCAGGGCGACGTGGCCATTGGCGAGATTGCCGCTCGCCGGCTGACCGAGCCCGGAACCCTGCTGCGGCGGCTGCGGGGCGACCTCGAATGGATCACCGCGCGCGCGCTCGAGAAAGAACCCGCCCGGCGCTACGGTTCCGTCTCCGAGCTCGGGGCCGACATCCGGCACCATCTCGCCAGTGAGCCGGTGGCCGCCGCCCCACCGGACCTTCGCTACCGGCTCGTGAAACTGGCTCGAAAGCATAAGCGGACGGCCATCGCCGCGACGGTGGCAGGTCTCGCGTTGATCGTCGCTGCGGTCGTCAGCACGTTCATGTGGATCACCGCGGAACGGGCCCGCCGCGACAACCGCGAGCATCTCAAGATGCTCAACGTCAGCACCGGGCTGCAGCTCGCCGCGGCTGGCGACGATCTCAAAGCACTTCCGTGGCTCGTGCGGGCGCTGCAGCTCGAGGAAGGAGGCAGGCAGGCGGAAGAACTGCACCGGATTCGGATTCGGCACGTTCTCGATGGAAGACCTTATCCGGTTCGCGTCTGGTACCACGAAGGAGTAGTCGGCGCCACGCTGTCATCGAATCGCGCCTGGCTGGCGACATGGGATCAGCGTGGCACGGTCAGGGTGTGGAATGCGTCGAACGGCGACGTTGTGGGTCCGTTTCTCACGCACGATGCCGGAGTCGTCGAGCTTCAGATCGCAGGAACGACAGTCGTCTCGGCTGACGAAAAGGGGACGATTCGCGGTTGGGACATGCGCACCGGGGCGCCTGCGGCGATCGCATCGATGCCGGCGGTTCATCTGCTGCGCGTCTCGGCCGACGCTGCGCTGGTACTCGGCGCCGACCGCGCCGGCAACGTCCGCGTCTGGGACCGCGCCTCAGGCCGGCCTCTCATGGCGATTCGACTCGACGGCGCGGCGACGGCTGCCGAATTCCTCGATGGAGGACGCATCGTAGCGGTTTCGGACATAGCCGGCCCCTTGCAGCTTGTGGAAGTTGCCAGTGGCCGCACGCTCGCCCGGCTGCCTCACCGCGCGGCAGTCGTGAACGCCATACCGCTGGATGCGGACCGTCTCGCCACGATCGCCATCACTGGTGCGCTGCAGCTCTGGAACCTGCATACCGCAGCGCCGCTCTCGGAACCGAGCGGGATGTTGCCGAGCGGCATTGGAGCCGCCAAGCTGTCGGCCAATCGGACGACCGCGTTTCTGTGCGGAGCTGAAGGCGCCGCGCGCATTTCCGTCGGCGCGAGCGGCCCACCCGCGCGCCTCGGCGGATCCACAAATTGCGGCGCGGTTGACACGTCAGACGACGGACTGTTTGCGGCCGCCGGATATGCTGACGGCACCGCGCGCGTGTGGTTCACCAGCGCTGGCCCCCTCGGCACGAGCTTGCCGCATCCGGCCGCTGTCATATCGCTGGGGTTTCTTCCCGAGAGCCGCTATTTGCTCTGTGTCACCGCGGACGGCCTGATTCGAGTGTGGGATCTGAGTCCAGCTGCAGTGGCGCCGCGCGTTCTCCGCAACTTTACCTACGACGTTGCATTCAGTCCGGACGGGCGGCGCCTCGCGCTGGCCAGCGGATCGACAGAAGCGATCAGGTTCGGGCACGGGGCGATCATCGATGCCGCCACGTACGAAACGATGCTGCCACCGCTCCGGCATGGGGGAAACGTCCGCGGGATTGCCTTCAGTCACGACGGCCGCCTCGTTGCCACGACATCGGACAACGGAACGGCAAGGCTCTGGGATGCCGCCACGGGGGAACCCGTCGTGCCCGAGCTGCGTCATTTTTCCGGCGGGCTGAGGACGGTGCTCTTTGGTCCTGACGATACGCGCCTGGTCACCTTCGGTCTGCGTGAGCCGAATGCGTCGGCGACCCTGTGGTCGGTTCCTGATGGTCAGCGAATCGCCTCCTTGCCTTCGCCGGGAACGTACAGGGGATCGTTCAGTCCCGACGGCCAACGACTCGTCACGGTGTCCGGCTCGGGGCCGCGGGTCGAGGTCTGGACCGCCCGCGACGGAGCGCCGGTCGCTCACGCGAAGTGGACGCCTTACGGTGCCGCGGCATTCGTGTCCAACTCGCAAGTGGTGATCGCCACGAGCGATAGGATCGAGCGGCGCGCGCTCGACGAGACGTCACCCAGGACGTCAGCGGCAATTCCGCAGGTAGTGGACGTTCACCAGGCACTCGACGGGAGCCGTCTTGTCCTGCCTACTGCCAGTGGCGCCATTCATGTCCTCAATGGTGACGGGTCGCTGGAGCCGCGCTACCAGCCCATGCGACTGCCTGGCCTGGTGGAAGCGGCTGAAGTGAGCGCCGATGGCCGTTGGGTGGCTGGCGCGAGCTGGCAACGCCGCGCCCAGGTATGGTCGTTGGGCAGCGGTGAACCGGTGACCGCTGTGCGCGAATTGCCGCAGCTGGCGATGGCGGTGTCGTTCGCACCCGATGGATCGCGGGTCGCGTTCAGCGGCCGCGACGCGTTGACCTGGCAGCTCCGGCCTGACCCACGCTCAACCGATTCGCTGCAACGGGCGTCGCAGCTGCTTTCAGGCCACACCATCGAAGGCGGTCAGCTCGTGGCGCTTCCAGTACACAGAGTCCTGGAACTCGCGCGCGATCGCGACGTCATCCAGTCGGCTGCGGCCGACGACTCGGCGTGGCGCCGGATGCTGGCTGGGCTCCACACGCTGCAGCGTGACTGGGCCGCGGCCGCGAGCCTGCTGGCGACGCTGGCCGCGGAACCGGACGCCGTCTGGGAAACCCACACGGCATCGGGGCATGCACTGGCAGAGCTCGGACGCTGGCGCGAGGCCGAGGCCGCGTTCAATGCCGCGCTCGCGCGACGGCCGGATTGGACCGAGCTGCATTACTATGCCGCGCTGGCACGCTTTGCCGCAGGCGATCGTCAGGCGATCGCGACGGGTTGCACTGAAGCATTGCGGACGGTCGGCGCGACCCGCAATCCGGATCGGGCGCACTGGCTCGCCAGCATCTGTGTTCTTACCGACATGGCGGACACGGCGCGGCAGACTCAGGTCGTCGCGCTGGCTCGAATCGCCGCCGATATCGAACCGGACAGCGAACGCTTCGTGATGGTCCACGCCGCGGCTCTCATTCGCGCAAGCCAGCCCGATCGAGCGGAAGCCATCCTGAGCGAATTGCTGAGGCGAAACGGCCGCACCTTCGACCTGCGCGAAGAGAAGGTGCTCGCCCTTGCGCTGGCGCAGAAGGCGCTTGGACGTTCGGGCGCTGCTGCCGGGACGCGCGCGCAATTCGAAGCGACGCCGGCGACGCCGTCCTTGCCGTGGCACAGGCGCCTCGAAATCGATCTGTGGCGCCGCGAGCTCCTGTCCCGCTAGTCATTCCCTGTCACACATTTTCCTGACGCCGGTAGATCCAGACAGCACGGATCGCAACCGGGCCCATTCAGGAGACACCAATATGTGCCGCCGATTCTCGTCGTCGATCGTTCTTGGAAGCGTGCTGGTCCTGGTATCGGGACACGGCTTCACATCAAAGCTCTCGGCTCAAAGCCGCTTGTGTCCTGCGGATGTTCGCACGCTGACCCGCCCCGCAGACGATAAGTTGGGAAGGTCACCAGCCGACCAGTTGAAGGCACTGCTCGGGGAAGGGTTCCAGGGCACAATCCAGATCCCATCGACCATAACGGTGGAGATGGGACGGACGCGCTTCCTCACCATCGGCCCGTGCGTAACACTCAAAGGCACGCGTGGCGGGCTCGATCCTGGCGCGCTCATCACCGCGACGGGCCGGGACGCCGACGGTCCGCTGTTTTTTGTTGCGGGACCCCGATACGCGTCGAAGGCCTGCGCTTTCGAGGGCCGATGACGACCGACGATCGCAGCCCGCAGGCCGCGAGCATCAAGGCTTTCGCGATCATCGGTGACCCCAGTCTGAATGTTTCGATCGACAACAACGTCTTCGAGTTCTGGAGCATGGCGGTCGTCGTTGCGCGGGATCCTTCACTGCGGTCCTGCCGTGACATGGCGCCGGTCGTGCGCATCACCCGCAACTACTTCAACCGCAATGCGATTGAGGAGAAGGGTTATGGCGTCGCCGCAGGAAGCGGGTGTGTGACGATCGAGGGGAACCTGTTCAACAAGAACCGCCACGCTGTGGCCGCAAGCGGGACCACCGACTCCGGGTGGGGCGTAATCGGCTACGTTGCCCGTTATAACTACGTGCTCGAAGGCGGCTTCACCGTCTGCCCAGGCGGCTTCTGCTACTGGAACCAGCACTTCGACGTCCATGGCAGCGAAGACGGCTACGGCGGCGAGGCCGGCGAATACTTCGAAATCATTTGGAACACCATTCGCGGCGAGCAGGGGTATTACCTGACGCAGACGCGTCCTGCGTTCATGCTGCGCGGCAAGCCGACGATCGGCGCGTACTTCATCAACAACGTCGTCGTCCATGACAATGCCAACGAAGCGGTGCGGCTGAAGGATCCGGGTCTGCAGTGTCTCGTGTATGGCCCGACTGGACCGACGTACTCGTGGGAGCTTTGCAACCTGGACGGCGATCCGAACCGCTACAACACGGACTTGATCAACGAGCTGGCCGTCGGCGACTTCGACGCCGACGGCATTGACGACCTGTTTCTGGCCAATGGCACCGCGTGGTGGTACTCGAGCGCTGGAGTGACGGAGTGGCGCTTCCTCCGTGCTTCGACCTTGCAAGTCCAGCGTCTCCGGTTTGGCAATTTCACGGGGGACGCGCGCACCGACGTGCTCTACAGCGCCGGCAGCGGCTGGTACGTCTCGTCCGGCGGAACGGGCGCCAGCGTTTTGTGGCGCAGCGACGGCACACGGTTGTCCGATTGCGTGTTCGGCGACTTCGACAAAGACGGGGACACCGATGCGCTTCGAGCGAACGGTTCGACCTGGTCGATCGCCGCGAACGGCAACGGTGCCTGGCTGCTTCAGCGTGACGAGTGGGTCAGGGCCGCCGATCTTCGCGTCGCCGATTTCACGAACGATGGGGTGGACGATGTGTTCTGGATTGCGAGCAACACATGGAATCTCTGGAATCCCGCAACGAACGTCGTGACGCGTGACCATCGCAAGCCGGTGTTCGACAGCGACAAGCCGCTGCTGGTGATCGCGGACTTCGACGGAGACGGTCGCGCCGATCTCGGCAAGTCGGACGCCGATGGCTGGATCTGGCTGCAGACAGGAACGCTGACCTGGAACCGCCTGCGATGGAACGGCGGACAGTCCGAGTACAACGACATCCGCAAGGCGGTGTTTGGCCGGTTCACGGTCGGCGACGAGTCTGCAGACGCTATCCGGTATGCATCGTCCCGGTTTTCTGACGCGTCGAAATACGGCTTCGCGCTCTGGAGCCGACCGCTGGACAGCTTCATTCCATGGAGTCCGGACTGGGTGGAGATGCGCTGAACGGAACCAGTCGTAGACAGTCTACGTCTAAGCCGTAGACTGTCTACGACCCTCTTGGAGCGCCGGAAATGACCACTGCGTCTGTCGACGAGCTCGCCCGCCGGAAACCGCTTCGCCTCTGGCCCGGCCTCCTCGTCGCGGCATTCATCGTCTTCATCAGATTTGTGCTGCCGTCCGTTGCGCCTGACGCCGTGATCTTCGGATTCGGGACGGGGATACTCGGCGTGCTGGGCGGCGCGCTGGCGGGCCTCGTCGTGGTCGCGTGGTGGCTGCTGTTCAGCCGCGCCCCCTGGCGCGAGCGCATCGGCGTCATCCTGATGATGATCGCCGCCGCCGTGCTGACGTCCTTCGTGATCGACCGCTCGGTCGCGACCGGGCACATGGGGGCGATGTATCCCCTCTACGTCACGCCGCTGCTCGGCCTTGCCCTGGCGTTCGGCGCGGCGGCGAGCCGCGGCCTGTCGTCAGCGCGGCGCAGCATGGCCATGTTGGGCGCGATTCTGATCGCCTGTGCGGTGATCTCGTCGCTCCGGACCGGCGGCATCAGTGGGGAAGGCGTAGCCGACCTGCACTGGCGCTGGACGAGCACGCCTGAAGAGCGTCTGCTCGCGCAGGCGCCGGCCGAACCGGTCAACGCCACACCAGCGCCATCGGCCGCGGCGCCTGCAGCGCCAGCGCCGCCAGAAACATCGAAGGGCGTGGAGGACAAGACCGCGAGCAAGCCCGACGCGGCGGCATCAGCGAAGATCAACGCGGACGCCAGGGTTGATACCGGCGCGGAGTGGCCGGGATTCCGCGGGGCGCATCGCGACAGCGTGATTCGCGGTCTGCGCATTTCCACCGATTGGGCCGCGTCGGCACCCGTCGAGATCTGGCGCTGGCCGATCGGACCAGCGTGGTCATCGTTCGCCGTCGCCGGCGATTTGATCTACACGCAGGAACAACGCGGCGACGACGAGCTGGTGACGTGCTACCGGCTGAGCACCGGCGAGCCGGTGTGGTTACATCGCGATTCGGTGAGGTTCTGGGAATCGAACGCGGGCCCTGGTCCGCGGGCGACGCCGACGCTGCACGGCGGCCGTGTCTACACGATGGGAGCGACGGGAATCGTCAACGCGCTCGACGCGCGCACCGGCGCCGTCGTCTGGTCGCGCAACGCCGCGACGGACACGGGAAAGCAGATCCCCGAGTGGGGCTTCACCAGCTCGCCAGCGGTGATGGGCGATCTCGTGATCGTCGCCACGGCGGGTCAACTGGTCGCCTACGACGCCGCGACCGGCAAGCGGCGATGGCTCGGCCAGAGCGGCGGGGGGGGCTACAGCTCGCCGCATCCGGCAGTGCTCGAAGGCGTTCCGCAAGTCCTGCTGCAGCGCGGCGCGCGCACCATCAGCGTTTCGCCGTCAGACGGCACGCTGCTGTGGGAACACACCTGGGTGCCGTCGGCCAGCATCGTGCAACCGGCGCTGACGCCGGACGGCGGCGTGCTGATCACCACGTCCGATGCGATGGGAGGACAGGGGATGAAGTACCTGTCCGTCACCCGCGGTGAGTCAGGATGGACCGTTCAGGAGCGCTGGACGTCCCTCGGTCTGAAGCCGTACTTCAACGACTTCGTCGTCCACGACGGCCACGTCTACGGCTTCGACAACAGCATCCTGTCGTGCATCGATCTGCAGACCGGCGAGCGCACGTGGAAAGGCGGACGCTACGGCCACGGTCAGCTGATCCTGCTGGCCGATCAGGACGTGCTCTTCGTCCTGTCGGAGGACGGCGAGATGGCGCTCGTCAGCGCGACGCCGGAGAAGTTCACCGAGCTCGCGCGTGTCCCGGCGATCGAAAGCAAGACCTGGAATCATCCCGTGATCGTCGGCGACGTCGTGCTCGTGCGAAACGGCGAAGAGATGGCCGCCTTCCGGTTGCCGCGCGAGCGCCGATAAGCGGCCCGACGAACGCGCTCGCATTCGCCGCCGCGCGGCGCTACCATCCGGCGCATGCAGCGCACCATCCTCACCGCCGCCCTGATGCTGACCCTCTCGCTCGCGATCGGACGGCCGCGAGCGGTCGTCACGCCCGAGCAGACCGCTGCGACACGCGGCGCCGATGCCGAGCAATGTGCGGCCCTGCTCGCCACGGATTTTGGCAACCTTCCGGGGGCGCCGGCGCGCGTCATATCGGCCCGGCTCGTCGATGTGCCGCCCGCGCCCGCCAACGCGCCGCCAACGTCGTCCGCCGTGCTGCTGGCCGCCAGCCCGATCAAGCAGGTACTGCCAGGTGCTCGGCTATGTCGCGCCGCAGAACAAGTTCGAGCTTCGCCTGCCGCCGGCGCAGTACTGGAACCAGCGCTTTCACCTGACCCCGTGCGCCGGGTTCTGCGGCGCCGTCAGCGGCAATTCGTGCAACTTCACGCTGGCGCGCGGATACGCCTCGATCACCGGCAACGGCGGGCACGACAGTCCGGTGGGATTCGACGGCGTGTGGGCGGCCAACAGCCCGAACCTGCAGGAAGACTTCGCCTGGCGGCACAACCACGTCATCACGGTTGCCGGCAAGGCGATCACGACCGCGTTCTACGGCCGGCCGATTGCGAAGTCCTACATGTCCGGATGCTCCAAGGGCGGCCACGGCGTCCTGATGGAGGCGCAACGCTTCCCGGACGACTACGACGGCCTGCTGCCGAGCGCCCCGGTGTACGACCTGGTGGGCCGCACGATTGCCGCGGCGTGGTGGGCGCAAGCTGTCAAGGGGGATGGCAAGGGTTCCGTCCTGAACGGTGAGGTCGCGAAAGCCGTGAACGCCTCCATCCTGCAACGCTGCGGCGCGCAAGCCGGCGTGGACGAGGGGGTCGTTTCCGATCCGGCATCATGCGACTGGAAGCCCGAGATGATCGCGTGCCCCGCGGCCGGCCGCCGGCCGGCTGCCTGACCGAGCGGCAGGTGGATGCCGTCAAGAAGATGATGAGGCCGGTGGTCGACTCGAAGGGGCAGGTGGTCTACAAGACCACCGACATTCCCGGCACCGCGACCGAATGGGGGTTCTGGCACTACGGACGCGACGGCGATCACCCCCCCGCGAACTACACGATTCACGATCAGTTCATGCGCTTCATGGCGGATCCGGCCGTGCGGAGCGGCGTCGATCCGTTGACGTTCGACTTCGACAAGGGTCCGCAGACGCTGGCGCGTGCGCGCACGTTGTACGACGCGACGTCGTTCGATCTCCGCGCGTTCAAGCAGCGCGGCGGCAAGCTGCTGATGTGGCACGGCCTGTCCGACGCCGCGATTACCGCGACCTCGTCAATCGCGTACTACGAAGGCGTCGAGAAGCTGATGGGCGGGCGGGCGCAGACGCAGGACTTCTTCCGGCTGTTTCTCGTGCCTGGTGTTCATCACTGCGCGGGCGGACCCGGCTTCACCGAGTTCGACGCGCTCACCCTGCTCGAGAACTGGGTCGAGAAGGGCCAGGCCCCCGACGTCATGATCGCCAGCCGCCTCGCCAACGGGGCGGTCGAGCGATCGCGTCCGATCTATCCGTATCCGCTCCTCGCGCGCTACACGGGTCAGGGAGATCCGAAGAGCGCCGGAAGCTTCGCCGCGCACGATCCGGCGCGGCGGTGAGTCAGGAGGCCTGGGCGTTCAGCGCGGCGCAGCGTTCGAGCAGCCGCCGCAGAATCGCCGGGTAGTGCGCGATGCGCCCCGCGTCGCCTTTGACCGAAACCGCCGTGACGCGGCCGCCTGAGGACGAAGGCAGGTTGCCGCTGCCGATCGCAAAGAACCCGTGGCCGAGGCCGAGATCGGTCATCGGCGCGATGAACACGCGTGCCTCGCGCACGATCGTCACGCACAACGTGCCGAACGTCTCGTCGAGCGCTGCCGGGTTGGCGCGCACGGCCGCCGCATGCGCCCAGGCAGGCAGAAGCCCCGCGGTCTGCATCCCCACGCGCACCGGGCTCGTGCGCGTCCGTGCGGCGGCAACCTGCCGGTTGAATTCGCGCGCGTACTCCGTGAACCCGACCCAGGGGCCATCGCCTCTGGCGTAGTCGGCCGGCCGCAAGGACACGACGTCGACGTCTCGCTCGTAGCCGCCGGACGCGGCGACATCAACCGTCGACGCGATGCGCACGCCGTTGAACTCGGGCTCCTGAGCGAGCAGCCACGCGATCAGCGTTCCCACCGTCACCTCTCCGCCGATGTCGCGCGAATAGCGCGTGTTGAGCGTACGGCGCAGCGAGAACAACGGCGACAGATCCACGAACGTGATCAGCTGATCGACGGCCCGTTCGCCTGGCGCATGGCAGGCCTGCGGCCCGACGAACGGAGCGCCATCCGCGGCGGCCGGAAATGCCACGGTTTCAGCCGTGCCCCAGGCACGCTCCAGGCGCTCGAGCAGATCCTGCAGCGGCACACCGTCGAGTCCCACGTGGTGCGCGCTCGCCCAGAGATCGACAGACCCCCGGCTCGGGTTCGTGCGTGCGACCCATGACAGGTATCCGAAGCCGAGCGTGCGACGGCTGGCAAACGCAGGCGGGGCGAATCGCTGAACCGGGTCCGACAGATCGCGCTGTTCGAACGAGAGCGAGCAGGCCGAGAGCAGCCGGCGCGCATAGCCGTCGGCCTCGTTCGGAAGCGCTCCATTCGCTGGGATCGCGCCGCGCACCGCATCGAGCAGCCGGCGCGGACGTTCTATCTCGGGAAGCCGGGAGGTGTGGTTGTATGCGGCGACGATCGCGGTGTGCACCTGGGCCCGCACCTCGTCCGCGGGAGCCGAGCGTCCGCCAGCCGCCAGATACGGATGGATGGCCTCGAGCCTCCCGTCAGGAGCAAAGTCGAGCACGACGATATCGACGGAGTCGATTCGCCGTCTGATCGTGACGGGCTTGAGCCACTCGAGCGCGAAGTGCGCGTCGGGCTCCTGCGCCAGGAACGCCAGCAGTCCGCGCGCCGTTCTCGCGTCGAGCGCGGCGTCGTTCAGCGCGGCGGCCTCCGGCACCAGAAGTCCGAATGCCGACAGCGCAAAGCGCGTCGATTCCGATCTCAGCAGCACGCCGACCGTGCGCCGCCAGCCTTCCGGCGCCTGGCGCAGGCCCATGGCGATCATCGCTTTTCCGGTCAGCACCGAAGCGATGGCCGCGATGTTCGCGCCGACGCGAACGAGAGTCCCCACTAATCTCCTTGGATTCAGTGATTATAATGCGTTGAGCCTCACAAACTGACGAAGACTGCAGCCCGGGCCCTCCCGGGCACTCAATGTCCCTCACGACAATCCAGCACTATCGCCTGGAAGAACTGATCGGCCGCGGCGGCATGGGAGAAGTGTTCCGCGCCTTCGACACGCGGCTTCAGCGTCCCGTCGCAATCAAGTTGATGCGCGACGCCAAGGGCCTGGCGGTCCATCGCTTCCTCCGGGAAGCCCGCGCCGCCTCGGCGCTCAACCACCCGAACATCGTCGTCGTGCACGACATCGGCGAGACGCCCGAGGGACGCCACTACATCGTCCAGGAGTTCATCGCCGGCGTGACGCTGCGCGCGAAGATAACCGGTGACCTTGCGGTCGCCGCGATCCTGGACATCGGCCGCCAGGTTGCGCGCGCGCTTGCCGCCGCTCACGCGGCGGGGATCGTTCACCGCGACATCAAACCCGAGAACGTGATGGTCCGGTCCGACGGATACGCCAAGGTGCTGGACTTCGGTCTCGCCCGGCTGCCGGAGGTGGAAACCGCAACCGCGACAACTCACGGCGCCGCTGAGACGAGTCCCGGCATTCTTCTCGGCACGATGGGCTACATGTCTCCCGAGCACGCCCGCGGCGCCCCGGCGGGTGCGCCGGCCGACGTCTTCGCGCTCGGCATCACCTTGTACGAAATGGCCGCGGGCCGCCGGCCGTTCGTCGCCCCGACGATGCCGGCGGTGTTGACGGCGATTCTTCTGGAGGAGCCGGTCAGCCTGAGCCGGGTGAACCCGTCGGTGCCATCGGCGCTCGAGAACCTCGTGCACCGGATGCTCGCCAAGGATCCCGACCTCCGGCCGACGGCGGCCGACGTGGAAGAGGAGCTCGGCGCGCTGGCGGCGGGCGAAGTCCGAACCACCCCGTTCGAGCGAGGGCCGACGGTCCAGGAGCGCCGCACCGTGGGCCGCGAGCCCGAGCGCGAGCACATGCGGCGTGTTTACGATCAGGTCCGCGACGGCCACGGGCGGATTCTGACCGTGCTTGGCGAGCCCGGGATTGGAAAGACGATCCTGATCGAGGATTTTCTCGCGGAGCTCTCGGTGCTGCCGGAGCGGCCGTTCGTGGTTCGCGGCCGCTGCTCCGAGCGGCTCGCCGGCGCCGAGGCGTATCTCCCCGTCCTCGAGGCGCTCGACAACCTGCTGCACCGGTCGTCGTGGAGCTCGATGCACACGCTGATCAAGAGCGTCGCGCCAACCTGGTACGTCCAGGTCGCGCACGCCGCGGCCAGCCAGGATTCGCTCGCGCGGGTGCGGGAAGAAGCGCCGGCGGTCTCGCAGGAGCGGATGAAGCGCGAGCTCGGCACGCTGCTGCAGGAGGCGTCACGGCAGCGTCCGTTCGTGCTCTTCCTCGACGACCTGCACTGGGCGGATGTTTCGACCGTCGACATGCTGAACTATCTGGCCGGCCGGTTCGACCAGATGCGCCTGCTGATCGTCTCGACCTACCGCCCCGCCGACATGACGCTGGCGCAGCATCCGTTCCTCGCCATCCGCGACGAGCTGCGCGCGCATGGCGCGCTCGACGAGATTTCGCTCGGGTTTCTCGAGCGCCGCGACGTCGAGCGCTACCTGTCGCTGATGTTTCCGCAGAACCGCTTCCCCGGCTCGCTCGCCGAGCTGATTCACGCGAAGACGGAAGGCAGTCCGCTCTTCATGGCGGATGTCGTCCGCTACCTGCGCGACTCCGGCAGCATCGTCGAACGGGATGACGTCTGGGTGCTGGCGCGGAGCGAGGCGGAGGCGTTCAGGGAGCTGCCGGCGTCGATCCGCAGCATGATTGCGAGAAAGATCGAGCGCCTGGACGAGACCGATCGCAAGCTGCTCGTGGCGGCGAGCGTGCAGGGACACGAGTTCGACTCGTCGGTCGTCGCCGCGGCGATCGAGATGGATCCGGCGGAGGTCGAGGAGCGGCTCGACGCACTCGAGCACATTCACGTCTTCGTCAAGCGGGTCAAGGAGCACGAGTTTCCCGATCTGACGCTGTCGCTGCAGTATCAGTTCGTGCACGTCCTGTATCAGAACGCGCTCTATGCGTCTCTGCAGCCGACGCGCCGCGCCGCGCTGAGCGGCCGCGTCGCCCGTTCGCTGGTCGGCCATTACCGCGAGGAACACACCGGGATCGCCGGCCGTCTGGGCGCGCTCTTCGAAGTGGCGCGCGAGTTCGGCACGAGCGCGCAGTACTTCCTGCAGGGCGCGCGACACTCGGTCGGCCTGTTCGCGTTTCACGAAGCGCTGTCGCTCGCCGAACGAGGTCTGGCCGTCTTGCGCGGCCTTCCGGACGGTCCCGAGCGCCTGCAGCACGAGCTCGCGCTGCAGATGATCCGCGGTCTCGCGATCCGGATGATGAAAGGCTGGGCGACCCCGGAGATCGAGCCTGTCTTCGCCCGCGCCCGCGAGCTCTGCCACCAGCTCGGCGACGCGCCGCAGCTGTTTCCGGTTCTGTGGGCGATCACGCTGTTTCACGGCATCAAGGGAGACCTTCGGGAGTACCGCCCGCGCGCCGACGACCTGATGGCGGAGGCCGAGCGAACCGGCGATCGCGCGTTTCTCATGGCGGCGCATCACCTGCTTGGCGTGTGCCTCGAGTTCGAAGGGGACATGGTCGGGTCGAGCCGCATCCTCGACCGCGGACGCGACCTGCACGAACCCGAGCGGCACCGCGCCTACACGGCAATGTTCGGCCTCGATCCCGGCATGATCGCGCGCGCGATGTCGAGTCGTCCGCTGTGGATCCTCGGCTATCCGGATCGCGCCGAGGCCCGCGCGCGCGAGACGCTGCAGCTCGCGCGGTCGCAGCGCCAGCCGATTACGCTGGTGTTCGCGCTGCTGGTTACGCAGGGCGTGCACCTCGTCCGCGGCGAAGCCGCCGAAGCGTTGCGGATTGGCGACGAGGTCGTCGCGCTCTGCCGCGAGTACGGCCTGCCGCAGGAGCGCGAGTGGAGCCGCTCGTTTCAGGGCGCCGCGCTCGCCGCGCTCGGCCGCCTCGACGAAGGCATCGATCAGCTCACCGACAGTCTCGCCATGCAGCAGGCGATCGGCGCCGGCCTCGTGCGAAGCGCGTTCCTCGGCGTGCTCGCGGATCTGCTGCGCTTCGCCGGGCGGATCGAGGACGGCTTGCGCGCCGTCGACGAGGGGTTCGCCTACGCCGCGCGCGCGGGCGAGGGCGGCTACATCGCGGAGCTGCATCGCGCGCGGGCGGAGCTGCTGCGGCTGCAAGGCGACACGGCCGCCGCGGAAACGAGCTTTGCGGCGGCCGTCGAGTACGCGCGGGGCCAGCAGGCGCGATCCTTCGAGCTTCGAGCGGCGACCGGCTGGGCGCGGCTCCTGCTGGACTCCGGGCGCGGCGCAGAAGCGCGCGCCGTCCTCGAACCGATCTACCAGTGGTTCACGGAGGGTCTGGGGACCGCGGACCTCGTTACCGCCCGCTCGGTCCTCGATCAGATCGGCTGACGTATCTCGCGCCGGGCTTCTGCGTGATCGGGAGCGGCTTCTTCATCCGCACGTTGTCCGGCAGGTTGGCCGGCCGCTCGAACCTGTAATCGCCCGGATAGTTCACGTCGTCGAACGTCTTCAGGAATTCGATGATGTCGAAGCGCATCTCGTCATCGAGATCCGGATAGAACCACCACTCGTGTCCGGTGTTCCAGTTGCCGAGATGCCGCGTGTCGTACACGAACGGCTTCATCCCTGGCGCGGTGAGAAACCGCGGGCCGTCGGCGATGTAGCCAAGCTTCACGGGATCGTATTCCTTCGTGCCGAGCTTGAAGGTCGCCGGACGCTCGTCGGCGGGCCGCAGCAGATCGTACAGGGTGGGTACCGATCCGTTGTGGAGGAACGGCGCCGTCGCCCAGATGCCCTTCAGCGTTTTCGCGCGGTAAATGCCGTGGTGCCTGGTGTCGGGATAC
The DNA here is from genome assembly GCA_963748295.1 of uncultured Acidobacteriota bacterium. Lineage (GTDB taxonomy): Bacteria > Acidobacteriota > Vicinamibacteria > Vicinamibacterales > 2-12-FULL-66-21 > CAVVIH01. The sequence goes on along the minus strand of CAVVIH010000006.1, from coordinate 1,654,343 downwards.
TGCTCGGTACTGCAGGAGCGGCGTGCGGTATTCCGGCTTGGGGCGCGTGCCTCGCGATTCCCAGGCCGCCTGCACGTCCGGGGGCGTGTTGTGCTCCTTGTAGTAGGCCTCCTTGACGCGGGTCACGATTTCGAAGGCCGCGGTTCCGAACGGCTTCGGTCCTTCTGCGGTCATCACCGTGCGTTCGAAATTGATGGCGGTGCTCGGATCCGTTCCCACCACGTCGAGCGCGAACAGCTGGTACTCGTTCAGATCGCCGGTCTTGCCGTAGGTTTCGTGGCACAGCGCGCAGGTGCGATCGAAGATTTTCCTGCCGCGCTCGGCCTTGACGCGATCGATTGGTCCGAACAGGTCGGCCGGCCAGATGGGCGCCGTCAGCTTGTACTGAAGTCCCTCCATCGCGTGCAGGTTGTCGAGGCGGACCGTGCTCCTGTAGCCCTTGTCCGGCTGCATGGTCGCGCCGACGCCCAGCGCCTGTCCGATATTCCGTTCGATCACCGAGTTCGTGCTCACGCCCCACTGGAACCAGGACGTCCGCTCCATGCCCCAGAGATGCGGAAAGCTGACCGGCGCATCGGCGGGAAGCACGTTGAGTCCTTCCGTGAAGTTCGGGTCCTTGAAAGCGCCGAACAACTCGTTGCGCCCGACGCCGAAAGCGTCGTTACGGCCGTAGCCCTCGTCGGTGCCGAGCGGCTGCGCCTGGACCACCAGCTTCACCGCCTGGAACCCGTGCAGCTTGTCCATCAGCAGCGACCGGTTCGTGATCGCCATGCGCAGGCCCGCGAGCACGCGTCTGAACGCGCCGGGATCGCCGCCGTCGAGTACTTCGGTCACGCCGTCGGGACTGTCTGAAGCGCCGGCCGTCTTGACGACAGGATCGGCAGGGAGCGGCACGAGCTGGACGCGCCGCCAGCGATCGAGGAAGCGGTTGCGGCGCTGCCAGCTGTTCGCCGTCGCGACCGTTTCATCGACGATCGCCTTGATGAACGCGTTGATGTAGGCCATGGACGGGCCGCCGTCCATGCGGAACGCCCGCCCGTTGTAGTGCAGCTCGCCGACGTGGCAGGCCGTGCAGTTCAGGCCCATCATCTGCTGCCCGGTGATCCGTCCGTAGCCCGCGGTGACGCCCACCGGAAGCCCGTAGGGGTTGTAGCGGCTCGGCGGATCCGGGAGAAACCCGAACCGCTCGACGTTCTCGAGGAACGGCCTGTAGGTGACGCGTCCATCCGCGCCGGTCACCTGCTGTTCGAGCGCAAGCAGCCAGGCGATCGGAAAGGCTTCGCCGCCTTCGCTCAAGTGGTAGTACCTGCTGGCGCTCTTCGGCGGTCAGCCCGTTGCCTCCGAGCGGCGTCGGTGGATACTGCAGCCGCTCGGGAAGATCTTTCGCGACGGGGCCTATCGCCCAGCCCAACACCGCGGCAAAAACCAGCGCCGCCGCCGCGGTTGCGGCCCAGAAGATCTTTTTCGCGCGTTTTACCGGCGTCCACGGGGTCGCAGTGACCGGCTGCGCGAGACGCGCCGCGCGGCTGGCCGACTCCGCGTGCCACCGCGCGCGGTTGATGCTGCCGATCGGCCGGGTGTCGGCGGTCGAGTGTTCGGTGACGTCGATCGCAAACCGTTCCGAGTCCCCCGGCGCCAGCACGGATCGAGGCAGCAGACGAAGACGACCGACGACGTGAAAGGGTGACTCGAGCTCATTCCACTCGACGGTGGCGTTCTCGACCCAGAAAGCGGGGTCGCGGCGCTCGCCGAAATGCGTCATCAGTTCCGGCTCGAGGAACTGCACCGCGAAATCGAACTCGCTCATCCGCTCGTCTTCGTTGACGTGGCGCGTCAGCTCTTCCTGCAGCCGATTGGGTGAGGTCTGCAGCGGGCGCGCGGGGTTGTCCCTCGGGATGGCCGAGTATTTCACCGCATCGTCGCCGCCGAACAGAAACGGCACCGTGCTCCAATAACGAAGCTGCTGGTACGGCTTCCGCGGGGTGCCGCGCTGCTGCTTGCGTCCGAGCCGGATCGTCTGCAGCAGGCTGCCGAAGTCGCCGCGCGTCAGCGATCGAAATGCCTTCCACTTCGCGCGGAATCCCTGCGCCGACAGCACGCGGACCGCTACCGCGAACGCGTGCGCGTCGTTGATGGGAAACGTGCTCGCGCTGTTCATCGAGTAATCGAGGCGCGTCCTGCCCGGCACGACACCCGGCGGCAACTCGACGGCGAACGACATCGCCCTGACGTCGCGCCAGCGGTCGGGACGATGACCGCCGTCGGCGTTGGCGAAGCGGACAGTAGCGGGATACGTGCCGGGAACGGCGAAGATGCCGCTGGCAAGGCGGCCGGCGATTGCCGGCTCGCGATGCGACCGCCTGATATCGAGGACTTCGAACTCCGCCTGCACGCACAGGCCTTTCGCGTGCGTGCCACGCGAGAGCGGCCGGTTGCCAGCCTCAGCCGCCTGCTTCTGGACCGCACGCATGCCGCGGACGATCTCGTCGATGTCGGCCGCTTCGGTCGGAAGCCTCCGCTCGAAGTCTGTCAGAGAGGCATCATCCAGAACCGACGTCATGTGTGGACTCCTTCAACTGGCCGGGACGCGGCGGCGGCCGTCGATTGCGCACGAGACATCGCGGCAACGAGGTCCCACGCGTCCGCATCCGCCAGCTTTTCTCCGAACGTCATGATGCTGTGATACCCCAGCGCGCGGTAACTCTCGAAGCGATCCTCGTCGAAGAACTGGTTGCCGGTGGGATCGTGCGGGAACACGGGGTTCAGCGTCGCGAAGTTGCGGACGTCGATCGACTCGTCGCCCGAAAGCGTCGCCTTGAAATACAGCAGTGTGCCGTTTGGCGTGCCGGGACCGTCGACCGCGCTGTACCGGATGGTTCCGATCGCGGCGTGCCGGTTGCTGGTGCCTTGGCCGGACCGCGACATGTCGATCGGCCCGAACTCGATCGGGATTCCCAGATCGATTCGGATCCGCCGCACCGCGTTGGAGAGATCCGCGAACGTGTACTCCGGATCGCATCCCGCGTCCGAGACGATGATCACACCGCACCGGCGGACCACCATCGACCACAGGCCGAGATTCTCGAAGTGTCCCCCGTCCGACAGGTAGACGTAGGGATTGTTGTCGGTCGCGAGGCCGAGCAGCTCGCGAACGATGGGACCGACACCGAGCGCGGGATCGCTCCGCTGCCACGCGGCGGGATCCTTCGGATTGCCGAACCAGAGGCCGAGACGCGCATTGGCAAGCGTCAGCAGAAATGCGCGCGCATGCGACGAGTACATGCCCATGGCCGGACTCGCCGCCGCTCCCGAGACCGCGAGCGCCATGCCGAGCGACAGCCCGGTCGCCGGGCCGCCGCCATCGGACCCGTACTCGGACGAGGCGCGATAGCCGACCGTGGTGCTGCCGACATGGAGCGGCGAGAACGTGAACGCGTAGGCATTTCGATCGTTGCGCCCGTAACTCGTCGACGAGACGTTGTTCAGCGTGGCGTTGATGACGTGCAGCGGACGCACACCCTTCAGCTCGTGCACGCGAAGATCGTCGGTGGGGTCGAAGCCGGTGAACGCGTTCGGGTTCCGATCCGCGTGGGACGCGCCGAGAAACGTGCGCACGAGCCGCTGACGATACATTCCGTGCAGCGAGAAGCGATTGACCGGAACGAACCGGCTCACGAGCAGCCCCAGCGCCAGCAGAAACGCCGCGAGCATCACCACATCACCGAGCCCCGCGGGCTCCGCATTCTCGCCGGGCGCCGCGAATCCCCGCAGCGCCCACGCGTTGAACCACGCGATCGTGGCCAGCAGCGCCACGATGGTGACGGGCAGCGCGATCCGTTGCAGCGCCAGGCGGACCGCCGAGGGCTTGCCCTCCACGCCGCCCGACCTCGCCGCCAGGCCGGCCATGGAGCTGATCAGAGGGACCGAGCACGCTGAAGATCGCGGACGACGTGTGATGTTCGAGCTGCAGCGCCGCCGCGGCGGCCTGCACGCCCAGCTCGATGACGTCGGCAAGGTAGAACACGAGAACGCCCGCGGCCAGCCAGAGGGTCGCCGCGATCGCGAGCCACGCCGCGAAGCGGTTCCACCATTCCAGCGCCGCATCGGTCAGCTCGTCGCTCGCCAGGCCCAGGAACGTCGTGTTCGCGAGCAGCATCAGGCCGAGGATGCCGGGCACGGCAAACACGGCATAGGACTGGCCGAGAGGATCGCCGAAGTAGAAGTACTTGCGCGCGAACCAGTAGGCGCCGAACCCGACGATCGGGCATGCCACGAGCGCCGCCGTGACCGTCCGCGCACCGGCCGCCATACGGACGGCGGGCTCGTGTAACCCGGGATGTTCGTTCTTCGACTTGCGGTTGAATGCCGCGGCGGCAACCAGGATCAGCGGAACGCCGATCAGGATCGCGGGCGGTGGAGGCTGATTCGGCGACCACGCCGACCAGAGCAGTGCGCCACCGGTCAGCGCGGCGGCCGCGATGGCCGGGATCGCGGTGCGGAGCTTCGGGCGTGCGAGCGCGCCGACGAGCAGCCATCCAGCCGCTGGCAGCACCGCCGACACGAAGATCGCATCCGCTTCGTCCGGCGCACAGGGATAAGCGGACCAGAACAGCGTCAGCGCAATCGTTCCGAGCACCGTCGGCGCGACCACGAAGGAGAGGAAGCGTCCCTGCGACCAGCTCTCGCCGCGACCCACGAAGTTCATGACGACATACCCGATCGCCACCACGAACATCGTCAGCGTGACGAGCGCGAGCCAGAACGGCGCCGCGTCAGCCGGCAGGCACGGCTGGTCCGGCGGCAGCATGACGTTGCGCTCGAGGATTGCGACGGTGGCGAGGTAGATCCGCGGGACGAGCAGCACGCCGGCAAGCAGCGGAAGCAGCACCAGCCAGTTGAGCAGGAGATTCCGCCCCATCGTCGAGAGCAGGGTCCAGACGTCGGCGGAAACCAGGCCTCCTTGCGGGGCAAGGTAACGGCACGTGGCGCGCAGCCGGTTGACCGGCGAGAGCCGCGCGGCTTCGCCACGCATGCCGCCAACGTGTCCGGGATTGAGTCCCTGCAGCACCTCGGCACTTCCGTCGCGGCTGAGCCAGGATGTCAGCCAGCCGCCGACGTAGCCGCCGCCGGAGACCGTGGAGAGGTAATCGAGCTTGCCGAGCACGCCGATGCGGCCGAGCGCCTGGAGCACGCCGAGCCCGAACGTTGCGCTGCGGATGCCACCGCCCGAGAGGCAAAGCGCGGTGGGCCGCCGCTCGTGCAGGAGCAGATGCAGGGCGGTCAAGCGGGCATGACGATCGGCCGGCGCGCCGTTCAGGAACGGCTTCTCGCCGTAGAGCGCCTCGTACTCGGCCTCGAGCACAGCTGTCCAGCCGAAGGCGCTCGTCGACGCCGGTTGGGTCTCCCCGGATTGTTCCATCGGAAACCGCCATTCTACGCCGTCTTGCGTGTCGCCGCTCCGTTCTCGTGCGAACGCTCGCGGTGATGGCACGGCGGGCAAAATGCCGCGGCGGCTGCGAAGTATTCAGCGCCCTCACGACGCTGTGGCACGACGAACTCAAGCGATACGCACGCCGACGCGAGGCACGGCCTTTGCCGCTTACCGACATGACCGTCGCGCAGGGCTGCCGCATGCGGCCCAAGGAGGAACCATGTCAGCCGCCGCCTCGCACTCGATTGGTGGATACGTCACCCGCGGATTCGAAGGCGTGAGAGACGCTTTCGCGGAGAACTTCGAGCGCCGCGGCGAGCTTGGCGCGGCGTGCTGCGCGTATCGCGGCGGTGAAAAAGTCGTCGACCTGTGGGGCGGCACGCCGGAACCGGCAGACCGGCGAACCGTGGGAGCGGGACACGATGGTGATCGTCTACTCGGCCACCAAGGGTCTGGCGGCGATGACGCTGGCCATCGCGCACTCACGCGGGTGGCTCGATTACGACGATCGGGTCTCCAGGTACTGGCCGGAGTTCGGGCAGCGCGGGAAGGAGCGAATCACCGTCCGTCAGCTGCTGGCGCACCAGGCAGGGTTGTATGCGCTCGACGTGCCGCTCGACCGTGCGCTCGTCATGAATCCCGATCGCCTGGCCGACGTGCTGGCACGCCAGACGCCCGCGTGGGAACCGGGTACGCGTCAGGCCTACCACGCGATCACGCTCGGATTCTACGAGAGCGAGCTGTTGCGCCGAATCGATCCGCAGCATCGCACGCTCGGCCAGTTCTTCCAGGACGAGATTGCCTCGCCGCTCGGACTGGACGTCTACATCAGGCTTCCCGAACGTATCCCGAACTCGCGGCTGGCGGTATTGTCACGGCCCTCGTGGCTGGACATATTCCGCGGCTTCCCGCTGCGGCTGGCGATCGATGCGATGAATCCGCGCTCCAACATCACCCGCGCGCTCAGAGGTTCCGAGCTTGCCGACGACGAACCGCGCGTCTACGCGCGCAACCTCGAGGTGCCTTCGGGCGGCGCCGTCGGCACGGCGCGCGCGATCGCGCACGCCTACGGCGTCTTCGCCACGCACGGCGACGATCTCGGGCTGCGTCAGGCGACGCTCGATCTGCTCGCCGCGCCGGCCATTCCTCCGGCGCGCGGCTTTTACGACGAGTGCATGAAGGTCGATGGAGTGCAGTTCTCGCTGGGGTTCATGAAGCCCGGGTCGGCCGTCGCATTCGGCAGCAGCTCGGCGTCATTCGGCTCGCCGGGCGCGGGTGGGGCGTTCGGCTTCGCCGATCCTGCGCTCGGAGTCGGTTACGCGTACGTGACGAACGGCATGGGCACCCGGCTGACCGGCGATCCGCGTGACGTTGCACTCAGAGACGCGCTTCGTTCCGCCATCGCCGTCGAATCAACGGGTAGGGGACGCGCTGTCGCCTAGGATCAGATGCGAGTCCCCGAACTCGTGCCAGAGGTATCCGGCTTCCTGCGCCTCGCGGTACGCGCGCTCGAGCTGCACAGGCGCTGCTTTTCCGCCGGCGGCAGCGATCGCCTGCGTCACGATCGCGAGATGCGTCGCGCGCGGTTCGTGGAACCCGGTGATCATCCCGCTCACCGCGCGCAGCGGGCGCTCCTCGGTGATCACGAGATCGGTCCAGCCTTCTCCCGCTGACGTCACGTGCCGCGCGTCGGTCACCGTCTCGAGCGCGCGCACCACCGTCGTCCCGACCGCAATGACACGATGCCCTGCACGCCGCGCCGCGTTGACGCGCTCGGCTGTTTCTGCCGGCACCCGAAAGTACTCCTCGTACGGCGGTTCATGATCCTCGAGGCTGGCGACACCGGTGTGCAGCAGCAGGGGAGCGATCTGGATGCCGCTGGAAACGAGCCGCGTCACGAGGTCGGGGGTGAACGGCCGTCCTGCTGATGGCATCTCCGCGCTGCCGGGTTCAGTCGCGAACACCGTCTGATACATGGACTCGGGCCAGGGCGTGGTGACGTAGCTGTATCGAATCGGGCGTCCTGCACGCTCGAGATACGGCAGCACCGGTTCATCGAGCTGCAGCGCGGCAATCCACAAACGCGATCGTGCTTCGAGGGAACCGGCAAGCGGATATGGTGCAAGGATGACGATCCGTCCACCGCCGTCCAGCTCGAAGACGATGCCGGCCTGCGCATCGGCGCACGGAAGCGACGCGATGAGGCCCGGCCGCCGTACTTCGATCACCCAGAAATTCCCCGGCAACCGCGTGGAGAGGTGCAGCTCGAACCGGTGGCCGTCCGCAGTTCTCGCCGACAGCGCCGCTTTCAACGTGCCGCTGGTGTTGACCACCAGCAGATCGCCGGGCGAGAGCCAGCGCGGCAGCTCCCTGAAGTGCGAGTGAACGACGCTGTCGCTGTCGACGCGCGAGACGAGCAGGCGCACGTCGTCGCGCCGCAGGCCGCGCGCCTCCGGCGGTTCGCCCGCCTCGAGGTGCGCCGGCAACGCCGCCGGATGGCTCACGCCTGCTGCAGCCATCGCGCATCCTCCTGCTGCGCGGCCAGGCGCTGACCGCGAAGAGCCTCCGGATCCTGATCGAACAGCCAGTTCCAGAAGGGGACCGTCACCTCGGGGAGCGGCCGATCTGAAATGTCCTCGCCCGGAAACGCCTCCTGATGCATGCGCGTCCGCATGTCCCCGGGGTCGACGAGAACCGCCGACACACCCTGCTCGCGGAGCTCGCCCGCAAGCGTGCGCGTCAGCAGTTCGAGCGCAGCCTTGGTCGCGCCATACGGTCCCCATCCCGGATACGCCGCGGTCGCGGCGTCGCTCGTGATGTTGACGATCAGGCCGCGGCGCGCCGCCAGCAGCGGCAGCGCGAGCTCGGTCAGCGCGAGCGGCGCTCCCACGTTGACCGGAAACAGCCTGCTGAAGCGCGGCACGTCGAACGTGGCGAGGGGACCGATGGGGCCGAGCTCCGACGCGTTGTTCACGAGCAGATCGAGTCCTCCAAGCTGCCGGGCCGCGTCCACCAGCCTCACGCGAACTGTCGCGTCGGTGATGTCGCCATCGATCGGAACGACGGCGGGTGCGCGGCGTGACAACTCGCCGGCCGCGGCGGCCAGCGCATCGCGATCGCGGCCGCCGATCACGAGCCTGCATCCGCGCTCGCCGAGCACGCGGGCGATAACCAGTCCGAGCCCCCGGCTGGCGCCGGTGACGAGAGCAATTCGGTTGAGTTCAGTCATGACGCGTGGCCTTTCATCTGCCGCAATCCTGATTACAGGGTCGAACTTCAAGTGCACTTGAAGTCAAGAGAAAAGTGGCGCACACTGGTGTCGTGAGCGACGTGCTGACCATCGGCGAGGTCGCGGCCCGCAGCGGGGTCGCGACCTCGGCGTTGCGGTTCTATGAGGATCAGGGACTGATCGCTTCGGAGCGGACCGGTTCCGGGCACCGCCGCTACCCGCGCGCCGTCCTTCGCCGGGTGGCGTTCATCGTGTTCGCGCAGAAGGTAGGGCTCTCGCTCGAGGAGATTGGGTCGGAGCTCGCCAGGCTGCCGAGAAACCGCGCGCCGGAGCGCGCCGACTGGGCGAGGTTGTCGAGCGGCTGGACGAAGCGGATCGACGAGCGGATCGCCGAGTTAGAACGGATGAGGTCGGGCCTTACCGAATGCATCGGCTGCGGCTGCCTGTCGCTCGACCGCTGCCGGTTCGCCAATCCAGGCGACCGCGCCGCCCGTCGCGGGGCAGGGCCGCGCTACTGGATCCAGTCATCCGGCCGGTAACGGCCTGTACACCCGCCGAATCCACACCACCCCCACAGTCGCCAGAAACGGATCACTGGTTCTGATGATCCGATTCGCAGGTTCCTGCGCCTCTGAGAGCGAAGAGCGTTCTGGCCTCAGTCCGAAGCTTCCATGGCGGCGGCAAGCCAGGCCTTGGCGAACGTCCACTCGCGCTTCACAGTGCCGGTCGACAGCGCCAGTTCCCCGGCAATCTCCTCGATCGTGAGGCCGCCGATGAAGCGCAGCTGCACGACTTGCGCGGCGCGAGGGTGGCTTGCCCGAGTTCCGCCACGGCGCGATCCAGGCGATCGAGCATCGGGCCGGCATCGTCGGAGGCATCCGGTGCGATCGCGGCATTCTGGGTATCGAGGGGCTCGTGCCGCACGCCGCCGCCGCGTTTATCGGCCAGACGGCGCCGGGCATGATCGACGAGACGCTTGCGCATCTCGGAGGCCATCAGGCGAAAGAACGCTTCGCGACTGTCGGCGACCCGCGGGCCTGCCGGTAGAAACCGCAGGTAGACCTCGTTGAGCAGGGCAGTGGCCTGGAGCGTGTGCCCCTGACGCTCGTGTCGAAGGTACGCACCGGGCGAGACGGCGCAGTTCGCCGTACGTCTTCGACACCAGTTCTTCGCGGGCCTCCGCGCTTCCGGCCTTCCACCGATCGAGGAGCGTCGTGATGTCGCCAGGCACGAGACGTCAGGAACAGACAGATAGTTGTGAGGCCGCATAGTATAGTGCGCCCATTCTGAACAGATAGGTCCGGGGGAGCTTCGACGCTTCCGGAGGAGTGCCTTGTCCGACTCCGCTGACGTGCGTGACATCTTCGACCGTGCGTTTCAGTTGCCAGCGGCCGAGCGCGCGGCGTTTCTGGGGCGAGCCTGCCAGGGCAACCTCGCACTCCAGAGCGAGGTCGAGCGTCTGCTGGCGGCTCACGAACGGCTCGGCGACATCTTCGAGACCATGAACATCGAGGATGAAGACGGCGACACCGGAGGCCTGCCGCCGGGCGTCCCGCACGTGATTGGCGCCTACCGGATCGTGAGGGAGATCGGCCGCGGCGGATCCGGCGTGGTGTACCTCGCCGTTCGACATGACGACGATCCAGAAGACAGTCGCGATCAAGCTCCTCCACTATGGGATGCACGACGCCGAGGTCGTGCGGCGGTTCCGGCACGAGCGCCAGATCCTTGCAAGCATCGAGCATCCGCTGATTGCCAAGCTGCTCGACGGCGGTTCCATGCCAGACGGATCGCCGTACCTGGTGATGGAGTACATCGACGGGCTGCCGATCGATGTCTACTGCGACGCGAACCGTCTGCCGGTCGCCGGACGGCTGGAGCTGTTCCGGAAGGTCTGCACGGCGGTGCAGTTCGCGCACCAGAACCTCGTGGTGCACCGGGACATCAAGCCCAGCAACATCCTGGTGACACCGGACGGCGTGCCCAAGCTTCTCGACTTCGGCATCGCGAAGCCGCTCGATCCGGCGGCCTTCTCGCTGACAGTCGACGCCACGCTCGCCGGGTCCCGGCTGATGACGCCGGAGTATGCCAGCCCCGAGCAGATTCGCGGTGAGCCGATCACCACCGCGAGCGACGTGTATGCGCTTGGGGTTTTGCTCTACAAGCTGCTGACGGGCCGTCGGCCGTACCGGCTCCGGACGGGCGATCTGCCGGAGATCGCGAGAGCGATCTGTGAAGAGGAGCCCACGCGCCCGAGCTCCGTTGTCGGCGCCGACATCGACCGGTCGCCGCTCGAGAGCGATCCGCCTTCCTTCGAGGGCACGCCGGAGCGGCTTCGACGCCGGCTCCAGGGGGACCTCGACAACATCGTGCTCCGGGCGATCAGGAAAGAGCCGCATCGCCGTTATGTGTCCGCGGAGCAATTTGCTGACGACATCGACCGGCATCTCTCCAATCTGCCGGTCCGTGCCAGGCCTGATACCGTTAGGTACCGGACCGCGAAGTTCGTTCGCCGTCACAGGGCGAGTGTGGTGGTCGCGGCCGCGTTCGTTGTGTTCGTCATCGCGGCGGCCGCTGGCCTGTCGATCCAGGCGGCGAGGATCGCGCGTGAGCGCGATCGCGCCGATGCCTCGCGGCTTCTGGCCGAGCGCGAGGCGGCGAAAGCTCGTGCGATCAATCAATTCCTCCTGAGAACGCTCGGCGCGGCAAATCCCCAGACCGGCACCGGGCGTGAGGTGACTCTCGCGGCTGCACTGAGCACGGCGGCGAGCACCGCTCGACATGCCTTCGGTACCGACCCCGAAGTCGAAGCAGGCATTCTCAACGTCGTCGGCATGACGTTCGTCGAGCTCGGACGGTACAGCGACGCCGCTCCGCTGCTCGAGCGGGCGCTGATGCTGCGGAAGGGCGCGGCCGGACCCGGCGGAGTGGAGGTCGCCGAGAGTCTCGACAGCCTTGGGACGCTGCGCCGATGGCAGGGACAATTCGCCGACGCCGAGCGGTTGTACAAGGAGGCGCTGACGATCGCGCGCGCCGGCCCGCCGGACCCTGATCGCGTAGTCCAGATCCTGCACGGTCTCGGACAGTCCTTCAGTCAGCGCGGGGACGAAAAGACGGCGCTCACCATCTTCGACGAGGCGATGACACTCGCGCGCGAAGGTGGAGCCAGCGAGCGGACGCGTTCGGAGCTCCTGGCCAGCGCGGGAATTTCGCATCGGCGCCTCGGGAATCCCGCCCAGGCCGAGGCCAACTACCGCCAGGCTCTCGAGATTCAGCGCCGGCTGCTCGGCCCTCAGCACGCGGATGTCGGCACGCTTCTCAATAACCTTGGCGTTGTCCTGAATACGACCGGGCGATACGCCGAAGCGGAGTCCGTGCATCGGGAGGCACTCAAGGTCCGGCAGGTTGCGCTGGGACCGGCGCATCCCCTCGTGGCGAACAGCATGCTCAATCTAGCCGCGGCGTCCGAAAACCGCGGTGACGTCGCCACCGCGCTGTCGCTATACCCCCAGGCCGCCGACATCGTGCGACGAGCGCTTGGCGCCGATCATCCGCGGCTCGCGGCGATCCTTCGCAACTGGGGCGTGCTGCTCGGCAATCAGCAGAGAACAGCGGAGGCCATTCCGCTCCTGAGGGAAGCGCTGAGGATTCGTCGTGCGGCTCTTGGGCCGGAAAGCCGTGACGCAGCCGATGCGCAGTCCGTCCTGGCCGGTGCGCTCAGACGCTCCGGCGCGTTGCGCGAGGCCGAAGCCCTGACCCGCGAGGCGTTGGCGATCAACCTGAAGCTGCTCGGGCCCGACAGCGAGGAAGTGGCCACCAACAAGAAAGACCTCGGCTCGATGTCATGCGCATCCCGGCCGCAACAGGGCGCGCTCGACCTGCTGAAGGAAGCGACCGACTACTACGCTCGCCATCCGGGCGTCGAGCCGCTCGGCGCCGCCATCGCGCGCGGCGAGTATGGCGAGTGTCTCACGAAGGCGCGCCGGTTTCAGGAGGCCGAAAGGCACCTGATTCCCGCGTACGAGCACATGAGTCAACTCGGCCCCGGCCACCGGTGGGCAAAGCAGGCGGCGAGGCGACTCGCCGACCTCTATAACGTGTGGGGCAAGCCCCTCCAGGCAGCGAAGTACGCCAGGTCGTGATCCGTTTCTGCGACTGCTGCGCCTTTACCGGTGGAGGGTAGCGATGGCGACAAGGGTGACGAAAACAGGAGTGTCTATGAGCTGGCGTCGATGGATTGCGTGCTGCGGGGCGGCGAGTCTCGCTATTTCTCATGGCGTGTCTACCCAACCAGGTGTGCCGATACAAGAGGCCGCCGTGAGCGCGAACTACACTTACACCGTGATCGCCGATGTTACGAATTGCTACAACGTGGGCAGCCCGGCGATCGGCAACAACGGCGAGGTCGCATTCATTGGCAACTGCCCGACGCCGACTGAGATGCGTGTCGTTCGCAAGGGCGACGGAGTGACGTCGACGGACGTTTATGCCTATAACGCCGTGACGGGTGCCTACTCGATACCAGACTCAATTGTCTCTATTAATGACGTGGGAGACGTGGCCTTTGGCGGCGGACCCACGGGCGGGGGCAGCACCGGCTACACGATTCTGGCCGGCAATGGCGGCCCATTGACCGTCGTCGCCGATACGACGGTGCAGACACAGTGGGACCAGATTGCAAGGCCGTCCATCAACAATTCCGGGGCGGTCGCCTTCATGGCGGTTGCGTCCGGCACAGGGTCATTCAATACGGTCATCCGTGCCGACGGCGGCGGCACGTTCACGACGATTACAGAGCCCGGCGATCCCGTGCCCGGTGGCTACACCGTCCACGAAGCGTACGAGCCTGCCCTGAACAACGCTGGACAGGTGCAAATCTCTGTCAACACAACGGTAGGAACGGGTAGCGGCATCTACAGGGGTTCGGGAGGCCCGCTGACGAAGATTGTCGTCGGCGAAGGGAACGCCTTCTCGGGCATCAACGATGATGGGCGAGTTGCATTCGCCAGCGGCAACCTCGTTAAATCGGGGGCGGGCGGGAGCCTCACGACCATCGCCTTGCACGGCGCCGTTTTTCTCAGCTTCTCTGGTGTTGCCGCGATCAACAACTCCAATGTCGTCGCCTTCCAAGCGCAGACGCAGGCCGGCCCGAACGGCATCTTCGTTGGCGATGGCGTCCTGACGCAGTCCGTCGTTCAGTCCGGCGACGTCCTGCCGGGACTCGGAACAGTGATGCACGTCGGGATGATGGAGGAGGCGATCAACGATGCCGGCCAGGTCGCGTTCGCCGTTCAGTACAACGATGGCGAGGGCTTGAAATCCGCGATCGTGCGGGCCGACCCGATTCTGCCGCAGATCTCGCTCCTCAAATTCGCGTCGACGGTCCCGGGGTGCAAGAACGTGGCGGCAACCGTGAAGCTCGATCGTCCCACGCCTCCCGGCGGAGTGCTCATCGATATCGACAACACGAACCCGGCCGCATCGACGCCGCCGTCGCTGAGAATTGCCTCGAACAAGACGAGCGGCAAGTTCGTCATCGCGATAACTCCGGTGGGGGCGCCACAGGCCGGGGCCATCACCACCAGTCTCGGTTCGTCAACGGAGACCGAACCGCTGACGGTGCGGCCCATCGGCGTTCAGTCGCTGAAGCTCAGTCCGAACCCGGTGGTCGGTGGCGGCACGTCAACCGGCACCGTAACGCTCGAATGCGCCGCGGCACCGGGCGACATCACGGTGGCGCTGTCGAGCACGAATCCATCCGTGGCGCAGCCGGACGCGCCGACGCTGCTGTTCGCGGCCGGAACGCGCACGTTGACCTTCCCAGTGAATACCAGTGACGTGACGACCGCAAGCATCGCGACGATCAAGGCGACGGCGAGCGGAACCACGAAAAAGAGCAAGCTGACGATCAATCCGTAGCCCTTTGGGGCGCAGCACTACCCGACGATGATTGGCCGTCCTGCGGACGGCTCAAAACGTTGAACTTCAAGGTGGCACACAGGAGGCGTCTTATGCGCGCGCGTCGGTTTCTCGCCTGTTCCGCGGCAATGCTGCTGGCTGTCTCGCAGGGTGTGTCGACCGAATCGACAGCCGCAGCTCCGAACTACACCTACATCGTGATCGCCGATCTTGCTGGTTGCTACAACTTCGGGAGTCCGGCGCTCGGCAATAATGGCGAGGCGGCATTCATCGCCAATTGCCCCACGCCCGGTGATTCTCGCGTCGTGCGCAAAGGCGATGGAGTCACGTTGACGGATGTTTATGTCTATAGCGGTGCGGCGGGTGCCTACTCGATAGGGGAGTCGGTAGTTTCCATCAACGACCTGGGATACGTGGCATTTGGCGGCGGATCGAGCACCGGCTACACGATCCTCGTCGGCAATGGCGGCCCATTGACCGTCGTCGCCGATACGTCGGTGCAGACACAGTGGGACCAGGTTGCAAGGCCGTCCATTAACAATTCCGATGCGGTCGCCTTCATGGCGGTTGCCTCCGGCACAGGGTCGTTCAATACGGTCGTCCGCGCCGACGGTGGCGGCACGTTCACGACGATTGCAGAGCCCGGCGACCCGGCCGGTGCGGAAACGATTTTCCAGGCGCTCGAGCCTGCCCTGAACAATGCCGGCCAGGTGGAGTTCCTTGTCAATACAACGAGCGGACATGGCGGCGGCATGTTTAGGGGCTCAGGAGGCGCGCTGACGAAGATTTTCGTCGGCGCTTTCAGCAGCTTCGTCGGCATCAACGATGCGGGGCGCGTCGGGTTCGCACCCACTGACGCCACCATCAGGACGGGCGCAGGCGGCGCACTCACGCTGATCGCTTCGCCCAGCCCGGGTTTCCAGCCCATCACCAGCGTTGTCGCGATCAACAATTCCAACGCTGTCGCATTCCAGGCTCAGACGCCGAGCGGGATCGGCATTTTCGTCGGCGACGGCGTTGCGATGCAGCCCGTCATTCAGCCCGGTGACGTCATCCCCGGGCTCGGAACTGTGACGTTCGCCGGCATGACCGAAGAGGCGATCAACGATGCCGGGCAGGTCGCGTTCATCGTTCAGTACAACGACGGCGAGACCCTGAAGTCTGCGATCGTCCGCGCCGATCCGATTCTTCCGCAGATCTCACTCAAGGTCGCGGCGACGGCAACCGGCTGCAAGAAAGTGAACGCCACGGTAACGCTCGACCGCCCGGCGCCGCCCGGCGGAGTCGTGATCGAGCTGGCGGATACGAATCCGGCCGCGTCCGTTCCCGCATCGTTGAAGATAGCCTCGACCAAGACGAGCGGCAAGTTCGCGGTGACCGTAACCCCCGTGACGTCGGCGCAGGCTGGAGCGATCACCGCGACGCTCGGATCGTCCATCGCGACCAAGTCATTTACGGTGACGCCGATCAGCGTTCAAACGCTGACGCTGACGCCGAATCCCGTGGTCGGCGGCAATCCGGTTGCCGGCACGGCAACCCTGGAATGCGCGGCCGCGAATGACATCACGGTGGCGCTGTCGAGCACGAAGCCGTCGATCGCGCAGCCGGCGGTCCCGTCGCTGCTCGTCCCGGCGGGAACGCGGACGATGAACTTCCAGGTCAACACCAGCGCGGTCACGGCGGCGGGCAGTGCCAAGATCAACGCGACGGCGAACGGCGTCACCAAGAGCAAGAAGCTGGTGATCAATCCCTGAGCGCCTCGCTCGGTTGAATGCGGAGGCCGCGGCGCGCCGGTCCAAGCGCCGCGAGCAATCCGACGACAAGCATCAAGGCCGCGACGATGACGACGAACGTCACGGCGCGGCCGCGATGCGCCTCGGTGCTTCGCAAGAGCGCGGCCGACAACGCCGCGCCGACGAGCAGACCCGAAACCACCTGGCCCGCGGCGCGTTTGAAAATGCCAAAAAGGAGCCGGCCGGCTGAGGCGCCAAGCGCGGATCGGATCGCAATCTCCCTGGTCCGCTGCGCGACCGTGAACGACATCATCGCGTAGATGCCCGCCGCGGAGAGCAGGAGCACGCTGTAGGTCACCAGGGCGATGCCCCACGCCACGTACTGCCAGAACGAGCGGACCCGCGCGTAGAACTCCGTCAGCGGCATGACCTGCCGCAACTGCAGCGCCGGATCGACCGCGGCGCCGATCGCGTGAAAGCGATCGGTGAACCCGGCGGGAATGCCGCCGCTGGCCCGCACCGAGAGGACGAACGGATGGACGTCTCCGGGGGCGGCGGCATGATAGACGGTCGGCTGGCCGTCCGAGCCCGGCTCGAGCGGAAAGCCCGGGAAATCGCGGACGACTCCGACGATCTGATACGACGTGTCCGCCGTCGTGCCGAACCGCTGGTCGGGCGTGACGTAGCGGAAGCGAATACCGAGGGGGTTGCCGTCGATGAAGTGCCTGACGAACGTCTCGTTCACGATGACGGTGTTGGCGGCGCCCAGATCGGCTGCGGAGAACGCACGCCCGGCAACGACCGCGGCGCCGTAGACGTCGAACAGATCGAGGCCGGCGTCGAGCGTGTCGACGCCCATGGTGACGCCCGCGTACTTCACACCGTCGCCGGCTTCGAACTGAAAAGCACGGCCTGGCGAAAACCCCGGCACGCCCGACGAGAACGTCACCGCGGAAACGCCCGGCTCGGATTGCAGACGCGATACCAGATCGAGCTGCCGTCCCGAGACGCGGTTCCTGTCGGGGGCGGACCGCTCGTCGCTCACGGCGACGATGCCGATTGTGAACTCCTCCGCGGCAAAAGCCGGACGGGCGAGTCCCATCTGCACGACCTGCCACGTCATGTCCACGGCCGTCGGCAACACGGCTACGGCGACCGCGACTTGAGCGACCACCAGCGCGGTCCACACGGGCCCGAGCCGCGCCCCGGTGGAGCGGTCGAGCTCTCGCAGGTTCACATTGACGCGGCTGCTCGTGGCCCTGAGTCCCGGCAGCACGCCGATGATCATCGCGGCGGCCACCGCCTGTGCCATCGCATAGATCGCCGTGGTCGCAGAAAGTTCGAAATCGACCCAGAAGGGCACGAGACCGTCGGGCGTCACCACCGCCTGCATGCCGCGGAGCGCAATTTCCGCCAGCACCAGCCCGCTGACCGTGCCGACCGACGCCAGGGCGAGCGCCTCGATGAACAGCTGCGCAAGGATTCGGCCCCGGGTCGCGCCGAGCGCGGTTCGCACCGCAATCTCCCCCAGCCGCGTCACGACGCGCGCATACACCAGGATGGCGACGTTCACCGCGACAACGAACGTGAGCGCGCCGATGAGGAACACCGCGATCCGCACCATCCACACCCGGATCGGATCCGTGAGGCCGGTTCTGTCGTGCGTGTACGGCAGCACCAGGGGTCGCAGATGATCGTACAGTTCCCGGATGTGCCGCGGCCGTGCGCCGCCCGATGACCGTCAGCTCCGCCTGCGCTTCCTGCAACGTGACGCCAGGCGCCAGCCGTCCAAAGACATGAAGCATCGGTCCCTGCAATCGCCGAAGCTGCCTGGGATCGGCACGAAGCGGAATCCAGTACTGGTGATCGAGCGGAAACATGAAGCCCGCGGGCATGACGCCGACAATGGTCGTGGCCGTGCCACCGAGATTGATCACGCGGCCGACGACGTGCGCGTCGCCGCCGAACCGCGACTGCCACACCTTGTGGCCGATGACGATGACGGGCGGCGCCCCGGCGCCTTCGTCGTCCGGAACGAGGTAGCGTCCGAGCTGCGGCGGCGTGCGCGCCACGGCAAATCCCGAGGCGCTGATCTCCGCAACCCTGACGGCCTCATACGGCGGAGAGCCGACGACGAGATTGTGCTGCGCGGTGCGGGAGGCGCCGAGCTGCTCGACCGACCGCAGCGACTGGCGCCAATCCG
The DNA here is from genome assembly GCA_963748295.1 of uncultured Acidobacteriota bacterium. Lineage (GTDB taxonomy): Bacteria > Acidobacteriota > Vicinamibacteria > Vicinamibacterales > 2-12-FULL-66-21 > CAVVIH01. The sequence goes on along the minus strand of CAVVIH010000006.1, from coordinate 1,635,828 downwards.
CGAAGTCGGCCAGGACCTTGCGCTCGGCGGTACCGCTGGTTTGTGTGGCGTACTGGAGAGCGACGACGCGACCGCCGTCCTCGAAAGGCAGGATGGGATTGGTGACTTCGGTGAAGAATTCGAAGCACGTCGCGCCGATGGCAATCGCCACGGCCATGGCGAATCCGCCGGCCAGCGTCAGGCCGCGGTGCTTGACGAGCATGCGTACGCCGAGCCGCGCGTCGAGCGACATCGCGTCGACCCATTGCAGCCCGCGCGCCGCGCGCCCTTCCTCTTTGTACTTCTCGACGCCGCCGAACACGACCAGCGCCTGGCGCCTCGCCTCGACGGGATCGAGCCCCCGCTCGCGGACGAGGCGCTCGGCCTCCATCTCGATATGGAAGCGCATTTCATCGTGCATCGCGGCGTCGAGCTGATGGCCGCGCCGCAATCCCCGCCACATCGAGCGCATCCGCGCCCATAATCGCCTCACGTCCGAGCCTCCTGGCCAGCTCTCCTAAGTTGGCTAGGAGAAGTATCAGTCCGCTCTCCTAACCTGTCAAGGAAGGAAGGCTCGCTGGGCGGCCGGTCAGGTAATCTGTTCACCCTATGCGCTGTTCACGTTCCTGGTTCATCTCATGCCTCGCCCTCTTCCTGGCCGGCGCGTCGACGCAGCCCGTCCGTTCCGGCAACCCGGTTCTCCCAGGGTGGTACGCGGATCCGGAAGCACACGTCTTCGACAACGAATACTGGATCTACCCGACCTACTCCGCGCCCTACGATCAGCAGGTGTTCATGGACGCGTTCTCGTCCAGGGACCTCGTCACCTGGGAAAAGCACCCGCGCATCCTCGATATCCAAAACGTGCGCTGGGCGAAACGCGCGCTCTGGGCGCCGTCGATCGTCGAGAAGGACGGCTGGTACTACCTGTTCTTCGGTGCCAACGACATTCAGAACGATCAGCAGGTGGGTGGCATCGGCGTTGCGCGCGCGCGGCAGCCGCAGGGACCGTTCGAGGACTACCTCGGCAAGCCGCTGATCGACCGCTTTCACAACGGCGCCCAGCCGATCGATCAGTTCGTCTTCAAGGATCGTGACAACTCGTACTACATCGTTTACGGCGGCTGGCGCCACTGCAACATCGCCAGGCTGAACGCCGACTTCACCGGTCTCGTGCCATTTCCCGATGGCACGACGTTCAAGGAGATCACGCCGCAAGGCTACGTCGAAGGCGCGTTCATGCTGTTGAAGGACGGCAAGTACTACTTCATGTGGTCGGAAGGGGGCTGGACCGGGCCGAATTACGCGGTGGCCTACGCGATCGGCTCGTCGCCGTTCGGCCCGTTCGAGCGCATCGGCAAGATCCTGCAACAGGATCCCGCGGTTGCCACTGGCGCCGGCCATCACTCCGTCCTGCAAGCACCGAAATCGGGGCGATGGTACATCGTCTATCACCGGCGGCCGCTCGGCGAGACCGACCGGAATCACCGGGTTGTCTGTATCGACGAGCTCCGCTTCGACGAGAAGGGGTTCATCCTCCCGGTCGTCATTACAAAGGAAGGCGTGGCGCAGGATCCGGTGCGATAGAATCAGCAGTCGCGGCCGATGACCAACCTCGAGTTCCTCGCCGGTGGCGGGCGCACCGGCGCGCTGATGCGCGCCCTCGACTGGTCCAGCTCGCCGCTCGGTCGGCCTGACGCCTGGCCGCAGTCTTTCCGCACGATCGTCGGGGCTACGACGAGAAGACCTGCTTTACGTTTTCCTATTCGCCAGTCCGGGACGAGAGCGGCACGGTCGCCGGGATGTTCTGTGCGGTGCAGGAAACGACACGCAAGGTCCTGGCGGAATCGGCGCTTCTCGACCTGACCGAAACGCTCGAACAGCGCGTGACCGACGCCGTGGCCGACCGGATCCGCGATCAGGAGCGGCTTCGGCACGCGGAAGCGGCGCTGCGCCAGACGCAGAAGATGGAAGCCATCGGCCAGCTGACCGGCGGCGTCGCCCACGACTTCAACAATCTGCTGGCAGTGTTCGCCACCGGTTTGCAGCTGCTCGAACGCGATGTGAGCCTCGAGCAGCGCCAGCGCATCTTCGAGGGCATGCGTCGCGCCGTGGCGCGCGGCACCGGCTTGACGCGGCATCTGCTCGCCTTCACCCGCCGCCGGCCGGTCAATCCCGAGTCGATCGAGATCGCCGCTCACCTGCGCGGCATGTGCGACATGCTCCATGGCTCGCTCGGCGGACACATCCACGTCGACCTGAATTTCGGCGCCGACGTGTGGCCCGTCGAAATCGACGCCGGCGAGATGGAGCTCGCGATCCTGAACCTCTGCCTGAACGCGCGCGATGCCATGCCCGATGGCGGCGCGATCACGATCAGCGCGGCCAACGTTCAGGAGTCGGACGATGATGGCGCGCGCGCAGACTTCGTCAAGCTGTCGGTCGCCGACACCGGCTGTGGAATGCCCGCGGACGTCATCGCCCGCGTGTTCGAGCCGTTCTTCACGACCAAGGACGTCGGCAAAGGATCGGGGCTCGGCCTGCCGCAGGTCTATGGCTTCGCGCACCAGTCCGGCGGCCGCATCTCGATCGACAGCGAGGTCGGCGCCGGCACGATCGTGACGCTGCTGCTGCCGCGATCGTTGCGCGAACCGGTGGCAGCCGGTGCCGCCGATCCTGCGGGCGAGTTACCGGCCAGGAGTGATGGCGGGCGTCAGGGTCACGTGCTGCTCGTCGAAGACGACAGGGAAGTGTCCGCGCTGACGCGTGAGATGCTGAGCTGTCTGGGTTTTTCAGTGACTCACGTCAGCCATTCCGACGCGGCGCTCGGCGCGCTGGCGAACGGGCGCGCCGTCGACGTCGTGCTGTCGGACATCATGATGCCGGGAGGCGTCAGCGGGCTCGAGCTGGCACGGGAGATCGGGCGCCGACACCCGGATCTCCCTGTGATTCTGACGACCGGCTACGTCGAGGCCGCCGCAAGCATGACGGACGGGGAATTCGAGCTGCTCCTCAAGCCGGTACAGCCTCGAAGAGCTGGCCGGCGTGCTGGGCGTCGAAGTGGAGTAGACCGCCCGCGCGGTCACTTCTTCTTGATGCCCAGTTCCTCGAGCTTCTTCGCCATCATCGCGCCGGCGGTTGCGGTCGTCGGCGTCTTGTCGATCGCGAGGATCTTCCCGTCCGGTCCGATGTAGTACGTCCACCGGGCGGCAAACTGGCGCTCGGGAGGCACGTCGGTCCGGATCACGCCGTACACCTTTGCCGTTTCCTTCGACGGATCCGCCAGGATGGCAAAGTCCGCGTCGTTCTCTTTCGCGAACTTGGTGTTGTCTTCGAGCGTGTCGACGCTCGCCATGAAATAGACGATGTCGTAGGACTTCAGGATCTGGCTGCTCTCACGGAGCGATTTGCATTCGGCCGTTCAACCACCGGTGAACGCCTTGGGGAACCACGCCAGCACGACGGTCTTGCCCTTGTAGTCGGCGAGCGAATGGGTCTTGCCATCGGAGCCCGGGAGCTTGAACTCGGGCGCGGAATCCCCGACGTTCAGCGTGGCCGAATACTGCGGCGGCGCCGCGGGCGCCTGCGGCGGCTGTTGAGGGGCCTGACCCTGTGCGGACACCGCCACTCCTATTGCTACGAAAGCGGCGCCGGCCAGGGACTGGACGGTCGGTCGTTGTGACATGCAGCAATATTACCCGGAAGTCTGTTTACCGCCCAGCCGGGGCCGCCGGCGCCAGGGTCGGGACCTTCCCCTGTGATTCCACCAGCCGGCGCGCGAGGTAGTTGACCACCTCCGCGTCGGTGCGCACGGCGGTCAGGTAGGCGGTGCGCATCAGCTGCTCTTTACGCCCGCGCAACGCGGTGGTGATGCTCTCCTTGACCGCCGGCGTCGAGAGGTCGCGCTGTCCGGCGGGTTCGTGCGCGACGACGGCGACCAGCGTGTGGGCGCCTCCCTGGCTCACGACATTCACCGTTCCCGGCGCCACCTTCAGCACCGCGTCCCTTAGCGCCGGCGGCGCCTGCTGGAGCTTCGACACCGGCACGTAGCCCAGATCCCCGCCGCGCGCCGCGGTTTGCGGATCTTCCGAATAATCCATCGCGAGCTCCGCGAACGACGCGCCGCCCTTCAGCTTCTCCATCAGCATCCTGGCCTTTGCCGCCGCCGCCTGCGGCGTCGTCGCATCGTTGCCCGACCGGTTCGCAAGCTGAGGCTCCCTGACGGGCGTGATCGCGATCTGGGCAATGTGATAGGCCTCTTCCGGGAAGTAGAAGCGCGCGCGGTTCGCATTGAAGAAGTCGGTGACCTCCTGATCGGTGACGCCGACCTTGGAGGTGACCTCGCGCTCGACGACTTTCTGGGCGAGCAGCTCGCGCCGCAGGCCGTCGCGCATGTCCGCGGCGCTCAGCTGACGCCGTTTCAGCTCCTGCTGAAACGCGTCTTCCGACAGGTTCTGCCGCCTGGCGGCAAACGCGGCATCCAGCTCGGAGTCGGGAACCTCAATCTTCAACTGGGCCGCCTTGGCCAGCAACAGCTCCTGGACGACGACCTCGTTGAGCAGGCTCAGCTTGGCGGTCAGGGCTTCTTCGTCGGACAGCGGCTGCGACGGATCCGAAATCCGGCGGTACGCCTTCTCGACCTGATCGCGAGTGATCTCGTGATCGTTGACCACCGCCCACGTGTTCTCGGTGACGGTGACCGTCGGCTTGGCCGGCGTGGATCGGCATCCCGGAAAGACGGACGCTGCTGCCAGCACGACTGCCACAGCAAAGCTGGGGCGAAGGCCCGTGAAAGAGCCGCGGATTGAAAATGACATGCACCCGAAAGAGTACTCCAAGACGGGGAACCTCGATCCCCGGCGCTGAGAGTCGAGGAGCGCCAGGCAGGCCTAAAGGCCGGGGGTGGGGTCTCTGTAGCGCAGACCTTCAGGTCTGCCTGAATTACTCGTACCGCAGCGCCTCGACCGGATCGATGCGTGTCGCGCGCACGGCGGGAATACAGCAGGCGGCGAGCGCAACCGCAAAGAGGATTGCCGTCACGCCGGCGAACGTCAGCGAGTCGGTCGCCGTGACGCCAAACAGCAATTCGGTTCCGAACAGATCGCTGGTCAGGACGCGAGTCAGCGCGACGCTGAGCAGCAGCCCGAGACCGATTCCCCACGCCACGAGCGTCATTCCCTGACCGACGAGCATTCCGAGAATTCGCGTCCGGATCGCGCCAAGCGCCATCCGGATGCCGACCTCACGGGTGCGCTGCGCAACCGAGTAGGACACGATCCCATAGACGCCGATCGTCGCCAGCAGCAGCGCCATAACGCCACAGGCAATCATCGCGAATCCCAGCAACCGGAACGGATACGCCATCGTGCCGTAGCTGTCACTCAGCGTCTGGACGTCGTTCAAAGGCATGGTCGTGTCGAGCGCTCGCACCGTCTTGCGAACCGCCGTGACGAGCGTGGACGGTTCGCTGTTCGTGTGCACGAACATCGTGATCGCCGTTCGATCCGACTGCATCACGGCAAGAAAGTAGAACGGCTTGGGTTCGTGGAGCAGGGACTGAAACCGATCGTCCCGGATCACCCCGACGATTTCACACTGATATGTCATCACTTTCTGGCGGTATTCGGCCTTCGTCAGGTGCTTGCCGAGCGCCGATTCCGTTCCCGGCAGATACCGTGCCGCGAAAGCTTCATTGATGATCGCCACACATGGTGTGCCGTCGCGATCGCGCTCGGTGAAATCCCGTCCCTGGACCACCGGGATGTTCATGTTGGTGAAGTAGCGGGGACCGACGAAGTCGAACCCGATCTCCTGGCTCTCGCCTGGCGCGAATTGGTAGCCTTCGATCTGGGTACCGCGCCGCTGGCCGCTCATGAATCCGCCAGGCCTGCCATCCACCAGGCTCACGGCGTGGACTCCCGGCAGCGACGAAATGCGCTCCGAGACCTCCCGGAAGAAGTCCTGGCTCTTCACGCGGTCGTAGCGCGACTCATCGAGATTCAGCGGCGCGACGACCATGTTCTCGGAACTGAACCCGAGCCGCGTCGGCTGCACTTTCTCCAGGCTGCGCAGCACGAGCCCCGCTCCAATCAGAAGCAGCAGCGAGAATGCGACCTGCGCGACGACGAGCGCTCCACGAACGCGTGACCGGCGATGGCCGCCGGTCGTGGCGCTCGAGTCGTCCTTGAGAACCGTCGACACCTCCGTACGCGAGCTTTTCAACGCCGGTGCGAGGCCGAACAGCACTCCCGTGACGGTAGAGAACGCGATCGCATAGGCGAACACGCGCCAGTCCGGGCGCAGATCGATCGCGACGCGAATGCCTTCCGGGAACGCCGGCATCGTCGCCACGAGAATGCCGAGGAGCCACACGGTAAGGGCAACGCCCGCAATGCCTGCAATCAGAGACAGCAGGATGCTCTCGGTGATCAGCTGCCTGATGATTCGCGCGCGGCTGGCGCCCATCGCGAGCCGGACCGCGATCTCTTTCCGGCGAACGACCGCCCGCGCGAGCAGCATGCTCGCCAGGTTCATGCAGGCGATCGCGAGCACCAGGTTGACCACTGCGCCGAGCAACGCGGCGAGTCCGTACGCGGCGGCATGCATGTCCGGACGGATTCGGGTGCTGCTTTCTGGAAGCACCGTCACGAACAGCTCACGGATGTATCCCTTGTGCTCCTGCCACGCCTTCCACTCCTCGGGGTGGTTCGACTGCATCTCGCGACTGAGAAGATTGAACCGCGCCTGGGCCTGCTTCACCGTTACGCCGGGTTCGAGGCGGCCGACCAGCATCAGCCAGCGGCTTCCGCGGCTGGTGAGCCTACGTCCGCTCGCGGGATCGAGCACGGGCAGCATCGTGGCCGGCACCCACACCTCGCTCGACAGGCCGCGAAACATGCCCGTGTAGGGGGCGGGTGCGACACCGACGACGGTCAGCGGGTGGCCGTTGATCGAGACCGTCCTGCCAATCACATCTGGATCGGCGCCGAACCGGCGTTGCCAGAGCCGGTGCCCGATCACGACAACCGGACTGCCGCCCGGCACCAGGTCGTCGCCGGCGCTGAGCATCCGGCCTTTGAGAGGCCGCACGCCAAGCACATCGAAGTAGTTGCCCGAGACGACCTCTCCCCAGACCTGCTCGACCTCGTCGGCAGCGGTGAGCTTGAACTGCTCGATCCCGTACGCGGCGAGCCCGGTGAACACGTCGTTGCGGTCACGGAACTCGACATAGCTCGGATACGACGTCGTCTCGTAAGGATGCTCCCGCTCCCCGACGAACAGCTCCACGAGGCGGTCGGGATCCGACACGGGTCTCGGCCGGAACATCAGCGAGTTGACGATGCTGAAGATGGCGGTGTTTGCGCCGATGCCCATCGCGAGCGACAGGACCGCGATCGCCGCGAATCCCGGGTTGCGGCGGAAGCTGCGCAGGCCGTACCGCACATCCTTCAACAGATCCTGATGCCAGCGTCCGCGTGCGTCGCGGACCGCTTCTTCCGTCCCGGCGACGCTGCCGAATCCGAGCAGCGCCGCGCGCCGGGCTTGTTCCGGCGCCAGCCCCTGCTCGATGTAGTCCTGAGTGGCTTCGTCGATGTGCGCCGCAATCTGATCGCGCAGGTCGTCATCCATCTCGGCGCCTCGGCCGACTGAACGCACGCGCGACCACAGCAGCCGCAGCCATTTCCGGCCCGCGGCGCCCGGTCTCACGACTGCTCCTCCTGGATCCTGAGAAAGCGTTCGACGATGCCGGTCGTGTGCTTCCAGTCCGCTTCCGCAGTGCGGAGGTGCTTTCGCCCGGCGCGGGTCAGCGCGTACAGCTTCACGCGGCGGCCGCTCTCGGACTCGCCCCATTCCGAGTCGATCCACCCGGCCTGTTCCAGCTTCACCAGCGCCGGATACAGCGTGCCTTGATTCATCGCCAGCTGGTTGCCGCTGATTTGCTCGATCCGCCGGGCGATTCGGTACCCGTGTAAGGGGCCAAGCGCCTCCAGGGTCTTGAGCACCATGAGCGTGAGGCTGCCGTAGTGGACGTCGCGCTTGTCGTCAGTCATCGGTGGGCAGCCTACAGGTTCAGATGTGGGCTGTCAACATGTTGGTCCCACCCTTCGACAGGCGAATGCGACCGCCGACCAACGAATTTGCGTCGCGGTCCAGATTGTGAAGTAAGCTCAGCCGCCGGCAGAGATACCCATGCTCGATTGGCTCCCGCTCCTACTGCTGACCGCAGCCGTCATGGCGGCGGTCGTGCTCCTTTTTGGCTTCACAGGCTGTTCGTTGATCGTCGGCGGGAGCTCAGACGAACCCGAGTTCAATGAGGTGTTCGAGGCAACGCTCACCGAGCAGCGAGAGCGACGAAGTCGCACCATCGTCCTTAGGATCGAGCCGAGCAAGCTGTTCGCTAGCGGCGACAGGGTTCGGATCACGCTCGAGCCCCCGGCCACAGGCGAACTTACCATCCATAGTCTGTACATTTCACAGCCAGCGGAATCCGGCGATCCCTACGACGCCGCGGATGATCTGACACCCGTTCAAGTTGGCGACATAGCGGTTGGCGGCCCCGAAGAACTCGAGGCGGACTATGCGCTCGATCACACGAAACCTCTGCTGATTGCGTTCGAGACCGCCGAATCATCGGAACTGCGGTTCTCGAATCTTCCGGCCGGCGAGGTCACCGCCTTCGTTGGCCCGGGCCCTGGTGCAACTGGTCCCCCGCTTTTCGAGGCAGCACAAAACGACCGCCAGTCCGGCTACGAGGTGGAGGATCGGATCTACCTCATTCGAAAGATCGAAGTGGCCTGACATGCCCAACCCACTGACCGGTGACTTCGATGCCGTCGTGCAATTTGCAGTGCGTCAGGTCAACGCATTGCTGGCAACGCTGCACCAGAACGGAATGGGCGCCGACACGCCGTTGAAGCTGCTGCATAGCGAGCGTGTACGGATTGGCGATAGGCCCGACAAGCCGTCCGAAGTCGGTGCGTTCGGCGACTGGGTATTGACGTATGGAAACGCGCGGCTCGAGGGGCCGAAGCGCCCTGTTCAGGATCTGCTTGTCGACACCGCTCCGCCTGGCGCCTCGAAGCGGCTGGAAGCGACGTTCGAAGACCTCGTGCTGGCGCCCGTCCCGCCTCCGCCCGATCTCGTCAGTGGTCGTGCGGCAGTTCAGCTGTCGACGGTTCGCCTGAGCGTCGAACCAGGATCGACTTCAGAGATCACCGTTCACACGGACATCCGGGCACACTACGAAGCTGCTCCACGCACAGCCCCGCTTCCGCCGGCGATTCATGGCGAAGTCACGGCGGTGTTCGAGATCCGAAAACTGGTGAGCCAGGGCAAGACCCGGCTGGCAATCTCGATTACACCTGACGATAACAAGATCGATTTTGTCGCGGCGCCGGGGAGCGGTCTTTCCAGTGCCGACACCGCCAGGATTGCGAAACAGATTCGAGAGCTCCTTCGCCGGGACCTGACGCTGCTGCCTGTCGATCTGGCCAAAGGATTTCCCGTTTCCGACTTCAGGGGCGTGGGCAGCGGCCCCGCCGCGACGATTGCGATGCCGCTCAACCTGTCGAACACGCCGCCGCCGTCATCGGGTGCGCAGGGCATCACGCAATCGGTCGTCGGGGACCGTGGATTCGCGTTTGCCGTGAGCCGCGAGCACGTGGAGAGCCTGATCGATCTCGAGGCAATTCGCGAAGAGATCAAGAAGCGGACGATTGCGATTCACATCAGCGTGCTCGGCCTGGACGCTGAAGTGACGTATCGTCTGAGGTTCTCCAGCGGCCCCACACTCACGTTTGAAACGGGCGCCATCGAGATCGCCGGCCGCGTCGAAGTTGAAAGCGATACCTTCCTCGCTCCCAACGGGTCCGTGTCCTTCAAGCAGCGGATCACGCTCGTCCTGGATCCCGCCACCCAACGCGTCGACCTCGAGGCCGACGGCGAACCGGACGTCGATCAATCACTGTTCATCCCTCATGGCGTTGCCGTCAACGTCGTCACGTCGGAGATCGCCAAAGCCCTGTCGAGCAACACGCGAGCGGTGCGGCGTGTGTTTCGAGATGCGCGCACGAGCATCACAACAGGGCTGCGCAACTTCGATCAGTCTGCATCGGTCACCTTCACGGAGCTCGAGATCACACCGAACGGCGTCATCGTCCGCGGCGACATCGGGACCGCGCCGCGCATCCCGCCGGTCATCGTCATCGAGGAAACTCGCGACGGCCAGGCGTTCACCGCATTCAACAGCTGGATTCCCGGTGGACGCATCGATCGATACACCTGGTCCTGGGTCGAGTACCCTTCGCCTCGACCGAGTCCCTGGTCAGGTGTCGCGAAGTCCGTAACCGAGACCGCCCGGTTCAGCCTGGAGAAGCCCGCCGGCATCACCGAGATTAGTCAGATCTGCCTGCGGGTGACCGGGGCACGCATTCTTCCCGATGGCCTGCCACAAGCCGTCTCCGCAGGCACGGTATGCGAAGTGTCGGAGCCGGTGCTCGCGATTGATACCCCTTCGTGGTGGGAGCCGGTCCTTGTGCCGGTGTGGCGGCCGGACCTCGTAGAGGATGCGAGGCTCGACGACGGCATCGTCGCGCACCTCAGCGTGCAGAGCGATCGCCCGCGAGGCCGGCGGCAAGAACAGAACGCCCTCGTCGTCTTCCCCGAGCTTGGATCGAGCACACCGTTTCAGAATCTCATACGCGGCATCGAGATGATGCGCCGTCACCAGCTGGCTCCGGCCGTGATCATCGTCATGCCGGCGGGATCGTTCAACATTACTCGTCGCGAGCTCGAAGTCCGGCTCGATGGTTTTCCGGCAGCCATCGCCCGGCGGGTGCAGGTTGTTGAAGATCTCGAGCGTGGCTGGTCGCGGACCTTTGATGTCAGCGTGGCGCCGTCCCTTTATCTGATCAATGCCCGCCGGGAGTTCGTCTGGCAGGCGGTGGGCGATATCGATCCAGCGGACATCGCCGCGGCACTCGACCAGCATGTCGTTCCGACGGCGCCTCCGAGGTTCGTGCCGTACCGGCAGCGCGTTGCCGCAGGCGATCGCGCTCCCGACGTCGAGTTCAAGGACGATCGTGGCGAGCAGGGAGCGCTGCACCGTCTGCGGGGGCGCTCAGTGTTGATGACCTTCTGGCAATCCTCCTCGACTCCCTCCCTCCGAGAGCTCCGCCGGCTGCAGGCGCTGCTCAATGCGCCGCAAGAGGCGCCCTTCATCGTGGCGTTTCACGGCGGCGCTGAGCCGAAAGACTTCTACACGATTCGCCAGGAGTCCGGCCTAACGTTTCCGATCGTGCAGGACAGAGAGCAGCGTGTGGCCCGCGCATACGGCGTTCGCTGCTGGCCGACAACGATCGCGATCGATCCCGGCGGGTTCGTCGAGCACATCCAGTTTGGCTTCAGGCCCACAGCGTCCTGAGTGCAGGTTGCATCACCGAGCGAATCGGTGCAACAACAGCAAGGACATCTGGTACAGCGAGGCCGGCGGGCTGGCGAACAGCAGCAGCAGCGGGAACAGATTGCTCTGTGCCAGCGGTCGCCGGCTCGGACACGGAACATGTAGTAGACACTCTACGTCTAAGCCCGTAGACTCTCTACGACCATGGCCAAGACGCCCGACGACCAGCGCCTGGAGCTTCTCCAGGGCACGCTCGACATGCTCATTCTCCGTACCCTGCAATGGGGCTCGCAGCACGGCCACGGCATCGGCCAGGCGATCCGCACGCAGTCCGACGACCTCCTCAAGGTCGAAACTGGCTCGCTCTATCCAGCGCTGCACCGCCTCGTGAAGCGCGGCTGGCTGAAAGCCGAGTGGGGCGTCAGCGAAGCCAACCAGCGCGCCAAGTTCTACCAGCTGACCGCGGCCGGGAAGGCCCAGCTCTCGCGCGAACAGAACCGCTGGGCGCAGCTGGTGCACGCCATGGGCCGGATCATGAATCCCGCGCCCGGCAAGGAATAGCCGTTGCGCCCCGACGATCGCGAGCTCGACGACGAAATACGCGGCCACCTGGCGATCAGCGTCCAGGAACGGATCGAGCGCGGCGAGGATCCCGAAGCCGCCCGGCTCGCGGCGCTGCGCGAATTCGGCTACGTCCCGGCGATTCGCGACTCGATGCACCGCGTCTGGTACAGCCGGTGGTTCGACGCGGTTGCCGCGCTCCTCACGGACATGCGGATCGGCCTGCGCTCGCTGCTCCGCGCGAAAGGGCTCGCCGCAACCGTCGTCGCCACGCTCGCGCTCGGCATCGGCGCCAACGCCGCGATCTTCAGCGTCGTCCGCGGCGTGCTGCTGCGGCCGCTCGTCAATCGCGACGAAGACCGGCTTGTCTACATCCGTCAGAGCGCGGCGGGTCTCGGCGTCGCGAACGCCACGTTTTCCGTGCCTGAGATTGCGGATTTCAAGTCCCGCGTCAAAACGATCGGTTCGTTTGGTGACTTCTCGACAATAGATTTCACGATGATCGGCCTCGGCGATCCCCGCGTGGTGCGCGCCGGCGTCGTCAGCGGGTCGTATTTCGAGGTGATGGGGCTGCGGCCCGTGCTGGGCCGGCTGCTGAACGCGTCCGACGATGGCCCGAAGGCGGCGGGCGTCGCCGTGTTGACCCACCGCTTCTGGACGACGTCGCTCAACAGCGATCCGGCGGTCGTTGGCACGAACATCCGCCTGGGACCGCTGACAGCGACCGTCGTCGGCGTTCTCGAGCCGTCGATTCCGTATCCGGCGGATACGGAGATCATCGCGAACGTCGTGACGAGCCCGCATCACCTCGGCGCGACGATGGTCACGCAGCGGGTCCATCGGATGACCGAGCTGTTCGGCCGCCTGGCGCCGGGCGCGACGGTGGAAGAGGCGCGCGCCGAGCTGATCGCGGTCCACGCGGCGATGATGCAGGCGCACCCGGAAGCGTATTCGACGAAATCCGATATGCGGCTGACCGTGACGCCGCTGCGCGATCAGATCACCACGCCGGCCCGCACGATCCTGCTGCTGTTGCTCGCGGCGGCCGGAATCGTATTCGTCATCGCGTGTTCGAACGTCGCGAACCTGATCCTGGCGCGCTCGGTGCGGCGGGAGGGAGAGCTGGCCGTGCGCGCGGCGCTTGGCGCGAGCCACGGCGCGCTCCGCCGGACCCTGCTCGCGGAAAGCCTCGTCCTCTGCGGCGCCGGCGCGGTGCTCGGCATCGTGCTCGCGCGGCCGCTCGTGTCCGTCGTCGCGGGCTTCGCGGCGCGATTCTCGGTTCGCGCGCTCGAGGTCACCGTCGACGCGACGGTGCTATGGGTTGGCGCGGCGCTGGCGATGTGTGCGGCGGTCCTGCTGGCTTACATTCCTCGTCTCCCGTCGCGGAGTGCGGCTTCGGGACTGGGCCTTGCCAGCGGCAGCCTCAGGATCACGCCCGGCACCAATCGCCGGCTCAGGATCTTCGCGACGACGCAAATTGCGTTCTCGTTTCTGCTGCTCGCGGGAGCGGGCACGCTCGTCAGCGCGCTCATCGCGCTGCAAACGGCGAACACCGGCTACGACCTGCGGCAGGTGCTCGCGTTCGACCTGCCGTCGCCGGGGCTGGCGATCAGGAACGCGCAGGAGATGGACTTCTACCAGGAAGTCATCCGGCGGGTTGACGATTTGCCCGGCATCGAGAGCGCCGCGCTCGGCAGCTTCGTGCCGTGGCGCGACGCCGGCAACACTGTTCGGATCAAGTTCACTGTCGAGGGTTATACGCCCGCGGACGGCGAGGAGAATCCCTACGCGCGCCTGCGGATGGTGGCGCCGCGTTTCTTTTCGGTCCTCGGCGTCCCGCTCGTCGCGGGCCGCGAGTTCACGAACGACGACGGTGTCGACAGCGCGCCGGTCGCGATCGTCAGCCAGAGCCTCGCGCAGCGCATGTGTGCCGGCGGTGACGCCGTGAACCGCACGCTCTGGTGGACCGATCCGGTGTACGGCAAGCCGAAGTCGTATCGAATCGTTGGCGTGGTCGCCGACGTCGACGACGAGAACGTCGCCCCGGGCCAGGCGCTCACGATCTATCACCCCATTCAGCAGATACGCGTCGCCGGCCGCCTCTTCGTGCGTACGACGACCGACGATCCCCATGCGCTGGTGCCCGTCGTGACGCGGATGATTCGGACGATGTCGGCCGAGCAGCCGGTGGAGCGCGGGGCGACGCTCGAGGACGTGCGGTCGGACGTGCTGGCGCCCGAGCGGCTGAATGCCTTCGTGCTGACGGGATTCGCCGGCGTGGCGCTGCTGATCGCCGTGGTCGGTGTGTCCGGCGTCCTCGCGTTCTCGGTCAGCGCGCGCACGCGCGAGTTCGGGATCCGGCTTGCCGTCGGATCGGCGCCGCGCCACCTGCTTGCCGGCGTGCTGATCGAGGGGATTCTGATCGTCGCGGCGGGAATCGTCGCCGGCGCGGCTGGCGGATACGCGTTCGTCGCGCTCGCATCGAGCTATCTCGGGAACGTGGGAGCGCCCGGGCCGCTGCCGATCGTCGCTGCCGCGGCGGTTCTGACCGGCGCCGCCGTGCTCGCCTCGCTCATCCCCGCGGCACGAGCGTCGCGAGTGGACGTGCTGCAGGCGCTCAGATCGGAATAACGGCTTTGAACATCCAACAAGACAGTCTCGCTCGAAGACCGCTTCGACTCTGGCCTGGCGTGGCTGCCGCGGCCTTGATCGTCCTTGCCAGGATGACCTCGCAGGTTTTTTCCGCCCAAGCCGGTACTTACATGATCGTGGCGTTTGCCGGCACCGTGGCGTTCCTCGTGTGGTGGCTGTTCTTCAGCCGTGCACCCTGGCCGGAGCGCATTGGCGCGGTTGTCGTCGCGATCGTTGCCGTGCTCGCCACGATACCGTTTCTGCACGAGTCGATGAAACGGGCGATGGCGGGAACGGTGTTGTTCGCCCTTTTGCTGACGCCTAAAACTGTGGCGCCCGCGTTTGTTCTGTGGGCAGCGGCAACGCGGCGACTGCCATCAGGCCTGCGCCGGCCAACGATGGTAGCGACAATCTTGCTCGCATGCGGCGTCTGGACACTATTCAGGACGGAGGGGGTCACTGGCGACTTGGGCCTGCAGTTCGCATGGCGCTGGGAGAAGACGGCGGAAGAACAGCTGCTTGCGACCGCGTCAAACGATGTTGTCCCGACAGAAAGCACGCCGGCGCCTTCGGCTCCCGAGGTGACTTCAACCAGCAAGCCTCTTCCGGGCGAGCCAGATATCAACGAGTCGAAGGGCGAGTCGAAGGGGTGGCCTCAGATATCACGCAAGTCAAATGGGGTGGCTTTCGCGGCACCCAACGCGACGGCATCGTTCACGGCCTGCGCATCGAGACCGACTGGTCGAGGTCTCCGCTCGTCGAGATGTGGCGGCGGCCGATCGGCCCGGGCTGGTCGTCGTTCGCGGTCGCCGGCGATCTCTTCTACACGCAGGAGCAGCGTGGCGAGGAAGAGATCGTCGCCAGCTACAGAGTGTCCACCGGGAAGCCGGTGTGGCGTCATGGTGATCCGGTTCGCTTCCAGGATGGGAGCGGCGACTTCGGTCCGCGCGGTACGCCGACGCTCGGCAACGGCCGCGTCTTTGCCTTCGGTTCGACGGGAATCCTGAACGCGCTCGACGCGCGCAGCGGCAAGCTGCTCTGGTCGCGCAACGTTTCGGCCGACACGAACAGGAAGGTTCCGGACTGGGGTTTTTCGAGCTCACCGCTGGTGATCGACGACCTCGTGATCGTCGCCGCCTCCGGAACGCTGGCGGCGTATGACGCGGCGAACGGAAGCAAACGCTGGGTCGGACCGCGAGGGCTCGCCAGCTACGGTTCGCCGCATCGGGCGACGATTGGCGGCGTGGAGCAGGTGCTGCTGATCAGCGGATCGGGCGCGGTCAGCGTCGCGCCGGCGAGCGGCGAGCAGCAGTGGGAGCACGGGTGGGAGGCTGGCGGCGCCGCGATGGTTCAGCCGGCGCTGACCGCGGATGGCGACGTGCTGATCAGCGCCGTGGCGATGCCCGCCGGCGCCGGCATTCGCCGTCTGTCGGTATCTCGCGATTCAAACGGATGGAAAGTCGCCGAGCGCTGGACCTCCACCGGACTGAAGCCGCACTTCAACGACTTCGTGGTCCACAAAGGCCACGCCTACGGGTTCGACGGCAGCATCCTGGCGTGCATCGATCTGCAGGATGGCGCGCGCAAGTGGAAAGGTGGACGGTACGGCAACGGCCAGCTCGTGCTGCTCGCCGATCAGGACGTCCTGCTCGTGATTTCGGAGGAAGGCGAGCTGGCGCTCGTGGGCGCGACGCCGGATCAGTTCAGGGAGCTCGCGCGGTTCAAGGCGATCGAGGGGAAGACCTGGAACCACCCGGCGCTGGCCGGCGACGTGCTGCTCGTGCGCAACGGCGAAGAGATGGCCGCGTTCAGGCTGCGCGGTCGCGCCAGCGCTGACGGCCCATCCGCATGTTACGTGGCTGATTTGGAACGGCACCTGGCCGTTGTCTAGTCGTCCTGTGCCTCACGAACGATTCCTCTGGTGGATTCCGTTCGCTCTGTATCTGCGCGACGCGTGGCCGCCATATCGCACCGCGTCACAGCACGATCAGAACGCGAACCGCACGCCCGCAGTCGGGTAGCCGAAGCTGCTCTCCATCGTTCGGATGTCGCGGATCTCCATGCGCAGGCCGGCGAAGGCCGAGAGGCGGTTCGTGACGCGCAGATCCGCTTCTGCCAGCATCTGCACGCCGAACGAGCTGATCGTCATGCTGCCGGCGTTGCGGCTGCCGTTGATCACGGTGTCGTGACGAGTCCGTTCTACGAAGAAGCCTGGCCCCGCGCCGCCGATGAGCGTCAGCCGGCCAATCGACGTTCTCGCGAGAAGCCCGCCGGAGAACCCGTGACTCGAGACGCGCCGGTCGTCCCGTCCCTGCTGTGACGCCACCGCGACACCGCCGGGAGCCGCCTGGGCCGGAAAGTCGATTTCGCCGGCGGTGTCCCTCTGAAACCATCGGAATTCGGTTCCGACTCCCAGGTACGGCGTAAACCATCGCCGCCAGGCGACCTGCACGCCGGGCGCCTCGCCTCGCCCGGAGTGTGGCGCCCATTGGGCGCCGACGCCGATCGACTGATTGGGGGGATCTGGCGCGGGTTGCGCCGCGGCAGGCAGAGCACAGAACAACAAGAGAAACATCGACGCCGGCAGCCGGAGCATCATGCGACCCTCCTGCCGGCTAATGTGCTAACGGCGTGGAGATCGGGTCACTCACCGTCCGAGATTCAGCCGCGCTCCGAGCATGACCCGCCGCGGATCCATGAACTGCGTCGGCGTCCCGAACGTCGGGCTAAGCCAGATGTCCGACGCCAGCGCCTCTGTAGCGGTGTCGTTGAGCACGTTCAGTACATTGAGGATCAAATCGACTTTCGCGGCAGCGCCGATTTGAAGCGTCTTGGATACGCGGAGGTCGAGCAGCGTCTGCGACGGCAGCCGGTGCGAGCCGCGCGTCTCGAGCAGAACGCGCTGATTCCCCTGCGGCAGCTGCACCTGCGTTGCGGCCGCCCACGGCTTGCCGCTGAAGCTCTGCAGGTTCGCGGCGACGAGGATGTCGTGCCACGGGAGCGTGACGATGCCGGTCGCCCGGAAGATGTGCGGCCGATCGTTCGGCAGACGGCCGGTCGTATTGGTGAGGTCGTTCGGATCCTGGCCGAACGTCAGGAAGTTCGCGCCGGCTATCGTGCTGAACTGCGCCGCATCGGCCGCGGCGTTGCTCGTCGCCTGGAGGCCGTACGCGCGCGAGTAGGTATACGAGCCCGATGCCTGCCACCGGTTCGACAGCCGTTTTTCGACGGCGACAACGAGCGCCATTGTACTTGAAAACAGATCTTGATTCGTCAGCAGGAAGCGGCGCGCCGCCGTACCGTTCGTCAGGGCGCGCACCGGTACGATCGTCCCGTCGGCCAGCGTCCTGGTTTCGTCGCGATACTGGCCGGCCGTGTCGGTCCAGCCGATGGAGTTCTCCGCCGCGCTTTCGCACGTACGCTGCCGACGCCCTGATCGCAGGACCGATCTCGCGATCGAGAGCCACCGAGATCTCGTCGGTGTGAGGCGTGTCCATCTCGCGATTGAGCGCCACGTTGAGCTTCGGATCGACCACCGACACCAGTCGCGTGTAGCCTCCGGTCGCCGCCTCGTACGCCATCGTTCTGATCGGCGTGATGCCCGTAGAAACCGGATCGAGCTCGCCGCTGAGCACACCCTGATAGAACCGCCCGTAGTTCGCGCGAAGCATCGTGCGGCCGCTCGAGTCGAGCTTGACGTTCACGCCAAGGCGCGGCGAGAACACCTTCCACGTGAATATCGTGCCGAGACCTTCTGTGACCGCGTCGGTTTCGTAGCCTTCCGCATCGACCGCCGGAAGGTCCTGGCTGATCGCGCGGCTGTGATCGAAGCGGATCCCTGCATCCACCGTCAGCCGGTCCTTCACGCTGACCGAATCGCTGGCAAACACCGCCGCGGTGTGGAACAAGCCGCCCGTGGCCCAGGGGTCGCGGTAGATCGCCTGCAATGGCGCGCCTCTATCGTCGACGTCCTGCACGCCTCCTGGAATCGCCCGCAGGAGATGGTGCTCGCCGCGCTCGATCTGCGTACCGACCTTGAGGTGGTGATCGGTGCCGAACGAGTCCGAGAAATACCGATGGAGCAATGCCTTCGCGGTGATCCGTTCGAGCATCAGCGAGCCGATCTGCGCGGCGTTGCCGCTGGACCTTCCTGTGAACTGATCGCGGCGCGGAGCCGTCGTTCTATCCCCCGAGCTCGGATCGAAATTCTGATCCAGGTGGAACATCGCCCATGCGCGCTTCCCACACCGTCCGGTTCGAGAGCACGTGCGTGAAATGAGCGAACGTCGTGCTCGGAACCTTGGCATTGTTCCGCTGCGTCGTCTCGAACGGCGTGGCCAAGGTTGGCGTGCCTGGATTGACCCAGACCTCCTCGTGAAAGCTGTTCATCAGCCGCATGATGGCCTGAGCTGCCAATTCAGCTTGGCGAACACCTTGTTCTGCTCGTACTTCCTCGGCAACGCAGGGTTTGCGCCCGGCTGGCTGTCGTAATCGCGAAAGTATTGGTACGCGCCAAAAAACCACAGGCGCTCGCGGCTGATCGGGCCGCCGGCGCTTCCGGTGAAGTCGTGGTAGCGCACGCGCTCGTAGCCGCTCGACGGCTGCGTGCCCACGGCGAGCACGACCGGCTGCGCGGTCAGGCTGGAGGGTTGCGCGTAGTACGACGTCTCGCCGGCGAGGCGCGGGCCGCCCTGTTTGGTGACGACGTTGAACACCCCGCCCTGGATGTTGCCGTACTCGACCGAGGCGCCCATCGACTGCACGTGCAGTTCCTGGATGACGTCGACGATTGGTTCCGCGCGCGAAACCCCCTGGCACGGACAGGTGAAATTAGTGCCGTCGATCAGGAACGCGTTTTCGTTGACGCCCGATCCGAACGTCGAGACGGTGTTGACCGACCCGCTCGACGGGGAGGTCGGCGACACGCCAGGCGTGCTCCTTATCAGATCGAACATGCTGTAACGGCGGGTCGGCACCGTTCTGATGTAGTCGGACCGGAACCGCGTCTCGAGGCCTGTGGTCCGCGAGCTGGCGATCGAGCTCGCTTCGACGGTGACCGATTCAGCCAGGCCGATCAATTCGAGGACGATTGGGCGCTCGAGGATCTGGCCCGCGCCCATGATCAGGCCGTCCTGACGATAAGGTTTGAACTTCGGCGGCAGCTCGACGAGCAACTGGTACTGGCCGGGCGGCAGAACCGGGAACCGCCACTGGCCTTTGTCGTTGGACGTCGTCCGCTCCTCGCCGGTCATGAGCGCGGGAGAAAGCACGCGGACGATGGCGGCCGAAAGCACGCCACCCTGGCCGTCCTTCACAGTCCCGACGAGAGTACCGGTGAGGCCCTGCGCGTTCGCCTCGATCGGCAGGAACGCCAGGAGGACAAGGGCGGCGCGTGACATCGTCACCATCCTTCCGTATGGCTCAGCTTACAGCCAGTCGAGCTCAACAGGGAAGGATTACTAGACTTGTTTGCGGGAGGTCGAAATGGAGGTGAGACCGGCCGAGGAACGCGAGCTCGATGCGCTCGCACGCGTGTGGCTCCAGGCCTGGAACGACGCCCACGCGCACATCGTGCCGCCCGAACCTGAAGTGGCTTCGGTCACCCTCGGAGTTTCCGGGACCGGCTGCACGCCGCGCTCGCGGAAACCCGCGTCGTCGGCTCGCCAGGTTCGCCGGTCGGCTTCTACATTCTGAAGCACGACGAGCTGTATCAGCTCTTTGTCGCGGCAGAAGCGCGCGGCACTGGCGTGGCGGCGGCCCTTGTTGCCGACGCCGAAGCCAGGCTCGCGCGGAACGGCTTCCGGACGGCATGGCTCGCTTGCGCAATCGGCAACGATCGCGCCGCGCGATTCTACGAGAAGGCCGGATGGCGACGCGTTGGGACGATGGTCAACGAGGCGGAGACGTCGGAAGGCACATTCCTGCTCGACGTGTGGCGCTATGAAAAAGTGTTGACACCTCGCGGATGAGGTAGACTCAGCCCGCGCGGAGGGGCTGATGAAAAAGGCACTCATCGGGACTGCAGTGGTGGTCGTCGTGATTGCAGGTGTCGCGACTTCACGCTACTGTCCGACGAACCGCCGATCCGCGTGAGGAACGGCTCGATCGCCTTACACGCGGGCCTGCTCAACGGGACGCAATGGGAATGGAAAGACCAGGGTAATGGATACGACCACGAGCCGGGCGAGCCACTGTCCTTTACATGGAAGTTCTGGGTGAAAGTGGACCCGGCGCCGGGTCGATATCCATGCGACAAGATCCGGCCGATCGGTGAAGGCGGTCAAGTAGAATGTGACTTTCAGCAGCGATGGTGCGGAGCGAAAGATCAATTTCGATCGCGATCGGGCGCTCCCTGGCAACTGCGAACCAAGGTTCAACCAAAGCCCCTGCTGAATCTCGACGGAAACACCAGACTAAAGAGTATTGGTGAAGGATATGTGACCAAGGTTGAGGTCGGTAGTCTCACGTGCACGTTCGATGCGAAAGACAGGCTCGACGTGATCAATATCTGCACTTCCGGTGACGATCGCGTTCTGCAACCGCGCTAGGAAACTGGGGACCTCACCATGGCACGGCGAGTCTGGCTAACGCTCCTCGCGTGTGCATGGCTCATGGCAGGGACCGCGAGCGCCCAGTCCACGCGGACTCAACAACCCGCCCGAACATCGTCCTGATCTTCCCCGACAATCTCGGTTGGGGTGAGGTCGGCGCGTACGGCAGCGTGCGAGGCGCGCTGACACCGCGCCTCGACCGGCTCGCCGCCGAAGGCATTCGGCTCAACAACTTCAACGTCGAGTTCTCCTGCACCGTCTCGCGCGCCGCGCTTCTCACCGGCCGCTATGCGATTCGCACCGGCGCCACGCAGTCGAGCGGCATCACGTTGTGGGAAGTCACGATGGCGGAAGCGTTGAAGTCCGTCGGCTATTCCACGGCGCTTTACGGCAAGTGGCACCTCGGCGGCGATCGGCCCGACGGCCGCGAACCCTCCGCGCAGGGGTTCGACGAGTGACCACGGCATTCCGCGCACGAGCAACGAGGCGCAGACGACGATCGCCCAGGGACAGACCGAACCCGGGACCTCGTTCATCTGGGAAGGCAGGGCGGGGGCGCCTTCGCGCAGCGTGAAGCCGTTCGACATGGACACGCGGCGCACGATCGATCGCGAGTCAGCCGAACGCAGCGTCGCCTTCATGGAGCGCAACGCGCGCGAGAAAAAGCCCTTCTTCCTGTACTACCCGATGACGCAGATCCATTTCCCCACGCTCGCGCATCCGGAATTCGCGGGCAAGACAGGAGCGGGAGACATCGGCGACGCGATGGCGGAGCTCGATGCGAACGTCGGACGTGTTCTCGACGCGATCGACCGCCTCGGCATCACGCGCAACACGATCGTGCTGTGGTGCACCGACAACGGCGCCGAGCAGCGGCGGCCCTGGCGCGGGTCGTCGGGGCCGTGGTCAGGGTTCTACAACACGGTGATGGAAGGCGGCATCCGCACGCCGTGCATCATCCGCTGGCCGGGGCGCATCCCGGCAGGCAGGGTCTCGAACGAGATCGTCCATCAGGTCGACCTGTTTCCGACGCTCGCCGCCGCCGTCGGCGCCGACATCGTTCCGAACGATCGGGCCATCGACGGCGTCAACCAGTTGCCGTTTCTCGAAGGCAAGCAGAGCAAGTCCGGCCGCGACCACGTCATCTTCTTCGCCAACCAGCAGCTGCGCGCCGTCAAGTGGAAGGACTGGAAGCTCCACTATGTGTACGCGCCCGAAGCGGGTGCGCCGCCGGTGCCGCCGTTGATGCGGCTGTTCAACCTTCTCTCCGATCCGCGAGAGGAGACCGACATCAAGGACGCGAACCCGTGGGTGTTCAGCGCGATCGAGAAGCTCGTGGCTGACTTTACGGTGAGCGCCGAGCGGTATCCGCACGTGCCGATGAACGCCCGCGATCCGTACGTGCCTCCCCGCCTTGGCGCGCCGGCACAGGGACGCGCTATGGCGAGGCAGGGGCGCGAGTAGCGCCGCGCGCGATCTCGCTCTTCGTGTAGACCGTTCTCGTGGTGGACGGCTTACCTCCGAGCGCGCCGCCGCGTGTCACTTCGACGACGAGACGGCCCGGCGATTCGAGCGACAGCGTCTGCGTCACATCCGTCGTGACCGGTTTGCCCGTGGCTGGATCGTCGAACGTGTGGGTCGTCGTGATTTGCAGACGCGCGCCGTCCCATTGTGCCCGCGACGACTGGAGCTGAGGTCCCCGGCCCATCAACATCGTGTTTCGCGTTTCGGAGCCGTCGAGCGCGTAGACGAAGCGCGGCTGCGCCTGTAGATCGCTTCTCGAGAAGACGATCGACTCGACCACCAGCTGTTTCAGGTCCTGGGTGATGGCGATCGTCGAAGACCATCCGCTGCCCATGTCGCCCCGCGCCGCGCCGCGGCCGCCTCCCGGAGCTGACGCCGCCGACGCGGTCTCGACCGTCCATCGTCCTGAGAAGTCCGCCGGCGGCTGAGGCGACGCTCCCGTCGCCAGCCACACCGCTGCGGTCAGGTAGATCACGCACTGCGTCGAGTTCATCGAACCTGTCTCCCGCCGCGAACTACAGATCGACCCACAGGCCGAACGTGAACCATCCCTCCGACACCTTGTAGAACTCGCCAAGCGGCGGAGGTCCGTCGGTCCAGCCCATGCCGAGCCGGTAAGTGCGGCCATCGGTACGCGTCACGATGCCGCCGCGCATCGCCGTGTCGAGCCGCCAACGGCGTTCTTCCCATCCGGAAAAGTCAGCCGCGCCATACCACGCGAAACGGCCGCCGAGCAGTTTCGGCCGCGACTCGTACTCCACGCCGCCCTGCGCGCGCCAGGGTTCCTGTCCGTCGTACTTGCGCTTGTAGGCCACTCCTGTCTCACCGTACGCACGCCACCGGCGTGAAAGCCGGGAGCTGACCCCGAGCGCGAACTCCTCGCGCGTGTAATTGAGGCGTGTCCGTCCGGTCCGAATCGCGTACTCGTCGCCGACGTGGCTCGACTGGTGCAGCAGCGCGAACTTGAACGAAAGCGGCGATCCGGATGCGGTCGTCACGGTGAGGCCGTAGTTTCCGTCCCACCCGATCGCATCCTCCCTGTTCTGCGAATCGAACACCGCGTCGAGCCCGGCGTCGATGCTGACCTGCCACGACCGGCCGCCCGGCTTGCCTGAATCGATCCGCAGCACGCCGAATCGCCCCCCCGCGCTGAGTGCTATCCGCGGTGTGTCGGTCACGTCGATGCGCACCCGCGGCAGAAAGTGGACGCTGATGGTATTCGTCGTCCGGTGAGTATCGGCGACGTAGACGGCGTAGACGTCACCTGCCGGAAAGAGCCGGAACATGGTGCCGGACGAGTGCGTCCAGGCCAGCGGCCGCTGCTGATCGTCGGCGGTCTGCGCGCCGGCCGGCGTCGCGCAGACGACGGTCAGCAGCAGAAGCACGAAACGCGCAGGTTTCCGACACACGCACGCTCGACTCGCCCAGGGGACGATAGGCGCCAAGGCCCCGCATTGTCACCTATCCGCGCGGGGTCGGGCAAACCAGCGCGGCCATAGCTGCCGCTTGGATTTCGCCGCCGGGCAAGGCTAGACTCCCACAAACGGGGAAAACGTGCCCGACCGGCCCATCGACCAATTTCGGCGTCTCGTGGAATCCTCGCCAGACGGCATTCTCATTACCCGCGATTTCCGCCTCGAATTCCTGAACCCCGCCGCGGTTCGGCTGTTCGGAGCGTCCGCCCCGGAGCAGCTTCTCGGGAAATCCGTTTTCGACATCATGCATCGGGAGAGCCACGCCGTCATCAGGGACCGCATCGAGCGGCTGGTGCGCGGCGAGAGCCTGCCGCTGGTCGAGGAAAGGATCGTCCGGCTGGACGGAACGGCGGTCGACGTCGAAGTGAACTCGACCCTGCTCGATCCCGAGACCGGCGCGATCCAGGTAATCGTCCGCGACATCACCGAGCGCAGGCGACGCGACGCGCTGCTCCGCGAGAGCGAGGAGCGCCTGAAGCTGGCGTTCGCCGGCGCGCAGGAGGGCGTCTGGGACTGGAACGTCGAGACCGGCGAAGTCGTCTACTCGCCGCGCTGGAAGCAGATGCTCGGCTATGGCGAAGACGAGATCGAGCCGAGCGTCAAGGCATGGGAAGTCCTGCTCCACCCCGATGACTGGGGCCGCGCCGAAGCCCTGAACGACGGCGTCAAACGAGGCCAGCCGACCTACGAGGGGGAGTTCCGGCTGCGGCACAAGGAGGGACACTACATCACCGTCCTCACGCGCGGACTGCCGATCCGGCGCGATCCCGACGGACCCGTCGTCCGCATCGTCGGCACCCACCTCGACATCACCGAGCGCAAGCGAACCGAGCTGGCGCTCCGCGAGAGCGAGGAACGGCTCGCGCTCGCCTTTGCCGGCGCACAGGAAGGGATCTGGGACTGGAACCTCGAGACGAACGATGTGGTGTATTCGTCGCGATGGAAACAGATGCTCGGGTATGCCGACGAGGAGATCGAATCGCACATCAGCGCCTGGGAGCGGCTCGTGCATCCCGATGACAAGGCGATTGCCGATCAGGCGCACGAAAGCGTCACCCGCGGTCAACCGACCTACGAAGCGGAGTTCCGGCTCCGGCACAAGGGCGGGCATTACGTGCACGTCCTGTCCCGCGGGTTTCCGGTTCGCCGGGATCCCGGCGGCCCCGTGATCCGGATCGTCGGCACGCATTTCGATCTCACCGAGCGCAAGAAGCGCGAAGCGGAGCGCGCCAGGACGGAATTGCTCGCGCACCTCGTATTCGTCCAGGAAGACGAGCGCCGGAGGATCGCGCGCGACATGCACGACCAGTTCGGCGAGAACCTGACCGCGTTGAGCCTGCGGATCGGCCTGTTGAAGGACGTCAGCGCGCGGCAGCCGGAGCTTGCCGTTCACACCGAGGCGCTCGAAGCGCTCGCCCGCCGCCTCGATCACGACGTCGACGAGCTCGTGTGGGAGCTGCGGCCGACCGCGCTCGACGACCTCGGACTCCGCGCGGCCCTGACCAACTACATTCAGGAATGGTCGCAGCGGACCGGCATTGCCGCGGAGCTGCACACGTCAGGACTGCTCGACGAGCGGCTCGCATCGGAGGTGGAAACCGCGCTCTACCGCATCGGCCAGGAGGCGCTCAACAACGTCGCCAAGCATTCGGGCGCCCGCCGGGTCGAGGTGATCCTCGAGCGCCGATTGGACTGCGTCCTGCTCATCGTCGAGGACGATGGCGTCGGGTTCGAGGAGCCAGACGACGGAGCCGAACCGAGCGGCTTCGGCCTCGTCGGCATGCAGGAGCGGGCCAACCTGGTGGGGGCGCACCTGCAGATAGAATCGACGCCCGGAAAAGGAACGACCGTTCTCGTGCGGATGGCAGTGACGCCGCGCGCCGGCGCGGTGGCCGACCATGCCTGAAAAAACGACACAGCTTCGAATCCTGCTCGCGGACGACCACGTCACCGTCAGGCACGGGTTGAAGCTGTTGATCGACGGCGAACCCGACATGAGAGTCGTCGGCGAGGCGAGCGACGGCGAAGCGGCGCTGCGCCAGGCGATCGATCTCAAGCCCGATGTCGTCATCCTCGACATCTCGATGCCCGGGATGAACGGCCTTGCCGCAACCCGGGCGATCAGAAAAGCGCAACCGGATGCCATCATCGTCACGCTGACGCGCCACGCCGACGACGCCTACCTGCAGGAGCTGCTGCGGGCCGGAGTGAAGGGGTACGTGCTGAAGCGAAGCGCCCCGACCGAGCTGCTCCAGGCGATTCGTGGGGTGGCGGCGGGCGGCCAGTATCTCGATTCCACCCTGACCGCGCGGGTCACCGCCGGGTTCGTCAACAAGCAGGGGGGACGGTCGGGCGCGGCGGCGCCGAGCCTCACCGATCGCGAAGCCGAAGTGCTGCGCCTGATTGCGTCGGGCTACGGAAACAAGGAGATCGCCGGGCGGCTCGGGCTGAGCGCGAAAACAATCGAGGCCCACAAAGCGAACGCGATGCGGAAGCTGGATCTGAATGGCCGCATCGATATCGTGAAGTACGCAATTCTCCAGGGATGGCTGGACAACGCATAAGGGATTTTCCCTATGTCAGTCTCGGCATATTCCCGATAGTCAGACACCCTCCTCAGCACGTAGATTCTGGTTCGTTCGGCTACATGGGAGGCGTGTCCATGGATGACCAATCCAGACTCACCGGTGGAGTCAATCATGCGACCGCGCCACACGCATCGATGCTGTCGATCAGGGACGATTACACAATCCCCCCATCGGTTCAGCGCGATCTCAGTGTCGCGCGGATCACCAGAGCGAACATTCTCCTCGTCGGCAGCGCCCGCCAGGTTTCACGGCTCGTACGGCTCGCCGTTGCCGACCTGAATCAGGCTGCAGTGGTCAGCTGCCGGAACGGGCAACTGATGCTGCCGTCGACGTCACCGCGTGCCGGGACCATCGTGATCCGGGACGTCGATGCGTTGACCTCCGACGATCAGCGCAAGCTGTGCGAGTGGCTGGATACGCGAAGCGATCGCGCCCAGGTGGTCAGCACGGCGTCCGCGCCGATCGTGCCCCTGGTGGACAGCCGGCTGTTCAACGACGCGCTGTACTACCGCCTCAATATGGTGTACGTCGATCTGACCGAGTAAGATTCATGACGCCGCCGGGTGCGGCTTATGGATCCCTTGCTCCCGGAGATTCCTGACGACACAGGGCTGGCGTTTCCGGGCTACCGCGTCGAGCGCGAGCTTGGCAGCGGCGGCATGGCCACCGTCTACGTGGCCGAGGACCTCAAACACCACAGGCGCGTCGCGCTCAAAGTGATCGACCCGGCCGTCGCCCAGTCGCTCGGCGGCGACCGGTTCCTCCGCGAAATCGAGGTCACCGCCCGCCTCAGCCATCCCAACATCCTTCCGCTTTTCGATTCCGGCGCCGTTGGCGATCGGTTGTTCTACGTGATGCCGCTCGTCGAAGGTGAGACGCTCCGGACGCGGCTCGCGCGCGAGAAGCAGCTGGGTA
The DNA here is from genome assembly GCA_963748295.1 of uncultured Acidobacteriota bacterium. Taxonomy (GTDB): domain Bacteria; phylum Acidobacteriota; class Vicinamibacteria; order Vicinamibacterales; family 2-12-FULL-66-21; genus CAVVIH01. The sequence goes on along the minus strand of CAVVIH010000006.1, from coordinate 1,608,203 downwards.
TCGACGATGCCGTGCGCACGGCGCGGGAGATCGCGGGCGCGCTGACGTACGCGCATCAACACGGCACCGTTCATCGGGACATCAAGCCGGAGAACATTCACCTGACTGCCGGCGCCGCGCTTCTGGCGGACTTCGGCATCGCTCATTCGATCAGCACTGCCGTGGGCAGCGAGCGCACCTGGGCGGCGACCGGCGCGGGCGTGATGCTGGGGACGCCCGGCTACATGAGCCCGGAACAGATCGCCGGCGAGCCGGTCGACGCGCGCACCGACGTGTATGCGCTCGCGTGCGTGCTATACGAGATGCTGGCGGGGCAGCCGCCGTTTGTGGCGCCGACGGCCGAGGCGCTCTTCCGCATGCACCTCGTTGTTCAGCCGCGCCCCGTCACAGAGCTTCGGCCCGCGGTCTCCAGCGCCCTCGCCGCGGTCATCGCGCGCGGTCTCGCCAAGACGCCTTCCGATCGCTTCGAGACCGCGGCGCGATTCGCGGAGGCGATTGCGGCGGCAACCGCCGCGTCATCGCCGGGAGCCGCACCGGCCACGCGTGTGCACAACCTTCCGCGGCTGCGAACGCAGTTCATCGGCCGCGAGCGCGAGCTCGCGGAATGCGCCCGGCTGCTCGACGGCACGCGGCTGCTGACGATCACGGGCATCGGCGGATCCGGCAAGACGCGGCTCGCGGCGCAGCTCGGCGAGCGTCTGCTCGACAGCTTTCCTGACGGCGTCTGGTTCGCGGATTTGGCGCCGCTGACCGACGGCGATCGCGTCCCGTCCGTCGTGGCCGCGGCCATGACGATCAGGGAAGTCGCCGACGAGAATCCAATCGAGACAATCGCGAAGAGCATCGGCGACCGGCGGGTCCTGATCCTGCTCGACAACTGCGAGCACGTCCTGACCGCGGCGGCGGCGCTGGCTCACCGGCTGCTGGCCGTCGATGGTGTCCGGATCCTGGCGACCAGCCGTGAGGGGCTCGGCCTCGACGGCGAGCGCCTGTTTGCCCTGCGGTCGCTGGACATTCCCTCTCCGGACGCCGGCCGGGACGCGAAGCTGTTGCGCGAATGCGATGCGGTGAAGCTGTTCGTCGATCGCGCGCAGCTGGCGGTGCACGATTTCGCGCTAAGCGACCGGAATGCGCCGGCGATTGCCGACATCTGCCGGCGGCTCGACGGCATCCCGCTCGCGATCGAGCTCGCCGCGGCGAGGGTCCGCGTCCTGACGCCGGATCAGATTCGCGCAAAACTCGACGATCGCTTCAGGCTCCTCACCGGCGGCAGCAGGACCGCTCTCGGCCGGCATCAGACGCTGCGCGCGACGCTGCAGTGGAGCTACGACCTGTTGACCGAGCCCGAGCGTCAGCTGCTCCGGGCGTTGTCGGTCTTCGCGGGCGGATGGACGCTCCCACACGCCGCGCGCGTCGCATACGGCGACGCCGACGAGTTCGCGGCGCTGGAGCTGCTCGGCCGGCTGATCGAGAAGTCGCTCGTCGTGCCGGATCGCGAACGCGGCGATGAGCCGCGCTACTCGCTGCTCGAGACCGTCCGGCAATATGCGAGGGAACGCCTGATCGAGGCGGGAGAGTCGGCCGTCGTGCGGACACGCCATGCGGCGGCGTTCGTCGATGTCGCGGAGCGGGCTTACGAAGAGCGGTTCGTCAGCGAGGAGCGCTGGACGGTCGCCCTGGAAGTCGAGCACGACAATCTCCGCGCGGCGCTCGACTTCCTTCGCGACTCGGATCACGAACAGTACCTTCAGCTCACCGGCGCGCTCGCGTGGTTCTGGCAGGCGCGATCGCATCTCGCGGAGGGCCGGGCCCATCTTGCCGCCGCCCTCGAGGGGTCGCCGGCAGATCCACCACGGCCTGCCAGGGCGAGGGCGTTGTGGGGCGCGGCGAATTCGCTGGCGTGGCAGGGTTCGGCCGCCGCCGGGCGCCCGATGATGGAACGCGCGCTCCAGATGTGGAGGGAAGTCGGCAACCTTCCGGAGGTGGCGCTGGCGCTCGAGGGCATCGGGTGGAATCAGTTCATCGGCGGGGAAGATAGCGAGGCGCTCGAGACGTTCCAGGAATGCCTGCGCATCCAGCAGACGCATGCCGATCCAGTTCTCGAGAACAGGGCCAGGGTCGCCGTCGCACAGGTGCTGGTCGCGCTCTCGCGGGTCGAAGAGGCGAGGCCGATGGCCCGCGAGATCATCGCCTTTACCAAGTCGCACAACGATCGGCGCAACGAACACTTCGGCTGGCATTTCCTCGCGGATTGCGCGCTGATCGAGGGCCACTGCTCGGAGAGCCTGGCGCTCTATCAGGAGAGCCTGCGCCACGCCCAGGCGATCGGCGATCGCCTCGAGATGAGCTTCGAGGTCCAGGGTGTCGCGATGTCGCTCGCCGGACTCGGCCACGCGGACGCCGCGCTGCGCCTCGCCGCGTCAGCGAAGGCGGAATGGGAGCGGATGGGCGTCGATCTCCACCTTCGATTCTGGGATGCGCTGATCGATCGCTATCTTGCGGCTGCGCGTCGCGCGCTGGGCGACGAGGCAGCCGAACGAAGCCGCGAACGCGGTCGGGCGATGTCGTTCGACGAAGCGATGGCGACGGCGCTCTCGGCCCTTCCCCAGGCTACCTAGCCGCCCGCTCGCGCTGGGCCTCGAGCAGCAGACTCCTGGTCGCGTCGGGGGTCCAGTCGTCGTCGAGAAACGTGCGGCGCCGGCTCGGAACGATGCCGGGCGCGCGCGTCCGGATCCGCAGGCCTTCGCGGAGGAGCGCCTCGGCGTCGCCAGGCTTCTTTCTCGCCAGCTCGACGACCGCGAGATTGATCGTGTAGATCGCGACCAGCTGGTGCTCGGCCCCGAGCGCTGCGCTGGCGATCTGCCGCGCCTGCTCGAGCATCGCCGCGGCCTCGTCGTAGCGCTTCTGCTCGCGCAGTACGTGTGACAGGCTGTTCAGGGTTGTCGCGGTGACGGGATGCCTGTCGCCAAGCGCCTGGCGCTGATCGGCGAGCACGCGCCGGAGCTGAGCCTCGGCTGCAGGATAGTCCCCCTTCGTCGCCGCGATCAGCGCGAGATCGTGACGCGTCGCGGACGTATTCGGATGGCTCTCGCCGCGCGTCTGGCGGTTCGTTTCCAGGCAAAGCTGCAGAAGGGACTCGGCGCCGGAAAGGTCGCCATTCAGCCGCCGCACCGACGCCAGATCGCTCTGGCTGACCGCGGTCTCCCGGTGGTCCGGCCCGAGCACCTTCTCCCGTATCGCCAGCGCTTCGCGGTGCAGCGGCTCCGCGCGGCCGTTCATGCCTTGATCCTGATAGACGCGGCCGAGCTCGGCGAGGGTGACGGCGACATCCGGGTGTTCCACGCCCAGGAGCTTCCGTCGCATCGCGAGCGCCTGCTCGAGACGCTGCGCGGCGCCGGCGTAATCCCCCTTGTCGGCCAGCACGACGCCGAGAAAATCGAGCGTCTGCGCCACCAGCACGTGCTCGGAACCCAGCACACGCTGTCCACTCGTCAGCGCGTCCTCGAGCAGCTCCTGCGACTTGCCGAACGCGCCCATGCGCCGGTAAGTGCGTCCCATCATCGTGAGGATTTCCGCCCGCAGCTCTGGCTCCGCGGCCAGCTCTTTCCGCACCTGCTCCGCGCCGGCATCCAGCATCTCGCGCACGGTGGGTTCGCCGCGCGTCGGGCGGATCGCGTACGGATCGGCGCTCGTGAGCAGTCCCATCAGCAGCTCGCTGACCTTGACCGCCTTCGCCGCCTCACGCTGCGCGTTGTCGCGCGCCGCTGAGAGACGGCTGGTATGGATCGCGGTCAGCGTCGCGACGAGCAGGACGACCGCGGCAAACGTGACGACGCCGCCGACGTGCCGGCGGGCGAAACGCACCGCACGATAGGTCACCGAATCGGGCCGGGCGGCAATCGGCTCGTGGCGCAGGAAGCGCCGCAGGTCGTCGGCCAGCGCGGTCACCGACGCATAGCGCTCCGACGCGTTCTTTTTCAGCGCCTTGGCAACGATGGTGTCGAGATCGCCGCGAAGCGTGCGACGGAGCCGGCTCGACGTCGTTCCACACTGGTCGGCGTGGCTCGTGATTGACTCGCTGGCGGGGGTCCGCGTCGTCGCTGCGTCCGACATGCGGGGCGGATCGGTATCGACAATCGCGCGAACGAGCGTGGCCGGCGAGCGGATCGCGTCGCCGGCGGGATGCCGGCCGCTCAGCAGGACGTAGAGCAGAACGCCCAGCGCATAGACGTCCGTCGCCGTCGTCACCGCGCCGCCGGCGAGCTGTTCCGGGGCGGCGTACTCGGGCGTCAGGCCGACGCCGCCTTCACGGGTGAGCGCGCTCGGCCCGGCGATCGCCGTGCCGAATTCGCCGGGCTCGATCAGCTTGGCGATGCCGAAGTCGAGCAGCTTCACCTGACCGTCGTTGCTGACGAGCACGTTGGCCGGCTTGATGTCGCGGTGGACGATCAGGTTGACGTGCGCATGCGCGACCGCGTCGAGCACGTCCAGGAACAGACGAAGCCTCGGCTCGATGCCGAGCCCGCGGTCGTCGCAGTAGCGATCGATGCTCTGGCCGTCGACGTGCTCGAGCACGAGATACGGCTGGCCGGCCGGCGAGACGCCAGCGTCGATGATGTGGGCGATGCCCGGATGCCGCAGCCGCGCCAGAATCGTCCCTTCGCGCCGGAACCGCTCCTCGCCGCCGCGGCCGATCAGGGAGATGTTCAGCAGCTTGACCGCGGCGAACCCCTGAAAGCGCTCGTCACACCGCTCACCGAGCCAGACGCTCCCGGTGCCTCCCTGTCCGATCGGAGAGACCAGCCGGTACGATCCAAGGACCTGTCCCGCGAGCGACTGCGTCAGCGTCAGCCGCGGATCGAGCACCGCACGCTCCAGAAAATGGGACTCGTGGACGACGTCGTGCTCGGCGAGCATCTTCTGGAGCTCCGCCGCCATCGCCGGATCGCGGGCGCGGATGGACGCCAGCCACGCGGCACGGTCGACGGTCGCGATCTCGAGCGCCTCGTCCAGGTACGGGCTGAGCGCGCGCCAGCGATCAGGCGTGATATGCGGCATGAGCCCTCATCGGGGCCGCATGCGCGCCACCGATGGAGTGGTAAAGATACAAGCGGCCCTTCTCCCAGTTGCGCTGAATCGTCCGCTCGGAGACGCCGCGCATCGCGGCAATCTCCGCGAACGAAAAACCGCAGAAGAACTTCAGATCGATCACCGCCGCCAAATCGGGCTCGACGATGGCGAGCTCGTCGAGCGCGTCGCCAATCCGCGAGAGCGCCTTCGGGCTGCCGATCGTTTCCGCGTGATCGATGTCGAACGAGGTGATCTCGAACAAACCCCCTCGCTTCTCGGACCGGTGCCGCCTGACGTCGTCGATGATCAGATTGCGCATCACACGGGCGGCGTAAGCCATGAACCGTGCGTGATCGACGAAGACGGTGCCATCCATCCCCGAGATCGAAAGGTACGCCTCATGCAACAGCGTGGTCGCGCTGAGCCCGCCCATGCGGCCACTCCGGTTCAGCTCACGCCGGGCGAGCCTGTGCAGCTCGGAGTACAGCGTGCCGAACAGCCCTTCGGCGTCGGGTTGTTCCTGCCCGGTGATTTCGGGTGTCGATAATACTGCGTTCATTTAGCCTTGCCTGCCTGAATTCTTGGCTTTACTCAAGAGATCGGAAACCGGGCGGGAAACCTGACATCGGTGTTTTCGGCACGGCTCCGTCGCCTTTTCCTGCCGCATTCCGTTTCTGTCTGTGGACGGGAAAGCAAATTCGCTTTCCCCTTCTGGAGAATTCAGCAAATGAAGAAGCAGTTCGTTTATCTGGTGGCGACGGGAGTGCTCGCCGCCTCACTCGGACCCGCGAATGTTCTGGCGCAGTCCCCGGCTCCGACGGGGATCGAAGTGCCGGCGGTTCCGCCGAACCTCGAAGTGCCAGCCGGACACACGGCGTTTCTGAAGGGCTTCGCGATCGGCACCCAGAACTACATCTGTATCTCGGCGAAGAAGGGCAACGAGTGGCGATTCATCGGGCCGCAAGCGACACTCTTTCTCACGATCGACGGGAGCGTGACCCAGCAGATCTCGACGCACTTTCTCAGCACGAATCCCTCGGACGGGATCGCGCGGCCGACGTGGCAGGACTCCTCGGATACCAGCCGGGTGTGGGGCCGCCTGGTGCAGCCGTCGAGCGATGCGGCCTACGTCGAGGCTGGGGCGATTCCGTGGCTGTTGCTCGCGGCGGCGGGCACCGAGGCTGGTCCGCTGGGCGGCGCGCTGATGACGCAGACCACCTTCATCCACCGGGTGAAGACGTCCGGCGGCGTCGCACCGTCGACGGGATGCCACACGGGGAACGACGTCGGCCGCGTCGCCCTGGTGCCCTACACTACCGAGTATTACTTTTATCGCGCGGACTCGTAGGACCGTACACGACTGTCACCCTGATCACGCGCGATGGCACGCCTGCGGCGGTGGGCTCGAATTCCCACTGCCGTACCGCGTTCAGCGCGGGTTGGTCGAGCACCGGGATCGAGCGGACGAGACGCGCGTCCACCACGCGTCCGCGCTCGTCGAGCGTCGCGTCGAGGATCACCGTCCCGCGCAGATCGTAGGCGATGGCAATCGGTGGATACACCGGACGCATGTTCTTCACTCTCACGGGTGCAGTCCTGCCATCAACCCCGGTGAACGACGCCTCCGCGAACACTGGCGGCGGGACGGGCTGAACAGGGTCGCCTCGCCGAGGCGGCGGTGGTGGTGGTGGCGGTGGCGGCGGCATTCGCATCCCGAATGTTGCGGCATGCAGAGTCCGCGGCAATTCGGGCGGTTGAGGAGGACGGGGCGACAGTCGCACGCTGAGCGCGACCCAGAGAACCGCGATCAGGGCGACGGCAACGATCGCCGCCATTTGCCGCTTCATATGTCGAGACATCGCGTGCTCCTGTTCGAAGCGCCAGCCGAGATCGTCAGCAAGGCCCGCCGCCAGTCTCGCAATGAGCTGGAGGCCGGACTGCGCGCGCTCCGGATCGTTGTGGCTCTCCCAGAGGTCGGATTCGATTTCCTCACGGCGCGCCTCACGGACGTGATCCGCCAGGCCCAGCGTGTAGAGTCGCGTCCATGCTCGCACCAGCGCGCTGGCAAGCCGCAGCGACAGAGGCATCATGCCGGCGCCACCCGCCTGCGCGTGCGGCGCCGCAGTTGTTCGCGCGGTGCCGAGCTGACTTCGCGCGCGGCGGTTTCACCGGCGGCCGTCAGCGTGTACAACCTGCGGCCCGGACGATTCTCGCGCGCGGCAATTTCCGGGTCCTCGCGACGGCTGCCGAGCAGTCCCATCTGTTCGAGCCTGGCCAGCGCGCGGTAGAGCGTGCCGTAGGCCGTAAGCAGACGGCGGTCGGCATCGTGCGCGACCTGTTTCGCCAGCTCGTAGCCGTGGAACTCCTTGACGCCGCGGCGCCGCAACAGTGCCGCGCTCGCGCAAATCGCCTGCTCGAGGGGGAGGAGCGCTCCAGGTTTTCGACGCATCGGCGTCCATTATAAGCAGATATATGCTTATTACGTCAAGCTACTCCCGGCTGCGCCGGCTGCCGATATTAATAAGGTGGTAAGCCTTCGCCTGGCCCCCGTCATGTTCGCCGCCATCGGCGCGGCGTGCGTAAATACCGAGCCTACGGCGTGCGACGGGTTCGCCGAGCGGAAGCTCGCGATCAACGCGAAGGAGTATCGCGCCTGCGCGGGCGAGATCATGGATGCGCTCGACGCGGTCGAAAAGCCGCTGCGGGCGATTGTCGCGGGCAAGGCGAGCAGCGAAGATCGGGACGCCTGCCGCACCGCGTACGAGAAGCTGCGCCTCCGGATCCACCGAACCGGCCTGGAAGACGATTACCGATCGCGCCCCGGAACCGTATTAGAGAGGTGGTCCAACGGTGACGTGAGCGCCTTCAACAATGCGGCGTCCAATGCATCGGTGCAGTATTCGGCGGTGCTGGCCCATCCCAACGCCGACAACTTCGCTCAGGGAGTGCGCGCGCATGAACAAGCGAGACGCTACTATCGGGCCTTCCGGTGACCATCGCCTGGCGCGGCGCATCCTGTTGAGCGCGGCGTGCGTGCTCGCGGCGGCCTGCGCACAGGAGCCACCGCGTGAAACCGCGCTCGGCAGCGATATCGAAGTCGGTCCGTACGCCTTCAGAATCCTCCGCGCCCGCAACGCTCCGAATCCTCCTCCCCCCATCAGCTCGTTCCGCAGCCAGCCGGGCAAGAAAGGGATCGTCGTATTCGTCGACTGGAAGAAGCTCGACGACGACATGGACATGATGCGGCGCCTCGCGTTCATCGAGAGCTTCATGAAGAACCGCTTCTCGATCAGGGACGCGGAAGACACCCGCACCGACGTGTTCTCCGCCATGCAGACGAGGCTCATGTACATGGAGGATCCGGGATCCAACTGGCGGGACTGGGTCGCCGTGTTCCACGTGCCAGACGGGAGCCGCGATCTGCGCCTGCTGGTGGAGAACCCCGAGCCACGAGAAGGGCAGGCAAGGACCATCGCCGTGCCCCTGGGGATGTAGCCAGGATAATACGCGTCGTATCATGGGCGGAGCCATGAAGCCGCCCGACCCGCCATTCGTCGACCTGTCGCCGCTCGAAGCCAGCCTTCTCGGTCTGCTGCAGCGACAGCAACTGTCGGGATACGACCTGCGAAAGCTCTTTCGCGACACCCCGCTCATGCGGTTCAGCGACAGCCCCGGCAGCATCTATCCTGCGCTCCGGCGCCTCGAAAAACGCGGCTGGCTGGAAGCGGCGGCCGGGCCGTCGGGCTCGGTTCGGCAACGGCAGGCGTACGCGATCACCCCGGCGGGACTGGAAGCGTTCAGCGCCTGGCGCGGCGCCCGTGTCACGCGTGACGACGTCATCTGGAAGCTGGATGTGGTGATGCTGCGGTTTGCGTTCGCCGACAACGCGACGGCGCGCCGGCTTCTGCGCGACATGATTCGCGAGCTGGACACGCACGTGCGGGAGCTGCGCGCGTTCTCGCGCGCCGCCTCGGGGCTGACCATCACCGGCCGCCTCGCACTCGAGAGCGGGCTGGCCGGCTTCGACGCGCAGCTTCGCTGGGCGAAGCGCGCGATCGGTCAGCTCGGCGCCAAAACAGGCTGACGGATGAAGACCACACAAAATCCCACTCGCGCCGGCGTCTCGGCCGCGTTGAAGTCGATGTCCCGCCCGCACGGCTCGTTCGACGCCGCCAGGTACTTCCGCGGCGATCATGGACTGCGCTTCTACAACGTCGGCACGCCGGTGATGCGCGCGTTGGCACGGGACATCTACATGGCAAAGCGCGCGGCATGGGATGTGGACGATGCGATGCGGTTTGCCGACGCGTTGATGCGCGATCCGTATCTCGAGACGAAATCGATCGCGATCGAAGTGGTCGCGCGGTATCGCAGATCGTTCGAGCCCCGCCTGCTGGCGCGCTGGAAGCGCTGGCTCGCAGGCAATCTCTCCGCGAACTGGGCGACGACCGACGCGATCTGCGGTGTGCTGATCGGTCCGCTCATCGCGGATCATCCGCACCTGATCCCGGTGGTGCGGACCTGGGCGGATCACCCGAACATGTGGGTTCGCCGCGCCTCGGCGGTCGCGCTCATCCCGTCGTTCCGCCGCGGGCTTGCGCTCGACGTGGCCTACGACCTTGCCAGGACGCTCCATCCGGACCGGGAAGACCTGATTCACAAGGCCGTCGGCTGGATGCTTCGCGAGGCGGGCAAACAGGACCCTGCACGCCTCGAGCGCTACCTTCGCGCGGAGGGGCCGGCAATCCCCCGCACGACGGTCCGCTATGCGATCGAGCGGTTTCCCGCCGCAAAGCGCCGCGCGCTTCTCACGAGCACGCGCCCGGCCAGGTGACACGCGCTGTCTGCCCGGGTCAGTAGCGCAGACCTTCAGGTCTGCCCGGATCAGGCAAACGTCGAGTCGTCCGCGGTCGGCCCGTAGATCGACGGCACCGGCTGCCCGCACAGGCGCAGGTACACGGTCAGCTGACCGCGATGATGCGCCAGATGCATCAACGTGTCGCGAAGGACGATGTGGCGCGGCTGATCCATGACGACCTTGCCGCCGGCGCGCAGTCGCCAGTTGGTAGTCATCAGGTAATCGTCGTTCGTTTTCTGCAACGACGCGCGGCCCTTCGCGACATTGGCGTCGAGCGTTTCCGCGAGCTTGTCCGTGGCCGGCTGCTGATACTGGCTCTGCCCAGGCGGCGGTGTCAGATCGAGCTCGTCCTGATCGATGATCAGCGAGATCCACGACGGCATCGTGGCGACGAGCCCTGCCAGCCGCGCAAGCGGCATCGACTTCGGATGCGGCGTCCAGTCGTCGCGGCCGAGCGGCACGTTCTGGAGCGCGCGGCGGGTACGCGGCGCTTCGCGGTCGAGCTCTTCGAGCAACAGTTGGGTCAGCTTCATCGGTCCTCCAGCGTGATGGCCATCCGACAATCTTGCCTCACTCCAGGGACTTGAACCAGCGTGCCGCGCGCGGCATCGCCTGGACCCGACTACTCCGCTCGCAACACGCGAGACGGCGCGATTCGCGAGATTCGCCAGGCGGGAATGATCGTCGCGACCGTTGCCACCATCACGACGACAATCGTGGCGGCGCCGAGAATCGTGGGGTCGGACGCGCTGACCTCGTAGATGCGGTTCGACACGATGCGCCCGGCGCCATAGGCGGCGGCCAGCCCGATCGCGGTGCCGATCGCGGCGAGCGTGCGGCCCTGCTTCACGACGAGCCAGAACGCATTCGCGCCCTGCCCGGTGTCGCCGCGACGTTTCTCGGCAAGGACGGCACACCGCGCCGGACACGGGTGTACGCCGTGACGGAAGGCTTCTTCGAGGTATTCGGCCTGCCGATGACGCTCGGCCCCGGCTTCACGCCGGATCAAATCGTCGAGAACGGCCCGCCTACCGCGATCATCTCGCACCGGATCTGGCGCGACGAGTTCGGGAGCGATCCGGCAATCGTCGGCAAGCCGATTCGCTTTGCGGAGGTCGCGACGAGCATCGGCGCCGTCGCGCACCGTGATTTCGACACGCCGCACAACGCGGACTTCTGGTTCTACATCCGCGCCGATCCGCAGGGCGTCAATCACAGCTTCGAAGGCTATCTGCGCCTCAAACGCGGCACGAATATCGAGCTGGCGCGAAGCCAGGCTTCCTGCGGGATCACGCCGGCAGACCTCGCGATCGACAGCTCCGGCCCGTTCAGCCGAACGAGCTCGCTCGGAGCGACCAGACCGGTGGTGACACGGCCATCCGTCAGCGTGGTTCGCAGCGCATAGAGGTCGCCGGCTTCCGGATACGGAAGCGGACGCAGGAGGGCAGCGTTCACGGTGCTGAAGATCGCCGTGGTCGCGCCGATTCCCAAGGCGAGGGTCGCGATCGCCGCGAGCGGAAACGCCGGCGTGCGCCTCAGGTTCCGCAGCGCGAACTTGAGGTCCTGAATCAGTGTTTCCATGCGCGCATTCTACGCTTGTCGCCGGCCCGTGGGACCTCGTGGTAGGGTTTCTCCCCGGTGCGCATTCCTTTCGCCGCCACCGTCTTCTCGACAGCTTTCACCGCCGCGGTGCTGTGTCAGGCGCCGGCGGCCGAACGGCCGCCGTATCGCGACGCCCGCCTGCCGATTGCCGAGCGCGTCCGCGACCTCCTGGGACGCATGACGCTCGAGGAGAAGTTCTGGCAGCTGTTCATGATTCCGGGGGACCTGGACGATCCCGCGCACGACTACAGTAAAGGCATCTTCGGGCTCCAGATCTCGTCGTCGGGCACCGCCCGCGCCCACGCCGAGCGCATCAACGCGATCCAGAAATACTTCGTCGAGAAGACGCGGCTCGGTATCCCAATCATCCCGTTCGAGGAGGCGGTGCACGGCCTCGCGCAGCCGGGCGCGACGATGTTCCCGCAGGCGATCGCGCTCGCGGCGACGTGGGATGCGTCGATGATGTCGCGGGTCGCCGGGGCGATTGCCAGGGAAACGCGGTCGCGCGGCATCCGGCAGGTCCTGTCGCCCGTGGTCAACATCGCTGACGACGTGCGCTGGGGACGCGTGGAGGAAACCTACGGGGAGGACCCGTACCTGTCGGCGATGATGGGTGACGCGTTCGTGCGCGCGTTCGAGCAGGCGGGCATCGTCGCGACGCCGAAACACTTCGTCGCAAACGTCGGAGAAGGTGGCCGCGACAGCTATCCGATCGATCACAGCGAGCGGCTGCTGACGGAGCGGTTCCTGCCTCCCTTCGATGTCGCCATCCGGCGGGCGGGCGCCCGGTCGATCATGACGGCCTACAACTCCGTCGACGGATCGCCGGCAACGCAGAATCACCGGCTGCTCAACGGAATCCTGAAGGAAGCGTGGGGCTTCACCGGCTTCGTCATCTCCGACGCGTCCGCGACCGGCGGCGCGACCGTGCTGCACATGACGGAGCCGAACACCGCCACCGCAGCGCAGCACGCGTTCGAAGCAGGCCTCGACGTCGTCTTTCAGTCTTCTTACCCACAGTACCGGCCCTACTGGGACGCGGTCAGCCGTGGTCTCGTGGCTGCGGCGATCGTCGATGCGGCGGTCGCGCGCGTCCTTCGCGCGAAGTTCGAGCTGGGACTCTTCGAGCAGCCGTACGTCGATCCCGACGACACCGCGCAATGGAACGGACATGCGAATCACCGGCAGCTGGCCCGCGAGTCTGCGCGCGCGTCGATCGTGCTGCTGAAGAACGAACGGAGAGCGCTGCCGCTCGACCGAACGAAGTACGCGTCGCTCGCCGTTATTGGCTCGGACGCGGTTGAAGCGCGGCTCGGCGGTTACAGCGGTCCGGGCATCGCGAAAATGTCGATCCTCGACGGCATCCGTCAGAAGCTCGGGACCGGCGCGGTTGTCCGCCACGCCCCGGGACCCGGACGCACCATGCGCGAATTCGCCGTGATTCCAGCCGATGCCTTGTCGTCGACATCGAACGGCGCGACGGTGCCGGGTCTGTTGGCGGAGTACTTCGACAACAACCGCCTCGAAGGCCAGCCGCGCATCGTCCGCACGGACTCGCGCATGGACTTCCGCTGGACGCTGAGCTCGCCGGGCCGCGGCATTCCGTTCGACTGGTATTCGGTGCGGTGGACGGGATTGCTGAAGGTTCCTCAATCCGGAGTCAAGCGCATCGCTATCGAGGGAAACGACGGTTACCGCCTTTACCTCGACGGACGTCTTCTCATCGACAACTGGAAAAAGCAGTCGTACGGCACCCGCATCGAGGCGATCGATCTCAGGCCCGGTTCGTCGGTCGACATTCGTCTCGAGTATTTCGAGAGCACCGGCAACGCCAGGCTGAAGCTGATGTGGGACGCGGGCGTGGTCGACGACAGTCAGGAACGGATTGCCGAGGCGATTGCCCTCGCGAGCCAGAGCGACGCGGCAATCGTCGTCGCCGGGCTGGAGGAGGGAGAGTTCCGCGATCGCGCGATGCTGGCGCTCCCGGGCCGTCAGGAAGAACTGATTCTCAGGATTGCAGCCATGGGCAAACCCGTCGTCGTCGTGCTCGTCGGCGGCAGCGCGGTGACGATGTCGCGATGGATCGATCGCGTGAGTGCCGTCCTCGACGCATGGTACCCGGGGAGGAAGGCGGCAATGCGGTTGCCGACGTGATCCTCGGCGACTACAACCCTGCGGGACGGCTGCCGGTGACCTTTCCCATGGCGGAAGGGCAGCTGCCGCTCTACTACAATCACAAGCCGACCGGCCGCGGCGACGACTATCTCGATCTGACGGGCCAGCCGCTCTTTCCATTTGGCTTCGGCCTGAGCTACACGACGTTCGAATACTCGAACCTGCGTGTCGAGCCGTCACAGATCGGCGCGTCCGAATCGACGGCGATCAGGTGCACCATCACCAACACCGGCAGCGTGGCCGGCGACGAAGTGGTTCAGCTTTACATTCGTGATGTGCTCGCAACCGTCGCCAGGCCGGTAATGGAACTGAAGGGATTTCAACGGATCCTCCTTCAGCCGAACGAATCACGGGATGTCGTGTTCAATCTCGGCCCTGAGCATCTCCGCATGCTCGATCGCGACATGAAATGGATTGTCGAACCCGGCGCCTTCCGGCTGATGATCGGCGCATCGTCGAAGGACATCCGGCTTCGAGGAGAGCTGGTGGTCCGTTAAAACCCTTTTGCGCCGGCCACCCCGCCCGGCATAGACTGTGCCCCACCACCGAAACCGCCGGGGAGGTTTCGGGTAACCTGCCGAGCCGGGCGTCTCGTGCCCATACGTGGTTCACCGAGGTCCCCGGAGTTGCATTGCTTTCGGCGTAGCCCTTTGCAATCAAGGAGGGCGGTATGAACCCGAACGGCAGTTTCAAAGGCCAGCAGGCACCTTGCGGCCGCATCGTCGACTCGGAAAGTTACGAAGATCATGACGACGAGGTCGTCGTCACGCGCGAGACCTTCTACACCTGCGGGTGCCAGAGCCATCCAGCACGAGTATCACGATGGCACCTTCAGCAAGAGGGTCGTCCGGCACGATGGCCACGTGCTGGTCGACGAGATGATCTCAGCGGAATAGCGAACGTCACCGGGAACGGCCGGCGCAACACCGGGCCGCCCTCGCCACGTGCCAGTCGAGCGAGCACGTGCGGACAGGAGATCAGGCACGTGATCCCATCTCATGACGTGGTGCTGGTGGGTGGAGGCGGCGCGGGACTGCGCGCCGCCATCGCCATTGCTGAAGTCGACGCCAGGCTCGAAGATCGCCGTCGTCTCCAAGATGTACCCGATGCGCAGCCATACGGTTTCGGCCGAGGGCGGCGCGGCGGGCGCGATCGCTCCAGACGACAGCCTGGACGAGCATGCGTACGACACCATTTCCGGCGGCGACTGGCTTTGCGATCAGGATGCCGTCGAGGCGTTCGTCAAGGAGGCACCCGAGGAACTCCTTCGCCTCGAGCACTGGGGCTGTCCGTGGAATCGCGAGGCCGACGGCCGCATTGCCGTCCGCCCGTTCGGCGGCATGAAGAAGATGCGCACGTGGTTCGCCGCCGACAAGACGGGGTTCCACATGCTCCACACCCTCTTTCAGACTTCCCTCAAGTTCACGCAGCGTGGTCCGCTACGACGAGTGGGTTGTCACCAGGCTCCTCGTGGACGATGGCCGCGTCCAGGGCGTCGTCGCCCTCGATCTGAAGTCCGGACAAGATCGAGGCGATTACCGCACGGGCCGTCATCCTCTGCACGGGCGGCTGCGGCAAAGTGTTTCCTTTCACGACGAATGCAGCGATCAAGACCGGTGACGGCATGGCGCTCGCGTATCGCGCCGGTGCGCCGCTCAAGGACATGGAGTTCGTTCAGTACCACCCGACGGGCCTGCCGTTCACGGGCATTCTGATCACGGAAGCGGCGCGCGCCGAAGGTGGCTATCTGATCAACAAGGACGGCTATCGCTATCTGCAGGACTACAACCTTGGCAAGCCACAACCGCACCCGGTATTGCGGTCCATGGAGCTCGGGCCGCGCGATCGGCTGTCACAGGCGTTCGTCAAGGAAATGGAGAAAGGCCGCACCATCGAGACCCCATACGGTCACGTCGTTCATCTGGACTTCCGGCATCTCGGTGCCAAGAAGATCAACGCCAAGATTCCGTTCGTGCGCGAGCTATGCATGAAATACCAGAATCTCGATCCGGTCAGAGACCTCATTCCGGTGCGTCCCGTCGTGCACTACATGATGGGAGGCATCCACACCGACATCCACGGCGCCACGCCGCTGCCGGGGCTGTACGCAGCGGGCGAAACCGCGTGCGTCAGCATCAACGGCGCAAATCGTCTCGGGTCGAATTCGTTGCCCGAGCTGCTGGTGTTCGGCGCGCGCGCTGGCACAGCCGCGGCCGAATACGCCTCGCGCGGCGTCGACGTCAGCCCGAGCGTCATGCGCGCAGAAGACCGATGAGCACCGGCGCCTCGAGCACGATCTGCTGAACCCGAAGGGGCGCGAGCGCATCGCCGACCTGCGTGATGCCATGCAGAAGGCGATGGAGCAGAGCGCGGGCATCTATCGGATCGAGCGCGTCGCTGAACGAAGGCGTCCAGCAGATGCGGCCACCTGCGCGAGCGCTATCGCAGCGTCGTCGATCGACGATCACAGCCGGACGTTCAACACCGAGCGTATCGCCTCTCTCGAGCTCGGCGTTCATGCTCGACGTCGCCGAGGCGATCGTCAACACGGCGCGCGCGGCGCGAAGAATCGCGCGGCGCGCACCAGCGCACCGATTTTCCCGCAGCGCGACGACCAGCGATTCCTCGCGCACTCGCTGATCTATCGCCAGGCCGATGGCTCAGCTCTCGCGTGGAGTACCTGCCGGTCACGATTACCCGCTGGCCGCCGGGCGAGCGGGTTTACGGGGAGGCCGCACCACATGCCGGACCACATCACGCTACAGGTCGCACGGTATCGTCCGGAACAGCAGTCTGAGATCACGTTCGACGAGTACGAGATCCCGTGTCCGAAGGACTGGGTCGTGCTCGATGGGCTGAATCACATCAAGGACCGCCTCGACGGCACGCTGTCGTACCGCTGGTCGTGCCGCATGGGAATCTGCGGAAGCTGCGGCATGACCGTCAACGGTGAGCCCAAGCTGACGTGCGCCACCTTTCTCGCGGACTACGCGCCGGGTCCGGTCCGCGTCGAGCCGCTTCGCAAATTTCCCGTCATTCGCGACCTCGTCGTCGATATCGGCGACTTCATGCGAAAGCTCGTGCGGGTCAAGCCCTGGATCGTGCGGCAGGTGGAGAAGCCGCTGTCGGAAGGCGAGTACCTTCAGACGCCCGCCGGAGATGGACGAGTACAAGCAGTTCAGCATGTGCATCAACTGCATGCTGTGCTACGCGGCATGCCCGATCTACGGCCTCGATCCCAAGTTCATCGGGCCCGCGGCCATTGCGCTCGCGCAGCGCTACAACCTCGATAACCGCGACGAGGGCGCGTCAGAGCGGATGGAGGTGCTCTCCGAGCACGAAGGCATCTGGGGCTGCACGTTCGTCGGCGAGTGCACGAAGGTCTGTCCTAAGCACGTCGATCCGGCCGGCGCCATTCAGCGCTACAAGCTGACCGCCGCGCTCGAGTCGATGCAAGACCTTCTTCATGCCGAGGGGGGCGTGATGAGCGACCGTCACGTCTACACGCCGTACCATCCACGCTGGCTGCGGCAGCCGCGTGTCCACCTACTGGTGGCTCGGAGAAGGTGGCCGTATCTGCGCGTTCATCCTGCGCGAGGGAGCTGCATGTTCGTCGCGTGGTTCGTCGTCTATCTGCTGCTGCTCGTCCGCGCCGTCAGCCAGGGCCCGAGCGGCTACGCGCGCGTTCATCGAATGGTCGGCTGACGCCCTGGGTGCTCGTCCTGAACGTCGTCAGCTTCCTCTTCATCGTCTTCCACGCGATCACCTTCTTCGAGGCCGCGCCGCAGGCCATGGTGGTCCACGTCGGCCGCAGCCGCGTGCCCGGCCGGCTGATCCTGGCGGGCCACTACGCGGCGTGGGCTGTCGCGTCGGCGTTCGTTGCCTGGCTTCTGGCTGGGTGCGTGATGATCAGACGCCATCCCGAACCGTTCCTGTGGCTGCTCTTCAGCGCCGGCGGCGTGCTGTCGGCGATGCTGATGCCGATCCTGCTGTTCCTCTTCGGCGTCGCGTTCCCGCTGGGTTGGCTCGCCGCTCCTAGCTCACGCACACATGCTGGCGGTGCTCACCAATCCGCTCGCACGCGTGGCGCTGCTCGCGCTCTGCGTGCTGTCGCTGTTTCACTGGGCGCACCGCTTCCGCCACACGCTCTACGACGGACTCCAGATCAAGCATCTCAACGAGGTGATCGCGCTGGTCACCTACGGCCTCGCGGTGGTCGGCTCTGCGGCCGCCGCGTACCTGATCTGGCAGATTCCGTGATGAATCGCCGCAGCTTCTTCTCACGTCCACGCCTCGCTTGCCGCAGCGTCAACGCAATTCGGAGAGCCTCGCGCCCCAGGCAGCGCGTCCGGTTCCTTCGCCGGCGCAGCTCGCGTGGCAGCGCGACGAGCTCGCGATGTTCATTCACTTCGGGGTGAACACGTTCACGAATCGCGAATGGGGCGACGGGCGGGAAGACCCGGCGATCTTCGCGCCGGCACGGCTCGATGCGAGGCAATGGGCGCGCACCGCGCGCGCGGCCGGGTACCGCG
Source organism: uncultured Acidobacteriota bacterium (assembly GCA_963748295.1). GTDB lineage: Bacteria > Acidobacteriota > Vicinamibacteria > Vicinamibacterales > 2-12-FULL-66-21 > CAVVIH01. The sequence continues at coordinate 1,589,966 of CAVVIH010000006.1, read as the reverse complement.
CGATGATCCTGACCGCCAAGCATCACGACGGCTTCTGCCTCTGGCCGAGCAGAACGACCACGCACTCGGTGGCGAAGAGCCCGTGGCGCGGCGGTCAGGGCGACCTGGTGCGGGAGTTCGTCGACGCCTGCCGCGCCGAGACCCTGCGCCCGGGCCTCTACCTCTCGCCCTGGGATCGCAACAGTCCGGTTTACGGCGATTCGCCGCGCTACAACGATCTCTATTGCGAACAGCTGACCGAGCTGTTGACGCACTACGGGCCGCTCGCGGAAGTGTGGTTCGACGGCGCCAACGGTGAAGGACCCAACGGGAAGCGGCAGGTGTACGACTGGCCGCGTGTGTGGGGACTGGTTCGACGCCTCCAGCCCGACGCTGTCATGTTCTCCGACGCCGGCCCGGACGTGAGATGGTGCGGCAACGAAAAGGGGAATGCCGGAGAGCCCAATTGGTCCCCGGTGAATCCCACGATCGTGACGTTTCCGGGTGCGACGGGCCCTGGTGTCACCGAGGCGCTGCAGCACGGCCATCCGAACGGCACCGTCTGGCGGCCGGCAGAAGCGGACACCTCGATACGTCCGGGCTGGTTCTACCATCCCGCCGAGGACGGCCGCGTGCGATCGGTCGACGCGCTCGTCGATCTCTACTTCCAGTCGGTCGGACGCAACTCGAAGCTGCTGTTGAACGTTCCACCGACTCCTGATGGCCTTCTGCACGAGACGGACGTGCAGCGACTGACCGCCTGCCGCGACCGGCTTCGCGCGATGTTCGAAAACGATGCCGCTGCTGGCCGTCGAGTCAGCTGGCAGCGCACCGGCGAACGGACCGCCATCGCCGAACTCGATCTCGGACCGGGCGCGACGGTCGCCATCGCACGCCTCGAAGAGGACATCACGAAAGGGCAGATGGTTGCGGGCTATACGCTCTCCGGATGGGACGGCGGTTCGTGGCGCGTTCTGTCGAAGGGGGCCACGATTGGTTACGCCCGCCTGGACAGATTCGACCCGGCCGCTCTGATCAAGGTTCGCCTGGCGATCGAAGATGCGGTTTCGCCTCCGGAACCTGTCAGGATCAAGCTGTTCTAATTACGCTCCCCGAAAACCGAAACGCCTCGTTGCACATCGGCAGGCGCCTTGCTTTTACCAGCACGGATCTCGTGCGCAGTCAGCCGGCCGTGCTGCGCGCACGGTCCGACGTCGCTGTGGTAGAGTCCGGCGCACTCGATGACCGTCCGTGAGGAAGCCGCCGCACTCGGGCGGGAAGAAGCCGCCGTCCAGGCGCGCAGCGCCGAGCTGCGCAAAGAGCTTTCGATCTCGGACCTTGCCTTCGCGCAGATCCTGTTCATCGTCGGCCTGCAATGGGTCGGCGTTGCCGCGAAACAGGGCCCTGCTCACGTCATCTTCTGGCTGATCGCCATCGCTTTCTTCTACCTGCCGTCGGCCATCGTCGCCGTGTGGCTCAATCGGGCGATGCCGCTCGAGGGCGGGCTCTATCAATGGGCCAAGCTCGGATTCAACGAGTTCTTCGGCTTCATCGTCGCCTGGAATCTCTGGCTGTTCGCCATCCTCAACATGACGAACGTCGGGCTTCAACTCACGCAGTACACAGGGTACATCCTCGGTCCGAGAGTCGCAGACCTGATGGCGCAGAACTGGGTGATCGCAACGGCCGCCGCGCTCATCATCGGGGCGCTGGTCTGGATCACGATCATGGGCCTGCAGGTCGGCAAGTGGGTGCACACCGTCGGCGGCGTCCTGATGCTGACGATCTTCGCGATGATCATCGCGCTGCCGTGGCTCAACGTTGCGAACGGCACGCTGGCGGAGTTTCATCCGCTCAGCACGGCAACGCCAGCCATCTCGCTCCTGAGCCTGAACCTGCTCGGCAAGATGGGGTTCGGCGCGTTCGGTGGATTCGAGTACGTCGCCATTCACGCGGGCGAGTGCCGCGATCCCGTCGGCAGCATCACCAGGGCGACGGTGGTCGCGGCGCCGATCATCGTGCTGATGTTCATCCTTGGCACGAGCTCCGTGCTGGCCATGATTCCCAACGACAGCATCGATCTGATCGCGCCGATCCCGCAGCTCCTGAGCGTCGGATTCGGACCGCTCGGCGTGGTGGCGGCAATCGTGCCGCTCACGCTCAGCGCGATGATTGCGATTCGCTTCGCGCAGGCGAGCGTCAACTTCGCGGGCAGCACCCGCTTGCCGATGGTGGCGGGCTGGGACAGCCTGCTGCCGGCGTGGTTCACGCGTCTGAGTGAGACCCGCAAGACGCCCGTGAACTCCATTCTGTTCGTCGGCGCCTCGACGTTCGTGCTGAGCACGCTGGGATTAATCGGGGTGGGCAAGCAGGAGGCGTTTCAGCTGCTGTGGAACTCCGCCGGCATCTTCTACGCCCTCACTTACCTCGCCATGTTCGCGGTTCCGCTGTGGGGCCTCGCGCGCGCGCCCGCCCGGCCGCCGTGGTGGATCAAGCTCTGTGCCCTGTCGGGACTGCTGATGACGATCCTCTATATCAGCCTCTCAGTGCTGCCGATCATCCCTGTGGGCAGCCGGACGATCTTCGCCCTGAAGATCGTCGGGCTCATCGTGGTGACCAATGCCATCGGCGTCGCTTTGTATGCGTCGGGCCGGCGACGTGCGCGCGCCCGCCGACATCAGGACGATGTCGCGCGATCGAACTGACGCCTGAGGCTCTCGAGTCCCTGGAGCTCGCGCCGGAGCCTGCGCCGCTGCGTCACGGCGGCAGCGGCGAGCACGGCCGTAACCACCCACACCCACGCCACTCCTTGACTCGCGAGAAACGGCAGCAGCGCGATGCGGTCGGCGCGCCCCGCGTAAATCCACGCGAGGTCGAAAGTCAGAATCAACACGTAGAGAACGGCCTGCCCGGCGACCGACTCATATCGGCGCCTGCAGCGGAGTATCGAAAGGTCGATGAACGCAGCCGTTGTCAGCGTTGCCGGTGCCCAGGCATCCCGCCGCAGCAGGTACCAGATCACCCACGCGGCGGCTGTGAAGAACCACACGCCAATCGCAAGCACGAGCGCGTCGGTCCGTCGCGTCAGCAGGGTCCAGCCGAGCGTGCCGCCGCAGAAGACGATCGTGATGATCACTTCGATGATGACGAACAAGTGCATCCGGCGTGTTTCGCGCTCGACCCGCGCGCGAAGGTCCGGCACGGCGGGCTGGCCTGCATGCCAGTTGCGGCGCCACGAGTCGAGCTCGACGTCAACGTCCATCGGATCCCCTCAGCAATGTTCGCAGCATTTCTCGGGCACGCGTCAGGCGGGCGCCGACGTTGGTCTCGCTGATGCCCAGCACTTCGCCGATCTCCGCATATGTCATTTCCTCGAGCGTCAGCGTGACGACCTGCGCGTAAGGGAGCGGCAGGCGCCGGATCGCGTCGAGCAGGCGCTGGCCCTCCTGTTCGATCGACAGCGCCCGCTCCGGATCCGGCGCCGCGGCGCTGACTTCGAGCTCCTCGTTCCCGTCAACGAGTGGAAGCCGCCGCCGCCCGACGAATGAAATCGCCCTGTTGTGGGCGATCCGGAAGACGAACGTGCGCTCCGAGCATTCGCCCCTGAACCGCGGCAACGCCTGCCAGATCGCGAACACGATCTCCTGCAGGAGGTCCTCCCGTTCGGCTGCACCGCCGGTGTAGCTCGCGGCCAGCCGGCCGAGCGCCGGGCCGTGCACCGCGAGCAGATTGTCGAACCGCTCATGCGGAGAGGACGTCATCGCGACTCAGCACGCGCGTGGCGGCGACGAGGGTGGGAACCGCCGCCGCGAGCGTCACCGTGGCGAGAACCGCCGCCCGCGCGACAGGCACCGATCCTTCCGGCAGTCCGATGAGTGCCTGCTGGCCGACGACCGGCAGGAGAAACCAGATCTGACCGGTCCACGACGGAAAGAAGACCAGGAACATTCCCACGACCATCGGCGCGAACGTGACGAGCCTGAGAGCCGTATGCGCTTCCTTCGTGGTGCGGCACCGCACCGCAACGAGAATGCTCAACGCCGCGCCGAGCGCCGCGAGCGGCACCAGGCCAAGCGCGATCCATATCACGATGAGCGGCGCACGGGCCGCGAGCGCCTCCGGAGCGGCCCAGAGCAGCACCGCCACGCTGGCCAGACAGTTGAGCAGCAGCACCGCCAGCGCGAACGCGGTCACCGCCAGCCACTTGCCGGTGACGAGCGCGGACCGGCGCACCGGGTTCAGCAGCAGCGGCAGCAACGAGCGGCGCTCGCGTTCGCCGGCGGTGGCGTCCATCGCCACGTCGATGGCTCCGGCGAACGACGAGACGAGCGCGAAGATGGACAGCATTCCCAGCAGGACGGCCGCACTGTTCCCGCCCGATGCCCGGTCCGACATCGAGACCAGCAGCACGACGCCCGGCCCCATCAGGGCAAGCATTGCCGAGGACGTCAGCGAGCGCGTTTCGCGGACATGGTCGCGGATCTCCTTGAGCGCGACAACCAGCGAGAGCTTCACGACACGGCCTCCACATCCAGATGGCCGGTGAGCGCGAGGAACGCCTCTTCGAGCCGCGAGCACTGCGTCTGGCGGCAAATCGCCGGCACGTCGCCGCTGGCGACGACGCGTCCGTGCGACACGATGACGACGTGGTCGCACAGCGCCTCGACCTCCTCCAGGACGTGGCTCGAGAAGATCACGCAGACGCCGCGGTTCCGCATCCGGCGGAGCACCTCGCGCAGCCCGTGGACGGTGGGAATGTCGAGGCCGTTCGTCGGCTCGTCGAGCAGCACGTGCGCCGGAGCATGAACGATCGCGCGCGCCAGCGCGACCTTCATCCGTTCGCCCTGGGAGAATCCCGCGACACGCCGATCGGCGATCCGTTCGAGCCCGAGCTGCTGAACGACGTCACCCACCCGCAGCTCCAGGACTTTGGGAGAGATGCCCTGCAGCCGGCCGAAGTACTCGATGTTCTCGCGCGCCGTCAGGCGCTCGTAGAGGCCCTTGTGATCGAGCAGCGCTCCGATGTGCCGGCGCCTTTCGAGCGTGTTTCCGCTCTCGGGACCTACATGGACGGAGCCGCCATCGGCAGGCATCAGCCCGCAAATCAGCGCAAGGGTAGTGGTTTTGCCGGCGCCGTTCTCGCCGAGTATGCCGGTGATGCACCCGTTTGGCGCGGTGAAGGAAACGTCACGGACGGCGTCGACGCCGCCAAAGCTCTTGCGAAGGTGACTGACCTGAATCATCGGAATCGTGTCTCCTCGATTAGGTAGTCCGGGAAGCCCACGGTTCCTTACAATAATCGCGGGCCTGGCGCGCATGACGACGATGAATTTGAGTTACGTCTCCGGGACTAGCGATGAGCCGCTGCTGTACACGACTGTCGGCGCCGTGCTCGAAGAGGCGGCAGGGCGCTGGGGCGAGTGCGATGCGCTGATCGTTCCACACCAGGCCATCCGCTGGTCCTATCGCCAGCTGGATGCTGCGGCGAGCCGGGTGGCGGAGGGACTGCTCGCCCTCGGACTGGAACCGGGCGATCGCATCGGCATCTGGTCGCCGAATCGCTACGAATGGGTCGTCACCCAGTTCGCAACCGCAAAGGCCGGCCTGATTCTCGTCAACATCAACCCGGCTTATCGTGTCTCCGAGCTGGAATTCGTGCTCAACAAGGTCGGCTGCAAGGCCCTGGTGATCGCGCCGACCTTCAAGGGCAGCGACTATGTCGCGATGCTCCGGCAGCTTGCCCCTGAGATTACAGCCAGCGTCCCCGGCGAGCTCCGTTCGGCGCGTCTACCGATGCTGCGCCTCGTGATCCTCGCCGATGATGCGCCACCACCGGGATTTCTGTCTTATCGCGACGTCGACGCACTCGGCCAGACGGCCGGCTCTTCACGCCTGCGCGAGGTGCGCCAGACCCTGCAACCCGAGGACGCGGTCAACATCCAGTTCACCAGCGGGACGACCGGAGCGCCGAAAGGTGCGACGCTTTCACATCACAACATCGTCAACAACGGCTACTTCGTGGCGCGTCGCATGATGTTCACGGAGGCGGACCGGCTCTGCATTCCGGTGCCGTTGTACCACTGCTTCGGCATGGTCATGGGCGTGCTGGGGTGCGTGACTCACGGCGCGGCGATGGTGTTCCCGGGAGAGGCCTTCGATCCGAAGAACGTGCTGGAAGCGGTGGCGTCGGAGCGCTGCACCGCGCTCTATGGCGTCCCGACGATGTTCATCGCCGAGCTCCAGCATCCTGCCTTCCGCAGCTACGATCTCTCGTCGCTGCGCACCGGCGTCATGGCCGGTGCACCCTGCCCGGTCGAGGTGATGAAGTCCGTGGTCGCGGACATGCACATGCGCGAGGTGACGATCTGCTACGGCATGACCGAGACGAGCCCCGTCAGCTTCCAGAGCCGGCATGACGACCCGATCGAGCGGCGTGTCGGCACGGTGGGCACCATCCATCCGCACCTCGAGGTCAAGATCGTCGATGCCGACGGCCGCGTGGTCGCACGCGGCAGCCGGGGCGAGCTGCTGACCCGCGGCTACAGCGTGATGCGGGGGTATTGGGATGAACCGGAGAAAACCCGGGAGGCCGTGGATGAGCAGGGCTGGATGCACACCGGTGATCTCGCGACGCTGGATGAAGCCGGCTATTGCAACATCGTCGGGCGCGTCAAGGACTTGATCGTTCGCGGCGGCGAAAACATCTCACCGCGTGAGATCGAAGAGTTCCTGTATCGGCATCCGCAGATCCAGGATGTACAGGTCTTCGGCATTCCGGACCGCCATTATGGTGAAGTCGTCTGTGCCTGGATCAAGTTGAAGGCTGGCGAGGCCTGCGACGCGGAGTCCGTGCGCAGCTTCTGCCGCGAGCAAATCGCGCACTACAAGGTTCCGCACCATATCCGCTTCGTCGACGAATTCCCGATGACCGTCACCGGCAAGGTCCAGAAATTCCTGATGCGTGAGGCGATGATCAGGGAGTTGCACCTGAGCGAGGAGACGACGGCCTGACGCGCGGCGTTGTAGCGCAGGCCTTTAGGCCTGCCACGTGAAGGCAGCCCTGAAGGGCTGCGCCACGCATTCCTCAGCGCCTGGCGGCGAGGATCTTCGCCTGGTTCGCGCGGATGATTTTCTGATTCGACAGTACCTGATCGAGCTTGCGCTGGTTCGCCATGATCGTGCGCTGGTTCGCCTTGATTTCTCTCTGGTTCGCCAGCACCAGATCCAGCTTCCGCTGGTTGGCCAGCAACCTGCCCTGGTTCCTCAAGATTCGGTTCTGGTTCGCCAACACCTGACGTTCGCTCATCGGCTGTCCTCCTGCTTGCGGGTTAACCCGACGATGTTCACACGGAACCTTCGGTCCGCGGCATTCGTCTCTTGTTATACCTTGTGGCACTAGGTATAACAGCATGGCCCCCGAAAACTGGCAGGAACAACTCAGGCGCGGGACCCTCGAGCTCGCGGTGCTGCTGGCCATCGCGCCGGAGCGCCGTTATGGGCTCGAGATCCTCAGGCATCTCGAGTTCGCGGATCTCGTCCTCGCTGAAGGCACGATCTATCCGCTGCTGGCGAGGCTGGAACGCGAGGGGTTGCTGGCGGCCGAATGGGTAGAAGGCCAGGGGCCACGCCCGCGGAAGTACTACCAGCTGACCCCGATCGGCCGCGCGCGGATGAAAAAGATGTCCGAGGAGTTCCGCACGATCGCGGGCGGCATTGAAGAGATGATTGCAAGCGTGCTTGGGAGCAGATCATGACGCTGAGCGAAACGGGGGAGTCGCGCGTACGCGGGTATCTCTACATGCTCGGGCAGTCGCTGCGCGCATCGGCCTCGGCGCCGCTCGTGGCCGACGCGGTTCGCGAAGTCGAGTCCCACATCCGCGAGCGCGTCGCCGAGAGCAGCGGCATGCCGAACGAGCGCGAGGCGCTCGAAGCCATCCTCCTCCGGTTGGGGAGTCCCTCTACCGTGGCGCGCGCGTACTCGCTGGAAATGATCATGGAGGAGGCCGCCATCGGCGGCCGGTTCGTCGCCGTGCTCACGTCGCTGTTTCATGCGGCTGCAACCGGCGTGTCGGGGTTCGCGACCTCGATGCTGCTGTTCGTGGGCTACTCGTCGGGCGCGGCGTTCATTGCGGTCGGGCTCCTCAAGCCGATCTTTCCAAACAATGTGGGCCTCTGGGTTCACAAGGGCATCTCACTCGGCGCCCAGTTTCCGGCCCCCGAGGGCGTGACGCCGCTCGGCGGCTACTGGATCATCCCGATCTGCGTGTTCGCCGGCCTGCTCATCCTGGTCGTCACTCACCGGCTCGCGCGGCGGTGGGTGGACCGGCTGCGAGAGCGCATCAGGGATCGGCGGGCGCTCATGACCGTGCGATAGCCTCACCAGGCATATCGCACGCCGACCGTCGCGCGGTGCATCGCGAGATTGGAGCGCGATAAGGCATCCGCCGTGTAGGTCCGGAACTCCGGACGGAGCGAGAGCGCGTGCGTCAGCGGCACGTCCACTCCAAAACCGAGACCCAGTGCAAGGCCCGCGTCATCCTCTTGAAACTCCGACAGCGTGGCCTCAGTGCTGCCGACGACCGTCAGCGAATTCACGCTTTCGCTCCACAGAACGCCGACGCTGCCGGTGACGTAGGGACGCACACGCGTGCCGAAGAAGTAGCTGACGTTGCCCGTCAACATCGTGGCGTTGAGCACGCCCTCGCGCGCCGAGCCCGTGCACGGCCTGTCGACGACGCTGCACGGGAAGGGCTCGGGGCTGAGGCCGAGCGTTCTATGGAACTCCACGTCGACGCCGAGACGTCTCCACTCGAATCCAGCGCCCCCGCCAAGGTTCAGTTCGGTGCCGAAGCTTCGGTCTTCCCCGCGATAGATGTTGGCCACTGCCGCCGAGCCGAAGACCGCGGGTCTGACGTCCTGCGCGGCGGCAGGGGCGGCGAGCGTGCCCGTTGCAACCAGGCCCATCTGCAAAACCGTCCATATTCGTGCCATGGAACCCTCCGGCAGATAAAGCGCGAACCGGCCGGGAAACGGCTCACGCGCCCGATGTCGTCTTCGGCCCGCCGTTTCCGTTCTTACAAGCAGGGGTTGAATCATGCGAGGAGCACCGATGGTTGGAGTCATAGAAGCGCATAACGAACGGCCGGCCGCTGTCTGGAGTGCCGGAGGCAGGGACTACGAAGAGATCAGCCGGGGAATTGCCGACGCGATCGAGCATTGCGTGCTGCGGCTGAATCCGCGGCGGGGCGAGCGGATCCTCGATCTTTCGACCGGCACCGGCTGGACCTCGCGCCTCGTCGCGCGGCGGGGCGCCGTCGTCGTCGGCGCCGACATCGCCGCCGATCTTCTTGCCGCGGCGAGGGAGAAAGCCAAAGTCGAAGGGCTGCCGATCGACTATCAGATTGGCGACGCCGAGAACCTGCCGTTCGCCGACGAGGAGTTCGACGCGGTCGTCTCGACGTTCGGGATCATGTTCGCGACCCGGCCGGAGGCAGCGGCGGACGAGCTGTCGAGAGTCTGCCGCAAGGGCGGGCGGATCGCGCTGACGACGTGGCTGGCCGACAGCACGGTGTTCGAGATGTTCGGCGTGATGAAGCGGTATATGCCGGCGCCGCCGAGCCCGGCGCCGCGATCGCCGTTCGAATGGGGCCGCGTCGAGCGAATCCAGGAGCTGCTCGGCGGCGATTTTCAGCTGCGGTTCGAAAAAGGCATCTCGTACTACCGCGAGCCGAGCGCGGGCGCGGCGTGGGAAACGTTCTCTCGTGGCTACGGGCCGACGCGCACGCTTGCGGCGAACCTCCCTGACGGTCGACTCGCGGCGCTGCGCGAGGACTTCATCGACTTCCACGAGAAATATCGGACCGATCTCGGCATCTGCGTGCCGCGCGAATACTGGGTAACCGTGGGTGTGCGGATCTGAGTAGCGGCGTCAGTCAGCGCCGCTTGGCCGGCTGCTTTTTCGCCGCCGTCTTCTTGTTCCTCTTCGAAGCGGCGGCGTTCGTCTTCTCAGGCGACGCAAAAGCGTAGGCTTCCTCGAGCCAGTCCGTGATCGGCGCTTCGACCTGGTCGCGGTGCTTGATCTGAATGATGTGGGCGACCTTCGATTTCGACGTGCGGTCCGCGCGCCGGACTTGTGAGGCCCTCAGCGCCCGGCCCAGAAAGAAGCACACCTCGAGGAAGTTCTTCTTCGGGCGGACGAAGAAGTAACAGGCCTTGCGCGCGAACATGATCGAGTTGTGTGAGGCGTAAATGCGCTGATCGCCGAACGTCACGGCGGTCTCGCGCAGGCGCTCCCACGCCTCCCGCAAATCTTCCGTGAGCTCCCGCGTCAACGCCGCCTCGGTCGTCGTCCAGCAGTCGTGCGCCTCTCCGGGCTTGACCCATTGCTTGCAGTGATAGCACTCGTGGCCGGCCGGCATGCATCCATTGTAGCCACGGCGAACCCGCGGCGCGACGCTACTCGGCCCGCAAGGTAATCGACGGATCGACCCGCGCGGCGCGCCATGCCGGGATCGCGCACGCGAGCATCGAGACCGACGACAGCAGCAGAATCACTCCCGCATATGTCGACGGATCGAGAGGGGAGATTGAATACAGGAGAGCCGTCAACCCGCGGGCGGCGACCGCGCCCGCCGTCACCCCGATTGCGATCCCGAACAGCGCCAGGATCATGCCCTGCCGGATGACGAGCGTGAGAATGCTGTTCTGCGACGCGCCGAGCGCCGAGCGGATGCCGATCTCGCGCGTCCGCTCGCCGACGATTGCCGAGAGGACGCCGTAGAGCCCGATCGCCGCGAGCACGAGCGCCGCCGCGCTGAACATCTCGAACAGCGTGAGCGCAAAGCGGCGTTCGGCCGCGGACGCCGCCACCAGATGATCCATCGTTGCCATGCGGACGATCGGCTGGTCCTTGTTCACCGACCAGATCGCCGCCCTGATGTCGGCCGCCATCCGCAGCGCGTCCCTCTCGGTCCGCACGACGAGCCACCGTGCCTGGTCCGCGGAGTGCCACTGTTCGTTCGTGACGTAGACCGCTTCCATCGGGACCGCCGCCAGCGACTGCTGCCGCACGTCCCCGACGACGCCGACGATCGTGAAAGACGGACCGGAGACAGGCCCGATGTACAGCCGTTTGCCGAGCGGATCCTGGCCGGCCAGCCGGCGCCTGACGAACGATTCGTTCACCACAGCCGCCCGAGGCGCGCGCGCGGTGTCGGTCGCCCGCAGCAGCCGTCCGCCAAGGAGTGGAATTCTCAGCGCCTCGAAGTACTGTTCGCTCACCGCGTAGCGCAGCGCGCTGCCGCCTTCCTTTTCAGCCCCGGGACTCTGCGTATCGAAGCGAACCCCGTAGAGATCTTCGTCGCCGGTCAGCGGCAGTTGACTCGTGAAGGCCGCGGCCGTGATTCCCGGCAGGCGTTCGACCGCGTCGAGCGCATCCTGGAAGAACCGGTGCGACCGCTCGTCGTCAAAGCTCCGGCCCGCAACCTGTACCTGCATCGTCAGCACGTTCGAGGGATTGAATCCGAGAGATACGCCGAAGAGATGCTGCAGGCTGCGGAACAGCAGCCCGGCGCCGACGAGCAGGACGACGGCGAGCGCGAGCTCCGCGACGACGAGGCCGCGGCGGGTGAACTGATGACGGCCCGCCGTGCTTCGCGCGCCGTGCTGAATGCCCGCGTGAAGATCTCCCCCGAACGCGCGAATGGCTGGAAGGAGCCCGACGAGCACCCCGACAGTGATGCTGACGGCGGCGGCGAAAGCGAAGACACCGCGATCGATCCGGATGGCATCGACGCGCGGGAGATCGGCGGGGCTGAGCGCGATCAGCATCTGAACACCTGCCTCGGCGATCAGCATGCCGGCGGCGCCGCCGAGCAGTGCGAGCAGGAGACTCTCGGTCAGAAGCTGACGCACCAGGCGCGCGCGACCCGCGCCAAGCGCGGCACGCATCGCGAACTCGGCGCGTCGCCGGGCTCCCCGGCCGAGAAGGAGGTTAGTCACGTTGACGCAGGCAATCGCGAGCAGCAACACGACGCCGCCGAGCAGCGCGAGCAAGGCCGGCCGGACGCTGCGAGTGACATCGTCCTGCAGCCTTTCGGCGAGCAGTCCATTGCCGAGAGATGCCCAGGGCGGTCGCGAGAATTCAGCGACGGGTGTTCGAGCGATCGCCGCGAGCTCGCCGCGGGCATCGTCCGCCGCCACGCCCTTGCGCAGGCGGCCGGCCATTCGCAGGTGGTGGCCCCACTCTCTGCTCTCGAACGAGGGCAGCGTGTTGTCGTACTGCAGCGGCCGCCAGACGTCGGCGGTCGGGAGAAGCACGTTCTCGAAGCGGGGCGGCAGGACGCCGACGATCGTGTACGGATCGCCGTCGAGCGTGATCTGCCGGCCGAGCAGCGCAGCATTGCCTTCGAACCTGCGCTGCCACAGCCGATCGCTGAGAACGACAACACGCGGACCATTTGGACGGTCGTCAACGGGCTCGAAGGCGCGGCCGAGTGACGGGAGCACGCCAAGCACCTTGAAGAAGTCCGCGCTGACGCGCTGGCCATCGAGCCGTTCCGGTTCGGCGGGACCGGTAAGCGTCGGCTGCCAGGTCCGCATGACCGCGAGCGCGTCGAACGAGCGGTTTCGGTCCATCAGCTCGCGGTAGGTGCCAAACGTGACCTCCGCGCGAACGCCGTCGGCGCCGCGGTCCCAGACGGAGACGATGCGGTTGGCGTCGGGATAGGGGAGAGGCTCGAACAGCACCGGCCTCGCGGCGCTGAACATCGCGGTGCCGGCGCCGATGCCGAGCGCGAGGGTCAGAACCGCGACGATCGCGAACCCGGGCGAGCGCCGGAGCGTGCGTGTGGCGTAGACGAGATCGCCGATGAAGGATTCCACGATGTTCTCCCAGCCGTAAGAGCGGACCTGCTCGCGAATTACGACGGGATTGCCGGCCTGCAGCCTGGCCAGGCGGCGCGCCTCGCGCGGGGATACGCCGTGTGCCTCGAGCTCGGCGGCGGCTTCGCTGAGGAAATGCTCGACTTCCTCGGCGGTATCGCGATCGGCCGCCGCGCGATCGGCCAACCCGCGGGCGCCATGCCGGAGGTGCCGCCAGAGCGACATCGCGTTTTTACCCTTCCGCTTTGAGCAGGCGCGCCACCGCGCCGGCGCGGCGCATCCAGTCGGCCGTCTCGAGCTCGAGCTGGCGGCTGCCCGCGCGCGTCAGCGAGTAGTACTTCGCGCGCCGGGCGTTCGCCGTGTCGCGCCATTCGGAGTCGAGCCAGCCGGCACGCTCGAGGCGCTTCAGCGCGGTGAGGAGGGAGCCGGGATTCATCTTGAACACGCCGCGCGAGACCTGCTCGACCCGCCGGCTGATGCCGAAGCCGTGCAGCGGCCCGAGGCTCAGCGTCTTGAGGATCAGCATGTCCAGGGTTCCCTGGATGACGTCGGTGTTCTCCTTCATCGCGGCTTGTACCTTATGATTGTCACATCTTGATTGTCAAGAGTACCTGACGGAAATCTATCCCCCGGCGATTGCCCCGATGATCAGGAACGGCTCTTTCCCCGTCGCAACCGCTTCGGGCAGCGCCGCGTCGATGGACAGGTTCGACAGGTCCTCTTCGCATGCGAAGAAGCGCACGAAGGGGCGCCGGCGCAGCGTCGTGTGGTCGCGGATCGTACCGGAGAGCATCGGGTACGCGGCTTCGAGCGCGTCGAGGACCGTTCGCTGCGTGACCGGTCCGTCCACGCGCAGTTCCACCTCGGCGCCGACGCGGGCGAGGTTCTGAAGGTGCGCCGGCAGGACCACCTTGATCATGTGAGCGTCTGGACCTCGACCGAGAGCACCGCCGGCAGGTCACGAACGATCGGCGCCCACGTGTCGCCGGCATCCGCCGAGGCGTACACCTGGCCGCCGGTCGTGCCGAAGTAGACCCCGCACTTGTCGAGCGAGTCGATTGCCATCGCATCGCGCAGGACGTTGACGTAACAGTCGCTCTGCGGCAGCCCGGTGGTCAGCGCTTCCCAGTCGTCGCCGCCGGTGCGGCTGCGGTAGACGCGCAGCTTGCCGTCGGGCGGATAGTGTTCGGAATCGCTCTTGATCGGCACGACGTAAATCGTTTCGGGTTCGTGCGCGTGCACGTCGATGACGAACCCGAAATCGCTGGGCAGATTGCCGCTCACTTCCCGCCAGGACGCGCCGGCATTGTCGGTCCGCATCACATCCCAGTGCTTCTGCATGAACAGCACGTCGGGCTTCGAGCGGTGCATCGCGATGCGGTGCACACAATGGCCGACCTCGGCTGCCGGATCGGGAATGTATTCCGATCGCAGGCCCTGATTGATCGCCTGCCACGACTTCCCGCCATCATCCGTCCTGAAGGCGCCGGCCGCCGAGATGGCAATGAACATCCGATCGCGCTGGACGGGATCGAGCAGGATCGTGTGCAGACACAGGCCCCCGGCGCCAGGCTGCCACTTCGATCCCGTACCGTGATTGCGCAGTCCTGGCAGCTCGTGCCAGCTCTGGCCGCCATCCGTCGTCCGGAACAGCGCCGCGTCTTCGACGCCGGCATACACCACGTCGGGATCCTTCAGCGACGGTTCGAGATGCCAGACGCGCTTGAACTCCCATGGGTGCGGCGTCCCGTCGTACCAGGTGTGCGTGCCGGGCTCGCCGTCGTACACGAACTTGTTGCCGACCGGCTCCCACGTCCTGCCGCCGTCATTCGATCGCTGGAGCAGCTGCCCGAACCAGCCGGTGGATTGGGACGCGTAGATGCGGTTGGGATCCGCCGGCGATCCTTTGAGGTGGTACATCTCCCATCCGCCGAAGTGGGGCCCGTTCACGTCCCACTTCTGTCGTTTGCCGTCGGACGTCAGGATGAATGCCCCCTTCTTCGTGCCAACCAGAACACGTACAGCGCTCATCGTCGAATCTCCTGTCAGACGTTCAGTTCCCTGACCGGGCGCACCTCGATGCTGCCCTCCCGTGCCGGCGGGATCTTCGCCGCGACGTGAATCGCGTCATTCAGATCGCGGGCTTCGATGAGGTAGAAGCCCGCGAGCTGCTCTTTCGTTTCCGCGAACGGGCCGTCGGTCACCGACACCATCCCGTTCCGGACGCGGACGGTCGTCGCGGTTTCGGTGGGAAACAGCGGCTCGGCGGCCACGAGGGTGCCGCGCTGGCGCAGCCCGTCCGCATAGTCGGCGCATTCCCGATCCGGTATGTCGGACAGCTTCCGCTCATCGAGGTAGACCAGGCACAGGTACTTCATATGGTTATTAATCGTTCGGGGCGTGTCCTATTCGACACTGGCCTCAGATTGACAGTTCGGCCAGACGTTTTTCCAGGAACCGGCGCTCCGGTTCCTGCCGCGACAGCGCGAGCGCGCGTTCAAAAGAGGCTTTCGCCTCGGCAGTACGGCCCAGCCGCCGGCACAGCTCGGCGCGCGCCGCGTGCGCCAGCCGGTATTCGAGCAAATCACCACGCTTCAGGATGGCGTCGACCAGCCGGAGCCCGGGCTCGGGTCCGTCCCGCATGGCTACGGCGACCGCGCGATTGAGCTCAATGACCGGCGAGGGGTCGAGTCTCAGGAGCGCATCGTAAAGGCCGACGATTTCGGCCCAGTCGGTTGCCGCCGCGGTCGGCGCCTCGGCGTGCACGGCCGAGATCGCCGCCTGCAGCGTGTAAGGACCGAACCGTCGGGACGCGAGCGCGCGCTCGACGAGCGGAACACCCTCCGCGATCTGCTCGCGGTTCCACAGCGAACGGTCCTGATCCTCGAGCAGCACCACCTCTCCGGAGGGTGAGGAGCGCGCCGTGCGCCGCGACTCGTGCAGCAGCATCAGCGCGAGCAGGCCGAGCGCTTCGGGTTCGGCCAGCAGCTCGACCAGGAGCCGCCCTAACCGGATCGCCTCGGCTGAAACGTCGTGCCGCGTCAGTGTCGCGCCGGACGAAGCCGCATAGCCCTCGTTGAACACAAGGTAGATCACGCGCAGGACCGCGTCGAGCCGTTCCGGCAGCTCCGCCTGCGACGGGACCTGGTAAGGGATCTTCGCGTCCCGGATCTTCGCCTTGGCGCGGACGATCCGCTGCGCGAGCGTCGGCGCCGGCGTCAGAAACGCGCGGGCGATCTCTTCGGTGGTGAGGCCGCACACTTCGCGCAGCGTCAGCGCCACCTGCGCGTCCGGTGAGAGCGCCGGGTGGCAGCACGTGAAGATCAGCCGAAGGCGGTCATCCTCGACGCTCTCCGGATCGGCCCAGGCCGACGCGTCGATCACCGCGACGTCGGTATCGTCGCCCAGCTCGTCGAACCGTGCCTGCCGGCGGATCGCGTCGATCGCCTTGAAGCGTCCGGTCGACACCAGCCAGGCGCGCGGATTCGCCGGCACGCCGTCGCGCGGCCATTGCTCGAGCGCCGCCCTGAACGCTTCGTGCATCGCCTCCTCGGCGGCGTCGAAGTCGCCGAGAAGACGGATCAGCGTGGCGAGCACCCGCCGCGAATCAGAGAGATAGACCGCGTTTACGGCCTCGTGCTGGGGATCGAGCGCAGGCACAGCAATCGATCATAGCTGACGGATATGATCGGGTGAACCTCGACGTATGGCGAAGAACGACGACCGCGAAATCATCTCGGCTGGCGGGCAGGACGTGCCCATCACGAACCCGAAGAAGGTGCTGTTTCCCGAGGCCGGCCATACCAAACTCGACCTCGCGCGCTACTACATGAGCGTTGCCACCGGAGCGCTGCGCGCGGCCGGCGGGCGGCCCAACGTGCTCGTCAGGTACCCCAACGGCATCAAGGGCGAGTTCTTCTACCAGAAGCGCGCGCCGCAGTCCCGACCGTCCTGGATTGAAGTGGTCGCGCTGCGGTTCCCGTCCGGACGAACCGCCGAAGAAATGGTGCCGCGCGACGCCGCGGCGCTCGCGTGGATGGCCAACCTGGCCTGCCTCGAGCTGCATCCGCACCCGGTGCGCGCAGAGGATCTCGATCATCCCGACGAGCTGCGCGTCGATCTCGATCCGGTGCCGGGCGTCGCCTGGAGCCAGGTGCGCGAAGTCGCGCAGGTCGTGCACGCGGCGTTGACCGATTTCGGCCTCGTCGGCTGGCCGAAAACGTCAGGCTCGCGAGGCATGCACGTCTACGTGCGCATCGAGCGCGCCTGGGGCTTCGATCAGGTGCGGCGGGCGGCGCTGGCTTTCGCGCGCGAAGTGGAACGCCGGGCGCCGGCGCTGGCGACGAGCAAGTGGTGGAAGGAGGAGCGGCACGGCGTGTTCCTCGACTACAACCAGAACGCCAAGGATCGGACGATTGCCGCGGCCTACTCCGTGCGGCCCACCGCCGACGCGCGCGTCTCCGCGCCGCTCACCTGGGACGAGGTTCCCGACTGCGATCCGCACGACTTCACGCTGTCGACGATGCCGGCGCGTTTCGAGCGGGTGGGCGATCGGCATGCGGACATGGACCGCAGCCCGTGCTCGATCGAAAAGCTTCTCGAGGTCGCCGCGCGCGACGAGCGCGAGGGGCTCGGCGACGCGCCGTGGCCTCCGCACTACAGGAAGCAGGCCTCGGAGCCTCCGCGCGTGCAGCCAAGCCGACGGCGCGTGAGCAAGCATCCACTCATCGAGGTCAGCCGGGCCGACCGGAAAGAGGATGCGCTGGCCGGCCTCGAGCGCTGGCGCGAACGCCATCCCGAGGCAGCGGCGCACCTCGAACCCGCCGATGTTCTCGTCGACGCCATGCGCGGGCGCCACACGACCTGGACGCGGATCCGCATCAACCTGCAGCACGTTCCGCCAGACCTGCGCCCCGCCGAGGAGTAGGACGCGGATTTTGCCTTTAACGGAACGCGGATCGACGCGGATTTTTGCGATCTCACAACGGAACGCGGATCGACACGGATCTTCGATCTCACACGGAACGCGGATCGTCGCGGATTTTGCGATCGCAAACGAAACGCGGATTTGCCGCGGATCTTCGATCTCAAACGGAACGCGGATCGACGCGGATTGCGATCTCACACCGGACGCGGCTCGACGCGGATCTGCGATCTCAAACGGGACGCGGATGACTGCTGATCTGACGACAGTGCGATTGTTGCGAGGTGAGATCGGTGGAGATCGGCGAAAATCCGCGTTTCATCCAAAAAGAATCCGCGTGAAATCCGCGTTTCGTTCAAAAAGAATCCGCGTGAATCCGCGTTTCGTTCAAAGAAGGATCCGCGTGTAATCCGCGTTTCGTCCAAACAAGGATCCTGCGTGAATCCGCGTTTCGTTTAAAAAGAGGATCGGCGTGAATCCGCGTAACCGCGCTCAGCGCCGATCCGCATCCCGCGCTGCTCGATACAGGAACACCGCGACCGCGACGAGCATCACGACGACCGCGACATCCCCGGCGACACCCGTCAAACGCGGCGTCGTCGATCGCGGCACCAGCTGCGCGGCGACCAGGCCGGCGACCAGAACGCCAGCCAGTCCCTCGCCCGCGACCAGTCCCGACGCGGCAAGGATTCCGGCATCGGCCCCTGCCTTGTTCGCTCCCGCCTTCGTGCCGCGTTCGGCGAACGCTCGGACACAGCCGCCCATGAAAATTGCCGCCATCGTCGACAGCGGCAGGTAGACGCCGATGGCGAACGCGAGCGGCGAGACGCTGCAGAGAAACGCCGCAACCGCGAGACCGGCGCCTGACAGCACGAGTCCCCACGGCAACGCGCCCGCCAGCACGCCCTCGATGATCGTCTTCATCAGCGTTGCCTGTGGCGCCGGTATGTCGCGTGACCCGAAGGTGTACACGCTGCCGAGCAGGATGACCGTTCCGGCCACCGCCCAGCACGCGAACGATGCGCCAATCAGCTGACCGAACTGCTGCCGTGCCGGCGTCGCGCCGACCAGATAGCCGGTCTTCAGATCCTGCGAGATGTCGCCAGCCTTCGAGGCGGCGACTGCGACGATGGTGCCGACCGTCAGCACGGCCGCGCGCGCGGAGTCGTCGGTCCAGCCGGCCGCGGCGAACACCGACGCGACGCCGAGCAGCGTGATCAGCGTGATCCCCGACGTCGGCTGCGACGACACGCCGACGATGCCGACGATGCGGGCGGCGACGGCGACGAAGAGGATGCCGAATACGCCGACGCCGGCGGCACACACGGCGCGCTGCCCAGGCCCCATGTCTCCGGCAAACACACCGGGGACGAGTGCCGCCACGCCGACGACGAAGATGATCGCGCCGGCGACGAAGGACCCGGGCAGATCGCGATCGGTTCGCGGCTGGAGCGCCGGGCGTCCGTCGTCGGTCGTGGCTTTCATCCCGCGCGCGACGGCGAGGAATGCGGCCGCCATGCTCGGCAGCGCCTTCACGACCGTGATGATCCCTCCCGCCGCGACGGCGCCGGCGCCGACATAGCGGACATAGCGCGACCAGATTTCGTTGGCGCTCATCTCGGCGATCAGGCGCGCCGGTTCGGGAGGAAGCGGCGCGATGAGCGCGGCGCCCGTGATCGCGATGAGCGGCGTCAGGACGACCGCAGAGACGAGCGAACCCGAGACGAGAACGCCCGACTGCCGGTAGCCGAGAATGAAGCCCACACCAAGGAGCGCCGGCGCGAGCTCGATCGCCAGCTCCGCCTTCGGCAGGAACGGGACGAGCGTATGCACGCTCGACGGTGAGAGGAACGCGATCGAAATCGCCAGCTTGATCGCGGCGCCGAGGGCCATCCCCCTGAATATCCACGCGCTCGCCGAGGAGCCGCCGGACGTTGCCCGCAGCACCTCGGCGCACGCGGTGCCTTCCGGATAGGCGAGCTCCTCGTGGCCCTGCACGACGAGCAGCCGGCGCAGCGGGATCATGGCGGCGAGGCCCAGCACGGCGCCGAGAAAGCTCAGGACCACGACCTGCAGATACGGCGGTACCATGTTCCACATGAACAGCGCGGGGATGGTGAAGATCGTTCCGCTCGCGAGCGACGTGGACGCCGAGCCGATTGTCTGCGACAGGTTGGCCTCGAGAATCGTTCCCTGTGCGCGAAACAGCCGGAACACGGCGACGGTCATGACGGCAGCCGGAATCGACGCCGAGACCGTCAAGCCGACGCGCAGGCCGAGATAGGCGTTGGCGGCGCCGAACACGATGCCGAGCAGGACTCCGGCGACGACCGCCTTCAGCGTGAACTCGGCGATGGGAGCATCCACGACAGCGCGACTCGACGGCATGGCGACGACATTCTAATCTGTGATTGGTGAATGGTGATTGGTGATTGGTGGGAGAGATTTGTGATTTCATCAGAGCTGCTATCCGCATCCACGATCGCCATCCGCGACTGCATGGGCGCGCAGCGGGGCGAGAACATTCTGATCGTGACCGACGAGCCGCTCCGCTCGATCGCGTATGCGCTTCAGCGCGCGGCCACGGAACTCGGCCACGAGGTGCTCATGGTCGAGATGCTGCCGCGGCGCAGCAACGGCGAGGAGCCGCCGGCGTTTGTCGCCGAGATGATGGCGAAGGCGGACGTCGTCCTCTGTCCGACGTCGAAATCGCTGACCCACACCAACGCGCGGCGCGCCGCGACCGCCGCCGGGGCACGCGTCGGCACGCTGCCGGGCGTCACCGAGGACATCATGATCCGGTGCATGAACGCCGACTATCACCGGATCGCGGAGCGCACCCACCGCCTGTGCGCGTTGTTGGAGAAGACCTCGACAATTCGTGTGACGGCGCCCGCCGGGACCGACATCGTCATGCCTGTCGCCGGCCGGCGCGCGCACGCGAGCAGCGGGTTGTTTCGCGCACGCGGCCAGTGGGGCAACCTTCCGACCGGGGAAGCCTATCTCGCGCCGCTCGAGAATCTCTCCGAAGGCGTCGTCGTGGTGGACGGTTCCATGGCCGGCGTTGGCGTGACGTCACAGCCCATTCGCATCGTCGTTGAAAAAGGCTACGCGACCGACATCACCGGAGGGCAGGAAGCGGAGAAGCTCGTCGCGCTGCTCGCGCCGCACGGCCGCGACGGCCGCAACGTCGCCGAGTTCGGCATCGGCACCAACGATCGCGCGACGCTGATCGGCGTGATCCTGGAAGACGAAAAGGTGATGGGGACGATCCACATCGCCTTCGGCGACAACAAGTCGATGGGCGGTAATATCGGGGTCGCCAGCCATCTCGACGGACTGGTTCAGCAGCCCAGCGTGTGGTTCGACGATCGTCAGATCATGAACGACGGGCGCTTCCTGATCGAAGGTCTGTAGAAAAACGGTGCGAGGTTTGCTGATCGTGCACCGTCCCCATGACCTGGTCCGGGCAGTCTTCGACCCCAGCCGTTGCGATTTACCGCGAGATCCGCTGTGGACGTCGATGAGCCGCGCCGCAGCGATCCACGCCCGGGAACGCTTCGATCTCCGCCGCCAGGCCCGGGCGCTCGAGAGCATGTATGACGAAGCGCGCGGGCTGTCGCACTGACAGCGGCGTCGATCAGGTGCGGCGGAGTCCCGGAAGCTTGACGCCTGTCCAGAGCCGCTCGCGCGCGGTGCGCGTATCCGCCAGCGCTCGTGCGCCTGCAGCCGTCACGGCGAAGATCCGCCGCGACGTGCTGTCTCTGCCGGTCGAGCGCGTCGACGCGACGAGCCCCTTGGCCTCCAGCCGGTCGAGCGTTGCGTAGATCGCGCCGATCGCAAGATCTGCGCTTCGTCACGCTTTCGATCTCGCGCCGGACGTTCATGCCATACGCGTCCGCGCCGGTCCGGACGACCGCAAGCATCACCTGTTCCTCGAGTGATCCCAGCATCGGAAATCCCAATCTCCAACTCCCAAATCCCAAGAAGAACTCCCAACTTCCAATTGGGCGTTGCGCTCAAGGTTGCCGAGTACCACGGCGGGATCGGTCAGGCTCGCCCGCCGCGCCGGCACGAACGCGGCGAGCGCGCCAATCACCAGCAGGATCACGACCGCTCCGCCGAGTGCCAGCGGGTCGGTCGGCCGCACGCCGTAGAGCAGCGATGACGAGCACGCGGGTCGACGCCGATCGCGGCCGCAATGCCGAGGACGCTGCCCGCGGCGACGAGCGACAACCCCGCGTCCGACCACCTGCGAGACGACCCGCGACGGGGGCATGCCGATCGCGATGCAGATGCCGTAGTCGCGCGATCGCCGCGAGACGTAGTGCGATATCACGCCGTAGACGCCGACGGCGCCCGAGCACGAGCGCGAGCCCCGCGAGAATCGACAGCAGCGTCACCACGCTGCCCAGCCGGCCCGATCGCCTTGTCGAAGACCGCCGCATGCGTCGTCGTCTGCTGCACGGCGAGCTGCGAGCCGCCCCGCGCGAGCGACAAACGCGCGGCGTCGAGCACGGCGGGAACGTCCTCCGCCCTGGCCACGCGGAGGACGAAACACCGTGCCGTTGGCGGCGACGGGCAGCTGGTCGTAGAGCATGTAGCGCGCCGGAACCGGCCTTGTCGGTCAGATTGGCCTCGGCCGCGTTGCCGACCACCCCGACGATTCGTTCGCCGCCGTCGCCGAACCCCGAGAGCAGCACGCGCCCGATCGGATCCTCGCCGGGAAAGTACTTCGCCGCGAGCGCCTCGTTGATGACGACGACGGGTTCGCTCGTGTCGCGATCGGAAATGTCGAACGTTCGCCCGCGCCGGAGCGGCATCCCCATCGTGTCGAAATAGTTCCTCGTCACCATCCGGAACGCGGTGGTCGTCTGGCGGACGTCGGGCTTGCCCTGGATCTGCAATCCCGCAGTTGTCGCCGGAGCCGCGCAGCGGCATCTTCTGCGTCGCGGCGACCGCCTTGACGCCCGGCAGCGACGCGAGCGAGTCAACCGCGTCCAGGACGGTGCGGCGCCGGTCGTTCGCGCTTCAGCCGCGCCGGCATCGTCGCGTCCACCATCGCGATATCCGCCACGTCTCGATGCCCGGTCGATCGCGCGAAGGTTGGCGACGGTGCGGATCAGCAGCCCCGCGGCCGCGGCCAGCAGCACGGCGAGCGCCATCTGGGCGACCACGAGTCCGCCTTCGAGCTTGCCGCCGCGGCCCGCAATGCCACCCGTCCGCGTCGTCGCCATCGTCGACTGCAGGCTGCCGCGCCACAGCGCGACGCCCGGAACTGCGGCAATGGCGATTCCGGCGACGAGCGCCGTGGCCACCGACGCCCAGAACACGGTCCAGTCGAGACGCGCGGTCTCGGCGAGCGCGCCGAGCGGCAGCGACTGCAGCAGAATCGTGAAGCCCGATCGCCGCAAACAGCGCGCCCGCCAGCCCGGCGGCGAGCCGATGACGATGGACTCGAGCAGGAGCTGCTGGATCAGGCGCCGCCGGTTTGCGCCAAGCGCGGCACGGATGGCGATCTCCGTCGATCGCGCGAATCCATCTGGCCGAGCATCAGCGCGGCGACGTTGGCGCACGCGATCAACAGGATCACGCCCATCGCCGCGAGCGTCGCGATCAGGCTGGGCCGGACCTCGCCGACGAAGAACTCGCGCGCGGGTTCGACGCTCGGAGCCTTGGTCTTGTCCCACTGTTCCGGATACTTGAACTCGGCGCCGAGAGTATTGGCGAGCGACCGCAGCGGCCCGTCCAGGTTGCTCAGCGACATTCGTCGGCGACGCGGCCGACCAGCGTATAGATGCCGGTGCGGTTCTGCGGATTGAGCTGCGCGGCGGTCCAGAGGCGGGTAGACGGGCTGGGAAACCAGAAGCCGCGCGGCATCACGCCGACGATCGTTCGGCGTGAATCCGCCGAGCTGCAGCGGCTTGCCGACGATCGACGGGTCGCCCCGAGCTCCTGCCATAAGGTGTGGCTCAGAATCACCACGAGCGGTGTGCCGGCGCGCGTCCTCGCCTTCGCGGAACAGTCGGCCGAGCATCGGCTGCGCGCCGAGCACGTCGAAGAGCTCGGCGGAGACGGCGATCGCCTCAACCAGCCGCAGCGGCGCGCCGGGCGTTTCGAGCGTCGACGTCGTTCGGGCGATAGGCGGCCACCCGCTGAAAGCCGGGGAACTGCCCACGCAAGTCGCAGGAACTCCTGCTCGGTCCACGATCCCGAGAACCAGAAGACACCGACCTTTTCCTCCTGCACGATCGGCAGCGGATCCAGCAGCAGCGTGCGGACCACGCTGAAGATGGCGGCGGTGCCGCCGGCGCCGAGCGCCAGCGTGAGTACGGCGAGCAGCGCGTAGGTGGGCCGCCGCGCCAGCCGGCGCACGGCGTAGCGCGCATCCATGATCCAGCTCTCGAACATCGATCCTCCAGGTTGCATGCGGCTCGCGCGCGGCTCGAAGCCGGTCATCCCGCGCCACCAGGTCCGTGCCGAGAGGGCGGGAAGCGATCCAATCGTCTGCCGCCAGATCCACAGCCGCGCGGCCCATCGGCCGTCGGCCGACGCCCGGTGCGCGTACTCGTCCTGCAGGTCGCCGAGCACCTCGTCGCGTTCGGCAATCGGGACGAGCGACCGGAAGACGAACGTGGCGAAGCGGGGCAGGCGCGGGCCGGTCATTTCTACAATGTAGAAGTCGCGGACAGAACCTTAGACGAGGCCGGGCGCCTCAGGGTTTAAAACAGGTTGAAATGCGCTTCGGCCGTGACGTCCGGCAGGACCGCCTGATAGAACGCCACCTCATCGATGCGGCCGGCAAAGAACTTTTCTGCCTGGCCGGCCTGCAGGTGGCCGGCGCCAAATCGCAGGGGGCGTTGGCCGCCACCGGCTTGAACAGGCGAGTACTTGGCGGCCGTCTGCTTAGCCGCCGCCTTGTCGAAGATCGTGCCGACGACCGTCGCATAGACGGTGAGTGTTTCGGCCGGTCCGTCGTACGTCACAACGATGTGCCGCCATTCGCTCGGATCGCCCGAGGTGAGCGTCACGTCTATCTCCGCCGCGCCGTCGTTGATGTGGAAAACGCGGCCACGAACCGTCGCATCCCCTGCGCCCGTGCCGACCAGGGCGATTTCGTAACCTCTATGGTTGCCGGTGTCCGACGTGTGGTGCGAGCTGATCACGATCCGCTCCTCACCATCCGGAATCCCGCCGGCCGGTTTCACCCATAGCTCGACGCTGAACCGGACCGGGTCCGTCGACGGATTCAACTGTTCGTGAAACGGCACCTCGATGTATCCCGTCGTGCCGTTCAGCTCCGGCGCGAAGTTCACGTTCGGCTCTTTGTGAAAGAACGCGCCCTCGCTGCCGGGCGTGGCTCCCGGCTTGTACTCGCCGTCGATGTTGAGGATGGGCGACGTCGCCACGGCGACAATGCCGCTCGTTTCGTTCAGCGGCCAGAGGGCGAGGAACCCTGTGGTCGCTTCGATGTGTTTGGCGTATGGCTCGGAGGGCTCTGTCGGCGGAGTCTCCGGAGGCTGCTCCGGTGGGGTGTCCCTCGACGTGAAGGGCTCGCCGCACCCGACGAATCCGAAGAGCACGACGATCGCCAGTACGATGACTGGCGCAAGCAGGATCAGCGCATCGGTCATGGCGTCTGCTCCTTGCACGAGGGTTTAGAACCGCTTGAAATGATCCTCGACAGTCACTTTAGGCAGCACGACGTTGTAGAAGGTCACCTCGTCGATCAAGCCGGCAAAGAATTTCTCCGGCCCGCCAGCCTGCAGGTGTCCGGCGCCGAACCGAAGCGTTCGCTGGCTGTTCTGCACGGGCGAATAGTCGCCCGAGACCTCCTGTGTGTTCGTGGCCGGCGCGCCGGTCACGCTGACCCACACGCGAAGTTTCTTGCCCAACGGCCCGCCGCTGCCGTCATACGTCAGCACGATGTGCTTCCAGGCGACCGGGTCGCCTTGCGTGGGCGTGATGTCGACGGCTACGGGCAAGGCTCCAGTTGTTGAAAACACGCGGCCGCGAACTGTCGCGTGCGCGGGGCCGTTGCCGACGAGCGCGATCTCATACCCGCGCTGATTCCCACCCGCGGCCGTATGGTGCGAGCTGATCAGGATCTGCTCGACACCCGCGGCAATCGGTCCGAGCGGCCTCGCCCACAGTTCGACGCTGAATCTCAAATCGGAGGCGACGTTCAGCACATCGCTGAACGGCACTTCGATATACCCGGCGGTCAGCGTCGGCGCGAAGTTGCCCGGCTCTTTCGACGAAAAGGCTCCGGGGGCGCCGAACGCCGTCGCAGCTTGGTACTGACCATTCAGATTGAGGCCCGCCGGAATCGCGATAGCTGTTGTGCCGGCGGTCTCGTTGAGCCCCCAATGAACGACGAATCCATCCTCGCCTGCGACGACCGTGGCATACGGAATCGGTGGGGGCGGGGTCGGCGGCGTCGACGGCGGTGTCGATGCGGGAATTGTCTGTTCTTCAGGAGGGAGCGGCTTGCCGCAGCCGGTGAATCCGAACAGCACCACGATGATCAGTACCAGCAGCGGCGCCAGCAGAATCAGCATGTCGCTCATACGAACTCAGAAGGCCTGAAAGTGCTTCTCGACGTCGCCCTTTCCCAGGGCGCCATGGTAGAAGGCCACCTCGTCAATCAAACCTGCGAAGAACTTCTCGGCTCCGCCGGCCTGCAGATGGCCTGCGCCGAATCGCAATGGGCGTTCGCCGTTGCCGCCGGCCTGGACTTCCCGGTATTCAGCGCCGGCCTGTTCCTGGTACGTCGTGCCAGGCACACCAGCCACGCTCAGGTAGAGTCCGAGTTTGTTGCCCGCTGCCCCGCTGCCGTTGTGCGTCAGAACAATATGACGCCAGTCCGTTGAACTCCCCTGCGTGGGTGTGATGTCGACATTGGTCACACCCGGAGCATTGGTCCAGAACACTCGACCGCGCACGGTTGCCTGCCCGCCGCCCGTGCCGACGAGCGCGATCTCGTAACCGCGCTGATTGCCGCCCGCGGAGATATGGTGCGAACTGATCACGATCTGTTCTGTTCCCGCGGGGGTGGCCCCGGCAGGTTTGACCCAGACCTCGACGCTGAAGGGCAATCCATTCTGGACGTTCAGGAGCTGGCTGAATGGCACCTCGACGTACGCCGTCGTGCCGTTCAAACTCGTTGCGAAGTTCGCCATCGGCTCCTTGTGGACAAATGCGCCTGCACCACCGGGCGCGGCTCCACCGAGGTAAGAGCCGTCGACATTCGTGAGCCCGATGGCCGCAGCCTTGGTCGCGCCCGCGGTCTCGTTCATGGGCCAGTGCGCCACGAAGCCGGACGTGCCCTTCACGATGTCTGCGTACTTGGGCCCCGCCGCGCGGCGTCCCCGGGTCCTTCTTCGCCGGCTCGGGATCGGAATCAGCGGATCCGAACGAAGTGCATCCTGTGAACCCGAAGACGAGAATGATCAGGAGCAGCAGCAGCGGCGTCAGCAGGATCAGTTCGACGTTCATGAGGCCGACTCCGAATCGGACGTTCGACCGACTGGCTCGGCGCCGACATCGACTGCCGTGACGATGCCCTCGGTCACCGTGACGCTCGTCGGCCACGCACGGATGCCGAATTGAGACGCGATGGCCCCTCGTGGATCGGCGATCGCGACGAACTCCTCGGGCAACCGTTCTTTGAGACGGTCCAGCTCCTCGGGAGACGCGCCGTCGACGATGAGCGCCACGAAGGGTCGGTCGCCTTCGTGCGCCGAATACTCGCGCGCGAGGCGTTCGATCGCGGCCCGCGACGACCGGGAGTCGGCCTGTACGAAGACCGCCCGCGCGTCGTAACTGTATGGGCCGAGCGGCGGCGGGCAGCGCTCCTCGGCCTCGAGGCGTGCCACGTCGTAGTACAAGCCGGCTCCGAGCACTGATGTGTCGAGCCGCGTGCCGGGCACCACTTTGGTCACGAGTGTCCGCGGCGAAGGCGGCGGGCTCGGGAACAGGTAGTTGTCAAAAACCCGTGCGAGCTCGGGGGGGTCGATGGTGCCGGTATGGGCCCAGCTCACGCCGCCGGTCGGGGTCACCAGCCGCCACTGCACGTCGCCTTGACTCGGGTCCATCGCGAGCGCGGCGGACCACGTTCCGCGGACGTCTTCGTTCACCACCAAAGGCGCTTCCAGGTCGGCGGCGAACTGCATCACTTCGTCGACGATGTTCCCGCGTGCGGCCAGCGTGCCGTCAGGGAACAGCATCAGGATCTGCAGGCCGGCGTCCACACGTCGTGAGGACAGCAGCGCGTCGCGAAGCGCCGCTCCGGTTTCACGATCCCACCGTTCGCCGCTGCGAATCACCAGCGTGTTCGGCGCGCGATCGGAACGTCCCCCGCCGACATCGATCAGCGAGACTTCCTCGACCGGTCCTATCGGATCGGGCTTCGACTTCGCCCATTCTTTGAGAAAGACCCGGCCGCCGGCGACACCCTGGATTCTGACGTCGAATCCGGCGCGCAGGCATTTGCGTCGTATCGTGACCGGAACGAGCGCGCCCGTGACCGAATCGACACGGACGCCTCTGATCGTGAGACACAACACTCCCCAGCCATCGAGGATGGGCAGCGGCCGCGAGAGATCCTTGACCATCCCGAAGTTGCTGCGGTGCAGCCCGACGGGGCGGCGCAAAAGAAAGCGGTCGCCCACTTTTGCCGTCCCGGGTGCGTTGGCGTTGTTGAACCAGCTCCACGACCAGTCGAAGGAATCGATGCGGCCGCCGGGAATCCAGCTCTCGAAGGCGTTGAATCCATCCTGCTCGGCCGTCTTGACGAACGCGCTGAGCGCAGGCCGTCGTGCCGCCAGCGAGATGTGTCCCCGCACGACGACGCCGTCGGGAGAGAAGACGGCCTCGTCGAAATGTGCGTCCGGGTTCGTGTCCAGCTTCTTCAGCTGATTGATGAGGTCGTCCTTGCGGTTCTTCACGGACAGATGGCCGACGAGCTTGTTCACCTCGGCCTCAATCGTCGGTTTGAAGTGTGCCGCGATCTTCTGCTTGTCCCCTGCACCGACAAGTAAGCCGGGGAGCCCCGTGAGATTGAGGGTCGGCGTTCCGATCAACGCGGCGACGAACTCCTCGGTGGCGCCGTTGAACGTGAGCATCACCATTTGCGTGAGATCGCAATCGGTGTTGAATCTGCTGTCCTTGGTCCGGGCATGCCCGACGACCCTGATGGTGAGGACGCCCACCGAAGTGCCGCCGAACATCGGCAGCGTTCCTCCCGACCACTGGACAGTCGCCAGGCCGATGGTGATTCTCCAGGTGACATTCACCGTGAGCACGTCGACATCGAAGAGCCCGAAGTCTGCGTTCAGCTTGAATGTGATTCCGTAAGTCGACGAATACGCGGCTTTCATGGCGTCGAGCTCGCGCTGAATGCTCGACACGATGAACTCGCTGCTGACGGCGACGCCGAAATCCCGGCCCTCCAGCAGGTCCTGGTTGACACTGGACAACTGTCCCTGGCCGGCGAGTGCCACGGCCACCACCGAGCGATTGACGCCAACGTTCAGGCTGCGCATCGAGCCGCGGCGGAATCGCTGTTCGACCTTCTGCGGCGTCGCCTCGAACTTGTACCTCAGCAGGTACCAGATGAGACGCGTAATGCGGGCGTCGTTCGCGGCGGCGTCGGTCGGCTGAAGTACCGTGAATGGCGACGTGTCGTCGACGGCCGTGCCGTCGAAGGACACGCTCCCTCCCACGACGCGGATCCACAGATAGTCGGCGGCGGCCTTGCCCCATCCCCAGCAGTTCGGGTCGATGTTGTCGATCCGGTACTGCGCCCGCACCGTGCCGTGGATGAACTCGGGCAACGGTGTCGTTCCCGGATCGGGCTTATATCTCGCACGGATAGCGACTTCGAGATTGAATCGATCGTCCTCGCCATGGATCAGGTCGATCCGCGGCACTGACAGCTGTGCCCACGCTGTGCCACGCAGCCCCTCGATGGGCGTGGGATCGCCGATTCGCATGGCGACGCTGTGAGGGAACGTCGGGAGCTTGGTGTCGAGTCCCGTGTTCTGGTGCATGCTTGCCAGCAGGCGGTTGATAGTCGAGCCGCTGACCTGCAGGACAGCGTCGAAGTCGCCGGTGAGGGGATTTGCCATGCGGGGTCTCCTTGCGCGACCCGCGACCATCGCGGAGGTACGTGCGCGACGCTACTCGCGCCGAATGCACGCTGTCAACTGCTTTGCGATGAATTTACGAGCTTGGATCGACCGACGGGTTCACCCTACCCGTCTGTGCAGGGTCAGAGCACGTACATCGCGGACAGAGCGAGGGCGATGAGCGTCAGCGAGATGGCGGCATGAAGGTCGACCCGCGCGGCACGCTCGCGTTCCGTGCGCAGGCCCTCGAGCACGAGCCGGGCGGCGGCGTATCCGATCACCGTGGAGAGAAACAGGCGTCCGGGCTGCGTGATGCGATCGATCGCCAGCCAGGCGCCAGCCAGCAGCAGCAATGCCACGATGAATTCGAGCATCTGCAGCGGGACACGCCACGTCCAGTGGCCGCGCTCGTCGGGAAGCCACATCGCCAGCCGGCCGTCGGTCGGGCGGCCCGAACAGCATCCGTTCAGCAGGCAGCCGATGCGCGCGAACGCCATGCCCGGGAAGATGCAGAACACGGCGGTGTCCCAGAAGGTCCAGAACGGAAGCCCGAATGCCGCGAGCACCGGGATCGAGGCGGCGATCATGAACGGCACGCCGCCGTACATCGCCAGGCCGCCCTCGCCGCGGCGCCAGATCAAGTGACGGGCGGATCGGAACGTCGGCCAGTTCGCCCACACGTACAACACGCGGCTGCCAGCCAGCGCGATCGGCAGCAGCGTGAGCGTGGCGAAGTAGATGCGCACGGCGGGCAGCCCGGCGCGTTCGGCGACGAGCGTCTGCAGGATGACGCCGGTAACGAGGCCGAGGTAGAGCATCGCGGGATAGCTGAAGATCCGGATGCCGCGCCACTCGAAGAGCACCCGATGCATCGGCTCACCCCGCGATCAGCTGCGCCGCGGTCAGCAGCGTGCCGGCGACGATCGCCACGTCGGCGAGGTTGAAGACGGGCCACACGCGGAGATCGATGAAGTCGGTGACGCCGCGGCCGCGGATCGCATCGATCAGGTTTCCGGCCGCGCCGCCGGCAACCGCGCCCGCACCGACCTGCACGGCGACGGTATCGAATCGCCACGCCAGCGCTGCTGCGGCAGCGGCGAGCACGAACCAGCCAGCGAACCGCGCGCGCAGCGCCGCCGGCGATCCCCATCCGCGCCGCGAATTGACGACGTGAAATGCGCCGCTGGCGATCACCAGCCACTTCGACCCCTGATCGGCCGCGAGTACACCGAGGAACGCCAGCAGAAGGAGCGGCATGACCTGCGGGAGTCTAAGAACGTGACGTCAATCGCGTCAACGGGATATTCTTAGGGGGGTCCGAACCCCGTGAAAAACCTTCCCGCCCTCCTGCTGATCGCCCTGATCGCCGGCTCAGCCGCGTGCCGAAGCGCCAGCCCGCCGCTCGTCCAGCCAGGTGCGCCCGGCGCATCGAGCCGCGAGATCACCGCCGAACAGGCGGTCGACCTGTCGCGCGTGTCCTACACCGGCGCGGACGTGCGGTTCATGCAGGGCATGATCGGTCACCACGCGCAGGCTCTGGAGATGACGGCGCTGCTCAAGACGCGCACCGGCAGCGACGACATGCGGAAGCTCGCGCACCGGATCGAGCTGTCGCAGGCCGACGAGATCAAGATGATGCAGGAATGGCTGACCCACAGGGGACAGACGCTTCCCGATCCGCACGCGCATCACCTGCACGGCGCGACGCTGATGCCCGGCATGCTCACGCAGGAGGAAATGGCGCGCCTGGCCGCGACCAAGGGCGCGGAGTTCGACAATCTTTTCCTGGAGTTCATGATCAAGCATCACGCCGGGGCCCTGGTTATGGTAGAAGAACTGTTTTCGCAACCCGGCAGCGGGCAGGAGTCGGAAATCAACGCGTTCGCATCCGACGTCGACGCCGATCAGCGCATGGAAATCGACCGCATGCGCGCGATGCTCGAACGGTCGAAGGAGCTGCAGAAATGACACGGTTTTCATCCAGGTTGGTTGGTGCTCTGGCGGCGGCTTCGTGCATTGCCATCGCCGTCGCCGCGCAGGAAGGCGCGACGAACGGCTCGCCCAGCGACGATCCGCGCGTCGGCCTCAAGCCGGGGCTGCGCGACGCGGGCGTGGCCGCGCGGAACATGGAGCTCGTCGTCAACGTGCCCAAGCCGAAAGGCTTTTTCGATCCGAAGTCGCCGGCCGGCGAGGCGACGCCGCCCGAGCGGGATCCAAAGCTGCCCGAAGTCGAGGAAGAGGATCCACCGCCCGCCAAGCCGGACGCGCCGCGTCGCGGCAGCGGGCTGGCGTTCGCCAACTCGGACCTCGGGTTCCGCGACAACCTGCTGTTTGCCGGCAATTTCAGCGGGTTCAACACCTACGACATCTCGAATCCCAAGAACCCGCGTCTGGTCGCCTCCATCGTCTGCCCGGGCGGCCAGGGTGACGTCTCGATTCACGGCAATCTTCTCTTCATGTCGGTCGAAGAAACGCGCGGACGGATCGACTGCGGCACCGCAGGGGATCGAAGGGAAAGTGAGCGGCGAGCGCTTCCGCGGCGTCCGCATCTTCGACATCACGGATTTGAAGAAGCCGAAGCAGCTGGCGGCGGTGCAGACCTGCCGCGGCTCGCATACGCACACGCTGCTCGTCGATCCGAAGGACACCGCCAACGTCTACATCTATGGATCGGGTACCGGCACGGTGCGCTCGGCCGAGGAGCTGGCCGGCTGCTCGGGACTCGATCCCAAGAAAGACGCGAACACGGCGCTCTTCAGCATCGACGTGATTCAGGTCCCGCTCGCCTCGCCCGAGAAGGCGCGCATCGTCAATCGCCCGCGCATCTTCGCCGATCCCAAGACCGGCGAGGTCGCCGGGCTGTGGCCGGGCGGCGATCACGGGCCGGGTACGCAGAAGACCAGCGCGACGAACCGGTGCCACGACATCACGGTCTTTCCTGAAGTCGGCCTTGCCGCGGGCGCCTGCTCGGGGAATGGGATCCTGCTCGACATCTCGGATCCGGTGAACCCGGTGCGCCTCCACGACGTGTCCGACAAGAACTTCGCGTTCTGGCACTCGGCGACGTTCAACAACGACGGCACCAAAGTGATTTTCACCGACGAGTGGGGCGGCGGCACGCGGCCGCGCTGCCGTTCGACCGATCTGCCCTCGTGGGGCGCCAACGCGATCTTCGACATCGTCGATCGCAAGCTCGTGTTCCGCAGCTACTACAAGATGCCGGCGCCGCAGACGGAGCTGGAGAACTGCGTGGCGCACAACGGATCGCTGATTCCGGTGCCCGGCCGCGACATCATGGTGCAGGGCTGGTATCAGGGAGGCGTGTCGGTGTTCGATTTCACCGACTCGGCGAAGCCGGTCGAGATCGCGTTTTTCGATCGCGGACCGATCGATGCGAAGTCGCTGATGACCGCCGGCCACTGGTCGGCCTACTGGTACAACGGCTTCGTCTATGGCACCGAGATCGCGCGCGGACTCGACATCTTCCGCATGACGCCGAGCCCGCTGCTGTCCAAGAACGAGATCGACGCGGCGGTTGCCGCGCGCGCCAAGGGGTTCAACGCGCAGCAGCAGCTCCGCGTCACCTGGCCGGCGACGCCGGTGGTCGGCCGCGCGTATCTCGATCAGCTGACGCGGAACAGCGCGATCCAGGCGGATCGCGCGGCGGCGGTCAAGGCGGCGCTGGACAAGAAGCCCGCGGCCGCGCAGATCGAGACGCTTGCCGGGCAGCTCGAGAGCGATGCCGGCAAGGCGTCAGGAGCGGATGCGTCGCGGCTCCTGGCGCTCGCGAAGGTGCTGCGCGCGATCTGATTACTTCTTGTTCAGCTCGTCGTAGGCGGCCTCGAGCACTCCCGCGAGGGTGAGCCTCGGGCTCACCTGAGTGACGTCGTCGAACCCCTGCAGCGATGTGGCCTTGGCAATCTCCTCGCGGGATTGCCCGGCCTTCATCCCCTTGCGCACGTGATCGAGCGCCGCGGAGAGATAGTCGCGGAAGTAGGTCACGTCCGCGTTCTTTCCGAGCACGACCCCGTCCTTGCCATGGCCGAAGATGAACACGGTGTCGCCGCCGTGCGCCTTGGCCATCTTGTCCAGCGTCGCCACCCAGTTGACGATCGAGGCGCCCGCCGGCCCGTCCACGCGCGGGTGGACCCGGCGGAACAGCAAGTCGCCGCCGTGCATGACATTGGCCTTCTCGAAGAAGACCAGCACGTCGCCGCTGGTGTGGCCGGGACCGAAGTAGCGGGCGTGCACGCTCTCGCCGCCGAAATCCACCTGCCACACGTCCTTGAACGTGGCATCCGCGTACGCTTGCTGCGCGGCCGTCTGCTCGGTTGTCTTGCGATGCCAGGCGACGCAGTTCTCGTGCGCGACGATCTTCTTCACGACCTGCCGGAACGCCGGGTTGCCGCTGACGTGATCGGCATGATGGTGGGTGTTGATCAGCAGCTCGATGCCCTTGGGCGCCTTCGACTTCAGGCCGAACAGGCACTGCTCGGCGCTCGGCATGAACTGGCTGTCGACGGCGATCGCGCCGTCGTTCGTGATCAGGTAGCCGATCGTTCCGCCGCTCGCGGTGAAGATCCCGACGCCGCGGCGGATGTCCTCCCACTTCGGCGTCGGCGGCGGCTGCGCGGCCGGCGTCTGGGGCGGGGTGGCCGGCGTCTGTCCCAGCAGCCGAAGCGGTCCGAATCCGACCGCGGCCACCGACATCGATGAGGCCGACACGAACTCACGTCGACTGATTTTCACGGGCATACTCCTTCCGACTACGCTGCCGGCAGACCTGAAGGTCTGCGCTACGGCGATCCGCCGCCGCGCAAGATAATACTGCTTGTACATCCCGCGCCTGAAAAGCCAGCCGCCCAGCGGGCCGAACCACCCCAGCACGTAATACATGTAGCCGAGATCCATCAGCTCGATCAGGTTGCCGTCAAAATCCCTGATGAAAAAGAACGAGTGGCCTCGCGGTGACCGCTCGGGCCGGCTGACGCACTCGACGCCGTTCGCCGACAGGTAGTCGTGCCACTTCTGGAGATTCCGCACGTTGAACGAGAAGTGGGTCAGCCCCACCTTGTTCCACGTGATCCTCGCCGGCGGCTGCTGCGGCTGGAACTCGAAGATCTCCAGCACGCCGCCGCCCGGCACCCGGATCCAGCCGATCTTGCATTGCGGCTGAGGATCGTCGACGCCGAAAAACGCGCGAACGCGCTCCGGCGGCGTGTCGGCCACACCGACCAGCGGGCACCCGAACATCTCCCAGTAGAAGCGCACGGCGCGGTTGAAATCCGAGACCGTGATCCCGACGTGGCTGAACGAGCGCGCCTTCATTGCATCTCCGTCGGAAACATGATGTGGTCGGCCACCCGCAGCGCCTGCGCGATGATCGTGAGCCCCGGATTGACGGCGGCGGACGACGGAAAGAAAGACGCGTCGACGACGAAGAGATTCTCGACGTCGTGCGTGCGGCACAGCGGATCAAGCACCGAGGTGCGGGGATCCCTGCCGAACACCAGCGTTCCGCACTGGTGCGTCGTGTTCTTCATGTGGTGCGAGTGCTTCATCACCTTCCAGAAACCGAGGCGATGCAGGATGCGCGTGGTCTCCTTCACCAGCCGGCGGTGCGCCCACAGGTTGTTCGGCTGATACTGAAGCCGGATCCTGCCGGCCGAATCGACCGTCACGCGGTTCTCCGCGCGGGGCAGGTCTTCCGACATCGCCAGCCAGTCGACGCCGCGCGCGACCCACCATTCGTAGGCGCCGAGCGGCACCCACGGCACGACTGTCTGCGCCATCACGCCGTGCGTCCGGCCCTGCGACTGGATCTGGCCGAGCGGGTACGGCGTGTCAGGACCGCGCAGGTAGAAGTCGTTGATCGCGACGGTCTTTTGAAACACCGTCTCGTTCTTCTTCAGCGGATGGAAGCCCTGCATCATCGTCGCGAGGTGGGCCATGTAGCGCTTGCCGACCAGGCCCGAGGAGTTCGCGAGCCCGTCGCGGTGCCGGTCGTTCGCCGATCGCAGCAGCAGCGCCGCCGA
The DNA here is from genome assembly GCA_963748295.1 of uncultured Acidobacteriota bacterium. Taxonomy (GTDB): domain Bacteria; phylum Acidobacteriota; class Vicinamibacteria; order Vicinamibacterales; family 2-12-FULL-66-21; genus CAVVIH01. Next base: position 1,554,015 of record CAVVIH010000006.1, on the reverse strand, counting down.
GTTCACCGCGCCGCAGGACACGACGAACTCGGACGCGCCGATGCGCAGCACTTCGCCGTCGCGCTCCACTTCCACCGCTTCCACCCTGCGGCCCGACGCATCGGTCAGCAGACGGCTGGCGAAGCTGTTGGTCCACAACTCGACGTTCTCGTGCTGAACCGCCGGTCCGATCCCGCAGATCTCCGAGTCGCTCTTCGCTTCGATGCGGCACGGGAACGAGTTGCACGTGTTGCACAGACGGCAGCCGTTCTCTTCGCCGGGGCGGATCAGACCGAGCGGCAGGGGAGACGGATGCAACCCCTGGCGCCGGAGGTTCTCGACGATCTCCGCCATCGCGCGCGAGTGCGGAATGGGTGCGTACGGAAACGGTTCGCGGCGCGGCTCGGTCGGATCGAGCCCGTGCTGGCCGTGCACGTGATAGAGGCGCTCGGCCCGGTCGTAGTACGGCGCGAGCGTGTTGTAGTCGATCGGCCACGCCGGCGAGATGCCGTCGACGTGCTCGACCTCCTGGAAGTCCTCGCGGCGCAGCCGGTAGAGCACGCTGCCCCAGAACTTCGTGTTGCCGCCGACGCCGTAATGCGTGTACGGCAGGAACACCTCGCCGCGGGCGTCGGTCCAGCGGTCGTCGGCGCGGTAGCGCAGCTGCTTCCAGACCGCTTCCGGGCTCCAGTTCTCTTCTTCCCGGGGCACGAAGCCGCCGCGCTCGAGCACGAGGATCCGGCGGCCGCTCCTGGCGAGCGCGTGCGCCATGGTGCCGCCGCCCGCACCGCTGCCGATGATGACGAGATCGTATCGAGTGTTCACTGCCTGATCGGACCGAGAGTCGTATAGATCTGATCCATGAGCCGCTGATCCTCGATGGCCCGCTCGAGGTTCATTTCCGGCTGCCTTCCCATTCTTATCGACGACGCGAAGTCGCGGTACATCGCCTGATAGCCCCGGATGTCGCGAAAGCCCGGCAGAATCACGCGCGGCAGGCCGGTTCCACGCGCCAGGACGAACAGGCCGTTCGACTCGAACGTGATGATGCCTCGGCGTCCGAACAGCTTCGACAGCCGCAGACCCCGGAACAACGACGGGATCTCGCGCGAGTAATACAGGGTGCCGACCGCATCATTATCGTAGCGGAAGGCGACCATCATGCTCTTGATCCGCGTGTCCGGCCCCCGGCGTGACGCCGCCGGCCGGTAGCCGTGAATCGCCGTGATTCTCGGTCCCAGGCTGCCCGCGATGTGCAGCCAGTGAATGCCTTCCTCGAAGAACGCGTCCCCCCCGGCCATCGTCTCGTCGTTGCGCCAGTCGTCGGCGGCCTTGAGCCTCCGCGCGATGGTGGTGAAGTGCGCGAACACCATCTCGCCGATCGCCCCTTCCGACAGCAGCCTCCGCAGCGTCACCGCGAGCGGCTTGTAGTGATCGTTCTCGCCGACCATGACGACCCGTCCCGCCCGGTCCCGCGCCTCGCGCACCATCTCGTACTCCTGCATCGTCAGGAATGCGGGCTTCTCGACGAGCACGTGCTTGCCGGCGGCGAGCGCCTCGAGCGTCAGATGGAAGTGGAACCGTGGCGGCACGGCAACCACCACCGCATCCACCTTCGGATCGCGAATCGCGGCCGCATAGTCGGCGTAGCTTCCGGCGCCGCCGAACTCCGCGCAGAACGCCTCCGACTTCGCCTTGTCACGGCTCGCGTAGTGGCAGACGACGTCCGACCCGAGCCGCCGCAGGTTGCGGCTGTGCACTCTGGTGATGAAGCCGCATCCCAGGAAGGCGAGGTTCAGCGGTTGAGGCAAGCCTCAATGATACCGCGCGGGTTCGAGGGGAGTGGAGAGAGCCGCCGGGGGAGCGCCGCGGCCACCCGAAAGTGGCCGCGGCCCTGTGCCTGCTAGAACGTGACGTTGACCCGCGTCGTCGAGACGCGGCAGTTGTCGAGTTCGTTGGTTTCGACCACCGTGTTCTTGTCGTCAGCGCACACGATCACCCAGTACAGTCCCGGTGACGTACTCAGCTTCACCCTGTGTTGCTTCGTGTTGGTCAGCGTCCCGCCGGCGGGGAACGACGCCAGCTTGATGTTGCCGCCCAGGAGCTTGTCGCCAGCACCTTTCGTCATATCCAGTGACAAATAGAACCGGACGAGCGACGTTACCGAGACCGCGCCTCCCGAATTCTGGATGGTGACGGTCAGCGGGAACTTCGAGCCGATCACGGCCGAAGACGGCGGGTTGCTGAGCGCGGTGATGGTGAAATTCGGGCCGGCGGCGGCCTGGACCTGCACCGTCGTCGTCGACGCGCGGCAGTTGTTGCCTTCGGCCGATTCAGCGACGGTACCCGGGTCGTCAGCGCACGCCAGCAGGAAGTACGTATTTGGCGCCGTTCCTGCGGGAACCGTGACGCTCGTGGTGTCTGCAGCCTGCGTGGCTGGCGCGAGCGCCGGCACGGCATCGGTGCCCGTCAGCAGCACGTCACCTCCGCTTCTCGTCTGGTCGAGCGAGAGCACGAAGCGCGTCGTCGACGCAGGAGCGGCGCCGACGCCCTGGTTGCGCGTCGTCGCCGTCACGCTGAAGTTGCCGCCGGGTGCGATGGTCGCCGGCGGGTTCGTCAGCGCGGTCACGACGAGGTCGGGTGGCGGCGGTGGCGGACCGCCGGCGTCGGCGAACGCGAAGTCCGTCAACAGCAGCGCGCCGGAGCCCGTCTGGTTGAACCTCAGCGCCACCGTTCGGATATCGGTGAGGTTGACGCCCGCGAACGCGCTCAACGGGATGCGGATCGTATTCAGCACGACCTTGGGAACCGCACTCGCGACGCCCGGCGGGTAGAACAGCGCGGGCGAGTGGCTGCTGACCAGCGCGTCCGCGGTCGCGCCCGTTCCGTCCGTCAGCCTGACCGACAGGTCCTGAGGGACGCCGACCGGGTTGCGCACGTCGTTGTAATTGACCGAGGCGCGGAACTGGAACACCTGGAAGCCGCTGACGTCTCTCGAGCCGGCGGGCAAGGCGTTGGTCACGTGCGCCGTCGCGGCACTCCAGCCGCCGCGGAGCTGGCTGAGCCCGCGCAGCGTCGTCGCCCGGGCACTGACCGTCGTATGCGGCTGTCGGCTCGTTGACTGCGTCGGATTGCAGTGCTGCGGCTGCGGCGAGTCACCCCCGCACAGGTCGTACGGCGTGAATCCCGATTGCGTGACGGCGCCACCGAGCTGGTTCGTCGCCAGGTGAGAGCTGACCAGCCACCGGTTGACGTCGCGCCGAAGCGTCGCGCTGTCCGGCGCGTGATACGACGGGAAGATGTCGTCGCTCATCGCGGATGGCGGCGGCGCGACGTCCCCCTTCAGAATGGGTGCGAACTGGTTTTCACCGCCCAGGTAGACACGGAAGAATGCCGTCATGTACGCGAGACCGGTGCCGCGCTGCTGCGCCGCGGTCAGGCGGCCAGGCTGACCCGCATCGCACACCGGGTCGCCGCGGGTTCCCCAATCGTCGCCCGCTCCGAGGGATGGAGGCGTCCACACCGTGTTGTAGAAGTTGTGATTGGCGCCCATCACGAGCACCGTGTGCTTCGGCGTCAGGTCGCCGGGCGACGAATACCGTGCGTCGTCGTAGAAGTGGACGCCCTGAAGATCGCTGACGTCGCCGTCGCAGTACGGCAGCAGCACGTTGAACGGGACGCCGTTGACGATCGGACGGTTGAAGTCCACCGGGGCGAGCGGGAACACCGCGTTGACGGTGTATGGCGATCCGAGCGATCGATTGTGCAGAACGTGGCGCATGACGCCTTCGCCGCCGCGCGAGTGGCCCATCGTGCCGATGTTGTCCATATCGACTCGTCCGACGAACGTCGTGCCGAACGGCGCGCCGCCAGTCGTGTTGAAGTTGTTCCAGATGTCCAGGTGGTGCTGAATCAGCTCCGCGCGCGCCTGCATACCGAGGTCGAACACGCCGTTGTCCTGCGCGTTGATCCCGTTGGCGCTGATGGAGACCACGATATATCCGTGGCTGGCGAGGATGCTGGCGACGTAGGCGTACCCCTGGTAACTCGGGATGATCGTCTGACCCGCCGGACACGGCCACGTAAAGCTGCCGCTGCACACGCCATGACGGCCGTGCAGGAGAATCACGAGCGGAAACGGCCCTCCGGCCAAATTCGTCGGGCGGTGAACCTGGGCACGGACTTCAACCGGCCCGGGGAAGCCGCTGGGAGGGTTGAACGCGGTGTCACCGAAGTTGTATTCCTGGACGGTAACTGCCAGCGGACCGGCAGTGCCTGGATCCTGCGCCCACGCAGGGGCGCCGCTCAGAATGGCGAGCAGAAGGGTCAGTGAAAACGTGATGGCGTGCTGTCTTGTCATTCGCATGGCGTTTTCCTCGACCTTACCGCTGCAGCAGCGACTTGTTCAACTTGCCGAAATCCCACCGCGGTCCGCCGCGACGGGTGCCTCCGGTTGCCGACACGTCACCGCTGACGTTGTCGCTGCGGAACGAGACGGTCATGGCTTCGCCATCGGCAAGTTGCTCGAAGGCACTCGCCGGGATCATGAAGATCAACCGGTTGAGGCTGCCATCCTTCGGAGACTTGCTTCTCGAGAATTCCTTGTTACCGATCCTGAGGACGATGAGGTCGTCACGGATTTCGAACTGCTTCGAGCTCTCCAACTCGATCTCGACGTTGTTGCCGACTGCTCGCATCGACTTGACGGTGTTCACGTCCTGCGCTGCCGCAACCAGCGGCAACGCAAGGCAGGCAGCCATGAAAAAAGCCATCTTCTTGATCATGAGTCTTCCCTTCTGATTTCAGTGGGGGCCCATAACCTACCCGTCCACCAGGGCCGCGTCAAGCCACGCAAGCCGACGACTCGGTGACAAAAGTCTCCCGCGCTCGGTATTTTGGAGCCTCTGTGGCGTCAGGTTGTCGAGGACCGCGCCGCGCCAGTGCAACAGTCCTTCCAGCGCGCCCGACGTAATCAACGTCGTCGCGCCCGTCGTCCGAACAGTCTCTCGACGAGCGCCCACGCGATCAGCAGCGGCATCATTACCGCCGCCGAGTATGTGGCGACCGTCCTGCCGCCGGGGCCGGTCAGCATCGCGCCAATCTGGTTGCGGAAGGGATCGTCGTTGACGAGATACGTCCAGGTGGATGACGGCCCTTTGATGCCGATTCGCGTCAGGTCGATCGACCCTCCGTTGAGGGAGACATGTTCCAGATCAGCCAGGACTGCCGCGTCGACCTCCTCGTCGAACGAGGCAAACGATCGGATGGCTTCTTCCGAGAATCGCGTCAGCGGATCGTGGCCGCCGAGCCGGACGAGGTGAATCCCTTCGCGCAGGTCGGCGCAGAATGCGAGGTGCTCCCGCCATGCCCGATCGATGTGATGGAGCGTGACGGCGCGTTCGGCGTCTTCGACTGCCCCTGTTCCCGCCGCGGCCACGAGCGCGGCGTGCTTTCCGCTGGCCCTCCACACGTCCGGAGCTGCGGCTCCGGCGAGAAGGCCGGTGCGTCGCTCCATCACCAGCGTGTGCTGCCTCTCGGTGACCCCCGCGTATCGGCCAAGTGTCCGACGGATCTCGATGTTCTGACCCTCGATGATTCGCTGCGTTCGCGCAACCTCGCGCCGAACGACAGGGTTGTCGATTGGTGCATCAGATCGGGTCGGGATGAACCGCTGCGGGATCAGGTTGCGAACCCCGAACTTGACCATCAGATCGTCGTCGAGGCTGAGAAAGAAGCGCGATTCCCCCGGATCGCCCTGGCGTCCCGCCCGGCCCCGGAGCTGCAGATCGACGCGATGGCTCTCGTGCCGGTTGGTGCCGATCACGTAGAGGCCGCCGAGCGCGGCGACCCGATCGTGTTCCGCTTCGTCCTCGCCGCCGAGCCTGACGTCAGTTCCCCTGCCGGCCATGTTCGTCGCAATCGTGATCGCACCCGGAGCCCCCGCTTTCGCCACGATCCGGGCTTCCGCCGCATCGTTGCGCGCGTTCAGGACCTCGCACGCGAGTCCAGCGCTCCTCACGTGCGCGGCCAGCCGTTCGGATTCTTCGATCGTGAAGGTCCCCACCAGCACGGGCCTGCCCGATGTCGCAGCACGCCGGATCTCGTCCACGACCGCGCGCTCTTTGGCCTCGCGATGGGTGAACACGACGTCCGGCTGGTCGATCCGGATCGCCGGCCGGTTGGTCGGGATGACCACCACCTCCACCCCGTAGGTCTGCTGCAGCTCCCACGCGGCGTCACGCGCCGTTCCCGTCATGCCACAGACCCGCGGGTAGCCGCGAAGGAAGTGCTGCAGCGTCAGCGAATCGAGCACGCAGCCATCGGAGCTTCTCCCGATGCCCTCCTTCGCCTCGAGCGCTGCCTGCAGCCCGTCGGGCCAGTGGCGGTCGTCCACGACCCGGCCCGTGAATTCGTCGACCAGCTCGATCCGTCCGGATCGGACGATGTAGTCGACATCGCGGCGTAGCAGAACCCGGGCGTGCAGCGCGCAGTTCAAGCCGGTCAGCAGGCGATAGTTCTTCTCGTCATGAAGGTTGCCGCAGCCAAGCGCCTTTTCGACGTGAGCCGTGCCCTCGTCCGTCAGCTCGACGTCGCGTTCGTATTCGTCCGTGTCGAAGTGCACGCCCCGCTCGAGCGACTTGACGAGCGCCGCCAACGAGGCCGCCGACGAGTCGATGCGATCCACGCTGCCGGCAATCACCAGCGGCACTCTCGCCTCGTCGATCATCAGCGAGTCGGCCTCGTCCAGGATCGCGAAATGGAACGGACGATGGACGATGTCGCGCGGATCGACCGCGAGCAGGTCGCGGAGATGATCGAACCCGGCTTCCTTCGCCGTGACGTACGTCACGTCAGCGGCGTATGCCTCACGCCGCGCGGCTGGCGTCATGCCCTGCTGCACGTGGCGCGCCGTGAGGCCGAGCGCGCCGTAGACGGGGCCCATCCAGGCGGCGTCGCGTTCGGCGAGGTAATCGTTGAACGTCAGGACATGGACACCTCGACCGGTCAGCGCATTCAGCGCGGCGGGCATCACCGCCGCCAGCGTTTTTCCCTCGCCGGTCTGCATCTCGACGACCGCCCCGTCGTCCATCGCGAGCGCCGCAACAATCTGGACGTCGAACGGCCGCAGGCCCAGCGTGCGGCGCGCCGCTTCGCGGACGAGCGCGTAGGCGCGCGGCCTCACCGACTGGCGCGGAAGCGCCGCGGCGGCCGCGGCCCTGATTTCCGCGCCGAACGCGGCCAGCTCGCTGTCGCGACACTTTCGAAGACGCTCCTCGAGCGTATTGATTTCCGCAAGCGGCGCATCATAGGCGCGCAGATCGAACCGCACGGCGTCACCGCGCAGGCGGCTGAGCCGTTGACGCCAGCCGATCACATTACGCACCGCGGACTCCGCGGGTGTTCGCTTCATAAGTCCTCCAGGAAACGTGCGACGTGCGACGTGCGACGTGCGACGGGCTACGTGCGACGTGCTGCTTGCCACGTGCGACGTGCGAGTGCGACGTGCGAGTGCGACGCGCGGCTGAATTGGAAGTGGCTTACGCGAGCGAGAACGGCGGTGCGCGGGAAGCGAGAGCGGAGAGGAGCGGAAGCGGCTGTTCGTCGGAAACAGACTTCTGTTCCGGAGCAGCGATGGAAACTGGATCCGGCAAGAGGATCCACTGCACTTCCAGCACGGCGTGGTCGAGGATCGACCCGCCCGGATGGAAGGCAGCCAGGGCGACGAAGGCGATGCACAGGACGACGATCGAGCGATGTGTCCGCGGCATTGGTGATTGGCTGAGCTCAATTGTACTACGGGCTGCTCTGATAGCGCCCGGTTGCCCGCGAACCAGCGGCCCGAGCGTAGCGAGGGCTGGCTGGTCGTGGGGTGGGGCCCCACGACACACAAGAAAAAAGTGATGGAACCTGCATTGCAGGCCAGAGGCGCATGCGAAGCACCGCACACGTCAAGGGACACCCAATCCACCCGATGTTGGTTCCGTTCCCGTTCGCCTACCTGATCGGGAGCGCCATGATCGACGTCTGGGCCCGCTCGACCGGACGGCGGCGCTGGTTCCGGACCGCTGACCACATGAGCAAGCTCGGCCTCGCGTCCGCGCTCATGGCGGCGGTTCCTGGCCTGGTTGACTACGTCTTCACCGTCCCGCCTCGAAGCTCAGCGCGCGACCGCGCGACGAAGCACATGTTCGCAAACCTCTCGGCAGTCGGCCTGTTCGCCGCGGCGCGGCTGGGACGAAGGAACAATGTCGAACCGCCGCGCGCCTGGGCGATCGCCGCCGAGGCCTGCGCGGCAGGCCTGCTCGCCGCTGGCGGCTGGATGGGCGGCACGCTCGTCAGCCGCAACCAGATCTCGGTCGACCACCGGTATGCCGACGCAGGAAAGTGGCGCGTCGAGAACCTGCCGCTGCCCGAATCGGGCGAAGTCGACGTCGCGGCCGCTGACGAATTGAAGGTCGATCAGATGAAGCTGCTGCGCCTCGGCGATCTGCGCATCGTGCTCGGGCGGACCCAGAACGGGTACGTCGCGTTCGACGATCGATGCACGCACAAGGGCGGCCCGCTGTCTGACGGCGTGCTCGCCTGCGACACGGTGCAGTGTCCGTGGCATGGCTCCCAATTCGACGTCACGACCGGCGACGTCCGCCGTGGACCGGCCACAACTGCGATCAGCACGTACGAGGTCACAGAGCGAAACGGCCGCGTCTGGATAAAGGTGCCCGCCGAAATCCAGCATTATTAAGGTGTGCGTCGTGCGCGCAGCCTTGCGATAGTCGTTCTGGTCGTCGTCGTCGCCGGTATCGCCGCCTGGTGGTGGTGGCGTACGGCGAGCCAACGCGATCCGTTGGAGGATGGATGGACGGCAATCGTCACGGTCGTCGCGGGCGACGGCGTCGGCGCGATGCGCGACGGGGCGAGCAGCCGCGCGAGGTTCTCCGATCCATTCGGCCTCGCCGTCGCGGTTGACGGCGCCGTTTACGTCTCCGACGCCGGCGACGCGCAGCGCATCCGTCGCATCGCGGCAGATGGATCCGTCACCTCGATCGCCGGCGGCACACGCGGCTATGCCGACGGCCCCGGCCACGCCGCGCGGTTCGACACCCCTTCGGGGCTCGCGATCGATGCGGCGGGTGCGATCTATGTAGCCGACACCGGCAACAACACAATCAGACGCGTCGCACCGGACGGGGTCGTCTCCACGCTCGCGGGAGCGCCGGACGCTGGTTTCGCGGACGGTCCGTCGTCCACCGCCCGATTCAACGGTCCCATCGGCGTCGCCGTCGATCGGGCGGGGCGCGTCATCGTCGCCGACACCTACAACGATCGCATTCGCGCGATCACCCCCGAAGGTCTCGTCGTGACGATCGCCGGCAGTGGCCAGAAGGGTTTCACGGACGGACCGGCGGATTCAGCGCAGTTCGATACACCCTGCGGTGTCGCTGTCGACGATGCCGGAAACATTTATGTGGCGGATACGGGCAGCGGTCTCGTCCGCCTCGTCGGCGCGGACGGCTTTGTCTCGACGCTCGAGCCGCTGCCCGACGAAGGCCTTGTGCGGCCCATCGGGATCGCGTTGGACACCCGGGGCGTCCTCTACGTGACCGACGACCGCGGGCGCGTCGTCGAGATCGTTCCGGGTCGGCGCGTTCGCGTCCTTGCGGGATCGCGGCCGGGGTTCGCGGACGGCGCCGGCGAGGAGGCGCGATTTCGCGGCCTCGCCGGTCTTGCCGTGCGCCAGCCGGGATACATCCTGGTCGCGGACGCACGGAATGCGCTCGTGCGCTCGATCGCGGCGCCGTTCCGCCGCGATCTTCATGTGGCGCCGCCGGGCGTCGCGCCGGCGTTCGACAGCGCCGATTTCGCCCGCGAGCCGCTTCTGTGGCCGCTCGCGCCGATGGATGGCCCATTCGAGATCACCGGCACGCTGGGCGAGCTGCGCGGCGGCGAGGGGACCGAACGGTTCCACGCGGGCATCGACGTCCACGCGGCGGACGGCGAGGCGGTCCTCGCGGCGCGCCCGGGCGTTGTCGTCACCCCGCTTGCGGCCAATGACTTCGCTTCGCTGAACGAGTCCGTTCGAATCGGGCCGCTGGCCTACGTGCATCTCAGGGTCGGACGCTACCGCGGCGGCGACATCGTCGACGCATCGAAGTTCGTGCCGACCTACGATCCAGTCGGACGCCTCGTCGGCATTCGCGTGAAGCGTGGGGCGCACTTCGAGACCGGGGAGGTGGTGGGCACCGCGAATCCGTTCAACCACGTGCACCTGAACGTCGGGTGGCCTGGCGAAGAGCACAACCCGCTCAACTTCCGCCTCGTGCAGTTCGAGGACACCGTGCCGCCGACGATCAATCGGCGCGGCATCCGCCTCCTCGATGCCAGCGGACAGCCGCTCACGAAACGGGTCAAAGGCAGAATCCTGGTCGACGGCATCGTGCAGGTCGTCGTCGACGCGTGGGATCAGGTGAACGGCAATCTGGGACGACGACGGCTTGGGCTCTATGAGGCGGGCTATCAGGTTCTGAACCGGGATGGCACGCCCGTGCCGGGATACGAAGCGCCCCGGGAGACCATACGCTTCGATCGGCTCGGCGCGATCGATCCGGCTCTCGTCTACGCGTCCGGCAGCGGCATTCCCTACTACGGGCAGCGCCGGACCCGCTTCCTCTATCGCGTCACCCATGCGCCGCGCAACGGCGCCGACGCGGGCGGCTGGGACACTACCGGCCTGCCGCCGGGCGACTACACGCTGCGTATCCTTGCCAGGGACGTCAACGGCAACGAGGCGCGCGCGAACAGAGATGTCGCGGTCACGATCGTGCGTCCGCAGTGATACCATTTCCCGCACTGCCGACCAACCTGCGGGAGCTCTCATGAAAAAGATCGCGATCGGGTGCCTTGTTGTCCTCGTTCTCGGCTGCGCCGTGGCTGGCGGTGTGGCGTACTACGCGTATCGCCGGATCAGCGCGACCGCGGCGAAGTTCGCGGAGCTGTCGAAGATTCCCGACATCGAACGCGGACTGAAGGTGCAAACCAGCTTCACGCCGCCGGAGTCCGCGGAGCTGACGAGCGTGCAGGTTGAGAAGCTCGTGCAGGTGCAGAGCGCGCTGCGTCAGCGCCTCGGCACGCGGTTCGCCGAGCTCGAGACGAAATACAAGGTCCTGGCCGAGAAGAAGGAGCCGACGTCGCTCAGCGACATCGCCACGCTGATGTCCGCCTATGGAGACCTGGTGCAGACGTGGATAGACGCGAAGCGCGCGCAGGTCGAAGCCTTGAACAGCGCCGAGCTGTCGATCGACGAGTACCGCTGGATTCGCGATCAGGCGTATCGGGCGCTGGGCATGCCCTACGTCGATTTCGACGTCGCCAAGATGGCGGAAGACATCAAGCAGGGCGTGACGTCACCCGAGCCCGGACAACTGCGAGGAGCGATGGGGCCGGACGGCCCCGAAATCAATCGGAAGCTGGTCGAGCCGCACAAGAAGCACCTCGAGGAGTGCCTCGCGCTGGCGTCCTTCGGACTCTGAACAAAAAAGGATCCGCGGAAATCCGCGTTCCGTTTGAGGAAGGGATCCGCGGGAATCCGCGTTCCGTTTGAGGAAGGAATCCGCGGAAATCCGCGTTTCGTTTGAGAAAGGAATCCGCGGCAATCCGCGTTCCGTTTGAGGAAGGATTCCGCGGAAATCCGCGTCGCGGGTCAGGACGGATTCCGCGGCAATCCGCGTCCCGTTCGAGATCCGCGTAGAACCGCGTCCAGAATCAGCACCCCTGCACACCCGGCCAGCGGGACGAGCAGTCCCGCCGCTAGGTTGCCGGTGCGCGCGGAGACGCCGCCGACCAGCCACGGCAGGATGGCGCCGCCCAAGGCGGCAAAGACGAAAACCGGTCCAGTGGCGGCCGCCGCCGCCGCGCCCATCTCCCGGGTGAAGATCGCGAACGAAACCGGGAACACCATCGAGAAGCCGAGGCCGACGACGGAGACCGCTGCGATGAGCGCAGCGGGCGAGCCGGCGGCGAGCAGTCCCACAACGCCCGCGGTGGCAACCGCGAGCCCGACGCGGAGCACCGTCGCCTCGGCGCGGTGTTTCAGCACCCACGGGCCGAGCGCGCGGCCGGCCAGCAGCGCGCCCCAGAAAACCGATGGCAGCGCGATCGCAATGCCGCTCGACAGCAGGTCGGCGCGCTGCGCGTAAACGGCCATCCAGCCGCTCACCGACGTCTCGGTGCCGACATAGAGAAAGAGGAACGAACCGAACAGAAGCACCCGGCGCCACAGGTCTGACGCAGCGAGCGGCTGGCGCGCGATGCCGGCGGCGCGGTCCGATCGCGGCGCGCGGATCGAGCCGAGCATCGCGGCGGACAGCAGCAGCGCCGCGGCGAGCGCGAAGAGAAACAGGTGCGCGTCGTAAATCCTTCGCGACAGCGCTATGGCCGGCGGTCCGGCCACGGCGCCGACGCCCCAGGAGAAGTTGAGAACGCTGAGTGCCGCCGCGCGATTGCCGGATGCGGTTTCGGCGACCAGCAGGTTGGTCGCGGGAATCGTCAACCCGAGGCCGAGGCCGAACCAGGACACCGCCGGGTAGCCGATCGATGGCGTGCCCGCGCCAAGCGCGCCGACGCCGGTTGCCATGATCACGATGCCCGATAGGAGGGTCGATCGCAGACCGAACCGTTCGATGCACGGGCTGGCGAGCGCCGCGCCAACGATCGACCCGGCGAACTGCAGCGTGAAGAGGAAGCCGGCATCGGGATCGGCAAGGCCCCACCACCCGACGAGCACCGGCAGGAGCGGGCCCAGCAGCGTGTTCGTCGCTCCGGTGAACACGAACATGGTGTGAATAGTGATTTGCGATTTATGAATTCTGATTTCCTCACGAATCACAAATCACAGACACAATCACAAATCACTAATCGCTATTCACTATTCGCGCCGTTGAGGCGCGCACCACCAGCTGCGGCTCGACGGTGATGCGCTTCGCGTGCACTCGGCGCGCCCCCGCGCCGATCCGCTTCAGGAGAATCTCCGCAGCCAGCTCGCCCATTCGCCGCAGCGGCTGTCGAACCGTGGTCAGGCCGGGCTGCTGGAACGCGGCGCTCTGAATGTCGTCGAACCCGACCACCGACACGTCCTCCGGCACCCGCCGGCCCGCTTCGCGGATCGCGCGCATCGCGCCGATCGCCGAAATGTCGTTGAAGGCGAAGAGCGCCGTGAACGGCTTGCCCCTGCTGAGCAGGACCCGGGTGACGCCGTAGCCGAGTTCGGGCGACGGCAGATCGCCGTCGAGCTGCACGACGAGCTCAGCGGGGATCGTGAGGCCCATCGTCTTCGCGGTCGCGCAGATCGAGTCCCAGCGATCGCGCGTGTCCGAGCTGAAGGCCTGTCCCTTGATGACGGCAATCCGCCGATGACCGAGCGCCGCGAGGTGCTCGAGCGCGAGGCGCGCGGCGTGCGTGTGGTCGAGCACGATGTTCGTGACCCCTGCAGTCGTGTCGTGGCCTGATACAGCGACCACGGGTACCGACAGCTTCCGCGGACAAGGCGTATCGACCGCGATGAGGCCTTCGACGGCGCGATCGAGCAGCAGCCGCGGGTACTCGTCGATCAAATCGCGCCGGTGCCGATGGCTGGCCACAAAGTAGAGGTAGCCCGCCTGCAGCAGGTAGTCCTCGATGCCGCCCATGACCATGGCGGCATAACCTTCGCTTATCTCCGGCACCAGCACGCCGACCGTGAAGGTCCTCTGGGCGCGAAGCGAGCGCGCGATCGAGTTCGGCCGGTAGTTGAAGCGGCGCGCCGCATCGAGGACCCGCTCCTGCGTGGCGCGCGGAATGGCGCGCGCCACCGGCGATCGGTTCACCACCAGGGAAATGGTGGCGGGCGACAGGCCGAGATGGTCGGACAGCGTCTTGAGCGTGACCGGTCCGGCATGGACCGCGACCCTCACGCGCGAACCGCGGGCCTTCCGACTGTTCTGTGGCGGCACGCGCGTAGTCTCCCACGGCTCAGTGCGGCCGGCAAGCTTGGGTAACAGGCACGCGTTCGGCCGCGGGCCGTCTTGACACTCGTGGTCGGCCGGTGATAGAAGCCGGCTATTAAAACGTTTTAGTACATTCGTGCACGCGAGCGTTGGAGGAGGTTGCGATGCGAGGCGCAGGACGGGTTCGGTACGCGACGGTCTGGACGGCGCTGGTCATGACCGTCGTGCTGGGCGCCGCGACAGGAGCGGGCGCGCAGGTGTCGACGGGAACCATTCAAGGGCAGGTGTCGGACGCGTCCGGCATCCTTCCCGGCGTCACGGTAACGGCACGGGACACGGAATCGGGGTTCACCAGCGAAACGGTGACCACCGAGAAGGGCCATTACACGATAGCCGGACTGAGGCCGGGCACCTACGAGATCCGCGTGATGATGGATCAGTACAAGCCGCAGGCCCGGACAATTCAGGTGCTGGTCGGCCAGACGCTGACCGTCGACTTCAAGGTCAGCCCTGACGTGACCTACAACGAAACGGTCGAGGTGGTCAGCGAGCGCCTGGCCGATACACGCTCGACCGAGATCTCCACCAACGTCACGCAGGATCAGATCAAGTACCTCCCGCAGAACAATCGCAACTTCCTGAACTTCGCCGCGCTCGCGCCCGGCCTTCGCGTGTCGGACAACGAGTTCCGCAAGGAGTTCACCGGCGGCGCGCTGCCGTCCCAGAACGTCAACGTCTTCATCGACGGCGTCAGCTACAAGAACGACGTCATCGACGGCGGCGTCGTCGGCCAGGATGCCAGCCGCGGCAACCCGTTTCCACAGAACGCGGTCCGCGAGTTCCAGGTCCTGACCCAGAACTTCAAGGCGGAATACGAGAAGGCGGCAAGCGCGATCATCACCGCGGTCACGAAGAGCGGCGGCAACCGCCTCTCGGGAGAAGTGTTCAGCTTCTACCAGGACAAGGCGCTCGTCGACAACGAGACGATCGTGCGCGATTCGCCGAACCATCCTCGTCAAGGGCGAGACGAAGCCCAAGCCGGCGTACGAGCGGTGGCAATGGGGAGCGTCGCGTTGGCGGTCCGATCATCAAGGACCGGGCGCAGTTCTTCGGGTCGTACGAGGAGAACCGCCAGGATCGCCAGAACACGGTGCTCGTCGGCACGGTGTCGACGGCTCCGCCGGCGCTCGTCGCGGACCTGCGGACGCGTGAAGGCGTGTTCACGAGTCCTTTCAGGGAGAAGCTGCTGTTCACGAAGGCCTCGTTCCAGCCAGCCCAGGGACACCAGGGCGAAGTGACCTACAGCTGGCGCAACGAAACCGACATTCGCGGCTTCGGCGGCACAGACCGCCGTCGAGGCCGCCGAGAACGTGCGCAATGGCGTCAACTCGGTGCAGGGCAAATGGCAGATGGCCAACACGAAATCCCTGAACGAGGCGTACATCTCGTACCAGCGCTACCGCTGGAACCCCGAGCCTGAGAACGAAGAGATCGTCGGCCTCAACTATCAGGGGCTGCTGCGCATTGGCGGCCGCGACACCGAGCAGCTGATCGTCCAGCAGCGCACGTCGATTCGCGACGACTACACGCGCTTCATCACGTGGAAGGGGAGCCACAGCGCAAAGGTCGGCGCGGTCCTGAGCTTCCTGGACTACGACGTCAACAAGCAGTTCACGGGAAACCCGCTATATCAGTTCCGGGGCGATATCAGCTGGGGCTTTCCAGCCTCGGCGCAGTTCGGCTCCGGCAACCCCGATCTGAGCGCGAGCAACGTCCAGTTCGGCATCTACGGCCAGGACGACTGGACGATGGGCCGGCTGACGTTGAACCTGGGTCTCCGCTGGGACTACGAGTCGGACATGCTGAACAACGACTACGTGACGCCCGAAAACGTTCGCGTGGCCACGGCGTCGTTCGTCGACGACGCGCGGTACTTCACGGACGGCGACGATCGCCCGCCGTTCTACGGCATGTTGCAGGCGCGGATTGGCGCATCGTACGCGCTCACGGAAGATGGACAGACCGTGATCTTCGGCGGCTTCGGCCGTTACTACGATCGCGTGCTGTACAACTCGACGCTCGACGAGCGGTTCCGACTGCAGTATGCGGTGCGGACGTTCCAGTTCTCGACCGACGGCGGCATCCGCGACGGCCAGCAGACGATCGTGTGGGATCCGTCGTTTCTGACCGTCGCCGGGCTCAATCAGATCATCGCCAGCGGACGCGCGCCGAACCCGGAAGTGTTCCTCATCGCCAACGACACGAAGCCTCCGGTGTCCGATCAGTATTCGTTCGGCCTGCGCCACACGTTCAAAGGGATCGTCACCTCGGCGACCTATTCAGGCGCGCGCAGCCGCAATCTCTTCACGTTCCTGTTCGGCACCCGTCGTCCGGACGGCACCTGCTGCCTCAGCGTCCCCGGCGGCTTCGCCAACATCCTGATCTCCGACCCCGAAGGCCGGAAGGCGTGGTACGACGCCCTGTTCGTCACCGCCGACCTGCCGTACGGGCACCGCGGGCGGAAGTGGGGCTTCAACCTGGCGTATACGCTGGGGAAGGCGGAGCAGAACGGTGGCGATCTCTTCAGTCTCGATTTCCCGACGGCGTCGGCCTACCCGCGCTACCCGACGAGCACCGACGAACGGCACCGGCTCGTGATGACGGGGATCGTTGGCTTGCCATGGGACATCATCGCCAGCACGTTCATCACGCTCGGATCGGGCACGCCGTACACGATCGACGACCAGTCGGCGGGCGGCGGCGTCAACCAGCGGAAGCTGCAGCGCAACGGCGGCAGGCCGGAGCAGTTCGGCTTCATCATTCCCGACGCGTGGGCGTATCGCAGCGTCGATCTGCAGGTCGAAAAAGCGTTCCGTTTCCACGACACGCAGCGCCTTCTCGGTGATCTTCCAGGGCTTCAACATCTTCAGCTTCGATAATTTCTCCGGCTATCGACGGGTTCATCCCGACGCTGCCCGGCGGTCAACATCAATTTCGGCCGGCCGAACAGCATGATCGATCCCGGAGCCCGGCTGCAGTTCGGGTTGAGATATGCGTTCTAGGAAGCTGTCAGCTATCAGCTTTCAGCTATCAGCTTCAAAGCTGACGGCTGATTGCTGACGGCTGAGAGCCTCGAGGAACCACAAGCCATGACCGCCGGAATATCCCCGACCCTCTGCGCCGTGATGGTGGGCGCCTCGCTCGTGCTTCAGAGCGGGGCGCACAAGACATCCGGCGTCGAGTCGCGCGTCAACGATCTGCTCGCGCGCATGACGATCGAGGAGAAGTTCGGCCAGCTGCAGCAGCTCGACGGCCACGCCGATGGACGGTTCAGGCCCGAGCATCTCGATCTGGTGCGCAAGGGACTGCTCGGTTCGACGCTGAACGTCCGCGGCGCTGACAACGTCAACGCGATGCAGCGCGTCGCGATGGAGGAGTCGCGGCTGCGCATTCCGGTGATCTTCGCGTTCGACGTCATTCACGGATACAGAACGGTCTTTCCGATTCCCCTTGGCGAAACGGCGAGCTGGGATCCGCAGGCGGTCGAGGAGGCCGCGGCGATTGCGGCGGCCGAGGCCAAAGCCGCCGGCCTGCACTGGACGTTTGCGCCGATGGTCGACATCGCGCGCGACGCGAGGTGGGGCCGCATCGCCGAGGGATCCGGCGAAGACGCGCATCTGGGCTCGATCATGGCGACCGCGCGCGTCCGCGGTTTCCAGGGCGACGACTTCAGCCGGCCCGACCGGGTGATTGCCTGCGCCAAGCACTGGGTCGCCTACGGCGCCGCCGAAGCCGGGCGCGACTACAACACGACCGACATGTCGGAGCACACGCTGCGCAGCGTGTACTTTCCGCCGTTCAAGGCGGCCGTCGACGCCGGCGTCGGGACGTTCATGAGCGCGTTCAACGATCTCAACGGCGTACCTGCGTCGGCGAATCCCTTCACGCTCTCGACCGTGCTCCGTCGCGAATGGCGCTTCGACGGCGTCGTTGTCTCCGACTACAACTCGGTGACGGAGCTGATCAATCATCGTCTTGCCGCGGACGCGGCAGACGCGGCGCGTCAGGCGCTGACGTCTGGTGTCGACATGGAGATGGTCAGCCGGTCCTACGCGACCGAGGGCCCCCGACTCGTGAAAGAGGGACGTCTGCCGATCGAAGCCGTCGACGAGGCCGTGCGCCGCGTGCTGCGCATGAAGATCCGCGCCGGGATCTTCGAACAGCCGTACGCGGACGCCGCACGCGAGAAGGCGACGATCATGCGCGCCGAGTACCGCACCGCGGCGCGGCGAATTGCGGCGCGGTCGATGGTGCTCCTCAAAAACGATCGCGAAACCCTGCCCCTGGCGCCGGCCATCGCGCGCCTCGCCGTCATCGGTCCGCTCGCCGACAACCGTCCCGAGATGATGGGCAACTGGACCGGAGACGGGAAGGAGGCCGACGTCGTCACGGTGCTGCAGGGGATCCGTGCGGCCGTGTCACCAGCGACTGCGGTGACTTACGCGAAGGGCGTCGACCTGGATCTCGAGGTGCTGGCAGCGGCGCCGGCCGGCGACGCAGCCGCTGACGCGGCAATCGATCAAGCCGTGAAGACAGCGTCGAACGCGGATGCGATTGTCCTGGTGATTGGCGAAACAGGAGCGATGAGCGGCGAGGCGTCCTCGCGAGCGTCGCTGGATCTGCCGGGCCGCCAGCTCGATCTCGCGAAGCGCATCGTCGCGCTGAACAAGCCGGTCGCGGTCGTGCTGATGAACGGCCGGCCGCTCGCGATCGAGTGGCTCGCGGAGCACGCGCCGGCGATCGTCGAAGCGTGGTTCCCGGCGGCACCGAAGCCGGCAATGCCGTGGCAGATGTACTGTTCGGGCGCGTCAATCCAGGCGGAAAGCTGCCGGTGACGTTTCCGCGGGCGACGGGCAGGCGCCGATCTACTACAACTACAAGACCACCGGCCGGCCGCCGAACGAGAAGGAGAAATACACGTCGAAGTACCTCGACGTGCCGTGGACGCCGCTGTATCCGTTCGGCCACGGTTTGAGCTACACGCAATTCCGGATTTCCGATGCGCGCTTCAGCGCGCCCAGCATCGGGCCCGATGGAACGGCAACGCTCACGGTGACGGTGGAGAACGCCGGCAGCCGGGACGGTGATGAAGTGGTGCAGGTCTATGTCTCGGATCTCGTTCGACAGCGTGACGCCGCCGATTCAGGAGCTGAAAGCGTTCCGCCGCGTCCCGTTGAAGGCTGGGGAGCGCAGGCAGATCGAGTTCACGCTCGGACCTCGCGAGCTGGGTTTCTACAATCGCGACCTGAAGTGGATCGTCGAACCAGGAGCGTTCTCCGTTCGTGTCAGCAACAGTTCCGCCGGCGGGGTGACGGTTCCGCTGGAGGTCAGGTGAGACGACCGTTTCTGCTCGCGTTCACCTTATCTTTCCTGATCCCCGTCGCGGCAGCCGCTCAACCAGCCCGCACACCGCCTCGAAACGTCGTCCTGATTCTGAGCGACGATCACCGGTTCGACTTCATGAGCTTCGTCGCTGGCGCGCCGCCGTTTCTGCGCACGCCGAATCTCGACCGGATGGCGACGGGAGGCGCACACGTCCGCAACGCGATAGTGACGACGGCGCTCTGCTCGCCGAGCCGTGCGTCGATTCTCACCGGCCTTTACGCGCATCGCCACGGCATTGTCGACAACACGTCGCCGATTCCCGCCGGAACCGTCTTCTTTCCCGAGCGCCTGCAGCGCGCCGGCTATCGGACGGCCTACGTGGGCAAATGGCACATGGGGGAAGAGAACGACGCGCCGCAGAAGGGATTCGATCACTGGGTGAGCTTCATGGGCCAGGGCGTCTACCAGGATCCGACGCTCAACATCAACGGCGCGCGCAGCCAGATCAAGGGCTACACGACGGATGTTCTGACCGATCAAGCGATCGGCTGGTTGAAGACCCAGGCAACCGCCGATCCCTCGAAGCCGTTCTTCCTGACGCTCGCGCACAAGGCGGTTCACTCAGAATTCGAGCCGGCCCCACGACATCGCGGCGCTTACGCGAACGCGCCGATTCCTTATCCGGAAACGATGGCGGACACGCCCGCGAATTACGAGCTGAAGCCACGATGGGTGAAAGAGCAGCGGAACAGCTGGCACGGCGTGGACTTCATGTATCACGGCGCCCTCGAGTTCGACGCCTTCTATCGCGCGTATTGCGAGACCCTGCTGGCGCTCGATGAAAGCGTCGGCCGGATGCTCGATTACCTCGAAGCATCGGGCCTGAGCAAATCCACGCTCGTGATTTACATGAGCGACAACGGGTTCCTGCTCGGCGAGCACGGATTGATCGACAAGCGCAACGCGTACGAGGAATCGATCCGCATTCCGATGCTGGTCTACGCGCCGGGCTACGTGCCTGCGGGTTCGGTCGTGAACCAGCTCGTGCGAAACATCGACATTGCGCCGACCGTGCTGGATCTCGCCGGCGTCCGCAGCCAGGAAGCGATCGACGGCAGGTCCGTGCTTGCGGCCCTTCGAGGCGACAGCGTCGCTGTGGATGGCGAAATGGTCTACGAGTATTACTGGGAGTATGCGTTCCCTCACACGCCGACCACGCTGGCTCTTCGCAACGACAGGTACAAGTTCATCTACTATCCGGGTGTGTGGGACATCCAGGAGCTCTACGATCTCCAGAGCGATCCGCAGGAGCGCCGCAACCTGATCGCCGCGCCAGAGCACAAAGCGAGAGTCGAATCGATGCGCAGCCGCCTCTGGGACATCCTCGAATCGACCGGCGGAATGAGCGTGCCTCTCCGGCGCGGCAGTTTCCAGGCGATCGAGCGGAAGAAGGAAAAATGAAGCGCTTGATTGCGTCCTGCCTGATTCTGGTGAGCGTCTGGGCCGGCGCCCCGCAGACGGATCCGTTCGTCGAGACGCTCGAGCAGCGAACGTTCCAGTGGTTCTGGGACGTGACGAATCCCGAGAACGGGCTCGTGCCGGATCGCTGGCCGACGATCAACTTCTCGAGCATTGCGTCAATTGGCTTCGGACTGACGGCCTACGGCGTCGGCGCCGAGCGCGGCTACGTGACGCGCGACCAGGCACGTCAGAGGACGTTGACGACACTGCGGTTTCTCTGGACTGCGCCGCAGAACGACTCCGCGGCGGACGTCACCGGCTACAAGGGATTCTTCTACCACTTCCTCGACATGAAGACGGGCCGCCGCTTCAAGAACGTCGAACTGTCGTCGATCGACACGACGCTGCTCATGGGCGGTGTGCTGTTCGCCCAGTCGTACTTCGATCGCGACGATCCGGTCGAGAAAGAGATCCGCGATCTCGCCGACCGGCTCTACAGACGGGTCGAGTGGAACTGGATGCAGCCGCGGCCGCCGCTCGTCGCGATGGGCTGGTATCCGGACAAAGGGATGCACACGCACGACTACAAGGGCTACGAGGAAGCCATGTTGTTGTACGTGCTGGCGATGGGATCGCCGACCTATCCCATCTCGCCGGACGCCTGGCCGGCGCGGCTCGAGAACTACAAGTGGGCGACGTTCTACGGCCAGGAGTTCGTCAATTACGCGCCCCTCTTCATCCATCAGTACTCCCACGTCTGGATCGACTTCCGCGGCATCCAGGACTCCTACATGCGCGAGAAGAAGATCGACTACTTCGAGAACTCGCGGCGGGCGACCTACGCGCAGCGTGCCTACGCCGCCGACAATCCGAACAGGTTCCGCGACTACAGCGACAGCATCTGGGGCCTGACCGCGTGCAACGGGCCCAACAACGTCAAAGCCACCGTGGATGGCCGCGAGATCCAGTTCCACACCTACTGGGCGCGCGGCGCCAGCGCGGACGATATCCGCGACGACGGGACGATCGCGCCGACGGCAGCGGGCGGGTCGCTGCCGTTCGCGCCGGAGATTGTGGTGCCGGCCCTGAAAGCCCTGCAGGCGAAGTACGGCGACCGGCTGTTTCAGAAATACGGCTTCATCGACGCGTTCAATCCAACGTTTGCGAAGGCGGGCGCCAGGCCCGAAGCGGGATCGATCGGCGATCAGGCCTGGTTTTCCGACGACTATCTCGGCATCGACCAGGGGCCGATCGTGCTGATGGCCGAGAACCTGCGCAGCGGCCTGGTGTGGAACGTGATGAAGAAAAACCCCTACATCGTCCGCGGCCTGTGCAAGGCAGGCTTCACCGGCGGCTGGATTGAGGGCAAGTGCGCGTGCTGAATCCTCGGCTCGCGAGACATCGGCGTGTAAGCCGGCGACGGGTCCGGCCGCCGGGCCGCCGCTGCACGCCGGGAACGCGCCCTTCGCTCGATCTCCGGTACCGCGCCGACTAGCGGACGGTCAGGACGACATCCGTCAGGCGCACCGATGCGCCAAGGGTGTTCTCGACATCACGGATGGCACCACACGAATCAGCGCGAGGAATCGCTCCGCGCGCGTTCCGGCTGCGCACTGAAGCGGCGTGCTCCAACGGCGTCCGTCGGCCGAACCCGTCACCGTGCGGCGGCCGATGTCTTCTTGTAGTCGCATAATTCGTCTGATCTCTTCGACTAAACTAGATGTCTTGCCCTGGTCACCAATGTATACGTGTGTGACCGGCTGCAGTTCAGCCGTGGGCGAGCGAAACGACCGCTGCCATGAAGAACTCACTGACCCCAGTTGGTGGACAATATCGACTGCTGGTACCGCTCCAGAATCGAATCGGAGCCGGAGTGGCGGGCGACGGTGTTTTCGGTTCAGCTCGACTCGAAAGCCGACGATGAACACCCCGGAAGACCTGTGCTGCGGCTGGAGCCGCGTTGGCGCAACACCCGCGTCGTGGACGCCGCGTCGCGCGAACTGGGGATCGTTCGGTCGGAGGGGGTCATTCGGGTCTTCGCTTTGTCATGCGCCGAAGCGGCGTTGTCGTCTGGTCCTCGTCCGTGAGGTCGATGTCCCGAAGCACCACCGATTGAACATCGCTGGCAGCGAGTAGAGGACTTTCGATGCTCCTTTCTTCTGGTGGCACCACTATTTCACCGGCGCGGCAGCCGGCCAGACCAGGCTCCTCGGGACAATCGGTCCGAGCAGAGGGTATCGAGGCTTCTCGGTCAGCCGGTAGGACGCGCCGGAGTTGCTCGCTGCTGTCACGTTCTTGCATTGGAAATGGATCCGGTGGTAGCGCACTCTGGCTTGCGGCTCATCTCCGTACCTCGTCATCTTTCTTTGCGGCGTCGCCGCACGGCAAGACACGATAACCGGCCGCGTGAGTGATCCCTCTGGCCGGCCGCTCGGCGACGTACAGGGTAGTGAGCTGGTCCACTAAGGAGTCCACACAGACGATCTGGGCCAGTTCAAGCTACCGCGCCCGATGGAGCTGATTCGGTTTTCAAAGGAGGGCCATCAGCCTCTCACGATCGTGACTGAGGCCAGGATGGCTTCGGTCGTCTTGAAGCCTGCGAGGGGCGCCTCTGGAAACCTCCAGTGTGCCCGCAGTCAGGACCCTCTCGCTTCGGGGATCAGGATGTTTGCAACCCCACGAGGAGCCCAGCCGCACAAAAAGGCAGACGTCGATTACAGCACCGTGTCGATTCGATACGCCGGGGCTACGCTTGTTTTTGGTACGGGCATTTACTGGACGTACGCCTCCACCTCCCACAACGCTCAGGGAAATAATCACCGTCGAGGAACGCGACGTGCCGACACCCTTGGGAGCCTGAGTCCGACTTTGGGCTTGCGCTGCGAGTGGCAACCGAACAGGGCCATGGGAAAGGCGACGAATGTCCATGCCCTAAATGCACCGCCGTTCTGGAGGAGGATGCGCAGGGCTCTCCCCGCTGCTCGAGCGGACAGGTGGAATTCTCACATCGACCTCAGCTCCAAACTCCGCGCAAGTCAGCACGTCGCACGTGACAAGTCAGCACGTCGCACATGGCACGTGGCACGTCCACGTGGCTGGGGCATCTCGGTTAAGCTACCCCGCACGATGCTCTCGACACTCGACTGGCTCCTCGTAGCCGTCTACTTCGTCCTCGTGTTCGGCGTCGCCCTGTGGTCCTGGCGGCTCGAACGCTCCGGCCGCGAAACCGCGACCGACTACTTCCTCGCAGGCAGGGACGCCGGCTGGTTCGTCGTCGGCGGATCGCTGTTCGCCTCGAACATCGGATCTGAACACCTGGTCGGCCTGGCCGGCACCGGCGCCGCGAGCGGCGTCGCCGTGGGGCAGTTCGAGGTCCTCGCCTCGCTGGTGCTGCTGGTCCTCGGGTGGGTCTTCGTGCCCTTCTACCTGGCCAGCGGCGTGTTCACCATGCCCGAATTCCTCGAGCGCCGCTTCTCGTCGGGCGCCCGCTGGTATCTGGCCGGCGTCTCGATCGTCGCCTACATCCTCACGAAGATCTCGGTGACGATCGCGGCCGGCGGGATCGTGTTCGAGGCGCTCATGGGGATCGACTTCTGGACGGGGGCGCTGGTCGTTGTCGTCGCGACAGGTATTTACACGATCTTCGGCGGCCTGAGGGCGGTCCTCTACACGGACCTGCTGCAGGCGTTCGTGCTGATCGGCGGCGCCGTCACGGTTACCGTGCTCGGGCTCGACGCGATCGGCGGCTGGGACGTGATGATGCGCGAGGCCGGCGAGGCGCACCTCTCGATCTGGAAGCCGCTCAGCGATCCGGCGTTCCCGTGGACCGGCATCATCCTCGGCGCGCCGATCCTCGGGATCTGGTACTGGTGCACCGACCAGTTCATCGTGCAGCGCGTGCTGGCCGCAAAGAACGAAACAGAGGCGAGGCGCGGAGCCATATTCGCCGGATTCCTCAAGCTGCTGCCGCTGTTCATCTTCGTGGTGCCCGGCCTGATCGCCTACGTCCTGTCTCGCCAGGGACGGCTGTCGCTGTCAACTCCCGATCAGGCGTTGCCGGCCCTCGTCGGTGCGCTGCTGCCGTCCGGATGGCGCGGAATCGTCGTCGCCGGGCTGCTCGCAGCCCTCATGAGCTCGCTCTCGTCCGTGTTCAATTCATGTTCGACGCTGATCACGTGGGACGTCTACCGCAAGCTCCGGCCGGATGCATCAGAACGGAAGCTGGTCTGGGTCGGCCGCGTGTCGACGGCGCTGCTGGTCGTGCTGGGACTCCTGTGGATTCCGCTGATGAAGCAGATCTCAGGACAGATTTATCAGTATCTGCAGAGCGTGCAGGCGTATATCTCGCCGCCGATTGCGGCGGTGTTCCTGATCGGCATTCTCTCGAAGCGCGTGAACGCCCGCGGCGCGATGGCGGCGCTGCTGACCGGCCTCGTCATCGGCACCGCGCGCCTGATCGCGGAACTGAACAAGCAACATCTCGACGGATTGCTGCTCGCGTTCGCGGAGATCAACTTCCTGCACTTCGCGCTGTTCCTGTTCCTGATCTGCTCGGCGGTGCTCGTCGTCGTGAGCGCGACCGCGCCGCCGCCCCCGGCCGCGCAGATCGCCGGCCTCACGTTCGGCGGCACCGCGGCGCCGACGTTCGCGGCCAACACGCGCGATCGACGCATGGATCGCCTCATCAGCGCGATCCTCGTCGCGTGTGTCATTGGGATCTGGCTGTACTTCTGATGATCGAGTTCACGGTGTCCGACGTGCGGAGTGGGCGGAGCTCACGGAGATTTTCAACACGGAGACACGGAGTCACGGAGACCCACGGAGTTTGAGAATCAATTCAGCGTGACATGATGGCCTGTGGCGCCGCGCTGCGCGCGGCCCGAATCGGGCAAGACCCGCGAATGCAAGTGGCTCGTCGCGCGGCCACTGCTTGGGTCTTGCCCATTCGTCCGGGCAGGCCGAAGGCCGGCGGGCCACTGGCCACCTCCGTGTACCCGTGGCACCGTGCCTCCGTGTTAAAGCTCACGTCTCCGTCATCTCCTCACCTCGAACACGCGTCTGCTCAAATACGCAGGTCAGAACATCAGATAACAAAGAACCGCGCCGACGAATGCCATCGACAGTCCCCATGCGAGCAGTTTGTTGAACAAGTCCCGGCTTTCGTCAGCGGCGGCGCCGGCCATACAAAGAGCGCCCATCGTGGACAGCGGCGAGACGTCCACCAGGTGGCCGCCGACGTTCATCGAGCTGGCGATGCCGATGGCGCTGGCGCTCGGAAGCTGCTCGACGAGACCGGGAACCATCGGCAGGAATGCCGGCAGCACGACACCCGAGGTGCTGCTGAAGACCGACACGAGCCCGGTGAAGAGCGCGACGATGCCGGTCACGGTTGCGGGGGTCGCGACTTTGGCGACGAGCGAGACGAGCAGATCGAGGCCCTGGGCGCGCTCGACGAGCGAAATGAGCACGGTCACGCCGCACACCATCACGATCACGCGCCACGGCATCTTCTTGAACGCTTCGCCGTCATCTCCCGATCGTGTCAGGACGATGATGACGGCGCCAAGAAACGCGGCCATGCCGACGTTCACTTTCGAGGACGACCACGGACAGGATCAAGCCAGTGATGACCGCGATCGTGATCCAGTGCCGGCGGCGCAATCGCTCCACCCGTTCCTCTTCCGCGGCCGATGCAGCCGGCTTGCCGCCGAACAGCTTCAGTCCGCCGAACAGGGCGTAGCCGCCGAACGCGACGACCGCATGAGCGAGCAGGTTGTATGTATAGGTCTGCCACTCGAATCCGGGCAGGCCGTTTCGCGCCATCAGGCCGTTGACGATGATGCCGGTCGGCGCGAATGGCGAGAGTCCGCCGGAATTGCAGCCGTTCCCCACCATGATCGCCATGAGAAAGAGTGGAATTCCCGTCCGGCCTGCGGTGGCCATCGCGATCGGCGCCAGCAGCGCCGCGGCCGCGATGTTGCCCGGACCGATTGACGCCAGCGCCGCGCCGAGCACGAAGAACATCACGGGAATCGTCCCGCAGTTTCCGCGGCACAGGCGTACGGCCCGGTGGGTGATCAGCTCCAGCGTGCCGTTGGTCTGGGCGAGCGCGAAGAGGAGCGTCACGCCGGTCAGCGTGAGGAACAACTGGCTCGGAAAGCCGCCCAGGATCGTGGCGATCGGCACGCCGCCGATGTAGACGCCGACGATCCAGGCCAGCGCGAGCGAGAGCACGCCGACGTTCAGCCGGCTGACGCAGCTGACGACCACCGCGAACGTGAGGGCGAGAACGGATATGACGGCCAGGTTCATGAGGATCAGCGTCCGGTGAAGCGCGGCGGCCGCTTGCCGACGAACGCCTGCACGCCTTCGCGGAAATCCGCACTGGCGTAACAGAGCGAGACCAGGTCCTCATCGGCGCCGGCCGGCAGCCGCCGGTGCTCGGCGAGCCGCTGCAGCGCCGCTTTGGTGATACGAATCGTGAGCGGGGCGTGCGAAGCGATCGTCCGCGCGAGATCGACCACCGCCTCGTCTATCGAAGCGGGATCCGCCATTCGCGTCACGAGCCCCAGCGATTGCGCTTCTGCGACGTCGATCAACCGTCCCGTGTACATGAGATCCTTGGTGCGCGCCGGCCCGATCAGGTCGACGAGCCGCGCGTGGTTGGCCGCCGAGAGGCAGTTGCCGAGCGTGCGTGCGATCGGGACGCCGAATCTGGCCGTCGGCGTGCACACCCGCAGGTCGCACACCAGCGCGATCACGCAGCCGCCGCCGGCCGCGACGCCGTGGACCTGCGCGATGGTCGGCACCGGCAGCCGCTCGAGCCGGCCGATCACCTCTTCCATTCGCCGCTCGTAGGCGATACCGTCATCGCCCGACTGGAACGCGGTGAACTGCGAGATGTCGGTGCCGGCGATGAACGCCTCGCCGCGCGCGCGCACGACGAGCACGCGTATGCTGTCATCGGCCTCGACCCGGGCGCAGGCGTCGGCGAGCGCGTCGTACATCGCCCACGTCATCGCGTTGCGCGCCTGTGGGCGGTTGAACGTCAGGTAGGCGATGGGGCCGTCGGCGGCGAACTGCGCCTCGGAGCTGGACACGCGCGGGACCTCACTCGGGAGAAGGAAATGGGCACGACTCGGACGGCGCTGGAAGGAATTCGCGTGCTGGACGTCACCCAGGTGATGGCCGGACCCTTCTGCGCGATGCAACTATGCGATATGGGCGCTGACGTGATCAAGGTCGAGCCGCCCGGCGGCGATTCGGCGCGGCTGATGGCTGGCGCCTCGGGCACCGACAGCCCGGGCTTCAACGCGGTCAACCGCGGCAAGCGCGGGATCGTCCTCGACTTCAAGTCCACGGCCGGTCAGCAGGCCTTCCGCCGGCTCGCCGAGCGCGCGGACATCATCGTCGAGAACTACCGGCCCGGCGTGATGCACGGCTTCGGTCTCGACTATCCGTCGCTGTCGGCAACCAATCCGGGGCTGATTTACGCGTCGATTTCCGGTTACGGGCAGACCGGACCGGACGCGCACAAAGGCGGGTTCGATCTCGTCGCCCAGGGTGTGTCCGGCCTGATGTCGGTCACCGGCGAGCCCGGGAGGCCGCCGACGAAGGTGGGCGTGCCTTTGACCGACCTCGCGGCCGGGCTGTTTGCGCTCGCCGGGGTGCTGGCGGCCCTGCATCACCGATCCCGGACCGGCCGCGGGCAGTACATCGACACGTCGCTCGTCGAAGCGGGCGTGGCGCTCTCGATTTGGGAGTCGGCGCAGTACTTCGCGGAAGGGGTGCCGCCGGGACCGCTCGGCTCGGCACACCGCATGTTCGCCCCGTATCAGGCGATCCGGTGCTCGGATGGCTACATCACGCTTGGCGCCGCCAACGATCGGTTGTTCGCCAGGGTATGCGAGCTGCTTGGACATCCTGAGTGGGCCGCCGACCCGGAGTACGCCGACGCCACGCGGCGCGTGCGAAACCGCGCGCCGCTCGTGGCGCGCATCGAGCAAATCACGGCGACCGAGCCTCGGGACCACTGGCTGACCGCGTTGACGAATGCGGGCATTCCCTGCGGGCCAATCAACAACTATGCGGAGACGTTCGCCGATCCGCAGATCCTCGCGCGCGACATGGTCGTCGAAGTGGACCACCCGGTGCTCGGCACGTTGAAGATGCCGGGATCCCCAATCAAGATGTCCGAGACGCCGCCGGCTCCGCGGCGTCGTGCGCCGCTGCTCGGCGAACACACCCGCGAAGTCCTGCTGGAAGCGGGGTGTAGTGACGAAGAGATTCGACGAATTGACAAAGGAGCTAGCGTGCATAGAACTCGACGATGAGCGATTCGCGGAAGTCGATCGGAACATCCTGACGCTGCGGGTCGCCGGTCATTTTTCCGCCGTGATTGTCGGCGGCACGTTCGAGATAACCTGGCACCGCGAGTGTCGGACCGTTCGTGACCCCTTCCGCCACCGACGGATGCTCGCGGCTCTTGTCGCGCACGGTCACGACGTCGCCAACCGACACGTCGTACGCGGGAGCCGACACGCGCCGGGCGTTCACCAGGATGTGGCCGTGACTGACCAGCTGACGCGCGGCAGGGATCGTCGGCGCGAGACCCAGCCGGAACACGACGTTGTCGAGCCTGCGTTCGAGCAGCTTCAGCAGGTTGGCGCCAGTCGGCCCGGTCTGACGGCCGGCCCTCCTGACATAGTTCCTCATCTGCGTTTCGGTGAGCCCGTAGTCAGTACCTGAGCTTCTGCTTTTCCACCAGCCGGAGCCCGTACTCGGATGGCTGTTTGCGCCTCCGCGCCCCATGCTGACCCGGGGGCGCCGCACGCTCGCCGGCTTCCAACCGGGTGAGGCCATCGAGCCGTACCCCCAGCCGTCGCACGACACGCCGTCTCGGTCCTGTATAGCGCGACATGATTTACGAGCGTACGTCAATCGCGAGCCGAACGCTACACGCGTCCTCGGCCCGACGTCGCTTCAGCGAAGTCGGGCGAGTTGATCGATGCGTCCGCGGATCGCCTGGGTGAACGCCTCGCGCTCGGACTCGTCCGCGCCGCTCGCCTTCAACGCAGCGCGGAGCTGATCGTCGGAAATGCGCCCGAGCAGCGCATGCAGCCACCTCACGTCGGCAACACGGATCCCATCGGCGACGTCGGCGGTTCGCTGGCCGACGTAGCCGAACTGCACGAACCCATCCTGCGTGCCGGTCACGAAGCCCGGCGTCTGCGCGGCGAACCCTGCGGGATCCCATCGGCCGCGCGTGACGATGTTGCTGCCCCAGCGGCCCATCGAGCCGCCCCAATCGGTGATCAGATAGCGCGCCTCGCGGCGCAGCCGCGAGACGCGATGCTCGAAGATCGCCGTGTTCGATCCGCGCGCGACGTCACGGCGATCCTTCGTGTCCCAGTTCGACAGCAGCATCACCAGAACCTTCAGGCCGTTCAGCTCGCGCGTGCCGGCGAACGGATTGTCGTTCCACGCCCAGCTGTGCTCCTCGAAAAAGGTGCGGACATCGGAGTGTTCGAGCTCGAAGCGCGCCTCGCTGAACGTGCAGTCTTCGCCGATGCAGCTCGCGGCGCGCTGAAGATTCGACGCCCCCTCGATCCGTCCCGAGGGAATGAAGTAGGTGACCTCGGAAAAGTACCCGCACGCGTGGACGAGACGGACGGCGAAGTTCTCGGCCCGTACTTCCGCGCCCCACTTGACGCGCCAGAGGTGGCCGCGCGCGTCGGTGACAGAGACGCACGGCTGCGAGCCGGTCAGATGCTCTTCGACGAAGTGGAACGGTCCGCGCGGCTCGATCGCCGCGCTGCCTGACCCGTGCGTGAGGTCGAGCGCTTCGATCGCTCCGGGGTCGCGCCAGATGAGATGTGCGGCCGCCCGAAGCCGTCGTGGACCAGCCCGGCGGATCAGGTAAATGCCGTGCGCGCGCCAGACGAGACGCATCGCGCCGACGCCGAGTGCAATGGCGACCGCAGCGGCCGCTGCGGCAAGCAGCCACGACGTCAGCGGCAGACCGGACATGCTACGAGCGTAACTTAGGTAACAGCTGTCAGCTATCAGCCATCAGCTGTCAGCTGTCAGCCATCAGCTCTCAGCGCTTCCCGGTTCTCGCAGTTCGACGACGTGGGTGAGGTTGACGATGACCGTATCTTCTTCAGTTTCGACGTAGCGGAACGTCTCGGCGGAACGCACGTAGTCGCTCAGGCGATCGCGTCCGGGTGGCTTGTAGATCGACACCGTTCCCGCGATCCACTGCCCGGTGGAGAGCAGCATGGAGGCAGAGCGGCGTCGGGCCACGTCGTAGCCTGCTACCGACTGCGGCTCCTTAATCGCCGCCGGCTGCCGGACCATGACGACGTGCGCCCGATTGAAGAGCGCGGTCGATCCATCGTCGGTCAGGAACGGAAAGAAGCCGGGCTCCGCGTTCAGGAGGTCGGCGACTCGTTCGGGGCCGGCGCGCATCGCGTTCGACGCTGAGACGAAGAAGAACCCAGTGACGACGGCGCCGGTCGCCAGCGTCAGTTCGGCTTCCGAACGCTGTTTTTCAACCCGGTATTCGGACATCGCTCGTCTATATCGGTTCGAGTTACAGCCGAGTGCATGGCCGGTTTCATTCTGTCGCTGCAAAAGGACATCGGAGCCGGACACGGGCTTTTTTCGTGTATTTACGGGGATTTTGCGCCGCCGCGGCGTGGCCCCGTCTTTGCACAACTACAGGCCATGACTCGACTGTTGAATCCCAACGGGCGACTCGCCGCGCTGGTCACGGCGGCGACGATCGCGATGACGTTATCGACGGGGGCACAGACCCGCATCGAGCGGCACGGCAACAGCTACACGCCGGAGCAGGACGTTGAGCTCGGCCGTCAGGCTGCGGCGGAAGTGCGGCGTCAGATGCCACTCCTGAACGACGGCCGAACCGACGACTTCGTCGAGCGGATCGGGGAGCGCCTGGTCGATGAGATTCCAGCGGAATTCGACGAGCCGGCCTTCCGCTACTCGTTCGACGTGGTGAACATGCGCGAGATCAACGCGTTCGCGCTTCCCGGCGGGCCGATGTTCCTCAACCGGGGAATGATCGAGGCCGCGTCCACGGAAGGTGAAGTCGCGGGCGTCATGGCCCACGAGCTCAGTCATGTGATCCTGCGCCACGGCACCGCCCAGGCGACGAAAGGGCAGAAGTTCCAGATTGGCGCGATTGCCGGCCAGGTGCTCGGGGCGATCGTCGGCGGCAAGACCGGCAGCGTGATCGCGCAGGGATCCGAGTTCGGCCTCGGCGCCTACTTCCTGAAGTACAGCCGTGAGTACGAGCGGGAGGCGGACCTGCTCGGCGCGCAGATCATGGCTCGCGCCGGCTACGACCCGCGCCAGATGGCGAACATGTTCCGCACCATCGAACGTCAGGGAGGCAGCCGCGGGCCCGAGTGGCTGAGCGATCACCCGAATCCCGGCAATCGTAACGAGGCGATCAACCGCGAAGCGGAATCGCTGAATGTCGCACCGGGATCAGGATCGTCTGGCGACTTCCGCGACGTTCAAGCGCGGCTGCGGGGGATGTCGCCGGCGCTCACCGCGGAGCAGGTCGCACGCACGCAGCAGCGGGGCCAGCGCGTTCCATCGAGCACCGGCACGTCCGGACGGGACGTAGAGGTCCAGGCGCCGTCCGGCCAGTGGCGCACGTATCAGCCGGGGAACTTCCTCCGGATCAGCGTGCCGTCGAACTGGCAGCAGATTGGCGGCGGCAGCACGGTCACTTACGCGCCCGAGGGCGGCATCTATCAGACGCAAAGCGGGCAGTCGACTTTCACCCACGGCGTCGAGCTTGGCGTCGTTGACGGCGATGGCGCCGGATTGCAGCGCGCAACCGACGCGCTCGTCCAGAGCTTTGCCCGGACCAATCCGCAGCTGCGCCGGCAGGGCGGGTACTCTCGCGTGAACATCGGCGGACGTCAGGGACTCTCGACCACGCTGCTCAACGTGTCCGAGGTGACGGGCGAGCCCGAAGCGGTAAACCTGTCGACGGTTCAATTGCGCGACGGCAGCGTGCTCTTCCTGATCGGTGTCGCGCCGCAGGACGAGGCGCGGCTCTACTTCAACACGTTCAGCCGCGTGCGCCAGAACCTTCAGATCGCCGATTCCAGCCGATAGCCGCGTTCGACGTAGACGGGGACCGAGCGTCCCCGTCTACTGCCATTCCTTCGGCTGCGTCATGCTGAACCAGTTGCCCAGCCCGTCCTTCATGATTGCTTCGATTCCGTAGAATTTCTCTTCGGGCGCGCCGGCGAACTGCACCCCTTTCTTCTTCAGCTCCTCGTACGTCTTCCTGCAGTCGTCGACCTGGAACACGCCTGAACCGAGCACGCCTTTCTTCAGGAGGAGGCGCACGGCCTGCGCGGCTTCTTCATCGAGCATCGGCCCTGCTTTCGGCTCCATCAGGACGATCTCGAACTCCGGCTGCGCCTTGGGTCCCGACCGTCAGCCATCTGAAGCCGCCGTCCATCGTGTGGTCCGTGCGTGGTAGCGTTCGAACGCCGAGCTCGTCGAACCGGTAGCCCGCGGGTGTTTCCCCGGTGAGCTTCCTGAACAGCGAGCTGAAGGAGCCGAGGCTCTGGAAGCCGACGGCGTCGCAGACCTCGGTGACCGGCATCGGCGTCGTGACGAGCAGCTCCTTGGCGCGCTCGATGCGGCGGTTGCGCAAGTACTGATGCGGGGTGAGCCCGGTGGCGGCGCGAAATGCGCGGATGAAGTGGAATGGCGACAGTCCCGCGAGCGCCGCGAGGCGTTCGATCGTGAGCGGCCGGGCGTAGTGCCGATCGATGTAGTCGCGGACACCCGGCACATCCCTCGTCGCGCGGTCGGCGCTTCGACTCACCAGAATCGGACCCTCCGCGGCGGATCGCGATAGAGCGCGTCGCCGGGCTTCACGTGGAACGCTTCGTAGAACGCCAGGACGTTGCCGACCGGCGCATTCGCGCGGTACTGCGACGGCGCATGCGGCGAGAACAGCACCCACTGGCGCATGTACTCATCGCGCAGCTTGCCGCGCCAGACGCGCGCCCACGACAGGAAGAATCGCTGATCACCGGTCAGGCCGTCGATCACGGGCGCCGGCCGTTCTTTTCGCGACAACGTGTAGGCCTGGTGCGCGATCGACAGCCCGACCAGATCGCCGACGTTCTCCGCCAGCGTCAGCTCGCCGTTCACCTTCGCGCCCGGCAGCGGCGAGAACCCGTTGAACTGCTCGACGAGCATCCGCGCGCGTGTTCTGAACGCCGATTCATCCTCGGCTGTCCACCAGTCCTTGACGTTGCCGTTGCCGTCGTAGAAGCGGCCCCTGTCGTCGAACGCATGTCCGAGCTCATGACCGACGATCGCGCCGATCGCCCCATAGTTCGCCGCATCGTCCGCCTCCGGATCGAAGACAGGCGGCTGCAGCAGCGCGGCAGTCACGATCAGCTCGTTCTGTCCGGTGCCGTAATAGGCGTTGACCGTCTGAGGGCCGATCAGCCACTCGTTCCTGCGGCCGGTGCTCTTCACGCGCGCGAGACGGTAGTCGTTCTCGAACTGCCGCGCGCGCTGCATGTTGCCGAGCAGATCGTCGGCCTTGATCACCAGGCCGCGGTACTCCCGCCACTCGTCCGGATAGCCGATCTTCACCGTCAGCGCCGTGAGCTTCTGCCGCGCCTTGCGCTTGGTGGCCGCGGCCATCCAGTCGGATTCGTCGATCGCGTGCCGGAACGCGTCGAGCAGGGTGTCGACCAGCGCTTCGACTTTCTGTTTCGACGCCGGCGAGAAATGCTTCTGCACGTACAGCCGGCCGATCGCGTCGCCGAGATATCCGGAGACCAGCGAGACGCCGCGCCGCCAGCGCACGCGCGGCAGCTCCTGACCGCTCAGCACACGGCCGAAGAAATCGAACCTTGCTTCCGAGAACGCGTTGCTGACAAACGGCGCCGACGCCGTGATGTAGCGTGCCGCCAGCCAGGCTTTCCAGGTGTCGAGCGGCGTGGCGACCATCAACTCGGCGAAGCGCTTGAAGAAGGACGGCTGGGCAAGAACGATCAGGCGGAGCTGATGGATCCCCTGCGGCTCGGCCCAGCGCCGCCAGTCGAATCCGGGAAAGTTGCGGCCGAGATCGGTGAACAGGAAACGGTTCGAGATCTTGAGCGGATCGCGGCTGTCCGCCTGGCTCCACTGCGCGCGCGCCAGCTCGGTTTCGAGCGCAATCACCGCCTGCGCTTCCGCCGCCGCGTTCTCGCGGCCGGTGAGTTTGAAGATGTGCGTCAGGTAGTCCTGGTACTGCTTGCGAATCGACGCGTATCGCGCGCTGCCGTCCAGGTAATAGTCGCGATCGGGGAGCAGGATTCCGCTCTGCGTCAGGTGGACGACGAGCTCGCCGCTTTCCGGGTCCACCGCGACGTTGCCGCCAAATGGCCCGCCGACTCCGGTTGCCGAAAGCCTGCCCGCCTCCGCCGCGAAGTCCGCGGCGCCCTTCAGCGCGTAAATGCGATCGAGCTGCGGCTGAATCGGCGCCGTGCCGAGCGCCTCGATGCGCTGTTCATCCATGAGGCTCGCATACAGGTCGCCGATCTGCTGCGCCGATGATCCGTTTCGCTTGTTGGGACTTCCCGCCAGCTCCTCGACAATGGCGCGGAGGTCCCCCTCGACCTTGTCGCCCAGCTGGCTGAACGTGTCGTAGCTGACTTTCTCCGCCGGGATCTCGGCCGTGGCCAGCCACCGGCCATTCACGTGCCTGAACAGATCGTCCTGCGGCCTGATCGAGGGATCCAGATCCGCCAGGCTCACGCCGGAGCGCGGCTCCTGGACCGTCACGCCGACGGCGATCGCCACGGAGAAGACGAGGACGATCCTCCACAGCATGGCGCGCATTGTCGCACGAGCCCGTCGCACGTGAGCACGTCGCACGTGACAAGCTGCACGTCGCATGTGGCACGCGACTCTAACCGTTGACAATATAACCACATCGCATATACTCACCTGGTGGCTACGCACGATCCTCCGCCCGAAACCCTGTTGCCGCTGCAGTCGGCGACCTTCCACATCCTTCTCGCGCTCGCGGACGCCGATCGTCACGGCTACGCGATCATTCAGGAAGTGGCGTCGCGTACGTCGGGAGACGTGCGGCTGAGCGCGGGCACCCTCTATCGATCGATTCAGCGCATGCTGGAACAGGGTCTGATCGAGGAGCTGCGCGTGCGCCCGGCGCCCGAACTCGACGACGAGCGCCGCCGCTACTACCGCATCACGCCGTTCGGCAAGGCGGTCGCGCGGGCCGAGACGCAGCGCCTCGCGGAACTGCTGCGCCTGGCGCGCGTCAGCGGGTTCTCGCCGCGGAGAACCTAGCGATGCTGTTCTACCGCGCGCTCCTCAGGCTCTATCCGTCGTCGTTTCGCGCCGAGTACGGCCGGGAAATGACGGCCGTCTTTGCCAACGAGCTGCGCGACGCGCCTGGTCCAGGCGCCCGAGCGCTGCTCTGGTGCCGTGCGATTGCCGACATCGTCTCGAACGCGCTGCCCGTCCACGCCGACATCCTGCGGCAGGATCTCCGCTACGTTGCGCGTACGCTCGTGCGGATGCCGGGCTTCTCGGCAACGGTGATCCTCGTCGCGGCGGTTGGCATCGGCGCGACGACCGCGGCGTTCTCCGTCGCCAATCACGTGTTCCTGCGGCCGCTGCCGTTTCCGGAGAGCGATCGGCTCGTTCAGCTCTGGCAGGATCAGTCGTATCGCGGCTACGGACGAATGGAGCTGTCGCCCGGAAATTATCGCGACTGGAAGGCGCAGAGCACATCGTTCGAGAACATGGGGGTCTACACCGATCGTTCCGCGAACCTGGTGGGCGTCTCCGATCCGGTCCGGCTCCAGGGCAGTTTCATGACGTGGGAGCTGCTGGGCGTGCTCGGGGTTCAGCCCGCGTTGGGACGGGTTTTCACGGAAGCCGACGATCGCCCCGGGGCGCCGGGTGTCGTGGTCCTCAGCGACGGAACGTGGCGCACCATCTTCGGCGCGGATCCGAACGTGATCGGCCGCAAGGTGCTGATGAACAACGAACCGAGTGAAGTGATCGGCGTCATGCCGCGGGGCTTCTTCTTCCCGTATCGCGAAACAGAGTTCTGGAAGCCGGTTCGCTTCGCAGCGGAGCACTTCGAGGATCGCACCGACACGTATATCAAGCCGGTGGCGCGCCTGCGGCGGGGGGTGACGCTCGAACAGGCCCGCGCCGAGATGGACGTCATCGCCGATCGTCTCGCCAAGGCGTTTCCCGCCGAGAACAAGGGAACTGGCGCCTTTGTTCACATGCTCCGCGATCAGGTGTCCGACCGGGCGCGGCTCATGCTCGGCGCGCTTCTCGGCGGATCGCTCTGCGTGCTGCTGATCGCGTGCACGAACCTGGCGAACCTGCTGCTGTCGCGATCGCTCTCGCGCCAGCGCGAGCTGGCGGTGCGTCTCGCGCTCGGCGCCGGCATGGAACGGGTCATCCGGCAGATGCTGACCGAAAGCCTGTTCCTGGCGGCGATCGGCGGCGGCGCGGGCGTCCTGATCGCTTACCTCGGCAACCCCCTCGCCGCGCGCCTGGTTCCGACGACGCTGCCGATAGCGGACATTCCCCCGATCGATCTGCGTGTTCTGCTGTTCGCGGGAGCCGTGACGTGCCTGACCGGCATCGGCTTTGGCATCGTGCCCGCGCTGCGCGTGCGCCGCGAGACGGCGATGACCGGTCTGCGCGAAGGCGGCCGCGCCGGCGCCAGCCAGCAAACGCAGCGAATCCGTTCCGTACTCGTCATCGCCGAGGTCGCGGTGTCCGTGGTGCTCCTGGTGTGTGCCGGCCTGCTGATTCGCGCGCTCCTGCGCGTGCAGCAAACGGAGCCAGGATTTCGCACCGAAGGCGTGCTGACGATGAGGACCGAACTGCCGCTGCCGAAATACGGCGCGACCGCACGACGGCAGCAGTTCTATGACGCGGTGTTGAGGGACGTGAAAGCGCTGCCAGGAGT
Organism: uncultured Acidobacteriota bacterium; assembly: GCA_963748295.1. GTDB lineage: Bacteria > Acidobacteriota > Vicinamibacteria > Vicinamibacterales > 2-12-FULL-66-21 > CAVVIH01. The sequence continues at coordinate 1,516,188 of CAVVIH010000006.1, read as the reverse complement.
TGCCGACGCCGCCTACATCAGCTTCTTGCCGATGGTCTGGCGCGGCGGCGTCTGGCCGGTCACGCCCGATGGCAGCAAGCCAGATCCTTCCGACACGCGCATGGCGAGCCTGCGTCAGATCACGCCCGGGTTCTTTTCAACGCTCGGCATTCCGATTCTCCAGGGACGGGACGTGACGGACGCCGATAGTGCATCGACCCAGCCGGTTGCGGTCGTCAGTCAGGCCTTCGTCCGACAGCACTGGCCCGGGCAGAATCCGCTCGGGCGGGTGTTCTTCATCGCCTTTGCCGAGCGCACCGTCGTCGGCGTCGTTGGCGACATCCGCGTCCGCGGGCTCGAGCGAACCGACAGCGAGCCGCAGGTCTATCTGCCGTCGCGGCAGATTCCGGACAACAGCATCCCGTTCTATGCGCCGAAGGATCTGGCGATCCAGGCGTCGGTGCCGCTCGCGAGCCTGGTGCCTTCGGTCAGGCAGATCATCGCGCGCGCGGATCCGCAGCAGCCGATTGGCAGCATCCGTCCGCTGGCCGACATCGTTGCGGGCGAAACCGAGTCGCGGCAGGTGCAGCTGCGGGCGCTCGGCGCGTTCGCGGTGATTGCCTTCCTGCTTGCCGCGCTCGGCATTCACGGCCTGCTCGCATTCCACGTCTCGACGCGCCTGCACGAGATCGGCGTGCGCATGGCGCTCGGCGCGAGCGATCGGAGCATCGTCCGGCTGATTGCCGGCCAGGCGATTGCGCTGACCGCCTTCGGCCTGGTCATCGGTCTGGTGTTGTCGTGGAATGCGGGGAAGTGGCTGTCGGCGCTCCTCGCCGGCGTCAGCCCGTCCGACGTCGTGACGTTCGCCTCGGCTGCGTTGCTGGCGCTGGTGATGGCCGCAACTGGCAGTCTGCTTCCAATCGCGCGGGCGCTCCGGGTCAGCCCGCTAATCGCTCTGCGTAACGAATAATCCGAATCGGGGAGCCAGGCGGTGGCTGAGGGGTTACGACAGCGCGTCGACCAGGCCGAACCATTCAGATGATGCCGTGCTCTCGGAGAGCGCGGCCCCGCACAGCCAGGTCTGGCCTTCAACCAGGCTCTTCCACACCAGGGTGGCCTTGACGGTCAACTGCGCCGACGGAAGCGTCATCAGAAACGATGGTGGAGGTGTGCGTTCCGGCTCGCCGGCCATCTCGAATCGAATCCCGCCGTAGCTGACGTCGACAATCCGCGCCGGCTCGTCGTCGATCCGCGCGGGCAGGCCGCCGACGACGGCCTTGCGGTCCCAGCGGCGGGTGGCGGTGAAGTGCGGGCGCGCCGCCGAGAGCTTGGCTTCGACGAGCTCGAGCAGCGCCTTCGCGTCCACCGGCTTCAGCACGTAGTCGGCGCCGCGCCGTCGGGCATCCGACTCGAGGACGGGATCCGCAAAGCCGGTGATGATGATCGCGGCCAGAGGCGTCGGACTGCTGATGACCAGCTGCAGGCCGTTGAAAGGTCCGAGACGGACGTCGGCGATCAGCAGGTCCGGCGGCGCCGTGCGAATCAGCCGCGCCGCCTGCTCGAAACTCGGCACAGCGGTGGTCTCGTAACCGGACTGCTGCAGCAGTTCCGCAAGGCCCACTCGAGTCGTGGGGTCGTCGTCGACTATCAGGATCCTTGCTGCCATTGGCGCGGCCTCTAAAAGGGCCCACGAACAGTAACCGCAGAAGGGGTACCGTCGCAACAGAAGAGATTGGTTCGGTGGAAGCGGGTACGAAAGATAAGCGAAGAGCGTTCAGGGGAACTTGACCTGGTGCACGGCGCTGTTGACGACGAACACGCGCTGGTTGTTGCTGCCGCTGTCGAGCGGCGTGATGAAGAAGCCGACGCCATCGGGCCGATAGCCCAGCGTCGTGCCGCGGACCACTTCCTTGTCGAAGAACGTCACCTCGATCTTGCGGCCAGCGGATGCGGCGTGAGGTGATTCCGCGGCGACGTGCCATTTGTTGCCGTCGAACGTCTTGACGAAAAACAACGCCTTCAGCCGCGCGAGCGGCACCATGACGCGGTCGCTTTTGTGGGCGTCGACCGACGGCCATAGCGAGAAGTGGCCACGGGATGGATGGAAGTCGACCGTATAGCCCTTCAGCGTGCTGCCTTCGCGGTAGCGCACGACGATCTTCTGCCACGCCGCGGCCGCGGCGGCGCGATCGATCCCGCCGTTGAGCTGCGCCCGCGCCAGCTCCATGATTTCGATCGGCTGCGCGAAGACGAAGGCGCCGCGATAGGTCGCTGCGCCGTCGAGCGTCGCGATGCCGCAGCGCAACACGTCGGACGCGATTTCGACGAGGCGGCCGCTCGTGGTCATCTGCAGCGTGACGCTGGAGCCGGGTTTCAGCTGCACGCGCGCCTCGACCAGCGCTCCGCCCGACGAGATGTCGACCAGCGAGACCTCCGGTCCGTTCTTCAGCCGCACCTGGCGGAGCCACTGAACCTCCTCGGGCCTGAGGCGCCGATGGATGCGCCGCTCGATACCGCTCGCCGCCGCGTGTACGGCTTCTGCTATCGGCAGTTCGAGAGCGCTCGATGCTGGCATTGGCGGAGCATCAGACGACAACCGTCGGTACTTCGAGTTCGCCGCGGCGGAAGGCTTCCGTGAACGCCTCCACCACGTGCGGGTCGAAGTCGGTGCCGCTGCCTTTCACGATGATCTCTTTGGCTTCGAACGGCGACATGGCCTTGCGGTAGGGCCGGTCGCTCGTCAGCGAATCGTAGACGTCGGCGACCGAGATGATGCGTGCCTCGAGCGGGATCTCGTCGCCGCGGTTCGGATGGTATCCCGAGCCATCGAACTTGTCGTGATGCGAGAGCACGATCGGGATCACGCGGCGCAGCGAGCCGCCGACGGGCTCGAGCATGGCGACGCCCTTCGCCACGTGCTGCTGCATCTGTTCGTACTCTTCCTTGGTGAGGCGCGCCGCCTTGTAAAGCAGCTCGCGGCTCACATCGAGCTTGCCGATATCGTGCAGCAGCGCGGCCGCCCGGACGTCCTCGACGCGATCGAAGGGAAGGTCGAGCGCCGCGGCAATGCGTGCTGCATACACAGAGACGCGATAGGAGTGGTTCTCGGTGTACGTATCCTTCGCGATGAAGTGCCGGAGGATCATCAGCACGCCGTGATAGGTCTCGCGCAGCTCAGTGATCTGGTGTGCGCGATGGTCGCACAGCGTGCCCATCGAGTAGCCGGTGATGATCAGCACGCCGCCCCAGATCGTGATGTCGAGCCACCGGGTCGCGGTTACCGGCATGTCCTTGGCGGCGGCGAACAGCACGGGGTTGTACCACGTCATCAGGCACACCAGCAGCACGCTCCCGAAGGCGGTCAGCGTCGCGTGGCGGCGTCCATAGAGGTAGGCGGATCCAATCGTCGGCAGGGTGTAGAAGCTGAGCACCATGCGCTGCGCGTCCACCAGCAGGTTCATCACCAGGCAGATCACGAACAGCGACAGCAGCAGCCACAGCTCTTTATTGACTTCCTCGATACGGCCGAACCTTGGCTTCATGGAGTTGGAGTAACTCAGCGCATGACGCAAGCCGAGCGCCAGCCCAGGACAGCCACCGGCCGGAGGCGTTTAGTGTCGAAGGGTCAGTATTTTGGGGGTGAACGGACGCAGCGGAACGCCTGAAAGGCGTCAGCAGCCGGGTGTGCTATTTCGAGGCATCGATTAGCAGCAGTGTGCGCGGCGTGAGTCAATCCCGCCCGTGCGGGCCCCACCACCCTTCCGCCACCAGCGCCTCCTGGAGTTTCAGCCAGCGCTCGTAGGCCGCCGCGGATGTGGTGAACTGCTCCCGCCGTTCGGCCCGCTTCGGCTCGGTGATGACGATTTCGTACCCGCTGACGTCATCGCCGCGGATCTCGCACTGCAGGAAATCCGACCCGCGCTGGAAGAAGTAAAACATGACAGATCCAGTATCGGCCGGTACGGGTCGTTTTGCAGGCCTGCCCGCGTCAATCTGCGGCTCGAAGGCGCACGATATAGAGCTGCGCGCTGGCCTCGGCCTCACGCTCCTCCAGTTCGGCGCCCGATTCACGCAGCCGGTCGAGAAGCCATCCCGAGCCATAGGCGTAGACGCGAAACGTCCGGTGCTGCAGCCGGAACCCAGCGAAGGGCACTGCCCCCACCGTCGTCCACCGCGACAACGCCAGCAGGCCCAGATCGATCGTGTCCGATCCGGTCAGGCGGCGTGCGCTCGACGGATCCGCGATGTAGACGAGCCGGGGCTTCAGCGCCGCAGGTGCGTAGTACCACAGTTGAAGATACGTGAGCCCTCCCGTGATCGCGGTAGGCCCCGGCGACTTGAGCGCATCGACGAGCACCGGCCTTGCCTCGAATGGATCTCCGACGCGAGGAACGGGGAACAGCAGCTCCGCGGTCGACACGAGCAGCACGAGAGGCAGGACGAGCTCGGCGCGGGTCGAGCGAGGGATCGCGAATGCAACCAGAAGGCTGATGCCGGCGACAGCCGGCAGCGCATACCTTGGCACGAAGACGCCGGTGACGAACACACCAAGCAGTACTCCCGCGATCGGTACGAGCACGGCGGCAAGCAACGCCGCAGTCTCGTGCGGCGGAAGCTGGTGCGGCTCTGCCTGCTTCCCGGTCTTCTTGAGCCACGACAGACCGATCACCACGAGAAGGATTATCAGGACGACGGCGAAACGCCTGACGAACAGCGGTTCCAGCAGGAAGTAGTAGGTCTCGACGATTTGATCGAATGATGCAGGCGACCAGAAAGTCGCGCTCTGCGCGGATGCCGCCGACGCCAGCGCGAACATGGGAAGCGACGGCACGACCGACAGCGCCACTGCCGCGAATACGCCACGATCGAGCTGCCGCGACCGCCACGTCCTGACCGCCTCGCCGCAGGCAACAGGGACGTACGTCAACGCCGCGTAGTAGTGGTTCCACATGCCCGCGGCAAGCGCGATAGTAAGGAGAGTCAGGTTCCTGGTCCGGCTGCGGCCTGCGGCCGCCTCTGCCCAGGCGAACAGCGCGATCGCGAAGAGCGCCATCATCAGCGCATACGCGCGCGCCTCGTAGGAATGACGGTACGCGGCGGTCAGGATCGGGAAGAGCGCGGCCGTCATGGCGGCTGTCGCGTTCGATCGGCGGCGCACGAACTCGAACAGCACGAACATCATCGCTACGAAGCTGGCGATCGGAACCAGCCGGGTGACGATCGGCCCCTCGCCCAGCCAGCCACGGACGACCCTTGTAAGGAGCGTCGTCAGCGGCGGCGCCAGATCGACGCCATCGTGCATCGCGCCCCAGACGTCGGCGAGCGACGGCAGGTCGGCGAGCAGAATGGTGAAGATCTCGTCGTGCCAGAACGGCTTGGCGGCGGCGCGGATTGCCGCCGAGTAGATGATGGCGGCGGCAATGACGGTCAGCGTCGCGAAGCGGTGGCGGTCGATCCTCGCCGCCACGCGCAACACGACCGGTGACGCCCGCACGATCAGGACGGCTTCTTGGCGGACGGCTTCACGGCGACGACGTTCCCCTGCGTCCGGAACAGCAGCGTCCCTTCCGAGATCGCCGGCGTTGCCAGCACGCTTTCTCCCATCTCGTTCTCGGAGACGACCTCGAAGGCCGGTCCCGCCTTCAGAACGTAGACGTGGCCTTCCTCGCTCGCCAAATAGACCTTGCCGTCGGCCGCGACCGGTGACGACGTGAATGCCGACTTGCCGTCGGCGAGACGTTCCTGGAACTTCTTCTCGCCGGTCTTCGCGTCGTAGACGCTGAGGACGCCGTTGTACTTCACGATGTAGACCAGGCCGCGGTACACGAGCGGCGTGCACATGTACCCGCCGTCACGCGGATAGCTCCACGCGATGCCTTCGTTGGTGGTTGTCCCCGCCGCGAGGCTGATGTCGCCGCTGGCCGTTTCGCGGACGGCATAGACGGGGGCCCCCGCGGACCCATGCGCATTGGTGATGTAGATCAGGCCGTCGTGCACGACGGGAGTCGGCACGGGAATGTCGCCGCCGCCGTTGATCTTCCAGATCTCCTTGCCGGTCTTGAAATCGTAGGCGCCCGCGTGCCGCCAGCCATTGACGATGATCTGCGTCTGTCCTTTCACCGTGTGGATGGTCGGCGTGCCCCATGTCGGCACGTCGCCGCGCGCCGTGCGCCAGAGATCATTGCCGGTGCGCGCATCGAACGCGCCGAGGAACGAGTCCTTCTGGACGTCCACCTGCACGACCACGACGTTGTCGTGAATGACCGGCGAGCTGCCGGTTTCCCACTGCGCCTCCGGAACCATGAAGAAGCCGGCATCGAGCACGCCGAGGTCGCGTTTCCAGAGCAGTTTGCCGGACATGTCGTAGGCGTAGAGGCCCTCTGAGCCGAAGAATGCGATCAGGCGCTCGCCGTCGGTGGCCAGCGTGGAGTTGGCGTGCGTCGCCTTGGTGTGGCGCTTGATCTTCGGCACGCCCTTGTGCGCGGTCTGCTGCCACTTCACCGCACCGGTCTTCTTGTCCAGACAGTAGACCCGCCACTCGTGCTCGGTGTCGTCCTGAACAGGCTTGATGTCGCCGTACAGCCCGACTTTGAGTCCCGCATCCTTCATGCCGCTGATCGACGTCGTCAGGCAGGCCAGGTCGCCCCACACAATCGGACTCGACAACCCGAGGCCGGGGATGGGGGTTTTCCACGCGATGCCGTCATTCGACGCGACGTTCCATCTGTCGGCGGTTGCGTGCGCATCCGACGTGCCGTCCGCCTTGATGCCGCGAAACTGCGGCCAGTCCACACCCGGACGCGGAGCGGACGCGGCGAAGGGGAATGACGGTGCCGCCGCCGCGGCGAGGGCGCCGGTCACCAGCAGGGCGCCGCCAGCTTTCATGATCGCGCGCATAGATGGACCTCCAGAGTCGAGCGCCATGCTATCAGAGGATGCGGGCCGTTGCGCGGGTTCAGGGACCGGCGCCGCGGTATAATCGAGGTTTCTATTTATGGAGAAGCCCGCTACAGAACCGGCCCGGCCCGACACGCCCTCGGTCGACTTCATCCGCGCCATCGTCACCGAAGACGTGCACGCGGGGAAGCACGGCGGCCGCGTGGCCACTCGCTTCCCGCCCGAGCCGAACGGCTACCTGCACATCGGCCATGCGAAGTCGATCTGCCTCAATTTCGGCGTCGCCCGCGACTTTGGCGGCATCTGCAACCTCCGCTTCGACGACACCAATCCGACGAAGGAAGAGGTCGAGTACGTCGATGCGATCAAAGACGACGTGCGGTGGCTCGGGTTCGACTGGGACGATCGCCTCTACTTCGCCTCGGACTACTTCGAGCAGCTCTACGACTACGCCGTCCATTTGATCAGGACCGGAAAGGCGTACGTCGACAGCCTGACGGCAGACGAGATCCGCGAGCACCGCGGGACGCTGACCGCGCCCGGGCGCGAGAGTCCGTACAGGAATCGTTCCGTCGAAGAGAACCTGGACCTGTTCGCGCGCATGCGCGCGGGGGAGTTTCCCGACGGGGCGCACGTTCTGCGCGCGAAGATCGACATGGCGTCGCCGAACATCAACATGCGCGATCCGGTGCTCTACCGGATCCGGCGCGCCCATCACCACCGGACCGGCGATGCCTGGTGCATCTACCCGATGTACGACTTCGCGCATCCGCCGTCGGACGCGCTCGAGAAGATCACGCATTCGCTCTGCACGCTCGAGTTCGAGGATCACCGTCCGCTCTACGACTGGCTGATCGAGAACCTGCCGGTGCCCGCGCGCCCGCAGCAGATCGAGTTCGCGCGCCTGAATCTCACCTACACGCTGATGAGCAAGCGGCGGCTGCTCGAGCTCGTGCAGGAAGGACACGTCGGCGGCTGGGACGACCCGCGGATGCCCACGATCGTCGGCATGCGCCGCCGCGGCTACACCGCGGAAGCGATCCGGACGTTCTGCGACCGCATCGGCGTCGCCAAGCGCGAGAACGTCGTCGACGTCGCGCTGCTCGAGCACGCGGTGCGTGAGGACTTGAACCGCCGCGCGCCGCGCGTGATGGCGGTCGTCGATCCGCTGCGCGTGGTGATTGAGAACTACCCGGAAGATCGGACCGAAGAGTTCGAGGTCGCCAACAACCCCGAGGATCCGGCGGCGGGCGTTCGGAAGGTGCCGTTCTCGCGCGTCCTTTACATCGAGCGAGACGACTTCACGGAGGATCCGCCGAAGAAATACTTCCGCCTGGCGCCCGGACGCGAGGCGCAGGTTGCGCGGCGCCTATTTCGTCACGTGCACGGGATTCGAGAAGGATCCGCGCACCGGAGAGATCGTCGAGCTCCGCTGCACGTACGATCCGGCAACGCGAGGCGGCAGCGCGCCGGACGGCCGGAAGGTGAAGGCCACGCTCCACTGGGTTTCCGCCGCGCACGCGGTCGACGTCGAGGTGCGCCTCTACGATCGCCTGTTCACCGCGGAAGCTCCAGGCGCCGGCGGCGACTATCGCCGCGACCTGAATCCCTCCTCGCTCGAGATACGCGGCAACGCGAAGATCGAGCCGAGCGTCAAATCGGCGCCAGCGGGCACGCGCTACCAGTTCGAGCGCATCGGCTACTTCTGCGTCGATCACGGACAGCTCGGCCGATCGCCTCGTTTTCAATCGCACTGTCACGCTGAAGGACACCTGGGCGAAGATTGAAGCCAGGGACCAGGAGCCAGGGGCCGGGGGCCGAGGGCCAGAAAGCAGCTGAGGCCCGTTCACTCGCCCAAAGCAACAACGGGGTCTATCCGCGCGGCGCGCCGCGCCGGTACCGTGCACGCGGTCAGCGCGACCAGCGCGAGCAGCCCGGCAACCAGGCTGAGGACAAGAGGATCCATCGCGCTCACGCCGTAGAGCTGCGACTCCATCGCACGGCGAACGAGGAATGCGCCGGCAAGGCCGAGCGTGAGGCCGACGCCGAGCAGCGCGATGCCTTCGGACAGCACCAGCCGGAAGATGCCGCGCGCATCGCTGCCGAGCGCCATGCGGATCCCGATCTCCCTCCTGCGCTGCGACACCTGATAGGCGAGCACACCGTAAATCCCGATCGCGGCGAGAAAGAGCGCGACGCCGGCGAACGTCGCCGCCAGCACCATGGGCGTCCGCCGATCCACCAGCGACTCGCTCATCCGCTCACCCATCGTCAGCACGCCGTAGAGCGGCAGCTCGCGATCGATGGCCGCGAGCTCGCGCCGGATCGCTGGCGTGAGCGCGGTGGGATCGCCGGCCGCGCGCACGGTGAGCGTCAGGTAGCGCGGGGCATCCTGCGCGGCCGGGAAGTAGTAGGCCCCAACGCGATCGTCGGTTTCGATGAGTCCGGAAATCCGTACTTCGGAGACGACACCGACGACCGTGAACCATCGCGCTTTGGGCCCGGGGTTCGCCAGGTCCTTCGCGTTCTCCGGCTTGAACATGCGGCGGCCGACAGGATCCTGACCCGGCCAGAAGCGTCGAGCCAGACGCTCGTCGACGATGACGACACCGGCCGATTGGTCGGTGTCGCTGTCGCTGAAGAAGCGACCGCTGCGCAGCTTGATTCCCATCGATTCGAAGTATCCCGGCGTGACCCTGATCTGAAACGGCGAGATCAGCGATTCGCCCGGCGCCATTTGGTAGCCCTCGGCGAGGATCACGCTGTCGCTGTAGTCGCCGCCGAACGGAAGGTTCGAGGTCAGGCCCGCCTGCTGAACGCCGGGAACGGCACGGACCTTCTCGAGAAACCGGTTGGCAAACGTCCGCAGCGCCGCGTCGTCCGGGTAGCGCGATGACGGCGCCGCCACGCGCGCCGTGAGGACGTTGGACGGCTCGAATCCCGGACTTATCGCCAGCACTCGCTGGAAGCTCGTGAGCAGAAGCCCGGCGCCGATCAGCAGCATGAACGCGAGCCCGACCTGCCCTGCGACGAGGGCGCGGCGCATCGCGCGCGCGCCGCGGCCGGCGGTCCCGCTGCGGCTCTCCTCGCGGAAGGCCTGGCTCAGATTGACCTGCCGGAGGCTCACGACCGGGACCACGCCGACGATGACGCCGACCGCCAGCGCAAGCGCCATCGTGAACCCGATGACGGTGCCGTCCACGCGCACTTCGTTGCCGCGCGGCAGCCGATCGAGACCGAGTCCCACGAGCGCGTCCACTCCCCACAATCCGATCGCGATGCCAATGGCGCCGCCCGCGAGGGTCAGCAGGACGGTCTCGGTGAGAAGCTGCCGGGTCAGCCTGACGAGCCCCGCGCCGAGCGCGTGTCTCGTCGCCAGTTCCTTGGCCCGTCCACTCGACCGTACGAGCACGAGGTTGGTGATGTTCACCACGCCGATGAGCAGCACGAGCAGCACGCCGCCCCACAACAGATAGAGCGTGGTGCGAACGCCGCGAACGAGATCGTCCTGCAGCGATGTCGCCACGGTGTGAAACCCCGCGTTCGTCAGGATCTCCTTGAAGTGAGGGAAGCGTTCCATGTTCCTGGCGTTCAGCGCGTCGACCTGCTGCTGTGCCTGCATCACGGTCGCGCCAGGGCGCAGCCGGCCGACCATCGACCAGTTGTTGCTGTGACGCGAATCGTCCGACTTTTCCTCGACGCTGAACGAGAGGGGAAGCCAGAGCTTCACTTCCGGATCGAGGAACTCGAAGCCTTTGGGCAGGACGCCGACGATCTCGTACGGCTCGCCGCTGATGCGGATCTGCTGTCCGACCGCGTCGGTCCTTCCCGCGTACAACTGCTGCCAGAACGCATAGGTCAGCACGGCTTTGTGGTCCGCGCCTTCCTCTCCCTCGGCCTGGGTGAAGATTCGCCCGTGAACGGGCTGCGCGTGCAGCATTCGCAGCAGCGAGGGTGTGGCGAACATGCCGCGCACACGCTGCGGGTCGCCGTTGATCCCAATCGTCAGGCCGGCGCTGTTGTAAAGCGCGAGCTCCTCGAACGCGGGCACCTCCCGCAGCCGATCGTAGTAGTCGGGAACGCCATTCGAGCCGCGTTCCACCCCGGCGCGCGGGTAGCTGTTATAGAAGAGGACGAGGCGCCCGGGTTCCGGAACGTCCAGGGGGCGGAGCAGCACCGAGTTCACGACCGCGAAGATGGTGGCGTTGGCGCCGATGCACAGCGCCAGGGTGAGGAGGGTGGTGACCGTGAACGCCCGGTCCTTGAACAGGAGCCGGGACGCAAAGCGGATGTCCTGGAAGAGGCGTTCCATGAAACGACAATACGATTTCCACCCTTTCGAGGTTGCAGCCTGTCTCGCCGTAGCGGCGAAGCCGCGAAGGCGGAAGCAACCTTTTTCCCTCTGTTGACATCCAACAGGAGTGCGCGGTACCGTCCTGTTGGCATTCAACAGGAGCGCCTGGCGGGCGCCCGGGAAGGATTTCGTGACCACTCCGCAGAAATCTGACGTTCTCCAGGGAACGCTGGACCTCATGGTGCTCAAGACGCTCGACACGCTGGGCAGCATGCACGGCTACGGCATCGCGCAGCGGATCCAGCAGATCTCCAGCCAGATGCTTCAGCTCAACCAGGGGACGCTGTATCCGGCGCTGCTCAGGCTCGAGCAGAAGGGGTGGATTGCGGCGCGCTGGGGAACGTCCGAGAACAACCGCCGCGCCAAGTACTACTCGCTGACGAAGCTGGGCCGGAAGCAGCTCGCGCGGGAGGCGGAGGACTGGAAGCGCCTCGTCGACGTGATGGGTCGCTTGTTGAATTCCGAGGGGACGCCATGAACATTCGCGAGTCGATTGCCCGTCTCGCCGGCCTCCTGCTGCGCCGCCGGCCTGCAGCGGACTTCGATGACGAAATGCGGTTTCACATCCAGATGGCCGAAGACGAGTTCCGTCGCCGCGGCATGTCCGCGGACGCCGCGCATCGGGCGGCGATGTCGCAGTTCGGCGGCGTTTCCCGCACGGTCGAAGCCTACAGCGATCAGCAGAGCATCCCGCACGTCGAGCGGCTCCTGCAGGACGCGCGCTATGGCGCTTCGCTCGCTCTCCGCACGCCCGGCTTCACCATCGCCGCGCTGCTGACGCTCGCACTGGGCATCGGCGCGAACGTCGCCATCTTCAGCGTCGTGCATGCGGTGCTCCTCCGTCCGCTTCCTTACGCGTCACCCGAGCGGCTCGCCGTGCTGGGTGATCGGACTCCCGCCGAAGAAGTGAGCAACATCGGATTCGCGACGCTGCAGGACCTGCGCGATCGCAACAGGACGTTCGCGTCCATTGCGGCGATTCGATCCTGGGCGGTGACGCTCGTTTCAGCGGACGGGGCCGAGCTCGTGCCCGGGATGCGCGTGAGCTGGAACTTCTTCGAGATACTCGGGGTCAACCCGGCGCTCGGACGGAACTTCCGGCCGGCCGACGACACCCAGGCCGGACGGCGCGTCGTGCTGCTCAGCGATCGCCTTTGGCGTACACGTTTCGGAGGCGATCCCGGCGTCGTCGGCCGGCGGCTCCGCTTCGACGACGTGGAGTTCGAGGTCGTCGGCGTCATGCCCGCGGACTTCGAACCGCTCATCTCGACGCGTTATTACCAGCCGGCGCAGATCTGGGCGCCGCTCGGGTATGACACGACTCTGAGCTACGCGTGCCGGTCCTGCGAGCATCTGAAGGCGGTAGGCGGATCAAACCCGGCACGTCGATCTCGCAGGCGGCAGCGGATCTCAATGCGATACGTCAGCAGCTGGTTGCCGAGCATCCGTCGGATTATCCGAATGGGGAGTTTGGCGTGGCTGCGCTCTCGGACATCCTGGCGGGTCCGGTTCGCCCTGCGCTGCTGGTTCTTCTTGGCGCGGTGGCGTTCGTGCTGCTGATTGCCTGTGCCAACGTCGCGAATCTCCTGCTCGCGCGCGCGATGAACCGCTCGCGGGAAATGGCGGTTCGCGCCGCGCTCGGCGCCAGTCGCCGGCGGCTGATCCGGCAGATGCTCACCGAAAGCACCATGCTGAGCGTGCTCGGCGGCGCGCTTGGAACCGCGCTGGCCGCGGCCCTTTTGCGCAGCCTCGCGCAGATTGCGCCGGTCACGCTTCCACGAGCCGCCATCGTGGGCATCGATACCGCCGTGCTCGCGTTCGCGCTCGGGCTTTCGCTTGCGACCGGCATCGTCTTCGGCCTGTTCCCCGCACTGCGTGTGTCGTCGCCCCGACCGGGCGCCGCGCTCGGCAACGATCGGCGTACGACGTCAGGGTCGATGGGCGTGCGGAACGTGCTCGTGGTCGCGGACGTCGCGCTGGCGCTCGTGCTGCTGACCGGCGCCGGCCTCATGCTTCGCACCGTCGGGCGCCTGGTACATACGAATCCCGGGTTCGATGCACGGAACGTCTTCACCTTCCAGGTTTCGCCCGGCGGGACGGCCTACCGTGAGGATGCTGCGGTCGTCGCCTTTCAGGATCGCCTGCTCGAGCGGTTGCGTGCGCTTCCCGGCGTGGAGAGCGCCGCGCTCGCAGGCCAGATCCCGATGGGCGGCAACGGCGACCGCTGGGGCTTTCACATCGAAGGCCGGGAGCCGGCGAATCCTGCCGAAAGTCCATCCGCCGAGCGCTACAGCATCACGCCTGACTACTTCAGGGTGATGCGGATTCCGCTGCTGCGAGGACGAGGGATTGCCGATTCGGACACCAGCCGGACCATGCCCGTCATCGTGATCTCCGAAACGACCGCGCAGCTCTGGGGCGGCGAGGATCCACTGGGCCGGCGTGTCCGCATCGGCGGTCCGGACTCTCCCTGGAAAACCGTAGTCGGCATCGTCGGGGACGTGCGTCACGCTCAATTGAACGAGCCCCCTCGACCGCAGATGTACCTGCCGCAGCAGCAGGTGACGGACTCATTTCTCGTGGCAGCCGTTCGCACACGCGGCGATCGGGCCGAAGCGCTTGCGGCATCGGTTCGAAGCGTCATCCGGGAGCTCGATCCTTCGGTCCCTCTCTTCGCCATCGCGACCCTCGAGGACCTGGTGGACCAGTCCTTCGACGATCGGCGGTTCGTGATGCGGATCCTCGCGTCGTTTGCCGCGATCGCGCTGCTGCTGGCGGGAATCGGCCTTTACGGCGTCATCGCCTTCGTCGTCGCGCAGCGGACGCGCGAGGTCGGCGTGCGGGTGGCGCTCGGCGCGAAACCGCGCGACATCATTCGTCTCGTGCTCGGAACCGGTTTGAAGAGCGTCACGCTGGGGCTGTTGATCGGCATCGCCGGGGCGGCCCTCCTCACGAGCGCGCTCGAGTCCCTGTTGTTCGGCGTGCCGCGCACCGACCCGCTGTCGCTCGGCACCTCGATCGCGGTGCTGGCGGCGGTCGCGATCGTCGCGCACGTCGTCCCCGCGCTGCGCGCGCTGAGGGTCGACCCGGCGATCGCGCTCAGAGCTGATTGATGCTGCGCCCGCTGCTCGCCCGGATTGCCGGCCTGGTCAGACAGCGAGCGCTCGATCGCGATCTGGACGACGAGGTGCAGTTTCACCTCGACATGATGGCCGAGGAGTTCGTGCGCCGCGGCCTGGCGCCGGATGATGCGCGGCGCGCCGCCTATCGGCATTTCGGAGGAGTCGCAGCGATGAAGGAAGTCTATCGCGAGCAGCGCGGGGTGCCGTTCGTCGAAACGGCCCTGCAGGACTTACGCTACGGCTGGCGCACGCTCGTGCGGACGCCGGCATTCACCACGGCGGCGCTCCTGACGCTGGCGCTCGGCATCGGCGCCAACGCCGCCATCTTCAGCGTCGTCAACGCGGTCATGCTGCGGCCGCTTCCGTATCCGGAGCCCGAACGCCTCGTGCAGTTCGTGTGGCGCAGTCCTTCCCAGGGTGAGTGGGCGGGCATCACGGGCGCGCAATACCTCTACTTCCGCGAGCGGCTGCGGAACGTCGAAGGCTTTGCCGCGTCGAGCGGCGCGGGATCCTTCAACCTGGTGACCGGCGACAGCGCCGAGTACGTCAGCGGCCTCTACGTGTCGAAGGAGTACTTCCCGGTGCTCGGCATCCAGCCGGTGGTCGGCAGCGGCTTCACCGAGGAGCACGATCGCACGGGCGGGCCGGCGGTCGCGATGCTGTCGCACTCGCTCTGGCAGCGGCGATTCGGTGCGGACGCTGGCGTGGTTGGCCGATCGATGCTGCTTGGCGACACGCCGGTGACGATCGTCGGGGTGATGCCGGCGAACGAGAGCCGCACGTCGACGGATGTGTTTCTTCCGCTGCGTCCGAGCACGACGGGCCGGGGCGGCGGCTCCAACTACGGAGTGATCGCCCGCGTGCGTTCCGGCGTCTCCGTCGAGGCGGCGTCGGCGGAAGTCGCGGCGGTTCACGCGGCGCGCGCCGTCGAGAGCGGCACGCCGCTGACCGCCGAATCGCGCCGCTTCGGCTTCACGCCGCTCCAGGCAAGCCTTGCCAGCCCGGTGCGCCCGGCGCTGCTGATGATGTTCGGGGCAGTGGGCCTGCTGTTGCTGATCGCGTGTGCGAACACCGCCAGCCTTCTGCTGGCGCGGGCGTCGGGACGGACGCGGGAAATCGCCGTGCGGGGCGCGCTCGGCGCGTCGCGCGGGCGGATCGTCCGCCAACTGCTCACCGAGAGTGTTCTGCTCGCGATCGGTGGCGCCAGTCTCGGCGTGCTGATTGCCTACTGGTCGCTGCCGGCGCTGCTTGCCGCAACGCCGCCGGGCTATCTCGTTGCCGGCGACGTGCGCGTCGACGGCACGGTACTCATGGCAACCATGGCCGTGGCGGTCGCGACAGGTCTGCTGTTCGGCCTCGCGCCGGCGGTCAGCTTCTCACGTCAGAACCTCGTCGACGCGTTCCGCGAATCAGGTGGCCGGACGGCGACCGGCGGATCGGGGCTGCTCAGAAAGGCGCTGGTCGTCGGCGAGATTTCCATCTGCACGCTGCTCCTGATCGCTGCCGGGCTGCTGATTCAGACGTTCGTCAAGGTGTATCCGTCGATCCCGGCTTCGATCCATCGGGAGTGCTGACCGCGCGCATGTCGCTGCAGGGCGAGCGCTATTCCGATCCCGCGCGTCTCAGGATGTTCTACGACGAAGGGCTCGAACGGATCCGGCGGCTGCCGGGCGTCCGTTCGGCTGCGGTCGTCAACGGCGTCCCGATCGAGCGCGCGCTCAACCTGAACGTCGACGTGCTGGACGGGCCCGAGAAGATCGAGGACGCGCTGACCGACTGGCGCTACGCCTCGCCCGACTACTTCGACACGCTGCGCATCAGGGTCGTCGCGGGCCGCGGCATTACCGATGCGGACCGCGCCGGCGCGCCGCCGGTCGTCGTCGTCAGCGAAGAGTTCGCGCGGCGGTTTTTCAAAGGCAGCACCGCGCTCGGCCGTCACGTCCGGGTGTTCGACGCGGACGGATCGATGGAGATCGTCGGCATCGTGAAGGATCTGAAGGAGGGAGGACTGAAAGGCCGGCCGATTCCGGTGATGTACGTGCCGATGGCCCAGGCGCACGCAGCCGCGATTCGAACCACGCACAGCTATTTTCAGGTGAGCTGGGTCGTCCGCGCCGACGATCCGGGTCCTGCCCTGGTTCGCCAGATCGAGGAATCCATCCGCACGCTCGATCCGCGGCAGCCGTTCTCGTCCTTCCGAACGATGGACCAGGTGAAGAGCCAGGCGGTCGCCACTGAACGCTTCCAGATGACGCTGCTCTCGACGTTCGCCGGCATCGGACTCCTGCTGGCCGCTGCGGGTGTCTACGGACTGCTGGCGTACACCGTCGCGCAACGGACACGCGAGTTCGGCATTCGCCTCGCGCTCGGCGCCTCGCGCACCCGTCTTCTGCGGTCCGTCGTCTGGGGCGGCGCCGCACTCGCGCTCATCGGGATTGCCCTTGGCACGGTGGCGGCGCTGGCGGCGACGCGGACACTCCAGAACTTCGTGTGGCACGTCAGCACCGTCGATCCCATCACGTACATCACCGTCGCCGTCGTGCTCGTCGTGGTCGCCGGCGCGGCGAGCGTCGTCCCCGCGCTGCGTGCGGTGCGGCTGAACCCGACGACTGCACTGCGCGAGTAAGGGCGTCGTTCTTACCGGAGTGGTGTCTAAAGAGAATGGATGCTCCTGCGCGCGATTCTGGCGGCGATTACACTTCTCGCGCTCCCCGCGCGCCCAGCCGCCGCCTGCCCGTGCGCGGCTGAGGGACCGCCCTGCGCGGAATTCTGGAAAGCGTCAGCGGTGTTTCGCGGGCGGGTCGACGCGATCGACCAGGCTGCATCCGCATCGGACGATCCGCTGCGATCGCGAACGATCACGTTCACCGTCCTCGAGCCTTTCAGCGGTGTCAGCGGCCGCTCGACGATTCAGGTAACGACTCCGGGCAGTCCGGCGGCCTGCGGATTCCCGTTCAGCATCGGCCGCGAGTACATCGTCTACGCATCCGCTGGTCCTGGCGGGACACTCACCACGAGCGTGTGCTCGAGAACCGAAGCAAGCGAACGAGCTGCCGGTGATCTCGCATATGCACGCGGCCTCGCGACTGGTATGCCGCTCGGGCGAATCGCCGGACGCGTCGTGCTTCGTTACCGCGATCTCGCCCGTAGCCGCGACGTCGAAAAGCCGATGCTCGATATCCCGGTGAACCTGAACGGAACCGGCAGCTCCCATTCGGTGCGAACCGATCGCGCTGGCGCCTTTTCCGCCAGCGGGCTTGACGCTGGCACCTACGCTCTCGAGTTGAGGCTGCCCGAAGGCGTTCGATTCAGATCGACGATCGATCGGATTGCGCTGCCCGACGCGAGAAGCTGTGCTGACGTGAAAGTGAGTGTGATCCCGGACGGGCGCGTCACCGGTCGCGTGCTCGACAGGCAGCGGCGGCCGGTTGGCGGCCTCACCGTCGAAGTCACCACGTCGTCGGCGTTGGCTTCGGGTCAGCTTCAGGGCGAAAGACTGCAAGCGATCACGTCGCGTGACGGAAGGTATGAGTTCGCCGGCGTCCCTCCAGGCCGTTTCGTCGTCGGGATCAACACGCGCCAGGAGCCCGACGGCGTGCCGCGTGTGATGCACCCGGGCGTGCTCGACGTCGCGCGCGCCGCATCGTTTGCCCTGGCGGCTGGTGGAACGATCGATCTCGGAGATCTTCACGTGCCGGGTGCGGTCGACATCGCGCAGGTGACGGGCTTCGTGTTCGACGGACACGGCGCACCCGTCGACGGAGCGCGTGTGTACCTGCGAGGGCCAGCCGATCGCGACTTCATCATCGGCGAAGCCGTGACGACCGACTTCATGGGCCGCTTCGTGCTCGCCGCTGCTGCCGGTCACGAGTACCGGCTATTTGCCGAACGCGCCCGCCCCGGAGACGCCCGCGGCCGTGTCGACGCCACCGATCCCGTCGCGTTCACCGCCTCGAGCTCGGCAGTACCGCTGCGGCTCGAGCTGCGCCGGCCTTGAAATTAACCAACCCTTAAGCGTCCCGTGACCTCACTGTTTCATGAGGTGATTAGCATCGGGGGGTCGGTTCTGTTCGGTTAAACCGAATCGATCGTTTTGAGGTCTAAGGGTACGATCATGCGCATTTTGCGAGGGCTCGCCAGCAGGCTCCTCCCCTGCGGCTGCCTGGCCGGAGTTTACGAGACCTACGATGGCGAGATCGTCGGCATTCTCGACGCACGGAATCCTGCCTGTGCGGACACGGCCCATATGCGTGGGAACGTTGTGCCCCTGCCGCCGGTCCAGGTGAGTTCTGGCTCGCCGCCGGCGGCTACTTCTCGCTAGACAGCCACCTGGCCTCAATCCACGTCAGATATACTGTCGCAGCCCTGCAACGCCGTCGATCTGCAGCCGGCTTGACAGGTCAACCTCCGCAGCGAGCGCCTGCTCATCGCGTGAAAATCGGCACCTGGAACGTGAACGGGATACGGGCGCGGCTCGGCGAGGTCAACGACTGGATCGCCGCCGAGCGTCTCGACGTCGTGTGCCTTCAGGAGATCAAGGCGTCACCGGATCAGATCCCGGTGGTGCTTTGCGAGATGGAAGGCTACTGGTGCTACTGGCACGGATCCAGGGGCTACTCGGGCGTGGGACTGCACGTCAGCCGCGAGCTCGTGGCCGAGCGGCCGGCGTTCGCGCATCCATCGTTCGACTACGAGAACCGGATCGTGACCGTCGATTTGCCGGGCGTCACGATCGCTTCGGTCTACGTTCCCAACGGCGGCAAGGATTTTCCGGCGAAGATGCAGTTCCTCGCGGCGCTCGAGCAATGGGTCGCCGCGCGCAGCGCGGAATCGGCGCCGCTTCTGATCTGCGGAGATCTCAACATTGCACGGACCGACATGGACGTGCACCCGAAGGAGCGGAAGCCGCGCGCCATCGGCCAGCTGCCCGAAGAGCGCGATCAGCTCGAACGCATCATCGGTCACGGTCTCGTCGACACCGG
This sequence comes from uncultured Acidobacteriota bacterium, assembly GCA_963748295.1. Taxonomy (GTDB): domain Bacteria; phylum Acidobacteriota; class Vicinamibacteria; order Vicinamibacterales; family 2-12-FULL-66-21; genus CAVVIH01. The sequence goes on along the minus strand of CAVVIH010000006.1, from coordinate 1,496,854 downwards.
ACGGACGCTGGAGCCGGAGAACGATCAGATGTTCACGTGGTGGGCGCCGTGGCGCAACATGCGCCAGCGGAACATCGGCTGGCGGCTGGACTATCTGCTCGCGCGCCACGACCTGTTCAGCCGCGTGTCGCGCTGCACCGTCCAGCGCGATTTTGGTACGAGCGATCACGCTCCGGTGGTCGCCGAATTCGGGACTTGACACCCGACTACTAACTACTAAATACTTAGTAGCCAATGCGCACGCCTCACCCCACCCTCACGCCCCAGGAGCTCTCGATCATGAAGGTGGTCTGGAAGCTCGAGAAGGCCACCGTCCGCGACGTCTACGAGGCCCTCCGCGCCAGACGCATCATCGCCTACACGACGGTGATGACGATGATGAAGATTCTGGAGGAGAAGGGGTACCTGAAGAAGGCGCGGGTCGAGCGGGCGTACGTCTACAAGCCGTCGCGGCCGCGGCAGCAGGTCGTCGGCGCGATGGTGAAGGACTTCATCGATCGCGTATTCGACGGGGCTGCGAGCGGATTGCTGGTGCAGCTGGCGAAGGACGGCCGGCTCACGAGCGACGAGCGCGATCAGATTCGCCGCGTCATCGAGGAGATGGACGAATGATCGATTCTGCCTTCCTCTCGAACCTGTTTGCCTGGGCGTGCCAGGTTGCGCTGATCAGCGCGGTCGCGGCGCTGCTGCTGCGAGTGCTTCGCATCGAGGCGCCGTCGATTCGCTACGCGTGCTGGCGAATCGTGCTCGCCGTGTGTATCGCTCTTCCGATCCTGCAACCGTGGAAAATCGCGCCACGGTCGCTCGAGGCCGATGCCACGCTGGGTGTTCTTGCTACGGGGCAGGCCGGCGCGGTTTCCGGCTCTCCGTCTGTCCCGCATGCTTCTACTGCAGTACCCGCTGCGCCACGCGTCTCGTGGCCGGCGCTGGCGGGCGTCGCGCTCGTCGCCGGTGCGGTGCTGCGACTCGCCTGGCTCGGCGCAGGCATCCTCCGCCTGCGCAGGCTCAGGAAAGCCGGCGAGCCCGCTGCACCGTGCGATGAGCACGACGAAGTCGCCCGGCTCATCGAGGCCGGCGCCGAGATCGGGTACGTCCAGGTGATCGGTCAGCCGGTGACGTTCGGCGTCCGTCATCCCGTCGTGCTCCTTCCTGAAACGCTGCGGTCCCTGCCAGAGATCGTGCAGCGGGCGGTACTCGCGCACGAACTGTGGCACGTGCGGCGGCGCGACTGGATGTGGATCCTCGCTGAGGAAGTGGTCCGCGCGATCCTCTGGTTCCATCCGGCCATCTGGTTCCTCGTCTCGCGCGTCCAGTCCGCGCGCGAAGAGGTGGTGGACGAGCTGACCGTGTTCGTCACGAATTCCCGGCGCGGCTACATCGAAGCGCTCCTCGCGTTCGCCGACGAGCCGCCGCTGTTTGCCGCCGCGCCGTTCGCAAGACGCCGACATCTGTTCCAGAGAATGCTGCTGATTTCCAGGGAGGCTGTGATGTCGTCTCGAAGAATCGTCGTCTCCGGTGCCACGATGGTGCTCGTTCTGCTGGCCACGATCTCCGCTGGCGCCATGTCGTTTCCGTTGACGAGGACAAGCGCCGCGCCCGCAGTGGTGAAGCCGGTATCCGAGGCGCCGTCCCCGGCTGCTCCGCAGCCTCGCGTTCCCGGTGAGCTGTCAGTGGCTCGCGCGCTGCAGAGCACACAAGCACCTGTTCGCGATGCCGGTCCCGGCGGCCCGAGGCCGCAGGAGATCGAGCTGAAGAAAGCCATCGCGGCGGCCCCGACGTCATCGGTCGCGTTGTATTACGAGCTTGCGACGCTGCAGGAGAGACGCGGGGCGAAGGCCGAAGCCGAAGCGACGCTGCAGGCGGGACGGCAGGCGTTCCCCGGCCACGACGGCATTGTCAAGCAGCTGACCGCCTTCTACACCCGCAACAATCAGTTCGACAAGGCGATCGCCATGCTGGAGGACAGGGCCGCTACCGATCCCTCGAATCCCGCCGGCCATCACCTCGTCGCGACGTACTACGAAGAGAAAGTGCGGAGGGACGCGCAGCTCAGCCCGACAGAGAAAGCGACCTACATTCGGGCGGGAATCGCCGCCGAGGACCGCGCTCTGACGTACAACCCGGATTTCGTCGACGCGATGGTCTACAAGAACATCCTGCTGCGGCATCAGGCCGCGAACGAGACCGATGCCGCGCGACGCGCGCAGTTGATTTCCGAAGCCGATACGCTGCGCAACCGTGCGATGGAATTGAACAAGGCCCGCGCGACCACGCGCGGGGTCGGCGCCGGGATTGCTCCGCCTCCGCCTCCGCCGCCACTGGGCGGAGATCCCCCGCCTCCGGGTGCACCCGTCCGCGTCGGCGGGAACATCAAGCCGCCGGCAAAAGTCCGTGACGCCCGTCCCCTGTATCCGCCAGACGCGATGCGGGCCAGGGTCCAGGGCGTCGTCATTCTCGAGACGACGATCGATGCATCGGGAAGGGTGATGGACGCGAAGGTGCTGCGGTCGATACCGATGCTGGATGAGGCGGCCGTTGACGCCGTCCTGCAGTGGGAGTTCGTGCCGACGCTGCTGAATGGCGCGCGGTGCCCGTCATCATGACGGTGACCGTGAACTTCACGCTGCAGTAGGCGTAGCGCCCGACGATCAAAAAGATGGCGGGTGGCCAGCGGAGTCGGGCCGGCGGAGCATGTCGGGCCGCCGCGCCTCGGCCTACGCGCGGAAAAATACACCTCCGGCGATTGCCTGACGATCGCCGCTCCGGCTCGGGTAATCCGCAAGCCGGCGCCCAATCGGTTGGGCAGACGGGTGTTCCGCAGAGCCGCGGCGAATCAGCGCCTTCGCGGATCGGAGCGCCTCCGGTGCATTTTTCGAACTGACGCCCCGCGCTGGCCGCATCGCGCGGCGTCCCGACATCTCCGCCGTCCGGGAGGCTGACCACGTTTCAATTCCTGTAGAGCACAACGTCAGGATCAAGTTCACGGATGAGCACCTGGCGGCCGCGGCACGGCGGCGCAGGTTCGGCCGATGCAGCACCGCGTTTGGAACTCTCGGGCGTTGTTTCGTGCAGTTATTTCTCCGCCCACACCTTGCACAGCTCGACGATCACTTCGACCGCCTTGTCCATGTCCTGGGCGGATACCCACTCGAGCCGCGAGTGGAAATTGTGTTCGCCGGCGAAGAGGTTCGGCGTCGGCAGTCCCATGAACGACAGGCGCGATCCGTCGGTGCCGCCGCGGATCGCGCGCTCGATCGGTTGAATCCCCAGCCGGCGCATCGCCTCGCGCGCCCGCTCGACGACCTCGGGGTGCGCGTCGAGCACCTCACGCATGTTCCGGTAAGACTGCTCGATCAGCACTTCTACACGCGCGCGGGGAACGTCGGCGACGACGTCGCGCGCGAGGCGTTCGACGAGCGCTTCCTTCTGCCGCAAGCCGGACGAGGCAAAGTCGCGAATCAGCACTTTCACCGACGTGCGCTCGACGGAGGCGTCGATGACGTAGGGATGGACGTAGCCCTCGTATCCGTCGGTCGTCTCCGGTGACAGACCGTCCGCCGGCAGCCGCGTGATGAAGTCGGCGGCGAGCTTGATCGCGTTCACCATGCGATCCTTCGCGTAGCCCGGATGCGTGTTGAACCCGTGAAACGTCACGGTCATCGCGTCCGCCGAGAAGCTCTCGTACTCCAGGTCTCCGCGCCCGCCGCCGTCGAGGGTGTAGGCGCACACCGCGCCGAATTTCGCGACGTCGAAGTGGTCGGCGCCACGGCCGATCTCCTCGTCTGGCGTGAACGCGACCCGGATCGCGCCATGCGGTATCTCACGATTCGCGAACAGGTATTCGGCCGCCGCCATGATCTCCGCGACACCAGCCTTGTCGTCGGCGCCGAGCAGCGTGGTGCCCGACGCGGTCACGATGTCGTTGCCGAGCTGCCCGGCGAGCGCTGGTTCGTCCGCCGCCCGGAGGACCGCCGAGGGATCGTCGGGCAGGACGATGTCGCTGCCGTCGTAGTTCGCATGGACGAGGGGACGAACGTCCTGTCCCGGCATCTCCGGCGACGTATCGACGTGGGCCACGAAGCCGATTACCGGCGTCTGCTCGTAACCAGGGGTCGCTGGAATCGTGGCCATCACGTACCCGTGCGTATCGACTGCCGCGTCGGCCGCGCCGAGCGCCAGCAACTCCTCGGCGAGCACGCGCATCATGATCAGCTGACCCGGCGTGCTCGGCACGGACGTCGAACGTTCATCCGAGCGTGTGTCGATGGTGACGTAGCGAAGGAATCGTTCTAAAGCGGATGTTTTCATTTGTCTCGATCGCGCGCACGAGCGCGGGTGTGTCGGCCAGGTGGACGAGCAGCAGATCAGCGGCGCGGACTGCTTCGATGAAGCGCCTCTCCGGCGCCTCGCGAGTCGTGCCAGCCGACCGGCGCGCCGCTTCCACTCGAAGAACGGACAGCCCGATCTTCAAGACGCGCACGATCGTCAGGAGACTGCTGCCCTGATAGGCGACCCAGGTGCCGAACAGATGCGCGGCCACGAATCTTCTCGCCGCGCGGGCGAACTCCGTCCACCCTTCCGACGCGGCTCTCCATTGTGCTTCAAGCTCCTCGGGCGCGCGCGGCGCCTGCAGCCCCTTGGGAACCGCGGCTCGCGCCAGCTCGAAGCGTTCGCGATCGTCAGCCGCGCTCCAGATGGCCGGCACCGCCGGGCCGGCGTCCGTTGCAAAGGCGTCCCTCACAGCATCGGAGAACAGCCCATCGTCAGGGCGCCACTCCATGATCCGGCGGGTCGCCGCTTCGATCCGATCGAGCGCTTGTTCGGCTGAATGGCTGCTCGACGCGAGCACGCGCAGGCAGAGCGCTTCCCACTCTGCATAAGCGTCGAGGTCCGTGAGCAAACCCGGCCGAAGGAGCGGCGGCAGTTCGCCGATCGCGTCGAGTCCCTCGAGCGTATCGCTCGAGGCGACGAGAGACACCGGCGTCGGCACGATGTCGAGACTGCCGGAAGCCTCGAGCAGCAGGCGAGCGGCGGTGGGGCAGAAGTGCGACAACGTCACGAACGTGCCGCGGCGATCGCGCAGCGCGATGCGCGGAAACTGCTGGCACGCCACCGGCATCGCCGACGGCCCGAGGTCCCGGTGGATTTCGCAGAGGCGTCCGTCGTGGAAGACGCACGCGCCGCCGGGTGCCGTCGCCAGTATTGCCGCCGCGCCTTCCGGCATCGGCGTGCCGGTGACGAAGTAACGTTCCGCAGCCTGCCGACCGCTGACGTGCAGGGCTACCGCCTCGAACGCCGGCCCTTCGATGGGTATCGACCACCCCGCGTTGCAGCAGGCGCCCTCATGGCGGCAGCGCCAGGTGGCGTGCACGTCGAGACAGTAGGCCGGCACGCCACCATCTTACTTGTGTCTCATTTTGCATCTTCGATTACGGTTGTGGCAGTGGGCTACCAGAAAACCAGCCTGGCACCGCTGAAATCGGCGCGATCCCATCGGCGTAGCAATTGCTTCGGCCTCTGGCAAACCCACCATGTCAGAACGGGATACGTTTGGCCCAAGGCTGCGAAGCGAGCGCGAACGCCGCAACATCTCCCTGGAAACCATCGCCTCGGTGACCAAGGTCAGCGCCGACCTCTGGGACGGCCTCGAACGAAACGACTTCAGCCGCTGGCCGTCCGGCATCTTCGCCCGGGCGTTCGTGCGCGACTATGCGAGAGCGATCGGCCTGGACGAAGACGAGGTGCTGAACGAGTTCTGCCGGCTGTTCCCAATCGGCGACCGTCGAGTCAGCCGGTTGATTCAGGCGCAGGCGCAGCTGATCGGCCACAGCCTCGAGTACTCGGAAACGGGAGCAGTTCCTGAAGAAGGCGATCGGCGGGCGATTCCGACCGCGCGGGAGCGCAACGCGCTTGCCCGCGCGAAGTTCACGCCACGAACTGTCGCGGCCGCCATCGACATCGCCTGTACGCTGAGCCTGTCAGCGCTGGTCAACCTGGCGTTCGCCATGGGTTTCTCGGCTTCTGTCGGCGTGGTGGCTGTGCTCTACTATGGGCTCAGCACGGTCATCCTGGGTGTTACCCCCGGAGTCCGGCTGACGATTGCGCTTCGCCAACGCATACCGGCGCTGTTCACCCTGTCGGCTCGCCGCCGCGCGACCGCGTAGCCGGCGCCTGCCGGGCGGTGTCTAACTAAATGCGCCGGGTAACCTGCGGCCCGGCGATGCGCATGCCGCTGCCGTTTCAGTTCGTCCGAGTTTTCCGCCTCACCCCCGCCACGCCACAACTCTTTATGAAACACGCATATCTTCGCCTTGCGACTGTGCTTGCTCTGCTCGGTGTCTCTCCAGCGGTTTCGTTGGCGCAGCCGGCGCCCGCGCGCCGGTTGACGATCGTCAGCGCCGCTCCGACTGGCGAAGTCGCGAACCTCGCGGAAGCCAACGAGATCCGCATCGTGTTCTCCGAACCGATGGTGGAGCTCGGGCGGATTCCGGCGGAGATCCGCGCGCCGTTCGTGACCATCCGTCCCGCAATGGCCGGCGGCTTCCGATGGTCCGGCAGCACGATTCTGATCTTCACGCCCGACCCGAAACGACCGCTGCCGTTCGCGACGCGCTACGAGGTGACGGTCGAAACCACCGCGATCGCGGTCAGCGGCCGCCGGCTGGCGACGCCGTTCACGTTCGACTTCACGACGCCGACGACGAAGCTGCTCCAGACACATTGGTACCGCCGGGGCGGCAAGGCGGACGCGCCGATCGTCGTGCTGATGCGGTTCAACCAGCGCGTGCGGCCGCAGGACGTGCTGACGCATCTGAACGCGACGTTCGAGCCGCACGAGTGGTCCGTGCCGGCGCTGTCGAAGGAAGCGGCCACCCGGCTGACCGCCATCGATCCGGCCGCGGTCGGCCGCTTCGAGGCGAAGGTGCGCGCCACACGCGTCGCGGCGTCCGCGGCATCTCCCGTGACGTTCCGCCTGACCAACGACTGGGATCGCAAGGCGCACCCGCCGGGGCCTGATCTCGTCGCGCTCGAGAGCACCACGCCGGTTCCGTCGGAGAGCTGGGTGAAGCTGCTCCTGAACGAGCAACTGCCGTCGCCGGCTGGCGACGAAGTGGCCGGCGTTCCGCAGACCTTCATCGTCGAGGTCGAGCCGGCGTTCTTCGTCAACGACTTTCAGTGCCGCGCGCGGTGCGATCCGGACTACAACAACCCGATCGAGCTGCGCCAGGCGGTCAAGGTGACCGACTTCGCCGGGGCCGTGCGGGTAACCGACATCACCGTCGCTGGCACGCCGAAGCCGGTGGCGAAGCCGGCCACACCGCGGCCTCGCGGCGAGTACGCAATGGACGAAGGCACGCACCTGACGATCGAGGACGCGGGTTTTCCCGGCCAGCCGCCGGCCCGCACCTTCCAGGTAACCGTCGATCAGAACCTGCGCGCGATTGACGGCCAGATCCTCGGCTATACGTGGGTCGGCGAAGTGGAGAACTGGCACCAGCGGCCGTTCGTCAGCTTCGGCGACGGGCATGGCGTGTGGGAACAGAGCGGCGGGCCCGTGCTGCCGTTCTACGCGCGCAACTTTCGGAACGTCCGGCAATGGGCGTCAGCGGTCGCGCTTCGCGATTTGATGCCGGCGCTCGTGTCGCTGCAGCAGAACCCCAACCAGACGCCCGGAGGAGAGGGCCTGGAGCGGCGTCTCGGCGGCGCCGCCGATCGCATCGAATCGCACGGGCTGGATCTCAAGACCGCGCTCGGCGGACGTCCGACCGGGATCGTCTGGGCCGCTGTGCGTGAGGGCGAGCCGATCGACCGTGCGCCGTTCCGCAAGGATCGCGTGCGCGCGTCGATGATCCAGGTCACGAACCTCGGCATCACCGTCAAGGACAGCCCGCACAACACGCTGATCTTCGTCACGCGCCTGGATGACGGCAAGCCCGTCGCCGGCGCGCGCGTCTCGATCGTCCGGCTCGACAACCAGATCCACTGGAGCGGAACGACCGGCGCCGACGGCATCGCGATCGCCCCGGACACGCCGCTGCGCAAAGAGGACGAATGGTACAAGTTCGCGTTCATCGTCTCCGCCGAAAAGGACGGCGACGTCGCCTACGTCGGCAGCGACTGGAACGAAGGGGTGATGCCGTGGGACTTCGGGATGCCGTTCAATCTCGCGGAGGCGTCCCCGCTGCTCAGAGGGACGGTGTTCAGCGATCGCGGCGTGTATCGACTCGGCGAAGAGGTGACGCTCAAGGCGATTCTGCGCCACAACACGCGCGACGGTATCCGCCTCCTGCCGGAAGGAACGGCGGTGTTCGTGACGCTTCGCGACAGCCAGGATCGCGCGGTCGACGAGCGCACGATCAAGATCAACGCGTGGAGCAGCGCCGAGTGGAAAGTCACGCTTCCAGCCGAAGGGGCGCTTGGGAACTACTCGGTTCAGGCCGTTCTCCAAAGCGATCGGCCCAAACCGCGGCCGGCTGAAGCGCTGCGGCCTGGCGAGACACCCGGTCCTGCAGCGGACAGCTACGTGCCCTACACGAAGCGGGTCGGCGGGTCGTTTCTCGTCGCCGCATATCGACGTCCGGATTTCCGCGTCGACGTAACGCTCAACGGCGAGTCCGCGATGGCGGGCGATCCGCTGAAAGGGGTCGTGTCCGCGCGGTACCTGTTTGGCGCGTCGATGGGTGCGCGGCCGTTGAACTGGACGTTCACGAATACCCGCTTGGCTCGGCGCCTGGCGCGGTGGTCGAGGCGTTTCCCGACGATCGCTGGATCTTCGTGGGATGGCGCGAGCAAGGTTCGGAGGAGCAGGGAGAGATCCGGCGCGATCAAGGCAAGCTCGAGGCATCAGGGCAGAGCGAGCTGACGCTGCCGACGAAGCTCGATGCGGGGGTGCCCTACTCGTACACCTTCGAGGGAGACGTCGAGGACGTTTCTCGCCAGCACATCGCGAATCGCGCGAGCTTCACCGTGCACCCCGCGCCGTGGTACATCGGCATCCGGCGTCCGCCCTACTTCGTCGAGCAGAAGAACGGCTTGAAGACGGCAATCGTGGCGGTGACGCCCGGCGGCGCATCGGTGCCGAACGTTCCGGTCACCGTGACGTTGACGCAGGTCCAGTGGCTGAGCGTCAGGCGCGCCGAAGGCAACGGTTTCTACACCTGGGACACTGAACGCAAGGAGATACCGGCCGGGACCTGGACGGTGACGACCGCAGCCGACGCGGCGCCGCTCGAGATCCCGATTCCGAACGGTGGCTACTTCCTGCTCGACGCCACCGCGCGCGAAAAGGACGGCCGTTTCGCGGTCACGCGGACGTCGTTCTATGCCTTGGGAGACGGCTACACGGCGTGGGCACGATTCGATCACAATCGCATCGAGCTCGTTCCGGAAAAGAAAACCTATCGACCCGGAGAAACGGCGAGGATCATGATCCAGTCGCCGTGGGAGCAGGCGACGGCGCTCGTGACGACGGAGCGGGAGGGAATCCGTTCGCACCGGCAGTTCACGCTGACATCGACCCAGGAATCGATCACGATTCCGATTACCGAGTCCGACATTCCCAACGTGTTCGTCTCGGTGCTGCTGATCAAAGGCCGCTCGCAGGCGGCCGCGCCCGCCGGCGCCTCGCCGACCGGCGGCCCTTACGCGATCGAGGACACCAGCGATCCCGGCAAGCCGGCGTTCCGGCTCGGCTACGTCGAGCTGCAGGTCGAGGATGCGTCGAAGCGCCTTGGCGTCACCATCAAGGCGAACAAGGAAGAGTACCGGCCGGCGAACACCGCGAACGTCGTGCTGTCGGTGAAAGATCGGGCCGGCCGTGGCACCCGCAGCGAGGTGACGCTCTGGGCGGTGGACTACGGCGTGCTGTCGCTTACCGCGTATCAGACGCCGGACGTTCTCAAATCCGTCTACGTCGACAAGTCGCTGCAGGTCCTGACCGCGGACAGCCGTCAGCGGATCGTGAGCCGCCGCGTGCTGACGCCGAAGGGGGACAGCGAGGGGGGCGGCGGCGGCGGCGACAGCCGGCGCGGGCACGCTGCGCAAGGACTTCCGCGTCCTCGCGTTCTGGCTCGGCTCGGTGATCACCGACGCGAACGGCGCCGCGAAGGTCGACGTCAAGCTCCCCGAATCGCTCACGACGTATCGCATCATGGCGGTTGCCGCCGATCGCGACTCGCGGTTCGGTTCGGCCGCCGCCGAAGTCCGCATCAACAAGCCGCTGACGCTGAAGCCGACGTTTCCGCGATTCCTCGCCGTCGGCGATCGGGCGCACTTCGGTGCGGTCGTGACGAGTCAGCTCGCGTCCGCCGGCGAGGCCGCGGTCACGATCAAGAGCCTCGATCCGGATGTCCTCGATTTTCCCGGCGGGACGCAGCAAGCGCTGCGGATGGCCGCGAACGGATCGAGTGAGGCGAGGTTCGACGCCATCGGGAAGAAGATCGGCCGCGCGCGCGTTCAGATGACGGTCAAGCTGGCGAACGAGACCGACGCGTTCGAGGACGTCATCCCGGTGGAGGTCCTGGTGTCGCCCGAAACCGTCGCGGCCTACGGTGAAGCTGCCGACACGAAGGCGATTGAAAAGCTGGCGCTCCCGAAGGATGTCGTGCCGGGCTTCGGCGGCCTTCACGTGGAGATGTCGTCGACGGCGATGGTCGGGCTCGGTGAAGGCGCGCGGTACCTGGTCGAGTATCCGTACGGTTGCGCGGAGCAGCGCGCATCCCGCGCGCTCGCGATGCTGCTGGCGGCCGATCTCGGCGATGCGTTCTCGCTTGCCTGGCATCGACACGGCGAAGATTCGCCCAGCCGTTCAGCAGACGCTGAAGGAGCTCGAGTTGTATCAGTGTCCGAGCGGCGGGTTTGCGTACTGGCCGGGCGCCTGCCGTACGGTGTCGCCGTACCTCACCGCGTACATCCTCAACGTCTTCAAGCGTGCCACCGATCTCAAGTACTCCGTGGATCCTGGCGTGCGCGACCGCGCGTATAGCTACCTCGAACGCGCGCTCGCGGCGCCGCAGCCTGCGAACGAGGGCTGGTGGCCGTCCTACACCGCGTGGCAGGCATTCGCGGTGAAGGTGCTCGTCGAAGGCGGCCGTACCCAGGACTCGAACCTCAATCGCCTCTACGGCTACCGCGAGCGGATGCCGGTGTTCGCGCTGGCGTATCTCCATGATGCGCTGATGGCGCGGCGCGGTCCCGCCTCCGCCGAGACGAACGCGCGACTTGCCGATCTCCGCCGCCGCATGATGAACGCGATCCTGCCCGAAGGCGGCAGCGCGCACGTCGAGGAGCTGAGCGATCCGTACCTACTGTGGTTCTGGAACTCGAACGTCAGGTCCACCGCGATCGTGCTTCGATCGCTGGTGCACGGCGACGTTACGGATGCGCCGATCAGGCAGATGGTCCGCTGGATGATGTCGGTGCGAAAGAACGGGCGCTGGGGCAATACGCAGGAGAACGCGCACGCGATGGAATCGCTCGTCGCGTACTACCGCAAGCACGAAAGCGTTGTCCCGGACTTCACCGCGGTCGTCGCGCTGGGCGATCAGGAGCTGATGCGGCAGGAGTTCCGGGGCCGATCGACCGAAAGCGTCTCGAAACAGACGGCGATGAACCAGCTCGCGGCCATGGCGTCATCCCCGGCCGCGCAGCCGCTCACGTTCACGCGCGAAGGCGCGGGGACGCTGTTCTACACCGCGCGGCTGCGTTATGCGGCGGATCAGCTGTTCCAGGACGGCCTCGACAACGGCTTCCGCATCGAGCGCAGCTACTCCCCGTACGTCGAAGATCGCGCGGCGCCTCCCGCGACGAGCTTCAAGGCCGGCGATCTGGTTCGCGTCACGCTCAAACTGGACCTCACGAAGGAGCGGCGGTACGTCGCCGTGACCGATCCGCTGCCGGCGGGGTTCGAACCGGTGGAATCCTGGTTCGCCAGCACGGCGGCCACGCTGCGCGCGTCGCAGGACGATCAGGGTGAGGTCGAGCAGGACTGGTCGGCGTGGTGGCGCCGGGGTGGATTCGATCATGTCGAGCGGCACGACGATCGCGTCCTGCTCTTCGCGACGCGGCTGAGCGAAGGCTCACACGAGTTCACCTACATCGTCCGCGCCACGACGGCCGGAACGTTCCGGACGGCGCCCTCGCGCGCCGAGGAGATGTACGAGCCGGAAGTCTTCGGGCGGACTGGCACGGCGATGATTGAAGTACGAAAATGAGACGCGTGCGACGTGCGGCGTGCGACGTGCTGCGTGCGGCTTGTCACGTGCTGCGTGCGAAACGTGTTACGTGCGCGGTCGCACTCTGCATCGCCGGGTTCGCCTGGATCCGGTTCGGGCCGATCGATCCGGCGCTTCTCGATCTGTCCGGCAGCACATCGACAGTCGTCGTCGATCGGCGCGGTGTGCCGTTGTACGAAGCGCTGTCTGGCAGCGGTACGCGTAGTGTTTTGATCGGCGAATCGGAGCTGCCGCCGGCGCTCGTTGCGGCGACGGTTGCCGCCGAGGACCGGCGGTTCTGGTCGCACTACGGAATCGATCCGATGGCCATCGCCAGGGCGCTCAGGCAGAACCTCGCGGAGCGGCAGATCGTCGAGGGCGGTTCCACCATCACGCAGCAGGTCGCGAAGCTGCTGATCAGCCGCGTGCGTCCTGGGCGGCAGCGCGGCCTCGTCGAAAAGGGCCGCGAGGCGGTGCTTGCGCTTCGTCTCGAACATCGGTTCGCGAAGCGCGAGATCCTCGCGATGTATCTGAACCTGGCGGCCTACGGCAACCAGATCGTCGGCGCCGAGCGCGCGAGCCGCGCGTACTTCGGCACCGACGCCGGGATGCTGACCCCGGCGCAGGCCGCATTCCTGGCAGGGCTTCCGCAGCGTCCGTCGAGATTCAATCCGTATCGCGCGCGCGAGCAGGCGATCTCCAGGCAGCGCGTCGTGCTGCGAAGAATGGAGGCAGCCGGCCTGTTGAGCAGCCACGACGCCGCCGTCGCGCGTGACGAGCAGCTCTCGCTCGCCCGCGAGGCCAGCCCGTTCCTGGCGCCGCATTTCGTCGAAATGGTCCTCGCGTCCACCGGCGACCGCCGGCCGGCTCGAATCGACACGACCATCGACGCGGCGCTGCAGGCGGACATCGCCGGGATCATCAGGAGCCATCGCGCGTCGCTGACACGGCACGGCGCATCGAACGTCGCCGTCGTTGTGCTGGACAACGTGCGCGGCGAGTGGCTCGCCTGGGAAGGATCGGGTGATTTTCTCGACGCAGCGCACGGCGGATCGATCGACGGCGTTCGAACACCCCGTCAGCCTGGATCGACGCTGAAGCCGTTCACCTACGCCCTTGCGTTCGAGCAGGGCGCCACGCCCGCGACGGTGCTGCCCGACATTCCCTCTCACTTCCCGACCGGCGAGCAGGGGGTCGTCTACAGCCCGCGCAACTATGACGGCCGATATCGCGGACCGCTGCTCGCGCGGCGCGCTCTCGCAGGATCCGAAAACGTCCCGGCGGTCGCGCTGGCGTCCCACGTCGGCGTTTCCGGGCTGCTCCGATTCCTCTCCCGGGCAGGGTTCACCACGTTCGAGCACAACGCCTCGTACTACGGGCTCGGGCTCACCCTTGGCAACGCGGAAGTGCCGCTCGACCAGCTGGTCGCCGCCTACAGCGCGTTTGCGCGCGGCGGCGAATGGGTTCAGCCGGTGTGGACGCGGGGGACGGATGCTGACGATCCGGGGCGGCCGCGCCGTCAACTCGTCTCGCCGCTGGCTGCGTTCTGGGTGACCGACATCCTCGCCGACCCCGACGCGCGCGAGTACATCTTCGGCCGCGGTGGAAATCTCGAGTTCCCGTTTCCGGTTGCGGTCAAAACCGGAACCTCGCAGGCGTACCACGATAACTGGACGATCGGCTACACGCGCGACGTGACCGTCGGCGTCTGGGTCGGCAACTTCGATCGAAAGCCGCTGCGTGATTCGACCGGCGTCACCGGCGCCGGTCCGATCTTTCATGCCGTCATGCTTGCCGCCACCCGCCGCACCGCCGGCACCGACCACCTCCCGGGCGACAAGGCGATCGTTCCGCGACCCGACGGACTCGAGCAGCGGCGTGTCTGCTCGCTGTCCGGAATGACGGCCAACGCATGGTGCCCCTCGCGTCAGTTCGAATGGCTGGTGCCCGAAGAGCAGGCGCCGTGCAGCTGGCACCATCTGAGCGATGAGGGTCTCCTCGTCGTCTGGCCGCAGGAATATCGCCAGTGGGCCGCGGGGCAGGGGCTTCTGGAGGTGTCGGCGCGTTCGACGCGGCGGCCGGAGCGGCCCAACCACGCCGTCGCCGCTCAGCTGACGGGCGGACGTGAAGGCGAGCCGCGGCCTCGAGATCGTCAACCCGCCAACCGGCGCGACCTACCTCATCGATCCCACCCTGCGCCGCGACTTTCAGACGCTCCCGCTGCGGGTAACGTCCGCGCGCCCGGGCCGGATAGACTGGCTCGTGAATGGCGTAGCCCTCGGTTCCTCGCAGTCCGACGCGGCCGTCATGTGGCCGCTCGCCCCCGGCACTCACACCATCACAGCCCGGGACGGTGCCGGGAACGTTGCAGAAGCCCGCATATTCGTCAGATAGCTGGCTCAACCGCGAGGAGCTGGATCGGAAGCTGGCCCAGTAGCGTCCCGCAGGCGCGATTTCCACATCTCGTAGTTCTCGCGCAGCCTGCGCGCCGCGCTGTAATTGCGCGGCGACATCTGGCCTTCGGGCGAGAGGATCGTCCAATCGCTCATGCGTTCGATATCGTACTCGCCACGCTGACCGGCTTTCAGAGCCGACACATTAAAGGGCTCGCTTGCGAGCGTCGCATCGACGGCGCCGTTCAGGACGCGGTGCACCTCGAACCACAAGTGCTCGCGCTCCCCCGCCGTAGCGTTGTCGACGTCGTACGCCAGTTTGACGATCTGCGGCAGGTTCAGCTCGGCGAACTCCTCACCCAGGCGCCGGAAGACGTCGAGGGTCTTGCGGGCCCGCTCGGCCATCAGCGCCGTCGCGACCGTCGAAAACGGCGTGACAATTGGTCCGTCGCTCACACTCGCGGCGAAACGCGACGGCACAGGCTTCGAACGCAACCAGCGCGTGAGGATGCCGCCGACCGGATCGCACAGCACGGCGCGTCGCCCCGAGTGCGCCTCGTCCGGATCGCGCAGCCGCTGATGGACCTCCCCTGCCTCCGCGTGAAATCGATCGACCGGTACGAAGCGGACGTCGCCGCCGGGAAAGGCGAGCGGAAAGCTTGCGGTATCGGGTTGAATCGCGCCCTCGAGCGCGGCGAACGCCGCCGCGCGCATCGGATCGCTGCAGTTGGCGACGAACATCGAGGAAGGTTCGAGCACGTCCATGTCGAAGGCGCCGAGCTCTGCGAGGCCGTGCGTGTGCAGCCACCTGACACGGCCGGGGTTGTCAGGATCCTGCACGGCGTGCATCGCGAACAAGGCCTCGACGTCGAGGTCGGCATCATGCGCCAGCTCGTCGTCCAGCATCGCGCGCGACCACAGGAGCGTGGACGTCCCGTCGATCGCAATCGCGCCGTCGGGCTCCATGAGGGCCCGCAGCCAGAACAGCAGCGCCTTGCGATCTTTCAGCACTTGCTTCTGCCGGCTCTTCACGCGAACGGCGATCGTGGCTTGACCGAGCTTCGCGGTGGCCTTTTCGGCGTCAGTCAGGCCGAGGCTGACGTCGACGATGACCTCGGGCAGCGGCGCCGGCTGCCGTTCACAGACGATGTCGGCGGTGCCCCAGCGCGGATGCGTCGCTTCGACAGCCCAGAGCTGGCCATCCGCCGTCTTCGTCTGACGCGTGGTGACGCCGTCGTGCAGAGCGGCAAGTGAATCCAGCGATGGCGGAATGCCGCCCCGATACAGCACCCGGCCCACCGCTGGAAGATCGCGTTGCAGGAACGAAAACATGTTTTCGAACCCCGAGCTCCAGAGCTCCGAGCTCCCGCCTATTTTCCAGAACCGTTGGGCGGCGTGATGCTCGGCCGCACCGGCGCGGTCTTCCGCATCGTCGGCTCGAGATCCCACCAGTACTGCCGCGGCAGCTTCTTCTGCTGCGGCCAGACCTGATCGAGCGTGTCCGCGTCGTACAACTCGCCGTTCTTCATCACATAGCGGACCGAGTTGGTGTTCCTGATGTTCTCGAGCGGATTGCGATCGAGCACGATCAGGTCGGCAAGTTTTCCTTTCTGCAGCGAACCGAGATCCTTCGCCATGCCGATCGCTTCGGCGCCGTAGATCGTCCCGACCTTGAGGACCTCGTGAGTCGGCATGCCGCCTGACGCGATGGCCCACAGCTCCCAGTGGCACTGGATGCCCTGGCGCTGACCGTGGCCGCCGAGCCCGACCTTGCCGCCGGCGGCGACGATATCGGCCAGCACCTTGGCCGCGAGCGGGAACGAGTACTCCTGCTCGTGGAACCACGGACGACGCAGCACCGATTCGTCGAGATCGCGATGCGGCGTGAACCGGCGCATCTTCTTGTCGCCGTGCACGTCGGTCGATTCGTAGAAGAAGTTCTCCGCCCACGGCCCGCCGTACTGCACGAGCAATGTCGGCGTGTAGACGATCCCGGACTGCGCGACCAGCTGCACGACGTCTTTGTAGAGCGGCATGATCGGCAGCGTGTGTTCGAGCCCCGCATACCCGTCGAGGATCTGCGTGAGATTGAGCTTCAGGTCCAACCCGCCTTCGAGTGTTGGCATCAGCTTCTGCTCGCGCGCCGCCATGATGATCCACTGCCGCTGCTGGCGGTTGCCGGCCATGTACTGCTTGATCGTGTGCGTGTCCCAGTACTGGCTGTAGCGCTTCAGCACGTCGCGGGCCTCGTCGAGGCTCTGGACGTTGTCCTGGGAAAAGACGCCCGGTCCGGTGCCGAAGACGCGCGGGCCGAGCATCTGACCCGTCTCCACCATGTCGCGGTAAGAGAGCACGTCGGTCGTCGCCGTCTGCGGATCGCGCGTCGTCGTCACGCCGTAGGCGAGATTGGCCAGGTATTCCCAGATCTGCGTCTTGTGGATGACCCATGACGGCCAGATGTGGGCGTGGACGTCGACCAGCCCCGGCATGATCGTCTTGCCGGTGACGTCGATCGTCCGCGTGCCCGATGGCGCACTGACCTTTCCGCGCGGCCCGATTTCCTCGATGCGGTTGTCCTTGACGAGGATGTCGCCCGTTTCAATCACCTCGGTGCCGTTCATCGTCACGATGCGTGCGCCGCGGAGAAGGACCGTGCCGGTCGGCTTGGCGCGCGGCGCCTCGACGACGACTTCGGTGGCGGTGGGTTCGTAGGCCGGCTTCTTTCGCGGGGTTTCGGCGCCGGGTTTCGCTTCCGGCTTTTCCTTTTCGGCGGACGCGGCCGAATCCTTGGCAGCCTTCTGCTTTTCGGCGTCTTCGGCGGCCTTGCCGGCCGCGAGGTCGTAGCGGAACAGGGTCCGTCCGAGCGCAAACGTGACCGTCTTGCCGCCCTCGGCCCAGGCGAGAAACTCTCCGCCCACCATGGTCAGCTTTCGAACCGGCACGGCCGCGCTGTCGGGGCTGGCGAGCGCAACCGTCGGCGCCTCGCCTCCCTTGACCGGCACCGTGATCATGTAGACGTGATGCTGCGCCTCGGCGAGCGCGTGTTCGCCGTCAGGCCCCATCAGAACCTCGGACGCATTGCTCGCCTGTTCCGCGTTTGGATTCTTGTAGCCGGTGACCTTGACGTGGGTCTTGCGATCGGTGCCGTCCCAGCGGAACGACACGAGCCCACGGCTGCCTTCCCATGCGTAGATGCGATTCGGATCCTTCGCGAAGTGTGGACGTCCCTCACCCCGGAACGGCGTGATCGACGTCGTCTCGCCGCCGCCCGCCGGAAGCCAGACGATGTCCATTGCCTGGCCGCCGCGGCCCGACGGCGAGAAGTCCTCCTGCCGCTCACCGCGCGGCCCGCGAACGACGACGATCCGCTGACCGTCGGGTGAGTAGACCGGATCTGAATAGAACGAAGAGATTTGCGACAGCTTCTGCGGGATGCCGTTGTCGCCGGCCACTCGATAGACGTGTCCGCCTTCGAGGTCGGACCACGTGACGTAGGTGATGAAGCGCCCGTCGGGCGACCACGACGGCTGATGTTCGCCAACATCCGATGTGCTGACGCGCCGCGGCTTGCCGCCTGGATAATCCATCACCCAGAGGCGATCGAGCGCCGTGAAGGCAAGCTTATTGCCGTCGGGCGAGAGCTGCGGATAGCGGATCTGCTGCGCGCGCACCGTGCCTTCGACCACCGGGTACTCGAACTGGACCTTCGGTCCGATTTTCTGCTCGACCTTCGCGGTGAACGGGATGGCGGTGGCTTCGCCGGACGGCACCTCGACGCGCCAGAGGCTTCCGTCGAACGACGTGATCAGTGCTTTCGAATCAGGTGTGAACGACGAACCGGGCATGAGGTCGCGCGTGGACGCCGACTCCTGATCGTCGCGTGTCACCGGATAGATCAGCCACGAGTCGTCGCCGCTCTTCAGATCGCGGACGCGCAGTCCGGTCTGAGCATCCCACCTGGTCGCGTAGACCAGCCAGCGCCCATCGGGCGAGAGCACGGGCCGCATCGCGCTCCCGAGCTCGTCGCTCATGCGGAAGTGCTCGCCGGTCTGCCGGTCGTACATACCGAGCTGCCAGCGGAACGTCATCTGGTTGTACACGCTGCCGGCGGCCGTCCGTTCGGTGTAGTAGACGAAGCGATCGTCCTTGCCGAACGCGGCGCCGAGCGGATTGAGCTGCCGCCGCTCTTCGCTGCCGGTCAAATTGACGCCGCTGCCGCCGTCGACGTGATACAGCCACAACTGCGTGCCCTGGGTGCCGCCGGAGGAGCGCGACACGATGACGTATTGGCCGTCCGGGGTCCACTCGGGCGACCAGTAGCGCGTGTTCTTGCCCTTTGTGAGCGGCCGGGCGTCGGTGCCGTCCGGCTTGGCGATCCAGATGTTCTCGTCACCGCTCCGGTCGGACAGGAAAACGATCTTCGACCCGTCGGGCGAGTAGCGCGGTTGCGAATCGAACATCATGCCCGAGGTCACACGAGTGGCCTGCCCGCCGGCGATCGGCACCGTGTAGAGGTCGCCGATCAACTCGAACAGGATGCTGCGGCCGTCGGGCGCCACGTCGAGCGAGATCCACGATCCCTCGGCTGTGTCGAACGCGATCGTGCGGTCGCCTTCGAGCGGCAGATCCTTCTTTTCTTTCTTGTCGGCAGGCTCGTCCTGCTTCTCCTGCGCGCGAAACGCGGGTCCGGTTTCGAGAAGGACACACAAGGCGAGCAGGGACGCGGTCAGCAACCTATTCATGAAGAACCTCCGAAGACGCCGGTTCACGCGGATACGATTCACGAAACGCGGGTTCACGCGGATAAGACTCACGAAACGCGGATCGACACGGATCGACACAAATCATCAGACGCGGGTTCACGCGGATCGCTACAAATCACGGAACGCGGATTCACGCGGATCGCTACAAATCACGAAACGCGGATTCACGCGGATCAACACAGATTCGAGGGGACGCGGATCGACGCGGATCAACCATAAATCACGGAACGCGGATTCACGCGGATCCCGGCAAACTCCTGAACACTCTGGATTTCGATGAGATCCGTGTTGATCCGCGTTCCGTTATTTCCTTGAATCCGCGTTGATCCGCGTCCCGTATTCGCGGGAAACCCGTGTATCCGGTCCCGTATCCCGCGATCCCGTGATCCGCGTCCCGTGAAACCCCGTGAATCCGCGTTGATCCGCGTTCCGTAATCCCCGTGTAATCCGTGTTGATCCGCGTTCCGTGAACCGCTGAATCAGCGTTGATCCGCGTTCCGTGAACCGCTGTAATCCGCGTCCCGAAGCGTAGCGAAACCGCCAGCGACTCGGAAGCGAAAAGGGACGAGGCCTAGTGTTTTCCGGAAAAGTGCTCGTAGAGGAGGAGTGAGATTCGGCCGCCGGTCACCAGCGCCTCGTTCTCCACGCCCCACCGCGTGTCCTCGATCTGACGGGCGAAGATCGCCACGGCATACGCGAAGCCCGGTCCGCTGACGATGCCGACGTCGGCGCGGACGTGCCGCTTGACGCCGTCAGGGCCCGGGCGTTTCTCTGCGTCGATGCCGGTCTTGTTCCCGACGCTCACGTCGTCACCGAGCGGCAGCAGCCGGGGAATCGTTGCGTGGTCCTGCTGGCCGCGCAGCGTCGCCAGCATCGCGTCCGAGGCCTGACGGTTCACCGCCTTGCCGTCCCAGATGAGGGCCATCAGCCGCACCATGTCGCGCGGCGTCGCCATCCCCAGGCCGAATTCGCGCTCGAGATCCGGCAGCACGTCGGGACGGCCGTCGCGAAACGTGGGGCGAAAGAGCTTGACCTCGCGGATGTCGTAGCTCTCGAGCCGCGCGTTGACGCGGGCGGTGCCGAGACGCTCGATGAGCATGTTCGTGGCCGTGTTGTCGCTGAGCACGATCATGAGGTGGATCAGGTCGGCTGTCGTGAACGTCATGCCTTCATGGAGCCCGTTCAGCACGCCCGACCCGCCGACCTTGTCCGTGTTCTTCATCGTGAACGTCGCGTCCATCGGCAGCCGGCCCTCAGCCGCCTGATGGTGCGCTTCCAGCATGACCGCGACCTTGATGGTGCTCGCGGTCGGGAACCTCGTGTCGGCGTTGACCGCGACCCACTCGCGCGTGCGCAGGTCCATGGCGGCGACCCCCAGGACCCCTCGAAAGTCACGAACGACTGCTGAAATCCGTTGTTCCATGGTTGCGGCGGCTGGCTGGGCTGACTGTCCGGCGGATGCAAGCGCCAGGATGATGAGGACGGCGATCGGCGGCTTCATGGCCGGTCAACTATAAACCCACGCGGTCGACCGCCCGTCGTCCGTCCCGGTCTCGTCAGGCCGCCGCATATCGACGGAATTCGCTGTCCCTCCACAAGTTATTGTGGCGGTAACGCAATGTTCAGCTTGCGCTTGGCCCGACACTGGCGCATACTCCCCCTGCACCTTGCGTACAATTCCAATCCGCGGGAGCTGATGAACGAACCTACCACGCTTGGCGCCTATCTGAGGCGCGAGCGCGAGCGCCGTGGCCTTGCGCTCAGAACCATCTCCGAGACCACCAAAGTATCCATCGGGTTGCTCGAGGGTCTCGAAGCGGACGATATTTCCCGCTGGCCGGGCGGCATTTTCCGCCGTGCTTTCGTGCGGTCTTACGCTGAGTGTGTCGGCCTCGATCCCGATGATGTGGCGAAGCGGTTCGAGCGGCAGCATGCGCCGGCCGAGACCGAAGTCACTGCTATCGACAACCCGGCGGTTTCGGCGTCGGTCGGGGCCGCGCCGGCTCGGGCTGCCACGTCACGGTCACCTGCCCCACCACAGCGAGCCAGGACGCTCGGCACGGCCGCCGATCTCACGGTCGCGATCGTGCTGGCCTTTGGCAGCGCGGCCGCAGGGTCGCGCCTGTTGTGGCCCGTCCTTCTCATTGCCGCCTACTACGCGATTGGCATTCTGCTCACCGGCACCAGTCCCATGGTTGCGCTGCTGAGCGAAGCTCCGGCAACTTCATCCGAACCGCGACCGGTCGCCGCCGCGGCCGCTTCGGAGCAGGTTCCAGCTCCTGCGGCGGCGCCGGCTCGAGTGCAGCCGCGCCGGACGAACGAGCGCCCGCGCCAGCGGCGCGGCGCGCAGGCTCGAGCCTAGCCCTGGACCATTCCTTGGTAGCCCCCTTGCATCCGTGCCTTCGGCACAGGAGGGATGACGCATGGGAATTCTTGCTTGGATTCTGTTCGGCCTCGTCGTCGGGATTATCGCGAAGCTGTTGATGCCCGGGCGCGATCCGGGCGGATTCATCGTGACGATCCTGCTCGGTATCGCAGGAGCGCTGGTTGGTGGGTTCGCCGGTCGGGCGATGAACCTTTACGCCGAAAACGAGGGCGCCGGCTGGCTCATGTCCATCTTGGGCGCGGTTATTCTGCTCGCCCTTTACCGCATGATGGTCAGGCGCAGGGTATAGAACCCCTGCCACGTGCTACGTCCTACGTGCGACGTGCGACGTGCTGCTGTCACGTGCTGACGTGCTACGTCCGCAAGTAGGACGTAGCGCGCCGCCCGTATAATTCCCCCATGTTTTCTTCTCGAGCCGTTTGCGTTGCCTTCGGTGTAACCGCCTGCGTCAGCGTCGCTTCCGCGCAATCGGTCGACGAGATCGTCGCGAAGAACATCGAAGCGCGGGGTGGGATCGAGAAGCTGCGCGCCGTGCAGACGGTGAAAACGACGGGCAAGCTCCTCGTGCCGCCGCGTTCCGGCGCGCCCGGCATGTCCCCGGACGGAAAAGGCCTCGAGATGCCGATGACGATCTGGGTGAAGCGCCCGAACAAGGTACGGCGCGAAACGACCTTCCCCGATCGGACCGTCACTGTAGGGTTCGACGGCACGACCGTATGGGGTCTCGACAGCACGCTCGGCAAGGCGCAGCAGATCTCAGGTCCGCAGGCCGAGGCGACGCGCGGCGACGCCGACATCGATCCGCTGCTGCTGGACTACAGGCAGAAAGGGCACAAGGTCGAACTGGTTGGCCAGGAGAAGATCGACGGCCAGGCGGTCAACCATCTTCGCGTCACACGGAAGAACGGCAAGGTGTCCCAGGACTTCATCTCGGCCGACACCGGGCTGGAGGTTCGAATCGTGGATACATTCGAACAGGGCGGGATGAAGATGGAAGTGCGGACCGACCTCTCGAACTACCAGACTGTCGAAGGCATGCGGCTGCCGTTCACGATCAAGCAGTTCAGCAACGGCACGCTCGCGGTCGAATTCACTCTCGAGACGGTCGAATTCAACGCGGCCGTCGACGACGAGATGTTCAGGCTGAAGTAATCCGCGCGACCCGCGCGATCAGGTCTTCCCTGGTGAACGGCCGCACCAGCACGTTCTCCGCATCACACAGCATGCCTTCCTTCGCGATGTAGAGCGCGTGGAGCTGCGGGTTGTAGCGCTGCAGCCGCCGCGCCAGCGACGGGCCGGACCCCTCTTGCGTCGCCAGCTCGCAGATCAGGACGTCGGTCCGCCGTCCCTGCAGACAGGCCAGCATGGCGTGGCCTGAATGGGCGGCGGTGTGGACCGCATAGCCGGCGTCGGCGAGCGCCCGCGCGCACGTTTCCGCGAGCTCGCCATCTTCCGTGACGATCGCGACTGTGGGGGCGCCGGCGGATGCGTCTGCGGGCCGCGAGTGGATGCTCGCGCGCCGCGCCATTCGTTGCTGATTAGACATCGGGAACGCGGTGGCCCTTAGCAAGCGCGCTGCCGCGGCTGAACTGGAGAAAAACCGCGCAATCGGCACGGCGTGCCGACTGCGCGATCACGGTTCTGGTGGGAAGTTACGAATCAGTATGCAGCTCAGCCTTTCTAACCGGGGCTCCGCCCCGGACCCGGCTCGGTCGCTCGCGGGGGCCCTCGCCCCGCGCCGCTCCCTCGCAGGCGCGCCGTGCGCGCCTTGCTCAGAGTCCGCGTCCGAGGCGATCCTGCAGCTTTTCGCGGTAGCCGCGGCTGAGCGTGAGGCGCGTGCCGGTCCGCAGCACGACCGTGTACTCGCCGTTGAGCCACGGCTGCATCTCCTGAATGCGTTCCATGTTGACGATCCGCGAGCGGTGGATGCGGAAGAACTTCTCCGGATCCAGCCGTCCCTCGATCGCGTTCATGGTTTCGCGCAGCAGGTGCGACGTCGTTCCGACGTGCAGCCGCACGTAGTTGCCGGCGGCCTCGATCCAGTCGATCTCGTCCATGCGCAGGAAGAACAGGCGGCCGCCCGACTTGACGACGAGGCGATCGGTCTTCGGCTGATCCTTGCGGAGATCCTTGACCAGCGCCAGCAGCCGGCGCCCGAGGTCGCCGGTTTCCTCGCGCTCGATCTGCTTCTTCGCGCGCTGGAGCGCCTCGCTGAACCGCTCGCGGTCGAACGGCTTCAGGATGTAGTCGAGCGCCCGCACCTGGAACGCCCGCAGCGCGTGCTGGTCGTAGGCGGTGACGAAGATGACGAGCGGCATCTTCTCGGTGCCGACCGCCTCGACGACTTCGAAGCCATTCATCTGCGGCATCTGCACGTCCAGGAACACGAGGTCGGGCGTATGGTCCTGGATCGCGGTGATGGCCTCCTCGCCGTCACGGCACTGGCCGATCAACTCGATATCCTGTTCACTCGAGAGCAGGCTTGCCAGCCGCTCTCTGGCCAGCGGCTCGTCGTCCACGATGAGCGTTCTGATCTTTTTCATGGTTCTCCGCCTGTGTTCCCCGTCGCTACGGGTGCTGGCGCGCCATTGCGCCGATCTTTCCAAGTGACCGCAGGCCTGCCGCCGGCTGCGGCGCGTCGAACTGCGGCCGGCCGGCGTCCGGCATCGTCTCGTCGGATGCGGTCCGCCACGGGATGGCGACGACGACCGCCAGCCCGGTGGCCTGGCGGTGGAACTCGAACCGGTAGTCGGCGCCGAACAGGTGCTGAAGCCGCGCCCTCGTCGTCGACACGCCGATCCCCTTCTGCAGCGCCGTCAGCGCATCCTCCGACAGCCCGACGCCGTCGTCGCGCACTTCGAGCAGCAGCTTGTCGCCGTCGCGGCGCGCGGAGATGTCGATGTGCCCCGCGCCTGCCTTCTTCGCGACGCCGTGCTTGATGGCGTTCTCGACGAGCGGCTGCAGGATCAGATTGGGCACGAGGCAGTCGTAGGTGTCGGGCTGGATGTCGTAGCGCACGATCAGGCGATCGGCGAATCGCGTCTGTTCGATCTGCACGTACTTCGAGAGGAAATCGAGCTCCGCGTGGAGCGCGATTTCCTGCTGCCCGATGGTCTCGAGCGTCATCCGCAGCAGATCGCTGAGGCGCATCAGCGTGCGATCGGCGGCTTCGACGTCGCGATGCATGAGCGCGGACACCGCGTGCAGCGTGTTGAACAGGAAGTGCGGATGGAGCTGCTGCTGCAGCGTCTGCAGCTGCGCCTCGACGAGCCGGGTTTCGAGCTGCGACGCCCGCACCGCCCGGTCCTTCGATTCGCGGTAATAGAGGACCGCGTGGCTGAGGCCGGCGATCGCCCAGTACGTCATCATCTCCCAGTCGATGTACTGGAGCACGGACCTCTGGACTTCCTCCCACCATGGGAACGTCCGACCCGCCGTCGCGGCGATCCACCACTGCACCCCGCCCATCGCCGCGATGTGGCCGAACGAGAACAGCGCGACGGACGGCAGGTGGACCAGCACCGCGCGAATGAGGCCCTGCCGCTCGAAGCGGTAATGCTGCGACAGCCACACGATTGCGGGCGTGAACAGCGCCCAGAGATACCAGTAGGCGCAGTTGAGGATCAGGAGCGTGGCCCATTCGACCGGCGGACCGCCGAGGGCCACGGTGAAGTTCCAGGCGAGCGCGGTCGACACGAGGCCGAGCAGCGTGGCGATCAAGAACACGAACGACCAGCGCACGCCGTACCGCGGGGGCGCGGTGAGGGGCAGATCGATGCCTGCGCCACGCAAATCGAATCGTCTATCCGCGGGAGGTCTCATGCTGATGGCCCGGATCGGTTTTTCAGCAGCACGGCCGAAGCGCGCGCTTCCACGTTAGACGTAGGAAACAGGCGTTTCGTCTGCTGTTTACGCAAGTAGAGCCCTTGCATCCGGTGGGCCCGCTGCCGCTCGCCACCGCGGCATTCCGCTGCATGCGTCTCGTCCATCTTGGGAGACGTTTCATCACCGGAAATGTGGGTTTGTCCCAGCCATTTCCGAATGCGAACGCTTCGGCCCAATTCCGGTCACGTGTCCGATCGCGGGCACCGGAGTTTCTCTAGCGGACGATCCAAACGGTCGAATAGAGTGGAGCGCGTCAACTCCCAATTCCGCAACTCACCAACTCCCGAAACCAACTCCCAAGTTCCAACGTCCCAACTCCCACGAGTCCGGAACCCAGTGAAGCAAATTGGGACGTTGGGAGTTGGCGTCTTGGGAATTGGGATCCGTTTTGGGAGTTGCGGAGTTGCGGATTCGGGATTTGGGATTCGGAGTTGATCTGGCTCAGTTTGCCGGACGCAATTCACGAAATGTGCCGTATCATGATTTCCGTGAGCACTCCCACAGTACGTCCGCAGCGTAACTGGCAGACGGGCGAGGTCTTTACAGTCACCGACGCCACCGAGTTGTACGAAGTCGACCGCTGGGGAAAAGGCTACTTTTCCATCTCGGCGGGCGGCGACGTCCTGGTGCACCCGACGAAGGTTCCGGAAAGCTCGATAAACCTCAAAGAGCTGACCGACCACCTGATGCTGCGCGGGATCCAGCTGCCGGTGCTCATCCGCTTCCGCGACATCCTCCGGCATCGCGTCGGCGACATCCACAACGCTTTCCGGACGGCCATCGCCCAGCATCAGTACCGAGGGTCGATACGTCTGCGTCTACCCGATCAAGGTGAACCAGCAGCGGCAGGTGGTCGAAGAGGTCCTGGACTTCGGGCGCGAATACGGCTTCGGCCTGGAAGCCGGCTCGAAGCCCGAGCTGCTCGCGGTGATGGCGCAGGCCTATAACGACACGCCGATCATCTGCAACGGGTTCAAGGACGACGAATTCATCGAGATGGCGATGCTGGCCCAGAAGATCGGCCGTCAGGTGATCCCGGTGGTCGAGAAGTACACCGAGCTCGGCCTGATCCTCAAATACGCCGAAAAGGTGGGGGTCCGGCCGCAAATCGGGATGCGCGTCAAGCTCGCGGCGCGCGGCGGCGGGCGCTGGCAGGGCTCAGGCGGCTATCGCTCGAAGTTCGGCCTGACGGTGGCGGAGGTGCTGCGCGGGCTTGATGAGCTTCGGGCCCTTGGGATGCAGGACTGCTTCAAGCTGCTGCACTTTCACCTCGGGAGCCAGATTCCAAATATCCGGATCGTCAAGGGAGCGTTGAACGAGGCGGCTCGCATCTATACCGAGCTCGTAAAGGCGGGCGCGGGCCTCGAGTACCTCGACGTGGGTGGCGGTCTGGGCGTCGACTACGACGGCTCGCAGACCAATTTCGAATCGAGCGTCAACTACACGATCGAGGAATACGCCAACGACGTCGTCTACCACATTCAAACCGTGTGCGACGACGCCGGCGTGAAGCATCCGACGATCGTGTCCGAGAGCGGCCGCGCGATCGTCGCGTACCACAGCGTCCTGATCTTCAACGTCCTCGGCGTCGCGGCGTTCGGCGAAGAGAAGATCCCGAGCACCATCTCGCCCAAGGAAGCGGAGCAGCCGCTCATCGATCTGCTCGAGACGTATCAGAACCTCAGCGCGCGGAACGCGCTCGAGAGCTATCACGACGCGCAGCAGTCGCTCGACATGGCGCTGAACCTGTTCAGCGGCGGCTATCTGCCGCTCGATCAGCGCTGCCAGGCGGAGAATCTGTACTGGGCGATTCTCGTGAAGCTCAAGAAGCTCGTCGCCCAGATGGAGGACGTCCCCGAAGACCTCCAGGGCCTCGACGACACGATGGCGGACACCTATTTCTGCAACTTCTCACTCTTCCAATCCATTCCCGACAGCTGGGCGATCAAGCAGCTCTTTCCGGTGATGCCGATCCACCGGCTCGACGTGCGTCCAACGCATCATGCCGTGCTCGGCGACATCACCTGTGATTCGGACGGAAAGATCGATCAGTTCATCGATCGCCGCGACGTGAAGCGGACGCTGCCGCTGCACACGGTGAATGGAGAACCGTACTACCTCGGCGTGTTTCTGGTCGGCGCGTATCAGGAGATCCTCGGCGACCTGCACAACCTGTTCGGCGACACGCACGCCGTGCACGTCAGCCTCGACGAAAACGGCGGCGTCGTCATCGACGAGGTGATCAAGGGCGACACCGTGAAGGAAGTGCTGGACTACGTCGAGTTCGACGCCGCCACGCTCATTCGCAAGCTGCGCAACGACGTCGAACTGGCCGTCCGTCAGGGCAAGATCGGCTTCGAGGAGTCAGGCCGCCTGCTCGAGTTCTACGAGCAGGGCCTGCACGGCTACACCTACCTCGAAGATCCGAAAGAGCGATAGCGCCTCACTTCTTGAGCATCTCATCGCGCTTGGCCTTGAACTCGTTGCCCGGTTTCCACTCCGGGAACTTGTCCGCGTTGGCCACCCGGTAACCGACCGCGAGCATCAGTTCCGCGTCCTCCACCGCGCCTGAGAGATCCCAGTCCGGCTTAATCTGATCCGACGGCTTGTGATAGTCGTTGGACGTGTATTCGTCGCGCTTCTGCTGACTGTATTCAGCCGGCTTGCCGATGAATTCGACGCCGGTGTCCGCGTAGAGTGCGGGAACGCCCTGCTTCGCGAAGTTGAAGTGATCGGACCGGTAGTAGAAGCCCTTTTCGGACTCGGGATCCGGTCTGAGTGTCCGGCCCTGTTCCGCGGCGGCGTCGCGCAGATAGTCGTCGAGGTCGGACGCGCCCATGCCGATCACCGTGACGTCCTTCGTGCGTCCCCACTGGTTCACGCCGTCCATGTTGATGTTGGCGAGCGTCTTCTCGAGCGGATAGACCGGCGTGACGGAGTAGTACTCCGATCCGAGCAGGCCCTGTTCCTCGGCGGTGACCATCAGGAAGAGGATCGATCGCTTCGGCTGCGGCTTCACCTGTTTGAACGCCTTCGCGATCTCCAGCAGAGTCGCGACGCCTGACGCGTTGTCGAGCGCGCCGTTGTAGATCTTGTCGCCGTTGACCGGTTCGCCGATTCCCAGGTGATCCCAGTGCGACGAGTACACGACGTACTCGTTCTTCAGCGCCGGGTCCGAGCCTTCCAGTTTCGCCAGCACGTTGCGCGAGTCGACGTTGCGCAGGGTGTTCTTCAGCGCGACCGACGCCGTGAGCCCGAGCGGAACCGGCTTGAAGTCGGGCGACAGCGCCTGCTTTCTCAGCGCGTCGAAGTCCTGGCCGGCCATCTTGAAAATCGCCCGCGTGGTGTCGAGCGAGAACCAGCCCTCGATATTCGATCGGTCCATGTTCTTGTCAGGCGTGACGAGATCGAATCGCTCGCCGAGGAACCCCTGGACGACTTCGTACGGATAACCGGCCAGCGCGGTCTCGTGGACGATGAAGACGCCGGCCGCGCCTTTGCGCGCCGCTTCCTCGTACTTGTAGGTCCACCGGCCGTAGTACGTCATCGCCTTGCCGTTGAACATCTTCGCGTTGAGCTGCGACGGATCGGCGGAATCAGGGATCTGCGGATCGTTGACCAGCACCACGATCGTCTTGCCCTTCACGTCGACGCCCTTGAAATCGTCCCAGTTGTACTCGGGCGCGGTGACGCCGTAGCCGGCGAAGACCAGCTCGGAGTTCTGAAGCGCCGCGGTGTCGGCCACGTGCTTGGTGAACGCGACGTAATCCTTCGACCACGCGAACGTCCGCTTCTGGCCGCCCTTCTGGATCGTGAGCGTCTGCGCCGCCGCCGGCGTGATGCCGACGAGCGGCACTTTCTGGACGTAGGTGCCGTCGGTGTTGCCCGGCGCGAGGCCGATCTCCTTGAATTTCGCGGTCAGGTACTCGGCGGTCTTGTCCTCGCCCGGCGTGCCCGGCGCGCGGCCCTCGAAGCTGTCGTCCGCGAGCACCTTGATGTGCTCGAGAATTGCCGGCGCCTCGACTTTCGGCAGGTCCCGAACCGCGACCCTGGCGGCGGGGGCCGCCGTTTTCGATCCGTCGGCGGTGGTTTCAGGCGAATTGCTGCACGCCGTCAAGAGCGCCGCGCAGCCGGCCACAACAACGAGCTGTTTCATGGTGATCTTTGTCCTCATATTCGAATGCGAAATACTGAATCTAGCGGGTCAGACCATCCTGGGTGTTCTTGATCCGGGCCCTCTTGTGCGCGGTGAACGCCGCGATCACGTGGCAGATCCAGCCGAGCATGCCGCCGGATCCGATCCACAGGCCGGGCGTGACAATCAGCCAGAAGATGCCGCGCAGGAAGTCCCCGTTGTAGAACTGCCCGATGCCGGGGATCAGCGCGCTCAGGACTGCGGCGGTGCCGGGATTGCGCAATGTCAGCTTGCCGTGGCCGGACCTTCGACCGCCGACCGGCTTCCCAGCTCGCGATCCATATCGAGCAGCGACGCGGGGTCGTTTCCGACCAGCTTGAACTTCGCGACGATCTCGCGGCCGGTCTTTTCCTCCTCGACCTGTTCCGTGAGGAACCACTGAAGCTCGGCTACGGCCGCGAATGCCTTTTCCTTGAACGCGGTTTCGTACAGCGCGTCGATCTGCCGGCTCACTTCCTGTTCCTGTTCGAGCGCTTTCTCGAACACATCCGCGACCGAGGCGAATGTCTGCCGCGGCTGCTCGAGCGGCTTCAGATCCACGTTTGCGTTGCGTGCCAGGATGAAATCGAAGAGCTTCATCGCGTGCATGTACTCTTCCTGGCTCTGCAGTCGCAGCCAGCGCGCGGCGCCGGTGAACTTCTGGCACTCGCACCACGCCGACATGGCAAGGTAAGAGTAGGACGCGCTGAGCTCCGAGTTGACCTGACGGTTGATGGCATCGACGACGGAAGCGTTCATTTTGCTTGACCTCTCGACCCTCTTCTTCCGGCTAAAGCCGGAAGCTACACGTTCTTCCGGCTAAAGCCGGAAGCTGCACCCTCTTGTCTTTCGTGGCTTCCGCCTTTAGGCGGAAGGAACACTTGCTTTTATTGTATCCGCTGGACAGACGCCAGCCCATCAACCGCGAACAGCAGGAACCAGGTCCGCTGCGAGACGTTGAAATTGTCGTCGCTGACGAGGATCAGCGTGTGACGTCCATCGGCGAGCCTCGGCCCGAACGCGAGCGCTTCGAAGTTGTCCAGGCTGGGCGCCAGGTCCGGGCTGAGCCCCGGCACGTTCGCCAGATCGACGAGCGCCGTCTTCTTCACCGGCGTGGCCGCCGGCGCGTCCTTCAGCGAATCGTGCGCCGATACGTCGGTCGCGGGACGCAGATCGATCAGGAACAGTTGGATGCGGTTGATGTTCCGTCCCGTATTGCTGGTTTCCGCGACGAAACCGCGTTCGAGCGCGACGAAGACGTCCTCGTCGATCGACAGCAGATCGACCAGGCCGTTGACCGCGAGGCCGGTTTCGAACGGCGGCCGCCGAATCGGCTCGACCATGTAGACGAATTCCCGCGCGGGCCGGTATTCGCCGTCACGCCGCACGTATTCGAGGATTCTCGAGGGTGCCCCTTTGTCGAACGTCGTGAGCTCGCCGTCCTGCACCAGTGTGCCTTCCGTCCCGACGATCAGCCGGCCGCTCCTCGTTACCGCGGCCGCTTCGAAGCCAAGATTGTGACGGACGCCTTTTGTTTGCGGGCCGGTTCGGTTCTGGTGGTAGCGATCCCGAACCGGCAGGGCGCCGACGAATGCCCCGCGCGGCCCGTATTCCATCACCGACGGCGGTATGCGCGGCTCGATGGTGCCCAGGCCCTCGGCGACGATGATCAAGTTTCCACCGGGGATCATCGCAATACCCTCAGGATCCAGTTCCGAGGGATGTCGAGGTGCAGGCTGGAGCGGAATGAACTCGAGCGCTTCGGCGCGGAAGTCAGCCCCGGCGCCGCTCACCCGCAGACGGTAGACGCGAGGCGTTTCGTGGTCGTCGCTGATCCCGACGAACACCGCCGGATCGCTCGTCGGCGCGAGACCTGAGATCCCTCCAAATCGTGGACCGGTGCCCGGCGGGAACTGCGTCAGCGGTTGAATGCTGAATTGACCTGCGAGGGTGAATCGCACCGATGGCGTGATCGGGGCTGGCGCGACGCGCGGGGCCGTGCCGGAGCTGCAGGCCGCCGCGCACACCATCACCGCGGCCGCCAGCGCGCAGTGGATCCGGATCTTCATCTTCATCTTCGTCTCAACAATACATGGCAAACCGGATTCGCGCGCCTCGCGTCTAACACGTATACTAAGCACTTCGTACTTCACGTCTTTGGAGTCCACATGAATGTCTGGCGCGATCTGAAGCACGCATTCCGCGTGCTCCGCAAGAACCCCGGCTTCACCTGCGTCGTCGTGCTGACGCTCGGCCTTGGCATAGGCGCGAACACGGCGATCTTCTCGCTCATGGATCAGGTGCTGCTCCGGGCGCTTCCGGTGCGTGATCCCGGCGCGCTGGTGTTGCTGGACGGCCCGGGCGCGTTCCGCGGCAAGACCTTCAACGACCAGACCTTCTCGTACCCGATGTACAGGGACTTCCGCGATCGGACCGAGGTGTTCTCCGGAGTCCTCGCCAGGTTCCCGATGGCGGTGACGGTCGTCTGGAACGGTGAGTCCGAACGCGTCAGCGGCGATCTCGTCTCCGGCAACTACTTCGAGGTGCTGGGCGTGCGGCCCGCGATCGGGCGCCTGTTCAACGCCGCCGACGATCGGACGCCGGGCGCGCACCCGGTCGCGGTGCTGAGCCATGGGTTCTGGACCCGCCGCTTCGGTGCGAACCCTGCGGTCCTCAATCAGACGCTCACCGTCAACGGCCACCCGCTGACGATCGTCGGTGTCGCCGCGCAGGGCTTCAACGGCCTGCAGGTCGGCGGCAACGCGGACGTGATGGTGCCGGTCATGATGAAGGCGCAGATGACGCCCACCTGGAACGATCTCGACGACCGTCGCAGCCGGTGGGTGAACGTGGTCGCACGCCTGAAGCCCGGGATCACCGCCGAGCAGGCCGAAGTGCAGATGAACGTCGTCTACGACCAGATCAAGCAGCAGGAGATCGCGGCGTACGCGAACGTCAGCGAAAACTTCAAGCAACGCTTTCTCCAGAAGCACCTCGAGGTACTGCCAGGAGGCCGCGGACTCTCCGACCTGCGCAGCCAGTTTTCATCGGCGCTCGTCGTGCTGATGTGGATGGTTGGCGTCGTCCTTCTGATCGCATGCGCGAACGTCGCCAACCTGCTGCTGGCCCGCACGACGTCACGGCAGAAGGAGATTGCCGTGCGGCTGGCGCTCGGCGCGAGCCGCGCGACGATCGTCCGGCAGCAGCTGGTCGAGAGCGCGGTGCTGGCGGCGGCGGGCGCGGTGGTCGGCGTCGGGTTTGCGATGTGGAGCGGGTCGGTTCTGCTCGCGGCGCTGCCCGGTTCGGAATCTGCACGGTCGCTGTCGTCGACGCCGGATTTGCGCGTCCTCCTGTTCGCGTTCGTGCTCGCGGCTGCGACCGCTCTCGTCTTCGGGATCGCGCCCGCGATCCAGGCGACGCGCCACGCGGCGGCTTCGGCGCTGAAGGACGAAGCGGGCAGCGTCGTCGGCGGCGGCCGTCAGGCAAGGGTCCGCCGCGTGCTCGTCGTGGCGCAGGTCGCGATGTCGATGCTCCTCCTCGTCGGCGCCGGGCTCTTCGCGCGCAGCCTCTACAACCTTCGCTCGGTCGATCCGGGCTTCCAGGTCGACCGGCTGATTGCGTTCTCGATCGATCCCTCCCTCAGCGGCTATTCGCAGGACCGGACGCGTCAATTCTTCGAGACGCTGCAGCGCGAGCTGTCGAACGTGCCAGGCGTCCGCAACGTGTCGATGTCCGAGATCGGCGCCCTTTCGGGAAACAACTGGCGGACGACGGTCAGGGTCGACGGCTACCAGTCGAAAGAAGGCGAGGACATGAATCCGAGCTTCGACGGCGTCGGGCCGCAATACTTCTCGACGATGGGGATTCCACTCGTGGCCGGCCGGGAATTCAAGGACTCCGACACGGCCGGAGCGCCCAAGGTCGCCGTGATCAACGAGGCGATGGCGAAGTACTTCTTCGGCGACAGCAATCCGATCGGCCGGCGCTTCGGGCAGGGCGGCGGCAATCCGACCGACATCGAAATCATCGGCGTCGCGCGCGACTCGCGCTCGGACACGATTCGCGAGAAGTCGGGCAGGTATGTCTACATACCCTATCGTCAGGACGAGGGCGTGACATCGCTCACGTTCTACGTTCGCGCCGCCGGCGACCCGGCCGCCGCGACGGCCGCCGTCCGCCAGACCGTTCAGCGCCTTGACGCCAACCTGCCGATCTACGGCATGCGGACGATGGAAGCGCAGGTGGCGGAGTCGCTGTTCGTGGAGCGGATGGTGGCGTCGCTGTCGGTGGCGTTCGGCATTCTCGCGACGCTGCTCGCGGCGCTCGGGTTGTACGGGGTGATGTCGTATGCGGTGACGCGGCGCACGCGCGAGATCGGCATCCGCATGGCGCTCGGCGCCGAACGAGCCCGCGTCCTCTGGCTCGTGCTCCGGGAGGTCGCCGCGCTGTCCACGGTTGGCGTCGTCATCGGCTTCACCGGCGCTCTGTTCGCGACGCGCCGGATCGAAGCGCAGCTCTTCGGCATCACTCGCAACGATCCGTTGACGGTGGCCGCGGCGATTGTGCTGCTGCTGGTGGTGGCACTCGCCGCGGGATGGTTCCCCGCGAGGCGCGCCACCAACATCGATCCGATGCTCGCGCTCCGTTCGGAGTAGGCCTGCCCTGAGCGAGCGAAGCGAGCCGAAGGGCCTGCCCTGAGCTGTCGAAGGGCCAACTTTCGGACCACGCGGCCGTCTAACCTCGGATATGTGGAGCGACTTCAAGCAGGATCTGGTCTACGGGATACGATCGCTGGCGCGTACACCGGCGTTTACATGCGTCGCGCTCGTGACGCTCGCGCTGGGAATTGGCGCGAATACGGCAATCTTCAGCGTCATTCACGGCGTCCTGCTGAAGCCCCTTCCTTACGCGGACGCCGACCGCCTCGTCTTCGTATGGTCGAGCAGCCGCGCGTTTCCGCGCGCGCCGCTCACGCCCGGCCGTCTCGTTGATTTCCGCGATCAGTTGAGCTCGGTGCCGGAGCTCGCGGGAATCAGTCACATTTCACTCAATCTCACCGGTTCGGGCGAGGCGGAGCGGCTGTCCGGCTCGAGCGTCTCGTCGAACTTCTTCGATCTCCTCGGCGTGCCGGCACTGCTGGGCGATCCGTTCCACGGCGGGCGCGCGGACGACCGCGACGTGGTGTTGGGCTACGGATTGTGGAAGCGCCGATTTGGCGGCGATCCGCGGATCGTCGGGCGCGAGATCACCATCAACGCCACCTCCAGGCGCATCGTCGCCGTCATGCCCGCGGAGTTCGAGTGGCCCGCGATCACGGCCGCGGGTTCGAGCAACGGCGGCGCGCCGGAGCTGTGGGTCCCTGGCGCGCGCGCCGACGTCCCGCGAATGCCGCGAGACGATCCGCATCAGGATCTGTCGGCGAACCGATCGGCCGGGTATCTGCGCGCCGTCGGCCGGCTGCGCGACGGCGCCACGCTGGCCGATGCGCAGCGCGAAAGCGAAGCGCTCGCGCAGCGGTTCGCCGAACGATATCCGCTCACCGACAGTGGCCGCGGCGCTGTCGTTCAGCCGATGCGCGAACAGTTCTTCGGCGCCGTCAGGCAGCCGCTGTTCGTGCTGGTTGCCGCGGTCGGGTTCGTGCTCGCCATCGCCTGCGCGAACGCCGCGTCGCTCCTGCTTGGCCGGGCGACGTCGCGGCGGCGCGAGATCGCCGTCCGGCTGGCGATGGGCGCAAACCGCGGCCGCATCGTCAGGCAGCTGCTCACCGAGTCGGCGGTTCTCTCGCTCTGCGGCGCTGGGTTGGGCCTCGCGGTGGCGGCGTGGGCCCGTGCATGGCTGGTTGCGCTGGCGCCTCCTGGCATTCTGAGACTCGAAGCAACGCGAATCGACCCGGCGGTGCTGTTCTTTACGCTCGCGCTCGGCATTCTCACGGGCCTGATCTTCGGGATGGTGCCGGCGTGGCAGGTGTCGCGCCGCGTCTCGAGCGAGGACCTCAGCGACGGCGGCACTCGAGGAACAGCCGGCCGGGGCGCGACCCGCTCGCGGGATCTGCTGGTAGGCGCGCAGGTGGCGGTCGCGCTCGTCCTGCTGGTCGGCGCCGGCCTCCTGATCAGGAGTTTTTCGACTCTGTCGCGCGTGGACACGGGCATCGACACGCGCAACCTCCTGGCGTTCGATATTTTCCTGTCCGGTTCCCGCGCCGGTGCGCCGGCGCGGCAGGTCGCGTTCTACGACGATCTGCTGCGCGAGCTGCGCGCGTTGCCGGGCGTCCGCTCGGCCGGCGCCGCGGTGACGCTTCCGATCGGCGGCGACGACTTCTCGACCACTTTTGCGATCGAGGGAAGACCCGTGCCCTCGCCGTCCGAGGAGCCGTCGGCCGGCTATCAGATCGTCACCCCCGGATACTTCGGCACGATGGGGATGCGCATGCGCGCGGGCCGGGACTTCAGCGAGTCGGATACGCGCGACTCGCCCCGCGTCGTCATCGTCAACGAGACGCTCGCACGCCAGCACTGGCCAGCCGCCGATCCCGTCGGCCGGCGGCTGCGGGTCGGGCGCGGCACGTCCGATCCCTGGATGACCGTCGTCGGCGTCGTCAGCGACATCCGCCATCTCGGTCCCGCAAGAGAGCCGCGGCCGGAGCTTTACGAAGTCCACACGCAGTCGCCGTTCTCGTTCATGGCCTTCGTCGTTCGCACCGAGGGCGATCCGTACGGATCCGTGTCGTCGATTCGCGCCGCTGTCTCGCGTCTCGAGCCCGCGCAGCCGGTGGCCGGCATCAGGACCATGGACGAGCACCTCGAGCGATCGCTGTCGCGGCCGCGCTTCATGTCGACGCTGACTGCCGCGTTCGCCGTCCTCGCGCTCACGCTTGCGGTGATCGGCCTGTATGGCGTGATCGCCTATTCGGTGACACAGCGGACCCGTGAAATCGCGATTCGGGCCGCGCTCGGCGCCACGCCGTTCGACGTCCTCCGCATGGTGATTGCGAAGGCGCTCGGGCTGGCGGCGGCGGGGATCGTCGCCGGCGTCGCCGCGGCGGCCGCGCTGGCCCGGCTGCTCACCGGCCTGCTCTATGGTGTAACGGCGACGGACCCGGCGACGTATGTTGCGGTAGCGGCACTGCTGATGGGTGTCGCGATCTTCTCGGGAGCGTTGCCGGCGATACGGGCGATGCGCATCGACGGTGCCCGAGCCTTAAAAACCTGACGTCTCGCCAAGCGGGCTGGCCTCACGCGCGCGAAGGCGGATAAGCTTAACGCCCATGAAGCATTGCCGGCCCGCGCTCCTCCTTTGTACGCTGATCGTCGCTTCCACCATTGCGGTTCCAGGCGCGGGGCCTGACGACAACTGGCCTCAATGGAGAGGACCGGCCGGCACCGGGATTTCAGAGGGCAACAGCTATCCCGACGAGTGGGCGCCGGACAAGAACGTCGCCTGGAAGACGCCGGTGCCGGGGCGCGGACTGTCGTCCCCTGTGGTCTGGGGCAACCGGGTGTTTCTGACGACGTCGATCGAAGGCCAGCCCGCGCCTCCCGACCACAAACCGCCGATCCATCCCGATTTCAACAACAAGGACGGCTACCTGCATCCCGACAGCGTCGGTTCGAACTTCCTTCACACTCTGAAGGTGATGGCGTTCGACACGAAGACGGGACGGCAGGTGTGGGAACAGACCGCGTACAGACGGCGCGATGTTCGACGATCGGCATCGGAAGAACACGTATGCGTCGCCGACGATCGCGACCGACGGGAAGCTGGTTTACGCGTTCTTCGAGTCGGCCGGCATCTACGCGTACGACTTCGACGGGAAGCTGGTTTGGAAAAAGTCGCTCGGCGGCATCGCCAAGGCCGGACTCGGACCTGGAACGTCGCCCATCATTTTCGAGGATCTGCTGATCCTGCTCTGCGATCAGGAGATGGGCAAGGGGTCGTTCATCGCGGCGCTGAACAAGGCTGACGGCAAAGAGGTCTGGCGCGCCGACCGATCGAGCCGCCGAAGCTGGGCGACGCCCCTCATCGTTCGCACGCCCGAACGCGTCGAGCTCGTGACGTCCGCGGCCGAGCGCGTGATCTCATACGATCCGCGGACGGGCAAGGAGCTGTGGAGAGCGAATGGCGTTCAGAGCCATCCGATTCCCAGCGCGGTCGCGGCAGACGGCCTCGTGTACCTGACCGCGGGAAGCCAGGCCAAGCGCGCGCTGGCCATCAAGGTTGGCGGTTCCGGCGATCTCACGGATTCCGCGTCGATCGTCTGGCGCTACAACAAGGGCACCGCCTACGTGCCGTCTCCAATCGTGCACGGCAAGTATCTCTACCTGATGACCGACGCCGGACTGATCACCGCGCTCGACGCGAAAACCGGCGAGATGCTCTACGAGGGCGGCCGCCCGCCCGTCCCCGCCACGTTCACCGCATCGCTCGTCGCCTACGGCGACAAGCTGCTGATGACCAGCGAGGACGGCGATACGTTCGTCGTCAAAGCGGGGCCGCAGCACGAGATCGTGCGAACGAATCCAATCGGCGAGCCGGTGTATGCCTCGCTGGCCCTCGCCGGCGGGACGATCTACATCAGGGGAGCCAGTCACCTCTTCGCGATC
Source organism: uncultured Acidobacteriota bacterium (assembly GCA_963748295.1). Taxonomy (GTDB): domain Bacteria; phylum Acidobacteriota; class Vicinamibacteria; order Vicinamibacterales; family 2-12-FULL-66-21; genus CAVVIH01. The sequence continues at coordinate 1,458,441 of CAVVIH010000006.1, read as the reverse complement.
AGGCGCTAGGGCACTTCGTCGCGCAGCAGGTAAATGAACTCGCCGAGCACCATCGCGGTCGCGCCCCAGACCTGGTGCCCGAGCAGATCGAAGTAGGGATACTCGACCGCGACGCCTTCACGAATGGCGGTTCGAGTCCTGATTCGGGATGCATCGCGGAGCTCGTCCAGCGACACTTCGAGAATCAACTCGACCTCATCCGGCGCCGCGACGAAGTCCGGCCGCGTCTCGGTGACGGCGACGACCGGATGGAGCGTGAAGCCGCTGACGATCACGTGCACGGGTGTCAGCTCGCCGAGCACGCGCACCGACGACGGATCGACCCCGATTTCTTCCGACGCCTCTCGAAGCGCCGCCTGCGCGAGCGTTTCGCCCGGGTCGGTTGCGCCGCCGGGAAGACTGATCTGGCCGGCATGCCGGGGCAGGCCGCGGCTGCGCACGGTCAGCGGCACTGCGACTCCCTGGCTGTTGGGGTAGAGCAGCAACAGCCCGGCGGCGGTGCGCGTGTCGGAGGGAAACTCACCCGGGCGCCAGCCGTGCCGCGGCGGCACGGGCGCGAACTTCATCTGCGCCTCGATACCGGGCAATGTCCCGGCGAGCCGTTCGCGAAGCAGCCGTTCAATCGATGGAAGCGGCATCCTGACCAGCCATTGATTGAAGCACTAAATGCGCCGTTTCGTCACACCACGGAGGGACGTACCGCGTCGTTCAGCTTAGAATGACCGTTTCATGCGATTGATGTGGATTCTTCTCGCCGGCGTGCTGACGGTCACCACTGCCCCTGAACCCGCGGTCGAAATGATCGTGCCGCAAGGGGAGGCGCAGAAGTACTGGCCGCGATGGCGCGGACCCTCAGGCCAGGGCTACGTCAGCGGCACCGGTTATGTCGACACCTGGTCCGACACGCAGAACGTGCTCTGGAAAGTTGCGGTGCCCGGCAGCGGCAACTCGTCGCCGATCGTCTGGGGCGATTACCTGTTTCTCGTCACGTCGTACGACGGCGGCGCAAGGAAATCGATCATCGCCTACAGCCGCCGCGACGGAAAGCAGCTCTGGGAGACATTCGCGCCGCAGGCCAACTCGGAGGAGTCGAACCCGAAGAATGGCCACGCCTCGGGCACGCCGACGACGGATGGGACGCGCGTGTATGCGTACATGGGCAATCACGGCCTGTTCGCGGTGGACTTCAAGGGACGCCAGCTGTGGCACCGCAGCCTCGGCACGTTTCAGGCGTATCACGGCACGGCCGGGTCGCCGCTCCTTTACAAAGACCGTCTGATTCTCTACCAGGATCAGAAGGGCGGAAGCGGATCGTTCGTGGCCGCGTTCGACGCGAAGACAGGCAATGAGCTGTGGCGCACCGCGCGTCAGGCACAGGTCGGATGGGGAACGCCGATCGCGATCAGCACCGGCACGCGCGACGAGGTGATCGTCAGCAGCATGCGCCGCGTTCACGCCTACGATCCGAGCAACGGCGCCGAGCTCTGGAGCGCCGGCGGAAACCTGTTCGAGGTGATTCCGACGCCGGTCGTCGGCGAAGGCTTCGTGTTCTGCACTTCGGGCCGCGCCGGTCCGACGCTCGCGATCCGGCCGGGCGGTTCGGGCGATGTCACCGCCACGCATATCGCCTGGAAGGCGGAGAAGGGATCGCCGTTCGTGCCGTCGCCGCTGCTGCACGAAGGCGTTCTGTACATGATCAACGACATGGTGAGCATCGCCACGGCGTACGACGCCAAGACCGGCGTCGTGCTCTGGCAGGGCCGGCTCGGCGAAGCCGCACGGGAGAGCTTCTCGTCTTCGCCTGTCGTGGTGGACGGCAAGATCTACTTCACCAACGATCAGGGGGAGACGTTCGTCGTCGCCACCGGCCGCGAGTTCAAGCTCCTTCATGTCAACCACCTGAACGCCCGGACGATCGCGTCGCCCGCTCTGGTGGACGGGAAGTGGTACTGGCGGACGGACAAGGAGCTTCTCGCCATCGGCCGGAAATAGGCGACACGCTTTCGTTCGATCTGCCATGCTTATGCCATGGCAGATCCGGGCCCCTCGTTCCCGCGCATCGACGAACGGACCGGCCGCGCCGTGCTCGATCTCGTGCGCGGCTGCACGTTCGACGACTTCATCCTCGCGCCGCAGCGCAGCGTGCTGGTGCGCCGCGACCCCGCCGTCATCGACCTGTCCTGCAAGCTGTCCCGCCGCATTACGCTGAAGCGTCCGATCGTCTCGGCGAACATGGACACGGTGACCCGCGCGCCGATGGCGATTGTTCAGGCCGAGGAAGGCGGAATCGGCATCATCGACCGCGGCTTCCGTCCCGGCGAGATCGATCCACAGGTGCGCGAGGTGGAGAAGGTCAAGCGTACCGAGCACGGAGTGATTCCGGATCCGTACAGCGTCGAGCCAGCCGCGACGATCGCCGAGGCATCGGCGCTGATGTCGCGCTCGCGGGTCGGGACGCTCGTCGTCGTCGATGCGCAGCGCCGGCTGCTGGGATTGTTGACCGCCCGGGACGTTCGCTTCGTCAAGGATCCGCGGACGCCGGTTTCAGAGCGGATGACGCCGGTCGATCGGCTCGTGCTGCACCGGGGCGGACCGCCGTCGTTCGACGAGGCCGAGCGCCAGATGGTGGAGCGCAAGGTCAAGAAGCTGCCGCTCGTCGATCGCGAGGGCCGGCTGACCGGCCTGATTACCGCGCGCGACCTGATGCGCCAGCGCCGGCTGCCGTTCGCGACGCGCGACGAGCAGGGACGGCTGCGCGTCGGCGCCGCCATCGGCGCAACCGGCGACTATCTCGAGCGCGCCGCGGAGCTGGTCCGCGCCGGCGTCGACGTGCTCGTCATCGACATCGCGCACGGCCACTCGGTCGTCATGGAGCGCGCGATGAAGGAGTTCCGGAAGCGCTTCGGCGAGTTCGAGCTGATTGCCGGGAATGTCGCCACCGCCGAGGGCGCCCGATTCCTGATGGAGCTCGGCGCCGATGGCGTCAAGGTCGGTATCGGGCCCGGCGGCGGGTGCACCACGCGCATGACCACGAGCTTCGGCGTGCCGCAGCTGCAGGCGCTCGTGGAGTGCAGGCTGGCGGTTGGCGACAGCGGCGTGCCGATCGTCGCGGATGGCGGCATCAAGCGGCACGGCGCGCTGGCGGAGGCGCTGGTCTTTGGCGGCGATTCCGCGATGCTCGGCAGCGCCTTCGCCGGCACCGAGGAAGCTCCCGGCGAAGTGGTCCACAAGAGCGTGCTGCTGCCGGAGTCACAGAAAACGGTAAAGGTGCCGTTCAAGGTGCTGCGCGGGATGGCGTCGCTCGAAGCGATCCGCGATCGGCTCGACGTCGAGGATGCGGACAAGGTCGAGATCGAGGCGCTCGGCGCGGAGGGAATGGAGGTCAGCGTTCCGTCGAGAGGCTCGGCGCGGACCATCGTCCGCGACATGCTCAAGCATCTCTGCTCGTCGATCAGCTATGGCGGCGCCGCCAGCCTTTCCGAGTTGCGCCAGCTGTTCTGGGCCGATCCGCAGCGGTTCATGATTCGACAGTCCCAGTCCGCGCGCCGCGAGTCGTACGATCGCTGACGCGCATCAGGTCAGCGCGCGTAGTCCCGCCGCACGAGCGCCTGGATGCGCTGCGCTTCCAGCGTCTCGAACTGGTTCGGCTTGCGCCCCGGCAGGCCGATCCGCCCGAACAGATCGCGCATGCCCTGTTCGTCGACCACCTCGCGCGCCGCGGCGATCTCCAGCGCGTGCTGCAGCTCGTGTCCCAGCATCTCCACCTGATCCCATGGCGCCGTCCGCGCGTTGATGACGATGCGCACGAATCTGACGTTCGCGGTCGACGTCGCCAGCGCCGTGCGCGCGGTGTCGAGCTGCGGCGAGATCATGAGCTGCACGTAGACGATGACATCGGTCATCGCCAGCCGGTCGATCAGGCGCACGACCGTCGGCGATCTCGACGCCGCCATGTCGATCAACTGGCGCGCCTCGCGGCTGGCCGGCCTGATGTGCGCGCCCGGCACCCGTTCCATGACGTCATCCGCGCCCGCGCTCGACGCCATCGTCAGCAGCAGCGCAAGCGGCAGGAGCCAATTGCCACAATCGCGGCGCATGAGCGGCACTGTCGCGCCGCCGCGGTTCGCGAGGGCCGGATATGTGACACGCTGGCCGGGTTGGTGGGACCACCCCGTGGGCGCGACCGTTGATCAGCGTCAGCATGGCAGCCGCCACAGCCTCCGAGAGGGGTAGGGGGACAGATTCTGAGCCGCTGATGCGGCAGTTTTCACATTAAGAGAAGCTATCAGCTATCAGCCATTCAGCCATCAGCCATCAGCTCATCAGCTGAGAGCTGACAGCTGAGAGCTGATAGCTCTAATTCCATGCGCCTGTGGGAAACCGCCAGCATCGTCTTCTTTCTTTATGTCGCGATTGCGGGCGCGTTTGGCCGCAGGCCGGCGCGCACGCGCCTCCTTCTGTATCTGGGCGTCGGCGCCGGGCTGCTTCTGGTTCTTGTCACCCGGACACTTCCCTACACGTCCGTCGTTCACGATTGGCTCGCGCCGCCTGCGGCGCTGCTGATCGCCTACTGGACCAGCGGGCTTCTCTTCATCGCCCCGCGTCCCGCTCAGGAGCGCGCGCTCGCAGCGTTCGACGAATGGCTGCGGATCGATGACATAGCCAGACGCCTGCCGATCTCCCTCGCACACCTCCTCGAAGCGGCGTATGCGGGCATCTACCTGCTGGTCCCGCTCGCGCTCATCGTCCACCTGATGCTCGTTTCGAACGCGAGCGCCGAACGCTTCTGGAACGTGATCCTGCTGACGGACTTCGTCTGCTTCGGGTTTCTGGCCTTCGTGCAGACCAGACCGCCGCGGACGATGCACTCACCGGATCCATGGAGCTCGAGCGCGCGCAGCTTCAACCTGTCGATGCTCGGCGCCACGAGCATCCAAGTGAACACGTTTCCCAGCGGTCATGCCGCTGAAGCGCTCGCCGCCGCGCTTCTCGTGATCGGCGCGCCGTTGCCGATCGTGTTCGCGATTGCACTCGCGGCGCTGGCCGTCTCGACGGGAACCGTCCTGGGCCGCTACCACTACGCGGCGGACGCCATCGCCGGATGGATTGTCGCTCTCGGCATCTGGACGCTGCTCCGCTGACAACTGACAGCTGATGGCTGATGGCTGATAGCTGATAGCTGTAAGATATCCTCCGACTCCCGGAGGACTTTCCATGAGCATTTCGACAAAACGGCTGGTTTCGGCCCTCGGCGGCTGTCTGGTGGCGTCGGCATTGATCGCGGCCGCCCGGCCTGGGGTTGTCGTCGCGCAGCAGCAGGCGCCGGCGGCGCAGGCGCAGCCGCCGCGTCAGGCGCCGGCCGGCCGAGAAGGGATCAACGCGGCCCCGAACCGGCGCGCGGACGAGGGGAAAGGCCCGTTCAAGACGCTCGTGATTCGCGGAGTGACGTTGATCGACGGGACCGGCGCGCCGCCGCAGGGTCCGATGGACATCGTCGTGCAGGGGAACCGCATCAGCGCGGTGCGGAGCGCCGGCACGCCCGGGCTCGCGATGCGCGCCAATCGCGCGCCGCAGGGCGCGGATTACGAAGTCGACGCGACCGGGATGTACCTGATGCCCGGATTCGTCGACATGCACGTGCATGCCGGCGGCGCGCCGAAGAACGAGGACGCGGAGTACGCCTACAAGCTCTGGCTCGCGCACGGCGTCACGACGGTGCGCGGCGTGCCGCTCGCGGGCCACGCGTTCACCAATAACGAGAAGGCGCGGAGCGCGAAGAACGAGATCGTCGCGCCGCGCATCTACAACTATCAGCGGGCCGGCAGCGGCTGGGATCGCGGCAGCGTCGATACGCCCGAAGCCGCCCGCGAGTACGTGCGCTGGGCCGCGGCCAATGGCGTCGACGGTCTCAAGCTCGGCGCGCACGAGCCGGCGATCATGGCGGCGCTGCTGGACGAGGCGAAGAAGAACGGGCTCGGATCGACGGCGCACCTGCAGCAGAGCGGTGTCGGCGCAGATGAACGCGATCAAGTCCGCCCGCCTCGGGCTCGGCACCGTGACGCACTTCTACGGCCACTTCGAATCGCTGCTGAAGGACTACGTCGTCCAGCCGTGGCCGGTCGACATGAACGCGAACGACGAGCAGTGGCGCTTCGGTCAGGTGGCCCGCTTGTGGAACAAGATTCACGAGCCGGGGTCGCCGCAGTGGAAGGCGTACCTCGAAGAGCATTTGAAGCTCGGGACGGTGTTCGATCCCACGCTGACGATCTATTCAGCCGGCCGCGACCTGATGCGCTTCCGCACCGCGGAGTGGCACGACAAGTACACGTTGCCGTCCCTGATGGCGTTCTACACGCCGAGCCGCGCCAATCACGGCTCGTACTGGTTCTACTGGACCACCGAAGACGAGGTCGAGTGGCGCAACTTCTATCAGGTGTGGTTCAAGCTGGTCAACGACTACAAGAAGATGGGCGGGCGCGTGACGACCGGCTCCGATTCCGGCTTCATCTATCAGACATATGGCTTCGGCTACATCAACGAGCTGGAGATGCTGCAGGAGGCCGGGTTCCATCCGCTCGAAGTGATCCAGGCCGCGACGATGAACGGCGCGATCACGCTGGCGGAGCCGAAAGCCAAGGCGCCGGAGTTCGGCGTCGTCCGCAGCGGCATGCTTGCGGACATGGTGATCGTCGATCAGAACCCGCTGCAGAACTTCAAGGTGCTCTACGGGACGGGCGCGCTGAAGCTGAATGACAAGACCGGGCAGGCCGAGAAGGTCGGCGGCGTGCGCTACACGATCAAGGACGGAATCGTCTACGACGCGAAGGCGCTGCTCGCCGACGTTGCGGCGATGGTCGAGAAGCAGAAGCGCGCGAACAAAGACAACGACGCCAGACGTCTGACAGCAGTCGCAGTCGCACGCACTGAGTCTCCTCAGCACGGTTACGGGATCCACCCTCATCGCGCGCCGGGCGGGCACCACGCAGGCGACGAGCGCGGTTGCCAGCAGCAGCACTCCGACCACGATGAGGGTGATCGGATCCGATGGCGTCACGCCGTACAGCATCGATCGAAACGTGGTCATCAGGACCACGCCGGCGGTGAGGCCGATGACGAGGCCAACCACCGCCTGGACGAGGCCCTCGCGCAGGATCAACCGCATGACGTCCGCGGGCCGCGCCCCGAGCGTCATGCGGACGCCGATCTCGCTGCTTCGAAGAGCGACCATGTGGGTCATGACCCCGTAGATCCCGGCCGCCGCCAGGACGAGTGCCAGAACGCCGAATATCCCAAGCAGCTGCATCGCGGACGCCCGCGACTCGACCGAGCCTGCCGCGACCTGCTTCATCGTTCGAACACTCGAGAGCGGCAGGTCCGGATCGACGGCGCGCAGCTGGTCGCGCACGGCTGACGCAAGCGACGCGGGATCGACCGTGGTCGCCAGCGTGAACGTCATGAACGAGGACGTGAACTGCGCCTGCGGCAGATACAGCTCGGGATTCACCGGTTGATTCAGTCCCCAGTGGCGAACGTCGCGTACGACGCCGATCACCTCGCGCCACTCCGGCGTTCCGCTGAACGTCACACGCTTGCCAACAGGAGACTCGCCAGGCCAGTACCGCCGCGCCATCGTGTCGTTGACGATGACCACCAGCGGTGCGCCGGTTTTGTCCGCCGCGGTGAACTGGCGGCCCGCGATGAGCTGGACGCCCACCGCGTCGAAGTAGCCGGGCGTCACGGACCGTGGATGCGCGCGGGTCGGCACATCCGGGTCGGCGGGTCGTCCTTCGATCCCGACCCCGCGGCGGCCGTCCGTTCCGCTCAACGGCAGCATGTTGGTTGCACCGACGGCACGCACGCCCGGGATCGCGGCGAAGCGCTCTGCGATTTGTAGAAACGCGCCGAGAACCCGCTCGTCTCCGCGGTACCGGGCCGCAGGCAGCGTGACGAATGCGGTCAGCACGTTATCCGTGTTGACGCCCGGTTCGGCGTTCAACAGCGTGTGAAAGCTCCGCCATGTGAGGCCGGCCCCGACGAGCAGCAGCGACGCCAGCGCGATCTCGGAGATGACCAGCGCGACGCGCATCCGCCTCTTCACGCCGCCCATTCGCCCGCTGCCCTTCAAAACCTCGTTTGCGTCCTGCCCCGCGAGCGTCCAGGCTGGCAGCGTGCCGAACAACAGCCCGGTGAGCAGCGACAACCCGAACGTGAACGCCAGTACGCGGAGATCCAGGCCGATGTCCTTGATGCCGAGAACCTGAACGTCCGTGGGGGCAAGCTGCCGCGTGAGCTGCATCCCCCAGTAGGCGACCACAAGGCCGGCAATGCCGCCGATCAAGGCAAGCAGGACGCTTTCCGTGAGCATCTGGCCGGCGATGCGCGCGCGGCTCGCTCCAACCGCGGCGCGAACCGCGATCTCCCTTCGCCGCGATGCGGCGCGCGCGAGCAGCAGGTTCGCGACGTTGACGCACGCGATCAGCAGCACGAAGGCGACCGCTCCGAGCAGCAGCCAGAGCCCGGCCCGTACGGGCTCGCGCACTTCGTCCGCCATCATGGTCACCCACGCGCCATGAGTCCGGTTCGTGTCCGGGTACTCCTCGGACAGTTGTGCACCGACGCGGTCCATGTCAGAGCGCGCATCGGCCAGGCGGCCCTCGGGCTTCATCCGTGCATAAACAAAGAACTGGTGACTGGCGCGGCTCGGAGCCTGCGTCAGGCCCTGGAACGGTATTGGCGCCCAGATCTGTATCGTGTCGTCCGGGAACGCGAACGTATCCGACAGCACCCCGACGATCTCATGCGGGATGCTGTTTAGCAGGATCTTGCGGCCGACGATGGATCGATCGGATCCGAAGCGATCGCGCCAAAGTTGGTGGGAAAGGACGACGACGCGGTGGCGGCCGACGATGCCGTCGTCTGGAATAAAGCCGCGGCCGAGCGCGGGTCGAATGCGCAAAACGTCGAAGAACGCCGTCGTCGCTACGCCGGTCTGCAAGCGGACAGGTTCACCCGCGCCGGTGAGGTCGGCGGTCATCGTCGCCATCGCCGTCATCGACGAGAACACCTGGTTGCGCTTCTCCCAGTCGATGAAGTCGGCTGGCGCGACGACGTTCTTGATCACGCCTTCGGCCGGGCGATTCTCCCAGACCATGACGAGCTGATCGGGTTCGCCGTAGGGGAGAGGCCGCAGGAGAATCGCGTCGACGGCGGAGAAGATCGCCGTGTTGGCTCCAATGCCGAGCGCGAGCGTGGCGACGGCGATGAACGTGGTGCCGCGCTGCGCGACGAACAGACGGCCCGCGTACTTGAGATCCTGACTGATTGCACGCATCGTACACCCCCACGCCGCGGACTTCCACGGCCTCAGCAGATCGATCACGACTGTGAACGCCGGACGGATCCAGTGCAGGCGCTGTCCCATACCGTGCACCAGCGCGTCCGCGACCGCCAGGAACCAGAGCCGCGCGCGAGTGGACCAGTCGCTGGCCGCCTGGAGCTGCGAGTCGAACATGGAGACCATGTCGTCCCCGAACTCGCGGCGCATCTGCCGCGGGAAGGCCAGGAGCAGCACGCGGTAGAAATTCATTTGTGCGACCGGGCGAGCAGGCGTTTCGCGCGGGCCTCGCCCACGATGGCCTCGAGCCGCCGCGCCTCTGCGGCTGCGACACGTTCTCCGAGCGATGTCAGCCTGAAGTACCGCCGCCGTTCGTCGTCATCCTTCTGTGACGGCCGCGTGGTGCTTTCCTCGATGAAATCGTCCGCCAGCATCGATCGCAGCGTGCGGTAGAAGTTGCCTGGCATGATGCGGGCGAATTCATCCCGCTGCTGAACCGCGCGCACGAGCGCCCAGCCATGGCGTTCGCCCTCGGCGAGCGAGAGGAGAATCTGGAAGACGAGCGGCTTCAGCGGCAGGTGGACTTCGACGGACTCGATTCGTGGCGGCATCTATGCCGCATGCTAGTATCGAAATGATAGTAGTGTCAAGATGATACTAGTTGGGGCGGGTGCCGGCGGTTGCGGCAAGGCCCTCGCTCAGCTTGAATCCCTGGAACATCACTTCCGGATCCTGTTCCTCGAACCTCAAGCCCGGCAGAGCCCGGACACGCCTCGAGCGTGCGAAACGGGTTGCCGCGATCGCCAGCAGTCCAACGCCCGCCGTCCATGCGAGGACGGCTCCGTTGCTGAATGCTTTCTGCTCCACCAGCGGAGTGGTGTAGCAGAAATTGGTAAACGCGGTGAGATACAACGGCCAGAAGGTTCGCATCTTCGACAGCCCCGGATAGTAGGTGCACGTGAATGGGATCTTGAAGAGCGTCAGGACCAGCAGCTCCGCAAGCAGCCACCCGAGGAGCACGCAGAACGTCGCGTGGACGAACGCCTGCCAGGGATCGAAAAGAAACAGTGACGAGATCGCAGCAAGAACCGTGACTGGCATGACGACGGCGAGCAGCATACTTGCAGCGGCGCCGTTGACAGCCGCGGACCGATCGGGCGGTTCGAGCAGGCGGACCATCCAGTTCGCCTTGGGTTCGACCGGAATGGCGAACGCGGAGCGCATGCCCACCAGGCAGAGGAAGATCAGGACGAACGGCGCGGACAGCAGCGGCACCGTCGGCGCGGTCAGGCCGGCCAGGCCGCTGCGCATCACCAGCGGGATGAATCCCGAAAGGACCAATGCGAGGGCGATGCCGGCATGGAGGGCGACCAGCATGCGGTGCGTCCGGCTGCGCGTCATCGTTTTCAGCGTGAAGTGGAGCACGGCGCGCTTCGTGCTGTTCCTGATGAGACGTGTGTTCAACCACCATGAGGCCGCCGTGACGAACCGGTTCGTGTGGCCGGCCGTGTCTCTCGTTTCCAGCGCACGCTTCATCAGTCGCCCGTGCGTGGTCAGGAAGAGGACGCACGCGGCAATCGTCACCGTGATGGTCAGGGCAGCCGCAAGCGCAGCGGGTCCGCCTGATGCCGGCGACGGCCGCCCGCTGAGGACATCGTACAGCGCGAGGAACCATACCGAGGGAACGTAGCCCATGATGGGGTGCGCGGTCAGAGCGCTCAGGTCACGTCCGACGAGCGGCAGCACTCGTGGGAAGAAGAAGATCATCTGGAGCAGCGCGACAACGAAGACAACCTGAAGGACAACCGACAGGCGTTCCGCCATTCGGCGGCCGGTGACGTTCAGCAGGAGTCCCTGCAGCGCGATCAGCCCGAAGAAGACGAACGCTCCCGCCGCGGTCGTGGCGAGAAAGTGCGCCGCCATGCCGTGGATCGGCGTCAGCGCCCCGCCGAAGCCCGAGAGGACCGGGCCGTAGACCAGCGTCGGCACCGCGTTCGTTCCGACGATGAAGAGGCCGGCCAGCGCTCCGAGCGCTCCCAGCCTCGCGGCGATGAGCGTCCGGCTCCGCAGCGGCAGCGATCCCAGAATTCGCGCGTCGCGGCGATCGGGAAACACACCCTCCCAGACGACCAGCGCGACGAGCCCGAGCGCCGTCATCGTGAACGTGATGAAGAGCAGCCGGTGCAGGACCATCGCGCGCGCGATCGCCTCGACGTTCTTCCCCATCTGGGCGTAGCGCGTCGCGAAGTTGAACGGCATCAGAAAGCTCGGCGCCGCGAGAAAGGTCATCGCGCCGATTACGAGCTGCACCTGGGCCAGGCCGGGTGGCATCAGGTCGGTTTCGAAGAACCGCCGGAAGAACGTGCGGCCGAGGAGTAACGTGTCCTTCATTGCCCGGGCGTCACTGCTTCATCACCGCGATCAGATCCCGGGCCACACCCTCGATGTCCGTCTCAATCACGAGCCTGCGGAACACCTGCTCGAGTGAGGGCAGCTCCATCAGCGTCTGGAGACGCGCGACGGAATCGTGGGCCACGACCCGTCCGTCGTGCAGGATGATGACGTCGGTGGCAACCTGCTCGATCACCTCGAGCAGGTGAGAGCTGTAGACGATCATGCGCCCTTCTGCCGCGAGCGTTTTCACGAGGCTGCGCAGCACGAGCGTGGTGGTGACGTCGAGGCCGGAGTTGGGCTCGTCGAGGATGATCACCTGGGGGTTGTGGAGGAGCGCCGCCGAGATCAGGATCTTCTGGCGCATTCCCTTCGAATACGCCGACATCGGCGCATCCACGTCGTCGGTCAGATTGAACAGCGTCAGGAAGCCATTGATGCGCTCGCGCAGCGTTCGCGGCGCGAGTCCTCTCAGGTTACCGACCAAGGAGAGGTATTCAGGGCCGGTCAGGTAGGTATAGAGGACAGACTCTTCGGGGACATAGCCGACTTTCGCCTTGTATTCGAGCGGCATCCTCGAGACGTCCTGCCCGTCGAGCAGGACGGTGCCCCCGGAAGGCTCGAGAAGACCGGCGAGGATGGAGACCGTCGTGGATTTACCCGAGCCGTTCGGCCCGAGCAGGCCGACGACACCGCCCGGCCCGAGCGTGAAGCTCAGGTCCTTGACGGCCGGTATGGCGGAGTAGAACTTCGTCAGGCTCCGTGCTTCGAGCATGGAGTAGTAGACACCAACTCAGATGGAAAGGATCAAATCCCAAATCGCAAATCCCAAATCCCAAATAGACTGTTCCCATGGATTGGTATTCGAGTGTCCTGGCGGTGCATTCCTGGATGCGCTGGGCCGTCCTGCTGGCCGGCATTGTCGTGGTGGGCAGGGCGTTGACGTCCAGCGGGCGGCCGTGGACGCCGACCGACGAACGGGCGGGCCGCTTGTTCGGCATCAGCCTGGACATCCAGTTCCTGCTCGGCGCCCTGCTGTACTTCGTGCTCAGCCCGTTCACGCGGCAGGCCATGCAGGATTTCGGCCTCGCGATGCGGACGTCGGGCCTGCGCTTCTGGGCGGTCGAGCACGTGCTCGGCATGGTGATCGCGATCGCGCTGGCGCATATCGGGAGCGCGCGGATTCGCAAGGCGCCCACCGATCAGAAACGGCATCGCACGGCACTCGTGTTCTACGGCCTCGCCCTGCTGGCGATCCTGGCGTCGATTCCATGGCCGGGGATGCCAAACGGCCGTCCTCTTATTCGATGGTGACAATCATGAAACGCTTTTCCGGAACTCTGTTTCTGCTCTTGACGGTGACGGGCGTGATGTCGACGGCCGGCTCCGCCAGACAACCCGCGGGATCGCGCGCGATGACGATCGAAGATCTGCTCGCCGTCATCCGCGTCGCGGATCCGCAGCTCGCGGCCGACGGGCGTTCGGTCGCGTTCGTGCGAACGACGACCGATGCGAAGAGCGGCGCCCGCAACGCCGACATCTGGACCGTTCCGACCAGGGGCGGAGAGGCGAAGTCGCTGATTGCCGGCGACAAGAGCGAGAACACGCCGCGGTTTTCATCGGACGGCCGTCGCCTGGCGTTCATCTCCACGCGTGACGGCGCCGCTCAGGTCTACGTCGCCGATGCCGGCGGCAGCGACGTGCGGAAGATCACCGACCTGGCGATGGGCGTGCAGCCTCCGCTGGTGATATCCGCGGACGGCTCGAAGGTGGCCTTCGTCTCGGACGTGTATCCGGACTGCACCAGCGAAGACTGCAACAAGACGAAGAACGAGCAGGCGGAGAAGAACCCGGTCAAGGCACATCACATCACGCGGCTTCTGTACCGTCACTGGGATGAGTGGCGCGAGAACGTTCGACACCACGTCTTCGTTGCCGACGTCGACAGCCGGCGCGTCATCGATCTGACGCCGGGGGACTTCGACTCGCCGCCGACGCAGCAGGAAGACGCGGCGATCGCCTTCTCACCGGATGGCAGCGAGCTGGCGTTCGTCTCGAATCGCGAGGGCGCCGACAAGGAAGCCTGGACGACGAACAACGACGTGTTCCTGGTTGCGACGTCGGGAGGACAGGCGCGGAAGCTGACGACCAATCCGGCGGCCGACGTTCAGCCGGAGTACTCGCCCGATGGCCGGACCATCTACGTCCGTGCCCAGCGTCGTCCCGGCTGCGAATCGGATCGCTGGTACCTCGATGCCTACGACCGTGCGACCGCGGCGCGGCGAACGCTGTTCGAAACGCCCGACCTGTCCGCCGGCGATTACACGCTGTCGAAGGACGGCAAGTCGATCTGGTTTACGGCCGGCCAGGACGGCCGTGAGAATCTTTTCACCGTGCCGTCCGCGGGCGGCGCTCCGACGCGGTTTCTCGAGGGGGGTGCGATTTCGGCGCCCCAGGCCGGTGACGGCTTCGTCGTGTTCTCGGAATCGAGCCTGACGGCGCCAGCGGAGCTCGTCCTCGTGAACGAGGGAAGCGGCGAGACCCGCCGCAGGACACCGCTGACACAGCAGAACGCCTCGCTGTTGAAAGACGTCGCGTTGAGCAAGCCGCAGAGCCTGACGGTGCCGGGCGCCGGAGGCACGCCAATTCGGTACCTGGCTGCTGACGCCGCCGAACTTCGATGCGGCGCGCAAGTACCCGGTCGTGTTCCTGATCCATGGCGGACCGCAGGGTGCGTGGGAGGACGCGTGGTCGCACCGGTGGAATCCGGCGCTGTGGGCGGCCCAGGGATGGGTGGTCGCCGCGCCGAACCCGCGAGGATCGACCGGCTTCGGTCAGAAGTTCGTCGATGACATCTCCGGCGACTGGGGCGGGAAAGTCATGACCGATCTCGACGCGGTCTTCAACGCGGTCGCGAAGATGCCGTTCGCCGATACGAGCCGGATGGGGATCGCCGGCGCCAGCTACGGCGGATATGCGGTCAACTGGATCATCGGTCATACGAACCGGTTCAAGGCTGCCGTGTCGCACGACGGCGTCTTCAACCTCGACTCGATGAGCATGTCGACCGAGGAGCTGTGGTTCCCGGAATGGGAGTTCGGCGGACGGTCGTGGGATACGAAGGCGCGCGCGCAGTTCGCGAAGTGGTCGCCGCACCTCTTCGCGCACAACATCAAGACGCCGACCCTGATCATCACCAACGAGCTCGACTTCCGGGTGCCGGTCGATCAGGGCATGCAGCTGTTCACGGTGCTGCGGCGCAACGGCGTGCCGGCCGAGATGATCGTGTTCCCGGACGAGGGGCACTGGGTGCTCAAGGCCAACAACAGCCGCTACTGGCACCAGTCCGTGTTCGGCTGGATGAAGAAGCATCTCAACGGAGGAAGCGGAACGGCTGCGGCTGCGGGACCTCCGGCGCCGGCCGCGGCGTCGCGATGATCCCTGAGGGATTGCCGACCGGCAGGTCGGGCAGCAGCGCGACTCGCGCCCGCGCGACCTGGACGTCCCGCGCCGCCTGCGCGCGCGTCGCCTGGGCGAGGACCAGCGCCAGCCTGGCGTCGCTCAGCTCGACCTGCGTCGAGACGCCTTCGCGATAGCGCAGCTCGGCGATCTGATACGCCCGCTGCGCCTGCTGAATTATTCCGGCGCTCGCTTCCCACGCGGAAACCGTGGCACGCAGCTCTTCGAGCGTCGATTGCGTGTCGAGCGCGGCCAGTTCGCGCGCCTGCCGCAGCCGCGCGTCGGCCATCCGGGCCTCGGCCCGCGCGATGGCGACATCGGCGCGCAGTCGTCCGCCGGTCAGAATCGGCACTTGCGCGATGGCGCCGATCGTCCAGTTGCGGCGGAAGTCGTCCGGGATGGCGCCGGACGGATAGGCGATTTCACCGTATCCGGAGTTGAACGTGACCGTCGGCAGGCGCTGTGCGCGCGCGGCCCGCACCAGTGCCTCGCTCTGCTGCACCGCCGTTTGCGCCTGCCGGATCGTCGCACGGTTGACGTCCGGAGCGTCCTCCGTGGTGAGCAGCACCGCTGCGGCAAACGGCGCCGGCGGCGCCAGCGTGTCCGCATCGAGCGGAACCGAGACGGCGATGCGCTCGGCCGGCGGGATCTCGAGGAGCTGCCGCAGGCGAAGCATCGCGATGTCGCGCTCGGCCCTGCGCCGGATGATGATCGGCCGCTGGTTGTCGCGCGTCACCTGCGCGCGGAGCAGCTCGAACTCCGGCTGGCTGCCCGCCTGGTACGCCACGCGCACCTGCTCGTAGGTCGCATCCGCCTGTTTGTAGGTGGCTTCCGCGATCTCGACGAGGCGTTCGGTGAGCGCCACGTCGTAGTACGCCCGAACCAGATCGAGCATCACCTGCGCGCGTGTGGACGCCAGGTTGATCTCCGCGTTCTGGCGCGAGGCGTTCGCGACGTCGCTCTGCGCGGCGATTCGCCCGCCCGTATAGAGACTCTGTGAAAAGGAGAAGTTCAGGCGCCAGGTGTTCTTCTGCCCGAATGGAAGCTCGTCCAGGTCCCCCAACTCGTCGGACACGTCGAACAGCCCTTCGAATTCGGAGGCGAGCGCGCGGTCGTACGCCGCGGCGGCCGAGAGCTGCGGAAACAGGTCGCTTCGCGCGCGAATCTGTTCGCCGCCGGCGCGCTCGACGCCCGCCTGCGCGATCACCATTTCCTCGCTGCGCGCGAGCGCGACCTCCAGCGCTTCTTCAATTGACAGCAGCCGCGGCTGCGGCTGCTGTCCGGTCCGCGCGATGCCCTGAACCGGTGTCGAAACGATCAACAGGAAGAGGATGAAACGGGATCGATGCACTGCTGCGCCTCACAGGTGTATTCCAGGGTTACTGGTCAGCCTGTGAGGTTAATACAGGAGCGCAGCTACTTCTTGCTCACCTTCAGGCCGCCGTTGTGCGTCCTGACGCGGATCAGCGGACCGCCGGCGCCGATGTTCGCGGCGATCTCGCGATCGACCTTTCCCTGCACGGTGAGCGGAAAATCGATGTCGAACCCGCCGTTGTAGGTGCCCGCCTCGAGCCGCGCCGAATACTGCTCCGGGATGCGGATCCTGACGCCGCCGTTGCTCGTCTCCACGTCGAGGCCGGCGCCGACCCAGGTGCTGCCGTTCAAATCGACCTCGACGCCGCCGTTGCTCGTTCGGCCCATGACCTCGCCGGCGAGGTTGGTGAACTTGACGCCGCCGTTGACGGTTCGCGCCTCGATGCGCCCTTCGACGTCGGCAACCGAGATCCCGCCGTTCGACGATTTGAGCTGAAGAGACGTCTGGGTCGGCACCGCGACCCGATAGCTGACATGCCAGCTTTCCTGGCGGCCGAGCCCGGTCGGGCCGTCAGCCGTCACCTTGTCCGAGACCGCGTCGATGCGCACGCCCGAAGCGATCTCCTTCGCACGCGCCTCGTTATCGGCGGTCGCCACTACCCTCGCCTCGATGAATACGTCGCCTCGAGGGCCGCCGGTGACCTGAATCCCTCCGTTTGGCGCGGCGTCGATCGAGAGGGCGCCGGCCCCGGCCATCAGGGTGTACTGCCTGACTTCGCACACGCCATAGCGGTCGTTGTTCCACCGCTGCTCCCTGCACCAATCCTGCGACTGCGCCAGTTGCTGGGCCTGCAGCGGCGCCAGGCTCGCCAGTCCCAGCACGGCCGTTGTCAGCAATAAAGCCTTTCTCAGCATGTCGATCTCCCTCGAGCAGCTTTGACGAGATTCACCCTGTTCGCGTTGGCTCGCTTCGTCCCTGAACTCGACCCCAGTAGCAGCCGTCTAAGAGCCTATGCTCCTTCAGGATCTCAAGTATGCGGTTCGTACTCTGCTCAAAACGCCCGCATTCACCCTTATCGCCATCTCCTGTCTCGCACTCGGCATCGGCGTCAACGCAACCATATTCAGCGTGGTCGACGGCGTTCTGCTTCAGCCATACCCATATCCGGATGCGGAACGCATGATCGTCCTGAACACGGCGAACCCGCCGGCGCGCATCAACAGGGCCCTCGTCTCATACCCGGACTTCCGGGACTGGCGGGACGAGAACACGACCTTGTCGACGCTTGCCGCCCTGCAGCGGCGCAGTTTCGCGATCGCGGACGGGCGTACCGACCCGGAGCGCTTCGCGGGCGGAGCGGTGACGTGGACGCTGTTTGGCCTGCTCGGAACCCCTCCCGCGCTCGGCCGCGATTTCGGTCCCGACGACGACCGGCCTGGCGCGGAGCCGGTGGTGCTCATCAGCGACGACCTGTGGCGCAACCGGTACAACGCTGACCCGTCGATCGTCGGCCGCGCGATTCAGGTCAACGGACGACCGCACACGGTGATCGGGGTGATGCCGCCGACGTTCATGTTCCCCGAGACACAGCGCCTGTGGGTACCAATCTCCGCCTACATCCCGGAATGGACGCGCTCGGTCCGCTCGCTCGAAGTGTTCGCCCGTTTGAAGCCCGGCGTCAGCATCGAGCAGGCCTCCAACGACCTGCGTGCGATCTCCACGCGCCTTGCCGCCACCTACCCGAAAGAGAACGAGGGATGGGCCGCGCTGGTGCGGCCGCTGCGGTCCTGGATGGTGCCGATCCAGGTCGAGATCATGATGTTCGCGATGATGGGCGCGGTGACGCTCGTGCTGATGATTGCGTGCGCGAACGTCGCCAACCTCCTGCTCGCGCGCGCCGCGGTCCGGCATCGTGAGATCTCGATCCGCTCGGCGCTCGGGGCCGGCAAGTGGCGCATCATCCGTCAGCTGCTCACGGAAGCGATGCTCATCGGCCTGCTCAGCGCACCGCTGGGCGCCGCGATCGCCTGGATCGGTCTGCGGCTCGTGGACAGCGGCATCCCGCCGGACTCGGTCCCGTACTTCATTCATTGGAGCCTCGACGCGCGATCGCTCGCCTACACGATCGCGATCTCGATGCTCACCGGCATCCTGTTCGGGCTCGCTCCCGCGCTGCAGGCCGCGCGCACGAACCTCCAGGACAGCTTGAAGGAAGGCGCACGCGGCGCCGCCGGCGGCCGCCGCGCGCGCCTGCGCAGCGTGCTGGTCGTCGCGGAGATTGCGATGTCGCTCGTCCTGCTGGTGGGCGCCTCGCTCTTCGTGCGCAGCTTTCTGAACCTGCAGCAGAGCACCACGGGATTCGACACGTCGCCGCTGATGACGATGCGGATCTACCTGCCGGGATCGGTGTACGAAGCGCCCGAGGCGAAGGCGCGGCGGGTGCAGGACATCGTGCAGCGCATCGAGGGGCTGCCCGGCGTGAAGGCAGCGTTCGGCTCCAACTTCGTGCCGTTCGGCGGCGGCGGCAGCGGCGGCAACATCGGCGTCGAAGGACAGGCCGTCGAGGAGGGGAAGGAACCGGGCATCACCTTCATCGCCGCCTCACCGCACCTTCGGGAGACGCTGGGTGTTGCGCTGATGCGGGGCCGCGACATCTCCGACATCGAAGAAACCACGCGCACGCCGGTCGCCCTGATCAACCAGACCATGGCGAGCCAGATCTGGCCGGGACAGGATCCGCTCGGCCGCAGGTTCAAGCTGCTTCGCGACAACATCGACGACTGGTTCACGGTGGTCGGCGTCGTCGCCGACTTCCGGCATTTCCAGGGCGATGCCGAGCGTCCGGTGTTCCCGTCGGCGTATGTGCCTTATTCCTTCGACCCCACGCTGAACACCGGGCTGACGATCCGTGTCGCCGCCGGCGAGCCTGGCGCGATCGCCTCCGCGGTTCGCGAACAGATCCGGTCTGCGGATGGCAGTCTGCCTGTCTTCTCGATCCAGACTGTCGAGAAGCTCCGGCAGCTCGGTTTCTGGCAGGACAGGCTGTTCGGGTGGATGTTCTCGGTGTTCGGCGCGATCGCGCTGCTGCTGGCGTCGGTGGGCGTCTACGGCGTGCTGTCGTACTCCGTGTCGCAGCGCGTGCAGGAAATCGGCGTCAGGATGGCGCTCGGCGCCGAGCGCCGGGACGTTCTCCGGTTGATCCTCGGCCACGGGATGAAGCTCGCCGCGATCGGCATCGCCCTCGGCATCGTCGGCGCCGCCGGAGCGACGCAGTTCGTCAAGACGGCGCTGTACAACGTCACGCCGACAGATCCTCTGAGCTTCACCGGCGTGGCGGTATTCCTGACCCTCGTCGCGCTGGTGGCGAGCTACGTGCCGGCGAGGCGTGCGATGGCGGTGGATCCGATCGTCGCGCTGCGCAATGAATAAGGTCCGGGGGGCTTCGCCCCGCCGGACCCCCCATCGCCGTCGCTCGCGGGGACCCCAACGCCCCCGCTCCGCTCCGGCGCCTGCGTTACAATGGCGCCACGTCGTCCGTGCAGCCCGATCTCCCATTCAACGGTCCCCTGCAGCCGGCGTGCCCCGAGCGAGCGGAGCGAGCCGAAGGCGCGTGGTCTGAGCGAGCGCAGCGAATCGACGGGGCCTGCCCTGAGCGAGCGCAGCGAGTCGAAGGGGTACAGTTCGTGCGCATGCGGCGCGCGCGCCGCTACATCCTGCGCGTCCGTCCCGATGGAACGCTTCGCGTCACCGTCCCGCGCGGCGGCTCACGCCGCGAAGCGGAAGCGTTCGTCCTCGAGAATCAGAAGTGGATCGAGCGCGAGCGCCAGCGCGTGGGGTCCGAGCACGCGCCGGTTCAGTGGCAGGCCGGGTCCGGGATTCTCCTGCGCGGCGCGCCGGTTCGGATTCAGGTCACCCGTCAGGGCGCCGAGGTCGTCATCGCCTACGGCGACCGCCGATTCTCTACGAGCGACGCGATCGATCTACGTGCGGCGATCGAAGCGGACCTGAAGCAGCTCGCGCGCGTCGAGCTGATCCCACGGCTGCACGAGCTCGCCAGCCGGCACGGCCTCAACGTTGGCGCGGTGACGATCAGGAACCAGCGGTCGCGCTGGGGATCGTGCGCGCGGAACGGCAATATCGCGCTGAACTTCCGGCTGGTGCAGATGCCGACGCACATTCGCGACTACGTGCTGATCCACGAGCTGATGCACCTTCGCCAGCCGAATCATTCGCGCCGCTTCTGGCGCCTGGTCGAAGCCGCCTGCCCGGAGTTTCGCGCCGCGGAGCGATGGCTGCGGACCTCGGGACGGTCGCTCTTCTGAACGGATCGGTTTCGATGGTGCTCAAGGGTCAGCGCTGCCTGGTGAGGCCCTGGCGGATTTTGGACGCCGAGGCGCTGGTGCGGCACGCCAACAACCTCGAGGTGGCGCGCCATCTGCGGGACAAGTTTCCCCATCCGTATACGCGCGCCGATGCGAACGCTTTCCTCAGGCACGCCGTGCCGGGAGCGCCATCTGAACGCCCCACCAACCTGGCCATCGAAGTCGACGGTCAAGCCGCCGGCGGCATCGGATTCGTCCGCGGCGCCGACGTCGAGCGGTTCTCAGCGGAGATTGGCTACTGGCTCGGCGAGCAGTACTGGAGGCGCGGCATCGTCACCGAGGCGCTCGAGCTGGTGTCCGAGCACGCGTTCCGGCAGTTCAACGTCCTGCGCCTGTTCGCACTGCCGTTTGCCGACAATATCGGATCGACGCGGGTTCTCGAGAAGGCCGGATACGTACGCGAGGGCGTGCTGCGCCTCAGCAGCGTGAAATACGGCAAGGCTCGCGATCAGTACATGTATTCGCGCATCAACCAGGACTGGCACTTCGAGTAGGCGTCGCTTTAGCTTCAGCGGAGGTGGGAAAGCCGGGCGCCTTCAGAACCTGCTCCGCCTGCCAGAGGTGCCGGCGGTCGTGCGCGGCGATGATGTGAAACGCGGTCCCCACACGCACACGAACCAGGGAAATGAAGGGGTTCGTGAACGTCGCGCGATTCGCATCGATGTCGGCACTTTCGAGGATCATCTGGCGGATGTTCGCGTGCGCCTCGTGGTACCGCTTCAGGATGTCCGTGCGCGTGCCGTTCGACGGCGGAAGGATCTTCGCCGGCGCCTTCATTCGCCGCTTGACGGGCGGTTCCATGCTCGACGCGAACATGCGGCCGAACAGCGTGGACTTGATTGGCCCCTTGCGTTTCAGGTTCCTCGACCGCGCCGCATCCATCGCGGCGCGCATGGGCGCTGCATAAACCCGGTTCGCCGTTGCCAGGTGCTCGATGCAGAGCGCGATGCTCCATGCCCGTCCCTGATCCGGCTGCCAGTGAAACTGCTCGTCGCTCAGCGGCGTCACGAGCGTGTCTGCCGCACGATCGAGGGTGTCGATCTGATTCAGCACGTCCTGCAGATCGGGGGGCAGTGTTGGCATTGAGGTCAGTTTAGTTCGGACTGAGCTCACGGTGTTAGAGGTGAGGAGGGGACGGAGAGCACGGAGTTTTTCACCACGGAGTCACGGAGACGCGGAGTTAACACGGAGGTGGCCTGTGGCCCGCCGGCCTCCGGCCGGCCGGACGAATCGGACAAGACCCGCGAGTACAAGTGGCTCTGATCGGCGCTGCCACTTGTCTCGCGGATCTTGTTCGATTCGTGCCGCGCGGAGCGCGGCGCCACAGGCCACTCATGTCACGCTGAATTGAATCTAAAACTCCGTGTAACTCCGCGCCTCCGTGACTCCGTGTTGAAATCTCTGCGCCCTCCGTTCAACTCCTCTTCTCAAACACCGTGAACTCCACCGACCAATTAGAATCAAAGGATGCGTCTTCACGCCGCGCTCCGGTCCCTGCGCGCGCGAAACTACCGGCTCTTCATCAGCGGACAGCTGATCTCGCTGATCGGCACCTGGATGCAGACCGTTGCCCAGGCATGGCTGATCTACCGGCTCACGGGATCGGCGGCACTGCTCGGGTTGATCGGCTTCGCCGGACAGATCCCCGTCTTCGTGCTGGCGCCGCTCGGCGGCGTCATCGCTGATCGCGTCAATCGTCACCGCGTACTGATCGCAACCCAGACCTCGATGATGGTCCTCGCGCTGCTGCTGGCCGCGCTCACGCTGTCGGCTCGTGTGGCTGTCTGGGAAGTGTTCACGCTCGCCGCGCTCCTCGGCGTGGCAAACGCGTTCGACATCCCCGCTCGCCAGGCATTCGTTGCGGAAATGGTCGAGCGGGAAGATCTCGCGAACGCGATCGCGCTGAACTCCTCGATGGTCAACGGCGCCAGGATCGTCGGCCCGGCGATCGCCGGCCTTGTCGTGGCCGCGGTGGGTGAGGGCTGGTGTTTTCTGATCAACGGGCTGAGCTATGTCGCCGTGCTCGCCGCGCTCCTTCGCATGCACGTCAAGCCGTCCGGCGCTCCCTCGTCAATGTTTTCTGCCTGGGACAGCATCGTCGAAGGCTTCGCTTTTGCGTGGCAGAAGACGCCCGTACGCGCCCTGCTTCTGCTGCTGGGGCTCGTCAGCCTGATGGGGATGCCGTACTCGGTGCTGATGCCGATCTTCGCGGAGGAGATTCTCCATGGCGGGCCCGATTCGTACGGGCTGCTGATGTCGGCGTCCGGAGTCGGCGCGCTCGTAGCCGCGGCGACGCTGACGGTTCGCAAGAGCGTGCGCGGCCTCGGCAGGTGGGTCGCATTGTCGGCAGCGGGCTTCGGCGTCTGCCTGATCGGCTTTTCCGTCTCTCGCGCGCTGTGGTTGTCCGCGCTGCTGCTCGTGCCCGCCGGCTTCTGCATGATGATGGAAATGGCCTCGTCGAACACGCTGATTCAGTCGATGGTCCCCGATCGCCTTCGCGGCCGGGTCATGGCCGTGTATTCGATGATGTTCATGGGCATGGCGCCGCTCGGCGCGCTGATGGCCGGGTTTCTGGCCACCCGCCTCGGCGCGCCCGCCACCGTCGCTGCCGGCGGCGTCGTGTGCATCGCCGGCGGCCTGGTGTTCGGCGCCGGTTTGCCGCAGCTGCGCGGGCCGGCCCGCGATCTGATCGTCGCGCAGCAGATGGCCGCGGGAGGTCCGCCGGATGAAGCGACGCGCCCCACTTCCTAGCGGCTTGAACGCGTTTTAGACTATCGGCTGCATGAGGCCCCGATTCGCCCTCGGCGTCGCGCTCGCGAGCGCTCTTTCTCTGACCGCTTTCGCGGCTGCGTGCGGACCTCGCCGGGTCGCGTCGCCCGACGCCCGCCAGCTTGCCGCCCAAGCCATGATCCGCCGGGATGATTTCGGCGTTCCGCACATTCTTGCGCAGACAGAGGAAGCTGCGGCGTTCGCGTTCGGATATGCGCAGGCCGAGGATCATGCGGTCGAGATCGCGCGGAGGTACGTCGCCGCGCGGGGAGAAGCCGCACTGCACTTCGGCCAGGGCGGGGTCGAGAACGACTTCAACATCGCCCGCTTCGACAACCTGGCCGAAGCGCGGCGCGGGCTCGACGAAGTATCGGACGTGTATCGGCAGGTCATCGCCGCCTACGCGGCCGGCGTCAACGCGTACGTCTCGCAGCACCGCTCCGAGCTTCCCGCGTGGATGCCGAAGATCACGGCAGTGGACGTGCTGGCAAGCACGCGTGCGTCGGCGGTCAACGATCTCGGCGGACCAGCGTTGCCGCGACAACTGCGTCAGAAGTATGAGGGCGGATCGGCGCCCGGGCCCGCCAGCGAGTGGATCGATCAGCCGGGATCCAACGCCTTCGCGCTCGGCGGCTCGCGAACGGCGTCAGGCAAGCCGATCCTGCTCGGCAACCCGCATCTCTCGTGGTCTTCGCTCTACTGGGAAGCGCACGTTCGCGTGCCCGGCCGAATCGACTTCTACGGTTCGACGCTGGCCGGCATTCCGGTTCTTCGAGCCGGCTTCAACGATCGGCTTGGCTTCGTCACCACCAACAACGCGCCGGACCTCGACGACGTGCTGACGGTGCAGGTGGATCCGGAGCGGCGGGATTCGTATGTGTTCGACGGCCGGTCGATCCGCCTCACCCGCGGCGATCTGTCGATCAGGGTGAGGAACGACGACGGGACGATTCGGAAGGAGTCGCGCACGTTCTGGTCGACGCATCTCGGACCTGTCATCCACAGAACGTCGACGCGGGTATTCACGGTGAAGTCGACACGGCTGGGCGTGCGGTACTTCGAAGGGTTCTATCTCGCCAGCCGCGCGCGATCGCTTCGCGAGTGGCTCTCCGCGATTGGGCAGAACCTTGTACCTACGTCGAACTTCACCTACGCGGACGCGGATGGCAACATCCTGTATCTGTGGAACGGCCGCGTGCCCGTCCGCCAGAATGGCGGCGACTACAGCCTCGACGTGGAGGTGACGCGATCCGCCGATCTGTGGAGCAAGCTGCATTCGATCGATGAACTGCCCCAGCTCCTGAACCCCGCCGGAGGTTACATCCAGAACGCGAACAACCCGCCGCAGTTCGTCTCGCTGCAGGATCCGATCGACATGACGCGCTACCCCTCCTACTTCGAGCGCGGCTCGCTCGCCCTGCGGCCGCAGCTCGCGCTCGATCTCCTCGAGCGTGCGAAGAAGATGACGGTAGCCGACGTGATCCGCCTGAAATACAACACGCGGATGCTGCTGGCGGAACGCGTCCGGCCCGAACTGCTGGCAGCGGTGCAAGCGATAGTGAATCCATCCGAAGAATTGCGCGCCGGCGCGGCGACGCTCGAGTCGTGGGACGGGACGGTGGCGGCGGAGAGCCGGGGCGCGGTGCTGTTCCAGGCGTTCTGGGACGCCTACACGAATGCGGTTCGTCAGCCGTTCGCGCAGCGATGGAGTCCGTTGAACCCGGCGAGCACGCCGGCCGGCCTGTCGGATCGCGCCGAAGCGGTGCGGCAGCTGGAAGCCGCGGTGCGCGCGACCCGGATTGCATACGGATCGGAGTCGGTGGCCTGGGGCGACGTGAATCGGTTCAGATTTGGATCCGTGGATCTGCCCGGCGACGGCGCCAATGGGACCTACGGCACGTTTCGCGTGATGCGGTTCGACAGGGTTCAGGGCTCGCAGGCGCGCATTGCCGGCAAACTGCCGGACGGGCCGAGCCTGCTCGGATTCGGCGATGCGTGGGTTCTGCTGGTGGATTTCGCCGAACCGGTCACCGGCTGGTCCGTGCTCGCCTACGGGCAGACCACGAATCCTGATTCGCGCCACAGCGCCGACCAGATCCGGATCTTCGCGGCGCACGATCTGCGCCGCGCGTGGTACACGGAAGCCGAGATCAAGGAGCACACGAGCCGGGAATACCGGCCGGCAGGGCGCTGACGGCGGGTCCGGCAAACCAGGGCAATCAGGTATAGTTGGGCCAGTGGAATATCTGATTAAACAGTACCTCGCTCCACCAGGGAGCGCTCGAGATCCAGTACCTGGAGGAGTTCTTCCTCGATTTTCCGCGCAAGAAGACCGCATCCGAAGTGATTGGGCGGCTGTCCAACCGCGACCACCAGATCCTGATGGCGGAAGCGCCGCTGCCCAACGATCCGGCGACGGTCGTGCCTGTCTCCTTCAAGGTTGCGCACGAACTGCGCGGAGTCGAGAGGGACCCGATGCTCGCCGATCTGGTCGCGCAGCTCGACGACGTCGTCGAGTTCGACGGGCGGCGCATCCTCTATCAGTGGATTGGCGGCACCCGCACGGACTGGCGAGGACAAGGGCATTTCCGCGCGCTGACCGAGGAGCAGGAAGTCTGGGCGCTCGAGAACGGGTTCGACGAGATCATCGCCAAGACGAAGAACAAGTTCTACGAGATGCGCAGCACCCTGGCGCAGCTGCACTTCGACGTGATTCGCTTCGTCCCGCACCCGGTGGACACCGGCGAATCCAAGGTCTTCCTCCGGAAGCGGCTCGGTCAGCACGTGCTCGACAGCCACCGCAGCCGCCGGTCGGTCGTGCGAAACGGCGAGTGATCCTGCCCGTCAGCGCGCCGGACGATCCGCGGCTCGAGCCGTACCGGCGCGTCGGCGACCACGCCTGGCTCAAAACGCAAGGCCTGTTCGTCGCAGAAGGACGTCTCCTCCTCGAGCGTCTGGCCGCTGCGCGCAAATACCAGATCGAATCGGTGCTATTGTCGCCCGCGGCGCTCGACGCGTTGGGGACTGTCGCGGCGCGGCTCGACCAGCCCGTGTATGTCGCGACACAGCGCGTCCTGAAAGAGCTCACGGGATTCAACTTTCATCGCGGTTGCCTGGCGCTCGCGCGTCGGCCGCCGGCCGCTTCGGTTGAAGCATTTGCCGGCACGCGGCGGCTGGTCGGTCTCGAGGGCGTCGGGAATCCGGACAACATCGGTGGCGCGTTTCGAGCCGCGGCGGCGTTTGATGTAGATGGGGTGCTGCTCGACGCCGCCAGCGGCGATCCGTTCTACAGGAAAGCGCTGAGAACGTCGATGGGCGCCGTGCTGCGGATGCCGTTCGCGTCGCTTGCCGACTGGCATGGCGGTTGGGCCGCGCTCCGTGGCACGGGTTTCAAGATCGTCGCGCTGACTACCGACGCGCAGGCGATTCCTCTCGATCGGTTCGCCGCGGACGTGGTCCACGAGGATCGGATTCTGCTGGTAGCGGGCGCTGAAGGCAGCGGCCTCAGTGCCGACTCGCTGTCGCGCGCCGATGCACGCGTGACCATTCCGATGTCGGCGGCGGTGGATTCGCTCAACGTCACGGTCGCGGTCGCGATCGCCCTCTCGCGGTTGTGGCGGGTAAGATAATCAGTTGGATGCCCGGAATGGCGATGCCCCAGAAACTGAACGAGCTTCTCGAGATGTTCGACATGTTCCCGGACCCCAGCGATCGGACGGATCTTCTGCTCAGCTATTCCGATCAGTTTCGTGAGGTCCCGCCGGAGGTTGCGTTGCGTCCATTCGACAAGTCGCACCAGGTGCCGCAGTGCGAATCGGACGCCTACGTCTGGGCGCGCAAGCAGCCGGACGATACGCTGAAACTGTACTTCGCGGTCGAGAACCCGTCCGGCGTGTCGGCTCGAGCGCTGGCCGCGATCCTCGACCGAACGCTCTCAGGACTGCCCGCCGCCGAAGTCGCCAAGGTCACGCCCGAGATCGTCGAGCGCATCTTCAGGCAGAACATCTCGATGGGGAAGGGTCTTGGACTGATGTCGATGGTTGGAGCGGTTCAAGCGCTCGCCAAGCGAGCGCTTGAATACAGTAGCGCCCCACCTCCGCGCTTCGCGCTACGGTGGGCAGGCCCAGCGCCGCAACGCCGAAGCGCCCAGCGCCGTCTGGTCTATTTCTCAATCGGCACATTCACCATGTTTCCCCACTCGGTCCAGCTGCCGTCGTAATTGCGGACGTTGTCGAAGCCGAGCAGGTACTTCAGTGCGAACCACGTGTGGCTGCTGCGCTCGCCGATGCGGCAGTAGGCGATCGTCGCCTGTGAGGGGGAGAGCTGCTTCTCCTCGCAGTAGATCTTCCGCAGCTCGTCGGCCGTCTTGAACGATCCGTTTTCAGGGTTGATCGCGCGCGCCCACGGCACGCTCTTCGCGCCCGGAATGTGGCCGCCGCGCACCGCCCCCTCGTTCGGGTAGTCCGGCATGTGCATGCGGGTGCCGGCGTATTCCTCCGGGCTGCGCACGTCGACGAGCTGACCGCGAGACTCCATGTGCGCGAGCACTTCGTCGCGGAACGCGCGGTGCTTCGCGTCGGAGCGTTCCGGCGCCTTGTAGGCGGTCTCGGTGTACTTCGGCACGTCGCGCGTGAGCTGTCGCTTCTCTTTCTCCCACTTGATCCGCCCGCCGTCCATGACCTTCGCCTTCGTGTGGCCGAACAGCTGGAAGACCCAGAACGCGTAGCAGGCCCACCAGTTGTTCTTGTCGCCGTAGAATACGACGGTGGTGTCTGGCGTGGCGCCGATGCGCGACATCAGCCGCTCGAACCCTTCCCTGGTGATGTAGTCGCGCCGGAGCTGATCGTTCAGATCCGACGTCCAGTCCACGTGCACCGCGCCGGGAACGTGCCCCGACGAATACAACAGCGTATCCTCGTTGGATTCGATCAAGCGGATCGCCGGATCCTTCAAGTGCTCCTCCACCCAGTCCGTCGAGACGAGCACCTCAGGATGCGCGTACCCCCGCGCTTCGATCTTGTCGCTCATTGCAATATTTTCCATATACAGCTCCCAGCTACCAGCTCCAGCCCGACCCGCAGTTCCACCCGATTGAGCTAACGCCATACCGGGCTGGAAACCGCCATTATGCCGCGAATGAGGCCGCCGGGAGCAATCCAATACACTCCCTGGCGCGGGAGGTCTAATGCTGACCCACTTTCCACAAGCCGTTCCCGAGATTCCCGTGAGCAACGTCGACAAAGCCGCGGAGTACTGACGTGAATGTACTCGGATTCAGTTTTGACTGGGGAAATGATGACGGCGGGATCGGAGGCATCTCGCAGGGGGATTGCCGAATGTTCCTCACGAACGCGCCGTTCCGCGCCGTCGACGGGCCGCAGGGCCCGGTGATCGTCTGGCTGAATCTCAACAGCAAACAGGAAGTCGACGAACTGTTCGAGCGCTGGAAAGATACCGGGGCGAAGATTATCGAGGCCGTGGAGGACAAACCGTGGAACCTGCGTGAGTTCAGGGTCGCGGATCTGGACGGCAATCAGCTGCGCGTGTTCTACGACTTCAACTGGGAAATGAGCGAAGCGCGCAGACGATGATGTCGTTGAGTCATTCTCGGCGCTCGGCGCTCGGCGCTCGGCGCTTGGAGTGGGGAGTTGGGAGTTGGAAGAAGTTGGGAGTTGGGAGTTGGGAGTTGGGAGTTGATCACGCCGGGAAGGTTCGGAACAACCTTCCCGGCGCGCAGTGTGTTTACCAGTTCACGCGGAAAACCAGCTGGACGTCGCGGCCCGGACGTGGCGCTGGTCGACCAGATAGTCATCCGGGTCGTTGCCAATCCCGGTGACTGGCGTGAACCACGGCGTGTTGAACGCGTTCAGGAACTCCGCGCGGAAGATGAAGTTCACGCGTCCCTTGATCGGAATCCGCTTCTCGGTGCTCAGGTCGAACCGATAGAGCCATGGTCCGCGGACGATCAGCTGGTTGATACCGCAGTCGCCATACCCTGTTGCGACTTCGATGCAATCCGGCCCGTTGGCGGGCGCGAAGTACCGGCCTGTCGGCGCGCCCTGCGCGCTGTAGCCGGTCGGGGTCACGCTGAACGCCTTGACCGTGTTGTCGATGACGTCCTGCGGCAGCATGAAGACCGCCTTGCCGGCGTCGTCGAACCGCAGATTGAACATGTCCTGAACGTCGGCCACCGACATGCCCACGAGGCGCACGTTGCCGAAGTCGAGGAGACGTCCGCTCTGGATGCGCGCGACACCGTCGAACGACCACCCGCCGATGACGCGGTCCATGAACCCGCCGGCGTTGCCGCCGAAGCGCCGCCCGCGGCCGAACGGCAGCTCGTACACCCACGTCGACTTGAACGCGTGATCGACCGTACCCTCGGCGCCGACGTCGAGGATCGGCTTGCGCGGCGTGCGGAACGAGTAGCGCTCCGACACGTAGCCCTTGCCGAACGTGTAGTTCGTGTTGAACTGCAGGCCGTGCGACAGGCGCTTCCGTAGTTCCAGCTGCAGCGAGTTGTACTTCGTGTACCCGCCGTTGCCGATCACGTTCGCGCCGCCGATCAGATCCGGGTTGGCGACCCAGAAGTTGCGCACCAGCCCGGCGTTCAATGCGTTCTGGCGGAACGTATTGTTGCCCAGCAGGCCGTTCGTCGCGTTGGTCGACGCGAAGCTGTACGGCTGCGGGTTCTGGACGGCCAGGAACCCGAGGAACGTCGAGCTGGTCCAGTTCCCGCCCGTGTAGAGCGCGGGGTTGTTGGCGTTCGCCGCCGTCAGACCGTTATAGTGCGCTGCGAAAATCGGCAGCGGTCCGGTTCCGGGCGCGCCCGTGAACGCGAACGTGTTGCCGCGTCCCGCCGCAATGTTGGCGGCGAGGTTGCCCTGCGCCTGACGGAACTCGTTGAGGAAGTTGTTCTCGACGATGTTGATCTCGTTGTAGTTGTAGGTCTGCCACGACTGCAGCGAGCGCGTGCCGACGTAGCGGGCCTCGACAACGGTGTCCGCGTTCAGCTTGCGCTGCCAGCCGGCGGTCCACGTCATCGCATACGGAACCTGGAGGTTCTCGTCGAAGATCGTGATGTCGCCGGTGACGACGTCGCTCATCGGGTAGATCCGGGTGAGGGGCAGTCCGGGAGGCGCGCCGAGGTCAGCGGAGTTGCGGAGCAGAATGGCTCCGGGCGTACCGAGATTGCCCAGCGCGTGGTTCCGGGTTGCGGTCTGGGAAACGCCGGGGTTCGCGCCGAAGGCGCCCGTGAAGTCGGACATGCCGGGGCGGTTGTACCCCATCGTGAAACCGCCGCGGATGACGCTGTCGCCTTCCTCGCGGCCGAGGACCGATCCGAGCAGCGCGTTGGAGGTGCCGCCGAGGGTCCAGGCGAAGCCGACGCTTGGCGCAAAGTTGTTCGCGTCGGTGTTGTACGCGCCCTCGCCTTTGTCGTACTGCGTGAAGACCGGCGGCTGTCCGGTCATGGTTCCCGGCATGAACAGGTTGCCGATGCCCGAGCGGCCCCACACGTCGGCGAGCGTGGCCTTCGAGTAGCTGTTGTTCTGCGGGTAGAACGGCATCTGCAGCTCGTAGCGCAGGCCGAGGTTCAGCGTGAGGTTCGGCTTCCATCGCCATGTATCGGCGACGAAGAAGCCCCAGTCGCGCAGCCGCGCGCGCTGGAGGCTGGTGCCACCGAACACGTACTCGTCGGTGTTTTCGTCGAGACGGATTTCACCGGTGATCGACGTTATTCGACCCGTCAGGACCGCGTAGAGATTCCGCGCCTGCGTCAGCTGGGCATTGGACGCGCCGGAGAAATTCCCGGTCGTGAACATACCGTTCGCCGGATCCGCAGTGTCGACACCAAAGTCGATGGAGCGCGCGCGGAGCTGATTCTCGAGCCAGACATCGCCCTGGGTGAACTGGAAGCCGGTCTGAATGCTGTGATTGCCCTTCAGCCAGTTCAGCGTGTTTTCGACCAGCTTCGTCGACGCTTCCCGTGCGGAGTAGGCGCCGGTCGACGCCGCGTTCGCGACGCTGCTCGCGCGGTTGATGTTCAGTAGGAAGCCGGCCTGATCGGCAATCGACACGCCCTGGAACTGGTCGATCGAGATCTCGGGCGAAAACAGCGTCGCGCCGCCCGATCCGCCGATCCGCAGTTCGTTGACGAGGTTGGCGCCGAGGGTCGACCGCAAGGTGCCCTGCACGGTGTAGCGATCCGAGATCTGGCTGCCGGTGTTCGGGAAGCCGGGGAATCGGGGCTCGCGGCCGTTCGTCGTATCGGGATCCGACACGAGGTCGGTGTAGTTCATCGACCAGGTCAGACGGTGATTGCTGCGTCACGTTGTAGTCGACGCGGCCGGTCGGGTACTTCGTGACGCCCTTCGAGTCGAACTGCCACGTAAACCGTTGAATCATCGGATCGGTCAGGTCCGCGAGCCCGCCCTGACCGGTCGTCGCGCGGATGTCGGCGAAGCAGCCGGCTGATGGTCGGGTCGACGCTCGAGAGCTGGCCGTTGGCTGCGGCAAGCGCCAGTACGTTCACTTCACGCGGCGCGCCGCCCGTCGTGGTCGTGTAGCGGAACCAGCCCTCCTGCGCCCGCGGGTGCAGGACGTTGCGCTCCGAGGTGTTCTGGCCGGGCGATCGCGACTCCTCGTAGTTGACGAAGAAGAACGCCTTGTCGCGGCCGTTGAACAGGCCCGGGATCACGATCGGGCCGCCGACGCGCGTGCCCGGCTGATACAGCACGTCTTCCGGCTTCGGCGCCTTGCCGTCCGGTCCGGGCGGCAGGTCGCGGTTGTTGAACCACGAGTTCGAGTTCAACTTGTAGTGCTGCATGTAGTAGTAGCTGCTGCCCGAGAACTGGTTGCTGCCCGAGCGCGTGATGAACCGGATCTGCACGGCGCCCTGGCCGGTGCTCGCCGCGTCCTGCGCCGCGGTGCTCACCGTGACTTCCTCGATCGCATCGAGGCGTGGGCTGACGCGCGCGAAGAAGCCGTCACCGGTCTTCAGGTGGTTGTCCTGCGCGCTGACGCCGTCGATCGTGATGTTGATCGAGCTCTGCGGCAGGCCGTTGACCGTGGAGTCGCGGCTGCCCCCCGGCGTGTTGATGCCCGGCAGCGTCGTGACGAACTCGAGCGCGCTGCGGCTGCCGGTCGGCAGCTTCAGAATCTGGTTCGTGTCGATGACCGACGTCACCGCCGGCGACTGCGTCTGGATGATTTCCGATCCGCCCTGGACGACGACAGTCTCCTCCAGACCGCCGACTTCGAGGGCAACCTTCACCGTCCCGGGACTGCCGGCGTTGATCCGCACGTCGTTGAGGACGGCGGTCTTGAAACCCATGAGCGTGACCGTCACCGTGTAGCTGCCCGGATCGACCGAGGGCACGGTGAAGGCCCCGTTTTCATTCGTTGTGGCGTGAAATTCGGTGGCGGTGGCGTTGTTCTTGACGGCCACCGTCGCACCTGGAATGACGGCGCCGGACGCGTCCGTCACTGTCCCCGACAGTGACGTGCTCGTGCGGCCACCCTGCGCGAACGCAGGGGTACTGCTGAGTGCTGCGGCTGCGATGCAAAGGCAAATCGCAAGCAGCAAACGTGCGTACTGCTTCATGGAACGTTTCCTCCCTTTCGTTCCTACGACCTGTTCTGGCTCTGCGGACGTTACTGAGGGATACAGGGGCCGGTCAAGGCTGGTACCCACCAGGTGTATACAGTCTAGCGTGTCGGGCGGCAGTTAGATAGGGCTGAGACGCCCTGTATACAGGGTGTATCTCGGGACCAAGCAGGTGCCAGGTGCCAAGGTGCCAAAGTGCCAAGGTGCCAGGCACGGTGCCAGGTGCGTCAAGCGTAAGCAGCGCCGACGAGGATCTTGCGGATCCGGAGCCACGGCGAGCCGTGCGTGATGCTGTTGGTCTGCGTCGGCTGTCCCTTCGCGTCGCCGCCGGTGCCGAACATCTTCCACGACTCCTTGCCGGAGATCGCGTCGAGGTTCGCCCAGAAGTCGGTCGTGATCGCGTTGTAGGTCACGTTGGTGACCATGCGCGTCTTCTTGCCGTTCTTGACTTCCCAGAACGCATTGCCGCCGAACTGGCCGTTGTAGCGCTGCTGGTCGATCGAGTAGCTGCCGCGGCCCTCGATGATCACGCCGTCCTTGGTGTCCGCGATGATCTCTTCGGGCGTTGGCGATCCCGGCGGGCCGGCGTCGACGTGCACGTTCGGCATGCGCAGGAACGGATAGTCGCGCCACGAGTTCGCCGACGTGCAGCCGCGGCTTTCTTTCTCGCCGATGAGGTGCGCCATCTCGCGGTTCGTCTGCAGGCCCACGAGGATGCCTTCGCGCACGAGCGGCCATTGCTGCGTCTTCACCCCGTCATCGTCGTAGCCGACGGTGCCGACGGCGCCCGGCATGTTGCGGTCCGCGGTGACGTTGAACAGCTTCGACCCGTATTTCAGCTTGCCGAGATCCGAGACCTTGATGAAGCTCGTGCCGGCGTAGTTGGCTTCGTAGCCGAGGATACGGTCGAGCTCGGTGGCGTGGCCGACGATCTCGTGAATCGTCAGCATCGCGTGCGACGGCGAGAGGATCAGATCCTTGACCCCCATCTCGACCGGCGGCGCGGTGCAGAACTCGACGGCTTCGGCGACGATGCGTTCGGCGTTCTCGACCATCTGCGCGCGTTCGGCGATCTCCCAGCCGCCGGTCATCATTTCGCCGGTGTAAGTACGCGACCGCGTCTGCCCGTCCTTGCGGGCCGTGACGGTGAACGACGGGCTCGTCGACCACACTTCCTGCTCGATGTACGAGCCTTCGGTGCTCGCGAAGTACTTCCACTCGTGCTCGATCTGAACGCTCGCCGTGACGTTCGTGACCTCTTTCGTCTTGGTCGCGATGTCGACGACTTTCTGCACGAGCGCCTGGCGCTCGTCCTGGGCGATCTTCGACGGATCCTTCTGGATCGGCGTGATCCAGTAGTCGGTGTAGGCCGGCACCGGCGCCAGTTTGACGTCGAGCCGTTTGGCAATCGCGCTCGCCTTGGCGACTTCCGTGGCGATGCCCGTGATGCGGCGGATTTCGTCCTCGGTCACGATCGGGCTGCTGGCGAAGCCCCAGACGCCGCTGTGGATCACACGCACCCCGAATCCCGCCGCGCCGGTGCCGCCTGCGGCGCCGCCGCCGCCAAAACCACCGCCGCCGCGGCCGCCGCCGCGTCCACCCCCGCGGCCGCCGCCGCCGAAGCCGCCCGCGCCCTCGAAGTCGCGGTTGCCGCCGCTCGCGTTCACGCCCATGTTGGTGCTGCGGGTGAAGCGGATGTCGGCATAGGTGCAGCCCGCGCGTTTCGCTTCGGCCAGCGCGAGGTCCGACAGCGCCTTGAACTTCGACTCGAGCACGCGTCCCTGCGGGGTCTGGGCGATGAGATCGCCGATCAGGTCGCTCGCCGCGACGGCGACGCCCGATACGGCCATGGTCTTGATGAAGTCTCTTCTTTTCATGGACAGAGTCCTTGTCAATTGCTAATTGCTAATTGCTAATCACGGGCAACCGGGATCAATGATCGAACGGACGATTTCAGCGCCCGGTGACAGTTGCTGAAGCCGTCCGTAGCCTGAAAGAAGCCGGTTGCCTCTGATTAACAACTAGCAATTAGCAATGTCTCGCGTCAGCGTCAGTGTTCGTATGTCCGGTCCTACACCGCCGGCGAAATCGACGTCATGAAGAAGTCCTCGACCCTGACCGGCGGCACGAGCGCGGTGCCCGGGCCGTCGTACGACTCGCCCGTGTGAATCGGCACCGGGCGGCCGACGGCGGTGATGTTGTTGTAGGCGACCAGCGGCGACATGTTCCAGCGGAAGTTCTGCACCGGTCCGGTGATCTCGCCGTTCTCGATCAGGAACAGACCGTCGCGCGTCATGCCGGTATTGAGCAGCGATGGCTGATCGACGGCGCGGATGTACCAGAAGAACGTGACGAGCAGGCCGCGCTTGGTGGTCTTGATCATCTGCTCGACCGACGTATCCGAGCCTTCCATCACCAGGCTCATGTTCGTGGTCGCCGGCGTCGGCGGCTTTTTCTGCCGCCGCGCCCAGGTCCGGTCGTACGCCAGGTTCTTCAGCACGCCTTTCTCAATCCACGTCACCGGCTGCGCCGCCATGCCGTCGGGTCCGATCGGTGTCTGGCGCAGGATGTCGTTGCCGACGTCGCTCTTGACGGTGAAGTCCGTGCCGAACAGTTTCTCGCCGACCTTGGTCGTGCCCGGCTCCTTGCCCGAGAAGTAGTTGCCAACCGGGCCTTCTGCCGTCCGCGCGTTGAAGAGGCCCATCATCAGCGAGAGGAGCCGCGCGTTGGCCCGCGGCTCGAGAATCACCGTGTAGCGTCCCGGCTCGATCGCCCGCGGCTTCTGACTCTTCACGGCTTTGTCGGCGGCCACCTCGGTCAGCGCGGTCGCATCGATCCGGCTGACGTCCTTTATACCGGTCAACCCGGCCCATCCCGAACCGCCGCCGTCGGGCGTGCGGCACGTCAGGATGAAGCTCGCTTCCGCGTATTGGTAATAAGCGAACAACCCCTTCGAATTCGCCGAGCACGTCGTCTGGTGAATCTTCGGGATGTAGCCTGAACCAATGACGTTCTTCTTCTGGCAGACGTCGAGGCTCTGCTTGACCATTCTGGCGCGCTCCGCCGGACCGAAGTTCACGCCGTTCGGCAGCGTCGCGTCGACCGTAATGTACTCTTGAGGCCCCTCGATGAGCGGAAGCGCGTCCTGGCTCTCGCGCGCCGCTTCCGCGCGCTTGGTCGCTTCCGCCACCGCCTCCTGCAGCGAGGCGTCGTCCAGCTCGCGCGCCGACGAAGAGCCCGAACGCGCGCCGAGATGAATCGTGACGTTCACGTTCCGATCGAACTGCACCATGTTCGCGGTGATGTTCGAATTCGCGTAACGCGTCGCCGATCGCTCGCCGCCGTTGAACTCCACTTCGACGGCGTCGCCCTTGGCCATGTTCATCACCTTGTCGGTGATGGCTTTGACTTCTTCTCTTGAATACATGTGATCTAAGGAGGCTCAGCTTCCGTTGCCAGCCCGGCAGGCGCAGCCTGCGCCTCCGGCTCCGCACCCGCCGCCGGCGGGGAACGCGCCTGCGGAAGCACGAGCGGGAGCTCCGGAGGATCCCACCATTGCCGGTGAGGAAAGAAGCTTCCTGAGATTCGATCCGTGACACGCAGGACATCCCGCGGTCCGGTCCGTCGTGACGAAGGCCTCGAAGGTGCGGCCGCAATCGCGGCATTCGTATTCAAACAGCGGCATAGGACCCCGATTCTAGCCGAAAGCACGGTTGCGCGAGAGAGTAAGCGGTGAATAACTGCATGTCGCGAGCGAGCCGGCGGAGCGGCGAGCGAGGGCGCGTGCAGGGGAGTCCGAGGGGCGAAGCCCCTCGGTGAGGGTTGACACAGTGCTTCCGATATATGTATGTAACACACATATGCAATCGAAAGATGTCGGGCGCGACGTCAAGAAGGGGAGCGCGGAGCTGCTGGTGCTCGCGCTCATCGAGGATCGGGCGCGGCACGGATACGAGATCGGCAAGCTGATCGAGGTGCGCTCGGGAGGCGTGCTCAAGTTCCACATCGCCTCGCTGTATCCGATGCTCTACAAGCTCGAGCGGCGCGGCCTGATCCAGGGCCGATGGGTCGAGAAGACGGGCCAGCGCCGGAAGCGCTTCTACCGCCTCACCCCGGAAGGCCGCCGCGTCCTCGAGAGCCAGCGGAACCGCTGGCAGGAATTCATGTCCGCGCTCGCGCGCGTCGCGGGGATTCGCCATGCCTGACTGGAACGCGTTGATCCGATCGCGCCTGGGCGTGCAGCCGGCCGATGACGATGTCGTCGAGGAGCTCGCCGAGCACGTCGAGGAGATGTACCGCTCTGCAATGGATTCAGGCCGCTCGGCGGCCGAGAGCCTTGCCGAAGTGGAGCAGGAGCTGGCGGATCTGCCGCTTGCGATTCGGCAGGCGCGTGCGGCGAAACGCCGGCGGCTTGCGGCGCCGGGCCTGGCCGCCGATCCGGTCAGCCCGCCGCAGCTTCAGCGGAGGTGGAGGCCGCTCTGGCACCTTCGTCTGTTCGCAGGAGATCTCTCACACGGCGTCCGGCTTCTCACGTCGCGACGAGGCACGTCTCTCGTCGCCGTCATCACGCTGGCGCTCGGCATTGGCGCGAACACCGCGATCTTCAGTGTCGTGAATTCAGTGCTGCTCGCGCCGCTTCCGTTCCCCGAGTCCGACCGCCTGGTGATGCTCTGGGAGCAGGACGCCGCCAATCCGCAATCGATGTTCATTCTGTCGAAGCCGAACTACGAGGATCTGTCGGCGAGCGTCAAGTCGTTCGCGCGAACCGCTGTCTGGGAATATCAGAGCTTCAACATCGCCGGGTCCGGCGATCCCGAGCAGGTTTCGGGGATGCGCATCTCGGCGAGCGTGTTTCCGATGCTGCGCGTCGAGCCGCAGGTTGGCCGTGTATTCACCGCAGCGGAGGACGTTCCCGGTCACGATGTCGTTGTCATCAGCGATGGGCTGTGGCGACGCCGGTTCGAGGCGCGCCCGGATGCCGTGGGGCGGACGATCCGGCTGAACGGGCGTCCGTTCGAGATCGTCGGCGTGATGCCGCCGGCGTTCCAGTTCACCAACCGCAATCAGTCCGTCTGGGTGCCCATTCATTTCACGAGCCAGGATGAAGGACGCGACTCGCACTCGTTCCATGCGGCCGCGCGGCTCGCGCCCGGCGTCTCGTTCGCGAGCGCCAAAGCGGAGGTCGAGACGCTGGGGCGTCAGATGGCCGCGAGATTTCCGGAAAACGAAGGAGAGAGCGCCAGCATCCAGGCGATGAGCGATTTCGGCGTCGGCCCGCTGCGATCCACGCTGCTGACAATGATGGGCGCGGTGGCGCTGGTGCTGCTGATCGCGTGCGCGAACGTCGCGAACCTGCTGCTCGCGCAGGCCTCGGTGCGTCAGCGTGAGTTCGCGATCCGCGCCGCGATCGGCGCGAGCCGCGGGCGGCTGGTGTCGCAGGTGATGGGGGAAGGCGTCGCGCTTGCGATCGCCGGCGCCGTCGCCGGCATCGGCGTCGCCTGGGGCTGCGCGACGCTGCTGTCGGGTTCTCTGCCCGGCGCGATTCGATTCGCGCCGTTCCGAAACCCCTCGGTGATCCCCGTCAGCTGGGAAGTGCTGGCTTTCACGCTGGCGCTCGCCACGATCACCGGTCTGCTGTTCAGCCTCGCGCCGGCGTTCGGCGTCATGCGCGCCGCGCCCGGGACCACTCTCAAGCTGACGTCCAGCCGGGGCGGAACCGGCGCGCTGTCGAAGCTGCGCGGCGGTCTCGTTGCGGCCGAGGTCGCGCTCTCGCTGGTGGTCCTCGCCGCGGCAGGACTGACGGTCAAGAGCATGATGCGGCTCACCGCGGTCAACCCCGGGCTCGACCCCTCGAACGTGCTCGTGATGCAGATCGCGCTGCCGCAGGCGGAGCTCTACGGCCGGCCCGAGCGTCCGCTGTTCTGCGAGGACGTGACCCGCGAAGTTTCAGGTCTTCCAGGCGTGAAGTCCGTCGCCGCCGTCAGCCACCTGCCGCTCAGCGGCGCCAACGCGGGGCGCGGCTTCACGATTGAAGGACGAGTGCCGGCGAATCGCGAGGACGGAGCCGGCGCGTCGTACCGGCTGATCTGTCCGGGCCTGTTCGAGACGCTTGGTGTACCGATCGTCAGGGGCCGCGACTTCACGCATCAGGATTCGTTGAACGCGTCAGAGGTCGTGATCATCAACGAGATGACGGCGGCGCGATACTGGCCGAACGAGGATCCGCTCGGCAAGCGGATCAAGCTTGGCGACATGTCGTCCGCGTCGGAGTGGATGACGATCGTCGGCGTCGTCGGGAACGTGCGGCACTTCGGTCTCGACAGCGAGCTTCGGCGCGAGATTTACCGGCCTTACAGCCAGGCGGTCTGGCCGGTCATGACGATCACCGTAAAGACGGCGACCGATCCGCTGACCGTGGCGGCGCCGGTGCGCGCCGCATTGCGGCGCATCGACGCCGAGCAGCCGGTGACGCAAGTCCAGACGATGGAGCAGGTCATTCACAACTCCGTCGGCTCGCGGCGCTTCCCGATGCTGCTCTTTGCGACGTTTGCCGTCGTCGCGCTGCTGCTGGCGATCGTCGGCGTCTACGGCGTTGTCGGCTATCTGGTGTCGCAGCGGACGAAGGAGATAGGCATCCGCGTGGCGTTGGGTGCGCGGCGCGGCAGCGTGATACGGCTCGTGGTCGGCCGCTCGCTGATCCCGATTGGCGCCGGCATCGCGATCGGTATCGGCGGCGCGTTCGCTTCTTCACAGCTCCTGCAAACGATGCTGTTCGACGTGAAGGCGAACGATCCGGTGGTGCTGTTCGCGATCTGCGGCCTTCTGCTGGTTGCGGCGGTCGTCGCCAGCTGGCTGCCGGCGCGCCGAGCGGCGAGCGTCGACCCGCTGACGGTCTTGCGGCACGAGTGAGAAGCGTTCAGGTTTGCGGGATCTCCTGCTTGCCGACGGCGACGGCGGCAGGGCGCAGCACTTGATCGCCGATCCGGTATCCCGGCCGGATGACGCCCACGACGACGCCGTCCTGATCGCCTGATGCCGCCGGGACGCATCGTGACCGCCTCGTGGACCGAGGGATCGAACGGCTGGCCGGCGGATTCGATCCGCTGGACGCCAAGGCTTTCCAGCTTGGCGAGGAACTGCCGCCGCACGAGCTCGACGCCCTGCAGCAGCGCGGAATCCGGCGTTCCCGCCGCCTGCGCGGAGGCGATGGCCCGATCGAGATTGTCGAGCACGTCGAGCATCTCGATGATGACGTCGCGCCGGGCGCGCTCGACGTCCTTGGCGATCTCGCGGCGGAGACGAAGCCGCGCTTCCTCGAATTCAGCGGACGCCTGGCGGTACTTCGAGATGAACTCCTGCGCCTGCCGATCCTTCTCGGCCAGTTGCTGCTCGAGTTGTTCGACGTAGGTCGGCTTCAGCGAGCCCGGCGCGTCGGATGCCGTTCGTTCGCCCGCGGCGCCGGCGTTTGCCCACCGTCGGCGATCGACGACCTTGACGGTGACGTCCTGATCCTTGTCCTTCTCCGGCATGAGCGTCGGCTATTCGGCGGGCGCCGGCGTTTTGGCCGGCGCCGCCGCGTCGATGCGGAACTCGAGCTTGTCCTTCTCGCGGTCGAGCGCGATCGTCACCGTGCCGCCGTTCTCGAGCCGGCCGAACAGGATCTCATCGGTCAGCGGATCGCGCACTTCGGTCTGGATCACCCGCGCGAGCGGCCGCGCGCCGTAGACCGGATCGTAGCCCTTCACCGCGAGCCACTCGCGGGCCTCGGGCTCGAGCGCGAACGCCACGCGCCGTTCCGCCAGCTGCGCTTCGAGCTGCAGGATGAACTTCTCGACGATCGTCTCCATGACCGACGGAGACAGCGGACCGAACGAGACGATCGCATCGAGGCGATTGCGGAACTCGGGACTGAAGATTCTTTCGATCGCGTGTTTCGACCGCTGCTGGGCGGTCTTCTGCCGTGCGTCGACCGCGCGCGCGGAGCCGCCGGACTCCGCAAAGCCGATGCTGCCGACGCTCAGCTCGCGCGAGCCGGCGTTGGAGGTCATGATCAGGACCACCTGACGGAAGTCGGCCTTGCGGCCGTTGTTGTCGGTCAGCGTCGCGTGATCCATCACCTGCAGCAGGATGTTGTAGATATCGGGATGCGCCTTCTCGATTTCGTCGAGGAGCACCACCGCGTACGGATGCTGCCGGACCGCGTCGACCAGCAGCCCGCCCTGTTCGAAGCCGACGTATCCCGGCGGCGCGCCGATCAGCCGGGCGACCGCGTGCTTCTCCATGTACTCGCTCATGTCGAAGCGGAGGAACTCGTTGCCCAGGTGCATCG
This sequence comes from uncultured Acidobacteriota bacterium, assembly GCA_963748295.1. Lineage (GTDB taxonomy): Bacteria > Acidobacteriota > Vicinamibacteria > Vicinamibacterales > 2-12-FULL-66-21 > CAVVIH01. The sequence goes on along the minus strand of CAVVIH010000006.1, from coordinate 1,416,855 downwards.
CGAGCTGCTTGGCCAGCTCCGTCTTGCCGACCCCGGTCGGACCGGTGAACAGGAAGCAGCCGGCGGGCCGCTCGGGCTGCCCCAGCCCGGCGCGCGAGCGCTTGATCGCGCGGGCCACGGTGCGAACGGCATCTTCCTGGCCGAAAACTACGCGGCCGAGCGACTCCTCGAGCGTCCGCAGCCGATCGCGATCCGATGCGGTGGCCTGCTTCGCGGGAATGCGGGCCATCCGCGCAATCACGTCCTCGACGTGGTCGGCGGTGATCTCGACGCGCGGCGGTCCTTTCGACTCGCCCTTCGACTCGCTACGCTCGCTCAGGACAGGTTTGTCGGTGACGGGCACGTCCACGTCGCCGCCGCCCCCGCGCGCCATGCGGCTGCGCGCGCCCGCCTCGTCGATCACGTCGATGGCGCTGTCGGGCAGCTTGTAGTCGCGCAGGTGGCGCGCGGCCAGCTTCGCCGCCGCTTCGAGCGCCTCGTCGGTGTAGCGCACGCGATGGTGGCCTTCGTAGCGGGAGCGCAGCCCTTCGAGGATCTTCACCGTCTCGGGGATGGACGGCTCGTCGATCACGATCTTCTGCAGCCGGCGCGCGAGCGCGCGGTCCTTCTCGATGTGCTTGAACTCTTCGTGCGTGGTCGATCCCACGACTCTCAGCTGCCCGGTCGTCAGGATCGGCTTGATGAGCGTGGCGAGGTCCATCGTCCCGCCGGTCGTCGCGCCGGCGCCAACCGTCGAGTGGATTTCGTCGATGAAGAGAATCGGCATCGGCCGCTTCGACAGCGCGGCAATGACCGCTTTGAACCGCTCCTCGAAGTCGCCGCGGAAGCGTGTGCCGGCGAGCAGCGCTCCGGTATCGAGCGAGAACACTTCCGCGCCCTCGAGCAGATCCGGCACGTCCTCTTCGAGCAGCCGCGTCGCGAGCCCTTCGGCGAGCGCGGTCTTGCCGACGCCGGCGTCGCCGACGAATACCGGGTTGTTCTTGCGGCGCCGGCAGAGGATCTCCATCGTGCGCTGCAGCTCGTCCGATCGGCCGATCAGCGGATCGAGCTCGCCGGCGCGTGCGCGCGCCGTGAGGTTGGTCGCATAGGCGCTCAGCGCATCGTGCGCGGTCGCGCTGCCGCGCTCGCCGCCGCCCGCTTCCGCGTCGGGCGTGCTGTCGCCATCGGCCGCCCCGTGCTCGATGCGCGGGACCTTCGCAATGCCGTGGGTGATGTATTGAAGGATGTCCAGCCTGGTGACGCCCTGGGCCGCAAGCAACTGGGCGGCGTGCGACTTGTTCTGCTGGAGCGTCGCCGCGAGCACGTCGCCTGACTGCACTTCCTGCCGGCCGGCGCTCTGCACGTGCAGCACCGCGGTCTGGAGCACGCGGCGGAACGCCAGCGTCTGCTCGGGTTCCTTCTGCTGCCCGCGCGAGAACTGCTCGACGGACTCCTGCAGGTACTTGTCGAGGTCGCGGCGGAGCTGCGGCAGATCCGCGCCACACGCGGCGAGGATCCGCTCGCCGTCGGGGTCGTGCGCCAGCGCGTAAAGCAGATGCTCGAGCGTCAGGTGCGTGTGGCGTCGCGCGGTTGCTTCGCGGTAAGCGACGGTCAGAACGATTTCGAGGGCCTGGCTGAACATGATGTTTTCTTAGATAAGACTCCCTTTTCGAAAGGCGCGTCCCGGTCTTATGTTGAGGCCGCGCTTGTAAACTCCCAACTCCCAAAAAAGTCCAACTCCCAACGTCGCCTTCTTGGAGGTTGGGAATTGGTTTTCTTGGGAGTTTATTCCGGTTCCATCGCGGCGAGCAGCGGAAACCCGTTCTCCCGCGCCAGGTCGATGACGGTCGCGACCTTGGTCTCCGCGACTTCGTGCGGATACACGCCGCAGAGCCCCTTGCCCTGCGTGTGCACCATCATCATGATGCGGTAGGCCTCTGCCGGCTGCTTGTGAAAAATCGTCTCGAGCACGTCCACGACGAAGTCCATCGTCGTGTAGTCGTCGTTGAGCAGGAGCACCTTGTAGAGCTCGGGTTTCTTCGTCTCCTGCCGGGTTCGCTCGAGGACTTCACCCCCGGTCTGCTTCTGCGTGTCCGCCATGACGCTACGCTTCGATTTTAGCAGGGAGATCGCTTGCGCGAGCCGCCCGGCCGGCTGTATAGTCGCCTAAGGCGAGTAGTTGGCCTGAGAATCCGATGAACGAAATCGACCCGCGCGCATATCTGCCGCTCACCGAGGTGGCGTTCGAGATCCTGCTGTCGCTTGGCGACGGCGAGCGCCACGGCTACGACGTGATGAAGGACATCGAACGCCGCACCGACGGCCGGCTCCGCCTTCATCCCGGCACGCTTTATCGGGCGCTGGCGCGCCTGATAGACGATGGGCTGGTCGAACAACGGGGAACGGAAGAGGCGGTGACGGATGAACGGCGGCGTCCGGTGAGGATGACGCGGCTCGGCGCGAAAGTCGCGCGCGCGGAGGCCGAGCGGCTCGCCGCACAGGTCACGCAGGCGCGCGAGCGGCGCTGGCTTCGCAAGCCGGTATGACATCCCGTTTCTACCGTTTGCTGCTGCTCGCCTACCCGTCGGGCTTCCGGCAGCGGTTCGGCGCCGACATGACCGCCGCGTTCGTCCAGCTCGCGAGAGAGCGATGGAACGCCGGCGGACTTGTCGCGGTCGCCGCCCTGTGGCTCAGGACGCTGGTCGATGTGGCGGTGAACGCGGGCGCGGCGCGCGCGGACGCCCGGCGGCGAATCGACGCGAGGAATCCGGAACGAGGTAAGTCGATGCACGAGCTGTGGAATTCTGTGTGGCAGGACGCGCGATACGCGTTGCGGACGATGCGCCGCGCGCCGGGCGTCGCGGCAGTCGTCGTCATTACGCTGGCCCTGGGCATCGGCGCGACGTCAGCGATCGCCAGCCTCGTGCGCGCCGTGATCTTCCGGCCGCTGCCGTATGCGAATCCCGACAAGCTGCTGACGATCTGGACCGACGGTCCGACCGGTGCGCAGGTCGCCAGCGGCTGGCTCGGCCCTCGCCTCGGCGAGCGCATGATGCCAATCGCCATTCCCTACATCGACGACATCCGCACGAGATCGACGAGCTTCGCGGCGATCGCCGCGTTTTCGACGACGTGGGAGGTGACGCTCACCGGCAACGGCGACGCGACCGTCGTTCAGGCCCTCTATGTTTCGGACGGCATGCTGGACATGCTTGGCCTGGCGCCGCAGGCCGGCCGCGACCTCACCGCGCAGGAGCACCAGATCGGTGGAGCTCGCGCCGTGCTGATCTCGCAAGCCATGTGGCGTCGCCTTGCCGGCGCCGCGGCGCCTGACGGCAGGACGATTCAGCTGAACGGAGAGCCGTACGCCGTGGTGGGCGTTCTTCCGGATGCGGCAAAGCTTCCAGGCACGCCGGGTGATCTCTGGATCCCCGCCGTGCTGAACCAGTTCGCACAGGCGCGCCAGGTCCCGATCATGACGGTGCTCGCTCGACTGCGTCCGGACGTTTCGATCGAAAGCGCGCGCGAAGAGCTGAAGGGCGTTGCGTCGAGCTTCGAACGCGACTTTCCGGAGCGGAAGAATCACGGGCTCGCGCTGGTGCCCCTCTCGGATCGCATCAGCCGGCGTTCGCGGCCGGTTCTCTTCGTCCTGGTTGCGTCGGTGGCGCTGCTGGTCGCGATTGCCGTCGCCAACGTCGCGAACCTGCTGCTCGCACGCGCGTCGGTCCGCCAGCGCGAGATCGCCGTCCGCGCCGCGCTCGGCGCCGGCCGATCGCGCATCGTCCGTCAGGTCCTGACCGAAAGCGTCCTGCTCGCGTTCGTGAGCGCCGTCGCGGGGGTGCTCATGGCGTGGTGGACGCTGGACTCGCTGGTCTCGCTCCTGCAGCACGATCTGCCTCCGGGTGCGGGCGTCCGGGTCGACGGCTTCGTGCTGGCCGTCACCGGCGGCGTCGCGTTCGTCGCCGGTCTCGCGTTCGGCGTGGTGCCCGCCGTGGTTGCGGCGCGCTCGGGGCCGGCCGACGCGCTCCGTCACGGCGCTCGCGCTGGAACGGGCGGCCGGCGGCTGCGCCAGGCGCTCGTGACGATCGAAGTGGCGCTCGCGTTCGTACTCCTCACCGCTTCGGGCCTGCTCCTCAGGAGCTTCTGGCGGCTGACGGATGTGGATCCCGGGTTCCGAACGGAGCGAATGATCACCGCGGCGGTTGGACTGCCGCCGGCCCGCTACCCGGCGGCGCCGCAGCGCGTGCAGTTCTACGATCGTCTGCTCGCCGAGATGCGCGCGCTGCCGGGTGTCGAGAACGCCGCGATCGTGAATCGCCTGCCGCTCAGCCATTCGGCTAACAACGCCGTCAATATTCAGATTCAGGGCAGAGAAGCGGAGTCGCAGGATCCGAACAACCCGTTGAACGTGGATCGCCGGATTGGATCGACCAGCTACTTCGAAACCATGAGCATCCCCGTCGTCGCCGGCCGCACTTTCGAGGATGCCGATGCGCCGATGGCGCCGCCCATCGCGGTGATCAACAGCGAGATGTCCCGGCGCCTCTGGCCCGCTGGGAATGCGATCGGCGCACGCGTGCGCATCCAGCTGTTGAGCGGTCCCGGCCCGTGGCTGACGATCGTCGGGGTTGTCGGCAACGTTCGGCATCATGGGCTCGATGCGCAAGTGCGGCCGGAGCTGTGGGTCCCGTACTCGCAGGCGGCGGTGAATGGAATGGTGCTGGTCGCGCGCACCAGCGTCGATCCGGAGTCGCTGATACCTTCGGTGCGCAGGGCGGTTCAGACGCTCGACAGCGAGCTTCCTGTTTCGCCGTCGACCCTCGAATCCGTCGTCACCGCATCGGTCGCCGGCCCGCGCTCGCGGACGGCGCTGCTGTCTGCCTTCGCGGCCGTTGCCCTGATCCTTGCCACGGTGGGCATCGCCGGCGTTGTCGCGTACACCGTGGCAAGAATGACCCGCGACATCGGCGTCCGCCTCGCGCTCGGCGCCGATCGACGCGACATCCTTCGGCTCGTGCTGCGTCAGGCACTCTCGCCCACGCTCGCGGGCCTGGCGATCGGGATTGGCGCCGCGCTGCTCGCGACGCGCGCGTTGACGACGATGCTGTTCGAGATCGCCCCGTCAGATCCGCTGACGTTCGCCTCGGTTGCGGCGGGGCTGCTGACGATCGCAACCGGTGCTTCGCTCGTGCCCGCGCTGCGCGCGATGCGGGTCGATCCGGTCAGCGTGCTGCGGGTGGACTGAGACCATACCGGGTCTCCGGATATGAGATCTTCCGATTGCTGTTAGGCTAGCGCATGCTGTTTGCGACGGCATCGCTGGCGAAGCGGATCGAGAAGGCGGAAACCACGCTGATCACGGAAGCGGCACGCGCGACGGCGAGCCGCATCGGGCCGGACAACGTCTTCATCCGCCAGTTCGGCGGCGGCGTGGCCATTCACGCCGGCGACGGCGCTCCATTCAACAAGGTCGCGGGCCTGGGCTTCCTCGGCGTGCCCGACGGACAGCACTTCGAAGAAATCGAGCAGGAACTGGCGGCGCGCAACTCGCCGGTGCAGGTCGAGATCTCGACGCTCGCGTATCCTGCGCTAGCCCGAATGCTCACCGAACGCGGCTACGCGCTCGTCGGTTTCGAGAACGTGCTCGGCCTCGCGCTCGACAGGCTCGAGCCCGCGGCCGAGCCCGCCAATCCCTCGATGTCGATCGCTCGAACCACGGCGCAGGACGATGAAGCGTGGCTGGACGCGGTGCTCACCGGATTCCTGAACGCCGATACGTACGATGGTCCGGCGAGCCATGAATCGTTCGATCGGGACGTCCTGAGGCGTGTCTACGAGGACATGGCGAGCGCGCACGGCTTCGAGCGCTTTCTTGCGCGTGTCGACGGCAAGGTCGCCGGCGGCGCGAGCCTGCGCATTTTCGAGGGCGTCGCGCAACTGTGCGGCGCCGCGACGCTGCCCGAGTACCGCCGCCGCGGCGTTCAGTCCGCGCTGCTGCGCTATCGCCTGGCCGATTCGGCGCAGCGCGGATGCGACGTCGCGGTAGTGACGACGATGCCGGGATCGAAGTCGCAGCAGAACGTACAGCGCGCCGGGTTCGAGCTGTTATACGCGCGGGCGATCCTGGTGAAGGGCTGAGCGGTCGGAATCGATCCAGGGCGTGAGCCGCGGCACGAAGCGGCGGACGTGCGCACGATACCGGTCGTAGTCGGCGCCGAACCGCGCGGCGAGGTCAGGTTCCTCGAGCAGCGGGATGTAGAGCGCGTTGACGAGAAGAAAAGTCCCGGCCCAGACGGCGTGCGGCGCGGAGCGCAGCAGCAGTGCCAGCGCCGCCTGCATGAAAATCACGCCGGCAATCATCGGGTTGCGGACGTAGCGATACGGTCCGCTGACCACGAGCCGCGCCGGCGGATCCCACGGCGCCAGCGTTCCGCGTCCCGACGTGAAAAAGCGCAGTAGCGACGATCCGAAGAGCAGCACGCCTGGAACGAGCAGGAGCGCTCCGCAGATCGCGAGAACGATCCCGCCGGCGGTTCGAGGCAACGACGGCTCGATGCTGTAACGCCTCGCTATCCATAGAGGAACCAGGACCACCATCGTTCCCGGGAGCAGCACGACCGAGAGGAGGTGGCGCAGCAGGTAGAACATGTTGTTGCGTTCACTGCTTCAGGTTACGCTGACGGTCTTACGCATTTCTGCGCGTCCGCCTCCGCGCCAAGCGCTCCGGCGAGACCTCGCCGGAGCCTCGGCGAAGGCGGGCGAGAAGGAGCCCGGATGGCGAAGTGGTTCAGTTTCGCGGTCGCGGCAGTTGCCGCCGCGTCCTTCAACATTGCTACGTTAGCCCAGCAGGCGCCGCCGCCCAAGCCCGATCGCATCATTCATGCGGGACGGCTGATCGACGGCACCGGGACAACGGCGCGGACGCGCGTGTCCATCCTGATTGCCGGCGATCGCATCGTCGCGGTTCAGGACGGGTTCACCGCACCGGCGGCGGGGGTGGCGGTGACCGACCTCAGCACGGCCACCGTGCTGCCCGGATTCATCGACTCGCACACGCACATCACCGGCGAGGGCACGTCCGACGCGATCGTTCGCGCGGTGACGCTCGGCCCGACCGACGCGGCGGTGCGCGGCACGGTGTACGCGAAGCGCACGCTCGAGGCGGGCTTCACGACGATTCGCAACGTCGGCGCCGACGGCGGCGCCGACGTCGCGTTGAAGCGCGCGATCGACGAAGGCCTGGTGCCGGGGCCGCGGATCTGGACGGCGCGGCACACGCTCAGCATCACCGGCGGCCATGGCGATCAGGGCGGACTGCGTCCCGAGCTGGGCGGCGAGGCCACCTGGCAGAACGGCATCGTCGATTCGCCGGAAGAAGCGGCGAAGGCGGTGCGCTACCAGCACAAGTACGGCGCCGATCTGATCAAGTTCACCGCGACCGGCGGCGTGCTGTCGATCAACGATTCCGGCGATCTTCAGCAGTTCACCGACGCGGAGATGAAGGCGATTGTCGAGACCGCGCACCTGCTCGGCATGAAGGTGGCGGCTCACGCACACGGCAAGCGCGGCATGGAAGCGGCGATCAAGGCAGGCGTCGATTCGATCGAACACGGCACCTATCTGGATGCGGAAACGATCGCGTTGTTCAAGAAACACGGCACGTATCTGGTGCCGACGATCATCGCCGGGAAGACGGTGACCGAGATGGCGAAGAAGCCCGGCGCGCTGCACCCGTCGGTGCGCGCGAAGGCGGCGCGGATCGGACCGCTGATCCAGGACTCGTTCCGCCGCGCCTACACGGGCGGCGTGAAGATCGCGTTCGGCACCGATTCGGGCGTGTCGAATCACGGCGACAACGCGCGGGAGTTCGGCTACATGGTCGAGGCGGGCATGCCGGCCATCGAGGCGATTCTCTCGGCCACGCGCAGCGCCGCCGATCTGCTGGGGGCTGCCGATTCGGTCGGCTCGATCCAGCCGGGGCGCTACGCCGACGTCATTGCCGTCGCCGGCGATCCGCTGGCCGACATCACCGAATTGCAGCGCGTCGTGTTCGTCATGAAAGGCGGCGTGGTCTACAAGGGAGGCGGCACCCGCCCGGCCACGAACGGATCGGAGCGCTGATGGCCACGCTCGCGGCGGGAATGGATTATGTCGATCTGAACTTCCTGGGCCGTCCCGGCATCATTGCGACGGCGGTGCTGCAGGGACCCTCGGGCGTCGCGCTGATCGATCCTGGGCCGTCGACCACGCTCGGCACGCTGCAAAAGGCGCTCGCCGCCAAGGGCATCTCGCCCGGCGATATCCGGCAGCTCCTGCTCACGCACATCCATCTCGATCACGCCGGAGGCGCCGGCACGCTCGTGCGCGACAACCCGGGCATCGAGGTGTTCGTGCACGAGCGCGGCGCGCCGCACATGATCGATCCCGCGAAGCTGATCGCGAGCGCGTCGCGGCTGTACCAGGGCGACATGCAGCGGCTGTGGGGCGAGTTCCTGCCGGTGCCGGAATCCCGCGTCCGGGTGCTCGCGGGCGGCGAGACGATCTCCGCCGGCGGCCGCGAGCTGACGGTCGCCTATACGCCCGGCCACGCGGTCCATCACGTCAGCTACTTCGATCCATCCGGGCGCATCGCGTTCGTCGGCGATACCGCGGGCATCCGCCGCGGCAACAGCGTCTACGTGATGCCGCCCACGCCTCCGCCGGATATCGATCTCGAGGCATGGCGCACGAGCGCCGACCGCATCCTCGCGTGGGATCCCGATACGGTCTTCCTGACGCATTTCGGTCCGGTCCACGGGGCCCGGCCGCATTTCGAACAGCTCTTCGAGCGTTTGGCCGACTGGAGCCGCATCGTCCGGCGGCTGCTGGCGGATCCGTCGCTCGACGATCAGCAGCGCGAGCGGCAATTCGTCGACGAAGTGATGCTCGATCTGCGCCGTGTCGTCGGGGAAAGCGAAGCCGAACAGTACGGCCGCGCCGGCCGTCTGGACTACTCGTGGCAGGGCCTGGCGCGCTATTGGAGGAAGAAAGTCTGACCCGATGGAGATGACGGAATTCGTCGTTGCGAGCGGTGAATTCCGGTGGCAAAGTGGGGGTCAGAGGTGGTGCATGCGAAGCCGAGCTCCCCAGTTCCTCGCACTCACCGCGGCCGTACTGATCTTTCCGGTGAACGGTGTGGCGCAGATCAATCTGAGGCCGACACCGGAACCGATCGTCACCGCGGAAAACGCAACGTGGTATCTCGACGGCGCGCCGATTACGTTCGCCGGCAACGTCTATTACCCCACGGGTCCGAATACGTTCTTCAAGCCGAACGAGATGGTTCGCAGCGGCGAGTTCAACGGCGTGCCGCTGTACTCGCGCACGACAATCGAGCCGTTCAGCATCGTCTATGTTCCGCTGCCCGGCCGGGTGATGAAGCCGTACGAGCGCCGTCGCACCGGAGACATTGCGGGCACGGTGGGAAGCAGTCTGCCGTCGTTCCCCGGTGTGCGCTCGCCGTCGGACTCCGAGTATGCGCTGGCGCAGGCCGCGGCGCCGCCGACGCTCGGCGAGGCCCCGATCTACAACTACGAACCGGTCGCGCCGGCCGTTGTCGACATACCGCCCGCCGCGCCGACGCCCACGGCAACCGCGGGTGGCAACATTCCACCGCTCGGTCCGCTCGTCAGCGCGAAGAAGCCCGAAGGTCTGGATGGGATCTTCATCGAGTACCGCGATCGGCGCTGGTTCGCCAGCGGCCCGGCCCAAGAGCTCGATCGCTCGCAGTTCGTCGCCGTCGGCGATTACCGCGGATTTGCCGTCTACCGGAAGGGAGACGACGAGCGCACGATCTACGTCGCGGTGGCAAAGAGCGCACGGGAACTCGTTGCCCCGTACTCCGTACGGTAATCCTGACTGGCATCAACGACGAACGCAGGGCGGCGGACTATACTCAGCAAAACGTGAGTAGAGTCCGACGCATCGTCTTCGGCGCGGACCCAAGACGTACCACCGTCCGCATCCTCGTTCTGACGAGTGTCGCGGCCGTGATGCTGGTCTGGGTCATTCTTCCCGTCCGCGCGGACGGCGACAGCATGCTCCCGACCTACTACTCCGGCAACTTCACGGTCGTGAACCGGCTGGCCTACTTGAATACCCGGCCGAAGCGCGGCGATATCGTCGCCATCCGCCTGGCCGGCACCAGCGTCGTCATCATCAAGCGAATCATCGGCCTGCCGGGAGAGCGCTTCTCCGTGTCGGATGGCACCGTGCACGTCAACGGCGCACCGCTGACGGAGCCTTACGTCCGCCACAATCGTTCATGGAATCTCGAAGAGGTGACGCTCGGCAGCGCCGAGTACTTTGTCATCGGCGACAACCGCGGCGCCTCTGACTTCGGCCGCGTCGATCGCGACCGCATCGTCGGCCGGTTGATGTTCTGATGCCGACGAGAAGGCTTTTCATCGGCGCGATCTGCGCGGTGGCAGCGTTTGCAGCCGGATGCGGCTGGTGGCGCAACGAAAAGGCCGCAATTACAGAACGGCTGCGCGCATTCACTCACGTCGTCAACGCGGCGGCGCCGGAAGGGTTGAGCAGCGTCAGCCGCGCAGCCGAGATCGGGTCCTTCTTCACCGACGATGTCGTCGTCGAGCTGGGGGAGGGCGCCACGCCGATCGCAGGTCGAGAAACCCTGATGGCGATGGCGATGCGACTGCAGCCGCGGCTCGCGCAGTTCACGATCGGGTTCACCGACGCGAACATCACCGTGGCGCCCGACAGTCAGTCCGCGGACGTGACGCTGACGGTGGAGTTCATGAGCCGCGACAAGAGCACGCGCCAGCAGATGGACGCTCGCGAGTTCAAGCTGGCAATGCGGAAGGGTGACGGCGTGTGGAAGATGTCTCGCGTCACTGCCGTGGATACGTTGAAGTAGAACAGGGGCCAGGAGGGGCCAGGGGCCGGGGGCCGGGGGCCAGAAGGATATCGAATGACACTCAACGTTGGAGATCCAGCGCCTGACTTCGAGCTGCGCAGTCACCGCGGCAGCACTGTGAAGCTCTCGGATTTCCGTGGCCGCCGGAACGTGATCGTGGCGTTTCATCCGCTCGCGTTCACGCCGGTGTGCGCTAACCAGATGTGCGCGTACCAGAAGGACCTTGCGGAGTTCGACGCGGCCGAGGCGGCAGTGCTCGGGATCAGTGTCGACGCGCAGCCGGCGAAGAGCGCCTGGGCGAAGACGCTTGGCGCGATTTCGTTCGATCTGTTGAGCGATTTCCATCCGCATGGCGAGGTCGCACGAAAGTACGGCGTGTATCGCGAGAAGGACGGGATTTCCGAACGCGCGATCTTCCTCGTCGACAAGGAGGGAAGGATTGCGTGGGCGCACACCTACGATATTCCGCAGCAGCCGGAGAACGCGGATCTGTTCGCCGCGTTGCGCAACCTCGGGACTCACGCGAGATGAGGTCGAAGGTTGAAGGGTGACCTTCAACCTCCGACGAGCCTGGCCGCGAGCATTCGCTCGGGATTCGAGGGCTGCGGGCCGGTGTCCATGGCTGACGAGGGGAGGTAGTCAGCGGGCCGGCGCCGGTAGGTTAAGAACTACGCAACTGCCATGTTTTGTCCGCGCGTCGTGAACAGGCGGCCCGGCTGGGCTCCTTCCATGCGCACATACGCACCGTCACGTGTCTGAGCCAGAAACTTCGCATCAACCAGGGCACCGAGGAGCGCATCGCAGACGTCACGCTCGAGGCCCCACAGGCGCTGTGCCTGCACGGCTGTCAGTCGAAGTCCGGGCATCTCCACGTATTCGCCCTGAATTCGCTGGAGCACTTCATCGATACGCATAACCAAACCCTTTCCCAGGGGCTCGAAAAACCGAAAGCTTGTCGCTTAGGTAAGAAGAAAAGGAGCAACTCGTATGCCGCCCCGATTTCTGCCTTTAACCAAATGGATATAGCGACAGGCAACTTGTTTAAAATGCGGTGCTTGAGGCGTCACGCCACGAATGGCGCGGCAAGCCCTGCAGCGCAGAACGGACCAGCCGTGTAGGGCAGAACGTCGCAGGATGTCGGGAAACGCTACGAATCAGAACTACCAGCTTCCAGCCGCCAGCACCCCACCTCACCTTTATTAATGGTCTAGCTGGCATCCGTATCGGCTGGTAGCTGATTTACAACTGTCGCAGAGCTGTTACAACGGGTAGCCGGGCGGCGCGGAACGCCGGGAGCAGCGCCGCGAGGAGGCCGATCCCGACGGCATAGACCAGGCCCTGGAGAAGCAGCGCGGGCGTCACCGCGAATGCGAACGCGACCTGACTGAAGGACTGCCAGTTCATGGTCGCGGTCTGGTATCCGTCGAACGCGAGCCAGGCCAGGCCGCCGCCGATCAGGCCGCCGATGAGCGCGAGGAGCCCGGCTTCGGCCATCACGGACATGACGACCGGGAAGCTGCCGAAACCCAGCGCACGCAGCGTCGCGATCTCGCGCGTGCGATTTGCGACTGCCGAATACATCGTGTTGACGGCCACGAAGATAGCCCCCAGCCCCATCAGAGCCGCGATGGAGAATCCGACGTATCGAATGACCGCCTGAAGCACCTGCGACTGTTGCGCGTAATAATCCGGTTCCCGAATCACGGTGACGTTCAGCCTCGGGTCGGTCGTCAGCGCGTCCTTCACGCTCTGGAATCCGTCTACGCTTTCCAGCCTCAGATACACAGACTGGAACGAGTTGCCGCGCTGATACGCGCCCTGCAGGACGCTCGCATCGCACCACAGCTCGGATTCCGCGACGCTGCCCTGGGCGTCGAAGATGCCGACGACGTTCCAGGACGTCTTGCCGGACCGGACGGCCGAGCCGACGACGAGATTCTCGAATTGTCGCGACGCCGCGCGCCCGACGACGATTTCGTTCGTGCCCGGCGTGAACATGCGCCCTTCAGCAATCCGCAGCTGCGGCCGGACCGTCAGCGCTGCCGGCGTCAGCCCGCGAAGCGGAACGTTGGCATCGGTGCCGCTTCGTTTGAGCGGAACGGCGATGATGACGAACAGTTCGCGCGAGGCATGGACTCCGTCGGATCCGTGCTCGATACCAGGCACTTCCGTGATCAGGCGCGCCGTTTCGCCGGACAGTCCGCTCGTCATCTCGGTGTCGCTGCCCGCGCGCAGGACGATCACCGTCTGCGGATCCCCGGTGCCGCGCATTGCCGCCCGGAACCCCTCCGCGATCGACAGCACGGCGGTGAACACGATGATGACGCCGCTGATGCCGATGATCGCGACGATCGAGGAGCCGAGCCGCTGCGGGATCGATCGGATCGTCACCCCGGTCACTGCAGCAATCTGTCCAAGCCAGTTCATAAAAGAGATCCTTGTAGCTCTCAGCTGTCAGCTGTCAGCTCTCAGCTGGCCGACAGCTGATGGCTGGCGGCTGACGGCTTATCATCCCGCCCGCCGCAGCGCGTCCACGATCTTGAGCCGGCTCGCCTGCACCGCCGGGAGCAGTCCGGCGGCGATACCCAGAACGGCGACGAGCAGGATTCCCAGCACGAGGTCGCGCGGCGGGAAGTGGAAGATCGGCAGGAAGCCGCCGGTCGGGTCGCCCTGCGCGATGATCGTCCAGGCCAGCAGCAGGCCGATGCCTCCGCCGATGACGGCAATCGCGCACGACTCGAGCAGCACGATGCCGAGGATGCGCGAGTCGGTGAACCCCAGCGTCTTCAGCACGCCGAGCTCGTTGATCCGCTCCCGGATGGACTGCGCCATGATGTTGCCGGCGCCGAACAGGATCAGGCCCATCACCAGCGTGGCAATTGCGATCATGATGGCGCCGATGTCGCCGACCTGCTTCGCCCAGTCGGATGCGAACACCTTCTCGGTCGCCGTCTTCGTTTCTGTCGACGAATTCTCGAACATCGCGTCGATCCGCTTGGCGAGCTGATCGGCGGTCGCCGGGTCTTCGACCTTGAAGATGTACCAGCCGACGATGTCCTTGAACCCCGTTTTCGAGGCGCGGAGCGTCTCGTTCATGTAGTCGTAGTGGAAGAAGAACTGCGTCTTGTCGACGCCCTTCTTCGAAGAATCGTAGATGCCGTCGATGGTGAAGTCCCAGGGTGAACCGTCCGGCTTCCTGTAGATCGGCGAAATCAACGGAACGCGATCGCCGATCTTCCAGTTGTACCGCTTCGCCAGGTCGATGCCGACGATCGCGCCGCCGCGATCGGCAAACCACCTGGCTTTCTGATCCTCGGGAAGCTCGAACTCGGTGTAGATCCGCAGCCAGGACTCCGGCTCCACGGCCATGTTCTGTATGAAGTTGGTCGGTTCCTGGTAATAGCCGCCAAACCAGTTCGCGTGTGTCAGGTCGGTGACCCCCGGGGTGGAGCGGATTTTGGGCCCGTAGCTCTGGGGCAGCGGCTGGATGATCGACACGCGGTGGATCGTCATCAAGCGATCGGCGCCGGCGACGTCCACGCCCATGCTGAACGCCGCGCGGATCGCCATGAGCAGGCCGAACAGCATGAAGGCCACCATGATGCTCAGCACGGTCACCAGCGTGCGGACCTTGCGCCGCATCAGGTTGCGCCAGACGAGCGGCAGGAATTTCATGCAGCCACCTCCGAGACGAGCGTACCTTTTTCGAGGTGCAGCGTGCGGCGCGCGCGTGCCGCCGCGTGCGGATCGTGCGTCACCATCACGATCGTCTTGCCATGTTCCTTGTTGAGGATCTGCAGCAGATCGAGCACCTCGTCACCGGACTTGCGATCGAGATCGCCGGTCGGCTCGTCGCACAGCAGCAGCGTCGGATCGGTGACGATCGCCCGGGCGATGCCGACGCGCTGCTCCTGGCCGCCGGACAGCTGCCGCGGATAGTGGTTCGCGCGCTCGCCGAGCCCGACCACCGAGAGCGCCGTCTGCACGCGCCGCTTGCGATCGGCGGAGGAGAGCTTCGTGAGCAGCAGCGGCAGCTCGACGTTCCGCGCGGCCGTGAGCACCGGCAGCAGGTTGTACATCTGAAACACGAATCCGATGTGGCGCGCGCGCCAGCCGGCCAGCTTGCCGCTCGACATCTTGTCGATCCGGTCTCCCGCCACGTCGATCGATCCGCTCGACGGCGTATCGAGGCCGCCCATCAGGTTGAGCAGCGTCGTTTTCCCAGACCCCGACGGGCCCATGAGCGCGAGGAAGTCTCCCTTCGGAATCTCCAGCGTCACGCCCTGCAGCACGTCAATCCGCTCGCTGCCCCTGTGATACACCTTGTGCAGATCCTGGATTCTGACCAGCGTTTCCATTTACCGCTCCTTCACCCGTGCGCCGTCGACGAGCGTGTCCGGTCCTTCGACGACAACGCGATCGCCGACGCTCAACCCCGAAAGAATTTCCGTCCGATCGCCTTCGGTCGCGCCGACCTTGACGGCGCGGCGCTCGACCCGATCGTCGCGGACGACGAACACGATGCTCTGTCCGTTCGCGCTGCGGACCGCGGCCTTGGGCACGAGCAGCCGCGCTTTGGGCACGTCCGCGGCGGGCTCGGCCGCCTTTTCGGCAAAGAACGACACTTTTACGCCCATGTCCGGCAGGATCCTCGGGTCGGTCGGCGCCGAGGCTTTCGGCTTCTCGAAGCCGATGCGAACCCGCACCGTCGCCTTCTGCCGATCCGCCGAGGGGACCGTCGTGATCACGTGCGCCGGGATCCGCCAGTCGGGATACGCGTCGAGCACCGCTTCGACCGGCTGCCCGGGACGCACACGATTGATGTAGCTCTCGCTGACATCGACCTCGATCTCGAGCGACGACATGTCCACGATGGTGCCGATGCCGGTTCGCGTGAACCCGCCGCCGGCCGAGACCGGCGAGATCATCTCGCCCGCTTGCGCGTCCTTCGAGATCGCCACGCCGTCGAAAGGGGCGCGGACGGTCATGTCGTTCAGGTCGGTTTCAATCGCGCGCACCTGAGTTTCCGTGACCTCCACCTGCTGCTTGGCCATCGCAATCCGCGCGGTGAGCGATTCGACCTGCGCATTGGCGGTGTCGACCTCGGCGCGTCCGACCACGTTTTCCTTGATCAGCGCCTGGAGGCGGGCCTGCGTCAGTTGCGCCTCTCGGAGCCTGGCCTCATCTTCCGCCGTGCTCTTCCGCGCCGCCTCGACCTGCGCCTTCGCGACGGCCAGCGCGGCCCGCAGCTGCGAATCGTCGAGCCTGGCGACGACCTGGCCCTTCCGCACGGCCTGACCTTCCTCGATCAGGACTTCCATCACCTTGCCGGTCACCTTGGACGACACCGTCGCGCGCCGCCGGGCCGTGACATACCCCGACGCGTTCAGCACCGCGCCTGGCGAAGCGCCGCCGCTCTCGCTCGCGACGGAGACGGTCCGGACTGTCTCGGCCTGGACGCGCTGGGCGTAAAACCACCCGCCGGCCGCCAGCGCGGCGACGAGCAGGACAGCCACCAGCAGACCTGTCCGGCGGCCGCCGCCGGCGCGGGCGCTGTGGTCGATCTTCAACGATGCCAGGTCATCTTTGAGCGAGCTACTCATTGCGGATTGCAGATTGCCGATTGCTGACTTGTGATTGTTGATTGCTGATGGCAGATTGGCTGATCGCTGGTTTGACCGCTTCTCGGTTCTTGCTGATTAGTCGATCCAGCCCGGGGTTCTTCGACACCGTGCCCCCTTGCTGCCCCGCCGGCGCTCCTGCCAAAGCTCTCAGTATAGCGATACTTACGATGAAACGAGGGTGGCGGCCAATGCGAACCGGCGAGCGGCGGGTGGACGGCGGCGAGTGGCTCGCCAGCGACCGTGCGCTTGACTGATCGCATGCGCGATGATACAAAACCGGCCACTTCGTCAACTCACACCGGGAGCAGGCTTGGCCCAGTCGGAAGCAGAACTGCTTGAGAACCCTGTCGCGGGCCGTCCCACACTGATCCTCCGGTCGCCGGATTTCCACTCCATTACCGAGGTCGTCGCGGAGCCTGTCGAGCGGCCGACTCGCCTCGGGTGGTGGCTCTTCTTTCTTCCGTCGCTCGCGCTCCTCAGCCTGCTGGGCGTCGCAGTCTCGTGGCTCTTCTGGGAGGGGATTGGCATCTGGGGCCTCAACGTCCCCGTCGGCTGGGCCTGGGACATCACGAACTTCGTCTTCTGGGTCGGTATCGGCCACGCCGGGACGCTCATCTCGGCCATCCTCTTTCTGTTCCGCCAGAAGTGGCGCACGTCGATCAACCGTGCCGCCGAGGCGATGACCATCTTCGCGGTCATGTGCGCGATGCTGTTCCCGGGGATCCACGTCGGGCGCGTCTGGGTCGCCTACTGGATGTTCCCGTTGCCGAACCAGATGGGCATGTGGCCCAACTTCAGGAGCCCTCTCCTCTGGGACGTCTTCGCGGTCAGCGTCTATGGCACGGTGTCCGCCCTGTTCTGGTATGTCGGCCTGATCCCCGACCTGGCGACGATGCGCGATCGGGCAAAGACCCCGATCCGCAGGTTCCTTTACGGCCTGTTCGCCCTTGGATGGCGGGGATCGGTGCGGCAGTGGCACCACTACGAAACCGCGTATCTCGTTCTCGCGGCTCTCGCGACGCCGCTGGTCCTCTCGGTCCATTCGGTCGTCTCGATGGACTTCGCGGTGTCGGTCCTTCCCGGCTGGCACACGACGATCTTCCCGCCGTACTTCGTCGCCGGCGCGATCTTTTCAGGCTTCGCGATGGTGCTGACGCTGATGGTGATTTGCCGTCAGGCCTTCGGCCTCAACCACATCATCACGCTCCGGCACTTCGACTACATGGCGAAGATCATGCTCGTCACCGGGACGATGGTGGGCTTCGCCTACGCGACCGAGTTCTTCACCGCCTGGTACAGCGGGAACCCCTACGAGATCTTCACATTCCGCAACCGCGCCGGCGGCCCCTACGCGTGGGCCTACTGGACGATGATCACGTGCAACGTCATCAGCCCGCAGGTCTTCTGGTTCAGGAAGGCGCGCACGAGCATCCCGATCCTCTTCATCCTGTCGATCGTCATCAATATCGGCATGTGGTTCGAGCGGTTCGTCATCATCGTGACGTCGCTGCACCGTGACTTCCTGCCGTCGTCGTGGGATTACTTCAGGCCGACGGTCTGGGACGTGGCGTGTCTGCTCGGCAGCTTCGGACTGTTCTTCACGATGTTCTGCCTGTTCGTCCGTTTCCTGCCGATGGTGGCCACCGCGGAGGTCAAGACCGTCCTGCCGCAGGCGAATCCGCATCGGCACTCCCGTGGCGCAGAGGAAGCCTCCTGATGCCGGCGCTCCCGCTCGTCAACCAGCTCCCGCCAGGGCCCCATTACGGAATCCTCGCGGAATTCGCGACGCCGGCGGACCTGTATCACGCCTGCGAGCGGGTACGTGACGAGGGCTTCACGCGCTGGGACGCCCACACACCATTCCCGGTCCACGGTCTCGACCGCGCGATGGGGCTCCGCCGTTCGCTGCTGCCCTGGATCGTGCTGGTGATGGGCCTGACGGGGGCGGCGCTCGGTTTTGCCCTGCAGTGGTGGGTCCACGCGTCCGCGTACCCGCTCGTCATCAGCGGTAAACCGTACTTCTCGTGGCCCGCCTTCATTCCGATCACGTTCGAGGTCGCCATTCTCTTTGCCGCGCTCGGCGCCGTGCTCGGCATGCTCGGCCTGAACCGCCTCCCCATGCATTACCACCCGCTCTTCCGATCCAAGGTCTTCGAGCGCGTGACCGACGACGCGTTCTTCATTTCGATCGAGTCGTGGGATCCACGGTTCGACGCCTCGGCGACGAGAAAGTTGATGGAGTCGCTGGGCGCGCGCAGCGTCGAGCTCCTGGAGTCCTGAACAATGTCCGAACGCGATCGCGTCGCGCTGCGCCCGGATAAGGCGGCCATGCCACCGGGACATGCATGGAACCGCCTGCCGGTCATCGGCGGCGGCGTCGCCATTCTGGGAGTCCTGATCTGCGCGATTGTCGGCGCCGGGAATCCGAAGCAGTTCTTCTTCTCGTGGCTGGTGTCGTTCCTGTTCTTTCTGAGCCTGGGTCTCGGTGCGCTGTTCTTCGTGTTGATCCAGTATGCGTCGCAGGGCGGGTGGGGGATCGTGGTGCGCCGGATCGGCGAGACGGTTTTCGCAACGATCCCCGTGATGGCGGTCCTCTTCGTGCCGTTGCTGTTCGGTCTGCAGCATCTCTTCGAATGGAGCGTTCCCGGCGCAGCCGACCACGATGCGCTGCTCCGCTGGAAAGAGCCCTATCTCAACGTGCCGTTCTTCCTCTTCAGGGCGGTGCTCTTCTTCGGCAGCTGGTCGTTCATGGCGTGGTTCTATTACCGCCTGTCGCGCGGCCAGGACGCGACGGGCGATCCGGCGGTCACGGCGCGGATGCGCCGCTTCGCCGGGCCCGCAATCATCGTCCTCGCGCTGACGCAGACGTTCGCGTCGGTCGACTGGATCATGTCGCTCACGCCGCACTGGTACTCGACCATGTTCGGCGTCTACTTCTTCGCCGGCTCGTTCGTCGGATTCATCGCGCTGCTCTCGCTCCTTGCGGTGGCGATGCCGCGCGCGGGGCTGCTCGATTCGGTCATCACCACCGAGCACCTGCACGACCTCGGCAAGTTCCTGTTCGCGTTCACGTCGTTCTGGGCCTACATTGCCTTCTCACAGTTCTTCCTCATGTGGTACGCCAACCTTCCCGAGGAAACCATCTGGTACAAGGCGCGGCTCGAAGGGTCCTGGAAAGCGGCCTCGGTGCTGCTCATGGTTGGACACTTCGGGATTCCGTTCCTTTACCTGATGGGGCGTGACGTCAAGCGGCGGGGATGGACCCTCGCCATCGGCGGCGTCTGGCTCCTCGCCATGCACTTCGTCGACCTCTATTGGCAGGTCATGCCGGTACTCCATCCCGAGGGCGTCCGTCCGCACATTCTGGACGTCGCCGCATTTCTCGCCATCGGCGGCTGCTTCGTGGCAGCGGCAGGCTGGCTGATGCGGCGGCAGGCGCTCGTGCCGCTCGGCGATCCGCGGCTCGCGGAGTCGATGGCGTTCGAGAACGCTTGAGCTTCCCTTTTCCGGGGTCAGATCTTGTTTCTTGCACGCGTGCAAGAAACAAGATCTGACCCCGATGGCTTGCCCGGACAGCGGAGGACAGTGTACAGTCGGCGAAATCTAGAGATTTCGGGCGGCCACGTCGGCGAATCACGAGGAGGCGAGGTTTTCGCGATGACGAAGCAAACGAGCACGCGCAGGACGGCGAAGAGATTGTGTCTGGCGGCAGGGCTGGCAGCGGCGATGGTGTGGCCGGCAGCGGCTCACGCGGCATCGACCATCACCGGGACCGTCACGTTCGACGGCAAGGCTCCAGCACTCAAGCCGCTGGCGATGGACGCCGATCCCGCGTGCGCCAAGATGCACTCGAAGCCCGCCCCGAACGAGATGCTGGTCCTCGGCAACGGCAACACGATGGGCAACATCCTGGTCTGGGTCTCGAAGGGCGTGCCGGCCGGCAAGACGTTCCCGGCGCCGAAGAATCCAGCGGTGCTCGATCAAAAGGGCTGTCAGTACATCCCGCACGTCCAGGGGATCATGGTCGGTCAGGCCTACAAGATCCTCAACTCCGACGGCATCCTCCACAACGTCCACGCTCTGCCCAAGATCAACAGGGGATTCAACCGGCCGATGCCGGGGACCGTCAAGGAAGCGAGCGCGACCTTCGACAAGCCGGAGGACGTGTTCCAGATCAAGTGCGACGTGCACCCGTGGATGAGCGCCTACGTCGGCGTCTTCACCCATCCTTTCTTCTCGGCGACAGCCACCGACGGAAAGTTCACGATCTCCGGTCTCGATCCGGGCACCTACGAGATCACCGCGTGGCACGAGCGGCTGGGAATGCAGAAGGCCACGGTCACGGTAGCCGCCAACGAAACGAAAACGCAGAACTTCAAGTTCGCCCCTCCAGCCGCGAAGTAGCGAACCCGGAGAGTGAAGCCGCATGAGTGACCCGGCCGCCGTCGTCGCCCACAAGACGCACGCGGCGCACGAAGCCCATCACGAGCACGAGGAACTGGGCTTCCTGCGCAAGTACGTCTTTTCCACGGACCACAAGGTCATCGGTATCCAGTACGCCATCACCGGACTGTTGTTCCTGTTCTTTGGCTTCTCGCTGATGATGCTGATGCGCTGGCAGCTCGCTTACCCGGGCGCCACGCTGCCGCTGCTCGGCAGCATCCTCGGCGAGGCGAGGATGCCAGGCGGGACGATGCTCCCCGACTTCTACAACGAGCTCGGGGCCATGCACGGCACGATCATGGTGTTCCTGGGAGTCGTTCCCCTCGCCGTGGGCGGGTTCGGAAATTTCGTGGTCCCGCTGCAGATCGGCGCGCAGGACATGTCGTTCCCGCGGCTCAACATGGCGAGCTACTGGTTCTTCTTCCTTGGCGGCGTGACCATGCTCGCCAGCTTCTTCGTCCCCGGCGGGGCCGCCCAATCCGGGTGGACGTCCTACTCGCCGCTGGCCAACATCGCCGGCACCGGCCAGACCTGGTGGCTGATCGGGATGATCCTGCTGATCACCTCATCGCTGCTCGGCGCGGTCAACTTCATCACCACGATCATCCAGCTTCGCGCGAAGGGGCTCACGTTCATGAGATTCCCCTTCTTCGTGTGGGCGCAGTTCGTGACGGCGTTCCTGCTGCTGCTGGCGTTCCCGCCGCTCGAGGCCGCGGGCGTCATGCAGCTGATGGATCGCGTGGCCGGCACGAGCTTCTTCCTGCCGAGCGGCCTGGTGGTCAGCGGTCAGCCGCTGGAAGTCGCCGGCGGCGGCAACGCGCTGCTCTGGCAGCACCTGTTCTGGTTCCTGGCGCACCCGGAAGTCTACGTGCTGATTCTTCCGGGCATGGGCATCGTCGCCGAGATCGTCGCGAACAACACGCGCAAGCCGCTGTGGGGCTATCGCTCGATGGTCTACTCGCTGATCTTTCTCGGCTTCATGTCGTTCATCGTGTGGGCGCACCACATGTTCATGACCGGCATGGGGACGGCGATGGCGACGTTCTTCCAGACGACGACGATGATCATCTCGATTCCGTCGGTCGTCATCCTGACGGCGCTGATCATCTCGCTGTGGGGCGGCTCGATCCGCTTCAACACGCCGATGCTCTTCGCGCTGGGCTTCCTGCCGATGTTCGGCATCGGCGGGCTGACCGGGCTGCCGCTCGGCCTGAACGTCGCGGACATCCCGCTGCACGACACCTACTACGTCATCGGCCACTTCCATTACGTCGTCGCGCCAGGGACGATCTTCGCGCTCTTCGCGGGGGTGTACTACTGGTACCCGAAGGCCACCGGCAGGCTGATGAACGAGACGCTGGGAAAGATCCACTTCCTCGGCTCGTTCGTCTGCATGAACGTCATCTTCATGCCGATGTTCTTCCTCGGAATGGCCGGCGTGTCGCGGCGGCTGTTCGACGGCGGCGCGTCGTACGATTTCGCGCAGCCGGTCCTGCACCTGAACGTCGTCTCGTCGTGGGGTGCGTGGATCCTCGCGCTCTTCCAGCTGCCGTTCATCATCAATTTCTTCTGGAGCATCCGGCACGGGAAGAAGGTTGGCGACAACCCGTGGGATGCGACCACGCTCGAGTGGGCGGCGCCCTCGCCTCCGCCGCACGGCAATTTCGCGGTCCTGCCGGAAGCCTACCGCGGGCCGTATGGTACAGCGTTCCTGGCGCGGCCAAGGACTTCTCGCCGCAGTACGAGGCCTGATGGACATTCCCTACACCGTAGAAATCCGCCGCGACACCGGGCTGACGAACGGCAAGATCGGCATCTGGCTGTTCCTGGCGTCGGAAGTGATGCTGTTCGGCGCGCTGTTCGCGAGCTACATCCTGATTCGCGTCGGGGCGCCGAGCTGGCCGCGCGGGGACACGATTCTCAACGTCCCGATGGCCACGTTCAACACCATCGTCCTGATCATGTCGTCGGTGACGATGGTGATGGCGTGGGCGTCGCTGATGCGCCACAAGTTCGGCACGTTCCGGCTCTACATGGGCGCAACGGTCCTGCTCGGGTTCGTGTTCCTCGTCGTGAAGTACTTCGAATACACGCACAAGTTTCACGACGGGCTGTTCCCGCACACGAACAACTTTCTCGCCATCTATTTCACGCTGACCGGCCTGCACATGCTCCACGTCATGGGTGGAATGGCGGTGAATGCATATTTCCTGGGCCCCGGCGCCAAGCTGTGGAAGACGAATCCGGTGTGGTTCACGAACCGGGTCGAGAACTCGGGGCTGTTCTGGCACTTCGTCGATCTGGTCTGGATCTTCCTGTTTCCGACTCTGTATCTTCTGTAGGTGTAGACGACATCCATGACGACCGACCACGCAGCGACCAGCGACCACGCAGCTGACATCGACCGGCACGTACGGATCTACATCACCGTCTTCGTGGCGCTGATGGTCCTGACCATCATCACGGTGGCGATTTCGTACCTGCACCTTCCGATCGCGGCGGCGGTCAGCGTGGCGCTGCTCGTCGCGACGATCAAGGGATCGCTGGTGGCGTGCTACTTCATGCACCTGATCTCGGAGAAGAAGCTGATCTACGCGGTCCTGCTGCTGACGGTTGTCTTCTTCGTCGCGCTGCTGTCGCTGCCCGCGATCACCCACAGCAACGGCTTCTGGATTCACGAATGAATCTCAGGTGGGTGCACGCCGTGCTGATCCTTCTCTCCGCGGCCCTCGCCGTGCTGTTCGGCGTCTGGTGCCTGAATCAGTACGGGAGAGGGGAGGGGACGACCAGCCTGCTCGCGGCGCTCACCGCGTTTGCCGTGTCGGTCGGCCTGGTGGTTTACGATTCGTGGTTCCTGCGTAAGACGAGGACGCTGCGATGATCCGCCTTCGCGCTTCGGTGCACAAGGCGCGCTTCGGCGCGACTGGGGTCGTCCTTCGCGCCGTCATGACCGCGCTGGTCGCGATGATCGCGGGCTCATCGACCGTCCTCGCCTGCCCGATGTGCTTCGGGGCCGAGGAAACGTCGATGATCGACGGCACCAGGCTCGGCGTCCTCGTAATGATTGCGATTACCCTTACGGTACAGGGCGCATTCGTCGCCTTTTTTCTCTATCTCCGGAAACGTGCGAAGCGCATCGCCGAGTCCGACCTCGATAGCGAATGGTCGGAGCTCCAGAGAGTATCTAGGACATCATGACTGAGTGGCTCGGACTTCCGGCGCTCGCCGCGGCCAACGGTGAGCACATCGACAGCTTGATCGGGTGGACGCACATCTTCATGTTCATCCTGTTCATCGGGTGGGGGGCGTTCTTCGTCTTCGCCCTGTTCCGCTTCCGGAAGTCGCGGAATCCGGTGGCGAACTATGCGGCGGTCAAGTCGCACGCGTCGAGCTATCTCGAGGTCGGCGTGCTCGTCGTGGAAATGGTTCTGCTGTTCGGGTTCTCGATTCCCCTGTGGGCGGCGAGGGTCGATCGCGTTCCGTCCGAGAGCGAAGCGCTGGTCGTGCTACGTCACCGGCGAGCAGTTTGCCTGGAACTTCCGCTACGCCGGTCCCGACGGGGTCTTTCGGCAAGACCGACATCAAGCTGATCGACATCCAGGGCAACCCGCTGGGCGTCGATCGATCCGATCCGGCGGCGAAGGACGACGTCACGACGCTCAATCAGCTCTATCTGCCGGTGAACAAGCCGATTATCGTCAAGCTCCGGAGCAAGGACGTCATCCACAGCTTCAGCGTCCCCGAGTTCCGCGTGAAGCAGGACGCGATTCCCGGGCTGACGATTCCGATCTGGTTCGTTCCCAACATCACCACGGCGGATATGCGGACGCGGCTGGGGAAGCCGGAGTTCCAGTACCGAGATCGCCTGCGCACAGCTTTGCGGGCTGGGGCACTATCGGATGAGGGGCTTCGTCACCGTCCTGAGCACCGAGGAGTTCCAGAAGTGGATGGACGACGAGCAGGCCAAACTCAAGGAGACCGGCGACTCGGTCTGGAAATGACGATCGGTCGACGAACGTTCCTGGGCACACTGGGTGCGGCAGTGCTCGCGACGCGCTCGGTCCGCGCGGCCTCGATCCCGCGACTCGGCGTGCAACTCTATACCGTCCGCGGCCTGCTCGAAAAAGACTTCGACGGCACTCTAGCCCAGGTGGCGGCTCTCGGCTTCACCGAGGTGGAGTTCGCAGGCTATTTCAAGCGGACAGCGCAACAGGTGCGCGACGTGCTGACGCAGCACAAGCTCACGGCGCCGGCCGCGCACGTTCCCTACGACAACCTGACCGGCGACGCGTGGGCGCGCATGATCGACGACGCCCGAACGGTTGGACACCGGTATCTGGTCAATGCCTGGGTTGACGAGTCGATTCGCAAGCAGCCCGATGCCTGGAAACGGATCGCGGAGACCTACAATCGCGCCGGCGACGCCAGCAAGCGGGCGGGCATCCAGTTCGCCTACCACAACCACCACTTCGAGTTCGCGCCACGCGCCGATGCCGGCGGCAAGCTGCCTTACGACATCCTCCTCGAGTCGTGCGATCCGGCCCTGGTGAAGATGGAGATGGACTTGTGCTGGATTACCGCAGCTGGTGGGGATCCGCTCGATTATTTCCGCGTTACCCCGGACGCTTCCCGTTGGTGCACGTCAAAGGGCTGCGAAAGATCCCCGCAAACGGCGCGACCACCGACGATCGAGAACATCCTGCCGACATGACCGACGTCGGAAACGGGGACGTAATCGACTGGAAGCGCATCTTCGGCGGGTCGGGTCAGGCAGGCATCCAGCACTACTTCGTCGAGCACGACGTGCCGAAACAGCCGCTCGAAAGCCTCAAAGCCAGCCGCGACTATCTCACACGCCTGCAGTTCTAGCGAGGGCGACTCAGCGCCTCGACGACGGTCGTCGAGCGACGCCGAGCTCGGCCAGCCGCCGCACGATGTCGCGCCCGTGCGTGGCCGTATTCACCTGTTTGTCGACATGAAGAATCCGCCCGTCGCGGCCGATGTAGAAGGTCCATCGCGAGGGGAACTTGGTGGTGCTGTTCACGACGCCATAGGCGGTGGCGACGCGCTGTTCCGGATCGCTCAGCAGCGGATAGTCCACGCCGATGTTTGCGGCGAACTTCCGGTTCGTCTCGGGTGTGTCCACACTGGCCGCGAAAAACGCGACATCGAACTCGCGGAGGTTGTCGCCGCTCTCACGGAGCGACTTGCAATGCGCGGTTCAACCGCCGGTGAAGGCTTTCGCGAACCAGGTCAGCACGACGACCTGCTTGTCGCGGTAGTCGGACAGGCGGTAGGTTCGGCCGTCCGACCCGGGGAGCGTGAAGTCCGGCGCGATCTCGCCTACTGCGGGCGCCCGTCCGTCCGCCGCCCGAAACATGCACTGTCTCGCGTCGGGAGCGGCTGACGTCGCCAGGCACAACGCAAGCGCGAGCACTGTTCTTTGCATGGCGTCCCCGTAGCCGCAACAGTTCCCGGACCTGTCGCAGGCATCAAGTCGCGCGGCCGTTTCGACATGGTATACCGCTGGTCGCCCGTGCCGCGAGCGACGGCCAGCCATATAGTACGCGCATTTCGTGGAAAACCGGCTCACGCCGCGTTCGCTCCCTACTTCATCCTTCGAAGTTCCGCCAGGAGCGTCAGATCCTCGGAGGCGAGAACTTCCGCCAGTCGGGCGTTATAATCGCGTTCCCAGATGACAGTACGTGTGGGCTCCGTTCTCGGCACGTACGAGCTCATCGAGCTCATTGGCGAAGGCGGCATGGGTGCCGTCTATAGAGCCCGCGACTCCCGCCTGGGACGGGAGGTCGCGATCAAAGTCATCCGGCCCCAGCTCGCGTCGCATCCCGACCGCATCTCCCGATTCGATCGCGAAGCACGGTTGCTCGCGTCGCTCAATCACCCCAATATCGCGACAGTGTACGGATTCGAGCTGATTGGCGACGTGCCATTTCTGGTCATGGAGCTCGTCGCCGGGGAGACGCTCGCGCACCGTTCGAGTCCGGGTCCACTGCCGGTCAGGGAAGCGCTCACCATCGGCGCGCAGATCGCCGCGGCGATGGAGGCTGCCCACGACAGCGGCGTCATCCATCGCGATCTGAAGCCGTCGAACATCAAAGTCACCCCATCGGCGGGACGGTCAAAGTACTCGATTTCGGCCTGGCGAAAGCGCTTCACGCCAACACGTCAGCCGAAGCGATCGCGGAATCGCCCACGCTGACGTCCAGCGGCACCGCGGAAGGGCTTGTCCTCGGCACTGCTGCTTTCATGAGCCCCGAGCAGGCGCGCGGCAAACCGATCGACAAGCGGGCCGATGTCTGGGCGTTTGGCTGCGTGCTGTTCGACATGCTGACGGCGCGTCCGGCTTTCGCCGGCGCGACACTCTCGGACACGATCTCGAACGTTCTCACGCGCGATCCCGACTGGAGCGCCCTGCCGCCGCACGTCCCTCCCGCGATTCGTCGTCTCCTGCGGCGGTGTCTCGAGAAGGACCTCTCCCACCGTCTTCGGGACATGGGTGACGCGCGGCTCGAATTGGAGGAGGCAGTTGAGGGCCGGACTGACGCGGCGTCACCGGCAAACCTGACCGCGGATCATGCAGGAGGCCGACGACTTCAGTTTGTCGCTGCTATGAGCACGGTGCTCGGTGGCGGGGCAGTGGCGCTTGCCATGTGGCTGACGGGCTTCGTTGGCCCTCCCGCACCGCCGCGCGTCATCAGTTTCGCGCATTCGCTTCCCGAGTCGGAGCGGCTCACCTCCTCGGATTTCCCTGTCGTCGCATTCGCGCCCGACGAATCGCACATCGCATATGTCGCGACACGCGGTGGGCGATCGCAGTTGTTCGTGCGCGCCCTGTCCGCGCTGGAGCCGGTGCCGCTGGCAGGAACCGAGGGCGCGCTGACGCCTTTCTTCTCCCCTGACGGGCAGTGGATTGGCTTCTTTGCGGACGGCAAACTGAAAAAGGTTCCTGTTCAAGGAGGGCCGGTCCGCACGCTGGCAGAAGCGCCGATCGGCTTTGGCGCGAGCTGGGCCGCGAACTCGATCGTCTTTGCGCCATCGAATGGATCCGGCTTGTTCCGCGTATCGGACGAGGGCGGCACGCCGGTTCCGTCTCGGAATTGGATACCGCACGGGGTGAGTTCAGCCACCGGTGGCCGGATCTGTGCGGTCCGACGGCAGCGCGTTGTTCACGACAGGAACCGAGGGCAGCTGGGACGACGCCGAGATCGTCGTGCAGCCGCTCGGGGAGGCGTGCGGCATGTGCTCGTGCACGGCGGCAGCAATCCTCGGTTCGTGGGCGGAGGCCGGCTGGCCTATATGCGTGGAGGAACGATATATCTCGCGTCGTTTGACGACAGGAACTGGCGGCTGACCTCGGAACCGGTGCCCGTGCTCAACGGTGTCGCCCATTCTCTCGATGGCGCGGCGCAGTTCAGTGTCTCGGCCTCTGGGGGCCTGCTCTATCTGACCAGGAGCGGATGACGAGTCGACGCGCACGCTCGTATGGGTCGACCGGCGTGGCGCGATCGAACCGGTGGCAGCGCCTGCGAGAGCGTATACGATGGCGCGGCTTTCCCCTGATGGTCGCATGCTGGCAGTGGCCATCGGCGGCACGACTGCCGAAGAGATCTGGACCTACGATATCGCTCGCAACGCGCTTTCACAGCTCACCTATGACTCCGGATCGGATCCCGTCTGGTCTGCCGACGGCTCGCGCGTCATCTTCACTGCGAGCCGGGAAGGTTTGCCGGATCTGTTCTGGAAGCAAACCGACCGCTCCGCCGTCGAGGAGCGGTTGACCCGAAGTCGCGCTCAGGAAGATCCCGCATTCGGTTTCAGCAGATGGTTCGACGCTCGCTTTTGTCGAAGAGAGCGAGAGCACCGGAAGAGACATCGCTCTGCTGACGTTTGAAGATCGCAGCGCGCGTCCTTTCCTGAACACCGCCGCCAATGAGACGTCACCGGCGCTCTCTCCAGACGGACGCTGGATCGCGTATGTCTCCGATGCGGGAGGACGAAACGACGTCTACGTCGCGTCACGAACCGATCGCGCGAAGACCGTCCAAGTGTCGGCCGGGGGTGGAACGGAACCGCTCTGGAGGCGTGACAGCGGCGAACTGTTCTATCGTGCCGCCGACCGGATGATGGCCGCGGCCGTGAAAGCGAATGGCTCGGTCGATCGGCCGCGAGAGGTATTCCGGGGTCAGTTTCAGACCGGCCGCGGCGGCCGCGCGGCCTATGACGTCAGCGCCGACGGCGCCCGCTTTCTGATGATCAAAGCCCCCGACGCCGAGGGTCCGCCACGAGAACTGCGTGTCGTGCTCGGATGGTCGGCGACGGCGCAGCGTATCGGCGGGCCGCTTCCCGATAAGTCGCCCCCCAAAACCTGAGTGCCCCCGCAAGTTCAGCGTGAGCCCGTTTTTCGCCGAAACGCGCGTATAGCGTTTGCGGTTCTCCGGGAGCACTGTTATGAACTTCTCGCGGTGGTTTGCGCCCGCGTTTGCGGGGCTCGTCCTGTATGGTTTGGTCGAACTGCTCAATGCTGCCCCGCCGATCGCCAACGCCGGTCCCGATAAGGTCGATGTTGGCATAGACACCCCCGTGGGGCTCGATGGCACCGCGTCCTCCGACCCCGCCGGCCGGCCGCTGACGTTCGCGTGGAAGTTCCTGACACGCCCGCCGGGCAGCGCGGCAACGCTGCTGAATTCAACATCCGCGACGCCGACCTTTACGCCCGACCGCAACGGCACCTATCAAGTGCTCCTGACGGCGAAGGCCGGAGGGGAGACGGCAACCGACACGGTAGTCGTGATCACGAAGAACCATCCTCCCGTAGCCAATGCCGGTGTGGATTCGGGCGCTCCTATCGGCAAGAAGGTCAGGCTTCGTGGCCTCGGGACGGACCCGGACCTGGACAAACTGACCTACGCATGGACCTTGATCGCGAAACCGGCTTCGAGCCGCGCCACCTTTGCCAGTCCGACGAAGGCGTCCACTGTTCTGGCGCTGGATCATGCCGGGCTCCTACGTGGCCGAGTTGAAGGTCACCGATCCGTTTGGCATGAGTGCCGTGGACACCGTTGAAGTTACGCACGTCAATTCCGCACCAATCGCGAACGCGGGGCCGGGCCAGAGCGTTCCGCTGGTTCCCTCGTGACGCTCGACGCCAGCAGGTCGAGCGACATCGATGAAGATCCGCTGACTTATCGTTGGGCGTTGACGAAACCCAAGGGCAGCGCGTCCTCAATCTCGGACCCAGACGCGCTGCAACCCACCCTGACTGTCGATCTTGCGGGCAAATACACCGCTACCCTGGTGGCAGATGACGGGAATGGTGCAAGCAATGCGGCCAAAGTCGTAATCACAACATTGCCGATCAATGGGCAGCCTGTCGCCAACGCCGGATCGGATCAGCAGATTGCGGTCGGACAGGCAATTCACCTGGACGGCAGTCTCTCGCACGATCCCGACGGCCAAGCGCTCGGGTACGTCTGGACGCTCACAAAGAAGCCGAAGACGAGTGCGGCTGCGCTCTCGAGCGCCGCAGCCGTCCGGCCGACGTTTGTTGCGGATGTCGATGGTACCTATGCCGCGAAGTTGATGGTGACTGATTCTGCAGGGCGAGCGAGTGCGTCGGACATGGTGGTGTTGACAACCAGGAACGTCGTGCCGATCGCGAATGCGGGCGAGGATCGCGCGGCAATCGTCGGCGCTTCTTTGGAGCTCCGTGGCAGCGGCTCGAGCGACGTCGACGGCGACGAGCTCGCGTTCGGCTGGGCGTTGCTCCACGCGCCGGCGGGAACCACGGCGGCATTGTCAGACGCGAGCGCGGCGAACCCATCCTTCACGCCGGATGTGCCCGGCACTGTACCAATTCCAGCTGATTGCGAATGATGGGATCGTCAACAGTTTGGCAGACACGGTAATCGTCACCACTGGTAACGCGCGGCCTCGAGCTGCCGCCGGCCTGGATCAGACAGTCAGTGTCGGCTCACCAGTTGCGCTCGATGGCGGCGCGTCAAGCGATGCGAACGGCGACGCGCTCCTGTTCAGCTGGACTCTCGTGGCGCGGCCTGCGGGAAGCGCTGCGGAGCTGTCGAATCCCACGAGTCCGACTTCAGGCTTTCTCGCCGATGTCGCGGGGAATTATGTTGCGCAACTGCGTGTCTCTGATGGTCTCGTGTGGAGCGGACACGACACTGTCGTGATTACGACAGGCAACTCGGTACCGGTTGCCGAGGCCGGCCCGGACCAGAACAGAACACTCGGGCTGGTCGCCTTGAATGGTGGCGGATCCAGCGATGCTGATGGTGATCCGCTGACGTTTCGCTGGTCGTTTACAGCCAGGCCGGAGGGAAGTGCCGCGGTTCTGGCGAGCGCGACCGCGTCGGCGCCGACGTTCATTGCCGACGTCAACGGCACCTATGTCGCGCAGCTCATCGTCCGGGATGAGTTCGTCGACAGTGCGCCGGTGACTGTGGTCATCGAGGTCGGCGGGGCACCGTCCGTGCCCACTGTGACGCTGCAGACAACCGACAGCGCGGCGTCGGAAACAGGAGCCGATCCGGGGACGTTCACCTTTTCGCGATCGGGGTCGTTCAGTACAGCCGTCGAGGTGTTCTTCAGCATCGGAGGCACGGCAACGAGCGGCGTCGACTACGCGCCGGCGCTGACCGGAAGCGTCACAATTCCAGCGGGCCAGCCGTCAACGAACGTCACGATTACCCCGGTCAACGACGGCCTGGACGAACCGGACGAGACCGTCGTCGTGTCGTTGACGGCCGGTGCCGCGTACACGATAGGCACGCCGGGCATGGCGATCGTCACAATTGCGGATGCCGCGACACCCGGCGGATTTCAATTGTTCGTTTCCAGCAACACGATCCTGCCGGAAGGCAAGGTCGGCGCGGCGATTGTGCTGGAGGATCCCGCGCCGCCCGGCGGCATCGTCGTCACGCTGCAATCATCGGACGGCACCGTCATCAAGGTTCCCCCGGAGATCACGGTACCTGCAGCGGAGACCTACGCCTGGTTCGAGGTGTCGGCGCTGGCGAAGCTGGGATCTGCCACCGTCTCTGCCGAAATCGCCGCTCAGGGTACGGCGACCGCGCTGTTCACCGTCTCGGATGAAAGTACCGGCGTACTCATCGAAAAGGCGCTGGCCGCCGGTGAGATCACCGAGGAACAGGCATACGTCTATCGCGTATTTGCGGCGTATGGCTGGCCGGGCTCCCACGGAAGTTTCGCGGCGCGCGTTCCTCGAAAGGAATCGACCCACAGAGCAGGCTGCTGAGAGATGTGCGCGTGCGGTTTGCCACGCTGTCGGCGACCGCACAAGAGCAAGTAGCGCCGCTTCTTGCGCCCCCCATTTACGTTGGAAGCTGGGGCTATCCGGACGTCATCGCCGCCGCGGAGGCGTCGAGCGGTTCCGGAACAACAGACATTCCGATTGTCAAATCGAAGTTGCCTTCGACACAGGGCGAGATCCTTTGCGCGGAAGGCAGCACGCCGCAGCAGCTTCCTATGTGGGCCAACTACGAGGTCGGCGAGTTCCGCATTCCTGGAACCTGTCGGATCCGCTGCCATACAAACCCACATTGGAACGCCGGAACAGTCGAAACGACTCGCTAATTCTCGCGAAGACTGGATATTCTGGCTCGATCTTGTCGAAGCTGCATGCCGTGTTCGGTCGCGACATCCTCTCCGACGCAAGTGTTGGCGGCTGCAACGGTGGCGACGGCAAATACGACATCTACATGTACGGCTGAAACAATGGGAGGCTCTTGGAACGAGGTTCCCCTATCACGACGCGTCGCCGCCTACCCCCTCATGGATCGCGTTGAGTGCCGCGACAATGTCGTCTGATGACTTGATTCGCGGCACTCTCGCACACGAGATGATGCACGCGATTGACGATCTGTTTGCGAAAGCTGAGGAGGAGGAGACGGTACTGGCGGGTCGAGGCGCTCGGCGCATGGGCCGAGAATTTTGTGCACATAAGCGGCAACACCGGTGGGAGTATGCGAACGAGCTCTTTTCCCATCCAACATTTACAACGGCGCCGTTGTCAAGGATATATTGGTCCCGCTTCCCGCTCAGACCACCACCCCGCAACAAATCCGAGGACGATAGAGAGTCGTCACGCGCCGATTCTGCCTACCGCAAGTACGTATTTTTCTTCTACCTCCAGCACAGAGTCGGACCATCGGTTCTTCGTACTATTCTCGAGAAGGAGGCATCGCTCTCGAGCATGTCGGCCATCGATCAGGCGTTGTCACGCGGCTTTGCATTCGCGTTGGCGGACTTTGTCGTCACTGCCTGAACGATACGAAAATGGGTGAAAAAGGAGTTCTCCGAGTGGGATCC
The DNA here is from genome assembly GCA_963748295.1 of uncultured Acidobacteriota bacterium. Lineage (GTDB taxonomy): Bacteria > Acidobacteriota > Vicinamibacteria > Vicinamibacterales > 2-12-FULL-66-21 > CAVVIH01. The sequence continues at coordinate 1,383,528 of CAVVIH010000006.1, read as the reverse complement.
CGTCTGAAGCACGGCATGTTCGAGCAGTTCGAAGCAGATTCATCCTCAACCTATGAGTTTGCCTCACGGAGCCAGAGAGGCTGGTTCCATTCGTCCGGGGCCCGAGAGCTGCGCTCCCGAGCCCCGATCAGGTCGGTTAGAACGTAAACCGCGTCATGACCTGCAGCGCGCGCCCGGGCGCGACTGCACTGATTGTCCCGAATCCGTTCCGCTGCGTCAGATTCCCGCTCGCGTCGTACGGGAGGTTCGTGATCGTCGGATCGGTCAGGTTCCTGAAGTTCGCGGTCGCGTTGACGGCCGTGAACTGCGTGTGGTTCAGCGCGTTGAACATGTCGACACGGAATTCGAACTGGCTCCGGCCGACGATCGATACCCGCTTCGAAACGGACAGGTTGAGGTTGTTGATCGGCGGGTTGCGGGCGAAGAAACGCGCCGACTCGGCGCCATCGCTGCCCTGCTGCGGCGGTGCGAAGCACGATGTGTTGCTGAACTGACGATACGGGTCGCCGCTGTTGCCGCCACCCGGATCGCAGGTGAGGACGATGCGCGCGTTCGGGTTGCCGTCCGTCCCGGTCAGATTGGTGGCGCCGATGCCGGGAATGTTGAAGTTGACGGCATACGGCCGGCCGCTCAGCCACTGGAAGGATCCCGAGAGCTGCCAGTCGTTGACCAGGTAACCCAGTATTCGACTTTCCGTGATGGCGGGTAGCTGGTAGATGGCGTTGAGCAGGATGTTGTGCGGGCGGTCGTAGTTGACCAACCCGTAGTCCAGCCGCCTCGTTTCCGCCTCGCTCAGGTTCGGGACGCCAGCCGCGAAGTCATCGTTGTTGATGCCGAGCGCCTTGCTCCACACCCAGAAGCCCGTGAAACTGAAGCCGCGGTCGAACCGCCGCGTCACCGACGTCTGCAGCGCGTGGTAGTTCCCGTAGCCGCTGTAGTCCCACATCCTGATGCCGCCGTAGCCGGGGAACGGCCGCAGGAAGTCGTTCGGCAATGCCGACGACCCAAGCGTCGCCGCCGGGGCGCGGGTCGGATCCTGATTCTGAGGCTGGAGCGTCGCGCCGAACGGCACGGCGTTGATCTGCACCTGCCGGAGCAGGTCCGTCGACTTAGAGCCAACATACGCGATGTCGAAGATCATCTGGACTGGCAGCTTGTGCTGGAAACCAATGTTCCACTGCTGCACGCGCGGTGGCTTGAAGTTGAAATCCGTCGGGTTCAGCCCGAGCGTGGCGAAGGGGTCAGAGCCGCCCGAACTGACTGATGTTTGGAGCAAGCCGAAATCGATCCTCGAGTTCAGCACGCCAGGGGCGTTCGAGATCATGTCGAACACCATGTTGCCCTGCGGCCGGTCGTAGAAGATTCCCCAGCCGCCGCGAACGATGGTCTGGCCCCGCCCGGTCAGGTCGTACACCACGCCGACGCGCGGGGACACCCGGAAGGAGCTGCCGTCCTGCAGCTCATCGTTGATGCCCTGGCCTGCCTGGAAGGAGCCGTTGAACCGGTTGGATCCAGGTGTCAACCGGCCGATGAATCGCTCCTCGACCGTGTTGGCCAGCGTCGGCGTCGCGCCCTGCGCGATGAGCGCGGATCCATCCCACGCCGGTTGGTGCCCGAGCACGGAGACGCGCCGATGCAGACCGGGAAGAACAGTCTCGCGGCGTTGCTCGTATCGAACTCCTCTGGCAGGAAGTTCGAGGCTTGCAGGCTGTGGTCCCACTGCGGGGTCAGGTAGTAGAACCGGACACCGTAGTCGAGCGTCAACCGCTGGTTCGGCTTCCAGTTGTCCTGGGCGTACCACTCGATGTTCTGGTATCGCCATTCGGGGATGGCGAACTTGTTGGCTTGCGTGTAGTTGTTGAAGACGCCTGTTGCCGCGTTCGCATAGCTGAAGCCCGTATCGAACGGGTTGTTGCTGTTGTCGACGAAGTTGATCCGGCTGTTGAAGCTCGCGAAGATGCTCTGCGGCTTGAAACTGTTCTGGTAATAGAAGCCGACCTTCGACGCGTGCGAGCCCCACACCTTCGTCATGTTGACGACGACGTCGTGCGTGATGTTCTCGTTGGTAAACGGCCCGCGATCGGTCTGGTACTGGCCGGCGTTGTCCGTCCGGCCTCCGCGGAACTCGAACCACGGTACGTAGTCACCCTGTGCGGCATCCGGAAACAGCAGCGGCATCCCGCTCACGCCGGAGCTCGACCGGAACAGTGGCTCCAGCTGCAGGTCCCAGTTGAGCGAGTTGGAGGCCCGTCCCCAGCTCACTTCGAGGGACGTCGAATTGTTCAACACGCCGGTCGCCGAGACCATGTAGTTCGATCCGGGGTGGTTGAACATGGACGGCGTCGGGAGCTGGTCGCTGCCGTTGCCGGCCCACGTCGTCCCGTAGGCCTGCAGGATCTTCTCGTCGTTGTGCATGTAGCGGCCGGTGATCCGCCAGTTCTGGGTCGCCTGGAAGTCCATGCGCAGCAGGTCTTCGCGGCGCTTCGGTGCATCGGGGACCTGGCTCTGGAAGTTGATGCCGCTGCCGCCCGAGAAGTTCGAAGTCGGAAAGATATTCAATGCCGCGAGGCCCGGCGCGTAAAGTCGGTTCGCCGGGATCCGCCCGAGGACGCCGCCATCCTGGAAGCAGCCGCTGGTGTCGGTTGCGCTGCACGGGAGGCCCGAGGCGTGGTCGCGGATGAACGGGAACGGTTGGCCGCTGCTGTTCACGCTCTGCGAGAAGTCGCCCCGGCGTTCGAGCTCGGTCGGCACGCGTGTCTGGCGGATACCGGCCGGGTTGCTGCGGCGCTGATATTCCTGGTTCCAGAAAAAGAACAGACGCTTCTTGTCCTGGTTGAAGCCGGGGAAGAAGACCGGCCCGCCGAACGTGTATCCGCTGTCGTTCCGCGAGGTCTCGGGCTTCTTGATCCCTTCGCGATTGTTCAGCCAGGTGTTGGCTTCCCAATCCGACCTGCGTCCGTACCAGTAGCCCGAGCCGCGGAACTGCTGGCTGCCGCTCTTGGTGACCACCTGTATCTGCCCGCCGACGGCGCGGCCGTACTCGGCCTGATACGCATTGGTCAGGATCTTGAACTCGGCGACGGCATCGACGTTGGTCGTCGCCATGTTGCCGCCGTTGTCGCCGGTGTCGATGTTGGCGACGCCGTCGATCGTCATGTTGTTCGAGTTGGGCCGCTGGCCGTTGACCGTGAAGTTGCTGACCTGGTTCAGTTCCTGACCGCCCGTGTTCTGCGACAGCACGCCGGGCGCGAGGGTCGCCAGGTTGAAGAGCATGCGGCCGTTGCTGCCCATGTTCTTGAGCGCCTCGGCTTCGAGCGTGAACGACCGTTCGCCGCTCGTCGACTGCACCTCGGTCACGCGGCTTGTGACGCTCACTTCCTCGGTCAGCGCGCCGACTTCGAGCGCGAGCACACCCAGCGCCAGCCTGTCGTTCGCGTTCACGACGACGGTCGTCCGCTCCATTGACTTGAAGCCCTGGAGCGTGACTCTCAGCGAGTAGGTGTCCGGACGGACGATGGGGAACACGAACCGCCCGCTTTCGTCCGTCACCGACGTGAGGACGTTGCCCTGGGTGTTGCTGGTCAACGTGACCGTGACGCCCGGGAGCACTGCACCCGATGGATCGTGGACCGATCCCAGGACCGATGCGCTCGTCGTCTGCGCTCGAAGAACCGCTGGATACCCAGCGAGCGCCAGGGTTACAAGGGCAATTGAGAGCCCCACCCTGAACTTTCCGAACCTTCGCCAAAGGGACATAAGCTCGCCTCCTCCATCCCAATCCACTGACAGCTTGCCCCGAGTTTTCATACTTTGTTCGCGACACGAACAAAATAACGGCGCATAGATGAGTAGTCGAATCTGTCAGAAAAGTCAAGGAAGAATCAGTTGCGTTTCAATTGCCGCAACATGTCTCGGCCAACGATATGTTCGGGGTACCTCTGCAGGAGCCGTCCGAGGGTGGCGATCGCGTCAGCCGTACGGTCGGCAGCGTAGTAGATCTTCGCCAGCGTGATGTAGCCCGCGTCGTAGTCCGGCGCCCGTTTCAGCAGCCCTTCGAGGAGCTCGGCCGCGGCTTCGGTCTGCCCCTTCCGGACGAGGACCAGCGCCAGGTTGTTGTTCGCCTCACCGTAATCGGCGCGACGGGCTACGGCGTCCCGGAAGTACTTCTCGGCGCGATCCATGTCGCCGGCACGCCCGAACAGCAGGCCGAGGTTGTTCAACGCCTCGGGGAAATCCGGCTGCAGCGCGAGCGCCTTCTCGTACAGCGCGCGCGCGTCACCGTCGTGGCCGGTGAGCAGCAGCGCATAGCCCAGGTTGTTCAGCGCGTCCGGATAATCCGGCATGGACGCCAGAGCCGCGCGGAACCGTCCGATCGCGGCGTCGAGATCTCCTTCCTGCGCGAGCAGCGCGCCGAGATCGTTGTTGGCCTCGGCCAGGTCAGGCTGCAGGGCGAGCGCGCGCTCGAACGCCGATCGGGCCCGGCCCTTCTCGCCGGTTCGCGCCAGCAGCGTGCCGAGACGGTAGAGCGTGGAGGCGCCGGGGTTCGCCTGTGCGGCGCGCTCGAACGCGACAACGGCGGCGGCGTCGAGCCCTTCGTCGAGCAGCTCGCGTCCGTACGGCAGGTAGTTGCGAAGCGGCAGTCCGGCGTAGAACGTGCCCGGAAACGGCAACGCTCGCGCGAGCCGTTCGGCGGGCGTCGCCTCGATCGCGCTCGCGTCCTTCACGATCCGCGCGACATTCACTTCGTCCCGATAGACCCGCACGACGTTGCCGCCCGAGTCGAGCAATAGGCATGTCGGCAGGCGCAAATCCTGCCGGTTCATGAACAGGTGCCGGTTGAGGATCGCGTAGCTCAGGCCAACCTCACGAGTCGCGACGGCGACCGGGAGTGCGGCCGAGGCAACGGTGCGCAGCGCAGCCGGATCCTTTGGCGGCTCGACTGCGATCGCGATCGAGCCGATGCCGGCCTGTGTCAGGGTCTGCGCGCCTCGCGCGAGAGCGTCGAGCGCGGCGCGCGCGGCGGGGACGTCGAACGACCACAGCAGCACGGCCGCTGGTTTCCCCTTGAGGGCCGCGAGCGAGCGTGCGGTGCCGGAGAGGTCCTGGAGCGAGAAATCCGGCGCCGGAAAGGGCTCGTACAGCCAGGTGTCTACGGGCGCCGAACCCGGCGGCGGGACCGGCGCCGCCTGCGCCGACGTATGCGGTGCGAGAGGCTCCATCTTGACGTCACCGCCTTCGACGACGCGGACGCGAGTGTTCAGTGGCACGTCGGCCAGAGCCTGAGTCTGTCCCGACGGCCAGACGATCGTCAGCTTCGCCACGCGCTCGCTCGGTCCCAGGCCGATGACCTGCTCCTTCGAATGCTGCGAGAGGAATCCCGAACCGGCCTGCACGACCTTCGTACGACGCAGGCGATCGGTTTCGACGATCACACGCGCGCCGACGGCGTCGCGGTTGCTCCTGGTCCCCGTGAGCCGCACCGCGATCGACCGTGCACCGTCCCGACGGCCTCCCTTCAGCCGCGACACTCGCGAAATCGTTCCGGAAGATCCGCAGTTGCGGCGCCTGGCGCGCCGCCAATAGGACGAGGTCCTGATCGCCATCGCGATCGAGGTCGATCAGCGCAAACGAACGTCCGTCCTGATCGAGGTCGAGGCCGAGCGCGCCGGAGATCTCGTCGAAGCCGCCCTGGCCGTCATTGCGCAGGAAGACGTTGCGCTGCCGGCTGGCGATCGATCCGTGAATCAGCAGCTGGTTGATCGCGCGCCACGCATCGTCATACGGCGTGCCCGGCATGCGTGTGCGAGGTGAGTGCGCGACGACCTGCCGCCAGAAGAAGCCCTCGAGGTCCCCGCCCGGCGCCTCGTTCCGGCGCGTGAGCATGCCGTTGGCGACGTACAGGTCGTCCCAGCCGTCGTTGTCGAAGTCGAGCGTATCCGAGGACCAGGCCCAGCGCCCCATCGCGGCGCGCGCTGCGATTGTCCGGTCCTCGAAGCGTCCGCCGCCGAGATTGCGGAACAGGGAGTTGCCGCGAACGTGCCGGCGGTAGAGCGCGCGGACGTCCGGCGTCTCGTCGGCCATGAACGAGGGGGAAGCGGTGACGCGCAGGCCGGGCGCGCTCCACATGTTGCCGGTGTAGATGTCGAGGCGGCCGTCGTTGTCGTAATCGAAGAACGCGGCGCTCATCCCCGCGCCGTGATCGAGCACGCCCGCCGCGGCGGCGGCGTCCTCGAACGTCACCTTGCCGTCGCGGCGCCCGAGGTTCCGGTAGAGATTCTTGGTGCCGAAGTCGTTCGCGACCAGCAGGTCCGGCCATCCATCTTCGTCGTAGTCCGCCCACGCCGCCGCGAAATGGTACTGGTTGTTGCCGGCTGCGAGCCCGCTTTCCTCGGTCGCGTCCACGAAGCGGCCGCGGCCGTCGTTCCGGAAGAGCACGGCGGGCGGACCGTTGCGCGCATCGTAGTACGGCGCGGGCGTCCCGGCTTTGTCCTCGCCGGCTCCGAAGAAGTACGAGTAGACGCACAGGTACAGATCGAGAAAGCCGTCGCGGTCGTAGTCCGCCATCGAGATCGACGTGAGCAGGCCCTGCAGCGGCTGCGCGGACCTGAACGCATCGGGTACCGGCGTGAAGCGTGCCGAGCCGTCGTTGACGAACAGCAGCGGCTGCGTTGCGGTGGCGAGGACGAGATCCTGATCGCCGTCGTTGTCCACGTCGGCGAAGAGAGACTGCGCGGTGTCGTCCAGGACACCCACTCGCGCATTGTCGGTGATGTCCTCGAAAGTCGAGTCGCCGCGATTGCGGAACAAGCGATTGGGCATGCCCGCCGGCTGGGCGACGTAGAGGTCCTCGAGTCCGTCGCCGTCCGCGTCGCCGACCGAGACGCCGTGATGGCCGTTCGAGTCGCGCGTCAGCACCGAGTCGAACGCCGCCATCCAGGAGTCCAGGTCGACGTTGAGCTGGCGAAACGACTCGTTGCGCGCGAGCGCCGCCGCGGTCATCTCCGTGAAGATCGGGGCCCGCGCGCGGCTGACCAGATGTTCGGCAGCCGTCCAGCGCACGACCTGCCAGCCTGACGGCTGCTTGTGCCAGACCATCTCCCACACGCCCACGTGCTCCACCCGGAACGCCTTCGTACCGGCGCCGACGAGGTCATAACGGACGGATGTCCGAAGTGTTCGGGGCTCGGGAGCTCGGGAGCTCGGGAGCTCGCCGGGTTCAGGCTCGATCGCGGTGATGAGGAACTCCGCGACGGTGATCTCGCGAAAGTCGCGCGTCAGCCGCTGAAGTTCCGCGGCGAAGGCGCGCGCGTCGAGCGTCGGCTCGCGCGGGAGATCCCGCGATCGCTGCACGTCGAGGGGACCCGAGCCCGGGGGCGACAGTTCGTCGGCAGTCGAGAGCCGTGCGCCGCGGAAGCCGGGAGCGAGAAGGGCGTCGATCACCGATGTCGGCTTCGCGGCGCCCGTGCGCAACGCACGCGACCATTCGCCAAGCCGTGCGTCGATCTCCCGCACCGTCCGTTCCAGAGGGAATGCGTCATCTCCGGGTTCGAGATGCTTCAGGAACGGCTGGCTCGCGTCCGGCACCGCCAGCCTCGGCCGATAGAGGGCGCCTTCCTGCGACAGCGCGACCAGCAGGCCGAGGATCAGGAACATTCTCACCGTGCCGGACCCACCTTCGGGACGGCCGCCGAGTCCGTGAGCGTCAGCACGTGGAGGCGATCGGCCGGCAGCTGCTTCCACTCCCAGCGTCGACCGCCGGGCAAGCGAATCTCTACGTCCACCGGTCCGGCGTAGTCGCCGAGTCCGAACTGCGCCCGCAGATCGTTCTGCGAAAGAAAGCTGCCGCCCGAACGGATCTCGCGCATCTGCCTGCTGCCGCCGCCGCTGACCGTCACTCTCGCGCCGATCGCGAAGCGGTTGCCGGCGGACGACACAGCGCTCACCGACACCCAGTGACGCTTCGTCGCCTGCCGGTTCTCCAGCAGCGTCGGAGCATCGTCGGTATTGCTCACCACCAGATCGAGATCGCCGTCGTTGTCGAGATCGCCCACGGCGAGGCCGCGGCCGACGCGCGCGATCTGAAGGCCGGCGCCGGCGCGTTCCGAGACGTCGCGGAACCGGGTGCCGGTGTTCAGCAGCAGCTGGTTCTTCTGGCGGTAGGTTTCGCCAAGCTTCGGAAAGTTGTCGATGTCAGAAAAAATGTGGCCGTTGGCGAAGAACAGATCGAGTTTCCCGTCGAGGTCGGCGTCGAGGAAGGCCGTACCCCATCCCATGCGGACGAACGTGGGGGCCGCGATGCCGGTTGTGGCGCTCACATCCTCGAAATTCCGGCCGTCGAGATTGCGGAAGAGCGTGTAGCGATCGTGCGCGAAGGTGGTGAGGACGAGATCCATCCGGCCGTCGCCGTCGTAATCGCCGGCGTCGGCTCCCATTCCTGCCTGCGCGCGGGCATCGGCGTTCAGCGCCACGCCCGCGGCGAGGCCGACGCTCTCGAAACGGCCATTCCCGAGGTTGTGGTAGAGGAGGTTCGGATTCGAGTCGTTGGCCACGAACAGATCGACGAAGCTGTCGTTGTCGTAGTCGGTCGCGACGACGCCGAAACCGTAGGCCCGCGAAGCATCCGCCAGCCCGTGCTGCCCGGCGGCCTCGACGAACCTGCCGTTGCCGATGTTCTCGAAGAACAGATCGGACTCGCCGGCAAGACCGACGGGGCCGACCATGATGCGCGGACCGTTGCGCCACACGAGCGACCGCTGCGCGCGCACGATCGAGTCCCAGCTCGTGTCCACGTAGCGCGCGACGTAGAGGTCCAGGTCGCCGTCGGCGTCGGCGTCGAAGAACGTGCAGCCGGTGCTCCAGCCGCCGGCAGCGACGCCCGCGCGCGCCGCGATCTCTTCGAAGCTGCCGTCGCCGCGGTTGCGGAACAGCGCGTTGCTGCCCCAGTTCGTGACGTAAAGATCGAGGCGGCCATCGCCGTCTGAATCGCCGACGCACGCGCCGCTCCCCCAGGCGGCGAGGTCCACGCCCGCCTGCTTCGACACGTCCGCGAACTTCCAGCCACCGAGGTTGCGGTAGAGCGTATTGCGGTGCGCGATACGCTCGCGGTCCGGCGTGAGCGCCGCGCCCGTCACCAGGTAGATGTCGAGGAGTCCATCGCCGTCGTAGTCGAACAGCGCGACGCCGCCGCAGGCCGATTCGAGGATGTGGTCCTTGGTTGGACCGCCGCAATAGACCTTGGCGCCCAGCTGCGCCCCTTGCTCGAAAGTCACCGGCACCGGCGCGCCGTCGTCAGGCGATGGCACATTCGCCGGCGCCGGCCCCATCGACGAGGCATGCCCGCCGTACGCCGGCTCCTTGGGCTTCGTCTGGCTGTAGCTCCCCTGGAACGAGAGGCCCAGCGCGACGTCCCCCTCCAAGCTGGCCTTCACTCTCTCGAGGAGTGGCAGCACCGGCGCGGTTGCCGGCACGATGCCCTCGAGATCACCCGCTGCGAGCGCCGTGAGATCGGAGGCGGCCCGCCGGAGCTCCTCGCGCAGGAGCGGTTCGAAGCTGGCGTTTGCCAGCGCGCCTATGCGGCTGCTGGCGTCGAGGAGAGCCTTCCTGATCTGATCGGCCGCCGCACCCTCACCTCGGGCCTGTTGCAGGGATGTGGCCGCCGCGCGCTGCAGATCGAGGAGCCGGGCCCGTTCCTGCGTGTCGGCGGGAGCCGGGGCCGGCTTCTGCTGCGCCGCGCCGCGCGCCGGTGGTCGTGCGCCGAACGCAATCAGCGACGCGAAAAGGACGAGCATCACGGTACGCGGCATCGTGGAGTCCAGTCACGTCATTCTGGACCACAACGGCCACTGGAATGAAACCCGACGATTACCGCTCCCGGATCGTGATGATGACGCGGCGATACGCGGACAGCGCCGGAGCGCCCGCGTCTTCGACAGCCAGGATGACGTGCGCCGTGCCCGCGACGAGCGGGGTCACCGTGACCCGCGGCGTCTGGTCGCCGCTGAGAGTGACTCGCGGGGGCGGTTCACGCGGGCCTCCGGCTCCACCAGCCGGCCGCGCGCGCGCGATGGACACGGGCTGGCCGGGAATCCCCGTGCCCGCCTCGGGATAGAAGAACCAGCGGAACTGCAACGCGTCGCCATCGGGATCGCGTGTCCCCGCCGCATCGAGCGTGACGGGCACGCCGACTGTTGCGGTGATCGCGATCGGCGCCTTGCCGCCCGAGCCGTTCACCACGACGCTCGGATTGTGATTCGCCTGGGTCACATCGGTGATGGTCCAATCCATGCGCGCGGCAAAGTCGTGCTGGAACGCGGTGCGCCAGCGCCAGATTGTCGCCTGATCCGTCGTGTGTGTCCGGCCATCGATGCCGGCCACGGTGTCCCTCGAGCTGTCGCGTCCGGGGAACGAATCGCCCCCCTGGGTCCAGAACGGCCGCGGCTCGCCAGAGTAGGTGCGCCATACGTAGCGGCCGCCCCACCCTCCGAACGTCGGGCTCATGAAGCTCGCGAGACCGTTGTCGATCAAGCCGAGGAACGCGGGGGTATCCCCTTCATGAATGCAGCAGGGCATCGGATAGTGCTTGCCGAGGGGGCCTTTGGCGCGGATGTTCGCATTTACCCAGTCGTCGCTGAACGTGGTGAAGTCGGCGCCGGCGGCGTTCTTGTAGAAGCGGTCCCCGCTGATGCCGGTCCAGGTCGCCAGGTAGTACTGCTCGCCGTCCTGGGTTGACGGGATGCCGATGTAGTGGAGAGACGGGAACTCCCGACGGAGCCACGGACCCGCATCGTCCTGATCGGAGATCGCGTAGACGCGGAGCTTGGCCACGACCGCGTCGACCTGCGCGCCCGATCGCGTCGCCCTGGCGTGCACCAGTGCCTGGGCGAGGGTATTGGCGCCGCCCCATGCGAGCACCCACAGCGGACGCGGGTCGTTTCTTTCGGCGGCTGAAAGGATGAGCGCCGCGCCGGGCGTCGTCTTGTCGGGACCGACGGCCGCCATTCCATAACCGGGTTGCCCCGCAACGATGACGGCCCTCAACGCGTCCGCGGTCGGAAACCCCGCCTCATGTTGACTCAGCCTGGGCCGGACTTCTTCGTACGCCCCCACGAGTGTCTGGAGCACGTCGGGCCGCACGCGATTCTTCATCCACGTGGACGTCGTCGCGACGAGCCCCTCGACGTCGAACCGGTTGCCGTAGACGAGGAACCGGACGATCGACATCTGATCGTCCGGTTCGTTGGCGATGTCGGTCAAGACGACGACCCGCTGCTTCTCGACGTAGGGGTCAATCCTCGACGCCAGCGGGCTCACCGCCTGGCCTTGCGCACGCGCGAGCGTATAAGAGACGGAAATGCCGCAGATCGAAACCAGGAAAAGGAGCACGATAGGACGCGGCATCATCGTGTCGACTGATTAGCCGTCCGGCCGCCCGAAGAACTTCGGCGTCGGCATCCGCGCCCGGATCTTCTCGAGTTCTTCGACAGTGACGCGGTCGAGGCCGGTCTTGCGGCAGGAATCCTCGACGGCCCTGATCACCATTCCCCTTACGAACGCCGGAATTTTCTTCATCCGCGTCATCGCCGCATCGTCCCAGGCGATCGTCGACGGCGCGTCACTTCCGTACTCGAGGGTCGGCGGTCCCGGCCTGCCCGACGCGGCCGTGCCGCGCACGACGAGCAGCGGGGACCCGGCGAACTTGCCCGGCGTGTGGGTGCACAGCGGATCCTCGGCCATCAGATCGCCGGTCATTCCATAGGCGCGGGCGCGGCAGCCGCCGCAATGGGCGTTCATCTCGCAGTCGCCGCATCGCCCGCCAAGCGAAGCGCGCTGGCGGATTCCGTTGAAGAGCTCCGACGAAGCCCACAAGTCTGTGAGACTGGAACGACGAAGCGACCCGGCGAAGACCGGGAGATATGGGCACGGTGTAACGTCCCCGTTCGGCCGGATACCCATGTAGTGCGTGCCGGCGGGGCAGCCACCGGCGCCGCCGGAGTAGGTCCGGATCGGGGAGGAACCTGGCCATGAGGGTTCCGCGTCCGTGGGAATCGCGTCGTTACGCTCCAAAACAGTCTTGATGTAGTGCGGAGCGCACTTGGCGTTCACGAGCATTCGCCGGTCGTATTTCCGCTGGATGCGGTAGAGAGAGTCGAGCACCTCGTCGTACTGCGCCGGGGTCATGTCCGACACGAACTGCCCGCGCCCCGTCGGCACCAGGAAATAGAGATTCCAGACCTTCGCGGCGAGTCGATCGTGCGCGAAGTCGGCGATTGCCTCGAGCTCGCCGAGATTGTGCGAGCCGGCGGTCGTCTGCACGATGAAGGGGAGTCCGGTCCTGTTGAGGATCTCGGCGCCGTCAACCGTGTTCTGCCACGCGCCGCGAACCCGGCGGAAGCGATCGTGACGATCCGGATCGAGCGCGTCGAGGGAGAGCGAGAGTCCGCGCGCGCCGGCATCGGCGAGGCGCTTCGCGACGTTCTCGGAGATGCGAACGCCGTTGGTGCCGACGACGACCCAGAGGCCGCGCTCGGCCGCGCGCTCGACGATGTCGAGGATGTCGCGGCGCAGGAGCGGCTCGCCGCCGGTGAGGATGGTCAGGCACTCAGGCGCGAACGATGCGATTTCGTCGATGACCTTGAAGCACTCCTCGGTGCCGAGCTCGCTGCGATCGGCGAAGTTCTCCGAGCTGACGAGCGGCGATCCGCCCGCGTCGAGATAGCAGTGCTCGCACGCGAGGTTGCAGCGGTAGGTGAGATTCCAGGAGACGACGTATGGCCGGTTGAATGTGGAGTCCCGCATGAGGATCGGCGCCGGGTTACATCCCGAAGAATTCTTTGGCGGCGTCGAGGATTTTGTCGTCCACTTCGCTGGCGCCGTTGTCGCGCGCGAACCTCTCGATGCCCGTCCGTGCCATCGGGCGCACGAACTCGGGGACGTTCAGGAGACGGGCTTCAGCGGCGGCAGTCCATCGCACGGGCTCGGCGACTTCGCTGCGCCTGCTCTGAGCCGCGTCGAAGGGTTCGGTGGCGTTGGTCGCCGGGATCATCGCGCCGAAGGGGCACTTGCTCGTGGACGCGGTCGATCCGCCAGCTTCGGCCTGTCGAGCAGCATCGGGACCGATCCGAACGCCGAGCGACTGGACGAGCTGCGTTTCGTACGCGTTGGTCAGCATCGCCATCTCGTAGCCGCACTCGGGACACGCGTAGACGACCGAGAGCGATCCGCGATCGGGCGGGCCCACGGTCTGGAGCTTCATCGGGCTGTCACAAGGTACGCACAGGAATTTCATTGCAGGGTATCCAGCAGTCGCTGCGCGATCTGCACGAGGGCCTGGCCCACGGGCGTGTCGCGCCGACGGTCAAAGGGAATTCCCAGATCGCAGTGCCGCGCCAGCTCCGGATCGAATGGAACCGAGCCGAGGCAGGGGATTCCGAGGTCCGTGGGGTCGGATGAAGCGAACAGGGGCTTGATCGCGTCGCAGTCGCGGCAGTAGTAGCCGCTCATGTTCTCGACGTAACCGAGCACACGGTTGGGACCCTTCGCGAGCGCGGCAACGGAGCGCGCGACCACACCACCCGCGACCTGCGAAGGGATCGTCACGAGCACGAACGATGTCCTCTTGCCGAGGAAGTCTGCATACTGGACCGTCCGCTCGGCGCCAGGAGGCAAGTCGATCATCAGCAGGTCGAGCGTGCCCCAGTCGAAGGATCCGAGGATCTCGCCGAGCAGGGCGAACTCCCTGGTGGCGCGCCATGTATGGGACTCGCCGCGCGCCGCGCTCTCGAAGTCGAGCGCCTCCGACTCGGGGATCAGCGAGCCCATCGAGAAGACGCCGATCCCGGATGCGGTCTTCGGGAGCGCGACCTTGTGGCTGCCGCCTGCCACGCCGAAGCCCTTGGGCGAAGGCGGGGGGACGAACACTGCCCGCTGGACGCCGGCCATGCGCGCCTGCGAGGGGCCGTTGAAGTCCGCGTCCAGGATGGCCAGCTTCAGGCCTTGCGCGCGCAAAGCACCGGCGAGGTGCAGCGTCAGCGTGCTCTTGCCTACACCTCCCTTGCCGGAGCCGATCGCCACGATGTGGCGGACGCCTGCGAGCCCGTCAGTTATGCGGGCGCGCTGTTCGGCGACCTGCTCGAGAATTCTCGAGCCTCCGTCGCCGACGATGTCGTGATAAGACTTCACCTTAGGTGCCTTAGCTTACACCAGCCTTCGCTCGCCTTCGGCGAGCTACGGCTCGGCAAGCGTTCGCTCGCCGTTGGCGTGCTGCGGCCCGGCAAGCCTCAGGGTTTACGCCCCTCGATGCTCGTGAGGACACCTGCCGCGAGGTTGATCTGCATCAGGTCTTCTCCCCAGATCACCCGGCCGTCGAACACCTGGCTGATCTCGTGGACGATCTGCTCGCGGACGCCTGGCTGGTCGATCTGCGCCAGGAGATGCGTCAGCACCAGCGTCTTCACGCCCGCGCGCTTCGCGGTGAGCGCATTGTCGCGATGGTTTCCACACGCCGCTCGATATGCGGCGCTCGGCTCGGTTCCACTGAAGTAGTGGTTCATGTGGATCAGTACGTCGCAGCCTCGGGCAAGCGTCACGATCGCGTCGGTCGCACCGCTGTCGCCGGTGTAGCACACGGAGCCGTCCGCGCAATCGAGCCTGAACGCCAGACATTCCAGATAGGGCTGCACGTGCGCCGCGTGCCCGACGGTGATTTTCCAGTCATGACCTTCGACGACGTCTCCAGCGTGAACTTCCTTGACGCGCGGCGTCGGCGGCCGCCGGGGGAGCGTGCCGCCCCGCGCGGTGAACACGTCGAGGCTGCTCTGATGCTGCACGCGCGCGCGGATGTCCGGGCCGTACACGCCCTCCTCGCCAAAGAGCTGATTCGTCATCCTTGCAATTGGCGGCGGGCCGTAGACGTCCAGCTCCGGGATCTTGCCGGCTCCCTGGTCCCACCGCTGGAGCACGAGGCGCGCGTAATCGAGGCAGTGGTCGTAATGGAGATGGGTAAAAAACGCGTGCGTGACGTCGATGGCCTGGCGGCTGCTTTCCAGCAGGCGATGGTGCGCGCCAGGCCCATGGTCCATGACGATCGTGTCGCGGCCCACCTCGATCAGGTATCCCGAACCCTGCCGCACCAGCGAGGGGGCAGGCGTGCCGGTTCCGAGCAGCGTGATGGTCAGGCGCTTCGGTGGCACGGCGCCGTCGCGCGGGCGCTGTCCAGTCTGGGACGCGAACGCAGTCGCCGGCACCGATCCCGCCAGACCCGCCAGAAAATCGCGTCGCTTCATCGTGCGCCTCTCACGTCCGAGTCCGCCATGCTATCCGCTGAACGCGCGCGCGGCAAACAGGCGGAGCATAGCCGTCGCGAGAACATCCGGGCTATAGTGCCCCTCATGCCGACAGCGACTCAGCTCAACCTGTCGATGGACAATAAGATCGGCACCCTCGCGCGGTTGTGCCGCGATCTCGCGCACGGCGGCGTGAACCTGCTGGCGATCTCGGCGCCGGAGGCGGGACAGGAAAAGGGCGTCGTGCGCCTGCTGGTTCCGAATCGCGAGCTGGCCACGCACGTTCTGTCGGGGGCCGGCTATGCGTTTGCGGCCGAGGATGTGCTGTTCGTCGAGCTGACGAATCGTCCCGGCGCGCTGGCGAAAGCGGTCGAGAAGCTCGCGAAAGCGGGGATCGATATCCGCTATGCCTACGCCACCGCCTCTCGGCGCACCCGGACGACCGCGGCGGTCATCGCGGTGTCCGAAGGGTCGCTGGCGCGTGCGCTGCAGCTCCTGGGATAGGTCGCGCCAGCCGCTACTGACTTCTCGCCCGCGTGGCGTAAAGCCGATGCCCGCCGGCAGGGCGGAAACCCAGCGCCTCCAGCTGTCCGCATGAGAACTCCGCTGGATGGACCTTCGCAAGCCGCAGTGTCTCCAGCCCCCTGGCCCCAAGCTGCACGATCAGCTGCATCAGCCGCGCACCATCGTCATCGACGAACGACCTCAGGCCGACAATCTCGTCTCCTATATAAAGGATATAAGCCTCGATTCGTTCGTCCGAGGCGACGGCGAGCCCAGCGATGTCGTTCTTGCGGGCCGTCAGGGTCTCGACCGCCCGCTCCCAGCAAGTCCTCAGATGGTCCGCCTCGAGGAGGCCATTCGCGGCGAGATCGTCGACGCTGATGGGGATCACCAGCCCGCCTTCGTAGCCCGTCCCGAGCGAGCGCGGATGCTTCTGGCCCCCGGTCCCTGGCCCCTGGTCCCTGATCAAGACGTAATCTGTCAGGACCGCGTCTTCAACATACCCGCAGGCGCTGAACAGGCTTGAGGCATCGGTGAGCGCCTCGGGCACTTCGGCGACGATTCGCGGCGGGCCGAGAATGGCGAGCTTCGACCCGAGCGATGTGAGCAGGTGACGGCCGTGGCCCTGGCGGCGATGCTCGGGATGGACGGCGATCTTCTGGATGAGGGTGCCTGACGTCCGCTTGGCGCCGATCAGCACGCCGATCGGATCGGCGCCCGAGAAGGCGACCATGCAGCTGCTGCACCACACCTGCAGGTTGCGGATCGTCCGCTTGAACGTCGCCGGCGTCGCCAGCGGTTCGTCAGGAAAGTAGGGGGCCCAGCAGCGATTCAGCGCGTCGACGAGCAGCTGGATGTCGTCGGAGCGGCAGAAGCGGTATGCCGACACCCCTACTCACTGCGCGCGTTCAGCGGGCTCACCTCGTTGAGGTAGCCGCTGCCGTTGCCGCTCGCCGGCGCGGATGGCCTCGGCGCGACGTCCGCCTTCGCTGACGGCGATGAGGGAGCCGAGTAATTCGCGATCATCTCGGCCATCATCTTCTTGCCGAGCTCGATCCCGTCCTCGACGAGCGCCAGGTCGATCGACGTCACGGCGCGCTCGCGTGCAAGCTCCTCGATTCGTTCCTGCGTCTTGTTCCGCATGAACCCCGCGGGGACGCGCATGATCCGCTGCGCGGCATCGTCTGTCCAGTTGAACGTCGAAATCAGCGGGTTCTTCTTGTCGTCGCGAGCCACGAGCTTCGCCTCGGTCGCCATCACCGCAGGGTTGCTCTGGATATCCAGCGGCGTCCCCGTTTCCTCCTCGATCACCTGGCGCGCGAAGTCGAGCGTGATCGCGTCGAGCCGCTTCATCCGCGCCCGCTTTTCGACGCGCGCCTTGACGCGGCGGCGCTGATACGCGTTCTTCATCGTCCAGAGGCCTTTACGGGCATCCTCCGTCCAGCGCAGCTTGCGGCCGTCGTAGGTCGTCTCTTCCTCGAGCCCGCCTTCGACCGCGGCGATCTTCTCGATCATCTCCTGAGAGATCACGTCGAAATCCGACGCGCCGCAGACGGTGCACTTGACGGGATCGCTCTGCGTCGCGGTGACGCCGCACGCACGGCACATCGACACCGGCCCGGACTTCGCGCGCTCGAGGGCCACCGCCTCGGCCAGCGCTTTGGTCGCGGCGGACGCCCCCTTCGGCATGAAGCGATCCATCGCTTCGTCGATCACCGCGCTGGTGATCACCGAATGCCCCTTCTCGAGCGCCAGACGAAGGACGCCGGTGCGGGCGATGCCCTTGACCTGATCGGGCACGTGTTTCATCCGCGACTCGGCCTCCGGCGTCCACCGGACCGTCTCCTCGGCCCGCACGTCCAGCCGCGGGACCTCGAGGCGGGTGGAGAGGAGGACATCGCACGGCGCCGCGCGCAGAATGTTCTCCACGTTGCTTCCCAGCCCGGTCTCCTCGCTCGGGCTGTGGACGCCGATGCGCCCCAGCACGATCAGCCAGGGGTTGGTCTTGCGCGCGTGGTCGAGGATCTTCTGGAACGGCTTGCCGTCGAGCAGCGTTTTCCTGATCGTGACGCCGGCCTCGTTCGCCATCCGCTCGCCGACTTCGAGATGCGACTGGTAGATCTGCGCGAGCCCGGTGTCGATGATTTCCTCGTGCAGCTGGTTCTGCTCCTCGAACCGGAACACCTTCGCGGCCTGCTCGGTGAGGATGTTGACGATGCCGTTGAAGACGGAGTAGTGGAGGTACGGATCGTAAACCGCGATCGCTTCGACTTCCTTGCCGAACTGGCGCGCCAGGTCGATGGCGGTCATGAGCGCGCCAAACGACTGCGGGCTGCCGTCGACACCGACCAGGATCGTGTTCCGATCCGGCTCGCCCGGCTCGGGGACGTGCTTGACGACCCAGACATCGCGATTGGCCTGACGGGCGACGCGCTCGCACACCGAGCCGATGACGCTGTCCCTGGCGCGGCCGATTCCGAGCGCGCCGATCACCACGAGGTCGTGCGTCGAGCCCTCGAGATCCTTGAGAATCTCCGCGTGATGCTTCCCGTCCATCATCCGCGGCTCGAACGCCAGGCCTGACTCGCCGCAGAGACGCGACATGCCATCGAGGTAGCTGTCGGAGATCAGCTTCAGGCCCATCGTGATCAGGCTGTCGTGAATCTTCCGCTGGCGTTCCAGCTCGACCTCGTCGATGTACTCCTCGGGCAGCGTGTACCTCCATCTGCCTGAAGCGATAGTCGTGCAGTTTGGCCGCGTAGACGTGGCAGCCGACGAGCTTTGCGGAAAATGCCTTCCCCAACTCGAGGCTGCACGCGATCGCGCGGTTGGAGTGGTCCGAGTTATCGACGGGAACGTAGATGCTCTTGTACATCACACCCTCATGCCTAGCTTGCCGTTGCCTGCCTCTGATCCCCGCCCAGCGCGCGGGGTGCTCGAGCCGCGTAGCGCCAGCGCACCCAGCCGATCAGGGCCAGTTCGATAAAGAGAATGACGAGCGCCGTCCTGATCATCGGGCCGACGGCCGATGGGACGTTCTCGGGTTCCATGTAGAGCGAGTACCACAACGACAGGCCGCGCCTGTTGCCGCGCTCGCGCGAGAGTCCGTCCCACACCGAGAAGGCGATCGGCATGAACTCGCCGGGCGAAAACGTCGCGCCGGAGCCTGGCCGGCGGGCCCGCTTGAAGATGACCGACCATTCTCCCTGGTCGTAGCTGGCGACGCCGGTGACGTCTCCCGTATCGTTCGGCGCGATGTCAGCGCTGCCCTTGCCGGTGAACTGAAGCGGATCGGTGCGCGCGAGATCGAAGTACCAGAGATCGACGGTGTTCTGTCCGTCGCCGAAGATGAAGTACGGCTTGCGCGCGCCGGTCGGCAGTGCCGACGGAATCTGGATCGAAACCGCGTCGGAGAACTCGGATTGCGGCGCCGCCGGCGTGGTGACATCCGCAAATGGATCCTGGGCCGCGGGCGGAGTCGCCGCGACGGTCTGGCCCGCAAAGGGATCGTCGGACGCGGCCGCTGGAGCGGCGGCGGGTTGTGCTTCCTCTTCCTCGGTCGGCACCGGAAGCGTCATCCCGTTCTTTCCTGACTTGTCTGCGGTCATGTCGTGCCAGCGGACGAGGATGGCGACCGACTCCGCATCGTAGATCGCCTGCACGGCGACCGACGTCGCGGCCGGATGGAACGCGCGTCCCGGCTCCATGATCTGTCCGATGATCGGGAACCGCGCGATCGCCGCGGACTGGAAGATCGCCGCTCCCTTGGCCAGATCGATCGGATCGTCGACGTGCTTCGCCATGACGAGGTTCGTGTAGCCCGGCCCATTCGTGCCGGAAAGCGAGACGATGAAGTCGGTGATCGCCCAGCGCTGCTCGGCCGTCAAGGCGTCGCCGAACCCCGGCATCGGCGTACCGTTGAACCCCGTGGTCATCGTTCTGAAAATGTCCTCGCGCGACGACCCGGCGCGGAAGGTCCAGCTCTGCGAAAGATCCGCCGGGCGGATCGGGTGGGCCCAGTCGTCGACCAGCGTCGTCGCAGAGGGTCCGTCGCCGCGACCGAGCGAACCGTGGCATTTGATGCAGCCATTCTCGGCGTAGAGCTTCTTTCCGAGTTCGACCGACTCCGTCGAGCTTCCTGGCGGGCTCGGAAGGTCGACCGGCTTGGGCGCGTTCTCCGGGTTGGCGAAGTCCGGCGAGAAGGTCTTGATGAAGTAGGCGAGGTTCGAAACATCCTGGTCCGCAAGCCTCGGCCAGGCGGGCATCGACGTGTAGGGCATGCCGCGCCGGATGACGTTGACCAGATCCTGGTGCGTCGGCAGCGCACCGGTGGGCGTCGTGCGCACCTTGAACTTGCCCTTGGTGAAGTCGCGCGGCATCGGAAGCAGATGCGGCGTGGCATAGCCCTGGCCGTCCCCGTTGTCGCCGTGGCACTGCGCGCAGTATCTCAGATAGAGCGTCTTGCCCGCCTCACGCTGCGCGTCGGTGCCGAGATCTTGAGCCGATTGAGCGGCGGCGGGCGCCAATCCGGCCGGCGCGGCAAACAACGCGATCAGGAGGACGACCGACCACCGCGAAATCACGCGCGCGCTCATTGGTGCGCGACCTCCTCCCTGGCGCGAGGCCTGGTGCCCGTGAAGTCGTAGAGAAAGAGGATCGCGTCCCACATCTCCTCTTCCTTCAGGAACTTCTCCCAGGCCGGCATCGCCGTGTCCCAGGGACCGCCTTCCTCGGGGAGCCCGGGCCCTCCCTTGGAGATTCGCCAGAACAGAAATGTCTCGCGAAGGTTGGGGATCGTCGCCCCGTCGGCGAAATTCGTCGGGGTCGGATCGAGCCCGTGGACGAACATGCCGTTGCCCGACAGGTCGTCGCCGTGGCAGAACACGCAGTTCCGGTAGTAAACCCGCCGGCCGTTCTCGACGTGCTTGCGGAACTCCTGCGGATTCGACGTCTCGAGCTGCCGAAAGGGATTGTCGCCGGCATCGAGATGAATGCTCTTGTCGTGAACGGTGATCTCCGAGGGCGAGGCCGGATGCACCGTCCGTGGGAACAGGGGCGGCTCGATCGGCACGCTCATCCGCCTGTATACGTTGGCGGCGGCAAGCGCCGGAATCGCGATCACCGTTGCGCCAAGGAGCATGCTGTACCGCTTGTCCGTGATGAACGTGACGAGCGGGCGCGAGACTTCTTCGCGGCGCTCCTGGCTGGAGGACATGTACGCCAGGATCGCAAGCGTCGCGATTCCCATGTAGATCGAGACGACGGACGAGGGAATCGGCGCGGAGAACCCGAACTGGATCAGGACGTAGATCCCTACCCACCACGCGGCAGCCCAGATCAGCAGGCTCGTCCGCCGGAAGCGAAGCACGCCGAACACGGCAAGCACCGCGAGGACGACCAGGATCTTCATCGCTTCGCCATCCTCTCCACCGGCGCGTGCGACACGGCGGGTTGCAGCATCGCGCCCTTCGAAGGCGTGGCGGGAGCCGGCGCACCGGCCGGCGCCGGCGCCGCGCTGAGGTATTTGTGCGTCGTCTGAAGCGTCACCGTCGGCGTGCCGCCGAGCGTCTGCAGGTACGCGATCACGCAGAGAATCTCCTGATCGGTGAGGCCGATCGGAGGCTTGTTGATGTGGGGCATGCCCGGATTGAATCCCGGCACGATGAACACGTCAGGTTCGTACAGCGCTTGCGCGAAGTATTCGACGTCGCTGAGGCCAGCCACGCGGGTCTTGGCGCGGGCGTCGACCCCGTCGAGATCCGGGAACCGGAGCGCGCCGCTCTTGCCGATGGTGTGGCAGGTCGTGCAGAGCCCCTTGCCCTCGAAGATCTGCCGGCCGACCGTGACCATGTCTGCCGTGGTCAGGTCGGCTTTGAGGACCGTCGCCTGCGGCGGCTGGACTTCCTTCTGGGGCACCATCTGGCCGACGTAGGTGTAGAACGCCGTCGACGCGAGCACGAGTCCGCCGATCCGGACGATGAGCGGCACCCTCATGACGTCCGCCCATGGTGGCCGGCTGCTGCCGGTGCGAGCTCCGGCGGATTCTCGCCCTGACGAACGCGCGCCCGCTCGTCGAAATCGGGCAGGTCGTGCAGGTTCGTAATCCAGAACACGAACCCGATGAGGACGAAGAACAGGAGCACGGTCACCGAGACGACCTGCGTGGCAAAGCCGAGCGTCGGCGTGAACGCGTCAGCCGAGTTGTCGCGGATGACGCCGTAGACGTGCCAGTGCTGGCGCAGTCCGGAGCGGACGTAGCCCATCAGCCCCATCAGCCAGGTGAACGTGACGGCGATGAAGATCAGCACGTATTGCGAGATCGCCGGAATCTTGCCCCAGCGCACTTCGCCGGTTTTCTTCGCGCCGCGGAAGAGGAAGACGTCGATCGCGGTGATCGAGATCATCGCGATCAGCACCGAGCTGACCTGCGGCACCGACAGCCCGATCCGGACCGTCGCCTCGACGAAGTACCCGTAGATGCCGAGGAAGATGACGAACAACGCAGCCGCGGCGAAGATCGTCAGCTGCGCCGCATGTCCGGCCTTCGCCCACGCGACCGTCGCGATCTTTCCGGTGCGGCGATAGAGCAGGAAGCTCATGAACGTCGTCAGGATCAGGATGTTCACTGCCGTGTTCTTCGCCGACATGACGCCGAGGTAGCCGAGCACCGGGTGCGACGAACCGCCCATCGCCCGCACTTCCGACACCGTGGCGATGATCGATCGCGGCGTCGCCCAGACGGCGAAGCAGAGCGCGATGCCGATCAGCAGGTACTTGATGAATCTCTGCAGCGGCTGCTGTCCCTCGACGCGCCCCATTCCCAGCCACAGGTAGTAATTCGCGGCCAGGAACAGGTTGCCGATCAGGACCGCCTGGATGATGAAGAGCCACGAGAACGCGCCGCCCATCATCGTCAATCCGAGCGTCTGCGAGTAGGCGTAGATCTCCTTGGCGAGCCAGTAGCCGGCGAACGGCAGCGGCAGGAACGCGCTGATCGCGACGAAGTTGCCGATGTATCCCATCCAGTCGTAGTGCGCGCGCTCCTCGTCGGTCTCCGCCGCCAGGAACTTGAACGCCGCGTACGCGGCGGCCACCGATCCGCCGAACGCAATGTTGGCGATGACCCGGTGGACGTTGATCGGCATCCACGTGAAGTTGTAGACCGCGTCCCAGACGGAGATCACCGCCCCCGTGTCCGAGATCCCGCGCGGCGACATCATGAACGTCAACCAGGAATTGGCGATGAACATGATGGCGGTGCCGACGAGGTTCAGGCCGAGCCCCAGGCCGAGATGCACCAGCGGATGGAATTTCCCCCAGCCGTAATAGTAGGTATAGAGGAAGAACGCCTCGAAGAAGAACAGCCCGACGTAGGGGAGAAAGGTCGGCGAGAACACGCTCATCAGGTAGGTGGTGAACTTCGGATACAGGATGATGAGCATGAACGTCAGGAACGCGCCGAAGGTCGCGGTCAGCGAGAAGGAGACCGAGAGCAGCTTCGTGAACTCGTACGCGAGCCTGTCGTATCGCCGGTCTTTCGTCTTGTAGCCGATCGCCTCGATGATGAACGCGAAGAGCGGAACCGCGAGCACGAACGCCGCGAACAGCAGATGGAGCTGTGCGACCGCCCAGATCGCGACCCGGCTGCCGACGACGGGGAATTTCCGGTACTCGACCTCTTCGTAAGGCTTCGCGCGGTCTCTCTTCTCGGTGTCGGCCCGCTCGGCAGCCAGTCCGTCCGTGCGGGGAGTGGCGTCGACGGTGGTCGCAGGAACCCGGTATGGCTCTTTGTACTCGCGGTTCACCAGGTCAGTCGCCATCTTCACGGCGCCGCCGAACATCACGATCCCGAGAACGGGACCGAGAACGAACAGCATCTTGCGGTTCATCGCGACGTTCATTTGGGCGCCCCTCTCACTTCGCGCTCTCCGCCTTCGCGCTCGGGGCGGCGGCGGTTGCGCTCGCCGCCCGCTTGCGCTGGAGATCTCGAACGTAGGCGACGATCGCCCACCTGTCCGCGGGAGGGATCGGCCAGCGATACCCGGACATGAGCCCTGTCCCGTTCGTGATGACGTCGAAGATCTGCCCGTCGGTGTACTTCAGCAGCTTTTCCTGGTGAAACGAGGCGGTCGGCACGTTGCCCCGCTGGAAGAGGATGCCCTTGCCGTCTCCCCGCGCGTCGTGGCAGGGCTGACAGTAGATCGAGTAGCGCTGACGGCCGCGCTCCACGACGGTGTCGTCGACGGTCACCGGACTCGTCGCGACGAACTGTCCGTCCGCGGCTTTGCCCGTGTAAAAGGCCGTGTCCTCCTTCAGTCCGCCGATGCCGACGGTTCCCGGAACCGGGTCGCGCATCGACGCGCCGTTGAAGAAGAAATCGCTGGCGGTCTGCGGCAGCACCTTCGGCTGGTTGAACATGCTCCGGTTCGGATGGATCGGCGGCCGGCTCGACGTGCAGCCGCGCGCGCAGGCCGTGGCAAAGAACAACGACGCGAACGCGAGCGAGCCCAGCACGTGCCGAGTGCGGACGGTCATGCCAGGCCCTCGTCCCTCGACTTGGCTCGGGACGACCCTGAGGACCTCGAAGGGTCGAGATCGGGGTTCGGATTGCGCACCTTCGAAAGGTAGGTTGTCCGCGGCTTGGTGTTCAGCTCGTCGAGCAGCGCGTAGTTGCGCGGGTCCGCCTTGGCCTTCACGACGCGGCTCGCGCCGTCGCGAATGTTTCCGAACTCGATCGCCGAGGCGGGACAGGCCTGCTGGCAGGCCGTCTTGATGTCGCCGTCACGAATGTCGCGGCCGGCGAGCTTGGCGTCAATGCTGCCGCGGTTGATCCGCTGCACGCAGTACGTGCACTTCTCCATGACGCCGCGCGCGCGAACCGTGACGTCAGGGTTCATCGCGAGCTTGAGGATCGAGGGAGTGTCCTTCGTGAAGTTGAAGAAATTGAACCGGCGCACCTTGTAGGGACAGTTGTTCGAGCAGTAGCGCGTCCCGATGCAGCGGTTGTAGACCATCACGTTGAGGCCCTGCGCGTCGTGGACCGTCGCGGCCACCGGGCAGACCTGCTCGCACGGCGCATCCTCGCATTGCATGCAGGGCACCGGCTGGTAGACCACTTCCGGGCTCCCGGATGGATCGCCTGAGAAGTAGCGGTCTACCCGGATCCAGTGCATTTCGCGCCCTTTGGCGATCTGCGCCTTGCCGACGACCGGCACGTTGTTCTCGCTCTGGCACGCCGTCATGCACGCGTTGCAGCCGATGCAGGCGTTCAGGTCGATCGTCATCCCCCACTGGTGGCCCTGATCGTAGGCGTGCTCCTTCCACAGTGAGAAATGGTGCGTGTCTTCGGCAAAGACGCCGGCCACGCCGGCCTGGCCGGCCGCCGCCTTCGGTGCATGCGCCGATTCCGCGGCCTGCGCTCCCTCGGTCTTCGCCGGCTCGTGGCCCGCGTCAGGAGCCGATCGCAGCTCGGCCACCGTGGATTCGCGGACGATCGGGCGCCCTTCCATGCTGCCGTGATGCTGCGTTGCGGAGATCGAGTACTTGCCGCCGCTCTTGCTGACCTTGGCGCCGCCGCCGAAGCCCGATGCCTGCGACGACCGCAGCGGAAATGTGTCGAAGCCGACGCCGTTGCCGATGCGTCCCGCGCGCGTACGCCCGTAGCCGAGCGTGACCGCCACCACGCCATCCGCCATGCCGGGAAGGATCCAGACGGGAAGCTGGAGAGAACGGCCCGCGTAGTCGACACGAACGAGATCCTCGTTCTTGACGTCGAGCGTTTCGGCGGTTTTCGGGCTGACCAGCGCCGGGTTGTCCCACGTCAGCTTGGTGAGCGGATCGGGAAGCTCCTGCAGCCATCCATCGTTCGCGAATCGGCCGTCGTGCAGCGACGGGGATGGCAGGAACACGATCTCCAGACCGCCTGAAGCTGCCGGTTCAGCGGGCCGGGCGAGCTCCGCCAACTGGTGCGACTTCGGATCGGGTGTGACCTCGGGGAGCTCGCTGCCGGACAGCAGGCCGTCGTGCAGGACGCGGTTCCACTTCTTGTCGGCATCCCCCTCGCCGAGAATGGGTTTCCACGTCTCACGAACGATGTCGTAGCCGGGACGATCCTTGCCGCCGACCATCAGGCCGAGCACTTCAACCGGCGATCGGCCGCCGAACAGCGGCAGTATCATCGGCTGGACGACGCTGAGCGTGCCGCCGACCGCGCGTGCGTCTCCCCACGATTCGAGAAAGTGGGCGCGCGGGACGTGCCACTCCGCCTTCGCGGAGGTCTCGTCGGCCGCGTGCCCGAGCGCGATCGTGTGCGGGACCTTTGCCATCGCCGATGCGAAGTCGAGATCCGCCGGCGCATCGAACACCGGATTGCCGCCGAGGATGACGAGCGTCTGCACCGAGCCGCTCTTCATCGCGGCGACGAGCGACGCGAGCGAGCTGACGCTCGGCAGCGCCGCATCTTTCGTCTCGTAATAGCTGACCGTCTTGCCGGTGTTGCCGAGATGCGTGTTCAGCGCACACACGGCCGCGTGGACGGCGGCGGGCTGGCGTTCGCCGGCGACGATCAGGCTCTTGCCGCGGTTTGCCAGAAGATCCTTGGCCAGCGCATCGATCCAGCGCGCGTCGACACCCGGCAGGCTGCCGCCGGCGGGGCCTGCTCCAGGGGCGCCGAGGCGCGCCGCGAGCGCCGCCACGAATGGGGCGATCTGACGGCTCTCGAGGCGAAGCCGGTGATCCGCCATGGCGCCCGTCAGCGAGTAGACGCCTTCGACCGCGTAGAGCCGGTTCATCGCCGCTCCCGCGCGTCTCCCCGCCGCGAAACCACGCGCGTGGCGGATCATCTCCGGATCGGTGAGCAGCGGATCGGCATCGAGCGAGAGAATCACCGCGGCGCGATCCAGCCGCAGCATGAGATCGACGTCGCGTCCGCTGGCGGACCGCAGCCCGGCGAGACGGTTCTCGTCGCTGACGGCATCGTAGGTCGCCCACTGCAGCTTCGGGTAGGCCGCCCGGAGCTCCGAAGCGAGACGCGCCAGCGTGGGAGAGGAGAAGGATTCGGAGAGGACCGCCAGGCTCTCGCCGCCAGTCGCCGCTTGAACCGTTGCCAGCTCGCCCCACGCCGCCACGAAATCATTCCAGGATTTCTTCGCGCCCTGCTGCATCACCGACTGCGAGCGGTCGGGATCGTAGAGGCCGAGCACCGCCGCCTGGACGATCGAGGCGGAGGCGCCGAGCGTCGAGGGGTGCGACGGGTTGCCTTCGATCTTGGTCGGCCGCCCCTCATGACTCTCGACGATCAGCCCGTAGGCGCTCCTGCGGAACGGCATCGTCGTCGCGTAGTAGCGGGGGATGCCCGGGACGACGTCTTCGGGAGCGGTGACGTAGGGGACGATCTCTTCGACCGGCCGGCGGCACCCGGCAAGTCCCGCCAGCGACAGCGAGGCGCCGAGGAGCATCATCATGTCGCGGCGGGTGATCCCCTCGGGAAGCTCCGAGGCGCCTTCGGGGAACTCCCGTTCGAGGGCGGCACGGTATTCCGGATCATCCGCGAGCTGCGCGAGACTTCGCCAGTACGTCTTCACCGATGGCACCCCGAGCAGTCTGTCGGCGGATGGACCGGCCGTTCGCGAGCGAGCTGGGCCATGAGCGCCGCGCCATCCCGCGGAGGTGTCCACTTCATGTTGGTGACCTCGGAGAGAGGCCGTCTGTTGGGACCGGGATTGCGGTGGCAGTCGAGACACCAGCTCATGCTGAGCGGCGCCATCTGCGTGACCGTTTCCATCTCGTCGATACGCCCGTGGCAGGTGGCGCAGCCGATGCCCGCCGCCACGTGCGAGTTGTGGGCGAAATAGGCGTAATCGGGCAGCTCGTGCACGCGAATCCAGCGCATCGGCCTGCCGCTCTGCGCGCTGTCGCGGATCGGCGCGAGCAGAGCGCTGTCGCGTCTTCACCGTCTGGTGGCAATTCATGCAGGTCTGCGTCGGCGGCACGTTCGCGACGGCGGAGAGCTCGACCGAGGCGTGGCAATAGCGGCAGTCGAGGCCGAGCTCGCCGACGTGGAGTTTGTGGCTATACGGAACGGGCTGAACGGGACGATAGCCGACGTCCGTGTACCACGGAGAGAAGAAGTACCAGACGCCCGCGACGGCGAGAATCGGGGCCAGGCTGCCTGCGACGGCGCCGAGGAGCGGGAGTTTGTTCCACCAAGGGGAAAAAATCTGGGCCAACAGCTACTCCAGAGCGCTGGAGGACATAAGCCTAGGCCGCGAACCTGCGATGGAACCGAGATCCCACATCCACGCGCCCCCAAAGAATTCGTCGCAAACGAAACGATCGCACTGACGCCGATTGTGGCCGGATATTACCCACGAACTGGTACGAGGGTCAACCCTTCAGCGCAGCGTCCCCTGAACCCATCCGCGCGACATGTAGTCGGCCATCGTGATGCTGAAGAGGATCAGCAGCCAGAAAAAGCCCGATCCGGCGATCACCCATGTCAGGCGGCTGCTCCAGCGCACGTGCATGAAGAAGAGGATCACGAGGAGCGCCTTCGCGCAGGCCACCGACAGCATCACGATGTTGTTGAGCGGGCCGAGATCGAACTTGGCGACCAGCACCGTCAGCCCGGTGCCGACCATCAGGGCCAGGAAGATCAGATAGTAGAGACTCTTGGGCGCGACGTGACCTGACATCGTTTTCTCGACCTTAGTGATAGTGGTAGCCGATCAGGTACAGCAACGGGAACAGGAAGATCCACACGATGTCGACGAAGTGCCAGTAGAGGCCCGACACTTCGACCGGCGTGTAGTAGTCGTCGTCGAAATGGCCGCGGCCCGCCATCACCGCGATGACCGCCATGATTCCGAGCCCGATGATCATGTGGAGCGCGTGCAGGCCGGTCATGCAGAAGTACAGCGAGTAGAAGATCTCCGCCGCCGCCGGGTACTGGCCCTGCCAGACGAAGTTCGGACCGGGCACCAGGTGGTGCGTGAACTTGTCGGCGTACTCGATCACCTTGACGCCAAGGAACGCGGAGCCGAGCACCATGGTGGCGACGATCCATCCGACCTGCGTGCGCGGCGGAGCGCCGGTCTGCGCCGCGCGGACGCCGAGCGCCATGGTCAGCGAGCTGCAGATCAGGACCGCGGTGTTGACCGCGCCCCACGTCACGTTCAGGTGATTGCTGGCTTCCTGGAAGCCGCTCGGGTTGGCCCAGCGGTAGACGAGGTAGGCCATGAACAGGCCGCCGAAGAACATGATCTCGGTGACCAGGAACACCCACATGCCGAGCGTCGAGGCTTCCGCCTGCTGCTCCATGTCGTCGAAGTGGTGCTGCAGCTTCGGATGATGGGCATGCTCGGCGTGGACGGCCCGGCTGAATCGCGTCCACGTTGGCCACCAGCGGCGGCCGGTGAATCGGACCGGGAAAATGCTCTCCGTGGAAAGCGTCAGGCAACGTCGACCTCCTGGCTCGGACGCTCGTACTGGTGCGTGCCCTCCGTGACGACCGGGCTCACCGTGAAGTTCTCGGTCGGCGGCGGAGAGGGGATTTCCCACTCCAGGCCGCGAGCGCCCCACGGGTCGTAGGCCGCGCGTTCACCCGTGAACATCGAGTACGTGCAGGTAGACGAGCGGGAGGACGTAGCCGACCGCGAGCACGGACGCTCCCAGCGTCGACGCGCACGTTCCAGACCTGGAACTCGGGCGGATACACGTGATACCGCCGCGGCATGCCGAGATATCCGGCGAGGAACTGCGGGAAGAACGTCAGGTTGAAGCCGACGAAGACGAGCAGCGCGGCGAACTTGGCCCAGGCCTCGGGATACATCCTGCCGGAGATCTTCGGCCACCAGTAGTGAATGCCGCCCAGGTAGCCCATGATCGCGCCGCCGACCATGATGTAGTGGAAGTGCGCGACGACGAAGTAGGTGTCGTGCACGTGGATGTCGAGGCCCATCGTCGCCAGGAACAGTCCGGTGAGGCCGCCGATCGTGAACAGGCCGATGAAGCCGAACGCGTAGAGCATCGGCGAGTCGAGCTGCACCGAGCCCTTGTAGATCGTCGCCGTCCAGTTGAACACCTTGATTGCCGACGGGATCGCGACCAGGAAGCTGATGAACGAGAAAATCAGCCCGGCGTAGACCGACTGGCCGGCGACGAAGAGGTGGTGGCCCCAGACCAGGAACCCGATCACGGCGATCGCCAGCGACGAGAAGGCGATGAACGAGTAGCCGAAGATGTTCTTGCGCGAGAACGCCTGGACGATCTCGCTGATGACCCCCATCGCCGGCAGGATCATGATGTAGACCGCCGGGTGCGAGTAGAACCAGAACAGGTGCTGGAAGAGCACCGGGTCGCCGCCGAGCGCCGGGTCGAAGATGCCCATGTGCAGCGCGCGCTCCGCCGCCACCATCAGGACGGTGATGGCGATGACTGGCGTGCCGAGAATCATGATCAGGCTGGTCGCGTAGTGCGCCCACACGAACAGCGGCAGCCGGAACCAGGTCAGCCCCGGCGCCCGCATCCTGTGGATCGTGACGATGAAGTTGAGGCCGGTCAGGATCGACGAGAAGCCGGTGATGAAGATGCCGACCGCGGCCGTCATGACGTGCGTGTTCGCGGCGGCCGTGCTGTACGGCGTGTAGAAGGTCCAGCCCGTGTCGACGCCGCCGGCTGAGGGCGGCGGTCAGCGTGAACACCCCGCCGAGGATGTAGATGTACCAGCTGAGAAGGTTGATGCGCGGGAACGCCAGGTCCTTCGCCCCGATCATGATCGGGATGCAGGAAGTTGCCGAGCACCGCGGGGATCGATGGAATCAGGAAGAAGAAGACCATCACCACGCCGTGCATGGTGAACATCTTGTTGTAGGTCTCCGACTGCATCATGTCGCCGGCCGGCGTGAGCAGCTCGAGGCGGATCATCATCGCGAAGAACCCGCCGAGCGCGAAGAACGCGGTGATCGAGACCAGGTAGAGCAGCGCGATCCGCTTGTGGTCTTTCGTCAACAGCCACGACTTGAGGCCGTAACCGTTGTTCAGGTAATTCAGGCTCTGCATAAAATCCCTGGTCCGCCTACTGTTTGATCACCGGCCGCGCGCTGTCCTGCGGCTTGGTCGGCGCCGTGGTGCCCGCGGGGGACGGCGCCGCACCCTGCTGGCTGAGCGACTTCACATACGCGATGAGCTGCAGCAGCTGCTCCTCGGTGACGAGGCCCTGGAACGTCGGCATCACCGGCACGAACCCGGCGACCACCTTCGCCTGCGGGTTGACGATCGATTCCCTGAGGTACGCTTCGTCGGCGATCACCGTCGCGCCATTCTGGAGCTCGACCTTGTTGCCGAACACGTTCGTCAGCACCGGACCACGGCCCTGCTGGTTCTGCATGTGGCAGGTGTTGCAGGCGAGGCTGCCGAACAGCTTTTCACCCGCGGCGACCGGCGAATCGGATGCGGCGCCGCCGGCGAGCCACGCCTGAAAGTCCGCCGGCGCCATCGCGACCACGCTGCCAATCATGCCGGAGTGCTTCGTGCCGCGGTACTCGGCGCAGAACAGGTGATAGGTGCCCGGCCTGGTCGCCTCGAACCACAGCACGTTGTAGCGGCCCGGGAATGACGTCCGCCTTCACGCGGAATGCGGGGATGTAGAAGCTGTGAATCACATCCTCGGATCCCATGATCAGCTTGACCGGCCGGCCGATCGGCACGTGCAGCTCGTTGATCTCGCGCTGGCCGTCGGCGTGCTGGATCTTCCACATCCACTGCTTGCCGACGACGAAGATCTCCATCGCGCCGGCCGGCACGCGGTACAGATCGAAGAACACCGTCGCGCCCCAGCCGAACATCACCATGACGATGCCGAGCGGGATGATCGTCCACAGCATCTCGAGCGCCAGCGATCCGTGAATCGCCTTGCCGATTTCCTCGTCGGCGCGGCGGCGGAACTTCACCGCGAAGACGACGATGAGCGTCGCGATCAGCAGCGAGAAGAAGGCCGACGACCGCGACCATGAAGAAATAGACCGCGTCGACCTGCCCGGCCTGAACGGATGCTTGCTGCGGAAAGAACGGAAAATTCGTGAACATTCGTTTAGGTTCGACCTGCCGCAGCGGCACGTTCCCGCCTGAGGCTGACGATCAGGAAGCCGAGGAAGCCGAGAACGGTGGCCACTGCGCCGATGCGCACCAGTCCGAGCACCGTCGCGCCGTAGGTTCCGGTCGTCGGGTCGTAGTGGTAGCACAGCAGCAGCACGTCGTCGATCACCGACCCGACCCGTTCATCGGCGGCCTCGATCACGCCGAAGCGGATGTCCCGCGGCGAGTATTCGATGCCATAGAAGTAGCGCGCGAGCGTGCCCTTCGGCGTCAGCAGCTGGATCGAGGCGCCGTGCGCGAACTGCTGGAGCTTGTCGTCGAACTCGTAGCGGAATCCGACCGCTTTCGTCAGCGCGCCGATCGAGGCTTCGGTTCCGGTCAGGAAGTGCCAGCCGTTCGCGGTGTGCGGGCGCTTGTAGCGCTCCATGTAGGCTGCCTTCTTCTGCGAGGCGAGCCCCGGACCTTCCTTCGGGTTGAAGCTCACGGCGACGACCTCGAACTCGCGGCCCGGCTCGAAGTTCATCACGCCGAGCGCGCTGACGAGCCCGTTGAGCACTTGCGTGCAGAGCATCGGGCACTCGTAATACACGAGCGCGAGGATGACGGGGCGCTTGCCGAAGTAGTCGCCAAGCTTCACCGCCTTCCCGGTTTCGTCGGTGAACGGCAGGTCGAGCGGAATGTGCTCGCCGATCCGCTGATCGATGCCGACGCGCCCCAGCACACCCGGCTTCGCCGACGCCGGATCGCCGGCCTCCGCGAGGCCGCTCGACGGCGGATTCTGCGCGCGGGCAGGCGCCGCGGCGCCCGCCAGTGCCAGAACCATCGCGATGTGCGTGAACAGCTTCAACTCGAGCCTTCCTCTATATCTATTCGTGCCCGCCCGGCTTGGCCGGCGAGTGGCCGGGCTGTGCCGGGCCATGGCCTGGTTGCGGCGCCGCCTGCCCGGGCGCCCCCTCGATTGCCGGCAAGCCGGCGCCGCGCGGCGGGCCGTCGGCCGTGCGTCCGCTCGACGACTCGGCTCCCGCGGGCCGGACCGTGCCGAGCGACGGATCGGAAACCGCGTTGGCGCGCGCCGGCAGCCCGCGCTCGGCCAGCAGCTTCTTGGCTTCGGCGATCGGCATCCGCGCGACGCCCGCCTGTTCGTTCACCCACCCATAGCTGGTCAGCTGGCTCTCTTCGGTCTCGCGATGCTGCTGGAGCACGGATCGTTCATTGGTCAGCAGCTGCGGCGCCGGCGCCGTGCCGAATGGCGCCGCGCCGACCTGGTGCCGCGGCATCTGCGACGGCTTCGCGGCGAGCGGCGAGAGCTGCGGATCGTTCTTCCGGGCCTGCGAGTCGAAGAAGCGGAACAATCCACCCATCAGCAGGAACACCGTCGCGGTGACCGCCGCGAGCGTCGCCGCCGAGCCCAGGAGCACGCGGATGTCGATGTCGGCATGCTCGTGCTCGACACCCTCGTTGTGCATCTCCTCCTGGGGGCGGTGATGACCCGCGTGGCTGCGCGGCACTCCGTCATCAGTGGGCTTCATGGGCGAAGGCCTCCTTGAAATACGGGTCGTTCACCGGCAGCAGCGCCCGGCTACGCAGGTTGCGCGCGAAGGCCACGAACCAGAGTCCCAGCATCCCGATCGGAATCGCGACGTACATCCAGTGCAGCGGGAAGCCGTGCTGCTCGTAGGCCGGTCCGACCAGCCAGATGTAGTCCACGAGTCGCATCACGATCACGAACACCGCCACCTTCGACAGCAGCGCGCGGTTGCGCTTGAGGCTGCGCGACAGCAGGAGCAGGAACGGGATCGCGAAGTGCCCGACGATGAGCGCGATCGCCAGCCAGCCCCACACGCCCCGCATCCGCTTCAGATACCAGGGAATCTCCTCGGGCAGATTGCCCGACCAGATGATCAGGAACTGCGAGAAGGACAGGTAGGCCCACAGCATCACGAAGGTCAGCATGAACTTGCCGAGGTCGTGGAAGTGTTTCTGCGACACGACGCCCGCCAGCGGCCGCGACTCCGCCAGCATCGAGAGCACGATGATGGTGAACGCCACGGCGGCGAGCCCCTGCCCGACGACGGTCAGCAGCCCGAAGATCGTCGAGTACCACTCCGGCTCGAGCGACATCACCCAGTCCGTCGCGGCGAAGGTGACCGTCAGGACCAGGAACAGCAGTCCCGGCGCGCTGATGGTGCGGAACCTGACCGAGTCCGCCGGCGTCGTCGCGATGGTTCCGCGATCCTGTCCCTCCGACCAGCGGTTCAGCAGCACGATGCACACCATCCAGTACGCGAAGTAGAACACCGCCCGGACGATGAAGAAGGTGACGTTGAGGTACGGCGCTTTCTGCCGCAGCACCGGGCTCGCCTCGACCAGCGCGCGATCGGCCCAGTGGAAGATCGCCGGCATCCCGAGCAGCACCGGAAGAAAGAACAGCGCGACGATCGGCAGTGTGCGCGTCGAGGCCTCCCAGACGCGCCGGCTGACGAAGCCCCACTGGCCGCCGGTGAGGTGGTGCAGCATCATCCAGGCGAGCGAGCCCAGCGTCAGCCCGCTGCAGACGAGGAAGCCGACGAGCCAGGCGCGGAAGAACACCGGGGACAGCCCGAGCACGATCTCCTCGCCGGCGGGACGGTCGATGAACCCACCGACGACGCCCGCCAGCAGGGCGATGACGCCGATCATCATCGCGCGCTGCTGGGAGCGATCCAGCGCGGGGAGATCCACAGGGGCAGCGTGTCTTTCCATCAGCGTTCAGAACCTCAGTGCTTGTCGGCGCCCGGGCGCGCCGGAGCGGGCGGCTGGACCTTGGTGGGATCGCCGCCGGGAATATCCGATCGCTGCGCGTGCTGGCTCAGTTGCAGCGCGCGAATGTAGGCCGCGATGTTCCACCGGTCGCGCGGCGTAATCTGCGCGCGGTAGTCCGGCATCACGCCGAAGCCGTTCGTCATCACGTCGAAGAAGTAGCCGATCTCGACCTGGCGCAGCCGGTCGATGTGGTACGACGGCGGCTGACGGTAGCCGCGCTGCACGACCATGCCGTTGCCGGAACCGGTCCGGTCGTGGCAGGGCGCGCAGTAGATGTTGT
The DNA here is from genome assembly GCA_963748295.1 of uncultured Acidobacteriota bacterium. Classification (GTDB taxonomy): domain Bacteria; phylum Acidobacteriota; class Vicinamibacteria; order Vicinamibacterales; family 2-12-FULL-66-21; genus CAVVIH01. The sequence goes on along the minus strand of CAVVIH010000006.1, from coordinate 1,348,569 downwards.
AGCGTTCCTCGCCGCGGTCGATGACGTGCTGATCGACCGGGAACGGCATCTCCGACACGAACGCCGCGCCGGCCTTGCCGGTGAAGAACGCGGCGTCGGTCTGCAGCGTCCCGCGCGCGATCGTGCCTTCGACCGCCGGCCGCGCGCTCGAGCCGTTGCCGAAGAACCGGCTCTCGCGAAGCGGCTTGTACTTCGGCTGGTTGTGCATGTCCTGCCGGCAGCCCGCCGCTCCCAGCACGCCGAGGACGAGCATCACGACCATCGAGCCCCGAGTCCCGAGCCCCGAGCCCCGAGTCATGCGCCTACGGTTCGACTTCATTGACTTCCTTCGCGCCGAGATTCTTCAGGAACTCGAACGTGCGGCTCCGATCGAACTTCGGATCGGCCGCCTCGATCGCCAGGAAGAACCCGTCCTGGCTGGCTCGCGAAAACCGCGGCACGTTGAACACCGGGTGATACGGCATCGGCAGCCCGTTGAGCGCGATCATCCCGAGCACCGCGGTGAACGCGGCGAAGAGAATCGTGGTTTCGAACGTCACCGGGATGAACGACGGCCAGCTGTTGAACGGCCGCCCGCCGATGTTCAGCGGATACGCGATCACCTGGGTCCAGTAGCAGAGCCCGAAGCCCGCGAGGCAGCCGGTAATGCCGCCAATCAGCACGAACAGCTGCACGCGGCGATCGTCGGCGTGTAACGCTTCCCACACCGGTTCGATTGGAAACGGCGAGTAGGCGTCTACTTTGCGATACCCCTCGGCGTGCACGCGCTTCGCCGCTTCGACGAGCGCATCCGGGTCGTCGAACTCCGCCATCAGTCCGTAAAGAGGCTTCTGTGCGTTCATGGCATCAGTGCCCTTCCGAGCCCTTCACCTTTGCATCCGGCAGCAGCGTGCGGACTTCGAAGATCGAAATCATCGGCAGCAGCCTGACGAACAGGAACATCAGCGTCACGAACAGGCCGACCGTCCCGAAGAACGTCGCGAAGTCCCAGATGGTCGGGTAATACATGTCCCACGACGAGGGCAGGAAGTCGCGGTGCAGCGACGTCACGATGATGACGAACCGCTCCAGCCACATCCCGACGCTGACGATCAGCGCCATGACGAACAGCCAGATGGTGTTCGTACGCAGCCGTTTGATCCAGAGCGTCTGCGGGACGACGCCGTTGCAGAAGATGAGCAACCAGTACGCCCAGCCGTACGGACCGGTCATGCGGTTGACGATCATGAACTTCTCGTACTGGTTCGCGCTGTACCACGCGTAGAAGGCTTCCATCGCGTAGCCGTAGACGACGAACAGCCCGGTCACCAGCGTCACCTTCGCCATGTTCTCGAGGTGCCGCATCGTGATGAAGTCCTCGAGGCCGTACATCCGCCGCAGCGGAATCGCCAGCGTCAGCACCATCGCGAATCCCGCGTAGATGGCGCCGGCGACGAAATACGGCGGGAAGATCGTCGCGTGCCAGCCGGGAACGATGCCCACCGAGAAGTCGAAGCTCACCACCGTGTGCACCGAGAGCACCAGCGGCGTCGACATGCCGGCGAGCAGCAGGTACGCCGTCTCATATCGCTGCCAGTGCCGCGCGGAGCCGCGCCAGCCGAGCGACAGCGCGCCGAAGGTGTACTGGGCGAACCGCCTCTTCGCCTTGTCGCGCATCGTCGCGAAGTCGGGAATCAGGCCGACGTACCAGAACAGCGCGGACACCGACGCGTAGGTCGAGACCGCGAACACGTCCCAGATCAGCGGGCTCCGGAACTGCGGCCAGAGGCTCATCGTGTTCGGGTAGGGGAACAGCCAGTACGCCGCGAGCCACGGACGGCCGGTGTGGATCAGCGGGAACATCGCCGCGCACGCCACCGCGAACAGCGTCATCGCTTCGGCGAAACGGTTGATCGACGTCCGCCAGTCCTGGCGCAGCAGCAGCAGAATCGCGGAGATCAGCGTGCCCGCGTGGCCGATGCCGATCCACCAGACGAAATTGATGATGTCGAACGCCCAGCCGACCGGGATGTTGTTGCCCCAGATCCCGATGCCCTTGAGCAGCAGGTAGCCGACCGCGACGCCGAGAACGTTGACGAACAGGAAGCCGATCAGCAGCGTGATCAGCCACGCCAGCGGATGCCGGCGCGTCAGCACGATCGAGCTGATCTGGTCCGTGACCGAGCGGAACGTATGTCCGGGCTCGATGACGGGCGGCGGCGGGCTGTACCCGGTCGGTCGTGCGGGTGTCGTCGGATCCATCAGTGTGCAGTCGTCGTGCGCTGGTCGGCTGGCTCCAGCTCAGGGTTCGGGTTGCGCAGCGCCGCGAGATACGTCGTCCGCGGCCGCGTGTTGAGATCTTCGAGGAGACCGTAGTTCCGCTGCTGCGCCTGCAGCCGCGCGACGCGGCTCTGCGGGTCGTTGAGATCACCGAACACGATGGCGTCGGCGGGACAGACCGCCTGGCAGGCCGTCACGATCTCGCCGTCCCTGATCGCGCGATCCTCGCGCTTGGCGTCCACGCGCGCCTGGTTGATGCGCTGCACGCAATACGTGCACTTCTCCATGACGCCGCGGCTGCGGACGGTGACGTCCGGGTTCCGCAGCGGCTCGTAGCTCTGCGTCGTCCAGTCGGCGTAGAGCAGGAAGTTGAAGCGGCGCACCTTGTACGGACAGTTGTTCGAGCAATACCGCGTGCCGACACAGCGGTTGTAGACCATGTCGTTCAGGCCTTCCGAGCTGTGCGCCGTCGCCGCCACCGGGCAGACCACCTCGCACGGCGCGTTCTCGCACTGCTGGCAGGGCAGCGGCTGGAAATACGTCTCGGGATTGTGTTCGTCGCCGCTGTAATACGTATCGACGCGCAGCCACTGCATCTCGCGTCCGCGACCGACCTGTTCCTTGCCGACGACGGGGATGTTGTTCTCGGAGACGCAGGCGACGATGCAGGCAGAGCAGCCGGTGCAGGCGGAGAGATCGATCGCCATGCCCCACTTGTAGCCGTTGTACTCGTGCTCGGGATACAGGGTGAGCGTCCTCGGCGGCTTGTGGCCCATCCCGTGGATGATTTCCGGGTGCGCGGCGTATTCGTCGAGGCGCGCGACGCGCACGGGATGCCGTTCCTCCATCGAGTGATGCTGCTGCGTCGTCGAGAGCAGGTAGCGCTCGCCGGTCTTGCGAATCTCGAGGCCGGTGCCAAACCAGGGCGCATCGGAGCTTCGAAGCAGATAGCCGTTGAATCGCGCCGAGTCCGGGTTGGCCGTGCCGACGCGGCCGACGATGCGGCGGCCGTAGCCGAAGTGGACGGTGACCGATTGCTCGGGCTGTCCCGGCGCTCTGAACACCGGCATCTCGGCGGTCGCGCCGCGATACCGCAGCTCGATGATGTCGCCGTCCTTGAGGTCGCGCTGCTCGGCGAGACGCGGGCTGATCAGCGCCGCGGTGTCCCAGGTCAGCTTCGTGAGCGGTTTGGGAAGTTCCTGCAGCCAGCCGTTGTTGGCGAACCGTCCGTCCCAGATCGTCGGATCGGGCCGGAAGATGATCTCGAGCCCGCCGGTGGATGGCTGCGCCGCAGGCGGCGAGGCGGCGGCGTCCGAACCGGATGCGCCGGACGCGCCAACCGCGGCGGTGGCCGCCGCAAATGGCGTGGCCGGTCCGCCCGCGTTGATCGCGGTACCGGCGACGAAGCCGTCGTGGACGGCGCGCTTCCAGAACGCATCCGCGTTCTCGAACGGCTCGCCCGACGGGTCGACGATCTTCCACCCGCCGCTGCCGGCGAAGGCGCGGGTCCAGTAATCCTTGACCATTTCCGACGTGCGCCTGCCGCCCTTCGACGTGAACGCGGCCAGCAGCTCGTGCTCCGAACGGCCCTCGTAGAGCGGAGCGATCAGCGGCTGCATGATCGTGACGGTGCCGTCGAACGCGCGAGGATCGCCCCAGCTTTCGAGCGGATGCAGCGCGGGCACGTGCCAGTGGCACAGGTCCGAGGTCTCGTCACGGTGCAGGCCGTGATAGATCGCCAGCGGCACTTTGCCGAGCCGTTCCGCGAACTTGAGATCGGCGGGCGCCGTGAAGGCGGGATTGATGCCGAGCATCACGAGCACCTGCACCTGGCCGGCGTCCATCGCCCGCGTCAACTCGGCAAGCGAGGCGGTCTGGTTGGCCGGCGCAATCTCGACCGCGGCGCCGTAGGTCACGCTGGTTCCGACTGCGCCGAGCGATTCGTTCATCGCCCGCGCGAGCGCGCGAACGGCCGCCGGCTGGTATTCGCCGGGGATGACGAGGCAGCGGCCGCGATGCGCCTGCAGATCCTTTGCAACCGCGGCAATCCACTTCTGCTCGGTGTCCGAGGCTTGACCCGATGGCGCGCTCGATCCGCCGCCCGCGCCGAGCGCCGCGGCAAGACGCCGCGCGAACGCTTCGACATCCGACGCCCGCATCGCCAGGCGGTGATCAGCTTTGGCGCCGGTCAGCGTCGGCGTGGTCTCGATCGCGTAGAACCGGTTCATCGACCTTGCGTTCGTCGGTGATTCGCCGCCGGCTCGCGAAATCGCGGGTGTAGCGCACCGACGACGGGCCGCAGTTCAGGAAGTCGGAATCGAGCGAGAGGATGACGTCAGCGTTCTCGAGCCGGTAGATCGGCTCGCCCCCCGGCATCGCTCCGCCGTCGCGTGCGGTCGGCGTGTATTGGTGCCAGCGGGCCTGCGGAAGTTCCTGCAGCGCGGTCGACAGCACCTCGGCGAGCGACGGCGACGTGATCGGCTCGCTCAGGAAACGGATGCCGGCGCCTCCGGTTGCTTTCTGCGCGGAGACGGCAGACTGCACGGCGTTGAGGAAGTCTCCCCACGGCCGCACCTCGCCACGGAAGGTGATGGTCGGCGCGCGGTCGGGGTCGTAGAGATCCAGCACCGCCGCCTGCGTGAAGGCGTCGGTTGCGCCCTGGCTCGCCGGATGATCGGGGTTGCCTTCGACTTTCGTCGGCCGTCCGAGATGGCTTTCGACCAGCACCGGCGCGGCGACCCCTGCCATCGGGATGGCGGTCGCATAGAAAAGAGGACGGCCCGGGATGGTCTCTTCCGGCTGACGGACGTACGGCACGATCGCTTCGCGCGGCTGCTTGGTGCAGGCGCCGACGCCGGCGAGCGCGAGCGACGCGCTCATCAGCTTCAGGAATTCCCGCCGCCCCTTCGGGTCGTTCCACTCCGACGCCTGCTCGGGGAATTCCCGGTGCAGATACTCGCGGAACTCCGGAGTGTCGGCCAGCTCGCCGAGACTCCTCCAGTACAAACGGCCTTCCGTGCTGGCGAGGCGGGAACGAATCGCGGAAAAGTCCATAAAATCGCCGATAGTTACCTGTGGCATGTCGAGCAGCTCGTGAGCTGCTGGACCGAACCGATCTTGTATTCCTTGACGAGCCGCGCGCCGAGGTCGGGATCGTCCGCCGGTCGTTCCCACGCCATGTCGAACACTTTGTCGCGCGGCCGGATGAACCGTCCCGGATCGCGGTGGCACTCGAGGCACCACCCCATCGTCAGCGGCGACTTCTGATACATCAGCGGCATCGTGTCGACGCGTCCGTGGCAGGTCGCGCAGCCGACGCCCTTCGCTACGTGGATCGAATGGTTGAAGTACACGAAGTCCGGCAGATCGTGGACGCGCGTCCAGCGCAGCGGCTTGTCCTCGCGGAAACTGGCGCGCACGGGTTCGAGGATCGCTGCGGTGGTCCAGATCTGCGAGTGGCAGTTCATGCAGGTCTTGGTCGGCGGAATATTGGCGAACGCCGAGGTTTCGACCGTGGTGTGGCAGTATCGGCAGTCGATGCCCATGCCGCCGGCGTGGTGGGCATGGCTGAACTGGATCGGCTGTTCGATGAAGACGTCCTGTCCGGTGTTGTATCCGGAGAGATGAAGCGCGGCCACGACGGAGCCCAGAAGCGCGAGGAACGCCAGGACTGCGAGAATGCTGAGCCGGGAGTAGATGTTGGTGGTGCGATGAAAGATCTGACTCATCGTGTCGACGTCCGCGACGCGCGCATCCCCCAGCCTACTCGAAACGGGGATACCGGCAGAAGAGGACGTACGTTGTACGAGCGCACGTCCGGGGCGGTGGTGTGACCTCGGCTAATAATGTGAAATTTTTCACAAAGTGTCAACATGACCGTAGAAAATTGCCAGAATTGCCAAGATCGCCGGAATTGCCACCATTCCTGACGCCGAGCGCATCATGCCGAAATCGACTCAACGTAACTCTTCGACCAGCCCGCGTTTCTCGCAACCGGCGACGTTCATGCGGCTGCCGCATGCAACCGACCTGACAGGCGTCGACGTCGCGCTCGTCGGGGTGCCGTTCGACAGCGGAACCTCCTACCGGTCGGGCGCGAGGCTTGCGCCTCGCGAAATCCGCGCGCAGTCGTCGCTGATCCGTCCGTATTCGTACTTCCTCAAGGTCGCGCCGTTCGACGACCTGCTGGTCGTCGACGCCGGTGACCTCGACGTGCCGCCGGCCGGGAGCATCGATCAGGCGTATGGCGTGATTGAGGCCGGGCTTCGGCGCATCGTGCAGGCCGGCGCCGTGCCGATCGTCGCCGGCGGCGATCATTCCATCTCGCTGCCGATCCTGCGCGCCATTGCCGAGAAGCATGGGCCGGTGAGCCTCGTCCAGTTCGATTCGCACATCGACACCTGGGGCGACTATTTCGGCGGCCGGTACTTTCACGGCTCACCGTTCCGGCGCGCGATCGAAGAGGGCCTGGTTCGCGGCTCTCAGTACGTGCAGGTCGGCATTCGCGGTCCGATGTACGGCGAGGCGGAGGACTTCGCGTTCCAGAATGCGCACGGCGTCGTCATGATCGACATCGGCGCGGTGAAGACCGACGGCATTGCGCGCACGATCGAGCGCATTCGATCGATCGTACGAGGTCCGGTGTATGTGACGTTCGATATCGATTCCGTCGATCCGGCGTTCGCGCCGGGCACCGGCACGCCCGAAGTGGGCGGCCTCACCAGCTACGAAGCCCAGACGCTCGTCCGCGGCCTTGCCGGCCTCGACCTCGTCGGCTGCGACGTCGTCGAAGTCGCGCCGCAATTCGATGGTCCGGGTCAGATTACGTCACTGCTCGCGGCGAACCTGATGTTCGAGTTCCTGTGTGTGATTGCCTTGAGAGGGCGGAGTTCACGAGGTTAGAGCAGAGGAGCGGACGGAGACAACTCCCAAAAAAACCAACTCCCAACTCCCAAAGTCCGGCGAACTCGAGCATCGTTAATTGGGAGTTGGTCTTTTTGGGAGTTGGGGGTTGTCTCCGTTCCCTCCTCCCCTCTAACTCCGTTAACTCACAGCCCAAGCAACTTGATCGCATTCTCACCAAGGATCTTGCGCCGCACCTTCTCATCCAATCCAAGCTTGTCGATCGTCTCGAGCATCAGCGGGATGCTGCCGATCTGGTGCGGGTAGTCGCTCCCGGCGAGGATCCGATCCTCTCCCGCGAAATCGAGCGCGAGGCGCACGGCTGACGGGTTGAAGTTCACGGTATCGAAGTAGAACGCCTTCAAGTACTCGCTCGGCGGGCGATCGATGTTCTCGCGGCAGTCGGCAAACGCGCGGTAGCCGCGGTCGAGGCGCTCGGCTGAGGTACGGGATCGCCCCGCCCATGTGGGTGAGGACCCAGCGAATGCGTGGGTGCTTCGCCACCACGCCGCTGAACACCAGCTTTGACGCGGCCAGCGTGGTATCGAAGAGAAAGCCGACGAGCGGCATCAGCCAGTAGTCGAGCATCGCATCGACGCCGAGCGGATCGGTGGGATGGATATAGATCACGGCGCCGAGCTCATCCGCCTTCTTCCACAGCGGCAGGAACCGGTCGTCGGCGAGCGCGACGTGATTGACGTTGCTGAACACCATCGCGCCGGGAAAGCCGAGGTCCTTCATCGCGCGCTCGAGCTCGACCACGGACGCGGCCGGATCGTTCAAGGGCAGCGTGGCGAGCGCGGCGAAGCGGCCGCGCCGTTCGCGGATGATCCGCGCGTAGGCGTCGTTGATCTGCCGCGCCCAGGCAACAGCACGCTCGCGTGATTCGACATGGACGCCGGGCGTCGTGAACGTCAGCAGCTGCGTGTCGACGTGATGCTCGTCGAGCACACGCTGGCGGTAGTCGATGTCGCGGTGGCCGGGGACCAGGATGTTGTAATCCCCCGGATAGTGCACGCACGGATTGCCGTCCTTGTCGTAGGTGACCTTGACGGGCGATCCGGGCGCTTTCAGCGCTTCGACGTACTCGGGTGGATAGAAATGATTGTGAAAGTCAACGATTCGCATGCCACAGATAGTAGACCGGCGCTCCAAGCGCAACGATACCGAGTCCGGTGAGCGCCTCGATCGGCTCTCGATAGATCTGATTGAGAACGATGACGAGCGACGCGACGATGAACACGATTGGGACGATGGGGTATCCCCAGGCCACGTACGGCGGCCGGTAGTCGGCACGGCGCCGGAGCACGAACAGGCCCATCGCCATGAGGGCGAAGAACAGCCACTCCGTATAGATCACCCGCGTGAAGAGCTGACGGTAGGCGCCGGTCGCCGCCAGCACGCTCGCGCAGATCGCCTGCGCGACGATCGCGCGCGACGGCGTGCGGAAGATCGGGTGGACGTGCGCCAGCCACTTGAACGTCAATCCGTCCTGCGCCATCGAGTAGTACACGCGCGGACCGGCGAGCACGATGCCGGTGAGGCCGCCGAACGCGGACATCATCACCAGTCCGGCCATGACCGCCGCGCCGCCGCTTCCGAGCACGACGTCGGCGGCGTCCGCGGCAATTCTCGTCGAATTCCGCACCTCGTCCAGCGGCAGGATTGCCAGATACAGAATGTTGAGCGCCACGTAGCAGACCGTGACGATGCCGACGCCGGCGACGAGCGCGGTGGGGATCGTTCGCGCGGGCATGACCGTCTCGCCCGCGGTGTAGGTGACCATGTGCCAGCCGCCGTACGCAAACAGCCCGGCGACCATGGCGAGCAGGAAGTCGCCGAGCGTCGCCGACCGCGCGCCCGCCGTGAGGCCCTCGGTCAACGCCGCGTCGGTGCCGCTGGTCGCCGCGAAGCCGAGGCCGACGGCGACGACGACGCCGATCGCGAGGAGCTTGGCAATCGTCAGCGTCGTCTGGACGCGGCTTCCCGCCTTGACGCCGACGTAGTTGATCGCCGACAGCGCGACGATCAACGCGACGGCGACGGCGCGGATGCCGGCGTCGTCCAGGCCCGGAAAGAAGTGCGCCGTGTAGCGCGCGAACACGATGGCGATGATGGCAATGATGCCGGAGTGCATGCTCCAGAACATCGCCCAGCCCCAGAGAAAACCCACCAGCGGCGAGAACACCTCGCGCAGAAACACGTAGAGGCCGCCGGTCTGGGGAAACGCGGACGCGAGCTCAGCGCAGACGAAAGCGCCAAACAGCGTCAGGATGCCGCATGCCGCCCACACGAGCATGATGTCGGTCGGCGTCGCGAGATGCCGCGCGATCTCGGACGGCTGGGCGAATATCGACGCGCCGATGATCGTTCCGGCGACGAGTGCCGTGGCGTTGAGACGCGTGAGCGACCGGGGAAGCTCGGACAAGCGATGCGAAGAATACTCTGAAGATGCCTGCACACCGAAGCCGCGCCCGATCAGGTGCGTCGACGGTGCATGTTAGTATCCGATTCAAATGAGATCGATTCGTCGTGCCTGGTTGATCGCGGCCCTTCTCGTCTGCGTTGCGGCCTCTGCCGCTGCGCAACAGGAGGTTCGCTATCGCGTGTCGTTTCCCGCGCCGGAGCATCACTACGCGCAGGTTGAGGTGACGTTCACCGGCGCGCCGCAGGGCACGCTCGAGGCCCGGATGAGCCGTTCCTCGCCGGGACGCTACGCGCTGCACGAGTTTTCCAAGAACGTCTTCGACCTGCAGGCGTTCGACGGCAAGGGGAAGGCGCTGGCGGCGACGCGTCCCAATCCCTATCAGTGGAATGTGTCGGGGCACGACGGCACGGTGCGGATCGTTTACAAGGTGTATGGCGATCACGTGGACGGGACCTACCTCGGAATCGATACGACGCACGCGCACATGAATTTCCCCGCGACCCTGCTGTGGGCGCGCGGCTTCGAGTCGCGCGCCGTGCGGGTGACCTTCGAGCCGCCGCAGGGCCTCGGCTGGGTTGCAGCGACACAGTTGTTCCCGACCGAGGACCCTTGGACCTTCACCGCGCCGAACATGCAGTACCTGATGGACAGCCCCACCGAGCTGAGCGCGCAGACGATCCGATCGTTCAAGGTCCGCAACCCTGACGGCAAGGAGCTGACGATCCGCACCGCGGTCCACCACGACGCGTCGGAGGCGGCGATCGACGAGTACGTCGCGGGCGCGGAGAAGATCGTCAACGAGGAGGCGGCCATCTTCGGTGAGTTCCCCGAGTTCGATACCGGCACCTATACCTTCCTCGGCGACTACGTGCCGTGGGGTGGCGGCGACGGCATGGAGCATCGCAACAGCACCGTCGTGGCGTCGCCGGTCTCGCTGAGGAACCCGGGCACGGTGCTGGACGTGCTCGATACGGTCTCTCACGAGTTCTTTCACGCGTGGAACGTCGAGCGGATCCGCCCGGCGTCGCTCGAGCCGTTCAACTTCGAAGAGGCGAACATTTCCGGCGAGCTGTGGCTCGCCGAAGGGTTCACGCAGTATTACGGCTCGCTGGCCATGGTCCGCGCCGGCCTCTGGGCTCCGCAGGAGGGCGCCGCCGGCCTGTCGAGGGCTGCGAACGCGGTCGTCAATGGCAGCGGCCGTCAGTTCCGATCGGCCGTCGGGATGAGCCAGATGGCGCCGTTCACGGATGCGGCGCGTTCCGTCGACCGCACCAACACCGCGAGCACGTTCATCTCGTACTACACCTACGGCGCGGCAATCGCGCTCGGACTGGATCTCTCGCTCCGCGATCGGTCGAACGGAAAGATCTCACTGGACGATTACATGCGCGCGATGTGGCGGGTGCATGGAAAGCCGGGCGGCCCGCAACCCGGACTCGTCGCGAAGCCGTACACGCTGAAAGACGCGCGCGACCGGCTGGCTGAAGTCACCGGCGATCGCGCGTTTGCCGATGCGTTCTTCGACAAGTACATCGAAGGCAGAGAGGCGATCGACTACGCGCCGCTCTTTCTGCGCGCCGGCTACCTGTGGCGCAAGTCCAATCCCGGCGCGGCGTGGCTCGGGACCATCGGGTTCGATCGCGGCGGCTCCGGAACGATCACGAACCTCGTCGATTGGGGCACGCCGGCTCAGGCCGCGGGCCTGGACCAGGGAGACACGATCGTCGATCTCGATGGCAAGCGCGTCACCGACGGCACCGGCCTGCAGGCGGTGCTGAAAGCGCACAAGCCGGGAGACAAGATCCCGGTGACGTTCCGGCGCCGCAACGGCGCAAACGGAACGTCCACCATCACGCTCGCGGAGAACCCGGCGATGGAGTTGATCGCGATCGAGAAGACCAGCGGAACGCTGACGCCGGAGCAGAAGCGCTTCCGCGATGCCTGGCTGGGATCCAAGGCTGTCAACTCCCAAAAAAACCAACTCCCAACTCCCAAAGTCCCGCGACCTCGGGCATCGTGAATTGGGAGTTGGTATTTTTGTGAATTGGGAGTTGGCTTTTGGGAGTTGGTATTTTTGGGAGTTGGGAGTTGTCTTACCGCATCATCATCCCGGACGTCATGATCATGTCCACCATCCGTCCCATCGGCGCGGGTGGACGGATGCGGAAGAACGCGTGGAACGACACCGGGCTGTCGCCGTGTGTCGGCCGCAGCACGCCCGGGACGTTATAGAAGGTCACGTCGCCGCCGGCGCCGAAATCCCAGTTCGCGAGACGAAGAAAGGTACGGACGCCGCCGAGCGTGAGTGCACCGACGGTGTCGATCCGGTTGAGATCGTCCGCCACGTGCGCCTTGCGTCCGCCGACGAACGTGTGCGTGCCGAAGCGCAGCACGTCGGTTTCCACCTGCACCGCTTCGAGGCGGCCGTAGACGCTCGTCCGGCCGAACGCCAGTGTCGCTTCGGCGAGCCCGGCATTGTAGGTGAATCCTTGCTTGTCGTTGCGGCCGTAGGCAAACGTCGCCGCACTCCACCGCGAGCCGTTTCGCCGCAGCCATGACGCCGACGCGGTCGTCCGTCGCAGGTCGCCAGGATCGAGCGACTCCGGTTCGTTCAGGAACCCATGCGACACCTGCATCGTCCATTCGTCGTTCGGCCGGTACCAGCCGCGCACGGACCACGAGTCGAGCGGGCCCGGATCCATCAGATCCCAGCGCTGTTCGTCGGGCTCGCGGCCGTGGAAGACCGATCCTTCGACGTACAACGGATCCTTCCGAATCCCGCAGGTGATCACCCCCATCGCGATGTGCGTCGAATCGAACGTGTGATGGCCGAGCGGCGCGGTCGGATTCTCGAAAGACGATGACCGGTGCATGAACGCGACGGGGCCGAGCGCGGGCTCGCCGACCGGGGCGCCGGCGAGGACGAGCGAGTAGCCGCGCGCGAGCGGCCGTTCCCAGACGACGGCGCCCTGCACCAGGAAGTCGTGCGGATGTTGACGATCGATGAGCGCAAACCCGTCGAGCGTCTCGCCGACCTGGAAGATTTCGCGGTAGCCGTCGTTGCCAAGCGACGCCGGATCCAGGCTGAGCATGAGATTGAGGCGGATCTTCCCGCCGCCGACCCGGCGCTCGGCCATCCCCATCCACCAGTTCTGCACGCCGAAATCGGTGCCGCCTCGAGGCCCGCCCTGATGATTCCAGGTGAAGAACGCGACGCCGTCCTGCATGATGTGCCAGCTGGGCGCGCTCTGCGCGCGCGCGCTGGCCGGAATCACCGCGATCGAAAGTAGGAGCGTCAACCCGATCCGAAGGCGCATTCAGAGCAATATACTTGGTACGGGCGAAACTCGGCCAAAACCTCAGCGGGAACGCAGGCGCGCGGCGCGGCGTCTCAAGTCTTCAGGATGTCTGTGATCGGAACGACGGTTCAGCATTACCGGATCGGCGAACGCCTGGGCAGCGGCGGCATGGGTGAGGTGTATCGCGCCGAGGACGTACGCCTTGGACGTCCGGTCGCGCTGAAGTTCCTGCCGCCCAGCCTCAAGGCCGATCCGGAGAGCCGCGCGCGACTGCTGAACGAGGCGCGGGCGGCGTCCGTGCTGCGCTCGCCGAACATTGCGGTGACCTACGACCTCGGCGAGTACGGCGGCTCCGACTTCATCGTCATGGAGTACGTCGAGGGCGATCTGCTTTCCTCGCGCATCGCCAAAGGTCCGCTGCCGGTGCGCGAGGTCGTCGAAGTGGGGATGCAGGTCGCCGACGCGCTGGACGAAGCGCACGGGCGCGGGATCATCCACCGCGACATCAAGAGCGGCAACCTGATGTGGACCGGCCGCGGCCTCGTGAAGGTGCTGGACTTCGGCCTCGCGAAATTCCTCAACAACGATGCCATGCCGCAGGCGGCGCAGATCACGCAGCCGCAGGTGACGGCGGCGGGGATGGTGCTCGGCACGGTTTCGTACATGTCTCCGGAGCAGGCCCTCGGCCGGACCGTCGATCACCGCTCGGATCTGTTCTCGCTCGGCGTCGTGATGTACGAGACGGCGACCGGCCGCGCGCCTTTCCTCGGCAGTTCCGCCACCGAGATCATCGATCGGATCCTTCACGAGGTGCCCGCGCCGCCATCGCGATACATCTCCAACCTGCCGCCTGCGCTCGACGCCGTCATCGCGCGGGCGCTCGAAAAGTCGCCGACGTTCCGGTATCAGTCGGCGCGCGAGCTGCACGGCGATCTGCACGAGATCGCGCGCGGCATGGACAGCACGCCGCGCGGGACGACGAGCCGCGTGGCGATGGGTGTCGCGGCACAGCCGCGCGTCGAGAGCTCGGTGGCGGTGATGACGTTCTCCAACATCACGCGCGAGCCGGACGACGACTGGATCGGGACGGGGATCGCGGAAACGGTCAGCTCGGATCTGAAGAACATCGAGGGGCTGACGGTGATCGGCCGCGCCCGCGTGTTCGACGCGCTGAGGAATCTCAGCTCGAGCACGCGCCTCGACGATGCGCTGGCGATCGACATCGGCCGGCGTCTCGGCGCCACCTGGGTGGTCGTCGGCGGGTTCCAGCGCCTCGGCGACATGGTTCGCATCACCGCGAACTTCGTCGACATCGGCACCGGGGAAGTGCGCAACACCGTCAAGGTGGACGGCCGCATCGGCGACATCTTCGAGCTGCAGGACAAGATCGTCTACGAGCTGAGCAGCGGCCTCAATCTCGCGCTGCGCGGCTCCGAGATCGCCGGCATCGAACGTCAGGAAACGAAGTCGGTCGCCGCCTACGAGAGCTACGCCCGCGGCATGCTCAACATGCGCCTCGCCACCCGCGACTCGATGGAGCGCGCGATCGCCGCGTTCGAGGAAGCGACGCGCCTCGATCCCGAATACGCGAGGGCCTGGGCCGCGCTCGGCGGCGCCTACAACCTCAAGGGATCCTTCATGAGCATGAAGGAACTCGTAAACAAGGCGATCGAGATCGAGCAGCGGGCGCTGTCGCTCAACCCCGACCTGGCGGAGGCGCACACCTGGCTCGGCGCGTCGCTGCTGGGCCACGGGAAGATCGACGAGGCGATCGCGTCGATGAAAGAGGCGGTTCGCCTCGATCCGGAGGACGGCCAGGCGCACCAGGGCCTTGCCCGCGCCTACTGGGTCGGCAAGGGAGACTTCGCCGCGGCGATTCCCGAGTTCCAGAAATCAATCGAGCTGAACCCGGAAGCGGGCTATTCATATCTGCAGCTCGGACTGCTGCTGGCGTGGGAAGGACGCTACGAGGAGGCGGAACGCATCTGCCGCCGTGCGGTCGAACTGCAGGAGCAGTACCTCTCGGGTGACGCTGGACTGCAGGTGGTCGGCGCCAACTCCCGGCTCGGGTATGTGTTCTACCTGGCGGGTCGGCACCAGGATGCGATCCGCGAATACGAGCGCGGCCTCGCGTTCGTGTCGTCGAGCGACCACGCGCTCAAGGAGCGCACCATTATCGAGCTGAACGCCAAGCTTGGCGCCGCCTATCTGCGACTGGGCAAGCAGGACGACGCGAACCGGTTCTTCGATCGCGCGCTCAAGGCATTTGACGGTCGCGTCGCCAACGGCGCCGACGATCCGTTCACCCGCTACTACATCGCCGGCGTTTACGCGCTGCGCCGCGATACGCAGCGCGCCCTCGAGTCCCTCGAGCGCGTGTCGAAGGCTCTGCACGCGCTGACCGCCGCGCGCCTCCGCCGCGACCCCGACTTCGACACGCTGCGGGACGAGGACAGGTTCAGGGCGCTGCTTCAATAACTCTCCCGCATGTACGACGTCATCATCGTTGGCGCCGGCCCGGCGGGGTTGAGCGCCGCGCTCATGCTGGGACGCTGCCGCCGCCGCGTGCTCGTCTGCGACGCCGGCCGGCCGAGAAACGTCGCCTCGCACGCCCTTCACGGATACCTCACCCGCGACGGTCTGCCGCCGCGCGAGTTCCTCGCAATCGCGCGGGAGGAGCTGGCGCCCTACGAAACCGTGCAGCTGCGCGACATCGAGGTGGTCGCCGCCGAATGCCTCGACGGACGGTTCCAGGTGACGCTGGCGAACGGCGAAGAGGCAACCTCGCGCAAGCTGCTTCTCGCCACCGGCGTGGTCGACAACCTGCCATCAATCGAGGGCTTCCGCGAGCTGTACGGACGAAGCGTGTTCCACTGTCCGTACTGCGATGGCTGGGAGATTCGCGATCGGCCAATCGCGATCTACGGCCGCGGCGATCGCGGCCTCGGGCTCTCGCTCGAGTTGACGACCTGGAGCCGCGACCTCGTGCTGTGCACCGACGGTCCCGCCGACATCGACGAGGACGGGCGCGCGCGGCTGGAACGCAACGGCATCCGCATCCGCGAAGAACGCGTCGCGCGCCTCGAAGGCACCGGCGGCACGCTCGAGCGCGTCGTCTTCGAGGATGGAACGCATCTGAACCGGCGCGCGCTGTTCTTCACGACCGGCCAGTACCAACGCTCGAATCTCTCGAACCAGCTTGGCTGCGAGTTCAACGACAAGGGTACGGTTCGCACCGGGAAGTACGAGACAACGCACCTCTCAGGACTGTACGTCGCAGGGGACGCTTCCAGAGCCGTCCAATGGGTCGTCGTCGCCGCAGCCGAAGGCGCGGAAGCGGCTTTTGCCATCAACACCGACCTGACGAAGGAAGACCTCCGCTAATACAATTGGACCGATCCTTTGCGCCGATCGGTCTGCCATTCGGCCCTCCATTGGGCCCAGTTTCGAGTGCCAATGCCTCATTGGCTGGCGCGTGGCCGCCCGAATCCGGCACAGACTGGGTCTCCGCGGAGGGGACATGATTCAGGAGATCGAACGGCAGTTCGTCCGGACAGCGCGACCGCTGTACGGCCACCTCGTCGAGTTGCTCGAAGCGGCGATCTCGAAAGGCGAGATCGCATCCGGGGCGCGCGTGCCGCCCGAGCGCGAGCTGGCAAGCCGCCTCGGCATCAGCCGCACGACGGTCGTCAGCGCGTACCGCGAGCTCGAATCGCGCGGGCTGCTTCGCGGCTACGTCGGTCGCGGCACGTTCGTGTGCGCGCCGCCGGATCCATCGGGCGCGCCGTTCGCGTGGCGCGGCAAGATCGCCGCCGCGGCCCTTCGATCGAGCGACCCGACGATGCGCGACGCCCTGCGTCATGCGTCCGATGTACGGCTGCTGTCGCTCGCGGCTGGTGAGCCGGCGATCGACTGTTTTCCGACCGCCGCGTTCCAGAAAGCCATCGAACAGAGCATCAGGCGTGAAGGGCTTGCGGTTTGGCGGCACGGGCCGACCGAAGGGCAGCCGCAGATGCGCGAAGCGGTGGCGGAGCGCTTCGGCGTGCCGGCCGAGAGCGTGCTCGTCCTCGCCGGTGCGCAGCAGGGGCTCGATCTCCTGGCACGGTGCCTCGTCGATCCGGGCGACGCCGTCATCCTCGAACGGCCCGGCTACGTCGGCGCCATCCAGTCGTTCAACGCCGCCGGCGCGAAGCTGATTGGCTGGGATGTCGCGAGCGCGGACATGGACGAGCTCGAGGATCTGCTCGTCCGCTATCGTCCCAAGCTGATTTACACGAACCCGACGTTCCAGAATCCCACCGGCGTCACGATGCCGATCCGCGCGCGGCGCGAACTGTTGAAGCTGGCGGAGCGCTACCGCGTGCCGATTGTCGAGGACGCGACCTACGGTGAGCTGTATTTCTCCGATCCGCCGCCGCCGTCGCTGCGCGAGCTCGACTCGCAGAACATCGTCATTCACCTGAACAGCTTTTCGAAGGTGCTCGCGCCGGGCCTTCGGCTCGGATGGTTGTCCGCGGCGCCGTCGATCGTCGACCAGATGGCGATCATCAAGCAGCGCCTCGATCCGCATACCCAGAACCTCGTCCAGTTCGCGCTGGCGCGCCTCATCCGCGACGGCGGCTTCGACGCGCACCTGCAGACGCTGCGATCCGAGCACGCGCGGCGCTGCGCGATGATGATTGCCGCCATCCAGCGGCACATCGCGCCGGGCATGCTCCGCTTTGCGCGGCCGCAAGGCGGTTTGTACCTGTGGTGCCGGATTCCCACCGGCGTCAGCTCGCGCGCGCTGCTCGATCGCGCGCTGGCCGCCGGCGTCGCCTTCGTCGCCGGCCACGCGTTCTACGCCGACCCCGCCGGCGAGGCCGAGCTGCGCATCTGCTTCTCGAGCGTGCTGCCCGAAGCGATAGATCAGGCGGTGATTCGCCTGTCGCGGACGCTGACGGAGGCGGTCAACGGGGGGGGCAGACAGGTACGTCGCCTCGCGACAAGTGCTTGAACGCTTCATTTGATTTGATTTGCGAGTCCGTTTGGGAATTGGGAGTTGGAGGTTGGGAATTAGTATGATGTCCGAGCGATGCATCGCTTCACCCTCGGCGTCGAAGAGGAGTTCCAGATCGTCGACCCGCAGACCTGGGAGCTGCGCTCGCACGTCTCCGAGCTGCTGGCGTCCAGCGGCGCCGCGCTCGGCGATCAGATCAAGCGCGAGCTGCACCAGTCGATCGTCGAGGTCGGCACGCAGATCTGCGCCGACGTCGTCGGAGCTGCGCGACGAGATCTTCCGCATGCCGGCGCGAGCTGACGGCCGCCGCCGAGCGCGTCGGCCTGGCCGTCGCCGCGGCCGGCACGCATCCCGTTCTCGCACTGGGAGGACCAGGTCATCTCCCCGGGCGTGCGCTACGACAGCATCGTCGAGGAGCTGCAGCAGCTGGCGCGCTCGCTGCTGATCTTCGGCCTGCACGTGCACGTCGGCGTGCCCGATCGCACCGCGATGATCGACTTGATGAACGAGGCGCGCTACTTCCTGCCGCACCTGCTCGCGCTGTCCGACCAGCTCGCCGTTCTGGATGGGACGCGACACCGGGCTGAAGTCGTACCGCACGACGATCTTCCGCCGCTTCCCCCGCACCGGCGTGCCCGACCGCTTCGACTCGTGGAGCGAGTACGAGAACTACGTCAAGCTGCTGGTCGATCTGCACTGCATCGACGACGCGAAGAAGATCTGGTGGGACGTGCGGCCGCACCCGACGTTCGGCACGCTGGAGTTCCGCGTCTGCGACGTGCCGACGCGGCCCGGAGACCGCGGTGATGCTCGGCGCGCTGGTGCAGGCGATCGTCGTCAAGCTGTACCGGCTGCGCGCGCGGAATCTCGGCTTCCGGCTCTACCGCCGCGCGCTGATCGAAGAGAACAAATGGCGCGCCGCGCGCTACGGGCTCGACGGCAAGCTGATCGACTTCGGCAAGCGCGAAGGAAGTGCCGATGCGCGAGCTGGCGCTCGAGCTGCTCGGAGTTCGTCGACGACGTGGTGGACGAGCTGGAAGCCGCCGCGAGGTCGAGTACGTGCACACCGTGCTGCGCGAAGGCACCAGCGCCGACCGGCAGCTGGCGGTCTTCAGGGAGACCAACGATCTTCGCGCCGTCGTGCAGCGACATCGTCGAGCGAAACGCGGGCGGGAGTCGAGCGGGAAGGAGCGGATGCGTGACGGGACATGCCGGAGCGCCGATGAAGATCGGCCTGCTCGTGCGGACGCGAGTACAGCTTTCCTCCGGCGTTCATCGAGCGCGTGCAACCAGCTCGGGCAGCCGCACGGCATCATGCGGCGAATGGTGAAGCTCGGCGGGACGAAGATGGACGAGCCGCCGCGCTATCGCGTCATCGTCGATCGCATCTCGCACGAGGTGGAGTACTACCGCGGCGCCCTGAAGCACGCGGTGCTGCAGGGCACCTACGTGATCAACAACCCGTTCTGGTGGACGGCCGACGACAAGTTCTTCAACTACTCGGTGATGGCGAAGCTCGGCGTCGCGATCCCGCGCACGGTGCTGCTGCCGCAGAAGGGCTATCCGACGGACGTCGACATCACGCCGGAGTCGCTGCACAACCTCGACTACCCGATCGACTGGGACGGCCTGCTCGATTACGTCGGCCGCCCGGCGATCCTGAAGCCGTATTCCGGCGGCGGCTGGAAGCACGTCTACAAGGTGAACGACGCGAAGGAGCTGCTCGACGCCTACGACCGCACCGCGCCGTACTGCATGACGCTGCAGCAGTTCATCGACTTCGACAAGTACGTGCGCTGCTTCACGTTCGGGAAGACCGACATCACGCCGGTCGCCTACGACCCGCGCGAGCGCCGCTACCTGGTCGAGCACGACTACCTGTCGTCCGAGCTCGGCGCCCGCATCGTCCGCGATGCGCAGACGATCAACCTTGCGCTCGGCTACGAGATGAACACGATCGAGTTCGCGATCGAGAACGACGTGCCGTACGCGATCGACTACCTGAACCCGGCGCCCGACTTCGAGCGCGACCGCATCACGCCGTTCTACTTCATCGCACGTCGTCGAGAAGATGGCGAAGCTGGTGATCGATCGCGCGCTCAACGGCCATCCGTCGCAGTGCTGGCCGCGATGGGAGGAGATGCTCGGCATCGGGCCGTCCGGCCGGCTTCACCGGCGCCCCGGCATCGTTTGAGCCTGGCGCTGCCGACCATGCGATCCGATCCAGAGCTGGCACGGCCTGCTGCAGCCCGATCGCGAGCTGACGCCGGCGTTCTGCAGGCGTTCGCGGCGTCGATGCGCGAGCGGAAGCTGACGTTCGGCGACCGCGTGCACTGCCCGTTCCTGCGTCCGTTCTTTCTCACCGACGCCGACGAGCCGCGCATCCGGCATCGGCGGCCGAGACGATCGCCGCCGCCGGCGAGCGCGTCGCGCAGGCGGCGCTGGAGTCGACGCGAGCTGTTCGACGCGCTCGGCATCACCGACGCCGAAGAGCGTCTGATCCGGCATCGAGCCGGGATACCGCACCGCCAGCACCGCGTCGAGGCTCGACGCCTTCCTGCTGCCGGACACGCTCCATTTCGCCGAATACAACGCCGAATCCCCGGCCGGGCGCCGGCTACACCGAGCTGCTGGCGAGCTGTTCGACGCGCTCGCCGGTGATGGCGCGCTTCAGGCGGCGAACCGCGTGCGGTTCCATCAGCGCCAGTCGGCCGGACTGCTGAAGGCGCTGCTCGCGAGCTACAAGCGAGTGGGGCGGCACGCGCCGACCCGCCGCTCGATCGCGATCGTCGACTGGCGCGAGGTGCCGACCTGGACCGAGTTCGAGATTCTGCGCGACGCGTTCGTCGCCGCCGGCGTCCCGACCGTCGTCTGCGATCCGCGCGACCTGGTGTTCGACGGCTCGGACACTGTCGGCCGGAGGCCGGCGGATCGATCTGGTCTACCGGCGCGTGCTGATCAACGACATCGTCGCGCGCCGCGACGAGTGCGCAGGCGCTGGTCGACGCATACGAAGCCAGGGCGGTCTGCGTGGCGAACACGTTGCGGTGCAAGCTCGCCGCACAAGAAGGCGTTCTTCGCGGTGCTCACCGACGCGCGGCACGCGCACCTGTTCTCGGCGCGCGGAGCGCGCGCCTGATCCGCGCGCACGTGCCCTGGACGCGGCTGGTCGAGGACACGACGACGGAGAAAGACGAGTGGCAGGGGCAGCCTGCTCGCGCGTGTGCGACGTGAGCGCGAGCAGCTCGTGCTCAAGCCGAACGACGAATACGGCGGCAAAGGCGTGCTGCTCGGCTGGGAAACGGATCAGGGCGGCGTGGGACGAGCGCGCTCCAGGCGCGCGCTGGGCGATCGGCGCGGCACGTGGATCGTCCAGGAGCGCATTCCCGTGCGGCGCGAGATCTTTCCGCAGTTCGACGCCGCCGGCGCCGTCACGATGCGCGACATGCTGGTGGACTTCGCGCCGTATCTGTTCCGCGGCCGGATGGGCGGGTATCTGACGCGCCTGAGCGCCACCGGGCTGGCGAACGTGACGTCGGGTGGGGGACAAGTACCGCGTTCGTGGTGAGCTGAGACGCGGATGGACGCGGACAGATTCACGGAACGCGGATTGACGCGGATAGTTCACGGGACGCGAATAGTTCACGGAACTCGGATTAACGCGATAGATTCACGGAATCGCGGACTCTACAGCGGATAACGACGCGCTTCGACTCTGCGGCTGGAGACAGCTGATCCAGCGATCGCGACCCGCGGCGCGATGCGCCATATCCGCGTTAATCCGCGTTCCGTAATTAAGGCAAAGAGCTATGTCGATTCAAGGCGAACGTGACTGGACCGGACTGAAGCGCGTGGGGCGGATCGTAAGAGATACGCTCGATGCGCTCGAGAAGGAGGTCCGGCCGGGTGTCACGACCGCGGAGTCGAACGAGGTCGCAGCGGCGGTGTTATCCGCGAACGGCGCTCGCTCGGCGCCGCTGCTGGTTTATGGCTTTCCCGGCTCGGCGCTCATCAGCGTCAACGACGAGGTCGTGCACGGCGTCCCTGGCAGCCGGAAGATCGAAGCCGGCGACATCGTGAAGCTCGACGTCACGGTCGAAAAGGACGGCTACATGGCCGATGCGGCCAGGACCGTGATTGTCTCGGGCGGATCCGACCTCGCGGAGCGACTGATGCGCTGCGCGCGCAGCGCCTTCAAGAAAGCGCTCGCGCAGGCGAGAGTGGGCCGGCGGGTGAACGAGATCGGGCGCGCGATCGAGCGCGAGGTGCACGGCCATGGATTCGAGATCGTCCGCGGCCTCGACGGCCACGGCATCGGCCGCACGATTCACGAGCCGCCGTCGGTGCCGAACTACTTCGATCCCGCCCAGAAGGACGTCCTGACCGACGGGCTCGTCATCACCATCGAACCGATCATCTGCGCGGGATCGGGCCGGGCGGTGGAAGGCCGCGACGGCTGGACGATCAGAACCGCCGATGGCAGCCTGGCGGCGCATTACGAGCACACGCTGGTGGTGACGAGCGCGGGTCCCGTGCTGCTCACCGCTTAAACTCCCAAAAAAATACCAACTCCCAACTCCCAAAAAAACTAACTCCCAAAAAAGCCAACTCCCACTCCCAATTCTCTCGAGAACTCCGTGTCGTTGGGAGTTGGTATTTTTGGGAGTTGGGATTTGACTAGATCGCGGCTTCAACCCGTGCGATCCACCAGAGCGCGCCGATCCAGAAGAGCTGCAGCGGCAGGCGAAGCGCGAGCGGCGCCGCCGGACGGCCGCCGATCGTCAGGTTGTGGACCGACGCGTAGATGTTCGCGGGAAACATCAGGATCAGCAGGCCGCTGAGCACCACCGCCGCGAGCGGCACGAGCGGCGGAATCAGCAGACCGAGTGCGCCGATCAACTCAACGATTCCCGTAAATGTCACCAGCAGCCCCGGCAGCGGAAGGATCGGCGGCACCATCCTGACGAGATCCGGCCGCGTACGGGGGTGAAAGTGGGAGACGGCGGTGAAGATGAACATCGCCGCCATCGCGTACCGCAATGCGCCGCTCCAGGTCGCACCGGCCTGCAGCATCCCCAGCGCGCCCATGAGCCTGAAGCCGACCCAGCCGAAGATCATGACAAAGAGCGGCGCCATCGATTAGACGACCTGCGGCCGCAGCGCCTCCGCGCGCGCGAGATGGGCGGACAGCAGCTCGTTGACGTCGCTGGCGCGATGGACGGTGACGCCGTGACCCGCGTTCGGCAACTCGACGTAGACGGCGCCGGGAATTGCCTTCGCCAGCTCGCGTCCGAACGCCGGCCGTGCGATGCGATCCTCCGAGGCGGCGATCACGAGCGTTGGAATCGAGCCGAGTTGATGCAGACGATCGCCGGCGTCGAACTTTGCCATCGCCCGCAGCTGCTTCATCACGATCGGCGGCTGGTCGGCCAGGTCGTGGCCGAAGAGCGGCCGCAGCCGCTCGGCGAGCTGCGCTCGATTGCTCTTCTGCAGGTATTCGCGCGGCATCACCAGCTCGAGGAAGGCGTCTCTCCGCATCGCGCGAGTGCCGATGCGGGTCCGGATCGCCGTCGGCAGCATGCCGAGCGACGGTTTTGCCCCCTGACGGCCGTGCGCAAACGTGCACAGCAGCGCGAGGCTCATGATGCGCGCTGGCTGGCGTAGCGCCATCTCCTGCGCGATCAACCCGCCCATCGAGTGCCCCGCCGCGTGAAAGCGCTCGAACCCGAGCGCCGACATCAGTACAAACGCATCGGACGCCATGTCGGGAATCGTCAGCGTGCCGTCAGGCATCGTGCTGCCGCCGATGCCGCGGTTGTCGAACGCGATCAGCGTGAATCGATCTTCGAGCCCGTCGATTTGCGGCCGCCAGCCTTCGCCGACGACCCCGACGCCCTGGATCAGCAGCACCGGCGGTCCGTTGCCCGTGACGGTATAACGGAGCCGGACGCCATTCGCCTCGACGTAGTGCACGCTGCATGATGCCTGTGATGGGCCGGGCGGATCAACGGGCGCCCGCGAGATCACTAACAGCAGATCAGAAGACCAGGGGCACGTGATCGTCGTTTCTCCTGATCTCCTGAACTCCTGTGATGATTGGCTCGCTGCTACAATTGGGCGATGCTGTTTGGTCCGCCCCTTGCCGATTTGATGCCCGGCGCCGACAATGCGGTCGCCGTGTGTCTTGGAATCCAGTCCGGGGAGCGCGTGGCGCTCATCGCTGACGAGGAGAGCCGCGGCGTTGCCGCGAGCATCGAGCAGGCGCTGAGCGATCGCGGCGCCCAGGCCGACTGTCTGTTGATCGAGGACCTCACGCCGCGCCCGATGACCGCGGCGCCGGCGCCGATGCTGGCTGCGCTCGAGCGTGCCGACGCCGGCATCCTCTGCGTCCAGCCGCGCGAGGGCGAGCTCGGCGCCCGCATGGCGATCGTCGCCACCGTCGAACGGAAGCGGATGCGCTACGCGCACATGGTCGGCGTGACGCCGCGCATCATGCGCGAGGGGATGCGCGCCGACTACCGGCTCGTCGATCGCCTGAGCCAGCAGCTCTGCGATCGCATGCACAGCGCCGGCCGGTTGACGGTGCGCACCGACGAGGGAACCGATTTCAGCGCGATCTTCGATCCCGCGCTCGCCTGGGTGAAGACCAGCGGCCTCATCAACCCGCGCTACTGGTCGAACCTGCCAGCCGGCGAGGTGTTCACGACCCCGGCGTCCGTCGACGGCACCTTCGTGTGCAACGGCACCGCCGGCGACTACTTCAACGCCAAGTACGGCAGCCTCGAACGCACGCCGCTGACGCTCGAGATCCGCGGCGGCCGGCTGGTCTCCGCGCAGTGCCCGAACGCCGATCTCCAGCGCGATTTCTGGACCTACTGTCACACCGACGCGAACAGCGACCGCGTCGGCGAGCTGGCATTTGGCACCAACCTCGGCTTGCGCGAGATGATCGGGATTCTGCTGCAGGACGAGAAGGTCCCGGGCGTGCATATCGCGTTCGGCGACCCGTACGGCAGCCAGACGCACGCAGACTGGGCCTCACGCACGCACGTCGACGTGCTGACGAGGAGCTGTGACGTGTGGATCGACGATCAGCAGGTGATCGCGAAGGGGCAGTATCTGCTGGACGAGCTCATGTTCGAATAACCCCCACCACCTTTAAAGATTTGGGAGTTGGGAGTTGGGACTTGGGAGTTGAGGCATTTTGGGGAGTTGACTACCATCTCGCAAGATATTCCCGCATCTCCTCCCTCCAGTAAGGCCAGTCATGCCCCCCGCGCGGGCCCCAGTCGTCCAGGTGATGTTTGATCCCCTTGCGCGCGAGGATGCCCGACATCTCGTAGGAAAAGCCGCTGTTCTCCCACGGGCCCGAGCCGGTAACGAGCCGGATCTCGCACGAGGCGAGCTGGCCGAGCGCCCAGCGGTCGTCGAGGTTCTTCATGTAGTCGACGGGGTTGTGGAAGTAGAAGTTGTCGTCGTACATCCCGTCCATGTAGCGGCGCAGATCGAAAACCCCCGACAGCGCGTAGCAGCGCTTGAACATGTGGGGATAACGGAACAGGGAATTGGCGGCATGGTAGGCGCCCATCGACGCGCCCATCGTCGTGATCGGAATGCCCGGCGTCTGGCAGCTCGCGTAGATGAACGGCACGACCTCGTCGCGGATGTATTCGTCGAACAGCCGCTGCCGCCAGCTGCGGTGGAACGGGTGCGCGCCGTTGTTCAGGAACGACTCGTGGTTGTTCGAGGCGACGCAGAACACCTTCAGGCGCCCGGCGTTGATGTGGTCCGCCATTGCCTCGATCAGCCCGTTACGCTGCAGCTCCCACTCGTCGCCGTGGCTGGTCGGGAACGCCAGCATCGGCAGGCCCCAGTGGCCGAAGATGGCGAGGCCCATGTCGTGCTCGAGCCGCGGCGAATGCCAGTAACGATGATCGATGTGCATTTGTCGATTATTGTTGTCTAGATGAAGCGAAACCTGGTGGCCATTCTGGCCATCGTGGCCGCGGTCTTCATTGTGTACCGGGACGTGCACTCGGCGTACTTCTTCGAAGACGACTTCCAGTGGCTTGCCGGCACGCTCACTTACGATCCGTCGAGCCTTCTCGAC
Organism: uncultured Acidobacteriota bacterium; assembly: GCA_963748295.1. Lineage (GTDB taxonomy): Bacteria > Acidobacteriota > Vicinamibacteria > Vicinamibacterales > 2-12-FULL-66-21 > CAVVIH01. The sequence goes on along the minus strand of CAVVIH010000006.1, from coordinate 1,322,572 downwards.
GTGTTCGGTCTTGGCCGCCGCCACTTCTACCGGCCGGTGATCGAGTTGTACTTCTGGACCGCGACGCCGCTGTTCGGTGGCTCACCGCGCCTGTTCCATCTCGCCAGCGTCGTTCTCCACGCGGCCAACGGCGTCCTCCTCTTCTTTCTGGCGCGCACGCTTTCCGCGAGCGATCGCTTCGCCGTCACCGCTGGCATCCTGTTCGTCGTTCTCCCGGGCCACGTCGACGCGGTCGCGTGGGTCGGCGCGCTTGCCGAGCCGGTGGGTGCGTTCTTCGGCGTCTCGAGCCTGCTGGCGCTGCTGGCGTACCGACGTTCGCGGCGCGGCCGTCATCTTGCGGTGTCGGTTGGGGCTTTCGTCCTCGCCCTTCTCACGCACGAGAGTTCGGTGGTTTTCCTTCCGCTGCTCGTGCTCACGGATTGGGTGTCTGATGACCGGCGGCCGCTGATCCCGCGATCCCGCGCGGCGTGGGTCGCCATCATTCGGCTCTTCAGTCCTTACCTCGCCGCCGTCGCACTCTACGCGATTCCGGACCTGACCGTGAACCGGCAGATCTACCTGGTCAGTGAAAGTCATTACCGGATCGGATTTCACGCGATTCGCAATGGCCTGGACTATTTCGTCTGGCTGTACGTTGGGAAGCGCAACCTCGCCTCGTACGTGGTCATCGTCTGCGCGATCGCGTTGATTCTCGCGCACGGCACGCGCCGGGCGCGTTTCGCAATCTGCTGGATGCTCGTTGCGCTGCTCCCATTCGTGTTCTTCACGTGGGGAAACACGTCACGCTACCTGTATCTCCCGGCGATGGGCTTCGCAATCCTGCTCGCCGAGGGCGTGACCGCGCTCGATCGATTGATGGCACGATGGCTCGGACGGCGATGGCGCCTCGTGCTGACGAACCTGATAGTCGCGGCGCTGACGGTACGCTTTGCAGTCTTCGCGTCGAAAACCGTCAAGGCCTTCTCGAACGCCACGGAGCCGTACCGAGCGTACGGCGTGGGCCTGCGCGTTTCGCATCCAACGCTTCGGTCGGGCAGCGTGATCCTCATCGAACCGGAGGTCGACAAGGCGCTGAAGCAGCGCTATCTCGAGGGCCTCGTGCAGTGGGAGTATCGCGATCCCACGCTTCGCGTCAGAGTTCGCGGCCAGTAGGCGGTTACCGCTTGCCCGGTCCTGACAGTCGCCGTCCCGGCTTCGCGCCGGTGTGTTCGCCATCCTTCAGCACCTGAACGCCGTTGACGAACACGTGGCGCATGCCGACCGCGTACTGGTGAGGCTTCTCGAAGGTCGCGCGATCGGCAATCGTCTTCGGATCGAAAATCGCCAGATCGGCGAACATCCCTTCGCGAACGAACCCGCGCCGATCCAGTTCCAGGTTGGTGGCGGGCAGCCCGGAGAGCTTGCGCACGGCCTCTTCGAGCGGGATGACCTTGTCGTCGCGCACGTACTTGCCGAGCAGCCGCGAGAAGTTTCCGTAAGCGCGAGGGTGGGTTGCCGATTTCGTGAAGGGGAGCTCCGGCGCCATCGATCCGGCATCCGATCCGAACGAGACCCAGGGCAGCTTGATCTGCTTCTTGATGTTGTCCTCGGACATCATGAAATAGACCGTGCCCACGCGGGATCGATCCTCGAGCACGAGGTTCATGATCGTCTCCACCGGATCTTCACCGCGCTGCTTCGCGGCTTCGGCGAGCGTCTTGCCGGTGAGAGGCTTCAAGGCGTCGGACTTGAACTCGACGAGAAGCACGCGGTCCGCCGAGCCGGCGGCGAGATAGAGATTCTCCCAGTCCTTCGTCGGCGTCCGGATGGCGTCCGCGATCCGCTTGCGCGTCGCCGGATCCTTGAGCCGCTTGTAGGCCTCGTCGTAGCCGCCATCGAGGACCCACGGCGGCATGGCGGCGTCGAGCCCGGTCGATCCGGCCGTGTAGGTGTACATGTCCGCGGTGATCTTCAGCCCTTCCTTGCGGGCCTTTTCGACCATCGCGATGACCGTGTCCATCTTGTCCCAGTTCGCCTTGCCGGCGGCCTTCAGGTGATAGATCTCCGCGGGAATGCGCGCTTCGCGCGCGATCCGAATCAGCTCCTCGACCGCTTCGGTCAGCCGGTTCCCCTCGCTGCGCATGTGCGAGATGTACTTCCCGCCGTACTCGGCGGCCACCTTGCACAGCTCGATCAGCTCCTCGGTGCTCGCATAGAAGGCGGGCGCGTAGATCAGCGACGATCCGATCCCGAGCGCGCCCGCTTCCATCTCCTTGCGGACCAGCGCGCGCATCTCGTCGAGCTGCTGCGGCGTCGGCTTCTTGTCCTCGAGTCCGATCACATGTTCGCGGATCGTCGTCGCGCCGATGTACGACGCGACGTTCTGCGACACGCCTCTCCGCTCCAGCTCGGTCAAGTATTCGGCCAGCGTCGTCCAGGTGATGTCGTACTTGATGTCGCCCATCTGCTCGACGGCGCGCTTCTTCATCGCGTCGTTGAGCGGACCCATCGACCCGCCCTCGCCAAAGATCTGCGTCGTGACGCCCTGCCGAATCTCGCCCTGTGAACGGCCGTCAACCAGCAGCGACTCGGTGGACCACGACAGCATGTTGATGAAGCCCGGCGCGACCGCCAGCCCGGAGGCATCGACGATGGTGGAGGCCTGCGCGCTGCGGAAGTCGCCGACGCCGGCGATGCGATCGCCGCGGATGGCAACGTCGACGCGGCGGCCGGGCGAGCCTGTGCCGTCGTAGACAGTGCCTCCGCGAATGACGACGTCGAACTGCTGTGCGAGCGGTGAGTAGCTGGCTGCGGAGTGCGCGAGGCATGCAGCGGCGGCGACGAGCGCGGCGGACGCGATTCGGTGCATGGCGGATTATGGATCGTTGCTAGAATCCCCGCCATGTCCGCAGCCGACTTCCTTCCCGGCACTTCTCTCAACGAGCCGCTTGGACGACGGGCCTACATCACCGCCGGTCTGACATTGATGGCGGTGAAGTATGCGGTCGATGCGACGCTGATCTACATGGTGACCGGCATCACCTGGACGCCGCTCGACTACCTGGTGCCGCTGATGTCGTTCGTCGGCGCCAAGGTCGCGCAGTTCCCGACCTGGCTCAACCTGCTGCTGCTCGCGTGGACCGCGCCGTTCGTCTGGCTCGGCGTGACGTTGAGCGTCAGGCGCGCGAACAGCGCCGGCATCTCTCCGTGGTGGGTCGTCGCGTTTTTCCTGCCGTTCCTCAATTACGGCTTCATGCTCACGCTGGCGCTGCTGCCGGAGAAGTTCGAGAGCACCGCGCCGGTGGCGCCGGCCGCGGAACCGCGCGAATGGTCGCCGCGGGTGGCCATGATCGCGGGCGCCACGGCGGGAGCGGCGCTCGGCCTGGGTGTCGCGTCCTTCGGCGTCATGGTGCTGCGCGACTACGGGCTGTCGATCTTTCTCGGCACGCCGTTCACGATTGGTGCCGTTGCCGGCTTCGTCAGCCGCCGGATGAACGCCGACCAGTCCGTGCAGGCGAGCGTGTCGGCCGGTATCACCGCGGCCGTGCTGCTGGCGATGATGCTGCTCGCGGTGGCGGTCGAAGGGCTCGTCTGTCTCGTGATGGCGGCGCCGATCGCGCTGCCGATCGTCGCGCTTGGCTCGGTGATTGGGCACCGTCTCGCGGATCCGGGCACGCCACGCACCGCCGGGATCGGCTTTACGCTTCTGCTGCTGCCGCTCGGATCGGCCATCGACGTCTCAATCGACCACGCTCCCGAACGCGTGGTCCTCTCGAGCGTCGAGATCGATGCCGCTCCCGACCGCGTCTGGCGGCACGTCGTCTCGTTCGACGAGATTCGGGAAGAGCCCGGCTGGTACTTCAAGCTGGGGCTTGCGTATCCCATGCGCGCCCGAATCGTTGGCGAGGGCGCCGGCGCCGTCCGCTACTGCGAGTTCACGACCGGCGCATTCCGTGAACCGATCACCGCGTGGGAAGCGCCGACGCGTCTGGCGTTCGACGTCGCGGATCAGCCGCCGCCGCTCAACGAGCTGAGTCCGTATTCGAAGGTGCTCGCGCCGCACCAGCAGAACTACTTCAGGACGACACGCGGCGAGTTCCGGCTGGTGCCGCTGCCGGGCGGCCGCACCCGCCTCGAGGGCCGGACGTGGTACTCACTGCGGATCTATCCAACCGCGTACTGGACCGCCATCGCGGATCGGATCGTCCACGACATCCACGAGCGCGTGCTGCGACACATCGAACGACGGGCGGAGAATTAGATCAGCTATCAGCTATCAGCTAATCAGCTATCAGCTGTCAGCTTCCGCCTCGTCCAGGCCACCCCGGCCTGGTCAGCAGCGTTGGCGACGGCGGCGCCGCCGGATCGATGCTGTAGCGATACGCCTCGATGTGCCAGCCGCCGATGCGTTTGAGCGTCCAGGTAAACAGGCCCTTCGTCGTTGGCATCGGCTTGCCGTTCGCGTCGGTCACGCCGCGCAGTTCCCACTTGCCGTCGGCGACGGCGACGTCGTTGGTCAGGCAGCGAATCCCGCCGACCTGCAGCGGATGCCGCGACAATCGGTACTCGCGCCGGCGGAAAAGTTCCCGCCTGTTGGTCATGATCACCTGCGACGTGCGCTCGACGAGTCCGTCCGGGTGGCCCATGTCGCCGCCCTCGGCCCACAGCGCGGCGAGCTTCTCGTAGTCGCCGTTCGACCAGTGCAGCGTGTACGCATCGCCCATTTGCCGGATCGTTCGCTCGTCGCCGGCCGTGCATCGCTGATCCGCAGGGGCGGGACGCGCCGGCGGTGGTTGAACGGGCGGCTTCCGATCCGCGTCGGCCGCGGTCGCAGGAGGTTTAGGCGCCGGCGGCGCGGCGGCCCGGAGCGCGGCGATGTCTTCGAGAATTCCGGCAATCAACGCGTCCGTGAAAATCCGGCCTTTCTGCGCGGTCGCGAGCGTTGGATCTCCCCAGATGCCGGTCGGCGAATACGTGCCCGGGCCCCCGGGGCGCCGCGTCAGCGCGAACGGCGTCGATCGCGGACCGTAGTCCTTGACCGCCTTCGACATGTCGACGCTGCGCGGATCGATGTGCAGCATCATCGACGTCTCGATTTCGTCAGCGTGGCTGCCGCCGTCCTGCTCACGAATGCCGCGCGCGGCGGCATCGAGGATCCCCTCGAGATTCGTGAACCGCATCAGGATCCCTTCGTCCAGAAGCGCCTGTGCAGAGGCTGCCAGCGGCCGGGCGGTCGAGATGCCGGTGTTGACGACGTAAAAGCGCCGGGGCCCGTGACGCGTCAGGCTGCGCACGACGTCCGACGTCAGATCGCGTGCGGTGTTGGCCGCCACCGACGTCGATCCTGGATACTCGACGAAGGCTGGATAGAAGTGGTAGTTCAGCGGCGGCGCCACGACCACCGGCGTCGCGTCAGCCACACGACGGACGAGATACTCCGCGAGTTTCGCGTCGTTGGCGAGCGTCAGATGCGGTCCATGCTCCTTTGCCGCTGCGCCGAGCGGAATCACGACGACGGCGTCGGGCTTCAGCGCGTCGGCAGCCTGGACCCAGCTAATCCGTTCGAGCCAGGTGCTCGTCGTATCCGTCGGTTTCGGGCTTGGGCCCTGACTGGAAGGCGGCGCCAGCGCCCACATCGAGGCGAGCGCGACGATGATCCATCGCATTGAGACTCCTCCCGCGGATCCGCAAACTGTACACTAGACGGCCGGAACCGAGGGTGCGCCGGGGAAACCGACGGCGATGAGGGTCCGACGCGGCGTAGTCCTCGGTGAATTTCTAACCGCGCGTCAGCGCGGCCGCCGGCCAGCCTCCGCCAAGGCTACGGCGGCCCGCCGCAGCTTTAGCGAAGGCGGGAGCGGAGCGGGGCGTGGGGCCCCTGCGAGCGACGGCGATGGGGGTCCGGCGGGGCGAAGCCCCCCGGTAATTAATGCCCGACTGGGACGCGCAAACCTACCACAAGCTGTCCGATCCGCAGTTCGCCTGGGGCGTTCGCGTGCTGGGCAGGCTGCGTCCCGTGCCAGGGGAACAGATTCTCGATCTCGGGTGCGGCAGCGGCCGGCTGACGGAGAAGATCGCCGCCGAGATGCAGCATGGTGTGGTCGTGGGCCTCGATCTGTCGCCGACGATGCTGGCGGAGGCGCAGGTCCGGCTGGCGGAGCGGCGTCCGCCCTCCGGACCGAGAAGGGTGGATGACGACGGTGTGGCGATTCATCTCGTCAGGGGAGACGGGACGCATCTGCCGTTCGCCGATCGATTCGATGCGGTGTTCAGCGCGGCCACCTTTCACTGGATCCGCGACCACGATCAGCTGTTCGCGAGCATTCATCACGCGCTCGCGCCGGGCGGACGCCTGGTCGCGCAGTGCGGCGGCGGTCCGAACCTCGCCGTGCTGCTGGATCGGGCTCACGACCTGATGGACGGGCCGCGCTACTCGCGGTGGTTCGAGGGCTGGAGCGATCCCTGGAACTTCGCCGCGGTGCCGGCGACGATCGAGCGGATGGAGCGTGCGGGATTTACGCGCGTGCACGTGTCGCTCGAGCCCGCGCCGACGCCGCTGCCCGACGCCGCGTCCTACGCGGAGTTTCTCTCGGTCGTCTGCGTGCGGCACCACGTGGCGCGCCTGCCGGCGGAGGAACGCCCCGGATTCCTCGACGCGCTTGCGGCGAAGGCCGCTGCCGACGATCCTCCCTTCACGCTCGACTACTGGCGGCTCAACGTGTCCGGCACGAAGCCCGCTGGCGCCGAGCAGGCGGCCTGATGGCAACCGCAGCGGATTATTCACGGAAGATCGACGAGTACGCGCGGACGAGAATCGGCGTCGCCGAGCGCTCGCGGCGGATGTCGACGCTGCGGCTCGTCACCTCGCTTCCCGCCGCCGCGATCGTGGTGTGGATGCTGAGCCGGGGCTTCAGCCTCGCGCCGACGGCGATCGCCGCGGTGTTGTTGCTCGCGTTTGCCGTGCTGGTCGTCAGGCACGCGCGCATCGAAGAGCAGCTGGCCTGGCTCGACGCGCTGCAGCTCGCAAACATCCGCGCCCGTGCACGCCTGGCCCGCGACTGGTCGGTGCTGCCGCAGCCGCAGCCGCCACCCGGCATCGACCTGACGCATCATCCGTACGCGCTCGACCTCGACTTGTTCGGCCGCGCCTCGCTCTATCAGTGGCTTGGTCCAGCCGCGACAGCGTCCGGGGCGAGGACGCTCGCGGAGTGGCTCCTGACCGCGGCCAGCGCTGACGAAGTCGTCGCGCGGCAACTTGCCGTCGCGGAATTGGCGCCGGCGCGCGACTGGCGCGAGCACTTTGCCGCGCACGGCATCCTGTCCGGCGGCGCCGGCCGCGCGGAGATCGAGACGCTCCTGACCTGGGCCGAGGGCGATCACCCGCTCGGGTCGCACGCGACGATCGTGCAGTGGGCGGTGTACCTGTTGACCGCCAGCACGCTGATGCTGATCGCGCTGCACGCCGCCGGCGTGATTGCGAATGCCGCCTGGCTCGTGCCCATCCTGTTCGGGATCATCCTGTCGTTCGTGCTGGCCGGTCCGGTGACGCTGGCCTTCGATCGCGCCGGTGGCGGACAGCGGGCATTTCGTCAGTACGCCGCGCTCTTCGCGTACGCGGAGTCGTCGCCGAAGAGATCTCCGCGTCTCGCCGACATTCACCGGCGGCTGTCGGTCGATGGCGTGCCCGCATCCGGGTTCATGCAGCGGCTGAACCGGATCCTCGGCTGCGCCGATCTGCGCCGCAGCGCCGGAATCTTCCACTTCATCATCCATGCGGTGACGTTGTGGGACTTCCACGTGCTGTTCGCGCTCGAGCGCTGGCGCGTGATCGCCGGACGTCACGTCCGCGGGTGGCTGCAGTCGCTCAGCGAGCTCGATACGCTGACGCTGCTCGCGGCGTCGAGGGACGATCATCCCGCGTGGTGCACGCCCGTCCTCGGCGGCGAGCCGACCGTTGCCGCGACCGCCCTCGGCCATCCGCTGCTGCCCGAGGATCGCCGCGTGGACAACGACGTCACCGTCGGACCGCCCGGCACCCTGCTGCTCATCACCGGCTCCAACATGTCGGGCAAGAGCACGCTCCTCCGCGCCGTCGGTCTCAACATCGTCCTCGCCCAGGCGGGCGCCGTCGCGTGCGCATCTGCGCTGCGCCTGCCGCAAATCGATCTGCAGACGAGCATCCGCGTGCAGGACTCGCTCGAGCTGGGGTTGTCGTATTTCATGGCGGCGCTCGCGCGGCTGAAAGGCGTGGTGGACGCCGCCGAGCACGAGCGCGAAGGGCGCGTGCTGCTTTACCTGCTCGACGAGATCCTTCAGGGCACGAACAGCGCCGAGCGATCGATTGCCGTCCGCGCCGTCGCCCGTCACCTGATCGACGCTGGCGCGATCGGCGCGATGACGACGCACGATTTGACGCTGGCGTCAGAAACGCCGCTGAATACCGCGGCCACGCTGGTGCACTTCACGGAAACGGTGGATGCGGACGGTGCGATGCGCTTCGATTACCGGCTCAGGCCCGGGATCGCGACGTCGCGCAACGCAATCAGATTGATGCAAATGATTGGGATCGAGCCATGACACGTGCGGCAGGCCTGAAGGCCTGCGCTACGGCCGACGCAGGGTCCGACCAGTCTTGTAGCGCAGACCTTTAGGTCTGCCTTCCGTAACGCAGACCTTTAGGTCTGCCTGTCTAAACGATTGGAGACCCGAGCGCCGGATCCACCGGGGTCGAGAGGCGGCGCGGGCGCGCGGCGCGGACGGACTCGATGACGAAATCCGCGTGGGCGTCGGCGTCGATGGCGCTCACGTGCATGAGGCCGGGCTGCTTGACGATCGATTCGCCATCCTGGAGCGCGACCTGGACGCGGTACTTCCCGGGCTTCACTTTGAGTGTGAAGCCGGCGGCGTTGGTGGTCACCCGCTGCCGTTCGTTCGTGTCGACATTGATGACCTCGACCGCGCGTCCCTCAACAGCACCCGCGCCCTGAACCCCGCGGATCGTGCCCGTCAGTGTGCCGAGATGGGTGCCATTGTCGTTCCGAGGGTCGATCCGCGCCGACCCGTTCCGGCAGCCGATGCTCAACAGCACCAGAAAGCCGAGCGTGAGAATCGCTGTCGAGCAGATACCCGCCGAGCGCCGCAGGTCGACCGCCACCATCTCCGCAGCCCGGTGCATGTCGCATGCCAGCCCGTAGCACGTAGCACGTAGCACGTGACAAGCCGCACCGTAGCACGTCGCACCGTCGCACGTCGCACGTGGCACGTCGCACGTGAAGAGAATGTAGAATCCGCCCATGCCGCTTCGCGTGATCGTGCTGACGGTCCTGGCCAGTGCCTTGGTGCCACAGGCGCAGCCCCCCGCGGCCTATGACCTCGTGATTACCGGCGGGCAGCTGCTCGACGGTTCCGGCGCGCCTGCTGCGATTCGCGACGTGGCGATCAAGGACGGCCGGATCGCCGCGGTCGGGAAGCTGGGGAAGGTCGCGGCGCGTGAGGTCATCGACGCGACGGGGCTCGTCGTCGCGCCCGGATTCATCGACGTCCATACGCACGCCGACGACATCACCGATCACCCGGATGCGGAGAATTTCATCCGGATGGGGGTGACCACCATCATCGCCGGAAACTGCGGGTCGTCGGCGGTGGACATCGGCGAAGCGCTGAACAAAGTCAGCCAGCTCGGCGCGGCGGTGAACTTTGCGACCTTGATCGGACACAACACGGTCCGGCGCCAGGTGATGGGGACGACAAACCGTCTGCCGACGCTCCCGGAGCTGGCCAAGATGAAGTCGCTGGTCTGGCGCGGCATGACCGACGGCGCCGTCGGCTTCTCGACCGGCCTTCAATATGTGCCCGGCACCTACGCGCAGACGCCGGAGCTGATCGAGCTCGCGCGGGTCGCCGGCGCGGCCGGCGGCGTCTACGCGTCGCACATGCGCAACGAGGGGACCGCGCTCGAGGAGTCGGTGACCGAGACGATTCGCATCGGCCAGACCGCGGGTGCGCGCGTTCAGATCTCGCACCTCAAGGTCGACAGTCCGAGCCGGTGGGGTGCAAGCGCGAAAGCGCTGGAGCTGATCGACGCCGCCAACGCGCGCGGCACTATCGTCAACGCGGATCAGTACGCGTACACCGCGGCCAGCTCGTCGCTCGGCATCCGCTTTCCAGCCTGGGCGCTCGAAGGCGGGCAGGCAAAGATCGCGGAGCGCCTCAACGACCCGCCGACGTGGACGAAGATCAAGACGGAAATGCGCGGCCTGCTCGGCGAGCGCGGCCTCTCCGACCTGTCCTTTGCCGTCGTCGCCGCCCATCGCGCCGATCCGTCGCTGAACGGGCTGTCGATGAAGCAGGTGGCGGCGAAGCTGAAGGAATCGGACAGCGCCGATGCGCAGTTCGAGGCCGCGCGCGACATCATGCTCGCGGGCGGCGCGTCGATGGTCTACCACTTCATGTCCGACGCGGACGTCGAGCGGATCATGAAGCACCCGCGCGTCGGCTTTGCGTCCGACGCGTCGGTGCTCACACTCGGCGACGGCGTGCCGCACCCGCGCGGCTACGGCAACAACGCGCGCGTACTTGGTGAATACGTCCGCCAGCGCAAGGTCATCGCGCTGTCCGAAGCCGTCCGCAAGATGACGTCGCTTCCGGCAAAGCAGTTTCGACTGGACCGGCGGGGAACAATCGAGGTGGGGAAGGCCGCCGACATCGTGGTGTTCAACGCGCAGACTGTGGCCGACAAAGCCACTTACGAACGGCCGCACGCTTACGCTGACGGCATTCTGCACGTCATCGTCAACGGCACGCCCGTTCTTCGCAACGGCGAGAAGACCGGCGCCCGGCCGGGCCAGCCCCTCACGCCGACGGGATCTTAAGGGGTCAGATCTGACCCCTCTTTAACGTTCGTCGGACGACGCGAAGTAGATCACGAGCGGAGCAATCACCGCCCAGGAGAGGAAGACGCCGATCGCGACCCACGACCACATCCCGATTTCTGAGACGGAGGTGGGAACCTGGGGCAGCGAAATGTGGGGGATGGCAACGTTCAGTGTTGGCAGCTGAGGGATTGGCAATGTGAACGCCGGCAGCCACGGCCGGATGACATAGGCCACTACGACGAGCACAACCAGCGCGGCGACGCTCGCCGCGACCTGCACTACGGTGATCGGCCGGGACGCTTTGCGCTCCGCTTCCTGACGGGCACGCAGCTGCGCGCGCCACCAGACGGTGGCCGATGACGGCACCTGGATGTCCGGCCAGATATCGTCGCGCGCGTCGGTCAGAGGACCGACGACGGCGACGAAGTCGGTGCAGATGGAGCAGGACGCGACGTGGTCCCGCAGCTCTTGATCGCATCGGGCGGGCCAGCGGCGCGCGGCGATGGCGTCGAGCACGTCCTGCTCGTGTGCGCACTCGATGCGCATCATGCGAGCCTCCCGGCGTCCGGCTGGCCGCCGCGCAGCATTCCCGCGAGCCGTTTGCGTGCCCGGAACAGCAGCAGCTTGATGCTGCCGGTCTTCACCCCGAGGGTGCGCGCGATTTCGGCGTGCGGCTGTCCCTGCGCGTAGGCGAGCCAGAGCAGCGCGCGGTCGCGAGGCCGCAGCCGCAGCATGGCGCGGCGGACATCCGTCCGGGCTACCGCGCGCTCGGCGACGTCCGACCCGCCGGCAGCCGGGACATTCTCGGCATCGGGAAATTCGACCGTGCGGCCCTGACGCGCGCGCCTGGCGCCGTCGCGTACGAGGTTGGTGGCGATCCGGAACAGGTAGGCGCGGCGATGCGACTCCCCCTCCCAGTTGATCTTCACGCGGAGCAGCCGGTAATAGGCCTCCTGCAGCAGGTCGTCGGCGAGCTGCCGGTCGCCGGTCATCCGTGAGAGATAGGCCCAGAGCGGCCGCGCCGTGCGCTCGTAGAATGCGCGGAACGTCTCTTCGTCCATCTCGAACGCCACTTCCGCTTCGCCGGCCAGTTGCAGCCGTTCGACGTCGGTGAGCGTCACGTCTCTCGTCACCATGCTGTGAGGTCCGCCATCATCATACGCCCGTTGTCCCGGAGTGCTCGCGTGCCGATCCGGCGCCGAGCAGTCCGAGCCGCTGCGACAGGAGGAGTGACGCAGCAGCCGAGACCACGAAACCAACGCCGACGGCCAGCGCGAGCACTCCAACCGCGAAGAAGACCTCGGACACTTCCTGAATGACGCGTCCGCTGACGAACAGCAGGCCGAGCCCGGCGGCCGCCAGCACCATGCCAGCCTGGACCGACCAGAGGATTCGCATGTACGGCGCGCCGACCGGCCGCGACGGCACGGGCGCCTCCAACGGCAGCGGCGCGGATTCGAGGAAGCGCTGCCCGACCGGGGTCTGGATGTAGGCAAGCAGGTCCTCGTTCGCAGTGAATCGATCCATCAGCTTCGTATGGACGTCCGCCTGCGTCTTCGAGATGCGCGCCCAGCGGCGGTATTCGAGCACCGACCGGATGATCCACAGGACGCCCGCCGAGATGACCAGGAACACGAACAGGATGGTGATGTTCTCGATCGCATTCCGCCACAGGCTGATCGCCTCCTGACGGGCATCGCGGGGTTCCGGCGGATACCAGAGCTGCACCTGGACGTTTTCCAGGTAGTAGCTCGGATTGTTCAGAACGTCCGGGTGCTGTTGAAGGAACGACGCGAGCGCGGGATAGGGCTGCAGGTAGGCGGGATTGCGCATCAGCGACGGGTCGAGGCGGAGGACGCGGCCGACCGATGGCGGCAGCCGTCGCAGCAGGCCCTCGAACTCTTCCCGGGTTTCTCGCGCGTCCTGCGCGATGGCGACCTGCTGGACCGGCGCCGGCACCTGGGTTCTTTCAACCTGTGCCCAGGCGTGCGGAGCCGATCCGATCGCCGTAATCGCCAGAAACGCACTGCAGACCAGGATTCGCGAACCTGCATGAATCATCGGGGGAAACTCCTTATCCGACTACTACGCAGGCGGGGCCGGGGGGTTAACAGAGTGTCTGTGCCTTCCGGCTAAAGCCGGAAGCTACAAGGCCAATGTTTGTGTGGCAATGTTTCTGTAGCTTCCGGCTTTAGCCGGAAGATTCTGCAGCGTCCGGCTTTAGCCGGAAGGCAAGTACCGCTCAGTCGAACAGAGAGCGAAGCTCGGCGCCGATCCGCCGGAGTCCCTCCCGCAGGAACTCCTCGCGCCCGCCGAGCCAGATGCGGAGGTGGCCTTCGAGGCCGACGTGGGTGCCCGGGACGATCAGCGTGCTCTGGTTGACGCGGACGCGTTCGGCGATCTCGAGACTGGGCGCGTCCGAGTCGGTACTTGACGAGCGTCATGGCGCCCGCCTGCGGCTCGCGCCACGTGAGCCGCCCGTCGAAGCTGGCGATCCACTCGCGGGCAATCGGCAGGTTGTGGCGCAGAATCTTTGCGGTCCGCGCGTAGCATCGTTCGCGGTTGGCCGTCTCGACGGCGACGCGCGCGACGCGATCCGACAGCTTGTTCGGCCCGATCGTGATGTAGTCGTGCTGCGACCAGCAGTCGGCAACCAGCTGCGCCGGTCCGACGATCCAACCGATCCGCACGCCGGGAATCCCGTACGCCTTCGACAGCCCGCTCGTCACCACGACGCGCTCGCTCATGCCCCAGAAGCTCTCGGTCCGCGGCCGGTCGATCTCCGCGCCGAGATAGACCTCGTCGGCGAGGATCCAGGTCCCCGTCTCTTCGCAGCGTTCGACGATCCGGCGCATGGAGGCGGGGGAGAGGATCGAGCCGGTCGGGTTGTTGGGATTCGAGAGATAGAGCAGCCGGGTTTTCGGGGTCACCGCCCGCTCGAATTCTTCCCAGTCCGGCTCCCAGCCCGACTCCTGCCGCAGCGAGAAACTGCGGACCGTGGCGCCGAGACTGCGCGCGACGCCCGGCATCTGCATGTAGTTCGGCACTTCCATGGCGACGTCGTCGCCGGGGCGGAGCTGACTCAACGCGATCAGGTAATTCGCTTCGGACGTGCCGTTGGTGACCTCGATCTGCTCGATGCTCGCGCCCGGATAAAGCGCCGCAATCCGCTCCCGCAGCTCGATCGTGCCGTTCGACTGCGAGTAGCCGAGCGGCTGATCCAGAAAGGACTCGAGGTCGAAGCCCATCTCGACCAGCTCGCGCAGCGTCAGCGGACGCACGCCGCTCTCGCTCATGTCGTAGTCGACGAGGTTCTCCCACGTCGACTGCATGCGTTCCATCGCGAAGATTTCGATCGCCATGCGCTACTTCGTACTTCTTACTTCTTACTTCTTAATTCCGCCAGCCTCTCGGCCGCCATGTTGCCGCCGCTGACGATCGCGACAATCGGGCCATCGACGCGCAATGCCGCATCGAGCGCGCCGCTCAACACGGCCGCGAGCGTGGCGGCGCCGCTGGGCTCCGCGACCATCTTGGCGTTTGAGAAGATCCACATACCGCGTCCGCGATCGAGCCGTCGTCCACGGTGATCACCGCGTCCGCGAAGTGCCGCACGTGCGCGAAGGTCAGGTCACCTGGACGCACCGGCATCAGCCCGTCGGCAATCGTTTCCGTTTTCGGCAGCGTGACCGGCTGACCCGCGTCGATCGAGACCTTCATCGCCGCGGCCCCTTCCGGTTCGACGCCGACCACCTTGACACGCGGATTAGCCTGCTTGACTGCCGCGGCGACGCCGGCGGCGAGTCCGCCGCCGCCGATCGGCGCCAGCACCGCGGCGACATCGGGCCGCTGTTCGAGGATCTCGAGGCCCGCAGTGCCCTGTCCGGCGATGATCCACTCGTGGTCGAACGGCGGGACCATGGTCAGGCCGCGCGACGCGGCCTCCGCCTCCGCACGCTGCCGGCGGTCGGCGGACGTCGTGCCGGCGAAGATCACCTCCGCGCCGTACGAGCGCGCGCCGTCTACCTTTATCTTAGGCGCCGTCGTCGGCATCACCACAACGGCCGGTGCGCCAAGCTCGCGTGCGGCGAGCGCCATCGCCTGCCCGTGATTGCCCGACGAGAACGTGATCACGCCGCGCGCCCGCTGGTCGGGCGTGAGCTGCGCGACCATGTTGTAGGCGCCCCTGATTTTGAAGGCGCCAGCGGGCTGCAGGTTCTCGCACTTGAGAAAGAGCGGACGTCCGGCCGCGCGCGACACGTCGAGGAGCGGCGTGACGCGCGCGATCGGTTTGATGCGAGCCGCGGCCTCGCGGATCGCGTCGAGGGTGACCAGGCCTGTTGTGGTGTGTGTGCTCATCGAGCGACCGAGTCGGTCTCCTTTCGCGGTTTGGCATTCTTGACGTACTTGTCGAGCCAGTTGAGCGTCTCGGTCACGGTGTGGAAGATCGACTCCTTCGCCGCGTAGCCGTGCGCTTCGTTCGGCAGCGTTACGTATCGAACCGTTGCGCCGTGTCCCTTGAGGGCCATGTAGAGGCGCTGCGACTGGATCGGGAACGTGCCGGAGTTGTCGTCCGCCTCGCCGTGAATCATCAGGATCGGCTCGTTGATCTTGTTCGCGTTGAAGAACGGCGACATGCGTCCGTAGATTTCCGGAATCTCCCAGAACGTGCGCCGTCTCCGCCTGGAAGCCGAACGGCGTCAGCGTACGGTTGTAGGCGCCGCTGCGCGCGACACCGGCGGCAAAGAGGTCGGAGTGCGCGAGGAGATTGGCGGTCATGAACGCGCCATAGCTGTGGCCGCCGACGCCGATGCGATGACGATCGGCGATGCCGAGCTCGACCGCCTTGTCGACCGCTGCCGCCGCGCTCGACACCAGCTGATCGACGTAGGTGTCGTTCGCGGTCTCGCCAGATCCCACGATCGGCATCGTCGGACCGTCGAAGATCGCGTAGCCCTGGGTCAGCAGCAGCAGGTGGGAGGCGCCGCTGACCGAGGTGAACCGGTTGGGCGACCCCGTCACCTGGCTTGCCGCGTCCGTATCGGTGAACTCGCGCGGGTAGGCCCAGACGAACATGGGCAGGCGCTCACCTTTCTTATATCCAGGCGGCAGGTAAATCGTACCGTTGAGCTGTACGCCATCCTTGCGCTTGTAGGTGACCATCATCCGCTCCGCCGCGGTGATCTGCGGATGAGGATCCTTGAACTGAAGAAGCGTCTGCTTGGTGCCGCCGCTCACGCCGCGGACCGTGTAAATGCCCGGCTCGGTCCGGCTCTCATAACGGGTCAGCACTTTCGCCGCGCCATCGTCCATCAGCGTGACCACCGTTTCGTACGCCGAGCCCTCGCTTCTGAACAGGCGCTCGGTTGCGAGCGTCTTCAGGTTCAGTCGATCGAGGAATGGGCGATCGCCTTCGGGCGACGACCCCGGCCCCGTCAGGTAGATCGCATCGCCGTTCTGGAAGATCGTCGCTTTTCCGGAGTGCAGCATCGGCGTTCCCGGATTGGAGTACGCATCCTGCTGCCGCCGATCCCACAGCTTCCGGGGCTCGGACCAGCTCGAATTCAGCACCCACGTTCTCACTTTGCGCGTCGCGCGGTCCGCCTCGCTCAGCAGGATCGTGCCGCTGTCGGTGAAGCTTGCATCGGCAAAGCGGAACTCCGTCTTCGCCACTTCGACAGGTTCAGCCGTGAACGGCGCCTTGAGGGTCATGACGCGATCCCGGTGCGGCACCTTGTTGCGGATGTCGCCCTTGTCCAGCGCCTCTACCCAGATCGCGGTTGCCGGCTCGATCGGATGCCATTGATACGAGCGCGGGCCGGTGATGACGCCGTTGATCGGCACGACGTCGGACATCGGCACGTCCGCGACCGTCCGTACCTTCTCGCCCTTGCGCGACCAGATCTCGACGTCCGACGGGAACCCGTTCCGCGTCAGCAGTCGCGAGAATGGCCGCTTCGTGCGCTCGACAAGGATGTAGGTGCCGTTCGGCGATGCCGTCGCGCGCTCGATCATGCCGGGGCGTCCGATCGCGCTCATGCGTCCGGTGGCCGCATCCACGAGCCCGAGCTGGGTTGTCGCGTAGTACTCGAAGAGGTCCTCGTCGTACTCGCTCGAGATCATGTCCTGATAGGTCGGGATCGGGCCGGGACGTCCGAAGTTTTCCTGGATGTTCGGGCCTGAGGGCGCCTTCGGAAGCGCGGGCGCCGCTGCCCGCCCGGCCGGCACGAATCCGCACAGGACGGCGGAGCTGTCGTCGAGCCATTCGCATGGAGCGGCGATCCCGTTGATTGCCGCGTCGACGATGCGCGCCTGCGCGGTGGCGAGGTCGACCATATGGAGATCGACGCGCGCGTCGCGCGTGTTGGTGAAGAAGATGCGCTTGCCGTCGGGCGAGAAGCCGATCGCCCCGATCCGCGAGTTCGCGGGAACGGCGATCTGGCGTTCCGCGCCGGTCGAAACCGAACGGAGCGTGATCCCGGTTCCGGCGGGCGCGCGATGCAGTCCGTTGTTGCGCGGGTTGATCCGCGTGCCGGCGATGCGCAGCATCGGCAGGGATACCTCCTCGATGGACGGCATGCTTCGCCGCGTCGTGATCACCATCGTTTCGCGATCGGGTCCGATGACGACGAGCGGCAGCGGCTCAGCCTCGAGGATGTCGACGATTGCCTTCGGCGGCGTCAGGTAGCCGGACGGACGATTGGCCGCGGGTTGCGCGAACAGCCCGGCCGTTCCCGCAACGAATGTCAGCACGGCGAACGCAACGGTTCGATAACGCATCGCATCTCCTCCCAGATTCCGCTGATTCTATACCGCCTCATGGCGCGACGGTTGCAAACGGCCGGATGGAAATCAATCGACAAACAAGGAGAACGGAATGGGATTGTTGAGCCGTAAGCCCAAGCTCAAGGCATTGGCGGATCAAGTGATTGTCATCACCGGCGCGTCGAGCGGCATCGGCCTGGCGACAGCGCGGCTGGCCGCCGAGCGCGGCGCCCGCCTCGTGCTTGCGTCGAGAAACGAGGAAGATCTCCGGCGTGCGTGCGATGAGATTCGCGCCAAAGGCGGCCATGCGACCTTCGTCGTCGCCGACGTGGCGGTGCCGCACGCGGTCGATCGCATCGCGGCGATCGCGATCGACGAATTTGGTGGGTTCGATACGTGGGTGAACAACGCGGGGGTGTCGATCTACGGCAAGCTGACCGAGATCCCGCTGGCCGACAAGCGGCGGTTGTTCGACACGAACTTCTGGGGCGTCGTGCACGGCTGCCGCAGCGCCGTGCGTCATCTGCGCGAGCGCGGCGGCGCGATCATCAACATCGGCAGCATCGTGTCGGATCGCGCCGTCCCGCTTCAGTCCATCTATTCGGCGTCGAAGCACGCGGTTCAGGGGTATACGGACGGACTGCGCATGGAGCTCGAGCACGAGAAGCTGCCGATTTCGGTGACGCTCGTGAAGCCGAGCGCCATCGATACGCCCTATCTCGAGCACGCGCGCAACTACATGGACGAGGCGCCGAACTTTCCGCCGCCGGTCTACTCGCCGGACGTCGTGGCCGAGGCCATTCTGGAGTGTGCGGAAAGACCGGTGCGCGAAGTGACGGTCGGCGGCGGCGGCCGGCTGATGGCGGTGATGGGACGGGTGGCGCCGAGGACCACGGATCTCTACATGGAACAGACGATGTTCCGGACGCAGAAGGACGAGGTCCGCAATCCGCAGACCGACGACAATCTTTATTCACCGGGCCGCGACGGTTCGACCGAGGGGCCCTACGACGGACACGTCATCCGGTCGAGCGCGTACACGCGGGCGATGCTGTCTGATGTCACGCGCGCGCTGCCGTACATCGCCGCGGGCGTCGCGGTCGCCGAGGGCGTGCGACGTTGGCAGAGACAACACTGACACATCTCACGTGCTGACGTGCGACGTGCTGACGTGCGACGTGCTGACGTGCGACGTGCTGACGTGCGACGTGCTGACGTGCCGTCCGTAAAAAGCGCGTAGAATCTGGCTCATGTGGATGGCCAGTTTTGCGCGCGGGCGGATCCTGTTGCTCGGCGCCGCGGTGTTGGCGAGCGGGGCGGGGCAGGAACCGCAGAAGCCGGTCCTCCGCTCGGGCGTCGAGCTGCTGATTGTCGACGCCCAGGTGATCGACCGCGACGGCCAGCCGATCCCGACGCTCCGTCCGGAGGATTTCGAGGTCGAGCTCGGAGGCAAGAAGCGCCGCGTCGTCTCGGCAGAACTGGTCCGGTATGGAGCCCCGGCGGCGGCTGCGTCAGCGGCGACACCTGTGCCTGCGTCGAATGTTGTGCCGGCTGCGCCCGAGCTGAAAGCGCCGGTCGGACGGCGTTTCATCCTTGCGGTTGACGAGCACAGCTTCCGGATGGCGTCGGCGCGCGCGGCGATGCATGCCGCCGCCCGGTTCGTGAACCGCCTCGAGAAGACCGATCTCGTCGGGTTGTATACCTATCCGACGGGCACGGCGCACACGGATCTCACCAACGATCATGCGGCGGTGCTCAAGGCGATCGAGAAGGTCACCGGCCTTCTCGATCCGCCGATCCCGCAATACAAGCTGTCCAGATCGGACATCACCGACATATCCAGCGGCGACACGGAGGTCCTGAACCGGATCGCGATTCGGGAGTGCGGTCCCCCTGGCATTCAGTGCCGCAAGCCGATCCTCATGGAGGCCACCGCGCTCGCCGGGTTTCTGGAAATGCAGATCGCGCAGAGCCTCAACGGCCTGAACAACCTGATCAAGGGTCTCGAGCAGGTCGAGGGGCGCAAGACGCTGGTGCTGATCAGCGGCGGGCTGTTCGCGTCCGATCGGGCCAGCGGCCGGGTGAACACCGGATCCGACATCCGCGCGGTCGGCCGCGAGGCAGCGCGGGCGAACACGACGCTGTATGCCCTGCACATGGATACGAACTTCATCGACTCGTTCACCGAGCGCGGCGGACCTCCGTCCACGCTCTTCCGGGACACGGCGGCGCTCGCCGCCGGACTGGAGCAGGTCGCCGGCGCCGCGGGTGGTGCGGTCATCCGCGTTCAGGGCGGCACCGGCGACTATGCGTTCGATCGCGTGCTGCGCGAGAACTCCGCGTATTACCTCCTCGGCGTCGAGCTCGAGCCCGCGGATCGGACCGGCGAATCTCAAGTGATTCGCGTGCGCGTCCGGCAGAAAGGCGCGACGATCCGAAGCCGCAGCGTCGTGATCGTTCCGCGCGCCGCGTCCTGAAGCACTACCTGCGCATAGAATGCCCGGATGATTCGCTCTGTGATCCTGGCGCTCGTGCTGGCTGCGCTGGCGGTCGCCGCGCCGGCCTCGCAGTCACGAGGTGAGCCGTTCGTCCCAATCGGTGTGTGGTACGGCGGCGGCAAAGTGCGTGCGCCGATGACGTCACGAAGTCCTGCTGCCGAACGCGAGGCGTGGCTCGCGGATCTCCAGGCAATCCGACAGACCGGCTTCAACAGCATCAAGACGTGGGTGGACTGGGCGGGCGTCGAGCCGCAGCGCGGTCAATACAGGTTCGAGGGGCTCGATCAGATGCTCGAGCTCGCCGACAAGACCGGGCTGAAGGTGATCGTGCAGCTCTATGCTGACGCCGCACCTGAATGGGTGGGGACGCGGTACCGGACGCCAGCTTCGTCAGCGATCAGGGTGCGCGCATCGGATCGCAGGCGGCCCCCGGCTTCTGCCTCGATCATCCCGGCGTTCGCGACGATCTCGCCGCGTTCATCCGCGCCGTCGCCGCCAGAGCCGCGCCCCACGCATCCTTCTATGCCATCGATCTGTGGAGCGAACCGCACATCGTCAACTGGGTCTGGTTCAATACGCCGGTCGAGTTCTGCTTCTGTCCGCACACGCAGCGACGGTTCAGGGAGTGGCTGCGACGCCGGTACGGATCGCTCGAGGCGCTCAACACCGCGTGGTATCGCACCTTCACGGAATGGGATCAGGTCGAGGCGCCGCGCTACGGGACGATCCTGGTCGTACACCGACTTCATCGACTGGAAGACGTTCGTTGCAGCGAAGCTGCAGGAAGATCTCACGCTCAAGGCGGAGGCGTCCTCGGCGCGCGGGCCGCGCGTGGTGACCAGCCACTCCGACGCGCCGTCGATCATGCTCAGCCCGCTGTCCGGCTACGGCAACCCGGACGACTGGTGGATGACGAGCGCAGTCGATTTCTACGGCACGTCGATCTATCCGAAACATGCCGCCGCGGCGACGCCGTGGTCGCCGGTGCGCCTGACGTCCGCGCTCGACGGTATCCGGTCCGCCGGCCGCGCGCGCGGGTGGTGGATTGGCGAGCTTCAGGCTGGACAGGGTGCGACCGGCGTGCGCGTGGCGTCGCCGGTGACCGCCGCCGATCTGCGGCTGTGGGCATGGGCCGCGTTGTCGCGCGGGGCGCGCGCGATCAGCTATTACGCCTGGTATCCGATGAGCTCCGGTTACGAGTCGAACGGCTACGGAATGATCGAGCTCGACGGAACGATCACCGAGCGCGCCCGGGCCGCCGGCGCGTTCTCGAAGGTAATCTCCAGCAACCAGGCGCTGTTCGCGCCGCTGCGTCCGCGCGAATCGAAGGTCGCGATTCTCTACAACCGTCTCTCATACATGGTGGGCGGCAACACCGTTGCGCCGGGAACAGCCGTCAGAGATTCGATGCTGGGGTTCTACCGCGCGATGTTCGAGCGCAACATCCAGGTGGACTTCGTGCATCCTGACGAGATCGCGGCCGGCGCCGCGTCGCAATACAAAGCGGTCTTCCTCGGGTATCCGCTGATGCTTCAGCGCGAAGTCGCGGACGCGCTGAAGACTTACGTCCGTGCCGGCGGAACCCTGATCAGCGAGGCCCGTCCCGCCTGGAACGACGACCGCGGCCACGCCAACGCGCGAATCCCGGGCTTCGGCCTGGACGAAGTGTTCGGCGTCCGCGAGAAAGAGCTGCGGACGTCGAGCCGCATCGAGATGACGCTCGCGACGGAGCTGGACGGCTCGCTTTCCCGCCTGGCGGGCCGCACGGTGCCCGGCAGCGGCTTCGCCGAGCACCTCGAGATCGCCGGATCGAACGTCCGCGTCATCGCCCGTTTTCCAGGCGTTGACGGCGGCGTCGGCGATCCCGCGATCGTCATGTCGCGATACGGCGAAGGGCGTGCGTTCCTGATCGGCAGTTTCGTCTCGGCCGCGTTCGAGGCGGATCCGGACAAAGCGCGGGCCGCCGGCGACCTGCTCGTCGCGCTCGCCTCGGCGGCGGGCGTCGCGCCCGACGTCACGCTGTCGGACGGCCACGGCGCCGTCGAAACACGGTTCCTCGAATCCGCCGACGCGACCGTGCTGATCGGGATCAATCACTCCGAACAGCCGCAGACCGTCAAGCTGCAGTTCTCCGCCGACACACCCGAGGCCATCTGGCTGAACCTCGAAACCGGCGCCTCGGTCAACTTCCTCGCCGGTCCGAACGGCCCCAGTTATACCTACCCGTTCAAGCCGCGTGATGTGCTCGTGTTGATGATCAAGAAAGAGTTTCGTTAGCGCCGAGCGCCGAGCGCCGCGCATTGACATCTAGTTCCATTCTGACCATAGTAGTCCCGTCATGTTTACAGACGGTTCGTCCCGGCTCGTGCTGATCCTCGCCAGTCTCGCCGATGCCGATCGGCACGGCTACGCCATCAAGAAGGACATCGTCCAGCGCTCCTCCGGCGACGTGCGTCTGGGTTCGACGACGCTGTACCGGTTGCTGGGACGGCTGCTCGACGAAGGATTGATAGAGGAGTCCGCCTCGCGACCGGTGGCGCATTTGGACGACGAGCGGCGGCGGTATTACCGGATTACCGGGGCGGGCAGGCGGGCGCTGGCGGCGGAGTTGAAGCGGCTCGACCGCCTGGTGCTCGCGGTACGGCGGGCCCGGTGACGGCGCTCATCAACCGCACCATCGTCGCCGCCGTAAAGGGCGCGGTCAGCATCATTCTTCGTGCCTACCCGCGGCCATTTCGCGACCGTTTTCATGCGGAGCTGTTTGAGTCGATCGAAAACGATCTGGTTGAGGGCGGCGAAACAGGGACTCGCGGCTTGTTCCGCGCTGGCGCGCACGCGGTTGCCGATGCGCTCAAAGGCGTCGTTCCCGAGCATCGGGCCGAACGCATCCGATCGCATCGCAGTGCAACGCGGCGTGGCGGGCGAGGGGGCATCTTCTTCAACGGCGTCCTCGACGACCTGAAATACGCGCTGCGGTCGCTCGGAGCCTCCCGGACCTTCACCGCCGTCGCTGTCGTCGTGCTCGGGCTGGCCATCGGCGCCGCAACCGCAATCTTCTCCATCGTCGACACCATCGTCCTGCGCGGCCTCCCGTTCGACGAATCCGATCGGATCGTCTCGGTCATGGAATACGTGCCCAATTCGGGGCGCAGCGGCAGCCCGTCCACGCCGCAGACGTTCCTGGACTGGGAGTCGCATCAGCAGTCCTTTCAGCAGTTCGCGGCGGTGAGCCGCGACTCGTTCCGCATCCGCAACGAGCGTGACGAGCCCGCGACAGCCCGGGCGATGAAGGTGACGCGCGAGTTCATGCCGCTGCTGCGGGTGAGCCCGATGCTCGGGCGTCCGTTCACCGAGGCGGACGAAGTGGAAGGCGCGCACCGCGTGGTGATCCTGAGCTACGGGTTCTGGAAGCGTCAGTTCGGCGGCGCGCCCGGGGCGGTGGGGCAAACCCTGACTCTCAACGGAGAGAAATGGGAAGTGGTCGGCGTGATGCCGGCTGGCTTCTCGTGGCCCGTCGGCAGCCAGGCGGCTGGCGAGGTGTTCGCACCGATTGCGTTTCGCGGCGACGAGCGCGTCAGGGCGCGGACCCGGAACTTCATGTATTCGGTGATCGGCCGTCTCAAAGATGACGTGTCGATCGATCAGGCGAGCGAGGACATGAATCGTCTGGCCGTCGCGATCGATGCGGAAAACCCACAGTGGAACCCCGGCGGGCGCGTGCGGGTCGTGACCCTGCACGAAGCCATCGTCGAGCGGGTGCGATCCTGGATGGTGATGCTGCTCGGCGCGGTCGCGCTCGTGCTGCTGATCGCGTGCGCGAACGTCGCGAACCTGATGCTCGTGCGCTCGACGGTGCGCGGACGCGAGCTGGGGATTCGCGCCGCGCTCGGCGCGAGCCGCTGGCGGATCGCGCGTGCGCTCGTGGCGGAGGGGCTGGTGCTTTCCGTGCTCGCGTCGGCGGTCGGAATCGGCCTCGCCTGGATCGGTGTGCAGGTCCTGACCGCCTGGCTGCCTTCGGGACTGCCGCGGGTGGCGTCGATTTCGATCGATTACCGCATTCTCGCCGCGGCCGCCGCGGCGGCGCTGCTGACCGGCGTCGCGTTCGGCCTCGCGCCGGCGCTGCAGTCGTCGCGCGCGGACCTGACACTCGCGTTCCGCGACGGCCGCACCAGCACCGCGGGCGCAGCCGGCAAGCGGTTGCGCGGGCTGCTCGTCGTCGCCGAAGTCGCGCTGGCCGTCGTGCTGCTCGTCGGCGCCGGACTGTTCATCACCAGCTTCGTCGGCATGATGCGCATCCAGCCCGGCTTCGATTACCGCAACGTGCTGTCGGTGTATGTCAATCTGCCCTTCGAGCGAGGGGACGACTTCAAGAAAGCGCTCGCGCGTGGCACGCCATACGTGCAGCGGATGCTCGACGCGGTGAGCCACGTCCCGGGCGTTGTGCAGGCGGCGTCGATCTCCGGCGGTCTGCCGCTCAGCGGCAGCTGGCAGTCGAACCCCTTCTCGATTCCGGGCGGCCGCCAGCTGCCACCGGACGAGAAGGAGATCCAGACCCGGTGGATTTCGCCCGGCTACCTCGCCGTGCTCAGGATTCCACTCCTCAGGGGACGCGCATTGACCGCCGAGGATCGGCCGGGCGCTCCGCAGGTCGTGCTCGTCAACGAGGCAGCGGCGCAACGCTACTGGCCCGATCGCGACGCGCTCGGCCAGCGCATCATCATCGAAGACCGCGACATGACGATCGTCGGCATCGTCGGCAACATCCGGCACGGCGGACCCGAGTCGCCGGTGCAGCCGGAAGCCTACGTGCCGCTGGCGCAGGACGGCGTGCTCAGCGCGGCGCTGCTGTTGCGCACCGAAGGGGATCCGCTCGCGATCCTGCCCGCGGTGAAGGCGGCGATCTGGTCCGTCAACCGCGAGCAGCGGTTCACCACCGACGTGTTCACGCTCGAAGGGCACATGGATCGCCTGATCGCCCAGCGCCGGTTCAACATGGCGCTGCTGGCCATCTTCGGCGTGCTCGGGCTGGTCATTGCCGCGGCCGGCATCTACGGCGTGATGGCCTACGCCGTCGCGCAGCGAACCGCCGAAATCGGCGTCCGGATGGCGCTCGGCGCAAGTCCCCGCAGCGTCGTCGCGATGGTGCTCGGCAACGCCGGCGCGCTGATGGCAGCCGGCCTGGCGATCGGAACCGCCGGCGCATGGTATCTGAGCGCGACGGTCGAGAAGTTCCTGTTCCGGATCGAGCCAACCGATCCGCGCGTATTCGCGGCCGCCCTCGCCACGCTTGCCGCGGCCGGCCTGCTGGCAAGCGCGCTGCCGGCACGCCGCGCCGCCTCAGTCGATCCGGTGGTGGCTCTCAGAAGCAACTAACTCCCAAAAAATACCAATCCCAACTCCCAATTTCCTCACTCCGATTTGGGAGTTGGTATTTTTGGGAGTTGGGAGTTGATTAGATCACCGGCCGTATGCGCCTGCACCGCGCGTGCAGCGCCTGATCGACGCCATACGCGAAGAGGCCCGCAGCGATTCCGAGGAGCAGCCAGCGTCCCTGGACGGCATTCGCGATCTCGATCATCGATTCGCGCGTGCCCGCGGCGGCCGAGGGATTGTGAGTGATCGCGGCACGCGTGAGGAAAACGCCGAGCACGGCGACGATTATGCCGCGCGCGCCGATGCCGAAGCGGCTGATTCGGGTGAGGGGCAGCCGCCAACGCGGCGGAACGCTGCTCAGATCGATGGTGTCTTCGACATGCACGCGGATGGCCGTAATCAGCTGCGAGATGCCATAGATCGTCACGATCAGCCCGATGATCCCGGCGAGCCACACGCCGAAAGGCAGCTCCATGATCCGCGCCGTCCACAACTCGGCCTCGCGCCCCGTCGAGCCGCGCAGTCCGCGAACCAGCCGGAACGCCTCCACTCCGAGCGCACCGTAGATGACGCCGCGAATGACGTTGCCGATGCGGATCACCAGGCCGTTGAAACCGAGGCCGCGGCGATCCGGATCCTGCCAGGCATCCAGGAATCGCCACAGCGCATAGCCGCACAGGCCCACGCCCAGGATCACGAGCAGCAGCAGCCCGAATGGCTGCGAGAGGATCACGCGGAGCGCACCGCTCGTATCGGTCACACGCCCGCCCCGATTGAATGCCGCCGCCGCGGCGAGAGTACCGATGAGGGCGTAGATGAGTGCCTTGGAGGCGTAGCCAAGGCGTGCGAGCGGTTCGATCATCAGCGAAGCGCCCGGCTGAAGAAGAGATCGTGATCGCCGGGCGGCTCGAAGCCCGCGAGCCGTACCGCGAGCGCGATCTGCGCCCAGTGCCGTGCTTCGTGCAGCAGGACATGGAAGAGAAGCTTCCTCGAGGTCATCTGCCACTGCCGGTCGCGAACCTCGAACGTACGTATCTGATCGGCCACGTCGTCGTCGAGCGTTTCGACGTAGTGCTCCAGCTCTCGCCGCACCGACGCGCCATAGTCGAAGAGCGGGGGCGCGTTGTTCGCCGTCAGTCCTGTCGATTCGTCGACTTTTTCATCGCGCAGCCGCTGCAGGTGCCGCCGTTCGGTGAGGAAGATGTGATCCACGAGCTTTCCGACTGTTGCATGCCGCGCGCCAGACGGCTGCACCGGTGACTCCATCGCCGCCGGATGCGAGACTAGCCACAGCCTCCACTTGTCGCGCTCGTCGTTCGTGTAGCGCAGCAGCTCGTCGAACGTCAGCGTCAGGCTCATGGAACCAGCCTATAACACTGTCGGCGCTCGGCGCTCGGCGCTCGCGCTCGGCGTTGGGCGCTCGGCGCTGGCCGCGTCGTATAGTGGTCTGAATGTTCTCTGAAAGGGTGCCGGCGAATCGCGCACCGAATCGACTCGCACGCGCGGTGGCCGTTGCCCGCGCGGCGGGGCGGCAGCTGATCGATCTGACGGTCACGAATCCGACAACGGTCGGCCTGTCGTATCCGCCAATGCTGCTGCAGCCGCTCGCATCGGCGGCGGCGTTGACGTACACCCCGGAGCCGTTCGGGCAGCAGCTCGCGCGCGAAGCGGCCGCGGCGGACTACGCACGGCGCGGCATTCGGATTGCTACGGATCGAATCGTTCTGACCGCCAGCACCAGCGAGGCCTACTCGCTGCTGTTCAAGTTGCTGTGCGGTCCCGGTGGCGATGCCGTGCTGGTGCCAGTCCCGAGTTATCCGCTGTTCGACCATCTCACACACCTCGATGGCGTTGCGCCGGTGCCATACCGGCTCGAGTACCACGGCCGCTGGGCAGTGGACGCCGACGCTCTCGACGATGCGTGGACGCGAGAGGTGCGAGCGCTGCTGGCGGTCAGCCCGAACAACCCGACAGGCTCAGTGCTCTCGCCAGCTGAACTGTCCGTCGTCGATGCGATGAGTGCCGAGCGCGGCGCCGCGGTCATCGTCGACGAGGTGTTTGCGGACTACCCGCTCGACGGAACGGTGACGAGCGCGCCGAACCCTGGCGCGCCGCGTGCGCTCACATTCCGCCTTGGTGGCCTCTCGAAATCAGCCGGACTGCCGCAGGTCAAGCTCGGATGGATTGCCGTGGACGGTCCCGAGCCGCTCGTCGTCGAGGCAATGGATCGGCTGGAACTGATCTGCGACACGTATCTGTCGGTCGCGACGCCGGTTCAGATGGCAGCGCCGGATCTGATCGCCGCCGGCGCAGGTATCCGCGAGCAGATTCTCGAACGTATTCGTTCGAACTATCGCGCGCTGGTTGCGCTGGCGCGGCATTTCCCGTCGATCGAAGTGCTGCCCGCCGAAGCCGGCTGGTCGGCCGTCCTTCGCGTCCCGTCGACGCGTACCGAAGAGGATCTCGTGCTCGATCTGATCGAGCGGGATGGCGTGCTGGTGCATCCCGGATTCTTCTTTGATTTTCCGCACGAGGCCTTTCTTGTCGTCAGCCTTCTTGCCGATCCCGATGCGTTCGACCGCGGCACGCGCAGCCTGATGGAGCGTGTCAGTGGGTGAACGGGCGAGCCGTTTCGCGTCGGGACGCCGGGTGGGTGTGATGGTGCCCCTCTTTTCATTTCCGTCACGGAAGAGCTGGGGAGTGGGGGAAATCGCCGATCTCGTGCCGCTCGCGCGGTGGCTGGAGCAGGCGGGGCTCGATTTCGTGCAGCTGCTGCCGGTCAACGAGATGGAGGCGGGGCAAAGCTCTCCCTACTCCGCGATGAGCGCGATGGCGATCGATCCGATCTTCATCGCGCTGCCGGATGTCGAGGACTTCGAGGCGATCGGCGGCGAAGGGATATTCGACGACGGGCAGCGGGCGAGTCTTGCGCGCGTGCGCGAGGCCGGCGGCGTCGATCACGCGGCCGTGCGTGCGCTGAAGTCGCATGCGCTGGAGGCGGCGTTCGCGCATTTCCGATCGCGCCACTGGGAATGCAGATCGAGCCGCGCCCGCGAGCTTCGCACGTTCACCGAACGTCAGGCGTCGTGGCTCGACGACTACGCGCTTTTCCGCGCCCTGCACGAAGACAACGGCGGACGTTTCTGGACCGAGTGGCCGCTTGGCGTCCGGGACCGTGATCCCGCTGCACTTGGCGAAGCCCGAAAGCGTCTTGCTCCGCGCATTCTGTACTTTCAGTACTTGCAGTGGCTGGCCGACGAGCAGTGGCATCGGGCGCGGCATGAATGCGGCGCGATCGGGATCTTCGGCGACTTTCCGTTCATGGTCAGCGGCAACAGCGCCGACGTGTGGACGCGTCAGCACGAGTTCCGGCTCGACGCGTCGGTTGGCGTCCCGCCGGACGCGTTCTCTGAAACAGGCCAGGACTGGGGTCTGCCTGTCTACCGCTGGGATCGGATCGCCAGCGGCGGCTACGAGTGGCTGAAGGATCGAGTCCGCCGCTGCGCGGATCTCTACGACGGATTCCGCGTCGATCACCTCGTGGGTTTCTACCGGACGTTCGTCCGCGAACGCGACGGCCAGACCTCTTTCGTGCCGGCGGATGAGCCGGACCAGCGCCGACAGGGCGAGCATTTGATGCGGCTGTTCGCGTCCTGCGGTTCGCGGATCCTCGCCGAGGATCTCGGAACCGTGCCGGACTTCGTGCGCGAGTCGATGACCGCCCTGGGCATTCCCGGGATGAAAGTGCTTCGATGGGAACGCGAGTGGGAGGCTGAACGAAAGCCGTTCCGCGACCCCAGAAGCTACCCTGCCCTGTCGGTGGCGACCACCGGCACGCACGACACGGAAGCGCTGGCCGAATGGTGGGACAACGCGGATGACGAGGAGCGCTGCCTGGTGGCGGAAGTGCCGCTGCTGCGCGAGCTTGGATGCCCCTCCGACGTCCCGTTCACGGAGCGCATCCGCGACGCCCTCCTCCAGGCGATGCTGCAATCGGGGTCGGAACTGGTGATCTTCCCGATGCAGGACCTGTTTGGCTGGCGCGCCCGCATCAATACCCCTGCGTCCGTCAACGAACACAACTGGACGTGGCGGCTGCCGCATCCCATCGAGGACCTGCCTTTGCCGTTTTCGCCGCTACCTTGATACGATCCCCAGCCATGCTGGAGACTTCGAACGTCCGCCTGGACCCGGCTGCCCTCAAAGCGGCAAGGGATCGCCTCGACGCTCACGTCCGCGAGATCGTGCAGTGGCACTTCAATCCCGCGACGGGATGCCCGTTCTGGCTCGAACGCGCGCAGGGCTTCGACTTCAACCCGCTCACCGACATCAAGGGTTATTCGGATCTGCTCAGGTTCGGCCCGTTCGAGGACGAGTGGCTGCGCGGCGGACCGGTGCGGCGCTGGGTGCCCAAGGCTTACGCGGACAAGCCGATCTACGTCTTCGAAACCGGCGGCACGACAGGGATCCCCAAAAGCCGCATCAACGTCGACGATTTCCGCATCGATTACGAAGCGTTCAGCGCCACGCTGCCCGACGAGCACTTTCCCAAGGGCGCGAACTGGCTGATGCTCGGCCCGAGCGGCCCGCGCCGGCTGCGGCTTTCGGTCGAACATCTCGCGCAGTATCGCGGCGGCATCTGCTTCGGCGTGGATCTCGATCCGCGCTGGGTGATCAAGCTGATTCAGAAGGGCTGGGGCGAGCACCTCCAGGCCTACAAGGATCACGTCATCGATCAGGCCGCCACGGTGTTGAGGGCCGGGCACGACATCCGCTGCCTGTTCACGACGCCGAAGCTCCTCGAGGCGCTCGCGCTTCGCCTCGAGTCGAAGGGCACGACGATTCGCCAGGCCGGCATCACCGGAATTTTCTCGGGCGGAACCGAGTTCACTCCACAGTGGAACCGCTTCGCGCACGAAGAGATGCTCGACGGCGCATACATGACGCCGACCTATGGCAACACGCTGATGGGCCTGGCCGCGAGCGCGCCGTCGGGTCCGCACAACAACTACAAGATCTCGTACTACGCGCCCGAGCCGCGCGCCGTCATCGAGGTCGTCGACTTCGACGACCCGTCCAAGGTCGTCGGCTATGGCGAGACCGGCCGTGTCAAATTGACGACGCTGACGAAGGAGTTCTTCATGCCCGGGTTCCTCGAGCGGGACGAAGGGGAGCGCGAGGCGCCGTACGAAAAATATCCGTGGGACGGGGTGAGCGGCGTCAGGCCATTCCGAGGCTTCGCGGCGACGACGACGGTGGGAGTCTACTGAAGTGAACATTCCGGTTCTTCGTTGGGGACAGCCATATACGAGCATGGACGTGGACGAGGTCGTCCACTTTGCGACGGGCGAGCCGATGGCTCGCGTGAGCCGTGCCAACGGAGGACTGATCCAGCGCGACATGCGCAAGGCGGACCGCGCGCGCGAGGTGCTGCGGCAGATTCCGATTGACGAGCTGATCGAGCGCGTCGGCAAGGCGGGCGAGCTGTACTCGAACGCCGAGTTGCCGATGGGCGATGGAACGCAGACGCCCGATCAGTTCGTGCGGGCGCAGTCGGCGAGCACCGGCCTGCCCGAGCGTCTGTGCCGCGGGAACATGAAGAAGAACATGTTCGTGCTCGGCGAGATGCGCCGGATCCTCACGTCGCTCACGCGCGGACTGTCCTTCGACGTGCTGTCGTGCGGGTATGGCGAAGAGCGCGGCGTGCCGATCAGCTATCAGGCCCAGAGCCCCGTGCTCGGTCTCGTGCTGCCGTCGAACTCGCCTGGCGTGCACACGTTGTGGCTGCCGATCATCCCGATGCAGATCGGCCTCGTGCTGAAGCCCGGCCCGCAGGAGCCGTGGACTCCGTTCCGGATGGCCGAGGCATTCTTCCAGGCCGGGATTCCGCGGGAAGCGATCTCGGTCTACCCCGGGGAGGCGGAAGTGGGCGCCGCGGTGCTCGCCGGCTGCGAGCGCAGCCTGGTATTCGGCGGCACGCCGACCGTCGACCGTTATCGCGGAAACCCGAAGGTCCAGGCGCATGGCCCTGGCTTCTCCAAGATCCTGATCGGCGACGACCAGGTGGACAACTGGGAGAAGCATCTCGACATGATGTTCGACAGCGTGTTCGCGAACAGCGGACGCGGCTGCATCAACTGCTCCGGCATCTGGGCCAGCCGCCACACGCGCGAGATCGCCGACGCGCTCGCGAAACGTATGGCCGCGGTCCGACCGCTTCCCCCGAACATCCCGAGGCCAGCCTCGCCGCGTTCACGGTCGCAGGCGTGGCGGATGCGATCTCGCAAGGGATCGATGCCGATCTGAAAACGCCAGGCGTGACCGACGTCACGGCGAAGTACCGCTCCGGTCCGCGCATCGTCAAGGAGGGCCGCGCCGACTACCTGCTGCCGACGGTCATCCACAGCCCCTCCGCCGAGGCGCCGGTCACGAAGAAGGAGTACATGTTCCCGTTCGTCACCGTCGTCGAATGCCCCGAGGAGCAGATGCTCGACGCGATCGGGCCGACGCTCGTCTGCAGCGCGGTGACGGAGAAGCCCGAGCTTCGGCGCCAGCTGCTGGATGCCGTGCATATCGATCGCCTGAATCTCGGCTCCGTTCCGACGATTCAGCTGAACTGGCTGCAGCCGCACGAAGGGAACATCGTGGATTTCCTGTTCCGCGCCCGGGCGCTGCAAACGGCCTAGCGCGAGCCCCGAGTCCGAGCCCCCGAGCCCCGATGCGAATCCTCTCGTTCACCGGCGGTGCAGGGTCGATGTATTGCGGCAGCTGCCTGCGCGACAACGCGCTGGCGTCCGAGCTGCTGTCGCGCGGCCACGATGTCGTGCTGACGCCGGTCTACACGCCGACGCGCACCGACGAGCGCAACGTCAGTCAGCACCACGTGTTCTTTGGCGGCATCAGCGTGTTCCTCGAACAGCATTCCGCGCTGTTTCGTCACACGCCCCGCTTCATGGACAGGCTCTGGGACGCCGAGTGGGTCATCAAGATGGCCTCGAAGCGCCAGATCAAGGTCGATCCGAAGGGCCTCGGCGAGCTGACGGTCTCGATGCTGCGCGGCGAGGACGGCTTTCAGCGCAAGGAGATTGCGAAGCTGCTCGACTGGCTGAAAACGGAGCCGAAGTTCGACGTCGTCAACCTTCCGTATACGCTGCTGCTCGGGCTCGCCGAGCCGCTGCGGCGGACGCTGAACGTCGCGATCGTCTGCACGCTGCAGGGAGAAGATCTGTTTCTCGACGGCCTCGGTGAACCCTACAAACGTCAGTCGCTCGAGCTGATCCAGGCCGCGGCGGTCCACGTCGACGCGTTTCTCCCGGTCAGCCGCTATTACCTCGAGTACATGCCGGGCTATCTCGGACTGCCGAAGGAGAAGATGCGCGTCGTGCCGCTCGGGATCAACCTTGACGGCTACACGCCGCGCGCCGGACGGCCGCAGAACGACGTCTTCACGATCGGATACTTCGCCCGCGTTGCACCCGAGAAAGGCCTGCACGTGCTCGCCGAAGCCTATCGCGAGCTGCGCTCGCGTCCGGGCATCGGCAAATCGCGTCTGCTGGCCGCCGGCTATCTTGCGCCGGAACACCAGGGCTACCTGGATGATGTGAAGACGAAGCTGCGCAACTGGGGCCTGGGGGATCAGTTCGAGTATCGCGGCGAGGTCGATCGGGCGCAGAAGATCGCGTTTCTCCAAAGCCTCGATGTGCTGTCGGTTCCCGCGACGTATCAAGAGCCGAAAGGCATCTTCCTCCTCGAGGCGATGGCGAATGGCGTCCCCGTCGTCCAGCCGCGGCGTGGCGCGTTTCCCGAGGTCGTCGAGAACACCGGCGGCGGCGTGATCGTCGATGCCGATAGTCCGGCGGCGCTCGCCGACGGGTTTCTCGAGCTGTGGCGCGATCCGGCGCGCGCAGCGGCGCTCGGACGCGCTGGCGCCGACGGTGTGCGCCGTCACTACACGGTCGGACGCATGACCGAATGCGCGGAGGCCGTGTATCAGGAGGTCTCCGGCACCAGGCGGCAGGGGTATCAGTAGTGCTGACGGCGAGCCACGTTTCGAAGACGTACCCCACGCCGCGCGGCGATCTGTCCGTCCTGAAGGACGTGTCGCTCTCGATCGACCGCGGCGGCGCCGCGGCAATCATGGGCCCTTCCGGAAGCGGCAAGAGCACGCTCCTCTACATTCTGGGCAGCCTCGACGTCCCCTCGTCGGGCACCGTCACGCTCGACGGGCAGGATCCGTTTCAGCTCGACGAGCGCGCGCAGGCGGCGTTTCGCAACAAGCGGATCGGCTTCGTGTTCCAGGATCACTCGCTGCTGCCGCAGTGTTCCGTGCTCGAGAACGTGCTCGCGCCAACGCTGGTCGCTCCGGCAAACGAACGCGACGCGGGGCAGGACGAGACGCGCGCGCGTGAGTTGCTTACCCAGGTCGGGCTGGCCGAGCGTCTGGATCACCGGCCGGGCGAGCTGTCCGGCGGCGAGAAGCAGCGCGCGGCGATTGCCCGCGCCCTGATCCGCGAGCCGCTGCTGCTGCTCTGCGACGAGCCGACGGGCAACCTCGATCGCGCGTCCGCCGACAACGTGGCCGCGCTGCTGCTGGACATGCACGCGCGCCGGCGCACGATTCTGGTCGTCGTCACGCACAGTGCCGCGCTGGCGGAGCGATTCCCCGTGCGCTACGAGATGTCCGGGGGGGAGCTGGTGATCCCATGAAACTCACCACTCTGGCGGTGCGCAGCGCCTTTTACTATTGGCGCACGAACCTGGCTATCGTGCTGGGCGTCGCGGCGGCGGTGTCGGTGCTCGGCGGTGCGCTGGTCGTCGGCGACTCGGTGCGCGGCAGCCTGCGCGACATCGCGCTCGGACGGCTTGGCCGCACCGAGACGGTGGTCGCCGGCATCGGGTTCTTCCGCGACGCGCTCGCTGCCGATCTCGCGAAGTCGCCGGGCGTTGCCGCCGCGCCGCTGATCGTCGCGAATGGATTCGTCACGAACGAAGCGTCGGGCCGCAGGGCGGGAACGGTCCTCGTTTACGGTGTGGACGAGCGCTTCTGGCAGTTCCACGGATTGCCGGCGCCCGACGGCGTCTGGATCTCGCCGGCGCTCGCGGCTGAAATCGGCGCCAAGGACGGCGACGTTCTCCTCACGCGGCTTCAGCGTCCGTCCGAGATCCCCATCGAGTCGCTCTTCGGCCGCAAGGACGAAGTCGGCCGCACCGTGCGGCTGACGATGGCAGGGGTGCTGGCGCCTGAACGGCTCGGAGAGTTCGCGCTGCAGCCACAGCAGGCCGCAGTACGCGCGATGTTTGCGCCGCTCCGCCGCATCCAGCGAGATCTCGGCGTGCCCAATCAGGTGAATACCGCGCTGCTGTCGGGCAACGCGACCGTCGATGGCGTTCGAGGAACGCTGACGCTCGAAGATCTCGGCGCGCGTATCGTGTCGCCAGATGACTCGGCGTTCGTCACCGTCGACAGCACGAGCGGCATCGTCAACGACGCGCTCGAGCGGGCGACGCGCGAGGCGGCCAGCAAGCTGGGCTTCGAGCCCATTCCGGTGTTCACGTATCTCGCGAATTCGATCCGCAAGGGGGATCGAGTCGTACCGTACTCGCTTATTACGGCGACTGATCTGGGTGTGGTTGACGCCCGGCGCTCGGCGCTGGGCGTTGGGCGCTCTGAGAGTTCTCCCACCACCGACTCCATCGTCCTGAACGACTGGACGGCACGTGAGCTCGACGCCGCTCCAGGCGATCGCATCGACGTCGAGTACTACCTTTGGGATCCTGCTGCGGGCCTGCTCACGCGCTCCGCATTTTTCACGGTTTCGAGCGTCGTACCAATCGAAGGATTTGCCGCCGATCGACGGCTCGCGCCGGAGTATCCGGGCATCTCGGGGTCGGCCAGCCTGGCCGAGTGGGATCCGCCGTTCCCGATCGATTTGTCACGCGTCCGTCCGCAGGACGAACGATATTGGGCCGACTATCGAACGACGCCGAAGGCGTTCATCTCATACGAGAGCGGCAAGGAGCTGTGGCAGTCGCGATACGGTGCGCTGACGTCGCTGCGCTTCCGTCGCCCGCCGGCCGTGCCTTCCGGGAAAGCGATCGCCGATCTGAACGGCGCAATTCTGCCGGGTCTGTCGCCTGCCGCGATGGGCGTGTCGATCTATCCGGCGCGCCAGCTCGCGCTGCAATCCGCGACCGGGGCGACCGACTTCGGCGAGTACTTCACCTACTTCAGCTTCTTCCTGGTGGTGTCCGCGGTGCTGCTCGTCGTGCTCTTCTTCAAGCTGGGCGTGGAGCAGCGGCTGAAGCAGATGGGCGTGATGCGCGCGGCCGGCTTCACGACGGGAGTCATTCGAAGGCTGCTCACCGTCGAGGGATTTCTTCTTGCGGTGGACGGCGCCATCCTTGGCGTGGCCGGCGCGATCGCGTACGCGCATGTGATCGTGTACGGGCTGAAGACGTGGTGGGTCGGCGCGGTTGGAA
The DNA here is from genome assembly GCA_963748295.1 of uncultured Acidobacteriota bacterium. Classification (GTDB taxonomy): domain Bacteria; phylum Acidobacteriota; class Vicinamibacteria; order Vicinamibacterales; family 2-12-FULL-66-21; genus CAVVIH01. The sequence continues at coordinate 1,286,604 of CAVVIH010000006.1, read as the reverse complement.
CGCAGCTGCTGAACGTGCACATCTCGCCCGTATCGCTGATCGCCGGCGCCATCGGCGGCGTCGCCGCGGCGGTCATCTGCATAGCTGTCTCGCTTCGAACCGTCCGCCGCATGTCGCCACGCGCGCTGCTGACGGCACAGGCGCTCGACGCCGGCACCGCATTCGACGAACGGCGCGCGCGACGCTCGAAACGTGCGGCGTCGGTGGCTGCTCTTTTCGGCGTGATGCTGCTGGGAGCCGGATTCTGGAGCCGGGCCGCGCAGGCCGGCGCCTTCTTCGGCGCCGGCGCCGCGCTTCTCGTCGCGTGTCTGATGTTTCTGTCGGGATGGCTGCGCGAACGCGACGCGCGCCTGATATCGGGTCGCGGTCCATGGGCGGTGGCACGTCTCGGTTTCAGGAGCGCGGCCTTCCGGCCGGGCCGCAGCGTGCTGTCCGCGGCATTAATCGCATCGGCCGCGTTCATCATCGTTTCGGTGGATGCATTCCGGCGCGGCGGCGGCGAGCTGACCGAGGATCGCAAGACCGGCACTGGCGGCTACGTGCTGCTCGCCCGATCGGAACTGCCGATCGTTCCGAACATGAACGATCGATCCGGCCGCGACGCGCTGCTGATTCAGGCGCCCGAGATGCAGGACGCGACGTTCACGAGATTCCGCGTCCGCCAGGGACAGGACGCGAGCTGCCTCAATCTCTATCGCCCGACCAACCCGACGATCGTCGCTCCGGAATCGAGCTTCATCGGCGCCAGCCGCTTCGTCTTCTCCTCCTCGTCCGCCGAGACCGACGCAGAGCGGGCCAATCCATGGCTCCTGCTGCGCCGGACATTCGACGATGGGAGCGTGCCGGTGATTGCGGATGCGACGTCGCTGCAATACGTGCTGCATGCGGGCGTCGGCGACACGTTTTCCATGGACATCGGCGCCGCGCAGCCGCTCGTGCTGCGCTTCGTCGGCGCACTCCGGGACAGCGTGCTCCAGGGCGAGCTGGTGATGGCCGAAGAGCAATTCGTCAGGTTGTTCCCTGGTCAGCAGGGTTACCGCATGTTCCTCGTCGACAAGCCCGGCGTTCGAACCATCGAGCAGGGCAACGAGCTGGCGGGCGTCGTCGAAAAGGAGCTGCAGCCGTTCGGCCTGGACGCCGTGACCACGGCGGAGCGGCTCGAAGAGTTTCACCGCGTCGAGAACACCTATCTGTCGACGTTCCAGGCGCTCGGCGGCCTCGGTCTGCTGCTGGGGACGATTGGCCTCGCCGCAGTGATGTTCCGCAACGTGCTCGAACGGCGCCGCGAGCTGGCCCTGCTGCGGGCCGTCGGCTTCGACGCGCGCAACGTGTCGCGGATGATCCTGGCGGAATCGGCATTTCTGCTCAGCGCCGGGCTCGCGGCCGGCGCGCTGTGCGCGGCCATCGCGATTGCGCCGGCATGGCTCGGCAGAGGCGGCGCGATGCCCGGCCGTGGCCTGCTGTTCCTGTTCGCTGCCGTCGCGGTTTCCGGCGTGTTATCGTCGCTCGTCGCGACACGTGCGGCGCTCAGCGGCAGGATGCTGGACGCGCTGCGCGCCGAGTAGCCTCGCTCTCTGCACCCGCGCCACCGCCGGGGGAGTCAAACGGATATGCGTTACAAGCTGCTGTCGATCGTCCTGCCGTTGTTTCTCGCCGCGTCCCTGCACGCGCAGGACTGGAGCCAGTGGCGCGGCCCTTCGCGGACCGGGATCGCTGCGGGCTTCAAAGCGCCCGCCGCCTGGCCTGAACGGCCGCGTCAGGTCTGGAAAGTCAAGGCTGGCGCCGGTCATTCGTCTCCGGTCGTCGAAGGCAGCAGGGCGTACCTGCACTCGCGCATCGGCGAGCAGGAGGCCGTCACCGCCTTCGATCTCTCATCCGGCAAGCAGGTCTGGCAGCAGACGTACGACGCGCCATACACGATGAACCCCGCGGCGCAAGGCCATGGCAAAGGGCCGAAGTCGACTCCGGTGATCGACGGCGGACGATTGTTCACCTTTGGAATCAACGGCGTGCTGACCGCGTGGAACACTGCCTCGGGACAGATGCTGTGGCGAAAGGATTTCAAGAAGGACTTCCCGGCGACCGCTCCGGGCTTCGGCGTGGCGATGTCGCCAATCGTCGCCGGCGGTTCGCTGATCGTGCACGCGGGCGGTCCGGGGAACGGCGCGATTCTCGCGATCGATCCCGCCAAGGGTGACGTGCGCTGGACCTGGAAAGGCGACGCTCCCGCTTACGCGTCACCCGTCGTCGCGGATATCGGCGGCACACGGCAGGTCATCACGCAGTCGCAGAGCAACCTCGTCGGCCTCTCGCTCGCCGACGGCCGGCTGCTCTGGCAAATTGCATTCAAAACGGCCTACGACCAGAACATCGTGACGCCGGTGGTGTCCAAGGATGTCGTGATCTACTCGGGGATCGGTCAGCCGCTCGCGGCGGTGCGGGTGTCTCAGCAGGCAGGCAAATGGGCCACCGAACAGCTCTGGCAAAACCCCGACTTGCCGATGTACATGAGCTCTCCCGTGATGCACCGTGGGTATCTGTATGGGCTCACGCAAAAGAATCGCGGCCAGTTCTTCTGTGCCGACGCGGCAACGGGCAAGACCATGTGGGCGACGAAAGGACGTGAAGGCGAGAACGCCGCGGTGATTCTCGCCGGTGATTTGATCATGGCGACGACAACCGAGGGAGAACTGGTGGTCGCCAAGGCCGACACCGCGGGCTTCACGCCGATCCGCCGCTACACGATCGCTGACTCGCCGGTGTGGGCGCACCCCGTGCCGGCGGGGCGCGGCGTCCTCGTCAAGGACGCGGAAACGCTCGCGCTCTTTGAATTCTGACACGTAGCAGTACCACGTGCGACGTGCTACGGGCGAACGTGCTACGTGCTACTTGTCACGTGCTACGTGCTACGTGTTGCAAATTTTCAACAGAAGACGATGAAACAATTACTCGCTGAACTCCGACACTTGGTCCGCAGCACGTCGCACGTCGCACGTGACAGGTCGCATGTCGCACGTCGCACGCTGCACGTCGCACGTGTCAGCATCGCTCTGCTCGCCGTATGTCTCGCGGCGAATCAGCTTCGCGCTGCGGATACGTCGTGGCTGCAGTGGGGCGGCCCGCGGCGGAATTTCATGGTCGACGCCTCCGGGCTCGCCGACAAGTGGCCGGCCGGCGGCCCGAAGCGGTTGTGGAGCCGCTCCCTCGGCGAAGGACACTCGGCGGTAGTCGTCGAAGGCAACCGTCTCTACACGATGCACCGGCCCGGAGGGCTGATGACGATGGTGCGCCGGGCGCAGCAGGAAACGATCGCGGCCCTGGATGCTTCCAATGGAACGACGGTGTGGGAATACACCTATGCGTCGGCGACCGGCGATCTGGATCTCTCGGAAGGGGCGGGGCCGCACTCGACGCCGCTGATTGTCGGCAACATGTTGTTCACCGTCAGCAGCCGATCGGAGATTTTCGCGCTCGACAAGACCACCGGGAAGCTGGTGTGGTCGCACGACATGGTGAAGGAGTTCGCCGCGCGGCAGGACGATCGCGGCTACAGCGCGAGCCCGATTGCCTACCGCGACACGGTGATCGTGCCGGCCGGCGGCAAGGACGCCTCGGTCGTCGCGTTCAATCAGAAGTCTGGCGCGCTGGTGTGGAAGGGCGGCAGTTTTCCGACCGGTCCCGCGTCGCCGATCCTGATCGACGTCGACGGCCAGGATCAGCTGGTCGTGTCCGGCGCGAACGAGATGGCCGGCGTGGATCCGGCCAGCGGCCGCGTGCTGTGGCTGCATCCGCACAAGACCGAGTGGGGCCTGAACATCAGCACGCCGGTGTGGGGTGAGGGCAATCTCCTGCTCGTGTCGGCGGCGTACAGCAACGGCGCCCGGCTCCTGAAGCTCACACAGACCGGCGGTAAGACCACGGTCCAGGAGCAGTGGTATCAGAACCGGATGCGCGTGCACATCGGCACGATCATCCGCCTGGGCGACTACGCGATCGGATCGAACGGCGACTTCGGTCCGTGTCCCACCGTCGCCATCGATCTGAAGACCGGCAACATCCTCTGGCAGAACCGCGAATTCGCGCGCTCGACGTTTCTCTATGCCGACCGCAAGCTCGTGATCATGGACGAGGACGGCAACCTCGGCCTTGCCGCGCCGTCCCGCGAGGGCCTCAACGTGCTCACGAAAGCATCGGTGCTGGCCAACCGGTCGTGGACCGTGCCCACGCTGGTCGGCACCACGCTCTACGTCAGGGACCGCAAGTCGCTGGCGGCATTCGAGTTGGGCAAGTAAGCGCTTTTGCGTCCGCAAGCGTCAATAGCTGGAAGTCTGGAGCGAATACTGATGAATCGACTTGTGTGCACCTTGTCGGCCAGCGTCGTGGCGGTTGCTGCCGTGTCCGCCGAAAACTGGCCGCAATGGCGAGGCCCGCAGCTCAACGGCGTCAGCGCCGAGAAGGGGCTGCCGACGAAGTGGACGCCGGAGGAAAACATCGCGTGGAAGCTGGCGATGCCGAGCCGCACCGGTGCGACGCCGATCATCTGGAACAACCACGTCTTCCTCAACGTGGCGCTGCAGGAAAAGGAAGGCGACCTCGAGCTGTGGGCGGTCGATCGCGGCAAAGGCACCGTCATGTGGAAGAAGCCGCTGAGCGGCGGCAACACGATGATGCGGAAGCAGAACATGTCGTCGCCGTCGCCGGTCACTGACGGCACGACGGTCTGGGTCATGACCGGCACGGGGATCCTGAAGGCGTTCGACTTCAAGGGCGAAGAGCTCTGGCTGCGCGACATCCAGAAGGACTACGGCGCGTTCGGCCTGAACTGGGGCTACGCGTCCTCGCCGCTGCTGCACCAGGGCTCGCTCTACGTGCAGGTGCTGCACGGGATGAAGACCGACGATCCGTCCTACATCCTCAAGATCGACGGCAAGAGCGGCAAGACGATCTGGCGCGTCGAGCGGCCGACCAATGCGATCCGCGAGTCGCCTGACTCCTACACGACGCCGGCGCTGCTGCGCCACGGCAACCAGACGGAGATCGTCATCACCGGCGGCGACGTCGTCACCGGCCACGATCCGGAGACCGGGAAAGAGCTGTGGCGCATGAACGGTCTCAACCCGGAGAACAACCCGGCGTATCGCATCATCGCCTCGCCGCTCGTCACCGGCGGCCTGATCATCGCGCCGACGCGCGTGCGGCCGATGCTCGCGATCAAGCCGGGCGGGAGCGGCGACATCACCGAGAGCCACAAGGTGTGGTCGTTCGATCGCGGTCCCGACGTGCCAACGCCGGTGAGCGACGGCAAGCTGCTCTACATCGTCGGGGATTCCGGGGTCGTCTATGCGCTCGACGTGAAGACCGGCGAGCCGGTGTATGGACCGGAGCGCCTCAAGCCTGGCACCTACAGCGCGTCGCCGGTGCTCGCTGACGGGAAGATCTACGTGACGAGCGAGGATGGGGTGACCTCGGTGTTCGCGGCGGGCCCGAAGTTCGAGCTGATCGCGGAGAACGCGATGAACGAGTACACGCTCAGCTCGGTCGCGGTGTCCGGCGGCCAGATTTTCCTCCGGACCGCCGGGCATTTGTATGCGATAGGGAAGAGCGGTTCGTAGCGCCGGCCTTCCGCCTTCGCGCGGAGCGCTCCGGCGGACCGCCGTAGCCTTGGCGGAGGCTGGTCAGGCCTGCCCCCGCTTGGCAGCCCCCAAAGGGCTGCACTACTAGCTCGCCGGCGGCTTGAAGTACAGCACCATCCCGGCGCCAATCGCCGTGACGAGGAAGCCCACGTAGAGCAGCGGATTGGGCGCGACCTTCGGCGGGTGCAGGTACATCGTGTAGAGCACGTTGACGAGCGGCGCGCCGCCGAACACCAGCGGCATGACGTAGGTTGGCGTGCCGCCGGTGCGGAACGCAAAGATGATGCACACCGCGCCGAGCGCACCCAGCGCGCCGGCGACGGTGGCGCCGGTCGTGCCCTCGCTATTGAAGCCGCGCAGCCCCTGCCCCTGGCTGAACAGCACGATCACCGGAATGAGCACGCCGATCAGGAAGTAGGCGATGCCGACGCACAGCAGCGCGCGCATCGGGTTGCCGAGCTTCACCTGTCCCTGGTGCAGCATCGCTCCATACACGCCCCACGACAACACCGCCCCCGCTACGAACGCAAGCCAGTTCATGTGTGCTCCTCATTCCACCGGGGGGCTTCGCCCCGCCGGACCCCCCATCGCCGTCGCTCGCGGGGGCCCAATCGCCCCGCTCCGCTCCGGCGGCCGCGCTGACGCGCGGTCTAGAAAGTCATGCGCAGCCCGAGTTGAATCTGCCGGGATGACGTCACCGTACTCGAAATACGACCGAAAGTCGCGAGCGTTGCCTCGTTGTCCGCCTGTCCGGCGAAGGCGCGCAGCTCGGGGACGCCGAAGTTGGCGCGATTCAGGATGTTGAACGCTTCGATGCGGAACTCGAGGCGGCCCTGGCTGCCGAGCGCGCCGAACCGCGTCTGCTTCGAGAGCGACAGGTCGAGCGTCCGCAGGTCGGGGCCGATGAAATCTCCACGTCCCGTGTTTCCGAAGGTGCCCGCGGGCTGCAGCACGAAGGCGGCGGGATTGAACCACTGATCGACGCGGCCGAGCACCGCGTTGTCCGGACCGAATCCAGGCGCATAGCTCGGGCGGTCCTGGCCGATCCCCGGGCCGCGCGACGGGTTCCATTGCGATCGTGAACGGTTCGACGTCACGAACACCGTCAGCGGCTGGCCGCTGCGGGCCGTCCAGATGCCGGAGAGGTTCCACCCGTCGAGGATTGCCGCTGCGACGCCGGACAGGCTGTTCGCGAACGGCAGCTCCCACGTGAAGTTCAGCACGAGGTTGTGGCGCACGTCGAAGTCCGAGAGTCCCCTGTTGTAATCGGGGATGTACTCCGGCATCGCCGACGTCGTGCCGTTGGTGGCGTCGGAGAAGAACGTCGACGCCTGCGTCGTGTCTTCGCTCTTGGAGAACGTGTACGACGTCTGGAACGCAACCCCGTTGCTCCAGCGGCGCCTGACGTCGAGGATCAGGGCGTTGTACCAGGACTCGCCGTCGCTGCTCTTCAACTCGATTGTCGAGAAGCTGCGGTTCTGCCGCGGCGTGCCCGCGGGGATGAACGGCGTGCCGTCGGCCTGAAACACCGGCAGCGCCGTGTTCACGTCGTTGCTGCGAAGCAGATGGCGGCCTCTCGACCCGGCATAGCCGACGGTGACCGCCGTGCGCCACCAGATTTCCCGCTGCAGGTTCACGTTGTAGACGTGCAGCCGCGGGTTGTCGAGATCGGTACTGAATCGGCCTGATTGATATCGCTCCCGCGCGATCGAACGGCGGATTCGGGAACGTCGGGTTGACGATGACCGGCCGCGGCGTGAACGGCGGATTGGTGACCGTGACGATCAGGTTCTGATGGTTGTTCGTGTTGAAGTAGAGCCCGTAGCCTCCGCGAAGCGCGGTCGAGCCGTCGCCGAAGATGTCCCAGGCGAAGCCGCCGCGCGGCGAGAGATTCGTATAGGTCGGATTCTGGTAGAGAGGACCAATCGTCTCCGTCGGCGCGGTCAGATCGGGCATCGCCACGTCGCGGCCGTACTTGTCGGCGGGCAGCGTCGCGAACTCGTAGCGCAGCCCGCCGTTGAGCGTCAGCCTCGGCGTGATCTGGAAGTCGTCCTGGACGTAGAACCCGAACAGCGTAAAGCGCCAGTAGCGATCGAACTGCGCCTCCGGCGTCAGCCCGATGAAGTTGTTCGGCGTGTTGCGCAGGAACGCCGACAGGTTCGGGAACGCATAGATCCCGAGACTGAACGTCGGGTTCACCATGTTGTCCTGGTAGTGCTCGACCAGGCCGCCCGCCTTGATCAGATGGCGGCCGTTCGTATGAACCCAGTCGTTCTGGAAGCTGAACACGTTCTGCACGAGCCGCAGGTTGGCCGAGCTCTGCGGCCCGAACCGGCGCAGGCCGCCGATGTCGATGTCGCCCATGATGCCGCGGCCCGGCACGAACTCGCCGAGCGGCTGCGAGGTGTTGGCTTCGACGTTCTGGCCGATGCGCGTGCGGCTGAAGCCGAGTCTGGCGGTCGCCAGCGTGTTCGCGGAAAACACCTGGCGGTATTCCGACGTGAAGAACTGGTTGCGCGACAGGAACTCGCGCGGGAACTGCGGATAGTCCGTCGGCAGGAACTGGTTGGTGTCGTCGAGCGTGTATCGCGCGAAGACCTGCCGGTTCGGCGAGAAGTTGTAGTCGAGGCGTCCCTGCCCGAAGTGTTCGTCGAGCCTCTGGCTGAACGGGAAGTTGTAGACGGCAAGTCCCTGCCCGAGCAGGGGCCCGTTGGCGCGCGGGAACTCGCTGAGATACGGCGCCACCGCCGGATTCACGCCGACGACGCCGGACGGCAGGATCCCGAGCCGCGCGTTGTCGTCGGGAACGACGGTCGAAATCGTCCTTCCCAGCCGCTCGATGAGCGCTTCGTAGCCGACGAAGAAGAACGCGCGGTCCGTCGAGATCGGGCCGCCCACGGTGCCGCCGAACTGATTCCGGCGGAAGTCCGGCTTCTCGCCGACGTCGAAGAAGTTGCGGGCGTCCATCGCGTCGTTGCGGTGGTACTCGAATGCGCTGCCCGAGAGCTGGTTGGTCCCGGATTTCGTCAGCACGTTGATCTGGCCGCCGGAATTCCTGCCGAACTCGGCATTGTAGGCATTCGCCTGCACGCGGAACTCGCGGATCGTGTCCATTCCCAGCGCGGTTCCCGCCGCGCTTCCGGCCGGACCGTTGGTGAAGTCGTTCTGCAGCGTGCCGTCCAGCAGGTAGACGTTCGATCGCGGATCCTGTCCGTTCACGCTGATGCCGAGGCCATGCGCGACGACCGAGCCGCCGTCGCGATGAGGGAAGGCCAGCACGCCGGGCTGCAGCAGCGCGAGGTCCGTGTAGTTGCGGCCGTTCAGCGGCAGCTGCTCGATCGTGTTCGTACCGACGAGATAACTCAGCTCCGAGCTGGCGGTGTTGACGAGCGGGCTGACCCCGACCACCACGTCCTCGATCTCCAGATCGCCAAGTTGCAGTGTGAGGTTCAGCGCCAGCGTCTCGGAAATCGTCAGCGCGAGGTCGCGGCGGACGTGCGGTTTGAAGCCCGCGAGCTCGGCGCGCAGCTCGTAGTTGCCGGGCGGGAGCGCGGCGATCACGTAGCGGCCTTCGGCGCCGGTCACCGAGGTCCGGACCAACCTCGTATCCGTGTTGGTGGCCGTCACCAGCACGCCTGGCAGAGCGCCGCCATTCGCGTCGTGCACGGTTCCGCTGATTGTTGCCGTCGTCTGCGCGCCGGCTGTAGTGACGAAGGGTGGTACCAAGAGACAGAAGAGCAGGATAAAAGTGCGAAAGGACATCAGAGTATTCTACCTATACCGATGCTCTCTCGAATCCTGCTGACCGTGGCGGTGGTGGCGCTCTACGCGCTGCACCAGGACGTCTGGAACTGGCGCACCGCACATCCGCTGATCTTTGGTTTTCTTCCGATTGGCCTCGCTTACCACGCCGCGTTCTGCGTCGCGGCCGCCGCGCTCATGTGGCTGCTGACGCGGTTCGCCTGGCCTGTCCTGAGCGAGCGCAGCGAGTCGCCAGGGCCGGCCCACCTCGAGGACTCGCGCCGTTGATTCCCGCGGTCATCGTCTTCTGCTATCTCGCGATAGTTCTGTACATCGGCATCTTCGCGTTCCGCCGGCCGGGCGCCGCGTCGAGCCCCGAGGACTACTTTCTCGCCGGCCGCTCGCTCGGGCCGAGCGTGTTCCTGCTGTCGCTCTTCGGCACCAACATGACGGCCTTTACGATCCTCGGATCGGCAGGGCACGCGTTCTCGAACGGCATCGTCACCTTCGGGCTGATGGCTTCCGCGTCCGCGTTCGTGATCCCGCTGACGTTGTTCTTCGTCGGCACGCGGATGTGGGCGCTCGGCAAGCGTCACGGGTTCATGACGCCGGTGCAGATGTTCCGCGACCGGTGGGAGTGCGGGCACATCGGGACGCTGATCTTCGCGCTGCAAGCCGCCCTGCTGGTGCCGTACATCATCATCGGCGTCATGGGCGGCGGCACCGCGCTCCGCGCGATTAGCGGCGGCTTCGTCCCTTACTGGCTCGGCGGCGCGGTCGTCGCGCTCGTCGTCATGAGCTACGTCTTCTTCGGCGGCATGCGCGGCACCGCGTGGGTCAACACGTTCCAGACCATCCTGTTCCTGTCGTTCGGAGCGATCGCGCTGATCGTCATCGCCCGCGGCATGGGCGGCTTTCCGGCCGCCATGCAGTCGCTCCTCGCATCTCCTGAAACGGCGCCGCTGCTGACGCGCGAGCGGATCTCGCCCTGGTATTTCTTCAGCTATACGTTCATCCCGCTGTCGACGATCGCGTTCCCGCACATCACGATCTTCTGCCTCACCGCGCGGCGGATGGAGCAGTTCAGGCGCACGGTCATTTTCTATCCGATCTGCATCCTCGCGATCTGGTTGCCGTGCGTGTTCCTGGGCGTCGCGGCGAATGCGATGACGGGCGTGCCCAGGATCGAACAGAAGCTCGAGGCGCGCCACGAGCTGGCGGCCGCGCCGTCGACGATGCCGGCCGACGATCGCGCCGCGCTCCGCCGCCGCGCCGCGGGAGACGACGTGGTGCCGATCATGCTGGAGCAGTACGCGCCGCTATGGCTCGCGGGGATACTCGGCGCCGGGATCATGGCGGCCGTCATGGCCAGCGACTCGCAGATTCTCGCGCTGTCGACGATGTTCACCGAGGACGTGTTCGCGTACTACGGCGGGAAGGCGCGGTTCGGCGAGGCGGTGCAGGTCCACACCGGCCGGCTCTTCGTGGTGATCCTGACCGTGCTGGCCTACCTGATCGCGCTCCGCGCGCCGCAGGGGATCTTCGATCTCGCCGTGCAGTACGCGTTCTCGGGCTACTCGGCCCTGTCGCCGCTGCTGTTCGCGGCGCTGTTCTGGAAGCGGAGCACCAAGTGGGGCGCGTGCGCCGTCGCGCTCTGGGTCGCGGCCGCGGTGATCTACACGGCGCGGACTCCCGGCGCGCTGACCTGGTTCGGCCTCACGCCGGTCGTGCCGATGACGCTGATTTCGTGCGGGCTGATGGTGGTGGTGTCGCTGATGACCAAGCCACCGATCGGCGGAGACGGTGGCTCAGATATCGCTGACGTCAACTCCCAACTTCCAACTCCGCAACAAATCCCGAAACGGACTCGCCGACTCCCAACGCCTCAAGATCTCAAGTGCTCCGCGATTGGACGTTGGGATTCGGGCGTCCGTTCGGGCGTCCGGAGTGTTCGAGGAGTTGGGAGTTGACCCTGAGCGTACGCCGCCTTGTAGATCTCGAGCGCGCCAGCCGCATCGAACGGCCGCGGGTTGAACGTGCCGGTCCACTGTTTCGCCGCGTCGGCGGCGAGATCCGGCAGCGCCTCCTCGGCGACGCCGCTGTCGCGCAAGGTCACGGACAGGCCGGCAGCGCCGGCGAGATCCTCGAGCCGCCGCGCGAGCGCTTCGGCGGCGTCCTCGTCGCGAACGCGGCGGCGGGGGGAGCCGAGCAGCGTCGCATAGCGCGCGTTGGCGATGTCGCCGTTCCAGCGGACGACATGCGGCAGCAGGAGGGCGAGCGCGAGGCCGTGCGCGAGGTTGTAGCGCGCCGTCAGCGGATTCGCGCACGCATGCGCCGCGCCGAGCATCGACTGCTCGATCGCCGCGCCGGCGAGGTGCGCGCCGATCAGCATCGCCGAGCGCGCCTCGACGTCGGCCGGGTGCAGCAGCACGCGCTCGAACCCATCGCGCAGCAGATACCAGGCCTGATGCGAGAACGTATCCGACATCGCCGTCCGTCGCGTCGTCACCGTCGTCTCCACGGCGTGCGAGATGGCGTCGTAGCCGGCCATCGCGGTGACGTGGCGCGGCGCGGTGAGCGTGAGGTTGGGGTCGAGGATCGCGATCTTCACGGCAGCGGACGGATCGCCGCAGGCCATCTTCACGTGCGTCTCCGCGTCCGAGATGACCGCGTAGCTTTGCGCCTCGCTTCCTGTTCCTGCCGTCGTCGGCACACCGATCATCGGCAGCAGCGGCTCGGTCGCCTTGCCGTAGCCGCGGTAATCGGCCATCGTGCCGCCGTTGCTCAGCAGGAAGTTGATCGCCTTGGCGCAATCGAGCGAGCTGCCGCCGCCGAGGCCGACGATCGAGTCCGGCTCGAAGGTGGCGGCGTGCTGGCGCCCCGTTTCCGCCATGTTGCTGTCAGGGTTCGGGCCGAACTCGGTGAAGGTGTCGGCGTCGATGGAAGCGGCCTCGAGAAGGCGGACCGCCTGGGTGACGTATCCGGCGGCGACGAGGCCGGGATCGGCGACGAGCAGCACGCGCCTCATGCCGAGATCGCGTGCGAGATGGCCCAGACGCTCGAATGTACCCTGGCCGAAAACCACGCGCGTGCGTGGCTGGAAGTCGAATGGCACCATCTGAAGTAAACTTTATCACCGCCGCACACGTAACCTCCGCATGCAAACGAGCGCTCCGACCCGACTGACGCCGACCCAGTGGCTGATCTGCATCATTGCGGCGATTGGGTTTGCGTTCGACATCTACGAAATCCTCGTGCTGCCGTTGATCGTGCGTCCGGCAGTGCTCGAGCTTCTCGGTGCGGCGCCCGGATCGCCCGAGTACCAGATGTGGGTCGGCCGGCTGTTCTACATTCCCGCGTTCGCGGGCGGCATCTTCGGCCTGATCGGCGGCTATCTCACCGATCGCCTGGGCCGGCGGCGCGTCCTCACTTACAGCATCCTGATCTATGCGCTGGCGGCATTCGCCTCCGGCTTCGCCACGTCGCTCGAGATGCTGCTGGTGCTGCGCTGCTTCGTGTTCGTCGGCGTGTGTGTCGAGTTCGTCGCCGCGGTCGCCTGGCTCGCCGAGCTGTTTCCGGATCCGAAGCGCCGCGAGAAGGTGCTGGGATACACGCAGGCCTTCTCGTCTGTCGGCGGCCTGCTGGTGGCATTTGTGAACGGCTTCGCGGTGAGCCATGCCGCGGGCCTTCCCGCGATCGACTTGTTCGGGTTCACCGTCCAGAATGCGCACGCGCCGTGGCGGTATACGCTGATGTCCGGCGTCATCCCCGCGATCCCGCTCATCTTCATTCGTCCGTTCCTGCCGGAGTCGCCGATCTGGGCTGAAAAGAAACGCGCGGGCACGCTCAAGCGGCCGAGCATCGCCGCGCTGTTCTCGCCCGAGTTCCGGCAAACCACGATCGTCACGACGCTGATGTTTGCGATGTCGTACGGGGCGGCGTTCGGCGCGATCCAGCAGGTGCCGCAGATCGTGCCCGGACTGCCGGAAGTGCGTGAGGCGGTTCAGGGCATGCCGCCGCCGCAGGCGCGCGGCTACGAGCAGCAGACCGCGGCCAGCGTCACGAAGGTGCAGGAAGTCGGCGGCCTCGTCGGCCGCTTCCTCCTGGCGATGCTTGCCCCCATCATTCTCAGCCGGAGACGATTGATCCGCCTGTTCCAGGTGCCGGGGCTGATCGTCATGCCGATCGTGTTCGGCGTGCTGGCCACCAGGGATCTGCAATGGCTGTACGTCGGCATGTTCTTCGCCGGGCTGGTCACCGTTGCGCAGTTCAGTTTTTGGGGCAACTATCTCCCGCTGGTCTATCCGGTGCACCTGCGCGGCACCGGCGAGAGCTTCGCCGCCAACATCGGCGGCCGCATGATCGGCACGTCGTTCGCGTGGGTGACGGCGACGCTTGCGGTGACGTCGGATCGAGCGCACGCGCCGATGAAAGTCGCGATGATGGCGGCCGCCGTCGGGACGGCGGTGTACCTCATAGGATTCATCGCCAGTTTCTGGCTGCCCGAACCCAAACGCGACGCCGTGTCGGAGTAACGGGCCACTCACTCACGAAGACGCGGATTCGCGCGGATCTTCAACGGGACGCGGATCCTCGCGGATTCTCTCTCACGACATAACGGAACGCGGATCCTCGCGGATCTTTCAACTAACGGAACGCGGATTCTCGCGGATCTTTTCAACTAACGGAACGCGGATCCTCGCGGATCTTCTTGAACTAACGAAACGCGGATTCTCGCGGATCTTCTTCAACCAACGGGACGCGGATTCTCGTGGATTTTCTCGACGACTAAACTACCGAACGCGGACGACTAGCCGTCTTGCCTTTGACCAAGCCGGCGTCGGCCAGCCGCTGGAGCATCACGTGAACACGGCCTGATGCGTTTCAGCATCGATCAGGCGACGCGTGCGCGAGATCGGGCCGGCCCTCGTGCGCGTAGAAGCGCTCGCTGAGTCCTTCGACATGTCCGTCGAAGTCGTGTGTGTCAAGGATCTGATTCAGCCGCGTGTAGAACGGATGCGCGGCCGTGCGTGGCAGGTCCTGGGTGGCGACCCACATTCGACGCTTGCTTCGCGCGCCGCTTTCGTTTGCCCATCGCCATCGGCGACAGTGTAGGACGCGGGATCGATCGTGTCGATCCCTAATTCAGACGCGATTGGATACCGCGCAGTCAGGGTGCGAGCATGAGCGAGCAAGGCTGGCAGGATTTCCGCGCCGCCACAGGTGTCGATGACTGGGTCGTACTGCACGGCGGCGCGACGGCCGTCTTCCGGGTCCGATCGCTGGGCGAAGCGGCGCGCCTGGCCGAGGCAGTTGCGAAGGCTCCAGGTCTCGAGGGCTCGGGGGTGCTGCTCACGGTGGCCGATGCCAGCCTCACTGTTCGGCTGAGTCGCGACCTCTGGCAACTCGAGCCGCGACACGTCGAGCTCGCGCGGACCGTGTCGGCCGTCGCGCGGTCGCACGGTGCGGCCGCGGATCGCGCGGCCGTCCAGGAGGTGCAGCTCGCGATCGCGGCGAAGCGCGATGCGATTGACCTCGACTTCTGGCGCGCCGTGCTCGGGTACGTGCCGATGGCTGACGATAATGCGGTGGACCCCCTTGGACACGGATCGACGGTCTGGATGCAGGAGCTCGACGAGGCCAAGCCGTTGCGGCACGCGATGCATCTCGATGTCTCGGTCGCGCGCGAGCACGTCACGGCGCGCCTCGAGGCGGCACTCGCTGCGGGCGGCCGCATCGTTGACGAGTCCCATGCACCATCGTCCTGGACGCTCGCCGACCGCGCGGGTAACCGCGTCTGTATCTGCGCGTGGCCAGACGGGTCCACCCAGAAACCGTCGGGTGGCCCGGCGTAACCCATCGCTCGGAACTGCCGCGCCGCCGCAGAACATTGGGTTGGAGCTGACAACTGGCAGATCTTGTGGCACGCGCTAAACCAGTTACATTCACACTTTCACCACGGGCTGCTAGTCCCTATCGATACGCGTCAATCGCTGTGGAGCCGCTTATTCTCGCGCCCCGTCGCCCTACGGAATCCGCGTAGATCCGCGTTTCGTCCATCCTGTTGACCCCCGGAGGTCCGCGTTTTCGTCCATGCCGTGGAATCCGCGTAGATCCGCGTTTCGTCCATGCCGTGAAATCCGCGTAGATCCGCGTTCCGTAGCCTTGAATCCGCGTTAATCCGCGTCCCGTCGAACCGTAGAATCCGCGTCTCGTCGATCCGTGGGAATCCGCGGATCAGAACGGCGTGTCCGGGAACCTCACAAACGGCGTCTTGCCGCGCTCCGCCGCGTCCAGGCGCAGCAGCCACATGCCGATGCCCGCCGCGCCCTGCATGTAACCCGTCTGCGCGACGAGCAGTTCGGGGCGGACCCGGTGCTCCGCCTGCACCCAGCGCAGCCCCTTCTCGTCGCGCGTGGCGCGCGCGAGCAGATCCGCGGTCATGCGCTTCGAGAAATCGAGATATTGCGCATCCTTCGTGACGCCGGAGAGATCGAGAAAGAACTGCGCCACGCCGGCCGATCCGCAGCACTGGCTGACGTTGTTCCAGAATCCCGGCGTCCGCGTTTCGGGGATGCCGCTTCGTGCGATCGCGCGCGCGGATTTCCCGACCCATTCCATCCAGCTCGCATCGCCGGTCGATTTCGCGAGGCGATACCAGAGCCGCGCGGTGCCGGTCGGGCCGTGGCACCAGCCAAGGTAGTAGAGGTCGAGACCGTCTGGCTGGTTGTGCGGGATCAGGCAGATGTCCCCTTCGGTCTTTGCGATGGCCTGCAGATAGCGCGCGCCGGCGAGCGCCGCGTCGAGGTACTTCTTCTCGCGAGTCGCGTCGTACACCGCCGTCAGGAAATACGCGATGCCGGCGGTGCCGTGCGAGAAGTTCGGCATCTTCCGGGGAAACTTCGGATCCATCGCCCAGAAGAGCCCGCCGTGTTCCGGCTGTCCAAGCTCGATCAAGCGATCGGCGGCCCTGACCGCCAGCGCTCGCGCCGCATCGTCGCCGACGGTCTCGTGCGCATAGAGAAGGAACAGCCCGATGCCGGCGGATCCGCCGATGATGTCGGTGACGTCGTTCCACTGCACGCCCGCGCCGGCCGGCTTCGCGCGATCGTTCAGCATGCGGACAATCGCGCGCACCGCATCCCGATATTTCGTGTCGTTCGTCGCCCGGTAGATCTCGCCCAGCGCGAACCCGATTCCACTTGCGCCGGTGTAGAGACCAGCCTCCGTCTCTTTTGGAAGCCCCGCTATCAACTCGTCGGCGCCAAGCCTGGCTTCCTTCAGATATTCGCCGTTCCCGGTCGCGTGGTGCAGTTCGAGCAGGAACAGAACGACACCTGGGGAGCCGCTGTATAGGGCGGTGTTGGCGCTGTCAGGATCTGCCGGATCGGCCGGCCAGGCGAGGCCTGCCGGAGTCTTCACGGCCGACCCGCGGATCCATTTTCCGGCCTCGATCGCCGCATCGAGGTAGGGCTTGGTCGGGTCTGCGGCCGTGCCTCGGCGACGGGGCCTGGGCGCTGAGCGCTGCTCACCGGAGGCTCGGCGAATGGTACGAGGAGAGCAGCAACGAACGAAAGACACGCAGCACGTCGCATGGCGGTTCTCCAGCGCCTCTTGTAACATCTCGCCTGCAGCTTGTCGACTGCAAGGAGCGCACATGCGTTTGGTGACTGCTGTTCTGGCGGGGTTTCTGTTGCCGGCGCTTGCCTCTGCGCAGACGCCCGACTGGAAGGCGATCGAGGGCGAAGCCGTCAAGACCCTGCAAAGCTACATCCGGATCGACACGTCCGTGCCGCCGGGGAACGTGACCGCAGCCGCCGACCTGCTCCAGGGCATCCTTCAGCGCGAAGGCATCGATGTGAAGCGGTTCGAATCAGGGCAGGGCCGCTCGATCCTGCTCGCGCGCCTTCGGGGTACGGGCGCGGCGAAGCCGATCGTTCTGCTCCATCACATGGACGTCGTGCCTGCCGACAAGACGCCGGTGGAAGCGCGATCCGTTCGGCGGCGAGATCGCCGACGGGGCGATCTGGGGCCGCGGCGCCATGGACATGAAGGGACCGGGCGTCATTCAGCTGTACGCGTTCATCGCGCTGAAACGCACGCGCGTGCCGCTCGATCGCGACATCATTCTGATGGCGGTGCCCGACGAGGAGATCGGCGGCGAGCTCGGCGCGCTGTGGATGCGCGACAACCA
Source organism: uncultured Acidobacteriota bacterium (assembly GCA_963748295.1). Classification (GTDB taxonomy): domain Bacteria; phylum Acidobacteriota; class Vicinamibacteria; order Vicinamibacterales; family 2-12-FULL-66-21; genus CAVVIH01. Next base: position 1,269,036 of record CAVVIH010000006.1, on the reverse strand, counting down.
CTACAAGGAGTTCGAGCCGGAATACATCCTCGACGAGGGCGGCTTCGGCACCCGCGACCTGTTCGCGCCGGGCAAGCTCGTGTTCGGCATCTCGGTGGCCGAGAAGAAGATCCTCTGGCTGCAGCTGACCGCGGAGGGCACCGCCGGACACGGATCGCAGCCGCACGATCGGAATCCGAACGACCGCCTGGTCAAAGCGCTGGCGCGGATGCTGTCGCAGCCGCTGCCGTCCTCGTCGTTCAGCGTCGTGGAGACGTTCAAAGCGCGGGTCGGCACGTTGCCGGACAACAAATTCAACAACGCGATCCAGCACTCGACGATTTCGGTGACCAGCCTTCGCTCGGGCGTCGGCGAGCCGCCGAAGGTCAACGTCATTCCGTCAATCGCGGAGGCCACGCTCGACTGCCGGGTGCTGCCGGGTACGTCGAAGCAGCAGTGGCTCGATGAGATCGCAAAGCGTCTCGGCGATCCGCAGATCAAAGTCGAGGTGAGTTACGAGTCGCCCGACCCGATCGTGACGACCCAGGAGTCGCCGTTCTATCGGGCGCTCGAGGCCGCGGTGAAGAAGCGGCATCCCGACGCGATCGTCTCGCCGATGATCGTGCCCTATGGAACCGATGCGAACTCGTTCAGGTCGTTGGGGGTCAAGAGCTACGGCTTCACGCCGGCGATCCTGCCGGCGAACGCGCTGGCGTCGATGCACGGCGACGCCGAGTTCGTGCCGGTCGACGCGATAGGGCCGGCGATTCAGATCCTGTACGATGCGCTCGTGGAGACCGCGTCCAAAAGTAGATCCGCATGGCCGGCTTCGTCGCGCTCCTCGTCGTCCTTGCCATCGCGCTGTACGTGTGCTGGCAGATGCTGCAGCCGTTCTTCAACGTCCTGCTGTGGGCGACGGTGCTGGCGGTGGTCTTCTATCCGATGCACCGGCGCGTCCGCGCGCGCCTGGGCCGGCCGTCGCTCGCGGCGGCGGCGTCGACGCTGCTCGTCATCGTGTTCATCCTGCTGCCGGTCACGTTCATTACCGTGGCGGTCGTTCGCGAGCTGACCGGCGCCGCGACGCGGCTGCAGGCGGGCATGAACGAATTTTCGCTGGCGTCATGGCCGCGGCTCGCCTGGGCGATGGACTGGGTCGGCCAGTACGTCCATCTCGATCGCGAAGCGGCGCAGAAGTTCGTCATCGAGCGCATGCAGACCTGGGGCTCGTTGCTGGCGAGCAGCACGCTGGTCGTGGTCGGCGGCGCCGTCGGCGCCATCGTGCAGGTCGTGCTCGTCGTCTTCACGCTGTTCTACTTCTTCCGCGACGGCGAACGGATCAAGCAGGCGGCCTACCGGATGCTGCCAATCGAGCGCGTGCAGGCCCACGACATCGCGCTCCGGACGCGCGAGGTGATCGCGGCGACCGTCAACGGCGTCCTGGTGATTGCCGCGATCCAGGGAACCCTCGGCACCTTCATCTTCTCGATCCTCGGGCTTCCCTCGGCGCTGCTCTGGGGCGTCGTCATGTTCTTCCTGTGCATGATCCCGATGGCCGGCGCGTTCCTCGTCTGGGCGCCGGCGGCGATTTACCTTGCGGTCACCGGCCACTTCGTCAAGGCGATCGTGCTGGTCGGCTGGGGCGTGCTCGTCATCGGCGCGATCGACAATGTCCTCTCACCGCGGCTGGTCGGCCAGCGCGCGAAGCTGCACGAGCTGCTCGTGTTCTTCGCGGTGCTGGGCGGCCTGGAAGTGTTCGGCGTCCTCGGGCTCGTCCTCGGCCCCGTGGTCGTCGCGATCACGCTCGCGCTGATCGAGATGGTCCGCCAGTCCTACCGCCCGCCATGGGAAACGCTCCCCGAGCAGACGATCATGGAGCAGCAGGCGGAGTTGCGTGAGGTGGCCGATGAAGATAGGTGAGAGTCAGCTGCGCCGGGTCGAGACGATCCTGATTGTCCTCGCGGCGATCGTGATCGGGATCGCCTATCTGATTTCGAAGCTGTGATCAATTCGCGATGAACCTCCTGGGCCGGCGTTCCCTGTCGTCGTTCTTCAAGGTGCTGCTCGACGTCGCCTTCTACCTGGCCTGCCTGGCTGCCGTACTGTCGGTGGTCGCCGCCGTGGCCGTCGTGGCGTGGCCGACTAACACCGGCAGCGTCAGTCTCAGCCTGCCGGTGCGCTTCGAGATCGATCAATCGGCGTATCGGATACAACGGGCCGGCGGCACGGCGGTGGATGCCCGAATCGAGGACGCTCGCGGCAACCTGACGATCACCAGCCCGCCGGCAGCCTCTGTCGTCCTGACGGTTGCGGGCGTGACCGGTGTGATGAGCGTCATCCTGGTGATCCTGCACCAGCTGCGGCGGATCTTCCGCCGGCTGGTCGAAGGCCGGCCATTCCTGGACGAGAACGCCCGGCGCCTGCGCTTCATCGGCCTCGCGCTGGTGACTGGCGAACTGGCCTGGGCAGCACTCCAGTATCTGGGGCAGCGGGCCGTTGCCGACGGCCTGTCGAGCGCGCAGATCTCGTTCCACGCGGTGTTCGCGCCCCGTGCCTCCGTGGTGCTGGCCGGCCTGGCGCTGCTGATCGTCGCCGAGATCTTCCGTGAAGGCGTCAAGATGCGCGCCGACCTCGAGACCGCGCGCGAGATCCAGACTTCGCTCGTGGCCGCCGAAGCGTCGCGCCACGGACCTGTGTCGATTCACGCCCGCATGCAGCCGGCGGCCGAGGTGGGTGGCGACTACTACGACGTGATCGATCTCGGCGACGGGCGGCTGGCCTTCGTCGTGGCCGACGTGGCGGGCAAGGGCTTGCCGGCCGCCCTGCTGATGACGCTGCTGCGCGGCAGCCTGCGCAGCCTGCTCTCGGCCGGTCTCCGTGGCACGGCGCTCATGACGGCGCTGAACACGCACCTGGTCGCCAATACGCCCGACAACCGGATGATCACGTGCTTCTATGGCGAGATCGACCTTGCCACCGGCCGGCTGATCTACGTCAACGCCGGACACAATCCGCCGTATCTGTACGACAGGGACGGACGCCGGCCGCTGGATGCCACAGCCGTCGTGCTCGGGATGATCGACGGCATGCCGTTCCCTGAGGCGTCCGCCGAGTTGCGCGCTGGCTCGCGGCTGCTGCTCTACACCGACGGCGTCACTGAGGCCGAGAACAGGGCCGGTGAGCAGTTCGGTGACGAGCGGCTCGAGGCCGCCATCGGCGGGCCCGGACCATCCGAGCCCGCGGGCGCGCTCGACGCGATTATCGCGGCCGTCGTGCGCTTCCGCGGCACCGCCCGGCAATCCGACGACATCACGATGATGCTCGTGAGCCGCGAGGGCGCGGCGTAGGAGAATACCGCGGTCTAATTCCGGGTCAAAACCCATCTGTCGTATAACTGTCGTATCGTCGTCGGCCGGCGTTCGCCGGAATGCCGTAGCGGTTTCCACCCAAATGCCGGACGGTGGAGTCGTGAACCACCACCGTCAAGGACCATCGATGAAGATCAATCGGGACCGAGTCCTCGAGGCCAGAAGAGAGAAGTCCTGGTCTCAGGAAGAACTGGCGATAGCAGCTGGGCTCAACCTCCGGACCATACAGCGCATAGAGGGAGAGGCCTCGGCCTCGCTTCAGTCAAAGAAGGCTCTCGCAGCGGCACTGGACCTTGACATCCATGACCTCGATCATCAGGAGATTTACATGCGCCAGCAATGGGAATACAAGGTCCTCGAGACTAAAGACCGCACTGCACTTCAGACTGAACTGGCCAGCGCCGGAGCCGAGGGATGGGAGCTGGTATCCTCGACCGCGATGTTCAACACGTTGATGACCAAGGTCGTCTATACGTTGATCCTCAAACGTGCCAGGTCGTAGTCGCCCCACATCACTAGGATGAATCTTGTTTGGCCCGACGAGCGGTATCTTCCCGGTTATGTGCATGCCCTGCAGGAGGGTTGGTCGCCGGACAACCTGCGTCCGCAGGCTACGCTAGACGAGCTCGCACGAATTGAGAAAGATCCGCAGCGTTTCGTTCGGGAACAAGTTGATCGCGAGGCGAAGGGGCCGGCGATCGTGTTACCTGACGGATCCTCGGTTCCAAGGCTGCCTGGGTATTCGCTGTGGATGTGGGATGGAGAATTCTGTGGTTCCATCGGCTTTCGTTGGCAGCCGGGCACCACAGCGTTGCCGCCCTACTGTTTAGGACACGTAGGGTACTCAGTAGTCCCCTGGAAACGTCGGCGCGGATACGCAACGCGTGCCCTGGAGTTGCTGCTGCCGCTGGCCCGAGCCGAGGGCCTGGCCTATATCGAGTTAACCGCCGATGCAGACAATCTAGCTTCCCGCCGTGTCATCGAGGTGAATGGCGGCACACTCGTCGAGCGTTTTCACAAATCCGAGGCGCACGGCGGGGCAGCGAGTCTGCGCTATCGAATTCTGCTTTCCGACGCGGCGGAGTGACCACAGGACGGCGGAGGCGGGCTATCGGCCCTCCTTCGCCAAGGCTACGGCGAGGTCTCGCCGGAGCTCGCGCGGAATCGAACGCGAGCGAAGGCGGACTCGGCCCGCCGACCCTTCGACAAGCTCAGGGTCGTCCCGAGCGTAGTCGAGGGACGACTTCGCGGCGCGGCAAAACGCCTCCTACGCTATCCGCTCACGACGCCGGCTTCGGCCCGCCTTCGCCGAAGGCTACGGCGAGGTCTCGCCGTAGCTCGCCTGTATCGAGCGCGAGCGAAGGCGGACTCGGGTTCTCCGAAAGCCGGCGAACAATCGGTTGGGCGGTGGGGTTGTGCGGATGCCTGAGACGAATCGGCGCCTCCGCCGCAACCTGACGCCCCGGGGCCGTTTTAGAGCTGTCGATCATCGCGCCGCTCAAACGGCGGTCCGATCCGACAGCCCGACTCCGCCGGGAGTGCGGAATTTACAGACGCGAACCGCTTTCAGTCGAAGAAGGCCTCATGAGGAACCATGGAGTTTCTTGAAATCAACGAGATCTGCGATTGGGCCAGGGAACGAGGACTGATCACGGGCGCGGACTTTTCCGTTGAGCTGCCCAATCTCCAGTCAAAGTCCGACGCTGTGTATGCTCACGGCTCTCGCTCAGGTTCGGAGCACGCGTCCGCCGAAGAACTCGTGAGGTGGCTCGGCGCCTGGGATGAGTGTCTGGTGTGGATACGCGAATGGGGTATCTGGCCGTCGGGAGAAGACTGGCCCACGTTTTACGCATGGCGGGGCGCCCGCCAGGAACGCCGATCGATTGAAAAGGCGCCGGGGCACCGCTTTGAGCCGGAGGAACGGACGCAACTCGTGGAATTGGTCACGCTCGTGATGGAGAATGCCTGGGATGCCGATCTCCTGTGTTCAGTGAGCGGCCGGGCCGACGTCGTGAGGGCACATGTCTGTCACGATGAATGGTTCGAGATTCGTGGCTTGTGATGAGTCGCCATCGTGACGGCGGAGCCGGCATCTAAGCCAATCGCGGAGGAGCCGTTTTTCCGCGCCGCGAAGTCGTCCCTCGACTGGGCTCGGGACGACCCTGAGCTTGTCGAAGGGTCGGAGCGCCGAGCCGATAGCCCGGCTCCGGCGATCGGCGATCTCATGCCGCGATAAGGGGGGGCGCAGTCGTTACGAGTAAGATCTGCGCCATGACGCTCGCTAAGCCAGTGCTCTGGCTGTCGCTGCTCTTCATCGCGCAGACCGCCGCACAGCAACCGCAGCCCGCGGCCCAATCTCTCCGCGACCAGCTCCAGGCGAAGTTCGAAGAACTGCACAAGGCCGGATCGTTCCCGGGCGGCACGGCGGGGATCGTGCTCGCGGACGGCACGCAGATCGCACTGGCAGTCGGCGTCTCCGATCGAACCGCCGGCACGCCGATGAAGCCGACCGATCGGCTGCTGCTCGGGAGCGTCGGGAAGACCTACGTCTCGGCCGTCGCGCTGCAGCTCGTGCACGAGAAGAAGATCGGACTCGACGATCCGATCTCGAAATACCTCGGCGCCGAGCCGTGGTTCAAGCGGCTGCCGAATGCCGACGGCATCACCGTGCGCCAGCTGATGACGCACACCAGCGGGCTGGTGCGCTACGAGCTGAACCCGAAATTCACCGCGGACCTGACCGCGAATCCCGACAAGGTGTGGACGCCAGCCGACCGCCTCGCGTATCTCTTCGACGCCCAGCCGCCCTTCGCGCCTGGGGAAGGATGGGAATACTCCGACACGAACTACATCGTCCTCGGCATGATCATCGAGAAGACCGGGGGCGCGCCGTACTACCAGCGGCTGCGCCAGCAGATTCTCGTCCCACATCGTCTCAAGGACACCGTGCCCGTCGAGGCCGCACTGTGCCGGGGCTCGTGCAAGGGTATGCCGGGCCGAACAATCCGTTCGGCGGCACCGACGAGATGATCAAGGACGGCAAGTTCGCGATCAATCCGCAGTTCGAGTGGACCGGCGGCGGCCTGGCGGTGACGGCGACCGACCTCGCCCGCTGGGCGAAGCTGCTCTACGAAGGGAAAGTGATCGATTCGGCGCTGATGGACGATCTGCTGAACGGTGTGCCCGCGAAGCTCGGGCCCGAGACGAAGTACGGCCTTGGCGTGATCATCAGGCCGACGCCGCAGGGGACGACCTACGGCCACAGTGGCTTCATGCCCGGCTATCAGACCGACATGATGTACTTTCCGGAGCTGAAGACGTCGATCGCCGTGCAGGTCAACTCGAGCGCGCCGCGCTCGACTGGGCGTCCGTTGTCACGCTTTCTGACCGAGTTTGCAGCGATCGTTGCCGCGAGCGCCCAACGCCCAGTGCCCAGCGCTAGGTCTACCCGAGGCAGAATAACTTTCCGTCCTGAGAACCGATCACAAGCCGACCGGCCGCAACCGCCGGGGACGCCGAGAGCGGTCCACCAGCCTCGAACTCGAAGACGCTCTTGCCAGTCGCCAGATCGAGCACGTAGAGCTTCCCGTCGCTGCCGCCGATGTAAACGCGGCCACCGGCGATCACCGGCGACGAATCCACCCGGGCGCGCGTCATGAACGTCCACAGCGCCTTGCCGCTGTCCTTCTGAATCGCGTGCACCATCTTGTCGCGGCCGCCGACGACGAGGCGGTCGCCGCTGAGCGCGGCCGACGAATAGAACGGAAAGTTGCGGTCGGGGTGCTTGTACTTCCAGACGATCTTCTTCGCCTTCAGATCGACGCCGAGCACCTCGTTCTCGTAGGTGCCGTAATACGCCCGGCCGTCGGAGACGACCGGCGACGCCCCCGTGTAGGCGCCTGACGAAAGCTCGAGGATTTCCTTGCCGTCGCTGACCCTGATGCCTCTGAGGATCTCGTCGCATCCGGCGATGTATGCGACGCCGTCCACCACCGAAGGCGTCGCGTGCACGTAGCCTTCGGTGCGAAGCTTCCAGGCGAGCTTGCCGTCTTTCGCGCCGAGTGCGTAGAGATGCGCGTCGTACGAGCCGATCAGCACGCGATCGCCGGCGACCACGGGCGAAGACTTGATCTCCGTGCCGGTCTTGAACGTCCACACCGCCTTGCCGCTCGCGACGTCGACCGCGTGCAGCACGCCGGCGAGATCGCCGACGTAAACAAGTCCGCCGGCGACCGCCGGCGACGACTCGCCGATGCCTTCCTCGGCCGCCTTGTACTTCCACTTCGGCTTGCCGTCCGCCAGGTTGATGGCGTGCAGCTCGCCGGTTGCCGAGCCCACGTAGACGACGCCGTCGGCGATCGCCGCGGAAGAATCGATCGCGTCGCCGGCCTCGTAGGTCCACAGCACTTTCAGCGTGGCGGGCAGCTTCGCATCCGACACGCCGGTGAGCGACGGCGATCCCCGGAACTGCGCCCACCTGTCGGCGGGCGAAGATTCGTGCTGCGCGCGCGGAGCCTGTCCCGCCCCCTGCGCCGCAACAGCCGCCGCGAGGCACAGGATGGTGACGGCGTGCGCGGCGATGCGGCGCCTCACGACCGAATCCCTATGAGCTGACCGATGGTCCGGACGATCAGCATGTTTCCGGAAATCGCCGGCGTGGCCATCAGCGGCTCGCCGAACGGATTGGTCGCCAGCAGCTCGAACGTGCGCCCGGCGCGAACGACGTACACGTCACCCTCTTCGCTCGCGAGATAGATCTTGCCGTCGGCCGCAACCGGCGAGGCGCTGAAAGCCGCCGCGGATGGACTGACGCGCTGCTGATAGATCCGCGCGCCCGTTGCCGCATCGTAGGCGCCGAGAATGCCGTTGTCGGTGCACGCGTAGACGATGCCGTCGTAGACCAGCGGCGTTCCTGTATAGGGGGCGCCGCGATCCGTCCGCCACGCGAACGCCTTCGACGCATCGATCTCTCCGGATCCGCCCGGGCGAATCGCGTAAATCGGCCGGCCGCCCGGCGGATAACCTCCGGTGACGATCACGAGGTCGCCCGCGACGACCGGGGTGGGCACCTTCACCTGCGTGAGGTTGTCGGAAATGCGCCACAGCTCGCGGCCGGACTTCGGATCGAAGCCGCGGATGAATTTTCCGGAGTTGGTCACGACCTCGGTGCGGCCGCCGCGGCGCACGATCGCGGGCGTCGCCCAGGACGGATACTCGTCGTGCGCGGTCCGCCACACTTCCTTGCCCGTGGCGATGTCGTAGGCGGCGACGAACGACTCCTTGTGGCGATCGTTCTGGACGATGACGAGGTTCTCGAAGATGACCGGAGAGCTGGCCGGTCCCCACTGGTAGCTCGGATCGTCGACCAGCCCGACGTCCATGACGCCGAGGTCCTGCCGCCAGCGCAGCGTCCCGCTCATGTCGAAGCAGAAGAGCCCTTCAGTGCCGAGCAGCGCCACGATGCTGCGGCCGTCGGTCGCCGGCGTGGACGAGGCGTGGCTGGCCTTGACGTGGCGCTTCATCCGCGGCACGCCCTTTGTGGACTTCGCGGTTCCAGAGAATCTTCCCGCTGGCCTTGTCGATGGCGAGCAGACGCCAGGTGTGGCTGACCATGTCCGGCGCCGCGTCGATGCCCGACTTGCTCGCGTCGCCGGTCTTGATCGCGGATGCGCCGCTCGACGCCACCGCGGTGGTGACGAAAATCCGGTCGCCGAACACGATCGGGCTCGAATGCGCCAGGCCGGGTATCGCGATCTTCCACGCGACGTTCTTCGACCCGGCGACGTCCCACGTCACCGGTGGACGCGAGGGCGGCTGTGCGACCCCGCTCGAATCCGGTCCGCGGAACGCGGGCCAGTGCTGCGCGGCGGCGATTCCGCTGAAGCAGACGAGACCGACACAGGTCAGAGACACCTTGAGCCGACTTGTGCATATGCGCGAGGTTCCTAGGCGACGAGCGGGAAGGCGGATCAGTTCTTGCCGTTCGTTGTCGTCGACTCCGTGAGGGCGAAGAGCTGATTCCGGTTCATGATGAACAGCGTGCCATTGGCCGGCACGGGCGTCGAGTAGACCGAGCTGCCCATGTTGTTCTCGACGATCACCTTCATCGTGCGGTCGGCGTTGAGCACGGTGATGTCGCCGTCCTCGTCGCCGAGGTACACCTTGCCGTCGATGACCATCGGCGATCCCCAGATGGCGGCAAACATGTCGTGCTTCCAGAGCTGCTTGCCGGTCTTGGCGTCCAGCGCGTGCAGGAACCCGCTGAAGTCCGAGTAGAAGAGGATTCCGTTGAACAGCGCGCCCGTCGAGATCGATCGGCGGACGTCGCCGTAATGCCAGATCCGTCCGGACTCGGTGATGTCGCCGCGCTTGGTCGCGTCGATCGCGTAGAGATGGCCGACGCCCTCGCCGTGCTCGGGATCCTGGCCGTTGGCGATGTAGACGACGTTCTCCTGAATGACCGGCGTGCTGATCACCTCGTTGCGGGTCTTCGGCCAGACCGAGTCTTTCGGATTGAGGTCGAATTCCCACAGCTTCTTGCCGGTCTTCGCCTCGAAGCCGCGAACCCAGCCGTCACCCTGACCGATCACCACCTGCACCGTATCGCCGATCTTGCCGACCGCGGGCGATGACCACTGGCCGTGGAGAATCTTCTCGCCGACCGACGGCTTGTCTTCCCACACCAGCTTCCCGGTTGTCCGATCGAGCGCGATGATGCCCGGCGCCTTCGGCGACGGCACGTTGACGTGGCTTTCGTCCTGGCCGTTCGACGTGTTGACGTAGATCAGGTTCTCGAAGAATACGGGCGAGGAGTTCGCCATGTTGTGCTGCGAGACGCCGAGCTCCTCCATCATGTCGAAGGTCCAGAGGATGTCCGCGTCGGTCTCGCGCGTCTGCTTTTCCCCCTTGAACGGGCCGTCATTCTCGCCGCCGTCGCGGAAGCCCTGGATGTCGAGCGCCACGACCTCGCCGCGATTCGACACGTAGTAGGCCACGCCGTCGATGACCAGCGGCGACGAGCAGACCCCCTGGAACGGCCAGTCGTTGGCGCGTCCCGCCGCGAGCTTGTCGTGCACCGCCTGCCACAGGAACTGGCCGTCCGACTCGCGGAACGCCATCACGATGCCCTTGTCTCCCTTGACGTTCGGGTCCTTCATCGACTCGTTGTTCGTGCCGACGAGCACCACGCCGTTGGAGACGACGGGATTGCCGTATGTCTGCGAGCCGAGCTCCGCGACCCACTTGATGTTCTTTTTCGTCTTGACGTCCCACGTCGTCGGAAGCCCCTTCATGCTGGACACCATGTTGCGGTCCGGCGTGCCTCCCCACATCGGCCAGTCGCCGCCTGCAGGTTCCGAACGCGCCGTCAGGGCCAGGGTGCTTCCGAGCGCCGCAAGTGTCACCGCCGCGAATACGAATCTTTTTCATGTCATTTGTTTCTTGTTATGTCAGGGACCGAGCGCCCGAGGCCCTGGCCCCGAGTCCCGTCACTTCTTGTTCGGATACACCTTGATGTTGTCGTAATACATTTCCGACCCGCCGGTTTCGGCGGAGTTCATCGCGTCGGCGTAGATGCCCGGGCTGCCTTTCACGTTGCCGATCGGGTCGACACGCTCGATCGTCCAGGCCGCCGGCTCCGCTTCGCCCTTCGGCCATACCTTGCCGCGCGCCCGCACCTTGCCGCCGTCGAGCGTCTGGACTTCGAGCTTCATCACGTACCAGGTGTCGGGCTTCCACGCGTAGTCGACCCGCACCGTTCGTTCCGTTTCCGGCTGCCACGGCTGCAGCTCGAGACGCTGATGGTTGCCGAACAGCACCAGCTCGTAGCGCTGCGCCACGATGCCGAGGTCGCCCATCTGCCGGCGGCGCTCCATCGAGCGGACGTCGGCTTCGATCGTGTAGTTGCTGAGCGAGGTGGGTCCGAAGAACGGCCGCGTGCGCTTGGCGAACGCGAACGGATTCTGCGCCAGCTTGACGAGCACCTTGCTGCCGTCGAGATCGCGGACTGCGAACTTGCCCGTCGCATTGATCCAGTAGGGCGGCGGCGCGTCGCCGACGTTCTCGAAATCGAACGTCCACGGCAGATCCGGAATCACGCGGATGCGCGACGCACCCGACACGGCGCCGATCGTGGCTTTCACCGTTCCCGCCTGCGCGCCGTCGGCCGCGGCGGTGAACTTGCCGTTCTCGACGGTTCCCTTCAGCCCCTCGAGCGTCCACGCCGCCTGTCCCGGGTTGTCGACCGGCCGGCCGAGCGCGTCGAACGCGCGGACGTTGAGACTGATGGACTGTCCCGGCTTCAGAACCAGCTCGGTTGGCGAGACGATCAGCGCCGCGGGCGTGCCGCCGGCCTGCGCGCCGTTCGTCGCGGCGGCAGCCGGAGCGGACGAGGGCTTCTGCTGTGCGCTCGTCGGTGTGCCCTTGGGTCCGATTGCGTACAGCGCGTCCATCGAGGTGACGTAGACCCTGCCGCGCGCCACGATCGGCGAGGCGATGATCAGTTCGGACTTCTGCGGCGTGCCGAGCCAGTCCTGATCGAGGATCTCGGCGCGGTCGGCCTGCGGCCTGATGATGTAGAACTTGCCGCCCGCGTCGCCGGTGTTCTCCGTGCCGATGTACAGTTTTCCGTCGGCGAGAACAGGCGATGCCTTCGCGATCGTCCCCAGCGTCTGATGCCAGAGCTGCTTGCCGGACGCCGCGTCGAACGCGAACAGCACGCCGCCGTTGTCGAGCACGTAGATCCGCTGGCCATCGGTGAGCGGCGACGCATAGCCGGCCTGCACGCCGCGGACGAGCCATCGGGCATCCTTGTCGGTGAGCGCGCCCTTCGACGCCACAGGCACTGCGGCGACCATGCCCATCTCGCTCACGCCCATGTTCTCTTCGCTGTGCGTCACGATCACGTCGGAACCGATCACCAGCGCCGCCGTGTTCAGGCCCCGCTGGCTGACCTTCCAATTCCAGATCGGCTCACCCGTGTTCACCTTGATCGCGTGCATCGCTCCGTCGCTGCCGCCGGTGAACATCGTCCGCACGCCGTTGACGTCCGAGATGAACGGGTTCGCGTAGATCGTGTCCGTGGGGCGTCCTTCCGGCGCGCTGATCCAGATCGCCTGGCCGGTCGACTTGTCGAACGACACGTAGCGATGCGCGCCGCCGCCGTGCTGACCCCACATGAACGTGAGGCCGCTCGCGATCACCTGGTTGCCGTCGATGATCGGCGACGACACGCGTCCGCCATGCGTCGTCCACATGCCGAACTCTTCGGCGAGCGAGCGTTCCCAGAGCAGCTTCCCGGCCGGAGAGAAGGACATCAGCAGGCCGTTGCCGCTGAAAGCGAAGACGTTGCCGGTAGCGGGATCGACTGCCGGCGACGCCCAGGCAATCCGGTGCGGCGGCACGTCGCTCGTGAAGACGTTGTACTTGTGTTCCCAGAGGAGCTTGCCGGTGTCGGCATTGAAGCACATCAGCCGTTCCTGGAGCATCGGCCCGGAACCTGACGCATTCTGAAGATACAGGTGATCGCCGAAGACGACCGGCGACGAGCGGCCCCCGTAGGGCACGCGCCACGCGAGGTTCTCGCCGGAGGGCGACCATGACGACGGCAGGCCGGTTTCGGTGGACACGCCGGTGCGGGCGGCGCCGCGCCATTCCGGCCAGTCGGCGGCGGTCAGGAGCGCGGCCGCGGGAATGGCGACGGCCAGCGCAACGAGCAGCGGCAAACGTGTAAGGGATGAAGCTTTCATAAGTATCCTTAAAGGATAGGTCGGACGAATTCGCTGAATCAAACCCTGCCGGCCTGCCCCATTTGACGCCGCCGCCCGGGCGCCGGCCTCCGCGCCAATCTCGTCCCGCTGGCCGGGCGGTTCGTCCCGCCAGACACGCGCCTCACTACCCGGCGCGCCCTTCAGGAGGACGCACTGTCTATAATCAAGTGTTTACGCTTGTCCCGCCAGGTTTCGTTTCACCTGCCGCCACGCTCGACAGGTGCTCCAAGGAGCTTCGATGGCCCGCGTTCGCACGGTCGTGTTTACGAGTCTGATGTTCGCCTCGGCTGTAATGTCGGTCCGCCTGACGGCGGAAAACTGGCCCCAGTGGCGCGGCCCGGGCGGCCAGGGTGTCTCGACGGAGCAGCAATTGCCGACGACCTGGGCGCCCGACAAGAACATCGTGTGGAAGACGCCGCTTCCCGGGATCGGCCATTCGTCGCCGATCGTCTGGGGTGACCGGATCTTCGTCACGGCGGTGGTCGAGGGCGACGTGGTGCCGGGCGTGAAGATGGCGCCGCATACCCAGGGCGGCAAGGAGTTCGTGCATCCCGAGACCGTCGCGTGGGACAAGAAGCACAGGTTGAGCGTGCTGGAGCTCGATGCGAAGTCGGGGAAGGTGCTCTGGGACTCGCTTGCCTACGAGGGTCCGGTTTACGACGGCCGTCATCGGCGCAGCAGCTTCGCCGGACCGACGCCGGTCACCGACGGCAAGATGGTCTACGCCTATTTCGGTCCTGAAGGGCTTTACGCGTTCGACTATTCCGGCAAGCTCGCCTGGAAGGTCGTCGAGAAGTTCCCGACGCTCGGCCTCGGCGCCGGGACGTCGCCGGTGCTTCACGAGAACCTCGTGATCATTCAGCGCGACGAGGACAACGGCGACAACTCGCTCATCGTCGCCTACGACAAGGCCACGGGGAAGGAAGTCTGGAAGTCGAAGCGCGAGATCCAGATCAGCTGGGGCACGCCGGTCGTTCTGACGGCGTCGGGACGATCGGAGCTGATCACCAACGGCACCGAGACGATCATCGCCTACGATCCGGCGACCGGCAAGGAGCTGTGGCGCACGAAGGGCGTCGACAGCAACGCGATCCACACGCCGCTCGTCGGCAAGGGACTCGTGATCGTGACCGCGGGCTTTCCGGTGAAGCGCGTGATCGCGATCCGGCCGGGCGCCGTTGCCGACGACAAGCGCGTCGCGTGGGAGTACGCGAAGGGCACCGGCTACGTGCTGTCGAACATTCTCTATGGCGACTATCTCTACCTGCTCACCGACAACGGAATCGTGACGTGCCTCGACGCCGCGACGGGCGAGGTGAAGTACGAGGGCGGCCGCGTGCCGGTCCCGGCGCGATTCATGGGCTCGCCGGTCGCCTATGGCGACCACGTCGCGATGACGAGCGAGGACGGCGACACGTTCATGCTCAAGGCCGGCCCGACCCACGCGATCACCGCCACCAACTCGATCGACGAACCGGTGTATTCCTCAGCGGCGATCGCGAACGGACGGATCTACATCCGGGGGGAGAAGCACCTGTTTGCGATTGGGGAGAAATAGGAACCAGGGGCCGGGGGCCAGGGACCGGGGACCAGGAGGATCTTCCTTCCGGCCCCTGGCCCCTCCCCGGTCCTGACCCGATCAGAAGATCGCCTTCACCCCGAACTGCACCCGGCGCGGGCTCTGCGCGGAGAGGATGCGGCCGAACGTCGGCGATCCGAGGAATGCGTCGGGCAGATCGAAGTTCGTGTGATTGAACAGATTGAACGTCTCCATGCGCAGCTGGAGCCGGAGATCCTTGCCGAGCGTCAGGTATTTCAGGATCGCCAGGTTGATGTTCTGATAGCCCGGGCCGTCGAGCGTGTTGCGGCCGCTGTTGCCGAAGGTGCCGAACGCGGGCATCGAGAACGCCTGGGTGTTGAACCATTGATCCGCCGTCGGATTCGACAGGCTCGGATCGCCTGACACGTTCGGCCTGTCGTTGTTGCCGAATCCGAGGTTCGACCGTCCGGTGTTGCTGATGTCGATGTCCGGGTGTACGGCAACCGTGAACGGCCGGCCGCTCTGCAGGGTGACGATTCCCTGAAACTCCCAGCCCTCGACCAACGCGTTACCCGTGAAGGGCAGCGCGTACGCGAAGCTCATCGAAAACCGGTGGCGGACGTCGAAGCTCGATCGTCCTTCTTCCGCGCCGGGATCGAGGCTGTCCTGCGGGAAGTTCGGATCGCCGCTGCTCGTGAAGAACCCCGAGGCATCGTCGGTCGATTTGCCGAACGTGTAGCTCGCGAGCATCGACAGTCCGCGCACGGCGCGCTGCTGGAACCTGAGCTGCAGCGCGTTGTATTTGGACGAGGCGCGCGACTCGATCAGCGTGATGTCGGCGAACAGCGGGTTGGGGCGCAGGTTCGGCGAGATCGGGCCTGCGTCCGCCTGGTTGGTGTCGCGCGCGGAAATGAGATCGTGGCCGCGCGAGCCGACATACGCCACTTCGATCATGCGCGAGGCGCCGAGTTGGCGCTGGACGTTGAGGTTCCACTGCTGCATCCACGGCGTTTCGAGATCGCGCTGGTACGCCGTCGCCGACTGCGGAATGAACACCGGGAAGTTGTCCGGGAACGGGTCGCCGATGGTGAGCGGCGGCAGGCCTGGGCCCGGGAAGAAGACGCTCAGATTGAAGTAGGGAGGATTGAAGTACAGGCCCTCCGAGGTCGCGAGCGCCCCCTGGTTGTAGTAAATGCCGTAACCGCCGCGAATCACCGTCCGCGCGGCCCGATCGACCGTCCACGCGAAGCCGGCGCGCGGCGCGATGTTGTTGCGATCCGGCTCGTAGCCGCCACGCGGCATGCCGTCCGTGCCCACCGCGACGAGTTGACCGGTGGCCAGGTCGTAAAGATTCGCCCGGTCGTCCTTGTCGACCGGCGGCGACGCATAGTCGTAGCGAAGGCCGGCGGAAATCGTCAGCGCGTTCGTCGCGCGCCAGTCGTCGTTGGCGAACAGGCTCCACGAGTGCGCCCGCAGGTTCTGCGGGTTGTCGAGCTGGGCGCCGCCGGTTACGACCGGAAGGCCGAGCAGCAGGTCCGCGAGCGCATTGCCGGTGTAGCCCTGCTGGATGAACTGCAGGAAGCCGCGTGCCTGCACGTCGCGGAACGCCGACTGCCGCAGGCCGACCCATTCACCGCCGAACTTCGCCAGGTGCGCGCCGCGGTTCAAGGTCACCGTGTCGCTGACGTGCAACGTGTCAGAGGCGCTCTCCTGCGGGTTGTTGTACTCGTGGCCGATTGGCGAGAAGCCGGCGAC
The DNA here is from genome assembly GCA_963748295.1 of uncultured Acidobacteriota bacterium. Classification (GTDB taxonomy): domain Bacteria; phylum Acidobacteriota; class Vicinamibacteria; order Vicinamibacterales; family 2-12-FULL-66-21; genus CAVVIH01. Next base: position 1,252,630 of record CAVVIH010000006.1, on the reverse strand, counting down.
TGAAATCAGGCTGAGACCCGCGTCGCGCGGATCCGTCGCCAGTGCGGGCAGCCCGACGGACTCGTTCGAAATCTGCGGGTTCTCGACGAACACGCCGATCGCCACGCGGTTGTAGCCGACGCGCAGATCGTTGAGCGTCGACGGCCCGAGCGCCATCACGTGCGACACGGCCAGGTTCTGCCCCCGTCGATCGACGAGGTTGCCAAATCCCGGAGCCGACGAGAACGCCGGGCCGGCGCCGAACGGCTCGAGCAGCCGACGATCCGCGAAGCTGTACCTCGCGGTCAGCCGCGATCCATTCGTGAACAGATGATCGCCCCGTACGTCGAACTGATCGTTGTCGTCTGTCAGCGAGGGCGACGAGACGAAGTTCGCGAACGGTACGTCGCGATTCGGCAGCGGGTAGAGCGCGGCGATTGCCGCGCCGATTGGATGCACGAACGGAAGTCGACCACCCGGAAACGGCTGCTGGAAAAACGGATCGACGGGACGGGGAAACAGCGACTGGGAGAAATCGCCGTTGCGCTCGGCCTCGGTCGGCACGTTGGTGACGCGCGTGATGCCCTCGCTGAGACGCGTCCCCTCGTAGTTCGCGAAGAAGAACGCCTGATCGCGGGCGATCGGGCCGCCGAGCGACACGCCGAACTGGTTCCGCTTGTAATCGGGATTGGGCTGATCGGGCGGCGCGAAGAAGTTGCGCGCGCCGAGCGCGTCGGTCCTGAGGAACTCGTACGCGGTGCCGTCGAACCCGTTGGTTCCGGACCGCGTGATCACGTTCACCTGGCCGGCCGAGTTCCTGCCGAACGAGGAATCGTAGGTCGACGTCAGGACCTCGAACTCGCCGATCGCGTCCACCGCCGGACGCACGCCCGAGGTGCCGAGCTTCGGGTCCATGTTGTAGACGCCGTCGAGCAGAAACGCATTCGCATCTTCGCGGCCGCCGTTGACGCTGAAGGCGAAATCCCCGCGAACCGACGCAGCCGACCCCTGTGGAGCGGGCACCGTCCCCGGCGCGAGCAGCGCGAACTCGAGGAAATTCCGGCCGTCGAGCGGGAGACCCGTAATCTGACGCTGGTCGATGAGCGTCGACATCGCCGGGGAGTCGCGGTCGATCGGCACGAACGGCGCGACCACTTCGACCGCCTGCGTGGCGGATACCTGCAGCGGCGCGTCGAGCCACAGCGACTGGCCGACGCTCAGCTCCGCATCCTGGTCGAGATTCCTGTAGCCGGACAGCGAGATCGCGAGCCGATACGCGCCGACCGCGAGCTCAGGCAGCGCGAAGTACCCCTGGGCGTCGGTGCGTGTCAGCCGGATCTCGTTCGTGCCGGAACGGGTGGCCTTCACCTCCGCGCCCGCGAGCGGCGCTCCCGAGGCGTCGGTGACGCGGCCACGCACGGACGCGCGATGCTGCTGCGCCACGACCGGACCGGCGGCGGCGAGGAACAGCAAAACAAGGGCAGCGGTCAGAGATTTTTTCATAGCTCGTAGCGCCAAAACTTCAGGTCTGCCTGCTGGCGCAGACCTTCCGGTCTCCCTGCATCGGTTAGCGGTATAAGACGCACGTACTGCCCTGCGCGTTTCGCCTGAGGCAGAACATCAATCATATACACGGGCGGCGGTCTCGCGCCCCTGGCACGCGGGACGAACCGACGTAAACCTGGGCTGGTTGGTCGATTCTGGTGAACGAACGGACGCCGGGTGTGTACGATAACGCGCGTGCCGACCATTAAAGCTCTTCTGCCCCTGGCGCTTGCGGCTGCTGCCGGCTGCGTCGCATCGAACCCCTCGTCGCACCCCGCCGTTCGGTCCGGGCCGCCCGCGGCGACGACCGATCGGCCTTCGCCCGCTGCGAAAACGGCTGAATCGATCACCGAGCTCTCCGTGCGCAGCCACATGACCTTCCTGGCCAGCGACGCGATGAACGGCCGCGGCAGCGGTACGCGCGATGAGTGGATTGCGGCGGAATATCTGGCGTCGCACCTCCAGCGCTGGGGCATCGAGCCGCTCGGCGACAACGGCGGCTTCGTGCAGCAGGTCGAGATGGAGCGCATCGAAACGACGGCGCCGCCCCGGATGACGATCGGAAGCCGGCAGTTGACGCACGGACGTGAGATCTTGGTGCAGAGGCTGGGCGGCGCGCGGGTCACCGGTCCGCTGCAGAAGCTCACCCCTGGAGCGCAGGTGAGCCCGGGCGCGGTCGTGCTGATGCCGGAAACACCGGCGGCTGACCAGAGCACCACCGGGGCAGTGGCGGTGCTCTCGATGGCAACCGCACAGAACCGTTGGCGCCCGGACGCAGGCGGAGGAAGGCTGCCGTCGCCTCCGGCTCGCATGAGCGGCATCACGGCGGCCGTGCCGTCGCGTCCGACGACAGTCGCCCTCGACAAGGCCACCTACGCGGAGATCGCGGCGTTGGCCGCCGGCTCAACGGTGACGATCGAGGCGGACGTGAAGACGGGACAGACCTCGAAAACGTGGAATGCCGTAGGCCGTATTCGCGGAAGCGATCCCGCCTCATCTTCCGAAGTGATTCTGTTGTCGGCGCATCTGGATCACGTCGGCAACCGCGCCGCGCGCGACGGCGCCGCTACCACCGACATGATCTATAACGGCGCCGACGATGACGCGTCGGGGAGCGTGGCGGTGCTCGAGCTCGCGCAGGCGCTCGCGCGCGGACCGCGCCCGAAGCGGACGATCGTCTTCGCGTTCTTCGGCAGCGAAGAGGCCGGAGGCTACGGTTCGCGGTTCTTCACAGATCGGCCGGTCGTACCGCTCTCGCAGATCGTCGCCAACCTTCAGTTCGAGATGATCGGGCGTCCCGATGCGGCCGTGCCGGCGGAGACCCTGTGGCTGACCGGTTACGAGCGATCGACGCTCGGTCCCGCCCTCGCGAAGCAGGGCGCCCGGCTCGTGCAGGATCCGCACCCCGAACAGAACTTCTTCACGCGCTCCGACAACATCCAGTTCGCGCGCCGCGGCGTCGTCGCGCACACGGTGTCGAGCTTCGGCCTGCACAAGGAGTATCACCAGGCGTCAGACGAGAATCGCTACATCGACTTCGTCCACATGACCAAGTCGATTCGTTCGATGCTGGAGCCGATCGTGTGGCTGGCGAACTCGGGGTTCAGGCCGGAGTGGTTGCCAGGCAAGAAGCCGTAATGATGGTTGATGCGAGTCCGACGAGCACGCGGTGTTGAAGAAGAGGAGTTTTGCGGAGTTCAAGGAGCTCTCAACACGGAGGCACGGAGCCACGGAGGTACACGGAGTTCTTGATTTCTTTTGACCTGACATGAGTGGCCTGTGGCGCCGCGCTGCGCCGATTCGTCCGGCCGGCCGAAGGCCGGCGGGCCACAGGCCACCTCCGTGTAACTCCGTGTCTCCGTGCCTCCGTGTTGAAAACTTCGTGTCCTCCGTCTTCTCCTCATCCTCTGACACCGTGAGCTAGTTCCCGATGATCGTCAGCTCGTCGCGCATCCAGGCATCTGCCGGATACATGCGCACGTAGCGCGCCCGCGCGGGAGGCACTGGAATCCTGACCGGCGCGATCGCCGGATCGAGCAGCGCGGCGTCGAGCATGAACTCGCCGGTCCAGCCAAGCCAGACCCGGCGCCACTCCACCCCATCGTCCGACACCTCGATCGCGATCCGTCCGGCGAGGCTCGTGTAGCGCCCCCGGACCGGGATGTCGATGGCAGTGATCGAGTGCGGCTGTTCGAGGTCCGCGACAACCGCCCGATCGGCCATCGTCAACTTCGCCGGCAGCCGCACACCAGCGGGCTCGGGGGGCAAAGGCGGCTGCAGCGGCAGGAGAAAAGTCGCACCCGCTCCGCTGACGCTCCGTTCCTGCACGCCGGGGACCGCGGCGATCATCCGGCGGAAGTCGCCGGCGGGATCGGCCTCGCTGTTCACGATGATCGCGAGCGGCCGTTCGCGGGCGAGGTAATAGAGGACGGATCGGTCACCTCGCCAGAGCGCGAGCGAAAGGATTGAATAGTGATACGGCATGTAGCCGCTGTATCCATTGATCAGTGGACGGCCGTGGAAGATCGAGCGGTACATCGCCGCCGCGTTCAGGCTGGCGTCGGTCGTCGGGATCTCGAGAATGTTTGCGTCGCCGATGTCCGCCAGCATCACTCGCTGCGGCGGCACGGCGAGCGGCATCGGCTCCATCACGCCATCTGCGGCAATGCCCGCCAGCGCGAAGCAGGCCAGGGCCGTTCGCATTCGCGTCCTGTTTCTCAGCAGCGACGCAATCGAGAGCCCCGCCGCAACGGCGAGGCACAATGCGCCGAGCATCGCGAAGCGCGCCGGCACGCGAAGACCGCCATAGCCAGGCAGCCACATCAGCCAGGTATAAGGTCGCAGGAGCGATGGCGGCTCGCTGCCCTCGCCGCCGGGTCCGAACGCCAGCAGGAACACGAACAGAGCCGCGCCGGCGTAGAACAGCAACGCCGATCGCCGCGCGATCGCGTCGCCGAGCAGCCGTCCTCGGAACAGCGCGACAACGCCGCCCACCGCGAGCACGACGACCGTCAGGCCGGGGAAGAGCCAGTCCTCGGCAGACGATGCCTGATCGCTCGACGGCCACAGCGCGAGCATGGGCGGCGCGTAGACGAAGGACTCGAGCGTCGCACTGAACTGCCTGATGTCGCCCAGGCTCCGTCCCAACCCGAACGAACCGTGTATCTCCCTGTACTTCAGAACCACCGGCAGCAGCGGCAGCGAGGCCGTCACCCATGCGCCGATCAAGGCCGCGCTCACGCGAGGCTCGCGACGCCAATGCGTGAACCAGACGATCCACAGCACGATCAGCACGGGCACGAACAGCATGTAGTAACCGTTCGAAGCCGCCTGGATCAGCCAGGCGATGCCGAAGATCACCAGCCACCGCGGCTGCCGGCTTTCGACGTAGGCGTGCATGCCCAGGAGCATCAAAGGCATCCACTGCGAGGTGAGCACCTGGATGTGCGCGAGCTGGCCGGCGCGATAGGGCGCGAACGCAAAGGCCACTCCGGCGGCGGCCGCCGCGATCACCGAACCCGTCAGGCGGAACACGAGCAGATAAGCGAAGAACCCGGACAACGCGTACGACATGAGCATCGCCACGTTGTAGGCGGTCACCGGACTCGCGCCCGCCATCTGCAGCGGCGTGGTCAGAACCGCGATGCCAAGGAGATGTTCCGAGAGTGCGAGCGATCCGGGGAGAGGCACGAAGAACGGCGCATTCCACCACTCGGCCGTGAGCGGGACCGCCTGCGAATTCCACCACAGGATCCACGTGTTGAGAACCGGGTCGCCGAGGTCGTGGGGAATGCGGGAGGAAAGATTCGCCGCGAGCGGCCAGGTGCCGGCGGCCGCCAGAAAAACGAAAACGAGGAGCGCGACGAGCGCGTGTCGGAGGCGAGGCAAGGTCGAAGGCGGAATTCTACTTCCGCCTCCGACCTGCAGGGTTCGACTATCTACTGGGTTCCGCGGCCGCTGCCCTGCGGCTTCGGCAGCGGTTTACGAGGCAGCTTCTCGTCGCGGGTGGCCGCCTGATACACGAAGGCGGCGACGATGACCGCATTCTGCTTCATGTCGGCCGCCTGGATGCGCTCGTAGACATCCATGTTCGAGTGGTGCGTGCGGGTGTCGTACTCGACCGGATCCTGGATGAACTGGAAGCCGGGCAGCCCGACGGCGTCGAAGGACTGGTGATCGGTTCCGCCCGTGTCCCTGATCGTGATTGTCGTCATGCCGATGTTGCGGAAGGGCTTCATCCAGGCTTCGAAGATGCCCGAAACCGCCTCGTTGCCCTGCGTGTAGATGCCGCGAATCGCGCCGGTGCCGTTGTCGACGTTGTAGTAGCTCGAGAACTTCGCGTGCTCCGGCTTCAGCACCATGTCGGCGCGGTTGGCGAAGTGGCTCGTGACGTAGGCGCGCGAGCCCAGCAGGCCCTGTTCCTCACCGCCCCAGAGGCCGATGCGCACCGTCCGGCGCAGCCGCACGCCGCTCTGCTTCAGGATGCGCATCACTTCCATCATCACCGCCGATCCCGCCGCGTTGTCGGTCGCGCCGGTCCCGCCGTGCCATGAGTCGAAGTGCGCGCCGAGCATCACGACCTCGTCCGCCTTGTCCGTTCCCGGAATCTCGCCGACGACGTTGAAGGACATGGTGTCGTCGCTGAACGTGTTCTTGATCTCGAGATCGATCTTCACGGGCTGCTGCTTCTCGAGGGTGCGGACGATGCGGCCGTAATGTTCGATGGCGATGGTGACCGAGGGAAGCCCGAGATCGGCGTTGGCCTCGCGTGATCCGACGCCCTGGCCGCCCTGGACGAAGACCGTGCCGCCGTCACCGCGGCCCGCCGTCACCAGCGCGATCACGCCCTCGTCCTTGAAGAACTGCATGCGCGTGCGCGCGAAGGTCTGCGCCTGGCCGCGCCCGCCGCCAGGCCCGCCGGCGCGGCCGCCGCGGCCTCCACGTCCGGCCGCATCGGTTTCGGCTTCCATCGCGAGCAGCTGTTCGGCGGTGTATCGCTGAGCGGGCGGCGACCACAGCGCCTGCACCTCCCGCATCGCCTGCGTGAGGACGATCTTCCCCTTGAGCTTGCCCTTCTGCGCCGCGAGGTCCTCAGGGGTTTCGATGACGGCGAGGGCCGCCTCCCCGGAGAGGACGCCGTTCGTACTGGCCGTCCACGCCTGCGGATAGCCGATGACCGGGAAGCTGCCGCCGGGCGTGGTGGCCATCATGTAGAACTTCTCGTTCGCCCAGCCGCGGCCGAACGGTCCGAACGGTTCGAGCTTGACGTTCGCGAGCCCCCATCCGGTCATTTCCTTGACCGCCCAGTCGCCCGCTTTCCTGAAGCCCGGCGAGTTCGTGAGCCGCGGACCGTAGACGTCGGTCAGCCAGCTCATGATCTCCATCACCTTCGAGTTCTGGAACCCCTCCTGTTTGATCTTGTAAATCGCGTCGTAGTCGACTTTTTCCGGCGCCTGCTGCGCAGACACCGGAACGAGCGTCAGGGCCAGCGTCAGCACCAAACACGCCGACAGCACCGGCCGTTGCCGGACAAGGAATCTCATCGTCCTCCCCCCATCACAACCCCCAAATCCCAAATCCCAAATGCACGGAGCACACAGCACGTTACAAGCCGCACGTAGCACGTCGCTCGTCGCACGTAGCCCGTGCCTCGTGACAATTCGCGCAACAAGATAACGCCATCAGCCTCCGGGGCGCTTACAGAATCGCGATTCACCTGCGGAGATTGTCATCGGGGGGCTGCCCGAACGGGGGTGGCGAGAGGCCCTGAGTCCCTTGAAAACAGGCAGTTGCGGCCGATCCGGGACGCCTGACCAAAACTGGACTTGCGGTTGCAGGGTTGGCGGTCGCCCCAATGAACACCACTCCTATGTCCTCTGACCGCCCTGAGGCGCCACTGTTCTGTGACGGCATCGGGGACCGCGTCGTGGCGGCCGATGGCGCGACCGGCGAGCTCCTCCAGATCCTGAGAATCCACCCTGCGCTTTCGGCAGTGCCGTCGTTCGAGTTTGCGCTGCGTGAGCGGACGGCGCGCCTGGCGAATTTCCGCCACGCCTATTACGCCCGGGTGCGCCGGGTCGATCGCGTGCAGGTCCCCGCGCCGGGTCTCGCGGTCGTGTCGGATCATGTCGAGGGCACGCGGCTCTCGGACATTCTCCGCGTCGCGTACGAGCGCCGGCTGCAGCTGGACATCAACGCCGCCATCTGCCTGATTCGCCAGCTGGTGCCGGCCGTCGCGCTGCTGCACGAGAATGCACGCGACGTCGCGCACGGCCTGATCGCGCCCGAGCGCCTGATCGTGACCCCGCATGCGCGGCTCGTCATCGTCGAGCACGTCGTCGCCGCCGCGATCGAGCAGCTCCAGTTCTCGCGCGAGCGCTTGTGGAATGAGTTCCGGATCGCGATGCCGCCGAGCGCCGGCCCGTCGCGGTTCGATCACCGGGCGGACGTCACCGGCATGGGGCTGGTCGCGCTGGCGCTGCTGCTCGGCCGGCCGCTGGCCGTCGAAGAGTTTCCGCACCGGCTGACGCATCTCCTCAATGAGGCGCGTGAACGTACTTCGCTCGGCGAAGAGCAGCCGTTGTCTCCGGCGCTGCGTGACTGGCTGTCGCGCGCGCTGCAGCTCGACTCCCGCCGCGCGTTTGCGTCCGCGCCCGAGGCGCTGTCGGCGCTCGAGGAGCTGGTCGCGGAAGACTCGATGTACGTGGCGGCGCCGGTTGCGCTGGAGACGTTCCTGTCGCGGTACATTCAGGCGCTGCTCGAGCCGCATTTCCTCGAGGAGCCCACTCCGATCTCGGCGCCCGCGCCGGTTGTCGTGCCGGCGGCTGTCCCGAATGTGAAGCGCGCGGCGCCGCCGCCAGCTCCGGAGATTCCGGCGCCCGCGATGGACCAGTTCCGCGCTCCGGCCGCGCCGCCGAGAGAACCCGCACCGGCGCCCGCGCCCGCGCCTGTGCCAGTACCGGCGCCGGCGCGCGATTTGACCGACCTCATTCCGGCGGCGGATCTCGCGCGGCCGCACGCGCGCAGGACCGCTCGCCGCTCTTCGATCCCGACAATCCGTTCAACATCGCCGAGCCGCAGCAGCCGGGGGTGAAAAAGAGAAGGGCGGTCCGTTTTTCCCGGAAAGCCTTGCTGGCGGTCGGCGCGGTGTTGATCATCGTCGCCTGCGGATTTGCGGCGCCAAAGTTCTTCACGGCCAGCGTGCCGCCGACGGCGCCCGAGATGGGCACGCTCGTCGTCCAATCGAATCCTCCTGGCGTGCAGGTGTTCGTCGACGGCGTCGACAAGGGGCTGACGCCCGCCCGCGTCTCGGTGACGCCGGGCGCGCACATCCTCGAGCTGCGCGGCCGCGGCGTGCCGCGGGTGATCCCGTTCAACGCGACGGCGGGCGCGCAGGTCTCGCACAATTTCGAGTTCGCGAACACGCCCGAAGTCGGCCACCTGCGGGTCGAGTCGCAGCCGGCGGGCGCCAAGGTCACCGTCGACGGGGTCGCGCGCGGCGTCGCGCCGCTGACGGTCGCCGATCTGTTGCCGGGCGATCACGAAGTCATCCTGGAAACGCCCGAGGCCTCGGCGCGGCACGTCGTCAGCGTCCAGGCCGGGGGCACCGCATCGCTGCTTGCGCCCGTCGGCGCGGCGGTCCCTGCCGGTGCGCCGGTCTCCGGATGGCTCACGATCAAGGCGCCGTTCTCCCTGGAGGTCCGTGAGGGCGGCCGGGTGATCGGGACCACCGATGCCGATCGAATCATGGTGGCCGCGGGCCGCCACGAGCTCCAGCTGGTCAACGAATCGCTGGGATACAGCGCCACGCGCATCGTCAACGTGCCGGCCGGAAAGGTGGCGAGCGTCGCCGCCGAGCTGCCGAACGGCACCGTCAGCCTGAACGCGTCGCCGTGGGCCGAGGTCTGGATCGACGGCCAGCGCGTCGGCGAGACGCCGATTGGCAACCTCTCGGTGCCGATCGGCTCGCACGAGGTCGTCTTCAAGCACCCGCAGTTCGGCGACAAGCGCCACGCGATTTCGGTGACGCTCGGAGGCCCGGTGCGGCTCAGCGTGGACATGAAGTGAGGAACGTCATGAAACGTACATTCGCGATGCTGCTGCTGGCGGGATGCCTGGCGGCACCGGCAGCGGCCCAACAGTCACCGCTGACCACCGCGCGCGATTTGTATGCGGCGGCACGCTACGAAGAGGCGCTCATCGTGCTCAACAGCCTTCGTCAGGCCGAGGGCGGGCCGGGCATCGATCTGAAGGCCATCGAGCAGTACCGGTCCCTGTGTCTGCTTGCGCTGGGCAGAAGCCAGGAAGCCGAGGCGGCTATTGCCGCGGTCGTTGCCGCCGACCCGATGTATCAGCCGAGCGAGTCCGAGGCGTCGCCGCGCGTGCGCGGCGCATTCTCGGAAGTACGCCAGCGTCAGCTGCCGGAGATCGCGCGTACGAGATATGCCGGTGCGAAGGCCACCTACGATCGCAAGGATTTCGTGAACGCCGAACGTCAGTTCCGCGAGCTGCTCAGGCTCATCGACGATCCCGAGATGGCCGGACGGCTCGGCGATATGCGCGTGCTGGTCGCCGGATTCCTCGATCTCAGCGTTGCGGCCGCCGCGCCGCCGCCCGCGCCCAGGAAGGAAGAGTCGGCTCCTTCCGCGGCGCCGGCTCCGGCCAGGACCGGCTATCCGGTCGGCCACATCTTCAGCTCCGAGGAGCCGGAAGTCGTGCCGCCGGTGGCGCAGAAGCAGGACGTGCCCTCGGTGCCCACGACCATCAGAACGCAGATCCGCGACAAGGGGCTGCTCGAAGTGATCATCGACGAGCAGGGACGGGTCATCGGTCTGGATCTCCGCGTCCGGCTGCATCCAATCTACGACTCGCAGCTGCTCTCCGCCGCGAAGGACTGGCGCTACCGTCCCGCGACGCTGAACGGGAAAGCCGTGCGTTATCGCAAGCTCGTTCAGATCAGTGTGTCGAAGTAGCAGCGGCGCCCGGTCCATCGAGCCACATGGCTATGGCAATCGATAGCAATGAGGTGTACGAATCGGAGACAACGGCGTCGCCTGAATAACCTGCGCCCGGCCCGGTCCCGTGTAATTTAGAGGACCGGTACGACCTCTCCTCCGCTCATCCGTTTACGCTCGCCGCCGAGCCCTTCGGTAATCGTTGCTGAATTTTCGCCGATTCTCGAACGGTGCACAGAATGGCAGGAAAGTAGCATTCACGCGCGGCGGATGTTCACAGACGACACGAGACTTTCGCTAGCTGATCTGGCAGGGGCGGGCATTCGTCTCTTTCCGTTCGAGGCAGTCACGATCGCCCGCGAAGTGCTGCTGCAGGTTGCGCGCGGCGAAGTGCCCGGCGTTCCGTCTGCGCACGTGATTCGTCTCGGGCGAGCGGGAACCATCACGGTTGAAGGACCTGTGGCCGCGGGAGGCCGTGCCGTGTCACGCGCGGCGCAGCTCCTCGACGCGCTGCTGCCGCCAAAGGACGCGGGCCCCGAATTCAGGGTGCCCGGAGCTCTGCGCCTGTGCATCGTTCGCGCCCTCGGGATGCTCGACGTCCCGCCATATCCCTCGCTCGACAGCTTCGCGGATGCCCTTCAGCGATTCGCGGCGCCGGATTCCGCCGTGGCGATTCGCCGGATCGTCGCGCGATACGAGTCGGAGGCGGCTGCGCCGGCGGAACGGATTGACTCGCCGCTCGAGGCTCCGCCGCCGATCGACACGACTGCTCAGCCTGAGCTCGAGCCGCGTCGTGCCGAACCGAAGCCGTCCACGCAGGCGCTCGCGCGCATCGGGCGTGAATCGCTGACGATTTCCGACATCCGCAGGGCCCGACGGGCGACCGGGCTGTCACTCTCCGACGTCTCCGAACGCAGCCGGATTCCCGCTTCGCTGCTGCGGCAGCTCGAATGGGGTTACCTGCTGAACTGGCCAGCGGGGCTGTACGGCCGCACGCAGCTCGTCCGATACGCGCGCGCCGCGGGCCTGGACGAGCAGATCGTCATCGCCACGGTGTGGCCGATGCTCGACGAGGCCGAGCGCGAGACGCCGCCGGCCGAAACCGCGGTCGAAGCCGTTTCCGTTTCGCACGTCGAGGCGCCTGAAGTTTCGGTCGAACCGTTGCCGGTCGAAGTTCCTCGAGTCGATGTTGCGGAAGTGACGCTCGCGCGCACCGCCACGATTCTTGCGGATGAGCCGCGCTCCGGCACCGAAAGCCACCGGAAAGGTCTCAGGACGGCCGTCGCGCTCGCGATTGCGGCAACGCTGCTTCTCGTGCTCGCGCCGCTCGCAAGTCAGCGATACGGCGTGTCGCCAGCTGATCTCTGGAATGCCGCGCTGAGCACGCCGCCGCAGCAGACGGCAACGCCGGCGCCGGCGACACCGCCCGCGCCGCTGAACGCGGAAGCGGCCCGGCCCGAGCCCGAGCCGTCGGCGCCCGCTGACGTGGTGCCGCCGCCGGCCAGCGCGCGGCCCGCCGAGGCGGTCAAGGCGGCGAGGATTCCCGAGGGGACCGTCGGCACCGCGGCGCCGGCGACAGGACTGACCGACTCCGAAACGGCGTGGTCGCCCTCGTTTGCCGCGGCTGGCACCGCGATGTTCTATCACGCGCAAGGGGAGCGGGGCAGCGCGCTCATGCGCGCCGACACGAGCGACGAAGGCACGACGCTGCGCATCACACGCATCGTCGACGACAACTCGCGGAACTTTCATGCGAGGCCTTCGCCCGACGGCGCGCAGATCGCGTTCGACTCGGATCGCGACGGCGAACGCGGCGTCTACATCGCGAACTCGGACGGCACCAACGTCAAGCGCGTCAGCGGCGAGGGTTTTGCCGCGGTGCCGAGCTGGTCGCCCGACGGCACCACGCTGGCGTTCGTCCGCGCCGAGTCCGACAAGCCTCGCGTCTGGAATTTGTGGACGCTGGATCTGAAGACCGGCGAGATGCAGCGCCTGACGTCGAATCGCTACGGCCAGATGTGGGGCGCCTCCTGGTTCCCGGACGGCCGACACGTCGCATACAGCCACGAGTTCCGCATCGTCGTCCTCGATACGCTGACGGGACGCGAACGGTCGTATCAGACGCCGCGGAAGGGGAAACTGCTACGAACGCCAGCCGTGTCGCCCGACGGCAATCGCATCATGTTCCAGGTCTACCAGGACGGCGCGTGGCTCCTCGAGGTCGAGGACGGCTCGATGCGCAAGGTGCTCGCGGATCCCAGCGCCGAGGAATACAGCTGGTCGCCGGACGGCCGCCGCGTCGCGTATCACAGCCGTCGATCGGGTGAGTGGGGCGTCTGGCTCATGACCTCCGCGCGCTGAGTTCCGCGTGCTAAAATTGCCGGACCTTGATGGCCCGGCCGTTCCTCGCTATGGCGCTCGCGGGTCTGTTTGCCGCCGCCTGCGCCCAGGATTCGCCTGCACCACCGCCCCGCCGCGGCCCCGACATCTCGATTCCACTCGACACCCAGACGATCGAGGCGCTCGTGCCCAGGGACGCCACGCTGGACGGACTGCTGCGGGCGCACAATCTTTCCGTCGAGCTCGTCCAGGCAGCCGTCGACGCCGCGCGCGGCGTCTTCGATCCCCGCGATCTGCGGGCGAATCGGCCCTACCGGCTGGTCCGATCGCTCGACGGCTTCCTGCGTGAATTCGAATATCAGATCGATACCGATCGTTTCCTGCGAATCATCAGCCCCGATCGCAGCCAGCCCGCGGTCCTTCAAGCCGAGGTGCTGCCCTACGTAAAGCAGACGACGGTCACGGCTGTGCGCGGACGAATCGACGAGGAGCATCCATCGCTGATCGCGGCGATGGAAGCGACCGGAGAGAACCTCACGCTTGCGATCGATCTCGCCGAGCTGTTCAGCGGCCAGATCGACTTCCAGAGCGATCTGCAGCCGGGCGACACGTTCGAGCTTCTGTTCGAGAAGTCGATGCGCGACGGCCAGTTCTCGAACTACGGCACGATTCTCGGCGCTCGCTTCACTAACGAGGGGCGCGAATACCAGGCGTTCCGCTGGATCAACCCGGCGACGAACAAAGCCGCGTTCTTCGACGAGAACGGACGCTCGTTGAAGCGCGTCATGCTGAAGTCGCCGCTGAAGTTCGACGCGCGGCTCAGCTCCGGATTCACCCGGCGCCGCTTCCATCCGGTGCACCACACTTACAGGCCCCATCTCGGCGTGGACTACGCCGCGCCCACTGGCTCTCACGTCGTCGCGGTCGCCGATGGAGTTGTCGTCTCGGCGGGCTGGGCAGGGGGCGGCGGCCGGCAGGTTCGGCTGCGGCACTCGGGCGGGCTCGAAAGCTACTACCTGCACCTCTCGTCGTTTGCAAAAGGCATTCACGCGGGCGTGCGGGTCGAGCAGGGGCAGTTGATCGGCCGTGTCGGCATGACCGGCACCGCGACCGGGCCGCACCTCGATTACCGCCTGCGGAAGAACGGCGTGTTCGTCGATCCCCGCCGCGAGCATTCGCGCCAGCCGCCGGGTGAGCCCATTCCCGCGAGCCATCTGCCGGAGTACCGGCTGGCCCGCGACGGCGTCGTGCGGCAGCTCTCCACGAGCCTGCTCGCCGAGGCGCCCGCGACGAAGGCGGACGCGGTCAAAGCCACCGAGCCCAAATAGCCCGGCTCGCCGACTTCGCTCGCCGGCGCGAGCTTCGTCGAGCCAGGCTGAACTAGAATCACCGGATGTCTTCACTCGTGCCGTTCCGCGCGTTGCGGCCGGCGCCGGCCTCCGCGCCCGCGGTCTCGTCGGTGCCCTACGATGTCGTGAGCACCGAAGAGGTACGTCAGCTCATCGATGGCAACCCGCTCAGCTTCCTGCGCGTCACGCGCGCCGAAGCGGAGCTTCCGCCGAACGCCGATCCGTATGCCCCCGCGGTCTACGAGCGCGCGCACCAGAATTTCGCGTCGCTTCGCGAGCGCGCGCCGCTCGTCGTGGAAGACTCGCCGGCGCTCTACCTCTACCGGCTTCGCATGGGCTCGCACGAGCAGACGGGGATCGCCGGCTGCTTTTCGGTCGACGAGTACGAACGCGACGTGATCAAGAAGCACGAGCGCACGCGGCGCGACAAGGAAGACGACCGCACGCGCCACATCGTGGAGCTGCGGGCGCAGACGGGCGTCGTGTTCCTGACCTACCGCGCCGATCGCGCGGTGGACGCCCAGGCAACGACCGTCGCGGCGGGCGAGCCGTTGTACGACTTCGCGGCCGGCGACGGCGTCCGCCATACCATATGGCGCGCGGGCCGCGACGCGACCGACGCGCTGGTCGCGGCGTTCAAGTCGATCCCCGCGCTCTACATCGCGGACGGCCACCATCGCGCGGCGAGCGCCGCGCGCGCGCGCGCGGAACTGCGCGGCCGTCCCGGCGGCACGAGCGATGCGGCCGGCGCCGATACGTTCATCGCGGTCGCGTTTCCTGACAGCCAGCTGCAAATCCTTCCGTACAACCGGACCGTGAAGGATCTTGCCGGGCGCAGCGCGCAGGAGTTCCTCGCCGCCCTGCGCGAAAAGTTTCCGGTTCGCGAAGGCGGCGCTTCGCCGTCCCGTAAAGGCGAAGTGTCGATGTACCTCGACAAACGGTGGTACGCCGTCGATCTGTCACAAGCCAGGCCCGAGGACGACTCGAGGGCGAGCAGCCTGGATGTGGCGCTGCTCCAGCGTCACGTGCTCGAGGAAATGCTCCGCATCGGCGACATCAGGTCCGACAAGCGGATCGATTTCGTCGGCGGTGCAAGAGGCGCGTCGGCGCTCGAGCAGGCCGTCAACAGCGGGCACTCCGCGGTCGCCTTCTCGATGTTCCCGGTGTCGGTCGACGACCTCATGACGATTTCCGACACCGGCGGCATCATGCCGCCGAAATCCACCTGGTTCGAGCCGAAGCTCAGAGACGGCCTCCTCATTCACACGATCTGATCATGAAAGTGCTCGTCGCCGACAAGTTCGAGAACAGTGGAATCGAAGGCCTGAAGGCCGCCGGCTGCGAGGTCGTGTATGCGCCGGACCTCAAAGACGATTCGCTCACCGAAGCGATCCGCACGGGCGGCGCCGACGTGCTGGTGGTGCGCAGCACGAAAGTCACGAGCCCGATGCTCGACGCCGGGAGGCTCGCGCTGATCGTCCGCGCCGGCGCCGGCTACAACACGATTGACGTCGCCGGCGCCTCGAAGCGCGGCATCTACGTATCGAATTGCCCGGGAAAGAACGCCGTTGCGGTCGCCGAGCTGGCGTTCGCTCTGATCCTGGCGCTCGATCGACGGCTCCCGGACAACGTCGCCGAGCTGCGCGCCGGCACGTGGAACAAGAAGGAATACTCGAAGGCTCAGGGCCTCTACGGCCGCACGCTCGGGTTGCTCGGCATCGGCAGCATCGGCCAGGAGATGGTCAAGCGCGCGGCGGGCATGGGCCTGAACGTCGTGCTCTGGAGCCGCCGCTTCGCCGGCGAGCGTCGCGCGATCGGCGATCAGGAAGCCCGCGAGCTCGGCATGGAAGCGGCCGCGCGCCAGATTCGCATCGAGCTGGCGCCGACGCCCGCCGACGTCGCCGCGGCCTCCGACATCGTCAGTGTCCACCTGGCGCTTGGCCCCGAGACGCGCGGTCTCGTCAATGCAGAATTCCTCTCGCGCATGAAGCCGGGGGCGTTCTTCATCAACACCGCGCGCGGCGAGGTCGTCGATCACGCGGCGCTTGCCGCGGCGGTCCGCGACAAGGGCCTCAGGGTCGGACTCGACGTGTTCGCGAACGAGCCGGCGTCAGCCACCGGCGACTTCAGCGATCCGCTGATCGGCCTGCCGGGCGTCTATGGCACGCATCACATCGGCGCGTCGACCGACCAGGCGCAGGAAGCCATCGCCGCCGAAACCGTCCGGATCGTCAGGTGCTACAAGGAGACCGGACGGGTTCCCAACGTCGTCAACCTCGCGCGGCGCACGCCCGCGACGCACATGCTGGTGGTCAGGCATCGCGATCGGCCAGGCGTGCTCGCGCACGTCTTCGACCTGCTGCGGCAGGCCAATCTGAACGTGCAGGAAACCGAGAACATCGTCTTCGAAGGCGCCGAGGCGGCGGTCGCGCGTATCAACCTCGACGGCCCTCCGGCGGGAGAAGTGTGCCGGCAGATCAAGGAAGGGAACGCGGATATCCTCGATCTGCAGGTAGTAAAGCTGTGAACGCAGCGGGAAGCTGAATCGAAAGGCCTTATGACTACCGCGACTCGTATCGTCAATTTCTCCGCCGGCCCGGCGGTGTTGCCGCTCGAAGTGCTCGAGGAAGCGCAGCGCAACCTCGTGACGCTGCCCGGCGTCGGCATGTCGGTGCTCGAGATCAGCCATCGCTCGCCCGCGTTCGACGAGATCATCGAGGGTTGCGAGGCGGATCTCAGGCAGCTCGCGAACATTCCCGAGGGCTATCACGTGCTCTTCCTGCAGGGCGGCGCCAGCCTTCAGTTTTCGATGGTGCCGATGAACCTGCTGCCGGCCGGCGGCTCGGCGGACTACATCGTCACCGGCGTGTGGTCGCAGAAGGCGGTCAAGGAAGCCAAGCGCGTCGGCGGCGTCAAGATCGCCGCGACGACCGAAGCGGAGAAGTTCAGCCGCGTGCCGAAGCAGTCCGAGCTGACGCTCGATCCGGGCGCGGCCTACGTGCACTACACGACGAACAACACGATCTACGGCACCGAGTGGCACTACGTCCCGGAGGCCGGCGGCGTCCCGCTCGTCGCCGACACCTCGTCCGACATGTTCAGCCGGCCGATCGACGTGTCGAAGTACGCGCTCGTCTACGCCGGCGCGCAGAAGAACCTCGCGCCCGCCGGGCTGACGCTCGTCATCGTCCGCGACGACATGCTGAAGCGGACCCCGGCGTCGCTGGCGACGATGCTGCAGTACTCGGTGCAGGCCGAGAACAAGTCGATGTACAACACGCCGCCCGTGTTCGCGATCTACGTCATGGGACTCGTCATGAAGTGGATCAAGAAAGAGGGCGGGCTCGCGGCGATGGATCGGCACAACGCGCGCAAGGCCGAGAAGCTCTATGCAGAGATCGACCGCACCGGCTTCTACCGCGGGCACGCGCAGAAGGACAGCCGGTCGCGGATGAACGTCACGTTCCGGCTCGGCAGCGAGGAGCTGGAGAAGAAGTTCGCGAAGGAAGCCACCGCCGCCGGCCTCGACGGCCTGAAAGGCCACCGCTCCGTGGGCGGTCTGCGGGCGTCGATTTACAACGCGTTCCCGGAGCCAGGCATCGACGCGCTGGTTGACTTCATGAGAAATTTCGAGAAGCAGAATGGGTAGCGAAGTCCCGGACGGTCAGTAGTTTACCGTTAGGGAGCGTCCTTACAGAAGTCTTACAATGCGGCGCGCGGGTTCCTGCTACTGTTTCGTGGCACCCATCGAGGAGTCACGTGACGACACTGCGCGCCCGCTTCAGGCCAATCTATTCGCTCTCGACAATCAACTTGATCACGGCGTTCTTCATGGTGCTCTTCCATGCTGCCGCCGTTGCCGCGTTTTTCTTTTTCAGCTGGACGAATCTCGTCGTCGCGCTGGCGCTTCACTGGCTTGCGGTCGGCTTCGGGATCAGCCTCGGGTATCACCGGCTGCACACGCATCGCGGCTTCAAGACATCGAAGGCGTTCGAGTACTTCCTCGCGGTGTGCGGCACGCTGACGCTCGAGGGCGGTCCGATTTTCTGGGTCGCCACCCATCGCGTCCATCACCAGCACTCCGACAAGGAAGGCGATCCCCACACGCCGCATGACGGCGGATTCTGGGCGCACATGGGATGGATCCTGTTCGGCGACACGCACCACAACGACACCGCGCAGATGGCCCGCTACGCGCCGGACCTCGCCGCCGATCCGTTCTATCGCTGGCTGAACACGTATCACTACGTCCCGCTCACGACGCTCGGACTCCTTCTCCTCGCCATCGGCGGCTGGCCGCTGGTGCTCTGGGGGATCTTCCTGCGCGTGATCGTCGGCCTGCATGCGACCTGGCTGGTGAACTCGGCGACCCACATGTGGGGCAGCCGGCGCTTTGCCACGCGTGACGACTCGCGCAACAGCTGGTGGGTGGCGTTGCTGACGTTCGGCGAAGGCTGGCACAACAACCACCACGCGCATCCGGTCTCCGCCCGCCATGGCCTGGTGTGGTACGAGTTCGACATGAGCTGGATCACCCTGAAGCTCCTGAACGCCGCCGGCATCGTCAGCGACCTCAAGGTGGCAAAAGTCTCCCGCGTTCCAGCGAAGGAAGCCGCTTAGGGTTATCCTTCTGGAATGATCAGCGGCCGGCGCCGGTCGGTCATTTTCTTCACCGTCCTCGGAATCTGCCTCGTCGCCCTCGCGGTGACGCTCAACATCAGCTGGGTCGTCCTGAACTGGCGGCTCAGCGTGCTGATGGTGCTGGGGGCGATCTTCTTTCCCCTCATCATCGCCGGGATGGTGCTGAACACCATCTTCCTGGTCCGCGAGATCAAGCGTAACGAGCAGCACGATTCGTTCATCAACGCCGTCACCCACGAGCTGAAGACGCCGGTGGCCTCGATTCGCCTCTACCTGCAGACGCTGCAGTCGCGCGAGATGGAGGACGAAAAGCGGGGGGAGTTCTACCGGATCATGCTCGAGGACAGCGATCGCCTGCTGCATACGATCGAGCAGGTGCTGCGGGCTGGTAGCACCAGCTCTCGCTGGCGGCGCATCGCGCGGACGAATGTCGATCTCGGAGAAATCGTGCGCGACTGCGTGGAGCTGGCGCGCACACGTTTCCACCTGGACCCGGAGACGCTCATCTACGAGCAACGGGAGATCAACGGGCGTCCCCTGGTGCTGGGCGATCCCGACGAGCTCAAGGCCGCCGTCTGGAACCTCATCGACAACGCGATCAAGTACTCGCAGGAACCGGTGCAAGTGCGCGTGCGGCTCGAGCCTGCCGATCCCAACCGCCTGGCGCTGCGCGTCAGCGATAGCGGTGTTGGCATCTCTCCCCACGAGCTGAAGCGCGTCTTCCGGCGGTTCTACCGGATCCCTGCCGCGGTCGCACTGCGCGCGAAGGGCAGCGGTCTCGGCCTGTTCATCGTGCGCTCGGTCGCGAAAAAGCACGGCGGCCGTGCGTTCGCCGAGAGCGAGGGACCCGGCCGCGGCAGCACTTTCACGCTGCTCCTGCCGAAAGTCACCGAAGCGTGACTCCCGCCTCTCACCGCGTCCTCATCGTCGAGGACGAGCAGCACCTGTCGGACGTTCTCACGTTCAATCTCGAAGCCGAAGGCTACACCGTCAGCGCCGTCGACAACGGCGAGGCCGCCCTGGAGCTGCTGCTCGCGCCGGACCGGACCGCGTTCGATCTCGTGGTGCTCGACGTGATGCTGCCGGGCAAGAGCGGCTTCGAGGTCGTGACCGAGCTGCGACACGCCCGGCAGTTCGTCCCCGTGCTGATCCTCACGGCGCGAGGCCGTCCTGAGGACGTGCTGAACGGATTCGCGGCGGGCGCGGACGATTACCTTCCCAAGCCGACCGAGCTCGCGATTCTGATCGCGCGGGTCGGCGGCCTGCTCCGCCGCACGCAGTGGATGCGCCGGACGGCGGATCACTACACGTTTGCCGGGAAGACGATCGACTTCGACACGCTCGAGCTCAGGGTGGGTGAGCGGGTGCTGCCGCTGACGCTGATGGAAGCGAACCTGCTCCGCTACCTGATCACCCACGAGGGCAAGGCGGTTTCCCGCAAGGCCATGCTCGAGGATGTCTGGGGTGTGCGCGAGGACACCGACACGCGCGCGATCGACAATTTCATCGTGCGGCTCAGGCGGTATATCGAGAGCGAATCGTCGCGGCCGAAGCACCTGCTGACGGTCCGCGGGGTGGGATACAGGTTCATCGCCGAGCCCAAGGGCTAGACGCGGATCGTCACGAGACGCGGATTCACGCGGATCGTCACGAAACGCGGATTCACACGGATCTTTCGGATCGTCACGAAACGCGGATTCACGCGGATCTTCCGGATCGTCACGAAACGCGGATTCACGCGGATCATCACGAAACGCGGATCCACGCGGATCTTTCGGATCGTCACGAAACGCGGATTCACACGGATCATCCGGATCGTCACGAGGCGCGGATTGACGCGGATCATCACGAAACGCGGATTCACGCGGATCTTTCGGATCGTCACGAAACGCGGATTCACACGGATCTTTCGGATCGTCAAGAGACGCGGATTCACGCGGATCACTGGATTATGACGAGGCGCGGGCTCACACGGATATACTCAAAATGATGTACGCCGCGATGATCCTCATGTTGGTGCTGCAGCTGCCAGCCCCGGCGCGCGACATCAGCGGTCTCGTCGTCGATCCGTCCGGGGCGCCGGTGCAGGGCGCCCGGGTGCGCGCGAGCGCCGGCGGCCGGGAGCCGGCCACGTCGACGACTGGAGCGGACGGCACGTTCACTCTCAGTATTCCCTCCGACGGCGCCGTGAGCGTCACCGTCTCGGCCGAGGGCTTTGCCGACGAGATCGTGCGCCTCGACCGCGACGCCCGCGAGCAGCCGCGCATCGTCCTGCGGCCGCGCGGCATCACCGAACGGATCGACGTCTCCGCCGTGTCCGACCATCTGCGCGCGACGACCCCCGCGAGCGCGACCGTGCTCGATCGCACGTCGCTCGAGTCCGCCCCGGCATGGACGGTTGACGATCAGCTCCGATCGGTTCCAGGGTTTACCTTGTTCCGCCGATCGTCGTCTCGTGTCGCAAACCCGACGACCCAGGGCGTGACGCTGCGCGGCCTTGCCGCGTCCGGCGCGAGCCGGACCGCGGTGTTCTCGGACGGCATCCCGCTGAACGATCCGTTCGGCGGCTGGGTCTACTGGGATCGCGTTCCGATCGCCTCGATCGAGCGCATCGAGGTCGCGCGGGGCGGATCGAGCGATCTGCACGGCAGCGACGCGCTCGGCGGCGCGATCAGGATCAGCACGGCAACCGGCCGGGCGGCGCGAATCTGGTTCGACGGCGGCGCGCACGAGTCCGCGCGTCTCTCGGCGTTTGGGGGCGGCCCCTTTGCGAGCCTGGATCTCTTCGGCGCGGTCGAAGCGGCGACGACTGACGGCTATGTGATCGTCGCACCGGAATCGCGCGGACCGATCGACGTGCCGGCGACGTCACGATATACGACGAGCACGGGCGGCGTGAATGGCCCGATCGCTGGAACCGCCCGGTTCGAAGCGCGCGGCAGCTACTTCGACGAAGATCGCGGCAACGGCACCCCATTCCAGACGAACGCGACGATCGTCCGTCAGGGATCGGCGTCCGCGATTGGCTCCGCATGGGGCGGCAGCTGGTCGGTCCGTGCCTTCGGGGCGTCCCAGGACTACGACCAGACGTTCAGCGCCGTCGCGGCCGATCGTCAGAGCGAGCGGCCGCTCTCGTTTCAGCACGTCGACTCGTCCTCATTCGGAACCACCGCCGAGTGGCTGCGCAGCGGCGCGCATCATGGCCTCCTCGTCAGCGGCGCCTATCGACGCGTGAATGCCGAACTGCTCGAAACGCCGGCGACCGCCGGCGCGGCGGGAACGCTGACGCCCGCGCGGCAGCAGACTGGTGCCGGCACCGTGCAGTTGTCGCTCCAGCCGGCGGATCGCATCAGCATCGGCGGCGGCGTTCGCGCCGAGGTGTGGACGTCCGAGCTCCGATCGACCGGCGCCGACAACACGCTGTGGCGGGTGCTTCCGCGCGCGTCGATCGCGGGACAGATCAGCGAGACGCTGTCGCTCCGCGCGGCGATTCATCGTGCGTATCGCACGCCGACGCTCAACGAGCTGTATCGTCCATTTCGTGTGGGCAACATCCTGACTCAGGCCAACCCGTCGCTCGGTCCTGAAGAGTCGTTCGGCGTCGAGGCGGCAATGTTGTATCGCCGATCGCGCACCTCGGCACGGATCATTGGTTTCTGGACGCGGCTGGACGATGCGGTCGTGAACGTGACGCTGCCATCCATTCCGTCGGTGATCGTGCGCGAGCGTCAGAATGCCGGCCGTATCCGTTCGGCTGGCGTCGAGCTCGAGGCCGATCTGCGGGTTTCCACCCACATCACGTTCACCTCCGCGGCCGCCTACATCGATTCGGTCTTTGTCGAAGGGGCCGGCCTTGACGGGCTGCGCGTCCCTCAGGTGCCGCAGTGGCAGGCATCCGCCGGCATTCAGGGCACCTGGTCCGGGCTCACGCTCTCGTGCGACTGGCGCTACATCGGCGAGCAGTTCGACGACGACCGCAATCAGTTCCTGCTCGATGCCTCGTCGATGGTGAACGCGCGCGCCGGCTGGCGCCTGCGGCAGCCGCTCGAGCTGTTCGCCGCGATCGAGAACGCGTTCGATGAAGAGCAGGACGTCGGCCGCACGCCGCTGCGAACGATCGGTCTGCCGCGAACTGCCCGGATAGGCGTCAGGTGGAGTCGCTAGATCAACTCCCAACTCCCAAGAAAACCGACTCACCAAAGAGCGAACTCCCCAAAAGTCAATTCCCAAAGCTCCGTGTCTTTGGGAGTTGGCCTTTTTTGGGAGTTGGGAGTTGTGCTCTATTCAGGCGACGCGTAGGGCGTCCGCCGCCGCCGGCGGCGACGACGGCGGCGCTGGCGGAGCGGAGAGGGGGCTTCCGAATCCGCCGCGGCCGCCGGATGCGGGATGTGCGTGAAGTCGCGCTGCGCCTGGAGGTCACGCCAGTGGGCGATGACGTCCGGCCGATCGCCATGGACTTCCAGCCAGGTGAAGGCTTCCTCGATCACCGAGCGATGCAGCAGCGCGCGCTGGTTTCGCTGCGGCGCGTGAATATCGAGCAGCCTCGGCTGCAGCGTCAGGATCTGCTGGAGGCGCTCGACGTCGCGGCGCGCGATCGGCAGCATGCCCAGCTCGATCCGGCGCTCGCTCGCATCGGCCGAGAAGCGCTGACGGCGTCCGGTCAGGCCGAGCGGGTAGAGCAGCGTCCCGGCCAGAATCGGATTGGTGAGCGAGTCGGGCGCCGACTCGAACCGCGCTCGGAAGCGATCGAGCGCGGCGACGGCATCCCAGACCGCGTCCGAACCCGCCGCCAGCTCCGGCGTAATCTCCTTCATCAGTTTCGTGTCGCGCAGCTGCCGCATCGCCTCGAGCGCGTGCCCTGACCGCAGGATCTTGTAGTACTCCTCGAGGAGCCGCGCCGACGCGCTGTGCTGGATCGCGTGGCGATGCGTGGCGATCGCCTCGAGGCTCGGCTCGTCGATGGTGAACTGCAGCCGCGCAGCGAGCACGACCGCGCGCAGCATGCGAACCGGATCTTCGAGGAATCGCACCTCGGGATCGCCGATGCACCGGATCAGCCGCGCGTCGAGGTCGGCCAGCCCGTTCACGTAGTCGATGATCGCGAACGTGCCGATATCGTAGAAGAGCGCGTTGACGGTGAAGTCCCGGCGGAACGCATCTTCTTCGGGCGTGCCGTAGGTGTTGTCGCGTTGAATGAGGTGATCGCGCGACGACCGCCGACGGGAATCGGAAATCTGGTCGTCGTCGGGCGGCAGCCGTTCTCCGGGCCCGACGATCTGATCCGGATCCGGAACCTCGGTCTCCGCTTCGGCGGTCAGTTCCGACGCCGCGACCTGACGGCGGAACGTCGCCACCTCGATCGTCTTCGGCCCGAACTTGACGTGCGCGAGTCGGAACCGCCGTCCGATGATCCAGCAGTTCCGGAACAGCTTCTTGACCTGGTGCGGGTGCGCGGAAGTGCCGATGTCGAAGTCCTTGGGCCTCCGGTTGAGCAACAGGTCGCGCACGCTTCCGCCGACGAGATATGCGACGTAGTGGTGCTCGTGCAGCTTGTAAAGGACTTTGAGAGCCGCGGAATCGATGTCGCGACGGGAGATTGCGTGCTGCGCGCGCGGAACGATGGTCGGCTCCACCATCGTGTCGCATTATAGCACCATGGATTCGCGAAACGTGACTAAGTGACTGATGCCTAGTGAGTTAGGGGAGGCTGCAGATGTGCTACCATCGCCGGGTGCGAGCATGTCTCCTGGCAGCGCTGCTGTTGGTGGGGGCGGACACGGCCTGGTCGGCGGATCTCCTGGCCGAAGCGCGCCGCCTCTATAACCTCGGACAGTACGCGACGGCGGAGAAAGTTGCCCGCGAGGCGGTCGCCGTTCCGGCCACGGCCGATGCCGCCAAGGTCGTGCTCGGGCGCATCCAGCTCGAGCGATACCGGCAATCCAACGACTTCGAGGATTTGACCGCCGCGCGCTCATCGCTGCGGGACGTCGATGCCCGTGCGCTCGATTCCCGCGAGCGGGTCGAGCTGATCATCGGCCTTGCCGAAGCCCTGTATCTCGAGGACCGATACGCCGCCGCCGCCGAGCTGTTCGAATCCGTGTTCGAGCGCTCGTCGGTGCTGGGGCTTTCGGCGCACGAGCGCGTGCTCGACTGGTGGGCCACGGCGATAGACCGTTACGCCCAGACGCTTCCGGCGCCCCACCGGCCGGAAAAGTACCGTCGGATCATTTCACGGATGCGCGACGAGATCGTCTCGCTGCCGGGATCGGCCGCCGCGGCGTACTGGCTGGCGGCCGCCGCGCGGGCGAGCGGCAATCCAGAGGAGGCCTGGCACTATGCGGTGTCGGGATGGGTGAGGGCGCCGCTCGCCGAGGATCGCGGGGCGACGCTGCGCGCCGATCTCGACAGGCTGGTGATGCAGGCGATCATTCCGGAGCGGGCGGCGAAGCTCGGCTCGCGGGGCGATCCCAAGGTCGCGCAGGCGAACATGCTCAGCGAATGGGAGGCCTTCAAGGCGGCGTGGAGTCGATAGCTACGCCCAACTCCCAAAAAACCAACTCCCAACTCCCAACGTCACGGAGGTTCCGAGACCTGAGTCTTGAGAATTGTTTCTTGGGAGTTGGCTTTTTTGGGAGTTTCCTTGGGAGTTGGTCTTTTTGGGAGTTGGGAGTTATTTAGCCTCGTTCCAATTCGCGCCGACGCCCACATCGACCGTCAGCGGCACGTTGAGCGTCACCGCCCCTTCCATCAGCTCCTTCACGCGTCCGGCGACTTCGTCCGCCGCCTCCTCGGGCGCCTCGAAGAGCAGTTCGTCGTGAACGGTCAGGATCATGCGCGCGCGTCCACCGGCGACCTTCGGCAGGCCGGCATGGACGGCGATCATCGCCAGCTTCAAGATGTCGGCGGCGCTGCCCTGGATTGGCAGGTTCACCGCTTCGCGTTCGGCGCGTCCGCGAATCTGGCCGTTCTTGCTGTTGAGGTCGGGCACGAGGCGCCGACGTCCCCACATCGTCTTGACCACGCCTGACGCGCGGGCCTCCTCGAGCGTGCGGTCGATGAACCGCCGGACGGCGGGGAAGCCGGCGAAGTAGGCGTCGATGAAGGCCTGCGCCTCCTGACGCGAGACGCCGATGTCCTTCGCGAGCGTGAACGCCTGTTTTCCGTAAAGCAGCGCGTAGTTGATGATCTTCGCCCGCCGCCGCAGCTCGTGCTCGCCCAGGCCGCTGCTGGCGCCGAAGACCTTCGACGCGGTGCGGTCGTGAATGTCCTCGCCGCGGCTGAACGCCTCGATCAGCGCGTCGTCGCCCGAGATATGCGCCAGCACCCGCAGCTCGATCTGCGAGTAGTCGGCCGAGATCAGCACGTTGCCGGGCTCGGCGACGAAGGCGCGCCTGATCTCGCGGCCGATCTGCGTGCGAATCGGGATGTTCTGCAGGTTGGGATCGCTGCTGCTCAACCTTCCGGTGCTGGCCACCGCCTGGTTGAAACAGGTGTGCACGCGGCCGGTTCGCGGGTTCACGAGCAGCGGCAGCGCGTCGATGTACGTGCCCTTCAGCTTCTGCAGGCTGCGCCACTCGAGCACCAGCCGCGGCAGCTCGTGCGTCAGCGCCAGCTCCTCGAGCACTTCGAACGCGGTCGACTGCGCTTTCGTCTTGGTGGTGCGCCGAATCGTTTCCGTCCGCAGCCCCATCCTGTCGAACAGCACTTCCGACAGCTTCTTCGGCGAGTTGATGTTGAACTCCTCGCCCGAGAACTCATAAACGCGCTGCGCGAGGCGATCCAGCTCCTTCTCGATGTGCGCCGCCTGCGTCGAGAGCGCCTTCGTATCGATATGAACACCGGCGCGCTCGATCTCGACGAGCACGGGGATCAACGGCCGCTCGATTTCTTCGTAGAGCGTTTCGAGGTTGTCGCGCCGCAGCAGATCGCGCAGCGTCGACGACAGCTGCAGCGCCAGATCGGCGCGCTCGCCGGCGAAGTTCAGCGCCGTCTCGAGCGGCACGGTGCCGAACGACACCGCCTTGGCGCCGCGGCCGCAGACGTCCTCCTCCCGCAGCGCCTTGTAGCCGGCATGCTCGATCGCCAGCTCCTCGAGCGGATGCGACGATCGCGTCGCGTCGAAGAGGTAGCTGGCGATCATCGTGTCGGTCTCGAACCCGCGGACCGTGACGCCATGCTGCGCGAGCACGATCGCGTCGAACTTCAAGTCGTGGCCGACCTTGAGGATCTGTTCGTCCTCGAGGACCGGCTTCAGCACGCCAAGCGCGGTGTCGAGATCCACGCCAGGGCCGGGCCCCGATGCCGCCGGATCGCCGAACAGATCGCCGCCGGCGCTTTGTCCTGACGTCACCGGAACGTATCGGGCCTGCCGCGGCGCTGTCGAAAACGAAAGGCCGACGATCGATGCCTGCATCGCCGACTGAGCGCCCGGCAGCACGCGAAGCGCGAACCGGCCGCTGGCGCGCAGCGTTTCGCCGAGCTGACGCAGCTCGTCGATCGTCGAGACGACAGCGTAGTCCTTCCCGATTGTGTCGGCGGTAGGCGCGTAGTCCAGGACGAGGGTTCTGAAACCGAGGCGGGTGAACAGCTCGAAGCAGCGCTCGCGGGACACGCCGCGGTAACGAAGCGCGTCAGGCTCGAAGGGCACCGGGACGTCCGTGCGGATCCGCGCCAGCTCCCGGCTCTGACGCGCATCCTCGGCGTGCGAGAGCAGGCCTTCGCGGTAGCGCTTGTTGGTGACCGCGGGTGCGTGCTCGAGCAGCGCTTCGAGCGTGCCGTAGCTCGCGATCAGATCGCGCGCACCTTTTTCGCCGATGCCGGGCACGCCCTTGATGTTGTCGATCGAATCGCCCATCAGCGCGAGCACGTCGACGACCTGCTCCGGCGTTACGCCGAACTTCTCTTTCACCGCCGCGGCATCGAACCACGCGCCGTCATCGCGCGGGTTGTACACCTTGATGGCGTCGTGCACGAGCTGGAAGAAATCCTTGTCGCCGGTGACGATCGCGACCTCGTAGCCCTGCTCGGCCGCGCGGGTCGCCAGCGTGCCGATGACGTCGTCGGCCTCGAAGCGCTGCGACGTCAGGATCGGCACGCCCATCGCTTCGCAGGCCTCGTGCACCCAGGGGATCTGCTCGGCCAGGTCCGGTGGCATCGGCGCCCGGTTCGCCTTGTAGTCGGTGGCCATCTCCGATCGGAACGTCGGCCCGGCGAGGTCGAACGACGCGGCAATGTACTGGGGCTGATGATCCGCCATCAGCTTTCGCAGCATCGTGACGAAGATGTACACCGCGTGCGTGGACTTGCCGGTCGGTCCGCTCAGACCGGAGCCGCGCATCGCATGGTACGCGCGGTACATCTGCGAGCTGCCGTCGATCAGGAAGAGCCTGGAGGGAGAAGGCAAACTACTAATATATCATTCGAAGAATGGCTCTTACTCTCCGCAGCAGGCGATCGTGCGCGATCGCTGTTGCGCTCGTGGCCGCATGGATGGCGTCGGCCGGGTGCGGCGGCGGAGTGTTCGGCAAAGGCTACGAGTACGAAGAGGACTTTTACATCTCGCTCGACGGTACCGCCGCCGTGATCGTCAACGCGTCAATTCCCGCGCTCGTGTCGCTTCGCGGACTCGATCTCAATCTGGATCCGGCTGCGCAGGTCGATCGCGACAAGATCAGAGAGCTGTATCAGTCCCCCGTCACCAGCGTGACGCGGGTGAGCCGGCCGTGGCGCCGAAACGGCCGGGTCTTCGTGCAGGTGCGCGCGAGCGTCAGCGATCTGAAACGTCTCTCCGAAGCGAAGCCGTTCAGCTGGTCGACCTACGAGCTCGAGGGGAACGACACGCAATACGTCTTCCGCCAGACGGTCGGACCGTCGGCGCACAAGCCCGGCACGCTCAAGAACGTCGGCTGGAACGGGAACGAGCTGGTCGCGTTCCGCGTGCACTTCCCGAGCCGCATCCTCGACCACAACGCCCGCGATCTCGAGAAGGATGTCCCGACCGAGATCGCGCGCGGGAACATCCTCTCGTGGGAACAGAGGCTGACCGACCGGCTCGACGGCGTGCCGGTCGCGATCCAGGTGACGATGGACGCGCAGTCGATTCTGTATCGAACGCTGTGGCTGTTCGGCGGCGCCTTCGGCGCCGCCGTCCTCCTGCTCGTCACGATCGTCTGGCTGATCAGACGCAAGGGCGTCAGGGAATCGATCGCGGCAAGTCAGGCCCCACCTAGTTAACGGGCCTTGCCTCGGCGTCCGTCCGAAGCTGATTCGTCACCGACAGCTCTCCCCATCCCGTCGCGAGCGATCGCGCGAGCATCCGCTCCACGTTGCTGTTCACGACGCCGGTCAGCGTCACGCGCCCGCGCTCGACGATGATGTGAATGGGCGGATTGGCCATCGACGCGTAATTCCAGAACGACGGGTTGCCGTAAATCGCCCGCGCGATCCGATAGCGCAGATCGTCGTCGAACGTCGACACCGGCAGCACGTCGATGCGGTTCTGCACTTCGTCGACACCGTCGATGCCGCTGACGCGGCGGCTGATGTCGTCCTTCTTGTACGGCATGGTCACCTTGCCTGTCAGGGTGACTACTCCTCTCTCCACCTCGATATTCACGTCGTCGAAGATCGTGAAGCGGGTGTAGTTGTTGAGCGTGCGCGCGATCGTTTCCGCGAGGCGGACGTCGCGGCGATCCTGCGCCGAGACGGTCGACGATCCCCACAGAGGTGTCAGGAATGTCGCGAGAACGATCAACCAGAAGATCGCGAAACGGGCTTTCATGGGACTGACCTCCGGCCGCATGGTGGCGGCCTGCCGGCAGGCTAGCCGGGCTGCAAACAGCCTATGTAACGGCAAAGCTAGTGCCAGCAGAGATCGCGTGTTTTGTTCGAAGATCCTCGAGCCGTCCTCGTCAACCGCGCTCTGAAAGGGACAGTTGACGTGGACGCGAGGTCAGAGCAGCGTGATCGTGGCGATCCCCGCGGCAATGATCAGCAGTTGACGGATCGGTCCGCCCTCGACGCCGCGGTGCAGGTCGGGGATCAGATCCGCCATCGCGACGTAGAGAAAGCTGCCCGCCGCGAAAGACAGGACGTAAGGCAGCATGCCGGGCACTGTTTCGGAGGCGGTGACCATCGCGATCGCACCGAGGATGCCGCCGGCGCCGGCTGCGAGGTTCAGCAGGAACGCGCGCTGGCGCGAATAGCCGGCCCGCAGCAGGATCGCGACGTCGCCGACTTCCTGGGGAATCTCGTGCGCCGCCACGGCAATCGCGGTCGTAATCCCGAGCGGAAGGGACGTCACGACCGCGGCCGCGATCACCGCACCGTCGACGAACGTGTGAAAGGCGTCGCCGACGATGACCAGCGATGCGGCGCTGCTCGTGTGAACCTCGCACCCGTTGGCGCTGTGGCAGTGCCGCCAGATCACCAGCTTCTCGAGCAGGAAGAAGACCAGCACGCCGCCGAGCAGCGTCGCCAGCGCGCGGGAGGGATCGAGGTGCGCGAGCGCCTCAGGGAGCAGCGCGAGCAGCGCGACCCCGAGCAGCGTGCCCACCGCGTAGGTGATCAACCACGGAACCAGCCGGACTCGAAGCGAATCGCCGAGCAGCAGAAAGAGGGAAGCCGTAAGCAGCCCGCCGAGGCTGCCCAGGACGCTCAGCCCCACCGCGGCGCCGTATACCTGCACGGCAGCGATGATACTAATTGTTAATCGTTAATTGTTAATCAGTGACAACGAGCCCCATTCATCGTACGGACGGTTTGATCAAATCGTCCGTACGCCCAAAGCAGCTTGCGGCTGTTGATTAACAATTAACAACTGATCGTCAGCGAGTCCCCGCTACGTAGCCCCTGCGCGCTCTGATCCGATAGTCAGGATTTTTCACCTCGACCCGGATCGTGTGCCACATGCCGTCCTTCTTCGCCGCGGCGGGGTACCCCAGGTAGTACTGCCGGCTCAACTCGTCGGCGATTCCGGCGGTGGCGGGATCGAGATCGTGCGCGCTGCGCACGATCTCGGTACGGCCGCCGCTGTCGTCGGTCAGGTCGCGCAGCGCGGCGACGTTCACTCGGTCGTCGGACATCGAGCGCGATCGTCCGGCTGAAGGACCTTGCGGCGTGCGCGGCGGCGGCTGCCGCGGCGGAATGCGGCCGGGCAGCGGAAACGGAATTGGAATCGGCAGCCGCGGCGGATTGATCCCGCCCGGAGAGCGCGTGCCGCCGGTGCCGGTGTACGTCGACCCCGTGCCGTCGATGCCGATGGCGTACACGAGCACCTCGGTCTCGCGGATCATCTGCTTCAACTCTGGCACCTCGGTCTGGCTCGAGGTGTCGTTGCCGTCCGAGATGATCACCAGCGCCTTCTTCTTGTTGCGTCCGGACTGCGCCAGCGGCACCGCTTCGGCGACCGTGTCGTACATCGCGGTTCCTCCACGCGGCGCGATGCGCCCCAGCTCGGAGCTGACGCGCCGCCGGTCTGTCGTCCAGCCCTCGACCAGCTGCGGGTGGTTGGCAAACGCGTAGAGGAACACTTCGTCGTCGCGATCGAGCAGGTCGAAGAGGAAGCGGTCGAGCGCGCCGCGCGCCGCCCGCATCTTCTCGCCATCCATGCTGCCGCTGGTGTCGAGCGCGATGCCAAGGCTCACCGGAACGCGATCGCTGCTGAAGTGCGTGACCGATCGTTCCACGTCGTCTTCGAAGATGCGGAAGTCTTCGCGGCGCAGGCCCGAGACGAACCGGCCGGTCCGATCGGTCACCGTGACCGTCACGTTGATCAGCTCGACGCCGGTCTTGAACCGGAACGTCTGATTCCCGTCCTGTTGCTGCTGGGCCGCTACCGCAGCCCAGCCACCCGCGAGAAACACGGCGAGCAGGAGCAATCTTGGTTTCATGGGTTCCCCCGATTACTGACGCCGCGCAACGGGATCGACGCCGCGTCGATCGACGTGCCCAAGAACGGCGCCTTTCCCGTTCTTGAAGCTGACGCGGTAGCGGGCGACGCCCGCCGCGGTCGGCACCTTGACCACGAATGGCGATTCGTCGCCCGGACGAAGCTGCGTGAAATCGAGCGGCGCCTGGCCGACCGCGACGACCGTCCCGTCGCTGCCGAAGAGCGACGCGGTTGCGACGACGTCGGCGAGAGCCGTGCCGCCGCGCGGGTTCTGCACGATGCCGCTGATCGTCAGGCCATCGGCCTCGGCGGTGTGGCCGAGCGCCAGCAGTTCGAGCGGAGCGCTGCTGACGGTACTTGCCTCCGCTTGCTTCGGGTCACCGCCATTGCGCGAACCGGAGAAGAGCAGGAACCCGGCGAGCGCGACAACCGCGGCGCACGCGGCCGCGACGCCGACGCGGCTCGGCCACGGCGATCGCCGCTCGGGTTCCGCGAACATCGAATCGATGCCCGATACGGATTCGGGAGCTCGGGAGCTCGGGGGCTCGGGAGCTCGGAAGCTCGGGGGGACGGGAGCTCGCGGGTTGAGCTCGAGATCCTGGAACGCCGAGCTACGATCAGCCGGCGCCTTGCGCTTCAAGGGCTTCGCACGTTTTGCCGCGGGCCGCTCGTGTCCTTCCGGGATCGCGTGGAAGTGCGACGGCACGAGCTTGTCGGCGGGCTCGCGGACGGTCGCGGCGAGGTAATCGACGCCGGCGACGTCCATCAGCGCCTGCACTCGCGCATCGGATCGACGCCGTTCGTCGCGCAGCATCTTGACGAGAATCGCGCCAAGCGAGAACGCGGCTGTCGTCGACAGGACCGCGATGATGGTCAGCGTTGTTTCCATGGCGTCACCCACGCAAGGAGCTTCCGCCTGAAGGCGGAAGCCACAGTCGACTCACCGGAGTCTGAACTCGACCGCGACTTCGACGAGCACGTCCACCGGCGTTCCGTGCCTGCGAGCCGGCGCGAACCGCCACTGGCGCACGGCTTCCATCGCGCGCTGATCGAGTCCCGCGCCAAGCCCCTGCAGCAGCCGCATGTTTCCGACCGTGCCGTCGCGGCGGACGATGATCTCGACGACGACCTCGCCTTCGAGATTGCGGCGCCGCGCGTCTTCGGTGTAGTCCGGCTTCACTTCCCTCAGCAGCTCCGGCGCGGTGATGCCGCTGCCAGGACGATACGGGCCGCCGCCGGTCCCGCCGCCGCTGCCGGGACCAATGCCCGAACCCTCGCCTTCGCCGACGCCGGTGCCGCTGCCGGTGCCGCTGCCGCCGCCTTCGCCGCTCCCTCGCGTGCCGGTCTGCGGCGCGGATTCGGTGAGCACGCCAGCCTGGTCTTTCTTGTCCGCCGGAACGCTCGCCACCGGCGCGACCACCGGGGGAGCCGGATCGGCACGAACCGGCGCGGGCGGCGGTTCGACGGGCTTCTCGACCGGACGCGGCGGCGGAGGCGGCGGCGTGACGGCCTTGGGCGGGTCGGCGCGAGGCGGCTCGCGGCGTGCGACACGCTGGATCGGCACCGGGCTGCGCATCTTGCTCGCGCCCTTTTGCTCCGCGCGCACCGCGGGCGCCGGTTTCTTTACGCCTCCGCCACCGCCGCCACCGCCGGGGCCGGGCAGCGCCAGAAAAACGAGCCGCGCCGGCTTCAGATCCTGCGGGACGGTTTGCTTCGGCGCTGACGCCTCGAGGCTCGCCAGCAGGAGGGCGACGCCGAACATCGCCGCGTGCAGCATGCTCGACGCAGCGAGCGGGACGCCGTGACGCGGCTTGTCGCCCGGAAGCACACCGAACAGGTCGGCCCTGAGCGGCGCGTCAGCCGACTGCCGCAGCATCCGCACCGCGCGGATCGATTCCGCTTCGGAGACGAGTCCGGAGGGCAGGGACGAGATGGTGCCCGCGGCCGCCATCGCGCGGACGTGCGCCACCGGGACGCCGGCGGCCCTGGCCACCTCGCGAAAGCTGAAAACGTCGGGAACGGCACGCAGCCCGGACATGTTGGTATGACGGCATCGGGGCAAAACACTTGCCGCGCGGACACCCGGCCCCCATTTCGTTTTTCGGCCGAAATCGCTTCAGGCTGTTGCCGCCGGTCCGGCGAGGTGTGCTCGCCACAGGACACCGGTGTGCTAAAAGGACGATATGTCTTCAGCTCTACAGGCGATCGTGACCGGCGCGACGAGCGGCATCGGACGGGCGGCGGCGGTGCGCTTCGGCCGCGCCGGGGGCTCGATTCTCGCGGTCGGCCGCGATATTGCGCAGCTTCAGGCCGTGGTCGCAGACATCGACGCCGCGGGCGGCCGGGGGGCCGCCTGCCAGGCGGACGTGACGCTGCGAGAATCGCCGGAGGTGATCGTGCGCGCGGCGCTCGAGCACTTCGGCGGGATCACCACTCTGGTCAATGCCGCCGGCATCATCGGGTCCGGGAACGTCGAGACGACGAGCGACGACCAGTGGGAGGCGATGATGGACATCAACGTCGATGCGCCGTTCCGGCTGATGCGCGCCGCCGCGCCGCACCTGCCCCCGTCCACCGGATCGATCGTCAACGTCTCGAGTGTCACCGGCCTGCGGGCGTTTCCGGGCGTGCTCGCCTACTGCGTGAGCAAGGCGGCGCTCGATCAGCTGACGCGATGCGCGGCGCTCGAGCTCGCGCCGAGGAAGGTTCGCGTGAACGCGGTGAACCCCGGCGTCGTGATCTCCAACCTGCATCGCCGGGGCGGCATGAGCGAGGAGAACTATCGCGCGTTCATCGACCGCTCGCGCGAGACGCATCCGCTTGGACGCCCGGGCACGCCCGAGGAGATCGCGGATCTGATCTACTTCCTCGCATCAGAGTCGGCGGGCTGGATCACGGGCGAGACGATCTCGATCGACGGCGGGCGCCATCTCACGTGTGCGAGATAGGAACTTCCGCCTAATCAGGAGCTTCCGCCTAAAGGCGGAAGCCACAAGAGGTCCCTGTAGCTTCCGCCTTTAGGCGGAAGAACCGACCGCCTTCAGGCGGAAGGCTGACCCGCCGGCTTCACGCCCTCGAGATACAGAAGCCCCTCGCGTTCGGCCAGCGTACGCACGGCGAGAAATCCGGCGCTCTGGAAGACCGTTGTAACGGCGCCGGCCTGCGGCGGGCGGCTTCCGCCAAACAAGCCGCTGATACCTCCGCGCGTTTCGCCCTGGATCGCCAGGCACCGTCCGCCGGGACGCAAGACGCGCCACGCCTCCGCGAAAACGGGACTGCCCGGTTTGGTCATGGTTGTCGATCCCGTGTCGCGAACGACCACGACATCGAAGGATTCGTCCGGGTACGGCACCTTCAGTCCCGGCGCCGGAGCCGATTCGATCAGCACGCCCTCGCGCTCCGCTATCTGCGCGGCGCTGGCGACGAGCGACGGGTCCTCGTCAACCGCGCAGGCGCGGCCGGTCAGTCCGACCTTCGCGCCGAGCGCGGCGATCAGGCTCGGGTCCGAGCAGCCGATCACCAGCAGCCGATCCGCCAGCTTCACGCCGGACATCGACACCGCGAGCGGATCGAGCGCCGATTTTCTGATCCACTTAAACATGCGCGTTATTACGCCAACGTGACCACGCAAAATCACGGAACGCGGATCGTCGCGGATTTCAACTGGTCTCTTATCTCCCCACCCACGACTCAGCGCCGCCGGGCACATACGACGAACCGGCAGCCTGGCGAAGCCAGGCTGGTTAGGCGAGCGTTCGGTCTGCTGAAGAGCGCCCGCAAATACCCGGAGGCGTTCTTCTGCAGACCGATCGCTCGCCTAACACGCGCGTTCGCGCGGCCGGTTCGCCATCATCTTCCGCGTTGATCCGCGTCAATCCGCGTTTCGTGATCAGTCTGCCCGGCGGCGTTGATCCGCGTCCCAAATGATATAGTTGCCGATTGTGAAAAATCCGCCAAAAATCGCCGAAGCCACAGGGAAACTCGGCGTCCTGCTCGTCGGCATGGGCGCCGTCAGCACGACCACGATCGCTGGTGTGCTCGCGGTGCGCCGCGGCCTCGCCAAGCCGATCGGGTCGCTGACACAGATGGGCACCGTGCGTCTCGGCAAACGCACCGAGGGACGTTCGCCGCTCATCAAAGACTTCGTCCCGCTTGCCTCGCTGAACGACATCGTGTTCGGCGGCTGGGACATCTTCGAAGAGGATTCGTACGGAGCCGCGAAGACCGCGGGCGTTCTCGAGCCCGCGCTGCTCGATCAGATCAAGCCGGAGCTGCAGGCCATCAAGCCGTGGCCCGCCGTGTTCGATCGCCAGTACGTGAAGCGGCTCGACGGACCGAACGTCAAGAAAGGCAAGAACAAGAAAGACCTGGCCGAGCAGCTGCGCGACGACATCAAGCGTTTCAAGGAGCAGCACAAGCTCGATCGTCTTGTCATGGTCTGGTGCGGCAGCACCGAGGTGTACCTGACGGAGTCTGAGTCGCACTCGAGTGTCGCCGCCTTCGAGCGGGCGCTCGAGGCGAACGACGTCTCGATTCCCTCGAGCATGATCTATGCGTATGCGGCGATCAAAGAGGGGATTCCGTACGCCAACGCCGCGCCCAATCTCAGCGCCGACGTCCCCGCGTTGCTCGAGCTCGCCGACAAGGCGGGATCCCCGGTCGCCGGAAAGGACCTCAAGACCGGACAGACACTGATCAAGACGATCGTCGCGCCCGGCCTCAAGTCACGGCTGCTCGGCGTCGAGGGCTGGTATTCCACCAACATCCTCGGCAACCGCGACGGCGAGGTGCTCGACGACCCGGAATCGTTCAAGACCAAGGAAGAGAGCAAGAAGTCGGTTCTCGACTACATCCTCCAGCCGAATCTCTACCCGGACCTGTACGAAAAGCTTTGCCACGTGGTCCGGATCAATTACTATCCGCCCCGCGGCGACAACAAGGAAGGCTGGGACAACATCGACATCTTCGGCTGGCTGGGATATCCCATGCAGCTGAAGATCAACTTCCTCTGCCGCGACAGCATCCTGGCGGCGCCCATCGTGCTCGACGTCGCCCTGTTCCTCGACCTGGCGAAGCGGTCGGGGATGGACGGCATCCAGGAATGGCTCTCGTTCTATTTCAAGAGCCCGATGCACGCGCCCGGACTGTATCCTGAGCACGACCTGTTCATTCAGTCGATGAAGCTGAAGAACACGTTGCGCTTCCTCCGGGGCGAAGATCTGATCACCCATCTGGGTCTGGAGTACTACGACTGATGGAAGGCAGACTGCAGCCGGCATTCTGGGGCGGACTTTTCATCGGCGTGTTGTCGGCGTTGCCGCTGATCAGCGCGGGCAACTGCTGCTGCTGCCTCTGGGTCCTGATGGGGGGCGCGCTCGCCACCTATCTCCGGCAGCAGAATACGCCGGTCCAGATTGACGCGGCCGAAGGCGCCATCGTCGGCCTGCTCGCCGGCGCGATTGGCGGCGTCATCTGGGCCGTCCTCGGGATTCCGATGCACATGCTGACCGCCGGCTTCCAGGATCGGTGGATGGAGACGGTCCTCAGCAGCAACCCCGACATGCCGGCGGAAGTCCGCGACATGATGGAGCGCATCGCCACCGGCGCGGCGTTCGGCGTTATCGCCGCCGTCGTCAATTTCTGCGCGAGCCTGGTGTTCGGCCTCCTCGGCGGGCTGCTGGGCGTCGCGATGTTCAAGAAGAGCGCTCCGCCGCCCCCGCCGCCGGGAACGGTCGAAGTTCTGCCGCCGGCTCCGCCGCCGCCGCAGCTCTGACGACTTCAACTCCCAACTCCCAAAAAAAGACCAACTCCCAAAGAGACCAACTCCCAAAGGACCCCGGTCCTTGGGAGTTGGGAGTTGGCCTTTTTGGGAGTTGTCCACCTGTCCTCCCTAAAGTCCCCCACGGGTAAATCCGACACTTCCCTATAGAAAAAGTGTGCAACTCGGTTTTGGCACTTTTGGCATTTTTGGCAATGTCCGAGGTGGCCGCGCAGCGGCTCCCTGACCTGCCGGTCAGCAGCCTCGAACGCCTGACGGGAGCGCCGCGGCCGGTCACGCAACCGGCGACTCGAACGCCGGCCGCCGCCGGGCTCGATGGCCCGGCCACCCTTTCGGTGACCCTGCCGGCTCCAACGCCGCTGTCAACCGTTCTTCAACTCCTGTTTCGCGGCACCGCGTTCAGCACCGTCGCCGACTCTCCCGTTCGAGGGACGTATGCGGGCGAGCTGCGCGACCTCACGCTGCGCCAGGCGCTCGAAGCCGTCCTGTCCTCGTCCGGGTTCGTCTACGACGTCCGCGGCACCGTCATCCACATCTCGCCGCGCCATCTCACAGAAGAAGGCAGACGATGAAACGAAGCAGGAGTGCGGCGGCGCGCGCGCGTGAGGACTACCAGATGTACGAGGACTACTACGGCTTCGCGGAAAAGCCGTTCAGCCTCACGCCCGATCCGAAGTATCTCTACAAGAGCGAATCGCACGCGAATGCGTTCGAGCTGCTTCAATACGCGATTCGCCGGCGCGAAGGGTTCATTGTCGTCACCGGCCAGATTGGCACCGGCAAGACGACCATGTGCCGGGCGCTGCTCGATCAGCTCGATCGCCGGACGTTTTCCGCGCTGCTGCTGAATCCCTTCATCTCGGAAGAGGACCTGCTGCGTCTGATCCTGCAGGACTTCGGCGTCGTCTCGCGCGAGGAAATCCGACGCGGCCGGCTGGCAGGCATCTCCAAGCAGGAGCTGATCAACACGCTGAACGACTTCCTGCTCTCGTTACAGCCTCTTGGCGCCGGCGCGCTGCTCATCATCGACGAGGCGCAGAACCTTCCAGTGCAGGTGCTCGAGCAGATCCGGCTGCTGTCGAACCTCGAGACCGACAAGGAGAAGCTGCTGCAGATCGTGCTGGTCGGGCAGGACAACCTGCTGGAGTGCCTGCGTTCGCCGCAGCTCCGGCAGCTCGATCAGCGCGTGTCGATGAGGTGCCAGCTCCGGCCGCTCACCGCTGAGGAGACCTGGGCGTACGTCGCGCATCGCATGACGATCGCCGGCGGCGGATCGACGGTGCGATTCACCGAGAAGGCCGCTCACCGCATCCACGCGATCACGGGAGGGATTCCGCGACTGATCAACCTGCTGTGCGATCGCACGCTGCTTGCCGCGTTCGCGCTGCGCGCAAGCCGCATCGAACGCCAGCTCGTCGACGAAGCCGCGCGGACGCTCGACATGAAGATCCCGCGTGTCTTCGCGCCCGAGTGGGTGCATCGCCACGCGGCGGCGATCGGTGCGGGCGTCGCCGCCTTCGCGTTGACGGCAGCGGCGTTCATGTATGGCGCGGGATATCTGCATCGCGGGGCCCCGGAGCCCTCGTCTCCAGCGCCGCAGGCCTATCGCGCGCAGCCGTGAGCCAGCTCCTCGATGCTCTGCGCGGGAATCGCGAACGAGCGCACGATCCGATCCCGTCCGTCGCGACTGCGTCCGGATCGCTTGTCATTTCCAGTTTGGGTCTTCCCGCATCTCCACGACGCAGAATTCCTACGACCTGGATTGTCGTCGCCTGTTCGCTGGCCGGGGCGCTCGCCGGCGGCTCGCTGACGTGGCGGCCGGCGCAGTTCGACCGGGCGGTCGCGCTCCAGGAGGCCGGTGACTTCGGCCGCGCAGTCGAGATCTACGACGCGCTGCTCGCGCGCGACGAGCTGCCGGCGCAGTCGCACAACAACCTCGGCCTGATACACCAGCAGCGCGGCCAGCTCGACGAGGCCGCCCGCGAGTTCGAGAACGCGCTGGCGCACGATCCGCGGTATGCGAAGGCCCACAACAACCTCGGGCTGCTCCTCCTTGCACGGAATCGTCCGGACGAAGCGGCCGAGCGGTTCAGCACGGCGGCCGCGCTGGACGGCGGTGACGCTGGACCACTGGTAAATCTGGCCCTGGCGCACAAGGCCGCCGGCCGCCTCGACCAGGCCGGCGAGGCGCTGCACGCCGCGCTGGCAATCTCCCCGGGCAGCGCGCCCGCGCATTACAATCTCGCTGTGCTCTTCGACCGGTCCGGCGAACGCGCCCGCGCCGCCGAGCACTACCGTGCCTTCCTCGAGCATCGCGGTAGTGATCATGCCTCGCTGACCTCGGACGTCAGGGCGCGTCTTGCGGCGCTCGACGCGGCCCTTTGGAGGCGTTGACCGGCTCGATTCTGAGTTTTTGAGTAAGGTCTTGCTGGTCAAGACCGTCCGCGCGTTAGCGCGGCCGCCGGAGCGGAGCGGGGCGTGGGGGCCCCGCGAGCGACGGCGATGGGGGGTTCCGGCGGGGCGAAGCCCCCCGGGCTGAGAAACTGAGCTTCGAACATGACTGAGATAGATGCCCTGTTGAGGGAAGACCGCCGCTTTCCGCCCGCGCGAGAGTTCCAGCGGCAGGCGATCGTTGCCGATCCCGAGGTCTACCAGCGCGCGGAGCGCGACCCGGAGAAGTTCTGGGCCGGCCTTGCCTCGGAGCTCGAATGGATTCGCCCCTGGGACGAGGTGCTGCGCTGGAAATCGCCGAACGCGGAGTGGTTCGTCGGCGGCAAGCTGAACGCGAGCGCGAACTGCCTCGATCGCCATGTCCGCACTGCGCGCCGCAACAAAGCGGCAATCGTCTGGGAAGGCGAGCCCGGCGATCGGCGCACGCTGACCTACTGGGATTTGTATCGCCAGGTCAGCGCGTTCGCCAATGTCCTGAAATCGCTGGGCGTGAAGCGCGGCGATCGCGTCGCGCTCTATCTCCCGCTCATTCCCGAGCTCGCCATCGCGATGCTCGCCTGCGCGCGCATCGGCGCGGTCCACAGCGTCGTCTTCGGCGGCTTCAGCGCGGAGTCGCTTCGCGATCGCATCAACGACGCGCAGGCGGTGCTTCTCGTGACCGCCGACGGCGGTTACCGCCGCGGACAGATCGTTCCGCTCAAACAGATGGCGGACGAGGCGCTGCGGGACACGCCGTCAATCAGGAACGTCGTTGTCGTTCAGCGTCAGGCCGGCGCGCCGATTCCGGTCGACATCAAGGAGAACCGCGATCACTGGTATCACCGCCTGATGCAGCACGCGTCGCCAACATGCGAGCCGGAAGCGATGGATGCGGAGGACATGCTCTACATCCTCTATACGTCCGGAACCACCGGCAAGCCGAAAGGCATCGTGCATACGACCGGCGGCTACCTCGTTGGCACGTATGCAACGACGAAGTGGGTGTTCGATCTCAAGGAGAACGACGTCTACTGGTGCACGGCGGACATCGGCTGGGTGACGGGGCACAGCTACGTCGTCTACGGCCCGCTGTCGAACGGCGCGACGGTCCTGATGTACGAGGGGGCGCCCGACTGGCCGCAGAAGGATCGATTCTGGGAGCTCATCGAGCGCCACGGCGTCACGATTTTCTACACCGCGCCAACCGCCATCCGCGCGTTCATGCGATGGGGCACGGAATGGCCGGAGAAGCGCGATCTGAGCACGCTCCGGCTGCTCGGGTCCGTTGGCGAGCCAATCAACCCGGAAGCCTGGATCTGGTATCACCGCCACATCGGCCACGAACGCTGTCCGGTGGTCGACACCTGGTGGCAGACCGAGACGGGCATGATCATGATCACGCCGCTCCCCGGCATCACCAGCACCAAACCCGGCTCGGCCACCCAGCCGTTCCCCGGCGTATCTGCCGAGATTCGCGACACAAAGGGCAAGCGGATCGACACCGGCGGCGGGCTGCTGACGCTGACCCGGCCGTGGCCGGCCATGCTGCGCGGCATCTACGGCGATCCGGAACGCTTCGTGAAACGGTACCTGGTCGCGGTGGCCCGACGGCGCCTACTTCACCGGCGACGGAGCGAAGCGTGACGAGGATGGCTTCTACTGGCTGCTCGGGCGCGTGGACGACGTGTTGAACGTGGCCGGGCACCGCCTGGGGACCATGGAAGTCGAGAGCGCGCTGGTGGACCACGCGAAGGTCGCAGAGGCCGCGGTCGTCGGACGGCCGCACGAGATAAAAGGCCAGGCTGTGGCGGCTTTTGTCACCCTCAAGGAGGGTACGAAACCCTCTGCGGCGCTGGTGGACGAACTGAAGGAGCACGTCGTCAAGAAGATCGGCGCGATCGCGAGGCCCGACGAGATCCTGTTCACCCCGGATCTCCCCAAGACGCGGTCCGGCAAGATCATGCGGCGCCTGCTGCGTGACATTGCCGAAGGCAAGGCGCTCGGCGATACGACGACGCTGGCGGATCCGGCGGTCGTGGCGAGACTGAAAGCGGAGTACGAAGAAAAGGAAGTATAAGGGCTTAGAAGCCGTCATGAACCTGGGGCTCGTTGCACCGTGCGAGCGAGCATGGCGAGCGAGCCACGCGACCGGAGCGCGCCGGCGAAGCGGCGCGCGAGAGAGCGTGTAGGGGAGTCCGAGGGGCGAAGCCCCTCGGAAAAGACTATGTCCAGCGTCACCGGTGTCGAGATCGGACCGGACTACTGTGTGCTCGTCCGGGCACGACGCCGCGATGCTGCGATCGAAATCAGCGCGATCAGGATCTTCGACTCGCTGGAATGGTCCACCGATCCGGCCGTCCAGGCCGGTCAGCTGCGCGACGCCCGGCGAGAGCTCTCGCTGCCTCGGAGAGCCGCCGTCGTCGCATGGGAATCCGGCCGCGCGCAGTCCGCGGGATCGGCCGAGAGCCTCCTCAACACAGCCGGCTTCAGCGTCGAACGGGTTCTGTCGCCGGTCGACGCGCTCACAATCATGGCCCGCTCGCGCGCGACCGGTCCGGCCGACGGCGCCACTGCCTGGCTCTCCCTGAATCATCACGGCGTCGCGCTTGCCGTCGTCCGTGACGGCCATGTGCTGGAGTCCCGCGAGTTCGCGTGGCGCATCAAGGCCTCCGAGCAGCGCGTTCAGGCGAACCTGCTGCGGCGATACCTGTATGTGGCGCAGCTCGTCCCGGAATTGCGGCACGCCAGGGACGCGATCGAGAAGCGGTATGGAACCGGGATCGCCGTGGCGATCACGTCCGGCAACGTGCCCGATCTGCGCTCGCTGACCATGCCGCTCATCCAGGAGCTCGACATCGAGTTCGAGACGCTCGATTCGATAGCGGGGCTGAAATCGAGCGGAGGGGTCGCCGCCGCCGTCGCCCAGACCGCGCAAGCGCTTCGGCTTGCCGCCGCGGCGGCGTCAGAGATCGACAGGAGCCGGTGGAACCATCCGGGTCAGTGGCTCGGCGCCGCCGCCGCGCTGATACTTGCCGCCGGCGTCGCGGTTCTCGGTTTCGCCATGTGGCCGCCGGCCCAGGTGAAGACGTTGCCATCCGCGTCGGCGCCGTCAGCCTCATCGCCGTCGCCCGCGCTGCCGCCTCCGGTTGCCGCCCACACCGAGGCGACCGCGGAGCCTGTCGCGACATCGCCGCCGCCCGAACCGGCGCCAGCCCCGCGTCCACAGCCGCGATCCGCGATCGGGACCCGGGGACTCGATCGACCGGACGGGGGAACGCTTCCGCCCGCGACTGCGGACCCGCTGCCGTCCGTCGGCGGCGTGCTCATTTCAGCCGGCCGCCGGCTCGCCGTCGTCGACGGGGCCGTGGTCGGGATAGGGGACAAGGTAGGCACACGGACCGTCGCTGGCATCGAGTCCAACGCCGTCGTCCTGCGTGAGGCGTCGGGCAGGGAGGTCAGGGTGCCGATTCGGCCCAGGAGTGGGGTCTGACAACTGCCCTCGCCGAAGCTTTGGCGACGGCGGGCCAAAAATGCCAGAATTGCCATGACGCTCGCGGTTCGCGGAACGCCCTGCTCGTCCCAACCGTAGATCACCTCTGGCCGTCTTAGACTCGGGAGCCCTATGCCATTGATCGAAACCCGCGACCTCTGGAAGACCTACGTGATGGGTGAAGAGGAGATTCACGCGCTGCGTGGCGTCTCCATTCAGATCGATCGCGGCGAGTACGTCGCCATCATGGGTCCCTCGGGGTCGGGGAAGTCGACGCTGATGAACCTGATTGGCTGCCTGGACACGCCAACCAAGGGCAGCTACCTGCTGAACAACAAGGAAGTCGCGTCGATGAACGACGACGAGCTGGCGCGAATCCGGAACGAGGAAATCGGGTTCGTGTTCCAGACCTTCAACCTGCTGCCGCGTGCGACGGCCCTGCACAACGTCGAGCTTCCGCTCGTCTATGCGGGAGTCACCGGGAAGGTTCGCCAGGAACGCGCGAAGCTGGCGCTCGAGAAAGTGGAGCTGATGTCCCGCGCGACGCATCGCCCGAACGAGCTGTCGGGCGGTCAGCGTCAGCGCGTGGCGATCGCCCGCGCGCTGGTCAACGATCCGTCAATCCTCCTGGCGGACGAGCCGACCGGGAACCTCGACTCGAAGACCGGCAACGAGATCATGGGCGTGTTCGAGCGGCTGCACGGCGGCGGCAACACGATCGTGCTCGTCACCCACGAAGCGGAGATCGCCGCTTACGCGCACCGGACGATTCACATCCGCGACGGTCAGGTCGAGAAGGACGTGCGGCGGGCGGCTTAGGCTCCCGATCCAGGCAGACCTACTCGCCATCCAGGCAGACCTAAAGGTCTGCGCTACGTCTTCTAGAGAGGCCTCTCGTAGCTTCTAGAGATGACTCTCGTAGCGCAGGCCTTCAGGCCTGCCATCCGTTGCCCACCCCGAGCCCCGGGCTCAGACCGCCGCAAAGTGCCCCTGCGCCTCCAGCTCCTTGAGCGGCGCGTCACGATTGAAAGACGCTGGATCCAGGACGATGC
Source organism: uncultured Acidobacteriota bacterium (assembly GCA_963748295.1). Taxonomy (GTDB): domain Bacteria; phylum Acidobacteriota; class Vicinamibacteria; order Vicinamibacterales; family 2-12-FULL-66-21; genus CAVVIH01. The sequence continues at coordinate 1,208,182 of CAVVIH010000006.1, read as the reverse complement.
GCTGTCGCGGCGCATCCGGATCGGGCATCGGGATCGCCGAGAGCAGCGCGCGCGTGTAGGGATGCGCGGGCGCTTCGAACAGCCGTTCGGTCGGTCCCATTTCCACGATGCGCCCCAGATACATCACCGCAACCCGGCTGCAGATGTGACGCACGAGCCTGAGGTCGTGTGCGATGAAGAGATAGGTCAGCTTCAGCCGATCCTGCAGATCCATCAGCAGGTTGATCACCTGCGCCTGCACTGAAACATCGAGCGCCGACACCGGTTCGTCCGCGATGATTAGCGAAGGGTGAAGCGCGAGCGCGCGCGCGAGCCCGATCCGCTGGCGCTGTCCGCCGCTGAACTGATGCGGGTACCGCGAGAGCTGCGAGGGATCCAGGCCCACCAGCTCGAACAGCTCGCCGACGCGCGCCCGGCGCTCGGCGCGCGGTCCGGTCTTGTGGATCACGAGCGGCTCTTCGACGATGTCGCCGACGCGCATGCGCGGGTTGAGCGACGAATAGGGATCCTGAAAGACGATCTGCATGTCCTTCCGCGCCTGGCGCATGCGGGTGCGCGAGAACGCGAGCACGTCCTCTCCTTTGAAGCGCACTTCGCCGGACGAAGGCTCGATCAGCCTGAGGATGCAGCGCCCGGTGGTCGTCTTGCCGCTGCCCGACTCGCCGACGAGACCGAACGTTTCCCCCTCGTCGATGCTGAAGCTCACGCGATCGACGGCGCGAACGACCGAGGGCTTCTGGAAGAGGCCCTGCCGGCGCGTGAACTCCTTGACCAGATTGCGGACTTCGAGGAGGGCCACGTCAGGCGGGCTCCCCGACGGGCAACGTCGTGGACGGTTGCAAAGAAACAGGCTCGACCGCCGGCCCGTGCAGGTAGCACTTCACGCGTCGTCCGCCGTCCAGAAACGTGTCCGCCGGATGCGCGGTCGGACACGGCTCGAACCGGTAGGGGCAGCGCGGTGTGAACGAGCAGCCGGGAGGCAGCTGGCCAAGCGGCGGCACCGTCCCCTGGATGGCGCGAAGCCGCTGACCAGGTTCGCCGCCGGGCATCGATGCCATCAGCCCCTGCGTATACGGATGCTTCGGATCGCGGAACAGTTCCTTGACCGGCGCTTCTTCGACAATGCGCCCGGCGTACATCACCGCGACGCGGTCGGCCATCTGCGCGACGACGCCGAGATCGTGGGTGATGAGAAGCAGCGCGAGCCCCATTCGCCGCTGAAGGTCGCGCAGCAAGTCGAGGATCTGCGCCTGGATCGTGACGTCGAGCGCCGTCGTGGGCTCGTCGGCAATGACGACGGACGGTTCGCACGCGAGCGACATCGCAATCAACGCGCGCTGGCGGAGGCCGCCGGACAGTTGATGCGGATAATCGCGGACGCGTTTCGCCGGCTCGGGAATGCTCACGGCCTCGAGCAGGTCGATGGCTTTCTGGCGCGCGGTGCGCCGTGTGGCGCGGCCGTGGATCCGCAGCGTTTCTTCGATCTGATTGCCGATCGTGAACACGGGGTTCAACGCCGTCATCGGCTCCTGGAAGATGAGCGCCACGCCCGCGCCTCGGATGTCCTGCATCTCGCGCTCGGACAACTCGAGCAGGCTGCGGCCATTGAGCTCGATCTTCCCGGCCGCGATCCGTCCCGGCGGCTGGACCAGCCGCATGATCGACAGCGCGGTGAGGGACTTGCCGCTGCCTGACTCGCCGACGAGCGACAGCGTCTCGCCCGGATTGACATGAAATCCGACGTCGATGACCGCGGGCACGAACCGCCCGTCGAGATCGAAGCCCGTCGTCAGGTGCGACGACCGACAATGCCGGCCCCTGACGGCCCCCGGCCCTGCCCCCGGCCCCCGGCTTCCCGGCCCCCGGCCCCTGGTTCCTGGCCCCTGGTGTCAGACATCGACTTCCTTGTGCTCGCCGAACACGCCGCGCAGCGCGTCGGAGATCTCTCCCAGCGTCGCCCGTGCTTCGACAGCGGCGATGACGCGCGGCACGAGGTTGTCACTACCGCGGGCGGCGGCGGCGATCGCGTCGAGCGCAGCCCGGCACGCCGCGGCGTCGCGCGACGCGCGCACTTGCTGTACGCGCTCGATCTGACGCCGCTCGATCTCCGGATCGATCGTCAGCAGATCGATGTTGCCCGGCTCGTCGGATGTCAGCTCGTTGACGCCGACGACGATGGTCTCGTGCGCATCGATCTGCTGCTGGGCGCGGTAGGCGGATTCCTGGATCTCGCGCTGGATGAGACCCTGCTCGATCGCCGGCAGCGTTCCCCCGGCCGCCTCGATCCGTTCCAGAATCTCGCGCGCCCCTTTTTCGATGCGCGTCGTCATCTCCTCGATGGCATACGCGCCACCCAGCGGATCGACCGTGTTGGCGACACCGCTTTCCTGCGCGATGATCTGCTGCGTCCGCAGTGCGGTACGCGCCGACTCCTCGGTTGGAAGCGCCAGCGCCTCGTCGCGTCCGTTGCAGTGGAGCGACTGCGTGCCGCCGAGCACCGCCGAGAGCGCCTGGATCGCGACCCGGACGATGTTGTTGTCGGGCTGCTGTGCGGTCAGCGTGCTGCCCGCGGTCTGGGTGTGGAACCGCAGCTGCTGCGCGCGAGGATTGCTGGCGCCGAAGCGGTCGAGCATGATCCGCGCCCACAGGCGGCGCGCCGCCCGGAACTTCGCGACCTCCTCGAGAAAGTCGTTGTGCGCGTTGAAGAAGAACGAGAGCCGCTGACCGAAGCTGTTGACGTCGAGGCCCGCCGCGATCGCCGCCTCGACGTAGGTGATCGCGTTGGCGAAGGTGAACGCGACTTCCTGAATCGCGGTCGAGCCCGCCTCGCGGATGTGATAGCCGCTGATCGAGATGGTGTTCCAGTTGGGCAGCTCGCGTTCGCAGTAGGCGAAGATGTCGGTGACGATTCGTAGCGAGGCGCGGGGAGGATAGATGTAGGTGCCCCGCGCGACGTACTCCTTGAGGATGTCGTTCTGAATCGTCCCCGACAGCTCCCGGATCGGGACGCCCTGACGCCGTGCCACGGCGACGTAAAGCGACAGCAGGACGATCGCGGTCGCGTTGATCGTCATCGACGTGGACACCCTGCCGAGCGGGATCCCGTTGAACAGCTCGGCCATATCGTCGATCGAATCGATCGCGACCCCCACCCGTCCCACCTCGCCGGCTGCGAGCGCGTGGTCCGAATCGAAGCCCATCTGTGTCGGCAGATCGAAGGCGACGCTGAGACCCGTTACACCGTGGCCGAGGAGATACCGATATCTCTTATTGGACTCGGCCGACGTCCCGAACCCGGCGTACTGGCGCATCGTCCACAGGCGCCCCCGGTACATTGTGGGCTGGATGCCGCGGGTGAAAGGATACGCGCCAGGAAAGCCAAGCTCGAGAGTGGGATCCTGATCGCGCACCGAATCGGGATCGGCAAAGTACCGGGGCACCTCGATCATGTGGGTCGCGCCATTCTAACAGCCCAAACACCACAACATGTGGTGCTTGAGTTATTGACACTCCGGAAACCGGCGTTTACAATGGAAAACAGTTCCCGCACTGCAAGTCCTTCATTATGAATAAATTTGGCGCCCGATCCCTGTCGCCCATCCCGGGGTGCAGTTGCGGATCGGGAGACGCCCCGGCTGACCCAGCTTCCGGCGGCGGTGAGGAGGTTCCGAATGGATGACGTCGTAAATAGGATGGCCAGAGAGCTTTCCGACGCCATTGCGGCCGCCGTTGCCGAGGATGCACGGGTCGAGGCTTGTCGCGAGCGCGCGCGGGCGGCCGGGTTCGAGATGAAAGTGTCACTGGAAGCAGTTATCGGCTTCGTCAATCGCAACACCAACGCGCTGGCCCGCATCACGCCTGCTCAGCGCCAGCGCGCGGAGCGCCGTCCGCTCGAGATGAGCGCCAACGATCGCCGGTTCCTTCGTTCGCTTCGCATCGCGGCCGACGAGGCCCAGGAAAAAGAAGTCGAGTAAGCGCCTGCCTCAGGGAGCTCCGCCGACGAGGTAGAGCTCCCTGGCTCCTTCCACCATCACTAATTTAAACCCGCTCGCTTCCAGTGCCGCGCGTGTCGCCGCGGGCATGAGATCCGTGTTGACGATGAGGTGGGTGATGCCGAGCGCGAGCAGTTGCGTTCCCGTGTCCAGTGGAAGAGCGGGGTCCTGCGAGCTGCTGATCAGGAGCAGCGATCGGAGCGCGGCGCTCGATTCGTAAGCGCCACGCGTTCGCGGAGACAGTCGCGCGACGAACCCCCCGGCGATCGGCTGGCGGTGCGCTATCTGAAACACGAGCGCGCGATGATCGAAGCGTCCGGTTTCGCCGAACCCGTCGCGAATGCCGACCGGAAGTTCGACGACCGCCTGCCGTGCGCCGCCGCGAAGCCGCTCCTCGAGTGCGCCGCTCTGCGGAAGCCGATACAACGGGATCGTCACCGCGCTCTCCATGACCGCGAGCACCGTCAGCGCCGCGCCCGCGGCAGGTCTCCAGCCCGCGCGCGCCACCACCATCGCCGACAGCATGGCGGCGGCAAGCTGCACCATGACGAACGCGCGGCCCGGCATCCGTGCGTTCGATACGATCGGCACGAACCGGGCGAGCGCCTGCGGCATGGGAAGGCCCGTATCGACGCCGCCGACGTAGAGATACGCGCCGCACGACCACACGAAAAAGAACGCTGCCAGCCACATCCAGCGCCGTGCGTCTCTATCGAGGCGGACCCGCAGCACCAGCATCGCCAGCAGCACGATCGACGTCGCCAACCCGAGCCAGGCCGACTGTTCCATCACGTCGATGCCCAGTCGAGTGTAGAGATCCCGGGCGGTAGACCTGTGAAGGGGATTTCCCAGGACGAGGGTCAGGAGATCGATTCCGCGCGGACCGCTTCGCCACGTGTGTGGCGGCGTCACGTAATCGGCGGCCGCGATCAGCCGTACGGCTGCAATCGTGAGCGGCAGCACGAGGACGAACGCGACCGCGAACGTCGCGCCAAGCGGCTTCAGGTACTCACGCCAGGGCCGGGAATCGGCGAGGGTGACGACGAACCGGACGCGCAGGGTCGTCCACGCGATCGCGAGGAGCCACAGCACGGCGAGAGGGTTTCGAACGCGCGATGCGGAAATCCGCAGCGGCCCCAGCTCCAGACGCAAGCCTCCGGTTGCCAGCACCGCGACGATCAGCGCGGCGGCGAGGATCATCGCAATTACCAGCACGCGCTCCGCGCGAGGCCAGCGGACCGCGGCGCGACGCGCGTCGAACGGCCACATGAGCAACACCATCCATCCCACCGCGAAAATCGCTGCAAAAACGAGGTAGTAGTAGTCGGTGTAGGCGGCGGCGGTGAATGCGATTCCTGCAATGACGGCACGGGCGAGCGCCGGCGCTTCGAGCAGGCGAATCCATGCCCACGCCGTGAGCGGCAGCACCCACGCGTGGACCAGGTTGAAGTGACCCAGCATGTGGATCCAGATGTATGCGGAGCCGGCGAACACAGTGCCGGCCAGCACGGCTGCCATCGGCCGGCGGACGTGATGCCAGGCGAGCGCGTAAGTGGCGATGCCGTTCGCCGCCAGCCCGGCGAGCAGAACGACGTTGTGGGCGGCGGCAACTGGAAGGGTTCCAAATACCGTTGCCCCAATCAGCGCCGGCAGCGCGGTATGCGTGTGGAGAACGAGCGGCGTGCCGGCCGGCGCAAACAGGTACGCCGTGAAGAACAACTCGAGACCGGGATCCCACAGCGCTTGCCGAAACCACCAGAAGTTCCAAAGGAACGCGACGTTGTCGCCGGCCCCGCCGCCTGGAATGTGAGTACCAAGATTGAGAACCAGCGGCCACGACACCGCCAGGGGCAGGAGAGCGAACCAGCACACGGCCGCGGCGTGCCCGATCGTTCCTGGTGCGAATGATGGCCTTGTCAGCGCTCTCAGTCCTCGATGAGGGAAGCGCCCGTCATCTCCGCCGACTTCGGGATGTCGAGCAGCTGCAGCAGCGTCGGCGCGACGTCGCGCAGCGTACCGTCGCGCAGACGGCGGCCCTTGAACCTGTCGGCGCAGAGGATCACGGGCACCGGGTTCGAGGTGTGCGCCGTATGCGGCGCGTTCAGCTCGTCGTCCCACATCAGCTCGGCGTTGCCGTGATCGGCCGTCACCACCGCGACGCCATCAGCGCTTCTGAGCGCCGCGACGATCCGGCCGAGGCACCGGTCGAGCGTTTCGACGGCCGCGATCGCGGCATCGAGGCGGCCGGTGTGGCCGACCATGTCGGCGTTGGCGAAGTTGCAGATGATGGCTTGGTTGCGGCGATTGGTCAGGTCGTCGACCAGCGCGTCGGTGATGCCGGGCGCGCTCATCTCGGGCATCAGGTCGTAGGTCGCCACTTTCTGCGACGGCACGAGGATCCGATGCTCGCCGTGGTACAGCTGCTCGCGCCCGCAATTGAAGAAGTAGGTGACGTGTGCGTACTTCTCGGTTTCCGCCAGGCGGAGGTTCGTGCGCCCGTGCGCCTCGAGGACGTCGGCCATGTTGCCGGTGAACGTCTGCGGCGTGAATGCTACGGGCAGCGCGAACGTGCGGTCGTACACGGTCATCGTCGTGAAATGCACGCGCGGGCGCGAGGGGCGTTCGAAGCCGTCGAACTCGTCGAGCGCGATCGCCCGCGTCAACTGCCGGGCGCGGTCCGCCCGGAAGTTGAAGAAGATCGCACTGTCCTCGTCGCGGATAGGACCGATCGGCGAGCCGTCGGCGCCGGTGATCACCGCCGGCTTGATGAATTCGTCCGTGGTCCCCGCCTCGTAGGCCTTGCGAATGACGTCTATCGCCGATTGCGCGTGGACGTCGGCCTTGCCTTCGACAATTGCGTCGTACGCGAGGCGTGTCCGTTCCCAGCGCTTGTCGCGATCCATCGCGTAGTAACGGCCCACGACGGTAGCGATCTGGCCGGCGCCGAGGCGCTCCATCGCTTCTTGAAGCCGGCCGACGTAGCGGACGCCTCCACTCGGCGAAGTGTCGCGGCCGTCAGTGATGGCGTGCACGAACAGCCGGCGCACCTTGCGGCGCGCGGCCATGTCGACGAGCGCGTGCAGATGCCGCTCGTGGCTGTGGACGCCGCCGTCAGAGACCAGCCCGATCAGGTGCAGCGCATGCTTGTCGCCGTGGCAACGGTCCATCGAGGCGACGAGCGCCGGATTGGCGAAGAAATCCCCGTCCGCGATGCTCTTGTCGATCCGCGTCAGGTCCTGGTAGACGATGCGGCCGGCGCCCATGTTCATGTGGCCGACCTCCGAGTTGCCCATCTGCCCTGCCGGCAGGCCGACCGCTTCGCCCGACGCAATCAGCTGCGCGTGCGGATATCGCGTGAGCAGTTCGTCGTACACCGGCGTCTTCGCCAGCGCGATGGCGTTGTTCGCACGCTCCGGACGAATGCCCCAGCCGTCGAGGACGATTAGGACTACGGGTGGCATGTTCAATCGTTAGTTGCTAATTGTTAATCAGAGGCATCTTGCAGGTTTGGACGTCCGGACGGTTTGAGGCCACAAGTCGTCCCGTTCATCGAAGAAGCTCGTTACCACTCGATTAACAATTAGCAATTCACAATTTCCCCTTCAGCGCGCTCTTCCCCGCGTAACGCGCTTTGGCGCCGAGCTCCTCTTCGATCCGCAGCAGCTGGTTGTACTTCGCGACCCGATCGGAGCGGCTGGCCGAGCCGGTCTTGATCTGGCCCACGCCGGTGCCAACCGCGAGGTCGGCGATTGTGGTGTCTTCGGTCTCGCCCGATCGGTGGGAGATGACGCTGGCGTAGCCCGCTTTCTCGGCCATCGCCACGGCATCGAGCGTTTCGCTGACGGTTCCGATCTGATTGAGTTTGACGAGCAGCGCATTGCCAACGCCTTCGGCGATGCCCCGGCGCAGGATTTCCGGATTCGTGACGAACACGTCGTCTCCGACCAGCTGGATCCGGCTGCCGATCGCGCGCGTCAGTTTCTTCCAGCCATCCCAGTCGCCTTCGGCCACGCCGTCCTCGATCGAGATGATCGGGTATTGCCGCACCCAGTCCTCGTAGAGCGCGACCATCTCGTCCGCCGTTCGCGTCTTCTCGCCTGACTTCTTGAACTCGTAGGTCTTCGACGCGTCGTTCCACAACTCGCTCGACGCCACGTCGAGCGCGACATGCACGTCGGAGCCAGGCTTGAATCCGGCCTGCGTGACGGCCTCGAGCACCAGCTCGACGGCTTCCTGATTCGAGCGCAGGCTCGGTGCGAATCCGCCCTCGTCGCCGACGCCGGTCGCGTAGCCCTTCTTCTTGAGGATCGATCGAAGTGTATGGAAGATTTCCGCGCCGGTGCGCAGCCCTTCGGCGAAGGAGGATGCGCCGGCCGGCATCACCATGAATTCCTGGAAGTCCACGCTGCTGTCGGCGTGAGCGCCGCCGTTCAGGATGTTCATCATGGGAACGGGCAGCACCGGGGACGCGCTCCCATACAGCTTTCCAAGGTGCGCATGGAGCGGCGTGTTCGCGGCCGCCGCGGTTGCCCGCGCGAGGGCCATCGACACGCCGAGCAGCGCGTTCGCGCCAAGCCGTCCCTTGTTCGGCGTGCCGTCGAGCGCGATCATCTGCTTGTCGATCGCCCGCTGATCCGCCTCGCGGCCCCTGATCGCCGACGCGATCTCGCCGTTGACGTTGGCGACCGCCTTCAGGACGCCCTTTCCGAGATAGCGTTTCTTGTCGCCGTCGCGCAGCTCGAGCGCTTCACGCTGTCCGGTCGAGGCGCCGGACGGCACCGCGGCGCGCCCGCGCCCGCCGCCCTCGAGCGTCACCTCCACTTCGACGGTCGGATTTCCGCGCGAGTCGAGAATCTCGCGGCCCTTTACACCTTCGATTTTCAACATCAGCTCCCAGCTTCCAGCGCCTAACGCCTAACGCCGAGCGCCCAGCGCCCAGCGCCCAACGCCCTCTATTGCGCCCCTCGCCTGTCGAAATCCGTCTCAATCCTGAGCGCTTCTTCGTCGATCGCGCCGATGAACGGCTGATCGTCGGTGGTCACGACGACGATGCCGCTGTCGGTGACGGTATGCCGCGCGCGATCTTCCGCTTCGTTGTAGCCGATCAACGCACCGCGCGGGATGAACACGTCGCGGTCGATGATGGCGCGCCGGAGTTTCGCGTGCCGGCCGACGCGCACGCCCGGCATCAGGATGCTGCCCTCGACGTCGCAGTAGCTGTGCACGCGCACGTTCGGACAGAGCACGCTGCCCGCGACGCGGCTGCCCGAGACGATGCAGCCGGCCGAGATGATGGAATCGAGCGCCTCGCCGCAGCGGCGGGCATCGGCGAACACGAACTTGGCCGGCGGCGCCTGCACCTGGTTCGTCCGCAACGGCCACTCGGGATCGTAGAGGTTGAACTCGGGATTGACGTGGCACAGATCCATGTTCGCCTCGTAATAGGCGTCGAGCGTGCCGATGTCCCGCCAGTACTTCGCGGACTTCTTGTTCTCGTCGTAGAAGCGATAGGCGTAGGCCGGGGCCTTCAGGATCATCTCCGGGATGATGTCCTTCCCGAAGTCGTGCGATGTCGCGCGGCCGGCGTCCGCTTCGAGCGCCGGCACCAGCGCGCTCATGTCGAAGATGTAGATCCCCATCGACGCCAGCACCGGCTGGCCGGGCGGCAGGTTCTTCGGCTTCTCGAGGAAGCGCGTCAGTCGATCCTGTTCGTCCACCTGCAGCACGCCGAACCGGTAGGCCTCGTCGCTCGGCACTTCGATGACGGCGAGCGTCGCTGCGGCGCCGCGCTCGAGATGGAACCGCAGCATCTTCGCGTAGTCCATCTTGTAGACGTGATCGCCCGAGAGCACGATCAGGTGGCGCGGGTCCTCCCGCAGGATTGAATACAGGTTCTGATAGACCGCATCCGCCGTTCCCAGATACCAGTGCTCGCCGACGCGCTTCTGCGGGCTGAGAATCTCGATGAACTCGCCCAGCTCGTCGGCGACGACGCTCCACCCCGTGCGCAGGTGGCGGCTGAGCGAGAGCGACTTGTACTGCAGCGCGATGAAGATCCGCCGCAGGCCCGAGTTGATGCAGTTGCTCAGCGTGAAATCGATGATCCGGTAGGGGCCGCCGAAGTAGACCGCCGGTTTCGCGCGCTCCTTCGTCAGCGGATACAGCCGTTCGCCGACCCCTCCGGCCAGCACCATCACGAGCACATCGTCCTGCTGCAACGTTCCCCCTCAGTGCTTCAGGACGACGCGCGCCGGTGCGCCGTCGCCGCCGGTGACGGGAAGCGGCAGGCAGTACATTTCGTACATGCCAGGGGCCGCGTCGGAGAGATTCAGTCCTTCGATGATGATCGCGTTGCTGGAGAGCAGCGCGCGGTGCGCCGGAGCGCCGGGTTTCTTGAACTGCTCGACCGACAGGTAGTCGATCCCGATCACCTTGACGCCCTGCTCGACCAGGTACGACGCCGCTGATTCGTCGAGATACGTAAAGTCTTGACGAAAGGCCGGCTCGTTCCAGAAGGCGGAGTTCGGCGTCTTCAGCAGCACGCGGAGATCTTCGCGCAGATTGGCGGCCGCGAGGTCCTCCCGCGTGATCCCGCCGCGCTTCGTAATCTCGACCACGCGGGCGCGGCCGATCAGCAGATCGAGCGCGAGCGCGTCGACGGTTGCCGCGTTGTCGAAGAAGTGCCGCGGCGCGTCGACGTGCGTCCCCGTGTGCGTTCCCAGCACGAGTCGCGAGACGTTCGAACTGCCGCCCTCGGCGATGCGCTTGACCGCGTGCAGCTCGAAATCGGGGTTGCCGGGAAACGTCGGCATGCCCGTCTTCAGCGGCACGCTGACATCGATGAACCGCGCCATCGCTGGCCATCATAGGCCAATCGGCACTCCGCGCTAAGTAGTTCCGCGCGAAGCCGGGCAATTTGCAATCCGCAATCGCAGAGCCTATGATTTACAGTGGTTTAGCAGCTTGAAAGCAGCGCGCAATCAGGGGTCGGAGACAGGAGGGTTGCGGGCCGTCGCCCTGCTCATCGTGTCTCTTGCCGTCGCCCCGCCGCTGTTCGCTCGGCAGGTGGATCGAGCGTCGGCGCCGCGCGCGCTCGAAGACACTCACCGCCTCGAAGGCGAAGCGATCGTCGCGATCGCCGACGCCGCGCTCGCCGGCAAATCCACACCCGCGGACTTCCAGGTGCAGTGGCAGAACGAATTCCTGAAGGCGCAGCGCGGCACCTTCATTCCGTTCACGCTCCGCATCGACGCGTCCCAGTTCTCGAAGCCCGCGGTTCTGGTGTACGTCAGGGCCGTCCGGCGCGATCCGCCGCCGGCGCCGTTCAGAAACGACCGGGCGAAGTCGCGCGTCCGCCGCGAAGGACCGGTCGAAGAGGAATTCGCGGTTGACGCCATCTTTCCAGCCGAGCTCGCGGTCGAACCCGGGCAGATTGCGCGCATCAGCCGGGGGTTCACTGTCGCCGCGGGCCCCTACGACGTCTTTATCGTCGTGCGGGAGCGTGCAGCCGCGGGCAATACGGAGCCGAAGGCGGCGGTGCTCAAACAGGGCCTGGTTGTCCCTGATTTCGGGGCGCCCGGGCTCGCCACGAGCAGCGTCATCCTGGCGGATCGCCTCGACGTTCTCAAGGAACCGATTCCGCCGGAGGAACTTGCCGAGCGCCCTTACGTCATAGGGCAGAACGACATCACCCCGGCAACCGACCGAAAACTGAGGAAAAACGAGGAGCTGATCGTCGTCTTTTTGGTCTATAACCCGTTCGTCACTCCGGACAAGCAATTCGACCTTCAGGTGGAGTACCATTTCTTTCGGAGGAGTCCGGGTCCGGGCGGTGAGAAGGACAGCTCGGCCGGAGGGGCTGACCGGCCTCCGGTGCGGGACGGGGAGCGGTATTTCAACCATACCGATCCTCAGCGGTTCAACCCGGGGATTCTGGGCGGCCAGTTCGATCCGGCCGGCGGGAATCCGGTCATGGCCGGCCAGGGCGTGCCAATGTCAGGGTTCGAGCCCGGGGAATACCGGCTGGCCATCAGGGTCAAGGATTTGTTGGCGGGGACGTCGATCGTTCGCGACGTTCTTTTCACGGTCGGGTCGTAGCCACAGCATGACGGAGGCAGGCTATGCGACGCGTTGATCGGGCACTTACGGCGGCGGCCATCGTCGGCATTTGCGCGGCGACAGTGGCCACCTCCGTCCTGGCGCAGACCAGGGTCCCCGAGACGCAGTCCGTCCGGCTGATGCGCGGCGCCATCACCGGAAGCGTCAGCGACGACCGCGGCGGCGCACTGGCCGGCGCGACCATCTCGGCGCTCGGCGCGACGTGGGCGACCGCGGTTTCCGACGTTCGAGGGCAGTTCTCGATTGATTCGCTGCCGGCTGGCGAATACGTCCTGCAGGCACACCTCACTGGCTTCTCCGGATCGCGCCGCGAAACCGTCTACGTCGGACCCGGCGGCACCACGCAGCCGCGTCTGACGCTGCGCCGTCTCGAGGGTCCCGTCGCGACGACGGGAACCGCGCAGCCGGTGTATGCGCGTCCGATTCTTGCCGCCGGCGTGCAGCTCCCGACCGTCACGCTCTCCGACAAGCCCGAAGGGGCCTCGTCCGAGGACGGGCATTCGCATACGGAAACCGCATGGCGGCTGCGCCACATCAAGCGCAGCATCCTCAAGGACACGTCGGCGATCACCGCGATGGTCGAGCGCGACGAGGACATCAGAACCGGATCGATGTTCGGCCGCGCCGTGGATTCCGCGGCGAACATCGCCGCGACCTTCTTCACCGAGCTGCCGTTCTCCGGCGAGGTCAACGTGCTGACGACGAGCGCAATCGCGCCGGGCACGCTTTTTTCCGGCGAGCTGCTGCCGCGCGGCGTGGCGTATCTCTCGATCGGCGCGCCGACGCCGGCGGGTAACTGGTCGTTCCGCGCCGCGATGAGCGAAGGGGATCTCTCGTCGTGGGTGGTGTCGGGCGCATTCGCGTCGAAGAACGACGGTTCGCACCAGTACGACTTCGGCTACACCTACGCGACGCAGGAATACCTGGGCGGCAACATCGCCACGCTGGCACGGGTGAAGGACGGCAGCCGCAACGTCGGCGAGATGTTCGCGTACGATCGCTGGTCGCTCTCGCCGCGGGTGGCGGTCGAATACGGCGGCCGCTACGCGCGCCACGACTACCTGCCGGATCGCGGTCTCTTCAGCCCGACGCTCGGGCTGATGGTGGAGCCGCTTGAGCACACGCGCGTGTCCGCCACGGTGGCCCAGCGCATGGTGGCACCGGGCGCGGAGGAATTCCTCGCCACCGACATGCCGGGCCCATGGCTCCCGCCGGAGCGCACCTTCGCGCCGCTCGGCGGCCTCGAGGATGCGGCGTTCCGCGTCGAGCGGGCGCGCTACGTCGATCTTTCGATCGAGCGCGAGTTCAACGACGCCTACGTGCTCGGCGTCCGCCGCTTCTTCCAGGACGTCGAAGATCAGATGGTTACGCTGTTCGGCGTGAACGTGCCGAACGGGCCGCAGTCGGTCGGCCACTACTACGTGGCGAGCGCCGGCGCGGTCGACGCGGACGGCTGGGCGTTCCGCCTGGCGACGCCGCCGAACAAGCGCATCCGCGGGTCGATCGACTACAGCATCACCCGCGCACGCTGGCTCTCGCGCGGCGACGATCTGCTGCCGTGGGCGCCCGCGGCGGTGCGGCCGGCGCACGAAGACATTCACGACGTCACCACGTCGTTCGAGACCGAGATCCCGGAGACGGCGACGCGAGTCTTCATCCTCTACAAGATCAACTCGGCCTTCACCCGATCGAACACCGACCTGACCCGCCCGGGTCTCGACGGCCGCTTCGACGTGCAGGTCAACCAGGCGCTTCCGTTCGAGCTCGGCGGAACGCGATGGGAGGTGCTGGTGGGCGTGCGGAACCTGTTCCGCGATCCCAATCAGCCCGGCTCCGTCTACGACGAGCTCCTCGTGGTGAAGCCGCCGAAGCGAGTGGTGGGCGGGTTCCTCGTGCGCTTCTAGCCGCGGATCTGCGCGGATGGTGTTCTAACGAAACGCGGATTCACGCGGATTCTCGTCTTCATGACGAAACGCGGATTCACACGGATCACGTCCTCACGGGACGCGGATCTCCTTCTTCACAAACGGTGTCGAACCCGAGCGCCTGCCAGCAGCCTTTGTCCGGGTCTCGGCTGAATGATCCGTGTGAATCCGCGCCTCGTCGAGCCTGCTGATCCGCGTCAATCCGCGTTTCGTTGATCTTGGGGATCCGCGGTAATCCGCGTTTCGTTGATCCTGGGGTCCGCGGTAATCCGCGTTTCGTTGATCCTGGGGTCCGCGGTAATCCGCGTCTCGTTAGACAGTGGAATCCGCGCCGATTCGCGTCCCGTAGATCCCCCGCAACCCCGCGTCTTGCCGGCGCTTCGGGCCTCCGACCGAGCGTCCACATTCCGCCTCTCTACGGAAGCTTGGATCCCATCTACGGTTTGTTGGAAACGGGCTCGATCGGTTAGACTGAAATTACTGGTGGACAAGGACTTAGTCACTATCGGCGACGCCGATTCGGGGAACGCGCTTTGCTTCCCGACGGGGCGGATATCTGTGTCCACACTCCCACACCCGCCTGTCGCGTCCCGGAGTCGTGCCTTGGTTCGCCTATTGGCGCCAGTCGCGATCGTGGCGGTGCTCGTGTCCCTCGCCGTTCTGAACATCTCGGCGCGCTGGACGTGGCCCGAGACCGAGGTCGAGGACGGCGTCCTCTGGTCGCCGAGCGGCTACTCGACGATGGCGGCCGAGGTGGCCCCCGGGTCGCCGGCTGAAAAGGCCGGCGTTCAGCAGGGGGACATCCTGCTGGCGATCGACGGCGCGCCGGTGATGTCGCACGAGCAGGTGATTGCGACGCTTCATCACGCGACGCGCGGGCAGAAGCTGACCTACGGGATCCTGCGGGCCGGCGGCACCGAGATCCTCACGATCGGCGTCGCGCCGATCCCGACGGGATCGCGTGCGCTCTACGTCGCGCTCGCCTGCGTCGGCATCTTCACGCTCTTCGTCGGCGCGGTCGTCCGCCTCCGCCGTCCCGAGAATCAGGCGACGCTGCACTTCTTCTGGCTCTCGGTCGCCTTCTTCGGGATGCTCGCATTCTCGTTCAGCGGCCGTCTCGATCGGCTCGACTGGGTTTTCTACTGGGGTGACGTCGTCGCGCGGCTGATGCTGCCGCCGCTCTTCGTGCACTTCGCGCTGGTGTTTCCGGAGCGGCCGGATCAGGGCAGAAGCGAGGCACGAGGGCTGCTCCCCGCGCTCTACCTCCCGGCGGTGCTGCTCGGCGCCGCGAACATCGCCATCGTCATGCGCGGCGCGCAGCCGGGCGCCGTGTTCTCGAACATGGTGGCCGTCGTCGAGCGCGGCGAGCTGCTGTATCTCGCGCTCAGTCTCCTCGGCGGCCTCGTGATCATGACGCGCGCGCTGCAGCGCGTGCGCTCGGTTACCGCCAGACGGCAGCTGCGGTGGATCGTCTGGGGCACGGCGCTTGGCGCGGTGCCGTTCGTGTTCGGCTACGGGCTGCCGTACGCGCTCGGATTCGCGCCGATCCGCGGCTTCGAGCTGAGCGCGATCCTGCTCGGCCTGGTGCCGCTCGCGTTCGCGTCCGCCATCGTGCGCTACCGCTTGATGGACGTCGAAGTCATTATCAAGCGCACGCTCGTCTACGCAGCGGCGCTGGCGCTGATCGCGGCGATCTACGGCATCCTGCTCCAGCTCGCGGGCCAGGTGTTCTACCGCGGCGACGATCAGCAGCGGAACCCGGTCATCGCGCTGCTGGCGACGATGGTCGTCGTGCTGCTCGCGCGTCCGCTCAAGGACGCGATTCAGACCGGTCTCGACCGCGTTTACTACCGCGATCGCTACGACTACCGCCGCGCGCTGGTCGGCTTCGCGCGCGACTTGAACAGCGACCTCGATCTGTTCCGACTCAGCGAACGGCTCGTGCGCCGCGTCACGGAAACGCTCGTCGTCGATCGGATGGCGCTGATGCTGGCGCCCGCGGCGGCTGGCAGGGAAGAGGAGTTCGTCACCGTCGCCCACGCGGGCTTTGTCGGCGATCCGCCTGCCCTGACGCGCGGGTCCGACGCCGGCACGCGGCTCATTTCAGGCCACACCCTCTCACTCGATGACCCGCTGACGCAGCGGCGTCTCGACGCCAACGAGCTGGAATTCTGGTACGACGCCGGGATCCATTACTTCGTTCCGTGCGTCTCGAAGGAAGGGACGATTGCCGTGATGGCGCTCGGGCGCAAGGCGAGCAGCGAGCCGCTGAGCAGCGAGGACATGGCGCTCCTCGCCGCGGTCGCGGCGCAGGCCGCCACCGCGCTCGAGAACGGCCGGCTCTACCGTCAGCTGCACGTGAAGGCCGACGAGGTCGATCGCATGCGCGAGTTCAGCGAGAACATTCTCGAATCGCTGAACGACGGCATCGCCGTCGTCGATCGCGACGACCGCATCGTCCGCTGGAACCGGCGTCTGGAAGAGCTCTACGGCATCCGGCACGAGAACGCCGTCGGCCGCCGGCTGGACCAATTGTTCGATTCAGGGTTCATCGAAGTGCTGACCTCGGCGAAACGCGAACACCCGGAAGGCACGACGTTCTATCGCGTGCCGCTGTCCACGCGCCACGAACCCGGGCGCCGGATCCTGGTGAACGTCGCGTCCACGCCGCTGCGGGATTCGGATGGCGCGATCGCCGGGACGATTCTGATCGTGGAAGACATCTCCGCGCGCGTGCAGCTCGAAGAGCAGCTGCAGATCTCGGAGAAGATGGCTTCGATCGGCCTCCTCGCCGCGGGTGTCGCGCACGAGGTGAACACGCCGCTGACCGGCATTTCGAGCTTCGTGCAGATGCTCATGCAGGGCGCCGAACCCGACGATCCGAAGACGCTCGTGCTCGAGAAGATCGAGCGGCAGACATTCAGGGCGGCGAAGATCGTCAACGGCCTGCTGAACCTCGCGCGGCCGGCGCAGGTCGACACCGGGCCGGTGGACGTCAACGCCGTCATCAACGACGTGCTCTCGCTGCTCGAGCACCAGTTGAAGACCGGCCGGATCCAGGTCCGCAAGGAGCTGGCGACGACCGCGCCGTTCGTTCTGGGGATCGAATACAAGCTGCAGCAGGTGTTCCTGAATCTCTTCCTGAACGCGCGCGACGCCATGCCGAAAGGCGGCTGGTTGACGATCGCGACACGGGCGGACGGGGATCAGGCGATTGTCGAGGTGGGCGACACCGGTTCCGGCATTCCGGCCGACCAGTTGTCGCGCATCTACGACCCCTTCTTCACCACCAAGGATCTCGGGAAGGGCACCGGACTCGGTCTTTCGATTACCTACGGCATCGTCCAGGAGCACGGCGGCGCGCTCACGTGCGACAGCGCGGTCGGCAAGGGTACGCGCTTCACGCTGACGCTGCCGAGGGCGACACAGCTGGCGAAAGCCAGAAGCTAGAAGTCGGCATTCTTATGGCTCGTAAGGGATCCATCCTGGTTATCGACGACGAGGAGATCATGCGCGAGATTCTCGACGCGCTGCTCTCCCGCGAGGGGTACGACGTCCGCCTTGCTGCCGGCGCGCAGCAGGGGCTCGACCTCGCACGCTCGATGCCCTTCGACGCGGCGATCGTCGACATGATGATGCCGGGGATGGACGGGATCTCCGCGCTCGACGAGCTGAAGAAGGTAGACGACGACCTGCCGGTGCTGATGATCACCGCGTTCGCGTCGGTGGAGAACGCGATCGCGGCGATGAAGCGCGGCGCCTTCGACTACATCACCAAGCCGTTCAAGAACGACGAAGTGCTGGTCGTCCTCCGCAACGCGCTCGCGCAGCGGCGCCTGGTGGCCGAAAACCGCGCGCTGCGGCAGAACCTGCAGGCGCACCAGAACAAGTTCGGGGACATCATCGGCCGGAGCCCGCGGATCAAGCAGGTGTTCGACCTGATCATCCAGGCCGCGCCGAGCCGCACGACGATCCTGATCAACGGCGAGAGCGGCACCGGCAAGGAGCTGGTGGCGCGGTCGCTGCACCAGAATTCGACGCGTTCCGACCGCGCGTTCATCACCGTCAACTCCGGCAATCTGCCGCCCGACCTGCTCGAGTCGAACCTGTTCGGTCACGTGAAGGGCGCGTTCACCGGCGCCGTCTATCCGAAGAAGGGCCTGTTCGAGCTCGCCGACAAGGGGACGATCTTCTTCGACGAGATCGGCAACATCCCGCTCGAAACGCAAGCCAAGCTGCTGCGCGTGATCCAGGAGCGCGAGTTCATGCGGCTCGGCGGCATCGAGACGATCAAGGTGGACGTCCGGATCATCGCCGCGACCAACGTCGATCTGCGCAAGATGATGGAGGAGGGCCGGTTCCGCGAGGACCTGTTCTACCGCCTGCACGTCATCACCGTGCAGCTGCCGGCGCTGCGCGAGCGCAAGGAGGACGTGGCGCTCCTCGTCCAGCACTTCCTCGACAAGTACGGCACCGAGAACCAGAAGCCGCAGATCGAGGTCACCGGGGAAGCGCTCGACATGCTCATGGACTACGACTGGCCGGGCAACGTGCGCGAGCTGGAGAACGTCATCGAGCGCGCCGTCGTCCTGGCATCCGGCCAGCGCATCGACATCGACCTCGTGCCGGATCACGTCCGCAGCAGCAAGTCGTTCCAGATGCCGCAGTTCGTGGTGCCGCCCGAGGGCATCTCGTATCGAGAGGCTGAAACCGCGTTCCAGCGCGGCCTCATCGAGTCCGCGCTCGAAGCCGCCGGCGGCGTCCAGAAGCGCGCGGCGGAGCTGCTGCACATCAAGCCCACCACGCTCAACGAGATGATCAAGCGCCACGACATCCGCCCGCGGCGCAAGCGGTTGGCTCCTGCCGGCGGCCGTCCCGGCGCGCACGTCGATGCCGAGGATGTGAACGACGATGGGGAGATCGTCGTCGACGACGTGCGCTAGGCGCCCTTTGTCTTACGGCGTGACGCCCAATACTTCTTCATCCTTAGACTGACAGCACGCCGGGCCGCGGCGGACATCCTGCTGCTTCTTCGCCGCCGTGGTGTCGAGGACTTGGCTGCCGTCTTCGTGCGCAGATCGGGAAACTGCCGATAGATACTGTTCATTTCGATCTGCAGTGCCTGTAGTCGAGCCGCGGCGCCAAGATGGGCAAGTCGAAGAAGCTCTGGTCGGTCCATGAGTATCAATCCCTCCGGTATGTGTGCGGAGCCGACACACTATCTTGATTTCGCAGCCCTGTAAAGCCACGCAGCGTCGGAACGAGTAACAGTTTGTCAGGCTGTCACCCGCGAGTGACGTCGCGTCCGCAACGTGAGACGGCCGCGGTACATCGCAGCCGTTCGTCCCCGATTCCTGTCCATTCCACACGACGATTCGCCAGTTCGCCTCCTCGACAATCTGGCAACGCCGATGCACTGCGCCACGCGTCCGCGCGCGTTGGTCGCGCGCAGCGAATCACACGGAGGTTCCCATGCGTCGCATCGCGGTTCTCATGTCGTTCGGTCTTCTGATCGCCTCAGCATCCGCTGCGTCAGCGCAGGATTTCGCGCGCCCGCAGCGTTCGTCGATAGATGGTGTCGAGTTTCTCGTCGGCTACATGGATTACGACCTCAGCGGAACGGGATCGACGGTTCCGATTGTGGTCCGCGGAACGAAAGCGCTGACCGGCAATCTGTCGCTCGAGTTCGGCGGCACGTTCGCCACACCGCAACAGCAGTTCGGCGGAAGCAGTTTCCTCGCGCCTGAAGTGCGCCTGACGTATTCGTGGGGGAAGGGACGATTCAGACCGTTCGTCAGCGGCGGCGGCGGCTTTGCCGTGGTTCGTTCGGACGTCGTTGACACCCGCTGGAGGGAGTCGCTGACGGCCGGAGGCGGAGCGAGAGTCCGGCTCGGCGATCGCGTCTATGCCGTCGGCGAAATGCGCCTCCGCGGCCTCGCCAACTTCGCGGCATCGACCGCCGAATGGCTCGGGGGTATTGGCTGGGAACTGCGGTAAGTAGAGCGGTAATTCAACGCCTGACCTGCTGCCGCAGCTGCGTGAACATCTTTTCGTACTTGCCCAGGATCACATCCCACCGGTAATTGCGCTTCACGTACTCGCGCCCGTTGCGACCGAGCTTCGCGCGCAGCCGGTGATCGCCGATCAGCAGCTTCAGCGCCTCGATGAACTCGTCGCGGTCCGCGTAGTAAAGGCCGGCGTTGCTCTTCTGACAGTGATCCACGAGCACTTCGCTGCGTGCGTTGGCGAGGATTGGCGTGCCCACCGCAAACGATTCGAGCGCCAGCAGCGACAGGCTCTCGTACGGCGACGGCACGACGACGACGGTGGCGGCTTCGAGGGCCTGGAGACGCTCCTCATCCGAGAGGCGTCCGGCGAACCGGATGAACGGCTCTTCGGGCAAGCGGCATCAGCTTCACGCCCATCAGCACGAGCGAGGCATCACCGGCCTCGCCGACGTAGCTGCTGAAATACTCGATCAGCTCCTCGCAGCCCTTGCCGGGATCGATGCGGCCGCCGTAGAGCACGAACGGACCGTGCAGCCGGTGACGGCGGCGGAACATGCTGCCGCGGTGCGCGAGGTGGGGACGGTAGCTCGGCGACGAATCGTCCGGCGGAGGCGCATCCTCCTCGGATCCACCGGTCTCTGCTCCAGCGGCCTCGGACCCACCGGTCTCGGATGCGTTGCGCTCGTCATCCGCCTGGGATGGCCGTTCGCGCGGATACGCCTGCGCCTGCGGCAGGTCCACGCCGCAGCCGACGGTCTCCTCCTCGACCGCGCGAATCGAAAAATGGGTCGTCAGGAACCGCCGTTCGGCCTCGGTGTTGTAGGCGAGGCCGGCCGGCATGCTGAACAGTTCCTTGTAGATCTCGAGATGGATCGCCGGCTCGTCGTGCGCGGTCGGCACCAGGATGCTCTTGTGCGACGCGATACGCATGCCGAGCACGGTCGGCGCATAGAGATAGGTAAAGAAGATCAGGACGTTGTACTGATGATGATTCCGCTCGATGTACTCCAGGAGCGACGGCGACCACGGCCCCTGCTGCCGCAGCCACTCGATTTCATCGTCACGTGTGTGCTGGTTGCTGAAGATCCACTCGGAGTAGCGGTTGAACGCATTGATGTCACGCGTCCGCGCGTTGCTGAACCGGCGGACCGTGACGCCGCGGATGCGATCGGTGCCTTCCGCGTATTCGTTCTTCCACGTGATGTAGTCCGCCGCGCACGTCGTCAGCACCTCGACGTTGTGCCTGGGCGCCAGCCGCTCGGCAATCAGCCGGCAGTGATACTCGGAGCCGCCGAGGATCTCGGTGCCGTAGCGCTGGACTATGAAAGCGATTCGCAACTAGTTACCTCACGGCTACTTCGGACAGCACGGCCTCCAGACGCTCCGCGATTCTCTCGGGCGAGAAATCGCGCAGCCGGCGCCTTTGTCCCAGAATGACCGCCTGCCGTACCGATCGATCGTACACGAGCATGCCCATCAGTTCCGCGGCGTGCTCCAGATCCTTTGGCGAAAACAGCATCCCGGCGCCGCCGAGCGTTTCGGGCACGGCGCCGGCGGCATAGGCGAGCACCGGCACGTCCGCGGCCATGGCTTCGATGAGCGGCACACAGAACCCTTCGTGCTCGCTCAGCGACACATAGACATCCGCCCAGCGGTAGAACGCGCCAAGGTCCTCGTCCGGCACCGGACCGGTGAACCAGAAGCGGTCCGGCAGCATCTTGTACTCGTGCACGAGCGCGCGGATCTGCGCGTAATACGACGGCACGACGTCGTAGCGGCCGACGAAGACGAATCGATAGTAGCTGTCGACGTACCGCTTGTAGATCTCGGCGAGCCGGATGTGATCCTCGATGCGCTTGTTGGGCACGATGCGGCCGACGAACAGGATGTTGATCAGGCCGTCGCTCAGGATCTTCTCCAGCGCCGGACGCCTGGGCGCGCTCGTGATTCGCTCCGTATCGACCGCGATCGGCAGTACGCCGGTCGGCCGGAACCCGAGCGACTCGAGCTCCTGGCGATTGAAGTCGGAGTCTCCAAGCGCGAGATCGACACGGCCGGCGAGCGTCGCCAGCTCGCGCCGGCCGAGCGCGGCAAGCCTGAAGAGCTGCGGATCGTATGCGGCGAAAAAGTGCGCGGGCGTGATGTTGTGATACTGGAGGACCCGCCGGCCTGGCAGGCTGGCGAATGCTTCGGTCATCGGCGACGGCAGCGCGAAATGAAAAATGGTGACGTCGCCGGTCCGAGCAGCGGGGTCCGAAAAGGGAAGCACATCGCCGCGAAGGTCCTCGTCGATGGTCATCGCGAAGATCTCGGACTGATGGCCCTGCTGGCGGAGGATCGAGCGCACGCGTCTCGCGCTGTCTCCGATCGCGTCTCCGCGATGCGCCGCCGGAACCCACTGGTTGATGATCATGATCGGGGGCCAGGGGCCGGGGACCAGGGTCCAGGAGGCTCGCTCGGGGTTCTGCGCTCAACGCCTTCCGGCCCCCGGCCCCCGGGCCCCGGCCCCTGCGGAAGTGCCTTGAAAAGCGCGGGGCGGAACTGGCGCAGCTCCTCGAGCCGTTCGAACTGATCGAACTGCGCCCAGAAGTCCCACGGCACGTCCGGCGCGGGACGCGAGGGAGCCTTCAGCAGCGCGTCCACGAAGCGGAGCAGCGTGCCGCCGAAGTCGCGCGCCAGCAGGCGGGCGAGCGCGGCATCCTGCGAGGCGACCACTATCTCCTCGAGGCGGGCATCGTCGAGGACCGCCTCCATCAGCTTCGCGATCTCGAATGGATCCCTGGTGTCGTACAAGACGCCGCCGCCGTCCATCGTCGCTGGCACTGCGGTCGCGGCCAACGCGAGCACCGGCACACGCTTGTAGAAGGCCTCGATCAACGGCACGCAGAACCCCTCGTGCTCGCTGGCGCAGAGGAAGAGATCCGCGACGTTGTACAGTGCGGTCAGTTCTTCATTGGATACGTGCCCGAGAAAATGCACGTCGCGCGTCCCGAGCTTCGCGACGAGCGCCTGCAGCATCGCCAGGTATCGCTCGAACCCGCTGTACGAGCCGACGAGCAGCAGGCGTGCGCGTGGATTGTGGTGCGTCTTGTAGGCGTGAAACGCAGCGATCACCGTCTCGAACTTCTTGTTGGGGATGACGCGCCCGACGAACATCACGTTCGTCCACTCGTCGTCGAAATTCGCCGCCATCGTGCGATCCGGCGCCAGAGCGAGATGGGTGAATCCCGGGACGACCGGCAGAACGCCGGTGTTCTTGAAGCCCAGGCCTTCGAGCTCCTGGCGGTTGTACTCCGAATCCCCGAGCGCGAGGTCGCAGCGGTCGATGTACGCCGTCAGCTCGCGCCGGCCACGGAAGCAGAGCTTCACCAGATCCTTGTGAACGCCGACGAAGTACTCAGGAGGCGTGATGTTGTGATAGACGAGCGCCATCCGCCCCGGCAGCGCATACGCCGTGCGGGATGCGCGCGATCCGATCGAGAAGTGGTGGATGAGCACATCCTCGGGCGTGATGTTGCCGACCATCTCGCGATAGTCGATGGTCAGCGACTCGAGGCGCGGATCGGCCGTTTCGACGAAGATCTCCGACTCGTACCCCGCGGCACGCAGAACCCGCTGGATGCCGAGCACCTCGTGGCCGATCGCGTCACCGTACCCAAGCGTCGCCAGCACCTGGTGCACGCGCGAGCCGCCGGTCGTCATGGGCGGCCCCTTCGGGCGTTCGGCGCTCGGCGCTGGGCGGTGGGTCTTGCCGGTGGGCGCTCGGCGCTCGGCGTTCGGCGCTGGGCGCGTTGTGTTCGGCGCTGGGCGCTCGGCGTGAGGCGCTCTGGGAGTTGGGAGTTGGGTGTCGGGAGTTGAAGCAGCGCCCGCCGGCAGCGACGCGAGAACATCTGCGGCGGCGGGAAGGTCCCGCTTCCTCCGCTGCAGCCATCCGGCGAGCGGTTCCATCACCCGTGGCGATGATTCGCGGCGGAGCCGCTCGAACATGTCCAGGTATTTCTGCTCGATTACCGGCCAGGTGTAGTGGCGCCGGAAGTACTCACGCCCGTTCCGTCCCAGCCGCGCGTGCAGCGGACCGTTCGACTCGAGCGAATACAACGTTTCGGCGAACTCCTGATAGCTCTCGTAGTAAAGCCCGGCGCCGCTGCGGATGCACTGTCCTTTCAAGACATCGCACCGGCCGTTGGCGAGGACCGGACGGCCGAGCGCCCATGCCTCGAGCGCAACCATCGACAGGCTCTCGAAATACGACGGCATGATTAACAGATCCGACGCCGCCAGCGCATCGAACTTGTCGGTGTCCGGCAGGAAGCCGAGATGGTGGATGCGGCGATGCTTCGGAACCGCCATCACGGGGTTGCCGACAAGCACGAGGTCGAGGCCGCGCGGAAACGTCGCCGCGTAGCGCTGGAAGTAGTCGAACAGCTCGGTGCAGCCCTTGTTCTCGTCGATCCGGCCGATGTAAATCGCGAACGGCCGGGTGATGCGGTGCTTGCGCCGGAATCGCGCGGGATCGGTGCGATCGGGCACGTCCGAGCCGACGCCGACGACGACTCCAGGCACGTCGTGATTCTTCGTCGCGGCCTGGATCATCGCCCGCTCTTCAGCCGAGTTGTACATGACCGCCCGCACGCCGCGGAACACGGGACCGAAGATCCCCAGCCCTATCGCCGGATCGCGTTCAGCCGTGGGGACGAGGATCGCCTTGCTGTTCACACGCCGCGCGCCGTGCCACGCGTGGTAATAGCGGTAGCTGAACAACAGGACGTAGTCGAACGAGTCGGCATGCCGTTCGAGGTACCAGATCAACGCCGGGCTCGCCGGGCCTTCGCTCTCGAGCCAGGCGAGCTCGTCAGCAACCGAGTGGCGATGCTCGAAGACCTTCTGCGATCGGCGGCCGAACTCGAGCGGATGGCGCTCGTGACGGACGGGAAACCGGCGCACTGCGATCCCGTTGATCTGCTCGACGCCTTCCGGGCGCTCGTTGCGCCAGGTGACGTAATCGCGCGCGCACGTGGTCAGGACCTCGACCTGTGCGTGCCGCGAGAGGCGCTCGGCGATGTAGCGCGCGTGCAGTTCCGCGCCGCCGTTCACGTCCGCGCCATAACGCTGGACGACGACGGCGAGCTTCACGATTCGCTGATGTCGTGGCGCTCCGGGCCGGAGTCGGAGACGGAATCATCGTAGTGCGACGCTTCGTGTCCGCCCGCCTGCTCCACGTGCTCTTCCGGCCCTCGGCCTGCGGTCGCGGGTCCCTGGCTTTCCTGGGCCCCGGTCCCTGGTCCCTGGTCCCGGTGGTCCCGCCCCGCCCTGCGGCCGCGGCGGCGGCGCCGGCGTGAGCGGCGCTCGGCGCCGTCGGCGTCGAGGCTCGGACCGGGCGGCTGACCGCCGGCGCTCGTCGGCGGCTGCAGCGGCGCGACCGCCCCGGGGCGATACTGCACCACCCCCTCGAGCGCTCGCGCGCGGCGTTCGTCGAAGTCCAGCCGGCTCGACATCGACTCGATTCGCATCTTCAGGTTCTTGACCTCGATGCCGAGCCTCGTCGTCTCGAGCACGAGGTTGTGAATCAGCTCGTAATACAGCGTTTCCGCCTGGTTGTACGAGTCGTTCAGTTTCGACTGGATGTGCAGCGCCTCGATCATCGGGTTCGGATTGAAGAACAGCTTGAGGATCGGCTGCAGCAGCCGTCTGATGAACCGCAGGAACGGTCGGCTCGACGCGTAGATCGTCGTGTCTTCGAAGGCGAAGTTCCGCGGCGCCGTCGACGCTTCGCGCTTCCGCCGGTACTGTTCGAGCAGGTCGGAGCGGACGCCGCGTGGATCGAGAAACTTCTCGAGCTTCACGTTGGCCAGCTCGCGGATTTCTTCCTCGGTGTAGTCGACGCCGCGCTTTTCGCGAATGCGCGCGCGGATCTGCCGCATGATCTGCTCGACGTCAACCGAGTCGCTTCTGACGTTGAACTCTGACAAGATTCAGCCCTTCCTATTTCGCCGTGTGCCGCCGCCGGCTCGAGAACTCGGGGGCTTCCCGAATGCAGGTGCCGAGGATGCCGATCGACTCGGCGAGCGCTTTCGCGCCGGTCTTTTCGATTTCCGCCGCCGTGGTGCCGACGTCCGCGAACCCGTCTTCGCCGGGCCGCAGCTGCTCCCAGTTGCGGAACAGCCGGCCCCACGGGCTCTCGAGCACGTCGTGCATCAGGCGCTTCGCGTTGACGGGATACCAGAAGCTGTCGTGATAGATGACGCTGGCGATGTACGCCCACGGGGCGAGCACCGTCTTCAGCGACCACTCGATCGGCTTCTTCATCGGGCCCCAGTAGATCAGATGCTGCATTCTCGAGGCGAACGTCATCTTCTTGAAGGGGCCGACGAAATGCCAGTTCTCCGCCGCCGCTGACGTGTCGCCGACGATCTCGATCTGCCGCGGGTCGCCGCAGCCGAGCCCGAGGTCGTGCGCCATGCGGATGTATTTGATCGACAGCGGATCGAATCCCATCAGCTTGGCCGCCACCGCGTCGATCGCCACCTGGTCGTCGCTCGCCAGGATCACGTTCTTCACGTGCGGCATCATGCAGCGCGGGCCGGGACCGTCCCCGGCGAACGTGCCATCCATTACGGCGAACACGCCGCGATGGATCTTCTTCTGAATCATCAGCAGATCCACCAGCGTCTCGTGGATCACCGGATGCGTCCAGTGCCGCCGCTCGTTCAGCAGGCCGCCGAACGCATTCTTCATGGCGCCGGTGGTCGTCGTGAACACGTGCGTCTTCACCGTCGGCAGGTGGATGATGTTCTCCCCGATGAAGCGCTTCGGAATCATGAAGCCCTTCGGGTACACCTCGTTCAGGCAGGTGAACTGCTTCGTCAGGTCGCCGACCGCGTCGCGGATGTTGATCCACTCTTCGGTTTCATAGATATGGATGTTCCGCAGGCCGTGGGCCTCGACGACGTTGACCTGCTTGTTCTGGCGCTCGCCGAGGTGCGCGTCGATGACGACGGTGCGGTTGTGGCAGGCATGGATCAGCGCCGGGTCGTAGCCGTCGCGCTTCATGGCGCGGATCACGCCCTCGAGCTGCCACGGGACTGTCGAGCTGCCCGGAAAGAAGAAATGCCAGGAGATGTTGACCTTCAGCGCCGTATCGGCGTCCTTGGCGAGCACATCCTGGTAGCCCGCCAGGTTCATCAGCTCGTGATAATCACGGAAAACCGTGGCCGGCGTCGTGCGGAGAATAGCAACCTTGGATTTCGTCATCGTTCTCACTTGCCCCAGAACAGCGTCACGTGGGGGCCGTAGATGATTATCGCCACAGCCGCGACCCACAGGGCGACGCAGATGAGCAGGGGCCGGTCATTCAGCAGCATCTCGGCCGGGCTGCCCCCGCCCTCTTTCCGGTGCACTAGATAAAGGTACCGGAATATCCCGTAGAGTGGAAACGGCAGGGTCAGGCCGAGCATGTCGGTCTGGAACTTGGCGATGGTGTCGGGGCTGACCGTATAGAACGCGTAGCCGACGATGGTGGACGCCGTGACGACGGCGATCATCTGGTCGAGGAGGTACGGGCTGTACTCCTCGAGGATCCGGCGGTGCCCGGTGGCGCGATCCGCGAGCAGCACCAGCTCGTGCCGGCGCTTGGTCAACGCGAGAAACAGCGCCAGCAGGATCATCATGATGTAGAGCCACGGGCTGATCGCGACGGAGATCGCGACGGCGCCCGCCGCCGTCCGCAGCACGAAGCCGATCGCGATGGTGAGCACGTCGATGATGACGACATGCTTGAGCGCGACCGAGTAGAGCATCAGCAGCCCGAGGTAGCTCGCCGCCAGAATCCCGAACAGGCCGTTGACGAGGAACGCGGCTGCCAGCGCGCCGCCGCCGAGGATTGCCGCCGCGGCGACCGCGATGCGCACCGGCAGCTCGCCCGAGGCGATCGGCCGGCGCATCTTGATCGGATGCCGGCGATCGGCCTCGCGATCGAGCACGTCGTTGACGAGATACACCACGCCCGACAGCACGCAGAAGATCGCGAACGCGGCCGTGGCGCGCAGAACCGATCGGAAGTCCAGCAGCCGTTCGCCGAACAGCAGCGCGGCGAAGATGAACAGGTTCTTCGTCCACTGAGCGGGACGGAGAGAAAGAACGAGGCTGAGGCTCAGCGGCCGGGGTATAGCCGGCCGCTCGTCGGTTTGGTCGATGAGGTCTGGAACTGTATGTCGCGCCATCCTGAGCGCGGCGGGCCCGCGTCAGCTGAAGCTCTTGATTGCTTCACCCTCGGCTTCGTAGGTTTCGAACACCGTCAGCAGCTTCGTGATGGCCAGCAGGTCCTGGATCCGCTTCGTCAGGTTCAGCAGCTTCAGCTTGCCCCCCTGGCGGCTGACGGTCGTGTACGTGCGGACGATCTCCCCGAGCCCCGCGCTGTCGATGTAGGGAACACCTTCGAGGTTCAACAGCAACTTCTTGCGGTCCTGCTGGATGAGCGAATTGATCTTGTCCTTCAGAAGCTCGTCGCCTTCGCCGAGCGTCATCTTGCCCTTGAGATCCAGAATCGTCACTCCGTCGACGATTCGTTCCTCGATCTGCATCGCCTCTCCTCCCGCCCGCTCCTGCTTATGGCCCTGCCGTTTTTAAAAAAAAGACCGGGTAGCGTACTACGTAAGTTGAAGAAGTGTCAAGAATTACGCCGGAATTACGCCGGTTCTGCCGCCGGGGCCCTCTCATCCGCCTCCCCGCGCCGCTCCGCACCCCGCATCGTCTGCACCACGACGTAGAGAATCGGGATGAAGATGATGTTGAGGAACGTCGAGACCAGCATGCCGCCGGCGACCGCCGTCCCGACCGAGTGGCGCGCGACCTGCCCGGCCCCGGTGGCGAACACGAGCGGCAGCACGCCGAGGATGAACGCCAGCGACGTCATCAGGATCGGGCGCAGCCGGATGCGCGCCGCCTCGATCGCGGCTTCGACTATTGGTAACCCGCGGTGCCGTAATTGTTCCGCGAATTCGACGATCAGAATGGCGTTCTTCGCTGCCAGGCCGACGAGCATGACCAGCCCGACCTGGCAGTAGACGTCGTTGGCGAGGCCGCGCGCCCACTGGGCGCCGAGCGCCCCAAGAACGGCGAGCGGCACGCCGAGCAGCACGATGAACGGCAGCACGAGGCTTTGGTACTGCGCCGCGAGGGTCAGGTAGACGAGCAGCAGCGACAGGCCGAAGATCAGGAACGACTGCCGCCCCGCCTTGGTCTCCTCGAGTGAGATCCCCGACCAGGCGTAGCCCATGCCCTGCGGCAGGTTCGCATCGCCGAGGCGCTCCATTTCCAGAAGCGCCTCGCCCGAGCTGACCCCTGGAGCCGGCGACCCGTTGATCGTCGCCGACCGGAACAGGTTGAAGTGGCCGATCACCTGTGGCGCCGTCGTCTCCTCGAGCGTGACCACCTGCTCGAGCGGCACCATTTCGCCGCCGCGCGTGCGCGCGTAAAGCTGCCTCAGCGCCTGCGGGTTCGCCCGGAAGCGCTGATCCGCCTGCACGTAGACGCGATAGGCGCGGTTGTTCAGCTCGAAGTCGTTGACGTACCTGCGATCCGAGGAACACCTGCAGCGCGTTCGTCACTTCGTTGAGCGGCAGGCCGAGCGCGAGCGCACGCTGCCGGTTGATCGTCACCTGCAGCTGCGGATCGTTTGCCGTGAACGGGCTGAAAAGGCCGCGCAGCTTCGGCGACTGCATCGCCGCGCCGACGAGCGACCGCGTGCCGCTGGCAAGCTGCGTGATATCGGTGCCCGCCTGATCGAGCACCTGGAACTCGAATCCGCCGAACCGGCTCAGGCCGGGGATCGACGGCGGCTGAAATCCGACGACGATCGCCCCCGGAATCCCGAACAGCTGGCCGCCCACCCGGCCGAGCACGGCCTGCAGTGAATGGCTGTCGCCCGGGCGTTCGTCGAATGGCTTCAGCCGGGCGAACATGATCCCCTGGTTCGGCGCGGCGCCGCTGAAGCTGAATCCCATGACGGAGAACAGCGCGAGGACGTCGGGATCCTTCAGGATGATCTGCTCCGCCTGGCGCGCGATGTTGCCCGTGTATTCCAGCGACGCGCCGGCAGGCGCCTGCACCTGGACGAGGAAGTAGCCCATGTCCTCGTCCGGCACGAACGACTGCGGAACGACCCGGTAGATCCACGCGGTCAAACCGAGGCAGACCACGAACACGCCAACCATCACCCAGCGGATCCGCATGAGCCCGCCGAGTGCCCGCACGTAGCCGTTGGTTCCGGCGGTGATCAGGCGCTCGAATGCCGTGAAGAACCGGCCTTTGTGATGGCTCTGGCGCTCGAGCAGCAGGGCTGACAACGCGGGCGTGAACGTCACCGCATTGAACACCGACAGCACCACGGCGAACGCAATCGTGATCGAGAACTGCGCGTAGAGCCGTCCGGTCGTGCCCGGGAAGAAGGCGACGGGTACGAAAACGGCGGTCAGCACGAGCCCGGTCGCGATGACGGCGCCGAGCACCTCGCGCATGGCGTCGGACGCGGCCTTCTTCGCCGACACCTTGTACTCCTGAATGTGCCGCTCGATGTTCTCGATCACCACGATCGCATCGTCGACGACGATGCCCGTGGCGAGGATGATGCCGAACAGTGTGAGCGTGTTGATGCCGAAACCCATCAGCTTCACGAACGCGAATGCGCCGACGAGAGAAACCGGAATCGTGATCGCCGGGATCAGCGTGCTTCGCCAGGTCTGCAGGAACACGAAAATCACGAGCACCACCAGGGCGATGGCTTCGACGAGCGTGATCAGCACCTCGCGAATCGATTCCTGGACCACCTCCGTCGTGTTGAACGCGATCTGGTAGTCCATTCCCGGCGGGAAGCTCTGCTTGAGCCGCTCGAGCTCGGCGACGACGGCGCGGTCGATGTCGAGCGCATTGGCTGTCGGCAGCTGGATGATGCCGAGGCCGACCGCCTCGATGCCCATGAACCGCAGCTCCGACGAGTAGGTCTCGGCGCCGAGCTCCGCGCGCCCGACGTCGCGGAGACGCACGAGCGCGCCGTCCCGGCCGGACTTGACGATCATGTCGTCGAACTCTTCGGGCTCGCGGAGCCGGCCGACCGCGCGCACGCTCAGCTGATAGAGCTGGCCCGAGGGCGCCGGCGCCTGGCCGAGACTGCCGGCCGCGACCTGCACGTTCTGTTCGCGGAGCGCCTGAACGACGTCGCCGGCGGTGATGCTGCGCGCGGCGAGGCGATCGGGATCGAGCCAGAGGCGCATCGAGTACTTGCGCTCGCCGAAGATGATGACGTCGCCGACGCCGGTGATGCGCTTGAGCGCATCCTTGACGTAGACGTCGAGATAGTTGCTGAGGAACAGCGAGTCGTAGGCGCCGCTCTCGCTGTAGACGCCGACCGCCATGACGAACGCGTTCGAGACCTTCTGGACGGTGATGCCGGTCGTGCGGACTTCCGCCGGCATGCGGCCGAGCGACTGGTTCACGCGGTTCTGAACGTCCACCGCCGCGAGATCCTGATTGCGGGTCACGTCGAATGTGACGGTGATCGTCGAGACCCCGCTGTTCGTGCTCGACGAGGAGATGTAGAGCATGCCCTCGACACCGTTGATCGCCTGCTCCAGCGGTGTGGTGACGGCGGTTTCGACTTCCTGGGCGTTGGCGCCGGTGTAGATCGCCGTCACGCTGACCTGCGGCGGGGCGAGCACCGGATACTGCGCCACCGGCATCGTCGGGATGGCGATCAACCCGGCCAGGATCAGGACCAGGGAACAGACCGAGGCGAGGATCGGACGGCGAATGAATGTATCTGCGAACATGGCTCGAACGGCTTACTGCGGTTTGACCGGAGCACCGTCGGCGAGCTTCTGGATGCCGGAGACGATGATCTTGTCGCCCTCTTTGAGGCCGCTCCGGACGACGTACTCGTTGCCGATCAGTTCGCCAACGTCGAGCGGTTTCTGACGCGCAACGAGTGCGCCGTCCTTGCCCGGTTCGGCGACGAAGCAGAAATGCTGGCCGCTGATGCGCGTCACGGCCGTGATCGGCACCGTCAGTCCGGGCGTCGAGCGCCAGATAATCCGCGCGCGAACGAATTGCTGCACGCGGAGCGTTCCGGCCGACGACTCCCGCAGCGCGCTCTTCACCAGGACGGTCTGGGTCGCTTCGTCCACGCGCGGCGCGACGAACGTGATGGGATTGGTCGCAACCACTTCTCCGGCGCTGTTGAACAGCTGAACGGGAAGTCCCAGACGGAGATCCGGCGTGCGATCGAGCGGCACCTGGATGTTGATTTCGAGCGCCTCTTTCTGATCGATCGTCGTGATTACGGTGGAGGTCGTCACGCGATCGCCTTCACGAACCGGCATGTCTCCGACGGTGCCGGACTGCGGTGCCGTCACGCGGTAGCGCTGCAGTTCGACACTGTCCTCTTTGATCTGGGCGTCCAGCGCCGCCAGGCGTGATTCCGCCGTTCGCAGCTGGTTTTGCGCCTGGTCGAATTCCTGCTTGCTGATGGCGCCGGCGTCGACGAGCGCGTCGAGGCGCTTGACCTGCTGGCGCCAGTACTCCACGTCGGCCGCGGTACCTGTGCGAGTTGACTCCACGTTCCGCACGGCAGCGATCTGCTTGTCCGGGTTGATCTGAACGATCGGGTCGCCCTGACGCACCCGAGCGCCGGCCTTCACGTAAATCCGCGAGAGCAGGCCTTCCACTTCTGGCTGGACCGTAGTCGAGTTGAGAGATTTGATGGTAGCGATGAACTCGGAAGCCTCATCCAGCGGTTTGGTTTCGAGTGTCCGAAGCTCAACCGCAGCCGGCGGCGGCCCGGCCGACGCTCCTTGCGCCGGCGTGTCCGCGCCGCTGCACGCCGCGCTCGCAAGCGCGGCTACCGCCACGACGGAATACAAACGGAAAAACGAATAGGAATGAAGCATGGCCAGAATTATTTAGACGCCGCGTGGACCTCTGCGGGTCCTAAACTGAAAAGGCCACGCTGGTGAGCGTGGCCTCGCAAAAATCAGACCCGAGGGTCCAGGATTAAACGCCGCCTGCTCCCGCAAACTTCCGCTGCTGGAAGCACTCCCGGCAGAACACCGGACGCCCCTGCGTAGGCCGGAACGGAACAGTTGTTTCTTTCCCGCACGCGGAACAGTTCGTAGTCGTTTCCACGCGCTCGCGCGCCATCACCGCCCCAGGCGCCGGTCGCGACGCCCGCTTTGCCTTGCAGCTCTTGCACCGTTTGGGTTCGTTCTTGAAATTCTTGTCAGCGAAGAACAGTTGCTCGCCCGCCGTCCAGATGAATTCGGTCCCGCAGTCCACGCACGTCAGCGACTTGTCCTGGAACTCCATCGGTCCCTACCTCTCCCCACTCGTCCCGCCTTCCCGCGGGGCGACCCGTCCGTTCGCCGGCCGTCATGGCCGCGCGCCCGGACGGATCCGCAATCAAGCTGCTGCTAGTCCGACTCGCGGCGCTGCTTCTTACGCGTTCGCTTGCGCGCAAGCGCCTGTTTGGCGCGGCGCCGATCGCCCGGCTTCAGGTAGAAAGAATGCTTCTTGATATCCTTGATGATATCTTCCTGCTGTACCTTCCGCTTGAAGCGGCGAAGCGCGCTTTCGATGGACTCGCCTTCCTGTACTTTGACTTCAGCCAAGCCTTGTTACACCCCCTTAGCGGCCAGCTTTCGACGTGGCGCTCCACGATCACGCATCGCGGCGCATCCACCATCTCTCTGTGAGGCCCGTAGGTTACGACCGAATGTGTTAGGCTATCACAGCAGCCGCGTATTTTGGGCACAAAGCCCCGTTCAGGTCAACAAACTTCGCAGCCGATTCCACGGTTGCAACCATCCCCGTAATTCATTACCAGTAAGCAGCTTGCAGGCATACCGATGAAGATCCTCGTGATCGGTAACGGCGGCCGCGAGCACGCGCTGGCGTGGAAGCTCGCACGCGAGCCTCACGTGGATCATGTCGTTGCCGCGCCCGGCAACCCCGGCATCGCCCGCATTGCGCACACGGTGCCGGTCGCCGCGACGGATCTCGATGCGCTTCTCGCGCTCGCGCGGAGCGAGCAGATCGATCTCACGGTCGTCGGGCCCGAAGCGCCGCTCGACAAGGGCGTCGCAGATCTGTTTCGCGCGCACGGATTGCGCATCTTCGGACCAACCCGTGCCGCCGCCGCGCTCGAGTGCAGCAAGGTGTTCGCGAAGTCGTTCATGGCGCGCCACGGCATCCCGACCGCGCGCTATCGCGTATGTGACGACGCGGCCACGGCGCGCGCCGCCGTCGACAGCGGCGAGCTCGGGCTGCCGATTGTCGTCAAGGCGGACGGCCTCGCGGCGGGGAAGGGCGTCGTCGTCGCGCCCGATCGCCAGGCCGCGCTGAGCGCGATTCGCGCCGCCATGGAAGACCGTCAGTTCGGCGACGCAGGATCCCGGGTCGTGCTCGAAGAGTGCCTCACCGGTCCCGAGGTCTCGTTCTTTGCGCTGAGCGACGGGACGCGCGCGCTGCCGCTGATGTCGGCACAGGATCACAAGCGCGCCTTCGACGGCGATCAAGGGCCGAACACCGGCGGCATGGGCGCATTCTCGCCGAGCCCGCTGGTCGATGAAGCGATGCAGGCGCGGATCATGCGCGAGATCGTCGAACCGGTGATTGGAGGCATGCGCGCGGAAGGCCACGAATACCGCGGATTCCTGTACGCTGGCTTGATGCTCACCTGCGACGGCCCGAAGGTGATCGAGTTCAACGTGCGGTTCGGTGATCCCGAAGCGCAGGTCGTGATCCCGATGATCTCCAGCGAGCTCGCACCGTTCCTCGCCAGTTCAGCCGATGGTGCGCTGCCGTCCAGGCCGCCCGAATTCACCCGCCGCAAACATGTCGGCGTCGTCGTGGCGGCCGACGGCTATCCCGGCGCGGTGCGCATGGGGTCGCCGATCCACGGAATCGATCAGGCCGCAGAGCTGGACGACATGTTGATCTTTCACGCGGGAACCAAGATCGACGATGGCCGGCTGGTCACGGCCGGCGGCCGCGTGCTCACGGTCGTCGGGCGCGGTGATACTTTTGAGGATGCGGTTCGCCGCGCCTACGACGGCGTGGCGCGAATCAGCTTCGAACGGATGCAATACCGAACGGACATCGCCCGGAAGGTCCTATGAACGTTTCAGTCCTGATTCTGATGGGTTCGGATTCCGATGCGCCGGTGATGCAGGGCGCGGTCGACGTGCTGCGGGATCTCGGCATTGCCTCCGAGATGACCGTCGCCTCGGCGCACCGCTCGCCCGAGCGCGTCATGCGCCTGGTGCGCGAAGCGCCCGGCCGCGGCGTCAAGGTGTTCATCGTCGGCGCCGGCGCCGCCGCGCATCTCGGCGGCGTCGTCGCCGCGCACACGACGCTGCCGGTCATCGGCGTGCCGGTGGACTCGTCGGCGCTCAAGGGCCTCGACGCGCTGCTGTCGACGGTGCAGATGCCGCCGGGGGTCCCCGTGGCCACGGTGTCGATCGGCAAGCCGGGCGCGACGAACGCCGGCGTCCTCGCGGCACAAATCCTGGGGATCGCCGATCCGGTCATCGCCAAGGCGCTCGAGAGCTACAAGAAGAAGCTCGCCGACAAGGTCGAGCAGGCGGCCGAAAAACTGCGGACGGCTCAAGCGCAGATCGAGTGAAGTACACGATCGTCACCTTCGGCTGCCGCGTGAACCAGGCCGATTCGCTGCACCTGGAAGCGGACCTGCGCGCGCGCGGCGCGACCGAAGCCCCGGCGCACGAAGCGGACGTGGTGGTCGTCAACACGTGCTCGGTCACGGCAACCGCGGACCAGGGTGCGCGCCAGACGATTCGCCGCATCGCCCGCGACAATCCCGCCGCGCGCATCGTCGTCACCGGCTGTTATGCGACGCGGCGCCCTGACGAGATCGGCGCGCTGCCCGGTGTGCTTCGCGTCGTCCGCAACGAGGACAAGGATCGACTCGCTTCGACTGTCGGCGAGCTGTTCGGACTGACCACCGCGGACAGGTTCGGCGATGGCGATGGCGGCTGCGGCGCGCCGATCGAGCCGGGCGTCGCCGGACGAACGGCGTTCACGCTGCGGGTGCAGACCGGCTGCGAGGAGCGCTGCAGCTACTGCATCATTCCAACTACCAGGGGCGCGGGCCGCAGCCTGCCGATTGCGGAGGTAGTCAGCGAAGTCGAGCGCGTCGCCGGCGCCGGTTTCAAGGAGATCGCAATCACCGGCGTGCACCTCGGGTCGTACGGGCGCGATCTCGCCGAACGCGCGTCGCTGTTCGATCTTCTCGAGGCGCTGGACGCAGTTCGCGGAGACGTCTCCTTCAGGATCAGCTCACTGGAGCCGATGGATTGCACCGGCGCGATCGTCGATCTCGTCGCCGCGAGCGGCGGACGGTTCGCGCCGCACTTCCATCTGCCGCTTCAGCACGCCAGTGAGCGAATGCTCGACGCGATGTGCCGTCCGTACACGCTCGACGACTATCGCAGGTTGATCGCGCGAATCCTCGCGCGCCTGCCGCACGCGTCCATCGGGACCGATCTCATTGCCGGTTTCCCCGGCGAGCGCGACCAGGACGTCGAGGCGAATCTGCGCTACCTGCCCGAATCGGGGCTGTCGCACCTGCACGTGTTTCCGTATTCCGACCGGCCGGGAACCGTCGCATCGAGGATGGCGGAGAAAGTCGAGGGGCCGATCGTCCGCGATCGCGCCGCAGGTTTGCGCGCCATCGGCGCCGGGCTGTCGCGCCGCTTCCGCGCATCACAGGTCGGCAGCGTCCGTCCGGCGTTGACGCTGGACGACGGCAGCGTCGTGGTGACGGATAACTTCCTGAAATTACAGATCGAGCCGGGATTACCGCGGAACGTTCGCGTGCGGGTGCGGGTTGACGACGAGGCGTCCGGGACGGTCGTGGCGCCTCAGCTCCGTGCGAACGACTCGCCCATCATCATGGCGAGCCGCTGACCGGGTGCTTGAACGCGCGATGATTCGGTAATCAGCTGACCGCACGCGGCGCGGATGTCGCGGCCCCGTGACTTGCGCACCGAGACCGTCAGGTAATGGTCGGCAAGGATCTGCGCGAAGCGGTTCACGCGTTCGTCCGACGGGCGTTCGAACGGGATCCCCGCCGCCTCGTTCAGCGGCAGCAGGTTCACCTTGGCCTTGATCCCGTTCAGCAGTTTCACCAGCCGCCGGGCGTCTTCCGGCGTGTCGTTCACTCCCGCGAGCATCACATACTCGAACGTGATCCGGTTGCGCCGCTTCAGCGGGAACCGCCGGCACGCGTCGAGCAGCTCCTTCAACCCGTACTTCCGATTGATCGGCACGAGCATGTCGCGCTGATCCTCGGTGGTCGAGTGGAGCGAGATCGCGAGGTTCGGCATCAACGGCTCGGTCGCGAGCCGCTCGAGCGCGGGCAGCACGCCGACCGTCGACAGCGTTACGCGCCGCGGCGATACGGCCAGCCCGTGCTCGTCGGCGAGCATCCGCAGCGCCTTCATCGTCGCGTCGTAGTTGTGGAGCGGCTCGCCCATGCCCATCAGGACGATGTTGAAGCGCTTGTCGAGCATGTCCAGCTCGCGCGCGAGCACGCGCACCTGACCGACGATTTCGCCGGCGGTCAGGTTGCGGACGATGCCCATTTTGCCGGTGAGGCAGAAGGCGCATTTCATCGCGCAGCCGACCTGGGTCGACAGGCAGAACGTGTTCGACGGTGTGTCGGGGATGTAGACCGCTTCGATCAGCTTGCCATCGGCCAGCTCGAGCAGGAACTTCGTGGTGCCGTCGGACGAGCGCTCCCGGCGGGCGACCGACGGGGTTGAAATCTGGAAGACTTCGCTCAGCCGTGACCGGAGGTCGCGCCCGAGGTCGGTCATCAACTCGAAATCGGTAATGCCTCGGCGATGCACCCACTGGTAGAGCTGGCGGGCGTGGAAGCGCTGCGCCCCGTGAGCCGCGAGCAGCTCCTCGAGTTCCGCCATGTCGGCGTCGGTAACGTCGATTCGGGTGTCGATGAACATGGCGCGGTCCCGCGCAGGGAGACCTACCATTGTAATATGGCCTTTACACGGCGAGGAGCCTTGTCGGCCGGCGCGCCGCCGTGATATGATCGAGCTTTCGGACAGCTCAGTTAACTCCCTCTGTTGCAAGCACTTGCGCGGCCGCGGCGGTCCGGCGCGCGGGTGAGGCAGTTCTCACATCACACGCATGGTTGTTCGCGAAGTTCTGGATAGCGGTCTCCGTCTCATCACCGAGCGGATGCCGCAGGTCCGGTCGGTGACGATAGGGGTGTGGCTCACCCGCGGATCGAGGCATGAGAGCGACGAGCGCAGCGGCATCGCGCACTTCGTCGAGCACATGCTGTTCAAAGGCACGGCGACACGCTCGGCCGAGGACATCGCGCAGGCGATCGACTCGATCGGCGGACAGCTGGATGCGTTCACCGCGAAGGATACGCCAGCTACTACATCAAGGTGCTGGACGAGCACGTCCCGCTGGCGGTCGATCTGCTGTCGGACATCGTGATGCGTCCGGCGTTCGTCCCCGAGGAAATCGAGCGCGAGAAGAAGGTCATCCTCGAAGAGATCAAGATGGTCGAGGATACGCCGGACGATCTGGTCCACGAGCTGTTCACGCAGCATTTCTGGGAGGGCCACGCGCTCGGGCGGCCGATTCTCGGATCGAAGGAAACGGTCGAATCGTTCACCGAAGGATCGCTGCGGGCGTACTTCCGCGAAGCCTACGTTGCGCAGAACATGATCGTGTCGGCGGCCGGCAATCTCGAGCACGCCGCGGTCCGCGATCTGGTAGTTCGTGCGTTCGCGGACCTGCCCGCGAGCGGCGCGTCGCTCAAGGAACAGCCGCCGAAGGTCGTGCCCCAGGTCATCACGCGCACCAAGGACCTCGAGCAGAGCCACGTCTGCATGGGGACCGACAGCTTTCCGCAGCGCCACGACGATCGGTACGTCAGCTACATCCTCAATACGATTCTCGGCGGGTCGATGAGCTCGCGGCTGTTCCAGAACGTGCGCGAGAAGCGTGGCCTGGCGTATTCGGTGTTCAGCGGGCTGAGCGCGTATCGGGATGCGGGGAACATCACGATTTACGCCGGCTGCGCCGCGGAAGCCGTCGAGGAAGTGATCGACCTGTGCGTCGAAGAGCTGCGCGTGATGAAGCGCGACCTGATGCCCGTTGCGGAGCTGACGCGTGCCAAGGACCACCTGAAGGGCAGCCTCATGCTGAGCCTGGAGAACACCGCCAGCCGCATGTCGCACCTGGCGCGGCAGGAGATCTACTTCGATCGTCACTTCGGTCTCGACGAAACGCTGGCCGGCGTGCAGCGGGTCACCGTCGCCGACGTGCAGCGCGTCGCGTCGGAGCTCTTCGCAAACGGCTCGCTCGCGGCAACCGTGCTGGGACCGTTGACGCCGGATCTGAGCAGCGAGAGGCTGAACCTCGGATGAGAGTTCACGGAGTTAGAGGGGAGAAGGTGACGGAGCATACGGAGGTTTTTCAACACGGAGACACGGAGTCACGGAGTCGATCCCAGAACCACTTAAATTCGCACGGCTTGGCCTGTCCGTGCCGCGCAAGGCGCGGCACCACAGGCCTGCGCGTCACGCGGGTTGAAGCGCACCCTCCGCGCGTCCTCCGTGCCTCCGTGCCTCCGTGTTGGATTTTTTCCGTGCCCTCCGATCAACTCCTCTCCTCAAGCACCGCGAGCTCCATCACCTCCATCACTGCAGGATTCGGCCGATGATCAAGCGCTACACCAGCCCCGAGATGGGGGCGATCTGGAGCGACCAGCGGCGCTACGAGACGTGGCTCGAGGTCGAACTGGCGGCCGCCGACGCGATGGCGGACGCGGGGATTATCCCGGCCGAGGCCGCGCGCGAACTGCGCAGCCGCGCCGCCTTCGACATCAACCGCATCGAGGAGATCGAGCAGGTCACGCAGCACGACGTGATCGCGTTCACGACGGCGGTCGCCGAGAAGGCCGGTCCATCGGCGCGTTGGCTGCACTTCGGGCTGACGTCTTCTGATGTACTGGACACCGCGCAGGCGATCCAGATGGGCCAGGCCTGCGATCTGATCGTCAAAGGCATCGCCACGCTGATGGAGGCGGTGCGGCAGCGCGCGGAGGAACACCGGCGCACGGCCATGATCGGCCGGACCCATGGCGTGCACGCCGAGCCGATGACATTCGGAGTCAAGCTCGCCCTCTGGTACGCGGAACTGCAGCGAAACCTCGATCGCGTGCTGCGCGCGCGCGACATCGTTTCGGTCGGCAAGCTCTCGGGCGCGGTCGGCATGTTCGCGCATCTCGATCCGGCGATCGAGGCGCGCGTCTGCGAGCGTCTCGGCTTGCAGCCGGCCCAGGTCTCGTCCCAGGTCATCCAGCGCGATCGCCACGCCGAGCTGCTCGCCGCGCTCGCCATCACCGGCGCCTCGCTCGAGAAGTTCGCGGTCGAGATCCGCGGTCTGCAGAAAACCGAGATCGGCGAGGTCGAGGAGCCGTTCGGCAAAGGCCAGAAGGGCTCGTCGGCGATGCCGCACAAGCGCAACCCGATCGGATCGGAACAGGTCACCGGGCTGGCGCGCCTGCTTCGCGGCAACGCCCTGGCGGCGATCGAAAACGTCGCCCTCTGGCACGAGCGCGACATCTCGCACTCGTCGGTCGAGCGCGTCATCCTGCCCGACAGCTTCATCGCCCTCGATCACATGCTCCGGCGGTTCACCAAGATCGTGAAGGGGATGGTCGTCTACCCGGAACGGATGAAGGAAAACCTGGAGCGATCGCGCGGCGTGGTGTTTTCCGGCACCGTGCTGCTCGAGCTGGCCCAGCGCGGCATCTCGCGCGAACAGGCCTACGAGTGGGTCCAGCGCAACGCCATGCGCTCCTTCCACGAGCAGAAGCCGTTCAAGGCATTGTTGCTGGCCGATTCCGACGTCACCCGGGTCCTGTCCCCCGAGGACATCGAGCGCGCGTTCGACCTCGATCACCAGCTGCGCAACGTGGATCAGATTTTCGGGCGCGTGTTCAAGTCAATGCCGGTCACTGTTTAGAAAAAAAGAGATGAAAGCACGAGTCTTCGTCACCCTGAAGCCATCGGTGTTCGACCCCCAGGGCCAGACCATCGCCGAGGCGCTCCACTCGATGGGCTACTCCGGCATCGGCGACGTGCGGCAGGGGAAGTTCTTCGAGCTCGAAGTGCAGTCGAAATCGCCCGACCAGGCCCGCGCGCTGGCCGCCGAAGTCGCCGACAAGCTGCTCGCCAACCCGGTGATTGAGAGCTATCGGATAGAAGTGGATTAGACGGCGCTGGGCGTTCGGCGCCGGGTGCTCGATTCTGAAAGCAGACAGTCGTCCGAACCAGCGGCGCGAGCATAGCGAGCGCTGGCAGGCGATGGGGGTGGGGCCCCATCGCAGAGGAAAAAATGAAATTCGCCGTCATCGTCTTTCCCGGATCGAACTGCGACCACGACGCCTATCACGCCGCGAAGCACGTACTGCGGCATGACGCCGAATTCATCTGGCACAAGGAAACCAGCCTGAAGGGCGCCGACGTGGTGATCCTGCCCGGCGGCTTCTCGCACGGGGACTATCTCCGCACCGGCGCGATCGCGCGCTTTTCACCGGTGATGAGCGCGGTGTCCGAGTTCGCGCGGCGTGGCGGTCCCGTCCTCGGCATCTGCAATGGCTTCCAGGTCCTGCTCGAGAGCGGACTGCTCCCGGGCGCGATGCTCAGGAACCGCGACCTGAAGTTTCACTGCGAGCACGTGCGCGTGCGGGTCGAGCAGACCAACACGCCGTTCACGCTGCGCGCCGAGCGCGGCCAGGTGCTTCGGCTGCCGATCGCGCACGGCGAGGGCAACTATTACGCGGACCCCGAAACGGTCCACCTGCTCGAAACCACCGGCCGCGTCGTGTTCCGCTATTGCAACGAAGCGGGCGAACGCACCCCCGAGGCCAACCCGAACGGCTCGCTCAACGACATCGCCGGCATCTGCAACGAGGCTCGCAACGTCGTCGGGCTGATGCCGCATCCGGAGCGGGCCTGCGAGACGGTGCTCGGCAGCGCCGACGGCCTGGTCATGTTCGAATCAGTCGTGGCGTCGCTGGCCGAACAGGGCGCCCTGCAGACTCCCTGACGTCTATGCCTGTCGCTTCCGCCGTCCTCGAACGCCACGGCCTCAAACCCGACGAATACGATCGCATCGTGCGTGCGCTCGGCCGCGAGCCCTCCGAGACGGAGCTGGGCATCTTCTCGGTGATGTGGTCGGAGCACTGCAGCTACAAGAGCTCGCGCATCCATCTGCGGAAACTGCCGACCCACGGCCCGCGCGTGCTCCAGGGTCCGGGCGAGAATGCCGGCGCCGTGGACATCGGCGACGGCCTGGCGGCGGTCTTCAAGATCGAGTCGCACAACCATCCCTCGTTCATCGAGCCCTATCAGGGCGCGGCGACCGGCGTCGGCGGGATCATCCGCGACATCTTCACCATGGGGGCGCGGCCGATCGCGCTGATGAACTCGCTGCGCTTCGGACCGCTGGACGGCGGCGACGGCGCGCGTACCCGCAGAATCGTCGAAGGGGTCGTCGCCGGCATCGCGGGATACGGCAACAGCATCGGCATCCCGACGGTCGGCGGCGAAATCGCCTTCGAGGACAGCTACGCCGGCAATCCGCTCGTCAACGTGTTCTGCCTGGGGATCAGCAGGGCGGATGCGCTCGTCAAGGGGACGGCGGCCGGCATCGGCAACCCGGTCTACTACGTCGGCGCGAAAACCGGGCGCGACGGCATCCACGGCGCGACGATGGCGTCGGCGGAGTTCGACGAGAAGTCAGCGGAGAAGCGGCCCGCCGTGCAGGTTGGCGATCCGTTCATGGAAA
Source organism: uncultured Acidobacteriota bacterium (assembly GCA_963748295.1). Classification (GTDB taxonomy): domain Bacteria; phylum Acidobacteriota; class Vicinamibacteria; order Vicinamibacterales; family 2-12-FULL-66-21; genus CAVVIH01. Next base: position 1,165,237 of record CAVVIH010000006.1, on the reverse strand, counting down.
AGCTGCTGCTCGAGGCGTGCCTGGAGCTGATGAAAACGGACGCGCTCGTCGGCGTCCAGGACATGGGCGCGGCGGGCCTCACCTGTTCCACCAGCGAGATGGGCGCGCGCGGCGGCAGCGGCATCGAGATCGACGTGCGTCACGTGCCGCAGCGCGAGTCGGGCATGACGCCCTATGAGATCATGCTGTCCGAATCGCAGGAGCGCATGCTGCTGGTGGTCAAGAAAGGCCGCGAGGCGGAAGTCGAGGAGATCTTCGAGAAATGGGATCTCCACGCCGCGCATATTGGCGAGGTCACGCCGGACGGCGTGCTCCGGGTCAAGGATCACGGCAAGACGGTGGCGGAGATTCCCAACACCGCGCTCGTCGATCAGGCGCCTGTGTACGATCGACCGACGTCGAGGCCCGCATACCTCGACGCGGTGCGCCGCCTGGACCAGAGCATCTTCGCGTCGGCGCCGCTGGATGCGGACGCCCTGCGAATGCTGCTCGCGTCCCCGACCATCGCCAGCAAGCGATGGGTGTACCGGCAGTACGACCACATGGTTCGCACGAACACGCTCGTGCTCGCCGGCATGGGTGCGGGTGTCGTCCGCGTCAAGGGCACCTCGCGTGCGCTGGCGCTGTCGACCGACGGGAACGGACGGTATGGCTACCTCGACCCGCGACGCGGCGCGATGCTCGCGCTGGCCGAGGCCGCGCGCAACGTCGCCTGCGCCGGCGGCGTGCCGATCGGCGCGACCAACTGCCTGAATTTCGGCAATCCTGAGCGGCCGGAGATCATGTGGCAGTTCGTCGAGGCCGTCGAAGGTCTCGCCGACGCCTGCAAGGCGCTGGACATTCCGATCACCGGCGGCAACGTCAGTCTGTACAACGAAACCGACGGCCGCGCGATTTATCCGACGCCAGTCATCGGCGTCGTCGGGCTCATCGAGAACGCCGACCGCGTCCTCTCCCGCACATTCAAGCACGCCGGCGACGACATCGTCCTGTTCGGCGAGGGTTTCGGGGAGCTCGGTGGCAGCGAGTATCTGAAGGTCGTCCTCGGCAAGGTGCAGGGCGAGCCGCCGAGGCTCGATCTGGACCGCGAGCGGGCGCTGATCCGGCTGCTGACGCGCGCCGCGGCGGAAGGCATGCTGCAGTCGGCGCACGATTGTTCCGATGGCGGCATCGCGATCACGCTGTGCGAGAGTTCCTTCGACAGCGGCGGCATCGGGCTCGAGGTCGACTTGCCCGCGGCGCGCACGGCGGCGGCGACGCTGTTCGGCGAATCGGCATCGCGCGCGGTGGTCACCGTACGTCCGGAGAATCGGCAGGCGTTGATGGAGATGGCGACCGAATCAGGTGTTCCCGCGCTGGCCATCGGCAAGACCGGCGGCAGCCGGATTCGCATGGCGGTCGCCGGAGAGCTGGCCATCGACGGTGCCGCTGAAGAGCTCGAGTCGCTGTGGAATACCGCGCTCGAGCGCAACTTCCGCCGCCCGGCCGGCGTACAATAGATGTTTCTCCCCATGCTCGATGGGCCATGCTGGATAAGTTTCGCGACGAGTGCGGCGTTTTCGGGATCTTCGGGCATCCGGAGGCGGCGAACCTCACGTACCTCGGCCTGTTCGCGCTGCAGCATCGCGGCCAGGAGAGCGCGGGCATCGCGGTCGCCGACGGGGGGAAGATCCGCGTGTCCCGGGCGATGGGACAGGTCGCGGACGCGTTCGACGAAGCGGCGCTCGCCAAGCTGCCCGGGCATCTGGCGATCGGCCACACACGCTACTCGACCGCCGGTGAAAGCAAGCTCGAGAACGCGCAACCGTTCGCCATCGATTGCGCGCACGGCCAGATCGCGGTCGCGCACAACGGCAACCTGGTCAATGCGCGGGAGCTGCGCGACGATCTGGTCTGGAGCGGATCGATCTTCCAGACCAGCAGCGACACCGAAGTCATTCTCCATCTCTACGCGCGTTCGCGGGCCTCGTCCGTCGAGGACGCGCTCGTCGAGTCGATCGCGCAGGTTCGCGGCGCCTACTCGCTCGCGCTCCTGACGAAGAACCGCCTGATCGCCGCCCGCGATCCGAACGGGTTCAGGCCGCTGGCGCTCGGGCGGCTTGGCGATTCGTGGATCGTCTGCTCGGAGACCTGCGCCCTCGATCTGATCGGCGCCACCTACGAACGGGACGTCGAGCCCGGCGAGATCGTCGTCATCTCCGACGGCGGCCTGCGCTCGATCAAGCCGTTTCCGCCGCAGCCGCTCGCGCATTGCGTGTTCGAACACGTCTACTTCGCGCGTCCGGACAGCTACGTCTTCGGCCGGAGCGTCAACGAAGTTCGCAGCGATCTGGGCCGCACCCTCGCGCGGGAAGCCCCCGTGCCCGCCGACGTCGTGGTGCCAATCCCCGACTCCGGCGTCTGCGCCGCCATCGGCTACGCGGAAGAGGCCGGGCTGCCGATGAAGATGGGCCTGATCCGCAATCACTACGTCGGCCGCACGTTCATTCAGCCGGCGCAGTCGATCCGCCACTTCAGCGTCAAGGTCAAGCTCAATCCGGTTCGGAGCATCATCGAGGGGAAGAAAATCGTCCTCATCGACGATTCGATCGTTCGCGGCACGACGAGCCGGAAGATCGTGAAGATGGTAAAGGCGGCCGGGGCACGGGAAGTGCACCTGCGCATCAGCTGTCCGCCGACGATTTCCCCGTGCTACTACGGTGTCGACACCCCGAGTCGCAGCGAGCTGATTGCGGCGACGCACACGATCGAGGAGATCCGCGACTTCGTCGAGGCCGACAGCCTCGCGTATCTCAGCCTCGACGGCCTGCGCGCCGCGGTGGGCACGACGCAGGGTGCGTACTGCACGTCGTGCTACACGGGCGTCTATCCGGTCGCCGTGCCCCGCAACCAGCGTGTATATCAGCAGCTCGCCCTCAAGGTTGTCGAATAGGCTCATGCGCCGGACGGCTCTCGGTCTGGTGCTGCTGCTCGCGTCCTGTTTCCCTGTCCAGATTCGCGCGTCCCAGTCGGAGGCGCCGGTCTCCGCCGAGCAGGTTCGGGCGGCGATCGGCCAGCTCGGCATCGTGGAATTCCAGGTTCGCAATGCCGCCGCGAGCACGGTTCGCCGGGCGCTCCCCGAGGTTGCGGTTCCCGCCCTCCTCCAGGCGGTCAAGAACCACGCCGACGGCTACGTGCGCTTCCGCGCGCTGGTTCTGCTCTCCGGCTTCAACGATCCGCGCACGCGCGACGTGATGGTGCAGATGCTCGGCGACCCCAACGATCGCCTCCGCTCGGTGGCCTACACGTGGTTCGAGCACAATCAGGACAAGACGATCGTGCCGCGGCTGCTGCAGGCCGCCGACAAGGAGGAGTCCGAGTTCGTCAGGCCGGCGCTGATGCGCGCGCTGGCCGCCTACGGCGCCGACCCCGCGGTGCGTCCGGTGACGACGACGCTCGTCATGCGCGGCCAGGCATTCTTCCGCAGCGTCGTCATCGAGGCGCTCGGCGACTACCGCGCCTCGTATGCGATCAAGCCGATCACCGACGTCGCGGTCATAGACGGCCCGCTCCAGGACGATGCGGCGCTGGCGCTGGGGAAGATCGGCGACAAGGCGTCGCTGCCGACGCTCGCGGATCTTCAGCGGAAGGCGCCGCGTGAGTCGCAGCCGGCGATTGCCGCGGCGATCTGTCTGCTGGGCGTCAACTGCGCATCGCACCAGCCGTACATCACGCGCTCGCTGAAGTTCTCGATCGACAACATCGGATTCCAGGAGCTGCTGCGCGGATCCGCCACCGCGCTGGCCATGCTCGGCGCCTCCGGCCGCATGGAAGCGGTCGTCGAGCTGATCCAGCTCGGCGCGCCGACCCGCGATCCCGCCCGCGCGGCGATCGCGCTCGCGCTCGGCACCGTCGCGCTCCGAAATCCCGCAGTGACGCTGGACGTGCTCGAGCAGCGGGAATCGCTGAGGGCGCCGGCGACCGAGCTGCTTCGCGAGGCGTTCGACATGCTCGAAGAGGACTTCGAGGAGGAGCGGTTCTTCGTCACCGTCCGGCGCGCGTACTGGCAGGCGGCCGAGGGCTCAGCGCGCAGGAAGGCCGCGGAGAGGCTGATCAAGGCCCTGGAGTTCTGATCGTGGACTACAAGCAGTCGGGCGTCGACATCGATGCGGGGAACGAAGTCGTCCGCCGCATCCGATCGCTGGCGCGCGCGACCTTCACCCCGGGTGTTCTCTCGGACATCGGCTCCTTCGGCGGCCTGTTCAACCTCCAGGCGCAGGGGCTTTCGGATCCGGTGCTGGTGGCGAGCGCCGACGGCGTCGGCACCAAGCTCCGCGTCGCGTTCCTCACCGGCGTCCACACGACGATCGGCCGCGATCTCGTGAACCATTGCGTGAACGACATCCTCGTTCAAGGCGCGCAGCCGCTGTTCTTTCTCGACTATCTCGCGACCGGCAAGCTCGATCCCGACGTCGCCGTGCAGATCGTGCAGGGGCTCGCCGACGCATGCCGCGAGAACGGGTGTGCGCTGCTCGGCGGCGAGACGGCCGAGATGCCGGGCTTCTACGCCGACGGCGAGTACAACGTCGCCGGCTTCATCGTCGGCGCAGTGGCGCGCGATCGGTTGATCGACGGCAAGACCATCGTGCCCGGCGATGTCCTGATCGGCGTTCCCTCGTCCGGATTGCACACGAACGGCTACTCGCTCGCGAGGCGGATTGCGTTCGACGTGGCACGGCTGAGGCCGGCCGATTGCGTCAAAGAGCTCGGCGCCACGGTTGGCGAGGCGCTCCTCGTGCCACACAGGTCGTACCTGGCGGTCGTGCGGCCGCTGCTGCCAGGCGGCCTGATCAAGGGCATGGCGCACATCACCGGCGGTGGCATCACCGAGAACCTGCCGCGCATTCTTCCTGCAGGCACGCACGCCGTCATCGATCGCCGCGCGTGGAGCGTGCCCGCGATCTTCCAATGGCTCCAGCGGACCGGATCGGTGCCCGACGAGGAGATGCTGAGGACCTTCAATATGGGTATCGGCCTGATCATCGCGTGCGGCCGCGACGACGCGCCGCAGGTCGTCGATGCGCTGGCGGCGGCGGGCGAACGCGGAGCCGCGCGCATCGGCGAGATCCGAGGCGGCGGCGAAGGGGTCGTCTATGGCTGAGCGGCTGGGCGTGCTGATCTCCGGCCGCGGCAGCAATCTGCAGGCGCTGATCGACGCGATCGCGGAAGGACGGCTCGACGCGCGCATCGCGGTGGTCATCTCCAACCGGCCGGATGCCGGCGGGCTCGAACGCGCTGCGTCAGCGGGCATCGAGACCGTCGTCATCGATCACAAGCTGTTCGCGCGCCGTGACGATTTCGATGTCGCCGTCGCGTCGGCCTTGAAAGAGCGCGGCGTCACGCTGGTCTGCCTCGCGGGCTTCATGCGCCTGGTTGGTGCACCCCTGCTCGAGGCGTTCCCGAACGCGATCCTGAACATCCATCCGTCGCTGCTGCCTGCGTTCCCCGGCGTCGACGCGCAGCGCCAGGCGCTCGAGCATGGCGTAAGGGTCAGCGGCGCCACCGTGCATCTGGTGACCGGTGAGCTCGACGGCGGGCCGATCGTGCTGCAGGCGTCGGTTCCGGTCAGGGAAGACGACACCGTCGAGACGCTCTCAGCCCGCATCCTGATCGCGGAGCATCGCCTCTACCCGGAGGCCGTTCGCCTCGTTCTGGAGCGCGGCTGGCGGGTGGAGGGACGGCGCTTCGTGCTCGGTCCAGATCGCACGATGCCGGTCTGACGATCGGTCCACGTTCACGCCTGGTCGCTTGAGGGTCAGGATGGCGACCTCCGGCGGGCAGTTGACGCGCACGGGTATGTATACCGTGCCCACCCCGCGCGTCACGAACGCCATCGTCGACTTCCGGCGGCCCAGGCCTTCGACGATCGGGAACTTCCGGCCGGCGACCGCGCCGACGACCGGCAGCACGATCTGCCCGCCGTGGGTGTGCCCGCTCAGCATGATCGGCATGCGCAGCTCGGAGGCCTCGTAGAGGCGCATCGGCGTATGCGCCAGCAGCATCACGTTCGGTGACGCGCCGCGCGCGATCTCTTCCACCTCCGCGAGCCGCCGCGTCCAATACCTGACGCCAACCAGATCGAGCTTCTCGCCGCGAATCGTCACCTGCGTGCGCTGATCGCGCAGCACGGTGAAGCCGCGCGCGATGAGCGCTGCGGGCATGTCGCGATCGTCGTCGTGGTTGCCGAGCACCGCGAACACACCGTGCGGCGCCGTCAGCGGCGCGAGCGCGTCGGCCGCCGGCTGGACGTAGCGACGATCGCCCCACGTGACGTAGTCGCCGCCAAGCACCACCATGTCGGGCTGCTCGCGCAGCATCGCCTGCACCGCGGCGTCGATCAGCTCGTGCGAGACGGTCTGGCTGCGATGGGTATCGGACAGCAGGCCGATTTTCAGTCCTTCGAGCGCGTCGGGCAGGCCCTGGAAATCGATCGACGCTCTGGTGATTTCGAGGTGGTGGCGTTCGTAGAGGAACCCGTGCGCGAAGGTCCCGGTTGCCGCGCCTATCCCCAGGCCGGCCAGTCCTTTGAGCACGGCGCGGCGACTAAGTCCGGTTGAGCGCTCCGGAAGGGGCATCCAACGATTATAGTTACGGGGAATGACCCTCGACGACCAGCTGGCCTACCTCACACGCGGCTGCGTGGACGTCGTCCGAGCCGCGGACCTGCGCGCGAAGCTCGAGCGAGCGGCGCGGGAAGGCCGGCCACTCGTCGTGAAAGTCGGCTTCGATCCGACCGCGCCCGATCTGCACCTCGGGCACACCGTGCTGATTCGCAAGATGAAGCACTTCCAGGATCTCGGGCACAGGGTGATTTACGTCGTCGGCGCCTTCACCGCGCTGATCGGCGATCCGACCGGCCGTTCGAAGACGCGCCCGCCGCTCACGCGGGAGGAGATCGAGGCCAACGCGGAGACCTACAAGACGCAAATCTTCAAGATCCTCGATTCGCGGCGCACCGAGGTCCGCTACAACAGCGAGTGGCTCGAGCCGCTCGGCAGCTACGCGTGGGTGAAGCTCGCCGCGAAGTACAACGTCGCGCAGATGCTCGAGCGGCGTGATTTCAAGAAGCGCTACGAGGCACGGCAGCCGATTGCGATCCACGAGTTCATGTATCCGCTCGCGCAGGCGTACGACTCCGTATTCCTGAACGCCGACGTGGAGCTTGGCGGGACGGATCAACTCTTCAACCTGAACGTCGGCCGCGACATCATGCCGGCCTTCGACCTCGAGCCGCAGGTCGTCATGACGACGCCGCTGCTCGAAGGGCTCGACGGCGTCGAGAAGATGTCGAAAAGCCTCGGCAACTACGTGGGCGTCACCGAGCCGGCGGGCGAGATGTTCGGCAAGCTCATGTCGATGTCCGACGAGCTGATGTGGAAGTACTACGCGCTGCTGACGGATGTGAGCCCCGAGGATCTGACGGCGCGGCGTGCCGCCGTGTCGAAGGGGGAGCTGCACCCGAAGCAGGCGAAGGTGGATCTCGCGCGGATGATCGTGAGCGACTATCATGGGCCGGCGGCGGCGGAGACGGCGGTGCAGGAGTTCGAGCGGCGGTTCACGCGGCGCGAGCTGCCGAAGGATCTGCCCGAGAAGCCGATGCTGGCAGGCACGCTGGTCGAACACCTGCTGCTCGAGACCGGCTTCGCCGAGTCCGGCAGCGACGCGACGAGAAAGATCCAGCAGGGCGCGGTCAAGATT
>CAVVIH010000006.1:0-1152500 GCA_963748295.1 uncultured Acidobacteriota bacterium | reverse complement strand
TCAGACAGTGGGGGCTAAGCTTCATTGTCGAGAGGGAAACAGCCCAGACTACCGGCTAAGGTCCCTAACTCTGTACTAAGTGGTAAAGGATCTGGAGACGCTTAGACAACCAGGAGGTTGGCTTAGAAGCAGCCATCCTTTAAAGAAAGCGTAATAGCTCACTGGTCAAGCGGCTCTGGGCCGACAATATAACGGGGCTCAAGTACAGGACCGAAGCCGTAGAATGCACTGCCCTGCGGGGCGGTGTTTTGGTAGAGGAGCGTTCTCGTTGCCGTGAAGTCAGACCGTGAGGACTGGTGGAGCGACGAGAAGTGACCCTGCCGGCATAAGTAGCGAGAAGGGAAGTGAGAATCTTCCCCGCCGTAAGCGTAAGGTTTCCTGAGGAAGGTTCGTCCGCTCAGGGTCAGTCGGGAGCTAACGCGAGGCCGAAAGGCGTAGCGGATGCACATCCGGTCAACATTCCGGAACTACCTACTTTTCGTTATCACGATGAGGGGACGCAGGAGGCTAGTCGGGCCCACGATTGGACGTGTGGGTTCAGGCATGTAGGGGGATCTTCCAGGCAAATCCGGAGGGTCATATTCCCTGAGGTGCCATGTCGAGGGTCTTCGGACCCGCAAAGCCGACGACGCCATGCTGCCGAGAAAAGCCTCTAAGGAGAGAAGTGGGTACCCGTACCGCAAACCGACACAGGTACGCGAGGAGAAAATCCTCAGGCGCGAGTGAGAACCCTCGTTTAGGAACTCGGCAAACTAGCCCCGTAACTTCGGAAGAAGGGGTGCTCGAATACCGTGCGTGATCCTCGCGATTGCGTGCGGGAACGAGTTGCAATAAAGAGGCCCAGGCGACTGTTTACTAAAAACACAGGACTCTGCGAAGTCGAACACGACGTATAGGGTCTGACGCCTGCCCGGTGCCGGAAGGTTAAAGGGAGAGGTTAGCCGCAAGGCGAAGCTTTGAGCTGAAGCCCCGGTAAACGGCGGCCGTAACTATAACGGTCCTAAGGTAGCGAAATTCCTTGTCGGGTAAGTTCCGACCTGCACGAATGGCGTAACGATCTGGGCGCTGTCTCAACGAGGGGCACTGCGAATTTGTGGTACCGGTGAAGACGCCGGTTGCCCGTGACTAGACGAAAAGACCCCGTGCACCTTTACTACATCTTAGTAGTGAATGCTGGCGTGTCATGCGCAGGATAGGTGGGAGGCTTTGAACCCGGGTTCTCGGACTCGGGGGAGCCAACGGTGAGATACCACCCTTGACACTCCGGCGTTCTAACCTCGATCTGTCATCCAGATCAGGGACACTGCTAGGTGGGTAGTTTGACTGGGGCGGTCGCCTCCTAAACTGTAACGGAGGCGCGCGAAGGTTCGCTCAGGCTGTTTGGAAATCAGCCGTAGAGTGCAAAAGCATAAGCGAGCTTGACTGCGACACCTACAAGTGGAGCAGGTGGGAAACCAGGCTTTAGTGATCCGGTGGTTCCGCATGGAAGGGCCATCGCTCAACGGATAAAAGGTACGCCGGGGATAACAGGCTGATCTGAGCCAAGAGTTCACATCGACGCTCAGGTTTGGCACCTCGATGTCGGCTCATCGCATCCTGGAGCTGTAGCAGGTTCCAAGGGTCCGGCTGTTCGCCGGTTAAAGCGGTACGTGAGCTGGGTTTAGAACGTCGCGAGACAGTTCGGTCTCTATCTGTCATGGGCGGAGGAAATTTGAGTGGGGCTGTCCTTAGTACGAGAGGACCGGGATGGACGCACCTCTAGTGTACGAGTTGTCACGCCAGTGGCAGCGCTCGGTAGCTACGTGCGGAAGGGAGAAACGCTGAAGGCATCTAAGCGTGAAACCCTCCACAAGATGAGATTTCCCAGGCCGCAAGGCCTCTGAAGGCTCCTGGAAGATGACCAGGTAATAGGTCGGGTGTGGAAGCACAGCGATGTGTGGAGCTAACCGATACTAATCAGCCGTGAGGCTTGACCATAATCTCTTTCTCTCGCAAGAGAGAACAGTGCACGCAAAAGCTGCGTGTGACGAAGGTGGAACGAGAAAACTACCGTTTGCAGGATATTCAGTTGAGAAAGCTTTCAGCCATCAGCTCTCAGCTGATCGTTGACGGCTGATAGCTGATAGCTCTTTGACATAGTCTGGGGCGACCTACGAACTCACGCCGATATCTGGCGGGGACGCCGTAGGATCCCAGGCAACAAGTTGCACTCCACCCTCGCGCACTCGCGCGACGGTGGATCAGTTTCCCGGTGGTCATAGGAGAGGGGTCACACCCGTTCCCATTCCGAACACGGAAGTTAAGCTCTCTACCGCCGATGGTACTGCGTGGGTAACTGCGTGGGAGAGTAGGTCACTGCCGGGATTAATTACTAGAAAGCCCGTCGCCTGATTCAGGCGACGGGCTTTTTTTGTCAACACCCAACACCCAAACGCCACTCCCAACTCCCAACGCCAACCCCCAACCCCAACGCCCAACCCCAACGCCCAACCCCAACGCCCAACGCCGAGCGCCCAGCGCCGTGCCGAAGCCTGTACAATGCCGGCGATGAACGACCGCTTCGGCCCGCTCAGAATGGCCACCGCCGTAGCGCTGCTGAACGGCCCCGCGGAAACCGCTCCCGAGCTTCGTCAGGCGATCGCCGGCGGCAATCCCCCACCCGAACTGACGACGCTGGTCGACAAGATCCGGTCCCGCGCCTACACGGTGACCGATCAGGATCTCGATCAGCTCCGAAGCCGCTACACGGAGGATCAGCTCTTCGAGATCGTCCTCTGCGCGGCATTCGGAGCGGCGAATGAGCGGCTTGCCGCGGCGCATCGGGCGCTGGAGGAGGCATGAGGTTCAGCAACGTCGAGCGCGGCGACAGCCTGGCCAGCCGGCTGCTCTACGGCGTCATTCGCGTGGTGTCGGGGTTCCGCGCGCCCGACGTCGTGCGTACGCTGCGCTATCGACGGCATCTGTTCGGCCAGCCCAACTCCGCCCACACCCAGGAGGTGATGCGCGGACCGTCGGAGTGGTCGGTCGGTGAGCGCGAGCTCTTCGCGGCGTTCGTGTCGCGCCTGAACCAGTGTCACTTTTGAACCAACGCGCACGCCGCGGTCGCGGCGTCCGCCCTCGAGAGCCAGGACCTCGTCCAGCAGGTCCTGAGCGATTACACGACCGCGCCAATTCCTGACCGGCTTCGCGCGACGCTCGAACTGCTGAAGAAGATGACGCTCGACCACCGCAGCCTCGCACCCGAGGATGTGCGGACCGCCATGCGCGCCGGCGTCTCGAAGCAGGCGATCCGGGAGGCGCTGGAAGTCGCCTTCCTGTTCAACATCTACGATCGGCTGGCGGACTCGATGGGCTGGGACGTACCGCCGGTGGCCGGTGGGTACTACCAGGGCGCGGCGAAGCATTTGCTGAAACACGGCTACGTTTAGACAAGAAAAAAGGGCCCGGCGCGCCGCGCGCACCGGGCCCTTCGCACTTCCGCAGGGTGACCTGGAACTAGGCTCGTCCCGACATCCGCCGCCGGGCCAGGAAGGCACTGAGGCCCGCGCCCAGCAACGCCAGCAGACCAGGCTCGGGCACCGCGCACGCCGACGCGCCGCCGACGCACACCTCGCCGGGCCGCAGATCCGAAGGCAGTTCCTGGCCCCTCGAATCCGAGAGCACCACGGCGCCGTCAGGGTTGATCAGCGTCAGCCGGCTGAGGCCCGGAGCGAGCGCCAGGAAGCTCACGGTCGCCAGCCGGAACCCGGTCCCCTGACCGGTGAGGTCCGCGCCGGCTGCCGCGACGTAGAAGGTCTCGAGCGGCGAAGCCCCGCCGGCGCCAAAGCCGACCGGCGGCAGCTCGAACCCGGGACTCATCTTGCTGTCCGGATCGACGGTATAGCTCGTGCCCTTCAGGATCGAGGAGTCGAACGCGAGAAGGAACGAGAACCCGCCGACCATTTCGCCAGCGCCGAGGCCACTGACGATAATGTCGACCGTCACCGTATCGCCGACCGCGGCGTCGGTGTGGAACGGCGAGACGCTGACGATGGGCGCCGCTTCCGCCGTGCTACCGATGCCAACAGCGACGATCGCACTCAGCGCCGCAATGCGCAGTAACTTTTGAATCATATCGAGTCTCCAGTTAGGTAGTCGCTCTACTTCGCGCAGCCGGGGCGCGTGCACAGCAGCGTGCAGAACCGCACGTCGGCGACGTTGATCCGCCTGTCGCCGTTGGCATCGCGCGGGTCGCTCGATCCCGCCGGCACCCTAGTCTTGTTCGCCGCCCGTATCAGCGCGAGGTCATCGAGGTCCACATCTCTGTCGACGTCGATGTCGCACGCCAGCGTCGCCGCGCACGTCACAGTTACGGGTATCGTGCCCAGCACCGCACCGCTGTTGAAGTCCTTGAACAGGATGCTGAACGTTCCGCTGATCGGCGATCCGTCGCCGGTCAACGTCACATCGAATGCCGCTGTGCCTCCCGGTGGCACCGCGGTACGAATCGACGGCGTGAACGAGAAGCTGAGGCCCGCCGGCAGCGCCGTCGTTGCCAGCGTGATGTCGACTGGCCGCGTCGTCGACGTGGTGATCGCATTCTGAATCGCGGTCGACAGCGTCGCGAGCGGGACCGACGTGCTGAAGACCAGCGGGGTTCCGCCGGTGTCGACAGCGCCTGTCAGCCTGGCGATGGCGGACAGCCAGGTGCTCGGCGCGCTGGTTGGCGTCGTCGAGGCCGTCGGCGCGGCGCCGGGGCCCATACCCATCACCTGGATGCCCAGCGCGTTCAGGGCGCTGACCGTGGCCTGCACCGCGCCAGAGCCGCTCGGCGCTACTGCGCTTGCGACGGTTCCGGGAGTCGACTTCGAGTCGCTGATGAAGCCGAAGCGGCTGACGCCAGGCGTTCCGCTGCAGGCCAGCGCGCCTTGCGGAACCGACGAGGCGCCCGCGCCGGTAATTGTGCCGGGAATCGGACTGCCGGCTGGATGCGCCGCAACCGAGCAGATATCGGTCGCCAACAGGATGAGTCGCAGCGAATCCGTGCGCCAGCCTACGCCACCGAGCGAACCGGAGGTCAGGGCGACGTTGGAGGAAAACGGCGGGACATCTCCGCTGGTGCCGGGCGTAGTCTGCGTCGCGACCGCTCCGGCAGGACCGCTGTCGAGACGGGAGGCGTTGCCGTTGCCGTCGAAGCCGAGGCCGGTGGCGGCCTGGAAGAGGCTTTCGAGGCCGCTCTCCGGACCATCGCCGCCGAATCCCGGAGCCGATCTGGACAAGGCCGAGGAAATCAGCGTGTTGCGAGCTGCCGCGCCGCCGGCTGTTGCGGCGGTGACGATCGGCTGATTCAACGTGAACGGACGGCCGGTGTTGACTTCACCGGAGAAGCCGATCCCCAAACCGCCGTAGTCCTCGAAGCGGCCGACGCCGAACCCGAAGCTGACTCCTGGGAGCGCTGTCTCGAGCGAGGTGACGAGGCCGCTGAAGATCGTCCCGACCGTCGGGACGAACGACGCGAAACTGCCGGTGTCGTCGAAAAGCAGGAAGACGTCCACCTTGTCTACGACCGTGTCCGGAGGCAAAGTCAGCGAGACCGGGAAGGTCTGGCTGCCGCCGCTGCACACGCTGCCGCCGGTAACCGAGATGCTGGGCGGAGTCACCGTCGACTGCGCTTGCAGCGATGGGCCGTTGAACGTCGGTAGCACCGTCGCAAACAACGCGGCGGCTCCCACGCCTGCCAGCAGCCGGACCCTCGTACCCGTCTGCGGGGTCGTCGGGGTTCCATGTGCGTGGCCCGGCCGCGGGCGAGTGGCTCTTCGCATTAGCTCCTCCTCAATGGATTTATAACTTTCTGGTTAGAGCGAGATTTGTAATGCGTTGGGGCCGGTGTGCAGGAAACGGTCCAGGTTAAGTAGGGCCTTTTTATGGGTCATCTGCCGAATTGTCACCAGCAGAGAGGACTTTCGTCTCCGGACTCATCGTTTTGGAAGCCGTTGTAAACGAGGCGTCGCCGCCGTGCGAAATATGCAGAACCGCGCACTTCTGTAAACCCGATTTATGATGCGCAGGCGCGAGGATCTGCCTCACACTCGCGTTTGTCGGAGGTCCTTTTATGCGCCGCGTGTTTCCGATCGTTTTCGGGTCCCTCATCCTCGCCGCTTCGCTCATCGCAGCCGACGTGAAGTTCACGTCGACCTGGAAAGGGAAGGACGCGGCCGGCACCAGCTTCGCCGGGAAAAAGGTCGCGGCGCTGGTCATCTCGCAGGATGAATCGCTTCGTATCGCCGGCGAGGAAGCGCTCGTGCGCGAGCTGACGCCGCGCGGCCTGAACATGGTCGCGACCTACCGCATCGTCCCGAAGCCGGAGCTCGAGTCTGCGGACAAAGCCAGGGTGTGGTACGAGAAGGCAGGGGTGGAAGGCGTCGTTGCGGTGCGACCGGTCAGCAGCGAGAAGGTGCAGTCGTACACGTCCGCGACGTGGGTGGGTTCTTCCTACAGCTCCTTCTGGTCGTATTACCCGTACGCATGGTCCGGCGTCTACATCCCAAGCTCCACGCGCGAAGACACCTATGTTGTCGTCGAAGCGCTCGTCTTCAGCGTGCCGCGCAATGAGCTGCTGTGGGCGGGCGTCAGCGAAACGAAGAACCCGAAGCAGCTTCAGCAGTTCGTGAAGGATCTCGTCGACGTCGGCGACGAAAGAAATGCAGAGAGAAGGACTCATCCAGAAAAGCCGGTAGAGCTTTAACGCCGCGGCACGCCGCTTGCCTGCTTCGAGGCATGCGTCATGGGCGCGGTTTTATTGCGCTCGGCCTCACGGTGCTGGCTTCGGGTTTGTCGAGGCAGGAACCACCCCGCGCCTCCACCGCCCGCCACGTGCAAATAGAAATGCGAAACGTCCAGCTTCATGTGGACGACGGCATCGTGCTGGCGATCGACCGCCTGCGCGGCGAAATGATCAGCAGGTCAGAAGGAAGGCCTCCGGTATTCGACGATCCGAAGTCGTATGTGCTGAACGTGTCGTCCGGTGCGATGTCGATGGACATGGAGAGCCTCACCGCGCTGATGAATCGGCACGTCTTCAACTATGACGGCGCCCCGCTCAGTGACGTCAAGGTAAAGGCAACCGACGACGGGCGGCTAGAGCAGAGCGGCAAACTTCACAAGGGCATCGTCGTCCCGTTCTCGATGAAGGCGACGGTGTCGGCGACGCCCGACGGCCGGCTGAAGCTGCACACGGACTCGATCAAGGCCGCGGGCGTGCCGGTGAAGGGCTTGCTCGAGTTTTTCGGGCTGAAGCTCGAGGACGTCGCGGATCTGGAACGCCGCCGCGGGCTGTCGGCGAGCGACAACGACATCATGATTGCCGTCGGTCAGGTGCTGCCGCCGCCGGAAATGAAGGGTCGCCTGAGCAAGGTTGCCGTCGTCGGGAACCGCCTGGTGCAGACCTTCGGGTCGGAGGACGGCAAGCGCGAACCTGCCCTGCAGCCGCCGGATCCGCGCGCGCGGAACTACATCTACTTCGGGGGCGGCACGATCACCTTCGGCAAGCTGACGATGAGCGATGCGGATCTGCAGCTGATCGACGCGGACATGCGCGATCCCTTCGATTTCTTTCCCGCGCACTACGACAAACAGCTCGTCGCCGGCTATTCGAAGAACACTCCGCAGCGCGGGCTCAAGACGTACATGCCGGATTACGCCGATCTGCGGCGCGGACCTATTCAGCCTTCAGCACCGTCGAAAGATCGACCCGCGCGCTTCGAATAGCCGCGCGTACGCTGACCGCGAGGGCCAGCGCCAGGATCAGCACCGACACGCCGGCGAGCGTGATCGGATCGAGCGGCTGGACCTGGAAGAGAAACGTCCGAATCGTGTTCGCACTCAGCCACGCGAGTGCGAGTCCTGCCATGACGCCCGCGCCGACGAGCCGCGCGGTTTCGGCGAGCACGATCGCTCCGAGCTGTCGCCGCGTCGCGCCGAGCGCGGCGCGGATGCCCATCTCGCGCATCCGCATCGTCGCCATCGAATCCGCGATCACATAGGCACCGAGCAGCGTCAGGAGCACGGCTATCGCGCCAAGTGCGCCGAGGACCGTGGCGCCGAGCTGCTGCGGCGCCATCTGCGCGAGGACCCGCTCCTCGAGCGTACGGAGCGGCGTTGGCGCGACCTGTGGATCGAGTGCCTTGATTGCCGCGAGCGTCTCACGCCGCACGTCAGCCACGGTTGAAGTCGGCGCAGCGCGTATGGCGAGGTCGCGATACACACGCGGCTTGCCCTGCGCGAGCGGCAGATAGATGACGAGCGGCTCGAGATTAGTCACGTTGCCGACGAGATCGGCAACCACGCCGACGACGGTGACCGGTGCATCGGATGTGGAGAATCCCTCGATCCGGTAGCCCAGCGCGCTCGCGCCGTTCGCGAGCATCCGAGCGAACGACTCGCTGACGACCGCGACTGGCGGCGATTGCTGTTTGTCGTCAGGCTTGAAGCCGCGGCCGTCCAGCTGCCGAATTCCGATTGTGCGGAAGTATTCGGGATCGACGCGGATGTACGAAACGGTGGAAGGGAACTGACGTGGGGCGCCGTTGACGTGCAGCTTTCCAACCGACGACATCCCCCCTTCGTAGTTCGAGAATGACGCCGCCTGTATCGCGGGGTTGTTGTTCAGCGTGACGATGAGGTCGTCGAAGAATGGCTGCGCGCGTTCAGCGGTGAATCCGTACGGCTGCAGCTGGATCAAGCCCATTACCAGACGCGACATGTCCATTTCGCTGTTCAGGTTCAGCGCGGCAACGAGGCTGCGCGCGAACAGGCCGGCGCCTGCGACCAGCATGACGGTCACCGCGACTTGCAGGCCGACGAGCGCCGCGCGCGTTGCGCGGCGCGTCGTGCGTGGCGTCACCCCGGCGCGGGAACGCAGCGCGTCCGCGACGGTGGCGCGGAACCCGAACGCGCCTGCGACGAGCGCGATCAGCAGAACCGCAGCAACGGCCGCGACGATGGTCATCGTGATTGCCCGGGCGTCGAGCGACAACTCGAGCCACTCGATTGAGACGTTGCCCGGAAGCTGGAACGCCGTGATCAAATGGAACAACCACCACGAAACGGGAATCGCCAGCGCGGCGCCGGCCGCGGCCAGCAGCGCCCCTTCGCACACGATGCCGCGCGCCAGCCGCCCCCGCGAGGCGCCAAGCGCCATGCACATCGCGAACTCTTCAGCACGTGCCTCCGTCCGGATGAGAAGGAGCATGCCGACCGTCGTGCACCCAATCAGCAGCAGTAATCCGACCGTGCCGGCAAGCAGGCGCGCGAAGTGGCTCACGCCCGCGCGAGCGGCCTCGGGGACTGCGGCGGTATTCGCATCGATGAGGAGATACTGTGGCGCCGCGCGCCCGGGCGGCGGCGGCGGATCGGTCGCGACGATTCGGGCGGTTGCGTCCGCGATGGTGGCGCCGTGCCTGAGCCGGCCCAGGATCATCATGCCGGCGGTCGGTGACGAGATGCCGGGACCAGGTTGGGCGAAATAGTTCGTGTTCGCGTCTCCGACGTCGGCAATTGTGTGGAACGCGAGGTACATGTCGAACGACTCGGACAGATCCAGACCGCGGAATCCCTGTTGAAGCACGCCGACGATGGTGACGGGTGTGCCCGCGACGACGATCTGCTGGCCCACGGCCGCGGGACTGGCGTTGAAGACACGCCTCCAGTAGCGATGAGTGAGGACGGCGACGGGAGCCGCGCCGCGCCGGTCATCGTTCGGTGTGAACGCGCGGCCGACGATAGACCTGATCCCAAGCACCTCGAAGAAATCGTGGGTCGCGAACCCGACCTCGGCACGTTCGGTCACGTCGCCGACTCTGGTGAGCAGCGTATGAGGCGATCCCCACTGCGCCACGGGCTGTTCGAATACGAGGCCCTCTTGAATCTGCCGGAACTTCGTGTAAACGAATCCCGTTCGGACGACCATTTCCCGCCCGCGCAGGCCGCGCGTTCCGACGACGAGGAGCTGGTCGGGGCCGCTGACCGGCAGCGGGTTGATCAGCACCGCCGAGAGCGCCGACCAGGTGACCGCCGCGGCGGCAATCGCGCACCCGAGGGTGGCGGCTGACGCGAGCGTTGATGCCGGGCGTTTGATCAGTCTGCGGAACGCGAGTTTCAGTTCGTCCATGAGTACCTGGATCCAGGAGAGTAGACGTGCGATCCGAAAGCGGCGTTGGGAGAACAGAGGAACGCTCAGCGCGCGCGCTTCGCAACCTGAATCGCCCGCCGGGCCCATCGCGTCAGCTCCGCCGAGCTTTCGAGCACGTCGAGCGGCACGGCATAGTACTGCATCGTGCCGCCGCGTTCCGGGTAGGGCATGAATGGACCGGTGCCGGCGCTTTCGTAATCCTGCCGGGTGTGGTTGTCGACCTTCAAGTACAGCACGTCACCTGCGATGATTCCGAAGAACACACCCTGGTGATACAGGCCGACTCCACCGAACATCGAGCGCGGCACGACGTCCCCGACGTCCGCCAGCTGATCGAGCACGAACGCGCGAAAGCTGTCGCTGACGCGCAAGGGGTTCGCGCGCTTCTCCCGCCGCGCTTTTCGAGCCATCACCCGCGTGATCAATCGCTGGACGACGTCGACGGCCGCGTCACGACGATCGGCAGGTTGCGCTTGCGGAGCTGTTCGTTGAGCTTCGCGAGATCGCCGGTCTGGAACGCGTCGAACTGGCCGGCCAGGCTGCGCAGCCGCCCCTCGAGCTCCTTCTGCACTTCCAGCTGTTGATTCGTCGGGGCAAAATCGCCGCTCATCAAGCCGTTCGCCAGATACAGGAACTTGCCGTACAGCTTCGCTCCCCAGCGCACGCCATCCTGCCCGCGGCCGGTCGCGCGAAGGTCGATCAGGGTCATTTCGAGATCGGCCAGCTTCCGTTCAACCGCTGCGGCCTCCTGCATCACGTCACGATCCGCGACAATCCGGCCGAGGTTCTGAATCTGGCTTCGCACCAGCTCCATCTGGTTGATCATGCCCGCCGCACGGTTGATCTCGCGTGCGAGCTCCGTGAGCACCGTCATCTGCTTCTGGATGTCGGCGTCCGTTCCACCCGAATTCGGATCCTTGCGCAGTTCGAGGTTCTGCGAGAGTTGCTTCCCTCCGACGCTCAGCTGCACGGTGTAGCTCCCGGGTGGGGCGAGCAGCGCGAGCTGTCCGCCGCCGCCGGATCTCGTGCCGTCAGGTCCGACGGTGATCTCCGGGCTGTAGAGCGGGCTGGTGCGCAGGCGCACCTCCGCCGTCGGCTCGTAGAGCAGATCCCATGAAACGCGGTTGATGCCAGTGTTCTTCGTCCCGCGGAGACGCCGCACGACTTGCCCTTGCGGACCGACGAGCGAGATCGCGACGTCGCCAGCGGGCGCGGATTTCAGGAAGTAGTTGATCGAGGCGCCGTACGGCGGGTTGTCGCCGGTGGCCGGATCGTTCGAGCTCGACGCCTGCTGCGTGATCTCGCGAAAGCGATAGGCCGGCCGCGGCGGGAAGAGATGAGCGTCCGATGCTGCGACGTCCGGCGTGAGCTGCTGCAATGGCGTCAGGTCGTCCAGAATCCAGAAACCGCGTCCGTAGGTGGCAACCACCAGATCGTTGAAGTGCTCCTGGACGGTGATCCAATACACGGGAGCATGCGGCATGTTCGTCTGCAGCGGCTGCCAGTTCCCGCCATCGTCGAACGACACGTAGATCGCGTTTTCGGTTCCGAGATACAGAAGGCCGCGACGCACCGGATCCTCGCGAATGCAGTGCGCGTAGCTCAGCATGCTCTTAGGGATGCCATTGCTGATCGCCCGCCAGCTCTTGCCATAGTCGGTCGTCTTGTAAACGAACGGATCGCGGTTGTTCACCTGGTGCAGATCGACCGTCAGGTATGCGGTGGCCGCGTCGTAGCGCGAAGGCTCGATGTTGCCGACCGTACCCCGCGGCGGCAGGTTCAGGATGTTCGCAGTGACGTTCGTCCACGTCTTGCCGTTGTCCCGCGTCAGCTGCACCTGACCATCGTTGGTCCCCGCCCAGATCACCCCCCGCTCGAGCCGCGATTCCGCGATGGCCATCACCGTGAAGGCATATTCGACGCCGATGTTGTCGGGCGTCAGGCCGCCGGAGCTCTGCTGCCGGGTCTTGTCGTTGGTCGACAGATCGGGGCTAATCACTTCCCAGCTCTGTCCTCGATTTGTCGTGCGGTGCACGTGCTGGCTGCCGACGTAGACCGTGTTTCGATCGTGCGGCGAAATCGTCAGCGGCATCGTCCAGTTGAAGCGATATTTCAAGTCGGCCGGAATGCCGTTCGCCTGATCGGGCCACACTTCGACGTTGCGCGCCTGGCGGCGGTTCTCCTCGTAGATCGCGACGATGCCGCCGACCGTGCCCGAGCCCGATGCGCTCGACCAGATCAGATTCGGATCGACGGGATCCGGCGTCGCCCAGCCGCTCTCTCCGCCGGCGACGGTATGCCACATCGATCGCGGGATGCTCCCACCCGCGCGGCTGTTGCTGGGGCCTCTGTAAGAAGGCCCATCCTGTTTGTTTCCGTAAACGTAGTAAGGAATCTGATTGTCCACCGTCGCGTGATACATCTGCGCGTTGGGAAGGCGATACCGCACCCAGGCGCGCCCGCGGTTCAGCGAAATCGATGGCCCGCCGTCGTTGCCGACGATGATGCGTTTCGGGTTCGTCGGATCGATCCACATGTCGTGGTTGTCGCCGCCGGGAGTGGCGAGGCCGGTCTGCGCCGTCAGCGTGCGTCCCCCGTCGAGCGAAACGTTGTATCCAGCCGTGAGAAAGTAGGTTTCGTTCTCGTTGTCGGGCGCAACGAACACGTGCGAGTAGTAATGCGCACGCCCCATAACATTGCGGTCGTAGCTGATCACCTGCCAGTTCTCGCCGCCATCGTCCGACCGCCACAGCTGGCCGCGATCGGTTTCCTTGCCCTTCCATGGCACGCCGTCGCCGGTTTCGATCAGGGCGTAGACACGATTCGGGTTTGAAGGAGCGACTGCGACGACGACCTTGCCGACGTCACGAGCGGGCAGGCCGCGGCCCTTGAGGCGCGTCCACGTTGCGCCGGCGTCGTGACTGACGAACAGGCCGCTTCCTGGTCCGCCGCTCTCCCGTCCCCAGGTTTTGATGTCGATCTGCCACATGCCGGCGAAGAGCGTGCGCGGATTCGCGGGATCGCCGGCCAGCGACGAGCATCCTGTGTTCTCGTCCACGAACAGCGTCCGCTGCCACGTCTTCCCTCCGTCGGCCGTTCTGAACACCCCTCGTTCCTGCTGTGGTCCGTAAGCGTGGCCGAGCGCGCAGGCTGTGACCACTTCCGGGTTCTGCGGATCGATCACGACCTTTCCGATACGACCGGTCCGCTCGAGTCCCATGCGGGTCCATGTGCGGCCGGCGTCAGTGGACTTGAAGATTCCTTCGCCGACCGAGATATGGCTGCGGATGCACGCTTCGCCGCTGCCCGCCCAGACGACATTCGGGTCGGAGGGCGCGATGGCGATGTCCCCGATTGAGTGGACCTGTTGACTGTCGAAGATCGGCTGCCAGCTGGCGCCGCCGTCCGTGGTTTTGAAGATGCCGCCGGATGCCGAGCCCGTGTAGTAGACGAGCGGGTCGCCCGGCACGCCGGCGACCGCGCTCACGCGATTCCCTTCGGGCCCGATGTGCCGCCACTGGAGCTGGCCGTAGACCGGCGGCGCGATTGGAGACGCCTGTCCTGCGCCGATCGTTGCCGCGACAACGATCAGAACGATCGTCAAGCCCGCGAATCTCAGCGAAGTGCTCATAGCCCGCCCCCTGTCGGTTTGCGAGCGCGCAGTGTATCACCCGGTGCGCCGGGTGCCCGGTCCGGGGTCTGACCCCGACGTCACTGCGCCGACGGCGCTGACAGCTTCGAGCCTGCCTGCGCGCGGACGTGCTTTGCGATGTCCTCGTGCGTGGCAAACCACACGCCGGGCTTCGACTTCATGTAGGTCACGAGCCGATCGAGCATCGCCATGCGCGCGCGGTGGCCGATCACGTGCGGGTGCATCGTGAGTATGAACATCCCGCGCTCGTCGTAGGCGACGTCGAACTCCGCTTTCCAGATCGAGAACACCTCGTCCGGCGTCATCGTCGGTCGGACTGTAGACGCACGATCCATCCAGAAGTATGGAAAGTCGTCCAGGATCCACTCGACCGGCAACTCGACGATGCCGGTGGGCTGTCCGGCGGCAAGCACTTCGTACGGACCGTCGCTCGCCATCAGGCTGCTGTCATAAAGGAGCCCGAGCTCACGCGCGATCTGAATCGTCGTCGGGCTGTAGTCCCACGACGGCGTGCGCATGCCGACGGGCTTCCTGCCGGTCAGCTTCTCGAGCGTCTGCGAGGCCCGCGTCAGCAGCTCGCGTTCGGTCGCGCCGTCGAGCTGCGAGTTGCGCTCGTGGATCCATCCGTGCAGCCCGACTTCGTGGCGCGCCGCGGCGGTGATCGCCTTCATCGAATCCTGGTGGAGAAGCGCGCTGACGGCGGGCACGAAGAACGAGGCCGGGATCTTGTGCTTGTCGAGCAGCGCGAGCACCCGCGGCAGGCCGGCGCGCGAGCCGTACTCACCCTGAGAGAAAAGCGCCGGACTCGTGCCGTTGTCGCGAAGCGTGGCGGTTTCGTTGTCGAGATCGAACGATAGTCCTACCGCAACGCGCGCGCCGTCGGGCCATGACTTCGGGCTGAGGTCCTGGCCCGCGCGGACGCGTCCGACGATCTCGCGGATCTGGGCGTCAGAAAGGGTCCAGGGCGGAGGCGCGGGCGATTGCGCCGTCTGCGCGAGCAGAGAGCTCATGAAGGCAGCGGTAAGCAAAACGGCGAAAGTGGCGGAATGTCGCATGGCAGCTTCCTCCGGCAGTTTTATAACGTACCCGAGCTCCCGAGCTCCCGAGCCCCGAGTTCCGAGCTAGTAGAATGGCCACATGAGGGTGCCGCGCTCGATCCTCATCGTTCTGGCTCTGCTGGGGTCTGCGACGGCCGTGCCCGCGAGCGCGCAATCACGCGCCGACGCGAGCAAACTGCTCGCCGCCGCCCTGGCCGCGGAACAACAGAACGATCTCGCCGGGGCCGCGGACCTTTACACGAAGGCGCGTGACCTCGATCCGTCGAACGCCGCCGTCCACGATCGCCTCGGCTTCGTGCTCGGACGGCTGGGGCGGACGGCCGACGCCATTGCGTCGTTCGAACGCGCGGTCCAGCTGGATCCCACGTCATTCGATGCGCAGTACCATCTCGGCGCCACGAGATGGTGGACGAGGGACCTCGATGGCGCGCTGACAGCCTTGCAGCAGGCCGTGCGGCTGCGTCCCGATCACGCGGAAGCGCAGTACTACCTCGGCCTGACGCTGAAGCAGAAGGGCAACATGGGCGCGGCGATCGAGCATCTGCGTGAAGCGGTGCGCGCCAATCCGAAGCTCGCGCCGGCACGACTCCAGCTCGGTCTGGTACTGCAGGCGGTCGGCGATTTCGATGGTGCAATCGAGGCGCTGGAATCTGCGCTCGCGCTCGATCCGCGATCGAGCGACGCCAGAAACGGCCTCGGCCTGGCGCTCATGCAGAAGGGATCCGGCGATGAGGCCATCGAGACGTTTCGAAAGCTCGTCGCCGACGAGCCATCCTACGTGACCGCGCGGCTGAACCTCGGGACGGCGCTGATGCAGCGCGGCGATCTCGACTCGGCGGTCGCCGTCTTCCGGGACGCACTGGTGCTGCAGCCCGCGCATGTGGAAGTACGGTACAACCTCGGGGTCGCGCTCAAGCAGCAGGACGATTTTGGCGGCGCGGAAGCGGAACTCCGGCGTGCGGCGGAGCTCGATCCGTTGCTGCCGGAAGCGCCGTTCACGCTTGGCGTCGTGCTCTGGCAGACCGGGCGCAGCGACGAAGCCGTGCGCGCGTTCCGCGAGGCGATTACAAGGAAAGCCGATTATGCCGATGCGCATTACATGCTCGGAACGATCCTGCGGCAGCAGGGTCAGACCGCCGACGCCCTGGCCGAATTTCGCGCGGCGATCAAATACCGCCCAGAGTCCGCCGAGGCGCACCTGAGCCTCGGGCAGTTGTTGAAGCAGACGGGAGACGCACCGGGAGCCGCCGCGGCGTTCGCGGAGGCCGAGCGCCTGAATCAGCGAAAGGCCGACGCCCAGGCATCGACGTTTGCCGTTGGCGTCGGCCGCGAGAAGCTGAAGGCGGGCGACGTCGCCGCAGCAATCGCGCGATTCCGCGAGGCGATTCGACTGGCGCCGGACAATCCGCAGGCGCATTACCAACTTGCGCTCGCGCTCGAGCGCACCGGCGCGCGAGCCCAGGCGCGCGTGCATTTTGCCGAAGCGCAGCGGCTGGCGCCGTACCTCCATCCACCCCCGGAAAACCCGCGCCGCGAGAGGACCCCCAGACACCCATGACCTCGCGACACACTCGCCTCGTTGTCGTCGTGTCGCTCGTCGCGAGCGGCGTACTCGCAGGTGCGTCGGAACGTCAGGGAACGGAGCCGCTCGGGTTCTCGTTCAAGAACATCGCGAGCGAAGCCGGTCTGACGATTACGACGGTGTTCGGCGGGCAGAAGACGAACAAGTACCTGCTCGAGACGACCGGCTGCGGCGCCGCCGTGCTCGACTACGACTCGGACGGATGGGCCGACATCTTCCTCGTCAACGGCACCACGCTCGAAGGCTTTCCAAAAGGGAAGGAGCCGACGAATCATCTCTACAGGAACCGGCGTGACGGCACGTTCGAAGACGTCACCGCCAAGGCCGGACTCGCACAGAGCGGCTGGGGTCAGGGCGCCTGCGCCGGCGACTACGACAACGACGGCCACGAGGACCTGTTCGTCACCTACTGGGGGCAGAACCGTCTGTATCGCAACAAGGGGAACGGCACGTTCGAGGACGCCACCGGACGTGCGGGGCTCATCGACTCGCGCAAACGCTGGGGCGCCGGCTGTGCGTTCCTCGACTACGATCGCGACGGCCGCCTCGATCTGATCGCCGCGAACTACATCGATCTCGATCTCGCCTCGACGCCGGTTCCCGAATCTGGCCTCTGCCGCTACAAGGGCATTCAGGTCGCCTGCGGTCCTCCCGGGCTGCCCGGCGGCAAGAACGTCCTCTATCGCAACAAGGACGGCTCGGCGTTCGAGGACGTGTCCGAGAAGGCGGGGATCACGCGTGCGAAAGGAACCTACGGACTCGGCGTCGCGACGCTCGATTTCGACCAGGACGGTTGGATCGACGTCTACGTCGCCAACGATTCCAATCCGAGCGCGCTCTACCGCAACAACCGTGACGGTACCTTCACCGACATCGGCGTCACCGCCGGATGCGCCTACAGCCAGGACGGCAAGCCGCAGGCCGGCATGGGCATCGCCGTCGGCGACTACGATCGCAACGGCACGCTCGATATTTTCAAGACGAACTTCGCGGGCGACACGTCGACGCTGTATGCGAACACCGGCGACGGCTTCTGCGAGGATCGCACGTTCGCCGGCGGAATCGGATTGAACACACGCTGGCTGGGCTGGGGCGTCGGCTTCCTCGATCTCGACAGCGACGGCTGGCTCGATCTGTTTCTCGTCAACGGCCACGTTTATCCCGAGGTCGAACAGCTCAAGACCGAGGCGGGATACAAACAGCGGAAAGTCGTCTATCGCAACCTCCGCAACGGACGGTTCGCGGATGTCTCCGAGCAGCTCGGCCCGCCGGTCACGATTCCCAAGGCCGGACGCGGCGCGGCGTTCGCCGACTTCGACAACGACGGCGACATCGACGTCGTCGTCAACAACGTGCACGACACCCCCGATCTCTTCCGGCTCGATCGGACCGGTGAGCGAGGCTGGATCGCGTTCCGCCTCGTCGGGACGCAGTCGAACCGCAGCGCGATCGGCGCCCGCGTGCGTCTCGTGACGAGCGACGGAGTCCAGCTTCAGGAGGTGCGCGGCGGCGGCAGCTACTACTCGCAGAACGATCTGCGCGCCCACTTCGGCTTTCCGGTGGGATCGGCCGTGCAACGCGTCGAGGTGCGGTGGCCGAACGGCCGCGAAGAAACGTGGACCGGCCTCGGCGCCGGGCAGTTCCACACGTTGAAAGAAGGCAGCGGCGGCCTGACGACGCAGAAGGAACAGGGAGGCGGCCGGTGATCGCGCCGCTGGTTGCCGCGATGTGCCTGGCGGTGTTCCCCGCGGTGCCTCAGAGTCAGGATTCGGCAACACCTGCGCGCGCCGCTTCCGCCGAGACGCTCGCGGCCGCGCGCGATCTGATCACCGCCGGCAAGCCTCGGGACGCGATCGCGTTGCTGGAGCCGCTCGATCGCAGCGTGGTCGAGGTGACTCGTCTCCTCGGCGTTGCTTATTACCATGCGGACAATCACCAGCGCGCGATTGAGCTGCTGCTGCCGGTTCGGGACAAACTCCCCGCCGAATCCGTCGAGCGACGCGAGGTGGTGCAGGTCCTCGGCCTGTCGTATTACCTCACCGGCCGGTTCGCGGACGCTGTGCCGCTGCTCGAAGAGACGCGCGCCTGGTCGGACAACCTGGAGCTGGGCTACATCCTCGGCCAGGCCTACATTCAGATTCGCCGGCCGGATGCCGCGCGCGAATCGCTGGCGCGCACGTTCCGCGTCGAGCCGCAATCGGCGGCCGCTCATCTGATCGCGGCCCAGATGATGATCCGTCTGGAGATGGAACCGATGGCGGAGGCGGAGCTCAAACGAGCGTTGGAGAAGGATCCGCGAGTGCCGCGCGCGAACTTTCTGCTCGGACAGATGGCGCTCTTCAGGGGGCGGCTGGACGAGGCGATCGCGCTCAGCGAAAAGGAGCTGGCGATCAACCCGACAGACGCGATGGCGCTCTACCAGATTGGCGACGCGCACGTGCGGGCGTCGCGCTGGGACGACGGGATCGCGGCGCTGCAGAAGTCGCTGTGGATCAATCCGTTCTACAGCGGTCCGTACGTCCTGCTCGGGCGCGCCTATATGAAGAAGGGCGAGCCCGCGACCGCGGAAGGCATGCTGCGCCGCGCCATTCAATACGATCCCAATAATCGGGCGGCGCATTACACGCTCGGCCAGCTGCTGCAGCAGACGGGCCGGACCGACGAGGCGAAGCGGGAGTTCGAGATCGCCGAGCGGCTTCAGGGACCGGTGCGTTGATGCGCGCGGCGGCCGCGGCGGTTCTCGTCCTCGCCGTCTCTGTACTTCAATTCGATTCGCAGGACGCCGCCGCCCCGGCCTGGCCGGTGACGTTCACCGACATCGCCGGCGAAGCGGGGCTCACGCATTCCACGCCCTACGGCGGTGTGGATCGCAAGCGATTCATCATCGAAACCAACGGATCGGGCGTCGCGCTCGTCGACGTCGATCGCGACGGCTGGCTCGACGTGCTGCTGTTGAGCGGCACGCGGCTTCAGGAAGGCGCGCGCCGGGACGCGGAATACAAGGACGCCGACGCGCCGACGAACCGGCTCTATCGCAACCGCCGCAACGGCACGTTCGAGGACATCACCGGGCGGGCCGGCCTCCGGCGCACCGGCTGGGCCTCCGGCGTGTGCGCCGGCGATTACGACAACGACGGGTGGACCGATCTTTACGTGACCTCCTTCGGCAGCAACGTTCTCTATCGCAACCGCGGCGACGGTACGTTTGCCGACACGACGAAGGAGGCAGGCCTCGCCGCGGACGGCGTGCGCTGGGGGTCCGGCTGCTCCTTCATCGACGTCGATCGCGACGGGCTGCTGGACCTGTTCGTTGCCAACTACCTGCGCTTCGATCTGCAAACCGCGCCGGAACCCGGCCAGGGCGCGAACTGCACGTGGAAGGGCATTCCGGTCAACTGCGGTCCTAAAGGTCTTCCAACCGATACGAACCTCCTCTACCGCAACACCGGCAACGGACGATTCGCCGATGTCTCCGAGCGGTCCGGCGTGGCTCGCGTCACCGGCCGGTACCCGATGACCGCCGCCGCGGCCGACCTGACCGGTGACGGTTGGACGGACATCTACGTCGCGTGCGATTCGACCGCGGCGATCCTCTATCGCAACAACAAGGACGGCACGTTCACCGACGTCGCGGTCGAAACCGGGACCGCGTTCAACGAGGACGGCAGCCCGCAGGCCGGCATGGGCGTCGCCGCCGGCGATTACAACAACGACGGCCTGCTCGACATGGTCAAGACGCACTTCGCGGACGACATCCCGTCGCTGTATCGCAATCTCGGCAAGGGCCTCTTCGAAGACGCGGCGACGGCAGCGGGCCTGAACGTGCAGAACCGGTATGTGGAGTGGGGCGCGGGGCTCTCGGACTTCGACAACGACGGGTTCGCCGACCTGATGTATGTGACCGGCAACGTGTATCCGGAAATCGAGCAGCTGCTCGAGCGGTATCCGCATCGCGGTCCGCGCATTGTCTTTCGCAACGCCGGCGGCGCGCGATTCGAGGAAGTGACCGCGGCGAGCGGGAGCGGCGCGACCACCCCGCACTCGAGCCGTGGCGCCGCTTTCGGCGATCTCGACAACGACGGCGA
Source organism: uncultured Acidobacteriota bacterium (assembly GCA_963748295.1). Classification (GTDB taxonomy): domain Bacteria; phylum Acidobacteriota; class Vicinamibacteria; order Vicinamibacterales; family 2-12-FULL-66-21; genus CAVVIH01. The sequence goes on along the minus strand of CAVVIH010000006.1, from coordinate 1,131,955 downwards.
CATCGACGTCGTCATCATGAACATGAACGAGCCGCCGTCGCTGCTGCGGAACGGCTACGCGGGCGGCAACGGCTGGATTCAGGTGCAGCTCGAAGGCCGTACGTCCAACCGTTCTGGTGTCGGCGCGACGGTGATCGTAACGGCCGGAGGCGTCCGCCAGGCCCGCGCCGTGCTCAGCCAGTCGAGCTACTACTCGCACGACGACCTGCGCGTGCACTTCGGGCTCGGCTCGCGTTCACGCGCCGACGAGATCGAGGTGCGCTGGCCGAGCGGGCAGGTGCAGCGGGTGAAAGACGTCGAAGGCCGGCGGGTGGTGAAGATTGCGGAAGAGAAGTAGGACGAGCTCACGAAGGCAGGCCTTTAGGCCTGCCCTAGCCTTCAGACCGGGCCGTCATCTAATTAACGGCAGCACCACCTCCCGACGCACGTAGTCCGTCTCCGCTCCCTCGAACGCGACCTCGATCTGAGCGTCCGATCCACGCGGTTCCTTGATCGACACGGCAGCCGCCGACCCAAGACGATGTGGTGTGCGCACGAACAGCGTGTATCGGCGACCGCCGCGCCCCTCGAGCAGCAGCCGCAGCGCGCCGCGATCGGCAGTCGACCTGAGAACCCTGAGGCCGCTGTTCTCGGCGCCCGGCGCCGGGGCGACCGGCGCCGCGAACACATCGCTGCCTTCAAGGTACTGGACCGCCATCTTGACGACCGCAGCCGGCGTCGCTACGACAACGCGGGCGTGCTGCACGTCGCCCCGGCGAATCATTTCGAATCGCGCCGCGCGCCCGTCGACAGTCACCGCCTGCACGGTGGCGTCGAGCGGAAACGCCGGCGCGATGACGAGCTCGCGCAGCGCAGCTCCGCTCGAGCCCGTCTGCCGCTGAACCGTGATGGTCATCCGGCCGCGGCTCCGTTCGAGGCTCAGGTCGTAGCGGCCGCCGCCCGCCGGGACGTTCGCGAGCGACGCACGGTCCCAGTCCGCCGGCAGCTGCGGCGCGAACTCGAGGGTCGTTCCCGCCTTCGCGACGCTCACGCCGAACAGCCCGCGAATGAGCGGCGTCACCACCATCGCCTCGGACCAGATCTGATGATGCGACGATCGTCCGAACGCGGCGTTGAAGTCGCCGGACAACAACTCCGTGACGTAGCCGAGCGCGCCGCTGTAGGTGAGCAGCGCGTTCGCCATCAGCGCCTGATAGCCGACGTGCGGACGTCCGTGCCGATAAGCGGCCATCGAGACCCAGCCGGTGAAGAGCGGCCACACCGACCCGTAGTGATACGAGAGCGGGTCGTACAGCTCGCTCCGGTTCGACAGCAGCCTCGTGCCCCAGTCGGTCGCCAGCGCGCCGCTGCCAAGCCGATCGATTTCGAGCTGCGCCCGGCGCTCGTCCAGCGTGCGCCACCATAGCGGCACGGCCGGCAGAACGGTGTCCTCGTCAACCAAGCGCGCCGCCGCCAGCGCGTTCAGCCGCTTCTGGCGGGCCTCACGATGTGGTCCGGGTTCTGCGGTTGCCGCGGTCTTGCGCGGTTGTGCTGTCGCAAACGCATAGAAGCCACGATCCTCGAGCCAGTAGACGCGCTCGACCGCCTCCTGCACGCGGCTGGCCGTCGATCGCACGCTCGACGCGAGCGCCTGATCGTTCATCACCTCCGCGAGCTCGCCGAGGCCCCGGAGCGCCTCGACCCACAAACCCTGCATGTAGATTTCTTCGTGCGCGGGGTAGAGCGCGCCGCCCTCGACCCATCCATGGCCCGCGCTGGTGTTCTCGATCAGCGAATTGCCATCGGTATCCGTCGCCGCGCTGAAGCGATAGGCCTTCAGAATCGAGTTCCAGTGCGCCTTCAGAAAAGCGACGTCTCCGTTCGCGCGCCAGTAGTCCGCGTGCGCAATCACGTAGAGCGGTGTCGCATCGGCGCTGGCCCACGCGTACGGATAGTCGGTGAACCACGGAATCAGTGACGCGCTCTGTGAGATCTCATGCGGGATCTTCCCATCGTCACGCTGGAACTTCTCGAGGAACTCGAGCGCGCTGCGCACGGTGGCGAAGTCGCCAATCGAGGTCGAGGCCAGCGACGTCCACAGCGAGTCGCGTCCGAAGAACCACGCGAACCCCGGCCGCTCGCTTTCTCCTGACGTGCGATACCCGGCAACGAGACCGGTGCCAAGCATCGGGTTCGTCACCACGCCCTTGTCGATCCCGACCTTCGCCCAGGCAAAGGCCGTATCGAGCTGACCGACCGGCGTGCTCACCCGCGCGGTTCGTTCAGCGACGTTTCGATAGTGCGCGACTGTCGTCGCGTATGCGTCGGTTGCTGCGCCAAGAGCCTTTTCATAGGTCGCTGTGGCGTCTTCGGCGCCCTTCACGCTGCCGGCGATGACGATCGGGATGAAGCTGCTGTCCGCCAGCGCCATGGGGACGTCGATCGCAAAGCTGACCGGTACGTCGCGCGGTTCCTCCTGATATGGCATCAGCGACAGATCGCGCGCGCCGGGCGATCCAATCACGCCGGCGAATCGCCGGCTCTCTTCGCCGATCGTGTAGACACCACTCTTCTCGTTCCACGACACGAATGGCGTCATGAGGCCCGCCGGCCACATCAGCCTCAGCCGTGGGCGGAAGGAAGCAGTGAGACGCATCGGCAACGTCGTCCGCACGTCGAGCAGCATGACGATCGCCGGCTGATCGACCGGGACGAAGAGGATCTGACGAACGCTGAAAGCCGCGTGGCTGTAGGTGAGGATCGTCGCTTCAGGACGCGCCTCGATGCTGGCGAGCAGGTCTTCGGCTGGAACTGCCAGAGGGTATCCCTCCAGCGAGAACGACAACCGGAAGTCTTCGAGGACCTTGAGGGGATAGATCCACGCTTCGAATCCTCTGTGCTCGTATCCGAACACTGCCGCGCGACGGCCGGCGACGTCGAAGAACGCACCCGGATGAGTCCGCCGCTCGAGCGACAGCCCACTCGAAGCGAGGGGAACTTTCTTCACGTCCTTCATGGAGCCCGCGGTACCGTCCTGATGCTCTATCGCGATCGGTATAACGCTGAGCACGGCGAGCGTAGCAAGGATGAGCTTACTCATCACAAACCCTTTATTAAAACGTTCTAATTGTCTTGACCTGGTTACAACAACGGACCTAGATTTCTAGAGCGCTTGACTGGTTCCGAGTTTTTTAACGCACGCATGAATTAACGATTCGATCGACGCACACACGTCTCGAAGGAGGAGTCCCATGATCGGCCACGGTAGGGCGTTCAACGGGTTGTCTCGGCAGCACGGCGTGGTAGTCGCGCTTGCCTTCCTCCTCGTCTGGTCTGTTTGTGCTTCGGTCGCGATCGCGCAGGCCGTGTACGGCAGCATCGGCGGCATCATCAAGGATGCTTCCGGCGCAATTCTTCCGGGTGCGACCATCACGATCACCAGTGTCGAACGGAAGACGGTGGACAGCGTCGTCACGAATGAATCCGGCTTCTACGTGAAGGAGCGGCTGCTGCCGGGCACCTACGAAGTCAAGGCCGAAATGCCCAGCTTCAAGATTGCGATTGTGCGCGAGGTGCGGGTGAATGTCGATACGCAGACGCCGGTGAATTTCGATCTCCAGCTGGGAGACGTCACCGAGTCGATCGACGTGACCGGTGGATCGCCGCTGCTCAAGACCGATCGGGCGGATGTCTCCACGCATTTCGATTCCAAGCAGATCACTGACCTGCCGGTCATCGATCGCAACTTCACCAAGTTCATTCTGCTGACGCCGGGCACGCAGCAACTCCAGTGGCAGCACGCGGCCAGCGAAAACCCGCAAGGCTCGACGCAGACGATGGTGAACGGGCAGCACTTCAGCGGGACTGGCTATCAGCTCGACGGGACGGACAACCGCGACCCGATTCTCGGCATCATCGTCATCAATCCGACGCTCGAGTCGATTGGCGAGACGAAGATTACGTCACAGAACTACGACGCGGAATTCGGCCAAGCGACCGCCGGCGTCGTTTCAGTGCAGACGCGGTCGGGCACGAACCAGTACCGTGGGAGCGTGTTCGAGTTCTTCCAGAGCGACAAGTTCCAGTCCCGGAATCCGTTCACGCAGTTCCAGGCGGATCCGCTGACGGGCCGGCTGCTGCCCGAGACGAAGCGCAACCAGTTCGGTGGATCCGTCGGTGGTCCACTTGCGCAAAACAGATGGTTCTTCTTTGGCGACTATCAGGGCACCAGGGCTACGCAGGGAGGCTCGAAGCTGCTCACGGTTCCCACGCTCGCGGCGCGGAACGGCGATCTGAGCGCTTACGGGGTCAACATCTACGACCCGCAGAACGGGCAGCAGTTCTCGGGCAACGTCATCCCGTCCGGCAGGCTCTCGCCGGAGGCCCAGCGGCTCCTCGACCTCATTCCGGAGCCGAACGCGCCTGGCCGCGATGGTGGGACCCGCGACAATTACGTCGCGTCGGGCTCGGAGACGTTCGAGGAGAACTCGTTCAACGCCCGCGTCGACGGCCGGCCCGCGGACAATGTGAATGTCTTCGGACGGTTCAGCCTGGGCGATTTCCTGCGTGACGGTCCGACGTCGTTTGGGCAAGGTGGCGGCGCGGAGCTGGTCAGCCTTGGCGGCGTGTCGGATGTCATCAACCAGAGCTTGTCGACGGGGCTCGACTACATCTTCTCGCCGACGCTGCTCGCGGACTTCCGTGTCGGCTTCTTCAGGTACAAGGTCAACGTGCTGCCGTTCGATTTCGGCACGACTCCCGCGAGCGATGCCGGGATCTTCGGATTGAACCTGGACGAGACCTTCACGTCAGGGCTGCCGGCCGGGTTCATCGGCGGCGACGGCTCGACCGAGCCCGGCGCCTTCGAGTTCGGCTCGGGCCTCGGCGTGAACCGTTGTAATTGCCCGCTCGACCAGAACGAAAAGCAATTGCAGTTTGTCGGTAACCTCACGAAGCTGCAGGGCAACCACAGCATCAAGTTCGGTATCGACGTGCGGCGCGCGTGGAACCTGCGGGTACCGAGCGACGCGCATCGTTCCGGCGAGTTGACGTTCCATCACAACCGCACCTCGCTCAATGGCACCGGCGGCCTCGGCCTGGCGACGTTCCTCATCGGCGATGTCACGAAGATCCGCCGATACTTCAGCGAGCAGACTGACGCCGCCGAGCGGCAGTGGCGGCACTTCTACTATGTGCAGGACACGTGGCGTGCGACCGGCAAGCTGACGCTCAACTACGGCCTGCGACTCGACGTCATCAACCCGCAGACGATCAACGAAGTGGGCAACGCCGGCTACCTCGATCTGACGACAGGCGAAATCGCGGTGGTGGGCGTCGGCGACACCGACTTGAGCGGCAACGTCGAAAACAAGCTGAACTGGGCGCCGCGCGTCGGCGCCGCATATCAGATCGACGACCGCACCGTGATCCGCGGCGGCTTCGGACGCAGCTTCGACATCGGCGTCTTCGGATCGCTGTTCGGCCACAGCGTCACGCAGAACCTGCCGGTGCTCTCGGTGCAGGACCTGTCGGGCACCAGGCCGGATTTCGATGCGGTGTTCAATTTCTCTCAGCCTGCTCCCGCGCCGATCCTTCTCAACTCGCCGACCGGCCGGTTCCCGCTTCCAAACGGCGTGTTCGCTCGCGCGCTCCCGACGCAGCAGCGCCCGCCCACGGTCGATGCGTTCAATATCACCGTTCAGCGGCAGCTCAGCAGCACGATGTCAATCGAGGCCGGCTACGTCGGCAATCGCGGCCGGGACGTGTTCGCGGGCGATGGCCCGGGCGTCAACATCAACCAGGCGACGCTCAACGGGTATCTCCAGGGTGTGCCGTTCAACCAGCGCCAGCCGTTCTTCAACCGGTTCGGGTGGACGCAGGGCATCGACTACTTCTGCAACTGTGCGACGAACCTGTACGACTCCCTGCAGGTGAAGTTCAACCGGCAGTTCTCAGGTGGCTACTCGCTGAAGGCGAACTACACGCTGCAGCGCGCTCTCCAGCACGATGGCGGCTATTTCGAGACCGACCTGCCGGAGCATCAGGGTCTGTACGACAGCGACCTGAACTACGGTCCGGCGGGCTGGGACCGGACCCACAACTTCGTCCTTTCGATCGTGGCCGAGCTTCCATTCGGCCGCGAGCGCCGCTACCTGTCCAACATCGGACCGATCGCGGAAATCTTTCTGGGCGGGTGGCAGCTCAACGCCAACCACTTCATGCAGAGCGGCCTGCCGTTCGACGTAACCTACCGTGACGCCGGCGCGGATCGTGATACCGGACCGAACCGGGTCGATCTCATCGGCGATCCGGAAGGTCCCGAGACCAGAACGCAATGGTTCAATGCCACGCCGATTGGGTCGCCCGGCAGCGCGTTTGGCCGGCCGGCGCGCGGGACGTTCGGCAACATGGAGCGCAACTCGCTTCGCGGTCCCGGGTATTGGCGGACTGATGCGTCGATATTCAAACACTTCACGTTCGCGACCGACAGAGTGCTGGAAGTGCGGATCGAGGCCGTCAACCTGTTCAACCACGTGAACCTCGGGAACCCCAACTCGGAGGTCGGGGTGCCCGGGAACAACAACTCCGATGCAGGTCGAATCAACTCCACGGCGTTCGGCAACACCGACCCGCAGCGCAACTTCCAGTTCGCGGTGAAGTTCAGGTTCTAAAAGGGGCGCCGCTATCTGGTCGAAGTCTTTTTTTGGTCCGGGGGGCTTCGCCCCGCCGGACCCCCCATCGCCGTCGCTCGCGGGGCCCCCACGCCCCGCTCCGCTCCGGCGGGCCGCGCTGACGCGCGGCTTTGGAGCTGTTATCTCGGGACCTTTTCCCTCACACCAGCCAGAAGGTCCAGGAACGCGGCGTTCGTCCAGCCGAATCCGATCTGGTTCGCCGAGTAGCCGAACTTGATGTCGGACGCCACGTCGGATTCGCGGCGGCGGACGTCGTACTTCTCGACGATCGTGCCGTGCTCCTGGAATTCCTTCGCCACCAGCGAGATGAATTTCGCGGCGAGGCGATCCGCGTCTTCGTCGTAGCCGTAGCGCCGCAGCCCGTCGACCGCGATCATCTGCAGCGGCGCCCATCCGAACGGCGCGTCCCACTGGCTCCCGCTCACCTGCGTGCTCGTCAGCAGCCCGCCGGGAGCTTCGAACTTCGACAGGTTCTCGCGCACGCGCTTCGCCTGCTCGCCGGTCGCGATTCCCGTCCACAGCGGATAGAACGTCGTCGCGAACTCGTAAGGCCGGCGCCGCTTTGCGCGGAAGCTGTAATCGAAATACAGTCCCGCCGCATCGTCCCATAACGTCTTGTTGATGCGTTCCTGCCTCGCGCGGGCGCGCGCGCGCCAGCGGGCTTCGTCCTCCTTGCGGCCGAGCACCGACGAGATCTCCGCCGCGTCCGCTTCCATCTGAAACAGCAGCGAGTTCAGGCAGACGGGCGCGTAGTGGATGATGTCGACGGCGAACGGGCCGAACCGGTTCGACGGATCGAAACCCGATTCGCGCATCGAACGATCGCCGACGTAGAACAGGTCGGTGAGCTTGTCGGCCTTGCGGTCGTAGTAGAGCGAGATGTCGTAGTCGGTGACCTCGTGCGTCTTGTAGTACTCGCGCACCCGGTCGTAGTGGGTGCGGCCGGCGGCATCACGCTCGTCGCTGATGACCTCGGGAGCGGGGCCGCTGCCGAGATCGAAATACCGCGACAGGCCAAGCTCCGGAATGAGGTGCGGCGGCGACGTCCAGAAACTGTAGTAGCGCTCGATGGCAGGAAGCGTCGACTGCAGCCAGTCGCGGTCCTTCGTCTGCGCGAACACGCCGAGAATCATGCGGGTCAGAAACGGCGGCTGCGACCGGCTCAGGAAATAGGTGCGATTCGCATTGAGCACCATCCCGTAATGGTCAATCTCGTAGAGGAAGTTCTCAACCATGTCCCGTGCGAGCTGCACCTCGCCGTCGCGAAGCAGCCCGACCAGGATGAAATAGCTGTCCCAGCCGTACATCTCGTTGAAGCGGCCGCCAGGAACGACGTAGGGATGCGGGAGGTAGAGGAGGCCGTGCTCCTTGACCGACAGCGGGTTCCCCGGCAGCGTCCGCAGCTCGATGTCGGCGAGCTGCGCCTTGGTCAGCACGCCGGCGAGCTCACGCGCGAGCCGATTGCGATCTTCCTTCGCCGACACGTAAACCGGCCACGGCTCGCCCGGCTTCCGGGGCAGCTTCGGATCGGGCGCGGCGGCCGGGAGGTCGCGCGCCGAGCGGCTGAGCGTGGTCCAGCCGGTCTTGATGTACTTCCTGACCTCGTCGATCTGCTGGTCGGTCGGAAGGGTCTGCGCGGCGCCCGCGGTCAGGGCCACTACGGAAAGCATCACCGCGAGTATCGGCTTCACGCGCCGGTAACTGTGCATCGGTCCCTCCCTGACGATGATACGATCCGGCCCCTGCATCTGGAGGTTCCATGGCCCTGACATTTCACGAGCTCAAGGGGAAGACGCTGGCTCAGCTGCGAGATATCGCGAAGGATGTCAAGGATGAGCGCGTCCAGGGATTTTCGCAGATGAACAAGGATCACCTGCTGCCGGCGCTCTGCCAGTCGCTGGGGATCGAGGTCCACGAGCACCACGGCGTGACGGGCATCGACAAGATGTCGGTCAAGTCACGGTTGCGCGAGCTGAAGCGGCAGCGCGAGGCCGCCATCGAGGCGCACGATCACGAGGCGCTGCACAGCCTGAGGCGTCAGATCCATCATCTGAACCATCAGATCCGCGCGCATATGCACTGAACCGGCAAAATCCCAAAACCCAACTCCCAACTCCCAATTCTTTGGTGGTTGGGCGTTGTGCAGGCGCGGCACTGGCAGTTTTGGTCTGTGATTCGTGAATTCCGCCTGAGCTGGAAGCGTACGACCTTCTGGTTGTGGATTGTTGCCTTCATGGGCGCGCACTTGGTGGCCTACGTGTCCGTTCTGGCCCCAATCGCGGAATGGCGCCTGATTTGGTTTCTTCCACTTTGTCTTGTTGGTTTTGCCGCGTTGGTATTCCTTTTCGATCTGCTCGGTACCCGGCTCGCCCCGCCGATCAGTAACGTCGGCCGCGGCACGGCGGCAGGTTCGGCCGACGGACGCCGTTGAGGCATGCCGACGCGCCGCGAAGCCGGAACGCGCACGGAGCGATTCCTCGCGCCGACTTCCGGCCATGTGATCCGTGACGTGCTGACCACCCATGCCGCATCAGTGCGCCTGACGGATGTCGCCCTCACCATCCGCTAGTCGGCCGCGAGAGCGAAGGAGTACATGTGTGCGCTGCTTCGCCTCGGCGGAGTAATCACCGAATGTCAGCATGAGTCGTCGTCGAAGCGCCCTCATCCTCCGTCGCCTTCGCGGTGCGGCCCGTTCCACCTGTGCGCACACGTCCCCTCCGCAGACCTCAGGCTGGTTAGGAGGTCTGCTCCGGTGACGTGTGCGCACTTGACAAGGTCATTCCATATCAGCGCAGTGCGTGTTCCCGGCGTGCCGAATCCGGCGGCCCGGCAGCCGGACCTGCCGCCGTGTGCAAGTGGCCGAGCACTTGCGGTGAATGGGCGCTAATCAGATTTGGGACTTGTCATTTGATCCGCACGACGCCGTCAGCGACCGACTTGAAGCGCTCGAAGACCGCGGGATCGTGACCCGGAACGATCAGCTCCGGCCGTGAAGCGAGGCCGCGGATCCGATCCTGCGCTTTCAGGTTGCTCGCCGCGTCGAGCGTCTGTGCGATCGGGACGTGCTTGTCGAGGTTTTCGTACAGATAAACGTTGTCGGACGTGAACACCGCCCTCTCGCCGGCCGTCCGCACCGAGACGTATTGCGACGCGCGCGTGTGGCGTCCGCCGATGTAGCAGCGGATGCCCGGAATGATTTCCTGATCGTCCCCTTCGACGAACTTCACGCGCCCCTGTGTGTTCGCGCGAACCAGCGCGAGCATGTCGTCGGCGTCGATGCCGCCGTGGGTGGTGCGGGCGTGCCAGGCTTCGCCCGTGTAGTACTGGTACTCCTCGCGCTGAATCCAGATCGTCGCCTTGGGGAACAGCTCGATGCCGCCGGCATGATCCCAGTGGGCGTGGCTGATGATGATGTCGGTGACGTCTTCGGCGCGCACGCCCGCCGCGAGCACGGCGTCGGAAGGCTTGCGGAAGTTCTGCACCTTCCATCGTTCGACCAGGTTCGGACGGAAGAACCCCGAGTCGACCAGCACGTTGCGTCCGTTGCTGCCCTTGATCAGCCACACCATCACCGGGATGTCGAGCCGCCGCGACGTGTCCGCTCCGGCGACGAGCCCCGACACCTGGAACGCCGGAATGACCCCGAATCGAGCGGCATACAGCTCGTACGACGGGTCCGCCCCCTGCGCCGTCGTCAGAGCGAGCGCGGCGGCCAGCGCGAACGCGATCACCTGGCCGCCTGACTGCTCGCGGCGATCGCCTTGCGAATCGCCGCGACGGTCTGCGTCGCACGGAAGTCGACGATGCGCTTGCCGTGCTCGATCGCTTTCGCCGCGGGCGTGATGCTGACGCCGTTGATCGAGGCCTTGCCTTTCGCCTCGCGCTGCTTGAGGCGCACCTGCGCGGGATCCACCGTCATGATGATTGACGTGATGATGTAGTCGTCGTGGATGCCTTCGGGCTCTTCCTTGATGCCGAGCTCGGCTTCCGCGAACTTCTTCGCCGCCGCGTAGTCGTAGAACTCGGGAATGAAGTAGATGCCGGGCTTGCCGCCCCATTGCGCGCCGAGCTCCGCGGCGACCTGCTTCATGCCCGCCTGGTTGCCGCCGCTGTCGCCGATGAGGACGATGTTCTCGAAGCCGTGCCGCTTCAGGCTGGACGCGATGTCGGTCAGCAACGCGCGGAACGTCGTCTCCTGAAGGCTGATCGTCCCCGGGTAGCGCATCGCGCCGCTCGGCGGATCGATCTGCCCTTCGGGCACGAACGCGATGATCGGCGCGACGAGCGCATCGCCAAGCTTTCGCGCGATGGCGTCCGTCGTGGCGCGCAGCACGAAGTTGTGCTTGCCGGTCGTCAGATACGGTCCGTTCTGCTCGACGCCGCCGGTAGCGATGATCGCGGTCTTCTTGCCGCCGCGGATCGCGTCGCGGACTTCCATCCACGTCAGCTCGTCGATGAAGACGGAGTCGCCCGCCTCAATCGGACGTTCGGCGTTCACGTCGTTGAGGTTCGAAGCGGGACCGCGCTGGGCGGAGGTGCGTGTGGCGGTTGCCGCCACGAGTGCGGTGAGCAGGATCACGAGCAATCGGCGCATGCGCATGCGGTGCCTCCTGGGCAGGCCTAAAGGCCTGCGCTACGGTCGGCGCGATGATAGTCGGATTTGTGCCTACGGTTACATCCTTGAATATGGGCGGCGGCGCACACCGGTTTCCGGGCTGAATTTGGCGCCAAATCCGGGCACGGGGTTTGCGCTGCCCCTCCCATGCACCTCTTTTATGCGGCGCTGCTCCTGACGTTGCTGCCCTCGGAGCCGAACGCGCCGATGCTGCGCGTGGACTGGACTTACGCCCAGCCGGCGAACTCGGAAATCGCGGCGCTTCGAGGTGAATACGCCACCGCGGTCAACCTCGGCGACGTCGACCGCGCGAGCAGCTTGTACACGGCCGACGCATTGACGGTGTTGTGTGACGGCACGGTCGTGCGCGGCGCGGCGGCGGTCGGCGCGCGCATCAACGAGCGCGCGCACAAGCACGCGGCCGTGACGCTCATGCCCCGGCGCTTTTCCTACGCCGCGAACGTCGCGTCCGAAACAGGCAGCTTCGTGGAGACCCTCGAGGGCCCGTCCAGCAACACCATGGTCGAAGGCGTGTATGTGACGATCTACTCGCGCGCCGATGACGGACGCTGGCGTATCGCCCTCGAAATCCGCACCACCGGCCACGCACCCGCGCTGGGCGTCTGGTAGAGTACCCGCCGGCCATGCCGGCGGATCTCATCGTTCGTTCGACTCGTGTTCTGACGCTGGCCGGCATCGCGCCGGCCGTCGTCCACATCGCCGCCGGCCGCATCACCCGCCTCTCGGGATACAACGACTATCCTCCGGACGCCGACCTGGACGATGCGGGAAGCCTCGTCGTCATGCCGGGTGTTGTCGATACCCACGTGCACTTCAACGAGCCGGGCCGAACCGAGTGGGAGGGATTCGAAAGCGGGACAGCCGCCGCGGCGGCCGGCGGCGTGACGACCGTCGTCGACATGCCGCTCAACAGCGTGCCCGCGACGACCGATGTCGGCGGCTTCGCGCGCAAGCGGGAAGCGGCCGAAGGCCGCGTGCACGTCGACGTCGCCTTCTGGGGCGGAGTGGTCCCTGGGAACACCCATCGCCTGCGGGCGCTTGCCGGCCGCGGCGTTGCGGGGTTCAAGGCCTTCATGGTGCCGTCGGGCGTGGACGAGTTCCCGCACGTCACGGAACAGGATCTGCGCGAGGCCATGCCGGTGCTGGCGGAGCTCGGGCTGCCGCTGCTCGTGCACGCGGAATGGCCTCCCGTGATCGATTCGGCCGCCGGCGATTTTGCGCGTTGCGATCCGCGGCGCTACGACACCTGGCTGACCTCCCGGCCGCCTCACGCGGAAACCGAAGCGATCGACCTCCTGATAAGGTTGTGCCGTGAGTACCGCACGAGGATTCACATCGTGCACCTCGCTGCGGCCGCCGCGCTCCCGGCGCTGAGCGGCGCGCGCGCAGAGCGTCTGGCGATCAGCGTGGAAACATGCCCGCACTATCTGACGTTTGCCGCGGAAGGCATTCCCGATGGCGCTACCGAGTTCAAGTGCGCCCCGCCGATCCGTGAGAAGCACAATCAGGCGGCGCTGTGGCGCGCGCTCGCCGAAGGCACGATCGACCTGATTGCGTCGGATCATTCGCCATGCCCGCCGGCGATGAAACAGCGTGAGAGCGGCGACTTCGTCCGCGCCTGGGGCGGGATTGGGTCGGTGGAGCTGCTGCTGCCAGCCGTGTGGAGCGGGGCAGTGCAGCACGGACTGCCGCTGGCACGTGTGGCCCGGCTCCTGTGTACCGCGCCCGCGGATCTGGCGGGGCTGAGATCGAGAAAGGGCAGCATCGCCGTCGGCTTCGATGCGGACCTCGTCGTCTGGGATCCCGACGCGGAATTCACCGTCGATCAACGCCGGCTGCGACAACGAAATAAGATCACCCCTTACGACGGGCTTCGGCTGCGCGGCGTCGTTCATCGCACGTATGTGCGCGGACAACTCGTTTACAGCCGTGACAAACGCGCCGCCGCCGAGTCGCCCTCGGGTATTCTGCTGAAACCTCACTATTCATGACCGAGTTCACACATCTGGTCGATCTCGCCTCCGAACGGATCGGAGGACGCGCCATCGCGACGAACGACGATTTCTTCGCGGAGAAAGAGAATCTGCTGAAGCGATCCGCGCCGGTGTTCATTCCCGACAAGTACACCGATCGCGGCAAGTGGATGGACGGGTGGGAGTCGCGGCGGCGGCGGACCCCGGGACACGACTGGTGCATCGTGCGCCTGGGGCTGCCCGGCATCCTGTGGACCGTTGTCGTCGACACGGCGTTCTTCCGCGGCAATTTCCCGTCGCATTGTTCGCTCGACGCCTGTTCGGCCGGCGCGGACGCCGACGCCGAAGCGCTGACGTCGGATCGGACCGAGTGGGTGACGGTCATCCCCAAGTCGGAACTGAAGGGCGACTCGCTGAACGTGTTCGCGGTCGAGGACTCCCGGCGCTTCACACACGTCCGGCTGAATATCTATCCGGACGGCGGCGTCGCCCGGCTGAGGGTGATGGGGGAAGTGGTGCCCGACTGGCGCAGTGTGCTCGCGGACGGCGGCGAGCTCGACCTGGCGTCCATCCGCAATGGCGGCCACGTCGTGGATGTCAGCGACAAGTTCTTCGGCGAGCCGCACAACATGCTGATGCCGGATCGCGCGCCGAACATGGGCGACGGCTGGGAGACGAAGCGGCGTCGCGGACCCGGCCATGACTGGGCCATCGTGCGGTTGGGGCTCGAGGGCGAGATTCGGCGCATCGAGGTCGACACTTTCCACTACAAGGGCAACTATCCCGACTCGTGCTCGATCGATGGCGCGGTTGTCGAAGGTGAGTGGTCGGAAGTGCTGCCGCAGACGAAGCTGCAACCCGATCACCCGCATCGCTACGATGCGGGCGCACTCCGTCAAGCCGCGGCGGCGCTCGTCAGGCTGAACATCTATCCGGACGGCGGGATCAGCCGTTTCCGCGTGCTCGGCGTCCCGACGAAGAACGGCCGGCGCGCGGCGATGATCCGGCTGCTCGACGCCATGCACGAACACGAAGCCCGGGCGGCGCTGGGCGACTGCTGCGGCGCGCCCGGCTGGATTGAATCGATGCTGGCGGCCAGGCCGTTCCGCCGGCCCGAGACGCTTCTCAAAGCCTCGGACACTGCTTTCGACGCGCTCACGAAAGAGGACTGGCTCGAAGCCTTGCGCCATCATCCGCGGATCGGCGAACGGACCGCCGAGCGAATGCTCTCGACGCAGGCGGCGAAATGGGCGGCGGGCGAGCAGGCCGGCGTCGCACACGCCGATCAGGCCGGACGTTCGCAGCTGTCGGAATTGAACAGCCAGTACGAATCGCGCTTCGGGTTCGTCTTTCTGATCTGCGCGAGCGGCCGTACCGCGGACGACATGATGGACGCACTGCAACAGCGACTGCGCAACGATCCGGCGACCGAACTGGACACCGCCGCCGCGGAACACCGTAAGATCACCGCGCTTCGCCTGGAGAAGCTGCTGACGTGACCATTTCAACCCACGTCCTCGACACGTCGGCGGGCCGGCCCGCCACTGGCGTGGCGGTGCGACTCGAGCATCATGACGGCATGCGGTGGCTGCCTGTCGGCGACGGCGTGACGAATACCGATGGTCGCGTGACATCGCTCGTCGATGCGGGAGTTCGGCTGCCGTCCGGCAAGTACCGCCTCATTTTCGAGATCGGCGCGTATTTCGGGTCCCGCCAGCTCGACACCTTTTATCCGAGAGCCGTCGTCGAGTTCCTCGCGCCCGATGCCGGTCACCTGCATGTGCCGCTGCTCGTCAGCCCGTACGGCTACACGACGTATCGCGGGAGCTGATCGTGGATTACAGCCTGTCCGAGTGGTTGAACCTGATCGTGCGCTGGGTCCACGTGTTTGCCGCGATCCTCTGGGTTGGGACGACGTACTACTTCACGTGGCTCGATGGCCAGCTGCGCAGGGCCGCGGGTGAGCCGGGCGGTCGCGTATGGATGGTCCACAGCGGCGGCTTCTACACCGTCGAGAAGCAGAAGTCGCTTGGCGTCGCTCCAGGGGACGTCCACTGGTTCCGCTGGGAAGCGATGACGACATGGCTGAGCGGCCTGCTCCTGCTCGTCATCGTGTTCTATGCCGGCGGGCTGATGGTCGATCCGATCGCCGCGCCGGTGTCGCCGGCTACCGGCATCGCTATCGGCGTGGCGACGCTCATCACGGGCTGGGTCGTCTACGATCTGCTCGCCGCCAGCCCGCTGGCGCGCCAGGAAGCGCTTTTTGCCGCGGTTGCCTTCGCCGGCATTGTCGCGGTGATGGCGTTGCTGAGCAGATTCCTGAGTCCGAGGGCCACCTACATCCACATCGGCGCGCTGTTCGGCACGATCATGGCGCTCAACGTGTGGATGCGAATCCTGCCGCCGCAGCGCCGGATGATGGCGATGGCGGCGCGCGGCGAGACGATCGACCCCGCATTGGGCGCCGGCGCCAAGCATCGCTCGAAGCACAACACGTTCATGGCGGTCCCCACCGCCTTCATCATGATCAGCAGCCACTTCCCGACAGCGACCTACGGGAGCCGGCACGGACTGATCGTCCTCGCGATTCTGATTCTGGTGGGGTGGGGTGCGGCAGCGGTGTTGCGGAGAGCATGATGCAGGCAGGCCTAAAGGCCTGCGCTACGTGCCTTCGTATCGACTCGTGTCGGCTGCCGTAGCGCAGGCCTTTAGGCCTGCCTTCTACTGTTTCCGCCCCTTCACAATCTTCACGAACGACCCCGACCGCAGCTCCTCGAGCGTCAGCCCGGTCAGGCTGCCGATCTCCTCTTCTTTGACGGCGCCGCAATTCAACGCCCGCAGGAAGAAGTTCAGCAGCCCTTGACCCGTCGCCGCATCGTCGAACATCTCGCCGACGAGCGTGGCCTGCGCCGCCTTCGCGATGAAGTTGCGCAGGCGCTCTGACGCCGCGTCGAGGCTCTCCAGGAAGAACGCATAGACGGCGGCGTAGCGCGTGACGAGCTGCGCGGGGTGGAGGTCCCATCCCTGGTAGTAGCCGTTCGTCAGCGAATGGCGGATGTCGTCGTAGTGCAGCTTCCAGGCGCGATGGACGGCGCCGCGGTTCGCATCGATCTGATCGGAGGTGAGCGCCGCGCCTTCCTGCGCGCGGTGAACCGGCACGGGCAGCACGTTGGTGGCGCCGTCGGACAGCCACACACCGGTTCCGGCAAGCAGCACCTGCATGACCTGCCGCGCGAAATCGCAGACAGGATGCCGCATGTGCTGATGCGCCGCGGTGATCCCCAGCGAGGCCGTGTAATCGTAGGTGCCGAAATGGGCGGCGGTGATCCGGCCGCCGCCGGCGTCGACGAGCGCCGGAAGGCTGCCGACGCCGCGTTCGTCGAGGATGGACTGCGGCGTCTCGATCATCAGCTCCATCTTGAGCGCGCCGTGCGGCAGCCGCCGTTCCGCCTCCAGCCGCGAGAACCGCTCCGCGAGGACGGCGACCTGTTCGGTCGAGGTGATCTTTGGCAGCGTCACGACGAAGTTGCCGGGAAGATTCCCGGACGTCCGTTCGAGCAGCTCCACGAGGAACAACTCGGTCGTGCGGAGGGCGCGCTCGCAGAGTTCGTCGGTCAGCGGCTTGATCCGGATGCCCACGAATGGCGGCAGCGTTCCCGACTCCGCCCCGCGCGCGACCTCGCGGGCCGCGGCCACCGCGTGATCGTCCTCCTCCCGGTCCGGCCGGTTGCCGTAGCCGTCCTCGAAATCCAGCCGGAAATCCTCGACTGGCTCCCGTTCGAGCTTCTCGATGACCCGCTGGCGAATCGTCGACGCATCGCCGGCCGGCAGCCCCAGCGCCTCCGCGAGCACATCCGGCCGCGGTGCGTACTCGTCCAGGGCCCTGAGTGCATTCGTCCCAAGCCGGGAAGCCGTATCGGCGCGGAACAGGTGCGCGCCGCCGTACACCGTATGCACCGGCTGACGCCGGCGGTTCTCGCCAGGGTATCGCTGCTGCACCCGGGCATTTGCCCGGTGAAGCCGCTCGAAGAGGTCGTCGTTGGTCGTCACAGTTCGTCCCCGCCGCGGGTGGATGATAGCCGATCGATGAGCTTCACGGTTTGGGATGAATTGCGCATCCAGAGCCGATCTTCAGCCGATTGTGAGCCGTGAATGCGCGTTGACGTATGACGAGGGGGTAACTATACTTCGGCCGTTTAGCGAACCAGTTACCCGTCTCTCGCTCGGTTGCGAGTTCGTCGTCCCGTTTTTTGGCGCGATGCGCGGCATGGCGCCAGGTGGAGGTGGAACGTGGGCGTCTCTGTACGTAGGTGGAATTCTGTCCTGCTGCTGGCGGCCTTCGCGCTGCTGGCCCTTCCCGGTTTTGCGTGGGCGCAAGCCGGCACGGCTACGGTCACCGGAACAGTCAAAGACACTCAGGGGGCCGTCCTCCCTGGTGCCACGGTCACCATTACGAATGTTGCGAACGGTGCGGTCCGCAGCACGGTCACGAACGACACCGGAACGTACAGCATGCCCGGATTGTCGCCCGGCGAGTACGTGATGAAGTTCGAATTGGCGAGCTTCAGCCCGTACGTTCACGAGAAGGTCACCCTGCGCGTCGACAGCACGACGCAAGTCGATGCTCCGCTGGCCCTGGGCGGTGTCAACGAGACGATCACGGTCACCGAGGCCACGCCGCTCATCAATACGACCGACGCGAGCATTGGCAACACGCTGAGCCGCGAAACGATTTCCCGGCTGCCGGTCGAAGCGCGCAACGTCGTCCACCTTCTCAGCCTTCAGCCCGGCGCCGTCTTCATTCCAACGACGAATCCAAACACCGTGGACCCGCGCTACGGCTCGGTGGCCGGCGCGCGTTCGGACCAGCAGAACGTCACGCTCGACGGCGTCGACGTGAACGATCCGCAGCTGCAGGCCGCATACACGTCAGTCGTCCGCGTGACGCAGGAGGCGCTGCAGGAGTTCCGCGTCAGCACGAGCAACTACGGCGCGGAAGCGGGACGTTCGAGCGGCCCGCAGGTCTCGCTGGTCACCCGCAGCGGAACGAACCGGTTCGACGGCTCCGCCTACTGGTTCCTGCGGCGGACCGACACGTCCAGCAACGAGTACTTCCTGAAGCTGTCGCAGGTGCTGGCGGAAACCGAGAGCAAGGCGCCGAAGCTCGACAAGGACACCTGGGGTGGATCGTTCGGCGGCCCGATCAAGCGCAACCGGATGTTCTTCTTCGGCAATTTCGAGGCCCTGCGCGAGAACAGCGAATCGCCGGTCGTTCGCGCCGTGCCATCGAATTCCTTCCGCGACGGCGTGCTGCAGTATCGGTGCGCCTCGGCCGCCGCGTGCCCTGGCGGGTCGGTGCAAGGGTTCAGGGGTTCGCACAGCATCGAGCCGGGGTGGTTCGGGCTGTCACCCGCACAGATTGCGACGCTGGATCCACTCGGTATCGGGCCGAGCGCCGCGGCATCGCAGTACTTCAGTCAGTTCCCGGGGCCGAACGAACCCGGGCTGGACGGCAAGAACATCATGGACTTCCGGTTCGCCGCGCCGATCGAGAACAAGTTCAACACGTTCATCGGCCGCTACGACTGGCGCATGAGCGACAAGCAGAGCCTGTTCGTGCGACTGAACTATCAGGACGACACCATCGCTGCCGCGCCGCAGTTTCCTGGAGGAGACCCGGCAACGCAGACCGTGTTCAACAACTTCGGCTTTGCGATTGGTCATGACGTCGTCATCAGCCCGACCCTCGTCAACAGCTTCCGTTATGGCATGACCGCGATCGACACGGGGACGATTGGCACACTGAACGCCAACTTCACCGATTTCAGGTTCATCGACGAGCTCGATCCGCTGAGCGCGACGACCACGCGGGAAACGCCGACGCACAACTTCGTCAACGATCTGTCGTGGCTGAAGGGAAAGCACACGTTCAAGACCGGCGCGAACCTCCGGTTTACCCGCATCCCGAGCACGCGCAACTCCGGCTCCTTCCTCTCGGCAACCGTCAACCCGTCCTGGGTCTCCGGCATCGGCCGCACCTACATGCCTCAGGGGCGCGAACTGCACCACGCCAGGCTGCACGTCTGTACCCGGCGGTGGCGAGCACCTTCGCGGCCGGTTATGCCGACGCGTGGCTGAACGTCCTCGGCGGTCCTGTCGCAGGCCAACCTGCGGGCGAACTACGACGTCGAGGGCAACCTGCTGCCGGTCGGCCAGGCCATCGAACGCAAGTACGCGACCGACGAATACGAGTTCTACGTGCAGGACAGCTGGCGCATTGCCGAGAACCTGACGGTGACCGCCGGCGTGCGCTATGGCCTCTACGCGCCGCCGTACGAAGTGAATGGCCAGCAGGTGGCGCCCACCGTGGCGATGGGCGACTTCTTCGCACAGCGCGGAGCCAACGGTCTCGCTGGCATCCCGTCGAACACCGATCCGATCATCACCTTCGACCTGGCGGGGCCGAAGAATGGCGGCAAAGGCTTTTACGAGTGGGACAAGAACAACTTCGCCCCGCGGCTGTCGGTCGCCTGGACGCCTCGCGGCGAGTCGGGCTTCAAGCAGTGGCTGACCGGCGGCGACAAGATGGTCGTCCGCGCCGGCTACTCCAAGGTGTTCGACCGCATCGGCCAGGGTATCGCGCTGAACTTCGACCAGAGCTTCGCGTTTGGCATGTCGACCAGCCATCAGCAGCCCGTTCGGCGATCCCTACGAGACGATACCCGGGGCGCGTTTCGTGAACAACACGACGATGCCGCCGACGATGCCGACGGCGCCTCCGGGAGGCTTCCCGCAGACGCCGCCGATCGAGGCCGGCATCATCACGTCGACCATCGACGACACGCTGGTGACGCCCTCCGCCCACATGGCGAATTTCGTCATCGGCCGCGAGCTGAAGGGCAACTTCGCGATTGAAGGCGGCTACGTCGGCCGCTTCGGCCGCGACCTGCTCGTTCGCCGCGACCTGGCGATGCCGCTGAACCTGGTGGATACGCGGTCCGGCATGGACTACTTCACCGCGGCGCAGCAGCTGATTCGCGCGACGCAGGCGGCGGGCATCCCCGCGGGTGCGGCGAACTCCGCCTACACCGTCGCTGGCGAACATTCCGTACTGGGAGAACCTGTTCCCCGATGCCGGAACGGCCTTCGCCGGCCTGTCGGCCACCCAGGCAATTGCGCGGCGCTTCAATCGCGACTCGCCCGACTACATCACGTCGCTGTGGCTGCTGGATCAGTTCTGCGATCCGGCCTGCAGCAAGTTTGGACCCTTCTCGTATTTCAACCGGCAGTACGACTCGGTCGCGGCACTGAGCTCGATCGGCCGATCGAACTACCACGCGATGATCCTCACGCTGCGCAAGCGCTATTCCGACGGCATCCAGTTCGACCTCAACTACACGCTGTCGAAGTCGGAGGACATGGGATCGAACGTCGAGCGCGGCAGCGCGTTCGGCAACTTCGGCGCCGGCGGCTACAGCGGGTTCCTGATCAACTCGTGGGATCCGGAGATCAACTACGCCAGGTCGGATTTCGACGTGACGCATCAGGTGAACTTCAACTGGATCTGGGACATGCCGTTCGGCCAGGGCCGACGCTTCGCCACCAACGCCAACGGGTTCGTCAACGGGATCATCGGCGACTGGTCGGTGTCGGGTCTGACACGGTGGACGAGCGGATTCCCGTTCAGCGTCCAGAACTGCCGTTCCTGCTGGCCGACCAACTGGAACCTGCAGGGCAACGCGTCGCTGATCGACCCGAACGACGTTCCGGAAACCGCCACGATCCGCAACGCCGTGGACAACCGGCCGAGCGCCGTGGGCAGATGCTGAGGACGCCCTGACGAAGTTCCGCTTCTCGCTGCCAGGTGAAGCCGGCGACCGCAACATCTTCCGCGGCGACGGCTACTTCAACCTCGACATCAGCGTGACCAAGGCGTTCCGGCTGTTCTCGGACAACCGGCTGCGCTTCCGCTGGGACACGTTCAACGTCTTGAACTCGACCAAGTTCGACGTCGCCAGCCTGACGATGCTGCCGGACCGCTCCGGGTTCGGACGCTACAACAGCACGCTGGCCACCTGCGACGCGCAGGCCGGCCGCTGCATGCAGTTCGCGCTGAGATACGAGTTCTAGGAAAAACAAGTCCCAAAAAGACCAACTCCCAACTCCCAATTCTCTGGGTAGTTGGGAGTTGGTGTTTTGGGAGTCTCTTGGGAGTTAGGTTTCCTTTGGGAGTTGGCTTTCTTGGGAGTTATCGAAGGAAACCTCTTTCAACCCGCCTGACCGAGCCGCCGGGCATGGTGACGTGCGCGGTGGCGACATAGGCGCCCGCAGGAAGATCCCGAAGCTTCAGCTCCGCCCGCGCGCGCAAGGTGCTGGCGCCGACGGCTGAAAGGCTCGCCGCAGCGCTCAGCCCCGGTGACGACCCCTCTACTGGTTTGACTTCCACGCGGACCGAGACGCCCTGCGGCTTCCAGCCTGGTGGGCCGTAGATTTCGAGCACCGCGCCCGCGGTGTCGGAGCTGGTGCCGGCGACGACGGGACGGAGCGCCTGGCCTGGCTCGCTGTCGGTAATCGTCAGATCGCTGAGCCCGATTCCGTCGGCGCCGATCAGCCGTGCGTCGACGACGCGCTCGACGCTGCCCTGGCGGCCGGTCGAATCGATGGCCGCCACTTTCAGCGAGTAGCGCCCGGGCGCGAGCGATACCACCTGCGTGAACCGTCCTTCGACCGCCGGGTCGCTGCCGCTCGATGCGATCACGCCGGCGCTGTCAATCAGCACGTACCCGAACGTCATCTGCTGCGACGCTCCGCCGTCGGCATCGGCGCCCAGAATGACCCGCATCTTGCTGTCCACGGAAT
The DNA here is from genome assembly GCA_963748295.1 of uncultured Acidobacteriota bacterium. Taxonomy (GTDB): domain Bacteria; phylum Acidobacteriota; class Vicinamibacteria; order Vicinamibacterales; family 2-12-FULL-66-21; genus CAVVIH01. Next base: position 1,109,816 of record CAVVIH010000006.1, on the reverse strand, counting down.
CACGGAACGTATAAGCGGTAGCGCGCACCGGCAGTTCCGTCGCGATGCGCGGGTTGCGAAGCAGGCGCACGATCTGGCTTTCGTCGCCGTCTTTCGGCGCGGCGCCGCTGCTCCGGAACAGCGGCCGTGCGCGGACGGTGGCGCCCGGCGCGTTGGTCGAGACATCGATGCGCCGCGTCCGGCCGTCGCGGTCTGCGGCCGAAGCCTCGAAGGCGAGCAGGTAGTAGCCGGACATCTCGCGAAGGATTCTCCGAAATGGGTACGGATCGGCGCCAACCAGCCGGAAGTGCGCGCCTTTCGCGCTGCCGGCCAGCCGCACGAGGCCGTCCATCTTCATTTGAAGATCCTGATACAGCGTCGGCGAGACGATCGATTCCGCCGCGTCGAACACCGGCTGCTCGAGCTGCAGCACGTAGATGGTGACGCGCGCTGCCTGAGCGGCGGCGCCGAGCGACGTGAGATCGATCATCTGCGGCTCGGCGATCAACCCTTCCGAGACGAGCACGAGCGTTTTGGGCTCGTCGATCTCCGCCAGCCGTGCGATCAGGCCGAGCAGCTGGTTGAGCGACGCGCGCGCATCCGCCCGGATCTCCTGGGCCAGCGCCCGGCTCTCCTGCTCGACCTGGACCGGACATGGATCGCGCAAGCCTTCCGCTTCGTCGATCCTCGCCTGATTGTTGAACCGCGACAGCGGCTGCCCGCATTCGCGCAGGACCACCCGATCGAGCCAGGTGCGCTGCCCGTCGGCGATCGACAGCGACTCAGTCACGCCGAGATTGAACTGTCCACGAAGCGACGTCTGGGTGCCCGCGAGCCCCTGCAGGTACTTCTTGACGCCCGCGTGTTCGTTGGTGAATTGAAGCGGTCCGACGTGGTTGACCGGCGCCGCCGCGACGCGATCCGCCGGGTCGAGCTGATCGACGAAATCGGCGGCCGCGCGCAGCGCCGCCAGGCCCTCGACCCGCCGGATGTGCTGCTGATCGACGGCAATCAACAGCAGCCGGCCGGTCGGCACCTCGTCGTTCGACGAGAAATAGGAGGAGAGATCGACGGTGCGCTGCGCGGCTGCCGCCTGCGGCCTGTTCTGCACGTAAACCGCGCGCACGATGCGCCGCTTCGTGCCGTCGACCTTCACTTCGAACTGTTCCGCCCCCAGGTTGTCGAGCGGCCGGCCGCCCTCGCCGACGACGGTGACGTCGATGGTGACCAGGTCGACGCCGGATCGGAAGACCGGCTGCTGGGCGGACTGCGCCGCGAGGCGCGGCAGCGCAGTTACAGTCGCAACCATGACGACGGCGAGAATCGTGGGCCGTGTCCGCATCGAGGTCGGCGTCAGTGCATCTGTGGGAATCCGAGGTTCACGCCGCGGTGGCGTGGATCCGGCCACCGCGAGGTTACCACTTTCCCGCGCGTATAGAACTGGATCCCTTCACGCCCGTAGACGTGGGCGTCGCCGAACAGCGAGCTCTTCCATCCGCCGAACGAGAAGTAGGCCATCGGCACCGGGATCGGCACGTTGATCCCGACCATGCCAACCTGGATCTCGTGCTGAAAGCGGCGGGCGGCCCCGCCGTCGTTCGTGAAGATCGCGACGCCGTTCGCGTACGGACTCGCGTTGATCATCGAGACCGCCTCGTCGTAGGTCTGCGCCCGGACGACGCTGAGCACCGGCCCGAAGATCTCGTCCGTATAAATGGTCATGTCCTTGGTGACGTGGTCGAACAGGCACGGGCCGAGGAAGTATCCCTGCTCGTGCCCTTCGATCCTGATGTTGCGGCCATCCTCGACCAGTTCGGCGCCGGCGGCCTCGCCCTGCTCGATGTAGGAAACCACGCGATCGAGCTGCTGCCGCGTGACGAGCGGTCCCATCTCCGCGTGCTGTTCGAGCCCGGGAGAGACCTTCAGACGCCGCAGCCGATCCCGCAGCAGCGGCATCATGCGATCGCCGGCGTTCCCGACCGCGACCAGCACGGAGATCGCCATGCACCGCTGGCCGGTCGAGCCGTAGGCGGCGCTGATCGCCGCGTCCGCCGCGAGATCCAGATCGGCGTCGGGCAGCACCAGCATGTGGTTCTTCGCGCCGCCGAGCGCCTGCACGCGCTTGCCGGCGCGGGTCGCGGTTTCGTAGATGTAGCGCGCGATCGGCGTCGACCCGACGAAGCTGACCGCCTGGATGTCGGGGTGCGTCAGGATCGCGTCGACCGCCACCTTGTCGCCGTGCACGACGTTGAGCACGCCCGGCGGCAATCCCGCCTTGGCGAAGAGGTCGGCGCAGAACACCGACGCCGATGGGTCCTTCTCGGATGGCTTCAGGATGAACGTGTTCCCGCAGGCGATCGCCAGCGGATACATCCACATCGGGACCATCGCCGGGAAATTGAACGGCGTGATCCCGGCGACGACCCCGAGCGGCTGGCGGATCGAGTAGCTGTCGACGTCGGTCGAGACGTTCTCGGAGAACTCCCCCTTGAGCAGGTGCGGCAGTCCGCAGGCGAACTCGATGACCTCGAGCCCGCGTTGCACCTCGCCGAGCGCATCCGACAGCACCTTGCCGTGCTCGCGCGTCAGGATCTCCGCGATGTCGCGCTTGTGCCGGTCGACCAGGTCGCGGAACGCGAACATGATCCGCGCCCGCGCCGCCAGCGACGTCCGGCCCCAGGTGCGTGCCGCCTCGGCCGCCGCGTTCACCGCGGCGTCGATCACCGCCGGATCGGCAAACGCAACCCGCCCGCGCCGCTCGCCGTGCGCCGGATCGAACAAATCACCCCACCGCTCCACCGGTCCCGTCCACGCCTTGCCGCCAATCCAGTGGTTGACGGTCTTCAGGCCAGCTGCGGTTGCGACGGATGTCTCGATACTCATGGTTGTGTTCCCTTCCCGGCTGTATCGCGCACCAGGACAATGTACGCCACAAATGCCGTCCCGAAGCCGGCGAACCAGGCGTAGTCATACAGGACTCGAAGTGCCGGCACGAACAGCCCGACCAGCGCGACTGCGACGCCGAGGGCGAGCGCGATCAGCGCCTTTATGTTCCACGTTCCGTAGATACCATCCGAAGAATACAGATCTGGCAGCGACAGTCTGGCCTTCCGAACGACCCAGTAATCGGCGATGAAAATGCCGGCAATCGGACCGAGAAAGCCCGAGTAGGCGATCAGCCAGCCGATGTAGCGGTCAGCATTCTCCAGCAGCTTCCACGGCATGATCGCGATGCCGATGATGCCCGTGATGACCCCGCCGCGCGCGAAGTCGATCTTCGACGGCCAGAGGTTCGCGAAGCCGTTCGCCGGCGCGACCACGTTGGCCGCGACGTTGGTCGTGATCGTCGCCACCAGCAACGCGATCAGCGAGATGATGATGACGATCGGATTCTGCAGCCGCGAGAGGAGCTGAACCGGATCCCAGATCGGCTCGCCGAAAATCACCGCCGACGCCGACGTCACGGCGACGCCGATGAACGCGAACAGCGTCATGGTCGTCGGCAGTCCGAGGAACTGCCCCCAGATCTGCGCGCGCTGATCTCTGGCGTAGCGCGACAGATCCGGAATGTTGAGCGCCAGCGTCGCCCAGAAGCCGACCATCGCGGTGAGCGACGGGACGAAGAACTTCAGGAAGTCTCCCGTGGTGGCGAACGCGCTCGGCCGATCGAGGATCGGTCCGAGACCGCCGGCGCGATTGACGGCCCAACCGAGCAGCGCCAGGCCGGAGACGATCAGGAACGGCGCCGCGTAGGCCTCGAGCGCCTTGATCGAGTCGCTGCCGCGCACGACGATGTACATGTTCCAGGCCCAGAAGATGCCGAACCCAAGTGCCTGAGCGAAGGGCGGCTCCCAGCCGGGGATCGCCACCTTCAGCATCGTGTAGATTGCCTGCCCGCCAATCCACGTCTGGATGCCGAACCATCCGCACGCGACCACCGCGCGCAGCAGCGCGGGCACGTTCGATCCGCGAACGCCGAACGAGGCGCGCGCGAGCACCGGAAACGGGATGCCGTAGCGGGTGCCGGCATGCGCGATCAACACCATCGGCACGCAGACGATCAGGTTGCCGAGCATGATCGTCATGACCGCCTGCCACCAGTTCATGCCGCCCTGCACGAGGCTCGCCGCCAGCATGTAGGTGGGAATGCAGACCGACAGGCCGACCCAGAGCGAGGCGATGTGATAGGTGGACCAGGTCCGATCGGCGATGCGCGTCGGCGCGAGGTCGGCGTTCGAGAGCCGCGGATCGGCTGGCGGCGTCGTCAGCTCGTACAGCTCGCTTCGTCCCTGCCGCATTTCCTGCATGACGTCCGCGCCGGACGAGCTGCTCATCGGGATCCTCTTACGCGAGGAGTGGAGGGCCTGGCTGCCGCTTCACGAACTGCCCGCGGCCGCGCTTGCCGACGAACTTCCCGTCGTCCACGATCACTTCACCGCGCGACACGACCTTCGCCGGCGCGCCCTGCACGACGCGGCCTTCGTACGGGTTGTAGTCGACTTTCATGTGGTGCGTTTTCGCGGACAGCGTCACGGTGCGATTCGGATTCCAGACGACGAGATCGCCGTCGGATCCGACGGCAATCGTGCCCTTCTTCGGCCAGAGGCCGAACATCCGGGCGGGGCTCGACGAGCAGATCTCGACGAAGCGGTGCGGATCGATTCGTCCGGTGCGCACACCGCCGTCCCAGAGGAGCATCAGGCGCGTTTCGATCCCGGGCGCGCCGTTCGGAATCTTCGAGAAATCGTCGACGCCGAGCTGCTTCTGCGGCGGCTCGTTCATGCAGAACGGGCAGTGGTCGGTCGAGACGACCTGCAGATCGTTCTTGAGGATGCCTTTCCACAGCACATCCTGGTGCCACTTCTCCCGGAGCGGCGGCGACATCACGAACTTCGCGCCTTCGAACCCTTCGCGTTCGTAATCGTCGTACGACAGGAACAGATACTGCGGACAGGTCTCGGCATACGCCGGCAGCCCCATGTCGCGCGCCTGCTTGACCTTCTCGAGCGCATCGGCGCACGAGAGGTGGACGATGTAGATCGGCACACCGGCCATTTCCGAGAGCGCGATGGCGCGCCCGGTCGCTTCGCCTTCGGCGCGTGTCGGACGCGTGAGCGCGTGATACTTGGGCGCGCGTTCGCCTTTGCGCAGCGCCTCTTTCACGAGCGTGTCGATCACGCCGCCGTTTTCGGCGTGCATGCAGATCAGCCCGCCGTTCTCGCGCGTCTTCAACATCGCCTTGAAGATCGTCGCGTCGTCCACCATGAAGACGCCCGGGTAGGCCATGAAGAGCTTGAACGACGTGACCCCCTCGTGGCGGACCATGCGATCCATGTCGATCGACACCTGGTCCGTCAGCTCGCGGACGATCATGTGAAACGCGTAATCGATGACGGACTTGCCTTCGGCGCGGCCCATCCACGTCTCGAGCGCAGGATTGAGTCCACTGCCGAAGTCCTGGATTGCGAAATCGATCAGCGTCGTGGTGCCGCCATGCGCGGCGGCGACCGTGCCGGATTCGAAATCGTCAGCGGATCGCGTGCCGCCGAAGGGCATGTCGAGGTGGGTATGGACGTCGACGCCGCCCGGCATCACCAGGCAGCCGGACGCATCGACGACGGTGTCGGCCGCCAGCGGCAGGCCGCGGCCGATCGTGGTGATCACGCCTTTGTCGATGTAGAGGTCCGCCTCGTAGCGATCGGAGGCGGTGATGATGGTCCCGTTCCGGACGAGTGTCGTTGTCATTCTTTTGTGATGGCGCTCGAATACCCTTCCTGCGCGTCGTAGCCGCCGCGGTAGTCGGCGGTATCGGGACGCCGGATCTGCGAGTGCGCGACCACGCGATCGCGCATGGCGCCGCGGAAGTCCTCGAGCGTGTTCCAGCCGCGCCCGGCGTGCCGTTCGAGAAATGCCTGACAACCGCTCTTGAGGCGCGCAATGACGTTTGGTCCAATCGCGTGGTCGAGCATCGCCGCGGTGCACACCTGCACCGTGCCGCACCCGAGCAGGAAGTAGTTGAGCGCGTGGCCGAAGTCGGAAATGCCGCCGATGCCGGAGAACGCTCGATCGGGAAATGCGCGGGTCATCTGCGACATCAGCGCGAGCGACTGCGGCAGGATCGCCGGGCCGCCAAGCCCGCCGCTCGACACCCTGCCGTCGACGTTCATCTCGAATTCGAGCGACTCCGGATCGATGAGCGGAACCGAGGGGAACGTGTTCGACGACACGATCGCATCGCCGGCGCCGCGGAACACGGCGCCGGCTTCGACGACGATGTCGCCGGTGGCGGGGGTGAGCTTCGCCCACACGGGGACCCGGGCCGACTCCTTGACGACCTGCGTCACGATCGAGCAGAGCGCCTGATCCTTGCCGATGTTCGATCCCATGTCGGGCCGGTCCATGTGCGGGCACGACAGGTTGAGCTCGAGGCCGTCGGCGCCCGCGTCCTGGCACGCGGTCGCGAGCTGGCGCCAGCGATCGAGCTCGCGATCGTTCCCCGAGCCCGCCATGATCGACGCGATCAGCACGCGATCGGGAAAGGCCTTCTTGATGCGCTCGATGCGCGGGATCCACCAGTCGAGCGTCTTGTCGGAGATGAGCTCCCAGTTCCACGAGGAGTGCAGGACGCCGACGCGCCCTTTGTTCATCGACAACGCGCCCGTTTCGGGATGATAGCGGGTGAACTTCGTTCGCGGGCCGGCGACGTTGGCGACCGGGTGCAGCCCGATCGTCTTGGTGACGACCCCGCCCCAGCCGGCTTCGAACGCGCGCAGGATGTTGGTTTCCGACTCGGTCGGCGGCGCGGACGCCAGCATGAACGGGTTCTCGAAGCGCAGGCCGGTGAACGTGACTGCGAGCGGTCCCATATGTGTCCTGAAGGCCAAAGTATGACATGTGCGACGTGCTACGTGCTACGTGCTGTACGTGCGGCGTGCGACGTGCTGCTTGTCACGTGCGACGTGCTACGTGCTGGGGCATAATCAGCCGACACGGAGGGCAGCGATGCAACGATTTGCGCGCATGGCGCTTGCGCTGGTCTGCGCGGCGGGCCTTGGGGCCGTTCTGTCGGCCGGCTCGAGTCCGGCTGCCTCGGGGAACGAGGCCGTCGACGCCGTCTTCGAGCCGTTCACACGGCCGGGCTCGCCGGGGTGCGCGGTGGCGGTCTACAAGGACGGCAAGATCACCTACGAGCGCGGCTATGGACTCGCGAGCCTCGAGCACGACCTTCCGATCACGCCTGCATCGGTCTTCTATCTGGGATCTGTATCGAAGCAGTTCACCGCGTTTGCCGCGGCGCTGGCGATCAAGGACGGACGGCTCTCGGCCGACGACCCCATTCGCAAGCATCTGCCGGAGCTGCCTGAATACACGTCAAAGATTACCGTCCGGCACCTGCTTCACCACACGAGCGGGTTGCGCGATTACAACACCCTCCTGTCGATTGCCGGGCGCAGGGGTGACGAGGCGTTCGACAACGCGACGGTGCTGCGCATCACGGCGCGGCAGAAGAAGCTGAACTTCGAGCCCGGATCCGAATACCTCTACTCGAACACGGGTTACACCCTGCTCGCGACCATCGTCGGGCGCGCGACGAAGACACCGTTCGCGCAGTTCGCCGCGAAGAGGATCTTCGAGCCGCTCGACATGAAGGTCACGCATTACCACACCGACGAGACCCGCCTCGTAAAGAACAGGGCATTCGCGTTCACACGTCAGGGCGACGACGTCGTGCTCGACACGCCGAACAACGAGCGGGCGGGCGCAGGCGGTGTCTTCTCGAGCGTTCGCGACCTGCACAACTGGGACGAGAACTTCTACACCGCGCGCGTGGGCGGGCGGGAATTGATCGAGATGGTTCAGACGCCCGGGAAGTTGAACGACGGCTCGATGCTCAACTACGCGTGGGGCTTGCAGGTTGGCAGATACCGCGGCGCTCGGCTGGTCGAGCACAGCGGCTCGCTCGGCGGCTATCGTGCGCACCTGATGCGCTTTCCCGACGCGCACTACAGCCTGGCCGCCCTCTGCAACCTGAGCACGAGCAACCCGGGAGGACTGCTCCGTCAGGTCGCGGATCGCACGCTGACCAGCAGCTTCACTGAGTCCGCTCCCACGAGCGGCGCACCAGCCGCGCAGGGCGCTCCCGCCGGCGGCGGACGTGCAGGACGTGGCGGCACCGACGGCGCGACGCGTGCCGCGGCGGTCAGCTCGCCGTCCGACTTCACCGGTACGTATTACAGCGACGAGGCCGACGCGACGTTCACGGTCACCACGCGCGATGGCGTGCTGATGCTGCAGCGCGACTCGGATCGCGAGGCCGCGGAGCTGCAGCCCGGCAGCAGCGGCGATTTCCGTTTCCGTGGCATGACCGTCAGGTTCGAGCGAGAGGGCACGAAGGTCGTGGCACTGACCGTCGATGCGGGTCGCGTGAGGGATATACGATTTGTGAAGCGGTCGTAAGAGGTCACGGTATTTGAGGATGAGGAGGCGACGGAGAGCGGGGAGATTTCACCACGGAGCCACGGAGTCACGGAGGACGCACGGAGTTGAAAACCAATTCAGCGTGACATGAGTGGCCTGTGGCGCCGCGCTTCGCGCGGCACGAACTGGACCAGACCGGCGAATACAAGTGACTCTGATCCCGTCGGCCACTTGTATTCCCCGGTCTGGTCCGATTCGTCCGGCCCGCCGAAGGCGGGCGGGCCACAGGCCACCTCCGTGATCTCCGCAATCTCCTCTCCCTCGAACACCGTGAACTCGAAGTCGACAAGGAGAACACATGCCGTCTGATACACCTCGTCATCCCAGCCGTCGCGAGTTCGCGCGCGTGTTTGCCGCGGGAGGATCGGCGGCGCTCTTTGCGCTGCGGCCGCACGCCTGGGCTGAGGCCGCTGTCGCCGCGGCGCCCGCCGCCGCCGACGAGAAATACTGGACCGGCATTCGTGACGGCTTTGTGATGCCGCAGGGATACGCGTGCCTCAATGCCGCGAACCTCTGTCCATCCCCGGCGCGGGTGCTCGACAGCTACTTCGAATCGACCCGATCCGTCGATCGCGATCCATCGCCACAGAACCGCCAGAAAACCCGCGAGGGTCGCGAGGGCGCCCGCCGTGCGCTGGCGGCGACGCTGCGCGTCACGCCGGAAGAGATCGTCATCACCAGGAATACCAGTGAATCGAACAACTTCGTCTCGAGCGGCCTGGATCTGAAGAGCGGCGACGAGGTCGTGATCTTCGCCGACAACCATCCCAGCAACCACAATGCCTGGCGGCAGAAAGCCGAGCGGTTTGGATTCACGGTCCGCATCGTTCAGCAGGTCAGCCCGCATCCGGGGGCCGAACATTACATCGAGGCGTTCAAGCGCGAACTGACGCCGCGGACCCGCGTCGTCGCCCTCACGCACGTGACCGCATCGGTCGGCGACCTGATGCCGGTGCGGGAGATCTGCGCGCTCGCGCGCGAGCACGGCGCGTTGTCGATCGTCGACGGCGCCCAGTCGTTCGGCGCCCTCGACGTCGACCTCTCGGACATGAAGCCGGACTTCTTCACCGGCAGCGCGCACAAGTGGCCGTGCGGCCCGAAGGAATGCGGCCTCCTCTACGTCAACGCCCGCGTCCACGACCGCATCAAGCCGAGCATCGTCAGCCTGTATCCAGGCGAAGTCGGCATCTCGCGCACGATGGAAGCCTTCGGGCAGCGGGACGAGCCGGCGATCGTCGGGTTCGGCGAGGCGCTGGCGCTGCAAACGCAGATCGGCCGTCCCGCGATCGAAGCGCGCGCCAGAGAGCTGGCCCAGATGCTGATGGAAGGGCTGAAGCCGATCGAAGGCGTCACCATCTGGACGCATCGCGATCCGGGACGATCCGCGGGGATCGTGTCGTTCCAGCCCGGCAGCCTTGATATTCGCAAGTTGCACCAGGCGCTCTACGAGCGGGACAGGATCGCCTGCGCGACGCGCGGCGGCACCGATCGCCCCGGCATCCGCTTCTCGCCGCATTTCTACAACCTGCAATCGGATGTCGACCGTGCGGTCGCCGCCGTAAGGCGGTACATCAAGCAGGGACTTTAGGAGCTCGGCGTTCGGCGCTGGGAGTTGACATGTTCAGTTTGAGCCTCGTGTTTTGGGGAGTCCTGATGGCGGCGCCGACGCAGACGAACACCGCGACCACGCAGTTTCACAAGCAGCTCGAGTCCGACTGGAATTACTGGGTCGCCCAGTACCCCGAGTTCGCGACCCAGCTTGGACGCACCGAATACGACGCGCGCTGGACCGACTACAGCCCCGCCGCGATCGACGCGAGGGCGGCGTATCTCCGGACCAGTGCCAGGAACCTCGCGGCAATGAGCCGGAACACCCTGAACGCCGCGGACCAGGTCAGCTACGACCTCTACCGCGAGCTGCTCGAGAGCGCCGTCCAGGGGCTCGACCTTCACTACGACGCGCTGCCGATCCGCTCGGTAGTGCCGACCCACCTGTTGATGCCTGTCAATCAGCTCGGGGGCATTCAGCAGGACGTGCCGCGCATCGTCGCGATCATGCGCAGCGACACCGTCAAGGACTACGAGACGATCATCGCGAGGCTCGAAGCGGTTTCACCGCTCGTCGACCAGACGATCGCGCTGATGGAACGCGGGCTGGCGGCCGGAATCACCCAGCCGCGTGTCGTGATGCGCGGCGTGCCGGATCAGGTCCAGGGCCAGATCGCCAGCGATCCCGACGCGTCGCCGTTGCTCGACGCGTTCGATCGCTTTCCGGCGTCAATCGCGCAAGCGGACCGCGATCGCCTGACCGCCCGTGCCCGCGCGGCGTACTCGAAACACGTCGCGCCGGCGTTCACCCGCTTGAAGGATTTCCTGGAGAAGACCTACCTGTCGAAGTGCCGCGAGGCCATTCCGATCACCGAAATCCCCAAAGGCGACGCGCTGTATCGCTACAACGTCGCCTGGCACACGACGACGGCGCTGACGCCGAAGGAGATTCACCAGATCGGCCTCGACGAGGTGAAGAGGATTCGCGGCGAGATGGACAAGGTGATCGCCGCGTCCGGCTTCAAGGGCACGTTCGCCGAGTTCACGCAGTTCCTTCGGACCGATCCGCAGTTCTACTTCACGACGGCGGACGCGCTGGTCACCGAGTACCGCGATATCGCGAAGCGAGCGGATCCGGAGCTGTCGCGCCTGTTCGGGATGCTTCCGCGGCTGACCTACGGCGTCCGGCAGGTGCCCGACGCGATCGCGCCGGCGCAGACGACCGCCTACTACGAGCCCGGCTCGCCGGCTGCCGGACGCGCCGGCAACATGTACGTCAACACCTACAAGCTCGATTCCCGTCCGAAGTGGGAGATGGAGGCGCTGACGCTTCACGAGGCGGTTCCGGGGCATCACCTGCAGATTGCGCTGGCCCAGGAGCTCCACAACATGCCCGAGTTCCGCAAGCAGGGGTCGTACACGGCGTATGTCGAAGGGTGGGCGCTCTACTCGGAGCTCCTCGGTGAGGACATGGGGTTCTACACGAGCCCGTACTCGAAGTTCGGCCAGCTCACGTATCAGATGTGGCGCGCGGTGCGTCTGGTTGTCGACACCGGCATGCACTCGTTCGGGTGGTCGCGGGAGCGGTCGATCGAGTTCTTTCGCGAGAACTCGGCAAAGACCGAGCAGGACATCACCGTCGAGATCGACCGCTACATCGCGTGGCCGGGTCAGGCGCTCGGCTACAAGATTGGAGAGCTGCGGATCCGCCAGCTGCGCGCGAAGGCGGAAAAGGCACTCGGCTCGCGCTTCGACATCCGCGCCTTCCACGACACGATTCAGGCCGAAGGCGCGGTGCCGCTTGGTTTGCTCGAGACGCGGATCGATGCGTGGATCCGCGCGAGGCAGGCGAGGCAGTAAAGGCCAGATTCGAGGAGGACGCCAGGGCGCCCTCCCACGAAATGGTGCTGAGGAGCCTAGGCTTCCCGGACGTTCTCGGCGCGCGGACCCTTGGGGCCCTGCCCGGTCTGGAACGTCACGGCCTGTCCCTCACGGAGTGAGTCGAACGACTGGCACGCCGACTGATGGAAAAAGTACTCCTGACCTGACTCGTCGGCCACGAAGCCGAAGCCCTTTTCCGAGACGATACGCTTGATGGTGCCCTTGGATGACATGTGAAACTCCCAGTTCATCTGAACTGTAAAACGCCAATCGGGCCGAGGCACGGAGAATCCCGCGCCAGTGCCTCCGATTCGTCTGCGTGGTCCAGAAGGAGTTCGTGCACCCCCCCGGGCGGGTGGGCGAGGCGAAATGCAGTTCAGGCTCAGCGTAGAAGCGGCGTGTAGACGAGCCCAGAGTATATCAGGTATTGGTCGCCAGTGCGGCTTTGTCGCTCCCGAACGGCCGAAGATCTCGTAACCCAAGATAAACAAAAGCGTTAGCCTGTGCCAGGTACCGGGTTGTGGAGCTGCACGGATGGATCCGTAGACACAGACGCTGCTGGCCCGAGAGGATCAGCCTTGCGGCGCGTTCTTACCAGTAGTGAGGCATGACGGTCGATCCTGAAGCGCTGTTCGTTGCGAACCAACATCGCCTGTTCAGGTACTTCCGCCGGGCGGTCGGCCAGACAGACACCGCGCGCGATCTGACGCAAGACGTCTTCCTGAGGGTGAGCCGGACAGCGGTGCCGACCTCTGGGGATCGCGAAGCCACAGCCTGGCTTTTTTCAATCGCCAGAAATCTGGCACTCGATCACTACCGCAAGCGTATTCGGCGGCCGAATCCAGTCGCCCTCGTGGACGAAGATTCAGTCCCTCCGACCCAGGACGTTGATTTCGCTGTCACCCGGGCCCTCGCTACGTTGGACGAGCTCGACCGCGACGTATTTCTGATGCGGGAGATGGCGGGACTTGGTTATCAGGAGATCGCGGGAGCCTGTGGACTAACACCTGACGCCGTCCGATCTCGTATTCACCGTGCTCGCCTGGAGCTGCGAGCCCAGTTGGCGGCGCCCATTGCCACCAGACGAACGATTCCGATGCGGCACTCTGGCCGCGAGCCCTGAGATGTGAACATGACCGACACACAAGAAGTGATTTCGGCTTTTCTGGACGACGAACCATTCGATCCGAGGCGGCTGGCGGAAGCACTGAGCGAGCCGGCCGGCCGCGCTCTTCTTCTCGACTTTCTGGCGCTGCGTCATTTGGTGCAGCCACAAGCGCACCACGCACCGGCTCCTCTTGAGCAACAGCGCAGACGCGCGCCACTGAAAGCACTCGTCGCTGCAGCCGCGGTAGTCGTTGCTCTCGCGGGAGGCTACTTCGTTGGTCAGCGCGACGGAGTCGCCCCCTCCGAAGCACCGCCTGCGACACGAGTCGCCGATGCTCCAGCAGCCTGGCAGGAAGTGCTTCCCGGGAGGATGCGATGAGAATCATTCCGTGGTGTCTGCTGATCGCCCATCTTTCGGCGGGCCTGGCGCATGCGCAGACGCCCACCGATCTGCAAGTTCGGCTCGGTGCGTACACGTCGAATACCGACGGCGGTGAAAAGCCGGTCGGAGTGTGGTTCAGCACGGGGCCCGTTGCCATTGGGAAGCGTGTGACCAGTACGTTCTCGGTTGGTGAGTCCTGTGACGCGTTCTCGGTCAGCTCTGATGGATCTCTTCGTGACCACGCGACTGCCGCCTGGAGAATAGACGTGACGCCGATGCGTGTGGTTGGCGACGCCGTCACGTTCCGATTGCGGTGGCAGATGGCCGCAGGCCAGATGCAAGGCGATCGGATGTCTCTGGAGTTCAGTGACGCCTTTCCGCGACCTGATGAAATTGAGTTGACGCTCCGTCCGGGCGAGTCGTGGCTGGTATACACGCTGCGAAATATCCACCGATACTCGTGTGGGGGCGCGTCGTCGATCCGAGTATCGGTCGACAACTATCCCTGGGAGGAGGATGAGCGCCGAGTTGTCGTTGCCGACCTTTGGCTGGTCGAGCGCCTTTCGAACGGCGGTGAGGCGCAACGGAGCCAACCGCTCTCTGTTCGGGGTCTGCCCAATCGCCCCTCCCCGTTCTATTTCGACAGCATCGTCGATGCGAACGTCACGCTCGATATTTACGGCACTCTCGTTTCCCGGCTCGAGAGCAACGTCATTGCAATCTCAGTCGAGACACGTAGCAGATGGGCTCCGGCCTCTCCCAACGTCAGTGGCCCGCAGCGATCCGTTAAGTCGGACATCCAAGTGAAGCCGGCTGAGACAGTTGAGATCCGCCTGCCGATGTTGGGTGACCAAGCTGGCCCGTTTGCGAAGCGGTCCTACTCAATCAGAATCCGAGCGCGCCAGCTTCGCTGACGGAGCTCTAGCGTACTTTCCTCGCCTTCGACTCGACCTGAACGGGAGGATGTCTCGGTACCATGATTGCTAGTCGCTAGACATGACCAACGAGACGCACACTCCTCATCCCTTTTCATCGCGCTCACGCGGGTTCTCGACTGAAGCGGCGGACAGGCTGCGACCGCCGTCCGATGCCAGGGCTCTGATTACAACCGATCACGAACTAATCCGCCGATGGGCCGCGCGTCACAGCGCTGAACCAGCGACCGGCGAAGCGACCGTATCAGGTCCAGGGACGGTCGCGGTCAACGACGGGGGCGCCGGAGTTCGCTTCAATTTTCCCGGGGCAGCGCGTTTTCGCCCAATCACCTGGGACGAATGGTTCGAGCACTTCGAAAGACATCATCTGGCGTTCGCCTTTGATGAAGAAGTACAGGATCGCGCCTACGAGATCTGGCAAGCTCGTGGCGCCGGCCATGGGCATGACCGCGACGACTGGTTCGAAGCGGAGCACCAGCTTGGTAAGGTCGCTGAAGGGCCGAATGCGCGATACCGATTGATCAAAAGAGAGGTCGAAGACGAGAAGCTATCTCGTAGACCCAAGCGGGCTCGGTGAACGAATACCGCGTCCGTCGATGAATTGCTCCGCCCACAACTCGAGCGCCACCGGGATCCAGAATCCTTCGGTGGTGGACGGCGCCGACAGGGCGCGACGCCACCATCGGCGAACGACACTGACGTCGACGAGCCCGCGCGACGCCATGCCCGGCAACAGACGGTCCTCCATCAACGCCACGAACGGGCCGCTCCGGAAGTACTGCGCCAGCGGTAGATTGAATGCGGACTTGCGGCGGTAGACGAACGCCTCGTCGAAGCTGCGCCGTGCGAGCTCCTTGACCACGATTTTGGTCGCTGGGACGCCGATCGGCAACGACGGCCCCACCAGGTGTTCGGCCGGCAGGGCGCGGGCGAATTCGATCACCTGCCGGTCGAGAAACGGCACCCGGTTCTCGACGCCATGCGCCATCGCCATCTTGTCCTGGCGCACCAGCAAGTCGACGAGATGCGTCCGTATTTCGTAGCGCAGGCAATTCGAGAGATGGTCGCCGTGGCCCTCCTCAAACAGGGAGCGGCGTTTTTCGATCGCCGGCCGCAGATTCGCCGTGGGTCGCAGCTTCCAGAGACGGGCTTCGGAATGAAACAGCGACGCTCGAATGAATGTGTCGACCAGATCGTGCACACGCGGCCGGCCCGAGCCGTTGGCCGCCGCCTGGGCGTCGGAGAAGCGCGCGTAGCCGCCGAATAGTTCGTCGGCGCCTTCGCCGCTCAGCAGCACCGTGACATGCTCGCGCGAACGTCGAGCCAGCAACCACAGGGCCAGCGAGTTGGGATGGCTGATCGGCTGATCCATGTGCCAGCTGGCGGCATCCAGCGCGCCGATGAAGGCGGCCTCATCGAACACGAAACGATGGCTGTCGGCGCGCGCCCTGGCCGCCGCCGCCAGGATCCATCGCTCTTCCGAGAACTGCGGCTCGTCGAAGACAATCGAGAAGGCGCTCAGATCAGCACGGTGATGTGAACGCGCCAGCACGGTGACCAGCGACGAGTCGACGCCACCGGACAACTGGCACCCCACGTTCACGTCGCTCCGCAATTGCGATTGCACGCTGCAACGCAGCAGAAGGTCGAGATGATCGACCGCGTCTTCCCGTGACAGGCGCAGCTTCTCGGGGCGGTCGGGGATGCTCCAATAGCGCGCCTCCCTGACACCATCCGGCGTGATCGTGAGGCGATGGCCTGGGAGGACGTGGCGCACGCCTTTGAGGAGCGAGGCCTCGCCTGCAACATAGCGGAATGCCAGCAGCTCATCGACCTCGGCCGGATCGATCTCGGCGCGGAACGCTGGATGCGCCAGAAACGCCTTCGCTTCTGACGCAAACAGCACGGTCGTTCCGCACTGTGCCCAGTACAACGGCTTGATGCCGACACGATCGCGGACGAGATGGACGACGCCGTGGCGCGTGTCCGCAATCACGATGGCAAACATGCCATTGAGCCGTTCGAGCATTCGCTCGAGCCCGCTGCGCTCGTAGAGCGCGAGGATGACCTCGGTGTCGGTGCCAGTGCGGAAACGGTAGCCGTCGCGCTCGAGCTCGGCTTTGTAGTTGAACGCGTCGTGGATCGCGCCGTTGAAGAGCAGTGCGGTCGAGCCGTCGGGGCTCGTCATCGGCTGGTGTCCACGGGCCGAAAGGTCGAGGATCGTCAGCCGGTGGAAACCCAGCGCGGTGTCAGGGATGCCGCCGCGCAGCGACAGGCAGAGTGTTCCGCGATCGTCTGGGCCGCGATGACGAATCATGTCCGTCATCGCCCCGAGCACGCCGACGTCGGCCGGGGCGCCATCCAGGTTGACGAATCCCGCGATTCCGCACATCTGTAAGGGAATTTGCCTCGGCCGCCTTATGGAGGCATGGCGACCCTATCGCCTTTCCAGCGTACCAGGTCCAGCGATGGCCAGCGGCGGGCGCCGCGGCGCCAGCCGCGTAACCCCAGATAAGTAGAAGCGGAGACAGTTGAGATCCGCCTGCCGATGTTGGGTGACCCAGCTGGCCCGTTTGCGACGCGGGCCTACTCAATCAGAATCCGAGCGCGCCAGTTTCGCTGATCCATCGAGTGCAGGCACACCATTTCGTGGGAGGGCGCCAATGGCCCTGCCCGGTCTGGAAGGTCACGGCCTGCCCCTCACGGAGCGAGTCGAACGACTGGCACGCCGACTGATGGAAGAATAGGTATTGGTCGCCAGCGCAGCTCTGCCTTTCCGAGAGTTTCGGGGTGGAGACCTCTGGAGTGCATACCCCATGGCAACGATCGGCATCGGCATTCTCGGCTTCGGCGGCTTCGCCATGTTCGCGGCACAGCAGTTCGCGCAGGTGCCTGGGGCCGCGCTGCGGTGCATCGCCGGCACCCATCGCGAAGCCTCGCTCGCCTGCGCCAGACGGTTCGGTCTTGCGGACGTGCAACGCGCGGAGGTGCTGTTCGCGCGGCCCGACGTGCAGCTCGTCTATATCGCCACACCGCCCTTTCTCCACCACGAGCAAGCCCGAGATGCGCTTCGCGCCGGTAAGCACGTCATCGTCGAGAAGCCTCTCGCTGTCACGACGGAGCAGGCCGACGAGCTCGTGTCTCTTGCCCGAGACAGGCGGCTCCTGCTGGTCACCAACTTGATGCAGCGCTACAACCCACTGTTCGGGCAGATCAAGGCGCTTGTGGACTCGAAGCTACTCGGCGACGTGCTGCGCGGAACCTTCGAGAACTATGCGTGCGACGAGGGGCTTGCGCCGGACCATTGGTTCTGGGACCCGACCAAGAGCGGCGGGATCTTTATCGAGCACGGGGTGCATTTTTTCGACATGTTTGCGGGGTGGCTCGGCAGCGGCCGCGTCGAATCGGCGGGGCGCGTGCTGCGTCCCGGATCGGGGATCGAGGAGCAGGTCTACTGCACCGCTCGCTACGGCGACGTGCCGGTGACGTTCTACCACGGCTTTACGCAAGCGGGCCGGATGGACCGTCAGGAACTCCGCCTCCTCTTCGAGCGCGGAGACGTGACGCTGCGCGAGTGGATCCCGACGCAGGCCGTCGTGCGCACCGCTCTCGACGAGGCAGCGACCCGGACGCTCGCATCGATCTTTCCTGGTGCGCGGATCGACGTGGAGCAGCTCTACGCCCCGTCTGAGCGGACGCTCCATGCGCGTCACAAGACATACGACGCCTATCAGCGCATCACGCTGACGTCGGCGCCGGCAACGAAGATGACCGTCTATGGCGATCTGCTGCGCGCCATGCTCGCCGATCAGCTCGCGTTCATCGCCGAGCCCTCGCACCCGCGAGTGATCACGGAAGACAACGGGCGCGAGTCACTTCGAATGAGCGTGCGAGCGACCCAGCTCGCGGCCTCTTCATGAGTGATCCGCGAGGACGACTACTAGAATCAGCAGTATGATTGCCGCTCTTTTCAGGAGGGACGACATGGCAGTGATGGTGACGCGAAGTGCGGGAATGCTGCTCCTGTCAGTTTGGCTCATTCTCACCGGGCTGGCAGGACTCGTTGCGTTACCGTTGCCGGGTGTCGTGATGGCGGTGCTTGCGCTGATTGCAGGCGTGCTGATTCTGGTGGGGCGCTGACCCCACGCCCCGCAGCCGGCCGCGCCGCCGACCGCCTCAGCTCCGCCGTCGGGCCCGGAGCAAGGTTCCAACAGCCCCGACCAGCATCAGCACGCCAGTCGCCGGCTCCGGAGTTGGCGTCGGCGCGTCGGCGAGCTGCGCACGACCAAGGATCTCGTGCGACAACTCGAGGAATGGCGGGTTCACCCCCGGTTGAAAGGCTTGGAAACGGAACGACCCAGTCGTCATGAAGCTGGCGAATTCGGCGACGCTCCGCGGCAACGCCGTTGTCGACCGGCTGTCCGGCGGCCCCTGGGCATGGAGCAGCATGGTGATGCTCTCGAACCCCAGAAAGCTGGACGTCGATCAACTTTGATCTTCTTCTGGAGCTTGCCGATCTCCGACGTCACGGTGCCGAACACGTTGTCGCCGGTGCCGTAGTGTTTGTAGATCGCGGCGGTCTGGGGTTTGCCGGCTTTCTTGAGGACGGAGAGGATTTCGGGTGTGGTCATTGAGGATCCAATCTGGCGGCCTAAAAGCCATGCCCCGCCACAATCGCGAAGGGCCGAGGCGGCACGCGGGACGCCTACGCGCTCATGGACGGGATCGTCACCGGCTGGCCGCTGACGACCGCCTGGTTCGCCAGGATCCCGACGATCGTCGCGCGTGCGCCTTCCTGCAGCGAGCACCGCACCGGCATGCCTTCGATAACGCTGCGAACGAAATCGACGAGCGCGTAGTACAAGGACGGGTGCGGCAGCCCGGCGCCTGACTTCAGCGCGCCCTGCGCGGCCAGCTTGGTCGCGTCGGCCACGAGGACGATCCCTTCCTGGCCGAAGAACTCCTGACGCGTGGCATACACCTCCCAGCCCTGCGTCGGCGAGTCGGCTTCCTTGAACAGCCAGCTGTGCGTCCAGGCGAGGCGGATCGTGCCCTGTGCCCCGACGAACAGCTCGTGCTGCCCGCCGTACAAATTCGCCAGCGTGGCCTGATAGCGCAGCGCCACGTCGTCTTCCCAGATCAGATCGACCTCGATCGAGTCCGCGACCGTGCGGCCGTCCTTGTGGACGCGAACCGCGCCGCGCCCGAGCGCCCGAACGGGATAGCGTCCGCCGCGGAACCACTGCGCGACGTCGAACTGCTGCGCGCCGATCTCGCCGGCGAGGCCGGTGGAGACTGCGGGGTCCAGGCGCCAGTTGACTTCGCGCTCCGCGGCGGCGTCCGGCGCCGGAAAGCGCCAGCTCGTCTTGCGGTGATGCTGCGCGCGGACGGAGATGAGCTGCCGAAGCTCGGCATCGACGAGCGGCTGCGCCCGGCGGTAAGTCGGATTCGATCGCCCCTGAAATCCTGCCTGGGCGACGCTCTTCGCCGAAGACGCGGCCTCGATCAGCGCCCGGCAATCTTCGACCGTCGCGGCAACCGGCGCTTCGCAGAAGACGTGACGGCCCTCCTTGAGGCAGTCCAGCACGATGCCGCGATGCGTGTGCGTCGGCGTGGCGATGATGACTGCCTTGATGTCGGAGCCGGCGGCGAGCATCGCGCCATGATCGGGGTAGGTGGTGGCATCCTTCACGCGCTCGGCGGCGGTCTTGAGCCGCGCGGCCGACGTGTCGCACAGCGCGGCGATCTGCACCTGATCGATCTTCTGCAGTTCGGTGACGATCGCGCGCCCCTGGCGTCCGGTGCCGACGATCCCCACGCGCAGCGGCCCGCCCTGGATAGCAGGGAACAGCTCGTACGATTCCGGCACGATCGCGAGCCCCGCGAATGCCCCCGCGGTGTGGGCAATAAACGTGCGGCGGTCGGTCTTTCCCGGCCCCCGGCCCACGCCTCCCGGTCCCTGGCCCCTGGCCCCCGGCCCCTGTTTCTTCATGCGGATACCAGGTGGCCGACGCATTGATAACCGGCCGGAAACGCAAGCGGCACACGACCGAGGACCACGAGCGCCGTCGACCAGGCCTCGGCCACCGCGGCCGATGCTCCGGTCACTGCCACCGCGCCTCGGTCCTGCGCCGGTAGCTGCAGCAACGGGTCGACGATGTGATGGCGGCCGGTGAGGGAGGTCTGACTGGCTGCATCGGAAACGGAGAGCGCCTCGTCCCTGATCATGACGACCGGCGCGTCGACCGCGGAGCCGATCGCCACGCGCCACCCGGAGTCGTCCGGCGGCGTGCCGATCGCGATGACGCTGCTGGTGCCGCCGTGCAGCAGGGCCGAGGTGACGCCGCCGTCGCGCAGTATCGCGTTCGCGCAATCGAGCGCGTGTCCCTTGGCGATGCCGCCGAGGTCGAGCGACGTTCCAGCCTCTTTGAAGCGGATCGTCCAGTCACGCTCGTCGAGGACGAGCGCGTCGGACCCGATCCGCCCGCCGCGCGCCGGCACACTGGAGTCGGCGAAGCCGTTGTCGGCCATGAGCGGAGCGACGGTGATGTCGAATGCGCCCTGCGATGCGCGCCAGACCTCGAGAGCTGTCCTGAACAGCGCGAAGGTGTCGCGCTCGAGCCTGACAGGCCGGAACGCGGCGGTGCGATTGATGTGCGAGACCAGGCTGTCGGGCGCGAACCGGTTCAGGAGCTGGTGCCAGCGCCCGATCTCCTCGAGCGCCGCTTCGCCGGCGGCCAGAAGTTCACGGGCCTGCCCTGAGCGAGCGGAGCGAGTCGAAGGGACCAAGAGCACCAGCTCGAAGCGTGTGCCCATGGCGTCGCACGCCAGCCGCAGCGGTTCGGGGTTCACGCCTTGCTGACCTTGCGCTTCACCGGGTCGTACTCGAACGCCGATCCCTGCCAGAGCGAACGCGTGGCCAGATCCACGATCACCATCACCTTCGTTCCCAGCTCGACGTCGCTCGGATGTTTCTGACGGCTTCGAATCGCTTCGATCCAGCTGACGCGCAGCTCGTCCTGATCGTTGGCGCCGGCCCCGGGCGGCGCGGCAATCTCGCGTTCGTCGATCTCGTCGGCGTAGATGCGTTCGGGACGCAGCATCGCGTTCCTGCCGCCGACGAAGAGATTGCCCTTGTGGCCGCGAATGACGCGCTCGATGCCGAGCTCGTTGCAGGTCGAGCCGGCGACGATCATCGTGTGCTCGTGCTCGAATTCAACCGTTCAGGTTCACCTGATCGTGGTTCTCCATCTTCTTGTCGATGTAATGGCCGCCGGTCGCGCTGACGCGAACCGGCCAGCCGACATCGAGCGCCAGGATCGTCGGCGCCATGTGGTGCACCAGCAGATCGCCGATGATGCCGGTGGAGTACTTCCGGTAGCGCCGCCAGCGCGCAAAGACCTCCGGGCTCCAGTCAGCCTTGCCGAGCGGACCGCACCACCGCTTCCAGTCGAGCGTTCACGCCGGGCTTCCACGCCGGATCGATCTCGTAGTAGAGCCACTCGCCGTCCTTCGAGTTCCGGCAATAGCTCGTCTGGCTCCAGACGCGGCTTGCCGATCGCTCCCTTGGCGATCAGATCACGTGCCGCCTCGATAGTACTGCGGCGTCATGACGAACTGCGTGCCGACGATGAGCAATGGCGTCGGGGTTGTCGCGGACGACTTTCTGCAGCCGCAGCGCGTCCTTCAGGTTGCAGCGTCATCGGCTTCTCGAGGTAGACGTCCTTGCCCGCCTCGATCGCGTCCTCCGCCATCTGCGCATGCCAGTGCTCGGGCGACGCGATGAGCACGCCGTGCAGATCCGGCCGCTTCAGCAGCTCGAGGTGGTCGCCGTAGGTGGGCGTGTCGCTGCCCTGCGCCGCGTCGACCTTTTTCTTCGCCGCTTCGAGCCGCGGCCCGCAGACGTCGCAGAGCGCGTCGACGCGTACTTCCGTGCGGCCTTCGGTGTTCAGGCGCGTCAGCGCCTCCGCGTGCGCGGTTCCCATGCCGCCGGTGCCGATGACGCCGATGCGCACCGGCTCGTCGGCGCCGAGCGCAGCCCGTTTCCCGCCTGCGCCACCGGTCCGCCATCGTCCAGCCACTCCTCGGCCGCGGCAAAGGCCGGCGCGACGGTTGCGGCGGCCGCGACGCCGGCGGTTCTGCGCAGAAAGTCACGACGGCTGGCCTGCCCTGAGCGTCGAAGGGCCATCACTTCACCCCTTTGCGACTCATTTCGTCGCGCACTCTTTCGAGCAGCTTCTTCGTCGCGAGGATGCCCTCGGGCTCGGGCAGCCGCTCTCCCTCGTACTCGATGCCGACCCACGAGCGAAACCCGGCGTCGATGACCGTCTTCATGAGGCGGCGATAGTCCTTCTGGCTTTCGTTGCCTTCGGCGTCGAAGTCATGCGACTTCGCGCTGACCGCCTTCGCGAACGGCATGAGGTCGGCGACGCCCTGGTAGCGGTCGTATTCGTAGAAGTTGCCGAAATCCGGAAGCGTGCCGCAGCGCTTGTGATTGACCATCTTCATCACGCCGGCGAGCCACTGGCCGTTGGACGAGAGGCCGCCGTGGTTCTCGACGATCACGTTGATGCCGACCGCGTCGCCAAGCTCGCACAGTTGCCGCAGGCCGTCAGCCGCCAGCTTCTGCTGTTCCTCGAACGTGCCGTCGCTGGCGGCGTTGACCCTGATCGAGACGCAGCCGAGCGTCTTCGCCGCATCGAGCCACTTCTTGTGATTGTTCACCGCCTGTGCCGCGCTTTGCCGTATCGGGATCGCCCAGCCGGCCTTCGCCGTCGCACATGATGAGGTGCTGGTAGATGCCGTGATCCTTCGCGCGCTTGTTCATCTCGGCCAGATAGGCGGCGTCGGTCGCACGGTCCTTGAAGAACTGGTTGACGTACTCGACCGCCTCGATCCCGTAGTCCTGACGAGTGACTTTGGCGAAATCGAGATTATCGAGCTTGCCGGCTTGCAGCGTGCGATGCAGCGACCATTGCGCGAGGGAGATTTTGAACAGGTTCGATTGAAACGCCTGAGTCACTGTCGGGAGCGCACACTGCCGCCGCGGCCGTTTGCAACAATTCTCGACGCGTTATCTCTCTCATACGTGACCTCGTCTGTGGTCGAACGCCGCCGCCGGGTTCACTTGATCAGCGGCACCCGCACCGCCCGGCCGCCTCGCGCTGCCGATCGATCCGCGGCGATGCAAATCTCCATCGTCTTCTGCGCGTCGTGCACGTTCAGGTGGGTCTCGCGCCCTTCGAGGATGCACGCCACCAGCTCGTCGATCTCGCCCTGAAACGGATGGTGCCTGACGTCGGCGCTCCCCGGCATGTCGGCGTGCACCCGGATTGCCGGCGCTCCAGTGGGCGTGCGGTCTTCGAGCAGCGTGATTCCCGGTATCGGGCACGACTGCTGAAGCGACGGCAGGTCCACCGCCGCGTCGTTCCAGAGGATCATGTCATCGCGCAGCGTCGCGCGGTCGCCCATCATCTCGACGCCGAACGCGTACGGCATCTGGAAATCGGTCGAGCTGACGAGCTGCCCGAGCACCGGCGAACGCGCGGAGCGGCCAAGTTTCAGGTTCGCGACGATCGATGTCGGATACTCGTAGCCGGCCGTGAACCGCGTATGGTACGCGGAAACCTCGACCGGCTCCAGCCCGCTGCACCAGCGCATGGCGTCGACGGCGTGGCACCCTGCCGCGAGCAGATGGCTGCGGCCGCTCTTCTTCGTGCGGGCCCAGTTCCATCCCGAATACCAGTCGGTGACGCGCGAAAGATACTGAAACCGCACGAACCGGAGCGATCCGAGCACGCCGGCCTCGCGCAGCCACCTGGCGAAGCGCAGGTACGGGTTGTAGTGCAGCTCGAACGAGACGATCGTCCGCACCTTGCGCGCGGCGCACCGCGTCACGGATCCGGCGCAGTTCCGGGAGATCGAGGCCGGTCGGTTTCTCGAGCAGCATGTGCTTGCCCGCCCGCGCCGCCGCGACCGCTTCGTCGGCGTGAAGATGGTTGGGCGTCGAGATCGAGATGACGTCGACGTCCGGCGACTCCAGAAGGTCCGCGTAGCGCGTCGTGAAACGCGCATCGGGGGCGTGTACACCGGCTCTCCGCAGCCGCTCTCGTGCCCGTTTCTCGTCGCGGCTGCACAGATACACAACCCGCGCATCGGGGTTCGCGAGGAAGGCCGTCAGATGTTGAACCGCGACCCACCCTATTCCAACCAGGCCGACTCCCAGGGGTTTCCGGGCCTTTGCCATTGGACGGATGCTATCGCAGATCGCTCCGCCACGTGATGGGGTGTACCAGAGCGATCATGCCGGGTTGAAAGGGGTCGAGAGATCGCGGTGTTAGAGGGGGAGGAGTTGGATGGAGGCCACGGAATTTTCAACACGGAGGCACGGAGGCGCGGAGGACGCACGGAGAGGAACTTTAAGGCAACTTCAAGGCGGCGTGACATGAGTGGCCTGTGGCGCCGCGCTGCGCGCGGCACGAATCGAGGTCAACGGCTCCGAATTACAAGTGCCCGCTTGATCGCGACGGCCACTTGCATTTCGAGTCTTGGCCTCGTTCGTCCGGCCCGCCGAAGGCGGGCGGGCCACAGGCCACCTCCGTGCGTCTCCGCGTCTCCGTGTCTCCGTGTTGAGATCTCCGTATCTCCGTCAACCTCCTCTTTCTCGAACACCGTGAACTCGAAAGCTCCGAAAAATTGGTAGCCGCACTTGCAATCCTGCGCGCTGGCAATTATGGTTTTGACGGAAACGACAGCTGACAGCTGATAGCTGACAGCTGATAGCTACAAACAACCGGAGCATTGAATGCCTCAGGCCGCGTGGACCCTGGAAGAACGTCGCTTCGGACAGACGACCCGCCGGGACGCCTGGTGGGTGCAGCCGCTCGTCACCTTCATCTGTTTCTCGGCCTTCATCGTTTACGCGACGTGGGCGGCGTTTCAGAACGCCCATTACGAGTTCGGTCCGTACCTGTCGCCGTTCTACTCGCCGCTGCTGTTCGGCGACAGCCATCATGCGTGGTTCGGTCCGCAGCCGGGATGGTGGCCTGCCGCGATTCCGTTCTCGGCGGCGCTGCTGATCCTGTGGGCGCCGGGCGGGTTCCGGGTCACCTGTTATTACTACCGCGGGGCCTACTACAAGGCATTCTGGGCGGATCCACCCTCCTGCACCGTCGGCGAGCCGCGCAAGCGCTACCTCGGGGAGAACTCCTTCCCGCTGATCGTCCAGAACATCCACCGCTACTTCCTCTATCTGGCGCTGCTCTTCATCGTCTTCCTGACCTACGACGTCTGGCTGGCGATGTGGTTCGGCGATCCCGCGACGGGCAACGTACGCTTCGGCATCGGCGTCGGCACCCTCGTGCTCGCGGTCAACGTCGTGCTGCTGGCCGGCTACACGTTCGGCTGCCACTCGCTGCGCCATCTCGTCGGCGGCGGCCGCGACGAGATCTCGAAGTCGTCTCTTTGCGCGAGCAGCTACGCCTGCGCCAGCGCGCTCAACCTCCGCCACAGCGTGTTTGCCTGGTGCAGCCTGTTTTCCGTCGCGCTCGCGGATCTCTACGTGCGGCTCTGTTCGATTGGCGTCATAGCGGACCTGAGGATTATCTGAGGAGCTGTCAGCTATCAGCTATCAGCTCACAGCCCTCAGCTGATGGGATTTCTCTGTAGCTGATAGCTAACGGCTGATAGCTGACAGCTGACATTTTTTCTATCCGATGGACTTCGAGACACACGATTACGACGTACTGGTTGTCGGCGCGGGCGGAGCGGGATTGCGCGCGGCGATCGAGGCATCCGCCGGCGGCGTCAAGGTCGCGCTGCTGTGCAAGTCGCTGCTCGGCAAGGCGCATACGGTGATGGCGGAAGGCGGCATTGCCGCGGCGCTCGCCAACGTCGACGACCGCGACAGCTGGAAAGTGCACTTCGCCGACACGATGCGCGGCGGCCAATACGTCAACAACTGGCGCATGGCCGAGCTGCACGCGAAGGAGGCGCCGGATCGCGTCCGCGAGCTCGAGGCCTGGGGTGCGGTCTTCGATCGCACGCCGGACGGCCGGATCCTCCAGCGCAACTTCGGCGGCCATCGCTACCCGCGGCTCGCGCACGTCGGCGATCGCACCGGCCTCGAGATGATCCGCACGCTTCAGGATCACGGCGTCCACCGCGGGATCGACGTCCACATGGAATTCACGGTCGTGACGATCCTGCAGGACGGCGGCCGCGCCGCGGGTGTCCTGGGCTACGAGCGCGAGCGCGGGCGGTTCAAGGTGTTTCGCGCCGGCGCGATCGTGCTCGCCACCGGCGGCATCGGCCGCGCCTACCAGATTACGAGCAACAGCTGGGAATACACCGGTGACGGCCATTCGCTGGCGTATCGCGCGGGCGCGGAACTGATCGACATGGAGTTCGTCCAGTTCCACCCGACCGGCATGATCTGGCCGCCGAGCGTGCAGGGGATCCTCGTCACCGAAGGCGTTCGAGGAGAGGGCGGCATTCTGCTGAACAGCCAGGGCCGCCGCTTCATGTTCGACGACATCCCCGAGGCGTATCGCACGCAGACCGCCGACAACGAAGAAGAGGGCTGGCGCTACACCCAGGGTGACAAGACGGCCCGCCGTCCGCCCGAGCTGCTCACCCGCGACCACGTCGCCCGCTGCATCGTCCGCGAGGTGAAAGAGGGCAGAGGCAGCCCGCACGGCGGCGTGTTCCTCGACATCGCGTGGATCCACAAGCGGCTCCCGAACGCGGCCGATCACATCAAGCGGAAGCTGCCGAGCATGTATCACCAGTTCAAGCAGCTCGCCGACATCGACATCACGAAGGAGCCGATGGAGATCGGACCGACGACGCACTACGTGATGGGCGGGGTGCGAGTGGATTCCGATTCGCAGATGTCGACGATCCCCGGCCTGTTCGCCGCCGGCGAGTGCGCCGCCGGGATCAACGGCGCCAACCGGCTCGGCGGCAACTCGCTCTCGGACCTGCTCGTCTTCGGCAAGCGCGCCGGCGAGTACGCGGCGCGCTTCGCCCGCGACAACGGGCGCGGCAAGCTTGACGACGGGCAGGTGGAGCGCGGAGCGAAGCAGGCGCTCGAGCCATTCGAGCGCGGCGCCGGCGAGAGCCCGTACGGCATTCAACACGAGCTGCAGGACATGATGCAGCGCCTCGTCGGCATCGTCCGGAACGAGGGCGAGATGGTCGAAGCGCTCGGCCATCTCGAAAAGCTGAAGGCGCGATCCGCGCATGCCGGCGTGCAGGGCAACCGGGAGTACAACCCCGGCTGGCACACCGCGCTCGATCTTCCGAACCTGATGACCGTCTCAGAGGCGGTGACGAAATGCGCGATCGAGCGGAAGGAAAGCAGAGGCGGACACTTCCGCGAGGATTATCCGGACAAGTCGCAGGAGTTCGGGAAGATCAATATCGTCGTGCGTCAGGCGGCGGAGGGCTCGATGGAAGTACGGCGCGTGCCGCTCCCGGAAATGCCGCCCGAGCTGAAGCAGGTCATCGAAGAAAACAAATAGGCGGAGCACCGAGATGGCGCAGGCAACGTTCAGGATCTGGCGCGGCGATCGGACCAGCGGGCAGTTCCGCGACTACACGACGGAGGTCGTGCCCGGCATGGTCGTGCTGGACGCGGTGCACCGCATCCAGGCGACCCAGGCGTCCGATCTCGCAGTACGATGGAACTGCAAGGCGGGCAAGTGCGGCTCGTGCTCGGCGGAAGTCAACGGCAACCCGCGATTGATGTGCATGACGCGGCTCAACGAGCTGCCGATGTCGGAGCCCGTGACGATCGAGCCGATGAAGGCGTTTCCGCTCGTTCGCGATCTCGTCACCGACGTGTCGTGGAACTACCAGGTCAAGAAGTCGATCAAGCCGTTCAAGGCGCGCAAGCCGGACGCACCGGACGGCACCTGGCGCGTCTTCCAGGCGGACGTGGATCGCGTGCAGGAATTCCGCAAGTGCATCGAGTGCTATCTCTGCCAGGACGTCTGCCACATCCTGCGAGATCACAAGCTGCACGATCAGTTCATCGGGCCGCGCTTCCTGGTCTATGCCGCCGCACTCGAGATGAATCCGATCGACGCGGAGGACCGGCTCGAGGACCTGAAACAGAAGCACGGCGTCGGCTTCTGCAACATCACGCGGTGTTGCACGAAGGTCTGCCCGGAGCACATCACCATCACCGAGAACGCCATCATTCCGCTCAAGGAGCGCGTCGTCGATCGGTTCTACGATCCGGTGCGCAAGCTGCTGCGGGTGTTCTCCAGCTAGAATCGCAAATCCCAAATCCCAAATCGCCAACCTTGGGCGTTGGGAGGCCTTTGGGAGTTGGGAGTTGGCTTTTTTGGGTTTTGTTTTTTAGGAGGCCTCATGTTCGAGCTGAAACGGCTGTCGGCCGGCGCCATCCCCGGAGCGCTTGCGCTCGCGGAACGCTACCGGCTGTTGAACGAGCCGAGCGAGGCTGAAAGCATCTGCCTGGACGTTCTCCAGATCGAACCGGACAACGAGCAGGCGCTCGTCACGATGCTGCTGGCGCAGACCGACCAGTTCGCCGACGGAAGCGCGTCGACCAAAATGGCGGAAGCGGAACAGGCCGCGCGGAAAATCGGCGACGAGTTCAAGCGCCTGTATTACTCGGGGTTGATCCGCGAGCGCCGCGCGAAAGCGCAGATGCGTTCGGCGCACGCGGCGACGGACGACTCGGTCCGCGAATGGCTTGGCGAGGCGATGTCGTTCTACGAGCGTGCCGAGGCGATTCGGCCGACGGACCGCGACGAGCCGCTGCTGCGATGGAACGCCTGCGCCCGTGCCCTCAATTCGCTCGGCGCGCCCGCGCCCGACACGCAGGACTATCAGCCGCTGCTCTCGGAATAGCTAGAATCGGAAAACGACGCCGAACGTCGCGGTCCAGTAACTGAGCTCGACGTCGCCGAACGAATCCACTTCCTCGTCCGGCTCGACGGCGTCTGGCTGCAGATGTCGGAAGTAGCGCAGATCGAAGCGCAGTCCGGTGTTGGTCGTCAGGAACCCCACGGCGCCTCCCCCCACGTTCAAGCCGACTATGTTGTGATTCCTCAACGCGCTCGCCAGGTCGTCGCGTCCCGCATGCAGGAGGCCCAGGCCGCCTGAAACGAACGGACGCAGGCCGTATTCGTTCCACGAGCGTGGCGTCGTGAGGACGACGTTGCCCATGAGCGCGATTGAGCGGCTCGATGAGACCACGCTGCCTTCACCGCCCCCGAACAAGCCCGGTGTGTAGACGAACAGGGCTTCGACGCCAACCGGTCCCGCTCCAAGCAACGAAACGGTGGTGCCGAAGTTCCAGTGCGTCTCCTCGGTGCCGAACGCGGGATCGTTGAGCGTCGTGCCTGTGTGAAATGTCCAGCCGATGAACGGCGCCAGCTGCCATTCGGCGTCGGCTCTCGCCGGCAATGCGACCAGCAGCATCGCCGAGAGCGCGATGACGCTGAACTTCGAGTTGTTGTGGAGCACTCGCCGCACGGACTACGACAGGAACAGGCGCAGAATGAGGTTGGCGAAAACCGATCGGGTGACGTCGCCGTTCTGCAGGTTGAACGGACCGGTGAGCCCGTCGCTGTTTGCCAGCAGAATGACCGTCATGTGCCGCGAGGGCAGCTTGATGATGAGCGAGGAGTACGCGTTCGGAATGTTGCCGAAGTGCCACACGACCCGCTCGCCGCGATACGTCTGAACGAACCAGCCGAGGCCGGTGGGCGCCTGGGACGTGCTGGCAGAAGATGACAGGCTCGCACCCGCGACGTTCGTCCAGGCCAGCGCCCGCGTCTCGTCGAGCAGCAGCGTCGTGTCGAGCGCGGCGTCGAATCGCGCGAGATCGCGCGCGGTCGTGACCAGGCCGACGGCCGCATTGATGCCTTCGACCGGCAGCTCCGTTCGCGTGGCGCGACCCTTTTTGTCCACCTTGTAGGGAATCGCGAGCCGCTCGAGCACCCGCGCGTACCGCTCGAGATGCGCCGGGTCGTAGAGGCCCTCGGGGACCGAGTTCGGATTCTGCAGGTCGCGCCCGGGCACCGAATCCCGCATCGCGAGATGCTCGAGGATCCTGTGCGAGACGCTCTTCCGATAGGGCTGGGGCGCGCAGGCGGTCATGGCCTCGGTGAGCGCCGCGAAACGTTCCGGGTCGTACCGGAACGTGCCGTTCACGTTGACCGTCGAGGTGTGGCTCAGGAGCTGACGCATCGTGACGGCCGAATCCAGGTTGGCGCCGTAGTTCCGCACCGGCTCGTCGAGGCTCAACTTGCGTCCCTCGACACACTGCAGGAGGAGTACTGCCGCAACCGTCTGGCTCAGGTCGCCGACGACATAGGGAGTATCCGGGGTGGCACGGATGCGAAGTTCCTGATTCTGAAAGCCAAAACCGCGCTCCCAGACGACGTCGCCATCAAGGACCAGGACGGCCGACAGGCCCGGGATTCCCGCCTGGACCCGGAGGGGCTCCAGGTACGCCTCGAGCGGGGAGGCCAGGACAGGGGGATTCTGCCGAGCCACCGGACTCGCGATGGCCCCCAGCGTCAGTACGACGATCGTCGCAGCCAGGCGTCTGAACATGAGCTCCCAGGAGCGATTAGTTTAACTGAACCGTGAAACCGGGGGAAGTGCTGACCTTATTTGGTGCCGGCGCTGCCCTTGAGCGTCAGTCGTGTCGCCGCGTGCTTCTCGACCGCCTGCTTCGAGAACGCGAGCGGGAAGTACTGATCGTCGGCCCACAGCGGCAGCAGGTTGCCGTAGAACCGGCTGCCGGGTTGCCCCGATTGGCCGGGCGTGTTGGTGGCGATGGAGCGGTCCCAGTCGGCGACGTCGAGGATCTCGCGGTAGCTCGCGCCGTCCGCGGCGATGGTTCCCGCGCCGCCGGGACGTTCGACGGTGGCGAGATCGAATGCCGGTACGAACGGATGCGGGTAGGCGCGCACGTGCGAACGTCCCCAGCGCCACTTCGACGGATCGGCGCCCTGCGACTGCGACAGACGCTTGATCGCGGCGAGCAGCCTCGCTTCGGTGGACGTCCGGTCCCCGGCGGCGGGCTGGGCTTCGGCCGGCTCGGCCTCGGCGTTGCCGCGGCCACCAGCAGGAGCGCGCATCGCGTCGTAAATCGCGGCGGCCGCGCTGTCGCGCGAGAGCACACCGTCCCACGCCGCCAGCGTGGCGCGCGCCCGTTCGACCTCGGGATTCGACGACGTCCATCCCTTGAACTGGGTCAGGTCGTTCGCGGCGCGCAGCGAGAGCGCGTCGGTTTGCAGCTTGCGATGATCCTCGAGCGTGAACGCGCGCGGCGGTGTCAGGACCTGGCGCAGCCGCACGATCCGCTCGATTCCGATTTCGGGCGATTTGAACATGAAGGGCGGTGAGTAGCCCTTCGGCTGCACGTTGTGATTGGCCGTCGCGATGAACCCGCGCTCCGGATTGAGCTCGCGCGGCAGATCGCGGCGGAATCCCTGCCACTCGTACTTGCCGGTCCCGGGCACCGGCAGCCGGCCCACCCAGCCGTTTCGCGCCGGTGTGAGCGCTGACGCCTGCCACGAGATGTTGCCGTCGACGTCGCCGCAGATCAGGTTCTCCGACGGCGAATACCAGTAGTTCGCGGCGTCGAGGAACTCGCGGCAGTTGCCGGCCTGGCCCAGCCTGAGTCCCGCCAGATACGGCGCGGCGCCAGGCTCGTGCAGTGCCGATCGAAGCGCGTACGCCTTCTGCCGCGCGCGATCTTCGTGGAAGATCGGGCCGTGGCGGCTGAACTTCAGTTCGACCGTCTGCGGCGCGCCGCCCTTGACACGGATCTCCTCGCGGACGATTCGCAGCGGCTCCCAGCGGTCGCCGAATTTCACTTCGTTCGGATTCGCCGGGTTCACCTCTTCGACATAGACGTCGTGCTGATCGGTGCCGACGATCGTCAGGCCCCAGCCGATCCGCTCGTTGTGACCGACGGCGACGCCGATGAACGGCGGCTCCGACGCGCCGATCACGTTCCAGCCCGGTGCATTGAGATGGAAGATGTAGCGGAGCGACGGCAGCGTGACCTCGCGATGCGGATCGTTGGCGACGACCGGCTTGCCGGTCGCCGAGCGCTTGCCGCTCACTACCCAGTTGTTGCTGCCCGGCTCGCGGACGGACGAATCGGGCTCGCCGCGCGCGCCGGCGAGCGCGCGATACTCCGGCAGAATCTCCGGCCGTGAGCCGCCGCCGCGGCCGCCGCCCGATCGTGTGGAGGCAAGCACCGCCTCGTCGACGATCGACGGATCGAAGCCGTCGGGAACTTTCAGGTCGTCCCAGGGATCCGGATTGCGGCGCTTGTTGGCGGCTTCGACGCCAAGCGTCGCGACGCTGCGTGCGAACTGCAGCTCCGAACTGGCGTCACCGAGTGTCACCTGGCGCAGCAGCAGGGTCTCGACCGTCCAGGGTTCGGGCTTGATCCCGGTCAACACGAATTCGACCGGCAGGCGGTTCGCGCTCGCCGCGATATACGCATTCACGCCCTTGACGAACGCATCCATCAGCCGGCGCGCCTGCGGGTGATACGCCGTGAACTCCTTCTCGTCGAACGGGCCGCGGTACTTGAGCAACCGCGCCGTGCGATCGCGTCCGACCGCGGACTCGCCATAGATTTCCGCCAGCGTCCCCTCGGCCGTGCGGCGCCAGATTTCCATCTGCCAGAGCCGGTCCTGCGCGGCGACGAAGCCCTGCGCGAAAAACAGATCCTCCTCCGAGCGCGCGTAAATGTGCGGGACACCCCACGTGTCGCGCGTCACCTGCACATCCGCCTTGAGCCCCGCGACGGGAAGCTCGCCCTCGATCTGCGAAAGCGATCGGCGGGCGAGTTGGTCCAGCGTGGCGCTCTGCCGGGTGGAAAACGAGACGCCGCCGACGGCAATGACAAGGGCGAGGAGCACTCTCATGGTTGCCGCTTCCCGATTATTGTTTGCGGTCGAACACCGCGCCCGGCCCGCCCTTTTCGATGATCGCCACGATTGCGTCGCGGCGGGCAAGCAGCGCCTCGCGTTCCCAGTTGGTGAGGTATCTGCCGACTTCGCGTTCGAGCACCTGGGAGTTCAGCGCCTTCAGCCCCTCGAGCACCTTTCGATCGCAGCGCGTGACGTTCCCGGGCTTGGGCAGCGTCTTGTGCAGCCTGAAGGCTCGCGTGTGATCGATGGCCCACACGTGCCAGTCGTTCGTGATGATCAGGTTCCCCATGTTCCGATCGACGTTGAGAATCAACTGGTCGAAGATCCGCACCAGCTGCATCGTCTCGTTCCATTTGGCGGGATCCTTCGGCTGGAGGCCCACCTTCAGGCGCTCGCCTTCATCCATCATCACGTCGTCGATCCACCATGTATACGCGCCCGCCTTGCCGCGCCAGTCACGCTCGACGCTGACCGGAACGAGGTTGAGGCCGATGAGGCGATCGATGCGATACGCGGCGACGTTGAACGACCAGCTGTCGCGGAAGTTCAATTCGGCGCCCTTCGGCCCCGGACCTGACGTTTTGCGCTCGTCGATCATTTGAATGTGCGCATCGTGCGTCAGCGTGCCGTCCGTAAGGGTTGCGCGAAGCGAGTTGGTCACGCCCTTGCCGGCCGAGCGCGTCCTCCCGACCCTGCCATCCTTCAGGAACTTCTCGATCTCCGCATCCGACATCGACAGGGGCGCCGTCTGGCCGACAGCGGCATCCTGCGTGGGGAGCGGAGCGACATGAACAGGGAGGGCGGCGACTACTACGAACAACGAGAGGCCGGCGGTCCAGCAGAGCACACGGTGACGTTCCAAGACGTACCTCCGCGCGCATTGTGGTGCCGAGCTTGCCGCGGATGCAAGAGCTAACCTGTCCGGTTCCGCGACGGTCCGGTAAGAACTACTAGGCCGGTGTCTCGCTCCGCGCCCGAACCATCGCCGTGATGATTTCAACCAGGGCCGGTGCGTTCATCTGGTTGAGGGCATCGTCGGACTGATCGCTCAAGTCGTACGCGCGGATGATGTTGACGAGGTGCCACTCGGACAGCGCCATCAGCTGCCTCCTGAGCAGCTGTTCACCCTTCCTGAACACGGAAAACGGATTCAGGATGCCCTCTGACGTCGGGGGCGGAAGGAGTTCCGGAGTCGGTTCGTCGAACAGCGGCGGGGGAACATGCTCCGCCGCTGGACGAGTCAGCGGCTTCAGCGCCCGACCGAGCGCGCCTTCGAGATAAACGGGCGTCAACCCGGTCGCCCAGTAAACCACGTCAGCCCGGTTGGGCTGCGTCGTTTCGCGGCCGCTCCGCACGGCCTCGCCTTCTCCGACCGGGAGGAATTCGACCCAGCCCTGCCAGAGCCCGTCCGGCATCTCGGCGCCGACTGCGCGCGCGACATACACTTCGCCCCCGGAGCGAACCACCGGTTCCGTAAACTGGACAAGAACTTCGGCCACTGGTTACCCTCCAGCCACCCGGCAGTGCAAGAAGAGCACCACGAGACTTGATCTAAATGCGGCACCATGCGGATGATGGCTCTATGACGAACAGGATCGATCCGCGCGTCGAAATCGGCCACGTGCACCTCAAAGTGGCGGATCTCGAGCGCGCGCTTGCGTTCTACAACGGCGTCCTCGGCTTCGAGATCACGCAACGGATGGGAACGGCCGCTGCGTTCCTCAGCGCGGGCGGCTATCATCACCACATCGGTCTCAACACGTGGCACAGCCGGGGCTCGTCGCCTCCCGCGCCGGACGCGACGGGTCTCTATCACTTTGCGATTCGCTACCCCGATCGGGCGGCGCTCGGCCACGCATTGCGACGCCTGGAGAACGCGCGGATCCCTCTGGAGGGCGCCAGCGACCATGGCGTCAGCGAGGCGTTGTACTTGAGCGACCCTGACGGCAACGGGCTGGAGCTCTATTGGGATCGGCCGCGCGCCGAGTGGCCGCGTGCCGCTGACGGATCGCTCGAGATGGTCACCGGGCGGCTCGATCTCGACGCGCTGCGCGCCGCCGCCGTGGAAACGCCCGACGCCGCCGTCCCGCAGCAGTATGCGCTGATGGACGAAGCGATGCGCAGCCGCCTCAAGGATCTGCGCGGGCAGCTGCTGAACCTTCACAAGGTGCTGCTCGACGATGCGCGGGCCGCGTACGAAATGGATCGGGGCCGCGTGCCGTCCAGCTCGTCGCTGCTGCAGCTCGTGATCAACGATCCGTGGTTCGCGTGGCTCCACGCCCTCTCGGAGCTGATCGTCCGGATCGATCAGGCGGTGGAGCACGAGTCGCCGGCGACCACGGCCGACGCGCTGGCGCTCGTCGAATCGACCGAACGGTTGTTGACCGCGTCGGAGACCGGCGACGGATTCTCGCGGCGGTATTTCGAAGCGCTGCAGCGGCAGCCCGCGGTCGTGGTCGCCCACTCGCAGGTCAGACGCGCGATCAGGGAAATGAAGTGACGTCGGCGCCGCCGCCCTCCGCCGCGGTGACCGGCCAGGAGACCGTCGCCGGGCGGCCCGGCCGCTCGTTCGATCGCTCCATCGTCGAAGGGCCGATCGCGCGGGCGGTCTGGAAGATCGCGTGGCCCACGGTCCTGCAGAACACGATCGGCGGATTGCAGGGCATCATCGACCACGCCCTGGTCGGCCACTTCGTCGGCTTCACCGGCAACGCGGCCGTCGGCGTCAGCTGGCAGATCTTCCTCGTCGTCATCGTCTTCATCAGTTCCATCTTCACGGGAATGGGCGTGCTCGTCGCACGCGCCGCCGGCGCGAACCAGCCGGAAAAAGTCGATCGCATCGTCTATCAGGCGTTTCTCACCGCCGTGGTGCTCGCGGTCGGCATCATGGCGCCGCTCGGCTACTTCTTCGCGCCACAGCTGCTCGAAATCGTCAAGGCCACGCCCGAAGTCCGCGCCGAAGCGCTCCCGTACCTGCGCACGATGTTCGTGTTCAGCCTCGGGATGCTGCTGTTTTTCATGCTCGGCGGGGCGCTGCGCGCCGCCGGCGACGCCAGGACGCCGCTCCGCCTCGGCGTCGCGCTGACGGTCCTCAACATCGCCCTCAACATCGTGTTCATCGTCGGCCTCGGACCGATACCGGCGATGGGAACGCAGGGTGCGGCGATCGGGACGGTGATCGCGAGCACGCTCGTCTCGGGCACCGCGCTATGGCTGCTGTGCACTGGCCGGCTGGTGGTGCACTTCAAACGTTCGATGTCGTGGGCGCCCGACCTGACGATCATCCGCTCGCTCTTCCGCTTCGGACTGCCGGCGGGGATCCAGGGTGTGGCGATGAACGTCGGCGGCGTGCTGATGCTGCGGTTCATCGGATCGCTCGAACACAGCGCCGAGGCGCAGGCCGCCTACGCGGTCTGTTATTCGGAGCTGTTTTCGCTGATCACGTGGACCTCGGTCGGCCTGATGGGCGCCGCGGCGGCTGTCGCGGGACAGAACCTGGGCGCCGGCCAACCCGATCGCAGCGTGCGGGCGGTCAACATCGCGGCGCGGATCGGCCTTGGCGTCGCCGCGTTCATCGGGACGCTCTTCATCGCGATTCCCGACTATCTCCTCGCCATTTTCGGCCTCGACGATCCGATCGTCGTCGAGATCGGGACCGTGCTGCTCCGGTTCCTCAGTGTTTCCGGTTTCTTCATCACGGTGGCACTCACCTACACCGGCGGCCTGCAGGGCACGGGAGACACGCGCAGCCCGCTGGTGATCACGCTGATTTCCCAGGTCGTCGTGCCGCTGGGATTGTGCTGGCTGTTTCAATCGACGGGGAAGCTGGATCCCTCGGACGTGTGGACCGCGATTCTCCTCGGACACTGTACGCGGTGCGTGTTGTCTGTTCTGCGCTTCCGTCAGGGTAGGTGGAGGACGATCGTTGTTGAGTAGCTGTCAGCCATCAGCCATCAGCTATCAGCTGAGCGAAGCTGAAGCTGATAGCTGATAGCTGATAGCTGATAGCTGAGAGCCGATGGCTAACGAATTGCACTCGGTTTCAGCCGAGGTCTGAAGCTATGAAATGGACACCAGGCGATCGCGGCAATATCGAGGACTACCGGGGAAGCACCGGGGGCGGGGTCATGAGGATGGGCGGCCTCGGTCTGGGCGGCCTGCTCGTCGTCTTATTGCTCAGTTGGCTGACGGGCGTTGACTTCCTGTCGCTGGTCAGCGAGCCCGGCGCCGGTCCGCCGACCGAGAGTGTAGGTACGGGGGGCTCAGTCGCCTCGACACCGGACGAAGAAAAGACGGTTGATTTCGTCGACGCCGTGATGGCGGACCTCCAGGAAACGTGGCAGGCCCATCTCGGCGGCCAATACAGTCCCACCGCGGTTCGCCTGTTTCGCGACGCGATTCAATCCGGGTGCGGGTTCGGACAGAGCGCGACCGGTCCCTTCTACTGCCCCGCGGATCACCGTGTCTATCTCGATCTGAGCTTCTTCAGCGAGCTGCGGCAGCGCTTCCGCGCGCCAGGGGATTTTGCGCAGGCCTATGTCGTCGCACACGAAGTCGGTCATCACGTGCAGACGATCACCGGGTTAGAGGGCAAGCTCCGTCAAGCGCAGGAGTCGCGTCCCGATCAGGCGAACCAGCTGTCGGTCCGCATGGAGCTGCAGGCCGACTGCTACGCCGGCGTCTGGGGCCACCGGGCGTCGCAGAGCGGACGCGCGGCGCAGGGGAAAGTCGAGCTCGAATCCGACGATCTCGAAGAGGGCCTGAACGCCGCGGCGGCGATCGGCGACGACCGCCTCCAGCGTCAGGGCGGCGGCCGCGTGGCGCCCGAAAGCTTTACTCACGGGAGCTCCCAGCAGCGCGTCGAGTGGTTCCGCCGCGGTTTCGAAAGCGGCGATCCTCGTCAGTGCGATACTTTCAGATAACTCCCAACTCCCAAAGCCCCTCCCAAAAAGCCCAACTCCCAAAACCTTGGGAGTGTGGGAGTTGGTGGTATTTTTGGGAGTTAAGATCCTGACCCATGTCTGTCGGCCAGGCGGTGCCGCGTCGAGAGGGGCGCTCGAAGGTCACCGGAGAGGCGCGCTACGTTGACGACGTGGTGTTTCCGGGGATGCTGTACGGCGCGACGGTCCGCAGTCCCGTGCCGCGCGGCACCATCCGGCGTATCGAGTACGGCGGCTCGATTCCGTGGTCCGAGTTCACGGTCGTCACCGCCGCCGACGTTCCCGGCTCCAACCGCGTCGCACTGATCGTCGACGATCAGCCTTACCTTGCCGACGGCGTGGTGAACCACGCCGAAGAGCCCATCGTCCTGCTCGCCCATCACGACCGTTACCTGCTGGAGGAAGCCCGGCGAAGTGTGATCGTGCACATCGATCCGTTGCCCGCCGTTCTGACGATCGATGACGGGCTGGCCGCCCGGGAGGTGATCTGGGGCACGGACAACATCTTCAAGTCGTACACGGTTGGGCGCGGCGACGTGGACAGCGCCTGGTCGCAGGCGCATCTCGTCGTCGAAGGCGAGTACCACACCGGCGCGCAGGAGCAGCTCTATATCGAGCCGAACGGGATGCTGGCGCTGACGAGCGGATCGGACAGCGTCAGCGTCTGGGGATCGATGCAGTGTCCGTACTACATCCACAACGCGCTGAAGTCGCTGTTCTCACTTCCTGACGAGAAGATCAGGGTCGTCCAGATGGAAACCGGCGGCGGGTTCGGCGGGAAGGAGGAATATCCGTCGGTCATCGCCGGTCATGCCGCGCTGCTCGCGTGGAAGTCCGGGCGCCCGGTCAAGCTGCTGTACGACAGAGCCGAGGACATGGTGGCGACCACCAAACGCCATCCCTCGCGGACGCGGCACCGCACCGCGATCGCGGAGGACGGACGCCTGCTGGCGATGGAGGTCGATTTCGTCATCGATGGCGGCGCGTACTGCACGTTGTCGCCGGTCGTGCTCTCGCGCGGTACCATCCACGCCGTCGGCCCGTATTACTGTCCGAACGTCCGCATGAAGGGACGCGCGGTGGCGACCAACACGCCGCCGCACGGCGCGTTTCGCGGCTTTGGCGCACCGCAGAGTCTGTTCGCGCTCGAGCGCCACTTCGACCGCGTCGCCGACGCGGCCGGGCTCACGCCCGAAGAGTTCCGCCGCCGCAACTTCATCCGCACCGGCGAGACGAGCGCCGTCGGGCAGGTGATGCGCGAACCGATCGACATGGACGGCCTGCTCGATCGCGCGCTCGCGCTGTCGAACTATCACGCGCGCCGCGCCCAGTTCAGCGCGCAGAACACCGGCCGAATCAGAAAAGGGATCGGCTTCGCCGCCTTCATGCATGGTGCGGGCTTCACCGGCTCGGGCGAGGATCATCTCGCGTCGGTCGTGATCGTCGACGCCGACGCGGCGGGCCAGGTCCGCGTGCTTTCATCGAACACCGAAATCGGCCAGGGCACGAACACGGTCTTCACGCAGATCGCGGCTGACGCGCTCGCGCTTCCGCTCGAGCACATCACGATCGTGCAGCCCGACACCTCGGTGGTGCCCAACAGCGGCCCGACGGTTGCCTCGCGAACGTGCATGGTCGTCGGCAAGCTGGTCGAGACCGCCGCGCGCGGCCTGCGCCGCACGCTCGCCGACGCGAACTTGCTGGACGACGGGTATTCGCCCGCGGATTTCAGCCGCGCGTGCGCGCAATACATCAGCACCGTCGGACCGCTTCGCGCGTCGGCGCAGTATCGCGCGCCCGAAGGGCTCAAGTGGGACGACACGAAGTACGAAGGCGATGCTTACGGCACGTATGCATGGGCGGTCTACGTGGCCGAAGTGTCGGTGGATCTCACGACGTGCGAAGTGCGCGTCGACGATTTCGTTGCCGTGCAGGAAGTGGGGAAGGTGATCAATCCCACGCTCGCGGCGGGACAGATCGAAGGCGGCGTGGCGCAGGCCATCGGCTGGGCGCTGTCCGAGGACGTCGTCTGGCGCGACGGCCGGATGGCCAACGCGCAGATGACGAACTACATCATGCCGACGTCTCTCGATCTTCCCGACATCCGTGTGCAGTTCGAGGAGCGTCCGTACGCGCATGGCCCGGCCGGCGCGAAAGGCATCGGCGAGCTGCCGATGGACGGCCCGGCACCCGCAATCGCGAACGCTGTCGCGCATGCGACGGGCGCGGATGTCCGTTCGATTCCGATCACGCCCGAACGACTGATGATGCTGATGAACGCATGACGAATCCCATAACCGTGTCGGTGACTGTGAACGGCGAGCCCGTGTCGGTCCAGGGGCTTCCCATGGAGCGCCTGCTCGATGTCCTTCGTCATCAGCTGCGGCTCACCGGCACGAAGGAAGGGTGCGGCGAAGGCGAATGCGGCGCCTGCGCCGTGCTGCTGGACGGCGACCTGGTGAACAGCTGCCTCGTGCCGCTCGCGCAGGTCGAAGGCAGCTCGATCACGACGATCGAAGGCGTCGCGATCGGCGGCCGGCTCCACGACGTCCAGGACGCATTCATCGCGCACGGCGGCGCGCAGTGCGGCATCTGCACGCCCGGGATGATCCTCGCCGCAATCAGCCTGCTCGAGGAGCATCCACGGCCGACCGCGGAAGACATCCGCCGAGGGCTTGCCGGCAACCTGTGCCGGTGCACCGGGTACATGCGCATCTTCGAAGCGGTCGTCCGCGCATGCGGCGATCCGGCCGGGGCCCGATGAGGAGCTACGTCCCCGCCTACGAGCTGCGCGTGCCGGCAACACTGCAGGAGGCTCTCGACCTGCTGGCGGACGATGCCGGGCGCTGGAGACCCTTCGCCGGCGGCACGGATCTGATGGTGCTGCTCGAAGCGGGCCGGCTCGAACATACGCGCTACATCAGCCTCGGCCGCCTCGCCGAACTGCGGTTCGTCTCCGAGTCCGCCGGCACCGTCTCGATTGGCGCGATGACGACGTATGCCGACGTGCAGAAGCAGGCGCTGCTGCGAGCCGAGTTCCCGATGCTGTGCGCCGCTGCCGCGGAGACCGGCGGTGTTGCCACCCAGAACCGCGGCACCATCGGCGGCAACATC
This sequence comes from uncultured Acidobacteriota bacterium, assembly GCA_963748295.1. GTDB lineage: Bacteria > Acidobacteriota > Vicinamibacteria > Vicinamibacterales > 2-12-FULL-66-21 > CAVVIH01. Next base: position 1,068,514 of record CAVVIH010000006.1, on the reverse strand, counting down.
GCGAACGCGTCGCCGGCCGCGGACTCACCGCCGGCGCTGCTCGCCTACGACGCGGAACTGGAGCTGGTCTCGCGGCGCGGAACGAGGCGGGTGCCGTACGACAGGTTCCACACCGGATATAAGCAGATGGATCTCGCCCCGGATGAGTTGATTCGCGCGGTCCATCTTCCCCGCCGATCCGGGTCCCGGCGCCATTTCTATCGCAAGGTGGGAACGCGAAGGGCGCAGGCCATCTCGAAGGTGTGTATCGCGGGTGTCATCGAGCTCGCGGGGACGATCACCCACGCCCGGCTCGCGCTCGGCAGCATCGCGCCGACCGTCGTCAGAGCGCGTCATGCCGAGGCGGCCATCATCGGCAAACCGCCCGGCCGCGATACCATCGACGCGGCAAGAACTGCTGTGCTCTCAGACATTTCGCCGATTGACGACATCCGCTCGACCGCCCGCTACCGGGCAACCGTCGCGGCGAATCTCCTCGAAGAGCTGTTGACGTCAGTCACTTGAAGACTGGCTGAACGTTGGCAGTGCGCCTGCATAAGCTCATCGTATGTTCTGGAAGATAGCCCGCTGGGCAGCGATCGGCGTCGGCGGCACCCTCGTCGTATTGACAATCATCGCCAGCGCGGGCTCCCGCACCGCGACGCTGCGGGCGATGGTCGTGGATACGCTCGCCGATCGCCTCGACAGCGAGGTCGAGCTGAGCTGGTTCAGCGTCGATACGTTTCCCACCGTCACGATTCAGGGGCAGGGCCTGGTGATTCGCCACGCCGGCCGCAAGGACGTTCCTCCGCTCGTCAAGGTGGACGCGTTCCGGATCGAAGGCGGCATCTTCGGCCTCCTGAGCCGGCCGCGGCGGTTTCGCACCGTCGTCGTCAGCGGCCTGCAGATCAACATTCCGCCGGGAGGGTTCAAGGTCGATCGCCCCGACAAGCCGGCAGCCACCGCTGGCACGGACAACCCCGCTCCTAATCCCCCAGCGCCCAGCGCCGAGCGCCCAGCGCCCGGACAGTCCCCCTTCATCATCGAACGCCTGATCGCCAACGACGCCGAGCTGCGCATCATTCCGCGGCAGGCGGGAAAGTCGCCGAAGCTGTTCGAGATTCACGAGCTCGAAATGCTGTCGCTCGGCGTCGCGGAGAAGATTCCCTTCAAGGCGCAGCTGACGAACCCGACGCCGCGCGGCATGATTCACACCGAAGGGCAGTTCGGCCCGTGGCAGAAGTTCGCGCCGGGCGCCACCCCGCTCAATGGGCGCTACACGTTCAACGGCGCGGACCTGTCGACGATCAAGGGCATCGCCGGCATGCTGGATTCCTGGGGTGAGTTCGGCGGACAGCTCGAGAAGATCGCGGTGATGGGCGAAACGAGGACGCCTGACTTTCGCATCGACATCTCCGATCAGCCCGTGCCGCTCGAGACGCGGTTTCAGGCGGTCGTGGACGGCACGGACGGCGACACCTATCTGAACGACGTCTACGCGACGTTCCTGAAGACGTCGCTCCACGCGAAGGGGGCCGTCACCCGCACGCCCGGCGTCAAAGGACACACCGTCAAGCTCCACGTGAAGATCGACAAGGGGCGGATCGAGGATCTGATGCGGCTCAGCGTCAAGTCGAAAGAGCCGCCGATGGTCGGCGACATCGCGCTGCACGCCGATTTCACGCTGCCTCCGGGTGAGGCCGACGTCGTGGACAAGTTGATTCTCGCCGGCGAATTCGACGTCGACGGGCGGTTTACCGATCGCACCGTCCAGGAGAAGCTGACCGGCATGAGCAAGCGCGCCAGCGGCGAGGACGGCGCTTCGGTCGGCTCCAACGTGACGTCGGGCCTGAGCGGCCGCTTCAAGCTGCGGCACGCCTCGATGTCGTTCTCCGACCTCCAGTTCGCGATTCCCGGAGCGACCGTCAAGCTGCAGGGCACCTACGGGCTGAAGTCCGAGCAGCTCGCGTTCGACGGCACGCTCGAGATGAAGGCGACGATCTCCGAGGCGGCTGGAGGAGGGATAAAATCGTTCTTTCTGAAGGTCGTCGACCCGCTGTTCCGCAAAGGGAAAGCCGGCGCCGTCCTGCCGATCAAAGTCCGCGGCACGCGCAGCCACCCGCAGTTCGGCCTCGACGTCGGCAAGGCCCTGACCCCGAAGTGAGAGAGAATGGGTCCGAGGAACGATATGGCCGAAAAAGTTGAAGAATTCCCGGTGACGAAGTCAGACGAGGAATGGCGCCGGCTGCTGACGCCCGAGCAGTACCAGGTGCTGCGGCGGCACGGCACCGAGCGTCCAGGCTCGTGCGCGCTGCTGAGCGAGAAGCGCCCCGGCACTTTCCGCTGCGTCGCCTGCGGCCAGCCCGTGTTCGTCGCGGATCGGAAGTTCGAGAGCGGAACCGGGTGGCCGAGCTTTTTCGCGCCGATCGAAGGATCGATCGGCACGACCGAGGATCGCAGCCACTTCATGGCGCGCACCGAAGTGCACTGCAGCCGCTGCGGCGGCCATCTCGGGCACGTGTTCGAGGACGGTCCGCCGCCGACCGGCCTGCGCTACTGCATCAACGGCGTCGCCCTGAATTTCGATCCGAGCACGTAGCACCTACAGGACGTGTAGCTTCCGCCTTAAGGCGGAAGCCACGGAAAAGCGCCTCTATTTGCCACTGTAGAATATGTCGATTGCTGATAGCTGACGGCTGATAGCTGACAGCTGATGGCTGCTTGCTGATTGGAGCACACGATGGGGTTGATGGACTTTATCAAGGGCGAGCTGATCGACATCATCGAGTGGACCGATGATTCCCGCGACACGTTGTCGTACCGGTTTCCCGACGACGACAAGGCGATCAAGAACGGCGCGCAGCTGATCGTCCGGGAGTCGCAGCACGTGCAGTTCGTCTACGTCGGCGAGTTCGGCGACACCTTCGGGCCGGGCAAGCACACGCTCACCACCGACAACATTCCGGTCCTCACAAAGCTGAAGTCCTGGAAGTACGGCTTCAACTCGCCGTTCAAGGCCGACGTCTACTACCTGAACACCCGGCTCTTCACCGGCAACAAGTGGGGCACCGCCAATCCCGTGATGATGCGCGACAACGATCTCGGCATCGTCCGCGTCCGCGCGTTCGGGACGTACGACTTCCGGATCACCGAGCCGAAGGTCTTCCTCAAGGAAGTTGCCGGCTCCGATCACAATTTCCGGCTCGACGAGTTTGCCGAGACGATGCGCTCGCGGGTGGTCAGCGTCTTTGCCGAAGCGCTCGCGCAGGCGCACATTCCGGTCTTCGATGTCGCCAGCCGCTATTCGGAGCTCGGCCAGGCGCTGCTGCCGCTGATCAACCCGGTGATCAGCGCGAAGTACGGCCTCGAGGTTTCGAGCTTCATTGTCGAGAACGTGTCGGTGCCGCCGGAGGTCGAGCAGGCGGTCGACAAGCGATCGAGCATGGCCGCGGTCGGCAATCTGAACGACTACGTGAAGTTCCAGATGGCGCAGGGCATGGAGAAGGGCGGCGGATCCGGCGGCGCGGCGACCGAGCTGGCGGTGGGACTGTCGATCGCGCAGCAGATCATGCAGCAGCAGGGCATGCCGTCAGCGGCGGCGGCATCGGCCGCGTCGTCCGCTGTGACGCTGCCGGATCTGCTCGGGCCGGCCGACGTCGCCAAGGCGCTGGGCGTCACCGAAGCAGACGTCATGTCGATCATCGAAGCGGGCGAGCTGTCAGCGAAGAAAATCGGCTCGGCCTATCGCATCAAGCGCAGCGCGCTCGACGAATATCTCGCGCGGTAGATGACCGACGTCAGCGCGCTGAACAAGTACCCCTGCGCGGGCTGCGGCGCGCAGGCGGAATGGGATCCGACGAAACAGCTGCTCGTCTGCCCGTTCTGCGGAACCAGCACGCCGTTCAGCATCGATCCGGCTACCGGCGTGATCCAGGAGCTCGATCTCGTCAAGGCGCTGCGCGAGCTGCCCGACGAGCAGCGCGGCTGGCAGGCCGAGAAGCGCACCGTCCAGTGCCAGAGCTGCAAGGCGGTCTCGGTGTTCGATCCTGAGCGCGTCGGGCAGAACTGCGACTTCTGCGGATCGCCGGCGCTGGTGGATTACCAGGCGATCAAGGCGCCGATCCGTCCGCAGAGCCTGCTGGCCTTCAAGGTCCCCGAGACACAGGTCCGCGAACGCATCCGTCAGTGGTATGCGAGCAAGTGGCTGGCGCCCAACGCGCTCAAGCGACGCGCGCTGGTCGATCGAGTCCACGGCATTTATATTCCGGTACTGGACGTTCGATGCGCATGCGGTCTGCCCGTGGACCGCCGACGCGGGCCACTACTACTACACGACCGAGACCTACCGGGACAATCAAGGCCGGACGCAGACGCGCCAGGTCCGCCACGTGCGCTGGGAGCCGGCGGCGGGAGAGGTGCGGCACTTCTTCGACGACGAGCCAGTGCCTGGAACCACCGGCGTTTCGCACGCGCTGCTCCGCGGCGTCGAGCCGTTTCCGACCGGCGACCTCGTGCCCTACAGCACCGCGTATGTGTCGGGCTTCGTCGTCGAGCAGTACCAAATCGTGCTCGCGGATGCGGCGCAGCAGAGCCAGGCGCAGATGACCGAGCGGCTCCGCGAGATGTGCGCCGCGCAGATTCCGGGCGACACCTACCGCAACCTCAATATCAGTCCGAGGTTTTCCGGGCAGACGTTCAAGCACATCCTCGTGCCCATCTGGCTGTTGACGTACAACTTCAGGGCGCAGGCGTTTCAGCTGCTGGTGAATGGCTACACCGGCCAGATGGCCGGCGAGTACCCGAAAAGCTGGGTCAAGATCGCGCTGCTCGTGCTGGCTGCGATCATCGTGCTCATCTTCGTCCTCATGCTTCAGGATCAGTAGTGCGCATACTGGTGACCGGCGGCGCTGGGTTCATCGGCTCGCACGTCGCGGACGCGCTGATCGCCCGGCGGCATGACGTGACGGTGCTCGACGATCTCAGCGGCGGCTTCCGCTCGAACGTGCCCGCCGCCGCGCGGTTCGTCGAGGGCAGCGTGACCGACGACGCGGTGGTGAAGGATCTGTTCGCCGCCGGGCGTTTCGACTACGTGTATCATCTCGCCGCCTACGCGGCGGAGGGGTTGAGCCACTTCATCAAGCGGTTCAACTACACGAACAACGTGATCGGCAGCGTGACGCTGATCAACGCGGCGGTGAACACCGGCGTGAAGGGCTTCGTGTTCACCTCGTCGATCGCCGTCTACGGCCGGGCGCCGCTGCCGATGACCGAGGAGACGCGGCCGGAGCCGGAAGACTCGTACGGGATCGCGAAGTACGCCGTGGAGCAGGAGCTGCACGCCACGCGCGCGCTGTTCGGCCTCGACTACATGATCTTCCGCCCGCACAACGTCTACGGATCCCGGCAGAACATCGGCGATCGTTATCGCAACGTGGTCGGCATCTTCATGAACCAGATCCTGCAGGGGAAGCCGATGACGATCTTCGGCGACGGCGAGCAGACGCGCGCGTTCAGCTACGTGGACGACGTCGCGCCGATCATGGCCGCGGCGATCGACAACCCGGCGGCGTGGAACCAGGTGTTCAACATCGGCGCCGATCAGCCGACCACGGTCAACGAGCTGGCGCGGCGCGTGGCGGCGGCGATGGGCAGCGAACCGCGGATCGCGCATCTCGAGGCGCGCCACGAGGTGGTCCACGCGCACTCGGATCATCAGAAGCTCGCGCGGGTCTTTGGCGCGCGGCCGATGACGCCGCTCGAGGACGGGCTGAAGGCGATGGCCGAATGGGTCAAGGCGCACGGCGCCCGCGCCACACCGGCGTTCGACGGCATCGAGGTCACGAAGAACCTGCCGGCATCATGGCGGAGCTCGTGAAGGAGACCGGCGCCTATCACGCCGTTCACCTGACGGAGGAGCCGACTCGCGCGCTCGTCTGGGAGGCGATCACCGAGTATCTGCGTCCCTGGCTGCCGCCGGCCGCGCACGTTCTGGAGATTGGCGCGGGCTACTGCTGCTGGATCAATGCGGTCCGCGCGGCGCGCCGGGTCGCGGTGGACACCTGGCCGGACCTGCCGCGCCACGCCGCCGCCGGCGTCGAGCCGCTCGTGATGGATGCGGCGACAAAACTCAGGACGCTCGGCGCCGGCACCTTCGACGTCGTGCTTGCGTCCAACGTGCTCGAGCACTTCGAGCCGGCGGTCGTCTCGTCGATCGCCGCCGACATCGGGTCGGTGCTGCGCAGGGGCGGCCGGCTGATTGTCGTGCAGCCGAACTTCAGGTACGCCTACCGGCAGTACTTCGACGACTACACGCACCGCTCCGTGTTCACGGACGTGTCGCTGCCGACGCTGCTGCGCGCGCACGGGTTCCGGATCGAACGCGTGGTGCCCCGGTTCCTGCCGTATTCGATGCGCGGGTCGCGGCTGCCGATCACGCGCTGGGCGGTCCGAGCGTACTTGCGTTCGCCGTTCAAGCCGTGGGCCGGCCAGATGCTGGTGATCGCCGCCAGGGATTGACGGACGAGGCCCATGCACGGTACCAAGACCGTCAGCGTCGTCCTTCCTGCCTATAACGAAGAGAAGTACATCAGGCCGGCGGTCGAGGACTTCTTCAGCTCGGGCGTCGTCGACGAAGTCATCGTCGTCGACAACAACAGCCGCGACGGCACCGCGCGCGAGGCACGGGCAACGCGCGCGCGCCTGGTCGCGGAACCGCGGCAGGGCTACGGCTACGCGCTGCAGCGCGGGTTGAGCGAGGCCACCGGCGACATCATCATTCTCGCCGAGCCGGACGGCACGTTCATGGGGCGCGACGTGCTGAAGCTGCTCGCCTATGCGGACGACTTCGACATGGTGTGCGGCACGCGAACGACGCGCGATCTGATCTGGGATCAAGCCAACATGGGATGGTTCCTGCGCGTCGGCAACTGGTCCGTCGCGAAGATGATCCAGGTGCTCTATGGCGGTCCATCGCTGAGCGACTGCGGCTGCACGCTCAGGCTCACGCATCGCGCGGCGCTCGAGACGTTCAGAAACGATCTCACGGTGGGAGCTTCCCACTTTCTGCCCGAGATGGTCATCCTCGGCTTGAAGCGACGCCTGAAGATCATCGAGATTCCGGTGAACTATCGCGGCCGGGTCGGCGAGTCGAAGATCACCGGCAATCTCAAAGGCGTGCTGCGCACGGGGTTCCGCATGATCGGCATCGTGCTCAAGTACCGGTTCAAGTGAGCGATCGCGGCAAACCGTGGCTCGCCGTGCTCGCGGTGTGCGCCGCCGCGGTCGTGCCTTACCTGCCGACCGTCAACGACTACTTCATCCGCGACGATTTCGGGGTCGTCCAGCTGCTCGCCGGAAAGCCCGCGGGTTACTTTCCCACGTGGTTCTACACGTCATGGATGGAGAACATCTGGGGATACCTGCCGGACGAAGTGCGTCCATTCCCAGCGGCGTCCTATCAGCTTACCGCGCTCGGCGGCGCCGCCTCGCCCGTCGCACACCATGTTCTGAACATCGCCCTGCACGCGGCAAACGGCCTGCTCGTGTTCGCCACCGCGCAGCTCGTTCTCCGGCTTCGTCTCTGGTGCGCCGCGCTGGCCGGCGTCGTCTTCGTGCTGCTGCCGTCGCAGGCCGAGAGCGTCGCGTGGATCACCGGCCGCGTGGATTCGATGCCGGCGTTCTTCTACATTGCGTCGTTCCTGTGCTACGCGCTCTGGAGGGAGCGCGGCGGATGGATGCTCTACGCGGCGTCGCTGCTTCTCTTTTTCGTCGCCCTGTTCAGCAAGCAGACGACGATCACGATGGTGGGGACGCTGGCGGCGTACGACATTCTCTCGCCTGCCCTGAGCGAGCGCAGCGAGCCGAAGGGTTCGCCTGTGCGTACTCTAGGGCGACTCGCGGCCGCCTACTCACCATACGTCGCGTTGACGCTCGGCTACCTTGGCCTGCGCCTCGCGCTGTTTGGCGAAGTAGTGCGCGAGAGCCAGCTCAACGCCAACGGGCTTGGGCTGTTCTTCAGGCTCGCCGATCGGCACATGGCGCGGGTTGTCGTCGGCGATCCGGACGGATCGCGGCTGTTGATGTGGGTGTGCATCGCGGTCGTGGTTGCGGCATGCGTCTACGCCGCGCGCGCAAGTCGTCAGCGCATTCTTGGCGTGCTGCTGCTCTTCGGGCCGGTCTGGTGGATTCTCGGGGTCGCGCCGGTTGCGGTCGCAGGATACGAGTCGCCGCGGCACGTCTACCTGGCGTCGATGGCGTGGGCGATGCTGATCGCCCTGGCGTTCGATGCCGTCGATCGAAATCGGTGGCGCCGAGCCTCATTGACAGCACGCGCTGTGGCGTGCGCGGTGGTGATCGTCTACGCGTTCCTGCTGAGCGGCGTGGTGCGGGAGTGGAGCACGCTCGCGCGGGTCTCGGAGCGCGCGACGCAGCAGCTCGGACGCGAAGCGAGGATCGCGCCGCAGGGAGGCCTGATCGTCGCCGGTGTGCCGGGTCAGAGCTGGGAATGGGCGCTGCCGTTCGCGGCCAGGCCGCCGTTTGCGTCGAGCGACCTGACGACGCGCGTGTTCATCGTCTCGCCGCGCGAGCTGCACTGCTGCCGTCAGCAGTGGTTCGAGGAGACGAGGCAGGCGCTGCGCGCGTGGGCGGCGGGGCCGGGAAGCGGTGCGGTCGTCGTGCTGCGGGTCAGCGAAGGCACCGCGGATATCGGACGGCTCTCGTCTTCCGAGCAGCCGTCCTTGCCCGCGATTGCCAGGACCTTGACCGGCATCGAGGACGCGAACCTGCTCGATCAAAGCATCCGGCGATTGCTGGATTCGGTATCCGCAGGCAGGTGATCTATCGTGTATCGTGAGGCCGGGAATTACTCGACCTTCGGCGGGGTTAAGCGGATGGAGGTTGCTGTGTTCTGGGACAAGAAGACGAAGATGCCGGCGAAGAACGAGGCGCTGCCCGGGCGTTCGGAGCGTATGGCTGTGCCTGAAGCGCACCACGTGAACGGTGCGAGACTCGAGCCGCCATTTCCGGCCGGGCTCCAGAAAGCGCTCTTCGGCATGGGCTGCTTCTGGGGCGCGGAAAAGAAGTTCTGGGCGGAGACGGGCGTCTACACGACCGCCGTCGGCTACGCCGGCGGGTTCACGCCGAACCCGACGTATCGCGAAGTCTGCAGCGGCATGACCGGACACAACGAGGTCGTGCTCGTCGTGTTCGATCCCGCGAAGACTTCATACGAGAACCTGCTGAAGACGTTCTGGGAGAATCACGATCCCACACAGGGCATGCGCCAGGGCAACGACCTCGGCACGCAGTACCGATCGGGGATCTACTTCTTCGACGACGCACAGCGAGCGACGGCTGAACGGACGCGCGAGGCGTTTCAGGAGCAGCTGTCGAAGCGCGGCTTCGGAAAGATCACGACCGAGGTCGTCCCCGCGCCGGAGTTCTACTACGCCGAGGATTATCACCAGCAGTACCTGTCGAAGAACCCGGATGGATACTGCGGGATCGGCGGAACCGGGGTCAGCTGCCCGGTCGGAGTGGAGGCGCACTAAACCACGTGCGACGTGCTAGGTGCGACGTGCTGGCTTGGCACGTGCGACGTGCTTACGTGCTACGGAGATTCCGGAGGCGGCGAAAGCGCGACGACGAGCGAACTGAGTTCCATGTGAATAACGGACGCGACCTCAATGATTGCGTTCGGATCCGAAGATAGTTCTGCGAGCCGCTCGACCAGCGTCTTGATTCGTTCGATGTGATTGAGCACGTCCGCGCGCGGTGGTGCTCCGGCTCGCGGCCCGCTCAGCAGCCGCACCAGCTCATTGCGCACAACGCCGAGGCGCATGCCGCGGCGCGCCAGGATCTTTTCGGCAGACGACCCTTCCACACGCAGCAGGCCGAGAAGCATGTGCTCGGGACCGATGTAGCCGTGGCCGAGGCGATCGGCTTCTTCGGCCGTCAGCGTCAGCGCCTGTTTCGTGTCGGATGAGAACGGGATTTCCACCGAGGTCGACACCTTGGGCCTGATCAGGCTCTCGGCCTGGATTTCCTCACGAAGAGCTTTCAATGTCTGGCCGCCGAGCTCGAGGAGCGGAACGACGATACCTCGCGGCTCACGGGTGAGACCGAGCAGCACGTGCCCGGTCTCGATGGTGGTGCCTCCCTGTTCGCTCGCCTCGTAGCGAGCGAAGAAGAGCGCGCGGCGCGCGGCTTCGGTGAAGCGCTCGAACATTTACCGCCTCGCACCTGGCACCTGGCACCAGGCACCGTACGTGGCACCTGCCACCAGGCACCTGCCATCCTTCAGTCGCTATTTCGCGCCGCAGCTGACCGCCCCGCCCATCGCCGCGTTCCACGCGTAGGCGACGATTGGATCCGTTTCAATGACGTGCGTCGCGACGCCGTCCAGCTCACGCGCGATCGCCGCCCGCGCCAGGCCTCGATTCGCGTAGATGATCACCGCCGCGCGTCCGGGCGATGCCGGATCCTCGCCGACACCCACCGCAAAGATCGCCGGGTCGGCCATCAGACTCGCCGCGTGCCTTTCCTTCGCGCTGTTGCCGCGCGCCACCTCGCTGTCGGAGAGCGCCGCGTTCGCGACCTGCTCGCTGCTGCCGCCGCTGGCCGCGCCGGTTCCGCCGCCGCCGAGGTTGAAGCTGACGGATCGTCCGAGCGCTGTTCCAAGGCGCGTCAACACCTGTCCGATCGGATTGGCGATGGTCGTCGAGCTGGAGCCGGCAAACAACAGCCCGACGGGATTGTGGCTCGAGGTGTTGGTGACGATGAGCGACCCGGAATCGCCGCCCGCGCTGAACGTCGAACTGTTGACGACGATCTGGTTCGTATAGCCGATCACGAACTTCTTCCCCGAACCGCAGTTCTGCTGGTACTGCACGTTCACACTCGTGTTGATCGACCCGATCGTTCCGTTCGTCCGGCCCGTCGTCCGGCCGCTCTTCGAAACTGCCAGGCCCACCGACGGGGCCGTAACGGTCGAGCTCGGGCTTCCGATGTCCATGATCGTGCCAGCCGGATCCATCGTGCCCGTGCGGAGCTGTGCGATCGCCGCGTCCACGTTGCTGCTGCCCAGAGGCGCCGCCGTCGTGAAGTCGGCGACGATCGTGCCTGGGCGGCAGTTGTTGTCGATCAACCCGGGCTGCGAGACGTCCTCACCATTCCCGGCCTGGCCGCTCCGTGCGAGCACATGGTTGTTGCTGAGGATATAGAGCGCCGACCCGTCGCTCACGAGCGCGCCCAGTGTGCCGGAACAGCAGAATCTCCTCGTGATGTCGTTGACGTTGCCGCCCGACGTGCCGAACTGATCGCTCGGCTGCTGGTGATTCGGGCCGCTGTCCGCCGCCACGGTTACTGCGAGGACAACAGCGAACGCGGCCAGGAATCCGCGTTGGATGCGGGACTGGATCATGGGACCTCCATGGGAACCGACTTACAGGGGGGCGATCTAAGCATACCGTTACTGTCAAGAACGACGTCCCTGTTACAATGGCCGCGCTCAATTCATGACCTGGTGGCACTGGCTGGCGCTCGGGCTGATCCTCGTTGCGCTGGAAATGGCCGCATCGGGCGGCTTCTACGTCATTTTCTTCGGCATCGCCGCCCTTGCCATCGGCGGCCTGCACCTGTTCGACCTCGCCGGTCCTATGTGGCTCCAGTTCCTGCTCTTCTCCGTGATTTCGATCGTCTCGCTGCTGCTGTTTCGCAGCCCACTCCTGCGCCTGATGGGCCTTGACGGTCCCTCCGTCGACGTCGATTCGCTCGTCGGGGAGATCGCGACACCGGCGGGAGACATTCAGCCGGGCGAAGTCGGGCGGGCGGAGCTGCGCGGCACGGTCTGGTCGGCGCGCAACAGCAGCGCGACTGCGCTCAAACGCGGCCAGCGGTGCAAAGTCGTCAAGGTTGAGCGGTTGATGATATTTCTCGAACCCGAAGGAGCGCGTTGATGACCGGTGGACTGCTCGTGTTCTTCATCCTCGCTGTGCTCGTGCTCATCATCATCGCCAAGACGGCGATCGTCGTGCCGCAACAGAACGCCTACGTGGTCGAGCGGCTCGGCAAGTACAGCGGAACGCTCGGCGCCGGGTTCCACGTGCTGTTTCCGTTCTTCGACACGATTCGCTACCGCCACACGCTGAAGGAGATGGCGGTCGACATTCCCGCGCAGGTGTGCATCACGCGCGACAACGTGCAGGTCGGCGTCGACGGCGTGCTCTATTTGAAGGTGCTGAATCCCGAGCGCGCCTCCTACGGAATCGCCGACTACATGTTCGCGATCAGCCAGCTCGCGCAGACGACGCTGCGAAGCGAAGTCGGCAAGATCGATCTCGACAAGACGTTCGAGGAACGCACGAACATCAACACCCAGGTCGTGAGCGAGCTGGACAAGGCGAGCGAGTCGTGGGGCGTCAAGGTGCTCCGCTACGAGATCAAGAACATCACGCCGCCACACGACATCCTGGCGGCGATGGAAAAGCAGATGCGCGCCGAGCGCGAGAAGCGCGCGGTGATCCTGACGTCCGAGGGCGCGCGCGACGCCGCCATCAACACGGCGGAAGGAACGAAGCAGGAAGTCATCAAGGCCTCCGAAGCGCGCAGGCAGCAGCAGATCAACGAGGCCGAAGGCCAGGCTTCCGCCATCATGGCGGTCGCGACCGCGACGGCTGAAGGCATCCGCCGTGTGGCCGAGGCGATCAAGCTGCCCGGCGGCTTCGAGGCCGTGCAGCTTCGCGTAGCGGAGCAGTACATCGGGCAGTTCGGCGAGCTGGCGAAGTCGAGCAATACACTGGTGCTGCCGGCGAACGTCGCCGACGTGGGGTCCATGATTGCGCTGGCGATGAAGGTCGTCGGCCGCGAGACGGGTTCCGCATCCTCACGGTGATCGACATGCGAAGCAAGCTCCCGGGACTGGCGGCGGCGGCCGCCGTCATTGGCATAGCCGCCGCACTGGTGTCCGCTCAGCAGCCACAGCTGGCGCGTCCCACTCCGGTCCGCGCGCTCGTCGGCGGCACGCTCGTCGACGGCTTCGGCGGCCGTCCGATTCGCAACAGCGTGATTCTGATCGAAGGCGAGCGGATCAAGGCCGTCGGTCAAGTAGGCTCGCTGCAGGTGCCAGCCGGCGCCGAGACGGTCTCGACCGAAGGCATGACCGTGCTTCCCGGCCTGTGGGACATGCACGTGCACCTGATGATCAACGGGCACAGCGACTACACGCACTGGGACAAGACCTACCCCGCACAGTTCGAGCCGGTCATCATGCCGGCCTCGGCGAAGCAGCTGCTCCTCGCCGGCGTCACCAGCGCGCGCGATCTCGGCGCGCCGCTCGACGCCAGCATCTCGGTCCGCGACAAGATCAACGCCGGCAAGCTCGCCGGCGCGACGGTCTACGTCTCGGGTCCGTTCATCCAGAAGGCGCCGTATCCAGGCACCGAGCTGTTCCGCTGGGGCGTGTCCGGCATGGACGACGCGCGGGCGAAAGTGAAGAAGCTCGCGGATGCAGGCGTCAACGTCATCAAGCTGATCGATCAGGATCAGATGACGCTGGACGAGGTGCGTGCGGTGGTGGACGAGGCGCACAAGCACAACCTGCCCGTGGTCGCGCACTCGCACCGGCCCGAGGAGATTCGCCGCGGCCTGGGCGCGGGCGTGGACTGCTTCGAGCACACCGGCTTGTCCAGCTCGCCGGAGTATCCGGAGGACATCATCCGGATGATTCGCGAGCGCACCGCGAACATGAGCGCCGGGCCGCTGTTCTGGACGCCGACGATCGAGGGCCTGCTCAACTACGAGTCGCTGCGCGACAACCCCGAAGCGCTCGACGACACGTCGTGGCACGAGGGGCTGACGCCGGAGATCATCGCCGACATCCGCCAGTCGATCGCGCATCCCGACCGGCTGCTCGTATTTCCAGCTGACGCCGTCGCGCCGTCCGACGCTCGCGCGCAAGTTCCAGCAGCTGCGCGGACGCCGGCGTGGTGATGCTGATCGGCACCGACAGCGGCATCCCGATGAAGTTCCACAGCCAGTCCACCTGGCGCGAGCTCGACGCCTGGGTCAACATCCTCGGCGTCGACTCGATGACCGCCATCCGCGCGGCGACCTACTGGCCGTCGGTGGCGATGAAAGTCGATCGCGACGTCGGCACCGTCACGCCAGGCAAGTACGCCGACATCATTGCCGTCAAGGGCGACGTGCTTCGCTACATCGCGCTCCTCCAGCGCGTGGACATCGTCGTCAAGCACGGCATTCGTTACCGCTGACACGTTCAACGTGCGACGTGCTGCGTGCGACGTGCTGCGTGCGACGTGCTGACTTGTCACGTGCGACGTGCGACGTGCAAGAATGCAGCAGCAAACGTGCGTGGAGGGTGCATGCGTACACTGTCGAGGTTCGGTGTCGTTCCGGTAGTTGCGGCCGCCATAACATTCCTGCTCCCGGGTCTGGGAGCGCAGACCTCGACAAAGGCGGACGCCGACTATCTCCTCAAGGCATACGACACCTACCGGTCGATGCTGCAGTCCTCGCCCTATCGCACGATTCCCTGGCAGGACCTCGGTCCCACGAACGTCAGCTGCCGCGCGACGGACATCGCCGTCGCCGATCGCGGCAACGCGCGCCGGATCTACGCGGGCTATGCGACGGGCGGCGTCTGGAAGACCGACGACAACGGCGAGTCCTGGCAGCCGGTCTTCGAGAACTACGCATCCACCAGCATCGGCGATCTCGCGGTCGCGCCATCCAATCCCGACATCGTCTGGGTCGGCACGGGCGAAGCAAACCTGTTCCGCGCGTCGATGGCCGGCGTCGGCATCTTCAAGTCCACCGACGGCGGCCGCAGCTTCACCCACTCGGGCCTGACCGACACCCAGACCATCGCGCGCATCGTCGTCCATCCCACCAATCCCGATGTCGTCTACGTGGCCTCGACCGGACACGCGTGGACCGACAACGAGATGCGCGGCGTGTTCAAGACGACCGATGGCGGCCGCACGTGGAACAAGGTCTTCTATCGCAGCCCGCGCACCGGCGCGGTGGATCTCGTCATGGACCCGTCGGACCCCGATACGCTCTATGCGTCGATGTGGCAGCGCGTGCGGCGCAAGTGGAGCGATCCGCGGGTCGAGCAGGGCTATACGGAAGGCGGCATCTGGAAGACGACAGATGGCGGAGCGACCTGGGCGGAAGCCAACGAGGGGCTGCCGGCGGCGCGGTTCCGCGGACGAATCGGCATCGACGTGTCGCTGTCGAACCCGGACACGTTGTATGCGTTCGTCGACAACTACGACGAGGGACGTCCGCCGCTGCCGAACGAGCGCGACGCCTACCAGCGGCCGATTGTCGAGAGCCGCATCAAGGCGGCCGAGATCTACAGAACCGACGACAAGGGCAAGACCTGGCGCAAGGTCACGGACAGCAACGAGTTCATGTCGACGCACTCCGGCACGTATGGGTGGGTGTTCGGCCAGATTCGCGTCGATCCGCAGAACCCCGACACGATTTACAGCCTGGGTCTCGGGCTTCACGTGTCGCGCGACTCGGGCAAGACGTTCACGACCTTGCGCGGCATGCACGGCGACCATCACGGCCTCTGGATCGATCCGAAGACGCCGTCGACGCTCTACAACGCGAACGACGGCGGCTTCTACTCGTCGCCGGATGCGGGGAAAACCTGGAAGTTTGCCAACACCCCTGCCGGCGCGCAGTTCTACAACGTCTCGCTCGACACGCGCACGCCGTTCCGCGCATACGGTTCGATCCAGGACCACAACAGCTATCGCGGGGACGTGAATCTGCAGGCGGGACGCGACAAGATCCCGGCAACCGAGTGGGTCCGCTCGCCAGGGGGCGAGGGTTCGCATCACGCCATCGATCCGAAGAACCCGGACATCGTCTATTCGCACGGGTTCTACGGCAATTTCACGCGCGAGGATCTGTCGCAGGCCGCAGCGGGCCGCGGCGCCGGCCGCGGCGATGCGGGCGGCGCGGGCCAAGGCGCGGGTCGCGGGCGCGGCAGACCGGGCGTGACGAACATCAGGCCGCAGGTCGAAGGCCTGGAGCTGCGCGCGCAGTGGATGGCGCCGATCGTCATCTCGCCGCACGACGCCAACACGATCTACACGGGATTCCAATCCGTGTTCCGATCGACCACGCGAGGCGATTCGTGGGAGCGCATCAGCCAGGACCTGACGAGCAACAACACGGCCGAGATGCTTCTCAAGAGCTCGAGCGCGATTCCTTACCAGACGATTACCGCGCTGGCGGAATCGCCACGCGCCAGCGGTCTCATCTATGCCGGCACCGACGACGGGAAGCTGCACGTCACGAGGGATGCCGGGAAGACATGGACGGAACTGACGGCTGGCGTGCCGAGCGGTAGGTGGTATTCGCGCGTCGTGCCGTCGCAGCACGACGAAGCCACTGTCTATGTGACGCAGCGCGGCCGTGAAGACGACGACTTCGCGGTCTACGTCTACAAGTCGACTGACTACGGCAAGACCTTCCGCAGCCTTGCCGCGAACATCCCGGCTGGGCCGGTGAACGTGATTCGCGAGGATCCGTCGAACGCCAACACGCTCTATCTGGGAACCGACTTCGGCGCCTTCATGACGACCGACAGCGGCAAGACCTGGCAGGTGCTCGGCGGCAATCTCCCGTCGACGCAGGTGTCCGATCTGCAGTACCACACACGCGACAACATCATCGTGATCTCCACCTACGGTCGCGGGATGTACGCGATCGACGCGATGCAGCTGAAAACATCCAGATGAAATAAAGGAGCACCGATGGACTTTCGACTCGCTTCGCTCGCTCAGGGCCGGCCCGCTCTGCTCCTGGTCGGGCTGCTGCTCGCGGGCTCCGGCGTCTACCCGCACAGAGGCGAAGCCCAAAGGACCCGAAGCGGCGGTGCCGTCACCCGAGAAGTTCTTCGGGTTCCGCATGGGCGCGGACCGGAAGCTCGCCAACTGGGACCGGCTGCTCGAGTACTACAACACGCTCGCAAAGGCTTCCGGCAAAGTGAAGCTGGTGGAGCTGGGGAAGAGCAGCGAGGGCCGGCCCTACATCGCACTGTTCGTTTCCTCCCCGGCGAATCTCGCGAAACTCGATCACTACAAGGGACTCAATGCGCGTCTCGCCGATCCGCGCGGCCTGACGGACGCGGCGGCGAAGAAGCTCGTCGCCGAGGCGCGCGCCGTCGTCATCCAGTCGTTCGCGCTGCACTCGAGCGAGGTTGCCGCGTCACAGACCGCGGCCGAGTTCGTCTACGACAGCCTCACCAGGACGGACGAGGAATCGCAACGCATGCTGGACAACGTGATCAGCATCGTCGTGCCGTCGATCAACCCGGACGGCACGCAGATGATCGCCGACTGGTACATGAAGTACGTCGGCACCTCGTATGAAGCGGCGGGACTGCCGTGGCTGTATCAGAAGTACGCCGGGCACGACAACAACCGCGACGGCTTCGCGCTGAACCTGCCGGAATCGCAGAACCTCGGCAGGCTGATGTACCGCGAGTGGATGCCGCAGGCTTACGTCGATCACCATCAGATGGGCAGCGGGAACGCGCGGCTCTACATTCCGCCCTACGCCGAACCGATCAGGCCGGGCGCGGATCCGCTGGTGTGGCGCGAGATGTCGTGGTGGGGCGCTCACATGGGCAACCGGCTCGAGGCGGAAGGGAAGACCGGCGTGATCGGTAATGCGATCTATTCCGGCTGGGGGCACATGGGCTTCCACTGGATCACGCCCTTCCACAACATCGCCGGCATGCTGACCGAATCGGCGAGCGCGCGGCTTGCCACGCCGATGTTCATGCACCCGGATCAGCTGCGCGGCGGTCCGCGCAACCTCCCGGAGTACGAATCGCAGACGACGATGCCGAGCCTGTGGCCGGGCGGCTGGTGGCGCGTGCGCGACATCGTCGAGCAGCAGAAGATCGCCGCGTGGGCGACGGTCGATCTCGCGGCGCGAAACCGCGAGACGGTGCTCTGGAACATGTATCTGAAGGGCACGCGCCAGGCCGAACGCGGCGCGAGCGCGGCAATCAAGGCCTACGCGATTGCCGTCGATCAGCACGATCCGCTGACGACGAAGAAGCTCGTGAACATGCTGCTCAATTCAGGAGTCGAAGTGCACCAGGCGAAGGCGCAGTTCTTTGCCGAGGACGCTTCGACCAACCCGGGACAAGGCCGCCGCGTCTACAGCGCAGGATCGTTCGTCGTGTCGATGGCGCAGCCGAAGCAGGGGCTCGTGCGGTGGATGCTTGGCCGGACGTTCTATCCCGACAACTGGTACACGCGCGACCGCGACAACAATCCGATCCGTCCCTACGACATGGCCACGGACACGTTCGCGGAGTTCATGGGCGTCCGCGCGGATCCGATCGGCGAGAAGGTCACCGCGGACCTGGTGAAGGTGACCGCACCCTCGCCACTGAAAGGCGTGGTCGGAACAGGTGCGTCGGCCGGATACATTTTGAGCACGAAGCTGAACGACAGTTTTCGCGCGGTGAACCTGCTGCTCGAAAAGGGCGTCGCCGTGCGCCGCGTCGCGAGCGGCGACGGGTTCACGCCCGGCGATTTCGTGATCGCCGGCGCGCCGGCAGCCGCTGTTGCGGAGGTCGCGGCGCAGACCGGCGTTGATTTCACAACGATCGCCGGCGCGGCGCCTGCAACCTATGAGATCCGAAAGCCGCGCATCGCGATGTACCAGCGATACGGCGGCGGGAACATGGACGAAGGCTGGACGCGGCTGATGTTCGAGCAGTTCAACGTGCCGTTCAAGTCGGTGCAGGATGCGGAGATCAAGGCCGGCGGGCTGGAAGCGAAGTACGACGCGATCGTGCTGCCCGCCGATTCCGTTGCCGGCATGACGGGTGAACGGCCGAGCGGGGGCGGCGGTGAAGAAGGTCGTGGCGGCGGTGGCGGCCGCGGCGGCGGCGCCGACAACACGCCGCCGGATTTCCGGAGCGGATTCGGCCCGGAAGGCGTCAAGGCGCTGCAGGCGTTCGTGCAGAAGGGCGGAACCCTCGTGACGTTCGCGCAGTCCGGCGATCTTCCGATTCAGCGTTTTGGTCTTCCGGTTCGAAACGTCGTCGCCAGCCTTCCCGCCAAAGAGTTCTGGTGCCCGGGCTCGACACTGCGCGCGAGGTTCGATAACAGACACCCCGTGGTGTACGGCATGCCCGCGGAAGGACTGGCGCTGTTCCTGGCCGGCAGCCAGGCGTACGAGGTCACCTCGACCGACAGGAGCCAGGACATCGAGATCTTCTCGACCTACGTCGACCGCGACATCCTGCAGAGCGGCTGGCTGCTCGGCGAACAGGTGATTGCGAAAAAGGCGGCGGCGCTCAGCGTGAAGCACGGCGACGGACGGGTCGTGCTGATCGGGTTCCGTCCCCAGCATCGCGATCAGACCCACGGCACGTTCAAGCTCGTGTTCAACTCGCTCCTCTACGGCCAGGCGTCCCGGCGCGAGGGCACGCAATAAGGCGGCGCTGCGCGCGGAGTGAATCAGCGCGGCGCGCCGCCGCTGACACTCCAGCGCTCGCCCTGCGCCGGCACGCGGCAGGGGCTCGTGCATCCGGCAACAGTCTCGCCCGCCTCGTGATGGTAGATGACGATCTGCTTCGCATCGATGCGGGCGCCAGACGATTGCACTTTCCTCCACAGCCACGGCGTCACGAACGCGATGTCGAGGCCCTTCTGCGCGATGAGCGTCTGCGGATCCTCAGTGTCACCGGGGAAGTAGAAGTGCGCGCCGTGCCACTCGACACGGTACGAATAGTGTTCGACATTCGCGTGCGGGGTCCGCATCGGCTGAATGCGGATCTCGCCTACCGTCATGACGCCGTCGGCTGCCGGTTTCCCGTCTGGAAGCTTCTCGACCACCTCGCGCGGGCCGACGACCTGCCACCCGGGGCCGCGCGGCTCGGTCGGCAGGAAATGATTGAAGTGCCTGTGCGTGATCAACGCGACGACGTCGCGATCGACCGCCACTTTCGATCGGTCGTAGGTCATGTAGCGGGAATAGCCTGATTGATACGGGAAGTCGCTGACCAGCGTCCGGCGGCCGTCAGAGATGGCGACTGCCTCGTTGCCGATGAACGTGATTTCCTGACGGTCCGAGGTTGTGCTTGAAGAGCCGTGACGGTCATGAGCGGAGCAGAAGTGGTCGTCGCAGCGCCTCGTCCTCCTGGACAGCGCGGGCGCACGTCTGCGGCTACCATGAGCAACATTCGTGGTGGACGCTGCGGATGTTCTCGGGAGCGGTTGGTGTCGATCGGCTCCGGAGTTTGCGTAGAGGAAGTTTGACGGAGGAAGCGAGGAGACGGATCGAACAGAAGGCACGAAGCGACGGGAGGACGCGCAGAGGCTGCGGCTGATAGCGGCTTCCACCTGTCTCTACAGGACGTTGTGTGCGAATCGCTGACGGACAGTAGTATCGCGCGACGTATGGAGTTCGAGGTCGCTCGGATGGCGCGGTGAGAGAAATCGAGAGCGCTTGCAGCAGCTCCGCCCACGTCGACGCTCCTTCGCGTCATCATTCGCCGGTGGCGTCACAAAGTTACACTGTACCATCGCGGGCCCAATCGACGATGGAGGCTTCTGGATTAGCGGACACTGACGAGCAGCGAGCCAACATCCTCGATCGACACGATTCGACTTTGATCAGCCAGATTGAGAGCTCGATAGATCGAAACACTAGAATAAAACGAATCTATCAAATTTTCCACGCTACGTGAACTTCGTGATTGTCGTGAACTTCGTGAGCATCGTAAAATGAGCCATGAATACGTTCGGCTGACTCGCGCGCTCAATCCCGCCGCAGCGCGACGAGCGGGTCGACGCTGGCGGCGCGCCGCGCCGGGACGGCGCTGGCGATGAGCGCCGAGCTAGCGCGAGCACGGCTGGCGCCGCGGCGAACACGAGCGCGTCGCGTTCCGATCGATCTCGAACGGTACGCCTTCACGTAGGTCGTCAAAAGTCACGCCCCGAGGCCGCTCAATCGCCAGGCCGGCGATCATCGTCGGCGCGGCGCGGCCGAGCACCATGCTCCGACGACGTTGGCGCGCGTGGCGCCGAGCGCCATCCGCACGCCGATCTCGTTCGTGCGCTGCGCGACGATGTAGGCCATCACGCCGTAGATGCCGACCGCGGCAATGACCAGGCCGAGCACGCCGAACAGCGCCAGCAGCGCCATGTTGAACCGCCGCTGCGCGATCAGGCGATCCATGTACGCTTCGAGCGTGACCGTGTCGGCCGACAGCCGCTGCTCCTTGTTCACCGACCAGATCGCCGCCTTCACCGCGGGCAGCACGTCGAGCGGATCGCCGGCGGTGCGCATCACCAGCGTGGCGCCGATGACCCCGCTCCTGCGCCATCGGGATGTAGCACTCCTGCCGGGCGGCGTCTCCGGCCCGAGATGCCGGATGTCGCCGACGATGCCGACGACGACGCGTTCCTGCGTTGTTGATCGTGAATCGCTGGCCGATCGCATCTTCTCCCGGCCAGTACTCTCCGCGCCGCCGCCTCGTTGATCACGACCCTGCTGCGCGCCTCGCGCGATCCTCGCCGTGAGATAGCGGCCGCGGACGCAGAGGAATGCTTCAGCAGCTGCAGATAGCCCGCGCGTCACGTTGCGGCGATCGATCGAGTCGTCGTCGCCCTTCGAGCTCGCCGCGTCCCGGCAACTCGATGCCGGTGCGGCTCCAGCTGCCGGTCAGCGGCAGTCCGCCCGACACGGCCGCGACGCCGACGACCCCGGGCACCGCGCGGACGGCGCTCGAGCATCTGCTCGACGTACGGCGCTGCCCGCTTCAAGGCTTCGTCGAACTTCGTGGCCTGACGACTCGGACGCCGACGCCCAGCGCGAGCACGTTGCGGTAGTCGAAGCCCGAGGTCGACGCGCATCAGCCGCGCGAAGCTGCCGATGAAGAGGCCGGCGCCGACGAGCAGCACGACCGCGAGCGCCACTTCGGCACGACGAGCGCGCTGCGCAGCCGCTGGCTGCCGGCGCCCGCGGTCGTCGGAACGGCCGCTGTCCTTCAGCGCCTTCGTGCAGATCCGGCCGCGACGACTGGAGCGCCGGCACCGACGCCGAAGACGATGCCGGTCAGACCGCCGCCGCGATCGGCGGCAGCCGAGGACGCGCAAATCGATGCCGATGTTCGCGACGCGCGGCATGCCGGCCGGCAGCCACGCCTTGAGCGCCTGCACGCCGCCGTAGGCGAGCAGCGACGCCGATCGCCGCGCCGGCAAGCGACAGCACGACCCCTTCGACGAGCAGCGCGCGGACCAGGCGCCACCGGCTGGCGCCGAGCGCGGCGCGGATGCCCATCTCGCGCGCGCGCACGGTGGCGCGCGCGAGCATCAGGTTGGCGACGTTCGCGCAGGCGATGAGCAGCACCAGCGCGACGGCGCCGAGCAGCATCAGCATCCAGCCGCGGACGCGGCCGACGAGATGGTGGTGCAGCGCTGATCACGCGCGCCCGCCGGCCCGGGCTCCACTTCGGATACTGCTTGTCGAGCGAGACCATCAGCCGGTTCATCTGATCGTGCGCCTGCGCGATGGTGACGCCGTCCTTCAGCCGGCCGATGCACGGTCCAGTTGTAGTTGCGGTTGTCCTTGCGGACCTTCTGCTCTTCGGCTGAACGTGATCGGCGCGAAGATCTCGGCGGGACGCGCGCTCGCGATCGGGTAGCTGAAGTCGCGCGGCAGCACGCCGATGATCTCCCACGTCTCCTCGCTCAGCTCCACCGTCTTGCCGACGACGGCCGGAGTCGCCGCCGAAGCGCCGCTGCCAGAACCCGTACTGACAGCAGCGCGACCCGATGCCGTCCCTGGATCTCGTCGTCCGCGGTGAAGCGATCGGCCGAGAATCGGCGCGACCCGCAGCGCCGGAAAGAACTCCCAGGTGACGACCTGGCCGCGTGCGTCGGCGGGCTCGCCGGTTTCGTTCCGAAGGCGGAACGGATATCCGCCGACCGCCGCAAGGCCCTCGAATGATTCCTGATGCGCCCGCCAGTCGAGTACATCTGCGGCGTCGTCGCGCCGCCGCCGAATGTCGTCGGATGCTGCGTGTCGTACTCGAGAACCACCGCCAGGCGATCGTGCTCGTCGAAGGGCAGCCCGCGCAGCACGACCGCATCCACGACCGAGAAGATCGCGGTGCCGGCGCCAATGCCGAGCGCCAGGACGATCAGGGCCACCGCGGTGAACGTCCGCGACTGCCGAAGGGAGCGGAAGGCGGTTTTCAGGTCGTCTCGCATTGGCACCCTCGCACGTGGCATCTTAGACGAAGCAGCCCGCCGGAGCGTTGGTCAGGAGGATTGACGGACCTGGGCGAGCGTCTCGGCAATTGCGTCGATCACGATCTGCGGCTCCTCCAGCGGGATCCAGTGGCCGCTGTTGGATGCGACGATGTGCCGGCCACGCGTTGAGAGCCGGGCGAGCGATTCCTGCTGGCGGAGCCGGTACTCGCCGGGATCGGTCGAGGAGATGGTCACCAGGGGCAGATCGCCGTAGCCGTTCCGGCCGGCGTCGAGCGTCTCCGCCGCGCTCTGACAGATGAATTCGATCTGGCTGCCGAGCGCATCGTAGAACTTCTGCTGTGTCCAGAACTGGCGCAGCGGCTTGCGCGCCAGGCGCGGCAGCCTCCATGCGGGCGCGACGATCCCCGCGTCCTCCTGCGAGAGGCCGCCACGGCTGATGGCCCGCGCGAGCAGCAGCGCGAGGCCGAACGCGCCGACGTTGGCGATCGCCGCGACAAAGCGTGCGACGCCGGTGCGTGCGGCGGAGGAGCCCAGGTGGCACAGCCGGATGCCCCGGTCGATCTTCTCCTTCTCTTTCGGGGCAGGCGTCACCCAGTCTTCAGGGTGGGCCGGATCGACGAGAATGAGCGCGGCGACGTCAGCGCGATAGAGCGTGGCGAAGACGCGCATGACGAGGCCGCCGAACGAATGGCCGACGAGAACGTATGGCGGCGGCACCGCCGCCTTCTGGAGCAGCGCCCGCAGCTCGGTGGCGACGCGGGCGGCGGTCCGGGGCATGGGACCTGCATCGCTCCAGCCGAAGCCGGCGCGATCGTAGCTGCAGACCTGAGTCAGCTTCGCGACTTCCGGCTGCACGAGCGTCCAGCTGATGGAGGATCCGCCCAGCGCCGCGTCCATGACGACCGCTGGCGAGCCGCGGCCGGAGCAGTTCAAGTGGAGGCGGAAGCCTCCGATGTCCACCATCGCCCCCGGGGGTGGAAACCGCATGCGTGTACCATACACTGCCGGTCTCCCCGGCCAACGAGCGCAGGGGCCCATCGCGAGGCATACTCGTGGCCTGTAACCGTCAGGTTGTCGTCAGCGCAGCGGTGCTCACGGCAATTGTCGTCCTCTCGCCGCCTCAAGCCATGGCGGCAAACCGTTCGAACGGATGCGAGTTCACGCAGCAGGAAGCGAGCTGGGTGCAGCGCGCGCTCGACGGCTGGGATCTGGCGCGGCGCGAGTTCCTGAAGGTCGACGCGCGTCAGCTGCCCTGGATCGTCCTCTACGACAACACGTGCATCTGGCATTTTGCCGCAACCGACGCGAAGCTGCTCACCGACGCGCGGCCGATCAAGACCAAATTCACATTTGCCGGGGAGCCGCTCGAGGTGCAGGCGATCGCGCACCGCGGCACCGTTCTTCTTCCCAACCGCGTCGAGATTCCGATCGAGATCAAGGCGAGCACGGCGCTGTACCGCAGCGGGCGCGCGACGTTCTTCGTGATGTCGATGCCATCGGTGTGGCGCCGCAAGCCGTTTCTCGACGAGTACCTTCAAGGCGTGTTCAACCACGAGCTGGTTCACACGCTGCAGCTCGTGAACATCAACCGCCGCCTCCGGCAGTTGATCGGCAACGTCGACGTGCCCGGCCGCCTGAATGACGACGTCATCCAGGCGCGCTTTCAGAAGGAACCGGAATTCGCGCGGGCGATGGATCGCGAGCGCGAGTTGTTCTACAAGGCGACCGGCGCCAGCGACAAGACCCACCGCCACGATCTCGTCCGCAAGGCGCTCGCCATCGTCGGCGAGCGGCACGCGAAATACTTCACCGGCAGCAACGCCGTCTATCAGGAGATCGAAAGCCTGTTTCTGACGATGGAAGGCATCGGTCAGTGGACGGCATATCGCCTCACCAAGGCGCGCGGGCAGCTTGGCGCCAGCGACGCCGGCGCGATGAATCTCGTGCGTGAAGACCGCCGCTACTGGTCGCAGGACGAGGGGCTCGCGCTCTTCCTCCTGATCGACGCGATGGTGCCGAACTGGCAGTCGCGCATGTTCGATGCGCTGCCGCCATCGCCTTACACGCTGCTCGAAGAGGCGTTGAAGGCCGATGCCCCTCCCGCGAAGGAGCACTAGCGGCCGAAGGTGAAGTCGGAGTCTTTCGACGCCCGCTTGAAGCGCTCGTCGGTGAGCGCCGCCTCGTCCTTCTTCCCCTGAGCGTTTTGCGCCTGCAGCAGGCCGTAGAGCGTCCACACGTTGCCCGGGTTCTTGCGAAGGTCCTCCCAGTAGACCGCTTCTGCCTCGTCCGCGCGGCCCGCGCGCAGCAGCGCCGACGCGAGGTTCAGGCGCACTGACGAGTGCCAGTCGGGCGGTTCCTGATAGACGAGTGCATCCTCGTAGCGCACGCCGCGCTCGAGGTGCAGCAGCGCCTTGTCCCAGTCCTTGCGCTGCGCGGCAATCTCTCCGGCGATCACTTCAAGAGCAATTCGCAGGATCGACACGCCGTTGTTGGTGGAGAACGTCGTCTGATCCTTGAGTGACGGATCCGCGAGCAGCGTCTGAAGCTGCGCCAGCTCGCGTTCGGCCTCGGCGACGTTGTCCTTGCCGATCTGCGCCATCGCGCGTGCGTAGCGCCAGGCGCCGTTCGTGAACGCGGTCGCGAGCCGCGGCCCCTTGTCCGCGAGGATGTCGTCCCAGCGCTCGAAGCGGACCATCGCCCAATACGGGACGACGACAAAGCCCTGCAGCAGTGTCAGCTTGCCGAGCGCGTCGTCGGGAATCGCGGCGGCCGTCCGGCGCGCGGCGTCGAGCGCGAGCGCGCCCTGGCCGGACGCCGTTGCTCCCATCCAGATGAAATGCAGGTTGTGCGGGTAGTAGCCGAGCGGATACATGCCCTGGGCGCGGCACTGCGCGATGTAGTCCTCGTCCGCCTTTGCCGCGAGCTGATTCGATCGCACGACGTCCGCGTGACGCCCCACGCGCATGAAGATGTGCGCGGGCATGTGGACGATGTGGCCGGCGCCGGGCATCAGCGGAAGCAGGCGATCGGCTTCGGCTTCAGCGCGCTCGGGCGTGTCGGTCGGCTCCCATAGATGAATCCAGTAGTGGAGCGCGCCCGGATGGTTCCTGTTCTTTGCGAGGACCTGCTCGAGCGCCGCGGTCGCTTCGCGCGTCTCCGATACGGCTGACCGTCGCGCGTCCAGTAGTTCCACGGACGAAGATCCATCAGCGCTTCGGCGAAGATTGTTCTGGCGTCGAGATCGTCGGGCCACCGCCCGGTGACGGCGCGCATCGCGTCGGCAAACCCGCGATCGGCTTTCTGCCGATCCTCCGGCTTGCCCGTGTAGCGCTTCGCCAGCGCATCGATGTAATCCCGCTCGCGCCGCGAGGCCTTGTTCTTCGAGCGCGACTGCCTTCTGAATCAGTTCGAGCGCCTTCGGTTCGTCTTCCGGCGCCATCGAGGCGTTGATGTTCGGACCGAGCACGAGTGCATGACCCCAGTAGGCCATGGCGCAAGCCGGATCGAGGCGTGCCGCCTCGGCGAACGCGCGCGCCGCTTCCGCGTGATTGAAGCCATACGCCAGGTTCAGGCCCTGATTGATGAACAGCTGAGCCCTGGCGGACTTCGTCGTCACCGGAAACTTGTGGATCCCGAGGTTTTGGAGCCGTGGGGCGAGCGGCATACCGGGCGCCTGTTTCTCGAAGCCGGCAGGGCGCTCGTAGTGCACGTGGCCTGGCGCCGGGGACGTCTGGGCGCGGGCCGCACCCGGAAGGAACAGAGCTGCCGCCACCGCGAACGCGGCGGGAACGCGTCGGTCGTGTCGCATGGTGGGCCCAGTGTAGTAGACTTTCGCAAATGACTGCCAGAGCCCGGCTTATAGCCTTGCTGGTGCTCGCAATCACCCTCGAATCGGTCGTGGGTGCGGGGCAGGGCGATCCCATCATTCGCGGCGGGATCGATCTCGTCACCGTCGACTTCACGGCGTTCGGCGCGGACGGCAAGCTGCTCGACGATCTCACCGCCGAACAGATCAAGCTCAAAGTGAACGGCCGCGAGCGGCCGATCAAGTCGTTTCAGTTCGTCAGGACCCCGAGTCCGGTTGCCGCCGTCGGGAGCGCCGCCTATCGCGAGCTCGCTCCGCCGTTCGGCACCAACTACGTGGGGGACTCCGGCCGCACGGTCGTCATCGTCGTCGAAAACGAATCGCTCCGGCCGGCCATCGCCAGGCACACCACCGACGCCGCCGCGAAGTTCGTCGCCGGACTGTCGCCGCGCGACCGCGTTGCGCTGATCACGATGCCGCGCGGCGGCCTGCAGATCGATCTCACCAGGGATCACGCACGCGTGCAGCAGCTGCTCGCCAACATTTCAGGTCAGGGATCGCCGCGCGACACCGAATCGGCGAAGTCGTGCCGCACGCGCGAAACGCTGACCGCGCTGCGCGCGCTGCTCGAAGGTCTCGTCGGATTCGATCTGCCGAAGACGGTCGTGTTCATCTCGGCCGGGATCCTCACCGCTCGCCGCGACGCGCCGATGGTCGGCCCTCCGGGGCCGTGCGAGATCCGGCCGGTGCACTATGACGATGTGGGCAGGGCCTCGGTGGAGGCGAGGGCGAACTTCTTCGTGATCAAGTCGGACGATCTGGTGATCGATTCCGCCGCGAATGCCTTCACCGATCCGGCCGCGAGCCGCTTCCGCAGCTCGGACGAGGAGCTGGCGGGCCTCGAGAGCCTCGCCGGCGTCACCAGCGGGCAGCTGCTGCGAATGAACCCGTCGGATCACAGCGCGTTCGCGCGCGTCGCGCGCGACACGTCGGGGTATTACCTGATGGCATTCGATCCGGAGACCTCCGAACGGAACGGTCTCTCGCATCGCGTCGACGTCGAGGTGGCGCGTCCGAGCGTCTCCGTGCGCATGCGTCCGCGGCTGACCATCCCGCGGGCCTTCGCGAAGGCGACCGCGTCGCCGCTCACCCCGCGTGAAATGCTGCGCGACGGACGTCTCTATCGCGATTTGCCTCTGCGCGCCGCCGCGTTCACGTCGGTCAATCCGGGCGACACCAACCTGAAGGTCGTCGCGCTGGTGGAGCCGCTCGATCGAACGGTCACGATCACGTCGGCCGCGTTCGCGCTGATCACGCCGGCCGGGAAGCTGGTCGCGCAATGGGTCGCGAACGAGCGTGAGCTGTCACGGTCCGCCGTCTTCTCGGCGGGGCTCGCGCCGCCGGGATCGTACCGGCTGCGCGTGGCAGCGGTCGACAACCTCGGCCGACGCGGTGCGACCGACTACGAGTTCGAGGCCGCGCTGAGCACCGCCGGCGGTCTCAAGCTCAGCACGCTCGTGCTCGGATTGTCGCGCGGAGGCTTCACGCCCCGGCTCATGTTCTTCCAGGAACCCACGGCGATGGGTTACTTCGAGGTGTACGGATCAGGGGCGAGCTTCGAGGACGTCGACGTGGCGTTCGAGCTCGCGGGCACGCCCGAAGGGCCGGCGATCATCCGTGTCCCCGCGATTCTGACGCCAACCCAGGATCCCGATCTTCGCCGCGCCTCCGGCGTCGTCCCGCTCTCGAATACCCCGTCGGCGACTACGTCGTCCGTGGCATCGTGACGATCGACGGCAAGCAGGCCGGCAAAGTAATACGGACGCTTCGGAAGTCCACGTCGTGAACCCCCAACTCCCAAAAAGGCCAACTCCCAAAGAACGTCGAATTGTCCTGAACTTCCGACGGCGCTGTGATCTCCGGCGGACAATCCCTGAGGCCGTTCTCGATTCGGTGGCTGTTTACCGGGACCATTCCGTGGTACTTCAATTGCTGGTAACCGACGAGATGCCTGCCTGATTCGGAGGTCCTCCCGTGACTCGGACAACACGGTCAGTGATTCTTGCAACAGCGTGCCTCGCGTCGGCGGCAAGCCTGCTCCCGACTGACGCCGAAGCCCAGCGCCGCGCGGTACCGCGCGGGACGCCGACGGGGTCGGTCGCCGTTCCGCGGCAGCCCTATCGTCCGGGCTACTACCGGCCGTATTACCGGCCGTACTACTACCACTCGTATTTCTATCCGGGGTTCTACTATCCCTTCTATGCGGGGTTCTATCCGGGCTTCTACGCTGGCTTCGGCTTCGGCTACGGCCCGGACTCTCCGTACTACTGGGGCTATGGTCCGTATCCGGGCTACTGGGGCGGTTATTACGACGACCGGGGCTCGGCGCGGATCCAGGTGACGCCGCGCGAGGCGGACGTCTTCATCGACGGCTACTTCGTCGGCAAGGTGGACGCGTTCGACGGCAACCTGCAGCGCCTGCACGTGGAGGCCGGCGAGCACGAGCTCACGGTCTATCACGAGGGGTATCACCCGATCCGCGAGAAGGTTCTTTTCCGCCGGGGCGCGACGCTGAAGATCCAATACGAGATGCAACCGCTCGCTCCTGGCGAACCGGCGCCGCCGCGCCCGACGCCGGATCCGAACGCGCGTCCCGAGCGCGCGCCCAGCGACCGCGCGACGCGTCCATATCCACACGATCCGCAGGCCGAGCGGTCGTACCGACGCGATCCCGAGGGCGAATTCGGCACGCTCTCGCTGCGCATCCA
Organism: uncultured Acidobacteriota bacterium; assembly: GCA_963748295.1. GTDB lineage: Bacteria > Acidobacteriota > Vicinamibacteria > Vicinamibacterales > 2-12-FULL-66-21 > CAVVIH01. Next base: position 1,038,680 of record CAVVIH010000006.1, on the reverse strand, counting down.
GCCCCGCGATGCTGTCGTCCTCGTCGACGGCGAGGAATGGGATCGTCCGGCAGGCGAGGATCGATTCACGATCGATCTCCCCGAAGGCCCGCATCGTCTCGAGGTGCGCAAGGACGGCTTCCGCACATACATGCGCACCGTCGACGTTCGCCGCGGCCAGATCACCACGCTGAACGTCAGCCTGACGTCAGGCGGGGCGGTCGCGATGCGGGGTAATTGAGGCGTTCGTTTCTTCTACAGGAGATCACGAGGTCAGGAGCTATTGTCTGGCTCCTGACCTCCGAATCGGTCCGCCAGCTGCTTTCATTGGCGTCAGTCCCACCACATCGCTCGACGCCCGTTCCATCACGACGATCACGAAGCTTTCACGTCTTAACAAGAGGACAGGAGATCAGGAGCAATGGTTCTGACGACTACGGTCGTGTTCGCCGACCCCGCGGCTGGCTCGTGACTTACGATCTGTTGAGGAGAGCCGGCTCGCGGCCGCAGTGATGAGCGTCCACGTCGTTACCGGAGCCTTCGGCTACTCCGGCCGGTACATCGCAGCACGCCTGCTCGCTGAAGGCAGGACGGTAAGGACGCTGACAAATTCGCCGAATCGGCCCAATCCCTTCGGCTCACGGATCGATGTCCGTCCGCTGAGTTTCGGCAATCCGGAAGCGTTGACGGAATCGCTGCGTGGGGCGGACGTGCTGTACAACACGTACTGGGTCCGCTTCAATCAGCCAGGATTCACGCACGCCGAAGCGGTGACGAACACGCGCCGGCTCTTCGACGCGGCGAAGCGCGCCGGCGTGCGCCGCGTCGTGCACGTGAGCATCACGAACCCCTCGGAGGACTCGCCGCTCGAGGTACTTTCGAGGCAAGGCGGAGCTCGAGCGCAGCCTGATCGAGTCGAGGCTTTGTACGCGATTCTTCGTCCGGCGGTACTTTTCGGCGGCGAAGATATTTTGATCAACAACATCGTGTGGGCGCTTCGCCGGTTTCCGGTGTTTGCGGTATTTGGATCCGGCGATTACAAGCTGCAGCCGATCCACGTCGACGACTTCGCACTCATTGCAGTGGAGCAGGGCCGATCCAGTCATGACACGATCATCGATGCAATCGGGCCGGAGACGTTCTTGTACCGCCAGCTCGTCGAGCATCTCGGGCGCATCATCGGCAAGCCGAGGCCGATCGTTTCGGTCCCGCCATGGCTCGGCTACTGGGGCGCCGCGGCGATGGGGTGGGCGCTGCGCGACGTTCTTCTTACTCGTGAGGAGATTGCTGGCCTGATGGGCAACCTGCTCGTCACTAACTCGCCGCCCGCGGGGACGACGAAGCTGAGTGACTGGGCGCGCGAGCATGCCGCGACCCTCGGCACCCACTACGCCAGCGAGCTCGCCCGCCGGCGCAATCGCAGCGAGTCTGTACGATCGACTATAGGGCTGTAGCACGGCGGCCGAACCTGCCGCCGTGCGGCGTCGATTCAGGAATCCCGGTCACATTGAAGGACAGGAGATGCCAGGTTCTCCTGATCTCGTGATCTCCTGTGATGTAAGCGTCGAGTGAATCACCGCACCAGCATCGCCACCCGCGGAAACGCAAACTTCCCTGCCACCGCGTCGATGATGTTGATCTGGCACGTGTAGAGCCCAGGCGTGAACGATTCGCCCGGGACCTCCAGCTGGAAGATCGCCGCACGCCTTCCCGCATCGTCCAGGGCGCTGCGTTCGACAACCGGTGTTTCGAAGACCTTGACCTTGCCGCGGTAGAAGGCGAGGCTCGTGCGGACCTGCGGTGCGTCGTCGGCGGCGGGTTCGTAGACCTCGTAGTAGAAGAACAGCTTCTGATCGCGGCCGACGACGTGGGTGACGTTAGGGAGGAGTTGGACGCCGCCGCGGACGAGCGGGTTGTCGGTCTTGCGCGCCGGGGCAGGTTGCAGCTGCGTGCTGAGGACGATTGAGCTGACCTTGAGCGGCGCCTGGCGCAGTTCGGGGACGGCAATGGCGGCCTCGAACGATCCGATCGCGCCGTTCGTGTTTTCGCGGACGACGACCTTCACCGAGAAGCGTCCCGGAGGCAGGGTGACCGCCGATTGATAGAGCACCTGCTTTCGTCCGAGAGTGGCCTCGCCGCCGGAGGGCAGCTCGAGGGTCTGGCGGAAGCGGCCGACAGGGAAGCCGCGCTCGTCGCGCACCATGCCGAGAAGATCGAGCGACACCTTGTCCTTGCCGGCGCCGACCGGGACGGCCGATCCGGGGACGGCCAGCGAGATGGGCACGTAGTACTTGTCTGCAGCCACGCGGAAGTAGCCGCCGGTGACGAGCACGGGCAGATCGGTCGCGGACACCGCGGCGAACAGCTGCTCTTCGAGCTGCGACTCGCGATCGCCGCGGTTGGTGTGCGCGAAGTCGCGGTCGGCGTAGTAGCCGGCGCGCGCTTCGACGCGCAGGTCCTCGCGCTTGACGCGCACCTGGATGCGGCGGAAGCGGCCGTCCTTCGCCGGGTTCGTGCTGCTGTAGCCGAGGATGTAATACGCGGACATGTCGCGCTGAACGCGCGAGAATGCCTCGCCGAAGTCGTTGCTGTCGGTGAAGGCGCGGCCGCCGGTGTCGGCGGCGAGCGAGGTCAGCGTGTCCTGCGACGCCGCGAGACGCGCGAACTGCTGCGCGACGCCGCGCCCCGAGAACATGGCGGTTCCGCGGCCGCTGGCCTGACGCGCATCCCCGCCCGGCACGACCGCCTGCAGTCCGCGTGAGTCGATCGGATAGATCGACACGTTGCTGCGGACGGCAGCGTTGATCGCCGACCGCAGCTCGACCTGGTTGTCCTGGCCGCTGCGCTCCATCCCGGCGCTGAAATAGACGATTGCCTTCTTCTGCTCGATGGGCGCGAGGGTTTCGGCGAGCGTGCGAATCGCTCGCAGGCGAACGTCGTTGTTGAAGGCGTCGAGCTCGGTCGTCTCGACAGCTGTTTCTTCTCCCGCAGCGGCGAGCTCGTCGGCGGCGGCAGTGGACGTGTCGGGCGGGGGAGTAGCAGTGCCTTCGGTGTACGCGAGCTTCGCCAGCGCGCCATCGACCGACGCGCGATCGCCGGTGAAGTCGGTGAGCACGTCGAGCGTCGTGCTGACGGTCGCTACAGCGACGAGGTCCGCGACGCTCATCTGGTCGCTGACATACTTGCGCGCCGAGTCCACGGCGCGCTGCACGTCCTCCGGCTCCATCGAGCTGACGTCGAACAGCAGCACGATCAGTCGCCGCCCGGCCAGCGCCTCGGAGGTCATGGCCGGAACGGGAGCATCGGGTTTCGGTGCAGCAGCCGGCGCCGTCACCTGCACCTTGTCTTCGACCCCGGCAAGCAGCTCGGTCTTTGGCGCTGCCGCGATCGCCTTGTCAGTGATGTGCTCGAACGTGAAGCTGAGGACGTCCTGCAGCCGGCCGTCCTCGCGCACCTCGAAGTCGGCGGCGGTAAGACCCTGCACGATCGCGCCGGATCGATCGCGGACGATCACGTCGACAGAAACAATATTGCGCGCGGTGCGGAACACGGCCCGCGGCTGCGGCGGTTGCTGCTCCTGCGCCCCAGGAGCGGCGATCAGGAAACACGCGAGGGCGGCGGCGATGGCTGTCGAACGCGCGGGGCGCATGTCAGAACCTGAACCTGACGTTGAGCTGCACGATGCGCATCGGGCGCACCGACAGCACCTGGCCGAACGTCGGCGAGTTGACCGTCGTGTCGATCGCTGCGTAGTTGACGAGGTTCAGCAGGTTGTTCGCGTTGACCTGCAACGAGATCACGCGGGTGCCGCCGAGCCGCACGTCACGGACGATCTGCGCGTTGAGCAGGCGGCTGCCCGGGCCGACGATCAGGTTCCGCGTCGAGTTTCCGAAGGTGCCGGTGAGGGGAACCGAGAACGCCGACGTGTTGAAGAACCGATCGATCGTCGGATCCGACACGCCGATAGGTTCGCCGTCGTAGTCCGCCCGGAGCGTTCCATTGGTTCCGCGTGCGACGTCGGCCGCTGCTCCGACGACGCGCGCCGTGTACGGCGTCCCCGACTGCCACACGAACGTCGTCGAAACCCGCCAGTCCGCCAGCAATGATGCCCAGAAGCCGCCGTTGTTCAGCCAAGGCCGGTTCCGCCCGAACGGCAGTTCCACGGATCCGTCGGCGGTCAGCTGGTGCATGCGATCGAAGCTCGAGAGGCCCCATTCGGCGTCGAGATTCCGATCGTCCTGCGCGACGACCGTCCCACCGCCGCCGATCGTCGATGCGTTGTCCCGCGAGCGTGCGAGCGTGTAGGTAACGCCGCCGCCGATGCCGCGAACGGGACGGCGGCGCATGCGGAACGTCGCTGCGTGGAGCCGGGATGCGCCTTCGGACGACTGCCACAGAAACGGCTGCACGCCCTCGATGCGCAGACCGTCAGGACCGCGGTTCGGCGCGCGCACGATATCGAGGCTCGAGCCTCGGGTGTGCGTATAGCCCGCGCCGACGTTCCAGACCGGGTTCAGATCGCGCGAGATATCCGCGTTCCACGTCTGCACCAGCCCAAGGTCGTAGCTCTTGTTGATCCCGTAGTTGTTGGTCGTCTCGTTCGGTTGCGCGGCAGCGAACGGATCGCTGATCGACAGTGGCGCTTCAGGACTGCCGATGCTCGTGTTCGTGGCGGCGAACGGCGGCTGGCTCACCATCTGCCGGGCGATCGCCGAATACGAGCCGGAGTTGAAGCCGATGCCGTAGCCGCCTCGCAGCACCGTGCCGGGAGCAAGCCGGTAAGCGAACCCGACCCGGGGTGCGACGTTGTTCGCGTCGGTGAGAACGAGCGTGTCGGGGAAGGCGCCGGTGAATGGACCCGTGGCGCCAGACACGACCGGCGCGACTGAGGAGAAATCCGGCGCCGCGTCCAGGTTGACCATCATGCCGTTCTCTTCGAGAAACGGCCGCAGCAGCTCGTACCGCACGCCGAGGTTGAACGTCAGGTTGGTGCTCTTTCGCCAGTCGTCCTGAACGAAGAGGCTCATCGAGCGGCTTGAAAGCGTGGTGCGTCCTGGACCGTACTGAACCGATGCCTGCTGCGGCAGGCCGAGAAGGAAATCCGCGAAGTCGAGGCCGCCGCCGCGCGCGGACGACTGGCCGCCGGAGGTGTGGAGCCCGGTGAAGACGAAAGTGCCATTGGCATTGGGATCGGTCCGGCTCGTGGCGCTGTCCCAGCGCACGTCGCCGCCGATTCGGAGCGTGTGCCGCGCCACCGGACGCGTCCACGTATACGCAAGCGTCAGACGCGTGTCTTCACGGTCCGAAGGCGCCACGTCGCGCACGCTCGACAGGCTCGAAAACGACAGCCCGGGAACGCCCCAATCGAACGGCGCCGTCGCGACGCCATCGATGCCAGCGTCGCCCGCGACGTTCTCGCGGAACGCGTATCGATTCAACGACCGCGCGGTCGTACGCGAGTAGTTCACGTTGACGTTGTGAAGCTGACGCCGGTGCACGATGTTCAGGCCGATTGGCGTCGAGAACGTCGAGCCGGTCGATCTGCCGCCCAGATCGGGAAACACGTTCAACTGCTCACCCGAGTTGTGGCGGTACTGCAGCTGTCCGTTGAGCACGACGGTCGTGCCCTGCTGGTTTCCACGCCCGCCGCGTCCGCCCGGTCCGCCACGCTCGCCGCCCGGACCTCCCGCGCGTCCTCTTCCGCCTCTTCCCGCCGGGGGCGGCGTGAAGTTGTGCGTGACGCGCACGTTGACGTTGTCCGCTGCCGAATCAACCGTCGACACGAAATGAAAGTTGCGTGTCGTCCCTGGAAGATTCGGCAGCGGTATGAAGCGCATCAGCGCGAGCGACGAGGCGCTCATCCGATCGATCGGGATCTGGTTGTCGAGGAACGGCGTGCCAGTGGCGGGATCGATCAGCTGACGAGGGGCGAACGAGAAATCGCCGTTCCGGATCGCCTCGCCCGGCACCGTTGCGTACTGATCGAACAGGTCGCCGCCGCGGTTTCCGCCATAGTTCACCGTGAAGGTCGTCCGGCGCGTGCCGTCGTACACGCCAGGAATCTTCACCGGGCCGCCGACAGTGCCGCCGTAGTTCTGGCGGTTGTACGGCTGTTTCGCGACGGGAGAGTCAGGGCGGAGCTGATACGGCGTGCTGTCGAGGACCGATCCGCCGAACGTGTAGTTCGCCTGAGCGGTATAGGCGTTCTGCCGTCCTCCGCGTCCGCCGATGACGAACGCACCATCTCCCGGGCCGCCGCGGCCGCCGCCGCGCCCGTCCGGTCCACCGCCGCGACCGCCAAAGCCACCCGGTCCACCCGGGCCGCCGCGCCCGCCAGGGCCCTGGAGCTGATCGAATCCCGGCCCGAATCCCTGCGCGAGATCTCCAGTCATCGGATCGAGCTCGCCCCGGCCGATCGCCGCGAGCCGGTCGTTCAGCATGCCGCGATCGATGCTCGCCATGCTGCCCATGATGGCGACCGCTTCGGTCGGTCCCTCGGTGGTGAATCCAGGTGGCAGCAGCAGACGCGCCGTTTCCGTCGTCTCGCGATCGGGCGGATTCACCTCGAGTCCGGCTGCCGCTGCTGCCTGTGTTTGAACAGCAACCGTTTCGAATCGGGAGCCGGCGGCTGCTGCCGGCGCAGCGCGTGGTGTGCGTGCGAGCAGCGAAAGCTCCAGCGTCAGCTGGCGATCGCAGGGGGCGGCGCCGAGCTCCAGCGTCTGCTCAACAGGACCGAACCCCGTCAGTTCGGCGCGAACTTGGTACGAGCCTGATGGCAGCGCGAGCTGGAAGGTGCCGTCGAGGGCAGAGGAGGTGACCGCCTTTACGGCATTGGCGACGGTGACGATTATGGAGACACCGGGCAGAGCAGTGCCGCCGGCGGCAGCACGTCCGCTGATCTTGCAACCCGCTGTTTCCTGGTTCGCGTCGAGGGCGGGAATGACGGTCAGTGCGAGGAGGGCGGCGAACCACGTGCCACGTGCTACGTGCGACGTGCTACGTGCGGCTTGCAACGTGCCACGTGCAACGTGCGGGAGCATCATGATGAATACATAGACGCCTGAGCGGGCAGGATTATTTCAAATTCCGCTCCGCCCGCCGGCGCGTTCCGGGCGACGACGGCGCCGCCGTGGCGCTCGACGATGGCCCTCACTATGGACAGGCCCAGACCGCTGCCGGACGGGACGCTCGTCGAGGCGCGGGACGCATCCACCTTGTAGAAGCGATCGAACACGCGGGGCAGGTGTTCCGGCGGGATGCCAGGGCCGCTGTCCCGCACGATGATTGCGATGCCGTTCTTGTCGTTGCGGCGAGCGCTCAGCTCGACGCGGCCGCCGTCGGGTGTATGCCGCAAGGCGTTTGCCGCGAGGTTCTGCAGCGCCTGCTCGAGCCGCTCGGCGTCGCCGTGGACGGCAAGGTCGGGCGGATCGATCGACAGCGTCATCTCGATGCCGCGCTCGCGTATTGCCGGACGATGACGATCGACGATCCGGCTGAAGAAATCCCTCACGGGCACGTCGTCAAGGACCATCGTGCCGCCGCCCCCTTCGAGACGCGCGAGATCCAGCAGGTCGCCGATCATCGATTCGAGTTTTCGCGTTTCCTCCTCGATGATGGCCAGATAGCGCTTGCGTGTCGGTTCCTCGAGCGAGATCTCCGCCATCCCGAGCGTTTCGGTGTATCCACGGATCGCGGCGAGCGGCGTCATCAGCTCGTGCGAGACGTCCGCGAGCAGCTGACGGCGCGCGCGATCGGATTCGATCAGCGCCTGGGTGCGGGCGCCGAGATCGTCGGCCATGCGATTGAACGTGCGGGCGAGCGTCGACACTTCGTCGCCGCCGCTTTCGCTCGCGCGGACGTCGGTCCGTCCCTCACCGAGCGCGCTGGCCGCGGCCTCGAGCGAGCGAAGGCGTTTCCGCGCCGGACCGAAGATCAACAGCGCCATCACCGCCGATCCGCCGAGCAGCAGACCGGCCGCCACCCACGCGAGCGTCGGCCCGAGCTGCTCCATGACGACGCCAGGCGGAGGAGGATTGCCGGGGACCGCGACGTAACCGGCGTCTGCCTCGACGCCTGGCGCGGCAATCGGCCACAGCTCGACCGGCAGCCGGCGTCCTCCACGTCCCGCTTCGCGCGTCGGGCCTTCGGGTCGCGACTGCGCCGGTGCCTCCGGTGCCTGCCGCCGGCTGTGGGCGATACGCGCCATACCGGCGAAACCAGGCGGCAGGCCGTCCATCCGGTTCGACGCCAGGCGGCCGTCGTGCATGACGACGAGGAACGGCTGATAGATCCGGCCGAACCGCTCCGGCACGTATGCCGTCACATCGAGAGCTGGGTTGGCGGACAAGGCCGCGCCGACGTCCAGCGCGACTTCCTGCGCGAGCTGCGCGGGCCCGAGCCACGAGCGGCCGACGACGACGGTGAGCCAGACGTAGACGCCGGCCTGGATCACGAGCAGCGACGCCAGCAGCGCGACGAAGCCGAACGCGATGCGCCAATACAGGCTGCGATACCAGACGGGATCAGACATCGGCGAACTTGTATCCGGTTCCCCAGACCGTCAGGATGAAACGGGGCTCGTCGGGATCCGGTTCGATCTTTTTCCGGATCCGCTTGATCAACGTGTCGACGCTGCGGCTCGTGACGTAGGTGTCGTCGCCCCAAACGCGGCCCACCAGCGCTTCGCGGCTGAACACGATGCCGGGATTGCTCGCGAGCAGATACAGCAGATCGAACTCGTGCGCGGTCAGCTCGATCTCCTTGCCGTCGAACCGTGCATGGCGCCGGGCGGGATCGACCGTCAACGCTGCCACGGTCACGGCCTGTTGACCCTCGGCGGCCGCGGCGAGCTGCGATCGCCGGGGCCGGCGGAGCAAGGCCCGGGCCCGCGCCACCAGCTCCCGGATGCCGAAGGGCTTGGTCAGGTAGTCGTCCGCCCCGCTCTCGAGCCCGAGCACCTTGTCCGATTCTTCGCGGCGTGCCGTCAGCATCAGGATGGGTACGTCGCTGTTCTGCTCCTCGCGGCGGATCGCTCTGCACAGCGTGATACCGTCGAGCCCCGGCAGCATCAGGTCCAGGACGATGAGGTCGAACGGCTCGCGCTTGGCCAGCTGAAGCGCCTCGTAGCCGTCACCCACCGTGGTGGGCGTCATGCCGTCCAGGCCGAGGTGAAGCGCGACGAGGTCGCGGATGTTCGCCTCGTCTTCGACCACGAGAACACGGGGATCCGGTCGGGCGTTCTGATCCTGCGGCATAGTCAGCCATTCTCAGTGTAACGCGTGGATTCTGCGCCAAAAACGCGGCATTTTCGCTGTCACCGTTTCTTCACAACTCTGCCATCGTTCGGTCACAGACGCCGCGTCTACTTGATCAGCATGAAATGGAGAGTGTTCACGGTGGCGGTGATTGTGGCGCTGGCCGGGCTGACCGTGCGCGCGATCTACGCCTGGCGCGACGATGACGCCCCGCAGGTCGTGACCGACGCGGTCACCCGCGGCGCCATCGTTTCGTCCATCAGTGCAAGTGGGACGGTCGAGGCCGTGACGACCGTCCAGGTCGGTTCGCAGATCTCCGGAAGCGTCCAGGCTCTCTATGCGGACTTCAACTCGGTCGTGAAGAAGGGCCAGATCGTCGCACGGCTCGATCCGTCGCTGGTGCAGGCGGACATCGATCAGGCGCGAGCGGCCGTCGTCCGCGCCGAAGCCGAAGTCGAGCGGCTGCAGGTGGCGCTCGTCGACGCGCAGACGAAAGCGAATCGCGCGCGTGAGCTCGCCGACCGGCAGCTGATCCCGACCAGCGATCTCGAGGCGGCCGAGGTGACCCGGCAATCCAGCGAGGCGCAGGTCCGATCGGCCCGCGCGCAGGTCACGCAGGCGCGCGCGGCGCTGTCGCAGACCGAAGTCAACCTGCAGAAGACCGTGATCAGGTCGCCGATCGACGGCATCGTGATCGCGCGGGACGTCGACGTGGGTCAGACAGTCGCGGCCAGCTTGCAGGCGCCGACGCTGTTTTCGATCGCTGCGGACATGTCCGAGATGCAGGTCAAGGCGAGCATCGACGAATCGGATCTCGGGCAGATCAAGGAAGGGCAGAGGGTCAGGTTCAGCGTCGACGCGTATCCGCGCGACGTATTCACCGGAAAGGTGAGGCAGGTACGTCTGAACCCCGTCGTCGAGCAGAACGTCGTGACGTATGCCGCGATCATCACGGCGCCGAACCCGGAGCTGAAGCTGCGGCCGGGCATGACGGCGAACGTGACGGTGGAAACGGCGCGCCGGGACGACGTGCTGCGCGTGCCGGTGGCGGCGCTCCGGTTCAAGCCGACCGCGGAACTGCTCACTGCACTCGGCCCGGGAAAAAACGCTCCGGCAACCAACCAGCCGGCGACGCCCAACGTCAATACTGTGTGGCTGGTTGACGAAGATGGCCTGCACCCGGTCAGAGTGCAGGTCGGGGCCACCGACGGCACGTTTACGGAGGTGGTCAGCGAACACCTGCAGGAGGGCGCGCGCATTGCAACGCGCACTGCTGCCGCGGCGACGACCAGCCGGCCTGCGCCGGCCAGTGGAAATCCGCTGATGGCCCCGCCGCCGCGTCGGTTCTGACCTGTTCTGGCACTATCAGCCGGCAGTCCCCTTGCCGGCTGAGCCGCACCGCTGCGGGTGGTCTCCTCCCCACCCGTGGCGGTTGTGGCCTCTCAAACAACTCCCAACTCCCAAAAAAACCAATTCCCAACTCCCAAAACAACCCCTCCCTGATTCCTCCGTGTCTTTGGGAGTTGGCCTTTTTGGGAGTTGGGAGTTGGTCTGGTTGGGAGTTGGGAGTTGGTCTTTTTTTGGGAGTTGGTGTCCTGGCTCGCCTTCTGCACCCTGGCCCTGAAATCCTGACGCTCGACCCGCTCGAACGCACCCGCTGTTTACGGTAATTGGCCGTTCGGCGTCCTGTTTCGCGTTGGAAAGAGCGCCGTTTCCCGCGTCAGGGAAACGTGCGATTCCGGGATTGGCGCGTCCGCAGCTGGACGGTCTGCCGATCGCTCGAGGAGCCTATGGACAGTTTCCGCGCCGACGTCGCCTCCGGGTTCCGCTCGCTCGTCAAACGTCCTGCCTTTGCGTTCACCGCGATTGCGACGCTCGCTTTAGGCATCGGGGCCACCGCCGCGATCTTCAGCGTCGTCAACGCCGTGCTGCTGCGTCCGCTGCCCTATGCCGACCCGTCCCGTCTCGTCCATATCTGGAACGACATGCGGAATCGGAACGTGAGCGACTTCCCGTGGCCGCCGGGTGATTTCCACGACCTGCGCGAGCGCGTCACGATGTTCGACGGCGTGGCGGCGCTTTCGACCGGACGGCAGGTGATCGCGGCGCCTGACGGTCAGGGCGAGGCCACCCAGCTGCGTTTCGGACAGGCGACGCCGAATCTGTTCCGCCTGCTCGGCACGCGCGTCGCGCTCGGCGCTGACTTCACGGACGCTGATGGCGTGCCTCCCACGCCTCCGCCCCAGGCCGCGCCCGGCAGCGCGCCGCAGGCGCCGACCGCGCCCCCGCCGCCGCCGCGGGCGATCCTGAGCCACGAGTTCTGGCAGCGTCAGTTTGGAGGCAGACCCGAGATCGTGGGCACCGTCGTGTCGGTCGGGGAGCTTCGCTTCGATGTAGTCGGCATCCTGGAACCGGGCTTCGAAGTGCTCTTCCCGCCGGGGATCAACATCGAGCGCCTGCCGGATGTCTGGACGCCGATGCGCATCAACTTCGCCGAAGGCTCCCGGATCAACGTGTTCATGCGCGTGATTGGCAGGCTCAAGCCGGGCGTCTCGGTCGAGAAAGCCCAGGGTGAGGTCGATGCCGTCGCCGCCGATCTCCGATCGCGCTTTCCGATCAAGCAGACCGCCGGCGTCCATTTCCGGATCGAGCCGGTGCACAAGGATCTGGTCGCTGATGTCCGTCCGGCGATCCTCGCGCTGATGGGCGCGGTGTCCTTCGTGCTGCTGATTGCGTGCGCGAACGTCGCGAACCTGTTGCTCGTGCGCGCGGCAACGCGCGAGCGCGAGCTCGCGGTACGGGCGGCACTGGGCAGCACGAGAGGACGGTTGGTCCGCCAGCTGCTGACGGAAAGCGTGCTGCTGGCGGCCGCTGCGGCCGCCGCCGGGGTGCTGCTCGCGTGGCTTGGCGTGCGGCTGTTGCTGTTGCTCAGGCCAGCGAATCTGCCGCGGCTCGATCGAGTGGACATCGACCCGATGGTCGTCATGTTTGCGATCGGCGCGGCACTGATCTCGGCGATCATCTTCGGCCTGGTACCAGCGATCCGCGCGTCGCGTCCGGACGTGATGGAGCTGCTGCGGCGCGGTGGACGCACGGGAGGATTGTCGTCGGGCGGATGGCTGCGCGCGGGCGTCGTGATCGCCGAAGTCGCGCTGTCGTTCGTGCTGCTGGTCGGCTCGGGCCTGATGATCCGCAGCTTCGTCGCGTTCCAACGCGCGAATCCGGGCTACAACCCCGACGGCGTGCTGACGTTCTTCATTCCGAACCCGAGGCTGCCCGATCCGGCGGCGCGTCAGGCGTTCGTGCGCGATCTGAGAACGCGGCTGCTTGCCTTGCCCGGCGTGCAGGCCGCCACCGCGGCAAACCCGCTGCCGCTCGATGGCCGGGAAGGGCTCGTGCGCTGGGGCACCGAAGAGGCGAGCGCCGATCCGTCGAAGTTCCAGCAGGCCACGTTGCACATCGTGGTGCCGGGTTACTTCGAGACGATGGGGACGCGCCTCATCGAGGGACGGACCTTCACCGACCAGGACAGCCAGCCGACCGCTGGTCCGATCGTCATCGATCGCATTCTGGCGAACCGGGCGTTTCCCGGCGAGTCAGCCGTGGGCCGCACGCTGCTCGTCAGGGCCCGTACGCAGGAGCCGGAACGGTTCCAGGTTGTCGGCGTTGTCGATCATCAGCGCCACGTAACGCCCGCGCGCGACGGCCGGGAAGCCGTCTTCGTTCCCGACTCGTATATGGGCTTTGCGGTGGCGAACAGATGGGCCGTGCGAACCTCGGGCGATCCGTCGGCGCTCGCGCAAGGTGTTCGCGCCGCGGTCGCGGCGCTGAACCCGCGGGCCGGCGTCATCGAGATCCAGCCGATGACCGCCTACCTCGATCAGGCGCGCGCGCAGACCACCTTCGCGCTGGTCCTGATCGGCATCTTCGCGGGCGTCGCGCTGGTGCTCGCGGCGGTCGGCCTCTACAGCGTCCTGTCAACCGTCGTACGGCAGCGAACCGCGGAGATCGGCGTGCGGATGGCGTTCGGCGCCGAGAACGGCAGCATCTTCAAGATGATGGTCGGCCAGGGCCTCTGGCTGAGCGCGGCGGGAATCGTCGCCGGCGCCGGCGCGGCGATCCTGCTGACGCGGGCGATGCGCTCGATGCTGGTCGGCGTCGAGCCGACCGATCCGGCGACGTACCTGGTGATGACCGCCGCGTTTCTCGCCATCGCGGCAATCGCGTGCGCCGTGCCCGCGCTTCGCGCGGCGAGGCTGGATCCGATGACGGCGCTCAGACAGGAATGAGGGTCAGCTGTCAGCTCAGCTCTCAGCTCTCAGTTTTGAGCTGACGGCTGAGAGCTGACAGCTGATAGCCAATAAACCGCGTCGCGGATTCGCGAATCCTCGCATCCGATCTACACTCAGGGCATGCCGGACCTCGGCGACCTGGATCTCGACAGGAACTACGAGCCGCAGACGCTGCACCGTGGTCCGGGTGTGTGGCGGATCGTCCTCTTCGTCGGCCTCCTGGCGATCGTCGGGTATCTGATCTGGCGGCTGGTCGCGCCCGGAGGCGGCGCGAGCAAGGACGTCCGGGTCGCGACCGATCAGCAGGTCGCCGCGGCACCGAAGGCCGATGCCACGCAGGCCCTTCCAGGCGAGGACATCGCGCTGCCGCCGCTGCCCGAGACCGATCCCATCGTCCGTCAGCTGGTGGGCCAGCTCTCCGCACATCCGAAGATCGCGGCGTGGCTGGCCACCGATCAGCTGATTCGCAACTTCGCGGTGGTCGTCGTCAACATCGGCGACGGCCGCTCGCCGTCGCAACAGCTCCGTTCGGTCAGGCCGACCGGTGCGTTCATCGCGGCGGAGAGCGGCACGTCGGCGCGAGTCGATCCGCGCAGTTACCGGCGCTACGACGAATATGCCGACGCGATTGGTGCGCTCGACGCCCAGGGAACCGCGCGGCTGTATGCGACGCTCAAGCCGCGGCTCGCGGATGCGTACCGCGAGCTTGGCTACCCGGACGGCAATTTCGATCGCGCGATGGAGAAGGCGATCCGCGAGCTGCTCAACACGCCGGTGCCGGACGGCGACGTCGCGCTGGTCGCGCGCAGCGTCGCCTGGGATTACGCCGATCCGCGGCTGCAGTCGCTGACCGCGGCGCAGCGCCAGCTCCTGCGCATGGGGCCGCGCAACATGCGCATCGTACAGGCGAAGCTTCGCGAGATCGCGCAGCTCGCCGGGCTCAATCCATGACGTCGGCACGCGCCTGCGCCCGGTTCGCCGCCGCGTGGCTGTGCCTGTCCGTCACCGCGGCAGTCGCGTCCCGCGTTCGCGCGCAGGAGCCGACGACCACCCAGGCCGCCCATTCGACGGCCGCTTCCCTCGAGCCCGAGCCGACTGCCCGCATCGTCAAGATGGATGCGGTCGTCACCGACAAGCGGGGACGTCCCATTTCGAACCTTCAAGCCGCCGATTTTGCGCTGGTCGAAAACGGCGTGGCGCAGAGGATTCTCGCGGTGGAACCGGCCGGCGGCGATCGAGTCGTCGCGCTGCTGCTCGACGAGTTCCACGTGTCTGCCGGCGCGAACACCACCAGGGTGCGCGACGCGGCGCTGCGATTCGTCAACGAGCAGCTCCGCCCGGGCGACCGGCTCGTCGTGCTGAAGCCGCTCGATTCGATCACCAACATTCAGTTCAGCCGGGAGCGGGACGCGGCGAGGCACGCGATCGAAACCTTCAGCGGCCGCAAAGGGGATTACACCGCGCTCTCCGAGTTCGAGGAGAAATACATCGGCCGATCGCCTGAGGCGGTGCAGGCCGCACGCGTGCAGATCGTCCTGTCGGGTCTGCGCGCGTTGACCTCGTCGATCGGCGAGCTTGGGGCGGGACGCTCGGCGATTGTCGTCGT
Organism: uncultured Acidobacteriota bacterium; assembly: GCA_963748295.1. Lineage (GTDB taxonomy): Bacteria > Acidobacteriota > Vicinamibacteria > Vicinamibacterales > 2-12-FULL-66-21 > CAVVIH01. The sequence goes on along the minus strand of CAVVIH010000006.1, from coordinate 1,023,549 downwards.
CAGCGAAGGATTCATCCGCAGCGCGCGCGACGTCCGCAGCGAACGCGACCGGCGCGTGCCGGACGTTCAGGGGCTGGTGCGCGCGGCGAGCCGGCACAACATCACGATCTACGGCTTCGACCCTGCCGATGCGGCACCGGAGCCACCCGCGGCAGATGGAGATGCGCCGCCCGGCGATGCCGCGATCCTGCAGGCCATTTCCGCGCAGACCGGCGGCGAAGCGGTAATCGGATCGGCCGGCCTCGACGCGGCGTTCCAGCGCGTCTCCCGCGATCTCGACGCCTGCTATCTCCTGAGCTATACCTCGTCGCATTCCGGCGAGGGACGGTTCTACGATGTGCAGGTTCGGACGCGTATCGCGGACGCGCAGGTCAGGATGCGGAGCGGCTACTGGGCGCCCCTGCGCCTCGAGCTGGCGAACCCGGCCGACAACCGGCCCGCGCCTCCCCCGCGCCTTCTCAAGCGCAGCGCGCTGATCGATACGTGGCTCGGCCTCGTCGTCGGGCCGCAGGGGACCCAACAGGTCGTCTTCACCTGGGAGCCGGCGGTCATCAGGGGCAGGACGCGCGCGTTCGCGCAGCCCTCGATCGTGGCGCTGCGCGTGACGACGAAGGAAGGGGCGGTGCTCTTCGAGGGGGAACTGCGTCCGCCGCGCGCGTCGCTCGGACCGGTCCGCGACCAGGCGGCCGTGTTCGACGCCGATCCCGGACGCATCCAGCTCGACCTCGACATCCTTGCCGCGGAAGGCACGTCGATCGACAAGGCCGCGCACGACGTCGACGTCCCCGACATCAACCGCGCCGACCCGCTGATCCTTCCACCGCAGGTGTTCCGTTGCGCTTCCGCGCGCGAGTTCCGCGAGATCAGCGAGAACCCCTACGCCGCGCCGGTTCCGTCGCGCGAATTCCGGCGCACCGATCGCCTGTTCCTGCGGGTGCCCACGCACTCGAAATCGGGCTCGAGCATCGCCGTCACCGCCCGCGTCATCAACCGCCTCGGCCAGGTGCTTCGCGAAATCGAGCCGATGAAGTCCGGCGGCCCCGAGCTCGCGCAGTTCGACATCCCGCTCGCATGGCTCGCCCCGGCCGACTACACGATCGAGCTCACCGCGAAAAACGGCGCCGGGAACGCGAGGGAAATCATTCGCATTCGAGTAACTGGCTGAAGGAGGAGTGATGGCAGCGCGCAGCGGTCTCGAAGGCTATGCGTACGCGGCGATGCGGATCGTCACCGGCCTGTTGTTTCTGTTCCATGGCTTGCAGAAGCTGCTCGGCCTGTACGGCGGCCAGGTGCAGGCGGTGGGTTCGCTGCCGTGGGTCGCCGGCGTGATCGAGGTGACGGGAGGAATCCTCGTCATGGTCGGCCTGTTCACCGCGTTGACCGCGTTCATCTGCAGCGGCGAGATGGCGGCTGCCTACTTCATGGCGCACTTTCCGAAAGCGTTCTGGCCGATCGAGAATCAGGGCGAGTTGGCGGCGCTCTACTGCTTCGTGTTTCTCTATATTGCGTCGCGCGGCGGCGGTCCGCTAAGCGTGGACCGGGCAGTACGTAAGAAAGGGTAGATCCGCGGCGATCCGCGTTCCGTGGAAGATCCGCGGTGATCCGCGTTCCGTGGGAGATCCGCGGTGATCCGCGTCTACAGCCCTGCGAGGCGTTCGGCCGCCAGCCGCAGGGTCTCGTCTTTCTTCGCGAAACAGAATCGCAGGACTTTCGGCGCGGTCGCCGTGTAGAGGAACGGCGACGTCGGGATCGACGCCACGCCGCGCTCCTTGGTCAGCCGAATCGCAAAGCTGTCGTCCGGTTCATCCGTGATCGCGGAGTAGTCCATCAGCTGGAAGTAGCTGCCGCGGCACCGCAGCGGCTTGAACCGCGTTCCCTTCATCAGGTCGAGGAACAGGTCACGCTTGGCCTGGTAGAACGGCGCGAGCTCGGCGAGCCCGCGCTGGGTGGAGAGGAAGTCGGCAATCGCGTACTGCGTCGGCGTGTTCGTCGCGAACGTCACGAACTGATGGACCTTGCGGAACTCCGCCGTCAGCGCCGCCGGCGCGACCGCGTAGCCAACTTTCCACCCTGTCGTGTGATACGTCTTGCCGAACGATCCGACGATGAAGCTTCGGGCGGCGAGCGGCGCGTAGCGGGCCATGCTCTCGTGTTGAATCCCGTCGAAGATGATGTGCTCGTAGACTTCGTCGCTCAGGATGAAGAGCGGCGTGCGCTCGACGAGCGAGATCAGCTCGTCGATGTCGCGGCGCGTCAGGACCCGAGCCCGCGGGATTGTGGGGCGAGTTGATCGCGAGCATGCGGGTCCGGGGCGTCACCGCCTTCCGCAGCGCGTCCCAGTCGATGGCGTAGTCCGGGAACGTCAACGGCACGGGCACCGCGACGCCGCCGCTCAGCTCGATCGCAGGTACGTAGGAGTCGTAGCACGGTTCGAGGACGATCACTTCGTCGCCGGGCCTGACCACCGCCGCGACCGCATCGAACAGCGCTTCGGTTCCGCCCGACGTCACCGTGATCTCCGATTCGGGATCGTATCGCCGGCCGTAAAACGACTCGTACTTCGCGGCGATCGCTTCGCGCAGCGCCAGCACGCCCTGCATCGGCGCGTATTGATTGCGCCCGCTTCGCATGTGGCGCGCCACCGCTTCCACCAGCTCGGGATCGCAATCGAAATCGGGGAAGCCCTGCGACAGGTTGATCGCGCCGAGCTCCGCGGCGAGCCGCGACATCACCGTGAAAATCGTCGTGCCGACCGACGGCAGCTTGGATTCGAGCTTGATCATCGGATGCTCTCGAACACACCGGTCTCGCGGTTCTTCCGGACCGCGTCCCAGTTGAAATGCTGTCCGTTCATCGCCACGTAAACGCCCGCCGGCAGCACTTGAACGAACGACAGCGCGCTCCCGAGGTTGAACAGTCCATCCGAGCTGCCAAAGGCGTAGGGCACCATCGCGCCGGTCAGCACGATCGTCTTGTCCGTCAGGCCCGCGGCCGCGAGGGCGTGTGCGGTTTCGACCATCGTATCGGTTCCGTGGGTGACGACGATCGCGCGCTCCGCAGCCGCACGGCACCGCGCCACGATTTCCTGGCGTCCGGCGTCGTCGAGATCCAGGCTGTCGATCATCATCGCGGTTTCGACGACCACGTCGAGGCGGCAGCGGCCGCGCCGGAGCATCTCGGGGATGTGCGTTTCGAGGAAGTACAGCCGGCCGCCGAGCTCGTCGTACTCCTTGTCGAACGTGCCGCCGGTCACTGTTATTCGTATCTTCACGGAATCTCCGAGCCGTTCAAATCTGAAATCCGCCCCACTGATTCGTCGTGCCCCGCCAGCGGGCCGTTCCCATCCCTGCACTGTCGCGCGCTGGCATTGACGCCGCAAATGATTGCAACGTCAGAATTTATACGACAAGTCTGGGCCCGGCCAGCCCTGCGGCACCCCACTTGCCTTTGGAGGAATGACTCGGGAGGTCACTATCAATGTTTGCACTTTCAGCGATCCTGATCGGCGTCCTCGGAATCTTCTTCGTGCGGCGTCGCAGCTCGCGCAAGAAGCAGCAGACCGCGTAAATCACCGCGGCACGCCGCTGGCCCGGAAGAGCTCGTCCGACGAAGACAGGACGACCCGGCGCAGCCGGTCCGGATAGTCAGCAGGCAAAGTCTGAAGAAAGCGTTGCACGAGGGACGCGGCGCTCGCCGAGCCATGCCCGTTGAGCGTCGCGTCCGTCCAACGTTTCGGGAAGAACAGATCACCGGTCCGCTGAATCTCGCGCAGCAGCTCGAGGCTGGCCGGAATGTACTTCTCGGACGCTGATGCGCGCAGTGGATGGTGCAGATAGTCGAGCGCCTCGAGCACCCAGGGCTCGCGTCTGCGGTTCTTCACATCTCTCAGACTCTCGAAAAACGCATCCCTCGTCTTCTGATCCGGCGACAGTGCGGGCCGTACGAACTCGAAGCGCGCCTTGCGATCGGGGTTCTCCGTCCGGCGCAGCTGCTCGTCGAGGATTTCCTTCCATCGCGGCACTTCGCGCACGGCAAGGTCGAGCGCCAGCAGGATGTAGTCCGGCTCGGCGAGCGTGAGCCCGGGCACTTTCGTGTCGCCGCGCCACACGCTTTCCAGCCATCGCAGGACCGGTTCCGAACGGGCCACGTCGCGCAGCATCGAGAACCATACGGACTTGAGGCTCTGTGACTTCGCCGTATCGAGACCCTGCCGCATGACCCGTTCGAGCGCCGGCGACCGGGCGTCGCGTTCGGTCGGTTTCAGGAAACGCCAGTACGTCTGCTGGGTGTAGCTGAGGACGCGCTGGACGATCTGCTCGTCCGGCTCGGACGGCAGCGCCCGGATCGCGGCCTCGATGAATTCATCCGGCCGCGCGCGGCGATCGAGCATCTGATCCCACAGCGCGACCCACGCCGCGCCGCGATCCACCGGATTGCCGATCGTGCCGACGTCGCGCAGCAAGTACTTGATGGTCGCCGGATCGAGCACCAAGCCGCCGTAGGCGATGCCGCCGCCGTTCGGCAAGACGTACCCGGGAGCTGGCAGGCCGCGCGCCTCTCCGATTTCTACCTCGCTGCCGGTAAACCGCGCCGTGAATCTGCGCACGCCGTCCGGCAGGCCGACGGCAACGTCGAGGCGTTGATTCCAGGTCAGGCCGCGGGCCGCCGCGGGATCCTTCTGCGCGAACGCGAGCCGCGCGATCCTGCCGTTCTCGATCTTCAACTCGGTCGAGACGATCGGGCGCCCCGCCTCCTGGACCCATGCCTCGCTCCACGCCGCGAGATCCTCGTCGGTGCCCCGATCGAGGATCCCGATCAGATCCGGCCAGGTCGCGTTGCGGAACTCGTAGGCCTTGAGGTATTCGCGCAGGCCGTCGCGGAACCGATCCGCTCCGAGAATGGTTTCGAGCTGGCGCATCACGATGGGCGCCTTCTGATAGATGATCGCGCCGTACAGCGTGCCTGCCTCGTTCAGGTTGTCGAGCCGCTGCCTGATCGCATTCGTTCCCGGCGTCCGATCGATGTCGTAGGCGGCGGGGTAGTGCGCGAACAGGAACCGCAGGTCGTGATTGATCTCCGGGAATGCCGGATTCACGATCTTCGCCGCCATGAAGTTCGCGAACACCTCCTTCAGCCACACGTCGTCGAACCACCGCATCGTCACCAGATCGCCGAACCACATGTGCGCGGTTTCGTGGGCAATCAGGCTGGCGCGGCCGAGCTTCTGGTTCTGGGTCGCGGACTGATCCAGCAGCAGCGAGGAGGCGTTGTAGAAGATCGATCCCGCGTGCTCCATGCCGCCGAACTGGAACGACGGCACGAGCAGGAAGTCGAACTTGCCCCACGGATACGGGATTCCCGTGTATTGCTCGAGCCACGCCAGCGACGACGCATGCAGGTCGAAGATGGCCTCGCGGTTTCGCGCCACCTTCTCGGCATCGGTTTCACGGTGCAGCATCCGGAACGTGCGGCCCGCGCGCACCGCGGTTTCGACGCGGAACTTGCCGGCGCCGAACGCGAAGAGGTAAGTGGAGAGCGGCTCGGTGTCCGCAAAGCGGATCGACGTCCGCGACTGCTCCGTGCGCCGGTCGACCTCGGCTCCGTTCGCAACCGCTTCCCAGGCGGCGGGAACATCGAGCGTGAGCGCCCAGCGCGCCTTCAGGTCGGGTTGATCGAAGCACGGGAAGGCGAGGTGCGCACGGGCGGGAACGAAGATGGTGTAGAGAAACTCGGGATTCCGGTTCAGCGAGGCGTCCCCCGCCATGAAATCGATCGTGATCTCGTTCTCGCCCTTGCGCAGCCGGTCGGCTGGAATCGTCAGATGATCGGTCGTGACTTCCAGCTCGACGGGCGTGCCGCCGGCGGCGGCGTGCCTGACGCTGTCGGCGGGCGCGAAGTCCAGCGTCAGCGGCCGTGACGCATCCGACAGCTGAAAACGAATCCAGACCGTCCCGCGCACGCGCTCGGTCTGGCTCTCGGGGACGACGAACAGCAGCTGGTAGCGGAGGTCGGAGATCCGCCGAGCGCGATCCTCGGCAAGCGATCGCGGAATACCCGGGCCGATCCGAGAATCGTTCGAGACCATCGACTGCGACAGCGGCGCCGCCAGGGCAATGACCAGCAACACCAGCGGCGTCAGCATGCTGGAATGATATCAAGCCACGTGCGACGTGCGACGTGCGACGTGCGACGTGCGACGTGCGATGTGCTACGCGACGCGTCTAACTCGTAGCGCGACGAGGGCCGCAATCACCACAAAAAAGCAGATCGTCACGATCGACAGCGCCATGAAGCGCGCGTAGGTGGCGCGGCCGAGCACGTCGAACAGGCTGAGGCCGATGGTGGCGAGCGACGCAAACGTCAAAACGCGGAGTCCTGCGGGCAAGAACGCGCGATAGTTGACCACATAGACGACCGCCGGCGTAGCAATCAGGAAGACGTAGTCCCAGCCTTGCGGCGAGAGCAGCGGGATCAGCGTCAGCAGCAGCGATCCCTCCAGTCCTTCAGGAGACAGCACTTCGCGGCGGTGTGTGAACACGTAAGCCGCAAGGAGCAGCAGGAGCGCTCCGAGCGCGACGGTCAGCCACGACGCGAGGCTGCCAGGCCCCAGCCATTTCGCGAACATCGCCGCGATCGAGACGTTGTCCTGGTTCAGCAGGTTGGGTGCGGTCGAACCGGTGACCGTCTGCCACCACTCGCTGTGAAGCCCGAGGGTGCGATCGAAATCGTATCTGGTCAACGGCAGGGCGAGCGCGACGACGAGCCCGCCGGCCGCGGCCAGGGTCGCTCGCAGCCGCCGCTGCACCGCAAGCCAGGGCAGGAAGATGACGGCGTAGGGCTTGACGACGATCGCCAGCGCGATCAGCGCGCCTGCCGCGATGTCCCGGTCCGCTCTGAGCGCAAGGAAGCTGCCGACCGCGACAACACCGAAGAGCAGATTGACCTGCCCGAGGATCAGCTCGTGGCCGAAGAACTTGCCCATCGTGACGATGACGAAGGCGACGACAAGCCACGCCGGGCCGTATCGCCAGACGGGCAGCTGGAGGCTGAGCGTGATGAATCCGATCAGGAGCGCGACCGATGCCGCGAACCAGGCCGTCTTCGCCGTGTCCAGCGCGACGGCGCCGAGCGGCATTGCCAGCACCGCGAACGCGGGCAGGTACTTGAACTGATAGTGCTGGTCGTCGGTTCGATAGAGCGGTTCACCGGCAGCGGCGCGAGCGCCCGCGCGCCAGTAGACCTCGAGGTCCGGCATCTGCCGGGCGATCCGGCCGGACAGGACGGCGGTCGAGAGAACGATGAACGCGAGGGCGGCGAGGATCGCTCTGACGCGAACGAGCCGCATGCGCGGATCAGGGATTGCGCTCGAGTCCGACCAGCGTCCAGCCTTCGCCGGCGCGGCGGAAGTAGAGCATCAGCGGCTGCGACCACGCCGGCTGCTGCGGATGGAACGCGCGGACCCGCGCGGCGATGAAGTCAGGCGGGTTGGCGAGCAGCGCGGCAGGCGCCTGCGCCGTCCGCTCGGTGACCGTCTGCTCCGATCCCACCGCGGTGTGCGTCCCGGCACTGTTGTCGAACCGCGACCACTCGATCGTGTATTTCTCGGCGCGCGACGCCACGCCGGCGTCCTCGGCCGCGTTGGCGAACGTCAACACCCCGCTGCCGCTGAGCGACGGGTTGACCACCGGGTTCGTGCCGTTCAAGTAGGCGTTCAGGATCTTCGCGCGGCGCGCGTTGATGACCTCCGTCAGGTGCGACGTTGCGCGCGGATCGGTATAGCGAATCGACTTGACCAGCGCGCCGACTGCTTCGGGTGAGATGGCGGCGGCGATGCGTGCGGCCCAGAACCGATCCTCCGGACGGGCGTTGGCGAACGCCGGGTTGGGATATTCGGGCTTCCACTCGTCGGGCTGGAAGTAATCGGCTTCGAGCCGGCCCACCGACGGGATCTCCGGATAGTCCACCTTGATCCACGGCCGCACGTAGAAGCCGAGCGTCAGCATCGTGATGAGCGTCGGGCGCCGGTCCCAGAGAAACTCGTTGCCCGCGCGCGTGGACTGCGCCTGGACGCTGCCGCTGCCGAGCGTCGAGCCGAAATCCAGCAGGTGGTGGCGGATGATCTGCCGGCTGCCTTCGGTGACGAGGCTGTCGAACGTGTTGATGCTGCGCGAGTCGTCATGGTTCAGCCACGCGGCGAACACCCGCAGTCCCCGCAGCTCGCGGCGATGCTCGTGCGGGAAGATGTCGTTCGGATCGTCAGGACGGGTGCCGTGATAGCGGAACTTGCCGAGCGGCGTGCCGGGAACGGCCTTGCTCGCGAGCGCGCGATACGTGCCGTCCGGCTGGCGCGCGACCTTCTTGAGCAGCGCGTCGAGATCGCGCGGCTTCATCGTCCGCTCGCGCCCGACGTCGTCGTTGAACTTGGTGCCTTCGGCAATCACCATGTCCTCGCGGCGCACGGTCGCGATGTAGTTCTCCGGGACGTGGTAGCCGAACGCGTAGAAAAGCTTCGTCGAGATCACCTCGGCGCCGCTGGCCATTTCCGGGTTTGACGGCGGATCGAACTTGACGAAGTAGAGCGCACCCGTCGAGTCCTTCATCGTCAGGCCCGGCTGGATGCCCTCGCTCTTGCCGCCGACGATCGTCCACGTCCCGGTCGGGCCGCTGCTGGTGTCCGGACCCTTGACGACCTGATCGACCGGCCACGACGTGCGGCCGACGCGATTGGTGAACCAGCTCGAGTCGGGGACCTCGTCCACCGTGTTCACGTTGACGGCACGGATGTCCGTCTCGTCACCGGCGCCGAAGAACGAGTTCTCGACGAAGTCGTACTGCTCGCTGATCGGGATTTCCTTCAGCCCGCTGGCGTTCTGGGTTTCCGGATCCTTCCACAACGGATCGTCAGGGTAGAACTTCGGACCGTTGGCGGCGGCTGCCGTGAGAATCGACAGGAAGATGGTGCCCGCGGCGACGACGAATCTGGCGCGCATCAGAATGCCCTGCTGAACTTGAAGTAGTACTTGACGCCTTCGTTGCCGCCGAAGCCGATATCGAGGCGCAGCCACACCGACTTGTAGGTGTTGAACCTGAAGCCGATTCCGTATCCGTCTTCGGCGTCGCCCAGATCGAGATCGTCGAGCGTCGGCGCGACGACGCCGCGATCGTAGAAGAGCGCCATGTCGAGGCCCGAGAACGCCTCCCACCGATACTCGACGTTGAAATACAGGACGTTCTGATCGCGGAAGCGGTAGTCGCCGTAGCTCCGCAGCGAGTTGCCGCCGCCGACAGTCGGCATGAAATAGAACGGGACCTGCTGGCCGCTGTCCGGATCGGTCGCGACCAGCCGCACCTGCGCCGCAAAAACCCGCTTCTTGTCCCAGATCGGGAAGAACTGCTGCGCGAGCAGATCGAGTTGCGCCGAAACTGTATCGATCGAGATCGAGGTCGTTGTACTTGCGCCAGCGCGCCGTGTAGTAGCCGCCGGCGCGTGCGTTCCCTGGATAGTCGCGGTAATCGACGGCGCCGGAGAACTCCAGATAGCTGTAATCCGGCTGCACGTCGAGTCCAGGCGCGGTTGGATCCGTGAAGATCTCCTCGATGGACGGATAGCGCTTGTCGTGCCCGGGCCCGACGTCGCCGTTCACCCGGCCGATCCGCGCGGCGGCTTCGAACCATGGTTTCGGCCGCGCGATCGCGCGCGCCTGATAGTCGGTGTAGTCGGCAGTGAAGCTGACGCGGTTGTCGCTCAGCGTGTCCATACCGAGCCCGAAGTAGTCCTCCTGCGGGTGGTGCTGATAGACGACGTTCCCGCCTACCTCGAACCGTTCGCCGGCGAGATAGGGCAGCGAGAAGTCTGCCGTGAGCATCTGATAGTTGCGGAATGAGATCCCGCCGCCGACGTCGATTCGCGCCAGGCGATTGAAGAGATCGTGCCGGTAGCCGAGCCCGACGCCGAAACCGGAGCCGACGACCTTGTGGTTGTAGCCGTAGCCGACGTAGAACCCGTCATGCGGCGCAAGTCGCTCGGGCAACCCCTTGTCTTCGTACCACAGCATCCACTTTTCGAGCTTGCCGGGTTCGTAGGGCTTGAGAGAGTTGGCCTTGTCCGCCCGCTGTTTCTCGAGGACCGCCTCGCGCGATTCCTGCGCAGAGCTCAGCACGGGAAGAAGCAGGACGCCGATGACCAGGGCTGACGCAAGACGCGGACGCCGGAGCATAGAGACTTGAACAATACTCCAGCCGGTTCGAGTTAGGCAAAGACGCTGATTCTTACGGGACGCGGATCGACGCGGATCTTTCGATATTCACGGAGACGCGGGTCAACGCGGAGTTCACGGTTTTCACGGAACGCGGATCGACGCGGATTTCTCGATACTTCGCGCACGCGGGCCGCCGCGGACCTCTGGATACTTCGAAGCCGCAAATCTCACGGATCTCATAGATATTCTGCGGCAGATCGGCGCCAATCTCGCGTTCCGTGATCGATTGAAGTCAATCCGCGCTCTAATCCACTACCCAAAACCCGCGGAATCCGCGTCTCGGGCACGACGAAAGAATCCGCGTGAATCCGCGTCTCGTGCATGCCCAGAGAATCCGCGTGAATCCGCGTCTCGTTTAAATCCCGAGAATCCGCGTCTTACTCCGATCGCAGCGCGCTCACCGGCGTCACGCGCGTGGCGCGGTGGGCGGGCAGCAACGAAGCTGCGAGCGCCGAGAACGCGAGCACCGCCGGCGCTGACGCGAACACGAGCGGATCGATCGCCGCCACCTGATACAGCAGTCCGCTGACCGCCACGCCCACGCCCCATGCGAGCAGCATTCCGAGCGCGATGCCGGTCATCGTCAGCGCGAGGCTTTCGCTCACGACGAGCCACAACACGTTGGACGACGTGGCGCCGAGCGCCATGCGGATGCCGATCTCCCGCGTCCGCTGCGAGACGAGATAGGAGCGGACGCCGTAGATGCCGACGACCGCGAGCAGCAGCGCGACGCCGCCGAACACCATGAACAGCCGGGCACCGGCATTGACCGCCCAGAGCTGGATGCTGCCGTCGCGATGTTGTTCGAGCGTCTTGACCGTCCCGAGCGGAACGGTCGCATCGGCGGCCGGAATCTCCCGCCGAAGCGTCTGCAGCAGTGATTCGGCGCCCCCGGCGGTTGCCGCGCGGACCTGAAGATTGATGCTGCCGCGGTAGTTCTGGCCGAACGGGACGTAGATGTGAGGGCTCGGCGCGTCCTCGAACAAATCCTGACGCACGCCGGCGACGACCCCGACGATTGTGAACGTCTCCTGCTTCTGGTTGTTCCGGCGTGGGAACTGAATGATCTGCCCGATGGGATCTTCGCCGCCGAGAAGCTGACGCGCGAGCGGTTCGTCGATGACGGCGACAGCTGCGCCGCCTGCGTTCTCTTCTTCCGCGGCCGTGAAGCCGCGCCCGCGCAGCAACGGCAGCCGCAGCGTCTCGAAATAGTCCGCGCCGACGATCGTAAAGGTTGCCTCGACGCCTGTGTCGCGCTGGCCTTCCGGCGCCGGAGGCGTGCCGACTCTTCTGCACGAGATTTCCCTCGCGGAATTCGCCGAACGGCAGCAGCGACGCCACGCTGGCAGAGTGCACGCCCGGGATGCTGCGCACGCGGAAGAGGATGTTCTTGATCGCCGCCCGGCCGCGCGCCTCGCCGTGCCCGGCCATCGCGGGATCGAGTGTCGCGACGACGCCGGTGTCGAGTGGGAATCCTGGATCCGCCGTCGACGCTTTGAACGCGCCGCGCATGAAGAGGCCGGCGGCGGTGAGAAGAGCGAGCGACACGGCAATCTGACCGACCACCAGCGCGTTTCTGAGCGTGAAGCGCCGTCCCGTTCCCCGCTCCGCGGGCTGCTCTTTCAGATCCGGCAGGACGTCAGGTTTCGTCACGCGCCACGCCGGTCCGAGCCCCGCGATGACGGTGGCGAGCATGGCGAACCCTGCCGTCGCCGCGAGCACGCGAATGTCGGGCGACGGTTCGAACGTCACCGTGAGCGGCATGATCTTCGAGAGCGTCGCGAAGAGCAGTCCGGTGCTCCAGACGCCAAGCAGGAGCCCGGCGGCGGCGCCGACGATGGCCAGCAGCAGGCTTTCGGTCAGGAGCTGGCGGACGACGCGGCGACGCCCGCTGCCGAGCGCGAGCCGCAGCGCGATCTCTTTGCGCCGTGCCGTGCCCCTCGCCAGCAGCATGTTCGCGAGGTTCAAACACGACATCAGCAGGACCAGGCCGGCCATGCACATGAGGAGCGCGGAAAGCGTGGCCGTCTGCGTATCAGTTTGCGGTGAGGTGCTGATGGCCAGGCGCGGCAGGCGCGCGATCGCGAGATCGTGGTCCTTGTTGTCAACCGGATCCGCTGCCGCGAGCTGCGCGGACAGCGCGGCAAGTGTCGGCTGTGCGGCATCCTGGCTGAGCCCTGGCTTCAGGCGCCCGACCAGAATCAGCGGACGTGTCCGCGGATCGTTCAACTGCCCGCTGCCGTCCTCGCGGAACATATCGTTCGCGACCTTCTCGTAGACGCCAAGCGGGAGCCAGAACTCCGGCGCGACGAGCGCCATCGTTCCACCAAACCCTTCGGGCGTGACGCCGATGACGGTGTAGTCGCGTGCGTTCAGCCGAACCGTGCGGCCGATGACGGCTGAAGGGCTGACGGCCGCCTTGCGCGCGAACTGATGACCGACGATGACGACGCGCAGGTCGGTGCCCGGCCGCTCCTCCTCTTCGGTGAACGCGCGTCCGGCCGCGAGCGGCACCTCGAGCGTCGAGAAGTAGTTCGCCGATACCAGGCTCGAGAAGCCGCGGCGCGTCACATCGCCTTCGGTTACTCCGAGCATCGTCATCGTGTGCGCCATCACCGACTGAAACGGCTCGCTCGCCGATCGGATCTGCTCGTACGACTGCCACGAGAACGCGCGGAACGAGTCCGGCCGGGTCCGATCCTTCGCGTAAATGCCGACGATGGCGGCGGCATCCGTGGGAATCGGCCGGAACATGATCGCGTTCACGACGCTGAACATGGCCGAGTTCGCGCCGATGCCGAGGGCAAGGACGAGGACGGCGACCGCGGTGAACGCGGGGCTCTTGAGAAGGAGGCGGATGGCGAAACGCAGGTCCTGCATCATGGTTGTGCTGCAAGACAGGACGAATCGCAGGAATAAAGGTTCCTCAGCGGGCCGCCGTGCGGACCGACTCGAGCAGCCCGTCGAGGGCCGTCCGGTCCAGTGGCCGGCCGTTCAGGACGACCGCATGAATCCGGGAGAGATTGCGCGCGTCGAGCAGCGGATCGGCGTCCAGGATGACGAGATCGGCTCGTTTCCCGCGCGCGACCGTTCCCTCCCTGTCGATTGCGTTCCTGAGCACCGCCCCGTTGCGCGTGGCCGCCTGGAGCACCTCGAGCGGCGGCAGGCCCGCGGCGGCAAGCAGCTGGAGCTCCTGGTGAAGACTGAAGCCCGGAACGACGAAACCATCGTAAGTATCTGTGCCAGCCAGTATTGGCGCGCCGGCAGCGCGCAGGACGCCGACTGACTTGGAAGCGGCCCTCGCTGTGTCAGCCGCGGCCGTCAGCGCCTCGGGCGCCGCCGATTTCAGATAGCGCGCCCGGTTGTCGACGAGGCGCTTGCGCATGGTTGCCGGGATGAAGTCGAGCGGCAGATCGGCGCCCGTATCCGCCTGCTGAAGCGGCCGGAAGCTGTTCGACCAGATCAGCGTCGGGACCATCCAGGTTCGATGCTCTTTCAGCGAACGTCCCAGCGCCGCAGCCTTCTCCGGATCGACGCTGCCGACCAGCTCGGCGCGCAGGCGTGACTCGCGCGCGCGAATCTGATCCGCGGGCGTTTTCGCGCGTTCGCGCTCGATCGCCATCAGCTCTTCGCGCAGTTCGTCCTCGCGGCGCGAGCAGGCGAAGAGCAGCCCCGCGTCGCCGACGAGCGCGGGCGAGATGTGCTCGATCGTGCGCTGCCCCGAAGCGACGATGTGCGACACCGGCAGGAAGACTGGAACGTGACCGGCGACCGAAAGATTCCGTGCGCGCGCCTCCTGAATTGCCGCGTCGTAGGGCTCGCGCGTGAGGTTTGCCTGCACCTTCACGAAGTCGACGCCGGCTTTCGACAGCTCGCGCACGGCATTGCGTGCGTCTTCCGCCGTCGTCGCGCGCATGAACATCGAATCGGGATCGCCGGCGCCATCCAGGAACGGACCGGGTGTGATGATCCGCGGCCCATCGAGCGTCCCTTTGCTGACGCGGTCGCGCAGCGCGAGCACCCGCTCGAGCGGTCCGCCCATGTCGCGGACGCCGACAACGCCGTGCGCCAGGAACAACGGCAGCATGATGCGCTCGGCGAACTGCGGCTCGGGGCTGGTCGCGAGGTGCACGTGCATGTCCCACAGGCCGGGAATGAGGAACTTCCCGCGCCCATCGAGGGTTGTCACCGCGTCCGGCGCTGCCACACCGGGCGCGAGCACGGCGTCGATGGTGCCGCCGCGTATGACGACGGTGCGCGTTTCGGTCGCGCCGCCTTGCGTGTCGACCGTGGAGATGTTCGTGATGACGAGGTCCGCCTTCGCCTCGCGCTGTGACGAGACGATGCCTGGACAGATGAGGGCGATCAGTGTGCAGACGCTGAAAAGGCGCATCGGTGGATGCTACCTGCCCTGGGACGCGCCGCAACCCTGATGGGACAGGCCGCTGTTCCATGCTAAAGTGCGAAGCTTGTCCTGGCCGCTGCTTCCCCCTTCCTACGAGCGTCAGCTCGGCCATGCCGAGCGCATCGAACTGGCAGACGATCGGCGTATTCGCGAGCGCAACAAGGCCGGTTACCGGCTGGCGCACTGGCCGATCTGGATCTTCGTGTTCTTCATCGCACCCGGCCCACTGACCTTTGATCTGTTCGAGAGCGGTTTCGATCTTCGAATGGCGATGTGGCTCGGCGCCGTGCTGGTCGGGACGGGCATCGCCGGCCTGCGCGGGAAGCTGCCCGGTGTCGAACCGCGGCCCTACATCATCCGGTTCACCGAGGACCGGCCGAACCCGCTCTATCGGCGCGTCTGCTACGCGCTCGCGTGGAGCGAGGTGATTGCATTCGCCGTGCTGAACATCACCGGTCTGGCCTATGCCGTTGCAACCGGCGAATGGAAGCTGCGACAGCTCTACGAAACAGCCTACTTTCCGATCGTTGGGGTCATCTGGCTGCTCGGCGCGCTCGGCCGGCTGCCGCGCGTCAAGCCCTCGACGCAGGGCGAGGGCCACGAACGGCGCTACTTCTATGGATCGGCGTGGGCCGTGTGCATCGCGCAGCCGATCATGTGGCTGCTCTGGAAGGTCTTGCCCCAGGCGCGCACCGCCGACGCGCTCAAGCTCGCGGTGTTCGTGATGATCCTCGCCTACGTCGGCAACATGGCCCGTCGCGGCCTCCTGCCGCGCACTCGCCCCATCGTCCCCGGCGAGCTCGCGGTTTCGGACTGAACGTCGGCGCTCGCGGCGTCGTATAGCCGCGCATGATCGTCTCCCATCTCCGATATGCGGTGCGGCTGCTGCGCCTGCAGCCCGGATCGAGCGCGGCCATCGTGATCACGCTGGCCCTCGCGATTGGCGCGAACACGACGCTGTTCACGCTGATCAACGCCGCCCTGCTCGCTCCGCTGCCGGTGAGCGAGCCCGATCGCCTCGTCAACGTGTATTCGTCGAGGGCCGATGGCACCGGCTTCGGCGGGTTGTCCTACCCTGATTACCTCGATCTTCGCGACGGGACGCAGGCATTCGAGGACGTTCTCGGCTACAGCGGCCTCATGGCGACGATCACCGATGCCGATCGCAGCGAGGTCATCTTCGGGGAAATCGTCACCGCGAACTATTTCTCGCTGCTCGGCGTGGTTCCCCTTCTCGGGCGTGGGTTCAATGCCGCCGAGGGCGGCACGCCTGGCGCGCATCCGGTCGCCGTGATCAGCCACCGGATGTGGACGCGGCGTTTCAATACCGATCCATCGGTCATCGGTCGCGCGCTGCCGCTGAACGGCCGCGTCTTCACAGTTATCGGCGTCGCCCCCGAGGGATTCGCGGGGCTGCTGTTCCGGGGAATCTCGGCGGATGCGTGGGTGCCCACGGCGATGATGGGCGCGGTCAGGACCGACCAACTGTCGAATCGCGACGAACGCTGGATGTTCGTCAAGGGACGTCTGACGCGTGATGCATCAGTCGGCCAGGCGGCGGCCGAGGCGCAGGTCATTGCCGCGAGGCTCCAGACGCAGTACCCGTCGAGCAATCAGGGCCGCACGCTGCGCGTTCTTCCGTCGTCGTCGGTTCTCGTCAATCCCGAAGGCGATCGCGCCGTGCTTGCCGCCACCGCGGCGGTCATGGGAGCGGCCGGCCTCGTACTCGTCGTCGCGTGCGCGAATCTCGCGGGTGTGATGCTGGCCCGCGGGCTGGCGCGCAAGCGCGAGATCGCCATACGTCTCGCGATTGGCGCGCGCCGCCGGGATGTGATCGTGCAGTGGCTCGCCGAAAGCGCGATCCTTGCGGCGCTGGGCGGCGCTGGAGGTCTGGCGGCCGGGCGATTGATGGCGGCGGCGCTCGCATCGTGGCGGCCGGATTTGCCGGTTCCGGTTTCGCTCAATACATCCGCGGACATCCGCGTCACGTTGTTCACGTTCGGCGTAACCGTGACGGCGCTGCTGCTGTTTTCGTTCGTTCCCGCGCTGCGCGCCTCGCGGCTGCCCGCCGCCGGCTCGATGACGATCGCTGCCACCCGCCATCGCCGGCGTTTCTTCGGACTTCGCGACGGCGTGCTCGTTCCGCAGCTGGCAATCGCGGTCATGCTCGTCGGCGCCGCTGGTCTTCTCGTGCGCAGCCTGGCACGGGCCGACCAGCTGCCGCCGGGATTCGATCTCGACAACACCGCGTTCGTCGCGTTGAACCTGTCGATGAACGGCTACGACGGTGAGCGCTCGAGGCGCTTCTACGACGAGCTGGCGCGGCAGCTGAAGGACGGCGGGATCGCGACGGCTGCCGCGGTGACGAGCCGCCTGCCGCTCGATCTCTACGGCAACCAGTCCATGACGGTTTCCGTTGAAGGCGGCCGTACGCCCGTCCAGGCGGCCCGCGTCGGTCACGAGTATTTCGATGCGCTCGGCATCCCGCTCGTGCGGGGACGCGTGTTCACGAGAGAAGACGAACGCTCCGGCGCGGATCCGGTCGTCATCGTGAGCGCGGCTGCCGCCCGGCGGTTCTGGCCTGACGCCGAGGCGATCGGACGGACGATCCAGATCGCAACCGATGACGCTTCCGACCGGCAGTTGCTCGCACGCGTCATCGGCGTTGCCGCCGACGTGAAGGTACAGTCGCTCGCGGAGGCGCCGCAGTCCTTCATCTATCAGCCGCTTGCATCCGGTCATCAGTCGCTGCTGCGGATGGTTGTTCGTACCTCGGGCTCACCGCAGCGTGCGGTTGCCGCGCTCCGGGACACGGTTCGCGCGATCGATCCCGCCGTCGGCGTGTTCGAAGCGCGGACCATGTCGGAGAACTTCGGCGTGATGATTTACCCCTACCGGCTCGCCGCGGGTCTCGGCGGCGCGTTCGGCATCCTCGCGCTGCTGCTGGCGGCGGTTGGCCTCTACGGTGTTCTGGGATGCGGCGTGAACGAGCGTCTGCGCGAGCTGGCCATCCGCCTCGCGCTCGGCGCTCCGTCGCGCGCGATCGTCCGGGCGGCGGGCGCCGAAACAGGCCGCGCCGTTGCCGCGGGATTGGTGCTGGGGATGGCGATGGCGCTGGTGACCGGTTCGCTGATGGCCGACGTGCTGTTCGGCATCTCGCCGTTCGATGCCGTGGCGATGTTCGGGACTGCCGCGGTGCTCGCCGCGGTCATTGCCGGCGCCAGCGCGGCGCCGATTCGCCGGGCGCTTCGCGCGCAGCCAGCCGAACTGCTCCGGCAGTGAATTCCAGGGGCCAGGGACCAGGGACCGGGGACCGGGATGACCTTCTGGCGCCTGGCCCCCGGCCCCCGGCCCCCGAATGGCTTATCCTGTCGACATGTCTATCGCGACGCTCGACGATCGCGGCATCATCGTTACCTGCCCGAAGTGTGCGAGGCGCAACCGCGTGCCATACGGCCGCCAGGGCAAGTGCGGCCACTGCGGCACGCTGCTCAGCACGCCGGGCGAACCCATCGAGGTGCCGAACGCTCAAACCTTCGACGCGCTGATCAAAGATTCGGCCGGGCCGGTGGTGGTCGATTTCTGGGCCCCATGGTGCGGCCCGTGCCGCATGGTCGCGCCGGAGCTGGCAAAGGTGGCGGCCAACCAGGCCGGCAAGTGGCTGGTGGTCAAGGTCAACACCGACGCGGTTCCGGAGCTCGGCGAGCGGTTCATGATTCGATCGATTCCGACCATGGCGGTGTTCTCGGGTGGCAAGGAAGTCGCGAGGACTGCCGGCGCACGGCCGGCCGCCGACATCGAAGCGTTCGTCAGGAACGCCGTCGGCGCCTGAAAGCGGATCTGGCGAATGCACGGAACCACCGGCACAGTCCCGACGCTGGCGAAGCGATTCGGCGCCTTCGTCACCGAACGGTATCCCTTCGCGCTGTCCGCCGCGCTGGCCGCCCTCGACAAGATCAAGGACGGTTCCGGCATCGGTGCCGCGCTGCGCGCGCAGCTTTCAGAGGATGCCGGCGCGGTTTCCGCGCTGGGCGATACGATTCCCGGCGTCAGCGCGCCGCAGCGGCACGCCGCTGCGATCGACGAGCTCGTCGCCGCCTGCGAAGGCTTCTTCCGCCGCGCCGAGATTCGCGCTTCGCTGTCCGCCGAAGAGCGCCGCGAGATCCTGCGCGGTCTGGTCCTCACGCGCGCAACCGATAACCGCCTCAAGGCGTTTTTTCTCGGCGGCGAGGTCCGCTATGGCGACGGCGCATTTCAGGGCAAGGGATTCCGTTCGCTCGGGCAGGAAGCGATTTACGCCGCCGGCATCCGCCTTCGCCGCGGGGACGCCTGGCGCAAGAACGGCGCGTGGCACGGCGACGTCGTCGCTCCGCTGATTCGCGATCTCGGGATCACGCTCGCGATGCGTCCCGGATCCGAAGCCGTTCGCATGGTCTTCTCGGCGCAGATGGGCAAAGCCGGTCCGCCGATGCACGGCAAGGACCTCCACATGGGGGATTTCGAGTACGGGATCCTGCCCGCCGCCGCCCCGCTGTCGATCGGCAGCCTGACGATTTCCGGGATGGCGATGGCGTTCTGGCGGGAAGGCAGCGGCCGCGTGGCGCTGTCGTTCATCGGCGAGGGCGGTTCGTCGCTCGGCGAATGGCACGAGGCGATCAACCTGTGCGCCGCGAGGAAGCTGCCCGCGGTGTTCTGCGTGCAGAACAATCAGACCGCGCTCTCGACGCCGGTGCGCGATCAGTCCGCGGTACGCGTGTTCGCGGACAAGGCCGCCGGCTACGGCATCCCCGGCATCACGATCGACGGGACGGATCCGGACGAGATCGCCGCGGCATTTGCCTGGGCCGTCGAGCGCGCGAGGGCGGGACAGGGCCCCGCGCTGATCGAGCTGGTGTGCATGCGCATGTGCGGCCACGCGCACCACGACGACATGCTGTATCTCGGCAAGGAGCCGCCGCTCTCGTGGGAGTATCCGCCGCCGCCGGATCAAGGCTACGTGAACCGCGATCTTTATGCGTTCTGGTCGGAGCGCGATCCGATCCGGGGCTATGCGGCGCGGTTGCTGGACGAGGGCGTGATCGCGCCAGGGGAGCTGGACGAGATCAAACATGACGTGGAGTCGCTGGTCGAGCGCGAGGCGCAGGCGGTCATCTCGGCGCCATGGCCGGAGCCGGAGGAGGCTGGACGCGGCGTCTTCGCCGGCGAACCGCCCCGCACCCGGACCGACCCCATCGAGCGGCGCCGCGGCGACGATTTCGATCCCGGGCTGCCGCCCGTCGAGGCCGCACCTGCGTTCGACAAGAAAGGGAAGACCTTCCTCGAGGGCGTGATGCTCGGCGTCGCTGACGCGCTCAAATCCGATCCGCGCGTGTTCGTCTACGGCCAGGACGTCGGCGGCGAGTACGGCAACGCGTTTCTGCTGCTCCGTCCGCTGCTGGCCGAGTACGGCGATCGCATCCTCAATTCGCCGCTCGCCGAAGGCGCCGTGCTCGGCGTCTGCGTTGGCGCCGCGCTCGCCGGGCAGCGGCCGATCGGCGAGATGCAGTTCAACGACTTCGTCGCGACCGGCTTCAATCAGCTCGTGAACAACGCGGCGAAGATTCGCTACCGGTGGGGCGGATCGGTGCCGATGGTCGTGCGGATGCCGTGGGGCGGATTGCGGCATGCCGGCCCGTATCACAGTCAGAACACCGAGCCGTGGTTCTATCGGACGCCCGGCCTCAAGATCGTGGTTCCCTCGACCCCGCACGACGCGCGCGCGC
The DNA here is from genome assembly GCA_963748295.1 of uncultured Acidobacteriota bacterium. Lineage (GTDB taxonomy): Bacteria > Acidobacteriota > Vicinamibacteria > Vicinamibacterales > 2-12-FULL-66-21 > CAVVIH01. The sequence continues at coordinate 1,003,123 of CAVVIH010000006.1, read as the reverse complement.
TGATGGCGAGCGCGGTCGCCGACCCCGATCCCGTGCTCTATTACGAGCACATCGCGCTCTATCGCGAGCCGCGGATTCGTCAGACGCTCGGCGCCGAACCTCCTGCGCCGGTCGAAATCGGCAAGGCCGCGCTGCGCCGCGCCGGCCGCGATCTCGCGATCATCTCGTATGGCGCGTACGTTCACGTCGGCCTTCGCGTCGCCGAGAAGCTTGCCGCCGACGGCATCGAAGCGAGCGTGCTCGATCTGCGGACGCTGGCGCCGCTCGATCGCGATGCCGTCGTGACCGTCGCCCGCCACTGCAGCCGCGTGCTGATCGTGCACGAGGACTCGCGCACCGGCGGGATCGGCGAGAGCCTCGCCGCGATGATCCAGGAGGAAGCGTTCGAGAGCCTCGATGCGCCGGTCCGCGTGATCGGGGCACTCGACACGCCCGTTCCATACTCGCCGCCTCTCGAAGCGTACTTCCTGCCAGGCGAGGACGAAGTCGAGCGCGCGGCCAGACTGCTGGTCGCGTACTGACTAGGGCATCGCAGGAGATCACGAGATCAGGAGGCTGATTTTCTTGACTCTTGAACTCATGACCTCCTGTGATTGGCCGCTCCGGTGGTACAATTCGCCGTCCCCTGGCAGCTTGCCGCGTCCGCGTCTTGGAGAAGAATGACTCGCGATCTCGATGCCCTCACCTCTTCCACTCTCAAGCATCTCCGCGAACACTGGTGGAACGACGCGTTCGCGTCGTTTCTCGAGGAGACGCTGCGCCCGCGGCCCGGCAAGAGCATCCTGGACGTCGGCTGCGGCACCGGCACGGCGGAGATCAGCCTGGCGCGGCTGCGCCTCTCGCAGATGCGGTTCGTTGGCGTCGATCTGCTGGTCGATCGCCTGCGCGCCGCGGACACGGCGACGCGCGGCATCAACGCGCGTGTGATGTACGCGGCCGCTGATGCGTGCCACCTGCCGTTCGCGGACGGAACCTTCGACTCGACGTTCTGCGTGGCCGTGCTGCAGCACATCCGCGACATCGGCCGCGCGGTCGGCGAGCTCGCACGCGTCACCCGGCCCAGTGGCCGCGTCCTCGTCGTCGAACCCGACAACGCGGCGCGCTACTGGTTCAGCTCGATCCCGAGCGGCATGCACGCCGACGAGCTCGGGCGCCGCTTCTTCGCCGGCATCGCGGCGGCGCGCGGCGAAGCGGCCGAATCATCCGTTGGACCGCTGATCCCCGGCTTGTTCGTCAGCCACGGCGTGGAGCCTGTCTACGTGCAGTTGTTCCCCGTATCCGTCTCTCATCTGGGACCGCCGCCCGCCTCGCTGTGGGAGGGCCGGCGTCAGGCCGTCCGCAGCGCGATCGACAAGGCACCCGGTGAGTCGCTGAAGCGTCTGGGCACCGACTACCTGAAAGCGATCGAACGCTACGCGCAGGACGCCGATCGCGCCGGCACGTCGTTCGTCGAGATTCAGAACACCATGCTGTTTGCGACCGTCGGCACCGTCAACGAGACGGCATAGCACTTCACGTGCGATGTGCTACGTGCTACCTGCGACGTGCGGCTTGTCACGTGCGACCTGCTGACGTGCGAACAAGGAATCCGCGAGAATCCGCGTTCCGTAAAACTAGAGAGATCCGCGGAAATCCGCGTTCCGTATGCTAAAGAGATCCGCGAAAATCCGCGTTCCGTGAATTAGAGGAATCCGCGGGAATCCGCGTTCCGTGATTTAAGGAATCCGCGAAAATCCGCGTTCCGTGAATAAAAGGAAACCCGCGAAAATCCGCGTTCCGTGATTTAAGGAATCCGCGAAAATCCGCGTTTCGTGAATAAGGAAATCCGCGAAAATCCGCGTCTAGAACTGGAGCCCCGCGTGCATCCGCGTCCCGTGAGGAAAACGAGATCCGCGCCCGACGGCGCCCAGGGCTGGGACGAGTACGCGCCCTTCTACGACTGGGAGAACGCGCGCACGGTGGCTCGCCGCGACGTCCCCTTCTGGCAGCGTCTCGCGGCGGCGCAGCATGGCGCCGTGCTCGAGCTGGGATGCGGCACCGGACGCCTGTCGATTCCCGTCGCCCGCGCCGGCGCCCGGCTCGTCGGCATCGATCGATCCGCGCCGATGCTCGCGCGCGCCCGGGCGCGCCTCAAACGCGCAGGGCTCTCGGATCGCACGCTGCTCGTCCGCGGCGACATCCGCGCGCTGCCGTTCCACGACGGCCGCGGCTTCGATCTGGTGATGGCGCCGTACGGCATGCTGCAGTCGCTCACGAGCGAAGCGGACCTCAAGGCCACGCTCGCCTCGATCCATCGCGTGCTGACGCCCGGCGGCCTGCTCGGCATCGATCTCGTGCCCGATCTTCCGCGCTGGTCCGAATACAACCGGCGCGTGAGCCTCCGCGGGTGGAAGGGCCGCGCCACCAACCTGACGCTCATCGAATCGGTCCGCCAGGATCGCCGCCGCGGCCTGACGCGCTTCGATCAGGAATACGTCGAGCGGCGCGGCACGCGCCGGCGCGTGCACAGGTTCGCGCTGACCTTCCGCACGCTCTCGGTGCCGCAGATGGGCCGCCGGCTGGAGCACGCGGGCTTCAACGTCGACGCCGTGCTCGGCGATTATCAGGGCGCGCCGTGGGACGAGCGGGCCGACGTCTGGGTCATCCTGGCCAGGCGGCGCCCCTGACATGTGATACCTTAAATGGTCATTTTCCCGCGTCTTTTCAGGGAGCTTTCTCATGTCTGGCCATTCGAAATGGCACACGATCAAGCATAAAAAGGGTGCCGCCGACGCGAAGCGCGGCAAGATTTTCACCCGGATCATCAAGGAGTTGACCGTCGCGGCCCGGGCCGGCGGCGGCGACCCGGATACCAATCCGCGCCTCCGCACCATCATCGCGGAAGCCAAGTCGGTCAACATGCCGGCCGACAACATCAAGCGCGCGGTCCAGCGCGGCACCGGCGAGCTGCCGGGCGTCTCGTACCGAGGAAATCACCTACGAAGGCTACGGTCCCGGCGGCGCCGCGCTCATCATCGAGACGCTGACCGACAACAAGAACCGCACCGTCGGCGAACTGCGCCACCTGCTGGCGAAGTACGGCGGCAACCTCGCCGCGGAAAACAGCGTCGCCTGGATGTTCCACAAGAAGGGCTACATCGTCGTCGACAAGGCGAAGGCGGACGAGGAAGCGCTGATGGCTGCCGCGCTCGACGCCGGCGCCGACGACATGCGCGACGACGGCGATTCGTGGGAGGTCATGTCGGCGCCGGATGCGTTTCAGGCCGTGCTGGAAGCCGTCAAGGCGCTCGGTCTCGAACCGGCCGCGGCAGAGGTCGCGATGCTGCCGCAGAACTACGTGAAGCTCGAAGGCAAGCCCGCGCAGCAGATGGTCAAGCTGATGGAGGCTGTCGAGGAGCACGAGGACACCAAGAAGGTCTGGTCGAACGCGGACATCGAAGAGAAGGAGATCGAGGCCTCGTTGGCGTGAAGATCTTCGGGATCGATCCCGGCTCCGATCGCACGGGTTACGGCTGCGTCGAACGGATCGGCAGCCGTCACTCTCTCGTCACCTGCGGCACGCTATCCGGCCGCACCAACGCCACCTTTCCCGACAAGCTGCAGGCCATACACGCCGGCTTGATCGCGCTGATGCGCGAGCACCGGCCGGACTGCGTCGCGGTGGAGAACATCTTCTATGCGCGCAACGTCCGCAGCGCGTTGAAGCTCGGACACGCGCGCGGCGTGGCGCTGCTCGCGGCGGCGGAGGCGGGCGTGACGGTCGTCGAATATGCGCCCGCCGAAATCAAGCGTGCGGTGGTTGGCTACGGCCGGGCCGAGAAGCACCAGGTGCAGGAGATGATCAGGCTCCTGCTCGGGCTCGAGAAGGCGCCGTCGCCGCACGACGTGGCCGACGCGCTGGCCGTGGCCATCTGTCACCTGCACGCGATCACGGGCCCGCTCGGCGAGCAGCTGCGTTCCGGCGAGCGCGCACCCGTCGCGCGCTCGTGGCGCGACTATCGTCCTCCCAGAGCGTAGCGTCGATGATTGCCTCGCTCCGCGGAACCCTGGTGGACAAGACGCCGAACCGGGTGATCGTCGATGTCGCCGGCGTCGGCTACGACGTGCAGGTGCCGTTGTCCACGTTTTACGTGCTTGGCGACTCCGGATCGACGGTCTCGCTCCGCATCCACACGCACGTCCGCGAGGACGCGCTGGCGCTGTTCGGGTTCGCGTCGGCGATCGAGCTCGATCTGTTCGAACGCCTGATCGCGATCAGCGGGATTGGACCGAAGCTCGCACTCGCAGTATTGTCGGGTATCGAGCCGGGCGATCTGATCAAGGCGATTCGCCTGCAGGACGTGGCGCGGCTCACCGCGATTCCAGGCATCGGCAAGAAGACCGCGGAGCGCATCGGCCTCGAGATGAAGGATCGGTTGCCGGCGGCGGTGCAGCCGCCAGGTCCGGCGCCGGCCAGCGCATCGCCGGGCGAGCAACTGCGCGACGATCTGCTGTCGGCGTTGATGAATCTCGGCTATCAGCGTCAGCCGGCAGAGAAGGCGCTCGGGAAAGTGCTCGAGGCCACGCCCGATGCCAGCTTCGAGGATGCGTTGAAGGGCACGCTGCGCCACCTGATGAAGAATTGATTCGATGGACGATCGCATCCTGACCGCGTCACGCGTCGATGATGACGCCCAGTACGAAGCCGGCCTGCGGCCGCGGACGCTCGACGACTACATCGGCCAGGATCGCATCCGCGAAAACCTCCAGGTGTCGATCGCCGCGGCGCGCCAGCGCGGCGACGCGCTCGACCACGTGCTCCTCTACGGCCCGCCGGGACTCGGAAAGACGACGCTGGCGAGCGTCATCGCCAACGAGCTGGGCGTCACCATCAGGCCGACGGCGGGGCCGGTGATCGAAAAGGCGGGCGACCTGGCGGCGATCCTGACGACGCTCCAGGAACGCGAAGTGCTCTTCATCGACGAAATCCACCGGATGGCGCCCGCGATCGAGGAGATCCTCTACCCGGCGATGGAGGACTACGAGATCGACATCATGATCGGGCAGGGGCCCGGTGCGCGATCGGTCAAGATTCCGGTTCCGCGCTTCACGCTGATCGGCGCCACCACCCGGACCGGCCTGCTGACCTCGCCGCTGCGGGCGCGCTTCGGCATCGTCCACCGCCTCGATTTCTACACCGAGCGCGACATTCACGAAATCGTGCGCCGGTCGGCGCGCATCCTGAACGTGCCGATCGACGACGAGGCGGCGAAGGAGATCGCGCGCCGCTCGCGCGGCACGCCGCGCGTCGCCAACCGGCTGCTGCGCCGGGTCCGCGACTACGCCCAGGTGCGCGCCGACGGCCACGTCTCCGGCGAGGTGGCGCTCAAGGCACTGCAGCTGCTCGAGGTCGACGAGCACGGCTTCGACGAAGTCGATCGGCGGCTGCTGAAGACGATTATCGACAAGTTTGGCGGCGGCCCGGTCGGCGTCGCCAGCCTGGCGGCGGCGATGAGCGAGGAGCGGGACGCCATCGAGGAGATTTACGAGCCGTTTCTGATCCAGATCGGCTTCCTCGATCGCACGCCGCGCGGGCGCGTCGCGACGCCCCGCGCCTACGAGTATTTTGGCTTGAGCTCTCCTTCAAAGGATCGTTTGTGGTAGATGCAGGGACGCTTCGACGCGTCAGGATTTCCGGTCTCGCGACCTATGTCCCACCCCGTACTCTGACCAATGCCGATCTCGAGCGGATGGTCGAGACGTCCGATGAATGGATCCTCCAGCGCACCGGGATCCGCCAGCGTCACATCGTCGATCCCGGCGTGGCCACGTCCGATCTCGCGAAAGAGGCCGCGCTCGGCGCCATCGCGCAGGCCGGCCTGACCCCGGACGACATCGGCTTCATCGTCGTCGGCACGACCACGCCGGACACGATTTTTCCGAGCACGGCGTGCGTGCTGCAGCACAAGATCGAGGCGCGGCGGGCGTGGGGATTCGATCTCGGCGCTGCCTGCTCGGGCTTCACCTACGCGCTGACCACCGGCATGCAGATGGTGGCTTCCGGCGCGCACGAGCACGCGCTCGTCGTCGGCGCCGACGTCATGTCGAGCATCATCGACTACACCGATCGGACCACCTGCGTGCTGTTCGGCGACGGCGCCGGCGCGGTGGTGGTGTCGCCGGCGCGCGATGGGGAGCCGGGGATCATCGGGTTCGCGCACGAGATCGACGGCAGCGGTGGTCCGGCCCTGTGCATGCCGGCCGGCGGCAGCCGCCTGCCGGCCTCGCGCGAGACGGTGGACCAGCGGATGCACTACGTCAAGCAGGACGGTCAGGCGGTGTTCAGGTTCGCGGTGCGGAAGACGGAAGAGATCTGCCGGCGCGTGCTCAGCCAGCACGGGATTGACCCCGCTGAAGTGGATCTGTTCGTATCGCACCAGGCCAACCGGCGTATCATCCAGGCGGCCGCCGATCGTCTCGAGCTGCCGGCATCGAAGGTCGTCATCAACCTCGAGAATTTCGGCAACACCACGGCCGCGACGATTCCGCTCGCCCTGGCCGATGCGGTTCGCGAGGGACGATTGAAGCGCGGGGACATGCTGCTGCTGGCGTCGGTTGGCGCGGGGTTTACGGTCGGTGCCGTGCTGATGAAGTGGTCGTTGTGAAACAGAGGTAGCTGACACGTGCGACGTGCGACGCGCTGCGTGCGACGTGCTGCCAGTCACGTGCGACGCGCCGGAAACCTGGGCGCGATTGCCAGCCTTCTTGCTGCTTTCATCGTCCTCTCCGCGCAAACGGGGAAGCGCCCACCGCTCGCGTCAAACGACATCGACGACATCGCGAAGCTGCTGATGCTCGAAGATACGCGGCAGTTCGACCGCGAGCCGTTGTCGCGCATCGTTCGATCGCCGCACCCTGAAGTCAGACGGCGCGCCACGCTCGCCATAGCCCGCATCGCCGATCCCGCCGGATTGCCGCTTCTCGAAGCCGCGCGCGCCGACAAAGACCCGGACGTCGCGGCAACGGTCATGTTCGCGGCGGGCCAGCTCAAGATCGCTTCGACCATTCCCTGGCTCGAGGAGGCGATGTCGTCGCCCGGTTCGCCGCCCGCGGTCGCGCGTGAGGCGGCGATCGCGCTTGGAAAGTTTCAGGCGCCGGAGGCACGCGCCGCGCTGGCGCGGTACCTGAGTGCGGTCGCCCCGTCCTCGCGCTCGGCGCCGGTCGTCGGCGAGGCGCTGTTGTCGATCGGCCGGTTCACCGTCCGCGAAGACCTCGCGCCAATCCTGCGCTGGGCGAAGTCGCCGGATGCCGAGTTGCGATGGCGCGCGGCGTGGGCGCTGTTTCGACCGCGCGACCCTGCCGCCGCTCCGCATCTGTTCGAGCTCACCAGCGATCGCTCTGCCGAGGTCCGCTTCTGGGCCGTGCGCGGTCTCACGCCTCCGACGGCGCCACAGACAGCCGGCGGCGCTGCGCCACCGTCGGGCGTCACCGCAGAGGCCGATCCGCCCGGGTTCGATCGCGCGAAATTCTCGGCGCGCCTGCGCAGTGCTTTGAAGGATCAGGATCGCCGCGTGCGCACCGAAGCGCTCCGCGCGCTCGCGCAGTTCGACGATGACGAGTCGTTCGCGCTGGTGATCAAGGCGCTCGAATCGCCGGATGCGTGGCTGTCCGTTTCCGCCGCCGAAGTCATGGGCCGCTTCAAGAGCCGTTCGGAAACGGTCGTGCCGCATCTTGTCGCCGCCGCGGCGAAGGGAAGGCCGCTCGCGCTTCGCATCTCGGCGCTGACGCCGCTGGTGGCACTGTCCCCGCCCGCCGCGCTGGACCTCGCCACCGCGCTCGCGCGCGAAGACAGCGTCGTCGCTCGCACCGCTGCGCGCCAGGCGCTCGGCCGGCTCGACGCGGCAGGTCGCGCGAAGCTCGACGCGTTGACAGCTGAAGGCGTGTTTCCACCGCCGCCGGCGCAGGGCGAGGGGCGGGGCCGCGGCCGTGGCCCGGCGCAGCCGCGCGAGCCGAAGCCGGAAGGGGAGTACCGCGCTCTCGTTGAGCGCTGGATCGTCCCCGACTACAACGGCGCGCCGCGGCCCCGCGCGATCTGGGAAACGCCGCGTGGAACGATCGAGCTCGAGCTGTATCCGGGGGACGCGCCGTTCGGCGCCGACTATTTCGTCAAGGTCGTGGAGTCGGGCGAGATCGTCGGCACCGAATTCGGCCGCGTGGTGCCGAACTTCGTCGCACAGCAGCGCGCGATCCGGGACGAAGGAACTTTGCGCGACGAGGTGAATCGCCACGGGTTGACGCGCGCCAATCTGAGCTGGGCTTCCGCGGGGCTCGACACGGGCCGGCCCGGCTACACGCTCGGCTTCACGCCGCAGCCGCACAACGAAGGCAATTTCACGGCGCTCGGGAGAGTCGTGTCCGGGATGGACGCCGTCGAGCGGCTCGAGCTGGGCGACAAGATCGCCGCCGCGCGGATGAAACGCTGACGTTCTAACGGCGCGCCGTTACAAGCGCCTTCAACAGCCGATCGACCACGACCGGGGCGTCCGCGCGGGAAGCCGACGGGATCGGAATCGACGCGTCACGCTGACCAACCACGGCGCATCCACCGCCGAAAAGCTCCGCCATCACGCCGCCGGGCAACGGTGCCGGTCTCGCCGGCAGTCCGGCATCGCCTGCTGATACCCACGCCTCGATCTCGTTCCACGCATTGGCAGTCAGCCTGCGCTCTTCATGCCTGCCCGCGCGTTCAGGCGGAGCGCCATCCGGATCAGGCGCGATTCTTGCGCCGACTGCCGCGTATTTTTCCGACGGCAGCAGAACAGCTATGCCCAGCAGCTCGTCACGCTCCTCGTCCCGAATCTCGATCGCCAGTGCGCGGCTTGCAGCGATGGTTGAGGTCATGGCTCAGCCTAGCACAGGGGCCGGGGACCAGGGGCCAGGGGCCGGGAGTGAGCCGATCTCTGTATGCAGTGCGCATGTCCTGACAGGGACATATATGGCGACACCATCAGGACTTCGGCTGTTTGCCTGTCTGTGTTTGCTGGCTGCGGCGTTCGCCGCTCCTGCCGCGGCGCAAGCGCCGGACGATTCGCGAATCACGCTCAGCGGGGCCGGCGGTATCGCCTTCCCGCTGCACGGAGACTTCGACTTCAACGCGCCCGAGTGGCAGCTTGCCGTGCGGGCAACGGTCTCGCGCCATTTTCTACTCGAGGGTTTTTTCGATCAGTGGCGGAAAAAGACCCAGGAGCGTGGCGCGCGGTTCGAGTCGAGCACCACGTATGCCGTGAAGACAGCAGGCGTGAACTGGCTCGCGCGAGGGTTCATCGATCGGGTGACGATTACCGGCGGCGGCGGGTTCGGCTTTCTGGTATACGACCGCCGGTTCGCGCAATCCGCGACCGATTGCCAGCCGACTTCATGTCAGACGTTCGACAACCGCTTCAGCTCGCAGAGCTTCACCGTGCAGGGCCTCATCGGCCTCGAAGTGCCGATTACCTCGTTCGTCAGCGCGGTCGGCCAGTACCAGTTCGTGACGCCGATCGAAGACGTGGGCTTTTCGCACTCGAGCGTGACGGGCGGCGTGCGGGTGCGCATCTGGTGATGGATGCGAGGCGCGGATCGACGCTGATAACGAGAGACGCGGGTTCACGCGGATCTAGTTAATCGACGAAACGCGGATTCACGCGGATCTAGTTAATCGACGAAACGCGGGTTCACGCGGATCTAGTCAATCGACGAAACGCGGATTCACGCGGATCCAGGCTGGTCAAGGGGACGCGGATTCTCTCTTCCTGACGCGGTTTTCACGCGGAACGGCGACCCAGTGTTCACGCGCATTTTGGAGCGGACGGACGCACGGCCGGCTGCCGTAGCGCAGGCCTTCAGGCCTGCCTGGATCATCGGACACATTCGTGTCGGATTCTGCGTCCAGTGATTGGGGATTATCCGCGCCAATCGGCGTCCCGCTGACTGAGTGCTCCGTGCTAACGCGGATCGACGGTAATAACGAGACGCGGATCGACGCTGATACAAGACGCCGATCAACACGGATCTCCTTGTTCAAATACATTCCCCATCTGATCCGCAAAAATCAGCGTCCAGTGTGAGAGAGAGATCCGCAAAAATCGCGTTCCGTGAGAGAGATCCGCGAGAATCTGCGTTCCGTGAGAAATCCGCGAGAATCCGCGTTCCGTGAAAAGATCCGCGAAAATCCGCGTTCCGTGAAAGAAATCCGCGAAAATCCGCGTTCCGTGAAAGAGCTCCGTGAAATCCGCGTCCTCATTCCGCGCGCAGCACCGCGGCCGGATTGGCTTCCGCGGCGCGCCGGGCCGGCAGCCAGGCGGTGATCAGAGCCACGGCTGCGACTCCCGCAGTCACTACGGCGAACGTCCGCGCGTCGAGCGGTTGAATGCCGATCAGCAGGCTCCGTAGCGCCGGCGCGATGAATGCCGCGAGCGCGAGCCCCGCTGCGACGCCGATTGTGACGAGCTGCGCCATCTCGCGGACGACCATCCGCACGACCTGCGGCGCCGTGGCGCCGAGGGCCATCCGCACGCCCATTTCGTTCCGCCGTCGCGCGACGCTGAAGGCCACGACCGAATAGATCCCCACACACGCGAGCAGAACCGCCATCAGGCCGAGCGCGGTCAGCAGGCGCGCGGCCGCGCGCGGCGCCGCCAGCGACCGATCGATGTGCGCCTGCATCGGCGCCGGTTGCATGAGCGGAATCAGCGGGTCGACGGCACGCACCTCCTGGCGTACCGCGGCTATGAGCGCGGCGGGCTCACCAATGCCGCGGATGACCAGCGCCGCACGGCCGAATCCTCCCTGCGCGAACGGGCGGTAGACGAACGGACGCGGCGTTTCCCCGGGAGACACGATCGGCACGTCGCGCGCGACGCCGACGATCGTGACCCACGGCGTGTCGCTGCCGCCGTGGCGGTAGCGGCGTCCGACGACGTCCGAGGTTCCCCAGAAGCGCCGGGCCATCGCCTCGCTGACGATCGCGACGCGATCGGCGCCCGTGCGGTCGGCCGGTGTGAACTCGCGGCCGTACAGGATCGCGATGCGCAGCGCCCTGAAATAGTCCGGCGTGACACCCGCGGAGGCGACCTCGACGGTGCCGCTCTCGGTGCGATGAATCGCGTGTTCGTCGAGCACGATCGTGTTGGACGGACCGAACGGTGTCACCGGCGCTCGCGTCGCCAGCGCCGCGAACTCGACCCCGGGATGCGATGCCGCACGCTCGCGCAGATCGAGCAGCGTCTGCATGGCCTGCTGCGCGCTGCGGCCCGCCTGCATCGGGTCGACCGTCACCGCGACGACCGACCTCGGATCGAACCCGAGATCGACGCGCATCGCATTCAGCATGCTGCGCAGCAGGATGCCGCCGCATGCGATCAGCGCCAGCGAGATCGCAATCTGGACGACGATCAGCAGCCCGCGGAGATCCGCCACGCGAAGCGCGCCGCGCGCCGCGCGGCTGTCGATCTTGAGCGTGTCGGAGAGATCCCGGCGCGAATTGCGGATCGCCGGCAGCAGGCCGAACGCAAGGCCGCTGAGCAGGGAAACACCGATTGCGAATGCGGCGACCCGGTAGTCGAGCGTGATGAATGCTTTCACTGGCAGCGCCAGCGGCAGCTCCACGTTGTCGATGAGGCCAATCGCCCACCAGGCGAGCGCCAGGCCGACCGCGCCGCCCGCGAGTGCCAACAGCACGCTTTCGACGACGAGCGCGCGGATGATCTGGGCGCGCGTCGCCCCGATCGCCAGGCGCACGGCCAGCTCGCGCGTCCGCGTCGATCCCCGTGCCAGCATCAGGTTCGCGAGATTGCTGCAGACGATCGCCAGCAGCAGCGCGGTGAGAAGGAGATTGAGGCCCGCGGTCGGGTAGATCATCGCGTCGATCTCCGGATGGACGCGCACGTCCGCCGCGCTCATTACGGTCATCTTGCGGCCGCGGTCACTGTCGGGGAATTCGCGGCCGATGCGCTCGGCGAGCACGTTCATCGCCGATTGCGCTTCCGGCGCGGTCCGGCCCGGCGCGAGGCGGGCGACGATCTGGAACCAGTGATCGTCTCGCCGCGTCAGCGTGGCGCCGCGGAACGCGCCGCCCACCGGACCGAGCGCCGAGATCGACATCCAGAAGTCGCTGGCGAGTCCGGCGACGAATCCGTTGTGCCTGACGGGGCCGACGCCGACGATGGTGACCGCTGCGCCGCTGACGCGGATCGTCCGCCCGATGACTCCCGGATCGGAGCCGAAGCGCCGCTGCCAGGCGGCGTGCGTGAGAACTGCAGCCGGCGGGACGCCGGGCCGATCCTCGTCCGATGTGAACCATCGGCCCAGGCGCGGCTGGAGTCCGAGAACGGGGAAATACGACGAGGTCGCGAACTCGATCTGGACGAAATCAGCGTCGCCCGAATCCGTCAGCAGCGTGCCGTTGCCTTCCGGCATGACCGCTCCGACGCCGCTGAACAAATCGGTGTATTGCGACACGTCGACGTAGGTCGGATACGAATTCGATTCGGGCCTTCCGTCGTCCGAGTCCTGATAGATGTTGACGAGCTCGGTCGGGCGCGCAAAGGGCCGGCTGCGCAGCGCGAAGGCGTCGACGGCGCTGAAGATGGCCGTGCTGCTGCCGATCCCCAGCGCGAGGATGACGACCGCGGCGACGGTAAAGCCGGGCGCCGCAGCGAGGTGGCGGCCGGCGTCGCGAACATCGAGCATCAGACGATCCGTCATTGGCAGTCTCCCTGGAGAATCCTCGAGCCGGACGCCGGCGCGATGGCCGGCGAGCGCGCCTCGCCATTCCGCACCAGCGGTGAGAAACAGGTCGCCGGCCGTGGTCAGCCAGAGCCACAGCAGGCGCATCGGCCGGCCGCGCAGACGCGCGCGGCGTGCCTCGAAGAGCTCCTCGATGTCGCGGGTGTAGGTCTCCCGGAACGCGGCCGGACAGCAGGCGAGCAGAAGTCTCAGCATCGGGTTCACGGCTTCAGGCCGGAAGCACGCCGCGCTTGCGCGCGAGGCGTGAGAGGCGGTCGTACCTGATCGCGTCCGTTTCGAGCGCGTCGCGGCCGGCGTCCGTCAGCGCGTAGTATCGCCGCCGCGGATCGACATCGGCGTCGCGCATCCGCAGTTCGCGGATCAGCCCGTCCGCCGCCATCTGCTTCAAGGACCGATACAGCGTCCCCGGGCCCAGGCGCACGACGCCGCCGGTGGCCTCCTCGATCTCGTCCGCGATGCCGAGCCCGTGCCGCTCCTCGCCGGCGAGCGCCAGCAGGATGTGGAACACGGCGGGCTTGAGCGGGCGGCGTTCGCGTCGTTTCATATCCTAAATGGATATATCCATAATGGATAAATGTCAACTCCCAAAAGACCAATTCCCAACTCCCAAAAAGACCAACTCCCAATTCCTTTCCTGGGCTTCTGTTTCTTGCGACTTGAGAAGTGAAACTCGGGAGTTGGGATTTGGATTTGGCTTTTTTGGGAGTTGGGTTTTTTGGGAGTTGATATCCTTGTCTCCTCGATGCGCCATCAGGTGTTCCTCCTGTCCCCGGCGAACTGTTCAGGCCGCAGGGGACAGATCGTGATGTCCGGCAAAGCGACGTTCGATCTCGCGGTCCAGCTGCGGGGGAGCGACGGCGCGCCGATCGGCGACGTCTTCAGTTTCTTGAGCGGCCTGTATTTCCGCGGCAAGCTGGCGTACGCGCGCGCGTTTGCGCGGCCCGCGGATCCGCTGTCGGAGATCTCGGGCGCCGGCGTGTTCATCATCACGCCGAGCGCCGGGCTGCGCACGCCGGAAACGCCGGTCACGCTCGCCGGGATCCGCGGCTTCGCGCGGGTTGACGTGGCGCCGGACAATCCAAGCTACCGGCGGCCGCTCGAGCGCAGCGCGCACGCGCTCGCCGCCGATATCGGCGCGGACTGCGACGTCGTGCTGCTCGGCAGCATCGCGTCGCCGAAGTATGTCGACGTCCTGCTCGGCATCTTCGGCGAGCGGCTGCTGTTTCCGGCCGACTTCGTCGGCCGCGGCGACATGAGTCGCGGCGGGCTGATGCTGCGGTGTGTCACCGCCGGCGAGGAGCTGCGCTACCTGCCGGTTGCCGGCGCCATCCGCCACGGACAGCGTCCGCCGAAGCTGCAGCCGCTGCCGCGGGCGCGATGAAGATCCCTTCGTCTGGCGATCACGCCCTCACAGTCCAGGGCAAATCGGTCCGCCTCACCAATCTCGACAAGCTGTTCTGGCCCGAGCGCGGGATCACCAAAGGTGATCTGATTCAGTACTACGCTGACGTCGCGCCGGTGCTGCTGCCGCACATCCGCGATCGCGCGATGGTGATGAAGCGCTATCCCCACGGCGCGGCCGGCGAGTTCTTCTTCATGAAGCGCGCGCCGAGTCCCCGGCCGCCCTGGATCCGCACGTGCGCCATCGACCACGAGTCGGGCAACGTCATCGATTTTCCGGTGATCGATGACCTGCCGTCGCTGCTGTGGGTGATCAATCTCGGCTGCATCGATCTGAACCAGTGGTACGCGCGCTGCGACGATGTCGATCGGCCGGATTACGTGCATTTCGATCTCGATCCCGGCGAAGGGACGACGTGGAAGGCGGTTCTCGCGACCGCGCAGATCGTTCGTGACGCGCTGAAGACGCTGAAGATGCCGTCGCATGTCAAGACGACCGGTTCCCGCGGGCTGCACGTGTATGTGCCGATCGTCCGCGGGCCGGTGCAGAAGGAGGTCTGGACGTTCGCCAAGGCGCTCGCCGTCGAGCTCGCGAGCCGGAACCCCGCGCTGATGACCGCGGAGTACCGCGTCGCCAAACGTCCGCGCGGCCGCGTGCTGATCGACTACAACCAGAACGCGTGGGGCCGGACGCTGGCCTCGATCTACTCGGTGCGGCCGACCCCGCTCGCGACCGTGTCGACCCCGGTGACGTGGGCCGAGATCGATCGAGGCGTCAAGATCGAGGATTTCCGGCTGGACAACGTCCGCGAGCGCATCGCGAAGGTCGGCGATCTGTGGAAGCCGCTGCTCGGGAAGCAGGGGCGGGTCGATCTTCGAAAACTGTTGGATCCTTCAGCGCCGAACGCCAGACGCTGATTGGCGCGGATCTTCCTGGACGCGGATTACCCGGGATCCACGGATTCAACGAAACGCGGATTTACGCGGATGATCGCGGATCTCTTTGAACTTGCGATCGGCGGTCAAGCCGGCGGTCGCGCCGCGCTTCGCGCGGCTGAGGAGAGGATCAGCCCGGAGACACAAGCCGTTCGGGCGGCCAGAACACGGTTTGTGTCTCCAGGCTGACCCTCTCCTCAGGCCCGGCCGAAGGCCGGCCGCGACCGCCGTCAGATCCGCGAGAATCCGCGTTCCGTGAAAAACATCGCCTCCTGATCTCCTGTTGGAGAATCCGCGTCCCGATTTGCCTAAACCCCGCTGAACTGCTACTTTTTTGCCCACATCTCGGCTGTTTCACGCTCCGGAGGAGGAGTGGCCATGCTGTCTTTTGCCGCCTCGCGCGCCGTACGCATAACCCTGTACGCGTGCCTGCTTGCGCTCGTCATCGTCCCATCCACCGCGCTTCGCGCCCAGAATGGCGGGCAGGCCGCCGCGGCCCCGCAGGCCGGCGCGCTGCCGCCGCTGACGCCCAACTACGACGCCGCCGCTCAGTGGACGACGCAGAAAGTCGCCAAAATGGTGTTCGATACGAGCGTCACGCCGCGGTGGCTCGAGAACAGCGACCGCTTCTGGTACGCCTACCAGACCCGCGAAGGCCGCCGCTTCTACGTCGTCGATCCCGTCAAGAAGGCGAAGGCGCCGCTCTTCGATCACGCGAAGATGGCCGCGATGCTGACGTCGATCACGCGGATCCCGTACGACGCGCAGCACCTGCCGTTCTCTGCTGTCAAGTTCGTCCGGGACAACTCGGTGTTCGAGTTCGAAGTACAGGTGCCGGCCGACGCCGCCATCAACTCGACGAAGCCCAAGATCACGACGACCGAGCAGCAGGCCTCGCGCAGCGGCGGCATCGAGGACGAGCAGTGGGACATGGACGATCAGCCGCAGCAGGGCCAGCGCGGGCAGGGTGGCCAGGGCGCCCGCGGCGCCGGTCCCGGCGGCCGCGGCCCGCGCAACAAGACGCTGCACTTCGAGTACGAGATGGCGACCGCCAAGGTCACGCTGATCGAGGACTACAAGGAAGAGCCGCGCGCCGTCCGCTGGGCGTCGCTGTCGCCGGATGAGAAGACCGTCCTCTTCGCCCGCAACCACAACCTGTTCATGATGGACGCGGCGAACTTCGAGAAGGCCCGCAAGAACCCGAACGACACGACGATTGTCGAGACGCAGCTGACGAAGGACGGCGAGGAGTACTACAGCTTCGCGGCGCGCGGCGGCGGCACCCGCGAGCAGGAGGAGCAGCAACAGCAACAGCAGCAGCAGCAGCAACAGCAGGAGCGCGAAGAAAACGAGCAGCAACAGCAGCAGGAGCAGCGCGAAGAAGGCGATCAGAAGAACGTCCGCACGGCGCCGGTCAACGTCGTCTGGTCGCAGGACTCGAGCCGCTTTGCGCTGATCAGGCGCGACTCGCGCAAGGTCAAGGACCTGTGGGTCATCAACTCGCTCGCGCAGCCGCGCCCGACGCTCGAGACGTATCGCTACGCCATGCCGGGCGAGGAGAACATCCCGCAGTCGGAGATGTTCGTGTTCGATGTGGCGAGCAAGAACCGGGTGAAGGTGAACGCGGATCGTTTCAAGGATCAGTCGCTCTCGATTGCCACCAAACCGCAACGCGCCGGCCAGGGTGGCGGCGGCGGCCGCGGCGGCGGCGGCGGCGTGGGTCCGCAGGGCCGGCCGATTCCGGCGCAGTGGCTGAGCAGCTCGCCGGACAAGATCTACATGCAGCGCCAGAGCCGCGATCTGCACAAGCTCGACGTGCTCGTCGCGGATGCCACGACCGGCGAGGTCAAGCCGCTGTTCGAGGAGCGTCTCAACACCTACATCGAGACGAAACCGCTCCGGCTGGTCAACAACGGGACGGAGTTGATCTTCTGGTCGGAGCGCGACGGCTGGGGCCACTTCTATCTGTATGACGCCGTCACCGGCGCGCTCAAGTCCCGCATCACCGAGGGCGAGTACGTCACGACCGGCATCGAGAACGTCGACGAGAAGGCGCGGGTGCTCTACATCTCGGCGGCCGGCCGGGAGAAAGGCGAGGATCCGTATTACACGCACCTGTATCGCGTCGGCTTCGACGGGACCGGCATGAAACTGCTGAACCCCGGCAACGCCTCGCATGCGGTGTCGGTCAACGAGGGCGCCAGGTTCTTCGTCAACAACTCGTCGCGCATCGACGCGGCGCCCGAATCGGCGCTCTACGACACGCTGGGGAACGCGGTCGTCAAGCTCGAGACGCCCGACCTGTCGGCGCTGATGGAGATGGGCTTCAAGTATCCCGAGCCGTTCACGGTGAAGGCGGACGATGGCGTGACGGACCTGTACGGGGTGATGTACAAGCCGTTCAACTTCGACGAGAAACGGAAGTATCCGATCATCGCCTACGTCTATCCCGGCCCGCAGACCGAGTCGGTGACGAAGACGTTCAACCCGCGCAGCAACAACATCTCGCTCGCGCAGTTCGGCTTCATCGTCATCGAGGTCGGCAATCGCGGCGGCCACCCGACGCGGTCGAAGTGGTACCACAACTTCGGCTACGGCAACCTCCGCGACTACGGCCTGGCCGACAAGAAGACGGCGATCGAACAGCTCGCCAGGCGCCACTCGTTCATCGACATCGGCAAGGTCGGGATCTGGGGGCACTCGGGCGGCGGCTTCATGACGGCGGCGGCGCTGCTCGTCTACCCCGACTTCTTCAAGGTCGGCTGGTCGGAGTCGGGCAACCACGAGAACAACATCTACAACAACACCTGGAGCGAGAAGCATCACGGCATCAAGGAGATCGAAAAGGACGGCAAAGTGACCTTCGAGTACGACATCGAGAAGAACTCGGAGCTCGCCAAGAACCTCAAGGGCCACCTGATGCTGATCACGGGCGACATCGACAACAACGTGCACCCGGCGGGCACCTACCGCCTGGCTGACGCGCTCATCAAGGCGAACAAGCGATTCGACATGTTCGTGCTGCCGGGCATGCGCCATTCGTTCGCGCCGGTGGCCAACTACGTGAACTGGCTGCGCGGCGACTACTTCGCGCGGCACCTGCTCGGCAGTTCCGACGAAAGCGTCGACATCACGGAGCTGAACAAAGAAATCGAGCAGGTAGGCGATAAGCGCCGGCGATAAACTGCTAGGATTTGTGCAGGGGCACGGTTGGAACCGTGCGCTCAGCAAAAGGAGCTTGCATGGCCAAGGCTGCGAAAGCGAAGAAGAGACAACCGAATGCGGCGTTCATGAAACCCGTTACCCCGAGCCCCGCGCTTGCCGAGATCATCGGGTCCAAGCCGATTCCCCGGACAGAGGTCACCAAGAAGCTGTGGGCGTATATCAAGAAGAATGGCCTGCAGGACCCGAAGAACAAGCGCATGATCAAGGCGGACGCCGAGCTGAAGCCGGTCTTCGGCGGCAAGGCGACCGTGAACATGTTTGAGATGACGAAGCTGGTCGGCAAGCATCTCAAGTAAGCAGTCCAACGGGCAGCGTTTCAAACACCTGCCCGATGAAGATCCACGATTCCGCGCCCGTGCTGACCGGACGGATTTCCGTGCCGGTCAGTGCGTGGCGGAACGTGCGATCCGAGAGCTCCCGCGGCAGCAGAATCCTCGACGTTTTCCACGCGGCGCTTCCGAGCGGCCACGCATGTCCGGCGCCCTGCAGCGGTGCAACCAGCCGCGGCGCCACCACTACGAGCACGTCCTCACCTCGCATCCGCGCGAACGCGGCCACTTCCGCCGGCGCCGTCACGTCCGATGCGAGCGGGAGGTAGGCGCCGCGCAGGAAGAGATCGGGGTTGGCGCGCCGCAGCCGCAGGCCCGCGGCGGTCAGCAGCAGCTTGATGCCTCCGTCCTGCCAGCGCTCGAACAGCGCGGCAACCTCGCTGACCCGATCTGCGCCCTCAGACGCCAGCACGCGATCGATCTCGTCGAGCAGCCGTTTCCTCAGCGCGTAATCGACCGGCCGCCGGTTGTCGGGGTCGACGAGGTTGAGGTCCCACAGCTCCGAGCCCTGATAGAAGTCCGGCACCCCCGGTGATCCGATCTTGAGCGCGAGCTGCGCCAGCCCGTTCACGCAGCCGAGCGCCGCGATCCGGCGCTGGAACGGGAGGAGCAGGGGAATGAACTTGGCGCCGCCGGCGCCTTGCAGCACCCGCCCGACGAATTCGGTCAACGCGGTCTCGTACTCGACGTTCTGCGTCAGCCAGCTCGTGTGGAGCTTTGCCTCGCGCGCCGCCTTGAGCATGTAGCCCTGCAGCCGCTCGATGAACTCCGGCGATGCTTCTGACGGACTTTCAGCGGGCCAGGCGCCGACGACAGTCTGATAGAAGCGGTACTCGTCGTTGCGATCCGGCGCGGGCTCGCCGTCGACGATGCCGCGCGCCGCTTTGTTGAGGCGCATCCACTTCGAGACTTCGCGCCCCCACTCGTCGGGCAGCTCGGAGATCGCGTTCACGCGCGCGCGGACGTCCTCGCCCAGCTTGGTGTCGTGCGTGGACGTCGCCAGCATCTCGAGCGGCCACTTCTCCAGCCGCCTGACGTTGCCGGCGTGGAAGTCCTCGATCGTCCGCCCGATGCGCGTCGGTTCCCCGCCGACCTCGTTCAGCGAAATCAGCGCGTTGAAGCGATAGAACGCCGTATCCTCCAGGCCCTTTGCCTGAACCGGCCCCGTGTACTGCTGGAGCTTCATCGCAAACCGCATCCGCTCGCGCGCGTCGTCGGCGCTCGACGGCGGGAACCCGCCACGCCGATCGTGCGGGTACGGTTCGGCGTCGACGTCGCGGGGAAGCACGACCTCGCGGAAGAAGTCGAACAGCGATCGTTCCATGGCGGGATTGCGTCGGCGGGCACGCGCAATCGCGCGCTCGACGACCTTGCGGTCCTCGGGGCTCCAGCCGTGCCGATCGACGTAGGTGCGGTAGACCGGAAAGCAGGCGACCACTTCGGTGATCGCGCCGCGCATCGTTTCGAGCGTGAAGTCCCGCGACCGGCGGCTGCCTTCGCCGATCTCGTCCAGCCCGTGCGCGAGCACGTTCAGCTCGCTGGCCATCGCCGTCTGCATGATCAGCCGCTTGCCGTCGTACACCACGTCTTCGAACGGATCGTCGCGGCCGGTCAGCTTTTCGTAGACGCGCCAGAGGCGCCGCGCCTGCCTGGGCTCCACGAAGACGCCGTTGAGCAGGTTGAGAAAGTTGTAGCCGGTCGTGCCGTGGACGTTCCAGGCCGCTTGCAGATGCTCGTGCCCCGACAGAATTTTCTCTGCGACGACGTACAACGGAGCGTCGCTCTGGCCGTGGGGAAGCTCCCATGCTGCCGAGGCCAGCTCCTGGAGCATCCGGAAGTACGACGCGGGATCGAACAACCCGTCGGGATGATCGACTCGAACGCCGTGGACCTTGCGCTCGCGTATCAACTGCCCGAGGAGCTGGTGCGTCGCGGCAAACACGTCGGGGTCCTCGACGCGAAGCCCGGCCAGCGTGTTGACGTCGAAGAATCGCCGGTAATTGATCTCGTCGGCCGCCGTGCGCCAGTAGGCGAGGCGATAGGCCTGGCTCTCGAGCAGGTCGTGCAGCCGATCGAAGCTGTCGGGACGGCCCGGTTCGCCGTTGAAGCGGCGCACCGCAATCGCCATCTGCTCGCGCACGACCTCGGATTCGGCAACCAGCCGCGCAAGCCGGCCGCGCGCCACTTCCTTTTCCCGCTGCCGCGCCGCGACGCGCTCGGGGTCCTGGTGCGCAAACGGCGGCATGTTCTCGAGCGAGGCGATGATGCTGAGGAACTCGTGCAGCTGCGGGCTGTCTGGTCCGAGCACGGCGGTCACCGCGTCGACGGCGGTCTTGTAGACACGGGGCGCCTGACGCGGATTGATCGGGAGCACCTGATCGAAATAGTGCAGCACGAGCGTGCCGTCGCTGAAGTCGAGCTGCAGCTCGCCGCGTTCGAGCACGTTCCCGTACTGGTCCCCAAGAATCGGCAGCAGCACCTTTCCGCGCAGCTCGGCTTTGGCCGGCGACCAGTCGATGTCGAAGAACTTCGCGGCCGGCGAGCTCGGTCCGTTCTCGAGCACGTCGCGCCACCACAGGTTCGTCGACGCGGCGTTGCTCATGTGGTTCGGCACGAAGTCGACGATGTGGCCGAGTCCGAGCTGCGCGAGCCGTGCGACGAACGCCGCGTGTTCGGCGGCGCCGCCGAGCTCCGGATTGATCTCGTTGTGGTTCACGACGTCGTAGCCGTGGGTGCTGCCCGCAGCGGCGGTGAAGTACGGCGACGTGTAGCACGCGCCGACGCCGAGCCGCGCGAGGTACTCCGCAATCTCGCGCGCGGCAGCGAACGGAAAGTCTTTGTGCAGCTGCAGCCGATAGGTGCTGACCGGAACGTATGCGGGATGGTCGATCATGCGGCGGGCGGCGCGATTCTGAAAATGACCCCTCCAGGACGCTGGAAATCAACTGTCGGTCCGCCGGACACCCTGGCAATCCGAATCGGCGCCGGCTGCTCGACGAACGCGGGGTCCTCTGTCGTTCTGACAGTCTGCCACACGCCGCCGGGCTCCTGCCCGACCGCCGGCGCCTGCGACAGATCCACGGCGCCGCTGCCGCGCAGCCTGACGACAATCCACATCGTTTCGGCGGCCACGTGTCTCCTGACGGCAATCGTGTCGTCGTCGAGCGCCACGGCTTCCCCCGAGGCGGCGCCACTCGCCTCCAGCGCCCGTTGGTTCCGCCGGAGCGCGAGCAGATCCCGATAGAGCGCCAGCACTTCAGCGTGGCCGGGCTGGCCGCGCTCCTCCCATCGTAGTCTGCTCGCCGCGAAAGTGCCGGGCGATTGCGGATCGGGAATACGGGACGCGGCCGCGCCGGCAAATTCGGGAAAGCCGCGGAACTCCTCCCGGCGGCCCAGGCTGACCATCGGCCCGAACGGGGGCCCGAGATCCGAGAAAAACTGAAACGGCGCCGACGCGGCCCATTCCTGGCCCATGAAGATCAGCGGCGTCATCGGCGCCGTGAGCAGGAGCATGCTGATCGCCCGCCACGTCGCCGCGTCGATGCGATGATGCAGACGGTCACCCAGCGCGCGATTGCCGACCTGGTCGTGATTCTGAAGGCAGACGACGAAGCGATTCATCGGAATCGCGGAGGGATCGGTCCCGCGCGCGCCGTGCATGTGCAGGGAGTGCTCGCCGGTGAACAGCCAGCCCTGCCGCATCGTCCGCGCCAGCTCCTCGCACGTGCCCTGGTAATCGGCGTAGTAGCCGTGGCTGTCGCCGGCGACCATGCGCCGCACGACATGATGGAAGTCGTCCGCCCAGACACCGTCGAGGCTCCACGCACCGTCGCCCTCGTCGCGAACGATGTCGCTCAGGTTTCGCGAGTCTTCCGCGTGCATGACGATCGGGCGTTCGACGGAGGCACGAACCGCGGTGGCGAGCTCGCGCACGAAGTGCGGCTGGCGCGAGTCGATGAGCGCGTGCGTGGCGTCGATGCGCAGCCCGTCGAGATGGTATTCGCGCACCCAGTGCACCGCGTTGTCGATGATGAAACGGCGAACCCATTCGGATCCGACGTCGCCGAGGTTGACCGCCTGTCCCCAGGGGGTCTGATGCACCGGCGTCAGGTATTGCGGGTTGAACGCGGGCAGATAGGCGCCTTCCGGGCCAAGGTGGTTGTAGACGACGTCGACGAGCACTGCGATTCCGAGCGCGTGCGCGCGGTCGACGAGCGCCCGGAGGTCGTCAGGGTGGCCGTACGCGTGCGAAGGGGCATACAGCGCGACGCCATCGTAGCCCCAGCCTCGCTCGCCGGCGAAGTCGGCGACCGGCATCAACTCGATCGCGGTGATCCCGAGATCGCGCAGCGCCGGCAGGCGATCGGCAGCGCCGTGGAACGTGCCTGTTTCGGTGAACGTTCCCACGTGCAATTCGTAGATGACGAGGTTGCCGGGCTCGACGCCGCGCCACGTCGCGTCGGTCCAGCCGAAATCGTGAGCAGACACGACTTCGGATAGTCCGTGAACACCGAGCGGCTGGAATCGCGACGCGGGGTCCGGCCGTTCGGGTCCGTCGTCGATTCGATAGGCGTATCGCTGACCGGCGTGGAGGCCGGGCACCTGCAGCTCCCAGATGCCTTCGGTATCGCGCCTCATACGGTGTTCGCCGGCACCGGGCCCGCCATCGAGCAGGAGGCGCATTTCCCGGGCCTGCGGCGCAAGCACACGGAAGAGCACCCCGTCATCGGCCAGGAATGCGCCGAAGGAAGGCGGCAACGTAATAACTACTCCTTTACAGCAGGTCGAGGATTCCCCAGAGCGGGATACGCACCCATTCGGGCCGGTTGTTCAGCTCGTAGTTCAACTCGTAGAGCGCCTTGTCGAGCATGAAGAACCGGAGCAGCGTGTCTCGATGCAAAGGCTCGACCGGAAGGAACATCGAGTTGTCGGCCCGTCGGAAGTAGCCGCGAAGGAACGCGGCTGTCGCCCACGTTTGCCAGATGCGTGCCCATGGCTCGATGCGCGAGAATTCCGCCGGGCGAGCTGACGCGTAGGCGAACAGCGCGGCGTAGGCCGCGTAGCTGAAGGATCGCACCATGCCGGCGACGTCGCGCAACGGCGACTGCTTCTGGCGGCGAATCTCGAGCGGCCGCGCAGGTTCACCTTCGAAGTCGAGGATGTAAAAATCGCCTTCGGCCCAGAGGACCTGGCCGAGGTGGTAGTCGCCGTGCACGCGGATCTTGGTGATCGTGAACTCGATCGGCGGCCCGTCCCCGATCTCGCTGAGCAGTTGATCGCGCGACCGAAGCAGATCAGCGGCGCGTCCGGCAACATCGGCCGACAACGCGTTGGCCGCGCCGGCCGGCGCCTGCTGCCTGGACTCCAGCGTCTGCAGCGCCTTGCCGGCTTCGGCGACGGCAAGCGCTGACACGGTTCTCAAGTCGTCCGGGGTGAGCGGCTCGGGTGCGAAGGCCGGATTGCTCGCATCGCTCGAAAGGGCGAGGTGCAGTTCGGCGGTCCGCTGCCCGAGCGTTTCCGCGGTCCGCAGATATGGACCCATGACCTCCTGGATTCGCTTCGGCGGCGGCGTCTCGGCAAGCTCGCTGAACGGCGGCGGCGGAACCATGGCCGGCGCATCGCTCGACGCCACCTGGTCGTAGAATCTGCTCAACTCGTCGGTGGCATGTTCCCAGCCGTCCGCCTGACTCTCGACGAGGCGCTCCAGCAACCCGATCGTTGCCGGCGGATCCGGAGAACGCTCGTAGTGAATCGCGCCGGCGACCGGCGGCACCCGATCGAACCTGACGGTGTCGGTGAGGAAGCGGCCGATCTCGTAATCCGGGTTGATGCCCGCCTCGACGCGCCGGAACAGCTTCAGAATCAGGCGATCGCCGTAGACGATCGACGTGTTGCTCTGCTCGGTGGACATCCGCGAGATTTTGACGTCGGCCGGCAGTTCCCCGCGCAATTGGGCGAACGCCGGCGTCTGTTCCCTTCGCGCCACGCCCACCCGCATCTTCGTCTGTTCCTGCCGCTCGAACGCCTCGAGCACCGCGCGCGCGAACCCGTCGTCGAACCACGCGTCGAAGAGGACCCCCTTTCGCGCGCCCGTGACGTTCGCGAGGATCGCATGAGCGTGGCGTTCGTCCAGGCCGCGCACGTCATCCGCGGTCCTCACGGCGAGCGGCACGAAGTACCGCTCCGCGGGTCCTTCTTCGAAGGTGACGTTGACGAGCGTCAGGAAGAGAGGCTGCGGCCCGCGTCGCAGCAGCCCCCAGTCCACGAACTTCGCGCTTCGCGCCGAACGGGCCTTGCCGCCATACCAGCGCTGGCGCAGCAGGAACGGCAGCAGCAGATCGCGCTCGATCAGGTTCCGGACGTTGCCCTCGAGCAGCGTGTCCCACGCGGCGCCGACGAGAAGCCCCGGGGCCTGCGGCACGTCGGTGGCGGTTTCGGGAGCCGTGCGTGCGGTTATCGCCGGGGCGGCATGCTGCAGCCGGAACCAGTAGAACGCGTAGGGGCCGACGGTCAGGAAATACGGCAGCTCGCCAATGCGCGGAAACTCCGTCAGGCCGAGCATCTCCACCGGGATCATGCCGCGATAGCGCGACAGGTCGAGCTCCACCGGCTGCACCGTGCGCGCCAGGTTGGCAATGCACAGGATGACATCGTCTTCGTACTTGCGGATGTAGACCAGCACTTTGCGATTCGAGGCGGGCAGGAACTCGATCGACCCGCGTCCGAAGACCTTGTGCTGCTTGCGCAGGCCGATCATGCGCTTCATCCAGCTGAGCAGCGAGAACGGCGCCCGCTCCTGGGCCTCGACGTTGATTGCCTGGTAGCCATAGACCGGATCCATGATCGGCGGCGCGTACAGGCGCGCGGGATCCGCTCGCGAGAACCCGGCGTTGCGATCGCCGGTCCACTGCATCGGCGTGCGCACGCCGTTGCGATCGCCGAGATAGATGTTGTCGCCCATGCCGAGCTCGTCGCCGTAATAGATGATTGGCGTCCCCGGCAGCGAGAAGAGCAGGCTGTTCATCAGCTCGATGCGGCGCCGGCTGTTCTCCATCAGCGGCGCGAGGCGCCGGCGGATGCCGACGTTGATGCGCATCTGCGGGTCGGCGGCATACGACTGATACATGTAGTCGCGCTCGTCGTCGGTGACCATCTCGAGCGTCAGCTCGTCATGGTTGCGCACGAACATCGCCCACTGGCAGTTGTCGGGGATCTCCGGCGTCTGCCTGAGAATCTCGACGATCGGGTGGCGATCCTCCTGCCTGACCGCCATGAACATGCGCGGCATGAGCGGGAAGTGGAACGCCATGTGGCATTCGTCGCCGTCGCCGAAGTACGGGCGGACATCCGCCGGCCATTGATTGGCCTCTGCCAGCAGCATCCGCGAGTCGTAGCGCGCGTCCAGCTCCCGGCGGATCTGCTTGAGGACGTCGTGCGTTTCCGGGAGGTTCTCGCAGATGGTGCCCTCGCGCTCGATCAGGTAGGGCACCGCGTCGAGCCGCATGCCGTCGACGCCGCGATCGAGCCAGAAGCGCATCACCTTGATGATGTCCCGCAGCACCAGCGGGTTGTCGAAGTTCAGATCGGGCTGGTGATGAAAGAAGCGATGCCAGTAATAGGCCTTCGCGGTGTCGTCCCAGCTCCAGTTCGACGTTTCCGTGTCCGTGAAGATGATGCGCACGCCCTCGTAGCGCTGCTTCGTCTCGCTCCACACGTAGTAGTCCCGCTCCGGCGACCCGGCCGGCGCGCGGCGCGCCGCCTGAAACCACGGGTGCTGGTCCGACGTGTGGTTGATGACGAGCTCGGTGATCACGCGGATGTCGCGCTTGTGCGCCTCGGCGATGAAGCGCTCGAAATCGGCGAGCGTGCCGTAGCTCGGATGGATGTTCTCGTAATCCGCGATGTCGTAGCCGTCGTCGCGCAGCGGCGACGGATAGAACGGCAGCAGCCAGATCGCGTTCACGCCAAGGCTCTCGAGGTAATCGAGCTTCTGGGTGAGGCCGACGAAGTCGCCGACGCCATCGTTGGTGCTGTCGAAGAAGGCGCGAACGTGCGCCTGATAGACGATGGCGTCCTTGAACCAGAGAGGATCGTCAATCATGGTGGGGTTGCGATCTGGAGGATATGCGCCATGCGGCCCGGCGGATCGAGGCGGACGTAGTTCTGTTCGCCGCGCCAGAAGTACCGCTCGTTCGACAGCAAATCGATGACCTCGAATGCAGAATCCAGCGGCAGGCCCCAGTCCGACAGCGGCAGCCGCACGAAGCCATGCTGCATGTTGAACGGGTCGAGGTTCACGATCATCAACAGGAGGTCGCGGCCGTCGACCGAGCGCTTGCTGTAGCACAGCAGCTGGGGATTGTCGGCGTCGTGGAACTGCAGACCCCAGTCGTGCTGCAGTGCCGCGTGCTCGCGGCGAATCGCGTTGACGCGCGCGATCATCTCGGAAAGGCTCCCGGGCTGATCGAAGCTGCGGACGCGAATCTGGTACTTCTCGGAATCCAGGTACTCCTCGCTGCCTTCACGCACCGCCACGTTCTCGAACAGCTCGAAGCCGCTGTAGATGCCGTAGCTGGCGCCCAGCGTCGCCGCCAGCACGAAGCGCGTGTGGAACGCCGGCGGTCCGCCTCGCTGCAGGTACTCGTGCAGGATGTCGGGGGTGTTCGCGAAGAGGTTCGGCCGCATGTACTCGCGGACATCGGTTTGCGTCAGCTCGGTGAAGTAGTCCACCAGTTCCTCTGACGTGTTGCGCCAGGTGAAGTAGGTGTACGACTGCGAGAATCCCGATTTGGCGAGATAGCGCATGATCTTCGGCCGCGTGAACGCCTCCGACAGGAAGATCGTCTCGGGATGTCTGCGCTTGATCTCGGCCAGCGCCCACTGCCAGAACCGAAACGGCTTCGTGTGCGGGTTGTCGACGCGGAAAATCGTGACCCCGTGGCCGATCCAGAACTCGATCACCTCGCGGAGCTCCGTCCAGAGCGCCTGCCAGTCGTCCGACTCGAAGTTGAACGGGTAGATGTCCTGATACTTCTTCGGCGGGTTCTCCGCGTATTTGATCGTGCCGTCGGGCCGCCGGCGGAACCATTCCGGGTGATCGCTGACGTATGGGTGATCCGGAGATGCCTGGTAGGCGAGGTCGAGCGCGACGTCGAGGCCGTGGCGGCGTGCCGCCGCGACGAAGCGATCGAAGTCGTCGATCGTGCCGAGTCCCGGCTCGACCGAGGTATGTCCGCCTTCCGCGGCGCCGATCGCCCATGGACTGCCCGGGTCCCCTGGCCGTGCGTCGAGCGAGTTGTTCGGGCCTTTGCGGAAGCTGCGGCCGATCGGGTGAATGGGCGGGAGGTAGACGACGTCGAAGCCCATCGAGGCGACATATTGAAGGCGATCGGCCGCTTCGGCGAACGTCGCGCTGCGCTTCGGATCGGTCCCCGCCGAGCGCGGGAACATCTCGTACCACGCGGAGAAACGGGCGCGCTCCGGATCGACGATCACGCCGAGGATGCGATCGAATCTGGTCGCCCGCGATCGGTCGGGCGCCTCCGCCATCCGGCGGCGGAGCGTCTCGCCCAACGCCAGCGCGACGCGCTCGCCTGGCGAAGTTCCCCCGCGCCCGAGGTCCGGAAGGAAAGCCGCGCCTTCGCGCAGCTCGCTCTCGACGTCCTGTCCGGCGCCGAACTTCTTCGACAGCTCCGCACGCCAGCTCTCGAAGCGATCGATCCATCCCTCGACCGTGTATTCGTATCGCCCGAGCGTTTCGACCGTGAAGGCCGCCTCCCAGCGATCGTTCTCGACCGGCGCCATCCGTACTTCGCGCCACTCCGTCTCGCCGCATTTCCGGTAGAGCACCACCCCCGCGAGCACGTCGTGGCCGTCGGCGATCAGATCGGCGGTGACCGTGACCTCGTCTCCGATCACCCGCTTGATCGGAAACCGGCCGCAGTCCACCTGCGGAAGAACGTTTTCGACGATCACCCGACGCTGCAGCGCCGGGTCCAACTCATTCTGAGTCAATCACCAATCACCAATCACCAATCCGCAATCAATAGACCCCCATGGGACCCCATTCGCCCCGGCGGTCGTTGACCCGGTTGCTCAGTTTGAGCGCCGCCATGGAATGGGCCTGCAGCTGATATCGATCGCCCGCCCGCAGCCGCCGCGCGGGCTGCCACGGGTCCGACGTGTCCACGAGCGTCTCCCATCGTTCGAGCGGCGAGGTCGGCGGCAGCACGAACGCAATCGGCGCGCTGTCGGCGTTGAGCAGCAGCAGCACCGTGTCGCTGACGATGCGCTCGCCGCGTTCGTCGACTTCGTCGATCGCGTCGCCGTTGAGGCGGACGCCGAGGCACTGCACGTGCGGCGAATTCCAGGTTTCGTCGGTCATCTCCCGCCCGCTCGGGTCCAGCCAGGCGATGTCCAGCACCTCGGCGCCGCGAATCCGTCGTCCCTGGAAGAACTTGCGGCGGCGCAGCACCGGATGATCCTTCCAGATGCGGATCAGGCGGCGCGTGAAGTCGAGGAAGTCTTTCTGCGCCGGCGTGAGATCCCAGTGCGTCCAGCTGATCTCGTTGTCCTGGCAGTAGGCGTTGTTGTTGCCGTGCTGCGTGCGCCCCAACTCGTCGCCGCCGCTGATCATCGGCACGCCCACCGAGAACATCAGGGTCGCGAAGAGGTTGCGGCGCTGGCGCTCGCGCAGCTCGATCACGCGCCGATCGGTGGTCGGACCTTCGACGCCGCAGTTCCAGCTCAGGTTGTGATTCTCGCCGTCGCGATTGTTCTCGCCGTTGGCCTCGTTGTGCTTGTCGCGATAGCTGACGAGATCGGCGAGCGTGAAGCCGTCGTGCGCGGTGATGAAGTTGATGCTCGCGTACGGCCGGCGGCCGCTCTGCTCGTACAAATCGCTGCTCCCGGAGAGGCGCGTCGCCAGGTCCGACACCGCGCCCTTGTCGCCGCGCCAGAAGCGCCGCACGGCGTCGCGGTATTTGCCGTTCCACTCCGTCCACTTCGTGGGGAAGTTGCCGACCTGGTAGCCGCCTTCACCAAGGTCCCATGGCTCCGCGATCAGCTTCACCTGCGAGAGCACGGGGTCCTGATGAATGATGTCGAAGAACGCACCAAGCTTGTCGACGGCATGCAACTCACGAGCCAGAGCGCTCGCCAGATCGAAGCGGAACCCGTCCACGTGCATCTCGAGGACCCAGTAGCGCAGGCTGTCCATGATGAGCTGGAGCACGCGCGGGCTGCGCATGTTGAGCGTGTTGCCGCAGCCGGTGAAGTCCTCGTAAAAACGCCGCGCATGCGGCTGCAGCCGGTAGTAGGACGCGTTGTCGATGCCGCGCAGCGACAGCGTCGGGCCGAGGTGATTCCCCTCGGCGGTGTGGTTGTAGACGACGTCGAGGATCACCTCGAGGCCGGCGGCGTGCAGCGCGCGCACCATCATCTTGAACTCGCGCACCGACTCGAGCGGCGACGACATCACGTAGCGCGTGTTCGGCGCGAGGTACGAGAGGGTGTTGTAGCCCCAGTAGTTCGAGAGGCCGCGCTCCTTGAGGTGCCACTCGTCGGTGTGATGGTGCACCGGCATCAGTTCGACCGCGGTGACGCCGAGCGACGTCAGGTGACGCACGGCAGGCTCCGAGGCCAGTCCGAGGTAGGTGCCGCGCAGCGATTCCGGCACGTGCTGGTTCAGGCTGGTGAAGCCCTTGACGTGCAGCTCGTAGATGAGCGTTTCGTGCCACGGGATGCGAGGCGGCCGATCGTCGCCCCAGGTGAACGAGTTGTCCACGACGGCGGCGAGCGGCGCATATGGAGCGCTGTCGCGCGTATCGAAGGTCGTGTCGTCGTGTGTGGTCGCGTCGAATCCGAACAGCGAGTCGTGCCACCGCGTGGCGCGGCCGACGACCTTCGCGTAGGGGTCGAGCACGAGCTTGTTGGGATTGAAGC
Source organism: uncultured Acidobacteriota bacterium (assembly GCA_963748295.1). Taxonomy (GTDB): domain Bacteria; phylum Acidobacteriota; class Vicinamibacteria; order Vicinamibacterales; family 2-12-FULL-66-21; genus CAVVIH01. Next base: position 972,524 of record CAVVIH010000006.1, on the reverse strand, counting down.
GATGGCCGGCGTGCGGCGCGTACGGACCGTGGATGCGATATCCATAGAGCTGTCCGGGATGCACGTCCGGCAGGTAGCCGTGCCAGACCATGTCCGTCTGCTCCTGGAGCGGGATCGTCAGCGTTTCGACTTCCGCGTCGACCGAATCGAACAAGCAGAGCTCGACTCTCGTCGCATGTTCAGAGAAGACCGCGAAGTTCACGCCGACGCCGTCCCACGTCGCGCCCAGCGGGTACGGCGAGCCCGGCCAGACGCGCAAATGGTTCTTCGTCACAGACGAGTTACATTACCACTGGAACCGAGATTGCTTTGATCGTCGTGGCAGGCCTGAATGCCTGCGCTACCCGAAATAGAGGAGGCTGAATGCACAACGACAAAGCGATCTCCGTGCTCAACAATTTGATTGAAACGGCCAAGGACGGAGAAAACGGATTCCGGACCGCGGCTGAAGGCTTGAAGGATCAGCAGACGAAGGCGCTCTTCAACGACTACTCGCGTCAGCGCGCGGAGATGGCGCGCGAGCTTCAGGCCGAAGTGCGCACGCTCGGCGGCGATCCGGAGAAGTCCGGCAGCACGGCCGGCGCGCTCCATCGCGGCTGGATCGACATCAAGTCCGTCGTCACCGGCAAGGACGATCATGCGATCGTGGCGGAAGCGGAGCGCGGCGAGGACGTCGCCAAGGACGCGTATGATGAAGCGCTGAAGGAACCGCTGCCGGCGCCGGCGCGCACGGTTGTCGAGCGGCAGGCGGCACAGGTCCGGCAGGCGCACGATCGGGTGCGCGATATAAGAGACCGCGACAGAGTTGCGCACTGACACAGCCAGCCTGGACATGCTGCGCCGCTGGGCGGTGCTGCTGGACAGCGCCTTCCGCGTGCCAGGCACCCGAATCCGCTTCGGGCTGGACGCGATCATCGGACTGGTGCCGGGGCTCGGTGATTTCTCGGCACCAGTCTTTGCCGCCGTGCTGATTGCCACGGGGTTCCGGATGCGGATCCCGGCCGTCGTTCAAGCCCGGATGGTGCTGAACGCCGCGCTCGACATGCTGATGGGCCTCGTCCCGCTCCTCGGCGATCTCGCCGACGTCGCCTGGAAGGCCAACCTCAGGAACCTCGCGCTGCTCGAACGCCACGCCAGACCCGGCAGTCTACCGTCGCGCGGCGACTACGTGTTCGTCTACGTCTGTATCGGCCTGCTCGTGTTCATCGCGATCGTGCCGATTGTGCTGGTCATCTGGCTGCTGTCGCGGTTTTCGCTCATCTGAATACAGGCAGACCTAAAGGTCTGCGCTACTGAACGCGGGCAGACCTAAAGGTCTGCGCTACGTACGGCCGGCGGGACCGCCTGCGAGTGCGTAGCGCAGGCCTTCAGGCCTGCCCTCGCGGGTACGTAGCGCAGGCCTTCAGGCCTGCCCTCGCGCGGCAACTAGAATCGCCTGGCAAACGACGGGCCGAGAAACACCGCGTTGAAGAACATCCGCAGCGTCGAGAGCTGTGACGCGCGGAAGTTCGGATCGTCCGCAAACAGGATCACGTTGCCGCGGCCGGCCGGTTCGACCCACGCGTAAAGCGTGCGCGCCATCGCGTCCTGCACCTCGGGCCACATGAAGCCGGCGAGCTTGACGGTCTTGACGTCCGGAAAGGCCGCCGCGTTCTGTCCGGTGCGGCTCATCGTAAACGCGTAGTTCGATTGCACCGTGGCGGCGGTGTCGCGTTCGTAGCCGTAGCCGAGAAAGTGCTGCGGATCCACTTTCACGCGCAGGATGGCGCCGGGCGTCCGCGCGAGGTCGATCTCGCGGGTAATCGGGCGCTCGACGGGCTTCGTGTCCGCCGCCTTCGGATCGGTTGGCTTCCCGTCCGGCGCTGAGGCCTGCGGCTGCTCGAAGAACAGCCGCACCTGCGCCTCGTCGCGCTTCAGCGTGCTGCTGGTCCACTCGATCCCCTTGCGCGTCGCCATCGCCGCGGCCCCCTTCACCAGGACCAGCGTGCCGCCGTCCTGCGTCCAGCGCCGCAGCTTTGCCGCACCCTGGTCCCCCAGGACTTCCTGATAGGTCGCCGGGTTGCCGTGCGGCAAGACGATGACGTTGTAGCGCGAGAGGTCGGCGTTGCGCACCATCTCGGCCTTCAGCGCGGTGAACGGATAGCCGAGGCGGCGCTCGAGCGTGAACCAGGCGGCGCCGTAAGATCGGTCGTCGGTCGGGTCGTCGCTGATCACCGCAATGCGCGGCTTCGCCAGCTCGATCACCGGGTCCTCGCCGAGGTCGGCGCCGGTCTGGACCCGGGCGGATTGCAGCGCGGCGATCTCGAGCGCGCCCGCCTGCAGGCGCGCGTGCAGCGTGTCCGGATTCCGCTCGGTCCGCGCGATGATGCTGCCACGCGGGTAATCGCGGCCGTCGACCTTGAACGGCTCGGACGCGACCGCGAGGTTGAAGCCGTCGCGGAGCAGATCCGCGGTAAGCCGCATCGCGCTCATGCTGTCGGGCGTGAACGCGTAGGCGTAGCGCGCCTTGTCGGGCGGCCTGGCTGCGCCGGTTGCCGTCTGGCCGCGCGGCGACCCGTCGACGGCGGACCCGTCGGGAGCGGTCAGCCTCTCCGCGCCGCCAAGATCGATCGCGTTTTCGGACCAGAACGCGTCGACGCCGAACAGCAGCGGCAGCGTCCACGCGGTCGTATCGTAGAAGCCGTCGCGCGGCCGCTCGCCAATCAGCTCCGCCCGCTCCTTCTTCTTCCGCTCGTTCTCGAGGAACTCTTTGGTGAACCCGGGCTCCTGCTCGAGCAGCGCCTTGGCGAGCCGCTTCTGCGGCTGGTTCATCGGCACGACGTACGCGCCTGCCGGAACGTCGCGCGCGGCCGCGTCGCCGCCAAAGTAGCTGAACGTCCGCGCCGCGCGCACGGAGCGCGTCGTGCGATGGACTTCGATCCGCTGATTGCGCAGCACGTCCACGAGCTCGCGCGTGCGCGCGTCGTCGCGCCCCGGCAGCAGCACGACCGCCTTGAGGCTGTCCCTCTGCCCCTCCTCGATCGCCGACTTCTTGAACTGATAGAAATCCTTCAGCCGCTGATCTTTGTGCTCGGCGGTCAGCTTCAGCACCGCCATGGTGCCGGTGTGGTGATGGACGACGCCGTCGCGGAGCGTGAGCGTGGTGCCGTCCTCACGCTCCCACGCGAGTCCTTTGCTGCCGCCGCCATCGGTTTCGAACGTCATGCCGACCGATCCGTTCAGCGTCGGCCACGAGTCCCAGAAACCGGCGAAGAACAGATCGAAGCGGCCACGGCGATAGTAGCTCCAGCCCTGACGATCGAACGCGTCGCCGATCACGTTCCCGTAGCGGTTCATCCAGTCCAGCTGATTGGGGGTGACGTTCAGGTTGATCGCGTCGGCCGGCGGCGGGAAGAACATGTTCTTGGTCTGGCCGTGATGGTCGACGAAGACGACCGGGTTCCATTCGCCGAACGCCTTGACCAGCTGCTTCGTTTCGATCTGCGACTGGAAAAACGCGTCGCGATTGAGATCGATCTGGAAGTGATTGTTGTTCGTGCTCATCCCCCACGGCGCATGGTGCTCGGCGGCCTGACGATCGGGGGTGCCCGCGCTCGTCACCTGCACGCTGTTGTACCAGGCGACGAACCGCTCGTGGCTCTCCGGGTTGTGCGCCGGGTTGACGATCGTGACGAGCCGCTCGAGGATCAATTTCGTCGTCTGATCGGTTCCCGCCGCCAGCTGGTAACTCGTCTGGATCGCCGACTCGAACGCGGCGGACTCGTTGCCGTCGTTGGCGTGGTTCATCCAGGCGACCGCGGGCATCGAGCCGGCAATCTGCGCCGCTTCGGAGTCGTTGGTCGTGCGCGGATCGTGCAGCTTCGCCATCGCACCGCGAATCTCAGTCGAGACGGGCAAGGTTGGCGGGCGCGCTGATGACGATCAGATAGAGCGGGCGCTTCTCTTCCGACATGCCGTAGCGAAGGATGCGGACCCGGTCCGACTTGTTCAGCGCCTCGAGCCACCGTTCGAGGCCGGCGTAGCCCGTGTGATACGTCCCGATCTCGTAGCCGAGCACCGAGACGGGCGTCGGGACGTTCGGATCGTAGGTGCCGCCGGGGAAGAACTCGAACCGCTGCGCCGAAGCAGCGGTGCAGGCGCACAGGAGGAGGGCGACTACAGTTCGTAGCATCAGTTTCATGGCCAGTCTGTTGGAATAATACGGGAAACCCGAGCTCCCGAGCCCCGAGCTCCCGGTCCCTGGCCCCCGGTCCCCGGTCCCTGACTAGATCACTCGCCCAGCAATTCGCCGATCGGCTGCAGCTCTTCGATCCGGTCGCAGACCGCCTTGATCATCATCAGCATGGGGACCGCGAGAATCAGGCCCCAGACGCCCCAGACCCAGCTCCAGAAGATGATCCCGATGAAAATCGCGACCGGGTTGATGCTCGCGGCCTTGCCCATCAGCGTCGGCGTGAGCAGCCACCCCTCGAGCGTCGTGATCACCAGCGCGATTCCGGCGACGTAGAACGTCATGTCGAAGGCGCGGAATTGCAGATATGCGACCACCATCAACCCGCCCGTGACCACGAGCGGCCCGAAGTAGGGAACGGAGTTCAGGATGCCGGCGAGAATGCCCCAGATGACCGCCTGCTCGAGACCGAGCCACCAGAGAGCGAGCGACGTCGCCACCGCCACCAGGACGCTGGTGAACACCTGCACCATCAGGAACCGCTCGATCTGCGTCCCGATTTCCTCGACGATCTCCACGGTGATTTTCTTCTTCGACAGCGTGGGCACGATCTTCACGAGCTTGCGCTTGAACAGATCGTCGGACACCAGCAGGAAGTACGACAGAAAGAGCATCATCACCGCCTGGCTCCCGAGCGCGAGCGCACCCATCGAGCCATACGTCAGGTAGTCGCTTGCGCGGAACGGCTGGACGATCTGCACGCGCTGCACGCCGCCGGGATCGGGCGTCGTCGGGCCGGCCGCGGCCGCAGCCGTCTTGTCGATTTCCTTTGCCGCCTCTTGAAGCTTGTCGATCGCGCTCGGCTCACGCTGCTGCCTGAGCGACTGCCGCAATTCCGCTGCCGCCCGCGGCAGTTCATCGACGACGGCAATTGCATCGTCTCGCAGTGTCCAGAGGCCGAAGCCGGTCGCGCCGACGAGGACCAGGAGGACGGCCGCCGCGCCGATCGCGCGATGCACACCCAATTTCTGAATGCGGTCCACGATCGGATCGAGCGCGTAGAACGTGAGCATCCCGATCACTACGGGAATCAGCACTGCCTGCGCATACTGAAGGAACAGCACGGACAGAATGGTGGCGATCACCGACAGCGCGACGTTGCGGATGTCGACGGGCATCCGGATCACGAGCGGTTCCGGTTCGCCAGACACGTCGGCGGACGGCTGGTGCACTACGATCGCGTCGGCCGCGTCGTCGGCGGGCATCACGGTCTTGTCGGCGTCTTCCTGCATGAGCTAAACCGCGAGATATTAATGCACCGATTGGGCCAGACTCGTCCGTTTGGCATGAAGCGGCCCTGATGCGCGTATCCGACTTCGATTTCGACCTTCCGGATGAGCTTGTCGCGCAGCATGCGGCGCCGCGTGGCGAATCGCGTCTGCTCGCCCTCGACCGCGCCACCGGCGCGACGGAACACGGCGTCATCGGCGATCTCGTTCGCTACGTGCGCGACGGCGACGTGCTCGTGGCCAACAACACGCGCGTGTTTCCCGCGCGCCTGCAGGGCGTTCGCGATCCAAGCGGCGGGGCGGTGGAGTGCATGCTGCTCGAACGCGAGGCCATCGGCGACGTCTGGAGCGCGCTCGTTCATCCGGGCCAGAAGCTGAAACCTGGTGCGAGGATGCGGTTCGCGTCCGGCGGCCGCACGCTCATGGGCGAGATCCTCGAGCGGAAGTTCTTCGGCCGCAGGAGCGTGCGGCTGTGGTCCGAGACCGGCGAGTCCGTGGAGAGCCTGATCGACGCGATCGGACACGTTCCGCTTCCGCCGTATATCAAACGGACGGACGAACCCGGCGATCGCGAGCGCTATCAGACGGTGTATGCGAAGACGCGGGGATCCGTCGCGGCGCCCACCGCCGGCCTGCATTTTTCCGAGGACCTCCTGACCGCACTCGCGCGCCGCGGCGTGCAGTTCGTCGAGGTGACGCTGCACGTCGGCTACGGCACGTTCAAGCCGGTGCGCACGGAGGCCGTCGAGGAGCACATCGTCGATCCCGAGCGTTATACGATCAGCCCCGCCGCAGCCGACGCGATCAACCTCGCGAAACGCGAACGGCGGCGCGTGATTGCCGTCGGCACGACGACCACGCGGGCGCTGGAGAATTCCGCACTTGGCGGAGGTGAGGTCATGGCCGGAGATGGCGAGGCCTCGATCTTCATTTACCCAGGGTTCGACTTTCGAATCATCGACGGGCTGCTGACGAATTTCCATCTACCCAAGTCGTCGCTGCTCATGCTGGTCGCCGCGTTCGCCGGCCGCGATCGCATCCTCGCCGCGTATCGTCAGGCGGTGGAGCTACGCTATCGCTTCTACAGTTATGGGGACGCGATGCTGATCGGCTAATTCCCAACTCCCAAGAAAGCCAACTCCCAACTCCCAAATTGTTTCCTGGACTTGTGGTTCTTGGGAGTTGGGATTGGAACTTGGCAGTTGGTTTCCTTGGAAGTTGGGAGTTTTTGGGAGTTGGAATTTTTTGGGAGTTGGGAGTTGGTCTCTTTGGGAGTTGGCCTTTTTGGGAGTTGGGAGTTGATATAGTCCAGCCCATGAAATTCCCCTACGAGGAATTCGATCTGACCGGCGTGCGGACCTACCCGCTGGCGACGAGGAAGAGCAAGGCCAACGCGGCCGATTTCGCGAGGGTCTATCAGCGCGGCAGCGGCGTCGCGGGCCTGATCGGGTCGCTGCCGAACATCCTCGCGGCGGCGGACTTCAAGGCGGTGGTGGACGCGATTGCGGCTGCGCGCGCGGGCGAGCGCGGCATCGTGTGGGGGCTCGGCGCGCACGTGCTCAAGACCGGGCTCTCGCCGATCCTCGTCGATCTGATGGAACGCGGGTTCGTCTCCGCGATCGCGACCAATGGCGCCGGGATCATCCATGACTTCGAGCTGGCGCTGTCGGGCGCGACGTCCGAGGAGGTCGACGAGGCGCTGGGGCCGGGCAAGTTCGGGATGGCGGAGGAAACGGGACGCCTGTTGAATGCCGCGATCAACGATGGAGTCGGCCGCGGGCTCGGGATCGGTCAGGCGATCGGTCGATATCTGGGTTCCGCCAAGCCGCCGCACGCCTCGCTCAGCGTTGTCGCGGCCGCGGCGCGTCTCGACATTCCGGTGACCGTGCACGTCGGAATCGGCACCGACATCATTCACATGCACCCCGATGCGTCGGGCGCGGCGATCGGCGAGGGCAGCCTGCGCGATTTCCGCTATTTCGCGTCGAACGTGGCGCGGCTCGCCGGCGGCGTCTACCTGAATTGCGGATCCGCGGTGATTCTGCCGGAAGTCTTCCTCAAAGCCGTCGCGCTCGCGCGCAACCGCGGCGTGGCGCTCGACGGCCTGACGACGGTCAACATGGATTTCGTGCGTCTGTATCGCCCGCACACGAACGTGGTGTCGCGGCCGGTCGCGGGGATCGGCAAGGGCTACTCACTGGTGGGGCATCACGAGATCATGATTCCGCTTCTCGCGGCGGCCCTTGCGGAGCTGACGTGAGAGCTGCTTTGCATCGAAGATGTAGAGGAGCAATCCCGCCAGCGTCCCCCACGCCGCGTCGGTCGTGCTCCGCCGCGCGGTGCGCCGGGCGATTGTCATCGAGCCGACGCGCCTGATTCCAGCGAATCGCTGGTTCCAGCACACCATCTGCCGGAAGATCCGGCGCGGCCCGTCATAACCCGCCGTTGCGACATCGTGGAACATCACCACGCCGCCATCGATCACGCGCGGCAGCCAGATCTCGGCGTCGTGCTTAGCGCCATCGAAGGAGTGATCGCCGTCGATGAACAGCAGCTCCACCGGCCCGCCGACGATGTCCGCGGCTTCTGCCGACGACATCACCAGCGGGTCAATGGCGTCAGCGACGCCGGCTTTGCCGATGTTCGCCAGGAATTCAGCCAGCGTGTTGGCCGACGGATCCTCGCGGGATTGCGTGTGGCGATCGATCGCGTGCACCCGCTGACCCGCAAGCCGCGCGCCCTCCGCCAGCCAGACCGTCGAACGCCCCTTCCAGGACCCGATTTCGACGATCGCGCCGCGTCCCGTCGTCGCCGCGGCCGCCGCCAGGAGCGCGCGCCCCTGCGCGTCGCTCAGCCACCCCTCGATCTTGGCCGTCACCGCGCTCACGCGGTCCATCAAGGCCATCGCGCTGGCCCGCTCTATTAAGGGTCTCGCGCTGGCGCGCTCTCGCATGGCATGCACTGTAGTAGAATATTTGTTTCCCGCCGGTGTAGCTCAGTTGGTTAGAGCACGCGGCTCATATCCGCGTTGTCCGGGGTTCAAGTCCCTGCACCGGCACCATCCTCTTTCTAAGTCCTGTAATTGTTAGTTGCTAATTGTTAATCAGGGGCAACCAGCTTCTTTCAAGGCTCGGACGGCTTGTGGCAAGCCGTCCGGTTCTGCGGCAAGCCGTCCAGTCCGCCGCCGCTAGCCGGCTGGTCCGCCGCCGCTAGCCGTCCGGTCCGCCGAAGAAGCTTGTTATCGCTGATTAACAACTAGCAATTAACAATTTGAAAGCCATGTCTCTGCCGCAGCGCGTACTTCGCACGGTTCAGACTCACCGGATGATTCCGGCGGGCGGGCGTGTGCTCGTCGCGCTGTCGGGAGGCTCGGATTCGGTCGCGCTGGCGCTGCTCGTGCACGAGCTCGAGGCGCGCGGCGGCTGGCAGCTCGCGGGAATTGCGCATCTGAACCACGCGCTGCGCGAGGCGGCCGATGCCGACGAGGAGTTCTGTCGTGGCCTGGCGGCGAGCCTGCGCGTGCCGTTCGTGTCCGAGCGTGCCGCGATTCGCGAGCTGGCGCGGGAGCAGCACCGGTCGATTGAAGATGCCGCGCGGCAGGCCCGCTATGCGTTCCTCGCACGGGCTCGCGAGTCGCTGGCGGCTGACGTCGTCGCCACCGGCCACACGCGCGACGATCAGGCGGAGACGTTTCTGCTGCGGCTGATTCGCGGCGCCGGCACTCGCGGCCTTGCGGGTGTGCTGCCGGTCGCCGGACGGGTCGTCAGGCCGCTGATCGAGATCCGTCGCGAGGAGCTGCGCAGCTATCTGGCGGAGAGCGCTCAACCGTTTCGCGAGGACGAGACCAACGTCGACGTGTCGATCCCGCGGAATCGCGTCCGGCACGAGCTGATTCCGTTCATCGCGCGCGGGTTTTGCGAACCGATCGTCGAGATTCTCGCCCGCGAGGCCGAGCTCGCCAGGCAAGATCAGGACCGCCTGCAAAATGAAGCAATCGATTTTGCCGGTTTGATCGTCTTAAGAAATAGCAGTGGCGAAACGGTCCCGCTGACGCGGGAACGGTTCGAGCCGGCAGGTCGCGGCAAAGACTTCGATGGCGTCGCCGCCGTCGAAATCGATGCAGCGGCGCTGGCGTCTCTGCACCCTGCGCTGGCATCTCGGCTGGCCCGCATCGCGCTCTCTATTCTGGCTCCCGACAGATTCGTGGGGCTCGACCACGTCGAGGCGATCCTCGACATGGCCGTGGCGTCTTCGGGTGCAGTGAGTTTACCGGGGCAGCAGGCGGCTCGCAGGGGGGCGAAGATCGAGCTGGTGCGCGAGCCGTTTCGCGCGTTCGCGAACTCTTTCAGTTTTCCGTTGTCTATACCAGGAGAGGTCACTCTGGCCGCGCAGGGCTGGACCATCTCGGCGCAGATGGCGGGGGATTCGGACGGTTCCGCGGCCGCGACGACCCCGGCGGCCTGGCTCGATGCCGTCGTCCAGGCAAATCGGCTCGCCCTGCCGCTGGCGGTGCGCTCCCGGAAGCCGGGGGACAGGTTTAGCCCGCGGGGGCTGCCCGGCAGGACCAAGAAGCTGCAGGATTTCCTGGTCGACCGGAAAGTCGCCCGCGAAGACCGGGATCTGTTGCCGATCGTTGTGGATAGCGAGGACCGTATCGTGTGGGTCGTGGGGCATCCCGCGGCCGAGGATTTTCGGGTCACGGAGCCTTTACAAGGCGTGATATTCTTGAAAGCAAGGCGGTTAGGAGGCCCAGGTTGAATTCGACCCTCAAGAGCCTGCTGTTCTGGATGGTGCTCGTAGTTGTTGGAGTACCTGATCTGGAACTTTTCCCAAACGTTTAGGACACCACCCGCGGAGATCCCATTCTCGACCTTCCTCGACCGCGTGGACGAGGGCAAGGTCGTCAGTGTCGAGATCACGGGCAACAAGATAAAGGGCACTCTCCTTGGCTCGGCCGGCGACGGCAACGAGCAGTTCCGCACGTACGCGCCGGAACAGTACGAAGGGCTCGCCAATCAACTGCGGACCAGGGGCATCGAGATCAGGGCGGAGGAAGCCTCGGCAAGTCCGTGGGCGACGCTGCTCTACTCGTGGGCGCCCATCCTGCTGATGATCGGGTTCTGGATCTTCATCATGCGGCAGATGCAGAGCGGCGGGAACAAGGCCCTGTCGTTCGGCAAGAGCCGCGCGAAGCTCTCCTCCAGCTCGCAGAAGAAGGTCACGTTCAAGGACGTGTCCGGCGTGGACGAGGCCAAGGAAGAGCTGCAGGAAATCATCGAGTTCCTGAAGGAACCGCAGAAGTTCCAGAAGCTCGGCGGCCGTATTCCCAAGGGCGTGCTGCTCATGGGCCCCCCGGGAACCGGCAAGACGCTCCTCGCGCGCGCTGTCGCGGGTGAGGCCAACGTGCCGTTCTTCTCGATCAGCGGCTCCGACTTCGTCGAGATGTTCGTCGGCGTCGGCGCCTCGCGCGTGCGCGATCTCTTCGAGCAGGGCAAGAAGAACGCGCCGTGCATCGTCTTCATCGACGAGATCGACGCGGTCGGCCGCCATCGCGGCGCCGGCCTCGGCGGCGGCCACGACGAGCGCGAGCAGACGCTGAACCAGCTGCTCGTCGAGATGGACGGCTTCGAGTCGAACGAAGGCGTCATCCTCGTTGCCGCGACCAACCGTCCGGACGTTCTCGATCCCGCGCTGCTGCGCCCCGGGCGCTTCGATCGCCGGATCGTGGTGAACCGTCCTGACGTCAAGGGACGCGAAGGCATCCTCGCGGTCCACACCAAGAAGATCCCGCTTGCCGACGACGTCAACATTCACGTGCTGGCGCGCGGCACCTCGGGCTTCTCCGGCGCGGATCTCGCCAACCTGGTCAACGAAGCGGCGCTGAACGCCGCGCGTTATAACCAGAAAGTCGTTCGCATGCTCGACTTCGAGTTCGCCAAGGACAAGGTCCTGATGGGCTCCGAGCGGCGCTCGATGATCATCAACGACGAGGAGAAGAAGGTCACCGCCGTTCACGAGGCCGGCCACGCGCTTCTCGCCGTTCTGCTGCCGCACGCCGATCCGGTGCACAAGGTCACGATCATCCCGCGCGGGATGGCGCTGGGCGTCACGATGCAGCTGCCGGTCGACGACAAGCACAATTACACGCGCGATTATCTCAACGACTGGATCGCGATCCTGCTCGGCGGGCGCATCGCCGAAGAGATCACCTTCGCCAGCATGACGACCGGCGCCGGCAACGATCTCGAGCGCTCCACCGAGATGGCGCGCAAGATGGTCTGCGAGTACGGCATGAGCGACGCGATGGGTCCGCTGACCTTCGGCAAGAAGGAAGAGCAGATCTTCCTCGGCCGCGAGATCGCGCAGCACCAGGACTACAGCGAGGACACCGCGATCCGGATCGATCAGGAGATCAAGAAGATCGTCACGACCAACTACATCTCGGCGCGGAAGGTGCTCGAGGGGAACCGCCCGGCGCTCGCCAAGATCGCCGAGGAGCTGCTCCTTCGCGAAGTGCTGGACGCCGAGCAGGTCCGCAAGATCGTCGCGGGCCAGCCGCTCGAGGAGCACAAGCCGGCCGCCACTGCGGCACCTTCGGTGCCGGACGATGCGGCCCGGAGGCCGTCGAAGGATCGCGGCTCGCTCGTTCCGCCGATTCCGCCGCTGCACAAGCCGGCGACGCAGGAATAGCGCCGCGCACGTCAGCGCGACAACCTCGAAGGGACAAGGGATAATGCATCCCTTGTCCCTTTTTCATTTTTCCTGGCCGGAGCGCGCCGCATACCGTGTCCCCCTTCCGGGCGGACGAACGCTCGAACTCGGCGCTCGCACGCTGGTCATGGGGATCCTCAACATCACGCCTGATTCGTTCTCGGACGGCGGCCTGCGGCTCGATCCGAAGCGCGCGGTGGACGATGGACTCAGGATGATCGAGGACGGCGCGGACATCCTGGACGTGGGCGGCGAGTCCACGCGTCCCGGCGCCGACCGCCTGCCGGCCGCCGACGAAATGCGGCGCGTCCTGCCGGTCGTCGAGGGGCTGGCCGCGCACGGCGTCGCCCTGATCTCGATCGACACCTACAAGTCGGAAGTGGCGCGGGAAGCCGTCGCGCGCGGCGCGACGATCATCAACGACGTCAGCGGGCTGCTATACGACAGGGCGCTCGGGCAGGTGGCGGCGGACACCGGCGCGGCGCTCGTGCTGATGCACACCCGCGGCCGCTCGCGCGAGATGTACGAGCTTGCGGTCTATGACGATGTCGTCCGCGAGGTCGGCGAGGAGCTGCGCGGCGCAATCGGCAGGGCCGTCGCCGAGGGAGTGCGCGAAGACGCGATCATCCTCGATCCCGGGTTCGGCTTCGCGAAGCGGGCCGAGCACAGCTTCGAGGTGCTGCGCCGCCTCCCCGCGCTCGACGCCCTCGGCCGCCCGATTCTGAGCGGCCCATCCCGCAAGTCGTTTCTCAAGGTCGCTCTCGGGGAGCGGCTGCCCCCCGACCGCGAGTGGGGCACCGCCGCGGCCGTCACCGCCAGCGTCCTCCTCGGCGCGCATATCGTCCGCGTACATGGCGTCAGGGAGATGGTGGATGTCGTGCGGGTCGCCGATCGAATCAGGTCAAGCACCTAGCACTTGGCACCTGGCACCGTACCTGGCACCCGGCACCTTGGCACCTTTTGTTAAGCTACCCCTGCGATGCCTGAGTTTCTGAACAGCCTGATCCGGTATCGGCCGCCGGCCGGCTGGTGGGATCTGCTCGACATAGCGATCGTCTCCATCCTGATCTACGAGTTCCTCAAGCTCATCAGAGGAACGCGGGCGGTCCAGATGGCGGTCGGGTCGCTGCTCGTCGTCGCGCTGTTCTACGTCTCCAGCCTGGCCCCGTTGCAGACGCTGAACTGGCTGATCCGCAACATGCTGGTGTACGTCGTGTTTGCCGCGATCGTCATCTTCCAGTCCGACATCAGGCGCGCGCTCGCGCATTTCGGGCAGGCGCCGTTCTTCCGCTACTTCACGAAGCAGGAGTCCGACGAGACGATCGAAGAGGTGATCGTCGCCGCGACGATGCTCGCGGCGCAGAAGAAGGGAGCCATCATCGCCATCGAGCGGGAGATCGGCTTGCGGAACTACATCGAGAGCGGCATCCCGCTCGACGCCGAGATGACCTACGACCTGCTTGTCACCATCTTCCAGCCCGGCTCGCCGCTGCACGACGGCGCCGTGATCCTGCAGGAGGACCGCGTGGCGGCAGCCGCCTGCTTCCTGCCGCTGACCGTGAATCCGAGAATCAGCCGGGAGCTGGGCACGCGGCATCGCGCCGCCATCGGCCTCACCGAAGAGAGCGACGCGGTCGCGGTCGTGGTGTCGGAGGAGCGTGGGCAGATCGGGCTCGCCCTCGACGGCGGCCTCGAGCGCGACCTCACCGCGGATCAATTGCGGGAGCGGCTGCACACGCTGATCTCGCATCGCCGGCCGTTGAGCAGGAAGACGCAAGTCCGCTACGAGGCCTGATGGCGTATCACCCTTTTCGACATCTGGGCCTGAAGGTCCTCGCGATCGCGGTGGCGACGCTGCTGTGGCTGACCGTTGCCGGCGAGCAGGTCGTCGAGCGTGCCATGAGGGTGCCGCTCGAGATGACCCAGAAGCCGGAGGATCTCGAGATCGTCGGTGATCCGCCGCTGTCGGTCGACGTGCTCGTCCGCGGATCGTCGCCGCTGCTCAGCCGCCTCGACGTCGGCGAGGTGATCGCCGTTCTCGATCTGTCGAACGCGCGGCCGGGATCCAGGCTGTTTCCCCTGCGCACCGATCAGGTCAAGGTCCCCTACGGTGTGCAGGTCGCGCAGATCGTGCCCTCGACGCTTGCGGTCGAACTCGAGAAGTCGAGCATCCGGACGCTGCCGGTCGTGCCGGCGCTCGAGGGCGAACCGGCGCCCGGCTTCGTGGTGGGGCGGATCACGGCAGAGCCGGCGACAGTCCGCGTGATCGGTCCCGAGAGCCGCGTCAGGAAGCTGGCGGAGGCGACGACGGAGACGCTATCGGTGGGCGGCGAGCGCGAGCGGCTGCGCGACGTCGTGACGGTTGGCGTCTCGGATTCCGCCGTCCGGCTGGTGCGAGCCTCAGCGCGCGACGGTGGTCGTCGAGATCCTGCCGGCGCCCGTCGAACGGCACGCGCGCGTCCCGGTGCGGTGGCGGAATCTCGGCAACGGCATGCGCGCGAGCATCGCGCCGTCGCTCACGGAGGTCCAGGTCCGCGGCCAGCAGGATGCGCTCGACACCATCGGGCCGGATACCATTCAGGCCTTCGTGGATCTTGCCGGCCTCGGACCCGGCCGGTACAATCTCCGCGTTCAGGTCGATCCTTCAGAAGCATTCGGCGTCAGCGCAATCAAGCCCGCCGTAGTCGAGGTAACCATCCGGCTTTCGAATGTCCAACCAGCTGTTCGGGTACTGACGGTGTCCGCGGCACCGCGGGGAAATATCCCCTCGATCGCACGACGATTGCGCGGCTCGGCGCCGCGCTGGTGCGGGCGATGTCTCACCCTTCGACAGGCTCAGGGCAGGGCGCCTCGACAGGCCTGCGGTTCATCGTCGGGCGCGACACCCGCGAGTCGGGCGACTGGATCGAGCAGGAGCTCGCGCGTGGCGCCACATCCGCTGGCGCGTCGGTCACGAGCGCCGGCGTGGTCCCGACGCCTGCCGTCGCCTACGTGACGCGCGAGATGGCCTTCGACGCCGGCATCGTCATCTCGGCGTCGCACAATCCGTTCGCCGACAACGGCATCAAGGTGTTCTCGGGCAAAGGGGAAAAATTCACCGAGCAGCTCGAACGGGAAGTCGAGGCAATCGTCGCGCGCGACGACTGGACGGTGCCGCCGTCCGCGTTTCCGAAAATCGAGCGCCTCGACGTCGTCGATGCCTATATCGCGCACGCGCGCCTGGCGCTGCCCGCGCCGGAGGCACTCGGCGCGTTCCGCATCGCGGTCGACACGGCCAACGGGGCGACGACCACTGTCGCGCCGAGGCTGTTTCGCGAGCTCGGATTCGATGTCGTCCTGCTCGGCGCCGCGCCGGACGGCCGGAACATCAACCTGGAGTGCGGCTCGACACATCCGGCACTGCTGGCGCGCGCGGTGACCGAGCATCGCTGCCGGATGGGCGTGGCGTTCGACGGCGACGGCGATCGCGCGATCTTCGTCGACGGATTGGGCAGGATCGTCGACGGCGACGCGGTGCTGCTGATGTGCGGACGGCACATGAAGTCGCAGGGGCGGCTGGCCGGCGACGCGATCGTGGCGACGGTCATGAGCAACATCGGCCTCGAGATCGCGCTGCGCGAGAGCGCGATCGATCTCGTCCGCTGTCCGGTCGGCGACAAGTACGTGATGGAGGAGATGCTCAAGCGCAGCTGTCGATCGGCGGAGAGCAGTCGGGGCACATCATCTTCTCGGACCACCTCTATACCGGCGACGGCATCGCCACGGCGCTCAACGTTCTGCGGGTGATGGCCGAAACCGGCCAGGAGCTTTCCGCGCTTGCCGATCAGCTCGTGACGTATCCGCAGGTGCTGGTCAACGTCCGCGTGCGGGAGAAGAAAGAGCTGCGGTCGATCCCCGAGATTGCGGCGGCCATGGACCGCGTCGAACAGCGATTGAGCGGACACGGACGGCTGCTGGTCCGGTATTCGGGCACCGAGCCGCTGCTGCGGGTCATGCTCGAGGGACGGAACCAGCACGAGATCCAGGGATGGGCGGCGGAGATCGCCGGCACCGTCAAGGAGCATCTGGGCTGACGTGGCTACCGGTGTCCGGCTGAGCGTGAACGTCAACAAGATTGCGACCGTCCGCAACTCGCGCGGCGGCCGCATCCCGAGCGTCATCGAGGCCGTGCGGGTGACCGTCGCGAGCGGATCGCCCGGCATCACCGTGCACCCGCGCGCCGACGCCCGCCACATCACCATGGCGGATGTCCACGAGATCGCGAACGAGCTCGGCGCCAGCGCGCCTCACGTCGAGTTCAACATCGAAGGGGATCCGCGGCCGGACTTGATGGAGGCCGTGCGCGACGTGCGTCCGCACCAGTGCACGCTCGTGCCCGTCCGTCCCGGCGAGATCACGAGCCATGCGGGCTGGCCCCCGGACACGCCGGTGGCGGAGATGCGGCACCTCGTCAGCGACCTGCAGGACCGCGGCATCCGCGTCAGCATGTTCGTCGATCCCGATCCCGCGGCCATCCGCTGGGCGGCGTCGCTTGGCGCGGCGCGGATCGAGCTCTACACCGAGCCGTTTGCGCGCGCGTTCGAAGCGGGCGGCGACGCCGCGACCGCGAGCTTCCGGCAGTACGTCGCCGCGGCCGAGCTGGCGCACGAGCTGGGCCTCGGCATCAACGCCGGCCACGATCTCGACCTCGAGAACCTGACGCTGTTCCGCACGCTGCCGCACCTGGACGAAGTCTCAATCGGCCACGCGCTGATCAGCCATGCGCTGTTCGTCGGCCTCGACCGGGCCGTGCGCGATTATCTGGCCGCGGTCGCGGGGTGATCTCACGGCCCCCGACCTGCTGGCCCCTGGTCCCCGGTCCCGCGGTTCCTGAGTTATGCTGATCTGAGTTCCCCGTGCCCAGAGAATCGATTCTTTTCGGCGTAGCCGGCGTCTTTTTTGGCCTCATCGTCGGCTGGATCATCGGCAGCCAGCAGGTCGCCGGCCCTCGCCCCGCCGACGGTCGCGGAACAGCAGGCGGCGCCGGCGCCGTCCGGCCAGACTGATACGACGGTTCCGCTCGACGAGTCTCGGGCGGCTTCGCTGCGCGCCAGCGCCGAGCAGAATCCGCGTGATGCGGCGACCCGCGTGCAGCTCGGCAACATGTACTTCGACGCCGGCCGGTTTCCCGAAGCCGTCAAGTGGTACGAGGATGCGCTCAGGATCGAGCCGCGCGATCCGGACGTGAGCACCGATCTCGGCATCGCGTACTACTACATGAACCAGCCGGACAAGGCGCTCGCGCAGTTCGACCGTTCGCTCGAGCTCGATCCGAAGCACTCGAAGACCCTGCTCAACGTCGGGGTCGTCCGGGCGTTCGGCAAGCAGGATCTCGAAGGCGCCGCGAAAGCGTGGCAGCGCGTGATCGAAGTGGCGCCGAATTCGCCCGAAGCGCGGGCCGCCCGGCAGGCGCTCGACGGCCTTCGCAATGCGCATCCCGACATCGGCGGCTCGGCCCCGGCGCCCAAGCCTCCCGCATCGCAGGAGTAGTCCCGTGAGCTGGCTGCTCCGCGTCATCCTCGTCCTCGTCGTCGTGCGGGCGCTGTGGCGTCTGCTGCGCGGCGTGTTCGAAGGCGCGGGATACGGAGAGATTGGATCGAACGCGCCGCAGGCCGTGAAGCTCGTTCGCGATCCGATCTGCGGCGTTTACGTGGCGCCCGGAAAGGCGCTCGTCGCGCGCGCGGCTGGCGAGACGGCATATTTCTGTTCGGAACGCTGCCGTGACAAGTGGGAGAAACGCTGAGCGTGCGTAACGAGCAGCAACTGCGCGCCGATATCGTCGAAGTCGGCCGGCGCCTGTACGCGCGCGGCTATACCGCGTCCAACGACGGCAACATCAGCGTCCGGCTCGACGACAGGCGGCTGCTGATGACGCCGAAGAGCGTCTGCAAGGGCTTCATGGATCCGGCGATGATGTGCATCACCGATCTCGACGGGGTGAAGCTCGCCGGCGATCGCGACCCGTCGTCGGAGATGCAGATGCATCTCGAGGTCTACCGTCAGCGGCCGGACGTGCAGGCGGTCGTGCACGCGCATCCGCCGATCGCCACCGGTTTTGCCGTGGCGGGGATCCCGCTCGACCGCGCGGTGCTGGCCGAAGTGGTGACGACGCTCGGCAGCGTGCCGATTGCGGAGTACGCGACGCCGTCCACGCGGGAGCTGCCCGAAGCGGTGCGGAAGTACGTGAAGGCGCACGACGGCATGCTGCTCGCGAACCACGGCGCGCTGACGCTCGGCGCCGACCTGTTCGCCGCGTATTACAAGATGGAGACGATCGAACACTTCGCCAAGATCAGTCTCGTCGCCCGCATGCTCGGCGGCGAGCGGCTGCTCTCGCGCGACGAAGTGTTCCGGCTGCAGGGCCTGCGCGGCATGTACGGCATCGCCTCGCCGGCGCCGATCTGTCCGGAGCCGGACGGGGTCGAAGGCGCCGATTGCCAGATCGTGCACGCGCCGGAGGCGCCCTCCGGCCAGCGTCTCGTTCGCGATCCGGCGCGCGGCGGCGCCGGTTCCGTAGGACCGGACGAGGAAATTCGGCTAACATACCGCGAGCTCACGGCATTGATTGAGGACGCGGTCAGGAATCTGAAATAAGCTGAAAGCTGAAGCTAGCTGATGGCTGTAGCTGATAGCTGTAGCTGAAGCTGAGGAGGCATAAATGGGTGAGGCGCTGGGGATGGTCGAGACCAAAGGCCTCGTCGCGATGATCGAAGCGGCGGACGCCATGGTCAAGGCCGCCAAGGTAACGCTGGTCGGATGGGAGAAGATCGGCGCCGGCTACGTTACCGCCATCGTACGCGGCGACGTGGCGGCCGTGAAGGCGGCCACCGATGCGGGCGCCGCGGCGGCTCGGCGCGTCGGCGAGCTCGTGTCGGTCCACGTGATTCCGCGGCCGCACGCGAATCTCGAGGATGCGCTCCCCATCGGAAAGGCGACCGCGAACGCGAAATGATCCTCGCAAAGATCGTGGGCACCGTCGTCGCCACACGAAAGGACGAGCGGCTGGTGAGCAGCAAGCTGCTCGTGGCGAGGCCGATGGACCCGCGAGGCAAGCCCGAAGGCACCTATCTGGTGGCCGTGGATACCGTTGACGCCGGCGTCGGCGAGACGGTCCTCATCGTCAGCGGCAGCTCGGCGCGGATGGCCTCAGGTCTGAAAGATTGCCCCGTCGACGCCGCCATCGTCGGCATCGTCGATACCGTGGAAGTTCGAGAGGACGCCCGCTGACATGCAGCTGGCCCGCGTGCTCGGCGAAGTCGTCGCCACGATCAAGGACGCGAACCTGATCGGCTCGAAGCTGCTGGTGGTGCAGCCGATCGCCGCGGATGGTTCCGACGTCGGCCGAACGCTGGTGGCAACCGATTCCGTCGGCGCCGGCGTCGGCGAGCACGTGTTCTTCGTCCGCGGCCGTGAAGCGGCGTTTCCGTTCTATCCATCGGAACCGCCGACCGATGCGACGATCGTTGGAATCGTCGATCACTGGGACCTGGCGTAACGCTGTGCAGATAGCTCGAGTCGTTGGCACGGTGGTCTCCACGCAGAAGAACCGCAAGCTCGAAGGAGCGAAGCTCCTGCTGGTGCAGCCGCTGACGCTTCAGGACGAGCCGCGCGGCGTGGCGCTGCTCGCCATCGACTCCGTCGGCGCCGGCGTGGGCGAAAAGGTGCTCGTCGTGATCGAGGGCAAGGCCGCGGGGGATGCGCTGGGCCGCAAGGCCGCGGCGGTCGACGCGGCGATCATCGGCATCGTCGACAGCGTGGATTGTCAGCCACTCGAGGACGACTGATGGACGAACAGGCGCTGCGCGAGCTCGTGCGGGAAGCTTTGAGCCGCCATCTCGGAGGCGGTGAGTCCGCCGCTGGCGGCGCGTCGCCGCTGCGCTTCGTCGCCGACGCAAGCAACTACCGCTACAACCTTCCGAAGTCGGACGGCCCGTGCCTCATCGAGCCGGCGGTTCAGTGCAATCACTGTGGCTACTGCGAGTCGCACGGGCACTGAGGTTGATCTGATCGGATTCGACTGAAGCGAGTCATCGTGGCATCGTTCTTCTCACCCGCCGCATTCCTTCTCGTCCTCCCCCTGGAATCGGCCTGCAGCGTCGATCTCTACGACGGTCCTTCGCCGATACCGCCAGACGAGCTCGTCCGCCGGCTCGCCGGCAAGCGCGCGCTCATCAGCATGCTGACGGACCGCCTCACCGCCGATGTGATCGACGCGGGAAGCAGCCTGTCGATCATCGCGAACGTTGCCGTCGGCTACGACAACATCGATGTCGCTGCATGCGAAGCGCCGCGGGATCGTCGTGACGAACACGCCCGACGTGCTGACCAATGCCGTCGCCGAGTTCACGTGGGCGCTGATCCTGTCCGCCGCGCGCCGCGTTGCCGAGGCCGACAGGCTGGTGCGCCGCGGCGGCTGGAAGGGCTGGGCGCTGGACTTCATGCTCGGCTCGGAGCTGAAGGGAAAGCAGCTGGGGATCATCGGCCGAGGCCGGATCGGCAAGGCGGTCGCGGAGAAAGCGCCGGCGTTCGGGATGAACGCGGTGTTTGCTGCACGCCAGGGCCGGCCTGCCCAACGAGACGAGCTTTCGCTCGACGAACTGCTCATCAGCTCGGACGTCGTCAGCATCCACGTGCCGCAGACGACGGCGACAACGAAAATGATCGATCGGCGGGAGCTGGCGAGGATGAAGCGGTCGGCGATCCTGGTGAATACCGCCCGCGGCGCCGTCGTCGACGAAGAAGCGGCTCGGCTGGGCGCTCAAAGAGCGGTTGATCGCGGGCGCGGCGCTGACGTCTTCGAGCGCGAACCGGCGGTTCATCCATCGCTGATCGGTCTCGAAAACGTCGTGCTGGCGCCGCACCTCGGCAGCGCCACCCGGGAGACGCGAACGGCGATGGCGGACCTCGCAGTCAGGAACGTGATCGCGGTTCTGGCCGGCGAGACAGCCCTGACCCCTGTATGAAGTAGCACAGCGTGGTCCGCCAGCCGGATCGCACGCGTGATGCGCCGACTCGGTCGTGCGATTGACGGCCTCGACGAGCCGGCGGTCGAGAAGATCGCGGAGGAGCAGCAGGAAGATCCGTTCCAGGTGCTCATCGCGACGATGCTCTCGGCGCAGACCCGCGATCCGGTCACCGCCGAGGCGTCGAGGCGCCTCTTTCGCGTCGCGCGAACGCCGCGGACGATGGCGAAGCTGAGCGTGAAGGAGATCGAGCGCCTGATCTATCCGGTGAGCTTCTACAGGAACAAGGCCGTCCACGTGAAGGAGACGTGCGAGCAGATCATGACGCAGTTCGGCGGCCGGGTGCCGGGAACGATGGAGGAGCTGCTTACGCTGCCCGGTGTCGGGCGCAAGACCGCGAATCTGGTGCTGATTCTGGCGCATCGCAGCCGCGTCGAACATCTGCGTCGACACGCACGTGCACAGGATCTCCAACCGCCTCGGCTGGGTCGAGACGCGGACGCCCGAGCAGACGGAGCACGCCTTGTATGCCGCGGCGGCGCGCCGGTGGTGGCCGATCATCAACCTGTATCTGGTCACCTGGGGCCAGAACGTGTGCCGTCCGGTGTATCCGCTCTGCGGGTCTTGCGTGATTGCCGATCTCTGTCCGAGAATCGGCGTCACAAAGGTGGGCAAACCATGAGATGCGTGCCGTTCCTCGTAGCGCTCCTGTCAGCACCGGTGCTCGTGATATCCGCGCCAATCCGCGTCCCGTTGGAATCCGTGCCAATCCGCGTTTCGTTGATCCGTGCCAATCCGCGTTTCGTTGGCATCTGCGCCGATCGCGCGTCTCGCAGACCTCGCCCGGCGCGGGTCCGGTGATCGTGCTCGAGACCGTCAAGGGCGTGATCGAGTTCGAGACGTATCCGGAGGAAGCGCCCAAGACCGTCGCGCAGATCGTGGGGCTCGTGAAGCGCGGGTTCTACAACGGCCAGCGCTTTCACCGCGCGGAGCCGAACTTCGTCGTGCAGGTCGGCGATCCGCAGTCGCGCAACATGACGCTGCAGGAATGGTGGGGACGATCGGGGAGCGGCAAGCCAATCGGCGTCGCGGAGATCACCAAGAAGCGCACCCACCTTCGCGGCGCGATGGGATGGGCCACTCGGGATCCGCCAAGGATGCCGACAGCCAGTTCTACATCACGCTGCGAAATGCGCCCGAGCTGAACGGAAAGTACACCGTCTTCGGACAGGTCATCAAGGGGATGGACGTCGCCGCCAAGCTGCAGAAGGCCGACGTCCTCAAGAAGGCTTCCGTGAAGGAATGAGCGACGGCAGCACCTTCACCTTGTCCTTGAGATCGGGATAGCGTTCGACGAACTCCTCCGGATACTCGCCTTCGAGATCCTGCCCGAGCTGGTGCTTGAGAATCGCCGCGTTCGCCACCGACTTCGCCGAGAAATGATTGTTGGCGTAGAGGTAGGCCTTCTTCACCGCGCGCGACGCGGTTTCAGCCGCTTCCGCAAACGGCTCCAGCTCCTCGGCTGAATACAGATAGTTGTAGCGATCCTCGGACTTCTCGTGCTTCCACCACTGCTTCGCGTTTCGCCCGTGCAGGCGCAGATAGTAGAAGGTCCGGACGTTCGGCAGCAGGTTCTGGCGGATCGAGAACCGGAACTTCGGCTCGTCGATCTGCGTCCAGTGCCGCGCCGTGCGCGTCGAGCAGCTCGAGCGTCGGCATCGGATCGTCGCTCCAGCTGCGGTGCCGCAGTTCGACCGCGATCATGTACTCGCGGAACCGCTCGAGCAGCCACTCGAGATATCCGCGCGTATCCGGCTCGTTCTTGAAGCTCGCCGGAAACTGCGCGAGCAGCGCGCCGAGCTTGTTCGCGGCGGCGAGCGGATCGATGGCGGCGCGGAACTCGTCGACGTCCCGCTGGCCGAGGCTCCACGCGTCGGCGCCGGTGGCCTTCTCGAACATTTCCGGATGGGTGAACTTCTGAAACAGCTTGAGCGAGAACTCGAAGTCCCGCGGCGTGCGCTTCGCCCAGCTGGCCGCGGTGGCCGGCGCCGGAATCCGGTAGAACGTCGAGTTGATCTCGACGGTATCGAAATGCTCGGCGTAGAACGCCAGCTCGTCGAACTTGCCTTTCCCGCGCTTCCCCGCGTTGCCTTTGGCGGGATAGAAGATGCCGTTCCACGTTCCGTCGCCTGACGGATAGCTCCAGCCCGACGTGCCGATCCGGATGTCACTCATGGCATCAAAGCTTCGCGTAAGCGTCCTTGTCGAACCCGAAGATCACCTGGGCACCGCGCACGAGCACCGGACGCCTGATCAGGTTCGGCTGCTCGACCATCAAGTCGATGGCTTCTTTCTTCGATCGCGGCAGCGCGCGCTGTTTGAACACCGGGCTGCGGGTGCTGACGAAGTCGAGGAAGCTGTCCTTGTCGACGTGCTTCTCCAGGAACGCCCGATCCGGCGGCGTTTTGTTGATATCGCGTTCCTCCACGTCCACTTTCTGCTTGTCCAGAAAACTTCTGGCGTTGCGGCACGTGGTTCAGGTGGGCTTCCAGTAGAAGACTGTCCTCGGCATCTGGATATTTTAGAATAGAGGATTACGCGCGGACCAATGCTTACCATCAACGAGATCTTCCATTCGATCCAGGGCGAGTCGACCCACGCGGGACGCCCCTGTGTCTTCGTCCGCCTGACGGCCTGCGACCTGCGCTGCACCTGGTGCGATACCGCCTACGCCTTCACCGAGGGGCGGAAAATGGAGCTCGACGAGGTCCTCGAACGCGTCCGCGCTTACGGCTGTCCCACGGTCGAGATCACGGGCGGCGAGCCCCTCCTGCAGGCGGACGTCTATCCGCTCATGCAGCGGCTCCTGGACGAGGGGCACGAGGTGCTGCTCGAAACCGGCGGGCATCGCAGCATCGAAAACGTCCCCGCGGGGGTCGCCCGCATCGTCGACGTCAAGTGTCCGGCCAGCGGGGAGTCGGCGAACAACCACTGGCCCAACCTCGACATGCTGACCGCACGCGACGAAGTAAAGTTCGTCATCCAGGATCGCGCCGACTACGACTACGCATCCGACGTCGTCGCCCGCCACAGCCTTCCGGAGCGCTGCCGCGCGGTGCTGTTTTCGCCGGTTCACGGTGTGTTGGATCCCAAACAGCTCGCCGAGTGGATTCTCGCGGACCGGCTGCCCGTCAGGCTGCAGCTTCAGGCACATAAGTACATCTGGAGCCCGGACACGCGTGGAGTCTAGATCCCTGACACGTGCGACGTCCGACGTGCTCACGTGCGACGTGCGGCTTGTCACGTGCGACGTGCGAGGGCGGCTGTGCTAAAGGCAGTAGTTCTCTTGAGCGGCGGCCTCGACTCCTACACCGCCGCGGCGATGACCCGCGCGGCGGGACTCGAGCTCTACGCGCTGACGATTCGTTACGGTCAGGTGCACGAACGCGAGGTTGCCGCGGCCCGCGCGGTGGGGAAAGCGCTGAAGGTCACGAGGCACATCGAGCTGGACGTCAACCTTGCCGCGTTCGGCGGATCCGCGCTCGTCGGCGACGGGGAAATCCCAAAGGATCGCCTGCTCGACGGTGAGGGCTCGCGCGAGATTCCCTCGACCTACGTGCCGGCGCGCAACACGATCTTTCTTTCTCTCGCGATGGCGTGGGCGGAGGTGCTCGGCGCCGGCACGATTGTCCTCGGCGTGAACGCCGTGGATTATTCCGGCTACCCCGATTGCCGCCCGGAGTACATCGAGGCGTTCGAACGGCTTGCCGCGCTCGCGACGCAGGCGGGTGTCGGGGGGCGTCCGCTGACCGTCCGCGCGCCGCTCCTCCGCATGTCCAAGGCGGACATCGTGCGACAGGGTACGGCGCTGGGCCTCGACTACGGCCTGACGCACAGCTGCTACGATCCACTGCCGGACGGCCGGCCGTGCGGACGCTGCGACAGCTGCGTGCTGCGCGCCCGCGGCTTCGAGGAAGCCGGCGTCGTCGATCCTCTTGTGGGAGCCCGCGTCTCGTGACCGAGCGTATCTATTACACCCAGCCCTACCTTGCCGAGTTCGACGCGCGCGTCGTGTCGATCGACCCGGTAGACGATGGCCGCCAGGCCGCCGTGCTCGATCGCACCGCCTTCTATCCGACATCGGGAGGCCAGCCGTTCGATACCGGCACGCTCGGCGACGCGCGCATCGTCGACGTCGTCGATCGGGACGATGGATCGATTCTTCACGTGTTCGAGGGGGCGGCGCCGTCAGGAAGCGTGCGGGGCCTGATCGACTGGGAGCGCCGATTCGATCACATGCAGCAGCATACCGGCCAGCACGTGCTCTCTGCGGCGTTCGATCGGTTCGCCGGCGCCCGGACGGTCAGCTTCCACCTTGGGACCGCATCCGCCACGATCGACCTGGCGAAGGAAGTCTCTCGCGAGGCGATCGACCGGGCGGAGATCGAAGCGAACCGCGTGGTCTGGGAGGATCGTCCCGTCGCCATTCGGTTCGTGAGCGCCGAGGAAGCCGCCCGGATGCCGCTTCGAAAAGAACCGCTGCGGGGCGGAGAGCTGAGGCTCATCGACGTCGAGAACTTCGACCTCTCGGCCTGCGGCGGCACGCACGTCGCGCGCACGGGCGCGATCGGCATCATTGCCGTCTCGGGGTGGGAGCGTTTTCGCGGCGGCAGCCGCGTGGAGTTCAAGTGCGGCGGACGTGCGCTCAGCGGCTTTCGCGCGTTCCGCGACAGCATGGCTGAATGCACGCGGTTGTTCTCGGTGCTTCCTGCCGAAGTGCCTTCCGCGATCGAGCGGCTGCAGGGCGAGGGGCGCGAGCTCAAGCGCCGCAACAAGGATCTTCAGGCGAAGGTCGCGTCGGTCGAAGCTGCGGAACTCGCGTCGAATGCGGAGAGCGCCGGCGCGGTCGCGCTCGTCGCCGCCAGCCTCGAGGGATGGGATGCGAACAGCCTCAAGCTGATCGCGTCGCACATCGTCGAACGCCCCGGGCATGTCGCGATCCTGTTCGGGATGCCGGCGCCGGCGGCAGTCGTCACGGCGCGATCGGCCGATCTGACGATCGACTCGGCCGGGCTCTTGAGGCAGCTGGTCGCCCGCTTCGGCGGGAAGGGCGGCGGACGTCCCGAGTTGTCCCAGGGCGGCGGCTTGAATGGTTCCGGGCCGGAGATGATCGCGTTCGCCCGATCGATCCTCAGCGGCGCGTGAAGGTCGCGAGAATCTCGACCGCGAGGTCGGCAATCCAGTTCACGGTTGCCGCCGGGATCACGAAGTCGTTGGCGATGATCGAGAAGACGAGCGTTTCGCCGTCCTTGGTGTGTACGTATCCGGACAGCGAGCGCACGTTCGCAATCGAGCCGGTCTTGGCCGTGGCGTTTCCCTCGGCGAGCGTCCGTCGCATCCGCGACGCGATCGTTCCGTCCTTGCCGGCAATTGGCAGCGTCGCGGCGAACTCGTCGCGGTGATGTGGATCGCGATACATGCGCGCGAGGATCGCGGTGATCATTTCAGCGCTGACGTAGTTGGAGCGCGACAACCCCGAGCCGTCGGAGATCACGTAAGCGTCTTCGGGAATGCCCCAGGCGGTGAGCGTCTTCCGCATCAGCCGCCTGCCGGCCGCGGTCGTGCCCACTTCGCCGGCCGACGCGCCGAGCGCTTTCACGAACGTCTCGGCGTAGAGATTCTGGCTCACCTTCATCAGCACGGTTGCGATCTCGCGCAGGGGCGGTGACGAGGTGGAACCTGAGCGCTCGCTCGTTCCCACAGGCCCGTCCTGGACGGCGATATCGTCCAGGTCGGCTGCCTCGCCCGTTACGCGAATCCCTGCCGCGACGAACGCATCCTTGACCGACTGCGCGAAGTAGATCGTCGGATTGACCACCGTCACGTTGCGGGTGACGGGAGTGCTGCCTGCCGGAATGGCGCCGGTGATCTCGAGCGTCGGCCGGAACAGCTGGCGGCGGAAGTCGATCGTCTCGGATGTTTCTTCGCCAGCCGTCATGGCGCGATTGACGACCTCGAGCCCCGAGCCCGGCGCGAGCGAGACGACAGCGGGGTCGCCGGGGCGGGGACCGGGCGCGATGGTGAGCGCTGCGACGTCCTCGTTGAACTGAAGCGCGCCAACCGGGGCTGCGTAGCCGAACTGCAGGTAATCCCACGACCATCCGTCGCCGAGCCCTTCGTCGTCGAAGGCTTGATCGTCGCCGATGATGCGGCCGCGGATCTCCTGGATGCCGGCGGCGCGCAGGATGCCGGCCCACTCGGCGAGCACCGCTGCCCCGCGTCCCTGCCTCGTGTTCAGCGTCGGGTCGCCGGTGCCGCGGATGACGAGGTCGCCCATCAGCGCGCCGTTTTCGATCGGAGCGGAGGTTTCGAGCGTCGTGGTGAAGCGGTAGTCCCAGCCGAGATTCTCGGCGGCGGTCGCGAGCGTCACCACCTTCATGTTGGACGCCGGCATCATCAGCTTGCCGGAGTTCAACTCGAACAGGCGCTCGCCGGTGTCGAGCGATCGCACGTCGACCGCCCAGACGCCGCGCGCCATGATCGGCGCGTTGAATACCTTGGAGAGATTTGCCCGCAGTTCGCGGACGGCGGCCTCGCGTCCGCTGCTGGTTTCAACAGCGGGCGCCGCGCACAGAATCGTTATCAGAACACCGGCGCAGAGTGCGGCGGAACGGCTCAATCGCTGCCCGAATCCTTTCCAGCGGGCTTCTGGACGTCGTCGAGCGCCTTGGTGATGTTGTCGATGGTGTTCGCCTCGAGCTTGGCGGCCCCCGGCTCGCCGGTGCGCGAGGCGAACGAATCCGTGCCCGCCTTGGCGAAGCGAACGGTTTCCTGGCGGCCCTGGCCGGATTTCACCGTGACGGTGAGCTCAGGGGAGTCGAGGCCTGTCTTCGCCGTCGAATCCGTCGCATTGACGAAGCTTGCCGCGCGCGACTGCGTGACCGCAGAAAGGAGGCTGTCGATCTTCGGCTGATCGACGTCCTGCGCCGATGGCGCGGTCTGTCGCCATTTCTCCTCTTCCTGCCCTTCCTTGTTCTTCACCTTCGTCTTCTCGAACGCGAGCGTCTGGCCCTTCCTGACAATCTCGAGGCCGGTCGCGTTGAAGGCGCGCGCATCGAACAGATCTTTCTGCCGGAAGTCGGCGGGCTCTTTCTTCAACTCGTCGAGGAACGACGAATCGAGCCGCATCACCATCGGACGTGCCTGGTCCTTCGCGAACACGAGGCCTGGGCCTGCCTGCGTCCCGACCAGCAGCGTCGCCTGCGAGGACCCGGAGCCAACCACCAGGGTGGCGGCGGGCTTGTCGAGCCCGTACTCCGCGAGGCCCGCTGGCTCGGCGGAGGCGATCGACTTCATCTGCACCCCGTTGATGCGGCTGACGAGGCCGTCAACCGTCGTGAAATCGGCGCGGGCGTCGAGCGGCGCGGCCAGCCGCCACTCGCCGTCGCGCTTCGCGACGCGGACGGTGTGCGCCGGCACGGTAATCGTCAGCGCGTCGATCTTGTCGCGATCCAGCTTCAGGACCGTCTTGTCGCGCAGATCGAACGTGGTCTTGTTGAACGTGGAATCCAGGAACGAGGAAATCAGGAACACGCGCGGCGAGTCGGCGAGCTTGGCGTAGAGGTCCGTCCCCGGCGGCGTCTTCCGGCCGATGAGGAGCTTCTTCTCCTGTCCGGCCGACTTCACGCCGATCTCGATGCGCGGCTTGGCCAGGCCGTACTCGGCGATGTCCGCCGGATTCTCGTCGATCACCCGCTGCCTCTCGAGGCTGGCGAGGTTGGTCGTGATGTTCGAGACCTCCGCGCTGTCTGGCTGAAACGCGGCGGGCTGCACGATCTGCCAGTCGGTTCCGGTTTTCTTCAGGGTTGTCTGGTCGCCGGATTCCGACTTCACGGTGAGCTCGTCGATCTTGTCCGATTCGACCGAGAACACCTTTTCCTTGCCGTCTTCGCTTTCCGCTTCCCGCTTCGACTCGACGAAGTAGAGATACCCGCCAAGCGCGATGAGAATGACGAGCAGGCCGACGAAGGAACGAAGGCCCTTCATCTATCGCCTCCGCCACCAGGTGTGGACGCCCGCCAGCAGGATCAGTCCCGGCATGATCAGCACCGAGAACCAGAAGATCAGCCGCTGCTGCTGAGGCGTGCCGACGGTGATGCGGCGATCTTCGGGATCGCGCGGCCGCACCGCAATCAGGTTCTCCTGCTGCGCGAGCCAGTTCACGGTGTTCAGGAACATGTCGCGGTTGCCGCCGGTGTTGAGGAACGCGTTGGCGGCGAAGTCGGAATCGCCCACGGCGACCAGCCGCGTCTCCGGCTTGTTCGGCGGGGTTTCCGCTCCCGGCGCGGGCGGCGGCGGCGGCGTCGCTTCCTTCACCGGCGCCGAAACGGCGACCGCCAGCGACACCGGTCCGCGCGTGTCGCCGTTCTCGAGGTTCGGCTGCGCCTCGCCGCGGGTGGTGAGCGTCTTGAGGTCCGTTTCCGCCCAGCTGCCCGGACCGCTCTGGATGAACGACGTCACCTGCTGGCCGGCCGCGACGTTCTCCGCCGCCTTCATCGATCGCGCGAAGGGGTACGCGGTGAGCATCTTGAACGTGCTCGTGATCTCGTGGAACGGATACGGCGGCGCGGCGACGGGAACGTCCGCCTCGGCGCCGCGCAGCCGGCTGAGCGGATCCAGCACCGCATCGTTTCCTGCGCTGACGGACCATTCCTTCAGCAGCGCGAGGACGTTCGTGAGCGGCGGCGCATCGGTCTGCTGCGGCGGATCGAGCAGCACGAGCAGCTTGCCGCCGCGATTGAGGTACCAGCGCAGCCGGTCGACTTCCGGCTGCAGCAGGTCCGACGTCGGGCCGGCCATGACGATCACGGTTGCATCCGCCGGGATTTCCTGCTGGAGGAGGACCACCGCTTCGGCGGCGAAGTTGTCACCCCCGAGCGCCTGTTTCACGCCGGAGTAGCCGCGGCCGTCCGATCCGTTCAGGTCGCGTTCACCGTGGCCCTGGACGAAGTACACCTTGTGCTGCTCGCCCTGGACGACCTTGATGAGCGCGTTCGTCAGATCCTGCTCCTCGTCGGAGCTGACCCGCTGGACGCGGCCGTCGTATTCCAGGACGACGGTGCCCAGCGCGGATTCCTTGAGCCGTTCGGCGAGCGCGGGCCGCTTCTCGGGATCGATGTATTCGATCTGCAGCTGCTTGCTTTGGTACTGAAACTGATCCAGCCGGTTGCGGAAGCGCTCCGATTCTCCCTCGCGCGCGAACACCGTCACGCGCACCGGCTTGTCGAGCGAGTGCAGCACCTTCTTGGTCTGATCCGACAGCGTGTACTGGCCGCCGGCGGTCAGGTCCCACCGCTTGTTGTGCCGCGCCGCCAGGTAGTTGATCGCCGCGAGGATGCCAAGGACGACGAGGACGCTCGCGGTGGCGAGCGTGCCGAAGCGCGCCTGCCGTCCCTGGAATTCACGCGCGATCTCGCGCCATTGGCTGAGCACGTACAACAGCGTGCAGACCAGGCCGCCGATCGCAAGAGCGCGGTACCACTGCCACTCCGGCCGCAGCTGGGAAATGGCAACCGCCGCGAGCACCAGCGCCACACCGAGCCAGCCGAGAAGTCCGAGAACTCTTTTCAACATACGGGTCCGTCAGATCTAACCGCGCCAGCGTTCCGAGTCGACCGACTTGGCCGTCAGGAACAGGCCGAACGTGATGAAACTCAGGTAATAAACGACGTGCTTGGTGTCGATGATGCCGCGCGTGAAGTCGTCCAGATGCTCGGTGATCGAGAGGAACGAGAGGACCGCTCGTCCCGTCGGTCCCGACCCCTCGCCGAACCAGTTGATCACCCAGAGCAGCAGGAAGACGGCGAAGGTCATGAACCCGGCGACGATCTGGTTCTTCGTGAGGCTCGAAATCAGCAGGCCAACCGAGATGAAGCAGCCGCCCATCAGCAGCAGCCCCAGGTAGCCGGTCACGATCGGCTTCCACTCGGGGTTGCCCAGGCGGAAGAGGATCGCGATGTCGAGCATCGTCACCAGCAGCATGGCGGCAAACAGCCCCATGGCGCCGAGGAACTTGCCGAGGATGATCTGGACGTCGGTCAGCGGAGAGGTGAGCAGCAGCTCGATCGTGCCGGAGCGCTTCTCCTCCGCGTAGGTGCGCATCGTGATCATCGGCATCACGAACAGGATGATGATGGCCGCGTTCAGCAGGACGCCGCGGATCATGCGGTCGTTGACGTTCAGCGCGCCGCCGCCGCCCATCATCGCCGAGCGCTGGCTCTCGTCGAGGAACGCCTGCAGGAAGGCATTGAAGAACACGCCGAAGAGCAGCGCGAAGAGGCCGATGATGATGTAGGCCATCGGCGACGCGAAGTACGACCGCAGCTCCTTGCCGGCGATCGCCGTGATGTTACGAACGCTGGTCATTTTGCGGCTCCTCGGCCTTCTCGTCGGTCGTGACCTGCAGGAAGATCTCCTCGAGGCTCATGCGCATCGGCCGGAGCTCGAGCAGCCCCCAGCCGCGCGTGACGATCGCGCGCGCGAGCTCGCGGCGCACGTCGGTGCCCCGGTCGCTTTCGACTTCGAACGCGCCCTGGACCTGCCGGCCGTCAGCGGCGCTGACGCGCGTGACGCCCGGTATGGCGGTCAGCGCCGCCACCGCGTCCTCGCGCGGCGCGTCGACCTGGACGTACATCGTCTCGGCGCCTCTCAGCCGCGCGGTCAGGTTGTCCGGCGTATCCACCGCCACCACGCGGCCCTTGTTGATGATCACGACGCGCTGACAGGTCTGCGCGACTTCGGGAAGGATGTGCGTGCTGAGCACGATCGTGTGATCGCCAGCCAGGCTGCGGATAAGCTCGCGGGTCTCGATGATCTGCTTCGGGTCGAGGCCCGCCGTCGGCTCGTCGAGGATCAGCACGTCGGGATTGTGAATGAGCGCCTGCGCGAGGCCGACGCGCTGACGGTAGCCTTTCGAGAGCTTCGAGCAGTGACGCTCGGCCATGTCGGCGACCCGGGTGCGCTCCATGACCGATTGCACGCGCTGTTTCTGCTCCGACGAGGGCACGCCCTTGATCCGCGCGACGAAGTCGAGGTACTCGCGGACGGTCATATCGGGGTAGAGCGGCGGCATTTCCGGCAGGTAGCCGGTGCGGCGCTTCGCCTCGACCGGCTCGGCGAAGACGTCGAACCCGGCGACCACCGCGCGCCCTTCGGTCGCCGGCATGTAGCCGGTCAGGATGCGCATCGTCGTGGTCTTTCCGGCGCCGTTCGGCCCGAGAAAGCCCAGGATCTCCCCGCGCTCCACCTTGAAACTGACGTCGTCTACGGCCGTCACGCGCCCGTAGCGCTTGGTGATGTGCTGAACCTCAATCACTTATCTCTCCAGCGGAGCTTCGCTGCAGCGGCCTTCGGGCCGTCAGGACGCAACCGCCCTTCGCCGCCAGGCGAAGGCGGCGCCGACATTGTCGGTATAACGTGTAGTAACGAAATCGATTATGGACCGAACCCGCATAGTAGTCAGACGCGGAAAATGGTGTCAAGGGGCGAACGGGTTGCGTTCCCCCGCCTGCGGCGGTAGGATATATGAGCAGTTGCTCATATATTCATATGTCCGACCCGACTGATATTCGCGAAATCAACCGGCCAGCCGCCCCCGTCAAAGCCTCGCGGGCCTCGCGCCACCAGGTTGCGGACTGCGACGCGCCGACGCACCTCGACGAGCGCGGGGCGCTGGCTCGACGGGCGACGCTCATGCCGGACAAGGCGGTCTACGCCGTTGCCGACACGTTCCGGGTGCTCGGCGATCCCACGCGCGTGAGGATCCTCGATGCCCTGTCGGGCGGCGAGCTGTGCGTCTGCGACATTGCCGAGCTCGCGGGCATCAGCGAGTCGGCCGTTTCGCATCAGCTGCGGCTGCTGCGCGGCATGCGGCTGGTGCGTCCGCGCCGGGCCGGCCGGCTGGTGTACTACTCGCTCGACGACCAGCACATCATCGGTCTTCTGCAACAGGCGGTCACCCACGTGGAGGAGCAGCCGTGACCACCTCCGCCTGCCGCGTCTGCGAACTGCACGCCGAGTCCGTGTTCAAGGTCGAAGGCATGGACTGCCACGAAGAGGTCGCGATCCTCGAGCGGCGTCTCACGAAGCTCACCGGCCTCGAGGCGCTCGACGCCGACGTCGTGGGACAGCGCCTCAAGATCAAGTATGACGCCGCCAAGCTGACGACCGCGAAGATCGCCGAAGCCGTCGCGCAGACCGGCATGCGTGCGTGGCTCGAGCACGAGGCGCCGCGGCCGGTTGCCGCCTCACGATGGCGCGAGCGGCTGGTCTTCCTTTCGGGCGGCGCGCTCGCGATCGGGCTGATCTCGAACTTCGCGGGCGCGACCGGTGCGGCCGCGTGGATTCCCTATTTCGCCGCCATCGTGCTCGGCGGCATCTACACCGCCCGCAGGGCGTGGACGTCGCTCACCTCCCGTCACCTCGACATCAACGTCCTGATGATGGTCGCCGTGGCCGGCGCGATTGCGCTCGGCGAGTGGTCCGAGGGGGCCTCGGTCGTCTTCCTCTTCGCGCTCGCGCAGGTTCTCGAGTCCCGCGCGATGGCGCGCGCGCGCGGCGCGATCCGATCGCTCATGGATCTCGCGCCATCCGAGGCGCTCGTGATCCGCGATCGCGCGTCCGTGCTCGTGCCGGTCGACGACGTGCGGCTGGGCGATCGCGTCATCGTGCGGCCGGGTGAGAAGGTGCCGCTCGACGGGCGAGTGGCGGCGGGCCAGAGTCACGTCAACCAGGCGCCGGTGACGGGTGAGTCGCTGCCGGTCGAGAAAGGCGCCGGCGACGACGTGTTCGCGGGAACGATCAACGGCCGCGGCGCGCTCGAGGTCGAGGTGACCCGGCTGCGGCGCGATTCGACGCTCGCGCGCATCATCCACCTGGTCGAGCAGGCGCAGTCGCAGCGGGCGCCGAGCCAGACCTTCGTCGATCGTTTCGCGCGCATCTACACGCCGGCCGTCCTCGCCATCGCCGCGCTGATCGCGTTCGTGCCGCCGCTGGCGTTCGGCGCGAGCTGGACGGAGTGGATCTACCGTTCGCTCGTGCTCCTGGTGATCTCGTGCCCGTGCGCGCTGGTGATCTCGACGCCGGTGTCGATCGTGTCAGCCCTGGCGGCGGCGGCGCGCAAAGGCGTGCTGATCAAGGGCGGCGCACGGCTCGAGCGGCTCGCCGCGGTCCGCTGCGTCGCGTTCGACAAGACGGGCACGCTGACGAGCGGCCGCCTTCAGGTCACCGACATCGTCCCGCTCAACGGCGCGGTGCCGCAGCATATTCTCGCGCTCGCCGCGTCGCTCGAATCGCACTCCGAACATCCGATTGGCGAGGCGATCGTGAGGCGCGCCGCGTCGGATCAGGTGATCCTGGCTGCGGCGCGCTCGTTCGAAGCGCTGCCTGGCCTCGGCGCGCAGGGGACGGTCGGAGCCGACGCTGTTCTGGTCGGCAACCGCCGGCTGTTTCAGGAACGGCGGCTGTGGTCGCCGGAGGCGGAAGCGGCGTTCGAGACACTCTCCTGCCTGGGCCGCAGCATCATCGCCGTCAGCGCCAACGGCGCCGCGATCGGGATGATCGGCGTGGCGGACGAAACGCGGAGCGCCGCGCCGGAAGCGATCCAGATGCTGCGCGAGCATGGCATTCAGCACGTCGTCCTGCTGACCGGCGATCATCAGGCGCCCGCGCGCGCCGCGGCGGCGACGCTCGGGATCGACGAGGTGCGTGCCGATCTGCTCCCTGACGAGAAGCTCGATGCGGTCAAGGATCTGCGCCGGCGTCATGGCGCGCTGGCGATGATCGGCGATGGCGTGAACGACGCGCCCGCACTCGCCGCCGCCGACGTCGGCATTGCGATGGGGGTCGCGGGAACCGACGCCGCGCTCGAGACCGCCGACATCGCGCTGATGGCCGACGAGCTCGCGAAAATTCCTTACGCGCTGCGATTGAGCCGTGCCACCACCCGCAACATCCGCGCGAACATCTGGTTCTCGCTGGCGCTCAAGGCGGCGTTCCTGATCCTCGCCGTCGCCGGCGTCGCGACGCTCTGGATGGCCGTCGTCGCCGACATGGGAGCCTCGCTCATCGTCATCGCGAACGCGCTCCGGCTGCTGCGCGAATAGATTGTTTTGGTTTTTTTTTTTTCGGTGTTTGTCGGTTTTTTGCGTTGGATAGGTTGATAAATTAAATTAAGTTATGCTTTTCTATTCGAGAAGAAATGCTGGTCGACGAACTCGTCGATCGCCGCCTGATCGTCGTGGCTGACCTTCTCGAACTGCAGGCCCATTCCCACGCGGCGATCGCTCCAGGCAATCCGTGACTCCGCTTCGATGTCGCGCTTCGATCCCGGCAGGCGGAACCGCACGCGGACTTTCGCGGCCGCCGGCAGCGGGCTCATCGTCCTGATCGCGACGCCGCCCTTGCTCAGGTTCAGCGTCAGCGCCGCGGCGATCGTGTTGCCAAACCGGTAAGCGACCGGGATCCCGAGCACCACGCGCGGGCTGCCGCGCCGGTTGAAGTTGTCGGGGAACAGGTGCGGCGCCAGCGACGGCAGGATGTGCTGCACGGCGCTGTACTCGTTGACGTAACCGGCCACGCCGAGCGCCGCCAGCTCGCGCACTTCGTCGGCGTTGGCGATGGTGCCGCTGAACACGATGATCGGCACCTTGCCGTGATCGAGCTTGCGCACGGAGCGGACAAGCTCGACGCCGCCGGCGTGCGGCAGGCGGAGATCCAGGAGAATCAGGTCGATCCGGTCGAGATCGCCGCGGACGCGGGCGAGCAGTTCCGCCGCGCTCTTGACCGTGAGCGCCGTGTGTCCGGCTCCGAGCAGGGCCGTGGCAAAGCGGTCGCGTACGAACGCCGTGTCGTCGGCCACGATGACAGTCTTGGTCGTCGGCACAGGTACAGCCGTCACGTTCGGGGATATCGGATCCGGAGATCCGGTGCCTTAGGCTTGATTGCAGAATTTATCAGGTTCTCGCTATAATCCGAAGTCTTGCTGCCATCGCGAGATACGGATGTTTTTCGTCGCGGTGGCCGTCCGTCGAGGGCTGGCTTCGGGGGACTATCGAGGAGCATGTATGGCCACGTGTCCGGAATGTGATGCCGAGATCGAGGTCGACGAGTTCGATGTCGACAAGGGCGATCTGATCAGCTGCCCTGAGTGCGGCTCCAATCTCGAAGTGACCAGCACGTCCCCCGTTGAACTCGAGGCGGCTGACGACGACGACGACGACGAAGACGACGACGAGGCCGAAAAAGAGGAAGACTTCGACGAGGAAGACGGGTTGGACGAGTCGGACGAAGACGAGTCGGACGGAGAGGACTGGGAAGAGTGACGCATCCCTCGTCGGCCGGCGCTCCGGCTGACGCCGGAGTCGCGGCAAGCCACCTGCCCGAACGAAAAGCCGACGCGCTCTACCAGGCGATCGAAGAGCTCCCCAGCCTGATCGTCGCGTACAGCGGCGGCGTCGACAGCGCGTATCTCGCCTGGGCGGCCACACAGGTTCTCGGCGCCCGCACCCTCTGCATCACCGCCGACAGCGCCAGCTATCCGGAGCATCATCGCTCGCTGGCCGTGCGCATCGCCCGCGACTTCCGCCTCAATCACGAGGTGATTCGCACCGACGAGATGTCGAGGCCGGAGTACCGCGCCAATCCGGCGAACCGGTGCTATTACTGCAAGCACGAGCTGTATACGCACCTGTCGGCGATCGCGCGCGCGCGCGGCATCCCGGTGATCGCGGACGGCAGCAACGCGGACGATCGCGGCGATTACCGTCCCGGACGGCAGGCGGCGCGCGAGTTCGGCGTCAGGAGCCCGCTCGACGAGGCGGGGCTGACCAAGTCGGAGATTCGCGCGCTGTCGCTCGCGGCGGGACTGCCGACGTGGGACGAGCCGGCGTCCGCATGCCTGTCCTCGCGCATTCCCTATTTTTCGGAAGTGACCGACGAAAAACTGCGCATGATCGAGCGCGCCGAGGCGGTGCTCCGAGGGCTCGGATTCCGCGTCTGCCGCGTCCGGCACCACGACTCGATCGCGCGTCTCGAGATCGCGCGCGACGAGATGGCACGTGCCCTCGAGCCGGAGATCGCCGACCGCATCGATCGTGAGCTGCGCGCGATCGGCTACGAGCACGTGACGCTCGACCTGCGGGGCTATCGCCTGGGCAGCCTCAACGACGCGCTGCGGCTGCGACCTGTCTGACCACCTTTCCCGCCCGCACGATCGTCTGGCTGCTCGCGGCGAGCTTTCTCGCCGCCCACCTCGCGGTCCTGCCGCGAACGCTCGACGACATCGACTCGATTAATTTCGCGCTCGGCGTGCGCGACTTCGACGTCGCGCGCCATCAGCCTCACCCGCCCGGCTACCCCGTGTTCATCGGCCTCGCGAAGCTGTCGACCGCCGTGCTGTCGGCGGCGGGCGTCGAGGCGGCCGATGTCTGGGGCCTGGCGATCTGGAGCGCGATCGGCGGCGCCGTGCTGGTGATCGCGGTGTTTTCGTTCTCGCGCTCGGTGTTCGGCGACGACGAGCGGGCGCTCGTGGCGACGCTGCTGACGACCACCACGCCGTTGTGGTGGTTCAGCGCGCTGCGTCCCCTGAGCGACATGTCTGGGCTCGCCGCCGCGTTCGTGTCGCTGGCAATGCTGATGCGGGCGTCGATCGACGAGGCGGGCGGCTGGAACGGACGGCGCGGGTGGTTGGTGGTCGCCGGCGCGTTTCTGGCGACGTGGGCCGTCGGCTTTCGATCGCAGGCGGTGCTGCTGACGGCGCCGCTGCTGGCGCTGGTGCTGATTCGAACGCGGATGCCCGCCGCCCTGAGGATCCGTGCGGTCGCGGCCGCGGCGATTGGCGGCCTCGTGTGGGGCATTCCGTTGATCGCGGCCAACGGCGGCCCTCAGGCATATCTGCACGCGCTCGGAGGCCAGGCGGGCGAAGACTTTGCCGGCGTCACCATGCTGTGGCTGTATCCGACGCCGCGGGTCGCGGTGTTCGCCTTGATCAACACCTTCGTGCTGCCGTGGGATTCGCCGGTGCTCGCCGGGGTCGTGCTCGCGGCCGCGGCGGCCGGCGCCATCCAGTGCCTGCGTCGCGAGCGTGCGGCGCTCGCGATCCTGATCGTCGTTTTTGGTCCGTATCTCGTCTTCCACCTGCTGTTCCAGGAAACACCCTTCACGCGCTACGCGCTGCCGCTCGTGCCGATGATCGGCATGCTTGCCGCGGTCCTTCTGTCTGCGGCCACTCGAGCGGCGGCGGCGACCGCGGCGGCCGGACTGGCTGCCGCCGGTCTGATGTTCGGCGTGCCGGCCGCCGTGGCGTTCGGGAGAACTCCTGGACCGGGGGCGGCGCTCGTGTCGGAGATGCGGCTGATGGGAAGTGAGCCGATCGTCGGGATGCATCGGCGCGCGTGGTCGGAGACCCGCCGGGCGCGTCAGTGGGCGGGCGGCACGCCGGGACAGCTGCTCGAATCCCCGCGTGATTACGAATGGCTGGAAGTCACGCGCACGTGGCTCGAAGGAAGGCCCTCGGATACCTGGTTCGTCGCCGACCCGCGGCGCACCGACCTGGCGCTGTTCGACGGCGAATACCGGCGAACGCGCGAGTATCGCTGGCCGCTGAATCGCCTCGCGTATCTCGGCGGCGTGCGGCCCGACGAGCTCGACTGGCATATCTACAGCAGGCCCGGATGGTTTCTCGAACGCGGGTGGGCGCTGACGCCCGAAGTCGCGGGCATCACCGAACGGGATGGGGGGGACCGCACCGCCGCCCGAGCATCGGATGGATCCGGCGCAGGACCGAGGGAGCGCTGCTGATGATTGGCGGGCGCCATCTTGGCGCCGCCGGCGAACCGGCGGCCCGAGTCACGGTCACGATTGATGGCCGCCCCGTCACCTCGGTCGACACCGGTCCCGGTTTCTTCCTGAAGTTCGTGACGCTTGCGCCCGGCACGCTGGTGGGTGACGGGCCGTTCGCGCAGATTGCCGTCGCGTCGGCGAGCGCGCAGTCCGGTGCGCCGGCGCCGCGGCTTGCGCTCGAACAGTTCAACCTCCAGGCGCCGGACGTCGTGCAGTTCGGATTTGCCGAAGGCTGGCACGAGCCCGAATACAACCCGCGCACCGCGCGGCTGTGGCGATGGATGAGCGAGTCAGCGTCGCTGCAGGTGCACCACGGCGGCGGCCCCGTGACGATCGAGATCCGCGGCGAGTCGCCGCTGCGGTACTACGGCGATCCGCCGCTGCTCAAGGTCACCGCCGGCGGCCGCACGCTGGGCGAGCTGAGGCCCGACCGCGATTTCGTGATGACCGTGTCCGCCGACGCCGCGTCGCTCGACGCCGCCGGCGGCCGCGTGCAGCTCGAATCGTCAGCCCACTTCGTGCCGGGGGATCGGGAGGGCACCGCGGATCGCCGTCACCTTGCGCTGCGCATCTACTCCGTCCAGGCTGGTAGGGGCCGCTAACTGGCTGACATTACAGGAAGAGTCGCTTATACTCCCTTACCGTAGCGGCTTCTGCGCGAGCGCGAGGAGCGAGCTGCCAAGCGGCATGTTCACCGCGCGCAGCGCCATCGCTTCGAGCGCCAGGACCCCTGACAGGACGGCGTTGACCGGCGCCGCCGGCACGGTGATCTCACGATCCGACTCTTTGCGGCCGATAGATCGTTGCGCGAACCTCACGGCCGCAACCAGCGGCAGCAGCGTGAAGTTCGTGTAGGTGATCCGGCGCACGCTGAAGCCGGTTCGGGCGAGATGATCGCGCAGCTCGCGGCGGTGATAGCGGCGCACCTCGCCGCCGAGCACCGAGTGGTTGCCGGTGAGCGCTTTCAGCGCGGCGACGTTGACGATGAGATGGCCGCCCGGACGCAGCACGCGATACATCTCGTCGAGCGCGTCTTTTTCCATCACGTCATCGAACGCGTAGAGGACGTCGAAGGAGGTCACGAGATCGAACTGCTCGCGGGGGAACGGAAGGCTGGTCGCCGACGCGCGCGCGACCCGGCGCTCACCGCGAGCACGCGCGTAGGCGAGCCCGCTCCAGGTGATGTCGATGCCGACCGACGGGCCGTACTCGCGGAGCAGGAGCAGATTGTTGCCGGTGCCGCAGCCGCAATCGAGGATCCGCAGCGGTCCCCGCGTGCCCGCCGCTTCGGCAATCAGCGGCCGCACGAAGCGGCGGAAACCACGGAACCAGAAGTGATCGCGCTCCGCGCGCGCCGTGGCTTCGAGCAGACGATCCATGTGTTAGATGGCATTCTAGCCTGAGGAGAAAACGTAGATGAGTCGCAGCTTCCGATCGATCGCGTCAATCATGCTCTTCGTCCTCGCCGCCACCGTCGTGGCGTGTGGAAAGAAAGCACCGGCGACGCCGCTTCCACCGCCGCCGCCGCCGCCGGAAGCCAAGTCGACCACCCCTCCGTCACCGCCTGCACCGGCGCCGCCGCCTGCGCCCGCGCCGCCGAAGGTGCCGACCGACGACGAGATCTACGCGGGCATGACGCCCGAGGAAATTGCGAAGAAGTACCTCAGCGACGTCTTCTTCGAGCTCGACTCGGTCGACCTGAGCGAACAGTCGCGCGGCTCGCTGCAGAAGAACGCAGAGTTCATGAAGAAGCGAACCAGCGCGCGCATCGTGATCGAGGGCCACGCCGACTCGCGCGGCACCAACGAGTACAACCTCGCGCTCGGCGAGCGGCGAGCCGACGTCGTCCGCGACTACCTGGTGAGCCTGGGCGTGACGACGGACCGGATCTCGATCCTCAGCAAGGGGGAAGAGCAGCCGTTCTGCCGGGAAGAGACCGAAGCCTGCTGGCAGCAGAACCGCCGCGGGCATTTCGTCGTCACCGCGCGCTGATCTTCATCTCCGACGCGATCGTCTCGGCCGCCTGACGGGGATCGGCGGCCGCGATGATCGGCCGGCCGACGACGATGTAGCTGGCGCCGGCGGCGATCGCGCCGGCCGCGGTCATGGTCCGCTCCTGATCGTCTTTTCCGGAGGTCGCCGCGCCTCCGCCACGAATCCCCGGCGTTACGATCGTGAAGCCCGGGCCGCAGCGCTGCCGCACGAGCGCTGTCTCCTGCGGTGACGCGACCACGCCGTCGAGCCCCGCGGACTTCGCCAGCCCGGCGAGATGGCTGACGTGATCCAGCACGGGCGCGTGCACGCCGGCTTCGGCGAGCGCCTGCGCGCTCATGCTCGTGAGCACGGTGACGGCGATGACGACGGGCGCCTTCACGCCTTCGCGGGCCGCGGTTTCGTGCGCCGCATCCCTCGCCGCCTGCATCATCTTCACTCCGCCGGATGCATGGACGTTCACCATCCACACGCCAAGCGACGTCGCCGCGGCGACCGCGGTGGCGACGGTGTTGGGGATGTCGTGGAATTTCAGATCGAGGAAAACACGGTGGCCGCGCGAGACCATCGCTCGAACGACGTCCGGTCCTTCTGACGTAAAGAGCCGGCTGCCGATCTTGAACCCGCCCGCCAGGTCGCCGAGCGCATCGGCGAGCGCCAGCGCCTGCGCCTTGGTTTCGACGTCCAGCGCAATCAGGAGCTGATCCACGCCTTTTCCTTCCGCGTGGTGTCCAGCGTGCCCGTCAGGTCGGCCAGCCGCGACAGCTTGTGCCGGCCCATGTAGTCCGTGATTCCGCCGAGCAGCTTCGACCAGATGAACGGATCGACGAAGTTCGCGGTGCCCACCTGCACCGCGGTCGCGCCGGCGATCATGAACTCGAGGACGTCCGCCGCCGTGGCGATCCCGCCCATGCCGATAATCGGGATCTTCACCAGCTGACGGCACTCGTAGACCATGCGCACGGCGATCGGGCGAATCGCCGGACCGCTGAGGCCGCCGACGATGTTGGTCAGCTTCGGACGGCGTGTCTCGACGTCGATGGCCATCGCGAGGAAGGTGTTGACGAGCGACACGGCATCCGCGCCCGCCTCTTCCGCCGCCTTTGCAAACGACGCCACGTCGGTGACGTTCGGCGTCAGTTTGGGAATGACCGGCAGCTTCGTCACCCGGCGAACCGCGCCGACGACCTGGTGGGTTCCCGTCAGACTGCAGCCGAACGTGATGCCGCCTTCCTTGATGTTCGGACAGGAGATGTTCAGCTCGATGGCCGCCACACCTTCCTGATCGGAGAGGATCCGCGACAACTCGACGTACTCGTCGACCGTCGTCCCGCAGATGTTCACGAAGACGATGGCGCGGCGATCCCTCAGCTCGGGAAGCACCTCGCGCACGAAACGGTGGATGCCGATCCCCTGCAGCCCGATCGCGTTGAGCATGCCGGAAGGCGTTTCGACGATGCGGGGCGGGGCGTGGCCTTCGCGCGGCTCGAGGAACAGTCCTTTGACCGCGACGCCGCCGAGCGTCGAGAGATCGACGACGCCGCTGTACTCGAGGCCGTATCCGAAACAGCCGCTCGCGGCGATGAGCGGATTGGGGAGCGTCAGGGAGCCGATTGAGACCGAGAGATCCATGTCAGTGCGCGAGGGCGTCCCAGACGATCCGGCGCGAATCGAACACCGGGCCCTGGATGCAGGATCGCACGAAGTGCGGCGCCCCGCCCGGTTCGCGCGCGAGCACGACGCAGCTGTAGCAGCCGCCGAGCCCGCAGCCCATGACCTGTTCGAGCGAGACCTCGCAGGGACGGCTATGCGATTCCGCCAGGTGCGCGACCGCGCGCATCATGGGCGTAGGCCCACAGACATACAGCCGCACGGTTGCACCGCTGTCGAGCCGGCGGAGCGCGTCGCCGAGCGGCGCGGTGATGAGTCCTTTGCTGCCGCGGCTGCCGTCCTCGGTGGTCAGCACGACCTTGACGCCGAGGCGTTCGAAGAACTCGACGTAGAACAAATCCGCCGCGCGCCGCGCGCCATAGAACAGCGTCGCCGGGGTGCGCCGCGCCGCCAGCGCCCCGGCGAGCGTTGCGAATGGCGCGAGACCGACGCCTCCGGCGATCATCCACGCTTCGTCTGGAGGATCGATCGGATCGAACGGCCGGCCGAGCGGCCCGAGACACGCGATGTGCGCGCCCGGCTCCGCCTCGTAGAGCAGCCGCGTGCCGACGCCGATGCGCTTGTTCAGCAGCGTGATGCCGGCCGGTGCGCCGTTGCCGTCGCGCAGAATCTCGAAGATTGAAAACGGC
Source organism: uncultured Acidobacteriota bacterium (assembly GCA_963748295.1). GTDB lineage: Bacteria > Acidobacteriota > Vicinamibacteria > Vicinamibacterales > 2-12-FULL-66-21 > CAVVIH01. The sequence continues at coordinate 929,161 of CAVVIH010000006.1, read as the reverse complement.
CGCCGCAGCAGCGGATCGGCGCCGCGCGCGGTCTTGACCATCACGAACTGACCGGGCTGCGCGAGTGCGGCGATCTCGGGCGCGGCGAGCGCCAGCACGCTGTATTCATCAGAGAGCCGCGTGTTCGCGATCACCGCAGCGTCGATGTCGGCGGGCATCCAACGAAGTATACACTTGCAGCATGCGGTTCCTGCGGATGCTCACGAACTCGCTGCTCGCCGGCGCGCTCGGAGCGGCGTACCTGACGGTGCTCGTGCTGCAGCTGAATCCGCAGATCCCGATCGCGTCCGACACCACGCTCCGCTGGCTGCTCACGTTCGTGCTGTTCTACGGCGTGCATCTTGCCGTCCTCTTCTATCTGATGATGATGGCGCGCGAGTTCTTCAGCATGGACACGCTGTCTCCAGGCTGGGCGAGCGTCCGCGTGCTGGCGTGGCTGGCCGCGGCGCTCGCGGCGGCGGCCGCCGCGCTGATGTGGCTCAACGTGCGCGGCTTCGAAGCCGCGCTCGGGGAAGTCGCCACGCGGCGCATGACGTCCGGCGCCGCCGCCACGACCGCATCCGCCGTCGTCCTGCTGGGGATTGCCGTTGCCCACTATTCATTCGGCAGGCGCGGCAGCCGGGTTGGCGCGGCGCTCTTTGCCATCGCGGCGTTCGGATCGCTCGCGCTGCCGCTCGCCGCACGCGGTCCCGCGGCGCGATTGCCGCACGCTTACAGCACACCGACAGGCGTCACCACCGACGCCGCCGGCGCACGCGTGGTGATGCTGCTGCTCGATGGCGCGTCGCTCGAATACGTCCGGCTGCGTGCGGCGGACGGGCGGCTTCCGAATTTCTCGAAGATGCTGGACCGCGGCGCGACGCTCGATCTCGCGACCGTTCGTCCCACCGGCCCCGGACCGGTGTGGACGGCGGTGGCCACAGGTCTTTACCCCGCCGCGACCGGCGTGCGCTCGGGTGCGGCGTACCTGGCGTGGGGTGCGTCCGAGGCGATCGACCTGCTGCCGGATCACTGCTTCTCGCACGCGCTGGTGCACCTCGGCGTCGTTCGCCAGGAGGCGAACTCCTCCGAAACCGTTCGCGCGCGGCCTCTATGGAGCATCCTCTCCGACGCCGGCATCCCGGTCGGCGTCGTTCGCTGGCCGCTGACCTATCCCGCGTCGTCGGTGCGCGGATTCATGGTGAGCGACCGGTTCCACGAGCTGCTCGGTTCGATGCTCGAGCTCGATGCGCGCGCGGCGTTTCCCGAAACGGCGCTGCCCGTCGTCCGCCAGGCGTTTGCATCTGCCCCAGCCACCGAGGAGCCGGCGGTGGTCGCGACCACACTGAGCGTGGACGAGGACCCGGAGATGTCCGCGACCACGCGAGACCGTGCCTACAGCCGCACGCTGAAGGATCTGCGCGACACCTACGATGTTCGATTTGCTGCCGTTCGCTACCAGGGGCTCGACACCGTTGGCCATTACTACATGGGCGACGCCCAGCCGGCGCTGATGGCGGACACGAACCAGCACGATCGCCGTCGTCACCTGCAGGTGCTGGACCGCTACTACACCTATATCGACACGGAGATCGGCTCGGCGCTCGCGGCGCTGGGATCCGACGATCTGCTTCTCGTCGTCTCCGGCTTCGGGATGCAGCGGCAGAATGCGATCAAACAGATTGCAGGCCGGCTGCTCGGCGATCCGGACTTGAGCGGCACGCACGATCGCGCACCGGACGGATTTCTCCTGGCTTACGGGTCGGCCGTTCAAAGCGGTCACGGCCTGCGCGGCGCGATCGTCGACGTCGCTCCGACGGTGCTGTACTTCCTCGGTCTTCCCATCGGCCGCGACATGGATGGCTATGCGCGCACCGACATCTTCACGCGCGCGTTCACGGCTGAGCGGCCAGTCGCCTACATTCCGTCGTACAACCGGTGACCTGATTCTCTGGTCCCTGGCCCCGCGGTCCCTGGCCCTGCTCGTGCTATCATCGCTGGACACTCTTTAATGTCCGCCCTGTGAGGCGGCCAAGAGGTGAATCGTGAAGCGTTCCTCGAATTCTGCTCTGCGGCGACCGCCGCAAAACTCATCCGTCGCAATACACGTTCTTTCGTGCGTCCGCTGCCGGAGGCGCCGATGCCCCAGGTAATGGACGGAGACCGCATGTCGCGTGCGCTGACGCGCATCGCGCACGAAATCCTGGAGCGCAATCGCGGCCTCGGCGAGCTTGCGCTGGTTGGTATCCGCACGCGCGGCGTCCCAATCGCCCGCCGGCTGTCGCGTGCGCTCAAGGAGATCAACGGCGTCGACGTGCCGACCGGCGCGCTCGACATCACGCTCTATCGCGACGACCTGATGCGCCAACCCGTCGGACCGCAGCCTGTCGTCCGCCACACCGAGATTCCGTTCTCGATCGACGACCGGAAGATCCTGCTGGTCGACGACGTGCTCTATACCGGGCGGACGATTCGCGCGGCGCTCGATGCGCTGATCGACTTCGGTCGTCCACGCGCCATCCAGCTGATCGTCCTCGTCGATCGAGGACATCGCGAGCTGCCGATCAAGGCTGACTACGTGGGCAAGAACCTGCCGACGTCGCTGAAGCAGAGCGTCCAGGTACGGCTGCAGGAGATCGACGGGACCGATGAAATCGTGATCGAGGGGGAGCCATGACGACGCGAATGGCCGAACCGGCCCAGACTGCCGCGCTGCGATCCCGTCATCTGCTGGGCATCGACAGTCTCGAGGCGGACGAGATCGCGCTCATCCTGGACACCGCCGAGGCGATGAAGGAAATCGGCACGCGGCCGATCAAGAAAGTGCCGACCCTCCGCGGGCGCACGGTGGTGAACCTGTTCTTCGAGCCGAGCACGCGCACCCGCACGTCGTTCGAGATTGCGGAAAAGCGGCTGAGCGCCGACACGCTGAGCATCGCGACGGCGACGTCGAGCGTGACGAAGGGCGAGACGCTGCTCGACACCGTCCGCAACATCGAGGCGATGGCGCCTGACATGATCGTGATGCGGCATTCCTCGTCGGGCGCGCCGCATCTGCTGGCGCGGATGTGCCGGTCGGCGATCATCAACGCCGGCGATGGCACGCACGAACATCCGACGCAGGCCCTGCTCGATGCGTTCACGATCCGGGCGCACAAAGCCCGGCTCGAGGGATTGAAGGTCGCGATCATCGGCGACCTGCTGCACAGCCGTGTGCTGCGCTCGAACGTGCTGCTGCTGAAGAAGATGGGCGCCGAGGTCTGGGGCTGCGGACCGGCAACGCTCATTCCTCCCGGCGCCGCGCAGCTCGGGCTCCGGCCGACGACGTCGATCGACGAAGCGGTCGAAGGCGCGGACGTGGTGATGCTGCTGCGCATTCAGCACGAGCGGATGCACGGCCACTTCTTCCCGTCGGTGCGCGAGTACTTCACGCTGTTCGGGATGACCGAGCAGCGCCTGCGTCTGGCGAAGCCCGACGCGATCGTGATGCACCCCGGGCCGATGAACCGCGGTGTCGAAATCGATTCCGAAGTTGCCGACGGCCGCCGCTCCGTGATTCTGGAGCAGGTCGCCAACGGCGTTGCGGTGCGGATGGCGGTCCTGTATCTGCTGGCCGGCCACTCCGAACAGATTGAGGCGTAAACGGTGTCGAGATTGTTGTTGAAAGGCGGCCGGGTCGTCGATCCGGCAAATGGCCGCGACGGCACGTTCGACGTGCTGGTCGAAAACGGGGCGATCGCGCGGATCGGCCGCGATCTGCCGGTCGAGAAGGCGGACGTCTTCGAGCTGGCGCGCGGCTGGATCGTCGCGCCCGGGCTGATCGACATTCACGTCCACCTGCGGGAGCCTGGGCAGGAGCACAAGGAGACGATTGCGACGGGAACCGCATCCGCTGTTGCCGGCGGCTTCACGGCGGTTGCCTGCATGCCGAACACCGACCCGATCAACGATCACGCCGGGATCACGCAGTTCATCCTGAAGAAGGCGGCCGAAGCCGGCCTTGCGCGCGTCTACCCCATCGGCGCGGTATCGCTCGGTTCGAAGGGCGATCAGCTCGCGGAGCTGGGCGAGCAGAAGGCCGCCGGCTGCGTGGCGTTCTCCGACGATGGCCGGCCGGTGGCTACCGCGCTGCTGATGCGCCGCGCGCTCGAGTACGCGGGCATGCTGAAGGTGCCGGTCATCGACCACTGCGAGGATCCGTCGCTGAAGGGCGACGGTGTGGCGCACGAGGGATATCACGCGTCGGCACTCGGGCTGCGCGGGATTCCCGGTGTCGCCGAATCGCTGATGGTCGAGCGCGACGTGTCGCTGGCGGAACTGACGGGCGCGCACGTGCACATCGCTCACATGAGCGCACGCGAGTCGATCCGCGCCGTGCGCGCGGGCAAGGATCGCGGCGTGCGCGTCACCTGCGAGGTGGCGCCGCATCACTTCACGCTGACCGACGAGGCGCTGTCGGGACCTGTCAAGTACGACACCAGCTTCAAGATGAACCCGCCGCTGCGTGAGGTGAGGGATCGCGACGCGATGCTCGAAGGCATCGCCGACGGCACCGTCGACGTCATTGCCACCGACCACGCCCCGCATCACTCCGACGAGAAGATGGTCGAATTCGATCGCGCGCCCTTCGGTATCGTCGGTCTCGAGACGGCGGTCTCGCTCGTGTTCGATCGCCTGGTGCACACCGGGCGGATCTCGCTGACGAGGATGATCGAGCTGCTGTCGGTAAACGCGGCGCGCGTTCTCAACATCCCTGGCGGGACATTGAGCGAGGGCGCTCCGGCCGACATCACCGTGCTGGCGCCGGACATGCCGGTCACCGTTCGGGCGGCCGCGCTGCGGTCGAGATCGAAGAACACGCCGTTTGATGGATGGCAGATGCGCGGCGGCGTCGCGGCGACGATTGTGGGCGGTCGGCTGGTGTTCGGCCCCGCCGGAGGAGAACGAAAGTGAATCGTGCAGACGAGCTGCGCCGACGGGCGCTCAAGAAGCTCGAGGAGTTCGAGGTGCTCATGCGTGAAGGGCACTTCGACTACGGCAACGGCTATCACGGCCGCGTCTATCTGAACCCGCACAAGCTGTTCCGCTATCCGTCGACGATCTGGCAGCTCGCCCAGGATCTGCTGGAGGTACTGCCGGGCGATCTGCTGGAGAAGACCGAGATCGTCGCCGGACCCGCGACCGGAGGCGCGCTGCTGGCCCACACGATTGCCGGCCTGCTCGACGGCCGCCGCGCGCTGACGCATCCGCCGTGCAGCTTCGCGCCGTTCACGAATTCGGACGGCAAGTTCGTGCTGCGTGATTTCTACGCCCGCGAGATGAAGGGACGGAAGGTGCTGCTCGCCGACGACGTGCGCAATACGGGGAAGACGTTTCAAAACTGCGCGCAGCTTGTCCAGGATGCAGGCGGCACGGTGATCGCGACCGTCCAGATCTGCGATCGGATGGAAGCGATGGTCGATCTCGGCGTGCCGAACTACCCGCTCGTGGAGTACCGGGCGCCGGAGAACTATCCGTTCGGCCAGTGTCCGATGTGCAAGGCCGGCGAGCCGATCACGAGCTTCTGAGCGATGGCAGTGATTTTCCGGCCTATGGCCTCTTCCCGGCCCCCGGCCCCTGGCCCCCGGTTGCTGCGTGAGTCCCTCGACCGTCTCTACCACGATTACAACAGCGAAGATTCCGCGAGCGATCCGGTGCATCGGGTCCGGCCGTTCAGCCGCAACGACGATCGGGAGATTGCCGGGTTCTGCGCCGGGGCGCTCGCGTTCGGACGGGTGGCCAGCGTCCTGAACTCGATCGACACGCTGCTGCGGATCATGGGTCCGCATCCCGCTGACTATGTCCGCCGGTTCGATCCTGACGCGCCGCATCCGGAGCTTCGCGCGATGGTGCACCGGTGGACCCGCGGCGTCGATCTCGTGGCGCTGCTGTGGATCTTGCGGCAGATGCTGGAGCGGTCGGGTTCGGTGGAAGGGTTCTTCGTCGAGAGTCTGTCGCCGGACGATCCGGATGTCGGCGGGGCGCTCGACGCCTTCTCGGCGCGGGCGCTTGCGCTCGACGTCAAGCGCGCATACGGCAGGAAGAGCTCGAAAGGCGTCTGCTATTTCTTCCCGCGCGCGTCGGGCGGAAGCGCCTGCAAGCGGCTGAACCTGTTCCTGCGGTGGATGGTGCGGCGCGACCAAGTCGATCTCGGCGTGTGGACGCGCGTCCCCGCCTCGAAGCTGATCGTCCCGCTCGACACGCACGTCATCAGGCTCGGACGATGCCTGCGGCTGACGCGGTATGTGAGCCCGGGCTGGAAAATGGCGACGGACATCACGGCAGCCCTGCGGCAGCTCGACCCCGACGATCCGGTCCGCTTCGATTTCTCGCTGTGCCACGTCGGGATGATGAGCGCGTGCGGCTTCGGCAGAAAGCAGGGAGATACCCAGTGTCCTCTGAAAGGTCTGTGTCATCCTCGGGTGCGTCGCGCAGCACGTTGAAGCTCCTGCTCAACGGCGCGCTGCTTCTCGCAGCCGTCGCCGGCGCCATGCTGGTCGTGCTCGGGCGCTCGGACACGCACGAGTGGGAAGTGCTGTCGGCGAACACGTCCGGCAACACGCGCATCGCGTTCGTGCGTGGCACGAACTGCGCTGCCGGCGTGTGCCAGACGATCTGGATCGGCCCGAACCGGCAGACCGCGACGCTGGTGAGCACGCTCACCCCTGGGACCGAGCGTGTGGACGAGATCACGTGGACGAACGACGGAAAGCGCGTGGCGTTTCTCGTCAACGGCTACCAGCTGCGCCTCTACGAGGGCGAGAGCCTCGCCCCGGCCGGCCAGTTCAGTCTGATCACCCCTGACGGCGTGCCGTCCTCACGCATCGCGCGCGGGGTGACGTTCTCGGAGAACGGCAGGGCGGTCACGTTCGACGACTGCCCGCGCCATCGATCGGGGTGTCGCGCGGGGCTTGTGGCAGTACCTCAATAACAACTCCCAAATCCCAAATCCCAACTCCCAAAGGTCTCCTAATTTGGGCCCGGGGCTCTCGGGAGCCTTAGGAGCTGGAAAGCTTGGGAGTTCTTTTGGGAGTTGGAAGTTCTTTTTGGGAGTTGGGAGTTGTGGAGTTGGGAGTTACGCAAGCAACTCCTCATGATGCGGCTGCTTGGCGACGTGCTTGTACACCTTCAGCGTCTCCTGCACCATGCGATCGGCGCTGAACTTCCGGCGCGCGCGCACGAGGCCCGCGTGGCCCATCTTCTTGCGCAGCTCGGGATCCTTCAGCAGCTTGACCAGCGCATCCGCCATTGCCTGGTGATCGCGTGGAGGCACGAGGAATCCGGTCTCTCCGTCGACGACGACCTCCGGGATGCCGCCCGCCGTGGTCGCCACGATCGGCTTGCCGGCAGCCATCGCATCGAGCAGTGACGTGCCCAGACCTTCGGTGACCGAGCTCATGACGAAGATGTCGAACGCCTTGTGCAACGACAGGACGTCCGGTCTGAAGCCGGCCAGCATGACGTGCTTCTCCAGCCGGTTCTCCTTGATCGCCCGCTCGAGCGATTCTCTCAGCTCGCCCTCACCGGCAATCACGAACCTGGCGTCGGGCACCTGGCGCAGCACGAGCATCGCGGCTTCGATCAGGTGACGCTGGCCTTTATGCGGCACCAGCGCGGCGACGTTGCCGACGAGGGGCGCGTGATGCGGCAGCCAGAACTCCTCGTGCAGCTTTGCCGGCGGGGCCAGCTCGACGCGTTCGAGATCGATGCCTTCGTGCACGGTGATCGCGCGCGCGGGCTCGACGCCGTCCGACAGCAGCAGCTGCCGGATCGCATCCGAGGCGCAGATGAAGCAGTCCACCTGACGGTACTTCCAGCGTGAGAGGGTATTGCCCTTCATCCGGAAGTCGACGCGGCGCGACGCGATGAGCGGCGGCTTCGCCGGCTGGGTGCTCATCGACAGCGCCAGCGCGGCCATCGCGACGCCGTGCGGATCGTGCGCGTGAATCACGTCGGGCATGACCTGCTTGATCAGCCGCGACAGCCTCCACGCCGCGCCCAGGTCCATCTCGGTCTTCGGCGCCAGCGCGATCAGATCCAGTCCCTCTTTCGCGCGCTGGCGCAGCTCTCCATTCGGGTGCGCCACGAGCAGCGTGCGGTGCCCGAGCGCCCGCAGGCCCATGACGGTGACGAGCACCTGATTCTGCCCGCCCCGCCATGTTCGCGCGGTGTCGATATGGAGGGAGAACATTTACCTCGGCGCTGGGCCTGCCTCGCCGAAGCGCGAGGCTTTGTCGTCGCGCGAAGGCGGGCGCTGGGCGTTGGGCGCAGGCGGAGAACCTGTCTCGCTGTAGCGCGTGGGCGTGTCAGCGCGCGAAGGCGGATGTTGCAGCTCCCAGAGCTTCAACAGCTTCATGAACACGTAGTACGAGTTCAGCGCCGACACCAGCAGCCCCGCGGCGCCGTCCTTGAACCCGAGGCGAAGGACGTAATTGCGGAGGAACGCAACCGGCGGATGCACGGCGATCTCGAGCGCGTTCGTGCGGCGCCCCTCTTCCACCCATTGTTCCGCCTGCAGCGTCGTGTAGTGATCGATCGAGGTGACGTGGTCCGACACGTCGCGGTAGGCGAAGTGTTCGAGGTGATGGCGAAGCCGTCCCGGCGTGCCCTTTAGCTCGAACGATTCGTGGACCCGCCGGCCGTTCCAGCGGCCGCACCGGCGGTCGTACAGGCGCAGCTGATAGTCCGGGTACCAGTCCGTGCTGTGCAGCCAGCGACCGAGGTACCAGGTGACGCGTGACACGCGATATCCCTTTGCGTCGGGGCCGCGCTTCATCAGGTCCTGGATTTCAGCGGCCAGAGCGGGCGTCACCCGCTCATCGGCGTCGAGGGAAAGGATCCAGTCGTTGCTGGCGAGATCGGCGGCGAGGTTCTTCTGCGCGCTGTAGCCGGCCCACTCGCGCACCTCGACGCGGGTGGCGCGCGCTTTCGCAATCGCGACGGTGGCGTCGGTGCTGTGCGAGTCGACGACGATGATTTCGTCGGCCCAGGAGACCGACTCCAGGGCCGCGCCGATGTTGGCGGCTTCGTTGTGGGTGATGACCGTAACGGTCAGTTTCACCCACAAAGAATACAGTAGACGGGCCTGCTTACCGGACCGGAACCAGCTGCACGGCCTCGAAGTCGATGAGCGCCCGGTTGTAGGAAATGACGGCGTTCAGCTCCGACAGGCGCGCCGCCGACAGGTCGCGCTGGGCCTGCACGGACCGGAACGTGTCGGAAAGGCCCACCGCCAGCCGCTTGTTCTCGGCCTGCAGCCGCTGTTCCGCGAGCTCGCGCGCTTTCCGCGTCGAGGCGACCCGCTGCAGCGTCGTGCTCACCTGGCGTGCGGCGTCCCTGACGGCGGCGACGACCTGCATCTCCAGCTCCTGGAGGTTCGTGTTCTGCTGCTGCCGCTGCAGGCGCGCCTGCGCGAGGCCGGCGTCCGCGCTGCTCGTGCCGATCGGATAGCTGAAATTGAGGAACACGCTCCAGGACTTGAATTCGTTGCCGAAGACGTCACGAAGCGCATCGGAGAAGCTGCGCTGCGACTCGCGAAGAATCGGCGGCGGGAGGATACCCGACTCGAAGTCGAACTCACGCTGCGAGCCTGCGGTGCCGATCAGCCCGTAGTTCGCCGTCAGATCGATGGCCGGCAGCTTCTGGTTCTTCAGGAACTTCGTGCTGATGTCGGTCTCCTCGATCTGCTTGCGGAGCTGCGCGAGGTCGACGCGGTTGGCGAGCGCGGCGGTCACCGCGCCGTCCACGTCGATCGGCTGCGCCGCGACAGTGGGCTCCTCGGACGGCTCGAGCCTGGCGGTCCAGAAGTCCGCCTGGTTCGGCTTCATGATGAGTGTCCGCAGGATGTCTTCCGCGGCCCGAATCGCGCCTTCCGAAACGATGACGGATTCCTCCGTTCGCGCGACCTCCGCTTCGGCCTCGACGATGTCGATCGGCGCCAGCGTGCCGACCTCGACCTTCCGCTTGTTGTTCGTGAGAGACTGCCGTGCGAGATCGAGCGACTGCTGATCCACCGCCAGGCCGCGCGATCGCATTCACCAGGTTGAAGTACGCGAGCCGGACGTTCCGCGTCGTCTGCGTCACGGTCTGACGAAGCTGAAGATCCGCGATGTCCTGCCGCGTTTCGTTGATCAGAATGTTCTGGCGCGTGCTGTCGATCCAGAAGTTGCGCAGCAGTGGCTGCACGAACTGGAAGTCGAGGTTCGAATCGAGCCGCGGGTTGAACCGGCTCGATTCGTCACTGGTCGTGCCGCGCGAGCCATCCCAACCGACCGTGTACCGGCCGCCGAGCCACGGCACCAGCTGCTGGAAGCCGATCGTCGTGCGGAAACCCTCGTCGGTAAGGATATTGCCGCCGCCCGTCAGAAAGTTTCCCGGCGGGTTGGTGTTGCTCGTCTTGGCGAACGACGACAACAGGTTCGGCGTGTACGCGGATTTCGCTCCGGCAAGCGCGTAGGTCTGAATCTGCGGGGTCAGCTGCTCGGCAGTCAACCCCAAGTTATTCTCCAGCCCCATCTTGACCGCGTCGTCCTGCGACAGCTTGAGCACGCTGCCTGTCTGCTGGGACGCCGCCCCGACATTGACCTGTTGAGCTGGGGGCGTCTGGGGCGCCGGTTGCTGTCCGAAAGCGGACACCGCGCCGACAAAAGCGAACAGATAGCCGCACAGCCCGATGGCCGTCGCGGCCCTAAAACAGGCCGATATTTGTTGCTCGAAACGCATTGCTGTGACTCTCCAGAATTCAGATACGAAGCCGCTGCCAGGGTGATAGGAGCAAGAACGGACCCAACGCTATACTTGTTCCGCGCGGGCAGACCTAAGGGTCTGCGCTACTTGTTCCGCGGGCAGGCCTGAAGGCCTGCGCTACCGGTCTCACGGGTTCCTCACGTCAGTTCAAGGATTAGACGTCCATGCGCCGATTCAGTATGGTTTTCGCGGCAGCCCTGCTGCTCGCACCACCCGTCTTCATCAGCGCGGAGCAGAACGCCGCCCGCAAACCAGCCGCGACGGCCGGCTTCGACCTGACGGTCGACAGCATCATGCGGGGACCCGACCTCGTAGGATACCCGCCTTCCGGCCTCCGCTGGTCCGCCGACTCCCAGAAGCTGTATTTCGACTGGCGCAAGCCCGGCGAGGAGGAAGCCTCCACCTACGTCGTCGGCCGCGACGGCAATTCCCCGCGCAAGCTGTCGGACGACGAGAAGAAGAACATTCCGCCAGCCGCCGGGGGCCGCTGGGACGAGGCGCGCCGCCGCGTCCTGTTTGTAGACGGTGGAGACATCGTCGTGGTTGACGCGCAGACGGGAAATCGTCGTCAGATTACGCGGACGACGGGCGGGGAGAGCAATCCGCGCTGGGTGCGCAAGGAGACGCACGTCACCTACGTCCGCGACGGCAATCTCTTCGTCGTCCCGATCGACGCCAGTGCATCCTCCCTGATCACGCAGCTGACCGACGTTGGCCCGCGCCGCCCCGAGCCGCGGCTGACCGACAGCCAGAAGTTCATCCGCGACGAGGAGCAGAAGCTGATCGACTACGTTCGCGAGCGGAACGAGGAGCGGAAGAAGCGCGAGGACGAGCAGAAGAAGCAGGCGCTTCCGAAGCTGGAACTGCAGGAGCGTCAGACCGTTAGCGACGCAATGCTGTCGCCGGACGACACCCACGTGTTCGTGCTGGTGTCGGAGCGCGCGAACGGGTCGAAGTCGACCATCGTGCCGAACTACGTGACCGAGACCGGCTACACCGAGGACATCCAGGCGCGAACGAACGTCGGCGATACGCAGGATCGCCGTCTGCTGGCCGTGCTGAACCTGAAGACGGGGAAAACGGTATGGGCTGACGGCAGCTTCGCGCCGCCGGTGCCCGAGGAAGAGAAGCCCGAGGCGCAGGGCGCCACCGGGCCTGACCCTTCGACGAGCTCAGGGCAGGCGCATCCCGGCCGGAAAGCCGAGCGCGAGATCCGCTGGAGCATGCCCGAGGTTTCAGCGGACGGAAAGCTGGCGGTGGCGAGTGCGCGGTCGGGCGACAACAAGGATCGCTGGCTGGTGACGCTCGATGCTGAATCGGGGAAGACACGCGTCATCGATGTGCTTCATGACGAGGCGTGGGTGCGTGAAGGCGGGTTCGGCGGCTCCGGCCTGGAATTCCTGAAGGACAACAAACGCATCTGGTTCACGTCCGAGCGCGACGGGTGGATGCACCTCTACACGCTCGATGTGTCGTCGAACGACGCGAAGCCGGTGCAGATCACCACCGGCAAGTGGGAGATCGCCGCGACCGAGCTGTCGCGCGACGGGAAGAAGTTCTACGTCACGTCTACCGAGCAGCATCCGGGCGAGCGCCATCTCTATTCGGTGTCGATCGACGGCGGCGCGCGCACGAAGATCACCTCGATGACGGGATCGCACGACACGCAGCTCTCGCCCGACGAGGGATACCTCGGCGTCATCTACTCGTACAGCACGAAGCCGCCCGAGGTGTACCTGATGCCGAACACGCCGGGCGCGGCGGCGAAGCAGGTCACGACGACGCCGACGGATGCGTGGCGCGCATTCAAGTGGATCGATCCGAAGGTCATCACCTACAAGGCACGTGACGGCGTCGACGTCTACGCGCGGCTCTTCACGCCGGAGATGATCGGCGCGCGGCGCGATCCGTCGCGGCCGGCCGTGATCTTCGTCCACGGCGCGGGCTACCTCCAGAACGCGCACAAGTACTGGTCGACCTATTTCCGCGAATACATGTTCCACAACCTGCTCGCGTCGCGCGGGTATGTCGTGCTCGATGCCGACTACCGCGCCAGCGCCGGCTACGGACGCGACTGGCGCACCGCGATCTACCGTCACATGGGCGGCAAGGATCTCGAGGACGTCGTCGACGGCGCGAAGTATCTGGTCGCGCAGGAGAAGGTGGATCCGCGGCGCATCGGCGTCTACGGCGGCAGCTACGGCGGCTTCATCACGCTGATGGCGATGTTCACGACGCCGGACGTGTTCGCCGCGGGCGCGGCGCTCCGGCCGGTCACCGACTGGGCGCACTACAACCACGGCTACACGTCCAACATCCTCAACATCCCGCAGAAGGACATCGAGGCGTACCGCAAGAGCTCGCCGATCTACTTCGCGGAAGGGCTCAAGGGCGCGCTGCTGATCTGTCACGGCATGGTGGATACGAACGTCCATTTCCAGGATTCCGTTCGTCTTGCGCAGCGGTTGATCGAGCTGCGCAAGGAGAACTGGGAGCTGGCGGTCTTTCCGGTGGAGAACCACGGGTTCACCGAAGAGACGAGCTGGGCGGACGAATACAAGCGGATTCTCAAACTGTTCGAAGAGACGCTGCGCCGCAACGGGAAAGCGACGAACTGAATGGAGCAGGAAACCGTTCTCGATCTGTTCCGGAAGTCGGGCGCGCTGCTCGAAGGGCATTTCCGGCTGTCGTCCGGTCTCCACAGCGACAGGTATCTGCAGAGCGCGCTCGTGCTGCAGTATCCGGAGTTCGCGGAGGCGCTCGGCCACGCGCTTGCCGAGCGCAACCGCCACCTGCAGGCGACCGTCGTGCTCTCGCCGGCGCTCGGCGGCATCGTCATCGGGCAGGAGGTCGGACGCGCACTGGGCGTGCGCGCGGTGTTCGTCGAGCGTCAGGACGGCGCGATGACGCTGCGGCGGGGATTCGGCCTGGCGCCGTCGGATCGCGTGCTCGTCGTCGAGGACGTGATCACGACCGGAGGCTCGACGCGCGAGACCGCGGCGGTGGCGGACTCGATCGGCGCGCAGGTCGTCGGCGCGGCCGCGATTATCGATCGCAGCGCCAGGGGCGCGCCGCTCGATCTGCCGATGCAGGCGCTGGTCCGCCTCGAGGTGCCGACCTACGCACCGGAGAGTTGTCCGCTCTGCGCGAAGGGCGAGGCGATCGTCAAGCCCGGCTCGAGGACCAACTGAGGACGCTGAAGCTCACGATTCAGTACCGACGGCACCGACTTCGTCGGCTGGCAGCGGCAGGCGGGGGGCGTTTCGATTCAGGGGTTGATCGAGGATGCGCTCGCGCCGTTCGAGGGCGGCCCGGTCACCGTTCACGGCGCCGGCCGCACCGACGCCGGTGTGCACGCGCTCGCGCAGGTCGCATCCGCATCGATCACCTCATCGCACGACGTGCAGGCCTTCAGCCGCGGCCTCAACGCGGTCCTGCCACCCGCCGTTCGCGTCATCGACGTCGCCGAAGCCGCGCCTGACTTCCACGCCCGCGTCAACGCGGTCTCCAAGGCGTACGAATACCGCATCGTCAATGCGCCGTTCGTCTCGGCGTTCCTGCACCGCTACGCCTGGCACGTGCCGGCGCCGCTGGACGTGGAGGCGATGCGCCAGGCGTCGGAGACGCTGCTCGGCACCCACGACTTCGCGTCGTTTCAAGGCGCGGGCGCGATGGTGAGCAGTACACAGCGCACGGTGCAGTCGCTGGCCTGGAACGCGGGTGGATCGTTCGACCGGCCGCTGGTGATGCGCATCGACGGAAATGGATTTCTGCGCCACATGGTGCGCAACATCGTCGGGACGCTGGTCGAAGTGGGGGCCGGACGCTGGCCGGCGACGCGGATTCCCGAGATTCTCGAGTCTTGCGACCGCCGGCAGGCCGGCATGACGGCGCCGGCGTGCGGGTTGTTCCTGGTCGCGGTGAGGTACTGACGCTGAGTTCCGTGAGCTCGCGGTGTTCGAGATGAGGAGTGGAACGGAGGTTACGGAGATTTCAACACGGAGCCACGGAGCCGCGGAGGTACACGGAGCGACCTGTGGCGCCGCCTGCGCGGCGGCACGAACGAGGCAACGGCCGAAATACAAACGCCCGAGATCATGAGGCGCTTGTATTTCGACCGTTGGCCTCGTTCGTGCGGCGCGCAGGCGGCGCCACAGGCCTGGTTGTCACGCCGATTGGATTCAACCTCCGCGCGTCCTCCGTGCCTCCGCGCCTCCGTGTTGAAGACTCTGCGTCCTTCGTCTCCTCCTCTTTCTCTAACACCGAGCTCTCCATCTCGTGCGAGCGGCAAGATGCGACCAACGACGAGACGGCTTGCCGCTTCCCGTAAGACTTTGTATCATCAAGCTTTACATTAGCCGCGCTACATGGCTCTCGAAGACATCCTCTCCGCTGTCGCGCCCGGATCTGCAGAGGAAGCGCTCGCCCGGCAGGTCAACTTCGAGCGGCTGCCGCAGCACGTCGCGGTCATCATGGACGGCAACGGCCGCTGGGCGGCGCAGCGTCACCTGCCGCGCGTCGAAGGGCACCGCGCCGGCATCGACTCGGTCCGCGACATCGTCGAAACCTCCGCACGGCTCGGCATTCAGGTGCTGACGCTCTACGCGTTCTCGGTCGAGAACTGGAAGCGGCCGATGACGGAAGTGTCCACGCTGATGTCGCTCCTCAAGCGCTACCTGCGTCTCGAGCTGAACACGCTGCTCCGCAACAACATCCGGTTCCAGGTGATCGGTCTCAAGGAGGCGCTCGCGCCCGACATCCGCCGCGAGCTGGCGGCGGCGGAGGAGAAGACGACGAGCAATTCCGGCATGCTGTTCAACATCGCCCTGAACTACGGCGGCCGCGCCGAGATCGTCGAGGCAGTCCGGCGCATCCTCGCGTCGGGTGTGAAACCGGACGACGTGGACGAGCAGCGTTTCAGCGAGTACCTCTACACGGCCGGTCAACCCGATCCGGATCTGCTGATCCGCACGAGCGGCGAGATGCGCGTCAGCAACTTCCTGCTGTGGCAGATCGCCTACGCCGAAATCTGGGTCACCGACACGCTGTGGCCGGACTTCCGCAAGCGCGACCTCTTCGAAGCGATTCTCGCGTATCAGAAACGCGACCGCCGCTACGGAGGGATCAATCAACCGGCGGTGGCCGGGCGTTGACACGCATCCTCAGCGCGCTCGTTCTGCTCCCTGTCGTCGTCGGCGTCATCTGGTTTCTTCCACCAGCCGGGACGCTTGCCCTCGCCGCGGTCGCCTCCGCGCTCGCGGTCTACGAATACGCAGGACTGGCATCGGCAATGGGCGTTCGCATCCCACGCATGCTCACCGGCGCGGGGGTGTTGGCCACGTGCATCGTCGCGGCTATTCCGTACGGACCCGTGGATGTGGTGCTGATGTGTTCGCTGCTGGTAATCGGCGCTTTTACCGTCTCCACTGGGACCCCCGGGCCTGGTTTGCTGCGCGGCATCGCCGTGTCGATGTTGCCGCTCATCTACATCGGGCTCCCGCTGGGCGCGCTGGCGGCAATCCGGCTGATCGGCGGCCGCGAAGCCCTCATGCTGCTGCTCGCGACGATCGTGATCAGCGACACCGGCCAGTACTACACCGGTCGCGCCCTGGGCAGGCGGCCGCTGGCGCCGTCGATCAGCCCGAAGAAGACGATCGAAGGCGCAATCGGCGGCGTCATCTCCGGCATGGCGGCGATGGCGATCGGCGGCCGGCTGGTTTTTCCAGCCGAAAATGTGCCGGTTCTGCTGATCGTCGGCGCAGCCGTCGTCGGGTTCGGCATCGCGGGTGACCTGTTCGAGTCGCTGCTCAAGCGCAGCGCCGGGGTCAAGGATTCATCCGGACTGATTCCGGGTCACGGCGGGATCCTCGACCGGATCGACAGCTGGCTGTTTGCCGCGCCCGTGTTCTACGTGTTCATCCGGTTCGTGCAGGCCTGATGAAGCGAATTGCCATCGTCGGCTCGACCGGATCGATCGGCCAGAGTGCGCTGGCCGTCGCCGAATCGCATCCCGAGAAGCTTCGCGTCGTCGCGCTCGCGGCGGGAGAGAACGCGGCGCGCTTTGCCGATCAGATCGCTCGATTCGAGCCGGACGCGATCGCGATGGCAACGGCCGCCGCGCTCGCGGAGGTTCGCTCGGAACTGCAGTCGCGCGGCCGATCGGCGCCGCCGACCGCCGCATGTGGAAGCGACGGGCTGATCGCGGTGGCAACCCATCCCGACGCGGACGTCGTGCTCTTCTCTTCGTCGGGAACGGCCAGTCTCGATGCGGTGCTGGCGGCGATCGATGCGGGCAAGACGATCGCGCTCGCCAACAAGGAAATCCTCGTGATGGCGGGATCGATCGTCACCGAGGCGGCGAAGCGCCGCGGCGTCGCGGTGCTGCCGGTTGACAGCGAGCACAATGCCATCCATCAGTGCCTGCACGGGCGGACGGCATCCGAAGTGCGCCGGTTGATCCTGACGGCCTCCGGCGGCCCCTTCCGGGGCCTCCCGGCCGCGCGCTTGCAGGGGGTGACGCCCGACGACGCGCTGCGGCATCCCACCTGGCGGATGGGGCCAAAAATCACGATCGACTCCGCGACCTTGATGAACAAGGGGTTGGAGGTAATCGAGGCCCGCTGGCTCTTCGAAATGGGGCCGGAACGCATCGAAGTTGTGGTGCATCCGCAGTCGATCGTGCATTCAATGGTGGAACTCGTTGACGGATCTGTAATCGCCCAGCTGGGCGTGACGGACATGCGGCTGCCGATTCAGTACGCGTTTTCGTATCCCGAGCGATGGACCGCACCGCTGCCGCCGCTCGACCTCACGCGCTGCGGGCGCCTCGATTTCGAAGCGCCGGACACCGATCGGTTCCCCTGCCTCGCCCTTGCGTTCCGCGCGCTCGAGGGGCCGGTCGGACTTCCGATCGTGCTCAACGCGGCGAACGAAGTGGCGGTCGCGAAATTCCTCGGCAACCGTTTGCCGTTCACCGGCATCGCCGAGGTGATCGAACAGGCGATGGAGCGCTACGACCGTGAATGCGGCGCATCCGCAATCCGCGGGCCTCGACGATGTCAGGGCCGTCGACGGCTGGGCGCGCGAATTCGCGGGGATCGCGGCAGGTAGGGTAAAATCAAACATTTAGCGGAGACCAAGTGACGAGTTTTCTAGCATTTATCTTCGTTCTCGGCGTGCTCGTATTCATCCACGAGCTGGGGCATTTCCTCGCCGCCCGCCGGATCGGCGTTCGTGTTCTGACGTTTTCGCTCGGGTTCGGACCCAAAGTGCTGACCGTCAAGAGAGGCGACACCGATTACTGCATCTCGGCGATTCCGCTCGGCGGCTACGTGAAGATGGCGGGCGAGAACCCGGACGACGCGCGGACGGGGGCGCCGGACGAGTTCCTGTCGAAATCGAAGTGGGAGCGGTTCCAGGTCCTGATCATGGGACCGATCATGAACCTCCTGCTCGCCCTCGTCGTGATGGCGCTCGTGCTCTACCAGGGCGCCGAGCTTCCGGCCTTCACCGAACAGCCTGCCGTCATCGGATCCGTCGAGTCGAACTCGCCCGCCGAGGCCGCGGGCATCAAGCCCGGCGACCGCATCGTCAGCGTGCACGGCCGGGAGATCGAGAACTGGGACAAGCTCACGATGGCGATCGGCACGCGGGCGAACCGCGAGCTGGCGATCGTTTTCGAGCGGGACGGCCAGCGGATCGAGAAGGTCATCACGCCAAAGGTCATCGACAAGTTCGAAACCGGAGGCATTGGGGTCGCACCGTGGTACGCCCCGAGATCGCCACCGTCAACGAAGAAGGACCTGCACGCGAAGCCGGGCTCAAGGAAAAGGACCTGATCCTCGCGGCTGACGGAAAGTGGTACGTCAACCGCGAGCAAATCATCGACACGATCAAGGCGCACGACGGGAAGCCGCTCGATCTCGTGATCGAGCGCGCGGGACAGCAGCAGACGATCACCGTCACGCCGCGCCAGATCGACGACGGCATCCGGATCAACGCGCAAATCAGGGCGACCGAGACGGTCACGGTTCAGCCAGGGATCGTCGACGCGTTCAAGCTGAGCGCCGAACGCAACTGGGAATGGACGGTCCTGATCTTCGAGACGCTCGCCGGCCTGTTCACGCGCGACACCTCGGTCAAGCAGCTGATGGGCCCGGTCGGCATCGCGTCGCTGTCCGGCGATGCGGCCGAGGCCGGCGCGATTCCGCT
Source organism: uncultured Acidobacteriota bacterium (assembly GCA_963748295.1). Classification (GTDB taxonomy): domain Bacteria; phylum Acidobacteriota; class Vicinamibacteria; order Vicinamibacterales; family 2-12-FULL-66-21; genus CAVVIH01. The sequence goes on along the minus strand of CAVVIH010000006.1, from coordinate 910,186 downwards.
GTTCACGCTGATGGCGCTCATCAGCCTCAATCTCGGCATCATGAACCTGATGCCGATTCCGGTGCTCGACGGCGGGCACATCGCGATTCTCGCGGTGGAAGGGCTGTCGCGGCGCGACTTCAGCATCAAGGTCAAGGAGAAGATGCTGCTTGCCGGCTTCGTGCTTCTCATTTGCCTGATGGTGACGGTCATCTACAACGACCTCACGCGAGTGCAGTGGATTGAACGCTTGATGCCGTGGCGGTAATGCAGGCTGGAGCATTCCGCAGGTCGTGCCTGATCCTGTCGCTGCTGATGGCGATCGCGGCGACGACCATTGTCAAGACCCGCCTCTCCGCGCAGACCGCGGTTCCCGATTTCGTCGCGACGTTCTCGATCCTCGGCTACGACCCTGAAACCGGAGAGGTCGGCGGCGCCGTGCAGTCGCGCGTGTTCTCGGTCGGCAACGGCGTGCTGTGGGCGGAAGCGGAGGTCGGTGTCGCCGCGACGCAGGCGATCGTCGACGTCAGCTACGGACCGAAGGCGCTCGAGCTGCTGCGCGCCGGCCTCACGCCTTCCGCGATCATCAACGCGATCCTCGAGAGCGATCCCGATCCCGGGTTGAACGGCCGGCCGTGGCCGAAGGAAGGCCGTCAGTTCGCGGTGATGGACGCGAAAGGCAACTACGAGGCCTACACCGGACCCAAGGCGAGCACGTGGGCCGGCCACAAGGGCGGAAAGTTCTGCACGGCGCAGGGGAACATTCTTGCCGGCGAGGGCGTGGTCAACGGCATGGTCGAAGCATTCGAGAAGACGACGGGCCACCTGTCGCTTCGGCTGATCGCGGCGCTCGACGCCGGTCAGGCCGCGGGCGGCGACACCCGCGGCATGGAGTCGGCGGCCATGCTGATCGTCAAGAAGAACGGCGGGGTGTGGCTGAACAACGACGTCGTCCTGCGCCTGCAGGTGGACGACAGCCCGGAACCGCTCAAAGAAATGCGCCGGCTGGTCGAGATGAACCGCCGGTCCCGCCGGTAACCCGCCTACTTCCGCGCCAGCTCCGCTTCCGCCGCGAGATAGCCGAACGCCGGCCACTGCGTCTCGTTCCTCTCGACAATCTGACGGAACGTCGTCATCGCCTGATCGCGGCGGCCGTTGTAGAGGTGCCAGTTGCCGAGGCCGTAGCCGATCGTCACCGCGTCGAGGCTGCCGGCCGCCAGCGAGGACGCCAGCGCGTCCGCCTTCTCGGTCCCTTTGTAGAGCATCAGCAGCCGGTGGTACGACATGTTCTCGATGATCTCCATGTCGGCCGAGATCGGCTCGAGCGCCTGACGTGCTTCTCCCGGACGATCGAGCCGCCGGAGCGTCATGTAGAGCCAGTGCGTCGTCGCGACGAGCATGTCCGGATTCTTCGAGAAGCGCAGGCACTCGCGATACGCCTTCAGCGCCGGCTCGAACTCGCCGCGCAGGTAATGCGCGAGGCCGAGGTGATAGAAGATGTTCGTGTTCAGCGTGCTGGTCGGGATGTTCTTCGCGTTCGGCTGTCCATCGGGTTCGATCTCGTCCGGCTTGCCCGCGATCAATTCCGCCGCCTTGCTGAAATCGGCGGTCGCCTGGTCCAGCTCGCGCACGGTCAGATAGCGATGCCCGCGATGGCGATACATGCGCGCGTCGGTTGGATGCTTCTGAATCCCTTCGGTGAACGTCGCGATCGCGTCGCGGTAGCGTCCGAGGTAGGCGAGACGGCGGCCGAGCCAGATGATCGCGTCGGCATCGTTCGGGTTCTTGTTGTATTGCTCGCGGGCGGCCGCGAGATTCGCCTCCAGCCGCTCCCGCGCAGCGTCGGCCGGCGCAGCGGAAACCAGCGGCTTGCCCAGCAGGGAAGTTCCTTGAGGCGCCGTCTGCGCCTGTGCCGATAGCGTAAGGACAAGAACCAGTTCAAACATCGTTCCTCCATCGCGCGCTGGGCAGACCTAAAGGTCTGCGCTACGACAAACTCGGCAGACCTAAATGTCTGCGCTACGGACGATTGTCTGTGCCATCAGCGCGTGGATGTGCCGATACCAGACGCATAGCAGCGACACCCCGCAGATGATAAGGCCGGTCGACAGCCCCCACCACAGACCGACGACGCCCAGGCCCGTGACGAAACAGAGCGTATACCCGAGCGGCAGTCCGATGAACCAGTGGCCGGCCAGGTTCCACAGCATGGCGGTCCGCGTATCGCCAAGGCCGCGCAGCACGCCGGTCGCGACCACCTGCAGACCGTCGAACAACTGAAACACCGCTGCGACGCGGAGGAGCGACACGCCGACCGCCAGCACGCCCGCGTCCTTCGTGAACGCGCCGATCAGAAGCCGCGGGAGCGTGATGAACGAGAGCGCAGCGATTGCCATGAACCCGACCCCGAAGAGCAGCGCGGTCCAGCCCGCCCTGGCGGCCGCGGGTGCATCGAGGCGCCCTACCGCATGGCCGACGCGCACGGCCCCGGCCGACGACACGCCGAACGGGACCATGAACGCGAATGCGATGATGTTCAGCGCAATCTGATGCGCCGCGAGCGATGCGGGCGCCAGGCGTCCGGCCAGCGCCGTCGCCGCCGCAAACACGCCGACTTCGAGCGTGATCTGCATCCCTGCGGGAAGGCCGAGCCGGAGGAGACGCTTCAGCCATGCGGGCTCGATTCTGAGCGTCGTGTCGAACAGCCCGGGCCGGGAGCCGCGTTCACGGTACAGAATGACGACGAAGAGAAATCCCGCCATCGCCACGCGCGCGACGACCGTGGCCCACGCGGACCCGCGCACGCCCATCGCCGGCGCGCCGAGCTTTCCGTAGATCAGCACCCAGTTCAGGAACAGGTTCACGAAGTTCGCGACGATCAGCGCCGCCATGACCGGACGCACCACGCCCATTCCCTGCAAGTAGCGCCTGAACGCCGCGTACAACAGCAGCGGGAGAACGCTCCAGGACAGCGCATCGAGGTAAGGATGCGCGAGGACGCGAACCCCGGGATCGAGGCCCCACGAATCCAGCGAATCGGTCACCTTCCAGAGCACCAGCGTCAGGGGGAACGACAGCAGAATGGCGAGCGTGCTGCCGTGCAGCAGCCAGCGGTGGCATTCGTGAATGCGTCCGGCGCCGTACGCCTGCGACACCAGCGTGTCGAGCCCGAGCAGCACGCCCATGGCGAGGATCACGACCGCCATGAACACCGACGTGCCGATGCCGACCGCGCCGATCGCCTCCGGACTCAACCGGCCCACCATCAGCGTGTCGACGATGCCCATCGTCATCCAGCCGAGCTCCGCCGTCACAACCGGAACCGCGAGTCGGAACATGGGGCGGAACTCGCTGCGGAGCGCGAGCAGAGGATGCACGGCGTAATTCTACTGTTTCGCTTTGGGGGGCCTGGGATGTAGCGCAGGCCTTCAGGCCTGCGAATCGGCACGCGGAGCAGACCTAAAGGTCTGCGCTACTACTTCCGGCTGTATCGTGTCGTGACGTAGCTGTCGACGAGATCTTTGAACGCGACGGCCAGTTCTTCGTACGTCCCGCGAAGCGTCGTGTAGTGCTCGCCGTCGATGTAAACCGGGCAGTGCGGCGCCTCGCCGGTCCCGGGCAGGCTGATGCCGATGTTCGCGGCTTTCGATTCTCCCGGTCCGTTGACGATGCAGCCCATCACCGCCAGCGTCATGTTTTCGACGCCTTCATACTGCGTCTTCCATTCGGGCATGCGTTCGCGGATGTATTCCTGCGTCCGTTCGGCAAGCTCCTGGAACGTCGAGCTCGTGGTCCGGCCGCAGCCGGGGCACGCGGTGACGCTCGGCGCGAACGCGCGCAGCCCGAGCGCCTGGAGCAGCTCGCACGCCGCGTAGACCTCCTCGCGCCGATCGCCGCCTGGCCGCGGCGTCAGCGACACGCGGATCGTGTCGCCGATGCCTTCGTTGAGCAGCACGCCCATCGAGGACGCGGACCACACGAGCCCCTTCGTGCCCATGCCCGCTTCGGTCAGTCCGAGATGCAGCGGCTGATCGGTCCGGCGCGACAGCTCGCGATAGACGGCGATCAGATCGCGGGGGCGCGACGTCTTGCACGAGATGATGATCTGGTCCTTGCGCAGGCCGGATTCGAGCGCCAGCTCGGTCGACTGCAGCGCCGACAGGATCATGCATTCGTTGATGATCTCCTCCGACGTGTGACCGAGGTTCCGGTCGGTGTTCTCCTGCATCTTCGCCACAACCAGTTCCTGGTTGAGCGATCCGCCGTTCACGCCAATCCTGACCGGCCTGTCGTTGTCCCTGGCGACGCCGCAGATCGTCGAGAACTGTTCGTCACGCCGCTTGCCGGTGCCGACGTTGCCGGGATTGATCCTGTACTTGTCGAGCGCCTTCGCGCAGTCGGGGAAACGCGTCAGCAGCAGGTGGCCGTTGTAGTGGAAGTCGCCGATCAGCGGCGCGGTCACGCCGGCGTCGAGCATGCGCTGCTTGATCTCGGGCACCGCGCGCGCGGCCTCCGGCAGGTTCACCGTGATGCGCACCATCTCGGATCCCGCTTCGGCGAGCTCGATACACTGCTGCGCCGTCGCCGCCGCGTCCGCCGTATCCGTCATCGTCATCGATTGCACGACGATAGGAGCGCCGCCGCCGACCTGCACGCGGCCGACTTGTACCGCGACGGTTCTATGAAGCTTCAGTACTGCCATTGGGGACATTCAATTGTACACCTCAGGGTACGGCGCGCCCCTCAAAGCTCGACCGTCTGGCGGTCATCCCGCCAAACTGTTGAAAAGCAGCGTCCTATACCTTGAGCTTGGTTGGCCCCGAGTCTGCATGTTGACCAACGTGCCTTCCGGCTAAAGCCGGAAGCCACCCGATTTGAGATTTGTAGCTTCCGGCTTTAGGCGGAAGGCAGGATTTGTAGCTTCCGGCTTTAGCCGGAAGGTTTGAGGAGCACATGACTGCACAGAGATTTCTGAAGGCAATCCTCGTGGCGTTGATGCTGATGCTGGCCGTGCCGGCCGGCGCGCAGACGACCGTGAGCAATAACGACATCCAGCGGCTGCAGGATGAAATCTACGAAGCGACCCGCGACGTGTCCCGGCTGCGGAGCACGGACGGTACGACCGCGGTGCGCCTGCAGGATGATCTCGATCAGCTGCGCGACGAGGTCACCTACCTGAAGGTCAAGTTGCGAAAGGAAGGCAGCGTTAATCGCACCGAATACGCCGACCTTCGTGATCGGATCCAGACCCTGCGGTCGCAGGCACGCGGCGAGTCGACGTCGAGCACGCGGCAGAGCGGAACCAATCAGGGCTCGATCCGGCACCGTCGAGCGCGACACGCGGACGGGGACGAGCGATCGCCGCAGCGGCGACAGCGCGATTCCGGTCGGGACCGAGGTTGATGTCCGGCTGCAAACGGAGCTGACCTCCGACACCGCACAGGTCGAGGATCGCTTCGAAGCGACGACGGTGGTGGATCTGTATGAAGGCAACCGCCTGCTGATTCCCGCCGGCTCGATGATGCGGGGCATCATCAGCTCGGTGGACCGTGCCAGCCGCACCGATCGGAAGGGAAGTCTTACCGTCTCGTTCGATCAGGTGACGGTCAACGGCCGGTCGTATCCGATGCGCGGCACGGTGACGCAGGCGCTCGAGAGCGAGGGCATCAAGGGTGAGATCGGCCGCATCGGCGCCGGCTCCGCGGTCGGCGCGATCATCGGCGGCATCATCGGCGGCGTGAAGGGTGCGTTGCTTGGCGTCCTGATTGGCGGCGGCGGCACGATGGTCGCCACCGAAGGGAAGGACGTTCACCTTCCCGCCGGCACGATCCTGCGCGTGCGGCTGGATTCGCCGCCTCAGATCCGCTGAGCGTCCTTCGGCGGCGCCATCGCGCCGCGCGCGGCTTTAATCGTACGCGCCACGTCGCGTTCGGAGTGTGCGTTCGACAGGAACCATGCTTCGAACTGCGACGGCGGCGCGTAGATTCCTCGCGCCAGCATTCCCCGGAAGAACCTGCCGTAGGCCGCCGTGTCGCACGCCAGCGCGCTCTGGAAATCCGTGACGGGCTGCGACGTGAAGAACGGCGTCACCAGCGACCCGAACGCATTGACCTGCAGCGGCACGCCGGCGTCTCGCGCGGCGTCCGCCAGGCCTGCCGCCAGCATGCGGCCGAGGTCGGCAAGCCGGGAGTACAGCTTCGGCGACAGTTGCTCCAGCGACCACAGACCGGCCGTCATCGCGAGCGGGTTTCCGGACAGCGTTCCCGCCTGATACACCGGACCGGCCGGCGACACGAGCTCCATCAGCTCACGGCGTCCGCCGTAAGCCCCGACCGGCAGTCCGCCGCCGATCACTTTGCCGAGGCACGTCAGGTCCGGCCTGACCTTGTAGACCTGTTGTGCGCCGCCGGCGGCGGCGCGGAATCCCGAGATCACTTCGTCGAAGACGAGCAGCGAGCCGTGACGGTCCGCCAGCGCACGAAGGCCGGCCAGGAACCCGTCTTTTGGAGGAACCAGCCCCATGTTTCCCGCGATCGGCTCGACGAAGATGCCGGCAATCTCGCCGCCGTGCTGCTGGAAGAGCCGTTCGACCGAGGTCAGGTCGTTGTAGCGCGCGAGCAGCGTATCGCGCGCGGCGGCAACCGGCACGCCGGGACTCGTCGGCACGCCGAGCGTCATCGCCCCCGAACCCGCCTGCACCAGGAATGAATCGGCGTGGCCGTGATAGCAGCCCTCGAACTTGACGATCTTGTCGCGCTTCGTCGCCGCGCGGACCACGCGCACCGCGCTCATCGCCGCTTCGGTGCCGGAGCTGACGAAGCGCACGCGCTCCATGCCCGTCATCAGCATCGCCACGCGCTGGGCGAGGCGCGTCTCGAGCTCCGTCGGCGCGCCGAAGCTCGTCCCCCTCGACGCGGCTGCCGACAGCGCCTTCAACAAACCCTTGGGCGCGTGCCCGTGGATCAGCGGGCCCCACGACATCACGTAATCGATGTAGCTGTTGCCGTCGACGTCCTCGATATGGGCGCCCTTCGCTTTGGCAATGAAGATCGGCGTAGCGCCAACCGACTTGAACGCGCGGACCGGACTGTCGACGCCGCCCGGCAGGATGCGCTGCGCGGCGGCAAAGAGTTTTTCAGAGTGTCGGTAGCGGCGGCTAACGGGCATTCTCGGAAGATATCAGGGGCCGGGGGCCAGGGGCCAGGGGCCGGAAGGCCAGGGGCCGGGAAGACATCGCCATTGTCACGCTTCGAGTCGATGAGATAAAAAGCAGCATGCTTACCGGTCGAACGCTCGTCCTCTCTCTCGTTTTCGTCGCACGCGTTGGTATTGGCGCCCAGGATCCCGGCCCCCGGCCCCCGGCCCCTGGTCCCTACGATGTGGTCATCCGCAATGCCCGCATCCTCGACGGCTCCGGCAATCCGTGGTTCGTTGCCGACGTGGCGATTGCCGGCGGGAAGATCGCGGCGATCGGACAGCTGGCGAGCGCGAAGGCGGCTCGCACGATCGATGCGACGGGCAAGTTCCTCGCGCCGGGGTTCATCGACATCCACTCGCACAGCGACCGCGGCCTGGGCGACATGGACCTCCGCTACAACATCAACATGGTGGCGCAGGGCATCACGCTGTCGGTCGTCAATCAGGACGGACGATCGCCGTGGCCGATTCGCGACCAGAAGGCGCGCTACGAGAAGCAGGGCGTGGGATCGAACGTCGCGCTGATGGTCGGGCATGGCGCGGTGCGGACTCGCGTGATGGGGCAGCGTTCGAACCAGCTGGCGACCGACGCCGACATCACGGCGATGCAGGCGCTGGTCGACGAGGGGATGAAGGACGGCGCCTACGGGCTCAGCACCGGCCTCGAGTACGTGCCGGGACGCTTCAGCGCGCCGCGCGAGGTCATCGAGCTCACGCGCCCGGTGAAGAAGTACGGCGGGTTCTACATCAGCCACGAGCGCAGCGAGGGGCGCGATCCGATGTGGCACGTCAAGTCAGATTCGACGCCGTATGTCGATCTGCTCGACGCGGTGAAGGAGACGATCGCCATCGGCCGCGAGACCGGCGTGCCGGTGATCTGTTCGCACCTCAAAGCGAAGGGAGCCGACTTCTGGGGCGCGAGCCACGCGGCGACGCGGCTGATTCATGAGGCGCGCGAACAGGGCATCGAGGTCTACGCGGACCAGTATCCCTACGACACGTCCGGCAGCGATGGATCCACGGTCCTCATCCCGATGTGGGCGCTGGCGCCACCAGGGACCGACGTCGGCGGCCAGCTTGGCGAGGGCGGCGACGGCCGTGGCGCGCGCGGCAACGCCAAGGCCAGCCTCGAGGCACGGATGAAGAATCCGGCGGATGCGGCGAAGATCCGCGAGGACATTGCGCACGAGATCACCCGCCGCGGCGGCGCGTCGCGCGTGGTGGTCTACGACTTCCCCGACAAGAAGTACGTCGAGAAGAGCATCGAGTGGATCGCGAAGGACCGGGGCATCTCACCGGTGGATGCCGCGATCTGGATTCAGATGAATGGCGCCGACCGGCCCGGCGGCGCGCGCATGCGCGGCTACTCGCTGTCGGAGATCGACATCGAGCACATCATGCAGCAGGACTTCACGGCCACCTGCACCGACGGCGACACCGTCGAGTTCGGCCAGGGCGTGCCGCACGCCCGCTTCTACGGCACCATGCCGCGCAAGATCCGCCGCTACGCGATCGACCGCGGCATTATCGGCCTCCCGTTCGCCATCCGCTCGATGACGTCGCTGCCGGCGCAGATCATGCGGCTGCCCGATCGCGGCTGGATCCGCACCGGCTACTGGGCCGACATCGTCATATTCGACGAGTCGATCGCGGACCGCGCGACGTTTACAGAGCCGCACCAGTACCCGACCGGCATCCCGTTCGTGTTCGTCAACGGCGTAGCCGTCGTGGACGAGGGCAAGTTCACGAAGGCGCTGGCGGGGAAAATCTTGTCGCCTGCAAAGTGAGCTCCCCTCTTAACTTCCAATTCCCAACTCCCAACTCCCAATGACACGGAGTTTTGGGAGTTGGTCTTTTTGGGAGTTGGGATTTGACAAGTTTGGGAGTTGGCCTTTTTGGGAGTTGGGAGTTGACAAGCGTTAGCTGGAAGGAGGATGCGTCTGCCAGACGATGTTGATGATCTTCCAGGTGCCGTCGAACTTCGCCAGCTGCATGTAGTCGATGCCCCACTGCGCGCGGATCTTGGCGGTCGCGGTCTGATCGAGCACGTCGAGCACCTGGATCTCCTTGATGGTCGTGTCGCGCTTCCGGTCCTTGTTCCAGTTCTGTGCGACGTCGAGCAGCTGCGAATACGTCATCTGCCCCTGCTTGTAGGTGCCGTCCTGCTGCCGCATGAACCCGTACTTCGTCAGCTGCGGGTGAACGCTCTTTTCGATCAATTCCGGCTTCGATTCGTAGACCGCCGTGACGTAGTTCGCCGCCGCCTGTTTGACCGCCTCGCGATCGGACGCGCTCTGGCCCGAGACGGTGATGGGCAGTAGCAGCAATAGCATTGCGAATAACTGCTTCATGTCCTCGCTCCTCTTCCTGATTTTCTTCCGCCTTTAGGCGGAAGAACCCCTCACACAGCGGCAACCGCAAAATCGCCCGGCACCCCCGCGCTTCGCCGCGATTCTCCAGCGCCAGCGAGCCGCCGTGCGCCTCCGCGATCTGGCGGCTCAGCGCCAGACCGATGCCCGAGCCCGTCGGCTTCGTCGTGAAGAACGGCACGAACAGGTTGGACGTGTCCGGAAGGCCGGGCCCTTCGTCCTCGACCGTCACCTGCAGCGCCCCATCCACCTTCTGCCAGTCGATCCACACGCTTCCGCTCGTCTCGAGCGTCGCATCGACCGCGTTGCGGACGACGTTGATCAGCAGCTGCTCGAGCTGATCCGGATCGGCGTTGATCTCGACGTCGTCGGTCGTCTTGATCGCCACCGGGAGCCGGTTTTCGAGCTCGGCGATCCGGTGCGCCAAGGGTGCGATCTGCACGCTCTTGATCTGAGGCTTCGGCAGGCGCGCGAGCTGCGCGTAGGCGCGCAGGAAGCGCCCCAGCGCCCCCGAGCGCGTTTCGATCAGGTTCAGCCCGTCCTGGATTTCGGCCGCGCGCGGGATGTCCGGCACCCGCGAGATCATGCGCTTGATGCTGTGCGCGATCGACTTGATCGGCGTCAGCGAGTTGTTGATCTCGTGCGACAGCACGCGGACGATGCGCTGCCAGGCCTGCTGTTCTTCTTCGCGGAGCGATCGCGTGAGGTCGGCGAAGACGAGCAGGTGATGCGGCCTGCCGTCGCGCCTGAACGTCGAGCGGCGAAGCTCCAGGCGGCCGCTCTCGGGGCCGAATGGCCGATCGAGCAGTCGCGGCGTTTCTCCCTCGAGACAGCGATCGAGCCGAAGCTCGCGCGCGTGCTTGCCCAGGAGCTGCGCGGCGGGCTTGTTGACCAGCCGTTCCGCCGCCGGGTTCGCAAGCACCAGGTGTTCGTCCATGTCGAAGGCGAAGACGGCGACGTCGATCGCGCCCATCACGCTCTTCAGGAGTGCCGTCGATTCCACCGCTTCCGTGCGCTGGCGCTGCAGCGTGTCGCTGAGCGCGTTGATCTCGTGCATCACGAGATCGACCGCACCACCCGGCCGGCCGCCCGCCCCGCGAATCGAATAGTCGCCCTCACGCAGTGCGCCGAGCAGGTTCGCTTGAAGAAAGAGCGCGCGCGTGACGAGCTGGTAAGCCATCGCCGCAGCGCCGAGCCAGACCACCAGCACTACCGTCGTGATCGTCCAGCGCACTTCGAACGTATAGCTCTGGCCCCAGGTCAGATAGAGCAGCGCCAGTCCGGCAGGTACGCCGGCGATGAGCGCGAGCAGCAGGATCGAGTGCTCGAGGCTGCGGTGTGCGGCCCTCGCGCGAAGCGGCTGCGCCGGGCGGTTATTCGCGGACGCCATACTGCTGCAGCCGGCGATAGAGGGCGCTGCGGCTCATGCCGAGCTGCTGCGCCGCCAGCCTGACGTCGCCGCTATGACGCGCCAGGACCTTTTCGATGAAGAGTCGCTCCGCCTCCTCGAGCGACAGCGCCTCGCCGGGTCCTGCGGTGCCGGCACGTTGTGCCAGCAGGCCCAGGTGGCGCGCGGCCACAGTGGTTGCATTCGGATCCGCCATCAACACCGAGCGCTCGACCGCATGGCCCAGCTCGCGGACGTTGCCCGGCCAGCGGTGCGAGGCCATCGCCGCCCGGGCCGCCGCATCGAAAGAGGTGAGCGGCTTGCGATAGCGCGTCGCGTGCCGCGCGAGAAAGTGCAGCGCCATCGGTTCGATGTCCTGCGGACGTTCCCGCAGCGGCGGCAGATGAATGACGACAGTGTTCAGGCGATACAGAAGATCCTCCCTGAAGCGTCCTCCCTCGATCTCGCTGGACAGATCGGCGTTGGTTGCCGCCAGCATCCGGACGTTGACGTAGCGTAGCCGCGACGAGCCGACGCGCTGCACCTCTCCGGTCTGGAGCACGCGCAGCAGCTTGGCCTGCAGCCGGACCGCCATGTTGGCGATCTCGTCGAGAAACAGCGTGCCCTCGTCTGCCAGCTCGAAGCAGCCGATGCGATCGAAGCGCGCGTCCGTGAACGCGCCCTTGACGTGGCCGAACAGCTCGCTTTCGGCGATCCCTTCCGCGAGGCCGCCGGCATTCATCGTCACGAGCGGCTTGTTCTTCCGCTCGGACAGCGCGTGCAGCCACGCCGCGACGACCTCCTTGCCGGTGCCGTGCTCGCCGGTGATGAGCACCGACGCATCCGAGGGCGCCACACGTTCGATGGTGTGGCGGATCTCGACAATCGACGGCGACTCGCCGATGAACGCGGGCGTCGCGCCGCGCTGCAGGCGCGTGTTGGCTTCCTGCAGCCGCTGACTTCTTCTCAGCGCCCGCCGCAAGTCCACCTGCGTCCTCACCGTCGTCAACAGCCGATCGTCGTCCCACGGCTTCTCGACGTAGTCGCGTGCCCCGCGCCGCATCGCCTCGACCGCGCCGGCCACGCTGCTCCACGCGGTGATGACCACCGCCGGCAGCGTCGGGTCGAGCGCCCTGATGCGTTCCAGCAGATCGAGACCTTCCTGTCCGGACGTCGTGTCGCGCGTGTAGTTCAGGTCGAGGATGGCCAGATCGAAATCCGTCGCCTCGAGCCGCTCGAGCGCCTCGGCGGGCGAGCGCGCCTCGGCGACTTCATATCCTTCGTCGGACAGAAGCAGCTTCAGCGCATTCAGGATGTCCGCCTGATCGTCGGCGATCAGAATGCGGACTGGATTCGTGTCGGCCATGCTCGGAAACTGTCACGTGCTACGTCCTACGTGCGACGTGCGACGTGCGACGTGCGACGTGCTGCTTGTCACGTGCGACGTGCTACCTGTCGCGTGCGACGTGCGAACGTGCATAATCGTATCAGCGCAGGAGCCGCGGCGTTGCGGTTCTGAGGCTTAGACGGAGAGCAGGGACGAATGTTTGCAGGAGTGGGGCGCTTCGCACTGGCGCGACTGCAAGTCGCGGTGACGCGACGACAAGAACGGCCGGGACCGCGAATCAGCCCGTTTTTGGCACGAAACGGCTGGTACAGGTCTTGGTCTTTGCGATCTCGCGCATGTTCGAGATCTTTTCGGAATTCCGCATGTCCTCGGTGAACGATCCCGCACCGGCGCGTGTGCTCGTGGCCGACGATCAGGCGGACGTGCTCGAGGCGCTCCGCTGGCTGCTGACCGGCGAGGGCTACGAGCCGCAGTTCGTCAGCTCGACCGATGCGGTGATCGAGAAGCTCCGCGAGGAGCGCTTCGACCTGCTGCTGATGGATCTGAACTACACGCGCGACACGACGTCGGGGCGTGAGGGGCTCGAGCTGATCCCGCGCGTCCGCACCCACGATTCGTCGATGCCGATTGTCGTCATGACCGGCTGGGGCAGCATCGACACCGCCGTCGAAGCGATGCGCCGCGGCGCCAAGAGCTTCGTCCAGAAGCCGTGGGAAGATGTGACGCTGCTCGAGATCCTCGAGCGCGAGATCACCGAGGCGCGCGCTGCACGGCGCCTCGATCAGCGCCAGCAGAAGGAGCTCGAGGACGCACGGTTGATCCAGCGCGGCCTGCTGCCGACCAGCGTGCCGCAGATCGGCGGCGTGCAGCTCGCGGTCACGTGGCAACCGGCGAACGGCGTCGGCGGAGACTGCTTCGACACGCTGACGTTCGGCCAGGGCCTCGGCATCTCGATCGCCGACATCGCCGGCAAGGGGCTTCCGGCCGCGCTCCTGATGTCGAATCTCCAGGCCGCTGTCCGCGCATTCGCACAGGAAACCGCCGCGCCATCTTCGATCTGCGGCAGCGTCAACCGTCTGCTGTGCCGCAACATGGCCGCCGGCCGCTTCGCGACGTTCTGCTACGCGCGCGTCGATGCCACCGGCCGCCGCATCGTCTACGCAAATGCGGGGCACAACCCGCCGCTGTTGATCCGTCCCGACGGCACCTTCGAGCGCCTCACCGACGGCGGGACCGTGCTCGGCGTTTTTCCCGAGACCGCCTACGATCAGGGCGAGTTCGCGCTCGGCTCCGGCGATCGCCTGCTGTTCTACACCGACGGCATCACCGAGGCGCGCAACCCCGAGGGGGACGAGTACGGCGAGGAAAAGCTCGCCGAGGCCGCTTTGACCTCCCGCACGCAGCCGGTCGAGGCGATGAAGGACGCGCTGATGGCTGACGTCAACGCGTATACCGGCGGCAAGTTCGACGACGATGCGACGCTGATCGTCGTCGGAATCAGCTAGCGGGCCGCTGAAGAGCGAGGCCTCGTCAACTCCCAACTCCCAAACCGTCCAACTCCCAACCTAAGATCGCAGCCACCCGCTAGCTGATTCCGACGAATCTGTCCGCGGCGGCACGTTTACGTCACCTCCGCTTGCAGATCGTTTCAACATCGCGCGAGAATCTGACGGTCCCCGTCTTGCTGGACGTCCCGAGTCATTTCCGAACCCAGTGAATTTCATGTCAGTGCGCGGTGTGCGCACACTCCTCATTCCTCTCCTCATCGTCGCCGTGGCCGGCTGCTCGCGCGCCGCGACGACTCCGGCGGCTGACTTCGTCGCGGTCGACGCACCGGTCATCGCGTTGACCAACGCTCGCGTTATCGACGGCACGGGCAGCCCCGGGCGTGCCGATCAGACTGTCATCATTCGGGGCGGCACTATCGAGGCGGTTGGCGATGCGGGCACGGTGACGCCGCCACCGGGTGCGCGCGTCATCGACCTCTCCGGGCGCACCGTGGTCCCAGGGTTCGTGATGCTGCACGAGCACCTGTTCGGGACGCCGGACGGCTCGGGCTACGTGAATACGCCGGAAACATCGGCGCGGCTCTACCTCGCGGGCGGCGCGACGACGATTCGCACGGGTGGCAGCGGCTCCTGGCGCGAGGACGCGCCGTTGCGTGAGGCGATCGAGCGCGGCGACACGCTGGGGCCGGACGTCGACCTGACGTCCCCCTATCTCAACCGTCCCAGGCTGCCGATTCTCGAGTTCTCGTCCGGCGCCGATCGCGGCGTCAAGCTGGTGTCGAAATGGGCCGACCGCGGCGCGACGTCGTTCAAGGCCTACGAGCACCTGACGCGCGACGAGCTGACCGGGGTGATTCAGGAAGCGCACCGGCGCGGGCTGAAGGTCACCGGACATCTATGCGCGGTGACCTACTCCGAAGCCGCCGATCTCGGGATCGACAGTCTCGAGCACGGCGTCTGGGTGGCGAGCGATTTCGTCAAGGACAAGCAGCCGGACGAGTGCCCGGGTCAGACGCGGGTGCTCGAGGGGCTGCTCCAGGCGGGCTGGTCTTCGATCCAGCCGCTGATCGCGAAGCTGGTGGCGCGTCGCGTCGCGATCACGTCGACGCTGACGGTGTTCGAGACGTTCGTCCCGAAGCGAGAGCCGGCCGGCGATCTGGCGAAGGCGCTGATGGCACCCTCCGCGCGTGAGCGCTACGAACGTCGCCGGGCCGCGATTGATGCGGATGCGCACCCGGTCTGGGCCGATCTCCTGCGGATCGAGATGGAATTCGAGCGTGAATTCGTCAAGGCGGGCGGTCTGCTTGCGGCTGGTACCGACCCGACCGGGTCCGGCGGCCTCGTCCCCGGCTTCTCGAACCAGCGTGCGATCGAACTGCTCGTCGAAGCCGGATTCTCAGTGCCAGAAGCCATCCAGATCGCGACGCTGAACGGGGCCCGAGTGCTTGGGCGGGAGGAGCGCATCGGCACTATCGCCGCCGGGAAGCAGGCCGACCTCGTCGTGCTGCGCGGCAATCCCGAGGAGCGCGTGTCCGCGATCGAGCAGTAAGTGCGGCGCAGCGCTTCACGTCAAACGAGCGCGGTGGCATAACGTTCGACCGTGGAGCGGCTTCGAAGCCGTAGCTATCTGTCACGATGTCGTCTAAGTAAGAACTAACCAGCTCCTGCCCTCCTGTCCTCCTGTTGAGGAACCGCTCCTGATCTCTTGATCTCTTGTTAAGAACTTCCGACGCCGCAAGCAATCACAACACCCGCGCCGCCTCCCTCGCATAGTAGGTGATGATAATGTCGGCCCCGGCGCGGCGGATGGCGGTCAGCGTCTCCATCATCGCGCGCGGCTCGTCGATCCAGCCGTTGCGCGCGGCGGCTTTGAGCATCGCGTACTCGCCGCTGACGTGATACGCGGCGGTCGGCACGCCGAACTCTGACTTCACGCGGTGGATGACATCCAGATACGTCATCGCCGGCTTGACCATGACGATGTCCGCGCCTTCGTCGAGATCGAGCGCCACTTCACGCAGTGCTTCCTCGACATTCGCAGGATCCATCTGGTGCGACCGCCGATCGCCGAACGCCGGCGCTGACGCCGCGGCGTCGCGGAACGGGCCGTAGAACGCGGAACAATACTTCGCGGCGTAGGACATGATCGCGACGTTTGCGAAGCCGCCCTGGTCGAGCGCGGTGCGGATGCGGCCGACGCGGCCGTCCATCATGTCCGACGGCGCGACGATGTCGGCGCCGGCGGCGGCGTGCGACAGCGCCGCGCGGACGAGCTGCTCGACCGACGGATCGTTGACGATCTCGTCGTCCATGACGATGCCGCAGTGGCCGTGCGAGGTGTATTCGCAGAGGCAGACGTCGGTGACGACGACCAGCGACGGAACTTCCGCCTTCAGCGCCCTGATAGCCGATTGCACCGGCCCTTCCGTGTCGTAGGCGCTCGAGCCGATATCGTCCTTTTCGTCCGGCAGCCCGAACAGCAGCACGCCGGGGATGCCTTCGGCGTGCGCCGCGGCCGCTTCGCGGACAACCTCGTCGACCGACAGCTGGAAAACCCCCGGCATCGACGGCACTTCGCGCCGCTGGCCGTCCCCACTGCACACGAACAGCGGATACAGGAACGCGTCGGGCGACAGCCGCGTCTCGCGCACGAGCGCGCGGATCCCGGGCGAGTGCCGTAGTCTCCGCGGCCGGTGGCGAAGGTCGAAGAGTGTGTGCGGACCCGCGTCGATGTCTTTGGGTGGAGTCCTGGTAGGCATTGTCTTATGGGATCGCGTGTTGCTTCGTGAAGTGTTCCACCAGCGCGTCCACGAGATCCGGAATCGTGTAGCGCTGCGGCATCACCGTCGTCGCGATGTCGAGCTGCTGCGCGGCTTCGGCGGTCACCGGACCGATCGAGGCCACGACGGTGCTGCGTAGCAGGTCAGCGGCCTGCTCCAGTCCGAGAATCTGCGCGAAGTTGCGCGCCGTCGAGGCGCTCGTGAACGTCACCGCGTCGATTTCCTTGTCGAGCAGCATCCGGTAGATGTCGTAGTCGACATCCCGCTCGGGTCCCGCGAGCGTCGTGCGGTAGGCGATGACGTCGGTGACGTCGGCGCCGAGCGCGCGCAGTTGCTCGCTCAGCACGTCGCGGCCGATGTCGGCGCGGGGGAGCAGGAATCGCTTGCCACGGATTTCGCCCGTTCCCGCGAGGGTCTCGACGATCATCTCCGCCCTGAACTCGGCAGGGGTCAGGTCGACGCGGATGCCGTAGCGCGCCAGGCGCGAGGCGGTCGACGCGCCGACGGTGCAGATGCGGACGCCCTTCAACTCCCGGACGTCGCTGACCGCGAGCAGCCGATCCATGAACGAATCGACGGCGTTCGCGCTCGTGAAGATCAGCCAGTCGTACTTGCCGGCTTCGAGCGCCGCGCGGTCGAGCGCTTCCACGTCCTCCGGAGGCGCGATGCGGATGGTTGGCGCCGGAATCGCCTCCGCCCCGCGCTCCTCGAGCATGTCGATCAGTTCACCCGCCTGTTCGCGCGATCGCGTCACGACGATCTTCTTGCCGAAGAGGGGCCGCTCGTCGAACCAGCGCAGGTGCTGCCGCAGTCCTGCGACGCCGCCGACGACCAGCAGTGCAGGACGCTCGGTCAGCGCGCGCCCGGCGATCTCGCCGAGCGTTCCCTGGATCGTCTGCTGCGACGGCATCGTCCCGTCGTAGATGAGCGCGGCGGTCTCGTGAGGCGGACGGCCGTGCGCCAGCAGCGACTGCGTAATCGACCCGATCTGCGTCGCGCCCGCGTAGCAGATCAGCGTCGCGTCCAGTCCCGCGAGGCGCCCCCAATCGACTTCAGGCGGCTGGTTCGTTTCGGCCTCATGGCCGCGGACGAAGGCGAGCACGTCGCCGGAGCCGGGATAAGTGACCGGAATGCCTGCGTATGCCGGTCCGCCGATCCCTACCGGGATTCCGGGAACGACCTCGAACGGGATCCCCTGCTCATGGAGGAACAGCGCTTCCTTGCCGCCGCTGTCGAACACGAATGGATCGCCCCACTTCAAGCGGACGACAGTTCGTCCTTCGCGCGCCTTTTCCGCGAGCAGAAAGCAGATCGCATCCTGTTCGAGTGGCTTCGGCGCTGCGGGTCCGACGTCGATGCGCTCCGCGCGAGGTGCGGCAAGCCGCAGCAGCCGCGCATGAACGCGGTGATCGTAGACGACGACGTCCGCCGACTGCAGGCAGCGCCGTCCCTTGACGCTGATGAGCGACGGATCGCCCGGCCCCGCGCCGACGATGTAGACGTACGGTGTGTTCATTCAGGACTCTTTCCGCACCGCGTCGAGGATCTCGCTCGCGCCGTCGCGCGCGAGCTCTTCCGCAATCTGCCGGCCGAGCGACTCGGGGTCCGCCGCGGGCGCGCGGCCGCGGCGCTTCAACATGCGCCGGCCGTCCGGTGTTGCCACCACCGCGTGCATCTCGAGCGCGCTGCCGTCGTGCAGCGCCAGCCCGCCGAGCGGCAGCTGACATCCGCCGCCAAGCGCGGCGACGAGCGCCCGTTCGGCGCGCAGGCTCGTTGCGGCGCGTGCGTCGTTCAGCGGCTCGAGCAATCGCTCGGTGGTCCGATCGCCGGCCCGTGTCTCGATCGCGATGATTCCCTGCCCGGGCGCCGGCACGCAATGCTCGACCGGCAGGACCGTCGTGATACGCGCGCCGAAGCCAAGCCTCCGCAGCCCGGCGGCCGCCAGCACAAGCGCATCATACCCGCCCTCATCGAGCTTGCGCAGCCGCGTGTCGACATTGCCGCGAAGCGGCTCGAAGCACGCGCGCGGGAAGACGGAGCGCAGCTGAGCCGTACGCCTGACGCTGCTCGTGCCGATTCTCTGACGCGCGCCCAGCGTCTCTCGAACCGCGGCGATGTCGGGTGTGCTGTGAACGCCTTTAGGAGCGATCAACGCGTCCCGCGGATCGTCTCTGGGCAGCGCGGCTGTGAGCACGAGACCCTCGGCGAGGGCGGCAGGCATGTCCTTCGCGCTGTGTACCGCAAGATCGACATCTCCCGCGATCAGCGCATCCTCGATCTCCTTGACGAACAGCCGCTTTCCGCCCGCTTCCGTCAACGGCGCGTTCTGGATCCTGTCCCCCGTGGTCTTGATGATCACGAGCTCCGACTGGACGCCGGCAGCTTTCAACAATCCCGCAACCGCTTGCGCCTGCCACAACGCCAGTTGGCTGCCGCGCGTCCCGATGCGCAGCCTGGTCACCGTGCGCGCACCTTTAGGTCTGGAGCCACTCGCTCCGTCGTTGCGTCCTGGCGCCCGTCGCTGGCGAGGCCGAACAGCCGATTGAGCGCGTCCGCATACGTGACGACAAGCGCCTCGTCGCTGACCGATTTCAACTGTTCGGTCGGTATCAGCAGCAGCTTCTCCACGATCAACCGTGTCACATCGTCCACGCGCGCGCGCGCTTCCGGCGTCAACCCGGAGAGCTTGGGGGCCAGGCGCTCGAGCTCGGCCCGGCGAACCGCCTCGAACCGCTGCCGCAGCGCGACGACCGTCGGCACGACGTCGCGCGACTGAAGCCACGAGACGAACCGGGTGACCTCCTCCTCGACGATCGCTTCCGCGTGCGTCAGCTCGGCGGAGCGGCGCGTCAGGTTCTCGCGGACGATCGACTGCAGATCATCGATGTTGTAGAGGAACACCTGCTCGATGTCGCCGACCGACGGCTCGACGTCGCGCGGGACGGCGATATCGATCAGGAAGAGCGGCCGGTTCCGCCGCCGGCGCACGGCCTGCTCGACGAGCCGCCGCGACAGCACCGGCTCCGACGCGCCGGTTGCGGTGACGACGATGTCGGCGGCGGCGAGCGCGGGCTCGAGATCGTTCCAGGGCAGCGCACGGCCGCCGAGCTGACGGGCGAGGTCCTCGGCCGCCTGCAGCGTACGGCTGACGATGGTGACCGTCTTCACGTGCTGCGCCTGGAGGTGCAGCCCGGTGAGCTTCGCCATCTCGCCGGCACCCAGGATCAGGACGTTCAGATCCTCGAGGTCTCCGAGAATCTTTTGTGCGAGGCCGATCGCCGCGTAGCTGACCGACACGGCCCCCTCGGCGAGCCCCGTTTCGGAGCGCACCCGCTTGCCCGCCGAGAACGCCGCGTGGAACAGGCGGTTGGTTATGGCGCCCGTGAATCGCCCTTCCTGCGCCACCGAATAGGCGGCCTTGACCTGACCGAGAACCTGCGGTTCGCCGACGACCAGCGAATCGAGGCCGGCGGCGACGCGAAACAGGTGGCGCGCGACGTCGGCGCCCTTGTGGCGATAGAGATGGCCGGCAATGCTCGCGTGCTCGACCTCGTGATAGGCGCTGATGAACCTGCGCCATCGATTCTTCGGCGGATTCGGAATCGGCGACGAGATAGACCTCGGCACGATTGCAGGTCGCGAGGACGACCGCTTCGGATCCGATGCCTTCGCCGGCGAGCGCCGCCAGCGCGGAGCCGAGACCCTGCCGCGCGAAATCGACGCGTTCGCGGACATCGACGGGCGCGGTGCGGTGGCTCAAGCCGACTGCGAGCAGGCGCATGTCAGAAGTTGTGGCTCTTGGTGAGGAAGTATCCGACCGGCACGAAGTTCAACAGCACCACGACGAACGCGAATGCCGACAGCCATGCTGCGCGCCGGCCGCTCCACCCGATCGCCCGGCGCGCGAGCAGCGCGAACGAGTAGACCACCCACGAGAACAGCGCGAACAGGATCTTCGGATCGGCGAGCGACATCGCCTGGAGGCGCGGATCGGGCGAGCTGCGGACCTGCATCGCCCAGAGGAAGCCCACCGCCAGGCCGATGGTCAGAAAAATCCAGCCGACCGTCACGACGCGGCCGTTCATGACGTCGAGCACCTGGAGCGACGGCAGACGCTGATAGAAGAAGCCGAGGTGCTTCGCCTTGATTTCGTTGAACAGCAGCACATACGTCAGCCCGAGCACGAACGCGAGCGCGAAGCTCGCATACGCGAACAGCACCGACACGATGTGAATCGTGAAGAGCGGGCTCTGCAGCACCGCCGGGCGGGGGCTCACGGTCGGATCGAGCGCCGGAATGATGTACAGGATGACGAGCAGAAACGAGACGAACACGCCCATCGACCGCTCGTCCGAGGTCAGCTCGACGTAGAGGTACGACAGTGCGAACAGCCAGACGAAGGCCGAGATGGCAGCGGTGGTGCCGACGAGCGGCGCGTGGCCGGCCTCGACCGTCTGCATGCCGATCAGGAACGTGTGCGCGAGCACGCTGCCCGCCAGGATCGACGTCGCGAGGCGGCCCGTGCGGGGATCGCGCCAGGCGAAATGCGCCAGGTAAGCGGCCGCCGCGGCCGCATACAGGATGAGCGGAAGAAGGTGCATGGCGGTGCGTGCTACTGCGTCGCCGAGGGGGCGAAATAGCCCAGGCGAGTACGCGGCTGCAGACCGGGACGCGTCAGGCGGACGACCAGGCGGCGCCACGCGCCGTTTCGCGACGTGTTCCGCGAGCTGTAGGCGAGGCTGTACTGGTTCGCCAGCTCCTCGGAGATCTGCTGATAGATGCCGGGAAGCTCGCCGACCGACGTCGGGAAAAACGCCCGCCCGCCGGTTTCGTTCGCGAGCTGTTTGAGCACGAACTCGGCTTCCTTGAATTCGACCATCGCGGCGTTGTTCTGCTTCAGGCCGATGGAGTAGATCAGCGTCTCGGATCGCTTCGCAAGATCGAGGACTTCCTCGTACTCGACCAGGCTCGACGTGTCATCGCCGTCCGACAGCACGACGATCGCCTGGCGCCGGATCTCTTCCGTGGTCTGCGCCTTGATCTTCTTCAAATCCTTCAGCGAAATGTAAATCGCGTTGTAGAGCGACGTCGATCCGTTGACGCTGGTGTTGCGGATCGCTTTCTCCAGGTCGGGGATGTTGTTGGTGAACGTCTGCAGGATGCGCACCTGGCTGTCGAAATCGATCACTTCCATCACGTCGTCGGGCTTGATGCGCTTGGCGAACCCGATCGCCGCTTCCTGCGCGGTCTCGAGCCGCTGATCCATGCTGGCGCTGGTGTCGAGCAGGACGGCGAGCGCGATCGGCTGCTGGGTCTTGGAGAAGAACGAGACCGACTGCTTGACGTTGTCCTCGTAGACCTCGAACTCATCCTGCGTGAGGTCGGTGACGTACTTGCCTCCCTGGGTGACGGTCACGCTGAGCGAGACGAGATCGATGCCGCCGCGGAACCGCTGCTGCGCCGCGACGACGCCGGCGCACACGACCATCAGCGCGAAGCTCGCGATGACCGGCGCACTGCGATGCGGGAAGGGTGTCATCTTGTCGCTCTCAATGTCCTCGATGTCCTCAACGTCCGGCGGCGCGCTTGGCCGGCTGCACGCGCAGCCCGGGCCGCTTGACGCTGACCTCCACCATCTCGGCCGGGATCAACCGCTCCGGACGGGCATAGGTGACCTGATACGGCGTCGCGTTCTTCAGCTCTTCGGCGAGCTGCTTCAGCTTTTCGGGAATCGCCATCTCGGAGAGCAGCTGATCGCGGCGCCCGCCGGTCTGGCGCGTGCCCTCGGCGATGAAGATCTGGCGGCTGCGCATCTCGTCTTCCTGGCTGGGGTTGGGCTGGCCGATCGCGAGGATGTGCAGCACCGCGCCGGACTTCTGGAGCTCCTTGAGCGCCGCGTCGTGCCGGATGTTGCTGAACTCGACGCCTTCCTCGACCGTCAGGACCACGATGATCGGCCGCGCGACGTTCCGCTTCTGCATCCCCTTTGACGCGTCGACCACCGCATCCTGCATGTAGGCGCCCGAACCCTGGCGCGAGAAGATCTTGTTGACCCCGCGCTTCACGACCTCTTTGCTCGTCGTGTATTCCACCAGCGGCGTCGGCCGCTCACCGAACGTCGCGAGCGCCACCTCCGCGGTATCCGGCAGCGCCGTGATGAAATCCGGCAGCCCGTTGCGCATCTGCTGGATCGCCGGCTGCGCGGCCTGGCTGTCGTCCACCAGAATGGAGATCGTCATCGGCGCCGTCGACGGTCCGACCTTCAGCACCTCTCGCTGCGTGCCGTCCTCCTTGACGACGAAGTCCTCGGCCGTGAGGCCGGGCACCGGCCGTCCGCCCTGGTCGACCACGCTGACGTGCAGATCGCGGGTGCGGCTGTCGGTGGCCTGGGGAGTCTGAGCGGCGGCAAACGAGAGCGCCAGAAGACAGGCGACGAGTGCGTGAATCATTGTGCGGGAAGCCTCTCCGCTGAAGTATAGGCTTTGCGCGCGCGCAGCGTCAAACCTCGCTCCGTGGCTCAAAACCCTTGCAGTACAGCCATTTGCGAGAGCCGACAGACTCGTGCTATAAACAGCGCGTCTTTCCCGGACCTGGTCATTCCCACGACATCTGCGATGCTCAGGGCCTACATTCCTATCCTGCTGTTCGTCGTCATCGCGACGGGGTTCGCGATCTTCACGCTCGTCGTCTCCCGCCTCGTCAGCGCGGAGAAGTCGAATCCGGTGAAGCTGCAGCCCTACGAGTGCGGCATCGAGCCGATCACGGACGCGCGCGACCGCTACAGCATCCGCTACTACCTGATCGCGATGCTGTTCGTGATTTTCGAGGTGGAGACGATCTTCATGTTCCCGTGGGCCGTGGCGCTCGACCGGCTCGCGGTGTTCGGCCTGATCGAGATGCTCGTCTTCCTCTTCATCCTGATCGTCGGTTATTTCTACGCGTGGAGGAAGGGTGCGCTCGAGTGGCAGTGACCTGTCATGCCTGAGCCGACACGAATCGCTCCGCCGGCCGGCCCGACGGATCCGCCGCCTCCGGCGGAGCTGCCGCCGCCAGTCTTTCTAACCGCGCTCCAGCAGGGGCTCCCCGGCGCCATCGAGAAACTGTCGGTACTGGGTCGGCGACTGGACCGCCATCCTGCCGGCAGCACGGCTGGTCGAAGTGGCCACGCACCTGCGGGACGCGCCCGGCGCGCTCTTCAACTTCTGCTCGGACGTGACCGCGTCGGACTGGCCGCCGCGGGCGAAGCGCTTCGACGTCATCTACTGCCTGTATTCGACAACGCTCCGCCACCGCGTGCGTCTGAAGGTGCAGGCGGGCGACGGTGAGGCCGTGCCGACCGTCACCGGCGTGTGGCCGTCGGCGAACTGGCTCGAACGCGAAGTGTTCGATCTGTTCGGCATCCCGTTCGAGGGGCATCCCGATCTGCGGCGGATCCTGATGCCGGACGACTGGCAGGGTCACCCGCAGCGCAAGGACTATCCGCTCGAAGGGCCGGGCGAGCTACTGATCGAAGATCCGGTTGACTGGCTACGGGTAAGGCATGCGCGCGGAGATCGAGTGAACGGATAGCTGAGAGCTGATAGCTGACAGCTTGGAGCTATGTTTGACACGAACGAACTCGTCATCAACATGGGGCCGCAGCACCCGAGCACGCACGGCGTGCTGCGGGTCGTGCTGCGCCTCGATGGCGAGCGCGTCATCGAAGCCAAGGTGGTCATCGGCTACCTGCACCGCGGCATCGAGAAGCTCTGCGAGCATCGCGACTGGTTGCAGATCATCCTCATCACCGATCGGATGGACTACATCGCGGCGGCCAGCAACAACCTCGGATATTGCGAGACGGTCGAGAAGCTGATGTCGCTCGAGGTGCCGCCGCGCGCGCAGTACATCCGGACGATTCTCGCGGAGCTGCAGCGGATCGCGAGCCACTGCCTCTGGCTCGGCACCCACGCGATGGACATCGGCGCGATGACGGTGTTCCTGTATGCGTTCCGCGAGCGCGAGCTGATTCTCGATCTGTTCGAGGAATACTGCGGCGCGCGCCTGACCTACAACGCGATGCGGATCGGCGGGCTGCCGCTCGACATCCCGCCGCGCTGGGACGCCAAGGTCCGGGCGTTCTGCGACATCCTCGATACCAAGGTCGACGAGTACGAAGAGCTGCTCACGCACAACCGCATCTGGCTGGAGCGGACGCGCGGAGTGGGCGTGATCGGCGCGGCGGAAGCCATCGCCATCGGCCTGAGCGGCCCGGCGCTCCGCGGATCCGGCGTGCCGCGGGACATCCGCAAGGACGAGCCGTACGCGGCTTACGCGGATTTCGAGTTCGACGTGCCGATTGGCGACAGCGGCGACACCTACGACCGTTATCTCGTCCGGCTCGAAGAATTCCGCCAGTCCACGCGCATCATCAGGCAGGCGCTCGACGGGCTTCCGGAAGGCCCGATCCTCGGCAAGGTGCCGCGGCTGATCAAGCCGCCCGCGGGCGAGACCTATCACGCGATCGAATCGCCGAAAGGCGAGCTGGGCTACTTCATCGTCAGCGACGGCAAGTCGAACGTGCCGTACCGCTTCCGCGTCCGTCCGCCGTCGTTCTGCAACCTGCAGTCGCTGCCGCGGCTGGTCAAAGGCCACCTGGTGGCCGACGTCGTCGCGCTGATCGGATCGATCGACATCGTGCTCGGCGAGGTGGATCGGTAATGGTCGAGACCTACCTCGTCCCGCTGCTGAAGATCGCGGTGCTGCTGAACGCGGTGCTGGTGGCGGTCACCTACATGGTGCTGCTCGAGCGCAAAGTGATCGCCTGGGTCCAGGTGCGGCTCGGTCCGATGCGGGTCGGCCCGTATGGCGTCCTGCAGCCGATCGCCGACGCCCTCAAGCTGATGCTGAAGGAAGACATCACGCCGGCGCGCGCGGACCGCTTCGTCTTCACGCTGGCGCCGATCGTGTCGATGGTGCCCGCGCTGATCGCGTTCGCGGTGATTCCGTTCGACGGCGAGGTCACCCTGTTCGGCTACAAGCTGACGCTGGTCGTTGCCGACGTCAACGTCGGGCTGCTCTACGTCGTCGCGACGACCTCGATCAGCGTCTACGGCATCATCCTCGCGGGCTACGCGTCGAACAGCAAGTTCCCGCTGCTGGCGGGTCTCCGCGCGTCGGCGCAGCTCATTAGCTACGAGGTCGCCGTGACGATGATGCTGGTCAGCATCGTGGTGACGGCCGGCACCCTCAGCATGGTCGGGATCGTCAAGGCGCAGCTCGACGCGCACCTGTGGTTCGTCTTCATCCAGCCGGTCGCGTTCGTGATTCTCTTCATCGGCGGCCTGGCGGAGACCAATCGCGCGCCGTTCGACCTGCCGGAAGCGGAGCAGGAGCTGACCGGCGGGTTCCACACCGAGTACAGCGGCATGCGCTTCGCGCTGTTCTTCCTCGCCGAATACGCGAACATGATCGTCGTGTCGGCGGTGGCGACCACGCTGTTCTTCGGCGGGTGGCTGCGTCCCTTCCCGAACGTCGCCCTGCTGGCGTTCCTGGACCTGGTGCCCGGTTGGATCTGGTTCCTGATGAAGACGTTCGTGTTCCTCTACATCTTCATCTGGATCCGCGCGACGCTGCCGCGCTACCGCTACGACCAGTTGATGCGGCTTGGCTGGAAGGTTCTGATCCCCCTGGCGATCGCCAATCTCGTCGTCAGCGGCATCCTCAAGGTGCTCCTCTAGTGCTCGAAGCGATCGTCTTCTACACGCTCGCCGCCTTGACGCTTGGATTCGGCGTGCTGGTGATTACCGCGCGCAACACCGTCCACAGCGTGCTGTTCCTGGTCGCGAATTTCCTGTGCGTCGCGGTGCTCTACGTGGCGCTCGCGGCGGAATTCCTGGCGGTCATCCAGGTCCTCGTCTACGCCGGCGGCATCGTCGTCTTATATCTGTTCGTCGTGATGCTGGTGAACCTGAAGGCGATTCCCGAGGCGCGTCTGGACCCGCGGCGCCGTGCGCGGCTCGGGTTCGTGATCGCCGCCGCGCTGCTGGCGGAGGTCAGCGCCATTCTCGTGTACACCGGCAGCCGGTCGCCGATGGCGCCCGCACCCGGAGCGCCTGCCGCGCCCGCCGCTGGCAACACCGAAACGGTTGGCTGGCTGCTCTACACGGATTACCTGGTGCCGTTCGAGGTAGCGTCGGTGCTGCTGCTCGTCGCGATGATTGGCGCGATCCTCCTCGCGCGGAAACAGGAGGCGTGATGATTCCGATAACGCCGTATCACTACCTCGTGCTGTCGGCCGCGTTGTTCACGATCGGTGTGCTCGGCGTGATGCTGCGGCGGAACGTCATCATCATCTTCATGTCGATCGAGCTGATGCTGAATGCGGTGAACATCAACCTCGCGGCGTTTTCGCAGCAGTGGCAGAACGCCATCGGCCAGGTGTTCGCGATTTTCGTGATCGCGGTGGCCGCGGCGGAGGCGGCGGTCGGCCTCGGCATCATCCTGGCGTTCTTCAGGAACAAGGACACGCTGAACGTAGACGAGATGAACACGTTGAGGTGGTAGGAGCTATCAGCTTAGCGATTAGCGATCAGCTGTCAGTCGTCAGCTACATGGTACTGATTTCGATCATCGTCCTCCCGCTCCTGGGCGCGCTTGTCAACGGCGTGATCGGCGTTCGCCTGTTCGGTCGGCGTGTCGCTGCGGCCGTTGCGTGCGCGGCGATGGGGGGATCGTTTGCGTTGTCGGCCTGGTCGGCGATCGGCCTGCTGCGGCTGCCGGAAGACGCGCGCACGTTGACCGTCGTGCTCGCCACGTGGATTCCTCCGATTCCGCTCGCGACCAATACGGGCATCGGCTACTTCTCGGTCGACTGGGCGTTCAGGCTGGATCCGCTCGCCGCGGTGATGATTCTCGTCGTCACCGGGATCGGCTTCCTGATCCACGTTTACTCGACCGCCTACATGCACGACGAACCGCCGGCGGCGTACGCGCGGTTCTTCGCCTACCTGAACCTGTTCTGCTTCTTCATGCTGACGCTCGTGCTCGCCGCGAACTTCGTCGTGATGTTCGTCGGCTGGGAGGGCGTCGGCCTCTGCTTGTACCTGTTGATCGGTTTCTGGTACGAGAAGAAGAGCGCCGCGGATGCGGGCAAGAAGGCCTTCATCACCAACCGGATCGGCGACTGGGGGTTCATCCTCGGCATCTTCATGGTGTTCTTCACGTTCGGCACGGTTGACTTCAACGCGGTTGCCGGGCGGGCGACGATCATGCCGATCGAGACGGCGCAGACGGGCTTCGGCGCGCTGACGCTGATCTGCCTGCTGCTGTTCGTCGGCGCGGCGGGGAAGAGCGCGCAGCTTCCGCTGCACGTCTGGCTGCCCGACGCGATGGAAGGGCCGACGCCGGTCTCCGCGCTGATCCATGCCGCGACGATGGTGACGGCTGGTGTTTATATGGTGGCGCGGAACGCCTCGCTGTTCTCGCACGCGCCGGTGGTGATGGAAGTCGTGGCGATCGTCGGCGTGGCGACGGCATTGATGGCCGCCACCATTGCCGTCGTCCAGACCGACATCAAGCGCGTGCTCGCGTACTCGACCGTCTCGCAGCTCGGGTTGATGTTCCTGGCCACCGGAGTCGGAGCGTTCGGCGCCGCGATCTTCCACCTGATGACGCACGCGTTCTTCAAGGCGCTGTTGTTTCTTGGCAGCGGCTCCGTCATCCATGCGATGGCGGGCGAGCAGGACATGCAGCGCATGGGCGGGCTGCGGAAGTTCATGCCGGTCACATTCTGGACGATGCTGATCGGCACGCTGGCGATCGCCGGCATTCCGCCGATGTCGGGGTTCTTCAGCAAGGACGAGATCCTCTATCGGACCTTCCTCGGCGGAAGCCTGCCGGAGGGGCTCGCGCGGCTGCTGTGGGTCGCCGCGGTTGCCTCGGCGTGTCTCACCGCGTTCTACATGTTCCGGCTGATCTACCTGATGTTCTTCGGCAAGTATCGAGGGCCCGAGTGGCCGGTGCACGCGTCGCCGGCGGCGGCGCTCGAGGCGGCCGTGCACGGCGCCAGGCATCCGCTCGACGCGCACGCGCACGGGCAGGCACAGCGGAGCGAACACGAGGTCACCCATGGCGCCGCCGATGTCGTTGCGCCGGTGCACGTGTGGCATGGACCGCACGAGTCGCCGGGCGCGATGACGCTGCCGCTGATGGCGCTCGCCGCTGGCGCGGTGGTTGCCGGGTTTGTCGGCGTTCCCGCCGCGCTCGGCGGCAGCAACTGGTTCGAGCATTTTCTCGCGCCGGCGTTTGCGGGCCACGGCGCCGAGGCGCCGGCAGGCGAGCACCTGTCCGTCGCGGTGGAGCTGGGACTGATGCTGGCCTCCGTGCTCGTCGCGGCGGCCGGCATCCTGACCGCGCGCCACATCTACGAGTCGCGCACCGGCCTGGCGGACAGGCTGGCCGAACGCTGGCGCGGCCTGCACCGGCTGCTTCTCAACAAGTACTACGTCGACGAGATCTACGACGCGACCGTCGTGCGCGCGACCACTTCCGGCGCGCAGGGGCTGTGGCGCTTCGACGCGCGCGTGGTCGACGGCTTCGTCAACGCCTGGGGCTGGCTGACGACGATCGCCGCCTGGTTCTCGCACATGTTCGACAAGTACATCGTCGACGGCCTGGTCAATCTTCTCGGCTGGAGCGCCGGCGAAGGCAGCTACGCGTTCCGGCGCGTCCAGACCGGCCTCGTGCAGAACTACGCGCTCATGATGCTCGCGGGTGTGTTCGTGCTGCTGACGGTGTATCTGCTGGCGGGCTAGCTATGACTTTTTTCGACACCCACGTTCTCTCGGTGATTCTGTTCACGCCGCTCGCCGGGGCGTTGATCCTGCTCTTCATCGGCCGCGAGAAACAGTCCGCGATTCGATGGATTGCCAACGCGACCGCGGTGCTGGGCTTCCTCGTCTCGGTGCCGCTGTGGTTCCGCTACGACCCGCAGGGCTCGACGTGGCAGTTCGCCGAGAGGATGGGCTGGATTCCGTCGATCGGCGCCGAGTACTACCTCGGCGTGGACGGCTTCAGCATCCTGCTCATCCTGCTGACGACGCTGATGGGCGCGATCGCCGTGCTGTCGTCGTGGACCGGGATCACCGAGCGCCTGAAGGATACTACGTCTTCATGCTCGTCCTGCAGACGGGCATGCTCGGCGCCTTCATGGCGCTCGACTTCCTGCTGTTCTTCCTGTTCTGGGAAGTGATGCTGGTCCCGATGTATTTCCTGATCGGCATCTGGGGCGGCGGACGGCGGCTCTACTCGGCGATCAAGTTCTTCATCTACACGCTGGTCGGCAGCGTGGTGATGCTGCTCGGCATCCTGGCGGTTTACTTCTTCAACCATTCGGTCAGCGGTATCTACACCTTCGACATCACGAAGTTCCAGGCGCTGACGATCCCGTTCGACATTCAGAAGTGGGTCTTCCTCGCGTTCTTCGTCGGCTTCGCGGTGAAGGTGCCGATGTTCCCGTTCCACACCTGGCTGCCGGACGCGCACACGGATGCGCCGACCGCCGGCTCGGTGATTCTTGCGGCCGTGCTGCTGAAGATGGGCACCTACGGGTTCATCAGGTTCAGCCTGCCGATTCTTCCGGATGCGTCACGCTACTTCGTCCCGATGGTCGTCGGCCTGTCGATCGTCGGCATCATCTACGGTGCGCTCGTCGCGCTCGCCCAGACCGACTGGAAGCGGCTAGTCGCCTATTCGAGCGTGAGCCACATGGCGATGGTGATGCTCGGCATGTTCGCGATGACGCCGGTCGGCATCGCTGGCAGCATGATCCAGCAGATCAACCACGGCATTTCGACCGGCGCGCTGTTCCTCATCGTCGGCATCGTCTACGAGCGGCGGCATACGCGCGACATCGCGGAGTACGGCGGCCTCTCGAAGGTCATGCCGGTGTTCGCCGCGGTCTTCCTGATCATGACGATGTCGTCGATCGGCCTGCCCGCGCTGAACGGCTTCATCGGCGAGCTGCTGATCCTGCTCGGCGTCTACGTCGTCAGCAAGTGGTGGGCGGCCGTCGCGGCGGTCGGGATCGTGCTGGGCGCGGCCTACATGCTCTGGCTGTATCAGCGGACGATGTTCGGGAAGATCAGCAATCCGGCGAACGCGAACCTCAGCGATCTGAGCCTCCGCGAGCTGGCAACGTTCGCGCCGCTCGTCGTGCTGGCGTTCTGGATCGGCCTGTACCCGGCGCCGTTCCTGCGGCGCATCGAGACGTCCGTCGGCCGCGTCGTCGCGCGCGTGAACTCGGTGTACGCGCCTGTCGTCGCGCAGGGCGCGGACTGCCTGACGCCGAAAGCGCCACCCGTAACGGCTGCGCCCGAGGGGCTTCCAGCCGGCTTTGCGCTGACGGAGCCGTGTGACGACGAGACCAAGGCGAAGAAGGATGCGCCGCAGCAGCCTGGAGAGCGACGCTGATGCCGCCAGGCTTTACCGCAGCGGACTTTTACTACCTGCTGCCTGAGCTCGTCGTCATCACCGGCGCGCTGCTCGTGCTCGTGGCGGACGTCATGCTGCCGCGCCGCGCCGCCGCGACCGACTCCGCCGCCGACCGGATCCTGCTGTCGCTCTCACTCGCGACGGTATGCGCCGCCGGGGCCGCGCTCGCGCCCGCGGTCGGCCTCAACATGACCATCGCGAAGGATCTGCTCGCGGTCGACGGCTTCGCGGTGTTCTTCAAGGCATTGTTCCTCGGTTCCGCGGCAATCACCATCCTGATGTCGCCGGCGTACCTGCGTACCGAGGGCGCGCCGCGCGGCGAGTACTACTTCCTCGTCCTGTGCGCGACGTCGGGGATGATGTTCCTGGCCAGTGCGCTCGATCTGATCACCATCTTCATCGGCCTCGAGACGATGGCGATCTCGTTCTACGTGCTGGCGGGCTACATCCGTCCGAGCCGGCGATCGAACGAAGCCGCGGTCAAGTATTTCGTGCTCGGCGCGTTCTCGCTCGGCATCCTGCTCTACGGCATGTCGCTGTTGTACGGACTCACCGGCACCACGCAGCTGCGATCGATCGCGACGGCGCTGGCCGGAACCGGCGGCGGACCGATGCTGCTGCTCGCTGTCATCCTGCTGGTCGCGGGTCTTGGCTTCAAGATCGCCGCGGTGCCATTCCACATGTGGGCGCCCGACGTCTACGAGGGCGCGCCGACGCCGATCACGGCGTTCCTGTCGGTCGGGTCGAAGGCGGCTTCGTTCGCGATGCTGCTGCGGATCTTCATCGAAGGGCTGCCGGCATTTCAGGTCGAGGGCCTGGGCATCCTGTTCGGCCGGCCGTTCGGATGGCGGGCGCTGTTCTACGTGCTCGCGATCCTGACGATGACCGTCGGCAACATCGCCGCGCTGACGCAGGGCAACATCAAGCGCATGCTGGCGTATTCGTCGGTCGCGCATGCGGGCTACGTGCTCATCGGCGTCGTCGTCGGGCTGCCCCGCGGCGTCGAGGCGGCGCTGCTGTATCTGTTCGTCTACGCGTTCATGCAGCTCGGCGCGTTCGCGATCGTCGTCATGCTGCGGCGGAAGGACGTCATCGGCGACGAGCTGAAGGACCTGACCGGCCTCGCCGCGACGCATCCGGGCGCGGCCATCGCGATGCTGATCTTCATGCTGTCGCTGGGCGGCATTCCGCCGACCGCGGGGTTCATGGGCAAGCTGTGGATCTTCGGCTCGGCGGTGGAGGCGGGCTACATCGGTTTGGCGGTGATTGGCGTGCTGAACAGCGCGCTGTCGCTGTATTACTACGTGCGCGTGGTGGTGTTCATGTGGGTCGCGCGCGACGAGACGGCGGCGCAGCCGCTGGCGATCTCGCCGGCGCTCGTCGCGGTCATCGTCGTCAGCGCCGCCGGCACGCTCGTGTTCGGGCTGTACCCCGGTCCTGTATTCGAGCTGGCGGCGGCGTCGGCGGCGTCGCTCGGCCGGGCGGCTTTTTCGGGCATTCCCTAGGGTATTTGCGTGCTTAGTGAATCTTTTCACAAACTCGGTATAATAGGCAGGACCCGTGGCGACGCCACCTGAGCGTCCGCAGCCAGACGACGGCGAACGACAGGACAGCGACGGGTTACTGGGTCAGGCGACAGAGTTCCAGCGCAACCTCAGATCGTCCGCGCGTTACGCGGCCGCCAGCTACACGCTCATCGGCGGCATCGTCGTGCTCGGGGGCCTCGGGTACTTCGCGGACGGTTGGTTCGATACGAGTCCCTGGTTGCTTCTGCTGGGCTTGCTGATGGGGATCCTCGTCGGCTTCTACGAGCTCATTCGGGTGGTATGGGGACCAGGCCGGTAGTCTTGATGTGTGCCGCCAGCGGTGTATGCTGGCTGGCTGTTTCGGCGGTGACGGGCCGTCAGACGATCGGCGCCGCGCTCCTCGGCGCGGCCGGACCGCTGGCCGCGGCCGTCGTCACGTGGATCGTCGTCCATCGCGTGCATCTGCGGGAGCCGGAACGCACGTCAGCGGCGATGATCAAGCTGTTTGCGGTAAAGTTGCTGTTCTTCGGGGCCTACGTCACCGCCGTCGTGATGTCGCTGCCCGCGGGCAAGACGGTGTTCGTCGCGAGTTTTGTCAGCCAGTACATTCTGTTGCACGTGATGGAAGCGATTTATCTCCGCCGGCTGTTTTCCGCGTCGCCGGTTCATTGATGTATGCAGCACGCCGAGACCGCCCAACACGCCGCTGAAGCCGCGCAGCACGGCGCGCCTGCCGCGTCCGGGAAGTTCGACGCCGGCAAGGTGATCATCGAGCACGTCTCGAACAGCGATCCGCAACATCCGCTGATCCACCTGCCGACGATCGGGGGCATCGACTTCTCGGTGACCAAGCACGTCCTGATGCTGTGGATCGTCGCCGCCGTCGTCTTCACCGTCGTCACCTGGACCGTCCGCCGCTATCTCCGCCAGGAACGTCTGCTGCCGTCCGGCTTCGCCAACGTGCTCGAGTCGATGGTCGAGTTCGTGCGCGACTCGATGGTCCTGCCGAACGTCGGGCACAAGTGGACGGACACGTGGGCGCCGTTCGTGCTCACCCTGTTCGCGTTCATCCTCGGCGCCAACGCCGTCGGCCTGATTCCGATCTTCGAGGTCGTCGGGCTCCTGGATCGCGCCGTGCTGCATCTCGGCGAAGAGTCGATCGTCAACCGCCTGCTCCATGGCGGCACGACCGCGACCGCCAACTTCAACGTCACCGCCGGCCTCGCCACGGTCACGTTCTTCGCCATCATCGTCGCCGGCACGCTCGCGCACGGGTTCGTCAAGCACTGGAAGAACCTGGTGCCGCACGGCCTCGCCTGGCCGATCTACATCCTGCTGATCCCGATCGAAATCATGGGGATGTTCGTGCGGCCGTTCGCGCTGACCATGCGACTTGCGGCGAACATGACGGGCGGCCACATCGCGATCCTGGCGATGCTGTCCTTCGTGTTCCTGTTCGCGGAGCTGGCCGGGCGCGCCGTCGCGGGGATCGGCGTGGGACTGCTGTTCGCGGTGCCGCTCGCCGTCGCGATCATGGCGCTCGAGATCATCGTGGTGCTGGTGCAGGCGTACGTGTTCGCGCTGTTGACTTCCGTGTTCATCGGAATGGCCATTCACGCGCATCACTGAGCTGTCAGCTATCGGCTGTCAGCTATCAGCAGCTGGCGGCTGATAAGTGCAAGCTGAGAGCTGAAAGCTGACGGCTGATAGCTCAAAAAACGGAGGTAGAGAGTGGAGTTTCTGCATTATTTCGGCGCGGCTCTCGGTCTTGGATTGGTTGTCATCGGCGCAGGGCTCGGCATCGGCCGGCTTGCCGCCGCAGCGGCGGACGGCGTGGCGCGGCAGCCGAGCGCGGCCGACCGGATCACCGGCGCGGTCAACCTGCCGCTGTTCCTGCTCGAAGGCGTGGCCATCCTCGCCGAAGTGTTCATCCTGCTGGTCGTGTTGCTGAAGTAGGTCGAGAGCTGAAAGGACGATCGCGTTGGATAATCCGCTCGTAAGGCCCGATCCCGGCCTGTTCATCTGGACCATCCTCACCTTCCTGGTGCTGCTGGCCCTGCTGACGAAGTATGCGTGGAGGCCGCTCCTCGTGGCGATGCAGGTCCGCCAGGATCGGATCAGGCAGTCGCTCGACGACGCGCGGGCGGCAAGCGAGGAGAAGGAGCGGCTTCAGCGTGAATCGGCGGAGATCATCCGCCGCGCGCGGCTCGAAGCGGATGCCATCGTCTCGGCCAGTCGCGGCGACGCGGATCGAGTCCGCGACGAGGCCAAACAGAAAGCGCGAACGGATGCCGCCGCGATCATCGCGGCGGCGGAGCGCCAGATCCAGCTGGACTCGGTCCGCGCCCGCCAGGAACTGCGAAAGGAGGCGGTGAACCTGTCAATCGCCATCGCCTCGAAGCTGATTCGCAAGAACATCAGGCCCGAGGACAACCAGACGCTGATCGACGAGGTGATCGGCAGCCTCGGCCGCCAGCACTAGCCGGGGGCGTTGACGGCAGGCTCCTCGATCCACACGCGTCCGGAGGGCACCTTCTCCGGCATCGACGCGCTGCTGCTCCTGATGACGCTCATCTGGGGCACCAACTATTCCATCGTCAAATCCGCGTTCGGCGAGATCCATCCGCAGGCGTTCAACGCCGTCCGGATGGCGATCGCCTCCGCCATTTTCCTGGCCATCATCGTCGGCATCCGCCGCCTGCCGGCGAGGAGCGGCGACGCGCCGGCCGACGGCGCGGATGCGATTGCGAGCATCCTCCACACGCCGGCGCCAATCACGCGCGCCGACTGGCTCGGGCTGATCGCCCTCGGCATCGTCGGACATCTCCTTTACCAGTACTTCTTCATCGGCGGCCTGGCGCGGACCAGCGTCGCGAACAGCTCCCTCATGCTGGCGGCGACGCCGGTCGTGATTGCGCTGATCAGCGCGGTGCTCGGCCAGGATCGCGTCGGAAAGCTGCACTGGCTGGGCGCGGCGCTCTCGATGGCGGGCATCTACGTCGTCGTCGGCCACGGCGCCGCGTTCGACACTCACGGGCTCGTCGGCGACCTGATGATGTTCGGCGCGGTCTGCTGCTGGGCGATCTACACCATCGGCGCGCGCCACCTGATGACGCGGCATTCACCGGTCGGCGTCACCGGCATCTCGATGGCGATTGGAACGCTCTTTTACGTTCCGCTGGCCTGGGGGCACATTCAGGCCGTCGACTGGCGCGCCCTCAGCACCGGCGCATGGCTCGCGGTCGGATACTCGGCGCTCTTCGCGCTGTGCGTCGCCTACACGATCTGGTACGCCGCGGTGCGCCAGATCGGCAGCGCACGCACCTCCGTCTACTCGAACCTGGTTCCGCTCGTTGCCATGGTGACCGCCGTCGCGTTTCTCGGAGAGTCCCTGAGCCCGTCGAAGATCGGCGGCGCCGCCGCCGTCCTGATCGGCGTCGCGCTGACCCGTGTCGGTCACCGCCGGGTGGCGATTCCGGCGGGGGAGTGATTGTCTCGGCGCTGGGCGCTGGGCGCTGGGCGTTTTGCGCTCGGCGCTCGGCGTTGGGAGCTTGCGCCGGGTTGAATTAAGCTCATCTGAACGCCGGGCCCAATTCCTGCACGTCGCACGTGCGCCAGCGCCCAGCGCCGAACGCCGTAGCGCCGAGCGCCCAGCGCCGAGCGCCGAAAAGAAGATGCTGACAAAGATCCTCACCCCCGCCCAGGATGAGCTGCTGAGAGAAGAGCGGCGGCTGCTGGCGCGGCTGCGGACGGCGCTCGTCAAGTTCGACGCGACGGAAGAGCATCAGAACGCGCTCGCGCGCTCGATCGAGCAGCTCGACGAGCTGTTCCTGCTGGTGATCGTCGGCGAGTTCAACTCGGGGAAGAGCGCGTTCATCAACGCGCTGCTTGGCAGCCGGATCGTCGAGGAAGGCGTCACGCCGACGACGGCGCAGATCAACGTGCTGGAATATGGCGAGACCAGCGATCGTCAGGTCCGCGAATCGGCGCTGCACGTCATCACGGCGCCGGTTCCGCTCCTGCGCGACATCCACATCGTCGACACGCCCGGCACCAACGCGGTGATTCGCGAGCACGAGCGGATCACGTCGGAGTTCGTGCCGCGCTCGGACCTCGTGCTGTTCGTCACCTCCGCGGACCGTCCGTTCACCGAAACAGAACGCGCGTTCATGGAGCAGGTCCGCGGCTGGGGCAAGAAAGTCGTCATCGTCATCAACAAGATCGACATCCTCGAGCGGGAGGAGGAGGTCGAGCAGGTAGTCCGCTTCGTCACCGACAGCGCCCGCGATCTGCTCGAGTTCACGCCGGAAGTGTTTCCGGTCAGCGCCAAGCTCGCGCTGCGCGCGAAGTCGGGCGACCCGTCGCTCTGGCCGGCGAGCCGGTTCGAGGCGCTCGAGCGCTACATCCAGACGACGCTCGACGCCCCCGCGCGGGTGCAGCTGAAGCTGCTCAACCCGCTGGGCGTCGGCGCCTCGATCACCGAGCGGCACCTGACCGTCGCCCGCGATCGCATCGCGCTGCTCAAGGATGATTTCTCGACGCTCGACGAGGTCGACCGGCAGCTCGCCGTGTATCAGAGCGATCTGAAGCGGGACATCGAGTTCCGCATGGCCGACATCGATCGAATCCTGCTCGAGATGGAGCGGCGCGGCCACGATTACTTCGACGAGACGATGCGCATCGGCCGCGTGATGGATCTGTTGAACCGCAGCCGCGTCCAGCAGGGATTCGAGCAGCAGGTCGTCGCCGATGCGCCGCAGCAGATCGAGCGCAAGGTCGGGGAGCTCGTAGACTGGCTGGTCGATGCCGACCTGCGGCAGTGGCAAGGTGTCACCAGTCATCTCGCGGAGCGCCGGCGGCAGTATCGCGATCGAATCGTGGGAGATGACGAGCCAGGGCGGTTCTACTACGACCGCGGGCGGCTGATCGACTCGGTTGGACGCGAAGCGCAGCGGGTGGTCGACTCGTACGATCGCCGCAGGGAGGCGACTGAGCTGGCGGATGGTGCAAGGAACGCGGTCGCCACTGCGGCGGCAGTGGGCGCCGGCGCGCTGGGTCTTGGAACGATAGTGACGGTCGCGGCGACCACCGCCGCGGCCGACGTCACCGGCATCGTCCTGGCGTCGGTGCTGGCGACGATCGGCTTCTTCATCCTTCCCGCGAAGCGGAAGCAGGCCAAGGAGGAGATGCGGCGGAAGATCGCCGACGTTCGTCAGAGGCTGTCGGAGGCGCTGCGCCGGCAGTTCGACAAGGAAGTGGCGAGGAGCGGCGATCGCATCCAGGAAGGGATCGCGCCCTACAGCCGGTTCGTCAGGGCCGAAGGGGAGAACCTCCGGGCGAT
Source organism: uncultured Acidobacteriota bacterium (assembly GCA_963748295.1). Classification (GTDB taxonomy): domain Bacteria; phylum Acidobacteriota; class Vicinamibacteria; order Vicinamibacterales; family 2-12-FULL-66-21; genus CAVVIH01. Next base: position 872,279 of record CAVVIH010000006.1, on the reverse strand, counting down.
GGAGCAGGAGCTTCGCGAGATCTCGTCGGCGCTGGAGTCGCTCAGGGCGCGGATCGATCGTCAGGCGGCCTGAGCTCGGGACTCGGGGCTCGGAGCACCTCAGTCTAGGTGCGGCGCATCATCCACAGTCCGACGATTGCGACGCTGAGCGCGAACAACGACAGCCATCGGTAGCGCGGATACTCGAAACGGACGATGTACGTTCCGCTTTCCGGGGCATCGAACCCCATCTGACCTGCAGCCGAATACAACGGAACTTCGCGGCCCCCTGCGTGGGCGCGCCAGGCGGGATAGTAGTTGGTGCGCACGACGACGGGCGTGCCGGCCGCGACATCGATCAGCTCGACATTCCCGCTGAGGAAGTCGAGCGCGCCAAGGCGCCCCATGCCGCTCGTCGTGACGACCTGTCGCGTATCCGCATCTTTCAGCTCGAACTGCGACCATCGTCCGCCGCGCCAGAGCTCGACGAAGGCCCCGCTGCTCGCGAGGTATTGACGTGAGGCGTCGGTCCACACGAACAGGTGCCTGACGCCCCATCGTTGGAGCTCGGCGACGAATGTCGCGGGTGGCGTCTCTTCGATCGCCTGTCCCGCGAAGGTCCCGGCGCCGACGACCTGACCGCGAAAGATGCTCCAGATCCAGCCATCCCACATCTGTGTGTAAAAGCGCTGGCCGTTAACGCTGGGGAGCAGGCCTTCGAAGTGAACGTCGAACGGCGTGTTGGGGCTGCGGCGGCGCGGATTGCTGTCCATGTCGCGATGCGGGCTGATCTCGACGAGGATCAGGTTGCCGTCGGCGGCGGCAATCCGATCGATCAGCGGGGGATCGAAGTCGCGCAGCGTACGCACGTGGCGTACAGGTTCGAACGACGTCGCAACGTAGAGCCCGATCAGCGCGACCAGTGCAATCGCCAGCTTCCGCGAGCCGCTGAACCGCAGCACGAACCCCGCCAGCGCCGGACCGGCGAGCACCGGCATCATGTGCTGGATGCGATCGAAGAGCGCCCCGATCTCCGAGGTGTTCAGCCGCAGCAAGACTTGCGTGAGCACCACCGCAGCGGCGTAGAAGCCCGCCCGGCTGCGGCCCGGGGCGAGCGCCATCACCAGCAGCGCCGGAAGCCAGACGTTGGCCAGGCTGCGGTAGTCGTTGAACCAGCGGTGCGGCAGGGCGAGGATTTCGACGTTGTAGTAGATGGTGCGGAAAGCCAGCGCCCAGTCGATCGGCGCCGCGGGATCGTAGACGGTGTTGTTGAAGCTGATGAACGCCGGATATCGCAGCGATTCCCAATGCACCGGGAGCGACACCACGATCGCGAGCGCGGTTGCCGCGGCGAGGCGACGGACCGCCTTGAAGTCGCGATAATACGCGGCTTCGAGCAGAAGATAGAGGCCCGCGTAGACCGAGAACGCAACGTGCGAATACAGCCCGAGCGTCAAACCGAGCAGGAGCAGCGGGCCTCCCCACCGTCGTCCGAGGCGCGCGGCCCGGCTGCCGGCGATTGCAAGGGCGCAGCAGAACGCGCCCAGCAGCGAGTTGGTGTCCCCGCTGTTGCCTAGATAGGCGAAATAGCCTGCCGTGAACACACAGGCGAATCCGGCGGCCAGCACGCTCGCTTCGCGATCGTCCTGACGGACATCCCACCAGACCAGGAGCGGAATGGCGAGGAACGCGACCGCGTGCAGCACGTGATAGCCGACCGGCTCGCCGAAGATCGTCATCGGGATGAACGCGAGCGCGGCGAAACTCTGCGCGATATCCGTCGACGTCGGGTAGCCTCCGAGCAGCCACCAGTTCCACCCGACGACGCTCCCTTCCTTCAACAGGTGAACGCCATTGACGGCAGCTTGATAGAGCGGCGTGTAATCGTCTTTGAACGGAATCTGCGACCACGTGGAGAGTGGCAGGCGCGAGAACATCGCCGCCACGAGGACCGCCGCGCCAACCGCGAGGACCGTCAACGGCACCGTTCTCCCGATGTGCACCGGCATCCCGACTTGCCGGCGCGTCATCACCGCCAGCACGGTCGCCGCGAGCAGCGCGGCCGCATACCAAGGCTGACGCCAGCCATTGAGTGCCCCCGGGACCGCCGCCCATCGTCCCGTGAACACGAAGTTCAGCCAGGCCAGGAGCAGCACCACGATCAGCGCGGCAAAGGGCGCCCATCGGGGCAGGTGGATCGGGCCATTTCGCACGCGATCGTTCATGGGCGGCTGACCTGCAGAACCTCGAGAAGGTTCCGGCCGCTTGCATCGCGCACGGCTGTGTTTTTCACCCGCAGGCCGTGTTGCTCGATCCACTGCATCGTCGACGTCAATTCGCGCGTGTCCGCAAACTCGACGAAGAACAATCGTCCATGGGTCAGCGCGTCTTCATAACCCGGCAGCCTCGTCAAGTCACGTGTTTCGGTCACGGCGATTCGCGGATGCACGGTGGCGAGATAGCCGAGCGGTTTGTAGAGCCACCACTGCTGCGAGCCGACTGCGACGGCCCCGGGTCCGGGACTCGCGGCGAGGATGTGCTCGAATGCCTGTTGCTTCGGCTCAATCGCAGCCGTCACGTAGGTGAGATGCGAGCGCCCGCCGGTCCGCGCGAACTGCTCGAAGTAGTTTACGTAGAACGAAGACGACACGGCGACGGCCAGCCCGGCGGCCGTGACGGTCGCGATCGATCGCCTGTTCGGTATCCATAGCCATCCACTGAGACCCCGCGCCAGGACCAGGGTACCCGGAACGATGAGGCAAAGGCCCCAGCGCTCGAAATGTGGCCGCAGCGCGTCGGGACCTGCGAACAGATAGAAGCCGATCCACATCATCGTGCACGCGGCGATCAAACCGTAGTCCAGTGATGAGCGCCGGGCCGCCGGCGTCTTCACGAATCCAGCTGCCGCCAAAATGACAGCGAGTACGAAACCGGCATCGTAAAGAAGCGTCGGCGGCCGTGCGCCCGAGAAGTAGTGGTAGACGGTCACGCCGTTGAAGAGCCTCGCGTTGTTCACAGCGAATTCGAGCCATTGCCTGACGTCGAACAGCCGCGCCATCGCCATCGACAGCCACGGCTGATCCAGATATTGACGCGAGAACGGAAGAAGACTCAGGGCCGGCACGGCGACGGCCGCGCCGAGCGCTGCCAGTACCGACTGCCGAACCCGCGAGGATGGCGCGGTTCGCCCGGGAAACAGGCAACAGGGGAGCGATCGCGGCGAATGCCGGCAGCAGAAGGAATGAAGCGGTGAACACGTTGGTCGGATGCGTCCACACAACCACCGGAAAGATGGCGACCGCAGCTCCCAGGTAGATCCACGCGCGATGCCGCTCCTTGAAACCCAGCAGGCAGATCAGGATGAACAGTCCGGTCCAGAAGATCGACTGCGAAGGATCCTGACAGATGCGGCTATGCGCGATCGCTGTCGGCATGATCGCGAGAGCGACCGTGTAGATCCACGCCGTCGGGCTTCCGTACAATCGCCGCACGAGCCAGAAACCGGCCGGAAGCGCCAGCAGGTTGACGACTGCCGGCACCACGCGCAACAGCAGGAATGACGGCGGCGCCAGGCCGTGCACGAGTGCGACGGGGACCAGGAAGAATAGATCCGTGGGATTGCCGCTCGTCGTGTGGGCTTCGTACGGCCGGCCCGACAACCAGCTCAGTGCATTGATTCCCCACCAGCCCTCGTCGCCGCTGATCCCTGGCACGGAGGAGAGCCGCATCAGACGGAACCAGACGGCGATTCCGAGCAGTCCTGCCACGACGATAATCTCGAGGCGGCGTTTCAGCGTGTCGTTCATGCGCGCCGAAAGATCAGAACGCCGGCGAGCAGCACGGCGCCGATCGCCGATGCGATCGAGCCGTAGACGAAGCTTCGCGGCATGAATTGGATCACGACGCGCTGGGCGCCGCCGTTGACGACGCAGCCGAGAAAATCACCCTCCACCCGGACCATCGGCAGCGGAACGCCGTCGACGGTCGCCGACCAGCCAGAATGGAACCGTTCGGTGAAGGCCAGAATGCGCCGGCCCGGCGCATCAACGTCGGCGACGAGATGTCCGGGACGATCGACGGCGAGGCGCGCGCTTCCACTCGACTCGCCGCCATCTTCGCCGAGGAGCCGGACCCGCGCCGCCCATCCTTCCGCGCGCTGCCGGCCGCCGTCTTGCGCGAAGGACCATCGTGTTCCCGCCAACCGCCGCGCAATGTCGCTCTCGATCGGATGCTGGGTTGCCGGAAAGAGCCCGGCATAACCGGACGTCAGCCGGTAGCCTCGCAGCACGAGGATGTTCGGACGGTACGGGCCCCGCTCAGGCGCGGAGGCGTATGACTCGGCGGGATCATCTGGCGGCGGAGGCACGTGCTCGGTCAATTCCTGAATGCTGCGCGCGGGCTCGCGATAGATGAACCCGATGCCCCACGCGCCCAGATCGATCGCGGTCAGCACGACGAGTGCGGCGACTGCCCAGCGGCGCCCGCGTGCCCCCAGGTACACGAGAAGCGTCACTGCAGCGACGATCGCAACACCCGCCGCCGCTGCTGATGCGCCCGCGAAGGTGTGCCGGCCGTACGGCAGAAGTCCTGTGTTGAGGGTGAGCGTCGTAATGACGCCGAGCGTCGCCGGAACCCAGAGGAGCGCTATCGAGCCGGACGGCGGTGCACTGCGGCCGTCCGCGATCGCCAGCAGATCCTCCATCGTAATCGCCGCGAGGATCGCGAGCGCGAACTGCACCAGCAGGACGTATCGCACTGGTGCGCGAAGCGATTGAAGCAGCGGGACGTGTGTGAGGAGCCAGGCGATACCGCCATAGCGTCCGAGTGCGAGTACCAGCATGACCGCAGCGAACGCGGTCACCGCGGTGATGAGCATCCGCCGGCCGGGCAGCGCGTCGCGCCGGATCCACGTCCAGATCAGCGCAACCGGAAGGATGGCGCCCGAGTAGACACCAAAGTCGTGGAACCACATGAAATCGCGCTCGCTGTAGGCGCCTCGCGCAAAGAAATAGGGCGACCACACCTGGAACAGGTTGTACGGGTGCATCGAGTAGGTCAGCGCGAACTCGCCGGACAGGCTGACGCGCGTCGACTGCGCCGCGAAGTCGGCGGTCGGCAAAAGCTGGATTCCGCCGAGAAGCACGCCGATAGCCACCGCCGCCGCGCACGGCAGCAGGTGCCGCCACTGCCGCAGCTGGCCCGCGCGGAACAGCGCGAATGGCACGAGCGTCACCATGTTCCACCAGACAGCCTGGGGGAATCCCAGCAGGACCTCTGATGCGAGCACGAGCGCGATCGCCGCGAAGGCCAGCGTCCGTGTGCGACGCCGATCCTCCGCGATCAGGACGTCGGCGGCCGCGAGCAGCCAGGGCATGTGCGCGACGATCGCCACCAGGTTGACGTGATGGTGGTGGAGCAGGTTGAAGCCGCTGAAGGCAAAGAGCATGGCGCCGAAAAGCGCTGCCGCCCAGCCGAACCGAAGCCGGCGGAGAAGCCAGCACATTCCCGCGAACGCCGCCGGGTAGTTCGCGATCAGCTCGAGGTTGAAAGCCGCGCCGAGCGGCAGCAGGCGATAGAGGATCTGATGGAACGGATGGAACAGGCCGCCTTGTCCTTCGCCGTGCAGATACAGTCCGGCAAAGATCGACGGCGTCCACAGCACTGAGTCGCCCGATTGGAGCGCCTGCTGATACAGATGCCGAATCGGCAGGTGGAACCACGAGAGATCGTTGTAGACGAACACCCGGCCAGCCAGCGCCGGACCGAACAGCGGCGCCAGCAGCGCCAGACTGCAGACGCCGATCAGCGCCGCGAGCGGGTCGATCCGGCTGCCGCTGGACGCTCGGTTTGCCGTCACGACATGGGCTTCCGAAAGGCCAGGATCAACTCGCCGCGCAGGATATAGCGCGTCGCTTCATGCGTGTAGCCGCGCCGGGCGAAGTCTTCGAGGAGTCTCTTTCTCGTGTAATGCGAGACGTGCTCGTCGGCATAGCCGCCCGGCGCCGCCAGGCCATACGCCTTCTCGATCCACACCCATTCCCACCGATCGTAGTCGGGCGTGCCGAGCACGAGGCGGCCTCCGGGCTTCAGCACGCGGCACAACTCGTCGATCATCGACGGGAACATCGGTACGTGTTCGATGACCTGCGAGCACAGTACGCACGGAAAGCTGGCATCCGCAAATGGCAGCGTGAACCCGGAGCCGCGGACGCGCGGGGCTCGAAACCGCCGCGCGAACCGTAGCTTGTTGGCCAGCACGTCGAGGGCCACACTCCCCGGTGGCAATGCGCCGATGATGTGGCTCGAGCCGCAGCCGACGTCGAGCACCGGCCCTTGACCATCGATCAGCTCCACGATGTAACGGTACCGGCTTCGCTGCCAGTAACGCTGCAGCGGAATCGCGCTGTCGTGCGCACGGTAGTCGTAGTCGGCGGCGGCGATCGAATTGCGCAGCTTCCAGAGCGTCCAGAACGTGCGGACGTACGCGGATGCGAGAGCGGCGTGCGCCTTCGAGGCCACCGCCGGATTGGGCGTGTAGTCGAGCGGAATCTCGAGCACCCGCCATCCGTCGGCATAGGCGCGGACCAGCACTTCCTGCAGGATGTCGTAATCCGTCGCCTGCAGCCGCAGCGCGTTGACGATGGAGGTGTGATAGAGACGGATGGCGCTCGAACCGTCGTTGACGCCGAGGCTCAGGCCACGCCTGAAGGCAAGATTCAGCATGCGGCTGCCGGTCCGGCGCACCGCCGGCATGTTCGTCCGGCTGCCATCGACATACCGCGACGCGACGATCACCTCGGCCTCGTCCCGCCGCGCCCACAGATCCGCGAGAAATGTCATGGGCCCGGAAAAATCCGGATCGACCGTGATGACGTACGGCGCCCGCGCCTGGCGCAATCCCGCACGCAGCTCGTGCCCGAAGCCTCTCGGGTCCGGAGCCGCGATGATCTCGCTCGGGATCCCGAGCGCGTCCACTTCGCGGCGCAGTTGGATCAGGAACGCGGCCGGATCCGTCAGCCGTTCGAGCCGGACGGCGACGATGGAAAGTCGGGGATCCGCTGCAGACAACGGGTCATTATATTAAAGAGAGGCGGCAGCCGCGGCAGTCGGCGTATGCTTGCTCGTACGTACTGTTTGAAAGGTGAAGCACGTGACGACCACAGCGAACGGCGCGATGACCGGCGCCGATATCATTGATCTCTGCAAGCAGCACACCCTGTTCGAATGGTCGGCGCAGTCGCAGGTCGACCCGATTCCGGTGGCGCGGTCCAAGGGCGTCTACTTCTGGACGCCTGAGGGCAAACGGTACCTCGACTTCAACAGCCAGTTGATGTGCGTGAACGTCGGCCATGGCGAGCCGCGCGTCATCAAGGCGATCCAGGAACAGGCCGAAAAGCTCGCCTACGCGAGCCCGTTCATGGCGACCGAGGTTCGCGCGAAGCTTGGCGCCAAGCTCGCGTCGATCGCGCCCGGCGACATCGACGTCTTTTTCTTCACGAACGGGGGCGCCGACGCCAACGAGAATGCCATCAAGATCGCGCGCGCCTTTACCGGTCGCCACAAGATCCTCGCGCGCTACCGCTCGTATCACGGCGGATCGCACGGCGCGATGTCGCTGACCGGCGATCCGCGGCGGTGGAGCGTCGAGCCCGGTCTTCCCGGGGTCGTCCACGTCCTCGATCCGTATCACGGCATCACGCGCGGCACCGACTCCGCGCAGCAGTCGCTGGCGATGCTCGAGGAGATCATCCAGCTCGAGGGCGCGCAGAACATCGCGGCGTTCTTCCTCGAAACGGTGAGCGGCACCAACGGCATCCTCATCCCGCCCGACGGCTATCTGCAGGGCGTTCGCGAGCTGTGCACGAAGCACGGGATCCTCATGGTGTGCGACGAGGTCATGGCCGGGTTCGGCCGCACCGGCGAGTGGTTCGCCGTCAATCACTGGAAGGTCGTGCCCGACATTCTGGTGATGGCCAAGGGGCTGACGAGCGCCTACGTGCCGATGGGCGCGGTCGGACTCAGTCAGCGGATCGCCGATCATTTCCGCGACAAGGTCTTCCAGGGCGGCCTGACCTACAACAGTCATCCGCTCGCCTGCGCCGCGGCGCTCGCGACGCTGCAGGTCTACGAAGAGGACGATCTGATCGGGAACGCGAAGCGCATGGGCGCGGTGCTGCAGCGTCTGCTCAGAGACCTGGCCGCCCGGCACCGGCTCGTTGGCGCCTATCGATCGATTGGACTGTTCGGGATCGTCGAGCTCGTGAAGGATCCGGTCACCAAAGAGCCGCTGTCGCCGTTCGGCCAGACGTCAGAGCCGATGAAGCGGCTCACGCACTTCCTGCGCGAGGAAGGACTCTATACGTTCGTGCGGTGGCACAACTTCTTCACCAACCCGCCGTTGTGCATCAAGGAAGCAGAATTGAGCGAAGGGTTCGGGATGATCGATCGTGCGCTGACGAGGCTGGAAGCCAGTCTCTAGACAGGCTTCCAGCTTCACGCTGACTACTGTTTCTTCTTCATCGGGATCGTCCACAGATAGACCATGCGTCCGTTGACGTCCACGGTCTTCTCCGCAGGATACTCTTCGCCCATGTCGAAGCTCTGCGAGACGATCCGTGAACCGGGCTTGAGCTCCTTGTTCAACTTGGGGATCAGCTTCTGATTGAGCGACGGAAGCAGATAGAGCGTGACGACCGACGCCGGGCTTATATCGGTTTCAAACAAGTCCTGGTTCAGAATCTTCACTTTGTCGGTCACGCCGGTCTTCTGAATACGCTCGTTGGCTTCCTTCACCCGCTGCGGGTCGATGTCGATCCCGACGGCGCGCGCGCCGTGCTTCTGCGCCGCGGTCGCGACGATGATTCCGTCGCCGCAGCCCAGGTCATACACCGTGTCCTTGCCGGTGACGTTCGCGAGCTTGAGCATCGCGTCCACGACCTCCGGCGGCGTGGGGACGAAAATGACGTCCGGCTGTCTCAGCGTTCCCGCCTGCTGGGCGACGACAGGCGCGGTCAGCGCGACGGCCGTGAGCAGTGTGGCAAGCGCCACGTGTCGAACTCGCATTAGCATCGGCTCCTTCCTTGTCCTTCCATCCGCGCCGCGCTCTGAATCCGCGGGCGCAAGCCTTCATTTATATTCGATCTGAGCCGGCAGCGCACGCGGGTCAATAGCCCATCTCGCGCTGAATCCCCCGGACGATGCGATCCAGTTCGTCCACGAGCTTGCCGCCTCCGGCCTGACGATAGGCGCGGACCAGCGACTCGTAGTAACTCATCACGTCATCCGGCCCGGCGTTGAAGCGCTCCCACACCTTTTCCCCCATATTCCGCAGATCGCGCAGGATTGCATACGAGTTGTGCACCTTGTCCGCGGCCGACACCCGGAGGCTCGGCGGCGGCAGGTGCCGCGCGTGCTCGATGTAGGCCTTCTTCCGTTCCAGCCAGGGCGCCTTGGGCGCCTCCCACGAATCGGTGCAGTCCTCGACGATGCGCGCGACGGCGTCGCCGAAGCGGCCGCGGATCTCCTCGAGACGGGGCCGGCCGCCGTGGTCTTCCGGCGCGTCATGCAGAAGCGCGGCAATAGCTTCATCCTCGCTCCCCCCGTCGTCGAGGACGATGGACGCGACACCGATGAGGTGTCCGACATACGGCGCTGCCGTCCCCTTTCGCGTCTGCTCCGCATGCACCTCATGCGCGTAGCTGAACGCGTCGTCGAACCGTTTCGTGAGCCTCACCATTGTCGAGCCTCGCCTTGGCGCGGTTCTTCCAACTGACCTGGGATGTCCCGGAAGTGTCGAGCACTCGTGGCCGGGCTGCTGGTGACCATCCTCGTCGGGTGCCACCCGGACCTCGAGGCGCGAAACGCGGCTACGAAGCGCGCCCGTGCCCAGGTGGGATTGGCATCCTACTACGGTCCCGGATTTCACGGCGAGCGGACGGCGAGCGGACGGATCTTCAACCAGAACGAGATGGTGGCGGCGCACCCCACCCTCGAGTTCGGCACCGTCGTGCGCGTGACGAACCTCGAGAACGGCAGACGTGTGCTGCTGCGGGTGATCGATCGGGGCCCGTATGGAAAGAACCGCCGGAAGGGGACGATCATCGACGTCTCGAAGGGGGCCGCGCGGCGGCTGCGATTCATCCGCGACGGCCTCGTGCCTGTGCGCGTCGAGGTGGTGAACGCGCCCGGCATATGATCGTTCGCGATCATGGATCCGGTGGAGCAGGTCCGCGGCGCGCTCGATGCGATGGGGATTTCGTACGAGCTGTACACGCACCCGCCGGTGTTCACGTCAGACGAAGCCGCCGAACACTGGGCGGACATTCCCGCAACCCGCGTCAAGAACCTCTTCCTGCGCAACAAGAAGGGCAACCGTCACTATCTGGTGATCCTGGAGATCGGCAAGCAGGCGGATTTGCGGCACCTCGTGAAGATTATCGGCGACGATCGACTGAGCTTCGGCTCGCCTGAACGCCTGATGTCGACGATGGGGCTGACGCCGGGATCGGTGTCGCCGTTCGGGCTGCTGAACGATCCAGCGCATGCCGTCCACGTGATCGTCGACGAGGATCTGCGCCGCGTGCAACGGCTGATCTTCCACCCGAACATCAATACCGCCACCCTGACGATCAGTGTCCCGGACTTCGAGCGGTTTCTCGCCGCGCGCGGGAATCAGGTCAGGTGGATCAGGGTCTAGACGCTGGCTACTGGGACATGGCGGCATCGCTCGTGACGACCGGCGCCATCGATGCGGAGGCGTTTCTGGCCGCAAACGGAGAGATCTTTCTGACCTTCGCCAAGATTCAGCCGTTCCTGGCGGAGGCGCGTGCGGCGACAGGAGAGAAGGACTACTGCCGCCACATCGAGGCTGTCGTCATGGGCGCGCCAGACGCAGAGGCGATCCTCACCCGTCGCGTCGAAGCTGCCCGCACCGCCGCACGGCGGCGGGCGGACAGAGAGTAGAAGCCATCTCATAACCCGAGGCTCGTTCCAAGGTGCGAGCGAGCGGTGCGAGCGAGCCACGCGACCGGAGCGCGCCGGCGAAGCGGCGCGCGAGGGCGCGTGTAGGGGAGTCCGAGGGGCGAAGCCCCTCGGATAAGGCTGCTCTACTCGGCGGCGCGCTTCGGACGCATGTTTCCCGCGAGAATGCGCTTGCGCAGCCGGATGCTCGACGGGGTCACCTCGACGAGCTCGTCGTCGTTGATGAACTCGATCGCCTGCTCGAGACCGAGCTTTCGCGGCGGAATCAGGCGCACCGCTTCGTCGGCGGTCGAGGCGCGCATGTTGGTCTGCTTCTTTTCCTTCGTGACGTTGACGTCGAGATCGTTCGCGCGCGCGTTCTCCCCGATGATCATGCCCTCGTACACCGGCGACCCGGGCTCGATGAAGATCTCGCCGCGCTCCTGAAGGTTCCAGATCGCAAACGCCGTGGCCGCGCCCTGCCGATCGGCGACCAGCGCGCCGGTCGCCCGCGACGGGATCGCGCCGTGCCACGGCTCCCATCCGGCAAAGAGGTGGTTCATGATGCCGGTGCCCTTGGTTTCCGTCAAAAACTGCGACCGGAAGCCGATCAGGCCGCGCGCCGGGATCCTGAACTCGAGCCGCACCCGTCCGCTGCCGTGATTCACCATCTTCGTCATCGTGCCGCGCCGCGTGCCAACCTGCGCGATGACGACGCCGAGGAACTCCTCGGCGACGTCGATGACGAGGTCTTCGATCGGCTCGGACAGCTTCCCCTTCAGCGTCTTCGTGACGATATCGGGGCGCGAGACCTGCAGCTCGTAGCCTTCGCGGCGCATCATCTCGATCAGGATCGAGAGCTGCAGCTCGCCGCGGCCGAGCACCTTCATCTGCTCCGGCGTGTCGGTCGGCTCGACCCGAATGGAGACGTTGCCGAGCAGCTCGCGGTCCAGGCGATCCTTGATCTGCCGCGACGTCACGTACTGGCCTTCTCGCCCGGACATCGGCGAGGTGTTGACGCCGAAGATCATCGACACCGTCGGCTCGTCGACGGCAATGGGAGGCATCGCGACGCGGTGCTCCACGTCCGCGATCGTCTCGCCGATGGTGATGTCTTCAATCCCCGCGAGGCAGACGATGTCGCCGGCGGCCGCCTCGGTGATGTCGACGCGCTTGAGGCCCTCGAACGCGAACAGCTTCGTGACCTTAGTCTCCTGGACGCGTCCCTCGAGTTTGCAGACCGCCACCGGATCGCCGACCTTGACCCGGCCGTTGAAGACGCGGCCGATCGCGATCCGTCCCAGATAGTCGCTGGAATCCAGGTTCGCCACCAGCATCTGCAGCGGCGCCTCGACGTCACCTTTCGGCGGCGGCACACTGTCGACAATCGCATCGAACAGCGGCCGCAGATCGGTCCCGGCCGTTCCGGCTTCGAGGCTCGAGGTGCCGGCGCGCGCGCTGGTGTAGAGCACCGGAAAATCGAGCTGCTCCTCGGTGGCGTCGAGGTCGATGAACAGGTCGTAGACCTCGTTGAGCACTTCCTGCGGGCGCGCGTCCGACCGGTCGATCTTGTTGATCACGACGATCGGCGTGAGACGCCGCTCGAGCGCCTTCCTCAGCACGAAACGGGTCTGGGGCAGCGGTCCTTCTGACGCGTCCACGAGCAGCAGCACGCCGTCGACCATCGCCAGCGTGCGCTCCACCTCGCCGCCGAAATCCGCGTGGCCCGGCGTGTCGACGATGTTGATCAGCGTGTCGCGGTAGTGGACGGCCGTGTTCTTCGCGAGGATCGTGATGCCGCGCTCGCGCTCGAGGTCGGTGTTGTCCATCGCCCGCTCGGCGACCCGCTCGTTGGCGCGGAAAATCCCGCTCTGGTGCAGCATGGCGTCGACCAGCGTCGTCTTGCCGTGGTCGACGTGGGCGACGATGGCGACGTTGCGCCGGAGCGCGTTGGCGACTGTAGTCGAGGTCTTCGGGTAAGCGGGCATCCCTCCAGTATAACTGATGCTAAACCGTTTATTCCATTAAGCTTCTAAGCTTCCATGCTCGGGCCGGCGACGCGTGAAATTCGCCATTTCGATCAACTATCCTCCCCCCGAAAGCGTCATATGCCTGACACAGTGATTTGAATGGCCGACTCGGATCTCATATCCCGCGCCGCGGGCGGCGACCCGACCGCCTTTCAAACGCTCGTCGAGCAGCATCGATCGATGGTGTACCGCGTCGCATACCAGTTCGCCGGGAACCACTACGATGCGGAGGACATTGCCCAGGAAGTCTTCATCAAGGTCTACCGCTCGCTCGACCGCTTTCGACAGGACGCGCAATTGACGTCCTGGCTGTACCGGATTGCCATGAACGCCTGCATCGATCACCGCCGCCGCCACTCGCCTGCCGCCTCCGCCCCTTTTGGCGAGGAAGCCGAGCACAAGCTTTTGAATACACCTGAGGAAACACCGGGACCGGAGGAGCGCGCCTACGCGGGCGAGCTTGGTGAAGTGCTCGAAGGCGAGATTTCACGGCTGCCGCACGGTCAGCGTATCGTGTTCGTCATGCGGCATCACCAGGGACTCAAGCTGTCGGAGATCGCCGAGGCGCTCGGGCTCGCGGAGGGCACGGTCAAGCGGCAGCTGCACGCGGCGGTTCATCGTCTGCGTCACGTCCTCACGGCCGCGAAGGTGACGGCGGGAGGACGCGCATGAAGACGTGCTTCGTGCAGGCCGCCGGGACGATCGAGCTGTACTTCTATGGCGAGCTGGACGAGCAGGCTCGCAGCGAGACCGAGCGGCATCTCCACACGTGCGACGAGTGCAGGCAGGCGCTCGACGAGCTCCGCGTCATTCGGGCCGCGCTGTCGACGCGTCCCGACGTTTCAGCTCCGGCGGGCGGCGACTGGAGCGGATTCATTGCGCGCCTCGATGCCGCCATCCGCCAGGAGCCGCAGCCTCGCGCGACCGTCGCGGCGCCGCGCGTCGCCACAGTGGCCTCGCGCCACTACGTCGCCTACATCGCCATGGCCGCGCTCCTCGCGCTCGTCACGATGAGCGTCGGCTACATCGTCCGATCGCGGATCGCCGCGGGCGACGCCGGCGGGGCAACGATCGCGGGCAGCAGCGTGACCGCGCCCGCTCCGTGGACCGACGACGAGGCGTTCGCGGCGTTGAGCGAGCAGCACTTCGAGCGCGCGAAGCTGGTGGTGCTCGGACTGGCGAACAAGCAGGCCGGCGAACGCATGCCCTCGGAATGGCAGTACGAACGCGAGCTGGCGTCGACGCTGCTCGCCGATACGCGGCTCTATCGGCTGGCGGCCGAGGATCGCGGGATGAAGCCGCTGGCGAAGATCATGGGCGACCTGGAGCTGGTGCTGCTGCAGGCATCGCTCTCCGAGAATCCGCAGCCGGACACGCTCGCGCAGATTCAGAACCTGATTCGCAAGCGGGATCTGGTGACACGCATGAACGTCATGGCGGCACGATAAGAGGCTGAAATGGGCAAGCGGCTGGTTGGTGGATTGCTACTCGGATCGTGGCTGGCGTTCGGCGTGCCGGCTGCCTCCGCCGCGGTGGGATGGCCGGTGGAATCGAAGCGGCTCGCGAGCGCGAAGGACTTCATTGCCGACGAGCAATGGATGCGCGCGATCGAGGTGCTGCAGGTTCTGCTCCGGGACACGAAGGAAACCGGCAAGGACGAGGCGCTGTTCTGGCTGGCGCACAGTCAGAAGCACGCCGGCGACGCCGGCGAGGCGCTCGCGACGATTCGGCGTCTCGAGCGCGAATACCCGTCGAGTGTCTGGGTGAAGCCGGCCGGTGCACTGCGCCTCGAGATCGCCGTGCGGCTCGGCAGAAGCGACCTATTGTGGCTGACGGCCACGCCGCCGCCGCCGCCCCCGCCCCCGCCGGCGGCAGCGCCGGCAGTTGCGCCGGCGCCGCCAAAGGGGCGCCCATACGTGCGCAAGCCGCCGCCGCCCGCGCCGCCGCAGCCCCCGCCGCCGCCGGACGAGCCAGCCATCCTGTGGGTTGCGCCAGCCGCGCCGGCGTCTGAGTGGTTTCCCGCGACGTACGAGCCCGATTCCGATCTGCGCCTGCAGGCCCTGCGTCACCTGATGCGGACCGACCCCGACAAGGCGATTCCTGTCCTGAAGCAGATCGCATACGAGCCGGGCGATCCGGCCGTCGCCGGCCGCGCGGTGTTCGTGCTGGCGCAGTCCGGGCGTCCTGACGCGCGCGAGATGGTCGTGCAGGTCGCGCAGTTCGGTCCGGCTCTCGCCCGGGTAGCCGCGGTTCGCGAGATCGGGCGTTTCGGCGGCCCCAACGTCTCGCAGATCCTGATGGCCGTCTACCCGAAGGCGGACACGGCGGTGAAGACGCAGGTGGTGAAGTCGCTCGGGGAGCGCTCCGAGCGCACCGCGCTGATGACGATCGTGGAGTCCGAAGGGGACCGTGACCTTCGCACGCGCGCGATCCTCACGCTCGGTCAGGCGGGCGGCAACCAGGAGCTGCGCCTCCTCTACCCGAAGTTCAGCGCCGAGTTCAAACGGCCGATCATCCAGGGCCTCTTCAACGCGCGCGCCGTCGACGAGCTCATCCTGCTCGCGGATCGCGAACGCGATCAGGCGATCCGCCAGGAGCTCTACGATCAGCTGCGGCTGCTCGGCACGCCGAAGGCGAAGGTGTACCTGCAGAAGGTCAGTGTGAAGAAGTAGCCCGCCTTCGCACTATGCGGTACAGGCGCCCCGCACCCATCGCCGCGCCCTTCGCGTGTTCGAGTGAGCGTCTCTCGCGTCGCCTGCCGTCCACGATGACGGGTGTGGTCGCCGGGCCGCCGGCTTCCGCACGCCGGGAACGCGCCCTCCGCTCTGGCCCTTCCGCTGCCGCGCCGACTAGTTGCTGTTCAGGGCGACATCCGTCAGGCGCACTGATGCGGCATGGGTTGTCAGAACGCCACGGATCACACGCCGGGAAGTCGGCGCAAGGAATCGCTCCGCGCGCGTTCCAGCTTCGCAGAGCGGCGGCGTGCTCCAACGGCGTCCGTCGCCCACACCCGTCATCGTGACCGAGAGCGACCACTAGTTCGTGAACATCGCATTCAGCGTGGTGATCTTCGTGAACGTCGTGGTCGTCGTGAAATGGCGGGCGTGACACCGTTTTCCCCTCGCCAGCGGATGCACGCAGCACGTCGCACGTGACAAGCCGCACGTAGCACGTCCGCACGTAGCACGTCGCACGTGATAGTGCTTCCGGATTAGCATTAGGCGAACCGCAGCCGCGTCGTGCACACGAATCCACTCATCGACGGGATCCGCATCGAACCCACGCCAGGTCCGACCACCCTGGTGATCTTCGGGGCGTCCGGTGACCTCACCAAACGCAAGCTGCTCCCGGCCCTCTATAACCTGTCGCGCGCGCGGAGGCTGCCGGCCCGTTTCGCGGTGATTGGCGTCGCGCGAACGGCGCAGGACGACGAGGCATTTCGAACGCAGTTTCGCGACAGCCTGAAGCAGTTCGCAGGGGTCGAGAACCCGCAGCAGGACGAAGTCGCGGAATCGCTCGCCTCGCGCATGTTCTACATGTCCGGCGAGCTCGGTGATGGGAAGCTCTACGAGCGGCTGCGCGCCAGGCTGCAGGAGATCGACGGCGAAGAGGGGGTGCTCTTCTATCTCGCGATCCCGCCCGACGTCTATTCGTCCGTCATTGAGCAGCTCGGCAACGGCAATCTCTCCCGCACCGAGCACGGCTGGCGGCGCATCATTGTCGAGAAGCCGTTCGGATCGGACCTCGCGAGCGCGCGGGAGCTGAACCGGATCGCGCACCGCCATTTCGACGAAGAGCAGATCTTCCGGATCGATCACTATCTCGGCAAGGAGACGGTCCAGAACCTGATGGTGTTCCGATTCGGGAACGGGATGTTCGAGCCGGTCTGGAACCGGCGCTACATCGATCATGTGCAGATCACCGCAGCGGAAACGGTCGGCGTCGAGCGCCGCGCGGCGTATTACGAGAAGTCGGGCGCGCTGCGCGACATGGTGCAGAACCACCTGCTGCAGTTGCTGACGCTCATCGCGATGGAGCCGCCGATCGCCTTCACCGCGGAAAGCGTGCGCGATCGCAAGATGGATGCGCTGCTCTCGGTCCAGCCGGTCAGCGCGGTGGCGTCGCAGGATGGCGATTCCGAGGTCGTCCGCGCGCAATACGCGGCCGGGTGGGTCAACGGCAGCGACGTCGCGGGCTACAAGGAAGAACCCGGCGTCGATGCCGCGTCGACGACCGAAACCTACGTCGCGCTCGAGCTCGGTCTCGACAGCTGGCGATGGGCAGGCGTGCCGTTCTACGTGCGCACGGGCAAACGGCTGCCGAAGCGCACCACCGAGATCGCCATTCAATTCCGTCGTCCGCCGCTCGAGATCTTCAGGCGCGTCAGCGCGAGCTCGGTGGCGCCCAACCTGTTGATCGTCAACGTTCAGCCCGACGAGGGGATCTCGATCAGGTTCGAGGCGAAGCTGCCAGGGACCCGCATGCAGCTGGCGCCGGTGATGATGAACTTCCGCTACGGCGCGGCGTTCGGAAAGGAAGTTCCGGAGGCGTACGAGACACTGCTGCTCGACGCGATGCTGGGCGACCCCACGCTCTTCGCGCGGCACGACTTCGTCGAGGCGGCGTGGGCGCTGATCACGCCGATTCACGAGCGATGGGCCGCCGAGCGCGTCGAGAGCATTCCAATCTACGAAGCCGGCGAGTGGGGGCCGCCGGAAGCCGATGCGCTGATGGCGCGCCAGGGCCGCCGATGGAGGACGCTGTGAGCGGACCGATAGAACAGGTGCTGCCGGGTGCGGCGGAAGTGCCGTTTTCGAGCATCGCGGACGCGCTCGCACGGGGACGCGATCCCGGGATGCGCACGACCCCGCCGCGCACCCTCACCGCAACCGTCGTCGCGGTCTGTTCGCGCGAGCGGCTCGCGGCGGCGGCCCGCACGATCGCGACGCTCGGCAAAGACACCGCGGTCAGGGCGATCCTGGTTTGCGAAGGCACTGAAACGCGTCCGAAATCGTTCGTGTCGGACGACACGGTCGCGATTGAGTCGCTGCGGCCGATCTTCATCAACAACGCGGTTGCGGCGCTGCGGCTGTCGAGCCTGCCGACGCTCGTCTGGTGGAGCGGATGTTCACACGACCTGCTCGACGATCTCGCGCACCTCGCGGATCGGATGGTGCTCGACGATCCCGATCCGCTCGGCATCTGGAAACGCGCCGCCGGCTTCTTCGACCACGCCGCGTTCAGCGATCTGCGCTGGACGCGCCTGACCCGATGGCGGGCGCTGATGGCGCATTTCTTCGACATCCCGCAGGCGCGCGATGCCGCGCCGCGCTTCGACCGCCTCGAGATCAAGGGAAGTGATGACGCGGCCGCAGCCCTGTATGGGGCGTGGCTGACCGGGGCGCTCGGACGCGACCGCGCGATCAAGGTCAAGGTGACGCCGGGCACAGCCGGACTCTTCCTGGAAGAGGTGCGGCTGGGAAACGAAGAAGAGTCGCTGATGCTGCGCGCTACCCCGAACAGCGCCTGCGTCGTCGCGTCCGCAAAGGTTCAGAACCACCGCGACATGCAACGCACCGTTTCCATGGGCGATCAAAGCGACAGTGCGCTCCTGGCCGAGGAGTTGAGGATACGTGTTCGGGACAGAGCGTTTGAATTGGCAGTGAAGAAGGTATTGAGCTCGCGGTGAGAGAGATGAGGAGCTGACGGAAGACACGGTGTTTTCAACACGGAGCCACGGCGACGCGGAGACGCACGGAGGTGGCCTGTGGCCCGCCGGCCTCCGGCCGGCCGGACGAATCGGGCAAGACCCGCGAATACAAGTGGCCACACGTCAAATCCGTCACTTGTATTCGTGGGTCTTGTCCGATTCGTGCCGCGCGCAGCGCGGCGCCACAGTCCACTCATGTCACGCAGCAATCGTGTTTCCTCTGTGTACCTCCGTGTCTCCGTGTCTCCGTGTTGAGATCTCCGTGATCTCCGCCAATCTCCTCTTCCTCGAACACCGTGAACTCCTCAACTCGTAACGAGACCAGCATGTCGAAATCAGCATTCGGAATAGTCGGCCTCGGGACGATGGGGCGGAACCTGGCGCTGAATATCGAATCGCGCGGCGTCCCGGTGGCCGTCTGGAATCTCGAGACCGAATGGATCGACAGGTTCCTGGCGGCGAATGCCACCGCGCGCTTCACGGGCGCGCGGACGCTCGAGGAGCTCGCCGCCGCGCTCGAACGGCCGCGGCGCATCATGATGATGATCCCTGCGGGCGCACCGGTCGATCAGATGACGGCGCGGCTGCGTCCGCTGCTCGAGTCCGGCGACGTCCTCATCGACGGCGGCAACTCCTGGTTCGAGGACACCCGCCGCCGCGAGGCGGAGCTGCGGCCGACCGGGATCTTCTTCATGGGCTGCGGCGTGTCGGGTGGCGAAGACGGGGCGCGGTTCGGCCCCTCGCTGATGCCTGGCGGCGACTTGCAGGCGTACCACGCGGTGCAGAGCGTGTTCGAAGCAATTGCCGCGAAGTCGGAGGCGGGTCCCTGCGTGACGCACGTCGGCCCCGATGGCGCCGGGCACTTCGTGAAGATGGTGCACAACGGCATCGAGTACGCCGACATGCAGCTGATCGCCGAAGCGTGGGACCTGCTGCGCCGCGTCGCCGGCCTGTCGCACGCGGAGACCGCCGACGTGTTCGAGCGCTGGAACAGCGGACGCCTGGAGTCCTTTCTGATCGAGCTGACCGCCCGCGTCTCGCGGGTGATCGACACCGAGACCGGTCAGCCGCTCGTCGACATGGTGCTCGACGAAGCGGGCCAGAAAGGGACCGGCCGGTGGACGGCGCGCCTGGCGCTCGATCTCGGCGTGCCCGTTCCGACGATCGCCGCGGCGATCGACGCGCGCGTCCTCTCGAGCATGAAGGCCGAGCGCGTCGCCGCCGCATCCATCCTCAGCGGTCCCGGCAGGCTCGCCGACGCTCCTCCGCGCGCACAGATCGTCGACGATGTGGAGGCGGCGTTGTATGCGTCGCGTGTGTGCGCCTACGCGCAGGGGATGTCGCTGATCCGTCACGCCTCCCGCACATACGGCTGGAACATCGATCTGTCGGAAATCGCGCGCATCTGGAAAGCCGGCTGCATCATCCGCGCGCGGCTGCTCGATCCAATACGACAGGCCTTCGCGGCGGCGCCCGACCTGCCGAATCTGCTCGTCGCGCCGTCGATCGTGCCGATCGTCGGCGAGGCGCAGGACGCATGGCGAAGGACCGTGGCACGCGGATGCGCCGCGGGTGTTCCGCTTCCTGCACATGGGTCGGCGCTTACGTACTTCGACAGCTATCGGACCGCTCGATTACCGCAGAACCTGACTCAGGCGCAGCGGGACGCGTTCGGCGCGCATACATATGTGCGCACCGATCGCCCGGGATCCCTCCACAGCGACTGGTAGGCGTGGATGTCGCGGATCTTCAATCGGCAGGTGGCGGACGGATTGCAACTCACCTGGCATTGCGGCTCATCAGAAAAGAGCCGCGTCCAGGAGGTTGAAGATGCCCAAATGCAGCGACGTGATGACCCGCGAGCCGGTCTGCTGTGAGCCCGGTGATCCCGTTGCGCGCGCCGCCGACATGATGCGTCAGCACGACGTCGGCTCTCTCCCCGTCGTCGAGTCCAAAAGCGACGGGAGACTCGTTGGAATCGTGACCGATCGCGATCTCGTGACCAAAGTGGTCGCCGGCAACCGCGACGTCAAATCGGCGACCGTTCGCGATGCGATGACGCCGAATCCGCTCAGCGTCAAGGAGAGTGACGATCTCGATCGGGCGATGTCGCTGATGAAGGATCGTCAGGTCCGTCGCATGCCGGTGGTCGACGACGGCGGCCGGCTCAGCGGTATCATCGCGCAGGCGGACGTGGCGACTCGGGTCCATCGCGACGACGCGACTGGTCAGCTGGTTGAGGCCATTTCGGAAAGCTCGACCGCGCGTAAGTAGCGTGCGTCAAGCTCGTCCGTTCGCATCGGGGAAGACCGTGCCCGGTGCCGCATAATTGCCTGCCCCCGGGGCGTGGGATATCATCGCACGCGCATGGCACTGGAACTTCCTTCCCATCACCGCGCTACAGGCCTTGTCGACGTGCTCGACCGAGTGCTCGACAAGGGCCTGGTGATCGCGGGCGACATCAAGGTGTCGCTGGCGGAAGTCGAACTGCTGACGATACGGATCCGCCTGCTGGTCTGCTCGTTGGACAAGGCCCAGGAGATCGGGCTCGACTGGTGGAGGTACGACCGGGATCTGTCGCCGGGTAACGAGCGGCGCAAGATCGCCGAGCACGAAGAACTACGCGCGCATATTGAACAGCTCGAACGGAAGGTAGAGGCACTGTCGGTGGCGTCCAAGCGGCGGCGCTGACGGAGACGGGACAACTGAGGGCGAGCAGGAGCGCAGAATGCCAGTTGAACGAGCTGCAGGCGGTACAAGTCTCATCGACGTACTCGATCGTGTTCTCGACAAAGGCATTGTCATCGACGCTTGGGTCCGGGTCTCGCTGGTCGGCATCGATCTGATTACGGTCGAGGCGCGGGTCGTTGTCGCGTCGATCGACACGTACCTGAAGTACTCCGAGGCTGTCGGTTCGGTGTCTCCGGTTTCGCGGCCACAGGCGGAGCTTGCCCAGAACGTCATGGCCGAGAACGCGGCGTTGCGCGCCGAACTGGCCGCGACGAAGGGCCTGGCCGCGACGAAGGGCACCCGAGCCCGCGCGCGCGCCGAACTGGCCGCGCCGAAGGGCACCCGAGCCCGCGCGCGGAGACGCACGCCGGAGGTCTAAACGGTGCACCGGTCCGTGGCTCCGGTCCTGCCGCTGACGGCCGAGGTTGGAATGGAAGCGAGGCTCGCTTTCGCCGAGTTCCTGCTGGCGAACACGGACCTTCAGGCGTCAGCGCGCCACGGCGTCGACTGGCTCGCCGCTCACGCAGGCGTCCAGCACGCAATTGTCGCCGTCTGCGAATCGGCGGCGCAGAACCTGTCGCTCATCGCGGAACACGGCGTCTCGACCGAGAACGTGGCGGAGTTCTCGGTCAGCCGCGACGACACGTCCCACCCGCTGATTCGCGCGCTCAACGGTGCCGATCCACTGTATTTCGACAATCCGTCGAATTTCCGTTCGCCGATTGACGCTCCGAACTTCCACGTGCTTCCGCTGCGATCGGAGGTCGAGCCCGTCAGCCACGGGATCCTGATCGTCAGCGCGAGCGGGCCGGAGATCAACGCTGACGTGGTCTGGGTGAGCCGGATGCTCGCGAAGCAGGTCGGCCGGCTGCTCGGGCGGCAGACGCTGGCCGAGACGCGCTTCGGCCAGGAGCGGATGCTGTTGTACAGCATCATCAACGCGGTCACCGACCCGATCCTGCTGACCGACACCGAAGGCAAACTGATCATCGCGAACACGCACGCCGAGAAGCTGTTCGCGGCGCCGGAGGAAGCGAGCGAGGGCTGGCGCCGTGCGGTGGCGTTGAACAACATGCTGTTTTCGGCGGCGCTGTCGACCAGCGCGGTCGCGCAGACCGACTTGTCGCGGCGTGAGCTGCTGCTGGTCGATCCGCTCGAAGGATCCGATCTGTTGTTCGAGCTGCTCAGCTCGCGGGCGAAAGACGAACGCCAGGGCACGTATGTCGTCTCGATCCTGCGCAACATCACCGACCTCGCCCGCGCCCGTGAGGAGATCGAAGAGAGCTACCGCACGCTGCGGGTCGCGCAGGCGGAAGTGCGCGACGAGCGGCACCGGCTGGATCTGATCATCGACTCGGTTGCCGACCCGATCCTGGTCACCGACCAGGAAGGGGACATCGTGCTGATGAACGAGCCGGCCGAGCGGCTGTTCAACGTGCCGATCAGCGCGGGAGAAGGTCCGCAGCGCCGCGTCCGGGCGAACGGTGCCAACCTCACGTCGTTCGTGTCGAACGTGCTGACGCGGACGGGCGAGCAGCGCTACCGCGGAGAAATCCAGCTGTCGGATCCGGGCACCGGCCGGGCGCTGCCGGTCGAAGCGGTGGCGGGCACCATCCTGTCGGAGCAGGGAGAGCTGGTCTGGGTCGTCACGATCCTGCACGACCTCACGGAGGCGCTGGAGAAGGGACGGCTCTACGAGCAGTTGAAGCAGGGCTCGGCGGAACTGGAACGGAAGGTCCAGGAAGCGACCGCGGAGCTCGCGCAGCAGAACGAACTGCTGCGCCGCCAGCACATCGCGCTCGAACAGGCATCGGCGCTCAAGTCACAGTTCCTCGCGAACATGTCGCACGAGTTCCGCACGCCGCTCAACGCGATCCTCGGCTACACCCACATGCTCCTGAACGGCGTGACCGGGTCGGTGTCGGATCCGCAGCGCAAGAGCCTGACGCGGATCGATTCGAACTCCCGGCACCTGCTCGCGCTGATCAACGACATCCTCGACATCACCCGTATCGAAGCGGGCAGGATGCCGCTCAACCTCTCCACGTTCCGCATCCCGGATCTGCTGAACGAGGTCATGTCGGAGCTCGAGCCGATCATCAAGCGCTCGAACCTGACGGTGACGACGCGGATGCGCGGCAAGCTGCCGCCGCTCAAGAGCGATCGCCAGAAGGTGAAGCAGGTCGTGCTGAACCTGCTGAGCAACGCGCTGAAGTTCACGCCGCGCGGCTCCGTCACGATCGGCGCGTTGTACGATGGCGACGGCCGCATCGTCGCGATCGCGGTCGAGGACACGGGTGTGGGCATCGCGCCGGAGTCTCAGGCAAAAGTGTTCGAGGACTTCCGCCAGCTCGATAGCTCGCCGAACCGCGGCTACGGCGGGACGGGGCTCGGGCTGTCGATCTGCCGGCGGCTGTCGCAGATGCTCGGAGGCACGATCGAGCTCGAGAGCGCGGTCAGCCATGGATCGATCTTCACATTGCGGCTGCCGGCGAAGCCGAGGCGACGGTGACCAACCCGATGGCAGATTCCTCCAGTCCGCTCGTTCTTGTCGTCGAGGATTATCAGGATGCGCGCGAGATGTACTCGGCGTACCTCCAGTTCTCCGGCTTCCAGGTGGCAGAAGCCACCAACGGCGTCGAAGCCATCGACAAGTCCATCGAGCTGATGCCGGACATCATCCTGATGGACCTTGCGCTGCCGAAGATGGACGGATGGGAAGCGACGCGGCGGCTGAAGATGGACGAACGCACGCGGCATATTCCCGTTGTCGCGCTGACCGGCCACGCGCTGGCCGGCCATGCCGAAGGGGCGAGACAGGCGGGATGCGACTCGTTCGTGACCAAGCCGTGTCTTCCCGATGCGCTGGTCGCGGAGATCCACCGCATGCTCGCGACGCGCAAACCGAATTCAGCCGGCGGTCGGCGGTTGTCGCCGCAGGGCCGCTTGAAACAGCCGTAGGGCACGCATATGGCGAAGAAGCAGACAAAGACCCGGGCAGCGGCCCGGCCGAAACGGGCGCGGACGACGCGCCCGGGAGTCGTCGAGCGCATGTCAGGCGGCACAGCTGCCCCGGCGCGCGGGAAGCTCGAGCGCGTGCGCATGCCGGCGCAGGCGCGGCCGCCGCGAACCAGCGCGGCGCCGGCGGAGGAGTCGAACGAAGGCAAGTACGTCTACTGCATCATCAAGTCTGAACGGCCGCTGCGATTCGGGCCGCTCGGCATCGGGGCGGAGCCGGCCGACGTGCACACGGTGCACTACCGCGACATCGCGGCGGTCGTCTCGAATACGCCGATGGTGGTCCAGGATCCGACCCGGACAACGTCCTCGCGCATCAGCGCGTGAACGAGACGGTGATGCAGCAGCACACGGTCATCCCGATGTCGTTCGGGACGGTGTTCAAGACCGACGACGACATCATGGAGCTGCTGAGGTCCGCCTACGACGCCTTCACCGATGTGTTGAGCAAGATGCTCGGCAAGTTCGAGTTCGGGCTCAAGGTCTTGTGGGACCGCGATCAGATCATCCGTGAAATCGAAGAAGAGGACGAGGACATCCGCCGCCTGAAGGGAGAGATCTCGTCGCAGAAGGGCTCGACGTATTTCGCGCGCATGCAGTACGGACGGCTGATCGACGCCGCGCTGCAGGCCCGTTCGGAACGCTACGTGACGGAAATCTTCCAGGCGCTGCGCGACGTGTCGGTCGCCTCACGGTCGAACAAGCCGATCGGCGATCGGATGATCATGAACGCGGCGTTTCTCGTCACCCGCGACGCGGAACAGGCATTCGACGCGCGGGTCAAGGAGATCGGCGTCCGCTACGACAAGCTGACGTTCAAGTACACCGGTCCGTGGCCGCCGTACAATTTCGTGAACATCAGGCTGAAGCTGGAAAGAGCGCACTAGGACGTGTTCATCCTCGATTCGCTGCTGATCGGCAGCCTGCGCTTCGTGCTCGACAAGGTGGCAGCGGCGGTCGATACCGAATTGAACGACGACACGGCGCTGCGGGAGCAGCTGCTCGCCGCCCAGATGCGCGTCGAGCTGGGTGAGATGTCGCAGGACGAGTTCGAGACCTTCGAGGCCGACATCCTCGCGCGGCTCCGTGAAATCCGCGAGCGGCGGCAGGGAAGCGATGCCGCCGCGCTCTCCCCCGAGGACTACAAGATCACCGGCATTGAAGCGACGTTCGAAGGGGACGCGCACGACGATCCGGCTCGTCGGCGGTAAAGGCGGCGTCGGCAAGACGACGCTGGCAGCCGCCTGGGGCACCGCCAGCGCCGCGCGCGGCGCGCGCACCCTGATCATCTCCACCGATCCGGCGCCTTCGCTGGGCGATGCGCTCGGCGTCGCGCTGAGCGGCACGCCGCGCCAGGTTCCGGCGACCCGCGTGCACGCGCTCGAAGTCGATTCCCGCAAGTCGTTCGGCCGCTGGCTGAAGGAACGGGCGCCGGCCCTCGAAGCCATCGCCGTGCGTGGCACGTGGCTCGACGAAACCGACGTGCAGCTGCTGCTGGGCCTCTCCCTCCCGGGGATCGACGAGCTGGCGTCGCTGCTCGAGATCCTCCGCCAGGTGCGGGCGGGACGCTACGACGCCATCGTGATCGACACGGCTCCCACCGGCCATACGCTGCGGATGCTCGCCATGCCCGAGACGCTCGCCGGCCTCGCGCGCGTCTTCGATCACATGCAGGCGAAGCATCATGCCATCGTCGACGCGTTGCGCGGCGCCCGCATCGAGGACGAAACCGATGAGGTGATCCACGGGCTTCAGCACGATGCCGCCGCACTGCGGGATCTGCTCCGCGATCCAGCGCTCACCAGCGTCGTCCTGGTCACGCTCGCCGAACCGCTGTCGGTCGCGGAAACACTGGACGCGGTCGGTCGGCTGGACGCCGCCGGGATCCCGCTCGCCGAGATCGTCGTCAACCGTCTGACGCCGGCGCCGACGGGCGTGTGCCGCTGGTGCCGAGCCAGACGCGCGGAGGAGCAGCGGGCCATCATGGCGCTCACCGGAGGGCTCGCGCGCATGCGCTCGACGCTGCCGCGCATTTCCAGCGTCGAGGCGGCCGATCGCGAACCGGTCGGTGTGCCCGCCTTGAGCCGGCTTGCCCGTCAGCTCGATCGGCCGCTCCGCGTCAGGCGCCCGGCTGGGACGCGGACGTCGATCCGGCTGCAGATCGCGACGCTCGCCGCCGGCGTTCCCCGGCCGTTCGACGACAAGCCTGTCAGGCTGTTGATGTTCGGCGGGAAGGGCGGCGTCGGCAAGACCACGTGCGCCGCCGCCGCAGCGTTGAGGATTGCGTGCGGCCATCCAACGCGGCGCGTGCTCCTGGTCTCGACGGATCCGGCGCATTCGCTGTCCGACCTGCTCGCGACGCCGGTGGACGACGTGGCGCGCCAGATTCCCGGCGGTCCCGCGAACCTCGACGCGCGCGAGCTCGATGCGTCGCTGGCGTTTGCCGCGTTTCGCGAGGATTATGCGGCGGCGATCGATCGCGTGTTCGATCGTCTGTCGCGCGGTTCGGCGATCGACGCGTCCTACGATCGCCGGGTGCTGCACGACCTGCTCGACCTCGCGCCGCCGGGGCTCGACGAGATTGCGGCCGTGCTCGGCGTCATCGACCTGCTGTCGCCTGGCGGCTACGACACGCTGGTTGTCGACACGGCGCCAACCGGGCACGCGCTGCGCCTGCTCGAGACGCCGGCGACGGTGCAGGACTGGACGAAGGCGCTGATGTCGATCGTGCTCAAGTATCAGAGTGTCATCGGCGTCGGCGAGCTGGGCGGGACGCTTCTGCGCCTGTCGCGGCGTCTCGGCCAGCTCCGCGCGCTGCTCGCCAATCCCCGCGAGTCGCATTTCATCGTCGTCACGCGCGCGGCGGCGCTTCCGCAGGCCGAGACGCTGCGGCTGCTGAACAGCCTGCGGCGCCTGGCGGTCCACGTGCCGGCGTTGATCGTCAACGCCGCCGGCGCCGGCGCCTGTGCGCGCTGCCGCCGCGCGGGCCGTCGCGAGCGACAGATCGTCTCGGCGCTCGTACCAAGGGTCCGGCGCTACGCACCTGATGCATCGATTCTGCTCGCGCCAGCCGCTGTGCCGCCGCCGGTCGGCCTCGAGATGCTGGAGCGGTGGTCTGGCGAGTGGCGCCGTCCCTTTGAAAAGTCGGCATCCTGACGTGAGATATCATCGAGCGTCATCGTCATGAGCGGCAGCGCCACCTACGTTTACTGCGTCGTGCACAGGCCAACGCGCCCGCCCATGACGCGGATGCCCCCAGGCATTCCGGGTGCATCCGCGGCTGCGATCGATTCGATCGCCCGCGGCCTGTGGCTGGTGAGCGCGTCGGTGCCGCTCGATGAATATGCGGAGCGGGAGATTCAGGAGCGCCTCCAGGATCTCGATTGGGTGTCGCGGATCGCGCTCGCGCACGAGGCGATCGTGGAACGATTCAGCCATGCCGCCGGCGCGACGGTGATTCCGATGAAGTTGTTCACTATTTTCTCGACCCCCGCACGAGCGCTCGAAGAGATGCGCCGCAGGAGGCCGCAGCTCGAGAGCGTCGCGAAACGCGTTCGCGGGGCGGAAGAGTGGGGCGTCCGGATCATGCGCACGCAGGACGGATCGCCGGCCGCTCGAGGGGCGGCGCAGCCGGCCGCGTCGGGCACCGCGTTTCTCGCCGCGAAGCGCCGCGCGCGCGACGAAGCGCAGGCGCGGGCGACGGCCGCCGTCGAGGCGGCGGAACACGCATTCGTCGTCCTCGGCCGTTTTGCCAGGCAGACGAAGCGCCAGCCGCCGCCGTCCGGCGCGCCGGCGCCGCCGCTGCTCGATGCGGCGCTGCTCGTGCCCTCGGGCCGGAAGCTGCGGTTCAAGGCGGCGGTCAATCGCGAGGCGCGGCGCTGCCGTGACGCAGGCGCCGACCTGACGCTGACCGGTCCATGGCCGGCCTACAACTTCATTCAGAGTCTCTGACGGATGGCAGTAAAGCGCAGGCATCACAGCACAGTTTCGAAGGTCCACCCGCCGACGTCCAGCCATCCGCCGCTGCCGGCGTCGCACCGTCGTCCGGGGCCGCCGCCGCGCGCGAAGATTGCCAGGCTGATCGACGATCGGGAGTCGTCGCTGCTCGACGTGATCGACAGCCTTCTCAACAAGGGCGTCGTCCTGAACGCGGACATCATCCTGGCGCTGGCGAACGTCGATCTCGTGTACGTTCGCCTGTCGGCGCTGTTGTGCGCCGCGGATCGGATCTTTCCGCGCGCCAGAAAATGAGCAATGTCTACGTGCTCGCTCTCGTCGAGCGGCCGCCGGCAGCCAACGCCACAACGATGCGGATAGCGCGCCATCGGATCGAATTCATGCCCGTCCGTGGCATCTATGCGGCGGTCGAGCGACGGAGAACGCAGCCTCGGATTTCAGAGGCATCGCTTCGTGGTCAGCATGACGTGGTGGTGAAGCTGGCTCGGAAGTGCGAGGCAATTCTGCCGGTCCGGTTCGGCGCGTTGGTGGACCAGGGTGAGCTCGAGCGGCTCGTCAAGGCGCGCGAAGAGCTGCTGGGCGCCGCGCTGAAAGCCGTCCGAAACAGGGAGCAGATGACGGTTCGCTTGTTTACTGACGATGAGCGTCCGATCGCCGCGCCGCCGGCCGGAACGAGCGGCACGGCGTACCTGAAAGCGCGCCGAGCCGCGGCCACACCGAAGCTGACGCGTCTCGCGTCATCGATTCGCCGCGCCGTCGCGCCGCTCGCCGCGCAAGAGCGCCTCGATGCAGGGCGCGGGCGCATGCAGCTGGCGATGCATCATCTCGTCGACCGAGGGCTCAGCGGCGACTACGAAGCGCGTGTCGCCCGCGTGGTGTCCCGTTCGCGAGCCTCGGACACTGTCGTGGTGTCCGGTCCATGGCCGCCGTTCGCGTTCGCGCCAGAGCTGTTGCCGTGAAAGCGAAGCGACCGGCGGCGAAACGAAAGCGTCGGGCGCCTCGCGCTGGCCCCGTCAAGGCGGTCCCCGCCGAAGTGCGCGAGATCGACGAGCTGAGGGCGAACCTGCAGCGGGCCGCGCAGGCCGCCGGACCGCCGCGCTGGAACGCGAATCCGGACGACGTCAGGCGATCGGTCGTGAAGCTGGTGCTGACAATCGTCGAGCTGATCCGTCAGCTTCTCGAGCGCCAGGCGATCCGGCGGATGGAGGCGGACACGTTGACGGCTGAAGAAACAGAAGCCGTCGGTCTCGCGCTGATGCGGCTGGAAGAGACCGTGCGCGAGCTCGGCGCGCAGTTCGATCTCAGTCCCGAGGATCTGAACCTCGACCTCGGTCCCGTCGGCAAGCTGATGTGACTGGCCGCTACGGCCTGAACGAATAACAGCCTGGCGCGATCAGCAGCTGACCCTCGCGCGTGAAGCTCAGGCTCGTCGGCGTGATGATGCCGGCGGCGCGAAACTGGATCGTTCTCCGCTTGTCGCCATCCGCATCGTAGACGTAGGTCGTCGGCACGGCGAGCGCGATCCAGAGGTTGCCTTGCGCATCGGCGCCCGCGGCTCGAATCGCCGGACGGACGATCGGGAACTCGCCGCCGTCCTCTCCCTTCTTTCGCGGCCAGGTGGTCGGGATCGACCGGATGTACGGATCGACTTCCGCGCCTTCGATGTGTCGCTCGAACTGCAGGACGCCGGCCGCGTCGTACTTCCTGAACATCGGCCGTCCGGCGAGGAACACGTAGTAGGAGCCGCCCCGCGGGTTGACGACGATCGCGCCCGAGTTGAGCGCGATGTGCACGTCCCTGTCGTGCTCCTGGCCGGTCGGGCGCAACTCGCCGAACGTCCGCAGCGTCCGGCCGTCGAGCGCATACTCGCTGACGAGCGTGCCGTTCTGCGGCTGGCTGATCAGCACCGATCGTCCCGTGTACTCGAGCGAGCCGACGCCGCTCATCACGAGGCCGTCGAGCACGATCATCGGAGCCTCCTGCTGCGGCAGGGTGAAGCCGCCGAGCGTCGAGCCGCTGCCGGAGAACACCTGAATCCGCCCGCGGTTTCCCGGCGCATCCGCGACGACGAATGTCTGGTCCTCGGCGAGATCGAAGGCGGTCGGCCGGAGCACCCGGCCCTGCTCGGCGCCAATCTGAATGAGCTGCTGGATGCTGTCGCCGCTGGGGGGAGCCGTGAACACCGTGTGCGACCGGCGATCGAAGACGAAGTAGCGCCCGTCGGCGGCCTGCTCGCAGGCGGTCATCTGCTCGATCCGGCCCGCGACGTGGGCGGGCAGCGCGCCGATCGACGTCAGCGTTTCGAGCGGGATCGCGGGAATGGCGAGCGAGAGGACGGTCGCCGCGGCCAGGTGACGAAGCATCGTGCGCCTCAGCGGCGTTCGGACCTCAGTAGGCGGCGAGATCCTTGATCGCCTTCAGCACGTCGGCCGACTGCGGCAGGATCACTTCCTCGAGATTCGGCGCGTATGCGACCGGCGTGTCCAGCGCGGCCACGCGCCGCACCGGCGCATCGAGGTGCTCGAACAGCTCGTCGGCGATGCGCGCCGCCAGCTCGGCGCCAAAGCCGCACGTCAGCTGATCCTCGTGCGCGATCACGACGCGATTCGTTTTCCGGACCGCCTGCGCGATGCCTTCCCAGTCGAACGGAATGATCGAGCGGAGGTCGACCACCATTGCGCTGACGCCGTCCTTTTCCGCCTGCTGCGCCGCCAGCAGCGAGCGCTGCACGAGCGCGCCCCAGGTGATCACGGTGACGTCGGTGCCGTCGCGGCGCACTGACGACTTGCCGAACGGGATCATGTATTCGGCGCCGGGATATTCCCCTTTGTTGTAGGTCTGGCGGTAGAGGTGCTTGTGCTCGAGGAACAGCACCGGATCGTCGCATCGAATCGCCGTCCGCAGCAGGCCCGCGGCGTCCTGCGCGTTCGACGGGAAGACGATCCGCAGCCCCGGGCAGTGCGCGAAGATGCTCTCGCCCGACTGGCTGTGATACGGCGCGCCGCCGCGCAGGTAGCCGCCGATCGCCGTGCGCACGACGAGCGGGGCCGAGAACTCGTTGTTCGAGCGGTAGCGCAGCATCGAGAGCTCGTCGCGGAGCTGCATCATCGCCGGCCAGATGTAGTCGAAGAACTGGATCTCGACCACCGGCTTGATCCCGCGCGTCGCCATCCCGATCGCGCGGCCGACGATGTTGGCTTCGGCGAGGGGCGAATTGAAGACGCGCGTGCCGCCGAAGGCGCGCTGCAGGCCGTGCGTCACCTTGAAGACGCCGCCCTTGCCCGGTACGCATTCCAGCGCCGCCTCGCGGCTGCAATCGGCAACGTCTTCGCCGAACACGACGATCCGGTGATCGCGCGCCATCTCGTCTTTCAGCGTGCGATTGATCGCCGCGACCATCGTGTCCGGTTTGCCTTCGGGCACGGGATCGGTCGTGAATTCGGCAGAGGTCGGATCGACGTCGGGCGAGTACACGTAAAGCGCGGCCGAGTCGTTCGAGGGCTTCTCGGCCTTGACCGCGAGGTCCGACGCCTCGTTCACCTCGCGTTCGACCTCTTTCGCGATCTCGGCCAGCTCCGACTCGTTCGCGAAGCCGTTGCTCTTGAGGAACTCCGCGAACCTCGCAATCGGGTCGCGCTTCGCTTCCGCAGACCGCTCGTCCGGCGTCTTGTAAAGCTTCTCGTCGTCCGACAGCGAGTGCGAGTAGGGCCGAATCACTTTCGCGTGGACCAGCGCCGGTCCCTTGCGCGCGCGGGCATACGCGATCGCGTCGCCAAGGGCTTTGTAGCTGCCGAGGAAGTCGGTGCCGTCGATGCTCTGCACGAACAGACCCGGGAACGACGACACCAGCTTCGACAGGTCGCCGCCGGCGGTCTGCACTTCGACCGGCACCGAGATCGCGTAGCCGTTGTCTTCGATCAGATAGACGACCGGCAGCCTGCCGAGGCAGGCGGAGTTCAGCGATTCCCAGAACTCACCCTCGCTCGACGTGCCCTCGCCGATCGAGATATAGGCGACTTCGTCCGGCTGGAACTTTCCCTCGCGCCCTTCGATCGTCGTGACCTTCTCGTAGAGGCGTCCCGCTTCGGCGGCGCCGATCGCGTGGAGGCACTGTGTGCCGGTCGGGCTCGACTGAGAGACGATGTTGAGCTGCTTGTGGCCCCAGTGGGACGGCATCTGCCGGCCGCCGGAATTCGGATCGTCCTTCGCCCCCACCGCGCTCAGGAGCATCTCGAGCGGGGTCATGCCGAGCGAGAGGCAGAGGGCGCGATCGCGGTAATACGGGAAGAACCAGTCGTGACCGGGCTTCAGGTGCATGCCGGCCGCGACGAGGACCGCTTCGTGGCCGGCGCCGCTGATCTGGAAGAAGATCAGACTCTGGTTCTTGAGCTGGATTTCCTTGTCGTCCAGCCGCCGCGACATGGCCATCGTTCGGTAGGCGCGAAGGAGGTCTTCCGGGGAAAGGCCGTGCAGATCGACGGACGATCGGTCCTGCTTCGAGGTTCTGCCGTTGCTGACCGCGGTGCCCTTCATGCCAGGAGAAGTCCTTTCGAAGACGCCGGTATCCTGAGATGTATCACTAAATTATAGCGTGAAGACGCGGAGCCGGGCCGCGCGTGGCGTCCGGCGGGGACGCGGATCTGGGCGGGTTTCTGGTGTTCACGGGACGCGGATCTGCGCGGATCTTCAGACGACTTCACGAGAACGCGGATTCCCGCGGATCTCGAGCTTTGACGGAACGCGGATCGCCGCGGATCTCAAAGCTTTCACGAGACGCGGATTGGCGCGGATCCGTCGCAGTGCGCTCATCTTTCTACGCAGTACGCCCGCGAATAAATCCGCATCCCTTGACTTAATCCTCGGAGATCCGCGCGATCCTGGCCGAGGGTGTCGAAATTTTGTGTGTGGGCATTGCATGAGGAGACTGTATGCCCCGCAAAGCGAAATCGGAGAAGACGGCAGCCGAGGTCCTGGCGCCGATTCCTGCTGAGATTCTTGATCAGCTCGTCCGCGATGGTCCGCTGACGGCGGAGGAGATCGAGACCGCATCGCGGCGCTTCAAGAAGGCGCTGATTGAGCGGGCGCTGGGCGGCGAGCTGACGTATCACCTCGGCTACCTACCCGGTGCCGCCAAGCCTGACCTCGCCACAAATCATCGGAATGGCACGAGCGGCAAGCGGGTGCTGACCGATGATGGGCCGGTCGGGATCGAGGTTCCTAGCGATCGCGCGGGGACGTTCGAGCCGCAGCTCATTGGCAAGCATGAGCGGCGCTTCACCGGCTTTGATGACAAGGTGATCGCGCTCTAGCCCGCGGGCTCACGGTGCGCGAGATTCAAGGGTTTTTGAAGGAAACGTATGCGGTGGAGGTCTCCCCAGACCTGATCAGCGCGGTCACCGACGCGGTCGTCGCGGAAGTGACGGCGTGGCAAAGCCGCCCGCTCGAGCCGATCTATCCGGTGGTGTACTTCGATGCGCGGCGCGTGAAGATTCGGGATGAGGCGAGGTGCGGCGCAAGGCGGTGTATCTCGCGCTGGCCGTGCTGCCCGACGGCAGCCGCGAATCCTCGGGATCTGGATCGAGCAGACCGAGGGCGCCAAGTTCTGGATGAAGGTGTTCACCGATCTGAAAACGCGTGGGTGCCAGGACATCCTCATCGCCGTCACGGACGGGCTGAAGGGATGAGCGACGCGCTGGCGGCCATCTTCCCGGCGACGACGCTGCAGACGTGCCTTGTCCACCTGATTCGCCACAGTCTGAGTTTTGCGAATTGGAAGGAGCGCAAGCGGCTCGCGGCGGCCCTACGGCCCATCGACACGGCCGCCAGCGCGGAGGCCGCCGGGGCGGCCCTCGAGGCGTTTGCGCGGGGCCCGTGGGGCGAACGCTTCCCGACGGTCGTCGCGTCCTGGCGGCGGGCGTGGACCCACGTCATTCCGTTCTTCGCCTTTCCGCCGGATATCCGCCGCGTGATCTACACGACGAATGCGCTCGAGAGCGTGCACGCGCGGCTGCGGAAGATCATCAAGACTCGCGGCCATTTTCCGAACGATGAGGCGGCCACGAACACTGATCTGGCTCGCGCTGCGCCACATCACGGCCTCCTGGCGCAACGCCATCCGACACTGGCACCTGGCGATGACACAGTTTGCGATCCTCTACGAGGATCGCTTCACCGTCCCGAACGCGTAGAATGCTGAGAAGGCGCATGGACGCTGCCGGCCCTGCGGACGCAGAGAACGCGCCCACAGGGCCTTGGAAAACCGCACAGAACGCGGTTTCCCACAGCGTCCACACGCATCATCGTCACCGTCTCACACACAAAAAACCTGACACTTCCCCGCGTTCCGTGAACACCTCCTGAGATCCGCGCAAAATCCGCGTCTCGTGATTACTTCCGGAGATCCGCGTAAATCCGCGTCTCGTGATTAACCCCGGAGAATCCGCGTAAATCCGCGTTCCGTGATTAACCCCCGGAGATCCGCGTGAATCCGCGTCCCGTGACGTCCGCGTCTTCAGCTATAATCCGCGTCTTCAAAGGATACGAACGTTGAGCACGCAAACGGTCAGGCTCCACCGCTGGGATGAGATCGCGCTGGAGAAAGTCACGGAAATGATTTCGCGCAAGATCGTCACCGGCGAGCGCGAGATGCTGTCGCAGATCTACCTGAAAAAGGGAGCACTCGTGCCGATGCACTCGCACGAGAGCGAGCAGATGACCTACGTCCTCCAGGGCGCGTTGAGATTCCTCATCGCCGGCGAGGAAATCACGGTCAGAGAAGGTGAAGTGCTGCACATTCCGTCGTGGGTCGAGCATCAAGCGGAAGCGCTCGACGACACCTTCGAGCTCGATCTCTTCAGCCCGATCCGCCAGGACTGGCTGGACCATACGGACACGTATTTCCACCGAAAGAGTTAGCCGCAGCCGACAGCTGGATAGCTGATGGCTGATAGCTGACAGCTGACAGCTGATAGCTGACATCCCATGGATCTCCGTCTCACCGGCAAGTCTGCTCTCGTGTGCGCCGCCAGCAAAGGCCTTGGCAAGGCGTCCGCGATGGCGCTGGCGGCGGAAGGGGCGAGTGTCGCGATCTGTGCGCGCGATGCGGGGACGCTCGACGCCGCCGCGGCGGAGATCGGCCGCGCCGCAGCCGCCACAGGCGCGCGTGTTGTTGCGATTCAGGCGGATCTGTCGAAGGCCGCCGACATCGAACGGCTGCTGGCCGGAACGACGGACGCGTTCGGCGGGCTGGACATCCTCGTCACCAACACCGGCGGACCGAAATCGGCGCCATTCATCGCGCTGACCGACGAGGACTGGACCTCGTCGATCGAATCGATGCTGCTGAGCGTCGTCCGGCTCGTGCGCGGCGCGGTCCCGCACATGCGCCAGCGCGGAGGGGGACGGATCATCAACGTCACCTCGATTTCGGTGAAGCAACCGATCGACGGCCTGGTGTTGTCGAACTCGCTGCGCGCGGCGGTCACCGGCCTTTCGCGCACGCTGGCGAACGAGCTGGCGCGCGACAACATCCTCGTCAATTGCGTCGCTCCCGGATTCACCGCCACCGATCGCGTCGTCGAGCTCGCCGATGCCGTCGCCGCGCGCGAGGGCACCACGCGAGACGCCGTGCAGCGTCGCACCGAGAGCATGATTCCGCTTGGAAGGATGGGAACGCCCGAGGAGTTCGGCGCGGTCGTCGCGTTCCTGGCGTCACCGCGTGCGTCGTACGTGACGGGCACGACGGTTCAGGTCGATGGCGGCTTCGTTAAAAGCCTTTTATGAATAGTGATTTCTGATTAGTGATTGCTGGCGATTGGCGCGCCGGCGTTGTGACCCCTACCGATCTCCCGATCTTCTAGTTGACATCCCAATGGAGTCAGGAGCACTCTATTGGCATGCCAAATAAAGAGCCGCCCAAGGCGGACGTACTGCAAGGCACTCTCGACCTGATGGTGCTGCAGACGTTGGCTGCCATGGGGCCACTGCACGGATATCAGATCGCCGCAAGGCTGGAGCAGGTGTCTGGCCGGGCCTTGCGCGTAAACATGGGAACGCTCTATCCGGGTCTGATGCGCCTGGAACAGCGTGGCTTTTTGCGTGGCGAATGGGGCCTCACCGATAGCAACCGTAAGGCGCGTTTCTATGCGATCACGCCCGCGGGCCGCCGGCACTTAGCCGCCGAAAAATCGGAATGGGACCGCATGGTGTCCATCATGCTCTCCGTGTTCGAGAGGCAGTGATGAAGGCGGCATTACGAGAGTGGGTATCCCGGTTGGCCGGAGTGTTGGGACTCCGGAGGGCCGATTCGGACATGGAGCAAGAGCTTCAGACCCATTTGAGGCTCGCCGAGGATGATCTCCTCCGTCAAGGCATGTCCGCCATCGAGGCGGCTCGAGAAGCTCGCAGGCGGTACGGGCACCCGACGCAGACGATGGAGGCGCTGCGCGATCAGAGTGCGTTTCCGCACCTGAGCGCTTTCTGGCTCGACGTCAAGCTCGGGCTGCGCATGCTTGGAAAGCACTGGAGCCTGACGCTGGTGGGCGGCTTCGTGCTGACCCTCGCAATCACCGTTGGCGCGTCCTTTTTCGGATTCGTGCAAACGATCAGTGGCAACTCGCTGCCATTGAACGAAGGGGACCGTGTCGTCGTGATCCAACCGTGGGATGCCGCCAGACAGGTCAGGCAGGGCTCGTCCGTCGAGGACTACCAGCGGTGGCGCGATAGCTTACGAACGGTCGTCGACATTGGCGCGTTCCGTACCAGCCGGCACAACCTGGCCGTGGGGTCTGGCCCGGCCGATCCTGTACCAATCGCGGAGATGAGCGCGGGTGGCTTTCGTGTGGCCCGTGTGCGTCCGCAGCTCGGAAACGTCTTCACCGATGCAGACGAACGCCCTGGTGCCCCTGCGGTCGTCGTCATCGGTAATAACGTGTGGCGGACGCAGTTCGCGGCAAACCGCGACATCGTCGGTCAGTTCGTCAAGCTCGACGGAGTTCCGCACACAATCATCGGCGTGATGCCGCCGGGATTCGCGTTCCCCGTCAACCACGAATTCTGGAGGCCGCTGAATTCACGCAAGCCGGGTGATGTGACGGTGTTCGGGAGAATCGCACCCGGTGCTTCGCTCGAGGGGGCACAGGCAGAAGTAAAGTCGGTAGGACTCGTTGCCCCCACGATTGGGACGGCAGGCCCGCAGCCACAGTCGCGCGTTGTCCCGTACATTGTCGGCATTAGTGGCGCCAGAAGTCCGCTGCTCTCCTTACTTCCACTGCTTTTCTCGCTATTGCTGGTGCCGCCGTGCCTGAATATCGCCGTGCTCGTCTACGCTCGCACGGTCGCTCGACAAGCCGAATTTGCAGCGCGCATGGCGCTTGGCGCCAGCCGCGGCCGGATCGTCGCCCAGGTCTTCACCGAGGTACTTCTGCTCACTCTGGGAGCGGCCGGCGTGGCCCTGGCCCTCGCTTCGAAGGGGACCGAAGTCTTGAATTCCATGGTTCCCTTCAGTCGCGCCTTTTGGATGACCTTCGACATTTCGTACCAGACCATCCTGTTCATTCTGGCGCTGGCTGTTTTCGCGGCAATCATCGCAGGCGGCTTCCCGGCGCTGCGCGTCACCAGGCGCTGGCAATTGTCGGGGCTTCACTCGCTCAACCGCAGCACGGCGCCCCGCCTGGGTAAGGCGTGGACGGCCGCGGTCGTTTTGCAGGTCGCCCTATCGATGGCGATCGTGCCGACGATTGCGGAATTCACGTGGGTGAATGTTCTGCCAGTCATCGAAGGCCCGGGGTTCAAAGCGGAGGAATACCTGACGGCCCGACTGTCGTTGGATCCGAAGGCGGGTCCGGATGCGGCGGCGCGCTTCGTCAACCTTCGCGGCGAGATGGCTCAACGGCTGCGCGCAGAGCCGGGTGTGAGGGCTGCGACCCTCTCGAAAGCCGCGCCCTTCGAGGAGGAAGGCGTATCGATCGACGTCAAGTCGGAGAGTCCCGAAGGCCGCCTGCAGCAGCGAGTCAGTTTCAACGAGGTGGACAACGCGTTCTTCGATGCGTTCGACGTCCGGATGTTGACTGGACGCGGATTCGAATCCGGCGACGCCGATCCGGCGCGAGGCTCGATTGTCGTCAACCAGAGTTTCGCGCAGCAGATTCTTGGCTCGCGAAACCCCTTGGGCAGCCGCGTGCGGGTCATTGGCTCCAATGACGACAGATCGGCCTCTGCCACTTCCGGCGAGTACGAAATCGTCGGGGTCGTAAGCGACGTCTTTACAAAGCAACCTGTGCCGACGATCTATCGGCCAATCCTGCGAGCGAACGAGCCGGCAAGTCGGGTGCACGTGACGCTTCACTTGTCCCCGGCCGCCTCCACGACCATCGCGACCAGGCTGCGTCAGATTGCCAATGGCCTCGATCCCTCGCTGCAGGTGGACGACCTCCAGACCCTGGCCGAGATCCACTGGTTTTCTTCGCTGCCCGGCTTCATTGTCGCGGTTGGAATCGCAGGCCTCGTGCTGGGCCTGGTCCTTTTCGCCGTGGCAGGAATCTACACGCTAATGGCCTTCGCAGTCGTGCAGCGCCGCCGGGAAATTGGAATCCGTTCAGCGCTGGGCGCATCTCCGATTCGTCTGGTGGCTGGAGTTTGCCGGCGCGTCCTGCTGCCGGTGTGCGCCGGTGCGGTGCTCGGGGGAGTAGCTGCCATCCTCGTCAGCTACTTCGTGTCACCTCTCCTGTTCGACGAACCGGACAGCAGGCAGGTCATGCCCTGGCTCTTGCCGGCGGCCGAGGCGTGTGTTCTCTTGATCGGCGCGCTGGCTGTACTCGGCCCGGCCCGGCGCGCGCTGGCCATCGATGTCTCGGAAGCGATTCGCAACGAGTGAACGAGTTTTTCAGTGCACGTTGCGGTCCCAGTCGGACCGGCCGCCCGAGTAGACGTCGAACTTGCGCCGGAGGCGATTCATCTTCCACTTCAGATACCGATATTTCACCTCGGCGAGCATGCCTCCGCGTCCGTTCTTCAAATACAAGTACCCAGTGACGAGCCCGCCCAGGTGAGCGGTATCTGAAACGCCGCGCCCGCCCTGGATCGTGTAAAGCAGAGCCAGCCCGCCAAAGATCATCACGAAGATCCGCGCGGGAATCGGGAAGAGCATCATCAGCAGAATCG
This sequence comes from uncultured Acidobacteriota bacterium, assembly GCA_963748295.1. Lineage (GTDB taxonomy): Bacteria > Acidobacteriota > Vicinamibacteria > Vicinamibacterales > 2-12-FULL-66-21 > CAVVIH01. The sequence continues at coordinate 832,736 of CAVVIH010000006.1, read as the reverse complement.
GCTGATGCGGGTAGTAGATCGCGAACGCGACCAGCAGGCCGAACAGCGCGCCGGATGCGCCGATGGTCGCGGAATCATACGCGGGCCGCGTCGCCTCGAACGGGAGCAGCGACACGAGCACGGCCGTCAGTCCCGCCCCGAGGCCGGTAATCGCGTAGTACTTGCTGAAAAACGTCGTTCCCCAGCGGCGCTCGAGCGTGACGCCGAACATCCACACACCCAGCATGTTGAGCAGGATGTGCATCGGATTGGCGTGCAGGAACATGTACGTCCCAAGCTGCCAGATCCAGCCCTTCTCGAAGACGAGCTTCGGGATGAGGCCGAAGTATTGAAAGACGGGTTCCGCGAAGAAGAAAGTGACGACGAAGACGGCGACGTTCGCGATGATGATCCACTTGACCGCAGGGGTAATCGGGCCCGGGCCGAATGAGTAACTCAGCGTGGAGGGTGGAGCGTAGCGGGACATTTTTGATCTCTACTACTTCCGCCTAAAGGCGGAAGCTACACATTCCTCGCGGAAGCTACACATTTCTCACGAAAGCTACACACACTTCTCACGAAAACTACACATTTCTCATCGTACCACACCAGCTTTACGGCCTCGCCTCAGGTACGACCACGTCGGCCGGCCCCGACGCCGGCAGCGCGCGAGCGTGACGCGGCAGCGGCAGCGTCAGCGCCGCGGCCAGCAGCGGAACGAGGGAGAGACCCGCAAGCGTCGGCTCGATTCCAACACGATCGGCAATCAGTCCGACGAACGGTACGCTCAACCCGCCCGTGCCCCACGCGAAGCCCATCATCAAGGACGACACAGTCGCGGCACTCACAGGTGCAAGCGACTGGCCGAACGTCACGTTGACCGGCAGAGTCGACTGAAGGAAGAGCCCGCCGACCGCCATCAGCGCGACGAACAGCCAGCCCGTGGAGATCAGCGCCGCCCCGAGCATGAACGGCGTCGAGAAGACGAGCGAGAGGGCGATGACCCGCCGGGCGCCGAATCGATCGGCGGCGGCGCCGCCGAGGAATCCGCCGAGGCCGCTCGCGAACAGGTAGATGGCGACGGCGGTACCGGCCTGGGCGACCGAGTAGCCTCTGCGCGTGAGCATCACCGGCACGAACGTGGCGAATCCGAGCGACGTGAAGGTGCGCAGGACCACGATCGTGTAGAGCAGGCCGAGCGGGCGGGCGTACGGTCGCAGCGCCCGCAGCCCGCGGCCGGACTTGGCGTGCACCTGCAGCTGTGGAACGCGGGACAGGAAGAACGCCACCACGGCGAGCCCCGGCAACGCGAGGATCGGCGTCCACTCGAGCCCGAACCGCTGTGCGAGCGGCGCGAACATCAGCGGTCCCAGCGAGAAGCCGAGCGTGCCGCCCGTGATGTAGACCGACATCGCGAACCCCGGCCGGTCGCCGCCGAGACGGTGCGCGAGCGCGGCCGCCGGAGGATGGAATGCCGCGGCGCCGAGGCCGCCGGCAAAGAGAATGGCGCCCAGCATCACAGGGGTGTTCGCGAGGCCGATCATGCTGAGGACAGTGACGGAGACGACCGGGCCGACCATGACCAGGAGCCTGGGCCGCCACCGATCGGCCAGCCAGCCGAATCCAACCTGTGCGACCGATGCGGCGATCTGAAACAGCATCGTCAGCGTGCCCGCCGCCGCGAGCGAGAGATGCATTTTCGGAATCAGCAGCGGGAGCAGCGGCGCAAAGATGTTGCCGTAGCCATCGACCATCATGTGCGCGCAGGCCATCAGCAGGATCGTCGGATGAATCTTCAGGGGCGATAGAGACAAACTGACCTCAGGAAGGAACGGAGCGCCGCGCCAGGCGCCGCAGCGCATCGTCGAGCTCCTCGATCCGCAGCGCGCGCGCGGCAATGATCAGCACGATGACGCCGGCGGCGATCGAGGTGAACACGCGTATGGCCCGGATCGACAGCGCGGATCCCGGCACGGCCGTCTCGAGCCAGGCCGCGCCGAACCACACCGCCGCGCCCATCAGCGCCGAGGCGACGCTGATCTTCGTGGCGGAGATCGCAAGCCGCCGGCCGTCGAGGCCGCCGAGGCGCTGGCTGAGGAGCGCGAGCAGAATAACGGCATTCAACACCGCGGCGATGGCGGTGCCAAGGGCCAATCCGCGAAAGCTCAGGACCTCAACGAGCCAGAGATTCAGGGCGAGGTTCGCCGCGACCGACAGCACGCTGACGATGACCGGCGTGCGGCTGTCCTTGAGCGAGTAGAAGGTCGGCGAGGCGATCTTGACGGCCGAGTAGCCAAGCAATCCCGGCGCGTAGAACATCAGCGCAGCGGCTGTCGCGGCCGAATCCCCCGGTCCGAATCTCCCGCGCTCGTAGATCAGCTCGACGATCGGTCGCGCGAGCACGATCAATCCAACCGTCGCGGGAACGTTGAGGCTCAGCATCAGCCGCAGCCCGCGGGAAACCGTGCCTCTGATCGCCGCCTTGTCCGCCTCACCGGCCTGCCGCGCGATCGTCGGGAGCGCCGCGGTCGCGATCGACACGCCGAACAACCCGATCGGCAGATACATCAATCTGAATGCGTAGCCAAGCCACGAGACCGACCCTTCGGGCTGGGTCGTCGCCAGGTAGGTGTTTACGAAGACGTTGATCTGGACCGCCGCCAGGCCGAGCGTGCCCGGGATCATCAGCCGGAGCACCTCGCTCAGCTCGGGGTCGCGGAAATCGAGCACCGGCGAGTAGCGGAAGCCCTCACGGTGCAGCGACGGCCACTGCAGCGCAATCTGTCCCAGGCCGCCGAGCAGCGTGCCGATGGCGATTCCGGCGATCGGCGGCAGTCCCACCAGCGGCATCAGCGGCACGACCGCGACGGCGCAGAAGATCGTGGCGACGTTGAACATGGCGGGGGAGAGCGCCGGCAGGAAGAACCGGTGCAGCGAGTTCAGCATGCCCATCAGCGCCACCGCGATGGCGACGGTCGTCAGGAACGGCAGCATGATTCGCGTCAGCTGGGTCGTCAGCTCGAGCTTGCCGGGGATGGCCGAGAATTCGTCGCCGGCAATCGCGTGGGTGATTGGCTCGGCAAACACGATCCCGAGCACGACCAGCGTGCCGGTGACGAGCAGCAGCGCGTTGAGGACCAGATTACCGAGACGCCATGCCGCCGGCTTGCCGCGTGACGCGAGCGTGCGTGTGAATGTCGGGACGAACGCGGCCGACATCGCCCCCTCGGCGAACAGGTCGCGTACCAGATTCGGGATGCGGAAGGCGACGTTGAACGCATCCATCTGCGTGCCCGCGCCGAAGACCCACGCCAGCGCCATTTCGCGGGCGACGCCGAGCAGCCGGCTGGCCATCGTGGCGATGCCGATCAGCCCGGCCGACCGGACCATTCCTCTGTTCATCTGCGGCGGAAGCACAAAAGATCAGCGTACCGACATGAGCTCTGATGGGTCGGGCGCGCACACGCAGCGTTCGGATTCGGACGAACGAGACACACGCTGTTTCGAAAATGAAACGGGGAGAAACAAAAAGGGCTCCTGGTTGTGACAGGAGCCTAATGGAGGATGGATGAGAGGCTTGTGCGTGCCTTTCAGTTTGATTAGACGCAAACTCGCGAAAAAGGTTTGCGCGATTTCAGCCCCCCAGCTTTCTGCGCACGGCTTCGTTGATCATCTTGCCATCCACGGTGCGGCCGGCGAATCCATTCATCACAGCTTTCATCACACGTCCCAGATCCTTGGCCGACGACGCGCCGGTTTCGGCGATCGCCGCATCGACGGCCGCGTCGATCTCCGCCGCGCCGAGGGGCGGCGGAACGTAGGCTTCCAGGAACGTGATCTCAGCCGCTTCCTTGTCCGCGAGATCGTCGCGGCCGCCCTTCGTGAACTGCTCGATCGAATCCCGCCGCTGTTTGATCAGCGAGTTGATCACCTGCTGCGCTTCCGCTTCCTCCAGCGCGCGTCCGCGCTGCACTTCGCCATTCATGAGCGCGGCCTTCGCCATCCGCAGCGCCCCGAGCCGCGTCTGCTCGCGCGCGCGCATCGCGTCCGCGATGTCTTTGCTGATGCGTTCTATCAGGCTCATCTTCGGTCAACTCCCAACTCCGCAAATCCCAACTCCCAAGTTACTCCCAATTCCCAACTTCCAACGCCAACCTAGCCGACTAACGGGGAGTGCGCACGAATGGTAATCCAGCACGACATACCTAGTGGCATACGAGGATCAGGTAAGATCCGGCTCCCAGCCAGGGTACATCACGGCACATCAGGACCGAACGCTGACCTGCCCGCAATAATCCGCCACGCGTAGAAGGTCGGAGGCCGATTCCTTGGGAGTTGGGAGTTGGGATTTCGTTTGGGAGTTGTGGTGTTGGGAGTTGGGAATTATCAGATCGTAATCCACCACGTCTGCAGCCCCATCGCGATGACCCACATCACAAGCGCGGCGGCGATCAGCCGGCGTCTGCCGCCTGCATACCACCACGCGGCGGCGCCGGCGCCGGCCGCAATCGCCAGCCCCGGGATCGCCGCGAGGTAGTGGCGCATGTCGACCGGCGTCAGAATGCCGAGGACCAGAAAACCCGCGCACGCGACGAGCCAGCCGGTGACGCTGAGCCACAGCGCATTCGCGCCATCGAGTTGACGCGCGGCGGCGGCGCCAATGGCGGCGAGGATCAGCACAGGCGTTCCGAGATAGATGTGCAGGTTGCGCGGAACCGCGGCGAGGCGGGCGCCGATGCCGCGGCCGCCGGCGTCGGGCGCGGCGGTTGCCGTCTCGACGCTGATGCGCGCCCACTCTGTCCGGTAAGTCTCCATGAAGTGCGCGTAGTAGAGAACGATCGCCGCGACGACCGCGATGGCCAGCGCGATGGCGATTGCGACTCCGCTGGCGCGCACTCTCGCGTCACCGCGCCAGAGGAACAGCCCGGCAATTGCCGCCGTCGCCGCGGCGCCGATCGCAAACGTGCCGGTATGCGAAAGAAACGCGGCGGCGAGGGTCAGCGTCAGCAAGCCGCAGAGCCGGGATGCTCGCCCGTCGCGTGCGAGGCCGACGATCAGCGCGAGGGCAAGCGTGGCCATCGATTGCGCGAACGCGTTGGTCAGGTTGCCGACGGTGACGATCCGGTAATCGAGCGGAACGAGGTGATAGAACACGACCGCGCACACCGCGGCGGTTCGCAGGATTCGAATGCGGACCGCATCCGTCTGCCAGCGTGCCGCGCGCGCCAGCGCCAGGTAGAGAAGCAATGCGGCGGCCGCGTCGACGGCCACCACGATCGCTCGAAGAAGCGCCATGTCCGCCGCGCCGCGTCTCACCAGATCCGCAAACGGCAGCGCGAAGACGTAGAGTCCCGGCGTGTACGGGAACGAGTAGTTCCCCGGCGCGATCGACGTGAAATAGAGCTTGCCGCTGAGAACCTCGTGAAACCGGTGGGCGTGAAACATCGCATCGCCGACCGGCATGTCGGGATGCAGCAGCACCGCCAGTTTGAGCAGCGCCGCCGCCGCGGAGAAGCCGGCAACGAACAGGGCGCGGCTCGAGAACGGACGCCGGCGGACGGCGAGGGCGATCAGGCCGACGACCAGCGTGACGCCCCAGACCCAGGCGGCAAGGCTGCCGACGGTGACCGGGTAATCCGAGTAAGGCCCGAACCCTCGTGCCAGCACGCAGGCGAACAGCGCGCCGATGCCTGTTGCGGCGGCGGCAGCCGACACCGCTGTGGCGCCGAGGAGAGCCAGTGCCAGCGCGGCGATCGCGGGCACCACGGCAGCGGCCGCGAGCGCTTTGCGCGGCGGCATCACGATGCCTTCCGGTCTGATTCTGATCCAATCCACCATCACGCCGAGCGCCCTCGGATCGTGCGGCCCCGGCACCATCGTCTTCGAGGAGCGCATGGAAATCGTCAGGCCGAGACGATCGGGCCGTGCGGGGATCGCCAGCTGGATGTCGGCGAAGTCGCTCGAGGTCGGGACGGTGACGATGTGCGAGCCGTCGGCAAAGATGGCGAGCTCCGGATTCGTCGTGGGATCGGGCCGTGACGCACGCGCGCGTGCCTCGAGGTGCCACGGCACCTGCCGGTCGAGGCCCGGCAGCCGAATCGTCAAGACTTCGCCCGTCCACGCAAACGTGAGGCCGGTCGCCGGATCGCGCTCGGTGAGGTAAAGGCCGGTGACCTCTGCCGGCGGCGAGACCGCCAGGTCCATCTCGAGCATCGGCCGAAGCCCGTAGACCAGCAGCAGGCACGCCGCTCCCGTCAGCGCGCCGAGTGCCGCGGCCGCCACGGCGCGTACGACGCTACGGCTCACGCACCCTCCCGGCCAGCGCTTCGTACAGTGCGCGGTACTTTGCCGCGACGGCGGCCGGCCTGAACTCCCGGTTCACGGTTTCCCGCGTCGCCGGCAGCGTGCGCCGCTTGTCGTCCAGGAAGTCGGTAATGGCGGCGGCGAGCGCGAGCGGTTGTTCGCGCGGCACGACCGCGACGTCCGGCCCGAAGATCTCGCTCAGCTCGAGCCCGCCGGGGTTGTCGGTGGAAATGACCGGCGTCCCCGCCGCAAGCGCCTCGACGGCGACGGTCGGCAGCGCCTCCAGCAGCGACGGCAGCACGAACAGATCGGCCGCCGCACAGTAGCGCGCGACGACGGCATTGTCGACCAGGCCGGCAAACGTCACGTGACGCTCGACGCCGGCGGATCGCGCCGCCGCCTTGAGGTCGTCGAGCAGCGGACCGGTGCCGCAGATGACGAGACGGATGTCCGGATGGGTGCGGATCACCTCGTTCATCGCCTCGAGCAGGTGGCGCTGACCCGCGAGTGGATGAAGTCGCTTGACGTTGACCAGCACGTGCCGCGCGCTGATCCCGAGCGCCGTCCGGATCTCGAGCTGATCGGCTTCGGTGTGAAATCGGAACGCCGCGCCAACCGACGGATAGATCGCGTGCATGTCGCGGCGGGTGAGCCCGAGCTCGTTGGCGCGCGCCAGAAGCCGTTCGCTGTAGAAGGTGACCGCAGACGCCGCGTGATACGCGCGCGTGAAAAGATCCGGACCGGACTTCTTCGGCTCGTAGTGCCAGATCTCCGTGCCGTAGAGCGTGAGCACGACCGGCTTCTGCTGGCGTCGCGCGAGCACCACCGCGAGCTCGGTCAGCAGGCCGTTGCTGTGCGCATGGACGACGTCGGCGCGCGCGATCGCGGGTCCGAGCGCCCGGTAAACGGGAAGGCTGGCGGCCAGGGGGCCGATGCCCGGCAATCGCGAGAGCAAGCCGTCCGATCGTCTGGGCACCCACGCCACCGCGCCGGGCAGGCTGGCGGCGCCGCCGGCCCGCGGCGGGTTCGCCACGTACTCGACGGTATCGCCCGACTCCCGCGCCCACGATCCCAGCTGCCAGGGCAGCAGCGCGTTCGCGGCCTGATCGGGCGGAAGGTGCGGCGTGACGTGAAGGATGTGCATGTCGCCGCGCTAGCAGTACCTCGTCCGGAACTCCGCGAACGTCACCGGCGTCGCGCCCAGCTCTTTCGTCGCGAACGCGAGGAAACGCTCGAGCCGCTGAGTGAACGCGTCGAGCTCCGCCTGTGTCCTGTTATACGGGCTGCCGCCGACGATCGCTTCGCTCGAGTGGAAGAGCAGGTTCAGCACCGGCTCGCCCCACCGCGCCAGATCCTTCGCCAGGCGGATCATGTCCTCGGCCGAAGACCACGACGGGCGGAGCCAGCGGACCCGGAGCAGGCGCAGCACTCGCAGCACCCGCTTGGTGGTGTACGGGCTCGGCGCGCGCGCGTAGGCGTGCTGCGCGAACTTCGGGAGCTTCCGGTTCAGCGCCGCGGAGACGGGCACTTCGAGGACGTTGCTCGATTCCCGGCGCGGTCGCCGAATCGTATGCCAAGAAGTAGGGCGCAGCGGCGCTTCGACGAAATCGGGACCGCCCTTGTGCGCTTCGTAGAAGAGCGGCGCCACGCTCGACTCCACCAGATAACCGGCACGCTCCAGCGCGGACACGTGATCGGCGGAGAAGCCGAAGCGTCCCGAACGATAGGAGACCGGCCGGACGCCGACCGCGTCCTCGATCGCCGAGGTCAGGTTGCGCAACTGCTGCTCGAACTGCACGCCGGGAAGCGTCGAGGTGTACGGGTGGCGCCGGATGTCTTCCTCCGTGCACGGCGGCGTCTCCCACGCATGATGATGCGCGCCGATCTCGCAGTCGCCCGCCGCCAGCATCGTCCGCAGCACGTCAGCCGAGTGCCGGTCCGTCGCGACGGGGTGCGTGATGACGTAGGTGGGCCTGACGCCATGGCGGGCGAACAGCGCATGAAGACGCGGCAGCGCGTAGATGTTCTCGAACGTCTGGTTGGCGCGTGCGGCCGCGTCCCACTGGTTGTCGCCCTCGGTGTCGATTCCGACGAGCAGATACATGGAGTCAGTCGGATGCGCAGCCCTGCGATCTCAGCGATCCTGATCCGAATCGCCCAGCGTCACGTGCCAGCGATCCGTCTCGCCGTAAAACGAGGGCGGCACCTCGACGCCGTTGACCTTGGCGACGAACTGCACGGTCGACTTCACCTGGAAGTAGCCGGTGCGCCGCAGCAGCCGGCGGAAGCCGGCGTGCATCGCGAAGGTCCGGATCTTGTCCGAGTCCGCAGCCCCGCCTCGCGGTCGATCCAGTGGAGCAGGGTGCGAAAGCCCGATTCGTCGTCCGGGTCGGTCAGAAAATCGACCAGCAGCGTCACCCGGCCGCGAGGCTCGTGCAGGTGGCGATAGACCGCGTAGCCGACATTCTGATCGTTGCGGCGCAGCGACACGATCGAATAGCGCACGTGCGGCGCCGACACGTACTTCCAGTTCAGATAAGAGGCGTCGCGTCGAACCGCGAACGCGAATCGCGGCGCCAGCGTCTTCCACAACTCGGTGAAGCTTTCGTCGAACCGCTGGATCAGCCGTACTTCGGCGCGCAGCGGGCGGGTCCGCGCGACGACCTTGACCACCGGCAGCGTCAACGCGGACACGAGGCGGTTGACCGGCTGCGGCCAGTTCGGGCCGCCGGAACGCGCGCCGGGTCAGCGGCTTCACGAAGCACGGCACCGGGCCGAGATCCGGCCACCGCATCTTCTGAAACAGCTTGTAGGAGGATTCGGACAGGCCGAGGCCGAGCGAGGCGCCGACGTTGCGGTCCCAGGTCCTGAAGAGCACTTCGCCGAGCCCCTGGCGCTGGCGCTCGGGCGCGACCATCACGTCCATTCCCCACGATCCGCGCACTTCGCTGCCGGCAATCGACACCTGCACCGGCATCGTCGCGTACTGGCCGACGATCGCCGGGCCCTCGCGCGCGATCCAGATCTCCGGCTCGCCGCCCGGGTTGTTCGGATTGCGGCGGTACTGCCAGTCCCACCGCAGCCGGCTCGCCTCGGCGGCATCGTTGCCGAACACACGCCGGTAGAGCGCGTCGACGGCCCGCTTGTCGTCCGGTCGATATCGATCGATGTCTGCCACGGTCCTCAGCGAGATTACGCCGGCGCTCCGCCGCCGAGCACGTACTCCATGTTGCTGATGAGGGCATCCTGCGTCAGCGGACTGTCCCTCAGCCACCGCGCCACGCCGGCCGGCAGCCGGCGTACGGTGCTGGTGACGTGCAGCTCCTCGCGAACGATCCGCAAACCGGCCGCCGCGATCTGCCCGCGCAGCCGCGCCACGCGGACCTTCTCGAGCAGATCGTCGTCCTTGATCTCACCGCGCCGCGCGGCCTTGATGAACGAGTTCTCGTTCGCCGGCTCTTTCAACGTCCACGGCGCGTGGCGCGCGAGGAACCTGAACGTCGAAAACGCGGCCCGCCGGCCCAGCAGCAGATGCAACGGCACCTGCAGCTTCAGCCTCGGCAGATGCGCGCCGGCGAACGACAGGTACGGCGCGGTGGAAAGGTAGACGTGCCCGCCGGGCGCCAGCACCCTCGCGCACTCGCGGAGATACAGGGGCGCATCCGCGACGTGCTCGATCACCGCGTGCGACAGCACCAGGTCGAAGGCGCCGGTCCGAAAGGGCAGGAACATGCCATCCGCCTGAGCAAACCTCAGATTCCGCATGCCGCGCTCACGCCCGAGCGTCACGCCCGCGGCCTGGAATCGTGGAGCAGGGTCGATGCCGACCACCGCGTCGGTTTCCTCGGCCATCGACAGCGGCATGCCGCCGCCGCCGCATCCCGCGTCCAGCACGCGCCCGCGGACCTGCACACCGGCGCGCTCGAGAAAGGCGATCACCTTCGCGCTGCGGTAGTACTCGAAGAGGGCGTAATCGTATTCCGACCGGAACCGGACGTCCGCATGCGCCTTGATGGCGCCTTCGTCAATCCTGCGCACTCACCGACCTCGGCGTTGCGGGCGCCCGGCCAAACTTGTCGAAGAGCGCCGCGCGATCCCCGCCGGCAGTCGTCTCCGCTACGTCGAACGTCATGATGACTGCACGCTTCGGGTATGCCAGGAGCACGTCGAGAATCACTGGCCCTTCGTAACCGAGGGCGGCGCGACGTAGGTCAGAATATATCGCACATCATTGCGCTGCTTTCGATCCTCGTAGTTGCCGAAGCCGCGTCCGACGAACACCGGCCGGATCGAGTTCTCGAGCGACAACCCGTTCGCAAGCTTGCCGTGCACGAGCGTCCCCGGCGGCAGCGCCCGGCCGACCGCGAGGCTGGCTTCGTAGTTCTTGCTCGTCCGATGCCGCGTCCACTGCCAGTATTGCGCCAGGTCGCCGGCCACGGCGAGCGCGACAATCGCGGCCGCCGCCGCCACCGGCATCCGCTGACGGCCCAGCCATCCTATTGTCGATCGCCACCGCCAGATGACCAGCGCGGCCGTAAGCGCCGCGAGCGCGGCGGACAATCGCACGCCAGGTCCGATGTCGTACAGGAACGGCAGCCGGCCCAGCGCGCCGATGACGATATAGCTCATCGCCAGGAGCAGCGGCACGAGCGCGACGCGCGTCGCCGGATCGAGATCGTGCGCGGACACCGGCGCCGGCTGTTCCTGCGAGAGCAGCAGCGAGGCGAGCGCGACGAACGCGGGGATGAACATGACATACCGGCGCTCGTTGCCCGAGTCGTGCACCACGAGCTCCAGCATGCCGACCAGCACCCACCAGACGAGCAGGCGCTCGGCGGGACGTGCCGTGCGCCAGCGGACCACGATGCCGAGGATCGACACCGCGCCGGCAACCGTCACGAGCCACATGCGCGTGAAGAAGTCGTGCGCGATCGGGATCCACGACGCGCGATCGAGCAGCGCGCGGATCGTGTACGACGGCTTGCGCGCGACGCTCGTCTGCCAGTTGTAGAACCAGTACTCGGTCCAGTACTGTCTCGCCAGCAGCAGCACGACGAGGCCGGCCGCCAGGCAGACACCGCCGACCGTCCACCAGGCCGCTCTTATCGCTGCCGGCTCCGGCGACGGCATCCTCAGACGCCGGCAGAGAGACGGAAAGAAACAGAGGATCAGCGTGATGCCCGCGTCCAGCAGCAGCGCGGCGACGAAGAACGCCGCCGACGCCTTGGTGAACCAGGCGGCGACGACGGCGGCGCCCGCAACGAGACCCATCACGGGCCAGCGCCTCGACAGCGCGTACCCACACCAGCTGGCGACGATGAACGCGGTCATCGTCGATTCCATCAGCGCCGCGCGGTTCCACATCACGAACACGTAGTTCGTCGCCAGCAGCACCGCGCCGGCGGCGGCAGCGCGCCGGCCGCCGGTCGCCGCCAGGCCCAAAGCCAGGAACAGGATCGAGACCAGTCCGGCGGCGACCGATACGGTCCTGGCCTGCCACGTGCCGACGCCCAGCTGGCTGAACGCGATGTACTCGAGCCCGGTGAACACCGGCGCGATGAACATCGGGTTCCAGTTGTCGGTGCGCCACGTGCCCCAGAGCACCCGGTTGCGGGCGTTGTGCACCCACGCGCCTTCGTCGTGCCACACGATCCCGACCGTCGCGTGCGTCGGCGGATCGGCGGTGAGCCACGCGGTGCGCAGGACTCCGCCGGCCGCCAGCGCGATCAGCAGGCTTGTCAAAAAGAATCGTCTTGCGTAGAGGGGCATCAGAAACGGGCGACGTGCTACGTGCGACGTGCGACGTGCGACGTGCTGCTTGTCACGTGCGACGTGCGGACGTGCGACGTGCATCGGGCGCACACGTGGAATTATCAGTACCCAGATGGGTTCCGCGCCGGCGTCCTCGTCTGCATTCGTCGATCTGACGATGGTGGTGCCGACGTACAACGAGCGCGAGCGGATCGAAGAGCTGGTGCGTGCGGTGTTCGCCGCGTGCGACGCCCACGACGTCGCCCTCGAGATGATCATCGTGGACGACAACTCGCCCGACGGGACCGGCGCGGTGGCCGACGGGCTCACGACCTCGTTCCGGCTGCGCGTGATTCACCGGACCGGCAAGCTCGGTCTCGGCACGGCGGTGGTGGCGGGATTCGAAGCCGCCTCCGCGCGCATCGTCGGGGTCATGGACGCGGACTTCAGCCATCCACCGGCGCTGGTGCCGCGGCTGCTCGCGGCACTGCACGCGACGCACGCGGATGTGGTGATCGCGAGCCGCTACATCGCGGGCGGATCCGCGCCGAACTGGCCGTTCTGGCGGCGGATGCTGTCGCGGGCCGCGTGCCTGGCCGCACGGCCGCTGTCCCCCGTGCGCGATGCGGCGTCCGGGTTCTTCCTGATTCGGCATTCGGTCGCGAGCCGGGTCGCCATCCGCGCCGGCGGGTTCAAGATCTGCCTGGAGTTGCTGATGCGCGGCTGGCCGGAGCGGCTGGTCGAAATCCCCTATCGATTCGACGATCGCGAGCAAGGTGAAAGTAAGATGAGCCTGCGGGAAGCGGCGGGATATCTGACTCAGCTCCGCGATCTGTATGTCCTCCGGTTCGGTGGCGCGCTTCGGATGGGCGGCGCGCGCCGGGCGCGGCGCGAGTACAGGCAGCTCGGACAGGACGAGGTCGAGACGATGTTGCGCGAGGGGATGTTAACCCAGCCCTGATTGGAGCGGCCGCGTCAAAAAGAACATGGATCTGGCAACCGTCCTCGTTTCCTGCTTACTCCTGACAGCCGCACAGACCGCGGCAAAACCCGCGAGCCAACCATCGCGACCCGGGTCGATCCCGCGCGACGAAGCGATTGCGCTGACCCAGGGTTGGGCGATGCTTGCCGAAGGCCAGGCTGAGCGGGCCGCGTCCCGCGCCAGCGAAATCCTGGCGGTCTACCCGCGGAGCGCGGCCGCGCTGTCGTTTGCCGTCGAGGCGAACATCGCACGGGCTGGCGCGCATGCGGGTCTGACGCAGTACGAGCTGTGGCTCGGCGCCCGCGCGCTCGAAGAGCCGTCGATCGTCAGGCGGATCGCCGTGGCGCTCTTGCAGGAAACCGCACGCGACGGCACGATGGACACCGCGCGTCTCGAGGCGCTGCGCGCGCTCGCCAACGACGGCGATCGCGGCGCCGTCTCGGAGCTGACCCAGGCGTCCCGTGCAGGAAACACGCCCGAAACCCGCGCCCTGGCCGCGATGGGCGACGAGCGATCGGTCAAAGCGCTCGCCGCGCTCCTCGACGACAACGGCGGGAACCCGACGTCGATCATCCAGGCGCTGGCCGACAGCGGATCGCCGTCGGCGGTCACGCCGCTGGTCCGGCAGCTTCGGCACAAGAGTCCCGAGGTGCGCGCCGCGGCGGCCGACGGGCTCGGCAAGCTCGGGAAGCGGTATGACGTCATCGACAGCCTGAAGATGGCGCTGAAGGATCAGAGCGGCTTTGTCAGAACGCGCGCGGCGGCCGCGCTGTTCGGGCTTGGAGACATGAGCGGCCTCACGCTGCTGCAGGCGCTCATGCAGGACGAGTCGGCAAGGAGCCGCCTCATTGCGGCGCAGGCGATGGCGTCCGCTCCGGATGCGGCCTGGATGGATCAGGTGCGCAACCTGACGTCGGCGGGCGAGCCCGAGGTTCGGGTCGGCGCCGCGCGTCTGCTGTTGCCGCACGATCCCGAGTATGCGAGACGGATTCTCGAGCGCGCCATGAACGACGACAATCCCGCGATTCGCGACATCGCCTCCGAGGCGATCGGCGAAGCCTTTTCCAGCGACCTTCGGACACTCCGATTCTTCATGAAACTGAACGACCGTCTCGGTCGCGTGCGCGCCGCCGCACGCGTGCTGGTCCTGCTGCGTTGATGCAGCGGCCCGGCGATCCCCGTCCGTTCTGGCTCATCGCCGGACTGTTCTTCATCACGCTCGCGACGCTGATGCTCGAGGTGCTCGACACCCGCCTGCTGTCGGTGCTGACCTGGTATCACCTGTCGTTCCTGGCGGTGTCGGTCGCCATGCTGGGCATGGCGGCTGGCGCGGTGCTCGTCTTCGTCGGCGGAGATTTGTTCTCGCCGGAGCGTACCGTGCGGATCCTTCCGGCCGCCGGGCTGGCCATGGCCGTCACGCTGCCGGTCGCGCACGTCGCCAACCTGGTGATTCCGTTCCCCGCCGTTCGCGGCGGGTCTCCGTCGGAGCTTGCCGCACTGGCGATTTCGACGCTCGTCCTGACCATCCCGTTTGTCATTTCCGGCGTCGTCGTGACGCTCGCGCTGACCCGGACCCGCGCGCCGATCGGCATCCTCTACGGCGCGGATCTGATCGGCGCCGCCGCCGGCTGCCTGGCGATCATCTGGCTGCTCGATCTGACCGACATCACGTCCACCGCGTTCGCGACCGGCGCCGCCGCCGGAATTGGCGCATGGTGTTTCGCGAAATACGCGAGACGTGACGGCGGCACGGCGTTCCTCGTGATCGGCGTGCTGATCGTCGCGACGGTCTTGAACGCCAGTGCGGCTCGGCGGCTCGGCGTGATCTACCCGAAGAGCCGCGGCCTCTGGTTCGACGAGCAGAAGATCGACTTCTCCGACTGGAACGCGCACTCGAATGTCGTCGTGCGCGCCCCCGGCACCGGTCCGCCGTTTCTCTGGGGGCCGGGCGCGAACGCGCCGACCACGCCGGTGCGCGCCGCGCTGGCGGCGATCGACGGCGATGCCGGTACGGTGATCACCAACTGGGACGGCCGGCGCGAATCGCTCGACTGGGTCAGCTACGACGTCACGTCGGTTCCGTACCGCCTGCGCGGCGGCAATGTCGGGGTCATCGGCGTCGGCGGCGGCCGCGACATCCTCACCGCGATCTGGGCGGGCAACACGTCCGTCACGGGGATCGAGATCAACGAGGTCCTCGTCCGCGTCCTGCAGCAGCCCTATCGCGATTTCGCCAAAGTCGCGACCTATCCGGGCGTCACGCTCGTCAACGACGAGGCGCGATCGTACCTGACGCGGACGCCGCAGAAATTCGACGTCCTGCAGATGTCGCTCATCGATACCTGGGCGGCGACCGGCGCCGGCGCGTTCACGCTGACCGAGAACGGCCTCTACACGCGCGACGGCTGGCAGGTCTTCCTGCGGGCGCTGACGCCGACCGGCGTGTTCAGCGTCTCCCGCTGGTTCGATCCCGACAGCGCGTCCGAGACCACCCGGCTGCTGTCGCTCGGCGTGGCCTCGCTGCTGGATGCCGGCATCGCGTCGCCGAAATCCAACCTGATCCTCGTAACGCGCGAGCGCGTGGCGACGCTGCTCGTCTCGCGTGCCGCGTTCACGGATCAGGATCGCGAGCGGCTTCAGACGGTTGCGGATGCCATGGGCTTCGCCGTCCGTGTCAGCCCGTGGCACGAGGCGGCCGACGAGCGCTTCCGGCGGATTGCGACCGCGGCGTCCGCGGATCAGCTGAGCGCCGCCACCGCCGATTCGCTGTTCGATTTCACCGCGCCCACGGACCGCCGGCCGTTCTTCTTCAACATGCTCAAACCGCGGGCGTTCTTCCAGTCGCAGTCGGCGGGCGTCGGCGTCGTCAGCGGCAACCTTCGCGCGACGCGCACGCTGATCGCGCTGGCGTTCGTGGCAGGCGTCCTGGTGCTGGCGATCATCGGCTGGCCGCTCCTGAGCACCGGCCGGCCGCCGATGCCGCCGGGCCTGTTCGCGGCGTCGCTGACCTATTTCGCGCTGATCGGGCTCGGCTTCATGTTCGTCCAGATTCCGTTCCTGCAGCGCTTCTCGGTCTATCTTGGCCACCCCACCTATACGTTTTCGATCATCCTGTTCCTGATGATTCTGGCCGCGGGTCTGGGCAGCATCGCGTCCGAACGCATCGACACCGGCCGTTCCCGCCGGCTCGAGTTCCTGCCAGTCGGCATCGCGCTGCTGGTGGTCGTCGAGACGCTGCTCCTGCAGCCGTTGATGGACGCCACTTTAGGGTGGGGTCTCCCCGGCCGGACGGCCGTTGTCGCGCTCTTCGTGGGGCCCCTGGCGTTCGCGCTGGGGTTCTGCTTTCCAATCGGGCTGCGGCTGACCGGGCAGCATTCGGACCGGGTGACCGCCTGGATGTGGGGAGTGAACGGCGCCTGCGGGGTGATGGCGTCAATCGTGGCGGTGATGGTGTCCATGTGGCTCGGGATCCATGCGAACTTGTTGATAGCCGCAGCCTTATATGCGGCGCTGGCGCTCCCGATGCGGCGGCTGGCCCGCGCCCGGACCTGACGCCTGGCCCGGCACTACGCCGCTGATTACAAAGATGTCTGCAAATCACTATGGCGATTGACTTTCCGTTCGTTTATACTTTCCATCCACCCTGCTCCCCTGGGGAAAGACGCTTTTTTCTAAAGTGCCGCGGCGCAACGACCGATACCAGACGCGGATCTGCACGCCACGATCCGGCCGAAATGCGGATCGTCGCCGATCACCAAAGTCGTGAACACCGGAGGAAGTAAATGATCGACGCACGTCGTTCGAGGACGTTTGCGGGCCGCGTGGTTGCGTGCTCGCTCCTCGCCTGCTTGACCATCGCCGCCGGCGGCCGGACAGCTTCGGCGCAGCAGATAGAGGGCAGCGCTACCATAGAAGTGGCGACATTCTTCGTTCGCGGCGTCGATTCGGCCTACGACCCCAACACCAATTCATACCTCGTCGTCGGCGGAGCCGGTCCGCTGGTTGGCGTGTGCGTCAACGGCGCGGGAGTTCCGATTTCCGGAGTGTTCACGATCAACGGGGACGGTTTCGGCGCCTTTCCGCGCGCGAGCTACAGCCCGCTCGTTCTCGGCGGCGGCTTCCTGGTCGTCTGGGCCGAGGAAACCGGCGCACCGAGCAGCATTCGCGCCCGCACGGTCAACTGCTCCGGAGCGATGGGCGCCGAGCAGATGATTTCCGGCGCTGCCGCGGCGTGGCTCGAAAGCGGTCCCGCCATCGCCTATTCGAGCACCAGCGGCCGGTTCCTCGTAGCGTGGAAGAGCTTCCCACTCGCGACTGCGCCCGTCAAAATCAAAGTGGTCCTCGTCGACAACAACGCCAATCCGGTATCGGGCGTCGTCGACGTTTCTTCGGGATTTGGACGCGACCCCGGCGTTGCCTGGAATTCGAGCACGGATCAGTTTGGCGTTTCGTTCAGCGGTGAGGGCGCCGGCGACGTCAATTACTCCGGTTTTGCGATCGTTCCAGCCTCGAACCCTGCGGCGTTCGCCCGGGTGACCTGGAATTTCCTCTCGGGCGGCCAGAACACCATCACTGACGTGACCTACAACGCGGGGACCAACCGGTTCCTGATGACCTGGTTCGAGTTTTCGTCAGGTGTCTACGCGAAGGTCGCGGAATTCGATGCGGCCGGCACCCTGCTCACCGAGGGCATCGCCTCCGCTCGCGTCGGTTCGTACGACGCATTGTCGATCGCTTATAACCCGGTGAGCCGGACGTCGTTGCTGGCCGGCGTCGACCGTGCGAACGACGCGATGATCGGCATCGAGTTGAACTCCCGCGGCTTCCCCTTCAACGGCGAGAACACGCTCAGCGCGACGCACCGGCCGTCTTTCTACGAGCGCGTCAGCTCCAGCACGCACAGCCGATCGTGGCTGGGAACGTTCAGCGCGCGCCGCTTCAACGGGATCGGCAGCACCATCGTCACCGGCTTCGCATCGGGCGGCGGGCCTGCCGGAGCGTATGGATCTCCTGGCGCACCCCCTCCATCGAGTCCCCCGCCACCGTCAGGCGGGTGCACGACGATTCAGCCAGGTCCGGGATGGACGTGCGTCGGCGGTGGGTGGCTTCCGCCAAGCGACACACCGCCGCCGACCTCGCCACCGCCACCAGCGCCGCCACCGCCGACTGGATGCACGACGATTCAGCCGGGTCCGGGCTGGGTATGTGTGAATGGCGGCTGGCTGCCGCCGAGCCTCGCCCCGGCTCCGCCGCCCCCGCCGCCACCGCCGCCACCGACTTCGACTTGCACGACGATTCAACCGGGTCCGGGCTGGGTCTGCGTCGGGGGAGGCTGGCTGCCGCCAGGCTCGACGCTGATTCCGCCGCCGCCGCCGCCGCCGGCGCCGACGTCGACCTGCACGACCATTTCTCCGGGTCCGGGCTGGGTGTGTGTTAACGGTGGATGGCTGCCGCCGGACTCAACGCTGATTCCGCCGTCGCTGCCGCCGCCCCCGACTACCAGCTGCACGACCGTTTCTCCGGGTCCGGGTTGGGTGTGTGTTGACGGTGGATGGCTGCCGCCCGATCGGGCTTGCCCGACTGCTTCTCCCGGCCCAGGGTGGGTGTGCGTCGGCGGCGGGTGGCTGCCGCCAGGGCATCCGGGTATCGGCTGATCCGATTGGGATTGCTGAAAGCTGACAGCTGATCGCTGCCAGCTTTCAGCAATCAGACTTCAGCATTCGCAGTTCGAACGTCCGTATCCTCGACTCGCGCACCGAACAGCGTGCGCGAGAGCACCTTCCAGACAATCGCCTGTTTCGTGAGCGCGAGCTTCGCGATATCGCCGACGTGCCGGCTGATGTAGGCGGGACGGAGGAAGAACCGCCGGCGGGCGCGGTTGATCGCCTCCATCACGACCTTCTCGTCGAGCCCGTTGCCGCGCAGCAGGTAATACGAGTACTCCATCCGCGTCCAGTCCGCGTCCTCGGGCCGGAGCAATCCATCGCGCACGCACTTGTCGAACAGCGCGGTCCCGGGATACGGAACCGCCGGATAGAAGTTCGCAAAATCCGGGTCCAGCTCGATCGCGTAGTTGGTCGTCAGATCCATCGTCTGCGGTGTTTCGCCCGGATAGCCGAAGATGAAAAACGCGAACGACTTGATACCGGCCTGACGCATGTTCGCGAACGCGGCCTGGATCTTCTGCCGCTCGAGGCGCTTGACCATGTCCTTGCGCACCTCGTCGGATTCGGACTCGATGCCGAGCGCGAGCATCCAGCAGCCCGCGCGCCGCAGCCGATGCACGAAGGCCGGATCCGTCAGGTTGTCCGCGCGCGCGTTGCCGAACCACTGAATCGGCAGCTGACGCGCGATCAGCTCGTCGCAGAACGCGGAGAACGACTTGACGTTCAGCGTGACCGTGTCGCCCCAGAGATAGAAGAACTCGATGCCGAGCTCCCGATACGTCCGCTCGATTTCGTCCACCAGTGACTTGGGACTGCGCTCCCTGAACTTGTGTCCCTGGTGGATGGGCGCCACGCAGAAGTCACACGTGTAGGGACAGCCGCGGCTGGTCTCCACGATCACGTACGGCTTGTCGACGAGCGGGAGCGCGTAGCGCTTCAGATCCAGCAGGTCCCACGCCGGATACGGCGACTGTGCGAACAGGCTGAAGCTTCCGTGCGCGCGATGAGGGAATACGGCGCTGCCGCTGCGCCACGTGAGACTGGGAATCTCGCCGAGCCGATCCAGCGAGTCGAGAGCGGCGAGCTGCATGACGCCATCTTCAGGCTCGCCGACGAACATGCCGTCGACGTCCTGCGCGCGCTGCATCGACTCCGCCGGCACCGTCGAGGCATGCGGGCCGAAGCAGAACATCGGCGCGTTGAACCTGCGCTTGATGGCGGCCATTTCAGCGACGTCCGCATCGAATGTCGGCGTCGTGCTCGGAAACACGATCAGGGTCGGCGCGAAACCGTCGCGCTCGAGATTCTCGATGATCGCCGCCGTCGACCGCTGCGACGCGGTCGCGTCGACGACCCGCACGTCGCACCCGGCGTTGCGCAGCATCGAGGCCAGCAGCGCGAGCGTGTAGGGCGGCTTCGTCGTGCCCAGGACCTCTTCGCGCTCCTGGCAGCGGCCCTGTCTGGTGAACGCGACGCCCTTGATGAGCGGGGGGTTGACGAGAAGTGTTCGGCGGCCGAGCATGCGTTGAAGGTCAGCGGACAACGGTCAGGGGGATGGCGCGTCGTGGCGTAACGCCCGGACTGAACGGTTCCGCAACCGGCTGCGGCGACAGCTCCACCTTGCAGCAGCGCCGGCACACCGGAAAGATTCCATTCTCGACCAGCTTGCGGCGGAGAGTCACGTAGCGTTCACCGTTCCAGATCTCCTCGAGCGACGAGTTGCCGAGGTCGCCCACCTCGATACGGATGAACGGGCAGAAGTACACCTTGCCTGAGAACGATACGCGGGCATGAAGGAAGGGATAGAGACAGCGTCCCTCGAGTTTGGCGCCCGGCGTGTAGTAGTTCTCCAACAGCTGCGGATGCACTTTGGGCCGGTAGTCGAACAGGACGTTCTTGCGCCGGCACTTTTCCTGGAGGCTGGCGACCTGCCGCTGGACCAGCGCCAGATTGAGCCCCGGATCGGCGGTCACGAACGTCGCGATGGCGGATGCGTCCGCCGCGCCGATCAGCCGCACGGTCTCGGCGACTTCTTCCGGCGTGCTGTACATCAGATGATTGAGGCCGATGGCATCCACGCCGAGCTCCTCGGCCACGTCGACCATCTGATCCAGCGCCTCCAGGCTCTCGTGCGCGACGGTGGTGTTGATGCTGACGCGCAGTGGCGCGTGCTTGCGCCGCGCGGCCTCCTGAAGCCGCCGCAGGCCCTCGCAGGTGCGATCGAACGTGCCCTTGAGCCCGCGCGCCGCGTCGTGCAGCTCGCCGGGACCGTCAATCGAGACGCTGACGTGCTTCAGGAAACCCGCGGACGCGAGATCGGCGAGCGCGTTGGCCCGCTCCTCGTTGATAATCGTCCCGTTCGTCGTCAGATAGCCGCACGCGTAGCCCTTCGAACGGAAGAGATCCAGCACGGACATGATGTCCTTGCGCATGAAGATCTCTCCGCCGGTGAGGCTGATTTGAAAGCCCGACTGCTCCGGGAACGCTTTTCCGAGCGCCTCGAGCGTCATCTCCTGACGCCATTCGCCCTCGATGTTCAGCAGATCGCCGACGTAGCAGAACTCGCAGTGCAGGTTGCACCGCATGGTGGCTTCGTAGACGGCGCCGATCGGCAGCCGATCCGCCCGCCCCGACTTTTCTGACAGGAAGCGCTGGATGCGCTGCTCGTAGCGGCGGCGGCGGTAACGCGCCCAGGCGTGGCGCGCGACCGGCAGCGCGCGTGCCCGCGTCTTCAGCGATTCGCGGACCCGCGCCACGGACGTGCGCAGGCTCTCACGCAACGAGACGTGAGTGCCGCCCGGGTGTGTCGCGTCAGGAGCCAGAGGCATTCAGTTCCCAGATCTCCAGCATCGGGCCGGGGCGTTCCAGTGCGCCGGCGATCCGGATATCGGTATTGTGCAGGAAAGGATCGACCCGTGCCTGCTCGGCCGCGGTCGTTCCCGGCCGGTAAGGTGAAAACACGGCAATTCGCCGGCCGTTCTGCGCCAATGCATCGAAGAACGGCAACGTTGCTGGATCCGGATTATTGTATCGCTTGACGACAACGAAAGCCACGCCCAGGGACCGCAGCCGGCCCAGGCCGGCCGACCCGCCGAGGGCCTCGTACTCCACATAGATCTTGTCGGCATCAAGCCCTCCACTCCCGAGATAGATGAGCCGGTAGGCTGACGCCGGATACGGCTCCAGCGAGAGTTGCAGCTTCAGCCTGACGGATGCCTGCTCCATGCTGCCGAGCTTCTGCGACACGGCCTCGACCAGGCTCTCGCGTGTCGGCATCAACATCACCGAGTGCGGCTGAATGGCGACGGTGGTCCCGGGCCCGATGTGCTCTTCGATGTATCGCTGCGCCAGCGTGCGGGTGTCGTCCTGACGGAAGAACTGTACGGCACGGATGCTGCCGTAGAGCGATGGAGCCGCCACCGCCATGACGGCGATCCAGAAGACGGCATGGCCCCCCCGGATTCGGGCGACAGCCCGTGAGATCGTCCAGCCGGCGAACAGTGCGACGAAGGGCATCACCGGGTTGAGATACCGGCTGGCTGGCGCCGTGTTGACGATGAACAGGAGGAAGGGAACCGGGAAGGCGAGCAGCAACGCCGCCCGCGCTGGCGAAGTCGCGAGCATCCACAACGTGCCGGCGATCGCCAGCGCGACGATCGGCTGTCCTGCGGAGTCGGTCCACAGCATGTCCATGTAGCGCACCGCCGGCGCGAACGCGCCCTCCGCGACCGCGCGATCGACGACGATCTCGCGATTGCCGACGACGTCGCGCAGCGCCGTCAGCGGCTCGAGGAGAATGAACGGCGAGAGCGCGAAGAAGGTCACCGCGCTCGCTGTTGCAGCGACAGCCAGGCCACGCACGATCGCGCCCGCGCCGTCGTTCCTGTGGCGTGCAACGACGGCAAACGCAAGCGGCGCAGCGAGGAACACGCAGTAGTAATGAGTGGAGAACGCCACACCGCACGCGGCGCCGGCAACCAGCGCGTCGCGTGAGGGTGGACCATCCGCTCGCTGCGCCGGCCACAGGCGAGTGATCGCCAGATACGCCACCACGATCGCGAGCGTCGCCGGCACGTCGTGCTTGACGTAATGCGAATCGCGCACGTGAAGCGGCGCCACCGCCAGGAACACCGCCGCCGCCAGCGCGGCGCGCGGATCGGCGAACCGCAGCGTCAGGCGATGCAGCAGCGCGACGGTGGCGGCGCCGCAGGCGGCGCCGAGCGCCCGGCCCGCCGTGTAGATGCCCGTCGGCGCGGTGAAATAGAGCCGCTGCAGCGCGGCAATCGATTCGACCTTTCCCGTGAGGAGCAGGAACCCGAGATAGACACCCACCCAGGCGAAGAGCACGTAGAAGTAGAACGTCGGATAGAGAAAGTTGCCCGGGTTCAGCGTGCCCTTGGCGAAGCTCAGCGCGCGCGTCATGATCGCCGCTTCGTCGGGGTTGTAGACGGCCGGCAGCCCGTATTGCAGTCCGATGACGCGAAGCGCGAGCGCCATCGCGCAGATCGCGGCGAGCACGAGCGTGTCGCGAGCCCTGGGACTCACCGCCGGCCCTTGCGCTCGGTTGTTTCCATTTCTTCCAGCGGCAGTTCAGCCGCGACGATCTCGCCGGCCAGCTCGGTGACCTCCGGAACCTGCGGCGCCGGGGCAGGTCTCGGCCGCTGCCGCAGCGATGCCAGTGCCCGGAGTTCATCCGCCCTGAAGAACCCGGCCGCAGCAAGGATGCCTGTATACACCGCGACCACCGTCGCGCCGCGAGCGAGGACGCCCGCGATCGGCGGCATGGCGGGAAGCGCTCGTGCAATCAGGCACGCCGCCAGCGCTGCCGCCGTGAGTGTGACGATGCGTCTCGTTTCGTACTCGACCGGGTAGAAGCGCTGCGAGAATCGATACGCGAGCAGCGCCTGGATCGCGTACGCGATTGCGTTCGCCCAGGCCGCGCCCATCATGCCAAATCGCGGCACCAGCGCGAAGTTCAGCCCGATATTCCCGGCTGCCGCGGCCATGGTCGAGGCGGGGTAGTACCTGCGTGTTCTTGGTGATGTTCAGCCCGATCGACGTCAGCAGATAGGCGCCCTGGAAGAACACGCCGACGGCGGTCCACGTGATGACGTCCGCGGCGGGCAGGTAATAGACCGCCTGATCGCGCGTCACCGCCGCCAGCAGGTCGCCGCCGATGGCCGACAGCCCCGCGGTCATGAGCGCAAGGACCGCGAGACCGTAGGTCGTCATGCTGCTGAACAGGCGCTTCGCATCGGGCTCGCGCGCGTTCGCATAGTAGAACGGCGCCCAGGCGTACTCGAACGCGCTCAGAAACAGCTTCTGGGTCAGCCCGAAGCTGACGCCCATCGAGTACACGCCGATTTCGTGCAGCGGCCTGAACATCTTCAGGATGAACGTGTCGCCGACCGCAATCACCTGCTGCGCCGCGGCGTGGGGAATGCGCGGCAACCCGAACGCCAGCGATTCCCGGAGCATCGTCCGCGAGAACATCGGACGGATAATCGGCTTGAACCATCGGACCAGCACGGCCATCAGCGCGGCAGTCACCGCGAGATCCGCGAGCACCACGCCCAGCACGCCAAGGCCGAAGCCGACGATCAGGACGATGCGGAGCACCACGGTGAGCACCGAGCGGACCAGCGTCAGCGCGCTGAACTGGGCCGCGCGCTTTTCCATCCGCAGCAGGTGAAACGGGAAGAACGTGAACCCGATGATGCAGGTGTTGAGCAGCGTCAGCTGCAGCGCACGCAGGTGAGGCGCTCCTTCGAACAGCCTCACCGCGAGCACCGGCGCGACGAGCAGCGCGATAATCAGCAGCGCGCCGTTGACCGCCGCCAGAAAGAATAAGATCGTGCTCGCCAGCCGCTGCCGTGACGCGGTGTCTTCGTAGTCGTAATAGAACCGCATGAAGGAGCCGTCGAGGCCCCAGCGGAAGAAGATCTTCGCGATCACCTCGACGCTGCCGAGCAGCCGCAGCGCACCGTAGTCCTCCGGCGTCAGGTAGAGGACGTAGAGCGGCAGCAGGAGGAAGTTGACGATGGAGACCGCGACGTCGCCGAGGCCGTAGATGGCGAGATTCTTCGAAAGCTCGCGAATCTTCTGGAACAAAGCGCGCTCAGGGTTTCCGGAACGTCAGCAGGTTCAGGAAACACCAGCCCGGGACGGGCAGGAGCCGGGTGAGCCAGCGGTGCAGCGGAAGCAGCCCTCGAGGATTCCGGCGAATCAGGCGCGTGAGAATCGGAACGGTCGGGAAGATCCCCTGTCGCGCCGTCATCGTGAAGCCGGCGCGTTCGGCGAGCTTGATGTACTCCGCAGCCGGTCGGTCGCCCGGATGTTTCTCCTCCGACGCCGTGCGAATGAGCCGCCCCTGCAGGAGAAAGTGAATGCGGGACTGAAGGTGCGCGAGGTTTGGAATCGACACCAGCAGCTCGCCACCGGACCTCAGGACTCGATGAAGCTCACCAAGCGCCTTCGGCTGTTCCTCGAACGTCAGGTGCTCCAGGACGTCGAGGCAGATCGCCCGATCGAACGAGTTGTCCTCGAAAGGCAGATCCGTCAGGGACCCGGTGCGCACGCGATCCGATGAGTAGTTCGGATCGATCCCTTCGATGTTCAAGCGGCCGGTGAACTCGTCGACCAGCACGCCTTCGCCGCAGCCCGCATCGAGGACGCGCATGCCGCGCGGAAGCGCGGAGAGCCACCGGCGGACGAGCTCGAGTTTCGCGATGTAGGTCGGGTAGTACTCCCAGGACGGATCGGGGACGCGGTGGTAGTCGCCGCGCGCCGCATATTCGCCGCGGCGCACCACCGGCGGGCTGGCTGTCATCTTCGCGATGATTCTAGCCGTAGCGCAGCCCTCTAGGGCTGCTTAATTCCCGCCGGATCCGCCGCCGGGCCGCGGAACGGCCGTTGGGTTCGGGCGTGGCGGAACCATGCCGGGCGTGTACGGGTTCTGTCCCTGATTCGGCTGCGCCGGCAGCTGGCCCGGACGTGGCGCCGTCATCGGACCCTGGGGCTGTCCCGGCTGCTGCGGCTGACCCTGCTGCGGTGTCCCAACCTGTCCGGGTACTTGTCCGGGTCCGGGGAATTGCTGCGCGCCGGGGAACTGCGCGCCGGTCGGGCCGGGTCCTGGAGCTGATTCGTTCGGATCGGTGTCGTCATCGTCTGTCGTCGTGACCTGCGGCATCATCGGCTGCGGCTGCGCCGGACGGTTGATGAACGGGGACGGCGGAGCCTGGGTGACGGCGGGCGCGCGGCTCGTCGCGAGGATCACGATGCTGTCGAAATTCGACGTGCCGGTCGCGCCCGCCAGCCGCGGCGCGACGACGTAGCCGGCGGCGGAGCGCAGGACGGTTTCGAGGGCCTGGCCCTCGGGGACGTCTCGCAGCTCGAGCGTGAGCGGCGGTCCGATGAGCTTGTCGGCGTTGACGATCTTCGTCTGGCCGATGCGTGCCCATTCGGCAAGGATCTGCCTGACGGTGACGTCCTGGGCGACCAGCGTGACCCGCCCGTCAACGATCGTAAGGCTGAGGTCTCCGGCCGACGCGAGCGCCGGCACCGCGAGAAGACCTGCCGTTAAAGCCGCATAGCTAAACAGTTTCCTCATAACAAGCTCCGATGGGGACAAAATCAGTATACGCCTCTTTAGACGGATGATCGAGCCTGCCGGATGGAAAATCAGGTCAGTTTTGTAATCCAGAGAGGCGAGTCTTTTCGGGGCAGATCGCAGGACCGGCAGATGTCGGGGCCACCGCTCTCGAGATGCATGCGCCTCGCCTGACGATAGGGTTCGGCGTTCCAGATCTCCTGAATTGTCGACGTGTTCAGGTCACCGAGCACCGTCCGGCCGTCGAAGTCGGCGCAGCAGAGCGAGACGCGGCCGTCCCACAGCACGGTGAAGGTCAGCCACGGGCGGTAGCAGGGGTAATTGACGTCCGACTCGGTGTTGAGCGTACCGGCCCAGTTGTGAAGATCGGTGATGTGGATCTTGTCGGCGATCGCCCTCCAGTGTTCGATGAACGCCTGCTCGTCGAGTGAGTTGTTCTGGCGCACGAACGACAGAATCAGCTTCGGCCTGCGGCGCCCCAACTCCGCACGGATCTTCACCAGGCGCTCGATGTTGGCGATCACCTTGTCGTACTTGAGGCCGACGCGCGTCGATTCGAAGACCTCTTTTCCGGAGGCGTCGACGCTGATGTTGATCGCGTCGAGGCCGGCTTCGATCATCGCGCGCGCGACGTCCTCGGTGATCAGCGACCCGTTGCTGATCATCCCGACTTCCTTGATGCCCTTCTGCTTCGCGTAGCGCACCTTCTCGACGAGCTTGCGGTCGATGAACGGCTCGCCGTAGTTGTGCACGCGCACGTGGGTGATGCCGAGCTCCACGCATTCGTCGACGATCTTGCGGAACAGATCCAGCGTCATGACGCCCTGGCGCCGGTGCATTTCGTCGCGCGGGCAGAAGACGCACTTCGCGTTGCAGATGTTGGTGCTCTCGATCTGGACGATCTCGGGCAGGATCGGCGCGCGGTCGCGGCCGGTTGCGAGCAGCAGGCGCCGGACGGGCTTCGCCTGCTTGCGCAGAACCGTCTCGATGGCGTGGCGTGCACGGGTCCTGATCTTGAGGGGCATCTATTGCTGGCGAAAGTATTCGATGACGCGCTGGAGAATCTCGTCGAGCTCCACGGTGGGCTCGTAGCCGACCAGTTCCCGGACCTTCGAGATGTCCGGCACGCGGCGGGGCATGTCTTCGAACCCGGCCTCGTACGCCTGCTCGTAGGGTACGCGCAGGATCGTCGACGTGCTCTTCGTCAGGTCTTTGATCCTGACGGCGAGGTCGCCGATCGTGATTTCCTGTCCGTTGCCGATATTGAAGACCTGGCCGACGGCCCGTGGCTCGTCAATCAAGCCTAGCATAGCGCGCACGACGTCCCCGACGTAGGTGAAGCTCCGCGACTGCGACCCGTCGCCGAACACCGTAATGGGATGGCCCGCCAGCGCCTGGCGCACGAAGGTCGGGATCACCATGCCGTACTGGCCGGTCTGGCGCGGCCCCACGGTGTTGAACAGCCGGAGGATGATCACCGGCAGCTTGCGCTCCTTCCAGTAGGCGAGCGCGAGGAACTCGTCGATCAGCTTGCTGCAGGCATACGCCCAGCGGTGTTTCTCGGAGGGTCCCAGCACGAGATCGGCATCTTCGCGGAACGGCACGTCGGTGCTCTTGCCGTAGACCTCAGACGTCGAGGCGACCACGACGAGCTTCTTTTTCTTGTTCGCGTGCTTGAGCACGACCTCGGTGCCGTGGACGTTGGTTTCGATCGTGTGAACCGGCGCCTCGACGATCAGCTTGACCCCGACCGCCGCGGCCAGGTGAACGATCGCGTCGCACTGGTCGACCAGTTCGGCGAGCAGCGGCTCGTTCGTCACCGTGTCGATCGTGTAGTGGAACCGCGGATGGCCCTTGAGATGCGCGATGTTGTTGATGGATCCGGTCGAGAGGTTGTCGAGGACGAACACTTCATCGCCTCTGGCAAGCAACCCGTCTGAGAGGTGCGAGCCGACGAAGCCGGCGCCTCCCGTGATCAGCACACGCATGTAATCTCTTACTCCACGAGCTTCAGGACAGCTTCGGCGGAGCGCTCGGCGGCGCCGCCGTCGGAGAGGATCCGGAACCGCGCCAGGAGTAGCCCTCGCGCGCGTTCGAGCTGCTGGCGGAACTTCTCATCATACAGGATTTGCCGGAGCGCACCCTCCACCTGCGCGGCCGGCGCGCCGGCCATCGCCCCGGCATCCACGAAGGGCGAGAGATTGTTCGGGAGACCGATCACCAGAGCCGGCACGCCGAGCACCGCCGCGTCGAGGGCGACGGTGGAGTTGACCGTGACGATCGCGCGGCTCGCCCGAAGCAGCGGCGCCAGCGGCGCAGATGCAGGCAGCACCGTGACGTTCAGCTTGCCGGCCGCAATCTCGTTGTAGACATCCGGTGTTTCGGCCGGATGGGTCTTGATGGCCACCTGGACGTCGGGAAACTTCGCCGCCGCCTCGAGGAATTCGGCGAGCGGACGCTTCGCTTCACGGAATTTCGCGACGACGAGCACCATTCCTTCGTTCGCCCTTCGCGCTTCGGCGGGGTCCACCGCCCGCGCAGATCGGACCAGCGCATCCAGCCGGGGACTGCCGGACACCGTCAGGGTCCCAGCCGGAAAATTGCCGCGTGTCGTCAGGTGCTGCGCGGCGTACTCGTCGAAGAGCACCGTGACATCCGGCCGCGGAAACCCGCCATCGTCGGCGTTGCCGGGTTCGGGCTTCATCTCGTCGGGTTCGTGCAGGTAGTTCAACCAGTGCCGGTAGATGAATCCGTGCTGAAGGCCTGCCGATGGGATGCCGCGCCGGCGGCATTCGAGCATCAGCGCCCGCCCCCAGCCACCGGCCTCGGCATAGGTCAGGACCGATCGCGGCTGCAGCGCGTCGAGCGCGGCGGCGGCTTCGTCCATCGCGCGGACCGACCAGGGCCATTGCAGGGACGCGATGCCCGCGAGCTCCTCGCGGACCACCGGCCAGCAGTCGAGGCCGTCGATCACCGCATGCTCCCGAATCGCGGCGCTGGCCCAGAGCACGCGGCGATTCGCGTGCCGTGCGCTCCACATCGTTCGTGACTCGCGAAGGTCCGACAGCGTCGAGAACATCTCGACGGGGAAGGTGGAGGACGGCTCGGCGTCGCTTCGCAGCGCGTGCCACCACCGGCGTGCGCTGAAGTTCTCCGAGGGGCCGAGGCTGACATATGCCACTTCGCCCGGAGGCAGCCGACGTTCGAGCGATTGCAACACCGGTCCGATGTACGCCTCGGCGGAACCGTCGCCCGATTCCTCGCGCCAGAATGCGCGATGGATGAAGGCCGCCACCGCCGGGTTCGACGGCAACGTGACCGAAGCGCGAGAACGCAAGCGCGAGCCGAGCGCGCTGGCGTGCAGCCAGCGGCCGCGCGCGTCCAGCCGCAGGAGACGGCTGCGCCAGAACATCGGCGGAAGCGTCGTCCCGGACACGGCCAGTCCGCGCCGCTTCGCCATCCGGGCGGCGACGTAACGGACGAACGGCCCGCCGCTCTGGACGTCGATCCGGCGCGGCGCTTCCTGCGCGATCAGCCGATCGAAGGCGGCCACGATCTCGAACAGGCCGCGGATCGCCTGCTGTTTGTGGAGATAGATCTCGGTGAACCACCACAGCGAGTCGCCTCGGCAGGTGAACCTGCGGCGCATCGGCATGCCTTCGACATCGGCGTGCCGCATCTGTTTGATCCACCCGATCGCCCGTTCCGCCGCGCGCTCCGCGTCCGCCGGATCGAGGCAGGACGACAACTGAACGGAGCGCCTGGCGCCGCCGCTGCCCGTCAAGGTGAGGACGGCGTCAATCATGCCGTCGCGTGGTCTGCCGGTCGATGCTGGCGACGGGACGCGGAGGATCCCGAGTCTGCGGATATCTGATCGAGAGACGAGAGGACCGCGTCGAAGACGCGCGCTGCCGGAATGCTCGTCAGGCATTCGGGGATGTGGCCGACGCAGCGCTCGGGCGGAAGACGGATGCGATTGCACGGGCTGCAGGGCAGATCGACCCGTATGATTCGATCCGCCGCGCCCGACGGCGCGTAGCGCACCGGATCGGAAGGACCAAACACCGCGACGATCGGCGTTCCGACCGCCGACGCGAGGTGCATCGGCCCGGTATCGCCCGTCAGGAGCAGATCCAGCTGTTCGAGGACGGCGGCGAGCTCGGGCAGGTCGATGTCGCCCGCCACGTCGATCGCCTGGCCGGCCGGCACCCCCGCCTTCACGACGTCCACCATCGGCCGGTCGGCGGGTGCGCCCGTGAGCACGATCGTGGCGCCGCGCTCCACGGCAAGGCGGCGGGCGACCTCCGCGAATCGTTCGGGGTCCCACTGCTTGACGAGGCGTCCACCGCTCACGTGAATTCCGACGAGCGGCCCGCGGCCGGCGTGCGGAGAGACGATCGCGCGCGGCGCGGCGCGCGGGCTCGGGGATCACCAGTAGCGGGTCAGTAGAAAGTGCGGCTGAGCGTTCGAACGTCGCGGCGACGAGCCTGCGCGCGTTGTCCGAGGTGTGAGACTTCGGATCGAACTCGAGGCCGAGATCGAGCAGCGCTCCGCCGCCGCCGCTCACCCATCCAGAAGTCCATCGCGCGCCGGAGGCTGCGAGAAGCAGGTTGGTGCGCACGTCCGGCTCGAAGTTGATCGCCAGATCGTACCGACGCTGACGCCACCGGCGGGCGGCCGAGACCAGCGAGGATCCGCGCCGGGCATCGCCGCGCGCGAGCCAGGGAGCATCGACCTGCTCGACGCGGTTCACGTAAGGCGCGGCCGCGGCGAGCGCGGCGTTCCAGCTGCCAACCGCGAGGTCGATTTCCGCGGCGGGCGCGAGCGTGCGGACATCACGCACGGCGGGCAAGGCCATCAGCAGATCGCCGATCCGCTCGAGCCGCAGCAGCAGGATGCGGCGGGGAGGATCCGGCCTGGTCCGCCGGCGGAACGGGCGCGCGGCGGTGGCCCCAATCGTGAGAAGCCGATCGGCGAAACCGACGAGAGCACGCTCCCGCGGATCGTAGATCTGGAGGGAATGCATGAACGATCTGGAGCTATTTTACCGCCACGCGGTCGACCATCACGCCCAGTTCGCGATCGTCGGTCGTGCCGAGCACCTTTTCGGGACTCCATACCGGCGTTGCGAGCTTGAGCCGGACAGGCGCACGTTTTTCGGCGACGCGTGCCGCAAGGGCGGGCGGGATCTCGAGACGGTAGGGCTTGAAGCCGGTATCCACCTCGACACTGCCAATCGGCTGATCGTCGAGAGAAACCATGACGGTGGCTGGCGGCGCGGCATCCGGGCGGCCGCCATCGCTCATCCACAGAGTCACCGAGCGTACGTTCGCGCCCAGCGGGCGCAGGATCACGTAGGAATCATCCTGTGACCATCGGAACGTCCGCCCTTCGGTTTCCTCCTTGGCGTGGAACCGCAGGACGTTGAGGTCATCCTCCCTTCCGAGGTCGACGATGACCTCGTCTCCGGTGTCAACCGGCGCCGGCGGGGTGAACTGGTAGATCGTGTAATCGAACTGCTTGGAGCGCGGCGCGCGTGGAAACTCGTTCGGCCCCGCGGCGAACTCCGGCACACGGAAGCGATCCTCGGCGATGACCCGCGCACCCCACGCCGGCGACAGCAGGTCGGTGCCTCCGGCGCCAAGAAAGAACACGTTCGAGTACCTGCTTCGGCGCCCACTCGAGGAACGCCGCGAACGCCCCCTTGTCCGGAGCGGGCGAGTTGAGCACGAGCACGTTGCGCGCGTAGATGTAGGCGAGCGGCGGCGCCAGCGTGTGCACGTCGGTGCCGGCGTTGGACGATTCGACGATCAGCAGGTCGTGGTCGCCGACGAACGAGGCGATCCGCTCGAGCCGCGGAATCACGCCCGCGAACTCGACGTGATCGACGATGCGCTCGCTCGTCCTCACGTATTCGCGTCCGAGCAGCGCGAGGAAGGCGAGGCCGATCGCCCATCGCAGCGGGCGCAGCGACGCGCCACGGCGGGTACCGAGCGCGGCCGCCGACGCGAGCAGGAACGCGGCCGGCAGGATGAGCGGCAGATAGCGGCGCGACATCCAGAAGTGCTCCGGCACGATCCGGATCTTGTAGAAGAAGAAAAAGCAGTGCCCGACCAGCGTCGTGAAGAATGCCGGCGCGCGCCAGAACGCGTGGCGCGCGGCCAGCGCGAACCCGATCAGCGCGGCCGCCAGGCCGGGCAGCGTCAGGTAGTACTCGGTGACCGTGCGCAGCGCGTAGGCGTCGTGCGGCGCCAGTCGTCCGCCCGGCCTGCGGAAGTACAAGGCGTAGACGGTGGCGGCGACGAGCGCAATCGTCAAGACGCTCGGCGCCAGACTCCGCACGCGGACGCGCACCGCGCTGCTCCGTGCGGCGACGACCGACCCGGCGAATGCCGCGGCGGCGGCAAGCACAGTCACCCCATACTGCCACCACTCGAAATTCGTCAGGAAGACGATCGCGCGATCGCTCTGGTGCCGCATCGGCACGAGCAGGTATGCAGCCGCCAGCGCCGAGACCGCGCCGAGCGAGGCCAGGAACCCCATGCGCCACCGGGCGCCGGTCATGACGAGCAGGCCGAGGCCCGCGAGAACGCCGGCGATCGCCAGCACAGCGTCGAGGCGCAGGAACAGCATCAGCCCGAGCAGCGCTCCGCCCACCCACGAGAAGAACGCATCGTCGTCTTCGTACGTCCGCACGATCGCCAGCAGCGCCGCGAACAGCATCGCCTGCATGACGACTTCCGTGCTCGGATAGCGCGCGAACCACACCTGAACGAGGTTCAAGGCGAGGAGCACGGCGCCGGCGAACGCGGCCGCCCGGCCGAACAGCTTCGCACCAAGGAAGTACACGGCCAGGACGCCAAGCGCAGCCCAGACACCGACAATCTTGCGCGCGCCGGTGAGGCCGTCGATGGCGTAGCCCACCGCGATCGACGCCGGAAACAGGTGGGGAAACTGGCCGATCACGATCCCGCGATCCGGATCGATGATCGGAAACCCCATGAAGCGGATGCCGTAATAGTCGTGGCGCTGGTGCGAGGGAAAGAACAGATCACGTGCGAACGGCGGCACCGACTGGACGACGGGATCCTCGTAGATGAAGGTGCCGTGCTGGGCGATCTGAATGCCCTCGTTCACGTAGACGCCGGGATCGCGGCCGCCGAGCACGAACTCGGCGGGCGGAAAGAACCTCCAGGCGGCGAGCGCGAGCAGCATCACCGGCAGCAGCGCGGCAGCTGTCGCGAGCTTGCGCGGCGCGTCGAGCCGAAGATCGAACCGGCCGATCGCCGCAATCACGAGCGCGAACGCGACGTCCGCGGCCATCAGGCGGGTGAACGTGTACTTTCCCAGGAACGCCAGCGCGAGCACAGCGGACAGGGAAACGGCGATGCTGAGGATGACCGACCAGAACAGCCGTTCCTCGGGGTCGATCGCGGCGCGCCGCGCGCGGTCGGCGAATGGCGCGCGGAACAGCACGGCGCCCGGCAGCCAGGCGACGACAGCAACCTGGAGGAGCTGAAGCACGGATTCAGCGTTCCGCGGTCTGAACGCGATGGACGGCCGCCGCCGGGCCGGCGGCAACCGCGCCGGCGACCGCGCGCACGGCGCGTTCGTCGAGCCGCGGGTAGAGCGGCAGCGACAGGATCTGGTCGCAGACTCGCGCTGCAACCGGACAGTCGGCTGGCGCCTCGGACGCGAGCGCGGGCTGTCGCGGAATCGGCACGGGGTAGTGGATCAGCGTTTCGACGCCGTTCGATTTCAGGTACGCCTGCAGCGCATCGCGCGCCGGGCTCAGCACCGGGAACAGGTGATAGACGTGCCCGGCATCCGCCTCCGGCGGCACGACGACGCTGGTGACGCCTTCGAGCGCTTCGCGATACTTCCGCGCGAGCTGCCGCCGCCGCGCGGTCCAGCCGTCGAGAAAGGGCAGGCGGGCGCGCAACACCGCCGCCTGCATCTCGTCGAGTCTCGAGTTCACGCCGAACTCCGCATGATGGTAGCGGTCGCTCTGGCCGCCGTTACGCAGGCGCTTCGCGCGGTCCGCGATCGCGGAGTCGTTCGTGGTGAGCGCGCCGCCGTCGCCGAGCGCGCCGAGATTCTTGGTCGGATAGAAGCTGTAGGCGGCGACCGCGCCGAAGCTGCCGACTGGTTGTCCGTGGCACGTCGCGAGATGCGCCTGGCAGCAGTCTTCGACGACGGCAAGCGAGTGGCGCGCGGCGATTGCAACAATCGCCGGCATGTCGGCCGGCTGGCCGTACAAGTGCACCGGCATCACCGCCGCCGTTCGCGAGGTGACGGCAGCCGCGACCGCCGCGGGATCGATCGTGAGCCGCGCCGGATCGATGTCTGCGAACACCGGACGCGCGCCGGCCATCATGATGGCCAGCGCGCTGTAGGCGGCCGACAGCGGTGAGGTGATCACCTCGTCGCCCGGCCCGATGCCAAGCGCCCGCAGCGCGATCGCCAGCGCGTCGGTGCCCGTCCCGACCCCGACCGACCGGCCGGCGCCGCACGCGGCCGCGAACTCGCGCTCGAACCCCTCCAGCTCCGGGCCGAGCACGAACCATCCGCGATCGACGACCCGCGCAATCGCCTCGCGCACCGCCGCCGCATCCTCGTCGGGCGTCAGCTGCAGGAACGCAATCACCGCAGCGCTCCTTCGGCCGCCGGCAGGCCGTCCTGCACGTAATGCGGCAGGTGCTGCCGATAGAACGCCACGGTTCGCTCGAGGCCCTCGCGCAGGCTGACGGACGGCTGCCATCCGGTGGTCGCGCGGAACCGCGTCGAATCCGAATAGAAGCTGCCGATGTCGATGCGCTTTTTTTCCGGCGGCCACTCGACGTACCGCACCGAGCCGGTCCCGGCAACCGCAAGCAGCGTGCTCACGAGATCGCGATGGCTGATCGGCTGATCGCCGCCGACGTTGAAAACCTCGCCGAAGCACGCGTCGGTCGCGCCGGCGCGCAGGAACGCATCGACCGCGTCGTCCACGTAGACGAAGTCGCGGAGCTGCGATCCGTCGCCGAACACCTGAATCTCCCGTCCTTCGATCGCGAGGCGAATGAACCAGCCGATGAATCCCTGACGATTGTGCTTGATCAGTTGCCGCGGCCCGAACACGTTGGTGAGCCGCAGCGAACAGCCGCGCACGCCGTACACGTTGTGGTAGAGCAGGTGGTAGGTACTCGCCGGCGGCCTTGTTGACGCCGTTGATGTCGACCGGCCGCACCAGATGCCGCTCGTCGACCGGCAGCGCGTCCGGACGTCCGTAGACCTGACGCGTGCCGGCGAACACCACGCGCACGCCGGGGTTCTGCGTCCTGCACGACTCGAGAATCGACAGCTGCGCGCGGCAGTTGATGTCGAGATCGGTATACGGATCCCGCATGCTGTCGATGTGGCTGACCTGGCCGGCGAGATTGAAGATGACGTCCTGATCCTTGACGAGCACGTCCATCGAGTGTCCGTCGCGCAGATCGGCGACGTTCACGCGAACCCGATCCTCGAGGCCGCTGATGTTGAAGTGGTTGCCGCCGTAGTCGGGGAGCAGCGAGTCGACCAGCAGAACGTCGGCGCCAAGCGCGGCAAGCTGGTGGGCCAGGTTGCTGCCGATGAATCCGAGGCCGCCCGTGATCATCACGCGCCGGCCGCGGTAGAAATCCCGATAGGCCATCGCTACCCGCGGTCCTCGGGACCGGCGTGGCCGACGGCGGCTCCGGCCGGCACTTCGGCTGGTTGCGCGATGTGCTCACGCCTGATCACGAGTGCGTACCAAAGCTTGAAAACATCGACGCCGGTCTTGAACAGCCGTCGGAAGTTGAAGAACTGCGAGCGTCCGTAAGCGCGATGATAGTGATGGACCGGCACTTCGGCGATCCGGAATCCGGCATCCTGGATCTTCTTCATCATCTCCAGGCAGATCACGCCGCTGTTCTTCTCGAGCATCACGCGATCGAAGATGGATCGGCGCATCAGCCGGAAGTCGCAATCGACGTCACGCACCTGGAGGCCGAACAGAAGTTTCACCGTGTGGTGATAGATGCGTCCGATGACGATCCGGTGCAGGGGATCGGACCGGCTGATCTTGTAGCCGTTCACGAGATC
Source organism: uncultured Acidobacteriota bacterium (assembly GCA_963748295.1). GTDB lineage: Bacteria > Acidobacteriota > Vicinamibacteria > Vicinamibacterales > 2-12-FULL-66-21 > CAVVIH01. Next base: position 796,342 of record CAVVIH010000006.1, on the reverse strand, counting down.
GACGTTCTCGTTGAACGCTTCCCAGAGGACGGCCATTTCCGCCGGATCGTACTGGGCATCGCCATCGGTGTAAAAGACCAGATCGCGACTGGCTGTTTCGAATCCCGTTCTCAGCGCGCCGCCGTAGCCGCGGTTCTTCTCATGGTGCACGACGCGCACCTCGGGATAGGTGCGGGCAAGCTCGTTGGCGATGTCCGCCGTGCCATCGGCGCTGCCGTCGTTGACGATGACCACCTCGAAATCGGGGGTCAGGGTCCGCGCGGTCCGCAACGCGGAGATCACGAGGCTCGCAATCGTCCCGCTGTCGTTGTACGCGGGAAAAAAGACACTGAGCCCCGGCTTCGTCTCGGCAGGCAGCGGCATGAGAATGAACCGTAAATCTTAGCTGCCTGTGGACTTACTTGGCAAGCGCATGATCGTAGGCGGCCTCCAGCCGCCGCGCGGTTTCTGCCCAGCCGAACCGCCGGCCCGCCAGCTCGCGCGCGGCGCCGCCGATTCGCGCGCGCTGCTCCGGATCGGCCGCCAGCATCTGTATCGCTCGCGCGAGCGCTCCCGCATCCCTCTCGGGCACGACGATCGCGGTCCGACCCGACTCGACAACGGCGCCAATGCCGCCGGCCGCGGTCGTCACCAGCGGCGTGGCGGACGCCAGCGCTTCGAGCACGACATTGGGGAGACCGTCGACATTGCCGCTGTCGTCCCGCACGGACGGGACCGCCGCGATATCGGCCGCCGCGAGCCAGCGCGCCACCTCGTCCTGCGTCTGGTTGCCCAGGAGCCGGACCCGTTGGTCCAGACCCGACGCCGCGATCCGCGCCCGCAGCTCATCGCGCAGATCGCCCTCGCCGGCGAGCGCCAGGACGACGCGCGGCGTTGCCGCCGTCTGAGCCATCGCCTCGACCAGATACTCGAAGCCCTTTTTGCGAACCAGGCGGCCGGCGGCGACGACCAGCACGTCGTCGGCCGCGAGCTGCAGCAGATCGCGCAGCTTCGATCTGGACGAGGGATCCGGGCGAAAGCGCTCGACGTCCACGCCGTAGGGAACCACCTCGACGCGCGCCGCGTCGGCGCCGAGCCTGACCGCGCGCTCGGCGAGATCGCTGCTGCAGGCGGTCACCACCGCAGCGCGGCGGAACACTCTTCGCGCCACGAATCGCGCGGGCGCGAGCTTCTCGGCCACGTACACGTCGGACCCGTGAAGGCTGATCACCAGCGGCCGCGGACCGGCGGCAGCCAGCGCGATCGCGCCGCCCGGAATCACCCAGTGGCCGTGGACGATCGTGGCGTTGTGCCGGTCGGCGACGTGCCGCGCGGCGCGCCATCCGGCGGCCATGGCCAGCGGCGCGGCGGCGAACGCGGCGCCGCGCAGCGAGACATCCGCACGCATCGCTTCCGCGTAACCGAACACGTTCAGGGCCGGATGCGGCGCGTACCTGTAGAAATGAAAATGCACGTCACCTTCGCGCTCGGCACGCGCGACACGAGGGTGCCACGGTGCGACGACGTGCACTTCATGCCCGCGTGCCGCGACCGAGTGCGCGATCGGCTCCATGAACGTCCCGACGCTGTCCCCCGGGAAGCGCGGGTACGACGACGTCACCATGACGATGACGTGAGGCATGGGTCAGCGCGGCCGCCGGAACAGCAGGCGCCAGGGGGTGATCAGCGATTCGAGCAGCACCGGGGTCGACACCTTGGACTCGCCCTGGCGCCGCTCGATGAAGATGATCGGCACCTCGCCGATGCGGCAGCCGATTCGATTGGCTTCGAACAGCATCTCGACGAGGAACGCATAGCCGTCCGACACCATCCGATCGAGCGGCATCCGCGCCAGCGCTTCACGCCGCCAGCAGCGGTAGCCGCTCGTGCAGTCGCGCGGCTTCAGGCTGGTGACGGCGCGGATGTACCGGTTGGCGAACGCGCTCAGGAACAGGCGGTGCAGCGGCCAGTTCACCACGCTGACGCCGTTCAGGTAGCGCGAGCCGATCACCATGTCGTGATCCGCGGTCGCCGCGGCGAGCGCAGGCAGGTACGACGGATCGTGCGAGAGGTCCGCGTCCATCTGGCAGACGAGATCGATATCCTCGCGCGCGGCGGCAATCTTCAATCCGTCCACGTACGATCGCCCCAGCCCGCGAGCCCCGGTGCGATGCAACACCGACACGCGCCCGGGATATTGCTTCGCCAGTTCATCCGCCACCTGCCCGGTCCCATCCGGCGACCCGTCGTCGACGACGAGCACGCGGAAGCCTTCGTGCGCGAGAACACCGCGGACGAGGAGCGGCAGGTTCTCCCGTTCGTTGTAGGTGGGGGTGACGACGAGAACGGTCGGGCTCTGTTTCACAGACTGATGCGCCGTATGCCGGCCGCTGCCGCAACGATCAGCGCCGGGTCGAGTACGGGAACGCGGAAGCGTTCCTGCGGAAAGAATATCAGGCAGACGAGCACTGACGAGAGGACCAGCAGGCCGAGCGCGACCGGTGGTTCCGCGGCGCGCCGCAGCACGCCGAAGCCGTAGAGCGCGAACGGCAGCAGCAGCAGATACGACGCGATCGAGGCGATCCGGTAACGCGCCGAGTGCACCGCGTACGAAGGGCCGGCGGGGACGACCGTATAGAACGCTTTCTTTGCGAGCAGGCCCAGCCACCACGCGGGGTTGGCCTTGATGTGGCGCAGCGCGTCCTGGTAGTAGAGCGGCTCGAGCGCCTCGGCGGACACGCCTTCGTGCGCCCGCCGGAAGTCGAGCTCGGCGCGCTTGATCTCGGGATTGGCGGCCAGATCGCCTTCGCCGCGCGCCAGGGGATGGTTGCCGGTCCAGAACGTGACGCCCCCTTCGGACGCGACCAGAACGAAGCGGCCGTAAGCGCGGTAGTTCCTGGCCGTCCACGGTGCGATCACAGCGATCGCGGCGGCGAGAAACGCCACGGCAAGCACGTGGCGCTGCGCTCGAACCAGCCAGAGCAGCGCGAGCGGCACGAACACGAGCATCGCGGGCCGGGTGAGAACCGCGACGCCGACCAGCGCCCCTGCAAAAAGCGCCAGCGGTCCTCCCTCGCGTGGGCTGTGCGCGCGCCTCGATCGCGTCACCGCGATCTGCAGCAGCAGCGCGCCGGTCAGCGCCAGCAGCGAGTAGAGCGTTTCGCTCAACACGTACGCCGGGAACCAGACGAGCGGCGGATAGCACGCCGCTATCCATGCGGCGACAGTTCCAGCCCGCCTTCCGGCTGCCCTCGCCGCAAGCGCACCGATCACCAGTACCAGCGCGGTCCCGAGCACCGATTGGACGATCTTCACGCGCGCCGGAGCGTTGCCGTCGTCTGGCTGCGTCGCCCCGATTGCGGCAAGGAAGAGCGGGTAAATGGGTGCGCGCCCGAACTGCTGCGCGGTCCCTGACTCGTGTTCGGGGCCGTAAGTGAATCCGCGCCCGGCGGCGAGGCTGCCGGCAAGCGCCAGGTACTCGTGCTCGTCGTGCGTCATCGGCTTGCCAACCCAGTAGCCGAGCCCGAACGCAAGCCGCAGCACGAGGCCGGCGAGCGCGGCTGCCGCGATCGGACGCCATGCGGGGCTGTCGGCGGCGATCACTACTGGCGTCCTTCGAAGCGCAGCGCCGAAATCTGCTCCGAGACGAGCCCGACGAGGAAGACCACGACGGCGAAGAGAATCAGCAGCACCGAGCCGTTCGGAATTCGCGCGTGCACGATCACATTCCAGACGCCGTAGGCGACGCCGAGCAGGAACGTGCCCGCGGAGAGCGGGACGAACACGCGAAGCGGGCTGAAGATCGTCACGATCTTCAGGATGATCATCAGGAACTTCGCGCCGTCCCTGGCGAGACGGATCTTCGACGTCCCCAACCGCTGCCTCGCCTCGATCGGCTCGAACGCCACGTTGTAGCCCGCCTTGATGAACGCGAGCGTCGTCGTGGTCGGCGTCGAGAAGCCGTTCGGCAGCAGATGGATGAACTCGCGCAGGTGCGCCGACCGCGCGCCTCTGAATCCCGACGTGAGATCGGGGATATCGCGACCGGTCAGGTAACTCGCGAGGCCGTTCAACGCGCCGTTGCCGAAACGGCGGGTGTGGGTCGCCTGGGTCGTCCGCGATCGCGCGCCGACGACGAGGTCGTACTCGCCGAGACGCGAGACGATTCGCCGCGCGTCCTCGGGACGATGCTGCCCGTCGCCATCCACGATCAGCACGTACTCGCCGGCCGCGCTGCGGATGCCGCTCTTCACCGCCGCGCCGTTACCCTTGTTGTAGGGGTGCCGCACGACCGTTGCCCCGGCGGCCCGCGCCCGCGCGCTGGTATCGTCCTGCGATCCGTCGTCGACCACGACGATCTCGCGCCACGGTCCGGCGGCAGCGAGGCTCGACACGACGCCGCCGATCGCCTCTCCTTCGTTGAAGGCCGGGATGACGATGGTAACGTCCGACGGCTCCGCCACTACCCGTCCCACCGCCGGTCGGGCGCGGCGGCCTGGAGCGCTCGCGGCGGCTCGCTCTCGGTGGCGGCGCCTCGCTTCAGCAAAGGCATTTCCAGCGAGCGAACGCGGTAGACGAGTTCCTCGAGCAGCTTGCGGTTCGCCGAGATGACGTCGGCCAGCAAGCCGATGAGGACCACCTGGAAGCCGAGGATCATCAGCACCGCGGCGAGGATCAGCGACTGGATGTGGCCGATGCCGCGATTGACGAAGAAGAAGTAGTACAGGAACCGGATCCCGAGCGCGACGCCGCCGCTGAAGACGAGCAGTCCGATATAGGTGAACACCTTCAGCGGCTCGTACATCGTGTAGATCCGCACGATGGTGGCGCCCGACTTCTTGATGTAGGAAAAGACGCTGTCGAAGAGGCGCGAATCGCGCGTGCGGGCGTTCGTCTGCACCGGCACGTGCGCGATCGCCATGCGCTTCTTGCCGGCCTGGATGATCGACTCGAGCGTGTAGGAGAACTCGGAAACGATCGTCATCCGCAGCGCCGCTTCGCGCGTGTAGGCGCGGAACCCGCTCGTCGTGTCGGGAACCGACGTGTTCGACACCTGCCGCACCACCCAGCTGCCCAGGCGCTGCAGTTGACGCTTGCGCCACCCCATGTGCTCGGCCTCGGCGATGTTGCGATCGCCGATGACGATATCCGCCGAGCCGTCCAGCAGGGGAGCGATCAGCATCGGGATCTGATGGCCGGCGTACTGATTGTCGGCGTCGGTGTTGACGATGAAGTCGGCGCCCTGGCGGAGCGAGGCGTCGATGCCTGCCATGAACGCCGCCGCCAGTCCCTTGTTCCGGGTCAGCCGGACGACGTGATCGACGCCGCACCGGCGGGCGACGTCGGCCGTCCCGTCGCGCGATCCGTCGTCGACGATCAGCGTTTCGATGACGTCGATGCCGGGCACCGATCGCGGCAGATCGCGCAGCGTCGCCGGCAGGGTCGCCGCCTCGTTGAGGCACGGAATCTGGATGATCAGCTTCAAGAAAGCAACGCCTCGATCACTCCGTCCCACGTCACCTTGCTCGCCGCAGCATATCCCGCATCGCCCATCGCCGCCGCCATCCGCCGGTTGGCGGCCAGCGTGTTGATTGCCGCCGCGATCGCCTCGGGCTGCGGCGTGCAGCTGAACCCGCTCTCGCCGTCGACGACGAACTCGTTCGGCCCGCCGGAGTCGAGGCAGGTGACGACCGGCTTGCGGGAAAGAAACGCTTCCAGCGTGACGTAGCCGTAGTCCTCGTCGTAGGGCGGATACGCGACGCACAACGCGTTCGAGTACAGCGTCAGCAGCTCCTCGTCGCTGACCGCGCCGAGGAACGTGACGCGATCCGCGATCCCCGCGCTTTCCGCCTCGCGCCTGACGTTCTCGCTCTGGCTCCCGACGCCGGCGACCACCAGGCGGACTGGCGGGTCGACCTTGGTCATGGCGCGCACCAGCAGGTCGACGCGCTTCACGGATTCGACCCGCCCCACCGAGAGCACGTAGTCGCCGTAATGGCCCGGCGCGAGCCGCCCGGCGAGCCTGGGGGGAGGATACAGCGGGACGGACGCGAGCGCATTGAACTTTTGCAGCCGCGCCGAGATATTCCGCGCAATCGTGCAGATGCGCCGGCACTCGGCGAGCATGCGGGTGTCGAGGCTGATCAGCGTATCGCGCAGGCCGACGTCCGACTCCGTGTGCGTGAAATCGCTGAAGATCGTGTCGCACAGCTCGTAGGCGGCGCGGTACTGATGAAGGAGCCAGGCCACCTTGCGCGGGTGGCGCACGAAATAGGTGGGGAACTTCGTCGCGATCACCGCGTCCACCGGCCGCCCGTTGCTCTCGCTCAGATCGAGCAGCCGCCAGGCTGCCGCGTGCGGGAGGATTTCTTCCTTGGGTACCACTTGAACGGCACGCTGACGAGCTCCGCTTCGTAGCCGCGCGCTTTCAGCTCGCGCACGAGCTCGCGCGCGTGGACTTCCGCGCCGCCGTGCACGAACGGCACCTGTGCTTCGCACACGAGAACGGTCTGAACCGGCATCAAGCGCTACGTTGCGTGTCTGAAGTTGATCACGTCGCCGTCGAGGACGATGTACTCCTTGCCCTCCAGCCGCAGTTCTCCGTGGTCGCGGCAGGCGGCGAGGGTACCGCGCGCGAGGAGATGCTCGTAGCGCACGACCTCGGCGCGGATGAAGCCGCGCGAGATGTCGCTGTGAATCTCTCCCGCCGCGATCACCGCGCTCGTGTCGCGCGGGATCGACCACGCGCGGCACTCGTCTTCGCCGACCGTGAAGAATGAAATATAGCCGAGCAGGTCGTAGCTTGCGCGAATGACGCGATCGAGACCCGACTCGCGAAGACCGAGATCGGCCATGAACGCGGCGGCATCCGCGGGCTCGAGCTGCGCGATCTCGAGCTCGATTTTCGCGCAGATCGGCACCGCGCGGGTCGCCGCGCCGGTCATGAATTCCTCCAGCCCCGCCAGCCTGACCGCGTCGTCGGCGCGCGGCAGATCCGCTTCGTCGAGATTCAGGACCAGCAGCAGCGGCTTGGCCGACAGGAACTGGAAACCCCGCAGCCGCCGCGCCTCGTCCGGCGGCAGTTCGAGCGCGCGCAGCGGGCGTCCTTCCTCGAGCGCGGCGCGGCACCTGACGAGGATCTCCTGCTCCTTCCGCAGCTCCGGCGTGTTGGTTTTCTTGAGATCGCGTTCCAGCCGTTCGAGACGCCGTTCGACGACGCCGAGATCCGCGAGGATGACTTCGTCCTCCATTGCCCGTACGTCGCGCGCGGCGTCGACCGAGCCCGCCGGATGCGGGACCGCGGGATCGCGGAATGTCCGCACGACGTGCAGCAGTGCGTCCGCGTTGCGGAACGGAGCGACGTCGAGCAGCGCCTGGGCGCCGGTTCGCGCGCCGCCGGCGCCTGCGATGTCGGCGAATTCGACCGTCGCCGGAACGCGCTTGCGCGGATTGAACAACGCCGTCAGCGTGTCGAGGCGCTCGTCAGGAACGCGCGACACGCCGACGTTCGCGTCGGACTTGCCTCCCGATCGCGGCGCTTCGCGCGCGCTCGTGAGGAGTTGGAACAGAGCTGTTTTGCCCGTCGAGGGGAAGCCGATCAAACCAGCACGGAGCATTTTTCAGGGGGTGATAGGGGCGCCTTGCCGCCCGGTGAGGGCCGCCACGGTCGCCAGATCTTCCCATGCTAGCACGCCTCACCCAGCCGCACAGCGTCTTTCGCCGTTTGTTCTAGAGCGAAGATAAAACGTAAGCCTAACGCCTGCATGATTTTGCGGTTGACATCCCACGAGCCCTTCTCTACTATCGCCGTGGATTTTTGTGGAACAAAGTGGAGTAAAGAGTCGTGCTCCGGGGAAATTACGCCGCCAGAATTGATGACAAAGGCCGGCTCAAGATCCCGAACGCGTTCCGCGCCCTGGTTGAAGAGCAACACGGGGTCGAACTGTTCGTGACGAGCCTGACAGGGGAGTCCGTACGCGTGTATCCCATGCCCGTTTGGCTCGCCCTCGAAGAAAGACTTTCAAAGGTTCCCTCCATTCTGCCGGCGCGGCTCAAGTACCTCGACCGCGTCAACTACTACGGGCAGACCGCCCAGATCGACACGCAGGGCCGCGTCGTCATCCATTCACGGCTGCGCGAGTCGGCGGCGATGGCCGGCGACGTCGATGTGTTCGGGCAGTACGACTATCTCGAAATCTGGAACCACGACCGCTTCGCCGCGAAGCTGCTGCGCGATCCGTTCACCGACGACGATGCGAAGTCGCTGTCGGAGTTTGGAATCTGACGATGGCGCCGCTGCACGAACCGGTCCTCGTCGCCGAGACCCTCGCGCTGCTGCAGCCCGAGCGCGGCGGCGTGTTCGTCGACTGCACGATCGGTCTCGGCGGACACGGCCGCGCGATGCTCGACGCGGGAGCGACCAGGCTGATCGGCCTGGACCGCGATCCCGATGCGCTCCGGCTCGCGCGCGGAAACGCTCGCGGCGTTCGGCGATCGCGTCGAGCTCGTTCACGCCGATTATCGCGATCTCGATCGCGTGCTGTCGGCGCGCGGCCTCGAAGGCGTCGCCGGCATCCTTGCCGATCTCGGCGTGTCGTCGATGCAGCTCGACGGGGAAGGGCGCGGGTTCAGCTTCCGCCGCGACGAGCAGCTCGACATGCGCATGGATCGCTCGCAGGGAGCGACGGCGGCCGATCTGCTGGCGTCGGTCGATGAAAAAGAACTGGCGGACGTCATTTTCCAGTACGGCGAGGAGCGTTTTTCACGGCGGATCGCGCGCGCGATCGTCAACGAGCGACGCGCCGCGCCAATCGCCACCACGGGGCGGCTGGCGCAGATCGTCCGGCGCGCGGTGCCGCATCGTGGCTATCAGCGAATCGATCCGGCAACGCGAACGTTCCAGGCGCTGCGGATCTGGGTGAATCGGGAACTCGAGGGTCTCGAGCAGTTCCTCGCCGCCGCCGCGCGCCGCCTGCTGGCGGGTGCGCGCCTTGCGGTGATCTCGTTTCATTCCCTCGAGGATCGGATTGCCAAGCACACGTTCCGCGCGCTGGCATCGCTCGCCGGGGCCGAATCCGGCGAACTGGCGGTTCGCATCCTGACGCGTCGTCCGGTCGAACCGACGGAAGAGGAGATTGCGCGCAACCCGCGCGCGCGGAGCGCGAAGCTCCGGGCGATTGAGAGGATGGCATGAACCCCGCCGACTTCGAATACGCGATCAAGAAGGACGTTCGGAACAATCCGATCGTGCGGGAGGTCGACGAGGCCCGTCAGCGGCAGCTCTGGCGTTCGACGGTGGTCGGCGGCCTGCTGGTACTGGTGCTGCTCTTCTCCGCGTGGCAGCACTTCGAGCTCGTCCGTCACGGCTACGCGATGGAGCGGCTGCAGCAGGAACGCGCCGTAGAAGAGGAGACCAATCGCCGGCTGCGGCTGGAGGTCGAGGCGCTGCGGGCGCCGCGCCGCATCGAGGAGATTGCGATCCAGAGGCTCCACATGATTCAGCCGGGACGAGACCAGTCGATCGTCATCGAGCGCGTCGTCCCTGCCGCTCCCCCAGCCAAGTCGGTCGTCGCGGCGCGATAGCGCCAGGGCGGACTCAGGAGGCACGATGATCGGCGGACAACGACTCAGCAGACTCAGATTCCCCTGGTCCGCCGATCAGTCGCGGAATGCGGACTCGCGCCCCGACGACTGGCGGCGGACGATCCGTGCCCGTCTGGCGGTGACGGCGATTGCCTTTGCCGCGTGGACGGTGTGCATCGAAGCGCGGCTGCTGTATCTGCAGGTCTACCGCCACGGCGCGATGGTTGCGCGCGCCGAGAGCCAGCAGCTGCAGACCGTCGAGGCGCCGGCCAAGCGCGGCGACATCGTCGATCGCAACGGCCGTCTGCTCGCCTACAGCGTCGAGGCGGAATCGCTCTGGGCCGATCCGAGCAAGGTTCAGGACGTCGAGAAGACGGCGTCGCTGATTTGCGGCGCGCTCGACGACTGCGCCGCCGCCGATCGCCGCGATCTGCTCCAGTCGCTGCGGCGAAAGGGACGGTTCGCCTATCTCGCGCGCAGGCTCTCGCCTGGAGCGGAGGAGCGCTTGAGAGCGCTCGAGCTGCCGGGCCTCGGCTTCCTCAAGGAGAGCCGCCGGGACTATCCGAACAAGGAAATGCTCGCTCACGTACTCGGCTACGTGGGCACCGAGAACCAGGGGCTGGGCGGCCTCGAATCGCGATACGACTCGCAGGTCCGCGGCCAGCCCGGGAAGGTGATTGTCGAGACCGACGCGCATCAGCGTCCGGTCTCGAGCCGCATCGAGCGTGAGGCGACCTCGGGGGCCTCGCTCGAGCTGACGATCGATCAGTATCTGCAGAACATCGCGGAGCGCGAGCTGAGAAACGGCGTGCTCGAGAACCGCGCCGCCGGCGGCAGCGCGCTGATCATGGATCCGGCGACGGGAGAGATCCTCGCGCTCGCCAACTATCCATCGTTCAACCCGAACATCTACTCGAAGGCGCCCGACTACGTCAGACGCAACCGGGCGACCCAGGAGCTGTACGAGCCTGGATCGACGTTCAAGATCGTGACGGCATCCGCCGCGCTCGAGGAGCACGTGCTCGAGCCGGACGATCTCGTGAACTGTGCGCCCGGTCACATCACCTTCGGCAGCCGGACGATCCGCGACGTTCACGCGTACGGCGTGCTGCCGTTCAGCGAGGTCATCGCAAAGTCGAGCAACGTGGGGGCGATCCGCGTTGGCCTTCAGCTTGGGCCCGAGCGGTTGGGCCGCTACGTCAACCGGTTCGGGTTCGGCCAGGCTCTCGGCCCCGACTTCAACGGCCAGAGCGCCGGGATCGTCTGGAACCCGTCCGACCTGACGCCGAGCGCGCTGGCCTCGGTGTCGATGGGTTACCAGGTCGGCGTCACGCCGCTGCAGATGGCGACGGCGGTCAGTTCGATCGCCAACGGCGGAACGCTGTTTCAGCCGCGCATCGTTCGCGCGTTCGTCAAGGACGGGCGGCGGGTCGCGGTCGAGCCCAAGGCGCTGCGTCGCACGATCTCGGAGCAGACCGCGCTCGAGCTGACCGCGATGATGGAAGGCGTCACCGAGTTCGGGACCGCGAAGGCCGCGCAGATCGACGGATACACGGTCGCGGGCAAGACCGGCACGGCGGCGAAGCTCGTGGGCGGCCGTTACTCGCAGACCGACTACAACGCGTCGTTCGTCGGCTTCCTGCCCTCGCGCAAGCCGCGGCTCACCGTGATCGTCGTCATCGATTCGCCGCGGGCCAACGGCTACTACGGCGGCGCCGTCGCCGCGCCGATCTTCAAACGAATCGCGGAAGCGTCGCTGCGGCAGCTCGGCATCCCGCCGACGATCAATCCGGCGCCTCCGGTACTTCTCACACGACGCGACGAGGAAACGCTGACGCCAACGCCGGTCCGCGCGGCGATGGTCGAACGCGCGCTCGCACCCGCGCGGGCGGGAATGATGCCCGACCTGCGCGGCTTCAGCGCCCGCGACGCAGTACGGACGCTGACGACGGTTGGCATGACGGCTCGCCTGAGCGGCAGCGGGTTCGTCATCGAGCAGTCGCCCGCGGCTGGTAGCGCGCTCGTCCGTGGAGATGTCTGCACGCTCACGCTGGGGCGCCGCCCGCCAGCGGAAAGCGGGGGTCCCACGCAGTGACCCTCGGGGACCTCATGCGGGACGTCACCGCGCGCGCTCCCTTCGACGCGTCAGTGCTCGAACGTGCGCAGCTGGCCGATGCGAAGACGAACGTCACGGCGGTGACCTACGACTCGCGTCAGGCGACGCCCGGCTCACTCTTCGTCGCGCTGAAAGGACTGCGCGAGGACGGCTCCGCGTTCGCGCGCGACGCCGTCGGGCGCGGCGCCGTCGCTGTGGTCGCCGAGATTCAGGCGCCAGCCGGCGCCAGCGTGCCGTGGATCCAGGTATCCGACGCGCGTCTTGCGCTCGCCGCGCTGTCCGCGAGCTTCTACCGCAATCCAAGCGAGAAGCTGGCGCTCATCGGCATCACCGGCACGAACGGCAAGACGACGACGTCGTACGTGCTGCAGAACATCTTCGAGGCAGCGGGAATCCGCTGCGGCCGGATCGGAACGGTCGGATACCGGATCGGCAGCCGCGAGATCGAAGCGGCGCGGACGACGCCCGAAGCCCCCGAGCTGCAGCGCATGCTCCGCGACATGGTCTCGCAGGGGAGCGGCGGCTGCATCATGGAGGTGTCGTCGCACGCGCTCGCGCTGCGCCGCACCGATTACCTGCATTTCGCCGCGGCGATCTTCACGAACCTGACGCGCGATCACCTCGACTTCCATCGCGACATGGAGGACTACTTCGTCGCCAAGCGCAGGCTGTTCGAGCAGCTTCCGGCCGGGGGTTTCGGCATCGCGAACCTCGACGATCCGCGCGGCGCCGCGTTCGCGGCGGCGGCGCCCAAGGCGGTGACCTATGCGATCGACGCGCCCGCCGACGTCAGGTCCGGCCCGCTGACGTTCTCGCTCGACGGCCTCCAGTTCGAAGTGCGGACGCCGCGCGGCCCGCTGCAGATTCGCTCGGCGCTGGTCGGGCGTCCGAACGCATACAACATCCTCGCCTCGGTCGCCACGGCGATGGCGCTCGATCTGCCGTTCGACGCGATCGAGAAAGGCGTCACGGCGCTCGCCCACGTGCCCGGACGATTCCAGCTGGTGTCGGCCGCCGATGACGACGTGCGGGTCGTCGTTGATTACGCGCACACGGATGACGCGCTGCGAAACCTGCTGGAAACCGCGCGGCCGCTCGCCGCCGGACGGGTGATCACCGTGTTCGGCTGCGGCGGAGACAGGGATCGCACCAAGCGGCCGTTGATGGGCGCGGTGGCGGCGCGCCTCAGCGACGTGGTCGTCGTGACGTCCGACAACCCGCGGTCGGAGAACCCCGAGCAAATCATCGAGGAGATCAAGCGCGGAATCGTGATGCCGGCGGATCGCATGCCGGGCAAGGGCGCGGGCGCCAGGGGTCCCGCACTCGTCACGATCGCGGATCGGAAGGCCGCCATCGAGCGCGCCGTGCACGACGCGCGGCCCGGCGATCTCGTGCTGATTGCCGGGAAGGGACACGAGAAGTATCAGGTCATCGGCGACCGTGTGCTGCCGTTCGATGACGTCGAGGTAGCGAAAAGTGCGCTGGTCCGTCGCCGCAGCGGCTCCCGGGTCTGAGGTGGAGATCCTCGCGCTGACCGCGGGAGCGATTGCCGCCGCCAGCGGCGGAGAAGTCGTCCGCGGCGAGGCGTCGACCCCGGTCGGTCGGCTGTCGATCGACTCGAGGACGCTCGCGCCGGGCGATCTGTTCGTGGCGATTCGCGGCGAGCGGTTCGACGGCCACCAGTTCGCCGCGAGCGCGCTCGACCGGGGCGCGCTGGGCGTCGTCGTCGACGCCGCCGGAGCCGGAGCGATCGAGGGCGGGCGACCGGATGCCGTGGTCGTTCGGGTCGCGGATACGACGCGCGCGCTGCAGCTCGTCGCGAGAGACGTACGGAGGCGCTCCGGAGCGAAGGTCGTCGCGATTACCGGGAGCGCGGGAAAGACGACCACGAAGGAAATCACCGCGGAGTTCCTCGCGGCAAAGCATCGCGTATTCAGGAACAAGGGGAACTTGAACAATCACATCGGCCTGCCGCTCTCGCTGCTCGAGCTGCGCGCGCGGCCGGACGTCGCCGTCGTCGAGCTCGGCATGAACCATCCGGGAGAAATCAGGACGCTCGTCGAGATCGCCGAGCCCGAGTTCCGGTTGTGGACGAACGTCGGCGACGCGCACCTCGGCTTCTTCGCATCCGCCGACGCCATCGCCGACGCGAAGGCCGAGATCCTGGAGCACGCGAGCGGCGACAGCGTGCTGGTGGCGAACGCCGCCGATGCGCGCGTGATGGCGCGGGTCGGCAAGTTCACGGGACGGGTGGTGACGTTCGGCATGAACACCACCGCGGATGTCGGCGCCTTCGACGTCGAGCTGCGCGGGCTCGAGGGCACGCGCGCCCGCGTGCGAACGAAGCAGGGCGAGATGGACTTGACCACGCCGCTGCTCGGGCTCGGCAACCTGTCCAACGTCCTGGCCGCTACGGCGACCGCGTTGGAGTTCGGCATCTCACTGGAGTCGATCCGCGAGCGGGCCGCAACGCTGACGCCGGCGGTGCATCGCGGTGAGCTGCTGCGCCTGCCGGGCGGCATCACGCTCATCGACGACTCGTACAACTCGAGTCCGTCCGCGCTGAATCGCGCGCTCGAGCTGGTGGGATCCGCACAGGGTTGCGCGAGGAAGGTCGCTGTTCTCGGCGAGATGCTGGAGCTCGGCGCGCATGCCAGCCGCCTGCACACCGAATGCGGACGGGCGGCAGCAGACGCCGGCGTCGACATTCTGATTGCCGTCGGCGGGACGGCGGCCCGGGCGCTGGCAGATGCAGCCGTCGCGGCGGGGATGACCGCCGCAAACGTGCTTCACGTAGCGACGAAGCAGGAAGCCGCGGACGTTGTGGCGGCGCGCGTGCGCCCCGGCGATCTCGTGCTGGTGAAGGGCTCGCGCGGGATCGGGACGGACTTCGTGGTGGAGCGTCTCAAGGCGGAGTTCGCCTGATGCTGTACCACCTCCACCACCTGTCGCCGTACTGGCCGGTGCTGAACGTGACGCGCTACATCACGTTCCGTACCGCTGCGGCCAGCCTCACGGCGCTTGCCATCGGTCTGTTTTTCGGCCCGTGGATGATCCGCAAGCTGCGCGAGTTCCAGATCGGGCAGGTGATCCGCCAGGAAGGTCCGGCGACGCACCGCACCAAGGCTGGGACGCCGACGATGGGCGGCCTGTTGATCCTGACATCGGTGCTCGTGCCGACGCTGATCTGGGCGAACCTCGCGAACCCGTTCATCTGGGTCACGATGGTGTCGACGACCGCTTTCGGCGCGATTGGCTTTGCCGACGACTATCTCAAGATCGTACGGCGCACGCATCACGGGCTGCGGCCGCGCTACAAGATGTTCTGGCAGGCCTTTGTCGGGCTGCTGCTCGGCATCGCACTCGCTCGTCTTTGCGAACCAGTTCCAGTTGTTCAATACGCGGCTGATCTTTCCGTTCTTCAAGGGCCTGATTCCGGATCTCGGCTGGTTCTACGTCGTCTTCGCGATGATCGTGCTGGTCGGCTCCACCAACATGGTGAACCTGACTGACGGCCTTGACGGGCTCGCGATCAGCGTGTTCGCGGTTTCGGCGGCAGCGTTCACGGCGCTCGCCTACGTGTCGACGCACGTCGTCTTTGCCGACTACCTGCAGCTGGTCAAGCTCAACTCGCTCGCCGCCGAGGTGACGGTGTTCTGCGGCGCGCTGGTGGGGGCGAGCCTCGCGTTCCTCTGGTACAACTGCTATCCCGCTGAAATCTTCATGGGCGACGTCGGGTCGCTCGCGCTCGGCGGCGCGCTGGGCACCGTCGCCCTGGTCATCAAGCAGGAGCTGCTGCTGCCGATGGTCGCCGGCGTGTTCGTGCTCGAAGCGCTGTCGGTGATCATCCAGGTCGCTTCGTTCAAGACCACAGGCAAGCGCGTGTTCCGCATGGCGCCGCTCCATCATCATTTCGAGCTGATTGGCTGGAGCGAGCCGAAGGTCATCACCCGGTTCCTGATCGTCGCGATCATCTTCGCGCTCTTCAGTCTCGCGACGTTGAAGCTCAGATGACGGAAACCACCGCCTTCTCCGTGCGTGGCAAGCGCGTCACCGTCGTGGGTGCGGCGCGGAGCGGCATTGCCGCCGCGGAGCTGCTGGTGCGCCGAGGCGCGACGGTGACGCTGACGGACGTGCGCGAGAGCCTCGAGCAGGCGGACGAGCTGCGCGCCTCTGGTGTGACGCTGGAGCTCGGCGGCCATCGCGACGCGACGTTCACCGAAGCGGATCTCGTCGTCCTCAGTCCCGGCGTACCGTCGCGACAGCCGGTGATCGAGCGCGCGCGCCAGGCGGGGATCCCCGTCATCGGCGAGCTCGAGCTCGCGTCGCGGTGGCTGCGCGGCAAGGTGGTGGCGATTACCGGCACGAAGGGCAAGTCGACGACGACCACGCTGACCGGCCGGATGCTCGAAGCCGGCGGCCATCGCGTGCTCGTCGGCGGGAACATCGGCCAGGCGCTCAGCGCGCAGGTCGATCTGTCGACCGACGACACGATTCACGTGGTCGAAGCGAGCAGCTTCCAGCTGGAGAGCATCGAGACCTTCAAGCCGTGGATCGCGGTGCTGCTGAACTTTTCGCCGGACCATCTCGATCGGCACGCCAGCGTGGCGGAGTACGCGGACGCGAAGAGCCGCATCTTCGCGAACCAGACCGACACCGACTGGGCGGTGCTCAACGCCGACGACGTCGAGGCGCTGTCGCTCGCGGACGGCATTCCTTCGAAGCGCGTGCTGTTCTCGCTCGCCGGCGATCCGGCGGCGGACATCGCGCTGTCGGCGGACACCATCGTCAGGCGTCGGCGCGGCGCGGAAGATCCGCTGATCCCGCTCTCGGCGGTGAAGCTGCTCGGCCGCCATCTGGTGGCGGACGTGCTCGCCGCCGCGGCGGTGTCGTCGCTCGCCGGCGTGACGCCCGACGCGATGACGCGGGCGGTCGAAGGGTTCACCGGCCTCGAGCATGCGCTGGAACTGGTGGCCGAGTTCGGCGGCGTCCGGTTCGTGAACGATTCGAAGGCCACCAACATCGAGGCGGCGCGCCGGGCGATCGAGAGCTTCGGCGAAGGGCTCGTCGTGGTGTTGGGCGGCCGGTTCAAGGGCGGGGATTTCACCGATCTCGCGGCGGCATTGCGCGCCCGGCGGGCGACGGTGGTCGCGATCGGAGAGGCGCGTCCGCTGATTCGGGAGTCGCTGGCGGATTCGGTGCGGGTCCACGACGCGGCGGACATGTCGGCCGCGGTGCGGACCGCGTTCGCGTCGGCGTCGCCCGGCAGCACGGTCGTGCTCGCGCCGGCGTGCGCGAGCTTCGACATGTTCCGCGACTACGCGGATCGCGGGCGGGTGTTCAAACAGGAAGTCCGGCGGTTAGGGGAGGAATGGAACTCAACGCGTGAGCAGTGAGCAGTCATCAGTCCGATGGCTGCGGTGAAGAACCGTCCGCTGGGAACGCAGGCTGCCCCGGTCTGCGAGGATGGTGTCTTGACCCGCGATCGGCTGATGACTGCTGACTGCTCGCGCGCCCATGCAGTGCAGAAATGCGCACGCGCGGGATCCTGCGGTGCGCCGCGAACGGCGCGCACTGTCGCACGACGTTCGTTTGTTTCGGCCGAGGTTCACCGAACCTTTAGCCGCGTGAATCGCGAAGTATGGCAAGAAAGCTGAAATCCGACAAGCTGCTGTTCGGCGCCACCCTGCTGCTCGTCTGCACGAGCGTCGTCATGGTGTACAGCGCGTCGGCCGTCCTGGCGATGGAGAAGATGCACGACCCGCATTACTTCCTGGTGAAGCAGGCGGTCTGGGTGCTGATCGGACTCTGCGCGCTGCCGATCGTCATGCGGATCGACTACCGCACCTATCGCGATCCGGCGGTGATCTGGACGCTCCTGGGTGTCGTCACGCTCGCACTCATCGCCGTGCTCTTCGGGATCAAGCGCAATGGCGCGACCCGGTGGCTGTCGGTCACCAGCGGCATCGGCGTTCAACCGTCCGAGCTGGCGAAGCTCGCCATCATCATCTTCACCGCCGCCGTGCTCGAGCGGCGCATGCATCGCATCGACGATGTCTCGCATTCGCTGCTGCCGATCGGGGTCGTCCTGGGCGGAACCGTGGCGCTGATTCTGCTGCAGCCGGATCTCGGCACGGCGTTTTCGATCGCGATGATCGGCTCGGTGATGGTCTTCGCCGCCGGGCTCAACTACAGCTACCTCGCCGGCCTGTTCGTCGCGTCGGTTCCCGCGCTCTACCTCCTGCTGGCCGGTTCGGAATATCGCTGGCGCCGTGTCGAAGCGTTTCTCGATCCCTGGAGCGACCCGCTCGGCAAGGGGCACCAGATGATCCAGTCGATGATTGCCGTCGGCACCGGCGGCATTCTCGGCCGCGGGCTGATGGGCGGCATGCAGAAGCTGTTCTACCTGCCGGAGCCGCACAACGACTTCATCTACGCGGTGATTGCCGAGGAGCTCGGGTTCATCGGCGCGACGGTCGTCGTCGGGTGCTTCTGCGTCATCACCTGGCGCGGGCTGCGCGCGTCGATGCGCGCCCCCGATCAGTTCGGCGCGTTCATGGCGATCGGCCTGACGACGATGATGGCGTTCCAGGCACTCCTGAACATCAGCGTCGTGCTCGGCCTGCTGCCGACCAAGGGCATCCCGCTGCCATTCGTCAGCGCCGGCGGATCGTCGCTGCTCATCAACATGGTGGGCATGGGGATCCTGCTGAACATTTCGCAGCATGCGTCGCCGGCGCACGTGGTGACGACCAGTCTGCCGACGCCGAATGCGCCGGGCGCATGACCTCGATCCGCGTCGTGATTGCCGGCGGCGGCACCGGCGGACACCTGTTTCCGGGGGTCGCGGTGGCGAGAGAAATCCTGCGGCGACGGCCCGATACGGACGTGACGTTTGCGGGAACGGCAAAAGGCATGGAGGCGCGCGTGATACCGCGCGAGGGATTTCAACTCGATCTGCTCCGCAGCAGCGGCCTGAAGGGCATGTCGCCCGCGGCGCTCGCCCGCGGGCTGTCGCTGCTGCCCCTCAGCGGTGTCGATGCGTGGCGGATCATCTCCCGCCGGCGGCCCAGCGTCGTCGTTGGCGTCGGCGGATACAGCTCGGGGCCGGTGGTTCTGGCGGCAGCGCTGCGGGGCGTCCCCACGCTGCTGCTCGAGCAGAACGCGGTGCCCGGCCTGACGAACCGGATCCTCGCGCGGTTCGTCAGCGCGGCGGCGGTCACCTACGAGTCGACGATCGGCTACTTCGGCAGGAGGGGATTTGTCACAGGCAACCCGGTTCGGTCCGAGTTCTTTGAACCTTCGCCCGCGGCTCCCACGATCGGGCCGCCGAGGATTCTGATCTTTGGCGGCTCCCAGGGCGCGCACGCGATCAACATGGCCATGGTGGAGGCGGCGCCGAGGCTGGCAGCCCACCCTGGCGGGATGGCAATCACGCATCAGACAGGAGAACGCGATCTGGAACACGTCAGGGACGGCTACCGCCGCGCCGGGCTCGAGGCCCGCGTGGAACCGTTTCTGTTCGCCATGGATCGCGAAATGAAGAACGCCGACCTCGTCGTCTGCCGGGCCGGCGCGACGACGCTGGCGGAACTGACCGCCGCCGGCGTGCCGGCGGTGCTCGTGCCGCTGCCCACGGCGGCCGACGATCACCAGCGGAAGAACGCCGAGGTGCTGGTCGCCGGCGGGGCGGCGGAAATGATCGAACAGAAGGATCTGACCGGCGCGTCGCTTGCCGAGCGGGTCGAACGCCTGGTCGCGGACAGCGGCCGCCTGCAGGCGATGTCGGCGGCGGCGCGGCGGTTCGCGCGGCCCGACGCCGCGCGGGCGATCGTCGATCGGGTGTTCGAGCTCGTGGAAGCGGCTTGATGCTCGGCAGAACCAGGCGCATCCATTTCGTGGGGATTGGCGGCATCGGCATGAGCGGAATCGCGGAGCTGCTCGCCAATCTCGATTACGAAGTCAGCGGATCCGATGCGAAGCGGTCGGACGTGACCGACCGGCTCGAGAAACTGGGTGCACGCGTGTTCATTGGCCATCAGGCGGACAACGTCGGGACAGCGGACGTGGTGGTCGTGTCCTCGGCGATCCGCCGCGACAATCCCGAAGTCGCGGAAGCGATGCGCCGCCGCATCCCGGTGATCCCGCGGGCCGAGATGCTCGCCGAGCTGATGCGGCTGCGCTACGGCATCGCCGTCGCCGGCGCCCACGGCAAGACCACGTCGACCTCGATGATTGCGCTCGTGCTCGAGCGAGCCGGACTGGATCCAACCGCCGTCATCGGCGGCCGGCTGAGCGCATTCGGCAGCAACGCACGTCTCGGACGCGGTGAGTTCATGGTTGTCGAGGCGGACGAGAGCGACCGCTCGTTCCTGAAGCTGTCGCCGGCGATTGCGGTGATCACGAACCTCGATCGCGAGCACATGGAGAGCTACGGCACGTGGGAGAACCTGCAGCAGGCCTTCGTCGATTTCGCCAACGAGGTGCCGTTCTACGGCGCCGTGGTGGCCTGCGTCGACGACGAGCCGGTGCGGACGATCGTGCCGAGAATCACGCGGCGGGTGATTGGCTACGGCTTCGCGCAGCAGGACGGCATCTCGGGCGCGCGGATCATCGGGTCCGGCCTGGCGCTCGAAGCGTTTGCGTCGCGCGCGACGGTCACGCTGCGCGGGGTGGGCGGCGACGAGGAGAGGCTCGGCGAGCTTCATCTGAATGTACCGGGACGCCACAACATGCTGAACGCGCTTGCCGCGGTTGCGGTGGCGCACGAGCTGGGTGTGCCGTTCGCCCGGATTGCGTCGGCGCTTGGCGAGTTCAGAGGCGCCGAGCGCCGCTTCCAGCTGCGCGGCGAGGAGCGCGGCGTGATGGTGGTCGACGATTACGGCCATCATCCGACCGAAATCGCCGCGGTGATTGCGGCGGCGCGCGCGGGAATCGACCGCCGGGTGATCGTGGTGTTCCAGCCGCATCGCTACACGAGGACCGAGCAGCTGATGCCCGAGTTCGCGAACGCGCTGCGCGCCGCGGATCGCATCGTCCTCACAGACATCTATCCGGCCGGGGAGCCGCCGATCGCCGGCGTCACCATCGAGGCGCTCGCCGACGCCGTGCGCGCCGTCGCGCCCGATCGCGTCGCGGTCGTCAAGGGGATTGACGAGCTGCCGGAACGGGTTGCGTCGATGGTTCGCAGCGGAGATCTCGTGATCACGCTCGGCGCGGGTTCCATCACCACGGTCGCCGACCGCATTCTCGCCGCGCTGCGACGCGGGCAGCCGGCGCCGCCGGAAGGACGGCAGACGTGGGCGTGAAGGCGCCGGCAGAAAAGAACTTCCGCCGCGCGCGGGTGAAGCCCGGCAAGCGGAAGACGAAGCGCCACTGGTTCTCGTGGCGCATCGCCAGAGCGTTCGTCGTCATGCTGCTCGTCGTCTACGCGATGTACACCGCCTTGTCGCTCGTGCTGAACGCGTCCGTGCTGCAGGTGAGCAAGGTCACCGTGCGAGGAACGGTCCGGCTGTCCGCCGGCGAGGTCCAGCAGCTCGTCCACGGGCTGTATGGCACCAACATCATCACCGCGGACCTCGCGAAATATCGCCAGCGCATTCTCGATTCGCCGTGGGTCGCCGAGGTGTCGCTGAGACGGGTGCTCCCGTCGACGATTGAAATCACCGTGGTCGAGCGGCGCCCGTTCGGCATCAGCCGTCTCGGCAACCAGCTCTTTCTCATCGATCGCGAGGGCACGGCGATCGACGAGTACGGCCCGCAGTATTCGTCGTTCGATCTGCCGATCATCGACGGTCTCGTGCAGGCGCCGCGCAACGGCCGGCCGTCAATCGATCGCGCCCGCGCGCAGCTCGCCGCACGGGTGATCGACGCGGTCGCGCCGAACGCGAAGCTCGCCAGCCGGCTGTCGCAGATCGACGTCGCCGACGTGCACAACGCGATGGTGCTGCTCGACGACGATCCAGCGTGGCTGTACCTCGGCGAGGACCAGTTCCGCGAGCGGCTGCAGTCGTACATCGAGGTCGCATCCGCATTGAGGGACCAGGTCGCGGAAATCGACTACGTGGATCTGCGTTATGGGGAGCGCGTCTACGTGAAGCAGCGGGACGGGAAGCCGGCGTCGCCGGCAGGGGCCGGCCGAAGCCGGCGAACGGGCTAGGGGGAGACGAGTGGCACGCAAAGAGCGGTACCTCGTGGGGCTCGACGTCGGGACGGCCAAGATCACGGCCATCGTCGGCGAGACCACAGAGGAAGGAAGCCTCGACATCATCGGCATCGGGCTGGCCGATTCGCGCGGCATCAGGCGCGGCGTCGTCGTCAACCTCGAAGCCGCCGTCGAGTCGATCAAAAAGGCGATCGACGAGGCCGAGCTGACGGCGGGCGTCGAGATCGATTCGGTGCACCTCGGCCTGTCGGGCGCCCACGTCAAGGCGTTCAACAGCAGAGGGGTGGTCGCGGTGGCCGGCAAGAACCGCGAGATCACGCGCGAGGACGTCCGCCGCGCGATCGACGCGGCGAAGGCGGTCGCGCTGCCGAGCGGGCGCGAGATCCTCCACGTCCTGCCGCAGGACTTCGTCGTCGACGAGCAGGACGGCATCGGCGCCCCGGTCGGCATGACGGGCGCGCGGCTCGAAGTCAACGTCCACGTCGTCACCGGCAGCGCCTCGTCGACCCAGAACATCGTCGCCTGCGTCAATCGCGCCGGGGTCGCGGTGGTCGACACCGTGCTCGAGCAGCTGGCGGCGAGCGAGTCGGTGCTGACGCAGGACGAACGGGAGCTTGGCGTCGCGCTCGTCGACATCGGCGGCGGCACGACCGACTTCGCGATCTTCGAGCGGGGCAGCCTCTGGCACACCGGTGTGGTGGCGGTCGGCGGCGATCACTTCACCAACGACATCGCGGTCGGGCTCCGCACGCCGATTCCCGACGCGGAGAAGATCAAGCGCCGCTGCGGGTGCGCGCTCTCGGCGATGGTCGACGAGGACGAGACGATGGAAGTCGCCTCGGTCGGCGGGCGGAAGCCGCGCGTGATGGCACGGCGGATTCTCTCGGAAATCCTGCAGCCACGGGCCGAGGAAATCTTCCACCTGTTGTGGGACGAGATCCGGCGCGCGGGGTTCGAGAAGTCGCTGAACTCCGGCATCGTCCTCACCGGCGGCGGCGCGATGCTCGAAGGGATGGCGGAGATCGCCGAGCAGATTTTCGATCTGCCAATCCGGCGCGGCGCGCCGGCGGGCGTCGGCGGGCTCGCGGATCACGTCAACAGCCCGGCGTTCGCGACCGCCGTCGGCCTGGTGATGTATGCGCATCGCAATCAGATTGCAGAGCCGGTGCGGCCAACGGGCGCCGGCGCGTTCGGCCGGGTCGCCGGCCGGCTGAAGACACTCTTCCGAGAATTTTTCTGAGACGACGGGGTTCACTCGCGAGCGCACGCGCTCGCGGTTGGGTTCGACAACGCTGGAACAAGGGGGTACCTGGAAATGGCTGATAAGCGAAACCGGACGCTGGGAGACATCGATGCGTCCACGCTGCGGCTGAAGCTCGACGAGGAAACACGCACCGGCGCGCGCATCAAGGTCGTCGGCGTCGGCGGAGGCGGCAGCAACGCCGTCAACCGCATGGTGTCGGCAGGGCTTGACGGCGTCGAATTCATCGTCGCCAACACGGACCTGCAGGCGCTGAAACTGAACGCGGCGCCGGTGAAACTGCAGATCGGCGCGAAGCTCACCAAGGGACTCGGCGCCGGCGCCGATCCGAACGTCGGGCGGCAGGCGGCGCTCG
Organism: uncultured Acidobacteriota bacterium; assembly: GCA_963748295.1. Classification (GTDB taxonomy): domain Bacteria; phylum Acidobacteriota; class Vicinamibacteria; order Vicinamibacterales; family 2-12-FULL-66-21; genus CAVVIH01. The sequence continues at coordinate 772,884 of CAVVIH010000006.1, read as the reverse complement.
AGGACACCGAGAAGCTGATCGAGGCGCTCGACGGCGCGGACATGGTCTTCGTGACCACCGGTCTTGGCGGCGGGACCGGCACGGGCGCGGCCCCGGTGATTGCCAGCCTCGCCAGCGAGCTCGGCGCGCTGACGATCGCCGTCGTGACCAAGCCGTTCCGGTTCGAAGGCAAGAACCGCCAGGTTCAGGCCGAGCGCGGACTCGAGGAGCTCCGACAGTCGGTCGATACGGTGATCACGATCCCCAACGAACGGCTGCTCGCCACGATCGTCCGGTCGACGACGCTGAACGATGCGTTCACGTCCGCGGACGACGTGCTGAGACAGGCGATCCAGGGCATCTCGGATCTCATCCTGGTGCCCGGCATGATCAACCTGGACTTCGCGGACGTGAAGACGATCATGTCCGGCATGGGCCTCGCGATCATGGGCACCGGCCTCGCCGAGGGTGAGAGCCGCGCGATGCTCGCCGCCAACGCGGCGATCTCGAGCCCGCTGCTCGAGGACGCGTCGGTGAAAGGCGCCCGCGGCGTGATCATCAACGTCACCGGCGGCCCGGACCTGTCGTTGATCGAGGTGAGCGAAGCCTCCGCGATCATCCAGGAAGCGGCGCACGAGGAGGCGAACATCATCTTCGGCGCGGTCGTCGATCCGAAGATGGAAGGCCGCGTGAAGATCACCGTGATCGCGACCGGCTTCGATCGGCCGGCCGCGTCGAAGGCGGTCACGCCCGCGGCGACGGCGACGCCGGTGGATCTCCAGTCGTATGCGAACTGGAAGCAGGAATCGACCGAGCGTGTCGCAGTGGCGGCGGCCGGCGGGTCGCGCATGAGCTTCTCGCGGCGGCCCGTGCTCGATCTGCCGATGACTCCGCCAAAGGCAGAGGCGGAAGGCGAATCGATGAGCCCGGGCGCAGAGTTCGAGCCGGTCTCGCCGCTCGACGTGCCGGCGTTCCTGCGGCGTCAAAGCGAGGGATGAGTCTCGTCAATTCCCAAATCCTCAAATCCCAAATCCCAATTGTCCTGATCTATCTGGGGTTTGGGATTTGGGATTCGGGAGTTGACTCCCGCCCGGCTCCCTCCTCGCCCGCCGCGCGCATGGTAAACTGAATAGATCCACGGCACGCGCGACCGCCGCCGCGTCAGCGGAACGGCGCGAACAGGGCCCTTCGGCTCGCGGTGCTCGCTCAGGGCCGGGCTTCCGTTCCACGCCGTCATAGTCCGTTCGTCTCCTACATGAAGATCTGGCAACTACGCGATCGCGCGCGTGAGACGCTCGCCCGCGAAACCGGCTACGTGCAAAAACCGCACGGGGGGCGTCTTCGTGTCGTGCTCGCGTTCCCGAACACCTATTACGTGGGCATGTCGAGCCTCGGCTTCCAGACCGTGTATCGACTGTTCAACCAGATCGACGAGGTAGTGTGCGAGCGCGTGTTCCTGCCGCCGAAGCAGGAGCTGCGGGAGCAGGTCGCGTCCGGCGCCCCGCTGCTGACCCTCGAGTCGCAGACGCCGGTCGGCGAGTTCGACGTGCTCGCATTTTCCGTGTCGTTCGAGTGGGACTACACGAACGTCGTGAGCATGCTGCGCCTGGCGAAGGTCGCCCCGAGAGCCGCCGATCGCTCGCCGCGCGACCCGCTCGTCGTGATCGGCGGCGCCGTGACCTTCGTGAACCCGGAGCCGCTCGCGCTGTTCGCGGACGTGATCGCGGCGGGCGAAGGGGAAGTGCTCGTCCCTGACCTCGTCAGCGTGATGCGCGAAACCTCCGACCGGGCGGATCAGCTGACCCAGCTGGCGCCGCGGCGCGGCTTCTACGTGCCGTCGTTCTACGACGTCCGGCACGCTGCGGACGGAACGATCGCCGCATTCGAGCCTCGCACCGGCAGCGGCGCGCCGCCGGTGGTCCGCAAGGCCGCAGTACGGAGCGCCGACAAGCTCGACCCTCCGGCGACATCGATCTTCACGCCCGATACGGAATTCGGCTCGCGCTTCCTGATCGAAGTCGTCCGCGGCTGCGCCAACTTGTGCCGCTTCTGTTGGGCCGGCTACAACTACCTGCCAGTGCGCGCCTTTTCCGCCGATCGCATCCTGGAGCTGGCCGCCGAGGCGCGGCGCTATTCCTCGAAGGCCGGGCTCGTCTCGATCGCGCTGTGCGATCACCCCGAGATCGAGCGGATCCTGCGCAGCCTCCTCGAGATGGGCTACTCGATCAGCCCCGCCTCGCTGCGGCTCGACGATCTGACGGAACCGATCGTCCAGTTGCTGAAGCAAAGCGGCGAGCGCTCGATCACCATCGCGCCCGAGACCGGATCGGATCGCCTGCGGCGCGTGATCAACAAGACGGTGACCAACGACGAGATCCTCGAGGCCGCCGACGTGATCTTCAGGAACGGCATCGACAACCTGAAGCTGTATTACATGATCGGCCTGCCGACGGAAACCGACGAGGATCTCACCGCCATACGGGATCTGACCGTCCAGATGCGCGACGTCATGATGAAGCATGCCCGCCCCCGCGGCCACGTCGGACGCATCGTCGGCAGCGTCAACCCGCTGATCCCGAAACCCGGCACCGCATACCAGTGGATCCCGATGGAGGATCCGGCGATCACCGATCGCAAGGCGAAGCGGCTGCGCCAGCTGCTGGCCGGGATCGACAACGTCTACTTCAGCATCAAGTCCGAGCGCCATTCCTACTACCAGGCGCTGCTGTCGCTCGGCGATCGGCGCGTCGCCGACACCATCGAAGCGGCCGAGCGCAACGGCGGCCAGTGGCGCGCGGCCGCCGCCGAAACCGGGCTCGACGCCGATTTCTACATCTTCCGCGATCGATCGAAGGACGCCGTACTCCCGTGGGACATCATCGACGGCGGGATGAAGGCGACGTTCTTCCAGAACGAGTTTCAGAAAGGTCTCCGCGAGGAGTGGACGCTTCCGCCCAAGCGGCAGAAGGAGAATCTGAAGCTCCTGCCGGTGCTCGAATAAGCCCTCGACTCGCGTTCGCTCGCTCCCTTCGACTCGCTGCGCTCGCTCAGGGCTAGGAAGCCACCGCTTCTTCCGCCTCGTGCTCCGCGTACGCCTGCAGCACCAGATCGCGAATCCGATCCTGCGCCGTCGTATCGGTGACCGGCCGCAGCAGCGCGAAGCTGCGCCGCTCGCCGTTGACCGAGGTACTGCCGCGCGGGAAACGTGACGTTGCGGCCGTTGCCGGTCTTGCGCTCCCACACCCCGAAGCCAATCAGCTTGAGGCCTTCGAGCGGCCCGCTGGTGAAATGCAGTTCGGCGTCCGCGAGCTTGCCAGGCGGATTGCCCTTGTCGTTCTTCACAATCTTGATGATCACGGTTGCGCTCCTCGGCTCGAGGAACAGCAATGGTCCGGCCAGCCGCGCGCGGAACTGCCGTCGTCTTCGCAAGCGACGGCGGACGCGGGACTTTCAGCGTCCGATCGAGCGAGCCGAACCGGCTGGGTGGGGACAGGGCGGGAGAAACGTCAACCGGCGTTGCAGGTCAGTCGCCGAGCAGGATCACCTGCGCGAGCGCCAGCGCGTCCGAGTGCGTGATGGTGACGAGCGAATCGCGGACCTTGAGCTTTTCCGCGCGCCGAAGCGCGCCGCCGTGCAGATGCAGCTTCGGCGGACCGCCGCGGCGCACGACCTCGATGTCGCGCCAGAGCACGCCCTGCGATCGCCCGGTCCCGAGCGCCTTCATCGTCGCCTCCTTGACGGCAAACCGGCCGGCCAGATGCGGTACGGGATTGCGGCGCCGCGTACAATATGCAATTTCACCCTCGGTGAAAATCCGCTGAAGGAAGCGCTGACCGTAGCGTTCGAACACGTCCTTCACGCGCGGGATGTCCGTTGCGTCGAGACCGATCGCGAGAATGTTCATGATCCAGCCCCAGCCTAACCGCGGATTCGAGTGGACGCAAGCGCCCTGGGGACCGGCGCTCCGCTGCGTACCGCTCGAGCCGTTTGCGCAACACCTGTTCACCACCGGGAACCTGCAGTTGCGCGACGACGCCGCCGAGTGGGATGCAGTCGCCGGAGCGCTGGGCGTCAGCCGGAGCGATGTGCTCCTGATTCGGCAGGTGCATGGCGCCGCGGCAGCAGTGGTGCGCCGCCCCTTCGACAAGCTCAGGGCTGGCCCGTTTGAGTGGACGATGCCCGAGGCAGACATCATCGTCAGCGACGATCCCGGGTCGGCAATCGGAGTGCGTGTCGCTGACTGCGCGCCGATCCTGATGGCCGACATGCGCACGGGCGCGGTTGGCGCGGCACACGCCGGCTGGCGCGGCACCGTGCAATCGGCTGCCGCCGCCGCCGTCCGGTCGATGCAGCGCGAGTTCGGCACGGACCCCGCCGATCTCGTTGCGGCTATCGGCCCCTGTCTGGGGGCGTGTTGTGGAGAGGTCGGTCCTGAAGTCGTCGAGGCGTTCAGGCAGGCGGGACACGATGACGTGACCGTGGGCCGATGGTTTTCGGACGGCCCGCGCGGCCGGCCGATGCTCGATCTGTGGCAGGCCAACGTCGATCAGCTCGCGGCAGCAGGCGTTTCACGAGCGAACATTCACGTCGCGGGGATCTGCACGAAGACGCACGCGGCGATCATGCACTCGTACCGAGCGGCGGGCGCGGCCGCGGGGCGGATGCTCGGCGTGATCAGGTGTTCGCAATGAGGACTGGCCGTGCTGGCCTGACCCGCCCGGCGCGCCATTCGCATCGACCCGACTGAGGCGCTGCGGGCCACTCGACGCAACCCTTTGCGGCTGCGTCACGTCGAAGTGGGAGCAGATCCAATGTGAGAAGGGGGTTAGAAGGCCGGCGTCAGCTGGCCATTGAGGCTGGCATGAAGAAGGGTCGAGACGATGGAAACGTGGCGCGCACACAAGAGGATGCGCGAGCCGTGTGGACGCGGCGTTGGCTCGACGAGATCGTCCAGGACGTTCGCTACGCCTTCCGCACAATCCGCAAGAGCCCCGGATTCACAATCGTCGGAGTACTGACGCTCGCCTTCGGCATCGGCCCGAGCACGGCCATCTTCTCCGTCGTCAACGCGGTGATCTTGCAGCCACTCGGCTATCCCGAACCGGAGCAGCTCCAGTTCCTGACGACGCGGTTCGGGCGCGGAGACGGCGGCCAGAGCAGCCTGTCGCCGGCGGAATACTGGGAGTTCACGGAAATCAATCACTCCTTCTCCGTTGTCGGTGCATTCGTCATCGGCGACGTGAATCTGGCCGCACGCGATCAGCCGCGGCGTGTCACGCGGGCGGCGGTGAATGCCGAGTTGCTCGAGGCGCTCGCCGTTCAACCCGAGCACGGACGGTGGTTCCGACGCGAGGAGACGCGCGCCGGCGGTCCGGCGCTCGTCATGCTGTCCCACGACCTGTGGCAATCGGCGTTCGGCGCGCGCGAGGACCTGGTGGGCCGGACGATTGAAGTCGACGGCGTGACGCGGGAAGTGATCGGCATCATGCCGGCCGGCTTCGACCTCATGGACCGCCAGGTTGAGTTGTGGGTGCCCCTCCAGCTCGCTCCTGCCATCCGCCAATATCGTGCGAGTCACTTTCTTTCGGTCCTGGGACGTTTGAAGGATGGCGTGACACCGATGCAGGCCGAAGCGGAGCTCGCGTCGCTTGTCGCGAGCTGGGGTGAGCGCGTTGGCGCGAGCGGACACGTGTTCACCCCTGGTGAGCACGTGATGCAGATGGAACCGCTGCAGGACGAGATCGTAGGCTCCGCGCGACGCGTCCTCTGGCTGCTGCAGGCCGCCGTAGGACTCGTGCTGCTCGTCGCGTGCGCCAATCTCGCCAACCTCCTGCTGGCGCGCGCCGACGCCCGACGGCCAGAGCTCGCGGTGCGCAGGGCGCTGGGCGCGAGTCCGGGGAGGCTGCTCCGCCAGTTCATCGCGGAAGGTCTCGTGTTGTCGCTGCTCGGCGCGGCGCTCGGCCTTGGCCTGGCCCGAGCGGGCGTACGCACCCTACGCGTCGCCTATCCAGACGGTCTTCCCCGTGTCGCCGACGTAGCCGTGGATCCAGCAGTTCTCGGGTTCACGATGCTCGTGTGCGTCCTGACCGGCGTGGGGTTCGGGCTTGTTCCGCTGCTGCAGGTGCCAGCTGCCGGCCTCGGGCGGCTGCTGAAGGATGCCGGGACGCGCGGCGCCACGAGCGCCCGGCGCGTGCGCAGCGCGCTCGTGGCCGGGGAAGTGGCGCTCGCGGTTGTGTTGGTGGTGGGTGCCGGGCTGATGATGCGGACGGTTCTGAACCTGATGAACGTCGACGCGGGATTCGACCGATCACGGCTTGTGGCATTCGGTGTGGCGCTCCCGGCGGCCACGTACTCGACATTCGATCGGCAAGTGCAGGTCTATCAGCGTTTGGTCGATCGATTGGGCGCGATGCCGGGCGTCGAGAACGTATCGATCGTGTCCGGGCTCCCGCCGCAGCGTCAGGCCAACGCCTTCGGAACAGATGTCGAAGACTATACGCCGCGGCCGGACGAGTTGGACGTCGTCGACTTCTACCAGACGGTCACGGCGGGCTATTTCGAAGCGATGCGAATTCCGATCGTGCGAGGCCGCGCATTCCGGGAGGGCGACCGCACCGGCGCCCCCGTGGCGGTCGTCAACGAGACGTTTGCCCGCACCTTCTGGAAAGACCTCGACCCGATCGGCCGGCGCGTGAGGCCGCGGTTCGGCGACACGACGCCGTGGGTGACAGTCATTGGCGTGGCGAAGGATGTCAAGCAGGGCGGTGTCGATCGAGCAACCGGCACCGAGCTGTATTTCCTGCTCGAGCATCTTCCGCAGGTCTTTCCGGCCTTGCCGGCGCTGAACTCGATCCTGCGCTCAACCACTGAGAACGGAGCCATGAACGTCGTCGTGCGGAGCCGTCTGCCGATGGCAACGCTGCAGCCGACGGTTACGAGCGTCGTGCATGACGCCGATCCCTCGCTCCCTGTTATCGGTCTCCGGCCAATGGACGACGTGATCAGCGGATCGCTGCGGCAACCGCGGATGTTGATGCATCTGTTCGGCGGCTTCGCGGCCCTCACGCTGCTGCTCGCGGCGGTCGGCACCTACGGCATGCTGTCGTATCTGGTGACGCAGCGCCGACGAGAGATTGGAATCCGGATGGCGCTCGGCGCGGGTCGCGAGACCGTCCTTGGTAGCGTCATGGCGCATGGTCTGACGCTCGCGCTCATCGGCCTCGTGGCCGGCCTCGCCGCCGCACTCATGCTGACGCGGCTGATGAAGGCGCTGCTCTTCGAGGTCAGCCCGAACGATCCGGCGACGCTCGCCGGCGTGACGGCGCTCATCACGGTCGTGGCGGCCGCCGCCAGCCTGCTCCCCGCCGTTCGCGCCACCCGCGTCGATCCGATCGTGGCGCTCAGGGACGAGTAGCAACTTTTCAGCCCGCCGAGGAAGATCCCGGCGCTGACGCCTTCAGCACCCGCTCCGCTTCGTCCATGCCGAGATTGGAGAGGCGATCCGCCTCCTTGTTCTTTTCGCGGCGGACGTGCGCGAACCGCACGTCACCAAGCTCCATGACCAGCAGCCGGGCCCGTACGTAGAGCGGCTGCAGTCCGGGGTGCTTGACCTTGTACTCGCCGCGCATCTGCTTGACGAGCAGCTCGGAGTCGGCGCGAATGTGCACCTCGCGCTCTCCGTGGTCGACCGCCCACCGCAGCGCGGCGAGCAGGCCGTTGTACTCGGCGACGTTGTTGGTGGCGATGCCGAGCGCGCCGTGCAGCTCGTCGATCATCTCGCCGGCTTCGTTTTCAATCCGCACACCGTAGCCGGCCGGCCCCGGATTGCCCCGGGCGCCTCCATCTATGTAGGCGATGATCATGAGCGACGAGGATCAGGAGGCTTGGGGAGCGGGGCTGGCGGCGGGGGAGGGCAGGAAGTAGAGAATACGCGAGCAGCTCTCGCACTGAAGGAGACCTTCGTTGCGGCGGACCTCGTTGTAGACCTGAGGCCTCAACCGCACGTGGCACTGGGTGCAGTGGCCCTCGCGGGCCTCGGAGAGCGCGAGTCCCCGGCGGTGTCGGGCGACGTGCTCGAACAGCGCGAGCGCCGCCGGCGAGAGCAAGCCGGCAACCCGCGCGCGCTCTTCGGCGAGACGCTGCAGCTCCTGCTCATCGCGGCCAAGCTCGGCCTCGAGCCCCTTCTTTTCCCGCGCCACCTCTGCCTGCTCCGCTTTCAGCGCCGCTTCCGCCGCCTTCAACTCCGTCGCGAGCGCGTCGGTTTCTTCCATGCGATCGAGCAGGCGATCTTCCTGCGACCGCACGGCCTGTTCGGCGACGCTGATCTCCGTCTGCATCGCCTGGTATTCCTTGTTGGTCTTCACCGCCATCAGCTGGTCTTTGTACTTGCTGAGTCGCGTCTGCACCGCCGCGAGGTCCTTCTCGATCTCCTGACGGGCCGCGCGATTGGCGGCGATGCGTTCCTTGACGCCGGCCACCATCGCGGTGCCGTCCGCAACCCGGCGGTCGAGCGCGTCCTGCGCGGACGGCAGCTCGCCGATCCGGCGCCGCAGCCGCTCGGCGGTCATCTCGAGGTCCTGGAGCTGAATGAGGTGCTGGAGATCAGAGTTCAAGGTTCACATTCATTGCTTGGTGTTACCGAACGTTGGTCGTCCGCCTTCGCGCTTCGCGCTTCGGCGAGACAGCCTTCGCGTTGCCTCGATTACGCGCGGACACGGCTTGCCGAGCCGTAGCCCCCGCGCGCAAGTCTCGGCGGGGCGAAGGCTGGGCCCACCAGGATTCGAACCTGGGACAGGCCGGTTATGAGCCGGCGGCTCTGACCGCTGAGCTATGGGCCCGAGGATAAGTTTACGTTCTTCCCTCGAGGAACGCACGCAGCTTCCGGCTCCGCGACGGGTGCCGCAGCTTGCGCAACGCCTTCGCCTCGATCTGGCGGATGCGCTCGCGCGTCACCGCGAAGCTCTGGCCCACCTCTTCGAGCGTGTGCTCGCTGCCGTCGCCGACGCCGAACCGCATCTTGATGACCTTCTCCTCGCGCGGCGTCAGCGTCTTCAGGACCGATTCGGTCTGTTCCTTCAGGTTCAGGTTGATCACCGCATCGGACGGCGACACCACCTGCCGATCCTCGATGAAGTCGCCAAGATGCGAATCCTCTTCCTCGCCGATCGGCGTTTCGAGCGAGATCGGCTCCTGCGCGATCTTCAGGACCTTCCGCACCTTCGACACCGGGATGTCCATGCGCTTGGCGATCTCTTCCGACGTCGGCTCGCGGCCGAGCTCCTGGACGAGCGCCCGCGACGTGCGAATCAGCTTGTTGATCGTCTCGATCATGTGGACCGGGATGCGGATCGTCCGCGCCTGGTCGGCAATCGCGCGGGTGATCGCCTGACGGATCCACCACGTCGCGTAGGTCGAGAACTTGTAGCCGCGCCGGTACTCGAACTTGTCGACCGCTTTCATCAGGCCGATGTTGCCTTCCTGAATCAGGTCGAGGAACTGCAGTCCGCGGTTGGTGTACTTCTTCGCGATCGAGACGACCAGGCGGAGGTTGGCTTCGACGAGCTCCTTCTTCGCCTGTTCGGCCTGGATCTCGCCCCTCGAGATCGTCTCGAGGGTCCGCATCAGCTGGTCGGGCGTTTCCTCCAGCTCGTCGGCCATCGTCTTGACCTGCGACTTCAGCTCCTTCTGCCGCTTCAGCAGGTTCTTCTTGTCGTCTTCCTTGAGCTTGCTCTTCTTGTTGTTGCGAGGATTCACCTGCCGCTCGATGTGATCGATTTCGCGGCGGACCCGCATCACCGCCTCGACCGAGTCCTTGATCTGATCGATCAGCCGGCGCTTGATGATCTCGGTGAACTCGATCCGGCGGATCAACTGCGACAGCTCGACGCGCGCCCGCAGCGCTTCCCAGCGGACGCGGCGGTACTTGCGCTTGTCGCGGGTGGTCGTGCCGCGCGGGGTCTTTTCGAGCTTCTCCTTGCACTTCTCGAGCGCCTGCCACGCCTTGCGCACGGCGTCGATCTGCCGCAGCACCTGGCGCTTGCGGTCCTCGATCTTGTCGTCGGTCAGCTCCTCGTCGTTGAAGATGACCAGCTCGCGGATGCTGCGCTCGTCGTTCTTCAGCTGATCGCCCATCTGCATGATCGCGTGCGCGGTCGTCGGCGTGCGCGAAATCGACTTGATGACCGCCAGCTTCCCGCGCTCGATGCGCTTCGCGATTTCGACTTCGCCCTCGCGCGTCAGCAGCGGCACCGTGCCCATCTCGCGCAAATACATGCGGACCGGGTCGTTGGTCTTGTCGAGGGCGCCCGGCGTCAGGTCGAGCTCGAGCTCCTCCGCTCCTTCGCCGGTGCGATCCAGCAGCTTGTCTTCGCGGTAGGTCTTCTCGGAATCGACGACCTCGATACCGGCGCTGCCGAACGTGCTGAACAGATCGTCGAGCTCGTCGGAGGAAGTGATGTCGGCGGGGAGGAGCTCGTTGACCTCGTCGTAGAGCAGGTATCCCTTCTCCTTGCCGATGGAGATGAGTTGCCTGACCTCATCGTACTTTTCTTCGATGGACAACGGCGTGTCCTCCTGAACTCCGCGCTCGTGCTTATCGTGCTTCAATGCCTTCATCCCGTTATGAAAAAAGACCGTTTCCGTTTATGTGTCCGTACGTGCCGGCATCCGCTCGAAACCGAGCGGACGAGTCATGGCGCCATCAGGGCCTCGATGCGCTGGAGCAACGCCTTCTTGCGATCCCAGAGTGCCGTGATTTCCTGGTCGTGCCGGGCTGCGCCGGCTTCCTGCAACCGGTCGATTTCGCGCTGAACCGCCGCCCGTTCGCGGTCGTACCGCATGCGTTTCAGCGTCCGGACGCACTCCACGGGATCGCCGGGCGACTGCTTCTGCTTCCCGACTTCCTCTACCAGCCGGACCTCTTCACTGTTTAGACGCTGAATCAGCGCTTCCGGTAAAGTCCCGGCCGGCCATTCCTGCAGGTATCGCGCCTGCTGAAGGATCGGCCCAGCCGCCAGCCCTTCAAGATCCCCCGGCTCGAGCTCGGCCAGCAGCGGGATGGCGGCCGTGGTCTGGTGCAGAATCGCCCAAATCAGGCCCAATTCTGCCGGTTTTGCCGGGCGGCCCGCCGCGGTCCGCCGTTCCACCGCCGCGACGGCCGTCTGCTTCTGCACGGCGGCCTTGCGAATCTCCGCCCGGACCACCTCTTCCGTAATTCTCGCCTTGTGCGCCAGCCTGTCCGCAAACTGGTCACGCCCGGCGGCGTCCGGAATGCGCGCCGCTACACCCAGCATCCGGGCCAGGAACTCGCGCCGGCTGTCGTCCTGCGTGAAGTCGTGTTCGGATGCGGTCCGGTCGAGCAGGTACTCCAGGTACGGCCGGGACGACTTGAGCCTCGACTGATACGCCGCGCCCCCGTGCTTCCTGATGAACGTGTCGGGATCGGCGCCCCCCGGGAGCATTGCCACGTTCACCTTGAACCCCTCCGCCACGAGCAGCTCCGATGTACGTGCCGCGGCCCCCTGGCCGGCCGCATCGGGATCAAAGCTCAGAACGACGCTGGCGGCAAAACGTTTCAGCAGGCGCGCCTGCGCGGACGTCAACGCGGTGCCGGACGAGGCCACCACGTTCGTAATGCCCGCTTGCAGCGCCTGGGCCACGTCGAAATACCCCTCGACAAGCACGGCATGCCGCGCTTTCTGAATCGCCGCCTTGCTCAAGTGCAGCCCGTAAATCGTTCTTCCTTTGACATAAATCGGCGTCTCGGGAGAATTCAGGTACTTCGGCTGCTGCCCCGCCTCCATCGCCCGGCCCCCGAATGCGATTACGGATCCCGTATCGCGCGCGATCGGGATGATCAGCCGGTTCCTGAACCGATCGACGAGCACGCCCTGCTCGCGCTCGGCGACCAGGCCGCTCCGGATCGCGACCGCCGGCGGGAAGCCCTTCTTCATCAGATGCGTTTTCAGCCCCTCGCGTGACGCCGGCGCATAGCCGAACCCGAGCTGCTCGATCGTCGCCGCCGTCATGCCGCGGTCGGCAAGCAGCCGGCGCGCCGCCGCTCCCATTGGCCCGGCAAGCTGTTCCCTGAACCATGCGGCCGCGACGTCATGGATCTTCAGCAGCGCGTCGCGCTCGCGCTGCGTCTCGGCGTCCTGTCGTGCATCCTCGGATTCCGGGACGGCCAGGCCGGCGCGCGCGGCGAGCTGACGGACAGCTTCCGGAAACGTGACCTTGTCGAACAGCTCGACGAACTTGATCACGTCGCCGCCGACACCGCAGCCGAAGCAATAGAACAGGCCTTTGTCGCCGTTCACGTGAAACGACGGCGTTTTTTCGCCGTGAAAGGGACACAACCCCTTCCACGTCGCGCCGCTTCGCTTCAGCGACGGCACGCGCTCGGTGACCACGTGCACGATGTCGGCGTGCGACTTGAGGTCGTCGACGAACGATGGTGGAAACAATCCCATTTCCGGCCCCCGGCCCCTGGCCCCCGGCCCCTACTCTTTCAGTTCAACAACCGTGACCCCGCCGCCGCCCTGTTCCGCGGGCGCGGAGGCGAACGTCGCAACCAGCGGATGTGTCTGCAGGAACCCCGCGATCGCACGACGCAGCTGGCCCGTTCCGTAACCATGGATGACCCGCACCGTCCGCAACTCGCCGAGCAGCGCTTCGTCGAGAAACCGCTCCGCCCGGGACAGCGCCTCGTCGACGTTGCAGCCGATCACGTTCAATTCGGTCAGCGACCCTTCCCGCGGCTGGAGCTCGACGTTGACGCGCACCTGCGCCGGCTTCTGGGCCGGCGCCGCCCCGCCAACGACGCGAAGCTCGTCGAGGCGGGTGCGCAGACGTTTGCCCCTGACGTCGACTTCCGCCTCGCGGCCGCTCACGCCCTTGACGATGCCTTCGAGGCCGAACGCGCCAACGAGCACGCGATCGCCGACGGCAGCCGCCCGTGACGGCTGACCCGGTGACGCCGCAGCCGGCTGCGGAGAAGGGGACGCCGGCTCGCCGCGCCGCACGCGCTCCCCAATCGCGTCGAGCGCGGCCCGCGCGTCCGCGCGCGCGGCGCCGGTGTCGCCGGTCGTCACCAGGCGCGCGCCCCGCGACGCGTCGGTCACCAGCGCGTCGGTCCGTGCCTTCAGCGAGGCGACCACCGCGTCGATCTCGCGCCGCGCATCGCGCAGCCGCTCGTCGATGCGCTCGTCGAGCCGGCGCCTGAACGTTTCCTCGCGATTCCTGATTTCCTGCTCTCGCGCGTGCAGCTTGGCCGACTGCTCGCCGAGCGTCTCCCGCTCGCGGCCGAGGAGCCGCCGTTCGTGATCGAGCGCCTGCATGTCGCGCTCGACCTTCGCGAGGTGATCCGCCAGCTGCGTCTCGCGCTCGCTGCGGTGCGCGCGCGCCTGGTCGATGATCGAGGGCGGCAGGCCGAGCCTGGTCGCGATCTCGAGCGCCAGGCTGCTCCCGGGCGCGCCGTAATTGAGCCGATATGTCGGCGCGAACGTCACGGGATCGAAGCCAAAGCCGGCCGGAGTGACTCCCTCCGTGGTCGATGCGTACGACTTCAACGCGTCGTAGTGCGTCGTCGCGATCAGGGCGGCGCCGCGCTGCCGGAAATGCTCGATCATCGCCATCGCCAGCGCGCCGCCTTCGACCGGGTCGGTGCCGGCGCCAGCTTCATCGAGCAGGACGAGCGCCGGCAGCGCGAGCGCACGATCCATGGCCACGATGTTGGCGATGTGGCCGGAGAAGGTGCTCAGGCTCTCCGCGATCGATTGCTCGTCGCCGATGTCGGCGAAGACCGATTTGTAGACGGGTATCTGCGATCCCTCCGCCGCCGGGATGAGCAGGCCCGCCTGTGCCATGAGCGACAGCAGACCCGCCGTTTTCAACGCGACGGTCTTGCCGCCGGTGTTCGGACCCGTGATCACGAGAACCTTGACGGGCGGAATCAGCAGGACATCGACGGGCACCGGCGACGTCTCCGTGATCTTCGGACCTTCCGCGTCGGCGTCAGCGGCGTCGTCGTCCAGTCGCCGGCGAACCGCGGGAATCAGCAGCGGATGGCGCGCGCCGCGCAGCTCGAGGCGGCCGTCGGCGGCAATTGCCGGCTTGATCCCGTCGACCGCGATCGAAAATCTCGCACGCGCCTGCAGGATGTCGAGCTCGGTGGCTGCTTCGAGCGTTCGCTGCAGATCGGATCCGCGCTGGCGGAACCGGTCCGCGAGCGCGACCAGGATCCGCCGCACCTCCTCGGCTTCCTGCTGTTCGAGCGCGACGATGTCGTTGTTGATTTCGACGGTGCTGAGGGGCTCGAGAAAGAGGCTCGCGCCGCTGCCGGAGCTGCCGTGGACGATTCCGGGAATCGCGGATCGATGCTCGCTGCGCACGACGAGCACGTAGCGGCCGTTGCGATCCGTGACGATCTGCTGCTGCAGGTACTTGGCGGTGTCCTTGCCACGAAGGTACGACTCGAGGGTGCCGCGCAGCCGCGCGCGCTGTTTGCGCAGCCGGTCGCGAATGCTCCGCAGCTCCGGGCTCGCGTCGTCCACCACCTCGCCGCCCGGGTCGATCTTCTTGCGGATGTCCGCGATTTCGTGATCGAACGATGCCGCGTTGTCCGCAATCGTGCGGAGGATGGGGAAGGCGGCGCGGGCCCGGCGAATCGCCGCGCACGCCGACTCGATCGACGCCAGGAACCCGGCAAGCCCGAGCAGGTGGAGCGGCTCGAGCGCCCGGCCTTCGACCGCGAGACCCGTGAGCAGCGCGTCGAGATCCGCGGGCGCCTGCAGGCCGACGTGATTCTCCGACAGGAACCGCGCGGTTTCCGCGGTGGACGCCAGCGCGCCCGTCACCGCGTGCGCATCGGTCAGCGGTTCGAGACGCGCGAGCTTCGCCCGTCCCGGCGGCGTTTGCGCGTACCGGCACACGGCGTCGACGATCCGATCGAATTCAAGGGCCCGGAGGGCGCCTGGGTGCATCGGGTTGTCAGCTGAGATTCGTGAGCTTCAGGCTCGACAGGGCAATCGTCAACTATATCCGATGGCGGGAAGGCTTCACAAACGCGAAATTTGATCCGCGTCAGTACGAAAAAACCGGGAAAGTCAGGGTAAGTGATTGATCGAGCTGGCGATGGCCGCGGCGCCGAAGCCGTTGTCGATGTTGACGACCGAAATGCCGCTCGCACAGCTGTTCAGCATCGCCAGCAGCGCGGTGAGCCCGCCGAAGCTGGCGCCGTAGCCGACGCTGGTCGGGACCGCAATCACGGGGACGTCGACCAGGCCGCCGATGACGCTCGGCAGCGCGCCTTCCATCCCGGCGACGACAATCACGACACGGGCGGCAATCAGGCGGGCATGCTCGGCCAGCAGACGGTGCAGCCCGGCGACGCCGACGTCATAGATTCGTTCCACGACGTTCCCCATCATCTCCGCGGTGATGGCGGCTTCTTCGGCAACCGGAAGGTCGGCGGTGCCGGCCGCCGCGATCAGCACCGGGCCGCGTCCGGGTGATGGATTTCCGACCCGGAGCGTAATGGTTCTGGCCAGGTCGTGAAACTGTGCGTCAGGCAGAACCGCCCGAACGGCGGCAAATGCCTCGGGGGTCGTGCGCGTCACCAGCAGACTTTCGCCTGCCCCGACGATGCGCGCGGCGATCGCGGCGATCTGATCCGGGCTTTTTCCAGGCCCGAAAACCACTTCCGGGAACCCCTGACGGACGCGGCGATGGTGATCGACCCGAGCGAAACCGAGGTCTTCGAACGGGGCCTGGCGCAGAACTTGAAGGATGCGCTCGTGCGCCGCCTCAGGCGTAAGGCGGCCCGATTGGACGTCCTGCAGGAGGTCACGAAGTTCCAGCCGCGTCATCGTGTTGCTGTTACCGTCCCGGCCGCCCCGCGTTGACTTCGTTTCCAGCCGAGCATTAACATGATCGGTTGTTTCGCCTGACGCTTTCATTTGTCTATGAGCTTGAATCTGACCGAAACGCTGATACTGGTTCTGTACTTCTTCGTGCTGAGCATTCTGGCCATCTACGGCTGGCACCGCTATTACCTTGTGTATCTTTACATGAAACACAAAGGCAACGCGCCGAAGCCGTTGCCCCAGCCGACCGTGTTTCCCCTCGTCACGGTTCAGCTCCCGGTCTTCAATGAGATGTACGTCGTGGATCGCCTCATCGGCGCGGTCTGCGAGATGGACTATCCGAAAGAGCTGATGGAGATTCAGGTCCTCGACGACTCGACCGACGAGACCTCCGAAATCGCCGACCTTGCGGTGCGACGGTTTGCCGCGCGCGGGTTCAACATCCACTACATACACCGGGCGGATCGCACCGGGTACAAGGCCGGCGCGCTCGAGGCCGGCCTGAAGAAGGCGTCCGGCGACTACATCGCGATCTTCGACGCCGACTTCGTTCCGCCGCGGGAGTTCCTGCGCCAGACGCTTCCGTACTTCGAGAGCGACCCGAACATCGGCATGGTGCAGGCGCGCTGGGGCCACATCAACGCCGACTATTCCCTGCTCACGAAGATTCAGTCGATCCTGCTCGACGCGCATTTCGTCCTCGAGCACGGCAGCCGCAACCGCGCGGGCTGTTTCTTCAACTTCAACGGCACCGCGGGCGTGTGGCGCCGCGCCGCGATCGCCAGCGCCGGCGGCTGGCAGCACGACACGCTGACGGAGGACCTCGACCTCAGCTACCGCGCCCAGCTGAAGGGCTGGCGCTTCGTGTTCCTGCCCGACGTCATCTCGCCGGCGGAAGTGCCGGTGGAGATGAACTCGTTCAAGTCGCAGCAGCATCGGTGGGCGAAGGGGTCGATCCAGACCTGCCTCAAGCTGATGCCGCGGATCCTCGGATCGCAGCAGCCGTTCGCGGTGAAGGCGGAAGCGTTCTTCCACCTGTCGGCAAACTTCAACTATCTGCTGATGTCGGTGCTGTCGGTGCTGATGTTTCCCGCCATGCTGGTCCGCTACAACATGGGCTGGACCGAGACGCTGTTGATCGACGTGCCGCTGTTCTTCGCCGCGACGTTCTCGATCGGCAACTTTTACGTGGTGTCGCAGCGCGAGCTCTACGCGGACTGGCGTCAGCGTCTCAAGTACCTGCCGTTCCTGATGTCGATCGGGATCGGGCTGTGCGTGAACAACAGCCGCGCGGTGATCGAGGGGATGTTCGGCAAGCAGAGCGAGTTCGCGCGGACGCCGAAGTACGGCATCGAGCGGCAGAGCGACGAGTGGGTGGGCAAGCGCTATCACCAGACCGTCGGCGTGCAGCCGCTGATCGAGCTGGCGCTGGGCCTGTACTTCACCTGGACGGTGTTCTACGCGCTCACGAACCAGATCTATCCGACGCTGCCGTTCCTGATGCTCTTCCAGATCGGGTTCCTCTACACCGGCCTGCTCTCGATCTTCCAGCAGCTCTCCGGTGACGGCATGATGCAAGCGCCGGAGATTGCGAAGTAGCACCCCCGCGCCGGATCGCGCATGAACCTTCCGCGTGTAGCGATGGCGGCGCTGGCCGCGTGGCTCGTGTACCTTGGCCTGAGCTACGTCGTGCACGGCGTGCTGCTCGCGGACATCTACTCGCAGCACGCCGGCATGCGGCCTGCGGACGACCAGCAGACGATCCTGCCTTTCGGCCTCGCCTTCGCGCTCGTCGGCTTTTTCGCGTTCGCGTATGCCTACGCCAAAGGCTACGAAGGCAGCAGCGGGACGCAGGAAGGCCTGCGTTTCGGCGTCCTCGTCGGCATCCTCATCTGCGCGTTCGCGATCACCTTCGAATACATGGCGTGGCCGATGGCGCCGGAACTCTTCGCTGCGCGGCTGGTCGACTACATCGTCGAGTTCGCCGTCTACGGCACGATCGTCGGGACCGTCTACAAGCCTCGCCCCCGCCTTCGCTAATGCTCCGGCGCGGCAGGCTCCGCCTTCGCTAATGCTCCGGCGCGGCAGGCTCCGCCTTCGCTGAAGCTCCGGCGCGGCAGGCTGACTCCGAGCCCGAGCCCCGGGGCCCGAGCACCCGGACTGATATGATCCCAACATGAGCACGGAAGCCAAACCGAAAGGCGGCCTCGAAGACGTTGTCGCCGCCACGTCGTCAATCTGCTATCTCGATGGCGATCGCGGTGTGCTGGCGTATTACGGATACGACATCCACGACCTCGCGCGCGGCGCCACGTTCGAGGAGGTGTGTTTCCTGCTCTGGCACGGCCGTCTGCCGTCCCGCGCCGAGCTCGGCGATCTGCAGTCGCAGCTTGCCGCCGCCCGCCCGCTGTCCGAACCGATTCTGAGATTGATGCGCCAGCTGCCGCAGTCGGACGGGATGGACACGCTCCGGACGCTCACGTCAGCGCTTGGACACTACGATGCCGATGCGTCCGACAATTCCGCCCAGGCAAACTACCGGAAGGCGGTTCGCGTGACGGCGCAGCTCGCCAGCCTGGTCGCCACCTACGGCCGGATGCAGGCGGGCGGCGGGCCGATTCAGCCCGATCCGGCGTTGAGCCATGCGGCCAACTTCCTCTACATGCTGACGGGCACGCGGCCGAGCGCGCTGGCGACGCGGGCGTTCGATATCGCGCTGGTGCTGCACGCCGATCACGAGCTGAACGCGTCCACGTTTGCCGCCCGCGTGGCTGCCGCGACGCTGACTGATTTGCACTCCGCGATCGTCGGGGCGATTGGCACGCTCAAGGGTCCGCTGCACGGCGGCGCGAACGCCGACGTGATGCGCCTGCTCATCGACATCGGCGAGGACGCCTCGCCCGAGCGCGTCGACGACGCGATCCGCACCCGGCTGGCGAAGAAGGTCAAGATTCCGGGCTTCGGCCATCGCGTCTACCGGACGGAGGACCCGCGGGCGACGCACCTGCGCCGGATGTCGAAGGACCTCGGCGAGCGCGCCGGCAACACGCGCTGGTTCGAGATGTCGCAGCGGATCGAGAAGCTGGTCACCGGCGAGAAGAAGCTGTACCCCAACGTGGATTTCTACTCGGCCTCGACCTATTACACGCTGGGCATTCCCATCGATCTGTTCACGCCAATCTTCGCGGTCAGCCGCGTGTCCGGCTGGACGGCGCACTGCCTCGAGCAGGTACTCGAACAACCGGCTGATCCGTCCACGCACCGACTACATCGGGCCGCAGTACCCGCAGACCTTCCTGCCGCTCGACCAGAGATGAAACGCGCCGCTGGCCCCTGCACGGTATAATCGAAGATTCCCTGAGCCATGGACCAGCGCTTCATCCGCAACTTCGCCGTCATCGCCCATATCGATCACGGCAAGTCGACGCTTGCCGATCGTTTTCTGGAGATGACTGGCGCGCTGCAGCCGCGCGAGATGGAGGCGCAGGTCCTCGACAGCATGGATCTGGAGCGCGAGCGCGGCATCACGATCAAGGCGCACGCGGTCCGGTCTGAACTACCAGGCGGATGACGGCCAGGACTACGTCCTCAACCTGATCGATACGCCCGGCCACGTCGATTTCTCGTACGAAGTGACGCGGTCGCTGGCGGCGTGCGAAGGCGCGCTGCTGCTCGTCGATGCCTCGCAGGGCGTCGAAGCGCAGACGCTCGCGAACGCCTACCTCGCGGTCGACAACAATCTCGAGATCATCCCGGTCATCAACAAGATCGACCTGCCGGGGGCGCAGCCGGATGAAGCCAAGCGCCAGATCCAGGACATCGTCGGACTCGACGCCTCGGGCGCGGTTCTCGCCAGCGCGAAGGAAGGGGTCGGCGTTCACGAGATCCTGGAGGCGATCGTCAAGCGGCTGCCGCCGCCGGAGGGGGATCCCGCGGCGCCGTTGAAGGCGCTGATCTTCGACTCGTGGTACGACGCCTACCGCGGGGTGATCATCCTGACGCGCGTCATCGACGGCGTCGTCCGTCCGGGCATGAAGATCCGGCTGATGGCCAAGGGCCAGGAATACGAGGTCGATCAGGTCGGCGTGTTCTCGCCGAAGCCGGTGCCGGTCGACGAACTGGGCGTCGGCGAGGTCGGCTTCGTTTTCGCCGGCATCAAGACCGTCACCGACGCGCAGATCGGCGACACGATCACCGAGGCGGCGCGGCAGACGCTGGAGCCGTTTCCGGGGTTCAAGGTGAGCAAGCCGATGGTCTTCGCCGGGCTCTACCCGGTCGAAGGCAGCGAGTATCCGCAGCTGAGGGATGCGCTCGAGAAGCTGCGTCTCAACGACGCCTCGTTCTTCTTCGAGCCCGAGACCTCGGCCGCGCTCGGCTTCGGGTTCCGCTGCGGATTCCTCGGGCTGCTCCACATGGAGATCGTCCAGGAGCGTCTCGAGCGCGAGTTCGACATGGATCTCGTCACCACCGCGCCGGGGGTTCTCTACCGCGTGACGACGACCGATGGGGAAGTGCACGAGATCGACAGCCCGTCGAAGCTGCCGGATACGGGACGGATCGAAAAGATCGAAGAGCCGATCATCACCGCGATGATGCTGACGCCGTCGGAGCACGTCGGCCCCATCCTGCAGCTGTGCCAGGAGAAGCGGGGCGTCCAGAAGTCGATCGAGTACCTGTCGTCGGATCGCGTGCTGGTCACCTACGAGCTGCCGTTCAACGAGGTGGTGCTGGACTTCTACGACCGCCTGAAGACGCTGTCGCGCGGCTATGCGTCGCTCGACTACCATGTCACCGGGTTCCAGGAAGCGCCGCTGGTGAAGCTCGACATCCTCGTCAACGAGGAGCCGGTGGACGCGCTCTCGACCATCGTGCACCGGGACATGGCATATCAGCGCGGGCGGGCGCTGGCGTCCAAGATGCGCGAGCTGATCCCGCGGCAGATGTTCGAGGTCGCGATCCAGGCCGCGATCGGCGGCCGCATCATCGCCCGCGAATCGGTCAAGGCGCTCCGCAAGAACGTGCTGGCGAAATGCTACGGCGGCGACATCTCGCGCAAGCGCAAGCTGCTCGAGAAGCAGAAGGAAGGCAAGAAGCGGATGAAGCGCGTCGGCCGCGTCGAGATCCCGCAGGAAGCCTTCCTCGCCGTGCTCAAGGTGGGAACGGAGTAGCGCATGGCAGCCTCGTTTCAGAAATCGACGCTCCGCGAATATTTCGAAGCGCTCGTCACCGCGGTGATCCTCGCGCTGTTCGTGCGCACGTGGGTCGTGCAGGCGTTCAAGATCCCGACCGGGTCGATGGAGAACAACCTGCTGATTGGCGATCACCTGCTGGTCAACAAGCTCGTGTCCGGGCCGAGCCTGAGCAGCTTCGAGCGGATGATCCTGCCGCTGCGCGAGCCGAAGCGCGGCGAAATCATGGTGTTCAAGTACCCGGATGAGCCGGAACGCGACTTCATCAAGCGCGTGATTGGCCTGCCGGGCGACACGCTGGAACTGCGGAACAAGAAGGTCTACATCAACGGCCAGCCGCTCGACGAGCCGTACGTCCACTTCCTGGAGCCCGCGTCCGAAGGCCAGGAGGTGACGCAGTTCGACGTTCGCGAGCGTTACGGGCCGGTGCGAATCCCGGACGGACAGTACTTCGTCATGGGCGACAATCGCGACAACTCGCAGGACAGCCGCTACTGGGGATTCCTGCCCAGGCACTACATCAAAGGCAAAGCCCTGATGATCTACTGGTCCTACGACTCGGGACCGGAGGAGTACGTCGACTCGGGGCTGGGGGCGACGGTGAAGCGGCTGTTCTCAGTGGTGACCCACTTCTTCACGCGGACGCGCTGGGAGCGCATCTTCAATCAGATTCACTGATCTCGCGGCGGACGGCTTCCGCGTACTGCTGATCCTTGATGCTGCCCAGGTTGATCTCGACGTTCAGTCTGGCGCCCTTCCGTCCCGCACGCAGCAGCTCCAGGCCGACCGCGACGTCGCTCGCGGCGTTGCGGTTGCCGAGACGCGATACGACTGACCCCTCCCCGGCTGCCTCGGCGCAGGCGCGCATGACGTCGAGCGGCGCCTCGATCGCTTCGCGCAGCGCCGCCTGAATCGCTGCCGATCGCTTTGCTTTGTCCTCGTCGGTCGCTTTCGGACGCCGGTATGCCTCGACGACGCCGTCGTAGGCTTCGCTGTCCCGGGCAATCAGCTCCTCGAGATCGAGCGCGAGCTGCGTCAGGCGTGCGCCCGAGCTCTCCAGCTGCTGCAGTTCCTCGGCCACCGTGGTTGCCGGCTTGGGCAGTCCCGCCACCATGGCGAGCAGCGAAGCGCCGATCGCGCCGCTCAGCGCCGAGGCCGAGCCGCCGCCCGGCGTTGGTTCCGACGAGCGGAACGCGGCGAGCAGATCGTGGACGCTTCGATCAGTGAGCTTCATTGCGGATCTCTCCATAACGGATGGCGCCGCGCTTCATGACGGCGCCGATCGAGGGTGCTCCCACCCGAATCAGGTTGATCGCGTCGCCGCGCACGAAGACGGCGTCGGCCAGCTTGCCGGGCTCGAGGCTGCCGGCGCGATCCGCGACGTCGAGCGACCAGGCGCCGTTGATCGTCGCCGCCACCAGCGCTTCCTCGAACGTCATGCCCATGCCGAAGCACCCGAGCGCGATCGCAAACGGCATCGACGGCGAGAAGCCGCCGCCGGGGTTCACGTCGGTCGCGAGCGCGACCGGGACCGACGCGGCGATCAGATCGCGGGCGGGCGCAAACCGCCCGAGCTTGAGGTAAAAGGCCGCGCACGGCAGCAGCGTGGCGGTAACCCCCGCGGCCGCGAGCGCTTCAATCCCTTCGTCGTCAACGTGTATGAGGTGATCGGCGGACCGCGCGCCGACACGCGCCGCGACCAGCGAGCCGCCGCTCGGTCCGAGCTCGTCGGCGTGAATCCTCGGCGCCAGGCCGGACTTCAGGCCGGCATCGAGGATGCGCAGCGATTCGTCCGGCGTGAAGACGCCGGTCTCGCAGAACACGTCGCACCAGCTGGCGAGCCGCTCCGCCGCGACCGCCGGGATCATCTCGTCGACGATCGTCCGGATGTAGTCATCACGTCGTTGCCTGTGTTCGACCGGCACCTCGTGTGCGCCCATGAACGTCGGGACCAGATCGATCGCATGCGCGTCGGCGAGGCGCCTGATCGCGCGAAGCATCTTCAGCTCGGACTGGAGGTCGAGGCCGTATCCGCTCTTCACCTCGCACGTGGTGGTCCCGTTCGCGAGCATCTCGTCGAACCGGCCGCGGCTCTGCTCGACGAGCTCGTCCTCCGACGCGCGCCGTGTTGCGGTGACGGTCGACACGATCCCGCCGCCGCGGGCCGCGATCTCCGCGTAGGTCGCGCCGGCGAGCCGCTGCTGCAGCTCCGAGCGCCGATCGCCCGCGAACACGGCATGCGTGTGGGCGTCGACGAAGCCGGGGACGATGGAAAGGTGGGGAATGTCGAAGATGCGCGCCGAGGTGCTGCTGACCGCGCCGTCCAGATCGCCCGCAGGTCCCGCAAAGACGATCCGCTCGCCGGCAATGGCGATCGCGCCGTCGGCGATGACGTCGATCGCCCCTTGCCTCGTGCCGCGGCGCGGCGCCGCTCCCGCGCACGTCACGAGCTGACGGCAATGCCTGAAGACGGCTTCAGCTTCCTTCACCGGGGAAGTATAGCGGACAGCTTTGCGTCGAGCTGCTGCTGATCCAGGCCGGCGATCGCGATGCGCTTGTTCCGGGATTTGTGCCCCGCGAGGATCGAGACGTCGCGTTTCGGGCGGCCGAGGAGATCGGCGAGAAACTCGATCAGCGCATCGTTGGCGGCGCCATCGACCGGCGCGGCGGCGAGCCGAATGACGAGCACACCGCCGCGATAGCCGCCGAGCCCGGTGCGGCCCGCGCGCGGCATCACGCGGACCTCGAGGTGGACCATGAAAAGTAAGAAGTAAGAAGTTAGAAGTAAGAAGTAAGAAGGACGGAGTATCGCCTCGGCCGTCGAACGTGCTTACTTCTGTACTTCTTACTTCTTACTTGTTTTGGGCGTCGGCCCGCTGCTGGTCGCCCTGCCAGTGCTGCGTGCCCGGCGCCTTCTCCTGATCGGCCTGGCGCGGACGATGGAGGAGGACTTTGTCGTCGGAGCGATCCTGATCGCGGATGAACTCGAGCGCGCGATAGAGCGCCTGAATCGAGCTTTCCAGCGAGCCTTCGACGTCGCGGCGGCGCAGGCGCATCTCGTTGATGTCGCGCTCGATCTCGTCGAGCCGTCCCTGCGCCTTCTGCAGCAGCAGGTCCGCGCGGCCCTGCGCCTCGCGGATGATCAGCTTCGATTCGGTCTGCGCCGCTTCCTTGATCTCGTCGGCGAGACGCTGGGCGGTCAGCAGCGTGTTGCGCAGGTTGGCTTCGCGGTCGCGATGTTCGGCGAGCAGCGCTTCCTGCCGGCTGAGATCCTGCCGCAGCCGGTCGATCTCCCTGAGCGCGTGTTCGTAATCGTCGGCGGCCTCGGTGAGGAACGCGACCACTTCGGTCGGGTCGAACCCGCGCATCCGCGTCCTGAACCGCTGCTGGCGCAGGTCGAGCGGGGCGATGCGCATCAGGCGCTCGGCGGGCGCGGATCCGGCGTTGGCGGCAGACGTGCTCGACGGTGGAGTGTTGGGACGATCGAACATCAGGGCCTCGCTTGTCGTTTACCGAAAATGGCTGTGCCGACGCGGACCAGCGTCGAACCTTCTTCTATCGCCGCTTCGAAGTCGTGGCTCATGCCCATCGAGAGCTGGCGCAGCGCCTGAGCGGGGACGCCGCCCTGAACCAGGCGGTCCCGCAAAGCTCTCAGGCGCTTGAACCACGGGCGCGTCTGCTCCTGGTCTTCGTTCCAGGGCGGAATGATCATCAACCCTGCGAGCTTCAGCGACCGCGCTTCCAGTGCCGCGTGCAGGCAGCGCTGCGCTTCCTCTTCGGGCGCGCCGAACTTCGTCGTTTCCCCCGCCAGGTCGACCTGCACGAGGACTTCCGGCGTCACCGGCGGCGCCGCGCCGGACGCCGCGGCGTCCAGCTTGCGCACCAGATCGACCGAATCGACGGAGTGAATACAGGCAAAGGCGGCTGCGGCGCGCTTGGCCTTGTTCGACTGCAGGTGGCCGATGAGATGCCACCGTATCCTGATATCGGACGTTCGGTCGATCTTCTGCAGGGCTTCCTGCACCTTGTTCTCGCCGAAATCGCGCTGGCCGGCGGCCCAGGCCTCGCGAACCGCGTCGACGCTGAAGGTCTTGGAAACGGCGACCAGCGTCACCTCGTCAGGGGAGCGCCCGGCGCGCCGCGCGGCTTCCGCCACGCGGCGCCGGACATCAGCGAGGTTCTCGGCAATGGACAACTACTTCTTGATGGACGTCAGGATCGATTTCGCTTGCTCGGCGTACTGGCCGGTGGGCGCCAGCTTCAGGTACTCCTCGAAGTGCTTGGCCGCCTCGGGCAGCTTGCCTTCGTTCACCGTCGCCATGCCGAGCCAGTAGTGCGCGTCGGCGAGCTTCGGATCGATCTCCACCGCCTGCTCGAACAGCTTCTTGGCCTCGGGAATCTTGCCTGCGTTCCAGGCGATGACACCCTGGTTGAACACGGTCCCGGCGTTCGCGCCGCCGGCGCCGCCCGCGGTCCCCGCCGATCCGGCGAGCTTCTGCGCCTGCGCGCTGGCTTCGGCCGCCTGATCGAACTTCTTCTGGGCGTTGTAGACCGTGGCCAGTCCGTTATACGCATCCGACGAGTCCGGCTTGATCTCGATCGCCTTCTTGAACGCCTCCTCGGCCTTGGCGTAGTCCTTCATGCGCGTGTAGACGGTGCCGATGTTCTGGTAGCACTCGACGCACTTCGGCACGTCGGTCAGCACCTGGTTGAACTTCGCGATCGCTTCCTCGTGCTTGCCGTCGTTGCTGAGCGTGACGCCTTCGGAGAACGCGCCCTTGAGCGCGTTGGCCTTTTCTTCGGCCTTCTTCCGGTCCGCGGCCGAGGCATCCCCCACCATGCCGGGCTTGAGCGCGAAGTTCACCTGCGACATGTCGAGGCGGACGCGCTGGTCGAAGCTCTGGCTCATCCCCTCCTTCGAGGCGGTGATCTTGTAGTTCCCCGGCTGCAGCCCGACCTGGACGAACTCTCCGCGCCGGTCGGTCTTCGTCTCGTACTTCCGGCTCATGCCTTCGGTCATCTCGATCACAATCACCGCCCCCTCGATGGGCTGGTTCTTGGCATCGACGACCTTGCCCTTGACGCCGCCGGTCTGGGCGGCAGCGGAACTCGAAAACGCGAAAAGGCCGAGCACGACCGCGCAGATCAGGAGTGACCCACGGCTGAAGCGTTCGCCCATCATCGGAAACCTCCGTCTACTAGTATGTTTATTCCCCATCGCAGCTTAAGTTTATCTCACATTGGTGATGAGATACTCCTGCACCGCGCCGCGGCCGGAGCCGCGTGAATTGATGGCGCGGCGTGCCCGCACCTTGCGCGCCTTCAGGCCGGCCGACCTGACGTCTTCGCTGTTCTTGTAGAGGTGGCGGATTTCCGGCGCGACCGAATTGCTCAGCAGCACCTGAACCCCGCGGCCCGCAAGATCGATGACGACCTGCTGAAGCCGTGCCTGCTGTTCGCCGTTGAACCCGCCGGCCGTGTAGGACGTGAACTGGGCCGTGCGGCTGAGCGGCGCATACGGCGGATCGAGGTAGACGAAATCGCCCGTCGACGCAACCCGCAAGCGCATCCTCGAAGAGCGACGCCTCGAGCGTCACGTGCGGCGGCGCCAGCGCGCTCGACAGCCGGCGGAGATTTTCCGGATCGCAGATGCGCACCTTGTTGTACCGGCCCGCGGGAACGTTGAACGCGCCACGCGAGTTCACCCGGAACAATCCGTTGTAACCGGTTCTGTTCAGGTAGATCAGCATCGCCGCGAGCGCCGGCGTGTATTCCATGCCGCCGTCCGCGGCCCGCTTCAGTCCGCTTCGTATCGGATTGAACCGCGAGTCGCGGACCTCGTAGAAGTGCCGCGATCCGTGCTCGCGGTGGCCCGCTTCGAGCGCGTGCAGACACTCGATCACGTCGTCCACCGCGTCTCGCACCATGCGATAGCAGCCGATCACGTCAGCGTTGATGTCCGACAGGCGCACCGCGCGGCCCTCGAGCAGGCCGTGATTGTGACAGTCGAGGAAGACGGCGCCGCTGCCGAGAAACGGCTCGACGTAGCGATCGAAACGCGCCGGATAGTAGCGCCGCAGCTCGGGCAGCAGCTGCCGCTTTCCTCCGGCCCACTTGAGAATCGGCCGGACGATGTCTCCCTGCCGCGCGCTAGGCATCGGCGGGCAGGTCGAAGAAGCGGACGATCGCGTCGAGGTCCTGCGTCACCGGTGCCGGCGGCAGCGACCCCAGAAACCGTCGTCCGTAGCCCATCGTCCGCAGCCGCGGATCGAGGACCGCGAGCACGCCGCGATCCTGCCGATGGCGCAGGAGCCGTCCGAGGCCCTGCTTCAGCGCCAGGATGGCGAGCGGCACCTGGTAATCGCCGAACGGCGATCCGCCCTGCGCGGCAATCGACTCGATGCGCGCGGCCGTAATCGGATCGCCGGGCGAGGCGAACGGCAGCTTATCGATGATGACGCAGCTGAGCGCCTCGCCAACCACGTCCACACCCTGCCAGAAGCTCGAGGTCGCGAGCAGGACGGCGTGCGGGGTGGTCTTGAAATCGCGCAGCAGCGCGGACCGCGGCGCGCTGCCCTGGACGAAGATCGGGTATTCGAGCTCCGCCGACGCCAGGCGATGGACGTCGCGCAGGTTGGCGTAGCTGGTGAAGAGCACGAAGGCGCGGCCCGCCGTCCGCTTCAGGATCTCCACGACCTCACGCGCCGCGGACTGCACGAATTGCGGCGAGCGCGGATCCGGCATGCGGCGCGGCAGATAGAGGATGGCCTGACGCGCGTAGTCGAACTCCGAGTCGAGCTTGATCTCCTGCGCCTCGGCAATGCCGAGCCGCGCGCGCACGTAGTCGAACGATCCGTCGACGGTCAGCGTCGCCGACGTGAGGACGGTCGCCTGCATCCGATCGATCAGCAGCTTGCGGACGATGTCCGAGACGTCGATCGGCGCGGCGCGCAGGAAGAGGCCGCGGCCGCGCGTTTCGAGGAAATACACGAACTTCGGATCGTCCGCGCGCAGCATGAACCGGAGATCGTCGCGCAGCTCGGCGGCCCGGCGGCCGAGCGCGATGACGTCTTCCGGCAGGTCCTTGGTCAGCGCGACATCCGCTTCGATCGCCTCCAGCGCGTTGATCAGGGCGGCCCCGGCGTCCGAGAGCGGCGCCAGCTGATCGCCGGTCACGCGAACGCGTGCATCGTTGCCGGCGCCCCCCGGCCCGCCTTCGCGCCAGCTCTCCCCGGTGCGCTTCGGCGAGCCAAGCCCGAAGCGGAGCATCTGCACGGCCGCAAAGAACATGCGCGAGTGATCGCGGATGTGATCGACGTCGCCGGCGAGCTGCGCGGCCCGATCGCGATCGGGCACCAGCCTGGCGCCGACCGCGCGCATGACGTCGCGAGTGAAGTCGTCGATGCGGTAGTTGCTCAGCGAGAGGCCGAAGTACTGCGTAGCCACGTCCTCGAGCTGGTGCGCCTCGTCGACGATCGCGAAGCGGCAGTTCGGAATCACCTCGCCGAACGTGCTCTCGCGGACGGCGGCGTCGGCGCACAGCAGGTGATGATTCACGATCACCAGGTCCGCTTCGGCGGCGCGCTGGCGCATCCGGACGACGAAGCAGTCGTTGTAGCGGGGGCACTCGCCGCCGATGCAGTTTTCGCTCGTCGCGGCAATCTCGGGCCAGAACGCCAGGTCTTCGGGCAGATCCTCGACTTCCGCCCGGTCGCCCGTCTCGGTGTGCGTCAGCCATTCATCCAGCGTGCGAAGGTGTCCGACCTCCTCGAACGACCGGATCAAGCCGCTCTCCCGGAAGCTGTCGTATCGATGCCGACAGAGGTAGTTCCCTCGTCCTTTCATGTAGGTTGCCGAGAAGGGAACACTCAGCGACTCGCGCAGGACCGGCAGATCCTTGAAGAAGATCTGCTCCTGAAGGTTCTTCGTGCCGGTGGAGACCAGCACGCGCTGCCGGCTCAGAATGGCGGGCACCAGGTAGGCGAGCGTCTTGCCGGTTCCGGTTCCGGCCTCGGCAAGCAGCACGCCGCCGTGCTCGAGAGTGTCCGCGACGGCGGCAGCCATCAACAGCTGCGCCGGCCGCGCTTCGTATTCCGGAAGCGTGCGCGCGAGCGGACCGGCGTCCGCGAAGACGCCGGCGACCGCGGTTTTCAGTTCCGTGTCTCGGGATACAGCGGGAACCTGCGGCACAGGGCTTCGACCTCGCTCCGAACGGCTGTCAGCACTCCGTCGTCTGCGGGAGCGGCGAGCGCCCGCGCGATCAGTTCCGCAATCGTGTCCATTTCTCCGTTCGCGCATGCCGCGGCTGGTGATCGCCGGCGTGCCGATGCGAACTCCGCTGGCCACCATCGGAGGATTCGTATCGAACGGAATCGCGTTCTTGTTGACGGTGATGCCCGCCTTGTTGAGGGCCGCCTCGGCGACTTTGCCGGTCAACCCCTTCGAGAAGACGTCGACCAGCATGAGGTGGTTGTCGGTCCCGCCGCTGACGAGCCTGAATCCGGCGGCCGACAACGCCGACGGCGAGACGCTTCGCGTTGGCGACGATCTGCCGCTGGTACTCCGCGAACCCGGGCTCCATCGCTTCCTTGAGGCACACCGCCTTCGCCGCGATGATGTGCATCAACGGTCCGCCCTGCACGCCGGGAAACAGCGAGCGATCGAGATCTTTCGCGTAGCCGGTGCGGGACAGGATCAGTCCCCCGCGCGGACCTCGCAGCGTCTTGTGCGTCGTCGTGGTGACGAAATCCGAGTGCGGCACCGGGCTCGGATGGACCTTGGCGGCGACCAGGCCAGCGATGTGCGCCATGTCCGTGACGACCGGCGAGCCGACCTCGCGTCCGATCCTGCCGATGCGCTCGAAGTCGATGACGCGGGGATACGCGCTCGCGCCGACCATGATCATCTTCGGCTTGTGCTCGTGGGCGAGGCGCTCCAACTCCTCGTAGTCGATTCGCTCGTCGTCTTTTCTGACGCCGTAGGGAACGATCGTGTACAGCTTTCCGGAGAAGTTCAGCGGGTGGCCGTGCGTGAGGTGGCCGCCGTGCGAGAGGTTCATCCCGAGCACCGTGTCGCCGGGCTTCAGCAGGGTGAAGTAGACGGCCATGTTGGCCTGCGCGCCCGAGTGCGGCTGGACGTTGGCGTGCTCGGCGCCGAACAGCTCCTTCGCCCTGGCGATCGCGAGCGACTCCGCCACGTCGACGAATTCGCAGCCGCCGTAATAACGCTTGCCCGGATAGCCCTCGGCATACTTGTTCGTGAGCACCGATCCCGCGGCTTCGAGCACCGCCAGGCTGACGAAATTCTCCGAGGCGATCAGCTCGAGGCCCGAGTTCTGGCGATGGCGTTCGTCGTCGATGGCGCGCGCGATCTCGGGGTCGGTATCCACGAGCGATCGCCAGCGGGAGGGAGCTTCGGTCTTGGTCGGCATGTCGGAATCCTGATCACACTGAGACGTCGCGCTGTTTTTCGAGCGCGGCAATCTGGTCGACGCGGCGCTGATGGCGGCCGCCTTCGAAGGCGGTGTTCAGCCAGAGCGTGACGATTTCGTCGGCGAGGCCCGGCGCCACGACGCGGCCGCCGATCGCCAGCACGTTGGCGTCGTTGTGCAGGCGCGACATCCGCGCCGTATACAGCTCATTGCACAACGCGGCGCGAATCCCGGGCACCTTGTTGGCGGCCATCTGCTCGCCCTGGCCGCTTCCGCCGATGACGATTCCGCGATCGGCGGCGCGGCTTGCCACCAGCCGGCCGACATTGGCGCAGATGTCGGGATAATCGACCGGCGCTTCGCTGTGGGTCCCGCGATCGTCGACGTCGTGTCCGAGGCGCTTCAGCGTTCCGATGAGGTGCTGCTTGAGCGCGAAGCCAGCGTGATCGGCGCCGATCGCGATGCGCATGCGGGCAATTATAGCTTGTCGCCCGTCACGTGCGACGTGCGACGTGCTGCGTGCGACGTGCTACTTGTCACGTGCGACGTGCGACCTGCCACGTGCCAGAATACGGGGCACGTCGATATGGTGCCGACCGTCACGATTAGCGCGCGCGGCGAGGAGCGGATCCGAAACGGCCATCCGTGGATCTACCGGAGCGACGTCGCGAAGGTCAGCGCGGCGGGCGGGGATACGGTACGGGTGATCGGTCCGCGCCAACGGGCGCTCGGGTACGCGCTCTACAGCGACAAGTCGGAGATCGCCCTTCGGTTGATGACGACCGCCGACGAAGCGCCTGATCTCAACACTTGGCGCGAGCGGATCCAGGCGGCGGCGGACTACCGCGATGCGCTGGGTATCTATCCGGATCAGGCGACCGCCTACCGTCTGATCCACGGCGAAGCCGATCGTCTTCCCGGCCTCGTCGTCGATCGCTACGCGGACTATCTCGTGCTTCAGGCGCTCTCGCAGGCCACCGATCGGTTGATGCCCGAGATCGCCGGCATCCTTGCCGACGTCGTGAAGCCGCTCGGCATTCTCGCCCGCAACGATCCGCGCGTGCGGCTCCTTGAAGGGCTCGAGCAGAAAGTCGAGGTCGTCCACGGCACGGTCCCGCCCGTTGTCGACGTCCACGAAGGGAAGGTGAGTTACACGGTCGACCCGTACCGCGGTCAGAAAACCGGTCTGTTTCTCGACCAGCGCGAAAACCGGATCGCGGCGGCGCGCTACGCCCGCGGCCGCGCGCTGGACGCGTTCAGCTACAACGGAGGATTTGCGCTGGCGATCGCGCCTCGCTGCGACAGCGTGCTTGCCGTGGACATCTCGGACGAAGCGGTCGCCAGGATTGCGGCGAACGCCAAGCGGAACGGCGTGACCAACGTCGAGGCCAGGACGATGAACGTGTTCGACGAGCTGCGCGAGCTGGAACGCCGCGGCGAACGGTTCGACACGATCGTGCTCGATCCGCCGGCGTTCGCGCGCAACCGCGCGGCGGTTCGCAAGGCGCTGTCAGGCTACAAGGAAATCAACCTGCGGGCGTTGAAGATTCTGGCGCCCGGCGGATACCTGGTGACGTGCAGCTGTTCCTACAACGTCAGCGAAGCGGCGTTCGCAGACGTCATCGCGTCAGCCGCCGTGGACGCGCATGCGGAGGTGGTCGTGGTCGAAAAGCGCATGCAGGGCAGGGATCATCCGGTGTTGATGACGGTTCCGGAAACCTACTATCTGAAGTGCTTCGTCCTGCGCAAGCTCTGATCATTCCTGCCGCAGAACCGCGTTCGGCTCGACGCGCAGCGCCCGTCGCGCCGGCGCGCACGCAGCAAGCACCGCGACGAGCGTCAGGATGATCGGCACCAGCAGATACGTCGTCGGATCCGATGACGTGACCCCGTAGAGCAGCGAGTCCAGCGCCTGCGTCGCGACGACGGCGCCGAGCAGCCCGCAGGCGATGCCGACGAACATCACCGTCAGCCCTTCGCTCATCACGAGATGGACGATGTGCCAGGGGCGCGCGCCGAGCGCGAGGCGAACGCCAATCTCGCGTGTCCGCCTGGCGACGGCGTATGCAATCACGCCGTAGACGCCGATCGTCGCCAGCAGGAGCGCCATGCCGGCGCAGGTCGCGACCAGCGTGGCGGTGAGCCGGCTGTCGGCTGCGGCCTCCGCCAGGTGCGACGCCAGCGTGATCGTGCGGAAGACCGGCACGTTCCGGTTGACGCTCAGGAGCTCGCGCCGCACCGGTTCGATCAGCCCCGACGGTTCCGCGCCGGTCCTGGCGACGAGCGTCATCCGCGGCAGATAGCTCTGCGACAGCGGGTAGTAGACCATCGGGGTGGGCGCGCTCTGCACGGTGATGCCGACGGTCGTGCGCACGACGCCGACGATCTCCATCACGAGGCCGGCGGAGTCGGTGATCCGCCTGCCGACAGCGTCCCCGCCGTAATAGTGCTTCGCGAGCAGATCGTTGACCACCGCGACGGGTGCGCTGCCGGCGCGGTCGCGTGCGTGGAAGGTGCGTCCTGCCAGCAGCGGGATCTGCAGCGTCTCGAAGTAGTCCTCGGCCACGACATTGACCGGCAGTTCGGAATCCTCGCCGGGCTGAGGCTGGTAACCCTCCATCCGAAAACCACGCCGCGACGGACGGCTGGTGGGCAGCGTGCGCGCGAGGCTCGCCGCCTGCACGCCCGGCAGGCTGGCCACCCGTTCGACCGCCTCGCGGTAATAGAGAAGGCCTTGTTCCGGCGTGAATTCGCCGTCCGGCAATTCGACCGAGGCGACGACGCCGTCGCGGGCGGCGAAGCCGGGATCGGCGGCCGCGGCGTTCGCCACGCTCTTCGCCAGGAGCGATGCGCCGATCAGCAGGACGATGGCGACCGCGACCTGCGCGCAGACGAGAATCCGCCGCAGCAGGGTGCGCGTCGGGTTGTCGGACACACGGCCGGGACCGTTTCGAAGCGCGCCGCTCGTCGCCGGGGCGGCTGCCTGCAGCGCCGGCACGAGGCCGAACAGGATGCTGCTCAGGAACGACACCGCGAGCACGAACGCGAGCGCCGTGCCGTCGATGCGGGTGTCGAGCAGGCGCGCCTGTTCCGCCGGAAAGAACGACGGCAGGAGATCCGCGGTCCACAGCGAGAACAGCAGACCGAATGCGCCTCCGGCCAGACCGAGCAGCAGGCTCTCGGTCAACAGCTGGCGAATGACGCGGTGACGTCCGGCGCCGAGCGCGAGGCGGATTGCCATCTCCCGATCGCGCGCGGTCGCGCGGGAGAGCAGCAGGCTGGCGATGTTGGCGCATGCGATCAGCAGCACGAGGCCGACCGCGCCCATCAGGATCGCGCCAAGCGAGCTGACGGTGCCGCGGAAGTCGGGTGGCAGGCGTGTGTGCCGGAGCACGATCATCGGCCGCGGTTGATCCGGGGCGCCGAGAATGCCCTTGTTCGACTCCGGGTAATCCTTCGCGAGCCGCGCGGCAACCGCGGAGACCTGTGCCTGCGCGGAGCCGAGCGTCGCGCCGGGCGCGAGGCGGGCAACGACGGCGATGCCGCGATTCCCGCGGGCATCGGGCGTCGACGACGGAGGGGGCATCGGCGTCCAGACGTCGGCGGCGCGGCCGATGCCCAGGCCGGTGAACGGCTCGGGCGCGATGCCGACGATCGTGTACTTGCGCGCATTCAACGTCAGGATGGATCCGAGCACCGCCGGGCTGCGCTTGAACGCGCGCATCCAGATCGAGTAACTGATGACCGCCACCGGCGACGCCGATGCGCGGGTGTCGTCCTCGCCGATCAACCGTCCGGCGGCGGGCTTCAGCCCCAGCAGCTGGAAGTAGTCGCCGGTCACCGATGACACGCGGACGCGTTCGACGAAGTCGCCGACGCGCACGGCGGCGGTGGAGTCGTCCCCTTCGGCCGCCATCGCGGAGAAGGCGGTCGTTTCCGAGCGAAGGGACACGTAATCCGGATAGGACGAGTCGCCGTACGGCCCGCTGCTGTAGTCGCTCGTGAAGATCGCCATGAGCGAGCCGGGGTCGGCGACGCCGGGCGCCGGGCGAAGGAGCAGCGCGCTGACGAAGCTGAACACCGTCACGTTGGCGCCGATGCCGACCGCCATCGTGAGCACGGTGATCGCCGTGAACATCGGCGCATGGGCCAGGACCCGCAGGGCGTACCGGACGTCCTGGAGCAGACTGCTCATGACAATAGGTCCCAGCGAGCCGCGTGCCACGAATTCATGAAAATTCCGCCTGTTTTTGCTGCTGAGACCGCCGCCGGTGACCGTTTCCGCCACATGCTGGCCGAATCGGGACAGTCCCCTCGAGGCGCCTGTCCCCCTGCTATAGTGGGGCCGAGGATATCCATGACGACCCGCGCGCCGCTCCCGCCTCTCCAGGCTGCCGATTTCGCCTCCGCGTTTCCCAACTCCCGCAAAGTGTACGCGGATGGGCCGGGCGTCCGGGTTCCGATGCGCGAGATCCATCTTGGCGGTGGTGAACCGGCGCTCCGCGTCTACGACACCAGCGGTCCGCAGGGCGTGAACGTCCGCGAAGGTCTGCCGCAACTGCGGCGCGACTGGATCCAGAAGCGCCGCGGCAGCGAGGCCGTGACTCAGCTGCACTACGCGCGGCGCGGCGTCGTCACCGAGGAGATGGAGTTCATCGCGATCCGCGAAGGGTTCGATGCCGAATTCGTTCGCGCCGAGGTCGCCCGCGGCCGCGCGATCATTCCCGCGAACATCAACCACCCCGAGCTCGAGCCGATGATCATCGGCCGGAACTTCGCGGTGAAGATCAACGCGAACATCGGCAACTCCGCTGTTTCGTCGTCGATCGACGAAGAGGTCGACAAGCTGCGCTGGGCGACGCTGTGGGGCGCCGACACGGTGATGGATCTCTCGACCGGCCGCGACATCCACCAGACCCGCGAGTGGATCCTCCGCAACTCGCCCGTGCCGATCGGTACTGTCCCGATCTATCAGGCGCTCGAGAAGGCCGGCGGCAGGCCGGAAGATCTCACCTGGGAGATCTATCGCGACACGATCGTCGAGCAGGCGGAGCAGGGCGTGGATTACTTCACCGTCCACGCCGGCGTGCTGCTGCGCTACATCCCGCTGACCGCGCGGCGCCTGACCGGCATCGTCTCGCGCGGCGGTTCGATCATGGCCAAGTGGTGCCTGGCGCATCACCAGGAGAACTTCACCTACACGCACTTTCGCGAGCTCTGCGAGATCATGCGCGCCTACGACGTGTCGTTCTCGCTCGGCGACGGCCTGCGTCCCGGATCGATCGCGGACGCGAACGACGAAGCGCAGTTCGCCGAGCTGCGCACACAGGGCGAGCTGACCCGCATCGCGTGGGAGTACGACGTCCAGGTCATGAACGAAGGGCCGGGGCACATCCCGATGCACCTGATTCGCGAGAACATGGAGAAGCAGCTGGAATGGTGTCAGGAAGCGCCGTTCTACACGCTCGGCCCGCTGACCACTGACATCGCTCCCGGCTACGACCACATCACGTCCGCGATCGGCGCCGCGCAGATCGGCTGGTACGGCACGGCGATGCTCTGCTACGTGACGCCGAAGGAGCATCTCGGGCTGCCCGATCGCAACGACGTCAAGGCCGGCGTGATCGCCTACAAGATCGCGGCGCACGCCGCCGATCTCGCGAAAGGCCATCCGCGCGCGCAGGCGTGGGACGATGCCCTGTCGAAGGCGCGATTCGAGTTCCGCTGGGAAGATCAGTTCAACCTGTCGCTGGATCCGGTGACGGCGCGCGCGTTCCACGACGCGACGCTTCCGGCCGACGGCGCGAAGGTGGCGCACTTCTGCTCGATGTGCGGGCCGAAATTCTGCTCGATGGAGCTGACCCAGCAGGTGCGCGACATGGCTGCGACGGCCGCGGCGCGTCAGGGGATGGAGGAGAAATCGCGCGAGTTCCGCGAGAAGGGGAGCGCGATCTACCTGCGTCAGGCCGACGCTAGCGCTGAGCCCCGGCCGGAGCGGGAACGATCTGAATGATCGTCTTGTATCGGGCCGGCTGCGCGCCGTATCTCGGGTTCAGGTAGCCGGCCGATCCGCCCCACGTGTAGTCCTTCACCGTGACGCCCGGAGGAAATGCCATCGTTTCCTCGCGGAAGCGGCCGACGTCGAACATGTGCACGGGCGGCTCTTCGTACACCACTTCGCCGCGCTGTTTCAGCACGTTGCGGTAGTAGGTCACGGTTTCGGCGTACGAGGTGTTGGTGCCGAAAATGTAGTAACGCTGTCCGCGCCCGGCGTCGTAGGACGCGATGAAGTCCGAGGTCGGGTAGATCGGCATCCCGAGCATCGCCTCGGTCGGCGCCTGCGGCATTGGCGCGCCCGGCGCCGCCACCTTGGTGCCCGGCTTCTGGGGTTCACCCGGTTTCGGGAACGGCACCGGCGTTTGCGCGGCTGCCCCCGCTGCAGCGCCGAGTACCGTCGTCAAGGCGACGGCCAGTTGGAAATTTCTGCGCAGCATTGTTTCATTATAGAGCGCCGACGGCTCAGCGCCCAGCGCCGAACGCCCTAGCGCCGAACGCCGAGCGCCCAGCACCCAACGCCGAGCGCCCAGCGCCCAACGCCGTCACTATCACTAGATGACTACTACTCAAAACGATCTCCTGAGCTGGTGCAAGTCGCAGCAGCCCTGGCTTCTCGAGACGATCGGCGCGCTCGTCCGCCTCGAGTCTCCGAGCGACGACAAGGCGGCCGTGGACCGCTGCGGCGCCGAGCTGACGGCGCGGCTGGCGTCGGTGGGCGCGAACGTCGAGCGGCTCGCGCAGCGCACGCGCGGCGATCACCTTCGCGCAACGGTCGGCGACGGCGCACGCCAGGTCATGCTGCTCGGACATTTCGACACGGTCTGGTCGATTGGTTCGATCGAGCGGATGCCGTTCCGGGAAGAACAGGGCCGCCTTTACGGCCCCGGCGTCTTCGACATGAAGGCAGGCATAGCGGTGGCGATGTTGGCGGCACGCGCGCTTCGTGAGATCGCCTCGACGAACGCGCCGCGCATCGTCATGTTGTGGACGACCGACGAGGAAGTCGGCAGCGGCACGTCGCGCGCGATCATCGAGGACGAAGCGCGGCGCAGCCAGGCGGTGCTCGTGCTCGAACCGTCGCTGCCGGGCGGCGCCGCCAAGACCAGCCGCAAGGGCTGCGGCGATTTCGAGCTGACGGTGCACGGGATCGCCGCGCACGCGGGGATCGATCCGGGCAAGGGGGCGAACGCGATTCACGAGATGGCGCTGCAGATTGCCGCGATCCATCGCCTGCAGGATCTCGAGCGCGGCATCAGCGTCAACGTCGGCCTCGTGTCGGGAGGAACGAGGACAAACGTCGTGCCCGAGCGCGCGCAGGCGAGTATCGACGTGCGGGCGCGGACGATGACGGATGCGGCGCGGGTGGAAGCGGCGCTGCGCGATCTTCGCGCGCAGACGCCGGGAACGCGTCTCGAGCTGGAGGGCGGCTTCAGCCGGCCGCCGCTGGAACGAGGCGAGCACGTCGCGCGTCTTTTTCAGACAGCGCGCGGCGCCGCGAAGGAGCTCGGCGCCGAACTGGCTGAGGGAGGGACGGGCGGCGGGTCGGACGGGAATTTCACCGCCGCGCTCGGTGTTCCAACATTAGATGGACTTGGTCCGCGCGGGGATGGTGCGCACGCGGTCCACGAGCACGTGGAGCTCGACGATCTGCCCTGGCGGGCGGCGTTTCTGGCCCGGTTCCTCACCAAACTCGCAGAGGTAGAATAGAGACATGCCAAACGGCTTGAAAACGGCGTTGCTGCTCGGCGCTCTCAGCGGCCTGTTGCTGTTCATCGGCGACATGCTCGGAGGCGCCAACGGCATGATGCTCGCCTTCGTCCTGGCCGCGGTGATGAACCTGGGATCGTACTGGTTTTCGGACAAGATTGTCCTGCGCATGTATCGGGCGCAGCCGGTGGGTCCCGAGCACCCTCTGTATAGGATCACCGAGCGGCTCGCGCAACGGGCTGGCCTGCCGATGCCGAAGGTCTACGTGATCCCGGACGCGTCGCCGAATGCATTCGCCACCGGGCGCAACCCGCAGCACGCGGTCGTGGCCGCGACGCAGGGGATCATGCAGGTGCTCTCGGAATCGGAGCTCGAAGGGGTGATGGCGCATGAGCTGTCACACGTGAAGCATCGCGACATTCTGATTAGCTCGATTGCGGCCACGATCGGGGCCGCCATCATGATGGGCGCGCGCATGGCCATGTACGCCGGGATGTTCGGCGGGCACCGCAGCGACGATCGCGAGGGGAGCAATCCAATCGCCTTGCTGGCGACGATGCTGCTGGCTCCGATTGCCGCGCTGGTGATCCAGATGGCAATCTCTCGCTCTCGCGAGTTTGCCGCGGATGCGGGTGCGGCTCAGATTACCGGGAATCCGTACGGCCTGGCGGAGGCGCTCCGCAAGATCGACGCAATCGCGAAGAAAGTGCCGCTCGACGCGAACCCCGCAACGGCGCACATGTTCATCATCAAGCCGTTTTCGGGCGGGGGGCTGGCCTCCCTGTTCAGCACCCATCCGCCGACGGAAGCCCGCGTGCAGGCCCTGCTTCACGGTCCGCGGTAAGCAACCGGCGCCATCCTTGTGTGTGACCACCGCCCGTCGCGGGGCAGTTCCCGCGCCGGGCCGTGCGTCTCCGGTTCGTTGAATTCACGCCTTCCTCAATGTTTTCAGACCGTTAGCTCCGTCACTCGAGCCGGCTCAGTCTGGCCCTCAATTTGCTCTTTCGGTTGGCAGCGGCTTCGAGTGGCGTTTTCACAGGGCCCGAAGCCGGGGGACGCTAAGGCGGAGGGACGGCCGTGGAAGACTTCGACATTCCGCAGAACAAGCTGGCTGAGTCAGCCGAACGAGTAGTCGATCGCGCCCTGGATGAGGCACGTCGCCGCGATCATGCCCTGCTCACCAACGAGCATGTCTGTCTTGGCTTCGCCCAGGTCGAGTGGGACATGTTCGGTCAGGTGATGCGAGACGTGAATCTCAACCCGCACGAGATTCTTCAGGCGCTCGAGGAGCACCTGCGGGTGCTGCCGAGCGCACCGGGACGCGATCTTCGCGTCGCGCCGTCGACCAAGCTGTTGTTCAAGCTCGCGCTGCTGCACGCCAGCCGCTCCGGCCGCCACACCGTGGAGGCCACCGACCTGTTCTCGGCGATCTTCGAAGAGACGCAGGGCATTCCGGTCTCGATCATCCGCCGGCACGGCATCGAGCCGGAGGCGCTGGTCTCGCGGTTGACGACGCGGATGCGCGATCACGAGCTGCGCGAGGAGCGCCTGAAGAAGCGCTTCGAGCTGCCGCCGTTCCTCAAGCACTTCGCGACCAACCTCAATCAGCTCGCGCGGCAGGACAAGGTGCCGCCCGTCTTCGGCCGCGACTACGAGATGGACCAGGTGCTCGAGATCCTGTGCCACCGCGAGCGCGCCAACTCGGTGCTGCTGCTCGGTGAGCCCGGCGTCGGCAAGACCGCCATCGCCGAGGGGCTCGCCCGCCGCATCGAGTTCGAGCCCGAGAAGGTTCCCGTCCGCCTGCGCGACTGCCAGGTGGTGAACCTGCAGATGAACACCATCGTCGCCGGCACCATGCTGCGGGGCATGTTCGAGGATCGCATCCAGAACGTGATTCGCGAAATCAAGGAGCGGCCGAACCTGATCCTCTTCATCGACGAAGTGCACACGATGATTGGCGCCGGCTCCGCGCTGGGCGCGCCGTCCGACGCGGCCAACGTGTTCAAGTCGGTGCTCGCGCGCGGCGAGGTGCGGATCATCGGCGCCACCACGCTCAGCGAGTACAAGGAGTTCATCCAGGAGGACGAGGCGCTCGCGCGCCGGTTCCGCACGGTGATCGTCGAGGAGCCGAGCATCGAAGAGACGCGCCACATCCTCTACAACCTCCGGCCGCGGCTCGAGCGCAACTACTCGGTGCGCATCACCGACGAGGCGATCGAGACGGCGCTCGAAATGTCGCCGCGCTACATGCGCCACCTGCAGCTGCCGGACAAAGTCATCGGCTGGCTGGACACCGCGGCGGTGAAGGCGGAGATCGGCCGCCGCTGGGAAGTCAGCGCCGCGGACGTCGTCAACGTGATCTCCAAGATCGCGCGCATCCCCGAAGACATGGTGTTCCGCGAGGTGACGACGCGGTTCCGCGACATCGAGTCGCACCTGTCGACACGCGTCGTCGGACAGACGAACGCGATCGATGCCGTCGCCCGCCGCCTGGTCCTCAACAAGGGACCGCTGAAGGACGGCTTCGATCGGCCCGACGGTGTGCTGCTGTTCCTCGGCCCGACCGGCGTCGGCAAGACCGAGCTGGCGAAAACGGTCGCGCACTTCCTGTTCGGCGACGAGAAGAAGATGATCCGCGTCGACATGTCGGAGTACCAGGACGGCGCGGTGGCGGTCGACAAGCTGATTGGCATGCCGCGCGGCATCGTCGGATCGGAGCGCGGCGGCGTGCTCACCAATCAGCTCAAGGACAACCCGTACTCGGTCGTGCTGCTCGACGAGGTCGAGAAGGCCAGCCCGAGCATGCTGAACCTGTTCCTGCAGGCCTTCGACGAAGGGTGGGTGACGGATGGCCGCGGCAAGCGCGTCTACCTGAGCGACGCGATCGTGATCATGACGTCGAACATCGGCTCCGAGTACTTCCGGAAGCTCACCAACCCGCTCGGGTTCCTGTCGCGGCAGCTCGACGTCCAGCAGATCCAGGGCGAGATCATGCGCGAGATGGAACGCCGGTTCACGCCGGAGTTCCGCAACCGCATCGACGAAGTGGTGCTGTTCCGCCCGCTGTCCAAGGACGAAGTGCGGGAGATCGCGATCCAGCAGATCGAGAAGATCAAGCGGGCGATGGAAAAGGGCGGCAAGTCGCTCAGCGTCACCCCGCAGGCGCTCGATCAGCTCGTGCAGGACGGCTACAGCCTCGCGTATGGCGCGAGGTTCCTGAAGCGCACGATCGAGGAGCGGATCAAGCTGCCGATCAGCCAGCGGTGGTCCGAGGGCAAGCACTTCGTCGCGGATGTTCGTGAAGGAGCGATCCGCGTCGACGTCTCGCTCGAAGGCCCGGTTGCTCTGGCGGCGACCGCCTAGCCCTTCGACTCGCTGCGCTCGCTCCCTTCGACTCGCTGGGCTCGCTCAGGGCGGGCCTTCCCAGCCGAACGCCTGCTGCTCGGATTCGGCGGCAGGCGCTTCGGCGTCTTGGTACTCCACCACTTTCATCGCGCGGCGGTTCACGTCGTACCGCTTCTGCAGGCCGTCGATCGTGGCACGTACGGCCGCGACGTAGGACGAGGGCGCATACGCTCGCGGATAGAGACGGTTGTAGCCCTCGAGCATGTGCGGGAACTCCCTGGCCAGGAATTCCATGAAGTGATCCTTCGTGCCGCCTTTCAGGTGCAGGACGTTGCTGCCCATGAACGCGGCGCCGTGATCGGCGATCGCGCGCACGGTGGCCTCGAGCCGGGCCGGCTGCGTCGTGAAGCCGGGAACGACCGGGGCCATCAGCACGCCGGCGTTGACGCCTGCCTCGCGCAGCTGGCGCACGGCCCTCAGCCGCTGCAGCGGCGGCGCGGTGCCGGGCTCGAGCGCGCGCCACGCCTCGTCGTCGACGGTCGGCACGCTCACGCACACCGTGCAGCTCGTGACCTTTCCGAGCTCCGCGAGCAGATCGGCGTCACGGACGACCATCGGCCCTTTGGTGACGAGACCGATCGGCGTCCGCGATTTCAGCAGCACCTCCAGCGATCGGCGCGTCAGCTTGTAGTGGCCTTCAATCGGCTGATAGGGATCGGTCGCCGTGCCGACCGCGACGGTCTCTCTCGTCCACGACGGCTTGTCTACCTCGCGGGCGAGCACGTCAGGAAGGTTCAGCTTGACGAAAATGATCGACGAAAAATGATCGCCCGGACCGAGCTCGAATTGCGTCTGGTATCGGCGAGCGAAGCAGTAGTGGCAGGCGTGCGTGCAGCCGCGGTACGGGTTCAGCGTCCAGTT
This sequence comes from uncultured Acidobacteriota bacterium, assembly GCA_963748295.1. Lineage (GTDB taxonomy): Bacteria > Acidobacteriota > Vicinamibacteria > Vicinamibacterales > 2-12-FULL-66-21 > CAVVIH01. Next base: position 730,396 of record CAVVIH010000006.1, on the reverse strand, counting down.
GAACGGCATCCCCTCCACGCGATTCAAGGCGGAGCGGCAGGTGACTTCCTGATACCGCGCCGCGTCGGCTCTGCGCTGCGCCTCGTCCAGCGCCGACTCGTCCCCTTCCGACCGAATCCTCAGCGCAATCGTCCGCGTCGTCGGCGGCTTGTGCGGAAGAGCAAAAAGGAGGGGATGTTCGGCCATTTCCGGTTGTCTTTCGCCTTATATTCGCCAAGACTACCGGAAGGCGCCGGCAGCGTCAAGCGTGGAGGCGCCAGTAGGCCAGCAGATCGCGGAGGGTCTGTTCCATCCCGATTCGGGGACTCCATCCAACCTCGCTTCGAATGCGAGAGTTGTCGCCGAGCACCACCGGATTGTCGGAAGGCCGCATCCGAGCGGGATCGCTTTCGACGCGGACCGGGATGCGCGCGAGCGCGATCAGCGAATCCAGCAGGTCGCGGACGAGATATGCGATGCCCGAACAGACGTTGTAGGGGCGGCGCGCCGTTCCGCGTTCCATCATCGCGTGATACGCGCGGACGGTATCGCGCACGTCGGTGATGTCACGGCGGCTCTCCAGATTGCCGACTCGCAGCACCGGCTCGCGGCGGCCGGCTTCCGCCTCCGCAATCTGCCTCGCAAACGATGATGTGACATAGGCATCGGACTGCCGCGGACCGGCGTGATTGAAGGGGCGCGCGATCAGCACGCGCGGCAGCGCCGCGCTCACGGCCAGCATCTCCTGAGCGAGCTTGCTGAGCCCGTATGGACTTGACGGACCGATCGGCGAGTCCTCCGCGATCGCATTCGGCGGACTGCTCGTACACAAGCGCCGAGCCGGTGACGAGAACGGGACAGTCGAGACCGGCCTTGGCGACGGCGTCGAGCAGGTGGCTCGTGCCGAGCGCGTTGAGACGCAGCGAGCGCTCGGGCTTCGTCCACGAGGCGGCGACGTCGGCGAGGCCCGCGAGGTGGTACACCGCACCGGGCCGGAGCGCCGCGATCTCGCGCGCGACGGCGTCGCGATCGAGCAGGTCGACCGCGCGCCATCGGACGCGGGAATCCTCGGCGGGAGCGGTCCGGCCCGACGGGTTCGACCACGCCGCGACTTCGGCGTCATGTTCGAGGAGATGCTCGACGAGATGGCTGCCGGCGAACCCTGCCGCGCCGGTAACGAGAGAGACGCGCGCCACGGTGCGGACGTCAGCTCCGCCGGCCGTACTGGGCTTCGTAGTACGCCTTGAAGGCGGGATCTTCCTGCTTGATGGGACGCCACCACCACTCGTTCTGGCGGTACCACTCCACCGTGCCGGTCAGTCCCTGCTCGAAATCCACCCGCGGGCTCCAGCCGAGACCGCGCATCTTGTCGATGTCGAGCGCATAGCGTCGATCGTGTCCCGGACGATCGGCCACGTGGCGGATCAGGGACTCGGGCTTTCCCGCCAGCTGGAGGATCCGGCGCGTCAGGTCGGCGTTCGCGATGTGGTTGCCGCCGCCGATGTTGTAGACCTCGCCGGCGACGCCTGCGCTCGATGACGACGTCGATCGCGTGGCAGTGATCGGACACGTGCAGCCAGTCGCGCTCGTTCAGCCCGTCGCCGTATAGCGGCACCGGGATGTCGTCGAAGGCGTTGGTCACGAACAGCGGAATGATCTTTTCGGGAAACTGATACGGGCCGTAGTTGTTCGAGGCCCGCGTGATGACGACCGGCACCTGATAGGTGGCCCAGTAGCTGTAGGCGAGCCGATCGGCGCCGGCCTTGCTCGCGGCATACGGATTTCGCGGACGCAGCTCGTCGGTCTCGCGGCTCGATCCTTGCGGAACGCTGCCGTAGACCTCGTCGGTCGATATCTGCACGAAGCGGCGCAGCTGTTTTGCCGAACGGGCGGCCTCGAGCAGGACGAACGTGCCGAAGACGTCGGTGGTGATGAAATCGCCGGCCGCCAGGATGGAGCGATCGACGTGCGTTTCCGCCGCGAAGTGCACGACGATATCGGACGCCGTGACGAGCGGCGCCGCAACCGACGGATCGGCCACGTCGCCCTTCACGAACTCATGACGCGGATGATCCAGCACGCCCTCGAGGTTTTCGAGCCGCCCCGCGTAGGTGAGCTTGTCGAGCGTCGTCACCTTCCAGTCGCCGTGCGCCGCCAGCGCGTGCCGGACGAAGTTGGATCCGATGAAGCCGGCGCCGCCGGTGACGAGGACGTTAACCATCTTTCCTGGCCCAGTCGTAGGGCAGCGTCCCGTGCGGCTCGAGGCGGTGCTCGTCCGGATCCGAGTAATCGTACGGCTCGTCGGGCACGTTCAGCACGAGCGACGGCTCGACGCTGATGCACTTCCACCCGTGATACACGAGGTTCGGCACCTGCACGAGCACGGGATTCTGCGTGCCGACGAAGAATTCGTTGATCCGTCCGCGGGTCGGAGAATCGTCGCGCGTATCCACGAGCACGAGCTTCACCATGCCGGCGACGCACGCGAAGTTGTCGATCTGCCGGCGATGAAAGTGCCAGGCCTTGACCACGCCCGGATACGTCGCCGACACGTAGACCTGCCCGAACTTCGTGAACAGCTCCGGTTCGTCGGCCCGGAGGACCTCCATCAGCCAGCCGCGCTCGTCGGGAATGATGCGGAGCGGCTTCACCTTGACGCCGGCGATCGGCTCACGGGTGACGGCGGCGTGCTTCAAATCGATGGCCACGGACGCTTAGCTCCCAAATCCGCAAATCCCAAATCCCACAGCGCCCAGCGCCGAACGCCCAGCGCCTACCATCGAATACCGATCTCCGAATTGTCGCCGAGCATGAAGCGGTAGGCGCTCGGCTTCATCGGCGCTCGATGGATCCGCACGTTCTTGCCAATCAGGCTGTCCTCGACCCGGCTCGCGAGGTTGCTGATCGAGCTGCCTTCGAGCACGATGCTGTGCTCGATCTCGGAGTCGCGAATCTCCACGTCGTTCATGATCGAGGTGAACGGCCCGACGAAGGCGTGGACGATCCGCGCGCGCTTGCCGATGATCACCGGTCCGCGCACGATTGAGGCTTCGATCACCGCGCCCTCCTCGATGATCACCTTGCCTTCCACCCGCGACGCGGCGTCGCAGCTCCCGTCGATGCGCCGCTCGATGGTGTCGAGGATCAGCCGGTTCGCCTCGAGCATGTCCTCGAGCTTGCCGGTGTCCTTCCACCAGCCGTCGACGATGTGCGGCCTGACGTCGAGCCCCTGATCGATCAGGTCCTGGATGGCGTCGGTGATCTCCAGCTCGTTGCGGAAGCTCGGCTTGATGCGCTTCACCGACTGGAACACCGCCGGCGAGAACATGTAGACGCCCACCAGCGCCAGGTCGCTTTTCGGCTCCTTCGGTTTCTCGACCAGCCTGACGACACGGCCGTCCTGCAGCTCGGCGACGCCGAACATCTGCGGATCAGGCACCCGCGCCAGCAGGATCTGGGCGGCTGGACGCTCGCGGGCGAATTCCTCGACGAAGCCGGTGATGCCCCGATTCAGCAGGTTGTCACCGAGATACATCACGAACGGGTCCTGGCCGATGAACGGCTCGCTGATGAGCACCGCGTGCGCCAGCCCGCGAGGCGCATCCTGCTCGATGTACTGGACCCGGACGCCCCAGGCCGAGCCGTCGCCGACGGCCGCCCGGATCTCGGCCTGCGTGTCGCCGACGACGATGCCGATGTCGCGGATGCCGGCGGCCGCCATCGCCTCGATGCCGTAGAAGAGGACCGGCTTGTTGGCGACGGGCACCAGCTGCTTGGCGCTCGTGTACGTCAGTGGCCGCAGGCGCGTTCCGCGCCCGCCGCTCAGAATGAGACCTTTCATCCAGTTAACTGATCGATGATCAACGGCCCGGCGATCCCGCGAGAGCGCCGAGGGCGTTCGAGAAGCTGCCGATTCCCGCGAGTGAAAACGAGATATTGAAGCGGCGGTCCTTCGTCACGCCGACCGCACCGAACCCGCCGTTGAAGGCGAACGTCTGGTACTCGACGCTGAAGCCGCAGCACTGCGCATTGTAATACGCGAGGTACCGCTGCTGGAGGAAGTTGTCGCGGAGCAGGTCGTAATTGAACGAGTAGATGCCGCCGACCTTGTTCCGGGCCGTGCGCACGGTCGCCGACGCGTTCAGGTAATGATCCGCGCGGTTCGGATCGTCGAACCCGGGCAGATCCTCGATGAACCGCCGGTGGCTCCATCCCGCCGCGAGCAGCAGGCGGCTGCTGTTGACCAGGCCGGTCGCCTCGTATTTCCGGAACGCGTTGACCGAGTGGTCCCATTCGGTCCTGAATTCGCCCTGAATCCGCTCGGTCGGCGACGACCGCACCGCCAGCGCAACCGGCGAGTACTTGGTCGGGGCCGTGCCGCTGAAGCTGCTCTGATAGTTGCGATTGTACTGCGCCGCGTTCTCGTCGCTGTAATACGTCTGCGCGACCGTCACGCTCAGGATCTCCCGCGACACGTCTTTTTTCGCGTAGAGCCGGTTGTTCAACCCATAAGTGAACCGCGTCACGTTGCCGACGACGAAGTCGCTGCCTTCGAGCTTGACGATCCGATCGAACTCGTCGACCGCGCTGATGCGCTGGACGACCACCGTCGGCTCGACGACGTGTTTGAGCTTGGTCGCGTAGCCGCTGTTCGGGCGGTCGAAGATGCGGTGAAACACCGGCCCGACAATCCGCGCGGTCAGATCGACGTACTGCCGGCCCAGCCCGCTGTCGACCTGCCGTCCGACCTCATCGAGGCTCTCGGTCCAGTAAGTGGCGCGCCACGAGACGCTCGAGTTGACCGTGAAGAACGGCCACTTCGTGAACGGGATCCGCAGCGTCGGGCTGAACTCCATCTTCGTCAGCCCCTGATCGCTGAGCGTCTCGTCGTCGCGCGACGTGCTGCGCAGGAACGTGATGTATTCGCCGGTGGCGCCGAAATACATCCGCGACCTCCCGATCGGACGCTCGCCCCGGTTGAGCGAGACCCGCGGCAGACCGCCGTTGGTCGTGATGGTGCCGTCCGGATAGTAGATGTCGTTGCGGTCGAGCGTGGTGCTCAACACGTACTCGGCCCAGTTGCCGCTGATGTTGCCGCCGAACTGGCTGTTGCGGCTGGTGGCGCGATAAACGTTCTGTTGATAGCGCTGCTGCGAGCGGATGTCCGAGAAGTAGTTCGCGTTCGCGCGCGCCCGGAGGCCGCCGCCGAGGTTCTGGGTCATGCCGCCCGTAAGCGTGTAGCTGCGGCTCGCCGGCTCGGTGTGCTGCACGCCGCCGCTGTCCGTCTCGATCCGCTCTTTCTCGTTCAGGAAATACGTGTCGAGGTTGCCTGCCGAGCCGCCGCCCAGCTGATAGCGGTATTTGCCGCCGTAGCCGTAGCCCGCCTTCGACAGCCAATCGTAGGAGAACAGCGCGTCATGGCTGCGGCCGAGCGCCCAGAAAAACGGGATCGACAGCGATTGGCCCTTGATCCTGGAATTGCCGTAAATCGGAATGAGAAAGCCGGTGGCGCGATCGTCCTCCTGAATCGGGTAGTAGAACGCCGGCAGATACATCAGCGGCACGCCTTTGACCTTGAACACGGAGTTGGTCATCAGCGCGTAGTCGTCGAGCACGAGCTTGACCGTGCTCGATCCGATCGCCCAGCGAGGCGTCGGCTGCACGCAGGTCGTGAAGCCGCCGTTCTTGATCTTGTATTCGCGCGGCCCGACCTTCTGAACTTCCTGTCCCCAGAACATCGCGTCGGGTTCCTGCGTGCCGAAGAGGCTCCGATCGGCGCGGTCGCCGAGCGACACGATCCCGTGGGCGTCGTAGAAGGTGCCGGTGCGGGCCCGGTAGTCGAAGTCCATCCGTTCCGCCGTGATCCGGTGGCCGCCGGAGATGAACAGCACGTTCCCGCGAGCGGTGACGCGCCCCTGGCCGTGGAAGATCTGCGCCTCGTCGGCGAAGAACTGCATCTGGTCGCAGTCGACGCGCACCTCTTTGATCAGAAGGCTGCGGACTTCTTTCGTGCCTTCAGGCGTTTCAATCGGCCCTCGCTGGTAGGAGATGCTGGCGTACTTGCTCGCGCGGCAGCCGCCGATGTCGTCGCCACCAGCCGGCACCTGCGGCGCCGGCGCGGCGGGTATCTGCGGCACGGCAGGCACCTGCGTCGGCAGGGCCGGCACCGGCGGGAGCTGCCCCAGCGCGATCGTGGCGTGTGCGAGTGCGATCAGGAGCGCGAGAAATGGCGTGCGATGGGGCATGCGGTGAAACAAGGCCGCAGGGTCATCGAAGAATACCACGCAGCGGACCGATCAAAAACATCGAGCCGGCCGCGACCACGCGCTGGCCCAGCTGACATGCGCGCTCGAGCGCGGCCTGCGGATCGTCCACCACCTCGACGATCGGCGGGCGATCTGCCATCCCTGACGCGAGCGCCGCGATGTGCTCGCCGGCCATCGCGCGCGGACTCGGTGGCGTGGTGACGACGAGCGCGGCGCACGATGGCAGCAGCGCCGCGAGCATCCCGGCGACGTCCTTGTCGCGCATGGCGCCGAACAGCAGCGTCGCGGGCTGCCAGCCGGCGTCAGCAAGATAGGCGGCCAGCGCACGCGCGCCGGCCGGGTTGTGCGCCGCGTCGATCAGCACGTCGCACCCGCGAAACTGAAAGCGCTCCAGCCGGCCGGGCCAGTGCGCGGTCGTCAGCCCGGCGGCCGCCGCGCGATCGTCGACGACGATGCCGTGACGGTGCAACTCGTCGAGGATCCCCACCGCGACGCCGGCGTTCGCCGCCTGGTGGCGGCCAGGCAGCGAGAGCACCACGTTCTCGAGATGGCGTGCGGGCGAGTCGATCGTCAGGGCCGTCGCGCCCGCAACGGTGATTGAGGTCAGGCGAATGTCGCTGCCAACGCGCGCGATTCTGGCGTCCTGAGCCGCTGCGACATCAGCAATCACCTGTTCCGCCGCGGCTGGAACGGGACCGAGCACCACGCCGATGCCTGGCTTGATGACGCCGGCCTTCTCGCGCGCCACCTCCGCGATCGTATTGCCAAGCTGCGCCTGGTGATCCAGGTCGATGGACGTAATGGCCGCCGCGATCGGGGAGACCACGTTCGTGGCGTCGAGCCGGCCTCCCAGACCGACTTCCAGCACGGCGATGTCTACCGCCGAGCGCCTGAAGAGCTCGAACGCGACGGCGGTGGTGCATTCGAAGAACGTCGGCGGCACTTCGAATCGCCCGTCGCGCACCAGACGCTCGACCGCGTCCTGGACGACCGCCGCGGCGGCACGCAGCACATCGGTCGCGACAACCTCCTCGCCGATGACGAATCGTTCCTCGATCCGTTCGAGGTGGGGTGAGGTATAGCGGGCGGTCCGATGTCCGGCCGCATGCAGGGCCGCGCTCGCCATCGCCGTGACCGAGCCCTTGCCATTCGTACCCGCGACGATGACCGATTGGAACGAGCGTTCGGGATGATCCAGCGCCGCCGAGAGCGTCCTGATGTTCTCGAGCCCGAACTTCATCCCCAGGACTTCGAGGCTGAAGAGGAACTCGATTGGATCAGGTCGGCTGGCCAACGGGGGTCTGCTCGGCGACCTCGCGCGACCTGCGCTCGGGGAGACCGAAGCGCAGGAAGCGGGCAATCACGTCTTTCATCTCGCGCCGGTCGACCACCATGTCGAGCATGCCGTGCTCGAGGAGAAACTCGCTGCGCTGGAACCCTTCGGGAAGCGTCTGCCGGATCGTCTGTTCGATCACGCGCGGACCGGCGAAGCCGATCAACGCCTTCGGCTCCGCGATGTTGACATCGCCGAGCATCGCGAAGCTGGCCGTCACGCCGCCGGTGGTCGGATCGGTGAGCACCGAGACGTAAGGCAACTTCGCCCGATCGAGCCGCGCCAGCGCACCGCTGATCTTCGCCATCTGCATCAGCGAGAGCGCCCCCTCCATCATGCGGGCGCCGCCCGAGCACGAGACGATGATGACCGGCAGTCCGCGATCGAGCGCCCGCTCGATCGCCCGGGTGATCTTTTCCCCGACGACGACGCCCATGCTGCCGCCGATGAAGCCGTACTCCATCGCGGCGACGACAGTCTCGATGCTGTTGATGCGCCCGGTTGCGGTGATGACCGCCTCGTTCAGCCCGGTCGCCTCGATGCTTGCCGCGAGCCGCTTCCGATACGGCTTCGTGTCGGTGAAGGAGAGCGGATCGGTCGATTTGAGGCCGCCATCGTGCTCCTCCCAGTCGCCGTCGAAGAGCGCGCGGAGCCGTTCGGTTGCCGAGAGGCGGAAGTGATGCGCACACTTGGTGCACACGCTGAGGCTGGCGACCAGGTCCTTGTTGTAGATGATCTGTCCGCACGTCGGGCATTTCACCCACAGGCCTTCGGGCACCCGGCTCTGCTTGTCGGGCGGCTCTATTGGCTTTTTCTGCTTCTTGAACCAGGCCATAGCTCGGCGATTGAGAGTAACACAAGGCGATTTGTGAATCGTGATTAGTGATTGGGGTTACTTCGACCAAATCACCAATCAAATCACCAATCACCAATCACAAATCACTCCCGCGGTACGCAGTACCGCGTCCCCTTTCCCATCGAGCGAATCTGGCGTTCCAGCTCCGTCAGCGTTTCGTCGCCCCACGAGAGATCGAGCTGCGAGGTCTCGATGACGAGGAGCGGCGTGGCCGTGTAGTGAAAGAAGAAATGCGTGTAAGCCTCATTCAGCTCACGGATGTACTCGTCGTCGGGCACCGGCGCATCGGGTTGCGTTCTGGCGCGGTCGCGCAGCCGTTTGCGGAGCAGCTCGGTCGGGGTCTGCAGGTAGATCACGAGATCCGGCGGCCGTAGATCCGGCGTGAGCAGCTCGTAGAGGCGCTGGTAGATGAACAGCTCGTTGTCGTCGAGGTTCAGATACGCGTAGATCTTGTCGCGATCGAAGAGGTAGTCGCAGACGGTGAGCTGGCTGAAAAGATCGGACTGGCGCAGCGCCGTCTGCTGACGGTGGCGGCCGAGCGTGAAGAACAGCTGCGTCTGGAACGCGGAGCCGGGACGGCCGGCGTAGAACTCGCCGAGGAACGGGTTGTCGGTCTCGTCCAGCACCACCGTGGCGTCCATCCGGGCGCCGAGACGGTCCGCCAGCTGCGACTTGCCCACGCCGACGGGACCTTCAATCGCGATGTAGCGAAAGTCCAAACCGCTGCGAAGTATAGCAGTTCACCTGGGGGCCGCCTTCGATTGCGATAGCATGGTGCCGTGAGCGGCACCCCTCTCGTCATCGAGCGCATCGAGCTGCGCCTGCTCCGGTTGCCGCTGGTCAGATTCTTCGAGACCAGCTTTGGCCGCGTCCACGATCGGGCGTTCATCCTCGTCACGATCGAGCAGGATGGTGCGATCGGCTACGGCGAATGCGTCGCCGACAGCAATCCGTTCTACAGCTCCGAAACGAACGTCACCGCGTGGCACATCATCCGTGAGTTCGTGGCGCCGGCGGTGCTCGGGCGGCCCTTTGCGCATCCGCGCGAGATCTTCGGCGCGATGCACGCGATCCGCGGCCACAACATGGCGAAGGCGGCGGTGGAGATGGCCGCCTGGGATCTCTTTGCCCGGCAGCAGGGTGTACCGCTGCGCGAGCTGCTCGGCGGCGTGCGGACCACGATCGAATCCGGCGTGTCGATCGGCATCCAGGACACGCTGGACGAGCTGGTCGAGCGCGTGCGGATCGAGCGGGCGGACGGCTACCGGCGCATCAAGATCAAGATCAAGCCGGGCTGGGACGTCGAGGCGGTCGCGCGGCTGCGCCACGAGTTCGACGGCATTCCGCTGATGGTCGACGCCAACGCCGCCTACTCGATTCGCGATGCGGCCCACCTCGGCGCCCTCGATCCGTTCGACCTGATGATGATCGAGCAGCCGCTCGATTACGACGACATCGGGGATCACGCGCGGCTGCAGCAGCGGATCCGCACGCCGATCTGCCTCGACGAGTCGCTGCATTCGGTCCACCTGGCCGAGGATGCGATTCAGCGCGGCGCGTGCCGCATCATCAACATCAAGCCGGGCAGGGTCGGCGGCCACGCGCAGTCCGTCGCCCTGCACGATCTGGCCGCACGGCACGATATTCCGGTGTGGCACGGCGGCATGCTGGAGAGCGGCATCGGCAGGGCGCATAACATTCACCTGTCCACGCTGCCGAACTTCTCGCTGCCTGGCGACGTCGCCGCGAGCCGGCGTTACTTCTCTCCCGATCTGATCGATCCGGAGATCATCGTCCGGCCGGACGGGACGATCGCCGTCCCGGACGGGCCAGGCATCGGCGTGCACGTGGTCGACGATCGCGTGGACGGGGCAACAGTGGAGCGAACCGAAATACGATGACGCGAGTCCTGCCTGCCGTGATTGTGGTCGCGATGATGTCAGCGTGCGCGACCCCGCCGCCGCCGCCGCCGGCGCCGACCATCAGCTTCGAACAGAAAATGGCGTGGATCCTCCAACTGGAGGATCAGCGCCTGCTGCGGCTGCCGCCGCCGCCCGCTCCGGTCGAAGTTCCGGTCAAGCAGGGCCGGCGTCCGATCGTCGCTCCGCCGGCGCCCTCGTCGTCGCCCGATCTGGTCGTGCTCGTGCGCGACGCCGAGCCGCGTCTGCGCAGAAGGGCGGCGCTGGCGATCGGCCGCGTCAGATTGAAGGAAGGGGTTCAGCCGCTGGTCGGCACGCTTTCGGATACGGACCCCGATGTTCGAGCGATGGCGGCATTTGCGCTCGGCCTCATTGGCGACAGCTCGGCCGAGGCGGCGCTGGTTCCGCTGCTCGCGGATGCCGCGCCGCTGGTGCGCGGGCGCGCGGCGGAAGCGCTGGCGCAGATAGGCGCGACGGCCAGTGCCGCCGCGATCGGCACGATGGTCGCTGAGTACGCGCGAAGCGCGCCGATCAAGGCCATGCCGCCGGATGACGAGACCGTGCCGGCGACCCCGGAGGCCGAGGCCTTCAAGCTGGGCGTGTTCGCGCTGGTCCGGCTGCGCGCGTTCGAACCGCTTGCGGGGGCGCTGCTCGACGGCGGCCGGCCGGTGACCAGCTGGTGGCCCGTCGCGTACGCGTTTCAGCGTATCGACGACCGCCGTGCCGCCGCGCCGCTGCTGGAACTGCTGCGTGGTCCCGGTCGATACACGCGCGCATTCGCCGCCCGCGGTCTTGGCGCGCTTCGCGAAGCGTCGATGGCGAAGCCGCTGCTGGACCTCCTCGACCCTTCGGCGAAATCGGGCCTCGAGGTCACCGTTTCCGCGATTCGTGCGCTCGCTCAGCTCGGCGCAGCCGACGCGGTTCCCGCGTTGGTCCGGATCGGATCCGAAGCGGGGACACACCCGAACGTCCGGCTCGAAGTTGTCACCGCGCTCGGGGCGCTTGGATCGACGGAGGCGCTGCCGCTCCTGCAGGATCTGCTCACGGACAACTGGCCGGCGTTGCGGATCGCCGCAATGCAGGCGGCCGCCGCCATCGATCAGCAGAGCTTCGTCTTCGTGCTCGCGACCATGGAGCCCGATCGCGACTGGCACGTGCGCGCGGCGCTCGCGGGGATCCTGGGAACGCTGGCGCCCGAGATTTCGACCGATCGACTCCGCTCGATGCTCGAGGATCAGGACAAGCGCGTGCATACGGCGGTGCTCGCGGCGCTCGTGCGGCAGAACGCGCCCGAGGTCGGAAAGATCCTGCTGCAGAGGCTCGGCGATCCGGACTTCGTCGTGCGCGCGAACGCGGCGGCTCACATCGGCAAGCTGAAGCTCGAGGGTGGCGCGGCCGCACTTCGCGAGGCCTACAAGGCCGGCCTTCCCGACTCGGCGTATGCGGCGAGGGCAGCCGCGCTCGACGCGCTGGCCAACTACGGCGCGGCCGAAGCGGCCGAGACGATCAAGGGCGCGCTGACGGACAAGGACTGGGCCGTGCGGGTCCGCGCCGCGGAGCTGCTGTCGAAGCTCGAACCTGGCTTCGACGCCGAATCAGCGATTCGCCCGGCGCCAGGAACGCCGCCGGCGCCGTATGACGATCCGACGCTGCTTGGCCCTGAAGTGTCGCCGCACGTCTTCATCGACACCGCCTACGGCACCATCGAGCTCGAGCTTGCCGTTCTCGACGCGCCGCAGACGACACGGAACTTCATGAACCTGACGCGCACGGGATTCTTCAACGGCCTCGAGGTGCATCGCGTCGTGCCGAACTTCGTCGTGCAGGACGGCGATCCGCGCGGCGACGGCGAGGGCGGCCCCGGCCACTCGATCCGCGACGAGCTGAACGAACGCCCGTATCTCCGCGGCACGGTCGGCATGGCGCTCGACTGGCGCGACACCGGCGGCAGCCAGTTCTTCATCACGCATTCGCCGAGCCCGCATCTCGACGCGCGCTATACGGTCTTCGGCCGCGTCGTCAACGGCATGGAAATCGTCGACCGCATCAAGGTCGGCGACGTCATTCAACGCGTCCGCGTCTGGGACGGCAAGACCTGGCAGTGAGCCGGTTCAGAACAGCCGGAAAAACGCGGCGGCGATGACGGTTGGAGGAATCGCGCCGGCGGCCAGCCACGCCGGCGAGACCATGTTGTTGAAAAAGCGGCTGAGCAGCGCCTGACCCGCCGGGTTCGGGGCGTTGGCGATGACGGTCAGGCCGCCGCCGGTGACGGCCCCTTCCACCACCGCTATCTTCAGACTGTCGCTGAGGTCGGGCACCAGCGTCGCCAGGTAGGTGATCAGCGCATTGTCGTTGAACGCGGTCAGGAGCGTCGCGCCCAGGAACAGGCCGCTCTCCGACAGGCTCGCCAGGACGGGCGCGATCCACCAGGCCTGCAGCCCGCCGTGGATGACGAGGCCGCCGAGGAAGAATCCGACCAGCAGCGGCGTCCGCAGCTCGAGACGGCTCTGATAGGCGGCGGTAGCACGCGCGAATCCGAGAAAAAACATGAAGCCGCCGACGAACAGCACGCGGTAGTGCGAGTTCGCCACCGTCCACGCGATGAACAGCATGTGGACGACGACCAGCCATGCCGGGCAGGGGAGCAGCGTGGGACTGCCGCTCACCGCTGCCTCGTCCGGCTGATCGACGTCAACCGCGGCCGGCCGCTTCGAGAGCGCGGTGAATTCCTTCCTGAACAGAACGAAGTACAAGGTCGTCGACGCCACGATCGCGGCGACCGCGCGCCATCCGAAGTGCCCGATCATGAACGTCGTGTCCCAGCCCCACGGCCGCGCGACCATGAGCACCGGTGGCGCGGCGAAGTGCGTCAGCGTGCCGCCAATCGAGACGTTGACGAAGAGCAGGCCGAGCGTCGCGTATTTGAGCGGCGAGCTGGGATTGAGGTCGAAGAACTGCCGCGCCAGCAGCAGCGCGCAGATCGTCATGGCCGCGGGCTCGGTGATGAAGGAGCCGAACAGCGGCCCGATCGTGAGGATGGCGAACCACCACGCCGCGGGCGATCCGCCCAGCGCATCCGCGACTTTCCGCAGCGCGCCTTCAGCGAATCCGACGATCGGCCTGGTCGCCGCCAGCGCCATGATCACGACGACGAACAGCGGCTCCGTGAAGTTGACTCCGTCGTTCAGGTAGTGCTTCGTCGGTTCCCATCCCTTGACCGCGCTCATGGCGAAGATCAGGACCACGGCCCACAGCCCGAAGACGACCTCGACCTCGCCGAGAAAGTGAAGGAGCTCGGCCGCGACGCTTGGTGTCGGCGGCCGTCCCGCGGCTCTCGCCCGTTCGTCGTGGCGATGCTGCACGCGGTGCGCGAGCGCGGCGAAGCGCGTCGCGGCAAACGTGTGCAGGATGGCGAGCGCGAAAATGCCGGTGGCGATCGCGTTGAACGGCTCGACCTCGATCCGGGCGCGCAGTGTCGTCAGGAGCGTGTCGCCGGGGATGCTCGGATAATCGGTGAGGGGGCGGGGGATCTGGGTGAGGGCTTCGACGAATCCGGGCATCGGTAGCACCGTACAACAAAAAAGGGGGCGACGGCCGCCCCCTCTTCATCTGCGGGTAAGCAGGATTACCGTTTCTTGCCGCCCTTTTTCTTCCCGCCTTTGGCCGTCTTCTTTGCCATTACGCGTATCCCCCCCTTCACTCGTGGGCTCGTAGCGCGATGGGCTCAACCGCGTTGCGTCGCCGCTGCCTCCTGGCACGTCAGCGCGCCTTGTCGGCGCCCGTCGCTTCGTTGCAACTCCCGCGTGTGGCGCGAGAGGTTGGCAGCTAAAAATTTGGGGGTGTCAACTCTCGACACCCCCAGGACCGGTTAGGCGGCCTCTTAGCGCTTCTTCCCGCCCTTTTTCTTGCCGCCCTTCGCAGTCTTCTTCGCCATTATTCCTCCTTGGAATGTGGCAGCTCAGCTTCGTTACCGGTTACCTATGGTTACAACAGGTGGGCTGAGCGATCCACCCTCATACAAGATGTAGATTATGGATGAGAAAAATCCAGTGTCAAGCACAAACTGCAGCAAATGTCAAAAATCTGCACACAGAATTTGTCGGATCGAGTGTCGCTGCACTGTAGTCGTCGCGTGCGCAGCGATCGATCGCGATCGATCGCGATGCGTTACTGCTTCGCGAGTCGATTGATCGCGCGGGTGGCGGCCGATCGCGTTTCCACTGCGGCGCCGAACAGCGCCGCCGCGACGCGATACCACGAGAGCGCCTGATCGCGGTTGCCCGCGCGCTCGTGAAGCCGGGCGGCTTCGAGGTAGGCCTCGCCGAGAATCGGCGCCGGGCAATCCTTCGCATCGCGAATCGCGTGCTCGAACTGCTCCAGCGCCGCGGCATCGTCGCGCTGGGCCTGCAGCACCCGGCCGTAGCGATAGCGCGTCACCGGCGATCGATCGTCGAGCGCGATCGATCGTTCGAGCGCTTTGCTCGCGCCGGTCAGGTCGTTGTGCTCGAGCCGCCGCCAGCCCTCGAGCGACAGCTGATACGCCTCCGCGTGCTTTCGATCCGGTGTGTCGTGCAGCCGCTTGCGCGCCTTGTCGCGGATCTCCTGTGTGTCGCCGGCCGGCGCCGCGCTCGCGGCGCTGCGGTAGGCGGCCTGTGCGTGCGTCCGTTCGCCGATGCGGTCGTACGCTTCACCGAGCCGCAGGTACCCCGTCGCGAGCGCGCCATACGGCGCCGCCGGTTTTGCCGCGACGAGGGTCTGCAGCTCTTCGATCGCCCGATCGGTCTGGTGCAGTTCCTCGAGCTGGCGGGCGACGCCCAGGTGCGCGCGCGTCTCGGCAATCGCCGCCGCGTTGACCCGTTGTTCGCGCGCCATGGCGAGGAGCGTGCGCCAGGTGGCCAGGCTCCCGGTGATGTCGTGCTGGTAGGACTCCTGGATGTCGGCGATCTGCATCAGGAAGAGCGGGTTGGCCGGATACTGGCGCTGCAGCCCGCGGAGCAGTTCCAGCGCGCGGTCGATGCGCTCCTCGTACCAGAGGTAGATGAGGTGCAGCTGGTAGTCCGCCTCCCCCTGGAGCAGGCGGCCGCGATCGCGGGCGCGGAGCATTTCCTCCAGCCCCTCGTCGCGGTCTCCTCCCGGAAGCAACAGCAGAAAGCGGAGGAAGCGCGCGGCGGCCGGCGCGACGTCCGCATAGTACTTGTAGAGCCCGATCCCGAAGTACGCGTCGTCGAGCCGCGGCTCGAGCTCGATCGCGCGTTCGAGCGACTGTTTGATCCGCTTGCCATCGCGCGCGGCGGCGAGCC
Organism: uncultured Acidobacteriota bacterium; assembly: GCA_963748295.1. Taxonomy (GTDB): domain Bacteria; phylum Acidobacteriota; class Vicinamibacteria; order Vicinamibacterales; family 2-12-FULL-66-21; genus CAVVIH01. The sequence continues at coordinate 714,743 of CAVVIH010000006.1, read as the reverse complement.
GTTCCTCGCGCAGCACGCGCCACTGCACGCGGGCCGCGTAGGCGCCGCCAAGATAGAACCACGCCTCGGGATCCTGCGGCGTCCGATCCACCCATGCTTCGGTAGTGCGAATCGCCCGTTCCACCGACGCCGAGAACTCGTCGTCGAGCGCGCGGCTTTCTGGATCGAGCAGGATCCGCCACCACAACGCGGTGGCGGCGAGCACGTCGCAGGCCTCGGCGGGAGCCGGGCCGCAGGCGCGGCGCAGCTCGGCGTCCACCTGATCGAATCGTGCTTCGAGGATGAAGTCGTAGACCCGCGCGAGGAACTCCTCGCCCCGGAGGAGCGGAGCCGATTGCTGTCCCGCGGCGAGGTCAGCGACGAGGATGCACGCGACGCCAGCCGCTGCGCACCATCGCCTCATAGCACGCTGGTTCGAAGCTGCTGCTTCTCCGCGTGACGCTCCTGCGCGAGCGCGATCAGGCGATCGAGCAATTCAGGATACGAAACGCCGGAGGCGGCCCACATCTTCGAATACATGCTGATCGTCGTGAACCCGGGAATCGTGTTGACCTCGTTGACGAACAGGGCGCCGGAGGTGCGCGACAGCAGGAAATCCACCCGCGCCATGCCGGCACAGTCGATCGCCTGGAACGCCGCGACGGACAGCCGCTGCACCTCTTTCGCCAGCGAGGCCGGAATGTCGGCGGGAATCACCGTCTGCGAACCCTCGTCGATGTACTTCGCCTCGTAATCGTAGAACTCGCGCGACGGAATGACTTCTCCGGGCACCGACGCGATCGGGTCGTCGTTGCCGAGCACGGCGCACTCGATTTCGCGGGCGTCCGGAACCGCGGCTTCGACGACGATCTTGCGATCGTACGAACCGGCAAGGTCGATGGCCTCCGCCAGGCCGCTCGCGTTCTTGGCCTTCGAGATCCCCACGCTCGACCCGAGGTTCGCCGGCTTGACGAACATCGGGAACCCCAGCTCGCGTTCGAGCTCGCGCAGCAGGTCGTCACGGCGGCTGTCCCAGCGGCGCCGGAGCACCGTGCGAAAGGGACAGTTCGGCAGGCCCACGGCGGAGAAGACGACCTTCATCATCGCCTTGTCCATCCCGACAGACGATGCGAGCACGCCGGCGCCGACGTAGGGCACGTTCGCCAGTTCGAGCAGTCCCTGAATCGTCCCGTCCTCGCCGTACGGTCCGTGCAGCACCGGAAAAATCACATCGAGGTTCAAGCCGGTGACCATCGCCTGTGCCGGCTCCACGCTCGACCGCTTGACCGCGCGATCGATCGACAGCATCGTCTCGTCGCTCGGACGCGCGATCATGTGGACCTCACGGCCCGGCCGTGCGGGACGCGCCGCCTCCAGCCGCGCCTGTTCGATCACCGCCGCTGCCGACGTCGCGGTCGGCGGACGATCGGCCAGCGCCCAGCGGCCGTCCTTCTCGATGCGAATGGCCACCGGCTCGTAGCGTGCCCGGTCCAGGTTGGCGAACACCGCGGCCGCGGACGCGAGCGACACTTCGTGCTCACCAGATCGGCCGCCATAGAGGACTCCGACGCGAACTCGACTCACAGGAAAGAGGATACAGGAGAAAGAAGCGGGATTGGAGCACGATAGTATTCTTCGTGGTGATGCCGGAGGGCTTCGGATTCAGGGTTCTTCACACCGACGGGCAGGCGCGACTCGGCGCGATGCGGACGCCGCACGGCATCGTCGAGACACCGGCGTTCATGCCGGTCGGCACCAGCGGCGCGGTCAAGGGGATCACGCATCGCGACCTTCTCGATCTCGGCGCGCAGATCATCCTCGGGAACACCTATCACCTTTATCTGCGTCCGGGCGACGATCTGATCGCGCGTGCCGGCGGCCTCCATCGTTTCATCGGATGGGATCGGCCGATCCTGACCGACAGCGGCGGCTATCAGATCTTCAGTCTCGCCGAGCGCCGCCGCATGCGGGAGGAAGGGGCCGAGTTCCGGTCGCACCTCGACGGCTCGCTGCACCTGCTCACACCTGAACGGGCGACGGAGATCCAGGCCCAGCTGGGCTCCGACATCGCGATGGTGCTCGACGAGTGCATCGCGACGCCCGCCGAAGAGGGGATTGCGCGCGCGGCGATGGAACGTTCGGTCCGGTGGGCGGAGCGGAGCCGACTGCGTCTGGCGCAACTGCGAAGCGGTGACGCTTCGGCTGGAAAGGTCGTCGTCACCAACCCGGGCCAGGCACAGTTCGGGATCATCCAGGGGGCGACGTTCCCCCATCTGCGCAGTCAGAGCGTCGAGGCCACCGTCGCGCTCGGCTTCGATGCCTACGCGATCGGTGGACTCAGCGTCGGCGAGGAACCGGCGGTGATGTACGACGTCGTGGCGCACACGGCCCCGCAGCTTCCCGTGGATCGCCCTCGATATTTGATGGGCAGCGGGATGCCCGATGACCTGGTCGAATGCGTCGCACGCGGCGTCGATCTCTTCGATTGCGTTCTGCCGACCCGAAATGCGCGGAATGGCGGACTTCTGACGCGCTCGGGGCCGATTGCGATCAAAAATGCCCGCTATGCGGAAGACTTCCGGCCGGTCGACGCCGACTGCGGGTGCTACACGTGCCGCACCTTCTCACGCGCGTATTTGCGCCACCTTTATATAGCGGGAGAAATGGCGGCCGGCATGCTCAACACGCTCCATAACCTCTACTTTTACCTTGACACCATGAGGCGGATTAGGGAGGCTATTAAGTTCAACACGTTTGAAAAACTCCGCCAGGAGTTCCGTCTAACGTTCTCCCGCCGACCTCAATACTGAATGTCTTATTCGACCGAAGGTTTCGTGTTCGCGATGGCGAGTCCGGGGCAGTCCGGCTGGATTCAGCTCCTGCCATTCGCGATGATTCTCGCGATCTTCTACTTCCTGATCATGATGCCCATGAAGCGCAGGCAGAAGAAGATCCAGGAGTTCCAGGAATCCCTCAAGGTCGGCGACAAGGTCGTCACGACGAGCGGGATTTACGGGGAGATCACACGGCTCAAGGACCGCACTGTCCAGGTCCAGGTCGCCAACAACGTACGGCTCGAGATCTCGAGGGCCGCCATTGCCGGCTACCAGGGACAGGAGCCGGTGGTTCCCGAGTCGGGAAATGCCTAAGCCATGAACAAGAACCTCCGCTGGAAAGTCATTGCCATCCTGGTTACCTTCATCGTGTTTTTCGCGGTGGGGGTCTATCCGATTCTCGCGCAGCGCTACCACCTCCCGGCCCCGGGCTGGCTGATGGCCAAGCAGCTGAAGCTCGGCCTCGACCTCAAGGGTGGCGTGCACCTCGTGCTTCGCGTCAACACCGACGATGCGCTGCGCATCTCGACCGAGGGCACGAGCGAGCAGCTTCGCGAGGCGCTGAAGACCGCCAATATCAGCGTCGGGAACATCACCGTCACGTCGCCGACCAGCTTCCGCGTCGAGGCCGTTCCGCAAGATCGTGACGCCGAGTTCCGCAACGCCGCCGAAGAGCACGCGAGCACGAACTACGACCGCAATCCCGGCGCCGGCGGGACCTACGATTTCAACATGAAGCCGAACATCGTCAATCACATGCGCGAGCAGACGATGGTGCAGGCGCTCGACACGATCGATCGGCGCGTCAACGAGCTGGGCGTCGCCGAGCCGACGCTCGCGCGGCAGGGCGCCGACCAGATCCTCGTGCAGCTTCCGGGCGTGACGGAAATTGCCCGGGCGAAGGAGATCATCCGCTCGACCGCGATTCTGGAGCTGAAGCTGGTCGAAAGTGGCCCGGCGCCGACCCGCGAGGCGCTGCTGCAGACGCATGGCGGACAGCTGCCGACGGACATGGAAGTCGTGAGCGGCGCCGCGGCCGCGGGCAGCGGCGACGCCGGGACGCAGTACTTCCTCGTGCGAAAGGTCGCGGCGGTGACCGGCCAGGATCTGCGCAACGCGCAGACATCGCTCGACGAGAATGGACGCCCCGCCGTCCGTTTCATGCTGAACCCGGAGGGCGCGCGCAAGTTCGGAACGGTGACAGGTCAGAACATCGGCCGTGCGCTCGCGATCATCCTCGACAACCGCGTGCAGTCGTACCCGACGATCGAAGGCCAGATTCGTGACGAAGGCCGTATTACCGGGAACTTCACCACCCAGGAAGTCACGGATCTGTCGCTGATCCTCCGCTCGGGCGCGCTGCCGGCGTCGATGAGCTATCTCGAGGAACAGACCATCGGGCCGTCGCTCGGCGCCGACTCAATCCGTTCGGGCGTCGCCGCGTCGCTCGCCGGCCTCGCCTTCGTAGTCGTGTTCATGCTCTTCTATTACAAGCTGTCGGGCATCAACGCGATTGTGGCGATGACGTTCAACCTGATCATCCTGCTCGGGATGATGGGCTATTTGGGAGCGACGATGTCGCTCCCCGGGATCGCGGGCTTCATCTTGACGATGGGCATGGGCGTCGATTCGAACGTGCTGATCTTCGAGCGGATCAAAGAGGAGCTCGCGGCCGGCCGGCCGGTCCGCACCGCGGTGAACGCCGGGTTCGACCGGGTGTTCCTGACGCTGCTCGACACGCACGTCGCCTCGCTCATCGCCGCCGCGTTCCTCTTCCAGTTCGGAACCGGTCCGATCCGCGGGTTCGCCACGACGCTGTCCATCGGTCTCGTGACCAACCTGTTCTCGTCGATTTTCGTATCCAAGACGTTGTTCGAGTTCATTCTGTCGCGGCGCGAGCCGGCGCGTCAGACGCTGAGCATCTAGGGTCACCATGCAGATCTTCAAAACGCCCAACTTCGATTTCGTCCGCTGGCGCTGGCATGCGATCGCGCTCTCGCTCGTGATCGTCCTCGCCGGGTTGTTCAGGGTCGCCACTCACGGCCTGCCGCTCGGCGTCGAGTTCCAGGGCGGCACGAGCGTGATCCTGCAGTTCGAGCAACCGCCGGACATCGCCAGGATTCGCGCCACGCTTGCCGGCGGTTTCCCGGACGGAGACGACGCGATCGTGCAGCAGTACGGCACCGCCGGCAGCAACCAGGTGATGATCCGTGTCAGCCAGGTGGGTGCCGAGGTCGGCTCCGAGCTCGGTAAGACGGTCGAGCTCGTCGAGGATGTGCTGCGCAAAGGCAACGTCGGCACGTTCAAGCGCGAAGGCACACAAATCGTCGGGCCGGTCGTCGGCGAGCAGCTGAAGCGCCAGGGCACGCTGGCCACGGTGCTCGCGCTGACCGGCATCCTGATCTACATCGGGCTGCGATTCCAGTTCAGCTTCGCGGCCGGCGCGGTCGTCGCGACGATCCACGACCTGCTGGTGACGCTGGCGTTCCTGGTGTTCTTCAACTACGACATCACCCTCAACGTGATCGCGGCGATCCTGACGATTACCGGCTACTCGGTCAACGACACCATCGTCGTCTTCGACCGCGTCCGCGAGAACATGCGGGCGATGCGCCGCGATCGGCTGGATCACATCGTCAACGTCGCGGTCAACCAGACGCTGGCGCGCACCATCATCACCGCGGGCACGACGCTGCTGAGCGTCCTCGCGCTGTTCCTGTTCGGCGGCGAGGTGCTCAAGGGGTTCGCGTTCACGATGATCGTCGGCATCATCAGCGGCACGTATTCGACCATCTTCATCGCCGCGGCGATCGCCATTCTCTGGCAGGGCAAGAAGCCGCTCAAGGGACAGCCGCCGCAGGCGGCGACGGCGAGCGAGCCGAAGCGCCGGCGCCGCGCCAGCTAGCGTGGCTTCGCGAATCGGCGCGTGAATCTTCCCGCAGCCGTTCTGCTCGGCATTCTCCAGGGACTCACCGAGTTCCTGCCGGTCTCGAGCTCGGCACACCTGATTCTGGCGCGGGCGTTCTTCGGGTGGGAAACCCCGCCCGAGTTCGGCCTGGCGTTCGACGTCGCGCTCCACGTCGGCACCCTGGCGGCGATCGTCTTGTTCTTCCGCCGGGAAGTGTTCGGCATGGCCACCGCCGTGCCGGCATTCCTGCGGCGCGAAGCGGATCCCTCCGCACGGCTGCTGGAGAATGTCGCGGTCGCCACCATCCCGGTCGTCATCGTCGGATTGCTGTTCAATGACTTCATCGAACAGGTCCTGCGCACGCCGGCGGTCGCCGCCGGCGCCCTGGCGGTTGGCGCGGTGGCGATGCTCGTCGCCGAACGACTGGGCAGGCGAACGCGGGACGAGCGCACGATTACGTGGCTGGACGCCTTCGCGATCGGCAGCGCGCAGGCAATGGCACTCGTCCCCGGCGTTTCGCGGTCGGGGATTACGATTGCGGTCGCGATGTTGCTCGGCCTGCGCCGGGACGCCGGTGCGCGATTCACGTTCCTGCTGGCGATTCCGGCGATGCTCGCCGCCGCGGGCAAGGAGGCGCTCGAGCTGCGTCACATGCAGCTCGCGCCGTCATCCGGTCAGCTGTTCGCGGTCGGCATGCTGGTGTCGGCCGCCGTGGGATACGTGACAATCAAATATTTCCTGCGGTTCCTCGCGGGAAATCGCCTCGACGTGTTCGCGTACTATCGGCTCGTGCTGGCGGCGCTGACCACGGCGTGGCTGACCGGGCTGATCGGCTGACATGGGCTTCACAAGAGCGGAGAGATAGGTGAGCTGGCTGAGACGGCGGTTCATCACGGGATTCTTCGTGACCGTGCCGCTGGTCATCAGCGTCGGCGCGTTCGTGTGGATTTTCCGGGCCGTCGACGGCTTCGTCGGCCCGTATTATTCCCTCTGGATCGGCCGCGACGTGCCCGGTCTCGGCATCCTGACGACCGCGCTCGTCGTGCTGCTGGTCGGCGTGCTGGCGACCAACGTGATCGGCAAGCGGCTGCTGCAGCGGGCGGAAAGCTACCTGCTGCGCGTCCCCGTGTTCCGGACGATTTACGCGCCGGTGAAGCAGCTGGTGGTCGCGTTCTCGCCGGACAACGAGTACGGGTTCAAGCAGGTGGTCATGATCGACGATCCCGGACGCGGGTTCGTCCTGGGATTCCTGACCAAGGAGTTCACCGTCGACAGGGGACAGGGGGCCGAGACGCTGATAGCCGTCTACGTGCCGACCAACCACTTGTACCTCGGCGACGTGCTCATCTACCCGCGCGACCGCGTGTCGTTCCCGGACATCACGGTGGAACAGGGGATCCGGGTGTTCCTGACCGGCGGAATGGCGCTGTCGTCGCGGGTCAGGGCCCGGCGCGGGGACGATCGCGTCGGCGACTTCCGCGTCTAGGCAGAGCTGAAGCGTTCGTGGTACGATTCGCCTTTTTTGTCCGGTAGTCGGCCGTTTACTTGAGAGGAGACAAATGTTCGAGATGTTCCGTTCACGCGTCGCGCCAGTCACTGCGCTGCTTGCCGTTCTGCTCATGCTGATCCCGGCGGCAGCCGCGCTGTCGGCCGCCCAGCCGGCGCAGCAGGAGACCGCGCAGGCGGCGCCGCGGCACGCCGGCGGCGAGGCGAACCTGGTGCTGCCGGATCTCGGACAGGTGGACTTTCACGGCATCAACGGCCGCACGCTGTTGAAGTCCGGCCTGATCGTCTGCGTTCTGGGCCTGGCGTTCGGCATGGTGATTTTCAACCAGCTGCGCAACCTGCCGGTGCACCGGTCGATGCGGGAAATCTCCGAGCTGATTTACGAGACCTGCAAGACCTACCTGATCACGCAGGGGAAGTTCATCCTCATCCTCGAACTATTCATCGGCGTCATCATGATCTTCTACTTCGGCGTGCTCCAGCATTTCGAGCCGCTGAAGGTCGCGATCATCGTGTTCTTCAGCCTCGTCGGCATCGCCGGGAGCTACGGGGTCGCGTGGTTCGGCATCCGCGTGAACACGTTTGCGAACTCGCGCGCCGCATTTGCCGGCCTTCGCGGCCAGCCGTTCCCGATCTACGCCATTCCGCTGCGCGCCGGCATGAGCATCGGCATGCTCCTCATCAGCGTCGAGCTGCTGCTGATGCTCTGCATCCTGCTGTTCATTCCCGGCGACTACGCCGGCCCCTGCTTCATCGGCTTCGCCATCGGCGAGTCGCTCGGCGCGGCGGTGCTCAGAATCGCCGGCGGCATCTTCACCAAGATCGCGGACATCGGCTCCGACCTGATGAAGATCGTGTTCAACATCAAGGAAGACGATGCGCGGAACCCGGGCGTCATCGCCGACTGCACCGGCGACAACGCCGGCGACTCGGTCGGCCCGAGCGCCGACGGCTTCGAGACCTACGGCGTCACCGGCGTCGCGCTGATCTCGTTCATTCTCCTCGCCATCACCGAACAGACCGTTCAGGTCCAGCTGCTGGTCTGGATCTTCGTGATGCGCGTGATGATGATCGTGGCGAGCGGCGCCTCGTACCTGCTCAACGAAGCCTGGGCCACCGCCAGCTTCGGCAACGCCAAGACGATGAACTTCGAGACGCCGCTGACGCGGCTCGTGTGGCTGACCTCCATCGTCTCGGTCGTCATCACCTACACCGTCTCTTACTGGCTGATCCCAAATCTCGGCGGCAACCCTGACCTCTGGTGGCAGCTGTCGACCGTCATCACGTGCGGCACGCTCGCGGGCGCCATCATTCCGGAGCTGGTCAAGATCTTCACCTCCACCGAATCGAGCCACGTCAAGGAAGTGGTGATCTCGTCGCGTGAAGGCGGTGCATCGCTGAACATTCTGTCCGGCTTCGTCGCCGGCAACTTCAGCGCGTACTGGCTTGGCGCCGCGATTCTCGTGCTGATGTCGATCGCCTACGGCGTGAGCACGATGGGGCTCGGACAGCTGATGATTGCGCCGAGCGTGTTCGCGTTCGGCCTCGTCGCGTTCGGCTTCCTCGGCATGGGGCCGGTGACGATCGCGGTTGACTCGGTACGGGCCGGTCACCGACAACGCGCAGTCGGTGTTCGAGCTGTCGGTCATCGAGTCGATTCCGAACATCAAGCAGGAGCTGAAGAGGGACTACGGGTTCGACGTGGACTTCGAGCGTGCCAAGCACCTGCTCGAGGAAAACGACGGCGCCGGCAACACCTTCAAGGCGACCGCGAAGCCGGTCCTCATCGGCACCGCCGTCGTCGGCGCGACGACGATGATCTTCTCGATCATCGTCGTGCTGACGGATCGACTGCAGCCGGAGTATCTGCAGTACTTGTCGATCCTCCACCCGCCGTTCCTGCTCGGGCTGATCGCCGGCGGCTGCATGATCTACTGGTTCACCGGCGCGTCGACGCAGGCGGTCACCACCGGCGCCTATCGCGCGGTCGAGTTCATCAAGGCGAACATCAAGCTGGACGGTGTCGAAAGGGCGTCCGTCGCGGACAGCAAGAAGGTCGTCGAAATCTGCACGCAGTACGCGCAGAAGGGGATGTTCAACATCTTCCTCGCCGTCTTTTTCGGCACGCTGGGGTTCGCATTCATCGAGCCGTACTTCTTCATCGGCTATCTCATCTCGATCGCGCTGTTCGGCTTGTTCCAGGCGATCTTTATGGCGAACGCGGGCGGCGCCTGGGACAACGCGAAGAAAATCGTCGAGGTCGAGCTCAAGCAAAAGGGCACCCCGCTACATGCCGCGACCGTTGTCGGCGACACCGTCGGGGATCCATTCAAAGACACCTCATCGGTGGCCCTGAATCCGGTCATCAAGTTCACCACCCTGTTCGGGTTACTGGCGGTGGAACTCGGCGTGCAGCTTGCTGGCCAATATGGGGCGGGAATGGGCCACCTGCTTGCAGGCGCGTTTCTGCTGGGGTCCGTGTTTTTCGTGCACCGCTCCTTCTACGGCATGCGGATCCGGTCGGGAGGCGCCTGATTTTCCGACCCAGGGGGCGGGTATTTCGAGTAACGGAACGATGGCCGATTTGCAGTTTCCGGTGTCTAACGCTTATGTCAGGTTCGTTGACACTGGTTTTTGGCTCTGACTATAATCTGCGGTCTTGCGCCGCAGTCAGTGGAGCGGGAGGGGTGAGCCGTGCCGCGTGACATGTTCGGTGATGTCGCCAATCCAACTGTAAAGCTCGGATCTCAGGCGTGGTATACCGTACCGGTCTCGATCCTCGCCCACATCGTGCTGTTCGGGGCCGTGATCATCATTCCGTTGATGGCGGCCGACGTGCTGCCGACACCCCCGACGATGATGGCGTTCGTGGGATCGCCGCCACCGCCGCCACCACCACCGCCGCCGCCGCCGGCTCCGGCCGCGCCGCAGCCGAAGGTCGCGCCGACGCCGGTGACCAACCCGAACGCGGCGCCGGTCGAAGCGCCGAAAGAGATCGTTCCCGAAGCGCCGCCGCCATCAGTGGGCGTCTCGCAGGGTGTCCCTGGCGGTGTCGAAGGCGGCGTGCCCGGGGGCAGTCTTGGCGGTGTCGTCGGCGGTCTGCCGACCGCGCCTCCGCCGCCGCCACCACCGTCCGCGCCGGTCCGCGTCGGCGGCAACATCAAGCCGCCGAACAAGGTCCGCGACGCGCGCCCGGTGTACCCCCGATCGCACAGTCGGCCCGCGTTCAGGGCGTCGTCATCATCGAAGCCACCATCGGCGCGGATGGCAAGGTGAAGGACGCGAAGGTCCTGCGCTCGATTCCGCTGCTCGATCAGGCGGCGGTCGACGCCGTCAAGCAGTGGCAGTTCACGCCGACGCTGCTCAATGGCGTGCCCGTGCCGGTCATCATGACCGTCACCGTGAACTTCACGCTGCAGTAAGTCATCTCATGATTCTTTGATTGATTCGGACACTGACTGATTTCTGGATTCTCCAGTCGGAGGGATGGGCGAAATGGATCTGATGCACATGTGGGAGCAGATGGGGTGGGTGGCCAAGGCGATTGGCGTCATCCTCATCATCATGTCGATGATTTCGTTCGGCGTCGCGATTGAGCGCATTTACACATTCGCCCAGGCCCGCAAACAGTCGAAGCTGTATGCCCCGCAGGTTGCCAAGCATCTGAAGGAAGGGCGCCTCAAGGACGCGATCGCGATCTCCGCGTCGAAGAACTACCGCTACAGTCACCTCGCCAAGGTCGTGCTCGCCGGCCTGCAGGAATACCAGTTCCAGCAGGAGAGCGGATCGAATCTCAGCCGCGAGGACCTGGTGGACACCGTGCGCCGCGCCATCCAGCGCGCGTCCGCGCTCACCGCGAACGATCTGAAGAAGGGCGTCGCCTCGCTCGCCACCATCGGCGCGACGGCGCCGTTCGTCGGGCTGCTTGGCACGGTCGTCGGCATCATCACCGCGTTCCAGGGCATCGCCTCGCAGGGCTCGGGCGGCCTCGGCGCCGTCTCGGCCGGTATTTCCGAAGCGCTCGTCGAAACGGCGCTCGGCCTCGTCGTCGCGATCCCGGCGGTGTGGTTCTACAACTACCTGACCGGCCGGATCGAGTACTTCAACGTCGAAATGGACAACTCGTCGTCGGAGCTGGTGGACTACTTCATCAAGAAGACGTCCTAAGCGGGCACGAACGATTAACGACCAGTCTGGAGCAAGCTCATGGCAATGGATGTTGGCGGCGGAAAAGGCAGTCTGAAGGCTGACATCAACGTGACTCCTCTCGTTGACGTCATGCTGGTGCTGCTGATCATCATGATGCTGGTGGCGCCGATGCTGCAGAAAGGCGTCGACGTCACGTTGCCGCTCGCCGACAACACGATCGACAAGCCTGAAAGCCAGGAGCAGACCGTGGTCGCCGTGGATCGCTGGAACGGCTTCCACGTCAACGGCCTCGCCGTCGATCGCCGCGACCTGGCCGATCGGGTCAAGCGCGCGCTCGAGGAGAAGAACGAGCGCGTCGTGCTGATCAAAGGAGACACCGAGGCGTCGTACTCGGCGGTGATGGCGGTGATGGACGACTTGCGCAAGGCGGGCATCGAAGACATCGGGCTGATCACCGAGCCGAAGACGCCGACGCAACAGCAGGCGGGAGGCAAGTAGCCATGGCGCACGCTCACAAGCACTTCGGCGCGGAAAGGGTCGTCAAGGGCGAGACGCCGCACGCAAGTTCGGATATGAACGTCACGCCGCTGATCGACGTGCTGCTCGTTCTGCTGATCATCTTCATGGCGGCGCTGCCGCTCACCCAGAAGGGGGTCGACATCAACCTCCCGCTGGAAACCAAGGCGCCGAGCACGCCGACCGACAGCCAGCAGATCGTGCTCGAGTACAACGCCGATCGCTCCATCGCCGTGAACAAGCAGCCGGTGTCGCTGCAGGAGCTGCAGGAGCGCCTGCGCTCGGTGTTCGAAACCCGCCGCGAGAAGACGATGTTCATCGTCGGCGACCCGTCGCTGCGCTATGGTGAAGTGATCGCCGTCATCGACGCCGCCAAGGGCGCGGGGGTCGAAAAGGTCGGCATCGTCACCGAAGGCATGCGCCGCGGCGACTCGGGCAACAACTAGCTCGCTGCCGCGTCGCGGCCGCGAAATCTGAGCCTCCAACTCCCAACTCCTCAAAAAGGGGTTGGGAGTTTTTCTTTTGCGCGTGAATGGCGGCGGAGCATATCGGTCCATCGCGCCTCGGCCTACGCGCGGAAAAATGCACCTCCGGCGATAGCCTCACGATCTCCGCTCCGGCTTGGGTAATTCGAAAGCCGGCGCCCAATCAGTTGGGCGAACGGGTGTTCCGAACAATGGCGGCGAATCGGCGCCTCCGCGGCCCGGCGCGCCTGCGGTGCATTTTTCGAACTGACGCCCCGCGCTGGCCGCATCGCGCGACGGCCCGACATGCCCCACCGCCCTGGCGGTCAGCGCAAAAACGCACTCCCCGCGCATATAGGTATCAGCCATCGGCCTCTGCATGGCGGCGGGTTCGGCCGACGGACGCCGTTGAGGCATGCCGACACACCGCGAAGCCGGAATACGCACGGAGCGATTCCTCGCGACGACTTCCTTGCGTGTGATCCGTGTGGTGGTAACCACCCGTGACGCATCAGTGCACCTGGCGGATGTCGCCCTGACCATCCCTTAGTCGGCCGCGGGTGCGAAAGAATACGAGACAGTGCGTGTTCCCGGCGTGCCGAATCCGGCGGCCCGACGGCCGGACCTGGCGCCGTGCGCAAGTGGCTGATGGTCCGTATCAGTTATTCCGACTGGTTACGCTCTCGCGGCGCATGGACTCAGTCACGATGCCGACTCGCTCAACACCCGCGCCTTTGGCCGCATCGATCAGCCGGATGATCTCGCCGTAGCGTAGGGAGCCCGCGCCTGAGACGAACAGCGTCTTGTCGCGCCTATCGCTGAAGATTGCGCGGAGCTTTGCCTCGACATCGGCGAGCGCGACCGGCATCTGGTTGATCCGCACTTCGCGATCCTCGGAATACTCCAGCATGATGTGAGGCGCCGGCGCCTGCGCTGCCGCGTCTTTCTGAACCTCCGGCAGCGACAGGTCGATGCCCTCCTGCGACAGCGGAAGCGCGGTCATGAAGATGATCAGCAGGACCAGCAGGACGTCGACCAGCGGTGTGATGTTGGGTTCCGATTGCGGGAGTGCCGGGTCGGGACGAACAGGACGTGAAAACCTCATCGCGGTTCCTCCTGCTCGTTAGACACCGAGCGACTCACTTCGTTCGCTCAGGCAGGCCCGCGCAAAACAAGACTCCCAACCCCGAAGTTGGGAGTTGGGAGTTGGGGAAAGTTGGGAGTTGGAAGTTGGGATTTGGGAGTTGCCTTAGGGCACCCCGCCGGTCGCCTTCTTCTTGTTCAACTCCATCGCCTTGTTGCGCAACTCGTCGGCCTGCTGAATCAGATCGAGCTGCTTGGCGCGGTCGGTCTCGAACTTGGCCTGATGGCGCAGCAGGATGTTCTTGTAGACCATCGCGTCGACGTAGTCCTTGTTGAGCGAGAGCGCCTTGTCCTCGGCCTGGATGCCCTTCTCGACGTAGTCCTTCGCCACCTTCGGCGCCAGCCGGTGATCCTTGCGGACCTTCTCCTCATAGTAAGTGGCGACGAGGTGATAGCCCTGCGGGTTCTCAGGCGTCAGATCGGCGGCGCGGTGCAGCGGCTCCATCGTCTTGTCGAAGTCGCCCTGGCGGTTGTAGAAGCCCGAGAGCTGCAGGTAGACCGCCGGCTCGCTCGGCTTGGTCTCTTTCGCCTTGAGCAGCGCCTGCTCCGCTTCCTCGTAGCGCCCCGCGTCCTCGTAGATCTTCGAGAGCGCGAAGTAGTTCTCCGGCTCGCCCGGGTCGACCTCAATCATGCGCTTCACCACCGGTTCGGCTTCGGCGGGGTTATTCAGCTTGTCGGGGCCGTACGCCGCGACGAGGTACTTCATCGCGAGGACCCGCATCTCCGGATTGGTTTCCTTTTCGGCCGCCTTCCGGTAGTTCTCGATCGCCTTCTGCATGTAGGCGTCGTTCTCCGGCTCGCCGGCCCGGCTCGGCTTGTAAAGGTTGTCGTAGCTGTTGCCGAGGAAGAAATACGCTTCGACCCGCTCGGGGTCGGCTACCAGCGCGTCCTCGTAGCGGGCCGCCGCGTCCCGGAAGCGGTTCCCTTTGTAGTGGTCGTGGGCTTCCTTGAGGGCCTTGGCGGCCTTCAGGGAGTTGAATGAATACCGTCCGCAGCCGCTCACCGCGAGGCTGGCGCCGACGAGTGCCGCGAGAACGACCGCCGAAACCGATTGAAATCGCTTCCTCATGCTTCCCTCAGAGAGTGTCGCCGGGCCGCAACCTGCAGGGCCGGCGGAACAGCGGGTATTAGAATGGATCCGACGTCTTCCAGACGAACCAGCGGTGCCGGGGCACGAACGGGTGGTTTGCCGCCGCCCGAACCGGGTCAGTATAGTGAACCCAAAAAGACCCCGTCAACCGCTTCACCGGCGCTGATCCGGACGGCCGGGCCATTGCCTGCCTGGACCGGCGTCTGAATTGGTTAGACACCGAAATCATGATCCGGTTCGAGGACCTCGTTGAAAAGGTCCGGGCCTCCAATCCCGACGCCGACATCGAGCTGCTGAGGCGCGCGTACGTTTTCTCAGCGTTCGAGCACAAGGGACAGGTCCGCCATTCCGGGGAACCGTACCTGGTCCACCCGCTCGAGGTCGCGGACCAGCTCGCCGACATGAAGCTCGACGTCGTGGCCATCGCCGCCGGCCTGCTCCACGACATCGTCGAGGACACGCAGACGCCGATCGAGCGCATCCGCGAGCTCTTCGGTACCGACGTGGCACACGTCGTCGAAGGGGTCACCAAGCTCGGCGCGATCTCATTCTCCTCGAGCGAGGAGCGGCAGGCGGAGAACTTCCGCAAGATGCTGCTCGCGATGGTCGACGACATCCGCGTCATCCTGGTCAAGCTGGCCGACCGGCTGCACAACATGCGGACGCTGCACCACCTGCCGGAAGAGCGGCGCGTGAAGATCGCGCAGGAGACGCGCGACATCTACGCGCCGATCGCCAACCGGCTCGGCATGAGCAAGATCAAGAACGAGCTGGAGGAGCTCGCTTTCCGCTACCTCGAGCCGAAGTCCTACGAATCCCTGCGGTCGCGCGTCGAGAGCCGGCGCCGCGCCACCGAAGGGATGATCGAGGAGCTGAGGAAGACGATCTCGGCGAAGCTGGCGGAAGCGCAGGTGCCGATCCTCACGATCGACGGCCGCATCAAGCGCCTCTTCAGCATTCATCAGAAACTGAAGCGCCAGAAGATCGATCTCGATCAGGTGTACGACCTGGTGGCGCTCCGGATCGTCACCGAGTCGGTGAAGGACTGCTACGCGGCGCTGGGCATCATCCATCAGACCTGGTCGCCTGTGCCGGGGCGCATCAAGGACTTCATCGCGATGCCGCGGCCGAACGGCTACCAGTCGCTGCACACGTCGGTGGTCAGCGAGCGCGGGTTCCCGTTCGAAGTGCAGATCCGCACCGCGGAGATGCACCGCATCGCGGAAGAGGGCATCGCCGCGCACTGGAAGTACAAGGAAGGCCGCGTCGGCGCCGATCGTGACGAGCAGTACTTCATCTGGCTGCGGCAGCTGCTGGAATGGCAGCAGGAGGTCCGCGATCCGCAGGAGTTCCTCCAGAACCTGAAGATCGAGCTGTATCCCGAAGAGGTCTACATCTTCACGCCGAAAGGGGAAGTGAAGGCGCTGCCGCGCGACGCGACGCCGGTCGACTTCGCCTACGCCATCCACACCGACGTCGGCCATCAGTGCGTCGGCGCGCGCGTCAACGGCAAGATGGTGCCGCTGCGCACCCGGCTGCGCAACGGCGACATCGTCGAGATCGTGACCGCGCCGGGGCACAAGCCGAGCCGCGACTGGCTGAACTTCGTCGTCACCTCGCGCGCGCGCAACAAGATCAAGCACTTCACCCACGCCGAGGAAAAAATCAGGAGCCTCGAGCTGGGGCGCAAGCTGTTCGAGAAGGAGGCGAGACGCTTCGGCCTGAGCCTGAAGCACCTGGCGGAGAACGACGGCCTGGGCAAGGTCGCCGCCGAGTACGGCATGACGAAGGCCGAGGAGGTGTTCGCGGCGATCGGCTACGGAAAGCTCGGCGCGAAGGCAGTGCTGGCGAAGCTGGTGCCGCAGGATCAGCTGAAGGAAACCAGCGAGACGGGACTCGCCTCGGTCGTGCGCCGCGTGCTCGGCACCGGCGAGGAAAAGATCAAGGTGCGCGGCTTCGACGACCTGATGGTGTTCCGCGCGCGCTGCTGCAACCCGATCCGCGGAGAGAAGATCGTCGGCTACATCACCCGCGGCAAGGGCGTCTCCGTCCACGCCGCCTCCTGCCCGAACGTCGTCAACCTGCTCTACGACCCGGAGCGGCGCATCGACGTCGAGTGGGACAAGGGGACCGATCCCGCGCCGTATACGGTCCGCCTCAGCATCCAGGTGGAGGATCGGAAGGGGATTCTCGCCGATGTCAGCTCGAAGATCGCCGGGATCAACACCAACATCCGCAACGTCGAGGCGACCACCACCGATCAGATGGGCCGCATCGATATGACCGTCGAGATCAGCGACGTGAAGCACCTGCAGAAAGTGATCAAGTCCCTGCGCAGTATCGCCGGGGTGATCGACGTGGAGCGCGCGAGCAGGTAGGTTCATCAGCTGTCAGCCATCAGCTTTCAGCTTTCAGCTGAGAACCGGAGAGCTGTTGGCTGAGAGCTGACAGCTGAGAGCTTTATTTATATTGAAGCGATCAGATCGATCTCGACGCGCGCGTCCCTCGGCAGCCGCGCCGCCTGGACCGTGGCGCGTGCCGGCGCCGGAGACGAGAAGTAGGTGCCGTAGACCTCGTTCATCGCGGCGAAGTCGCTCATGTCGGCGAGATAGACGGTTGTCCGCACCACGTTGTCGAACGACGCGCCCGCCGCCGTCAGAATCGCCTCGAGGTTCTTGAAGACACGATGGGTCTGCTGGGCGATGTCGCCGTCGACCATCTGTCCCGTCGCAGGATCGATAGGGATCTGACCGGAGAGGAAGAGAAGGGAGCCCGCCCGGATCGCCTGGGAATAGGGGCCGATCGCCTTGGGGGCGCCGTCCGACGAGACCGCCGTGCGCATCGCGACGCTAGGCGGCCTTGACGACCTTGTTCGAGCGCAGACAACGCGTGCAGACGCGCAGTCGCCGGATTCCACCGTTCACCACCGCGCGCACCCGCTGAAGGTTCGGCTCGAACCGGCGAGGGGTGACGTTGTGTGCGTGGCTGATGTTCCGCCCCACGACAGGGCCCTTCCCACAGAGTTCGCAGCGTTTTGCCATGATTCGGTATTCCTGACTGAGTAGAAACCCCAGATTATAGCACGGAGCCCGCTCAGCCCGGAATGATGAGCCGTCCACCCGGCTCCTCACTTTGACCGGCGTGCGCTTCGGGAGACGGCGCTGCGCTCATCATCCGGCCGAGCAGTTTCACGTAAACCGGCTCGTCATCGTCGGGAAGCGCCTTCCGCGCGTCGTTCGCGGCTTTCGAGATTCGCCGCAGCGCGACCGCCGCATCGCGTTCGATCGCTGCGGCGGCGGAACCGGCCTGCTTGGTGAGTTCTCTGAACGCCGTTTCGAGCCGCGTCACCAGCCGCTGCGCGGGCAGGGATGCGGCCTGATGCTGATAGATGATGCCCTTTCCCGCGGTCTCGAGCGTGGATGCAAGCGCCGCCGTTGCCTCCGCCACATCCGAGTCGACGAGCGACGGCACGGCGGACGCGGCGTGCTGAACCACGAGTCCTTGGAAGAACAACAGCAGTTGATACTGCTGGTCCGTCAGTTCCGCCAGCAGGGGCAGCACGAACCGCAGGTCCTTCTCCTGCCGCCGCTGAACCACCGCCGGCGGATGGCTGCGGGACGTCGAGAGATAGCTGCAGGTCTCCGGACAATTGATTTCCGTGAGACGTTTCGTCCCGCAGCAGACGGCGCAGATCGACTGATTGAGCGCGGGACAGGCACGCTTTGCCTTACGGGTGCGGCAGAGTGGACAAAGCATCGATGACGAAATCGGAATTCAGCGCGGCTTTTTAGACCAAAAACGTAATCAGTGTCCTGTTCTGTCTCCTTCCATTGTAGCTGCCGGATGTCGCTGCGAGCGGACAGATCACGGGGCTCCAGCCGGCCCGTGCATCCGCCGATACTCTCCAAAACGTGCAAATCCGGGCATTTTGCGGGATGGCGCGGCATATCTGCGAGGATCCGCGTAAATCTGTGTCCGGGTATATCACTTGCACAAAAGCCCAGCGGAGGCAGCTTGATGGAACGGCCGCTCTTGCGTGAGCAAACGCCGGTCGAGTACTTCAAGGAGCTCGTGGAGTCGGCGCTCGCGCGCCAGCATCTCCAGGCCGGCGATCTGACCGAGTATTACCTGGTCAATCTTCTTTGCCAGTACATCCGCCTGGACGCCAGGAACGGCGTCTCCGACCACGCGGAGCCGCTGGCATTGCGTCTCGGGCGCGCGCTCGAGAGCGGCGGCCTCGAGCAGCGGTCCCGTCTCCGGAGCCTGGGCGATTTTTCGCTTTTCATGTCCGGCTTTTTCGCCGACAGCTTCCGCGGCCGCTCGATCGACGTCGACTATTACAAGTCGATGGGGGAGTACGCCTATGGCTCGCTCAGCAGGTCCGACGACGATGCGTTTGCGGAGGTATTCGCAGAGCTCGCGGGCAAATTCGTGGGGTACATGGATGTGCTCTCGGATATCAGCGAGCGCACGGCGCTGACGAGCAGCGCGGACGTACTGCGTTTATACGAGAAGTGGCTCCGAACCGGCAGTGCACGCGACGGCCGCCGGCTGATCGAGCGCGGCGTCCTTCCCAACGAGTCCATCGGTAAGCGATTCCTCCAATAGACCGGAGGCGCCACGTGTGGTGGGGCAACCTCAGCGGACCGTGGTTGCGAATCCACATCGCCACAACCCGTCGTCCTGATGGCCCCACTGCACTAGGTCAAAAGTACGAGCCCATCAAAAAACCGAACCGAAGGAGGGGGGTCTGGCGTCTAAACGTGCAGTAGCGAGCCAGACGCCACAGAAACGGAGCCGGGTGGAGTGTAAACCTTTGACGCGCAATTGGTTCGACAGCACCGACAGACGGTGCCGCGGCGCCTGAGGGGCGACTGCCCTACGCAAGTTCTGCAGTTCGTCCCACCTTTTCCGGGCTCCTCCGGGTTTCAGGCTTCCGCTACACCCCAATTCGATGTAGACTGTCGGGCTGTTTATACTGGCAATTCATTTGCATATGCGCCTGCGACTTATGGCGCGGGGAAGTGGGAAAGGAGCGGAATTATATGAGCGTTAATAAAACGCCTGGCGGCCAAATGAACCGCGATCGGTACGCGGAGCTTCGGAGCATCCTCGAGGAGCGTCGCCGGGAAATCCTGAGCCAGGTTCAGGACAAGATTCGTGATGTCAGGACCGAAGGGGCGAACAGCCCGACGCACGGGGTGCTCGACGCGGCGGAGACCTCCGAGGCCGACATCCAGGACGATATCGAGTTCGCGCTGATTCAGATGAAGGCGGAGACCCTCCACAAGATCGAGGAGGCGCTTCGCCGGCTTGAAGAGGGCACGTTCGGCTACTGCTTCGAGTGTGGCGAGGAAATCTCCGAGCGCCGCCTGCGTGCGCTGCCGTTCGCGGTGCGCTGCAAGGAGTGCGAGGAGGCCCGCGAGGTCGCGCAGCAGCGCGAGCGGATGATGGCGCAGCGTCGCGGCGCCGCGTCGCTGTTCCTCGACATGTCGAGCTGAAGACGCGTCACAGCTGTTAAACCTTGTCGAGGGCGAAGGGGGCAGTTCGTGCTTGCCAACTTCGCCCTCATTTGCGTACTGTCCCCAAATCGATGAGCGACCAAGACGAGCCTCTCATCGTGGATGAGGCCTCGGCAGCGGAACGCCCGCTGGTGATCCCCGCGGACCTGCCGGTCCTTCCTCTCCGCGATACGGTGCTCTTTCCGAATTCATTCATGCCGCTGGCGGTGGCCAGGGAGGCATCAGTCCGCCTGATCGACGAAGCGACGTCGTCGGGCCGCATGATTGGTGTGTTCACGCAGCGCGAGGCGTCGGTCGAAGAGCCGATGCAGGACGATCTCTATCCAATCGGCACCGCGACGCACATCCACAAGATGTTCAAGCTGCCCGACGGCAGCCTGCGGCTGATCGTCCAGGGCCTCGCCCGCGTCAGGCTCGACCGGATCGTGCAGACGCGCCCGTACCTGCGCGCGGCAGTGTCCGCCGCCGATGAACAGCTGCGCGACGAGGATCATCTCGAAATCGACGCGCTCCAGCGCAACATCAAGAGCAACTTCCAGCAAGTCGTGTCTCTGTCGCCGCTGCTGTCCGACGACCTGCAGGCGCTGTCGTCGAACATCGCCGATCCCGGCAAGCTCGCCGACTTCATCGCCTCGAGCCTGACCACGATCGGCACGTCGGTGAAAGAGGAAGTGCTCGAAACGCTGGACATCCGCGCCCGGATGGACGTGCTGAATCGCCTGCTGATCAAGGAGCTCGAGGTCCTCGAGCTCGGCTCGAAGATCCAGTCCCAGGTCCAGTCCGAGGTCGGCAAGAACCAGCGCGAGTACTTCCTGCGCGAGCAGCTGAAGGCCATTCAGAAAGAGCTCGGCGAGGGGGACGATCAGGCCAAGGAGATCGACGAGCTGCGCGCGAAGATCGACGGCGCCGGCATGCCGGACCTGGTCAAGAAGGAAGCGCTGCGCGAGCTCGATCGCCTGTCCAAGATGCCGGTCGCGGCCGCCGAGTACACCGTCTCCCGCACGTATCTCGACTGGCTCGTCGCGCTGCCGTGGGCGAAGCGCACCGAGGACTCCATCGATCTGCGCCGTACCAAGGACGTCCTCGACGCGGACCACTCGGGCCTCGTGAAGGTCAAGGACCGCGTGATCGAGTACCTCGCGGTGCGCAAGCTGAATCCGGACGTGAAGGGACCGATCCTCTGCTTCCTCGGCCCTCCGGGGGTCGGCAAGACGTCGCTCGCCAAGTCGATCGCCAACTCGCTCGGCCGCAAGTTCGTGCGCGTCTCGCTCGGCGGCATGCGCGACGAGGCGGAAATCCGCGGCCACCGGCGCACCTACATCGGGGCGCTCCCCGGACAGGTGATCCAGGGACTGCGGCGCGCGGAATCGAAGAACCCCGTCTTCATCCTCGACGAGATCGACAAGCTCGGGTCCGATTTCCGCGGCGATCCGGCGTCGGCGCTGCTCGAAGTGCTCGATCCCGAGCAGAACAACACGTTCCGCGACCATTACCTCGACGTCCCGTTCGACCTGTCGGAAGTGCTCTTCCTGACGACGGCCAACGTGATGGATCCGATTCCTCCGGCGCTGCGCGATCGCATGGAAGTGCTGGAGCTCGCGGGCTACACGGAAGAGGAGAAACTCGAGATTGCAACGGAGCACCTCGTCGACAAGCAGATCCGCAATCACGGTCTGACCGCGGACCACGTCGAGTTCACGGATGGCGCGATCCGCGCGGTGATACGCGGCTACACCCGCGAGGCGGGCGTCCGCAATCTCGAGCGCGAAATCGGCGCGCTCTGCCGCAAGGTCGCCCGCAGGCGCGCGGAAGGCGACGAGGCCAAGGTCAGCATCACGGCGGACACGGTCATCGAGATGCTCGGCGCGCCGACGTTCCTCGACGAGGAGATCGAGAACCGCACGAAGGATCCGGGCGTGGCGGTCGGCCTGGCGTGGACCCCGGCGGGCGGCGAGGTGCTGTTCGTGGAAGCCTCACGCATGCAGGGTGGCGGCACGCTGACGCTGACGGGACACCTCGGCGACGTCATGAAGGAGTCGGCCCGCACCGCGCTGTCGTGGTTTCGGGCTCACGCTCCGCGCTACAGCGTCGATCCGACGTTCTACAAGGATTCCGAGATCCACCTGCACGTGCCGTCCGGCGCGATTCCGAAGGACGGACCGTCGGCGGGCGTCACGATGGTCGTGGCCCTGGCGTCGGAGCTCAGCGGCCGGCCGGTGCGCGGCGACCTCGCGATGACCGGCGAGATCACGCTCTCGGGCCGCGTGCTTCCGGTCGGCGGCATCAAGGAGAAGGTCCTGGCGGCGCGGCGCGTCGGCATGACCGAAGTGATTCTGCCCCGGCAGAACGAGAAGAACATCAAGGAAGACCTGACCGACGAGTTGCGCCGCGAGCTGAAGATCCACTACGTCTCGCACATCGAGGAGGTCCTCGCCATCGCGCTGACCCCGTCGGCGGCGCAGACGCATACGGGCGTCGAGCTCGACAGCGAGATCCAGCAGACGGCGCGGTGAGTTCCGGGGCCGCGCCCGCGCCGCTCCCGATCGTCTACTCGCCGCTGTACGAGGTAACCCTCCCCGGCCACATCTGGCCGACCATCAAATACCGCCGCGTCGCGGAGCGCATCTCCGCCGAGCGAATCGTCGACCCGGCGGCGTTCGTCTCGCCGCGGTCCTGCGCCTGGGAAGACCTCGCGCTCGCGCACGCACCTGAATACCTCGAAAAAGTCCGAACCGGCACGCTGGACGAGGAGGAGATCCGCACGCTCGAGCTGCCGTGGGTCCCCGAGCTGGTGGATCGCTTCAGGCTGATGACCGGCGGTACCTGCATCGCCGCGGAGCTGGCGCTCGACTCGGGCGCGGCCGTGCACCTGGGCGGCGGCCTGCACCACGCGTTCGCCGGCCACGGCGAAGGGTTCTGCCTGTTCAACGACATCGCGGTCGCGATACGGCGGCTGCAGCGTGATCGGCGCATCACACGCGCGGCGGTTGTCGATTGCGACGTGCACCACGGGAACGGCACCGCGGCGATCTTCGAACGTGACGCGTCCGTGTTCACGTTCTCGATTCACCAGCAGCACAACTATCCGCTGTTCAAGCCGCGGAGCGATCTCGACGTCGGTCTGCTGGACGGCGCGGACGATCGCGAGTATCTGGCCCGGCTCGATCGCGCGCTGCCTGACGTCTTCGCGTCGTCTCCGGAGCTGGTGGTGTATGTCGCGGGCGCCGATCCCTTCAAGAGCGACCGGCTGGGCGGCCTGGCGATGACGTTCGAGGGGCTGCGCGCGAGGGACAGAATGGTCTTTGCCGCCGCGCGCGAGAGGGGCATCCCGGTCGTCGTCGTGCTCGCCGGCGGCTACGCCCTCGATGTCGAGGACACCGTCGAGGTTCACAGCGCGACCGTTGAGGAATGCGTCAGATCAGCTGAAGGCCCGCGACCGTCTTCATATCGGTAATCTCGCCGCGCCTGACCATCTCGCGTGCGTCCGCAATCGTGAAGGTGCGCGGCTCGATGTCCTCGTCTTCGTCGAGCGCCGCCGCCTCTTCCGGCACCGATAGCCCGGAGACGCGGAAGAAGATCATCTCTTCGTCGCAATATCCTGGCGTCGGCAGCAGCGCGGCGAGCCGGACGACGGTGTCGGGAAGCTGACCGATCTCCTCGTGGCACTCGCGCTTCGCCGCGGCCTCGGGCTCCTCGCCGGGATCGACGCTGCCCGCCGGCAATTCCCACAGGAACTTGTTCACCGCATACCTGTACTGCCGGATCAGGACGACGTGACCCGGTTCCGGCACCGGGATCAGCACGACCGATCGCGGATGCCGGACGACGTCGACCACCACCTCACGGCCGTTCGGCATCCGCACGCGATCGCGATCGATCGCGAAGACTCTTCCATCGAAAACCCGTTCGTGCGAAGTCACGGCGATGTCGGTCATGACGGTTCGTCCGGTTGCTGCGCTGCGGCAATGTCGTCG
Source organism: uncultured Acidobacteriota bacterium (assembly GCA_963748295.1). Taxonomy (GTDB): domain Bacteria; phylum Acidobacteriota; class Vicinamibacteria; order Vicinamibacterales; family 2-12-FULL-66-21; genus CAVVIH01. Next base: position 690,658 of record CAVVIH010000006.1, on the reverse strand, counting down.
ACGACCGATTCGAGCTCCGGCGGCAGCGGAGAGTCGAACTCCACCCGGCGGCCGTCGGCCGGGTGCGTGAACGCCAGGCGCGCCGAATGAAGGAACGGCCGCTCGAGCCGCATCACGGCGCGAAGGTCGTTCGCGACCCGGCGGCGCACGCCCCCGTAGGTGGCGTCGCCGACGATCGGGTGGCCGATCGCGCTCAGGTGCACGCGGATCTGGTGCGTCCGTCCGGTCGCGATGGCGACCTTGAGCAGCGACACACCTTTGAAATGACGGGCCCACGTCACGCGAGTCACCGCGTTGCGCGCGCGCCGCGCGCGGGTGGACATCTTCTGCCGATCCTTCGGATCGCGCCCGATCGGCGAATCGATTCGCCGCCCGGCCTGAACCAGGCCCCAGACGAGCGTGACGTACTCCTTCTCGACCTCGCGGTCCTGGAACTGCCGCGCCAGCTCCTGGTGCGCGGCGTCGTGCTTCGCCACCACCATCAGGCCCGACGTCCCGCGATCCAGCCGGTGCACGATGCCGGGCCGGAGCTCGCCGCCGATTCCACTGAGATCGCGAATGTGGTGGAGCAGCGCGTTGACGACGGTGCCTCCGCTGTGTCCCGCGCCCGGGTGCACCACCATGCCTGCGGGCTTGTCGAGCACGACGACGTCGGTGTCTTCGAAGAGGATGCGGAGGGGCAGCGGTTCCGGCTCGACCGTCGTCGGCGAAGGAGCCGGAAAATCGAGCGTGAAGGCCTGGCCGGCCTTGACCGGCGTGCTCGGCCTGATCGCCCCCGCGGGCCCGGTGACCTTGCCGTCCTTTATGAGGCGCTGCAGCTGGGAGCGCGACTGGCCCGGCAGAACGGCCGCGAGGAACTGATCGAGGCGTTCGCCGTCATAGTCGTCGCTGACGGTGACGATCTGCAGGTGGTCCATTGGTTATGCGGCCCGTGCACTTCGCGCATCGGCGGGCGCTGGACCGGTCCGCCGCGACAGCATGAACAGCATGACCAGGCTGAGCGGCACGATCAGCAGCGACACGAACTGCGACGTCGAGAAGATGCCGACCATCCCGCGGGGGTCGTAGCGGTAGAACTCGATGATGAACCGCGAGACGCCGTAGAGCAGCATGTACGTCCAGAAGGTCCGACCGGCGAAGGAGCGTCCCCTTCGCTCGGTGAAGAGCAGGATGAACAGGATCAGCAGCTCGGCGCCAGCCTCGTAGAGCTGGGTCGGATGCAGCGGGATGCCGAGCGGGGTGCCGACGTTGCGCGCGGCGAATTCGCTGTGGAACGTAATCGCCCAGGGCACGTCGGTGGGCCGGCCGAAGCAGCAGCCCGCGAACAGGCACCCGAGGCGGCCGATCACGTGGCCGAGCGCGATGCCGGGCGCGAAGATGTCGGTCACCGTCCAGACCGGCATGCGGTGCCGCCGCAAGTACCACAGCGCAACCGCCACCGCGGCGATCAGCCCGCCGTAGAACACGCCCCCGGATCGCGCCAGGTTGAGCAGCTCGCGCGGATTGCTGGTGAAGCTGTCGAAGTCGACGATCAGCAGCAGCAGCTTGGCGCCGACGAGCGCGCTGACGATGATCCAGATGCCGAGGTCCATGACCCGGTTGGCATCGAGACCGCGCCGCCGTGCGCGGACCAGCGCGAACTGCAGGCCGAGCAGATAGGCGGCCGCCAGCAGCAGGCCGTAGGTGTAAACGGGAAACCCGCCGATTTCAAACAGAATGGGATGCATGCTGTCGTCCCAGCCCAATCATGTCGAGCAGCACCAGCACCGCGCCAGTGGTAATCGCGGCGTCGGCGACGTTGAACGCCCAGAAATGGGCCGCTCCCCAGTAAATGTCCACAAAATCTACGACGTATCCGGAGATGGCGCGGTCGATGAGATTGCCGAAGGCGCCGCCGAGTATCAGCGACAGGCCGAAGCGCGCGAAGCGCTCGTGAAAGCCGAGCTGTGTCGCGTAGGCGGCAATCGCCACCAGCGCGATGGCGGCGATTCCAATCATCACCACCGCCTTGTAAGGAAAATCCGCCGCGTTCAGAATCCCGAACGCGGCGCCCGTGTTCTGGACATGCGTGATGTCCAGGAGGCCGTCGATAATCGGGTGGCGCTCGTAGAGCTCGATCGTCCGGCGGACGATCTCCTTGGTGAGCTGATCGAACGCCACCACCGATCCAATGGTGGCCAGCTCCATCGGACGGACGTACGGACGGGACGGACTGCGCGGCGCCGGCGCCGCACCCTCCAGGATTTCGTTCATGTCCCCGTTATCGCCGCCAGGCATCGATCGCAGATCCCCTCGGTTCCAGGTGACGAGGAGACCTGCGGCACCACGCGCCAGCACCGCGCGCACTTCTGTCCCTCGGCGCGCTCCACGCCGACCTCGAGCGTGTCGTCACCGCCCGGACTCGATTCGAGCGCTACGTCGGACACGATGAAGAGCATCGGCAGATCGTCCCGATATCGCTCCAGCAAGGCGGCGGTTTCACCTGACGTGCCCACCGCGACACGCGCGCCGAGCGAAGTGCCGATCGTCTTGTCCTGCCGTTTCGCCTCGAGCGCGGCGTTCACCACGTTGCGGACCCGGATCAGCCGTTCCCAGCGGGCGACGAGATCCTGATCCATCATCGCGGCGACCTCTGCCGGGTCGGGGAACTCGGCGAGGTGAACAGAAGCCTCGCGTTTCCCAGGCATATGCCGCCACAGCTCGTCGGCGGTCACCGGCAGCACCGGCGCAAGCAGCCGCACGAGCCCGTCCACGATCCTGTACATCGCCGACTGCGCCGAGCGGCGCTCCTTCGAGCTGGCGGCAAACGTGTACAGCCGATCCTTCGAGACATCTGCGTAGAACGCGCTCAGGTCGACGGTGACCAGCTGATTGACGCGCTGAAAGATGACAGGGAAGTCGTAGTCGTCGTACGCCTTGAGCGCCGCGGCGGCAACCTCGCCGTAGCGCGCGAGCGCGTATCGATCCACTTCCTGCATATCTTCGAGACGCACCAGGTGCGCCGAGGGTTCGAAATCGTAGAGGTTGGCCAGCAGATACCGGCACGTGTTCCTGATCTTGCGATAAGCCTCGACGACGCGCGCGAGGATCTGCTTTCCGACCCTCACCTCCTCGCGGTAGTCGACCATGGCGACCCACAACCGCACGATTTCGGCGCCGCTCTCCTTGATGATGTCCTGCGGCGCGATCGTGTTGCCGATCGACTTCGACATCTTCCGGCCGTCTTCGTCGACGACGAACCCGTGCGTCACGACTTCGCGGAACGGCGGACGGCCGCGGGTGCCGAGCCCGACGAGCAGCGAGCTCTGGAACCATCCGCGGTGCTGATCGCTGCCCTCGAGGTAGACGTCAGCCGGCCAGGTCAGCTCCTTGCGGAACGGCAGCACCGCTTCGTGGCTGGAGCCGGAATCGAACCACACGTCGAGGATGTCGCGCTCGCGCTCGAACGAGCTGCCGTCGCAGTGAGGGCAGCGCAGCCCCTCGGGGATGAACTCCCCGGTGGGACGTTCGTACCACGCGTCGGCCCCGTAGGTGTCGAACACCGCCGCCGCGCGCTCCACCAGCGCCGGCGTCAGCAGCGCCTCGCCGCATTTCGAGCAGTCGACCGCCGGGATCGGCACGCCCCAGGCGCGCTGACGCGAGATGCACCAGTCGGGCCGGTTCGCGAGCATATTGTAAAGGCGGTCGCGCCCCCACGGCGGAATCCACCGGACGTCGCGGTCGACCGCGGTCAGCGCCGTGTCACGGAGCGAACGATTCTCCGGGCTGTTCTTCAGCCCGACGCCATCGAGCGCGATGAACCACTGCGACGTCGCCAGGAAGATCACTGGATTGTGGCAGCGCCAGCAGTGCGGATACGAGTGCTCGAACGTCGAGCGGTGCCACAGCCGGCCGCGTTCCTTCAGCGCCGCTTCGATGTTCGGGTTGGCGTCGAACACGCGCTGACCACCGAACAGCTCGACGTTGTCGACGAAGTGTCCGCCTGGCCCGACGGGCGCATAGATGTCCAAGCCGTACTTCAGGCCGGTCATGAAGTCGTCGCTGCCATGCCCGGGCGCCGTGTGTACTGCGCCGGTTCCCTGCTCGAGCGTCACGTAGTCCGCCAGCACGCCGAGCGACTGCCTCGCGTACAGCGGATGCTGGAACCGGATGCGTTCCAGCACTTCGCCTTTCATCTTCGCAATCGGCGCGCCGAAGTTCCGCCCTACCTGCTCGGCCACGCGCGACGCCAGGCCTTCGGCGACGATCACCGTTGTGCCGTTCACGTCGTAGGCGCCGTAGTCGTACTCCGGATGGAATGCGATGGCGAGGTTCGACGGTATCGTCCACGGCGTGGTCGTCCAGATCAGGACCGAAACGTTCCGGCCCGCCAGCGCTGGCACGCGCGCCGACAGCTCCGCGGCGCTTTCCGGCGCGAGCTGGAACTCGACGAAGATCGACGGCGACGTATGGTCGTCGTACTCGACCTCCGCCTCGGCCAGCGCCGTCCGGCAGTGGATGCACCAGTGCACCGGCTTCTTGCCTTTGTAGACGAGCCCCTGTTCGACGAAGCGGCCCAGCGCCCTGACGATCGCCGCCTGGTAGCGGAAATCCATCGTCATGTAGAGATGGTCCCAGTCGCCGAAGACGAAGAGCCGCTGGAACTCGACGCTCATGACGTCGATGAAGCGGCTGGCGTAGGCGCGGCAGGCGCGGCGGAAGTCCGCGACCGACAGCTCGCGCTTCTTCGGTCCGAGCTCGCGATCGACTTTCAGCTCGATCGGCAGGCCGTGGCAGTCGTAGCCGAGGACGTACGGGGCGTCGAAGCCCATCATGCTCCTCGACTTCACCACCATGTCCTTCAGCACCTTGTTGAGCGCCGTGCCGATGTGGATCTGCCCGTTGGCGTACGGAGGGCCGTCGTGAAGGATGAACTTCTTGCGGCCCGCGCGCGCTTCGCGGATCCGCTCGTACAGGCCCATCTCCCGCCACCGGGCCAGAGCCTGCGGCTCGGCGGTCTGCAGATTGGCCTTCATCGGGAAGTCCGTGCGAGGCAGGTTTAAGGTGTCCTTCCAGTCCGCCATGGGTATCCAGATATTCTATCTGACGCGTACAAAAGAAAGGGCCGGCGGGGCGTCAGACCCGCCGGCCCTGCTATGAAACCCGCGCGAGCTTAACGCCTCGGTGTCCCGCTGCGCGCAATCGTCACCTGGAACGAGCCATCGTTGTCCGCGACGTTCGCCTCGTTGATCCCGAGGAACAGCGCACCGGCCGCCGGCGCCGGCACCTGCATGTTCCTGCCGATTCCGAACGGCTGGCCGTTGCCGATCCGTCCGATCAAGGCGCCCGCGAGCGTGCGCGGCAGCGGCGAGCTGCGGTCGAACCGCTGGTTGACGATGCCGTCAGGCGTTGCGCGATCGTTCGCGTCCGGGGTGATCCGGATTTCACCATCCGCGGTGATCGTCAACATCTCGCCGCGCCGCACGGCAATGCCGGTCGGGGTCCATCGCTGATTGGCCGGCACCGTGATTGTGTTCGAGCCCGCCGGGGCCCCCGTTGAGCCCGTGGCGCTGCTCGGAACCGCAAGCGCGATGCGGCTGATCTCGCTCGACTGCAGCTCGCGTTCACCGCTGTCGGTTTTCAACGTGATGCGGAGCGGCGAGGTGCCGCCGACATCGTAAAGCTGGCCGGTGATCGACTGGCCGTTGCGCAGCCAGATCACGTGGCTTCCCGAATTGACGCGGTCCCAATCGGCCTGGTTCATCGACGAGCCCGCGAAATCAATCAGAGCCATTTCGCCCGTCGGGATGGTACGGTCCTGTCCGTTCACACGGATCTGGAATCCCGACCCGCCCATATCGACGAGCTGCCCGCTGATACGCTCTCCCGACCGAAGTGTAAATGTCGCGCTCTCCTGAGCCGACGCGGCGGTGAACGTCAACGCCGCGAGGGACAGCGCGACGACTGTGCGCTTCAACATGATGTCTTCCTCCTCTTCGCCATCATTCCGATTATCCGCGAAGCCGGTCAGTTCTGTCGTCCAGTCGGCTCCACGTTCAGCCTGAGGAAATGCAAGCTGAAGGCCAGCCGGCGAACTGTCGAAAATGGCCCAAAATGGCCGGATTTGACGCCAGGAACGGCTGGGAACCGGCCTGTATAATGGACGACATGCCGGTGTCGGAACCCTACACGCCGCGCGATACCAGGGAAGTTCACCTCGATAACGGTCTGAAGATCGTCGTGAAGTCCGTACGGACCGCGCCGCTCGTGTCGGTGTGGTGCTGGTATCGGGTCGGATCGCGTGACGAGGGTCCGGGCAAAACGGGCGCATCGCACTGGGTCGAGCACATGAACTTCAAGGGCACGACCAACATCCCCCGCGACGAGATGAAGGGGATCGTCGAGCGCTTCGGCGGCATGTGGAATGGCTATACCTGGATCGATCAGACGACGTACCTCGAGACCGCGGGGCGCGATGCGCTCGATCAGATGCTGTTCATCGAAGCCGAGCGGATGGCCAACGGCATCTACGACCCGGCTGAGTGCGAATCCGAGCGCACCGTGATCATCTCCGAGCTGCAGGGCGGGGAGAACGATCCCGATCAACTGCTCGATTCCGAGGTCACGGCAACCGCCTTCAGGGCCCATCCGTACCGCCACCCGACCATCGGCTGGATCGAGGACTTGAGGAGGATGACGCGCGACGAACTGTACGCGCACTATCGCCGGTTCTATATTCCCAACAACGCGACGCTGGTCGTGGTCGGCGATGTCGAGCTCGACGACGCGCTTCGGCTCGCCGAGAAGCGCTTCGGCCACATTCAGCCTGGGCCCGAGCCCGCCCGGACAATGGTGGCCGAGCCGCCACAGCTCGGCGAACGCCGCGTCGTCATCGAACGGCCGGGCACCACCGGCTATCTCAAGCTGGCGTGGCATGCGCCCGCGGCGCGCGACGAAGACTTCTTCCCGATGCTGGTGCTCGACGCGGTGATCGCCGGCGCGAAGGGGACGAACATCTGGTGCAGTTTCCGGGGCATGCCGCCGCAGCGGCGGGCACGTCTCTATACAGCGCTCGTCGAACGGGGGCTCGCCTCGAGCGTTGCCGGCGCGCTCCTGCCTACGGCGCAGCCGTTCCTCTACACGTTGTCGCTGACCGCGATGGAGGGCGTCGATCTCCCGGCCGTGGAAGCGGCCGCGTTCGACGAGATTGAGCGCCTTCGGACCTCCGGCGCGACGGAGGTTGAGGTGGCCCGGGCACGGAGGCAGCTCCGCGCCCGCACGGTGTTCGAGAACGACTCGGTGACGAACATCGCGCATCAGCTCGGATACTTCGAGACGGTGACCGGTCCCGGCTTCTACACCGCGCTTCGTGATTGCATCGACGCCGTCACCCCCGAGCAGGTCGCCGACGTCGCCCGGCGGCGGCTCTCGCGTCAGCAGTGCACCGTCGGCTGGTTCAAGCCAACCTCCTCCGCTGGGGCTGAAGGGGCCAGGTGACAACCGCGGCGATTCGCGGACTTACACCCGAACGCACCGTTCTCGACAACGGCGCCGTGGTGATCGTCCAGGAAACACCGACCACCCCTGCCGTCACGATTCTCGCGACCTTCCTTGCTGGAGGTTTGTACGAGCCGGCAGATGTCCCGGGCGTCGCGCACCTGACCGGCCGCGTGCTCGATCGAGGCACCGAGCGGCGTTCCGCGGACGTGATCTCGGAGCAGCTCGACGATCGCGGCGTTGCCCTCAAGGTTTCGACCACCAGGCACACGATAGCGCTGGGATGCACCTGCCTGGCGGAGGACTTCGACGACGTGCTGTCGATCGTGCTCGACGTCGCCCGCCGTCCGCTGTTTCCGGAACCGGAGATCGCAAAGCGGCGCGCCGAGATCATCACCGCCGTCCGGCAGGACGACGACAACCCCGCCGTTCGCGCGACGGAAGCCTTCTTCGAGCTGGCTTATGGGGCGACGCACCCATACGGGCGGCGGGCCAAGGGTTCGGTTGAATCGATCGAGCGGATCCAGCGTGACGATCTGGTCCGGCTGCACGCGGCGCGGGTCCGTCCCGGAGCCTTGACGCTGGTCGTGGTTGGTGACGTCAGGCCGTCACACGCGCTCGACCGCGCGGCGGACGAGCTCGAGGGGTGGCACTCCGGCCAACTCGAGGACGTGCCGGTGCCGCCGCCGCCTGCTCGCAACGGCCGATTGGAGCGTTTCGTCGTGGTCCCCGGCAAGTCCCAGACCGACATTGCATACGGCTTCGCCGCCATTCGCCGCCTCGATCCGCGCTACTACGCCTACTGGATCATGAACAACATCCTGGGGCAGTTCGGCCTCGGCGGGCGGCTGGCGGACAACATACGCGAGCGGCAGGGGATGGCCTACTACGCGTTCAGCGCCTTCGACGCGAGCGTCGGCGAGGGGCCGCTCGTCATTCGCGCCGGCGTCGACCCGGCGAACCTCGAACGCGCGATCGCCGCGATCGATTACGAGGTGCGCGCGCTGGGGACGGACGGACCAACCGAGCGCGAGCTGCAGGAGTCGCGCGATTATCTGATTGGATCGCTGCCCCGCATGCTCGAAACGAACCAGAGCATCGCGACGTTCCTGCAGAACGCCGAGCAGTTCGGGCTTGGCCTCGACTACGACCGCCAGCTGGCCAGCCATCTCGCCCGAGTGCAAATGGACGACGTCCGCGCCGCGGCGGCCGAGATTCTGGATCCCGATCGGGCGGCGGTTGCTACCGCAGGCCCTTCGACTGGAGCCTCCGATGCGCTCAGGGCAGGCCCCTCGAACGAGGAGCGGCCGTGACCCGCACGCGTGCGGTCCTGTTCGACGTCGACTTCACGCTGATCTATCCCGGCCCCACGTTCCAGGCTTCCGGGTACCAGGAGTTCTGCGCGCGTTACGGCGTCACGGTCGATCCCGCGGCCTTCGATCGCGCGGTTGCCGAGGCCGCGATCACCCTCGATCCGGGCGAGGGTGTGTACGATCCACGGGTCTACATCGATTACACGCGGCGCATCATCGAGGGAATGGGCGGGTCCGGCGAGCAGGTCGAAAGCGTCGCGCGCGAGATTTTCTCCGAGTGGGCGGCGTGTCATCACTTCCTGATGTATGACGACGTGCCGGACGTGCTGCGTGGGCTGCGTGCCTCAGGGGTGAAGCTCGGGCTGATCTCCAACGCCGAGCGCTGCCTCTCGTCGTTCGAGGATCACTTTCACCTGCGCGGCCTTTTCGACATGACGATCACTTCGGTCGAGCACGGCTACATGAAGCCGCATCCAAGTATCTTCGAGGCCGCGCTGCGGGCGATTGGCACCGAGCGCCACGATACGGTGATGGTCGGCGACAGCCTGCATCACGACATCGAGGGGGCCCGGCGCCTCGGGATGCGTGCGATCCTCGTCTCGCGCTCCGGACCGCGGGCCGATTGCCCGCCGGACGTTCCGGTCATCTCGTCGCTGCACGAGCTGCCGGCTTTGATCTGATTCCGCCGTCCATGCATATCCGACCGCTGACAACGCTCGACGACTGCCGGAAAGTGGCCGAGCTCGAACGAATCGTCTGGGGCTACACCGATGCGGAAGATGTCGTGCCCCCACCGGTGCTGATCGTCTCAATCAAACGCGGAGGCATCCTGCTGGGCGGGTTCGACGACGCAGGGGAGATGAAAGGGTTCGTCTATTCGATCCCCGGCCTCAAGGATCGGCGGCCGACCCAGTGGTCGCACATGCTGGGGGTCGCGCCCGACGCTCGCAACACGGGGCTCGGGCTGAGGCTGAAGCTCGAACAGCGGCTGGCGGCGCTCGATCTCGGCGTGGACCTGATCGAGTGGACCTACGACCCACTGCAGGCCCTGAACGCGCATCTCAACTTCGCGCGGCTCGGCTGCGTGGTCGAGGAGTACGAGGAGAACATTTACGGCGAGTCGAGCAGCCCCTTGCACCGCGGGACGCCGACCGATCGGTTCGTCGCGGAATGGCGCATTCGCGAGCCGCACGTCGAACGCCGGATCTTCGGATCCGGGTCGCTGGTTCGCGACAGCTCGGTGAGCGCCGCCCCGGTCGTCAACCCGTCACAGGACGGGCAGGAGTGGATCCGTCCCGTCGAGGGGAAGCTGACGCTCGGCGATCGCCGGGTGCTCGTCGAAATCCCGATGGGCTTCGGCGACATGCAGCAGCGCGATCCAGATCTCGCGCTCGACTGGCGGCTGACCACCCGCCGGATCTTTCAAGCGTACCTGCATCGCGGCTATCGCGTCGTCGACTTCTTCCTCTCGCGGGAAAACCGAAGAGGGCACTATCTGATGGTTGAAAAGTAAGGGAAGTAAGAAGTACGAAGTAAGAAGTACCGATTGGACCGTAGCGCAGACCTTAGGTCTGCCCGTCGTGGGGCAGGCCTGAAGGCCTGCGCTACGGAGAGATCGAACCTTTCATGAAAAATATGGACTGCCTGTTCTGCAAAGTCATCTCCGGTGAGATTCCCGGCTCGATCGTGTATCAGGACGAGCGCGTCGTCGCGTTCAGGGACATCAACCCGCAGGCGCCGATGCACGTGCTGATCGTTCCACGGCGCCACATCGCCTCGCTCAACGAGCTGACGGCTGAAGACGATGGGATCGTCGGCGAGATGGTGCGGCGCGCGGCGGCGATCGCGGCCGAGCACGGGCATGCGGAGCGCGGCTACCGGACGGTGTTCAACTGCAACGCCGAGGCGGGACAGACGGTGTTCCACATCCACCTGCACGTGCTGGGCGGCAGGCGTCTGGGCTGGCCTCCGGGATAGATGCACGGCACGCTGCAGGAGCGCATCGCCGGCGGGCGGCTCGTTCTCGTCCGCGCGGGTTTCAGGCAGGAAGATGCGGCGATTGATGCCGACGTGCTCGCGCGCCACGTGCTGGGATGGGACCGGGCGACACTGCTGGCGCGCGGCCGGGACACGGCGTCCCCCGACTTCATCCGCCGCTTCGACGCGGCGATCGCACGCCGCGCCGCGCACGAGCCGGTCGCGTTGATCACCGGCGTGCGGGAATTCTGGGGCCTCGAGTTCGAGGTGACGCGGGACGTCCTCATCCCGCGCCCCGAAACGGAGCTGATCGTCGAGGCGGCGCTCGGGCTTGTCAACAAGCCTCTGCGCATCGCGGATGTCGGCACGGGCAGCGGTTGCCTGGCGGTGTCGCTCGCCACCGAGTTCCCTCGCGCGAACGTCGTCGCCAGCGACAGCTCGGACGCCGCGCTGCGCGTCGCCCGCCGGAACGCGGTGCGGCATGCTGTCGAGTCGCGAATCACGTTCGCACGCGCACACCTGCTCGAGACCCTTCCGGGGCCATTCGACCTGATCGTGTCCAACCCCCCGTACGTTCCCGACGGGGAGCCGCTGCCGCGTGACGTCGCGGACTACGAGCCTCCCTCGGCGCTGTTTGCCGGGCCCGATGGCCTGGACGTTCTGCGAGCGCTCATCGCCGGCGCGATCGCGCTGCTGGCGGAACGCGGCGCCTTTATCGTCGAATTCGGATTCGGTCAGGCGGAGGGTGTGGAAGCGCTCGCGCGCGAGGCTGGATGGCCGCACGTGGAGCTCAGGCGGGATCTCCAGGGCATTCAGCGTACCGCGCTGATGAAGATGTCTTAGTCCCCGTCGCCTTCCGCAGCCGAACTTTCCTTCAGCTTCTCGGACTGGAAGTGCGCGGCCGCCGCCTCGATCAGCTCGTCGAGGTCGCCGTCGAGCGCCTGCGTGAGCTGATGCATCGTGAAATGAACACGATGATCGGTGATGCGGTTTTCCTTGAAGTTGTAGGTCCGGATCTTCTCGGAGCGATCGCCTGAGCCGACCTGGGTCCTCCGATCCTTGGCGATGGCGTCCTGCTGCTTGCGCATCTCGATCTCGTAGAGACGCGATCGGAGCACCTTCATGGCTTTCGCGCGATTCTTGATCTGGGATTTCTCGTCCTGCTGCGAGACGACAATGCCGGTCGGGATGTGGGTGATGCGGATCGCAGAGTAGGTCGTGTTGACGCTCTGGCCCCCAGGCCCGCTCGAGCAGAAGGTGTCGACGCGGATGTCCTTCGCGTCGATCTGCACGTCCACTTCTTCGGCTTCCGGCAGCACTGCCACGGTCGCGGTCGACGTGTGAATCCGGCCGCTTGCCTCGGTCGCCGGCACGCGCTGCACGCGATGGACGCCGCTGTCGTATTTCAGGCGGCTGTAGGCGCCGCGCCCCTGGATCAGCGCGATAACTTCCTTCGTGCCGCCGACGCCCGTTTCGCTGAGGTTCAGGATCTCCATCTTCCAGCCCTTCCGCTCCGCGTACCGTGAATACATGCGGAACAGATCGGACGCGAAGAGGGCAGCTTCGTCGCCGCCGGTGCCGCCGCGGATCTCGAGCATCACGTTCTTCTCGTCATTCGGATCCTTCGGCACCATCAGGACCTTGATGTCGGCGAGCAGCGTGTCGCGCTGCTGCTCGAGCGCCTTGAGCTCCTCCTGCGCGAGCGCGCGCATGTCGGGATCCTGCATCAGCTCCTCGGTCGAGACGATCTGCGCGACGACCGACTTGTAGGCGCGGAACTGCTCCACCAGCGGCTGGATCTCCGCCAGCGCTTTCGAATGACCGCGGAATTTCGTCGAGTCGCCCTGGACGGCCGGATCGGCCAGTTCGGTCATCAGCTGGTCGTAGCGCGCCTCGACGGATGAAAGTTTCTCGAACATCAGTTAACAGTCGCCAGTTTTCGGTTACCGGTCAGCCACCTGACACGGGCGGCAGGAAGGCGACTTCGTCGCCGTCGTGGAGCGCAGTCGACAGGCGCGAATATTCGGCGTTCACCGCGCACGAGATCGCCGGCTCGTACTCCGACATTCCCGGATACCGCGCCGCGAGCGCCCGCCAGGCGCCCAGCGCCGTGGAGCCTTCGGGGAGCTCCTGCTGCAGCTCGGCGGCGCCCGCCAGCTCCCGCAGCCTCGCGAACAATCGGACGGTTACGAGCATGCCCGTTCGTACGCCGCTTCGCGCGCGGCCTCGTCGTCCGGATCGGCGGTCGCGCCTTCGATCCAGACCTCGCCTCCCTCGAAGTGCTCGTGCTTCCACACCGGCGCGATCTGCTTGACCCGCTCGATCGCATACCGGCACGCGGCAAACGCGTCGATCCGGTGCGGTGACGCGGCGGCGATCGCCACGCTCGCGTCGCCGATCGCCAGGCGGCCGACCCGATGGTGAATCGCCAGCCGCACCGTCGGCCAGCGGGCCGCGGCTTCATCGGCAATCCTGGCGAACGTCTTCTCCGCGAGCGCGTCGTACGCCTCGTAGTCGAGCCACAGCACGCGGCGCCCGGCGTTCCTGTTGCGCACCAGGCCGACGAAGCTGGTGATCGCGCCGCAGTCCGGTCCCGACACGGCCGAGGTGACGGCCGCGGGATCGAGCGCGTCCGGTGTCACGCGAAAGCGGGTGATCGTCACGGGTGCGATCCATTCAGTATAACGAATGGCCGGCGGACCCGCGCGTGCCTCACTTCCGATTCCAGAAGTGATGCAGCGGCCCGTGGCCGTGGCCGATGTCGGGCGCGTGCTTCATCGCGCCGTCGAGATAGTGCCGGGCCCGGTCGATCGCCGTCCGATCGTCGAGCCCGAGCGCCAGGTTCGCGGCGATCGCCGACGAGAGTGTACAGCCGGTGCCATGGGTATTCCGCGAGAACAGTCTGGGCATCCTGATCTCGAAGTCCACGTGCCGGCCGCAGATGACGTCAATCGATTCGGGTCCGTCGAGATGTCCGCCCTTCACCATCACGAGCCGCGGACCGAGCTCGAGGATTGCGCGCGCAGCCCGGCGCATCTCGGGCACCGTCCTGACCGGCATCCCGGCCAGCACCTCGGCCTCCGGCGCGTTGGGCGTCACCATGTGTGCGCGGGGGAGCAGCTCGGTGCGCATCGCCGCCACAGCGTCCTCCAGGAGCAGCCGATCGCCGCCCTTCGCGACCATCACCGGATCGACCACCACCTGCGGCAGCTCCAGGTCGACGATCGCCGCCGCGACCGCCTCGACGATCGCCGCGTTGGCGAGCATGCCGATCTTGACGGCGTCGGCGCCGATGTCGCCGACGACCGCCTCGATCTGCGCGGTCACCAGATCGGCCGGCAGCGCCTGCCATTGCAGAACGCCGAGCGTGTTCTGCGCGGTAACCGCCGTGATCGCGCAGCAGCCGTAGACCTCATGCGCGGCAAACGTCTTCAGGTCAGCCTGGATCCCCGCGCCTCCGCCCGAGTCGCTGCCCGCGATTGTCAGTGCTGTATGCATACAGTAAGATTCTGCCGATGACGCAGACCACAGCAGGCACGCTCGTCGGCACGCTGGCAGCCCGCACCGACATGTCCCGGGCGATTCGGATCGCGGCGGTGCTCTTCGTCGCGACGCTCACCGCGGTGGCGGCGCAGGTCTCGATCCACCTGCCGTTCACACCCGTGCCGCTGACGCTGCAACCGATGGTCGTGCTGCTCGGCGGGGCCGCGCTCGGCTCGCGCCTCGGCGCCGCCGCCCAGATTGTCTACCTCGCGGCGGGCATCGCCGGCTTTCCGGTGTTTGCCGCATCCACCGTGCTGCCGCCCGGACCGCTCCGGCTGATCGGGCCGACCGGCGGCTATCTCCTGAGCTATCCGATCGCGGCGTTCATCACCGGCTACCTCGCAGAGCGCGGCTTCGATCGCCGCTACCTCACTTCCGTGCTCGCGATGGCCGCGGGACTCGTCGTGATTTTCGCATGCGGCGTCACCTGGCTCGCGTGGTTCGCGCGTCCCGCCGCCGCCGGACTGGATGCCGCGGTGCGCACCGGCTTCCTGGCGTTCCTTCCCGTCGATATTTACAAGATTCTCGTTGCCGCCGCGATTCTGCCGGCGGCCTGGAAGATCACCGGGAGTCTCACGGTAGTCAAATCCCACATCCCACATCCCACATCCCAAATTACGGTTTGGGATGTGGGTTTTGGTTTTTGGGATTTGTCTGAGCACGTTCGAACACCAGCAGATATTGATAGGGCAGGATCTCCGGCCGGGAGTTGAGCCGCAGGCCGGCCGCTTCCGCGTCCCTGATCACCCGCTCGGGATCGACGCGTTCTTCCATCGGCGGCCCGGGTCCGAATCCTTCCTTCGTGAAATTCACGATCCCAAGGCGTCCGCCAGGTTTGAGCGAGGCGCCGACGTTGCGCAGCAGCACGACCGGGTCTTCCATCTCGTGATACGCGTCGACGATGAGGACGGCGTCGAGCGCGTTCGGCGGAAGCCGGGGATCCGACGCCGTGCCGAGTACGGTCGTGACGATCTTTTCCAGCCCTTCACGCTTGATGCGCAGGTTCATCGCCGACACCATCGGCTGCTGGATGTCCTCCGCGTAGACCTTGCCGGTCGGCAGGACCCGCCTGGCCAGCCGGATCGTGAACCAGCCGCTGCCCGCGCCGAGATCGGCGACGACGCTGCCTTCGGCAATCTGCAGCGCGTCCATGATCTCTTCCGGACGCTGCCAGACGTCGCGGTCGGGCGGCTCGAGCAGGCCGAGGTCCTCCGGTCGAAACAGCCGGAGATGCTCCTGCTGCTGGGCGGACGCCGCGGCTGAGAGCGCCGCTGCCGATACGCACGCCAGCACCAGCCGCGTGAGGAGCGTCACTTCTTTCTGACCTCGCCGGGAAGGCCCGGGCTCGTCATCGCTTCGACAGACAGGATCCGATCGAGCTCTTCATCCGACAGCAGTCCGCGCTCCCTGACGATCTCGCGAACCGAGCGGCCCGTGCTCACGGACGCCTTCGCGATCTCCGCGGTTGCCGCGTAGCCGATGTGCGGGCTGAGCGCGGTCGCGGCCGCGGTGCTGCGGTCAAGAAGCTCGCGGCAGCGTTCGCGGTCGGCCTCGATGCCCGACACACACCGTTCCTGGAACACGATCATGGCCTGACGCAGGATGCGGCCGGCGTGGAGTGCGTTCCACGCAATCACCGGCATCATGACGTTCAGTTCGAGCTGTCCCGCATCGGCGGCCGCGTGGATCGCGCCGTCGCATCCGAACACCTGATAGCAGACCTGGTTGACCATCTCGGGAATCGACGGGTTCACCTTGCCCGGCATGATCGACGAGCCCGGTTGCACCGCGGGCAGCCGGATCTCGGCGATGCCCGCTCTCGGGCCGCTGCTCAGGAGGCGCAAATCGGAGGAGACCTTGTTGACTTCGACCGCGAGCCGGCGAAGCGCGCCGGACCAGCCGAGCACGTCGCCCATGCTTTGCGTGACGCGAAAGGCGTTCGCCGCGGGACGCACAGGGTTGCCGGTGTAGGCGGCGAGGTTCTTGACCGCGAGGCGCGTGTAATCGTCGCCGGCGTTCAGGCCGGTGCCGAGCGCCGTCGCGCCCAGGTTCAGTTCGAGGAGCTGCTCAGAGGATCGTTCCAGCTCGTTGGCCGCGTGCGTGACGTTCGCCGCGTATCCACCGAACTCCTGTCCGAGCGTCATCGGCACCGCATCCTGCAGATGCGTGCGGCCGACCTTCAGGACATCGGCGAACGCCCGGCTCTTCTCGTCGAGTCCATGCGCGAGCGCGCGGGCGCCTGCGAGCAGCCCGGACTGCGACGCGAGAATCGCCAGCCGGGTGGCGGTCGGGAACACGTCGTTGGTCGACTGTCCCATGTTGACGTGATCGTTGGGATGCACGCGTTTGTACTCGCCGCGGGGCGCGCCCAGCAGCTCCGCCGCGCGGTTGGCGAGCACTTCGTTGGTGTTCATGTTGTGCGACGTCCCGGCGCCCGCCTGATAGACGTCGACCACGAACTGGTCGCGCAGTTTCCCGGCGAGGATCTCGTCGGCGGCGGCGACGATGGCATCGGCGATCGCGCCGTCCAGCCGCCCGAGCGCCTTGTTCGCCGCGGCGGCGGCTTTCTTGATCTGGACCGTCGCCACCACCAGCTCCGGCGCCGCGGTCATCCCGCTGATCGGAAAATTCTCGACCGCCCGCATCGTCTGGACGCCGTAGTACGCGTCGGCGGGAACGCGGATGTCGCCGAGCGGGTCGCGTTCGATTCGGTAGTCCATGAAGTCAGCTATCAGCTATCAGCTATCAGCTGACAGCTGTCAGCTTTGATTATACTTCCCGTATGCTCGGTGCCTTTTTCGACAGCATGGTCGAACTCATCACGCGAACCTCGACCGATCTGCCCCCGGACGTGCGCGACGCGATGCGAAAGGCGCTCGGCGCCGAGTCGCCGTCGACCCGGGCGGGACAGGCGCTGACGGTGATCGCGCAGAACATCGACCAGGCCTCGTCGTGCGAGGGACCGATCTGCCAGGACACCGGCATGCCCACGTTCGAGGTGAAGGTCCCCTTGGGGGCGAACCAGATCGTGATGCGGCGGCAGATTCGCGACGCGGTGGCGGAAGCGACCAGGCGCGGCAAGCTGCGCCCGAACTCCGTAGATTCGATCACCGGCGAGAATTCCGGGAACAACCTCGGACCGGGCACGCCAATCATCCACTTCGATCAGTGGGAAGAGAACGAGATCGAGGTGAAGCTGATCCTGAAGGGGGGCGGCTGCGAGAACACCAACGCGCAGTACGCGCTGCCCGCCGACCTCGATCATCTCGGCCGTGCCGACCGCACGCTCGATGGCGTGCGCAAGTGCATCCTCCATGCGGTCTGGAAGGCGCAGGGCAAGGGCTGCAGCCCCGGCGCGGTCGGCGTCTGCATCGGCGGCGATCGCACCTCCGGCTACCTGCACGCCAAGGAGCAGCTGTTCCGCACGCTGGACGACGTGAACGAGGATGCGCGGCTGGCGTCGCTCGAAGACTCGATCATGGACGAAGCGAACCGCCTGGCGGTCGGCCCGATGGGATTCAGCGGCACCACGTCGCTCATCGGTTGCAAGATCGGCGCGCTGAACCGGCTGCCGGCGAGCTTCTTCGTCTCGGTCGCCTATGACTGCTGGGCCTTCCGACGTCTCGGCGTCCGGCTCGACCCCGCAAGCGGCGAGATTCGCAGCTGGTTGTACCGCGAGGGCACTGCTCGGTCGCAGCCGATGCTGCCGCCGGAAGCGGTGGCCGCCGGCTTCCCGAGAACCGGCCGTGAGATAGCGCTGCAGGCGCCAATCACCGAGGAGCAGGTTCGCTCGCTGAAGGTTGGCGATGTCGTCCTGGTGTCGGGACTGATGTTCACCGGACGTGATGCGGTCCACGCGCATCTGATGAAGAACCCGCCGCCCGTCGACCTGCGCGGGTCGGTGCTCTATCACTGCGGCCCGGTGGTCGCGCGCGAAGGCGATGGCTGGCGCGTCACCGCGGCCGGCCCGACCACGAGCATCCGCGAGGAACCTTACCAGGCCGACATCGTGAAGCGGTACGGCGTTCGTGTCGTCATCGGCAAGGGCGGCATGGGCGCGAAGACGCTGGCGGGACTGAAAGAGTCAGGCGCGGTGTACCTGAACGCGATCGGCGGCGCCGCGCAGTTCTACGCGCGCTGCATCGAGGCGGTCGAGGGTGTGTCGCTGATGGAGTTCGGCACGCCGGAAGCGATGTGGCATCTGCGCGTGCGCGACTTCCCGGCCATCGTCACGATGGACGCGCACGGCAACAGCCTGCACAAGCAGGTCGAGGACGCGTCCGGTCAGGTGCTCGATACACTCCGCTGAGACGCGGATTTTCGCGGACCACGAAACGCGGGCTTTCGCTGATCAACCAGTGTCAGCTTGACATCGCCTCTTCGAAGAGCTTCTCCAGCCGCGCCGGCGCGTGCGTCGCGTCCCCGGGGAAATGAATGCGGACGGTGCGGCGGCCGTGAGCGGCGAGCGTTTCCGCGTCTCCCAGTCCCTGAGCGCGCCTCAACACCGAGAACGTATACGGGCTTTCCGTGATCGGCGTCTGCGTCGCGTCGTCGCCCGTCAGCACGAACGCCAGCACGCTGTTCGGGCCGCCTTTGTGATACTGGCCCGTCGAGTGGAGATACCTCGGTCCGCGTCCGAACGTCGTCGCGACCTTGAACTTTTCACGCAGGCCGTCGCGAATCTCCCGAATCGCCGGTTCGACGTCGGCGTTGCCGGGAAGATAGGAGAGAAACGCGACGTAGTCTTTCGCGCGCAGGGTCGCCAGCGCTTTCCGAATATCGTCCGCCGTCGGGGTGGGAGGCGGCTCCGGCAGCGCGCCGCGTGATTCGAATGCCGCGAGCAGCTCCTTGGTTTTTTCTTTTGCTTCCGCGACGTTCGGCTCGTCGAACGGATTGATCCCGAGTGCCGCGCCGGCGATCGCCGTCGCGAACTCCCAGCGGAAGAACTCGGCGCCGAGCCCGTCGACGCGAGTCGAGAGCCGAAGCACGGGAAAGCCGGCCTCTTCGAGCGCGTGGAGCTTTTTGGGATCCGGCTCGTCGCGTTCGGTCGCGATCGACACGAAGACGCGGTCGCTGCCGTAATCTGCAGGGGCGCCGAGCGGCTCGTCGACCACCGGCAGCGCCCCTTTGCCATGCTTGCCCGTGCTCTCGGCGATCAGCTGTTCGATCCACAGGCCGAGTGACGCAAGCGACGGGGGCAGCGCCAGCGTCAGCTTGTCGCGGCCGTCGAGCGCCGCACCGCCGATGAACGCGCCAA
Source organism: uncultured Acidobacteriota bacterium (assembly GCA_963748295.1). Taxonomy (GTDB): domain Bacteria; phylum Acidobacteriota; class Vicinamibacteria; order Vicinamibacterales; family 2-12-FULL-66-21; genus CAVVIH01. Next base: position 671,092 of record CAVVIH010000006.1, on the reverse strand, counting down.
GCTCGAAGCCGGCGTTCGCATGACCTTCCTGGCGGCACCCCTGCGCCATCGCCGTTCCGGCCGAGAGCAATTGCGCCGGCGGCAACCCAATCAACGCGGCAGGCACGAGGCCGAACAGCGACAGCGCGGAAAAGCGTCCGCCGATATCCGCGGGATTCAGGAACACCTCGCGGTAGCCGTGCGCCGTCGCGTGCTGCTGGAGGACCGTGCCCGGGTCGGTGATCGCGATGAACTGTTTCCCCGCCTGCGCGCCAAGCGTCGCGGCGACGCGCGCTCGAAAGAACCGCTCGAGCGACGACACTTCGACCGTGCTCCCGCTCTTGCTGGCGACGATGAACCAGGTGCGCCGTGCGTCCATCGCCGACGCCGCCCCAGCGATCGAATGTTCATCGGTCGTATCGAGCACGAGCAGATTCGGATAGCCGTCAGCGGCGCCATACACCGACCGCATCACCTCCGCGCACAGGCTGCTGCCGCCCATGCCGAGGAGATAGACCGATCTGATGTGCTCGCGCCGTGCGCTCTCGCCAAGACGATGGACACGGTCCAGCTCCGGCGCCATCGTTCTGTCCACGTCCAGCCACCCCAGCCGTGTGGAAATCGACCGGGCGTCCACGCTGCCGGGCGTCGCTCCCCACACGCTGATGTCGCGCTCCCAGATGCGCGTGACGATGCGTTCCTTGAGGAAGCGCTCGGCTATATCGTTGGCGGGCGCGTATTTCGTCGCGGATTGCGTCATGGCCCAAGTATCGTCCCGGCGCCGGGCCGGAGACAAGACCGCCGTGGTTGGCGTCTAACTAGTTGCAGGGCAGCGAATTGGGCTGGTTGATGGCGCGGGTCCCGCCCGGTATAATTGAGTATTCGCCTGACGTCCGGGGCAGGCCTGAAGGCCTGCGTTACGGATCGTACGGGCGAGGGAGAGTTACTGATGATCAATGTCACGCCTGCCGCAGCGTCCAAGATTTCGGAGCTGCTGGTCGAAGAGAACAAGGTCGAGGCTGGCCTGCGCGTGTTCGTGCAGGGCGGCGGCTGCTCGGGATTCCAGTACGGTCTGATGATTGACGAGGGGGAAGGGGACGCGACGACGGATGCGGTGATCCAGTCGAACGGCGTCAAGCTGCTCATCGATCCGATCAGCGCACGCTATCTGCGCGGGGCCGAGGTCGACTTCGTCGACAACATCACGGGCGGCGGCTTCACCATCAAGAATCCAAACGCGAAATCGACCTGCGGCTGCGGCTCCTCGTTCAGCGTGTAGTCGCCAGACGGCGATCGGGGGGGACGTGGATTCGCAGTCTGCTTATCTTGAAAGCCTCCGGCCGGCCGGCAGCAAAAGGTCGAGTAAACGCGATTTCATCGTCAATGTCTTCCTGCGCCAGGAAGGCCATCTCACGGCGGACGATCTCGTCGATCTGATCCGCCGCGAGGATCAGCGCATCAGCCGCGCAACCATCTACCGCACCCTGCAGTGGATGGTTGACGCCGGCATCGCCCGCAAGGTCGATTTTGGCGAAGGGCGATTCCGGTTCGAGCATTCGTACCGCCATCCGCGTCACTTTCATCTCATCTGCAAGACCTGCAATCGCTCGTTCGAGTTCCTCAGCTCGGACATCGAGGCGCTGCTCGAGGAAGTGGCCGCGGCGCGCAACTTCACGCCGCGCCAGAGCGTGCTGCAGATTCACGGCACCTGCGAGACGTGCCGCACCGGCCGGCCCGCCGCGGCGGAAGGCGGAACCACCGAGCTACTGTTCGCGCGCGATGCGCTGCGCATCGCGATCGCGACCGAACGCAGCGGCCTCGAGTTCTACTCGCGCGCATCACGGATCACCAAGGACTCGCGCGGCCGCCGGGTGTTCGAGAAGCTTGCGGAGGAAGAGAAGGAGCACCTTGGCACGCTCGAAGCGCGCTATCGCGAGCTGCTCCAGCAGGATCCCCAGCTCGAATCGCGACCGACGTTCCTGTTCTTCAAAGGCGCCGCCAACGGGCTGTTCGCGGCGGGCGCCGATCAGCTCACGAAGGGCGTCAACGACCGTCAGGCGCTGATGATCGGGATCCGCTGCGAGCGCGGCTCGCACCGCTTCTTCAAGCGCTATGGTGAACGCTTCGAGGATTCCGAAGGCAAGCGCATCTTCCTCGAGTTCGCCGACGAAGAACGCGCGCACCTCGAGCTGCTGATCCGGGAATACCGCTCGCTCGTCCATCGCCAGCGGCGCCGCCGGCCGAAGCGCAAGACGCGTCAGGCTGCGACCGCTTAGTGTCCGCCCCCGTTCCGGAACCGGAAGTCATCGTACAGATCGCGCGCGTCGTACGCAGTCACCAGGCGCTGCGCCCGCTGCGGCTGTCCGCGCTGGCCGTTGCCCGGGGCGAGCGCGTCGCGATCCAGGGCGTGGACGCGCCCGCGGCGGAAGTCCTGATCAATCTCGTGACCGGCGCGGCGCTGCCAGACGAGGGGGAAGTTCGCGTGTTCGGCCGGCCGACGTCCGAGATCTCGAGCGGCGACGAGTGGCTCGCGTCGCTCGATCGATTTGGCATCGTCAGCCCGCGGGCGGTGATGATGGAGGGGGCGACGGTGCTTCAGAACCTCGCCATGCCGTTCACGCTCGAGATCGATCCGGTGCCGGAAGCAACCGTGCGCCGCGTGGAATCGCTCGCGAAGGAAAGCGGCATTCGGCTGGACGCGCTGGCGACGCGGGCGGGCGATCTTCCGGCGGATGACCGGGCCCGGGTCCACCTGGCACGCGCGCTCGCGCTCGATCCGGCGCTGCTGCTGATCGAACATCCGACGGCGGGTGTCGAGAAGGCCGCCGTGCCGCGGCTCGCGGACGACTTCGCGCGTGCGCTCGGCGCGCGGGCAGCGACGGCCTTGATCGTCAGCCAGGACGAGACGTTCGCGTCACGCACCGCCAGCCGCAGGTTGATCCTGCAGCCGGGCACGGGCGAGCTGAAGCCCGTGCGCAAGGGCTGGTTCTCGCGATGACGCTATTTCGACAGCACCCCGCAGGCGATGCGAGGTCCGCCGCTGACGCCCGACTTCGGCTCGCCAGTGACGCCCTTGTCCTCGTTGCCGTGAATGATGATTGCGGTGCCGTCGTCGTCGAAGATCGACAGCGGGCCGGGCGACAGCGTCACGCGGGTGGTGACCGCCTTGAGCGTGCCCTTGCCGTCCGCGCCAACCTGGATGTTTGGAATGTCGCCCATGTGGAACGGATGATTGGCGTCCGGATCGGTGTTGCTGGCGGGACCGGGGTCGAAATGACCGCCCGCGCTCGCGAACGGCGCCTCGCACTGGCCGACCGCGTGGAGGTGAACCCCGTGGAGCCCGGGCTTGAGACCGCTGAGTGTCACGGTGATCTCGACGACCTTCCCGGTTCCCTGCGCGCGCTCGACCAGCTCCGCGCGGCCGGTGATGCCGTCTCCCTTGATGTCCGCGTGCGCCTTCATCGCGCCCGCGGGCGCCTGCGCGAGCGCCACCGCGCCCGCCAGCGCGACGGCCGCTCCCGAAAGCGCCATTCGTCCATGCTTCATACTGCCTCCTGAACAAAAGATTCTCTCACATGCCAAAGCTCGTGCTTTTCGACATCGACGGGACGCTGGTCCTCACCGGCGGCGCCGGGGTCCGCGCCATGACTCGTGCGTGCGACGAAATCGTGGGATCGAGCAACGCGCTGCACGGCGTCGCGGTCGCCGGCCGCACGGATTGGATCATTCTTTCGGAGGCGCTCGAGCGGATGGGCAGGGATCTCGACGCGCAGCTGTTTGCCGCGCTGCGCGATCGCTACGTCACCCACCTGCGCGAGGAGATACAGGTACCCGGCCACGGCGTGAAGGCGGTCATGCCCGGAATCCAGGCGCTGCTCGACGATCTGCAGGCGCGTGATGGCGTGCACCTCGGGCTGCTGACCGGCAACTTCGAGGCCGGCGCGCGCATCAAGCTCGAATACTTCGATCTGTGGCGCTACTTTCAGTGCGGCGCGTTCGGCGACGATGCCGCCGATCGCAACGCGCTCGTGCCGTTCGCGGTCTCCCGCGCGCGCGAGTGCGGCGTGCCCGACCTGGCGCCGCACGACATCCTCGTCGTCGGGGATACTCCCCACGATATTGCCTGCGCGCGCGCCGTCGGCGCCACGCCGGTCGCGGTGGCGACGGGTATGTTCACGACCGAGCAGCTACGGGACAGCGGCGCGGACATCGTGTTTCGCGATCTCAGCGACACCGCGGCGTTCACCTCGCTTCTGACGTGAGGCACGTACTTTTACGCGCATGACTACCGTACTTTTACGCGTAAGATGGGCCGTCCATGGTCGAGGCTGAACTGACGATGCGATGCCAGCGCTGCGGCACGATGATGGAAATGCGCGATCCGGCGCCCGGAGGGCCGTGGAAAGCGGATCAGTTCTGGGTCTGTCCGCGTTGCGGACGGCATTTCTGGACGACCTACCCGCAGGCACCCCAAACGCCCTAACTCCAAGCCAGTTCTTGACTTCCCGTAAGGAACCCCCTACACTGGCCGCGTTTTCAAGCTCAGCGTGCGCCCCCGGGGCCAAAAACCGGGTGCCGCGTGAGTTGACAGGTCAGTACGGACGGCCGTCGGCGCTCCACGTTGTCACAGCGGGCCGCGTCCTCCGGCCCCCATTTCCTGCAACTCGGCTTGTAGAGCTAGCTCCCGGGATTTGCCCGGGGGTGCGTTCATCGGAGGACGTATGCCAACCGGGACCATCGCGCGCCTGCTCATCGACAAGGGGTTCGGTTTCATCCGGGATGAAAGTGGAATCGAGCACTTCTTCCACCGGAGCTCCGTCCGCGGTGCGGTCTTCGAGCTGCTGCGGGAGGGTCAGCGGGTGGAGTTCACGCCCGAGGACTCGGGCAAAGGGCCGCGCGCCGGCGAAGTGCGCCTCATCGAAAGCTAAGACCGCCAATCGCCACGGGTCGCGCATCGTTGTCGCCGCCCGTGGCTTTCCTGTCGATTCGTTCCTCCCCGCGACGCGCGCAAACATCGCGCAAGCCCTCCGCCCGTCCGCAACGCGAGATCTCAATCGAGACAATCGATCGATAGAATGAAGCGACGGAAGTGAACGGGGCCCGGTGGCCCTCCCGGTCTTCAAAACCGGTCGCCGCCCGCGTAATGGCGGGCGGGCTGAGTTCGACTCTCAGGCACTTCCGCCATAGAGCCGCCGAGCGTTTCGCCCTCGCCTGATGATCTATACTTTCAAGCTCAGCCATGCTGTGTCCCAAGTGCCGATCCGAGCGGGTGCGCCCGCTGCTGCCTGCCGACGAGGATCGGCCCACGTACGTGTGCAAAAACTGTAAACACCGCTGGCGCATGCAGCCACGGAAGAACACCGATCCTCCCGCAAGACCGCTCGCACGCCGCCGCCGCAAGAAGCGGTAGCTGTGCCGCAGACAGGTAGCGACCACCAGAACGACGGGTGCTATGCTGGCTGAATGAGTTCAGCAACGTCGGCGGATCAGGCATCGCACCACCACGCCGTGCAGTTCTACGGCACCGAAACGAGCCTGTTCTCGACCGTTGCAGGCTTTCTCGCGGAAGGTCTCGTTTTCAGGCAGCCGGCGATCGTCGTCGCCACTCCGAGCCATCGCGCCGGAATCGTCGAGCATCTCTCCGAACGGATGATCGACTGCGCGAAGGCCCTGCGCGAGGGCGATCTCATCATCCTCGACGCGGAAGAAACGCTCGATTTGTTCATGGTCGGCGAGCGTCCCAACTTCGATCTGTTCGAGAAGAACATCGGGCGCGTCATCGAGCAATCGATGAACGGCCGCAAGCGCCTCGTCATCCGTGCCTACGGCGAAATGGTGGACCTGTTGTGGAAGCAGGGCCGCGCCGAAGCGGCGATCCAGCTGGAGATGTTCTGGAACAAGCTGGCCACGAAATACAGCTTCGCGCTCCTGTGCGGTTACGCGATGGGCAGCTTCTACAAGCAGACGCAGCATCTCGACGAGATCTGCACGCTTCATAGCCACGTCGTGCCGACCGACAGGAACGTCGTCCCGTTCGAGAGGACGATACGTCCGGCCTGATCCCGGGAATCATCCTGGCGTCGGGATTGTCCACACGGATGGGCCGTTCCAAGGCCCTTCTGACCGTGCCCTCCGGCGACATGACCTTCGTCGCGCGTCTCGTGGCGACACTGCTCGACGGCGGCGTCGACGATGCCCTTGTCGTCGGCCGCCCCGACGATCGCGCGCTGCGCGACGAGGTCGATCGGCTGACGACTCCCGTTCGATTCGTCCCCAATCACAACGCTGATTCCGGTCAGCTGTCTTCCGTGCTCGCCGGGTTGAACGCCGCCGATCGCCCAGGCACGAGCGCGATCCTCGTGACGCCGGTCGATCTTCCGCTTCTCGGTTCGGCGTCCGTGTCCGCTCTGCTTGCCGCATTCCGTTCTGGATCGTGTCCCGTCGCGCGCGCGACGCACGGTGGCCGGCACGGTCACCCGGTGATCTTCGCGAGAAGCGTCTTCGAGGCGCTGCGCCGCGCCGACCCGGCGACAGGCGCGAAGAGCGTCGTCCGATCGCAGCCCGTGCTCGACGTCGAAGTCGGCGACGCCGGCGTCCTGTACGATGTGGATACGCCGGACGACTATCAGCGTCTCTTTACGTAACCGGCTCCTGATCTCGTGAACTCCTGTTGTTCCGGGGACTCCTTGCCTCCGTCCAGCTCTTGATCTCAGGCGCGCAGCGCCTGGAACCCGCGACAGCCGCGGGAGCGTCCAATCTCTCAGGTACCCATGGCTGCCGCCCCCATACCCAACCACGATCACCTGCTGCTCGACGCGTATTCCCAGGCTGTCGTCAACGCGGTCGAGATCGTCTCGCCGGCGGTGGTGTCGATCGACGTCCATAAACATGGATCGAGCGGCCGGCGTTCGAGAGCCCAGGCCGGCGCGGGGTCGGGATTCGTGTTCGCCGCGGATGGGCTGATCCTCACCAACAGCCACGTCGTCGACGATGCGTCCGAGATTGACGTGACGCTGCCGGACGGCCGCGAGCTGCGAGCCGATCTGATCGGGCACGATCCCGACACCGACATCGCGGTTCTGAAGATCACCGCGCCGGAGCTGACGGCCCTGCCGTTCGGCGATTCGCAGGCGCTGCGGCCGGGTCAGCTCGTGATTGCGATCGGCAATCCCTATGGCTTTTCGCACACCGTCACCAGCGGCGTCGTCAGCGCGCTCGGACGCTCGCTGCGCGCGCGGTCGGGGCGGCTGATCGAAGGCGTCATTCAGACTGATGCGGCGCTCAATCCCGGCAACTCGGGCGGGCCGCTGGTGACGAGCACCGGCCATGTCGTCGGCGTGAACACGGCCATCATCGCCGGGGGTCAGGGCCTGAGCTTCGCGATTCCGATCGGCACGGTGGTCACGGTGCTGCCCGCGCTGCTTCGAGACGGACGCGTGCGCAGGGGATATCTCGGCGTTGCCGGCCAGGACGTGCCGCTGCTCCGGCGGGTGACGCGCTTTCATCGCCTGGCGCAGCCGACGGGCGTTCTCGTCATCTCGCTGGAGGCGGACGGCCCGGCTTCCGGCGCGGGCATCCGCGAGGGGGACATCATCGTGTCGCTCGACACGTTCGCCGTGGGTGGTCTCGACGACCTCCATCGGCTGCTCAGCGAAGATCGCATCGGCGCGACGATCAAGCTCGGCGTCCTGAGAGGTGCCGAACGGCTCGACCTCAGCGTCCGTGTCGCCGATAGGACCGTCGTCTCCTAGCGACGAAACATTTCTTCTCACCACGGCTAACGAAGCCATCCGGATAACTACTTCGAGGGGTAGGTCCCTGCGGTTATCGCGCGCTCGCCTACCCACGAGGGTAGTTACGGCCTCCCCACGGCCTTCTGTAGAGTCGCGCTCTACAGGAGGCGGTCATGTTTCAGAAGAGTGACAAGGCTTCGCGAAGTCGCCTGCACGCGCTCGTCGCGATTGCCCTCGTCGGACTTGCAATTGGCGGCGCGGTAGCTATCGCAGGTCACCTGGAAGGCACGTCGTACACGGGGTGTCTCGCGCTCAAGGGAGGCACGTTGAGCCTGATCAAGGAAGGAGACACTCCGCAGAAACCATGTGGGCCCGGGACGGTCGAGGCGCATTTCGGCAGCGGTGACATCACTGGCGTTCTCGCGGGTGCCGGGTTGACAGGAGGCGGCACCGACGGGAGCGTGACGCTGTCGCTGGCGCCGACGTTCCAGCTGCCACAGAACTGTGCCAGCGGCCAGGTTGCGAAGTGGAATGGCACCGGCTGGAGCTGCGGGACGGACAGCGACAGCCAGTACCTTGCCGGTCTGGGCTTGCAGCTGATCGGCAGCGAGTTCAGCATCGCACCGGACTATCGGGTCACCAACAATCAGGACTGCGGTGGCGGCCGGTTCGCGAGCGGCATCGACGGCTCGGGAAACTTGACCTGCACCGAACGGGGCGGCGTCCAAGTGTTCGCGAACCAGTTACTGCCCGGCGTCTTGATCGGTATTCCGGATAACGGGACGCCGGTCCAGGTAATGGCCCTGAATGTTCCCGCTGGCATCTATTCGATCGTCGTAACCGGGCAGCTGTCTAATTCAACCGACGGCGGCGAGTCGTTTTTGAGCTGTCAGCTGTTTGCGGGCGCCACTTTCGTGACCCGCGGCAAGGCTCACGCCCACGACCCCTTTGACGAGCAAAGCCTGGCGATGACAGGTTTCCGCGCGCTGGGCGCGCCGACGCAGCTCCGCGTCATGTGCGACACGAGCATCGAGGGCGTTCGCGCGACCTTGTTCGGAATTCAAGCCGTGCGAATCGAATGAGTCAGATGATGCGCTCGCGAAGCGCCTTGGCGACCGCCTCGCTCTTCGAGTGGACCTGCAGCTTCTCGTAGATGTGCTTCAAGTGAAAGGAGACGGTGTTCACGCTGATGCCGAGCGCCGTAGCCGCCGTCTTCTTATGGTGTCCGTCCACCAGCAGCTTCAATAGTTCGAGCTCCTGAGGTGTCAGGTGATACGTCGCCTGCACCGGGGGCTGGAACTCACGGAACAACCTCAGAACTCGCCGCGCGACTTCGGGTGACATCGGTGCGCCGCCGGCAGCGACTTCCTTCAGCGAATCGAGAAGCCGCGCCGGCGGCGTGTTCTTCAGCAGATACCCCGACGCGCCCGCGCAGAGCGCGCGAAAGACCTGATCGTCGCTGTCGTACACCGTCAACGCAAGGATCGGCACTGCCGGCATGCGCTGGCGGAGCGCGCCGATGCCGTCGATGCCGGACATGCCAGGCAGCCCGATGTCCGTCAGGATGACGTCGGCTCTATCCTGCGCGATCTTCGCCAGCGCCTCTTCCATCGTCCGGTACACGCCCGTGCAGCGGAATCCCGCGGTGCCATTGATCAGCACCGAGAGGCCTTCGCGCACGTCGCGCATGTCTTCGATGATGACCACGCCGAGCGTGGCCTGCTCTGATTTCAACGTCTTCGACTCGTGCGCCGGCACAATGCGCAGGTTACGCGTGAACGGCCCCTCACGTCACCTACCTCTTCGTGTAGGTCGCGGCCGCCATGCTGCCCGCGAGCAGCATCCTGACCCTGACACTCGTTCCGACGCCCGTGCCCGTGTCGACATCTATCGACGCGCCGAGCCGAGCGGCTCGACGGCGCATGCTCGTCAGGCCGTTTCCGTCGCTTTCTGCATCCGGATCGAACCCGTTGCCGTTGTCGACGACCTCGAGGATCAGACGCTGGTCGGCAATGCGCAGCATGATCGAGACGCGCGAGCACCGCGAATGCCGTGCCGCGTTGTTCACGGCTTCCTTGAAGATCAGATACAAGTCGCGACGGAGGTCGACACCAATCTTCACCGGCCCTGCGTCGGGCAAATCGAGCATCAGCGAGATGTCGCGACTCTCGAACACCTCCTCCGCGTGATCCCGCATCTTGCGCACCATGTCGTCGAGCGTGTCGCGCTCCGGACTGATCGCCCAGACGATGTCGCTCATGGCGGTCGCCGACTCACGTGCGATGCCGGCAATCGACGACAGTGGGGCGTCCGCCTCGTGGCGTCCACCGGCCGCCTGCTGTCTCGCCACCTCGCTGAGAATCGCAATCCTGGTCAGGTTCGCGCCGATGTCGTCGTGCAGGTCGGTGGCAATGCGGGTCCGCACGCGCTCGATTTCCAGAATGCGACCAAGCCGATAGCGGTGCAGCGCCACAGCGGCCGCGACAATCGCCAGCGCGGTGAGCGACAGGAACCACCAGCGCCACCAGAACGGCGGCAGCACCGTAAACGCGACGACGGCAGGCGTGGGGCTTGCCACACCGTCTGCGTTCACCGCGCGGACCAGGAAGCGGTAGCTGCCGGGAGAGAGGCTTGCGTAGGTGACGCTTCGCCGCGTCGTGAGCGGGCCCCAGTCGCTGTCCGCCCCTTCGAGGCGGTACTGGTAGCGCAGCCGGTCTCCGGCACTAAATCGAAGGGATACATAGTCGATCTGCAGCTGGTTGCCGGCCGGCCGCAGGTCCGCCAGGTTCATTGTGGTTTCGCCGACTGCGGACACGAGCTGCGGCTGCCCCGCGACGGTCAGTGCGGCAATCAGGATCGGCGGCGGCGTCGCCGTCTCGGGCGCCGGCGGCACGAATCGTGACAGACCGTTGAAGGTCCCGAACCACAAGGCGCCCGTTCGATCCCGGAATGCGGCCTGCGGCAAGCCTGGGGCAAGACCGTCTTCGACGGTGAAATGCCTCACGCGCCCCGTGGCGGGATCGAGCTGGTCGACCCCACGGCCGGTGCCAGCGTAGATTCGACCGTACAGATCCTCCGTAATCACCTCGACGTTGTTGCTCGACAAGCCGTCCGCCGTCGTGTAGGTCACGAATGCCGGCCGGTCCGCTGACGGTCGATCGATTCTGACCAATCCGCCTCGTGACGTCGCGAGCCAGATGCGGTCGGCCGAGTCGTTATGGATATCAAGAATCGAGCCGGCAGGCAGCCCGTCCGCCTCCCGAAAGAACGTGAACGTGCCATTGCGGAAACGAGCCACGCCCGTATTCAGCCCAATCCACACGTTGCCGGCACCATCTTCACCGAATGCGCGGGGCAATTCGTCCTGGACAGGCGGGAACCCCTTCACGCCCGTCATGTCACGCACGGTGTCTGTAGCCCGGTTCCAGCGAAGCAGTCCGTTCGTGGTCGAGATGATCGAGAACCACACGTCGCCGCGCGAATCCTCGAACATGCGGTAGACCTGCAGCTCCGGCAGGCCATCGGCCATCGTAAAGAGCCTGATCGGCTTGGCGGTTCTGATTGCACTGAAGTCCGAGAGCGGCGGGTAGCGAAACAGACCAGGGCCTCCGGCAAGCCACCACTCGTCGTGCCGCGTGCGCATGACCGATCGCTCGGCCACCCATCCGCGCCAGAACGGCTTGCCTGGTTCGAACCATTCGAACCGGCGGCCGTCGAACCGTCCAAAGCGGTTAATCTCCTCACCATCGGACTGGACTCTCACCCCGTCGGCGAGACTAGCCTTGAAGACCACCGCGTGAGCATAAAGACGACCGGACGAGTCCTCGAACATCTGGTACGCTGCCGCCACACCGTCCTGCCGTTCGTAAGTGACGAAGCCATTGCGTGCGACTCTCATGACGCCGCTCGCCTCCGTCGCGATCCAGATGTTGCCCCACGCATCCTCTGCCAGCGCCGTCACTACCTGGTAACTGAGTCCGTGTGCTCGGTTGTAGATCTGCAGGCGTGAACCGGCGGTCGTCGGCGCGGACAGGAGCTCGAAGAGACCGACGTGGCTGGCCGCCCAGAGCCGGCGGTCGGAGCTCTCGACAAGCTGATTCACCCACGACGCCCACGTGTGCGGATAGCCGTAATGTTCGACGATCTCGGGCATTCTCCGCGTCGCGTCCGCGCGAATTCGAAAGAATCCTCCGGCCCGGCTCGCCACCCAGATTTGGCCGTCGCGATCTTTCATCAAGTCATGAAAATGATAGTGGTCGCGAGTGTTGTAGTGCTGGCTGTGCAGCGTGAAGGCGTTTGACGAGTGACCGCGCCGCAACTCCGTCCTGCCAGCGCCTGTACAGCCCGCTGGGCGTCGCAACCCACAACGATCCGTACTCGTCTTCGACGATGTCCTTGATGTACTTCTGCTCCGGGTACTCACCCGCCAGTCCAAGATCGACAGGGTGCAGCTCGAACCGTTCCCCGGTCCGGTCGAGGCGGTACAGGCCTTTCCTGGTTCCGCACCAGATCGTCCCGTCGCGCGATTCGAGAAGCACGATGAACGCGCGTGCGCGAACGTCCTGGTCGGCCGGCAGGACCACGGCGAACATCGGCGCCGTGCCGGCCACATCGTTCGCGTGGACGACGCGAGCGGAGGCCGCGCCATCGGGCCGAAAGAGTACCGAGGCCGCCGAACGTTGCCACCCAGAGCTCTCCGCTCTTCGTTTCCAGCAGGTCGGTCACTTTGGCATGTGGCAGCCCCTGCTCGACTCCATAGTTCGTGAAGGTGTAGCCGTCGAAGCGGGAAAGGCCCTCCTCGGTCGCGAACCACATGAAGCCGCGTGAATCGCGGACGATCCGGTTGACGACGTTGTGGGCGAGACCGTCCGCGGTCGTGTAGCTCGTGATGGGGAGCCGCTCGGCGTGGAGAGGATCCGCAAACGCGAGAAACAGCAGGGCGACCGCCGCTAAACAGGCGCGCAACATTCGGGCCCTCTTTTGAGAGGATTGGACGGTACCACGGACGACAGCCGAGCTTCAAACTGCCTTTGCCTGCTGCCAGACGGTAGACTGTCCGGCAGTGGGTACTGCCGTCGAGCCGCCAATCGAGCCCATGCTGGCGAAGCTCGCGGATGATCTGCCGCCCGAAGGGCAGTTCCTCTACGAGCCGAAGTGGGATGGATTCCGCGCGATCGTCTTCCGCTCGGCATCCGATGTCTACATCCAGAGCCGCGATCTTCGACCCCTCGACCGATACTTTCCCGAGCTGCACGACGCGCTTCTCGAACGCATTGCCCCCGGCAGCGTGATTGACGGTGAGATCGTCATCGCGTCGCCGAAGGGGCTGGACTTCGATGCGCTGCAGCTGCGGCTGCATCCGGCCGCGTCGCGCGTCGCGAAGCTGGCGAAGGCGACGCCCGCATCATTCGTCGCGTTCGATCTGATCGCGTCCGGCGATCGTGACTTGCGCGGTACGCCGCAGGCCGAACGCCGTGCGATGCTGGAAGATGCGCTCGGGAACAGCGGCCCGCCGGTCTATCTCACGCCGGTGACGCGGGACCGCGCGCTCGCCCAGGACTGGCTGAACCGCTTCGAGGGCGCCGGGCTCGACGGCGTGATCGCGAAGCCGGAGAACGGCCTCTACGAGCCGGGCAAGCGCGCGATGATCAAGGTGAAGCACTCGCGCACGGCCGACTGCGTGGTCGCCGGCTTTCGCTGGCACAAGAACGGGAAGAACGAGTACGTCGGCTCACTGCTGCTCGGCCTCTACGACGATTCGGGCCGGCTTCATCACGTTGGCGTGACGTCGTCGTTCACGATGGGGCGGCGGCGGGAGCTGGTGGAAGAGCTCGCGCCGCTTCGCCGGGACGCGTTGACGGATCATCCGTGGCGCGAGTGGGCGGCGGCAGGCGGCGAAGAGATGACGCGCATGCCAGGCGGGCAGAGCCGCTGGAGCGCCGGGAAGGATCTGTCGTGGGAACCGGTTCGCGTCGAGCGCGTCTGCGAGGTCAAGTACGACCACATGCAGGGGCCGCGGTTCCGTCATGCGGCGACGTTCGTTCGCTGGCGGCCCGACAAGCCGCCGAAGGACTGCCGCTACGATCAGCTCGAGGTCACGACGGCTTACGAGCTCGAGAAAGTGTTCGGCCTGTCCCACGCGCCAGGCGGCATGTAGTGGAACCGGATCAGATACACATTGTCGCCACGGCCGTGCCTGGCCACTTCCAGCAAGTCGTCCACGCTCTGAAACCCTGACTCACGAGCCAGGTCATACGTGATATCGGCCAGCGTGATCTGCGCGACCGAGTCCACGACGACGTGGCCGTCGTCCATGCGGTAGCGGCCGCCCACCTTGACGTGCGGACGCATCCAGACACGCACGGTGCATCTGATCCTGCCGCGGCGGATCCCTTCGCGAAGCCGCTTCGTGAACTGCATCTGCAGCGTGATGGGCTGCCCGGTCTGGTGTCAATCGAGCTTCTTGCGCGCGAAGTGGTAAAGCGAATACGCGAGCAGCGCGAACATCATCACCGCGAACACGTTCGAAGTCGCCAGGCCCGGCGCGATCTTCGGCCCGAACGCGAACACGCCCGGCGGAATCACCCGGATGCCCAGCTCGGGGTCGCCGAGCACGTTGATGATGATTGCGATCAGTCCCAGCACGCCGCCGGCCGCGATCAGCCCGCTGGCGAACAGCGAGCCCGGACTGACCTCGCTCTCGGCATGGCCCCCGGCCGGCTTCCGGCCGCGCTCGGCCGCCCATCGGACGATCCCGCCGCAGAAGATGGCGAGGGTGGTGTGCAGCCCGAGATAGGAGCCGACCGCGAACGACAGCGATCGGATTCCGAGCAGCTCGACGGCGATCACGAGGAACACGCCCATCGCGACCAGGCGCCAGGGCAGGCGCTGATTGAGGATGCCGGTGATGACCGTCGCCATCAGCCGGCCCTGCGGCGCGGCCGCCTTGTCGCTGCCGATGCCGGTGATCCATTGCACCTCGATCTGCCGGGTGTCGGGATCGTAGAGGTACTTGCCATCGGGCAGCTCGCGCGAGCCGAGCGCGTTCACGAGAATGTACTTCTTGTCCCGGTAGACCTGCGGGTGCGGATCGTCCAGCTCCTTCTCGACCCGCACGGCCGCGCCGCGCAGGCTCTGTTCCGCCCGGACCTTGTCGAGGTCGAGTGGCCGCTGGATCGGCCGGAACTCTGACAGCCCGAAGTTCATCAGCATCAGCGTCGCGCCGATGACGAACACCGACACCATGACGCCGATCATCAGCGCCCACTGCTGCCGGTAGGGCGTCGCGCCGATGAGGAACCCGGTCTTCAGGTCCTGCGACGTCGCGCCCGCGTTCGCCGCGGCGACGCAGACCACGCCGCCGATCGTGATCGCCAGCGCGGAATAGGCGGGCGCGGTCCAGCCCATGACGAGGAACATCGCGCAGGTCGCCATCAGCGTCGCGATCGTCATGCCGCTCACCGGGTTGGCCGAGGTTCCAATCAGGCCGCAGATCCGCGACGACACCGTCACGAACAGGAACCCGAAGATCACCACGAACAGCGACGCGACGATGTTCTCGAACCACGTCGTCCGGGCGCCCGCGATCGGGTTGAACGTCAGCATCAGCCACATCACCAGGACGATCGCGGCTGATCCGAGCACGACCCAGCGCATCGGGATGTCGCGCTCCAGACGTCCGCCGGCCGCCGCGCCCGTCTGCTGCGAACGGATGTCTTTCATGCCGCTCCGCAGCGCGCTGACGATCGTCGGCATGGTTTTCATGAGCGTGATCAACCCGGCCATCGCGACCGCGCCCGCGCCCATCGGACGGATGTAGCTCTCCCAGAGCTGTCCGGGCGTCATGTCGCGAACGGGGATCGTGCTGGGATAGAGCGGTTCGGTCAGTCCCTCGCCGAAGAACTTGATGGCCGGCATCAGCACCAGCCACGAGAACACGCCGCCGGCGAAGATGGTGCCGGCGATTCGCGGGCCGATGATGTAGCCGACGCCGAGGTATTCGCTGGTGATCTCCGCGCGAAACGACGCGCCGGGGAGCCACGACGGCTCGTACAACGGACGCTGTTTCCAGACCTGCACGGTGGCCATCAGGAAGGTGTAGAGACCGCCAAGACCCAGACCCCAGAAGACGCGGCTCGCGAACGACCCGCCCTTTTCGCCGGCGACGAGCACGTCCGCGCAGGCCGTTCCCTCCGGATAGAGCAGGTTGCCGTGTTCCTGCACGATCAGCTGACGCCGGAGCGGGATCATGAACAGCACGCCAATCCATCCGCCGATCAGCGCGAGCATGAAGATGCGGGAGTACTCGAACGGAAAGCCCATGAAGATCAGCGCCGGCAGCGTGAAGATTGCGCCGGCGGCCACCGATTCACCGGCCGATCCCGCCGTCTGGACGATGTTGTTCTCGAGAATCGTGGCTTTGCCGAAGGCGCGCAGAAGGCTGATGCTGAGCACGGCGATCGGGATCGACGCCGAGACGGTCAGTCCCGCGCGCAGGCCGACGTAGACCGTGACCGCGCCGAAGATGATCCCGAAAATCGCGCCGAACAGAACGGCCTTCAGCGTGAACTCCGGCACGTTCGCCGATTCGGGAACATACGGCCGGAACTCGCCCAGCGGCGCGGTCGAGCTCCACGCCGTGTTCGTTTTCTCCACCTTCACTGCTTTCGCCACGCGCGGCCTCCTTCAAGGCTGACCCTGGCAGCTGTCATCGGGTGGAGGAATCTTACTTCGTCCGGCGGGACGGTTCGAGCGACGCGGTGGTTATCGGGACGCCGCCTATCGGCGGGCCACGATCAGGACGGGAGCGACGAAGCGGAACCCGCGCTTCACCAGCGTTTCAACGTAGCCGGGCGCCGTTCGGCTGTCGCCAAGCGCGGCCCGAATCTGCTTCAGGCAGGAGTTCAGCCCGTAGTCGAAGTGCACGAACGTGCCATCCGGCCAGATGGCGCGCTGGAGCTCGGTGCGGGTCACCAGCTCGCCGTGCCGCTCGAGGAGGTGCGCCAGCGCGCGGGCGGGCTGCGGCCGGAGCCGCACACGGCGTCCGTCCCTCAGGACATCCCCCGTCGTACTGTCGAACTCGACCACATCGAAGTGATAGCCAAAGCGATAGAGCGCCACCTGAGTACCCCCTGGATCGGCGTGGCAGGAGCCATCCTCAGGATGCGCAGAAGGCGGCCGGAAGTCCTCAAGACTTCCAGCAGGAACCCCTCAAGTTTCGGCAAAGATTCAGCGGACGCTGCGGTCCAGCTCGGAAAACCAGTTGAGAACCACGTTCATGCGTGTGAGCGGCACGGGGCCCGCGGTCCGTCTGAGCCAGACGAACTGATCCCCGGACTTCCGGAACAGGATGATGTCGGGATGTGTAAACAGTGCCGTCGGATCCCTGGCGACGATCTGGCCGTCGCGCGACTCGATCGCCGTCCGCATGATGGTGGTCCCGTGCAGGAAGAACAGCTCGCGCCCATCCCGCCCCCAGGCCGGCCAGGTGCCGCCGTCGATGGACACCTGGGTGCGTGCGCCGGTCTGGATGCTGGCGATCTCGACCTCGAGCTGGCCGGAGACAGTGGACTCGTACGCGACGTACTGCCCATCCGGGGAGAGCGTGGGCAGCAATTCCACTCCGGGCGTGGCGATGCACGGGCCGTCGGTGCCCCGTCACCTTGTCCCAGAGCCAGATGTCGGCGGACGTTTCCGGGTGGCGTTCCGTGTAGGCGAGCCAGCGGCCGTCGGCCGACCACGACCCGGGCGCGGTCGAGAACTGACTCTCGAAGAGGACTCGCGGCGCATCTCCCGACTCGATCGCGACGGTATAGATGTTCGCGACGCCGGTCCGATTCCACGAAAAGGCGATGGTCCGGCAGTCGGGCGACCAGACCGGCTCGGAGGCAGCGCCCTCCCGCGTGATCTGCGTCAGCGCCGCGCGATCGAGGTGACCCGCCCACAGCTCGGTCTGGCCCCGTGCGAATACGGTGGCCGCCAGGCGGTCACCGCATGGAGCCACAAAGTTGAACGCGCGCGGCGGCACTGGCAGATCGCCGCGCGACGCCGCGCGCATCCAGGCGCGCGAGTGTCCGGTGCGAGCGCTCGGGGATGTCCTCGACGTAGAGCAGCGATCCTTGCGGCGAGATCGCGAATTGCGCCGCGCCGGTCGTGCCGGTCATGACCGCCGGGATCACGCGAACGGGCATGCCCTGCGGACGATGCGATGCGTCGACGCGGACGGCATGGAGATCGCCATCGCGCAGAAAGAGCACGTAGCCGGCAGGTGAGTAGCGGCCGAACGTTGCCGGCGCCACGACCACCTGCTCGGCGCCCGACGTCAGCGAGACAGCGACCACCGCCGCATCGTCAGCCGCCGCGCGCCATCGCGTAGCCAGGATTGTGTGATCGTCGAGCCTGTCGGGCCAGCGATACGTCGTGCCGGCAGGCTGCGTGAGCGCCACCGGCTGCCCGCCCGACGCCGGGACGCGCATCAGCGGACCTCGCCAGTTCGGGGCGAACACGATCTCGTTCGCTGATACCCATGCACCACCGACGCCGGTCTCGGTCGCGCACAACACCTGCGGCGCGGCCTGCGCGTCCGCGATGCGCACTTTCTTGAGGTTGCCCTGCGCGAAGAACGCGACCCAGTTTCCGTCGGGCGAGAAGAACGGGCCGTGCGCGCCTTCCGTGCCCGCAAGCGGTACGGCGTCGAACCGGTTCATCTCCCGCAGGAACAATCGAGCTTTGTCGGAGGCGCCGCCGACATACACGAACCGCTGACCGTCGGGGGAGAGCGTGACGATTGGATGTGCGTTGATTCCGGGGACCGGCGTCTGCTCCGAGGGGAAGGCGACGTTCATGCGAACAACCGGCTCGGCCGGAGCTGGCTGGCGGACGGTCCACATCCACAGCGCACCAAGAGCAAGAACCGCGACAGCACCGGCGAGGATCACGGCTCGGGCTCGCGATCGATCGGCCGGCGGCACGCGATCGACTGGAAGGGGCGTCGACGCGGGCGCGTCGGTCGCGATCGTGGCGATGAACCGATAGCCGCGGCGGTGCACGGTCTGAATGAACTCCGGCTTCTGCGGATCGTCCCCGAGCGCCTGCCGGATGAGCCCGATCGCTTCGGTGAGCGACGTCTCGCTCACGTGCGCGTCCTTCCACGCCACGTCCATCAGCGACTGCTTGGGTACGATACGCCCGGCGCGTTCGACGAGATGCTGCAGGATCGTCAGCGCGCGCGGCGGCAGGCGGACCTCGTCGCCGTTGCGGGTCAGCAGCCCGTCTGAAAGGTCGAGCCGGAACGGGCCGAAGTAGACGACCGATCGCGTGCCGGGATGAAAGACGAGCGTCCGCGACGGATCGTGCTCCTGCATCACAGTCGATTGTAACGATGGCGAGCACGTCAAGAGTGCGCCGCGCGGCACCCGGCGCGCAAGTCAGCAAGAAGTCAGCGCGGGATCATCCCGGTCGGCGTGCGTTGTGGTCTCCTGTTTCACAGGCCGTGCTTTGAACCGCCGGCTGGAGGAGGAGACATGCGACAGGTTTTCTGCACGGCCTTGGCCGTCGTCGTGGGGATGCTGGGGAACTCGGCCAGTGGGCCGGAGGCTGCGGCATCACCGATCTGCAAACCGGTGCACGCTGACCTCATAGAGGTTCAGTCGACCACGCAGTGCAAGCCGGGCCACCCCGTCTGCTTTCTCGGCGAGGTCGACGGCAATCATGGGTTGCGGGGCACGACGTACTTCAGAGGCGAGCAGGGCGCTCTGTTCCCACCCAGTGCGCCGACGTTCCGGAGTTACGTCGGCACGTTCGAGTACACCACGCCGAGCGGCACGCTCACGATGAAGGAGATGGGGCTCACGGAGCCTCCAAATCCCAGCAACCCGGAGAGCGGCGTGGTGAATGCCTTCCAGAGAATTGTCGCTGGCACGGGCGAGTTCGAGGGAGCCACGGGGTATTTCTTCGTGAGCGGATTCAACCGCAATCAGCGGGTCGTGACCACGCTTCACGGCGAGATCTGCATGCCCTCAGCGGCGCAGTGAAGTAGATCGGCGCCGCCTACGCCGCGTTGACAGCGCCATCCTCCCGCCGCGCCTCCGCCTGAGCGGAGGCCGCGGCGCGCTGCATCGTGAACGCCAGCCAGCTGTAAGCCGCCACCCACGCGTCGCGCACCTCGGAGGTGAACTTGTCCTTCAGGCCCGCCTCGAGCGTCCACAGCAGCGCCTCCCCCACGACGGCGTAGTGCTCATCGCGCACGCCGTAGCCGGCATGGCGCCGTCCGAGCGCCTCGACCGCGCCGCGAAGCTGCGCCGGACGGCCGATGCCTTTGACGACGACCGTCAGCGTCTGCGCCAGCAGGCGCGCCTGCTCCCGGCGAGGCTTCTGAAACATCCGCTGTAAAGAAGGATCGATCTCGAAGAGCCGGCCGTAGAACAGGACCGCGGCGTCGTCGATGATCGGCTCGATCAATTCAAAGCTTCGCTGCACCAGTCCGACCTGTTGTGACGTAAACATTTCCGCACCGCCTTTCATCCGACACGGGCGGAAAACGGAGCCGGAAACGATCATCGGGCGCCGTGATCGATTTCGCCGCCCGTTTGCGCCCGTAGGCGGCGTTGGTCAGGGGTTGATGACGAGCTTCTTCGATTTTTTCACCCCGTTGGCGGAGGCCTTGATCGTCGCGCTCGTGCTCAGCGCTACCGGAGTCGTTGTCACACTGAATGGCAGACTCGCCGTGCCGATGGGAAACGACAGACTCGAGACCGTCGGCTGCGCAACCGAAGGCTTGCTGCTGGACAAGCTCGCCACGATCGCGGCCGGCGCCGCGCCGCAGTCCAGAGTCGCCGTTCCGGTAACGCCGCTGCCGCCTGTGACGGGGTTCGGGGTCAGCGTCACGGACTTGACGCCGATGGGTCGGACCGTCAGCGTCCGCTCGAGCGACTGAGGTCCGACGGTTGCCTCAATCGTGCCGGCGGTGTTCGCGACCACGGGACTAGGTGTGATCTTGAATGTTGCGGTCGTTTTGCCCGCGGGTACGACGACGGTCGACGGGACCGAGGCCGCCGGATTTGCGCTGTCGAGGCTGACGCTCAGTCCTCCAGGCGGGGCCGGGGCGTTCAGTGTCAGCTTTGCCTTGACATCTCCGCATCCCGGGATCTTGTTCGAGAACGTGAGCGCCTTCAGCCAATTCGGATCGGCACGATAGACGGCCAGCCGTCCATCTGCAAGGTGCGCCCAGAATGCGATTTGGCCGAGATCGTTCAGCGACTTTTCCCAGACGAAGGCGTCGTTGAGTGTAGTGCCGTCGATGCTGCCGTTTTCGGGAGCCACCGGTTGAGCGATGGCACCCGGGCGTCCCAGATATAGCCCCGTCCTGGGTGCGCTGAACGTCACCACGGTATGCGACGTTCCCCACATTGTTGAGCGAGAAGCGATCGATCACGCTCGACGTGGCCAGCGCCAGGTTGACGCCGTCCGTGCTCGTGTACACACCGTTCGGACCGGTCGTGGCCGGAGGGTCCAGACGACCCGCAAACGCAATCCGGCCGGCGTTGTTGATGACCGGACGCTGCAGCGGGCTGAAGCGGATCGTCCCGCCGGTAACCGCCTGATCGTCTCTGACAAACACGAGGCCGCCATTACGGTAGATCGCGTCTCCGCCCGAGTCGCTGCCCGTGAACACGACCTGCTCGCTGTCGTTCATGCTCGCGGGGCTCACGAAGAAGAATAGCGGCGGGTGGATATCGGGATCGTAGACGGCCAGTCCCGACGGAACGATGTGGATCGCATTCCCGCCTTCCGTCGTGATGAGGGCGCTGCCGGTGCTGGTGAGAGACGGGAGGTAAGTCGTCGGCGCATGTAGAAATGGCGACGACGTGGCGGTCGCGAGCGTAACCAGACTGCCACCGAGGTTCTTCACCAGCACGGGAGTGCCTCCCGCTGTCGTGAGATACGCGATTTCACCAACGTCGTTGATCGATCGACAGACCCCCCCGACGGATGAAGCGACAAGTTCCAGCGAGCCGCCCCCGCCGCGCCACAGAGCGGCCTGACCATTCTTGATGATGACGGTGCCGGCGTTGTTCAGGACAACACAGTTCACGCCGTCGATGTGCGCATCGGGATTGTTGACGGTGTCGGCAATCCTGACGAATTTGTAGGGAAGGACCTGCGCGCTGCCCGCCTGGACCAAACCGAGCCACAAGACGCCGGACAGACAATACGCCCGTGTTCTCATCATGCGTTTCTCCGCGTTGCAAATGCCGGGTTGTGTGAAGGAGGGCACCACATTAGGCCTGTTTCGCCTGTCTTGACAAGGCCGTGATGTGATCTCCCCGCCTTTCTGCGCCCGTAGAAGCAAGCCGAAAGAGGTGCAGACAAATGAGCTCCGGAGCGCGCTTTTTACGTCGTTTCTTCTCCTTCTGTCGCCGGCCGTCGCGAAACCCGCCGAGGCGCATAGACAAGCTCAAGACCCGGACCAGCGTCGGCGTGTCCGACGCGACAGCCGTCTTCGGTGAGCCGGTGACGCTGTCAGCCACCGTCAAGCTGGCGACGGGCGGGTCCCCTGTTGGCATCGTCAAGTTCAAGGACGTCACCGCCGGTGCGCTGCTCGGAAGCGCTCCACTTGACGCCAACGGCGTCGCGACACTCGTCGTCAGCAGCCTGAAGCCGGGCATCCACGACATCAGGGGAACGTTCAACGGCTCCACCGATCAGGCGTCCAGCAGCGGGAAAGTCGCGTGGTGGTCCGGCGCGATTACGTCGTTCTCGGCGCGGACAAGGGATCGCTGGTGATCATCCTGGACGCTCGCACGCATGACGAAGTCTTTCGCTTCGACGCATTCCCGGGTTTTACCGGGGGAGTGAGCGTCGCGGCCACGGACATGACCGGCGACTTCATCCCCGACATCGTCGTAGGCGCCGGACCCGGCGGTGGCTCGTTCGTGAGTGTGTTCGATGGCTCGACCGGCGCCCCACTGCGCAGTTTCCAGGCATTTCCCGGTTTTACGGGAGCAGTGGCCGTTGCGGCGGCCGACGTCTCGGCTGACGGCCGGGCGGACCTGATCGTCGCTGCTTCCGCCAACGGCTACGTCAAGGTGTTCGACGGCATGACTGGCGCGACGATCCGAAGCTTCTTCGCGTTCCAGGGCGGGACTGGGCCGGTGTCGATTGCAGCAGCCGACGTCAACGGCGATCGGGCTGCCGATCTCATCGTCGGCGCGCCGCTGAACGGGCACGTGAAGGTGTTCGACGGATCGACCAGCGCGCTGCTGAAGAGTTTCTTCGCGTATCCCGGATTCGCCGGCGGCGTCAACGTCGCGGCGGGTGATCTCGACGGCGACGGAGTGCCGGAGATCCTCACCGGCGCAGCCTCGACGGCCACGCACGTAAAGGCCTTCGACACATCCAGCCTTGCGCTGCGCGCCAGCTTCCTCGCATATGCAGGCTCACCGTTCGGAGTCCGAGTCAGCGCCGCGGATGTGAATGGCGACGGCCGACGACATTCTGACAATGCCGGCCGCACCGCTGGCGCACGTCAAGGCCTTCGATGGTCCGAGCCTGGCGTTGGCGGACAGTTACCTCGTGATGTATCCGCCTGCCGGCGCTGGGATGTTCATTACCGGCAGCCGCTGATCGTGTTGAGCACTTGCGGAGAACGAACATGAATAACCGACTTTTCAACGCTCTAATCATCGGGTCGATCATCAACCTTGCAACTGTGACGGCGACCGGCGCCGCTGGCTGGAGCCGGCTCACCCCGAAAGGCACAGGCTTTTCGGTTGAGTACCGGGCGAGCGCCAGCCGGATACCGCGGCAACAGAATACCGATACGCCTCCGGCCTCTGGCTCATGGCCGTTCATGTCCAGCCGGTTGATCCTGCCACGCGACAGCTCGTCGAGCGCCGCGAGCGGAAGGCACTCCTGAAGTGCCTCGAGTCCATCAGGGACAAAGTGATCGACGGCTTTACTGGGAAGCTCCGCGGCTCGTCATCAGGCGATATCGACGGCAACCCATCGCTCCGTTTTTCCTACGAGAGCACAGAGCTCGAGGGCACGAACCTGATGGTTATAACCGTCGATCACCTCTATCTCGTCATGACAGTCGGCCCGAAGGGCACGTCGAACGACGACGCGAAGCGCTTCTTCAAAAGCTTCCGCCTCGTGGCGACAGAATCAGGAACGCCGGAAGAGCCGGATGCACCGAACGCGTCGTCGAGCGATCCGGTCGCATCGAAGCTTGCTGCCCCGATGCTGGCGGTCGCCCGCCTGGCCGTCGAAGAGAAGCTGAACCCGCTCGTCGACGATGTGGTGCAGAACGCCCCGCCCGCCGCGCGGATTGGAAGCCGATGGAACCCTTCGAACACCGCGTGGCAACAGGCTCGCACGTCAATCAGCGGCCGAATCGAGCGACTCGCCGACAGATACCAGAATTCCAGCGAAGCCCTACGGGCACTCGAGTCCGAGTTGAAGCAGCTCACGCCGGAGTCACAGACTGCGCTCGCGGCGGCGCTGAACGGGCCGGCTGGTCCGGCGATCGTGCGGCAGCTGGCGCGTTCGCAATTCGCGTCGGCGATCATGGCCAACGATCCGGATGGTCCCAGGCCGGGCGACCGCGCGTGGGTCACGCAACTTCGCGAACTGCAGGACGTATTCGACCGGCGCATCGGCTCGGCAATGCCGCCGGACGACGGCAATTACGAGGCGGACGTCGAAAAGTTCTTCTCCGCACACTCGAGCGATGTGTTCAGAGTGTGCCTCAGCGCCGTTTCGACCGCGACCCGTGAGCTCGAGACTGCTATCAACCTGATGCTGTTCGACAACAGCGATGCGATCCAGCGAGAGATCGAGGCCGTCATCGCCCGTGCCAAATGACTTCCCAGGGAGATTGGACATGATATCCAGGAATCGAATGCGAACTTTCGCGTGCCTCGGAACATTCGGTTTGCCTGCTGACGGCATTGCCGCGCGCGCGTCCACCTCGCCGGAGCGTGCCGTTCGTGAGTTCATCACGGCGCTAGCGATGCACGATGCCCAGGCATTTGCGAAGGCGGTCCGGCCGGACCCCCGCGCCGGACGCCTTCTGAATCCGCAGCCGCTGACACCGGACCAGCAGGCAGAGGCGGCACGACGGCTCGAAACGCTGCAGGTTCGCCGTACCGAAGAAATCCTGCTGCGGGGCAAGCCTGTCGACGCGGATGGCGCCGGCGACTATCCGGTCGGAAGCGTCGGCCGGTTCCTGGCCTCTGGCGGCGGCGGGCCGATGGTCGTCACCATCGCGCGTGAGCCTGACGGCTGGAAGGTCGACCTGCGATGGTGGCTGGCGATGCTCGACATGTCATCTGCCGGTCCGCCCCAGGAGGAATCGCCAGACTATGCGATCCGCAGCCTGCTCCTCGCGCTCCTCGCGCTGAAGCGCGACGAGGCGTCGCGCTTCGTCGCGCCGGGCGGAGACATGAACGTGCTGTTCGCCGGCGCGCCGCGCTATCGCGAGCCGTCCGGCGTGCTGGAAGCCACGGCGATGGAGATGCCGCTGGTGGAGATCGGGCCTGGCGAATTCTGCCGCATGCCGTCAGGACGCGTGGTCGAAGGTTCCGCCGCCGCCGACCGCAAGGTGATCGTGGGGCAATTCGGACCTGTCGAGATGCCATTCGTACTGCGGCGGGTCGATGCAGGGTGGCGCGTCGAGGTCGAGCCATACTACGAGTTGATCAACCGGTAAATCGACTACGCCGATACCGAGCTGCCCGCGTCCCGGCGAAGCTCGATCAGCCCTTCCAGCGTCCGCTCGGGTCCCGGGGCGCCCTCAGGCGGTACCCACTCGAGCGGCGAGCCGGCTGCGATGAGGAGCCGCGCAACGCCGACGTGGTCGCCGCCGCCATGCTTGATGGTGCGGCGACCTTCGACGGCCCACACCAGCGGCGACGCCGAGAACATGCCGTCGAGCGCGTTGACGTCAGCGCCGTGCTTCAGCAGCACGCTCACCGCTTCGACGTGACCGCCCATTGCCGCGCGGTGGAGCGGCGTGACGTTGTCCTTGTCCCTGGCTTCGGGCCGGAATCCGCAGGCGAGCATCGCCTCGAGCACCGCGGCGTTGCCGCTCTCGGCCGGGCGGTGAAGCATCAGGTGGTGCTCGGGCCGGAGCCTGGATCGCAGCGACGCATCAGCGGCCAGCATCCTGTCGGCGTCCGGCGCGATCGCCGCGCGCGCACGCGGCGATGAAGTGGTCGAGCGGCGAGAGCTCGCTGGCGGCGCCGTGGGCGAGCAGCCACGCGGCGATTTCCACATTGCCATAGAGCTCCGCGATGGTGTGCGGCGTGGCTCCGTCGGCGCGCCGCCGCGAGAGATCGGCGCCGTGCGCGGCGAGGCGTTCGACCATCGCCGCGTTCCAGCGCCGGGCGGCGACGTGGAGCGGCGCCTCGCCGTCGATCCACGGCAGGTTGGCGTCGGCGCCGTGATCGATCATCCAGTACGGACCGGCGGGGTTGTCGGCCCACAGCATCATGTAGACGAGCGGCGGCACACCGCCGGGAATGCCGTTGACGTTCATGCCGTACCGATGGAGCAATTCGAGTGCATCGAGGTTGCCGCCGCCGCCGCCAATATGCGCCGTCACGCCGTCGGTCGGATTGGCTCCAGCATCCAGCAGCACTTCCGCGAGCGGCAGATGGCCGATCGCACAGACGGCTCCCCAGAGCGCCGTCCGTGGAAGTTCGGGGTGCCAGTTCCAGTGATATTCGGCGTTCGGGTTCGCGCCCATCGCGAGGAGCCGGCGCGCAATCGTCATGAGCCCTTCGACACGTCCCGGGGCGGCAGTGTGCATCGAGGTGTGGCACACATAGAGCAGCGGCTCCCAGTCCTGCGCGCCGCCGGGCTGCCGCGCGAGCTCCGGATGACTTCTCAGCCGGTCTTCAACCGCGGCAGCATCGCCGAGCACGAGCGCCGTTTCCAGCGTGGCCGAGGCGATGCGCGGATACAGCGCGAGGAGCCGCTCCGCGCGGCCGGTGGCCCCGCCGGTCGCGCAGCGGATGAACTCGTCGACGGCTGCGTCGAACGTCAGCGTGCGCGATTCGACTTCTTCCCGCAGCGCATTCCACGACACGAATCCGTGCTCGCGCGCGATTGCAGACTGCGCGTCGTGCAGCGCCAGATCCGCCGCGCCAATCTCGTCGACGGACTTACGCGACAGCGCGGGGACGACGGCGAACCGGCGAAGCGCCTCCGGGTCGCGCGCCTTCGCCGACTCCAGCAGGGACTTGGCCTGTTTCTTCAGTTGTTCGAGGTTCGGACGGGCGGGCAGTTCGCGTGACGGCATACGACCTCCATGCATCAGCCCTGTGGTTCGCAGACAGGCAGCACGGCGGTACAGGTGCCGTTGGTGGAGCAGTTATGACGGTGGGCTTGGCCCTTCGCGCGAACCCGCTGGCGCCCTTTGAGCGCACAGCATGACGGTAGCCCGGGCGACGCGGCGTGTCAATGTCATCCCTGTTGCAGTGCTTTCACGGCCTGAACGCGAGTCGCACGGAGCGCCGGAACCATGCAGGCGAGGACGCCGACGACGGCGAGCATCGAGATAGCGAGCAGGGCAAAGCTGTCGGCGGCGCCGACCTGGAACAGTTGCGTCGCGAGCACCTGCCGCAGACCGACGGCGCCGAGGATACCGAGGACGAGGCCCAAACCGATCAGACGGATGCCGTTGCCAAGCACGAGATGCAGTATCTGGCGCGTGGTGGCGCCGAGCGCCATCCGAATGCCGATCTCGCGCGTACGCAGCGTCACGAGATACGACATGACGCCGTAAAGCCCGACCGCCGCGAGCAACAGCGCGAGCGCGGCGAACACGCCCATCAGCCATGTCGTGAAGCGGAACTGCGCCGTCTGCGCGGTGACCAGTTCCTCCACCGGGTTCACGTTGTAAACAGGTACCCCGCTGTTCCACTCCTGGATCGCCGCACGCAGCGGTGACGCCACCGCGTTCGGGGGCATGCTCGTGCGAACGACCACGGCTACCTGTCGTGCCGCGTCGAGCATGGGAAAGTAAATGTCAGGGTCGGCAGTCGGATTCTCGGGCAACCCGCGATATTTCACTTCGCTGACGACGCCGATAATCTGCCGCCATGGGCTCTGGGACTTCAGGTCCCCGAGTTTGATGCGCTTGCCGAGCGCCTGGCCGTCGGCCCAGAACCGCCGCGCGAGCCGTTCGCTGACGATGACGACCGGAGTGTCGGGTACCACTTCCGTGGACACGAACGTACGGCCGGCACGCATCGGAATGCCCATCGTCGTGAAGAACTCCGGCGAGACGCGATGGATGTAGGCGCGCGGACGGTTCTCGACGGTCGTTTCGGTCTGCCCGTCGGCGGCGTAGAAGACCGCGCTCGACCCGCCGTCCAGCGGCACGTCGCTGGCGAGGCTTGCCGCAGTCACGCCGGGTACGGTGCGAACGCGCTCCAGCAGGACCTGGTTGCTGGTGACGGAAGAGGCCGTCGATGGCGCCGTTGCGCCCGGCGACGACTGGGGAATGCTGACGCGAAGCGTGAGAAGCGAGTGCGCGTCGAATCCAGGGTCGATCGCCGCGAGATTGCGGATGCTCCGAATCATCAGGCCGGCGCCGATCAGCAACACGACGGCGAGCGATACTTCGGCGACGATCAACACACTCCGGACGCGGCCGGCCCGCTGGCCGCCGCTGCCGCCGCGCATCGATTCCTTGAGCGCATCGGCCAGCCGCGTGACACGGGCGTGAGCGGCAGGCGCGAGACCCAACGTGATGCCACAGACAATGGCCAGCACGGTCGCGACCAGCGCCGCGCGCGCGTCGATGGTCGGCTGCGCGAAGCTTGGCAGCGCGATCGGGCTCCACGCCGCGAGCGCGCGGATCGCTCCCTCGGCCACCGCCAGTCCCGCCGCTGCTCCAAGCCCTGTCAGCACGCAACTTTCGGTCAGCAGTTGCCGCAACACGCGGCGGCGGCTTGCGCCGAGCGCCGAACGCACGGCAATTTCACGCTGACGCGCCTCCGACTTCGCGAGCAGCAAATTGGCAACATTCGCGCATGCCATGATCAAGACCAGAGCCACCGCGACCGCCAACGCACGCAGTGCGGGACGTAATTGTCCGAACAACTCGACATCGAGCGGGCTCACCTCGACACCGCGTTTCTCGTTCGTGCCCGGATACGCCTGCGCGAGGCGCGCGGAAATCGCGTCGAGCTCGGCTTGCGACTGCGCCACGCTCACACCACGCTTCAGCCGCGCCGGTGGCCACGAACCCCCTGTTGCCGCGATTCGTCAGGGTCGCCGGAACCTGAGCCTGTGTAAACGGGATCCACAGCTGCGCGGTGTCCGTGACGCCCTGAAACTGCGGTCCCATCACGCCGATCACGGCGAACGGCGTTCCGTCCAGCACCACGGACGTGCCAATCGCAGCGGGATTGCCGCCCAGCTGTTGCCGCCAGAAGGCGTTGCTGAGGACGACGACGCGCGTCCCGCCCGCGTCGTCCTCGCGCGCGTCGAACGTGCGGCCCAGCACTGGCTGCACACCGAGGATTGCAAAATACGACGCGTTTGGCGCTTCCACGGAGATGCGCTCGGCCTGACCGTGTGCCAGCGTCATGTTCAGAGTATCGACCAGCGCCATTCCCTCGAACGACGATGCCTGCTGTCGCCAATCTACAAAATCCAGATAGGACGCCCCACGGCGTTCGACAGTCTCCCGCTGCACGTTTCCCCACAGTTGGACCAGTCGCTCGGGTTCCGGGTAGGGCAGCGAGTCGATGCTGGCGGCGCGAGCGAGGCTCGAGATCGCCACCGTGCCGCCAATGCCCAGCGAGAGGGTCACGGCTGCGACGATGGTGAAGGCTGGTGTCTTGACCAGCATGCGGCAGGCGTATCGGATGTCCTGAAGGACACTCTCGGCCGATGGGAACGTCCACATGTCGCGCAGCTCCTCTTTCAGTAACGTGCGATTCCCGAAACGCCGTTCGGCCGCCCTGCGTGCCTCGTCGTCGGCGTAGCCCGACTCGGCGTAGGTGGACGTGCGCATGGCGAGATGGAAGGCGATCTCGTCCTGCAGATCGCGATCGAGCCGACGCCGGCGAAAGACGGCGGTCAGCCGATACCAGAGCTCGAGAGCCCGATGCAACACGATGGCTATGCCGTGCGCATGACGCGCGTGGTCGCTTCCGCGACGCGAGCCCAGTCCGCACTTTCACGTTCGAGCTCGCGGCGTCCAAGGACCGTCAGGCGGTAGTACTTCGCGCGCCGATTGTTCTCCGAGGCGCCCCACGACGAACGCAGCAGGCCACGCAGCTCGAGCCGGTGCAGCGCCGGGTAGAGCGCGCCTTCTTCCACCCGGATCACATCGTTCGATGCGCGTTGAATGAACTCAGCAATTGCGTAGCCGTGCCTGGCTTCGTTGGCGAGCGCTTTCAGCACGAGCATGTCGAGCGTACCGGGCACGACGGCGCTCGTGATTGGCTTCTGTCCCATAAACCCTTTAGGGGAGCGTATCGGACAACGCAGCCGCCGTCAAGAGCCGCTAGAACTGAAAGTAGATGAACTCGGAGCCGGTGAAATTGCCGAACAGGATTGTCAGGTAGAACGTCGCGACGTAGGCGGAATACCGAACCACCACCGGCAGCCGCGTCACGATCAGGGTGTCGTCCGCATAGGCTTCCGCGGCATGGATGACGATCAGCGGCGTCGCATAAAGCAGCACCGGCGCGAGCATCCCGTGCCCGTCGATTGTCGCGGCAGCAAAACGCGAGAGCAGCGACGAGGTGAGCTGTCCGATCTGTGCAACCGACTCGGCGCGAAAGATCAGCCATCCGTAGCACGTCAGATGAAACATGACGGCCCAGCTGACGATCCGTGCGATCGGATGGGCGCTGTGCAGCAGATCTCGTACGCCGTGAACACGCTCCGCGGCACGATAGACGACGAGGAGCGCGCCTTGATACACCCCCCACAACACGAACGTCCAGGCGGCGCCATGCCACAGGCCGGCGAGCGCCATCGTGATGAACAGGTTGCGGGAGGTCTGCCAGAAGGTGCCGCGGCTGCCGCCGAGCGGAAAGTACAGGTAGTCGCGCAGCCAGGTCGAGAGCGAGATATGCCAGTGCCGCCAGAACTGCTGCGGCGTGCGAACGAAGTACGGGAACCGGAAATTCTCGATGAGCTCGATGCCCATCAGCTTCGACGTCCCGCGCGCGATGTTGGAATACCCGGCGAAATCCCCATAAATCTGCAGGGCAAACGCGTACAGGCCGATCAGCACGTTCACCCCCGAGTGCTGGGCCGCTGGATCGAACGCCGTGCTGACGATCGTCGCCAGGTTGTCGGCGACGAAGACCTTCTGAAAGTATCCCCACACGATCAGCCAGGCGCCGTCGCGCATCTGCGCTGCGGTGATGTTCCGCGGCGCGGCAATCTGCGGCAGCAGCGTCGTCGCCCGAAGGATGGGTCCTGCCACGAGGTGCGGAAAATATGCGACGAACACCGCGAACTCGAGGAAATCGCGCGACGGCGGCAACTCCCGCCGATAGACGTCGATGACGTAGCTCATCGTCACGAACGTATAAAAGGAGATCCCGATCGGCAGCAGCACGCGCAGCGTCACGAAATCGACCCGCCACCCGAGCGCGCCGAACACCGTATGCAGGTTGTCGGCGAAGAAGTTGAAGTACTTGAAGAAGCCGAGAAGCGTCAGGTTGAAGGCGATGCTGGCAAACAACAGCGCGCGCCGTCGGGCCGGTGACTGGACCCGTCCCAACAGGATGCCGCACGTGAAGTCCACCACCGTCGAAGCCACGAGCAGGCCGAGGAAGCGCCAGTCCCACACACCATAGAAGTAGTAGCTGCTCCCGAGCAGCAACCAGTTCTGCGCGCGATGCGGGAGCACTCGGTAGAGGGCGTAGACGACAACGAAGAACAGGACGAACTGCAGGGAATTGAACACCATGAGCGTCAGCGTCCCTGGTCGCGGATGGCCGGGTCCGGCATTCCGTTGCGTTCGAGGAAGGTCTCCAGGGCCGCGGCGACGGTCTCGTGTCCCCGTGGGGTGAGGTGCACGTTCTGCTGGAAAAAGAGCTCGGACCCCGGTCCCGCGCTTCGCAATGCCGGCAGCAGGTCCAGGACCGGCAGCCCCAGCTCGTTCAGCCCCGTCGCGAAGCGGTCGGTCGCCGCGTTGCGTACCAGCTCACCGTGGGCATTGGCAACCGCGAGTCGCATTCGCTCGTAATCCGGGTCAACGAGCTGGAAGCGCGCGGGCATCAGGACCACCACGGTGCGCGCGCCGAGCGTCTCGGCATGCGCCGCGATCTGCCGCACGCAATCGACGGCGATCGCGAACCCGTCTTCCACCCACGGTAACGGGTTCCGAGCGTAGCTTTGGTACGGCGGAGTAGCGCTCGCACGCGGTTGGAAGTGAGCGGAAACGGCGTTCGCACGCGCGCGAACGATCTGCAGCACCATGCTCTGACGCACCGTCCGCCGCAGGTTGATGGTCAGCGTTTCCCGCAGCTTGTCCCCGCGGGACTGTTGTTCCGGGTTGAGGACCAGGCGGCTCGCGTATGCGTCTTCCGCGTCGTTCCCCACGAAGACCGTGACCACGACGACGTCCGGCTCGAGACCTGCGCCGAATTTTCTGAACCAGAGCAGTTCCTGAACGGGTCCGTATCCCTGGACCCCCGCGTTGAGGACCCGGTACGACGAGGACGAGGGGCGCTGATTCAGCCGTCGCTCGAGCAGCTCGGGGAACGCCTGTCGCTGCGGCACCTGCACCGAGAGGACCAGTGAATCGCCGAGAAAGACGATGCGGCGCTCGTCAGGGCGTTTCGGCCCCACGTCATCGTCGTCGCGCACACCGGCGTTGTTTATCGCGATGTCGGTCTGGAACTCGGCCGTCGCGAAATGGATGCGGGCGCCGGGCTTCAGGCGGAACCCGACATCCGGATCCGGCATGAACAGGCCCTGGAACGACGGGGCGGCTTCGGAACTGCCCCACAGTCTCAAGCCGGCTTCGAACACGCCAAACTGCGCGACAACGATCGCTCCAAACAGAGCAAGGCGGCGCAAGTGCCTGAGCTGGAAACGCACGCCGAAAGGGTAATCGATGATCGGGGCCTTTGCGACAATCCACGCAAGCCGCACCAGGAATTGCGCGGCCCGGAAGCGTTGGCATCACCGCGACGGCGGCTGGAGCGGCATCATGATGCCGACCGGCTGCCCATCCGTCACGATCACAACCGCTACTTGCCTTCACGGATTTTTCTGCTGTGCGAAGGCCTCCGCGATCTTAAGCGCAATCGACTTCGTGTCGGCGAACGAGATGTTCGTCGTCACCGCCACGACGATGCCGCGATCCGGAAACGTCATGAGGTTTGCGGTGCCGCCAATGAAATCCCCCTTGGTTCCATGGCCCGCCATCAGCGTTGGCTGACCCGCCAGCGGAACAGTCTCCAGCGTCCAGCCCAGACCGTAGCCGGTCTCTTCGCCCGAGGGCAGTCGCTGTGATGTCTGGAGCAGTTTGAGGGTCGCGGGCTGCAGCAGCTTGCCGCCGCTGACTGCCATGCCGAAGCGGACCAGGTCCGACGGCGTGGACAGGAACGCGCCGCCGCCGGCGTAGCAGGAATGGTCACCGTCGCGCGTCAGCTCCGGCCCGTAACGCGTATCTGCCGAAAACCTCGGGAAATAAAAGGTCGTCCGGTTCGAGATCAATTCCGTCGCCGAATCCGGTCTCGTGTCCGACATGCCGAGCGGCTCGAAGATCTGCGTGCGCATGAACGTGAAGAAACGCTCGTCGGCGGCCTCTTCGACCGCCGCGCTCACAAGGATCCAGCTGTAGCTCGACGCGCGGTATTGGGTCCCCGGCTCGAACAGCAGCGAGTCGTCCGCAAAGAGACGCAAGCCGTCGAGCGTCCGCCCGCAGGGCGTCAGGGACGCCTCGTCACCGCCATCGTCCCTGAGACCGCCCAGGTGTCCCATCAACTGGCGCACGGTCACCGGCCATTGTTTCTTGGGGTAGTCACGGACGTAGGTCTGGATCTCGGCGTCGAGATTCAGCTTGTTTTTCTCGAGCAGCAGTCCGACGGCGGTCGAGGTGAGCGCCTTGGACACTGCTCCGATCCGGAACCGCGTTTCAGGCGCAACGGGTACGTGGTTGTAGAGATCCGCCCAGCCAAAGGCTTCGGCCCACACGATTTCGCCTCTGACGCCGACCGTTACCGAGAGGCCCGGCAGGTTCTGGTCGGTGAGACCCGCGCGCGCGAGCTGCCGCGCCTGTTCGACCGCGCCGGTCCACTTCGACGACGGGTCGGCACGCGTCACGGACGATACTTTCTGCGCGTCCGGATGCAGGGGCGTCGCGGTCAGACTCATGTAGGCGAAGAGTCCCAGGATTGCCGCAACCAGCCCACCGACGGCGATCACGATCAGCACGACGACGATTTCGATTCGACTCCTCGACACGTCTCCTCACGACCTCCGCCGCAGGTCTAACTTTACGATACAAAGTTAATGGCGTCAATTGGGGTGGGGCAGGCGATGGGATCGGTCAGGGTATCTCGACGTCGTAGGCCGTGATTCGCCAGGCGCCGTTCTCCCTGGCCCACAGCATGCGCAACACGGGCGGATCGCCAGCTCGCGTGCGCATCCGCATGCTGAGGCCGAACCCTCTCCCGTACTCGAGCGGCTCCTGACCGGTGAACTGCTCGTTTCGGGAACGGGCCGCACAGTCGGCCGCATCAGCCAGGGCATTCGGCACGCTCGCCAGTGTGAACGTGCGCGAATAGCGATGTTCCATCACGCGTACCGCGGGATGAACCGGTTCGGAGGCAAGTATCACGTCGTCGAGGCTGCCGACCTGGCCGATCTCGGACCCCGATCGCTCCAATGCGGCGCGGATTTTCCTGCCGGCGTCTTCCAGCGACGTCGCGGCTGGTTGATCGGGCGGCCGGACGAGGTCGTAACAGGCGTACGCCTTCGGAGAGAGGTAGCTGAATGCGGCATCGTAGTCCTTGCGAACGAGCCAGCTGTCGAGGAAGCCGTGTGCCGCCTGCACGAAGCTCGCGTCCGCTGCGATTCTCGACGGCGCATCAACAGCCGGTGGGGCGGCATCGGGCATGCTGTCGTCGTGGCCTTCGGGCTCCGACTGCCACGAGACGATTCGCCAGTACCCGCCGTCGCGTCCCCACAGCAACGCCACCGATGTCGGCGACTGCGGACCCTTGACGTAGAACGTGGCGCCGGCGTAGTTCCCATACTGTCGCGAGGCGCGCTGCGGTCCGCCCGGCGAGGTCTGGTTCTCGCATTCGAACGTGGCAGCGACATCGTCGGGAACCTGGTAGATGACGAATCGCGCATGGTGTGGCTGGTTGACGGGTCTGAGGCCAGGAGTGGTAAGACGGACGCCCACGGTCAGGCCGTCGAGCGAGTTGTGATGTCCCACTGCGTCGTGAGCAGCCTTGAGACGGTGCGCCAGAACAAACGGCGCCATGCCGCGGTCGAACGTCGACGGCTCGTCGCTGTCCTCTGCCAGACAGGCTAACGCCCGCGGCGAGATGTAGCCGAGGGCCGCCTTGATGTCGCCTTCGAGCAGCCAGGCCTTGAGGAAGTCTTCCGTCATCAGCTCGACGGCCTTGTTGCCGAGTCGCGGCGTGCCGGAGTCGTTCGCATCACTCGCCTGCACGTCCTCGTCTTTCGGCAGGTTGACCCCGAAGAAGCTGCGCCACCAGTTTTGAAGTCCAGTCCAGGTGGCCGTATGTCGGTCGTAATTGTTGCCGGCTCTGACGTCCGAATTCGAAGCAGAGAGATGTCCGTTGAACATCGCCACGGGAAAACTGGACGCGCGGTAATCCACGTCGACGTCCGCACGGCGGCGGTCGAGGGCGACGGAAACCTGGATCGACGGCGGTCCGCCCTGGCCGCGAAAGTTGATGGGATAACCCTTGTGAAAGACCGTGTTGTCTGCGCGGCGCTTGAACTGCTTGGATCGCGCGAGCGTATCCACCGCGCCGTCGGTCAACCGCACGTACATGCGGAACTGGCGGTCGCCCGCGGCGCCGAGGACCTTGCCTCTTACCCCGTCAGCGTGTTCGATCAGCGCCAGCGCATCACCCAGCTGGCTGCCCGATGCGTCGGTCAGAGCCGTCGTCATCAGGGCATGCGTGATGGCCTCGAAAGTCGTTTTCGTCGACAGCCTGACGATGCCGTCGTAGAAGGCGGCCGGCTCGATTTTCTTTCCAGTCGCTTCCGCGAATCGGGCCACCCAGTCGTCGACCAGATGCTGCCGGCGCGCGTCGAGCGTCGAGTACGCCCCGCCGAAGCGTGGCTGCGTTTCCTGCATTGCGACGAACGTCACGAACACCGCGACGCCCACAGCCGCTTTCACGACTTGTGGGGTCCATGCTGCAAGGCCACGCATCAGCGAGCTCCCGCCTGCCTGTCTACTTCGGGGTGATCTGGGTGATCTTGTTGCCCTGAATGCCGAGGCCCGCCATCAGACCCTTCTGACCGAACACGAAGGCATAGATGTCGTCCTTCAGTGTCGTGGTCGTCGTGGTCTTCGCCATTCCCTCGTCTACCAGAACGACGCTGGGTCCGACGCCGACTTCGAACCCGTTCGCCTTGTTGAGCTGTTCGAGCGCCTTCGCGTTCATGAAAAACATCGCGTAGCCGTATTTTTGTGCGCCGGCCTGGAGCCCGAAAGAGGCGCCGGTGGTCTTGTAGTAGGCGGACGCGGTCCCTTTCCTCAGCAATGCGCCCTCTCCGTATTGACCACCGATTCCAAGGCCGGCCTTGGTCACCTCGGGAAACACCAGGATCGCCGCCGCCTTCGGCCCGATTTCCTTGGCGAGCGGCACTGTCGCGTACAACGTCTGTAGTGCGGTCTTCGACTCGCTTGTCAGTTCGGCCGCCGCGGTCTTTCCCTTTTCCTGCGCCAGAGGTGCGGCAGTCCCGAGTGCGAGAGCGGCGAGCGCGACGACTGCGCCTGCAAAACAGGTCACTTTCATTTGGTCCTCCTTGCTATCCACCGCTGCGGGCGCCGGAGCTGCGCATCGCCGCCACGAGGTCTTTCGTGCCCGATCCCCAGCGTGAGACCGATCTGATGGCCTGGGTAAAAGGAACATCGAGAAGGTGCACGCGCTCCCGGTCGAGGACATAGACCGCTCCCGCGAGCGGCGTCGGAATCGACGGGACGAACACGGTGAACCGTCCGTCGTCGTGTTCCTCGATGATGAACGCGGGCGCCAGTGCGTCCTCGATCTCCGCGAGGACCGGCTTCCAGGTGCTCTCTTCGCCTTCGCCTGCCACACGCTGGGTGAGGCTGCGCAGCAGCCCGTAACCTGGCAGCCGTTCGAAGAACACCACCTCCATGCGCTCTCGAACCGCTCGTCCACGTCGCGTGCGCACGGCTGCACCGACTAAGAAGCAGAGCAGCAGCACCAGCAACAGGGACAGGAGGTTTTCGGCCGGCAGCCAGTCAGGCACCAGCGCGGCGACCGGCCGTACCAGCCCGGCCGCCGACTTCATGCCTTTGAGGAGCAGCAGAACCGCCAGGTACACAGGCACCACGACGAATACGCCACCGACGAGCGTACTCGTCACGAACTCGCGCGTGTACTTGGGCATGTGCGCCTACTGCGGGTCTGCACCCTTCAGATGAAGGGTGCAGCCCGATGTGTGAGCAGACTACAGGGTCGTACGCCGGCGTAAGGTGGTGAGACTCAACCCAACCACGAGCAACACCAGACCTGTGAGGCCAATCATCGGCAGAGGGCTGGCCGTCTTGGGCAGCTTTTTCGGCGTTTCGCCGGCCGCCGGTGCAATCGCCGGGGCGGGGCTCGACGCCCCCGGCGCCGGTTTCGCCGCCGCCGGCGCCGGTGCTGGCGCCGCGCCAGAGGTCGGCGCGGCAGCGCCCGCGGCGCGTGGTCCGGTTCCGGTCACAGCGACCGTAGTCACGAGCTCCGTGCGCGGCGCCTCGATGACCTTCGTCGCCGTGACGTTCATCCCCTTCCGGAGATCGAACACCGTCATCTCCTGACCGTTTGAATCTTTGAACCTGATCGGAGAGTTCGCCGGAATCGTATACATGCGGTTCTGCCCGTTCTCCAACGTGAGGATCACGGTGGGGCCGGACGCGTACCAGACTCTTCCGGCCAGTGTTTGAACTGTCCGGTCGACCACCGGCGTGGTGATCTCCTTCACCGTTGCCTTCAGGGTAGTTCCCGGCTGCAGTTCGGCGAGCGTCAGCTCCTTGCCGTCGACGACGAATTTTCGATCCGGAGGCGGCGTGAACATCCGGATGGCTCCGTTGGACATCTTGACCGCCAGAGTATTGCCGTCCACTTGCACGACCGTCCCGCTCACCGTCTGCGTCTTCTCTGTCGGCGTTCCCGGCGTGCTCGTCTGAGCCGCCGTCGTGGCCTGGGCGAACGCCATCGTCGCGGTCAAAGCGACGAGCGCCGCCGCCGACAGCACTCGCGTCATGGGTCCCTTCATACAACCTCCTCTTCGGCTTCGTCCGCAACACCCGCGCGCGTAGCGCCTGGACGATCGGGCGCGCATTGTCGATTCAACGCGGGACAACCCAGGGTCCGTCGCACTCCCTCGAGGACTTAACGGGACCCCGAACTAGCACTGTCGGCAGACACCGCACGGACGATGTAACGTTGCGGCGCCGGGCCGATGTGGAAAAACGGATAACACGTGACTAGAGTCAGCGATCGCGTGGACGTCCTGTCGAGCACCGAGACGTCCTCCGGGTCGACTACCCAGATTCGTTCGACGCGGTACGTTTGCCGCCCGCGAAGCGTTTCCAGTTCGATCGCGTCACCGGGACCGATGTCCTTGAGCCCGCGAAAAAACCCATCCCGGTGGCCCGCGATCCCCGAGTTGCCATCGGCGCCGGGCAGTGCCGTATCGGCGATGTGACCGACCGCGCGGTTGAGCACGAAGTCGTCGGTGCCCGGCAACACTGCCACTTCCAGACGGATTCTCGGGATGCGCAGGATGGCCAGCGGCGCCGGAGCCGGTTCCGTCAACACGGCGCGCCACGCCCGGACGCGCTCGACATCCCACTCGCTCAGATCCGGCGCCGGTGCCGCCGGGAGTGCCCGGCCCTGCTGCACACCCGCCGCGCGAAGGGCCTCGAAGCGCGCCAGATCTTCGCGGCCGCCAGCAATGCCGGCCAGGTTGACCACGCTCCAGATCGCGAGGGCGGCGAGTCCGAACGTCCAGGCTGTTCGTTCAACCAGCAACCATACCCATCGGGGGTACGGACCGTGACGTGCCGGAGCCGTGTGCTCGACTCGCTTCACTCTGCATGCCCCCCTTGGGAGTCCGAGCCGGCAGCGAAAAATTCTTTGAAAAATGTCAACGAAAGCGCTGCTGTCGCCCCCGCGGGGCAGCAAATGATGTGCCGGCTCGCAGGGCCCGTTGCCGCCGCGGTTTGTCTCAGGAGATTCGATGGAGGCGGGTCAACCCCTCCACGGTATGACGGAGGTCCTCCAACATCC
The DNA here is from genome assembly GCA_963748295.1 of uncultured Acidobacteriota bacterium. Classification (GTDB taxonomy): domain Bacteria; phylum Acidobacteriota; class Vicinamibacteria; order Vicinamibacterales; family 2-12-FULL-66-21; genus CAVVIH01. The sequence goes on along the minus strand of CAVVIH010000006.1, from coordinate 631,878 downwards.
CGGGCTCACGGCGTCAGCTACTGCCGAGCCGGACGCGTTTCGACGCTTCAGACGCCAGCCGGCCAAGGAGACGGCCGGCTGCCACGGACAGATCGCCAGGCAATTCGCCAGAGACCGGCTCGCTATCCTGCACAAGGTGCACGCGGACCACGCGGTCGGCTCCGGTGTACTGCACCTCGATGGCCGCGAGCAGCCGCGTGTTGTCTTCCCCTTCGATCTGCCAGGCGACGAGCGTCACCGCCACCAGTGGAGCGGCGGCGGAATCGACGAGCCGAAACCCCCTGTTCGCCGCGAATTCGAGTCGCAACGCCGTATCCAGATACCGGTACGGCGCCGACGACCATCGCCACACCGGATCCTCGATCAACTCGCCGCTGGGCAGGTGGTGCAGCAACCGCCTTCCGATGTGTGCGCGGGCCTGCGTCTCGAGCAAACGCAGCTCGATCGCGGGTGCGCCGGTTTCCTGCGGCGCCGGTTCGCCAGTCAGTTGCGGCTCGATCATGCGGCCCGGGACGGTCGTCGGGCCGCTTCAGCTGGCAGCCGGCAACGCTCGTCGAGGCGACGATCGCGATGGCGCACGCCGCGATCCAGGACCGGCGTGTCATCGAGGTTTGCCTTTCGGTTGACGCGGACCGTAGACAAACGACTCCGGCTGCTCTTCCATCATCTTCGCGAGGTCGCGCAGCTGCTCGAGCGATTCTCGAATCGCGGGCAGCGATCGTCTGAAATCGTCGGCGGCCAGCGTCGCCTGATTCGAAGCGTTTCGAGTAGCTTCCGCGGTGGCGGGCAGATCGGCGGCCTTGACCGTCGCCCGCGCCTCTTCGATGAGTTGTTCCAGCGTTCCGCCAGCGCCGATGACCTTTTCGAGGTCGGCCGAGAACTGTCCGATCTGCGACGTCGTCAGGGTGAAGAATTTCCGCGATTCGGCGCTCAGCGCCGGCAGGTCGCTGTCCTGGATGAGCCGCTCGACGCTCGTGAAGAATCGGTCGCTCTTATCGAGGCTTTGCGGAATCCTGTTGATGATCTCGACAAAGGTCTGCAGCATGACTTCTGCCTGATCGATCACCAGGGGCAGGCGATCCCGGACTCTGTCGAACGGCGACGGCATCACCGGCACATACGGCTTATCGGGCGTGAAACGCAGCTCCATCGGTGGTGGAGGATCCTTTGGGATGTCGAGCAGAAGGTACGCTTCCCCCGTCACCGGGTTGCTGATCACCTGGGCGCGGAGGTCGCCGAACAACCCGAGTTCGGCCAGTTGCTGCACCCGCTTCACGTTGCCGCCAAGCGTCCGGATCCGATCGAGGAACACCTCGAAATCGATCTCGATGATGCTCCCGCTCTCGCTCTGTTGCAGACTCACGTTCGAGACGCGACCGACCGTCACCCCTCTGAAGCGAACCGGGCTCGACGCGTCGAGCCCGCTGACGTTCTCGGTGGTGTAGGTGACAACTTCCAGCAACGGCCGGCTCCGCCACCGTTGGATGAAGAGCACCGCTGTCGCGAGGACGACAGTGAGGGTGACGACTACGAAGAATCCAAGTCGTGCGTAGCTCTTGTCCACGGCCATGGGTCACGCTCCTTACAGTTCGGGCCCGCTGGGCGACGAGCGGGCAAAGAAGTTGTGCACGAACGGGATCGTGGATTCGTCGCGCAGCCGGCGCGGGTCGCCGGATGCGACGATTCCCCTGGCGGTCTTCTCCAGCACGATGCAGGTCTTGACGATCAGGAAAATGCTCGGGAGCTCATGGGTGACGATGACGACGGTGATTCCGAGATCGCGGCTGAGCATCGCGATCAGCTGATCCAGTTCGACCGCCGTGATCGGATCGAGGCCGGCCGATGGCTCGTCGAAGAAAAGCAGCTCGGGCTCCAGCATCAGCGCGCGCGCAATGCCGGCGCGCTTCTTCATGCCACCCGAGATCTCGGCGGGAAGATGTTCGGCGAACGGGCCAAGGCCGACGAGGTCCAGTTTCGACTGCACGAGATCCCTGACGATGGCTCCGCGGAGTGATGTCCACTTCATGAGAGGAAGCGCAAGATTCTCCGTCAGGGTCATCGAGCTGAACAGCGCTCCGGACTGGAACATCACGCCGAAGGGTGGCACTCCCTCGTAGCGATGCGGCTCGCCCACGCCGTCGATATCGATCCGTCCGCCCTGGGGACGTTCCAGGCCGATCAGGTGACGCAGCAGCGTGCTCTTGCCGCACCCCGAGCCGCCCAGTATCGCGAATGTCGTCCCGCGCTCGATGCTGAACGTGACGTGCTCCATCAACACCCGGTTACCCCAGCCGATGCGGAGATCGTCGACGACGATGTGCGCTCTTGCTGGTGTCGCGTCCATGTCAGATTCCCAGGATGACGTAGAAGAACGTGAACAGCGAGTTGATGACGATGACGCCGAAGATGGCCAGCACCACAGCGCTCGTCGTGCGGGCGCCGACACCGGCCGCCCCTCCCTGCGCGGCCAATCCCTGTCCGCATGCGATCAAGGCGATCGCCAGCGCAAGAAACGGCGTCTTGATCAGACCGGCCAGGAGATGAGCGGCTGTGATTGAGTCGGCGGTTGCCGCCAGGTAGTTGCTCGGCGGCATATCGGTGATCGCCGTGGTCGCCAGAAGGCCGCCGAAGAGCGCCAGCACGTTGCCGACCCAGGTCAGAAGCGGAACCACCGCGACGAGCGCGAGACATCGAGGGAGTACCAGCCACAGCATCGGGTCCAGCCCGATCGCCCGCAGCGCGTCGACCTCTTCCGATACCTTCATCGTGGCGATTTCCGACGCGATGCCCGCACCGGAGCGGCCGGCGACGACGATTGCCGTGACCAGCGGTCCGAGCTCGCGGAACTGCGCCACGATGACGAGTTCCGGCACGAACGAGACCGCGCCGAAGCGTCCGAGCTGTGAAATCCCGAGGAACGCGATGATCAGGCCGACCAGCAGGTTCGCGGCGCTCGTCACCGGAAGCGAGTCCGCGCCGGCGTCCTGAATGAGCTTTGGCATCGACCGCCAGTTCATGGACTGCGGAGTGGCGACGGCTTTAGGCAGTGCGGCGGCGAAACGGCCGAAGAAATCGAAGGTCATGGCTGCCGACTTCGGCAGCCGCACCGCGAGCTTGCCAATGCGCGCGAGCGTGCTCCCGCGCTCGTGGGCCGCCAGCCTCTCGGATCTGCGCCCGCGGTGCAAGGCGATCAGCCGCGCGGCTTTCTGGTTGCCGGCGCCGACGATCTCGGTGCGGAGCCCATTCGCTTCGAGCCGATCGACCAGTTGCGCCAGCAAGACGGCGCCTGTGCCATCCACTCGATCCAGCTCCGCGAGATCGAGTTCGACCGAACGGCAACCCTCCACGCTCGACTGCGCGCGCTGGAGCGCCGCTAATACCGTTGCCGCATGGGCGAGGTCGAAACTTCCGGCGGGCACGAGTCGCGCTCGCTCGCCTTCACGATGCGTCTGGATTTCAATAGTCATGGCGCGGCTTGATCACTGCACGTCGGGAGTCGGATGGGCCACGATGAAACGCCGCAGCCAGACGAATGTTGTCGCTCCCAAGCGGCGCAGCCGCGAAGGTGGACACGCCGTAACGTCGTTGCTACACGCTGCTACACGGGGCGACCAACCACCGGAGGCTCCGGGACGCCTTCGAGCAAGCCTTTATAAACGCCACCCGCAAGCGCGGCGCCGATCAGCGGCGCCAGCCAGAACAGCCAGAGCTGCTGGATGGCCCAGCCGCCGACGAACAACGCGGTGCCAGTGCTGCGCGCGGGATTCACCGACGTATTCGTCACCGGGATGCTGATCAAGTGGATCAACGTCAGCCCCAGGCCGATGGCGATCCCGGCGAATCCGACTGGCGCACGCTTGTGGGTGGCGCCGAGGATGATGAGCAGGAACATGAACGTCATGGTCACTTCGGTCACCAATCCCGCCATCAGCGAATACCCGCCGGGAGAGTGCTCGGCATACCCGTTCGAGGCGAAGCCGGCGGCGAGGCTGAAATCCGCCCGCCCGCTGGCGATCAGGTACAGCACGCCCGCGCCCACAAACCCGCCGGCGACCTGCGCGACGATGTAAGGCGCGAGCGACGCGGCAGGAAAGCGTCCGCCCATCCACAAGCCGACGGAGACCGCGGGATTGAAGTGGCCACCGGAGATTGGACCCAGCGCGTAGGCGCCCGACAGCACGGTCAACCCAAAGGCCAGCGACACCCCGAGCAGACCTATTCCCACGTCGGGGAACGCGGCGGCGAGTACCGGCGCTGCCGCACCCACCCAGAACGAGCCAGAACGTGCCGATGAACTCTGCTGTGAGCTTTGGAAGCACGGGCACTCCTCGGGTTCGACGAGGTAATGGCCCGCCGAGCTACAAGAACTCCGCCAATGCGGATGCCGGACATCTCCTGCGGCAACCTGTTGGGCGGCCATGGCTTCGAGTTCTGAATACGGGAGCGGCAGGACGCCAGCTTATCGCCCCGATCTACGGAATGCCGTGACCTGCCTCCGAAATCCTGGCGCTGTGGCTGGCGAGGATCGCGATTCGATCCGGCCGGGCGCCGCGCGCGTCGGCACGGACCGGACTCGCCTCGACGGCAGCGAAAACAGTCCGACCAGCACGAGCATCGTGACAATCTGTCCAAGGACCACGGTCACGACCAGCATCGGGTTGCCCGCGAGCAACTGCTCCGGCCCGGGGATCCTCGCGAAAAAGAACGACACGTTTGCAAGGTTGCCGGCAACGATAACCGCGAGCAGGCCTCGGCTTCCGCGATAGACCCGCCAGCACAACACGCCGTACAGCAGTTCGACGACGAACGCCGCCGACGGTGCGCTGCTGTACAGCCCGAGACCCAGCGGCGGAAAAGACGACCCGGGCCACAGCGCGATGTCAGGCGCGTGGGTCGCAATGTCGAGAACGAGGTGGGAGACGATCCCGATCGCCACGGCGCGGCCAAGAGCGGGCCGGCCGAGCAGCCGTTCGATCGTCCACCAGACGATCAACGCTGCCGCTGTTACGGTCGCGACGGAATGCGAGTACGGGATGTAAGCCAGGTGAATGTCCACCACGCTTCGCACGTCCGCATTCGTCGTGGTGCGCTCGACGCCGAGATAGTTGAGCCCCACCCACGCCAGCTCCATGGCCTGAACGGAAATCAGGAGAGGCGTGATGGACACGGACGGGAAGCGCCGCTTGATCAATAACGCTGTTGCGGAATGATCGACAGCAAACATGATGTCCTCCAGTTCCGCCGTGCGCGGGCGTCACGGGACCGATCGATTTCTACCGTCGATTCAATTGTGCCGAAGGGAGGATCGTCTTCGCTGTGACTTTGGTCACGCCGTCCGCGACCAAAGCTCCTGGCTCATCTTGAGGGGATCGAGGATTTCGACGCGCCCAGGCGACGTCCGGACCAGGGATGCCGTGCGAAGCTCATGAAGGACGCGTGCCACGACCTCGCGAACGGATCCGACGCTGTCGGCGAGCTCCTGCTGATTGACGAGGGCTGCGAGGCGCCCGTCACGGTCCGGGCGGGAAGCCGCTAAATCGAAGAGGTGCCGGACAACGCGCTGCCGAACGGTTGCGAAGGTGTTCCCCGCAAGCTCTTCGAGGACATCGTACAAACGGTGAGCACACTCTTCGGCCAGGACCCACGCCACGGTCGCATCCTGTCCAGCCAGCCGCTTCACGTTTGCCACGTCCATGAAGTACAGCGTGCTGTCCATCAACGCCTGAACGTAGACCGGTGCAGGTCCTGCGACGAGCGCGGGCGCGCCGAGCAGGCCGCCGCGTCGAACGTAACGCACGGTAACCTGGCGGCCATCGCTCGTATGCATGTATACCCGTAAAAGCCCACGCGTGATGAGCCCGAACCGTTCCCTGCCGGCCTCGCTGTAAACGGTCGCGCCGGCAAGGACATCGATCAGTTCGCCACCGGCCGCGAGACGCTCCACGGTGTCCGGAGGCAGCGAACGACAGGGACCGTCGCGCAGCAGCGCGATGGCGTCGTGGTCCGGGCGGTCGCCGGTATGGATCGGCACCACGAGACAGCTTAATCCGCGCGGCATCTCGACAGTACATGATGGCCAGAGACCGGTTGACTTGCGTCTGCCGTGAGTCATAATCACGGCCCTAGAATCGCCGGACCTGATTGACGGTAGCGAATCGTCTCGATTCGACGCCACGAGTCGAGCCGCGCAAACAAATTCGGATCAGCTGTAGAGGAGCACCATGCGAAGAGCTAAAGCACTGACCGCACTTGGAGCCATCGCGTGTCTCTTCGGCGGCGCCGCCGTGTGGGCGATCACGTTCGGGGAGCCCGACAACGGCCGTCACCCGTTCGTCGGGTCGGTCGTCGCGGAGTTCGAGGGAGAAACGTTCCAGATTTGTTCAGGCACGCTGGTGTCGCCGACGGTTTTCGTGACCGCAGGGCATTGCTTGTTCGGGGCGGAAGAGGCAGGTATTCCGCTCTGGGTAACGTTCGATGAGATCATCGACGCCAATTTCGACGGTTTGATCGATGCCGGTGTGACGTTGCACACGGGCACGGCCGTCGTCCACCCGCTTTTTCCGGGAGCGCCAAACGATCCCCATGACGTGGCGGTATTCGTGCTCGATGAACCCGTGAGCATGCCGGTTTACGGCGAGCTGCCAACTCTCGGGCTGCTCGACTCCATCGACAAACGGTCGACGCTGTTCACCCCCGTCGGCTATGGCACCGTTCGCGACGACAAGAGAAAAGCTTTCCAATCCTTCGAATTGGGGACCCGCCGCCTGGTCGCCGTCCAGGAGGCGCTTTCACTCAACAAGGCCTGGCTCGAGCTGTCGATGAATCCGTCGACGGGCAACGGCGGCACCTGCTTCGGTGACTCCGGCGGACCGCATTTTCTCGGCGCCGGCTCCAGCGAGACGACGACGATCGTCTCGCTCACGGTAACCGGCGATCGGTTCTGTCGCGCAACGGATAAGACGTACCGACTGGATACTGCGTCCGCCCTGTCGTTCCTGAGCGAGTTCGTCTCGGTCCCCTGACGGCGGGTTTTGTTCGGTTGCGTTGTCGCCGCTAGCGTTCCCTCTCGAGTCTCTGCCCAGATCGTCACCGCTAAATTGGCGCGCGGTCCCAGACTGGTCCGCCGCGTGACCGGCCCCTCGAGGCGATTCCCGACCAGGCGCAGGTCCAACTGGTATTGGCTCTTCGTCGATCCTGTCGTGTCGCTGAATTCCGTGTACAGGCGCCCACCAGTAAACGTTCCATCGAGCAATCGCGGACTGGCGGAGCCGAGCGTGAGTGCAATCTCACCTGGACGCTGCACATCGATCGCGAGCGTCTCCGGCTTCGGGCACGTCATGAGCCGGCCTCGATACCGGCCAGTCGAATGTTCTGTGGCAGGGGGAGTCGGAACCGGCGTCGACGGCTTGGCTTCTTCGGGCGCGCGTGATCCGGCGGCGGGCTGCCCGGCCGGGAGGAGGTTCGCAAGAATCTCGCCCGCCAGTTGATTGACAGGCGCGCCAATTTGGTTCGCAACAACTGCGATCGCGACTTTCTCGGCGGGGACCATCCACAGCGCGGAGCTCGAGCCCGGCATCGCGCCACTGTGCCAGATGATCGGATGCTTGTTCCATGTGTGATTGACGCTCCAACCCAGACCGTAGTCGCCGGTTCCCTTCTGTTGCATTGCCGTGAGCGACGCCGGCGTGAGGACGGCCCGCTGCCCGGGCATGAGCGCTCCCGCGTGGAACGAGCCGAAGCGCACGACGTCCTCGACGCTCGCAAAGACGGCCGAACCTCCAGGGAAATCGGTGACGAAGAACGGCAGCAGGCTGCCGTCCCGGCCGTACCGCTTGGCGGCTGAGACAGTCTCTTCGGCCAGTTCGGGGACGCTTGCACTCTTCAGGCCCAGCGGCGCGAAGATCTCGCGCGCAAGAAAATCCCGGTAGCGCTGTCCCGACACGCGCGCCACTGTTTCGCCGAGCGCCCCGAACCCCAGGTTGGAGTAGGTGTAGCTGCTTCCTGGCTTCTGGATCTCCGCCCCGTAGCAGCGCATCGTGTCCGCAAAGGGCAGGGGCCGATCGGATTGATCGTCGAAGAAGTACTGATAGTGGACGGGGAAGCCGGCGACGTGGCCGAGGGTGCGTCGCAGGGTGACGTCGCCGGGCGCTGAAACGCCTGGCCGCTCAAGGGCGCCAAGGTAGCGGCTCAGCGGCTCGTCGAGGCCGAGTCGCCCACGCTCCACCAGGATCATAAGGGCCGTCGCCGTGAACGGCTTGGTCAGCGAAGCAATCGAGTAGGGCGTCTCGACCTTGGCTGGCACGCGGGCTTCGCGATCCGCAAAGCCAAACGCCTCGCTCCAGACGATCTCGCCGTTTCGTGCGACGGCGACTGCCAGTGACGGCGCCGCTCCGTCCGACAGGATCTTCCGAATCTTTGTCCGAAACGCTTCGACATCGAGTGGCGCGCGTTGCCCTGGCGCGAGTGCGAGGACGCAAGCCAGCAGCAGCCCAATAGTACCGGCCGCACGAGGAATGACCATGTCGTGCTCCTCGAGATTACTGCGCGCTCATGATAGCGAGTTTTTCAGTGCACCTGGAGAAATGGCTCAGCCGGCAAGGATGCGTCGTGCTTCCACGTTCCAACCTTTTGCGTTGGGAGACCTATCTAACAGACGGCCGTCATGGAACCGCTGAAACCATCGCAGCTGCCGCCAGCGATCGCGCCGGGCCTGCTCATCGGATCCGTATGTCGCGATCTCTGGCAGGACGTGCGCTACGCGGCGCGCGTGTTTTCGAAGCAGCCCGCCTTTGCCGCCGCCGCGGTCATGACGCTGGCGCTCGGGATTGGCGCCACCACCGCGATCTTCAGCGTCGTCTATGGGGTGTTGTTGAAGCCGCTGCCGTTTCACGAGCCCGAGCGGCTGGTGAGCCTGACACAAATCGCGCCGCACGGGGCCGGCATGAATCACGGCCCTGGCACGTATCTGACGTATCGCGAGAACCAGCAGGTATTCGAGGGGATCGGCGCCTGGGATCCGACCGAGGTGTCGATTACGGGAGGCGGCGATCCAGAACGACTGCAGGGACTGCTCGTCAGCGCGTCGACATTGCCGCTGTTGCGCGTGCAACCCATACTGGGTCGCGCCTTCAGCGCCGACGACGATACGCCCGGCGCGCCGCGACGAGTGATGCTGACTCATGGTTACTGGCAGCGCCGTTTCGGAGGCGCCGACAACGTCGTCGGCCAGCAACTGGTCATCGACGGCAGGCCGGCTGAAGTGATCGGCGTGCTGCCCGCGTCGTTCAAGTTCCTTCGGACGCGCCCTGCGATCGTGTTGCCGATGCCACTGGATGTGAACGCGCCGCGCGGCATCAGCTTCGGGTTTCAGGCGCTCGCCCGGATGAAACCGGGCGTCACGCTCGCGCAGGCGAACGCCGACGTCGCGCGCATGATCTCGCTCTTGCCGCCGGCGTTCGCGCGATTGGAGTTGCGGCCGAACGTGCGCCCGCTGGCGGCCGATGTGATCCGCGACGTCGGGCAGATTCTCTGGATTCTATTGGCCGCCGACGCCGTCGTGCTGCTGATCGCCTGCGGCAACGTCGCCAACCTGTTCCTGCTGCGCGCGGAGGGGCGCCATCAGGAGCTCGCAGTGCGTGCCGCACTAGGCGCCAGCCGCGGCCGGATCGCCCGCGCGCTGCTGTCGGAGAGCGTGGTGCTGGCGCTCGCGGGCGGCCTGGTCGGTGTGTGGCTCGCGCAGGCAGCTATTGGCTTGCTGCGCACGATCGCGCCTGCGGAGCTGCCACGTGTCGACGACATCGGCATCGATTGGATGGTGTTGCTGTTCACGGTCGTCGTCTCGATGCTGAGCGGTGCGCTCTGTGGCGCCCTGGCCGTCATCCGATTTGGGAAGCCGAGCACCACGGCGCTCAAGGAGGGAGGTCGATCGGCCGGCGACGCTCCCGGCCGCCACCGCACGCGCGATGCGCTCGTCGTCGGACAAATCGCGCTGGCACTCACGCTGTTGATCGTATCGGGGTTGATGATTCGAACGTTCATCGCGATGCGTCAGGTCGACCCCGGTTTCACGCGCCCCGAGGAGGTGCAGACGTTCGTCATCGCGATACCGGCAACCTTGATCGGCGATCCACAGCAGGCGGCGCGCACGTTCGAGGGCGTTGCCGAGCAACTGGCACGCGTGCCCGGCGTCACCTCCGTTGGTCTCTCGTCTTCCATCACGATGGATGGAGAAGACAACGGCAACTACGTCGCGATTGAAGAATTCCCCGACCCGGAAGGGACGATGGTCAAGCTCCGGCGGTTCAAGAGCATCGGGCCCCGGTATTTCGAGACGATGGGCAACCGGCTGGTCGCCGGGCGCTCGATCACATGGAACGACATCCACGAGCAGCGGCCCGTCGTCATCATTTCCGAGCCGCTCGCGCGCGAGTACCGGGGAGATCCAGCGAAGGCGATCGGCAAGCGCGTCCGTGGCAGTTCGCCGCGATTTCCGTGGCGCGAAATCATCGGCGTATCGGGTAACGAGCGCGACGATGGACTGACGCAACCGCCGACAGCGATCGTCTACTGGCCGATGCTGAATGAGAGCTATCGGTGGCGCACGATGGTGTACGCGGTGCGGTCGACGCGCGTCGGCGCACCAGGCTTTGTTCGCGAGCTCGAGCAGGCGGTCTGGTCGGTCAATCCGAATCTGCCGCTCGCGACCGTGCAGACACTCGAGGAAATCCAAGTGAGCTCGATGACGGCGACGTCGTTCGCGCTGGTGATGCTGGGCATCGCCGCAAGCGTCGCGCTGCTCATCGGCATGGTCGGCATCTACGGCGTGGTTGCCTACGCGGCGGCGCAGCGAACGCGCGAGATCGGCGTCCGGATGGCACTCGGCGCCCAAACCGGGGATGTGCGGAGAATGTTGCTTCGGCATGGGCTGTGGTTGACCACCATCGGCATTGCGATCGGTATCGGCATCGCGCTCATGCTCACGCGCGTGATGTCGGCGTTCCTGTTCGGCGTCGGCCCGATGGATCCGATCACATATGCCGCAGTGTCCGCCGGTCTCGCCGCAATGACGCTCGTGGCCACCTACCTTCCCGCGCATCGCGCCTCTCGGGTCGATCCCGTCGTCGCCCTGCGGGCGGTTCGCTGACATCTGCGCTCGCATCATGCGCCCGCCGCCCTGTCCCGCAGCAACTGGACGATGTCGGGTTTCTTGAAGAACTCGGCCCATCCGAGCGCATCGCCGTCGTGCTTCGTATCGCGGATGCGTGGATCCGCGCCTGCATCAAGCAACAGTCGTACTACTTCGGCGTGTCCATGAGCGGCGGCGAGGTGCAGGGGAGTCACCTCTGCTTCCCAGTGCGCCCACAACGCGTCAGGGTTCGCGCCATGCTCCAGCAGCCACTTCACCGCGGTTGCGTCACCGCGTTTCGAGAGCAGGTGGAGCGCTCCGCCTTTGTCGATCAACTGACGATTCGCTGCGGCGAGCTGCGAAGCCGTGTTCCAGTCGCCGTATCGCCGCCGCTGCAACCAGATCCAAAAAGCCGACGTTCAGCGGCCGGCGACCACGAGTGGCGCTGTCCATCTCTCCGAGCGTCATCTCATGGATACGTTTCATCACCGGCAGATCGATTTCACGATCGTCGGCGTACCCAGCCACCGGCATCCCCGCGCCGTCAACGGCCAATGGGTCAGCGCCCAGTTTCAGCAGCAGGTCGACCATGTGCGGCCGATTGCATGACTACGGCGAAGTGCAGCGGCGTGCGGTTATTCTCGTTGCGGCTCTGACGCTGGTTCAGCGCCGAGGGATCCGCGGCCACGATCCGCCGCACCTCGTCTGCAAGATCCATCGCGACCGCCGAAAAGATGTGATGGCGTGCACCGCGGCTAATCAGGAAGTCGACGACGGCTCGGTGCGCATCATCACTGCACCCTTCCCAGCAGGACGCCCAGCCGATCACGCCTCCGGCGTGGTCGTCGCCCTCTCCGATTACGTCCCCTCCGGCATCGGCCAGCTTGCGCACCATCTCGAGGTTGCCTTGCGCCGCCACCCAATGCATCGCGTAAGTGTTGTCGCCCTTCTCGCGATAGTTCACGTCGAGTCCGCGCTGCAGCAACAGGTCCACCGCATCGACGTTGCCGCTTTGCGCCGCAGGGAACAGCAGCGACGCCTCATACGGCGGCACCTTCAGACGCAGCTTCTCCGGATGCTCGTCGAGCAGCCTTGCCAGTCTCTCGACGTGGCCTTTGCTGGCACTGTCGATAATCTGACCTTCAAGGGTCAGTGAGTCGATGTGTTCTTTCAGCGCGCGCCAGCTCGAGAAACCGTACCGCTTCGCGATCTCGAATTGTGCTTCGGCCAGCCTGGCGCCGGGGTTCACCCGTCGCAATTCCGCAAGACGTGTTTTTGCCTGCTTTCGCAGCCACTCCAGGTTGGGATTCTCGGGAAGCTCGAGTGACCGAGACTCGGGAGTCTGTTCGGGCATGGGGACCTTCCTTTCCTTCGAAAGGGACGTGCCCTCTCGTGCCGCCCGTGGTCCGCATGCAGGGCGAGGATTAGAAGGTTGTGCTTGAACGACTGTAGGGCGGGTTGAACCCTTTACGCGGACCGTCGGCCGCCCTCGCGGCACTGGGACCGATCGTATCGCGGCCCGAGGGCGCCAGCAAGTTCAGCCACCGATCTCGCGGCCGGGCGCGTGTGCCTTGATATGATTCCCGCTCCTTGACGCTGACGTGGGTTGGCCGGAGTGCAGGACGTAAACCTGTGTCAAACCTCAACGGCGTACGCGAGCGACTCGAATCGGTTGATGGCGTGCGGGGAATCGTCATGGTCCTCATGGCACTCGACCATACGCGTAATTTCCTCAGCAATGCGCAGTTCCCACCGGTCGACCTCGCCCATACCACTCCTGCTCTGTTTTTCACGCGGTGGGTAACGCACTTCTGTGCTCCGGCTTTTTTTCTGCTCGCAGGCGTCGGCGCATCGCTGTCGCTCGCTCGCGGGCGAAGTCTGGCTCAGGTGAGCCGATTCTTTCTGACGCGAGGTCTGTGGCTCGTCGTTCTCGAACTGACTCTGGTTTCTTTCGGCTGGGACTTCACACTCCACGTTATACCGTGGCTCGCAGGAGTCATCTGGGCCCTCGGCTGGTCGATGGTGTTCATGGCGGCACTTGCCTGGTTGCCAAGAGGAGCGATTGCAGCGGTCGGCATCGCGCTGATCGTGCTTCACAACCTGACGGATGCGATTACTCCGGCAGCGTTCGGCGGGTTTGGGTGGCTGTGGAGGTTTCTCCATTTCCCTGACCCGTACGCAGGCACGCTGATTCGCATCGATTACCCGATCATTCCGTGGGTAGGAGTAATGGCGGTTGGATATGCCATGGGCCCGCTCTTCAGAGAATCGCGCGAACGCAGGCAGAAGGTTCTCGTCAGTATCGGCGTCCTGGCCGTCATCGCTTTTATCGGTCTTCGATGGCTGAACAGCTATGGCGATCCGATGCCGTGGAGTGTCGAGACACGACGCACGTTTACCCTGCTCTCATTCCTGCGTGTGCGTAAGTATCCGCCTTCTCTCGCCTACCTGCTCATGACGCTCGGCCCTCTGCTGATCGCGCTCGTCTGGCTCGAACACGCGCGAGGCCGGGTGTTCTCTATCTTCGTAACCTACGGGAGGGTGCCTCTGCTTTTCTACGTGGCGCATATTTACCTGGTGCATCTCGTCGCTGTTGTCGTTGCGTACGGCCAGGGCGACTCCGCGAGTTTCCTTTTTACGAGCGATGGTCCAATGGTCGCGCACCCGCCGTGGTATGGAATCGATCTTGGCTGGGTTTACGTGAGCTGGGTTTTGATCGTGATCGCTCTGTACCCGATGTGCCGGGCCTTTGCGGAAGTGAAAGCTCGTCGGCGGGATTGGTGGTTAAGCTACTTATAGTTTCCCGGTTTGCTGTTCCCAACAACGCGGAGGTTGACTGGACATGCGCAAGTATCTAGCGGAGTTCATCGGAACGTTCTTCCTGGTGCTCACCGTCGGTTCGACGGGCATCGCTGCCGGCCCGGGTGTGATTGCGCCGCTGGCGATCGGGTCGATCCTGATGGTGATGATTTACGCGGGCGGGCACGTTTCGGGAGCGCATTACAATCCGGCCGTTACCCTCGGCGTGTTCCTGCGCGGTCGCTGTCCCGCTGCAGACGTTGTCCCTTACTGGGCTGCGCAGCTCCTCGGTGGAGTGGCCGCGGCGGCCATCGTTCTGTTCTTGAAGACGGCCGAAGCCGTCAGGCTCGATCCGGCCGTGCCAGCGGCGTTCGCCGCCGAGTTCCTCTTCACGTTCGCGCTGGTGTACGTGGTCCTGAACGTCGCGACGGCAAAGAGTACCGCCGGCAACTCTTACTTCGGGCTCGCGATCGGGTTTACCGTCCTGTCTGGCGCGTTCGCGGTTGGCGATGTGTCGGGTGCGGCCTTCAACCCGGCAGTCGCGCTCGGCGCCATGATGATGGGGATGCTGCCGTTCGGAAGTCTGTGGGTTTATCTGACGGCGGAACTCGCTGGCGCTGCCGCCGCGGCGGTCGTCTTCAAGGCGATCAACCCCGAAGATCGCTAGAGCGACTCGCCCGATCGTACGGCGGGAGGGCCGCCGAATGACATTCGCGATTCGAACGACATGTGTTCTGCTCGCAACAGTGTTCTTTGCCTCCCAGGCCGGGGCCCAGGAGAACGAGACCGGCCTGCCTCCGCGAGTGAAGTGGACTTTCAATTTCGACGCCGGCTGGGGCACGTTCGGCTTCGCCAACTCGCTCTTCGACAACCCGAAGGAAGACGTGCCGGAAAACTTGAGCGACCAGTGGTTCGAGGGATACGTCAAGCCCGCGATGTCAGGAACCTACAGGCTGCGCTCATCGAGTGAGATTTACGGCAAAGTCAGCGTCGTCGGCGAGCGTACCTACGGATCCATTCCGGAGTTGTATGGGTCTGATGTCTCGTCGTTCGGACCTGAAGACGCATCCCTCGGATGGCGGTCAGGCAAGTCCATCGGCGACAGCGAGAACGTGGTGGACCTCACTGTCGGACGTGCTCAATACCAGCTCGGGCACGGATTCCTTCTCTGGGACGGCGCCGCCGAAGGAGGAAGCCGCGGTGGCTATTGGACCAACGCTCGCAAAGCTTTCGAGCTCGCCGCCATCGGCCGCGTGAAGCCCGGCCCGCACCTCGGCGAATTCTTCTACCTCGACAAAGACGAACTCGACGAAAGCGACAGTGGCACGCGCCTGCTCGGGGGCAACTACGAGTTCTCACACGGCGAGAACACCACGATCGGCGTGACCTACATGAAGCTCTTCGCGCACGAAGAGATCGAACCCGGGCGTGACGGTCTCAACGTCTTCAACGTGCGAGCCTACACAGCCCCGCTGACGAACCGGCCCGGCCTGTCGTTCGAATTCGAGTACGCCTCCGAGCGCAACGGCGAAGCGCTCGACTCCAACGCGTGGACGGTGCTCGGCGCCTATCAGCTCGAGAACGTCGTCTGGAAACCAAAGCTGTCTTATCGGTATGCGTACTTCCAAGGCGACGATCCCACCACCGCGGCCAACGAAGCATTCGACCCCCTGCTGGTTGGCTTCTACGATTGGGGCAGCTGGTGGCAGGGCGAGATCGCCGGCGAGTACTTCCTCTCCAACTCCAACCTCATCTCGCATCAGATTCGCGCCGATGTCCAACCCTCCGACGCGATCAGCGGCGGCGTGCTGTTCTTCAACTTCCGCCTCGATCAGCCGCAGGCGGTCGCGCCCACCGTGACAGACAAAGACGTCGCACTTGAAATCGACTTCTACACTGACTGGGAGTTGAACAAGAACTTCACCGCCAGCTTCCTGCTCGCATTCGCAAATCCAGGTAGCGCGGTGGAGCAGGCCACTGGACGCACGAAGTCCTTCAGATACGGGATGGTGTACCTCGGCTACAGTTTCTGACACTCCTCCGGCCGCGGTGCCATCAGTTGTCGTCAGCCGTGTCGGCGCGGCCGGCAGCCGTCGCGCCGCCCCACCGCCAGTTGCGAACCTCCGGCATGTCCTCGCCGTGCGTCGCGATGTACTCCTTGTGCTCGATGAGGCGGTCGCGGATGGCCTGCCGCACGTAAGCGGCGCGCGCCCCGAGGTGCGGCACGCGAGTGATGACGTCCTCGACGAGGTGGAAGCGATCCATGTCGTTCAGCACCACCATGTCGAAGGGCGTGGTCGTGGTGCCTTCTTCCTTGTAGCCGCGCACGTGCAGGTTCGCGTGGTTCGTCCGCCGGTAGGTGAGCCGGTGAATCAGCCACGGATAGCCGTGGAACGCGAAGATGATCGGCTTGTCGACCGTGAAGAGCGCGTCGAAGTCGCCGTTCGAGAGGCCGTGCGGATGCTCCTCGGCCGGCTGCAGCTTCATCAGGTCGACCACGTTGACCACGCGCACGCGGAGCTCCGGCACGTGCTCGCGCAGCATTTCCACGGCGGCCAGCGTCTCGAGCGTCGGCACGTCGCCGCAGCACGCCATCACGACGTCGGGCTCCGAGTCCCTGTCGTTGCTCGCCCACTCCCAGATCCCGATGCCAGCCGTGCAGTGCTTCACCGCCTGGTCCATCGTCAGCCACTGCGGCGCCGGCTGCTTGCCGGCGACGACCACGTTGATGTAGTCCCGGCTGCGCAGGCAGTGATCGGTCACGCTCAGCAGGCAGTTCGCGTCGGGCGGCAGATACACGCGGATCACCGCCGCCTTCTTGTTGACGACGTGATCGATGAAGCCCGGATCCTGGTGGCTGAAACCGTTGTGATCCTGCCGCCACACGTGGCTCGAGAGCAGGTAGTTCAACGACGCGATCGGCCGCCGCCAGGGGATGCCGCTGCAGACCTTCAGCCATTTCGCGTGCTGGTTGACCATCGAGTCGACGATGTGGATGAAGGCCTCGTAGCACGAGAAGAAGCCATGGCGCCCGGTGAGGAGGTATCCCTCCAGCCAGCCCTGGCACTGGTGCTCCGACAGCATCTCCATCACCCGCCCGTCGGGCGCCAGCTCGTTGTCGCTCGGGCAGGCGCTCGGCGTACCACGCGCGCGCGGTGACGTCGAGGACGTCCTGCCAGCGGTTCGAGTTGTTCTCGTCCGGGCTGAAGAGACGGAAGTTCCGCGTCTCGAGATTCAGCTTCATCGCGTCGCGGAGGAACCGTCCCATCACCCGCGTGGCCTCGGCATCGACGGCGCCCGGACCCGGCACGTCGACCGCGTAGTCGCGAAAATCGGGCAGCCGCAGGTCTCTCAACAGCACGCCGCCGTTGGCGTGGGGATTTGCGCCCATCCGACGATCGCCCTTCGGGGCCAGTTCGGCGAGTTCGGGACGCAGCCGACCGCTGGAATCGAAGAGTTCCTCGGGCCGGTAGCTCTTCATCCAGCCTTCGAGTATGCGAACGTGGTCGGGGTTCTCGTGCATCTCGCCCATCGGCACCTGGTGCGATCGCCACGACCCCTCGGTCTTCTTGCCGTCCACTTCTGTCGGTCCGGTCCATCCCTTCGGCGAGCGAAGCACCAACACGGGCCATCGCGGCCGCTCCGTCGTTCCGGCTCCGCGCGCCGCCTGTTGGATGCGCCGAATCTCGTCCACGATGGCGTCGAGCGCGGCCGCCATGGACTCGTGCATGGCCCGTCGGATCGTCCCCCTCGACGAAGTAGGGTCGGTATCCGTAGCCGCGAAGCAGCAATTCCAGCTCCTCGTGCCCGATCCGCGCCAGCACCGTCGGGCTCGCGATCTTGTAGCCGTTCAGGTGAAGGATCGGCAGCACCGCGCCGTCGGTCGCCGGGTTGAGGAACTTGTTCGAGTGCCAGCTCGTCGCGAGCGGTCCGGTTTCGGCCTCGCCGTCGCCGATCACGCATGCCACGAGGAGATCGGGGTTGTCGAAGGCGGCGCCGTAAGCGTGCGACAGGCTGTAGCCGAGCTCTCCGCCTTCGTGGATCGATCCCGGCGTCTCCGGTGCGACGTGGCTGGGGATGCCGCCGGGAAACGAGAACTGCGTGAAGAGACGCTTCATTCCCGCTTCGTCCTGCGACACGTCCGGATACACCTCGCTGTACGTCCCCTCGAGGTATGTGTTGGCCACCAGCGCCGGGCCGCCGTGGCCCGGGCCTGCGATGTACAGCACCGAGAGGTTGTTCTTCCTGATGACGCGATTGAGGTGTACGTAGATGAAGTTGAGCCCGGGCGTCGTGCCCCAATGGCCGAGCAACCTGGGCTTGATGTGTTCCGTTTTCACCGGCTCCTTCAGGAGCGGGTTGTTGTACAGATAGATCTGTCCGACCGACAGATAGTTTGCGGCGCGCCAGTACGCGTCCAGCTTGTCGATCTCGTTCTCGTGGGCCACCTGTGTCCCAGCCGGAGTCGGGATCGTGGTGGCTGTCTCTTCGCTCTCCGAGGGGATGGTTCTTGCCATGGCGATACTCGCGTAAGTTTGTTAGTGCCGAGCGAACGAGCCGAGCATACAGTTGTCGTGTGACAGGAACGTGATCGATCCTCTCATGTCAGGAGCTCCAGGGCGCCCGCTTCAACGTGCATCGACACCTGTCGACCGCGCGTCGAAAGAAGCTCGTCATCGACATGGACGTCGGTCGGACCCTCGAGCGTCACATGCCGCGCGCGCTGCGTTGTCAGCACTGGCGGGTGGTCGCGCCCGTCGAGCAGGTCTCGCAAGTAGCGCGCGAGCTCGTCGCGATGGTCCTCGCCGGCCATGACAAGCCGGAACATACCGTCAGACGGACTTGCGTCGTGGCAGAGAACCAGATTCGGGCCGATTGAGCGGATGTTGAGCACCTCGACGAGGAGAAACTCCCTAGTCGTTTGTCCGAGCAGGCGGCGGAATCGGTCCGCGAAGACGAAGCCTCAGCGGCGATCATGACAGAGGGCAGCAAAGGAGACACCTGAATAAGAGGAGGCCGTATGATCGCCCGCGTCTGGCATGGACTCACGAAACCCGAGCACGCTGATACGTACGAATCACACCTGAAGCCCGAACTTCTGCCCGGACTCAGCAAGACGAAAGGATTTCGCGGCAGCTACCTGCTGCGCCGAGCGGTTGGGGATGAAATCGAATTCATCACCATCATTCTGTGGGAGTCGCTCGATGACGTTCGCGCCATCCAGGCACAAGATTACGAGAAGGCCGTGATCCCCGAAGACCGGCTCCCTCTCTTGACGCGCTATGACGCCAGGGCTGCGCACTATGAGGTGGTGTCGACCAACGGGCCCGCTTCAAGATAGCCCGGCGAACGGTTTACCTCACAGCTCGCAATCCTTCCTGAGACGTCGCGACAGGTCGACACAAACGCAGAGCGTCACGGTCGGCCGATCCAGACCGTAGCGCTGCCGTGTTGCGGACTCGGGGAGCTCCCGCGGCAAGAAGCGCGCACGCATGAGACCGCGCGCCGTGTGCCGAGACGTCCCGAGCAGGTAATGGCCGATCTCGTGAGCCAGGGCGCGCCCGAGCGCACGTGTCAGAAACAGGTCGGAGAGTCTGTGCGGCAAGCTCGGGAAATGAACATCGGGTATCAGTCCCGCGTAGCGCCTCGCTTCTGTGACCCACACTCGTGCCACGCCGGTTCCGCAGGGTGTATCGGGCAATTGGAGCGCTGCCAGGACGACGCCGCTCTTCGAAACCAGGTGAGGCCCCGGCCCGGCACTCTCCTCCAGCAGGACCGTGACGTCGACGGCCGCGGTTGGGGCGGCCAAGGGATTGATCCAGTCGATCCTGACGTCAAAAAAAGACAAGACCTTCGACGTTTCGTCTTTCATGCCGCGCACGACGCCCTCCCGCAGGCAATCTCGTGCTCGGCACACTTTCGGATGAGCTTCACGGTGACGGTTTTCGGAGCTGCCGTCGGGACACTGTTTGCCACGATGCCCAGGACCGCCCCCGCGACGAACGCTGCCAGCATGCCCCACCTCCGATTCGTCCACTGTGCGATGAGGCTCGCTGAGCAGAAGGTCCGGATCGGGAATAGACGTCAGGCCGACCGGCCTACCGTGCAGTTCGAAAGTGGATCTATCGCGACACGATCCGGTGGGCTAGTTTCGGATCAGGCCGCCACAGGGCGGTGAAGAGAAGAGGGCGACATGCGAGGATGGGACTTCCCGGTTTCGATCGATCCACAGGCGAGCCTCCAATCTTTGCGCAGATCGCCCGTGCCATCGCGGGCGATATCCGACGGGGCCGGCTCCGTGCCGGCGAACCGATGCCCGGCACGCGAAGGCTGGCTCGTACGCTGGGCGTCAATCGCAATACGGTCATCGCCGCCTACGACGACCTGGCCGCCGAAGGCTGGGTCACGACAGAAAATGGCCGCGGGACGTTCGTGTCCCGGACGCTTCCGGATCCCCGGCCGCGGCGCTTTGCTTCCGTCACAGGCTCGCGCGCCGCCGGCGACGTGGAGGCATTTGACCTCGGCCCCGGCATACACCTGGAGCCCTGCCCGTCCAGTCTGTCGACGACTTACAACCTCGCGGGTGGCCCGATCTGCGACTCGTTCCGACGAAGGCGATCGCGCGTGCATGGCGGCGGTCGATCGAGGGACGGGCGCGGCAAGTGCTGTCGTACGGTCCGGCGGGAGGCCATCCGCGTCTTCGCGCCGCGCTCGCGTCGATGTTGAGCGCCACGCGTGGGCTGGCCATCGACGAGTCGAAGCTGCTGGTAACACGCGGGACGCAAGGAGCGTTGTCTGTAATTGCGCACGGCGTGCTTCGGCCAGGCGACGTCGTGGCGATGGAAAATCCGGGATATCACCGTGCGAGACACGCGTTTTCTCTGCCGGCGCCCGAATCGTGACCGGTCCCAGTGGATGCGCATGGTCTCTCTACGGACCATCTCGCGACGCTCGTCAGGGAGCAGCCCATCCGCGCGGTGTTTGTCACACCGCACCATCAGTTTCCGACGACAGTCACGTTGTCACCGGCGCGCCGCCTGCGTCTGCTCGAGCTCGCGCGCGAGCATCGCTTCGCGATTATCGAGGACGATTACGACCACGAATTTCATTACGACGGTCGTCCCATCCTGCCGTTGGCGAGCGCCGACAGCGCGGGGAACGTCATCTACATCGGCAGCTTGTCGAAGACGCTCGCCCCCGGGTTGCGTCTCGGCTACATTGCCGCCTCCGAGAGGGTGATTGCCCACCTGACCGATTAAGCTCTCTCCTGGATACGCATGGAGACCAGGTGCTCGAGTCTGCGGTTGCGGAACTGCTTGAAGACGGTGAGGTCCAGCGGCACGTGCGGCGGGTGCGCCGCGTCTACCATGCGCGTCGCGATGCGACGGCCGCGCTGCTTACCAGCCAGCTGGGAGACGCCGTGAGCCTGACGTTGCCTGCCGGCGGGACCGCCATGTGGGTTCGGGTGATCAGCGACGTCGATCTGCAGCAATGGAGTCGGCTGGCAGCGGCGGAGGGCGTCCTCTTCGAAACCGGCGACCGATTCTTTTTCGATCGGCAAACATCGCCGTACATTCGTCTTGGGTTTGCGGGCTATCGTGAACCCGAGCTGTCTGACGCCGTCCAGCGCCTCGCGAAGGCGATGGCGGCTGCCCGCGGCGCGAAGCGTCGACTCACCGCCGAGCGAGCGTGGCTTGCCACCCCCGCTCACGCGGTTTGACAAGTGGTCTACGCCAGCTTCAAGACCCGGCCTATTGCGGCGACATGCGGCCCACTCGCGCGTCTCGACCGCCAGCTGGCTTCGCTCCGGCCGGTGAGCGGAAGTATTTCGCCCGCCGGCCGAGCTCCGACACCGCCCATTCCGCTTCGATCCAGCCCTGATGCTCGAGGCGATGCAGGGCCGGATAGAGCGAGCCCTGGTTGATCTGCAGCACGTCTTCGGAGATCTCCTGGATCCGCTCCGAGATCGCCAGCCGCGCCGCGCATCCTTCCACAGGGTCCGCAGGATGAGCAGGTCGAGCGTGCCGGGCAGCAGATCGGGCGTTTGCGGAGCATGGTGTCGATAGACGACACTATCGATCATGGTGTCGACTGTCAACACCAAGGCTGCGGTGGGATGAGATGCGTTCGAATCGCTCGGAGGGAGGAAGGGAGGGCGCGGAATCCAACGGCGGCAACTCATCGCCGCATCCATTGCTTCCTGACTATATTTTCCTCCACCTGGCCAGCATCTTCAAGACTGTTTCGGCGCCGCGAAGACCTGTAGTATCGCCGGTGCAATGGCGAAGTCAGAGACGCTGCTCCAACGGCTGCTGAACGCGCCCGACCTCACGAAGATGGTCCCTCAGATGCAACCCGAGGTCCTGCATCGGGTGATTCAGACCTGCGGCCTCGAGGACTGCGCGGAGTTCGTGGCGCTGGCCACGCCCGCGCAGCTGGCGCGCATCCTCGACATCGACATCTGGCGCGTTCGCACGCCAGGCACCGACGAACAGTTCGACACCGATTGATTTGGCCTGTGGATAGCGGTGCTGATGGAGGCCGGCGCTGACGTCGCGGCCGAGAAGGTCCTTGGCCTCGACATCGAGCTCGTCATCGCGGGACTCGTGCAGCACGCCGCCGCGTTCGATCGCGCGGCGGTCTCGCCGTACACGACGCTGGACGGCGACGAGATGCCGGGGCGTGCGCTGAATCGCGGTCCGGTGTCCGAAGTCGGCGGCTACGTGCTCGAAACGCGGCGGACCTCTTCAGCATGGGACTCCATCATGGAGCTCCTCGCGTTCCTGTACGCGGCGCATCCCGGGTACTTCCATCGCCTGATGCGCGAGTGGGTTCGATTGTCGGACGACCCGCGCGTAGAAGACGGGTGCGACGACCTGCTGGACGACGACGAACAGGACATGTTCGATCTGGCGGTCGATCGCGAAGTACGCCGGGAACAGCAGGGATACGTCACTCCGGCCCAGGCCCATGCCTTTCTGAAGGGCGGCCGAGACCTTCAGCTCGGCGCTGATCGGCCTCCGCCGAGCGCGATCGCGCGCGCATATTTCCGCACGCTCGAGTCCACGCTCGCCACGGAGGCCGATGCCCGTCACGAAGCGGCTCTCATCGAATCCAGCCCCGCTGCGCCGTCGACCCTCGAGCCGTCGGGGGTGGTCGAGGTTCTTCGCGACGCCGGTGTTCTCGGGGCGCAGCCGCGAGCCCTGCTCGGCGCGGCGGATCAGCAGACCACGCCTCTCTCGTGGATCGAGGTGCACGTCGCGTCCCATCCGGCCAGTGCCCAGGAGCTCGCGTACCTGGCGAATGCGATCGTAGCGGGATGCTCCATTCAGGGCCGGCCCTTCACGGCTCAGGAAGCCGGGGACGGTGCCGTGGCGACCTGCAACCTCGGCCTGGAAAACTGGCCGCCGCACTGGTCCGATCCCGATCTGGTCACCGCCTTTCAGGTCGGGTGGACAGTCCTTCATCGCGACGCCGGCATGTACGCCGCGCAACACTTGATCGACGTCCTGGCGGGAATCCGTTGCAGCGACCGCGACATCCAACTCCGTCTGGATGGGCTCCGGCGCGAACTGAGGCAAGCCGTAAGCAATCGTGAACCGTGGCGCGCCCGCGATGCTCTCGACGTCATCCTCATGCTGGACGCGCCGTCCTGGGCCGCGCTGCTTGCGCTGATCGATGAATGTCCTGTCCTCCACGCCGCGCTTGACGCACCACGCCAGCCCCGTCGGACGATCAATCCGGGAGACTTCGCGTTCATTTCGCAGAACAGCCAGATCGCCGCCGTCCGCGAGTTCATGGCGTCGTTGCCGTCCGCGTTGACGGGCTGACTGTTTCTGTACCTGATGTTAGAGCTACAATCGCCGGTCGGGCTTCCGACCGAAAGTCGATCGCTTCTACGACCCGGTGACGCGACTGCTTCGCACGGTCACGGGTTAGTCACCGCGTAGCGCCACAACCGGATCAACCTTCATGGCGCGCCTGGCCGGCAGATAGCAAGCCAGGCCCGCCACGACAATCAACGCGGCCGGCACCGCGACGAAGGTGATCGGATCCGTTCGCGACACCGAGAACAGCAGCGTCTCCATCACGCGCGTCAGCCCGAGCGCGGCGCCGACGCCACCGGCGGCGCCTATCGCGGCGAGGGCCATGCCGCGGCCGAGGATCAGGCGGAACACTTCTGCTCGCGTCGCGCCCAGGGCCAGCCGGACGCCGATCTCGCGCGTGCGCTGTGCCACCAGGTACGCCATCACGCCGAACAACCCGATCGCTGCAAGGGCCAGCGATACCGCCGCAAACGCGCCGAGCAGATAGAGGTTGAAGCGCCGCGGGCCCATCGACCGGTCGATCAGCGTGTCCATCGACTCGATGGCCGACATCGGCACGTTCGGATCGATCGATCGCAGCGATGCGCGCACCGTATCTGCCGATCCCACCGGCGACCGCCAGACCAGCGACATCGGATTCCAGCCGGCATACTGCGTGGCGGATCCGTAGAACACGAAGCCGGCGTCCTGGTCGAGCCCGAACGTGCGCACGTCGCCGGCGACGCCGACGATGGTGTGCGGATCCTCGGTGAAGCTGCGCATCAGCAGCGTGCGTCCGAGTGGATCGTCGTTGGGGAAGTACTTCTTTGCCAGCGCCGCGCTGATGATCGCCACCGGCGGGCCGTCGATGGTGTCTTGCATCGTGAACTCGCGTCCGCGAATCGGGATGCCCAGCGCCGCGAAATACCCCGGGCCGATCAGACGCCAATTCGCCGATCCCGCTTCGTCGTTGGTCTGTGTCGGCAAGCGCACGTCGCCGCCGGTGAAATCTCCCGACAGCGGCGGCCCGCTCGAGATGGCGGCGGCTTCGATGCCCGCGCGCCCGCGGAGATCTTCGAGGAAGCGTTCGTAGAACGCCCGGCGCGACGCCGCGTTTGGATACGCGTTGGCCGGAAGGTTGACGCGCGCCGTCATCAATCCTGACACTGAAAAGCCCGGATCCACCTGCTGCAATCGCGCGAAGCTCCGCATCAACAGTCCGGCGCCGATCAGCAGCGCCACCGAGAGCGCCACCTCGCCGATGGTCAGCGCCGCGCGGATTCGGCGGCGGCCCGAGCCTGACGTGACGCTGCGGCCGTCGGCGCGCAGGCCGTCTTGCGGATCCTGGCGCGCCGCCTGGATTGCCGGGACGCCGGCGAAGATCAGCATCATCGACAAGGCCACGAGGATCGCGAACGCGAACACGCGCGCATCAATCGAGAGTTCGTCGAGGCGCGGCACTGAGTTGGGCCCGAGCGCGACCAGCAAGCGAGTGGAGGCGAACGCAATCGCGATTCCGATCGTCGCCGCCACGATCGCGATCAGTGAGGCCTCGAGCAACAGTTGCCGGACCACGCGGAGGCGCGACGCGCCCATCGCCACGCGAATCGACAGCTCGCGCTGCCGGCCCGACGCCCGCGCCAACAGCAGATTGACCACGTTGACGCACGCGATCAACAGGACCAGCGCCACCGCGCCGAGCAGCACGAGCAGCGAGCGGCGAGTGGTTTCCGGAATCAGCCAGTCATAGAAGCTGTTCACGACGATGCCCCAGCCCTTGTTCGACTCCGGAAATTGCTGCCCCAGCCGGGCCGCGATCGTCTCGAGCTCCGTCCGCGCCTGGTCGATCGAGCTGCCGGCGGCCACGCGCCCGATCACCGCCAGCCGATGGTCGCCGCGATTGCGTGCCGGGTCCGGCGCCAGCGGCGCGAGCATGTCGTTGTTGGTGCCCCATCGAAACGACGGCGGCAGGACGCCGATGATCGTGTGAGGCTGCGAGTTCAGCGTGATCGTCCGGCCGACGACGGTCGGGTCGGCGCCAAACGCGCGCCGCCAGAATCCATCGCCCAGCAGCACGACGCGCGTGTTGCCGCCCGGGCGGTCTTCACTCGCGAGAAAGTTGCGGCCGAGCACCGGCGAGATCTTCAACGTCGGGAGGAAGGTGGCCGTCACTCTGAGGCCGGGTACGACTTCGGCCTCGCCGTTCGACGTCCACGTGAACCCGGCGTTGTTCGTCGCGGCCAGCGATTCGAACGCGCGTGCCTGGGATCGCCAGTCGAGAAAATTGGGATGCGATACCGCGAACGTCGGCCAGCCGCGCTCGACGTTGTTCTCCCAGATCCGCACGAGGCGATCGGGCTCCGTGAACGGCAGTGGCCGCAGCATCACCGCGTTGACGACGCTGAAGATGGCTGTGGTGGCGCCCACACCCAGCGCGAGCGTAAGGGCGGCGATGGCGGTGAACCCCGGGCTCTTCCGCAGTGCACGCGCTGCGTATCGGAGATCCTGGAGAGTGTTCGTCATAGTCCTGCCTTAGACGGACCATCGGCGCTGCCGGTTAGTGTGCAGGATGTCGGCCCACGACGCGAGATATTGCAAAACCTGGAAAGTCCTTACAGACAAACAATTACAATGCGGCGAGGACATCATGCCGACGATTCGAATTCGTGTCGTGGCAATCGCGCTGAGTCTTGCGTTCGGAGTTGTTGTCGGCGCCGGCTCGACACAGCGTTCAGCGAAAGACCAGAACGTGTCCGGCGCGGTCGCTTCTTCAAAACGGATGGCGGACGGTAAAGAGTGGACGACTGCCAATTTGAACGTTGACACGTCGCCATCCTATTGTTACGACGATGCGGAACCGAACTGCCGTCGCTATGGCCGTTTGTATACGTGGGAATCGGCCCGGCGAGGGTGTCAGTCGCTAGGAGATGGCTGGCGGTTGCCGACCGACGACGAATGGCGACAGATGGCGAAGCACTATGGCGGCGTTGGCAGCGATTCGCCTGATAACGGTAAAGCGGCGTACACGGCACTCCTGAGCGGAGGGACGTCAGGCTTCAATGCCGTGCTGGGTGGCAACCGCTCCGTTGATGGACGGTACGAACGGCTGGAGGCACACGGATTTTACTGGACGGTATCCGAAACCGATCCGATCAACGCACCGTTCTATAATTTCGGCAAAGGCAGTCAAGCGCTCTATCGTCAGCCTCAGGGCGAGAAGCAGATGGCCATTTCCGCGCGTTGTGTCAGGGAGTAACTGCCGAAGGTTCTGTCCCGCGAGATCCAATCGCAAGGGGCGCCTGGCCGCCTGTGAGAGACTTCGTTCGTGGCGCCCCCGTTGCTCGACGCATACCTGAACCGTATCGGCCTTACGGATCCCGGTCCTATGGACGTGACCGGCCTGCGCCGCCTGCAGGCGGCCCATGTCGAAGCGATCCCCTTCGAGAACCTCGACATCCTGCTGGGCCGCGGCGTTCACCTCGACCTCGCACGATTGCGCGACAAACTGATCGGCCACTCGATCGCCGCTCGCCTTACCTCGTCGCAGACGTGACGATCGACGGGACGCCGTTGCGACTTGTCGTGGACACGGGATCTCAAGCGGTGTTGGTCTACGAAGACGCGACGCCCGTGGCCTGGCAGTCCAGAGTCGAAGCCGAGATCAACGCCTCGGATTTTTCGGGACCCCTACGCCTTCGCCGGTTGATCGCCGACGTGATTGCCGTTGGTCTCAGGACGTGGCAACGGCGCCCGGTCCACATCCTGTCGGCGGGCGTTCGACGCCAGTCGTACGACGGCGTCCTCGGCGTGCGCGCTCTTGGCATGTCGGCCGTGCAGTTCGATCTGAAACGGATGGTGCTCAGTTGGAACGAGTGAGCTTCACGCCGGTCTGGCGAAGACAAGCAAGACTCATGGAATGGGGATGCGGTACAGATTCCGCTGTGTGTTGCCGCGATAGAACGCGTAGAAGCCTCTTCTCGAGGCCAGGACGACCAGCAGGATTCGCGTGACGACGCCCGGCGGCGATACGGCAGAGGGCCACTGCTCGGTGAGCTATAAGACCGGCACAGGGACGTGCGTCATCACTGGTGGCACTGGCGCGCTGGCGGGACTTCAGGCAAGCCTCAAAGTGTCATCAGACCCGGATTTCGTGGTGTTCACCTGGGAAGGTCGCTACCACTTCGAGCCCTGAGCGGGCATCCATGGGTTACTGCACGCATGGCTTGCCGAGCCGAAGCTCACGCTTCAGCGTTGGGAACCGCCTCTCCCTACGGCAGCTTCTCGAATCTGATCGCATCCACTCCCGCGCGCAGCGGCGCCTGGTTCTGTCCCACCGCAAAGCGCAGACGGACGGTCTGACCTTCCCACTTCGACAGGTCGATCGTCATCTCAGTCGGATCCAGGTGTGCTGAATCCGCAGGCTTCGTCATGAAAATCGTCGCCAGCACGGCTGCGTCTGCCGTCGTGTCGACAGGGGCCCCGGCCGCAACGAGATCGACTCGGTACTGCTGTTCGTCGTTGATGGCACCTTGACTGGATGTCGTTGCGCTGAAGCGGCCGCTGTTTGCGTAGAAGACCGTCAGCCGCAACCGGTAGCGGCCGTCGAGCGTGACCTTGCGGGAGAGGATGAACCTTCCAGGACCGTTCATGTCCGTGAGCGCGGCGAACGTGCCCTGTGGCGGTTCAGGCACCGCGAACGGAAATCCCGGGTCGGTCGACGCGAGACTTGGGGGTGTGCTGCCGTTCGTGTAGACGAACCACCCGCCGGGTCCCTTCCGATCGATGCGCCATTTGGTGAGGGCGCCAGACTCGAAGTCGTCATTCGCGAGTGACGCGGCAACGGCGTCTTCGCTACTGGACGAGGGAATCGAGACGCCGGCAGAACTGAGCTCGCCGCGCAGGCGACTGAGCGCATTCGACACTTCGTTTCTCAGCCCGGCGGCGTCCGCCGGAATCGTCCACTGCTGCTGCTCGAGGGCGATCACGTGCGCGACGCTCAGAGCGTTGTCAGCCGGAACCTTCACGTGGGGTTCCACGCCAACGCCCTCCCAACTCGTCTTTGTCACCGGATTGATGGGCCGGCCCGTCGGTACGGAGATCGCGAATCCATCGCTGATGCGCCGTCCACCGACGAGATGCGCTGCTCCTGCTGTCGTTTCTCCGACGACAGTCGCGCGGTCGAGATGTCTCAGGTTGTAGGTGAACTCCTCGGCGCCTGAGAAGGTCTTTCGACTGGTGAGTATGTACACGTTCTTGCCAGGGAACCTGCGGCCTGGCACATAGGGAAGGGTCCAGCTCTGACGCGTCTCATTGGTGGGTCGGGAATAGAAGTCGTTCAAGTGCACCGTCCCTTCGAAGAGGTAGCTCGTGAGAAACGCCACCATCTCCGGGCTGCCACCACCGTTCTGACGAACGTCGAAGATTATGGCGTCAGTCCCGCCGAGGAATGTCATCGCTGCCGCGGCGGTTTCGCTGGCGATCTCCGGCGGCGCGAATCCGCGAAGGTCGACGTAGCCGATGTTACCGTCCAGCCGCTCGACCCGCGCGAACCCGAAGTTTCTGCGTGCCGCGTCGGCCCGTCGCCGTTCTTCCATCGTCTGCCCGGCGCCCGAGGGCGCTGGTGGAGGAGGACCTGGAGGCGGGCCAGACGGAATGAGGTTGACTTGGAGATGAAGGTCGCGGCTCACTTCACGCAGGTGTTCGGTCAACAATTCGGCCAATCGCCTCGCGCTCGTGACCGCTTCGTACTCGCCACGCTGCTGTCGCGAGCGGATCGCGGCCTCCATCTGCTTCGCCACGTCCGGATAGACGTATGACTCGTTCAACGCCGCAAGCGCGCCGTCGATGACTGCTGTGCGCGTGCTTGTGTCGATGACACGATCCGGTGGAGCGTTCTGGGCTTGCAGCCGGGCCACGCTGAATGGAGCGCTCACGATGGGCAGCAGGAGGAGGGAGATGGCCGCGGCGAGAATCGCTTTTTTCAGTGGACCGACGGCTTCGATCTCCTCGTTCCGAAGGATCGCGTCGACTCGGCGCACGATATTCGGTCCACCTGCCGCCGATACGTAAGTGCGTGGCGCCTGGACGTAGCGTCTACAGACGTTCAGCAGGGCGCGCGCGTAGAGCCGTGGCCGGTGCAGCGTCCGCAGGACGTGTTCGTCGCAGGCCCGTTCGCGTTCGTGAACGAGCCGGCTTCCGATGAACCACACGAGCGGGTGCCACCAGAAGATCGCCTCCACGACCATATGGACGACTGCCGTGAGATTGTCGTGGCGGCGAACGTGGCAGAGTTCGTGTGCAACGACGGCCGAGAGCTGACGGGCTGTCAGGTAGCGCTCGATGTCGGCCGGTATCAGGAGGACAGGACGCCACAGTCCACTGACGCCCGGTTCCATCAATCCTGGCACGAAGCGAACGGCGATGTGATCTGGAATGGGCACCGGTAGAGCGGCCGGACTGCTCGATCGAACGATGCGTCGAAGACTCCGCCACTTCGCGAAACGTATCGCCGCGATCGCCGCGAATCCGAACGTCCATGCGAGCAGAAGCGTCCCGGCGGAAACGGGCGCGTCCGGGAACGAGGGAACCGGCAGGAACGGAGGACGCACCGGCAGCAGAAACACGAGAGACGCACTCAGCCAGAGCGCATACCGGACGTCGGCACCATTGCGGCGAAACGCAACTGTCAATAGACCGAGGCCGATGGCGAACGCCGTCGCTCGCCAGATGTGCGCGGCGATGCGGTGTGACGTCGAAGAGCCGGCGGCCTGAAACTGCGGCGAACCTGGAAGAGCGGGCGCCGGGACCGTCGCCACACGCGCAGAGTGGTCATGGACCGGCACAACAGGGGCCGACGCTCGACTACCTGACGTGGTCGTCTCGGCGTTCGGCAACGCGATGTGCCGGATTTCTTGGGGCGCAGTCGCGATCGTCGCGACGGTCGCGGCATGCAGCGCCATGGAAAGCAGGACGGCGACGTGTATGCGTGCGGTCTCGTGCGCGCCAATCATTTGCGTCCTCGTTTCTTGAGTGCCTTCTCGAGCGCCCGGATGTCGTCCATCGTGAGTTTCCCGGCCTCCACGAACTGCGTCATCATCGGCAGCGCTCGCCCACCGAAGAACCCGAGAATCTCGTCGAGCAGCCGAACGCGCGCGACATCGCGCGCGACGATCGGTTCGAAGATGTGCGCGTTGCTGACCTTACGCGTACGCCGTAACGCGCCTTTCGCTTCAAGCCGGTACACGGTCGTTTGCACCGTGGTATACGCGGGCTTCGGATCCGGGAATGCCTCCTGGATCTCGCGGATCGACGCGTTGCCGCGAGCCCACAGCGTGTCGAGAATCTGCAGTTCGAGCCTGGTGAGCTTCGGGAGTTTCATACTGTTCCTACTATGTGAGGCGAAGATCTACTACAAAATAGTAGGTTAGTCAATCTGCACATTCTTCGAGCCGGCTGGTTTGGCGTTATGCTACGAGCCTCGCAAGATCGTCCGAGACATGCCCGTCGGCCTACTAGTAGGCCGTTCTTCGATCGCTTGAGCGGAGGAGTGAATGTGTCGACACGACCAAACGGGGCGGTGTTTGGGCTCGTGGGCGTTCTCTTGGCCTCCGTCGCGGCACATGGGCAGACGCCTGCTCCTGTGACCAGTAGCGCGACCACAACGCGAGATATCAAGTTCACCTCGCATGACGGCCATGCCATGCTCGGACGACTGACGCTGCCAAACACACCCGGGCCCCATCCCATACTGGTCCTCGTGCAGACCGCGGAGGCGCAGGCGATGGAACCGCAGACGCGAAACGCGCAGGGCGAGCGCGTGCCCGTCTACAGCCTCTACCGGAACAACCTCACGCCGCTGAAGATCGGCTTCTTCGCCTATGAGGGCCGCGGCGTATTCACGTCACCCACGGGCGGGCGGCAGATCGACCGGACCGTTTACGACACGAGCACGCTCGACAACAAGGTGCGTGACGGCATCGCGGCCGTGCGGGTCCTGCAGAAGGAAGCGGGCGTCGATGCTTCTCAGATCTTCCTCAGGGGACTCAGCGAAGGGACGCTTATCGCGGTTGAGATCGCGGCGATGATTCCGAACGAGGTCAAGGGTCTGGTGCTGTCGGGCGTCATTGGTGACACGCTCAAGAGCTCTCTCAAATTCATGGCAAGCGGCGGAGCGTATATGCAGCACCTTGGTCATTGGGACGCCGACCGGGACGGAAGGATTTCGGCGCAGGAATTCGAGACCGATCCCAAGGGAATTCGTAAGCAGATGCCCTCGACCGTGGTGTTCCGGACATTTGACACCGACGGGGATGGCTTCTACACGCTGGCCGAGTATCTGGCGAAATCAAAGCCCTTGGTCGACTTGATCGAAGCGGAGAACTTCGACGTCATTGAAAGATGGTTACAGGCAGCCGCCGCCGTACCGGTTCCAAATCCTACGCGAGCCTGGCTCAAGGATCACTTCAGTCGGCCGTCCATGTGGGATACCGTGTCCAAGTTGACGATGACTGTTGGTTTCTTCCAGGGTGAGATCGACGCGAACACGTCGGCCGCAGATGTGCGTGTGCTCGAGCAGAAGGCAAAGACCGCTGGCAAGACCAATCTCGAATTCTCATACTACGCCGGTCTCGACCACGGCTTGGGCACGCTGGAGTACTTCACGCGCGGGGCTCCTTCGCCTGGGTACGCGGCCATATTCGCCTTCATGCGGCTCCACACCGTCAGACGTTGATTGGAGTCGGCCAGAGACAGGAGACATTCCTGTTGGGCACTCGCGGTTGAACAGGGGTCGCGGTCAAGGCCGCTTTGGTCGATGTCGTTGGGACGTTTCTCATTTCCACGGATCAAACGTCGGCGCGACCTCCTGCCGGATCACGACGACGGCGTCGAAGTAGTCCGACCACGTTTCGGAGACGAACTTGCCAAACAGCCGGGACGAGACGCGGCCGATTGCTCGCAGCTTCTCGGAATCCAGCAGCGCCCAGGCTGATTCGCTCGTCGCCGTGGCTTCCAGCGATTCTGGCGGCGCGTCAGAAATCGGGCTCGCGGGCCGCCCGGCCATTGACGTATGACCTGAATAAGCGGTAAATCCGACGGCGCCGACTCGATCGCCCCATCGCTCGACGCCCCGCGCACCCAACGGTACCTCTGAGAGAGAGCCGCGTTGCCGCGCGGCATGCACCGTCGCCGTCCAGACAACGACGCGGCTGTTGGCCGGCAGCCGTTCGAGATACCACACCAGGTTTCGATACATCGATTCGTCACGGCCCGACCTCACGCCCGGGCGCTGGCGGTCGGCATATCTGGCAAAGCTCTCCAGCATGACGCGGTCCGCCGCGTCGAGTGATCGGTTTGCCGCGGCAGCATCCGCCGCGTTGCGCGCGC
The DNA here is from genome assembly GCA_963748295.1 of uncultured Acidobacteriota bacterium. Lineage (GTDB taxonomy): Bacteria > Acidobacteriota > Vicinamibacteria > Vicinamibacterales > 2-12-FULL-66-21 > CAVVIH01. The sequence goes on along the minus strand of CAVVIH010000006.1, from coordinate 598,764 downwards.
ACTGTTGCAGCCGCAGCTGTTCCCGTTCATCGAAAGGGTTCTGAGCGTCATACGTCCAGCCGACGTGACGGCTGACAGTTTGCCGGCACTCCGTCGCGGTGCTCTCTGAGGATGCAGCGGCAATCAGCCGGGGCAGTGCCGCCTTGGCGTAGTGAGAGGTGATGCTCACCTGATCGTCGAGTCCTCCCACCACCACCCGTTGCCGCATCGCGGCCTCGAACAGCGCGCGGCGCCACGGGGTCAGCTCGCGCGTCCACCAGAATCGACCGATGGCGTTGTCCAGTTGCTCCGGCGTGGCGGTGCGCGTTTCCGCGTCCCGCTCCAATCCGATGAAATCGTATACAGGGGCCTCGAACAGAATCGCGGTGAAGCCGCACTGCGCAATCAGCCGATCCGCGATTTTCGACTTCGCGTCGAAGGTGTGCGCCTCTCCATGGGTCGGCAGCTCACCCAACAGCACGATCTGTTTCTGACAGACCGCATTGACAACGCCATCGACAATCGACTGCGCGGTGCGTTCCTGCGCGCGCACAACAGTACCAGCCGGCAGCAACGCGACCGATGCCATCCACGCGATGAGCGGGCCGTACGCCCGGCGATGAGTGCGCCTCATGGGTCAATCAGCGCCAAAGCGCTAATTCTGCCGCAGCGTGTTCATCGGATCGACCTTGGCGGCTCGACTCGCGGGGATCCACGCCGCGAACAGGCAAGCGACAACAATCACCAGCAGGCTGCATAGATATGCGACCGGATCGGTGACGTGCACGATCTCAGAAATCATCGCGCCGGCTTCGGTTGCCAGCACGAGTGTCGCCAATGACGCGGCGAGTCCAGCACCGGCCAGCAGCCCGAACAGGACTGGCCGGGTGGTTTGCGCCAACACCAACTGCATCACCTTCCGGGACGAGGCGCCCAACGCGATCCGCACGCCGATCTCCCTGGTGCGCTGCTCGACCAGATACGACAACACGCTGAAGAGCCCCGAAATGGTCAGCAACAGCGCGAGCCCGCCGAGAATCACCGACACCCCAAAGGCCATCTTCAAGAAGAAGGTTTCGAGTCTCGCCACGGTCCGCAGGGTGATGATCGTGCCCATGTTCGGATCGATCCTGGTGAGCCGCTCGAGCAGCGTTTGCCGCGCCAGGTCGGGATCGCCTTGAATGCGGGCGACCAGGAAGGTCTTTGGCGCGTCGACGGTGGTCGGCAGGAAGACGCCGGCTTCCCTCACATCGGTCACACGAAAACCGGCGACGTCCTTCGAGACGCCGACGACGGTGACCGTCCGCGGCGTCAACGGCGCGCCGCCGGCGCCTGCCTCGGGATTGATGATGAGGAAGCCGGCACGCTCCTGGGCGGTGAGATCCGGCTCGATCCTGAATGTCTCGCCGACGCCATCGCCATTCGGCCACAACGTCCGTGCGACCGACTCCGAGACGACCGCCACCCGATGCGTCTCGCTTTCCGCGGTCGTGAACGCGCGTCCCCGCACGATTGGAACGCCAAGCACGTCGAAGTACCCCGCCGAGACGTGCTTGTACGACAGGGCGACCTTCCCCGCGCCGGCGTCACCAAAGGCGCGGGGTGGTAGTGCAAGCAACGGTGGTCTGACGCCCACGAAAGCCGTCACCGTGGGGTCGCTGCCAAGCGCCTGGAGCATGGCGTCACGCTTGTTGTCGTTGGGGGCGTCGATCAAGAGCGTATCGGCGGTGCGAAACCCGGGATTGAATTGAGATGATGAGACTGCGCTGCGCAGAAAGATCGCGGAGCAGATCAACAGCAGCGTCGATGCAAACACTTGCACGCCGATCAGGATGTTGCGCGCGCGGCCAGGTCGCGCGTTGTTGACCAGCTCGCCGCGCAGTGTCCGGACCGGCTCGATGCGGGTCGCGTGCAGCGCCGGCACCAGGGCGAAGAAGGCGGTGGCGGCGATCGCCGCCAGCACCAGGAACAACGCGACGCGCCAGTCGGCGGCGGGCACACTGAGGTTGACGTCACCCAGATCGGCGGGCATGGTGCGCATCGCCCAGGAGACAGCGCCCTCGAGCGCCAGGCGCGATACGAGATATCCGCCGCCGGCGGCAGCCAACGCGAGCAACACACTCTCGGTAAGCAACTGTCGGACAAGGCGGCGCCGCGATGCGCCGATCGACAGTCGAATGCCGATTTCCCGCTGACGCGCCACGCCGCGGGCGAGCAGCAGGTTCGCGACGTTTGCGCAACCGATCAACAGGATCAATCCGAACGCGAAGAACAGCGGCGTGAAGACCGCGACGACTTCGACGGACACTCGCTCGGTGCCGCGTTGCGGCCAGAGCTCGATGCTCATCGTCCGCTCAGTGGCCACCGATTGGTTCGAGTCCCACGCCGCCAGCTGGGCGCGTGCGCTCTCCATCGACACGCCGGGTTTCAGGCGTCCGACAATCTCGATGCCGACTTTGTCTTCGTTTCCGCGGACGTCCGGCACGAAATCGGCGAGGCGGGCGAGCGGCGCCCAGACGTCGGGCGGCTTGACCTCGAGGCCGCGGAACCCCTCTGGCATCACTCCGACGATTTCATATGGCGCGCCGCTGACGAGCACCGTGCGCCCAATCACGTTGGGATCGCGGTTGAACTGGCGCTGCCAGCCCATGTGGCTCAGCACGAGGACGGGGTTGCCGCCCGTGCGATCATCGTCGGCAGCGTCGAGCGCGCGTCCCATGATCGGGTTCACGCTCACGACGCGGAAGAAGCTCGCGGAGACGAGATTGACCGACATCATCCGCCCGTCGACCCGCAGATCGACGTCGTTCATCTTCGCGTAGGCGTCGGTGAAGACGTTCGTTTCCGATCGCAATGCTTCCAAATGCTGGCGCGTGAACGTTGACAGACCGGCGTTCGCCTGCTGCGGGCGTTCAACGGCGTAGATGTCGTTGACATCTGGTACGGAGTCCGTCCTGAACAGCATCACGTTCAGGACCGTGAAGAGAACGGCCACCACGCCGAGTCCGATCGCGACCGTGACGACGATGGTGAGGGCTGCCAGTGGCGCGCGCCTGAATGTGCGAAGGGCGTACTGCACGTCGCCGATGGTGTTGTCGATGAACGCGGTGCCGCGCTCGTCGCGACATTCGTCGGCGGCAACGGTGACCGACCCGAAGCGCGCGCGGGCTTTCATCCGCGCCTCATCGGCAGCCATGCCGTCGTCGATCAGCTTGCGGGTCTCGCGCTCGATGTGGAACTGCAACTCGTCTCGGAGATCGCGCTCTGCGCGCTTAGGCGCGAACAGCGAGCGGGCGCGCAATGTCAGGTCGCGGAGGTTCATCGGTTACGCCAGTTTCATAACGCGGCTGATCGCGTTCTGCATGGCCATTGGTGTCGATAGACGACACCAATGGCAAAAAAGTTCTGAGCGGTTTACTGCTTTCTGCGGGTGGCCGAGCGAGCCGAGGCTCATTCAGAGTCAGGGGCAAGGCCCGCCTTCGCGGGTGGCTTGCCAACCGTAGCTCGTGGACTATGAGCGGAGGTTGGTGGACCTCGCCCCTTGCCCGTGGACGGATGACGAACCGCCTCTCGATATCTTGGGAAGACCAAGCTATCCTCGCAAAAGCGGTGAGCGATGGCAGCCAGATTCAGCACGGCCGCTGCCAACGCTCCGCCGGCTCCAACGTCTAAGTCCGTGGCCGCCCCGGAAACGGTCCGCCTTCACGAGGCTCGCGATGCGACACCTGCTGCGCGACATGCGCTTTGGCCTGCGGCTGCTGCTCAAGAACCCGGGGTTCACCGCCGTCACGGTCCTGACCCTGGCGCTCGGGATCGCGGCGACGACGGCGATCTTCAGCGTCGTCCATGCGACCTTCTTTGCGCCGCTGCCGTATCGCGACGCCGATCGGCTGGTGATGGTGTGGTCGCAGCGCGAGGGCGGAGGCCGCAACCCGAACTCGCCGGCGGACTACCTGGACTTCAAGCGGGAGACGTCGGTGTTCGAAGACCTGAACGCCTGGACCGGGCGCTTCGTCAGCCTCGCGTCGGGCGGGGCGCCGATGCAGCTCGAGGCCGGGACGCCGGCGCCCGGCTTTCTGCCGATGCTTGGGTTCGGCCACCCCTTGGCGATCGGCCGCGATTTCCTCGAGGCCGAAGGGACGCTCGGGCGCGAGCAGGTCGTCATCCTCAGCTACAGCCTCTGGCAGGAGCGCTTCGGCGGTGACCGCTCGATCCTCGGACAGGCGATTCGCATCGACGGGAAGCCGTACGAAGTGGTCGGCGTGCTTGGCCGGGGGCCGGCCGACAACATCCAGTTCCGGCTCTGGATCCCGCTGGTTTACCCGGAGGCGGTCGCCGCCGACCGCGGGGCGCGCTTCCTCACGGCGCTGGGGCGGCTGAAGCCGGGCGTCACGGTGGAGCAGGCCAACGCGCGACTGAAACTGGTCGCCGAGCGGCAGGCGGCGGAGTTTCCCGACTCCAACCGCGGCTGGACTCCCAGCGTCGAGCCGTTCCGCAACAATTTCCTGAGCCCGGCCACGAAGAACTCGCTGTGGCTGCTGCTCGCCGCGGTGGGCTTCCTGCTGCTCATCGCCTGCGCCAACGTCGCCAATCTGCTCCTCGCGCGCGGCACCGCGCGGCAGCGCGAGGTGACGGTGCGGACGGCGCTCGGCGCGTCGCGGGCCGAGATCGCGCGGCAGCTCCTGACCGAGAGCCTGGTGCTGGCGCTCGTCGGCGGCGCCGTCGGCATCGGGCTCGCGTTCCTGGTGATGCGGGCGGTGGTCGCGCTGATGCCGCAGTTCATGTTGCCCTCCGAGACGGTGATCGAGCTGAACGTGCCGGTGCTGCTGTTCACGATCGCGCTCTCCGTCGTCTCGGGCGTGCTCTTCGGCACTGCTCCGGCCTGGCAGGCGGCGCGCATCGACCTGAACGAGATGCTCAAGGAGTCAGGGCGCGCGGTGCAGGGGGGGCGGCACGGCCTGCGCCGAGCCCTCGTCGTCCTCGAGGTCGCGCTCGCGCTCACGCTCCTCACCGGCGGCGGCGTCGCGCTTTGGAGCTTCACCGCGATGGCGCGGGCCGAACTCGGCTTCCGCACCGACCACCTCCTGACCTTCACGCTGCCGGTGCCGCGGGACAAGATGGTCGAACCGGACACCATCCGCGCCTTCTACGATCGGATGCTGACCGACGTCCACGCGCTGCCCGGGGTCCGCTCGGCCGCGGTGTCCACCGGCCTGCCACTCCAGGGCGCATTCGGGATGCCGTTCTCGATCCCGGGCCAGCCGCCGGTGGACGCCAAGAACCGCCCCTTCGCGCGGGTGAACGTCGTCACGCCCGAGTACCTCGGCCTGATGGGCATGCGCATCACGCGAGGCCGCGGCATCACCGCCGCCGACCGCCAGGGCGGCCAGCTCGTCGCCGTGGTCAACGAGACCTTCGTGAAGCGCGTGTTCGGTGCCACGGATCCGCTGACGCAGCGCCTCGAGTTGGGACGGATCGTTCCGGGGGCGAACCAGCCGGGTGAGCCCCAGGTCTGGCAGATCGTCGGCGTCGTCGCCGACAGCCGGAGCAACGGCGTCAAGAACGACATCGCCCGCGAAATCCACCTGCCGTTCGACCAGTCGCCCTTCCCGCGGGTGCGGATGACCGTCCGCAGCGAAGGCGATCCCACGGCGCTGCAGAAGAGCATTGCCGCGGTCATCCAGCGCCTCGACCCGGACCTGCCGATGGGCAACGTCCGGACGATGGATCAGGTCGTCGCGCAGACGCTCGTCGGCGATCGATTCACGACCGCGCTGTTCGCGGGCTTCGCCGCAGTCGCGCTGATCCTGGCAGCGCTCGGGATCTACGGCGTGATGTCGTTTGCCGTGGCGCAGCGGACACACGAGATCGGGCTGCGCATTGCGCTCGGGGCCGGCCGCGGCCGGGTGCTGTGGCAGGTGCTGCGCGAGGGGCTGCTGACGGCGCTCGCCGGCACGATCCTCGGATCGGCTGGCGCCTGGTTCGTGGTTCGCGCGCTCCGCGACATCGTCTTCGGCGTCAGCGCCTTCGCGCCGGCGGCGTTCGTCGGGGTGACGCTCGTGCTGCTCGCCGCCGCGCTGGTCGCCTGCCTCGTGCCGGCGACGCGCGCCGCCTCCGTCGATCCGATGGTCGCCCTGCGCCAGGACTGAGTTCGACCCAGCCGGGCAAGCCGTCGCGCCCGCGACGAGCGGGCGGAACGGCTGACGTCTGATGGGTTGCAGGGCGGGTCCTTCTGAGCCCGCAATTGCTCGGCCGGGCGACCAGCTGGAGGCTTGCATGCCAATACTCTCCCGGTTTTTCCCCGCCATCTTCCTGATCACGGCAGTTCTTCCGGCGGCGGCCGACCCCGTCACCCTCGTCAGCGCCACGCGGTTCGTCCAGGCGTCAGCGAGCAGCACGTGCTGTGGATTGACGAACATTCACCAGAGCGACCTCGATAGCATGGCGCTGACAGCGGTTCCGCCGCTCGAATCCAACCCGAGCGCCGTCGGGTCGGCCACGCAAACGAGCAGAATTATGGCGGCGGAGCGAGTTTTCTACGGGCAGGGATCGGTCTCGGGCCAGGTCACGGCCTCGGGCGGCCAGGCCACCGGCCAAAGCTACTATCGCCTGACGCTGGAGCTCAGCCAACCGCAGAACTATGTCTTTTTCGGCGTGTTCAACAGCACCAGTCTGAACGAGGGCGACACGACCTCATGGACCGTGTCGCTCACCGACCACGACGCCCTCGATACCCCGATTTTCCATCTCCGGGAGACTGACTCGATCGACCGGTACCAGCCGGGCACCTTGCAACCGGGCCGCTACGATTTTCTGATCTCCGTGGCCGCCATCAGCACGCTGCAGGGCGGCAACGCGAGTGGGACCGAGAACTTCCGCCTGGAGTTCAGCGATGTCCCGCTGTCGCCGACCCCGGAGCCGGCATCGCTGCTGTTGCTCGGGAGCGGCGTAGGCCTTCTCTTCGCGCGACGCCGCACCGCGGCCAGACCGCTTACAGCGAGACGATCGTGGTCCGTGTCCCTACGATGATTTCAACGCGAGCAGCGGATCCGATTTCGCGGCTCGCCGCGCGGGCAGATAACACGCCAGCGCCGCCGCGGCCAGAATCGCGGCCGCAGCCGCCGCGTATGCCAGCGGGTCGGTCGGCTCGACTTCGTAGAGCAGCCCGCCAAGCACGCGCGACACCGCAAAGGCGCCCGCGGCTCCAATGACGAGTCCGGCCAGCGCAAGCCCGAGCCCGCCGGTCAGCACCAGCCGATAGAGATCGCCAGACGACGCGCCAAGCGCGATGCGCAGGCCGAGCTCCTGCCGCCGCAGCGACACCGAGTAGCTGAGCACGCCGTAGATCCCGAGCGCGCCCAGGATCAGCGCCGCGGCCGCCAGCATCGTCACCAGCATCGTCGTATAACGCTGACGCGCGATGGATTCGCGCGCCGAGTCGGCCATCGTGCGTACCCGCGCGACCGCAAGTTGTCCGTCGAGCGCCGCGATTTCGCGGCGCAGCAGCGGAGCGAGGCTCGGCGGCGCGGCCTGACGCGCGCGGACGACGACGCTGAGGCCGCCCCAGCTGTTCTGTGTGTGCGGCACGTAGACGAGCGGTGTCTCTTCGGCGAGCAGTCCCTCGTAGCGGACGTCGGCAACGACACCGACGATCTCGCGCAGCACATTCTCGTCGCGCCACGACTTGGTCCTGCGGCCGATGGGATCGGCGTCGCCGAACATGCGCCGCGCGAAGCTCGAGGTCACGATGATGGTCGGGTTCGAGGCCGCGGTGTCGCGGCCGTCGAACGCGCGCCCGCGCACGATCGGAATGCCGACCGTGCGGAAGTAGTCGGGCGTAATAACGTTCCACTGCGCGGCGACGTCGGGGCCTGCGGGCGGCGACGGCCAGCCCTCGGCCAGGAACACGCGGCCGAGGCCAAAGCCTCCGCCGCCGACCGGCACGAACGATGTCGCGGCAGCTGCTTCCACTTCCGGGCTCGCAGACAGCCGTTCCGTCAGCCGTTTGTAGAACTCCGCGCGCTTCGCCGGGGTGTCGTAGCGCGCGCCCGGCAGCGCGATGCGGCCGGTCAGCACGCGCTCGATGTCAGCGCCGGGTGAAACGCCGCTCATGCGATCGAAACTCTTCAGCAGAAGCGCGGCACCCGCGAGCAGCATCACCGCGATGGCGACTTCACCAATGACCAGGCCCTGTCGGAGCAGGTTCGTCTTGCGCGACGAGCCGGAGCTCGCCGTGCCGTCCTTCAGCGCCGGCGTGAGCTGGATGCCCGAGCTCGCCAGCGCCGGAATGATGCCCGCGATCACCACGGCCAGCGCGCCGAATACCGCGGCTGCAGCCGCAACGCGCGCATCGAGCCCGAGCCGATCGATGAAGGGCGTTCCTTCAGGCGCCATGGCGGCGATGCCACGCATCATCCACACAGCCAGGCCGAGCCCGGCGACCGTGCCGGCCGCGGCCACGACGACGCTTTCGGCGGCCATCTGCAGCACCACGCGTGCGCGGCTCGCCCCGAGCGCGAAGCGGATGCCCATTTCGCGCGAGCGTCCGGCGGCCCGCACGAGCGCCAGGCTTGCGAGGTTTGCGCAGGCGATCAGCAGCACCGCGCCGACCGCAGCCAGCAGGACGAGGAGCGCCCGCCGCACGTCGGCTTCGACGACATACTCACGAAGCGGAATCAGGCGATTCGTCCAGCCCTTGCGGGATTCGGGATGCTCCGCTTCGAGCCGCGCCGCAATCGCGGCCAGTCTGGCATCGCCCTGTTCGATTGGCACGCCGTCGCGCAGCCGCGCGAGTGCGAGGAAGATCAAGTTGTCGCGGCGGGTCCGCTCGTCGACGCCCAATGCCATCGGCCTGAACGGCAGGAACAGCTCCGCCTCTTCGGGCCACGCGGCGCGGTCGGCCAGAATGCCGACGATGTCGTGCGGAGTGCCCGCGACACGCAGCGTCTTCCCCAGCGCATTCAGGTCGCCGCCGAAGCGGCGTTGCCAGAGATTGAATGACAGCACCGTCACTCGTTGCGCCGACTCGCCGTGGTCGGATGGCGCGAACGGCCGGCCTGCCACGAGCTTGGCGTCGACAAGCGGGAAAAACTCCTCGGAGACCTGACCGGCGACGATGCGCTCGGGGTCGCCTGTGCCCGTGACATCGACGTTGATGGGACGCCACAGCGCGACGTGATCGAAAACGTCGGTCTCGCGCTTCCAGTCCTCATAGTCGGCGAAGCTGATGCTTGCGTGTTCGATGTCGCGCGCCGCATTTTCGCTGACGGGCACGACGAGGCGATCCGCATGCGGATAAGGCAGCGACCGCAGCAGCACTGTGTCGACGGCGCCGAAGATAGCGGCGTTCGCGCCAATCCCGAGGGCGAGGGCGACAATCGCGACGAAGCTGTATCCGGGGGTGCGGCGGAGCGAGCGGATGGCGTACCTCATGACCGGGTTAGACGGACCCGCGCCCGGTGAGGGTTGGTAACGAAATGCGTGAATGTCGGGACGATTTCGGTGGATCGAACCGCTGAAGCTTCGCGCGTCTGCCTTGCGTTTGCGGAGATTGGGAAATTTGGTGGACCAGGACAGCGCGAGTTGGAACCGGATCGCCGGCTGGCCGCACCGAATAGAGGCTTTGCGCAGCGCAGCCTGATACGATTCCGCTCAGCCGTATGAGCAAATCCTTCGTCGCACTGCAAGTGGATGTGCGCTGAAGGCTTCTCGTCCCGAGCACGGGGTGGGCGTGTGCCGCCGACCGCTCGACTTCGCCACGGTCATCGCCGCCGAAGCAGGGTGACCGTGGCGTGAGCGACCACGAGATTTGACCGCATCCGCGATCATGCCTGCGACCACAGCCGAGGTCGCACGCCACGCTTGCAGGGTGTCATCGCCTCCGCCGCCGCTTAGACACTTGCGTCCGTAGGCGGTTAGATCCTGATGGCTTTTTCGGAGGCAGACCGGCGCTTTACGGTTCGAAGTGCCGCTTGGCGAAGGCGCGACCGGAACCGGACTTGAGGTAACGCTCGAAGCGGAAGGCGGTTCCTCATCCGCGAATTCGATGGAGACGTGCAGCTTCCATGGACGTCGTATCGTCGTGTGTGGGCAGCGACCGTCGTTGTGGTCGGACACGCGCGCCCCCACATTGGACGTGAGGCCGACGTAGAACTGCGGTGCGAGATCAGCGTTCTTGAGGACGTAGACGAACCGCTTGTCTCCAGGCACGCTCTGGCAAAAGCAACCGCAATGCCGACATCTACGTCGACAAGAATGCTAGCGATTATCGGGAATCTCTCGAGAGTGTGGCAGTTTCCGCACTGGTCTGGCGCGCAAGACGGTGAAGTCTTCGGACTGCTTGCAGCCCGCCTTCGCGGCTACGCCGCTTCCGCCTTCGCGGCTTCGCCGCTACGGCGCGACAGCCTTCGCATGGCTTGCCGAGCCGAAGCTCGGCGAAGCCGAGCGAAGGCTGGTGGACCTGACCGGGATCGAACCGGTGACCTCCTGAATGCCATTCAGGCGCGCTCCCAACTGCGCTACAGGCCCATATCGAGTTCGGCGAGACCTTTTATTGTAGCGTGCCGTGATGGCAGCGGTCAAAAAAGCATGCGGCCCGCCGTTGACGGGCCGCATCAGGGTTTGGCGGGCACGAACGCATCCCGCACCCTAGGGCACACACGGCCCCGCGCCGCACACGTTGGCGCCCAGTTGCTTTCCTCCGATTACCTGCGCTCCTCCGCTGTTGTTCCCCGTGAGCACGTTGTCGGCGTACCCGGACAGCGCGTCCAGCTGAAGACCAGCCGCGCCGTTGTTGCGCACGCTGTTGCCGACGACAAGGCTGCTTCCAACCACCCGCACACCCTGCTCCTGATTGTCCGCGACTGTGTTGCCTCGGACCACGCCGCCCTGGACCATCGAGATGCCGCTGCCGTTCTTCATTGAAGTGCAATCGAGCACGATCCCCTGATATCCGGCATAGATGCCGTCCTGGACGTTGCCGGTCGCCACGATCCGCTGAATGTGGCCGTGAGGGCCCGTGAGGAGAATCCCATATCCGAAGTTCGAGACCCGGCCGTTCAGCACGGTGATCCGGCGCTGGGCGGTGGCGGCGTAGATGCCGCGCGTGCTGGCGAGGGGTGCGCTGGGTCCGCTGATCGAAAACCCGTTGAGGTCGATCGTCACGTCATCGGTGAGGATGACGATCCCGTGCGCGCCGGCGGGAACCACGAGATCACCCGAGAGCCGATAGCTGCCCGGCGTGGTAATCGTCACCGGGAATCCCGGTGTATCGCCCGGAGTGATGCCGCCGACCTTGACGGCTTTCTTGGTGATGTTGACCGGCTGTGCAAGGGCCGGGGCGGCGAACGCGAAGCAGGACGCGGCCACGAGGCATCGGATCAGTGAAGTCTTCATGATGACTCTCCGTCAGAAAAGATGATTGAACATTCGACGAGCCGATGGCCTAGGGGCAGATGACGCCGCCGCACAGGTTGGCACCCGACAGCGCGATGCCCGCGCCGACGAACTGCGGATTTCCGTTGCCGCCGTTGTTATTCGACGCGACGTTCTTGCCCCAGCCGCTCGCATGCACCATGAAACCTTCGAAGCGGTTGTCGACAGCCGTGTTGGACAGGACCGTGGACCCGGAGTCGACGACAATGCCCCGCATATTGGACGCCGCGACGTTGTTCTCGACGAGCGAGCCTTCCCAGGCCAGAATGCCGGTGCCGTTGTTGTTCGCAGCGCGGGAATTGGTCACGATCGACGCCGGCCCGACGACAATGCCATCGCCGCCGGTATTGACGACGGTGATCCGATCGATCCGGCTACCGGTGCCGTCCAGGTCAATGCCGTTCGATCCCACGCCGGACACGGTTCCGTTGCGGATGACCGTGGCTCCCGCCACGTCCGCGGCGGCAAACGTCGATCGGATTCCCGTTCCGGTCCCCAACCCGCCCGGCCCCTTGATGGAGAAGCCGCCGAGGTCGAGCGTGACGTTCCTGCCGAGAATCTCGATGCCCATGGTGTTCGCATCAGCCAGGACCAGATCCGACCCGAGCACGAACGTGCCGGGCTGGGAAATGGTGACCGGGAAGCCGGGAAGATCGCCGGGCGTGACGTTTCCGTTGAGCGCGGACGCCTGAGTGACGACTTTCTGCGCCAGCGCGTCGGCCGCGGCGCCGCCCAGGATCAGTAGAACCAGCGCCGCGCGGACCGCGGTAGCGGGCAATCGGTGGTGTGGCATCGTGTCCTCCGTGTCGTAATCGCCGGGTGGCCTATCCGCCCGCATCTGACATGGCGTAAGGGCCGGCAAAAAGACGACACGCGAGGCTGGAAGGGGTGAAGCGCGGGCTCAGGGATCAGAAATAGAGGGTCGCTCCGACCGTCCACATCGATCCGCGGTGACCGGGAAGACTCGGAAGCAGGCCTCCAATCCCCCCACCGTCGTCGTCATCGTCATCGTCGCCGAAGTCGAGGAACGTGTAGCGGTAATCGCCGTGGAACCCGAAATGACGGCCGATGACGACCTCGAGCCCGCCGCCGGCGTGCCAGCCGAACTCGGTGCTGGTTACTTCGAGATCTTCTGCCGGCCCCTCGAGCGGCTCGACGCTGCGCTTGTACCAGCCAGGACCGCCGAGGAGGTACGGCTGGAACGAGCCGGATGCGAGCTTCAGCAGCAGCGACGCCTGGATCGGGCGTTCTTTCACCTTCTGGTTCAGAAGTTCGAGGTCCTCGCTGTGAAAGTCCATCGAGACCTCGACGCCCAGGCTCCCCGACAGATTGAGCCGGATGTGGCCGCCGACAAACCTGACGGAGTCGTCCTCGAGATCGGTGTCCGCCTTCACCCAGGCGAAGCGGCCGCCGATCCCGATGCTCTGAGCGGCTGCGGGTGCAGCGATCAGGACGATCCCGCCAGCCATGAACGCGGCGCCAGCCAGCTGGCGAAGATGCAGTCGCATTCCCCCCGTATCGGCGGCGATGCGGGCGAACTTCAGTCCGGAGCGTTGGGCGGACGGCTACTTCTGAATCGTGTAGCCCTCGGGGATCTTGAACAGGTCGTCGGCGATCGCGTCGGTGCTGACGGAGCTGAGCTTCTGGATCATCTTCATCGGCCCCATCTGCTTCATCGCGTCGACCATCGGGCCGGTGCCCTCCATCGTCATCGTGATCTCGGTGAGATAGGGAAGGCCCGGCGCGGAGCTGGCGGCCGCCATCAGCTTTTCCATGCCGCCGCTCGACGCCCCGGGCTTCATGCCCGAAATCGCCCCGAACAGGCCTGAGCTCATGACCGACTTCATATAAGCGGTGTACTCGGAGGTGCCCGGCGCCTCCTTGGCGAGCCAGATCGACCCGTTCATCACCATCATGACGCCCTTCATCATCTCGGCGGCTTCCGGCGGCATCTGGCTCTGGTTGCCCATCTCCGACATGTTGAGCGTCATCGCGAAGAGATGCTCGTGACAGAGCTGTCCGTCGATCGTCTGCGACTTGCCCGTGGGCTTGAACGACGCGTCGATGTTCGGCAGGTCGAGCTTCGCACGGCCGGCGGCGGCCGATTCCGGCGTGATCACCTGCGCGGTCTTGGTCTGCGCGTTCAGGATGACGACCTGGTTCTGCGCGAGGTCGGCAATCGAGACGATGTTGAGGCTGGGCGACGCGATGTCCGACCGCGACTTCGTACCTTTGATGCGCATCGTGATCGTCGGCATCTGACCACCCGCCATCGCCGCCATCGGCCCCTCCATCGTCATCGTCTGGACGATGGTGAGGTCCGCCTGCAGCGGAACGAGCGCGAGTGCAACCAGCGCCGCCGTTACGACCAGCTTCTTCATTCGTGATCCTCCGCCCGGCATCCTATCATTAGCGCAATGAGGCGCGCGATTGGCAGGCAAGGAGTCCGTCTCGACTCGCCCGCAGTAAAATGGCCGGACCCCCGAGCGAAGGAGCATACCGTGGCGACGAGCTCACCATCCGTGCGCGCAGCTGCAGTGATCGTTGCGGCGTGTGTATCAGCGACAGGGCTCCTCGCCCAGACAGCGATAAAGCTGCCGAAGAACAAGTACACGCCCGAGCAGGACGTCCAGCTCGGACGGGAAGCGGCGGCGGAAGTTCTCAAGCAGTACCCGGTGATCAAGGACGAGCGAATCACCCGCTACCTGTCGGCGCTCGGCGATCGGCTGGTGGCCGCCGGCCCACCGGAGCTAAAGCAACCGGTCTACGAGTACTCGTTCACGCCGGTGAACCTGAAAGAGATCAATGCCTTCGCGCTGCCCGGCGGTCCGATGTTCGTGCACCGCGGCATGTTCGACGCCGCTGCAGCTGAAGGCGAGGTCGCCGGCGTCATGGCGCACGAGCTGTCGCACGTGCTGCTGCGGCATGGGACGGCCAATGCATCGAAAGCGCAGAATCCCTGGCTGCAGCTTGGCCAGATTGCCGGGGCGATCGGCGGCGCCGCGGTGGGCGGCGCCGCGGGCGCGGCGATCTCCCAGGGCAGCCAGTTCGGGCTTGGCACGCTCCTCCTGAAGTACAGCCGCGACTTCGAGAAACAGGCGGATCTCCTGGGCGCCCAGATCATGGCGCGCGCGGGCTACGACCCGCGCGACCTCGCGCGCATGTTCGAGACGATCGAACGCGAGTCGAGAAGCGGCGGCGGCGCGCCTCAGTGGTTGAGCAGCCATCCGAACCCGGGGAACAGGACGGAGTACATCAACCGCGAAGCGGAGCTGTTGACGATCGCCGATCGCGCGGACGTCCGCGATTTCCAGACCGTCAAGACGACGTTTGCGTCGCTGCCCCCTGCAAAGACGATGAGTGAGGTCGCGCGCGCGAACGCGCCGAGCGGCAGCCAGGGCCCTCAGTCGGTGGGAACGCCGGGCCAGCCGGTGCCGCGCGCCGTCGACGCAGTATCGCGACATCACCGGCGGCAAGGTGTTCGAGGCTTCGGTTCCGTCCAACTGGACGAGCCTGGCGTCGAAGAGCGCGATCAAAGTCGTCCCGGAGAACGGCTACGGTCAGCTCGACGGCCAGACCGTATTCAGCCACGGCATCGAATTCGGCGTCGCGAAAGCGGCTTCCCGCGATCTGCAGGAAGCGACAAACGCCTGGCTCAACGCTGTCGCGCAGAACAATCCCGAGCTGCGCCAAGCCGGCGAGCAGCAGGCGACGCGGATCTCCCAGCGCTCGGCAATCGTGACGCCGCTCGTCAACCCGTCACCGCTCGGCGGCAAAGAGCGCATCGTCGTCTACACGACGTTTCTCGTCGACGGGAGTCTTTTCTATTACCTGACCCTCGTGCCGGAGAATGATGCGGCCGCCTTTCAGGATGCGTTCCGTCGTGTCGGGGAGTCGATACGGCTGACGGAAGTGAGGTAGCGCACCAGGCGTGCCAGCAACGGAGAGTGCAGCAACCATGTATGGACTAATCGGAAAGATGACCGCGGTGGCAGGGCAGCGGGATGCGCTCGCCTCGATGCTGCTGGAGGCCACCCAGTCGATGCCCGGATGTCTGAGTTACGTGATTGCCACCGATCCAGCCGACGCCGAAGCGCTGTGGATCACCGAGGTCTGGGACAGCGCGGCGAGCCATAAGGCATCGCTCTCGCTGCCGGCCGTACAGGCGACCATCACGAAGGCAAGGCCGCTCATCGCAGGGTTCAGCAACAGAGTGGAGACCGTGCCGATCGGCGGCCATGGCCTCGCGAAGACGTCGATGCGCTAATCGACTTCTAGTTCCTCGGGATTCATGTTCTTTGTTCACCGCCCGTCGCAACGAGCAGTAGACCGCTTCCTGGACGATTCGCGCGAGCTGCAGCTCTGGTACGGCCCTGTTGGCATCGTCAAAGGCGAGGCGGCTGGGTACGCGCTCGATGAGATGCTGGTTCCAATCGGCAAGGGAACGGCGGACTTCGAGCGCGCACGAGATGCGTTGCTGACCTGGTCGCATTTCAACCTTGGATGGGCCGAACTGTTTCCGCGCCGCGCGCCGGTGGCGGTTGGAACCATCGTCGCGGTGCTGATCCGCCACTTCGGATTCTGGTCGCTGAACGGGTGCCGCGTCGTCTACACGGTGGGCTCGCCGACTGATGGCGTTCGATTCGGCTTCGCGTACGGAACGCTGACGAACCATGCGGAGGCGGGTGAGGAGCTGTTCGAGGTGTTCCTGGATCCCGGCACGGATGAGGTCATGTATCGGATTCGCGCAACATCGAGGCCGCGTGCCACGCTGGCGCGGCTCGGACAGCCGATCGTGCGCGCGCTGCAGGCGAATTTCCGTCGCGACTCCGCGGCCGCGATGAAGAAGGCGGTACTTCGCGAGGGCGACGCGTGAGCGCGCGACGCTGCAACGAGCTGCGCCTGACGGGTTCCGGCGGCGCGAACCGGGTCATGGAGGCGGAGTTGAAGCGTCTCGTGATGCGCTCGCCGTTCGACGTGCGCGTCGAGAAGCCGAAACGGGAGGGGGAATCGACGCTGCTCTATCCCTTCGACGCACGCGTCGCATGGGTCGCGGCATGCCACCATCGGACGTCGTCGCGAGTCTCCTGGGACCTCTGGTCGAGCGCTGCGACACGGCTCGAGCCCCTCTTCGACCACCTCCTGCCCGCGCTCTCGTCGGACGACCGGCTCCCTGGAGGCCCGCACCTGCGCCTCTCGGTCGAGGTCGGTCCCGCTTCCGACTTCGAGGCTTCGCCGCTCCAGCTCCGCGGCGTTGTCAAGAACGCGGTTGTCGGGGCCCTGGCGTCTCGAGGCGTCGCGTCCGAAGTCGACGAGGACTCGCCGGACGTCGTGTTCGTCGTGCGCCGTGCAGGAATGCCTGAAGCGCGGCGTACGGTAGTCGGCATCGACATTGGCGGCGGCGCGCGGCATCGCCGTGGCGCGCGCGTGGCCGCAGGACCTGCGCCGATGCGCGAAACGATGGCGGCGCAGCTGATCATGTTGTCGCGGTGGGACGCGCGTAGCGAGCCTCTTGTCGATCCCATGGCTGGAGGCGCCACGATCGCAATCGAGGCGGCCGGCCTCGCGGTGGGCGCCGCCATTCGTCGTCCGTCGGACCTCCCGCTCCGCCGTCTCAACGCGTTCACGGATCTGCCCCACGAAGCGCCCGACCTCTTCCCGGGGACAGTGCCGTACATCGTCGCGCTGGATGCCGATCAGGAGTGCATTTCCGCGATGGTGGGGAACCTTCGCGCCGCCGGGCTGACCGGTCCCGCGTACGAGAGGTCAATCGTCGTCGGACAGCATGACGTCCGAGGGCTGACTCCGGATTACATCGAGCGCATGCTGCCCGCCGCGCGCGACATGAAGCCGGGCGTCTTCTGTTTCAACCCTCCCTATGGCGTCCGCATCGGCGCCGAGCGCGGCGAAGCGACGCTGCTCGCGCTCTACTCCGACATGGGCCGCGCCCTGGCGCGCTTCAGCGGCTGGCGCGCCGCCTGTTTCGTCGCGAACCCGAACTTCGAGCAGGCGTTCGGCCACGAGCCGATCATGACGAAACCCGCGAGTAACGCTGACCTTCGCGGCGTGTTTCTCGTGTTTCAGCTGTGACGTCAGCTTGCCACCACCACGACCTGCTTGATGCCGCTCGCCTGGCGCAGCAGGTCTGGAGTCTCTTCGAGGCTGACCCGGTGTGTGATGAGGCGCCTGACGGCGTCCGGGAAGATCGTCATGAACCGCTCGAGCTCACGCACTGATGCCTCGAACGTCGAGCGCGAGGCGTTGACGGTTCCGAAGATCATCTGGTTCTTCAGCACGATGTTGCGCATGATGCCGTTCAGATCGATCTCGAATGGCGACTGTCCGCCGGGAATGCCGCTGAGGATGCACACGCCATTCGGCGCCAGCGCATCGAGCGTGCCGAACGCGACCCGGGCGTTGCCCGCTGCCTCGAACACGAGGTCGAAAGGGCCCAGCGAAGAGACGGCGTTCAGCGGCGTTTCGTCCGCGGACACGTATCGGGCGCCGATCGAGCGCACCAGCTCGGCGCGCGGGCTCTCGGCCGGCTCGCGGGAGTACACCACCGTCTGCATGCCCCGCGCTTCCAGCATCATCGCACCCAGCAGGCCGATCGGCCCGGCGCCGAGCACAAGTGCCTGCACGCCCACCGGCTCCCACGGAAACCGGCGGATGATCGTCCCCAGCTCTATCGAAGCCTTGGCGACCACCGTCAGTGGCTCGACGAGCACGCCGACATCCCTGATGGTCGGCGGCACGCGCACCAGATAGCGCTCGTCTTCGACGACGAGCTCGGTCATGAAGCCGTGGGCTTCGTTGATCCCGCGCTCACGAAAGCGCCCTGTCACGCAGAAATCCTGACGTTCGGCGCGGCACGCGGGGCAGCTCTTCTCGGTGCACGGGCGGCGGACCGTGATCGCCACCAGGTCGCCTGGTTTGAGAGTGCGGACCGCCGGCCCCACCTCGAGCACTTCGCCGAGTGCTTCGTGTCCGATCACCAGCGATTCGGATCCCTCGGGCGGGGTGCCGTAGTGAAACGCCGCGATCTCGCGGTCGGTGCCGCAGATGCCGACCTCACGCACCCGAATCATCACGTCAGCTTCGTTCTTCAGAACCGGCGCTGGAACGTCGACGATCCGAAACTCCCGGCGAGCGGGAAACACCGCCAATGCACGCATTGATCCTCTCCGTCGGCTGTGGGCGCCCATCATACCGGCCGAGGCGACGAAACTTCATATTGCGTTCCCATAGGAGATGTGGCAGCCTCATATGGCTAGCCAATAGGAGCGATGATGGGCAAGAAGACCGACGTCTGGCAGGGCACGCTCGCGCTGATGGTGCTGAAGACGCTCGACACCATGGGCCCGCTGCACGGCTACGGGCTGGGGCGGCGGATCGAACAGACGAGCGGCAACCTGCTGTCCGTCAATTACGGGACGCTGTATCCGGCGCTGCTGAAACTGGAACAGGAGGGGTATATCACCTCGTCCTGGGGCACGTCGGAGAACAACCGCAAGGCGAAGTTCTACCGGCTGACGCGGGTCGGCCAGAAGCAGCTGCGAGCGACAACGGCGGAGTGGGAGCAGACGACCGCGATTCTCGCGCGGTTCCTGACTTCCGGCGGGGAAGTCTCGTGAGCCGGGCGCGCGGGTGGCTGTGGCGCGCTCTCGATCCGCTGTGTACGGCGGCGGCGCGAGCGCGATCTCGCAGAGGAGATCGAGAGCCACATCCAGATCCACACCGACGAGAACATCCGCTCGGGGATGTCGCCGGATGACGCGCGGCGCGCGGCGCTGGTGAAGCTCGGCGGCGTGGAACCGCTGAAGGAGCACTACCGCGATCAGCGCGGGATTCCCGCCGCGGCCACGCTCGGCCAGGATCTGCGATATGCCGTGCGCACGCTGCGCCACAGTCCTGGAATAGCGCTGGTCGCCGTGGTGACCCTCGCCTTCGGCATCGCCGGTCCGACGGTGATGTTCAGCATGCTGAAAGCGTGGATCCTCGATCCGCTGCCGTTCGAACGTCCCGACACCCTCGCCGACGTGCGTGGCATGGACATCAGGACGGGCGATTCGAGAGTGCTGAGCACGGCTGACTTTCTGGACTGGCAGCGCGAGGCGCACGCGTTCGAGGGCCTTGCCGCCTACCGCCGCGGAGACGTGCGCCTGACCGGCGGCGATCGCGCCGATCGCGTGAGGGGCGCTCAGGTCACGCCCGACTTCTTCGCGGTCCTTGGCGCCCGAGCGGCGCTCGGCCGGGTCTTCGGGCCCGTGGACGTCGAAGCTGACCGTCATCATGTCGCGGTGCTGGGAGAGGGTCTCTGGCGGGAGCGGTTCCAGTCGGACCCCGGCGTCATCGGCCGCAGCATACGGATCGACGGCGAAGCCTACACGGTTGTCGGCGTGCTCCCGCATGACTTTCACTTCACGTTGCTGGGCCCAATCAACGTCTGGACGCCGCTCGCTTTTTCGCCAAGCGAGGCGGCCGACCGGCAGACCCGGTCGCTGACCGGCGTCGGTCGTCTCCGATCCGGATACACGATCGAACAGGCGCGGGGTGAGCTCGCCGGGATAGCGCGCAGGCTGAGCGACACCTATCCGCAGACGAACGCCAGCCGGGGCGTGCGCATATTGACGCTGGCCGACGAGGTCCGTCTGCACCATGACGCGGGCTTCGTCGTGCCCGTCCTCTTCGCGATGGTTGGATGCTTCCTGCTGATCGCGTGCGTGAACGTCACGAACATCATGCTTGCGCGGGCAACCGATCGCCGGCACGAGATGGCGGTACGCCTGGCGCTCGGCGCGTCGAGGGCGAGGATCGTCCGGCAATGGCTCGTGGAGCACATCGTGCTCTTTTCGATCGCCAGCGCCATCGCCGTCGCCCTGGCGTTCTACGGGACCAATTGGATGACGAACTCCATTCCGGCGGACAACAGGGGGTATCTGCGGAATTACGGTGTGCTGCCGATCGACGGCGCGGTTCTGTTGTTTGCAATCTCGATCGGCATTGTCTGCGCAATCGTTTCGGGGCTCCTGCCCGCCTGGACGGGCTCGAGGGCCGATCTCAACAGCGATCTACGCGACGGATCGGTCCGTACGTCGACCAGCTATGCGGCCGGGAGGCTGCGCAGCGGACTGGTCGCCTTCGAAATCGCGCTCGCGCTTGGCGTGCTCATCTCCTCCGCGCTGCTGGTGCGGAGCGCACGCAACCTCAGCACCGCCGATCTCGGGTTCGATACACGACGGCTGCTGACGTTCCGCCTGGAGCTCGATGAAGAACGGTATCGGGACGGCCCGGCATCGCGCGACTTCTACGAGCGATTGACGGCAAGCCTCAATGGACGTCCGGGAATCGAGAGCGCTGCGTCGGGGACACTCGTGCCGTTCAGCAACGCCGGCGGGTCGCTCGAGTTCTTCGTCGACGGCCGCAGGGATCCGGCAACGAAGGACGTGCCGTTTGCGGCCATCAACGCGGTGACACCACGCTACGCGGCGACTCTCGGGCTTCGAACCATCGAGGGCCGGTTCGTGGACGAGAGCGATACTGCGGACGCGGCAAAGGTCGCCGTGATCAACGAAACGCTCGCGAGCCGGTACTTCGACGGCCGCCCCGCGATCGGACGCACGCTGCTGCTCGGACCTTCGTCCCAGGATCTCTGGACGATTGTCGGCATCGTCGGCAACGTGAAGAATTACGAGAGCAGCGACTCGGGCGAGCCGCAGATCTACGTTTCGTACGCGCAGCGCCCCACTCGCGACATGACGATCGTGGTCCGCGCCGCCGGCGACCCTGAAGCGCTGGTGGAGACCGTACGCAGCGCGGTCACGGCGCTGGATCCGGCGGAGCCGCTCTCCCGCGTTTTCACGATGCAAGCGTTGATCGGCCACGTGACCGCGCCGCACACGATCACTGCCTCGTTCGTTTCTGTCCTCGGCGCGCTGACCCTGCTGCTTGCCGCGGTCGGCGTCTATGGCGTCATCTCGTATACGTTTGCGCAGCGCACCAGGGAGATTGGCATTCGCATGGCGCTTGGCGCGCGGCGCATCGAGGTCGCCGCGCTCGTCATGCGCCAGGTCCGCTCGCTGCTTCTGGCCGGCCTCGTGCCGGGCCTCGCGATCGCGTGGCTGCTCGGCAGTGCCCTGAAGGCACTGCTGTTTGGCGTTGCACCCTCCGACTGGCGTGTCTACGCGACGATGTCCACGCTGCTGGCCGTGATCGCCGTGCTCGCCGCCCTGGTCCCCGCGCGGCGCGCAACCGCGGTCGACCCGATCGCCGCCCTCCGTTACGAATGAGCTTCAGCGATTCACCACGCTCATGTTGGGGTACCGATCGCCTGCCGTCACGCCGACCGGGAAGGCGTGCTCGAGCCGGCGCACATCGTCATCACTGAGCCTGATCTGAGTCGCGGCAGCGTTCTCTTCGAGGTACTTCACGCGTTTGGTGCCCGGGATCGGCACGATGTCGTTGCCGCGCGACAGCGCCCACGCGAGCGCCAGCTGTGACGGGGCGACCTTCTTCTCGCGCGCGATGGCTTCTACTTCGTGCAGCAGATCGAGATTCTTCTGGAAGTTCTCACCCTGGAAGCGCGCGTTCTTGCGGCGGTAGTCGTCTTCCGGAAGATCTTCGAAGCGCTGGAATCGCCCGGTCAGAAAGCCGCGTCCGAGCGGGCTGTACGCAACGAATCCGATGCCCAGCTCGCGGACGGTGTCGAGCACGCCGTTCTCCTCGACGTCTCTCGTCCAGAGTGAATACTCGGTCTGCAGCGCGCTGATCGGGTGAACAGCATGCGCGCGGCGGATCGTCGCGGGCGCCGCTTCGGACAGACCGAGGAACCTGACTTTGCCCTGGCTGACGAGGTCGGCCATCGCACCGACGGTGTCTTCGATCGCGACCGTCGTATCGACGCGATGCTGATAGTAGAGATCGATCTGATCGATCCCCAGCCGCCTGAGCGAGGCGTCGCACGCGCGGCGGACGTAATCAGGCCTGCCGTTGATTCCCAGATAGCTTCCGTCGGGGCTGCGTTCGTTGCCGAACTTGGTGGCGATAACCACGTCGCCACGCCGGTCTTTGATGGCGCGGCCGACGAGCTGTTCGTTCGTGAACGGCCCGTACATGTCAGCGGTATCGAGGAACGTGATTCCGAGGTCGATCGCCCGATGAATCGTCGCGATCGACTCGGGCTCGTCGGCGGTGCCATAGAACTCGCTCATCCCCATGCAGCCGAGGCCCATCGCCGACACAACCAGTCCCTGTCGCCCTAATTTGCGTGTCTGCATATACTGGCCCATTAGAAGTTAGAAGTTAGAAGTAAGAAGTAGGTGCACGTACACGTGGATAGACGCTTTCAGCGAATCGCAGGGTTCGTCCCGCTCATGAGTCGATCGCTCCTCTTTGCCGTCGTTGCAATTACCGTGACGACGACGGTTGCGTGCCGCCGTGAGCCGGCGGTTCCAGAAGCGACATATCGTCAGGCGGTTACGGCGTTCTACGTGTCGCTGGCGGCGATGCAGACGAGCCAGGACGTGCTCGCGCGGCAGGAACTCGATCGTCTCGTGCAGCTCGTGCCGCAAGAGGCGGCAGGCTGGGCCAACCTGGGATTGCTTCTGCTGCGTCAGCAGCAACTGGATGAAGGCGGCGAACGGCTTGCGAAGGCGTCGTCGCTGGCGCCGCGCAACGCCGCGATTGAACGACTGCTGGCGCTCGCGGCGAGCAGAAAAGGGAACCTCGACGAATCGGTCCGCCGCTGGCGGCGCGCGATCGAGCTGGACCCGAACGATCTGAAGAGCCCGTATGCGCTCGCGCTCGAGCTGGAACGCCTCGGCGGCGCACAGAACGAAGCGGAGGCGCAGCGGCTCCTCGAATCGCTGGCCACTCGATCGGGGAATCTGGCCGCGCTGCTCGAGCACGCGCGCCTGGCCGCGAAACGCGGCGATACCGGCGGCCTTTCGAAGGCGCTCGATGCGCTGGGGCAGCGCTCGTCGTCCTGGCCAGCCCCCGCGCGGGAGCGGCTGCAGGCCGTGCGCGACGCGGCGCGCGGCAACGTCACCGCCGCGACGACGCCGGTCATCTTTCTGAAGAACGTTCTGATCGCGGAGCCGGAGTATCGGGCCGCGTTCGCGGAGGTGAGCACACCGCGCGCCGAGGTCGGCGAGCCGGTCATGCGGTTGATCACGCTGCGCAACCCGGAGGCGCAGCCGGCGCCGGCGGACGAGCAGATCGCGTTTGCGATCGATTCGCAGCCGGCCGTGTCCGCGTCGGGCACACGCTGGGCGGGCGCTGTCTGGCTGACCGGGGAGCGGCCACCCGCGATTGCGACGCTCGGCTCGGGCGGCCTGCGTCTCGCGACTGGACCGGTGGTGACGCTGCCGGCCGCAGCCATCGACTCCTTTGTGCCGGATGCCGTGGCGGCCGCCGATTTGAACTACGACTTCCGCACGGACATCGCGATCGCGAATGCGGCAGGCGTCCAGATCTTCAGGCAGAACGACAAGGGAGCGTTTTCGGAGGTCACTTCTGAAGCGAAGCTGCCGGCGGACGTGATTGGCGCACCAGCGCATGGCGTCTGGCCCGCCGACGTCGACACCGACGGGGATCTCGATCTCGTCGTGGGCCGACGTGATGGTCCGCCCGTGGTGCTGCGCAACAACGGCGACAACACCTTCACCGCGCAATCGCCGTTCGCCGCGGCGGCGCGGGTTCGCGGCTTCGTGTGGGCCGATCTCGACGGCGAGGGTGTGCCCGATGCGGCGCTGCTCGACGACCAGGGCGCGCTTCGCGTGTTCCTCAACCTGCGCGGGGGCGAGTTCCGCGAGCGCGAGGTGCCGCAGGACTTCGGACGGGTGGCGGCGATTGCCGCAGCGGACATCACCAACGACGGCCTCTTCGACGTCATCGGCGCGGCGCCTGATGGAACCGTGGTGCGGCTTTCGTACAACGAGACCGCTTCGCGCTTCGAAGCGGCCCGCCTCACGAAAGTGGACCCGCCGGCGGGAATCGCCGCCGGCGCCGCGCGGCTGTTCGTCGCGGACCTGGACAACAACGGCGCGGGCGATCTGGTGATCTCGAGCGCCAGCGCTTCTCGCGTCGCGCTTGGCGGCGCGGGCGGAACGTTTCGCGCGCTCGATGCGCGCGTGCTGCCGGGCGCGGCGATGTCGGCGGCGGATCTCGACGGAGATGGACGGCTCGAACTGATCGCGTTCGCAAATGACGGCGCACGCGTGGTGCGGGTAAAGGGTCAGAAGCCGTATCGCTGGCAGACGCTGCGGCCCCGCGCGGTCACCGCGACCGGCGACCAGCGCATCAACTCGTTCGGCATCGGCGGCGAGATCGAGGTGCGCACCGGGCTTCACGTGCAGAAGCAGGTGATCGCCGCGCCGGTCGTGCACTTCGGCCTCGGCGAAGCGACCGTCGCCGAAGTGGCGCGCATCACCTGGCCGAACGGCTTCCTGCAATCCGAGTTCGAGCTGGCGTCCAACACCGTCGTCGGCGCCAGCCAGCGGCTCAAGGGGTCGTGTCCGTGGCTCTTCGCGTGGAATGGAAAAGAAATGCGGTTCGTCACGGATTTCATCTGGCGTTCGCCGCTCGGCCTCCGGATCAACGCGCAGGCGACCGCCGACGTGCAGATGACCGAAGACTGGGTGAAGGTTCGCGGGGATCAACTGGCCGCGCGCGACGGTGAATACGATCTGCGGATCACCGCGGATCTCTGGGAGACGCACTTTTTCGATCTCGTCTCGCTGCTGGTGGTGGATCACCCCGAAGGAACCGAAGTGTTCGTCGACGAGCGCTTCGCGGTTCCGCCGCCGCGGCTGGGCGTCATCGCCACCGCGCCGGTTCAGAATTTCGCCAGCGTTCGCGACGACCAGGGGCGCGACGTGATCGAGATCGTCCGGACCCGTGACGACCGGCATCTGGACTTCGCGGGCCGCGGACGATATCAGGGCGTGACGCGCGAGCACTACGTCGAGGTCGAGCTGCCGGCGGATGCGCCGCGCAAGGGGCCACTCTGGCTGATCGCGCAGGGGTGGGTACATCCTACCGACAGTTCGATCAACGTTGCGCTTGGGCAGGGCAGTCACGCGCCTCCGTCCGGGCTGTCGCTGCACGTGGCCGACGCGCACGGACGATTCCGCCAGGTACGAACCGGCCTCGGCTTCCCGGCCGGCAAGGACAAGACCGTCCTGATCGATCTCGGCGGCATCTTTACCGGAAGCGGGCCCAGACGGCTCCGTCTGAGCACGAATCTCGAGATCTTCTGGGATCGGCTTGGCTGGGCGGTAGGCCGGCCCGATCTGCATGTCATCCCGCGCAAGCTTGGTTTGAAAGCGGCGGATCTGCGCTACCGCGGGTTTTCGGCGACGGCGCAGAAGGACGCGAGCACGCCGGAACGTCCGGACTATACGGTCGAAGGTGTCGCGGCCCGCTGGCGCGATCTCGAGGGTTTCCACACGCGCTTTGGCGATGTCCGTGAGCTGCTGAAGATCGTTGACGATCGCTATGTGATCATGAATGCGGGCGACGAGCTGCGCGTGACGTTCCCCGAAGTGCCGCCGCCGCAACCGGGCGTCGTGCGCGATTTCGTGCTGGTCGGCGACGGCTGGGAAAAGGATGGCGACTACAACACCGTTGCGTCACGCACGGTGCTGCCGCTGCCGACCCACCAGTCACCGGCGTACGCGCGCGGGTCCGGCCGCCTCGAAGACGATCCCGTCTACCTCCGGCACAAAGGGGACTGGGAGCACTACCATACGCGGTTCGTCTCACCGTCAGCCCCGCGGGATGCCCTTCGCGTTAAGATCGGTCCCGATCGTCCCTGAAGACTTCTGTCAATGACGCGGTATGCCCGGCCCGCCCTCGTCGTCGTGTTCGTCGCGATGCTCGCGACGCCCGCGCTGATCCGCCGTGCCGGCGATCGCGCGGCGTCTTCGGCGGCCGCCGCGGACGCATCCGACGCGCGCTACGGCTTCCGGATGACCGAATCGTCGCGCGCGTCCGGCATCGAGTTCATCCACGAAGGGCCGACACTCGACGCGAAGCTGGGCCACATCATGCCGCAGGTGGCCTCGATGGGCGCGGCAGTCGCCGTCGCCGACGTCGATGCCGACGGACACGCCGATTTCTACGTCACCAACAGCAGGGAAGGATCGAAGAACCGTCTGTATCGCAACCGCGGCGACGGAACGTTCGAGGAGGTCGCGGCGCGATTCGGCGTGGCGGACCTCAACCAGCAGGGGACCGGCGTGTCGATGGGCGCGGTCTTCGGCGACTACGACAACGACGGGTTCGAGGATCTCTTCCTCTACAAATGGGGACGCCCCGAGCTTTTCAGGAACGAGCAGGGACGCGGGTTTACGCGCGTCACCGACACCACGTCGCTGATTCCGTGGGCGAACGTCAACACCGCGATCTGGCTCGACTACGATCGCGACGGCCGGCTCGATCTGTTTCTCGGCGGCTATTACGCCGAGAAGCTGAACCTCTGGAACCTCGCCGACACGAAGATCATGCCGGAGAGCTTCGAGTACGCGAACAACGGCGGCCGCAAGTATCTCTATCGCAATCTCGGCCAGGGACGCTTCGAGGAAGTCAGCGCCAGGGTCGGTTTGACCTCCACTCGCTGGGCGCTCGCCGCGGTCGCCGCGGACCTGCGCGGCACCGGCTATCCGGATCTGTTCATCGCCAACGACTATGGCGTGTCCGAGCTGTTCATCAACGAGCGCGGACACTTTCGCGAAGTGGGCCGCGACGCGGGCGTCGGCTACGCGCCGAAAAGCGGGATGAACGCGTCGGCTGGCGACGTGCTGAATCAGGGGAAGCTCGCCATCTACGTGTCGAACATCTCGGAGGAAGGCATTCTGCTCCAGGGAAACAATCTCTGGGTTCCCGCGGGAGAATCGCGCGGCGTGCCGAAGTACGAGAACATGGCGCGCGCGATGGGCGTCGATCTCGGCGGCTGGAGCTTCGGCGCGCAGTTCGGCGATCTCAACAACGACGGGTTTCTGGACCTCTACCTCGTGAACGGATACGTGTCCGCGTCTCGGGAGGAGAGCTACTGGTACGACTTCTCGAAGGTCGCCGGCGGCCACGAGGTGATCATCAAGGACGCGTCGAACTGGCCGGCGATGGGCACGCGCAGCCTGGGCGGGTACCAGCCGAAGAGGGTCTGGATCAACGACGGATCGGCCGCCTTCGTCGAGGTCGCGCAGATGGTCGGCGTCACGGATCGCTATGACGGCCGCGCGATCGCGCTCGCGGATTTCCGCGGCCGCGGCGCGCTCGACGCGATCGTCGCGAACCAGCGGGGCCCGTTGCTGCTCTATAAGAATGACGTCGCGCCGGAGCGGCAGTGGATCGCGTTCGATCTCGAAGGCGGCTGCCGCGACGGCAAGACGACGCCGTGCAGCAACCGGAGCGCGGTTGGCGCGCAGGTGGAAGTGTTCTGGGGTGGCCGCCGGCAGGTACAGGAAGTTTCCGGCGGATCCGGTTTCTGCGCCCAGAATCAGCGGCGGCTGCACTTCGGGCTTGGACAGCAGCGCTCGATCGACAAGGTGGTCATCCGCTGGCCTTCCGGCAAGACGCAGGAGCTGACCGCTCCGCAGCCGGGTCTGGTCCACCGAGTTCAGGAGCCGGCATGACGACCCTCACGAGAACCGATCGGCTGCCGCTGCTGAGCCTCGCGCGCATCGACAAGCGGTATCTCGCGCCGATCCTCGTGACGGTCGTGCTGATCGTCGGTCAGCTCACGTTCGGATTCCTCGAGAGCTGGCCGAGGACAGCGCTCGCGATCGGGACCGCGATCGCCGTCGAGCTGGTGCTCGCGCGCCTGTTCGCCGGCGCGTGGCCGCATCTCGCCAGCTCGTACATCTCGGGCATCAGCGTCGGCATGCTCGTGCGTTCGCCGGCGGTGTGGCCGTACGCGCTGTGCTCGGCGATCTCGATCACGTCGAAATATGTTCTGCGGGTGAATGGCCGGCACCTCTGGAATCCGTCGAACTTCGGCATCGTGTCGATGCTCGTGCTGGCGCCCGATGCGGTCGCCGGCCTCAGCGTGCAGTGGGGCAACATGCTGCTGCCGATGCTGGTGGTGTGGGCGTTCGGCAGCGTGATCATCCACAGTCTCGGCCGCTTTCACATCACGCTGACCTACGTGGCGTCATTCGTCGCCTTCGCATTTCTCCGCGCGGCCGTCACGGGTCACCCGTTCCTGAGCGAGGTGTCGCCGATTACCGGGCCGATGTATCAGCTCTTCATCTTCTTCATGATCACGGACCCGAAAACGACCGTGCGCTCGTTCCGCGGCCAGTGTCTCGTCGCGTTTCTCGTTGCGGCCGTCGAAGCCGGTTTCCGTCTCCTCGAGTTCGTCCACGCGCCGTATTACGCGCTGTTCCTCGTCGGACCATTGGCGCTGCTCGTCGAGATGGCGCGCGATCGGGAGCGCGTTTCACCGGCGTGAGTCAATCAACACGGCGCCACAGGCCACCTCCGTGTACCTCCGTGAGCTCCGCGCCTCCGTGTTGAAAAATCCGTGATCTCCGTCACCTCCGTCGTCCATCGAATGGTGAGGTTCGCATGATGTTCTGTCGCGTCGTCGTCCTGCTCATCGCCGCACTGTCTGTCACCATTACGGAAACGGATCCCACACGCATCGGGCGGGTCGAAAGCGGGCTGCTCCCGGGGCAAGTCATCAAGGGCGCACCGGTGCCGCGCTACACCATCGCGGAGCGGCTCGCGCATCACAAAGTGCCCGGCGTGAGCGTCGCGGTGTTCGAAAACGGCGAGCTCGCCTGGGCGAGAGGCTACGGCGTCGTCGAAGCCGGATCGTCCGCGGCCGTGACGCCGTCGACCCTCTTTCAGGCCGCGTCGATCAGCAAGCCCGTCGCGGCGGTGGCCGCCATGATCCTGGTCGAACGGGGCAAGCTGGCGCTCGACGAGCCGGTCAATACGCGGCTGCGATCGTGGAAGGTCGCCGACACGGAGCTCGCGAAATCGGAGCCGGTTACGTTACGCCGGCTGCTCAGCCACACCGCCGGGCTGACCGTGCACGGCTTCCGCGGATACGCGTCCAGCGAGCAAGTGCCGACACTGGTGCAGCTCCTGAATGGTGAACCCCCGTCCAACTCGAAGCGGATCGAGATCGACATTCCACCCGGCAGTCGTCACCGCTATTCCGGCGGTGGATACAGCGTGGCGCAGCAGCTGATGATCGACGTGACCGGCAAGCCGTTTCCAGATCTCATGCACGAGCTGGTGCTGACGCCCGCGGGAATGAAGGACAGCACCTACGAACAGCCGCTGCCGTCAGCGCGCGCCGCCTCGGCCGCGACCGGACATCGGAGCAATGGCGAAGCGATCGCTGGGAAGCGCCACACATACCCGGAGATGGCGGCGGCGGGGTTGTGGACGACGCCAACCGATCTCACGAGGCTCGCGATCGCGATGCAGAAGGCATGGTCGGGCGCCCCGGGCACGATCGTTTCCCGTGACACCGCACGATTGATGCTGTCGCCTCAACCATCGTCGCCGTCTTACGGCCTCGGGTTCGGGCTGAACGGCGAGGAGTTCGGGCATGGAGGCTCGAACGAGGGCTTCAAGTGCACGCTGGTCGCCTACAAGGACGGGCGCGGCGCCGCGGTGATGACCAACGGCGATCGCGGCGCGGAACTGGCGCGCGAGATCCTCAACGCGATCTCCGCCGAGTACCGGTTGGCCCGGCTACAAGCCGCGCGAGCGCGAGGTCGTCACGGTTGCGCCGGCGATTCTGCAGTCGTATGTCGGCGAGTATCAGTTTCCGGACTGGGTCGCGGTCGTCACGCTGGAGAAGGGGAAGCTTTCGCTGGTGGTCAGCGGCCAGGGCACGTTCGAACTGCTGGCCGAGGCCGAGGACCGCTACTTCTCGATGAGCGCGGGGATACCGCCAATCCGGTTTGTCAAAGACAGCGCCGGCAAGGTGACCGAGATCTCTGCCGGAGGACTCACCGGCAAGAAGATTCGCTAGCGAACCACCCACTCCACCACGTCATCGAGCGAAGCGCCGGCGGGCACCACCGACGCCGATCGATCGAAGTCTTTCCACATGAGCGGTCCGTTGACGCCCCACGGCCGGAGTGTGATCCGGCGCCCCGCGGGATCGACGGTGACGACGACGAAGCTCTGGAAGAACGGCGCGACGTTATAGTCGAACATCGCGGACAGCCACTCGGCCGACGAGGGCCAGGCGCCGAACTTGTCGGTCCACACCCATGCCGGCCACTTCCACCACGGCGTGTTCGTGCGAATCTTGTCGACGACATCGTGCTGGTTCGGATAGTACGCCCACTGCGCGAGGTCCGGCAGGGACGGCCAGGCGAGCGCCGATCCGAAGCTCAGATACGCGCCGCCGCCGCCGTTCACCCAGTGGTGAATGGTGAACGCACCCTGATCGCCGGTCACCTGCTCCTCGTAGTACTCGAGGTCGTGCGTGTCGCCGGCCATGACGATGCGGACGCCATGCGCGCGCAGGAGATCGCGCAGCGTGGTGAATTCTTCGTCGTCGTGCGAGACGTCATGGCCGCCGGCGAAGAACGGGTGGCCGAGCACCGCCATCACCATCTTGCCGCGGGATGCGGCGAGGGCGGCGCGCAGCCACGTCATCTGCTCGGAGTCGATTCCCCGCAGCACGCCCGTGTCGATCGCAAACAGCGCGAACGACGGCGTCTGGAGCTGAAAGAACGACGCGGCCTGGGCGCCGGTCGGAACGCCGTACTGACGTCGGAGGAACTCCGCGCGGCCGATGAACTGCTCGATCTTCTCGTCGGTGGTGCTCGACACGCCGCCGTCCGCGGCGATGCGGGCGCGCATCGCGACGCGAGCAGCGTCCCGCTGGAAGAACGTCGCGACGAATCCCTCGAGCGCGTCGTACCAGTCATGGTTGCCCGGAATCGCGTAAACCGGCTTGGTGACCCCCTTGAACGGCAGCCAGAAGCGCGATTCGTAGTCCTTCATCGCACCGGTTGGATACACCACGTCCGACGACACCACCACGAACCGCACGTCATCCGCGGCGGCCGCCCGGATGAGCGAGTCCCTGAGCACCTGCTGGCTCGCGTCGCCCTCCCCGGTATCGCCGATGACGACGAACGAGAACGGCTCGGTTCCCGTCAAGTTGTCCGGCTTGACCATGAAGCCGCGCTCGTCGAGCGTGGTGAGGCCCGACGCGACGACGTCGCGAACCATCGCCGCGCGCCAGGTATCCGTGCGCGACGCGGCCCAGGAGTTCCAGATGCCGGCCGCCCAGTTCTCCGTATCGAAGTACCAGCTCATGCCCCAGATCGGGACGGACGCGACGATGACGGCCGTCAACGGCAGCCCGATCTGGAGACCGCGGCCCAGCGCGGACGACAGCGAATAGCGCGCCGACCGGAGCCGAATCGCAAACTGCATCCGCGATTCGAGCCACAGCCGTATCGCCCGCGCCGGCCACGCGGCGGGCCCTGTCCGCGCCGGTGCATCGAGGACGCGCTCCCACGCGAGTCGCTCGAGCCCTCTCGTGGCCCGGCGCGTGAAGAGGCGGAGAGGAACGATGACGAAGAACGTCAGCGCCAGCGCGACGCAGATGTCGCCGATCACGGCAACCAGCGGCGAGAGGATGCCGAGCGCGGACCGATCGAAACCCATGCGGCTCACGTGGATCGCGAACAGGACGGTGATCAGCGCCGCGATCCATCCACGATCGGCCGGCCCGCGATTCATTTCCGCTGTCTGGAGCCGCGCGGCCGTCTCGGCAATCTCGGGACGATCGAGACCGATGTCGGCGACGACGCTCTCGTCGACGTCGTCTTCGGAGTAGGAGGCGCCGGTCGTAATGTTGGCGGTCACGGTCAGCAGCCGCACGCCGGCGGCGATGCCGACGACCCAGTTCAGCGCGTACCTCCCGATCAGCAGCACGACGACGACGGCCGCCAGATTTCCGAGCGCGGCCAGGGCGTCGGTGACGAACGGTCTGCCCGAGATGGCATGTCGGGTTGCGGCGGCGGTGCCCCTCGCAGCGTCGAGCGCGAACGGAGCTGCCACGAAGATCGCCAGCGCGGTGGCCGCGAGCCAGGATGTGCTGAGGAGCACTATTGCGAGCAGCAGCGTCAGGCCGGCGCTTGCCCACGCGCTTCGCTGCACCGAGAATGTCTTGAGCCTGAAGCTGTAAACGAGCTCCGCCGCGACGGCAGCGAGCAGCATCAGCCCCGACGCGCGATCCGGTTCCGCGGCCCAGAGTGGCGTCACGAATGCCGCGACCCCCAGCAGCGCCGTGAAGGTCGCGAGGGCCGGCCTCTGCTTGCCACGCAGTCGCGCCAGTTGGCCGATTCTCATGAGTGAGAAGAGCCCAGCATGACAGAATCACCCGGCAGCGACAATGCATCGGCCTGCGATTCGAGTCTCAGCTATCCGCAAGGCGTACGGCCGGACCGTCGCGGTGGACGACGTGTCGTTCGACGTCCAGTCAGGCGAGATCTTCGGCCTGATTGGACCGAACGGCGCGGGCAAGACCACGACGATGGAATGCGTCGAGGGGCTGCGCGCGCCCGATCGCGGAGAGATCTCCGTCCTCGGACTGCATCCCGTGCGCGATATCTATCTGCTGCAGGAGCGGATTGGCGTGCAGCTGCAGCAGGCGCAGCTTCAGAAGCGCATCAAGGTCCGTGAGGCCGTCGCGCTCTGGGCATCGTTGTATCGCAACCCTGCGGACGGCAATCGGCTGATCGAGCAGCTCGGGCTGAGCGACAAGCGCAACGCCTGGTTCATGACGCTCTCGGGCGGCCAGAAGCAGCGGCTGTTCATCGCGCTCGCGCTCATCAACGACCCCGAGCTCGTCTTCCTCGACGAACTGACGACCGGACTCGATCCGCAGGCGCGGCGGGCCATCTGGGAGCTGGTGCGCGAGATCCGCCATCGCGGCAAGACCGTGCTTCTGACGACGCACCTCATGGAAGAGGCGGAGCGTCTGTGCGATCGCGTGGCGATCATCGATCATGGCCGCATCATCGACGTCGGCACGCCGGCGGAGCTCGTGCGGCGCCACTGCCCCGAGCAGACGGTGATTCTGGCGACGGAGGACTCGTCGGCGGCCGAACGGCTTGGCGCGCTCCCGAACGTGGACACCGTGACACGCGAGGGAGCGCTGGTGACGGTCAAAGGGCGCGCGCCCGATCTGGTGACGCAGGTGATCGGGTGTGTCGCCGAGCACCGGATGCACGTCACCGACTTCCGGACCGAGCTGCCGACGCTCGAGGACGTCTTCCTCAGGGTTACCGGGCACACGATTCGCGATTGAGGCTGCACCACGATGATGCGCGGACTGCTGCGTCTGACCTGGCTCGAAATCAAGATCTTCGTGCGCGAGCCGCTCGGCGTGTTCGGCACCATCGGCATTCCGGTGCTCATGTTCATCCTGCTGGCGAGGACGATCGGCCCCGAGCTGCGCGCCGGTGCGCCGGACGTGCCGCGGTTTCTCTCGGCGGACCTGCCGATCTTCGCCTCGCTGATCATCGCCTCCAGCTCGGTGCTGTCGCTCATCGCCATCGTCGCGATCTATCGTGAGGGCGGGATTCTCAAGCGATTGCGGGCGACGCCGCTGCGGCCGAACACGATTCTCGCCTCTCACGTCCTCGTCAAGCTGTTGTCCACCATGGTGACGCTTGGGTTGATGGTCCTGGCCGGCCGGCGGTCCTTCCCGCTGGCTCCGGGAGTTCCGATCCTGTCGTTCACGATCGCGTTGTTGTTTTGTACCGCGTGTATCGTGTGCCTCGGATTTCCAATTGCGAGCATGGTCCCGACCGCGCGCTTCGCGCAGCCGATCGGCAGCTTCATCATCTATCCGATGCTCGGCCTGTCGGGGCTGTTCATGCCGATCGAGTCGATGCCGTTGTCGCTGCAACTGCTGGCGCGCGTGCTGCCATTCACCTACGCGGTGTCGCTCCTGCGGGGGATCTGGCACGGCGAGGGCTGGCTGAATCACGTGGGTGAAGTGGCGGTGCTGACAGCAATGTTCGGAGTCTGCATGGCGGTCTCGTCGAGAGTGTTTCGATGGGAGTAGCTGCCCGAAGTTGACCTCTTCCGATTTGCGCGGTATCTTATCCGAGTTTTGAATCTTCAAAATTCACATTTTGCACACTGGAAAAGCCTGATTCGTGGCGTCGGAATCGCCGTCAGCCTAGGGTTTTCCGCAGGATTTCCGCATCCGGCCTCCGCCCAGTCTCAGGCCGCGGACCCTCCGCCGGCCAGGAACAGTTCGT
Source organism: uncultured Acidobacteriota bacterium (assembly GCA_963748295.1). Lineage (GTDB taxonomy): Bacteria > Acidobacteriota > Vicinamibacteria > Vicinamibacterales > 2-12-FULL-66-21 > CAVVIH01. The sequence continues at coordinate 564,091 of CAVVIH010000006.1, read as the reverse complement.
TGTCGGGCTACATGGAGATGCACCTGAACAGCCCGGACGATGGTCCGGCCATCCTCGATTTCCACCGGTTCGTGCTGCTCTTCGGCCACCGGTTCACCGATCGCATCCGCTTTGTCGGCGAGCTGGAAGTCGAGCATGCATTCGTCGAAGGCCTCGAAGAGGCGGGCGAGCTCGAGCTCGAACAGGCGTATCTCGATTTCCTGATCAGCCGTGCGTTCAACGTGCGGGCCGGGATGGTGCTCGTGCCAATCGGCATCATCAACGAGCGTCACGAGCCGCCGGTCTTTCACGGCGTCGAGCGGCCGTTCGTCGACACCGTGATCGTGCCGACGACGTGGTTCGAGGTCGGTGCGGGCATTCACGGGGAAGTGGGAACGGGCCTGCGGTATCGCGGCTACGTCCTGGCGCCGCTGAACGCGCTGGAGTTCTCGGCCGAGGAAGGCATTCGCGAAGGCCGTCAGAAAGGCGCCGAGGCGAACATCAGGAACGCCGCGGTCTCGGGACGCGTGGAGTATCTGAGCGTTCCGGGCCTGCAAATCGGAGCCAGCGGCTGGTATGGCGATTCGAGCTTCGCCGTGCCGCGGCTCGACACGAAGGTGTGGGTTGCTGAAGCGGACGCGCGATACCGGCTGGGGCGCGCCGAGATGCGAGCGCAGTACGCGCACGTCGGCATCGGCGACGCCGGCCGGCTGAACGAAGCTATCGAGCGCACGACCGGTGTGTCGCCGAACGTCGCCAGCCAGCTGCGCGGGTTCTACGTCGAGGGCGCCTGGCAGGTGTGGAACCAGGGTCCCGCGCGCGATGCCGCCGTCTTCGCGCGTTACGAGAACTTCGACACGCAGTTTCGGATGCCCGCGGGGTTCGTGCCGCTCGAGGAGTTCGACCGGACCGCGTGGATCTTGGGCGCCACCTACTATCCGGACCCCGATGTCGCCATCAAGATCGATTACACGAGTCAGAAGAGCCAGAGCGGGTTCATCCGGCTGCCTCGCAGCCTGAACGTCGGCATCGGCTGGTGGTTCTAATGAAAGCTGGAGGAATGATGTTGCTGCGGGCGGCTGCTGTAAGCGTTTCGGTTCTGACCGCGCTCGTTGCGGGAAGCGCGAGGGCCGAACAGGACTCGCCGCGCAAGGTCAATGTCGAGGCCGAGCGCTTCAGCTTTTCACCTTCGCGCATCAAGCTCGCCGTCGGCGAGGAGGTGGAGATTCACCTGCGCAGCGCCGATACGGCGCACGGGTTCAAGGTCGAGAACACCGACATCGATGTCGAGATCCCGAAGCGCGGCAAGGGCGAGGCCGTCGTCCGCTTCACCGGGACCGCCGAAGGGCGGTTCAAGTTCGAATGCAACCGCATGTGCGGCGCCGGACACCACTTCATGCGCGGCGAGATCGTCGTCGAAGCAAAGGGCAAGTAACCATGCGAGCAGGAATCAGCGCGTTTGCCACTGCATGCTGTGCGATCGTGTTCGCGATCGCGCTGGGTGTCCGGGCTCAGGATCGGCCGCCGGGCGCGGGCGGCGCGCTGCCGGGACTCACGCCGCGTGAGTTCTCGGAGTTCCGGCTCGGACTCGACGATTTCCTCGAAGTCGAGACCGCCGAAGAGGGTCTGGGCCCGGCGTTCAATGCGACGAGCTGCGCGGTGTGCCACAACGTGCCGGCGATCGGCGGCGGCGGGCTGATCCTCGAAGTGCGCGCCGGATACCGCGACGAGACCGGCGCCTTCAAGACGTTCGATCCGAGCGGCGAGACGCTCATGCATCTCTTCTCGACGCCGACCCACGGCTGTCAGCCTGGCATCCCCGCGCAGGCGACGATCATCGCGCGCCGCGCGCCGATTTCGCTGTTCGGCGCCGGCCTCGTCGAGGCGATCGATGACGAGACGATTCGCGCGCTCGAGGATCCATCCGATCGAGACCGTGACGGCATCAGCGGCCGCGCCGCGATGATTCAGGACGCAGAAACCGGCTTGACGCGCGTCGGCCGCTTCGGATGGAAGGCGCAGCACGCGACGCTGCTCTCGTTCGGCGCGGATGCCTACCGGAACGAGATGGGCATCACCAACGATCTGTTCCAGACCGAAGTCGCCTTCGGGATCCGCCCGGAACAGATCAAGGCGTGCGACCCGCTGCCGGACCCCGAGGACGCGGTCGATCGCCGGACCGGCCGGCGCGGTATCGACAACTTCGCGTCGTTCATGCGTTTTCTCGCGCCACTCCCGCCGGGCGACAGCGGGCCGCGAGAGCAGGCGGGCGAACTGGTCTTCCGCGACATCGGCTGTGCGAGGTGCCACGTGCCGGTCCTGACGACAGGAGCGAATGCGAGTCCGGTCCTTCATCGCCAGGCCGTGCGGTTGTTCTCCGACCTGCTGCTGCACGACGTCAGCACCGGCGACGGGATCCCCCAGGGCGCGGCGACCGACCGCGAGATCCGGACCCCCGCGCTGTGGGGACTGCGCTTCAGGCGTCCGCTGCTGCACGACGGCAGCGCGGTGACGATCGAGGACGCGATCCGCCGGCATGGCGGCGAAGCCGAGCGGGTGCGCGCGCTGTTCGAGCGCCTGTCCGTTTCGTCCCGGCAGAACCTGATCGCGTTCCTCGGCTCGCTCTGAGACGCGGATTCACGCGGATTTGAAAGGATCGACGCGGATCCCGCGCTGATCGGCGCGCGGATCGCAGGTCTACCCGATTGACAGCAGCAGAACCGATTCCGGCGTGAGCTTCGCGATCCCGTCCTGCAGGTAGCGCAGGCCGCGCACGTGGAGCTCGAGTTCTTCTGTTGTCGGCGCCGCGTCCTCGTCGTACCAGTCCACCAGGTAGGTCTTCAGGCCATCGCGATCGGCGATCGCGTGGGCCAGCCCGGTGATCCATCGATCCGCGAGGTTGGGTTCGACGATCAGGAAGGTATCGATCCCGATCGTCTTCGCAAGCGGATGACCTTCAGCCTCGTCGACAGGAACGTCGAATCGTTCCCGAAGCAGCTCCAGCAGCGGGTTCATGATCCATCCCGACGCATCGAGGCCGTCCCCATGCGTCGCGTGCGTGCGGAGGTATTCCCAGAATGCGTTGTCGTCGCGCGTCGGCGCGCGGAAGATGGACCCCTTCGAAGCCTGACACAACGACGTCAGTTCGGGAATACGGGACGCCGGCAGAACGTACCACTCCGCAATGGCGGACATCGAGGCTCCTTTGCTCACCTGGACGGCTTGTGACTGCACTGTCCCCAGCCAATCACGCGGAGTCGGCACAATCGATGCAAAACGGGGTAGATACAGTCGAACTCGGCGGAGGATAAGGATCCCGATGGCAACATCCTGAACCTCGTGAGCGGCTAGTCCTGAACTGGCGTGGCTAGTTGCCCGGCCGCTTGCCGCTGACGAATTCCAGCACGACGCGGTTGAATTCGGCGGGATTGTCGTACGACATCGTGTGCGACGCCTTCGGGATCACGACAAGCTTGCTGCCCGCAATGCAGCGGCCCACCGCATCGTTGATCGTCACAAACAGCCGGGTCGTTCGTTCGCCCCGGACGAGCAGCGTTGGCGTCCTGATCCCACTCAGCATCTCGCATGTGACAATCGCCGGCGCTGCCGCGAACAGCAGCGGCATCGTCCGAGCATTGTCGAGCAGAACGCGACGGAACGCGGGCGGGAACTTATCGAAGGAGTCGGGCGGCCCGCCGGTGACCAGCGCGCTCAGATATCGCGTCGCTTTCACGTTGTCGCCGGCCTTCATCGCCTCGATCATCGGTGCGGCGCCCTTCGTCCACTCGTCGAGCGCCTGCTGCCCTTCAGGCGTGTCGGCAAGGAGCGAGAAGATGCCGGGTTCGGCGAGCGTGAGCGTGCGGACCAGTTGCGGGTCCTTGATCGCGACCATCGCTGCGAGCGTGCCCCCGTACGACAACCCTACCAGGTGAACCGGTCCGGCCTTGAGCTCTGAAATGAACGCGGTGAGATCGGCCGCGTGTTGTTCGGCGGAGTAGAGCTTCCCGTCATCCGGCCACGGGGCGGTGCCGTGATACCTGTAGCTATAGGAGATGAACCGGAACTGCCGGGTGAACGCGCTGCGCTGCGGCTCCCAGTAGCGCAGGTCGCCGACGGCGCCGTGGACGAAGACGACCGGCGCCCCCTTCCCCTGATCGACATAGGAAAGGTCGGCGCCGTTTGCCTGGATCTGCTGAACGAGCGGCGGTTTCTCGGACTGCGCGATCGCTGCCATACTCGCGACCGCGAACACCGCGCACGCACTCAGCCATCCAGAGCGCAACATGGACGCCTCCGATCGGCGTCATCCTAGCACGTCGCACGTCGCACGTCGCACGTCGCACGTCGCACGTCGCACGTCGCACGTCGCACGTCGCACGTCGCAAGTTTCTACTTCATCTCCTGCTCGCTCCAGCGCTTCGCCTTGCCGATTGCCGACGACACGATATCCAGCGCGCGCGGGTTGCCGAGTCCCCAGGTCAACGCGTCCGCTCCCGGGGCGTCGTTAAAACGGCCGACTCCTGGAGCCGTGTAGAGCGGACCTTCGGCAAGGTGAGTCGTGGTCCATCCAGTGAGGCCGCTCTGCGAGATCCGCCAGATCCAGATGTCCAAACCGGTATTCTGCGAGTTGACGACGTCGGCACGGCCGTCGCCGTCGAAATCCGCCGACGACCAGTGTCTCGATCGACCGGCTCGAGGGGGGGGCCGAGGGCGTCCACGTGTTGGCGCCGCCGAGCACCATTGCCATCGCCCCGACACGATGCCGAAGATGTCGGTCTTGCTTGATCGCCGTCGAAGTCGCCGAAGCGGAGGCTGTCGACGCGGAAGCTCGAGTCGGCGTGAAGCACGAACCGGCTCACCCCGCCGTAGGAAATGAACCATTGCTTGCCGTTGGTGGAGAGCATATCGGCGCGGCGATCGCCGTCGAAATCGCCGATGGCGTAGTCGCCGACCGGATGGCTCTGGTTGATTCGCTCGAACTCGGACAGGCCGCCCCATGACACGACGATTCGTTCCCGTGCTTCGTGAACACGTCGGTCCGGCCATCGCGGTCGAAGTCGCCGAACCGCAGCGATCCGATGCCGTCCGTCTGCCCGCGCAGAAAGTCGCCATTCGACCACGCCGCCAGGCGAGTAGTACCACGCCTGTCCAGTGGCGAGGAACAGGTCGTCGCGACCGTCACCGTCGAAGTCCCCGACGCCGAGCTTGGCAGTCGGATTCGCTGGCCTCGAACGCGTTCTCCCTGACTCGTAGCCAGACGGCGGGATGGGCGTTGCCCGAACTCCTGGCACCGCAGCCGAAGCGGTGCGGAACGCGCTCCGTGACGGTCTCCAGTTCCTCGGGCAGGCATTCGGGAGTCTCGAGAGGTACCTACCAGCGCAGCCCGTCGCCGCGGCTCTGCTCCGTGACGTTCCGCTCGAAAACGTCCAGACCGCACGACTTGCCGCGCAGGTCGAATTCTGGCGGTTGCTGCCGAGGAACGTGTTGCGGGCGATCATAATGTCTCGCCCCGCCGATGCCGCCGGTGTGCTCGCCGGACCCGTCGCTGCCGTGCATGTCGAAATCGGCCTGTTCCTCTCGGAATGCGTCGTATGACGGCACGTTCGACAGCACCAGGTTGAAGAACGCGTGATACCCGATCGCGCCGTTCCGTCCGCGGCAATCGCGTGTCGGTTCATCAGGAAAGTATTGCCGGTGATCTCGGCGTAACCGTCCCAGCCCACCGAGACGCCGTAGCCCAACCCCCGCCATCGCGTTGTGGTGGATGAAGTTGCGGACGACCTGCACCCTGCCATCGGGACCGGCTCGGGCGGCGTTCCGCAGGCCCAGTCAACGCGCGCGGCGCCGTGCACCTCTACCGCGGCAGTGGGGAAGTTCGACAACTTGCTGTGATCCAGGATCGCGGCCCCTAGCCGGCTCTCCACCAGAAATCCTTTGTGGCCCATGTCTGCGGATTTCGACCGTGACGGTCCTTCGAGCTCCACACCTGTGATCCTGACGAATTCACCGGCTGTGATGAACTGGCTGTCGCGGTCACCGGCGCCTTTCGACGTCAATACTGGTCCCGGCTGTATGCCGCGCCTGTTGCCGCGGATCGTTACGCCGCCAGGGATTTGCAGCTGGTCCGAGGCGCTGAGGTCGATGACTTCACCCGGCGCGATCTGGATGACGGAGCCCCACTGGGCTTGATTCAGTGCGGTAAAGAAATCCATTTCCTCGGGAACCCGTACGAACCCGCTCGTCGGTGCACGGTAAGTCCCGTCGACAGAGTTGAAATCCCAGAACTCCGCGTCGTCGAGATCGCGTGCGCCGAGTGCGAGCGGCGTTCGATTCGCACCCGCGGCGTTCTTCACTTCGACGACGAGATCCCGACGCCTGACGACAATCACACCGTCGGGATCCACCGAATCGTTCAGAGCGATGATGCTGTCGCCATCCAGGGCGAAGACTTGTTCCGGACCTCCGGTGTAGTCCTGGAGCTCGAGAAGCGCTCCTTCGACGAGAAACCCTCCGGCGACGCCAATGTACTTGCCGCCAGCACGCAGCATGACCTCGTGCCGGTCGTTGATTTCCTCGACGACGATCTGCTGCAGCTTCCGCTCGATACCGGGAACCGGGCCGCCACGCGACTCGCAATCATCGATGTAGACGGGAGCCGCAGCTCAGAGACGTCTCCGCCGTCGAGAGCAGTACCGGCGGCGGATCGTCGCCAGGGTCTGGATCCACGACGAACTCCCCGTACGTCAGGCACTTGCCCATATAGCTCTTCACCCGGAACGGTCCGTGGCTTGACGACGCCTGTACCGCGGCGCCAACGCGTGCAGGCGGCGTTCCCACGATCGTGAGGGTGAGTGGAATCAACACGAGAAGCGCCAGCCTCGAGGGGTTCATGCTCGTCTCCTTTACCCGGGTCCGGACTGCTCCGGCCTGTACCTAGACAAATCGGAAGACGGCGTGGAAACACGCCATGGAAACCGCGGCGGGGGAAAAGAAACGTGCAGCTACTCGGATCGCAGCGCGACCAGGGGATCGACGCGGGCGGCCCGCCGGGCGGGCAGGTAGCAGGCGACGGCGGCAACCGCCAGGAGCAGCGCGGGAATGCCGGCAAACGTCGCGGGGTCGTAGGGCTGGATCTCGAAGAGGAGCGCGTCCAGCCAGCGCGTGGCCGCAAACGCGACAGCGAGGCCCACGAGGATCCCGGCAGCCGTCAGCCGCAGGCCCTCGGCGAGGATCATGGTCGCGATCGCGCCGCGGCTCGCGCCGAGCGCGGACCGCACGCCGATCTCGCGCGTGCGGAGCGCGACCGAGAACGCGAGCAGTCCGTAGATGCCGACGGTCGCCAGCGCGAGTGCAGAGATGCTCAACATCCCCAGCAGCGTGAGGTTGAAGCGCGGCGCCGCAACGGACTGGGCGACGATGTCGCTCATCGTCTGAATGTCGGACACGGGAATCTGCGGGTCGATCGCGTGCACCCGGTCGCGTGCGGCAGCGGCGACGGAACGCGGGTCGATGCTCGTCCGCAACGCGATCTGGCCCGGCGGGTACCAGTCTGGCTCCTGCGTGTAGGGAACGTAGAGCTGCACGTCGATGTTCTCCGCAAGGCTCGAATGGTGCGTGTCCCCGACGACGCCGACGACGGTGGTCCAGTCGTCCGGCTTTGGCGTGGTAGTGAATGCGACGCGCTTGCCGACCGCGCGCTGGCCGGGCCAGTAGCGATTCGCGAACGTGCGGTTGACGATGACCACGCGCGCGGTCGCGGGCCGGTCGGCTGCCGTGAAGTCGCGCCCGTCAATCCAAGGAATGCCGATCGTTTCGAAGTAGCCGGGCGTGACGAGCCGGTAGATCACGTAGGAGTGTTCGTTGTCACGAGGCGCCGGCTGACCCTCGACGTAGTAGCCGACGCTGCCGCCGTTTTCGTTCAGGGGAAGGCCGCTGACACCGGCAGCAGCTTTCACGCCGGGCAGCGAACGCAGCTCGGCAAGCAGCCGGGTGAAGAACGGCTCCCATTCCTTCGGTTCCCGGTAGCGGCTGCGTGGCAGCTCGATGGTGAGCGTGAGCAGATGATCCGGCTGGAAGCCCGGGTTCACGCCGGTCAGCCGGACGAAGCTGCGCAGGAGGAGCCCGGCGCCGGTGAGCAGAACGACCGCCAGGGCGACCTGGACGACGACAAGCGCGCGGCGTGCGTACGCCGAGCGCGCGGCGCCTCCACGCCCTTCGCGAACCACGTGCGCGGCGCTGCTTCGAAGGATGAACCAGGCTGGCGCGAGGCCGAAGACGACGGCAGTAAGGATACAGGCGCCCAGCGCCGCCATCGCCACGCGAGGCTCGACGCGCGTGTCGATCGCGGCCGCAAGTTCCGCGGGCAGCATCGCGCCGAACGACGCGGCAAACCAGTAGGCGAGCATCAGGCCGGCCAGTCCTGCGACCACGCCCAGGGTCAGGCTCTCCGCGAAGAGCTGGCGGAACAGCCGCATCCGTCCGGCGCCGAGCGCCGCGCGGACCATCATCTCCTGCCGCCGTCCCGTGGCACGCGCCAGCAGGAGGTTCGCGACGTTGACGCACGCGATCACCAGCACGAGCGTGGCGGCGCCGACGAGCATCACGAGCGCCGGCTTCACCTCTCCGACGAGCGCTTCGCGCAGCGGCACGAGCAGCACGGTTTCGTCCTTGTTCGATTGCGGATACTCGCGGGCGAGCCCCTCGGCGACGGTCGCGATGTCCGCCTGCGCCTGCTCGTGCGTCACGTCGCTCTTGAGCCGCGCCACGGCCTCGGAAATGTGCGACATGCGCAACTGCCGCAACCGGGGCGGGATCACCCACGGAACGAAGATCTCGTCGTACCCGACCGGGCCGCCGGGTACGCGCAGCACCGGCTTCAACACACCCACGACCGTGTGCGGCACTTCGTCGAGCGTGATGGAACGCCCGACGATCGAGCGATCGGCGCCGAATTGTTGCCGCCACAGCCGATAGCTGAGGATCACCGCGTTCGCACCGTCACGCTCGTCGTCCGCGTTGAAGACCCGTCCGAGCAGCGGATCCAGTCCCAGCGCCGCGAAGGCGTCGCCAAAAACGCGACGTCCATCGGCGCGCATCGGCGCGGATCCCGGCGCGCTGACCGTTGCGCTGAACGGCCGCAGCAGTCCCATGTGCGAGAAGGCATGGGAGCGGGCGCGCCAATCGAGGAAATTGGCCGGGGCGACGTTCCCTTTGATCGTCCCTTTCTGGGGCGCATGCTCGTACATCATGACGACGCGCGCTTCGTCGCGGAACGGCAGTGGCCTGACGAGCGTTCCGTGAGCGACGGAATAGAGCGACACCGAGAGCCCCATCCCGAGGGCGAGCGTGCCCACGGCAAGCACCGCGAGCCGGGGGTTGCGGAGCATCAGTCGCAACCCGTACTTCACATCCGCCAGAAACGTCGTCATCACCGGATCCCTTCGCGCACGCGGTGAATACCACCGGTTGCTGCGGCGTTCGCGTGTGCCGTTCACGAACGCGTCGGCCGCGCTGACAAAAACGAACCGCGCGAGCGCAGCGGGCCCGCGGTTCCGCGCCTCGCGCCACTCTGCTTCGAACACCACCATCAATTCCGCGCCAAACCGCTCGCGGAACGCCGGCGGGTAGCAACGAATCAGGAGTGCGTTGATCAGGTTCACCGTGCTCAGGAATTCGACTTGAGGAGCTTGCGGGCCCGGGCCGTCTCGAGCTGTCGCGCCAGCCGCTGCGATTCGACCGTGGCCACCTGGCGGCCCTGGCGCGTGATCGCGTAATAGCGGCGGCGCTCGTCGTCTGAAGCCGATCGCTTTGCGGAGCGATCGAGCTCCGCGATGAGCCGGGCATCGAGAAGCCGCGAGATTGCGCGATACAGCGTTCCGGCCCGAACGGTGAGGGTGCCTCCGGATCGCTCCCGGATGTCCTGGAGGATGGCGTAGCCGTGGAGGTCGCTGCCCGCGAGCGACAGCAGGATCTCGAACTCCATCGACGTCAACAGGCCGAAGTCGCCCGGCTTTATATTCGCGCGGAATATGTTCACGAGGAATATAGTATGGCGGGCGGCCTGGCTCGTCAACCGTTCGAAGGATGCGGAGGCGGGGGCTCGTCGATCGCGGCGATCAGTCCTTCGACGGCTTGCTCCGGCGTGCTCTGCGCGGTGTCGATGACAGTGCGGGGGCAATCCCAGGGATCGTAAGTGCGGGCGACCACCTCCGCCCAGGTCGGCAGCCGGTGGCCAGGAATGTCGGGTGAGCGCGTTTCGACACGCCGCCTGTGCTCGTCTCTGTCCGAGCAGGTGACCTCGATTTCGACGGCACGCACGTCCCGGCGGCGGGCGACGTCACGCCACGCCGTTCGAGTCACGTCGATGGGGTTCACGGAATCGGCGATTACCGTGCGGCCAAGCCGGAGGTTGTCGTCGGCCACTGCATACGCCGCACGATAGCCGGCATCGTCGAGCGACACGACCAGGACGCCCGAGTCGCGAATCGCCTGTTCGATCGAGTCGATCCGCACGTGAACGGCGCCAAGGCGCCGCGCAAGCAGCCGCGCGATTGTCGTCTTCCCGGTTCCCGGCAGGCCGGCCAGTATGATAAGCACGTCAGTCGGACAGATCCCGTTCAGGTGTCAGCTTACATCCGTGCCTAAATCGAAACTTCCAAGAATCATCCGCAAGCGATCCAGGGTGCACGGCTACGGCGTGTTTGCCGGCGAGCGCATCAGCAAGAACACACGCATCATCGACTATGCGGGCGAGCTGATCCTCAACTCGAAGAGCACGGCGCGCGAAGCGCGCTATCTGAAGCAGGGCCGTATCTGGGTGTTCCGCGTCAACCGGCGCTGGAGCCGCGACGCCGCGGTCGGCGGCAACATCGCGCGCCTGATCAACCACTCGTGCCGGCCGAACTGCTGGTGGGAGGTGGTCGGTACGACAATCTGGATCCGCGCCTCGAGAACAATCGAGCCGGGCGAAGAGTTGACCTACGACTATGCGACGGTGGGGGACAAGACGATCCAGTGCCGCTGCCGTCCAGGATGCAGGACCAAACTGTAATCAGCCCCACAAACTTCTTGCGGACAGCGTCACGAACACGCCGTAGAACACCGCAATCACGACGAGCAGGATCCGCCGCCACGCGGGCGGACGCACGTGCACCGGCAGCAGGCGGGTATTGACGTAGAGCAGGTGCAGCGACGCGATGACGAACACCACGCCAGCGACGTTCGCGCTCAGCTTGAGCAGCACGATCGGCTGCGCCATGCGCAGCGCGACGAGACCCCACAGCACGATCGCGCTGAGCACCCCGTAGTACACAGCGCGCACGTCGCCGCCGCGCCAGGCGCGGACGCGCGGGCTTCCGGTCCACAGGATGTCGGTGATCGCGCGCACCATCCCTTCGAGGTTGTCGAGCTGCGTCTTGAACAGAATCCAGGCGCCGAGGAACGCAATCGCGCCTGCGAGCAGCGGCCCGGACGTCGCGCCAACGCTCGACGCAAGCGCGGCGCTGATGCCAAGACCTTGAATGTCGGTTCCGGCCGGAAGGAACCGGACGTACAACAGCGCCGGCAGCACCATGCCGACCAGAGCGCCGGCGGCAAAGACGCCCCACTGATCCGCGCGAACGATCCGCCACCAGCCCTTCCAACGGCGCATCTGCTCCGCGTTTGCGTCGAAGACGAAACCGGAGTGCGCCAGGTGCACCTTGGCGCCGCCGATTGCGCCCGAGATGTATCCCGCGCGCTCGCCCATGCCGTATCCGCGATCGCGCGCCCAGTTCGCGAGCGCGATATTGATGACGCCGCCAGCGCCCGAGTACGCCACCAGGGCGCCGAGGAGAAAGAAGTCCGCGCCGGCCGGCAGGAAATCGAACCGGCCTTCACCCAGATCGTACCCGCCGAGCGCGACGACGCCCGCAAGCCAGCCTCGCCCGGGCACGAAGGCCAGCGCGAGCACCAGGAAGCCGCTCAGGATGCAGACGACCAGGATCCAGTTCAGGATCTCGAGCGTGCGTTCGATGCGCCGCCCGACCGTGAGCACCGCCGCGCACGCCAGGAAAGTGCCGACGCCGATGTAGTAAATGACATTGGCATCGGCGGCCGCCGGCAGCCGCCGCGCGCCAAGAAAAAAGATCGCGCCGGCCGCGGTCGCGGCAAAGGCCGGCCATCCGAATTGCAGGAAGTACAGCACGACGTACACCCACGCCCAGGCGGTCGAAGACGGCCGCGTGCGCATGAAGCCCGTGAATGCCGGTTCTCCCGTGGCCAGCGTGTAGCGCATCACCTCGGTATTGAAAATGGTCTGGAGGAACACCGCCGCCGCGGTGATCCAGAGCAGCGAGAGGCCGTGTTTGACGAATACGGCGGGTCCGAGCAGGAACTCTCCGCTCCCGATCGACGCACCGAGGACGATGACGCCGGGTCCCACGACGCCCAGCCAGCCGAGGCCGGTCGGGGTCGGCGGCACCGGCAGTTCGGCGCTGCGCCAGGGTTCGAGGCCGGAACGCGCTTCGGGATGCTGGCGTGTGTGCGCCGAGGCGACCGTCATTGGCGCTCACTATCGTTCGCACGCCCGCGCCGCGTCAAGCTGGGGTCAGATCTTGTTTCTTGCACGATTGACCGCTCGAGTGGACACCAGACATCGACGGTCCCTATCCTCTCCAGAGGACAATCGTGCAAGAAACAGAGATCTGACCCCAGAATCCTGCTCGAAGTGATCGTCTCGACTCTTGCCGATGCGCACGAGGCGGTCAGCGGGGGCGCCGATCGGCTGGAAGTCGTCCGCAACATCGAGCTCGGCGGATTGACGCCGCCGCTCGACCTCGTCCGCGCGATTGCCGGCGGGACGAGCGTGCCGCTGCGGGTGATGGTGCGCGAGAATGCCGGCTTCGACACGAATCGCGGCGAGCTGAACGCCATGCGCCGCGCGGCCAGCGCCTTCGCCGACATCGGCGTCGACGGCCTGGTCCTCGGCTTCGCGCGTGACGGCCAGCCGCTCGTCGGCCAGGTGGGCGAGATCATCGACGCCGCACCGGGGACGCGCGTGACCTACCATCGCGCCTTCGACACGCTGACCGATCAGGGGTCCGCGATCGAGCAGTTGTCCGCGATTCGCCAGATCGATCGAATCCTCACGGATGGAGGAGACGGCACGCCGGCCGAACGCTGCGAGCGGCTTCGCCGTCTGTCCGCTGCCGCAGGCAAACGCCTGACATTCATTGCGGGCAGCAACGTCGACCAACGAATGCTCGAAATGATTGCCGCGACCGGATGCGTTCGTGAAGTGCACGTCGGAAGGGCGGCCCGTCCGGGCCACGATCGAAGCGCCCGTGTCTCAGCCGATCTCGTACGGAGCCTCAGGCATCTGGCGGGTTTATAGTTAAGTGTTCATGGCCATTCCGGACCACCTCTCAACCACGCGAACGGCGGCGATCCCGCGGCCAGGCCGCGCGCCGAGGGTTCGCCTGCTCGTGCTCGGCGACGTGATCGCCAGTCACGAAACCGGCTTTCAGTACCAGATCACCGAGCTGATCGGCGAGGGAGGGTTCGGCCAGGTCTACCTTGCGAGACGGCTCGGGCGATCGATCGAAGTGCCCGAAGTGCTGTGCATCAAGGTCAGCACGCGGATGGACGGCTGGCTCCGCGAGGCGTATTTCGGTCAGCTCCTCGACGCGCACCCGCGTGCGATCCGTGTTTACGACGTGTTCCCGCTGATCAGGCCAGGCCTCGACGCGCAGCCCCTGTATTGCCTCGCGCTCGAGTACGCCAGACATGGCGATCTCAGCAACTTCCTCAATCGGGCGGAAAAAGGCTGGCCCGAGAGCACCACGCGGCGGGAGATCGCCGGCATCCTCGAGGTGCTCGGCAGGCTCCACCGCGGTCAGCTGCTGCATCGCGACCTGACCCCGGTCAACGTCTTCGTCTGCGACGGCCGGCGCCTCAAGCTGGGTGATTTCGGGATCGTGCGTCAGCAGAGCGATCGGCGCGGCATCACCGCGCGCACCATGAACGCCCTCACCGCGCCGAGCGACATTCTCGACGGCGCCGCCCCGAAGTGGCAGGCGCGGGACGATGTCTACCAGGTCGGACAGCTGCTCAGCATGCTGATTCGCGGCGACGCGCGGTCGCGCGTGCGCACCCACGACGTCCGCCGGCTGCCGTGCAGCGATCATCTGAAGGAGATCGTCTACCGGTGCATCGGCGAGCGCCGCAAGCGGTACGAGAGCGCCGACGAGCTGATCGAGGCGCTGCGCAATCCGCCCGCCTCGCTCAAGGCGGGCGCGCTGCGATCGTTGAAGGGCGTGCACCTCGCGTTCACCGGGACCCTGTCGAAGCGCCGCGCCGAAGCCATTCGCGCCGCCAAGCGCGCCGGCGCGACCGTTCACGGCATGCCCTCGATTCGCACGACGGTCGTCGTCCGCGGCCGTCCGAACGCGCTGCAGGCCGCCGGCCGCGACGCCGGCCTCAAGCTGATGGAGATCAAGCGGCTGCGCGAGAAAGGCCACCGCATCACCGTGCTGAGCGACGCGCAGTTCTGGCGCCTGGCGGCGCGCCGCTGACCGATCGGCGCATGGTCGTCATCCTGTTCGGCGTAACCGGCGCCGGAAAAACCTCGGTCGGCCAGCTGCTCGCCCGCGATCTCGGCTGGACCTTCTACGACGCCGACGATTTTCATTCGCCGGCGAGCGTCGAGAAGATGCGCAGCGGAACCCCGCTCGACGATGGCGACCGCTGGCCGTGGCTCGAAAGGCTGCGCGCGAAGATTGAAGAGTGCCTCTCGGCAGGCGAGAACGCGGTCATCGCGTGCTCCGCGCTGAAGGAGGCCTATCGCGATTACCTGACCGTCAGCAGCCAGGTGAAGCTGGTTTACCTCAAAGGCGATTTCGAGCTGATCGCCGCGCGGCTTCGCGCCCGCCGCGAGCACTTCATGAACCCCGACCTGTTGAAGAGCCAGTTCGAGGCGCTCGAGCCGCCCGACCGCGACGCCTTCGTCGTCGACGTCAGCGGAACGCCCGCGGAAATCGTCAGCACTATCCGGGATTGGATTCGGCTCTAGGCGGCGAGCCGACGCGGAAGAGCAGTTCCCCCGCGCGCGGAACCATGAGGGTGCGCTCGCTGGTGTCGATCGGCCATTCCTCGGTGTTCACCTCGGCAGGATGCATGTACCCGAGATCGATCCTGGCGCACCGCTCGGGCGCGATTCCCGTGGCGAGCGTGACCCGGACCCGCGGCGTCTCGGTGCGGCTGTCGCGATCGAACGTCCCCAGGCCCTTGACGTGCGTGGAGTGGGCGAGGATGCCGCCGGGGACGTGCGTGAACCGATCCCACTGCGCGGTGAAATACTCGCAGCAGTGATAGCCGATCGCTTCGATCAGCGCGCCGTGCACGTGGCTGACCTCGTTCACGTGCGGCGCGAAGATGATGACCTCGCCGCCCTCGGCCACCACCGGCTCGACTTTGTACATGCCCTTGCCGGCGACCCAGAGATCGTCGTACATGCGCGGCATCACCGACAGCACACGATCGAACGGCCGATCGACCCAGACGATATGCCGTCGCGCCGAGAGCGTAGCGGCGTGCCGCCATGCTTCTTTCGGGTCGCCGCAGAACACCCCGGCGGTTCCCTCGTGCGTCACCACCAGCGCAATCAGCGAGATCGGCGTATCGAGCAGCGCCGCGGCGCGATCGATGACGGCCCTGACCGGCGTCTCCAGCGTGCCGATGATCTTGAAGTTGCTGACCAGCGCGCCGAGCCAGTGCGTGAAATGAATGATCTCGGGAGCGGCGATGCCGGGGAACAGATACTTGGCGCCTCCCGAGAATCCGGCGACCTCGTGCGGGAACACCGGGCCGCAAATCAGCACGTGGTCGTACTCGGTCACCAGCCGGTTCAGCGCAACCGGAACGTCGGCGCTCAGTCGGCCGCCCGTCAGATCCGCGATCTCCGCCGCCGGCACGGATCCAAGCTGCACGAGCGCCGCCGGATCGTTCCACTGGTGATTGAAGATGCGCGAACGGCCGGCACGCCCGTCGACGACCGTCCGTCCGACCAGTCTCGTCAGCTGGGCATCGCTCATCGGCGCGTGCGTCCCCAGCGCGACCAGATAGTCCAGCGCGCCCGTACGCGGCTCCAGCTCGCGCTCGAATGTGTCGTACATCAACGGCATCGGCATCGTGCGCGTGCCATCGGGAATCAGCACGAGCACGCGCTTGCCATCCACCGGCAGCGTCGCCAGGCCCTCCGAAGCCAGGCGGACGACTTCTTCCGCTGGCAGGAACCCGTCGGCGAGACCGCGGCCGGTGATCACGTGCGGCGCTCCGTTTCGCTGACGATCAGCCCGACGACGACGACGGCAACGGCGCCGACGACGTTGTGCCAGAGGAAGGCGATGTCGGTGAACGCCGCGGCGGCGGCGACCGACGCCATCCCGGCGACGAGCCCGATGAACGCACCGTTGCCGGTTGCGCGCCGGAAGCCGACGGCCAGGATGAACACGCCAAGGATCGATCCGTAGAAGAACGACCCGAAGCGGTTGACGACCTCGATGAGCGACCCGAGCTCCACCGCCCAGACCGCGACCACGCACGCGAAAACGCCCCAGAACGCAGTCGCCAGCCGCGAAACGGCCAGGTAGTGCGCGTCCGTTCCGGTCACCTGGAAGTGTCGTCTGTAGAAATCCATCACCGTGGCAGTGGACAGCGAGTTCAGCTCGCCGGCGATCGTGTCGGTGGCTGCCATGATGATGGCGACGATCAGCAGCCCGATCAAGCCCACCGGCAGCTCGCTCAGGATGAACCCCGGGATGATGTAGTTGACATCGGTGAAGGTGCTGTCTCCGGTGCTCTTTCGCACCAGATCGGCGGCGCGATCGCGCACGGACTGGAGCGCGTCATCGCGCTGCTGCACCGCCCGCGACGCGGACTCGACGCGAGTGGAATCTCCCGAGGCGCGGGCCGTTGCCAGCTCGCCGGCCGCCGTGCGACGGGCGCCGAACGCCGCGTCGAACTCCGTCTGCAGGGCCGCATAGGCGGGCGCGTCGCCGCCGGACTTCAACCGCCCCGCGTGAGCGGGGCTGAAGAGCAGCGGCGGCTGATTGAACACGTAGAACACGAAGACGAGCACCCCGAGGACCAGCACCAGGAGCTGCAGCGGGATCTTCCAGTACGCGCTCACCAGCAGCGAGTGCCTCGCTTCGTCCACCGAGCGGGCGGTGAGATACCGTTGCACCTGGCTCTGATCCGTGCCGAAGTACGAACAGAACAGGAACAGCGCCGCAATGGTGCCGGACCAGAAGGTGTACTGGTTTTTCAGGTCGAACGAGAAGTCGAACGTCTGCAGACGGCCGGTCGCCGCGGCGATGCTCAGGCCGTCGACGACGCTGACGTCGGCGGGGAAGCCGAGGATCGCGGCGCCGACGACCGCCAGCATGCCGAACACGATCAGCACCATGATCTTGACGTCCGTCCAGGTCACCGCCTGGACGCCGCCGAACATCGTGTAGAGCACCGCCGGCATCGTGATCGTCAGCGCCGTTAACGTCAGGTTCCAGCCCAGCACCAGCGACAGCACGACCGCGGGCGCCGAGACTACAGCTCCGCACGACATCCCCCGAGAAACGAGGAAGAGGAGACTCGTGAAGCTGCGTGTCTTCGCGTCGAACCGCTGCTCCAGATACTCGTACGCCGTATAGACCTTGGCGTTGTAGAAGAACGGGACCAGCGTCGCGCAGAGAATGATCATCGCGAGCGGCAGCGCGTAGTAGAACTGGATGAAGCGCAGGCCGTCGTTGTAGCCCTGCCCGGTAGTGCCGATCATCGTGATGGCGCTCAGCTGCGTCGCCATCACCGAGATTCCGGCGGCCCACCAGGGAATCGATCGCTTGGCGAGGAAATAACCCTCGAGTTCGTGGCTATCCCGCGTGCGCTTCAGGCCGTCGTAGACGATCCAGGTCACGAAGCCCACCAGCACAGCCCAGTCGATTGGATGCATTCAGCGGACTCTGGAGGGGATCACGAGAAATACCGCTGCAGGGCGTACAGGCCAATCAGCTCGGCGATCCAGATCAGAATCACGCGGGTATAGCTTCGCCCCATGAGGAAGCATTCTAGGCCAAGTGGAAGCGGCGTATCATGAGCCATCCCCATTGAGGTAACCGATGCGCACGGTCCTGCTCTCGACGGTCCTACTCCTGTTCGGTGCTTCGTCCGCGTTCGCGCAGATCTCGTCCCAGCTCGTCACCGGCGGGTTGTCATTCCCGGTCGCGGTCGTGCAGGACCCGACTCAGGCGAACGTGCAGTTCGTCGTCGAACAGGGCGGGAAGATCCGGGTCGTCCGTAACGGCGCGCTGGAGCCTTCCGACTTTCTCGATATCACGCCGCTCGTCTCGAGCGGCGGCGAGCGCGGGCTCCTCGGCCTCGCCTTCGCGCCCGACTACGCGACCAGCCGGCGGTTCTTCGTCAACTACACCCGTGAGCCGGACGGGCATACCGTCATTTCGCGGTACCTGCGTTCGGCGGGCGATCCGCGTCGCGCCGATCCGGCGACGCGCTTCGATCTGCGATGGCCCGACGGCAACACGTTCATCGTCCAGCCGTTCGCGAATCACAACGGCGGCGATCTGCAGTTCGGGTCGGATGGATACCTCTATATCCCGCTTGGCGATGGTGGCGGCGGCAACGATCCGGATCATCGCGCGCAGAACCCCGGCGAGCTGCTCGGGAAGATGCTGCGGATCAACGTCGCGGTGCCGGACGCGGACTTCGAAGGCTACGACGTGCCGGCGGACAACCCGTTCGCAGGGCTGTTCGGTGTACGGCACGAGATCTGGGCGTTCGGGCTGCGAAACCCGTTCCGCGTCACCGTCGACGCGATCTCGCGCGGCGGCAATGGCGCGATCGTCATCGCCGACGTCGGCCAGAACGCGTGGGAAGAGGTCAACTACGAGCCGTTCGGCGCGCGGGGCCGCAATTACGGATGGCGTAATCGTGAGGGGGCGCACGACAACGTGACCACGCTCCCTCCAGCCTACCTTCCGTTGACGGATCCGTTCGTCGAGTACTCCCACGCCGTGGGCAACGTCATTACCGGCGGCGTCGTGTATCGCGGCACCGGGCTTGGCGTCGGCTTCTGGGGCCGCTACTTCTACGCGGATTTCGGCTCGCGCCACATCTGGTCGGTCGGAGTCAACGTCAATCCCGTCACCCGGGAAGCCGTGTCGGGCGTCGTCATCGATCACACGGGATCGCTGGGCGGCGCCGACGTCGTTGGACACGTCAGCTCGTTCGGACTCGGAGCGAACTGCGAGGTGTTTTTCCTGAGTTACCTCGCCGGCGAGCTTCGACGCATTGTCAACCTCTCGAGCGGCGCGCCCGCGGGTTGTCCGACGTCGCCCGATCCGTACCTGTCCGCGGGCGGCGGTGTGTTCGTCGCCGGCGCATGGTTCACCCGCGATCATCCAATGGCCGCGGGAGCGGGGCTGGCGGGTGTGCCGCCCACCGGCGGCAGCACGTCGTGCTTTACGCCGCAACCGGTATCAACCTGGCTCTGCATCGGCGGAGGCTGGATACCACCCGATCATCCGCTCGCGGGCGCTCCGCCTCCCGGACCACCGCCACCGCCACCGCCGCCACCTCCGGCTGGCGGATGCACCACGGTGCAGCCTGTTTCAACGTGGGTTTGCATCGGCGGAGGATGGGTGCCTCCGGATCACCCGCTTGCGGGATTGCCAGCGGGTCCGCCGCCACCACCGCCGCCGCCACCGCCTCCGCTGCCCACCGGCGGCTGCACGACCATACAGCCGGTCTCGACGTGGCTGTGCATCGGCGGAGGATGGGTGCCGCCGGATCATCCGCTGGCGCGAGGCGGATAGCCAGGGGCCGGGTTAAATCTCGAACACCTCTATCGCTCCCGCTCGCCCGCGCAACTGCACCGTGCCGAGCGAGCGGGCCTGGATCTGTTCCTTGACCAGGCGGTAGGTCTCGGCGCCGAGCACGATCTGATCGGGCTGGGTCACGTAGGACTCGATCCGCGAGGCGGTGTTGACGACGTCGCCGAGCACGGTGAACTCGCGGCGTTTCGGCGCGCCGATGTCGCCGACCAGGGCGTTGCCGCTGTTGATCGCGATGCGCATTCGCAGCGCGAGGTTTCGCTGGTGGTTCAGCTCCGCCAGCGCGGTCCGCATGTCGATCGCCGCGCGAACGCCGCGCAGCGCGTGGTCCGGCTGCGCCAGCGGTGCGCCGAACGTCGCCAGGATCGCGTCGCCGATGAACTTGTCCAGCGTGCCCTCGTGCCGGAAGATCACGTCGGTCATCGCCGCGAAGAACCCGTTGAGCAGCTGCGCGACAGCCGACGGCGCCATGTGCTCTGACAGTGCCGTGAAGCCGACGATGTCGGCGAACAGCACCGTGATCTCCCGCTCCTGGGTCACGAACGCCGCATCGACTTCGTCGCCGCTTTCGAGGATCTTTTCCACCACCTTCGGCGAGTGATAGCGCTGGAGGCGCTCGCGCCGCCGCGTCTCCTCGAGCAGCCGCGCCGAGAGCCGCGCGTGCTCGATGGCGACGGCGGCGTAGTTCGACAGCGCCGTGAAGAGCGTCAGGTCGCGTTCGGCGCTGAACTCCTGGCTCTTCGGGTTGTCCACATACAGGATTCCGATCACGTCGTCGCGATTCCACAGCGGCGCGCACATGAACGAGCGGACCGCGTGCGTGACCACGCTCTGCGCCTGCTCGAAGCGGGGATCGACCTGCGCGTCCATGGCGAGCATGGCCACGCGGTCGGTCATCACCCTGTCCGCGATGGTGCGGCTGATCGAGACGCCCTGCGGGACGTTGCCGCTGCGCGTCCGGGCGACGCGCGGCACCAGCTCCCGGGTGCGCTCGTCGGTGAGCATCAGGAACGCGCGCTCGGCGGGGATGGTTTCGAACGCCAGCGCGACCACGCGATCGAGCACATCGGAGAGCGAGGTGGACTTGACGAGGACGCCGCCGATCTCGGACAGGACGCCGAGCAGCTGACGGCCGTCGACCGGCAGCGTGGCGTCGCGCGGGATCGCGGTTGCGCCGCTCAGCGAGGCAACGGAAAGCAGGATCGTCGCCGCCGGCGGCACCGGCAGATGCTTGTCGGTGAGCGCGACCTTGTCGTCCATCGTCTGTTGCACGTCGATGCGCAGCCGGCCGAGCATGAGGACGTCACCGTCCTCGAGCCTGTCGCGGACGATGACTTCGCCGTTCCGGTAGGTGCCAAGCGTGCTGCCAAGGTCCTGGACGGTACAGCCGTCGGGCCCGACCTCGAATTTCACGTGCTGCCGTGACACCGTCGAGTGCTGGACGACGAGATTGCAACTGGCTGCGCGGCCGGCAATCGTCTCGCCGCGGGGGAGCGCGAAGCTCGCCGAGCCCTTGGAGTCGGTGTAGTTCAACCTGAACATGCGTCGAAGATTGTAAACTGCGACGCCCATGAGCCCGCTGCTGCGTCTGTGCGTGTCGGGTGGCCTTGCGTATTGCAGCTATGCGATGTGCCGGTTACCGCTGCTGCCGTTGTACGCGCGCGCGCTCGGCGCCACGCCGCAGATGGTCGGGCTGGTCGTCGGCGCGTCCACCATCACCGGTGTGCTCGTCAAGCTTCCGGCCGGCGCACTCTCCGACGTGTTCGGGCGGAAAACGCTGCTTCTGATCGGCGCCGCCGTCTATGCGTTCGTCCCGTTTGCGTATCTGCCGGTCGCGGCGCTCGGCTGGCTGATTGCGATTCGGTTCGTCCACGGGAGCGCGAGCGCGATCTTCGGGCCGGTGGCGTACGCGACGCTGTCGGACCTGGCGCAACCAGGCCAGCGAGGCCGATGGCTCGCGACGTTTGGCACGGTGCAGGGCGTGGGGCAGGCCACGGGACCCGTGATTGCCGGGTATCTCATGGCGGGTGGCGATTTCGATCGGACCTTTCTCGTCAGCGGCGTCCTGGGCTTGTGCGCGCTGGCACTCCTGTGGGGGTGGAGTCACGACCCGCCCCACCATGATGCCGCCGCGTGGTGGCGCCGGGCGGCCGCCGGTGTGCGCGAGGTGATGAGCGACCGGCGCATCCTCACCGTCAGCCTCGCGCAGGCCGGGCAGTTTTTCGTGAACGGCACGGTCAGCGCGTTCGTGCCGCTCTTCGCGCACGAGGTGCTGTCGCTGCCGGCGCCGCAGATCGGCCTCCTGTTCGGCATCCAGACCGTGACGACGGTGCTGGCGCGTCCGCTCGCGGGGACGTTCTCGGATCGCGTGGGCCGCCGGCCGCTCGTCTTCAGCGGTCTGCTCATGTGCGCGACCGCGCTTGCGGGCGTGTCGCTGGCGACGGGATTCTGGAGCCTGGCCGCGTGCACCTCGCTCTACGGCGCCGCCGTCGCGATCACCCACTCGGCGGCCAGCGCGTTCGTCACCGACCTCGCGCGCCAGGCACGCTACGGCGCCGCGCACGGCGTCTTCGGCACGATCTACGACATCGGCGACGCCGCCGGTCCGCTGGCGGGCGGTTTCCTGGTCGCCGCTACCGGCTACGAGACCACCTTCCGCTCCGTTGCCCTGGCGGTTGCCATTCTCAGCCTGGTGTTCCTTGTGGTGTCGCGCGGGTGGAGCGCCCCCGGCCCCCGGCCCCTGGTCCCCGGTCCCTGATCCGTTGACATATGTAAAAAGACAACATATAAGGACCCAATGCTCGCGTCCGAGGTCAAGAAGGGAAGCGCCGAAGTCCTGATCCTTGGCGTGCTCGAGCGGCGGCAGCGGCACGGCTACGACATCGCCCGCCAGATCGAGACGCTGTCGGACGGCGCCATCACCTTCAATTCCGCCACGCTCTATCCGACGCTGTATCGGCTCGAACAGCGCGGCCTGATCAAGGGCAAGTGGGTCGAGAAGCCCGGCCAGCGCCGCCGCCGGTTCTATCGCATCACGGCGGCGGGACGCGCCGCGCTGGGCGAGCAGCGCAGCTCGTGGCAGCGGTTCGTCGAAGCGCTGACGCGGGTGGCGCGGATCGGCGAAGCCTGAGGCATGACATGCCCGACCATCCTTCACCCGGTGATTCGGATCTCGCGCGCTGGCGCCGTGAGGCGCGCCGCGCCATTCCACACGCCGACCTCGATCTGATCGAGGAAGTTGCCCAGCACGCGCACGAACGCTGGCTGACGGCGGTGCGCGAGGGCGCGAGCCGGTCCGAGGCCGCGGCACGGGCGATGCGCGAGCTTCACGGGTGGACCGGCGTCCGGCTGGCGCCTCGAGACGCGCGGGTGGGCATGCCGTGGAGCGGGTGGAGTGCGGACGCGCGCTATGCGGTGCGGTCGCTGCGGGTCCGGCCGCTGTTCACGGTCGGCGCGATCCTGCTGGCCTCGATCGGTGTGATGGCCAACGTCGCCGTATTCGCGATCGCCTACGGCATTCTGCTGCGGCCGCTGGCGTATCCCGACAGCGAACGCCTCGCGGTCGTCTGGCAGATGCGTGCCGGGGAGCAGGGGCAGATCAGCTTCCCCGATTTCGCTGACATCAGGCAGGCTTCGGTGTTCGACGGGGCCGCGGTCCTCTCCGGCGGCCGAGGCAGCCTGCGAATCGGAGATGCGATCGAACGCGTGAACGTGCTCGGAGTAGAGCCGGCCGGCTATGCGCTCCTTGGTGCGACGCCATTTCTCGGGCGCCTGCTTACCGAGGCGGATCCGCCGCATTCCGTGATCGTGATCAGCCACCGCCTCTGGCGCACGCAGCTCGCATCGGATCCGAACATCATCGGCCGCGTTCTGTGGCTCAGCGGGCAGGAGCAGACCGTGGTTGGCGTCATGGCGCCCGGCTTCGACTTCGAGTTGCCGATTACGCCGACGCTGCGCCTCGAGAAACACGATGTCTGGTCCGTGTTCGATCGAACCTCACCCTTCAACGGCCGGCGGGACGTGTCCAGCTACGAAGCGCTCGTCCGGCTCGCGCCCGGAGCGACGCTTGCGCAGGCGCAGGCGGCTGTCGATGCGATCGGACAGCGTCTCGCCGTCGATCAGCCCGCGACGAATCGCGAACGGTCGTTCCGCGTCGCGCAATTGAAGCAGGAGGTGGTTGCGTCCGCCCGGCGGCCGCTGCTCCTTGCGTGTGCGGCAGGCGCCGTCGCGCTGGTCATCGCGCTCGCGAACCTGCTGACGCTCGGGCTGCTGCGGCTGTCGGATCGCAGCGCGGAGCTCGCGATTCGCCAGGCGCTCGGCGCGGGCGAATTCCGGCTCCGCCGGCAGCTCTTCACGGAGAACGTCGCCGTCGCCGCAGCCGGCGCGCTGCTGGGCGTCGCCGCGAGCGTCTACCTGCTCCACGGACTCCTCGCGAACGAATCGCTGAATCTTCCGCGTGCCGAATCAGTCCGCGTCGACGGCCCCGTGCTGATCTTCGCCGCGGGCCTGACGCTGCTGATCGCGATCAGCCTGACGATCCTGCCGATGCGCCTGCGCTCGACCGAGACGGTGCTGCGCGGCAGCGGCCGGGTGGCCGGATCGAGGCTTCGCCGTACCCGGAGCCTGACCGTCGCCGCACAAATCGCGCTCGCCGTGGCGCTCTCGACCGGCGGTGCGCTGCTCGGCCTGAGCCTCTACCGGCTGCTGGGGACGGATCCTGGATTCACCACGAGCGGAGTGGCGGCCGTCCGCGTCTCGGCCTACGCGGCACGGTACCCGACGATGGAGAGCGTGCAGGCGTTTTTCGAGTCGATCGTGGCCCGGATGTCCGCGCTTCCCGGCGTCAGCGCGGTGGCGGCGGGTTCGAGCCTTCCGTTGAGCGGTCAGACGAGCGGCACGAGCGTGCAAGCCGAAGGGCAGCCCGTTCTGCCGGGTTCGCGACTCACGGCGGGGTGGCAGTTCGTCAGCCCGGGCTACTTTTCAAGCCTCGGGATGACGATCCGGCGCGGCCGCGACTTCACGAGTGACGATCTCAAACACGCAGGACACGTCACCGTCATCAACGAGTCGCTCGCGCGTGCGCTGTTCGGCGATCGGGATCCCGTCGGTCGGCGGGTTGCCGTCGGCGGCGGCGATGCCTCGGGCGACTGGCACGAGGTGGTCGGCGTCGTCGCGGACGTCCGCCACCATTCACTCGACCAGGCCGCCATTCCACGCGTGTACGACTGCTTCGGCGAGCATTGGGGCCGCACGCTGTTCGTCGTCGTTCGATCGCGCGGTTCGAATCCGTCGTCGATGATTCCCACGCTTCGCCGCACGATCCATTCGCTCGACGTCGAGGCGCCGGTGTTCGAGGGCGCCACCGCCGAGGCGCTCGTCGCGCGATCGGCGGCGCCGCGTCGTCTCTCCGCGGTTCTGGCTGTCTTGATCAGCGCGGCCGCCATCCTGCTCGCAATCATCGGCGTCTACGCCGCCGCCTCCGCTGCGGTCGCCGAGCGGACGCGTGAGATTGGCATCCGCGCGGCACTCGGCGCCGCGCCGTCGGAGCTGTGGCGTCTCGTGCTGCGCGACGGCACGATCGTGGCGGCAGCCGGTGCGGCAGCAGGGATCGCGGGATCGGTCATCGCCGCGCGGCTGCTGAGCGCGCAGTTGTTTGGCGTCGTGACCGGCGATATGGTGCTGCTGATTCCCGCGATTACGCTGCTGCTGCTGTTCGCGGCGGTCGCAGCGGTCCTGCCCGCCGCGCGGCGGGCGGCGCGAATAGACCCATTGACCGCGATACGACTCGACGCATAGTGCACGTCGCGCGTGGATCAGCGCAAGAGATCCGTATATCGGAGGATCTCTCCCTTGCGCGCCCGCAGGAGCAGCTCGTCGAGCGACTGGACGTGCGACGAGCTGTAATCCGTGCCCGTGCCCGACGCATACGGACCGAACGCCGAGCGGATGAGCACAGCGTTCGAGACGTGCGGAACGCGCGTCAGGTTCTCGAGATAGCGCGAGAAGCGCCCGTCGCCGAACAGGTAGAACTCCACGTTCGACACGTAGAAAGCCGAGAGCCGTTCGCCCCGCTCGGCAAGCATCTTGGCGATCGCGGCGACGGCCTTCGGTCCGCTCACGTCGCCGACGACCGGGACGATCAGATCCTTCTGATGGAGTCCTTTCAGGAACTGAAACGTCTCCTCGCTCGCCAGGAAGCTGCCGGCGCCGGAGGCGTCGCGCGCGAGCAGCAGGTCACGGTAGGTGGGGTAGTAGCTTCGAGCCGGCCGGCCGGTCGACTGAAACCGCAGGCCGAGGCCGGCGTCCATGAAACGGCGATGGAACCGTTCGATTGTTCGCAGCTCCTCGGGAGAGAGCGGCACGCCCATGTGCGCGATGGCGGCGTTCACCGCCGCACGCGCGGCCGCGGCGTCCTGGTCCGACGCCCGCGCGCCGTCCACTTGCGCCACGATCTGCTCGATCGACGCCTTCTTCCAGTCGGTGCCTCCCGACGGCGCCGGGCGTCCGCAGAGCAGCGACAGATAGCCGACGCGGGTGTCGGCCGACGCGAACAGCGCTTTGAACAGTAAGTGCAGCAGCAGGTTGTCGCGCCTGATGTCGAGGATGAACGCGATCGACGGGCGGATCGCGCCGATGTAGGTGAAATTCTGATCCGGCCCGACGCCGATGTAGGCCCCGCCGCGCACCTTGCGCTGTGCCAGTTCCGGCAGCACCCGCACGTACGACGCTTCGTTCGACACGAGGTTGTCGGTGTCGAAATAGCCGCCGGGCTCCGACAGCGCGGCGATACGGTCGGCGAACTTCGCGGGAGCCTGCGCGGCCGACAGCAAGACGATCCAGCCGAGGCATGCCACCGCGGCCGCCCGAAACACGAGCGGTTGACCGGCTGTGCTCTCGCGCCTGAGCATGCCGGCATTCTATAGAATTGAGTGTCGTTTTTCCGGTCGCGCTGCCTCTTGAGTGTGCGGCAGGATGGACGCATGATCGTACAAACTATGTCCCTCGAGTCCGCCTCCGCTGCGCCCCCGCTTCCGCTGCCGCCGGTCAGGGAAATGCAGCGGGCGTATCTGCGCTCGGACGCCTCCTACGACGGCGTGTTCTACCTCGGCGTCCGGACGACCGGCGTGTTCTGCCTGCCGTCATGCCACGCGCGCAAGCCGAAGGTCGAGAACGTGGAGTTCTTCGCGGCGCCGAAGCAGGCGCTCTTTGCCGGCTACCGGCCGTGCCTCAAATGCCATCCGCTGAAGGCAGACGAAGAGCCGGCGTGGGTCCGCCGCCTGATCGATCGAGTCGAGAAACAGCCGGAGATGCGAATCCGCGAGCGCGATCTGCGCGCGATGCACGTCGAGCCCGCCCGGGTCCGCCGCTATTTCGCCGCACGCTACGGTCTGACGTTTCAGGCATATTGCCGGGCACGGCGGCTCGCGCGCGCGTTCGAGAGCATCCGCAACGGCAAGTCGATAGACGACGCGGTGTTCGACACGGGCTACGAGTCGCACAGCGGGTTCCGCGACGCGTTCAGAACCGCGTTTGGAAAACCGCCCGGATCGGTGAAACAAAGTGCGGTAAGGCAGGGTGCCATGACGCCAGCAGTCGAGGGCGCGATCGCGCTCGGATGGATTGAAACGCCGCTCGGACCGATGATCGCCGGCGCCAACGACGCGGGCGTGTGCGTACTGGAATTCACGGACCGCCGCATGCTGGAGCAGCAGCTCGCGACGTTGCGCAAGCGTTTCAACGCCGCGTTCGTGCCGGGCGAGCACGCGTATCTGCATCAGCTGCGCGACGAGCTGCAGGAATATTTCGCCGGAACACGACAGACGTTCACCGTGCCGCTCGCGGCGCCGGGCACTCCGTTCGAAGAACGTGTCTGGCGTGCGCTCCAGGAGATCCCATACGGCGAAACGCGATCGTACGCCGACGTCGCGCGCCAGGTGGGCAGCCCGGCAGCGGTGCGTGCCGTCGGCCGTGCCAACGGCATGAACCGCATCGCCATCGTGATCCCCTGCCATCGCGTCGTCAACAAGAGCGGCGAGCTCGGCGGCTACGGCGGCGGGCTGTGGCGAAAGCGCCGGCTCCTTCACCTCGAATCACGAGGTCCGGAGCCGGGCGCGCTCGACTTCGAGAACTGACGCACGTGCGGCGTGCGGCTTGTCACGTGCTACGTGCGACGTGCCCGCCTCCGGACCGTCAGAGCAGCAAGCCCGGACCCGACGAGCAGCATCGTCGCGGGCTCCGGCACCGGATCGGACGCGCTGAACTGATAGAGCGCGTTTTCGAACTGCCAGGCGCCGCCGGCAGTCGTGTTCCAGAGCATGTTCAGCGTCGCCGTACCCCGGCCGATGAGGAAGACCGTCGCATGCATCCCCGTCGCTTCATCGATCGGTGTCAGGACGGATCCGTTGAACGCGAAGGGTGCTGTCACCGTGATCCGCTCGATGCCGGTGAAGAGCGGCAACCGCGCGGATCCGCTGAATTCCACCAGGGCCGATCCTTGAGTGCTCGTCTGCATGCCGACGGGGAAGCTACGGCCGTCGAGCGTCGCGGTACCCTGAAAGTCCGAATCAGCCCACCGTGCGAGGAGTGACGCCATCGAGCCCGGACCGCACGCATCTGGTGTTCCTGTGCAGAACCCGAGGTCCCACCGGCCGCCAGTTGCATCGCCGGACCCGTCGAGCACCAGGCCGCTTCCTTCGAGATGAATCCGGGCGCCAGCCGGCTCGCCGACGAGCGTGCCGGTGGTGATGGTGATTGTTTCGGCCCGCGCGCTCGCGGGAAGCGCCAACATGCCCACCAGCAGCGCTGCGCAAGGAAGAATGGACAATCTGTTCATCACTTTTCCTCCGGATCACCCGCGATGCGGATCCGCCTGCGATTCCGGTGCCAGCGGGCCCCTGTGATAGCCTCCTGAGCCGTAAGGGACGGGTGCCCTGAGGCGACAGGTGCCTTAACGGACCAGTCCCGCCAGCCGGAGTGACGACCACTCATACCCCCGCCGACCGTGCATCGCTCGCGTCGAGAGTCGCTGGGCTCGCGGCGCTGCTCGTCTGGATCTGGACCTGGCTCGTGTTGTTCACCGGCGGTGTGTTCGTTCGCATCGCCGGTGTAAATGTCTCTTCGCGCGATCCGCTGCGGCCCGCTCTGGCCGCCGCGGCCTTGTACGGCCTGTCGATCTTCCTGGCGCCCCGCGCCAGGCGTCTGCTCGCGTGGGACTGGCTGCGTGACGGAGTCGCCAGGACGTCGCCGGCGTTTGCCGTGGCCGCTGCGGTGGCCGTGGCATGGGTCGCGACGGCATACGGCGCGCGCGCGGTCAGCGGCGCCGACTCGTTCGGCTACGTGAGCCAGGCCTACCTGTGGCTCGACCGTTCGCTCGTGATCCCGGAGCCGTTCGCGGCGGAGGCGCCGTGGTCGTCACCCCTGGAAGCGATCGCGCCGCTCGGCTATCGCACCGGACATCCACCGGGCACGATCGTGCCGACGTACTCGCCAGGCTTGCCGCTGATCATGGCGGTCTTCCAGCTGGTAGCCGGCATTTGCGGACCTTATTTCGTCCAGCCCGTGTTCGCCGCGTTGTTCGTGGCGACCACGTTCGGTCTCGCGTTCCGCTTTACACGTTCGCGGTTCACCGCGTCGCTCGCCGCGCTGTTCGTGGCCTGCTCGCCCACGCACGTCTTCAACCTCATGACGCCGATGAGCGATACCGTGGCCGCAACGCTCTGGACCGGCGCGCTGCTGGCGATCACGTGGCCCGGTGTGGCGATGGCGTCGCTCTCCGGATTCCTCGCCGCCGTGGCGATCCTGGTTCGGCCCAATCTCGTGCCGCTCGTCGCAGCGCTCGTGCTGGCGGCGGCGCTGTGGCCGCCGACCGATGCGCCTGTGCGCCGGCGGATGGCGCGTGCCGCGGTCGTGATGATGGTCGCGGGCACGGCGGCGGTGTTCATCGCGTTCCTCAACGCTCGGCTCTACGGTTCGCCGACGATGTCCGGGTATGGTCCGACCTCATCTCTCTACGGCTTCAACCTCTTTCCCGGAAACGTGTCGCGCTACTCATTGTGGTTGTGGCAGAGCGAGGGTGCATTTCCATTTCTCGCTGCTCGTTCCGTTCATCGCGCTGCGCGCCAAGGTCAGCTCTGAGCCGTTCGAACGGTGGCTGACCTGGAGGCTGGTGCTTCCCTGCGCGACGTTTGCCGTCGTGCTGACGCTGTCGTACTTGTTCTACGTCCACTTCCACGATTGGTGGTACCTGCGCTTCTTTCTTCCCGCGTTCCCACTCTTGTTCATCCTGATGGCCGCGGGGGTTGCCTGGTTCACGCGCGTGCTGCCGGCGGCAGTGGCGCTGCCGGTGCTGGTCATCTTTCTTGCGTTCTACGTGCAGCAGCGGGTCGACTTCATCCTGGGCCTCGGCACGCTGACGATCGGGCACGGCGAAGGGCGCTACATCGCGGTCGCGGAATACGTCGAGCGGGAACTGCCCGCGAATGCCGTCTACATCTCGATGCAGCACAGCGGCACGCTGAGGCTCTACTCAGGGAGGCGGACGCTGCGCTTCGACTTCATCCCGCCAGGCGAGTTTGCATCGTCGATTGACTGGCTGACCGCGCACGGCCATCGGCCGTACCTGGTGCTCGAGGACTGGGAAGAGAACATCTATCGCGAACATCTCCAGGCGATCGGCGGTCGGCTCGCCAGCCTGGACATGGGAATCGTTGCGGAGCTCCGGCGTCCCGTGCGCGTCCGCGTCTACGATCCGCTGCTGCCGTTCGTCGACGGCACGCAGCCGCAGAAGATTGTCATGCCGGAAGAGCGCATATGCGCCCCGCCGCGGGACGTGTGGGCGCGATGAATCCGCAGCGCCGAACCACGCTCGCCGTCATTGCCGCATTTATCGCAGCCCTCGCCGGCATCTGGGCGCTGGCGATGCTGCTGATCGGCGGCATGCGGGTCCAGCTGGGCCCGTTGCTCCTGTCCTCCCGCGACCCTTACAGGGCAGTCGCGATCACGGCCGTGGCGTGGGCGTTGTCGTTCCTGCTGGCGCCGGCCGGCAGCCGGTCGATCGGATGGAACCGCCTGCGCGCCTGGATGGAGAGGCACGCATCGAAAGCGGCGTTTGCTGCCGCGGCCGCTGTGTTCTGCCTGACGTTCTCGTATGGCGCGCGCGCCGCGGGCGGGGCCGACACGCTCGGCTACGTGAGCTACGCCTACCTGTGGCTGAACGGCAGCTTCGAGATAGCGCAGCCGCTCACGGGCGAGGTGCCATGGCCGGACGCCGCGGAGTCGCTGGCGCCGCTCGGGTATCGCCCTGGCGTGACCCCCAATACGATCGTCCCCACTTATTCGCCTGGCCTGCCGTTGATCCTGGCGGCCCTCCATGCGGTCGTCGGATTGTGCGGTCCTTATCTGGTTCAGGCCGTGTTCGGGCCGTTGCTTGTGCTCGCGACGTTCGGCCTTTCGCTCCGCGTGACCGGCGACCGGCTCACCAGCGCGCTCGCCGCGATTTTCATGGCCTCGTCGCCGGCATTGCTTTTCAATGTGATGACGCCGATGAGCGACGCGGCAACCGCCGCGCTCTGGATCATCTCGCTGTTAATCCTCACCTGGCCCGGACTCGTGCCCGCGGGCGTCGCCGGTCTGGTCGCCGGCCTTGCGGTCCTCGTCAGGCCGAACCTCGTTCCGCTGGCGCTTGCCGGCATGGTTGCCGCCGAGCTCCTGCCGACTCGAACGACACGCACGGTCCGCCGCTACGCCCGCGCGTCTCTGTTCATGGCCGGGGTGATCCCGGCGGCGTTCTTCATCGCGTTCGTGAACGACAGGCTTTACGGATCGCCGCTGCTCTCTGGCTACGGGCGCGCCGGGCTGCTTTACAGCCTCGGCTTCGTTCCCGGAAACCTGTGGAACTACACAGCCTGGCTGATAGAGAGCCAGAGTCCGCTGATCGTGCTGTCGCTCGTGCCGCTCGCCATTCCCCGGCTGCGGCCTTCGTGGCTCACACCGCGGGTCGCCATCCCCCTTGGGCTGACAATCCTCATCGTCGCCGCGTCGTACCTCGTCTACATGCCGTTCCAGGACTGGTGGTACTTGCGATTCGTGCTGACGATGTTTCCGATTCTGTTCATCCTGCTCGGAGCGGCGCTCGCCGGATTGTTCCGCGCCGCTCCCGCGGCGTTCGCGGTTCCCGTCCTCACGATCGTGCTGGCGCTTGCGCTGAATCACACTCTTGGCTTCGTCATCCAGCTTGGCGCGTTGAGAGTCGGCGAAGGAGAGGAGCGCTACACCGCCGTCGCGCGCTTCATCGATCGCGAGCTGCCGCCCAACGCGATCCTGCTGTCGATGCAGCACAGCGGCACGATCAGGTTCTATTCGGGCAGGATGACGGTGCGATACGAATACATTCCGGAGTATCGCTTCAAATCGTCGCTCGAATGGCTGATCCGCAAAGGCTACCGGCCCTACATCCTGCTGGAAGGATGGGAAGTGCCGCGGTGGCGCCTCCATTTCGTCGGTGATGCGCCGGTCGCCGATCTCGACTTCCGGGTGCTCGCCGAGCTCGAGTGGCCCGCGAGGATTCGATTGTTCGATCCGCTCGAGCCGCGCGGAAACCCCGAGCTGGTGCGGCAGATTCCGGTGCCGGAGAAACCGGACTGCGTTGCACCCCGCGGCGCGTGGGAGTGACGATCAATACTCGAGGAACATGCGCTGGATTTCAGCGCCGTCGTTGGTGCGGGTGAGCGCAAGCATCAGAAGGATCCGGGCTTTCAGCGGCGCGAGATCCTCCGAGCTGACCTGCAGCGAGGCCGACCGCGGCGATGCATCGGATGCATCGGACGAATTCGCGTCCGCTGCCGGCGCGGGGCGCGGACGACGGGCGGCAATCCGGCCGCTCCCTGCGCGCGTGCTCGTGACCACGACCACACCCTTCTGGACGGCGTACTGCACGCCCTCGCGCTGCGTGCCGCTCGTGGCGCCCGCACCGGCCGTCGCGAGCACAATCCCCTTCGCCCCCTGGTCCGCCATCGCCTTGATGATGTCGCCGCTGGCTCCCTGGTAGGTCATGACGACGTCCACGCGCGGCAGCGCTTCGATCTTCGAAACGTCGAATTCGCTGGCGGCGGTGTGCCGCTTGATCACCTTCCGGTAGTAGACGACGCGATCGCTGTCGACGACCCCGAGCACGCCGTACGGCCGGCTCTGGAACGTCTGCAATCGGAGCGCATCGGTCTTCGTGACGTCGCGCGCCGCGTTGATCTCGTCGTTGAGCACGACCAGGACACCCTGGTTTCGCGATTGGGAATCCGCCGCGACGCGGAAACCCTCGAGGAGGTTCGCGGCTCCCTCATAGCCGACCTGGCTGGGGTTCCGCATGGACCCGACGACGACGACAGGCTTGTCGCTCTTGACGGTCAGGTTGAGAAAGTACGCCAGCTCCTCGAGCGTGTCGGTGCCACTCGTGACGACGATGCCGGAGAGGTCGGCGTCGTCGGCGAAGAGCGTGTTGACGCGCCGCGCGAGCTCGAGCCACTGCTGCAGCGTGAGCTCGCTGCTGGAGGTGTTCGCGAACTGCTCGGCTCCGGCACGGGCATAGCGTTCGACGGCCGGGATCGACTTGATCAGCTCCTCTGCCGTCAGCCGTCCGCCGTCGCGGTTCGAGATGGTGCCGCCGGTGGCGAGCAGATGGATCTTCGGAAGCGCGGGCTGCGGGTTCGGCGCCGGCGCCTGCTGCCGGCCCAGGGCGCCCGCGGCGTTCAGCGACAGAAGGACGGCTGCGACGAAGATGCGCCTTCGCATGCGTTCAACTATAGAACGCACGGCACGGGCACAAGAAGTCTCCGGTCACAGCCGCGAAGTCTGGCCGTTGACGATTGAGAGCCATCGGCTGAGCTGGCGCGCCGCTTCATCAGGTGTCTTGCCATAGAACGGCATCAGCGCGCGGGATCCGCCCGAAGCCCGCGCGATCTGCGCACGCCACGTGCCCATGCCGACACTCGAGACTTCAATCAGGTAGTCACGACCGTTGATGGTCTCTTCGAAGCGATGTACGTTCACGATTGACCCGCCGCCGATATGAGTTGTTGGGAAAGGCGAGGCAGAATTCTAGCGACTTCATCCGAACCAACAAGCGAAAGGAGTGTCGAAGCCGCACTCACAGAGTGCATGGTTGCCATTTCTACCCGAAGGTGATGTAAAAAAAGATTTGACCGCGCACGTCGTCCACAGGCAATCCACCACTCATCCACAGCTTTTCAACAGGTGCGACGATGCGGTACCCTGAAAGCCTTCATGAACAACCCGCGACGAGTGCCGGATGGCCGTCTCGTGGCCTTCTTTTTCGCGGCAGCGATCGCTGTCGCATCAGCGGTCCAGGCGAGCGAGGCGGTTCTTTACCGGATTTTTCTGAACGACGGCTCGACCGTCACCAGTTACGGCGAGTTCGCGCGGGTCGCGGGCCGCGTCGTCTTTTCGATGCCGGTCGGCAGCATGGAGGCCGGCGGCAGTCCCGAGCTGCAGCTGGTGAGCGTCGCTGAATCGAGCGTGGACTGGGTGAGAACCGACCAGTACGCGGCGGCGGTTCGCGCGAAGCGGTATGCGGATACGCGCGGCGAGCAGGATTTTTCGAAGCTGAGCGCCGACGTCGCGCGGACGCTGAGCGATGTCTCGCTGACGCCGGATCCGAGGCGGCGGGTCGAGATCGCGACGAAGGCGCGGCAGATGCTGGCGGAGTGGCCGGCCAGGAATTATGGATATCGGGCGCAGGACGTCGCGCAGCTCTCGACGCTGCTCGACGAGGTGCTGGCGGAGCTGAGGGCGGCGGCCGGAGAGCCGGCGGTCGAGTTGAGCCTGGTGGCGGAGACGATTCCGCCCGCGCAGGTGCCGTTGATGGCGGCGCCGAGGTTTCGCGAAAGCATCGAGCAGGCGTTCACCGTCGCGCGGGTGACGCCCGAGAGCACCGAGCGTGTGTCGCTGCTCGATTCGATCGTCCGCGCGCTGCAGCCGGCGTCAAAAGAGAAGTGGGCGGCCGCGCTGCGCGCGAAGGCCTCGTCTGAGCTTGCGGTCGAACTGCGCACCGAGGTGGCCTACACGGAGCTGGCGACGCGGACCCTCGAACTGGCGGAGCAGCGTGGCAAGATCGCCGACGTCAAAGGCCTCGAGAAACTGATCAGGAGCGTTCTCGAAGCCGACGATCGGCTCGGCCGGCGGCGGCCCCAGGCGACCGGCGCGCTGCTGGCGACGCTCGATTCGCGCCTCGCCGACGCCCGGCGGCTGCGGCTCGAGCGTGACGCGTGGTCGGCGCGCCTGAACATCCTGCGCGCGTATCAGAAGACGATCGAATCGCCGATGAAGCGGTTCCGCGAATCGATTTCCGGCCTCGAAGAGATCCGTGCGCTGGCCGGACCCTCGTCGCGGACGCTTGAAGGGCTGTCGGAGCGTTCGTCGAAAGGGCTCCAGCAGCTGCGGCAGGTGAGGCCATCGGCCGAACTGCAGACCGTCCACGGGATGCTGACGAGCGCGTTCCAGATGGCAGGGCAGGCGATTGCGGCGCGGCAGACTGCGATCCGCACCGCCAACATGGACACCGCATGGCGGGCCTCATCGGCCGCGGCCGGCGCGCTCCTGATGTTCGAGCGCGCGAATGAGGAGCTGCAGCGGCTCTCGGCGCCACCGACCTCGTGATTACCCCACGCACCACCCGGCTCCTGCGAGTGCCGGACCTTCGCGCCATGCACCGCGCCGTCGACGCCTGTACTTCGTCCGGCGATCCGCTCGAGTCGCGTCGGATCGCCGTCATCGTACCGACCCGCGGCGCCGGGGAGTCGCTCCGCCGGACGCTCGAGCATCTCCGCTTCGACCAAAGCGGCCGGCGGGTGTTCGTTGCGCCCGAGGTCCTGACGCGCGCGGATCTCTACACGCGGTCTGCACGAGCACCTTCCCGGCGCGCCGCCGATGCTCTCCGAGTTCGAGCGTGAAGTGCTGTTCAAGCGGTCTGCGCGGATCGCGTCGGACTCGGGCGCCGAAGCGCCGTTCAGCCTCAGGCCCGGGCTGATCGTCGAAATCCTCGCGTTCTACGACGAGCTGCGCCGCCGGCATAAGACCGTCAGCGGCTTCGACAGGCTGATGACCGACAGCCTCGGCGGCAGCGTCGACATCGACCGCGGCGCAGAGCGGATGATGCGGCAGACGCGGTTTCTGACCGCGGCCTTCGAGGAGTTCGAGCGGAGTGTCGCGGCGAGCGGATCGCTCGACGAGCACGCGCTGCGCAGGCTGCTGCTCGAGAGCGCGCCGCCGGCGGCGTTCAGCCGCATCGTGATCACCGTCGCCGATCAGGCGGCGGATCCGCTGGGGCTGTGGACGGCGGACTTCGACCTGCTCGCGCGGCTGCCCGGCGTCGAGGCGATCGACGTCATCGCGACAGAGAACCTGCTGGCCGCCGGGTTCCATCAGCGCATCCACGATCTGCTTCCAGGGATCGAAGAGGCGCCGCGAATGGCGGAGTCACCGGCTCCCGTGCTCATTGCGCCAAAGGAATCCGAGACTCAATCCTGGCTGACCTGCCGCGACAGGGAAGAAGAGCTGGCAGCGCTGGTTCGCAGCGCGAAAACCGGCGAATCGAAGGGGCGCGTCGCCGCCATTTTCCAGCGGCCGCTTCCGTATCTCTACCTGGCGCGGAACGTCTTTGCCGAAGCTCACGCATCCTACGATGCTTTCGATGCGCTGCCGCTGGCCGCGGAGCCTTTTGCCGCAGCACTGGATCTGGTTTTCACCGCCGCGGCATCGGAGGCGACGCGGTCGTCGATGCTGGAGCTTCTCCGCTCTCCGCACTGGCGGTTCGAATCAGGATCCGGCGAACCTCTCGATGCGCGCACCACCGCGGCGCTCGATGCGTTCCTCCTGAAGGTGAAGTATCTCGGCGGATGGTCTCGGTTGGAAGCCCTCGAGTCGAGCCGTCCGCCGGCGCGCGTCGAAGCGGCCCTCTCGATTGCCGCCGCGATCGCACGGCGGCTGAAAGCATTTCACGAAGCGCTAACCGCCTCCGCGCAGATCCGGCTGCTGCTCGCGTTCATCGCGGATCACGAGCGCGTTCCCGACGTCACCGATGCGCAATACACGCCGCACATGCGCGCGCGCGGCGCCGTGCTTGGCGCGTTGACCGCCCTCGCCGCGGCGCACGAGCGCCACGACGATGGACCGCTGACGGTGCCCGAGCTGGCGGGGACGATTCGGCGATGGATCGAGGGTCAGACGTTCTCGCCGCGGACCGGGCCCGGCGCGATGACGCTGCTCGACGCTCACGCCGCGGCCTACGCGGATCTCGACGAAGCGCGCCTTGTCGGTCTCGTCGAGACCGACTGGCCCGATCGCCGCCGCCATAGCATCTTCTATCCGTCGTCACTGCTGTCGCAGCTTGGCTGGCCGGTGGACAATGATCGGCTCACCGCGGCCAGGGCGCGATTCCACGATTTGCTGCGGCTTCCGCGCGAGCGCGTCTCGCTTTCCACGTTCACGCTCGAGAACGACTCGATCGTTTCTCCATCGGCGTTCCTCGAAGATATCGATTCCGCCGGGCTTGCCGTCGAACGCAGGGAGTCGGGAGTGCTGCCGCGTGTGTTCGTGCACGAAGCGCTCGCGGAAGCGCCTTTGCTTCCGGACGCGGTCGATGGCGTCGCGTCTGAATGGCTGGCCCTTCGCGCTGCTCGATCCGCAGTCGACCCGGGCCGATTCCGCGGCTCGATCGGCGCTCATGCGACCGAATCGCACGCGGTCAGCCATCTCGAGCGCTATCTCGAATGCCCGTTCAAGTACTTCGCACGGCACGTGCTTCGGCTCGAGGAGGAGCGGGACGACGAGTCCGCTCTGACGCCGCAGGAACGCGGGCAGCTGCTCCATGAAGTGTTCGAGAAGTTCTTTGCCGTCTGGCACGCCGAGAATCGCGGCGCCGTCACCGCCGCGAACCTGCCAGACGCCCTCGCGCGATTCGAGCAGATTGCCGAGGCGCGGCTGGCGCAGTTGTCCGAGGGGGATCGGGCGCTGGAGCGAACGTATCTTCTCGGATCGGCGGCGGCCCCCGGTCTTGCCGAGCGCGCGTTCGCGATCGAGATCGAGCACGGCGCGGGTGTTGTCGAACGGCTGCTCGAGTATCCGCTCGAAGGCGACTTCGAGTTCAAGGGGCCCGATGGCGCACGCCGTCTCAGGATTCGCGCGAAGGCGGATCGGATCGATCTGCTCGACGACGGGACGTTGAGGATCATCGATTACAAGGCCAGCCGTGCGCCGCGGACGAACCGCGCCCTGCAACTGCCGGTCTACGGCGTGTGCGCCGCGCAGCACCTGACGGCGCGGGACGGCCGGACGTGGACTGTCTCGCGCGCCGGCTACGTCGCGTTCAAGGAGAAGAACGCGTTCTCGGCGCTCGGCGGATCGGGATCGCTGGCGACCGCGCTCGAAGACGGACAGCAGAGGCTGCTCGAGACCGTCGCGACGATCGAGCGTGGCGAGTTCCCGGTCGATCCCGACGAGCCATTCCTGTGCACGCGGTGCGGCTACGCGGGCGTCTGCCGCAAGGATTACGTCGGTGACGAATAGGACCAACGGATCGCCGCGGGACCAGCTGTCGCTCTTTGCCGATGCCGAGGTGATCGAAGCCGTTCAGCCGGTTGTTCCAGCCGCGGACAGCGACACGCACGCGCGCACGTTCGCCGTCGATCCCTCGAACAACGTCGTCCTGGAGGCGTCGGCGGGCACCGGCAAGACGTCGGTGCTGGTGGCGCGGTACATCAACCTCCTGAAGGCCGGGGTCGACCCCTCGAACATTCTCGCCATCACCTTTACCCGCAAGGCGGCGGCGGAGATGCGCGAGCGGATCATCACCGAGCTGCGCGCCGCGGCCGGGCGCTCGGAGCTCGATCGGGCGCGATGGGTCGAGCTGCGCGATCGCCTCAGCGAGATTGCGATCAGCACGATTGACGCTTTCTGCCTCTCCCTGCTGCGCGAGTTCCCGCTCGAAGCGGACCTCGATCCCGGGTTCGGGATGGCCGACGAAACCGAGGTGCCGCGGCTCGTCGACGAGGCGCTCGATCGGTCGCTGAGGATTCTGACCGGTATCGCCCGCACGAATCCCGACGTGGCGCTCGTGCTCGCACAGCTCGGAATCTCGCGAACGCGCGAAGGCCTCGCGCACCTTCTGGATCGCCGGCTCGTCGCGCGCGATGCGCTCGAGCGGTTCCTGGCCCGCGGCCCTGCCGATCTCACACCGGCCATCGCGTGCGCGCGTGCCGTCACGTCGCTGCACGACGTGCTGCGCACGGTGCCGGGCGGCCTCGCCGCATTCCTCGCCGACGGCCCTGCCGCGCACCCGCGCTACGAGCTCTTCCTGCGCGAAGTCGGGAGGCTTCAGCATCTGGCTGGTGAACCCGACGCGACGCTTCGCGGCGTCATCGACCGCCTCGCCGCGCACTTCCTGACCCAGGAAGGGAAGGCGCGGAAGAGCGGCCCGATCGCGCCGTACAAGGCGGCCGATTACGCGACGCCGGACGCGGCGAAACGTCACCGCAACGCAGTGTTTCAGATCGCGCCTTACGTGTTGGACGTGATCAGGGCATTCAACCGCGATCTCAACGCCATCCTCGCACGCGGCGTGCGGGTGATGTTTGCGGTGGCGATGGACCAGTACCGCGCCGCGCTCGAGGAGCGGTCGGTCCTGGATTTCTCGGACGTGCTCCAGCGGGCGCTGCGCCTGCTGCGCCAGATGGACGAGTTCGCACAGAGCCGGTTCCGGCTCGAGGCGAGATACCACCACGTGCTGGTCGACGAGTTCCAGGACACCAGCCGCGCCCAGTGGGAGCTGGTGTCGCTGCTGGTGCAGTCGTGGGGCGAAGGAATGGGCCTCGCAAGCCGGCCTTCGATCTTCGTGGTCGGCGACCGCAAGCAGTCGATCTACCGGTTTCGCGACGCCGAGGTATCCGTGCTCCAGCAGGCCGGGCGCTATATCGAAGGGCTTCGTCCCGGCGCGAGCCCGCGCAGGTCGATCACGCGAAGCTTCCGCGCGGTGCCCGAGCTGCTCCAGTTCGTCAACGACGTGTTCGGCGAGATCGCGGTCGACCCGGCAGCGCGGCCCGACGACTTTTCCTACGGCGAGGGGGATCGATTCCCCGTCGATCCACAAGGGCAATCGCGCCGCGGACCGGTGCTTGGCCTGGCCGTGTCGAACGATCCCGACGAGGCCGTGCGGGCGGTGGCGGCGGAGATTGCGCGAATCCTGAGAGAAGACAGCGTCCGCGACCGGCGGACCGGCGTGCCGCGCCAGGCTCGGCCCGGCGACATTGCCGTGCTGTTCAGATCCCGCGCGAGCCATCGCGAGTTCGAGCAGGAGCTCGAGAGGCGCGGCATCCCAACCTACGTCTACAAAGGACTGGGGTTCTTCGACGCG
Source organism: uncultured Acidobacteriota bacterium (assembly GCA_963748295.1). GTDB lineage: Bacteria > Acidobacteriota > Vicinamibacteria > Vicinamibacterales > 2-12-FULL-66-21 > CAVVIH01. The sequence goes on along the minus strand of CAVVIH010000006.1, from coordinate 523,816 downwards.
GATGAAACCAAGGACCTGACCGCGTTGATTCGCTACCTCGCGAATCCGTCCTCGAACCTGCGGGCGGCCGCATTCCTGCGCTCGCGGTTCATCAGGCTGTCGGATGCGGGTCTCGCGATGCTTGCGCCGGAGCTTGCTGCCGCGCTCGATCCGACTACACCTCTGCCCTCCGCTCTCGCCGACGACGATCGGCGCGCCCTCGACTGTGCCCGCAGTCATGTCCCGGGGTGGCTGGCGCAGGTGGACCGCGTTCCGCCGGCGGACCTCGTCGAACGAATCGTTCGCGACACGGCGTATGTGTACGAGTTGCGCGGACCGAGGCGACTGCAGGCGTGGGAGAACCTCAAGAAGATGCGCGGCCTGATCCGGCGCATCCAGAATCGCGGCTACGCGACGCTGATGCGGATCGGCGAGCACATCGACGCGTTGACGGCCGGCGACGAATCCAACGCGGTGATCGAGGCGCTGGACGCGGTCAACCTCATGACCGTTCACGCCGCGAAAGGCCTCGAGTTCCCCATCGTGTTCGTCGTCAACATGGCCAAGGGGGCGAGCGGAGTGCCCAAGCCCATGCGCGTGATGGTCAGCGGCGACGAGGAGCCGGCCGTATCCATCGGGCCCTTCGTTTCCGAGATGGACGAGGCGGAGCGGGCGCGAGAGAAGCACGAGTCGCGTCGGCTCCTATATGTGGCGCTTACGCGCGCGCGCGATCGTCTTTACTTCTCGTCTGCGCTCAAGGACGGCGCCCTTGCACCGGGCCGTGGCAGCCTGGCCGAGGTGCTGCCCACCTCGATCGGGACGCTGTTCGCACGCGCCGCGTCGGCGTTCCCCGAATGCCCGGCGATCGGATGGACCAGCTCTGCCGGAAACACCTTCGAGCTGCAGATCTGCCGGCCCGACCAGGACGACGCGTCGGTTTCGGCCGCGGATGACCCGGCGGCTTTGCGGCCCGGTGTCTTCGACCGGCCGGCCGCGACCCCCGCGCGGGCCCGCAGAACCGTGACCGATCCGTCCACGAATGCCTCGCTTGAGACGAATGCCTCGCCTGAAAGGACGCTGGGGATCCTGATCCATCGGCTCATGGCCCGCTCGGAACAGATCGGCCGGGCCAGCAGACTCGAAGAACGCGTCGCCTACGCACGGCGGCTCCTTCCGGAGGAGCAGGTCGGCGCGCTCAGTCCCGAATCGCTGACCGGGTTGATCACGGCCGCGGTCTCGGCGCACGACAGACTGAGAGCACGCGCCGAGGTGGCCAGGCTGTTCGAGGACGCGGACTGCTTTTATGAGGTGCCGTTCTCCCTTGCGGAGGGTGAGACGGTGGTTCGCGGGACGATTGACTGCCTCATCCGCCGGAGACGCGGCGGCCTGCTCGTTCTGGAGTTCAAGTCCGGCGCGCCGCGCGAGGCGCACCGGATCCAATTGGACCAGTATCTACGGGCGGCGCGATCCATGTACCCGGACCACCAGGTCGAAGGAGAATTGATCTATCTCTGATCCCTGGTTTGCACGGATTTGCACAGAATACCGACCGCGCTGCCGAGAGACGGCGTTGCGCACGAAATCGTCACCCCGAGTTACCAGGGATGCACTTCTGGTTGGAGGTGTTCCGCGCCGGCACATGGTTTCGGGCGGCCCCGCCAAACTCCACGAACCAGGCGTCTTCCGCGATCCGGGGACGGCAAAGTCATCTATCCTGGCCGGTTGCGGGTGCGGGAATTCTCGACTCCGCCAGAACGTGCACCCGTGCGCACACCGTAACTGCAAGCCTTGATGCGAGTTAGCGAGTGGCCGGAACCAAACGCGCGCTTCCCATGTCTAAACCGATAGCTGGCGTGGGGATTGCACCATACGCCAGCGACGGGAGGTGCGTATGGCAGTTCCTGGAGGGTCGCTAAATTACGTCAAGCCGGCAGCGACGGTATTCGAGCTGGAAGCGCTCGAAGGCCTGCCGTGTGGGTGCGTGGCGGCCGCCTATCGCGCGCGCCCCTGGGACGTCGCGGTGGTGTCGCTCGAAGCGAAGGGACCGCATTGCATCCTCGCCGGGCACACCAGCGGTCAGATTCTGCGTCTGGGCGACCCGTCCGAGTTCGACGAGGACGAAGAGGAGTCCGACGAGTAAGGACGGCTACTTTCGGGCGGTTGCGTCCGCCCATTTCCGCGCGCGCGCTTCCGCTTCTTCCCGCGTTTCCCCAACCAGAACCACGGAACCCTCGGGTTTGCCACTGGTGTCGCTGACCCACGCGACCCAGTGCGGCCCGTGGGCCTCGCTGCGGATCTGACGCGCAGAGCCGGCTGGTGTGTGTTCGGCCATTCACGAGATCCTAGTCGATTCATCCCGCGCTTTCAGGGACAATCCCGTAAGATCTTGATTGCGGAACGGAAAGTCGTTCCCGTACAATTCCTAGATTTGGAACGAGAAGGAGAGCTTCGTAGATGGCATTGACCTGTCCGAACTGCGGGAACGACCGGAATTTTCTGGTCAAGACCCTGCAGATGCACGTCGTGCAGCTGCGCGACGACTCGCGCGTGGAGGCGAACGAAGAAGGCCGCCCCGCCGTGATCGAAGTGTTGTGCGACGAATGTGAGAAAGAGCTGAACTTCTCGGACTTCGACGAAACCGTGCGCAACGAACTGCTGTTGACGCTCGGCGCCCGCTGATTCGGCCCGTTCAGGCCTCGCCCGCCTCGGCCTCTTCGTAATAGTCGCATTCCGGGCAGACCCACTCACGCATCTGCCGAACTGTCGTCTGGCCCTGCCCGGGGATCACTTCTTTGATCTCCCGGGTATTCATGCGCATCACTGTTCCGCAGAGCGGACATTCCTTCATGGCAGCAGTGCCTTTCCTTGACAGGGGGGCAGCCGACCCCTATCGTAACAAACAGAGCGTTTTCTGGCGCTTGGCGAGGTATGCGCGACTACTACGAGGTTCTGGGCGTATCGCGGGACGCGGGCGCGGACGAAATCAAGCGTGCCTACCGGCAGCTTGCCCGCCGCTATCATCCCGACATTTCGGGTGACGAGCGGGGCTTCGTCTTCGTGGAAGTGGCGCGCGCGTACGAGGTCCTCAACGACCCGGATCGGCGGCGGTCCTACGACGCCCGCCTGCTGTCCGCCGCCCACGGCCGCGCGGAGTGGCTGGCGGACGAAGTCGCCATCGACTTCCCGTCGGTCGCGAGCGTCCTCGACCGCATGCGGCATTCCTTCTTCGGTCAGAACGTGGCGGTCAGTCTTTCTGCTGAAGTGGTGGTCACGCCGCACGAAGCGTTCTGGGGCACTATCGTTCCGCTCGGCGTGCCATTGCGCCGCACCTGTCCGCGCTGTGGCGGCCGCGGTGAAACCTGGGAGGAATGGTGCACGGTCTGCGAGGGCGAGGGAGAGGTCGCGTCGCATCATGAGATGCGGCTGCGCGTTCCCGCCGGAGTCCGCGAGGGCGAGCGCTTCCGGTTCGCGGTGACCCCCGCCGGCGCGCCTCACACCATTGTCGAGGTCAGGGTCAGCATCCGCTGAGGCGCCTGTGCGTCCGCACCTCACGCTGCTCGGAATTCTTCAGCTCGCCTGGGGTTCGATTGGCCTGCTGCTTGGCGTCTCCACGCTGATGCTGGCGATTGGCGCCGTGGCGATAGGCCTCTCGTCCACGGCCGGCGGTCCGACGGCCGCCGCCACGGCGATTGTCTTCGCGGTGTTCTCGCTGGCGCTGCTGGCCGGCGGCCTGGCGAATGCGTGGGCGGGCGCGGCGATTCGCCGCCATCAACCGGCAGGCCGGCTCGTGACGCTCGGCCTCGCCGTGCCGAATCTGTTCGTCCTGCCGTTTGGCACCGCGTTGGGCGTGTATGCGTTGTGGGTGCTGCTGCACGAGGAAACCCGCAAGACATTTCTGGAGGGAGCTGCGAGATGACGATGGATACCCAGCCACGGAAAACCGCGAGCGGGCTCGAACCCAATGTGGCCGCGGCTCTCAGCTACGCGCTTGGCTGGGTGACCGGCCTGCTGTTCTTCCTCACGGAGCCGGAGAACAGGGAAGTGCGTTTTCACGCGATGCAGTCGATCGTCGTCTTCGCGGCGCTGAGCCTGTTCTGCGTATTGCTGCAGGTCATCCCCCTGCTCGGCATCCTGATGGTCGTCTTCCTTGTCGTCCCCATTTCCGCAATCCTCTGGCTCTTCCTGATGTACAAGGCCTACAACGGGGAGCACTTCAAGCTGCCGATTGCGGGGGACATCGCGGAGAAACAGATCTAACTCCCAAAAAGGCCAACTCCCAACTCCCAAACGGAACTCCCAACTCCCAAACGGACCAACTCCCAAGTCTCTTCCTGGGCCTGGGGCTCTTGGGAATGGGGAGTTGGCCTTTTTGGGAGTTGATCCGTTGGGAGTTGGGTCCGTTTGGGAGTTGGGAGTTGGAAGTTGGGAGTTTTGGGGGACGGGGTACAATCGACCTATCCCTATGGCTCAAATCACCGAAGCGGCAGTTCTCGACGCCCTGAAAGTCGTCCGCGATCCCGACCTCAACCGTGACATCGTTTCGCTGAAATTCATCAAGAAGCTGCGGATCGAGGGGGGACGCGTCGCGTTTGCCATCGAGCTGACGACGCCGGCGTGTCCGGTGAAGGATCAGATGCGCGATCAGGCGCGCGCGGCGGTGATGGCGCTCCCGGGGGTGACGGCGGTCGACATCGAAATGACCGCTCAGGTGCGGGCCGCGAGCGCTGATTTGAGCAAGGCGGCGGTGCCGGGCGTGAAGAACATCATCGCCGTCGGGGCCGGCAAGGGCGGCGTCGGCAAGACGACGGTCGCGGTGAACCTCGCCATCGCCTTGAGCCAGTCGGGTAGCCGCGTCGCCATGATCGACGGCGACATCTACGGCCCCAACGTGCCGATCATGCTGGGCATTCAGACGCAGCTCACGACCGATGGACAGAAGATCGTGCCGGCGGAGCAGTACGGGATCCAGCTCGTGTCGATGGCGTTCCTCACCGGCGACGACGCACCGGTGATCTGGCGCGGGCCGATGCTGCACGGCGTGATTCAGCAGTTCTTCCGCGAAGTGCGCTGGGAGGGCATCGACTACCTGATCGTCGACATGCCGCCAGGCACCGGCGACATCGCACTCAGCCTGAGCCAGACGGTGCCGGTATCGGGCGCCGTACTCGTAACCACTCCGCAGACGGTTTCGGTCGCCGATACGCGGCGCGCCGTGCGCATGTATCAGAAGCTGAACGTGCCGACCCTGGGGCTCATCGAGAACATGAGCCACTTCGTGTGTCCCGGCTGCAATCACGAGACCGACATCTTCGGCAAGGGCGGCGGCGAGATGCTGGCGCGCGAGATGTCCATCCCGTTCCTCGGCCGCATCCCGATCTATGAGCCGATCCGGATCGGCGGCGACACGGGCGTTCCGATTGCGATCGGCGAGCCGACGTCGGCCGCGGCGCGCGCGTTCCGCTCGACCGCGGAACAGCTCGCGGCGCAGTTGTCGATCGCGGCCTTCAAGCGGCCGCAATCGATTCCTTTGATTCCGGTTTCTTGACCAGGGACCAGGGACCAGGGGCCCGGGGCCGGAAGACCTTTCTCCGTTGTGAGGACCGAAATGTTTAAGAGACTACTCGCGTCGCTGGCAGTTTTGACTTTTTGTGCGACCGCGGCGCACGCCTCCGAGCCTCTGAAGGCGGTCGTCGGCTCCTACCTCGAAATCCAGGCGAACCTGGCCGCCGACAAGGTTCCGGCGATCAAGGCGCCGGCCGCGGCGATCGTCAAGGACGCGACGTCCATGGGCCCGTCGGGCGCGGCGATCGCGACCGCGGCGAAAGCGGTCGAAGCCGCGAGCGATCTCAAGAAGGCGCGTGAAGCGTTTGCAAAGCTGAGCGCGGCCGTCATCGACGCCGCGAAAGCCGAAGGGTGGAAAGGTCTCGAGGGCCTGAAGCTGGGTTATTGCCCGATGGCGCCGGCGCCGGGTTCGTGGCTGCAGAAAGAAGACAAGGTTCGGAATCCGTACCTACGGAACGCTGATGCTCGAATGCGGCGAGCTGAAGGATCCACGTAAGTAGCTTCCGCCTTTAGGCGGAAGATGATGCCGCCTCCAGGCGGAAGATCACATTCAGGCGTTTGGCAGCCGGCGCATCGCGAGCGCGCCGAGGAACGGTCCGGGAACGAGCAGCAGGAAGGCCCACTGCCAGCCGGCGGCGGCAGCGACCGCCGGCAGCAGCCGCATGCTGATCATCGTCAGCAGAAATCCTGCACAGGTCTGAAGCGTCAGCGCCGTGCCCACGTGGGTGCGCGGACTGAACTGCGCGACGAGCGCTGAAAACTGTGCGGAGTCGGCGACGACAGAAAACCCCCACACGACGGCGAGGGCCAGCAGCAGCGCGAACGGCCCGCCGAACGTCAGCCCGGCGAGGATGGCGCAGGTCCCGCTGACGATCATCGCGCCACCCGCGACGCGCGCCTTGCCGACTACATCCGCGCCGACGCCGGCCAGCACACAGCCGACTGCGCCGCTGGCGATCGTCACGAAGGCAATCAGGGATCCCTGCCGGCCGGGATTGCCTCCGGACGCAAGAATCGATGCCGCCGCGAACGCCGGGATCCACGTCCACATCGCGTAGAGCTCCCACATGTGCCCGAGGTAGCCGAGCGTAGCGAGGCGCACTTCGCGGTTGCGAAGCACGATCGAGGCCGCCTGCGGATCGAATGGCGCCGACGCGCTGACGTAAGGACCGTCTTTGACGGACACCGCGACGATTGCCGCGCCGACGGTCGCCAGCAGCGAAGAGCAGATCATCAACGTCCGCCACGAGACGCCATCCGTGGCCCACGCCAGCAGGTGCGGGAACGCCGAGCCGACGGTCAGCGCGCCGACGACGATGCCAAGCGCGGTGCCGCGGCGATCGACGAACCATCCCGCGGCGATCTTCAGGCCCGGCGGATACACACACGCGAGCGCGACGCCGGTGGCAAACCGCAGCGCGATGATGAGCGCGGGTGTTCCGGCGAGAGTAATCGCGGCGTTGGCGACGGCGCCGGCGAGACAGCCGGCGGCGAACAGCCGGCGCGCATTGAGCACATCAGGAAGGTTGAAGAGCGCGCTCATCAGCGTGCCCGCCACGAACCCCGCCTGCACCGCCATCGTCAGCCAGGCGACGCCAGCGCCGGTGATCGCGAACTCGCGGGCGAGTGCGGGAGCGGCCGCGGTTGCCGAGAACCAGAGCGTCAGGCCAAAAAACTGTCCGGCCGCCACGAGCAGGAGCATTCGCCATGCCATCACTGCTGTTTACGATGGGCCAAATAGCCGATACGATTCAACTGTGCCTCCGCTGAGCATTCCCTATTCGCGCCAGACCCTCGACAACGGCCTCGACGTGATTGTGCACGAGGATCGCAATTGTCCGATCGTCGCGGTCAACGTCTGGTATCACGTCGGATCGAAGAACGAGGCGCCGGGCCGCACCGGGTTCGCGCACCTGTTCGAGCACCTGATGTTCGAGGGCTCGCAGCATCACGACAAGGGCTTTTTCCCGCCCGTGCAGGAGGCCGGCGGCACGCTCAACGGCTCGACGAACGCCGATCGCACGAACTACTGGGAAGTGGTGCCGACCAACGCGCTCGAACTGGCGCTCTGGATGGAAAGCGATCGCATGGGCTACCTGCTGCCGGCGCTGACCGAAGCAAAGTTCACGAACCAGCGCGACGTCGTGCTGAACGAGCGCAGGCAGAACTACGAGAACCGGCCGTACGGCATGGCCGGCATGGCGATCGTGGCGGCCCTGTATCCGCCGACCCACCCGTATCACTGGCTGACGATCGGCGATGCGGACGATCTGCGGGCGGCGAGGCTCGACGACGTGAAGGCGTTTTTCCAGACCTACTATCATCCGCGCAACGCGTCGCTGGCGCTGGCCGGAGACGTCAGCGTCTCCGACGGCATGCGGCTCGCGGAGAAATACTTCGGCGAGCTGGAGTCTGGAGCGCTGCCTGCCGCGGTAGAGATCACGCGCCCGCCGGCGCTCGATCGCGACGTCCGGCTCGTGCTCGAGGATCGTGTCGAGCTCGCGCGGCTGTATCTCTCCTGGCATTCGCCGGGCCTGTTCGAGCCCGGAGACGCGGAACTGGATCTCGTTGCCGATGTCCTGGGCGGCGGCAAGACGTCCAGGCTCTATCGCAAGCTCGTTTACGAGCAGCGCATCGCCACCGAGGTGTCCGCCTCGCAGAACTCGCGGGAAATCGGCAGCTTCTTCCAGATTGCCGCGACCGCCGCGCCAGGGCGATCGCTGGATGAACTTCAGCGCGCGATCGATGTGGAGCTCAAACTGCTCCTCGATCAGGGGCCGACGGTCCAGGAAATGGAGCGCTGCCTGGCGCAGGCGGAGACGCATTTCGTCTTCAGGCTCCAGACCGTGGGCGGTTTTGGCGGCAAAGGCGATCAGCTGAATGCGTACAACGTGTTTCTCGACGAACCGGGATACTTCGATCGCGATCTCGCGCGCTACCGGAACGCGTCGCCGGGATCGCTCCAGACGGCGGCCCGCCAGTGGCTCACCCGCGGGCATGTCGCGTTGAGCCTGGTGCCCCGCGGGCGTCTGGCGATGGCGCTCGCGGAGTCGCAGCCGGTGTCGGTGTCGTGATGGCGGCCGATCGCACCAGCCTGCCGCCGCTCGGCCCCGAGCCAGTCTTCAAGTTCCCCGAGATCAGGCGGCGTACGCTCGAGAACGGCCTCCGCGTGATGACGGTCGAGCATCGCGAGGTGCCGGTCGTCAGCCTGCTGGCGCTGGTGCCCTTCGGGGCGGCCGCGGATCCGGAGGATCGCCCGGGTCTCGCCGCGATGACCGGCGATCTGCTCGACGAGGGGTGCGGCAATCTCGATGCGCTCGCGCTGCACGACGCGCTCGGGCGGATCGGCGCGCATCTGGACACCGAAGTCGGCGCCGACGCGACGCTGCTCGGGACCACCGTGCTCGAGCGCTTCGCGCCGAGGGCGCTGTCGATCCTGGCCGAAATCGTCGGCGGTCCCCGGCTCGAGGCGCACGAGTTCGATCGCGTCCGGGAGCTGCGCCTGAACCGCCTCGTCCAGCTGCGCGATCTTCCGCCGGCGCTGGCCGAGCGCGCGTTCGTGACTCTCCTCTACCGCGGTCATCCTTACGGACATCTCCCGATCGGCACCGAACCGTCGCTGCGCTCGATGACCGTTTCGGAGGTGAAGCGCTTCCATGCCGCGGCATACCGTCCCTCGAACGTGACGGTGATTGCCGCGGGCGACGCCTCGCACGATCGGCTCGCGGGGATGGTGGAGCAGGCGTTCGCCGGCTGGCGGCCCAGCGCAGATATCGAGCCAATCACCGTCGACGGCAACGCGGCCACGGCGCCGCCGCCGCCCGTCGTCCGCGTCAGCGTCGTGCATCGTCCTGGCGCCGCGCAGTCGGAGCTGCGGATCGGCCACGTGTCGGTGCCGAGGAGCACCTCGGATTACCACGCGCTGCTCGTGCTCAACCTGATTCTCGGCGGTCAGTTCGTCAGCCGGATCAACATGAACCTGCGGGAGGACAAGGGATATACCTACGGCGCGCGGACCGCGTTCGATTTCCGGCGCGGCCCCGGGCCGTTCGTGCTGCAGGCGAGCGTCCAGTCGGATGCCACCGCCGACGCCGTGCGCGAATCGCTCAACGAGCTGGCCGCCATCCGCGGCGATCGTCCGGTCACGCGGAAGGAGCTCGAAATGGGACGTGCCGGGCTGACACGCGGCTATCCGCGCAACTTCGAGACCGCGGATCATCTGACCCGCGCCGCGGCGCAGCTCTCCCTGTACGGTTTGCCCGACGATTACTTCACCTCGTTCGTCCCGCGCGTGCTGTCGCTGACGGAGTCCGACATCACGGACGCGGCGCGACGCCATATCGATCCGTCACGGCTGGCCGCAGTGATCGTCGGCGATCGCGACAAGGCGGGGTTGCTCGATCAACTCGGGCTTGGTGCTCCAACCGAGGCGCTGGTGGAGGGCTGACAGCCAAGAGCTGACAGCGACAGCTGATTGCGCGCAGCACGATTTCACCAACATGGTGGCCCCGAGGTTCTGCGGTATGAGGAGGCCCCCGATCCGGTTCCATCGCCCGGCCGGGCGATCGTACGCGTCCGCGGCTGCGCGCTCAATCATCTCGATTTGTGGCAGCGCCAGGGGATTCCGCGCGTGCGGATTCCGCTGCCGCACATTTCCGGCAGCGACGTTTCGGGGGAAGTCGTCGACGCCGGCGGCGGATCGATTCCGGCGGGACAGCGCGTCCTCGTGCATCCGGGCCTGGGCTGTGGCGCCTGCCGCTTCTGCCGCGAGGATCGCGACAGCCTCTGCGCTTCCTACGACGTGCTGGGGCTGCTCTCGGACGGCGGCTACGCGGAGCTCGTCTCCGTTCCAGCCGGGAACCTGGTTCCGATTCCGGATCACATCGGCTTCGTCGAGGCGGCCGCTTTTCCGCTGACGTTCCTCACCGCCTGGCACATGCTGGTGACCGTCGCGCGCATTCGCGAGGGTGACGACGTGCTGGTGCTCGCCGGTGGAAGCGGCGTCGGACAGGCGGCGATTCAAATCGCGCGCATGCACGGCGCCCGCGTCTTCGCGACGTCAGGTCCATCGAAGCTCGAACGCACGAAGGCGCTCGGCGCGGCGGCGGTCTTCGATCATTACAGCTCGGACTTCGGCAAGGAATGCCGCGCCCTGACGAGCGGCCGCGGCGTCGACATCGTCATCGAGCATGTCGGCGAGGCGACGTGGGAGCGTAGCGTCCGCGCGCTCGCCAACGGCGGACGCCTGGTGACGTGCGGCGCGACAACCGGCGGCGCCGCGGCGATCGATCTGCGTCACCTCTTCGCGCGTCAGCTGTCGCTGCACGGAACCTACATGGGGGCCAAAGCGGAGCTGCTCGCGGCAGTGCCGCACTTCTTCTCCGGCCGCCTCACTCCCGTCGTCGACGAGGTGCTGCCCCTGGCGGAGGCGGCGCGCGCGCACCGCCGCCTCGAGGGACGCGAGCAGTTCGGAAAAATCGTACTGGTGACCTAGATAACTCCCAAATCCCAAATCCCAATTCCCAAAAACAGGCAACCCAAAGCCTTGGATTTGGGATTTGGGATTCGGGAGTTGGGGTTTGGGAGCTGAGCCTCGCTCCAGCGGCCTACAGATATTTCAAGATGCCGGAAAGCGCGTCGTAGAGGGCTCCGGCAATCGCCCTGGCGAGCGGGGACACCTCGCCCCTCGAGACGGCATCGGCAACCGTCACCGGCTGAGTCACGAGCAGCCAGATCGTGGCGCCGGCGAGCGCGAGCGCCAGAACGCCGACAACGCCAACAAGGCTGAGGCTGAGCCGCGCGAAAGACATAGGAAACCAGCTAAGTGTACAACGTGCGTCCAGGTCTGTGAGTTGGACGGAGTGTGCTCCGGATGGGTTCCTCCCCCCGGCGTCACCCACCGCCGGCCAACCGCCATCAGCCGCAAACCGGCTGTCCGTTCTGACGAGCATACAGCCCGATCGTTAACAACGTGTTTCGGGGGTTTTGGTTAACCTCTTCGAGTCAGAGGTTCCGTGCGAGAAAGCGGGACAGTGCCAGGCCGTCCATCCACTTGAACGGTGTCACGCCCGTGCTGTAGTGGCCGCAGGGGAGGACGGTCAGCTCGTGGGCGACACCCTGCCGCTCGAATTCCCGCACCAGCATGCGCGAGAGCTCGACGGGGAACGTCAGATCGTATCGCGCATAGACGAGGAGCAGGCGTTTGCCCTGCAGGCGGCTCAAATAGGGGAACGGCGAGATCGGCATCCAGATGCGGCGCAGCCGATCCAGATCGACCCGGCCGTCGAGCGTGCGGCGGACGTGCGTAGTCGACAGGCCGTCCCAGACGACGTCGGCGAAGTACGGAGAAATGTGATTCAGCGCGGCCGTCTTCACGAGCGGTTCGTGCGCGGCGGTCAGCATCGACAGGCACGAGCCCAGACTGGTGCCGAGGATGCCGATCGACTCGTAGCCCTCTGACGCGAGCCACTGAATCGCCCGGCGTGCATCGAGCACGGCCTGGCGGCAGACCTGCACCGTTCGCCCGACATTGGCGCTGACGATGTAGTCGGCGCGCCGCAGCTCGGGGGGCATGCGATCGTCGTGATACGGCAGGCTCAGTCGCAGCGCGCTGATCTTGAACGCGTTGAGCAGCCGGCACAGCCCGACGTGGCCTTCCGCGTCGGAGTTCCATTGCGGCATGACGAGCACCGCACGCCGCTTCCCCTCGGGAGTGGTGCTTGGAAAGTAGCGGGCGCGCACGATGTTGTTCTCGGGGTGCGGCGTTGCAACCGCGCTTGGAAACGTGAGGCGGTCACCGGCGAGCTGGTACGAGGTGCACCGCTCGAGCGCATAGAAGTCGTCGCTCGTGCTCACGGCGGCGTCGGCCCAGCGCTCGAGCTGGAGGCACGCGCTCTCGTCGCCGTGGCCGTCCTGCTGTCCGAGCCAGTCGAGCCCCCATTCGAACGGCCGCTCCATGCGATCCGTTGCGGCAGATGCGAGCCGGCGCTCCCAGTTGTGAAAAAACCGCGCGATCACCGTTATCGCGTTCCCCTTGCCGACTGCGCGCGCACTTCTGCGTATGTCGCGCCGGGCGCCGCGGTGGTTTCGACCGGCAGGCCGGCCTGGACCCATCCTTCCGCGCGCACTCCGGTCATCTGATCGCGTGCGCCGCCGAAGCCGCCCAATACGTTGGTGACGTCGGTGAAGCCTGCCGACGAGAGAAGCTGCGCCGCATGCGCCGATCGCGCGCCGGCCTGGCATCCGATCAGCAGTTTCGCGTCGGGCGCGAACGCGCCTTTCATCACCTCGACGAACTCGGGATTCGGCGACATCTGGCCGGTGGCCGGGTCGCGATGGAGCAGCGGCACGTTGAGCGCGCCCGCGGGATGGGCCTGCTCGAATTCGGGGATCGATCGCACGTCCACGTAGGTGTAACCGTCAGCCTGCTTCTGATGTGCGTCTTTGACAGTCAGATTCTTGATCATTGGTAGTTGGGCTTTGGGATTTGGGATTTGGGATTTGTCACGGGAACACCACTTGCAAGTTGCCTTGTATGTTAGAACACCCGCCGCTCCCCGATACGCCACACGCGCCGGACGTGATCAAGCAGCCGCCGCCGGTCAACAGACCCCTGCCGCCGGGGGACGCGGATCCGTCCGAAACGCCGGACATTCACCCGGTTCCGCCGCCGACGGATCCTGCGCCGCCGGAGATCTGACTTGCGGTGGCCGCGGCGACGGCCAGCAGGCGCTCGGTGCCGTTCCGCATGCCGACCACCTGCATGCCGCGCGGCATCCCGTCGCGGCCGTTGCCGGCGGGCAGCGCGACGACCGGATGGCCGGTGAGATTGAAGAGCTGGGTCAGTCTCAGCATCGACCCGCGCACCGGCCTCGGTGCGGCCGTTGATTTCCACCGTGGTCGCGCCGAGCGGCGGCGCGGCGGTCGGCAGGCACGGCAGCAGCAGCGCATCGCACCCTTCGAGCGCACGATCGACCCGCAGCGTCAGCGCTTCCTTGAGCTTCAGCGCGCGGATGTAATCCTCGGCCAGTACGTAACCGCCCATCTCGAGCCTCAATCGGACGCCGGGCGAATAGCTCGACGCATGCCGCTCGAGCAGCGGCGTGTGATACCACGACGCCTCGGGCAGCACGATGTGGAGATAGACGTCGGCGGTCGCCTTCGCGTGCTCGATCTCGACGTCGACCGCTTCGTGTCCGTTTTCGGCGAGGGCCGTGCGCGCTGCTTCGAGCGCGCGGCTCACATCCTCGTCCACGTGATCGGCGAAAAACGATCGCGGGATCCCGAACACGAGGCGGCGCGGCGCGGCGAGCAGACCGGTCGGCTGCATGCCCTTCATCACCTGCAGCAGCACCGCGGCGTCGGCGACGCTCCGGGTCATCGGGCCGACGTGATCGAGCGACGGGCTGAGCGGCACGACGCCGCCCGTGGACAGCTCGCCAAAGGTCGGCTTGAGCCCGATCGTTCCGCACGCCGCTGACGGGATGCGAATCGATCCGCCCGTGTCGGTGCCGATCGCGCCAAAGCACATGCCGGTCGCGAGCGCCGCCGCCGAGCCGCCGCTCGAGCCGCCGGCGGAGCGCGTCTCGTCAAACGGATTTCTGACCGGTCCGAACGCCGATTCGTCGCTGGTGGTGCCGAACGCGAACTCGTGGAGGTTCGTCTTGCCGATGATGATCGCGCCGGCTTCGCGAAGGCTTCTGACGACCGGTGCGTCGGCCGCCGCTTCGATCGACGGCACTTTGGACCCCGAGGTGGTGCGCGTGCCCGCCACGTCGATCAGATCCTTGACCGCGATGGGAACGCCGTGCAGCGGCCCGCGCCAGCGGCCCGCGCGGATCTCGCTGGCGGCGCGCTTCGCCTCGTCCAGCGCGCTATCCTGCAGCACGGTCGTAAAGGCATTGACATGCGGCCGCGCGTCGATCTGATCGAGACAGCTGCGGACGAGATCGATCGGCAGCAGCGCGCCCGATCGGACGAGCGGCGCGACCTCGACGATCGCGCGCAGGTCACGCTCGAAGTTCGACGTCCGCAATTCAAAAGTCATAGGAATATGGAAGTTAGAAGTAAGAAGTTAGAAGTAAGAAGTGAAGCGCTCCCTCTTACTTCTTACTTCTTAATTCTTACTTCTCACTTTTCCGCCCTCAGCCTGATCCGCTCGTCCGCGGCGCGGAGCGCTTCGGTCGATCGCGCGAGCGTTTCGAGGAGCGTCTTCAGCTCGGGAAGGCCGCGCGCCTGCGCGTCGGCGATCGCCGCCGCGAGCCATGCCTGAACGGGTGTGGCCATCAGAAACTCACCGTGCCGCGGATCGTGACGGGGACGGTCATGAAGTGATGCTCCACCGGCTCCGGCAGACGATTCCACGCGAATTTCACCGACAACTCGACGCCAAGCGGCCCGGAGGTCAGGCCGCCGCCCGCTTCGGCGAAGTAGCGGCGGCCGTCGCTGAGGTCGCTGCGAATGCGTCCGATCCCGCCGGCGATGAACGCGTGGCTGCCAACGCCCCACCCGGCGGAGCGATCCGCGACGAAGAGCCCGGCGGATGCGTCGAACGCGCGCGCGTTGGTCAGTGCATAACTGTCGAGCGAACCCGGACCGTCGATCGTCAGCGAGATCGTCGGCAGCTGCTCGACGCTGCCGCGGAGTCCGAGCGTTGCGCCGGTGCGGAGACCGAACGGATACACCGTGAGACCCACACCGTTGCCGCGGCGGCTGAACTCGTCGACGCCGATGCGCGTCGCGCCGTCGCGCGTCTCGTAGTCGTAATCCTTGCCCCGCGCCGATGCGACCGCGCCGCCGACGAGATCGCCGACCGGATGATCGCCGAAATGCAGCGGGTTGGTGTAGAGCCAGTCGTAGCTCACGGTGACGAACTGCCGCCGTGGCTGCGGCTCGGTATACGTCTGCGCGGATGCGATCGACGGCAGCACCGAGAGCAGCGAGAACGTCGTAATGATAAGCTGGCCCTTCCGGAGCGGCACTCCCACAGGGTAGCGTACGAATTGAACGACCGCATACTGGCTGCCGTGATGCCTGCGCCCAGGCAGCCGATCGAAATCCGTGAATTCGCGCGTCCGGATTTGCCGATGCGGCGCGGCACTCCTCAGAACGGTGCGATCCGAAGTGTGCGGCACGGACGTGCATCTGTGGCACGGACGTCTCGCGGGTGTTCCCTACCCGATCATCCCAGGCCATGTGTCGGCCGGTATTCTCGAATCGATCCGCGGAACGATTCGCGGCATCGACGGCAGCACGCTCTCCGAGGGCGATCGCGCGGTGTTCTTCGACGTCCATCGCACCTGCGGGAAATGCCGGGCCTGCACGGTGCATCGCACGCCGACGCGCTGCAGCGCCCGCCGCGTCTACGGCATCACCGACTCGGCGTCGGAAGGGCTGTTCGGCGGCTGGTCCCAGCACATCTACCTCGAGCCTGGCGTCGGCATCGCGAAGCTCCCCGATGCGGTGAGCTTCGAGGACTACATCGGCGGCGGCTGCGGACTGCTGACGGCGGTGCACATCCTCGAACGCGCGGCGCTGCGGCCCGCCGACACGGTGCTCGTCCAGGGCGCTGGCGCGGTCGGGCTGAGCACCGTGGCGCTTGCACGCCTCAGCGGCGCCTCGTCCATCTTCGTGATTGGCGCACCCGCCGCACGGCTCGAGCTCGCGCGTCAGATGGGCGCGGACGAAGTCTTCGATCTCGATGCGACGACCGCCGATCGGCGGCTCGACGAAGTGCTCGGCCGAACCCACGGCGAAGGCGTGGACGTCGCCATCGAGGCCGCCGGCTCGCCGCGCGCGATCGAAGAAGGGCTCAATCTCGTCCGCGACGGTGGGCGCTACGTGGTCGCCGGCCACTACACCGACGTCGGCCCGAGCACGATCAACGCGCACCGGCAGATCAACCGCAAGCATCTCGAGATTCGCGGCTGCTGGGGCAGCGACCCCGGACACTTCCTGCGCGCGCTCAGCCTGCTCGAACGGCATGCGTCGCAGGTTCCCTGGCGCGCGATCGGACAACGGACCTATCCGCTTGCGTCGCTGGGCGACGCCTTGTCGGACGCGGAAGCCATGCGCATTCCCAAGGCGCTCGTCGATCCGTGGGCGTGAGGCCTCTACGCCATGAAACGAAACATGCGGCACACCAAGATCGTCGCGACCGTCGGGCCGGCCAGCAGCAGCTTCCAGACGCTCGAGGCGCTGATTGGCGCCGGTGTCGACGTCTTCCGCCTCAATTTCTCGCACGGCACGCACGAGTCGCATCACACGGTCTACAACGCGATCCGCGCCGCCGCCGAGCGCGCCGGCCGCCAGGTCGGCATCATGCAGGATCTGAGCGGGCCGAAGATTCGCACCGGACCGCTCGCCGGCAGCACGCCGCTGCACCTCGAGGCATCGCAGCCGGTCAAGATCGCTGCCGGCGACGAGCCCTCGAGAGCGGGCACGATCTTCACGCCGTTTGCCGGCCTGATCCGGTCAGCCAAGCACGGTGATCGCCTGCTGCTCGACGACGGCCGGATCGAGCTGCTGGTGACCGAATCGCACGACGATCACCTCGAGACCGTGGTCGTCCACGGCGGCGACCTGGGCGCGCACAAAGGCATCAACGCGCCGGGCGTGCGGTTGCCCGCCTCGGCGGTGACCGACAAGGACGCGGACGATCTGCGGTTCGGCCTGGCGATGGGCGTCGACTTCGTGGCGCTCAGCTTCGTGCAGACGGCGGACGACGTGCGGCGGGCGCTCGACGTGATGGCGCAGGCGCAGCGCGTGGTGCCGCTCATCGCCAAGATCGAGCGGCCCGCCGCGGTCGAGAATCTCGACGCCATCCTGCACGAGGCGCAGGGGGTGATGGTCGCGCGCGGCGATCTCGGCCTCGAAATGCCGCTGGAACAGGTGCCGCGCATCCAGAAGGAGATCATCGCGCACGCGCGCACCTTCGGCCGTCCGGCCATTCTCGCCACTCAGGTGTTCGAGTCCATGCGCACGGAACCCCGGCCCACGCGCGCCGAGGTGAGCGATGCCGCGAACGCGGTCGATGAGGGAGCCGACGCGATCATGCTGGCGGGAGAAACGGCGGTGGGTGCGTATCCCGTGCGCGCGGTCCAGACGCTCGACATCGTCATTCGCGACGCCGAATCGATCGCGCCCGCGAACCACATCGTGCCGGCCCGGGATCCGATCGGCAGCCTGCACGGCCGCGCGCTGTGCGAGGGGGCGGTGACGCTGGCGACCGCCGGCCAGGCCGATGCGATCGTCGCGGTGACCAACGAAGGCAAGACCGCGCGCCTGCTGTCCTCACTGAGGCCCGCCGCCCGGATCATTGCCGCCACGCTCGATCCCGGGGTTGCCGCGTGCCTGACGATTCTCCGCGGCGTCGATCCGTTCGTCGCGTCGGCGCTCGAAACTCGCGCGCTTGGCGAGGAGCTGATCCGGCGCGGCCTCATTCACGCCGGCTCGCTGGTCGTGTTCGCCAACGTCAGCCCCGAATTGCAGTCGGCCGACGGCAACACCAACTTTCTCAATGTCCAAAGAATGTAGGGAAGTAAGAAGTAAGAAGTAAGAAGTTAAGAGCAAAAATGCATTTACTTCTTACTTCTTAGTTCTTACTTCTTACTTTCCGACTTCTTAATTTTCGAGATACTTCTTGAGTGCGGCGAGCGACGAGATCCATCCGCGGGCGATCACGTCGAAGTAGCGGCGCCAGCGCTGGCCGTCCCCGGGACCGCTCTGGCGAACGCGCAGGCGGCAGGCGGGGCCGTCCATCGTGCAGCTGACTTCGAGCGACATCGGCCCGAGCGGCTCGCCATCGGGTGCGATCCACCAGGCGTCGGCGACGAACAGCTCGCGGCCGGGGAGGTACTCCATCACGGTGCCGTGAAAGACGCCGCCGAGCCGCCCCAGCACCTCGTCCGGGTTGGCCGACGGCTCCCATTCGATCGCGTAGACGCCGAGCGGGCGCGGCGTCGTGACCGATCGCGCCGCCTGCCACCAGGTCCCGAGCGCCTGCGGATCGAAGAACGCCGCCATCACGCGCGTCGGCGCGCACGAGATCAGCAGCGTGTGCTCGAAGACCGTTGGAGTCAGCAGTCGACCTTACTTCTTGCGCAGCGTCTGCGTGTAGGCGACGACCGCCCAGACCTGATCCTCGGTCAGCTCCTTGCTGAACGCGGGCATCTTCGGCCGGCGCCGGCCGTTCCAGACCTTGTAGAAGACGACCCCCTCGGGATTGCGCTCGGCGCGCTTCGGATTGGTCAGATCCATCTCGGCTTGCACCTCCGGATCGGCGTCCGGTCCGTCGCCAAGCCCGCCGGGGCCGTGGCATCGTGCGCACTTGTCCTTGTAGACGTCCATCCCTGCCGCGATCAGCTTCTCGTCGACAGCATGCGGGTTCTTCTTCTGTTCCGCGTCTTCCGGCAATATCCATCCCGCCGGCGTCGTCTGGCCCGCTTCCGTGCCGCCGGCCATGACACCAACCATGCTCGCGCACAACAGCGCCAGAGCCGATCCGACCAGTACCCGAGATCTCATGCACGCACCCCCGCTACGAAGGAACCGGCACCTTGATTGTCGTCTGAAATGCTGCCTGTCCCCTTGATGGCCGCCGATGATACAGTTTTTTCAGCATGTCGAACCAGCCGACGCCTCTTGCGTATCTACGATCCCGAGTTTCTCGAGACTCCTGACGCCAGGCCCCTTCGTATTCTCGCCGAATACCTCGGTCCGGCGCGCCGGTTCAAGCGCGAGAACATCCAGGACACCGTGGTGTTCTTCGGCTCGGCGAGGATTCACAGCCGCGAGGCAGCCGAGGAGGCCCTGCTGAAGCTCACCAAGGCGCGCGGCAAGCGCAAGGTCGGCCATGCGGCGGCGCTGAAACGCAGCCGCAAGGCGGTGGAGTGGTCGCGCTACTACGAGGACGCACGCACGCTCGCGCACATGCTGACCGAGTGGAGCCTCTCGCTCGAGGAGCCGCGGCGCCGGTTCGTCGTGTGCTCCGGCGGCGGCCCCGGGATCATGGAAGCGGCCAATCGCGGCGCGCGCGAAGCGGGCGGCAAGACCGTTGGTCTGAACATCCGGCTGCCGTTCGAACAGGGCCCCAATCCGTACATCACCGAGGGGCTGCACTTCGAGTTCCACTACTTCTTCATGCGGAAGTTCTGGTTCGCCTACCTGGCCAAGGCGCTCGTGATCTTCCCGGGCGGGTTCGGCACGCTCGACGAGATGTTCGAGATCCTCACGCTGGCGCAGACGGCGAAGCTCTCGAAAAAGCTGCGCGTCATCCTCTACGGCAGCGAGTACTGGAACGAAGTGTTCGATCTGCGGCCGCTCGCCGAGTGGGGTGCGATCGACGAGAAGGATCTCGATCTGCTGTATCGCGCCGACACGCCGGAGGCCGCGTTCGCCGAATTGCGGGACTTCCTGACGAAATACCACATGGTCCCGGCGACCGCGCAGGAGAACCGCGCGCCCGGGATCGCCAAGACGCGGGGGTAACCAGCCGTGGACGCCAAGCAACGGGAGCAATTGATTGCGCAGTACCGCGACGGCTATCGCGCCGTCGCCGAGGCGCTGTTGAAAATCACCGACGAGGAGCTCGATGCGAGGCAGGCGCCGGGCCGCTGGTCGGCGCGCGAGATCGTCCATCACCTGGCGGACAGCGAGATGAACGCGGCGATGCGCCTGCGCCTGCTGCTGGCGGAAGACAGGCCGGCGATCAAGGGCTTCGATCAGGACGAGTTCGCGCGGAAGCTCTACTACGACCGCCCGCACGAGTCATCGCTCGAGGCGTTCCGCTGGGCCCGTCAGACGACGGCGGAGCTGCTCGAGCGGCTCGGGCCGGCAGAGTGGATGCGCGAGGGAACCCACAGCGAGAGCGGCCCGTTCGGCGTCGAGGAGTGGCTGAAATCTACGGTCCGCATGCCCATCGGCATGCGCGTCAGATTCGCGAGGCGCGGACCGCGGTCACGAAATAGCGGACATCAGTACAAGAGATACGGCTTCCGCTGGCGCCTGAAGGCCTCTTCTTCGTCCGCCCAGCTCTGGACGAGCGACGCCACGTCGCCGTCCGCATCGAGCGTCTTTCGAAGGCGGTCGGTCCCGTACAGGATGTCGATCGGCTCCTTGTCGTGCTCGTATTCGTAGGGCGGTTCCCGCCAGGCGAAGCGCTTGACGTTCTCGCGGCGGAATTCGGCGATCAGTTCAACCGCCGTGCGCAGCGGACGGAACTCGCGGCGATCGAGCACGTGAATCTGGCAGCCGCCGCACGTCTCCTTCGCGTGCTTCTGGAATGTCGGCTCGAAGTACACCGCCCTGAAGTGCACGCCGGGCAGTCCCTTCGCGTTCATCTCGTCGGCCAGCTGGTCGCCGTCGATCCACGGCGCGCCAATCAGCTCGAACGGACGCGTCGTGCCCCGGCCTTCCGACAGCCGCGTGCCCTCGACGAGCACGGTGCCGGGATACACGATCGCGCTGTCGAGCGTCGGGATGTTGGGTGACGTGATCACCCACGGCAGGCCCGTTTCGTCGAAGTACATGCCGCGCTGCCAGCCTTCGATCGGGACGACGTCGAGCGCCGCGCCGATGCCGAAGGCATCGTTGAAGAGTCGTGCGAGTTCGCCGATCGTCATGCCGTGGCGCATCGGAATCGGATATTGACCGACGAACGACGTCCACGGGTCCTGCAGGAGCGTGCCCTCGACCTGTTCGCCGCCGATCGGGTTGGGCCGATCGCAGACGACCACGCGGACGCCCTGCCGCGCGGCCGCGCGCATGCAGTTCGCCATCGTGTAGATGTAGGTGTAGACGCGCGTTCCGACGTCCTGCAGATCGACCACCAGCACGTCCAGGTCGCGCAGCATGTCGGCGCTGGGCTCGCGCGTGTCGCTGTAAAGCGAGTAGACCGGGATGCAGCGCCGCCGGTCCTTCGCGTGCGGCGTTTCGATCATGTTGTCCTGCACGTCGGACCGGAAGCCGTGCTGCGGCCCGAAGATCGCCGTCAGCGTGAAGTCGCCGTTTTTTCTCAGAAGATCCGCGCTGTGCACCAGTTCGGAGTTGACCGACGCGGGATTGCACACGAGCCCGACGCGGGCGCCGGCCACCAGTTCGCGCTCCGGGCCGAGAAGGCGTTCGATGCCGGGTCTCACGGTGGCGCGGCGGGCGGCTGCGGGCGAAGAAACGCTCATCTTTAGGTCCTCGGCTGCTGCGTCAGTGGGGCCGGCTGGCGCGTCGCCGCCAGCCGCTGCGACAGGTAAGTGCCGCACAACGCGTCCGCGAAGCTGTTGCAGCGGAAGCGGTACAGGTTTTCTCGGTCTTTTCGTATCAGGACGACATCCCGGCGGTCGTGGCGCGCTTCGCCGATGGCATGCCAGGGAACCGTCGTCGTGCGGGCGCCGCCGACGAAAATGGCGCGCGTGCCAGTCAGGAGCAGGCGGCCGCTCGGCTGTGCCGAATCATCCGGCATCGACACCGGCGCGATGAAATGGAGGCGGTCCGTTCCAATCACCCGATGGCCGGTTTCCAGGACGGGCAGCCCGTTCGACTCGATCGTGGTCCGCAGCTCGATCAGGTCCCGAAGGCCGTCCAGCATTTCACGTTCGATTTCAATCTCGTCATCCGACAGGCCCATCGCGTCGAGCCGCGAATTCAGCGACACCAGGGCGTCCGAACTCGCTGTTGCCGCGGCATTCACCCAATCCCGCTGCCATGCCGCGACCCTTGCGTCCGCACGATCGCCGGTCTTTCTCCTCAGCCATCCAAAAAAGCCCATCCGTCTCCAGTTCCTGCTCCAGTCGAGTTTGATCGTGCGTTGCATGACCTGTCAAGCCGCCGTCCCGTATTTTTGCTGAGCTTGATCCAAATCAAACTCCCAAGGTTGAATAGCGCGCCGGCTCAACCTTGTGCCGCGTGGGGGAATGGGATGCCTGATGCCGAGCCGGAACGCAACCCGAAAGGATGAGTCGATCAAGCGCCGGCCCGGCCGGCCGCCGGTCCACGCCGAATCGTGGACCAAGGTCACCGTCGTCCTCTTCGACAGGCAGATTCTCTTTCTCGATTGTCTCGCGGACAACATCAGAGCGAAGAGCGGCGCCGATATCAGCCGGGCACAGCTGCTGCGAGCGATGGTTGACGCGCTTTCCGGAGCGGCAGTCGACTTGACGTCGGGGACGTCCGAGGAGGAGCTGAAGGAGACAATCCTGGCCCACCTTGCCGGAAACCGCTGAAATCAATCACCTCACGTCAACTACAGGCACGGCGTCCTCGCAAACTTCGGCACTGATGGGCTAAGTGTCGCCGGGTCTCGGGATAGGATGGCAACGGCTCGACGATACGGCCCTCAGCTCCTGCGATGCCTGCCAGCCGCCTCCTCATCGTCTCGAATCGTCTTCCCGTCACGGCGGCGGTCGACGACGGCCGCATTCAGCTCGTGGACGCGGGCGGGGGACTCGCCACTGGTCTCGGCGGATGGCACTGCCAGACCGAAGCGTTGTGGTTTGGCTGGCCGGGGGACGTGTCGAAGGCCGACGCCGCCGAGCGCGAAGGCCTGCAGCGCCAGCTGCGCGATCAACGCGTCGAGCCGATTTTCCTCTCGGCCGACGAAGTCGATCGGTATTACGACGGCTTTTCCAACCGCGTGTTGTGGCCGCTGTTCCATTACCAGATCGATCGCGTGCCCGTCGATCCGACCGGCTGGGAGGCGTACCGGCGCGTCAACGAGAAATTCGCCGACGTTGTCGCGCAGTCCTATCAGGACGGCGACGCCATCTGGGTGCACGACTACCAGCTGATGCTCGTCCCGTGGTTGCTCCGCAAGCGTCTCCCTGATGCGCGCATAGGATTCTTCCTCCACATCCCGTTTCCCTCGTCGGAGGTGTTCCGAATCCTGCCGTGGCGGCGAGATCCTCCGCGGGCTGCTCGGCGCCGACCTCGTGGGCTTTCACACGCGGGCATATCTCCGGCATTTCGCAACGTCCCTGACGCGCATCGACGGCATGGACGTCCGCGACGATCGGGTGCATCTCGAGGACCGCACGGTCCGACTTGGCGTGTTCCCGATGAGCGTGGACACTGCCGTGTTCGAGGCGCTCGCCCGCGATCCCGAGGTGGCTGCCGACGCCGCCGCCATTCGCGAGGACGCGGGCGGCCGCCGCATCCTGCTCGGGGTCGACCGTCTCGACTACACGAAGGGCATTCCGCGGCGGCTGCTCGCGCTCGAGCGGTTGTTCGCGAAGGAGCCGGCGCTGCGAGATCAGCTGCGCTACATCCAGATCGCGGTGCCGTCGCGCGGCACCGTCGACTCGTACCAGCTGTTCCGGCGCGAAGTCGAGGAGGCGGTGGGGCGGATCAACGGCGCATCCGCGACCCTGCGCTCCACACCCATTCATTACATGCACCAGTCCGTATCGCGGCGTCAGCTCGTCGCGCTTTATTGCGCTGCCGACGTGATGATCGTGACGCCGCTGCGCGACGGCATGAACCTCGTCACGAAGGAGTTCGTCGCCTCGCGCGTGGACGGCGACGGGGTGCTGGTGCTCAGCGAGTTCGCCGGCGCCGCCGACGAGCTCTCGGATGCGGTGGTCGTCAATCCTTACGATGTCGAAGCGGTTCGCAGGGCGATCAAGCACGCGCTGACGATGGACGAACGGATGCGCCGCGAGCGCATGAAGAGCCTGAGGCGCCTCGTGCAGGAACATGACGTGCACCACTGGGCGGCAGAGTTCATCGAACAGCTGACGGCCGTCGAGCCGATCACCCTTACCGCGCCCGCTTCGCGGGTGGGCGCGATCCGGCGCTCGGTCAGCGAATTCTGGAAATCATTGAGGAGACCGGCCTGATCGGTTCTCGCGACATCGATGCCGCTCAGGATTGAGAACTATGCGCTGATCGGCGACTGCCAGACTGCAGGCCTCGTCGGCAACGACGGTTCGCTCGACTGGCTGTGCCTCCCGCGGTTCGATTCAGCAGCCTGCTTTGCCGCGCTGCTCGGCACCGCCGGATCACGGGCGCTGGCGCTTCCATCCGGCCGGCGTCGAGCGTGCGTCCCGCCAGCGTTACCGCGATCACACGCTGATCGTCGAAACCGAGTTCGATACGCCATCCGGCTCGGTGCGGCTCGTCGATTTCATGTCCCTCGGCAGCGACGTCGCCGACGTCGTCCGCATCGTCGAAGGCATTCGCGGCAGCGTCCAGATGGAAATGGACCTGACGCTGCGGCCCGACTACGGCGCGGCGATCCCCTGGATCCGCCGGACCGACGACGGGCTGACGGCAATCGCGGGGCCGGATCTGCTGCGCCTTCGAAGTCCGGTGCCGATCGTCAACGCCGATTTCGCGACGACGGCGTCCTTTCCCGTGGCCGAGGGGCAGCGTCTCGCGTTCGATCTGACGTGGAGTCCATCGCATCTTCCGCAGCCGGCGCCGCTCGACATGACGATGGCTCTCGAGCGAACCGAGGATTTCTGGCGGCAGTGGTCGAAAGCCTGTTCGTATGAGGGCGAGTGGCGGGACGTGGTGATCCGATCAGCGCTGACGCTCAAGGCGCTCACGTATCTGCCGACCGGCGGACTGGTGGCCGCGCCGACGACGTCGCTTCCGGAGTGCCTCGGCGGGGTTCGCAACTGGGATTATCGCTACTGCTGGCTGCGCGACGCCACGTTCACGCTGCTCGCGCTGATGCACGCGGGGTTCGTCGAGGAAGCGCGCGCGTGGCGCGAATGGCTGCTGCGTACCGCGGCCGGAAAGCCGTCTCAACTGCAGATCATGTATGGCCTGTCAGGAGAGCGGCGGCTGACGGAGTTGGAGCTGGCGCACCTGCCCGGCTACGAGGGGGCGAGGCCAGTGCGGATCGGCAACAGCGCGCACGGCCAGTTTCAGCTTGACGTCTACGGCGAGGTGATGGACGCGCTGCACCAGTCGTGGCGCAGCGGAATGCCTGACGGGGACGCGGCGTGGCGGCTCGAGTATGCGCTCGTGTCGTTCCTGGAGTCCAACTGGGACAAGCCCGACAGCGGGATCTGGGAGGTCCGCGGTCCCCTGCGGCACTTCACGCATTCGAAGGTGATGGCCTGGGTGGCGATGGACCGCGCGGTCAAGGCAGTCGAGCTGTTCGGCCTCGAGGGTCCGGTCGACACGTGGCGGGGACTGCGCGCGAGGATCCATGCCGAAGTGTGCCGCGACGGTTTCGACGCGGAGCTGGGGTCATTCGTGCAGTCGTATGGATCGACGCTGCTCGACGCGAGCCTCCTCATGATCCCGCTGGTCGGCTTCCTGCCGCCGGAAGATCCCCGGGTGCGCGGCACGGTGGAGGCGATCGAACGTCACCTGACGCGCGACGCGTTCGTCGCGCGCTACAACACGGTGCCGGAGGTCGATGGTCTTCCTCCCGGCGAGGGCGCGTTCCTTCTCTGCTCGTTCTGGCTGGCGGACAATCTCGCGCTGCTCGGGCGGACGGAGGATGCGCGGCGCCTCTTCGAGCGGCTGCTCGAGGTGCGCAGCGAAGTGGGTCTGCTGTCGGAGAGCTACGACGTCGATGCGCGGCGGCTGGTCGGCAATTACCCGCAGGCGTTCTCGCACGTCGGGCTGATCAATACGGCGCACAACCTCTCGCGGCCGCGTGGTCCCGCCGACGAGCGGCGCTCGAGTTGATGGTCCTAATCGGATTCAGAGCCAGTCTGACGAGGGCTAGAACCAGAATTTGATGGCGGCGAACACCTCGCTGGCGTTGACCGCGGGGTCGTCCGTGAAGATGCGCTTGTAGCGGTAGCCGACGTCGAGGCGCACCTGCGCGACGAGGCGGGCGTTGATGCCACCGCCCACTGCGAGCAGGAACTTCGTCGCGTCCAGGTCCTCGTCCTGGAATATCTCCTCGGCCTGATCGGTCACGTCGACGCCCTGGATTTCCGCGTGCAGATCGAGCGTCAGGTGCGCGAAGCCGAGCGCGCCTTCGACGAACGGCGCGACCGGGGCGTCAGTGCTCCAGCGGATTCCGCCCATGCCGTAGAACGCCGGCACTTTCGCCTCGAGCAGCGCGTCGACGCCGGTGTCCGCCTCGAACGATCGCAGGATCTCGTCGATCTGATCCTGGATTTCGCTCGGCAGCACGTTCTGCATCCGGCCCACTTCTCCGAAGACCACGAGCTGGCGGGCAATCCGGACTCCCGCCTGCCCGGCGAATACGGAGCTGGTCTCGGTTCCGAACGTCACGCCGCCGAGGCCGCCGACGAACGCGCGGTTCTGTGCGTGGGCGACTGTGGGCGCCGCGGCGGATGCCGCGAGGCACACGACGAACAGAGCGAGGGACCTGAACATGCGGAGGTTTGAAGGATTATACCGATGGCAGAGCTTGAAGCGAACGCTTATCCACGGGTCCATGTGAGGTAGATGGCAGCGATCTTGAGCAGCGCCGACGTGGTCGCGCGCAGCGGCGGCACCGACAGCCATGCCAGCGTGAGCACGAGGGCCACGAGACCGGAGAGGAACCGGAGGTCGCGAAGCCGCACTGAGGAGGACATGGCGCATCCTTCTGCAGGCGTGGCATCGCTAGGATAGCGTCAGTCGATCGCGAACCGTCGTGAAAAATCTGGTGACAGTTCCAGAAGGTATTCGCCGATGCCGGTCCCCAGGTTCCAGATTCTGCAATCGAGTTGGCGGTTGCGAGGTCACTCCCCGCTCGTGAGCGTCCAATCCGAGTCGCAGGCTGACGTGCACTTGCGGTGCTCGAGCGCATTGAGCTGGTGCATCGCGATACTTTCCGCGCCCTTGCGGGATGTCGCGCCGCCGACGAGCCGCGCCTGCCCGCCGGGCATGCTGATCGCGGCGTCGAACCAGCTTTCATCCGACTGAATGACGTGCTCCGACGCGACGGTTCCGTGCTGACGCGTCCACTGCCGCGGCTTGAACGGCTGCGGCGTCGAGTTCAGGTGCTTGACGGATTCCCAGTCCGCGGCGATGGCGAAGGCTTCCGTTCCCGTGCGCACCGGGACGAACTCGAAATCGATCAGATCCGCCCACTGGTCCGCCCAGATATTGAGGTGCGCCGAATCCGCACACTCGATGAGCTGATAGCAACGCGTGAATTCCATGTCTACCCAGCTCCCGACATATCGGACGCCCTCGGGCAGCATCCGTCCGCGCTTTCGCAGCCGCATGTACACCTGCGCCGCGTGCCCCCCCTTGAATTTTTCGATCACCAGCACCAGCAACGACTCGTCCTCCTTGTCCTTCTCCTTACTCCTATCGGGTGATTGGTTGCAAAAGCTCAGCCATGGCTGGGTAGCTCGTGCCCAGACGCGCGCGCCGCAAGCGACGCCGGCTCGACTGTAGGATTACCATCCGCGCTTCGACAAAAAATTGCGTGGAGGATCGCGGCGAAGTCGATTTTTCGCATCGTCGTCGCTGACGGCTAAGCATCGCCGAAGCCCGGCAGAAGTCCCTGATGCGGGACGACATGCGCGGCGGCGAACACTTCTGGCACTGCGTGATGGTTCGGCCGATTCGTTGACGTACGCGATGCAAACGAGTTACTGCCTTACTCCAATCGCTCAGGTCGTGGCACGGCGCCCGCAGCGGTGACGTCAACGCGTCATTCAGTGGAGGCGTCATGAGATCGACAGCTGTTCGCGCCATGGGGTTTGCCGTGCTGTTCGCCGTCGCTGCGATGGGAGGCTCACTCGTCGCCAGGGCGCAGCAGACCTCAGCCCCACCGGACGTCCTGAGCGCGCTCTTGATCGAAGTGCGTGGCCTGCGCGCGGCGATGGAACACGCCGCGTTCGCCGAATCCAGCGTGCAGATCCTGCTGGGGAGAGTCCAGCTGCAGGAGCTCGCGCAAGACGTGGCGAACGAACAGGCCCGGTGGACCGAGTTGAACCAGCGTCTCGAAGAGTTCGAGCGCGCGCTCGCGCGACGGTAGCCGCCCGAAACGCAGACGGGCGACTGCTACGACTCGGGAGATCGTTCCTTGGGTTCCTCAGCGCGCCCGAGCCTACAGTCCACCTTCCGCCGCATGGGGTGCAAACGTCTTGCAGGTGATCGTGCCGGTGATGGGCGCGCCATCCTTGCTTTTGGCCTCGACCGTGAACGTCCCGCCGTTTCCGGACTTCGCCAACGTGACCTTGCCCGATCCACTCGTCGTACGGCCACCGCGCACCGTGTTCACCTCATGCGAGCTATCGCCGGTGCTGACCGACAAGGTCACCATGTCAGCGGAGCCGTCCTTCGGTCTCCAGAACGACAAACTGAGCGAACCTGCCTGCTGCGACTGCTGCACGCTCCACATCTCGGACATGATCTGGTAAATCGACGCTATCGGCGCATGTGTGCAGCTTCCTGGCTCACTCGAGTTGTACGTCTGCCCGCCAATCTTGAGTGATGCTTGTATCCCTTGCTTGACCTGCGCCTCGCCTGCGGGACGACGCTGCGCCCCGATCTCGGTAGTAGAGCCCGCGAGCAAAATGATGGCGACGAGATAGCGCTTGGGGGTTCGACAGCTCACCGTGACCTCCTCGTTGACGCCAGGCATGCGCAAATCGTACCTCCCGGGCGCCAGCCCCTCAACGACGCGTCTAGGGTGATTGGCCAAGACCGAACCTGCCAGCAGGTCACGCTATTTTGCGAACGCGTCGGCTACCTTGCGCGCCACTGCGGACGTGTCCGCCGAGGTGATGTTCGACATCGCGGCCACGACGATCGTCCGTTCGCGGACCGTCACCACGGACGTGACCTTCGCGCCCAGCAGTTCGCCGTCGTAGCCACCCGCCGTTCGTCCAAACGCCTCGAGTGATTGCACGGTGGCCGGCCGCAGGAGTCTGCTGCCGTTCATGCCCAGCTCGAAGCGCACCAGATCGGATGGCGTGGAGAAGAACGCCTTGGCGCCGGCATAGCAGGACAGGTTACGCGGACTGCTGACATGAAGCGCGTACTGATAGACGGGATGGGGGCCGAACCGTGGGACGTAGTACGTCGCCGGACGGGTGCTTCCGTCCGCACCGGACTCGCCCTCGGTGCCCGTGACCACTCTCCACGGCTTGATGATGACTTCATGAATCCCCCTGAAGGGCGGAGGATCCTCGGCGTCCTCGCCGATGTGCTCGGGATTTTCTTCCTTCGCCGATTCGGCGCCCGTGTGAGCCATGCCCAGCGGCTGGAAGACCTGGTCCCGCATGAACGAGAGGAAGGGCCGCTCCGCCGCCGCTTCAAGGGCGGCACTGACCAGCACCCAGCCGTGTGGCGACTGCCGAAACTGCGTTCCCGGCTGGAACAGAAGAGGACCATCCGCAAAAACCGGCAGCGCATCGGCCGCCCGCTCGCACCGTTGAGACGACAACCGCCAATCGTCCGTAGCCTCGATCCCCACGCCAGACACATGCCCCATCAACTGGCGCAGCGTCACGGGCCAGGGCTTCTTCGGAAACTGTGGGACGTACGCCTGAATCTCCTCGTCGAGTTTCACCCGATCCTTCTCGAGCAGCACGCCGACCGCCGACGACGTCAGGGCGGTCGAGGCGGTGCCCATTCGGAACCGCGTCTGCGGCGTCACGGGCGCGCGCGTCTCGACGTCGGCCCAGCCGAAGCCTTCGGCCCACACGATGTCGCTGCCGACGCCGACCGCCACCGACAGTCCCGGCAGATTCTGCTCGGAGAGTACCGTCCGCACGATCGATCGCGCGCGACCGACGGCCGCGGCCCATTGCGGCGACGGCTCCGATTGCACGGCCGAGGGCGCGTTCTGCGGCTCCGGGTGCAGCGGCCTGGCCGTCGCCCACAGGAATGACGGGAGGCCACCGATCCCCACGATCAGCGCGGCGATGGCGCCGAGGACGATGACGAAGCGGCGGAGAATCCGGTTCGAACGGGTCGGCACGCAAATGCTTTATATCACAAAGTTATTGCATATGCGGAGCGAGTTAGCTTGGCGGTGCGGATTTTGCGGGACAGCCCTTCGACTCGCCCTTCGGGCTCGCTCAGGGCATTCGACTCGGCGACGAACAGTGACTCGGCCTCTCATGAGCGAGGCCTCGCCGAAGGAGAGGCCGAGTCGAATGGTGCGAAAGGGGGGATTCGAACCCCCACGTTCTTGCGAACGCCAGCCCCTCAAGCTGGTCGAAAACCTGCTCTGACGTGAACTGACGCGTATCCACCGGACGGATTTCGGGCAGCTACGTGCTGACGCGCACGCCCGCGACGACTTCATTCGCACAAATTCGCACACGACCGGCCGGGCGGCAGCGGGGGCCGCGGCTCAGCGCGCGTTGCCACCTTCTCCAAAGTGAGAGGCAGTCGCGATGACTCTACCGTCGTTGGCTGAGCTTGACCTCACTCGCAACCTCGCGCACTGAACTCCAGACAGACGACTTAGGTGCTCAACGATCGCGGCGACATCTTCGGCCGCTGCGCCGGCCATCGCAGTCTTGAGCGACGTATCGTAGCTGCGACAGCAAAGCGCTGCGTACGAGTTTCGTACGTGGCGACATCCTAGCTCGCTCGCAAGGCCTGAATTTGGGCCATGTGGTCAGCGCTGCCCCGCGCGGCGGACGAGGTTTGGAATCAGCCTGGGACCGCCACAGATCCCCTGCCAGCTTCCGGAGCATCTCCCGATAGTGCCGGAGCGGCGGATCGCGGCGGGGCGAAGCGGTGGCATCTACCACCCACTCGACAAGCGCCGCGTAAATCGCGCGAACATAGTGTGCGAGACGCGAACATAGTGTGCGAGAGAGGATGCTTGGCTCGCCCGCTCGAGACGGCTGTCCTGCCGCGCTGCTCGTGCCGCCCGAACCGCGAGGGGGTCGTCCCAGGGCCGAAGTGACGAGTCCTCTCGGGCATCATCCGCGGCGGCGAATCGGCGCACAGTTCGGCTGCTTTCGCGAGGAGACACGGGCCCTCCGCCACTTCCTCGAGGACAAGCAGCCGTTCTTGCAGCCAGCGAGCCTCGAAGCCCTCCAATTCGAAGTCCATCCCTTCTGACTCCTCGTTCCGCCTTTGGACTGGTGGAACGTGGAACTCTACCAGCGGCTCGTCGCGGATGGTGTCGTCCTGACTCTCATCGGCGCCTTCACCGACGCGGCAAATGGAAGCTCCTCGCCAGCGGCGGAACAGTCGGGCCCTGTCCTGAGCTGTGCGGCTCCTGTGGAACCCCATCGACGGAGTGCCGTCCAGTAGACGAAGTCCACGCGCTGCCCTGGGAGTCGAGGCCGGTCTTCGCCGAACACACTTACACCAATAATGCCGTCCATGTTGGGTCTTGAGTTCCCGGGCGATGCGGGCCGCCGGCTTGTCGCGACGAGCTGACTTGTCACCTACAGTTCCGCTTGGTCCTTCCGCTTAAGCTTAAGAAGGTTCGTGGTAGCACCGCGCTGGCGCGCGAGCCAGAGAAAATTCCAGCATACGAAGAAGAGATACCGGGGCCGAGTCTGCAGCACTAAGGTGCCAGGGAAGAAGTAGTCGGCGTAACCAGCTTGCCAAGGCGCGCGAGCTCCTGCTGCACTGACAAGCTGTCGAAAGCGGAGTCGCGCCGATCATCGCTGTGGTGCTCGGTTGCCGGGCGGTGTTGTGTCGCAGGCAAGAACAGTTGAGGTCGTCGTCACGGATTCAGCCGTACCTCGCCAGCCTTCAGGTCGAGCTGCCGCACTGTAGCGGCAGGACTTCGCTGGTTGATCCGCATTCCGTCAAACGAACGCCACGACGGGCGCATGGAGTCGGGAGTGGTTGCTTCGGTTCAGGTCTATGCCGACTCGTGGTCGATAGGCTCCTTCTGAGGGTGCCTCCAGCTTGGCGCGCTGCGAAGCAGAAGTTCGAGCTCTGTCCGTCTATTGAACGTTGAACCGGGCGTCGGTTCCGACTGCCTTCAAAGGACGCTGGCAGATTGCGGAGCATTGTTGTTCGCAAGTCGGTGGAAAACGTTTAGTATTCGACCGTCGACTAGGGGTCTGTATGGGTTGCCGTGTCGCGATTTGTACATCTCGGAGCCTGGTAACGAGTTTCACGGCTGGCCTCAACGATTACTCAGCTGCCGGCGAGAGCAATCAATGGCAAAACGTCAACAGAAGCACAAAAAGTCGGGGATCAGTAGATCACGGCCTCCCGCGCTCCGCACGCGGAAAGAAAGCACCAAAGACTGTACGGAAGTCTGTCGGCAGCGTCGGTCCGCCCCGGCGCACTCCGAAGAAGCGCACAGCCCCCATGGGGCGAGAACGTGGCGCGCTCAGTCGAGACGAGATCGCACCTACAAGTTATTGATCTTGTCTTCAAAGGCCGCGCAATCGCTCTGGGGCCGCCTCGCGATAACGATCCCTCAAATTTGGATGCTTCCTTTCGGGAGAAGCTCGAAGTAGTGCTAGAGGATTTAGCGGCACAAGGTAACCACTTCAGATTCGTAGAGGGATTTCGCACGGTTGATCGGCAGCGGTGGCTTTTCGGATCTGGGCGCCCCAGGGCCATACCCTACGGCCGCGCCGGCAAAATCGTCACGGACAAAGACGGCGTAACGACTCTGTCGAACCATCAAGGAAATGGACATGCCGGCTCCGGCAAAGCGGCGGACTGTTATCCACTCAAGGATGGCAAAACTCACATCCCCCCGCCAGCGATGCGATCTGGCGAATCTATGCGGATTCTGTCGTCAAGCAGGGCATGAAGGCGGGGCTCAATTTCTCGACGTTGAAGGATGCGCCACATTGCGAACTGTCGTGAGTAGCGTCTCTGCAACGCCTTGAGCAAATATGCGCTGATTACCAGGTAAGACCGAGCCGATCGGGTGATGCGTCTTGAAAGGTCACCTCAGTATTCGACCTGTATCGCATCGAGTCGAGGCGACGCGTGCCTTTAGTTAGTCCACTTTCGCGGGGGAAGTCGCATGCGAGCAAAGCGCCCAGGGCCAGACGATTGGCTCCGCCGACCCATTACACGGCGCTCTCTCCTCAGGACTGGTTGCCTATCTCTCGCGGTCGCTCCATTTTCAGGGTGCTTCCCGACTTCCGGCGGCTCGAGGCCCACGCGGAGCAGCGGCTGGCCAACATACGTCCTCCGGCGCGAGCTCGATGAACTGTCACTTGGACTTGACGGCGGTCGGCTACCGGGAGCGCCGCCTCCTCGGCTGCCGCTCGCTGGAACCGATCAAGGGGTTTCCGGATCCGCTCCTCGTCTTCCGGACTCCGCCACAGCATTTTGCTGAAACGGCCATCGGGGTGGCAGGCATTCCGGCGACGATCAAGGAAGAGAAACTCGCGGGCATCATCCTGGTTCCCAGCGCGCCGAGCACGTTAGTATTTCGAGCGCCGACTCGAAAGCGCATCGACCTTACCTTGGATGATCTCTTGGCCTGGGACCGGTTCGAGATGGTCCTGCCGGACTTGGAGACTGTGGCAGCGCCGTACGACTTGGCCGTCGCTAGCGCTGGCGATGCGCGGTTCACACGCATCGAAATGCCGTGGGGCATCGACCTGACGCCGCTTGGGCGATACGGCAGGCCGGCGCAGAGCCCGGTTGCTGGAGCCTCGACGCCTAACTTCTTGTGGGAGCACTCGAGTGATCAACTCGTCTCCGGGGACTGGGTGGAACTCTGGAGTACGGGTTTGCGGAATTCGGACCGGCCAGGACGATCCGCTGGCTTTCGAGGTACTTAGTGTTCGGGGGTTTGAACGCGGCACGACGACGGGAAGCGCAGAGGGCGGGAGACCTTGTGGTCGGTTACCGCAATGCGCCCGGTACTGTTTTTCCGGAGCAACCGGGAAAGCCGACGCCGCTCCGAAACCGGGATCGCATCGAGATCGCGACAAGTCTGTCGCGCCGATTTCCTTACACGGGTCGACCCGGCGCGCAACAGCGCGAGTCAGGGATCGTCAACTACGAGAATTTCTGTGTGAGCGCCTGCTTTGCCGAGGGGAGAACCGCGAATGTCGAGCAGTTCCGCCTCAGCGCCCGCGGCGGGTCCCTCGAACTCGACAGCACCTGGACAGCGTTTCCGGGCTGCGCACTGACGGGTTGGACGCACACAGCTACGCTCGGACGTGATCATCACGTCAAACTCGTTCGCGCCGGGTTCCTCTATCCTTTCGGCACGGAAGCGGAACTCGTTGTTATCTCGGAGCGCGCGTTCATCAAAGACGAGCGCGGTCATTTCGTTGCGGTATTGATCAAGCAGGCGTACCTTCAGGTACCCAGCCAAACGAAGTAACGATTGAGCACATTGAGACGGTGTTTCGATCGGTATCCGTGACGACGAAGCGCACGCCACCTCTGGACTTACCGCCGGACGGCGACCCTGGGACCTACGCCACGTACGATTTCTTCCTGCCGACTGTGGACAAGCAGCCGTTCGAGTTTGAGCACATCGGCCGCGACTGGGCAGGCGGCGAGCATCCGTCTCGGATGCCGATGTTCTTCGTTAGCAACAAAGTGCGATCCGCGAACGGGTTGATCCGGGAACCCGGAAGCGCATGGCCGTTTACCCAACAAGCCGCTATGTGCGGCTCCGAGCCAACGCTACCCTCTGACCCAGGGCACGAGATTCCTACGAGTGGCGAGGGCCTATGGGTCGTCGATAAAGAGTGGAACGCTCAGCCCTACCGTTTTGCGCAGTACGGCGGCGCACTGATCGCGCTTGCGAAGCCTCTTGTGAGCGGCGACACATCACAGCGGGTGGACTGGGCCGAATGGGTGCGAGGTGCGGTGCCAACCATCGGACCGCTCGGTGTTGCTCGTCGTCCTTTTCAACCGCGCATTCGGACGGTCCGGCTCCGGGTGCAGGGAATGTCCCAGTTTTCGGGGGACGGGGCCGCTTCGCTGGCCACATACCGCGATACGCGATTCACGCGTTTCCCATTACTCGACCCTCGACCAACGGCGGAACCGGACGTCTACGTCCGCAATCTTCCAAGTGACTCAGACGATCCCGATGCGGATTATCTCTATGTGCTAGAGACGAGGGACCTCATAGATCGACCGGCCCAGCCGCCTCCTGATCCGGTCGCTATAGCCGCAGCTCTTATTCGCCGGATCTACTACCGAAGTCAACGGCCGGAAAACATTCCTGACCGGCTGTTCATTGGGCTCGATAACGAGGTGCGGTTCGGTCGCGCGAGCTCATCGGAGGCGACGGGTGGACTGTCAGTCCCCGATACTCATGTAAGCACATTGACGAGGCGGGTGGGCCCACGGGGCGACGCAACGTTCAATGCATTTCGCTGGCCTGGGTACACGCCAGACGTGAAACAGAAGTTAGAGCCAGCGAGCCGACTTGACTATGCAAGGTTCCGGCTTGGGATCCCTCAGCTTCTCGACGAGATTCCGTTTGAGCCTATAGCCACCGCTACGGACCTCCGGCAGTTCGAAATCGCCGCGCGGGCTCGCATGGGATTCGCGCCGTTGCCGTTGGACGCAGTTCTAATGGCAGACGCACGGGTCGACAGACTAGTGCCGAACCTAAGTCTCGGCGATATGTTCGGGGGCGACGCGCAAATCTTGCCAGGGCTCTCGTTCGCGGAGCTATTTCGCAATGTCGGCGTTTCTGGCGCAGATGCACCAACGGACGTCTCGACACCGCCAGCCAGCCCCCTCTCATGGAAGCTTCGGGTCATCGGGCTCGACTGGCTTCTAAAGCTGATCGGCTCAGCTGCCGGGCAATTTTCGATTCCTGATCTTCTTCCAGATGGCGGCGACGACGCAAGGGCAGCAAATCGACACATCGACTCCCGTTTCTTTCGGAATCGAAGCGGCCCTGGACTGGTCAAATGACGTCTTCACGGATCAGAAGTTCGGACCCGTCGAATTCAAGAAACGAGACGTTAACAGCTCTCAAGGCAAGACCGAGATCAGGATTAACGCCAAGGCACGAGTGGAACTCGGCTTGGAAGGTCTTTCAGCTGACGCTTCACAACTGACCATCGAGCCGGCAAAGGCGCGAATTTCCTCTCGGGCCGCACTCGAGAATTTCAGCATCATTGTTTTCGAAGCGATTGAGATCGTTTTCAGCGAGGTGGCGTTCACGCTGTCGGAGGACGGCCGCAAGGAGTTCACGACAACGATCGCGGACGTCCAGCTGTTTGGCCCACTGGCCTTCCTCAACCAGCTCTCCAAGATCCTCGGGGGTCTCGGTGAGGAGTTCGGCATCGATATTGACATCTCGCCGGCCCGGGTCCGAATCAGCCAGACTCTCCGATTTCCTCCCAAAGAGGGAGACCCGCTGTTTATCGGACCCGCGAGGATCACGAACCTGTCGCTTGGCTGGGGCGTGATGATTCCACTCATGGGCCGCGACGTGCTGACCGCCAGTTTCGCCGTGTCGTCGCGCGAAAAGCCGCTGACAATCTTCGTGCCTCCCTGGTACGGCGGCAAGGCGCACATCCTCGTCGAAACCACAACTCGAGGAATCCGCCTTCTCGAGATATCGATGGAGTACGGCGCGCTCATACCGGTGGATTGGGGGATTGCGACCGGCGAAGGCAGTCTGATGGCGGGGATCTTCTACATGGTTGAGGAGACCGTGCTGCCGAATAAGACGAAGTCGGGCAAGGTGCTGTTCAAGGCTTTCGTCAAGGCTGAAGTCAATCTCTCCGTGGCCGGGATCATTCACTTCTGCGGCCTCGTGTACATCGGGCTCGCCTTCACCGAGGACGGGACCGGGCGGTACGTTGTGGGGGAGGCGACCGTCAGCGTATCCATCAAGATCGGGTTCGTCAGGTTCTGGTCCTCCTTCACCGCGACCCATGTCGAGAAGTCTGGCGGGCAGAATAACGCGCAGGGCCTGCTCGCGAGCCTCTCGGTTGGATCGCTGCAAGCCGGGGGTACCTTCGAGGCCACGCTGCCGGGGGGATCGCCTGACGATATCCACGTGTTCGGACCTGCGTTCAACCAGAAGCGCCGCGACGCGTTCGATCGGATCCTTGCCGGATACCTCTGAGGCCATCGCATGCCAGCTACCTATAGCTTCATCTGGATCCCGCTCGATACCCGCGATCCGGCAACCAGCCGAAATTCATTCGAGCTGAAGCTTGTGTCGCAGCTACAGTTCCCGATGGGGACCACACACACGCCTGCTGCGATTCGCGAGGCGCTCGCGCAGCATCCGATATTGGCACCCCAAACCGTATCGCTCCGAGGTCTCGTGTGGGACCTTCGAAGCTGGCGAGCAAACGGCAACGCCATGAATCCAGCCGCGGCCAGTCGCGTCGAACTCGACTACGTCGGCGTCGAGACCCGAGCGGACTACTGGCGACTCTGACCGATTACCTAGCCGGGTCGGACCGGCCTCTCCCTACCGAAGCGCTGGATCATGACCCCCGCTTCGACAAACTCGGCAGCGATGACTTCGTCGACGTTGCAAAGGCCGCCGACGACCTGAAGATATTGACCAGAGGTCTCCAATTCGCGGCAATCTCGGGTCTCAGACGGCTCACTGCGGCAAAGGAAGGTACGCCAGTCGCGGGCCTCGGCTCAGTCGAGTCAATGTCGTTCGGGCTCGCGCGGTGGCTGAACGCCGCAACGCAAGCTGCTCTTCTCGACGCCCTCTCGACTGCTGACGACGATGACAGTCAGCGCCGCCGCCTCGCTGTCGCGACGTTGACGCCGGCGCTCCAGGCGGTCAGGGAACCGTTGCGGAAGATCAATCGGCGAATCACCGTCGATCCTGATGCACCGGTCACCGCCAATAAGACGACGACGCTCCGTGGCGTACGAGACACAGGCGGCACCCGCGAAGTGAATCCGGCAGATCTCAACGTGACCATTCAGTCGGCATTGAAAAACTCTTTGCTGGCGAGGCGCTCCGGCTTCGTTACGTCGTGGACCGTCAGATCTCCAATACCACTCGCCGGTGCGGACGACCTCGTGATTCAGCTGGACGCGGATTCACTGAGTTACGACAGGTCGATCGTCAGCGTCGAGCCGCCCTTGCCAACCGCCTTCCGTCGAGACACCCACACTCATCCGCTGTCGTTCGCCGACGTTGGGGCGCCAGCGAGCACGAACGGGGCCTTCGCGTGTCTCAACGACGGCAGCGGCACACCGCGATACCGGGCGTCGTGCGTGAACACCGAGGGAGGCGTCGTCAAGCAGATCATCGTGCAGGCGAGCAACTCTCTCGCCGGACCGGCGCCGCGTCAAGAGGACTCATTCGGTGCGTTCAACAAGCCGCTCGACGACCGCCCTCCACAGGCTCTTGGACAGCAGCAGTTTGGGATCCCAGAGCCGGAAACATCGGGGGTAGTGTTCTCTGCCCCTGTTGAGGACCTGGTGACGCCGCGCGACCTGCGGTTCGATACCCCCGCAGCCCGCCGTGCCGCTCTTCCCTGCCTGTTCCACGAGGACTTGTGGATTGGCTACCGACTCGATCTAAAGCGACACGCCGGGCACATTCACGAGCGTCCATCGGCAGGAACAGGAGATTCTGTTTTCGGCCGGTCGCCGCGGCGTCACCGGGCCTAGCGAGGATTATCTCGATCGGGAGCAGGCAGATGATCCCGCAGCGCGGCCATTCCAGCACCGAACTTATCACCTATAAGGGGTTGAGCACCGGGCAGGCCAACGACTACCTTGTGTTTCTCGGGCTGAAAAAACGGGCGGTTACCGATCCGCGGCAGCCGTTCCAGGTGAAAGTTGCCGGGTACGCGGCAGCCACGCGCCTGTCCTTCGAAGCAGGAATACGAATACCGGCTGCGCACCGTCTTCGTCGGAGCGGTCAGCTGCGATTCGGCGGACGCGGCGCTGATGAACGACCTCCGGTATGTGCAGCAGTTTCCCTTTTATCGCGCGCGGGCATTCCGTCCGGGCGAGATGCTCTCTTCCGTGTCGGACAGTGAGGAACTAGGCGACGAGCAGGGCAGGACGATCTATCTCACTCGACAGAAGCGCCGAGTCACCGTCACGTTCGTTCCGTCGCCGATCGACGTCGACACGTCGCGTTTCCACGGCACATTGTTCGCTGCCCAATCGGAGATCCGGAGGCACGCAAACCGTAAGCATGTCGCCGACCTCGGAAAGTTTTTCACCACCCTTCCGCCGGAGGATCTGAACTACTTCTACGATCCCGACGTGTACGGGCTCGTCGTGCGCGTCACCATGGTTAACGGCGATCCTCGTGCGATTCCCGAAGACTTCGTTTACGTGGACGGCAGCTATTGCCTCGTGTCGCGGCACGTTACACTCGAGCCTATCGCCGAGAGCTATGGTCCGAAGGGAGAGTGGGAACGCTTCAGGCCGATCGTGATGACATTCCGAACAACGGACCAGCGGCTGCCGCGTCTTCGACGCCGTGGCAGCTGGCGAGGCGCACGGCGCCTGGAGCTCTCAGTTCCGCCAGCAGCGGAGCTCCACGTCTCGGTCGTCCCTCTCATCGACCGGGAACTGCTCCGCAAGACCGCGTCTCACGCGTCGTCGAACTTCCAGCTTTCGGTGTTCGGGGCCTTCAGCCCCCTGGACATGAACACTGTGCCGGCCGTCGCAGAACAGGCCATCAAGGTAATTCATGCCGTTGAACAGCCAGCCCGTGCGCCGCGTCTGCTCTGCGATCCTCCACGCGTATCACCCCGTATCGCTAGCGTGACGGACGCGCC
Organism: uncultured Acidobacteriota bacterium; assembly: GCA_963748295.1. GTDB lineage: Bacteria > Acidobacteriota > Vicinamibacteria > Vicinamibacterales > 2-12-FULL-66-21 > CAVVIH01. The sequence continues at coordinate 483,746 of CAVVIH010000006.1, read as the reverse complement.
GGCCGTCGCATCGCGGCAATCGGACAGCCAGCTCGCAGAGATCATCGGCCGCGTCGAAGTCGACGCGGCGTCCACTAAAGAGGTTCGGCTCGAGGCGACTTGGCGAGATGTCGCGGACGATCCCGGTCAGAAACGATACGCGTTCGAATCAGGGTCGGCATCCGCGACTCCGCGAAGCGTTATCTTTAAGGAATTCGAGCCCGTGCGGCCGTCTGCGCAGAACTTCCACCGCTTGGTCACAGCGACTTCCGGTGGCGAAGGCCCGTCGCAACACGGTGTGCACGGACTGCAAGTGAGCCTTCCTGAGCAGTTCACGCTGCAGTGCGCGGAGGACAAGGTGTTCTTCGGCGTCACGCCTGTGGGCGAGCCCTCCAACGCGACAGGTACGAGCAATAGTTTCGACCTCAAGGACCATCGCCGCAAGCTTCTCTCGGTCGAGGCCGTTGCCCTCAGTCGGTTCGCCAAGCGATTCGGGGGGACAGTGCCCGCATCAGAACGTCGATCTGACCCGGCAATCGTCGACGTGCCTGCGACGCTGCGTATGACTGCGCCGATCGTGAGCCATGTAGTGCCGCTCCGCCGGGTCCAAGCAACGGGCGACGATGAGTCCGGTACCGGTACTCACGACATTCGGGGTTCGCATCTATCTCCGTCGTCCGTGGTTCGAGTCAGGTTGTGGCGAGAGACTCGCCATCGGCTGCGCGGTGGGCGACGAGGCGCCAGTCGCCGGCGCTCAAGAGGTGCCTAAGCACATCACGCAGTGGGGCGAGGATCCAGTAGAGCGCGCCGGTTTACGATCGACCACGCGAATGCCGCTCGCCTCCGACTTCATGTCCTGCCACGATCGGCCGCAGTCAAAGGACTATCCCGACGACCTATATCCCCCGAATGCGATCGGCGGAAACGGTTCGGTCATCTACCGAGACAACGTGAGCGTTTTGCCAACCGCGCCGGGGTCGTCGCGTCGCCGTTTGTCGATTGCGAGTTTTGCTGTGCGCTACGACGCACGCCAAAGTCTCTGGTTTGCCGACGTCTATGTGGAGGGCGACTTCTTCGGCTGGTGTGGTCTTGCTCTGTACCGGCATCAGCCCCACGCGCTGCCAGATCGCGAACTCTCTGAAGCGTGGCAGTGGGCGTATGCCGCCGTGCTCCACGGCGAGCCCGTCGCCTGGATTGAGCGCGCAGGCAACCTGCACTTGACGATCGGGCCCCTCTATGACGAGCACGTTACCTTCGAGTTCGATTCTCTTGAATACCGCGCCGGCGTCAGTGGCGACATCGCCGGCCGGCAGCAACTGGGCCTGCGCCGGTATCGAGTCGGCAAGGCTATGTACTTCGAGGGTGTGCTGCCCAAGGAACGATTCGACTGGGGCCTCCTAAAGAAACGATTCGGCCACGCGGTTGCGTCCCGTGGGCTGCGGCGGCACTGATGGTTGGTATGCGGACAAGGACATGACGATGAAGCCACACCTTATCTTTGTGTGCACTGTGACGCTCGCCCTTGCGACATTTCGGGACGTGGGCGCCGCGTGCGTTTCGCCGCCCTCCACACCGATGTCCACCAACATGGCCGACTGGGACGACCTCGTGAGATTCACATCAACGCCGCAAGTGGAGGGCGTTCGCGAGTACCTCACGATCGCGAAGGGCTTCGGCCCGGATATTAACCTCGACTTTTACGCGATTACATTCCGCAGAGATCCAAATCTGTCCCCGGCGGATTTCTTCTTCCAGTTGCGCCTCCGGTGGGAGTTCTTTACTGCAGGTGAGGATCGGAGTAGCGAATTCCTGTTCCGTCCATATGAGGGTTCGGCGCGTCCCGACGACCCGTTGCGCTCTCGATATGAAGCACTCTGGAAGTCTCGCTCACCGGTAGGCGCCCTAATGTCGTTCATTCTCGCCTCGAGCCATTACACGCCAGCTCTCGCGCTTCGACGTACCACCGGCGGGCAGCGACTCATGTTTGTCAAGGAACAGGGTGACGTTGTCGCGACGTGTTCCTCAGATACCGACTTCATATTCACAACAGTCAGCACGCAGCAGAACGGGCTGCATCCTGTTAGCGGCAACCGAGGTTTCGGCTTGAAGGATAACGGGAACGGCACATGGACGTTCTACACGAAAGGCGCGGACCGACTGACTTCCTTCAGCGAAGGGACGCCGTACCTCGGCAATTCAATCGCTGAGGTGCTCTTCTCACCGTCTCGGACAATCTCGCGTGACACCGTCTTCATTCTCGGTCATCAGTTCTGGCTCAGGTTTTTTGCGAACGTTATGGACTTCCTCGATCGTCGTGGTCTTCAAGTCAATCGATCTTTGTCTGTGAACAATAGTAGTCGACACCACTACTATCTGCCCACCGAAGAACCCAGACTTCGCGAAGTAAGCGATAGAGGAAGGGATCTGTTTCGCAACACCAGTAACCATTGCGCGGCGTTTGTGGATCTAGTGGCCTTCATTGCCACCCGATCGGCCGATCTAGCGCCTTTTCTAAATGACCTACAGTTCATTGTCGTCGGCGACAATCTCGACCGACCAGGGGCGGGCAGGTTCTATATAGGTAACACCCCTGGCGCTCGCGGGGACTCTGGATTTAAGCCGGAGTTGCGCGACGGTTCGCCCCAAGCCGAGCATGCCGCCGCCGCGATCATCATCCGGCGATTGATGCCTGACAATCGGGAGGCATTCGCGAGGGCTATCGGCGCGCCAGGTGGGCTCCTTAACGATTCAGATACCGTGCTCTACAGAATGGCGCGGGACGTCAACGTTACACTCTCGAGTTCGGTTCCTCAGGCTGCTGATGCAATCCGGAGGACGATGTGCCAATGAGCGCGTGGTTCACTCGTAGGTTGCCCAGCGCGCCACGCCTGTGGAGTGGCCGTGCCACTAAGGCTGCCGCCGTGGCCGTTCTGTTGACATTGATGGTGGATGGCAGTGCCGCGCAGTCTAGCAGCGCTCCTTTTAGAGCCGATCGCAAGACCTTCTTCAAGGAATGTTCCGTTCTCCGCAACTACGAGATGGGCGACGGCAATGTCGCTATTCAGAAAGGATCGACGTCGCTTACCGAGCATATGAAGGCCGGGATTGGCGTCTTGCTTGACGCGTGGGACCGGCAAGCTGACCCTGATAAGCGTCGCTTGGCGTTCATTTTAGCTACGGCGCGCCGCGAATCAAGAAACACCTTTAGTCCACTACGCGAAGCACCCGGCTGTGGCGATGACGAGTCATGTAGGGAGCGCGCAATCGAAGCATTGCTGGCGCGTCGCGCGCAGCAGAGCGGTAAATCCCCGAAACCCAATTATGCCCTACCTGATGCAAATGGTCATCGGTACTACGGACGCGGATTCATTCAGCTGACCTTGAAAAGGAACTACAAGGCTGCGAGCGAGAGGCTCGGCTTAGACTTGGTCAACGATCCAGATAAGGTAATGGAGGCCGCGCTAGCCGCAGACATTCTCGTGCGGGCGATGCTAGAAGGGTGGTACGGAAGTCGGCGTCCATTGTCCTTCTATATCAACGGCTCAAAGGAAGACTGGATCAACGCCAGAAACAATGTAAACCCTGGGTCGCCAAATAAGCCGATTACAGCCGTGTACGCCAAAGAGATAGTCAAGTGTCTCCGCGCGGCCCAATGATGCCCATATCATTGGAGTAGCCCAAAGAAAATGTGTCACAGATTGGTTGCCAATATCGTCGCCACGCCACATGCCGGGGGGGAATCGTTGCGCATGTGCGACCGGCTACCGAAGGAGTGTAGGATCACGCGGCTGGAGCAGGCCGCGTCCCATCAGTCCAACCAAGCCGTCAAGGTCACTGAAGAACTTGTCGCGTAGCGGCGGGAGGCTGCGTAGTCCCCAAAGCACCTGCGCATTCGTCCACGCAGGACGCTGCGAGCCTTTCGTACCTTCCACATCGCCACCGTGTCGTCCACGCGTCCGCCGAGGCTATCGAGGACTACTACAAGGCCGCCCGTGAACTCTGTCTTAACTTCTTCTTCCACTCGCTCGAGGATCCCGTTCACACTGTCGAAGTCCTTCTCCCGAAGGGCGCCCGTGATCGGATCGCCACCCAATTCTACAAACGACCGCACGATGCCGTCGGGGAGATCGCGGTTGATGTGGGCGTTCATACCGGCAAGAGCAAACTGAAGACGACCGATCCCGGGTCTATTCCGTGCCTGCAACAGAGGGCGCCACGCGGATGGCGCCCGGCCTATGTCGGTCGACCCAGCGGCCAATGCTGAGAAATAAAGGTTCGCGAAGACAACATCGAGCCTCGTCAAGAACGCTGCGTCGTTGAACTGGGCGCTGCCCACTGCGCTACGCACGCCAACCGTCACGCGCAGATAGAGACGGTTGAACCACTTCACGCCGTCGCTGTCGGGCAGGCTGTCGTCGATCGCCCTCATGATCGTGATGGCCTCCTCGATGGTATGTACAGGTGCATCCGCGAGGGTCTGAATGAGGGTCATCAAACCTCCAATGCCAACACGTCAGAAAACCACATGGTTGAGCATCGCCAGATCATAGCGCCTCTCTCGGCCGTTTGACCTCCGCGTGACGGTAGTCGATTCGAGAAGGCCATACCCGTTGGGCTCAAAAGCGACCGCGTCCACCGAGATTGTGCATCGCTTACGGCGCTCAGGCGGCTTGGTGTTCCCGCCGAGAAAGGCAATCGCACGCAATGCCTTAATTTGTACGAGACGCTCGAAGACGGGCGAACGATCGACTCGAAAATATATCAAGACCAACTGAACTTGTAACGTCCACACCATTCGGCTTGGGACGGTGATTGTAGGTCTCGATGCAGGGGCAAGGGCTCTCTTCAGCGATTTGCCAGAACCTCGACGGCGTGACTGGATCCACGACAACGCGGTTCATGTCACCATCCCGAGTCCGAGGCTCGCCAAGAGTGCTCTCGACTTGGGTGAGCGCGGGTTCTAACGATCCTGCCCGTGGCTCCACGATGGCGCGCGTCGGCCGTTTGGCGTTGCACAGTTACTGAAAATCACGATCGGGTCTTCAACAGACTCATCGGCCGTCACTGTGTATTAGCACATCCCCAAGCGAACACTCATCATCAACATGAAACTGATTATTACCTCTGTCTAACGACAACCCCACTTCAGCACGGCTGAGCCTTCCCGAGGTCTCGCTGTTATCGCCCTCAAACCAAAGGCGCGAGGACGAATCATACCGGACCCTAGTCCATACCCACCATGAGGTCGGCCGATCAAATGCGTCCCGTGAGAGTATCTCCCCTGGACCGACATCTAGGACGGTCGCGTCACGTGTCAGTAGTGCCGAACAAGGGTAGAACCAGCCGACTGCCCCCTGCGACGAGCGGTTCTTCTTCACAACGGACGTCTCGTCGCGACTTCTCATTACTGCCGCCTTCCAAGCAGTCGCAGATTGTGCGTCCGTGGGTTCTCCTGGTCGCTTACGAAGTTGAAAGGCCTGATCAAGTTCATTACTGACCAGAGCGGTCACAAAACGCTCCGCGAACCGCGTGGGTGCCGAATCCTGGTCAGGTTCCCCAGAATGAAACCGCTCAGCCTGCCGACCGAGTTTTTCACCAGCCTCTGGCTGAAGACGCGCAACTTGCCAGCTCGCGCTCTGGAGGAAGCAAGCGACGATTGCGAAGACTGGAATGCTGAGCCGATGGTGAGTAGTCACTGTTTGGCCTTTGGAATCCATCGCGGTCAGTCTTGACTCTTCATCGGCCTTAGAACCACAACGTCTGATACTCGCGAACCGCATTCGGTTGACAGCCCCTCACGAGTGTAGAAGCGAGTAGTGGTCCTTCTCGTGACGCTTGAACATGCTGTCGGTGCCGGCGCTGATGCCCCAGGATACGGTCACAGATCGGTTGAAGCAACTTTAGTCCTGCCCTAGGCCGTTAGCAAGCCATGCGATCATCGCGGCATGCCCGTGTGATCAGAAAGCACAAACACTTACATCTCAGAGTGTTCCAACACCGATCTGACGATCCGTCATTCTGAAGCCAACAAGTCCCCGATCAACAACGCGCCTGAATCGCCGATCTCAGGTCGGGTCTTTCCGGCCATCCTTTGTGCACACCGCCCTTCACGCTCTCCGGCCAACACTGGTGTACTTGGCGTCAGCTAAACTGAGCCTGCATCTGTGCCCGGACGCGGTCCGATACCCGTCCATTGTCACCCAACGCCAACAAGTGTGTACGCAAAAAAACAGGCCGGAAATCAGCGATCTCTGGCCTGTTGTCATATCGACAGCCTTAGCAAACCGTCGCGTAAAGCGTCATCACGGATGAGCGAATTTGTCCAAGCTCTTCCAGTACGGTGAGCCACCCTCACAAGCACCTGCCCTGCAAAGACCGAAGCTCCTCAATTCTCACTTATGGCTTTCACATGAACGTGGCATCTCGTCAAACCCTTGGGTCGCCACGGCTGGCGAGCCGGATCGAGCATGTGGACCAAGATTGTAGCGCGCGGAAGGCCGCCGGGATCAAACCCCATCCGGCCGACAGGATGAACACATCGGCCAAGCCGAACCGATCAACCAGCTCGCGAAAGACCCCGTGGCTGTAAAGGCGATAAGCCGGCAGCATAGCGAGGGGATTGCCTCCCCGCTTTCGTTGTACAACAGGAGTCGCTGCCGCCATGTTCGCCCGTCGCCAGAATCATCGTCAGGTCGGGCGTAAATCAGCCGAGGCTTTCTTGGCGCGAGTTCTGGTCTGCCGACGAACTGAACCAGATGCCTATTGCGCGCGGTAAAGCTTCCTGCCGACGGGTCTTTGCCCGCAGCGCACTGAATGATGACTCTCATGCTCGCTGCGCGGCCTGCTCTACCAGCATCTCCAAGGTCTCGAGAAACGCCGCATCGTAGACCTCATGGACGTGGTTCTGGTTCCACAGACCTGAATCCCTGACCAGCGCCTTACCCCGGTCACAGGCGCGGCCAAGCCAAACGGAGGAGGCTGCATCGAGAGGCTCTTTCCGGAGGTTGCTCAGCAGCGCGATGCTGTTGCGCTCTACGTAACCGCGCAGGCTCTCTGGCCCGGGCGGGTCATTGATCGGCAGATACACGAAGGGCATCGCCCGGATGACTTCGCTGACGCGGAATTCGAGCGCCGCTTCATCGCGGCGGACCTCTGCGGGCGCATTAGCACCGATTCCCCACGTGGAGCAGGATGGGCCAGTCACTTTTAGAAGGCTGGATCCGACGAGCAACCTGAAAATCGAGCCCCGATGATTGCCTCCGCCGGACCGCTCCTGCCCTTTATGTTGCGACAACCGGCCCCAGAGCGTGGAGCGCGAGCTTGTCGTCAGGGCGTGGGTGCCAACGCGCACCACGCGCAAGCCATCACCGCTATCGCTCCGTCGCTCGCCAGCCTCCATGAAGAAATAGACGCCACGCTGTGGCCAGTCCATGCGGCCGTGACACTCGAAGAGACGTCGACGGCCGCCGATCTGAGTTTCAAGGCGTTCCAGAAGATGATAGAAGCGGATCAAATCTTGGAGTCGCTGTGGCATTTATCCAATCTTCGCATCCTGGCGGTAGTGCGTGCGTTGAGTATCCTTGACGCGAGGTCTTCGATGCAGATCCTTTTGAATCCAGCAGACACGGAATCAGGGCAGCTCTCAGGCATCTACAGACGGGCGATCCGCAGTGCGGTCGAACTGTACGTCGCTACCGCATACCTCACCGATTGGAGTGCCGGAACGCCCCTCTCGAAACATTGCAGACGGATGGTCTTCCTGATCGGAACAGACTTCGGTCTGACGAGGAAAGAAGCCCTCCGAAGCGTACTGAGATGGCTGCCCAAGCACACGACTAGCCTCTTTGGCGCGGTTACCGGGCCGGCAAGTGGCGGATTTCACCCGAAGATTGTCCTCTGGCGCGAAAAGACAGGTGCGAGATGGTGCCTCATCGGGTCTTCAAATCTCTCTCGGGCAGCGTTCTCAACAAACTACGAAGCGAATGTTGCCGTCCGTGTCCCCGAAACGGGATACCGCAGGATCTCGCAGTGGCTCGACGCTGTCGCAGAGCGATCGGCCGCTGTGACGCCGGACTGGATCGAGAATCACTACACAGAGGCGCCTCGCAAGAGGAAGCCCGGACAAAAGCAGCAGACGACAAGCGCGGCGATTCAGCTGTTGCTTCCGACAGGAAAGTTATACGCCCGTGACGTTCTAGTTCGCCGAAAGCAGCAGAAATCATTCGCCCAGATTGAGAATCCGCTGCGTCAGCTGGCCCGTCGAGCCGCGTCCGGAACGCTGTCGAACCCTTCGTTCTGGCGGCAGTTCTGGGGTCTCTGGGCCGACCACGAATCCCGGTTTCAGGGTAGTGGCCTCCAGATCAGCGGCAAAGCCGCCAACTGGCGTCAGGCGTCTCGCGCGCTCATTACGGTACTTGAGCTACCGAAATCTGTGAGCGGACCGGAGCGGGACCACGTTGTCAGCCGTGAGATCGACAAACTGGCCAAAGCTGGGAACCCGGCAAGAGGCGCATGGTTGACTGAAATGCTGTGCCACTTCTTCCCAGAGCGATACCCGATCGTTAACGGACCGGTCATCAAGTGGCTGCGCAAGAACAAATGGCGACCCACGCCAAGGGCGACAGAGGGACAACGGTACGTCCAGTTTGCACAGCAACTGAGAGCCGCCCTGTCAGCCAACAGCATTGGCGCCAAGAACCTCGCTGAACTTGACCAGGCAATCTGGCGTTGGGTCAATGTTCGTGGGCTGTAACGGTCGCGTGAAATCGGGAGCTTCCAGAGCCGGATATTTGGGCCGCCCGATTCGCACAACATTCGCACAACTGCCGAATGATGGGTTGTCTGGCGGCACCGATTCCGGCCATCGAAATCGGTGTAAGCGGCTGATTCTAAAGGTTGGTGCGAAAGGGGGGATTCGAACCCCCACGTTCTTGCGAACGCCAGCCCCTCAAGCTGGTGCGTCTGCCAGTTCCGCCACTTTCGCGAGGAGGGCTACTTCTTACTTCTTACTTCGTACTTCTTACTTTTTTTCGACCGGCGTCTGCGTTGCCGGCGCGGGCGTCGGCGCCGCGGGGGCGGGGGCCGGCTGCGTGACCGGCGCAGGACCCTGCACGCCGCGCATGATCGACGAATCCGCGTGGCGGCCCATGATCCCGACGACGATTGCGCCGATCATGAACAGCACGCCGAGAATCGTCGTCGCGCGGGTCAGCACCGTCGCGCCGGCGCGGGCGCCGAAGGCCGTCTGGCTGCCGCCGCCGCCGAACGCGCTCGAAATGTCTCCACCCTTGCCCTGCTGCAGGAGCACGACGAGCAGGAGCAGCAGGCACGACAGTACATAGAGGGTGGCGAAAAGATAGTAGAGCATAACGTGTGATTATACAGTGCTCTTGCGGCTCCGCGCCACTATGTCGAAGAATCCGCGGACTTCCAGGCTGGCGCCGCCCACCAGCGCGCCGTCGACGTCGGGCAGCACGACCAGCTCGCTGATATTGTCCGGCTTCACGCTGCCGCCGTAGATCACGTGGCAGTTCTCCGCCGCCGGGCCGCCAAACCATTGGCGCAGGCGTCCGCGGATGTGCGCGTGGGCCTCGCCGGCCTGCGCGGGCGTGGCGTTCCGGCCCGTGCCGATCGCCCACACCGGCTCATAAGCGATCACCAGCGCGCTGACCTGATCGCCGGTCATCGCGTCGAGGCCGTTCTTGATCTGCCGGTCGAGCACGTCGGTAGTCTGATTCGCCTCGCGCTCCTCGAGCGTCTCGCCGATGCACACGATCGGCGTCAGTTTGTTCGCGAACGCCGCCACCAGCTTGCGGTTCACCGTCTCGTCGGTCTCGCCGAACAACCGCCGCCGTTCGGAGTGGCCGATGATCACGTAATCGGCCCCCGCCTCGCGCAGCATCGCGCCGCTGACCTCTCCGGTGAACGCCCCTTCGCGCTCCCAGTGCAGGTTCTGTCCCGACACCCCGATCGGGGTGTTGCGCGCCGCTTCGGCGACGGCATGCACCGCGGTGAACGGCGGCGCCACGACGATCTCGACATCGTCGACGTCCTTGACCATGCTCCGGAACTCTTTGACGAACACGACCGCCTCGTGGACGGTCTTGAACATCTTCCAGTTCGCCGCGATGAAGGGCGTGCGCATGGTGATCTCCGTGCTGTAGGTGGTCTACCGCTCGAGCGCCGCGACGCCGGGCAGCGTCTGTCCCGCGAGAAACTCCAGCGAAGCTCCGCCGCCGGTCGAAATGTGCGTGATGCGGTCGGTGACGCCTGCCTTGGCGACCGCCGCGATCGAATCGCCGCCGCCGATCACCGTCGTGCCGTTCACGGACGCCACGGCACGCGCGACCTCCATCGTCCCGGCCGCGAACGCGTCGATCTCGAAGACGCCCATCGGCCCGTTCCACACGACGGTGCGGGCGCCGGAGATGACGTCCCGGTAAATCTGCGCCGTTTTGCGGCCGATGTCCAGTCCCATGCGATCGCCGATCGCCGCATCGCCGGTCGACAGCGTTTCGGTCGGCACACCCGCCTCGATCTTCGGCGCCACCACGTGATCCGCCGGCAGCTCGAAGCGAAGGCCGCGTTCTTTGGCGCGCGCCTCGATCCGCTGCGCCTCGTCGAGCAGATCCTCTTCGACCAGCGACTTGCCGACCGGCAGCCCGCGCGCTTTCAGGAACGTGTAGGCCATCGCGCCGCCAATCAGCAGCGCATCGACCCGCGGGACCATGTTCTCGATCACTTCGAGCTTGTCCGACACTTTCGCGCCGCCGAGGATTGCGACGAACGGCCTTTCGGGTTTGTGCAGGACGCGCCCGAGGTATTCGAGCTCGCGTGCCATCAGCAGCCCGGCGGCCGCTTCTTTGACGAAGTGAACGATGCCTTCGGTTGACGCATGCGCGCGGTGCGCCGCGCCGAACGCATCGTTGACGTAGACGTCGCCCAGCGCGGCGAGCTCCTTCGCGAAGCCGGGATCGTTCTTCTCCTCTTCGGCGTGAAAGCGCAGGTTTTCGAGCAGCACCACGCCGCCTTTGCCAGCCTTCTCGATAGCCTGCTGCGCGGGCGCGCCGATGCAGTCGGACGCGAAGCCGACCGGCCGCCCGAGCAGCTCCGACACGCGTCCTGCCACCGGCTGCAGCGAGTATTCCGGGTTCGGCTTGCCCTTCGGACGCCCCAGATGCGAGGCAAGAATCACGGTCGCGCCCTGTTCGAGCGCGTAGCGGATCGTCGGCAGCGACGCCTGAATGCGGGTGTCCTCGGTGATGACCCCGTCCTTCAGCGGCACGTTGAAGTCGACGCGGATGAACGCCTTCCTGCCATCCAGCCGGAGATCCTTGATCGTCCGGAACGGCACCTCAGAGGCCCTTCTTTTCCATGAACCGCAGCAGGTCGACGCACCTGCTCGAATAGCCCCACTCGTTGTCGTACCAGGCCAGGACCTTCACGAAGTCGCCATCCATGACGCTCGTGTATTGCGAATCGATGATCGACGAATAGGGGTTGCCGCGGAAATCGATCGACACCAGCGGCTCGTCGACGTATTGCATGATGCCCTTGAGCGCGCCGTTTGCCGCCTCGAGGAACGCGTTGTTGACCTCCTCCTTCGAGGTTTTCTTATCCAGGAGTGCGGCGAGGTCCACGACCGACACGTTCGGCGTCGGCACGCGCATGGAGATGCCATCGAGGCGACCCTTGAGGTTCGGCAGCACTTCGCCGACCGCGACTGCTGCACCCGTTGTCGTCGGGATGATCGACAGCGCGGCGGCGCGGGCACGCCGCAGATCCTTGTGGGGCAGATCGAGCAGCTGCTGATCGTTCGTGTACGAGTGCACGGTCGTCATCCATCCCTTGCGGATGCCGAACTTCTCGTCCAGCACCTTCGCCAGCGGCGCCAGGCAGTTGGTCGTGCACGACGCGTTCGACAGGATCTGGTGCTTCGCCGGATCGTAAGCGTCGCTGTTCACGCCCAGCACCACGGTGATGTCCGGCTTCTTCGCCGGGGCGGTGATCACCACTCGCTTGGCGCCGGCGGACAGGTGCTTCGCCGCGTCGTCGCGATTCGTAAAGAGTCCCGTCGATTCGAACACCACGTCCACGCCGAGGCTTTTCCAGGGGAGCTGCGCCGGATCCTTCACCGACAACACCTGGAATTCGTCCTTGTCGACCGTGATTCGGTCGCCCTTGGCGGAGATGTCGGCCCGCAGATTGCCCAGGATGGAGTCGTACTTAAGGAGGTGCGCCAGCGTGGCGGCGTTCGTCAGGTCGTTGACCGCGACGATGTCGATTGATTTGTCGCCCATGGCGGCGCGCATGATGTTCCGGCCGATGCGGCCGAAACCGTTGATCCCCACTTTGACTGCCATCTCGAAATCCTCCAGCTCAGTGCATGCTACATTAAACTATCGCCCCGATGTACGCCGCCTACAGCATCCTCATAGTGGCGTTCTTTGTCGTCGTCTCGCCCTACCTGCTCTATCAGGCGGTGCGGTACCGGAAGTACGTTCGGAGCCTGCCTCAACGGATGGGCTATTTGCCCGTGTCGTTCAATTTCGACGGCGAGCATTCGATCTGGATCCACGCCGTGTCGGTCGGCGAAGTGCTCACCGCGCGTGCGCTGCTTCCGGAGCTGCGTCAGCGCTACCCGCACCTGCGAATCTTCCTGTCGACGACGACGATGACCGGGCAGCAGGTGGCACGGACGAACCTTCAGTACGTCGATGACGTGTTCTTCCTGCCGTTCGATCTCCGCTTCATGGTGAATCGGACGCTGCGGCTCGTGAAGCCGAAGCTGTTCATCATCATGGAAACCGAGATCTGGCCGAACCTGCTGCGCGCCTGTCAGCAGGCCGGCGTGCGCACCGCCCTCGTCAACGGGCGGATCTCGTCCCGTTCGTATCCGCGCTACCGGCTCGCGCGCGGCTTTTTCCGGCACGTCCTGTCGAACGTCGATCGGCTGTGCATGCAGAGCGAGGAATCCGCGCGCCGCGTGATCGACATCGGCGCGCCGCGCGAGCGCGTCACGGTGACCGGCTCGCTCAAGTTCGACTCGCTCGATCTCGTAAGCCTGCAGGAGCCGGCGGAGGCGAGCCCGTATCGGATCCAGCCGATGCACGATCGTGGCCGCAACCGCGTGCTCCGCTACTTCCGCGTGCCGCCCGAGCGGCCGGTGATCATCGCCGCCAGCACGCTGAAAGGCGAAGAGGAACACGTGTTCGAAGCGTTTCAGCGGGTTCGCGCGACGATGTCGACCGCGTTGCTGATCGTGGCGCCGCGCAAGCCGGAACGCTTCGAGGAAGTCGAGCGCCTGGCGCGGCGATCCGGCTGGAACGTCGCCCGGAAGAGCGAGCTGCCCGTGGATACCGATCCGCGTCATGACGTCGTGATCCTCGACACGATTGGCGAGCTCGCTCAGCTCTTTCAGATTGCGACCGCCGTCTTCGTCGGCGGCAGCCTGGTGGACGCCGGCGGCCACAATATCCTCGAACCCGCGGTGTTCGGAAAGCCAATCGTCTTTGGTCCTTACATGCAGAACTTCGCGGAGATCGCGCGGACGTTCCTCGACAACGGTGCGGCGATCCAGATTCGGAATGGACGCGAGCTGGAGCCCGCGCTGGTCGGACTGCTGCGCGATCCGGTGCACCGCGCCAAACTCGGCGCCGCCGCGCGTGCGCTCGTCGAGGCCAATCGCGGCGCGCGCGAAAAGACGCTGCGTGTGCTCGCCGAGCTGCTGCCGCCGCACCAGCCCGGCAGCGTGGTGCGTCCCTTCCGCATAGTGCACTGACGGATGCTCAGCACGATGTACGCGGCCGTTGCGCGCCGCCGGCGGGAACGTCACGCGCGCGTGCCCGAGCTGCGCCGGCGCCTGCGCCATCCGGTCATCAGCATCGGCAACCTGGCGGTCGGCGGCCGCGGCAAGACGCCGCTTGCCGCATGCGTCGCCCGGCTGCTGCTCGAGGCGGGCGAGCGTCCCGCCATCCTCAGTCGCGGCTACGGCCGCGAACTGCCCGTCGAGGGGGTTGTCGTCGTCCGCGATCCGTCGGCCGTCCGCGCCGACCTCGCGCGGTCCGGCGACGAGCCGTTGATGCTCGCGCGTCAGCTTCCAGGCGTCAGCGTGCTGGTCTGCGAGGATCGTTATCTGGCGGGCTGCATCGCCGAACATCACCTCGGCGCGACCGTGCACATCCTGGACGATGGACTGCAGCATCTGCAGCTGGATCGGGATCTCGAGATTGTCGTCGTTGGAAGGGAAGACGTGAGCCGGCCGGTGACGCTGCCGGCGGGACGCCTTCGCGAGCCGCTCGATACGCTCGTCGTCGCCGACGCGATCCTCGTCGAAGACGGGGTGGTGATCGAGACCGCCGGGCTTGCGGCGCCGCTGTTCACGCTTTCACGACAGAGCGGCGCGCCGGTCTATCCGGATGCACGCATGGCCCCGAACGGGCCCGTCTATGCGATCGCGGGCATAGCGATACCCGCCGGGTTCTTCACCCAGCTGCGTTCGAGCGGCCTGGAGATTGCCGGCGCGCGATCGTTTCGCGATCATCATCGCTACTCGCGACGCGATGTGGAGGGTGTGTTCGCCGCGGCACGTGCCGCCAACGCCGCGGGCGTGGTGACCACCGAGAAGGATTACGTCAGGCTGCTGCGCTTCCGTCCGTTTCCGCTGCCGGTCGGCTTCGTGCCGCTTACAATAACCCCTGAACCGCTGGCCGATTTCAGGGACTGGCTGGCGGCAGGCCTTCGCGCGGCGCGCGACTCACCCGGTGACTGATCGAGCCCCTTCGTTCCGGCACGTACTCGAGCATCTTGCCGTCCGATCCGTCGTGGCGGCGGTGGGCGCGCTGCCGATGCGCGCGGTGCTGGCGCTCGGCTCGCTCCTCGGCCGGGCGTTCTACACGCTGGACGGCGGCCACCGCCGCCTCGCGATCCGCAACCTCGAGGCGGCGTTTCCGCTGCGAACGCGCCGCGAGTGCCGCACGATCGCCCGCGACATGTTCTCGCACTTCGGGCGCCTGCTGATGGTGCTGCTGAAGTTCAGCACGATGGCGCCGAAGCGCATGCTCGAGCACGTGGAGTTCGCCGGCGAAGAGCGCGTCGTCCACGCGCACGAGCAGGGACGCGGGGTGCTGCTGTTCACGGGACATTTCGGGTTCTGGGAAATCAACGCGCTCGTGCACGCGCTGCAGATTCAGCCGATGTCGGTTCTCGCACGCCCGCTCGACAACCCGCTGCTTCATCAGCTGCTGGAATCGGTCCGGACGAAGACCGGCAATTCCGTCATTTACCGGCGCGGCGCGATCAGGCGCGTGCTCCGCGCGCTCGAGGCGAATCAGGCGGTGGCCGTGCTGATCGATCAGCACATCCAGTCGTCCGATGCGGTGTACGTCGACTTCTTCAACCGTCCGGCCGCGACGACATCCGCGCTGGCGGCGCTGGCGCTGCGGACCGGGGCGCCGGTGGTGCCGGTGTTCGCGCTGCCGCTTCCGGGCGGACGATTTCGCATGGTCTACGAGCACGCGGTGGAGCCGCCGCGCACCGACGATCCGGACGCGATTCGCGAGTTCACGCAGCGCTGCACCGACGTGTTGGAAATGTACGTACGGCGCTACCCGCAGCTGTGGCTCTGGATGCATCGCCGGTGGCGCGACGCCGACGCGAAGGGTGAAACGGTCCCCGGGATGTTCCCCGCCGCGACGGGCGAGGAAGGGCAGGGGCAGTGAAGATCGTCATCCGCGCGCCGAACTGGCTTGGCGATGCCGTGATGGCCCTCCCGGCGATGGAAGCGATTCGGCGCGCACTGCCGGAGGCATTCGTGGCTGTTGCCGCGATTCCATCGGTGGCGCCCATTTTCGAGGAAGAGACGAGCGCCCGGCAGGACGCCCTCGTCACTATCAGCGACCGGCGCTCTGAAACCCGCCAGCTGCGCGGCGGCGGCTTCGACACCATCCTGCTGTTGCCCAATTCGTTCCGGACCGCGTGGACGGCGCGCCGCGCCAGGATCCCCGAGCGATGGGGCTTTGCCGTCAACATGCGCACGCCGCTGCTGACCAAGCGCGTGCCGCTTCCGAGGACCGAAGTGCACCAGTCGACGTCACTACCTCGAGCTGGTCCGCGGCCTGGGAATGCCGGCCGAGGAACGTCTGCCCAAGATCGCAGTCACGGCACGGACCGCAAGCCGCGCCGCGAAGCTGCTGGAAGCGGCCGGCGTCGCCGCGACGGCATCGCCCATCGTCGGTTTCGCGCCAGGTGCGGCGTACGGCCACGCCAAACGCTGGCCGCCGTCACGTGTGATGGATGTGATCGTCAGGCTGACGCGCGAGCGCGGCGCGACGTGCGTGCTGCTCGGCGCCCCGTCGGATCGCGACGCGGGACGTGAGATAGAATCGTCGCTGCCGTCCGATGTCCGCGCGATCAACCTGATCGGCCGAACCGACCTCCGGGAGTTCGCGGGCGTTCTGGCGCGGTGCCGGGCGTTCGTCTCGAACGATTCCGGAGGCATGCATCTCGCGGCCGCGATGGGCGTGCCGGTGACCGCGATTTTTGGACCGACTGACGAAAGGGTGACCGCGCCTCTCGGCGAACACGACGTGCTCATTCATCAGGTCTTCTGCCGTCCCTGCATGCTGCGCGACTGTCCGATCGACCATCGCTGCATGAAGGGCATCAGCGCCGCCGCGGTCGTCGAGGCCGTCCTGCATCGTCTGGACGCGCACGTATGAAGCGGCGTGCGGTGGTGCTCGATCGCGATGGCACGCTCATCAAGGAGGCAGGGTATCTCGACCAGCTCGATCGGATCGAGCTGTATCCCTACACGATTGACGCCCTTCGCATGCTGAACCGGGACGGCTTCGCGGTGATCGTCGCCACCAACCAGTCCGGCGTCGCGCGCGGGCTCTTCGACGAATCGTTCGTCGCGGAGACGCATCGCCACCTCGACGCGCTCCTGGCAACCGGCGGAGCGCGCATCGACGGCTGGTACCACTGCCCCCACCACCCGAAGGGCATCCGCGACGAGTACCCGTCAGGAATGCAGCTGCCGCAAGCCGCTTCCCGGCCTGCTGCAGCGCGCGGCAGCCGATCTCGATCTCGATCTGCCGCGCTCCTTCGCCGTGGGCGATCGCTGGCACGACGTCGAAGCGGCGACCGCCGCCGGCGCCAAGGGGATTCTGGTGCGGACGGGCTACGGCCGCATGCAGGAGGCGTCGCGGGTTCCCGGCGTCGTGCCCGCGGCGCGCGTCGAGAACCTCATCGAAGCCGTTTCCTGGATTCTGCGACAGCCGTGAGCGCACGAAAGACTTCCATATCTGGTGTCGAGGCGGGCCGCCTGCTGGCGCTCGTGGACGACTTCGCCGGCATCCGCGTCGCCGTATTCGGCGACCTGATCGTCGACGAGTTCATCTACGGCGAGGTCTCGCGCGTGTCGCGCGAGGCGCCGGTCCTCATTCTCGATTACGACTCCACGGAAATCGTGCCCGGAGGCGCCGGCAATGCCGCCGCGAACGTTGCCGCGCTCGGCGGATCGCCGGTGTCGATCGGCGTCGCCGGCCGCGACGAAGCGGGGAAGCGGCTGGTCCAGGTGCTGCGCAAGCGGGTCGACATCACCGGCATCGAGCGATCGCGCGCGTATCGCACGCCCACCAAGACGAGGATCCTCGCCGGCGGCGTGCACTCGGCGAAGCAACAGGTCGTGCGCATCGATCGCGCTACCCGCCCCGAGCTGGCCGACGCGGATCGCCGTGCCATCGGAGGACACCTCATCCGGGCCGCCGCTCGCTGCGAGGCGCTTCTCGTGTCCGACTACGGCATGGGGCTCGTCACGCCCGAGGCAGTGACGAAAGCGCAGCGCAACTTCCGCGGCCCCGGCCGTCGCCAGCCGCCGGTGGTGGTGGACTCGCGCTACTCGCTGCTCTCGTTCCACGGCATGACGACGTGCACGCCGAACGAATCGGAGGTCGAGCACCTGCTCGGGATCAGGATCGGCGACGACGTCAACATGCTCGAGAAGGCGGGCCGCGAGCTGCTCGCGCGAACGAAGGCCGGCGCCGTGCTCATCACCCGCGGCAGCCGCGGCATGGCGCTGTTCGAGCCGAAGCGCCCGACCATGCACATCCGCATCCACGGCAGCGATCAGATCGCGGACGTCACCGGCGCCGGCGATACGGTGATTGCGACCATGACGCTCGCGCTCGCCGCCGGCGGCACGTTCGCCGAAGCCGCGCATCTCGCGAATTTCGCCGGCGGCCTCGTCGTCATGAAGCGCGGAACGGCGACGATTACGGCCGACGAGCTCCGGATGGCGATACTGTCAGGCGAGCCATAGCCCGGCTGCTGAGAACTGAATGGGGATAGTCGTTTCACGGGATCGCCTGGTCGAGCTCGTGCGCGCGGATCGTCACGCCGGCCGCACCATCGCGTTCGCGAACGGATGCTTCGATCTCTTGCACGTCGGCCACACGAGGTATCTGCAGGCCGCGGCGGCGGAAGCTGATCGCCTGGTCGTTGCCGTCAATGGCGACGAGACGGCCGGCGGGAAAGGGCCCGGGCGCCCGATTCTGCCCGCCACCGATCGCGCGGAGCTGGTTGCGGCGCTGCGCGGTGTCGACTACGTCGTCATATTTCCCGAGCCCACCGTCACCCCGCTGCTGGAATTGCTGAAGCCTGATGTGCACTGCAAGGGCACGGACTACACCGTGGACACCGTGCCCGAGCGCGAGACGGTGCGCGCGTACGGCGGGCGCATCGCGATCGTCGGCGATCCCAAGGATCACTCCACGCGCGATCTGCTGGCCCGCATCCGCCAATGAACATCCTCATCGTCCGGCTCGGCGCGCTCGGGGACATCGTCCACACGATCCCGGCGGCGGCGGCGCTGCGCGCCGCCATGCCCGATGCGCGGATCGACTGGATTGTCGACGCGCGTCAGCGGGCGATCGTCGATCTGGTGCCGGTCCTCGACCGGGTCGTCACCCTGCAGGCGCGCACGCTGCGGGCCTGGACCGATGCGGTGCGCGAGCTGCGGACGATCGCTTACGACGCGGCGCTCGATTTTCAGGGGCTGATGAAGTCGGCGATGCTCGCCCGCGCGTCCGGCGCCCGGCGGGTCGCCGGCTTTTCGATCTGGCACCTGCGGGAGAAGACCGCGCGCCCGTTCTATTCGGAGACCGACGAGGCGCCCGATGACGAGGAATCGGGCGAGCACGTCATCCACAAGAACCTGAGACTGTTGCGCGTCGTCGGCGTGGAGTCGAGCCGGATCGAGTTTCCCATTGCCCGAGTCGAGTCCGCGGCGTGTGCCGAAGTGGCGCGCGCGTTCGACGGACAGCCGTTCGCGCTAATCAATCCCGCGGCGGCGTGGCCGAACAAGCGATGGCCCGCGGCGCGCTTTGGCGAGGTGGCGGCGTTTCTTCGGGATGTGCGGCTGATGCGCGCCGTGGTGCTGTGGGGACCGGGCGAGGAATCGCTGGCGCATGAAGTGGTGAATGCATCCGCCGGCGCCGCCGTTGTCGCGCCGCCGACGGATGTCGCCGATCTCTTGGAGCTGTCGCGCCGCGCCGCGCTGCTCGTGTCGGGCGACACCGGGCCGCTCCATCTGGCTGCCGCCGTCGGCACGCCGAGCGTCGCGATCATGGGGCCGACCGATCCCCGCCGCAACGGTCCGTGGTCGTCGGACGACGTCGTCGTCTCGCGCTATGAGGCGTGCGGCTGTCACTACGATCGACGCTGTCATCAGCAGGAGTGGTGCCTCGAACCGGTGACGGTTGCCGAGGTGACCGCCGCGATCCAGCAGCGGCTGAGCGGCGTGCCCGAGGATTTCAGTCCGGACGCGCGGCGCTGATGGTCGATCGCCGCCCGCGTTTCGCGCGTTACCGTGTGCGCCTCGGTTTCGCTGGCGCCGTCCTCGCGCTGCTGCTCGCCACGCCCACACCGATGAGCCTCGCCATCGGCGCCGGCGTCGCGCTGATCGGCGAAGCCATCCGCATCTGGGCCGCCGGGCATCTCGACAAGGGACGCGAAGTCACGTCGTCCGGACCGTATCGCTTCACGCGCCATCCGCTCTATCTCGGCTCGAGCATCATCGGCGTCGGGTTCGCGATCGCCTGCGCCAACTGGATCGTCGCGACCATTGTCGGGCTGTATCTCGTGGTGACGATCGGCTCGGCGATCCGCAGCGAGGAGGGACACCTGACGGAGAAATTCGGCGGCACGTATCCCGCGTATCGCGACGGACTCGTCGTCGATGCGCAGCGCCGCTTCAGCGCGGCGCGGGTGCTGACGAATCGCGAGTACCGCGCGGTCGCGGGGCTGTTCGCTGCGCTTGCGCTGCTCGCGTGGAAGGCTCTATAATCGCTTCTTTGGGCCGACGGTCGGTGCGCCGACAGTGTGCCGCAGTGACGCGCGGAACGCGACGGTGGGCTGGCCCGCCGTAGCGCCGTGGGGCCCCGAAGCGGGCGGCGCGAAGGCGGGGGCGGTTAGCTCAGTGGTAGAGCACCGGTCTTACACACCGGCTGTCACAGGTTCAAGTCCTGTACCGCCCATTATCGAAGTAAGAAGTACGAAGTACAATAAGAAGTAGGAAGTTCGAATCAATCACCAATCGAACTTCGCAAATCATTTCGGGGTCGTAGTTCAGTTGGTTAGAACGCCGGCCTGTCACGCCGGAGGCCGCGGGTTCGAGTCCCGTCGACCCCGCCAGACTTCGCTCACCCTTCGGGCGAGCTTCGTCTGGCAGGCGAGCCAGTGACATCAGCGAAGTCTGTCGCGCCGTAGCTGCGAAGCAGCGGAGGCGGACTCCCATTCGGTTCCGATCTCGCACCCCCAGACATCGCGCCGAAGCTGCAAAGCAGCGTAGGCGGGCGAAGGCGGACCTCAGACTCGATCCCATCATTTCGACGCCCCCGACAAAGGCTTTGTCAGGCGGCCGACCTGCGCCGTGCTCGCAGCTCCGACGTGGTGCTGGCCACGCGATCGGCCAGC
The DNA here is from genome assembly GCA_963748295.1 of uncultured Acidobacteriota bacterium. Lineage (GTDB taxonomy): Bacteria > Acidobacteriota > Vicinamibacteria > Vicinamibacterales > 2-12-FULL-66-21 > CAVVIH01. The sequence continues at coordinate 462,794 of CAVVIH010000006.1, read as the reverse complement.
GCGAAGGGCGCCGCGCGGGGGTTTACTTACACGAGAACGATGCCGTGACTGGCAGCCCGATGCTGCCGTCAGGGTTCTGGCGCATGAATTTCAAGCCAACCGAGTCAGCCGTTATCGTCACCTGATCGTGAGGGGCCTCGCTCGACCCGCTGGTAATGATGGTCACGACTCGTGCGTTGAACAGGAGGATCTCATAAATCTTCACGAGCTTGTCGCCGCCTGGTCTCACGATATCCAACTGAATCTGATTGAACAACTGCTCCGTGACGGCCGCAGCCCACAGACGAGGCCCAGCGCTATCGAGACGCTTGGTGATACTGAGCGAACAGACGTTGTCACTCTTCTCGATCGGATTAAAGGCCTGGGCAAATGCCGAGATAGCGATCCATCCACCGTACCCCTCGGTCGACGAATCTCCTGGTATCCCCGGCACGAGCATGAATGTGGCCGCGGCCTGGGCGGAAGCTCTCTCGGCGCTGAGCCCTACGAAACAAATCGCGACGATACTGGCACATAGTACCTTGGTCACTTTGGCCTCCAGTCGTGTTCGTTGGTATGCGGAGCGAGAACTCCTTCAGGTGGCCTGCCACTAGATACCGAATCCTCCGACCTGCATGATCAGCATTTGGGCCGAAGCTGATTGTCGCTGCCGCCGCGCTCGCCATCCCGAAACCCTACACCAGAGCCCTGAATATCCTTGATGCCTGACTCATCCGGCACAAACGTTCCGCCGTGTGAAGGTCAGGCGTGTGAGTCGTCAGCCATTGGCCCCATTCACCCCGGATTCGCGCCGACAATCCGAGGAATCCGCCCGTCCCATCTCGGAACTCACAGCTCCTCCTGATGCCAGAAACCAACGCCCAAGCTACATGCCTGATCGCAACTCGCTTACCGTTGCTACGACTACCCAACTACCGGCGTCACCGCCTTTTGCAGCACGAGAGTGAAAGCGTCCGACGGGAGCCGTAAAACCCAGCCCCGACGAAGTCTGCCTTCGAGATGCCTGCGGGCCCCGCCGGTCCGGTGGCTCCAGTCGCGCCGGTCGCTCCGGTTGCTCCAGTTTCCCCTGTCGCTCCAGTGGCGCCGGTCGGACCGGCAGGCCCCTGCGGGCCAGGCAGCCCTTGCGGCCCCCGCGGACCTAGTACATTCCAATTCACCGAAGTCTCGCCCGCCTTGCACGTGGTGACCGAGTCATCGATGACCCTTATGATCCCTGATGATCTCGTATAGCAGCCGTGAATCACCCCGGCCGCGTCCGGGATCGTCGCGAACGCGATCCCGGCCGAGATGACGGCGACGATGGCAATGGCCATCGCGACTCCAGCGCGCCAGTTCGAGTGGGTAGTGATCACGGGTGCCCTCTTTCTTCAAGTGGTATCAGGGTTTCAAAACCCTCGCTCTGCGACACGGTGCCGTCGACCATTCAGCGCGCTTGATCGGTACGGGCGTGCGTCGTTGGCGCAGAGTGACTCGTGTCCTGGGTCGCGACGTAACTACGTAGATAGGTGGGAGTGCCGACGAGCGGGGACGAGCGGCGGGTCGAACGTCAGGTCAGATCCTCGCGAAGAGCCTTCGCGACCGCTTCTGTCTTGGAGTGGACGCGGAGCTTGACGTAGATGTTCTTCAAGTGAAAGGAGACGGTGTTCACCGAGACGCCCAGTTGCTGCGCGGCCGTCTTGTAGTGATGCCCTTCGACGAGCAGCTTCAGCAGTTCGGTTTCCTGGGAGGTCAAGTGATAGTCCGAGGGCTCGCGCGGCTTGAACTTCCTGAAGAGATCGATGACGCGCCGGGCCACCTCGGGTGACATCGGGGAGCCGCCGAGCACCGCCTCCCTGAGTGACTCGAGCAGCCGCGCCGGCGCCGTGTTCTTCAGCAGATAGCCGGACGCGCCCGCGCAGAGCGCCGCAAATACCTGTTCGTCGTTGTCGTACACGGTCAGCGCGAGGATTGGAACGTCGGGAAAGCGGTCGCGCAAGACGCGAATGCCGTCGACGCCGGACATGCCCGGCAGGCCGATGTCGGTCATGATCACGTCGGGCCGATCTCCGGAGATCGTCGAGAGGGCGTCCTCCATCGTGCGGTAGCGGTTCGCGCACAGAAAGCCCGGCGTGCCGCTGATCAGCATGCTCAGGCCCTCTCGCACCTCCCGCAGGTCCTCGACGATCACAACCCGGGTAGGGGCAGAACTCCGTCCCTCAGGAGGGCTGTGTGCAGGTCCTTGCGGCATGGCGGTCACGTCCGCACCGCGGCAGTCATTCTGTGAAGGTTAGTGGAGAGTGGCACTCGAGTCACCTACCTGGGTAGGTAGGTCATTGCGACGGCGTGCGGCGCGGCGTGCCGCCGTGAAAGGCACGCGGGCGACAATCGTGCTGCCTGACGCCGGTCGGGACTGAACGGTCAAGGTCCCACCGAGCCGCTCCGCACGTCGCTGCATGCTGGATAGCCCCTGGCCATCAGCCTCCGCGGCCGTCTCGAACCCAACACCGTTATCCCTGACGCGCAGGGTCAGCGACGCGTTCGCGATCGACAGCTCGACCTCGACCCGCGAGCAGCCGGCGTGCCGCGCCACGTTCGTTACTGCTTCTTTGAAGATCAGAAAAAGGTCGCGCCGGAGCTCGATGCCGAGCCGCGAGTGCTGCTGGTTGGAAGCCGGCGCCGTGAACGTGAGCGTGGTGTCACTCTGCGCGAAGAGCTCTCCGGCGTACTGCCGCATGCGCCGCGTGAGGTCCAGGATGGTATCGCGCCGGGGATTGATCGCCCAGACGATGTCGCTCATGGACGACACCGATTCACGCGAGATCCGCGCGATGGCGGCGAGCGGACCGCTCGAATGGCCATCCCCCTGAAGCTGCTGCCGCACGACTTCACTCAGAATCGCGATCTTCGTGAGGTTCGCGCCGATGTCATCGTGGAGATCGGTGGCGATCCGCGTCCGCATGTGCGCGACTTCGAGGAGCCGAGCCACTCGATATCGGTAGAGCGCGAAACCCAGGCCGAAAATGGTGACGCCAACCGCGCCGACGAACCATCCACGCAGATAAAACGGCGCGAGCACCCGGAACTCGAGCGATGCAGGTTCACCACCAGTTCCGCTCAGGCTGTCCACGGCACGCACCAACAGTCGGTAGCGGCCGGGCGCCACGTGCGCGAAGTGCAGCTCACGCTGGTCTGTCGGGGCACTCCAGTCGTCGTCGACGCCGTCGAGCTTGTACTGGTAGTGGAGGTAGGGGTTGGCCCCATACCGTAAGGCGACGAACTGGACGTCGAGGTTGTTTCGGCTGGGTTGGAGCTCCAGCGCGGCCGGACGACTGGTGCCGGTCTCGTCCAGGGGGACAACGTCGCCGGCGACTCGCAGGCGAGTGATAAGGACGGGCGGTGTTGGCGACGCCGGACGCTCGAGGCGCGGGTCGAGACGCGACACGCCGTTGCTGGAGGCAATCCACAAGTGGCCGCTTCGGCTGAAGAGCAGATGACTGGCATCCGAGCCGGCCAACCCGTCCTCGGAGGTGAAGTGCCGAATCGCCCCGGTGTCCGGGTCGAGCCGATCTAGCCCTTTCCCTGTACCCAGGTAAATCCGCCCAGCCGCGTCCTCGGCGATGCTCCACACGGTGTTGCTCGAGAGCCCATTCAGGGTCGAGTAGTTCACGAACCTGGGGGCCGTCGCGTCGGGATTCTCCGTCATGGATACCCCGTCATAGCGAAGACCGATCCACAGCCGACCGCGGCGGTCGAGGTGGAATGCCCGCACATCCGTCGATGGCAAACCTTCGCTCGGCGGGACATCGACGGCCTGGTTTCCTTCTATGCGGCCGAGGGAGTTGCGCGAGCCAAACCACGTCGTGCCGGTGCGATCCTGCGCGAGAAACTCGATGTTGGGTTCATCGACCGCACGCCGGAGGCTGGGCCTGGTTGCAGTCGAAAATCGCGCGGCATAGAGCCCGTCCCTGGCGCCGATCCAGATCGAGCCATCAGCGGCCTCCAGGATCGTCCAAACTTCTGCCCTCCCGGGCCCACCGTCGATTGTCACGGCCACTCCGCGTTCCGGGCGCCATTCGGGACCGATGGAGTACTCGAGGCCCCGACGCTTCGTTCGATACCACCAATTGCCGCGACTGTCCTGGAAGAGCAGCGCCCGGCACGCGAATTCCATCAGATCTTGCGACACCGGCGTGACCAGGCTGCCTCTGATTTCGACGAGCGCGGAGGCGCATCCGGATGTCACGTAGATGCGGCCGCGGTGATCCTCGTAGGTCTGGTTCGCCCCCGGATGCGGCAGGCCGTGGGCCGTCGTGTAGGTCACGATCATGTCGTCGGTCAGTTTGTCCAGTCCGAATGAGGTGCCCATCCACAGGTTCCCTTCGCCGTCGATCGTCAACGCGGTCACGATCGCCGCGCTCAGTCGGTTGACCGAGCTGTACGGCGTCTGCCCGTCCTCGAAGTGCATCAAGCCGGTCGACGTTCCCACCAGGAGTCCTCCACTCCGACCGAGGTGCAGGGCGCTGATACTTTGCTGCTTGTCGAGCGCGAGCGAAAGGCGGCGCCAGGTTCGCGTGGACTCGTCCAGGGCAAACAGCGCATGCCCGTCCGCCGCCACGACGTTCCCTCGCTCGTCCTCGATGACGGCTTGTACCTGTCGGTTGGCGGGAGGCGGGTACTTCGCACCACTGGGCAGTGCGTGCCGCACGATGGTCGAACCGACGACCTCCACCAACTGCTCGTTGATGCCGAACCAGAGACGGCCTCGGCGATCGATGAGTGCGGCTTCGTGAGCATGAGGTGAGGTGCCCGCGACCACTCGTTCGAACGCGCCAGCGTGGACCTCGATGGACGTCGCGCGATAGAGGCCGTCATCGGTGACACACCACAATCTGTTCTCCCGGTCGAACAGCAGGCGGTTCACTTTGTTGGCACCGAGCCTGTCGCTGATCGAAATGCTCGCAAACCGCGTCCCGTTTGCAGGCTGTTCGGCAGTCTCGTTCAACAGCCGCGCCACGCCGGCGCCGTTGGTGGCGACCCAGACCCTTTTCAGGCGGTCTTCGGTCACGTCGTTGATGAGCGTGTTCTCGAGACCTTCGCGCCGGCCGTAGTTGGTGAAGCGGTACCCGTCGAAGCGGCTCAGTCCTTCGAAGGTGGCGATCCAGATGTATCCGTCTGAGTCCTGATGGATGGCCTGAACGCGGTTGTGCGCGAGGCCGTGTGCGACCGAGTAGTTACGGACCGCGAGCCGTTGTGCGTGCAAGTCCACGACGGCCCCGGCAAGCAGGCCCGCCAGCACACACGTGACAATGTGCATCCGGGACAAGCAGTCTCCGCGCCCATCCTGTTCGCTGGGGACGCTGGTGTCAAGGCGCGTACCGTAGCCAGTCTTATTCGGCCGGTTTCAGTTCGGAGAGCAGCGTCGGGATGAGCTCGGAAACCGTCGGGTGAATTGGTACGGCGCGCTGGAGCACCTCGTACGGAAGGCCAGCGTTGACCATATCGAGGACCCCGTGAATGGCTTCGTCGCCGCTGGTGCCCAGGATTGCCGCGCCGAGAATCTTCCTGCTTTCCGCGTCAACCACGACCTTCATGAACCCCAGGGTTTCCCCCTTTTCGATCGCGCGGCCCACGCGACTCATGGGCCGCTTTGCGACGAGGAGCGGTCGGCCGCTCGCCCGTGCCTGCGCATTCGTGGCGCCGACACGTCCAAGTGGTGGATCGATGTATAGCGCGTAGGCCGGCACGCGGTCTCGCACCTGGCGATGCTCGCCGTCGAGTAGATTGGCCGCAACGATTTCGAAGTCGTTGTAAGCGGTGTGGGTGAACGCCCCGCGCCCGTTGCAGTCTCCGAGCGCCCAGATCCCGGGCACGTTGGTGGTCAAATCCTCGTTGACCGTGATGTAGCCGTGGGCGTCCGTAACCACACCCGCCTTGTCCAGTCCGAGGTCACCTGTGTTTGGGCGGCGACCGACAGCCAGGAGCACGTGCGATCCAACCGACTGGGACGGGTCGTCGACACAGTCAACCGACACTGCCACACCCTGGTCATGTCGCGCGAGCGCGATACACGTTGCGCTGGTACGGACGGCGATGCCCTCGTGTTCCAGGATGCTTCGAACCTCGGCGGAGACGTCTTCGTCCTCACGGGCGATCAGGCGGGGCGCCATCTCGACGACGGTGACTTGGGCGCCAAACCGGCGATACATCTGGGCGAACTCGAGGCCGACGTAGCTGCCGCCGACGATAACGAGATGCTGCGGCACATGGTCCAGGGTCAGCATTGACGTGTTGGTCAGGTACGGCGCCTCGCGGATGCCGGGCATGTCGGGCACGAACGCGCGCCCGCCAACGTTGATGAAGACGCGCGGCGCCGTCAGTCTCTCCTGATCGACCCGGACGATGTTCGACGCTTCGAACCGGGCGTGACCCTGGAAGACCGTGCAGCGCTCCATCCTCCGCAGCCCGCGCTCGACACCCGTACGCGCATTGGCCGACACCGCATCTGCACGCGCCTTGACCCTGGGCATGTCGATGTCGATCGCGCTTGCCGGGGCGAGGCCGTAGTCCGTTGCTCTTCGGACGACGTGCGCCACGTAGGCGCTCGCGACCAGCGTCTTGGTTGGGATGCAGCCTGTGTTCACGCAGGTGCCGCCAAAAAGGTTGCGCTCGATGAGGGCCACGGTCATGCCAGCCGCCGTGAGCCGACCGGCCAGCGGCGGACCGGCCTGGCCGGCACCGATGATGATCGCGTCGAACGCTGTCACGGCAGCGCCACCATGATGAGACACGCACCACCGACAGCGACCGCGTCTTCGATCAACGCGGCAGGACGATCGGTTCCGAACGCCGCAGCGAGCCGCGCGCGGATCATCCGGCCGCCCAATGTACCCACGATAGCCCCGACAATCCCCGCGACCACACCGGTAACGAGCGAGCCGCCGCCGGCACCGATCGCCGCGCCGGACAAGCCGCCTGCAACGAGCCGCGCACCGAACTGAATTGGCACCGTCCGGCTGGGCGTTGTCGGCAGTTTATCCGTCACCAACTCCATGAGTGCGAGCGCGGTGAAGATCCATGGAGTGACGGCAGCTCCGAGAAAGGCGAGGGGACCCGAAGCAGTGTGGAGGCGTCCGAGACGGGATGCCCAACTGATCGCAGCTGGCGCGGTCATGGCCCGAAGTCCCGCGATGATCCCTATGAGCAACGAAAGGACAAGGGTAGTCATAAACCTCCCGCGAGATGTCCCAGCCCCATTCTTCCCAGTAGCGCCTTGAATCGCGGATCCTCGCGCACCGGATCGAACTCGACCGCGGCCGTGATCAGAATCAACGAACCGTCGCGTTCGTCGAACGCGCGGTCCAGCCAGTGGAACAAGCCCGCGAGGTCCGAGAGGCCCAGGTGCACCAGCGCGATCCACATCGCGGGGACGTAGTCCTGCGTGGCACGCGTAGTGAGCTCCTGCAACAGCGCCTCCGCGCGGTCGCGGTTTCCCGCGCGGCCATGCGCGTGGCCGAGGACGCCGACGTGGTTGACCGAGCGCCCGCCCAGCTCGATCGCCTTTTCGAAAGCGGCGAAGGCCCGGTCGTACTGGCCGGTCTGCGTACACGCGTCGCCGAGCGCATAGTGCGCGAAGGCAAACGACGGCTCGATCGCCAGAACTCTTTCGAACTGCTCCATCGCGCGATCGAAATCATGGCGGAAATAATGAAAGTAGCCGATGAGCGTTTTCACCTGGAGATCGAGCGGGTCCAGGCGTTCGGCCTCCTCCAGCTCGAGGTGCGCCCGGTCGTACTGCCGCTCGAGCAGCAACAGGCGCCACGCATTTGAGAGATGCGCGGCGGCCGATCCCGGACGGAGCTCGAGAGCGCGGGCGAGCTCTTGCTCCGCGCCACGGCGATCCCAGTCGTGGTTCATGGCGATCGACGCGCGAACTCGGTGCGCGTCGGCCAGGGTCGGGTCGAGCGTGAGCGCCCTTTCGACGGCCGATCGAGCCTGTGGCACCGTCTCGCTGGCCGGTCGTATCCCCAGTCCCGAGTACAGCCAGATGTGGCCCTCTGCCAGCGCGGCGTAGGCAGCGGCGAAATCGGGATCCCGTGCGATTGCCTCGCGGAAGTCCTCGATGGCCTGCTCCATCGAGGAGGCGGTCCACTTATTCCGGGCGTACATCCCCTTCAGGTACGCGTCGTAAGCTCCGGCGTCGAGTGACTTCCTGCCCGCCGCAGCTTTAGCGGTGTCGGACCTGTCCGCCGTAGCTTTAGCGGACCTGTCCGCCGTAGCCTTAGCGGAGGCGGAGGCGGAGAATTCGCTGACGATCGTGGCGGCAATCTCGTCCTGTATCGCGAAGACGTCCGACAGCTCTCGATCGAAACGCTTGGACCAGAGCTGGTAACCGTCGTCTGCGCTGACGAGCTGCGCCGTGACACGCACGCGGTCGCCGGCCTTTCGAACGCTGCCTTCGAGCGCTGTTTCGACACGCAGTCTCCTGCCGATCTCGGTCACTTCGAGATCCTTGCCCTGAAACGCGAAAGCGGACGTGCGGGAAATGACGCGCAACCCCGGAACTCTCGTCAGCGTGTTGATGATCTCCTCGGTGACGCCGTGGCAGAAGTACTCCTGATCCTTCTGCGGGCTCATGTCTGCGAACGGAAGGACGACGATCGATGACGGCGTTCCCGCGGTGGCCGGTCTTTTCGTCGCGGCGGCAACGCGAGCGCCCGAGGGCTCGGCGCGTTTCAGATCGATCAGCAGCTCGCTCGCCGACTGGTAGCGCCGGTCCGGCTCCTTCTCGATCGCCTTGTCGATGATGGCCGCCAGGAACGCCGGCAAGGAGGGGTTCAACGACTGGGGCGCGGGTGGCCGGCGATTCAGGAGCTGATCGAATACCGCCGCCAGCGTGTCGCCGGCAAACGGCGGTTGTCCCGTGGACATTTCGAAGAGCACGACGCCGAGCGCGAAGAGGTCCGAGCGCTGGTCGAGCACCTTTCCGAGCGCCTGTTCGGGAGACATATAGCCGGCCGTGCCAAACGTCATCCCGGTGCGGGATTGATCTCCCGCTATCGTCACCTCCCGCTCCATCGTCACCGCCCCGGGATCCCACGCCGAGGCCGGCGCGAACAGCTTCGCCAATCCGAAGTCGAGAATCTTGACGCGGTCGTCTAAGGTGATCATGACGTTGCCGGGCTTGAGGTCCCGGTGCAGGATCCCTGCTGCATGCGCGCAGGCAAGGCCGTCAGCGATCTGCGACGCGAAGGAGATCGTCTTCGCGATCGACAGGGGAGCGCCAGCGTCCAGGAACTCGCGCAGGGTCCGACCCTGCACGAGCTCCATCGTGATGAACAGCAGGCCCTCGGATTCCTCGACCGAGTAGAGGTGAACGATGTTGGGATGATTGAGCGCGGCCGCCGCGCGGGCCTCCCGCTGAAACCTTGCTCGACGATCGGGGACGTCGGCGACCTCCGGACGCAGAAGCTTCAACGCCACTCGCCGCTCGAGGATCGTATCCTCGGCGGCGTACACTTCTCCCATGCCGCCGCGGCCGCGCGGTTCCACGACGACGTAGTGGCCCAGTCGTCTTCCGATGAGCGCCTGGCCGTATCCCACTATGACTTGGCCAACGACGGCGTGGTTGCGGGCGGGAACATGGTGCTGGCCGCACTTGCATCGTCCCGCTTCGGGGCTCCCCCGATGCCAGACGCGCGTCCTGCACTCCGGACAGGACCACTTCTGGTCGAACGTTTCGATGCGCTTCAGCGCCGCTTCCACTTCACTCGCGCCGGCCCGGTGGCGGCTTCCGTGAACCTCGACATTCAACGTCGCGCCGACGTCCGCCTCGAGATTCTTCAGCAGCGGCTCAACCGACTCCAGGAACGATTTGGATTGCTCCTTCAGGGTCCGCCGGACCCCCTTGAAAAGCTCTCCAAGTTCGCGTCTGTCGTTCGCCTGGCCGCGCCGGAATGGAAGCGGCGCCCACAATGCTTCACACACTTCCTGCAGCAGTTCCTCGAGGGCGCGACGTGCCTTGGCCGCCGCGCCGTGCACGTCCCCGCTTCCGAGCCGCTCACGCGCAGCCGCCAGAATGCCGGACGTCTCGTATCGAGTCGAACGTGGCCCGGCATCGTAGCTCCATGAGGTGAGCTCGAGCTTCCGCCAGGACGGCGCCCGCCGGCTCAAGTGCTCGAAGAACTGCTGGTCGTGGGTGAGGACGATGATCTGCCATTCGGAGAAATCGTCGGCCAGAAGCTCGGCAAGGCGGCCGCGGTGCTCGACGTCGAAGCTGTTGATCACATCGTCCAGGAGCAGGAAGCCGACCCGCGTGTTGAATTCTTCCGCCATCGCGAGAAAAAGCGCGATGGCGAGGGAATTCAGATGTGACTCGCTCAGTACGCCGTGGGGAGGGCGCTGACGGGACCCGTAGAACTCGACGGCGAGCTCCACGCCCTTGGCCGTCCACGGCTCGATGCTCACGCTTTCCGCAAGGTTCTCGCCCGGGTGAAGCGCGGAATAGATTTGGGCCACCCGGTGGCTGATTCGCTCGAGCAGCGATGCGCCAGGTCTTCCTTCTGCTTCGTCTGATAGGCATCGAACACGCGATCCGCGAGCGTGAACGCCCGGAGCGCTCGAGCGGCTCTCTTTTCAGCCTGCCGCCACGTCTTGATCTGCTCGCAGAGCGCGGCCAGCATGAGGAGCTGGGTATCGCGCGTGCCGGCTCCTGAGGCGGACGCCTTCTGGCCCACCTTGATCGCCGCCTGGTCCCACTTCCGGAGGTCGGTCAGATAGCTCGTGATCGCCTTGACGTCCAGGGCGGCGAGCGAGTCAACGCTCTCTTGAAGTCCGGAGAGAGTGAATTCGGGAAGCGGTGGCAGGTCGAGCGCCATGGCGCGCGCACGATCGTAGAGTGCTGCCCGTTTGTCGTGGGCCGTGCCCAGTTCATCCACCAGCTCGGCGATCGGATCGCGCCGCTCCTCGAGCTCTCGAGACGCGTCCAGCACTTCCACGAGCGCAGTCTCGATCTTCTTCGCCAGCTCCTTTTCGTTCACCTTCTGGCCGCAGAGGGGACAGCGACCGCCGATCGATTGAGCTTCGAAGAGCCGCTTCGCTTCGCGGACGAGCGATGCGCGCGGGAGAAGCTGCGCTCTCGTCGATGAGACGAGCGCATTCCAGCCTTCGAGGTCGCTTTTGTCGAGCGGCGGCGTGCTCAGCGTCTTGATTTCGGCCAGAAGGCTCTCGCGGTCCGAGGTTTCCGACGCTGCCGCGCTGGCTCCAGCCGCACTGGTGAGCCAGGAGGGATCGACTGCCTGATCCAGAGAGCCTGGCGGATCGACGCCCAGCATCTGACAGATCTGCTGGAGGTTGGCGAGCACGGTCTCGTGGGTGACAGGCTCTTCACCCGAAGCCAGGACCCGCCGCAGTGATTGAACCAGGTCTTCCGCCGCTTTGGACTCCTTGCGAAGGTCGTTTCGAGTCCGTTGCAGGTCCTCCCGAAGACTCTCGATGGCGTCCAGGCCGAGTATTTCGACCAGCGCCTTCCATTTCTCGGTCTTCGTCTTGTTGATGAAGTCCGCCAGCGTGCGTCCGCGAAGGAGAAAGGTCTCCTGGCGGATGTCCTGGAACGATTCGGGTTTTCGCTCGTCGGGGAATACGACCCTCCCGCCGAGCGTGCCGTTCGTGATGACGTCGACTGCGGTGACCCCGGTGTCGTCACCGCCCACGTGTCGAACGGCGTGCTGGCGTCCTTCGTGGCGCAGGAATTCGATCTCGCCGGTGAAATACCACTCCAGGGCGTCGGCGATCGTGCTCTTGCCGGTGCCATTGTCTCCGTAGACTGCGAGGCTTTCACCTTTGCCGAAGTCCACGGTCATTTCTCCTGGAACTCCGCGGAAGGCGTGCATCACCAGGCGCTGGATCTTCTCACTCACCGGCGGCATCCTCGAAGAGCCGGCGGATCGCCTGGGATCGATCCCCGCCTTCGTGCTTCAGGATCTCTGCAAAACGTTCGGTGAAGTCCGGCGGCAGATTCTCCAGCGTTTCGAGGAGCTTCAGAAGAAACTCCTGTGCGCTCGGCCGGTGCATTGAGTGCTCCTTCCCGCGGCGGGAACGGTCAAAAGACCTGGAAGGAGTAGCGTAAGGACAACGCTGACCGGCCGTCAACTCGCTTCCGCCGCCTCATCTAATTTGGGGAAGAAGTGCGCTTTCGGGCAGATCGACTACGATCGACGCCGGATACGGAATGATCCTTGGAATGAGCGCGTCACCGGATGGCCGCCGCGTCACGTACAGCCGCCACACGCGGGCGTTCGACCTGATGATGATCGAGAACTTCCGATGATCCGCTGCCGCACGTGCATTGCCGCTGCAATCCTGATCGTCATCACCCTGACCGGCACACCCGCCGGACAGGGCCCGGCGTTCGACGTGCTCATTCGGAACGGACGGCTGCTCGACGGCACGGGCAATCCATACATTCATGCCGACGTCGGCATCCGCGGAGACACGATCGTAGCCGTCGGCGCGCTTCAGGACGCGACCGCTGCGAAGATCGTCGACGCGCGGGGCAAGTACGTGACGCCCGGCTTCATGGCGCTGCACGAACACCTCGAAGGCGACATCCTCGCGGGCCGCGGCGGGCTGGTGAACTTCACGACGCAGGGTTTCACCACAGCGGTGATCAACACCGACGGCCGCAGCAACCTGCCGATCGCGCGGCAGCGGCGTGAGCTCGAGAAGGCGGGCTCGGCGCTCAACACGGTTCAGATGGTCGGTCACGGAACCGTCCGCGGGATGGCGATGGGCGACGATTTCATGCGCCAGGCGACCACCGCAGAGATCGATCGGATGAAGCAGCTCGTGAAGCAGGGCATGGACGACGGCGCGTTCGGGCTCAGCGCAGGGCTCGAGGTACCTCGCCGGGCCGCTGGAGCACTGAGCAGGAGGTGTTGGAGCTGGCCAAGGTGGTCGCACCGTACGGCGGCCTCTACCAGGCCCACCTGAGGAGTCAGGGACAGTATCCGAAGTGGCAGCTCCCTAGCTCGCCGAAAAAAGGCACCACCTACATCGACGCGCTGCAGTTCACCAACATCGACGCGGTCGTTGAGACGATCAACATCGCGAAGGCTGCCGGCATCCCGGCGATGCTGGACCATCTTCACCCCAAGGGACCGCGTGAGTGGGGGTCCGGCCGCATCATCACGCAGCTCGTCGATCGCGCGTGGTCCGAAGGTCATCAGGTCTACATCAACATGCACTCCTATGAGGCCTACGACGAGAACATCGTCCTCATCCCGCGCTGGGCGCTGCTGGCGAAACCTGTGAAGGGAATGGGCCAGTACGATTCCGATCGGCAGGCGGACTACACCAACATGCTGGCGAATCTGGAGCGGCGACTGGCCGATCCCGAAGATGGTCCGCTGATCCGCAAGGACATCGAATACGACATCGACCGGCAGGGTGGGCCCGACGGCCTGCTGATCATGAACTACCCCGACAAATCGTTCGTCGGGAAAACGCTGGGGCAGGTGGCGCGCCTGCGCCGCGAAAATCCGATCGATACAGCGCTGTTCCTTCAGAGGAACGGCTTCGATCGGCCCGGCGGAGTGGAATTCCGGGCGTTCGCTGTCTCGTTGCTCGACCTCGAGGAGTTCATGCGCCAGGACTACACGGCGGTCTGCACCGATCGGGGCGGCGCTACTGTCGAAGAGGCCCGGCCTGGCCGCTTCATTCACCCAGGTACGTTCGGCACGGCGCCGCGCCGGATCAGGACGTTCGTCTTCGACAAGAAAGTCACGACGCTTCCGTTCGCGATTCGATCGCTGACGTCGCTGGCGGCGCAGATTCTCGGACTTCGCGATCGCGGCCTGATCGCACCGGGTCAGAAGGCCGACGTCGTCGTGTTCGACCCCGAACGGCTCCGCGACAAGGCGACATACTTCGAGCCTTATCAGGTACAGCGAGGGCATCGACGCCGTGCTCGTCAACGGTGTCTTCGTCGTCGAAGGCGGAAAGCCCACCAGCGCAAGGCCCGGGCGCGTGCTCGAGCGACAGCGGCCATTATCGAAGTAAGAAGTAAGAAGTTCTTGATCGATCGGTTGGTGGACTTCCTCGCATCCAGTCTCGACCGCCCGAAACCCATCCGGCCGACTCTTCGGTTCGAACGCCCAAAGCCGAACGCCCAACGCCGAGGGCGCCTCGGTGATCATTAAGGACGACTCTTTGATTCTGTCGCAGGCAGCCCGCTGTCAGGGAACAACGTGGACAGGCTCCTTGTGAGCCGACGAACCAGCTCGGCCCGGCTAGAGCAGCCCGTTTTTGCGAGTACCGCTTGCTGGTACCACCGCACTGTTTCAATCGTCGCGCCGCGATCCGCCGCGATCATCTCCAGACTACGGCCGATCGCGATAGAGGCGCCCACTTGTGCCTCCGCCTTCGTGAGCCCGTAATAGCACCGGAGCAGCGCTTCACTCGGCGGCCCATCGCGGAGGGGGTCGCTGACGAACACCAGCGCGACAGCGCCTGCCGTCGACGCCGCGAGGGCCTGGCCTGATCCTATCGGAGCCACCAGCATCTGCACCGGCACGGTCGACGACGCTCTTCTCAGCGCAATCGCTCCTCCAGCGTTCGGTATCTCCGTGGGGTCATCGGCGATTCCGGCACAGACGTTCTGCAGCCATCGTGTCGTCTCCGGCGATCCCGTCAGGAGTGCGCCGCGATCCATGCCGACGCCATCTCGTCGGATCGCCAGGCTAGTCGCCGCCTTATTGGCGTTCAGCACGGCGGCTTGCCGATCGACTACGAACACGGCGCACGGGAGCGCTTCGAGCGCCTCGAGCAGCGTGCCTCGTTCGAGCGCGCCCGCGGTCAGACGATCGTGAATCTCGAACGCGCGGCGCAGGTGTGGCACCAGTGTCTTGAGGAAGCACACCTCCTCAGCGCCGAATTCGCGATCGTGATCGCCGCGGAAGAGGGTCACTCCCCTGAACATCATGACGGGCGCGCTCGGCGGCGCCAGCGTCATGACTGCCATCCGTGACATGTCGAAACGGGACACGAGGTCGCCGTAGAACTCGGTGCGCCGGAGCTCGTTACGTGGGATGAAGAGCTGGTCCGGCGTGACGCATTCGGCGAGCGTCAGCGTCCGTGCACGATCGCTGAGCGCCCACACATCGAGAGCGTGGTAGTGGGTGTTATAGAGTGCCAGCGCCTGCGGGTCGATCCGCACGCTTTCGACGACGGCCCCGCCGCTCTTCAGGTTGTGATGAATGAGGATCGCGCCTTTGCTTCCCACCGCATCGGTGAGCGCCTGGAGATAGACCGTCCACTTGGCAGGATCCTGGGCTGCGTCGTACGTCAGTCCGACAAGCGACAACAGGGAATCCTGATCCAGCCGCATCCTCCGCACGACTCGACCGCCTTTCAGTGACGATGTGCTGATCGGTAGGGGCGGGCAGTCTAGCACGCGCATTCGTCCAAACACAGGAGAATCCCCCCAACTGGGAGGTGACACACCGAGTCCGCGGCTGTAACGTCCCACCACTGTCGGACCGGCGCATCGGCAATCCGTCGTTGCGAAGCCGTTGAGCTGGCTTCACTGTCGCGAACAGCCCGGACCTGAGGAAGGCCAATCATGTTCCCTGCACGCCGATTGATTTTCGCACTGGTGATCGCGACAGCTCAGAGCATCTCGTTGACCAGCGCGTCCGCACAGTCGACCTACGAGGTCCTCACGGACTTCAGCACGACGAGCGTCCGTTCACCCAACGCCGCAGTTGTGCGGGCGAGCGACGGCAACTACTACGGAACGAGCGCAACGGGAGGGGGGGCCGGCGACATATTCAAGATGACCCCTGACGGCACCGTGACGGTCCTTCACTCGTTCGATGGGATCGACGGGTACCAACCGCTCGCGGCACTCGTTGAAGGCTCAGACGGCGACCTGTATGGCACGACGGCCGGCGGCACCGCCACGAATCGAGGAACAATCTTCAAGATCACGAAGAGTGGCGACTTCACGCTGCTGCACTCCATCGCGCCCCGCGACCCGGTGCTCGAGTGCTATCCAGAGGGGTTCCAGCTGACCGCACCACTTCTGGAAGGCGCCGACGGCAATTTCTACGGCACGATCAGCAACGGCGGGAACTGCAGCGGGGGAAACAGCTACGCGTTCATCTTTCGGATCTCTCCGACGGGCACGTTCGAGCTGCTGCCGAAGCCGGGATGGGGCGAGGGGTTCGGAGCATTCAACGGACTCACTAGAGGTGCAGATGGTGCAATGTACGGAAGCACTTGGGATTCCGCCGGCGCCGGGGCGGGAGTCCTCTTCCGCGTCACGGAATCAGGCGCGTACACGGTGCTGCACAGCTTCAGCATCGCGACGGAGGGTTTCTTTTGTACGGCAGGCTCGTTCAGGGCAGCGATGGCCTGCTATACGCGACGACGCTGGCGGGCGGCGCGTTCGGCCTGGGAACGGTCTACAAGTTCGATCTAGCGACGTTAACCCTCACAACGTTGCATACGTTCAAAGACGGGGACGCCGTCGGCGCGGGGTCCAGGGCGGGGTTGATCCAAGGCAGCGACGGATGGTTCTATGGGACGACGAGCCAGGGAACACCAGCACCGGGAGGAGGAGCGATCTTCCGGATCAACGGATCAACAGGTGTTATCGAGATGGTCCATCAATTCGACCCGAGCGCCGGCGGAGGCGGATACGGGTCTGTCGCCGAGCTGATCGAGCCGTTTCCCGGTATATTCGTCGGCACCACGGCGGGTGGCGGTTCGACGTCGTTGCAAGGAGTGGTGTTCAGGCTCACGGTTCTCCCGCCGAACCTCCAGATCGGCGCCGTCAAGGCGCCGGCCTTGGCAGCACCGGGAGCGACGATCAACGTCCGCGACACGACCCGCAACGCCGGAACCGGCGCCGCAGGCGCGACGACGACGCGTATCTGGCTTTCCGCGAACAAGACCCTCGACGGCGGCGACATCGAGCTCGGCACGCGAAGCATTCCAGTGCTCGCGGCCGGGAAGCAGAATGCGGGATCGACCGACGTGACGCTTCCCGCTGTGGCCCCAGGCGCTTACTTCCTCCTGCTGCAGGCTGATGCGGACGACGACGCGTTCGAAAGCAATGAGACCGACAACGTCAAGGCGAAGGCCATCGTCCTTGGTCCGGATCTCACGATCAAGGCGATGCTGTTCACGCCGACGAGCCCCACATCCAGTACTCCGACGACGATTACCTTGACCGTGCAGAATGCCGGCGGCGAAACGGCCGGGGCGAGCGTCACGCGACTTTACCGATCGGCGAACGGGAAGCTGGACGCCGGCGATCCGCTCCTGGCCGAACTGCCGCTCGGCGCGCTGTCGGCTGGATCCACGGCGACGCAGTCGACGACACTCACGTTGCCGGCCGGCAAGTATTACGTGATTGCCGTGTGCGACGCCTCCAATGCGGTCGTCGAAGCCAGTGAAACGAACAATCTGAAGAAGGCGTTGAAGACGATCCCATAGCGCGGGTCGTCAGTCGTTGCGCGGTGCGGCGAGCGGATCGGCTTTCGCGGCGCGGTGTGCCGGAATCGCTGCCGCCACCGCGGCCACGACGGCGAGGCCGAGCCCGCCTCTCGCCATGGATGAGCTCTCCTTTTTGGCGGGACAGTATACGCCAGTGTTCGCGGAGTTCTGGAGAAGCAAACGGTCGTTTCGATTGCTTCGAACGTTGAACCCCACGCCCAACGCCGAACGCCCAGCGTGACCGCAGTCACAGACGCGCCCTCCGGCCCCTGCTACGCTGGCCGACGTCGGAAGGAGGCGCAATCATGAAACTCCTCGTATCCGCTTTCATCCTCATCTCCACGGTTCTGTTTGCCGCACCGACGGTTCCCGTCCTGTGGACGGCCGGCGGTCTCGACGCCGGATCGACCGGAGCCGGTCAGGCGGCCAGGATGGCGGTCGATCCGATCGGCAACATCGGCATCGTTTCCGGTCCCGCCGTCTTCGGGAATCTCGCGGTCACGTCGTACACGTCGGACGGCACGTTCCGATGGCAGCGGCTGGTGAGCCCGTCGATCGGCAACTTTCTTGGCGATTGGATCGCGGCCGCGCCCGACGGCGATTTCGTCGCCGTCGGCCACAACGTCACGTCGAGAGGCAGTCCGATCGGCATCACGCTCGTCCGATATTCGTCGGATGGCACGCTGCTGTGGCGAAACGATCTCGCCGTTACTGTCCCGTCGGTTGGCCGGCTGGTCGTCGATGCGGCGGGTGACGCGTATCTCGCGTTCAACTCGGTGGGCGACGGACAGGACATCAGGCTGCACAAGTACAACGCGTCCGGCGTGCTGGTGTGGTCACAGGTGCTCTCGACCCAAACCCTTGCGAACGAGATCGCGACCTCGCTCGCGCTCAGTCCCGATGGTGCCGATGTCGTGCTCACCGGGTTCATCTCCGGCGGTGCCACGTGGATCACTGCGTCGTACAACGCGATTACAGGTGTTCGGCGGTGGCTGGTCACCGCTCCTGAGGGCCTCACGGCGCGTGATGTCGTGGTGGACTCCTCGCGCGTGTATGTGACCGGTATGGGTGCGACGGGCGCATCCACGCCGGCGCTCGCGTACTGGCTGACGGTGGTCGCTTACAACCGAACCAACGGAGCGCGCGTGTGGCGAACCGATGGAAATCCCGCGGACGGCAGCCACGGACAAGGATTGCGGATCGCGCTCGCGCCTGACGGAAGCATCGTCGCGACCGGATCGGCGTCGCGTGGTTTCCTCGATTGGTTCACTGTCGCTCTCGAGACCAGCGGCGCTGTCCGCTGGCAGGCGGTCAGAGATGGCGGCCTGAACACGGACGAGATCCCGGCAGCACTGCTGGTACTGCCCGACGGCACCGCGGTCGTGTCGGGCCGCGGCGGTCCGAATCTTCCGGGCGGCTTCATTCCGGGCGTGACCGTCGGCTACGGGCCGGACGGCGCGCTCGCGTGGGACGCGTTCGCGAGGATGGAGACCGTGTGGGCGAGTGCTCTTCCGAGCGGCGACGTCTGCGCAACGGGTGGCTACGACGCGCTCATCACATGCTGGAGCGTTCCGGGCGGCGTTCCGGGCGGCGCAGTTCCCACGGCGCCGGCCGCGCTCAGCGCGACAAGGGTCGCGAAGAGGTCGATCGCGCTGGCGTGGACGAACGGCACCATCGCGCAGACGGGCGTTCGCATCGAACGCTGCACCGGATCGGGCTGCACGAATTTCGCCCAGATTGCCAGCGGCGCCGGCGGGCTGCACTCGTTCACCGACACCGGACTTGCGGCGCGGACGACGTACCGCTATCGGGTGCGCGCGGTGAACGACGCGGGCACGTCGCCGTACTCCAACATCGCATCAGCCAAAACCGGCCGGTAGGCCGCCGAACGTAACTGTTTACGTAGGTCGAAAAGCGAATCGTTCGCTTTCTGCGGAACCGCAGGGCATTGCCGCCGGTACGGTGTTTGCGCGGGATGCCCTGGCCCATGTCGATCAACGTGTTGCCGGTTCTCCAGGCGTATCCGCTTCTCACCCGTGTCTCCCCCAGACTGCAGGGACGGATTCGCAGCGAGCTGACGGTGATGCACGCGGACGACGGTCAGGAATTCTTTGCTGTCGGCGATCCGTGTACCGCATTTCCGCTGATCGTCGGCGGCGGCGTGCGGGTCCTGATGCCGCGGCCCTCCGGCCGCGCCCTGCCGCTTTACACCCTTGCCCCCGGGGAATTGTGCGTTCTCTCCGTGAGTTGTCTGCTCGGCGATCATGCCTATCCGGCGTCAGGCTCGGCTGCCGGAGAGGTCGTCGCGGCGACGCTGCCGAAAGCGCTCTTCCACACGTTGCTCGATGAAGACGCGGTCTTCCGGAAGGAAGTCTTCGGTGCGTTCGCGATGCGCTTCTGCCTGCTGATGGCGCTCATCGAGGAGATGTCGATGACGCGGCTCGACGAGCGGCTGGCGGATCTGCTGATTGCCCGCGGCCCCGTGATCCACTCGACGCATCAGGCGCTCGCCGACGAGCTCGGCACGGCGCGCGAAGTCGTGAGCCGCATTCTGGAGCACTTCGAGGCCGCCGGCCTCGTGGAGCTTCGCCGCGCGCAGGTCCACGTCGTGGATGCGGTGCACCTCGCCGAGAGCTACGCCCTCCGTCAGATCGATTAGGGCTCCCCTTGACATCCTAGGAGAAGGGGCATAGGCTGCGGCCTAGCCATACTAGGAGAGTCGATGAACAAAGGCACGGAGCTCCTTCAGGGCACGCTCGACCTCCTCATCCTGAAGGCCATCTCGCTCGGCCCGCTGCACGGTTACGGGGTCCTGCTCCGGCTTCAGCAGATCTCCAAGGCAGCACTCCAGGTTCCACAGGGCTCGTTGTATCCGGCGCTCTACCGCCTCGAGCACCAGGGCCTCGTCACCTTCCAGTGGGGGGAATCCGAGAACAAGCGCCAGGCGAAGTACTACTCGCTGACCGCCGCCGGCCGGAAGCGCCTGCGAGAGGAAACCGAGTACCGGCAGCGCCTGTCCGGCGCGATCGGCCTCGTGCTCGACGCCGCACCGGGAGACATCTGAAGGAGGTCGCAATGACCGGGAAGGCACTCGCGGCGCTGAAATCGTTCGCGCGTTCGTGGCTGCTTCGCTCCCGCATGGAGCGCGACATGGACCGCGAGATGCGGTTCCACCTCGAGGCGCGCACCGCAGACCTCCAGGCGCACGGCATTCCGCGCGCCGAAGCCGAGCGCCGCGCGCGCGCCGAGTTCGGCGACATGGTGCTGTGGAAGGAGGCTGGCCGCGAGGTCCGCGGGTTGCGGCCGGTCGACGATCTCGCGGCCGATCTTCGCTACGCCGCTCGGACGATGCGCCGTGCACCGGGGTTTACCGTGGCAGCGGTCGTCTCGCTTGCCCTCGGCATCGGCGCCGCCACGGCTATCTTCGGCCTCTTCGATCTGCTGCTGCTGAAGCCAATCCCGGCGAGCAACCCTCACGAGCTCGTGCACGTGACGACGGCCGGCGAGCGTGGAGAGGCGAACTCCGGTTCATCCAACTATCCGTGGTTCAGCCAAGTCGCTTCGCGAACCGATCTGTTTTCTGACGCGATGCTCGTCAGGCACGACGTGTACAAGGTAGGCATCGCCGGGCGTGTGGAACCAATCACCGGCCAGCGCGTCACCACCAACTATTACAGTCTGCTCGGCGTCCCTGCCGCGCTGGGCCGCACGTTCGCGCCGACCGACCGGCCGGAGGCAGGTGCAGAGCCAGTGGCTGTAATCAGCCATGGGCTCTGGCAACGTCGGTTCGCGGGCGATCCCAACGTCCTCGGCCAGTCGATTACCGTCGATCAGCGTGCCTACACGATCGTCGGCGTAACCCCTGCGGAATTCCACGGCATCCTCGTCGGCTGGACGATGGATGTAACCATGCCGCTCGACACCGCAGAGTTCGCGGACCCCGGCAACTGGTTCACGATGCCGCTCATCGCGCGTCTGAAGCCGGACGTGGACGTGACGCGGGTCGCTGCACAGCTCGATCCGCTGCTCGCCCGGCTCGTCGGCGCGCGTGTCACGGAGCGGTTCAGGCACCGCTACCTCGAGCGCGTCGTGGTCGGTTCGGCGGCGCAGGGCATTACCGATCTGCGCGAAAACTTCTCGCGGCCGCTGCGCGTGCTGATGATCGCAGTCGGCCTGCTTCTGCTGATCGCGTGCGTGAATCTGGCCGGCCTGCTCGTTGCCCGCAACGCATCACGTCAGCACGAGCTCGGCATGCGGCTCGCGCTCGGCGCGAGCCGCGGGCGCATCGTTCGCCAGCTGCTGACCGAGAGTGGAGTGCTGGCGGTGATCGGCGCGACCCTCGGCCTGCTGATCGCGATCAACGGCAGCAATCTGCTGCTCGGGCTGATGCCGCCCTATTTCGGACCGGTCTCCGCGACGGTTGCACCCGACGCACGCGTGCTGGCATTCGGTGCGCTTGCCACGGTTGTCACAACGTTGCTGTTTGGGCTGATGCCGGCATGGCAGGGCGCCAGCCTCGGCCTGCTGCCCGCTCTCAATCGGACGAACCAACGCACGACCACCGCGCGTGCACGCGTAGGCCGCACGCTGGTGGTGGCACAGTTTGCTCTATCGCTTGTACTCGTCGCCGGCGCCGCGCTCTTCCTGCGCACGCTGCTCAACCTTGCGCAGGTAGAAACCGGCTTCGACCGCGCGCACGTACTGGTGGCCCGGATCGATCCGCAGGGGACCGCCTACGAGCGCGAGCGCCTGCGCGAGTTTCAGCGGGAGCTGCTCGCGGCTCTCGCCAAACTGCCAGGTGTGCAGCACGCGTCGCTGGCTACGGGCACCCCGTTCAACGGCGACATGAACGGCCGGCGGCTCAGGGTGCCGGGGTTCGAGCCTCGCGACGCGGACGACACCGTGATTCAGGTCAATCTCGTCGGGCCGGGTTACTTCGACGCGTTGCAGATTCCAATTCTGCGGGGCAGAGCCATCGACTCGCGCGATCAGCCGAACACGGGCCGCGTGGCCGTCGTCAGCGAAGCGTTCGCCCGCCGCTACTTTGGAGACGCCGACGAGGCCGTGGGCCGGACCTTTCTGACCTTCCGTGGTTCGACGGCGATCACGCACGAGATCGTTGGCGTCGCGAGCGACGTGCGATATCAGGATCTGCGCACCCCGTCGGAGCGTCTGGTGTATCAGCCGTGGTTCCAGGCCGACGACGTGAGGCTTTCGCAATTCGAGTTTCTCGTGCGAACAGCAGGAAATCCGACGAATTCGATCAACGTGGTGCGGAGCGAGATCGAGCGTCTGCGTCCCGACGCGCCGATCCTCGCCATTGAGACGCTGGACGGTCTGATCCAGGGACGCCTGCTGAGCGAACGTCTGCTCGCCATGCTCGGGACGTTCTTCGCCATCGTGGCGCTCACCCTGGCATCCGTGGGTGTTTACGGCTTGCTGGCGCACCTCGTGGCCAGGCGGGTACCGGAGATCGGTGTACGCCTCGCGCTCGGCGCGCGGCCGGGCCAGATGTTGTGGATGATGTTGCGCGAGCACCTCGTGCTGGCCTCGATCGGATCCATCATCGGCATCGCGTGCGCCGCCGTCAGCCTGCGCGTGCTCGATGGGTTCCTTTTCGGATTGTCGCCCACGGACGGCGTGAACCTCGCGAGCGCCGCGTTGATTCTGGTGGCGGTGTCGCTCGCCGCGGCGGTCGTGCCTGCTCGCCGCGCGGCGTCGGTCGATCCGCTGGTGGCGCTGCGGGTCGAGTGAGCCCTGCGCGCGTGTGCACCTGATCCGATTTCGGATTCAGATCGAGCGTCTTGCGGAATGCGAGGATCGCGAAGTAGCGCGGAGCAGAGACCTGAAATCTCGGCACATCACGCCCGGGTCCGTGAAGAATCGTTCGGACGTGTTGACAGGGCAACTCCGAAGGGCAAGGCAGCCGTCGGCTTCATGAAGCCGAGAGAGAGAACTGGATGCCGTGAACGGACCTTCATGCACCTCTGCACTTAGCTATCTGATGCACGTGCCGGCAGGCCAGACCTGCATCGCGCGAGCTCTGCGTCGGCGCCGTTTTCCGAAACGACTCGAGCGGCCGCTAGGATGCTCGACGGAACCCAGTCGGGAAACGGCACTTCCTTGGTAACGTGGCGTCCCCGATGGGCGTGAACTTCGCGCACCTGACAAATGTGATCTGATGGAATGCGATTCGCGGCTCTCACAAGAGCGGGCCACAACCGCCGATGGACAAACGTGACCTTCCCTTCGAAAAGCCGACACACGAGTACGTTATCGCTCTCGCGGATCGCGCGCGTCACCGCGAAGATCTCGTGACTTTTCGGGTGGGCCCACCAGCTTCCTCGCAGTGGCCCTCCAACGATGGCCTCCGCGAGTGACGGCACGGGCCCACGAGCGGACTCCAGCACGACACCGTACTTGCGAACAAACGTGAGAGCCTGGCGAGAAGTCATCGTCACTTACGCGGCTCTTGCCACCTTGATCTGCGTGGGCTTGGCTTCCTCACGCATCGGCAGCCGGACAGTCAGCACGCCGGCTTTGTATTCGGCGGTGACCTTACCAGCGTCAACGGTCGGCGGCAGCGCGAACGTTCGCGCGAACGAGCCATAGCGGCGCTCGTTATGGTGGAACTGCTCGTCGGAGATCTGGGTGTCGAGCTTTTTCTCACCGCGCAGGGTCAAGGTGTTGTCTTGAACCGTCAGCGCGAACTCCTCTTCCTTCATGTCGGGCAACTCGGCCTTCAGGACCAGCTCGTACGGGCCGCTACTGTAAATGTCCACCGCCGGAACCCACGCACTGCGCGGCAGGTCTTCCTGGGGCGGGTTGTAAAAGCCGAGCATCCGGTTCATCTGCTCCTGAAGTACGGCCACGTCACGGACTGAATCCCAGCGAACGATAGTCATGATGATTCTCCACTTTCTTTGTCTTGCGCACGGCGGTAGAGGGCGGCCGTTGCCGCCCTCTACCGTGAACCGATGTGTGTTCAGGCCGTTGCGTGAACAGGCGTCTTGCTGAAGGTCGAACTGCAGACGTCGTACGTCTTCACCTGAGGCGTGCCTTCGAGTACGTCCTTCAGCACGTTGAGCACATTGGTATAGCCGGTGCGGGCGTACGCCTCGGCGTTTTCCTTGACGTCCCACACGCTGATGCCGACGGCGTCAGTTCCGCCTGGGGTGACGAACGCGATTTCGTCCTGGAAGCCCTTCTCCTTGCGAAGCATCGGGATGATGTCCTTGTCGATCAGCTTCGTGAAATCCGCCGCGCGACCCGGTTTGAGATGGAATGAAACACTTCGAGCAATCATGGTCAACCTCCTGAGGTTGCCTTGCCTAGGGACGAGATGACCTGTATGAGTTCAGATAATCAGGAAGACTGAGGGGCAGGCCGCAATCTGTTCGCTACTGTGTGCCTATTAACTTCTTTTGTCAAGGCGTAATATGCGATAATTTAAATATTCGCGCAATAGTTAATCATATTCAGTTAAGTAATTGCCAAAGCTCAGCCATGGATTTCCCACTCCTCATCCGGCATCGACTCACTGAATTAGGGACTGAACAGAGGGCTCTCGCCGAAGCGGCGGAGGTGACGGAGTCCTACATCTCCCAGCTGCTCAGCGGAAGGAAAGCGCCACCAGCTCCCGAGCGGACCGATATTTACGACAGGATGGAAACGTTCTTAGGACTTCCAGCCGGGAAGCTCGCGCTACTGGCTGATCTCCACCGCAAGGACGTCTTGAAGAGAACGTTCGCGGACCCGCCGCCACCCTTGTTCAACGAGGTGCGCGAGCTAATTCTCCGGAAATGCGAACCTCGCCATGCGCAAGCGATCCGCGCAATTTTTGAGAAGGAGCCCTTCGGGGCGCTCGAGCGTCTTGTCACTCAGAAACTGCTCGATGTCGTGAAGCGAGTGACGCGAGAGGAATTGACCGACGAAAACTGGCTCCGGATGGTGGCTCGACTCACTGAACGGAGCTATACGCAGGTGCGAGTCATTGTGCTCGAGTTCCTCGAGACGGATGTCCTGAACGTTTCGGCCGCAAACTGCCTCACGTTCCTCGATCCGCTGATTGAATTATGGGACATCGACCTCGCGACCTTCGGGATGGAGATTGTTTTGAACCGTCGCCTGACCTCCGCACACCTCAAGAAGATCGATTTTGTGGAACGGGAACCGGGCCCACCGGTCGAGGAGGAGGCCGGCTTCCGGGCGTTTCTTGCGGATCCCGCCCTCAGGGGTGACGCGACCGCGGAGGAGATCGAGTTTCTCAAAAGGCTGAGTTTCAGTCGCAAACGGCCGACCCCCCTCTACTATTACCGCGAGCTGCAAAACCTGCGGGACCCGCTTCATTTTCGCCGGGGGTCGACCGACGAGAACACGTAGTGCGGTCGCGACGAAGAATCGGCGAGACGCGCGCACCATCACGCCCAACTGCTGGTCGAGCGTGACTTTCACGAAGGTCTGACGGCGGCTGGTGTACGGGTGGCGGTCCAGCACCACGGCAACGATTCCCACCCGGCACCCAGCACGACCGAGCGGCGTTCTTGCTCCTTCAGGTCCCTCCTTCTCAGGCTGTCGATGGTACGCGTGAGCCGAAGTCGGTCCTACCTACCTGAGTACGTGGGACGGTCGCGCGATCCGTCGCGCCCCTACTCACCAAGGTAGTTACGGCGCTCGCGATTGTGCTGCTATAACAGCGCCTCGGCAGCTGGTCTCGCCAAAGCTACCAGCACTTGGGAACCCGGGAGGAGGGGCGATGATGCGCGCCACGTATCGGATAGCTGCGGTCGCTCGAAGACATCCTGCGCGGCATCAAGGCGCAATCGAATCCGGACGCCGCGCACATCGCCGCCCTCAAGAGCGAGATCGACGCGGTGGCGAGGGAGCTGGAACTCGACCGGCATCAGCTGCAGGCGCTCGAAGAGGAGTACGCCGCAAGCTGCCAGACGTGAGAAGGATGACCTTCGATCCGTTGTCGAACTCGTGGCCGTGCGGCGCACAGTCGCATAGTAGGAGGGAACATGCTTAGATACAGCTCGCGGGCCCTGGTAGCGCTGCTCGCACTAACCGCAGCGAGCGCAGGTTGCAGCGACGACCGAAATCCGGTGCGCCCGTCCGGCGTTCCAACCGGCATCTCCTCACCGGCGGTGAGCGGGGTTTCAACGGGACAGCCTACGGCGGCGGAACTGACTGCTCGTGGCTGGACGTGCTTCATTCCCCCGCCGTTTCCCACGCGAACGGTTTGCAGCCACCCCAACCAGGGGTTCCCGGCCATCCCTCCGCCCGCCGATCGGCCGGCGACGTATAACCTCTGGCGTTTCGAGAACGGTCAGTTCGTCGGCACGACGCTGCTGATACGGCCCGATCTGTACTGCGGAGCGGACGTCACAGACGCTGCTGGAACCTGCAAGAGAGAAGGGGCCACCTGCGAATCGACAGGCAATCCGTACTTCTTCGCGGCGGTCATCGGGTATTACGAATGCCTCCACACGACAGGTCAGTGAGCGCCTGTTCGTCCCCGACGCGCCGTCGGCGGCCGCGTGCGCCAGGCATCGGCTGGTCGTAGGCATGGGGCTGAAGAAGTTCAGAGAGCGAGATGGGCGGCCCACCATCGACCTCCGGATGCTCTACATCTTGCCCAGTACATGCAGGAGTGCCGTTGTCATCCACGGAATGTAGGTGATGAGCACGACGCCGAGGCCAAGGACGCCCAGCATCGGCAATGAGGCGGCGGTGACCTCGAGCAGCGGTTTCTTGAAACGATAGGACGCAAGAAACAGGTTCATGCCGACTGGTGGCGTGAGGTACCCCAGCTCGAGGTTCGCGACGAAGATGATGCCGAGGTGCACCGGATGGATGCCGAAATGCTGCCCGAGCGGCACGATGAGAGGTACGACGACGAAGGTGGCGGAGTAGATGTCCATCAGGCAGCCGACGA
This sequence comes from uncultured Acidobacteriota bacterium, assembly GCA_963748295.1. Taxonomy (GTDB): domain Bacteria; phylum Acidobacteriota; class Vicinamibacteria; order Vicinamibacterales; family 2-12-FULL-66-21; genus CAVVIH01. The sequence goes on along the minus strand of CAVVIH010000006.1, from coordinate 435,382 downwards.
CGAGCAGGAACAGGTTCAAGATCAGCAGAAAGACCATCGGCGAGCTGATATAGGCCTGCGTCCATTCGAGCAGCCGGCCAGGGACGTCCGCACCAATCAGGTAGCTCGTCAGGCCGACGGCTACTCCCAGGATCACCAGCACACCGCCGACAGTGGCCACGCATTCCGCGAAGACCCGCCGCAGCGTGTCGAACTGCCGGACGTCACGGTGGACGAACACCTGGACGATGAACGCGTAGAGCGCTGCGAGCGCCGCCGCTTCGACGATCGTCGCGAACCCTCCGAAGAGCGCGATCAGCACCACGACCGGCAGCGCCACTTCCCACTTGCCCTGCCATAGAGCGCGCATTGCGCCGCCTGGCGAAAACGGAGTGCGGCCCGTGTTATGGGTGGCCCCTTCACGCACGCCCCATGCAGCTGTCAGCCCGAGCAGAAGCACACCGGGCAGGATGCCGCCGATGAACAGATCCTCCACCGGGATCTGCGCCACGATCGCGTACAGAATCAGCGGCAGCGACGGCGGGAGCAGCAGTCCGAGCGAGCCGGACGCCGTGAGCAGCCCGACGGAGAACTTCTCGCGATAGCCGTCCTTGATGAGGGCCGGCAGCAACAGCCCGCCGAGGGCAAGGATGGTGACCCCGGATCCGCCGGTGAAGATCGTGAAGAACGCCGAGAGCATCGCGCAGACGACCGCGGTTCCCCCGGGGAACCACCCGAACAAGGCGCGGAACACGTTCAGGAGCCGCTCGGGAGCTTTCCCCTCGGCGAGCAGGAATCCGCAAAGCGTGAACAACGGAATCGACGCCAGCGTGGGCTTCACCGCCAGCTGGTAGGTCTCGATGAGAATCGCCGACGGCCCGACGCCGTCGGTGAGAAACATGACGATCGCCAACCCTCCGAGCACGACGAAGATCGGCGTTCCGCAGCCGGCTGCGACGAGAAGCATTGCTGCGAGCGGCCACTGAAGGCCCGCCGGAAGCGTGGGGGTCGCAGTCCACACCAGCCAGCCGCCGGCGACCATGCCGCACGCCGCGATCGCGCGGGAAGCCCAGCCGCCTTTCGCTCGCCACACCGTGCGCAGCGCGATCAGCCCGAATGCAAACGGCAGCACCGTTTGCGCCATCCACGTGGTGACGCCGGCAGCGATTACGGTGCCAGCCTCGCGCTCGCTCATCACCAGCTGGAACGCGCCGACGCAGAGCATCGTCGACACCGCGGCGGCAACCGTGGCGGCAAACGTATCGGCCCAGTCACGGGCGCGACCAGCCGGAAGGAACGTGCCGGTTGCCAGCGACAGCATCGTGCCCTCGCGCGCGGCCAGCGCCGCGCCGAGAAACCCGACCCAGAGCACCAGATGCTGGACGAACGGAATGGACCCGCGAATGCCGGTGCCGGCGAAGCGGCGAAGCAGGATCTCCGCGAGAGGCAGGACGACCATCACGCCGAGCGCGACGGCCGCGAGGCCATCTTCGAACCGATGAAGCCCCCGGACTATTGGCGAGCTGGTACGCGGCGACTCGACCGGAACGGCGGTCGTCACTTGGCGATCGGCCGCGCCTTCCGGTAGGCATCGCGCTCGCGCACCGCGAGCTCGAAGACATCGCGCGGCACCAGGCCGTCGCGCATCGTTTTGGCGAAGCCGTCAGCAGCCGTCCGGAACTCTGCCAGCGCGGCCGCGTCCGCCTTGACGACGGTCATGCCGCTCTTCTGCATCACGGCAATCGACTCGGCGTCGGTGCGGGGGACTTCGGAGCGGAACCGCGCCTCGGTCTTGCGGGCGGCTGCCGTCAGCAGCGCACGGTCGGCCTCGCTGATCGCCTCCCACGTCTTCTTGTTGACAATCGTCGCGCCGACGAGCGGCGAGATGCCGACGTCGAGCATGTACGGCGTGGTACTTGTACCACTGGAACGAGAGCGCCGAGAGCGGCGTCACCGGGACGGCCTCAATCATGCCGGTCGTCAGCGACGACAACATATCGGCCGACGACAGCGGCACCGGCTGGAACCCGTTGTCCTTGTACCACTGCACGGTCACGTCGTCACCCGCGGAGGTGAAGAGCTTCATGCTCTTCAGGTCGCGCAGGTTCTTCGCCGGCTTCTTGCTGAAGACCTGAATCCACCCGCCGCTGCCCCAGTTGATGAAGACGAAGCCCTTGTCGGCGAGCCGCTGGGTGATCATGGGCTCGAGCTTGGCCATGACGTGGTCGAGCTCAGCGTAGTCCTGGAAGAACATCGGGATGAAGAACACGTTGAAGGACTGATCGATCGAGATCGCCAGGCTGACGGCCGAGAGCGAGGCGGCCTGCAGTTGTCCGGACGTACGCATCTTGCGGATGATGGCCTCCTCGTCGCCCTGCGTTCCGGCCATCACCGTGAGGCGCACGCGGCCGCCCGTCAGTCGCGTCCATTCCGAGGCCTGTTCTTTGAGAATGCTGTTCCAGATCGTCCCGGCCGGAATCACCGTGCCGAGACGGACCTGCGTCACGCCCTGAGCGTGCGGATATCCCGCGGCCAGGAGTCCGATTGCCACCAGCGAGGCCAACACTCTCATCGCGCTACTCCCAACCCCGGATGTGCCAGCGAGTGGAGTCCGGTCAATCCCACCACCGCGCCCGGTGGCTCCGGAGATTTGCCGGGCGTGAACAGATCGTCGGCGCGCGCCAGGAGCGCCCGCGCCTTCCGTTGATAGATGACGTTCGACAGCCGGAGGCGGGGCACCTGGTTGACGTCGATGGCCAGCGCCTTCGCGAGCAGTTCTTCGAATTCCTTGCGATTCTGCTCCGCAACGCTGATGCCCGACGCCAGTGACACGTAGGGACTCGCCGATTCCCCCTTCGACAGCGCCACCGAACGCGCGTAATGCACTCGAGCGTTCTTGACGGACCCGCCCATCGCCTCGGGCAGCGAGTCGAGCGAGATCAGGACGTCGTGGATGGAGCCAAGCTCGTAGGCCTCGTCGAGCTCGAGCGCGCGGTCCATGATGGCGCGCACGATGGGCAGCTGATTGAGCAACTCCGGCTTTTCGGATCCGCCGAGACGAGCGCACCCCAGGTCGCGCCGGTCCAATAAAGTACCGCCACTTCCTCCCTCGAGAACGCCTTCATCGTCCCTGTCGGATCTTTCTCGACCGCCGCGCGAAATCCCTTGTGGGTGAGCTCGACGCGACGCAGGCAATAGCCAAGCGCCCGCTGATACATCTTGAGGGCCCGTTCGCGCCCGGCGACCGACGCCTCGTAATCCTTGGGCTCGATGAGTTCCGCGTCGGTCTGGACAAACGCGTAGGCATACTGCGTAAAGCCGCTGCACGCGGTCAACAGCAAGCCTTTGTGCTCGGGGACTTCGGCGAGGAGGGACTCTATCGTCTTCAGCGAGAAGGGCACCGCGTCGCGAATGAGGTCGGGGTCTTCGTCGGAAGAAAAGCTGTCGCCGCTCGCCGCGAGCGTATCGGCCAGGCCATTGATCGCCATCTTCTTGATCGAGCACGCGGCGGTGCCAGAGGTGGCGAGGGCCAGCGTCAGCAGGCCCGTGATTGTTCGATGCATGTGCTGAGTTACGACCTCCGGATGTTCCCAGAGTTTACATCCGACGGCTGAAGGCTGTCTTACCTTAGTCGGGTGCGGAAGCGGGTTCGGCAGGTGGCAGAGGAGGCAAGGCGTCATGAACAGCATCGAACGAGGCGTCGTCGCGGGAGCGGTTGTGATTACTGCGGCCGGTGTACTCCTGGCTCAGGCCAAGCTCAATCCCACCGATCCGCAACCTACCTGCAACATGTGTCCCGGGTATTACATCCCGGTGAGCGAGATCGAGGCGTATACGAAGAAAGCCATCGCCGAGAAGCTGACCGATCAACAGGTAAGGGACATCGAGATCGGCAAGGCGCACATCGGCATCGGCATGGTGCATCGAGGCAAGCTTGATAAGCCCGCCCCCGATTCGGTAGCCGAGCACGATCTGGTGAGCGAGGTCTATCACATCATCGACGGTTCGGCGACGTTGGTTCTCGGGCCTGACATCACGAACAGGCAGCGGCGCCCGTCGACGCTGCTGACGGTCCGTGAGTTCAACGGGCCCGGCAACAACGGCACCGAGATTCGCAACGGCGTCGCGCATCAGCTCAAGGCCGGCGATGTGGTCGTGATCCCGGCGGGCACCGGCCATTTGTTCACCAAGGTCGACGATCACATCACCTATCTGATGATCCGCATCGACCCTGACAAGGTGACACCGCTCAAGGATGAAGCGGCGTCCAAGGCATACCTATCGAGGCCGGCGCCGAGATAGCGACAGTTTCAGGGCGCGCAATGATCCCGCAAACGAGATAGACTCTCGGTTCGCGGACACGCAGCCGTGCCCGAAACCATCTCGCATTACCGAATTCTCCATTCGCTCGGCTCGGGCGGCATGGGAGAGGTGTATGCCGGGATCGATGAGACGCTGAGACGACGCGTCGCGCTCAAAGCCATTCATGCCGAGCACCGTCTCAGCGCAGACAGCAAGGCGCGGTTCCTCCGCGAAGCCAGGATCCTCTCACAGCTCGACCACCCGAACATCTGTCGGGTCTACGACTTCATCGAGGGAACCGACAGCGACTGGCTCGTGCTGGAGTTGATAGAGGGCAAGAGCCTGCAGACCGCGATTGCCGCCGGTCTCCCGCCCGCCACTCGTCTCCGGATCGCGCAGCAGGTCGCGGACGTGCTCGTCGCGACCCACAGCGCAGGCGTAGTGCACCGCGATCTGAAGCCAGCCAATGTCATGCTGACTCGCCTCGACGAAGTGAAGGTGCTCGACTTCGGGCTGGCACAATCGTCCGAACGCACTGGCTTCGAGGCTCCACTCGGCGTCGCGGCGCAAGCCGACCAGACGATGGGCATGCAGGCGGATCCGAGCGTTACCCGCTCTCATCCCTCCGGCGGACACGTGTCCGGTGCGGTATCGTTCCACGTCCGCACGGAGGGTGGCGTGGTCATGGGCACGCCGGCTTATATGAGCCCGGAGCAGGCGCGAGGAGAACCAGCCACTCCTGCCAGCGACTTGTATTCCTTCGGCCTGCTGCTCCAGGAGCTGTATACCGGGCGCGCTCCATATCCGCGGGGAATCTCCCTACGCGAACTGCTCGAGCGAGCGCGCAACGGCGACACTTTGCCGCCGACCGGTGCGCCAGCGGACATCGCCGCGCTGATCGGCCGGTTGAAACAGCCCGTGCCCGCCCAGCGCCCAACCGCGGCGGAGACGGCAGCACGGCTCGTATGGGTCCGCGATCGCCGGCGGCGCATCGTTCGCCGTCTGCTCGTGGCAGGCGTCCTGCTCACCGCGGTGCTTGGAGCAGCGAAGTACACGATCGACCTGGCACGTGAGCGCACGCGCGCCGTCGCCGCACGCGAAGAAGCCGACCGGCGGCGGACGCAGGCCGAGGACCTGATCGGCTTCATGCTCGGCGACCTTCGCCAACGGCTGGAGCCGGTTGGACGTCTCGAGATCCTCGATGACGTCGGCCAGAAGGCGATGGCGTATTTCGCTGCCGTTCCGGAATCGGCGCTGAGCGACGAAGAGTTGCTCCGGCGCTCAGCCGCGCTCTATCAGATCGGAGATGTCCGGATCGCGCAGGGTAATCTCGAGGCCGCGACGCCTCCCCTCCAGGAATCGCTTGCGCTGGCACGCACACTTGTCGAGCGCAAGCCGAACGACGGCGAGAGGCTCTTTGGCCTGGCTCAGAGCCACTTCTGGGTTGGCTTCGTCCATTGGCGGCGTCACAACCTCGACGCGGCGGAAGGCGAATTCAAGGCCTACCTGGACGTCGCCAACCGCCTGACCACGATCGATGCGCGACGCGACGACTGGCGGCGCGAGGTCGCCTACGCCAATAGCAACCTCGGCTCGGTCCTCGAAGCCAGGGGCAATCTCGATGCGGCGCTGGTGCGGTATCGTGCCTGCCTGGCGATCGAAGAAGAGCTGCTGCAAAAAAGCAATGCCGCAAAGGACCTGCGTCACAGTGCCGCCGCGTCCCATAACGCGATCGGCGTCGTCCTGCGGTCGATCGGAAAGTTCGACGAAGCGCTGGCCGAATTTCGCTCGGAACTCGCGATTCGAACGGCCCTGGTCGCCGCCGAACCTGCCAACGCCACGTTCAGGTTGCGCCTGGGCATCGGCCGCGCGCACGTCGGCCACGTGCTCGCCGCACAAGGCAAGACCGAAGAGGCCATCGGCGAAATCAGGCAGGCAGTCGATCTGTATCGAGGCCTTGTTGCCCAGGATGCGGCGAACACGGCCTGGCGGCGAGAACTCTCGGCCGGTCAGCACGTGCTGGCAGGCGCCTACCTCGGGCAGGGCCGCACGGAAGCGGCGCTCCCGCTGCTCCGTGAGTCGATCGCGATCATGAAAACCTTGAGCGAAGGCGATCCGACCAATGTCGGATGGCGCCGGGATCTCGCCGATCATCGGCGAACGCTGGGGTCGGCGCTTTTCGCGACGCGTGACCTCGGCGGCGCTGCGCGCGAGGGCAACGCCGTGCTCGAGATCACGAGCGACCTGTTACGCCGGGACGCGGCCGACATTCACGCCGCCCGCATTGCGAGCACCGCCCACGCGCTCGTGGCGCAGGTCTGGACCGCACGGCGGGAGCCCGAACGGGCGCGACACGAGTGGGAGCTGGCACATGAGTCGATCGCGAAGGTCGCCGCCGCCTCCAAGGATTACCGGTTGCTCGATCCGCTCGTCGTTTCCCTGGTGCACCTCAATCGGACCGCCGAGGCGGTACCCGTCCTCGGCAGACTGAGCGAAATGGGCTATCGCGAACCACGGTTCCTTCGGGCCATCAACGACCGCGGGTCCTTTCCTCCGCCCCGCGCCTCGTCATCAGGAGGATAGAGGAGATGCGACATGCCACCGATCAACGTCACCGTGAACTGGGATGACGGCAAGAGCAAGGGAACTGTCGACAAAATCCAGGTGCCCGCGTCGAACGGAGCCACGGTCATCAACTGGTCGTGTGGCACGAACGTCGCCTCATTCGGGATCAGCGGCCTCGACGACTCGGAGTTCAGCCCGGCCGCGTCGACCGGTCAGGTGACGAGTTTCAGCACGACGGACTCGAACAACGACACGAATACGTACAGCTACACCGTCTCTGCTACGCATACGGACGGCCGGACGAGCAGTCACGATCCGAAAATCGAGAACGGCACCTAGCAGTTTGTCGCGGGCTGCTGCAGACGCGAGTGGTTACCGCGGAGTCAGGGTGCGAGCATGAGCGAGCAAGGCTGGCAAGGTTTCCTCGGCGCCGAAGGTGTCGATGACTGGGTCGTCCTTCATGGCGGCGCGACGGCCGTCTTCCGGGTTCGATCGCTGGGCGACGCGGCGCGCCTGGCCGAGGCAGTCGCGAACGTTCCCGGCCTCGAGGGCTCGGGTGTGCTGCTCACGATGGTCGATGCCAGCCTCACCGTCCGGTTAAGTCGCGACCTCTGGCAACTCGAGCGGCGACACGTCGAGCTCGCGCGGGCCGTGTCGGCTGTCGCGCGAGCGCACGGTGCGACGGCGGATCGTGCGGCCGTCCAAGAGGTGCAGCTCGCGATTGCGGCGAAGCGCGATGCGATTGACCTTGGCTTCTGGCGCGCTGTGCTCGGGTACGTGCCGATGGCTGACGATAATGCAGTGGATCCCCTCGGACACGGATCGACGGTCTGGATGCAGGAGCTCGACGAGGCCAAGCCGTTGCGGCACGCGATGCATCTCGACGTGTCGGTCGCGCGTGAGCACGTCACGGCGCGACTCCAGGCGGCACTCGTTGCGGGCGGCCGCATCGTTGACAAGTCCGATGCCCCATCGCACTGGACGCTCGCCGACCGGGCGGGGAACCGCGTCTGTAATCTGCGCCTGGCCAGACGGGGCCACCCAGAACCCGTCGGACGGTCAGGCGTAGCCCATCGCGCGGAACCTTCCGCGCTTAATCAACACTGAAGCCGGTCCGTCGGCGCCGCTGTCGATCCGTTTTGGGCTGGCCGCTTACTTCGCGGGAAACAGCTCCAGCCGCAGCGACGTCGATTGCAGGGTACGATCGCCGCAGCCGTCCGCACAGGACGATCCCGACCTCAAGGCGTTGAGCAAGGATCGCCGTCGGCCCAGGAACGTCGGCTACGTGTGTGGATAGAAGCTCGAGCAGTCCTTGGCTAGCGGGCGCCCACGAGCCGACGAAACCGCGGCATTTGACTGATTCCATCCAGATCGCGGTCGCGGCGCGCGATCGACGCGCTGTAGCCGTGCTTCAAGGCCTGTTCGAGGAGGGTCAGGGCCCGGTCCACGTCGCCATTGAGCGCGCGGACGACGGCGGCATGATAGAGCACTTCCGAATCACTGGCATTGAGCGACAGCGCACGGATGATGTCGGCTTCCGCGGCGGCGTGATCCCCGAGCTTGGCCTCCCTCAGCGCAATCCGCGCGAGCGTAGCCGGATCGTTCGGGTTCACCGACAGCGCCTGCCGATCGAGTCGAACTGATTCGCGCCACGCTTGCCGCGCCTCCTCCCCGCGGTTCACGCGCGCGAGGGCGTCGCCGAGATTGCCGCGCAGGAGCCCGTCGTTGGGCGAGGCGGTCACTGCCTGCTGAAATGCGATCGTTGCCGCCTCGTACCGACCTTCGACGAAATGGATGTTGCCGATGTTCGACAACGTCTCCGGCTGCGGCGTAATCGCGATGGCGCGCTCGTAGAATTTCAGCGCGTTGACGTTGTCACCGAGCGCATAGTAAGCGGCGCCGAGATTGTTGAAGCCGCGTGCGTTGTCGGGTTGCAGTTCGGTCACCCGCGTGAAGGCCGCCACCGCGTCGCGGCTCCGGCCGGTGGCGTAGTAGAAGGCGCCGAGCAGGCTGTAGTGGCGCCAGTAGTTGGGCCTGAGCGCTACCGCCTCGAGATAGTGCGCTTCGGCCTCTGTCAGCCGCTCGAGCGATTGCAGGACCTGGCCCATGAGTCGATGCGCTTCATCGCTGTTGGGCTGGAGCGTCAGCGCCTTGTTCAGGTCGGCTAGCGCCTCTTCACGCCGGCCGGTGCCTTGGTGGATCAGCGCGAGTGATATCCAGACCTCCGGCTGCTGTTGATCCAGCGTCAGCGCCTTGTTGGCGGCGATTACCGCCTCCGACGCCCAATTCGGTTCGCTGCTGGCCTGATAGGTCGCCCAGTATGCCTCTCCGAGGCGCGCGAACGCGAGCGCGAAGTTCGGGTCGCGATCGATTGCGCTCTTCAAGAACGCCGCCGCTCGTTGAAGATTGCCGGGAATGTCCGGACGCTCGAGCGCCTCCACGGCCTGGCCGTATTTCGACAGCGCGTCGACGTCGTTTGTGCCCAGCCTTGACTCCCCACTCCTGGCCACGGCGAACGTCGCGATAGGTCCGGCGCGGCTGACACCGTCGGCGATCCGTTCCTGCAGGGAGAAGACCTCCTTCTCCGACGCGGCGTACAGACTTGCTCCATATGACCAGGCCGGTCGCGCCGTCGACCAGACTGATCGACACCTTCAAGTCGGTCCCGGATCGCTGAAGACTTCCGTCGATCAGATGGGTAGCGCCGATCTCCTTCGAAAACTGCCTCGAATCGACGCGCCCGAGATTCTCGGTAGTCGTCGCCGATTTCGACAGCACGTTGATGCCGCCAACCGCGCCGAGGTTGGCAATCAGCACGTCGCGCATGGCGGCGGCGATCGGCACGTCGGCCGGCGTGCTGTTGTTGGCGAAGGGCAGCACCGCGACTACCGGAACGCGGCTCGCAGGAGCGTGAGCGCGCGTGCTTCGCCACCACAGACCCAGCGGCACGGCGCAGCTCGCGATCAGCAGCACGACCATTGGCCACATCCGTTTCCAGACCGGCCGATGGTTCTCTGTTACCGGGCCTGTCGAGACGGGCTCGGTGACGCGCGCTGCGAGGGTCCTCGACACGCGTCGCAGCTCTGCACGCAGGTCGGTGGCGCTCGCGTGGCGGTTGTTGCGGTCGCGGGCGAGGGCGCGGGCGACAACGTGGCTAACCTCCGGGGGGATCCCGGGATTGATCTCATGCGGTAACGGTGCGGTTTTGGTCATGGTCGCGACCGCCATTTCCAGGGCGTCCGCACCTTGAAACGGCCGGCGGCCGGTGAGCAGCTCGTAGAGGACTACACCAAGGCTATAGATGTCGTCGCGCGGATCGGCCCCGGCCCCCACCATCTGCTCCGGCGACGAATAGCCCGGCGTCGCCATGGCCTGTCCGGCGACGGTAATCGTGTCAAGCGGACGGATCGCGCCCGACTCCTCCGACCGCCCGGGCCTCGGCCCCTTCGCGATGCCGAAGTCGAGGACCTTCGCGATGCCGTCGGCAGTCACCGAGATGTTGCCGGGTTTCAGGTCGCGATGGATCACTCCACGCGAGTGCGCCGTCACGAGCGCATCGGCGATCTGCAATCCGAGATCGAGCGCGCGTTCGACGCTCAGCGGCCCTCGGGCCAGGATGGCCGAGAGGTTCTCTCCCTCGACGTACTCCATGACGATGTACGGATGGGAGTCGACGTCGAGCACGTCGTAGATGGCCGCGATGTTGGGGTGGGTGAGACGGCCGGCCGCGGACGCTTCACGGTGCAGACGCTCGCGCGCGTCGGGAGCGCTGAGAAACGCGGCCGACGGACGCTTGAGGGCGACGCGGCGCCCCAGCCGAGTGTCTTCGGCGAGATAGACCTCGCCCATTCCCCCGCCGCCCACGCGCTCCACGACGGCGTAAGGGCCAACCCGCTGACCGATCAATCTCCCTCCAGCCTCTGTCGCGTCAGCCGAGCATAGGCCGCATGGCGGATGAAGGCAACGGGATTGACGACGCGTCTCGCTTGTTATTTCGCGGGAAACAGCGCCAGCCGCAGCGACGTCGATTGCTTCTGCAGCTCCGACATGAACGCCTGGAAGCCCGCGTCCGACCGAATCGGATCGAGATTCGGGTCGCGCGCGAACAGCGAGTAGCACGGGAAGCCGCTCGTTGCCGCCTCTTTCAGCCATTGGACGGCCTCGCTGGCCTTCCGCAGGCGCGCGGATGCGCAGCCGGCGAAATACGCGGCGTGATGGGAGGGATTGGCTGTCTTTCTCTGCCGCACGCCGTCGATCAGGGCCTCGGCCCGACCCGGGTCGGATTCCGCCAACAGGAGGGCCTGTATCCCGCGAAGATTGCCGCTCGGATCGTCCGGGTATTTCTGTAATGCCTTCTGCAGGTAACCCAGCGCCTCGTCGCGCCGTCCCAGTCCGTGCAACGCGAACACGGTGTTGGCCTCGACGAGCTCCGGCAGGACGGGCCCGGGAATGCTGAGCAGGATTGCGAGCGCTTCTTCAGTGCGTCCGCTCCACAAGAGTGACTGGGCGCGGCTATTGAGCGCCTGGCTGTCGCTGGGATTGGCCGCGAGCGCACTGTCGGCGTGTTGCCTGCCCTCCTCGAAGAAGCCGACATGGACCAGCACGCGGGCGATGCGTCGGTGAGCCTGATCCGATTTCGGATTCAGGCTGAGCGCCCGGCGGAATTCCTGGATGGCCCTTTCGTGCGCGAAACGATGCGAGTGAGTCCACAGCAGATCGCCACGGGCCAGGTAGACCTCGGGCAGATTCGGATCGAGCGTAAACGCCTTCTCCGCGGCTGAGTAGGACTTCTCTTCCAGCTCGCGAGTTTCGTCCGGCGTGACGTACGCGAGGCGCGTGACGTACGCGGAGCCGAGCTCGGCGTAGGCGCGCGCAAACGTCGGGTCCACCACGATCGCGCGTTCCAGTAGCGCGATCGCACTCTGGTTGTCGCTGTTGGTCGTGCGGTCGCTGAGATAGCGAGCCCGCAGGACGAGCTCCTGCGCCTCGGCACTGCCAGTCGTCGTAATGCCAGAACCGTCGATGCCCTGGCCACCCGATCGCGTGAACGCCACCGCCACAGCAATCGCGATGACCACCGCCAGCGCGCCCACGGCCGCCGCGGCCCGCCAGCGCGCCGGCGCCATCTGTGCGCCGCCCGGGCGGTCGATCGGCTCAGGCTCGTGTGCGATACCGCGCGATCGCGACCAGGCATCGAGCTCCGCTCGAGACGCATAGACGCTCCCGAGCCTCTCGTGCTGGTGGCGATGGACCGGCATCCCTTCGCGCTTCTCCCAGCGCTGGACCGTGCTCACGTCACGGCGAAGGTAGCCGGCGATGTCCTTCCACGAATCCAGCCGGTCCGAGGACTCGGCATCGTTCGGCATGCAGTATTCCACCGCATTGTGCGGATCGTCCTTTTCTGCAGCACTTTACAGCTTGAGAGAGCGCGGCGCCACTGCGATTGTCTGTGCAGGCCAGCTCGCCACGATGCAACGACAGCGTAAACGGCTGACGCTGGCCGGAAGAGAGGTCTGAAATGACACGCCGCGATCACAGGCTGCTGTTCGGCGGGCTCGCGTTCCTGCTCGTCTTGTGCGTTTTCAGCGTTCTGCCCCATCAGGCGGCCGAGTCCGCCAGAAAGCCTGCCGCAGCAAGCGAGGACGATCCCGATCAGGTGCTCGAATGGAACCAGATCTTCGTCGAGACGCTCATTGCGACAGGAACCGCGAATTCCTCCAGCCAGCGGCTCGGCGCCATCGTCCACACCGCGATTTTCGATGCGTTCAACGGCATTGAACGCCGTTACACGCCGGTGTTCGTCGACGGCAGAGGCGCCCAGAGGCGCGTCGCGGCGCGCGGCCGTGGTTGCCGCGGCTTACGTGGCGCTGTCCGGCCTGTTTCCCTCGCGCCGGGAAGCGCTCGATGCCAGCTATGCCGCCTCGATTGCCGCGCTAAGCGACGACGGTGAGGATGGCGGCCAATCACGCCAGCGAGGCCTTGCGTGGGGCGCGGAGGTCGCCAGGGCCGTGCTCGCGTGGCGCACGACGGATGGATTCGGTGTGGCCTATCCGGCATTCACGGGTGGAACGGCGGTGGGACAATGGCGTCCGACCCCGCCTGCATTCGGCCCCATGAGCGCGCAAGCCCTGGCGTTTACCGACACGTTCGTGCTCGCCGGCAGCACTCAATTCCTGCCGCCGCCGCCACGCAGCCTCGCGAGCGCCACCTACACCAGCGATTTCAACACGGTGAAGGCGCTGGGCCGCCTGACGGGATCGACACGCACCGCGGATCAGTCGTCGCTGGCCGTGTTCTGGGAAGGCAACGCCAGCGTTCACTGGAACCAGGCGGCCAACCAGATTGCGCGCGCAAATCAGCTTTCGATGTCTGACAGCAACCGCCTGCTCGCCGTGCTCAACATAGCAATGGCGGACACGGCGTTCACCACGTGGAGCGGGAAGCGGCTCTATGGCGCCTCGCCGGTCGAGGTCACGTGGCGGCCCGTGACGGCGATTCCGCTGGCCGATACCGACGGCAACCCGGATACCGCCGCGGATCCCGCCTGGCTGCCGCTCGTCAACACCCCCTCACATCCTGAATACCCTGCCGGGCATCCGAGCCTGAACGGCGCAGCCGCGACCGTGCTGCTCCTGTATTTTCCTGATGACCAGGTCTTCAGGCTGACGACGGCCGGACAGCCGGACCGCGTCTATACGAGCATCGCGAGGGCGCGCTCTGACGGTAACAACGGCCGGATCTGGGGCGGCATGCACTTTCCGAGCACGATTGCGATCAGCGACCGCGAGGGCGAAGCGATTGCCAGATACGTGAACGCCACTTCGATGCAACGCATTCACGGGCGCACCCGGCGTTGAGCCGGTTTCACCGCGGTTGTCGCACTATTTGACAGCGGCAACCGCGGCCCGGACTATATGTCCGGCGACGTCAAGCCAGGTCGCAAGGAGGACACGGTGATCGAACGGATACGCGCAATCAGTGCTGCCGTCTCAATCCTCATGGCGCTCGCGGCCGTCACCGCGGCACAGGGCACCGCGACACTCACGAACGACGACGTGATCAAGATGGTGCGCGCTCAGCTTGCGGCCGGCATCATCGAGACGACCATCGAATCGTCCTCCGCCAAATTCGACGTATCGCCGGCGGGCTTGATCGCCTTGAAGGACGCCGGAGTGCCCGACAGTCTCGTCCGGGCCATGCAGGAGAAGATGCGAAAGACGGCACAAGGCGCCTCGACGGATTCCTCGACGCGTACCGCACCGGAGAAGTCGGAGCTGCTGACCGACGCCAAGGATCCGGTGGTCGTTCTCCGCAACTTCAAGACGATGCTAATCGACGCGTCAAAAGCGGTGTACTTCGGCACCGCGCAGATGAAGGCGGCGCTCGGTCAGAACAAGGGCTTTGCTCCGCTGAACGTCTCGATCGTGGACGACCACGCCGTGGCTGACGTCGTGCTCAACGTGAGCTATACATTTGCGTGGGATTATCCCTTCACGGTGAAACACCAGAACACGAGCGTGGTGCTGCTGACCGGCAAGGGTACGGGACCGTTCTCAGGGCCGGCGGGCGCTGCGAACGTGGCGACCGAGCTCGTCAAGGCACTCAAGCCGTACCGCGTCGCGGCGCGCTGACGACGATTAGCGCATCACTTGGTGAGCGCGGCCAGCTTCGCCGACAGCCGTCCGGCGTTATGACACGTCTTGCACGTCAGGTTCGTCGTCGACGCGGACGCAGGATTGGCCTTCCACTCTTTGGCGAGCTTCTCGTACGGCGTGCCCGACATGGCGAGCAGCCTGTCGACGAACTGATCGGCTTCCTCGGCGCGGCCGGTTCGTTGCGCAGACTGTGCCATCCCGGCGAGCACCTCTCCCCGGAAGTGAACCGGGAACTTGTCGATCGCGGCTCCCTGCGCTTTCCACAGGACTGAATAGGCATCGTAGGCCTGCGCCCAGGCCGCCGCGCGGTGTTCCTCGGGCAACCGGTCCGCAAGATTCACCAGCGTCCCGCCGGTGATCGCGGCGACGCCGTCGTTGCCCGTGGCGAGCCTCGCGGCCTCGGCGAAGTCGTCGCGGGCCTGCTGGAACTGACGCGTGAACTCCTCGCGCTTGCCCGACTCGTGGGCGACGACGGCGCGATATAGATTGGCGCCACCGCGCCATGCGACGAGGTTGGCCTTCTCGGCGGGCCGTTCTTTGAGGAGCACCTCGATGTTCCGTTCGCCCCTCGCGAACCGTTCCATGTTGTTGTCGAGGAATCCCGCGAAGATGTCCTCGCGGACCAGCGTGTGGACCGTCAGGCGGGTATCGGATATCGGGGGTTCGGTCGACTGCGCGCCTGTAACAGCCACGACCGCGAGGACCATGAGCGAGCCTTGCACCTTACGCACGTCGACCTCCAACTCGAAACGCCTGCAGCCATGAATGTCCGGATCGCGATAAAGTAGCACCCCGGCATCGGGGAGTCACGCCAATGTTTACGCACAAATCAACGGTACTTACGACCGCCTTCGGGCTTCTGTTCCTCGTCGGGACCGCAGCCGTGGCGCCGGCTCAAGACGACGTGTTCGACCGCGTCAAGCATGGGTATGCGACGTCCGAGGGGGGCGTGAAGATTCACTACGCCTCGCTCGGCGAGGGGCCGCTGGTCGTGATGATTCACGGGTTCCCTGACTTCTGGTACTCGTGGCGCCATCAGATGAATGCGCTCTCGAAGCGATTTCAGGTCGTGGCGATCGATCAGCGCGGATACAACCTGAGCGACAAGCCGAAGGGCGTCGAGAACTACGACATGCGTCTGCTGGTCGGCGACGTCGCGGCGGTGATCCGTCAGTTAGGGCGTGACAAGGCGACCATCGTCGGGCACGACTGGGGCGGTGTCGTCGCCTGGCAGTTCGCGATGAACCTGCCGCAGATGACGGAGAACCTCGTCATCCTGAATCTTCCGCATCCGAACGGCCTGTTCCGCGAGCTTCGCACCAACAAAGAGCAGATCGCGAACAGCGAATACGCGCGCAATTTCCAGGCGAAATCGCCGAGCGATCCGACGGTGTTCTTCGGACGGCCGATGACGGCGGAGACCATATCGGGGTGGGTCACCGATGCGGCGGCGCGCAAACGGTACGTCGAAGCGTTCCAGCGCTCCGACTTCGATGCGATGCTGAACTACTACAAGCGCAACTACCCGCGCGGCGCCGGCGACGATCTTCAGCCGTTGCCAGAACTGCCGAAGGTTACCGTGCCGGTGCTCATGTTCCACGGCCTGGGCGATCGCGCGCTCAACGCCGACGGGCTGTCGGGTACGTGGAACTGGCTGGAGAAGGACCTGACGCTCGTGACGATTCCCGGCGCCGGACATTTCGTCCAGCAGGACGCCGCGGAGCTCGTCACGAGCACGATGGACTGGTGGCTCGCGATGCGGCTGCGCCGCTGATCGCGGCGTTACTGCACACGGATCAGGAAGGCGTCGGTGTCCCCGGCGAAGGTCTCGCTGCCGGCCGGGATCATCACCACGGCCACCGGATCGGCCACGGCGCCGGCGGGCGTGGTGAGCGTTCCAGCGATCGTGTTGATGAACGTCCGCGCGGCTTTCGCGTTCTTCGAGCCGCGGCCGAACGTGTAGGGAGGCTGGCCGGCCACGCCGGCGACGACAATGGCGCCGTTCGGCGCCACGGCAATCGACGCGCCGCTGTCGGATTGAAACGGATCGTCGCCTCCCCACAGCGCCGCCTCGCTGCCTTTGCCGGCCGGCGACAGCGTCCACACGAACGCGTTGCCTGGTGACGACCCATCCGCAGCGAGGACGCCGCCGGTGACGTGCACGCTGCCGTCCGCGCCGGCCGCGACGTCGAGCGCGGCGCCGAATCCGGGCCCGCCGACTCGCTGCCAGACGAAGTTGCCCGCCGAATCGAAGCGCACCGCCACGAGGTTCGGATCGACGCCGGTGCCGGTGCTCGCGCCCACGACATACGCGCCGCCGTCCGGCGCTGCCGCGACCGCGTTGCCATCCGTATCGTCGTCTTCGGGGAACCCGCCCTTTCCGACCAGTCCCCACTCGCGCTCCCAGATCACCGCTCCGGTGCCATCGAACTTGACGAGGAACGCGGCGTTCGCCGTGAAGAGCGTCTCGCCGGTGATGAAGATGTTGCCGTCGCTCGCCACGGCGACCCCGCGTGCGACGTCGAAGAACGGACCGCCCCAGGTGCGCTGCCAGTTGAGCGCGCCGCTCGACGTGAAGCTCACGAGGAATGCATCGCCCTGGTCGACGCCGAAGCTGAACGTGATGCCCGCGGCGTAGATCGTTCCGTTCGGCGCGATCGCGAGGGCGCTCGCGCCTTCCTGGTTGCCTCCCCAGGTGCGATCCCAGATCAGAGTCCCCGCCGGATTGAACTTCGCCAGGAAGATGTTCCCATCGCGATAGTTTCCGAGCACCACGACGCCGGACCCGTCGGGAGCCGCGGCAACGTCGATGCCCATTTCCGATCCGCTGTTCTCCGCGTCAGGCGCGGTGCCATACGTCCGCTGCCACTGGAGCACGCCGCTCGTGTTGTATTTCAAAAGAAACGCGTCGTCGCCGCCGGCGCCGAAGCTGCGGGTGACGCCCGTCACGTATACGCTGCCGTCGGGAGCGACCGCCACACCGCTTGCCCCGTCGCGATCCACTCCGCCCCACGTCCGTTCGTGCAGCAGCACGTAGGCGAGGAGCGGGATCTGTAAGAGGATGAGGGTCGTTCCCAGGAGGATCGTCTTCCGCATAACGCTCCTTTCAGAAGCCGAGTCGTTGCCGGGAGCAATCCGGAAGCCAGAGCGGAGGGCGTTGGTTCACGAACGAGTGCCGGCGATCGAGGTTTCGACCGATTACGGAGTGCGCGCGTCTTTTACGGGAAACGGAAAGCGCAATTACTGACGAGCCGGCGGAATCAGTCTTCCGGCGGCTCGCCAGCAGGCGCCATCTTGACGAGGCGGGGCTCGAACCGTGCCAACGGCTCCACGAGATCGCTCTGCGCCGCCATGACTTCGTCGATGTCCTTGTACGCCATCGGCACTTCGTCGAGGCCCGCCGACAGCAGCGTGACGCGGCGTTCGCGCAGGAACTTCTGCGCCACGTCCCACGTGAACAGCGCCCTGGCTCTCGTGCGGCTCATCCTGCGACCGGCGCCGTGCGCCGCCGAATTCAGCGAGCTCGCGACACCCTTGCCGCGCACGACATACCCCGGGGTCCCCATCGAGCCCGGAATGATGCCGAGCACCCCGGTTCCCGCGGGCGTCGCTCCCTTCCGGTGCACGATGACTTCGGCTTCCGAACCATCCGGAAGACGATGCCGCTCGCGCCAGGCGAAGTTGTGGTGGTTCTCGATGTCGAGCACGACATCGACACCCAGCGCGCGCGCGATGGATGCATGAATCAGTTCGTGATTCGCCGCGGCATATTTGCCCATCAGCTCCATCGCCGCCCAGTACTCCTGGCCAGGCTCCGACGACAGATCCAGCCAGGCGAGATGTGACAGCGGTCGCGGCAGCTCCGGATGAAGATGCTGCGCGAGCCGGCTGTAGTGCTGCGCCACCTGTGCGCCCGTCCCTCTGCTGCCCGAGTGGCTCAGGAGCGCGAGGTATTTGCCCACGGCAAGGCCCACCGAGTCGTCGAGAACGATCAATTCGCCGAACTCGACGAAATGATTGCCGCTGCCGCTCGTACCCAGCTGCCTCCACGCCTTGTCCTTCATCCTGGCGGTGACGGGCGTCACTTTCCAGTCGCGGTCCATCACTTCGTGCAGATGCGGCTGTCGAAACGTCGCGCCCATCCCGAACCGTGTTTCCCGTTCGAGGGCCTGCGTCAGTCCCGGCTGGCGATCCGAGATCGCGCTGACGGGGAGATCGAGCACCGTCATCTTCATGCGGCACGCGATATCGACGCCGACCGCATACGGGATCACTGATTCCTGCGTTGCCAGCACGCCGCCTATCGGCAGGCCGTAGCCGACGTGCGCGTCGGGCATCAGCGCCCCGGACACGGCGACCGGCAGCTTGCAGGCGTTCCTCATCTGCTCGAGGGCTGCGTCCTCGAGGCCTGTGCCCCAGATCCGATACGGCGCGTCGCTCTCCCGCGGCCGGAACGTCATGATTTCCCCCTCCAAGTATCCTTCCGCCCGGTCGCGCCGGAAGCAACCCGCGCACTTTTCCGCACCCGTGCGGAGAAACCCGCACGGATTACCCTCACCAAGTTTGTCTCTTGCGGCCACACAACGACGGATCTCTGGCACGCGTTTCGCCCGCTACCGGGTGGCTCACTTTGCAGGAGGTCCTCAATGTTGACGTGCGACCGGCGACTTTCGACGCGCATCGTGCTGCGGGCAATCGCATCCGGCGCCGCGGCGCTGGCATTCGCAGGCGTTGCCGCGGCTCAGAGTCCCAGTGAGCGCGACCAGATGCGCGAGGTCTTCCTGAAAAGAGTCGACCACTACGTCGCGCTCCACCGCGATCTCGAGCGGCTGCTTCCACCAGAGACGATCACCTCGAATCTCGACGAGCTGCTCGCGCCGCGCGCCGCGCTCGCGCGCGAACTGCGGCGGGCCCGCGCCTGGGCGCGTGAGGGGGACATCTTCACCCCGGGGGTCGCCGTCTACATGCGCGTGCTGATCGCGGAGACGATGCGACGCGAGGGAATCACGGCGTTGCACGACGTGATCGACCCCGAGCTGGCGGTCCACATGACGGCGCTCGTGAACGCCGATTACCCGGCCGGGCGCTCCACGCCGGCGATCCCCTGCGCGCTCCTCGAGGCGCTGCCGCTGCTTCCACCCGAGCTGCGGTACAGCTTCGTCGATCGGGATCTGATTCTCTGGGATCTGCACGCCGCGCTCATCGTCGATGTCGTTCGCAACGCGCTGCCGGCGTCGTTCGAGAACAAATGAGTCTCGGCGCCGAGAGCTGATAGCTGACAGCTGAAAGCTGATAGCTTTAGCTCAAGGCTATTTCGGCGTGAACGACCAGAACCCGTACCGCGAAACCGCCGATGCGATCGTCGCTGCTCTCGGCAGCGACGCGCGCAGCGGTCTCGGCGACGACGAGGTCCGCCGCCGTCTCGAGCAGCACGGGCGGAACGAGCTGGCGGCGGAGAAGCCGGTTCCCAGGTGGCGCCGGTTTCTCGCACAGTTCCAGGACGTGCTGGTCGTCCTGCTGCTCGTCGCGACGGCGATCTCGGCGGCGCTCTGGTTCTACGAACGCGAGGCGCCGCTTCCCTACGAAGCGCTCGCGATCTTTGCCGTTGTCCTGCTGAATGCCGCGATGGGCTACGTGCAGGAGTCGCGCGCGGAAGCGGCGGTTGCGGCGCTGCGCGCGATGTCGGCGGCGGACGCGTCCGCGATCAGGAACGGAGAGCGGCGGACCGTTCCGGCGACCGACCTCGTTCCCGGCGACATCATCCTCGTCGATGAAGGGGACACCATCCCCTCGGACGCCCGCCTGATCGAATCGGCGGCGCTGCAGACCTCCGAAGCGGCGCTGACGGGCGAGAGCCTGCCGGTTGCCAAGGACACGGCGCCCATCGCCGGCGATGCCGCGCTCGGCGATCGTCACAACATGGTCTTCAGCGGGACGGCCGTGACGTATGGACACGGCAAGGCGATCGTCACGCACACCGGCATGCAGACGGAGATGGGCCGCATCGCCGGGCTGCTGAAGACAACCGCCGACGAGGATACACCGCTCCAGAAGGAGCTCGATCGCACCGGTCGCTTGCTCGGCCTCGTCGTCATTGCCATCGCCATCGTCATGATCGCGACGATCATCGTCGTCGAGGACGTGCGCGGCCTCTCGAGAATCTTCGACGTGCTGATCCTCGGCGTGGCGCTGGCGGTGGCAGCCGTTCCCGAGGGACTTCCCGCGGTGGTCACGGCCGTCCTGTCGATCGGCGTCCAGCGCATGGCCCGCCGGAACGCGATCATCCGTCATCTATCAGCCGTCGAGACGCTTGGCTCGGCGACCGTCATCGCGTCCGACAAGACCGGCACGCTTACCAAGAACGAGATGACCGTCCGCGTCGTTGTCACCGCGAGCGGCCGGTTCACGTTCGAGGGGTCGGGATACGAGCCCGCCGGGGCCGTGCGTCGCGACGGCGGCGCGGTCGAGGGCCCGCCGCGGCTCGAGCTGGAGCGTGCGCTGTGCGTGGCGGATCGCGCGAACAACGCCGTCGTGCAACAGAAGGAGAGCCGGTGGGTCGTGCAGGGCGATCCGACCGAAGGCGCGCTGCTGGTGGCGGCGCGCAAGGCCGGCGTCAGCTCGGATGCCCTCGACAAACGGCTGCCGCGTGTCGCGGAAGTGCCCTTTTCGTCCGAGCGCAAGCTGATGAGCACGCTCCACCGCGACCTCGATCAGCCGGAGCGCGGCATCATCTTTTCGAAAGGCGCGCCGGACGTGCTGCTCGCGCGGTGCGCGTTCGAAGTAATCGGGGACGGCCGCCGCCCGCTGACGGACGAGCGGCGCGCGGCGATCCTGCAGACCAACGAGTCGCTCGCCGGCGAGGCACTGCGCACGCTTGGCGTCGCCGCCCGGTGGCTGCCGATCGACGCGCTGCCGCGCGACGGCGCCAGTCCGGCGGACGGCATCGAGCACGATCTCGCGTTCGCCGGCCTGATCGGGATGATCGATCCGCCGCGGCCGGAGGCGAAGGAGGCGGTTGCCCGTGCGCGCAGCGCCGGCATCCGTCCGCTGATGATCACCGGCGATCATCCACGGACCGCCTCGGTGATCGCGCAGGAGCTCGGCATCGCTGCCGACGGCCGGGTGATGACGGGCGCGGAGCTGGACAAGCTGTCCGACGACGCACGCGCTGCTGCGGTGGGCGAGGTATCGGTCTACGCGCGCGTCAACCCCGAGCACAAGCTGCAAATCGTCGATGCGCTCCGGCGGCGCGGCGCCGTGGTCGCCATGACGGGTGACGGCGTCAACGACGCGCCGGCACTGAAGAAGGCGGACATCGGCGTCGCCATGGGCATCACCGGCACCGACGTGTCGAAGGAAGCGGCGGACATGGTGCTGGCGGACGACAACTTCGCGTCGATCGTGGCGGCGGTCGAAGAGGGCCGCGCCATCTTCGCGAACATCCGCAAGTTCCTGCGCTACCTGCTGTCGTCGAACATCGGCGAGGTCCTCACGATGTTCTTCGGCGTGCTGCTGGCGGGCCGGATCGGCCTGCGTGGCCAGGGCGACGGCGTGGTACTGCCGCTGCTTGCCACACAGATTCTCTGGATCAACCTGGTCACCGACGGACCGCCGGCGCTGGCGCTCGGCGTCGATCCGCCGGACGACGACCTGATGCGCCAGCCGCCGCGGCCCCCCGGGGAAGGCGTGCTGACGGCGAGGATGTGGCGCGGCATCGCGTTCGTCGGCATCATCATGGCCATCGGCACGCTGTTCGTCGTCGACGTGTCGCTCCCTGGCGGCTTCATCGAAGGCAACGGCGATCTGCCGTATGCACAGACCATGGCGTTCACGACGTTGATGCTGTTTCAGATCTTCAACGTGGTGGACGCGCGCTCGGACGAGCGCAGTGCCTTCACCCGCCTGTTCACCAACAAGTGGCTCTGGATGGCGATCGGCGTCTCGGTGCTCCTGCAGGTGGCGGTCGTCTACGTGCCGCTGCTGCAGCGGGCGTTTGGCACCGTGCCTTTGAGTGCGATCGACTGGCTCCGCTGCGTTGCGGTCGCGAGCAGCGTGCTGTGGTTGACGGAGACGAAGAAGGCGTTGTTCAGAAAAGAATAGGCAGGCCTGAAGGCCTGCGCTACGTCTGCGCACGACGTCCAACGTGCACTCGTAGCGCAGACCTTCAGGTCTGCCTGGAGCCGTAGCGCAGACCTTCAGGTCTGCCTGGCGTTGGCGGTCGGCGGATCAATCTCCAGCTCGCGCAGTTTAGCGTCGGGAACGTATCCAGCCTCGTCCCATTCGCGCGCCCGATAGTAGCCTCGGATCATCTCGCCGAGCTCCTCAGGCGAGAGGCCGATATCGCCATTCTTCCCGAGCTTGTCGGTCAGCAGCCGCTCGGGCAGCCAGTCGTCCTGCGGCTGCCAGCGTTCCCGGATGTTGAACAGCTTCTTCAGCGTGTGGATGCGCTCGCCGGTGCGGCGCAGTTCGTCAGGTGTGTAGTCCCAGCCGGTGACGGCGCAGAGGATTTCCGCAGCCTCGCGGTAGAAGTCTGAAAAGCATTTGCGAAGGAACTTGCAGACGATCAGCGAATCGAGGACGGCAGCGTAGTCTTCCGAGGCGGCGACGACAGGGCCGCGGCCGGCGTCGCCACGGAAGCGATCGACTTCGCCGGAAAAGTCCGCTTCGTAGGCGCCGGACCGGTTGTGGCACGCGCCGCGCGGGCTGACGGCAAGTCCCAGCGCCATCGTCTTCAGGCTCCGCGGATCGTAGCCGGGCAGCTCGAGCCCCTTGACGTGCATCGCCCAGTCGGCGCTGTTGGCGCCGACCTGCGCGGAGGCACGGCGCGATCCTTCGGCGAGCAGATCGCCGGCGCCGTCGCGTGCGCCGATCGCGTGGATGGCGTTCAGCAGGCCATCGCCGTCGCCGAACCGCAGACCGATGCTCGCCGGCAACAGCCCTCTGCCCGCGGTCTCCATCGCCCAGGCAATCGTGCCGCCCGTGCTGATCGTGTCGAGTCCGTAGCGATCGCACAGCGCGGCGGCCTGCAGCACCGTATCGGGATCGCTGATCCCGCACAGGGGTCCGAGCGCGAAGAGCGTCTCGTACTCGAGGCGCTGTTCACCCTCGGTGCCGCGGGACGTGAACAACCGCTCACATCGGATCGTGCAGCACGCGCAGCCATGACGCCGGCTGAAGTTGTTATTGGTGAGCGTCTCGCCGCTGAGCGCGGCGGCATCTTCGAACGTCGCCTGCTGGAAGTTGCGCGTCGGCAGCACACCGAGATGGTTGAACACCGAGAGGTTGGCGACCGTGCCGATGCTGCGGTACTTGTCGGTGAGCGATCCAAGGCTGCGCTGGCGCAGCGAACCGGCGATCGCGTCCACTCGCGCCGGGTCGGCGACGTCGATATCGCGGCCGCCGGCAATCGCGATCGCTTTCAGGTGCTTCGACCCCATCACCGCGCCGATGCCACCCCTGCCCGCATGCCGCCCTTCGTTGCTGATCGTCGCGAACCGCACCAGGTTCTCGCCGGCAAGCCCGATCGCCGCAATTCGCATCGCCGGCGACTCCAGCTCGGCGCGAATCACGGACTCGGTCTCCGTCGCGCTCTTTCCTTTCAGATGATCGGCGCGCCTGACTTCGACGTTCTCGTCGCGGACCACGATGTACACAGGACCAGCGGCGCGGCCGGTGATGACGAGCGCATCGATGCCGAGCCGCTTCAGCTCGAGGGCGAAATGGCTCGACGAGAGAGAGTCGGCGATGAACCCCGTGAGCGGCGACTTTGTCACTACCGCGTATTTCGCCGTGGTCGTCAGGCCGCTGCCGGCGAGCGGGGCGCTGGCAAAGATCAGCGGGTTGGCCGGGGAAAAGCGGATCGATCCCGGCTGGCGCATGTTCCCACAGCAGGCTGACGCCAAGGCCAATCCCGCCAAGATAGCTGCGGAGCCGCGACTCCTCTATCGGCCGGAACTCGCTCCTTCCATTTGTCAGGTCGATGTGGAGGAGACGGCCAAAGCAGGCGTGCATGGCGCTATCCGCCGGCGTCGGCCGAGAGGATCGCGATGTTGTCGCCGTCGTTCACCGTTGTTTCCGGCGAGCGGACGAACTCGCGTCCGTTGACGTTGCACGCATAGCCCTCGACCAGACGCGACCTGTCGGCTGTGATGACCCGCCCGACCAGGGCCGGCAGCCGCTCGGCAAGCGCGGCAAAAAGCTGCGCGTAGGTCGAGTCGCGCGGCAACTCGAGCGAGATGCCGTCCGTATTCGTCACGAGTCGCGCGACGCCGAACAATTCGACCGTGCAGGAGATCGAGCGCCGCCACCGCCGCAGCGCCTCGGCGTAGTCCTCCGGCGTGTTCATGTTGAAGAAGCTCGAACCGTCCGGATCGAATCGGCGAATCTCCTCCTCGGCGATTCGGCAGGTTCTCACCTTGTCGAAGAGAAAAACGGGCCTCAGCTCTCCGCGCGCGAGCTGCTGCTCCAACAACGGCAGCACGCTCCGCCGGTAGACGGCATGGAGCGGCTGGAAGCGGTCCCGCCAGTGCGGGACCACGACGTCGCAGGCGTCGATCTGTTCCAGCAGGTGCTCGATCAGACGGCCGTTCAGGAAGGCGGAGTCACATGACGTGACGAACGCGATTTCACCACGCGCGGCTCTCAGGCCATAGCAGATACCGCCGACCGGCCCCTGGTAGGCCACATCGTCGCGGACGAGCGTCACCGGCAGCGAGGGCAGTTCCTGTTCTGGCGCGGCGACGATCACGACATCGTCGAACATCCGCTGCAGCATGCCGGCGACATGGACGATCAGCGGCTCGCCGTCGAAGGGGAGCAGTGCCTTCGGCGTGCCCATGCGCGAGCTCTTGCCGCCCGCCAGGATGATTGCGCTGCTGTCATCGAATCCGGCTACCTGTCCGCGTCGTCCGACGGCGCACCGCGCTCAGCCACCGCCGGAAGTCGCCAAGCGAATGGGCGAGGCGCCATTCGTCGAACACCGCTCGTGCCATCGCCAGAGCTGGCCCGGCCGAGCTCCGGGCGTCACGCACGCTGTGAGTAGTTCAACAGCCACGCTCGAATGCGTCCGCCGGCGGATCGTGTTCGACCACCAGCTGCAGCAGTTCGCGTTTCACGCCCAGACCTATGGCATCCGGCGTCTGATCGCGTTTGCGCTTTCGTCGGCGTCCCTCCGCCGCCTCGAGCGCCGCGAGAAGGGCCCTGCAGACATCTGCCGGCCGGAACGCCTGGTTTTTCGTTGCTGACATCAACTTGATTCCGCGCGTGCCGCGCGGTGTCTCGTCATGTCCCTGCGTCGACTGAAGGTTCGCCCCATCGGCCTTGAATAGCCCTGCTCGAGCGCCGCCACGTCCAGCTCCACGCTCGCCAGATCTTCCAGCATAACCTCACCGGCGGGCAGCCCTGAAGCTTCGTGAACATCTTGAGATACCCGCGGCAGCGCTTGCACGCCTCGATGACCGCGTTCGTGCCCGGGCTTCTGCGGCACGAGCGTCACGAGCTCATCGTGATTCGTCAGTCGCGCAGAACGGGCAGCCAGCATGGCGCATGCCATGCGGCGCCACACCGTCCGCAGCGAAGACATCGGGTCCGTTCGATGCCTCGGACCTCGGCGAACGCCGGCCATGATGCGCAGACAGGGCAATATCCCTCGACCCAGCCCTCAGGAACTGACGCTCCCCATTTTCTATGGCATGCCTGGAGGAATGGCACCGCGAGCAGCGCCGCAACGGCCTGGAGTGCTTCAGCATCGGTGCCGAGCTCGCCGGCGACGTCCGCGACGTATCCGTGATCCTGACGAAGGGAGCGGAAAACATCGCCGTGCGCATCCGACGCGTGTCGAAATCGCCGATTCGAGCGCCGACATCTTCGGCGTGCCGCCTCGTGCGGCCGAGTCGGAGCAGCCGCGCCAGCAGATCGCGTCGACCAGCGCATCCGGCGACAGCGATGCGCCCGCGATCAGCAGCGCGCCGTTGCGCTGGCTTGAATCGGCGTCGAACGACCGGATCCCATGCTGGACCCGGCGCCTCACGCAGCACTTCCTCGACGAGCGCCAGCCACGGGCGCCCACTCCGGGACGCTGGCGCTTCAGTCCTGCGAGCGTGCGCTGGCCAGACGGTCATGGGCTCGTTGCCGCCGAGCTGTTCCCGGGCCTGGCGCGCGGGCTCGAGCGGCGTGACTCGGCCGCAATCAGCATCCGGCGTCTTCCAGAACTGATCGCGAGCCGCCGTGCATCTCCACGCTCGCGCGGCGCGGTTGCCCGGACGTCGGCGCCCGGTCCACCGCCGCGCGCTGCGCGTCGCCTCCGGGCTTGCGCATCCGGACGAGCACGAGCACGGCCGCAAGCAGCAACGCCAGCGCGCGACTTCATCTCAGATCGCCTCCGACGAAAAGACGATCACCATGCGAAGCAGGAAGCCGCCGACCAGCACGAGGACGGCAGCCGTCGCCATGCTGACGATCGCCGCAGCCGACGGCGCCGCCATGACAGCGCGAGGGGCACGATCGAGTCCGACGACGATCACGCCGAGCGAGGAGCAAGCAGCCCCACACGTTCAGCCAGGCCCGTAGCACCGGGCCGAGCGACACGATCACGCCGATCAGCACGAGCAGCTCGAGCGCGATCACCCAGTCGTCCATGCGATGCAGGTTCGCGAGCGCCGGGCATCCGTCCAGCCGGATCGATGCGCCAGCAGCATCAGCAAGCGCCGCCGACGTCGAGGCCGCCGAGACGACGAACAGCATGCCGAGCAGCGGCGTGTCGGACCAGATCGGGCGGTTCGTCACGGCGAGCAGGACCCCGGTGTAGCCGGCGACGTAGAAGCCGGCGATGCCGCCGAGACGGCGACGATCGCGACCACGATCGGTGCGCCGCGACGCGGACAGCCGGCCAGCGAAGCCGCGCGAGCGCCGGCCAGCGGTAGCCGTTCGTCCTCCGGCGAGCGCCGCGAGAAACGACACGAAGGTGAAGAACCCGAAAATCAGCAGCGCCCACGAGCCGATCGACATCGGCGACCAGTACTTGAACATCGGCCGCCAGGTGTTGCGACTCGATCAGCATGTGCCAGAAGCGCAACGGCCTCGTCGAGGTCGAGGGTCAGCAGCAGCGCCGCTGATCAGCGATGCACGGGAAACGCGATGTAATAGCCGAGACGGGCGAGCGGACGGTCTTCCCGCCGGCCGAAGAGATCGATCAGCGCGGCGATGAAATAGCTCCCGCCCGCCAGGCCGCCGAAGAAAAAGTAGAAGACGATCAGCCAGCCCCAGTGCGGGCGGCGCGCTGAACCACGTGCTCGAGGGCGTCGGGTTCATGGCCGCGCCTCCTCGCCTCGCTCGCTGCCGCGGTTGCGGAAATTGAAGATGCCCGCCAGGCCGACCAGGATGGCGCCGAGCACGGCGTAGAGCGAGCCCGGCACCAGATTGCGCGTCGGCAGCTTCGGGTCCGGCGGCAGTCCGTAGACTTCCGGCTTGTCGACCAGCAGGTAAAACGAATTGAGCCCGCCGAGCATCTTCTCGTCGGCGCCGTAGAGATAGGCGCGCTTCTCGCCGGCCTGGTGCAGCTGCTCGACGCGCTTCTCGCGCGCGTTCCCGCAGCTCGCGGATCGTTCCGAACTGGATCGACTCGGTCGGGCACGCCTTCGAGCACGCCGGCTCGATGCCGCCTTGCAGGCGGTCGTAGCAGAGCGTGCACTTCTGCGCCGTGTCCGACACCGGATTGATGTCGATGACGCCGAACGGGCAGGCGGCGATGCAGTCGCGGCAGCCGTTGCACGTGTTCGACTGGATGACGACGGTGTCGAACTCGGTGCGGATGATGGCGTCGGTCGGGCAGACCTCGAGACAGCCGGCCTGCACGCAGTGCTTGCAGACGTCGCTCATCATCAGCCAGCGTCCGTCCTTGCGGTCTTCGGGGAACTGCTCGATGAACTTCACGTGCCGCCAGTGGATGCCGTCGAGCTGCGCGCGTGTTGTCGTAGCTGTCGCCGCTCAGCGTGTTCACGCCGCCGTTGGTGCTGGGCAGCTGGTTCCATTCCTTGCACGCGACCTCGCACGCCTTGCAGCCGATGCAGACCGTCGTGTCGGTGTAGAACCCCATCGGCTCAGGCCATCGTCCGTTCGGCTCCCGCTACGCGGGCCGATCCTTCACGGAGCAGTCGATCACGCTTTCTCGACGTTGCACACGAAGGCCTTGCCTTCGTGAATCGTCACGTTCGGGATCGCCGACCAGCGCGGTCAGCTCGTTCACGACGTCGCCGGTCGACGAGGCCTTCGTAGCCCCAGTGGCACGGCATGCCGACCTGATGGATCGTTCGCCCGTCGATCTGCGAGCGGGCGCAGCGCCGCGTGACCAGCGCCTTCGCCCGGATCTGCGCTCGCGGCGTGGAGACTCCGCACCCAGTCGAGATTCTGCGATGCCCTTCTCCTGCGCCAGCTCGGGGCTGAGCTCGATGAACAGCTCCGGCTGCAGTTCGGCGAGCCACGGCAGCCATCGGCTCATGGCGCCGGCCGAGATAGTGCTCGGTCAGCCGGTAGGTCGTCATCACGTAGGGGAATTTCGGATCCGCCGACCGGCGGCGAGCGGATTGCCGGCGTCCTTCCAGTACTTCAGCACCGGGCTCGACTGCTGCTTGTAGAGCGGATTGCTGCACCGGCGATTCGGCCGGCTCGTATTGCGTCGGCAGCGGGCCGTCCACCAGCCCGGTCGGCACGTAGAGCCAGCCGACGCCGTCGCCTTCATGATGAAGGGCGTCGGTGCCCGGAATGCGCGTCGAGTCCGATGGCGCCCGGCTTCGGCCTTGGCGGTCGGCGGCTTGGTCGCCGGCGAAGTCCGGGACGTCGTAGCCGGTCCACTTCGCGCCGTCCCACCAGATCCACTTCTTGCGCTCGCTCCATGGCTTGCCTGACGGATCGGCCGAGGCGCGGTTGTAGAGCAGGCGCCGGTTCGCCGGCCACGCGTAGCCCCAGTTCAGATGCGCGCCGGGCTTGCCCGGGCGGATCGGGCTGCTTGCGCGCGGCGCAGGTTCCGGTCGGGCGCGGGAAACACGCCGGAATAGATCCACGAGGCGCAGGTCGTCGAGCCGTCGTCGGCCAGCGCGGCGAAACCCGGCGACATGCCTGCGCGGGATCGGCGCTGTAGTAGCCGTTCATCTCCTTCAGGAGCTTCGGTCGCCGACGGCTCGCCCGCTCTGGCGCTCGCGCGGGTCTTCGTGCTCGTAGTCGAAGATCAGATTCTTGAAGCCCTGATCGCGCGGCGCCTGGCTGTCGGCATAGAGCTTCTTGAGCCGCTTGCCGAGCTGGTAGGTGAACCAGACGTCGGTGCGGCAATCGCCCGGCGCGTCGGCGGCCTTGTAGTGCGATCTGCAGCATCCGCTGCGTGTTGGTGAAGGTGCCCTCGGTTTCGGCGACCTGCGCCGCGGGAAAGAAGAAGACTTCGGTCTTGATGTCCTGCGGGCTCGACTTCGCCGCTCGTCACCTCCGGCGCCGTCTTCCAGAATTCGCGGTCTCGTGCAGCCAGTTGTCCTTCACGACCAGCCATTCGAGCTTGCGCATCGCCGCGCGCTCGAGCTTCGCATTGAGCGACGTCGCCGGGTTCTGGCCGATGCACAGCATGCCCTTGACCTTGCCTTCGTTCATCGCGACGAACATCGGCATGTGCGAATGGTCGCCGAAGATCCTGCGGATGCCACGCGTAGCCGAACTCGTTCTCGGCGGTGGCGGCGTCGCCGTACATCGACTTGAGGTACGACACCACGAACTTCGGCGTGTTCGCCCAGTAGCCGGTCGGCAGCGTCTCCGCCGCCGAGATAGTCGGCCGAGCGTGTCGTGCTTCTTCAGCGCCGACGGAGCGGGCATGTAGCCGTGGATCGAGTGGTAGAGCGTCGGCACGTCGGTCGATCCCTGAATCGACGCGTGCCCGCGCAGCGCCATGATGCCGGCGCCGGGCCGGCCGAAATTGCCGAGCAGCAGCTGCAGCAGCGCGCAGCAGCCGATGATCTGCGGGCCGTTGGTGTGCTGCGTCCAGGCGACCGCATAGGCGAAGGACGTCGTGCGATCGGCGCCGGAGTTCGCGAGGATGGTCTCGGCGACTTTCAGGAACGTGTCGCGCGGACAGCCGGTCACGCGTTCGACCATCTCGGGCGTGTAGCGGCTGAAATGGCGCTTGACGATCTGGAACACGCAGCGCGGATCCTGCGAGCGTCTCGTCGCGCTGCGGCGCGCGGTTTCAGCAGCGACTTGACGCAGCGACGTCGTACGGCGGACCCGCGGCTGCGGCAGCGCTGGCGGTTCGCGTGCCTGATGTCGTGCCCGGCGCTTCTCCCGGACTGCGCCGTGCTCGCCGACGCGTGCCCTGGTCGCCGATCCGCGACCCGCGCGTACTGCCAGCTCTCGTCGTCGTACTGGCCGGTGAAGCCGTTGTACGGCCACTCGGGCACGCCGCCGCTGTATTCCATCAGGCCGGAGAAGACGCCGTCGTTGTCCTCGGTATCCGTGAACGTCCTCGCTGATCGAGCGTCGCCGCGTTCGTGTAGGTCACGACCCACGAGCGGAAGAACGGATCGCGTGTTCCAGCGTCTCGCTGTTGATGACGTAGTTGATGAGGCCGCCCAGGAAGGCGATGTCGGAGCCGGCGCGCATCGGCGCATAGATGTCGGCCACCGCGCTGGTGCGCGTGAAGCGCGGATCGACGTGGATGATCTTCGCGCCGTGCTCCACCTTGGCCTTCATCGGCCAGCGGAACGCGACCGGATGGTTCTCCGCCATGTTCGAGCCCATGACGACGACGCAATCCGAGTCCGCCATGCTGCGCGGATACATCGTGGCTGCGCCGCGGCCGAGCCGTCGTCCCCAGACCGGGGACGCTGGAGCTATGTCATATCCGGGCCTGGTTTTCGATCGCGACGATGCCGAGCCCGCGCATCAGCTTCTGCTGGATGTGGTTCCACTCGATGTCGAGCGTGGCGCCGCCGAGCGAGAAGATCGCCGGTCGTCGCGTTGACGACCTTGCCGTTGCCGGAGCCGCTCGATGAAGGTCTCGTCGCGGGTCTTCTTCACCAGCTCGGCGACGCGGTCCATCGCGCGCTTCAAGATCCCAGACCTCCCAGTCGGCCGCGCCAGGCGCGCGGTGCAGCACCTGCGTCGGCCGGTTGGGATTGACGTGCAGCTGGAAGGTCGCCGCGCCCTTCGGGCAGAGCGTGCCCTCGTTGTGCGGGCTGCGCGGAGTCGCCTTCGATGTTGACGATCTGGCCGTCGATCGGTGTGGACGAGCGTGGCGCAGCCCACCGAGCAGAACGGGCAGACGCTCGGGCGTGACCTTCGCGTCCTTGATGCGAAGCTCCTGCGCCTGCGCAACCACCGGAGCCAGGTTCACGCCGGATGCGATCAGCCCGCCAAGCGCGGTCGCACGCCCCTCCCGCAACGGAAAGCCTGAGGACATCACGGCGTGAGATCTCCATGCAGATCTCCTTCGCACTGATGTCTCCGGTTATACACCCGCCATCCGTCAAATGCCATCGCCGTACTCCAAGGGCGATCGACGCAGATGAGGTTGTTCGCGAGGGTATGGCTTTTGAGTACGCGAGCGCGCAGGAGGACTGGCGTGGTCTTGCTGCCGCGCGTTCCCGGCTCCCTCACACTCGCGATCGTCCTCCGTGCCGCGGTCACGCCTCCCGCGCACGCGCAGGTGCAGATCACCGTCAACGAGGACGTGAACTTCAAGCTCGGGTGCTCGGCCAGTTCCAGGCCGACTGGCTCGAGGATCCAGATCGAACGACGACACCACGCAGAACCTGTTCATACGGCGGATACGCCTGCTGTTCGGCGGGCAGGTCGCGAAGAACGTGACGTTCTTCGTCGAGATCGATGCGCCGAATCTCGGCAAGACGCTGCCTGGCGGCAAGAACATTCAGTCCGTCCGTCATTGTGCAGGATGCCTACGGCGAGCTGAAGCTGCCTCGACGGTTTGCGCTCGACGCCGGCCTCGATGTTCGTGCCGTTTTCGCGCAACAGCATTCAGACGGCGGCGTCGCTTCTGCCGATCGACTACGGCGCGTTCACGTTCACACGTCGGCCGCCACGCAATCGACGGTCGGGCGCGACACGGGGTTCCAGGCGAAGGGCTACGTATTCGATCGCCACCTCTGAGTACCGCTCGGCGCGTTCCAGGGCGCACGCGACACCGCCTCACATCGCTCCTTCAGATACGTGGGGCGCGTCCAGTATCAGGTGCTGGAGCCGGAGGCGATGGCTTCTTCTACACCGGCACGTACCTTGGCACCAAGAAAGTGCTGGCGGTCGGCGCCGCGTTCGACACGCAGGACGACTACCACGCGTATGCCGCCGACGTTTTCGCGGATCACCCGTTCGGGCCAGGAGCGGTGACCGCGCAGCTCGCCTTCAACCGGATCGACGGCGGAACGACCTTCCTCACACTTCCACAACAGAACGTCGTCTTGCTGGAGCTCGGGTATTTTTTCCGGGACCTGAAGCTGACGCCGGTCATTCAGTACACGAATCGGGCTGTAAGCGACACGTCGATCGGCGACGAGACGCGATGGTCCCTGGGGCTCAATTACATGTGGAAGGGACACAACGCGAACATCAAGGGCGCCTACACACGGATCGATCCCAGGATCCTCGCCTCGCAGAACGAGTTCACGATCCAGTTGCAGCTCTTTTACTTTTAGGATCCTGGCTGTCCGAGACGAACTCGTCCGAGCGCGGCGTGCGGATGTCGAGCCGCGCGTCCCCGGTGATCAGCCGCGCGTCGCGCGCGTTCAGCAGCCAGTTCCAGAACCACGCGAACAGCACCTGCGCGCGATTGCGGAAGCCAATCAGAAACGCGATGTGAATGCCGCCCCAGATCGCCCACGCGAGAAAGCCGCCCACCTTCAACCAGCCGAGATCGGCGACCGCCTTGGCCTTGCCGATGACGGCCATCGATCCTTTGTCGCGATAGACGAACGGCTTTCGTGATGCCGCCGACGACGGATCGCGAACCTGCCGCGCGATCGTGGAGCCGGCGTAGTGACCCGTTTGAATGCCGCCCTGCGCGACACCAGGAACCGGCTTTCCGGTATCCGCCGACGTCGAGGCTGCCAGGTCGCCGACGACGAACACTTCGGGATGGCCGGGAATCGTCAGGTCGGGACCGACGATCACGCGGCCCGCGCGATCGACCGGCACGCCGAGCGACTTTCCGAGCGGGCTGGCTTTCACGCCGGCTGCCCAGAAGACGTTGCGGACCGGTATGAACTCTGGACCGATGGCAATGCCTTCGGCGGTGACATCGGTAACCGCGGAGCTCAGACGGACTTCGACGCCCATTCGCTCGAGATCCCGCTGCGCGCGTGCGCTCAGCTGCGGTGGGAACGTCGCCAGCAGCCGCGGGCCGGCCTCGAACAGGATCACGCGCGTCGTCCGCGTGTCGATGTGCCGGTAGTCCAGCGGAATCGTCTTGCCGGCGATCTCCTTGATCGCGCCGGCGAGCTCCACGCCGGTCGGCCCTCCGCCGACGATCCCGAACGTCAGAACCGCGCGGCGCGCCTCCTCGCTGCCTTCGTGCTCGGCGGACTCGAACGCGAGCAGGATGCGGCGGCGCAGCTCGGTGCGCGTCCTCGATGCTCTTGAGGCCGGGCGCGAGGCGCGCCCATTCGTCGTGCCCGAAGTACGCGTGCGTGGCCCCGGCGGCAAGAATCAGGTAGTCGTAGCCGAGGTGACCGCCAACCGTCATGAGCCGGCGCTTTGCGATGTCCACACCGGTGACCTCGGCGAGCACGACCTCACAGTTCTTCTGGCCGCGGAGCACCGAGCGAATCGGCGCGCTGATGTCGGCGGGGGACAGCGATGCGGTGGCCACCTGGTAGAGCAGCGGCTGGAAGACGTGGTGGTTGCGGCGGTCGACGACCAGCACGTCGACCGGGGCATCGCGCAGGGCTTTTGCGGCCGCCAGCCCGGCGAAGCCGCCGCCGACGATGACGACCTTCGGATGCGACTGAGACATCTACGTGGCGTTCACTATACCGCCCGCAACAGCGAACGTGGCACCGTGGCACCTGGCACCTTGTGTCACGGCCGGAGTAGACTGCACCCATCATGCCGGATGCGGTGGTGGCGGCGCGACAGCAGTTCGCGTTCACCATCATGTTCCATTATCTGTTTCCGGTCCTCACGATCGGGCTCGGCGTGCTCATCGCCGTGCTCAAGACCATCGAGCTGCGGACCGGAAAGCTCGAGTACGGCGCCGCCGCCCGCTTCTGGGCGAAGCTCTTCGCGATCACGTTTGCCACCGGCGTCGTCACCGGCATTCCGATGGAGTTTCAGTTCGGCACGAACTGGGCTCGCTTCTCCCACTTCGCCGGCCCGGTGGTCGGGCAGACGCTGTTCATGGAGGGCGTCTTCGCCTTCTTCGCCGAGTCGTCGTTTCTCGGCGTGTTCCTGTTCGGAGAGAAGCGCGTCAGCCGCCGCCTGCACTGGCTGTCTTCCGTGCTGATAGCGGCGGGCGCCGTAGCATCGGCGTATTTCATTGTCGCGACGAACGCGTGGATGCAGAACCCGGTCGCGTATCGCACCGTGGATGGGCGCGCGGAGCTGACATCCCTCTGGGGCCTGCTGAGCAACCCTTACCTGCGCTGGCAGTTTCCGCATGTGGTCTCCGGCGCGATGGTGGTGGGCTCGTCGGTGATGGCCGGCATCGGCGCCTTTTACCTGCTCGCGCATCGCCATGAAACATTCGGACGCGTGTTCGTCCGTGTCGGCGTGATTTCCGGCGTCCTGTTCTCGAGCACGTCGCTGTTTCCAACCGGCTCGCTGCACGGGGAGAACGTCGCGCGCTTTCAACCGACCAAGATGGCGGCGATGGAGGGGTTGTTCGAAACGCAGGAGCGCGCGGGCATCGCGATCATCGGCATGCCCGACACCGAGCGCAAGCAGCTGATGGACGCGATCGTCGTGCCCGGCGTCCTCAGCTGGCTGGTCTACGGTGATTTCCGCGGGCGCGTCATCGGCCTCAACGACATTCCCGAAGACCAGCACCCGCCGATCGAGATCGTCTACTACGCGTACCACATCATGGTGGGGCTCGGGACGATGTTCATCGCGTTGTTCGCGCTGTCGGCGTTCCTGCTCTGGCGCGGACGGCTGTTCGACTCGCGCGGCGTGCTGTGGCTGCTGATGCTGGCGATGCCGTTCCCGTATATCGCCAATCACGCGGGCTGGATCGTTGCGGAAGTCGGGCGGCAGCCGTGGGTGGTCTACGGCCTGCAGCGCACGTCGGTGGCCACGTCGCAGAATGTGACCGCGGGCATGACCTACTTCACGCTGTTCGGGTTCATGGGGCTCTACGCGCTGGTGGGGATCCTGTATCTCCTGCTGTTCTTCAGAATCGTGACCCGCGGCCCCGAGGCCGACTGATGCTCAACACCATCTGGTTCGTCGTGCTCGCCTTCATGCTGGCCGGCTACGCGGTGCTGGACGGGTTCGATCTCGGCGTCGGCACGCTGCACCTGGTGATCGGCCGCGACACGCGCGAGCGCGCCCGGCTGATCGACGCGATCGGTCCGGTCTGGAACGGCAACGAGGTCTGGCTGCTTGCGGTCGGCGGATCGCTGGTCGCCGCGTTTCCTCACGTGTATGCCGCGAGCTTCAGCGGGTTCTATCTCGCGCTGATGATCGTTTTGTGGCTCCTGCTCCTGCGCGGGCTCGGCATCGAATTCAGGCACCAGATCGACCACGACATGTGGAAGCACGCGTGGGACGTCGCGTTCTCGCTGTCCAGCGGGCTTCTCGCGCTGCTGTTCGGCGTCGCGCTCGGCAACGTGCTCCGCGGCGTCCCGCTCGACGAAACCGGCGAGTTCCAGGGCACGTTCGCGCTGCTCCTCAATCCGTTCGCGCTGCTCGGCGGCATCCTCAGCGTGACGGTGCTGTCGATGCACGGCGCGGCGTGGATCGCGCTCAAGACCGACGCGGAGATTCAGCGGCGCGCGAGGCGCTGGGGATCCGCCCTGTGGTGGGCCGTCGTCTTTCTGCTCGCGGCGATGGTTGCCGCAAGCTTCCTGGTGCGGCCCGACTTCCCGCGCAATTTCGGCACGCATCCCTGGCTGATCGTCTTTCCGCTCGTGACGATCGCGGCCGCCGGGGGCGTCAAGTACTACCAGCGCCGTGACGACGACCTGCGGGTCTTTCTTGCGAGCGCCGCGACGATCGCCGGCGTCATTGCCTGCGTGGCCGCAGGCCTCTACCCGACGCTGCTGCCCGCGCTCGCCGGGAGTCCGCATCCAGGGCTGAACATCTATAACGCGGCGTCGCCCGAAGGAAGCCTGCGGATCGCGCTGGGGGTCTACCTCTTCGGCATGACGCTCGTCCTGATTTATCTAATCAACATCTACCGCGTCTGGCGCGGGAAAGTCACGGCGACGTATCACTAACATGTGCGACTTCCGATCCTTCGACGCGGCAGAACCGCTGAGATCTACAAGCAGCGGGCTAACTTGCACAGACCCACGGTAAACACGAAGAGCGCGAAGACACGAAGAGCACGAAGGTGGCCTGTGGCCCGCCAGCCTTCGGCTGGCCGGATGAATCGAACAAGACGGGTAAATACAAGTGGCCCACGTTTGTCCGCCGCCTTGTATTTGCCCTTCTCGTTCGATTCATGC
Source organism: uncultured Acidobacteriota bacterium (assembly GCA_963748295.1). Lineage (GTDB taxonomy): Bacteria > Acidobacteriota > Vicinamibacteria > Vicinamibacterales > 2-12-FULL-66-21 > CAVVIH01. Next base: position 398,232 of record CAVVIH010000006.1, on the reverse strand, counting down.
CGCGCGCAGCGCGGCGCCACAGGCCTTCTGCATGCCCCATCAGCCGCCTCCACGCGGTGCCGAAAAAAAGCAGTGTAGTTAGGAGCCGATCCTGAAGGCGAGACCCCTCCTCATTCGATATGCCTCAAGCGCACTCTCCCTTCGTGATCGTCGAGTCTTCGCGCTCGTCGTGTTAGCCGTCGGTTCGTACAAACGTCATCTGTATGTCACAACCGTCTCCAGAAGGTGGCTTGGTGATCAGTGATGCTTACTCGACGGTAATAAGAAGGAGGACACGGCTGGCGCGTTGCGGTTCGGTTTCGAGCAGGCGGCGCATCCGTACGCTGAACACGCCGGCCTCGGCCTGGACGCGGAACGGGCGTGTGATCTGCGGTTTGATCTGCTCGAAGTCGGATTCGGGCAGCACACAGTGCCGGCGTCCCGGGCCTGACAAGAACTCGAGAAGCGCGGCCTGGTTCTCCAGCTGCCGCACGGGATGCCGCGCGTAGAACACGAGCCCGGGCGCGCCGTAGTTGCCGGCCACCGCCAGCGGTTCGGACGGCGCGACGACGGTACGGGCGGTGTCCGCGAGCGTCGGGATCGGCTGGAAGCGCCGCAGCTCCCGAGCGGCGACGAACGTGGCGAGGCATCCGTAGCACAGGACCATCGTCGTGGCGAGCGCCGAGAAGACCTTCAGCGCGCGGTTGCCTCGCGAGGCGAGAAGAACCACAGTCGCGAGCGCGCCGGCGCCAATCACCGCCGGAAGCGCGAACGACGGATCGGGCATCGTCAGCTCGAACGCCCGCGACAGCAGCAGCCAGAGCAGGACCGCACAGACGGCCAGCGCGACGGCCGACAGCGCCGCCGGGATGCGCCACAGGATCCGCGGCGCCCGATCCTCGATGGCCGCGTTGAAGAAGACGCCGATGCCGAGCGCCATCGCGGGGTAGGCGGGAAGGATGTAGTGCGGCAGCTTGTAGGACGAGAACGAAAACAAGAACAGCACCGCGAGGAACCAGATTCCCGCGAGCCGCATCGCGCTTGCTTCGCCGTCGGAGACGCTCTTGCGACGCAGGTACATCCACAGGAACGCCGGAATCAGAAACAGCGACCACGGCATCCCGTCGCCGAGCCACACGCCCCAGTAATAAAGGAAGCCGCGATCGCGGCCGGGAAAGTCCTGATCGAGGTAGCGGGCCACGACCTCGTATCCCAGCGCGACATCGAGGAAGGCGCGCCCGTGCAGGGCATACATGACGCCGAACCACGGCAGCGCGAGCACGGCGGCCAGCGCAGCTCCGGTGATCGGGCGCGTGCGCGCGACGGCGGCGCGGCCGCCGGAAAGCAACGCCCAGACGGTCCAGACGATCGGCGCGAAGAGGCCGACCGGTCCTTTCAGCAGAATCGCTGCGGCGACGAGTATCCAGGCGCCGTAGGCGAACCGTCGTCCCCGGCGATCGTCGAGCGCCAGCGCGCGCGTCATCGCCCAGATCGCGCAGGCCACCGCAGCGGTGACGGGGAGGTCGGTCAGCCCCTGCCGGGAATACAGCACGAAGCGGAGCGTGGTCGCCAGCGCCGCGCCCGCGAGCACGCCGGCGCGCGCCGAGACCATCTGCCGCGCGATGCCAAATGTCGCCAGGACGGCGACGAGTCCCGCCAGCGCCGCGGGCGTGCGCGCTGCCGCTTCGGTGGCGCCGAGGAGCGCGAAGAACGGCAGCTGCAGCCAGTAGAGCAGGATCGGCTTCTCGAATCGCGGCCGGTCGTTGAACCACGGCGTCACGTAATCGTGCCGCAGCAGCATCTGGCGCGTCGCTTCGGCGAACCGCGGCTCGTCCGGCTCCCACAGCGCGGTCGAGCCGAGCCCCGCGAACAACGTGATCGCACAGACGCCCACCAGCAGCCACGGCACCTTCTTCACAGGTGAGATTCTAGACGACGTGCGAATGCGCTAATCTCTGCCGTGTGCGTTGGATCGTCCGCGGCGACATCGACGGATTCTTCGGCCTTGCTGTAGACAATCTCGTCCAGCTGCTCCTGATCGACACGCTGTGCCGGACCGTGCTCGGCTTCCCGCCGGAGCTCGTTTACGGGCGGGTGCTGCCTGCGGCCGCGATCTCGATCCTCGTCGGGAACGTCGCCTACGCGTTCCAGGCTCGCGCGCTTGCGGCGCGGACCGGCCGGCAGGACGTCTGCGCGCTGCCCTACGGCATCAACACCGTGTCGCTCTTCGCCCACGTGTTCCTCGTGATGCTGCCGGCGAAGGCGCTCGCCGAGCGCATGGGCGCGCCCGATCCGGCGCGTGTCGCATGGCACGCCGGGCTGATCGCGACGCTCGCGACCGGCATCATCGAGCTGGCCTGCGCGTTCATCGCCGAGCGTGTCCGCAAGGCCACTCCGCGCGCGGCGCTGCTGTCCACCCTCGCGGGCATCGCGCTCGGGTTCATCTCGCTCGGCTTCCTCTTCCGCACGTTCGCGCACCCGGTAGTCGGCCTCACCACGCTCGCCATCGTCATGCTGACGTACTTCGGCCGCGTGCGGTTCAAAGGCCGCATTCCCGGCGGTGTGGTTGCGGTAGCGCTCGGGGCTCTTCTCTGTTGGATGACCGGCATCGCGCCAGTGGGCGAACGGCCGGCCGCCGCGGCGCTCCACCTGCCGGTTCCAGTCCTTGGCGATCTACTCGAGGCGCTTGCCGGCGGACACGTCCTGCCATACCTGTCGGTGATCGTCGCGATGGGACTGTTCAACGTTCTTGGCTCGCTGCAGAACATCGAATCCGCCGAGGCGGCGGGCGATCCCTACGACACGCGGTATTCGCTCACCATCAACGGCATTGGCAGCATCGCCGCGGCCCTGTTCGGATCCGCGTTTCCGACGACGATCTACATCGGCCACCCCGGCTGGAAGGCGCTCGGCGCGCGCGCCGGCTACTCGATCCTCAACGGCGCGTTCGTCACGGCGATTTGCGTCACCGGCACGCTCGCCTGGATCGCCTGGGCGATTCCGATCGACGCCGGGATGGCGATCGTCCTGTGGATCGGCATGATGATCGTCGCGCAGGCCTTCCAGGCCACGCCGCGCGAGCACGCGCCGGCGGTGGTTGTCGGCCTTCTGCCGGGCATCGGCGCCTGGGGCACGCTGATGGCGAAGAACGGCCTGCGGGCCGCGGGGATCGGGACCACCGCCGGTCCCTTCAGCGAGGCGCTGATTGCGGAGTTCCAGAAGTCGGACACCTGGATCGCCGGCGCATTTGCCATCGAACAGGGATTCCTGTTTACCGCGATGCTGCTCTCCGCCGCGGTTGTCGGCGTCATCCAGCGGCGCTGGTATGCGGCGGCCAGCTGGTGCGCCTGCGCCGCGATCCTGTCGGCGTTCGGCCTGATGCACTCGTATCAATGGACGTACGGCGACACCGCGCTGAAGCTCGCGCCCGCGTGGCCGTTCGTCGTCGGCTACTCGGGGATGGCGCTGCTGTTTCTGACCGCGCAGTGGACGACAGAGGAAGAGAACGCTGGGCACTGAGACGTGCCAAATCCCAAATCCCAACACCCAACTCCCAAATCTTTGCATGGACCCAGGCTGTTTGGGAGTTGAGAGAAGAAAATTGGGAGTTGGGAGTTGGGAGTTGGGAGTTTTTTTATTTCTTCCCGGCCAGCTCGAACTGAATCGCCTCTTCGAGAGCGGCGGCCGGCAAGCCTCCCGGGATCCGCCGGCCGTTGATGAAGAACGTCGGCGTCGACTGCACGCCGAGCTTGTGGCCGAGCGCGGCATCGGCGGCGACGCGCGTCAGCACGTCCTTGTATCGCGCGTCGAAGTCCTTGACCTGGCCGACCACTTCCGCCGCTCGTCGGACCTGCTCGCCCGTCAGCAGCGGCGGTCCCTGATTCGCGAAGAGCCACTCCTCGAGCTTCGGCCCCGTGCCGTTCTCCTCCGCCATCAGCACCGCCGCCGCGGCTTCACAGGCGGCAACGTGACCGGCGTTCTGCGTGTTGCACTCGAGTTCCAGCGGGAAGTGCTTGAGGACGAACTTCACCTCGCCGCTTGCCGTGTGCTTTGCCAGGATGCCTTTGTACTGGTCGTAGGTCTGGCGGCAGGGCGGACACTGGTAGTCGTTGAACTTCACGATCAGCACCTTCGCGGCGCCCCGGTCGATCGGGACGTCGACCACCGGCTGCATCCGATACCAGGTTTCGAATTGCGCCCGCTGTCCGTCGGTGAGCCGTTCGATGGGTGCATCGCCGCCGTTCTGTGTCGAGCCACTGGAGCCGCTCGAGCCGGCCTCCCGCGGGAACGAGATGAGCGCGAACGAAAGAGCCGCCGCGAGCACCACCACCATGGCGATCGTGATCGGCATCTTGAGGAACGCGACGCCGTCCCGCACGGCGCGCCCCGGCAACGCGCCGATCGGGACCGACTGCGCGCGCCATGACACGATGAACAGTCCGAGAACCGCCACGTATGTGAGCGCGCAGAGAATGCACACCGCGCGCAGTTGGAAGAACGACGCCCACGCAAGATACAGAGAGAACGCGAGGCCCACGGTCGACAGCACGAACACGTAGCCGGCGACGCTCTCGCCGTCCACTGTGGTGCGCTCCCCGGCGCGCATTCTCTTTCCGCCCGCAATCACCTGCGGCTTGGGCGCGAGCGCGACGATCATGAGCACCATGGCGAAGAAGGCGACCCCGAGCAGCGCAACCGGCACCCCCAGAATGCTGCCGTACTGGCTCAGATAGGCCTGGGTGCAGCTGACCGCTCCGCTCACATCGCAGAAGCTCGTGTAGGTGGGATCGGACGCAATCTGATAGTGAACGTAGCTGGAAGTCGCCGAGGCACCGAGGCCAAGCAGCGCGAACCCCAGCGCCAGCGCACGCGTTTTCGAAGTCATGACTCTGTCCCGGTGAGAAGGCGGACGACGACGACGGTCATATCATCATACCGTCGCGCGCCCCGAACAAATAGCGCTGCGCTACGAGTTAGCGGTACGGCGGAGGACGTGCAGGTCGGCGGTCCGCGAGCGGCGCGGCTGGACGAGGGGCGCCTCGGCCTGGTGTTCGGCCTGGACGATGGCGAGGGAGGTGGCCAGCGTGGGCGCCAGCAGCTCGAGCAGACGCCCCTGGTCTTCCGTGAACGCGTTTTTCGTCGTCGCGTAGAGCGCGATAAGGGCGGCGACGCTCCCTTCGTGCATCAGCGGGACGGCGACCATCGACAGCAGCGGCGGATCGAGCTCGGTGACGTGATGTCCGTAGTCGAGCGCGGGTTCCGCGTTCATCGCCATGCGGCGGTTCGCGGCGCACCAGCCGACGACGCCGGTGCCGGGCACGCTGCGGAGGTCGCGAATCAGCGGTGCGTGCGCGCCGGCGGCGTAGACGCCGCGGATCGAATCATCGCGTTCCTCGGGAACGAAAATTCCCATCGCCGCGCATGGAACCATCTGGCGCAGCATCATCCAGGAGAGTGCGCCCACGTCGGCGAGGCTGGCCTCGCCGGCGACCACGCGCGCGAGGCTGCTGACGCCCAGCAGCTCGCCGGCGACGGCCGGCTCGCGGTGCGAGGTCTTCTCGCCTGCCGGCGAACCTGATCGACGCGCGTCGCCGACCGCTCTCGCCGCCGGGTGCGGCGGCGCTTCGGGCGGCATGATCCGCTGGTGCGCTCCCACGAACGCATCGACGATGACCGGGTCGTACATCCGGCCGCGACGGTCCGCCAGGATCGCCAGCGCCTGCTCGTCGGTCATCCGCGGACGGTACGGGCGATCGGAGGTCAGCGCGTCGAAGCAGTCCACCACCGAAAGGATCCGCGCCCCGAGCGGAATCGCCGTGCCCTTCAAGCCATCGGGATAGCCCGTTCCGTCCCAGTTCTCATGGTGATGGCGGACGATGGGCACGACCGGATACGGAAAATCGATCGCCGACAGGATGTCCGCGCCAATCGGCGCGTGCAGCTTCATCTTCTGCGAACTCGGCTTCGGTCAGTTTGCCGGGCTTGTTGAGGATGTGCTCCGGCACCGCGATCTTGCCGGTATCGTGCAGCAGCGCCGCCGCTTCGATCGCCTTGAGCGATTCTTCGTCGGTGACGCCGACCTCCTTCGCAAGCGCGAGCGCCGCACCCTGGACCCGCCTGATGTGGCCGTGCGTCACTTCGTCCTTCGCGTCGATCGCCGTCGCCAGTGTCTCGACTGTCGACAGGTACATCCGGTTCAACTTCTCCACGTGCGCCTTCGAGTCCTCGAGACGGCCGAACGACGAGCGCATCGTCAGGTAGAGGATGAGGAGCACCGGCGGTATCAGCACGATCGCGCTGAAGTCGAGCTGCCGCAGCGCCATCACCAGCAGAAACGCGATTGACCCGCCTGCCGCATACGTCGGCGCGAGGAAGGCGAAGTGTTCGCGCCAGACCGTGAGCGGCGGTCGGCGGGCTTCGAAGCTGATGACGGTCGCCGTCAGGCCGCTGTTCAGGCCGTAGAAGGACGCAGCGAGAACCGTGAGCGGCAGAATGAGCTCGCCATATTGCGCCGGCCCGTCGGCGAGCGGACTCACACCGGCGACGAGAAAGAACAGCGTGCCCGAAATCCAGACGGACAGCGACAGGTTGCCGAGGTTGAAGCAGGTGTGGATCAGCGAATTGCGCCAGCGCAGCGCGTGCAGGAGGCCTTCGATCGTTGCCGTGATCGTCGCAAGCTCGGGTCCGTAGAGCATCAGGCACGAGAACGTGAACACCTCGGACAGCGAGAGGCGCAGGTGCGGCACCGACGGCACCTTGAACGTCAGCGTGTTGCCGGTCAGCAGCGTCAGGATCGAGAACGCAATCCACTCGCGCGGAATCGGCGCGCTGTTCGCCCCGGCGATCGAGGCGATGACAACGCCGAGTCCGGCGAGACCGACCGCGCCAACGAAGGCGCGGCCGGCGGCAGGAAGGGACTTTCGGGTGGTAGACACGTCGCTCAGTGCTGCGGCTCCTCGACGAAGCCGTTGCTCCAGATCACGTATTCACTCTGAACGTTGCTGTTGCCCCAGATGACGTACTGGCCCTCCGGGGTCATGATCGTGTTGCCCCAGATCACGTAGTAGCTGGTGGACCATCCGGCGACGTTGCCCCAGATCACGTAGTTCGGCGCGGCGGATCCCAGCGCGTTGTTGGCGCCTACCAGGTTCAGCACGCCCCATTCCGCGTCGTCGGCCGACGAGAACAGGAAGCTGAGATCGAGCAGGCCGAGCAGCCGGATGCCGGTGCGGTCGTAGACGCGATCGATCAGGCCGTTGTAGCCGCCGCGGTCGCGGTAGTTCGGGCCGCCCAGCTCTCCGAGCAGGTTGTTCAACAGCGACCCGACCAGCCCGGTGCTGATCATGCGCTCCGCCGCGTCGAAGTTGACCGCGCCGGCGCCGGCGCCGATCAAACCCTCCTGCGGCATGAATCGCGCGCTCGCCTGCAGCGCAACCTTGATCTGGGCCGGGGTCAGGTTCGGATCCGCGTCGAGCAGCAGCGCGACGCCGCCGCTGACGACGCCGGTCGCCATGCTCGTGCCGCTCAGGCGCAGATAGGCATTGGTTCCGCGGCCGGCGACGTGGAACTGCGGATAGGTTCTGACGATGTAGGCGTTGGGCGATTCGAGCGATACCTGTGAGGACCCTGGCGCAACCAGGTCGGGCTTGACCGCGAAGTCGTAGCGGGTCGGTCCTTTTGAACTGTAAGCAGCCAGGCGGTCGTCTCTGCGATCAAGGGTGCCGCGAGCGTCGAGCGAGCCGACGGTAATCGCAAATGGCGAGTTGCCCGGCGAGGTGATGCCGCCGAGCACGGGCGCGCCGTCAGCGGTCCGTCCGTAGTTCCCGGCGGAGACCACGACGGTGATGTTGGCCGCCACGGCTCGCGCGACCGCCTGACAGAGCGGATCGGTGGCCGACGGTTCGGCAACCGGATGCCCCAGCGACAGGTTGATGACGCGGATGTTGTAGCGCCGTGCGTTCTCGATCGTCCAGTCGATGCCGGCGATGACGTCGCTGGTATATCCGACGCCGTTGCTGGCCAGGACGCGTACGTCCACGAGATTCACGCGTGGGGCGCTTCCTCCGGAGAACTCGGTGGTGACGCGGCTGGCCGCCGAAGTGCTGCCGCCGATGCTGCCGGCGACGTGGGTGCCGTGTCCGAACGGATCGCCGGTCACGTTCGGCTCGGTCGACACGAAGTTCGCGCGCGCGACGATCCTTCCGCTCAGCGCCGTGTGCTCGGCGATGCCCGAATCGATGACCGCGACGCCGATGCCCTGGCCGTTGTAACCGCTCGTCGAGAACAGGCCCAGCAGGCCACTCGTGCCTTCCCACACGAGCTCGGCGCCGGTGACCCGGTTCGTAATCGCCACGTCGGCGACAACCGGAAGGTCACCGGAGATGTGGGCGGCGCGCCCTTCGGCGATCAGCGTGCGCAGATCCTGCGGGCTGACATCGACCGACATTGCGTTCGACAACCGGCGCCGCAACCCTCGGCCGAAACGCGTCCCTAGCGTCTTCAGTGCAGGCTCATCGGCCTGGACGATCACGCGCGCGGATCGCCCGCTCGCGAGCGCCGCCCGGACGTCGTCCGACAACGTAGTCCCGCGCTGCCCCTGCGGCGCGGCCGGCCACATCGTGGCGAGAGCCAGAAGAACAACAATCCCAAAACGTCGCATCACCTGCTCCTGAAGATGGATGTATCCCGGCGCGGTTGAGGCAAGGAGCGGTCCGAATCTCAGCGAGCGACGGAATCAGCCGCAAGCAGAACGGTTCGTGCTGTTTGCGCGAATCCGCGTGCGGTTACAGAATCGTTCACGTCGCGGCGTGTTTCGGCTTTGGAACACGCTCGATCCGGGTTTTCGCCGTAAGCTGTGCAGATCAGGGAGTTAGAGGCGATGTTTCGTTTCAGCCCACCGGCTGTTCCGGCGCAGGACACAATCTGAGGTCCCGTGTGACGCCGCTGCCTTCGTTCGCCTCGCTTTTCCAGCTGGAGCCAGAGTTCCGCGCGACCGCGCCCGGCCGGGTCAACCTGATTGGCGAGCACACCGATTACAACGGGGGCTTCGTCCTGCCCACGGCAATCGCGCAGACGACTCGCGTCGAGATGGCGCCGGCGAGCGGGCGATCGATACGCGTGTGGTCGGCTGCGTTTCCGGGCCGGCCGCCCGTCGAGTACCAGCTTGGCCGCGAATCCCGGGATGGCGACTGGAGCGACTACGTCAAGGGCATGACCGTCGTCCTGGCGCCGATCGGCCTCGCCAGCGGCTTCTGCGCGCGAATCGAATCCGACGTGCCGGTAGGCAGCGGACTGTCGTCGAGCGCCGCGCTCGAGATCTCGCTGGGACGTGCGCTCAGGAGCGTCTTCAGACTGCCGTTGAGCGATGTCGACCTCGCGCGCGCGGCACGGCGCGCTGAAAACGAGTTCGTCGGCGCGCCGGTCGGGATCATGGACCAGATGGCGTGTAGTCTGGCGACCCTGTCCTCCGCACTCTTCCTCGATACCCGCAGCCTGGAGTTCGAGCACGTCCCCATCCCTGACGCCGCCGCGGTCATCGTCATCGACTCCGGCATCGAGCATCGTCACGCGGACGGCGGATACAAGCAGCGGCGCCGCGAATGTGAAGAGGCCGCCGCCGCGCTCGGTGTCCGGGAGCTGCGCGACGCGGACGAGGACATGATCGAGCGTGCAGGACTGCCGGACGTCCTCGCCAGGCGCGCCCGTCACGTGGTGACCGAGAACCGCCGCGTGCTCGAGACCGTGGACGCGCTCCGGACGGGCGATCTCGCGCGGGCAGGCAGACTCTTCGTGCAGTCGCACACGTCGATGCGGGACGACTTCGAGGTGTCGGTGCCGGAAATAGACGCGCTCGTCGAAATCGCGACGCGCGTCCAGGACATTTACGGCGCGAGGCTGACCGGCGGCGGATTCGGCGGCGCAATCGTCGCACTCGCATCGGCGGCGAGAGCGCGCGCCGCCGCCGATGAGGTCGCGGCGGCATACACGAAGGTCACCGGCCAGCGCGCGTCAATTGTCATGGCTGGCGACGGCGGTGCCCATTAATGGTACCTGCCGATCTACAGCCCGGCGCGGGCGTCGCTCGCGCGCTTGCTGCCTCACCCGCAAGCAACGGATAATAGAGGACATCGGCGTCCATTTCGCGCGCACGTCACCCGTAGCTCGTCAGGCGCGCATCTTGCGTCGATCCTCTTGATTATGCGAGCGATCCTGCGGCGGGTTTCTTCCATCACCAACGTCTTCTCGGGACGGCCGACCGCCCTCATCGCGTTCGTCTGCGCGCTTGCCCTCATCGTCTTTGTAACCTTTGGTGTCGTCGCCTGGTTCAGCTATGACATTACAGCCGGGTTGCCGGATCGCGAGGCCGTGCGCGGCCTTGGCGACATGGCGCAGTCGACGACGATATTCGACGCCGAGGATCGCCCGGTCTTCACGATCTTCAAGGAGCAGCGGATCGAGGTCCCGCTCGAACGGATGTCGCGGAACCTCATCGCCGCCGTGCTGTCGGTGGAGGATCAGCGGTTCTTCGATCACACCGGGGTCGATGCGATTCGCGTCGGCGCCGCCGTTCTCCGCAACGTGCAGGAGGGGCGGCGCGCCGAAGGCGGCAGCACGATCACCCAGCAGCTCGCTCGACAGAGTTTCTTGAGCCGCGACAAGACGTACCGGCGCAAGCTGAAGGAAGTCGTCCTCGCCACTTACATCGAGAGCCTGTATACGAAACAGGAGATCCTCGAGCTGTATCTCAACAAGGTCTACTTCGGCGACGGGTTGTACGGAGTCGAGGCGGCATCGCGAGGCTACTTCGGCAAAGGCGCGAGCGAACTGAACGTCGCCGAGGCGGCGCTTCTCGCCGGGCTGATCCAGTCGCCCTCCAGCTACGCGCCGACCGTCAACCTCGATCGCGCGATCGGGCGCCGCAACATCGTTCTGCAGACGATGGTGTCGTCGGGCGCGATTGATCAGCCGACTGCGGATCGCGAAAAGAAGGCAGCCGTCAAGCTGACGAACGCGCTCGAGATCAAGGAGACGTTCGGGCTCTACTTCAAGGAGCAGGTTCGCCGCGACCTGGTCGAGCGCTTCGGGTGGCAGCGCGTCTACCAGGGCGGGCTTCGCGTCTACACGACGATGAACGCGGACCTGCAGCGCTCGGCGGAGAAACTCCTCGAAGAAGGGCTGCAGGACGTCGAGAAACGCCGCGGCTTCAAGTACCCGCCGCGCGGCAAGCATGGGCCGCCGAAGGAAGGCGAGGCGCCCGATTACCTGCAGGCGGCGCTGTTTGCCATGGACCCGAAAACGGGGCAGGTAGTCGCGATGGTCGGCGGCCGGGACTTCGGCGAGAGCCGGTTCAACCGCGCGACGCAGGCGAAGCGCCAGTCCGGTTCGGCCTTCAAGCCGTTCGTGTTCGCGGCGGCGATCGAGGCAGGGCAGTCGCCGGCGTCGATGATCACGAAGCTCAACGATCCGGTGCTGACGCTGCAGGGTGAGTGGCTGCCGGAGGACGAGCATTCGACGGCGGGCGAGATGACGCTGCGCTCGGCGCTCCGGATGTCGAGCAACCGCGCCGCGGTGCAGCTCCTCAACACGGTCGGCATTCCGAACGCGGTCGGGTTCGCGGAGAAGCTGAACGTCGGCACGCCGCCAAGCGTTCCGTCGCTGGCGCTCGGCACCAGCGAGGTGACGCTGAGCGCGCTGACCGCCGCCTACGGCGCCTTCGCAAACGCCGGCGTGGTCCGCACGCCCGTCCTCATCCGCCGGGTCGAGGACAGCGAAGGGACCGTGCTGTTTGCCGACGAGGGAGAGTCGCATCGGGCCGTCAGCGAGTCGACCGCCTTCCTGATGGCGAGCATGCTGACCGACGTCATCAACTCGGGCACCGCGTATCGCGCGCGTCAGGCCGGCTTCTCGTATCCGGCTGCCGGAAAGACGGGAACGACCAACGATTACGTCGACGCCTGGTTCGTCGGCTTCACCCCGCACATCGTCACCGGCGTGTGGGTCGGGTTCGATCAGCCGAAGAGCATCATCGCCAACGGCTACGCCGGCGAGCTCGCCGTCCCCATGTGGGCGTCGTTCATGAAGACGGCGTCTCGCGGCTCGAAGCCGGACTGGTTCGAGCGTCCGGCCAACGTCACCGGCGTGAGCGTCTGCCGTCTTTCCGGCAAGCTGCCGAACGACGGCTGCAGCTCGGTGCCGGTCGTCTCCAACGACGGGTTCGTAGAAAACCGGTCCTTGATTTATACCGAGTACTTCGTCCGCGGCACACAGCCGACGACGATGTGCCCGCTGCATCCGGGGCACAGCTTCGCGGAGAAGCTCGCCGGAATCTTCGGCAAGGACGTCGGGAAGCCCGTGTCGGTGGGCGAAGTCGGCACCTTGCCGCCAGCCGCCAGCACGTCCGGCTCGATTGCGGTGACCCGCGAGGAGTCGAAGCCCGAGGAGAAAGGGCAGGCCGCGAAACCCGAGGAACCCAAGAAAAAGAAGGGGTTCTGGTCGAAATTGTTCGGCGGCGACGACAAGAAAAAGGAAGAGGAAGAGAAGAAAAAGAAGGAAGAGGAAGAGCGAAAGCGTAACGAAAAGAAACCGGCCGGCCGTCCGCCGGGCGGCGGCAGGTGATTTATAGTGGGGTTTCGCGAGCTTGCCGGCCACGCGCACCTGCTCGAACTGATCGCCGCCGCGGCGCGGCGCGGAACGCTGCCGCCAAGCCTGATATTCGACGGGCCGGGCGGGGTGGGGAAACGGACCGCCGCCGTGGCTCTCGCTCAGGCGATCAACTGCCTCCAGCCGGCGCCATTTGCCGGACTCGATGGCGCGGATGCCTGCGGCGCCTGTTCGTCGTGTAAACGCATCGCGCGTGGCGTGCACGCGGATGTGCTGCTGATCGAGCCGGGCGACACGGGGACGATCAAGGTCGATCAGGCTCGCGAGGCGATCGACCGCGCCGCCTACCGGCCATTCGAGGGACGCCGGCGTGTCGTCATCGTGGACGACGCCGACGCGATGGTCGCGGAAGCGCAGAATGCACTGCTGAAGACGCTCGAGGAGCCACCGTCGGGATCGATGTTCGTGCTGGTCACGTCGCGGCCGGACATGCTGCTGCCGACCGTCCGCTCACGCTGTCAGCGCCTGCGGTTCGGCCGCCTGTCGCCGGGTGACGTCGCCGCGGTGCTGATCGCATCGCACGGGTACGAGCCGGGACCGGCGCACGCCGCGGCGTCCGCGGCCGACGGCAGCGTCGGCGCCGCGCTCGAGGGGGCATCGGAGGATTTTGCCGACGCCCGCGACGCGGCCGTGCAACTGCTCGAGGGTGCGGCGGCCTCGAAGGATCCGCGCCGGCGTCTCGATGCGGCGAAAGCGCTGGCGGCGGCCGGCCGCGGCAGCGTCGATCGCGACGGCCTCGGGCTGCGGCTTCGGGCGCTGGCGTCGATGCTCCGCGATCTCGGTGCGCTGCGATCGAGCGCGGACGAGCGGACGCTGGCGAATGCCGACCTGAAGGCGGAGTTGAGCCGGCTGCTGAAGTCGTTCGACGGCGAGCGCACGCTGGGAGCATTCGCCGCGGTGGAGCGCGCGCTGGCCGCGCTGGATCGCAACGCCAGCCCGAAGATCGTCGCCGACTGGATCGCGTTTCAGTTGTAAATCCGTCCCCTTCCCGCGAAGGGTTCACATAGAGGCCTCCCCATGAGCGCAGGGCAGCAACGCCCGCACGTGAGCGTGAAGTTCACGCCGGTTGGCCGCACCTACACCTTTCTACTTCCAGACCTCGCGCTCGACGAACAGCCGCCGCAGCAGGCCCCGGTTGTCCCCGGCGACACGGTGGTGGTCCAGACACCTGAAGGGCCGGCGGTCGGCACGGTGACCAGGGCGATCCCGGCCATCGCGGCGCGCAAGCTCCCCGCCGAGGACGGCGAGGCGCGCGTCATCCGCCGCGCCACCCGCGACGATATCGTCACGCGCCTGAAACAGCAGCAGCGCGAGCAGGACGCCCACCGCATCTGCCTGCTGAAGATCCGCGAGCGCGGACTGGCGATGAAGCTCGCGCGCGTCGAGCAGGTCTTCGACGGCTCCCGGCTCATCTTCTATTACACCGCGGAAGGGCGGGTGGACTTCCGCGAGCTGGTGCGCGATCTGGCCGCCCACTTCCGCACGCGGATCGAGATGCGACAGATCGGCGTCCGCGACGAGGCCCGCATGCTGGGCGGCTACGGATCGTGCGGCCGGCCGCTGTGCTGCACGACGTGGCTGCAGTCGTTCGAGCCGATTTCGATCCGGATGGCGAAGCAGCAGAACCTCAGCCTGAATCCGTCCCGGCTGTCGGGCATGTGCGGACGCCTGAAGTGCTGCCTTCGCTACGAGCTGCCGAATGGCAAGGGCGTGAAGCACGGCGGATGCGCGGACGAAGGCGGCTGCGGCAGCTGCAGCAATCCGACCGGCCCGGGCGGCGAATCCGGCTGCGGGTCGTGCGGCGCCGGCGGGTGCGGCAGCCGCAAATGATCCGGCGCGCCAGGATCGGCATCACCGTCGGCGATCCCGCCGGCATCGGGCCCGAGATCGCCGGCAAGGTTCACGAGGATCCACGGATCAAGGAGCTGTGCGAGACGGTCCTGTATGGGCCGCACAGCGAGGCGGAGCTGAAGGCGTTCGAGCGCGGACGCGTGACGGCGACCGCCGGCCGCGCCGCCTACGACGCGATCGTGCGCGCCGTCGAAGACGCGAAGGCGGGCCGCATCGACGCGATCGCGACGGCGCCCATCAACAAGGAAGCGTTTGCCGCCGCCGGGCTGCGCTGGCCCGGACACACCGAGCTGCTCGCCGAGCTGACCGGCGCGCCGCGGGTCCGCATGATGTTCTACGCCGACCAGCTGAAAGTCGTGCTGGCCACCGTCCACCTGCCGCTGGCGCGCGTCCCGTCGGCGCTGACGCGTGAGAGGGTCGAAGAAACCATCAGCCTCGCCGCCTCCGAGCTGCCCCGGTTTGGCGTCGCCTCGCCGCGGCTGGCGATGTGCGGGCTGAACCCGCATGCCGGGGAGCAGGGCCTGATAGGGACGGAAGAGCGCGAGGTGCTGTCGCCCGCGATCGGCGCCTGCCGCGCGCGCGGCATCGACGTCCACGGGCCGTTCCCTGCTGATACCATCTTCGGACGCGCCATGCGCGGCGAGTTCGACGCCGTGATCGCGTGCTATCACGATCAAGGGCTCATTCCGATCAAGCTGGTGGCGTTCGGGAGGGCGGTCAACGTGACGCTGGGGCTCCCGATCCTCCGGACGTCGGTCGACCACGGGACGGCGTTCGATATCGCGGGGAAGGGCGTTGCCGATCCGTCGAGCCTCGTTGCTGCGGTGCAGCTCGCGGCCCGTCTGGCCTGCTCTGCCCTGAGCGAGCGGAGCGAGTCGATGGCCCTGAGCGAGCGTAGCGAGCCGAAGGGTCAGAGTTTGAACAGGACAGAGCGCGAACAGGCGCAGAAGAACATCGCCGAGAACCGGAAGGCCTTCCACGACTTCCACATCCTCGAGACCTTCGAGGCGGGCGTCGTGCTGCTCGGCACCGAAGTGAAGTCGATCCGCGAGGGCAACATCAACCTGCGCGACAGCTTTGCACGTGTCGAGGGGGCCGAGGTGTGGATCTACAACGTGCACATCACGCCCTACAGCCATCGCGGCTACTCCGACCACGAACCCACCCGGCGGCGGAAGCTGCTGCTGCACCGCCAGGAGATTCGCAAGCTGATAGGCAAGACCGTCGAGCGCGGGATGACGCTCGTGCCGACGCGCATGTACTTCCGCAACGGGCACGTCAAGGTGTCGATCGGCCTCGCCCGCGGCAAGAAGGACCACGACAAGCGCGAGACGATCAAGCGACGCGAGACGGAACGCGAGACGCGGGCCGCGGTCAAAGAGCGGCGCCGGTAGCGTGATAAGTTAGGCAAATGATGAAGCGTCATCGGGCGGCGGGCGCCGCCGTGCTTGCTGCGCTGGTGTTCGCGGGATGCAGCCGAGGCGGCGAGCGCGCGGACATGATTACGGCGTTCGACAGCCTGCAGAAGCGGCCGGAGCCCGGCCTGTTCACCGTCGCGGACGTGACGCTGAACGGCGAGACGAAGCGCGCGATTTCCGTCGCCCCGGTGCTGGGATCGCGTTTGACCTGGAAGGTTCGCGTCCCTGAGGACGGGTGGCTCAACGTTGCGGTCGGGCTCAAGCCCGAGGCCTGGGAGAAGGAGGGGGACGGCGTCCTCTTCACCGTCGGCGTGTCGGACGGCCGCGCCTACGATCCGCTCTTCTCGCAGCATGTCGATCCGTTCGGCAGCCCCGCCGATCGGCGCTGGATCCCCGTCTGGGTGGACGTGTCGGCTTACGGCGGGGAAGAGGTGGACGTGATCCTCAACACCCTCTCCAGCCAGCCGAAAAAAGAAGGAGACCTGCGAAACGATCTCGCCGTCTGGGGCGAGCCGGTCATCGTCGTTCGATGAAGTCAGACGTACGCATCGCCGTTCCGCTGCTCGATCTGCAGGCGCAGTATCGGCCGCTGCGCGACGAGCTGCTCGCCGCGATCGCGCGCGTGTGCGACAGCCAGCGCTTCATCATGGGCGCCGAGGTCGAGGCGCTCGAGCAGGAGCTCGCGAACTACCTGGGCGTCGCCGAGGCCGTGACGGTCTCGTCGGGCACCGACGCGCTGCTGGCGGCGATGATGGCGCTCGGGATCGGTCCGGGCGACGAGGTCGTCACCAGCACCTACTCGTTCTTCGCGTCCGCCGGCTGCGTGGCCCGCCTCGGCGCCACGCCGCGGCTCGTCGACATCGATCCGATCACCTACAACATCGACCCCGCCGCCGTTCGCGCGGCGCTGACACCGCGCACCAGAGCCATCCTGCCGGTGCACTTGTACGGCCTCTGCGCCGATCTGGATCCGATGCTCTCGGTCGCAGCCGAAGCGGGCATCCCGGTCATCGAAGATGCCTGCCAGGCGATTGGCGCCACCTGCAACGGACGCCAGGCCGGCACGATCGGCGACGTCGGCTGCTTCTCGTTCTTCCCCAGCAAGAACCTCGGCGGGTTCGGCGATGGCGGGCTCGTCACGACGAACGACGAGAAGCTCGCGCACGAGATTCGCCTGCTCAGGAACCACGGCGCGGAGCCGCGCTACTTTCACAAGCGCATCGGCGGCAACTTCCGGCTCGACGCGATTCAGGCAGCGGTGCTCAGGGTCAAGCTGCCGCACCTGTCGTCGTGGACCGCCGGGCGGCGGGCGAACGCGGATCGGTACCGGCGGTTGTTCGAGCAGCACGGGCTCGGGTCGCTCGTCACGCTGCCGGTCGAACCGCCCGGATACTTCCACATCTACAACCAGTTCATCGTCAGGGTGCCTGACCGCAACCGCGTGCGCGCGTTCCTGACGGCGCATGGCATCGGCACCGAGATCTATTACCCGGTGCCGTTCCACCTCCAGGAGTGCTTCGCCCCGCTCGGCTACGTGGGCGGCGACTTCCCGGAAGCGGAAGCGGCCGCGGATTCCACCCTGGCGCTTCCGATCTACGGCGAGCTGACCGAAGAGCAGCAGGACGCGGTCGTGCGCACGCTCGCGGACGCGCTGCGCCAGTGACGCGGGTGCTCGTCACCGGCGCCCGCGGTCTGCTCGGGACCGCCATCGCGCGCGAGTTCGCACGCGACGTGGACGTCAGCGCCCTCGGACACGGCGAGCTGGACATCACCGATGCCGATGCGGTCCGCCGGACGGTGCGCGAGATCCGGCCCGAGCTGATCGTCAACTGCGCCGCCTACAACGACGTCGACGGCGCCGAGAGCCACGCCGCGCCAGCCCTGGCGGTGAATGCTCTGGGCGTCCGCGCGATCGTCGCGGCGGCGGCGGAGTCCGCGTGCCGCGTCGTGCACTACAGCACCGACTTCGTGTTCGACGGCGAAGCCACGCGTCCCTACACCGAAGAGGACGAGCCGCACCCGCACAGCTTCTACGGCCTCTCGAAGCTGCTCGGAGAATGGCTGGCAGCCGGATACGCTCACGCCAGCATCCTGCGCGTCGAGAGCCTGTTTGGAGAGGTCGCGCCCGGCGCCGTGGAGAAGGGCAGCGTCCACGGCATCGTCAAGCAGATCGAACACGGCGACGAGGTGCCGGTCTTCGCCGACAGGACGGTGTCGCCCAGCTACACCGCGGACATCGCGCGGGCGACGCGCGCGCTTTTCGAGCGAGGCGTTCCCCCCGGCCTCTATCACTGCGTCAATTCGGGCGCCGGAACCTGGGCCGAGATCGCCGAGGAAGCGGGACGGATACTGGGCCGCCCCGCGCGCCTCAAACCGATCACGCTGCAGTCAGCGAATCTCAAGGCGCCGCGGCCGCGCTACTGCGCGATGTCGAACGCGCGGCTGGCATCGCACGGGATCGTCATGCCCACCTGGCAGGACGCGCTGCGGCGGTATCTCATCAATCAATCAACTCCTGAACCAGCGCCCTGAGCCGCACCGCGATCGCCAGGCACGACGTCAGCCCTGGCGAATCGATGCCTGCGGCATGGATGAGACGTGGGTGGTTGGCGTCGCGGCGCAGGAGGAAATCCGCGAAGCTCTCGTCGGGCGGATGCAGCTTCGCCCTGATCCCGCTGCCCCCATACGTGACGTCTTCCTTGGTCAGCGATGGCAGAAACACCTGCGCTGATTCGACGAAGGCCTCGAGCGGGAGGCGGTCGTCCTCGTAATCGTCCTTCCGCTCCTGATACCTGATGGTCGGTCCGAGCAGGACGTTGCCGCCAGTGGTCTTCGTGAGGTGCACGCCAAGGCCGTGGCCCGACGGGTGCGGCAGCGGATACACGAGAGCGTTGACCCAGTCGCGCCGGGACGGCTTGAGCTCGGCGTACTCGCCGCGGCACGGGTAGATTCGGAAGCGCTCTCCGCCGAGCGCGGCGGCGACTTCGTCCGCATACAGGCCCGCGGCGTTGATCACGACCCGCGGCGACAGCGTTTCGCGCTCGAGGCGGACGTCGAAGGCGCCGGTCGCCGGGCCGCCTTCGATCGCGCGGCTGTGGTTCAGGAAGATGACGCCGACCTTCTGCGCCTGCCGCAGCAGCACGTTCACGAGCGTGCTCGCGTCCACGCGTCCGGTGTTCGGCGACCACAGCGCGCCGGCGCAGCGGATGCGCGGCTCGCGCGCGGACGCGAAGGCCTGGTCGACGATCTCGAGACCGGCGACGCCGTTTGCGGTTCCGCGGATCCGCAGCGCGTCGAGCGCCGCCAGCTCTGATGCGGTCGTCGCGACGACCAGCTTGCCGCAGCGATCGCACGGCACCTGCAGCGCCTCGCACAAACGGTACATCCGTGCCGCGCCCTCGACGCACAGCTCGGCCTTCAGCGATCCGGCCGGATAGGTACAGCCCCGCGTGGATCACGCCGCTGTTGTGCGTGCTGCTTTCCATGCCGGCGCGGCGATGGCGATCGACGACCACGACCGAGTAGCCGGCGATGGCAATCTCCGCGGCCGCGGCGAGACCGACGACCCCGGCGCCGATGACCAGGCAATCCAGTTCCGGTTCGCTCATCGTGGGGGAGGCGGGTTGCGATGGACGACCAGCCGGCCGAGCCCGACGAGAGACGCGTCGCCCGAGGACACGCGCAGCTCGAGGGGCAGAAACGGCGCGTCGTCTTGTCTCTTGATCAGCGTCATGCGGAAGGTCCGCCACGCGGTGTCGGCGACGAGCAGGCGATCGGCGCTGCGGCCGGCGAAGGTCACCTCGACCGTCACTGGTCCTCCGTCGCCCACCAGTCTGTACGGAAGTTCGATGCTCGTCGCGCTGGCCGGGACGAACAACGTTACCCGTGGTGTCAGTCTGCGGAAGGCGTCGCCCTGAGCATCGTGCTCCCAGTCCGCGAGCCCGTACGCGACCCGGCCCAGGTTCACGGTCCGTGTCTCGTGCGCGATGCGGAACGGCATCGACGCGACGAGCAGGACGATTGCCATCACCGCGATCGATCGCCAGTTCGATTCGTCGCGATTCATCCCTGCGGCGATCGCCGCCAGCAAGGCCCAGAACGACAGCGACACTTCCGGCGTGAGAAGCGGATGTCCCGCGAGACAGGTGATGAGAAACGCCGCGGCTCCCATCGTCGCGCCGGCGGCTGCCGATGCCGGAGGAGTGGCGCGGGCCCGGACCGCCAGCGATGCCAGCACCGCGGCAAAGGTCGCGAGGCCGACCACTCCCAGCTCGGTGAGGATTTGCAGGAAGTTGTTGTGCGCGTTCTCGCGCGGGTAGATGGCACGGACCGCGGCATCCTGAATCTCGCCGCCCGACTGGAAATAGAACCGGCCGATGCCGATGCCGAACACCGGCGCGTCGGCGAGCAGCCGGAACGAGACCCGCGCGAGCTCCATCCGGATCGACATCGCCCCGACGGCGCTGCGATCGACGATAGGATTTGGAAACGCCCAGATCCCGAGCAGCGCGGCGACCGCCATCGCGGGGAGCACGCGCCGCGCGAGACGTCCGCCGTGCCACGTGAGCCAGAGTCCGGCCGCGGCGAGGCCGGCGAGAAACGCCGCTCGCGATCCCGACAGCCAGAGCGCGACACCACAGAGACAGGTGGCCGCTATCCACGCAGACGTGGCCAGGCGGCGTCTGGCCTGCGTTCTTCCGGTCTCCGGCCCCGGGCCCCAGACCTCTGCGACAGCAAGACCCGCGGCCGTGAATGCCGCGAGAACGAAGAACGACCCGGCGGCGTTCACATCATCGAAGGCGACGCTGATGCGCACCGAGCGCAGCAGCTGCGGCAGTGCCTGCAGCGGCGCGTCGGAGCGCAGCACGGCGCCCGCGAATCGCGCGATGTTCAGCAGGGCGCACGCGGTGGCGCCCGCGACGAACATCTTGAGCAGCCGGGTCGCGACCATCGATCGTCCGGGCAGCGCGCTGACGGCCGCGAAGAACAGAGAGCCTGTGAAGATCGCCAGCGCCGCCGGGACAGGTGAGAACCGGCCGGCGAGATCCATCCGGCCGCGGCTCGCGTAGCTCGCAATCTCGGACCACAAGGTCGGCCAGAACAACTGCGGTGAGATGAGCACGCGAAGCGCCGCAAGCTCGACGAGCAGCGAGGCGGCCGCGACGGCGGCGAGCACGATCGCCGCGGCGCGCCACGGCGGGACTCCTTCCGGCGCCTTGTCCGGTCGCCGACGAGGGCTCGAAGGAGACACCCCGAGACCGTTGCCGTCACCAACAGCTCGGCGGTGGCGCCTGTGAACAACCCCGCCGCCGCGAGCACCGGCCTGACAACGGGCACGGCGGCGACCGTCGCGAGCACGACTTCGGCCGGACGAAGCGATGCGGCGGCGACGATCGCGAGCAGCACTGCAACCTGCATCGGCGTCTGCGCGCCGATCCAGAGGAGCAGCAGACAGGTCAGCAGGACCGCGAGGATGGCGATGCGCTGCACCGCATGTGTCAGCACCGATCGAGCAGGCATGTATCCGGCGCGTGGCTCGGGAAGAGCGTTGAGTGTACCATGCTACAATCACCCGTTCCTGGGAGGCTCGAACCACGAACCATGAAGAAGCGCGCGATTATCACCGGTGTAACCGGCCAGGATGGCTCCTATCTCGCCGAGCTGCTGCTGTCGAAGGGCTACGAAGTCACCGGCGTCGTCCGCCGTTCGAGTGCCCCGAATCTCTGGCGCATCGAGCACCTGCTCGATCAGATCGCGCTCCGTCCCGCCGATCTGCTCGACCAGTTGTCGATCATCCGGGTGATCGAGTCGGTCAAGCCGCACGAGTTCTACAACCTCGCCGCGATGTCGTTCGTCCCCGCGTCATGGGATCAGCCGATGCTCACCGGCGAGTTCAACGCGCAGGGCGTCACCCGCGTGCTCGAGGCGATCCGCCAGGTCGACTCGTCCATCCGCCTCTATCAGGCCTCGTCGAGCGAGATGTTCGGCAAGGTCCGCGAAGTGCCGCAGACCGAGCTGACCCCGTTCTATCCTCGCAGTCCGTACGGCGTCTCGAAGGTCTACGGGCACTACATCACGGTCAACTACCGGGAGAGCTACAGCCTCTTTGCCTGTTCGGGCATCCTGTTCAACCACGAGTCGCCGCGGCGCGGCCTCGAGTTCGTGACGCGCAAGGTGACGGATGGCGTCGCCCGCATCAAGCTCGGGCTCGCCGAATCGCTCTCGCTCGGAAACCTCGACGCGTATCGTGACTGGGGCTTTGCCGGCGATTACGTGCGCGCGATGTGGATGATGCTGCAGCAGGAGAACGCGGACGACTACGTGATCGCAACCGGGATTGCCCATTCGGTTCGCGATCTCGTGGAGACCGCGTTCGGGCACGCCGGTCTCGACTGGCAGCGGCACGTCCGGCTGGATCCGGCGCTGCTGCGGCCCGCCGAAGTCGAGCATCTGATCGGCGATGCCACCAAGGCGCGCACGAAGCTCGGGTGGATTCCCGAAGTGGACTTCACACGGCTCGTGAAGATGATGGTGGACGAGGATCTCGCGCGCCTGTCACGGCAGGCGACGCCGGTGACCATGCCGCCGGGCCAGCGCTGAACTTCTCTGCGCAGTATCTTCTTCACCTCCTCGAACCGATCCGCGGCGTCGGCGATCCTCTGGCTGTTCGTCGTAGTCGCCTTCGCAGCCGTCATTCATCGCGACGCCTTCTTCAGCCGTCCAGCATGGTCCTCGGACGGCCATTCGGCGCTCTCGCTTCACCTGGCCGTTGCCGACGCATACTGCGGCAAGAAAGGCCAGGTCTCGAGCCGATACGACCTCGCCGCCTCGATCGCCAAGGATCGACGGCTCGTCAGGATGCCGCTTCCGGACATCATCCGTGAAGTCGCGGGGACAGCGGACGCTTACTGCACGAGCGTCGATCGCGCGGCTCTGAACAACGAGAACTCGCTGATGCTCACGATGACGTGGGCGCTGAAGCTGTTTCCGCGGCTGTCACCTGGAGGACTTGGCCGCGTGTTCGGCGGCCTCAGGCTCGCGCTCGTTGCCGCGTTCGTCTACGCGCTTCTGCTGAACGGCGGGTCCGTCGTGTTTGCCGCGCTCGCCATGCTGATCTGCACCGACGTCCTGCAGGATCTGCGACATTTGCAGTACACGGTCTATCCATTTCTCGCGCCGATGCTGCTCGGGCTCGCCGGCCTTTACGCGATGCTGTTCCGGCACCCGCCCGCCTCCGCGAGGGTTGTGCTGCTGTTGTCGGCCGGCCTGGGTGTGTTCACCGCTTTCTGCGCGAACATGCGAAGCAGCCACTTGCCGCTTTACGTCCTCTTCTTTCTCATCAATGCGGGAGTTGTCACGCGGCGCGAGCCGCGTCGCTTCCTCCTTCCGTTCTCGCTCGGAGCTGTCGCCTGCTTTGCGGTCGGCTACGCCAGTTTCAGCTGGCTGCTGATTCGACCCCTGATACCGGACGGGCCGCACACGAACAGGACGCATCACGTTGTCGCACACCCGCTGGTGCTCGGTCTTGCGCTTCCGCCGAGCGACCTCAGTCGTCGCGAAGGCATCCAATGGAGTGACGAGGCCGGGCTGGCGCTTGCACGCCGGATGATCCCCGAGGCGACGTACCTCGGACCGGACTACGAGCGCGCGCTGTTTCGGTACTACTGGAGTCTCTGGAGACAGTACCCAGGGGAGATGATCGGGATCTATTCGTCGAAACTCGCCGCCGCCGGGAAGGGCATGTTCGCCGAGCCGGGCGGAGAGACCGAGCACCAGTCAACCGCGCGACTGCTTGCCTTACCGGGAGTGCGCATCAACGGGATCTGGCTCACGCTGCTGTATCTGGCGGTTTTGTCGGCGTCTGCTTTGAGCTGGCGCCGGAACGGGAGCCGCCTCGCGCTGATGTTCGCGACGCTCAGTGTGGCGGCGATTGGACTCCTGCTGGAGGCCGCGGCGGTGATACCCGAGTTTCGGCTGATGTACCACGCGTATTTGCTGATTTACACCGCCTTGCTGGCGTTGTGGGCCGCGCAGAATGCGGCCGATGTCATGTCTGGGTGGGTCCAGAACCGGCGCTTCACGGATCCGCACCCGCCCGCAAACCACTGATTCGCCGCAACTCTCCGCACCGTAAGCCCTTACAAATCTGTAGCACCGCAGAAAAGATTCGAGCCGGAATTTCCCGCGCCCTTCACCGCCGGCGTCGAATTTCCCATGATTTCCCGCGTGTTCTGCTCATTCCTGATTCGGCACTCTCCTTGCGGATTGTCGGGCTGGAGACGGTGCCCCATGGCGGGCCCGCTACCAGTGTCGTCGTTCCCGGTGACGGGGGGTTACGCCCATGAATCGCCTATTGAGCAAATCGACTTTCCTCGCGGCACTCCTGCTGCTGATGGCCGGCACGGCCTCGGCGCAGAGCGTGACCATCGCGTGGGACCCGAACAAGGAAGCCGATTTGGCTGGCTACGTCGTGCACTACGGCACAGCCTCCGGCGTTTACACGCATAGCCTCGACGTCGGCAAGGTGACGTCGGCGAATATCGTCAGCCTCACGACGGGCAAGACCTACTTCTTCGCGGTCCAGGCGTATTCGACCAAAGCCCTGATGAGCCCGATGTCGGTCGAGTTGAAAGTTCTGGTTGGCTCGACGACGATACCGACGCCGCCGCCACCGACAACGCCTCCGCCGCCACCACCGCCGCCGCTCCAGCCGCCGTCGACGTTCCTGACGATGCCTGGTGCTGACGGACGGCTGACGTCCAAGCTTCTGCAGTGGACCTCAGTGAGCGACGCGCTGGCTTATTACCTTTACGTGGGCACGACATCCGGTGCGAAGGATGTCGTAAACACCGGCGAGATCACCGCGACCTCATACACGCTTCCCTCGTTGCCGACCGATCGCATGTATTTTGCGCGCATCTGGACGAAGCAGCGCGACGGCTGGCGGTTCGCGGAAATGAATTTCATGATGCCGGCGATGCCTGGACCTGCCAGGCTGATTACGCCGCTGAACGGTGAGCAGAACGTGACGGCCGCGCAGCCGTTCCTGTGGACGGAGGTCCCGGGGGCGGAAGCGTACTACCTCTATGTCGGGACGCGGCCCGGCGCCAAGGACGTCGTGGACACCGGCGAGGTCAAAGACCTGTCGTACACGGCGCGAGCGTTGCCCGCCGGACAGCGTCTCTACGCGCGGATTCACACGAAGATCCAGGGCGGCTGGTACAGCAACGAAGTCTTTTTTGACTCGGCAAGCTCAGCGCTGCTGCTCTATCCACGAGCAGGCGCGGGCGATGTCAGTGCGCGGGAGATCTTCCGCTGGTCGGCGGTCAAGGACGCGCAGGCGTACTACCTGTATGTCGGTACGTCGTCGGGCGCCAAGGACGTCGTGAATACCGGTGAGATCCTGGACACGGCATATCTCGTCACAGGTCTCGAGCCTGGACGGACCTATTATGCCAAGCTGTGGACGAAGTTCGCCGGCGGCTGGAAGAACGAGGAGGTCCCGTTCAAGACGTCGAACTCCTCACGCGTGACGAACTCGAGCGACGGCTCGGATCTCGGACAGGGATTCAGGTGGACGTCGATCACCGGCGCGCAGGCCTACTATCTCTATCTCGGCACCGACCCAGGCACGAAGAACCTGATCGACACGGGCGAGACGCTCGAGACCCAGTGGCCGACGCCTCCGCTGCCTGCGGCCCGCGAGCTCTTCAGCAAGATGTGGACGAAACTCTCCAGCGGCTGGCGCTCACGCGAGCTCGCGTTCAACCTGAATGGTGCGGCGCTCGTGCAGCCGGCGGCCGGCTCCATCGCGTCGTATACGTCGCAGATGTTCACGTGGACGCATATCTCGAACGCCCAGGTGTACTACCTGTACGTCGGATCGATGCCTGGTGCAAAAGACGTCGTGGATACTGGCGAGATCACGGCGACGTCGTACACCGCCGCGGCCCTGCCGCGCAATCGGACGCTCTACGTCACGTTGTGGACGAAGACGGCGTCCGGCGGCTGGCGCAACACGCAGTCCGTGTTCATGACGCGGTAACAAGCTCCTGCCCGGTGCGGCGTGCTGCGAAGCACGCCGCACGTCAGCACGTCGCACGTAGCACGTCGCACGTCGCACGTCGCACGTCGCACGTGATAGGTTTCATCCAGTAGATGAAACTGTCGCTCCTTCCGCTGCTCTGCTGTCCGTTCTCGCGTGGTCCGCTCGTCCTCGACACAGTAGAACGCACGACCCCGAAGGGTGAGATCGAATCGGGCACGCTGCGCGCGCCTGACGGCCGTGCCTACGCCATCGTTCGGGGCGTGCCGCACGTGTACGGCGACTACCGCAGCGATGACGAGAAGACGACCGTTCAGGCATTTGGCGACGAGTGGGCGCGCTACGACGACTTCGACGGCTACATGGGATCCGCGGAGCTTTTCGCGGAGTTCTCGGGGCTGGCGCCGGAGCAACTCGCCGGGCGCCGGATTCTCGAAGTCGGGTGCGGCGGGGGCCGCTGGCTGCGGGTGATGGCCGGCTGGGGCGCGAGCGAGGTGGTCGGTCTCGATTTCAGCTCGTCGGTCGAGCAGGCGGCGCGACTGACGACGGAGTACTCGAACGTCCACGTCGTGCGTGGCTCGGCGATCGAGATGCCCCTGGCGCCGATGTTCGACGTCGTCGTCAGCATCGGCGTCATCCATCACCTCGACGATCCCGTCCTCGGACTTCTGGGAATCCGCCGCGCCGTGCGGGAGCGCCATCTCGTCGCGATATGGGTCTACGCAAAAGAGGGCAACGAGACGTACCTCAGGATCGTCCGGCCGCTGCGGCGGATCGGTCCGAAGCTGCCGCGGCCCGTCCTCGTCGGGGTGAGCCGGGGACTCGCGGCGGCATTGTGGACCTATATTCACAGCGTCAACCGGATCGCGCGCGCCACCGGGTTGCCGCTTCCGCTGCGGGATTATCTTGGAATGCTGCAGCGCCTGCGGTTCCGCGACGTCGAGTCGGTGGTATACGATCAGCTCACGCCCAGCCTCGCGCGGTACCCGTCGAAGGATGAAGTGGAGGAGTGGGTAACCCGCGCCGGAGGGCGGCCGGAACGGCTGTATCACCGGACCTCGAACAGCTGGCAGTGTCACTTCACGTTTCCGCCAGCGGCCGCCACCTGATTCATGTCTTCGTCCTCACCGCCTTCGAGCTCGCTTCAGCGCGATCACTACAACACGATCCACGACGACTACGATGCGCACTACGGCGATGAGTCGTCGCTCGAGTACCGCAGGCGCTTTTTCCTGGACCCCTTGCTGAGGGGCATCGATCTCAACGGTCTCGACGTCGCGGATCTTGCGGCCGGCAGCGGGTATACGACGCGGGAGCTGCTTGCGAGATTCCCCCGCGTCAAGCCGGTTGGCTTCGATATCTCGGACGAAGCGTGTCGGGCCTATGCCGCCGCCACGGGGTGCCCGGCGCACCGGCTGGATCTCACCCAGCAGGTCCAGGTCGATCGACATTTCGACGCGGCCATCGTGATTGGCGGCTTGCACCACTGCGTCAACGACCTCGACAAGGTGATCGGGAACGTTGCCAGCCTGCTGCGCCCGGGCGGTCTGTTCCTGATGGTCGAGCCCAACCGCGAGTGCTGGCTGGAACCGCTGCGGCGCGCCTGGTACCGCCGCGACCGTTACTTCGAAGCGTCTACCGAAGCCGCGCTCTCGCACGACGCCATGCTGCGGTCGGCGGAACGGGTGTTCGAAGGCGTCTCCGTAACCTACGGCGGCGGGCCCGCGTACTTCCTGATCTGCAACAGCCTCGTCCTGCGGGTGCCGAAGCGCCTGAAACCAGTCATCGACGGTCCATTGTTATCGCTGGAGCGCGTCTTCAACGCGCTTCCAGGGAAGACGCCGTTTCCGTTTTTCGTGGCGCAATGGCGCCGCCGGCCGGTTTCAGCCGGTGCGTCAAGCTGAATGTTCAGCAGCTTCCCCAAGGTGCGTCCGCCGCTCCCGGATGCGTTTGCGGCGATCTACGAGACGCAATACAGGGAGAACCGCGGCGGAAAGACGCCTGCCTACAGCGCCGCCGCGAAGATGGAATCCTGGTTGCACCGCAGGGTTGCCGAAGACGTGCGCCGCGATCGTTCGCCTCGCACCACGCTTGAAATCGGCGCGGGTACGCTGAACCAGCTTCCCTACGAGCCGCCGGTCGGACCCTATGACATCGTCGAGCCGTTCACGGGGCTGTTCGAGGGCTCGCCGATGCGGCCGCGTATCCGCCATGTCTACGCTGACACGACAGAGGTCCCGCCGCGCCAGCGATACGACCGCATCACATCGGTTGCGGTGTTCGAACACATCTGCAACCTGCCCGAGGTCGTCGCGCGAACGGGTCTGCTGCTGCACGAAGCTGGGACGCTGCGGGTCTCGATACCGAGCGAGGGCACCTGGTTGTGGACGCTCGGATGGAAGATGACGACCGGGCTCGAGTTTCGTTGGCGCTACGGGCTCGATTACGGCGTGCTGATGGCGTACGAGCACGTCAACACCGCGGCGGAAATCGAGGAAGTGCTGCGCTACTTCTACGACGACGTCAGGGTAGCGGTCTTCGGCGTCAGCCGCGGCATCTCGTTTTATCGCTTCTACGAGTGCGCCAAACCGGATCGGTCGCGGTGCGACGCTTACCTCCGGGAGATTAGCGCGCGCAGCTAGCGCCCTCGGGCTTTCGAGGAATGTCCACGCGCCGAAGCCCGGAGCCCTGGGCCACTGGTCGCGTCGCGACACGGACGCCATGCCACGCCACCAGCACCATCAGGCCCCAGAGCTCGAATCCGAGCTGGGCCTTCCCTGATTGGTGCGTGATCCATGCGCGCTGAACCGCGCCGGCGTCCAACACGCCCGTTCGCTTGACCTCCGACGGGCTGAGCAGCTCGTTCGCGAGCGCTCGAGCCGGCCCACGCAACCAGTCATGAACCGGAATGCTGAAGCCTTTTTTCGGCGCGCGCGCCAGCTCGGGGCCGTAGATCCGCTTCACCAGCTCTCGCAGCAGCCGTTTGGGCTGGCCGGCCAGCGTGATCTTGAGATGGTCCGGAAGCGAGAAGGCGAGATCCGCCACTGCGGGCACGAGCAGCGGCGCGCGCGCCTCCAGCCCGTGCGCCATCGTCATCCGATCGACTTTCGTCAGGATGTCGTTGGTCAAGTATTCGGCGGCGTCCAGCCGCTGCAGCGCCGATGTGTTCGGCGCCCGCTCGAGCCCGTACCGGGCCGCGAGGCCGCGCAACGCACCCCGGGCCGCGTCAGCCGCCGCGGGCAGCGTCGTGAACGCCGCCGCGTCCTGCGGCATCCAGGTGCCATTCCACGTCAGGTGCGCTTCCGCCGTGTCCAGCGGTGCGGCGCGCATGAAGCGCATCGCTTGATAGGTCGTCGACACCTTGCCGCTCGTGACTGGTATCCACCCGGCGGCGCCGGCGATGAACCGCCTGACGCCGTGCGGAAGCGGCCGGATCAGCCTGCGGTGAAACTCGCTGGCCTTGTAGGTGAGATAGCCGCCGAACAACTCGTCGCCGCCGTCGCCGCTGATGACGACCTTGTAGTCGCGGGCGATCGCCTCGGAGAGCGTCCACACGGCCACTGCCGAAGAATCGGCCAGGGGATCGTCCGCGTGCTGGACGAGCTCCATGAAGTTGTTCAACGCATCAGAAGTCAGTTCCACGCGCCGCAGCTCGACGCCAAGTCGCTTTGCCACGGCAGAAGCCTTGTCGACTTCGCTGAATCCCGCAGCGGGAAAATCGAGGCAGTATGCGCACGAGAGCCGCCCCTGCCGGACCGCGCTTTCGGCGACGATCGACGAGTCGACACCTCCCGACAACATCAACGCCACCGGCACGTCGCTGCGGAGCGCCATTCTGACGCCGTCGTCCAGCGCGCTCGTCAGGCGCCCGACGGCTTCCTCCATGCCGAGGGAACCGCTGCGCGCAGCGGGCGGACGCCAGTAGACGCCTTCCGTGACGTGTGATCTCGAGTCCAGCCGCCACGCCGCCGCCGGCAGCCGCTGAACCGCGCTCAGCATCGTGCGGTCGCCGGGCACGTAGTTCAGGCAGAGGTATTCGCCGAGCGCCTGCGGATCGATCTCCCGCGACGTCTGCGGCAATCCGGCGAGCGCCCGGACCTCCGACCCGAAGCTCAGGACCCCGTTCGTCTCTGACAGGAACAGCGGCTTCTCGCCAAAACGATCGCGCGCGAGAAACAGGCTTTGCTGCGACCGGTCCGCGATCGCGAATGCGAACATGCCGATGAGACGTTCCGGCAGCTTCACGCCCCAGGTCTCGTATCCGCGCAGCAGGACTTCGGTGTCGGATTCCGTGCTGAAGGTGCTGCCCAGCGCGGAAAGCTCCTGCCGCAGCTCGACGTAGTTGTAGATCTCGCCGTTGAAGACGATCACGTATCGACCGTCCGGCGTGGCCATCGGCTGCTGGCCACATTCGATGTCGATGATCGAGAGCCGCCGGTGGCCGAAGAAGAACGGCCCGTCGCTCCACCAGGACGCGTCGTCCGGGCCTCTATGGGACAGCTGGTTCGTCGCCGCGAGGAGCGGCTCGATGCCGCCGAGGGCTCCGGCACGTGCGAACTGTCCGAAGATGCCGCACATCAGGCGCCCGGCGTCGGCCACTCTCCGCGAATCTGGTAGGACGTGCGATCGTCGCGGGCGAAATAGACGCGCGCGAGCAGCTCCGCGAGGATGCCGGTCAGCAGCACCTGCACGGCGGTGAGCATCAGGAACGAGGACAGCATGAACCAGCCGCTTCGTTCACGCACGACCGGGCGGCCGGTTGCGGCGTATTCGACGAGCAGGCCGAAAGCGATCAGGATGCCGATGCCGAGCAATCCCAGCGACACCTTGCCGAAAATGCGGATGGGCCTGTCGGCGTAACGGGTGAAGAAATACAGGAAGAAGAGATCGATGAAGACATTCAGCGTCCGTGCCAGCCCGTAGTTCGACTGACCGTGGGGACGGACGACGTTCTCGATGGAAATCTCGTCGATGCGCGCGCCGACGACTTTCGCAAAGACCGGGATGAAGCGGTGGTTTTCGCCGAGGAGGCGGAGATCCCGGACGATTTCGCGCCGATATGCGCGATACGTCGTGCCGACGTCGTGAATGCTCAGCCCAGAGATTCGACGGATCAGGTAATTTGCTGCGCTCGACGGCCACCGACGCTTCCAGTTCTCCTGCCGCTCACGGCGCCAGCCGCACACCACGTCGCTGCCCTCCTCGAGCTTCTCCAGAAAGCGTGGAATCTCCTCGGGGAAGTGCTGAAGGTCGGCATCCATCGAGACGATGATTTCGCCGTGCGCGGAGTCGAGGCCCGCCTGGAGCGCGGCGGTCTGGCCATAGTTGCGGCGCAGCTGGATCACTCGCAGCCTCGGTTCGACGGCCCGCAATGCCAACGCGGTCTGCAGGCTCGAATCGGTGCTTCCATCGTCGACGAACAGGAACTCGAACCGATAACTTTCGTCCAGCGTGCCGGCGGTCTTGACGAGACGCTCGAGCAGCGGCCGCAGAGAAGCCTCTTCGTTGTAGAACGGCGCGACAACGCTGACGAGCGGCAGCGTCGCGGCGCTGACGACAGTTGTCATGACGGAGGCTCTCCTGACTTTCGGGCATCGACAAGCAGGTACAAGCCGCACGAGCCGAAGAACTGCCGGATCAGCCATCGCGGCCACAGCCGTCGAACCACGGCGTCGATGGCGCCGGCGTGGCGTGTTCCTGCTGACCCCTGAAGCAGATCGGCGAAAGACAGAAACGGTGTGACGGCCGTCCCGGCAAAACCCGCGAAGAGTCGGCGCGCTTCTTCGACCGAGTACGCCTTGGTTCCGGGACTCTCGAGATGATGGGAGTAGATGTCGTCCAGCGAGCGGAACGGGCGGCCGGAGATCAGTCCGTTACTTCAACCACAGCAGCCAGCCGACAATCGAGCGGCGGTGATAGATCATCACCCGCGCGATGCCCCCCGGCGCCAGGACGCGATGCACCTCGCGCACCGCCTGCGCCGTGTCCGGGCTGTGGTGAAGCACGCCCCATGAATACACGAGCTCGAATGAGCCGTCGGCAAACGGCAGTTGTTCCGCATCGGCGCGGAGGAGCCGTGACTCGCACCTTTCGACGTGAAGCCGTGTCTTCGTGTGATCCAGCGCGCGGCCCGTGAAGTCCATGCCGACGAGCAGGGCAGGGTGATGCCGAGCCCACTCGACGTGATCGGCGCCCATGCCGATGCCGATCTCGAGGACGCGCCGGCCCGAGCCCTCTTCGAACCGGGCGAACGCCGGGATGTACGGCTCGAGCGCGTACCGTGTGCGCGCGTGGCTGCGAAGCTGCTCCGCCCGTTCGCTGCCGATGGCGTACGCTTCTCCACAGGACTCCTGCTCCCAGAAGTCGTGCACGTCCTTCTTCAACATTCGGCGCAGACTTGAAGCATATCACCCGTTGCTTTACGATCTCTGGAACCTGTTCAGCAAGAGTGGGTTCAGGTCCTGCGATACGCAGCTCAGCCAGTTGGTTTCAGACATTCCGCAAGCTCCATCGGGACACACGTCCTGGCAACCTGTTGTCGGACGGCTGCCGTTGATCGTGTTCATCGGCGTGTTCCTGGTGACGTGCTACGTCGGCACGCTGGGACTTCTATTCAGTCCGCGGTTCCGGACCACGTATGTCGTCTTCTCGGGAGCGCTGGTGCCGGACCTCTCGATGAGAGACGTTCTGGTGGCGTTGCTCCTGCTGCACGCGGGTCCCCTGCTGGTGTGGATCGGCTACGAATCGGCGATGCGCTACCTGCCGCGGCGGCGCCTCGCGCACGCGCACGAGCCTGGCACGCCGCCATGGCTGCCTCGTGTGGTGTTCCTCGCAACTGTTGGCGCTGCCGCCTGCTCGCTCTTGCGCGCGGAGGCGTGGCGCAGCCTGCTGGCCTGGGCCGACTACAACAGTTACGTGCACGCGCGGCTGAGGATGTTCGACACCCTCACGTTCTTCGAGTTCGTGAACGTTTACACGCTCGTGCCGCTCTCGGCGGGGTACCTCATTCTCTCGGACGGCAGGCGCCGTGTTGCGGCCGGCGCGCTCGCGATCGTTCTCGCGATCCAGTATCCGCTCGCGCAGCGGAAAGTCATGCTGATCAGCGTGCTGCTCATCGCCTGCGCGATCTACCTCTATCGCTACGCGGGATGGGCGCCGCGGCGATCCGTCCGTTCGCGTCATCAGATCGCGTGGCTTGCCGGTGGTCCCTGGTCACTGTATGCAGCGTATCTGGGGCTGACGCTGATGACCGTGCTCGGTCCGGGGTCCGGCGCGTTCAAGAACCTGACGCCGGACTGGCAGCGGGCGCGGCGCGCGCCGCTCGACATCCCGCGGCTCGGGGACGCTGCGGCGGTGTCGTTCCGCATCGACGAAAGCGCGATCGCCCGGATTCAAAGCAATCGGGTGCTGTCGGTGTCGCTGTACGTGCTGCTGTCGCCGCTCACGCGGACGTCGGTGGCCGTGGTGACGTATCCGGTCGTCTTCCCGAATGTCCGGCCGTACCTACCGCGTCGACGTGGGGCAGGACATTCTCGGATTCGGCGCGATGCCGGACGACAACCTGCTGATCTACAGCGTGTTGTGGCCCGAACACGAGCGCGGCGCGATTGGCGCGCCGTTTCAGGTCGGGCTGTATTCGCAGGGCGGCCTCTGGCTGGCGTGCCTTGGCTCGCTGCTGGTGGGGTTGGCGCTTGCGCTCGCCTGGAGACCGTTCCGCGATCTGGACCGGCCGACGGCGATCGGCAGTTTGTACGGCGCGCTCATCATCGTGCTTGCCGCATTTCTGGCGATCGACTCAATCCGCAACTCGCTGATTGTGAGCTACGGAATGGCGTGGGGCGTCGTGGCGCTCGGATTCATCGGCGCGGCCGCGCGGCACTGGTCGCGCGTCGATCCGCTGCCGGCATTCCAGCGCGCCAAATGAGGGTGCTCCTCATCTCGCAGTACCTTCTTCCCGGAAGTGGGCGCCACGCAAACGCGGATGATGGAGTTTGCCCTTGCGCTGACCGATGCGGGGCACGAGGTCGACGTCCTGACCGGAGTTTCCGAATCACCCGGCCGGCGTGATTCCGGACTCGTACAAGGGGCGATGGATTGAGTTCGACCGGTCGCTGCCGTTTCGCGTCGTCCGCGTGTGGGTGGCGGCGAGCCGCCGCAAGACGTTTCGAACGCGGCTGCAGTTCTACGGCAGCTTCGTCGGCATGGCCATCGCCGCGAGCGTCCGGCTGCCGCGGCGCTACGACGTCGTCGCGGCGACCTCGCCGCCGTTGCCGGTGGCGCTCGCCGGATCCGTCATCGCGCGCCTCAAGCGTGCCGCGTTCGTGATGGACGTGCGCGACCTGTGGCCGCTCGCCGCGGGCGCGCTGAAGGAGCTGTCGAACCCGCGCGTCTACCGCTGGGCGGAACGCCTCGAACAGCGTCTCTATCGCAGCGCGGATCGGATTACCGTGACGACGCGGGCATTCGAGCGGCACCTTGGCGCCCAGGACGCTCGACGGGTGGGGAAGCTCGTCTACGTGCCGAACGGCACCGTCGAACGCGTGTTCGATCCGGCCGCCGGCGACAACGGCGTGCGCGCGCGCCTCGGCCTCGAACATCGCTTCGTGGTGACCTACGCCGGTCTGCACGGCGTCGCGCAGGGTCTGTCAACCGTGCTCGCGGCGGCCGAGCGGCTGAAGGCGCATCCCCAGGTGCACTTCCTGTTCGTGGGTGAGGGACCGCTCAAGGACGCGCTCCAGACCGAAGCGCGCCGGCGGCAGTTGTCGTCGGTCACGTTTCATTCGCAGGTGCCGCTGGAAGAAAGCGTCTGGTATCTCAATGCGTCGGACGCGCTGCTGGTGCCGCTGACGCCGGACCCGGTGTTCCGCATGTTCGTGCCGTCGAAGCTGTTCGATGCGATGGCCTGCGCGAAACCAGTGCTGCTCTCGGTCGACGGCGAGGCCCGCGAACTGCTCGAGGACGCGAAGGCCGGCATCTTCGTTCCACCGGGCGACGCCGAACGGCTGGCGGACTCGATCCTCCGGCTCGCCGCCGATCCCGCGGGATGCGAGAAGATGGGCAGGAACGGACGCGATTACGTGCTCAGGAATTACCGCCGCAGCGAGCAGGCCCGCCACTTTGCGGCCGTGGTCGCCGAGGCGGCGGCCGCCGCCGGCGTCGCGAGCGTCGGAAGAACGGGGACAGTCTGAATGTGCGGAATAGCTGGCTGGTTGTCGGCGTCGCCCGGTGAGCCGGTCTCGGAGGAGATCCTCAACCGGATGCGCGAGTGCATGGTCCACCGTGGACCGGATGGGGCCGGAACGTGGGTGTCCGCCGCGCGCCAGGCCGGCCTCGCGTTCCGGCGCCTCGCGATCATCGATCTCAACGAGAACGCGAACCAGCCGATGCCGAACGAAGACGGCAACCTGCACATCGTGTTCAACGGCGAGATTTACAACCATCGTGCGCTCAGGCGCGAGCTCGAGGCGAACGGGCACCGGTTCCGGACCGATCACTCGGACACCGAAACGATCGTGCACGGCTACGAGGAATGGGGAAGGACGTCGTCCATCACCTCGAAGGCATGTTCGCGTTCGCGATCTGGAACGAGCGCGAGAAGACGCTCTTCATGGCCCGCGATCGCATCGGCGTCAAGCCGCTCTACTTCACGACCGCGGGATCGGCCTTCCTGTTCGCGTCCGAAATCAAGGCGCTGCTCGCGCACCCGCGCGTGGCGGCGCAAGTCGAGCCCTACGCGCTCTACCACTACCTCAGTTTCCTGACGACCCCGGCGCCAATGACGATGTTTCGCGGCATCTTCAAGATGCCGGCGGGACACCGGGTCACGATCCGTCCTGGCGAAGCGATCGCGCCCGAACGCTACTGGGATCCGCTGCCGCCGTGGATTGACGTCCAGGATCCGGCGCAGCGCAGCGAGCCGGATGCGATCAACCGGACGCGTGCGCTGCTCGAAGCGGCGGTCGAGAAGCGTCTCATGTCGGACGTTCCCTTCGGCGTGTTCCTCTCGGGTGGCGTCGATTCCTCCGCGATCACCGCGCTGATGGCGCGTCAGCTCGATCAGCCGGTCAAGACGTTCACGGTGGGCTTTTCCGATCATCAGCACCTCAACGAGCTCGACTACGCCCGCCGTGTGGCGGAGCTGTACAAGACCGACCATCACGAGGTGCTGGTGGACAGCCGGCAGATGGAGGAATACCTGCCGACGCTGGTCTACTCGCAGGACGAGCCGATTGCCGACTGGGTGTGCATACCGCTCTATTTCGTCTCGAGGCTCGTGCGCGACAGCGGCACCGTGGTCGTGCAGGTCGGCGAGGGCAGCGACGAGGAGTTCTGCGGATACGACAGTTACATGGGGTATTTGCGCCTGTATCAGCGCTACTGGCAGCCGTTCCGGCGGCTGCCGGCGCCGGCGCAGCACGCGGCGGCGGCGCTGGCCCGCTGGGGCTCGGCGATGACCGGCAAGGCGCACCTCTACACCGACATCATCAACCGCGCGGCGAACGATCGCGAGCACTTCTGGGGCGGCGCGATGTCGTTCTGGGAGCCGATGAAGCGGCGGCTGCTGAACGATCGCGGGTGGCGCGCGCTCGACGTGCCCGACAGCGTCAGGCGGATCGTGCCCGGCGCCTTCCTGACGCAGGACACCTTCAACGTCGTGTCCGAATACCTCTCGATGGTCGACTCGAAGATGCCGCAGGCCGACGTGCTCGCGCGCATGACCTACCTCGAGTTCAAGCTGCGGCTCCCCGAGCTGCTGTTGATGCGCGTCGACAAGATCACGATGTCCACCTCGGTCGAGGCGCGGGTGCCGTTCCTCGATCATCATCTCGTCGGCTTCACCATGGGTATGCCGAAGACGCTGAAGACGAAGGACGGGATTCCCAAGTACGTCTTGAAGAAGGCGCTCGAAGGCATCATCCCGAACGACGTGATCTACCGCAAGAAGATGGGATTCGGCGCGCCGATGCGCGAGTGGCTGCGCGGCGGGTTCGGGCGCGCGGCGGAGCAGACGGTGATGGAGAGCCCGCTGCGGTCCGAGGGCTTTTTCGACTATCAGCACATCGCGGAGATGTTCCGGCGCCACCGCGACGGCGAGGACTTCTCGCTGCCGCTCTGGACCCTCTATAACCTGACCGCGTGGTTCGATCGCTGGGTCGCGCGGAGCGCCGCGGCATGACGCTCGCCCGCTGGGCGACGCTCGCGCGCAAGGCGATGCACCGCCCGCCCCGATACGTGCTGGCCCGGCTGGCGCACGAGGCGCGGCTGCAGGCGCGGCGGCCGTGGAGCCGCATCCGTCCGCGCATGTTGTCGGACGATCGCCTGTTGCGCGAGACCGGACATCAGACGATCGACGAATTGTGGGACGCGCTGGCGCGGCGTCCGTTCTTCCTGCAGCCGCCCGACCAGGCCGCCTGGCGCCGCCAGTTCGTCGAGGACTACCCAGACGAGACCGCGGCGATCGTCGCGCGCGCGGATGCGGTGCTCCGCCACGAGTTCGATCTGCTCGGATCGGGACCGTGCGCGCTCGGCGATCGGATTCCGTGGCACGAGGACTTCAAGAGCCGGCGCGTGTGGCCGTTGCAGTACTCGCACGACATCGACACCTACGATCTGTCGCGGCCCTCGGACATCAAGATCCCATGGGAATTGAGCCGCTGTCAGCACTTCGCCGTGCTCGGACAGGCATACTGGCTCACGGGGGACGAACGCTACGCGCGGGAGTTCGCCGCCGAAGTCGAGGACTGGATCGACTCGAACCCCTGGCTGCACGGCGTGAACTGGGTTTGCGCGATGGACGTCGCGATGCGCGCCATCAGCTGGATCTGGGGATTCGGCTTCTTTGCCGGCGCCGAAGCGTGCCGATCGCCGCGCTTTCGTTCTGCCATGCTGCGCTCGCTCTATCTTCACGGCGAGTTCGTCTCCGGCAACATCGAGCGCGCCGACGTCAACGGCAATCACTACCTGACCGACGGCGTCGGCCTTGTCTTTGTCGGGACCTTCTTCGCTCGAACCGCACAGGGATCCAGCTGGCTCCGCACCGGCCGCACGATCGTTCTGGACGAAATCCTGAATCAGACGACCCCCGACGGCGTGGACTTCGAGCAGTCGGTTCCTTACCACAGGCTCGTGCTCGAGGGGTTCCTGACGTCGTACCTTCTGCTGCGCTTCAACGGAGAAACCATCCCGGCCGAGTGCTGGCAGCGGCTCGAGCGGATGATCGAGTACGTGGCGGCATACACGAAGCCCGACGGCCAGGCGCCGCTCCACGGCGACGCCGACGACGGGAGGATGCAGCAGTTGGGGACGCAGGGGATCAACGATCACCGGTATCTGGTCAGCGCCGGCGCCGTGATCTTCGATCGTCCCGATTTCAAACGCGCCGCGGAACGCTTCCGCGACGACGCGTTCTGGCTATGCGGCGGACCCGCTGGCGCCGGGAAGTTCATGGCGCTTTCCAGCGAGGCGGAGCCCCCATCGTCGGTCGCATTTCGCGATGGCGGAATCTACGTGATGCGCGATCGGCGCACCCACGTCTTCATCGACTGCGCCCCGGTCGGCCTCGCGGGAATGGGCGGGCACGGCCACAACGACATCCTCGGCTTCGAGCTGTTCCTCGACGGCTCGAATCTGGTGACCGATTGTGGCGCGTATGTCTACACGGCGTCCGCGGAGTGGCGGGATCGCTTTCGCAGCACCGCGTTCCACAACACGGTGCAGGTGGACGACGAAGAGTTGAATCGTTTTCTTGACGGCGACATGTGGCGGCTGCGGTACGATGCGGTACCGGCGCGAGTGTCGTGGTCGGAGACATCGGACGAAGTCCGCCTTGCCGGAGGGCATGAAGGTTACCGCCGCCTGGCGTCCCCGGTATCGCACGACCGTGAATTCGTCCTGCGCAAAGGACGCGACCAGCTTTCCATCGTCGATCGGCTGACCGGCGCCGGAACGCGGCGGCTGGTGTCGCGGTTTCATCTCGATCCGGCGGTGACGCCGGCGCTCGCCGGCGACCGGGTGCGGCTGCACGCGGCGGGCCGTGATTTCTGGTTCCTGCTGGTGGACGCGCCCGAGGACACGAAGGTGACAATCGAGCCCGCGTGGGTCTCCCCGCGCTACGGCATCAAAGTGCCGGCCAACTGCATCACGATTTCCTGTACGGCGGCGTTGCCGGTGAGGCTGGCCTGCCGGTTTGCGGTGAACCCGTCATGAAACAGGTGTGCCTCGCAAACGCACAGATTACGGTCGTCGAGGTTCCGCCACCGATCTGTGGCCGCGGCGGCGTGCTCGTTCGCACCAGCCACTCACTCATCAGCACAGGCACCGAGATTT
Organism: uncultured Acidobacteriota bacterium; assembly: GCA_963748295.1. Taxonomy (GTDB): domain Bacteria; phylum Acidobacteriota; class Vicinamibacteria; order Vicinamibacterales; family 2-12-FULL-66-21; genus CAVVIH01. The sequence continues at coordinate 358,953 of CAVVIH010000006.1, read as the reverse complement.
CGACGACCGGAGGCGGCGGCGGTGAGAGCCTGATCGTCAAGGCGATCAGGAACCCGCATCTGGTGCGCAAGGTCATCGAGCGGATGGGGACGAGCGGCGTGCGTCAGACCGTCGATCTCGTACGTTCGCGCGTGCAGTCGGCGCTCGCGCTGGGCTACAGCGCGGCGGGCGAAGTGGTCGAGGTCGGCAGGGACGTCAGCGAATTCCGCGTCGGCGATCGGGTGGCGTGCGCGGGCGCAGGCTACGCCAACCATGCCGATACAACTTCCTGCCGGTGAACCTCGCGGTCAAAGTGCCGGAGAACGTGCCGCTGTCGGACGCCGCCTTCGCGACGCTGGGTGCGATCGCGTTACAGGGCGTGCGGCGTCTCAACCCGACGCTCGGCGAACAGGTCGTCGTCGTCGGCCTCGGCCTGATTGGACAGATCACGGCGCAGTTGCTTCGAATCGCTGGTTGTCAGGTGTTTGGCGTCGATCTGCTGGCTTCGCGCGTCACGCTGGCGAAGGAGCTTGGGATGGCGGACGGACTGCGTCCGGGGGAAACCGACCCGCACGCTGCCATTCTGGCGTGGACCAGGGATCGCGGGGCGGATGGCGTGGTCGTGTGCGCGACCGGCGGCGACTTCGGGTTGCTCAACCGGTCGTTCGATTTCTGTCGGCGGAAAGGTCGCGTCGTGCTGGTCGGCGACGTCCCGATTCGCATCGCTCGCGACAAGATTTACCAGAAGGAGCTCGATTTTTTCATCTCCTGCTCCTACGGTCCGGGGCGCTACGACAAGGCTTACGAGCAGCTGGGGATCGACTATCCGATCGGGTACGTGCGGTGGACCGAGGGGCGCAACCTCGAGGAGATCGTCCGCCTGCTCGAGGCCGGGTCGCTCAAGGTGGCGCCGCTCGTCGGACAGACGTTTCCGGTCGATCGCGCGGTGGACGCCTATCAGTCGCTTCAGGGTGGAGAGCGGCCAATCGCCGTGCTGCTGGATTACGGCCTGTTCATCCCGGCGGCGCCGCCGGCGGCGCGCGCGCTCCAGCTTCGCCCCGCGTCGCCGAAGTCAGGCCGCGTGCGCCTTGGCGTCATCGGCGCCGGCGGATTCTTCCGCGCGGTGCACCTGCCGATCCTCGCCAAGCACGAGGGCTTCGAGATCAGGAGCATCGCATCGCGAACCGGCCTGCAGCTTCGCGACCTTGCCGTCCGCCACGGCGTGCCGATGGTGACGACGGACGCGAACGAAGTCCTCAACGACAAGGACGTGGATGCGGTGATGATTGCGACCCGCCACGATCTCCATGCGCCGCTCGCGCTGCGCGCGCTCGAGGCCGGCAAGCACGTCTTCGTCGAGAAGCCAATGGGGTTGACGACGGCCGAGTGCGAGCAGGTCGTCCACGCCGTCCGCCGATTGGGGCTGTTGCTGTCGGTCGGCTTCAACCGCCGCTTTTCTCCGCATGCGCTGCGGGCGAAGGAACAGCTTCGCAACCGCGAGCCGAAGACCATCATCTATCGCGTCAACGCGGGCGCGTTGCCGGCGGAACACTGGCTGCGCGATCCCGTCGAGGGCGGCGGGCGGCTGACCGGCGAGGGCGTGCACTTCTTCGATTTCATGCGCTGGCTCGCGAACGCCGATCCGGTCGACGTTCGCGCCGGCAGCGCGATGATCCACGGCGAAGCCGATCCGGATAACCTGTGCGCGGCCGTCACCTTTGCCGACGGCTCGCTCGGCGTGCTCGTCTACGTCTCGAGCGGCCATGCCGATCTCGGCAAGGAGCGCGTCGAGGTGTTCAGCGGCGGCAGGACCGTCGTGCTCGACGACTTCAGGAGCCTCGACGTGCATGGCGGCGGCGCGGCCGCGCACAAGTCACGCATCGTCGAGAAGGGACACCGGGAGATCCTCGACAACTTCTACCGGGCGATACGCGGTGAGGATGCGCTTGGCGTGACCGCCCAGGACGGTCTCTGGGCGACGTGGTGCGCGGAGCGGGCTCTGCGCGAGTTGCACCAGCCTCGCGAGATCGCCGCCGGATGATTCAGCGAGTGGCCATCCGTTCCATGCCCGCCGGCGTGCTCGACCGCGTTCGCGTTGCTGCCGCGGCCATGCCGCCGTCGTTCGTGTGGGGCGTCGCGCAGACCTTCGGCACGCGCATGCTCGGCATCGTCGTCGGCGTCCTGACGCTGACGCTGACGACGCAGCTGCTCGGTCCGGAGGGCCGGGGTCAGTTCACGCTGACGATGGCGGCGCTCGCAATGATCATCCAGCTCGGCAACGCCGGGCTGCACTCGTCCGCGACCTACTGGCTGGCGCAGCACAACACGCGAAGGCGAGCGATCGGCAGCCTGCTCGCCTGGTTCTCGTTCGGGCCGGTTGCCGTGCTGTTCGCGCTTGCGCTGGCTGTCGTGTGGATCTGGCCGCAGCTGATCCCCGACGTGCCGACCCGCAACCTGGCTCTCGCGTTTCTGGCGGGACCGCCGTCGATGTTCATGCTGCTGGCGAGCAACGCATTCCTCGGGCTCGGCCGGCCGGGCGCGTACAACCTGCTCGACCTGGTGGGGAAGATTGCCGGTGCGGTCGCGGTGGTGCTCCTCCTCTGGAGCGGGCTCGACGTCGTCTTCGCCGTCTACGCGGCGCTGCAGCTGGCGATCGCAGCCGCGGCCTACAACCTGCTGGTCGGTCCGGGATGGCCGGACCCGCCGGACTGGCGGATCGCGCGCGAGATGATCGGGTTCGGCGCGCGTGTGTTCGTGGTGAATCTCGCGATGTTCCTCGTGCTGCGGATGGACCTGTTCCTGCTCAACGCGCTGGCCGGCACGAGGGAGGCGGGCCTTTACTCGGTCGCGGTCCAGATTGGGGACATCCTGATGCTGACGACCGCCAGCGTCGCCGCAATGCTGTTTCCGCGGCTCACCGCGATGGAAGCGGGGCAGCGCTGGCGGGCGACGAAGCGGGTTCTCTGGGTGAGCGGTGCGGTGCTCGGCGCGATCGCGCTGGTGCTCGCGGCCATGGCCAGGCCGGTCTTCGCCCGGTGGTTTGGTCCCGAGTTCGTGGACTCGACTGTCGCACTCTACTGGCTGCTGCCCGGTCTGTGCTGCCTCGGCATGAACACGCTCCTGTACCAGCACCTCAGCTCGTTCGGGATGCCTGCATTCATGGTCGTGAGCACGTGCGCCGGCGCGGCGTTCAACGGCGCGGTGAACCTGTGGGCGATTCCACGTTATGGCATGGCGGGCGCCGCGGCTGTCTCGTCGGCGACCTACATCCTGCTGCTCGTGTCGACGATCGTGTACCTGAACACATCGCGCCGGACGGAGTTCACCACATGACGGCCTGGGATCCCAAGCAGGAAGCGATGCGGCTGTGGGGCGCGGATCCCTGCGGCGGCGACGTGGGAGACGCGCGCGAGGGCAGCCCCGAGTTCTTCCGCGACGTCGATCGCGATCGCTATGTGTCGTACGCGCCGTGGCTCCCGGCCGCGGCGGGCTTCGACAGGTTCGCTGGCCGCCGGCTTCTGGAGATCGGTTGCGGCATGGGCACCGACCTCGCCAGCTTCGCTCGCGGCGGCGCGAAGGTGCATGCGGTCGATCTGACGCCCCGTCATCTCGCGATTGCGCGGCAGCGCTTGATCACCGATGGTCGCCCCGTGAGGCTCGTGCGCTCGGACGGAGAGCTGCTGCCGTTTCCTGACGGGACGTTCGACGTTGTCTATTCGTTCGGCGTGCTCCATCACACGCCCGGAACCGGCACCGCGATCGACGAGGTCTGGCGAGTGCTCAAACCTGGCGGGCACGCCGTGGTTGCGCTCTACCATCGCAACAGCGCGTTCTTCTGGTTCTACACGATCCTGCTGAGAGGGATCGTGCGCGGCGGGTTGATCCGTCCCGGCTATCGGCGTCTCGTTGCCGACATCGAGCAGCACGCGCATACCGACGCGCTCCCGCTCGTGAAGGTCTACAGCCGGCGTGACATGCGGCGGCTGTTCCGGCGCTTTCGATCGGTCGACACCGAGGTGCACCACCTCGAGCCGAGCCACTTTTCCTACCTGGCGCCGCTGATTCGCAAGCTGCCGCGCAGCTGGATGCGCCGGGCCGCCGGCTCCATGGGCTGGTACGTCTTTGCCAAAGCCACGAAATAGCGGTGAGGCCGTCTGGGGTCTTTCGGCGTATCCGGTTTCCGCGGCCTTTCGTGCCAGAGTCGAATCCGCGCTCGGCTCGAAGCTGGACGTCACCGTCCTTTCGGAGATGCGAAGCGCCGGCGTGATCGGCGTGCTTCGGGCGTTGATCTCCGTTCGGCGCGCACGCGCGCTGGTCCTGATGGAGGACGAGTCGGGCGAGCCGGTCGTCCCCGTGCTGCGGTTCCTCGTGAGCCTCTCGCGGTGCCACGCGCTCGCGACGGCGGGACCCGACGCGGCGATCGTGCCGTTCACCCGGACGCGGGGGGTGGTCGACGGTGCGAGGCTGGTCGCCGGCAGCCTCTCCGGTGCGCTGGCCGCGGCGCGCGCCGCGATCGAGCTCGCGTGGCTTCGCCGTCAGCGCAGGCAGCGCGCCCGCGTCGGTCCGATCCGCCGGATTGCGTATCTCAAAACGAATCTCTGGTTCGGATTGAAGGCTGGCGGCTCGGTCGGCCACGTAGCCGGGGTTGCGAACGCGCTCGCGCGGCGCGCAGAAGCCGTCGATCTGCTGGCGGTGGAGCGGCCGCCGCTGCTCGATCCGGCGGTGGCACATCATCAGGTGTCGCACGCCGGGGCGTTCGGCTATCCGTACGAGCTCAACTACTACCGCTATGAAGGCGTATTCGCCCGCCGGGCGCGTGAAGTGTTTGCGCGCCGGCGGCCTGACGTCGTCTACCAGCGCATCAGCCTGTCGAATTACTCGGGCCTGCGGCTGGCGCGGCGCCTGAAGATTCCGCTCGTCATCGAGTTCAACGGCTCAGAGGTCTGGGTATCGAAGCACTGGGGCCGGCCGCTGCTGCTGCCTGGTATCGCGGAGGCAGCCGAAGACGTGTCCCTCCATCATGCTGACCTGATCGTCACCGTTTCACAGGTGCTCGGGCGATCAGCTCGCGGCGAAGGGGATCCCGAAGGAGCGCATCCTCGTGCATCCGAACTGCGTCGATCCGCGCCAGTTCGATCCCTCCGCTTTCAGCGCCCTGGATCGCGCGGCGCTGCGACGCGAGCACGGCATCCCCGAGCACAGCGTCGTCTGCGGGTTCATCGGCACCTTTGGCGCGTGGCACGGCGTCACGGTGCTCGCCGACACGATCCGGCGCCTCGCTCTGGAAGACGAGGCATGGCTGCGCAACTGGAACGTGCGCTTCCTGATCGTCGGCGACGGCATGCTCATGCCGAAGGTGCGCGAAACACTGTCGGGCGACGGCATCTCACGGTTCGTGACGCTCACCGGCCTGGTGCCGCAGGACCGCGCCGCGCGATACCTGGCTGCGTCCGACGTACTGCTGTCGCCGCACGTGCGGAATCCCGACGGCACGCCGTTCTTCGGCTCGCCGACGAAGCTCTTCGAATACATGGCAATGGCGAAGGGAATCGTCGCGAGCGATCTGGAGCAGATTGGCGACGTGCTGCGGCGCAGTTACCGGGCGTCGGCGCTGCCTGGCGGCCGGTGCCGGGAGGACGATGAGCACCTGGCGGTGCTGATGGAGCCTGGCTCGTCCGAAGAATTGGCGCAGGGCATAAAGTTTCTCGTCGAACGACCCGACTACAGAAGTATCCTCGGTCGTAACGCTCGCGAAGAGGTCCTCCGGCGCTACACCTGGGATCGCAACGTCGACGAGCTGCTGACGAAGCTCGCGGCGGTCGCCGAGCTTCGGGAATGAGCTGATGGCGTTTCTGCTCACCGCATGACCGATTTGCCCGATTTCCTGGTGCCCTTCGCGGCCTCGGCCATCGCCGTCGCGATCCTGACCCCGTTCGCCAAACGCATCGCCCTGAAAGCGGAGATCGTCGCCAGCCCGAAGGCCGACCGCTGGCACGATCGCCCGATCCCGCTGTTCGGCGGCGTCGCTGTTTACGCGGCCGTCATCCTCGCGGGGGCGGTGCTCGGCATCATCGACGCGCGGGTGATTACGGTGCTCGCCGCCGGCTCCGCGATGTTTGCCGTCGGCCTCGTCGACGACATCGTCGCGCTGAAGCCGAATACCAAACTGACCGCGCAGATCGGCGTCGCGTGCGGCGTCCTGGTCATGGGACTGGTCCTCGAATGGACCACGTCGCCTCTTCTGAACGCGCTGCTCACGATCCTCTGGATCGCCGGCGTGACCAACGCGTTCAACCTGCTCGACAACATGGACGGCCTCTGCTCCGGCATTGCCGCCATCGCCGGGCTGGCGTTCGTGGCATCGATTGGAAACGCCGAACCCGATCTGATGCGCTTCGCCGCGCTGCTCGCCGGCGCCGGCGCCGGGTTCCTCGTCTTCAATTTCAAGCCGGCGTCGATCTTCCTCGGCGACGCGGGCAGCCTGTTCATCGGATCGTCGTTCGCGGTGCTCGCCGTCGCCAGCAGGAGCCACGGCCAGTCCGGCGTGCTCTCGACGATCGCCGTGCCGGCGCTGCTGCTCCTGATTCCGATCTTCGACACCGCCTTCGTGACCGTCTCGCGCAAGCTGTCGGCGCGGTCGGCCTCGCGCGGCGGTCGCGATCACACGTCGCACCGGCTCGTCGCGCTGGGGTTCAGCGAGCGGCAGGCGGTGCTGATCCTCTACGGGCTTGCCACTCTCGCGGCAGCGACGGCGGTCGGGCTGTCGAACGCGAACATCTTCGAAGCGCGCGTCGTGCTCCCGCTGCTCGTGATCGGCCTGGTGCTGCTCGGCGTGCAGCTGGCGCGTGTGAACGTCTACGGCGAGGGAGAGGACTTCACGCTGCTTCGCAACCGCGTCTACACGCCGCTCCTCGTCGACGTCACCTACAAGCGCCGCATGTTCGAGGTGGTCCTGGACTTCTGCCTGATCAGCATCGCCTACTACGGCTCCTACGTCGTCCGGTTCGACGAGGACTTTCCTCTGTATTACGACCTGCTGGTGCGCTCGCTGCCCGTCGTCATCGCCTGCCACCTGATCAGCTTCTTCATCGTCGGCGTGTATCGCGGCCTGTGGCGCTATATCGGCGCGTCGGACCTGAGCGTGTACCTCAAAGGGATCGCGATGGGATCGGTGGGGACGGTCCTGACACTGGTCTATCTCTACCGGTTCGAGGGGTACTCGCGAAGCATCTTCATCATCAACGCGATGGCGCTCGGGCTGCTGGTCATCGGGTCGCGGGTGTCGTTCAAGCTGGTCGCCGACGCCGCCGAGCGGCGGCTCAAAGGCGTGTCGGTGTTGATCTACGGCGCCGGTGACGCGGGCGTCGTCGTCGTGCGCGAGCTGCGGAACAATCCGGCTTACGAGTTCAAGCCGGTCGGCTTCATCGACGACGACCCGGGGAAGATGGGGAAGCGGATTCTCGGGATCCCCGTGCTCGGCACACGCGCCGAGCTCGAATCGCTGATCGGCGCGCACGCCCCGGAGGCGCTGATCGTCAGCACCACGAAGCTGCCGCTCGAGATCCGAACCGAGGTCGCCGATCTCTGCTCGCGCGCCGGCGTCACGCTGATGCAGCTGCGGTTCGAGCTGCGACCGCTGATGCCGGAGCGGCCTGCCCCGCGTCAGCGGTGAGACGCGGATTTCACGGGCTAAACGAAACGCGGATTTACGCGGATCTCTACACGCTTTGACGGAACGCGGATTTACGCGGATCTTCTACATTTTCTGACGGGACGCGGGTTTGCGCGGATCTCACGGTTAAACGGAGCGCGGATTTACGCGGATCTTCTACATTCTTCTGACGGAACGCGGATCCACACGGATTCCTTACATTCTCTGACGGGACGCGGATTTGCAGGGGTCTCACGGTTAAACGGGATCGCGGATTCTACGCGATCGGATCCGCGTGCACTCGTTTGCGCCCGCGCGAACGGCGGGAGGCGCAGGCCGGATCTTCTAGCGATTTTCCGTCGTGTCGCTTACGGTTCCGGCCTGGACTCTCGCCGCGCCTGCCCGAGGCCTGCGGCGGACCGTCGCCGATCCGCGTGAATCCGCTTTCGTGGGTTTGGATCTTTTTGGGAGTTGGGAGTTGTGTCTTCTTGGAATTGGGGGTTGGTCTTTTTGGGAGTTGGGAGTTTATCTAGCGTTTGGCAATGACCGCGTAGTCGAGATGTGTGAACAGCCGTGAATTCAGCTTGCGCACGTTCTCGTTGAACGCCTCGGTCAGCGTGATCAGCTTCTCGTCGAGCGCGCGCGGCGGCGGCAGTTCCTGCAGCTTGTGCTCGTCGCTGACCGGCGAACGGTATTCGACTTCCGCCTGAGTGAAGCCGCTGGCGAGCACGAGGTATTTCAGCGTGTCCGGGTGCAGCGGCCACGCGTGCGTGATGTCCCGGATGTAGCTGTCGAAGAACGCCACCCAGCACGCGGGATTCAGCGTCTCCAGGATCATCGTTCCGCCCGGGCGGAGCTTGTGGTAGCCGAGCTCCAGGAATCGAAGCAGGTAGGAGGGCTGAAGGTGTTCGACGACTTGCGCGGAGAAGATCCCGCCGAGCGAGGCGTCCGGCAGCCGTTCCATGTAGCCGACGGCGTCTGCTTCCGTCACGTCAAGACCGTGGCTTCGGCAAAGCTCGACCATCTCATGATTCAGATCGATGCCCCGTGCGGTGACGCCGGCCGCGCGCAGCAGCTCGAGGAACTCGCCGCGCCCGCAACCGACGTCCAGGACGTCGTGGGCTCCCGCGAAGCGCGGGACGTAATCTTCCAGCCCGCGCAGGATCGCCTCGCGCGAACCCCGAAACCGATCCTCGAACCCGACGTACTTGAATGAATCGAGCGCCGGTGCGAACGCCTGGCTGTTGAGAGCTGCCGGTGTCTGGGCCGCCGCGGCGCCGCCGGTCGAGGCCGGCTGAGGCTGCTCCACGCGCAGGCGTTCGAGCTCGCGCTTGAGCGACTGGGATGCCTGCTGCGCCACCCCGACCGCGGTTCTCAGAGTTTCGTGCGACGACATGAGCGAAGCCGTGCGCGTCTCCAGCCGCGCGGCCAGCGACTCCCACCGCTTGTCGAGATCCTCGCCGATGACGTTGATTGCAGTATTCAGCACCAGCGTACCGCTCGCGCTTTCACGGTTCTTCGTGTCGATGTACGCGGTGACCTGCTGCATATAGAGCATCAGCCGCAGCGTGAACACGTCCAGCGCCGCAAACCTCGCGTCGAGCGAGCCGATCACCTGCCCGGCGGACTCGTTCGCCTCGCGGGCGGCTGCCGTCGTTCGATTGAGGTGATCCACGAGCAGCGAGTTGAAGGTGAGCTGACGCTGCAGGTAGGGCCCGATGATCCGCCAGATGAAGCCGGCGAGCCGGCCTTTTATGCCGCTGATGTCCGGCGGCGAGGGCAGCGTGTTCCAGGCCTGGTTCAGCGCCGCAAGCTGATGTTCGTCGAATCCGGCCCGCGGGCGTGGCAGCGGCGAGATTTCGGGGCGCGCGCGATCGACCGCGGTCAGCGCATCGTTGTACCGGCGATCGGCTTCCTCGCGCTCTTTTTCCAGCCGGCGCAGCGTCTCCTCGAGGCGTTCCTTCACGTTAGGCGCCGGTGGCAATCATGCCTTCGACCGGGCTGCTCGCCGAGGCGTGCGATCGCTTCGCAATCCGGCCGGCGCGCCAGGCGAGGCGCCCGGCCTCGACCGCCAGCTTCATCGCCTCGGCCATGGCTACCGGATCCTGGGCGAGCGCAATGGCGCTGTTCATGAGGACGCCGTCGGCGCCCAGCTCCATGGCGATGGCGGCGTCAGACGCGGTGCCGACGCCCGCATCGACGATGACCGGGACGCGGGATTGCTCCTTGATGATCCGGATGTTGTTCGGATTCTGGATGCCCAGGCCGGATCCAATCGGCGCCCCGAGCGGCATCACGGCGGCGGCGCCCGCCTCCTCCAGCTTGCGGCAGATCACCGGATCGTCGTTCGTATACGGCAGGACGACGAAGCCTTCCTTGACGAGAACGCGGGTCGCTTCGAGCAGCGCGACGTTGTCGGGGAAGAGGGTCCGCTCGTCGCCGATCACTTCGAGCTTGACCCAGTTCGACAGGCCGACTTCGCGGCCGAGCCGCGCGGTCCGGATCGCTTCGTCGGCGGTGTAGCACCCCGCCGTGTTTGGAAGGATGAAGATGCGCGACTGGTCGATGTAGTCGATCAGCGATTCCTTCGTACGGTCCGTGAGGTTCACCCGGCGTACCGCGACGGTGACCATCTCCGTTCCCGACGCGGCGTGCGCGTCGGCCATGATCTGATGCGACGGGTATTTGCCGCTGCCGACGATCAGCCGCGAGCGAAACGCGCGGCCGGCGATGACGAGGGAATCGGAAGCTCGGTTGTTCATGCTGTGCCGCCACCCACGAAGTTCACGATCTCGATTTCATCTCCCTCCCGCACGATCGCCGAGTCGTAGTTCGCGCGTTTCACGATCGTCAGGTTGTGCTCGACCGCGACGCGTTGGGGGTCGATGTTCAGCTCGGCGAGGAGGACTGCCAGCGTCTTGGGGCCGGCGATCTCCATGGGCTCGCCGTTCACGCGTATCGTCAAAGTCTACCTCAAAGGGTCCGGCACCCCGAACGGCGCGAGCGCTTCGTCGAGCGTCCGGCGTCCGCTGCTCATCAGGTGCGGCAGCGCGTCGAGCGTCGCGCGAACGGGTCCCGGACTCGAGCGGGCGAGGGCGATCACGCGGCGGTAGTCCTCGATCGTCGGCTCGGGCGCATGGCGCGAACGCCAGTAGTCGCGCGCCGCGCGGCCGAGGGCTTCACACAGGGCCGGATCCCGCGCGAGCCGCAGCATCGCCGCGCGGAGCGAGTGGTTCTCGTCCAGGATGTCCACCGCGACGGTGACCGGTCGAACGGTGTCCGGTTCGCCGTCAATCGCCGCGCTCGGCGCCCACGTTCGCGGATCCAGAGCAGGGACGTCCGCCAGGTGCGCAAGGCTCACGATCACGGTCGGCTTTCCGGCGGCCAGGCAGCGCAGCCACGGCCCGGAGACTTCGCGAGCCGTCGGCCATCGAAGGTTCAAGGCGATGTCGCTCGCGGCGATGTGCGCCGTGAGCTCCTCGTCCTTATCCACGTAGCCGGTGATCACCGTTCGATCCCCAACGCCGAAACGCGCGATGTCCGCGGCGAGATCGTAGTGGTCCGGCACCGCGCCCACGAGCAGGAGCCGCGCGGCTGGAACATGCTCGGCGGTGGCGGCAAACGCCGACAGAATCTCCGGCAGCCGCTTTTCCGGCGACAGTCCGCCAAAACAGCCAAACACGCGGGCCTCCGGCGCGATGCCGTACCGCGCGCGAATCCGCTGGCCGCAGGCGCTCCGCCTCCTCATCGGCGATCTCCACGCCGTGCCCCAGCCGGATCGTCTCGATGCGCGCGCCGGGCACGTCCTGGCGGAGCTCGCGCGCGATCGCATCGGTATGGACCGCGGTCAGGCGCGATCGTTCGACGACGAGCCGGGTCATCGGCCAGTAGTAGTAGAGATAGCTGGGGTAGCCGTACACCGCGAGCTCGGCGAGGTCCGGGTTGCGATCCGGATGATTCGCCATGAACTCGGCGCGGTAATCCGCCGTGCGTCCGGAGGTGAGCAGGGCGCCGGCCCGGGCGTGGTGCAGGTGCGCGTCGTGCAGCACGGTCAGGCCGGGATATCTGAACAGGTACGGCCACATGTATTGGTGCACGGCCGCGTTGCCCATCTGATAGACGATCAGATCGTACGGATTCTGCTGGTGCAGCCACACGAAGTCGTGCGCGGATCGCGTCCCTGGCGCTGGCGCGTGTCGGGACGCGTCGACGAACACGTCGATCTGAAACGACCCGGACAATCCGCGCACCAGGTCGGCGCTGCAGGTCGCGACGCCGGAGCGCGTCGGCGGCATCGGGCTGAACCATGCGAGGCGGCCCGGCCCGGCCGGATGGGGTAACACGGACGTCATGCTCGTTGAAGATTATGCCTGTGATAGCATTCGGGGTTTAGGGTTGTCTGTACGCGCACGGTTCTTTGCCGGCGCGTTTTTTTGGGTGCTGCTTGAGAAAACATTCACAAGCGCACGCCGCGGGGACGAGATGCACGGCTGGGTGCCTATCCTTATTATGATCGGGCTCGGAGCGGGTTTCGGAGCCTTCAATATCATCCTGTCGCATCTGGTCGGCCCGAAAAAGCCTACTCCCGAAAAACTGGCGCCCTACGAGTGCGGCATGCCGCCCGTGGGCGACGCGCGCGAACGGCATCCGGTCAAGTTCTACCTCGTCGCCATGATCTTCCTGCTCTTCGACATCGAGGTCGCTTTCCTCTATCCCTTCGCGATGGCCCTTCGCGATCTCGGGTGGGTCGGCTTCGTCCAGGTGCTCGTCTTCTTCGCGCTGCTCGTGACCGGCTACATCTACGTCTGGCGCAAGGGCGTGCTGGATTGGGGGCACGAGCGCTAATCATTTGCGATTAGCGATTAGCGATTAGCGATTGGGGACTTGAATTGCGGTTGGGGAGCGTGTGAGTAATGGCTGACTTGGAGATTCCGGTTCTGACCACCACGGTCGAGAAGATGGTCCAGTGGGCCCGCCGGTCGTCGATCTGGCCGGTCAGCTTCGGCCTGGCGTGCTGCGCGATCGAGATGATGGCGATGAGCGCCTCCCGCTACGACATCGCGCGATTCGGCGCGGAGGTCTTCCGCGGCTCGCCGCGGCAGTCGGACCTGATGATCGTCGCCGGCCGGCTGTCGCGGAAGATGGCGCCGGTGCTGCGCCGCATCTACGATCAGATGCCCGAGCCGAAGTACGTGATCTCGATGGGCGCCTGTGCCTCGGTCGGCGGCGTGTTCGACAACTACGCCATCGTGCAGGGCGTCGATCAGGTCGTGCCGGTTGACGTATTCGTGCCCGGCTGCCCGCCGCGTCCCGAATCGCTGATCTACGGCATCGTCCAGCTCCAGCGGAAGATCGATCAGATGAAGATGTCGGCCTGACCGCGCGCCTCACGTTCATCATGCAGTCCACCGCAATCATCGAAGCGCTGTCGCGCGCGTTCCCCGGCAGCGCCGGACGAATCGAGGCTGTCGAGTCCCGTGACGGCATGCCGACGATCGTCGTGCCGCGCGAGATCCTCGTCGAGACGGCGCAGGCCCTTCGCGACGATCCGGCGCTCCGGTTCGCGGTTCTGGCCGACATCGTGCCGGTCGACTACCATCCGCGCGAGCCGCGCTACGAGATTCTCTACATGCTCGTCTGCCTGGGAACCAGCGGGTTCGGCGACGCGCCCAAGCGGTTGCGCATGAAGGTGCGGGTCCCGCAACGAGGATCCGCGGGTACCCACCGTGTCGGGCGTGTGGGCCGCGGCGAACTGGGCGGAGCGCGAGGGATACGACCTGTTCGGCCTGCAGTTCGACGGACATCCCGATCTCCGGCGGATCCTGATGCCGGACGACTGGGAAGGGTTCCCGATGCGCAAGGACTATCCCGTGCAGATCAAGGAGCCGGTGAAGACCTACGAGCCGCTGCAGCTGTCGGAAGAGGAGTTCGTCGCGAACCTGGAGGCGTCGAGGAGCCGCGCACGGAAAGACTGATGGCGCGGTTCGATGCGGGTGAAGCGGCCGGCATAGTCCAGCGCACGCTCGACGCGGCGGCCGACGTGCATCGCCGCGTCAGCCAAGGGGATCTCGACCCGGTCGTGCGCGCGGCAGGAGAGATCGCGGCAGCGCTCGGGGCCGGCCGGAAGGTGCTGGCGTTCGGCAACGGCGGGAGCGCCGCCGATGCGCAGCATTTCGCCGCCGAACTGGTCGGACGGTTCCAGCGCGAGCGCCGCGGCATGGCGGCCATCGCCCTGACGGCTGATACGAGCGTCGTCACGAGCATCGCCAACGACTGCGGCTTCGAGCGCGTGTTCGCGCGGCAGATCGAGGCGCTCGGTCGCCCGGGCGACGTGGCGCTGGCGATCAGCACGAGCGGCGCGTCGGCGAACGTGATGGCGGGAGTCGAGGCGGCTGCCGCCGGGCGGATTGCGCACGATTGCGATGACCGGCCGCGACGGCGGCACGCTTGCCGCGGCGGCGCACGTTCACGTGAACGTGGCTGACGCGTCGACCGCACGGGTGCAGGAAGTACACAGGACGCTGCTTCACGCGATCTGCGAGATCGTCGAGCGCACGATCGATTGAAGCCGAGCGGAACGACCAATGCCTGAGCTCAGAACAGAGACGATGACGGTCAACATGGGGCCGCAGCACCCCAGCACGCACGGCGTGCTGAGGCTGGTGCTGGAGCTCGATGGAGAGACCGTCGTCTCGGCGAATCCGACGATCGGCTACCTGCACACGGGGATCGAGAAGACCGCCGAGCAGAAGAAGTGGCAGCAGGTGATCCCGCTCGTCGAACGGATGGATTATCTCGGCGCGCAGTCGAGCAGCCTGGCGTTCTGCCTGTCTGCCGAGCGGATGCTCGGGATCGAGATGCCCGAGCGCGTCAGGAACATCCGCGTGCTGATCGCCGAGCTGCAGCGGCTCGCCAGCCACCTGGTCTGGCTGGCCACGCACGGCCTCGAGATTGGCGCCGTGTCGGTGATGATGTACTGCTTCCGCGAGCGGGAGCAGCTGCTCAACATCAACGAGATGCTCGCCGGGTTCCGGATGTTCCCGAGCTACCTGCGCATCGGCGGCCTGCGCGAAGACCTGCCAAACGGCTTTCACGACGCGGTGAAGACGTTCCTCGACAAGTTCCCCTCGAAGCTGAACGAGTACGAGGATCTGCTCACGAAGAATCAGATCTGGCTGAAGCGCACGCGAAGCGTCGGCGTCCTGTCGAAGGAGGACGCCATCGGGCTCGGCCTGGTCGGGCCGATGGCGCGTGCGTCCGGGATCGCGTACGACGTCCGCCGGGCGTTTCCCTATCTCGGCTACGACAGCTACGACTTCGAAATCCCCGTCGGATCGGCGGGCGATGTCTACGACCGGTACCTCGTGCGCGTGGAGGAAATGCGGCAGAGCACGCGCATCGCGCAGCAGGCGCTCTCGCGCATCACGCCGAAGGGCATCTTCGACATCCAGGACTACCGGATCGTTCCGCCGCCGAAGGACAAGGTCTATACGGAGATGGAAGCGCTCATCCAGCACTTCCTGATCTACTCGCAGGGCTTCACCGTGCCGGCAGGCGAGTCGTACGTGCCGGTCGAGGGGCCGCGCGGCGAGCATGGCTTCAGCATCGTCTCCGACGGCACGAACCGGCCGTACCGGATCAAGCTGCGCGCGCCGTCGTTCTACGCCTGCCAGGGACTTCCGAAGCTGATCGTGGGCGGAATGATTGCTGACGTCATCGCCGTCATCGGCTCCACCGACGTCGTCATGGGAGACGTGGATCGATGAGCTTTCATCCGTTGATGATGTACGACGAGCGCTTCCACAAGTCGGAGCGCAAGCTCGCCGACGAGGGGCCGCCGTTCACCTTCACGCCGGAGCGCCGGCGCGAGCTCGACGAGATCATCACGAAGTACCCGTCCGATCGGAAGCGCTCGGCGGTGCTGGCGGCGCTCTATCTCGTGCAGGACCAGGCGGGATACCTCACCGCCAACGGCATGCGCCACGTGGCGGAGATCCTGGAGCTGACGCCCGCGGAGGTCGAGGACGTCGCGACCTACTACGTCATGTTCTACAAGGAGAAGGTCGGCAAGTACGTCCTTCAGGTCTGCCGAACGCTGTCGTGCGCGCTGATGGGTGCGGAGCGGGTCACCGAGGCGCTGTCGGAGAAGCTCGGCATCAAGGTCGGCGAGACCGATCCGTCAGGCATGTTCACGCTGCTGGAATTCGAATGCCTCGGCGCCTGCGACCGCGCCCCTGTCGTCATGGTCAACAACGAGCACTGGCACGAGTGCCTGAAGCCGGAGGATGCGGCGCGGCTCGTCGATGCAATCAAGGCAAAAGGTGATGCCGCGTTCAGCGGCTGCCACCTGCACGTGGAAGCCAGGAAGTAGCGCCGGCATATGGAACCCATCCTCACCAAATACGTCCGCGAGCCGAACGGCCACACGCTCGACTTCTTCCTGAAGCACCAGGGCTACGAAGGTCTGCGCAAGGCGCTCGGCATGCAGCCGAAGGACGTCATCGAGCAGGTGAAGGCGTCGGGGCTGCGCGGCCGCGGCGGCGCCGGTTTTCCGACCGGCCTGAAGTTCGGGTTCGTGCTCAAGGACACGCCGCTGCCCAAATACATCGCGTGCAATGCCGACGAGAGCGAGCCGGGCACCTTCAAAGACCACGTGCTGATGGAGCGCAACCCGCACCTGCTCTTCGAGGGATGCCTGATCGGCTGCTGGGCGATCGGCGCGAAGGTCGCCTACATCTACATCCGCGGCGAGTTCTACCACGTGCAGAAAGTCCTCGAAGCCGAACTCGCCAAGGCCTACGCGCAGGGCTACGTCGGGCGCAACATCCTCGGCACCGGGTTCGACTGCGACATCGTGATTCATCGCGGCGCCGGCGCCTACGAGGCCGGCGAGGAGACCGCGCTGATCGAGTCGCTCGAAGGCAAGCGGGCGCAGCCGCGCATCAAGCCGCCGTTCCCCGCCGTGTCGGGGCTCTACAACTGCCCGACCGCCGTGAACAACGTCGAAACCCTCTGCAACCTTCCGTCGATCATCACGAATGGCGCCGAGTGGTTCGCGTCGCTCGGTCCCGAGAAGAACGGCGGACCGAAGCTGTACTGCGTCAGCGGACACGTGAAGAAGCCGGGCGTGTACGAGGCGTCGATGAAGGTCACGCTCAAGGAGCTGATCTACGGCCATGCCGGCGGCATCCGCGACGGGCACCAGCTCAAGGCGGTCATCCCCGGGGGATCGTCAGTCCCGATCCTGCTGCCCGATCAGCTCGACATCCCCGCGTCGTTCGACGACGTGGTCAAGGCGGGGTCGATGCTGGGATCGGCGGGCATCATCGTGATGGACGAGACGACCTGCATGGTCTGGGCGGCGCGCAACCTGCTCTACTTCTACAAGCACGAGTCGTGCGGAAAGTGCACGCCGTGCCGTGAAGGCGGAGACTGGCTGCACAAGATCCTCACCCGCATCGAGAACGGCGAAGGCGAGATGCGCGACATCGATCTGCTCGTCAGCATCGGCGGCAACATCGTCGGCAAGACGCTCTGCGCGTTCGGCGACGCCGCGGCGACGCCGGCGCTGACGACGGTGAAGAACTTCCGCGCCGAGTTCGAGGCGCATGTCCGGGAAGGACGATGCACCGTGCCGGCCGACTGGCGCGCCTCGTCGCTTCCGGTGGCGGCGCACTAGGGAACGCTGGTGAACCCAACACTGATCGCGCACCTCGGCCTGATTGTCGTCATCTTCAACATGCTGGTGCTGTCGGCCGCCTTCATGGTGTGGATGGAGCGGAAGGTCTGCGCCTACATTCAGGACCGCGTCGGCCCCAACCGCGTCGGCGTCGAGGGCTGGCTGCAGCCCTTTGCCGACGTCATCAAGCTGCTCTTCAAAGAGGAACTGCGGCCGAAGGCCGCCGACGCGCTGCTCTTCGCGATCGCCCCGATCATCTCGACGGCGGCCGCGTTTGCGGCGTTCGCGGTCGTGCCGTTCGGTACCGAGACGACGCTGTTCGGCCTGCTGGACGAGCCGATTCCGCTGCAGATCACGGACGTCAACGTCGCGGTGCTGGTGATCTTCGCGATCGCCTCGATGGGCGTCTACGGCATCGTCATCGCCGGCTGGAGCTCGAACAGCAAATACTCCCTGCTCGGCGGGCTGCGGTCGGCGGCGCAGATGATCAGCTACGAGCTGTCGTACGCGCTCGCGCTCGCGGCGGTGATCATGATGGCGGGCACGCTGTCGCTTCGCGAGATCGTCGACCACCAGGCGGGCACGTGGTGGGGCTTCATCCCGCGCTGGTACATCTTCCTCCAGCCGATCGGGTTCCTCATCTACATGACAGCCGGTGTCGCCGAAACCAACCGCGCGCCGTTCGACTTCCCCGAGGCGGAGCAGGAGCTGGTGGCCGGGTACCACACGGAATACAGCTCCATGAGCTTCGCGATGTTCTTCCTCGCCGAGTACGTGAACATGGTCACCGTCTCGGCGGTCGCGACGAGCCTCTACCTCGGTGGCTGGCTCGGCCCGCTGCTGCCCGACTGGCTGTCGTGGATCTGGTTCCTGGTCAAGGTCTTCCTGCTGCTCTTCTTCTATGTGTGGATGCGCTGGACGCTGCCGCGATATCGCTACGACCAGCTGATGGAGTTCGGATGGAAATGGCTCCTGCCGGTTGCCACGCTCAACCTGCTGGCGACGGCCGCACTGGTTCTATGGATTGAGGGCTAGAAGCTGTTGATGAATAGAGGATCGTTTCAAAGTGCGAGCGAGCAGGCGAGCGAGCCACGCGACCGGAGCGCGCCGGCGAAGCGGCGCGCGAGAGAGCGTGTAGGGGAGTCCGAGGGGCGAAGCCCCTCGGGTAAGGACTAGTGGAAACGCTCGCATTCTCCGTCTTCGCCGTCATCGCCGTGGTCGCCTCGGCGCTCGTCGTCGGACAACGCAATCCGATGCACAGCGTGATGCTGCTGATCGTGTCGTTCGGCGCGCTGTCGGGCCTCTACGTGCTGCTCGACGCGCCGTTCACCGCGGTGACGCAGATCATCATCTACGCCGGCGCCATCATGGTGCTCTTCCTGTTCGTCGTCATGCTGCTGAATGCGGGCCGCGAGTTTCCGCCCGGTGATCCGGCGGCGGTGATCATCGGGACGACCGGCCGCCGGCTCGGCGCGGTGCTGTCGGTCCTGTTCGGCATCCAGATTCTGTGGGCGCTGTCGAACGTCGGCGTCGGCTGGCTCGGGGAGGGCACGACCGAATCGGTCAGCTCGGTCCGGAACATCGGACGGTCGCTCTTCACCGATCACGCGTTCGCGTTCGAGGTGACGTCGATTCTGATCCTGGTGGCGATGGTGGGCGCCGTCGTCCTGGCACGGAAGGAGCGATAGGCGATGGTGCCGCTGAGTTATTACCTGGCGCTTTCCGGAGTCCTCTTCGCGATCGGCACGGCCGGCGTGTTCCTGCGGCGCAACCTGATCACGGTGATGCTGTCGATCGAGATCATGCTGAACGCGGTGAACCTGACGTTCGTCGCCGCCGGCCGCTACGCCGGCACCGTGGACGGGCAGATCATCACGTTCTTCGTCATGACGGTGGCCGCCGCCGAGGCGGCGGTCGGTCTCGCGCTCGTGATTGCACTGTTCCGTCACCGGGAGACGCTCAGCCCCGATGCCTACACGGCGCTGAAGTGGTGATGGCGCGTTAGATCATGCTTCTACTGATTCCCCTGCTGCCGTTTCTCGGCTTCGTCGTCAACGCCTTCATCGGGCGCCGGCTGCCGAAGTCCGTGTCGGGCGCGGTCGCGTGTCTGGCGATGCTGCTGTCGTTTGCGGTGTCTCTCGCCGCGGGCTGGCCGATCTTTTCCGGCGGCCACGCGATCGAGCAGAGCGTCTACACGTGGATTCCGTCCGGCAGCCTGCAGGTTCCGTTCGCGCTGCGGCTGGATCAGCTGTCGTCGCTGATGATTCTCGTGGTGACCGGGATCGGATCGCTGATCCACATCTACTCGACCGGCTACATGCACGACGAGCCGGACAGCGATACGCGCGGTACTTCTCGTACCTGAACCTGTTCGCCGCCTTCATGCTCGTGCTCGTCCTCGGCGCGAATCTCCCGGTCATGTTCGTGGGCTGGGAGGGCGTCGGCCTCTGCTCGTATCTGCTGATCGGTTTCTGGTTCAAGAAACCGTCGGCGGCGGATGCCGGCAAGAAGGCGTTCGTGGTGAACCGCATCGGCGACTTCGGGTTCATCATCGGCATGCTCCTGATCTACACGACGTGGGGCACCTTCGATTTCGTCGAGCTCGCCAAGGCGGTATCGACGTGGCCGGTGGAGGCGACCGGCGGCGTCATCACGGTCGCCACGCTGCTGCTGTTCGTCGGCGCCACCGGCAAGTCCGCGCAGATTCCGCTGTATGTCTGGCTGCCGGACGCGATGGAAGGTCCGACGCCGGTGTCGGCGCTGATTCACGCGGCGACGATGGTCACCGCCGGTGTTTACATGATCGGACGGAACGCCGAGCTCTTCGCCCACGCGCCGAACACGCTGGCGGTGGTCGCCGGCATCGGCGCGGCGACGGCGCTGATGGCCGGGACGATCGGTCTCGTCCAGAACGACATCAAGCGGGTGCTCGCGTACTCCACCGTCTCGCAGCTCGGGCTGATGTTCCTGGCAATGGGCGTCGGCGCGTTCGCGGCCGGGATCTTCCACCTTTATACGCACGCGTTCTTCAAGGCACTGCTCTTCCTCGGCTCCGGCGCGGTGATTCACGCGCTCGCCGGCGAGCAGGACATCCGCAACATGGGCGGCCTCAAGAAGTACCTGCCCGTCACCTACTGGACCTTCCTGATAGGCGCGCTGGCGATCGCGGGCTTCCCGCTGCTCTCCGGCTTCTTCAGCAAGGACGAGATCCTCTACCGGACTTTCGTCGGCACCGAGGCGAACCACAATCACCCATCGCTCGTGCTGTGGGTGATCGGCGCGGTCACGTCGCTGCTGACCGCCATCTACATGTTCCGGCTCGTGTTCCTGACGTTCCACGGCGAGCGGCGGACCGCTCGCGCCGCGGCGCATCCGGAAGAAGAGGAGTCGGCCGCGCACGGACACGGGCACGGTGCCCACGGTCACGCGCCGCACGACGCGCCGTTCTCGATGGCGATGCCGCTGGTCGTCCTGGCGATCGGATCCGTGTTCGCCGGATACATTGGCGTGCCGCATGCGCTCGGCGGCAGCAACTGGATCGAGCGCTATCTGCATCCCAGCTTCTCGGTCGCCGGCGAGGGGCACACGACTACCGCAGCCGCAGCGACTTCTGAACACGCCGGGTCGGCGGCGCTCGTGTCTCTGCAGACTCCCGTTCCCGAAGCTCCCGCCTCCGCCGAGGCTACGGCGGGCAGGCAGGCCGCACAGGCGGAAGCGCACACCGAGGATGTCGGTCTCGAACGGACGCTGATGGGCGTCTCGGTCGGAATCGCGCTCGCCGGCATCGGCATCGCGATCTTCTTCTGGCTGCGCCGGCCGGACATTCCGGCGTCGATCGCACGCAGCGCGAGCGGACCGTATCGCTTGCTTCTGAACAAATACTACGTGGATGAGCTCTACGACGCGGTGATCGTCCAGCCGCTCAAACAGTTGTCGACGACGGCGCTGTGGCGGGGAGTGGACGCGGGATTGATAGACGGAACCGTGAACGGCGTCGGCTCCGCCGTGCGCGGCACCAGCAGCACGCTGCGGCGCCTTCAGACCGGGTCGATCAGGACTTACGCCGCCGCGCTGTTCGCCGGGGTCGTGGCGATCGTGGGCTGGTATCTGTGGACGCTCCGGTGATGCTGTCAACGATTGTCTTCCTGCCGCTGCTGGGCGCCATCCTGATCCTCATCGCCGGAGGACGCGGCGATCGCCACGAGCGCGAGCCGCTCGTCCGCAACATTGCCCTGGCGACGTCGCTCGTCACCTTCGCCGTGACGCTGTTGCTCTGGCTGAAGTTCGACCCGGCCAATCCGGCCTTCCAGTTCGAGGAGCGGCACGCGTGGATCCCGGCGTTCGGGATTCAGTACTACATCGGCGTCGACGGCATCAGCCTCTTCCTCATCGTGCTGACCGGATTCCTCACGCCGCTCGCGCTGCTCTCGTCGTGGCAGTCGGTGCACAAGAACGTCAAGCTGTTCAGCTTCATGCTGCTCGCGCTCGAAACCGCGATGCTCGGCGTGTTCGTCTCGATCGATCTGTTCCTGTTCTACGTGTTCTGGGACGCGATGCTCATCCCGATGTACTTCCTGATCGGGATCTGGGGCTACGAGCGCCGCGTCTACGCGGCGATCAAGTTCATCCTCTACACGATGGCCGGCAGCGTGCTGATGCTGCTGGCGATCATCGGCCTCGCGTGGGCGCACGCGCAGGCGACCGGCGCGCCGAGCTTCAACCTGCTGGACCTCTACCAGTTGAACCTGAGCTGGCAGGTTCAGAAGTGGTTCTTCCTTGCGTTCGCGCTCGCGTTTGCGATCAAGGTCCCGCTGTTCCCGTTCCACACCTGGCTGCCTGACGCGCACGTCGAGGCGCCGACGGCCGGCTCGGTGATCCTGGCGGGCGTGCTGCTCAAGATGGGCACTTACGGCCTGCTGCGGTTTGCGTTCCCGCTCTTTCCGTCGGCGGCGTTGTACTTCGCGCCGTGGCTTGCCGTGCTCGCGGTCATCGGCATCATCTACGGCGCGCTCGTCGCGATGGTGCAGCCCGACATGAAGAAGCTCGTCGCGTACTCGAGCGTGAGCCACCTCGGATTCGTGGTGCTCGGCCTCTGCGCGATGAACATGCAGGGCGTCCAGGGCTCGCTCTACCAGATGCTGAACCACGGCGTCAGCACCGGCGGGCTCTTCATCATCGTCGGCATGCTGTCGGATCGGCGGCACACACGTCAGATCTCGGAGTTCGGCGGCCTCAAGGCGGTGATGCCGCGGCTGGTGACCGCGTTCCTGCTGGTCACGCTCGCGTCGATCGCGCTGCCGCTGATGAACGGGTTCATCGGCGAGTTCCTGATCCTGGTCGGCGCGTTCCAGTGGGATCGACGCCTGGCGGTGCTCGCCGCGACCGGCGTCATCCTGTCGGCGGTGTACATGCTCTGGATGTTCCAGCGGGTGAACTACGGGCCGCTGACGAACGAAAAGAACCGGTCGCTCCCGGATCTCACGCCGCGCGAGTGGGCGCTCATGATTCCCACCGTCGGGATGTGCATTTTCATGGGCGTCTTCCCCGGCCCGTTTCTGCGGCCGATGGAGCCCGCCGTCGCGCGCGTGATCGAGAGGGTGACCGGTGTGGCCCCCACCTCCGCTAAAGCTACGGAGGGCAGGCCCACTTCCGCTACAGCTTCTGAGCTCCCGAGCCCCGAGCCCCGAGCTCCCGAGCTCCCGAGCGCCGAGCTTCTAGCGCCGAACGCCGAACGCCCCACCTTCGCGCCCGCTGAAACGGACGGCGCTACGGTGGGCAAGCCAGCGCCGAACGCCCAGCAAGGGTCCAATGACTGATTACGCCGCCATCATCCCGATCCTGATCGTCGTGCTCTCGGCGGTGGCCGCCATGCTGGCTGAGGCCTTCCGTCAGCCCGGCGAGCGCATGCCGATCGCCGGGCTCGGGCTGATCGGGCTCGTCGGCGCGGCGGTGGCGTCGGTCTTTCTCTGGGACACCGACGCAAAGAGCTTCGGCGTCGTGCGCGCCGACAACTTCGCGCTCTTCGTCAACCTCGTGCTCTGCATCATCGGCGTTCTGACGATGCTGTTTTCGGATGAAGTGGTGGAGCGGGAGCACATTCCCCCGGGCGAGTATTACGCGCTGACGCTGTTCGCGATCAGCGGCATGATGCTGATGGCCGCCGCGACCGACCTGCTCGTCATCTTCCTCGCGCTCGAAGTGCTGTCGCTGTCGGTGTACGTGCTGACCGGCATCCGCCGCTCCAGCGCCGCGGGAGCCGAGGCGGCGTTCAAATACTTCCTGCTCGGGTCGTTCTCGAGCGCGTTCTTCCTCTACGGCGTCGCGTTCGCGTTCTTCATTGCCAAATCCACCCGCCTCGACGCCCTGGCGAGCGCGCTGTCGGAGCAGGGCGCCGCGGCGCCGGGCACGCTGACGCTGCTCGCGCTCGGGCTGCTGGCCGTCGGGTTCGCTTTCAAGGTGTCCGCGGTGCCGTTCCACATGTGGACGCCCGATGCCTACGAGGGCGCGCCGACGATCGTCACCGCGTTCATGTCGACGGGCGTGAAGGCCGCGGCCTTCGCCGCGTTCGTGCGCGTGTTCCTCTCGCCGCTCGAGCCGCTGAAGGATCAGTGGATTCCCGTGCTCGTGGTGATTGCGGCGGCGACGATGATCGTCGGGACGGTCGTCGGCGTGGTCCAGACCAACGTCAAACGCATGCTGGCGTATTCGAGCATCGGCCATGCCGGCTACCTGATGCTCGGCATCATCTCGACCACCAACACCGGCAAGGCGGCCGTGCTGTTCTACCTGCTGACCTATGCGGTCACCAACATGGGCGCGCTCGGCATCGTCGCGCTGCTCGGCACGCCGCAGAAGCCGCACGACGAGCTGCGCGATTTCGCCGGCCTGTGGAAGAGCCGGCCCGGGCTTGCCGCGCTGATGACGCTGTTCCTGCTGTCGCTCGGCGGCTTCCCGCCGACGGCGGGTTTCATCGGCAAGTGGTACATCTTCAGCGCCGCGGTCGAGCGGGGGCACTACTGGCTCGCAATCATCGGCGTGCTGACGAGCGTCGTCTCGGTGTTCTTCTACCTGCGCATCGTCGTCATGATGTACATGTCGGACGGGGCCGAGATTGCCCGTCCGCGCGTGCCGGCGACGGCCATGGTCGGACTCGTGCTCGCGACCGTTGCGGTGCTGTATCTCGGCGTGCTGCCGACGCAGGTCCTCGACCTGGCGCTCGATTCGATCGGGACGATTTTCTAAAACTGCACTCTATCTTGTGGCTTCCGGCTTCAGCCGGAAGCCCCGTAACGAGGTCAGCTCACTTCGCGCAAGCGGCTCCTATCGCGGTTGCGAGGCGCTGATCGTCTTCAGGCGCAACCGTCCGCAAATCCAGCACGACACGATCGTTCTCGATGCGCGCGATGACAGGCGGGCTCTGCGCGCGCAGTGAGGCGGCGAGCGCATCGCTGCTCGTGTCCGGATCGGTGACGGCGATCAGCCTGGTCGCGCAGCGTCGAACCGGGCGCGCTGCCGCCGCCGATGGTCGAGTAGCCGTCGACGATCGCAACCCGCAGCGCTCGTGGAAGCGCGCCGGCGACGGCGCGCGCGCGGCGGTCGATCTCGTCGGCCGTCATCGAAATCATCCTCGCGACAGGGACGTCGGCGACCGCCCGTCCCGAGGCGTACGCCTCGAGCGTGCCTTCGAGCGCCGCATACGTCATCTTGTCCACGCGCAGCGCGCGCATCAGCGGATGGCGGCGGACCGGCGTCAGCGCCGCCTCCTTGCCGGCGATGATCCCGGCCTGCGGTCCGCCCAGCAGCTTGTCGCCGCTGAACATGACGACGTCCGCGCCCGCGTCGAGCGAGGTGCGCACGATCGGCTCGTCGCGAAGCGCGTCGACGTCGGCGGGAACCCCCAGGTAGCCGCTGCCGAGATCCTCGGCGACCGGGACGCTGAAGCGCCGGCCGAGCGCGGTCAGTTCGTGCAGCTCGGGGCGTTCGGTGAACCCTTCGATGCGGAAGTTCGACGGATGCACGCGGAGAATCATCGCGGTCCGTTCGGAGAGCGCGGCGGCGTAATCCGCCGCGCGCGTGCGATTGGTCGTGCCGACCTCGCGCAGGATCGCGCCCGACTGCGCCATGACGTCCGGCACGCGAAAGCCGCCCCCGATCTCGACGAGCTCTCCCCGCGAGATGAGGACCTCGCGGCCCGACGCCAGCGCGGCCAGTGTGAGCAGCGTCGCCGCGGCGTTGTTGTTGACGACAACCGCCGCCTCCGCTCCGGTCAGCCGGCAGATCAGGCGCTCGGCATGCACGTCGCGCCGCCCGCGCTCGCCGCGGACCAGGTCGTATTCGAGGTTGGTATAGCCGGTGCCGAGCGCAGCGACGCGTTCCGCCGCGAAACGGGACAGCGGCGCGCGCCCGAGATTCGTGTGCACGATTACGCCGGTCGCGTTGATGACGCCTTCGAGCGAGTGCAGCGTACGGCGCAGCCGCCCGGGCAGCGCCCGCACGATGTCGCTGCCGATGTCCGGAGGCGTTTCGCCCGCCGACAGCCGCTCGCGCATCGCCGCCGCTTCCAGCCGCAGCGCGTCGACGACGCTGTCGCGCCCGAACAGCTCCTCGAGCTCGCGCACTTCCGCGCGCTGCCGAAGCTGTTCAATGGACGGTATAAGGCGGTATGACACGGTCAGCTACCTAGAGCGTAAGCACATGAGCACGTCGCACGTGACAAGCGAGCACGTCGCACGTGCGCACGTTGCACGTAGCACGTCGAAACGATACCATCAGACTCCGCCCACACATGAGCCAAGTCGAGCCACGCGTCCCGGACGACAACGCGCCGCCCTCCGTCGAGGCGCCTGAATACCGTCCGGTCGAGCGTTTCTGGCCTTACTTGAACCTGTCGGAGCAGCCCTCGGAAGAGGAGCTCGCGCGTCTCGATCCCGAGCTGTCGGAAGTGCTGTTCGGCACGCCGAAGCGGCCGTTCTCCGTGTCGATCGAGTTCCCCGTCTTCGACGGCCCGGGGTTCGCGAAGGCGCTGGAGATGGCCCGCGCGTCCGACGAATACCTCGAGCTCCGGCGCGGCACGGATGTGCGGCACCGCGCGCGGTTCTACCCGCAGCAGGCGGCGAAGCTGCGCGACCTGTTCGAAGTCGTCGGCCGCCTCGACGCGTCCGAAGTCCTGATCGACGATCGCCCCGTGCCGTACGCGCGGGAGCTGTGGCTGCCGCTGCTCTGGTTCCTGATTTCCTGAGGCGGGACGATGGCCGAGCTCACCGACGTCCAGAAGGATCTTCAGGCGCTCGCCGCCGACCTCAAGCGCCTCGAGGGGGAATACAACATGTTCTTCGCCGGACGGCTGCCGCGCCCGCCATGGGAAACCCGCGGCCGTGTCGAGGCGATGCTCAAGCGGTACGACCGTGGATACATTCAGAGTACAGGCGACCGCTTCAAGTTCGAGATGCTGCAGTCGCGGTTCCAGGCGCTGGTCGATCTGTGGGATCGCGGCCTGCGCGCGCGCGAAGAAGGGCGGCCCGGACCGTTCGGCCAGCCTCAGCCAAAAGCCGCGCGGAAGAAGGAGGGCGACGGGAAAGTTGTACACACGACCGCCTTCAAGGATCCTGTCCACGAAATGGACAAGCTCCACTCGCTCTACGACTCGCTGATGGATGCGCGCCGGAACAGCGGCGAGGATGTCGTACCCTTCCACAAGTTCGCCGCGCTCGTGAAGAACCAGGTGACGAAGCTTCGCGACGCCGGCAGCTCGGAAGTGGCGTTTCGCGTGGCCGTGAAAGACGGGAAAGTCGCGTTTACCGTGAAGGGTGTGAAGGGCGGGGAAACCTAGAAGCGTCCGGAGAGGAAATCAACCGGAGCGCCGAAGCGCTCCGGTGAATGGGATCAGCCTAGCTTGGTTTGGTGACGTTGCCGGCCTGCGGGCCTTTCGGACCGTCAACAATCTCGAACTCGACCGCCTGGCCCTCCTCGAGCGTCCGGAACCCGTTGCCCTGGACCGCCGAGAAGTGCACGAAGACATCACTGCCTCCATCACGCTCGATGAAACCGTAACCCTTTGCGTTGTTGAACCACTTGACCTTGCCTGTGATACGCATCGTACTTTTCCTGCCTTGCAATGGCGCGGCGCATGACGCCGCTTGATCCCAGTCCGTATCGTCCTTTTGGACGACCCCAGACACAAAAAAAGACCGCGAGTGCGCGGCCTCGGCTTCCGGCACTGGCCCGCCAGCGCCGCTGCCATACTATCGGCCAGTTACCAGAATGTCAAGAAAACGTCACAATATGCGTGCAATTCTGAGTGTTTCGGAAAAAACGGGTCTGGTCGAGCTTGCTCGCGGGCTCGCCGCGATCGATGTCGAGTTGGTGTCTACCGGCGGCACCGCCAGAGCCCTGGCCGACGCCGGGCTGAGCGTCCTGAACGTCTCCGACGTCACCGGTTTTCCCGAAATGATGGACGGCCGGGTCAAGACCCTCCACCCCAGGATCCACGGCGGCATCCTTGCCCGGCGGAACCGTCCTGACGACCTGGCCGCCCTCGCCGAGCATGGCATCGGCCTCGTCGACCTCGTCGTGGTCAATCTCTATCCCTTCGCCAAAGCGGCGGCGAACCCGGAAACCCCCTTCGACGCGCTGGTCGAGGAGATCGACATCGGCGGACCGAGCCTGATCCGCGCCGCGGCGAAGAACTTTCGAGACGTGCTCGTGGTCGTTGATCCGGCCGACTACCCGCGGGTTGTCGCCGAGCTCGGCGGCGACGGCGGCCCTTCGCTCGATTTCCGCCTCGAGCTGATGCAGAAGGCATTTCGCCACACCGCCCAGTACCGATGGCCTGATCGGAATGACGATGGCGGCGATGGGGGTAAAGGACGGAGCCATTGCGCGGCTGCACGAAGCTGCAGGCCATCACCCCGCGCCGAAGGATCTCCGCTATGGCGAGAACCCGCACCAGAAGGCGAGCTGGGTGACCGGCCACGGAGCGGAGCGGGATTCGCTCCCTGGCAGGTGCACCAGGGCAAGGAGCTCTCGTTCAACAACCTGCTCGATCTCGATTCGGCGGCGCGGATCGCGCTCGAGTTCGTCGAACCGGTCGGCGTCGTCATCAAGCACACCAATCCCTGCGGGGTGGCGACCGGGCCAACGCTTGCCGACGCCTACGTGCGCGCTCGCGAAGCCGATCCGCTCGCGGCGTTCGGCGGCATCGTCGGGCTCAACCGGCCGCTGGATGCCGACACCGCCCGCGCGATTACGAGCACGTTCATCGAGGCGGTCATCGCGCCCGCGGTGGACGACGAGGCGGCGGCGATCCTCGCGACGAAAGCCAACCTGCGCGTCGTGACCGCGGACTTCGACGCGCTCATGAGATTGATGGGGAGCGACTATTTCAAGGACGTGCGGAGCTTCCTTGGCGGCGTCCTGATGCAGGATCCGGATCGCGTTGTCGAGGCGCGCGAGCCCTGGCCGAAGGAAGACATGCCAAAGGTGGTTACGAAGCGGGCGCCGGGCG
Organism: uncultured Acidobacteriota bacterium; assembly: GCA_963748295.1. Lineage (GTDB taxonomy): Bacteria > Acidobacteriota > Vicinamibacteria > Vicinamibacterales > 2-12-FULL-66-21 > CAVVIH01. The sequence goes on along the minus strand of CAVVIH010000006.1, from coordinate 330,141 downwards.
CGGCGGAATGGACCGCGCTGCGCTTTGCCTGGCGCGTGTGCGCGCACGTGAAGTCCAATGCCGTGATTTTCACCGCGGCCGATCACACGCGCGCGATCGGCGCCGGTCAGATGAGCCGTGTCGACGCGGTCAAGGTCGCGGTCATGAAAGCCGGTGGCGCGCTGAAGGGCACCGTGGTCGCGTCGGATGCGTTCTTCCCGTTCCGCGACGGCCTCGATGCGGTCGCCGACGCCGGTGCGACGGCGATCGTGCAGCCCGGGGGATCGGTCCGCGACGCGGAAGTCATTGCCGCCGCCGACGAGCGGGGACTGGCCATGGTTTTTACAGGGCGGCGGCACTTTAGACATTAGTGATTAGCGATTAGTGATTAGTGATTAGTACCAGGGTTTCTGTTCTCGTCCTGCTGTTCGCAGCGGGCCTGCTGTACTTCGTCGATCTCGGCGGCTCCTCGATCTGGGACGCGAACGAGGCGTTCTACGTCGAGACGCCGCGCGAGATGATCGAGCTCGGCGACTACGTCAGCCCGAGCTTCAACTACGAGCCGCGCCTCAACAAGCCGGTCCTCAGCTACTGGGTCGTCGCCGGGTTCTACAAGCTGTTCGGGGTTTCGGTCGGCGTCCAGCGCCTGCCGATCGCGATTGGCGGGATCGTGCTGATTGCGGTCGCGTTCTTCCTCGCCCGCGCCGGCTCGACGGCCGCGACCGCGCCGCTGTGGGCTGCGCTCGGGCTGGCCGTTTCTCCGCGGCTGATGATGTTCGCGCGCCGGATCTTCATCGACGTCTACGCGTCGATGTTCATGGCGCTCACGCTGCTGTTCTTCGCGCTGTCCGAGCGCTATCCGGATCGCCGCCGGCTGTTTCTGACCCTGATGTACGTGTCGGTAGGCCTCGGCGTGCTGACCAAGGGTCCGGCGTTCGCGCTGCTCCCAGGCCTCGTGTTCGCCCTCTATCTCGTCGTCCACGGCGAGTTGCGCCGAACGCTGGCGATGATGATCCCCGCCGGCGTGCTGATCGTTCTCGCGATCGTCCTGCCGTGGTACGTCGCGCTTTACCAGCGCGATGGCTGGACCTACATCACCGCGTTCTTCCTCGGCGAGAACCTGGCGCGCTACACCGACGGGCTCGGCGTCAACGCGACGAGAGGGCCGTTGTTCTATGTGCCGGTCGTGTTCAGCGACGCGTTTCCGGTGTCGGCGTTTCTGGCCGCTGCGGCGCTGGCCTGGTTCGCTGACCGCCGGAGTGTCGGACCTGCACCGACCGATCCGGCTTTCCGCACGCGCACGCTGCTGTGGCTCTGGATCCTGACCATCGTCGGCTTCTTCACGATCTCGGCGGCCAAACAGGATCTCTACATCTTTCCGATTGTGCCAGCCGTCGCGGCGCTGGGCGGCATCGCGATCGCGCGCGCACTCGAGCGTTCGGAGCACCTCACCGCCGTCCGGCGGACGACGATCGTGGTTGCCGTAGTGCTGCTCGTGCTGGCCGGCGGCCTTCTCTATCTGTTTGCGGGAGCCGGCGCGGTGTACGCGGTCCGAGGCACCATGCTGATGGCCGTCATCGGCATCGGCGGCGGCATCGCCGCCGTGCTGCTGTTGCTCCGCTCGACGGTCGCGAACGGCCTGCTCGCGCTGATCGCCGCGCTGATTGCGATGAACTGGGTGTTCGTGCTCCGGGTCCTACCGAGCTTCGAGGCCTACAAGCCCGTGCCCGCTGTAGCGCGCGTCCTTCAGCCGCGCCTGCAGCAGGAGGACATCGTCGCCACCTACAACGTCGCGCTGCCGAGCCTCGTCTACTACCTCGAGCGGCACGTGGAGATGGCCTACGATCCGGCTCCCATCCGCGCGTTCATCGAATCGCCAAAGACCGCCTACGTGGTGCTCTCGACGGAGGACTACGAGGGTATCAAGCGGATCACCGCCGCACCCACCTGCGTGGTCAGCCGGCACCCGACGTTCGACGTGAAGCTGCGAAACATGCTCGCGCGCGACCCGCTGCCGGATTTGCTGGTGATTACGAATCGCTGCGGCACGGACCGACGGTAAGCACGAGGATCACGAAGACACGAAGCTCACGAAGACATAGTGGCCTGTGGCCCGCCGGCCTTGGGCCGGCCGGTCGAATCGAATCAGACGCGTGAATACAAGTGATACCGGCGTATCAAGTCACTTGTATTCGCGCGTCTGATTCGATTCGAGCCGCGCGTAGCGCGGCGCCACAGGCCACCTTCGTGTTCTTCGTCTCTTCGTGATCCTCGTGGTTGCCGGGGGCCCGTTCAGGGATGCTGCCGCAACTCTGCGGCCGTCACCGTTGCCGGCCCGAACTTGCCGACGACGATGCCCGCCGCGCGATTGGCGAGGGTCGCGGCGTCCACGAGCGTGGCGCCGGCGGCGAGCCCCAGCGCGAGCGCGCTGATGACGGTATCGCCGGCGCCGGTGACGTCCGCGACCTCGCGCGCTTCGGCGGGCAGGTTGGTTTCGCCCTCGCGCGCGAGCAGCCACATGCCGTGCTCGCCGCGGGTGATCAGCACGCACTCGCAGCCGACCCGCTCCTTGAACCGCCTGGCCGCCTCCCGCGCATCGTCGGCCGACCGGATCCGCATGTGCGTGACTGATTCCGCCTCGTGGTGGTTGGGCGTGACGACCGTCGCGCCGGCGTAGTAGTCGATGTGCGGCACCTTGGGATCGACGAGCAGCGGAATGCCGCGGCGCCGCGCCACCGTTGACGCCGTCTGCGCTACGGTCCGTGAGATCGCGCCCTTGAGATAATCCGACACGAGGATCGCGTCCGCTGACGCAGCCAGTTCCTCGACCTTCCTGCAGATTCCCGCTTCGATCGGTCCGCTCACTTCGCCGTCGTTCTCGTAATCGATCCGCGCGACCTGCTGCTTCCGCGTCGTGACGACCCTGAGCTTGCGCGTCGTGCATCGCGCCGGATCGATCACGATGCCGCTGGTTCCGATGCCGGTCCGGCCCATCTCGGACGCCAGCCGCTTTCCGTCGTCGTCCTGGCCGACCACTCCGATCGTCTGCACGCGGCCGCCCATCGCGACGATGTTGCTGGCGACGTTCGCCGCGCCGCCGAGGCGGTATTCGTCGCGTTCGTACTGGACCACCGGCACCGGCGCTTCGGGCGAGATGCGGTCGACGCGGCCGACCACGAAGTGGTCCAGCATCACGTCACCGACGATCAGGATCGATCGTCCGGCGATCTTCTCGAGCAGATCGTGCACCTGCATGTCAGGCGGCACGTACGGGCGCAACTCGGGAGGCCGTGGCGGCGGGCGCGCGTTCGGCGGCGTAGGGAAGCGTGACGATGACGAGAAACAGCATCAGGAATTCCGAGTCGTGGAAATTGTATTCAAACATGCCGGCGGCCACCATCGCGATGACGCAGGCAAGCCCCGCGGCAGGAAGCGACGGATAGGTTGCGGACCGGCGCCGCCGCAGGAAGTCGCGAATCAGCGCGACGACGAACCAGATCCACACCGCGACCGCCGGCAGCCCGCGTTCGGCGGCGATCTGCAGCGGCACGTTGTGGAGGTGCGGATTCAGCTGCCGGACGGCCTGCGGATCGCGATACGCGGGGTAGACCTGGATCAGCATGTCCGGACCGACGCCCGTCAGCGGATGGTCGCGGACGATGCGGAACCCGGATCGCATCATCGCGAGACGATCCCGGTTCGATTCGACCGTGGATATCGTGGCCGCACTGCTGGCTATGTACTCGTGAATGCTGAACATCGAGTAAATGCGCTCGGTCACGGCGGTCGGGGCGATGGCGATGACCACGGCGGCGGCGACGGGGAGGAGCGCGACCAGCCGGAAGTCGCGAAGCAGGAAGAGCGTGCCGATGCCGGCACACGCGCCCACCCACGCGTTGCGGCTGAGCGTCAGCGCGAGCGCGACGAGCAGGGCCGGCATGATCAGCGCCGGCCAGAGACGATCTTCCTTCCTGAACATGACGCGCGCCGCCGCCGTGCACGAGACGAGCATGATCACGCCCGAGTACGTCATGTAGTGGCTCAGCACCCCCTGCACGCGCTGCGCGACGTTGTCGTAGTTGAGAATGCCGTACTGGACGATGCCGTAGGCGGCGTGGACGGCGCCGACGGTGATGATGACGTCGACGGCTCTCAGGCTGCGCTCGCCGCGCAGCAGCCGGTACGCGATCGGGACGATCAGGAAGAGCAGGAGCTGACGGCTGTCCCAGAAGCTGACGCGCGGGTCGATCGAGAAGAACGAGGCGACGAGGGTGACGCCGGCATAGACCGCGAGCGGCCAGAACATCGAGGGGACCTCGATGCGCTCTCGGCCGGTGACGAGCAGCGCGACCCAGAGCAGGCCGGCGAGCGTGAGCAGTATCTGTGCGGCGGCGATCGAGAACTGCGTCGCGGCAGCGCAGCCCAGCAGCGACCAGTAGGCGATGCGCTCCAGGCTGGCCGTCGTGCTCGTCGACGCGTTCACGCGCTGCGCCTCAGCACCCGCTCCGCCGCCGAAATCACGTCGTCGGGCTTCAATGTCGTGAGGCATCGAAAATCACCTGGCTCGCACACCCGCTGCTCGCACGGCCGGCAGGGCAGTTGCGGCAACTCGACCGACTCGGTCGGAACCGCGGGGTCCCGCCATGGCGCGGAGCGGGCCGACAGCGTGGGGCCGAAGATGCCGACGATCGGCGTCCGCGTCGTGGCCGCGATATGAAGAGGACCGGTGTCGCCACCAACGAACAGTCTGCTCCGAGCGACGAGCGCGCGCAACTCCGCCAGGTTGAACTCGCCGAAGTCCACGACCCGGAGGGCCCCCTCCGGTCCCAGTTCGGTGCGGGCCGCCCGCGCAATCCGATCGGCGGCCGCCTTGTCGGAGGGGCCCGAGCTGAGGATGATCCGCCGAAGACTGTTGTCGGCGGCGAGCGCGCAGACGAGCCTCACGAACGCCGCTTCCGGCCAGCGCCGGAACGGGTTGCCGGCGCTGACGTGCACCACCATCAGCTCATGGCGCGAGTCGATGTCCAGCGCCTGAAGCCGCCGGTCGATGACTCTTTCAGTTTCCTGGTCCGGCGCCATCGTGACGGCGTCGAGCTTCGGATCGGGCGGCTGTCCGTGCCAGCCTTCGATGGCGCTGAGCAGATCCCACTGGTTGACGACCGAATGGCGCGGGCGAAGATCCCGCGCGCGAGGAACGGTCTTCGTATAGAGCCAGGATCGTCCGTCCACGTCGTAGCCGATTCGCTGGGCGGCGCCGGTCGCTCGCGCGAGCCACGAGCTGCGCGGCCCGCCGTGCAGATCGATCACGACGTCGAAGCGGGCGGCGCGCAGCCGCCGCGCCAGGCGCAGGTCGTCCACCACCCGGGCAATGCCTCGGGTTCGCGGGACGACGATGAGCTCATCGATGTCGGGGTGACCTTTCACGACTGCGGCGGCCTCGCGTTCGACCAGGTAGGCCAGGCGGGCTCGAGGAAACTCCCGCCTGAGCGCGCGAAGCACCGGGGTCGTAAAGACGACATCGCCGATGAGACGCAGGCGGATCAGGAGGATGTTCACTCGATAGTGGCTTCGTCGAGCAGCATCACCGGGATGTCGTCCTTGATCGGATAGACGCGCTTGCACTGCGTGCATTTGAGAGCGGTGCCGTTCTTGACGAGCTCGACCTTCGTCTTGCAGTTCGGACACGCGAGTATTTCGAGCAGCTCCGGATCGACGGCCATGCTTTTCTCCGCTGTTTCGCGCCTGAACTATACCAGAGGCGGTTTGCGTCTTTGCGGCGCAACGTTCATTATAGTCAGTAGATGCGGTCCATTTTGCTCGCTCTGCTGCTCGTTGGCGGACTTGCTGGCCCCGCCGGTTCACAGCCGCCGAATTCTTCCTCCCCGACTGCCGACGGCAACGCTGCGTATTACTTTTTGCTGGGGCGGCGGCTCGAAGGCCAGGGCAAAGTCGATGACGCGATCGCCGCACACAAACGCGCGATCGAGCTCGAGCCGAACTCGGCCGAGCTGCGCGCCGAGCTTGCCGGCGTCTACGCGCGCCAGGACCGCGCGACCGACGCCCTCGAGATGGCGGAAGCCGCGCTGAAATACGACGCGGACAACCGCGAAGCCAACCGGATCCTCGGATCGATTTACGCGGCGTTCGCGGATCAGAAGCAGCCGCTTCGAACCGGCGACAATCCCGCCGACTACGGCAAGCGGGCGATCGCGGCGCTCGAAAGGGCGCGCAGGCCCGACACCTTCGACGTCGGCCTGGAGCTGACACTCGGACGCCTGTACGTGCAAAGCCGATCGTTCGACAAGGCGATTCCGCTGCTGCAACGGGTGGTCGCCGATCAACCCGGATACCCTGACGCGGGGTTCATGCTTGCGGCGGCTCAGGAAGGCGCGGGCCGCCGCGCCGACGCGATCGCGACGCTCGAGAACACGCTCGAGGCCAATCCCACCTTTTATCGCGGCTACCTGCGGATCGCGGAGTTGTACGAGCAGGAGCGGCGGTGGGCCGACGCGGCGGCCGTCTACGCGCGCGCGCAGCAGCTGAATCCACGTGCGTCGGCGCTGACGCCGCGCCGCGCGGGCGCTCTCATCAACGCGGGCAAGGCCGCGGAAGCGCGCGAAATCCTGGAGCGGAACCTGGCGCTGGCGAAGCCCGAGGCGCAGGATCCGGTTCAGCTCTATCTCCTCGCCGAGGCGCAGCGCGCAATGAAGGATTTGCCCGCTGCGGAGGCCACGGCGCAGAAGCTGCTGGCCAGGAACCCGTCGGACGTGCGCGGACTCCACGTCATGTCGCTGATCCTGCAGGACAAGGGCGACGACAAGGGCGCCGAGAAAGTGCTCCGCGATCTGATCGCGCAGGACGGCGAAGACGCGAACGCGCTGAATTCGCTCGGCTACCTGCTGGCCGAACGCGGTGAGCGGCTGGACGAGGCGGTCGAGCTGCTGCAGCGCGCGCTGAAGCTCGAACCGGACAACCCCTCGTACCTCGACAGTCTCGGATGGGCGTACTTCCAGCAGGGCCGCCTCGATCTCGCCGACGGTGCTCTCACACGGGCAGCCTCGAAGCTGACCGACAGCTCGGTCGTGCAGGATCACCTTGGCGACCTGCGCTTCAAGCAACAGCGCTTTGCCGACGCCGCGGCCGCGTGGGAACGCGCGCTCGCGGGCGACGGCCTGTCGATCGACAAGCCGGCAGTCGAGAAGAAGCTTCGCGACGTCCGCAGCCGGATGGAGAATCGGTGAGGCGCGCGGCAAGCCGCCCAAGCCTACTTTTCATTCTCATTTGCGCGACGCTCAGCGGTTGCGCTGCCAAACTGACCCCTCTTCCGTCCGGCCCCGGCACGCCGGCGACCGACTACGCGACCGCGTACTCGCAGGCCACCGATCGATGTCAGGCCGTCCGCACGCTTCGCGCGTCGCTCGGTCTGTCCGGCCGCGCGGGCGACAACAAACTGCGCGGCAGGATCGACGCGGGGTTCGCGGCGCCCGGTCAGATCCGTCTCGAAGGCTTGCCTCCGATTGCGTTTGGCCGGCCCCTCTTCATCCTGGTCGGGCGGGGAAATGACGCGACGCTGGTGCTGCCTCGCGACAAGCGAGTGCTCACCGATTCCGCTCCCGAGGCGATCATCCAGGCGCTCGCCGGTGTGGCGCTCTCGCCCGACGAACTGCGCGCCGTGGTGAGCGGCTGCGGGTTCGGGTTCGCCGAGCCGTCAGGCGGACGAAGGTATGGCGCCGAATGGATGGCGCTCGAGGGCAACGGCGTGACCAGCTGGTTGCGCAACATCAACGGCGTGTGGCGGCTGAGCGCGGTAATCCGTCCCCCGCTCGAGATCCGCTACGAGGAGTTCGCCTCCGCCCATCCCTCGCGCATCAGGATCCGCACCACGCCGGACGGCGCCGCCGCCCGCGCCGACATCACGCTCACCGTGTCCGACGTCGACATGAACGTACCGCTCGAGCCCGAAGTGTTCCGCGTCGAAGTGCCCGACGACGCGGTGCCGATCACCCTCGAGGATCTGCGCCGGGCCGTGCCGCACGCGGGAGCCGACAAATCGTGAAGAAAAAGTGTGTGGTGCGCGCACACGCGAAGGTGAATCTCGACTTGCGCGTGCTTGGAACGAGGACTGACGGCTTCCACGAGCTGCGCACGGTGTTTCAGTCGCTCGAGCTGCACGACACGATCACATGCGTCAGCCGTCCAGGACCGTTGACGATCGCGTGCCGGACGCCGGGCGTGCCGCTCGACGGCACGAACGTCGTGTCGAAGTCGGCGGCGGAGCTGTGGAAGGAACTGGGCCGTCCGGGCGAGCCGCGCGACGTGAAGATCACGATCAACAAGCAGATCCCGGTGGAGGCCGGCCTGGGTGGCGGCAGCGCCAACGCCGCGGCCGCGCTGCTGGCGCTGGCGCGGCTCTGGGGCGGCGCCCCGATTGCGTTTCTGCGGGAACTGGCGGCTCGCATTGGCGCGGATGTGCCGTTCTTTCTGTCCGGCGGCACCGCGCTCGGTCTCGGCCGGGGCGAGGAAATCTATCCGCTCGTCGACCTCCCGCCCCACTGGGTCGTGATCGTGCGGCCGCCGTACGGCGTCTCGACCGCCGAAGCGTATGCCGGGTACGACGAGGACCGCGCCGCCGGTCTCCGCGAGCAGCGGGAGCTGCAGGTTCTGCCGGTGCCCTGGCCGACGCGCGCCGCGCAGATGATCAACGACCTCGAGCCCCCCGTCGTCCGGCGTCATCCGGAGATTGGCCCACTGCGAACCGCGCTGCGAGATGCGGGGGCGGTGGCCGCGGCGATGTCAGGCAGCGGCTCGGCCGTATTCGGCCTGTTCAAGAGCCGCGCGGCAGCCAAACGGACCTTGCGGCCGCTGTCGAAAGGCGGGTCCGTCGCGCTGCTGACCCGCACGCTCAGCCGAAGTCAGGACCGAGCGCCGCTCGAGGCCGGTTCTCCGGCGATGGACCTAGCGGTTTGACCAAATTCCGCGTCCCACGATACACTTAGCCTTTTCTGGACGTGTCGGCGGGCCACGCCGTCGTGTCACACTCTGCCCGCTGGAGCCGGGGGCACTGGGGCGTGGCCAAGCGGTAAGGCGCGGGACTTTGGATCCCGTATTCGAAGGTTCGAATCCTTCCGCCCCAACCAATCTGGAGAAGAGTCCGTGAGACGGACGGTATGAGTCGCGGGCAGCTCAAGCTGTTTTCCGGCAGCGCCCATCCGGCGCTGGCGAGTGAGATTGGCGAGTTCCTCGGCGTTCCGCCGGGGCACGCGCGGCTGCAGCGATTCCCGGACACCGAGGTGTCGTTCCAGATTGACGAGAACATCCGCGGCACGGATGTCTTCGTCGTGCAGCCGACCTGCGCCGACGTCGATCGGAACCTGATCGAGCTGTGCGTGATGATCGACGCGTTCCGCCGCTCGTCGGCGTCGCGCATCACCGCGGTGATTCCGTACTACGGCTACGCGAGGCAGGATCGCAAGGACAAGCCGCGGGTGCCGATCTCGGCGAAGCTGGTCGCGAACCTGATCACGGCGGCGGGCGCCAATCGCGTGTTGACGATGGATCTGCACAAGGCGCAGATCCAGGGCTTTTTCGATATCCCGGTCGATCACCTGTTCGCGGCGCCGGTAATCATCCAGCACTGCGAGCGGCTCGGGCATCCGAACCTGACGATCGTGTCGCCGGACGCCGGCGGCGCCGAGCGCGCCCGCGCCTACGCGAAGCGGCTGGACGCGGAACTGGCGATCATCGACAAACGGCGCAGCGACGACGGGACGGCGGAGGTGATGAACGTGGTCGGCGACGTCAACGGCCGGACCTGCATCATCCAGGACGACATCATCGACACGGCGGGAACGATTGTGAAAGCGGCCGCCGCGTTGAAGGAGAATGGCGCCGAGCGCGTCCTGGCGTGCGCGGTGCACGGCGTGCTCTCGGGGCCGGCGATCGAACGGCTCGAGGCCGCGCCGATCGACCAGGTGATCATCACCAACACCATCCCGCTCAACAGCGAGCGGGCGCGGTGCTGCAAGAAGGTCAGGCAGCTGTCGGTCGCGCGGCTGCTCGGGCAGGCGATTCGGAGTATTCACGAGGAGACATCGGTTTCTTCGTTGTTTGTATAGCTGTCAGCTATCAGCCGTCAGCTATCAGCTTCTGGAGCTGATGGCGGCAAGCTGAAAGCTGAAAGCTGAAAGCTGAGAGCTGAGAGCTAAAAACATGGACGCAACACTTCAAGCTGAAAAACGTGAAGGCCGGGGCAAGAACGAGGCGCGGCGGCTTCGTGCGAGTGGCCGCATTCCGGCCGTGGTGTATGGCGCCGAGAAGGGCAAGGCGGTCGAGATCGCCGTCGATCCGAAGACCCTGCTGCGCATCCTGCACTCCGAGTCGGGCGTGAACACGCTGATCGGCCTGCAGCTCGCCGGCGGCGACACGCGGGTGCTCGTCAAGGAGTACCAGCTCGATCCGATCGACCACAAGCTGCTCCACGTCGACTTCTACCAGGTGGCGATGGACAAGACGCTGACCGTCACCGTGCCGATCGTCCTCAAGGGCGAGGCGCGCGGCGTCAAGCAGCAGGGTGGCATCGTCGACTTCGTCAATCGCGAGATCGAGATCGAAGTGCTGCCGGGCGACATTCCCGAGAACATCACCGTCGACGTCAGCGAGCTGATGCTGCACGAGGGCGTGCGCGTGCGCGACCTGAAGGTCGAAGGCGCGAAGTGGACCGCGATCAGCGAGCCCGACATGATGCTCGTCCACGTCGTAGCGCTCAAGGTCGAGGAAGAGCCCGTTGCTGCTGACGCGGCAGCCGCGGTGCCGGTGGCGCCGGCCGAGCCCGAAGTCATCAAGAAGGGCAAGGCTGACAAGGAAGAAGAGAAAGAGAAGTAAGCGTCCGCCGGGGGATGAAGATGATTGCCGGCCTGGGGAACCCGGGCCGCAAGTACGCGGGCACCCGGCACAACGTCGGATTCGACGTGCTGGATTTCGTCGCGGAGCGTCATCGGCTGGACTGGGAGTCGGCGCCGGCCGACGCCATGATGGCGAAGTGGCGCGCGTCGGGCGCCCTGCTGGCCAAGCCGCTGACGTTCATGAACCTCAGCGGCCACGCCGTCGGCGAGCTGCTGCGCTATTTCAAGATCGACCTCCCGGATCTCCTGATCGTCGTCGACGACGTGAATCTGGAGCTGGGGAGGTTGAGGGCCCGCGCCAGGGGAACCGCGGGCGGGCACAACGGTCTCAAGTCGCTGATCGCGCAGCTCGGGACCGAGGACTTCGCACGGCTGCGGATCGGCGTCGGGCGCGGCGATGCCCGGCGGGATCTCGCGGATCACGTGCTGGCGACGTTCGATCCGGATGAACGGCCGGTCGTCGCCGAGACGGTGAGCCGGACTGCGGACGCCGTCGAGCTGTTCGTCGCCGAGGGCATCGGCCCGGTGATGAACAGGTTCAATCGGAAGGAAGACGGAAACGGGAAAGAAGAGAAGGAAGAGTAGGAAGACCGGGAGTAACAACCCATCTTTCTCCTTGCTGCGTGCTGACGCTAGTAGCTGTCAGCTAGTTTCGCAGCCATCAGTCCACAAGGAGAGCCATGAGTCAGACACGACAGGACCGAGCTCGTCTACATCGTCACGCCTGATGCATCCGATCAGGAAGTGACCGACCTGCACGCGCAGATCGAACAGATCATCCAGCGCTACACCGGCACGCTCGACAAAACCGAGAACTGGGGCCGGCGGAAGCTCGCCTACGAGATCGGCCATCATCGCGAGGGGACGTATGTGGTGGAAACCATCAGCGGGTCCGGCGAGCTGATGAAGGAAATCGATCGGCGCCTGCGCGTCATCGATCAGGTGATCCGTCACCTCGTGGTGCGGGTCGACGAGGAGCTGCGGGTGGCCGAGCGGACGCGCGAGGCGCGCAAGTCCAACCAGGCGCGCCGCCGCATCGCGCGCGGGCTGCCGCCTGAGCCGGCGCCCGGCGAATCCCGTGGCGACTCGGACATGGATGACGACCGCGAACTCGAGGTGCAGCGATGAGCGAAGAAAGAGGCCGGGGCCGCGGCAGGGGCGGCGACAAGGACAAGGGCAAGGGGGACGCGCCGCGCCGCGGAGGCGGCTTCTTCCGCCGCCGCCGCGTGTGCAAGTTCTGCGCGGAGAAGATCGATTACATCAACTACAAGGACGTCCGCATCCTCGCGCCGTTCCTCCCGGAGCGGGGCAAGATCCAGCCGCGGCGGATTTCGGGGACCTGTGCGATGCACCAGCGGAAGCTGCAGACCGCGATCAAGCGCGCGCGGCAGCTGGCGTTGATTCCGTACGTTACTGACTAGAAGTCAACGGAGCGACGGCTGGGTCACGACGACCACGACGCTCACGACGACCACGACGTCAATCTGCTTCGTGATCGTCGTGATCTTCGTGATCGTCGTGATTCGGACCGCCTCCGTTTCAGGTGAACAGCCATGGAAGTGATACTGAGAGAACACGTCGACAACCTGGGCAAGCGCGGCGACGTCGTGAAGGTGGCGGAAGGCTACGCGCGGAATTTTCTGCTGCCGCGCAAGCTGGCGCTCGCGGTCACCGAGGCCAACAAGCGGCAGATCGATCGCGAGAAGAAGGTCGCCGAAGCGCGCGACGCCGAAGAGAAGCTGCAGGCCGAGACGCTGGCGCAGCGGATTTCGGCGCTGGAGATCGAGATCGCCAGGCGGGTGGGCGAGAACGACACGCTCTACGGATCGGTGACGTCCGCCGACATCGCGCAGGCGCTGCAGACGAAGGGCTTCGAGATCGAGAAGAAGCGGATTCACCTCGGCGAGCCGCTCAAGGCGCTGGGGGAGAGCACAATCCCGGTGAAGATTCACCGCGAGGTCACCGCGCAGCTCAAGGTCAAGGTCGTCCCTGAATAGGACGTTAGGTGCATTGCCAGAATTGTCCGCCTCCGCTCGCTGGAAATTGCACGCGAGCTACGGCGAGACCTCGCCGGAGCCGTGGCGAAGGCGGGCTGAAACTGCGATAATTGCCAAAACTGAAAACCTGCGAATTCCAGCCGGCCAATTTTGGCAATTTTGGCAATGTAGATGCCTGACGTCGCCGCACCGGAACGTACTCTTCCCCACAGTCTCGACGCCGAGCGCTCGGTGCTCGGCGCGATCCTGATCTCCAACGAAGCGTTCAATCACGCCGCCGAGCTGATCGACTCGCGCGACTTCTTCCGCGACGCGCACCGGCGCATCTTCGACAAGATGGTCGCGCTCAGCGAGCGCGGCCATGCGATCGATTTCATCACGCTCAAGGAGGAGCTTGGACGCGCCGGCGACCTCGACGAGGTCGGCGGACCCGCCTACATTGCGTCGCTGACCGACGGCGTGCCGCGTTCGGCCAACGTCGAGTACTACGCCCGCATCGTCAAAGAGAAATCGACGCTGCGGAACCTGATCCACTCGGCCAACAAGATCCTCTCGGAGGCGTACGAGGCGGAGCAGGAGCCGGACCTCCTGCTCGACGAAGCGGAGCGGGCGATTTTCGCGATCGCCGAGGATCGAATCCGCGCCGGGTTCGTGCCGCTGCGCGACCTCGTGCAGAGCAGCTTCACGACCATCGAGAAGCTGCAGCAGACGAAGGGCGCCGTCACCGGCGTGCCGAGCGGGTTCGCCGACCTCGACGAGATCACCACCGGCTTCCAACGCGGCGATCTCGTCGTCGTCGCGGCGCGCCCGTCGATGGGCAAGACCAGCCTGGTGCTGAACATGACGCAGTACGTCGGCACGTCGACCGACATGACCGTCGGCTTCTTCAGCCTGGAGATGTCGAAAGAGCAGCTGTTCATGCGCATGCTGACGTCCGAGGCGCGCATCGACGCCCACCGCTTCCGCACCGGTCACCTCAGCGAAAAGGATTACGGCAAGCTCTCGCACGCGCTCGGGACGCTCGCCGAAGCCCGCGTGTTCATCGACGACAGTGCCTCGATCGGCGTGCTCGAAATGCGCGCCAAGGCGCGGCGGCTCAAGGCTGAACACGGCCTGAACCTGCTCGTGATCGACTACCTGCAGCTGATGCAGGGACGCGGCCGCTTCGAGAGCCGCCAGCAGGAAGTGTCGGCGATTTCGCGGTCGCTGAAGGGGCTGGCGAAGGAGCTGAATATCCCGATCATCGCGCTGTCGCAGCTGAGCCGCGCGCCCGAAGGGCGCACCGATCACCGGCCGCAGCTGTCCGACCTGCGCGAGTCGGGTGCGATCGAGCAGGACGCGGACGTCGTGATGTTCATCTACCGGCCCGAAGTCTACGAGAAGGAAGAGACCAAGCCCGAGGACGAGGGCGTGGCCGAGATCATCATCGGCAAGCAGCGCAACGGTCCGATCGGATCGGTGCGGCTGTCGTTCCTCAATCAGTACACGCGCTTCGAGAACTACGCAGGCCCGCAGCAGCAACCGTGATCCGTCCAACCGTCGCGCGAGTCGATCTCGCGGCGATCCGATCCAACTTCGCCGCCCTCTCCCAGTTCCTTTCGTCCGCCGCGTCGCCGCCTCCGGGAATCATCGCGGTCGTCAAGGCGAACGCCTACGGCCATGGCGCCGCGCAGGTCGCGCTGGCGCTGGAATCCGCCGGCGCCGCGATGCTCGCGTGTGCGGACATCGAAGAGGCGATCGTGCTCCGGCAGGCCGGCGTCAAGACGTCGATCCTCGTGTTCGGCGCGCTGAGCGTCAGCGACCTGGATGGCGTCGTCAGCCACGGCCTGACCCCGACGATCTCGACCCCGTCCGCCGCGCGCGCGCTGCAGCAGACGGCTTCGAAGCACGGCGTCGTGCTGCGATGCCACCTGAAGGTGGACACCGGCATGAACCGGCTGGGTTTCCGGCACGACAACCTGCGCCGCACACTGCCCGACGTCGCCGCAAGCCCGAACCTCGCCATCGATGCCGTCTACACGCACTTCGCCACCGCGGACGATCCGGACCATCCGCTGTTCGCGCAGCAGCGCGAGCGGTTCGAGCAGGTGGTGACGCTGCTCCCGGAGCTTGGCATCAAGGCTCCCGTGACGCACGCCGCCAACAGCGCCGCCCTCCTGCGCGACCAGCGGGTCTGGTACGACTACGTGCGGCCCGGCCTGCTGCTTTACGGCGTCGTGCCGCCGCCGCTTGCCGCGACACTGACCTTGAGACCTGCCCTGTCACTGCACAGCCGTATCGTGGCGGTGAAGGGGCTGCGGCCGGGGGAGGGCACTGGTTACGGGATGAAATCGATTGGGGATGCGCCGCGAACCGTCGCGGTCGTGCCGGCGGGCTACGCCGACGGTCTCGATACGCGGCTGACCGGCCGGGGCTACATGCTCGTCCGCGGGAGGCGTGCGCCGATCGTCGGCTCGGTGTGCATGGACATGACGATCGTCGACGTCACCGGCATGGACGCTGCACCGGGCGATGAGGTCGTGATCGTCGGCACTCAGGGCGAGGAGTCGATGGGCGTCCGCGAAATGGCGGCGGCAATCGGGACGATTCCGTACGAATTGCTGTGTCGTGTCGGCACGAGAATCCAACGCGTGTACGAATAATCTGCAATCACCAATCACAATCGACCATCCGCAATCTGCAACCTGCACTCTGCAATGAAACAGAAAGTCGTTTTTTCGTGTCAGGAATGCGGCTCCCAGTCGGGAAAATGGCTGGGACGCTGCCCTGACTGCGGCGCCTGGAACTCGTTCGTCGAGGAACGCGCCGTTCCGGCCGACGTGGCCGCGGCGGGCGCCGAAAAACGCTACGCGCTCGCGGCGGCGGCAGGTCCGCAACTGTATGCGGACATCGACACGGTCGTCGCCGAGCGGCTGTCTACCGGGATTGGCGAGTTCGATCGCGTGCTCGGCGGCGGCGTCGTGCCCGGCTCGCTGGTCCTGATCGGCGGCGAGCCCGGAATCGGCAAGTCGACGCTGCTGCTGCAGGCGGCCGCGCACTTCGCGAAAGCGGTCGGTCCCGTGCTCTACAGCTCGGGCGAGGAGTCGGAGCACCAGATCAAGTCACGCGGCGAGCGTCTCGGGGTCGAGCGGGCGCCGCTCTACATCCTGGCGGAAACCTGCCTCGAACGGATCCTCGAGGAGATTGCCCGGCTGCGGCCGGCGTTCGTCATCGTCGATTCGATTCAGACGGTCTTCTCGCTCAAGTTCCAGTCCGCCCCCGGCAGCATCGGCCAGGTGCGCGAGTCCGCCACGCAGCTGCTCTTTGCCGCGAAGGGCCAGAACATCCCAACCTTCCTGGTCGGCCACGTCACCAAGGACGGCAGCCTCGCCGGACCCAAGGCGCTGGAGCACATCGTCGACACGGTGCTGTATTTCGAGGGCGAAAAGCACCATTCCCACCGCGTCGTTCGCGCGGTGAAGAACCGCTTTGGCGCGGTCAGCGAGCTCGGCGTTTTCGAGATGACCGGCAGCGGCCTGCGCGCCGTGCCGAATCCGTCACAGTTGTTTCTCGCCGAACGCGCCGCGAACGCGCCCGGGTCCGCCGTGCTCTGCTGCATCGAAGGATCGCGGCCGCTGCTCGTCGAGGTCCAGGCGCTCGTCAGCACCAGCAGCTACGGCAACGCCAGGCGGATGGCCAGCGGCATCGATCAAAGCCGCCTCTCGCTGCTGCTCGCGGTCCTCGAGAAGCGCGCGGGCCTGAACCTCATCGCTGAAGACGTCTTCGTCAACGTCGCCGGCGGAATGACTGTCGACGAGCCGGCCGCCGACCTCGCCGTCGTCGCCGCGATCGCGTCGAGCCTGCGGAACCGCCCGCTTCGGCCCGGCACCGCAGTGTTCGGGGAAGTGGGCCTTGCCGGCGAGATCCGCGCCATCAGCCAGGCGGCGCTGCGGGTTCGGGAAGCGGCGCAAATGGGGTTTACCCGGTGCGTCGTGCCGGAGGGAAACTGCCCGCGCGAGGACCTGCCCGAGGGGCTGGAAGTCGCGGGGGTCAAGAACATCTCCGAGGCGCTCGATCAGATGATCGACTGGTAGCCACGCCGTGCAGATCTGTATCAAGATCTGCAGCCGGATCTTCGAGCAGCCTCAGCGGTAACGTTGCGGCGGTATCATAGGATCCGGAGTTTCATACATGCCCTGGCATCTGGTTGTTCGTGCGCTCTTTGTCATAGCGGTCACGTACGCGGCCCTTCTTGCCAAGCCGTTCAGCCCGGTCACCACGGTCAACATCGCGGTCGGGGTCGCGTTGGGCGTCATCATGGTGATCGTCGAGACGCGCCTGCGCGAGGCCGAGGTCACCGATCTGCTCGGCGCGCTCATCGGCGGCGCCATCGGCCTCGGGCTCGCGAAGACGATTGGGGCGGCGCTCTTCTGGGCTGATACCACCGACCGGCGCGTCGTCTTCCTTCACAGCTTCATCCTGCTCGTCTTCCCTTACCTGGGGATCGTCATGGGCGCGCGGAAGGGCGAGTGGCTGGAACCGGCGCGGCTCGCGAGCCTGTTCCGCGACGCAGGACCGCAGAAGCGCTATCGCCTGCTCGACACGAGCGTCATCATCGACGGCCGTATTGCCGACGTCTGCGAAACCGGGTTTCTCGACGGCACGCTGGTGATTCCGCAGTTCGTCCTCAAGGAACTGCAGCTGGTGGCGGACTCGCCCGACTCGCTCAAGCGCAACCGCGGCCGCCGCGGCCTCGACATTCTTCAGAAGATCCAGAAGATGTCCGGCGTGGACGTGATGATCTCGGACATCGACTTTCCGGACGTCCGCGAGGTCGATCTGAAGCTCATCGAGCTGGCGCGCTCGCTGCAGGGGAAGATCGTCACCAACGACTTCAACCTGAACAAGGTCGCGCAGCTGCGAGGCGTGCAGGTCCTCAACATCAACGAGCTCGCCAACTCGCTCAAGCCGGTCGTGCTGCCCGGCGAGTTCATGAAGGTCTTCATCCTCAAGGAAGGCAAGGAGTACAACCAGGGGGTCGCCTACCTTGACGACGGGACGATGGTCGTGGTGGACAACGCGCGGCGGATGATCAGCAAGAACATCGACGTCGTCGTGACGAGCGTGCTGCAGACGACCGCGGGCAAGATGATCTTCGGGCGCTACATCGAGAACGCGGCGCCCGCCGCCGTGGCGCCGGCCGCGGCCGTGCAGGCGGCTCCGGCGGCGGTGTCGCGCGCGCAGACGAACACCAAGTGACGCGCCGGCGGATCCCCCGCTCCACTGGTGGCGGACCGTCTTCTTTCTGATCCCCGCGATCGCCGTCTACACGATCGTGCTGGGCACGGTGTCGATCCTCTCGACGCTGGTCGATCCGGGCGGCGACTTCGGCCACAAATGCGCGCGCGCGTGGGCCTGGCTGATCCTGAAGACGACCGGGGTGCGCGTCGACGTCCGCGGCCTCGAGCGGCTGGACCGATCGCGCAGCTACGTGTTCGCCGCGAATCATCAGAGCATCTACGACATCCCGGTGGTGTTCTTCTCGCTTCCCGTCCAGCTGCGCATCATCGCCAAGGACTCGCTCGGCAGCTTCCCGTTTCTCGGCTGGCACCTCCGGCGCACCGGCCACCTGCTCGTCGACAGGAAGAATCCTGGCGCCGGAATTCTGAAGAAGATGTCGCGGCTCATCAGCGGCGCGCGATCGCTCATCGTTTTTCCTGAAGGCACCCGAAGCGTCGACGGCGCCGTCGCGCGCTTCAAGGGGGGCATCTTCCTCCTCGCGATCGACTCGAAGCTGCCGGTTGTGCCCGTCAGCATCGCGCGCAGCCGCTTCGTGATGCTCAAGGGGCGCCTCATGACATGTCCGGGAGACGTGACGATTACGATTCACGACCCGATCTCGACCGACGGCATCACGCGGGCGCAAGCGCGGGACTTTGCCGAGCGCGTGCGTGAGGTCGTGAGACAGGATGTGGATGAGCCGTCGCGGTTGTAGAGGACACGGTGTTGGAGGAAGAGGAGGGGACGGAGGTCACGAAGTTTTCAACACGGAGCCACGGAGACGCGGACGACGCACGGAGGTTGAAAGCCAGGCGGTGCGACATGAGTGGCCTGTGGCGCCGCGCTACGCGCGGCACGAATCGAACAAGGCGCGCGAATACAAATGGCCGCCCCGACCAGAGCCACTTGTATTCGGGCGTCTTGTCCGATTCGTCCGGCCCGCCGAAGGCGGGCGGGCCACAGGCCATCTCCGTGCGTCCTCCGCACCTCCGCGCCTCCGTGTTGAAATCTCCGTGCTCTCCGTTCAGCTCCTCAGCCTCAAACACCGTGCTCTCCAATCCGCGGCTTATAATCTAAATCTGACCTCGGTACCTGAGCCCCATCCATGCACGTGACGGCTATCATCGCGGCGGGCGGCGCCGGCAAGCGGCTCGGGGCCGGCGTGCCGAAGCAGCTTCTCGAGATTGGCGGCCGGAGCATTCTTCAGCAGACGGTGGACGCGTTCGTGTCGCATCCGCGCGTCAGCGAAGTGATCGTCGCGCTGCCGAGCGCGCTGGTCAGTGCACCGCCTGCCTGGCTCAGCGGCGTCAGAGTGATCGAGGGCGGCGACACGCGTCAGGCATCGGTGGCCAACGCGTTCGATGCGGTTGCACGCGACTCGCAGATCGTGCTGGTTCACGACGCAGCCCGGCCGTTCGTGGGGCCGGACGTGATCTCGCGCGCGATCGACGGCGCGCGCGATCATGGCGCCGCGATCGTGGCGGTGCCGGTCCACGACACCGTGAAGCGCGTCGAGCACGCGAACGCGGCGCCGGTGATCGTCGAGACGCTGTCGCGGGACGCGATCTACATGGCGCAGACGCCGCAGGCCTTTCGGCGCGAGGTGCTCGAGAAAGCCGTGGCCGTCGGGCGCAGCGGCATCGAGGCGACCGACGAGGCCGCGCTTGCGGAGCACGCCGGTTATGCGGTGCACATCGTCCCTGGTGATTCGGCGAACGTGAAAATCACGACGGCAGCCGATCTCGAGGCGGCGCGCGCCGCGGCGGCGAAGTCGTCGCCTGCGGCGACGACGCGGATCGGCATCGGATACGACCTGCACAAGCTCGTCGAAGGCCGGCCGCTGATTCTCGGCGGCGTCGCCATTCCATCCGAGCGGGGCGCCCTCGGCCATTCGGACGCCGATGTCGTGTGTCACGCGGTGACCGACGCGATCCTCGGCGCCGCGCGCGCGGGCGACATCGGCCAGCACTATCCGGACACCGATGCGCGATGGAAGGATGCCGTCAGCACCGATTTGCTCCGCGATGCGGTCGCGATTGTCCGGCGGCTCGGATGGACGGTTGAAAACGTGGACGTGGTGATCGTGCTCGAGCGGCCGAAGCTGGGACCGCACAAGCGGCAGATGGAGCTGCGGCTGGCCGAAACGCTGGGCGTAGCTCCCGATGCGGTGAGCATCAAGGCAAAAACGAACGAGGGTGTCGATGCGGTCGGCCGCGGCGAAGCGATCGCGGCGCACGCGGTCGCACTGGTGGGCCGGGTCACTGAGGACGATGCGAGTACGATTTGCTCCAAGCCCGACCGGGCAGCTGCACGTCGGCAATGCGCGGACGGCGCTCTTCAACTGGCTCCTCGCCCACGGCAAGGACGGCACGTTCATCCTGCGGATCGAGGACACCGACGCCGAGCGATCGACCCGCGAGTCGGAGGCCAGCATCCTCGAGGATCTGCGCTGGCTCGGCCTCGACTGGGACGAGGGGCCCGACGTCGGCGGCCAGCATGGCCCGTACAGGCAGTCCGAGCGCCTGCATCTCTACGCGTCGTACGCAAACGAGCTGCTGAACGCCGGCGCCTCGTACTACTGCTTCTGTTCCCCGCAGCAGCTCGAGGCGAGCCGGCAGGCGGATCTCGCGGCGGGGAAGCCGCCGAAGTACCGCGGCACCTGCCGCAGCATTTCGCTCGCGGATGCGCAGCTGCGGATCGAGCGCGGCGAGCGGCCGGTCATCCGCTTCAAGGTGCCGCACAACGTCGAGGTCAAGTTCAACGATCTCGTCCGCGGCGAGGTGATCTTCAACACCGAGGTCATCGGCGATCCCGTCATCGTCCGCTCCGACGGCCGCCCGCAGTACAACTTCGCCGTGGTCGTCGACGATGCGTTGATGGAGATCACGCATGTGATCCGCGGCGAGGATCACATCTCGAACACGCCGCGGCAGCTGCTGCTCTATCAGGCGCTCGGCTTCACCCCGCCGGAGTTCGCCCATCTCGCGCTCGTGCTGGGGCCGGATCACACGCCGCTGTCGAAGCGTCACGGCGCGACGTCGGTGGCGGAGTTTCGCGCGCGCGGCTATCTGCCCGAGGCGCTCGTCAACTATCTGGCGCTGATCGGCTGGTCCCCGGGCGGCGACGAGGAGCTGCTCGAGATCAGAGAGCTCGCGCGGCGCTTCGCGATCGAGGACGTCGGCCACAGCGCCGGCGTGTTCGATCCGGAGAAGCTCGCGTGGATGAATCGCCACTACATGAAGGAGGCCGCGCCGTCACGGCTGACCGCCGAGTCGATGCGCTACTTCATGGCGCGCGGCTGGATTGCGCGGCGGACCGACGAGGCCGCCGAGTTCGTGACGTCGCTGTTGCCGATGGCGGTCGGGTCGGTCGATCGCCTCGAAGAGATCCCCGATCGGCTGCGCTTCCTCTTCGAGTACGACGTGGAGAAGGCGCTGGCGCGATCCGAGGTCGCCGAGGTGCTGCACGAGGCCGGCGCGCGCGACGTCATAACCGCGTTTGCCGACGAGCTGAAGAACGCGCCGCGGCTCGATCGCGAGGCGTTCCGCGCCGCCGCCAATCGCGTCAGGCAGCGCAGCGGTCAGAAGGGACGGGCGCTGTTCCATCCGATCCGCGTGGCGCTGACCGGCGAGAGCGGCGGTCCCGAGCTCGATCTTGCCGTGCCGGCGATGGAGCGCGGCGCGGAGCTGCCGCGTTCGGCCGGCGTGTCGCCCATCGCCGGCGCGCGGGAAAGAGCGCTGATGTTTGCCGCGGCGGCGACGCAGGTGCGTCAGCCCGGTTCATGATCGTTTACGGCCTGAATCCCGTTCTCGAAGCGCTGCGCGCCGGTCGCGTGCAGCGGCTGCGGGTCGGCGATCGGGCGGACCGCCGCGTCGAGCAGGCGCTGTCGCTGGCGCGGCAGAAGAACGTGCCGATCGAGCGTGTGGACGCGGCGACGCTCGATCGCGCGTCCCGCGGCGGCGTGCACCAGGGGATTCTCGCGGACGTCGAGGCGCCTCGCGACTACTCGGTTGAGGAACTGGTCGCCGCGGCAGCCCCCGACGCGCCGCTGATCGTCGTGCTCGACGGGGTCGAGGACCCGCAAAATGTCGGCGCGATCCTCAGGACCGCGAACGCCGCGGGCGTTCATGGCGTCATAAGACAACAGAGGCATTCCGCGGCCCTGGACGGCGCCGCCGCCAAGGCCGCCGCCGGGGCCGTCTCCCACGTCCGAATCGCCACCGTCGTCAACATCGCACGAGCCATCGAGGAGTTGAAAGAGGCGGGCGTCTGGACGATCGGTCTGGCGGGAGATGTCGGCGATCGATACGACCAAGTGGACCTGACTTTGCCAACAGCCCTCGTCCTTGGGGCGGAAGGATCGGGGTTGAGGCGGCTGGTCAGGGAACGCTGCGATCGCCTGGTCTCGATCCCTATGCGGGGGGCCGTAGAAAGCCTGAATGTGTCTGTAGCGGCAGGAGTTACGCTGTTCGAGGCGGTACGCCAGCGTCAGGCTGGCCGACACGCGGATTAGCTCAGCAAAAGGGACCTGGAACCGGGGCACCGGGTCAGCCGCAAACTTTGACCTCGCCGGCACTTGCATGAGTGGCACACACCGTGCTACAAATACTCTTTTGTCTGGGCTGGCGTAGCTCAGTCCGGTAGAGCAGCTGATTTGTAATCAGCCGGTCGGGGGTTCAAATCCCTTCGCCAGCTCCAACGAATCGGCCGGAAGATTCGCAGAGCGGCGCAAATCCTGACACACGATACAAGAAAAGCCCTCAGCCGTCAGCGGTAGTGTGCTGAAACGTGAGGGGCGGAGAAATCCGGCGAGGTAGCGAAGCGGTCAAACGCAACAGACTGTAAATCTGTCGCCCCAGTGGCTTCGAAGGTTCGAATCCTTCCCTCGCCATCAGCCTTCGCCGATGGCGGCTTCGCGCGGGGGCGAGCTACGGCTCGACAGGTCGGATGGCAGTGGAAGTGGTCGGGCGAGCCGGAAGGCATCAGGCGGGCTTGCCGCGCCGAAGTCCCGAGCGAGCGCTCGGTGCGCGGCGAGTCGAGGGACGTAGGCGGGAGTAACTCAGTGGTAGAGTCACAGCCTTCCAAGCTGTTGGTCGCGGGTTCGATCCCCGTCTCCCGCTCTCTCTACCAAGGTTGTTTATTGAGTTTGGCCGACTTGTCGGCCGTAGCCCGCGAAGCGGCGTAGGCCGATGTAGCTCAGTTGGCAGAGCGCGTCCTTGGTAAGGACGAGGTCACCAGTTCAATCCTGGTCATCGGCTATCCAGAGTTCTGAAATACATCGAGGGGCAGAGACGACATGGCAAAAGAGAAATTCGATCGTTCGAAACCACACGTCAACGTCGGCACCATTGGGCACATCGACCACGGCAAGACGACGCTGACGGCTGCGCTGACCAAGGTTGCCGCCGACAAGGGCTGGGCGAAGTTCATCCCCTACGACGAGGTGGCGAAGGCGTCGGAGTCTCAGGGCCGCCGCGATGCAACCAAGATCCTGACGATTGCGACGAGCCACGTCGAGTACAGCACGCCGAAGCGGCACTACGCGCACGTGGACTGCCCGGGCCATGCCGACTACATCAAGAACATGATCACGGGCGCCGCGCAGATGGACGGCGCCATCCTCGTGGTGAGCGCCGTCGACGGCCCGATGCCGCAGACCCGCGAGCACGTGCTGCTCGCCAAGCAGGTCAACGTGCCCTACATGGTCGTCGCGCTGAACAAGGTCGACGCGGTTGACGATCCCGAGCTGGTGGACCTCGTCGAGCTCGAGGTGCGCGAGCTGCTGTCGTCGTACGGCTTCCCCGGCAACGACGTGCCGGTGGTGCGCGTGTCGGCGCTCGGCGCGCTCAACGGCGATCCGGCCGGCGTCGAGTCGGTCACCAAGCTGATGGACGCGCTCGACACCTACATCCCGATGCCGGAGCGCGAGATCGACAAGCCGTTCCTGATGCCGATCGAAGACGTGTTCTCGATCTCCGGCCGCGGCACGGTCGTGACCGGCCGCGTCGAGCGCGGACAGGTCAAGGTGGGCGAGGAAGTCGAGATCGTCGGGTTCAAGCCGACCGAGAAGAAGGTCGTCACCGGCGTCGAGATGTTCCGCAAGCTGCTCGACTCGGGCGTGGCGGGCGACAACATCGGCGTGCTGCTGCGCGGCGTGGAAAAAGACGACGTCGAGCGCGGCCAGGTGCTGTGCAAGCCCGGCTCGATCAAGCCGCACACGAAGTTCAAGGGCGAGGTCTACATCCTGTCGAAGGATGAAGGCGGCCGCCACACGCCGTTCTTCAACGGCTACCGTCCGCAGTTCTACATCCGGACGACCGACGTCACCGGATCGCTGAAGCTGCCGGAGGGTGTCGAGATGGTGATGCCGGGCGACAACACGAGCATCAACGCCGAACTGCACGTGCCGGTCGCGCTCGAAAAGGGCGCGCGCTTCGCGATTCGCGAAGGCGGCCGCACCGTCGGCGCGGGCACGATCTCGGAAATCATCGAGTAGTCAGCAATGAGAGACATCATTTCGCTGGCGTGCATGGAGTGCAAACGGCGCAACTACAGCACGACCAAGAACAAGAAGAAGACGAGCGAGCGGCTCGAGTTCAGCAAGTTCTGCCGCTTTTGCCGGAAGCACACGGCGCATAAAGAGACGAAGTAGGAGCTATCAGCTTTCAGCTGTCAGCTATCAGCTCAGAGCGCCAAGCGAACGGAGCGGAGCGAGCACGCGACGTGCGAGCGCGAGCGAAGGAGTAAGCGGGGTCCAGGGGACCCCGCGATCATAAAGGACAGTAGCTCAATTGGCAGAGCACCGGTCTCCAAAACCGGGGGTTGGGGGTTCGATTCCCTCCTGTCCTGCCAGTTTGATGAGACGGGAATAGCTTCCAGTTCAGCTCCAGGTTCCGGCTCTGGAGGCACGAGGTTGCTGGAGCTGGTAGCTGGAAGCTCAAGGATTACGCAATGAAATCGGTAGCGGCTGACCACGAAGACTCGTTCGGCGGACGGGCGCGCGAGAGCGTGACCGGCTGGTGGGGCCGTTCGCGGCGCTTCCTCACCGAAGTGAGGAACGAGATGACGCGGGTGACGTGGCCCAGCCGGCGCGAGGTCTACGCGACGACGCTGGTCGTCATCCTGACGTCGGTGTTCTTCGGCGTGTATCTCTACGGCATCGACCTGATCCTCGACGGGTTGTATCGGTGGCTTCTTTCGACCGTCGGCGCGTAAGCGCGGGTGACTAATCAAGCAATGGCGAGCATGACGGACGATCGCACGAAGCAGTGGTACATCGTCCACACGTATTCCGGTTTCGAGAACAAGGTCAAGGAATCGCTCGAGCAGCGCGTCCAGGCCTACGGGCTGCAGGACGAGATCGGCGAGATTCTGATTCCGACCGAGCAGGTCGCGGAGATGCGCGGCGGCAAGAAGGTGGTGAGCTCGAAGCGGTTCTTCCCGGGCTACATCCTTGTCGAGATGCACATGTCCGACAACGCGTGGCACGTGGTGAAGAACACGCCGAAGGTGACCGGCTTCGTCGGCGCCGGCGCCAAGCCCACGCCGCTGTCGCGCGAAGAGGTCGACCAGATCCTGAACCAGGTGACCGAAGCCGCCGAGAAGCCCAAGCCGAAGTACACCTTCGAGAAGGGCGACCAGGTGCGGATCAACGAGGGCCCGTTCACCAGCTTCAACGGCATCGTCGACGAGGTGAATCTCGATCGGAACACGTTGAAGGTGATGGTGACGATTTTCGGCCGTGCAACGCCGGTCGAATTGGATTTTTTGCAGGTAGAGAAACTGTAGAGGAGTAGCTCACAGCGCTCAGCTTTCAGCTCTCAGCGATGAGAGAAGCAGGCTGACAGCTGATGGCTGATAGCTGATGGCCAAGAAGATACAGGCAATGGTGAAGCTCCAGATTGCCGCGGGCAAGGCGACGCCCGCGCCGCCGGTCGGGACCGCTTTGGGTCCGCACGGCGTCAATATCATGGACTTCTGTAAGAACTTCAACGCGAAGACGTCCAAGGACGAAGGGCTCATCATCCCCGTCGTCGTGACCGTCTACGCCGACCGTTCGTACTCCTTCATCACCAAGACCCCGCCGGCGTCGGTGCTGCTCAAGCGCGCCGCGAACCTGGCCAAGGGATCGAACGAGCCCAACAAGAACAAGGTGGGCACGGTGACGAAGAAACAGGTCGAGGACATCGCCAAGCTCAAGATGCCCGACCTGAACTGCGACTCGATCGAATCGGCGTTCAGGACCGTCGCCGGCACTGCCCGCTCGATGGGCATCGACGTGATCGGCTGATAGAGTCGCGCAGTCTGGGGCTGGGGCCCCAGCGCAAAGCAAGAAAAGAAAAGTGTGGGAGGGCACCCGCTGCCCGCTTGCACCACAGAGGTAACTGAATGAAAAAACACGGAAAGAAATTCGCTGCCGCCCGGCAGCAGGTGGCCGATCGTCCGCACACGATCGAAGAAGCCGTTCCCTTGATGCAGAAGGTGAAATTCGCGAAGTTCGACGAGACCGTCGAGCTGGCGATGCGCCTTGGCGTCGATCCCAAGCACGCCGACCAGATGGTCCGCGGCACGGTCGTGCTGCCGCACGGCCTCGGCAAGAGCAAGAAGGTGCTGGCGATTGCCGGCGCCGACAAGCAGAAGGAAGCGCAGAACGCCGGCGCCGATCACGTCGGCGGCGAGGAGCTGGTCGACAAGATCCAGGGCGGCTGGATGGACTTCGACGCGGTCGTCGCGACCCCGGACATGATGCGCGCCGTCGGCAAGCTCGGAAAGGTGCTCGGTCCGCGCGGCCTGATGCCGAACCCGAAGACCGGAACGGTGACGCCCGACATCGCCAAGGCGGTGAAGGAGATCAAGGCCGGCAAGGTCGAGTTCCGCGTCGACAAGACCGGCATCGTGCACGCGCCGGTCGGCAAGATCTCGTTCCCGTCGCAGAACCTGATCGAGAACGCCCACGCGCTCGTCGACAGCGTCGTCAAGGCCAAGCCGTCGGCCGCGAAGGGCAAGTTCCTCCGCAGCGTCACCATGTCGTCGACGATGGGGCCCGGGATCAACATTGATACGACTCACGTCACCGAGGTCCAGAAGCACTAGTCATGGCTGTTACAAGAGCGGATAAAGAAACCGAGCTGCAGGAACTCGAGCGCGCGTTCCAGGGAACCGACAGCGCGATCGTGGTCGACTACAAGGGACTGAAAGTTCCCGAGGTCACCGAGCTGCGCCGCCAGGTGCGCCGCGCGAGCGCCTCGTACAAGGTCGTGAAGAACACGCTCGCGAAGCGCGCGCTGAAGGGCACGACCTTCGAGTCGCTGGTCGAGTCGTTCACCGGCACGACGGCGGTCGCCTACAGCGGCGCCGATCCGGTCGCGCTGGCGAAGGTGCTGACGACGTTCGCGAAGACCGCGCCGGCGCTGCAGATCAAGGCGGCGGTGGTTCAGGGCCGCGCGATCAAGGCGGCCGAGGTCACCGACCTCGCGTCGCTGCCAGGCAAGCCGGAGCTGTACGCCAAGCTCCTGTTCCTGCTGCAGGCGCCGATGGTGCAGCTGGTCAGCGTGCTCAACGCACCGGCCCGCGATCTGATGAGCGTGCTCGTGCAGGCGGAGCGGAAGAGATCAGAAGCGGGTGCCGCCGAGAGCGGTGCTAGCGCCGAAAGTGGTGCTGCCGCTGAAAGTGGTGCTAGCCGCCGATAGCGGTGCTGCCGCCGAAGCGTGCGTCCGCCTAAGGCGGAAGCTACGACAGACAGGAAACTTGTAGGCAGACAGAAACTTGTAGCTTCCGCCTTTAGGCGGAAGATCAGGCCGACGGAATCATCAACCGGGTTATTAGGAGCATTGAGATGGCACTGACGCAGACGGAAGTTGTCGAATACATCAAGGGAATCTCGGTTCTCGAGCTGTCGCAGCTCGTGAAGGAGCTCGAGAAGGAGCTCGGCGTGTCGGCCGCGGCGGCGATGCCGATGGCGATGCCGGCGGGCGGCGGCGCGGCCGCCGGCGGCGCGGCCGCTGTGGAAGAGAAGACCGAGTTCACCGCGACGCTGACCGAAGTCGGCAGCAACAAGATCAACGTCATCAAGGTCGTTCGCGAAGTGACCAGCCTCGGGCTGAAGGAAGCGAAGGACCTCGTCGAGGGCGCGCCCAAGCCGATCAAGGAAGCGATCCCGAAGGACGAGGCGCTCGCGATCCAGAAGAAGTTCGCGGACGTCGGCGCCAAGGTCGAGATCAAGTAGCGCAGGCCTTCAGACCTGCCTATGTAGCGCAGGCCTTTAGGCCTGCCTGGGCAGCGCAGACCTTCGGTCTGCCTCGAGCGACACGGGGACGGGCATCCTCGTGTCGCGTACGCTTTTTAGTTCGACCTCCGAGGTTTTCAACTTCATGTACAGCCTTCCCAAGAACGTCTACCGAGAGCGCATCGACTTTTCGAAAATCAAGACGACGATCCCGATCCCGAACCTGATCGAGATCCAGAAGAAGTCGTACGAGCGCTTCCTGCAGATGAACCGGCTCCCGTCGGAACGGGAGGATGCCGGGCTGCAGTCGGTGTTCAAGTCGGTTTTCCCGATTTCCGACTTCCGCGAGAACTCGTCGCTCGAGTTCATCGAGTATTCGATCGGGAACTGGGAGTGCAAATGCGGCCGGCTGGCCGGATTGCACCACCTCCGCAAGCCGTGCGTGAACTGCGGTCACACGCTGGTGGCGGATCCGTACGGCGAGCACGAGGTGCTCTGCCCGCGCTGCGGCAAGCCGAACGAGGCCCGCGGCGACATCTGCGACATCTGCGGCAATACCGTCGGCCTGAAGCTGAAGTACGACGTGGACGAGTGCCAGGAGCGCGGCATGACCTACGCCGTGCCGCTCAAGGTCACGATCCGCCTGGTCGTCTGGAACAAGGACCCCGAGACGGGCGTGAAGACCATCCGCGACATCAAGGAGCAGGAGGTCTACTTCGGCGACATCCCGCTGATGACCGACAACGGCACGTTCATCATCAACGGGACCGAGCGCGTCATCGTCTCGCAGCTCCACCGCTCGCCGGGCGCCTTCTTCCACTCGGAAGACAAGACGCTCTACATCGCGCAGATCATCCCGTACCGCGGCTCGTGGGTGGAGTTCGAGTACGACACGAAGAACCTGCTCTACGTCCGGATCGACCGGAAGCGCAAGTTCCTCGCGACGGTATTCCTCCGCGCCCTCGGGCTCCGCGGCGCCGACGAGATCATCCGCACCTTCTACACGGTGGACAAGCTCCACCTGCGGAACGGCTCGATCTACTGGACGGTGGGTGACAGCCTGCAGGGGCTGCGCGCCGCCAAGGACATCACCATCGGCAGCGACACCATCACGCACGCCGGCAAGAAGATCACCTCGACCGCGCTGACCGCGATGAAGAAGGCGAACGTCGAGGCGGTCGAAGTCGCGGACGCCGAGCTCGAAGGCGCGTTCGCCGCCGCGGACGTCGTCGATCCGTCGACCGGCGAGGTCATCCTCGAAGCCAACGAGGAGCTGACGCCGCGCGTCATCTCGATGGCGCAGGAGAAGAACGTCGAGCGGCTCGAGATCTTCTTCCCCGAGCGCGACGAGATCGGTCCGGTCCTCTCGCAGACGCTGAAGAAGGATCCGATCCACACGCACGAAGAGGCGCTGATCGAGATCTACCGCCGCCTGCGGCCCGGCGATCCGCCGACGCTCGACAGCTCGCGGTCGCTCTTCGAGAACATGTTCTTCAACCCGCAGAAGTACGACTTCTCGCGCGTCGGCCGGCTGAAGCTGAACACCAAGCTGAAGCTGAACACGCCGCTCGACGAGAAGATCCTGCACCCGCAGGACTTCTACGAGGTCATCAAGTACCAGCTCAAGCTGCGGCGGAATCCCGCCAACGTGGACGACATCGATCACCTCGGCAACCGCCGGGTGCGCTCGGTCGGCGAGCTGCTCGAGAACCAGTTCCGCATCGGCCTGGTCCGCATGGAGCGCGCGATCAAGGAAAAGATGTCGGTCTACCAGGAAATGGCGACCGCCATGCCGCACGACCTGATCAACGCGAAGCCGGTCATGGCGGCGATTCGCGAGTTCTTCGGGTCGTCGCAGCTGTCGCAGTTCATGGACCAGACCAACCCGCTCTCCGAAGTCACGCACAAGCGGCGGCTGTCGGCGCTCGGGCCCGGCGGTCTGTCGCGCGAGCGCGCCGGCTTCGAAGTGCGCGACGTGCACCCGACGCACTACGGCCGCATCTGCCCGATTGAGACGCCGGAAGGCCCGAACATCGGCCTGATCTCGTCGCTGTCGTGCTACGCGCGCATCAACGAGTTCGGGTTCATCGAGTCCCCCTACCGCAAGGTCAAGGACGGCCGCGTCGTCGACTACGTGATCATCACGAACGCGGGCGGCAGCACGAAGTTCAAGGCCGGCGACATCGTCGAGGCCCTGGACGTCGGCGTCGATCCGAAGGACGCCGAGAAGGGCACGCGCCGGCGGCGCGGCCTCGAGTACGAGCCGTACTCGTTCTACCTCTCGGCGTGGGAAGAGGATCAGTACATCATCGCGCAGGCCAACGCGTCGGTCGACGACAACGGCCGGTTCACCACCGAGCGTGTCAACGCGCGTCAGGCCGGCAACTTCATCCTGACGCCGCGCAACAAGGTCGACTTCATCGACGTCTCGCCGAAGCAGCTCGTCTCGGTCGCGGCCTCGCTCGTCCCGTTCCTCGAGAACGACGACGCGAACCGCGCGTTGATGGGATCGAACATGCAGCGCCAGGCGGTGCCGCTGCTCCGCGCCCGGTCGCCCTACGTCGGCACCGGCATGGAGTACATCACCGCCCGCGACTCGGGCGCCGTCGTCGTGGCGCGCCGCTCGGGCACCGTGGACTTCGTCGACAGCCAGCGCATCGTCGTGCGCGTGGAAGGGGAGACCGAGGCGACCTCGCGCGAGATGGGCGCCGACATCTACCCGATGACGAAGTTCAAGCGCTCGAACCAGAACACCTGCATCAACCAGAAGCCGATCGTCCGCGTCGGCCAGAAGGTCCACAAGGGCCAGGTGCTGGGCGATGGGCCGTGCACCGAGCTCGGCGAGCTGGCGCTCGGACGGAACGTGCTGGTCGCGTTCATGCCGTGGCGCGGCTACAACTTCGAAGACGCGATCCTCGTGTCCGAACGCATGGTGAAGGACGACTACTACACGTCGATCCACATCGAGGAGTTCGAGATCGAGGCGCGCGACACGAAGCTGGGACCGGAGGAAATCACGCGCGACATCCCGAACGTGGGTGAAGGCTACCTGCGCGATCTGGATGAAAGCGGGATCATCAGAATCGGTGCTTCGGTCAAGCCGGGCGACATCCTGGTCGGCAAGGTCACGCCGAAGGGCGAGACCCAGCTGACGCCGGAAGAGAAGCTGCTGCGGGCGATCTTCGGCGAGAAGGCCGGCGACGTCCGCGACGCGTCCCTCATCTGCCCGCCGGGCATCGAGGGCATCATCGTCGGCGTCAAGATCTTCTCCCGCAAGGGCATCGAGAAGGACGACCGCGCGAAGGCGATCGAGCAGGAAGAGCTCGACATGATGGAGAAGAACCTGCAGGACGAGATCCGCATCCTTCACGACGAGGTGAAGAAGCGGGTGATCGGGATGCTGCAGGGGCAGGAGTCGCGTGCCGATCTGTATGACGAGCACGGGCGCGAGCGGCTGCTCCGCAAGGGCACGCAGCTGACGCCGGACGTCCTGCAGGGGCTCCCCTACGACGCGATCGTGCGGCTGAAGATCAACACCGACGATCCGCGGCTCGAGGAGGATCTCCGCGAGCTGGAAGAGCGCACCGAGCGGCAGGTGGAAGTCATCCGCCAGCAGTTCGAGGAGAAGAAGGAGAAGGTGCGGCGCGGCGACGAGCTGCCTCCGGGCGTCATCAAGCTGGTGAAGGTGTACGTCGCGATGAAGCGCAAGCTGTCGGTCGGCGACAAGATGGCCGGCCGCCACGGCAACAAGGGCGTCATCGCGCGCATCCTGCCGGAAGAGGACATGCCGTACCTGCCGGATGGCACGCCGGTGGAGATCGTGCTGAACCCGCTCGGCGTTCCGTCGCGTATGAACGTCGGCCAGATTCTGGAGACGCACCTCGGGTGGGCCGCGCACGCGCTCGGCCTCTACTTCGCGACGCCGGTCTTCGACGGCGCGACCGAGGGCGAGATCAAGAAGTGGCTCGACGAGGCAGGGCTGCCGAAGAGCGGCAAGACCAAGCTCTACGACGGCATGACGGGTCAGGAGTTCGAGCAGGACGTGACGGTCGGCTTCATCTACATGCTGAAGCTGTCGCACCTGGTCGACGACAAGATCCACGCGCGCTCGATCGGACCGTACTCGCTCATCACCCAGCAGCCGCTGGGCGGCAAGGCGCAGTTCGGCGGCCAGCGGTTCGGAGAGATGGAAGTGTGGGCGCTCGAAGCCTACGGCGCCGCGCACATTCTCCAGGAGCTGCTGACGGCCAAGTCGGATGACGTGACCGGCCGCGCGAAGATCTACGAGGCGATCGTCAAGGGCGACGCGTCGTTCCAGCCGGGCCTGCCGGAATCGTTCAACGTCCTCATCCGCGAGCTCCAGGCGCTGTGCCTGGACGTCGAGCTGATGAAGACGAAGAAGAAATTGCCAGAGCTCGCACCTGCGACGGACGGCGAACCCGTATTGGCGGAGGGGTAACTACAAACAATGAGACCATCTTTTGATACCCGCGGCTCGTTGACGAGCGACTTCGACGCCATCCGGATCAGCCTCGCCTCCCCGGAGAAGATCCTGTCGTGGTCGCACGGCGAGGTCACCAAGCCGGAGACGATCAACTACCGGACCTTCAAGCCGGAGCGCGACGGCCTGTTCTGCGCGAAGATCTTCGGCCCGGTCACCGACTGGGAGTGCCTCTGCGGCAAGTACAAGCGCATGAAGCACCGCGGCGTGATCTGCGACAAGTGCGGCGTCGAGGTCACCCAGGCGAAGGTCCGGCGCGAGCGGCTCGGACACATCATGCTCGCCACGCCGGTGAGCCACGTATGGTTCTTCAAGGGGCTGCCGAGCCGCATCGGCCACCTGCTCGACATCTCGCTGCGCGATCTCGAGCGCGTGCTCTACTTCGAGGCCTACGTCGTCATCGAGCCGGGCGATACCGATCTGAAGCAGAACCAGCTGCTGAACGAGGATCAGTTCCGCAAGGCGCGCGAGGACTACGGCATCAAGTTCCGCGCGCAGATGGGCGCGGAAGCGATCAAGGAGCTGCTCAAGCGCGTCAACGTCGAGAAGATGGCGCAGGAGCTGCGCGACCGCATGCGCGCCGAGCCGTCGGCGCAGAAGAAGCTGAAGTTCGCGAAGCGCCTGAAGGTCGTCGACTCGTTCCGCAAGTCCACCAACCGTCCCGAGTGGATGATCCTGGACGTCATTCCGGTGATTCCGCCGGAGCTGCGTCCGCTCGTTCCGCTCGACGGCGGCCGCTTCGCCACCTCGGACCTCAACGATCTCTATCGGCGCGTCATCAACCGCAACAACCGGTTGAAGAAGCTGATCGAGCTGAAGGCGCCCGACGTCATCATCCGCAACGAGAAGCGGATGCTGCAGGAAGCGGTGGACGCGCTGTTCGACAACGGAAGGCGTGGCCGCGTGCTGCGCGGAGCGAACAACCGTCCGCTGAAGTCGCTGTCGGACACGCTCAAGGGCAAGCAGGGGCGCTTCCGTCAGAACCTGCTCGGCAAGCGCGTCGACTACTCCGGCCGTTCGGTGATCGTCGTCGGTCCCGAGCTGAAGCTGCACCAGTGCGGCCTGCCGAAGAAGATGGCGCTCGAGCTGTTCAAGCCGTTCATCTACAACAAGCTCGAGGAGCGCGGCCTCGTCGCCACCATCAAGCAGGCGAAGGAGATGGTCGAGCAGCAGCGTCCCGAGGTGTGGGACGTGCTCGAGGAGGTCATCCGCGAGCACCCCGTCCTCCTGAACCGCGCGCCGACGCTCCATCGTCTGGGCATCCAGGCGTTCGAGCCGGTGCTGGTCGAGGGCAAGGCGATCCGGATCCACCCGCTCGTCTGCACCGCGTTCAACGCGGACTTCGACGGCGACCAGATGGCGGTGCACATCCCGCTGGCGCCCGAGGCGCAGATCGAGGCATCGGTGCTGATGATGTCCTCGAACAACATCCTCTCGCCGGCGAGCGGCGCGCCGATCGCGATTCCGTCGCAGGACATCGTGCTCGGCTGCTACTACCTCACCAAGTCGCGCGCGGGCGCGAAGGGCGAGGGGCGCGTGTTCGGCGTGACGGACGATGTGCTGCTGGCGCTGGAAGCGGGAGAGGTGGAGACGCTGACCCCGATCCGGCTGCGCTACTCCGGCTCGCTGCTCGACATGACCGTCGCCCGCGACGATCAAGGCGTGCTGCAGGCGGAAGCGCAGGACGTCAAGAACAAGATCATCAACACGACCGTCGGCCGCGTCATCTTCAACACGTCGCTGCCGTCGATCATGCCGTTCGTCAACGGCCAGCTGAAGAAGAAGGGGCTGCAGCAGGTGGTGCAGTACTGCCACCTGCACTACGGCCTCGAGCACACGGTTGAAATGCTCGACAGCCTGAAGAACCTGGGCTTCACTTACGCGACGAGGTCCGGCCTGTCGATTGGCATCGACGACCTCATCATTCCGTCCGAGAAGAAGGCGCTCGTCGAGCGCGCGCGCGACGAGGTGATCAAGGTCGAAGGCCAGTACCTCGAAGGCGCGATCACCAACGGCGAGCGCTACAACAAGGTCATCGCCGTGTGGTCGGACGTCACCGAGAAGATCGCGGACGAGATGTTCAGCGAGATGGAGGAGCTCGATCAGGCGGGCCGCAACTTCAACCCCGTCTACATCATGGCGGACTCCGGCGCGCGAGGCTCGAAGCAGCAGATCCGCCAGCTGGCGGGCATGCGCGGGCTGATGGCGAAGCCGTCGGGCGAGATCATCGAGACGCCGATCACGGCGAACTTCCGTGAAGGCCTGGCCGTCATGGAGTACTTCATCTCCACCCACGGCGCCCGCAAGGGTCTGGCCGACACGGCGCTGAAGACGGCCGACTCGGGCTACCTCACCCGGCGTCTCGTCGACGTGGCGCAGGACGTCATCATCCACGAGCACGACTGCGGCACGATGGACGGCATCGAGGCGCGGGCGATCGTCGAGAGCGGCGAGATCATCGAGCCACTGCGCGACCGTATCATCGGCCGCGTCACGCTCGAGAAGATCCTCGACCCGTTCACCGGCGACCTCATCGTCGACATCAACGACGAGATCGACGAGGAGAAGGCGTCCGACATCCAGGAAGGCGGCATCGAGAAGGTCCGCATCCGGTCGGTGCTGACCTGCGCCAGCCGCCGCGGCTGCTGCGCGAAGTGCTACGGCCGCGACCTCGCGACCGGGCGCCTGGTGGAGCTCGGCCTGGCGGTCGGCGTCATCGCCGCGCAGTCGATCGGCGAGCCGGGCACGCAGCTGACGATGCGCACGTTCCACATCGGTGGAACGGCCTCGCGCGTCTCCGAGCAGTCGACGCTCGACGCCAAGCACGCCGGCACCGTCCGCTACCAGGGCCTGCAGGTCGTCGAGTCCAAGGGCACCGGCGCGGATCAGTCGAAGGGCGAGCTGATCGTCATGAACCGCACCGGCTCTCTGGTGGTCCAGGACCAGAAGGGCCGCGACCGCGAGCGCTACCCGATCGTCTACGGCGCGCGCCTCAAGGTGCGCGACGGTCAGCCGGTCGAGCAGGGGCAGATTCTCGTCGAGTGGGATCCGTACACGTTCTCGATCCTCACCGAGGACGCGGGCACGGTGAAGTACAAGGATCTGATCACCGACGTGACGTTCCACGAGGAAGTGGACGAGGTCACCGGCTTGTCGCGGAAGATCGTCGTGGACAGCCCCGACGAGAAGAAGCAGCCGCTGATCGAGATCCGCGACAAGGCGGGCAAGGTCATGCGCGAAGTACCACATGCCGTCGCACGCCCACCTGATGGTGGAGGACAACGAGCAGACCTATGCGGGCATGGTGCTCGCGAAGATCCCGCGCGAAACGACGAAGACGAAGGACATCACGGGCGGCCTGCCGCGCGTGGTCGAGCTGTTCGAAGCGCGGAAGCCGCGCGAGACCGCCGTCATCACCGAGATCGACGGCGCGGTCCGCCACGGCGGCATCGTCAAGGGGCAGCGCAAGATCATCATTGTCCCCGAGGACGGCGGTGAGCCGAGAGAGTACTCGCTGCCGCGCGGCGTGCACGTCAACGTGCAGGAAGGCGATCGCGTCCGGGCGGGCGAGCCGCTGATGGACGGACCGAGCAACCCGCACGACATCCTGTCGGTCTTGGGCGAGAAGGCGCTGCACGCGTATCTCGTCAACGAGATCCAGGAGGTCTACCGGCTGCAGGGCGTCAACATCAACGACAAGCACATCGAGGTCATCGTCCGTCAGATGATGCGGTGGGTGAAGATCGAGGATGTCGGCGACACCGAGTTCCTGATCGAGGAGCAGGTGGACCGGTTCCGGTTCATGGAAGAGAACGAGCGCGTGATTGCCAACGGCGGACGTCCGGCGACCGGCCGGCCGCTGCTGCTCGGGATCACG
This sequence comes from uncultured Acidobacteriota bacterium, assembly GCA_963748295.1. Taxonomy (GTDB): domain Bacteria; phylum Acidobacteriota; class Vicinamibacteria; order Vicinamibacterales; family 2-12-FULL-66-21; genus CAVVIH01. Next base: position 293,402 of record CAVVIH010000006.1, on the reverse strand, counting down.
AAGGCGTCGCTCTCGACCGACTCGTTCATCTCGGCGGCGTCGTTCCAGGAAACCACGCGCGTGCTCACCGAGGCGTCGATTTCGGGCAAGGTGGATCACCTCCGCGGCCTGAAGGAGAACGTGACGATGGGCCGGCTGATTCCGGCGGGGACCGGGTTCGAGTTCTACCGGAACGTGCGGATCCCGGCGGACGAGCCGCCGCCACCGCCGCCGCCGACGCCGGAGGAACTGGAGCTGGAGCGCGAGATGGAGTACTTCGTGGAGCCGGAAGAGGCGTTTACGAGGGACGACATCGAGTAGCGTCGAGTGCAGATTGCGGATCGCAATCGCAGATTGTTGGATTGGAGCTTCGGGGGGCTGTCCCGCCGGAGCTCTTGGCCGAACGCTGGGCGATGACCCGAAAGGGTCATCGCCCTTTCTCACGTACATGACGCAGTGGACTACCAATCATCAAGGCTGCACGCAGAAAGGTGCCCGGCAGAGACGACGGACACCCTAAAAGGAAGAATGTCGACCTTCGGCCGTACTCGACTTCAGTCTGTTTACCGGAGATTCGCGATTCGCTGGATGGACTAAGCATGGTTACTGCAGTTGAACTGGAAGCGAAACTCAATCAGAGACTCGACCGGTCAAGCCTGGCTGATCTTTGGGCCCTGCATTACCTTCTTGAGTACGCAGTGTTCTCGCCAGGCTATGAGAGCGATTCTCGATGGGCCGACGTGATCGTGCCGTCGGAAACAGGTATCGAGCAGATTGAATCCTGCCGAACACAGCTGTCGAAGTTCTCACAGGCTGACGTCAACTTGGCAATTCTTGGATTGTTCTTTTCGAGCGATCTTTTGATAGACACAGAGCGATGCAGCATTCGCGGAATAGTGGAATCCCTGCGCACCGACTTCGTTCGCGGCTTGATATCTTGGCCGTATATTTTTGGCAGGTATCTGTACGACCGCTTCAACGATACTGCCGCATCGGATCGCATTGATCACCTTGAATCGGACGAAGTTCAGAAACTCCTCGACGCTAGCCAGCCAGGCGTGTATCACATTGGTCGCTTCCTGACGGGCCCTTTTGGCATTATCGAGGTCGAAAATGTTCGTTACCTACCTCCTACCCTTCAGCTTCCGCTCTGGCACTGCTCAGACACGGGATGTGGAGCGCCCCACAGTGTGCAACTCTTGCCGCCGGCAATAGGGCCAGTAGGTGCATACGCTGTGATTCAAAATGCAATAGACGAAAAACCGCAACTGAAGGCCCCCTGGCGTTTACCGCTAAATAGGCTGTTCCGGACAAAAGGACTGAGCGGTCGGCCCTATTACGACATCCCGGCGGTGATCGGGGACGCGATTATCGGTGAGGAGCGTAATGTACTGGTTTCTGCAATCCTGCGATCGTCAGCCAGCAGCAGAGCGAAAGTGTTATTGAAAACAGGTAAAGGAGACGGTGTTCTTCGACGTAGCCCCGAGGCAGTCGCGTCGTCCCTAACAGAAGCGGAGCAACTGCAGTTACTACTTACCTGCGACGATGAGACTTTGGCACGCGTCATTGACACGTTAGTCTCCGAACGACGAATTGATATTCCAATGTTCGAACGGAGAACTGCCACAACGAGACCGCCAAAATTGAGTAATCGCGACCGTGCGAGCGAGCTCTCAGCCTTGGGTCCTAGATTACGTCCGAGGCAGCCTCTAGTTGCTCTTCATGGCCTAGTATGGGAGTCGTATCAGCGGTTGGGTGTGCTCGAGGAATTGGGGTGGAAGCTCAGAAGGAAGCCTGGGATCCCGCCACGCGGCGCACTGATGGATTTCATTCGGATTACTGATCCGGCACGAGTGTTAGCCGAATTGGTCCTTGCCAGCATGCCTATCACGAACATTGTGGCGGAGCGGCTAGATGTTCCCATCGAGTCTCTGGAAAGGCTGGCACTGTTTACGGACCGGATTCTGTGGAAGCTCGGCTTCGACCCAATTCGATTTCCAGATCAGTATTCCCGATTGCGAGCTAGGCTCGAGGAGTTCACGGCGACTGTGCTGTCGCTTGGTGACATAAGATCCGAGGATGACAGAGAGCGTGTTCGTAGTGCTGGTGTCAACCTGTTTGTTTCGGTAGAAGAACTCCTGCAAGAATTAGTAGCTTACAACGTGTGGCTGCTTGCATCTGATCACTTCCAGCTGCAGTTCACATTTGACATGACTAGCGCTATGGAGGCAGTGCAGACAGTTCTTGGAACAACCGTAACCAACGGACCTCAAGTTGTTTCATGGTCCAAGGAAGGAAACAATGCGCTGGGGTCCCTTTTAGCGTATTCGCAGGCGATGGTCGAATGGATGAAAGGCCTCACGGCGCGGGAACGTACGGGCCTTGATCGGCCCAGAGAAGATCTTCCTCATTACGCCGATGATCCGGAGCGTTCGTTTGTTTTCCGCCACACAGGGCTCTGGGCTGATTCGGATCCCGCCGAACTGGACAACTATATGAAGGGTATCGAATCAATAGTTGGTCAGCTCCAGCGGGCCGACATAGCTGGTATACGGAATGGCCTTGATCACAAGCGTGCCGAACGAGACTTTCCGCGCGGAGACGAAATGCTCGCGTGCGCGACCCGTGTTCGAGACGCGTTAGAAATGGCTGACGCATTGCGGTATCTACCCAAGGTATATTGGCTTCAATCTCTTCAGAAGGACCGACTCGGTAGGCAGCGATTTGTATTCGTCGACTATCGCGGTCGAGAAACCACTGTAGGCGGCCCTCCCGTAATTTCTGGTCTTTCGGAACCGACATTTAGTGAGCCAGTTCTCGTTGCTCCCGGCAACCTACTCGGTGAGCCAAACGCTGAACTACGTTTTGAGCTACGCGAGCATAGCGTGTACATCAGAATACTGGGATAGCTATCCAAGGCGTCGAAGGATCGTAGCTCCGCACCCGCCACAGGCTATTGTCATCACCAATGATCAGGACTTATCGTTACCTACAGCCACCAGTCAGTAAGGAGAGACCGGCCCAATTTCTGCAGGCTGTTAGCGCGGCTCGCTGCAGCAATGATGAGCGAGTGGCATGGAGCCAGCGACGAAGAGCTGGCGGAGTGAAGCGAGCTTTGGGGTGCAGGGCGCCCACCATTGCAAGAATGGGCCGGTTAATCCCGGCGGGGACCGGGTTCGAGTTCTACCGGAACGTGCGGATCCCGGCGGACGAGCCGCCCGCCACCGCCGCCGCCAACGCCGGAGGAGCTGGAGTTGGAGCGCGAGATGGAGTACTTCGTGGAGCCGGAAGAGGCGTTTACGAGGGACGACATCGAGTAGCTTGTTTCGGGGCTCGGGGCTCGGGCTTACGGGTTTTGGACGTAGCGCAGGCCATTAGGCCTGCCAATATCAGGGCGATGATCGGAAGGTCATCGCCCTTTTTCTTGTACGTCGCCGAGTCTGAAATGTCGATGGACCCCGTTCGCTCCGCGAACCGGCGTCGCAGGCCGGTAAAACGCTGCTCCCGCCTACGCCAAGGCTACGGCGGGCAGGCCCGGCTTACCGTCTTCAGAACGCCGCGCGGCGCCATTGAGGGTAGCCAAGCGCCAAAGCCCCCGGTATAGAACGCGAGCGCTACCTCTCAGCCAGCAGCTTCTCGATCATCTCCGCCAGCTTCGGCTCGTTGGCATCGTCGTACCCGATCATGATCAGCCGGATGCGCCCCTTCTTGTCGATCAGGTGAATCTGCGGAATGCCGCCGACCTTGTAGCTCTCGTCGTTCGGATCGCGCTGAAACGTCGTCGTGCCATCCGCATTGCGAAACGGCGGCGAATTCTTCGTTCCGATCGCCACTGGGACGGACATGTCGTGCTTGGCAAAATACTCGCGGTCGCGCGCGGCTTCGGCGGCGGCATCGAGGTTCTGCTCGCTTCCGAAGTATCCGTATAGCTGCGTCGCGAGAACCACCCGGAACCCCGCAGGTTCGTACTTTGCCCGGAGCCGGTTGATGCCGGGATAGCTCTCGCGGCACGGACCGCACCAGTGTGCGGTGAATTCCAGGAGCGTGACGTGACCGGTCATCGGCAATTCGGCCGTGCCCGCTGGCGCATTCAGCCAGAGCGGCGCCTTGATCGGTTCCGCCGGCGTCCCGACCAGCATGTAACGCTCGATCTCGCGATCGATGTCATCCGGCAAGTCTGGAACCTCGGCGAATTCGCGGCGGCCGCGACGCAGGAGCTCGAGCGCGTCGTCATTCTTCCCCTGCCCCGATAGCGCCTGGGCGGCATTCCGGTAGGCGGAGCCGATCTGATGTCCGTACCGCTTTCTCTGTTCGGGCGTCATGGTTCGCGCCGAATCCATGATCCAGGTCGAGTGCTTCAGGATTCCCGCGTCGATATCGTCGGCGCGGTAGTAGCCGTTGAGCGAGTTGTGCGCGGAGAACTTCTGCTCGAATGCCGCATCCGGGAGCGCATCGAGCTCGTCGACGAGCCGTTCGAGCCGGGCGTTCCGTTCGGGGCTCTTGGGTTCGCTGCGGAGAGTCGAGCTGATGGCGATGGCCAGCAGTTCCCCCCGCTTCGGCCCTTTCAGCGTCGCGAGCCCGTGCTCGATTGCGCTGCGCACGGCATCGGGCTGGCCCGCTTCGCCATACAGACGGATCAGGCTGGGCAGCTCTCCGGCAGGCAGCGTCTTCACATCGAACGCCACCGCGCACTCCTTCGCCATCGCGGTCTTCTCGGCGTCGATCTTCCGGAAAATCTCGCTGGTTAGAGGACGCGGCGCCTCTTTCTGCTTCTTCGCCCTGAAGTCCTCCACGCGACGCAGGCAGTCGCTCGGCGCGCTGATGGTGGCCGCGGGCTGCTGCATGGCTAGCCACGAGACGGCGGCAACGACATAGACGATCGACATGATGTGATCTCCCGTTGCGAGGACCTCAAATATTATGCACCTCCTGGCGCAGGGGATATCTGCCCGGTGACGAGGCCGACAAGGGGTTACGAGGGACGGTATCGAGTGATCCGCTGACAGCTGAAAGGGCCAACTCGGTCCAGACCGAGTTGCAGATTCTGCGATCCTCCGAGTTTGTGCCCCGCGCACTTTCTGCGCCGAGTTTCCCAGCGAACCGTCCGCGGAACCAGCCGTAGACTCTCCAGGTCGGAGGCCGTAGACTCTCTACCGCTACGTTCGGGTCGCCCCCGAAAGAGGTCTCACGATGACCAACACCCCAACGCCCGATTCGAGGCCGCTCCGGCTGTGGCCCGGCCTTGCCGCCGCGGTACTGCTCGCCATCTCCTGGTACGTCGTTCCGATAATCTTTCCGGATCTGGCGCTCGGCGCGCTGGCAGTCGGGCTCGCCGGCATGGCGATCATCGTCCTCTGGTGGCTGTTCTTCAGCCGGGCGCCCTGGGCCGATCGCGTCGGGTTCATCCTTCTGGCGATCGTCGGGGTGATGGCAACCAGCCAGGTCGTTCACGAATCCATCGCCGGCGGGATGATGGGGTTCTTGCTCTACTTCTATGCGGTTCCAGTCCTGTGCCTTGCGCTCGTCGTCGGTGCGGCGATTGGCAGCCGCTTCCCCGCGGCACACCGGCGCTGGACGATGGCCGCGGCGATCCTGATCGCATGCGGCGCGTTCGTCGCGTTGCGGACGGATGGCATGCTCGCCTTCGCTTCCCAGTTCCACTTGCGGTGGACGCCGACACCGGAAGAGCGGCTGCTGGCCCAGGCCGCAGACCAGAAGGACCCGGTGCCGCCGGCGACTCCCGGTCCTGCCGGTGCGCCGGAGTCCGCTCCGGCGACACAGCCGCTCGACACGCCCGCGAAGTCCGCGGATACGGGTCCGCCGAAGTCCCCGGATGTCGCTCGCACTGCGCTCGCGCCTTCCGTGACGGCGCCAACCGCGGCGGATGCTCCCGCCAGGATTGCCTGGCCCAGTTACCGAGGACCGAAGCGGGACGGCAGCATTCCCGGCGTGCGGATAGAGACCGACTGGGCGAAGTCGGCGCCCGTGCAGATGTGGCGCAGGCCGGTCGGACCGGCTTGGTCGTCGTTCGCCGTTTACGGGAGCCACATCTACACCCAGGAGCAGCGCGGCGAGGATGAGATTGTTTCGTGCTACGACCTGACGACCGGCGCGCCGGTATGGAGGCACCGCGACAAGGCGCGCTTCTGGGAGTCGAATGCCGGCGCCGGTCCGCGCGCGACGCCGGCAGTCAGCAACGGCCGCGTCTACACGCTCGGCGCTACCGGCATCGTCAACGCGCTGGACGCCAGGAACGGCGCCGTCGTGTGGTCGCGCAACGCGCAGTCCGACACCGGCGCAGAGCTCCCCCTTTGGGCATTCTCGGGATCGCCACTGGTGTTTGGCGAGATGGTGATCGTGGCGACCAGCGGCCACCTCGCTGCTTACGACATCGCCGACGGCAAGCTGCGGTGGAAGGCCGACTCCGGCGGCATCGGCTACAGCTCGCCGCAGCTCGAGATCATCGACGGAACCCCGCAGGTGCTCCTGATCAACAGCAGCGGCGCGGTCAGCGTGTCCCCGCAGGACGGCAAGGAGCTCTGGAGGCACGAGTGGAGCAACGATGGCATCGTGCAGCCCGCCGTGATCGAGGGCCGGGACGTGCTCATCGGCAGCGGCTCCGGCGGCGCGGAGGTCGGTATGCGCCGCATCTCTGTCGCGTCGGGTTCCGCGGGATGGAGCGTGCAGGAGCGCTGGACGTCAGCCGGTTTGAAGCCGTACTTCAACGACTTCGTCGTGCACAAGGGGCACGCGTACGGGTTCGACGGCTCCATTCTCTCGTGCATCGATCTCGCCGACGGCAAGCGTAAGTGGAAGGGCGGCCGCTACGGCCAGGGCCAGATGGTCCTGCTGCCGGATCAGGACCTGCTGCTGCTGGTCGGGGAAGAGGGCCAGCTCGCGCTGGTTCGGGCGGCGCCCGACCAGTTCACCGAGTTGGCCCGGATGCCGGGGATCGAAGGCAAGACCTGGAACCACCCGGTGCTCGTCGGCGACATCCTGCTGGTTCGCAACAGCGAGGAGATGGCGGCGTTTCGCCTGACGCTTGCGAACCACTGACGGGAGCGGGCCCTGTGGAGTCTGGCAAAACCATTACGCCTGAGATTCAAACACGCCGCGCCACGCCCGCGGACGCTGACGCGATCGCCCTCGCTCACCTCGACTCGATTCGATGCATTGGTCCGGCCTTCTATCCACCGGACATCGTCGAGGCGTGGGAATCTGGCCTTACGCCGGACATCTACGTGAACGCCATGATCGGAGGGGAGGCATTTTTCGTTGCGACCGGCATCATCGACGGGCAGCCTGCGGTCCTCGGGTTTTCAACCCACCGTGTGGACGATGATGAGGATGGTGTGTCCGTGTACGTGAGACCGAGCGCAGCGAGGCGGGGAATCGGCACGGCGCTGTTGCGTCTGGCCGAGGAGCACGCGCGGGCGTATGGCGCGAAGAGCATCCAGATCCAGGCGTCGCTCGCTGGCGTGGAGTTCTACAGGGCGAATGGATTCCAGGAAACCGCCCGGGGGGAGGCTCTCCTGATGTCGGGCCGATCGATGCCATGTGTGTTCATGCGCAAATGGATGTCAAAGGCCGTCGATGAAGCCGGTTCGATCCGCGAACCGTAGGAGCAGGCCGACGGGCGCGATTAAAACGCTGCGCAGGCCTACGAGAGCGCTGAGCATGAAACGCGGGGCGAATCGTTAGCGCGGCAGTCCTCCGATAGTCCGCGACGGATCTGCGAGGGTGCGCAAGAATTAATCATGAGACTCGACATCTACGTGAACTACCGCGGAAACTGCGAGCAGGCGTTCCGGTTCTACGAGCAGCACCTGGGCGGCACCATCGCCGGCATCGTCCGGCATGGGGAACAGCCCAATCCCAACCTGCCGGCGGACTGGAAGGACAAGATCCTGCACGCCCGCATCGAGATCGGCACGAGCGTGGTGATGGGCGCCGACATTCCGCACGCCGAACCCATGCGAAGCGCCTATCTCACGCTCACCTTGGATAGCGAGGCCGACGCGGAGCGAGTCTACGCCGTGCTCGCGGACGGCGGCGAGATCTTCATGAAGATGGAGAAGACGCCGTTCGCGAATCGGTTCGCGATGCTTCGCGACAGGTTCGGGACGTCCTGGATGCTGCTCCATCAACCGGAAGCGCCGTCACTCGATTAGCCTTGGTGCGATGTCGAACTCGCGTTCCCGCAGAGTGCGGGACATCGTGTTTGCGGTATTTCTCTGCATCGTCGCGCTTGGAGCCTTCGCATTCTTCTTCGAAGCGCTTCTGGCGATCCTCGAGCGAGACGCGCCGATGTCGTCGCTTCCCGCGGCCGCAGTGGCGCTCGTGCTGTTCCTCTGGTGTGCCAGAAAGTCCTGGCGGCTTCTTGTGGAACGCAAGCGTGAGGAGCAGGGCTGACGTGCTCAACACGAATCCGCAGCGCGGCGGCTGCCGAGAACGCGGATCACCAGCCTGGCCAATCTGCCGTATGGCGGCGAGAGCAAGTGAAACTGGTTCAGACCGCGGTACTTCGAAGACGCCGCGCGCGTGAGAGAAGCGACGAAAGCCAGCTATTCCGTGGTACGAGCCGATCCCGCTCTTACCTACCCCGCCAAACGGAAGGTCGACCTGGCCCTTGTGCATGATCGTGCCGTTCAGGGTGACGCCTCCCGAAATCGTACGGCTCAGCACCGCGTCCTGACTGGCGCGGTCGTGCGTCAGGCAATACAAGGCAAGCGGCCTCTCGCGAGCGTTGACGTAGCTGATGGCGTCCTCGAGCCGCTGATAGCCGATGATCGGCAGGATCGGGCCGAAGATTTCCTCCCGCATCAGCGCACAGTCCGATGGAGGATCGAGCACGACCGTGGGGCCGATCTTCCGCACGGCGCCTGCCGGCTGATCGGAGTGGCTCAGAATCTCAGCGCCTCCGTCGCGAGCCTCGTTCAAGGCGCGTTGCAGCCGGGCGTAATGGCGATCGTTCACGATGGAGGTATAGCTCTCGTCCGCAATGGACGGATAGAGCTTCCGTGACTCGGCAATCACCGCAACGGCCAGATCCCGCACCTTTGCCGCAGGCACAAGCGCATAGTCCGGCGCGAGGCAAGCCTGGCCGGCAGTGTGCAGCTTGCCGATCGCGATGTCGCGGGCTGCGGTGGCAATCTTGTAGTCCGGGCAGACGATGGCGGGCGACTTGCCACCGAGCTCCAGCGTCACCGGGACGAGATGCTCGGCTGCGGCTGCCATCACCCGGCGTCCCACCGCGGTCGAACCAGTGAAAAAGAGATGATCGAGCGGCAGCTTGCAAAACTGCTCCGCAACCTCCACACCACCGAGGACGACGGCGACCTGGTCCTCGGCGAAGGCCTCTCCCAGCATGCGCTTCAGCAATGCGGAGAAGTTCGGCGTCAGTTCGGGAGCCTTGAGCAACACGCGGTTGCCGGCGGCCAGCGCATCCACGAGCGGCCACACGGCGATGACAAGCGGGTAGTTCCAGGCGCCGATGATGCCGACGACGCCGAGCGGCTGGTACTGCACCCAGGCTTTACCCGGCCAGGTCCACGTCACACGACGACGCTCACGACGCATCCATCCCTCGAGATGCCACCTGGTGTGTCGGATGGCGTTTCTGAGCGGCACCAGTTCGAAGAGGTAGGTTTCGTGGCGGGATCGTGTTCCGAAGTCCAGCGAAATCGCAGCCGCAGTTTCCTGGCTGTTGCGCGACAGCGTCTCGGCCAGCCGATCCAGCGCATCCCGTCGCGCCGCAGCGTCCGGGACCGGGGACGCGTCAAAGGCCCGCCGCTGCGCCTCATAAAGCCGGCGCAACTCCGCCGGACTCGTGCCCGCGTCGCCGGAGACATTCACGAGGTCGAGCCCGTGTGTCGTACTCATGGCTGGCTCCGGGCGGCGATCCCGCTTTTTTCGAGCGATGCGGCCTGGTACACGCCCGCCGGAGCAAACAGCTCCCGAAAGTAGTCGTTCAACAAGCGCCCGTCCGGATCGTACGTCTGTCTCGTTCGCGAAATCACGTCCAGGCGTTCGCCGAAGGCTCGTCGGGCGATTTCCCGCGTCACACCGAACGTCTGGTTGAACAGGGGCACACCTTTCCTGACGCTGCAGAACTCGTTGAACTCCCCGAGGAATTCTTTCCAGCCAGGATTGTTCGTCGACACCGGATCCAGGGTCATCACATCGCCATCGAAGGAATAGGAGAGCAGGGAGCGCTGGTCCCTGCAAATGCGGTATCCCACATACGAGAGATTCGTGCGATAGCCCGTGCGCTGATAGTACTCCTTGCAGAATCGATAGAACTCCTGGACGACTCTCGGGAAGTCTTCGACGGGGAATGCGAAGAGACTGAACGTGTAGCGGCACGCGCCTCCCACTGGCGGATAGCGAATCGTTTGCTGCACCGGGATGGTGTCGTCACTCTTGACGCGATGCACCAGGTTGTACCGCCAAATCGAGGTCAAAGCGTTCAGCACGGGGTGACGCACCGCGCCCGGCAACGCCGCCGCCCATCGGCCGACAACGGGTCCGATCACAGCCCAGCCGCGATTCCGTGCGGTCCACGCGATGCTGGTTGTGCCGCGCCGTTGCTGTCGGATTGTATCGGCGGAACTCCACGGTGATCTTGTCGACGAACGGAAACATGTAATACATCATCGACACGCCCGATGCCCGCAGCTCCGGCAGGGCCTCGAGGAACTCCTGCAGCGCAAACGTCCGGTGATAGACCTTCACCGCCGTGAGAGGACGAACTTTGAGGGTCGCTTCATAGATGACGCCGAAGGTTCCATAGCTCGCGCGGATTTGCTGCATCAGTTCCGGATCGGTTTCGTCGCTCGCCTCGAGGAGTCGGCCGTTGGGGAGGACCATCTTGACTGCCGTGACGTAGGAACCGACCTGTCCATATTCCCCGGGCATGGAACCGTCTTTCGTGCCGGCGCAGGCGGCGCTTCCAATGGACAGGTTGCCGATTTCCGTGCAGACGTGAAATTGCAGGTTTCGTTTGCGCAGCTCCTCCGCGACGTCGATGTACAGCGCACCCGCCTGAGCGGTGACTGTGTCCTTGCCGATATCCAGGATGCGGTTCATGCCCGCCATCTTGAGGAGCGTGCCCCCGTCCGCGACACCGCACCGGGCCGTCGAGTGATTCGAGCCCACCGCCCGCACCGGTGACGGATAACGGACGGGATCCGTAAGGACACGCACGATGTCCTCCACGGAATGCGCCTCGACGATGACTTTCGGCCTGGAAATGAGATCCCCGAACCAGTTGGTGACGACGAGATCGGACATTGCGCCTCCCAAAAACCAACGCCCTTGGACCTTGGTGGTCAGAACGTCTTGAGGAACTCGACGAGCGCACGTTTGTCTTCGTCCGACAGCGTCGATCCGAAGTAGTGGCCTCTGTCTTCGATGAAATCCGGGGCCAGATTCTTCCCGAGCAGCCCGGTGCAGGAGGAACCGTTCGCCGAAGGCCCAGCTCAGGAAGTCGATCGTCCGCTGGTTGAGCGGGTAAAGGTCGCGCGGATTCACCCTGGCGATGACGTTGATCGGCGTGTTGACCGGAATCTCGATGATCTGCCCCGTATACCGGTGCACCCGACTGAACGTTGTGGTGACCGGAATGGATTGCACGCCGCGCCGCCGCTCCGGCCACAGCAGCTTCTCTATACCGTCCGCGAACGCGATCAGACGTCCGCGGACCGAAGGGTCCTTCGTGTAGATGCCGACCGAGTTGTTGTGCAGGTACGGCGCGGTCGCCCAGATGCTCACCAGAGTGGGCGTTCGGTAGTAGCCTCGACCGCCGGCCGGCAGCTTGAACGTCAGCGGGGAGCCAGGGTCGAGCGGATTGTACAGATTGCGCAGCTCTCCCGCGGACGGAAGCTCCTTGTACGTCTCCGACGAGAACTCCTGCCAGATGTGTCCGGCGATCGCGTTCGACGCGAGCGCCCGCGCCACGTTGGTTCCGATCTCCGTCACCGAGTATCGCCGGTCGTCGGAGAGGTAGTTCATGTCGAGGAAGTCGTCGCGGTGCACGGCGTCGCGATACCACTGCAACGCGCGCTCGCGATCCACCTGAATCTCCGGCGGCGGCTGTTTGCTCGAGTGGCACCTCGCGCACTGCTCGGCGAAGACGGTCTTGCCGCGGTCGAGCACGGGCGCCTCTGTCGTGAGGTATTCGGCTCCGCCCGGTGCGTCCTTGAGCCGCATCGGGCCGATCGTTTTCAGGAACGCTTCGGCGGCGGGCATTCGCTCTTCTGTCTGCCGCCAGTCGGCGCAGTCCTGCCGCGCTTTGTCAATCAGGAACGGCTTCTGCTCGACCATGCCGTAGATGGCCTGGTGCAGCGTCAGCCAGTAATCGGAGCACATCCCGATGTTCACGTACACCCGGAGCGAGGCGCCGGCGACGCCGATCGAGTCGGCGCCGTCCTTGAGGATGTGATTGACGGCGCGCATCACGCCGTCCTTCATCCGTTCCTGCTGCGTCGGCCGATGGCCGAGGTAGAAGATGGAGTTGATCGCGTTCGGGTTGTTGATGTGATCCGTCGCGAAACGGGACGTATCCACGGTGCCGGCCGGCTGCATGTTCGCGACGTGCCACCGGAAGTCCTCCGGCGTCATCCTGATCGTGAACAGCTTCGCGTCTTCGAGGAACTGGTTTCCAATCACCGGCGCCAGGTTTCTCCACGCCGGACGCTCGGGATCCGCGGGTGGGTCGAGCGGATTCGGTCCGATGTGGCAGAAGCCGCACGACATCCCGACCAGGTAGGGCGGCTCCACGTTTTTCGGATGCTCGAGATATCGCTCGACGGACCACTTCGCGGGATCGAAGGCCGGGTTCTCGAATCTGCGAAGTCCGACGACACCCGATGGCGTGCCGGGGATGTCAGGCAGGTGGTCGGGCGCGCAGTCGTCGAGCCAAAGCCCGTACTGGTCGGGCCCCGTCGCAGGGGTGCACCCGGGATCGGTCATCAGGCCCAGCGTGCGAAACCGCTGGCCGAACCGCCGCGAGTCGATCACCTGCAGCAGATCGAACTGACCATTGCTCTGGATCGCGACCTTGCGGAAGAAGTTCTGGTTGCCGGCTGTCCAGAAATACCACGTGTCGCGCCCGCGCGTCTCCAGCGGCGAGAGCGCCGATCCATACCCGAATCTGGAATCCGGCAGCACGTCAACGACAGGCCGAACGGGCGATGGGGTTCGGGCCGGCGGGAATTGTGGACGGAGCGGTTGGAACGCTCGTTCCGGATTTGGCAGCAGCAGAAGGACCGCTGCCCCGGCGAGCAACAGCGCGAGGACTACAGCGCACCCGACGATGGATCGACGGAGAGTCACACGTCAGCCCCGTCTCCCTGGAGGTGGTGGCTGATGTCGGCCCGAGTATACTTCGGCCGACCCTACGGTTCGCGCGTGCGGCGAAACAGGTCCGGGCGTCGGCCACCATAGGCATCGTGGCCCTCTGCCAGCCACTTCTTCAGCACCGGATGCGCGGCTGCGTAGCCCGCGTCGCCCATGCCCGCAAACTGACCGAAGTCGTTCCGTTTGAAGCGCAGCACGTCGGGCGAGATGTAGAGATCCGCCATCTCCGCTTTCGTGCGTCTGTAGGAAATGCCGCCGAATTCGATCACCCGCATCAGCACGATCAGGATGCTGGGGCGATAGCTGCGCTTCTGCCGATTGGGATTGAACCGGCTCCAGGCCGCCTGCCAACCCGAGACATCATGGCCGTAGTTGGCCACCTCGTTCAGCTCGTGCGGGGGCGAGACATCCACGCCGATCACGATGCCGCCGTTGGCGAAATCGCTCATCACGTCTACCGGCACGTTGTTGATGAGGCCACCATCGACATGGAGCTCGCCGCCGATGACGAGAGGTGGAAAGATGCCTGGCGCGCGTGTGCTGGCGGTGACCGCCTCGGCCAGCGACCCTTGGGTATGGATCGCCAGCTCGGAGCGATTCAGGTTGGTCGAGACGCAGAAGTACGGATACCAGAGATCCTCGATCTGCGTGTCGCCGAAGAACCCGCGAATCACGCGACTGTGTTTGCCGCCGCGTTTGAACGACAGGAAGGGCAGCGTCATGTCGTCCAGCGACGCCGCGAACCCTTCCGCCGTGCGCGTCGCGACGTCCTTCAGAGTCCACCCGTGCGCCCACAGCGCTCCGACCATCGCGCCCATGCTCGACCCGCCGACGACGTCCACGGGGATGCCCAGTTCCTCGAGCGCGCGGAAGACGCCCAGGTGCGCGAGGCCGCGAGCGAACCCGCCGCCGAGCGTCAGGGCGACGGCATTGCCGGTGATCAGGCGCGCCAGACGATCGAAAAGCTTCGCATCGTCCAGACGCAGGTGCACGTGGCGCGACACGTTCCGCGGCTCGAGCCAGCGGCGCGTGCCCGAAGGCGTTCCGCCCGGCGGATGGACGAGGGCAAGGGTCCGTCCAGGGGTGTGCCGCGAGTGAGCGAGGATCACCGTTTCGATCTCGCCGGGGCCGGGATCCGCGGTGGCGTCACCCACGACGATCACGTGGTCGGCCTGCCTGATCGATCGTTCGGTCCACGGTGACAGTCCGGGGTCGCTCTCGTAGAGGACGAACCGGTGTTCCAGCTCCTGCCCGGCGAGCCATTCACAGAGATGGGCGCCGTGGTGCTCGTGATCGAACGACTGGGCGACGCCGCGTGCCCCGAGGGCCCGGTCGACCAGATCGCTCGACAATTGCACCGTGGAGCCGAGCCGGGAGAGCGCCGATGTCAGCTGCGCGCAAACGGCTTGGAGCGGGACACCAGGAGAAGCGGGTACGACCGCCACCGTGGCAAGCGAGTGACGTCGATGAGTACGCGAACGCGAGGTTTCGACGCGCAGCCGGCTGACGAGCCGGCTCGCGATCATGTCGAAGGTCGTGCGCGGATGCCGCTCGAGCAGCCGTTCGAAGCTCGTCCTCGTCAGGCGCGCCAGCTGTGTATCGCGCACGGCATGGACCGTCGCGCCCCGCGGCTCTCCGGTGACGAGCGCCATCTCGCCGACCGTTTCCCCCGAGCCGAGCTCGGCGATCGGCTGCTGCGACCCGTCCGGCTGTGTGGCCGTCACGCGCAAGCGTCCGCTGAGCACGATGTGCATGTCTTCGCCGGGGTCCCCCTGGCGCATCAGGACCTCGCCGCCGTACAAGGAGACGAACTCGAGCGAGGATTCGAGATCTTCGAGAACGGCCGGGTCCAGATCGCCGAAGGTGCGATGTGTGTGCAGCGCGACGCGAAGCCGGTGACGCGTCAGCGCCGGACGGAGCGCCTCCATCACGAGGAACATGCCCAGCGGGTTGCCCTCGCCGAACCGTACGAAGCTCTCGCGCGAGAGCACCGCGATGGTGACGTTCCCGTGTGCGCGCGCCGTGCAGGGCACCGCCGAATCGAGCAGCAGGTTGGCCTCGCCGAGCACCCGGTGGTGTCCCAGGCGGGGCATCTGGCGCACGACACCGCGGCGAGTGGTGGCGTGAACGTCGAGCTCGCCGGCCAGCACGACGAACATCCGATCGCCGTGTTGTCCCTGGTCGATGAGCGTCTCGCCGGGGGCGAGCGTCAGCGACGACATGTGCGCGGCGAGCGCGCTGCGAACATCATCAGGCAGCTCGCGAAACACGTCGGCTTCGCGCAGCGCGTCCGCGACGTACTCGGTGCCCCAGCTGTCCAGCGTCATCGCCAGCTGCGCGGAAATGTGAGTGTGTCGGGACGCAATACCATGGAGAAGTCTTGGGACTCGAATCTGCTCAATAGCTGAAGCGGACCTGCGTGGCGCCGTACGAATTGCGCCGGTACTGTCCGAGATAATCGTCCAGCGACCCCCGGATCACCGTGGCGCGCAGCGTCACGCGCCAATGGCCGCCGGCTGCCCGGCTGTACTCGGCTTTTGCGTACCAGCCGGCGCCGTCTTGCCGTATCACGCTCTCGAGCGCCACGCTGCTGTTGGTATCGATGGTGTACGAAGCCCGGCCGACCAGGCTGCGCGCGAGTCCCCGATCGGGCGCATAGGTGATGGCGCCGCGAGCCGCGGTCACGAATTCGCCCACATATCCGCCGATGAACAGCCACTCGCCCTGCTGCCGTTCCGCCTGCACGACATACAAACCGTAGTTGTCGGTGTCGCGGTGGTACGACTCGATCCAGGCGACCTCTGCCCTCAGCGCAACACCTCGCAATGGCACCATGGCATCCGCGCCGTAGGCGCGCACGGCCGGGTAGTGTCGCGTGATCGACGCCGTGGCCGGTCCGAGTGGCGTAACGGCCAGCCGCGGCAGGGGATTGTAACCCTGGAAGAATGAAACCGCGTACTCGACTCTTGGACTGATGCGGTTGTAGCGAACACCGTACTGGCCACCGCCGGGGTAGACCGCTCCACCGTCGGCCAGGTCGAGGCCCGCGGCCGGCACGCCGATCCAGCGGTGGGTCAGCAGCGGCATCCGGCTCGGCACCAGGCGCGGTGTGGCGACCAGCTCGAACGTGTGGCCCCGTCCTGTCAGCGTGAACCGCGCGGCGGTCGTGGCGAGCGTCTCGGTGGCGAACGGCTGCAGGTAATCTCGCGCCGTAAACCGGTCGGTCGGGCTGATGATGTCCACCTGTCCCCACCGGACGAATTGCTTGCCCAGTTCGAGTGTCAGCGGGCCGCGCGTCATCGTGAGCACGAGTCGCCGAACGGCCAATGCCGGGCGCGTGATGCTCCGATCCCAGTAGTCGACGTCCCACCGGCGCGCGACCTCGTCGTGGGTGTCCATCCTGGCGTCGAACGAGGCCGCCAGCGACACCCCCTGCGTGATGTCGATCGACGGCTCGAACCGGGCGAGCACGTCGGCGATGCCCTGGGTCGGATCGTTCGGCGCCGACTGCGGGTAGCCGGTGAGGCCGATCTCGACCAGACCGCGATACGAGATCCGCATCTGCGCGTGAGCGGGGAATGATCCGAAGATCGCATGGCCCAGCAGCACCGCGCCGATCGCGGTGAGCAGAGGTCGCATCCGCCGCGGCCGTGGCGCGTTACCCGCGCCGAAGGGCCTGAACGGTGAACTCATTGTCCGCAAGCGGCGCGTTGTAGACGACGGAGTCGATCGTGAGGACGGTGCGGCTCTTGCGCGTGACGTCTTCCACCTCGAGGGTCCGGGCGGTCCACACGTTCTGAATGTTGCTCATGTCCCGGTACTTGAGCCGCCGCACCAGTTTGTCTCCATCGAAGTTCTCGATCTGCGCGTACGTATAGTTGCTCTTACGCACCCAGTAGATCGATCGCGTGGTACTGCGAACGCTTGCCGGCCTTGGGGGTGGCCGCGATTTTCCAGCAGGCCTCACCCTCGAGCGTGTCCTCGCCTTGCATCTCGTAGTCGTATTGCTCGATGTCTCGTTCCTCGAGATCCTCGAAGCTGAAGTCGGTGCCGAAGAAGCGCGCGCGGCGATCCTGGGTGGCGACCCTGCGTTCCCGATTGATGGCGGGCGTCCACATCCACTGGTCGGAGGCGCGGTCCGGGTAATTGAGTACCAGCAGCGCCACTCCCTTGACTTCGGCCGGCGTGGTGAATCGGATGACGACCTTGCTGTTGCCGTGCGACCCCGTACGCGCGTAGGTCCACCCTTTCTCGGAAACCCGGTTGCCGCTGTCGATCACTTTCAGCACGCCCTTGTACTGCTGCGAGTCGACGCGGGATCGCTTCTGCAGCTCGCTGATGATCTGTCGCGCGTCCGGCGCGCTCCCGAGCGGCAGGGTCGTGACGGCGAAGAGGAGGACGAGCAGCCTATTCATATTCGAGTGCCTCGACGAGAGAGCCCGCGCACCGCCGATTCTGCCGGCGCCACCGCGCCGATGATGGCCGCCAGCAGCACGATCGGAACGAGCAGCGCCGCGACGCCGTAGGGGTACAGGTAATCGAAGCGGAAGCCGGGGAAATTGCGGGTCGTCAGATCCAACTGCAGGTACAGCATGACGGCGCCGAGAGTCGAGGCCGAGGATGACGCTGACCAGGCCGACGGTGAACGCCTCCATCCAGATGGCCCAGCGAACCTGGTTGGGAAAGCCGCCGAGCGCACGCAGAATACCCAGTTCGCGCCGCCGATCGGCGACCGACACGGTGAGCGAGTTGACGACGCCCAGGACGGCCACGACGATGGCAATCCCGAGCTGTGCCCACGACATCGTAAACCACTGGTCCGTGAGGCCCGTGACGTACTCCCGGACCTCGGCGTTCGACAGGACGAAAAGCCGCCGATTGCCGGCAAAGGTCGTGAGGATGGTTCGTTTGACGCCTTCAGCGGAAGCGCCGGGCTCGAGGAAGACACGAAAGATGTCCACGCTGTCGTCCTGCCAGCGATCGACGAAGAGCGTGCGATCGAGCAAGAGTGCCCCCTGTTGATCCGAGTACTCGCGCACGATCCCGACGAGTGGCAACACCAGCAACCCGGCGGGGGTCGGGATCTCGATGCTGTCGCCGAGGCGCACGCCTCGGAGGGCGGCGAAGTTTTCCGAGGCGATCACGCCTTTGCCCGAAGCCGCCGCCTGGAACATGTCGTCGAGGCGGCCGGCCACGGCGCGCCTCGGTGATCGCGCCTGGATCCGCAGCAGATCGCCGGAGATGATCAGGACGTGGTTGCCATCCATCTGGATGCGCGCAGTCCTGAGCAGGTGGACTTCCTGGATACCGTCGATGGCCGAGAGTTCCTGACCCATCGAGGCGGGGAACCGGTAATTGCGCTCGGTCAGCGTTGGCGAGCTCGTGACGAAGAAATCCGCGTTGATCGCCGTGTTCATCCAGTCGGTGATCCCCGCGTAGCTGCCGCGCGCGGTTCCTCCCAGGCCAATCACGAGCGCCAGCGACAGCATCAACGCGGCAACCGTCGCTGACGTCCGCATCGGCGCGGCGATGAGGCTGTCGGCCGCGAGCGCCCCTTCGACCGGACGGATCCAGCAGAGCGCCGGCCGAAGGCCGCGGGTCAGGCCCAGCGCAGCAAAGGGTGTCAGCAGCAGAGCGGCCACGAGGATCGAGACCACGCCGACGTAGAACAGCGCCAGCGATGCGGTGGTGAACACGATCACGGCGCCCAGAACTGCGAGTGCCGCAGCCAGCCGTCCCCGGGCCCGGCCGGTCAGGCCGCCGATCGCCTGACCGCGCCCCTTCTGAAGCGCCTTGACCGGGTCGACGCGCGCCGCCGCTCGCGCCGGCACTATCGCCGCCAGCGCGCTGGTGGCGATGCCGACGGCCGCAGCCAGCGCGACGACACGCGGCGTCAGCGCCATCTCCGCCGGGGCGCCGCCGACCCCGTAGACGCCGCGAACGAGATTGCCGGTGACGCTCGTCACCAGGCCCGTCGCGGCATCGCCCAGCCCGAGACCGATCGCCGACCCGACCGCGCCAATCAGCAGACCTTCGCTGACGAACAGGCCCGCGATGGTGGCGCGCGTGGCGCCGAGCGCGCGCAGCAGGCCGATCTCTCCGCGCCGCTGCGTCACCGCGATCGCGAACGCGTTGTAGATGATGAACATCCCGATGGCGAGGGCAAACGCGCTCGAGAAATAAATCATGTACCGATAAATCCGCAGCAGAGACTGAAAACTCTGACCGCGGGTGCTCGGGGCCTCGACCTGGAATGCGGATCCAAGCTGGGACTGGAGCGACGCCTGCACGTCCGCCACCTCGGTCCCCGGCGTGACCGCGAGATCGATGCGATCGAACTTGCGTCCGCGGCCAAACACGAACTGCGCCGCGTAGATGTCCATGATGGCGATGTTGCCGCCAAACGCGCCGCTCAGCCCCGAGGGACGCAGGATGCCGCGGACGACGAAGTCCTTGGGTCCCTCCATCGTATCGAGCGGCACACGGCTGTTGATCGTGAGGTTATTCCGCGCGGCGAACGCGGCGCTCACCATGATCGAGTCCGGCTGCGCCAGGAACACCAGCGGGTCGTCCAGGATCGCCGCCTCGGCGTTCTCGAGATCGTATTCGCGCAGGCTCATGTCGCCGGTCATGTCGACGCCGAGAATCAGCAGGTTGCCCTGACCAGGCAGGCGTGTGCCGACGATTGCCTCGATAACGGGCGCCGCCACCCGCACCTGCGGGTGCTCCTGCACGCGTTCGAGCACCTCTTCGTCGAAGCCGGGTTCGCCGGCCGTGATCTGGAGCTCGGTCGCCCCGGCGATTCGATCGATGGTGTTTTGAAAGCTGGCCAGCACGGCCGCGTTGGCGCCGCGCATCGCGACGAAAACCGCGACGCCCATGGCCACGGCGGCAACCGTCAGGATGCTCCGTCCCAGGTGGCGCCGCAGGTAGGGCCAGCTGATCAGGTGGAGCAGCCTCATCGCCGCGTGTCCTCGACAATCCTGCCGTCCTTCATCCGGACCACACGCGGGCAGCTCCCGGCCACCGTCATGTCATGGGTGACGAGGACCACCGTCGTACCCAGCCGGCTGTGGAGATCTCGCAGCAACGCGAGAATCTCCGTGCCCGTCTTCGAATCCAGGTTGCCGGTCGGCTCGTCCCCCAGCAGGATTGGCGGGTAGATCGACAGCGCCCGCGCGATTGCCACGCGCTGCCGCTCGCCGCCGGAGAGTTCATCCGGCAGGTGGTGGGTGCGCTGGCCGAGGCCGACGAGGTCCAGGAGCTCACGCGCGCGTTCCTCCGTCTTCCTGCGCGGCCACTTCCGCAGATGGAGAGGCAGGGCGACGTTCTGCACGGCCGTCAGGCTGGGCAGCAGGTTGAAGAACTGGAAGATGAATCCAATCTTGTCGCGGCGCACGCGGGTGCGCTCGTGGTCGTTGAGCGAGGCAAGTGACTGCCCGTCGATCACCACGTCGCCCGTGGACGGCTGATCGAGCGTGCCGATCAGGTTCAACAGCGTCGACTTGCCCGATCCCGACGGCCCGATGATGGAGACGAGCTCGCCTTTGCCGATGGCGAGGTCCAGGCGATCCAGCGCGACCACCGCGGCGCGCCCCTCGTACCGCTTCGAAACGCCATCGAGCTGAATGATGTTGGCCGGACCCGGCGGCTGGACCGACTGAACGACCGGCATCGTCATCGACAGAGGGCTTCTTGTACTGACGGTTGATTCGCGAGCGGTCAATTTTTTTATGCCTTCTGCGGCGCAGGCTCGTTCTGCGGTAGCATCGCAACCCATTGGCGGATCTGTCCCCGCCGAGCGGAGTGTCCCTCCGAATAGAAGCGAGGCCTGGAGTGCCGGCCGCATCGGAGATCCTACTCTTCCTCCTGCTGGATCTCGCCATCATCATCATCGCGGCGCGCGTGCTTGGCGGCCTGGCCGTCCGCGCCGGACAGCCGGCGGTCATCGGCGAAATCGTGGCGGGCATCCTGCTCGGTCCGAGTGTGCTGGGACGGATCGTTCCGGAGCTGCAGGCGCAGCTTTTTCCTCCGGACGTGCCGCTGCGCCAGCTGGCGGATCTCGGCCTGATTTTCTTCATGTTCCTGGTCGGCCTGGAGCTCGATACGGGCCTGATCCGCAAGGAAGGCCGGCGCGCGCTGGCCATCTCGTCGAGCGGCGTCGCCGTCCCGTTCGTGCTCGGCGCGCTGATTGGTGTGCCGCTGCTGGCGGTGAACAACGCCGGGATCTTCGTCGGCGGCGCCGCTGCGCCCCCGGAGCCGTTCGCCTTCTCGCTGTTCATGGGCGCGGCGATGTGCATCACGGCGTTCCCGGTGCTCGCGCGCATTCTGGTGGAACGCGGGCTGTACAAGTCGCCGCTCGGCACCTCGGCTCTGTGCGCCGCCGCCGTGGACGATGTCACCGCATGGATTCTCCTGGCGGCAGTCGCCGGTCTGACGCGCACCGGCTCGGCAGGGGAGGCAGCCACGGTATTGCTGCACACCGCGCTCTTTGCCGCGCTGATGCTGACCGCCGGCAGGCGGCTCTTTGGCATGCTCTCGAGGCGGTACGAGGCGACCGGGCGGCTCACCGTCGACCAGGCCGCCGCGGTGATCGTCGGACTGCTGCTCTCGGCATACGTCACCGAATGGATCGGGATTCATGCGATCTTCGGCGCGTTCATTGCGGGCGCCGTGATGCCCCACCGCTCGCGCATGATCCGCGAGCTGATCGACAAGATCGAAGATTTCACCGTCATCGTCCTGTTGCCCGTGTTCTTCGCGGTCGCGGGGCTCCGCACCAATCTGTTCGCGCTCGATTCCGCGCAGCTGGTGGGCTGGACGATCCTCGTGACGGGCGCGGCGATCGCCGGCAAGCTGGCCGGCTGCGGCGCGGCCGCGATGGCCACCGGGTATTCGGTGCGCGACGCGCTGGCGCTCGGCACCCTGATGAATACGCGCGGCTTGACCGAGCTGGTCATCCTCACGGTCGGCCTGAACCTGGGTGTGTTATCCGATCGCGTCTTCGCCATGATGGTCATCATGGCGCTCGTCACGACATTCATGGCCGCGCCGATTCTGAACCGCCTCATGCCACGCCGCCAGATGGTGCGCGTGCTGGCCGGCGGCGATCCCAGGCCGGGCGTTCACCGCGTCCTCGTCGCGCTCGGCAATCCGGAGAACGCCCGCGCGCTGGTCGATGGCGGCATCCGGTTGATGGGCCGCGAGCGCCCGGCGGAGCTGCTGCTGGTCAGGCTGATTCCGACGGCCCGCGCGCCCGAGTTCCGCACCGGCCTGAGAGACGAAGAAAGCCAGATCGACAGCTCGATCGAGGCGATGGAGCGGTTGACAGACCAGGCCGAGGCCGCAGGCGTGAGCGCGCGCGCGATCTCGTTTCTGTCCGACGCCGTCGGCCGCGATCTCGCCCTCGTCGCCGAAACCCAGCACTGCAGCGCGATTCTGCTCGGCTGGCATCGCGCCTCTCTGGAGCGACACGTTGTACGCGCGCTGGTCCACACGGTTTTCCGGCTGGCGTCAGCCGACGTCGCCGTGTTCGTGGATCGACAGGGCGTCGGCGTGCAGCCGGGACCTGCGAAACCCGTGCTGCTCGTCCTCTCGGCAGAAGACGCGGACGGTCGCCTGGCCGCTATTGCCGGGCGGATTGCCGGAAGCTTGCAGACAATCGTGCGAACAGTAGAGATCGAGGCCGGACAACCGCGGGAGCCGGTCTCCCTTGATCACGGGTCGGCAGTGGTGATCGCCGCCGGGTCTGACTTCGATCAGTCCGATTTCGGCGAGGCCGCGACCGCCGTCGCCGGGACCGCCGAGTGTCCCGTGTTCGTCGTCCGCACCGTGACCGCACCAGCGGGAGTGTCGACTATGCGGCCTGCGACGTGAAGGATCGCCCGCATTCAACTTGAGATCCATCGGTCGCACGTTCGCAGACATCCGTAAAAAGGAGTTGCAGGATGCAAAAAAGGGGTTGGGCCGTGCTGGTAACGATCCTTGCGGCCGCGTCGCCGGCGGCCCAGGCGCAGGCGCCGGCGAAGGCCGGGCAGGCGATAAACGCGGATTACAAAGACCTGAAATGGCAGCCGATCGTCCCCGAGCTCGGCGCCGACTCGCCGCAGATCGCCGTTCTACGCGTGGACCCCGCAACGCAGGCCACCCAGCTGCTGATTCGCGTGCCGAAGCAGATGCACGTGCCGATGCACTGGCACAGCGCGAACGAGACGCACACCGTGATCCGCGGCAACTGGACGTTCGAACACGACGGCATGCGCCACCAGCTCGGGGCAGGCGGCTTCAATTACATTCCCGCCAAGACGCACCATCAGGCATGGGCGTCCGGCGATGCGCTCGTGTTCATCACGGTCGATGCCGCCTGGGACATCACTTGGATCAACGGCCCGCCGACCAAGGCGGACCTTGGCAAGACGCCGGGCGGCCGATAACCGCCCAGTGCCCGCCCCGGGCTACTTGTGGTAGCTTGGGGCGGGCGCGCAGGGCGCCTCCCGTCCGCGGACAGGACTGAGTCCACCTGAGTAGATCGCCAGACGTTCGGACGTGATTGCCGAACCTCCTGTGCCCGACGACAGCGGACCACGGGCTCGAATTAGGAGGCTCGTCATGCCCGTCCGCCGCCTGCCCGTCCGGCCCGACCTCGAACAGCTTCACCGCCAGGCCAAGGAATTCCTTCGCGCCATCCACGCCGGTGATGCGGATGCAACCGCCGAATTGGGCGAGCATCATCCCGAATCAATCGATCCGTCCGCCGCGAAGCTGGCGGACGGGCAGCTCGCGCTCGCGCGGAGCTACGGCACGTCGAGCTGGACGAGGCTCGTTCACGCGGTGCGGCTCGCGGACGCGATCTGGCGCGATGACTCCGAGACAGTCCTCGCGCTCATCACGGGGAATCCGGCACTGATCCATGAGCCCGTGCTGATTCGCACCGACAGCAACTGGGGCCCGCCGATGACGTACGCGGCGAACCTCGGGCGCGACCGTATCATTCGTCTCCTTCACGGCCACGGCGCCAAAGACCTCGAGTTGGCCGCCGGACGCGCGGCACTCCAGGGCAAGCCCGACACGGTGCGCCTCGTCTACGATCTGGCGGGGCGGCCGGCGCTCGACAAATTGACGCTCGCCGGCCCCGCGTACACGCTGAGCGTGGAAGGCACGGCCGTGCTGTTCGCGCTCGGTGCCCGAGTCGTCGGCCCCGACGGTGTTGTTGACACGAACACCATGGAGCACCTGCTCGGGACCGACAGCCGCAACCCGTCCGCCAAACACCGCATCCTGGAGATGTACGTCGAGCACGGCTTCGAGCCTCCAGACACGCCGGTGATGGCGCTCCATCGCGGCCGCATCGACCTGCTCGAGGCGCACTTCGCGCGCGACCCGGATCTCCTCACGCGCACATTCGACATCGCTGACGTTTTCCCGCTGTCGCTGGCCCCTGCCTGTGCGAGAGAGCAGTACACCGCGCAAGGGACGCCGGTGCACGGAACGACGCTCCTCCACATCGCCGCGTACTTCGACGAGCTGGAAATCGCGGAATGGCTGCTCGGCAAGGGCATGGATCCCGACGCGCCCTCGTCTATCGACGCCGACGGCTTCGGCGGCTACACGGCGCTCTTCTCGACGGTCGTCTCTCAGCACAACTTCTGGGTCAACTACGGCAAGGGACAGCCGGACGAAGCGCGCTTCACGCGGCTGCTGCTCGACCGCGGCGCGAACCCAAATGTGCGCGCCTCCCTGCGGCAGCGCCTGGAAGAAGGACACGGCGGCGGACCGCTTCGCGAGTACCGTGACGTCACGCCGGTCGGCTGGGGCGAGCGGTTCATCGACAAGATCTTCGTGAGCCGCGAGTCGCTCCGGTTGATCGAGGCGCGAGGCGGAGGTCGGTAACGTACGCGCGGCGCCAACTCTTTCGGCCGGTTCCTGTCTAATGCCAGAATAGCTAACGTGATTGCGCAATGGACAACCGATCTCCGCCACGCCTGGCGGGCGCTTCGCCGCTCGCCGGGCTTTTTCATCACCTCGGTCGGCACGCTGGCGCTCGCCATCGGTGCGGTCGCGGGCATGTTCAGCGTCGTCAACACCGTGATGCTGAAGCCGCTGCCGTTCCCCGCATCGGACCGGCTCGTCGTCATTGCCGGGACGGCCCCGGGTTCCGATCTGCCCGAGCGGTTTGGACCCGGGCTCGAGTTCTACGTCCACTACAAGGAACGCTCAAAGCTCCTGGACGGCATCTTCGTGTTCGGCGGCGGCACGTCGACGCTCCGTGCCGAGAACCGCGTCGAGCGGATCCCCATGGGGTTTCCATCCAACGATATGTACGCCACGTTGGGCGCCCGGCCGCAGCTCGGACGTCTGCCCGCCGCGGAAGATGCCGATCGCGTCGTGGTCATCAGCGACCAGCTGTGGAGCAGCTGGTTCAACCGCGATCCATCCGTGATCGGCCGGTCTTACTTCGTCTCTGACGGCATGCGGGAGGTCATCGGCATCATGCCCGCCGAATTCCGCTTTCCGAGCGACGACACGCTGCTCTGGGTGCCGAACCAGGTGCGGCTCGACCAGATCCGTGCCGGGCAACTTCGGATTGCCTGTCATCGCACGCATGAAAGATGGAGTGACCCGCGAGCAGCTGGCGACCGAGTTGACGCAGCTGTCGAAGGAACTGCCCGGGCGCTTCGGCGGGACGCCCAACTACGTGCGGACCATCGAACGACACAGCGCGGTGATCGACCCGATGCTCGACCGCATGGTGGGTCCGACGGTCCGTACGTCGCTGTGGGTCCTCCTCGGAGCGGTGTCGATCGTGCTCCTCATCGCGTGCGCGAACGTGACGAACCTGTTCCTCGTCCGCGCCGAAGGAAAACGTCGCGACATGGCGGTCCGGCGTGCGATCGGCGCGAGCCGGACGCAGCTCGTCCGGCTGCAGATGTCGGAGGCGTTTCTGGTCGCCTTGCCGGCAGGCGTTCTCGCCGTCTTCCTGAGCACCCTGACGCTGCCGCTCTTCGTGCGCGCGGCGCCGGCCGGGATCCCGCGCCTGGGACAAGCCGGTCTCGACGTCGTGACAGTCGCCGCCGCATTTGCGCTCGTGATGCTTGCGGCGCTGCTGTGCGGAGCCTTACCCGCGCTGCGCGCGTCGGCGCCCGACCTCACCCGGCTGCGCGACGCCTGGCGCTCGACCGGCCGGCATCACTGGGGACGCAACCTGCTCGTGGTCGGCCAGACCGCTCTCGCCCTGGTGCTGCTCATAGGGTCGGCGCTGCTGGTGCAGAGCTTCCAGCGGCTCCGCAACGTGGACGCCGGCTACGACATCAAGGACATCTACACGTTCCAGTTCGCGCCCGACCAGCCGCAGCTCGTCGACGGCCCGAGCTGGGGCCGTCTGCATCTGATGTTCATGGATCGCCTGCGCGCGCTTCCTGGCGTGACGGCCGTGGGCGTCGTCAACAACATTCCTCTGGACGAAGGCACCGGCAGCTGGCGCTTCCTCACCGACGCCATGAGTCGAGACGAGTGGCGGCACGATGCTCGACATCAACTTCACCGGCGGCGACTACTTCAGCGCGATGGGAATCGCGCTGCTCCAGGGGCGCACGTTCACGAACGACGAAGCCGTCACGCCGAACAGCAGCGTCGTCATCAGCCGCTCGACAGCGGAGCGGCTCTGGGCGGGTCAGAATCCGCTTGGCCAGCGGCTCCGGCGTGCCGGCAACACCAACATCAACCAGCCGTTCACCGTCGTCGGCGTCGTCGAGGACGTGAAGCAGTTCGATTGGCGCGAGGCCGGCCAGGCCGTGGTGTATTTCCCGCTGACTGGACCGACCGCCAACGCGTGGGCGCTGGAGCTCGCCCGCGTATGTCGTGAAGTCGCCGCGCGCCGACAGCCTCCTGCGCGAAGTTCGCGAGCTCGTGCGTCAGGTCGCGCCAGAGGCGCCGGTCTACCGGGAATTCACGATGGAGTTCCTCGCGCAGCGGTCCATGATCATGCTCTCGTTCACGATGCTGACGCTGGGCGTCGTCTCCGGGTTGGCGTTGATTCTTGGCGCGGTGGGGTTGTACGGCGTCCTGTCGTACGTCGTGGCCGAGCGCACACGGGAGATCGGCGTGCGGATGGCCCTGGGCGCGACCGCGGGCGCAGTGCGGTGGCTGGTGATGTCGCAGGGCGCCAAGGTGGTCCTCGCTGGCCTGGCGCTGGGGGTAGGTGCGGCGGTTGCGTCCACGCGGCTGCTGAGCACGCTGCTCTACAACGTCAAGGCGGTGGACCCGGTGGTGTTCGCGGTAATGTCGATCATCATGACCGCGATCGGGCTGCTCGCGAGCTATCTGCCCGCCCGGCGGGCGAGTAAAGTGGATCCAATCGAGTCGCTTCGAGGCGACTAGTGGCGGTCTCCACGTCCGCGGCGTGGCTCGCGTTGATGATTGGCCTGATGGTTGGCGGGGACATCGAGAATCCGGCGTCCTTCGCTGTTGCCGCTGTCGGCGGAGCGGTTCTCGTGTTCGCGGGATTCGCGGCCGCCTCACGCTGCCGCGTGCTGCCTCGGTTCGTAGGCGGGCAGCGGGTCAGGCTGGCGGTTCTGTCGCTTGCGGTTGGACTGGTGCTGGGGGCGGCCAATCTCCTGGCCAATCGGCTGATCGCCGAATCGGATCCAACTATTCGCGTGCTGTTGGCCGAGCGGATGACGACGCTGAAGCCGGTGGTCGGGATGGTTGCTGCCCCGATCGTCGAGGAGGTCAGTGTACGCCTCTTCCTCATGAGCGCGGTCGCGTGGATCGTTTGGCGCGTAACGAAACGCGCGGGGCTCGCCTTTGCACTCGCGCTCGTCGGCTCCTCATTGTTCTTTGCGGCGCTGCACCTTGACCGCCCGCTCCCGGCGGATCCGACGCTGGCGAACTACTATCGTGCCGCGCTCCTGGTGAAATACACCTTAGCAGGCCTTCCGTTGGGCTGGATATTCTGGCGCTGGGGCCTGCCTTACGCGATCGTCTGCCACATCGCCGCGAATGCAGCGCATCTCGCCCTGCAGCAGCGCTTCTTTTGACGAGATGAGCACGCTTCAGGTGCGGCCCGAGCAACGCGGCGACGACAGCGCGATCGCGCGCGTGCACGACGCGGCATTCGGTCAGACCGACGAATCCCGGATCGTTGAAGCAATCCGGTGCGCGGGCCACCCGATCATTTCGCTGGTAGCCGTCGACGGCTCCGACATCGTCGGGCACGTGTTGTTTTCGCCGGTCGTGATCGAGGCAGCGCAGCCCGTCGAGTCTGTCATGGGCCTTGGTCCGATGGCGGTCCTGCCCGAAATGCAGCGACAAGGCATCGGTTCACGGCTGTTGCGAGACGGGCTGGAGGAGTGCTTGCGGTCTGGCATTCGCGCGGTCGTGGTGGTCGGTCATCCGGAGTACTACCCGCGGTTCGGGTTCCGAACCGCAAACTCTTACGGTCTGCGCTGTGAATATCCGGTAGCCGATGAAGTATTCATGGCCATGGAACTGGTAGCTGGCGCTCTCGCCGGCAGCAGCGGTCTCGTTCGATACCTTCCAGAGTTCGGCGGCGCATGAGCCGAGCTTCCGCGCTGGCCACCGGCGGAGTGAAGCTCAATAGGCGGCACGGCGTTCTCGGTCATGTATTCTGCTGCCAATGAAGCTCGAGGCGCGGTATGGCAATCGGTAGGGAGGGCAGGTTTGATTACGTTGTTCGTGTGCCGCACGCCGGCGCATCGGCACTTCCTTGGACGGCCCGCCTGCGAGAGCCACTCGCCACGACGGAGCGACGCCTGGTGGGGCACGCACCGAGGGTGGAACTGGAGGAGTTCGAGCCGCGACCGGGCGGGCATGCCAGGCACCGCGGAATGCGCAGCGATTTCGCGTATTGGGGTCTGCGCTGATTGTGCGGCTTCGCTCACGGCGCCCCTGCTCGAGGCGGGTGATGGCTTTGAGATCACTGGATGAAAACCGGTATCCCACACCGAATACGCAGAGACGTTCAATACGCCGATGGGTTCGCCTCGGCTTTCTACTCTGGGCAACATTCGCGCTCTCCTGGCTCGCGAACTCCGTCCGCACGCGAGGTGTCGCGGATGCATTGCTTCGCAGCGGCCCGGAAGTCACGGTTTCCGACGGACCAGCCACACTGGAGTTCCTGCCGGACAGACCAGATCGCACGGCGCTGGTCTTCATCTGTGGTTCCGGAATTCATGCACATGCGTACGCGCCTCTGTTGCGCCCGATTGCCGATGCGGGGTACGCCGTATTCGTCGTCAAACTTCCCTACCGGTTCGCTCCGCTCGATTCGCACAAAGCTAGGGTCGTGGACAGTGCCAGGGCGCTCATCGCGGCTCATCCGGAAATTGTCCGCTGGGTCGTCGCCGGCCATTCGCTCGGCGGCGCACTTGCCGCGCGTATCGCCCGGGCAGGGGGTGGTCTCGACGCCGCCTTCGTGCTGATCGGCACGACGCATCCGAAAGAGGACGACTTATCGAGACTCGATGCGCCGTTCACCAAGGTCTACGCGACGAACGACAACATTGCGCCACCCGATCGAGTGATGGCGAACAAAGGATTGCTCCCGGCGCACACCGAGTGGACTGAGATCAAGGGCGGCAATCATTCCCAGTTCGGGAATTACGGTCATCAATTATTCGACGGTACGGCCACAATCAGTCGGGAGGAACAGCAGGCAGTCACGCGCGGGGTGCTGCTCGGAGCGTTGAAGAAGGGGGAGCGATGATCGACCTCCCCGTTCATGGTAGGCTGCGCAAATGGGGCGAACTCCGGCTCTCGGCCTGGTGCTGATTGCGGCGGCGATCGCTCTTCCCGACGCCACTGCCGAGAGCAGGCAGCAACTGCCTCGACTCATACCGACGACGCCCGCCGCCGAGCAACGAAATCAAGCGGTCACGGTGGAGGACCTGCGCATTCTGGAAAGAGCAGCGGAACTCCTCAAAGACGAATCCATGTGGAACCGTGCCGACGATCGCGAATGCAAGGATGATGAGGCGAGCGGAAAGAGAAGCCTGTTCTGCGTGCTGCAGAAGGCGTGCATCGACGTGTTGGGAACGTACGATCATCGTCGAGTCGCGCTGCAGGAGGTGCGGTTCGCGGTCGAGGACGCCACGCGCGGCCAGGACTTCGAGCATCGCCTGAGAGACTTCAACAATCTCGCCACCACCCGGTTTGCAGACATCAAGTCGGTATTGCGGGTGGCGACGGAACGCGTCAAATTGCGCTTGAAGAGCTGACTCCCCGCTTGCGCCGGGGCGCCGCTTGATGGCATTGTGAGCCCGCCTTTATGGCCGTTGTTCAGGATGAAGTGGAGCAGGCCGGGAGCGTGCTGCGTCATGCGCGCTGGGTGCGGATCTCCCACTGGATTCTGACCGTGAGTGTCTTGACGCTCGCGGTCACCGGATTCGTGATCCTGATGGCCCACCCCCGCCTCTATTGGGGTGAGGCAGGCAACGACCTCACGCCGGCGCTCATCGAGCTGCCGATCAGCCGCAACCATCGTCACGGGGGCTGGGACAAGCCGACGCCGTTCTTCCAGGCCGCCGCGGCGCCGATCAGCGCCAGCCGGACCTTCGACATCTTCAATCAGAACGGCTGGGGGCGGAGTCTGCACTTCCTGGCCGCCTGGTGCCTCGTATTGCCAGGAGCGATCTACCTTCTCGCCGGCATCTTCGGCGGACACTTCCGTTCGCACATCTGGCCGAGAAGTAAGGATCTTGCGCCGCGCCTCATCTGGGGCGACGTCGTCGATCACCTGCGGCTGCGGATCCCGCCCGCGACTGGCGGCCCGCGCTACGGCCTGCTGCAGAAATGCGCGTACTCGCTGGTGATCTTCGTCGCAGCGCCGTTGATCGTCGTCACCGGCCTGACGATGTCGCCGGCGGTGACCGCCGCGTTTCCATTTCTGCTGGGGCTGTTCGGTGGCTACCAATCCGCCCGGACGATTCACTTTTTTACGTTCGCTTTGCTCCTTCTGTTCGTGATCGTGCATCTCGTGATGGTCGTGAAGTCCGGTCTGAGACGTCAGATCCGCGCCATGACCGTAGGGGAATGACATGAAGACCACTGGGCTCATCACCCGGCGCCGGGCGATCGTTGCGGGACTGGCCTCTGTCGGTGGCTTCTCCTCACGCGCTACCCGAAGGATCTGCCGCCGACCTACGGCAGCCTGCTGCGGATGGGCGACAACCTGACGTATGCGGCCCATCGCACGCTTCTCCCGGGGCAGTCGCTGGTAAAGGAATACAGCCTTCACGATCTGACCTCGTTTCCGGCGACCGGAACCACCGACCCCGCCGCCAGCGTCAAGTCCGAGCTGGGCGACGAATATCGTCGCCTGCAGAACGGCGGGTTCGCCGACTGGCGGCTCTCGGTCGAGGGCCGGGTTGCGGCGCCGCGAACGTTCTCACTCGCCGACCTGAAACAGCTGCACGCTCGGACCCAGATCACCAGACACACGTGCGAGGAAGGTTGGACCGCCATCGGCCAGTGGACAGGCGTGACGCTCGGCAGCGTTCTCGATGCGGCAGGCATGCTGCCGGACGCGAGGTTCGTGGTGTTCTCCTCGTACGACGACTGGGTCGATTGCATCGACCTGTTCGACGCCCTGCACCCGCAGACGATCCTGGCCTACGGCATGAACGGCCGCGATCTGCCCATCCAGCATGGCGCGCCGGTGCGGCTCCGCGTCGAAAGGCAGATGGGCTACAAGAGCATGAAGTACGTCCGCCGCATCGTCGTCGCGGATCGAGTTCGACGACGGTGGCATGAAGGGGAATATTCAGAACGGCTGGGCGTGGTACACGGGCATCTGAGCATGCGATTCACGTGGCGCGCGATAACCGTTTTGCTCTTGTGGTCGGTCGCCCCCGTTGCACCCAGCCTGCAAACGCCCCGATTCGAACTGAGTCATGACTCAGTTCTGACGGACGAGCCTTTTCGCATGGCCCTCTCCGGGCTCGAGCCCGGACAGCAAATAACCATCCGCGCAGACGGCAACCGCGGCATATGGCACTCGAGCGGCACGTTCCAGGCCGACGGCCGAGGCCGCGTGGAGGTTGCCGATCCGATGAAGTTCGTTTGGTCGGCGAGCGGTGAGCGGCCACCTGCGGCTGCCACCGCACCGGCCGTGCAGCCGTGGGTCTTCACCGCCGAGACGGACGGCCACGTGATCGCGACCGCCACAATCTCTCGTCGCGTGATGGCTGCGGGTGTTCGCGCGGTGCCCGTCCGTGAACGTGGTCTGGTCGGCGTTGCGTATTATCCGGCAGATGCCGGACGGCGTCCGGCGGTCATCGTCGTGTCGGGTTCGGAGGGCGGCATTCCGAGGCCGGGCGCACATGCCGGCGGCCTCGCATCGCGTGGCTATGTCGTTCTGGCTCTCGCGTACTTCAACGCCGAGGGCCTGACGCCGCTGCTTAACAACATTCCGCTCGAGTATTTCGCGACGGCGGCCGACTGGTTGAAGTCTCAGCCTGCCGTGGACCCGGCTCGAATTGGCGTGCTCGGCACTTCGCGCGGCGGCGAGCTGGCGCTGCTCCTCGGCGCCACGTATCCGTCAGCGTTCCGTGTCGTGGTGGCGAACGTACCGAGCAGCGTCGTGTGGCCGGGGTTGAGTGACGATGCGGAGACGCCGGCGTGGACAGTGAATGGGAAGCCGCTGGTCAGTGTACCGGGCCGCTTCACTCGTTCCGATCTGGCGCTGAGTGGCAGAGACCGCTTCTTGAAGCGCATGAACGATGGCGCAACCCTCGCGCGGGCAGCCATCCCCGTCGAGCGCATCGGCGGGCCGGTCCTGCTGTTCTCCGGCGTTGACGATCAGCTGTGGCCATCGGACATCTTCGCCGAACAAGTTGTCAGGCGATTGAAGGCCCACCATTTCAAACATGCAGTCGAGCATTACTCGTACGAGAATGCCGGTCACAGGATTACGCGACCGTACGTGCCGACGTCGGACGTTCGGGTAGTGCGCCCCCATCCGGTATCGAAGCGACCGAACATGTCCGGCGGCACGCCCGAGGGTCAGGCGCGCGC
Source organism: uncultured Acidobacteriota bacterium (assembly GCA_963748295.1). Classification (GTDB taxonomy): domain Bacteria; phylum Acidobacteriota; class Vicinamibacteria; order Vicinamibacterales; family 2-12-FULL-66-21; genus CAVVIH01. The sequence continues at coordinate 260,033 of CAVVIH010000006.1, read as the reverse complement.
CAACGTCGATTCGTGGCAACGACTGCTGTCGTTCCTCGATAAACACTTAGGCCACAATTAGCAGCGCTCTGGATTTCAACTCGGTCTGGACCGAGTTGCAGGAATTGCGCGCCGGCCCGCGTCGCATGTGTGAAGATTCTGCATACATACGAACGCGTAGATCAGGTTTGCACGTGTCGTTTCGTCGGCGCGAACTCGGTCCGGACCGAGTTCGACCGCGTGCTAGGATGCGGCTGAATGCCAGAGAAGACAGTCGCTGAGAAGGCCCGAATCAAACCGGGTGCGACCATCGCCGTGATAAACCCGGTTGCGAAGATTGTGGACTCGCTGGGCTTGGCCAAGGACGTCAAGTTCGTGAAGCCCGCGCAGGCACAGCTGATCTTCCTGTTCGTGAAATCGCGCGCCGACCTCGAGGCCCGCATGCCAGGCGCCGTCGCTTCGATGGCGCCCGGCGCGAAGCTCTGGGTGTTCTTCCGCAAAGGTTCCAGGACCGCCGGCCTCGACATGAATCGCGACGATGTGTGGGCCGTGGGGGAACGGCTGGGCATGCGTCCGGTGAGCCTGATCAGCGTGGACGAGACCTGGTCGGCGTTTCGGCTGAAGCGCGGAGCGTAGCCGCCACCTCATCACGTTTTCTGATTTGACAGGACCCACGAAAGTAAGACAAAAAGCTCGCATGTTTACGCGTGTGTCTGTCTCGCTGCTGTTGACCGGCTCGATCAGCCTCGTTGCCCTCGTCCACGCAGGACAGACCAGCCAGCAGGGAGGTGATCAATTCCTCGACGGCATCGGTGAAACGGCGCTCGCGGCGCGCTATGTGCTCGCCGAGAACGCCGAGGATTCGTCGAGAAACCAGGGCCACGCCACGCTGCGTGGAAACGGGGGCACGTTCGTCGACGATGCCCAGTTCCGAAGGGTCCTGCTGCTGACCGGCGAGGGTAGCCACCTTCAGCTTCCAGGTGATGCGCTTGCCGGCGAAGATGCGTTGACCGTGAGCGGCTGGCTGTTTCTTCCGACTGGCGCCTCCGGACCGGTCTTCGACTTCGGCCAGAACGCGTCAACGCGGTTGTTCGCCGTCGCCAGTGCGGCAGGGCTGCGCGCAGCGGTTGCGATCCAGGGCAAGGTTCAGGAAACCGAACCCGCGAAGTTTCTCGAAAATCAATGGATCCACGTCGTGGTAGTGCTCGATCCCGCCGCACGTGTACTCACAACGTATCTGGACGGCGCGAAAGTCGGCCAGGCGGCCAATGTGGCAGTGAACGTGGCGCAGATTCTCGGTCAATCGTCCGGAGCCGCGAGACGTCTCTTCATCGGCCGCTCGCAGAATGAGTCGGAGCCTACCCTGCACGCGCGGCTGCGCGACGTGCGCATCTACCGCATCGCGCTGAACGATGTACAGATTGCGTCGATTCGCAGGAACGCGCTGTCTGGGCGTCAGTCTACGAGAGGCCGCGGCACGCCTCCGCCTGAGATCTCGACTGCTGCAATCCCGAAGGACTCGCCGCTCGCATCCAGGCTGTCGAACGTGCCGGATGTCAGGGTTGAAACGATCGTGGGGACGCTGCCGCGCTTGCCCTACTCGATTCCGGCTGTCTATCGCGACAACGCCAAGGGGCCGGACGTCCGGGTGATCTGGCCGTCACCCACCGACAACAGCGAGGTGTTGAAGCCCGGCACCTATACGGTGACCGGCAGAGTGCCCGGAACGAGCCTCGCGCCGAAGGCAACGGTGATCGTCAAAGTTCCGGTGGGAACGACCACGCCGCCGAGCCGTCTTGCCGAAGCGTTTCCGCTCAGCGCGGTCGTGCTCGAACGCGACACCAACGGGCGCGACACCGCGTTCATCAGGAATCGCGACAAGTTCATCCGCGGCCTCGCGGAAACCAATCCCGATCGCTTCCTCTACAACTTCAGGGACGCGTTCGGGCAGCCGCAGCCGGCCGGCGCGCAGCCGCTCGAGGGGTGGGACAACCAGACGACGAGGCTCCGTGGGCATGCGACGGGACACTATCTCTCGGCGATCGCGCAGGCGTATGCCAGCACCACGTACGACGAGGCGCTGCGCGCGAACTTCCTCGAGAAGATGAACTACCTGATCGACACGCTGTACGACCTGTCGCAGAAGTCAGGGAAGCCCGCGAAGGAAGGCGGACCGTCCGTCGCCGATCCGACCGCTGTTCCGCCCGGGCCGGGCCGGACTGGATATGACTCCAACCTGCGCGCGGGCGCGATCCGCACCGACTACTGGAACTGGGGCGCCGGCTTCATCAGCGGCTACCCGCCGGACCAGTTCATCATGCTCGAGAAGGGCGCGACCTACGGCACGCAGGACACCCAGATCTGGGCGCCTTATTACACGCTGCACAAGATCCTCGCCGGACTGCTGGACAGCTATGAGGTTGCTGGCAACAAGAAGGCGCTGGAAGTGGCGACAGGCATGGGCGCCTGGGCGTATGCGCGGCTGAAGGCGCTGCCGCCCGAGACGCGGGTCAGCATGTGGAGCCGCTACATCGCCGGCGAGTACGGCGGCATGAACGAGGTCATGGCGCGCCTGTTCCGTCTGACCGGCGACCGCCGGTTCCTCGAGTCCGCGAAGCTGTTCGACAACACGAACCTCTTCTTCGGCAACGCGAGTCACGATCACGGGCTGGCGAAGAACGTCGACACGATCCGCGGCAAGCACGCCAATCAGCACATCCCGCAGATCACTGGTGCGCTCGAGACGTTCCGCGGCACGAAAGAAATCCCTTACTACCTCATCGCTGAGAATTTCTGGGAAATCGTCAACAACAGCTACATGTACAGCATCGGCGGCGTCGCCGGCGCGCGGAATCCGAACAACGCCGAGTGCTTCACCGCGCAGCCCGATACGCTGTGGGAGAACGGTTTCGCCAACGGCGGTCAGAACGAGACCTGCGCCACCTATAACCTGCTCAAGCTCGATCGCCAGCTGTTCATGTTCGATCAGACCGCCAAGTACATGGACCACTACGAGCAGGCGCTCTACAACCACATCCTCGCATCGGTGGCCGAAGAGAATGCCGGGAACACGTACCACGTTCCGCTCAATCCGGGCGCGCAGAAGCGGTTCGGCAATGCCGACATGAGCGGCTTCACCTGCTGCAACGGCACGGCGCTCGAGAGCAACACGAAGCTTCAGGACTCGATCTACTTCAAGAGCGCCGACAACCGCACGCTCTATGTCAACCTGTTCGTGCCGTCGACGTTGAACTGGAGCGACCGGAAGCTCGTCGTGCAGCAGATGACGGACTTTCCCTACGCGGATACGAGCCGGATCGTCGTCAAGGGAAGCGGCGACTTCGACATCAAGGTCCGCGTGCCGCGCTGGGCAACACGCGGGTTCACGGTGAAGATCAACGGGCGGGATCGCTCGGTCAAAGCGGTGCCCGGCACTGTACCTCTCACTCGGGAAAAGCTGGCGCGCCAACGACACGATCGAGCTGCGGATGCCGATGCACTTCTACCTGGAGCCGGTCGTTGATCAGCCGAACGTGGCGAGCCTCTTCTACGGTCCGATCCTGCTGGCCGCTGAGGAGTCCGGCCCCAGAACCGACTGGCGTCCGATCACGCTTGACGCGAACGACATCGGCAAGTCGATCACCGGTGATCCGGCAACGCTGCGGTTCAGCGTTGATGGCGTCGCGTTCAAGCCGTTCAACGAGTCTGTACGGCCGTCACTCGGTGTATCTGCATGTGACGTTGCGGTAGCTGACCGGCTCGGCGCCCGGGATTCGGCGCCGGGACTCGGCGCTCGAGTTCGGGACGTAGCGCAGGCCTTTAGGCCTGCCTGCCGGAGCGTTTGGCGAAAGTCGGAAGCGTCCTCGAGCGCACAGGGTGGCTCGGTCCGGACCGAGTTGCAGATTCTGCCGTCTTTCCGGCGCGTGCCCGCGCACATTCTGCGCGCACGACCGAGGATCTCTCGGGCTGCTCGAACTGACATAGAGGAGTGATGAAGACAGCGCTGAATGCGTTGCTGATTGTGTTCTCTGCTGTTGCACCCGCGACGGTGATGGCCCAAGTGGCGCCTCCGGTACCGTTCGAGGATGTCGGCGCATGCCCATTCGAGGGGTGCGTCTACCGCGAATGGACGGCCAAGCGCGCGCTTGTGATTCGGACGGACCGGCGGCCGGAGGCACCAGTTGGGTTCCGGTTGAAGGCCGGAGAGAGAGTCACCGCGGTGACCGGAGTAGTTGTGACCGTGAAACCAGGCCGGGTACAGTTTCGCGAGCCGCGCACCCTGCGCGCGTCGAATGGCAACATCCAGATCCAGCCTGGGCAAACACTTTACCTTCTGACCTATCAGGGAGAAGGGTTCACCAAGGCGTGGTTCAACGGCCGATTGTACCGGGACGTCGACACCGTGGATTTCCTGAACGGCGTATGCGACCGTGACCCGAACAGGTGCGCCGGGACGCTCATCGAAAAGTCGCAGACTGAATGGTGGATCCAGATTCGGACTCAGTCCGGCAAGATCGGGTGGACCAACGAACCGCGGCAGTTCGACGGTAAAGACGCTCTTGGATGAACACCAGGCGCAGGAGTTTCAGCAATGTTCGTCCTCGCTCGCGCCGCCACCTATTCGGCGCTATTCATCGGCCTCCTCCTCATCTTCCTTCCCGACCGGATCCTCTCCTCGACAGGCATTACTCAACCCGCGGCTGTCGGTGCCTGGCAGAGTGTCGGGATGTTGCTAGGGTTCGCGGGTGCAGCACTGGCGATCACGTGCATCCTGACATTCGTGTTCGTCGGCAGGGGAACCCCTGCACCGTTCGATCCGCCTCGCCGGCTGGTCGTGCGGGGCCCGTATCGACTCGTCCGGAATCCGATGTATCTCGGTGCCGGCCTGGCCTTATCCGGCGCGGCGCTCTTTTATCAATCGATTCCGCTGGTTGGCTATGCTGGCTTGTTCCTGCTCATCACCCACGTGTTTGTCGTGTTGTACGAAGAGCCCACGTTGCGGCGGACCTTCGATGGAGATTATGAGGCGTACTGCCGGCGAGTCGGCCGGTGGTGGCCGAAACCGTGAGCAGTATTCGGAGCACGTGAACAGACGCCGTTGGTATGTCCTGACCTCGCCTTGCTCGCGAGTGGCTGATTTCAGCCGTGTCGGTCCGATCCCGGCCCGGGGCACATTTTAGTTAGCATCATTGGGAAGATGCCCAAAACACCAAAGACACGCAAGAGGCCGCAGAAGCGCGGACCTAAGGAAGAACGGCTCGTCGGATCGAACAGGCTTCCTCGACGCTTACGTTGCCAATGACGTTACCGCAGCACATTCCGCTCGTCTGGACCGATGCCTGGCTGCTCCACGCTATTCTGATCTCCGCACCCGATGGAGAGGCGTCCCTCGACGTCGTCATTGGCGCAGCCGACGGGATCCAGCACGCGATGCTGACCTTCGATGAAATCGACGGCGGCGTGGCCCGGCTGTCGCGTGCCGGGCTGATTGAAATCAGGAACAAACGTTTCCATCTGACGGCTGCCGGGACGGAGCTCCGCCGCCGGGTGGAAGCGCTCCCGGTGCGCAAGGCCGAGCAGGAGCTGCGAACGGAGCTTGCGATTCCTGATCCCGAGCCACCCTTCAGGCCGACCCCAGCGGACCCGGCCTGGATGTCGCACGCTTTTACGATTGACGACGTGCGTGAAGCGGATAAGGCCTACCGGCGGCGGGTGCGCCAGCGTTAAGCTTTCGTCGCGCTTGTGACCAGTCCCTCTTCGAACCCATTCAGCCAGGAAGCGTGGGCGTGCCGGTGCGAATGGGGGCCTGCCGCCGTCGAGGCGCTCGCGCCCGCCGACGTCACGATAGTTGTCGACGTCTTTTCGTTTACGACGTGCGTGGACGTGGCTGTTTCGCGGGGCGCGTCGATTCTTCCTTACCCATGGAATGACGCGTCGGCCGCTGAATTCGCGCGAGTGCAACGGGCCGAACTGGCCGGCCGGCGACGACAGGCGCAATACTCCCTCGCGCCCGAATCGTATCTGAATGCGCCAGAAGGTTTGCGCTGCGTGCTCCCGTCGCCAAATGGAGCACAGGTAACGCTGGCTGCGGCACGAGCAGCACGCGTGGTGCTTGCAGGCTGCCTTCGGAATGCGCGCGCGGTCGCGGAAGCTGCCACGCGGCTGGGAACCACTTTCAATGTAATTCCAGCGGGGGAGCGGTGGCGCGATGGATCGCTGCGTCCCGCTCTCGAAGACTGGCTCGGCGCCGGAGCGATTCTGCGCTGGCTTCCCGGAAACGCGTCGCCTGACGCACAGTCCGCCGTGGCCGTCTTCGAACGACATCATGCCCGGTTGATTGAAGTGCTGGATCAGTGTGGTTCCGGGCGCGAGCTCGATGGCAGAGGGCATGAGAACGACAAGCTCATTGCCGGAGCACTCGACATCAGCAGTTGTGTGGCGCGGTTCGATGGCATCGCGTTCGTCGTATAAGAGACCAGGACGCTGATGACTGATGTGACTCCAAGCGAGGCGCCGCCCGCGATCCCACGCTGGATTGCCGCGACGATGTGCTTCGTCTACGGATTTGCAAAGCTCAATGGCTCGCAATTCACGATCCTCGATTCGGAGCTGACGAGACCGCTGGGAGAGGTCAGCGGATTCTGGCTGACGTGGCATTACTTCGGATACTCGCAGGTCTACGGCTCGCTCCTCGCGTTGCTCCAAATCGCTGCCGGCATCCTCCTCGTCGTCCCGCGCACGGCGCTCGCCGGCGCCCTCGTGCTGCTGCCGATAGTCGCCAACATCCTGCTGATCGACGTCTTCTACGGCATCGATCCAGGTGGAACGATCGCAGCGATGCTGTTGCTCGTCTGCGCCCTTCTCACCGTCGCGCCGTATGTCGCGCGCCTGACGAACGCGATTCTCCTGCGAGCCGAGCCGATCAGACCGCGGCCCGCCGCGATGCTCGCGCTGTCGGTGCTTCTGGCAGGGAGCTACGCGTTCACGTGGTGGACGGCCAATTACAACAACCGGGCGCCGACGCCGATCGACGGCGTCTGGGCGGTCACCGCTCAGGCCGGCACCGCCACGAGCGCGCCGCGATGGCAGCACGTCTTCTTCGAACGCAATCGTGCGTTTCTGGTGGTGTTCCGCGCCGACGGCCAGACTGATGAACGGCGACACTTCGAGATCGATCCGGAGGGGAAGATCACCATCTGGGAGACCTGGCTGACGAAGGGCAAGCCGATCATGCACGGACGAAGCCAGAGCGAAGGCCGGATCGATCTCGAGATCCTGCCCGAGCACGGTGGCGGGCATCTCGTGCTCCAACGCACACGCGGGCCGGGGACCTAGACTCAAGGCGAGCGCGTCATACCTCCGAAGGCGGGCATCATGAACGCCGAGTGAGCCGTAGGAGGCAAATCCAATGAAGACCATCGGACTGATCGGGGCGGGACATATCGGCAGCCAGCTGGCTCGGCTGGCCGTCGCCAACGGCTACGACGTGGTCGTCAGCAATTCGCGCGGACCTCAGACACTGTCGGCGCTGGTCGCTGAACTCGGCCCGAAGGCACGCGCGGCGACGCCAGCAGAAGCGGCGGCCGCCGGCGACCTCGTGGTCGTCACGATCCCGTTGAAGAACTACCGGGACGTGCCGGTGGCGCCGCTCGCGGGGAAGATCGTCATCGACACGAACAACTACTACCCTCAGCGGGATGGTCACATCCCCGAGCTCGACAACGAATCGACGACGACCGCCGAGCTCCTGCAGGCGCACCTGCCGAAGTCGAAGGTCGTCAAGGCGTTCAACCATCTTTATGCCGCGTCGCTCACCACCGACGGCCAGCCGGCTGACACGACGAACCGCCGCGCGCTCGCGATTGCGGGCGACGACGAGGCGGCGAAGGCGGCCGTCGCGCGGCTCATCGACCAGTTCGGCTTCGATGTGGTCGATGTGGGGCCGCTGAAGGAGAGCTGGCGCATTCAGCGGGACACGCCTGGATACGGACCACGCCGAAATGCGCCAGAGCTGCGCAAGGATCTCGAGGCCGCGAAGCGCTACGCCACGAAATAGCACCTCGACCGTGTTGTGGCCGTTGGCGTTAACGCTTCCGGCATCCGCCGCGTCCACGATTGGGAGGTGACGGATGTCTTCAACCGTGGTCCCGGCGGCGAGCGGCGTCGTCTGCCTGATTCTGCTCGTTCACTCGGCTTCGATTCCGGCCACGTCCGCACAAGCCGTTCAGCACGTAGCGACGCTGAAAACGGCTCGGGCGGCGCACACGGCAACGACGCTTCGATCCGGGCAAGTGCTGGTGACTGGGGGCATGGTGGATGGCGGAGGCAGCCTTTCGAGTGTCGAGCTTTTCGATCCCGCGAACAACACCGTGCAGGAAATCGGCAATCTCGCCTCGCGCAGATCCGGCCACACCGCAACCCTGCTCGATGACGGGCGTGTGCTCATAGCTGGCGGTTACAGCGGTGAGTACCTCGCGTCGATCGAGCTGTTCGATCCGTCGACGAAGCGCTTTCATCCAGCCGGTTCACTCGAGCAGGCCCGCAGCGGCCATACCGCGACTCTGTTGACCGGCGGCCGGATCCTGTTCGTTGGCGGCGTCGGGAGAGACTGGACGTTCCTGCGCAGTGCGGAGTTGTACGATCCGAACACCGGCCGTTCTGAGGCAGTCGGCTCGATGGCAGTGCCACGAGAGAGCCATTCGGCCACGCTGCTGTCCGACGGCCGTGCGCTGATCATCGGCGGCCACACAGGCCGTCGTCCGAATCAGGTCCTCCATGCAGGCGCGGAAGTCTTCTCTCCTCAAACCCGACGATTCGAAACGGCCGGCTCGATCTTGACGACGCGCCACAAGCACGACGCGATCAGGCTGACTGACGGGCGTGTGCTCGTCATCGGCGGAGCGGATCGGAGCGATCGCAATCATTACGCCACGACTGAAACCTACAACCCGGCGACCGCGACGTTCGAGCGAGGTCCGTCGATGACGCATCGCCGGTACAAGATCGCCGGCACTTCCGTTCTGTTGTCAGATGGAGATGTGCTCGTGACAGCAGGCGCGCCCGTTGCCGAGCTTCTCGACGTCAAACGCTGGATCTTTCGAGAGGTCCCTGGGCGGCTGCCAGCGGCGTACCGATTCGCCGCTGCGGCGCCGCTGCGTGACGGGGATGTTTTTGTTACAGGTGGCTACTCGGACTCAAACCAGAATACGGCCGGTATCTGGCGATTTCGGCGGCCCTGAGCGTCCGGCTTAACGCACGCCGTTGAACGCGAGCGCCTCGTTGTACAGCGACAGGATGCTCGCGCCGTAGCGCGGCGTTGTTGCCCAGTTGCCCTTGCCGAGGTCGTTCCACGTCGGTGCGCGGCCCTTCGGGACCACCAGCGCGAATCGGGGATCAACGCACGGATTACGGAGCGGCGGCGTGGCGCACGACGTCGCCGTCGGATCCGCGTACGCACGGAGGTGCTGGATGTGCGCGCGAACGCCGGTGCGCGCATCGGCAAACGTCGCCGGGCCGGGATTCACGTCGGCTGCGCCGATGCCGGCGAAATTGTTGGCCGACGCCGGCACCGTCCCGGTGAACCGGAACCATCCCGTTTCCACGATCGCCTGTGCGAACGCGACGTCGCCGGTCACGTTCTCGGCAGCGCCTTCCTCGACGTAGTGCTGCGCAATGGTGGCGAGGTCCACGGACGCCGAGTAACTGCCGGGCGGCTGCGGCTGCCGTCCGTTGAACCAGGCCACGAGCTGCCGCGCGTCGAGCCGCGCCGGCCCGATGATCGCGACGCTGGTTGCTGGCGACGGCGCGTCCGGCACGGCCGGCTTCGCGCCGCAGGCCGCGCACAATGCGGCGAAGGCGACGAGGCCGGTGCCCGTCATCGCGCGTACGCCGCACCACAGCCCATGGCGTTTCATCGCGATCCATTGTAGTAACGTAGGCCGTCGGCGTTCGATGAACAGTGCGTGACGCCCGTACGAAGCGTCTGATGTCGACGAAGCCAGTTCGCTCCGTGAACCGACGTCGCAGGCCGGTAAAACGCTGCTTCGGCTTATCGTCGTCAGAACGCCGCGCCTCGCCATTAAGGTCTCGGCGCGCTGTCACAGGCCTGCGCAGCGTTTTAATCGCGCCCGTCGGCCTGCTCCTACGGTTCACGGATCGAACAGGCTTCATCGACTTCCCGATGTGGATCTTCCTCGCCGCCATGTTGATCGCGCTGGCGAACCTGCCGCTGCTCTGGATCCAGCCAGGCCGGCGAGAGCAGCGGCTGTGGCGGGGCGCTTCGTGTGCAGCGACGATCCATCCATGGCTCACCAACGGAGAATTACGGCAGCTTCGGTATGTCCTGCTGCTGGCCTGCGTCGCCTATCTGCTCGGTAGTATCATCCAGCGGCAGAAGATCGTGATTGCTTCGAATGAGCGCACCGGACCGTCGAAGAAGTGAATGAGTAATTGGTCGAACGCTACAAATCAGGAATAGATGAACCTGCTTGGTTGTTGTCATCTGATTCTCGCGACAATCTTGCTCGTGCAGCAGCCGTCTACCAGCACACCCGCCACGTTCGATACCGAAGATGAGGCGGTGTTGAAGGCCGCGCTGGAACGCACGGTCCTGGCTGAGATCAGGCAACTGTTCCCAGACAGAGTGAAGGAACCGGTCAATCTCGCCGAGCGGACCGTTGTTTTCCGCAAGCAGGATGAGCCTCCGGATGGACGTCGTCCGTCGACCGAAGGCTGGAGGAAGCATCTGGAAAGCGAAATGGTTGAAGGAGCGGCTGTACGGGAACAGCTCCTGAAATCTTTCGAACTCCGGAATGCGAGTTCGCACCCGCGTGCCTGATCTCAGGCTTCCTCTCGTGGTCCTGGTGCCGGTAGGCAAAGGGAACGGGCCAGTCGGCAAAGCAGACGGGGTTCAGCTGAAAGATGAAGATCGAACGCGAGTATGGGCGTCCGTGACGCTGCCAGGCTATTCAACGAACAACCGGGCACTGGTATACGTGTCGTATGTATGCGGATCACTTTGCGGAAAAGGGTGGCTAGTGGTCCTGCAAAGAGCATCAAACGGCTGGCGAGTGGAATCAGTCGCTATGTTGTGGATCAGTTGACCGTCGTTCAATCTACTTCGGACTGACAATAGACTTCATGAACAACATCATGAGTTATGTTCCGTTAGGCGTTATCGCCGGCGCGGCAGCGATGCTTGCTCTGCCAGCCATTGCCGACGCTCAATGTGTCATCTTCGACAAACCGGAAGAGCTCTTTGCGCGGGCCGACGTTGTTTTTGTAGGAACCGTCGTGGCAACCGAACCTACCTACGATCAGGGAAGTCATGTAGCCGTCGATATCGGAACATTCCGTGTCGAGCAATCGTGGAAGGGTCACGTCGAGCGTGAAATGCGTGTTGGCGCTGATCGACTGTTCGAGATGAACAAGAAATACCTCGTATTTGCCGCTGGCAAGCCGCTTTCGACTTCGATCCTGTGTAGATCGACGGAGCTGGTGGATAGGGCAAAGGCCAAGCTCGACTGGCTCGCGAAGCGTCCGGCGAGTGGAGACGCGGTCACTGCGGTGAAGGCAGTGAAGTAGACGCATTGAGACGATGAGTACGGGCGCAGTTCCCCGTTCGTTGCGTGATGCTCGCGGTCGCCGCGCGATTCTCGATCGGCTCGCGGCGCTGACGCCCGGGCACACCCGCCGATGGGGCCGGATGGAGCCCGAACAGCTGCTGCCGCACCTCGCAACCGGCCTGCGCCTCGCTCTCGGCGAGCGGATCGGCGAAGGCTCGCCGCCCGGACGTATTCGTGGCGCGCTGCTGCGATTCTTCGCGATTCATCGCCTGCCATGGCCGGAAGGCAAGATTCAATCGCCGCCGGGCGCCTTCAACACGCCCACCCTCGGTTGGCAGCGGGACAAGGAGATCGTCGTGGAGCTCGTCGAGCGCTTCGCCACGACGTCGCCCGACAGGCTCGGCGTGATTCACCCGAGCTTCGGGCGGATGACGACCCGCGACTGGGATGTCCTCCAGTATCGCCATTTCGATCATCATCTCCGCCAGTTTGGAGTCGAGTAGTCGCAGTGAAACCAACTCTCGAGAAGGCGTTCGGCTACCAGGGCGACAACATGAACCTGCCCGTCGCGAACCTCGCCGCCGCGCTACCGTTCTACGAAAACGTCCTCGGCTTCAAGGTCGTCTCACGCAGCGACACGCCACACAGCTCGGCGGTGCTCGCCCGTGACGACGTCCAGATTCGGCTTGCCGAGAACGGCGGCGATTCCTCGCAGGATGGGTGCGCCTTCCACGTCAAGGGCCTCGAGTCGCTGTTCGCGGAGTTCAACGCCAACGGGCTCAACAAGGAGCTCTCGAACTTCGACACCGAAGAGCACGGCGGTGCCACATGGAAGGTCTTCTACGTCGTCGCGCCCGACGGTCTCTGCTACTGGTTCGGTGAGCGGCAGGCGCGCTGATGGCACTCGTAGTGTTTCTGAGAGGCGTCAACGTCGGCGGTTACCGGACCTTCAGGCCCAGCCTGCTCGCGAAACAACTGAAGCACCTCGACGCGGTCAACATCGGCGCGGCGGGAACTCTGGTGATCCGCAAACCGATCAGCCTCTCGCAGCTCCGGGCGGAACTGGTGCGCAGGCTTCCGTTCGAGACCGAGATCGTGATCTGCAACGGTCGCGACGTCGCGAGGCTGGTGTCTCGTGATGTTTTCGCGGGCCAACCCGAAAGAAAGGACATCATCTGGTTCGTGAGCGTTCTGTCGGGACGCCCGCGCTCGACGCCGCGGCTGCCGTTGACGTTTCCACCGCGTGGACCGTGGCTGCTGAAAGTCCTCGCGCGCCAGGACCGGTTCGTCATCGGCCTGTATCGGCGCCAGATGAAGGCGATCGGGTATCTCGGTTCGCTCGACAAGCTGTTCGGCGTGCCGGTCACGACCCGCAACTGGAATACCATTACCGCGATCGGCAGGGCGCTCGATACTTGATGACTGGTGTGGTGGACCCATGGCCTTCTGGTCTCGTCGCAAGGAATCCCCGGATCCCGTGGAAATGTCGCGGCAGCTCCGCGCGCAGGCGCTGGCTCGAGGCGCTGAGGAGCTTGGACTTGTACCCGGCCCCGAACACCCGAACGTCTTTGGAATCGTGATGGAGACCGGATATCCGGAAGCCGTCGCGACGCTCGTGGTGTTCGTGGAGGGAAGCACCAGCTTGTACTTCAGCAGCGGAGGAGGCGTGATCGGCGCGGGCGAGCACGAATCGGTGCGCGCGACCCACGGCGCTTTCTTCGCGGAGGCCGAGGCTCGCCTCGGTCTGTTCTCGAAAGCCGTGGAAACTCCGCTGCCGGCGGTCGGCCGGGTCAGGTTTTACGCGCGGACGTTCGGCGGCACGCTGACCGCCGAAGCGGACGAACAGGATCTGGGTGAGATGCGGCACGGGCTCTCCGCCCTCTTTCACGCCGGCCACGACGTCATCACCGCGGTGCGCCACGCGAGTGAGCGTGAGGACTGAGCGATTGCGCGATGTCTACGCCAGTGACCTTACAGCAACTCTTCGGCATATCCCTTCCGATCATTCAGGCGCCGATGGCCGGAGTGCAGGGCAGCGCGATGGCCGTGGCCGTCTCTGAGGCAGGCGGCCTGGGGTCGCTTCCCACCGCTTTGCTGAGCGTCGAGGCACTGCGCGCGGAGCTCGCCGCGATCGCCTCGCAGACGGCGAAACCATGGAACGTGAATTTCTTCTGTCACACGCCGCCTCGCTACAGTCCCGAGAAGGAGAGTGCCTGGCGGACCGCGTTGGCGCCGTATTACGCGGAACTTGGCATAGAACCAGGCCCTCTTTCCGCCGGTCCCGGCCGCATGCCCTTCAGCGATGACGCCGTCGATGTACTCGGGGAGTTCAGACCACCCATCGTCAGCTTTCATTTTGGATTGCCGTCGCCGGACATGCTCGGGCGAGTGCGCCAGTGGGGCGCCCGGATCCTCTCCTCGGCGACGACGGTGGACGAGGCGCGGTGGCTGGAGGCGCATGGCGTCGATGCGATCATCGCGCAGGGACTCGAGGCCGGAGGGCACAGGGGCATCTTCCTGTCGCAGGATCTCCATACGCAGGTGGGCACGCTCGCGCTGGTCCCGCAGATCGTGCGCGCAGTGAAGGTCCCCGTGATCGCCGCCGGTGGCATTGGCGATGCGCGCGGAATCAGGGCTGCCCTGGCGCTCGGAGCCGCCGCCGTGCAGATTGGAACCGCGTATCTTCTGTGCACCGAGGCGACCACGAGCACCGTCCATCGTGCTGCCCTCAAAGACGATGGAGCACGCGTGACGGCAGTGACGAACCTGTTGACCGGCCGGCCGGCGCGAGGGATCGTGAACCGCATCATGAGAGAGCTGGGCCCCATCAATCCGGTCGCGCCCGACTTCCCGCTCGCGGCGTCCGCTCTCGCGCCGTTGCGCGCCAAAGCCGAAGGCCTGGGCCGCAGCGATTTCTCACCCTTGTGGGCCGGGCAGAATACAACCGGCTGCAAAGAGGTGTCAGCGGGTATTCTGACGAAGGAGTTAGCCGGCGACGTTGCAGGAGGCAACTGACAACCACCGATGGCACGCCGTGTACTGCTTTCGTGGAGCTCGGGCAAGGACAGTGCGTGGACGCTTCACGTGCTGCGGCAGAATCCGGACGTGGAAGTCGTCGGCCTGTTGACGACCGTCAATACGACCCACGATCGCGTCGCGATGCACTCGACGCGCCGGGCGATCCTCGAGGCGCAGGCGCGCGCGTGCGGACTGCCGCTGCACGTCATTCCGCTGCCGTGGCCCTGTTCAAACGATGTCTACGAGCGGGCGATGCGCGAAGCGGTCGCGTCCGCGCTCGAGCGCGGCGTCACGCACGTGGCGTTCGGCGATCTCTTCCTCGAGGACATCCGCGCCTATCGCATCAAGCAGCTCGAAGGGTCCGGGCTCGAGCCGCTGTTTCCGATCTGGCACGAGCCCACAGCCCCGCTCGCACGCCGCATGATCGATGCGGGCGTCGAGGCGTTTCTCACCTGCGTCGATCCGAGAAAGCTGCCGCAGTCGTTCGCCGGGCGGCGATTCGACCACGCTCTTCTGGCCGATCTGCCAGCCGACGTCGATCCCTGCGGTGAGAACGGCGAGTTCCACACCTGCGTTCTCGATGGGCCGATGTTCAAACATCCCGTTGCCGCGGTTGCTGGAGAGATCGTCGAACGAGATGGCTTTTGCTTTGCGGACCTCGTCCCGGTCGAGAATCCTTCATGCGCTGGAGCCAGCTGAAAACCAACCTCGAGTCGCTTCGAGCGCCGATCCTGGGGAAGCGCGTCGGGCTCCATCAGGCGCGCTACCGCTACACGCTCGAGGAGGTCGGCCGCATCTGGCTGACGATCGACGGCCGCGAGATTGCGTCGTTCGACACATCGTCGAGCGAATACGACGACTACCGGGCGCTCGAGGATCTGAAGAGATATCTTGCACTTCCAATCGATGATGCGCTGAGGTCACCGAGTCCGCTGCTGCGGGCCCTGGCGGTGATCGACAGGCGCGTCGGCAAGCGGCGGCTCCGCAGCCTCGACATCGGCCCGGAGGAGCATCCGCTGGTCCACGAGCTGTACCGGCTCCGATGCGAGGCTGAAGGGATTCCGAGTGGCACCTCATTTGCCTTCCTTGATGGCAGGAGTGAACTCATGCCTCAAGGTGACAAACGCAGGTACACGGACAAGCAGAAGCGTCAGGCCGAGCACATCGAGGAAGGCTATCGGGAGCGCGGTTTATCCGAAGGAGAAGCTGAACGGCGCGCGTGGGCGACCGTCAACAAGGTCCACGGCGGCGGGGAGAAGCCCGGCGGTGGCGGCTACGGCAAGCCCGAGAATCGCGAGCCGATGAGGCGAGGCGCCCGTAAGGCTGCCAAGAAGCGCTGAGCGGACGTGCACACACCACTCGAGCGCCTCGAGATCGTGCCTATGGCATCTGGCGACACGTCGCTGTTGTTGACGGAGCGCGTGGATTGGGACCTCTTTCCAGGGTATGTCGAAGCCATCCTGCAGGTCCTCGAGGGAGCAGTGGTGGATCGTGCGGACGGACCTGATCAACGCGTCTGGACCGTCCGCATCGACTCGCAGGTCTTCTGGCTCGCATATGAGGATTACCCGGTCGGTGTGTCGCTGGACCCGCAGAACGAAACCGCATCGGCTTTGATCCCGGCCATTCGTCAGAAGCTTTTGGAGCACCGCGCGGCAGCGGCGACTGATGGCGGTGACTCCTGATGGACCGGCGCTTCGCCACGGCGATCTGTTTGACAGCTGCGAATCAACCGCATCAGTTAGAATCTTCCCTCGCATGCCAGCGTGGTTTCGCGTCCTTGGCGGCTGCTACGTCATAGCGACGGTGAACTCGTTCTTCCCGTTCGTCATGTTCACGAACGAGAAGCTGAATGACGCGGCCGCCGGTCTCCTGCAGATCGTGCCGTTCATGCTGTTTACCCACGCGCTGATCGTACTGGACCGCCCGCAAGCGGCTGGCCTGGGCCCTCTCGCTGCTCCCCGTGCTGGTGTTAGCGTTGCTGATCGCGGTTGTGTCAGTGTTGAGACTGATATTCCCCGGCGGCATCGAGAGGGCTCAGTCCGTTCCGCTGGGTATTACCACCGTGAACGCTTATCAAACCGATGGCGGAGCCACGACGAGATACGGGATGATCGTTCGGCAGGAGCTGGAAGTTATCCCTGGTCTGATGATTGTGCGTGAGCTCGCTTACGAATACCCGGCTTCGAGTGTCATCATCGAACGTCCGTCAGCAAGATCGATTCGGTTGACGTTTCCACCATACGGCAACGATAGGCTCACACCCGTTGTTGTCGATAGGTGGCTGCTGATTCGGTAGGCATTGAGCGGCATTGGAGAGAGCGTGAACGCTCGGACACTGGTGACACCGAGCATCCCCGAAGTCTTCGAACGGTTGACGGCACGATGGACCACGGTGCCAACTTAGATGGACCCTCTTCAGGACATCGTCGAATTCCACAGCGACCGCTTCGCGCCGATCCTGCCCGAGGATTCCCAAGTGAACCCGCAGGTCTATGGCGCCGAACTCGCGGTACTGGCTCGCCGCCGAGCTCGCGAAGCGAGGGATCGTGACGAGCTATCCGATCGCCGAGGACTGGGGCTGGTTCGTCGAATACCACACGGATGCAGGGTCCGAATTCGCCGTCCACTGCATAAATGTCGACGGCGCCAGGGATCACTGGCTTTTATCGCTTCGGCGGTATGGTCGCAAGATGTTCGGACGCGACAAACCTCCACACTCTGAAGCCGCCCCATTGATCGAGGGCATTAGAGCGCTTGTGGAGAGTCAGGGTTTTTCGAGCGTCACATGGCTTCATAAGGAACGATGACAGCCAAGTCTTTTCGTTGAGAACGATTCGACACCGGCTTCCGCTCGCGGGCGCGTCATTATTCGCGCTCTTCCACATCGTCACCGTTGTCTGGACGCTGGTGGCTTCATCCGGAGCGGGCGAAGGGCAGGCGTTCCTCGTGGCGCTCCTCGATTTCCCGCTCGTTGCACTGCTCCAGGCCATTCCCGGCGGCGGCAAGATTCTTTACAACTCGCAGGACGCCTACGTTCTGTTCTTCTCCGTCGTGGGCACGTTGATGTATGCAGTCGTCGGGTACGCCATCGGGGCGCTGGTCAGAGCGGTGCTGGCGCGCTTGGCGCTGGCGGATAGGAAGGGCTACCCTGGCAGCTGATCCCGAGAATGTCCTACACCGATCAGGGCTATTCAATCCACGAGCGCGTCTTTCACCGCCGCGAAATGGCGCAGCTGCTCGAGGCGCTGAACAGCGCGAACCTCGAGCGGACCAAAGCGGGCGCGAGACACGTTCTGAAGCTGCCTGCAGTCCGTGCGCTGGCGAACGATCGACGGTTGATGATGCTTGCCAGCGAATTCGTTGGACCGGCGCCCCTTCCGTTCCGAGCGACTCTGTTCGACAAATCCGCCAACGCCAACTGGCTAGTGGTGTGGCACCAGGACACGGCGCTGCCGTTGCGCGCCAGAAACGACGAGGCGGAGTGGGGGCCGTGGTCGACGAAGGCCGGCGTGCTCTACGCGCATGCGCCCGCATGGGCACTCGAACATGTCGTTGCGCTGCGCGTCAGCCTGGACGACTCGACGCCGATGAACGGGCCGCTTCGCGTCCTGCCGGACACGCATCGCGGCGGTGTGTTCACAGACGACGAGATCGCGCGCCTCGCCGCGACCACAAGACCGGTAGAATGCGTGGTTCCAGCCGGCGGCGTTGTGGCGATGCGCCCGCTCACGCTTCACGCGTCGTCGAAGTCGCTCGACGATCGGCGACGGCGCGTGCTGCACATCGAGTACGCGCTCAGCGACTGTCATTGCGCCGGGCATCGAGCTGGCGTGACGGGAACGGTGATGGGTACGATCGGGCCACCTGCCCGCGGCGAATAGACTCTGTCTCGTAAAACAGGAGGCATCGCGATGACGTGGAACGTGGCCATCAAGTGGATCATGCTCGTCTCCGGCCTCCTGACCTCGACGATGATCTACGCCGCCATCGCGCCGAGAGCGGCGATGCTGTCGACGTTTGGTGAGGCGCTGGACGGCCCGCTCACCGAAATCATCGTGCGCAACTGGGGCGTGCTCATCGCGCTGATCGGAGCGATGCTCGTCTATGGCGCGTTCAATCCGCCGGTGCGCCGGCTCGTGCTGGTCGTGGCAGGCGTCAGCAAGATCGTCTTCATCACGCTGGTCTTCCTGTATGGCCGTCGCTATCTCGGCAACGCAGGCCTCGCCGTCGGCGTCGATCTCGTGATGGTCGGCGCTGTTCGCCGCCTACCTGGCCGCTACGCGCCATGCCGTGCCAGACCGCGAGTTGACCACGACATAGACGGCCGGTTGACGCCGGCCTGGCACAAGCTCAGCGGCTTGATCGAACTCGACCCCGAGATCGTCGAAGCACGTTGCACGTGACAAGCTGCACGTCGCACGTCGCACGTAGCACGTCGCACGTAGCACGTCGCACGTGGCAACCATCAGGTAACCTGTTCGTTTCGCCATCCCAGCTCGTTGTTCCACTGTAAGAGCCCCGAAGGGAGAAATCCGTATGCCGCCTCAGGACAAGAAATATCGCGTCAGGTTCCGGGCGTCCGAGCTCGAAGCCCTTCATGAACTCCCGCTGAAGGAAATCGACATGGGCTGCATGGGCGGGTTCAGGAAGCAGGACGACGGGAGCTACGCGCTGGAAGCGGTGGTCTCGGAGACCGTTCTGGAGAGAGTAAGGGAAAGGCGGCGGATAAGAGTCGAGGTCCTCGCCGACCTGGATGAAGAAGCCGAGCGGGCGAAGCAGATAAAGGACCGGCAGGTCGGAGAAGGGAACCGCTACGAGGGGAAGAACCGGATCCCGAGAGGCCTCGGAAAGAAAGTGCCGGAAGGGGGTCGCTCGTGACTTACCAGAACGTCGTCGAGATCGAAACCGCGATAGAGAATCTTTCGACGGCGTTCCCGTCGCTGACCCAGCACATCACGCTGCCGCTGACGACCTTCGGCGGCAAGACGAGCCACGCGCTGCGGATTGGCGCCGGCGCGCCCGGCTCGCGCGATGCGGTGATGATCGTCGGCAGCCATCACGCCCGCGAATGGGGCAGCGCCGACATCATCGTCAGTTTCGCCGCGGACCTGCTCGAAGCCTACGACACGAATTCAGGCCTGACCTACGGCGGCAAGAGCTTCTCCGCGGCGGACGTCAAGGCTGTCGTCGACACGCTGCACATAGTGCTGTTTCCGCAGGTGAACCCGGACGGGCGGGAACGCAGTCTGGCGCAGGACATGGTGAACACGTCCGGCGGCTGGCGTCCCAACATCAATCCCGGCAATCCGCCACGGCCCTGTGCGGGCGTCGATGTGAACCGGAATTACGACTTCCTCTTCGATTTCAAGACGAAGTGCCATCCCAGTGCGCCGCTCGTGATGTCCGACGATCCGTGCGATGCCGCGCAGACGTATCACGGCCCTTCGGCGTTCTCGGAGATTGAGAGCCAGAACGTGCGCTGGCTGCTCGACGCGTTCCCCCGCACGCGCTGGTTCATGGACGTGCACTCGTTCTCGCAGCTGGTCCTCTTTAACTGGGGGGACGATCACAATCAGACGATCGACGCCGACATGGACTTCCGCAACCCCGCTTACGACGGCAAGCGGAGCCTCATAGGGACTGACACGACCTACAAGGAATTCATACCCGCGGGCGACGAGCTGATCGCGCGGACCCTCGCCGAGCGCACGCGCGACGCGATCGCGGCGGTCCGCGGGAAGGTGTACACGGCCCAGCAAGGGGTTGCCCTGTATCCCACGACGGGAAGCAGTTCCGACTACGCTTACTCCCGGCATCGCGCGAACCCGGCGAAGGGCCGCGTCTACGGCTTCGCGATCGAGTGGGGAACCGAGTTCAGGCCCCAATGGGCCGAGATGGCGCTGATCGTTCAGGATGTCAGCGCCGGCCTGCTCGAGCTGTGCAAGCTCGCGCCGTGCGGCGCGGGCCTCACGGCCGTGACGCTCAACACGCCGACGCTGCAGTTCATCGACATTCCGGCGGGCGAGGAGACGTCTCGCGCGGCGGTGTTCACCATTCAAAGTTGCGGCGCGGTGACGATTCAGGTGCAGTCCGGCCCCGCTGTGGTCACCGGTCCCGGCAGCTTCACGCTGCCGTTTGGTGGCGTCGAGAGCCTCCCGGCCGCGGCTAGCGCGGCGGCGCGAGAGGTTCGCATCTGGGTGTCGTTTACCGGCACGAATCCCGGTGACGTAACGACCGGCACCGTGACGATCCGCTGCGTCCAGACCGCTCAGAATTTCGTCATCCCGATCACCGCGAACACAATCCCTCAGCCTCGCGTGGCGTCGGTGCTCGTGCTGGATCGATCCGGAAGCATGCTCGATCCATCGGGCATTCCGATGAAGCGCCGCCTCGACGTGCTGCACGATTCAGCGCCCGTCTACGTAAACCTGCTTCCCGACAACCATGGCATCGGCGTCGTCAGCTTCGATCAGGATTCATATCCCGTGAAGCCGGTCCTTCAGGCGGATGCCGGCGGCAGAACCGAAGCGAACAACGGCATAGCGGGGGTTGCGCCCACCGGCCCTGGCGCGCTCACCGCCATCGGCGACGGCGTCGAGCGTGCCCACGACACGCTGGCCCCGCTCGCCGGCTACGACGCGAAGGCGACCGTGGTCTTCACGGACGGCCACGAAACCGCGGGCAAGTACATCACCGACGTCGCCGCGCTGATCAACGAACGCGTGTTTGCGCTCGGGTTGGGTACGGCCGACCAGCTGAATCCCATCGCGCTCAACGCGCTGGTCAACAACACGGACGGCTACCTGCTGCTGACCGGCAACCTGGCGGCGCACGACGATCTGCGGCTCGAAAAATACTTCTCCCAGATCCAGGCCGGCGTCTCCAATGCCGAAGTGGTCGTCGACCCTTCGGGCAATCTGCCCGCGGGAGTCGAGATCCGCATACCGTTCCTGCTCACCGAAACCGATCGCTCGGCGACGGTGTTCGTGCTGTCGCCGTTTCCATGGGCCCTTGATTTCAGGCTGGAAACGCCCAACGGCGTCATCATCGACGAGGCCAAGGCGGCAGCGCTGCCCGGCGTCGACAAGGTGATGAGCAACAGGATCGATCAATACCGCATGTCGCTTCCGGTCCCAATCGGCGCGGGCGTCCGCCAGGGTCTGTGGCATGCGATCCTCGGGATTCGCAAGGACAGGTACACGAAGTATCTGGGCTCGATCGAACAGATTGGCCTCGCGGCGGCCGTG
The DNA here is from genome assembly GCA_963748295.1 of uncultured Acidobacteriota bacterium. Classification (GTDB taxonomy): domain Bacteria; phylum Acidobacteriota; class Vicinamibacteria; order Vicinamibacterales; family 2-12-FULL-66-21; genus CAVVIH01. Next base: position 238,222 of record CAVVIH010000006.1, on the reverse strand, counting down.
CATGGCGTCCCGTACAGCCTGAATGTCCATGCGTTCTCCTCGCTCCGGATGAAAGCCTGGGTGACGCAGCAGAGTTACGAGCCGGGAGCGAAGCTCGTGCTGCGCTCGGCGCTCACCGAGTCCGGGCTTCCGGTCGAGAAACGGGCGTATGTCCTCGCCGACGTTCAGAAGCCTGACGGCAGCTCGACGACGATGGCGCTGACGGAAGTGGAGCCCGGCGTGTTCGAAGCGGCGCTGACCGCCGTGCAGGCTGGCATCTATCCCGTGAGGTTCCGTGCGAAGGGGACGACGCTGCGGGGGTATCCGTTCACGCGTGAGCAGCTGCGTACGGCGGCGGTGTGGCGAGGCGGCGACGTGCCTCCACCGTCCGGGACGACCCAGCCGCCGGCGGGAATCGACTGGTGCCGCCTGATCGCCTGCCTCCTTGGCGACAAGGGGATCGTGACGCTGCTCGAGCGGAACGGGATCGACGCCGATGGACTGCGCCGCTGCTGGAAGGAGCAGTGTCAGGACCGGATGCCGTCGCCGGAGATCCGGCGCGTGCTGAGCAATCCGGAACTGCTCAGGGAGCTGCTCCGGCACGTCGAGCGCGGCGGCTGAACGGCGAATGGCGGCAGTGTTGGCGTGGATGCTACGATTCCCGGCAACGCTGATGAACCTGTCGTTGATCGACGCCGGCTTTTTCATGAAGCGCATCGAAGCCAGGCCGGCTTCGCTGAACGCGCCAGGCGTCAGAGAGATCTGCAGCGTCAGCCACTGCATTTCGCCGGCGCCGGAGAACTGGATTCAAGCCTGGCTGCACAACGATCTGGGCTGGTTCAATCGCATCGCCGATGCGCTGACCGTGGTTCGCCCCGAGGAACGCGACGAGTATCGACTGTTCGCGTACCGGCTATTTCCCGAAGTGTTCACGGCGGAGGGACGATCCGCGATTGTTCTTCCCGAGAACATCAAACCTGAAGCGATCGGCCAGGAATTCCGCAGTCTCGGCTTCGACAGCACGAACAAGACGATGGAGTCGGTCCTGGGGTTCGAATGTTCGCCGTTGTCGTGCAACGCGATGGCGGAGGAAATTCGCGCGAACGAATACTGTCTGTTTGCCACTCTCGACGAGGCGATCGCCGGCGCCGAGCGGTTTGCGACCGAGCAGCCGGAGCCTGGTAGCTACTTCGTCATAGAGGTTTTGGAAGGGCAACAGCTGATAGCTGAGCTGGAGCTGACAGCTGAGAGCTGAGAGCTGTTTCATGAAAGCCATCGTCCATCGACAGTACGGCTCACCTGATCTTCTTGCCTGCGAAGACATCCCGAAGCCTGTTCCCGGCGACAACGAAGTGCTCCTCGAGGTCCATGCGGCGTCCGTCAACCCGCTCGACTGGCACACCGTCAGGGGACTGCCGTATGCGCTGCGCATCGGCAATGGCCTGCGCACGCCGAAGAAGGGCGTGCCTGGGATCGACGTGGCAGGTGTGATCGAAACCGTCGGCGCCGGCGTGGCGCAGCTGCGACCAGGGGACGAGGTGTTCGGCGTGTGCAAGGGCGCTTGCGCCGAATATGCGTGCGCGAAAGCGGATCGCCTCGTGCCGAAGCCGGCAAGGCTGACGTTCGAGCAGGCAGCGGCCGTTCCAGTTGCGGCACTGACCGCGCTTCAGGGTCTCCGCAATCGCGGACGGCTGCAGCGAGGGCAGAACGTGCTGATCGTGGGCGCCTCGGGCGGTGTGGGTACGTTCGCAATACAGATTGCGAAAGCGCTCGGCGCGGTCGTGACCGGCGTCTGCAGCACGAGAAATGTCGATCTGGTGCGATCGATCGGCGCGGATCAGGTCATCGATTACACGAAGGAGGACTTCACGCGCGGCGGGCGCCAGTACGATCTGATACTCGACATGGCCGGCACGCAGTCGCTGTCCGGGTTGAGGCGCGCCTTGACGCGCCGCGGTACCTGTATCGTCGTCGGGGCGCCGAGCGGGAAGTGGATTGCCGGTCCGGATCGGTTCATCAAGGCACTGCTGTTGTCGCTGTTCGTCAGCCAGCGGATACTTCCGTTCATCACGTCGGCAAACAAGGAAGACCTGACGGCGCTGAAGGGCCTGATTGACACCGGTGAGGTGACGCCGGTAATTGACAGAAGTTACAGCATCACCGATTTACCCCTGGCCCTGCGATACCTCGAAGAAGGCCATGCTCGAGGGAAAGTAGTCATCACCATTGGCTGAGGACCGAACGTGCATCACTTTCGTCGATTGTTTCATCTCTGGCAGTCCTTCTACTCGCGGGATTTCTATCGGGAAGTTGTTTCTGCGTGGAAGGGAATCGGCCTCGTCTACCTGATTCTGCTGCTCGGACTATGTTGGGTTCCGTCGGCGACGCGATGGTTTTTGGGTTTGCGCACATGGGGTTCGACAGAGGCACAGGTGGTCGTCAGTCAACTGCCGACAATTGTGATTCGCGACGGCGTCATGAGCGCTATCCCGGGCGGACGTCACGTCATTCAGGTGGAGCCGGCATCAAAAACATCGGGTGAAACTCTCCTGATCATCGACGACACGGTGGATGACGTCTCGAGCGACATTGCCGTCCAGGCATTCGTCCTCACACGCCGCGAAGCATCCGCGGTGCGGCCAGCGCGGAGTGAACGCCGTGTGTGGGCGCTCACGTCGGCCGCCGACATGGAATTGACGCCTGCGGAGGTCGGAGCTTTCCTCAGCTCGCTGGCCTTCTGGGTGCCGCCAATTGGCTACGCCGCCGCGGTTGCGGGTTCCGTCGTATTCAGGCTGCTACAGGCTCTTGTCTACGGCGCGGTTGCGAGGGCCTACGCTGCACGATTCGAAAAACTGAACCTGAGTTATGCGAGCGCAGTCCGCCTCGCCGCCGTGTCCGTAACACCGGTCATCGTGATCCGTACATTGCTCTGGTTCGGCCCGTGGGAACCCGCATGGTACTGGCGCTGGCCGGCGGCGTTGCTGATTACGCTTGGATACCTCGTGTTTGCGACCCGTTCAGTGGCGACCACGCCGAGCACGGCGTCGGCGTACACGAACATGAGCTGACCAACGTGGCAAAACTCATCTCTGTCCGTCCGCTGCTGGAGACCGATCTCGATGCGGCGGATCGCATCATGCGGATCGCATTCGGCACCTTCATCGGTCTGCCCGATCCTGCGAGCTTCATGGGCGATGCGGACTTGGTCCGTTCGCGCTGGCGCGCCGATCCTTCGGCGGCGTTTGCCGCCGTGATCGACGATGAGGTCGTCGGCTCGAACCTTGCGACGAGCTGGGGCAGAGTCGGATTCTTCGGTCCGCTCACGGTCCGGCCGGATCTGTGGGATCGCGGCATCGGCAGGCTGCTCATGCAGCCGGTCATGGACCGTTTCGACGCGTGGGGCACGAGGCACGCCGGGTTGTTCACGTTTGCCCACAGCCAGAAGCATGTGGGCCTGTATCAGAAGTTCGGATTCTGGCCGCGTTTCCTCACCGGGGTGATGTCGATGCCCGTCGGCAGGACGACGGGCTCGGCACGGTGGTCGCGGTACTCCGATGTGGCGGAGGCGGATCGCGCGGCTGTGCTCCAGCAGTGCCGTGCGCTGACGCATGCGGTGTACGACGGCCTCGACGTGACCCGCGAGATCGATTCCGTCCAGCGTCAGAGCCTTGGCGACACGGTGTTGCTGTGGGAAGGGGATCAGCTGGCCGGGGTGGCGGTGTGCCATCACGGCGCCGGTTCGGAGGCGGGAAGTGGCGCATGCTACGTGAAGTTCGCTGCGGTCCCGGCCGGCGCCAGCGAGCGCTTCGATCGGCTGCTGGACGCGTGCGATGCCCTGGCGGCCGGCGCGAACGTCCCGCGCATCGTGGCCGGTGTGAACCTGGCACGGCATGAGGCCTATCGCCAGATGCTCGCCCGCGGCTACCGCACAGATTTCCAGGGCGTGGCGATGCAGCGAGGGAACGACGCCGGTTACAATCGCCCCGGCGTGTTTCTGATCGACGACTGGCGCTAGGTAAATCGCCTGAAGATGCACCGCAGAAGCCTTCTGTTCACCCTGCTTTCGCTCGCGGCATGTTCTCGTCGCGAGTCTGTGCCAGCGGTGGCATCGACCAGTGCAGCACTGGCGAGCCTGACCGCCGATCTCGAGAAGCAGATCCCGAAGTGGCTGGAACAGGCGAACACGCTCGCGCTGTCGATGGCCATTGTCGACGACGGGAGACTGGCGTGGCGAGGCGCCTTCGGCGTCAGGGATGCCGCGTCGCGCGCGCCGGCCGATCACGAAACAGTGTTCGAAGCCGGATCCGTGAGCAAGACGGTGTTTGCCTATGCGGCCCTGAAGCTGTGCGACCGGGGCACGCTCGACCTCGATACGCCGCTCACGAAGTACACGCCCGAACGTTTCATCGCAGGCGATCCACGGCTCGATCTGATCACTACCCGCCATGTGCTCTCGCACACGACCGGCTTTCAGAACTGGCGGTCGAAAAAGGAGCCGTTGAAGATTCATTTCACCCCCGGGGAGAGGTTCGGCTACTCCGGTGAGGGCTACAACTATCTGCAAGCGGTGATTTCACGACTCACGGGTCGTACTGAGGCGTCCGACTGCAAGACGTTCGAGGACGGACTCAAAGTCTGCGCGACCGATTTCGATGGATTCATGAAATCCCAGGTGCTCGTGCCGTTCGGCATGGCGTCGAGCGGTTATCTCTGGGTCGATGTGTACAACGAGCGGATGGCGCGACCGCACGATGCGAGCGGCAGGCAGCTGGACCGCAAGAGCACGCCCGTGGATGCGGCGCGGTATGGTGCGGCGGGCAGCCTGCACACGACACCCAGCGACTATGCGCGGTTTCTCATCGAGGTCGTGGATCCGAAACCTGAGGACGCGTTTCGACTGAGCGCGGGTATGTGGAAGAACATGATCGCGCCGCAGATCAAGATCAAGGATTGGATGTCGTGGGCGCTCGGGTGGCAGGTGCAGCACGGGGAGACCGGCGACATCCTCACGCATGGGGGAGACAATCCGGGCTATAAAGCGCTTACGGCGGCGTCCATTTCAAGAAAATCCGGCTTCGTCATCTTGACGAACAGCGACCGCGGCTTCGAGGTGATCAAGAATGTGGTCTCGAGCGCCGGCATGCGGCAGTTCCTCCCCGTCGTCGTCGACTGAAGGATGAGCAGGTTCTTCGCCACCCTCATCGTGACGCTGAGTGCCACCACGACAGCACTCGCGCATCCCGGCTGGGGCATCGTTCAGGACAGCCGCGGCAACGTGTTCTTCACGGACACGATTCAGGTCTGGAAGATCGCACCGGACGGGAAAGTGTCGCTCGCCGTCGGCCGCGTGCACACGCACGAACTGTGCATCGACGCGAGCGACAATCTCTTCGGGGAGCATCTTTGGTACGAAGGTGACGCGACCGGCAAGTGGGGTCACCGGGTGTGGCGCTATCGGCCGGATGGCAGCGTCGCCGATGTCGTGCCGCAGCGTGCGGGCTTCCTCACCGACTACAGCTTCGTTCGCGATCGCGAAGGCAACATGTACTGGGCGGACCGCGATAAGCGCACCGTCATCAAGAAACGCACGCCGGCTGGAACGATCAGCACGCACGCCACGGGCGACTTTCGCTCCGTCGAGCGTATGACAGCGAAGGCGGATGGCACGCTTTATCTGATGGATGCTGGCGATCTCCGGAGTGTGTCGCCGGATGGCGTCGTCACGACCCTTGTCAGGCAATTGACCGCCTCGAGCCGGCCCGGTCCGCAGGTAGGGAAGCTGAATTACCACATGGGCCTCTGGACCGATCGTGACGGCCGCGTCTACGTGGCCGCCGCGCGCGAGCGCTTCGTGCTGCGCGTCGACAATCCGGGCGCGGTACGGGTCGTAGCGAGGTCGAGCCCGCCATGGTCGCCGAGCGGCGGACTGGTCGACGCGGATGGCAATCTGTGGATCCTCGATAACAACACCGCAAATGCGCAGCGAGTAAGAAGGCTCGATCGCGATGGACGGCAACGCATTTTCCTGCCGCAGGCAACCCGTTGAATGCGAGACGACGACATGACCGACACGCCCGCCAATAACAGAGTCCAGCTGGGATGCGGAACGCTGATTATCATCGCCATCATCGTCATGCTGTTCTCCGGCGGCAACGATTCGAGGAAGCTGCGCTCTCAGCTCGATGACTTGGGCCGAAAGGTCGATCGGCTGGAGAAGAAGATCGACGAGCTTTCGGTGAAGCTCGGTCAGCCGCCGGCCGGCACGCCGCGCTAGATCGCTCGGTTTTCCGGCCCGGATTCCCGGCTGTGCGCCGGCAGGCCATCCGTTTTCGCCTTGTATGACAGGAGGCGAATATGAACGGAAACCTTCGGACGGCCGCTACATTCGGGGTGCTGCTTCTGTTGTGGATGCCGGCGCGGACGATGGCCGGGCAGGCCGAATCGTTCGATCAGCTGTCCAAACTACTGCGACCGGGCGACGTCGTCGAAGTTACCGGGTGGACGCGCACCCGCATCAAGGGCCCGGTGGCGGAGCTGACTGGTTCGTCGATAGCGGTCGTCGAAAACGAACGGCAGATCAGGCTCGACGCGGATGCCGTGAAGGAGATCAAGCTGTTGCGGATGCGCGAGCGTGGTCCAATCCGCACGGCCGATGCCGGTTCGCGGTGCGGCAACGCGCCGTGCATGGCGATGTCGCTGGCGCTGGCTGGAACGACGAGCATCACGCGCGGCGTGAGCCGGTTGTTCGCGCGCCCGAAGCTGGTGTATCGCGCCCGGTGGTAAATCTGACATGAGGTCGTCATGCGTCCACAGCCCCTGATCGCGGTAACCGACGTCGAGGCGAGCAGCCGGTGGTACCAGAAGCTGCTCGGTTGCCAGAGCGCGCACGGCGGACCGCATTACGAACGGCTGGTCGTCGATGGCCGGCTGGTCCTCCAGCTGCATAGCTTCGACGTCGAGCATCACCATCCTCCAATCGGCAATCGGCAGGGCAAACCGTACGGCAACGGCCTGCTGCTCTGGTTCGAGATCGACGATTTCGACGCGGCAATGAAACGAGTCGAGGAGCTGCACGCGGACGTCATGATGCCGCGGCATCGCAATCCGCCTTCCGGCGGCGGCGGTCCGAATCACTGGGAATGCTGGCTCCGCGATCCTGACGGATATGTTGTCGTGCTGGCGAGTCCGGATGGGACCGCCGGGCCTGGATGAGGGATGTCGAAAATCGGCGCCGTGCTATTCTGACGCCCCGAGCTCGACCATACGGAGGCACTCATGCGTGCCAGCATCGAACGCTCTCTTCACTACGTGCTCGCCCTGACAATAAGTCTTGGCGCTTTTCCCTTCCTGCACTCAGCCAGGCTCCAGGCCCAGGACAAGGATGCCGAGTACGTTGCGGAGATGCAGAAGGCCGAAGCGGCGATGTCGCGCCAGCAGTTCGACGAGGCACTGAAGTCGTTCAAGCGCGCCAGCTCGTTGCGGAACAAGACGTCGCCGCAGGCCCATCTCGGCGCGGCCCGCGCGCATCACTCGATGGGCGCCTTCGACAAGGCCGCGGACAGCTGCAAGGAGGCCGTGAAGCACTCCGGCGAAGACCAGGAGCTGCTGGCGCGCATCCAGAATCAGCGCGGCCTGTCGCTTTTTGGCTTGTCACAGAAGCCGGACGACAAGCACATGCGGGAAGCCGAAGCGGCATTCCGCGCCGCGCTCGCGGCGGACAGCCGGCATCTGATTTCACAGTTCAACCTGGGCGTCGCGCTCCTGCGCCAGGGGCGGGATGATGATGGGGTCGCCGAGCTGAATGCCTTCCTCGAAGGGGCGCCGAACGCGCCTGAGGTCGCCGATGCCCGGCGCTTCATCGACAACCCGCGCCGCGCCCGTGAGAACTACGCGCCCGCGTTCATGCTGACCACCCTCGACGAGCGGCGGCTGACGCTCGAGGATCTGAAGGGCAAGGTCGTGCTGCTCGACTTCTGGGCGACGTGGTGCGGTCCATGCCGCCAGGCGACGCCGGGGCTCAAGGGGCTCCACAGCAAATACAAAGATCGCCCGTTCCTCATCGTCGGCGTCAGTCTCGACTCCGAGCAGACGGCGTGGCGCGGCTACGTCAAGGACAACGAGATGGAATGGCCTCAATACCTCGATCGGAATCGCCGCATCGCTCAACTGTTTCGCGTGCGGCCGATTCCAACCTACGTGCTGCTCGATCACGAGGGAATCGTCCGAGAAACGCGAGAAGGCTGGAGCCCGTCGGTCGACGGGTGGCTGGACAGCGTCGTGAAGAAGTACCTCAAGGCGATTCCGGAGTAGGGACTGAGAACAATCGTGCGTGTCTTGACGGCTTTCGCAATCCTCTGGCACATCGTTCTGTTCGCAGCGCAGCCTCGCTCACCGTCCGTCGAGATTGCGCTCGTCGCCAATGCCGAGGCTGGCACAGTCGTGCTCGTGGACGTGTCCACGCGCTCCGTTCTTCGCACCCTTGACGTCAACCCCGAGCATCGCAAGAGCGAGGGTCCTGGCGCTCCGAACTACGCACAGGACACGGACGTCTCACCCGACGGCCGGACGCTGTACGTGTCGCGCGGCTATTTGGGTGACGTTGCGGCATTCGACATGGTCAGCGGCAAGCTGATCTGGCAGCGTCCGCTGAACACCGGCCGCGCGGACCACATGACGATCACGCCGGACGGGCGCAGCCTGTTCGTCTCGGCGCTGATGGACAATCGCGTCTATCGGGTCGCGACCGCCAGCGGCGCCATCACCGGTCATCTGGTGACCGGCGTCTATCCTCACGACAACAAGCTCTCGAAGGACGGCCGGCGCGTCTACAACACCAGCCTCGGTCCGCTTGCTTCGCTGCCACGCCCGGCCGGCGCTCCGCCGTTGACCGAGACGCCCGGGCATCCGTTCCAGCTGACCGTCGCCGACGTCGAGGGCTTGACGATCACCGACCGCATCCGTCTCGACAACGCGTTCCGCCCATGGCACTTCTCGCCCGACGAGAAGTTCATCTACGCGCAGCTCTCGAACGAGCACGCGGTGGTGGCCTACGACGTCGCAGCGCGCAAGGTAATCGCGGCGGCTCGACCTGCCGGTGAAGCCGGGCATCACCGCCAAGGACTGGGACTTCGAAGCCCCGCATCATGGCCTTGCGATTACGGGCGATGGGAGAACGCTGTGCCTGGCCGGCCGCGCATCCGACTACGCCGCGCTCGTGCGTGTTCCTGACCTGACGCTGATCACCACGATCCCAGTTGGTGATGCGCCGGGCTGGGCGGAGATCGGCGAGGGCGGGCGCACCTGCTTCATTGCCAACACGCGGAGCGACGATCTGTCGATCATCTCGATCCCGGATCGCGCCGAAGTTGCGCGCCTCGAGATCGGCAACGGCCCCAAGCACATCACGGTTGCGCGGATCCCGGCGGCGGTGTTTGAGGCGTTGAAGGGGAGGTCTTGAGCTTCGCGATCGTCGTACGCACTCTCTGCAACTCGGTCCAGACCGAGTTGGGGTTCACGCGCGGCGCGTGGACGCCGAAAAGGTGTTATGACACATCGAACTTGCCTCCACGCTCCGAGCGGTAGACGGACGATCGAGGCTGCTGGGGCTCGATCGCTGGTTGAGCGCTCGGCTGGTGCGCGCGCGCAGTGTTTTCACTACACGTCGTGAGCGTGGTACGCGATTTCTGCAACTCGGTCCAGACCGAGTTCAGGGGCGGTCTCACGGCTCATACATCAGCGCCTCGACGCTCCGGCTGATGCTTCGCGGCCGCCTCGCGCGCGCCAGCTTCATGTCATAGGCCTTCGTCGCGACGCTCACCGCGATCGCGCGTGAGATCTTCCTGATGTCGCGCAGCGGCGGATACAGCGACCCCTGATCGAGATCCGACTGTTGCACCAGGCCGGCGAGCGTGTGTGCGGCCGCGAGGAACAGCTCGTCGGGCAGCGTGCGCGCGCGGCACGCGATCGCCCCGAGGCCAATGCCCGGAAACACGTAGGCGTTGTTCCCCTGCGCCGGCCGGAAGGTCCGGCCGCCGTGGACGACCGCCGCAAAGGGGCTTCCGCTCGCGAAAAGTGCTCGCCCGTTGCTCCACGCGTACGCCTGTTCCGCGGTGCATTCCGCTTTCGACGTGGGGTTCGACAGCGCGAAGATCGCCGGGCGATCGTTGATGGCGCTCATCCGCTCGACGACCTTCTGCGTGAACGTCCCGGGCGCGCCGGTGGCCCCGATCAGGACGTGCGGCCGGACGGCATCGATTGCGTCCACGAACCCCAGAGGGGCGAAGTCGTGCGCGTACGGAAGGTTGTAGTCCATCAGATCCGTCCGCGCCTTGACGACGAGCCCCTTCACGTCGACGAACCAGAGATGCCGGCGGGCCTCGTCCTCGCTGAGTCCCTCGTCCACGAAAGCGCTGGTCATCAGATCGGCGATTCCGGTCGCCGCGGAGCCGGCGCCCAGGAACATGATCTTGAGGTCTCTGAACTGCACGCCCGTGATTCGTGTGGACGAATAGACCCCCGCGAGCGCGACCGCGGCGGTGCCCTGGATGTCGTCGTTGAAGCAGAGCACGCGATCCCGGTATTTGTTCAGCAGCGCGTACGCGTTCGGCGTCAGGAAATCCTCGAACTGGATCAGCGCATCGGGGTAGCGCGATTGCACGGCGGTCACGAATTCCTCGACCAGATCGAAATAGGCTTTCCCTTCGAGCCGCTTGCGGGGATACCCGAGGTACAGCGCGTCGGTCCGCAGTGCCTCGTTGTTCGTGCCCACATCGAGCGTCACCGGAAGGCACGACTCCGGATCGATGCCGGCGCACGCGGTGTAGAGGGCGAGCTTGCCGATCGGAATGCCCATGCCGTTGGCGCCCAGATCCCCGAGTCCGAGGATGCGCTGGCCGTCGGTGACGACAACGACGCGGATGTCCTTGCGCGGCCAGTTGGCGAGCATCCGTCGGATCTCTCCGCGATCCTCGGGCGTGATGAAGAAGCCCTTGGGCTCGCGGGCGATGTGTGAGAACTCCTTGCACGCCTCGCCGACCGTGGGCGTGTAAATGAGCGGCATGATCCGGTCGACGTGGTCGATCACCACCTGGTAGAACAACCGCTCGTTGCGCTCCTGCAGCGACGAAAGCATCATGTAGCGATCGATGTCACGCGGCAGCCGTGCCAGCTCCGTCATGACACGGTCCACCATCTGCCGCTGCGGTCGACACGCGGTAGGGCAGCAGCCCGCGCAGGCCCAGGCGATCCCTTTCCCGCCGGCCGAAAACGATCGATCGGTTGCGTGTCTTGTCTCGCAGAACGTCGAAGCCGCGTTTCATGATGCCGCTCCGCGCATCGCGTGCACGATCGCGACGACGACGGGTCCCCACACGGTCAGCAGGATGTTGCCGATCGCGTACGGGACGGTATAGGCGAGCGTGCCGACGTTGCTGTCGCTGGCCTCGCGGAGCGCGTTCAAACCGGGCGTGCAGGTCTGCGCGCCGGCCAGGCCGCCGAGCGCCATCAGCGGGCTCATCCTGAACACATACCGCGCGGCGATGGCGCCGCAGGCGAGCGGCACGACTGTGACGATCATGCCCGCAACGAAGATGCTCGCGAAGTAGCCGGCGCCGCTGACGCGGTACGCCTCGACGGCGTGCGGGCCCGCGTGCAGCCCGACGATCGCGATGAACACGATCAATCCGATGTCCATCAGCAGCCGCAGCGCGGGCTCCGGGATCGCCCCGAAGACGGGATAGCGGCTGCGTCCCCAGCCGGCCACCAGGCCGACGACGAGGATCGAGCCCGCGGTTCCAAGGCCGAGGGCGATGCCGCCGACGCTGATTTCGAGATGGCCGAGCAGCATGCCGGCGCAGATGCCGCCGGCGAGAAACGTCAGATCGGTTTTCGCCAGATCGCGCTCCACGAACCCGACGTAGCCACCCGCGCGCTCGACGTCGCCGGGCGCGCCGACGACGCGCAGGATGTCCCCCCGCTTCACCACGGTCCATGCTTCGCGCGGCATCAATTCGGTGCCGCGCTGCAGCGATTCGAGGTACACGCCCCGTGCCTCGAGGTCCTGTGCGAGCTGGCCCAGGGTCTTGCCGTTGACCTCACGGTTCGTCACGACCACGGCCGCCGTCTTCAGCGGTACCGAAAGCAGTGTGGGATCGTGGATTTCCGGGCCGATCTCGCGCTCCGCGTCTGGAAACGCCATGCGGCGCGCGGATACGACGAGCCGATCGTTCTGGTTCAGCGCCAGGGCCGGGGTCACTTTCATGAGTTCGCCCCGGCGCTCGACGCGCTGCACGGAGAGCCTGGCCTCGGCATACCGTGCTTCCAGCGCGGCAATCGTCGATCCCGCAACCTTTGCATTCTCGACCCGGTAGGCCCGAAGCCCGTAATGCGCCCGCTGTTGCGACCTCGCCGCCGGGGCTGCCCTTGGAGAGTTTCGCCTCCAGCTCTTTCGCTTCGCGCTTCAGATCCGCGCGCATCATCAGCGGACCAAGCCACGTGAGGAACAGGATCAACCCGAGATCGCCGAAGCCGTAGGTGATCGCGTCGGCCAGCGGCGCATTGGCCATGAGCGTGGCTTTCTCGGCGTCAGGAATCGGCAGCTCGGCGATCGCGCTCAGTCCGGTGCCGAGTGCGGCGGACTGCGTCATGCCTCCCGACAGCAGGCCGACGGCGATGCCCTCGTCGAAACCGAACGACGCCGTCACGCCGATGACGGCCGCGAGCCCGCTCAGCGCGACGATCACCGCCAGCGCGATCTGGGGCAGCGCCTCCTTCTGCAGGCTGCCAAAGAACTGCGGTCCCACCGAGTAGCCGACGGAAAACAGGAACAGGTAGAAGAACGCCCAGCGCAGCAGGTCGGGTAGTTCCGGCCTGGCAACGATGCCGACGATGATCCCGGCAATCAGGGTTCCGACGACGGCGCCGAACCCGACACCCTTGAAATGGAAGCGTCCGATGATCGTGCCGAGGAGGATGCTGAGAAACAGGCAGAACGCCGGGGAGTCGTGCAGGACACCTGCAGCCCATTCGATCACGCCGGGCGAGGAGCAGAAGCCGTGCCCGCCTCGCCGGACTGCGCAGGGTTGGCGAAATCGCTCTCGATGATGGAGTTGCGCCGTCCGGAGTGCGACGCCCAACGCGGAGATTCTCCGGCGGGCCGGAGTTCGCTTGAAAAAACCGGAGCTGCCGGTTCGCCGGGCTTGCTGCAACTGGTGTTATTTCTGACTTTCGGCGTGGCATGTGCGTTGCCTTTACGGGCCGATGCACGTGCATCATCGCGCGTCCGCAGGGAGAATCTCGCATGTCAACGACCGCCACTCGCACCGAGCACGATCTGATCGGTGACAAGGCCGTCCCGCTCGACGCCTACTACGGCGTCCAGACCGCTCGCGCGCTCGAGAACTTCGACATTTCCGGCGTCGAGCTGCGTCTCTATCCCAACCTGATAAAGGCGCTGGCGATGGTGAAAATGGCCGCGGCGCGGGCGAACGTCGACTGCGGCCGGTTCAGTAAAGAGATCGGGGCGGGCATCGAGGCCGCCTGCAAGGAAATCATCGCCGGCAAGCTTCACGACGAGTTCAGGCTCGACGTCTTCCAGGGCGGCGCCGGCACCTCGACCAACATGAACGCGAACGAGGTCATCGCCAACCGCGCGCTCGAGCTGATGGGGCATCGAAAGGGCGATACAAATACTGCGATCCGCACGATCACGTGAACGGCTCGCAGTCCACCAACGACGCCTATCCGTCGGCGCTGCACGTCGGGATGGCGCTCGGCAACATGCAGCTGGTCGCCGCGGTGAACGAGGTCGTCGCCGCATTCCGGGCGAAGGGCAAGGAGTTCGGCGGCATCCTGAAGATGGGCCGCACGCAGCTCCAGGACGCGGTGCCGATGACGCTCGGACAGGAATTCGACGCGTTTGCCGCGACGCTCGCCGGCGAGGCCCAGGCGCTGACGTCGATTCAGCAGGTGCTGTGCGAAGTGAACATGGGCGCGACGGCGATCGGCACCGGCCTGAACGCGCCGGCAGGCTATGGCGAGATTTGCACCAGGCATCTGGCGGAGATCACCGGCTTTCCGATCCACCTCGCCGAGAACCTGATCGAAGCCACGCAGGACACGCAGGCGTTCGTGCTCTATTCGTCGTGCATGAAGAGCCTCGCCATCAAGCTGTCGAAGGTCTGCAACGACCTTCGCCTGCTGGCGTCGGGGCCGCGGTGCGGGCTGCGCGAGATCAACCTGCCGGCCAAGCAGCCGGGTTCTTCGATCATGCCCGGCAAGGTCAACCCGGTCATCCCCGAAGTCGTCAACATGGTCTGCTTCCGGGTCATCGGCAGCGACCTGACCGTCTCGATGGCCGCGGAAGGCGGACAGCTGCAGCTCAACGTGTTCGAGCCGGTGATTGCCGCGTGCATCTTCGAGTCGCAGACCATGTTCATCAATGTGCTCCGGACGCTCCGGGTGCACTGCGTCGAGGGGATTACCGCGAATCCTGACGTCTGCCGCCACTACGTCGAGTACAGCATCGGGACCGTCACCGCCCTGAATCCAATCATCGGCTACGAACGATCGACCGAGCTGGCGACCGAAGCGATGAGGACCGGCCGCGGCATCATGGAGCTGATTCGCGAGAAGAAAATCCTGACCGACGCGCAGATTGCCGAGGTGCTGGATCCCCTTGCGATGACCGGGCAGGACCGCCTGCGATGACGGATGGGCGCCGGACGCTTGCGGCGCGGATCGTCACGCTGCTCCTCGCACTGATTGTGTGGTGGACGCCGCCGCCGGACGGACTCAGCCTGCAGGCCTGGCGCCTGTTCGTCATTTTCGCCGCCGCCATCCTCGCGGTCGTCGTCGACGCGGTGCCGATCCTCACGGCGTCGGTCTTTGCCGTTGCCGCGGCGGTTCTGACCGGTCTGCTTCAGCCGGCAGACGCGTACGCGGGATTCGGCAACGGCACGATCCTGCTCATCGTCATCGCGTTTCTCGTCGCCAGCGCGGTGGTGAAGTGCGGCCTCGGCACCCGCGGCGGACACTGGATCGTCAGCCGCTTCGGGCGATCGACGCTCGGGTTGTCGTATTCGATCTTCGTCATCGATGCGGTCATTGCGCCGGCCTTCCCGAGCAACACGGCTCGCTCGGGCGTTCTGTATCCGCTCACCGTGTCGCTCGCCGAGGCTGCCGGCGCGAAGCCCGATCAACCCGGCCGGCGGAGACTGGGCGCGTTTCTCATGTTCTCGGGAATCGCCAGCCTCAGCGTGTCGTCGGCGTTGTGGCTGACGGCGATGGCCGCCAATCCGCTCGGCGCCGAAATGGCCCGTGGGTTCGGGGTCGAGATCGGCTTCGGACGATGGCTGCTCGCCTCCTCGGTGCCGACGGTGTGCGCCATTGTGGTGCTCCCGCTGCTCCTGTATCGCGTCATCGGACCCGAAGTGCGCGACACGCCGGAGGCGCCGGCCGCCGCCAGGCGCGCGCTCGCCGCGCTCGGGCCGTTCAGCCGCCACGAATGGATCGTGCTCGTCGTTTTTGCCGGCATGGTCGCCCTCTGGGCATCCGCCGCAACCCTCGGCCTCGATTCGACCGCGATCGCGTTCCTCGGCCTTGGTGCGCTGCTGGTCACCGGAGCGCTCACGCTGTCCGACATCGCGAAGCAGGGCGATGTCCTCGCGACCTTCATCTGGTTTGCCGTCCTGTTCACGTTGAGCAGTCAGCTCAACGATCTGGGATTCATGGGATTCGTCGGACGCCAGCTCGCCGGCGCGCTCGGCACCCTCGCGTCGCCGACCGCCGGGCTGATTCTCGTCGCCGCGTATATCCTGCTGCACTACCTGTTCGTCAGCCAGACCGCGCACCTGCTCGCGCTGTTCGGCGTCTTTCTGGACGTCGGTGTGAAGCTCGGAGTCAATCCCGCCGTGCTCGCATTTCAGCTGTTGTTCGCGACCAACTACTTCGCGTCGATCACTCCCCAGGGATCGAGCGCCAATCTGTTGTTTGCCGGAAGCGGATATCTCTCGCAGGGTGACCTCTATCGGCTGGGCGCGATTACCACCGCGGCCAGCGCGTTGATTTACTTCGTCATCGGGACGGCCTGGTTGTTCCTCGTCGTCCGATGAGAAAGGAGACTGTCGTGGCAGGACGTCATGCTCGTTTGTCGATGCTCGGGGTGGCAGTGCTCGTCACCGTGCATCTCGGGTTGGTGCGCCTCACCGCGCAGTCGGCGCAAGGCGCGCTGCCAACCGTTGTCGTGCTCGCGACCGGCGGCACGATTGCGGGCGCCGCCGCGTCCGATGTCCAGGCCGGTTACACATCGGGCCAGGTCGGCGTCGAACAGCTCATTGCCGCCGTGCCTCAGGCGAAGAAGATTGCGAACCTTCGCGGCGAGCAGATCTCGAACATCGGATCGCAGGACATGAACGACGAGGTGTGGCTCAAGCTGGCGGGACGCGTCAACGCGCTGGCCGCCATGCCCGACGTCGCCGGCATCGTCATCACGCACGGCACGGACACGATTGAAGAGACGGCGTACTTTCTCAATCTGGTCGTGAAGTCGAAGAAGCCGGTGGTGCTGACGGCGGCGATGCGTCCGGCGACGGCGCTCTCCGCCGACGGCCCGCTGAACTTCTTCAATGCCGTTGCCGTTGCCGCTGACAAGGATGCCGCCGGACGCGGCGTGCTCGTCGTCGTCAACGACTGGATCCACGGCGCATCGTCATTGACCAAGACGAGTACGACCGCGGTGCAGACATTCATGTCGCCGCTGTCGGGCCTGATCGGGACGGTGGCTTATGGCCACGCCGAGTTCAACCGCGCCCCAATCGGCCGCCACACCGCGGACACCGAATTCTCGCTGCAGGGCGTCACCGCGCTTCCGCGCGTCGACATCATCATGGCCTACGAGAACATGGACGGCGCGCTGATCGATGCCGCCGCCGGCGCCGGGGCCAAAGGACTGGTGATCGCGGGCGTCGGCAACGGCAACCTCACGCAGGCGGCGGTATCGGCGCTGGCGGCGCAAGCGAAACGCGGCATCGTCTGCGTCCGTGCCTCGCGCGTCGCCGTCGGCCGCGTCGAACGCAACGTCGAGCTCGACGACGACAAGCTCGGGTTCGTCGCGTCGCTCGACAAGAATCCGCAGAAAGCGCGCGTGCTGCTGCGTCTCGCGCTGCTCAAGTCGAGCAATCCCGCGGAGGTGCAGCGCGTGTTCCGGGACTACTGATTACGTTTCTTTCAAGGCGTCTGTCGGCGAAATCCGCAGCGCGCGCCGCGCCGGCTCGGCGCAAGCCAGGAGTCCGGCCGTCAGCATGATCGCCGACGTTGCCAGCAGCGCGCCGACGATTGGCGCCACGTCGAGTTCCGGCGAGAGCCAGGCGATCAGCAGGAGTACGCCGTTGCCCGCCCCGACGCCGCTCCCGACGAGCACCAGCGCTCGCGTGAAGATGCCGCCGAGCAGGCGGATGGGCGTGGCGCCGAGCGCCGCGCGAAGACCGATCTCGCGCGTTCTTCGCGCCACGCTCACGGACATCAGCGCAAAGATCCCTGCGGCCGACATGAACAGGCCGAGCGACACAACCGACACGATCGCCGCGGACACGACCATCTGAGGTATCTCGACTCTCCATACGAGGTCGTCCAGCGGGCGCATGTCGTCCAGGCGCAGCGCGAGGTCGAGATCGGCGGCGATCGCCCGCAGGCGCGGCGCGAAGGCCGCCGGATCGCCCGACATTCGAACGCCGATCACCAGCGGACTTGTCGTGGCTGGCGATGCGGCCCGGTACACATACGGCGCCTCGCCGAGATCGGTGGGCGTCATCCCCATGTCGCGAACCATGCCGACGATTTCGAACCAGGGTTCCTGCACGGACGGGTTCGGACTGGCATACCGGACGCGCCGCCCGACGGGACTCGAACCGTTCGTGTAGCGGCGCGCGAACGCCTCGTTCACGAGCACGGCACGCGCGCCGGTCAGACGATCGCCATCGTGGAAGTCGCGGCCCGACAGGAGCGCTCTGTCGAAAGCCTCGAAGTAGCCCGGCCCAACCTCGGTCGACCAGAGATTCGGAATCACCATCGGTGCGGCTCCCGGTGACGTCTCGACTTCCGCGGTCCGCACCGCCGGTCCCATTCCCGGCAGTCGATCGCCAAACGTTACCGCTAGCACGCCGGGTTCCTGCTCGATGCGCCGTTCGAGATCGCCGTAGATCCGCTCGAGCCGAGCCGCGTGCGCCGCCGGCGACTCGGCGCCGGTCGTCGCCGACGTTTCCTGATCGAGGTCTATCTGTGCGGCAAGGTAGTCTCTGGCCGGGAACTGTTGCCGCACCCGCCGATCCCGCATCGTCTCGCCCGAGATTCCCATCGCGGGCGGGATGCAGATGACCGTCAAGGCGACCTGCCCGATCATCACCGTCGTCCAGATCCAGCCGAATCGCAGCGTCGAGCCTCCGGTGCCGAGGTTCCTGAGCTGTGCCTGCGCATGCGATCCAGTGGCTTTCAAGGCCGGAAGCACGCTCAGGATCGCGGCGCCCGTCGTCGTCAACACCATCGCGTAGAGGATTGTCGTGGGCTTCAGTCCCGGGTTGACCCAGAACGGCATCGATGCGGCCTGTCCGGAGTAGAAAGCGTTCATGCCCCACTTCAATGCCCAGTCCGCTGCAGCGAGCCCGACGATCCCGGCGAGCGACGTGAGGACAAGCGCTTCGATGAAGAGCTGCGTGACGATCCGCCGGCGGCTGGCGCCGAGCGCGTAACGCGTCGCGATCTCCGCATCCCGCGTCGCGGTCCGCGCGTAGATCAACGTTCCGACATTCATGCACGCGACGACCAGCACGAGCAGGATAGGCAGGTGCGTGATCAGCGTCAGAAAAAGAGATCGATCTCCTGGATTCTCACCGCCGTAAGCAAGCACGCGCGGGCGCAGCTGCGCGTGTGTCTGCGGCGAAACCGCCGCCACGCGTTCGGTGAGCGCCGTGACCTCCGCATACGCCTGCGCCTGAGTCGCGCCGGGCGCCAGACGCCCGAACACGCGAATCGGCGCGCCCTCTAGCGGCGCGTAGCCCGCCGGCCGCAGCTGCAAAGGAACCCACAATCGGTGATTGATCGGAAACGTGAATCGTTCGGGCATCACGCCGACGATCGTCGTCGTCGTGGCCCGTCCGAGCTGGAGTGTCTGTCCAATCACGTCGTGACGTCCGGCAAAATGCCGGCGCCAGACGTCATAGCCGATGACCACCACTGGCGGCGTGCCGGGCTGCTCGTCGCTATCGAGCAGCGGGCGGCCGAGCAGCGGCGGCACGCGCGCCACTCGAAATGCCGACGCGGTGATCTCGGCGACGGTGACCGGCTCAGGCCGGGCGTCGCCAGAGCCAAGGATCAGATTCCGTTCGATCGTGCGATACGCAGCCAGGTCTTCGATCAGGCGGGCGTTCTGACGCCAGAGAAGAAAGTCGTGCAGCAGTCGCCGCTCGTCGCCGGTCGCGACCGCGTTGCGCATTTCGACCTCGACGATGCGCTCGCCCTGGGGCAGGGGCAGCGACGGCTGAAGCAGATCGCCCGAGAGGTCGTACCAGCCCGCGCCGATGCCGATCGCGAGAGCGAGAGCGAGGCCGCCCGCGAGCGTCAGGCCCGGGTATTTCACGAGCATCCGCAAGCCCAGCTTGTAATCCTGCACGATACCAGTCTCCCTGTGAGTTCGAAGTGAGGGGACCCGCGCGCGTACGAGCGCGGCGGCCATGTCGAGGGTTTCGAGCGCGGTCAGGATGAGCGCGGTCCCTCGACCGTGATGCCGCAGGCGATTTCGATGCGCTTCCTCGAGATCGCCGATCACATCGTCTGCGTGTTCGCTCGGCGCCAGCCATCGAAGCAGCGCTTTCGTCCAGCGCGGTGGCCTCACCCGGCTTCTCCAATGATTTCGTTGAGCTCGCCAACCATCGCCTGAATCGCGCCGGTCGTGGCGCGCACGGCGGCCAGTCCGGCCGGACGCACGGTGACGAGCCGGCGCGGCTTGCCGCCACGCTCGGGGCGCGGCTCACCCAACCGTGTCGCGATGAGCTTCTTGGCTTCGAGCCGCTGCAGCGTCGTGAAGACATTCGCGCGCCTGACGGCTCGGCCGGTGCGTTGCTGAATGTGCTCGGCGATCGAGACGGTGTACGCCTCATCAGCGCCGAGACGCAGCGACGCGAGAAGTACAAGCAGCTCGAACTCGGCGAGCGACTGAGGATGTCGGGCGGCGGCCATTTAAGTCACTATGTGACTCTGTAAGACGTGCGGATGTCAACAAAGGTTCAATGCTTGTACGATTGAGAAGATTCGGGTGGATGGGAGATGAAAGCAGCCAAGGCTCCGGCGGAGATCGCGACGACGCGTCTGCTCCTGGTGCGACCGACAGCGGACGTTGCCTCAGAAGTGTTCGAGCGCTACGCCAGCGATCCGGAAGTGACACGTTATCTCAGCTGGCCGCGTCATCAGTCGATTGCCGACACGCAGACCTTCCTGAACTTCAGCGCATCCGAATGGGAACGCTGGCCCGCGGGTCCCTACTTGATCCGCTCGCTCGATGATGGCCGGTTGCTCGGGGGCACAGGTCTTGGCTTCGAGAGCGCCGAACAGGCCGCGACGGGCTATGTGTTCGCGAAGGATGCGTGGGGGAAGGGCTTTGCTACCGAGGCGCTGCGCGCGATGGTCGATCTCGCGCGACAGACCGGCGTCTCGAGCCTCTATGCGTTGTGTCATCCGCAACACCGCGCGTCATCGCACGTCCTCGAGAAGTGCGGATTCACGCGAGAGGTGGAGTGGTCGCAGCTGACGGAGTTTCCCAATCTTGCGCCGGGCGTGTTGCAGGAAGTCCTGCGGTATGAGATCGCGCTAGACGCCTGGCAGACCTAAAGGTCTGCGCTACTAGGAGCGCCACGGGCTGCGCTACGAGCGCCACGGGCCCGGCTACAGAGTCCACTGACCCGGCCAGAAACGTGATCCCGCAGCCCGATCTGTCGGCGCTGCCGGCTGTGCTGTAGCCCCGATCACGTGGATTCCCACACGTTTACAGGCCTGCGCGGAAGTCTGGTCCGCGGGAATCAAACTTGTTTCCCACGCGAACACGATGGGCTTCTTTTCCCGTCGCGTCCGCCGTGGCCATCGACCTCGGGACGGCCAACACCTGCATCTTTGCCGACGGCGCCGTCGCGCTCAACGAGCCCTCGATTGTCGCGTTCAACAACGTGCGCGGGGCGATCGAGGCGGTCGGCAACGACGCGCACGAGATGATCGGCCGCACGCCGGTGAACATCACGTCGGTCAGGCCAATCCGCCATGGCGTGATCGCCGATTTCGACGCGGTCGAAAAGCTGCTCGAGCACTTCGTGAAGAAAGTGAGCGGGCGTGGATATCCGCGTCCGCGCATCGTCATCGGAGTACCGCCCGCGAGCACGCAGGTCGAGCGGCGCGCGGTCAAGGACAGCGCCAGCCGGCTCAAGGCACGCGAGGTGCTGCTGGTGGACGAATCGATGGCGGCGGCGATCGGCGCGGGGCTGCCGGTCACCGAGCCAACCGGCACGATGATCATCGACGTCGGCGGCGGAACCACCGACATCGCGGTCCTGTCGCTCGCCGGCGTCGTCTACGGCCAGTCGCTGAGGGTTGCCGGCGAGGAGATGGACGAGGCGATCATCCAACACATGAAACGCCACCACGATCTGCTGATCGGCGAGCGCACCGCCGAGCGGATCAAGCTCGATATCGGTTCGGCCGCGCCGTTGGAAAAGCCGCTTGGCATGGACGTCAAGGGACGTCACCTCCTGGAAGGCGTGCCGCGCATCGTCAGGATCAACGACGAAGAGATCCGCGACGCGCTGTCCGAGCCGGTGCGCGCGATCGTGAAAGCGGTGCGCGAGGCGCTCGAGCGCGTACCACCGGAGCTGAGCGCCGACATTCACGAGCGTGGCGTCGTGCTGACCGGCGGTGGCGGCCTCCTGAGAAAACTCGACAAGCATCTTCAGCGGGAAACCGGCCTCAGCGTCAGCGTTGCGGAGAGCCCGCTCGAAACCGTCGTCCGCGGCGCCGGACAACTCCTGAGCGATCGCGCCCTGCTGATGCGAGTGGCTGTCGCGTAACCTGCGAAGCGAGGCGTTCAGCGCGGCCGCGAGCTCGAATGGCCGAGCGCGCGGGCGCTCGCATCCGCCAGAACCTTCAAAATCGACAGTTCCCGTTCGGTCGGCACGTGATGATTGGCCCAGTACGCGCCGATGGCGGCGATCGGATCGGGGTCGTAAACCGGCACCATTGCCATGCTCTTCACGAACGTCGGCCGGTAGGCCTCGTGCGGGATGCGGGGATCGGCGTAGATATCCGGGATTGCCACCGCCTGCCGATTCGTCATGACCCAGCCCGAAATGCAGGTGGCAGCGACAAAGCGCTTCCCCTTCCACAGGGGCTCGATCGCGCTCTCGTCGGCGTAGTAGCAGCGGTCGCCGTCGCGGACGACGAAGGTGACGCCGTCGGCGCCGCTCAGCTCACGCGCGGCCTTGCGCACGATCGTCGTCACGTCCTCGAAGCGCGACGCCCTCGACAGCTGCTCGATGGCGTCTGAAAGGTGGGACTCGAAGGCGTCAATCACGGGAGTCAGTATACGCATGCCGCAGTTTT
Source organism: uncultured Acidobacteriota bacterium (assembly GCA_963748295.1). GTDB lineage: Bacteria > Acidobacteriota > Vicinamibacteria > Vicinamibacterales > 2-12-FULL-66-21 > CAVVIH01. The sequence continues at coordinate 215,614 of CAVVIH010000006.1, read as the reverse complement.
TGCCAACCTCCAAGAGGTGGCGCGTACGAGGATTCTGCGAACAAAAGGACAGGCCACCCGTGATTCTCGCCAATTCTCGGTTGTTCCCACCTGGTACGGCACTGGCAGTCCCACGGCGGGGGCGGACGAATCAGCGCTGGCGGGACGACACGTATGGCTGTCCTCGACTTGATCGATCACATCTCTGCGTACTGCGACAGCTGGTGCGAACGGTGCGCCTTCACGTCGCGTTGCTCGGCTTACGCCGTGCGGATCGCGACGGCCATGTGCGATGGCGATGTCGCAGCCGGTTTCGAGCTTGCCCTGGGACCGCCGGTCAACCCTGAGGGAGCGAAGCACGAGGAGGTTCTTGGCGACTCGATCGTCGAGGGGCCGACGGACGCAGAGATCGCCGAAACCGCACGTGAATCAAAAGCACGCAGGGAGCGCATTGACGAAGTGCCTGTGTCGAAGCTTGCCTGGAAGGTGACGTGGCTGTCCCGCAACTGGCTGGACACTCACGCCGAACACTGGCGTGCCTCTGCGCCAATCCTTGGCGAGGCGATCCAGCTCGCGCGCTGGGATTGCTTCTTCATTACTGTGAAAATCCGGCGGGCGCTCTCGGGCCGCGACGAGTACCTGCAAGACGACGTATTCGACGATCACGCGGTTCAGAACGATTGGAACGGCTCCGCGAAAGTCGCGTTGATTTCGATCGTGCGCACGACCGAAGCCTGGAGCGTGATTGCCGGGATCAGTGGCGATCCAGACGCCGCACACGTCGAAATGGAACTGCGGAGACTGCAGGAGGAAGTCGAACGAATGTTCCCGGACGCGTGGCGGTTCGTCCGGCCCGGATTCGACACCCACCGCGACGCCAACGCCTGATAAGCTCATGCGTGGAAGCCATGCCGAGCCGGGAGCGGTGGCGAGCCACGTGGAGCGGCCTGAGTGTCGCAGGAAACGACGATCGCCTGTACGGCGAGTTGATCGACCTCTATTCCGATAAGAAGCGCAGCTATCACACCGTCCAGCATCTGGATGAATGCTTCGCGAGGTTGGACGAAGCGCGTGAGTTCGCTGGAAAATTCCACGAAATCGAGCTCGCGCTCTGGTTCCACGACGCCATCTACGACGTTCGGAAGGACGACAACGAAGAGCGCAGCGCCGCGTGGGCCGGGGAGGTCGCGTTGCGCGCGGGCGTGCCGCAGACGGCCAGCACCAGAATTCACGGCCTGATCATCGCCACGAAGCACAACGTGATTCCGGATACGGCTGACGCCAGGGTCATCGTCGATGTCGATCTGTCTATACTGGGCGCGCCGATGGAGCGGTTCGACGAGTACGAGCGTCAGGTTCGCCAGGAGTATTCCTGGGTGCCTGGCTGGCTGTTCCGGCGGAAGCGTCGCGAAATCCTGACGGGTTTCCTGTCCCGCCCGCACATCTATAACACCGAGTACTTCATCGGTACCCTCGAAGCACAGGCAAGGGCCAATCTCGAACGTTCAGTGAAGGCACTGGGCGGGTGAGGAAAATGACGCATTCACTTCGTGTGATCGTGTTCGCGGCACTCGTGTGCGTCGGACTGGCCGGTGCGCCAGCTTCGGGACAACGGAAGCCGGACCCGACGACCCAGCTCTCGGCGTTCGACGTGATGGAAAAGTCGATCGACGATCTGCAGCGCGCGATGGCCGATGGCAAGGTGACGGCGCGGCAGCTCGTGGACATCTACCTCGCGCGTATCGAGGCGTACGACAAACGAGGGCCGGCGCTCAACGCCGTCATGGCCGTGAATCCAGGCGCGCGCGCCGCGGCCGACGCGCTCGACGCCGAGCGCGCCACGAAAGGTCCGCGCGGACCGCTGCACGGCATCCCGATCCTGGTGAAGGACAACTACGAGACGATCGAGATGCCGACGACCGCAGGCTCGATCGCACTGGCGACGATGCATCCGAAGCGCGATGCGTTCCAGGTCCAGCGGCTCAAGGCGGCAGGCGCGATCGTTCTCGCGAAAACGACGATGCACGAGCTCGCGGCCGGGATCGTGACGGTTGGCTCCGGCTTCGGCCAGACGAAGAACCCGTACGACCTTGGCCGGAATCCTGGCGGTTCGAGCGGCGGAACCGGGGCGGCGGTGGCGGCGAACTTCGCGATCGCCGGGATGGGCAGCGATACGTGCGGGTCGATTCGCAATCCTGCCTCGCACAACAATCTCGTCGGGCTCCGTGGAACCCAGGGCCTCTCCAGCCGCACCGGCATCGTCCCGCTCTCGACCACGCAGGATATCGGCGGCCCGATCGCGCGCGGGATCGATGATCTGGCGATTCTCCTGGACGCGACCGTCGGGCCGGATGCTTCGGATCCCTCGACAGAGGTCGCCGCCGGCCACATTCCGCGCTCGTATCGCGCGGGATTGAAGGCCGATGCCCTGAAGGGTGCGCGCATCGGCGTGATCCGCAATCTGTTCGGAACGGCGCCCGAGGATCAGGAGGTCACCGTGATCCTCAACCGCGCACTGGACGGGATGCGCAAGGCTGGCGCGGACGTCTCGGACGCGGTCATTCCAGGGCTCGACGATTTGCTGCGCGACAGCTCGATGATCGCCTCCGATTTCAAGTTCGATCTCTCGGAGTATCTGGCGAAGGTGGAGAACCCGCCGGTGAAGTCGCTGGGTGAGATCCTCGATCGCGGTTTGTATCACGCCGCGCTCGAGTCCACGTTCAGGATGCGGAATGCTGTCGACGCCCGCGACAACGAGGCGTCGCGGCGCGCGCGCATCAAGCGCGTCGCGATTCGGCAGGCGGTCGAAGCGGTCATCCGCGAGAATCGCTACGCGGCGCTCGTATATCCAACGCTCCGCAGGCGTCCGGCGCGAATCGGAGAGCCGCAATCGGGCACGACGTGCCAGCTGAGCGCGCATTCGGGGCTGCCGGCGCTGGCGGTGCCCGCCGGATTCACGCCCGATGGTGTGCCCGTCGGCATGGACCTGATTGGCGAGGCCTTCACCGAACAGGACCTGCTGTCGCTTGGGCTCGGCATCGAGAAGCTGCTGAATCTCCGGCGTCCACCATTCAGCACACCGGCGTTGTCGGACGGCAAGGCGCCGCAGCCGGTCACGCTCGTGCTCGATCTTGCGAAGAGCGCTTCGGTGAAGCCCGCGCCGCTTCGCGCGACGTTGCATATGACCTACGACGAGATCACATCACGGCTTCAGTACCTCGTTGGACGCGGAGCAGTCGAGCGCGCAACGGATTGGCGCGATCTGGATACACGCGGGCACTTCTGAAAAGCCGCGAGCGGCGAAGTATCGGCTGTTTCCGGAGCAGGAGCGCTCCGGTACGCTCACGCTGACGGCCGCCGATCGCGAGGATCTGCGAAAGGGTGAGATGCTCGTGCGCGTGTATCTCGCCGGCCAGGCCGGCAGCGCGATCGATTTGCCGCTGACGATGAAACGTTGACACGCACCAACGGCTGACATGCGGGACGAAAGCGAAATCATCCAGCAGATTACCGACGCCTTCGCCGGCGTCGAGCAGCCGTCTCGCGAGGCGCTGTTCAATGGCCACTGCTGCGAGTGCGCAGAAACGTCCGAGGCGTACGCCGGCAAGCGCTGGATGGAGGTGACGCTCGAGGATGTCCTGCGCGGCCGGGAAGTCTCGCTGCTGACCGCGGCTGCATGGCAGTACTACCTGCCGGCGTTTATGATCTGGGCCATCCGCGAGCCCAAGGCGGTCGACGTGCTGCAGGACAACCTGGTGTATCAACTCCAGCCGCCCGGCGAGGACGGCAGCGTTCCGGAGTGGTTCGCCGAGCGCGCCGTCGGATTCACGGAACCGCAGCGGCATGCGATCTGCGCATATCTCACCTGGTATCGCGATCGTGATGAGATTGAGTGGCGCCGGATCGGAGGAGAGCCGCCGCGTCATGTCTACAAGGCGCTGGCGCACTGGAGCCGGCCGTAGCGTGGTCGTCATTCCCAGGCAGCTTGCCGATACGTGTTCCGGCAATCCCGAACGCCTTGCCTGGCTGTCGCAGCTCCCCGCGGCAATCGATGAACTATGCCGGCGCTGGTCTCTGACGATCGGAGAGCCGTGGGAGATCGAGGCAAGTTGTTCGTGGGTCGCGCCCGCCGAGCGAGCCGACGGAACTCACGCAGTCCTCAAACTTGGCATGCCGCACATGGAAGCGGCGCACGAGCTGGCCGGACTGCGGTTCTGGAACGGTGATCCGACTGTCCGTGTGATCGAAGCCGATGCCGCGCTCAATGCGATGCTGCTGGAGCGCTGCGAGCCCGGCACCACGCTGCGTGAGGTGCCCGAGTTCGAACAGGACGTGGTGATCGCGGGGCTCCTGCGGAGCCTGTGGCGCAGGCCCTCAAATCGTCACAGCTTTCGGCCGCTCTCCGAGATGCTCGCGCACTGGGCGGACGAAACTCTCGCCGCGGCGGCCCGATGGGGCGACGCCGGACTGGTGCGCTCCGGGCTCCGCCTGTTCGACGAGCTGTCGGCGCCGGCAGCAGACGATGTGCTGCTGGCTACCGATCTGCACGCGGGCAACGTCCTGCGCGCCGAGCGCCAGCCGTGGCTCGCGATCGATCCGAAGCCGTTCGTCGGGGATCGCGCCTACGACGCGACCCAGCACCTCATCAACTGCAGGCAGCGGCTGGGTGCCGATCCCCGGGGGACGATCGGCCGTTTTGCCGATCTGCTCCAGGTGGATCATGAGCGTGTCCGGTTGTGGCTGTTTGCGCGGGCGGCCGCCGAGCCGCGTGACGAATGGAGTGGGGACTCGCTGGCGCTCGCAAGGGTACTCGAGTGAGATGCAAGGTCGGGTAGGATCCGGGGATGCCATCGGACCACAACCGCGAGATCTATTCCAGCGGCGCAAAATGGGAACCGATCGTCGGCTACTCGCGCATGGTGCGCGTCGGCGATCGCCTCTGGGTCTCCGGCACGACAGCGACCGGATCTGACGGACAGATCGTCGGCCCCGGTGACGCGTACGCCCAGGCGACGCAGGCGCTGCAGAACATCGGCGCCGCGCTCGCGAAGGCTGGCGCGACGTTCGACGATGTCGTCCGCACACGGATGTATGTAGTGAACATCGCGCGTGACTGGCAGGGCGTTGGCCGCGCGCACGGTGAAGTGTTCGGGAACGTCAGGCCGGCCACGAGCATGGTGGAAGTGCGAGCCTTGATCGATCCGGCCATGCTGGTCGAAATCGAGGCCGATGCGGTCGTTCCGGAAGGGAGGTAGTCATGCGCTCACTTCGCGACGTGCAGTTCGCCATCCGCACGCTGATCCGCGCGCCCGGCTTCACCGCCCTCGTCATCCTCACCCTGGCCGTCGGCATCGGCGCCAGCACCGCCATCTTCACCGTCGTCAATGCAGTCGTGCTGCGGCCGCTCGACTATCCGCAGCCGGAACAGCTGGTGCGCATCACCAGCGAGCTGCGCGGGTTCGGCGCCACGGATACCGGCGTGGCGTCGCCGGAGCTGTTCGACTACCAAGCGAAAACGGATCTGTTCTCGGCGGTCGCCGGCCTGCTCCCCGTCAGCGCGAACGTGACGAGCGGCGGCACGCCCGAGCGCCTCGAAGTGATGCTCGTCAGCTGGAACTACTTCTCCCTGCTTGGCGTGCGGCCCGCGTATGGACGCACATTCGGTATCCAGGACGATACTGCCGGCGTCGCGAACATCGCGGTAGTCAGCGACGGATTCTGGCGCCGGAGGTTGAACGCCGATCCGCAGGCGATCGGGCGCACGGTCGTCATCGATACCGATCCTGTGGCGGTCGTTGGCGTGATGCCGCCCGGGTTCCGGCATCCCGGTCGAACGCTGCAGAGTGACGTCGACGTCTGGAGTCCCGCAGGGTTTCGCAGCACGGGCTCGGCGCCGCCGCCCAGCCGCGGCCGCCGTCGGCTCGAAGGGTGCCTGGCACGCCTGCAGCCGAACGTGACGCTCGAGCAGGCGCAGGCCAGGCTCGCCGAGTACGGCGTCACCGTCAGCCAGCAGTTTCCCGCCGACTATCCGCCGCGAAACGACTGGCGGCCGCGCGTGGTCCCGCTGCAGAACGACCTCGTCGGCGGTGTGGCCACGCCTATGCTGGTGCTGCTGGCTGGCGTCGGCCTGCTGCTGCTGGTCGCGTGCGTGAACGTCGCGCACCTGTTCCTCGCGCGTTCGATTGGCCGGCGGCAGGAGATTGCGATCCGTCAGGCGCTCGGCGCCGGCGGAGGACGCCTGATCTCGCAGCTGGCGATCGAGAGCGCGCTGCTGGCGGCCGCCGGCGGTGCGATCGCCGTGCTGGTCGCATCGTGGGGCCTGCGCGGGCTGCTGGCGCTCGCCCCGGGACAGCTGCCGCGCATCGAGAACGTCGCGCTCGATTTCACCGCGCTCCTCGTGACGGCCGCCATCTCGCTCACGGTCACGGTGGTGTTTGCGTTCGTCCCGGCGCTCGACATGCGGCGCATCGAAACGTTTGCGGCGCTGAAAGCCGGCGGTGCGGGACGCAGCGCCGACAGCCGCTCGGGCCGCGCGCGCGACGTTCTCGTCGCTGCGGAAGTGGCAATGGCGACGGTCCTGCTCGTCGGCGCCGGTCTTCTGATCCGAACGGTCGTCGGCCTGCTGAACGTGCCGGTCGGCTTCGAGACCGATCATCTGGTCACCGCCCGGATCGCGCTGCCGAGGCCGAACGATCGATCCAGCGGGGACTATCTCGATGCCGCCCGCCGCGTGCTCTTCTATCGCGAGGCCCTGCGACGTGTGTCGGAGCTGCCAGGCGTCGAACGGGCGGCGATGTCGTCGCAGATTCCGCTGGGCGGTTTCAATCCGCCGGTGTTCATCGAGGTCGACGGCCTCGACGCCGCCGAGGCGACAGGGCGTCCGGTGATCCAGAACTACCAGGTGTCGCCAGGCTATTTCGACACGATTGGCGTGCGGATTGTCAGGGGACGATCCTTCAATCCGTCCGACGTCGCCGGCAGCGAGCCGGTGGCGGTCATCAGCGAGACGGCGGCGCGCATGTTCTGGAAGGGCCGAGATCCGCTGGGCGGACGGCTTCGCTTCGATCCCGATGCGCCGTGGATGACGGTCGTCGGCGTGGCGGGGGACGTCCTCAACCGCCGGCTTACCGAACCGCCGCAGCCGATCCTCTATCGATCGCTCGAGCAGTCGTCGGATTTGTCGATGGCTCTGCTGATTCGGACCAGGCCCTTCGACTCGCCCGATTCCCGGCTCGCTCAGGGCGGGGTGAGTCTCGGCGAGAGCGTTGCGCGCGAAATCAGGCTCGTGGATCCCGATCTGCCGGTCTACTCGGTTCGCCCGATGACGCAGTTGATCGAGGCCGGCGTCGCCCAGCGTCAGTTCGTCATGCGCCTGCTCGTGTCGTTCGGCACGATCGCGACGGCGCTCGCACTGCTCGGTATCTATGGAGTGATGGCCTACTCGGTGTCGCAGCGCACGCGCGAGATCGGCATCCGTATCGCCATCGGCGCGCGACAGGCCGACGTGTCGCGGATGGTGATGCGCCACGGGATCACCCTGACCGCCGCCGGCGTGCTCGTCGGGATCGGCGCGTCGCTCGGCCTGTCGAGGCTGATCGCGTCCCAGCTTTTCGGCGTTCGGCCGTCGGATCCCGTGACGATCGTGTCGGTGCTGGTGGTGATGATGGCCGTGGCCGCGGCCGCTGCCTACCTGCCGGCGAGGCGGGCGGCGAGCGTCGATCCGGTTATCGCGTTGCGATCGCAGTAACCGTCAGGAGGAACTTGTGCGAAATCGATACGGGGTCGTCTTGTTGCTGGTCCTGTTCAGCGCGATCGTTTCGGCGACGCAGCGCGGCGAGGGCCCCCCGCCCGGTGAACAATACGTCGGGACATGGTCGGGATCGTGGGAGGGCGCCGGCTCGAGCGGCGGTTTCGAGATGACGCTCGAGAAGAGCAAGGACGGCACCTTCACCGGCAAGGTGTCGGTCACTGGCGAACCCACATACAGCGCGACGTTCAAGTCGCTCGCGTTCGACGGCAAGAAGATGACCGCGAAGTACGACTTCACGCCGGATCCGGCGAACGAGGTCGCACTGGACGCGACATTCGACGGCGACAAGGCGACGGGCGCGTGGTCGCTCCTCGATAAGGCCAGCGGCAGTGAGGTCGTGAGCGGGTCGTGGAGCGTGAGCAAGAAGCAGCAATGACATTCGATCTTCAACCGGTTCTTCGCGGCGACCTGCTCATGCTGCGGCCGCTGCGGCAGGACGACTATGACGATTTGCGCGCCGCCGCGTCCGACCCGCTGATCTGGGAGCAGCATCCTGACAAGACACGATCCGATCCGGATGGCTTCAGGAAGTTCTTTCAGGAGGCCATGGCGTCCGGCGGCGCCTTGATCGCGATCGACAACACGACCGGCGCGGTCCTCGGCTCTTCCCGCTACTTCGGGTACGACAGCGCGGCTGATGAAGTCGAGATCGGGTGGACGTTTCTCGTGCGGAGCCACTGGGGCGGACGCTACAACGGCGAGATGAAGCGTCTGATGCTGACTCACGCGTTTCAGTTCGTCAGCCGGGTGGTGTTTCTGGTCGGTCCGAACAACCTCCGGTCGCAGCGGGCGGTGGAGAGAATCGGCGGCGTGCGCGTGGGGATGCGCCGTGATGCCGTGAGTGGCCGCGAGAGCGTGGTGTTCGCGATGACGGCCTCTGCGTTCGCGGGGAAGTAAGCAAGCCGTTTCGCATGAACGCGCCGTCGAGTGTTCTGCTGTGTTCGCTGGAATGGGCGTGCTCAGGATCCGCGGTCTGGCCTGATTGCGGGAGCTGAACGGAATTGGCTGACAGCACAGACATCCTCATCGGCGATCCGGACGGACAGCGCGTCCTCATCCAGCCTCAGGGACGCCAGCATCCCGGACTGTTCGACTACTGGGATGGCAACTGGATCGTCTGCAGGATTGATCTGACGGCGGGCGGCTTTCGCGGCGGCTTCGAGGCGAGCCTGCGGTCGGAAGAATTTCAGGCGTTTCTCGAGGAGCTCGAGAACCTCGTCGAGACCCTCGAGGGCACGGCCGCGTTCTCGACCATGGAAGGCCAGCTCGGGTTATCGCTGACTGGCGACGGCGTTGGACATATTCACGTGACCGGCGAAGCGCAGGATCAGCCAGGTGGCAATCGCCTTCACTTTGAGTTCGAGGTCGATCAGACATGCCTGCCTCCGATCTGTCGTTCGCTGGAGCGTGTCCTGACCGCATTCCCCGTCACCGGAGCGCAGCCCGCGTCGTAACCACCCGCACGAATCCGTAATCCCCATCACGAAAAACCAGCGCTCTACCTGGGCTTCACCATGGTGCAGCCCTTGCTTCGCCAGTCTGTCTGCAGTGAAACAGCCGGCGGCAGGCTGAATGGAGGCGCTGATGAAGAGGATTGTTGCGGCGCTGACGGTTGCCATGATGGCCGTGCACACCGCGCCGGCCGTCGCCGAAACGCGCGAGCGCAAACCCGAGCCCGTGCGACAGGACGGCCCGCTGCTGAAGGCCTCGCTTCGGCCGAACATCCCTCCACCGTCGCGGACGGAAGCGCGGCAGGCCGCGCAGGCCGCGACGCGCGACGACCGCTCCTGGGTCGAACGCCATCCTGTCTGGACCGGCGCCATGGTCGGCTTCGGCGCGACCGCCGCGATGATCTACCTCTCAAGCGATCCCGGCGGGATTCCCGGCCGCGAAACCGCCGTGCTCGTGTGGGGCGGCGTCGGCGCGGGCATCGGTGCGCTGGCTGGCTGGGGCATCGGGCGCAGCCAGGACGACGAGTAGCGACCTTCCAAAAAAAAACCTGCCGTTTATCGCCAAGCGCCGCCGATTTGAGATACTTGGACGGCGCTGCGCCTTCGTACCGGCCTCTCGGCTGTGATCCGGCCCTGACCCTCCGAATCGCGTAAGTTCTTCGTGATCGTCGTGATCGGCGTGTTCGTCGCGATGGCGCGCGCGCGTTGTCTTTTGCCTGTCCTGATGGCGTGGAGTTGACATGAAACGGAAATGGATGCCTTGCGGAGTGTTGGCGGTCGTATTCGCGCTCGGCGTGGCGGCCGGCTCGGCGCAGCAACAGGTCCCGCAGACGCGCCGCGAGCCCCAGTTCGAGAACGCGCACGTCCGCGTCTGGAAATCAATCATCCTCCCGAACCAGCCGCTGAACCTCCACCGGCATGAGTTCGGCCGCACGATTGTCGCGCTTCGCGGCGGCACCCTGGACGTCGTCGACGGCAGCGGCAAGACGACGAAGCAGATGACGTGGGAGACGGGCAAGGCATATTGGCTTGACGCGGACCCCGCGGGCGAACAGCATGGCGATATGAACCGCGGCACGTCACCCATCGAAGTCATCGTGGTCGAGATGCGCAGATAACCGTATGCGAGGGTGCGTTGCTCTGTTCGTGGCTCTCGGGCTGTGCGCCGGTGTGGCGGCGCAGCAGCGCCCGCCGGTGGCCGATCACCATCAGCATGTGGCAAGTTCCGCCATCGCGAAGCTCCTCGGCGCCGAATCGATCAAGTTCCCGGTCATCACCGCGCGTGACGTCATCGCCCACCTCGACGCGGCGGGCATCCAGCGCGCCGTCTTGCTGTCGCTCGCCTACATGTATGGCAGCCCGTCGCGGAAGGTCGACGACGAGTACGCGAAGGTCCGGGCGGAGAACGATTGGACGGGTGCACAGGCGCGGCAGTACCCGGAGCGCCTGCGGGCCTTTTGCGGATTCAATCCGCTGAAGGGGTACACGCTGGACGAGCTCGCCCGCTGCGCCAAGGAACCGAATCTTCGCTACGGCATCAAGCTCCACTTTGGCAACTCGGATGTGCAGCTGGACGTGCCGGAGCATCTGGAGCAGCTGCGGCGGGTATTTCGCGCGGCCAACGAACACAAGATGGCCATCGTGGTGCACCTGCGCGCCTCGATCTCGAAGAACCGGCCTTATGGCCCCGCGCAGGCGCGCGTTTTCCTCGACCAGCTCCTGCCGCTGGTTCCGGACATTCCCGTGCAGGTGGCGCATCTTGCCGGCAGCGGCCCCGGCGACGACCCCGCCGCGGACAGCGTCATGGCAGTGCTGGCAGAAGCTGTTGCGAAGGGCGACCCGCGGACGCGAACCCTGTGGTTCGACGTCACGTCCGTTGCGGACCTGAAGATCACGGCGTCGAACGCAGCGCTCCTCGCGAAACGGATTCGTCAGGTTGGAGTCGCGCGGATCCTCTACGGTTCCGACGCGATCGTCGGCCCCAATCTGCCGCCGCGTGAAGGATGGGCGGCGTTTCGACGGCTGCCGCTCACCGAGCAGGAGTTCAATCAGATCGCCGCCAACGTGGCGCCCTACCTCCGCTGAAACCACTCCTCGGACGCGCCTACTTCGCGGAGATCCTGTAGAGCGCCTTGCGCCCGCGAAGATACAGCTCGTCGCCGACGATCGCCGGCGACGCGTCGAATCCGTCGTCGAGTCTGTTGACCGCAAGCGTTTCGGGCGGCGCGCCGTGCTTGAGGACGACGATGGCGCCGTCCCGTCCGGCGATGTAGATGCGGCCGGCGGCGGCGACCGGGGAGGCATACAGATCCGGAATCTCGTTGATGCGCGCGGGCCCGTGGAGCACCTCGCCGGACGTCGCGTCGATCACCGTCATGATCCCGGACAGATGTTTGAACAAGTAGAGCGAGCCGCGATAGAGCAGCGGTGACGCGACGTACGGCGTGTCGCGATCGCGCTTCCACAAGAGCCCAGCTCCCGTCGAAATGGATCCGTTGGCCTTTGCGAGGTCGACTGCCACCAGCGCGCTGCCGGAGAAGCCGCTCGTCAGATAGGCGACGCCGTTCGCGAACACCGGCGACGGAATCGAGTTGAACGTCAGTCCCGGTCCTTCCCACAACTCGGTGCCCGACTCGAGATCGTAGCCCCGGACGTGATTGGTGCCGTTGGTGATGATTTGCGTGCGGCCGCCGAAGGTGACGATCAACGGCGTCGCCCAGGTCGTCGGCTCCTTGCGCTCGCGGCGCCACAGCTCCTTGCCGGTCGCCTTGTCCAGCACGACGATGAACGACGCGCCTTCGTGATCCCACGTGAGGACGACGCGATTGCGGAACAGCGCCGGCGAGGCGCCCTCGCCCCATCCGTTGCGCGTGTCCATCTCGCCGAAATCCTTCGCCCACACCAGGTCGCCTTTCATCGTCAGCGCATACAGCCCGCGCGAGCCGAAGAAGGCGATGATGTGCTCGCCGTCAGTCGACGGCGATGCTGACGCCCACGTGTTGGTCGGGTGGCGTCCCTCCACCGGCTGCTCGACGCGAAGCGTCTTGCTCCATCGTGTCGCGCCGGTCGCGCGGTCGACTGCGAGCAGCTGAAAGGCCTGATCCTGGCGCGACTGCACGTAGGACTGCCCGTAATAGACGCTCTCGCCGGTACGCTGAAAGTCGACGGTGAAATTCTGCTTGGTGGATTTGACGTCGCCGATCGGAACGGCCGTCTGCAGGTAGATGGTGTCGCCCCAGACGATGGGCGTGGAGGCGCCGCTGCCCGGGACCGGCACCTTCCAGCGGACAGACTCGGTCTCACTCCAACGCGTTGGCGGATCGCCGGTTGGCGCTTCGCCAGTCGCCAGCGGTCCGCGCCATTGCGGCCAGGCAGGGGCCGGCGTCTGGGCCGCGGTCGGCCGGCTTGCAGAATTGATCGCGGCGGCAGCCAGGGTGACGGCCGCCAGCAGGCCAGGCGTCTTCCACATTGGCAGAGTATTCTAATTGCTGTGAAACGGCTTGTCTGCGTGTCCTTGGTGTTGACGTCGATGGCGGCCTCAACATGGGCGCAGACCGCCGCTGTACCGGCTAGCCCGCCAGCGCCTCTCACGATCGGCGAGACGTTCACGCTGGAGTCCAAGGTCCTCAACGAAGTCCGGCGCATCAATGTCTACCTGCCGCCGCCGTACTCGCAGTCACCTGACATGCGGCTGCCGGTCCTCTACATGCCGGACGGCGGGATGGCCGAAGACTTCCTCCACGTCGCGGGATTGGTGCAGGTGCTCGTGGGCAACGGCTCGATGCGGCCGTTCGTACTCGTCGGCATCGAGAATACGCAGCGTCGTCGAGACCTGACGGGTCCGACGAGCAACGACGAGGACAAGAAGATCGCGCCGCAGGTCGGCGGCTCCGCGGCGTTTCGGACCTTCATCCGCTCGGAGCTGATGCCAGCGGTCAACGCCAGGTATCGGACGGCGTCGGAGACTGCGATCATGGGCGAGTCTCTGGCCGGCCTGTTCGTCGTCGAGACGCTCTTCCTCGAGCCGGACATGTTCGATACCTACATCGCGTTCGATCCGAGTGTGTGGTGGAACGACGGCGGACTGCTGAAAGGCCGGGTGCCCGCGAGCGATCGCAAGAAGGTGCTCTATCTCGCCGCGAGCGTCGACGATCGCGACGGCTTGACGCGCCAGTTGACCGGAGTGCTTCGCAAGAACGCGCCGCCAAATCTGACATGGCACTACGAGCGCATGCTGGGCGAGACCCACGCGACAATCTATCACCCGGCCGCGATCACCGCGCTGCGCTGGCTGTTCAAGCCTGGAGAGGAGGCGGCGAAAGGAACGGTCAGGACCCCGCCACGCCGAATGGACACCAAGGCGGTTGCGTGGATATTCCTCGGCTTCGGAGCGCTCATACTTCTGCTTGGCCTTGTCGGTATTTCCGGACGGATCCCAGACTTGGACGAAGGCTGGTCGACGATCGCGTTTGGCACCGCGTACCTGCTGCAGGGGATCGCCTACCTTCGACGCGACCTCGAGGGGTTCATGTGGGCAGCGATTGGATTCATGTCGATCGCCGTCATCGTCCAGTTCAGAAGCTACCGCCGCCGCCGGGCGGCACGACGGGCGGGTTTACGCGAAGGGGAACAGCGGCGCTTTTCCGGTGTCAGATAGGTTGGAGCATCGCAGCGAGGTGCCGTAATGACCGCACACAGTTTGACGCATGTCGAAGCAGGGCGTTCGCCGGGTCGGCGGACGTTCCGGAACGGATCGCTTCAGCTGGGCTGGCCTCACTTTTGGCTGATGGTCAGCGTCCTCGGCGGAATTCTCGGCCTGGTGGGTCTGGTATTCGTGCTGTCGATACGCTGATTCCTATCCGTCCAACCCGAGAAATACGCCCATCCGCTCGATTTCCGCGTCCAGCTCCCGCTTGAACGAGCGATCGCGAGGCTGTGCGTCCGTGTACCCGATCGTCGTCTGCAGGACCGCGTTTCTGACCGTCAGGTTCCCCCAGCCAATCACGCGATCCTTCCAGAGCAGCGGGAGCGCGTAGTAGCCGAGCCGTCGCTTCGCGGCCGGCGTGTAGGCCTCGAACCGGTAGGGCCAGCCCCAGAGCAGCTCGAACCGCGGGCGGTCCCAGACCAGCGGATCGAAGGGCGACAGCAGGCGCACGACATCCGGCGGCGATGCCGTCTGCGGACGCTCAGTGGCGGGCCAGAACCAGTCGACCCCGTCCACTCGCGCATGCGCCAGCCGTTCGCGCGCGCGACGCAGTGCGCGCTTCCGCTCGTCCGCCCATTGGGGGGCGGCGTATCTCAGACGCGCCACGAGGTGCGCCAGCGTCACAGCCGGAAGCGGCGCATACGCGTGGGCGACGACGTCGACGAGGGCGTCGAGTCGCGCGTCGCGCTCCGCGGCCGTCGTGGGCGGCGGCGCTGGCTCCCGCGCCGCATAGATCCGGATGCCCGCGTCCCGGCGCACCACGCGCAGCAGTCCGGCGTAATGCATCTGGTCCATCAGGTGGGTCGTCGCATTCGACGATCCGCCCCAGTAATTGACGACGGTGCCGTGCGAGAAGTGGCCATCGACTTCGCGCGGATGCACCTCGCCACGGCCGCGAACGTATTCGAGCAGCAGCCGGGCCCGCCGCTTCTTAGCAGCCGGCCAGTCGTCGGCGTAATCGCGCGGATGCATGAGCGCGTGCACCGTTCTGGGCATGAAGCCGTAGTTCACGAACGTGTCTTCCTCGATCGGCAAACGGGCGTATCGGCGCTCGAGGTCGCCGGCGCGGTAATTGCGCACGCGGTGGCGCAGGGTCAGGTCCTGCGCGCGTGCCGGTGCGCGGATTGGGTCGGCCTGCACGAAGCCGCAGCGCTCGATTGCGCGCGGCAGGGTAGTGGGTGTGAAGAACGTCCGGGCGGCAGCATGCCGCCGAAGCTGGTCGAGGGTGATCATCCGGCCGGGGATTAGAATGACACGCACAATGATGGACGTCATCCTCAAACGCTTCGAGACGCCCGATGAGACACGCGTACTCGCTAAGGGGCGGTTCGAGATCGTGACGCTCGGCGGCGTCACCATCGGCCGCGCGACGTACGAGCCTGGCTGGAAATGGTCGATTCACGTCGGGCCGCTCGTCGGTGCGACGCGCTGCACGGTCGAGCACGTCGGCCTGGTGCTCGCCGGCACGGCGACGGCCGCGTTCGACGACGGGCGCGTGATCGAGTTGAAGGCGGGCGAGCTGTTCTACATTCCGCCGGTGCCGCACGACAGCTGGGTCGTCGGCGACGTGCCCTACGTCTCGCTGCACTTCTTGGGCGCCGAGAAGTACGCGAAATCATCAGAGCGCTGAAGCCGGAGGCATCCATGCACGCGATGCTCGCACTCGTCTTCTTGCTTTCTCAGGTCGACGCGAGCGCCGTTACGAGGGAGCTGACGCGCATCGAGCAGCAGCTCGCCACGACCTACAAGAAGGGGGACTGCGACGGGTGGGCCGCGATGCTGGCGCCGGATTGGTCCGTCATCCACATCACGGGCGAGGTGATCACCAGGGCGCAGGCGGTCGCGACCTGCAAGTCGGGCGAGACCCCGATCGCGTCGGTCGAAATCGACGATCTCGCCGTGCGGGTGTTTGGTGACGCCGCGGTCGTGACCGGGCGTACGACCGCGACGACCGCGGGACCGTCGGCGGTAACCGTGCGGCTGCGATTCACGGACGTGTTCGTCCGCCGATCGGGCAAGTGGCTGGTCGTGGCGTCCCACGCGACCAAGCTGACTTGAATTGCCAAGAGCGCCAGGATGGCCAACATTGCCAAAATCTGCAACATTGAATCTTCCGTCTATGTGTTGTTGTGAATAAGCGGGACAAGCTCCAGACAGCGCTGTCGGACGGCAATTTGGGGCGCGCGCGCGAAATCCTGTCGGGGCGCGTCAAATCGAGTCCCTTCAGCACTCAGCTGTACGAGCAGTTCGGAGTCGTTCTGCTGCAGATTGGCGACTACTCGGAGGCGGGCAAGTTCTTGTTTCTGTCCGGCGTACGTCGTCCCCAATACGACGCAGCCATCACGCAGTTCGTCCGCCGCTATTCGCGGGCCGGCTGGCAGTCACTAGTCGAATCATTTCCGCGCCGTGTAAAGCGAGGGACATGGCGCGCATTGCCGGCCAACGTCCGTGCCGCGCTCGAAGCCAACGGCGCGCCCCGTCAGAACGATGGGCAGTACATCTTCAAAACTCTCCGCGCCCACCCCGTGGGACGAATCAGTTGCTGGGGATTGTTGCTGGTGTTCCTGGCTATTCTGCTGACGGGCCTGCTCGTGTCGGTTGTCGTTGCGTACTTGTACGTGCTCGCGGAGGACCGTTGAAGGGCTGGACGGAGTCGGGCGAGCAGCTGGAATGGTCCACGGCGGTTTCCCGAACAAACAGCGCCCCAAAGAACTGCTCGGCGTCGTAGATGTTGTGGCTTCGACATCTGAGCTGGATGTTTTCAACCGTTGCCTCACCACCCGCCGCATACGGCTGCACGTGGTGAAATTCGAGCAGACCGCGCTCGGTGCAGCGGCCTTGACGCCCGACAAACGCGCATTGACCGCCGTCGCGCGTCCATACCGCTCGCCTGATCGCGGCAGGGATGTGGCGCGTTCCCGGTGTGCGCTGGCGGGCATGGCGCGGCGCGTCCGTGGTTGCAGATTTCTCCCGCTCCAACTTCTCCAGCAGCACACTGAGCGCGCGATCGAAGATTTCCGCTGGATCACCATTCGGCACGCGATGTCGCAAGAGATCCTGCGCCCGTCGCAGCTTCTCGTACGTCGCGCGGTTGACCGTCAGTTGAACTTTGTATCGTTCCGGTGCCAGCGGCGAGACGGTCGAGGGCGTGGACAAAGCGGGTGCCGCAACGGCCGGCGCTGCCGGTTGGGGTGTCGCGGATGACACGGCGTCGGGTACAGCGGCTGACCGTATGACCGCGCCGTGCTGAACCTGGGCGGCCACTCGCCGCTTCGGCGCCGGCAGCTTTCGGACCGAGCTCGCCACGTCCGGCCTCGGCCGCAACTTCGCGACGATTTCTTCTACCACGCGCTTCGGTTGATGACGCGCCTGATGCAACACTTCATCGCAGTTCGTGGCGGTCAAGTGCGCAGCGAGCAGCCCGACGGTCGTCAGGTTGATCGAGCCGTCCGCCAGCCGTTCGAGAAGGACAGGGAACCGTCGCGCGGCGCGCGCCGCCTGGATGCGGCCGTACGCAGTGTGCTCGGACAGATGCAGTACCTGTGTGCAATAGGTGAACAGCGATGAGCATCCTTCGGCCAGATAGAGGCTGCGGGCATCGACCTCCATCAGCGCCGCAATCAGCCGTGCGGTTGCCTGACGTTCGCGATGCACGAGCCGTTTGACCTCGTGCAGTACGTCTACATCCGACAGGTGAGTGAGCGACGAGAGTGTGAGATCCATATCCCGTATATCACGCGTGGCTTGAGCCACTTGATTGTGTTGATTTCGCTCTGCAACGATCATGCCCCGATGCTTCGTGCACGTTGTTGCTGTCCTTCGCCGCGACTATGCAACTCGGTCTGGACCGAGTTGCCGTTTCTCGCACCCCTCAACATTCCCGCGCCGCGCAGATTCCGCACGTGCCCCGTGCCGTCGTTCAGAATCCCGCAGCGATTGCGGCACCAACGTATTGGCACGGCCATCGCACGGCTCGCGGGCATGCAGATCACCACACATCCTCCCGTCGAAGCGCGCGAATGGCTGACCGGCAACCCCAACGACAGCGCGTTCGCAACCAACCGGTTCCAGACCACCGAACGCGCGCTCGCGTTCGTCGAAGCGCTCTACGCGAAAGGCGCGACCGAAGTGCTGGTCGACGATCCAGGCGTCGATGGCTCGGGCGAGCCGTATGCGGATACACTCCTCGTGCGCTTTCCGTTGACCGGCAACGCGCGGTGGCGCGTGCAGGAGTTCTGCGAAGAAGAAGGCCCTGGCGACGTGCCGCCCGGTGATTTCGTGATGCACGTCGGACAGTACGAAATCATGCTCTGGTGGGATTGAGCACCAGGTCATGCGGGGGCTGATTGGACAGCTGGTGTGTGCCGGTCTAATGGCACGTCACATCAAGTTTTGAGGGGAGGCTCCCGTGGAGCGGTCGATCGAGATGTTCGCCGGCGTGCAGTTTTTGATCATCGGCCTCTCGCACTTGTTCCAGCCCCGCGCGTGGGTCGACTTCTTCGTGGTGCTGCGTGAGAGGGGGCTGCCCGGCGTCTTCGCGAATGCTTTTCTCAGCCTGGTGTTCGGCTCGATGATTGTCGGGTTTCACAACGTCTGGACGGGCCTGCCGATGGTGCTCACGCTCATCGGATGGGCGCAGATCGTGAAATCGTTCGTCGGCTTCGTCCTGCCGCAGGTCTCAATGCGCGGCCTTCAGCGCGTCGCACCAGAGCGGGCGTGGGAATTCAGGGTCGCCGGAGTGATCGCTCTCGCGCTGGCCGGATTGATGGCGCACCTCGTCGCACGTAGCGCGTAAGCACCTCGCACGTCACACGTCGCACGTGCCAAGACGCACGCCGCACGTGCGCTCGTAGGACGTCGCACGTGGCAGCGCTATTCCACCCTCAGGGCCTTGACCGGATCCATCGTCGCCGCACGCCGCGCCGGGATCAGCGCGGCGATGACGGCCGAGAGGCCGAGAACCGCCAGCGCCGTGACCAGCACCGCGGGATCGTGCTCGCTGACGCCGAACAACGTCGAGCGAAGCAGCCGTGCGGCGCCGAACACGGCAGGCACGCCGATCGCGACGCCGATTGCCACCTGCACCAGCGCGCTCTTCAGCACCGTCGTCAGCACCTGTTGCCGCGACGCGCCGACCGCCATGCGGATGCCGATCTCGCGCGTCCGCCGGGAGACCGAGTAAGCGGTGACGCCGTACAACCCGAGGCAGGCGAGCAGCAGGGCGACCGCGCCAAACGCGACAGTAAGTCGTGCGATCAGGCGGTCGATGTTGAAGTTGCCGGCGACCTGAGCCTGCAACGTCATGAAGTTCCTGATGATGACGCGCCGATCGACGTCGGCGAGGGCCCGGCGCAGCTCGGCCTCGAGGTTCGGCAGCGCCGATGCGGTCTGCACGATCAGCGCCTGCGGGTAGTGCGATCGATCGAGCCCAGACGAGGCGGCCGGTGGGCGCTGCAGGAATGGCAGGAAGAACGTGGCATACGCGGGCCGGCGGCCGTCCTGGTATTTTGCGTCGGCGACCACGCCGACGATTTCGAAGTTGCGGAGTCCGGTGCCGGTGCGGTTGGTGAATCCGATGTGCCGGCCGATTGGATCGGAATCCGCGAAAAACTTGCGGGCGAACGTTTCCGACACGATCGCGACGAGCGGCGACTCCGGGCGATCGCGTTGGTCGAACACCCGCCCGCGCAGCACCGGCGTGCCGACGGTATCGAAGTAGCGAGGGCTAATGCGGTTCCACGAGGCGCTCAGGCGTTCGCTGGTTCCGTGCCCGTCCACGGTGATCGAGGACGACCAGTTGTCTCCGGACATCGGGCTGTAGAGCGAGATGGCAGCATTCGCGACGCCGGGGATGCGCTCTATGCGCTCCTGCAGGCGCGCGTAAAGCGACTCGAGCTGCTGTGTGGGCACCGTGCTCAGTGACGGCGCCAGGTTCGCGATGTAGCGACCCTCGGTTCTGAACCCGAAGTCCTGCCGCTGCAGGTTGTCGAGGCTCCGCGCCAGCAATCCCGCGCACGCGATCAGCACGAGCGACAGCGCGACCTGCAGGGCGACGAGCGATCGGCGCAGCCACGATCCGCGTTCGCTCGCCGTTCTGCCCGCCGCGCGCATCGCGTCGATCGGATCGGAGCGCGAGGCGATGATCGCCGGCGCCGCGCCGAAGATCGCGCCGGTCGCAAGCGACACGAAAAAGGCAAAGCCGAGGACGAGCGGCGACGGCGCCGGCTCCACCGGAATGCCGGACGCGCCTTCGAACGTCATGTCGATGATCGCGCGGGCGCCCGCGAATGACACCAGCAGGCCGGCGAAGCCTCCGGAGAGCGCGAGCACCACGCTCTCGACGAGGAACTGCGCGGCCAGACGCTTTCGCGGCGCGCCGAGCGCGACGCGCACCGCGATTTCCGTCCGCCGCGACAGTCCGCGGGCGAGAAGCAGGTTGGCCAGGTTCGCGCACGCGATGAGCAGCACGGCGCCGGCCACCGCCTGCAGCAGCTTGAGCGATGGTGCGACCTCGTCGCGCATGTTGCTCACGCCGCCGGCCGCCGACGCGATCTTGATGTGCTGCTGCGGAATCCGGCTCCGATCGTCGGCGGACAGCTCGAGCGTCGACGTGATCCACTGCTGAAGCAGTGCGGTCAGTTTCGTTTCGAGCGTTCCGGTCGGCATGCCGGGCGCGAGCCGTCCAATGATGTAGAGCCAATGTGACGGCTTGGCTTCGATCAGCCGCGCCGCAGGCTGGAGCTGGGGCTCGTTCGACAGCGGGATCCAGAGCTCCGGCGGATCCGGTCGCAGCGTCTCTCCGTAGAATCCTTCGGGCGTCACGCCGACGAGTGTGGCGGCCACGCCATTCAGCAGCACCGTGCTTCCAACGAGATCCGCGCGCCGCTGAAAGCGCTCCGTCCATGCGCGGTAGCTGATGACCGCAACCGGTGCGGCGCCCGGGCGATCGTCCGACGGCTGCGCCAGCCGGCCGGCGGCAGGGGAGAGGCCCAGCATCTGGAAGTAGTTGCCGGAGACGAACGAGCCGGTCAGGGTCTCGCCAGGCGCCTCACTGTCCGGCCGGCCGATGGTCACCGCGCGCGTGTTCGCCTGGAATGCGGCAAGCTGGCTGAACTCCGGCGCCGATTCCCGCAGATGCAGATAAAGATCGTAGGAAAACAGCGCGAACGATCCGGGAAGGCCCGTGTTGACGCAGCACTGATCGGTGTCGCCGAGCCGGTATAGCTCCGCGGGCCTGAGAACCGGCAGCGGCTTCAGCATCACGCGATCGATCAACGTGAACACAGCGGTGTTGCCGCCGATCCCGAGCGCAAGGGTCGTGATGCAAATGCCCGCAAACCACGGTGCGTCGCGCAGCCGTCGCAGCGAGTGCCGGAAATCGGTTGCCAGCTGTGTCCAGACGTTCATGCGGTCCCCCTCCCGCTCTCTTAGACGATGGAGCGGACAGCAGGGGTTTACGCGGATTAGGATTGGCCGTGCGTAAACCGTTGAGTCCGGCGGTTGCGGCGCCGTTGGTATCGCGGCGCTCGATCCTGCGCGCCGCAGGAATCGCGGCCTTGTCGCCGTTGACATCCATCGCCGGACGGCAGTCGTTTCGCGGCGTCGCGGCGGGCGAACAGCGTGAGGTGGCTGGCGTGGCATTGCGCTGGTGTCCTGCGGGCCGCTTTACCATGGGCAGTCCGGCGAGCGAGATCGGCCACCGTGCCGATGAGGCACAGGTCGACGTCACGCTGACCAGGGGCTTCTGGATCGGCAAGTTCGAAGTGACGCAATCGCAATGGCGCAAGATCGCCGGCCCGTTTCCCGACAAGCCGCCCGCGCCGGAATGGGGCATCGGCGACGACGTTCCGGTTTACTGGGTCAATTTCACCGAAGCGGAAGGATTCTGCACGGCATTGACTCGGACCGCGCGCGAATCGGGTGCGCTCGCGGCCGACTGGGAGTTCCGCCTGCCGACCGAGGCCCAGTGGGAGTACGCAAGCCGTGCGGGAGCGGTGACGGCGACGTCGTTCGGCGGCGCGCTGGGCCGCACCCACGCGAACTTCGCGGGCGCGTTGTACAACGGAGGTCCCGATGGCCCGGCAGCACGGCGAGCCACCCGCGCCGGGAGCTATCCGCCGAATGTCTGGGGCATCTGCGACATGCACGGGAACGTCTTCGAATGGTGCCGGGATTGGTATCACTCACGGCTGCCTGGAGGCGTCGACCCGGATCTGCACGCCACTCGAGGCACGGTTAATCGCGACGGCACATACTCGCGCGTTCGCCGCGGCGGGGCGTGGAATGATGACGGCGTGTTCTGCCGATCGGCGTTGCGGCTTCGCTATGAGCCCGAGCGCCGATCGGATCACATCGGCTTCAGGATCGTCGCGGTTCAGGCGTAGCACGCAAGCACGTCGCACGTTGAGTAATGAGGAATCTGGAATGAGCAGAATCTCCCGATCGGAATTCCTGGGCCTCTCCGGCCTCCTTGCGGGCGCGGCGCTGCCGCCGTACGAAGGCGGGTGGCACTCTCAAACAACTGCCCCGGCCCTCGCGATCGATCCAGATCTCATCGTCATCAACGCCCGCGTCTACACCGTGGACGATGGTTTGCCAAAAACCGAGGCGTTTGCCGTCAAGGACGGCAGGTTCGTGGCAGTCGGGAGCACGAGCGATGTCAGGAACCTGGCGGCGCGGCGCACCGAGGTCGTCGATGCGCAGCAGATGACGATCCTCCCCGGCTTCATCGACACGCACTGCCATCCGAGCGGCATCAACGAACTCTACGAGGTCAACGCGAACGTGCGCACGGTCAAGGAACTGCAGCAGGCCTTGCGGAAGAAGGCAGCCGAGACTCCGCCTGGACTCTGGGTCAGCGGCCACATGTTCGACGACACGAAGCTCGACGTGACGCTGCACAGAAAGCACCTCGACGAGGTGACGCGAGAGCATCCGCTCGTCGTGAACCACCGGGGCGGCCATACGAGCTGGTACAACAGCAAGGCCCTGGAGCTGGCCGGCATCACGCGGCAGACCCCGGATCCGGAGCACGGTCGGTTCTTTCGCGACGAAGCCGGCGAGCTGACCGGCCGCGCCGCCGAGGAGGCGCGCTCCGTTCTCGACCGCGTCGGCCGGCGCGAGCAATTCACGCCCGAACAATCACGGGAGCGCGCAAGAAACGGAATGGTGCACATCTCGTCGCTGCTGACGGCTGCCGGTCTCACGTCCGTGCACGATGCCGGTGCGGGCCGCGCGCGGCTGCTCGCTTACGAGGACGCCCACCGCGCGGGCGGCCTTCGACATCGTGCCTACCTCATGATCCGCGGCGGCGAAATCGTGCGCGGCCTGAAGGCGGCGGGGATTCACACCGGGTTCGGCAACGAATGGATCAGGATCGGCGGCCTGAAGTACGGCGCCGACGGATCGGCATCCGAGCGAACGATGCGCATGAGCACGCCGTACGTCGGCACGAAAGACTACGGCATCCTGACCATGACCCAGAAGGAGATCGACGAAGCGGTCGAGGACGGGCACCGAAACGACTTTCAGATCGGCATCCACGCCAACGGCGATGTGACGATCGACATGGTGCTGAAGGCGTACGAGCGCGTCCTGCAGCGCTGGCCCGATGCCAACCGGCGTCACCGGATCGAACACTGCACACTGGTGAACCCGGATCTGCTGAAGCGCATCAAGGCCTGCGGCTGCATTCCGACGCCGTTCTGGACCTACGTCTACTATCACGGCGAAAAGTGGAGCGAGTACGGCGACGACAAGCTGCGCTGGATGTTCGCGCATCGGTCGTTTCTCGATACCGGCATCGCGGTTCCCGGCGCGTCCGACTACGGGCCAGGTCCGTTCGAGCCGCTCATGGCGCTTCAGAGCATGGTCACCCGCCGCGACTACCGCGGACGTGAATGGGGACCGAACCAGAGAGTCACCATCGACGAGGCGATTCGCATCGGAACCATCAACGGCGCCCGCGCCTCGTCCGAGGAAGCAATCAAGGGCTCGATCACCGCCGGCAAGCTCGCTGACTTCGTGGTACTCGAGCAGGACCCGCACTCGGTCGATCCCAATCAGATCAAGGACATCAAGATTGCCCGGACTGTCGTCGGCGGCCGAACCATGTATCCCAGGTCCGCCTGATGAGGGAGATGCTGTAATGCGAAAGACCGTCTTCGGTGGCGGCAACAGCGTGGACAACTTCATCGCCCGTCCCGACCACGGCGTGGACTGGCTGATGTGGGGCGACGAAGTGGCGGCCATCTCGGCAGAGTTCTGGACCACGATCGATACCGTCATCATGGGACGGAAGACCTACGAAGTGGTGGTGCGGAGCGGTCAGGCAGACGGTTATCCCGGCATGAAGACCTATGTCTTCTCCCGCACGCTCCAGCCGAAGCCCGGTGGAAACGTCACCATCGTCAGCGAGGACGCCGCCGCGTTTGTCCGGCGATTGAAGCAGCAGGAGGGCAAGGATATCTGCGTGATGGGCGGTGGCGAGCTGGCGCGTTCGCTGTTCGAAGCAGGATTGATCGACGAGATCGGGTTGAACATCCACCCGGTGCTGCTGGGAAAAGGGATACCCTTGTTTCATCAGATGACGCGGCAGATCGATCTCGAGCTGACAGAATGCCGCCGGTTCAAGAACGGCTGCGTGTATGTCAGATACCGTGTCAAGACCGAGGACGTCGACTGATGGATACTCCGCTTCCCGATGACAACGGCGTACTCGTTGATACGTACGGAAACGAGCGGTTCAGCCGTGACGTCATCGACGCATTTCCCGGTCTGAGGCAAGATCTCGTCAGCTCAGCCGGCGTGCTTCACGTTCAAATGGCACTCCTCGCAGAACTGGTCCTTCGCTCGCTCGACTCAGGCGACATGGAGTTGGCGAATCGAGTGTGCGTCTTTCTGGATGGGACGTTGGACGAGCCGCGGGTCAGTCCGGAGATCACGAACGCGATCGCGATCTCGTTCCTGGCGCCGGATCAATTGCGAGCGACAGAGGGCGGACGCAATCTGCTCGAGCAGATGCCCGTACGCATCCGTGCGATTCTGTTGGAGCAAGCCGCGCGCGATCGCGAAGGCTCGTAGAGGATCGTGAACTTGCCATGAATCAAACACAAACCGCGCAGCAATTCATCAAAGAGCTCAAAGCCTCGAGTTCCCGCGATCAGGTCGACAAGGTCGCGCGCTTTTTCAGAGGAGATGACGGCCGGGCGCGCGACAACAAGATCATGGGCATCACCCCTGGCAAAGTATTCCCGATCGCCAAAAAGTTCACCGGCCTCTCGCTGACGGAAATCGACAAGCTGCTCGACAGTCCGTTCTACGAAGTCCGGCTTGGCGCGGTGAGCGTCATGGATTTCCAGGCGCGCGCGAAATCGACCGCCGCGGCGCACCGGAAAGCGCTCTTCGACCTCTACATGAAGCGCCACAATCGCATCAACACCTGGGACCTTGTCGATCGTGCGGCTCCGGTACGTGGTTGGCGGCTACCTGGCCGACAAGCAGCGCGAAGTGCTGTATCGCCTCGCAAGATCGAAGCATCCCTCCGAACGCCGGACGGCCATCGTCAGCACGTACTATTTCATTCGCGCCGGCGACGTGGCAGATACCTTCAGGATCGCGGAGCTGCTGGCTGAGGACGGCCACGATCTCGTCCAGAAGGCCACCGGCTCGTGGCTGCGCGAGGCCGGCAAGAAGGATCGCGGCGCCCTCCTCACATTTCTCGAACGCCACGCCGCCCGGATGCCGCGGACGATGGCGCGGTATGCGACCGAGAAGCTGGACAAGGCCCAGCGCGACAAGTTCCTGACCAAATGATCGATCGCCAGCGCAGCGGGCTCGTTGCCGAACTGGCCATCGTCGTTCTGGTTGTCGTATATGGCTGGTTCTCCGTCGAGCGGCTGATCCTGCTCCTTCTGATCGCTTCGCAATCGCTCTGGCTTCGTGGTCTCGGCTGGTCGGACCTGGGGCTGCAGAAGCCAGCATCAGTTTCCCGCACCTTGATCCAGGCGGTCGCTGCCACCACGGTCATTCTCGTCGCAGTGCGCTTCGTCATCGTCCCGGCTGCCGAACGCCTCGCCGGCGTTCCCGTCGATCTCTCGGCGCTCGGCGAAGGGGGCGATGCCCGCGCGTTCTCGATGCGGCTCGCGCAGGCATGGACGCTGGCGGCGTTCGGTGAAGAGATGGTGTTCCGCGGCTACATGATTCGGCGAATCCTGGACCTCACCGGCGAGTCGTCGGCAGCGCGTGCGGCGGCCCTCCTGATCAGCAGCAGCCTGTTCGGTCTGGCGCACGGGTACCAGGGGTGGGCGGGCGTCATTGCCACGGGCAGTATTGGCGCGCTGCTGGCGATCCTGTATTTCGTGAGCCGGCGGAACCTCTGGCCGCTCATCGTGTGTCACGGCCTGGTGGACACCGTGGCCCTGTCGCTGATCTACTTCGACCGCCGTTCGTGGCTGTTTCCCACTGAATTAGGCTAGGATACCCACGCCTGCCGAGGAGGATTCGATGGCCGTGCGGTCCGCTTCCCGTGCCCTGGGTGTCACGATCGTCTTCGCGCTCCTGATGATCGCGTCCGCAACGTCTCAGCAGCCGCCACCTCCGACGATACCGTCTCAGACCCTGCCTCTGAAGCCGCTGCCTGACACGCCGCCACCCCAGACGTTCCGTTCGGGCGTCGAACTGCTGACGGTGGACGTACAGGTCGTCGACAAGAAGGGCCAGCCGATCACCGGGCTCAAGCCCGAGCAGTTCGAAGTGACGATCGACGGCAAAAAGCGCCAGGTCGTCTCGCTGCAGCTGATCGACGCGGCAACCGGCACGCCGCATTCATCGAATCCGGCACCTGCAGACCCCGCCGGTGCTCCGTCGGGCAGGCCGATCAGCGCCGGCAACCTGTACGTGCTCGCCATTGACCAGGGCAGCTTCCGCGCGATCAACGCGCAGGCGGCGATGCACGTCGTCACCGAGTTCATCAAGCGGCTGTCGCTGAACGATTACCTCGGGATAGTCGCGTTCCCGCAGCCCGGCGTGATCATCGATCCAACGCGTGAGCGCGCTCCGCTCACGGCGGCGGTGAGCAAGGTCGTGGGCTTCACCAGCCTGACGCAGCGACCGAAATACCGCTTCACGCTGTCGGACGCGATCGACGTGTCCGCGCGCGACAGGGACGCCCTGCAACAGGTCGTCGAGCGCAATTGCCAGCCGAACGACTTGTTCTGCCCGAAGGACATCGAGATGGAGATGACCAGTTCGTTGACGAACCTGGAGGCGCAGGCGGTGCGCAGTCTGGACGGCCTGCGCGGGGTGGTCGAGATGATGCGGACGCTCGAGGGCCGCAAGACGCTGATCCTGGTGAGCGCGGGAATGCCCAGCGGCGACAGGACCGGCGCCCGGTTGTATCTGCGCACGAACGCCAGCGAGCTCGGCAAGAAAGCTGCGGAGTCCGGAATCCTGCTCTACACGCTCCACATGAACACGTCGTTTCTCGACGCGTTTTCGGCTGAAGGCATTCCCGTTTCAGAAACGCTGATGCGCGAGACCGGAGTCTACGCGCGCGGCCTGGATCTCTTCAACGGAACCGCGGGCGGGGCGCTGATAGAGGTCAACACGGGGCCGGACTTTGCCGTCGATCGCGTCATCCGTGAAACGGCGGCCTACTATCTGCTCGCGGTCAAACCGGAACCCGCCGACCAAGATGGCAAGGGGCACGCGATCAACGTGAAGGTGAACCAGCGCGACAGCAGCGTCCGCAGCCGCAAGACGATGATTTTTCCGAAACCTACCAGTTGATTGCGGATTGCGTACAGCTGACGGCTGATAGCTGACGGCTGATAGCGAGGAACATCATGGATCCAGTCGTCGTGATTGTGGTCCCGGGGTTGATCGGCGGCGTCGCGATAGCCTTGTTCATGGCGCTTCATCGCAGCCGGGGCAGCAAGCGCACGAGTGGCAGGTTTGAAGATCCTTCAACCGACGTCATCAACATGGCGCGCATCCGCGTCGCCGGCGTCGGCGGACTTGGACTTCTTGCCATGGCCGGCGTGGTGGCGTGGTTCGTGCCGAGAATCGGGCAGACGCTCGTGATCGGCCTCGTGCTGGGTGTCGTGTTTGCGGCCGTGATGATTCTCCGTAGACGGCAGTCCGGTCCGATGCCCTCGAGCGGGCGGCGGCCTGGCGCGAACGCGATTCTCTCGATCGACGAGCCGATGACGCCGGAAGACGAAGACGAAACATCCGCGTCGCAGCGGGCGCAAGATGCGCGCTGTCCAGCCCGCACGGCAACCGGGATAGACGCGATGCTGCGCACGCCGCTGGCCTGGTATCTCGCCCTCGTCGCAGCGTGCATGATCCTTCCGTATCTGCTACGCGTCCGACCGCGCCGTCAGAAAGACTGGACCGCGTTGGCGTTCACGCTCGGCTTTCTCACCTGGCTGCTGGTCGGTTTTGGATCGTTGCGCTCGATGTAAGCTGACGTCGTGATCGTCGTGGTCTTTGTGACCGTCGTGAGCCGCTCGCTGTTGTCGTGCTTGTGAGGCCTCCATGTTCGAATCCGCCCGCCGCGTGCTCGCGTTGCTCCTGACACGCTTCAGACCACCGGCGCCTCCCGAGGATCCGTACGTGTCGGTCAGGGAACCTCACCGCCGGAATCCGGGCGGCCGCAGTGCTGCCGTCGCGGTGTGTGAGCCGGATCCCGACAGGACCGCCGACGCATTCCCAGCCAGGCGCGTTTAAGCCAGCCCGCCCCGTGTGCACGCCCTCTCGGCGATGGCGTGTTGCGGCGCTCCACCGCGAGCGCGACAATATCCCGACGCGCTCAGATGCGAGTTACAGTTTTGTGCCTGGCGTGCGCGATCCTCGCGGGATGCGGCTCGAGTCCCGTCGAACCCACCCGGATTCCATTTCCCAGTGCGCCGACCTTTTCCACCGGTCAATACTCGGTCCAGATCATCGGCTTCGACTTTTCGTCAGTGCCCGAGATCCCTGCGTGCGCCGGTCCCATCGGAATTCCCATAGCCGGGAAAGCGGTGATCGTCGAACTCCAGGTGGCGAAAGAGGGCTCGGAGTGGGTCGGACGTGCGACTGCCGCCGGCGCCGACATCGAACTTCGCTTCCAGGATGGCGGAGAGCGCTCTTTCGGCAAGCGTGCCTTCTCCGGCACCATCCGCGGCCGCGCGCGCGATGGGGGACGCCCGGGGTTTATCGATCCTCGCGATGTTTCGGTCCTCATTGGCGCCGGATCGACCGTCGAGGGTGAGACGGCGTTCGTTCGCAACGTCAGCACGCTCGTCGGACGCGCGGTCGGTGATTTCCAGTTCGCCGATTCGGCCGGCAATACCGCCAGTTGTTCGGTCGTGCAGATCCACATCAACGCGCCATCGAACTGAGGCGCGCCGCCAGTTGACTTTCCGCGCATTGTTGGACGAGACTGCCGCGTAGCGCGCTCTGGGGCGCCTCCTGTCCGCGGCAAGGGATTCCCACCCAGCGGGTTCGCTCACTGCAACGAACCTTCTTCCGGCCCGTCACTCAGCGGACGTCGGGCTAGTCCTTCGCTAGGCGAGGGACGTAACGGAAAGAAGGTGTCGCTTGCCTCGTCCGCTCACTCCCGGCACTTCTCTCGATCATCTCCGCAAGGAAGCCAAACGCTGGCTGAAGGCACTGCGTGCGCACGATCCGGATGCGCGCGAGCGGCTTGCGCGTGCGTGGCCGGAGGCGCCGCCGGCGCCCGGCCTTCGCGACCTGCAGTATGCGCTCGCTCTCGAGCACGGCCTGCCCGGCTGGTCAGCGCTGAAAGCGGCGGTTGCCGATCTCGAGCGCGCCGCTTCACCGCGTGAGCAGGCGCTGCACGCCCTGCTGCGCGCCGCCGGTGCCGGCGACGTCTCGGCAGCCGGCGAGATCCTCGATGCGCATCCGGACCTTCTCGACGAGCGGGGCACCCTCGAAGGGCATACCGGACTGCGGACCGCGCTGCACTTCGGCGTGCACCACGAGCCGATCGTGCGGGCGCTGCTCGATCGTGGCGCCAATCCCAACATCCGCGACGAAGGGGACAACGCCTTCCCGCTGCACTTCGCCGCCGAGCGCGGCGATTTTCCGGTGATCAGGCTGCTCGTCGAGCACGGCGCGCAGACCTCGGCGGGGGAGGTGGACGATCACCATCTCGACATCATCGGCTGGGCGACGTGCTTCCCTGCCGTGGCCATGCATCCGGAGATCGTCGAATACCTTCTGACGCACGGCGCGCGCCACACGCTGCACTCCGCGGTGGCGACTGGCGATGTGGACGCCATTCGCGCGCGGGCGCGCGAGGACCCCGCCGCGATCGAGCGGCAACTCGACAGAGTGATTCGGCACCGCCGGGCGCTGCACCTCGCCGTCCTCAAGGATCAGCCACGGTCGCTGGAGACGCTGCTGGACCTTGGCGCGGATCCGGACGCGGTCGACGCCGCCGGCCTGACGCCTCTCGATGAAGCGGCGCTGCGCGGACGACTCGACATGGCGCGTCTGCTCGTCGATCGTGGCGCGCGGCTGACGGTGGCCGCCGCCGTTGCGCTCGAACGTGCCGACGATCTGGAGAAGCTGCTGAAGGAAGATCCTGATGCACTGAAACCTGGACACCGGCTTGGCACGCTGATCGTGCGGGCCGCGGCTGAGGGCCCTCCTCAGGTGATCGAGACGCTGATCCGGCTGGGCGCGTCGGTGGACGTGTTCGACAATCCCTCCACGTCGGTCGACGAAACAACCGGCTATACCGCGCTGCATGCGGCGGCGTTCAACGGCAACCTCGCCGCGGTGGAGGTTCTGCTGAAGCACGGAGCAAACCCGCGGATTCGCGACGGGAGGTATGGCGGCACGCCGGCAGGCTGGGCCAGCTACGCACGCAAGCAGGACGTGTTCGAGCGGCTGATGGCCCCGGAAGTCGAGATCGACATCTTCGATGCCATCGACTTCGATCGTCCGGATCGCATCGAGGAGATCCTTCGCCGCGATCCGGCTGCTCTGCGCCGGCCGTTCGGCGCGTATCTGCCGCCCGGCGCGAAGCCCGCGCCCTGGTGCCCGGATCCCGGAGTCACGCCCCTCGTGTGGGCGACAGCCGAGAACAAAACCGACGCGATGCGCACCCTGACGATGCATGGGGCCGAGCTGGCGGTTGCTGGAAACCTCGCACGGACGCACGACGAGCGCGTGGCGTCGTTCCTCCGCATGGCCTGCATCGACTGGGTAGTAGGCGACAGCGACCGGGCACGCCTCACGCACGCCGCGGACCGCCTGCTCCAGCGTCATCCAGAGATCGCGGCCGACAGCATCTTCACGGCGGTGGCCTGCGGGGACGTGGAAGGCGTGCGGCGTATCCTCGACGAGCACCCTGAACGCGCGCGCGAGGCGGGCGGCCCGCGCGGCTGGCCGCCGTTGCTGTATCTCTGCACGGCACGGCTGCCCGGTCATCCGGCTTCGGCCGCAAATGCCGTGACGATTGCCCGCATGCTCCTCGACAACGGGGCGGATCCAAACGCCTATCACCGGGGCGGAAACGACGACATTCACTACACGGCGCTGACGTGCGTGATCGGACGCGGAGAAGAGCAGGCGGCGACACACCCGGAGGCGCGGGAGCTCGCGGCGCTGCTGCTCGAGCAGGGCGCGGAGCCCTACGACGTGCAGGTGTTCTACAACGGCTTCGCCGGGCATGCCTCGCAGGGGCATCTCGCCGAAGACGATCTCGTCTGGCTGCTCGAGCTGATCTATCGCGAATCGATCAAGCGCGGCCGCCAGGCGGACTGGAGCGATCCTGACTGGACGGCGATCAATATGGGCGGCTACGGATCCGGCGCATGGTATCTGCTGCACACGGCGTTGCAAGGCAATTACCTGGGCATCGCCGAGTGGGCGCTGTCACACGGCGCGAATCCGAACCCGCCGCGCGCCACGGATTCGCAGGACGCCGGCAGGAACCCTCTACGAGCAGGCGGTGCTCAGAGGCCTGACCGACTTCGCCGAGCTGCTCGCGCGCTACGGCGCGCCGCGAACCGCGCCGATCGCCGAGGTGAACGAGTTCGCCGCGGCCTGCCTGCGGCGCGACCGCGACCGTGCGCGCGCGCTCGCGGCCGCGCACCCCGAGTATCTGTCGGATCCCGCGCTGCTCATCAGCGCCGCGGAGCACGATCTGACCGACCTCGCGGCGTTGCTGCTGGACGCAGGCATGTCGCCGGACATCGAGAATCAAACCAGGGCGCGGCCGCTGCACTTTGCGGCGTATTCGGATTCTCCCGGCGTGGCGCGGCTCCTGATCGAGCGCGGCGCGGAGATCGATCCGCGCGACGACGCGCACGAAGGCACGCCGATCGGCTGGGCGTCTTTCGGGCAGCGCCGGCGCATGGTGGATCTGCTGACGCCGGTCAGTCGCGACGTCTGGGTGCTGGTCCCCGCCGCGAAGACCGCCCGCGTCCGTGAAGTGCTCGCGGCCGAACCGCGGCTCGCCCGGGTGTCCTGGGACGGGGGAACGCCGCTCTTCTATCTACCGGACGATGAGGAAAGCGCGGTGGAGATCGTGAAGGTATTCGTCGAGCACGGCGTCGACCTGTCGTTCCGGCGGAAGGACGGGGCGACGGCCGAGGAGATCGCCCGGGCGAGAGGGCTCGATGCGGCAGCGGAGTTGTTGAAGACGCGGTAAATCACGGGACGCGCGAATCTGCGTCTCGTGAGAAGATCACGAACTCATCCAATACTCGATCAGTTTCCAGGGAGGCCCTGTGTCCGTCGGCAAATTCATACCGTTCTCCATTTGCCTGTTCTCCACCCTGGCGCTCGCGCAGCAATCCGCGCTGCAGCCCGACAAGCCCAAAGTCTGCGACTCGTGCGACGCCTGGAACACGCGACGGGAGCCGTTCCGCGTCTTCGGAAACACCTACTATGTCGGCGTCGAAGGCCTGTCGTCCGTCCTCATCACCTCGGACAAGGGGCACATCCTCGTCGACGGCGGCCTGCCGCAGACCGCTGCGCGGATCGACGAGAGCATTCGCGCGCTCGGATTCAAGCTTCAGGACGTGCGGCTGATCGTCGTCTCACACGAGCACTACGATCATGTCGGCGGGGTTGCCGCGCTGCAGCGGGCCAGTGGCGCGCCGGTTGCCGCGTCCCCGGTTGCCGCGCGAGCGCTGAAAGCGGGCGCGCCGGCGCGGGAAGATCCTCAGTTCGGGTACGGGGACTTCATGAACTTTCCCGCGGTCGCGAACGTCCGCGAGGTCCGTGACGGTGAGACACTGCGCGTGAACGATCTGGCGATCACCGCGCATCACATCCCATCGCACACCCCCGGCAGCACCGCCTGGACCTGGCGAGCGTGCGAAGGGGCTCGCTGCTTCGACGTCGTCTACGCCGACAGCCTCAACTCGGTATCGTCGCCGGACTACAGGTTCTCGGCGAACCAGGACGTCGTCGAGCGGTTCCGCAAGAGCATCGCGGCCGTCCGCGGGCTGCCGTGCGACATCCTGCTGTCGGTCCATCCGGAGTTCTCGAACACCTTCGAGAAACTGAAGCGTCGCACCGAGGGCGCGGCGGACGCCTTTGTCGACAAGACCGGATGCCGGGCTTATGCTGATAACGCCGCGAAGTCGCTCGAGAAGCGTCTGCAAACGGAACGGCGGTGATGCATGAACGACGCCGAGAAGCAGCTCAAGAGCTTCGTCGCCAAGTTCGATCCACGGCACCAGACGCTGATTCGTGCCGTGCGAAGGGTGCTCCGCGAGCGGTTTCCGACGGCGAACGAGCTGGTCTACGACAATTACAACTTCTTCGTGATTGGCTACTCGCCGACGGAACGCCCGTCCGACGCGATCGTCTCGATCGCGGCTGCGGCGAACGGCGTGGGGATGTGCTTCCTCCAGGGCGCGAAGCTCAAAGATCCGAAACGTATCCTGAAAGGATCCGGCAATCAAACGCGGTTTCTGCGCCTGGAATCGGCTGACGTGCTCGCCAGCGACGAGGTCGAGGCACTGCTCGCCGCCGCGATGGGTCAGCCGAAGACGCCGTTTCGCGAGACCGGACGCGGGAAGCTGATCATTCGATCGGTGTCGAAGAAGCAGCGGCCAAGGCGCAAGACGTGAATCCATCCGCTTGTCCCGATTGTGGAGCACCTGTCGCCGGCGGACGAGCGGGCTGTCAGAAGCTCTTCGACGAAGTGCTGGCCAGGGAGTTCGGCGACTTCCGGTATGCACGGCTCCACCGCCTCACGGTGGATGCGTACTCGCTGCAGCATCCCGCGGAATACATGCGATCCGGCAAGTCGTACGCGGCGCACCTGACCGGCATGTGCGCGGCAATGGAACTGGACGATGCGCGGAGCGCGAACGAGGCGGTGCAGCGATGGCTCAACGGCCCCACGGCGATCGAGCGACCGTCGGAGCCGCCGGCATCGAAACGAGGGGCGTTGACGATCGCGCACGTGCACGCCGCAGCGGATGCCGACGAGCACCTCGCGCGCGTCCGCGAGTGGGCGCGCTCCACCTGGGATGCCTGGCGCGACTATCACTCGATCGCGCGGCGGTGGATCGATCGCGCCGGCGCGGGGACGGCGAGGAAATAACCCGCGATGCTGCAGCTGTTTCCGTTCTCGGCGTGGATTGCGCTCGTGACGTCGACGTGTCTCCTGGGGATTCTCTGGAGCTTTGGCGACATTGGCGCCAGGCAGGGCGTGGCGCTCAGCGTGTGGCTGGTCGTCGCCGGTTACCTGCAGTTCTTCGGTGAATCGATGACCACCGTCGCGGTTGGCCTGGCGCTGCAGACGGTGCTTGCGCTCTACCTGATCCTGTATTGGAAGACTCGAGCCTGAACGGGGATAATTATCTCATGTGCCGCAACATCAAGACACTGGCCAACTTCGCCCCACCGGCAACCGAGGAAGAGATCCGCGCCTCCGCGCTGCAGTTCGTCCGCAAGCTCAGCGGAACCACGCGTCCGTCACGTGCGAACGAGCCTGCGTTCAACGAAGCGGTCGAGGAAGTGACCGCCGCCGCGCAGCGGCTGATCGATTCGCTGACGACGAACGCGCCGCCACGCAATCGCGAAGAAGAGGCGCGCAAAGCCCAGGAGCGTTCGCGCGCTCGTTTCGGTGATGCCCGCGCTTAGAAGCGGTGCAGGTACGACGCCTTGAAGAACAGCCCGCGCTGGCTGGTCTCGTAGGCGCCGCGGCCGATCACCCAGTCGCCGTCGATGAAGTCCCGCTGCTCGATCAGCGATCCATAGCCTGCGTAGGCGACCGTGCCCGGCCGCAGCTCGTAGGACGACGAGGAAGTCCGTCAGCACGCGGTAGCGCGAGCTGTCGAACTGCGCGATCGCGCGGATGAAGAACTGGCGCGAGAACTGATAGGTCGTCCGGCTGTAGACGATGTCGAGATCGTAGACGCGCTCGCCGGTCGATGCGCGGTCGAAGTCCACGCGGCTGATACGACAGCGCCTGCGAGAAGCGGCCGCTCGGCTGCAGCGTCAGCCCGACGCTGCGGTCGCGCGACCGTGCCCTGGAACGGCTCGTCCGGATCGTAGAAGACCGCCGCGCCGACCGATGCTGCGCCGTCAGGGACAGCCAGCGATAGAGCTGGACGTTGCCCATGCACGCGCCAGCTGCCGCGGTCGAACCGCTGGCCGGCCCAGGTCTCGAAGCCGTCGAAGCGATCGATGCGGAAGAAGCCCTGGCGCGTGAAGCTGAGCCGTGCGCCGGAGACCTGGATCAGCTCGTTCCCTCCCGGCGTTGCGATCGCGTCCGCCCTGGGTGAACGAGAACGCCGAGATGCGCCGCAACCACGGATACTTCGCCTTGTCCGGATAGAAGCTGTATTCGGCGTACCCCCAGCCGCTGGTGATGCCGACCCGGTTGATGAAGGCCGTCTGCATCTCGAAACCGCGGTCGTAATGCTCGCCGTAGCCGACCAGCACGAGGCGCCGCGTGCTGAATTCGTAGCCCGCCTGCGCGCCCACACCCGATTTCGTGTCCGCCTCGTGCGGCGCGCGCGTCCGCGACGTCAGACGAAACCGCTGATCCGCTGCGTGTCGTTCACGCGCCACGACAGGTCGGCGCCGGCGACGCGATTGAACCCGCCGGCGAACTCGCTGTCGAGTACCAGGGCGCCGACGTAGTTGCTCGGCCCGAGACTGTAGTTGGCTCGCGCGACGTTGAACAGCTGATCCTTGCCGGCATCCGGATCGCCCTCCGGCAGGTTCCGGCCGGGGGCCTGGTCGAGCGCGGTCAGCGTGCCGAAGGTCGAGACGCCCGGCGTTACCGGTCACCTTGGCGCCGAACACCGGATCGACGATGCGCCGGGTGTGGACCGCGCGCTGCAGGCTGTTGTCGTTCCCTCGCCCGGCCAGCGTGAAAATTCCGGCCCCTTCCATGAAGAACGGCCGCTTCTCGGAGAAGAACACCGGGAACCGCTGGTTGACCTCGACCTGGAACGCGTCGCTCTCCACCTGGCTGAAGTCGGGGTTCACCGTCGCGTCGAGCGTGATCGTCGAGGTGACCCGTACTTCGCGCTCAGCCCGACCTCCGCCGTCGTCGTCGGCCTACCGCCCAGAGCGAGGGCGCGGTCGCGGCCGCTGGTTGCGCGAGTAGGTCGTCGACGGAATGATCTCGCGCGGCAGACGCGCGCTGCAGATCGCTGAACACGCAGCGAGGCGTGTTTCTCGAACACCCACTTGCCCGGCTCGAGGGCCGGCCATGCCACCGACACTCCGAGCCGGCTGACGCGGCGCCAGAACAGCACGCCCATCTTCACGTCGAGGCCCGCCGCGGAAACGGATCGTCTGAAGCGGCAGACGCATCTCGACGGCGTATCCCGCTGTGTTCAGTCGCCCGGCGCTGTCCCAGACGTAGTCGGGCGACTCGTCCTCGCCGCCGGCGACGCTGTTCAGCATGTCCAGCTGCACGCCGCTCGGATTGACCATCAGGTGATAGGAGATCTGCCCGGTCCCGAGCGCGTCGAGGCTGACGCCGACCCAGTCGTCCGACCAGATGTTGTCGCGGCGGGTGATCGAGGTCTTGATCCCGGACGGATCGGGATCGTCGCATTGAAACGCGAAATAGATGTAGTCGGCGTCGTAGGCCATCCACACGCGCGTCGTCTGCGGGATCGTGTCGCCGTGCAGCGGGTTGTACGACAGCCAGGTGCCAGTCTCGAGTCGCGCTGCTCTGCCACACCTCATCGTCCAGGATTCCGTCGATGGCAGGCGAGTGGTCCGCCCGTACCGGACGCAGTTCCGGACGCGCGAGCTTGACTGCCTTTGGCTCGGCGGTATCAGGCGCCTGAGCCGCGGCATTGGACGCATTGCCGCCAAGGACTACGATTACGAGCGCAACGACGAACCCGCGCATAGGGGCTTAGACGAATGGAACGAGGCGACCGTTTGCATCGGTGCGCACGAGCTTATGACTGACGAGTTTCTGCTGGCGGCCATCGAGGAGGCGGAAGCCGGGTTGCGCGAGGGAGGGATTCCGATCGGCTCCGCGCTGGTTCATGACGGCCGGATCATCGGACGCGGCCACAACCGCAGGGTGCAGCGTGGCAGCGTCGTGCTGCACGGCGAGATGGACGCCCTCGAGAGCGCGGGCCGGCTGCCCGCGAAGGTGTATCGCGAGTCGGTCCTCTATACGACGCTCTCGCCCTGTCCCATGTGCACGGGCGCGATCCTCCTGTATGGGATTCCGAGAGTCGTCATCGGCGAGAACAGGACGTTCCTCGGCGAAGAGGATCTTCTGCGCTCGCGCGGCGTGGCGGTCGAAGTCGTCCAGGATGCCAGGTGCATCGAGCTGATGACCGATTTCATTCGCACGCGCCCGCAGCTGTGGAACGAAGATATTGGAGAATAGTAGAGCGATTGCGATTTGTGATTTCAGAGTGGTGATTGCTTGCCCGACAAAGCTGTTTACCTGCTCGTCGTCGACGGATATGCGGACTGGGAGCCTGCGCATGCGGTGGCGGAGCTGCGCCGTCAGGGGCAGTATCGAATCGAAACCGTCGGGTTGAGCGAAGCGCCGGTTCAGTCGATGGGTGGGATCACCGTGCTCCCGTCGAAGCAGATATCCGAGGTCGATCCCGCTGACGTCGCGGCCTTCATCCTGCCTGGCGGTGACAGATGGGAGAGTGCGCCGATCGAGCCCGAGCTCGAGCAGCTGCTTCGGCGTCTGGATTCCGGCGGCGTTCCGATCGCGGCGATCTGCGGCGCGACGGTGGCGGTCACGAGACTCGGGCTCCTGCGTGGACGGCGCCATACCAGCAACGGCCTCGAGTACACTCCGCGCGCAGGTACCGGAGTACGCCGATGCGGGCGCCTACGTGGATGCGCCGGCTGTTCGCGATCGCAAACTGATCACTGCGAGCGGGCTCGCCGACGTCGAGTTCGCGCGCGAGCTGTTCGAGGAGCTCGAGGTCATGAGCGCCGGCGATCGATCGATGTGGGCGCAGATTTTTCGCAGTGCAAAGCTTCCCCAATAGGCTGATCGCAGAACGGTTTCCGCAGCTCGCGCCGGTCCATGTCACGTACCTGGGCGAAGGGTACGACAGCACCGCTTACGACGTGAACGGTACCTGGGTCTTCCGCTTCCCCAAGCGAGCGGATGTCGAGCAGCAGCTGCTCGTCGAGATGCGCGCGCTGCCCGTTCTCGGCCGACGCCTGCCCCTTCCGGTCCCGAAGCCCTGTTTTCTCGGCCGGCCGACGACGGACTTTCCGAGACATTTCGTGGCGTATCCAAAACTTCCAGGTGTGCCAGGGATAAGAATCGAGCAGGAGCGGCTGGCGGATCGAAGCCTTTGCCCGAGCGCTTGGCGCGTTCCTTTCGGCGCTGCATGCCTTCCCTGTTGACGAGGCCGAGCGGCTGGGTATCCAGGATCAGAGAATCGATCGTGTGATCGAAGAGTGCAGGTCGGAAGCGCTCGAGGATTTCCCGCTCGTGCGCGATGTCGCGCCTGACGCGCCGCTCGATGCGTGGCGGGCATGGCTCTCGGCCGGTCCGGACGACAGGCCGGCGCGGCGGGCGTCGGCAGTGCTCGTCCACAACGATCTTGCCGCCGAACACGTTCTGTGCGATCCCGAATCGGGCATGCCGACGGGCGTGATCGACTGGAGCGACATGGCGCTCGGCGATCCGGTAGTCGATGTCGCCGGGCTGTTTCACTGGGGCGGAGATCGGTTCGCCAAAGCGGTGCTGTCGCACTACGATGGTCAGGTTGACGAGCACGGGCTGGACCGTGCACGGTTCATGGCTGCCTGCCGAGGCGTCGGCGACGTGAGGTTCGGCCTGGACATGAACCGGCGCGAGTACATCACCGCAGGTATCCGGGCACTGGAGCTGTGCGCACGCTGACCGCACGGAGGCACGTCATGACTCGATCGATCCGCCGCCACCTCTACGTCCTCCACGCCTACGTCGTCATGTCGCTCCTGGTGTTCATGGTGCTCGCGCTGTCTGCCTTTCGGCAGGCGCCGGCGCCGCAGAAGTTCACCGAGCTGACCGCCGAACGCATCAACATCGTCGACGCCGACGGCACGCTGCGGCTGGTGATCTCGAACAAGGACCGCATGCACCCCGGCGTGATCGGCGGCAAGGTGATCCAGCGGTCGCGGCCCGTTGCCGGCCTGCTCTTCTTCAACGACAAGGGCGATGAAGCAGGAGGCCTGACGGTGACCGGCCGGGAAGTCGACGGACGGAAGGTCGCGAGCGCCGGGATGATGTTCGATCAGCTCGATCAGGATCAGACGATCGGGTTCGACTATTCGGAGAGCAACGGCCGGCGGACCGCTGGCTTCAAGGTCTGGGATCGCCCGGACAGCCCGCTGAGCGTCGTCGTCGATCAGCTCAACGCCGCGAATGCGATCAAGGATCCCGCCGAGCGCGAGGCGGCCATCGCGCGAGTGCGATCGGCCGCACCCAAAGCGGCGCAGCGGGTGTTCGTCGGGAAAACGGGGGAACGGGTGGCGAGCGTGATGCTGGCGGACGACCAGGGGAGAAGCCGGCTGGCGCTGACGGTGACGCCCGATGGAGCCGCGAGCATCGAGTTCCTGGACGAGCAGGGGAAGGTCGTGCAGAAGATCACTCCGTCGCGTGTCGAGCGCTGAGGCGCGATGAGGCAGCCGCGCACAGCGCTGATTGTCGGCGCCGGGGTGGGAGGGCTTGCAGCCGGCATCGCGCTTCGCCGGCTCGGCTGGCGAGTTCGCATCTTCGAACGTGCCAGCGAACCGCGCGCGCTCGGGTTTGCGTTGAACCTCGCGCCGAATGCCGTTCAGGCGCTCTCCGAGCTCGGACTGGCCGAGCGGCTCATGTCCGAAGGTTGTGTCGTGAGCCGGGCCGAACTTCGGCGAGCCGACGGCAGCGTGCTGAGACGATTCGATGTTGCCGCTGGGCTCGAGGACGTCGCCTCGGTATTCGCGCTCCGATCCGCACTTCACGGCGCGCTGCTGGACGCTACGCCCGCTGCAGACCTGGCACTCGGCAGCGAGGCCGTCCGCTTCACTGCGACGCCCACCGGGGTTGCGCTCGAGTTGAACGATGGTGAGACCGAAGCAGGCGACCTTCTCGTTGGCGCTGACGGTGTCGGTTCCATCATCCGCAGGCTGCTGCATCCCGCCGAGCCTCCTCCCAGGCGCAGCGGCTACTTCGCCGTGCGCGGTGTTGCCTACAACGCGGCACACGCGCTTGGGACTCTCAGTGCGGTGGCGTATCTCGATTACGGCATCGAGGCGGCAACCGTGCGTGCGAGCCAGGATGCGGTCTATTGGTACGTCTCGCTGCTGGCCGAGGATGCGGGGGCGATGAAGCAAGGATCCGTCGCGATCGCCGATCGCTGCGCGTCATTGCTGGACGACAGGTTTCGCGCAATCGTTCGAGCCACCGATCCAGGCGACCTCCGCCTCGACGAACTGTTCGATCGCGATCCTGATCGAGGACTGGGGACGCGGGCGGGTGACCCTCCTCGGGGATGCAGCACATCCGATGCTGCCGCACACGGGTCAGGGCGCCGCGCAGGCCCTTGAAGATGCTGTTGCCCTTGGCCTCGCCATCGCCGCCGGCCACGATCTGGACGCGTCCCTGCGAAAGTACGAGCGGATCCGATCGCGGCGGACGAGAGGGATCGTCATGCGCGGCCGCCGCATCGCGAGATTCACGACGACGAAGAGCCGGCTGATCGACTGGCTCCGCGCTGCGGCGATACGGATCGTGCCGACGAAAGCCGTGGCGTCAGGGTTTCTTCTCGCGCGAGAGGCCGATCCCCATCGCGCGCTGCGTTAGCTCGCCGCGAGGTCACGAGCAGAATGACAATGCCCGAATCGAAGCGCCGAGAAACGTCCCTCTCGGCCGAATATCGGATACGCGATACCAATCGCGACGATCTCGAGACGCTTCTCGCGTTCACACTTCAGGAGGTCTACGAAGCCGAAGGCACACAGAAGGATGTGGACGGTGTCCGCCGCGGTGTCGAGGGCGCCTTCCAGGATCCGGCTCGCTCCGCGTATTGGATCGTCGAGACTCCGGACGGGCGAGCGGTCGCGAGCACCTCGATCGTCACCGAATGGAGCGACTTCCATGGCGGCGAGTACTGGTGGATCCAGAGCCTCTTCATCGCGCCCGACCACCGAGGGCGGGGACTGGTCGAGCTCATGCTCGATTACCTTGCCACGATGGCCAAGGCTGGCGGCGCGCTGGAATTGCGACTGTACGCGCACAATTCGAACGAGCGCGCCTTCCGCGTGTACCGGCGCTGCGGGTTCACGACCGCGCCGTATACGATCATGTCTCGGAAACTCCCATGACTAACGCAACCGATCGGTGCCGCGCCTTTCATGAACTTCACGCATCCGGCATCTTCGTCATTCCCAATCCATGGGACGTCGGCAGCGCCCGTGCGCTGACCGCGCTCGGCTATCGCGCGCTCGCGACGACGAGCTCGGGATTTGCCTGGTCGGTCGGACGTGCCGACAATCACATCACGCTCGAGCAGGCGCTCGATCACTTTCGTGCAATGGCGGACGCGGTGCCGGTCCCAGTCGCCGCGGACTTCGAGGGAGGGTTTGCCGTCGAGCCGGATAAGGTTGCCGAGAACGTCGGGGCCGCGGTGCGCACGGGGATCGCGGGGCTCTCGATCGAGGACTCGACCGGCAATGCGGACCAGCCGCTGTTCGAGTTCGGACTCGCGGTTGATCGCATCCGCGCCGCGCGGCGCGC
Source organism: uncultured Acidobacteriota bacterium (assembly GCA_963748295.1). GTDB lineage: Bacteria > Acidobacteriota > Vicinamibacteria > Vicinamibacterales > 2-12-FULL-66-21 > CAVVIH01. The sequence goes on along the minus strand of CAVVIH010000006.1, from coordinate 173,468 downwards.
GATCGACGCCAGCGGGACGCCCGCGCTCCTCACCGGTCGATCCGAAGGCTTCATCGCCGGCCGTCCGGATCTCGACGAGACGATTCGCCGCCTGACCGCGTATGCAGAGGCGGGCGCCGACTGCCTGCACGCACCAGGCGTCCGTTCGCACGATCAGATTTCCGCGATCGTTCGCGCCGTCGCGCCAAAGCCCGTGAACGTGCTCGTCTGGAGCGCGTTTGCCACGGTGGCCGAGCTTCGAGACCTTGGCGTGCGGCGCATCAGCGTAGGCGGTGCGTTGGCGCGCACGGCGTGGAGCGGCTTTTTCGATGCGGCACGGGAGATTGCCGAGCGCGGCACGTTCTCGAAGCTCGACACGGCGATCACCGGCGCCGAGATGAATCGCCTGTTTACGTCCTGACGGTCGGTCCCCGTTCACGCGATTTGACCGAATCCGTCAGTCGGTTGCCAAATCTGCACGTCCTCGTACCGGTGCAAATTATGTAAGTCTCACGAATACAATAGCTTACGAGATTCGACCAGTCGGAATATAGATTGCGCCTCAGGCCTGATTCAGACGGGAACCAATCAGGAGAGGAACCCAATGCTGTCTTTGACCAGAACGCTAATAGCCGGATCGTGCCTGGCAGTGGTTGCCGCAGGATGCGGAGGCGGTCCCACGTCGCCGTCCGGCAGGTCGGGCGCCACGATCGCCGGGACCGTCCAGGTCACAGGTGGGGCTGCTCTAGCCCCAGGATCGTCGGCCGCCTCGGGCCTCACGGTCTCGATTGTCGGGACGAGTTTGAATGCAGCAGTAGAGTCGTCCGGGTACTTCCAGATTCCGGGCGCGCCCTCCGGAACGATCCAGCTGCTGTTCAGGGATGCCGTCGTCAACGCGACGGTTCAGATTTCGAACGTTGGCTCGAATCAGCTGGTCGAGATCGTCGTCCAGGTCAGCGGAACGTCAGCGACGGTCGTCAGTGAAGAGCGTACCGAATCCAAGGTCACGATGTGCCATCGTACCGAAAGCGGCGAGACTGGTTCGTACCACAGCATCAGCGTGAGCCCGAGCGCCGAGCCCGCCCATCGCGCGCACGGTGACGGCAAGGTCGGCGACAAGGTTCCGGCGTCGCCGACGCAGGTGTTCGATCAGAACTGCCAGCCGTCGGGCCCGGCAGTGCAGCTGGTGAAGTCGACGAACGGTGAGGACGCGAACAACGCACCCGGGCCGACGATTCTCGTAGGCAACACCGTGACGTGGATGTACGTCGTGACGAATACGGGCACAGTGCCGTTGACGGGCGTAGGCGTCACCGACGATCGCGGTGTGGCCGTGACCTGTCCTGGCACGACACTCGCGGTGGGCCAGTCGATGACGTGCAACGGAACCGGCGTTGCGGTCGAGGGCCAGTACAGGAACGTCGGGACGGTAACGGCGAGCTCCACAACGGCCACGGTTACCGACACGGACCCGAGCCACTACTTCGGCCGCGTGGCTGACGACGATGACGGTGACGGACCGAAGGTGCAGCTGTGCCACCGCACCGGCAACGGCTCATATCATTTGATCGAGGTCAGCGTCAGCGCCGAGCCGGCGCACCGCGCCCACGGTGACGGCAAGGTCGGCGAAGCGGTTCCCGGCAGCCCGGGCAAGGTGTTTGGCACCGGCTGCAGCGTGAATTAGAAATCTCGCTGCTAGAATGGCGCGCTTCGGAGGTCTGTTGTTCGATGACTCACGAAGCGCGCCGGCGATTGCTGGTCGGACTCCTTCGACTGGCGGGAACGATCACGGTCAGTGCCTTTCTCACGATTCTGCTGCCGGTGGAGTGGATGGCTTCCACTCACCGGTGGCTCGGCCTCGGCGAATTCCCGCGAGCACCGGTTGTCGACTATCTCGCCCGATCGATTGCCGCGCTGTACGGCTTTCACGGCGTCCTGCTGCTGGTCGTTTCGACGGATCCTGTGAGATACCGCGCGATTATCTGGTTCGTCGCGGCCATGAACTTCGCATTCGGGCTCATCGTCATCGCGATCGACGTGCACGCCGGGATGCCGGCATTCTGGACACTCGGCGAAGGGCCGCCGATCATTGCATTGGGAATCGTCATCGCCATCCTCAACGCAGGCATGCCGGCGCCGTCAACGCAAGTCGTCACTGCATCCGTCCCAGGAAAGAGCACCCAGGGCTGACCGCCACGCCCGGACGTTCGTCTAAGCCTGTTGTTGGCCGGCAGGCCTGAAGGCCTGCGCTACGAGGCTGATCCGTAGCGCAGCCCTTTAGGGCTGCCCCGTAGCGCAGCCCTTTAGGGCTGCCTCAGGAGGTGGCCATGGCAGGCCTCGACAGAACGTTGATGCGCACGTGCATCACCGCGCTCCTCGCGTTGCTCCTCGCTCCATCAGCAGTCTTCGCGGACGCCGAGCACGTCGTGTTGCGCAGCGTGATGAAGGACAAGCTCGTCGTTGTCCGCAAGGACGGTTCGGCTTACCTCGCTGAAAAAGGCATGGGGTGCCTGTCCGTCTCGCAATACCAAGGACGTCAGGTCGTCATCGATTCGCCGGGCCGTTTCCTCGGCGTGGGATCGAGGCTGCTGCTCCCCAACGCGGAACAGGATTGCCAGATCTGGCAGGCACGCGCGGTCGACCCATCCGCGGTCAACGCCTCGTCGTTCTTCGATTCGCACGCGCGTGCCGCGGCGCGTCTCGACGTCCTGGACGACGCGACCTTCTTTCTCTGGTCGGGTGAGCCCGTGGCGTACGTCGTCGAGGACAGCATCTTCGGATTCAACGGCAAACACCTGGGCTGGCTTCGCAACGGCCTCGTGTACGACCGCGCAGGGGACATCGTTGCGGCGCCCGCCACCGCGTTCCGGGAACCCGTGCTCGAACCGGCCATGCGCGTGAGCGCAACCCAGAGACCGGCGAAGAAACCCGCCGAACAGCCGCCGGCCCGTCCGGCGTTCGGCGGATCCTGGTCGAAGGTGCCGGCCCGCACATTCTTCCTCTCAGGAAGAAACTGAGACTCAGCGAAATTCGGGGATCCGGAGTCTAATGCTCCATGGTCGAAGCATTCTTCAAGGATCTGAGGCATTCACTTCGCATGTTCGCCCAGTCGCCGGCCTTCACGCTGGCGGCGATTGCGGCCCTCACGCTTGGAATCGGCGCCAACACGGCGATCTTTTCCGTCGTGAATGCGGTGCTGCTGAAGCCGCTCGGACTTCCGGACGCGGACCGCCTCGTGATGCTCATGAACGTGTCGCCGCAGGGGTCGGGCCCGGCGGCCTCGCCCGCCAAGTTCATGCACTGGAAGGCGCAAACGGACGTCCTCCAGGATGTCTCCGCGTTCAACATGGGCGTGATGAACTACACGGGGGGCAACTTTCCAGAGCAGCTTCGGTCGTCGCGCGTGTCGGCCGACTTCTTCCGGCTGATGGGCGCCCCCGTCGCGTCGGGCAGGACGTTCGCCCAGGCGGAGGATCTGCCCGGCGGTCCGAAGGTCGCCGTGCTGAGCTACGACCTGTGGCGGACCCGCTTCAATTCCGATCCCGAAGCGCCGGGCCGGACGATCGCGCTCAACGGCGAGCAGTACACGATTGTCGGCGTGCTTGGCGATTTCGACTTCAGCGAGTTCGGCGCGCAACCGCAGGTCTGGACGCCGTGGCAGTTCGATCCGAACACGCGCGAACAGGGGCACTACTTCCGGGTGGCCGGCCGTCTCAAGCCGGGCGTCACGCTGGAGCAGGCGAATGCGCGGCTTCAGGCGTCGGGCGCGCAGTTCCGCGAAAAGTACCCGAACGGCCTCGGAGAGAATTCCACGTTCGGCGTGGAGCGGCTCGGCACGCTGCTCGTCCGGAACGTCCGTACGTCGCTGCTCGTGCTGGTTGGTGCGGTCGGCCTGGTGCTGCTCATCGCGTGCGCCAACGTCGCGAACCTCCTGCTGGCGCGCGCAACCGGGCGGCGGCGTGAGATCGCGATCCGCGCGGCGGTCGGCGGCTCGCGCGGCCGGATCATCCGCCAGTTGCTGACCGAAAGCGTTCTGCTGTCAACCGCGGGCGGTGTGCTCGGCCTGATCTTCGGGTGGATCGGAATCCGCGCCCTGCTGACGGTCAACACGGCCGGGCTGCCGCGAGTCGGCGAGGACGGCTCGCTGGTTGGACTCGACTGGCGTGTGCTCACGTTCGCGCTGCTCGTCTCGTTCGTCACAGGAATTCTCTTCGGCCTCATCCCCGCGCTCCAGAGCTCACGCATCGATCTCACGACGACGCTGAAGGAGAGCAGCGGTCGATCGGGCAGCGGCTTCCGGCAGAACAAAGTGCGCGCGGTTCTCGTGGTCACCGAAGTGGCGCTGGCGCTCGTGCTCCTGATCGGCTCCGCGCTGCTGATCCGCACCGCCGTCGCGCTCTCGCGTGTCGATCCGGGCTTCGACGTCAGCAACGTTCTGACGATGCGGATGTCGATGACGGGGCTGCAGTTTCAGAAGGCTGAAGCCGTGGAGCAGGTGATTCGGAACGGCGCCGAGCGCGTCCGCGCGATCCCGGGGGTCGTGCATGCCAGCGCGACGTGCTGCGTTCCGCTCCAAGGCGGCTACGGGCTGCCTTTCAACATCGTCGGACGTCCGCCCACCGAGGGGCCGTTTCTGGGGGGCGCGGGTTGGTATACGGTGTCGTCGGGCTACTTCGAGGTGTTCAAGATCCCGGTGAAACGCGGCCGCACGTTCGAGGATCGTGATGACGGCCGGGGCACGCCGGTCGCAATCATCAACGAGGCGATGGCGCGAGAGTACTGGCCGAAGGGGGATCCGCTGAACGATCGGATCGTGATCGGCCGCGGCGGGATGAAGGAGTTCGCGACCGAGCCGGAACGGCAGATCATCGGCATCGTGGGCGATACACGCGATGGCGGCCTGAACAGCGAGCCCGAGCCGATGATGTACATCCCGCAGGCGCAGGTGCCCGACGCCGCAAACGCGCTCAATGTCGGCCTGTCGCCGATGATCTGGGTCGTGCGCACGGCGGGCGAGCCGCAGTCGCTCAGCCAGGAGATCCAGGATCGGCTCCGGCAGGCGACCGGGCTGCCGGTGTCGAACGTCCAGTCGATGCGGGAAATCGCCTCGGTCTCGATCTCACGCAATCGGTTCAACATGTGGCTGATGACAGTCTTCGGCATCTGCGCGGTGCTGCTCGCCGCGATCGGGATTTACGGTCTGATGGCGTATTCGGTCGAGCAGCGGACGCAGGAGATTGGCATCCGGCTCGCTCTTGGCGCGCAGGCCGGACAAGTCAAGAACATGGTGATCCGTCAGGGCATGACGCTCGCGATCATCGGCGTCGTCATCGGCGTGGCCGCGGCGTTCCTGCTGGCGCGGTTCATCTCGACGCTGCTGTATGGCGTTACCGCGCGGGACCCGCTGGTCTTCGTCGGCGTGCCGGTGCTGCTGGGGTTCGTCGCGCTGATCGCGGTCTGGCTGCCCGCCGCGCGCGCGAGCCGCGTCGATCCGATCACGGCGCTGCGATACGAATGATGGGAAGCACGTAGCACGTGACAAGCAGCACGTCGCACGTAAGCACTAAAGTAGCACGTCGCACGTCGCACGTCGCACGTGACACTATCCATCAACCGCGGCAGGACCTCGCTGATCGAATCCGACAGCGTCACGTCCGCGATCTCGTCGAACGGCGTTTCCTGCGCGTTGACGATGATGAGCGCCGCCCCCGAGGCTTTCGCCCCCGGCACCGCGGCCGCGATCGGATACACCTGAAGGCTCGTGCCGACGGCGACGAGGCAATCGGTTTCGCTGCTGACGCGCATGGCGCGTTCGATGACCCGCGGGACCAGCGGCTGGCCGAACGAGACCGTGTCGCTCTTCAGGATGCCGCCGCAGTCCCTGCATGGCGGATCCTCCTCGCCCGCCTTGACGCGCGCGAGCACCGTTTGCATCGGCTGCTTCGCGCCGCAGTCCAGGCACACCGCCGTGTGCAGCGTGCCGTGCACCTCGATCACGAGGTTCGGGCTGTTGCCGGCCTTCTGATGTAAACCGTCGATGTTCTGCGTCACGAGCGCGTGCAGCCGTCCGCGCGTCTCGAGCGCGACGAGCGCCTTGTGCCCAGCGTTCGGCTCCGCCGTCCACGCCGGGTGCGCGACGCGGCTCTGCCACGAGAGGCGGCGCACTTCGGGATCGGCGACGTAGTGCCGGATGTCGGACATCCGTTCCGCCTTGGGGTTCAGCGTCCACACGCCGCGCGGGCCGCGGAAGTCCGGGATGCCCGAGTCGGTGGAGATGCCGGCGCCGGTCAGCACGACGATGCGTTTCGCGCGATCGAGCAGCGCCCGCGCGCGAGTCAGTTCAGCATTCATGGTGGTCGTAGCGCAGCCCTTTAGGCTGCCTGCAAGCGGCCGCAGGTCAAGCGTACCGCACTTGAATTAATATGCTCGCCGGAGAGGACGACATGGCAATTACCGGAGCGCACGTGCTTCTGTACTCGTCCGAGGCTGACGCGCTGCGCGCGCTGCTGCGTGACGTGTTCGGATGGAAGCACGTGGATGCCGGCGGTGGATGGCTGATCTTCGGCCTGCCGCCCGCGGAGGTTGGCGTGCATCCGACCGATGGTGCGGACGACGAGTCCGCCGGCCGGCATCAGTTGTCGCTGATGTGCGACGACATCAACAAGACGATCAAGGAGCTGCGCGCCAAGGGCGTGCAGGTCATGGGCGAGCCCGAGGACCACGGCTACGGCATCACGGTGATGCTGAGCCTGCCCGGCGGCGTCGAGGTCCAGTTGTACGAGCCGCGACATCCGACGGCGATTTGAGATGGAGATGACAACAATGCTTCAGAGAGGAATGACGCGAAGAGAAGTGCTGCGCGGCGCGGCAGTCGCCGGCGGCGCGCTGCTGGTTCCTTCGTGGATCGAGTCGGCGTACGGCTGGACGCAGCAGGCCGCGCAGAACGCGGATCCGATCGAGATGATGCGCAAGCAGTTCGGCGCGATTCCGATCGAGCGCGTGAAGTTGACCGACAACCTGACGATGCTGTCGGGACCCGGCGGCAACGTCGTGGTCCTCAACGGATCCGATGGCAAGGTTGTCGTCGACTCGTTCGTCCAGACGGCGTGGGCGAACCTGAAGCAGACGCTCGACTCGCTGGGCAGCTCGCCGATCCAGACGCTGATCGACACGCACTGGCACATCGATCATGCCGACAACAACGAGAACTTCCGCAAGGCCGGCGCCGCGATCGTCGCACACGAGAACACACGCAAGCGCCTGACCGAGACGCACACCCTGCTCGGCATGACCTTCAAGCCGGCGCCGCCGGACGCGCTGCCGACGAAGACGTTCAAGGACACGCAGGCGCTGACCGCGAACGGCGACCAGATCACGCTCGGTTACGTTCCGCCGGCACACACCGATACCGACATCTACATCCGGTTCGCCAAGGGCAACGTGCTGCACCTGGGCGACCTGTTCTTCAACGGCGTGTACCCGTTCATCGACATGAGTACGGGCGGATCGATCAACGGGATGATCCGCGCATCCGACATGGGCCTGAAGCTTGCCGATGCGTCCACGAAGATCGTCCCCGGGCACGGTCCACTCGGAACCCGCGAGGACCTGACCAAGTTCCGCGACATGATGGTGACCGTCCGGGATCGCGTTCAGAAGCTGAAGAAGAGCGGCATGAAGCTCGAGGAAGTCGTGGCTGCGGAACCCACGAAAGACCTCGATCCGATCTGGGGCAAGGGCTTCATGCAGGCGAAGGACTTCATCGGCATCGTCTACAACAGCCTGTAATCAATCGTTCCGCCGGTAGATCCGGATCGTCGGACCCGGGCGGACGACGGTTTCGAGCCGCGAGAGCGGCATGAAGAACGCGTCCTGAAGGTCGTAGACGGCGGCGCGCGCCGGGCCCCCGGTTGCCGCCGCCGTATAGACGAGCGTGTACTTCTCCTGCGCGAGTTGTCGAAGCTGCGGCGGAGTCGAGGCGTAGAGCCGCAGCGGCGATTCCATCAACACGAGCCAGTCCGGCGTGTGTCCAGCCGGGTGTCCGAACGAGTTCTCGCTCGGATCGAAGTGCCATTCGTGAAAACGGACGTCCCGAAGATCGAGCTTCGTGTAATCGCCGCCGGCGTCGTGGAGCGTGTCGTCCTGTTTCAGTTGCGGACGCAGCCAGCCGGCCGCCAGCACCCGCGTATCCGTCCTCGCCAGCACGGCGTCGAACCAGACGCAGTTGACGAGCGCAGGGCCGACAGTGAGGACGACCAGCGCGGTTGTGATTGCCGGCGCGGAAAGACGCGTGCGCGCCGACAGCCACGGCGTTACGGAACGGATTGCGACGGCCGCGAGCAGGCACACGAGCGGAACCAGCGGCATGATGTAGCGGAAGAAGACCGTCGTGCCGCTGCCAATCGCGAGGTAGAACGGCAGCGCGAAGCCGCCGAGGATGAATGCGTACTTCCCGTGGCGCCTGACCATCGGCACCACGCCCACGCAGGCCGCGATGAAGGCGGGCAGACCCACACCGTAGGGGAGCGATCGTTCGAGGTGATATCGCCAGCCGCGGCCGAGATCCACGCCATGTCCGCCCGACAGGTGCGTGAAGTCGAATCGCAGGTCGGCTTCGAACTGCGTAAAGTCGAGGACGGCGTAGGGACTCCCGATCAGAAAAAACGCGATGAACGCGACCGTAAACACGATCGATGGCATCCACCCGATCTGACGGCGCTGAACCAGCAGCACGATCTGCGCGGCGGCCATCGCGCCGAGCAGCGCCGCCGCGTTGTACTTCGTCGACGCCGCCAGTCCCGCCGCGATCCCCGACATGGCGAACCACCGCATCCCCTGCTCTCCTGACAGGGCGCCGTCGACCGCCCGCATCAGCAGCGCCAGTGACGAGGTGAGCAACAGCGTCATCAGCACGTCGGTCATCGCAAAGTGCGAGTCCCTGACGTGAAGTATCGCCACGCTCAGGAACGCCGCGGCGATCAGCCCCGTCGTCACATCGACGATGCGGCGGCCGAGCCGGTAGAGCACGAACACTGTCAGCGTTCCGGCCAGCGCGACGAGCGCGCGCCCCAGCAGCACACGGTCGATCACGGTCAACGGCGAATCGTCTCCGAAAACGCGGCGGACGAGTGATGCCGTTTTATAGAGCGCGGCGAAGACGTAGAACGTGAACGACGGCCAGTGGAAGAAGTGCGGGTTGAGGTCGCCCTGGGTCATGAGCGTCGCGATGCTCACCGCGACTTCCTCGTCGGGCCTGGCGGGGAGGTACGGGATGCCGAACCAGATCGGCACCAGCCGCAGCGCGGCCGCCACGAGCAGGATGGCGGCGATCCAGATTGTCGAGGTGGCGTAGCTTTTCTCGCCGATATCGGACACGGTATCATGCCGCCGCCTTCGCTTGGGAGTTGGGAGTTAAGCGGCTCTTTGGAAGTTGGTATTTTTGGGAGTTGGGGAGTTAAGCGGTCTTTTTGGGAGTTGGTCTTTTTGGGAGTTGGGAGTTGATTTGGCCGGTCTCAACTGGTACTGGATCGCCCTGGGCTCGACCCTGCCACTGATTGTCGGCATCCTTCTGGCGATGCCGTTCTGGCGCGGCGGACAATCAATCCTCGGAAATATCCTTGGAACCGCGGTCATGTTCGGATCCGCGATCGGGCTGATCCTTCGCGAGTACGTCGAGATTGACCAGATCGTCAGTCGGTGCCTGGAAGACGGCACGCCGTGCTGGCCGAATCCGAGCGCGTTCACGCGCTTTGCCGTTTACGCGTTCATCGGCCTCATTCAGGTCTTCATCCTGTTTTCGTTGAGCCTCAGAGCTGAAGAACGCAACCGGCGCCGCGACTACGCGCCAGAGTGGCGATGATAGGCATCGTTGGCCGCTAGTGCTGGTGGCGGTCCGGCATGCCGAGCCGCGCGACCGTGTCCCCCTCGAAGTCGAACTCGATCAGCACCGCCGGCTCCCTGCCGACCACCCAGCCGTCATGGCCCGGCTCGATCGCAACCACCTGCGGCGCGTTGTGCTCGACGATGCAGCCGTCGGCGTACTCGATGTGGATGCGCCCGCGGGCGAGGAACCCGACGTGCGCGTGCATGCACAGATCGGTGCCGACGATCGGCTTCATGTTCTTCGACCAGCGGAAGCCGGCCGGGTAGATCATGCGCTTCACCCGCGCGGCGCCGGCGCGCGCCACTTCGAGCTGCACGCCGCCGATCTCGCGGCGATCCGCGTTCTTCAGGTGGGCGAGCAGGACGTCGGCGCCGCTCGTCGCCCGGCGCGGTGCGGGCTTGGCGCGGCGCGCCTTCGATCGCTTCGCGGCGCCGGCGGCTTTTCGCGGCCTCTTTGCGGTCTTCTTCTTGGCCATCGTTCCTCGCTTGATCGTCGGATCTTCCGCCTAAAGGGGTTGAGCTTCCGCCTAAAGGCGGAAGCTACAGGATTTCCGCTTGATCTTCCGCCTAAAGGCGGAAGCGACAGACGGCGCAATGCTACCTCACTCCGCACGCAGCGTATCAACCGGATCGACTTGCGTAGCTCGCCTGGCCGGCAGATAAATCGCCGCGGTCGAGACGATCAGCATCGTCGCGACCGCGGCGGTCATCGTGATCGGATCGACGCCTTCGATCCCGAACAACAAACCGCGCAGCAGCCGGCCGAGCGCCAGCGACGCCGGAATGCCCAGTGCGAACCCCGCGGCTACGAGCACCAGCCCCTGCCGCAGGATCATCCAGTGAATCTGACCCGGCTGCGCGCCAAGCGCGACCCGGATCCCCAGCTCCCGCTTTCGCTGGACGACGACGTACGCGAGCAGGCCGTAGATGCCGACGACGGCGAGCAGGAGCGCGATGAAGGCGAACGCCGACAGGAGAATCAGGTTCGCGCGGGGTTGCGCGGTGGTGCCGTTCACAAGACCCGAGAGCGTTTCCACGCGGCGTATCGGCTGGTCGGCGTCGATCGTGCCAACCGCGTCGCGCGCCGACGCCGCCAGCATCGCGGGATCGGCGCTGCTGCGCACGACCAGCGTCATGTCCTGCGCCGGACGCTGCAAGTAAGGGATATACAGCTCGGGAACCGGTGACGATTCGAGCGAGCGGTGCCTGATGTCCTTCACGATGCCGACGATCTCGCGCATGGCGGCGGGGATGTCGAAGGTCGGCGGCCTGTCCGGGAAGAAGCGCATCGCTTCGAGGTCGAGCGCGACGCGCTTGCCGATGGGATTCTCGCCCGGCCAGTAACGCCGGGCCATGGCTTCGTTGACGATCGCCACGCGCTGCGCGCCCGCCCCGTCGCGCGGCGTGAACGCGCGGCCGGAGGCCATCGCGATCCCCATCACATCGAAGTAGGTGTCGCTGATGCTGCGGTAATGGGTCTGCTGTTCGTCCGCGCGGGCGGGTTCCGGACGCCCTTCGACGTAGAAACCAGTGCTCCCGTCGAGGCCGCTCATGGGAAGGAACTCCACCGCCCCGGCTTCGATGGTCTGCGGGAGGGCTGCAAGGCGATCGATGGCTTCCTGATAGTAGGCAGCAATCCGTTCCGGATTGCGGTACTTGCTGGGTGAGAGCACCACGTCCATGGCCAGGACCGTCGCGGGACTGAAGCCGGGATCCACGCGGTAGAGGCTCAGGACGCTTCGCACCGTCAGCCCGGCCCCGCCCAGCAGGACCAGCGTCAGCGCCACTTCGGCGATGACGAGGGCGCTGCGCGCACGGTGCTGGCGTGGCTCGCCGGTCGAGCGCGCGCCCGCTCGCAGGGCTTCATCAGAACGCGTGCGGGAGTGAGCCAGCCCCGACACGAGACTGAATGCCGCTACGATGACGATGGTGACGCCGACCGTGAACAGGAGCACGACGCCGTCGACACCGATCAGGTCCCTTGGCACCGAGTACGGCACGAGCAGGCTGTCGCTGCGGTAGGGGACGCGCACGAGCAGATCGACCAGCCAGACGGCGAGCAGCAGTCCAGCCGATCCGCCGGCGGCGCCAAGCACGAGGCTCTCGGCGAACTGGTGACGCACGATCCTCGCGCGTGACGCGCCAAGCGCGCGCCGGATCGAGAACTCGCGGCGCCGGGTGGTAGCGCGCGCGAGCAGCAGCCCGACGATATTCGCGCACGCGATCGCGAGCACGCCGGCCGCCGCGACGCTCAGCATCATGCCGCCGGTCCGCACGCCCCGCACGACCTGATCGTGCAGGAACGTGACCGCGAACCGGCGTCCGGTATTGAACCTCGGATATTGGGCGGCAAGTCCCGCGGCAACGGTATCCGCCTCGGCCCGCACCTGATCGATCGTCACGCCCTCCTTCAGTTTGCCCAGAACGCCCATCGATCGCATGCCGCGCGCAAAGCGGCGTCCCTGAGAGGGATCGGCGCCGAGCGGCAGCCACACATCCGTGCGATCGGGGAATGTCAGGAATGCGAAATCACGGGGAAGCACGCCGGCGATCCGCACGGTCCTGCCGTCGAGCAGCATGCTCCTGGAGGTGACGTCGGGCGCTTCGGCAAACTGCCGGCGCCAGAGCGAGTGGCTGATGAGCGCGACGGCTTCCGTGCCCGGCGAATCCTGTGACGCCGTGAACGTGCGTCCGAGGACCGGCGTGGCGCCGAGGATCGCCAGGACGTTCGACGTCACGACCGCGTACTGAACCTGCTCGGGCGCCGCCGCGCCTGTGAGATTCACGCGGCCTTCCGCCCAGGCGCCCAACGCGTCGAACACGTGCGCCTGCCGCCGGTAGTCCTCGAAGTCCGGCTGCGAAAAGTGGATTTCGGGCAGGCCTTCGTGCGGTTTGCTGCCCCACACGACGACCAGCCGCTCGGCGTCGGGGAACGGCAGCGGATTCAGCACCGTCCGATTGACGACGGTGAAGATCGCCGACGTGCCGCCAATCCCCAGCCCGAGCGTCAGGATCGACACCAGCGCGAAACCCGGAGTGCGCAGAAGGCTGCGAGTCGCATGGCGCAGGTCGTTCACCATTTGAACCTCTATTAATGTTGCTGGCCGGCGACACGCCCTGCGAACGGGCTGCCATCCATCACGCGGAGCGCTAACCTGTTGCCAAACATCCAATTACTGTTCGTCCCCGATCGAGCGTGATTGACACCTGCCTGTCCGCAACTGGTCACCTGCCGTCCCAGCATCGGCCGACATATCATTGCCCGCATGAAAAGGACGCTCCCGCTGCTCGCACTCGTCCTTGTCTGGATCGTTTCGGCCAGAGGGCCTGCCCTGAGCATGTCGAAGGGCCAGGACGACCCGCTTGCGCGCGTCCTCGACGCGACGGCCTTCCGGAACATCGGACCGTTCAGGACATCCGCATGGGTGACGGCGATCGCCGTCCCCGAATCGCCGGCGCGCGATCACCTCTATACGATTTACGCCGCGACGCGAACCGGCGGTCTGTGGAAGACGATCAACAACGGCATCACCTGGACGCCGATCTCCGACAGCGTCGACGTCGCCGCTGTCGGCGCCGTCGCACTCGCGCCATCCAACCCGGACATCGTCTGGATGGGGACCGGGGATCAGGCGAATGCGCGCTCGTCGTATTCGGGCAAGGGCGTCTACAAGTCGGTCGACGCCGGCAAGACGTGGCAGCTGATGGGCCTGACCGATTCGCACCACATCGCACGCATCGTCATTCATCCGGCCACTCCGGACCTCGTCTACGTGGCGGCGATGGGACATCTGTTCTCGCGCAACGAGGAGCGCGGCGTCTTCCGCACGCGCGATGGCGGCAAGACGTGGGAGAAAGTTCTGTACATCGATGATGGAACCGGAGCGATCGATCTCGTCATCAACCGGAAAGCTCCCGACACGCTCTACGCGGCGATGTACGAGAAGCATCGAACGCCGTGGCAGCTCGTGCTCGGAGGTCCAGGCAGCGGTATCCATCGCACCGATGACGGCGGGAAGACGTGGCGGCAGCTCGCGGGACTGCCGACCGGCAACGTCGGGCGGATCGGGCTCGACATCAACCCGCGGAATCCCAACATCCTTACGGCGATCGTCGAAAACCTGAACGCGCGCACGGAGGGCATGCCCGCGCGCCGGGACGCGTGCGCCGTGCAGGGGCGCGGCGGCCGCGGCGGCGCAGGGCAGCAGGGTGGACCTGTCGGCAACGAGGTGTATCGGAGCGACGACGGAGGCCGCACCTGGAAGAAGACGCACGCTGACGACGTCGATGTCGCCGGCTCGAAGGCGCCCTACTCGTTCAACCAGATCAAGACGAATCCCGCCGATCCCAATCAGATCGTCGTCAACAGCGATTCGATGTACGAGTCGAAGGACGGCGGGAAGACGTGGAACTGCCAGTTCTTTCGCGGCGTGTTCGGCGACTTCCGCACGATGTGGTGGGACGAACAGGATCCGCAGCGGATCATGATCGGCAGCGACGGCGGGTTGAACGTCTGGTACGACGGCGGCAGGACCGCTGACTATTTCCTCAACAAGAGGGTTGGCGAGGTCTACGCGGTTGGGGTGGACATGGACGATCCCTACAACGTCTACGCCGGCCTGCAGGATCACGACTCGTGGAAAGGTCCGAGCAACTCGAGAGGCGGACAGATCACGCTCGAGGACTGGACCACTGTGGGCACGGGCGACGGCATGTACAACCAGGTCGACCCGACAGACTCGCGATGGGTCTACAACACGTTCCAGACCGGCGGCCAGCGGCGGTTCGACCAGCGCACGGGACAAGCGGCGAACATTCAGCCGCGACGCGGCGAGGACATGCCGGCGCTACGTTACAACTGGATCACTCCGATCGTCATCTCGCCGCACAACCCGCAAATCGTCTACACCGGCGCGCAGGTCGTGTTCCGGTCGCTCAACCGCGGCGACGGCTGGCAGGAGATCAGCCCCGATCTGACGACGAACGATGGCAAGCGATGCGGGCTCAATTCCGGCTACGTTCCGTTCTGCACGATTACCTCCATCTCGGAATCGCCGGTCACCGCGGGCGTGATCTGGGCGGGCACCGATGACGGCAAGGTGCACGTGACGCGCGATCACGGCGCGTCGTGGACGGATCTGACCGCCGCGATCGCGTCGGCCGGCGGCCCCGCCGATCGATATGTCAGCCGCGTATTCGCATCACCGCACGACGGGGGGACCGCGTTCGTCGCGAAGAACGGATTCCGCAACGACGACTTCAAGCCATATCTCTACCGCACGATCGATTTCGGCAAAACGTGGACGTCGATTTCCGGCAACCTGATCGACTCTCCGATCAACGTCATCGTCCAGGATCGCCGGAACAGAAACCTGTTGATCGTTGGCAACGATCACGGCGTGTGGGTCTCGATCGACGCCGGCGGCGCGTGGTCACGGCTGAAAGCGAACCTGCCGACCGTGCCGGTGCACGACCTGACGATCCACCCGCGCGAGAACGACCTCGTGCTTGGCACCTACGGACGGGGAATCTTCACCGGGGACATCACGCACCTGCAGGAGTTGTCGGCTGAAGTCCTGTCGAAGCCGTTTCACCTCTTCGCAGTAGAGCCTCGAACCGCATACGGCTTCCGCGCGCTGGGAAACTTCCACTTGTTCGGCAACAAGTACATCGAGGTGCCCAACGAGCCTGACGCGCTGATCATCAACTACTATCTGCGCGCGAAAGCGGACGGTGAGGCGGTCGCGACGGTCTTCGACATCAAGGGCGACCGCGTCGCGCAGATCAAAGGCCCTGGCGAGGCCGGCCTGAACCGGTTGTCGTGGAACATGCGACGAGGGTCCGCTTCGACAGGCTCAGGGCAGGGCCCTTCGACAGGCTCAGGGCAGGCAATGATGCCGCCCGGAGAGTATCGCGTGGTGCTGGAGGCGGGCGGTCAGCAGCAGACGACGATTGCAAGAATACGGGAGCGGATTCAGTAGAGCAGAGGAGCGCCAACATGAGTGCAGATGCGATCAATCGCCGCGAATTGCTGTCCCTGTTCGGCGCGGCGGGGGCATCACCTTTCTTTGGAGCGTCGATGGATGCGATGCAGAAGCTCACGCCGGCAGTCGACGCCGTCGATCACCTGCTGTTCGGGACAGCCGACCTCGACAAGGGTATCGCACTGATCGAAAAACTCACGGGCGTGAAGGCGGTAATCGGCGGGAGCCATCCCGGCGTCGGCACGCGCAACGCCCTGCTGGCGCTCGGAGGAAAGCGCTACCTCGAGATCATCGGACCCGATCCGGCGCAGACGACGTTCACGTCGCGGCAGGACGTTCGCAAGCTGACCGAGCCGCGCCTGATCACCTGGGCGGCCGCGACGATCGACATCGACGGGCTCGCGAAGCGGCTGACGGAGAGCGCCAGGCAGGTGTTCGGCCCGCGCGACGGCTCGCGCGCGCGGCCCGATGGCAAAGTGCTCAAGTGGAAGTCGATGGCGGTGATGCACGACTCCGGCGCGGAATTGATCGATCCGGTCCCATTCCTCATTCAATGGGCGCCGGACTCGCTGCACCCGTCGCAGGACTCGCCGTCGGGATGCTCGCTTCAGTCGCTGGAGTTCGAAGCGCCCAAGGCGTCAGCGGTGTTGGATGATCTGCGGCTGATCGGGATCGACGGGGTCGTCAAGGAGGCGAAGGCGCCACGATTGATCGCGACGCTGAAGACGCCGAAGGGCATCGTCACGCTGACGTGATCGCCCGGACGGCTGGCTCACGTGACGGCAGGCCTGAAGGCCTGCGCTACGGCCTCTAGGTAGCAGGTCTGAACGCGCGCGGTACGGCTTAGAATGAGCCCACCATTTTCGGAGGACAAGACGATGAGATGCACGCGATCGGCAGGATGGGTGCCCGGTCTGGCGGCTATGGTAGTGATGCTGGCGCCAGGCCTGAGCGGTCAGCGCGCTGCAGAGACGGCGGCTCCCCTCGCCTCGTTCGCCGAGCCGGCAATCTCTCCAGATCGATCCGAGATTGCCGTCGTCTCCGGTGGCGACATCTGGACGGTGCCCGCCGCCGGCGGCGACGCACGGCTGCTGGTGGCGCACGAAGCGAACGAGTCCAGGCCGATCTATTCGCCTGACGGTTCGCGGCTCGCCTTCATCTCCGATCGCACCGGCGGCGGCGACATCTACGTCCTGACGCTCGCGACCGGCGCCCTCAAGCAGGTGACGTTCGACGACGGCCTCGATCGGCTTGATGGCTGGTCGAGGGACGGACGCTGGCTGTACTTCTCGTCGTCGAGCCGCGACATCGCGTCGATGAACGACATCTTCCGCGTCGGCTCCGAAGGCGGTACGCCGATGGCGGTGAGCGCGGACAAATACACCGGCGAGTTCTTTGCGGCGCCGTCACCCGACGGGCAGTCGGTGGCGTTCAGCGCGCGCGGCAACGGCGCGGCGCAGTGGTGGCGCAACGGCCGCTCGCATCTCGACGAATCCGAGCTGTGGCTGCTGCACGACGGCGCGACGCCGCGCTACGAACAGCTGACCAAGCGCGGGGCGAAGCAGCTCTGGCCGATGTGGAGCGCGGACGGAAAGAACCTCTATTACGTGTCCGACCGGAGCGGTCCGCAGAACATCTGGACGATGCCGCTCGGCGGCGCCGAACGGCAGGTGACGAACTTCTCCGAAGGACGAGTGCTGTGGCCGACGATCTGGTACGACGGCCGGACGATCGTCTTCGAGCGCGACTTCGAGGTGTGGAGCCTTGAAACCTCGACCGGACAGGCGAGGAAGGTGCCGATCACCAAGCGTGGCGCGCCGTCGGCGCCCGCGCTCGAGCACGTGACGCTGACGAATGGCTTCCAGGATCTCGCGCTCTCGCCGGATGGCCGGAAAGTGGCGTTCGTCGCGCGCGGCGAGATCTGGGCGGCATCGGCGAGAGATGGGGGCGACGCCGTCAGGGTGAGCAAATCGGACGCCCGCGAGTCGCAGATTGCGTGGCTGCCCGACAGCCGCCGGATCGTGTACGTCTCGGAGCGCAGCGGCGTCGGCCAGTTGTTCCTGTTCGATTTCACGACGAACGCGGAGACGCAGCTCACGAGCGCGGCAACCGGCGATTCAGCGCCAAGCGTCGCGCCCGATGGAAAGTCGATTGCCTTCGTGCGCGACGGCAAGGAGCTGCGGCTCCTGGACCTCGCGTCGAAGCAGGAAAAGACGCTGGCCAGCGGACACCTGACGCGATCGAACCGGGGACTCGCGTGGTCGCCGGACAGCCGGTGGGTGGCATACGTCGGTCTGACGGCGAAGGCGTTCCGGAACGTGTTTGCGGTGGCTGCCGCCGGAGGCGAGAGCCGGCCGATCAGCGCGATGCCGAACGGCAACGCCAACAACATTTCGTGGGGCCCGGACGGCACCTACGTCATTTTCAACACCAGCCAGCGGACAGAAGAGGGTGAAGCAGTCCAGGTCGACCTGATTCTGCGGACGCCGCGGTTCCGCGAGGATCGCTTCCGCGATCTCTTCAAGGACGAACCGCCGCGGTCGCGTCCGGCCGATCGTCCCGCGGAAACCGCGCCGCCGTCGGATCCGCCTGCACAGCCAGGCCAGCGCGATCAGGCGCCGCCGCGCGAGGCGGCGCCGCCGCCGATGCCGCGCCGCGATCCGTCGAAGCCGGTCGAGATCGTGTTCGAGGACATCAGGCGCCGTTTGAGCATCCTGCCGGTTGGCGTCGACGTCGGATCGCAGACGATCAGCCCGGACGGCCGCTGGCTGCTGCTCACCGCGAGCGCCGCGGGCCAGCAGAACCTCTATGTGTACTCGCTCGACGAACTGTCGCGCGAGCCGGCGGTCGCGCGGCAGTTGACGTCGACCGCGGGCCCCAAATCCGACGCGCAGTTCACGCCCGACAGCCGCGAAGTCTTCTACCTGGAGCAGGGACGCATTTCGGTGATCCCGGTCGAGAGCCGGCAGGCCAGGAACATCTCGGTCACCGCGGAAATGGACGTCGACTTCGCGCACGAGAAGATGGAAGTGTTCCGCCAGGCGTGGACCTACATGCGCGACGGGTTCTACGACGACAAGTTCCACGGCGTGGACTGGAACGCGGTGCGCACGCGCTATGCGCCGCACCTCGCCGGCGCGCAGACGCCGGACGAGATGCGCCGCCTCCTCAATCTCATGGTCGGAGAGCTGAACGCGTCGCACATGGGCGTCAGCGCCGGTGGACGCGGCGGCGGCCGCGGTGGCGGCGGCGGGCCGGCGGCCGGACGGCTCGGGCTGCGGTTCGATCGCGCTGAATTCGAGAAGAACGCGAAGTTGAAGGTCACCGACGTGATTCCGCTCGGCCCCGCGGCCATCACCCGTCAGGTGTCGCCGGGCACCTACGTCACCGCGATCGATGGCGCGGCGGTCTCGGCGAAGACGAACCTCGACGAGGTGCTCTCGCACGCGATGAATCGCCGGACGGAGCTGACGGTGTCGGCGACGCCGGACGGCAAGGACCCGAAACAGGTCGTCGTCCGTCCGATCAGCACGCAGGCTGAGAAGAACCTGCTGTATCGCGAATGGGTGGAATGGAATCGCGCCTACGTGAACAAGGCGAGCAACGGCCGCCTTGGATACGCGCACATGAACGACATGTCCGAGGGCGCGCTGCGCCGCCTCTACCTCGATCTCGACGCCGACAACCGCACGAAGGACGGCATCGTGATCGACGTCAGGAACAACAACGGCGGCTTCGTCAACGTCTACGCGCTCGACGTGCTCGCGCGGCGTGGATACCTGATGATGACCCCGCGCGGCCTGCCGACCGCGGCCGCGCGCAGCGTCCTCGGCCAGCGCGCGCTGGAACTGCCGACGATCCTCGTGACGAACCAGCACTCGCTGTCCGACGCGGAAGACTTCACCGAAGGCTATCGATCGCTGAAGCTCGGGTCGGTGGTGGGAGAGCCGACGTCGGGCTGGATCATCTACACCGGCAGCCAGACGCTGGTGGACGGATCGACGATGCGGATGCCGGGCGTCCGCATCACCACGGTGGATGGCACGACCATGGAGCTGCATCCACGGCCGGTCGACATTCCCGTCACCCGGCCGATCGGCGAAAGCCTGATCGGGAAGGACTCGCAGCTCGACACGGCGGTGCGCGAGCTGCTCAAGCAGCTGGGGACGCGTTCGTCGTCGTCGCCCTCGGGAGGGCGGTAGGAGTTCGCGAAGGCCGAGCAAGAGGGAGTTGGACGGAGAACACGGAGAAAACCTCAACACGGAGACACGGAGACACGGAGGACGCACGGAGAAAAAGAATACGTTCACAACGTGACATGAGTGGCCTGTGGCGCCGCGCTACGCGCGGCACGAATCGAGACCGGCGTGCGAATGCAAGTGCATTGCCGACCATATGGCACTTGCATCCGCGCCCCGGTCCCGATTCGTCCGGCCGGCCGCAGGCCGGCGGGCCACAGGCCACCTCCGTGCGTCCTCCGTTTCTCCGTGGCTCCGTGTTGAATTCGTCTTCGCGAACTCCGATCCCTCCTCAACCTCTAACACCGTTTACTCGATCATCAATCCAGCGCCGCGACCAGAATCAGGAGGAATCCCACGGCTGCCCCGACGCCGACGGCAACGCCGATGCCGATCGTTTTCGCGACACTGCCTCCCTTTTTGGACTCGAGCGCGATGCCCATCACCTCGCCGAGCGGGATCTCGAGCGCCGGCTCGGGGACGCGCGTCCGCGGCTGGACGAAGACGTTCTGATCGGTGGCTTTCATCAGCGTGCCGCGCAGTTCCTTGCCGTTCACGAACTGCACGCGCACGGGCGATCCGAGCGGTATCCGCTGGACGTATTCGGCCAGCACTCTGCTGTTGGCGACCGCGATTCCGCTGGGCGCCACCACCGCGCCGGTCGTCCGCGTCGTCGCGCACCCGGCCGTCGCGAGCGCGATGCACAACACCAAAGCCATCGTGCGTTTCATTTCTCTCTCCTCAGAAATCAATCCCGAAGCCCGCGCGCACCAGCACTTCGTCGAGTCCGCTCCGGAATGCAAACCGGATGTCCGTTCGGAAGAAGCCGCGCTGGTTGAGGTACGCCTTGAACCCGGTGCCGATGAACGGGCGAACCGTCGTCTCCGTGCGCGGACCGGCCCGCCTTCCCGGCTCGACCTGGCGGGGAGGTACGGACGGGTCGTAGATCACGACGGGTGAGATCTCGTCGGTGATGTCTTCCCAGCTCACGTTGACGCCGCCGGACACGTGCGGGTGGAACCAGACGTTGCGGAAGAACTGATACTGCTGGCTCACTCCCAGCGTTCGCTGCGAGATGGTGGACTGGGTGCTCACGTAGGTGGACCGGCCGCCGATGGTGATGGGGGTGGACCGATAGACCTGCGATTCGGTGCCGGCGCCGAAATCCAGCTCGGTTTTCAGGTTGTCCGTCCAATACCATCCGGCCGCCAGACCGCCGAAAAAGCTGCTGTGCCAGTCATCGTCCACGTATGGGGCGACGGCATCGTTTTCGACCCCGAGGACCGCGACCACTCCGGTCACGTCAGCCCGTGCGAGCGGCGTTCTGGTCTGACCGAGCGCAGGGCTGGGGTGCAATGCCGCGAAACCGGCCAGAACGACGGGAATGACGAGTTTGAGCGTCCTCATATCCCGAAAGGCGCAAGCGGTTGGGAGACCGGCTCACCGGCGTTTGCGCCGCCTGCGGGACGGGCTTACTATGAACGCGCGCAAACGGCCGGGATCCGGCCGAAACGCGAAGGCGGAGTGCACATGGCCAGGCAGCGAGAACCCGAACTCGAGCACCTCCTCCGGCGTGCGGGCTTTGGCGCAACCGAAGAGGAGATCGACGGCTACGTCCGGCTGGGACTCCTCGGCTTCACGAGCGCGGCGGCGAGGCTGTTCAACTACCAATCGATTCCCGACGACGTGGACAGCTTCATCGGGATGCCTGGCTATGTTGGCGTGACCGCGCGAAGCGGGTTCTTCCCGACCTCGATCATCAACGACGCCCGCCAGCGCTGGCTCTTCCGGATGGTGCACAGCAAGCGTCCGCTCCAGGAGAAGATGGCGCTGTTCTGGCACAACCACTTCGCCACCGCCTACCAGAAGATTGCCGGCGACGCTGGACCTACCGAAGCGACGCGCATGCTGGCGGCGAAACCCTCCGAAGATCCCGGCGGCGTGAGGGGTCAGATCGAGCTGTTTCGCGAGTATGCGCTCGGCAACTTCCGCGACCTGCTGATTGCCGTCGCGCAGGATCCGGCGATGCTCTACTGGCTCGACGGCCGCAGCAACGTTCGCGCGCGTCCCCAGGAGAACTTCGCGCGCGAGCTGATGGAGCTGTTCACGATGGGTGTCGGCACGTTCGCCGAATCGGACGTGTACGCCGGCGCACGCGTGTTCACCGGCTGGAACCTGGCCCGGCCCGGCGCCGGCGCGGCGCAGCATTTTCAGTTCAACTACAACGCCGGGCAGCACGACACCGCCGCGAAGGAGTTCACGTTCCCGATCTACGCGGGCGGAGCAAGACGATCCCCGCGCGCTCGGGGTCGTCGGGCATGCAGGACGGCCTCGATCTGATCAACGCGGTGGCGTTCCATCCGCTCACGGGTCCGCGGCTGGCGCGGAAGCTCTACGCGTATTTCGTCAACGAGGTCGATCCGCCGGACGCGGGGCTGATCGGTCAGGTGTCGTCGGCCTACTACTCGTCGGGCGGCCAGATCGAGCCGATGGTGCGGCGGCTGCTGTTGTCGTCCCAGTTCCGCGATCCGGCCAATTACTACAAGCGATACTCGTGGCCGGTGGAGTTCGTCGTCCGATCGCTGAAGGAAGTCGGGTGGAACGGGTTCTCGGTGAACGACGCGCTGACGCCGCTGGTCAACATGGGCCAGCAGCTGCTCGAGCCGCCGGACGTGAACGGGTGGGAGCTCGGTCCGGGCTGGTTCTCGAGCGGCGCGATGCTGGCGCGGATGAACTTCGCCGCGCAGCTCGCGACCAACCAGAAGTTCAACCTGCGTGACGCATTCAGGGGGCACGTCGACTCGGCGGAAACCGTCGTCGGGCACGCGCTCGACCGGCTGACGCCGCCAGCCTACAGCTCCGGCTCTTATGCGGCGCTCGTCGACTACGCCAGCGCGGGCGGACCGTGGAACGGATCGGATACGCAGATTGCGACGAAGGCATCGGGCGTGGTGCACCTGATCGTTGGATCGGGCGATTACCAGTTCGTTTAGGAGCTGTCCTGAGCGAGCCAGGCGAAGTAAGCGAGTCGAAGGATGTCTATTACCAGGCGTGAGTTCGTCAAGAACGGCGTGGCCGCCTTCACGGTGGGCTTTGCGGCGCCCGCGTTCATCTCGGACCTTGCGGTCGCGCAGGGGCAGTCGCGCCGCAATCTGGTCGTGCTGTATCTGAGCGGCGGCAACGATGCGCTGAGCACGCTGATCCCGTACCGCGACGCCAACTACTTTGCTCGCAGGCCGACACAGGCCGTTCAGGCGGCCAACGTGCTGCAGATCGGATCCGACAGCGCCGGCAACGCGCTGGGGCTGCATCCGAGGCTCACCGGGTTGCGCACCATTTTCAATGGCGGACGCCTGGCGATCGTTCAGCGGACTGGTTACCCGAACTCGAGCCGCTCGCATTTTCAAGGCACCGACATCTGGTCCACCGGGGATCCCGCGTCGCCGCAGGGCGCCGGCTGGCTGGGTCGGTACCTCGATACGCTGCCGTCGCCGGTCGATCCGCTGACCGCGTGGTCGACCGTCCGCGAGACACCGCGGACGCTGCTCGCGCGGACCGTCGGCGTGCCGTCGATTCCCAACGCGCAGCAATACGCGTTCGCGAGTCCGAACACGCCGGCCGATGCGCAGTTCGCGCGTCAGAGCGCGACGCGAATCTCGTCGCATCTGCCGGTCGATCGGCCGCACCTCGCGTTCGTCAATTCGACCGCCCAGGCCGCCTTCGCGACGCTCGATCGCGTCGTCCAGGTCGCGGGCTACACGTCGACGGTCGTCTATCCCAACAACGGGCTGGGGCAGGCGCTCCGCACCGTGGCGGGGGCGCTCGCCTCGGGCGTCGGCACGCGCGTGTTCTGGGTCCAGACCGGAGGGTTCGACACGCATGCCGGCCAGAACACCAACGCGGCCAATGGCACCTACGCGACGTTGATGGCGACAATCGATGGCGCGCTGCTGGCGTTTCACGACGATCTCCGCAATCAGGGACTGCTCAACGACACGCTCGTCCTTCAGTTCTCGGAGTTCGGCCGCCGCATCAGCGAGAACGGCAGCAGCGGCACCGATCATGGCGCCGCGGGGTTGATGATGATCCTGGGTGGTTCAGTGCGAGGCGGCCTGTTCGGCACCGCGGCGGACCTCCGGGTCGCGCCCGACAACCCGACGCTCGAAAACAGCGGCAACGACGTCCGTCACGAGACGGATTTCCGGTCGGTCTACGCCACCGTGATCGATCGATGGCTTGGCGCCGACTCCAGCGCGATACTCGGCGGGAACTTCCGCGGAGGTCCTGCCTTTCTATGAGGTCCGCGCGCGCGGGCCGCCTTCACTCAGCCACACGTATGCGAATTCCAGCGACGGCTCTGGTCGGGCTGCTGCTCTGCGCCGGCCCCGCGTTCGCGCAGGGGCTCGAGATGGGCGCCCGCGGCGGCGTCAATTTCACCAACACGTCCACGAGCGGCGACGACAGCGCGGCGCTCGACTGGCAGCTGCGCGGCGTGTTCGGCGGCTTCGTGACGTGGCGCGTCACCTCGTGGCTCGAGTTCCAGCCCGAAGTGATCTACTCGCTGAAAGGCGCGAAGAGCAGCGAGTTCGACATCGAGTCGAAGCTGCTGCTCGACTATCTCGAGGTGCCGCTGCTCGCGCGCAAGACCTTCGGTGCACCTGGAGGCACGCGGTTCTATCTGGCTGGCGGGCCGTCGATCGGTGTCCTGCTTCGGGCGCGGACCCGCGCGGACTTCGGCAGCTCCACCGAGGAACGCGACGTCAAAGACGACGTCGAAACGCTCGATCTGGGAATCGTCGCCGCCGGCGGCATCGAGTTCGGGTCGATCGTCGTCGACGGACGCTACACGCACGGGTTTTCGGACATCGACAAGGACACGAGCGACAACGTGAAGATGACCAACCGTGCCGTGTCGCTGACCGTCGGGATCAAGTTCTGAGATGACGAAGCGGAGAATCCTTTCGCTGCTATTGATGATGACCGCCGCGGGCTGCGGTGGAGGCGGCGGGCCGACCGAGCCATCGCCGGCGCCGTCCAATCCCAACAGAATCACCATTTCGGCGAGTGGCGCGGTCAGTCCCACCGAGCTGATCGTGCCGCCGGGAACACGCGTGCTCTTCATCAACAACCATGCACGCCGTCACGACATGACGTCCGACCAGCACCCCGATCACATGGATTGTCCCGAAATCAATCAGGTTGGCGTGCTACAGCCGGGTCAGAACCGGGAAACGGGCAACCTCGTCAGCGTCCGGACGTGCGGCTTTCACGATCACGAGAACCCGGACGATCCCCTGTTGAAAGGGCGAATCGTGATTCGGTGACGCGCGATATCATTTTCAGCCTGCCTCGCCGAAGCACGCCCGGGCGGCTTCGCGCGGCGCCGGGGAGGTGTGCGTCATGACCGTAGCGTGCCGGCTCGCAGCGCTGATTGCCGTGGCCCTCGTCTTCGTTCCGCATCTTCTGGCTCAGTCGTCAACCGATCAAGGTGCGGCGCGCCTCCGCACGCTCTTCTTCCAACGCGACTACGAAACCGGCGCGATCGAGGGGCAGAAGCTCGTCGCCGCCGGGGCGGCTTCGCCCGAACTGAAGGCGTGGAGGGTGCTGAACCTCGCAAGAAGCGGGCAGACCGACGAAGCTGTCGCAGCCGCGCGTGAGCTGTCGACGACGGCGCCAAAAGATCCGTGGGCGACCGCCGCGCTCGCGGCGGCGCTGCATTACCAGACGGGGCACACGGCTGAGGCGATCGATCTGGCGCAGCGGGCGCTCGACATGCAGCCGGATCATCCGGATATCATCTGGCTGCGCGGCCAGACGATGGCCGCAGATCCAAAGCGACGTGAAGAGGTAATCGCCTTCATCGACAGCCAGCGATCGCGCGTGAAGAATCCGGCGGAGATTCTGGACACGAAGGGCTACACGCTGTACGCCATCGGCACCGGCCAGCCGCGCGACGATGCGAAGGTCAATGCCTCGTTCGAGGTGTTCGCCGAAGCGCGGAAGATCGATCCCACGAACGTCAACGCGCACTATCTTCCGGCGACTTACATGTCCCGGCTGCGCCGGAATGACGAAGCGTACGCGCTGCTGAAGACCGCGTTGACGCTGGCCCCGGCTTCGACCGAGGTTCATCAGGCGTTCTGGACCGCCGTCAGGGGAAGCCAGGCGCTCGACGCGGAAAAGAAGCGCGCCGAGATCGAAGCTGACGTCAACACGTTTCTGCGGGAACAGGGCAACCGTCCTGGAGTCCTGCTGGCGGTGACGAACGTCGCGCGGGACATGAAGCTCGCCGACCAGTTGCGCGTGTCAGAAGAAAAGATCCTCACCGAGTACAACGACAGCCGCGAGGCTGAATGGGTGATCAGCAGCCGCTGGCGTGAGCTCGGACAGGCGGGGCCGGAGGCGGACAAGGCCGCGCTGCGAAAGGTACTCACCGACTATGTCGCGCGGCCGAAGCACTATCACACCGGGCTCCTTGGCGAAGCGTATCGAAATCTGTTCTTCCTGCTCGCCGAGGACAAGAGTGTTGCCGGCGACGAACTGTACCGGATAGCGGAAGGCATGCTCAAATACGAAAACAACAACCCGCACATCACCGTAGTGAAAGGCCCGATCGCGCTCGCCGAGCGAAAGACGCACCTCGAGGAAGCCGAGCGCATGGCGCGTGAGGGGATCGAGGTGCTCAGGAAGAAAGTCGAGAGCCAGAAGTCGTTCTACGACGGCGAGGGTGAGTACGAGTCCCAGATGAACTGGATGACTGCAATGGGGCACGACGCGCTCGGCTGGGTTCTGTTCCTTCGAGATCGGCCGGAAGAGGCCGAAAAGGAGCTGTTGAAATCGTACGACCTTGACCACAACAGCAGGGAGAATCTCAATCATCTCGGCCGCTTCTACGAATCGAAGGGCGACGTGGCGAAGGCCGAGGAGTACTACGTCAAAGGCATCGCCGTTCAGAACCCCGGCACGAATCCCTCCGCCGCGTCGCTGAAGGCGCTCTACGCAAAGCGAAACGGCAGCGACGCCGGCTACGACGCCTACCTCGCGACGTTGAAGGATGCCGACCGCGATCGCCGCAAGGAACGGGTTCTCGCTGCACGACTGACGGCACCCGCCGCCATACCCTCGTTCTCTCTCAAGAACCTCGCCGGGGAGCGCGTGACGCTCGAGAGCCTCAAAGGCAAGGCCGTCGTGGTCAATTTCTGGGGGATCTGGTGCGGCTGGTGCGTGAAAGAGATGCCGGATTTCCAGAAGCTGCATGAAAAGTATCGCGACTCGCCCGACGTCGTCATCCTGACGATCGACAACGACGAGAACCCGGACGACGTCGCTCCGTGGATGCAGCAGAAGAAGTACTCGTTTCCGGTACTGCTCGACAACGGCTACGTGGCCCAGAAGGCAAAGATCACTTCGTTTCCGACGACGTGGTTCCTGGACCGCGACGGGAAGAAGGCGTTCGAGAAGGTCGGCTGGAGCGAGCAGCTGCTCGAGGAGTTCAGCTGGCGCATCGAGGCCATCCGCCAGCCGGCGAGCGGCGGGTCACGCTAATGGATCGTCACGGTGTCTGCGTGTTCGTCGCCAACGGCGAGACGCACTGCCAGCAGGTTCGGTCGTTTCTCGAGGCGGCCGGGATTCCGACGAGCGTACGCGGTGAGGCGCTTCGCAATACGCACGGTTTTACGCTCGATGGGCTCGGATCCGTGGAGATCCTCGTCGCGGAGAGCGACGCCGAAACCGCGCGATCCCTGCTGCGTTCCGCCGAGGCAGGGAAGTTCAGTCTCGAGGACCCGGATGAGGAAGAGGAAGAGGGGAAGTAGGCCGAACGGGGGCCGGGATGTGTCTCATGGGTGCCGTCTACTTCATGTTCCGGACGTAGCGCGCCAGGCGCGCGTCCATTAGAGGAGCGAACGATGGTTCTCAAGCGAATCGGCGTGCTGTCGGTGGCGAAGATTGTCGGGGCCGTTTACGCGGTGTTCGGAGTGCTTGCCGGACTGTTCTTCATGTCCCTGTCGTTCCTCGGCGCCGGGATCGCCGCGGCCAACGAAGACGTTCCTCCGTTCATCGGAATGCTCTTCGGTGTTGGCGCGATCATCATCTTTCCTCTGATGTACGCCTGTATGGGGTTTGTCTTCGGCGCGCTCTCCGCGGCGCTGTATAACCTCTTCAGCGGCATGGTGGGCGGGATAGAAGTCGAGATGCAGCAGGCAGCGACCGTCCGCTGAATCACGCTGATGGCGAAGAAGCGGGTCGTCAAGCGGCGCAAGAAAACGACGCCGAAAACCGTCGGTCTCGGACCGGAAGAGACGCGGGGCGCCACCGGAGCGGAGGTCGCGCGTCTCGGCGAACAGGTCGAGGCCGACGGCGGCGTCGTGCTTGCCGCGTATCGCGAACCGTTTGGCGGCACGCCGGTTCTGCTCTCCGCGCTGCCGATCGATCGCGTCGAGCCGACGCCGTTTCAACGCGATCCGTCGCAGCCCCACGTCAAGCGGCTGATGAACGTCGTCGAGACGCTCGGCCGCTTTCTCGATCCCATCATCGCCATTCGGCAGGACGACGGGTACTGGACGCCGAACGGCAACCACCGGCTGCAGGCCATGAAGAAACTCGGCGCCAAGACGGTCGTCGCGCTGCTGGTGCCGGACGCCAGCGTGGCGTTCAAGATTCTCGCCCTCAACACCGAGAAAGCGCACAACCTCAAGGAAAAGTCGCTCGAGACGATCCGCATGGAGCGTGCGCTCGCCGGTACCGCCGGGCAGCGTCCCGAACGCGATTTCGCCTTCGAGTTCGATCAGCCGGCGTTTCTCACTCTTGGCGCGGCCTACGAGCAGCGGCCGCGGCTGGGCGGCGGCGCCTATCATCCGCTGCTGCGGCGCGTCGAGGACTTCCTCGACGAGCGCATCTCGAAAGCAATCACCGAACGGGAACGCCGCGCGTCGAAAGTGCTCGCCATCGACGACGAGGTGGGCCGGATCGTCCAGAAGCTGAAGACGAAGGGACTGACCAGCCCTTACTTGCGGCCGTTCGTGGTCGCGCGCATCAACCCGATCCGCTTTTCGACCTCCACGGAGTTCGACTTCGACGATGTCCTCGACCGCATGAAGAAGGCGGCGGGCAAGTTCAACGTCGACAAGATTCGGCAGGAGGACGTCGTCCGCGCCGGCGGCGGGCCGGCGGAGGAAGAGGGGGAGTGATGGAACGGGTCAACTCCCAAACCCCAACTCCCAACTCCCAAAGGTCCCAACTCCCAAAGAGCTCCCAACTCCCAAAAACTCCCAACTCCCAAATGTCTCCGCGGCGAAGAAAACGTAGCTAGTCGCCGTCGCGGTGGACAGTCTCGGGCGAGAAGGCTGGCACGCAGACGGCCACGTATTCCGCCCCGTCCGGCAGCGGGGTGCTGTAACGGACCCACTCGCCGGGCGACGTCACGATCGCCTGCCCGGCACTGACGTCCACGACACCTCCCGCGTGCTCAACCCGGAGCAGGCCTCGGATCACCACGGTGATTTCCTCGAACTCCGGCCGCTGTCCCGGTTCTTGCCACCCTTCAGGCGAAACCATACGCGCAACGCTGACCGAGTGATGTCCGGAGTTCACCTTGCCGGCATACTCCTCGATCCTCTTGGGCTTGTTTCCGGCGGCTTGAATGACGGTTGGCGAAGCGATGAAGCGAGGCATGGGAAAACTCTACCGCATCCATTCTGGATACGGCTGACGCACCGATTTTTGAAGAGGTGGAGGCTCAGGAGGTTCAAGCGATGAACCAAGATGAACTCGAAGGCAAGGGCGAGCAGGTGAAGGGCAAGATCAAACAGGGTGTGGGTGATCTGACGGACAACGAGCAGCTGCACGACGAAGGCGTTGCGGATGAGGCGGCCGGCGAGGTCCAGGAAGGCTACGGCAAGGCCAAGCGCAAGGTTGGCGAAGCCATCGAAGACATCGGCGACGCCATCAAGAAGTAAAAGTCCTGGGTTTTCCAGGCAGCTGTATTTTCCAGGCGATGGACGACAGGCACCCCGGGGTGCCTGTCGTCCTGATAGGGGCTTGATCCCGAACGACCACTTTGTTATATTTGCAAGGTTCTGGTCGGCCCTGGGACACCCTATCTAGGGCCTGACTCCTTGCACAGCGGCTGAATACAGCCGCGTCGCCAGCGCCCTCGGGCGCAGCATCATCAACTTTATAGGGTAAGTCAGCTCCAGGTGCCGGGCCGTTTTGCGGCTCCCTAGGCTTGGGGCAATCACAACGGACCGTCGGCGACGGGTTTCGGCCCGCGCGTCCGGTGTGTGTTTGATTTGGAGTGCTTGTGCCCACGATCAGCCAGCTGGTTCGCAGGGGTCGCGATAAGGTCCTGACCAAGACGAAGAGCCCCGCGCTGCAGAACAGCCCGCAGAAGCGCGGCGTCTGCGTGCGCGTGTTCACCCAGACCCCGAAGAAGCCGAATTCAGCGCTGCGGAAGGTCGCGCGCGTGCGCCTGACCAACGGGATCGAGGTCACGACCTACATTCCCGGTGTCGGCCACAACCTGCAGGAGCACTCGCTGGTGCTGATTCGCGGCGGCCGTGTGAAGGATCTCCCGGGCGTGCGTTACCACGTGGTCCGCGGCACGCTCGACGCGGTCGGCGTGCAGGGACGGAAGCAGGGCCGGTCGAAGTACGGAGCGAAAAGGCCGAAGTCGTAGCTGACAGCTGATAACTGAAAGCTGAGAGCTGAGAAGAAAATATGCCAAGACGACGAGAAATTCCCAAGCGTGAGGTTCCCCTCGACCCGCTCTACAGCAGCGCGCTGGTCACCAAGTTCATCAGCACGCTGATGCGCGACGGCAAGCGCAGCACCGCCGAGCGGATCATGTACGGCAGCCTCTCGAGCATTCAGGAAAAGACCGGCGACGATCCGGTGAAGGTGTTCAAGAAGGCGGTCGAGAACGTCAAGCCGGCGCTCGAGGTGAAGTCGCGCCGCGTCGGAGGCTCCAACTACCAGGTGCCCGTCGAGGTGAATCCGAACCGGCGCCTCTCGCTGAGCATCCGCTGGCTGGTCGGCTACGCGCGGCAGCGCGGCGACGGCAAGACCATGCAGGAGAAGCTCGCGAACGAGCTGATGGATGCGGCGAACCTCCGCGGCGGCGCCGTCAAGAAGCGCGAAGACACGCACCGGATGGCCGAGGCGAACAAGGCATTTGCTCACTATCGATGGTAGCTGTCAGCCACCAGCCGTCAGCTGTCAGCGCGCGCTGAACGCTGAGAGCTGAACGCTGAGAGCTTTTTTATGCCAAGACAAGTACCACTCAATCGAACTCGCAATATCGGCATCATGGCCCACATCGATGCCGGCAAGACCACTACGACTGAACGCATCCTGTTCTATACCGGGATCACGTACAAGATCGGCGAGGTGCACGAAGGCACCGCGGTCATGGACTGGATGGAGCAGGAGCAGGAGCGCGGCATCACGATCACGTCGGCCGCGACGACCTGTTTCTGGCGCGATCATCGGATCAACATCATCGATACGCCGGGCCACGTCGACTTCACCGCCGAAGTCGAGCGATCGCTGCGCGTGCTCGACGGCGCGGTCGCCGTGTTCGACTCGGTCGCCGGCGTCGAGCCCCAGTCGGAGACCGTCTGGCGTCAGGCCGACAAGTACCGCGTGCCGCGGATCTGCTTCGTCAACAAGATGGACCGCATCGGTGCGGACTTCAAGCGCACCTTCGAGCAGATCACGACCAAGCTTGGCGGCAACCCGGTCGCGATCCAGCTCCCGATCGGCAGCGAGGACCGCTTCACCGGCGTCGTCGACCTCGTCCGGATGAAGGCCATCCGCTACAAGGACGAGACGATGGGCGCCGACTACGTCGTCGAAGAGATTCCCGCCGACATGCTCGAGGACGCGAAGCACTACCGCGAGCAATTGATCGAGAAGGTCAGCGAGGCGGACGACAAGCTGCTCGAGAAGTACCTGCACGGCGAGGAGATCACCGAGGACGAGATCAAGGCGGCGCTGCGCAAGCGCGTCATCAGCTCGGTTCACACCACCGGCGAGAAGGCGGAGGCCGCGTTCGTGCCGGTCATCTGCGGCTCGGCGTTCAAGAACAAGGGCGTGCAGCCGCTGCTCGACGCCGTGGTCGACTACCTCCCGTCGCCGGTCGACGTGCCCGCCATCAAGGGCTTCGATCCGAACAAGGGACCGGAGGCGATCATCGAGCGGCCGGCGGCCGACGAGGCGCCGTTTGCCGCGCTGGCGTTCAAGATCATGACCGACCCGTTCGTCGGCCAGCTCACCTTCATCCGCGTCTATTCGGGGGTGTTGACGTCGGGTTCGACGATCTTCAACGCCGCCAAACAGAAGACCGAGCGCATCGGACGCCTGCTGAAGATGCACGCGAACAAGCGTGAAGAGATCAAGGAAGTGTACGCCGGCGACATCGCCGCCGCGGTGGGCCTGAAAACCGTCAGCACGGGCGACACGATCTGCGACGAAAAGAAGCCGGTGGTGCTCGAGTCGATGGACTTCCCGGAGCCGGTCATCTCGCTCGCGATCGAGCCGAAGACCAAGGCGGACCAGGAGAAGCTCGGCGCCGGGATGCAGAAGCTGATGGCGGAGGATCCGACATTCCGCGTCAAGACCGACCAGGCGACCGGCGAAGTCGTCATCGCCGGCATGGGCGAGCTGCACCTCGAGATCATCGTCGACCGCCTCAAGCGCGAGTTCAACGTCGAGGCGAGCGTCGGACGTCCGCAGGTTGCCTACAAGGAAACGCTGACCCGTCCCGCCGACGGCGAGATGAAGTACGCGAAGCAGACCGGCGGCCGCGGCCAGTACGGCCACGTCAAGATTCACCTCTTTCCCGGCGAGCCGGGCAGCGGCTACGTGTTCGAGAACGAGATCAGCGGCGGCTCGATTCCGAAGGAATTCATCAAGCCGGTCGACGAGGGGATCAAGGAAGCGCTCACGCGCGGCGTCCTCGCGGGTTATCCGATGGACGACGTGCGCATCGAGCTGTACGACGGGTCGTATCACGAGGTGGACTGGTCGGAAATGGCGTTCAAGATCGCCGGCTCGATGGCGTTCCAGGACGCGGCGAAGAAGGCCAAGCCGGTTCTGCTCGAGCCGATCATGCGTGTCGAAGTGGTCGTCCCGAAGGAACACATGGGCGATGTGATGGGCAATCTCTCGAGCCGGCGCGGCCACATCCAGTCGCAGGAAGATCGGGGAGGCACGCAGATCATCAACGCGCGGGTGCCACTCTCGGAGATGTTCGGATACGCGACCGACCTTCGATCGAGGACGCAGGGCCGCGCCACCTACTCGATGCACTTCGATCGCTACGAGCAGGCGCCCCAGCACGTCAGCGAGGAAGTGGTGGCGCGGGTTCAAGGTAAAGCGTAGAAGGATTCATCAATGGCAACGGCATTCAGCGACAAGATCCGCATCCGCCTCAAGGCGTACGACAACCGCGTGCTCGATCAGTCGACGACGGAGATCGTCGACACGGCGCGGCGGACGGGGGCACGGCTGGCGGGCCCGATTCCGCTCCCGACCGAGAAGAACAAGTGGACCGTGCTGCGTTCGCCGCACGTCGACAAGAAATCGCGCGAGCAGTTCGAGCTGCGCACGCACAAGCGGCTGATCGACATCTTCGAGCCGACGCCGCAGACGGTGGATGCGCTGATGAAGCTGGATCTGCCGGCGGGCGTCGACGTCGAGATCAAGGCGTTTGGGAAAGAACACAAATAAGGAACCGGGGGCCAGGGGCCGGGTACCAGGACAGCATCGCCGGCAGAGACGATTTGGCGGTGCTGAGATGAAGTTAATCCGGCGCAGGTGATGTATCAGCAGCGCCTGCGGCCCGCGCGAGGCGCGAAGCCGCCGAGCGCGCGCGAGCGGGGGTGGGGCCCCGCGAGCTTAGAAAAATGCTTACAGGAATCATTGGCAGAAAAATCGGAATGACCCAGCTGTTCGCGCAGGACGGCACGGTCATTCCCGGCACCGTGATCAAGGCCGGCCCGTGCGTGGTGGTGCAAACCAAGACGGCCGCGAACGAGGGCTACGACGCCGTGCAGTTGGCGCTCGTCGAAGAGCGGCCGGCGCGCGTGCGCAAGCCGTTGGCCGGGCACTACAAGAAGGCGGACGTGCCGCCCACCCGCGTGCGGCGCGAGATCAAGATCGCCAAGGGCGCGGAATCGCCGAAGGCCGGCGAGCAGATGCTTGTCAACGGCGTGTTCAACAGCGGCGACCGTGTCGACGTGATCGGCATCAGCCGCGGCAAGGGCTTCCAGGGCGTGGTGAGGCGTCATCACTTCCGCGGCGGCGCGCGACGCACGGCTCGATGTTCCACCGCGCCCCCGGCTCGATCGGCGCCTCGTCCTACCCATCGCGCGTCGTCAAGGGCATGCGCGCTGCCGGACGCATGGGCGGTGACCGCGTCACGACGCGCAACCTGAAGGTCGTGCAGATCGACGCGGAGAACAACCTGCTGGTGCTGCGCGGCGCGGTGCCGGGCGCGCCGGGCGGTTATCGTCGTGATCCGCAAGGCCGTCGCGGCCAAGCCGGAGCCGCAGCTGCAGGCCGAGAAGCCGACCAAGGGCGCCAAGGGGCGAAAGGGAAGAAGTAGCGCCTGCGGCCCGAGCGAGGGGCCGGAGGGAAGCGAGGCGAAGCCGAGCCCCCGAGCGAGAGCGAGCGGGGGTGGGGCCCCGCGAGCGCAGAAAAAAGAATCAGGCCATGCAGATCAATATTGTCAACGCAACAACGAGAAGATCGGCAACATCGAGCTGCAGGACGAGGTGTTCGGCGGGCGCGTCAAGGCCGACCTGATCTGGGAGGCGGTGGTGCAGGCCAACGCGTCGGAGCGCCGCGGCACGCACGCGACCAAGAACCGCGCGGCGGTCAGCGGCAGCGGCAAGAAGCCGTGGCGGCAGAAGGGCACCGGCCGCGCGCGCGTCGGCGAGATCCGCAACCCGCTGTGGCGCAAGGGCGGCACCGTGTTCGGGCCGCAGCCGCGCAGCTACGCGTTCGACCTGCCGAAGAAGGTCAACCGCGGCGCGCTGCGGGCGGCGCTGGCGCAGAAACTGAGCGACGGTGCGGTGATCGTGATCGATCGCCTCGATGCGTCCAGCGCAAGACGAAGGACACCGCCGCGCTGCTCAAGCGGCTCGGTGCGTCCGGCAAGACGCTGATTATCGACGTCAAGCCCGACGAGGCGTTGACGCTGACGCGCGCAACATCGCCGGCGTGAAGCTGGTGCCGAGCGGCCGGATTACCGCGCGCGACGTGATGGACACCACCCACGTGATCGCGACGCGGGATGCGATTGAGAAACTGCAAGAAGCTCTGGGATAAGCAGCTGAAACAAGCTAGCTACTGACATGAAACTGACAAACGTAATCAACGCCCGCTGGTCACCGAGAAGACGACGCTGATGCGCGAGGACAACCGGACGGTGGTGTTCGAGGTCGCGGCCGGCGCGACCAAGGTGGACATCAAGCGCGCGGTCGAGAAGCTGCTCGGGTCGAAGGTCGAACTGTCCGCACCTCGATCGCCCACGGCAAGTTCAAGCGGCAGGGCCGCTTCATCGGCCAGCGGTCCGACTGGAAGAAGGCCTACGTGAAGCTCAAGGACGGCGAGAAGATTCCGGAGTTCCTCGAGGGAGCCTAAGTACAGACTGACAGCTCGAAAGCTCGAGTCCAACTCGCACACGCTTCGGAACTTGTGATTGCAAGGGATTAACCGACATGCCTATGCCGCAAATACAAGCCGACCTCGGCGGGGCGCCGGTTCCAGACCGTGCAGGTGTTCGACGACATCACCACGACCGATCCGCACAAGCCGCTCACCGAACCGCTGCGCAAGTCGGGCGGCCGGAACAACCATGGCGAGCTGACGTCCTGGTGGCGCGGCGGCGGGCACAAGCGGAATTACCGTATCATCGACTTCAAGCGCGACAAGCGTGACATCCCGGCCACGGTGTCGACCGTGGAGTACGACCCGAACCGCTCGGCGCGCATCGCGCTGCTGACTTATGCGGACGGCGAGAAGCGCTACATCCTGCAGCCGCTCGGCCTGAAGGTCGGCGACACCATCGTCGCCGGCGCGAACGTCGACATCCTGCCGGGGAACGCGCTTGCCGCTGAAGAACATCCCGCTCGGCACGATGGTGCACAACGTCGAGCTGAAGCCCGGCAAGGGCGGCCAGATCGCGCGCAGCGCCGGATCGTCGGTGCAGGTCGTGGCGAAGGAAGGCGAATACGCCTCGGTCAAGATGCCGTCGGGGGAGATTCGCAAGATCAACATCGAGTGCCTGGCGACGATCGGCCAGGTCGGCAACGTCGACCACGAGAACGTCTCGATCGGCAAGGCCGGCCGCAACCGCTGGCTCGGCAAGCGCCCGCACGTGCGCGGCGTCGCGATGAACCCGGTCGATCACCCGCTGGGCGGCGGCGAAGGCAAGACCTCCGGCGGACGCCATCCGGTGTCGCCGTGGGGCATGCCGACCAAGGGTTACAAGACACGCAACCGGAAGGTCACCGACCGGTTCATTGTGCAGAGGCGGAAGAAGTAGCTGACAGCTGAACGCTGACAGCTGAGAGCTTAACGATATGTCCAGATCATTGAAAAAGGGCCCGTTCATCGACGTTCCGCTCCTCGAGAAGATCGAGGTGATGAATCGCGCGGGCGAGAAGAAGGTGATCAAGACCTGGTCGCGGCGATCGACGGTGATTCCCGAGATGGTGGGCCACACCATTGCCGTGCACAACGGGAAGAAGTTCATCCCGGTCTACATCACCGAGAACATGGTCGGGCACAAGCTCGGCGAGTTTGCGCCGACCCGCCAGTTCAAGGGACACACGACCAAGAGCGACAAGGCCGCGGCCGTGGCCGCGTCCGCGCCGGCCGGCGCCGCCGCCGCCGCCGCACCGAAGGCGGGTGGGTAATGGCCGTGCAGGCACACGCAACGGCGAAGTACGTGCGCACGTCGGCGCAGAAGGCCGGGCTCGTGCTCGATCTGATTCGCGGCCGTGACGTCAACGCCGCGCTGGCGACGCTGCGCTACGCGCGCAAGGGCGTCGCGCGCGACATCGAGAAGGTGCTGCGGTCCGCGATTGCCAACGCCCAGCAGAAAGAAGGCTTCGGCGGCGACGTCGAGCGCCTGTTCGTGGCGTCGTGCTACGCCAACCAGGGACCGTCGCAGAAGCGGATCCGCCCGGCGCCGATGGGCCGCGCGTTCCGCGTCGTCAAGCGCACGGCGCACCTGACGGTGCACGTGAAGGAAAAGCCGCAGCCGGTCTTGGCGCCGCCAGTGGCCGAGGGCCAGCGCCGAAGCGCGCCCGCGGCGCGAAGCCAAAGGCCAAGGCCGCCAAGGGCGGAGACGAAGAGGTCCACCGCCGCGGCCGGCCGCAAGAAGACCTCGCCGAAGCGGCCAAAGGCGCGCGAAAACGGGCGCAAAGTCGAAGGCTAAGAGCGAACGGAGCAAAGAACAGCATTGGGTCAGAAAGTTCACCCGCACGGATTCCGGCTCGGCTTCAACAAGACCTGGCGCTCGCGCTGGTTCGCCGACAAGGACTACGCCAAGCTGCTGCACGAGGACCTGAAGCTGCGCGATCGGCTGAAGGAGCGGTTCGCGCACGCTGGCGTGTCGAAGATCGAGATCGAGCGCGCGGCCAACAAGCTGAAGATCGACATCTACACCTCGCGGCCGGGCATCATCATCGGCCGCAAGGGGACCGAGGTCGACAAGCTGAAGACCGAGATCCAGAAGCAGACCAACCGCGAGGTCTTCATCAACATCCAGGAGATCCAGAAGCCGGAGCTGGATGCGCAGCTGATCGCCGAGTCGGTGGCCATGCAGCTCGAGAAGCGCGTGGCATTCCGCCGGGCGATGCGCAAGGCGGTGGAGTCGGCGCTGCGGTTCGGCGCACGGGGGATCAAGGTCCGGGTATCGGGGCGGCTGAACGGCGCGGAAATCGCGCGCTCCGAGTGGTATCTGCACGGCCAGCTGCCGCTGCAGACGCTGCGCGCCGACATCGACTACGGCTTCGCCGAGGCGTTCACGACCTACGGCGCGATCGGCGTGAAGGTGTGGCTCTACAAAGGCGAGCGCCTGGCGCCGCGGATCGGCCGCGAAGAGGATTATCGGACTCCTCGCCGTGTCGGCGCGGGAGCGCGCGGATAACTTCTCAACTCGCCAATTCCGACAGCTCACCAAGAAGAATCTCGATTTGGAGAGTTGGAGGTTGGAAGCTTGGGAGTTGAGATCGTAAGGAACTCGTTATGTTGATGCCGAAGAAGGTCAAGTATCGGAAGCAGCAGCGCGGCCGCATGGCGGGCAAGGCGTGGCGCGGCTCCGACGTGTCGTTCGGCGACTACGGACTGAAGGCGCTCGAGCCGTGCTGGCTGACCGATCGGCAGATCGAGGCGGCACGTGTCGCGATGACGCGCTTCATCAAGCGCGGCGGCAAGATCTGGATCCGGGTGTTCCCCGACAAGCCGATCACGAAGAAGCCGCAGGAAACGCGAATGGGCAAGGGCAAAGGGGCGCCGGAGCAGTGGGTCTGCGTGGTCCGGCCCGGGCGCATCCTGTTCGAGATGGAGGGGGTCAACGAGACCGACGCGCGTCAGGCGATGCGCCTCGCGGCGGCCAAGCTCCCCATCCAGACGAAGTTTGCGACGCGGTTTGCCGAGGAGAAGGCGTCATGAAGGTGGCTGAAGTGCGCGATCTGGGCGTGGACGAACTGCACCAGCGCGAGAAGGACCTGGACGACCAGCTGTTCCGGCTGCGGATCCAGAAGTCGATGGGGCAGATCGAGGCGGCGCACAAGCTCCGCTCGCTGCGCCGGGATCTGGCACGCGTGAAGACCGTGCTGCGCGAGAAGGAGACAGCCTGATGGCAACCAAGGCAGTCGTCACTGGCGTCGTCGTCAGCGACAAGATGCAGAAGACGGTCAAGGTCGCGATCGAGCGACAGGTGCGGCACGGGGTCTACGGCAAAACGCAGCGGCGGACCTCGACGTTCCTGGCGCACGACGAGAAGGGCGAGGCCAAGCTCGGCGACCGCGTCGCCATCACCGAGACGCGTCCGCTCAGCCGCCGCAAGCGCTGGACGGTCGTCAGCATCGTCGAGAAGGCGAAGGAGATTTAGGGATTGCCGATTGGCGATTGCGGATTGTCGATTGATGGCCGCAGCTGCGAAACGGTGACCTTGGGAGATCAGCCATGATCCAGATGCGATCCATTCTCGACGTCGCCGACAACTCGGGCGCCCGCAAGATCGCCGTCATTAACCCGATCGGCGGCTCGACCGGACGCTACGCGCGGCTCGGCGACATCATCACCGCGTCGGTGAAGGAAGCGACGCCCGATTCCAACGTGAAGAAGGGCCAGGTCGTGAAGGCGGTGATCGTGCGCACGCGCAAGGAACAGCGCCGGCGCGACGGCAGCTACATCCGCTTCGATCGCAACGCGGCCGTGCTGGTCAACGACCAGAACGAGCCGATTGGCACCCGCGTGTTCGGCCCGGTTGCGCGCGAGCTGCGCGAGCGGAAGTTCATGAAGATTATTTCGCTGGCGCCAGAGGTGCTCTGAGATAGCTCTCGGCTGTCAGCTCTCAGCTATCAGCTGAGATGCTGCTGATGGCTGACGGCTGAAAGCTAACAGCTACTGTTATGTCAAAACTGGCAACACCCAATCCGGAAGAACGACAGCGTCGTGGTGACGACGGGCAAGGACCGCGGCAAGCGCGGGCGGGTGCTGAAGGTGCTGCCCGAGAAGAACCGCCTCGTCGTCGAAGGCGTGAATTTCATCAAGCGGCATACCAAGCCGAACCCGCAGAAGCAAATCAAGGGCGGGTCTGGTCGAGCGCGAGGCGCCGCTGCACGCGTCGAACGTTCAGCTGGTGTGCCCCGAATGCGGCAAGCCGACGCGGCTGGGCCGCAAGATTCTCGGCGACGGCCGCAAGGTGAGGATCTGCCGCAAGTGCGAGGGAGTGGTAGACAAATGAGCCGGCTCAGAGAGCGGTACGAGAAGGACGTCATTCCCTGCGCTCAAGAAGGAGTTCGGGTATGGCAACGTGATGGCGATCCCGAAGGTCGCAAAAGGTGGTCGTCAACATGGGGCTCGGCGAGGCGACGCAGAACGCGAAGATCGTCGACACCGGCGCCGACGAGATCGCGCGCGTCACCGGCCAGAAGCCGGTGATCACGCGCGCGAAGAAATCGATCGCGCAGTTCAAGGTGCGCAAGGGCATGCCGATCGGCACGATGGTGACCCTGCGCGGCGAGCGCATGTGGGAGTTCCTCGATCGCCTGATCTCGGTGGCGCTGCCGCGCGTGCGCGACTTCCGCGGCGTGTCGACGAAGGGCTTCGACGGGCGCGGCAACTACACGCTCGGGCTGAAGGATCAGCTGCTGTTCCCGGAGATCGACTACATGAAGGTGGACAAGGCGCGCGGCATGAACATCTCCGTCGTGACGACCGCCAAAACAGACGAGGAGTCGCGCAAGCTGCTGCAGCTTCTCGGGATGCCGTTCAGGAATCAGTAAACATGGCCACGACTGCGAAAATCGCCAAGGAAGCCAAGACTCCGAAGTTCAAGGTCCGGCTCCGCAACCGCTGCCAGCGGTGCGGCCGGCCGCGCGCCTACCTGCGCAAGTTCGCTCTCTGCCGCCTGTGCTTCCGCAAGCTGGCGCTCGAGGGGGACATCGCAGGGGTGACGAAGAGTAGTTGGTAAGACAGCTGTCAGCTCTCAGCTGTCAGCCGCCAGCTCCGAGGCTGGCGGCCGCCGACGGGAGCTGGTCGCTTGACGCTGAGAGCTGATAGCTGAAAGCTGAGAGCCAAGATTTATGACCGATCCAATTGCAGACATGCTGACGCGCATCCGCAACGCCACCATCGCCCGGCACACCCGGGTGGAGATGCCGTCATCGCGGCTGAAGGTGGAGATTGCGCGCATCCTCGAGAGCGAGGGGTATATCCAGGGGTTCAAGGTCCTGGATGCGCAGGCGGAACGCCCGCAGGCGCACTTGCGGGTCTTCCTGAAGTACGGACCGCGCGGCGAGCGCGTCATCAGCGGCCTCGAGCGCGTCAGCCGTCCCGGCCGTCGCGTCTACTTCGGCCGCGATGAAGTGCCCGACGTCCTCGCGGGGCTCGGCACCAGCATCCTCACGACATCGCGCGGCGTCATGACCGGCCGCGATGCGGTGAAGAACGGCGTCGGCGGCGAAGTGCTTTGTAACGTGTGGTAGGGAAGCTCCAGCTCTCAGCCGCCAGCTCTCGCTGAGAGCGCGCTGATAGCTGAAAGCTGATAGCCGAAAGCTGAAAACCATGTCTCGTATAGGCAAGAAACCAATCGCAATCCCCAAAGGCGTCAAGGTCGACGTGAAGCCCGGCGCCGTCGAAGTGCAGGGGCCGAAGGGCAAGCTGCTGCAGCCGTTCCCGGCGGGCATCGGCTTCGAGGTCAACGGCAGCGAGCTGCAGGCGAAGACGCTCAAGGACGATCCGCAGCTCGGCAAGTTCCACGGCCTCGCGCGCAGCCTCGTCGCCAACGCGGTGCGCGGCGTGACCGAAGGCTTCCGCAAGGACCTCGACATCGTCGGCGTCGGCTACCGCGCGGAGCTCAAGGGCAAGCAGATCCACTTCGCGCTGGGCTATTCGCATCCGGTCGTGTTCGACGTGCCGACCGGCATCGACATCGCGATCGACAAGCAGACGCACATCACCGTCACCGGCATCGATCGCCAGCAGGTCGGCCAGGTGGCGGCCAAC
The DNA here is from genome assembly GCA_963748295.1 of uncultured Acidobacteriota bacterium. Classification (GTDB taxonomy): domain Bacteria; phylum Acidobacteriota; class Vicinamibacteria; order Vicinamibacterales; family 2-12-FULL-66-21; genus CAVVIH01. The sequence continues at coordinate 131,638 of CAVVIH010000006.1, read as the reverse complement.
ATCCGCCGCCTGCGCAAGCCGGACCCCTACAAGCAGAAGGGCGTCCGCTACACAGGTGAAGTGTTGAAGAAGAAGGCCGGGAAGACGGGGGCGACAGCTGACAGCTGACAGCTGAGAGCTGAGAGCTGAGAGCTTAAGACATGAAGATCAACACCAAGAAAGACAGGCGGGACCGGATCGCGCTGCGGCAGCGCAAGCGGATTGCGGGCACGGCCGAGCGGCCGCGGCTCCGGGTGTTCCGGAGCGTGTCGCACATCTACGCGCAGGTCATCGACGACATGACGGGCAACACGCTCGTCGCGGCCGCCAGCACCGAGCCGTCGCTCAAGCCGCAGCTGTCGGGTCCGGCGCGGCCGGGCAACAAGGCGGGGGCGCAGCTGCTCGGCAAGACGATCGCCGAACGGCTGATCGCCAAGGGCATCAAGCGCGTCGTCTTCGATCGCGGCGGGTTCCTGTATCACGGACGGATCCGCGCGGTGGCCGAAGCGGCGCGCGAAGCGGGGCTGGAGTTCTGAAAGCTTCAAACACATGATTGAAACACGAGAGAAAATCGACGCATCGCAGCTCGATCTCAAGGACACGGTCGTCAACATCAGCCGCGTCACCAAGGTCGTCAAGGGCGGCAAGAACCTGAGCTTCAGCGCGCTGGTCGTCGTCGGCGACGGCCATGGCGTCGTCGGCTTCGGCGTCGGCAAGGCGAAGGAAGTGCCGTCGGCGATCAAGAAGGGCATCGAGGCCGCCAAGAAGTCGCTGATCCGTGTTCCGCTCGATGGCACCACGGTGCCCCACCCGATCATCGGGCGGTTTGGCGCCGGGCAGGTGCTGCTCAAGCCGGCGCCGGACGGCACCGGGATCATCGCGGGCGGCGCGGTTCGCGCGGTCGTCGAATCGGCCGGCATCCAGAACGTGCTGACGAAGTCGATTGGCTCCGCCAATTCACACAACGTCGTGCGCGCCACGTTCGCCGGACTGAGCGGGTTGAAGGATCCGAAGATGGTGCGGCGTCTGCGCGGCAAGGAAGAGGAAGAAGAGAAGACGCCGGCGGCGCAGGGAGCGTAGGGTCATGGCAAAGAGAGCAAAGGCGAACGCGTCGGCCAAGAAGCTTCGAATCACGCTCGTGAAGAGCACGATCGGATTCGATCGGAAGCAGGACAAAGTGGTGACCGGGCTCGGCCTTCGCCGGCTGCGGCACACCGTCGAGCTCCTGGATACGCCGGAAACACGCGGCATGATCCACAAGGTTCGGCATCTCGTCACGGTTGAATAGGAAATCGGTCATGAGTCTTTCAAATCTGCGCCCCGCGTCGGGCGCCAAGCACGCCAAGAAGCGGGTTGGCCGCGGACAGGGCTCCGGCAACGGCAAGACCGCGGGTCGCGGCCACAAGGGCGCGAAATCGCGTTCGGGCTTCAAGCACAAGCGCGGGTTCGAAGGCGGCCAGATGCCGCTGCACCGCCGCGTGCCGAAGCGCGGCTTCCACAATCCGTTCCGGAAGGAATACGAGGTCGTCAACCTCGATACGCTGGCGGAGCGTTTCGACGCCGGGGTCGAGATCACCCCGGAGCTGCTGCGCGAGAACGGCCTCGTCAACCGGGGCGGGCAGATCAAGGTGCTGGCGCGCGGCGACATCTCGAAGGCGCTGACGATTCGCGCCCACAAGTTCAGCGGAAAAGCCGCTGAAAAAATCGCGGCCGCTGGCGGCCGCGCGGAAACCCTAGAGGCGTAAGCCTCTGGAAACCCTAGAGGCATAGCAGGAGGGCTCGCAAGCACACACTTATGCTCGCAGAAAGTCTCAAAAACGTCTTCGCTGTTCCCGACCTGCGGAAGCGAGTGCTCTTCACACTCGGTCTGCTCGCGGTGTACCGCGTTGGCAGTCACATCCCGACGCCGGGGATCAATCCCCAGGCGCTCGCGGAGCTGGCGAATCAGGCGCGCAACACGATGTTCGGCCTCTACGACATGTTCTCCGGACAGAACCTCTCGCAGATGACGATCTTCGCGTTGGGCATCATGCCCTATATCAGCGCCTCGATCATCCTCCAGCTGCTGACTGTCGTGTGGCCGTACCTCGAGAGGCTGTCGAAGGAAGGGGAGCTCGGCCGACGCAAGATCACCCAGTACACACGCTACGGGACGATCGTGCTCAGCATCGTCCAGGCGCTGGGTATCGCCTTCTTCCTCGAACGCAGCACCGAGATCGCAGGCGGGCTGCCGCTCGTCTACAACCCCGGCTGGGTCTTCCGGCTGATGACGGTTCTGACGCTCACGACCGGATCGGCGTTCGTCATGTGGCTCGGCGAGCAGATCACCGAGCGCGGCATCGGCAACGGGATGTCGCTCATCATCTTCGCCGGGATCGTCGTCGGCTTCATCCCGGCGATCCTGGTCACGCTCGAGCAGATGAACACGGGCAGCATCACGCTGTTCCAGATCCTGTTCCTGCTGATCATGATGGTGCTGGTGATCGGCGCCGTTATTTTCGTCGAACGCGGGCACCGGCGCGTGACCGTCCAGTACGCCAAGCGCATGGTCGGCCGGCGGATGTACGGCGGATCGAGCACGCACATTCCGCTGAAGGTGAACACCGGCGGCGTCATCCCGGTCATCTTCGCGTCGTCGATCATCGCGTTCCCGGCGACGATGGCGTCGATGTTCGCGCAGGGGAGCTGGATGCAGCAGTTGAGCGTGCAGCTCGGCTGGGGCATGCCGCTCTACAACGTGCTCTACATCTCGGGCATCATCTTCTTCTGCTATTTCTACACGGCGATCATCTTCAACCCGGATGACGTCGCGGAGAACATGCGGAAGTACGGCGGGTTCATCCCGGGGATCCGGCCCGGCAAGCGCACGGCCGAGTACATCGACACGATCCTGACCCGCATCACGCTGGTCGGGGCGATCTACCTCGCGATCGTCGCGATCCTTCCGGAGTTCCTGATCAACGGGTTCAAGGTCGCGCCGATTCCGTTCATCGGCGAAAGGCTCGACGCGGTGATGCCGCGCTGGTTCACCGACGGCCTTGGCGTGCAGTTCTTCTTCGGCGGCACCTCGCTGCTCATCATCGTCGGCGTGGCGATGGACACCGTGCAGCAGGTCGAGTCGCAGCTGATCATGCGGCACTATGACGGGTTCATGAAGAAGACCCGCATCCGGGGAAGGCGGAGCTAGCTGGTGCCGGGCCCGGCGCTGAACGTCGTGATGCTCGGGCCTCCCGGTGCCGGGAAGGGTACACAGGCCGAGCGGCTTGCGCGCCGGTTCGAGCTGCCGAAGATCTCGACGGGGGACATCCTCCGCGAGGCGGTTCACACGGGCACTCCGCTCGGCTGCATCGCGAAGGCGACCATGGAGGCCGGCAACCTCGTGGGCGACGACGTGATGATCGGCATCGTGCAGGAGCGTCTCGACCGGAATGACGCACGCCGCGGGTTCGTGCTCGACGGGTTCCCGCGGACCGTTATCCAGGCGACGGCGCTGGATCGCATGGTGGACAGCCGCGGGCCGCTCGTCGTGCTCGATATCGTGGTTCCAGAGGACGTGCTGGTCCGTCGCCTGGCGTCCCGCCGCATCTGCGGCCAGTGCGGCGTGAATGCGCCGGTCGAATGGCCGGCCGAGTGCCAGAAGTGCGGCGGCGCCGTGGTGGTGCGCGCCGACGACGACGAGGCGATTGTCAGAGAACGCCTGAAGGTGTTCCTGCGCCAGACGCGGCCGCTGGTCGAGTACTACTCGCCGCGTGCGACGTTCCGCGCGATTGACGGCAATCAGCGGCCGGACGTCGTGACCGCGGCGGTGGACGAGGCAGTTGCGGCGGCGGCCGGGCACGGAGGCGCGGCGCTGTGATCGTCTGCAAGTCCGCGTCGGAAATCGAGCGGATGCGCGTGGCCAACATGCTGGTCGCGGACGTGCTGCACGAGCTCGAGACGCTGGTGGCGCCGGGTGTGACGACGGCGGATCTGGATGGGGCGGCGGAGAAGCTCGTCAGGGCGGCGGGCGCGGAGCCGGCGTTCAAGGGCTATCGTGGGTACCCGGCGACGCTGTGCGCGTCTATCAATGAGGAGGTCGTTCACGGCATCCCGTCGAAGAAGCGCGCGCTCGGCGAAGGCGACATCGTGTCGCTCGACATGGGAGTGAAGCTGAACGGCTTCTACGGCGATTCGGCGGTCACGGTGCCGGTCGGGCGGGTGTCCGACGGCGTGCTGAAGCTGCTGAAGGTCACCCAGGAAGCGTTGGAGCTGGCGATCGCCCAGGTCCGGATCGGCGGGCGGGTATCGGACATCGGCCACGCCGTGCAGCGGCACGTCGAGGCGAACGGGTTTTCGGTGGTGCGGGAGTTCGTCGGCCACGGCATCGGGTCGTCGCTGCACGAGGATCCGCAGATCGCGAACTACGGGGAGCCCGGGCGTGGACCGCGGCTGGCCGAAGGGATGGTCCTGGCGATCGAGCCGATGGTGAACATGGGCCGATCGGCGGTGAAGGTGCTCGCGGATGGGTGGACGGCGGTGACGAGGGACGGCAGCCTGTCGGCGCACTTCGAGCACACCGTCGCCGTGACCCGCGACGGTCCGCTGGTGCTGACGCAACGCACGCCGGCCTCAGTGCAGTAAGAGAGCCTGCCCTGAGCGAGCGAAGCGAGTCGAAGGGCGTAACGGTCGAAGGCACGGTGCTTGAGGTTCTGCCGCACGGCTTGTATCGCGTCGGCATCGAGCATCAGCGGCAGGTGACGGCGCATGCGCCGAGCGGACCGGGGAAGAATTTCATCAGGGTGCTGGTCGGCGATCGTGTCCGGCTGGAACTGGCGCCGCGCGATCTGACGCGCGGCCGGATCGTCGAAAAGATCGGGTGAGGGCAGCATGAAGGTGAGAGCGTCGGTCAAGCGAATCTGTGACAAGTGCAAGATCGTCCGCCGCCGCGGCGTCGTGCGCGTGATCTGCACGAATCAGAAGCACAAGCAAAGACAGGGATAGCTGAGCTATCAGCTATCAGCCATCAGCTGTCAGCGGAAAGCTGAAGCCGAGAACTGAAAGCTGAGAACTGAAGGCTGAGAGCTGAGAGCTACAAGGATCAAGAGATATGGCACGTATCGCAGGCGTCGACCTTCCACGCACGAAGCGGGTTGAAATCGGCCTCACCTACATCTACGGGATCGGGCGGAAGCGCTCGAACGACATCCTCGGCGAGGCGGGCGTCAGCCCGGACGTTCGCGTCAAGGATCTGTCGGAAGACGACGTGCGCAAGATCAGCCGCGTCATCGAGGAGCAGGGGCGGGTCGAAGGAGACCTCCGCAAGGAGGTGTCCATGAACATCAAGCGGCTGATGGAAATCGGCAGCTGGCGGGGGATGCGGCACCGCCGCAACCTGCCGGTCCGCGGCCAGCGGACGCGCACCAACGCGCGCACGCGCAAGGGCCCGCGGAAGGGCGCGGTCGCCAAGAAGAAGACTGTTTAACGGTCAGCCGTCAGCTTTCAGCCGTCAGCTCTCAGCGTGAGTTGAGTGTTGAAGCTGAACGCTGACCGCTGAGAGCTGAGAGCGAAAACAACATGGCCAAGAACGACCCGATCGATGCATCTGCCCCACCGGAAGGTGGAGCCAAAAAAGCGGGACGCCCGACGAAAAAGAAGACGTTCAAGAAGCGCGGCGAGAAGCGCGTCGTGCATCACGGCTTCGCGCACATCCAGGCGTCCTTCAACAACACCGTCGTGACGATCACGGATCCCGAGGGGAACGTGGTGGCGTGGTCGAGCGCCGGCGGCATCGGCTTCAAGGGATCGCGGAAGGGCACGCCGTTCGCGGCGACGCAGGCGGCGATCGCGGCGGGGAACGCGGCGAAGGCGTTCGGCATGCGCAGCGTCGAAGTGCGCGTGAAGGGGCCCGGCGCGGGGCGCGAGTCGGCGATTCGCGCGCTGCAGACGATCGGCATCGACGTCAAGTCGATCCGCGACGTCACGCCGATCCCGCACAACGGGTGCCGGCCACCGAAAAGACGACGAGTGTAGTACGTAAGCTCTCAGCCGTCAGCCGTCAGCTTTCAGCGGATGCTGAAGTGACGCGACGCGGCTGATAGCTGATAGCTGACAGCTGATAGCTACAAGGATCAAAGAGAATGGCACGTTACATCGGTGCGGTCTGCCGGCTCTGCCGGCGCGAGGGAATGAAGCTCTTCCTGAAAGGGGAGCGCTGCTACACGGAGAAGTGCGCGATCGAGAAGCGCAACCTGCCGCCGGGCCAGCACGGCAAGCTGCGGAAGGCGAAGCTCGTCGGCTACGGGCTGCAGCTCCGCGAGAAGCAGAAGGTCAAGCGCATCTACGGCGTGCTCGAGAACCAGTTCCGGCGCTATTTCGAGATGGCGGACCGCACCCGCGGGATCACCGGCGAGACGCTGCTGCAGCTGCTCGAGCGGCGCCTGGACAACGTGATCTACCGGCTCGGCCTGGCGACGTCGCGCGCCCAGGCGCGGCAGCTCGTGCGCCACGGCCACTTCCTGATCAACGGCCGCAAGGTGGACGTGCCGTCCTACTCGGTCAAGGCCGGTGACGTGGTGACGGTGCGCGGCACCAGCGCGCAGAACGCCACCATCCAGCACGCGATGGAAGAAGTGAAGGGACGCGGCATCCCCGAGTGGCTGCAGTTCGACGCCGGGAACCTGTCGGGCAAGATCGCGTCGATTCCGACACGGGCGCAGATCAACCTGCCCGTGCAGGAACAGTTGATCGTGGAGTTGTACAGTAAATAGTCAACTCCCAACTCCCAACTTCCAACTCCCAAGTTTCTTGGGTTTTGGGAGTTGGGTTTTTTGGGAGTTTTTAGTGCTAGCTCTCCGCCCGCAGCCACCCAGACCTGCGGCGGGAGGCGGAGAGTGAAATGGCAGGTCTGGCGCGCCCGGTGTCCGGGCGACGAAGCGAAAGGAAAGTGGATCAATGCTCTGGAAAGGTTTTCAACGGCCGAAGCGGCTCGAGTTCGAGCGCGAGACTCTCACGGACAGGTTCGGGCGGTTCTACGCGCAGCCCTTCGAGCGCGGGTTCGGGACCACCATCGGCAACGCGATGCGGCGCGTGCTGCTCTCGTCGATTGACGGCGCGGCGGTCACGGCCGTCAAGATCGACGGCGTCCTGCACGAGTTCTCGCCGATTCCGGGGGTCGTCGAGGACGCCACCGACATCATCCTGAACCTCAAGCAGGTTCCCCTGAAGATGCACGTCGACGCCACCAAGACGCTCTACCTGCGCGTCGACAAGGCGGGCGAGGTGAAGGCGCGCGACATCGAGACCGACGCCGACATCGAGATCCTCGAGCCGGACGCGCACATCGCGACGGTGGCCGAGGGCGGCAAGCTGCACATGGAGATGCGCGTGAAGCGCGGGCGCGGCTACGTCGCCGCCGACAAGAACTTCGACGAGGATCTCGGCATCGGCTGGATTCCGGTCGACTCGGTGCACTCGCCGATCAAGAAGGTCAACTACCTGGTCGAGGCGGCGCGCATCGGACAGGCGACCGACTACGACAAGCTGACCGTCGACGTATGGACCAACGGCTCGGTGACGCCGCGCGACGCCGTGTCGCTGTCGGCGAAGCTGATTCGCGATCACCTGAACATCTTCATCAACCTCGAAGAGGCCGGCGACCTGCAGCAGGACGCCTTGGCGGACACGCCGCGCGCGGCGCTCAACGAGAACCTCGACAAGAGCGTCGAGGAGCTCGAGCTGTCGGTGCGGTCGTACAACTGCCTGAAGAACGCGAACATCCGGACCATCCGCGAGCTCGTGCAGAAGAGCGAAGGGGAGATGCTGAAGACGAAGAACTTCGGCCGCAAGTCGCTCAACGAGATCAAGGAAATCCTTCAGGGGATGGGCCTGAGCCTCGGCATGCGGGTGGATCAGCCGGCGGCACAGACACAGGAATAGTCATGCGACACAGAGTCAGTCACAGAAAGCTCGGCCGCGTCACCGAGCACCGCATCTCGATGCTGCGGAATCAGGCGGAGGCGCTGCTGCGGCACGAGCGCATCGAGACCACGGTGCCCAAGGCGAAGGAGCTGCGGCCGTTCGTCGAGCGGATCATCACGATCGCCAAGCGCGGGCTCGCCGGCGGCGAGGCCAACGGCCGTACGCTGCACGCGCGGCGGCTGGTGCTGCGCGACATCCATGATCGCGAAGTGGTCAGCAAGCTGTTCGACACGCTGGCGCCGCGCTTCGAGGCGCGGCCCGGCGGCTACACGCGGATCCTGCGCCTCGGCTACCGCCGCGGCGACAGCGCGGAAGTGGCGCAGATCGAGCTGGTCGGCAGCGAATACAACCCGAACGCGAAGACCGAGAAGGGCGAGGCCGAGAAGCCCAAGGCCAAGGGCGTGGGCGGCCGTCTGCGCGCCGCCGCCGAGCGGCTGCGCGGTAAGAAGACCGAGGCCGCGGAAGGCGACGAAGAAGGAGCGCCGGCGAAGAAGACGAAGCCGGCGCGTCCCGAGCGCAGCAAAGGCGGCCGCGCCGACACGCGCGGCAAAGGCGCCAAGACCTCGACGCCGCGAAAAGCTGGAGGCAGCTAATTGCGGATTGCAAATCTACCAATCTGCAACCTGCACTCTGCAATCGTTAAACTTCCTCCGGCGCTTCCTGCCCTCGCTCCGCTTTCGCGGCAGCGATGATCTTGCCGTGGAGGTGCGTCGGCACCTCCTCGTAGTGCGAAAACTCCATGTGATACGACCCGCGTCCGCCGGTCGCCGACGTCAGGTGCTGCTCGTAGGTGAGCATCTCCGACATCGGCACCTTGGCGCGGATGATCGTCGCCGCGCCGCGGGTGTCCATGCCGCCGATGCGTCCGCGGCGCCCGTTCAGATCCCCCATCAGATCGCCCGCGTAGTCGCTCGGCGCCCGGACCTCGACGTCCATCACCGGCTCGAGCAGCGTCGGCCGCGCCCTCGACATGCCGTCCTTGAACGCCAGCGATGCCGCCATCTTGAACGAGAGCTCGTTCGAGTCGACCTGGTGATACGACCCGTCGAACACCGTCGCGCGGAAATCCACCATCGGGTATCCGGCGAGGAAGCCGCGCATGCGCGCGTCCTGCAGCCCCTTTTCGACCGCCGGAATGTACTGACGCGGGATCGAGCCCCCGAAGATGTCGTCGACGAACTCGAACTCGCTGCCACGCGGGAGCGGCTCGAACTTCACCTTGCAGTCGCCGAACTGGCCGTGGCCGCCGGTCTGTTTCTTGTGACGGCCGTGCGCCTCGGTCGCCACGGTGATCGTTTCGCGGTAGGGAATCCGCGGCAGCTTGAGAAGCACCTCGACGCCGAACCTGCGCTTCAGCTTCGCGACCGTCACCTCGATGTGCGACTGGCCCTGCCCGGCAAGCAGCAGCTCCTTGGTCTGCGCGTCGCGGTTGTAGCTGATGCTGGGATCCTCTTCCTGCAGCCGGTGGAGCGAGGTGCTGATCTTTTCTTCGTCGGCGCGGCTCTTCGGCTCGATCGCGTAGGAGAGCACCGGGTCGGGGAACTTGATCGGCCCGATGCGATACGCCACCGACTTGTCGGCCAGGAGATCGCTCGTCTGCGTCTCCTTCAACTTGGCGACCGCCCCCAGATCGCCGGCCTTGATCTCCGGCACGTTGGTCTGGGCCTTGCCCTGCAGGAGCACGAGATGTCCGAGGCGCTCACTCGTGTCTTTGGTGGAGTTGTGAACGGTTGAATCCGATTTGAGTGTCCCGGAGATCACGCGGAACATCGTGATGCGGCCGGCGAACGGATCGGCGACGGTCTTCCACACGAACGCCGACACCGGGCCCGAATCGGCCGCCGCGACCGTCTTGTCCTCTCCCGCCTTGACCGGGCGTTCCGCCGGCGACGGCACGTAGTTCAGCACCGCGTCGAGCAGCGGCTGCAGCCCGATGTTCACCGTCGCCGACGTGCAGAGCGCCGGGAAGATGCGTCCGGCGGCGACGCCGCGCTTCAGCCCGCCGACCAGCTCCTCCTGCGTCAGCGTGCCGGCGTCGAAGAACTTCTCCATCAGCGAGTCGTCGGCTTCGGCGACCATCTCGATCAGCGCTTCGCGCGCGCTGTTCGCCGCGTCGGCGAGGTCCGCGGGGATTGCGCCCTCGGTGGGTTTGCCGCTGCCGTCCGGCGCATAGGTCCACGCCTTCATCGCCACCAGATCGACGACGCCGCGGAACGATTTCTCCTCGCCGATCGGCAGCTGAATCGGAACGACCGTGCGGCCGAACACCGACCGCAGCGACTCGAGCGAGCGCTCCATGCTGGCGCGCTCACGATCGATCCGGTTCAGCACCACCAGCCGCGGCACCTCGAGCTCCTCGGCCGCCGCCCAGACCTTCTCGGTCGAAACCTCGACGCCGGCCACCGCATCGACGACCACCAGCGCGGCGTCGGCCACGCGCAGCGCGGCGCGCGCGTCGCTCAGGAAGTTGGCCATTCCCGGCGTGTCGATGAAATTGATCTTGGTCTTGTTCCACTCGGCGTAGGCGAGACTTGCCGACAGGGTGTGCTTGCGGGCGATTTCTTCGTCGTCGTAGTCGGTCACGGTGGTCCCATCGTCCACCCGCCCGAACCGGTTGATGGCGCCGGCGTCGAAGAGCAGCGCGGACAGCAGCTGCGTCTTCCCGGCGCCGGAATGACCGACCAGTGCGACGTTTCTAAGGCTCTGAGCGTCATAAACCTTCATAGACAGAGTCCTCCGAATCAGCTTTCAGCTGTCAGCTCTCAGCTCTCAGCATCAGCCGTCAATCGACGGATCAATCCGACAAGCATTCGTTTGACCTCCACGGCCTGGAGCGCCAGCGGCCGATACTTCGACTCCGGCACCAATCCAAGATCGCGGGCAAGAAGGAGATGATACTCAAGTTCGCAGGCGGATCCCAACGAATGCCTCAGGAATCGCCGAAAGTCCCGGTCGCCTGCCCGGCCGCAGCCTTCGGCAATGTTTGCGGGGACGGAGACCGCCGATCTGAGCAGTTGGTCGCGAAAATTGAAGTACTTCGGATGGCTGAGGGTTGCAGATATTGCGTACGCGTCGAGGGTCAGTTGGTGGGATTTCCGCCAAACATGGAGATTTCTGAAGTCCTGCATGCCAGCCTCCTTGAAAGGTTGGGCTGCAGGCTGCAAGTCCAAGGCTAGAAGAGCTGATAGCTGATAGCTGATAGCTGGATAGCTTGAAACTTATTCGTATCTCAACGCTTCTATCGGATCCAGCCTTGACGCCTTGAGCGCCGGATAGATGCCGAAGAAGATGCCGACCGTGGCCGAGAAGCCGAAGCCGAGCGCGAACGACCACACCGGCAGTGAAACGGGGAAGTTGGCGAGCTTGTTGACGCCGAGGCCGATGCCGCTGCCGAGGAGAATGCCGAGCAGGCCGCCGACCGACGTGAGGAAGACGGCCTCGAGGAGGAACTGAATGAGGATCTCGCGGCGGCGGGCGCCGATCGCTTTCCGGATGCCGATCTCGCGCGTCCGTTCGGTGACCGAGATCGTCATGATCGCCATGACGCCGATGCCGCCGACCATCAGGGCGATCGACGAGATCACGACGAGCGCGAGCGCGATGGCCTGCGTCATCTGATCGACGATCTTCATGATCGCGTCGGAGGTGACGATGTCGAAGTCGTTTTCCTCGTCGAGCTTCAGGCGATGGCGGCTGCGCATCACCTCTTCGACCTCGCGCACGACCTGGTCGCGCGTGACGCCGGCGGTGGGTACGACAGTGATCGTGAGGAAGCGCGTGATGATGCCGCGAATCGTCGGTGTCCGGTACAGCTTCTCGTGCGTCGTGACGGGAATCACCGCGAACTCGTCGGGGTTGCCGAACGGCATCGGGTTCGGACGCTTGCCCATCGTGCCGACGACCGTGAATTCCGTCGGGCCGATACGGATTTTCTTGCCAATCGGATCGACATTGGGAAAGAGCGTCGATGCCGGCGCATTCCCGAGGACCACGACCGCGCGGCGATGTGAGACTTCGTAGTCGGTGAAGAACCGCCCGTTCTGGAGCTCGATGTAGTTGGTCTCGGCGAAGTTCGAGCTCGCGCCGATGAGCGTCATGGCCTTGGTGGACTGCCCGCCGTAGGTCATGCGCTGCGGCGCCGATCCGGGTCCGCCGCCGAGCTGAAGCCCCACCATCGACACCGACGGAGCGCCTTTGACGATCGCCTTCGCGTCCTCTTCCGACAGATTCGGCCGCTTCAGCACCTCGAGAAAACTGCGGCCGCTCGCCCAGCTGCTGACGCCGAACTTCTGCAGGTAGACCGTGTCGGAGCCCATCTGCCGGATCAGCTGGTGCATCTGATCGCCGAACCCGCGGACGAGCGACGTCATCGCGACGATCGAGGTGACGCCGATGACCACGCCGAGAATCGTCAGCCCCGAGCGCAGCTTGTTGGCGCGCAGCGTGTCGAACGCCATCGACAGGATCTCGGCGAACAGGCCGGCGCGGAGCGAGCCGGTGCGCTTGACGGTCGTGCGGTCGGCGGCGGTGGTCATTCGCGTCTCAATGCCTCGATGGGATCCAGGCTCGCCGCCCGCATCGCCGGATACAGCCCGAAGAACAGTCCTACGGTGGACGTCATGCCGAGACCGAGCGCGACCGACCACGTCTCGATCGCAGCGGGCAGGGGTGAGAACGCCTCGATGGCGAACGCCAGCCCGAAGCCGAGACCGGTCCCGATCAGCCCGCCGATCATCGACAGCGTCGTCGACTCGGTCAGGATCTGCCACATGATGTCGCGCCGGCGCGCGCCGAGCGCCTTGCGCAGGCCGATCTCGCGCGTCCGCTCGCTGACCACCATCAGCATGATGTTCATGATGACGATGCCGCCGACCACGAGCGAGAGCGAGACGATGCCGAGGAGCACGGCGAAGATGCCGGCGGAGAAGCTGCGCCAGAAGTCGATCAGCGTGTCCGACGTGAGCATGCCGAAGTTATCGTCTTCCTTCGGTCCCAGGTGGCGCTGAATGCGGAGCGCGACGCGGGTATCCTCCATCGCGGCGGTCATCACCGCGGGATCGACCGGCTTCACCGAAAGCGACAGCGACCAGCGCGCGCCGAAGATCTTGTTGAACGAGCCGAGCGGGATGACCGCGAACTCGTCCTGCGAATTGCCGAACACCGATCCCTTCTTCTCGGCGACGCCGACGACGCGGAAGTGGGTGTTGCGGATGCGGATGATCTGATCGAGGGGATTACGGCCCTTGAACAGGTTCTCGGCGGTATCCGCGCCGAGCAGGGCGACCGGCCGGCTGCGCTCCACTTCGAGACGGCTGGGGATCCGGCCGACGTCGGCGTCGAAGCCGCTGAACTCGGCATAGTCCGGCGAGACGCCGCGGATTTGTGTGCCCTCGAGCGTCGTTTCGCCGAACGAGACGTCGGCGCCGGAGCTCATTTCCGCCATCACCGCCTCGACGTGGTCGGAGAACCCGCTGATCGCGCGCATGTCCTTCGTCGTGATGACCGGATTGCGCCGCCGCGCGCGCTGCTCTTCTTCCTCGGACGTGACGAAGCCGACCCGCTCGACGCGGAACGTGCCGGCGCCGACTTCGCCGATAATCGCGTTCGAGACGTAGGTGTCCATGCCGCGGATGAGCGACACGACGGCGATGATGGACGTGACGGCCACCACGTTGCCGAGCACCATCATGAAAGAGCGCAGCTTGTTCGTCCAGACGGACGACAGCGCGACTTTCACCGCGTCGAGGAACTTGTTCATGGGCGGCGCGTCGGCGTCGGCGCCGCCACCTTGACTGCATCGCCGTCCGCAAGATTGCGGACGGAGTTGAAGGGCCCGATCACCACCTTGTCCCCATCCTTCAAGCCCGACAGCACTTCGAAGTACTTGTCGCCGGCGATGCCGGTCTTCACCGGCAGGAACTCGACCACCGTGTCGCGGACGACGAAGACGCCTTCCTCCTCCTTGCGGGTCTGTCCCTTCGGCAGTTCCTGCGCTGACGCGGCTGCCGATGCCGGCGGCCGGCCCGGACGCTCTTTCTTCTGCCGGACGATCTGGCCCTTCTCGTCGTAGGTAATCTCGCGCACCGCGAGCGCCTGAATCGGCACCGACACCACGCTCTCGCGCACCGCCGTCGTGATCTCCGCCGTGCAGGTGAAGCCGGGCCGCACCTCCGGGATCTCGCCGTCGATCGTCAGCACCACCTTGAAGTTGGTTGCCTGCGTCGAGGTCTGCCCGGTGACCGCCACCGGGCTGTTGCCGATCTCGGTGACCTTCGCGGTGAACGTCTTCCCCGGCAGCGCGTCGATCGTGATCTTTGCCGTCTGTCCGAGCTGCACCGTCGGAATGTCGGTCTCGTCGACGTCGACTTCGGTTTCGATCACCGAAAGGTCGGCGATCGTCAGCAGCACGGTGCCCGGGTTGTTCATGGTGCCGATGATCGCGGTTTCGCCCGCTTCGATGTTCCGCCGCGTGACGATGCCGTCGATCGGCGACTCGATGCGCACCTTGTGGAGGTCGTAGCGCGCGCTCTCGAGCGTCGCGCGCTCCTGCTCCATCCGCAGCTTCTGCGTCTGCACCTGCTGCTCCTGCGTGCGCAGGTCCGCCCGCCGCGTCTGCAGCTCGTTCTCGGCGCGTTCGAGCTGTTCGCGCGTCGTCAATCCGCCCTTCGCGAGCTCCTGCTGGCGCTTGTAGTTGTCCTCGGCCTGCTTGAGCGCGAGCTTCGCGCTCTCGAGCGCCAGCCGCAGCTGGTCGGCGGTGGAGCCCGCCGCCTGCAGCGACGCCTCTCCGCTGAGGACGCGCGTGCGCAGGTTGCGGGGATCGATCTGCAGCAGGAACTGGCCCTGCTTGACCCGATCGCCCTCGTTCACCGCCAGCTCGGTGACGCGTCCGCTCGTGTCGGCGCTGATGTTCACCGACCGTTTCGGCTGGATCTTCCCCGATGCCGACACGATCGATTCCAGCCGCCGCTTCTGCACGGCCTCGGTGTTGACCGTGACGCCTTCGGTGCGCTTGAACGCGATATTGGCATAGACGATCGCCGCCAGCACCACGAAGATGCCGGCGCCGATCAGGATCTTCTTTTTACGACTCAATTGCTTCCCCCCAGGCGGCTCATGATTGCCGCAAACCCCACCGCGATGACCGCGTAGACGACGAACAGCGCGATGGCGATCGGCTGCGTCCTCCGGCGATAGAGCACGGCGAGTCCCATGGCCAGCACGACGACGTACCACACCATGAACAGATCGATCGTGCCCGCCAGGCGCCCGAGGAACGACTTTTCGTCGATCATCGGCAGCAGGACGCCGAGGTTCGTCGCGCTTCCCAGCGTCCCGCGCGCGTAGTTCAACGGCGCGGTGAAGAGCTGCGCGAGCGTACTTATGACGCCGGCGTGCACGATCACCGCGAGCGCCTGCTTGTAGGTCGCGTCACCGCCCATCGCCACGTTGAAGATCGCCCACAGGATCACCGTGATGATCAGCACAGTCACCGGCGCGAAAATCAGCATCGTGGCGACCGTGATGTACCCGCCGAAGCGCGATCGCGCCTCCATCTGCGTGTACACCTCGTCGGTGATCTTCATCCCGAAGTTCTCCATCGCCCGCACCTGCTGATCGAGCGCCGCCTGGCGGCCGGACTCGGTGAACTGCGGGCCGGCGGTGCACAGCGTGATGAGCAGGGTCGTCAGCGCCAGCATCCCGAACCAACGGGGATGCGCGACGACCAGCTGGAAGGTCGCCTTCGGTGACGTGATGATGCCGATGAAGCGCGCGAACACGTTCGCCGGCGCCGGCGTGGGGCCGCTGGTTGCAGTTTGAGACATGTTTTAAGTGTGGGAGAGCCGGCAAGCGGGCCGCCGGACAGGGCCATCTAATTCTAACTCCTGAAATACGTAAAAACCCGGTGTTGTGTTTCGTACCGGCCCCCGGGGGAAGTCGCGTCCCTCGTGTGCTTTAGGGACCGGCGTCGGGGCCAGTCGGGCGTCCGGCACATCTGAGCCGTACGCTAAGCTTTTCAGTCGATGACAAAAGCGTTCGTGGCCATCCTGCTGACGTTAGCGGCGGCGCCCGCCTGGGCCCAGCCCTACGAAGTCCTCGGGACCCGGGCGGCCGGCATGGGAGGGGCCTTCGTCGCCGTAGCAGACGACGCCTCAGCCATTTACTGGAATCCGGCCGCGCTGGCCACCGGGTCCTACTTCAGCCTGGTGATGGACTACGGCCTCGCCGAGGCCACCCCCGGGAACCCCCTTCGCGCCGGATCGCAGTCCGGGTCGTTCCTCGGACTCGGCGTGCCGGCCCTGGGAATCGGCTATTACCGGCTCCGGGCGACCACCGTGGCCCCGTCGGCCGTGCCGGCGGACCGGCTCGACGCGCCGCGCGACCTCGAAGGTCAGGGCGTCCGGGTGGCGTCGCTCGTCACGCACCACGTCGGCGTCACCCTGGTGCAGTCCCTCACCGACCATATCGTCGTCGGGACGACGCTGAAGGTACGTGCACGGCAACGCGGCGTCCGGCTTTGCGGCGCTCAGGCCCGCCGACGAACTCCTCGAACTGGCGGAGGAACTGGAAGGCGCCGACGGGGATCAGTTCGACGCGGACATCGGCGCGATTGCGACGTACGGCACGCTCCGCGTTGGATTCACCGTGCGCAACGTGGCCGAGGCCAGTTTCGACACCCCCGGCAAGCTCGACACGCTCCGTCTGGATCGACAGTATCGCGCCGGCATGGCGCTGACGCTGGCCACGGGATTCATCGTGTCGGCCGACATGGATCTCTCGGAGACGCCCGGGCTCACCGGAGACGTGCGGAACTTTGCGTTCGGCGGCGAAGCGCGGCTCGCGCGGCGCATCGTCGTGCGCGGCGGCTTCCGCTTCAACACGCTCGACGACCAGCCGGACGGCCGCACGCCCGTGGGCACGGCCGGCGGATCCTTCCTCGTGTTCGGCTCGATGTTCGTCGACGGCCAGGCGACGTTTGGCAGCGACGACGCCGCACGCGGGTGGGGAATCGCGGGCAGGTTCATCTTCTAAATGACCAGGATTTGGCGAAGGCGGCCAGAACTGCCAGGATTGGCACTTCTGCTCGCAGAACTTCAGCAAAAGTCTGATTGCGCCTTGACAAAAATTGTCAGCAATGTGACCATGAATTTCCCCCAGCAAGTCATCCCTCGCCGTGGACTGCGTACGGGAGCGCTTCCGGACGTAGTTCGTTCGCTCACAAACCTGACACCTGAGTCTGAACGATGGCCGTCCGGATCGGCGAGCTGCTGCTCAAAGAGAAGCGTATTACGCCTGCGCAGCTGCAGGAGGCGCTGAACTACCAGAAAAGCAACGGCGGCAAGCTGGGCATGAACCTCGTCAAGCTGGGGTTCGTGACGGACGAAGAGATCACGTCTCTCCTCAGCAAGCAGTACGGCGTTCCTTCCATCAATCTCAGTCAGTTCGAGATCGACGCCGCGGTCATCAAGCTCATTCCGTCGGAGACTGCCAACAAGTATCAGATCGTTCCCCTGAGCCGCTCAGGCGCGACGCTGACGATCGCGATCACCGACCCGACCAACGTCTTCGCCATGGACGACATCAAGTTCATGACGGGCTACAACGTCGAGCCGGTCGTCGCGTCCGAGACCGCCGTCACCGAAGCGATTCAGCGGTATTACAAGGCGCCGGCCGCCGCGCCCGTCATGGCGGCGCCGAAGCCGAAGCCGAAGCCGGTGCAGAAGGCGCCCGAGAAGAAGAAGCTTGACCCGCAGCAGGCGAACCTCAATAACGCCGCGACCCTCGAGCTCGTCACGCGCGCACTCGAGGAAACGACCGCGGAGGTCGTGGAAGACGACGTCGAACTGCTCGAGGAGATGGAGCAGATCGACGTCGCGTCGCTCGAGCGGCAGGGCGGCGAGGCGCCGGTCATCCGGCTCGTGAACCTGATGCTGATGTCGGCCATCCAGAAGGGCGCGAGCGACATCCACATCGAGCCGTACGAAAAGGAATTCCGGGTCCGGTTCCGCATCGACGGCATCCTCTACCACGTCATGGCGCCGCCGATGAAGTTCCGCGACGCGATCACGTCGCGCATCAAGATCATGGCGAAGCTCGACATCGCCGAGAAGCGGCTGCCGCAGGACGGCCGCATCAAGATCCGGTTTGCGGTCGACGGCGCGACCAAGGAAATCGACTTCCGCGTGTCGTGCCTGCCGACGCTGTTCGGCGAGAAGATCGTCCTCCGCCTCCTCGACAAAGACAAGCTGATGCTCGACATGACGAAGCTTGGCTTCGAGGTGGCGTCGCTGCAGAAGCTCGAGGTCGCGATTGCCAAGCCGTGGGGCATGGTGCTCGTCACCGGCCCGACCGGCAGCGGTAAGACCAACACGCTCTATTCGTCGATCTCCGAAGGTCAACACCTCCGAAACGAACATCATGACGGCGGAGGACCCGGTCGAATTCAACCTGGTGGGCGTCAACCAGGTGCAGGTCCGGGAGAACATCGGCCTCAACTTCGCCGCGGCGCTGCGCTCGTTCCTGCGGCAGGACCCGAACATCATCCTGGTCGGCGAAATCCGCGACTTCGAGACGGCGGAAATCGCCGTCAAGGCGGCGCTCACCGGCCACCTCGTGCTGTCGACGCTGCACACGAACGACGCGCCCAGCACGATCAACCGACTGATGAACATGGGCATCGAGCCGTTCCTGGTCGCGAGCTCGGTGAACCTGATCTGCGCCCAGCGTCTCGTCCGCCGGATCTGCACGCAGTGCAAGGAAGACCACCCGCACGCGCCAGAGGCGCTCGTCAGCGCCGGCTTTTCGCCCGAGGAAGCGCCGACGGTGGTGCCCAAAAAGGGCGCCGGCTGCGAACGGTGCAACAACACGCGGCTACAAGGGACGCGTCGGTCTGTACGAGGTCATGGAAATCACGGATGAGCTGCGCGAGCTGATTCTGGTCGGCGCCTCGGGTCTGGAGTTGAAGCGCAAAGCGGTCGAAGAAGGAATGATCACGCTGCGCCGCAGCGGATTGATGAAGGTGATGGAAGGCGTGACCACGATCGAAGAGGTCGCAAGAGAGACGGTGAAGTAGCGATTGGCTTTCAGCTATCAGCTTTCAGTCGTAGCTCATTGCTGATGGCTGGGAGTTGAAGTTGGCAGCTGATACTCGGAGAACCCAATTGGCCACACTGCCCGAACTGCTCAAAACGCTCGTCGACGTGAACGGGCTCGGACCTTCACCTGACGACGAATACGCCGCCCCAGGTGCGGGTGCACGGCAAGCTGCAGACGCTCGACCTGCCGCCGCTCGGACCGGCGGACACGAAGGCGCTCGCCTACAGCGTGCTCAGCGACGCGCAGAAGAAGCGCTTCGAGGAGACGCTGGAGCTCGACTTCTCGTTCGGCATCCGGGGGATCGCGCGCTTCCGCTGCAACGTGTTCAACCAGCGCGGCGCCGTCGCCGCGGTCTACCGCGTCATCCCCGAGCAGATCAAGACCTTCCAGGAGCTGGCGCTCCCGGCCGTGATCGCGACGCTGGCGGATCGCCCGCGCGGGCTCGTGCTCGTCACCGGTCCGACGGGCTCCGGCAAGTCGACGACGCTCGCCGCGATGGTGGACAAGATCAACACCGAGCGCCGCGAGCACATCCTGACCATCGAGGATCCGATCGAGTACATCCACCAGCACAAGGGGTGTCTGGTCAACCAGCGCGAGGTGCACGCGGACACCCACGGCTTCGCCAACGCGCTGCGCGCCGCGCTGCGTGAAGATCCCGACATCGTTCTCATCGGCGAGTTGCGCGACCTCGAAACGATCGAGTGCGCGCTGCGCATCGCGGAAACAGGCCACCTGACCTTCGCGACGCTGCACACGAACTCGGCGGCGCAGACGATCAACCGCATCATCGACGTCTTTCCCGCGCACCAGCAGGGGCAGATCCGCACCCAGCTCTCGCTGGTCCTCGAAGGCATCGTCTGTCAGGCGCTGCTGCCGCGCGCCGAC
Source organism: uncultured Acidobacteriota bacterium (assembly GCA_963748295.1). GTDB lineage: Bacteria > Acidobacteriota > Vicinamibacteria > Vicinamibacterales > 2-12-FULL-66-21 > CAVVIH01. The sequence goes on along the minus strand of CAVVIH010000006.1, from coordinate 111,721 downwards.
GGCAAGGGCCGCGTCGTGTCGCTCGAGATCATGGTGCCGACGCCCGCGATCCGGAACCTCATTCGCGACGACAAGGTCCACCAGATCTACTCGACGATGCAGACCGGGCAGGAAAAGCTCGGGATGCAGACGATGAACCAGAGTCTGGCGACGCTGTGCCAGCGCGGGTTGATCACGCTCGACACGGCGATGGGCGCGTCGTCGATGAAGGACGAGCTCGCGCAGATGATCATGCCGCGGAGCGGGGGTCGTGCCCGGCGCGGGTCATAGGCAACCCGGGAGTCGTGCTCCCGCAGCGGCGGTAGGGTGAAACCGAGGACAAGGTTGACATATGCCGACATTTGCATTACTCAGGACGGACGCGGGCGGGCCAGACCATCGCGGGCGAGCGCGTGGCCGATTCGATGGACGCCGCTGTGGCGGGGCTGCGCCGCGAGCAGATCACCGTCACGCGCATCGATCCCGACCAAGGCTGAAAGGCGGAGGCGAAGCCGAAGGCGCCCAAGGTGGGGCTCAAGGGCAAGTCGGTGCCCTCGAAGAACCTCGCGATCTTCACCCGGCAGTTCTCGGTCATGATCGACGCCGGCCTGCCGCTGGTCCAGTGCCTCGACATCCTCGGCAAGCAGGAGCCCAACAAGCATTTCTCGGCGGTCATCCTCAAGGTGCGCGAGGACGTCGAAGCGGGCGCGGCGCTGGCCGACAGATGAAGAAGCACCCGAAGTCCTTCGACGCCCTGTATGCGAACATGATCGCCGCCGGCGAGGCGGGCGGCATCCTCGACACGATCCTCAAGCGCCTGGCGGTCTACATCGAGAAGAACGTCAAGCTCAAGGGCGAGGTCAAGTCCGCGATGATCTACCCGATCGCGGTCATCGTGATCGCCGCGCGTCGTCGTCGCGGCGATTCTCTGGAAGGTCATTCCCGACGTTCGCCACCCTCTTCCAGGGACTTGGCGCGACGCTGCCCCTGCCGACCGTCGTCGTCATCGAGGCGAGCAACATGCTGGTCGCCTGGGGCTGGCTCCTCATCATCGTCCTTGGCGGCGTCGGCTATGCGGTGAAGAGCTACTACGCCACAGAAGGCGGCCGGCATCGTCATCGACAAGATCATGCTGAAGATGCCGATCCTCGGCGGCATCATCCGCAAGGTGGCGGTCGCGCGCTTCTGCCGGACGCTCTCCACGCTGCTCGCGTCAGGCGTGCCGATCCTCGACGGCCTCGACATCACCGCGCGCACGTCGGGCAATGCGATCATCGAACGCGCCATCCTGCGCACGCGGAGCGGCATCGAGCGCGGCGAAACGATATCGGGCCCCCTCAAGGAGACGAACGTGTTCCCCTCGATGGTCGTGCAGATGATCAACGTCGGCGAAACCACCGGCGCGCTCGACGCGATGCTGTCGAAGATCGCCGACTTCTACGAGGAGGAAGTGGACACCGCGGTCGCCGGGCTGCTGACGCTGCTCGAGCCGGTCATGATCGCGTTCCTCGGCGTCGTCGTCGGCGGCATCGTCATCGCGATGTACATGCCGATCTTCGATCTGATCAGCAAGCTGACGGGGTAATGATCCAGCCATTTCCGAGAGCGCGTTCTGTGGCTGATCGGCGGCCGCGCGGCAGCGGTGACGCTGCTGCTCGGCTCGGCGATCCTGACGCAGATCAAGTCGCCGGGCGCGCTGCCGGTCGATCCGTTCTTCTTCCTGATCGGCCTGACCTACGCGCTCACCGCGGTCTACTCCATGCTGCTCCGGCAGACGGAACAGCACCGCTGGATCGTGGACGTGCAGCTTGCGTGCGACGCGTTCGTCATTTCCGCGCTGATTCACCTGACCGGCGGCATCACGAGCCTGTTTTCGCCGCTCTACATCCTGCCGATCATCGCCGCCGCCACGGCGCAGTCGCAGCGTGCGGCGCTGCGTGTGGGAGGGCTGAGCTCGTTCCTCTACGGGCTGATTGTGTATTTGCCAGTATCGTTGGCACGGCGCCCTTGCTGGTCGTCCTCGGCGCGGAAGCGCTGCCGCCGCCGCGCGTCGCGCTCTACACCGTCGGCCTCAACGTCTTTGGATTCATTTCCGTCGCGGCGCTGAGCGGCTATCTCTCGGAGGGGCTCCGCCGCGTCGGCGAGGAGCTCAAGGAAGCCTCGAACCAGATCGCCGATCTGCAGGCCTTCAGCGACTACGCGATCAACAGCTTGGCCAGCGGCCTGACGACGACGGACGTGACCGGCACGCGTGCTCACGCTGAACCGCGCCGGCGAGAGCATCCTCGGCGTCACTTCGAAGTCCGCGGCCGGCCGGCAGATTCAGGAGATGCTGCAGCTGCCGCGAGGCGTGCCGCGGCATTTTCGGACCGCTCGAGTCGCGGCCGCCGCTGCCACGGGTCGAGTACGCGTTCACGCGCGCGGATGGCCGTCAGATCGAGCTGGGAATCAGCACCGCGATTCTCGTCACGCCGCGCGGCGAGAGCGGATTCGTGATCACGTTCCAGGACGTCACCGAGGCGCGCCGCCAGGAGCGTGAAGCGCGGATGCAGCAGCGGCTGGCGGCGGTCGGCGAGATGGCGGCGGGTATCGCGCACGAGATCAGGAACCCGCTGGCGTCGATGTCGGGGTCGATCCAGATTCTGCGCCAGGAACTGCCGCTGACCGACGAGCAGGCGCAGCTGATGGACATCGTGCTGCGGGAGTCGGAGCGCCTGAACGAGACGATCAAGAGCTTTCTCGCCTACGCGCGGCCTCAGCGGAATGCGGCGGCGCGGGTGGATATCCGCAGCGTCGTCTCGGAAACCGCCACGCTGCTGCAGAACAGCCCCGAGCGCCAGGCGCAGCATCAGATTGTCGTCGACGTGCCTCGCGAGCCGGTCTGCTGCCTGGCCGACGAATCGCAGATCCGCCAGATCGTCTGGAACCTCGCAACGAACGGGCTCCGCGCGATGCCCGACGGCGGCGAGCTGCGGCTCCCGGTCGAGTCCAGCGTGGACGCGACAGGAACGGCGGGACACGCAAAGATCGCCGTCCGCGATTCAGGCGTCGGCATCCCGGCAGGCGAGCTCGAGTCCATCCTTCAGCCGTTCCGCGGCGGGTTCTCCAAGGGCACCGGGCTCGGGCTGTCGATCGTCCACCGGATCGTCAGCGACTACGGCGGCGAACTCGAGGTCACCTCGACAGGAGCGCGAGGGCACCACGGTGACGGTGAAGCTGCCGCTTGCCGCGCAGCCCGCCGAAGCGGTCGCACAGGCGGTGAGCTGACATGGCGACTCAGCTGCGAACCTCCGAGCCGTCGGCCGCTTCCGCATACCGCGTGCTCGTCGTCGACGACGAGCGATCGATGCGGGAACTGCTGTCGATCGTGCTGCGCCGGGACGGCCATGAAGTGCTGCTCGCGGAGGATGGCGCCGCGGGGATCGAGGCGCTCAAGCGCGAGCGCGTCGACGTGCTGATCACGGACATCAAGATGCCGCACGCGAGCGGCGTCGACGTGCTGCGCGAGGCCAAGCGGATCGACCCCGACATCATCAGCATCGTCATGACCGCCTTCGCGTCGACCGACACCGCGGTCGAGGCCCTGCGCCTCGGCGCGGCCGATTACGTGCACAAGTCGCCGAACGCGGCGAACGAAGTGCGGCTGCGCGTGCGGAAGGAGCTGGAACGCCGCCAGCTGCAGCGCGAGAACGTCCTGCTCAAGCGCGCGCTGAAGACGACGCACCAGTTCTCGAACATCATCGGCCGCAGCGACCCGATGCTCGCGGTCTTCCAGCTGATCGAGACGATCGCGCCGACCAGCAGCACGGTGCTCGTCACCGGCGAGTCGGGAACGGGGAAGGAGCTGGTCGCGCGGGCGATTCACTTCAACTCGCCGCGCAAGGAGCGGCCGTTCGTCGCCGTCAACTGCGGCGCGCTGCCCGAGACGCTGCTCGACTCCGAGCTGTTCGGCCACATGCGTGGCGCGTTCACCGGCGCGGACACGAACAAGAAGGGCCTGATCGAGGTCGCCGAGAAGGGAACGATCTTCCTCGACGAGATCGGCGAGATGAGCCCGCTCGTGCAGGTGAAGCTGCTGCGGGTGCTGCAGGAGCGCCGCTTCCGGCGGCTGGGCGGAACCGACGAGGTCGAGGCGGACATCCGGATCATCACGGCGACCAACCGGGACCTGGCGAAGATGGTGGCCGAGGGGCAGTTCCGCGAGGACCTCTTCTACCGCATCAACGTCATCCCGATCCGGCTGCCCGCGCTGCGCGAGCGCAGCGACGACGTCGCGATACTCGCGGAGCATTTCGTGACGCAGTTCGCGGCGCAGATGTCCAAAGCCGATTACCGGCATCTCGCGCGCGGCCGCGGCGGCCCTGCAGGCCTACGCGTGGCCCGGGAATATCAGGGAGCTGGAGAACGCGATCGAGCGGGCAGTGGCGCTCGAGCGGACTCCGTCAATCCTGCTCGAAAGCCTGCCCGAGGGGATCCGTCAGATGCCCGCATCCGCTGACGTCGGCCGCCCCCTCCGAAAACGGGAATTTCCCGGCGGGCGGGATCGACCTCGAGCAGCACGTCCAGCACATCGAGCGGGAGTACATCGCCGAAGCGCTGCGGCGGGCCGGCGGCGTCAAGGTCAAGGCCGCCGAGCTCCTCGGCATGAGCTTCAGGTCTTTCCGGTACTACATGAAGAAATACAACCTCAAATAACTCCCAACTCCCAAAAAGACCAACTCCCAAAAAAACGCCCAACTCCCAAAAAAGCCAACTCCCAAAACGACCAACTCCCAAAAACGACCAACTCCCAACGTTTTCGGCCAACTCTCTGGCTCCAAGCGGGCTCTAAGTAATCAGAGCAGTTTGGGAGTTGGGATTTGGGACTTGGGATTTTTTGGGACTTGGGATTTTTGGGAGTTGGGAGTTGGGGTTTCTTGGGAGTTGAGGGGGTTCTGACGAAGAGTGGCAGCTGTGGTTGACACAAAATGTCAGAGGACCGAAAATTGGCAGGACGGCTGGACGATCACAACGCTGTCAGCCCCAGCTAAACCATAGTAAATCCAGCTACTTAGCAGGTCGGCCCGTGCCACGGCTGTGGTGGCACCGCCGTTGCTCAAACGATGAGCGTCGGCCGCTGGGCTGCGCCAGGTCAGACCGACACGAACGCAGTTCAGGCGGCCAAAACGATTTTTCGAGGAGAGAGACATGAAAGCGCGTAACCAGAAGGGCTTCACGCTCATCGAGCTGCTGATCGTCGTGGCGATCATCGGCATCATCGCGGCAATCGCCGTCCCCGGCCTGCTGCGAGCCCGCATGTCGGGTAACGAGACGTCGGCGATCGGGTCGCTCCGTGCGATCAACTCGGCTGAGGCGGCGTATTCGTCTTCGGCCGGCCAGGGTGGCTACGCCATCTCGCTGGTGATTCTTGCGGATGCGTGCCCCGGTTCGAGCCAGGGCTTCATTTCGCCCGACCTCGCGACCGACCCGTCAGTCAAGAGCGGCTACACGATCACGCTGGCCGACATCGGGCACGGGTCCTGCGGACGTAGACACGGACGACTGCAACGACGGTGAAGAGCCGCACCGGCTACTACGCCACGGCGCTGCCGGTCGGCGTCGGCACCACGGGCGTCCGCTCGTTCTCGTCCGCGGCGCACGGCACGCTCTACTTCGATCCGGACGGCACGGTGACGCCGCCCGAGACCGGCGGAACGCCGCTCCAGTAAGCGTTCCGACCGCAAGTTACAGGGATGCCCGGGCACGCTCGGGCATCCCTTTTTTTGACTGCTGAGAACATCATGAGTCCGACAGGACAACCCAAGGTTCGCCTGCGCCAGCGCCCGTCGCCGAGCGTTCAGCGCCCAACGCCGAGCGCCCAGCGCCGTGTCCCGAGCAAGCCGGGTTCACCCTGTTCGAGCTGCTCGTCGTCGTCGGCATCATCAGCGCCATCCTCGCCATCTCGGTGCCCATGCTCATGCGCGCGCGGATGGCGGCAAACGAGGCGGCCGCCATCGGGTCGCTCCGCACGGTGAGCAGCGCCGAGGCGGGCTATTCGGGCGCCGCCGCTCCCGGCGGCTACGCCATCCTGCTGGCGACGCTGGCGACGCCATGTCCGGGTTCGTCGGTTGGCTTCATCTCGCCGGATTTGTCGATCGATCCGTCGACGCGCAACGGCTACATCATTACGCTCGCGCCGGGCAGCGGCGTGCCCGGTCCGGACGACTGCAACGGGAACGCGACCCTGACCGGCTATTACTCGACGGCAAAGCCGATTTCCGCGGGCCGAACGGGTCACCGCGCGTTTGCCAGCACGCACCGCGCCGTGCTGTTCGTCGATCCGACGGGTATGCCGCCGACGAACGCGCAGATGGCCCCGGGCGGAGGCGGAACACCGCTGCAGTAGCCCGGCTGTACGAGGCAAGCCAACCCGCGGCGCGGCATCGGGGTCTCAATCACGAAAGGGCTGTTAAGCTGATCCCGTGCGAAACGACCGGGGCTTCACGCTCGTCGAACTGCTCGTCGTCCTCATCATTGTCGCCGTGTTGCTGGCGATTTCGGTCGTGTTCTACCGCCGCGCTCGCGTCCGCGGCGGCGAGTCGGTGGCAGTCGCCGCGCTCGACGCCATCAACCAGGCGCAGTTCGCCTACATGCAGACCTGCGGTGACCAGCGCTACGCGCCGACACTCGCGAGCCTTGGCACACCGACGCCGCGCGGCGGCAGCCCGTATCTGAGCGGCGATCTGACGACGGGGGAAACGGTGGTGAAGGGGGGCTACTCGTTTCAGATGACAGGGACGCCGGTGACGGACGGATCGCGGACGTGCACGGATGCAACTCCGGTTGTCGGCTACCAGGTGACCGGGGATCCGACGGTCCCCGGGTTGACCGGCTCACGCTACTTCGGGACGAATACCGACCGCGTGATTTATGAAGGGACCGAGACGTTTCTGGGGATCATGCCGGAAACCGGTCCGCCGGAACGGGGCAGCGAAATCGAGACCCTCAGGGCGCGCTAACCTCTTGACGCTCAGCCGGATGCGCGTGCAGAATACTGCAGGGACCGTTCGCGTCCGCGGACGTCCCTGTTATACATGACAGCTCGAAGCCGCATCCTGTTGTTGGCGTTCTCCGCACTGGGTGTGGCCGCGTCCGCCTCGTCCACGTTCGTCCACTACCGCCTGCTCACCGACCCGACCTACGCGAGCTTCTGCGACATCAGCGCGTCGGTCAACTGCACGCAGGCGTACTTCAGTCAATACGGCAGCTTCCTCGGCGTGCCTGTCGCGCCGGTCGGCCTTCTGTTCTTCCTGTTCGTGCTGCTGATGGCCGGAGTGGCGGGGAGAACGACGTCGCCGGCGAGTGAAACGGCGCCCGCGTATGTTTTCGCCGTGTCGACGGTCGCGCTCGCATTCGTCCTCTACCTGGGGTACGCGTCCTATTTCGTTCTCAAGACCTTCTGCATCCTCTGCGCGATCACATACGTGTCGGTCATCGCGATTTTCATCACTTCGGGTGGAGCCACCAGTTTTCCCATGACTACACTGCCTCGGCGCGCTTCCAAGGATTTCCGCACGCTCGTTTCCAATCCGCTTCCGCTCGTGCTCGCGCTCGTGTTCGTGGGCGGCGCGGTGGCGGTGCTGGCCGCGTTTCCGCGCGAGAGCGGGTCGCCGGCACAGGCGCAGACAGCCGAAGCGCTGCCGCCGGTCACCGATGCCGAGCGCGCCAAGCTCGCCGAGTGGTGGGACGTCCAGCCGGTGGTCACCGTGCCGGTTCCGACCGATGGCGCCAAAGTGGTGGTCGTGAAGTTCAACGACTTCCAGTGCGGCGCATGCAAGCTGACGTTCGACGCCTACAAGCCGGTGTTCGCGAAGTATGCCGCCAACAAGCAGTTCCGCTACATCGTCAAGCATTTCCCGCTCGAAGGCGAATGCAACAACGGGGCGACGGGCGGCAATCACTACGCGTCGTGCGAGGCGGCGGCCGGCGTGCTGATGGCGCGCTCGAAGGGGACGGCCGGCAAGCTCGAGGAGTGGATCTTCGGGAACATCGGTCCTCCCGCGCTGACGCCGGAACAGGTCAAGGACGCGATTCGCACCGTCGGCGGCGTCACCGATTTCGAGTCGCAGTACCCGCGCGTGCTTCAGGAAGTGAAGGCCGATGCGAGCCTGGGCATGCTGCTCAACGTCGACTCGACGCCGACGTTCTTCATCAACGGCAAGCGCCTGCCGAAGACGCTCGTGCAACCGCAGTATCTGGACGCGTTGATCGACATCGAGCTGAAGCGCGCGACCAAATAGGAGACATGCCTCCAGCGATTCAGATCGAAGAGCTGACAAAGGATTACGCGGTCGGGTTCTGGCGCAAGCGGCCGTACCGCGCGCTGGATCGCCTTTCTCTTCGCATCGAGCCGGGGGAGGTGTTCGGCTTCCTCGGTCCCAACGGCGCCGGCAAGACGACCACGCTCAAGCTGCTCATGCAGCTGATTTTTCCCACCTCGGGCCGCGCCGAGATCCTGGGGCGGCCGGTCGGCGATCTTCAGACCCGCCACCGGATCGGGTTCCTGCCGGAAAACCCGAGCTTCTACGACTATCTCACCGCCGAGGAGCTGCTGAACTACTTCGCGCAGCTGTTCGGCTACGACGCCGCGGAACGGCGCAAGCGCGTCACCACGCTGCTCGATCGCATCGGCCTCGGGCGCGAGCGCCGCATGCAGCTCCGCAAGTACTCGAAGGGGATGGTGCAGCGCGTCGGGATCGCGCAAGCGCTGCTGAACGATCCCGAAGTGATCTTCCTGGACGAGCCGATGTCGGGTCTCGACCCGCTCGGCCGCCGCGACATCCGCTCGCTCATCCTCGATCTGCGCAATCAGGGGCGGACGATCTTCTTCAGCTCGCACATCCTCGCGGACGCCGAGGCGCTGTGCAGCCGGGTCGCGGTGGTCGCCGGCGGCCGGCTGGCCGCTTCTGGCAGCCTCGCCGACATTCTGGCCTTCGAGGTGCGCGGCTGGGAGCTCGTCGTCTCCGACCTGAGCCCTGCGGCGCTCCAGGGGGTGACGCCGCTCGCCCAGCGCGTCACCGAGATCTCGCCCGGACGATATGCGCTGGAGCTGGGACTCGATCGGTCGCCCGAACGCGTGCTCACCGATCTCATTGCCACCGGCGCCAGGCTGGTGTCGCTGAATCCGATCCGCGACACGCTCGAGGATTTTTTCGTGCGCCAGGTCGCCGAAGTCGGCACCGGCGCGCGGGCGGCGTTCGCCGAGCAAAGGCGCCATGCGGACAATTAGCCGCGTGGCCGTCAGCGTGTTCCGCGAATCGGTGCGCGACCGCGTGCCTTACAACCTCGTGTTGTTCGCGGTGCTGCTCATCTCGTCCTCGGTACCTGCTCGGCCAGCTGACCGCCGGCCAGGACATCAAGATCATCAAGGACCTCGGGCTCTCGGCCACCTCGGTTTTCGGGCTGTTCATCGCCATCTTCATCGGCATCGGGCTGGTCTCGAAGGAGGTCGAGCGGCGGAGCATCTACGCGCTGCTCGCGAAGCCGGTCAGCCGGCCGCAGTTCATTGCCGGGAAGTACAGCGGGCTGGTGCTGACGCTCGCGGTGAACGTCGCGGTAATGACGGTCGCGATGTACTGCGTGCTCGGCTACATGACGTGGATGGAAACGCCGGAATTCAAGGCCAGCTGGGACGCGCCGGGAGTCGATCCCGCGCTGCTGAAAGCGATCCTGCTCATCTTCGTTCAGCTGATGCTGGTCACGGCGGTCGCGCTGTTCTTCTCGACGTTCTCGACGCCGCTCCTGTCAGCCGCGCTCACGCTCGGCCTCTACATCGTCGGCCAGTTCAACGCCGATCTGCGGAATTTCGATCAGGTGGTGGAATCGCGGACGGCGGTCTGGCTCGCCCGCGCGGTCTACCACGTCGTGCCCGATCTGTCCGCGTTCGACGTGAAGATGCAGGTGGTCCACGGCCTGCCGGTCAGCAACAGCTACGTCGCGCTGACGACGCTTTACGGGATGTTCTATATCGGCGCGCTGCTCGTCGCCGCCACGTTCATCTTCGCGCGCAGGGACTTCAAGTGAAGCGCGGCCAGCCCGCGGCGGTGGTGGCGCTCGCGGCAATCTGCTTCGGCGCGGCAATCGGCGTCCAGATGCTGCGGGATGCACGCTACCCGCGAGGCGTCCAGCAGACCGCCGGACTGCTTTACTTGCGGTCGGGAGAGGCGATCAAGCGGCTGTCGCTCGAGTTCGAGCCGCTGGCGGCGGACGCCTACTGGATCCGCGCGATTCAGCACTATGGCGGCGAACGGCTGGCGCAGGGCCGGCCCAGAAACTACGACCTGCTGTATCCGCTCCTCGACCTCACGACATCGCTCGATCCGTATTTTTCGATCGCCTACCGGTTCGGCGCGATTTTCCTCAGCGAACAGTATCCCGGCGGACCCGGGCGGCCCGATCTGGCGATCGCGCTGCTCGAGAAGGGCATCCAGGCGCAGCCCACGAAGTGGCAGTACTACCACGACATCGCGTTCGTCCATTACTGGCACCTGCGCGACTTCCGGACCGCCGCCGACTGGTTTCAGCGCGCCGCCAACCAGCCCGGCGCGCCGAACTGGCTGCAGCCGCTGGTGCCGGCGATGCTGAACGCCGGCGGCGATCGTGCGTCGGCGCGGCTGCTGTGGGGCAACCTGCTCCAGGGCGATCAGGAGTGGCTGCGGCGGACCGCCGCACGCCGCCTGCGGCAGCTCGACGCGCTCGATGCGATCGATCAGCTCCAGCAGATCGTCAGCCAGTTTCCGCCGTCGCCGGGCGAGCGATACAGCTGGGAGCTGCTGATCCGCCGGCGCGTGCTCAGGGGCATTCCCGTCGATCCCGCCGGCGCGCCGTTCCAGATCGATCCGTCCACCGGCCTCGTCGACGTCGCTCCCGACTCGGAGCTGCAACCCATGCCGCGCGAAGCGGATCACAAGCGCCAGTGATGCCGCCCGTCACTGACGCCTTCGCCCTGACCGCCCTCGCGCTGATCGGACTGGTCATCGGCAGTTTCCTCAACGTCTGCATCCACCGCCTGCCGCGCCGCACCTCGATCGTCAGCCCGGGATCGCAGTGCCCGCAGTGCGGCTACGTGCTGCGCTGGTACGACAACGTGCCGGTGCTGAGCTATGTCGTGCTCGGCGGACGCTGCCGCGGCTGCAAGGCGCGCATCTCGGCGCGCTATCCGATCGTCGAGCTGATCACGATGGCGGTGTTCGTCGCCCACGGTCTCGTGTTCGGCATCGACATCATCCTGGTGCCGCGGCTGCTGTTCGCCTGCGCGCTGATCGTGCTGTTCGCGATCGATCTCGAGCACCATCTGCTGCTCGACGTCATCACGCTTCCGGGCATCGTCGTCGGCCTTGCGTTCAGCCTGCTGCTGCCGCCGGGCATCCAGTCCGCTATCATCGGCGTCCTCGTCGGCGGCGGCGTGCTCTGGCTGATCGGCGAGGCTTATTATCGCTATGCCGGCGAGGAAGGCATGGGCGGCGGCGACGTGAAGATGCTGGCGATGATCGGCGCGTTTCTCGGCTGGAAGCTGGCGGTGCTGACGCTGGTCTTCTCGTCGCTCGCCGGATCCCTCGTCGGACTTCTGGTGATCGCCACGCGGCGGGGCGGAATGAAGTACGCGCTCCCATACGGGACGTTTCTCGCCATTGGCGCGCTGGTCGCGTCGCTGTTCGGCGACCAGATCGTGGCGTGGTACACCGGCCTCTATCAGTTGTAGGCCGCGGGCGACATGACGCAATCCGGCTATCTGTTTCTCGGACTCACCGGCATCGTCGCGGCGCTCGCCGCCGTCCTGGCCTTCGCCGTCCTGCGGTTCTTCGAGGCCGGCCGGGCCGCCACGCGCGGCTCGCGGACGGAAGGAACGGAGACGGCGTTCATGGCGGCCGCTGTCGAGGAGGCGGTCGGCAAGCTGAAGTCACAGGGGCGCGCCATGCAGGCGCGCGCCGAGGCCTCCGAGCGCCTGAGCAGCGAGATCATCGCGAGCATGACGTCCGGCCTGCTCGTGGTCGCCGAAGACGGCCTGGTGCGGACGATCAATCCTGCCGGACGCGCGGCGCTGCGTCTGCCAGACGTCGAGCCTGGCGGCCACTTCCGCCTGGTCCTGCGCGGCGCCGTGCCGCTCGCCGACGCGCTCGCGGAATGCCTCGAAACCGAGCGCGCGATCGTCCGCCGCACGATCGTGATCCCGCGTAAGGACGGCGGCAACTCGCACCTCGGCGTGACGATCTCGCCGATCCGCGAAGAGGGCGGCGGCGTGAACGGGGCGATCTGCCTGTTCAGCGATCTCAGCGACGTCGTCGAGCTCGAAGAGCAGCTGCGCATCAAGGACAGCCTGGCCCGCGTCGGAGAGATGACGGCGGGGATCGCGCACGAATTCCGGAACGGCCTCGCGACCATCCACGGCTACGGCCGCATGCTCGACGTCGAGCGTCTGCCCGACGACTACCGCCCCTACATCATGGGCATCAGGGAAGAGACCGAGTCGCTCGCCGACGTCGTGACGAAGTTCCTCAACTTCGCGAAGCCGGCGGAGCTGGTGCTGACCGCGGTGGACGTCAGGGCGATCGTCGAAAGAGCCGCCGACGACATTCGGCAGGAGGTGATCGCCGGCGGCGGGCAGCTCACCATCACCGGCGAGTTCGGTGAAGTCCCGGGGGATGAAGTGCTGCTCAGACAGGCCTTCAGCAACCTGTGCCGGAACGCGCTCGAAGCGTGTCAGGAACGAGGGGTGACGCCACGCATCGTCGTCCATGGCACGCGCGACCAAGGGCAGGGTGTGCAGCGGGTGTCGGTGCGCGACAACGGTCCGGGAATTCAGGCGTCGGTCGCCGGGACGATGTTCCGGCCGTTCGTGACGACCAAGGCGAGGGGAATCGGGCTCGGCCTGGCGCTCGTGCAGAAGATCGTCGTCACCCACAACGGACGCGTCGCCGCATCGAATTCCGACGACGGCGGCGCGAAGCTCGAGGTGACGCTGCCAATCGCGTAAGGGCTTTTATTGCGGCGGGGCCCCCTGCACCCCGCCTGGCTCACTACGCTACTCTCGCTCTTCGCAGCTCGCTCCGCTCCGTTCGCTATTTAGTCCAAGCCGGGTCGATCTTGGCTTCCTGCGCCCTCTTTTCGAGGTTGGCGAGCTCGCTCCCGAGATCCGCAGCGTTCTGCTTGAAGCGCTTCAACGCGAGGAGCGCGCTATCCCGTTCGACGTTCAACTCGCTGCGGCGGACAGCGGCGAGCTTCGAGTCCTGCATCTCGAGCTCGATCGCCGCGATCCGCGACTGCATGTCCGCGGCATCCTGCTGCGCTCTGCCGACCGCCTCGCGCGTTTCCGTGAAGCGCTTGCGCCAGTAGGGCTCGTCGCGCTTGTCGCGCGCCTTCATCGGTTCGGGAGCCGCCTCGCCTTCAGCCGCTGGCGCTGCGGCCGCCGGATCGCCGGATGCCGCGGCCGGTGCAGCTGCCGCGGTCTGCGGCGCGGCCGTCGTGACGGCTGGCGGCGCCGCCTGCTTGATGTCCTTGTCGGTTATGGCCTGCGCGGGCTTCTTGACGTTCGCGCGCCGCGCCGCTTCCGCCTTGGCCACGTCGCCGAGCGTCTGCGCCGGCGCGGAGGCCGGAAGCCCCGCAACGACAGCGGCTGCGGCAAACGCAATCGCGATTCTCGTCGTGCTGCGCATGATCATCTCATCTCCCGCCAGCCGGTGACGTTGAGGACGCCGCCGCTGCCGACCAGGCCGTTGTAGGTAATCGTCGGGTTGCCGGATATCTCGTTCGTCGTGACCATGGTGCTGACGCTCGGCGCGTTCTCGACGATGATCTGCCCGTTCAGGTCCGGGTTGCCGGCGATGAACAGCTGTTCATGCACCAGGAACATGCCTTCGACGTTGAACGGAAGCGTGAGGCCGCCGGTGATCTTCAGGTCACCGTCGGTGACGAACATGATCTCCGGCGCGTCCGGCTTCAGGTCGGGGTTGCCGGAGATCTCGATCGATCCCGTCGCGATGATCGAGCACGCGATGGGAGACGCGGCAGATCCGGGGTTGCCGCTCATCTTCGCGGTCCCTTCGACGAAATACGTTCCCGGAGCCAGCAGAGTGCCCGCCAGCTTCCAGCCGGTCGCCCCGTCCGGCTCCCAGCCGTAAATGAGCCCGCACGCTGCCCCCACGCACAGGGTGACACCTGCCTGATTGGTCATCGTGCCATCGGATTTGAGAATGAAGTCGGCGATTGCCTTGTGGTCGGCAGCCTTCACCGGCGGCACCTGCACCGTCGGGCGTCCGCCGCCCGAGTCGCCACCGACCGTCGCGCTTCCGGCCGTGGTGAAGATCTGGCTCGCCGTCGCGTCCTTGGCGATCGAGGGGCTGCCGCCGATAGCCAGGTTGACATTTGCGTGCACACTGCCGTGCGTGCCCGCCACGTTGGGGTTGCCGGAGATGTTCAGACTTCCGTTCGAGACGATGGCCGGCAGCGCGACCGGCGAGAGGTGCGCTTCGAGCATGACCCTGGTGTCGCCGGGTGCATAGCCAACCGCGCGCACGATGATGCGGCTGTTGCCGTCGAGCACCGTGTTCGCGTTCTCGGTGATTCGGGTCCTGTCGGCGGCGCTCAGCGTCAAGCCTCGCGCGGGGTCGTCCTCATCGAACACGCGGACTTCGTACGACGTGCTGTCGGCTGGCGATCAACGTCATCCGCGCCGGCGGCCGGGCGATGCCCCAGGTTTCGAGGCTGCCGTTATCGGCGTCGTTGGCGGTGGTCCCGGACACGTTGTCGGGCCCGCGCAGCATCCTCGACATCGCCGCGCTCGTATCCGCGAAGCCGTTGGTCTGCCAGGCGCGGAGGTACGCGCTCGTGACCTCGAGTCCATGATTGAGCCCCGCCTCGGCCGCGGTGCGGGCGCGCGCCGCCATCTCGTGGTTGTGGCTGATCGCCACGTGCGTCTGGCCGCTGAGCGTCAGCGTCATGGTCAGCGCCGCGACCACCGTCGACAGCATCAGCACGATGATGAGCGCCATTCCGCGCTCGGATCCGTTTCGAGAATGAGTCAGAGACATCGGTTCACCACTCGCTTCATCTCACCGCACCCGCACGCGGACTTCGTCCGTCAAGGTGAACGACCTCACCTGGTTCGTTCGGGGATCCCGACGACGGGTCGTTGCCGTTACGCTGATGCGCACGTAGCACACCTGGTTGTCGACCGCGGTGACCGCGCGATTCACGTCCAGATACTGGAACGTGAGGTTCGTGATCACGCCGTCGGTGAACGCCGTGGCCGTCGCTTCGGTGTTGTTGTCGCGCCGCGTGATCGTCCGGTTCGCGGGATCGTGCGAGATCGTCACGTCCTCGTTCGCTTCGTTGCACGCTCCCGTCGCCGCGCCGCCGAGCGCCTTGTTCGGCGGATTGACATCGGAATGAAACCGGATGTCGTCGGCCAGGCCGTCGCCGTCCGGGTTGCGCAGAATCGGACGGAATGCGGTGCCGGCGACCGGGCAGGGCGAGGTCGTGAGGTTGTAGGGGTTCGCCCCCGCCGCCCTCAGCTCGCGTGCCACCGACGCCACCGCGAACTCCGCTTCGTTCCGCGCCGCCGCCGCTTCGAGCTCGATGTCGTAGCCCTTCTGCACCTGCGACGCGATCACCACCGTCGCGGTCATGACGCAGACGCTGATCGTCATCGCGATCAGCAGCTCGATCATCGAGAAGCCCGACGCATCGAGACGGCGAACGAAATTACTGGTGCGCATGTCGTCCTACCACTGCCGAATGATCGTCGTCAGCTGCACGGGCTTGTACAACAGCCGGTCTGTCTGCTTTGGTACCAGGCGAACGGTCACGCGCCGCGTGCGCGCCACCGGACCGGCCTCGACGAGCCATCGCCGGGTGAACTGCCCGCCGGTCGGCGTGTCGAAGTAATTCACGACGTTCGAGTTCAGCGAATCGCCCGCCGTGAGCTGCACCGGCGCCGCCGTGTCGAAGTTCAGCTTCATCAGCTCCTCGAACTTGCGCTCGGCGAGCTGCGTGGCGATCTCGGTGTTGCGGCTCAACTGGTGCATCCGCACGCTGATCGCGAGCAGCTGCGCCATCGCGACGAGCCCCACCGTCAGCACGAACATCGAGAAGAGGACCTCGACGAGCGTGAAGCCCGCGGATCCCTCCTTACTGGATCTGGACCTGGCCGGCCGCACCGATGCGGAGCCGGCGTATCGTCGTTCCATCGGAAACCTCAATTTGCGCGGGGAGCGCGCCCGTCACGGCGGTGACGCGGCCGAGCGTCGAAATCTGAATCTCCTGCACGGCGCCGAACGTGATCCCCTGCGGCAGATATCTCAGCGCTCCGTCGGCGTTCGGCGCCGTCGCCGCGTCCGTATCCGGAAACGGATAGGCGGTGGGGAGGCACCGGTTGCCCGCCGTGTCGATTGCGCCGGTCCCGGTCCACTCGACCGCGCGATACATTCCGGCGTCCGGACAATTCAGGCGCATCCGCATCGCCCGGTTCTTCGTGACCGCCTGGAGCCGCATCGCGGAGATCTCGTTGGACAGCTCGCGCGCCGCCCCATTCAGGCGGTAGGTCCGCAGCGCCGTGAGTGCCATCGGCATCGACACCGCCGCCAGAACGGCGGCCACCGTCGCCACCAGCAGCACTTCGAGAAGCGTAAATCCGCGTGAATTCCACATTGCACCGCTGAGTTGTGCAAGACCGACGCCGCGTCGGGAACATGCCCTAACAGCAGGTAAATCAGCATGTTGCAGACGCAAAACGGGGCGTGGCCGGTCCGAGGGCTCTTACACTTCCGCCACGCGGTGTTCCAGTTTGGGGCGCACACCGCATCACAGATTTGACACAGCGGCGCTCGCGGCGCGATTGCAGTTTCCGCGCGCTTTCTCGGCATCGTTCCCCGACTCCGTTGATTTCCGGCCTGATTTCACACTTCTGCACGTGGTCATCGCGTTGCACTCGAGGACGCAGAGGGCGGGATGTCGAAGATCACGCACCGTTCGAGCGCCGGGTTCACATTGATCGAGGTGCTCATCGCGTCGATGCTTGCCGCGGCGATCGCGACCGGCGTCGCGCACCTGATCGCGATCGGCATCAACGCCAACCGCGCGGCGCGCGAGCAGACGCTCACGACATTGCTCGCGGCGTCGAAAATCGAGCAGCTGCGGTCGCTGTCGTGGACGTTCGAGCCCGGATCGGACGCGCCCCCGCCGCCGCGGTCGGATCTGTCGACCGACTTGAGCGTCGACCCCGCCGTCGCGGGTGGACCGGGCCTCTCACCGTCGCCGCCGGGGACGCTGCAGTCGAGCGCGCACTGGTATTGCGACTATCTCGATGACGAGGGGAAGTGGGTGGGCAATGGCGCGGCACCGCCGGCGAGAGCGGCCTTCGTCCGGCGGTGGGCCGTGCAGCCGCTGCCAGGAGATCCGGGATCCACCCTGATCCTCTCGGTGCTGGTGAGCACGGTGGCGCAGGAACGCCGCCGCGCCGGCACATGGACCGCGCGGTCGGCAACCGAGGCGCTGCTCGTCACGCTCGTCACGCGCAAGGGGCGGCAATGAACCCGCGCCGGCAGAACGGGTTCTCGCTGATCGAATTGATCGTTGCGGCCGGCCTGTGCGTGGCGATTGGCGCCATGCTGCTCGATTTTGCCGCGACGAGCCAGCGCGTCGCGCGGCTGGAGCCGGACGCCGCCGATCTGAATCAGCGGCTGCGCGTCGCCGCCGGAGCGCTGGAACGCGATCTGCGTTCGGCGGGCGGCACATCGCCACACGGTCCGGTTGGCACGCTGTCCGCGTTTCTCCCGCCGATCCAACCGGCACGGACCGGTGTGTCCGCCCCGGACGGCGAGCTGACCGCGTTTCCCGATCGCATCACGATCCTGACGATCGCCGACCGCACGTGGGCTGCGCGCGTTTCGAGTGACGTCGCGCACGCGACCGCCGACATTGCGATCGACCCGGACGCTCCAGGCTGCCCGGCCGCGGGGCTGTGCGGATTCGTCGCCGGAACGCGCGCGGCAATCATCGACACCGACCGACTGGGCGCCGGCTACGACCTCTTCACCGTCACTGATATTGCCGCGGGCCTGGCGCGCGCCGCGCCAAACCCGCCGCTCTCGAAGCTCTATCACGCGGGTAACTCAGTCGTGATGCCGGTGGAGCAGAGCGTCTATTACCTCGATCGAGCGGAGCGCCGGCTGATGCGCTACGACGGATTCAGGAGCGCGCTGCCGCTGGTCGATCACGTCGTCGATCTTCAGTTCGCCTACTTTGCCGATTCGCATCCCGCCAGTGTCGCCGCGCCGACCGACGGCGCTGGCAACTGTGCGTACGGCGCCGGCGATCCGCCGCCGCCGCTTCTGGCGGCGCTCGGCGCGGGCGCGATCGTCGAGCTGCCGCTCGCACGTCTCACGGACGGTCCGTACTGCGGAGTCGCGCCGAACCGTTTCGACGCCGATCTGCTGCGCATCCGGCGCGTGCGGGTTACCTTGCGGCTGCAGGCGGCGAACGCGCGGGTGCGCGATCTCGAGGTGACGTTCCACGTCGCGCCGCGGAACATGGTGGCGGGGAGGTGAGCGGATGCAGACAATCGGCTGGCATCGCCGCGAACGCGGCGCGGCACTGATGACCGCGCTGCTGATCACGGTGCTGCTTGGTGGACTTGCGGCGGTGATCACGAGCATCACGATCACCGAAACCCTGATCGCGGGCGCGCACCGCCACGGATACGAATCGTCCTATGCGGCTGACGCCGCGATCGAACGGGCGCTCGGCGACCTTGCGGCGATTCCGGATTGGACGATGGTTCTGCTGCCGCCCCCGGCGCATCTCGAGTCGACGTTCGTGGACGGGCTCGCGCGTCCCAAAGCACCCGACGGCCGTCAACTCGACGTCGCCGCGCTGACGCTCGCCCGGCAGCGCGACAGCGACGCCCGCGAAGGGCCGGCGGTGTTCGGCGCGGATGCGCCGCAGTGGCGGCTCTTCGCGCATTCGGCGCTGTCGGCGATCCTGCCCTCTGGTGTCGCTGCTCAGCCGGCATACGTCCTCGTCTGGGTCGCGGATGACGGCCTGGACGGCGACGGCGATCCGTCGCTCGACACGAACCGGCGGCTGCTCGTGTTCGCCGATGCGTACGGCAGCGGCGGCGCCAGGCGATCGGTCGAAGCCGCGGTCGCGCGCTCGGCTGACGGCGTCATCCACGTTCTGACTTGGCTGGGCGCGTCGTCGCGATTACAATAGAGGTGCTTCCCCCCGACAGATGTTGATGACAATGCACGATTTGCGACAGATGTTGTCGGGAGTGCTCATGGCTGCACTCGTGCTGCCGTCAATCGCTGCGGCGCAGACGCCGACCCTCGGGGAGGTGGCGAAGCGCGAGCAGGAGCGGCGCAAGGCGACGAAGAGCAGCGACAAGGTCCTCACGAACAAGGATCTGCCCGCCACAGCTCAGCAGCCCGCGTCCGCGTCGGGAACGGCCACCCCGTCGACGACGCCAGGCGCCCGCCGCGGCCGGGGGCGCCACGACCGCCGCGCCGGCCGGGGCCGACAAGAAGGGCGCGCCATCCGAGCAGCGCGACGAGGCATGGTGGCGCAAGCGGATCACGGAGGCGCGCGAGACGCTGCGCCGCAACGAATCGTTCCTCGAGGCGCTGCAGAGCCGTGTCAACGCGCTGTCCACTGATTTCGTGAATCGGGACGACCCGTATCAGCGCGCGAAGATCGCGGACGACCGCCAGAAAGCGCTCTCAGAGATGGAGCGCCTCAAGGCTGACGTCGAGCTCGGGAAGAAACAGGTCGAAGATATCGAGGAAGAAGCACGCAAAGCCGGCGTACCGCCCGGCTGGCTGCGTTAAGTTACCATCCGTTACATTGGCTCCCCCCGCCCAGATCCTCATCGTCGAGGACAAAGACTCGCTGCGCACGATGCTGCGCCATGCCCTCGAGCGTCAGGGCCACGGCGTGCTCGAGGCGACCAATCAGCCTGAAGCTGTCCGGGTGCTGCTGCAGCACCAGCCCGCGCTGGTGCTGTCCGATCTGCGCCTGCCGGAAGGAGATGGCTTCGGCGTCCTGCGCGCGGCCAAGGAACTCGATTTGGACATTCCGGTCATCGTGATGACCGCATACGGCAGCATCGAGGATGCGGTTGCCGCGATGAAGCAGGGCGCGCTCGACTTCCTCGCCAAGCCGGTGGATCCCGACCACCTCCTGCTGATCGTGGCGCGCGCGCTCGAACAGCGCCGCCTGGTCACCGAAAACCTGCTGATGAAAGAGGAGCTGGCGGTCCGCCGCGGCGCTCCGCAGATCGTTGGCGAGGATCGCGTCGCTCCGCAAAGTGTTCGCGTCGCTTCAGCGCGCGGCGGCGACCGACACGACCGTGCTGCTGGAAGGCGAGAGCGGCACCGGGAAAGAGCTGTTCGCCCGGTCGCTCCATGCACTGAGCCCGCGTTCGGAAGCGCCGTTTGTCGCGATCAACTGCGCGGCGATTCCTGAAACGCTGCTCGAGACCGAGCTGTTCGGCCACGAAAAGGGGGCGTTCACCGGCGCCGTGGCCCGCAAGCTGGGCAAGTTCGAGATGGCGCACCGGGGAACGCTGTTCCTCGACGAAATCGGCGACCTGCCGCTCGCGTTACAGGCCAAGATTCTCCGCGCGCTCGAAGAGAGGCGGTTCGAGCGCGTGGGCGGCACCGCGCTGGTGACGGTGGACGTGCGGCTCGTCGCCGCGACCAACCGCGGCCTGCGCGCGCAGGTGGCGGCGAGGCGCTTCCGCGAGGATCTGTTCTTCCGGCTGTCGGTTTTTCCGATCACGGTTCCGCCGCTGCGCGAGAGGCCGGGCGACATCCCGCTGCTCGCCCGCTACTTCGTCGAACGCTTCTGCCGCGACATGAAGAAGCGGCCGATTGCGCTGACGCCGCCGGTGCTCGAACAGCTCGTCGCCTATCGCTGGCCGGGGAACGTGCGCGAGCTGCAGAACTGCATCGAGCGCGCGGTGATCCTCTCGGAGGGTGATTCGCTCCAGCCGCGTCATCTCAACCTGTCGTTCCAGAGTGCGGCGCCCGAGGAGGCGGAGGCGGCGGATCCGTGGGCCGATTTCGATCTGACCGGCAGCCTGTCGGACGTGAGCCGTCGCGGCGCCGCCCAGGTCGAGCGGCTGAAGATCCGCCAGGCGCTCCGCGACGCCGAGGACAACAAAGGCCGCGCCGCCGAGATGCTGCAGATCACCTACAAGGCGCTGCTCTCGAAGCTCAAGGAACACCGTCTCGACTGACGTTCAGAGCGCGGGGCGGATCTTGGTAATCGCCGCGGTCAGCTCGTCGGTCGTCACATCCTTCACCGTGACGGTCGCGCCGATGGTGGTCGGCAGCACGAAGTGCAGCCGTCCGGCAATCACCTTCTTGTCGCGGCCGATGGCTTCGACGATCTCCGAGGGCGGCAGATCCGACACCGGCGGCAGCGGTCCCATCTGCATGATCAGCTCGAGCAGCGCGTCGCGTTCGTCCTTCGTCAGCGCGCCGCGCGCGGCGGCGAGCTCCGCGGCGGCCAGCATCCCGTAGGCGATCGCCTCGCCGTGCCGGAAGCGGCGGTACCTGGTCACCGCTTCGAGCGCATGTCCGACGGTGTGGCCGAAATTCAGCGCACGCCGCAGGCCCGCTTCACGCTCGTCCTCCGCGACGACCGCCGCTTTGATGCGGCAGGACTCCGACACGACTGGCAGCAGCGCGGCATGGTCGCGCGCGAACAGCGCCTGCAGGCCGTCGCGAATGCGATCGAACAGCGGCCGGCTGGCGATCATGCCGTACTTGATCACCTCGTACAGTCCCGAGCGGAACTCGCGCCGCGGCAGCGTCGCCAGCACATCGAGGTCGACGACGACCGCGGCCGGTTGATGGAACGCGCCGATGAGGTTCTTGCCCATCGGATGATTGACGCCGACCTTGCCGCCGATCGCGCTGTCCACCTGCGCGAGCAGCGTGGTCGGCACCTGCACAAACGGCACGCCGCGCAGGTAGGTCGCCGCCGCGAACCCGGCGATGTCGCCGACGACGCCGCCGCCGAGCGCGACGATCGTCGTGGCGCGATCGGCGCCGGCGCGAATCAAGCCGTCGTAGATCCGGCCGATGGTGCTCAGGTTCTTGAAGCGTTCGCCGTCAGGAATGAGGATCGGCTCTTCGCGTCCGACTCCCCTCAGCACGAGCCGTGCAGCCGCCAGACCGTCGGATTCGAGACGATGAACCGGCGTTCGGGCAGCGCCGCGCGGTCCAGGATCGCCGGCAGCGCGTTCGGTCGCCCCGGCGCCGATGTGAATCGGATAGCTCCCCGAGGCCGCGCGAACGTCGATTTGGACGGTGGCTGGCGTGGCGGAGGGCACAGGAGTCAGGATGGTAGGATAGCAGGATCGGGCCGAGCGTGGAGCGTCGCACAGACTTCCTCATCATCGGGAGCGGCATCGCCGGGCTGCGTGCCGCCGTGGAACTGGCGGGCGCCGGCTCGGTCCTCGTGCTGACGAAGGCCGAGCCGCGCGAAGGCAACACCGGATACGCGCAAGGCGGCATCGCCGCCGCGGTCGGCTCGGATGATTCGCCCGAGCTGCATGCCGCCGACACGATTGCCGCCGGTGACGGCCTGTGCGACGAACGCGCGGTGAACCTCCTCGTCGAGAGCGGCCCGCGCTACGTCCGCGAGCTGATTGAGTGGGGAGCGGCGTTCGACCGCGATGCGAACGGCGAGCCCGCGCTGGCGATCGAAGGGGCGCACAGCGCACGACGCGTGCTGCACGCGCACGACGCCACCGGCCGCGAGATCGCCCGCGTGCTCTGGAAGAAAGTCGCGGGACTCGCCGGTGTCACGACGTTCGAGCACGCGCGCGCGATCGATCTCCTCGTGCGCGACGGCGTCTGCGCCGGCGCGAGATATCAGCTCGATGACGGGAGCGTCGGATCGCGGCGGCCGGGACGGTGCTGCTGGCGACGGGCGGAGCCGGCCAGGTGTTCAGCGACACGACCAACCCGCCGGTCGCAACCGGTGACGGGCTGGCGATGGCGTATCGCGCCGGGGCGCGCGTGATCGATCTGGAGTTCGTCCAGTTCCATCCCACCGCGCTTCGCGTCGCGGGGGCGCCGCGTTTCCTGCTGTCGGAGGCGCTGCGCGGAGAGGGCGCGCGGCTCGTGAATCACGCCGGCGAGCCGTTCATGCCGCGCTACGACAAGGCGGCCGATCTGGCGCCGCGCGATCGTGTCGCACGGGCGATCGAGCTGCGAGTCGCAGGCAAACCGGCAGCGACGTGTATCCTCTCGCTGCGCACCTCGACGCCGACTTCGTGCACGAGCGGTTCCCGCTGATCTCGCCGGCGTGCCGGGGCGCCGGACTCGATCTCGCCCGCGACCGGATCCCGATCGGGCCGGCGGCGCATTATGTGATGGGCGGCGTGGAGACGGATCTCGACGGCCGCACGTCCATCGGCGCGCTGTTCGCCGCCGGCGAAGTCGCCTGCACCGGCGTGCACGGCGCGAACCGGCTCGCCAGCAACTCGCTGCTCGAGGGGCTGGTGTTTGGCGCACGAGCGGGACGGCGATGAAGTAGCGCTGGCGCAACGCCTCAGCTTCTGCCGACTCCGCCGCGAGCACGGCCGCCGCAGGCAAGAGCGCGGAGCCTGTTTCGCCGACCCGGCCGCAACAGAGATCCAAACGCTGATGTGGCGGCATGTGGGACTGTTCAGGAACGCACGCGGTCTTCAGCCGGCGTCGAGCGCGCTCGACGCGAGTGGCGCGACATCGAGCCGCACGAGCACGCGCACCTCGGGCCGGACGCGCGTCGAACGGTGAGCCTGATCACGGTCGGCGCGCCTGATCGCGCGCGCCGCGCTGCGGCGAACCGAGAGCCGCGGGGCGCACTATCGCGAGGATTACCCCGCGCGCGACGATATACACTGGAAGCGGCGTGTTTCGGAGTGCCGAATAGAGGAAACAATGGCAGAACAGGCGAACGTGGCGAAGGTGAAGGAGAAGGACAGGGGAAGAAGGAGGCAATGGTCACCGAAATCACGCCGCAATCCGAGGACTTCTCCCGCTGGTACCTCGACGTCGTCCGGCGCGCGGAGCTGGCGGACTACACGGAAGTGAAGGGCTGCATGGCGATCCGTCCGTACGGTTACGCCATCTGGGAGCTGATTCAGGCAGGCGCTCGACCGCCGCTTCAAGGCAACCGGGCACGTCAACGCCTACTTCCCGCTGTTCATTCCAGCGAGCCTGCTCATGAAGGAGAAGGAGCACGTCGAAGGATTCGCCCCGCAGGTCGCGTGGGTGACGAGGGGCGGCGACGAAGAGCTTGCCGAGCCGCTGGTCGTCCGCCCGACCTCCGAAGCAATCATCGGCACGCTGTACGCCAAGTGGATCCAGTCGTGGCGCGACCTCCCTGTGCTCATCAACCAGTGGGCAACGTTGTGCGGTGGGAAAAAGTCACGCGGCCATTCCTCCGGACTACCGAATTCCTCTGGCAGGAAGGGCACACGGCGCACGAGACGGAGCAGGAGGCGCAGGAGGAAACGCTGCGCATTCTCTCGATCTACAAGGAGTTCGCCGAGACCGAACTGGCGATGCCCGTCGTCGACGGGCAGAAGAGCGAGAGCGAGAAGTTCGCCGGCGCGTCGCGCACCTACTCGATCGAGGCGCTGATGGGCGACGGCCGCGCGCTGCAGGCGGGCACGTCGCACAACCTCGGCCAGAACTTCGCAAAGGCGTTCGAGATCCAGTTCCAGGGACGCGACAAGTCGCTCCAGCATGCCTGGACGACGTCGTGGGGCGTGTCGACGAGGCTGATCGGCGGCGTGATCATGACGCACGGCGACGACAGCGGCCTCATCCTGCCGCCACGCGTCGCACCGTATCAGGTCGTGATCGTGCCGATTCCCCGTGGCAACTGGCAGGAGACCGTGCTGCCCAAAGCCCTGGAGATCCGCGACGAGCTGGTGCGCCGCGGCGTCCGCGTCATGCTCGACGACCGCGAAGCGTACACGCCAGGCTGGAAGTTCGCCGAGTGGGAGCTGCGCGGCGTACCGATTCGTCTCGAAATCGGTCCGAAGGATCTCGAGAAGCAGCAGGTGATGATCGCCCGCCGCGACACCCGCGAAAAAGCGGCGCTGCCGTTCGAGGGGCTCGGCGACCGGATCGTGGGCCTGCTGGACGAGATCCAGCGTTCGCTGCTCGAGCGCGCGCTGACGTTCCGCAAGGAGCACACGACCCGCGCCGCGACCTACGACGAATTCAAGGCGGTCATGGAAGGGCGGCCCGGGTTCGTCATCGCCGGCTGGTGCGGCGGCGCCGACTGCGAAGCGCAGATCAAGGCGGAGACGCAGGCGACGCTGCGCAACATCCCGTTCGGATCGGAGAAGATCACCGGCTCGTGCGTGAGGTGCGGGAAGCCGTCGGCCGGGGAGGCCTGGTTCGCGAAAGCGTATTAGCCGCGTCCGGCCAGCGCGCCGAGATGCGCTTCATCACCGCGTGCCGCGCGGTAATCCGTTCGCGGACGGCGATTGCAGTGAAGGCGGCGCCGAGCTGGTGCCGCCATCGCGCCTGCTCTGACGCCGCTTTCGCATACGCCGCGGCAATCGCCTGCAGGCATGACTCGTCGCCGAGCGCCTGCACCGCGGCGACGAACGATGCCGGAAGCGGCGCCGCGGCCGCTTCGATCGTCTCGCGCAGATCGTAGAGCGCGACGCGGCTGCCCCTGAGCGCCAGTGCCTGGTGAATGGACCCGCGGACCGCGCGCCAGGCGTCCGAGTCCGATCTCGCGGGCGTTTCGCAGGTCCGGATCCTGTCGATCAGATTGCGCAGATCGTTCAGCGGCGCCGCGGCCGCGCGCGCATCGAGCGCCCGGCGCAGCACCTCGGGATCGTCAGGCATCCGCCCGTCGAGCGCATCCTGCCAAATCGCAGCCGCTTCTCCCGTCCCGTTCCCGCTGTCGTCGCCGGCTTCGGCGGCGAGTTTCCCGCGAAGGTCGACGTTGGTCGCCCGCAGGGCTTCGGCCGCGGCAAGACGCACCCTGCGTTCGACCCGTTCGTCGAGCGCGGCGGTCATCAGGCTGTCGAGGGCGTCGGCGCCGGTGGCGCCGTAGGAGGACTTGAGGAGACCGCCCAGCACCGCGACCGCGGCGACGGCGAGGTCGCCTCCGTGCGTCAGCCCGTCGCGCGCAATTGGAAGCGCGCGCGGGTCGCCGATTGGCTCGAGCGCCCTGAGGATCGCCGCTCGGGCTTTACGATCGGCGGTCCCGCCGTAGGCGGCGGTCAGATGCGGGACCGCGCGGGCGCCGATGACCGCGAGCCGCGCGAGCGCCGCGTCGCGCGACAGCGCGTCCCCCGTCAGCGACGCGACGAGCTTGCGAATTTCTGCTGACGCGGACGCCTTGATCACCGCGGGCCCCTTGCTTTACACGTTTTCCGGACGTTTTTTCGCGAACATCCAGGCGATCAGGATGCTCAGGCAGTAGAGCACCAGCATCGGACCAGCCATGAGCGCCTGCGACACGACATCTGTGCCCGGACTCAGGACGGCGCCGAGGATGAAGATGATGAGGACGGCGTATTTGAAGTTTCGGAGGAGGAACCGCGCGGTCACCAGCCCCATCCGCGCGAGAAAGAACACGACGGTGGGCATCTGGAAGATGACGGCGAAGCCGAGCAGCATTTTCACGTAGAGTGAAAAGGCCGCGCCGAGCTTCAACATCATCTGCACGTAGTCCGGTTTGAAGTTCACGAAGAACTTCCACGTCCATGGAAACGCGACGTAGTGCGAGAACCCCGCGCCCGCGGCGAAGAACACCGTCCCGAACAGCACGAACGGCACCGCGAACCGCTTCTCGTTCGAATAGAGCCCGGGCGCGATGAAGAGCCAGAGCTGCCAGATTACGAAGGGCGTCGCGAGCAGCAGTCCGACGAGGAAGCCGACCTTCAGGTACAGCATGAAGAACTCGGCTGGCTCCGTCTGCACGAGATTCCCCCCGGCAGGCAGCATGTCGCGCATCGGCTTGGTGACGAAGTCGAAGACGCGGTCGAGGAAGATGAACGACAGGACGGTGCCGACGCCGATGGCAATGGCCGAATGAATCAGTCGTGTCCGGAGCTCGTCGAGGTGCTCCAGAAACGACATCTTTCCGCCCTCGAGTTCGGTGTCGGAATCGGTCAGCTCTATGCGGGGGTCCTCGTCGGACGGCGCCGGCGAGGATGAGGGGAACGGAACGAGGGCCATGGAGCGTCAGGCGTTGCCGGTATGCCTCGGAACGCCGGGTTCGTCCTTCGCGCGCTGCTCGGTCCGAGCCTCGGTGTCGACCCGCTGCCGCTCGGCGTTGCGCTGTTCCTCGACGCGGATCTCTTCGTCCAGCGTACTGCGCAGCTCGTTCGACGCGCGCTTGAATTCGCCGATGCTGCGGCCCAGCGAGCGGCCCAGCTCCGGCAGCTTCCGAGGGCCGAAGACGATGAGCGCGATGACCAGGATGATCACCAGCTCGGGCATGCCGATGGGACCCATAACAAATCCTTGGAAATCCGGCGTTTAAAAGGCCTCACAGCCATTATAGGAACGGGTTTGTCGGGGGGTCAATGTCATTCGCGTCGTTCGCCCCGAAGTCGTTGCGATCACGGCAGTTGGTCTGCTACGATCCGATAATGCGCAGTTCTCGCTTCTATCCTGCAGCAATTTTTGCGGTCCTCCTCTCGGCGCTGGCCGGCGGCTTCTTCGGCAGCAACCTGCTCGCGCGCCAGGACGACGTCCAGCAGCAGTACCGCATCTTCACCTCGGCGCTCGCCGCGATCGATCGCGAGTACGTGGAGCCGGTGCCATCCGATCGGCTCGTCTACGGCGCGATCGACGGCATGCTCAAGACGCTCGATCCGCACTCGAGCTTCTTCGACCCGCGGAGCTACCGTCAGCTGCGCGAGCGTCAGGAGGGCAAGTACTACGGGCTCGGGATCACGATCCAGGTGATCGAAGGCGACATCACGGTGATGTCGATCTTCGAGGGCTCGCCGGCGTACAAGAAAGGGCTGCGCCGCGGCGACATCATCGCGCGCATCGGCGAGGACGACGCCAAAGGATGGACGAGCGAGCAGGCGGTGAGCCGCCTCAAGGGACCGAAGGGCACGACGGTGCGCATCTCGCTGCGGCGCCGCGGCTACGAAGGTTTGATCGATCTCGAAGTCGAGCGCGACGAGGTCAACATCACGACCGTGCGCGGCGCGTTCATGGTCGACGCGCAGACCGGCTACATCAAGCTCGGAGACTTCTCCGAGACGTCGGACGACGAAATGGGCCGTGCGCTGAAGGATCTCTCGGCGAAGGGCATGAAGCGGCTGCTGCTCGACATCCGCGACAACCCGGGCGGTCCGCTGGATCAGGCCATCCGAATCTCGAACCGTTTCCTCGATCGCGGTGAGCTGGTCGTCTACACGGATGGGCGAGTCGCCAATTCGCGCCAGAAATACTGGGCCGAACAGGAGAGCGAGTACAGGTCGATTCCGCTGGTCCTGCTGGTCAACCGCAACAGCGCGAGCGCATCGGAGATCGTGTCCGGAGCGATTCAGGATCACGATCGCGGGCTCGTCGTCGGCGAGACCACATTCGGCAAGGCGCTGGTGCAGTCGGTGTATCGCATCGCCGGCGACGCCGGCCTCGCGCTCACGACCGGCCGGTACTACACGCCCAGCGGCCGCATGATCCAGCGGCCGTGGGATGGCACCTTCGACGAGTACCTGACGTATTCGCTCCGCGATCAGACCGCCGAGCGCACGCATTCGGCGGCCGACGAGAAGCAGACCGACGGCGGCCGCAAGGTCTACAGCGGCGGCGGCATCGAGCCGGACAAGTTCATCGTCGGTCCGGTCGAAGGCTTCAACCCGACCCGGTTTGGCCGCACGCTCTATGCGCGCCAGGCGTTTGCCAACTTCGCCGATCAGTTCAACGCTGAAGGGGACACGCGGCTGGGCGCGGCGAACCAGGGCAAGAAGCGCGTCGCGCGCGGGTTCAAGATCACCGACGCGATGGTGAACGACTTCAAAGCGTCGCTGAAGGGCGTGCGGATCACCGTCGACGAGGAGTCGTTTGCGAAGGACGACGCGTTCATCCGCGCGATGATTCACTACGACATCGACCTCGCGCTCTTTGGCGTGGGCGAGGCGCGGCGCAATCTGATTGGCGTCGATCCGCAGGCGCAGTTCGCGCTGCAGCAGTTTCCGGATGCCGTGAAGCTGACGGAGATGGCGCGCGCCCGCACGAGCCGCGGCGGCGAGAAGAGGTAGGGTGCCCTAGATTTAGGGGCCAGAGTTTGCGCTTGCCCCACGTATTGGGGCTTGTTAGACTGGCGGCCGTTCGCCGGACCCAGGGGCCATCCCGCTTTGGGCAGGGATGTGGGAACCGGCTGTCCGGGCTTGTCACGTCATCGTTACTTCCAACAAGCAAGGTGTTCGAAGCGATCCCAGCCGCTTCCGTGCCGGAGTCCGTCCGGCGCGCGAGCGGCTTTTCGTCATTTTGAAGGGTACCCGGAAGGAATTCACACACCATGCGGCTCCATCGTCTCGAAATCGCCGGCTTCAAGAGTTTCCCCGACCGTTCCGAGCTGACGTTCGACCGCGGCGTGACCGCCATCGTCGGGCCGAACGGCTGCGGCAAGAGCAACGTGGTCGACGCGCTCACGTGGGTGCTCGGTGAGCAGAGCGCGAAGAGCCTTCGCGGCGATCGCATGGAAGACGTGATCTTCGGGGGAAGCGACGCGCGCAAGCCGACCGCCGCGGCGGAAGTGCGACTGAAGCTGAGTGGCGTTGCAGCGAGAACCCCGGCTGACGGAAACGGGCACGGGAGCGGCCACGGCAACGGCGGGCACGTCATGCACGGCGCGGGCGGCGCGTCCGAGCCTGCCCTGAGCGAGCGTACGGTCACGCGACTCGAAGGGCCTGCCCTGAGCGAGCGGACGCTCACGCGAGTCGAAGGGGCGGCGACGGCGGTCGCGGTCGCCGTCGAAGACGACACGCCGCTGATCGTGCGGGACGTCGAGCTGATGCGGCGGTTGTACCGGTCCGGTGAAAGCGAATACCTGATCGACGGCGAGATCTGCCGGCTGCGCGACGTCCAGGACCTGCTGATGGATTCGGGGCTGGGGGTAAAGGCCTACGCGGTGATCGAGCAGGGGAAGATCGGGCAGATTCTCAGCGCGCGTCCGACCGATCGGCGCCAGCTGATCGAGGAAGCCGCCGGCGTCACGAAGTACAAGAGCCGCCGGCGCGCCGCGGAGCTGAAGCTCGAAGCCGCGCAGCAGAATCTCACGCGCGTCGACGACATCGTGTTCGAGGTCGAGAAGCAGCGCGGCACGCTGAAGCGGCAGGCGGCCAAGGCGAGGCGCTACAGGCGGCTGCGAGAGGAACTGCGCCGCTGGGAGAAAGTGCAGTTCGCACAGAGGTATCGCTCGCTCGGTCAGCAGATCGAGATCGCCCGGACGCGGCTGGCGGACGCTCGTCAGCGCGAAACGCTGGCATCGGCGCGGCTCGCCGAGCTCGAAACCGAGCTGGAGCGGTTGCGGCTCGACCTGACCGAGGCCGACAGCGCGACCACCGCCGCCCGCGAGTCGGCGCACGCGGCCGAGCTCGAGATCGGCCGGCTGCAGCAGCAGATCGCGTTCGACAAACAGCAGGTCGAACAGCTTGGCGTGGCGGCCTCGGAGATTGCGACGGAAGTCCAGGCGCTCGAGCGGCGGCGCGAGCCCGCGCGCCAGGAACTCGACGGGCGGCGGGAGTCCGCGCGCCGCGCCGCCGACGACCGCGACGCGGCGGCGGCAACGCTTGCCGCCGAGGAGATCGCCTACGCGGAAGTCCAGCGCCAGATCGAGGGACTCGAGTCGGACGTCGAAGCGGCGCGAAGCGAAGTGTTCGCCGCGGTGAATGCCGCGACCGCGCTGCGGCACGCGATGGAGCATGCGGGGGCCGCACGCACCCGCCTGGGCGAGCAGATCGGCAAGCTGGAAGTCGAGACCGGCGATCTCAATGTCGAAGTGGAGCGTGCGGAACGGGATCGCGCGGAGGCCGCCGAGGCGCGCGACCGGGCGAACGTGGCGATGGAGGGCCTGCGCGTGGACCGCGCGGCACGCGAGTCGGAGCTCGCCGGCGCCCGCGCTCAGCGCGACGAGCTGGCCCGCGAGCTGCGCGCCCGCGAGCACGATCTGGCCTCTCTCGAGGCGCGGCTGAAGTTCATCGAGGAGCTCGACAGCGCGCGGGCCGAGTACCGGCGACGCCGCGCGGACGATTCTGGCCGAGGAAGCCGGCTTCCCGCACCTCGGATCGGTGGCGGATTACCTCGAGGTGGACAAGCAGTTCGAGCGCGCCGTCGAAGCCTGTCTCGCCGATCGCTTGCAGTACATGTCGTCGTGCCGTCACACGAGGTCGCCGCCGCAGGGTTGCGGCTGGCAGCCGAGCGGAGCGCGGGGCGAGTTGGATTCGTTATACCGGAGAGCAGACCTGAAGGTCTGCGCTACGAGAGCGGAGACAACGCCGGCATCGGTGACGTCGCACCCGGCCTGATGCGCCTGGCGGATGTCGTCCGCATCTACGGAGCTGCCGCTGAAACGATCCGTTCGCTGATCGCGGACGCGTGGATCGCGCCCGACTTCGACAGCGCAAGAACGGCCGCGGGCGTGAGCGGCGGGCGCGCGGTGATCGTGACGGCCGAGGGCCACGTCTTCCACGGGGCAACGGTCGTGGAGGGCGGCGTGCGCGCGGAGTCGCGCGGGATCCTGGCGACGAAGCGCGAGATCAAGGAGCTGCGCGAGCGTGGCGCCGAGGATCGCGCCTCGGTCGATCGTCTCCGCGAGCGAACCACCGGCGTCGACGTGGTGATCGCCGGCGCCGAGTCCGCGATCATGTCGCTCAACGCCGAGCTGCACCGCCAGGAGAAGGCGACCGTCGGATTCGATCTGCAGCTGGGCGCGGCCCGGGACGCCGTCGAGCGCATCAGCCGCAAGCAGGGACAGATCGGCAACGAGCGGCGCGCGGCCGAAGAGGAGCAGCGGTCGCAGCACGCGCGGCAGGAAGAAGCGCGCGAATCGATCGTACGAATCGAGGCCGAGCAGAAAACGGCGGACGACAACCTGAACCGCGCGCAGCGGCGGCTGTTCGACGCGCGCGAAGCGATGCAGGCGCAGGCGCACCGCGCCGCCGAAGCCAAGGCCGCGCATGCGACGCTGGTGGAACGTGCCTCGGCTCTCGCCGGCGACGTGGCGCGCCTGGAGCAGGCATCCGCGGAGCTCGAGTCGCGGCTCGGCGCGCGTTTGGACGAAATGCGGCGCAACGAAGCGCGCCGCGCGGAGCTGCAGGAGGGCATTGCCGGAGCGGCCGCCCGGCTCGACGACGGCATTCGCGAATTCGACGCGCTGCGCGAGCGCGTCCGGACGCTCGACGAACGCTCGCAGGAGCTGCGCGGAGAGTTCGATCGTCAGGACGCCAGCATCAAGGACGCCCGGCGCGCGCTCGAGACGGTGCGCGGCGAAGCCGCCCAGCTCGATGTCGCGCGGGCGACCGCCGAAGCGGACCTGGCACACCTCGCGCAGTCCTGCGTCGATGCCGTGCAGGCGACGCTGGACGAGGTCGCCGCCGAGGTGCAGCGGCTCGAGGGCGAAGGCGCGCTCGCGAGTCCGCAGGCGGTGGACGACGCGCCGGAGCCCGCGGAAGCCGGCGACGAGGACGCCGCGGACGGCTCGACGGCCGCGGCGCCGGGCGAAGCGGCTGATGGTGCCGCGGCGTCCGCGCGAACGCTGACCCCCGATGAAATGGTCGCCGACCTACGCGCGAAGATCGAACGGATGGGCGCCGTCAACATGATGGCGATCGATCAGTTCGACGACCTCGAATCGCGGCATGCGTTCCTCACCACGCAGCGCAAGGATCTCGTCGACTCGATCGCCGCGACCAACGAGGCGATCCGCCGCATCGACAAGACGACGAAGGAGCGCTTCCGCGAGGCGTTCACCGTGATCAATCACAACTTCGAAGGGACGTTCACCACGCTGTTCGGCGGCGGCCGCGCCGGTCTGGTTCTGCTCGACGAGAGCGATCAGCTCGAGAGCGGGATCGACATCATCGCGCAGCCTCCGGGCAAGCGGCTGCAGAGCGTCCAGCTCCTCTCCGGCGGCGAGAAGGCGCTCACCGCCATGGCGCTGATGTTCGCCATCTTCAAGTACCGCCCGAGCCCGTTCTGCCTGCTCGACGAGATCGACGCGCCGCTCGACGACGCGAACATCGGCCGCTTCGTCGAGATGCTGCAGGGGATGCAGGAGCACACGCAGTTCATCCTCATCACGCACAACCGCAAGACGATGGAAATCGCCGACCGCCTCTACGGCATCACGATGGAGGAGCCGGGCGTCTCGAAGCTGATTTCCGTACAACTGAACTGAGCGCGAGGGGCCCCGCGACCCTGACGTACCTCGGGTCGCCCGAGCGCCGTCGAAGGGCGAGCTTCAATGAACGAAGACAAGGCGACCCGCTACCACCGTCTGAGCCGGCGCGCGAGGGTCCTGTCGATCGCCGCCGGCCTCGCTGCGCTGGTGGCCTTGATCAAGGCTGGCGGCCCGCCGCTGGTGCGCGACGCCATCACCTCCTGGACGTCGGCGGGCGCCTCGGCGCCGTCCACCGTCGCGCTCTACGCGCTCGTCCTGGTCCTCGCCTACCTCGCGCTGCGCCTGCCAATCGCGTTCTATCAGGGCTTCCTGCTGGAGCGCCGCTACGGCCTCTCGTCCGAGACCTTCGGCGCGTGGCTCGGCGATTACCTCAAAGCGGCATTGCTGGTGACGCTGCTCGCGGTCGGCGGCGCCGAGGTCGTCTACACCGCGATGCGATGGTCGCCGCACTGGTGGTGGATTCCTGCCGCGCTGTGTTTCAGCCTCGCCCTGATCGTTCTCGCGCGGATCGCACCGGTCGCCCTGCTGCCGCTCTTCTATCATTTCGAGCCGCTCGAGCGCGACACACTCCGCGCCCGGCTCGAGGCGCTGTCGGTGCGCGCCGGCGTGCCGGTACTCGGCGCGTATGTCTGGGGTCTCGGCGACAAGACGAAGCGGGCGAACGCCGCGCTCATCGGCACCGGCTCGACCCGCCGGATCTTGTTGTCGGACACGCTGCTGGCGAACTATTCGGACGACGAGATCGAAGTCATCCTGGCGCACGAGATGGGACACCACGTGCAAGGGGACATCAGGAACGGCCTGATGCTGGAGTCGCTGCTGATCCTAGGCAGCCTGGCAGCCGGCGCGGCCGTTCTCTCTGCGTGGTGGCCGGCGCTCGGGCTGACCGGACCGTCGGATGTGGCGGGGCTGCCAGTGCTGTTCCTGGTGGGAACGCTGTTGACCTTCGCCTCGGCGCCGGTGCTGAATGCGCTATCGCGAAGCAACGAGCGCCGCGCCGATCGCTACGCGCTCGGCCTGACCGGACACACCGAAGCGTTCGTCAGCGCGATGCGCCGGCTGGGCGCGCAGAACCTGGCGGAAGAGCGGCCGTCGCGGGCCGCCGTGTGGCTGTTCCACACGCACCCGCCGATCGAAGAGCGGATTGAGAGTGCGAGGCGCTACCGGACGTCGAGATGACCCTTCATCTCGCGGCACTTGTCGCTTTGCGACAGGTTGCAGTAGAAGGTGAACGACCCGGAGCGGTCGGCGCGGAACTCGAACACCACGGTCTGGCCCGCGCTGGCGCGCTTGACGATGCGGTATTCGTCGAGCGTGAAGCTGTGCGCCATGTCGCGCGCCGTAAAGGTGACCTTGACGAGATCGTCCTTCTGGACTTCGATGCGCGCCGGCGAGAACGCGAACTGATTCCCCTCGACGGTGAATTCGCGGACCTGCCCCTGGCCCCCGGCCGAGGTCCTGGCCCACATCGCGGCAGCCAGCCCGAGGCACGCGAACGCGAACAGGCCCAGGCTCTTGCGGCGTCGCACCATTGGTTCCTCCCCCAGGTTATCGACCCTTACAGTACAGACGCCTAGGGGCGGAGTTTGGTTGTGACCTCCGGAGAGGTCACTCCTTTTTGGCCGTTTCCCGGCGGCCTTCTTCGCGCCGGTGGCCCTGCCCCTGTCCCTCTTCGGGCTGCAGAAGCGCTTTACGGCTGAGCCGAATCTTGCCCGAAGGGTCGATGTTGATGACCTTCACCATCACCTGTTCCCCTTCCTTCAGCTCGTCGCGGACGTCCTTCACGCGGTAGTGCGCGATTTCCGAGACGTGCAGCAGGCCGTCGAGGCCAGGCATGATCTCGACGAACGCGCCGAAATCGGTGATCCGCTGCACCTTGCCCATGTAGGTCTTGTTGAGCTCGGGCGTCGCGGTCAGCTCCTGGATGATGCCGATCGCTTTCTGCGCCGAGGCGGCGTCCGACGACGCCACGTTGACCCGGCCGTCGTCTTCCACGTCGATCTTCACGCCGGTGCGCTCGATGATGCTCCGGATCATCTTGCCGCCCGGGCCGATGACGTCGCGGATCTTGTCGACCGGGATGCGGATCGTCACGATGCGCGGCGCGTGCGCCGACACGTTCGACCGCGACGAAGCCAGCGTGGCCTGCATCTTTTCGAGGATGAACATGCGGCCGCGGCGCGCCTGTTCGAGCGCCTTGGTCATGATCTCGGTCGTGATGCCGGTGACCTTGATGTCCATCTGCAGCGCGGTGATGCCGTCGCCGCTGCCGGCGACCTTGAAGTCCATGTCGCCGTAGTGATCCTCGGCGCCGGCGATGTCGCTGAGGATCGCGTACTTGCCGGTCTGCTCGTCCATCAGCAGGCCCATGGCGATGCCGGCGATGTGCTTCTCCAGCGGCACGCCCGCGTCCATCATCGCCAGCGACCCGCCGCACACCGACGCCATCGACGACGATCCGTTGGATTCGAGGATGTCCGAGACGACGCGCACGGTGTAGGGGAAGTTCTCTTCGGCGGGGATCATCGTGGCGAGCGCGCGCTCGGCAAGCGCGCCGTGGCCGATCTCGCGCCGTCCGGGACCGCGCAGGAACGCCACCTCGCCGACCGAGAACGGCGGAAAGTTGTAGTGGAGCATGAACCGCTTCCACTGCTCGCCGTCGACCATCTCGATCTTCTGCTGATCTTCGGCGGTGCCCAGCGTCGCGGTGACCAGCGCCTGGGTCTCGCCGCGGGTGAAGACGGCCGACCCGTGCGTGCGCGGCAGCACGCCGACCTCGATCGAGATCTGACGGATCTCGTCGAAGCTGCGGCCGTCGAGCCGCTTGCCGTGCTCGAGCGCTTCCTCGCGCATCGCTTTCTCTTTGAGCTGCTTGAAGATCTGCTTGGCCTCGACGCGCCGCTCGACCTCTTGCTCCGGGATGCTCGCGATCAGATCGTCGAGCAGCTGATCGACGCGCTCGTAGTTCTCCAGCTTGTGGCGGATGCGCATCGCTTCGGTCAGCGGCACGTACACCCGCTCCTGGACCTCGCGGTAGAAATCGCGGCTGATTTCCTTCTTCTGGACCTCGGTCTTCTTCTTGCCGGCTTCCTTCGCGAGGCCGTCGATGGCCGCCACGATCTCGCGGATCGCCGCATGCGCGGTCTCGAGCGCCTTGACGACGTCTTCCTCGGAAACTTCCTTCGCGCCTGCCTCGACCATCACGATCCCGTCGCGGGTGCCGGCCACCACCAGATCGAGCCGGCTGTTGCGCCGCTCCCCGAACGTGGGGTTGATCACGAACTGGCCGTCGACGAGGCCGACGCGGACGCCGGCGATGGTCTTCGCGAACGGGATCGGCGAAAGCGCCAGGGCAGCGGATGCGCCGGTGATCGCCAGCACGTCACTGTCGTTTTCGTCGTCGGCCGACAGCACCAGCGCAATCAACTGGGTCTCGTGACGCCAGCCGGCGGGAAACAGTGGACGTGTCGGCCGGTCGATCAGGCGGCTGGTCAGGATTTCCTTTTCGCTGGGCTTGCCCTCGCGCTTGAAGAACCCGCCGGGAATACGGCCAGAGGCGTAGGTGTACTCGCGGTAATCGACGGTGAGCGGCAGGAAGTCGATGCCCTCGCGGGGATTCGGCGCCGCGCATGCGGTGACGAGCACCATGGTGTCGCCGGAGCGGACGATCACCGAGCCATCCGCCTGTTTCGCGAGACGGCCGGTTTCGATCGACAGCGACTTTCCGGCAAAGGAAATATTACGTGTGTGCATAGCTGCTTTCTTCTTCGTGTGCGTGGCGCAAAGGCGCGCCGTACGTTCGGGGGGCTACTTCCGGATGCCGAGGCGGCGGATCAGTTCACCGTAGCGGTCGGTATCCTTGCGCTTCAGATAGTCGAGCAGCCGCCGGCGCTGGCCGACCAGCTTCAGCAGGCCGCGGCGCGAGTGATGATCCTTGGCGTGGGACTTGAAGTGTTCGGTGAGGTAATTGATGCGCTCGCTGAGGAGCGCCACCTGCACCTCGGGAGAACCTGTATCAGCCGTATGGGTTTTGTACGAGCCGATGACTTCCGTCTTGCGATCCTTGGTCAGTGCCACGTCGAACCTCCACGAACGGCCCAGAAAATCGGCAACCGCACTCTCGGCACCGCACCAGACCGCCGTTGTCTGAGAATTACAATTCCAAGCGACTCAATATCTTACACCAGGACGATCACGGGATGCAAAAGGCCGTTCCCGTGCGACTCCGCAATCCCCAGGAGCCTGCTGCCGGCCGAATCCAGCAGCCTCGCCTTGCCCGTGCTCCAGCCCTCGACGGGCTCGGCGACGTCAGCGGGAGCGATCGTATTGCCATGGCTCGCCCGCTTGATGCCGCGATCGGTGAGCCTGACCCCCGGCAGATCGGGCAGCAGCCGCTCGAGCGGGACGAGATAGCCGGCGGCAGACTCGCGGTTGCGCTCGAGATCCTCCAGCGTCACCGCGTCCTGGAGCGTGAAATCGCCCGCCCGCGTTCGCCGCAGGCCGGCGAGGTGCGCGCCGCAGCCGAGGCGCTGCCCGAGGTCGTGGGCGAACGTGCGCACGTAGAAACCTGCCGACGTCACCAGCCGGAATCGCGCCAGCCCGGCTCCGTAGTGCTCGAGCGTGATGGCGTGGACCGTCACCTCGACCGGCGCGGGGGTCACGTCCTCGTTGCGGCGCGCCCGTTTGTAGGCCGGCACTCCGGCAATCTTCTTTGCCGAGAAGGCCGGAGGCACCTGGCTGATCACGCCCGAGAATTCGGGCAATGCGTCCTCGACGATCTGACGCGTGAGTCCCTCCGGCTCGGCGGGCGGCTCATCGCTCGCGGCGAATCTCGCGTCCGCATCGTACGTCCGCGTCGCCGCCCCGAACCTGACATCCGCGACGTAGGTCTTCGCCGTACTGCTCAGCAGCGATGCGAGCCGGGTCGCGCGTCCGACGACAAGTGGAAGCACGCCGGTCGCAAGCGGATCGAGCGTCCCGGTGTGGCCGATCCGGCGGACGCCGATCAGCTTCCGTACTTTCGCGACCACGTCGTGCGACGTCGGGCCCAGCGGCTTGTCGACGACGAGTACGCCGTCCATCACGCGGGCCGCGTCTGCAGGCCCGCTCGAATCGCCTGGGTGAGCCGGTCCAGGATGACCGGGCGGACCTCGTCGAGCGAGCCGATGACGGTGAACCCCGCCGCGTTCTTGTGGCCGCCGCCGCCGAACTGGTTCGCCACCATCCGGACGTCGACGTTGTACTTCGATCGCATGCTGACGCGCACGTCGCCGGCCGACGAGGCCTTGAAGAACACGACCGCCTGGATCTCGCGCGCGGTCAGCGGCAGGTTGATGACCCCTTCCGTGTCGTTGTAGGTGCAGCCGCACGCCGCCAGCATCGCGTCGTCCATGTAGAGAACCGCGAGCCTGCCCTGGTCGACCAGCTGCATCGAGTCGAGCAGCGCGCCAATCAGCTTCAGCTTGCCGAAGCTGTTGCTGTCGAAGACGCGCCGCGCCATGGCCGCGGGGTTCACCCCCGCTTCGACGGTCTGGCGGCAGATGTCGAAGGTGCGCGGCGTGATGTTCGAGTGATGGAACGAGCCGGTGTCGGTCAGGATCGCGAGATAGATGTGCGTCGCGATCTCCGGCGTCAGTTCTACGCCGAGCGCCTGGATCAGATCGAACACCATCTCGCCGCATGCGGCGGCGGTCTCGTCGAACCAGTTCAACGCGCCGTACATCTTGTTGCCGACGTGATGGTCGATGTTGATGATGTAGCGGCCGTCGAAGCCGTCGACGCCGGTTCGTTTCAGGTCGCTGCACTCCATCACGATGACGGCGTCCGCCGTCGCATCCGCCGGGACCGCCGGCAGCAGCTCGATGCGCTCGAGGCCGGGGAACTCGCGGTAGTGATCGGGGGCCGCATCCGCGTTGATGATCCGGACCCGCTTGCCGAGCGCGTCGAGCGCGAACGCCATCGCCAGCTGGGAACCGATCGAATCGCCGTCGGGCCGCGCGTGGGAAGTGAGGAGAAAGCTCTGACGCCGGTGGATTTCGTCGCAGATGTGTCCGAGGACGTCCGGTACCGCGGGCGCGGCACTACTCCTTGCCGTCTCGTTCATCGTGTCCTGAACCCTCGGTTGCCGCCGCCTCCGACCGTTCCGCCTCGATCTCCTGGAGGATTCGCTCGATCCGGTCCTGGCGCTCGATGCTCTCGTCGAAGAAGAACTGGAGCTCGGGAACCCGCCTCAGCCTCAGCCGTCCGCCGAGCTGCCGCCGCAGGAAAGGGGTCGCGCGGTCGAGCGCGCGCTGCGTCTCGCGCCGGGCCCGCTCGTCACCCATCGTGGTGTAGTAGACGCGCGCCTGCTGGAGGTCGGGCGTCACCTTGACGTGGGTGACGGTCAGGAACCCGATTCCCGGGTCCTGCACGGCGCGCGCGAGCAGGTCGGAAATCTCGACGCGAATCTGATCGCCGACGCGGGTCGGGCGGGTGTTGGACATGCTAGCCATGGCGAACAGCAAATCACAGGGCTGCTAAACCGGCGCGGCAACCCTTTCTATGACGAAGGCTTCGATGATGTCGCCGACCTTGAGGTCGTTGAAACGCTCGAAGCCGATGCCGCATTCGAACCCGGCCTTGACCTCGGACACGTCGTCCTTGAAGCGCCGCAGCGACCCGATCTTGCCCTCGTAAACGACCACGTTGTCGCGGACGAGGCGCGCCTGCGTGTCGCCGGAGCGCGTGATGCGCCCGTCGAGCACCATGCAGCCGGCGATGGTGCCGAACTTCGGCACCTTGAACGTGTCGCGCACTTCCGCGGTGCCGATGCGCACGTCCTTGTATGTCGGCTCGAGCAGCCCCGTCATCGCCTTCTTCATCTCGTCGACGACGTTGTAGATGACGGAGTGCTGGCGGATGTCCACCTTCTCCCGATCCGCCACGTCGCCGGCATTGCGGTCGGGGCGGACGTTGAAGCCGATGATGATCGCGTTCGACGCCGAGGCGAGCAGGACGTCCGATTCGTTGATCGCGCCGACGCCGCTGTGGATGATGCGGACCTTGACCTTTTCGTCCGACAGCTTCGTCAGCGTGTCGCCGAGCACTTCGGCCGAACCCTGCACGTCCGCCTTGACGATGATCGGCAGCTCCTTCATGCCGCCTTCGGCGATCTGCTGCTGGAGCGATTCGAGCGTGAGGCGTGTGCCCTTGCCGCCGAGCGCCTTTTCCTTCGCCTGGTTCTGGCGGAAGAGCGCGATCTGGCGCGCCTTCGCCGCGTCCGCGAGCGCCTGGAAGGCGTCACCAGGCTGGGGCAGGCCGCCGAGGCCGAGCACTTCGACCGGCGTCGCGGGACCTGCGGCCTTGCTCTGGCGTCCGCGATCGTCGATGAGCGCGCGCACCTTGCCGACGATCGTGCCGGCGATGACCGTGTCGCCGACGCGCAGCGTGCCGTCCTGGACGAGAATCGTCGCGACCGGCCCGCGTCCCTTGTCGAGCTTGGCTTCGAGCACCGTCCCGGACGCGCTGCGCTTCGGGTTCGCCTTCAGCTCGCTCATCTCGGTGACGAGCAGGATCATTTCGAGCAGCGCCTCGAGGTTCTGCTTCTTTTTCGCCGACACCTCGACCATGACCGTCTGGCCGCCCCACTGCTCGGGCACGAGGCCGAGATCGGCGAGCTCCTTTTTCACGCGCTCCGGGTTGGCGTTGGGCTTGTCGATCTTGTTGATCGCCACCAGAATCGGCACGCCGGCCGCTTTCGCGTGATCGATCGCTTCCTTCGTCTGCGGCATCACGCCGTCATCGGCGGCGACCACCAGGATGACGACGTCGGTGACGCGCGCGCCGCGCGCGCGCATCATCGTGAACGCTTCGTGGCCCGGCGTGTCGAGGAACACGACGTTGCGATCGTTGACCTGCACGGCATACGCGCCGATGTGCTGGGTGATGCCGCCCGCCTCGCGCTCGGCGACCCGCGCCGAACGGATGGCGTCGAGCAGCGTCGTC
Source organism: uncultured Acidobacteriota bacterium (assembly GCA_963748295.1). Taxonomy (GTDB): domain Bacteria; phylum Acidobacteriota; class Vicinamibacteria; order Vicinamibacterales; family 2-12-FULL-66-21; genus CAVVIH01. The sequence continues at coordinate 70,330 of CAVVIH010000006.1, read as the reverse complement.
TTGCCGTGATCGACGTGGCCCATGACGGTCACGACCGGGGCGCGCGTCACCTTGTCGGCGGGATCGACGTCCTCGGCTTCGACCTGCAGCATCTCCTCTTCGAACGTCTGCATCTTGACGTCGGCGCCGAACTCGCGCGCGATCATCGACGCCGTCTCGTCGTCGATGGTGCTGTTGATCGTCATCATCATCCGGCGTTCCATCAGCTTGCGCAGAACGTCCTTGGCCTTGACGTCGAGCTTGGTCGCGAGATCGGCGACGGTCATGCCCTCGGCGAGCGTGATGGTGCGCGTCACCGGCGGTGGAGCAGCGGGCGCGAGCGGCTGCATCTGCACGCGCGGGCCCTGATCGCGGCGCGGACCGCCGGGGCGCGGCGCCGGCCGGTTCATCGGCGGTCGATAGCCGGGACTGGGCATGCCAGGCCTCGCCGGTGCGCTCGGCCTGATCGGCTGCGACGGCAGTGGCCGCGGGCCTCCCATCGGCGCCTGACGCGGCGGCAGCGTGCTCGGCCGCTGCGGCGCCCGCGCGGCGGCGCCCGCCGCGGCTGGCGCTCCCGGTTTCGTCCCGGCTGGCCGGCTCAGATTTCCTGTTGCCGCTTGCGGCGGTGCCGCCGGCGGTGTCGGCGGCCTGACGAGCATGGGCCGGCGCGGCGGAGCGGGCGGCGCCTGTCCGGTTCGCGGATCCTCGACGCGCAGCCGGATGGTCGGCGGCAGGATGCGTCCCGTTGGCGGCGGGACCGGACGCGGCGCCGCGGGTGCCGGCGCGACGGGTTCCTTTGCGGCGGCCGGAGCGGGCGCTTCCGGCGCGGCGGCTTCCGGCGCCCGCGCGGCGATTGCCGGTTCTTTCGGGGCCTCGGGCTCCCTTTCGACGACAGGCTCCGGCGCGGGCGGCGGGGCAGCGGCGCCTTCGGCGATTGGCTCGGGTTCCGGCGCCGGCGGAGGCGGCACCTCCGCGACCGGCGGTGGAACGAGCACAGCCTCCGCCGCGGCGGGCGGCGCGATCAACGGCTCCGCGGGTGGCGGCGCCGCGGGCTTGGCCGTCTTGACCAGGCGCGGCGGCGGCAGCGCCGGCGCGGCGGGCCGGGCGGGCTCCGGCGCTTTACCGGGCTTCCGTCCCTTCGCCGCCGGGGCGTTGTCGGCGAACGACGCGTTCGAGGGCACACTGATGTTGCGCTGGCGCGCCAGGCGCTCGACGAACTGACGCGCGACGACCTCTTCGATCGTGCTCGACGCACTCTTCACCTCGATGCCGTGGTCGCGCTTCAGCAGCGCGATCACTTCCTGGCTCGACGTGTTGAGCAGCTCCGCGACCTTGTAAATCCGGACTGTTGCCATTCAGTTAAGAGAACTTTCAGTTATTGGTTTCCCGCGTTCCCGGTTCCGCCGCCTCGTTCGGCCGGCCGCCTCCGCGGTCCTCGGCTCGAGCGACCGCGGCGTCGCTGTCACCCCCGGCCTCCGGCTCCGGTTCCACCGCCGCGGCGCTGTCCGCGGGCGGTTCGTCATCGGCCGGCGGCTCGCCGATCTCGAGCGCGCCGAGCTGCGCCTCGACCTCGCGGCGCTTCTCTTCCTCGCTCTTGATGTCGATCTTCCAGCCGGTCAGCTTCGCCGCCAGCCTGACGTTCTGGCCCTTCTTGCCGATCGCCAGCGACAGCTGCTTGTCCTCGACGATCACTTCCATCACCTTCTCCGCATCGTCGACGATCGACACCCGCTGGACCTTCGCCGGGCTGATGGCGTTGGTCACGAAGACGATCGGATCGTCCGACCATTCGACGATGTCGATCTTCTCGCCGCGCAGCTCGCGGATGATCGACTGCACGCGCGTGCCCTTCATGCCGACGCAGGCGCCGACCGGATCGACGTCGCGCTCGCGCGAGTAGACCGCGACCTTCGCGCGATCGCCGGCCTCGCGCACCGCGCCGCGGATCATCACGGTGCCGTCGTAGATCTCCGGCACTTCCTGCTCGAACAGCTTGATGAGCAGCGCCGGATCGGTCCGCGACAGCACGATCTGCGGTCCCTTCGCGCTGCGATTGACGCCGCGGATCACCGCGCGCACGCGGTCGCCGACGGTGTAGTTCTCCGCGCGCGACTGTTCCTTGCGCGGCAGCTGCGATTCGACGCGGCCGAGCTCGATGATGATGTCGCCGTTCTCGAAGCGCTTGATCATGCCGCTGACGACTTCGCCGATGCGCTGGCTGTATTCCGCGTAGACGTTCTCGCGCTCCGCCTCGCGCACCTTCTGGAAGATCACCTGCTTGGCGGTCTGCGCGGCGATGCGCCCGAGATCCCCCTTGTCGCGCGGGAACTCGACTTCCATGTCGACTTCCGCCTCGTCGCCGTACATCTCGCGCGCTTCGGCGAGCGAGAACTGCGTCGCCGCATCGGTCACTTCCTCGACGATCTTCTTCACCGTAAAGAGATCGAAGTCGCCGGTGTCGGGGTTGAAGCGCGCCTTCAACTCCTCACCCTTGTATTTCTTGCGCGCGGCCGCTTCCAGCGCGTCCTGCACGGCGCCGATGATGATCTCAGGCTCGACGCCCTTTTCCTTCGCGATGGCGTCGATCTGTTGCAGCAGCGGATTGATGGTTGCCATTTTTTTTCGCTAGAATTCCACGTCCAGATTCCCGCGCTTGATCCCGGCGACCGGGATCCGATGCGTCCGCCGTCCCTCGTCGAGCACCAGCTCGCCCTCCTCGACGCCGCGGATGCGGCCGGCGAACGCCGACTGCCCGTTCAGCGGCTTCGACGTCACGACCTTCGCCAGCCGACCCGCGAACCGGCGGTAGTCCGCTTCGTGCCGCAACGGACGATCGAGGCCCGGCGACGACACCTCGAGGGTATACTCCTGTCTCAGCGCGTCCTCGCCCAGCTCGTCCTCTTCGACGTCGAGCACCGCGCTCAGATCCTGGCTCACGCGCTGGCAGTCTTCGATGCCGACCGCCTCGTCCTGCGTCTCGGGAACCCCCCGGTCGGGCCGATCGATAGTCACCCGCAGCACCGTCCCGATCGACTCGCGCCGGAGCCGAACGTCGAAGATCTCCAGCCCGTAGCTCCGCGCCACCCGCTCGGCTGCGGCCCGGATTCGTGCCAGCCGTTCTGTTTCCAATTCGTGCCCTTGAGGGGCTGCCAAGCGTGAATCCCGCGCCAATCCCCACCCCCGAGTCGAGGACGGCCGCGCTCAGACCGGGTCTTCAAGTCGGTCCCAAAAAGAAAAAGTGGGCACAGGCCCACTTAGGAACCCTTACTCGAAGCTGCCACCCATAAATATAGCACTGGAAACTGGCTACTGGAAACTGGCGACCGGCCGCGCAATCAGGTCGTAGCCGCTGGACCCGACGATCCGAGCATTGATGAGGTTCCCGCCCCGAATCTCGGCCGGATCGCAGTCCGTGAGGTAAACCACAGGGTCGATGTCCGGGGCGTGTCCTTCCAGACGTCCCTGGATCGCCAGCTCGTGCTCTGGCGAGGCCCCGTCGACCATCACCCGGACCTCCGTCCCGATCCTGCGCCGCTGCGCCCGTTTGACGATGCGCTTCTGCTGCGACATCAGCGCGCGCGCGGCGCTTGCGCTTGAGCGAGGCGGGGACGTCGTCCGGCAGCGCGAACGCCCGGGTGCCTTCCTCGTGGGAATAGGTGAACACGCCGACGTGATCGAACTCGATGTCGCCGACGAATGCCGACAGCTCCGAGAAATCCTCGTCGGATTCGCCCGGGAAGCCGACGATCAGCGTCGTACGTAATGTGACGCCGGGAACGCGCTCGCGGATCCGCGCGAGCAGCCGGTCGTAGGTGGCGCGATTGCCGGGACGGCGCATCCGTTTGAGCACGGACGCGGAGGCGTGCTGCAGCGGCAGGTCGACGTAGCGGCAGACCTTCTCGCACTCCGCCATCGCGGCGAGCACGTCGTCGGTGATCGTGGTCGGGTAGAGATACAGGAGACGAATCCACTCGAGGCCGTCAATCGCGTTCAGCTCGCGAAGCAGCCGCGCGAGGCCGCCGCGCTCGCCGCGATCGATGCCGTAGAACGTGGTGTCCTGCGAAATCAGCAGCAGTTCGCGCACGCCCCGCTCCGCCAGCGACCGCGCCTCGCGAACGATCGAGTCCGCCGTGCGGCTGCGATACGTGCCGCGGAGCGTTGGAATGATGCAGAACGCGCACGTGTAGTCGCATCCTTCCGCCACCTTCACATAGGCGAAGTGCTTCGGCGTCGTCAGCAGGCGAGGGGTGGTGGCGTCGTAGAGGTAATCGGGGGCCGGGGGCCGGGGGCCGGGGGCCTGAAGTGACGTGGCCAGGGGACGAGCTGGCGACTTCGAAAAGAATCTGATCGGCTGTGCGCCCTCCTGGCCCCAGGCCGCTGGCCCCTGGTTCCCGATTGCGTCAAGTATCTGCGGGTACTTCCCCCGTCCCGAGCACCGCGTCGATCTCCGGAATCTCCTTCTGCAGATCGTGGCGGTAACGCTCGGCGAGGCAGCCGGTCACGACCAGGCGCGAGCATTTGCCGTCGCGCTTCAGCGCCGCCATCTCGAGGATCGCGTCGATCGATTCCTGCTTGGCGGAATCGATGAACGCGCACGTGTTCACGACGAGCACGTCCGCGCCCGACGCCTCGGTGATGATCTCGTGGCCGGCGTCGCGCGCGATGCCCAGCATCACCTCGCCGTCGACGAGGTTCTTCGGACAACCGAGGGAAAGAAAGCCAATCTTCATCAGGGGTAGATTCTGTAGAGCATCCGCGGATACGGAATCGCTTCGCGCAGGTGCTCGAGGCCGCAGATCCAGCTGACGACGCGCTCGATGCCCATGCCGAAGCCGCCGTGCGGCACGCTGCCGAAGCGGCGGAGATCGAGGTACCACTCGAAGGCCTCCTGCGGCAGGCCGTGCTCCTTGATGCGCGCGACCAGCAGCTCGTAGTCGTCGAGGCGCTCGCCGCCGCCGATGATCTCGCCGTATCCCTCGGGCGCGAGCATGTCGACGCACAGCGCCACCTCGGGCCGCGCCGGATCCGGCTTCATGTAAAAGGCCTTCACCGCTGATGGATAGCGGTGCACGAGGATCGGGCGATCGTATTCCTCGGAGAGCGCCGTTTCGTCGGGAGCGCCGAAGTCTCCGCCCCATTCGAAGGGCAGTCCCTTTTTCTCGAGGATCTTCGCGGCGTCATCGTAAGAGACGCGCGGGAACGGCGCCTTCACCTTCTCGAGCCTGCTCGTATCGCGCTCGAGCGTCTTCAGCTCGGCCTGACGCTTTTCCAGCACGCGCGCGACGACCGATTCCACCAGTCCCTCCGCCAGATCCATCACGTCGTCGAGCCTGGCGTAGGCGACTTCGGGCTCGACCATCCAGAACTCGGTGAGGTGCCGGCGGGTCTTCGATTTCTCGGCGCGGAACGTCGGGCCGAAGCAGTAGACCTTGCCGAGCGCCATCGCGTTGGCCTCGTTGTAGAGCTGGCCGCTCTGCGTCAGATAGGCGGTTTCGCCCTCGAAGTACTGAACGGGGAACAGCGTCGTCGTTCCCTCGCAGGCCGACGGCGTGAAAATCGGCGTGTCCGCGAGGATGAAGCCGCGCGAGTTGAAGAAGTCGCGGACCGCGTTGATCACCTCGTGCCGCACGCGCAGGATGGCCTGCTGCCGCGCCGATCGGATCCAGAGATGCCGGCGATCCAGCAGGTAGTCGACGCCGTGCTCTTTCGGCGTGATCGGATAGTTGACCGACTCGGAGACGACTTCCAGGCCGCTCACGTCCAGCTCGTAACCGCCCGGCGCGCGCGCGTCGGCGCGCACCGTCCCATGGACGATCAGCGCGCTCTCCTGCGTGAGATGATCCGCCCGCTTGAAGCTCTCTTCGCCGACGACCGCCTTCGACATGACGCACTGGATGAACCCGGTGCCGTCGCGCAGCGTGAGGAAGTGAATCTTGCCGCTCGAGCGGCGGTTGTGCAGCCATCCGCGCAGCGTGATCGGCTGACCCTGATGACGGGCGATCTCTTCGATGTAGGCAATCATCGTTGTCCAAGCGCGCGCTCGAACTGCTGCCGCGCGCGGCGCGCTTCCTCGAGCACCTTCGCGGGGGACTCGCGGTTGGCGAGCTCCATCAGATAGGTGCCTTCGTAGCCGATTTTCTGCATCGCCATCAGCGCCATCTGCCAGTCGATCGATCCGAGGAACGGCACCAGGTGCTCGTCGTCGCGGCCGCGGTTGTCGTGCACGTGGGTGGTGATCAGATGCTCGGCCGCGGTTTCGATCGCGTCGACGACGTCGCCGATCATGTGCGCGTGGCCGAAGTCCATGCAGATGCCGGCGTGCCGCGCCTCGACGTCCTCCTCGAGCATCCGGACGAGCGACGCCGCGTCGGAGAGCGAGTTGGGGATCACCTCGAGGGCGACGCGGACGCCGAGCGGCTCGGCGATCCGGCAGATCTCCTGCGCGCTTCGAACCGCCGCACTCCGCGTGTTGTCGCCGGGGTTGTTCTTCGAGGCCGGGGTTCCGAGATGCACGACGAGCACGTCGAACGGAATGCGCCTCGCCATCTGCAGCGCCGCCTCGGTTTCGCGTACGGCTGCCTCGCGCCGCGCCGGGTCCTGGACGGCGTTCGAAAAACCGGGCGCCCAGACATCGCCGGCGCCAAAGCTCTCGGTGATCGGCGCGTGGACGCCGTGCAGCTTGAGCCCCGTATCGGCGAGCCACTGCCCGAGGCGGTCGACCGCCGCGTCATCGCGGTAGTCGAAGTGGCTGCGGGTCGCGAAGACCTCAACCGCTTCGAACCCGTAGGACGCAATCTGCGCGAGGTGATCGCGTTCCAGACGGCGGTCGTGGTACAGATGGGTGGAAACACCGAAGAGCATGGAAACTGTTCATTGTACAACTCCCAAATCCCAATTCCCAACTCCCAATTCTTCTCATGGGCCTGGGGTTCTTGGGAGTTGGAAGTTGGAACTTGGGAGTTCTTTGGGAGTTGGGGTTTTTTGGGCGTTGGGAGTTGAGGGAGCCGAAGGCTCCCTTAGTTGAACTCGTCTACATGCGCGGCGAGAAGTTCGCGCAGTCGCGCGAAGCGGGGCAGCTGTTCCAGGTTGTTGCGCACGTGGCGGAGCGTGCGGGGGATGTACTGGATATAGACGGGGTTGCGCCGGGCGGTCGTCTGGTAGCCGAACGTGCCGAGCGCCTTGAGGTTGCGCTGCAGCGCCATCATGTCGAAGCGCTTGCGGAACCGGCCCGCTTCGGCGGTCTCCCCCTTGACCGCGAGGAAGTACGCGATCAGATCGTCGACGGTCTGTTCGGGAAGATCGACGTACGAGTCGCGCAGGAGCGAGACGAGATCGTAGGTATCCGGCCCCATGCGCGCGTCCTGGAAGTCGATGATGTACAGCTTCCCGTGATGAAGCATGAGGTTGCGGCTGTGATAATCGCGGTGGCACAGCACGCGCGGCTCGGATGCCAGCTCCTCGATCAGCACCGCGAACTCGCGCCCCAGCTCTTCGCGCGCCGCCGGCCCGATGACGACGCCCCGGTACGCCTCGACGAAGTGCTTGATGAAGAAATCGAGCTCCCACGTCAGCTTTTCGACGTCGAAGGCGACGGTGTAGGGAATGTAATCGGGTGACGCCAGCTCGGCGCCGCGCTTCTGCAGCGTGGCGATCAGCGCCACCGCCTCGCGATAGAGCGCCGCGTGCTCCGCGCCGGACGCGGCCCCCAGGTGCGCCTGGAGCGTGACGTCGCCGAGATCCTCCAATGCCAGCAGGCCGATGTCCTCCGCATGCCCGATCACCGTCGGGATTGGCACCGGCATCCGTTCGAGCAGCCGCGCCACGTTCACGAACGACATTTTCGAGAAATCGAATGGCGCCGAGTAGAGCGACAGGACGATCGACGGTCCATCGGTGATCAGAACGCGGAAATATCGCCGATCGGAGGCGTCGCCGGTCAGCGGCACTACCCGGGGGCCGCGCGCGGCGAGGCCGCTGCGCTGAAGGTACGAGTCGATGCGCTCGCGCTGTTCGGCGCCTTCCGCCTGGCGTTTTTGCGTCATCAGATGTCCTTGATCAACAAATCTCCGGCGATCGTTTCGTCGTCGCGGGCCTGGCGTCCCTGCGACGGCACGATCGCCTTGCGCGTGAAGACTGCTCCCGCCGGGATGCGCGCGCCGTCCGCCACGACGCAGTCGGTGAGCCGCGCGCCGGCGCCGACCGTCACATCATCCCACACCGCCGTGCGAAGGACGACCGCAGAAGTATGAATGGTTGCGGTCGGGGCGACCAGCCGGTTCTCTTCCGTGTGCGCCAGCGCGAGCGATGTGTCCAGATAATCAGCCGCCGTGCCGATATCGGAAAACGGCGCGTCGCAGACGAACGCCCGGATCGATCCCGGCCGCTCGCGCATGAGCGCGGGATAGAGCGCGTTGACGGATTCCGCGGGCACGCCGTCCGCCAGCGTTTCGAACGTCCGTGCGTCCGCTACCTGGATTCCGATGAAGTGATAGGACTCGATGCCAGGTGCGGCACGAGTGAATTCTCGAATCGCGCCGCCGCCGCCGGACGAACCGTCGAGCACGACGCCGCCGTATTTCTCAGGCCGCGGATTCGGAATCACCGCCATGGTGACGAGCGCCCCCGACTGCCGGTGATCCCGCGCGATCGCCTCGACGTCGAGCTCGGTCAGCGTGTCGCCGTTGACGATGAGGAAGGTCTGTGCGCCGCCGCGCGTCCGATCGGTGACCAGCGGGAGCGCATGTCTCGGTCCGCCTGCCGAGCCGAGCACCGGCTGCTCCCATGAGTAGCGGACCCGCACGCCGAGGTCGGCGCCGTCGCCGATCACGGCGCCGATCGACGCGGGATGATGGTGCAGGTTCAACACCGTCTCGCGGATGCCCTGACGCGCGAGCCAGCGCAGGACCCGGCGCGCCAGCGCGTCGCCGTTGACCGGCACGGCAGCCTTCGCGCGGACGTACGTCAGCGGCCGGAGGCGCGTGCCGAGCCCCGCGGTCAACACGAGTGCGATCATCTGCTGCTGAACTTATTCCGCAAACACCATGTCGGCGCCGGTCAAGCCGAAGGCTTCGCGATGCTTGAGGAAGAGGCCGCGGTACGAGTCGAGGATGTAGTCGGCCGGCGTGCGCCCCAGCGCCTCGGCCATGCTGGCGATCCCCTGTTCGCCCCCTTCGATCTCGACGAACACGCCGACCGGCGTTTCGTCGATCGCGACAATGACGTCCTCGTGGGCGAATTCCTCGCGGTACTTCTCGTAGCGGAACCAGACGTGCAGTCCAACCTCCTCGAGCACCCGCAGCAGGATCATGCCGTCGCCGGCGACGGTCTCGATCTCTTCCCGCACTTTCATCGCGCCCGGCTGAACCGGCCCCTTGAAGGTGAGCCGGCTCTTGCCGTTCTCGAGCCGCACGCGCAGCACGCAGCGGCGGCGCCGCAACTGCTCGTCATCGGTGTCGAGGAGCGAGTCCTCCTGCAGGCGCCGGCCGAGCAGCGGGGTGGCGCCCGTCGCCAGAATGGCGGTGCGTGCTTCCTCTGCTGACCCGAACCTCAGCTTGACTTCACGTTCCACCATCGCCGTCGTCATAAACAGGCCTCACAGCTTCATCCGACGCGCCGAGCGTAAAACGACGGATTATACCGATATCGGTCGCCGCGCTCCACGCCAGTCAGGTGAGCCGCCCGGCCGAGAAGGCGCGGAGCGCCTCTCCTTTGACGTCCTTGCCAAAGGCGATGGCTTTCATCGTGCTGCCAAGCCCGCCGGGCATCACCAGCGTCCTGGCCGCCAGCCGGCGCCGGATCGAGCCGACGCTCTGCCCTTCGTCCAGCCGCGCGGCAAGGCCGAGGGCGGTGACAAAGTACGTTTGATCCGTCATTCCCAGTGGCGAGAGCCCGGCGTCCTCCGCCGCGGCGCGAATCGCCGTGAGATTGACGTGCGCGGTGAGGTCGCTCGCGCCAGGCGCATCGAGCCACGCTTCCATGTCCGCCGTGTGCGCCCGAAACCCCATCAGCGTTCCGCCGGCATGGAGTGGTGAATAGAGCGCGTCCGCCTCTAAACCATAGTCGAAGATCATGATGTAGCCGCGCGTCAGCGACGCCGCCGCGCTCGCGATCCAGTCCATTGCGGCAAGACCGACCTCCGCGGCGACGCCTTCGGGCAGGGACAGGTTGAGGCGCGAGAAGAAATGCGCGAGCCGCGGTGTCGACGGCGGCAGCCCGACCTGACAGAGACGGTTGCCGTCCTCTGTGACGTACAGCTCACGCAGGACGCCGTCCTGCATCACCACACGATGCACCGGGAGCGCGTCCAGCAGCTCGTTTGCGACAATCGCGCCGGTGACGCCGTACGGCAGCTCGGTCGCGCCAACCGTGACTCGTCCAGCGTGCGCCGAGAGATTCCGCCGCTGTTCGTCGGCGGCGACGCGGCTGCGATCGACCAGGGAGACGTGCAGGGAATCGTAGAACAGCGGATGCTCGCGCTTCGCCGCATCCAGCACGTCACGCGCAAGCCTGCCATCGCTCGCGCCGGCTTCGACGAGGTGAAACCGGTCCGCGCCCGTCCCGCGAAGCTGCGGCCACAGTTCCGCCAGCTGCGCCGCGAGGATCTCCCCGAACAGCGGTCCGACATCGACGTTCGTGAAGAAGTCTCCCTCGCGCCCCGAGCGCCGGCTGGCGGACGTGTAGTAGCCGTGGACGGGATGATAGAGCGCCAACTCCATGTAGTCGGCGAAGGGAATCGGCCCCCGTTCGCGAACGCGGGAGAGGATAAGGGGTTTCAGGGACACTTGCGATGAATTGTACCGGGACCAGGGGCCCGGGGCCGGTGGCCGGAAGGACAAAAAAAGCGCTAGCAGCAATAGCTGCCAGCGCTTTCCGATCCCGGCCCCTGGCCCCTGGACGCTATCTCTTTCGCAGCGTCACAAACACTTCCTGCCCGTTGCGGTAGACCACCATGAACACCGGCGATCCCGCTTCGATTCGCTGAAGCTCGCGGGTGACCTGCGACACGTTCGCGACCGGGGTGCGATTCACTTCGATGATCACGTCGCCGGGCTGCACGCCGCCGAGCGCTGCCGGGCTGTTGCGCTCCACGTTGGTCACGACCGCGCCGCCCTGGCCGCGCGGCAGCTCGAGCTGACGGGCGATCTCGGGCGTCACCGCGCCGAGATCCATGCCGAGGCCGGTGGACGTCGGCTCCTGATCGCCGCCTTCGTTGTTGCGCGCGCCGCGGTTCTGTTCGCGCTCGAGATCGAGCTCGCCAACGGTGACACTCAGCGTTTTGCGCTGCTTGTCGCGGACGATCGTCACCGGCACCGACGTGCCGGGCTTGGTGTTGACGACCATCGCGACGAGCGAGTCGCTGTCCTTCACCGGCCGGCCGTTGTACTCGAGGATCACGTCGCCGCGCTGGAGGCCTGCCCGCGCCGCCGGTTCACCCGCTTCGACGGCCCGGATCATCGCGCCTTCGGTGCTGGAGAGGCCAAGGCTCTTCGCCACGTCCTTTTCCATCGGGAAGGGATCGACCGACACGCCAATCACGCCGCGTGTGACCTTTCCGATGCGGAGCTGTGGCAAAAGGTCCCGGAGGGTGTTGATCGGCGTCGCGAAGCCGATGCCCAGGTTGCCGGCGCGCTGATCGGTGTAGATCGCCGTGTTCATCCCCACGACCTCGCCGCGCACGTTCAGCAGCGGGCCGCCGGAGTTGCCGGGATTGATCGCCGCGTCGGTCTGCAGCATCGGCTGCTCGCGTCCGGCAACCCCGCCAAACGGCCGTCCGAGCGCCGAGATCACGCCGACGGTCACCGAGTGCGACAGACCGAACGGGTTGCCGATCGCCATCACCCAGTCGCCGGGCTGCATCTGCTCGGAATCACCGAATTTCGCCTCCTGGAGCGGCGTCTCAGGCATCTCGCTCAGCTTGATCAGCGCGCAGTCGGTCAGCGTGTCGCGGCCGATGACCTTCGCCGCGTAATGCTTCTCGTTGAGGTTCCTGAGGTTGGCGCCGTAGAGATAGACCTCGATGTCCTCGGCGTCTTCGACGACATGATTGTTCGTGAGGATCAGGCCGGACTTGTCGATGATGAATCCGGTGCCGGTGCCCTGCTGGACCGGCGCCTGCTGCCGTCCGCGTGGCGCCGACTGGCCGCCGAAGAACCGCCTGAAGAGATCGTCACCGCCGAATTCGGTCAGCTCGCGGCGCGCACGTGCCGTCGTCTGGATGTAAACGACGACCGGCGCCTGAGCCTTCGCGATGTTGCGGAACGTCGTCGCATCGATCGGCCCGCTGAGCGGCGCGCTGTTGGTGGCCGGAACGGCGACGGTCTGCGCCGACGACGACTGCGGCAAACCCCACTGCGACGCGATCACCATGCCGACCGCGGCCGACGCAATTGCAATCAGAATGGCGTAAAAGAGCGTTGTTTTCTTTCGAGTGGACATTACTTAACTCCCAAATCCCAATTCCCAACTCCCAAACCGATCCAACTCCCAACTCCCAAGCGAGCCAACTCCCAACTTCCAACTCCCAACCGAGCCAACTCCCAACTTTCAACTCCCAACCCGGCCAACTCCCAACTCCCAAACCGATCCAACTCCCAAAATCGCAAATCGCAAATCCAAAATCGCAATTCCACCTATCCGGCCAGGGTGACGATTTCGCGCTGCATCGCCCCCGTCACCCGCGCCTCGCGCTCGGCGACGAACATGTTGATTTCCGTTCGAACCCCGAATCGATCCGTGTAAACGCCCGGTTCGATCGTGAACCCCGTCCCCGGGATCAGCCGCCGATCGTCGTGCGTTTCGTAGTCGTCCATGTGCACGCCGTTGCCGTGGACGTCCTCGCCGAGGCTGTGCCCGGTTCGATGAATGAACTGGGCGCCATAGCCGGCCCGTTCGATCACGTCGCGGCAGGCGCGGTCGACCTGAAACCCTCGCAGGTCGCGTCCGTCGCGGACCGAAGACCGCACCAGGTCGACGGCTGCGTCACGGCCGGCCGCGGCCGCCGCGAACGCGCGGGTAAATTCCTCGGGAATGGCGTTGCCCGTGAACCCCACCCAGGTGATGTCAGCAAAGACTGCGCCCGCCTGCGGCAGCTTACCCCAGAGGTCCAGCAGGACAATTTCGCCGGGACGAACCGCCCGATGGGCGTCGCGAGTGGGGCCGTAGTGCGGATTGCCCGCGTTCTCCTGCGCCGCGACGATTGGCGGGTCCTGGGTCTGCAATCCCTCGTCGTCGAACCAGCCGACCATCTTCTGCTGAATCTCGAATTCGTTCATCGGCGCGCCGCTTGCCAGCCGTTCCTTGATCAGCGCGAACGTTCGATCCTTTATTCGATACAGCCGCTCGGAGGCCGCGATGTGCGTCTTATAGGCAGCGTCGGTCCAGACCGCCTCGAATCGCTGAACGAGATCGCCGGACGACACGACCTCGGCGCCGGAATTGCGAACCGCCTCGACCGTGCCGGCATCGACCCGCGACACATACGGGATCGCGTTGCCGGGGGAATACTCCATGGCGACGCGCTTGATGCCGCCGAGCAGCGCCCGCAGCCCATCGGCGAGCTGCTGGCGTCCCGCATACGCGCGCTTCTCGCCCGGCAGGCCGTCGAGATTATGACGCTCGATTGCGTGGACGAGACCCCGAGGGTCGCCGTTCGCGGGGATCAGGTAATACCAGCGCCGCGTCGCCAGCTTCGTGGAAGATGCGAGGCCGGCGACCCGGTTTGCGATTGGATTGGAGCCGTGGAAATCGTACAGCAGCCAGCCGTCGAGGCCATCTTCCTTGAGCGCGCGCTGGACTGCGTCAATCGACAACGCCATCTTTTGAGTATACCCGTCCAATCCCTTTATCCCTTGGACGTCGGAACCTTTTACAAAGTTTGCCCGAAGTGGGCCCTTAAGTCCTCTGCACTCAAACTGTTAAAGTTGTTAAGGATCGGCGCGCGTAGGATAATGGTGAGCCTGCCATACCGGGATCGATGATGCGTACCTCTCTCGTTCTCCTTCTCGTTCTCTTGACGACGCTCGCGGCGCCCGCGCAGCAGCCGGCCGGGAAGAACGATCAGCCTCCGATTACCTTCCGCGTCGAGGTGAACTACGTCGAGATCGACGCGGTCGTGACCGACGCCCAGGGCAACTTCGTCCGCAACCTGACGAAGAGCGATTTCCAGGTTCTCGAGGAGGGCACGCCGCAGACCGTCGAGAACTTCTCACTGGTCGACATTCCGCTGGAGAAGCCGGACGCCCCGCTGTTCGCGCCGGCGCCGATCGAGCCGGATGTCCGCAGCAACCGGCGCGAGTTCGACGGCCGCATCTACGTGCTCGTGCTCGACGATCTCAACACGCATTTCGCCCGCGGTCAGCGGGTGATTGCCGCGGCGCGCCAGTTCATCGAGAAGAACTTCGGCGAGAACGACGTGGCCGCGGTCGTGCAGACGGGCGGTTCGCGGAAGGGCGTCCAGGAATTCACCAACAGCCGCGCCCGGCTGCTGCGGGCGATCGACGTGTTCATGGGCCAGAAGACGCGGTCCGCCACGCTGGAGAAGCTTGACGATTACTACCTGACGCGCGGGATGCCGGGCGCGCCGCCGGAGCCGCGTGACATGAGCGAGGCCGAGCGCGTGCACAAGGCGCGCAATACCCTGTCGGCGCTGAAGTCGGTCGCCGACTATCTCGCCGGCGTGCGCGGCCGGCGCAAGGCGGTGCTGTTCTTCAGCGAAGGCATCGATTACGACGTCAACAATCCGATTCAGAACCGCTACGCGTCCGACCTGCTCGAGGAAACGCGCGAAGCGATTGCCGCGGCGAGCCGGGCGAACGTCAGTTTCTACAGCATCGATCCGCGCGGCCTCGGCGGCCTGTTCGACGAGACGATGTCGATCTCGTCGATGCCCGACGATCCGACGATCATCAGCCCGACCGCGCTCAATCAGGAGCTGCTGCTGTCGCAGGACAGCCTGCGCTCGATCTCGAACGAGACCGGCGGATTCGCGGCGGTCAACCGCAACGACTTCACGAACGCGTTCGCCCGCATCGTGCAGGACAACAGCAGCTACTACGTGCTCGGCTACTACTCGAAGGACACGCGGCGGGACGGGCGGTTCCGGCGCATCGACGTCAAAGTCACGAGACCCGGCCTGGAGGTGCGCGCGCGCAAGGGATATGTCGCGCCGAAAGGCCGGCCGGCTGAATCGAAGCCGTTCAACAATCAGGCGTCCCCCGAGCTGCGCGCCGCGCTCGAGAGTCCGGTTGCGATGAGCGGCCTCGGCATCAGCGCGTTTGCCGCGCCGCTCAAAGGCACCGGCTCCAACGCGTCGCTGGCGATCGCCCTCGAAGTAGACGGCGGCCGCCTTCGATTCACCGAGCGCAACGGCACGTTCGAAGACGACGTGGAGGTCGCGATTCTGGCGGTGGACGAAACAGCCAAGCCGCGCGACGGCGGCCGCGACCTGCTCAACCTGCGGCTCCGTCCGCAGACGCATGCGCTCGTCGCAAAGAACGGCGTCCGAATCCTGCGGCGCCTCGAGGTGCCGCCGGGCCGGTATCAGCTTCGCATCGGCGTGCGCGATACCGGCAGCGGGGCAGTGGGTTCCGTTCTCCACGATCTCGACGTGCCCGATTTCTCGAAAGCGCCGCTCAGTATGAGCGGGCTGCTCCTCACGTCGGCCAGCTCGAGCCACATTCCGACCGCGAATCCCGATGCCGAACTCAAGGGATCATGCCGGCGGCGCCGTCGGCGCATCGTGAATTTCCAGTGGACGACGTCCTGTCGCTGTTCGCAGAGGTCTACGACAACCAGACCAAGGTGGCCCACCGCGTGTCGATCAAGTCGAGTGTGCTGTCCGACACGGGAACCGTCGTGTTCAACAACGAGACCGAGCGCAAGAGCGAGGAGCTGAAGGGGGCCAAAGGCGGCGGCTACGGCCACACCGTGACGATCCCGCTCAAGGGGCTGGCGCCCGGACGCTACGTGCTTCGCGTCGAAGCGCGCACGCTTCTTGCTGACGGAGGAACGGCCATGCGGGAGGTCGAGTTTCGCATCAGATGAACACGGGTGTAGACACCATCGCCCAGGGCAACAGCAGCCGGGTCGTGCAGCCGCGGCGGGTGCTGGCGAGAACCGCCGACGAGTGGCGGGCGCTCTGGGCCGCGCATTCCGGGCCGGAATTGCCGGAACCGCCGGTTGATTTCGAGACGCGCATGATTGCCGGCGTGTTCGCCGGCGAGCGTCCGACGTCGGGCTTCGGCGTCCGCATCACCGGCACGCATCGCGACGGTTCGTCGCTCGTCGTCGACGTCGAGGAGCAGCGTCCGCCCGATGGCGCGATGACGGCGCAGGTGATCACCTCGCCGTTCCACCTGGTGTCGCTGCCGCGCTACGACGGCCAGATCACGTTCGGCGACGGCGACGCCAAGGCGGGCGGCAGCCTCGCCGCCTCCGCGCGCCGCCGTCACGAGCCGGCGCCCTCATCGACCGGCCTGACGCCGCCGGTGGCGGCGGCGCTCGCGTATCTCGCCGGTCCGTTTTCCGGTGCGCTGCTGCTGGGAGTGGAAAAGACCAGCCGTTTCGTGAAGTTTCACGCCTGGCAGTCGCTCCTCGGGCTCGGCATCCTCGGCGTCGCGTCCGCGTTTCTGCTGCTTCTCGCGTTCATGATGCTCGTCGTGTCGCCGACGGCGTTCTGGATCGTCCTCTGGCTGGCCGCACTCGCCGGTGTCGCGTGGGTCGGCGTCTGGGCCGCGTGCGTCCTGCAGGCGTACCGCGGGCGGCTGTGGAAGCTGCCGCTCGCCGGACACTACGCCGAACGCAGGGCGGGGTTGCTGAAATGAGCCGCGTGCGCACGTAGCACGTGACACGCTGCACGTCGCACGTCCGCACGTCGCACGTCGCACGTGGATTCGTGCTACCAGTCTTGTCTCTTCCTCAGTTCTGTTATGTGCGCCGTGTGATGGCGCCCATGCCACGCATAGAGCTGCAGCATCCAGTCGAGCGTGATCGGGCCGCGGTCGGGGTGGACGAGCCGACGCGCGAAGTCCGTATCCGCCAGTGACTCGAGCAGCACCACCCACCGCGTGTGCAGCGAATCGAGCAGCGTCAGCGACACGTCGACCGGCGTCCGCGCGGTGTCCGCCACGCGCGCCCAGGCCGCTTCGTCGTATGGCTTGATCGTCGGGTTGTCCTCGGTGAGCGCCAGCTTGAAGCGCACGTAGGCGTTCATGTGGCTGTCGGGGACGTGATGCACGACCTGGCGCACGGTCCAGCCGTCAGGCCGATACGGGGTGTCGAGCTGCTTGTCGTCCAGGCCCGCGACCGCCGCGCGCATCGCGCGCGGCGTGCCGGCAATCTGCCCGATCAATGTCCGCCGCGTGCTGGCGGAGATCGCGGGATCGTACGAAAAGCCACCAACCGGATAACGAAGGTCAGTCATCGCGCCATTCTATTTGGCGTCGATGAACTTCGTCACTTCCTTCGCCTTGATGCTCCCGTTCGCGTGCTTGAACAGAATCAGGCTGCGGTTCATGTCGGCCCTGAACGGTGATCGCGTCGACATCTCGACCACGTCACCGGGATTCAGGATCGACTTGTTCCGCTGCGTATCACCCGATACCGCATCCTTGCCCGCGGCGCCGTACCAGTACTCGTCAACGGTGAGCAGCGCGAGCGGACTCTTGGACGTGTTCTTGATCTTCATCGTGGTCACCATGTCGTTGCCGACGCGGCGCGGCTTGGCCTTGATGACCTCGATCGTGCCTTCGCCCTTGAGCGGCGGCATCCACTTCGCCGGAGCCGCTGGTGCTGGCGCCGTCGCTTTTGCGGGAGTCGCCTGGGCGTAGGCCTGGCTGGTGAAAACGGCGGCGAACAGAGTACGAACGCCGGAACGGTGTATCGGCGGATCATGGCCCACCTCCGAAACACGGATTCTCAGAGAACGTTTAAAGGGGACAGGCACCTTGCCTGTCCGCTGGGATTATAGGCGGCTACATCTCGCCATTCCAGTCCTCGGGCTCGGGATTCGAGGAGCGGAAGATTTCGAGATGCCACTTGCCGCCGCCCCACGGCTCGATAACCTCGGCCGCGACGACGTCGACGAGGATTTCCGCGAACGTGCGGCCCTCGGGGTCGCCTTCGAGATGATAGGCGGCCTCGTCCCACGTGAAGCTCGGGTAGAGCACCATCGTCAGGAACAGATCGTAGCCGTCGTCGACGACGATCAGCTGGCCGCACGGACGCTTGAGCGTCGAGTGATAAATCAGGTATTTCTCCGCGCTGTGCGCGCGGATGTAGCGCTTGAGGGCGAACTCGCGGGCGACGATCTCCTCGACCGCGATCTTCTTGTCCCAGCAGTCGCGGCAGTAGCGCTCCTCGCCGCGGGGCTCGGAGACTTCTTTTGCCCCGCAGAGCGCGCAGCGCGCCTGCGTCATGGTCTTCCGTGACATTCTTTCTTATTGTACTCGTTTGGAGGTTCCGTACGCAGGCGCTGGGTCAGATCTGGCACTGTCTGGGACGTCATCACGTCCACTCCAGCGTATCGGCACGTCCGACTACGCCTGCTTCGACGTGTGGCGTCGCAGCGCCGGCGCATACATCTCTTCGGCGTACTGCTTGACCATCCGCCGCGCGCTGAAGCGCGGGGTGACGGAGACGATCGCCTGGCGCACGATCCGCAGCCACCGGCGCGGGATGTTGTGTGTGTCGCGGTCGTAGAACTGCGGTACGACCTCCCGCTCGAGCAGTTCGTAGATCGCGTCGGCATCCCCCGCATCGACGGCGTCGGGATTTCCGCCCGCGTTCGCTCCCTCGATCAGCCAGCCGTTCTCGCCCGAGAAGCCCTCCGCCCACCAGCCGTCGCCGATGCTCAGGTGCGGCACGCCGTTGACGGACGCCTTCATGCCGCTGGTGCCTGACGCTTCGAGCGGCTTGCGGGGATTGTTCAGCCAGACGTCGCAGCCCTGCACGAGGAAGTGCGCGACGTGCAGATCGTAGTCGTCCACGAACGCGATGCGTCCGCCGAACTTGGGATCGATCGCGCGGCGGTAGACCTGCTGCAGGTGATGCTTGCCGGTGTCGTCGGCGGGATGCGCCTTGCCGGCGAACACGATCTGCACGGGCCGACGGGCGGCGGTGAGGATGCCGATCAGCCGATCGGGATTGTGGAAGATGAGCTCCGGCCGCTTGTAACCGGTGAAGCGCCTCGCGAAGCCGATCGTCAGCGCATTGGGATCGAGCAGCGTGCCGGCAGCGACGACGCGTGCGGCGCTGACGTGCTCCTCTTTCCAGCGCTGCCGGGCCCGCTCGCGGATGAACGTGAAGAGGTAGTTGCGCAGCGCCATCCGCGCTTCCCACAGCTCCTCGTCCGGGATGCGGAAGATCCCGTCCCACACCTCGGGCTCGTCGTGACGATCGCGCCAGCCCTTCGGCAGGTAGTCGTCGAAGAGCACCGCCATCTCCGACGCGAGCCACGTCGGGACGTGCACGCCGTTGGTGATGTGCGCGGACCGGCCTGTCCTCGGACGCGAGGCCGGGCCAGATCGGGCCCCACATCTCGCGCGTGACCTGGCCGTGCAGCTGGCTGACGCCGTTGACGTACTTCGCGGTGCGCAGCGCGAGCGCGGTCATGTTGAAGAGCGGACCGCTGCCGTTGTCGTAGTGGCCGAGCGCGAGGAAGGCATCGCGGTAGGCGCCGAGCGTTCCCCACGCGCCGGCGAGATGCTTCTCGACGAGGTTGAACGGGAACGCGTCGTGTCCCGCGGGAACCGGCGTGTGCGTCGTGAAGATCGTCGACTGGCGCACGTCGTCGAGCGCCGACTCGAACGATTCGCCCCGCTCGATCAGATCGCGGATCCGCTGGAGGACGACGAATGCCGCGTGCCCCTCGTTGAGGTGCCACGCCGCCGGGTTCGTGCCCATCGCTTTCAGCGCACGTACGCCGCCGATGCCGAGGATGATCTCCTGCTGGATGCGCGTTTCGCGGTCGCCGCCGTAGAGCCGCGCCGACAGCTCGCGATCCCACGGCGCGTTCTCTTCGAGATCGGTGTCGAGCAGATACAGCTTCACGCGCCCGAGCCGTACCCGCCACACCGCGACGAGCACAGTGCGGTCGCCGAGCGGCACGGCGACGATGCACGGGTCGCCGTCGGGCGTGGTCGCGCGCTCGATCGGCGCATCCGTCCAGTTGAGGCGCTCGTAGACTTCCTGCTGCCACCCTTCCGGCGACACGGTCTGGTGGAAGTATCCCTGCGGATACATGAATCCCACGCCGATGAGCGGAATCCCGAGATCGCTCGCTTCCTTGCAGTGATCGCCGGCAAGCACCCCCAGGCCGCCCGCGTAGATCGGCAGCGATTGATGGAGCGCGAACTCGGCGGAGAAGTAGGCGATCGGCCCCGACGCGTCGGAGAAGTCACGCAGCCACCAGGTTTCGCGGGCGCTCCGCGCCGCGTCGAGTGCCGCGATCGCGTTGTCGTACCTGCTCGAGGAACGTCGGGTCGGCGGCAGCCTTTTCCAGGAGATCCGGCGAGACGAGCTTGAGCACCAGGACGGGGTTGTGCGCGGTCTGACGCCACAGCGGATAGTCCAGCCGCCGGAATACTTCGCGTGCCTGCGCATTCCACGTCCACCACAGATCCAGCGCGAGCTCGGGAAGGCGCTTGATGCGCTCGGGGATCGGCGGGGGTTCCGGATTCGTCACGTGTCCTTCCATGCTTCCTTGTGCTCGTTCCTGTGTGTCGGTTACCGGCAGGCGCCCACCAGCTGCGCGAACCTGGACAAATCGATGTTGCCGCCGGAGACGACGGCGAGTACTTTCCGGTGGCCGCGTTCGGCCATGGTGGGAGAGAGCGCGGCGGCTACCGCGCAGGCGGCCGCGCCTTCCGCGATCACGTGGGCGCGCTCCGCGACGATCTTCATCGCTCGCGCCGCGTCGTCCAGCGTGACCACGAGTGATTCGGCGACGAACCGCTGCATCAGCGGCCACATGCTGGCCAGCACGGATTTGCCGCCGGCGCCGTCGACGAACGACGCCTTCCAGCCGTCGAAATACTTCGGCTCGCCGGCCTCGAACGACGCCGCCAGCGGCGCCGCCGTTTCCGGCTCGGCCGCGTAGACCATCGTATTGGGACTCAAGTCGCGAAGCGCGAACGCGATGCCGGCCAGCAGGCCGCCGCCGCCGATCGGCGCGATCACCGCATCGACATCCGGCAGGTCCTCGACGATCTCGAGCCCGATCGTCCCGTTGCCGCTGATGAACAGGTCGTCGTCGAACGGGTGCACGAAATGCCCCTGCATGCGGTCGGAACCGTGCTGTTCCACTGTCCGCCAGCATTCCTCGTACGACGCCCTGACGATCGAGGCGCCCAGGCGTTCGATGGCGCGCAGCTTCGTATCCGGCGCGGTGTCCATCACCATGACGCTGCACGGCACCCCGCGCTTGCGCGCCGCGAGGGCGACACCCTGGGCGGCGTTGCCGGCGCTGACGGTCCAGACCCCGGTCGCGAGCTGGTCCGGCGGCGAGGTGCCGGACGGCGTTGTAGGCGCCGCGGATCTTGAAGGATCCGATCGGCTGCAGCGTTTCGAGCTTCAGGTAGACCTGCGGCTGGCCCGGTTCGGTCAGAAGGGGAACGATGGGCGTTCGCACGACGACGTCGTAAACGCCCTCGGCTGCCGCACGTATGGTGTCGATCGAGATGTTCCTGGTGAACGCCGTGCTCAAGAGTGCCCGGCTCAGATCGTAATCCATCGAATGCCGGATTTGGTAGCATTCGTGTCCATGAAAACCCCCGGCTGCGTCCTCGTCGCGCTGATCGTCGCAGTTTTTCCGGCGCCGGCGGGCGCGCAGGCGCCCACCACGCGGGAGCTCGAACGGATCAACTGGATGGAATTCCGCGAGGTGGTCCCCGCCCGCGTCGACACCGTGCTGGTGCCGCTCGGGACGCTCGAGCCGCATGGCGTCACCGCCAACGGCGCCGACATCATCGCCCCGCTGGCGATCGCGCGGGCCATCGCCCCGCGTGTAAACGCGATGATTGCGCCGGTCGTTCCATACGGCATCACCGGCTCGATGGACGCCTATCCCGGGGCGTTCACGATTCCCGAGGAGGCGTACCGGCCGTATGTGAAGGCCATCCTGGTCGGGCTGGCGAAGAACCGCTTCCGCAACATCATTCTGATCAACGGCCACGGAGGGCCGCAGACCGCGGTGCTTTCGGCGCTGGGAACCGAAATCGGACGCGAAGCAAACGTGCGGACGCTGGTCGTGAACTGGTGGAGCTACTGCTCGGATGTCACGCTCTCCGTGTTCGGCGAGGACGGCGGACACGCGGGTGAGAACGAGAACGCGTTCATGCTGGCGATCGATCCCTCGCTCGTGCACAAGGAACGCTACACGGGCGTGGACATGACGACGGCAAATCCGGCGGCGGCAACATGGAGCGCCTATCCGTCACCGTCGAGCATCGGGCTCTATAAAGAAGGACAGGGGCTGCTGAAGTTCGACGCGGCAAAGGCGAAGATGTACTTCGAGCGTGTGAACGACAAAGTCGGGCGGCTCATCGAAGAAACGATCCGCAAATGGAACATGATTGACCGCTGAAAGGTGCGTTTTCAATGACCAAAGTGAATCGACGCGAGTTCGTCCTGACGAGCACGGCGGCCGGCCTGGTGGCGGCAGCGCCGCGGACCGCGGCACAATCGCCGACAGTGATAGCACCGGGCGGCGTCAAGCCGATCGTGGTCTCGTCGGCCAACGGCCACCGCTACAAGAACGGCGGCACGAAGACGTGCGTCGAGACTGCGTTCGCGATGATGACCGAGGGGAAAGACGTGCTCGACGCGCTCATCGCCGGCGTCAACATCGTCGAGCTCGATCCCGAGGACACCAGCGTTGGTTACGGCGGCCTGCCGAACGCCAACGGCATCGTCCAGCTGGATGCGTAGCTGCATGCACGGTCCGCGCAAGCGCGCCGGCGCGGTGGCGTGCATCGAAGGCGTCCGGACGCCGTCGCTGGTCGCGCAGAAGGTGATGGACTACACCGATCACCACCTGATCGTCGGCAAGGACGCGCAGGCGTTCGCGCGCGACATGGGATTCAAGATCGAGGACGACCTGAACACCGAACGCTCGCGCCGCACCTGGCTCGAATGGAAGCGGCGGACCGACCCGCTGCATTACCTGGATCCGACCAAGCGCGAGTCGGCGATGAGAAAGATCGAGCAGGACATGTTCGCGGAAGGCCTCGTCGATCCGCATCACTTCTACGGGACGATCAATTGCAACGGCGTGAACGCCAAGGGAGAGATCTGCGGCGTCACCACCACCAGCGGCCTCGCCTGGAAGATCCCCGGACGCGTCGGCGATTCACCGATTCTCGGCGCCGGCTTGTATGTCGACGGCGCCGTCGGCGCCGCCGGATCGACCGGCCGCGGCGAAGCCAACCTCTATAGCCTCTGCTCGTTCCTGATCGTCGAGGAGATGCGGCGCGGCAAGCATCCGAAGGATGCCGGCATGGAGGCGCTGAAGCGGATCAAGGCGAACACGATCGAGAAGCGGCTCCTGACCGAGCGCGGCGAGCCGAACTTCAACATCAATTTCTACGTCTGCAACGCGCGCGGCGAGTACGCCGGCGTCTGCATGTACAACAGCACGAACAACCCGGGACAGTTCGCGGTCTGCGACGAGAAAGGCCCAAGGCTCGAACCCTGCGTTCCTCTGCTCACGGGACGTCCTACAGACTGATTTGCGATTTGCGAGTTGCGAGTTGCGAGTGCAATTTGGGATTTGGGAGTTGGGATTTGGGAGTCTGCATATGAAGTATGCTTTCGCCATGTTTTGCCGTTCTGCCCTGGTTGCCGCACTTCTGATCACGCCGGCGGCGGCCCTGGCCGCGGGAGAGCCTCAGGCGGGGTCGGCCACGGTCCCGTTCCGCGCGCTCGGCGCCGACGGCCAGCCGGTCGCAGACCTCAAGGTCGGCGACGTGTCGCTGAAGGTCGACGGCAAGGCGCGCGAGATCAAGTCATTCGAGCTCGTGGACATGCGCAAAACCACTGCGCCGGGCGATGCGCCGGCGGCCAAATCCGACGTTCCGCCGCCGTTCGCGACGAATGCAGGCGGTGGCGGCGGCGGGGGCGCGGCCCGCGAGGTGTTCCTGCTGGTCGACGAGGAGTCGATCGCGATCGGCAAGGATGCGGCGGTCAAGGAAGCGATCGGCCACCTGCTCGGAACGCTTGGCGCGCAGGATCGTGTAAGCCTGCTCAGCATCCGCCAGGGCGGCCCGAACATCGCGCCGACCAACGATCTCACGAAGGTGAAAGCGACAATCGGGACGCTCGCCGGTTACGGATCGAGCAGCCAGGATCTGACCTGCCGCACCGTGCGCGCGATTCAGACACTGCAGGCCGTGTTCACCAACTCGCAGGGGGCCGCGGTGCCTCCGACGGTCGTGTTCTTCTCGTCGGCGGTGGCGGCGATGCAGGCGGGCCAGACGGCCAGGATGGGCGGCGTCACCGGCTCGCAGCTCTGCGAGATTCGCACCGAGCAGATGAACCAGCTCGGCTCCGCCGCGCAGCTGTCGAAGGCGAGCTTCTACGTCATCGAGCTGACCGACAGCGGCGGCGGCCCGGCGCCCCCCGAAGCGAATGGCGGCCTCGACAACCTGGCAGGGGTGACGACGGGCGAGATCGTGCGGGTCAGCGCCGCCGCGGAAGCGCAGATGAAGCGGCTGGCGGCCTCGACATCGGCGTACTACGTCGCGTCGTTCGAACCCGAAGGGTCGGATCGCAGCGGCGGCAACAAGCGCGTCGAACTGACGGTGGCGCGCGCGGGGCTGACGGTGAAGGCGCCACGCGAGATGTCGATGGCGAAGGCAGGCGCCAAGAGCGCCGGCAACGCGAGCCCGCGCGACATGATTCGGACCGCCAATCCGTTCAACGACCTGGGCCTGCGTGCCGCGGCGTACTCGTCGCGAAATCCAGGCGACGCCAAAATCCGGATTCTGGCGCTCTTCGAACCGCTCGAGCCCGGCACCAAGTTGAACGGGGCGATGGTCGGCCTGTTCGATCAGGGTGGCAAGCTCACCGCACAGTGGACGGCGCAGGCGGCGGACCTGGCGAACCCGACGACGATGGCGGCGCTGATCGTTCCCGCGGGCAACTACCGGATGCGTGTCGCGGCGACCGATGCGTCCGGACGATCCGGCGCCGTCGACGCGCAGGTGGCGCTGGGCCTGGTGGCCGCCGGACCGATTCAGCTCGGCGATCTGGTGCTCGGCAGGCTGGGGCAGAGCGGTCCCGCGCCGGCGATGCAATTCACGACCGAAGAGGAAGCGGTGGCGATCGTCGAGCTCTACGGCCGTCCGACCGGCCCGCTGAAGATGTACGTCGAAGTCATCGGCGCCCCCGGCGATCCGATTCAGGTGCCGCTCTCGCCGGCGGCGAGCAGCGAGGCGGACAAGTTCCTGCTCTCGGCCAAGCTCCCGATCGCCGCGCTCAAGCCCGGTGACTACACGGTGCGCGCGATCGTTGCGGTGGAAGGGCAGCCCGAAGCCCTCGTGACCAGGACGCTGCGGAAGGCAAAGAGCGGTTCGTAGGCGAACGATTCGTAGCGCAGCCCTTTAGGGCTGCCTGTATGCGAATGCAGGCCTGAAGGCCTGCGCTACCTACTGCACCACAAATCGCACATCGCGCCGCAGCGTGGTGCGGCCGCCGTTCGCTTCGATCGTCAGCAAGTACGGGCCTGGCGCGAGCGAAGCGATCGGCAGCTGCACGCGATAGTCCGCGCTGCGCGTCTGCGTGAACTGCGCGCCTTCGATGAGCTCGGAATTCTCGAACACCGCGCGATCGTCCGCGTCGCGGATCTCCAGACTCACTTTCACCGGCGCCGTCGCCTTTCCGTTCTGATACAAGCGCAGAAACGCCACGACCTGATCGATCTTCCAGAAATTCCGCCGCGACGTCGGCACGACGGGGATCAGTTTCGCGAACGCGTCGAGTGGCGCAGCCGCAACACTGGGGACGGCGCTCAACACCAGGCCTGAGACCGCGACATCGTCCTTCGAGAAGTCGGGGACGTCCACGTCGTAGTAGACGCTGCCGCTCTTCCCGTGCAGCGAGCTTTCGGCGGCGAACCGCAGCTGATACCGTCCGGGCCTCAACCGCATCTCCGACAGCACCTGGTACTGAACCGTGGCGCCAGACTCGGCGCGAAGCTGGATCGCCGCACTGAGGCGCTGCGAGCCGAAGCGCTTGCCGTCCGGGCCGTACGCGCCGACGAGGACGTCGACGTGGGTTTTGGTGCTCTTCTCCCCGGGCGGCGGCGCCGGTTCGCGGACGGCGAGCACGATCGCCATTGTCGAATCACGCTTGCCGGGCACCACGAACGGCGCGGCGGTCACCTGCATGGCGACGTCGCGCGCCGGCACGACGGACGCCATCGCCTTGCGAAGCGTCGGCGACACATCGCTGCCGTCGATGCGTTCGCTCCGCCGGCCGTAGTAGCCGTTGCGCGCGCGGACGGTGAGCCCGGGACGGTAGACGCGCACCTCGAGGCGCCGATACCGTCCGGGCGTCGGATCGCCGGACGATCGATACCCAATCAGGTAGTAAGAGCCGTTCTCGCGGAAGATCTGCGTCACACCGCTCGAAAACTCGTTGCGGTTGACGATCGCGAGTCCGCCTGTGTTCGACGCGAGGATGTGGAGGAAGTCGTTGGCGGCGGTCTGAGGCGTCCGGAAACTGTCGGCGGGGATGCCCGCGAACGTCCGGTCTTCGTTGTCGAGTCCGCCGAGACCACTCGGATCGATGCTGTAGATGTTGACGTTCGTGCGCTGCGCCTCGCGAAGGATGGCGTCCAGCTCGAGCTTGAACTTCGTCTCCGCGCCTGGCACGCCCGGGCTGACATAGATCACTGCCTTGCGGCGCTGGTCAGCCTCGGCCATCGACTCGGCTACGTACTTGAGGGTCAGCAGCGACGACTTGAAAAAGTAGTCGGCCGAAGGATCGCCGCCGCCGCTGCTCCCGCCGAAGCCGGCGCGGAACCCATCGACTGCCTTGAGCAGACGGCTGCGGTCCGCTGTGAACGGCTGCGCGGCCTTGTTGTCCCTCGTGAACACGACCGATGCGAGGTCGGACGGTCCCAGCCGATCGATGATGCGCCGGCCGATCTCCTTGACCGCCTGATTCATCGCCGGCTGCATCCGCACCTGCGCATCGTCGAGCACCAGCACGATGAGGCGATCGGAGCTTGCGAGGTTGGCCTTCACGTCCGGCGCGACCTCGCGCATCCACGCCGCCGGCGTCTCGAGGGGCTCCGGGACGTTGATTTCAACCGCGGACACGATCTCCTGCGGCCGCCCGTCCTCGAGAACCATGAAGTCGAACTTCGTCAGGCCGCGGACCGGCCGCCGGTCCTTGTCGAGCACCGACACGTCGACTTCGACGAGCTCGATGCCGCTGCGGAATTGCGGCGGCTGGCTCGCGGTCGGGGAAGCCAGGCACAAAACGACGCCAATGGCGGCGATTGCAGCCCGTTTCATCGTGGTTCGCCCAGGATGATACACGCAACGAAACGGCCGGCCGGCCGTGACCGTATAATCTGCACCCATCACTTCGGTTTCTGGAGGCTCCAAAGCATGAGGGCATATCGCTTAATCGGGCTGGCATCCGTGCTGGCTGTCACCTTTGCCGGCCAGTCCATCGTCGGACGCACCGAACAGGCGCCTGCCGGCCAGGCCGCACGCGGGCCGTTCGATTCGCTCCACTTCCGGTCCATCGGCCCCGCCTCGATGTCGGGCCGTATCTCCGACCTGGCGGTGTATGAAGCCAACCCCTCGATTTACTACGTGGGCACCGCGCACGGCGGGGTGTGGAAAACCGTCAACAACGGGACCACATTCGAGGCGCAGCTCCAGGATCAGGGCCTCATGTCGGTGGGCGACGTGACCATCTCCCAGTCGAACCCCGACCTCGTCTGGGTGGGGATGGGCGAGTCGAACAACCGTCAGAGCACGTCATGGGGCGATGGCGTCTACAAGTCGACCGACGGCGGCAAGACCTACACGCACATGGGCCTGCGCTCGTCGAAGCACATCAACCGCATCGTCATCGATCCGCGCAACAACGACACCGTGTTCGTCGCCGCGACCGGCAGCCTCTTTGGACCCGGCGGCGAGCGCGGCATCTATAAGACCGCCGACGGCGGACGAACGTGGAAACAGGTCCTGAAGGTGGACGACGACACGGGCGCGAACGATCTCGTGATCGATCCGTCGAACAGCCAGATCCTGTGGGCGTCGATGTATCAGCGCCGCCGGACGGCGTGCTGCATGAACGGCGGCGGGGCGGGCAGCGGTATCTGGAAATCGACCGACGGCGGCGAGAACTGGACGCGCATCAAGGGCGGGCCGCTCGACGAGCCGCTCGGCCGCATCGCGCTCGACGTCTACCGCAAGCGCCCGAACATTCTCTACGCGCTCATCGAAGGCCCAGGCCAGCAGGGCGGCGGCCGCGGCCAGGGTGGCGGCGGCGAAACGGGTCCCGGACAGCAGCCGGCCGCGGAAGGACAGGCTGGCGGCGGTCAGGGTGGAGGCGGAGGCCAGGGCGGCGGCCGCGGCGGCGGTCAGCAGCCGCTGAACAATCAACCGACCGGTCTCTATCGCTCCGACGATGGCGGCACGACGTGGCGCAAGGTCAACAACGCAAATCCGCGGCCGATGTACTTCAGCCAGGTCCGCATCGATCCGAACGATCCCGAGGTCGTCTACCTGGGTGGCGTCGACCTGCATCAGACGCTGGATGGCGGCAAGACCGTAAACACAGCGGCGGCGTCACGCATCCATTCCGATCACCACGCTATCTGGATCAACCCTGCGAACTCCAACCACGTGCTCATCGGCAACGACGGCGGCCTTGCCGTGTCGTACGACATGTCGAAGACGTGGCAGTTCCTGCCGAATCTGCCGGTCGGGCTCTTCTATCACGTGAGCGTCGACATGGCGACGCCGTACAACGTGTGCGGCGGCATGCAGGACAACTACAACTGGTGCGGCCCGAGCGCGGTGCGCGGCGCCGCCGGGATCGCGAACTATCACTGGGCCACGCTGCAGGGCGGCGACGGCTTCGTCGTGCTCCAGGATCCGACCAGCTACCGCATCGCGTTCAGCGAGTCGCAGGACGGCAACATGGTCCGCGTCGATCGCGTCACGGGTGAGACGATGTCCGTCCGTCCGCAGGCCGCGCCAGGGGAGCCGAACCTCCGGTGGCACTGGGATACGCCGCTGATTTTTTCGCCGCACGATCCGAAGGTCGTTTACGCCGCGGCGAACAAGGTCTTCCGATCGGCCGATCGTGGCTTGTCCTGGACCGCAATCAGCCCCGACCTCACCGACAACCAGAACCGCGACGAGATCGTCACGATGGGGCTGAAGGGAAGCGACATCCGGATTGCGCGGAACGACGGCATCCAGGCGTGGCCAACGATTGTCACGTTTGCCGAGTCGCCGAAGCGCGCCGGGCTTCTCTATGCCGGCACCGACGACGGCCTCGTGCAGGTGTCGCGTGACGCGGGGAAGACGTGGACGAAAGTCACCGACAAGATCCAGGGCATTCCGAAGGGCATCTACGTTTCCGAACTGGTGCCGTCGCGATTCGACGAAGGCACGGTGTACGCGACGTTCGACGGTCATCGTCAGAACGAATTCGGCACCTACATCTACGCGAGCAGCGACTACGGCCAGTCGTGGCGACCGATCACGGCCAACCTGAAAGACGAAATCGCGCGTTCGCTGACCGAGGATCACAAGAATCCTGATGTGCTGTATCTCGCGACGGAGACCGGCCTGTTCGTGTCGCTCGATCGCGCGAAGAGCTGGCAGCGCATCAAGGCGAACCTGCCGACCGTCCGCATCGACGAGATCACGCTGCACCCGCGCGACAACGCGATGATTCTGGCGACGCACGGCCGCGCGATCTGGATCCTCGACAACCTCGCGCCGATCCAGGAATACGCCGCGGCGCAGATGACCTCGGCTGACGCGAAGCTCTTCACGCCGCCGCCAGCCTCGATGTTCCGCCGCCCCGCCCGCGACCGGAACTACGAGTTCTGGGGCGATCAGACGTTCTTCGGCGAGAACCCGCCGCAGGCCGCGGTGATCTCCTGGATGCTGAAGAAAGACGTCGGCGACGTGAAGCTCAAGATCACCGATGCCACGGGCCGCGAGATTCGCGAGATCTCGGGCCCGGTGCTCGCCAACAGCAACAAGGCAGGGATTCAGTCAGCGTGCTGGGATCTGCGCGTGCAGCCGGCGCCCACGCCGGCGTTCGCCGGACGCGGCCAGGGTGGCGGACGCGGCGGCGGCGAACAGCAGGGCGGCGGCCGTCAGGGTGGTGCGGGTGGCGGCGGTCAGCAGCAGAATCCGTTCGGCGCCGGATGCGGCGGAGGCGGCGGTGGCTTCGGTGGCGGTGGCGGCGGCTTCGGCGGCGGAGGCGGCGGGAACCCCGGTCCGTACGTTCTCCCCGGCGTCTACAACGTCGCGCTGGTCGTCGACGGAAAGACGATCGAGACCAGGCCGCTCCGCGTGAACGCGGATCCGGAAGTCGTGCTCACCGAGGCGGAGCGGAAGCGCCTGTTCGACATGGCGATGGAGATGCACGAGCTGCAGAAGCGCGCCACCGACATCGCCAACGCCATCTCTCCCTTCAATACGCGCATGGGCGAAATCACGCAGGAGCTGACGTCGCGCACCGACGTCAGCGCCGACACCAAGGCGATGTTCGACTCGGTCAGCAAGGACCTGGCTGCGCTCGCGCCGAAGTTCGCACCGCCCGCCGGCGGGCGTGGCGGCCGCGGCGGCGGTGGCGGTGGTGGCGGCGGAGCCGCCGACAAATCCTGTCGCCCGCGCGGCAGTCGCCAAGAACGGGCTGATGGGCGGCATGTGGCCGACCGAGCAGACCATGAAGGCCTACAACGATGCGAAGAGCGACATGCCGAAGCTCATTGCCGAAGCGAACGCGCTCTTCACCAAGGCATCGGCGCTCAGCACGGCGCTGGCGAAGCACAACATCACGTTGACCGCGCCGACGCCGCCGACTAAACCGACGACGAGTCAGAGGTAGGTCAACTCCCAACTCCCAAAAAAGCCCAACTCCCAAGACACGGAGTGCGAAAGAGAAGGCGCCTCCGTGCCTTTGGGAGTTGGTTTTTTTGGGAGTTGGGTGTTATTTCGGAGCCTGATAAGCCCGCGGCGCGCGTACCGTCGCGTCCGTGCGCTTCACGCGAACGTCGAGCGCATAGAACTTGCCGTCCGCAACAGGCGCCGGGAACTCGAGCGTATACACCCGCCGCAATCCCGCGAGAAGCTCGCCGAGCAGCGTTCCCGGTCCGATGATCTTGCCCGCGTCTTTCAGGGTCTTGAGTATGTGATCGAGATTCAACTCCGGCGACATCGATCTTGCCCATGTCTGAAGGCCCGAGCAGGCGGCCGCCGGTGACCTCGGCGAGCCACAGCAGCGGATTGCGCGGCCGGACGACGACGGCGCTCGTCGCGTCCTGCCGGATGTAGACCTGTCGATCGTAGCTGAGCACGCTCAACGAGACGCCCGTCTGGATGCAACGCTCGGCGAGATTGTGAATGCTCCTCCGGTTGCCTGTCGATCGGCCGTCGGTGAAGAGGATCACGGCCCGTCGTCCCTGAACGTTCGCGAGCTCGTCGACGACGGCGTAAGTGTGGTCCCAGATTGGCGACGGCCCGTAGGTGCTTTCCTTCTTGTGTGAGAACGCGGTGTCGAGCGCCTTGCGGAGAACCCGCGGGTCGCTGCTGAACGCGGGGCCGAGCCGCAGCTCCTGCGCAAAGCCGCCGATTCGTGCTTCTTCACCCGGCTGCAGCGCGTCGATGAACAGCTTGCGAATCTCTTCCTCGAAGTCCCCCTTGTCGTAGCGTTTGCTGACGCTCGAGGTGACGTCCAGCAGCAGGACGATCCGGAGCGGCTGCCGGTTGACGGTGAGGGACGAGACCGGGACCTCGCGTCCGGCGGTGCGGACCTCGAAGTCTGCAGCCTGGAGCTTGGGCGCCGCGCCGAACTGGGTCAGGTCCACGCCCACATCGATCGTGATGCGAGCTCCCTCGGCCGTGGTGCTGGCGCTTTCGGGCGCCTGCGCCGGGAGCGGCTGCGTGAGTGCGAACAGCACGGGCGCGGCGATCGTCAGCAGTGCGAGCCTGGGGGTCATCGGCGCGCCGCCTGATACGTCTTGCGCGCGCGTGCGCGCATGCCCTCGCGCTTCACCTGGACCTCGAGCTTGTGTTCTTTGCCGTCGGTGGCCGGCACGAAGCCCAGCATGTATTGATGCCGAAGCTCCTCCGCGACGTGCTCGAAGGTGGCGGTGAGGTTGTCGTCGCGTCCGAGCTCGAAGTGGCCGCCGCCGGTCTGCTCGGTCAGCCCGACCAGTTCGGCGCCGATGCCGCGGTCGTCCATCGCGATCGCGTAGATCATGAAGTCCTCGCGCATCGCGCGCCGCTTCACGTCACCGTAGTCGAGACAGTCGGGGAAATCACAGGAGTCGGCGCCGTCGGTCAGCATCAGCACGATTCGCCGGCCGCTCTCCGCGCGCAGCGAGGTCATCGCGGCGTCGACCGCATTCCACAACGGCGTGGCGCCCGACGGCCACAGCTCTTCGTGAAGCACGCGGGTGAGGACGGCCTTGTCGCCGGTGAGCAGCGGGCTGATCGCGATCTCGTCGCCGAACGATCCGATCTGCGCGCGATCGCCGGGAATCATCACTTTGATGAACCGTTCGGTGGAATCGCGGACCTTGAGGAACCGCGACATCATGCTGCCGCTCATGTCGAGCATCAGCGTCACGGTGAGGTTCTGCGGGTCGTTCGAGAAGAACGTGATCTCGCGTTCGACGCCGTTGTCGAGGATCCTGAAGTCGTCGCGCTCCAGGTCGTAGGCGAGCCGGCCCTTTCCATCGTTGACGGTCGCCCAGACCGCAACCGTGCTGATGGACGACTTGAACTGGGCGGACGGCGCCGCCACGAGGCACGCGAGCCCCGCGACGATCGACAGCCAGCGCCAGGACGTCATCGCCCGTACTTCTTCAGGATGGTGCGCAGCGGCTCGATCGGCAGCGCGCGAATCGTGCGGCCGTTGCCGGTGACGTCGGTCGCCTTCAACATCGAGTTGTAGATCGCTTCCTCGGTCGCGTCCAGCACCGCCTCGAACAGCGCCGACACGCCATCGGTGGGGAGCACCGTGCGCGGCTGCGGGCCCGCCGCGGACGTCACGCGCAGCGACGGATGCGTCGAGAACGCGATGGCGAAATCGCCGCTGCCGTTCGAGAACGTCGATCCGGTCCGCGCCAGCGCGAAAATCGCGCGCGCGGCAAGCCGCTCGAGGTCGCGCGCGTCGAGCGGCGCGTCGGTGGCGACGACGATCATGCAGGAGCCGTCGGCGTCAGGAAGCACCGCGCCGGCGCCGGTGCCGCGCGGCGACAGCTCCTTCCAGATGGGAACGCCGGCGATCGTCAGCTTGCCGCCGTAGTTCGACTGGACCAGCACGCCGACCGTCCAGCGCTCGGCCTCCTGGACGATGCGCGACGACGTGCCGATCCCGCCTTTCCATCCAAAGGCAACCGTGCCGGTACCGGCGCCAACCGCGCCTTCTTCGACAGCCCCGTCTTTGGCGCCGTTGATCGCCGCGAGCACATGCTCGCGGGTGACGTGGAGTCCGCGGATGTCGTTCAGCGAACCATCGTTGGTTTCACCGGCCAGCGCATTGACGGATCGGACGTTGTCGTTGCCCGGCTGCGCCAGGGTCCACCGCACCGTCGCCTCGAGCGCGGTGCCGACCGAGAGGGTGTTCGTGAGCACGATCGGCGATTCGATCGTGCCGAGCTCCTGCACCTGCGTCGACCCGGCGAGCTTGCCGAACGCATTGCCCACGAAAACCGCGCCCGGCACTTTTTCCCGAAACAGATTGCCCGGGTGCGGCAGGATGGCGGTTACGCCGGTCCGAACGCCCTCACCGCTCGAGACCGTCGTGTGGCCCACCCGCACGCCGGCCACGTCGGTGATTGCGTTGAGGGCGCCCGGGGCGCCAGCGCCGGGCGTGATGCCGAGCTCCCGGGCTCGCGGGCGGGTCTGGGCGGTCATGATGGTCGCGAACAGGGAAACGGCCAGCGCCAATTGGACGCAGACCTGAGCCATTTGGCTGACGCTGAAGCGTCCCGCGCCATCGCGTCGTATTAAGCCGCGGTAGTTCTGCGCCATAATTCCCGAGCCATCGGCTGTCAGCTCTCAGCTTACAGCCGGACGTCGCCAGCCTGATGGCTGACGGCGATAGCTGATAACTGATAGCCGATAGCTGACAGCTGATAGCTGACAGCTGATAGCTGACAGCTCTATTGAAAGGGGTCTTGCCCATGCTCCGACGACTGCAGCGTCATGCGACCGCGATTGTATGCGGAACGGCGCTCATCTTCTCGTGCGCGGTCTGGCCGACCGCCGCACAATCGCCGGCTGGCGCCGCCGGCAAGCGGCCGCTGGGCTACGAGGCGTTCGACGCCTGGTGGTCGATCCAGGGCACGACGCTGTCCCGCGACGGCGAGTGGCTCGCCTATGCGCTCTCGGCGCAGGCGCTCGACGGCCAGCTCGTCGTACGCAACCTCCGCACCGGTCAGGAGTTCAAGCACCCGCGCGGCACCAATCCCACGTTCACCCCCGACGGCAAGTTCCTGATGTTCTCAATCGTCCCGACGAAGGCCGAGGACGAAAAGGAAGAGCAGGCCAACCGTGCCCGGGGAGGCGGCGAAGGGGAAGGCCGCGAAGGACAGGCGGCTGGCCGCGGCGGCCAGCGCAGTCAGCCTCGCAACTCGGCGGGGATCATGACCCTCGCCAGCGGTCAGGTCAGCACGGTCGAGCGGGTTGGGGCAATCAGTCTGCCTGAGGAGTCATCGACCTGGGTCGCGCTCTACAAAGGCAACCGCGCCGGCGGCGGCGCTGGCCGTGGCGGCCGCGGTGGTCGCGGCGGTGGACGTGGCGGCGCACAGCCGGCGGCAGCGCCGGGACGCGGCGGTCAGCAGGCCGAGGGCCGCGGACAGGGGCGCCCCGGCGAGAAGCGCAAGGATGCCGGCTCGGATCTCATCCTCCGCAACCTGACCACCGGCCAGGACGTCACGATTCCCGCTCGTCAGCGACTTCGCCTGGAACAAGGACGGTTCCTGGATCACCTACGGCGTCTCCTCGCAGAAAGCCGAGGAGGACGGGGCGTTCGCGCGGCAGATGACCGACGGCAAGACGATGACGCTGCAGACCGGCAAGGGCAACTACAAGGCGTTTGCGTTCGACGAGGCCGGCAAGCAGGCGGTGTTCCTCAGCGACCAGGCGGAATACGAGAAGCCGGTGTCGCCGTTCCGGATCTACTACTGGAAGGCGGGTGATGCCTCCGCCACCGAGATCGTCTCGGGCGCGACCCGCGGGATGCCTCAGGGCCTCGTCGTCAGCGATCAGGCCGAGCCGCGATTCTCCGAGGACGGTCAGCGCCTGTATCTCGGCACGGCGCCACCGCCGCAGCCGCCGCCGGCCGAAGGCGCGCCGGCGCCGCGCGCGGTGGACATCTGGCACTACCAGGATCCGATGCTGCAGCCGATGCAGCAGGTACGCCTGCAGCAGGAGCGCAACCGCAATTACCGCGCGGTCGTTCATCTGGCCGACAAGCGCTTCGTGCAGCTCGGCACGTTCGATCTCCCGAACGTGAACCCGGGCGACGATGCGAACCTCGCGATCGGCACCAACGATCTGCCGTATCGCCGCGAGATGTCCTGGGACACGACTTACAGCGACGTCTCGATCGTCGACATGAAGACGGGCCAGGCGAAGAAGATCCTCGAGCACTGGCGCGGAACGCCGTCCATGTCGCCCGGCGGGAAGTACCTGCTCTACTTCGACGAGCAGGAAGCCGACTGGTTCACGTATCGCCTGTCCGACGGCGTGAAGACGAACCTCACGGCGAATCAGAAGATCAACTTCTGGCGTGAGGATCACGATTCGCCCAGCCTGCCGCCCGCCTACGGATCGGCGGGGTGGACGACCGGCGATGCGTCGGTGCTGATTTACGACAAGTACGACATCTGGGAGTTCAAGCCGGATGGCTCGGGCGCGCGGATGGTCACCAACGGCGCGGGCCGCAAGGACGCGATCGTCTACCGCTACCGCACGCTCGACACCGAGGAGCGCGCGATTCCCTCCGACAAGCCGCTGCTCCTGTCGGCCAACGACGACAAGACCGAATCGAGCGGCCTGTATCGCGTCAACCTCACCGGAACCGCCGCACCCCAGAAGATCGTGATGGTGGAAAAGGCGTTCGGACAGATCACGAAGGCGCGCAACTCCGAGCGGGTCGTGTTCACGCTCGCGCGCTTCGAGGAGTTCCCGGATCTCTGGGTCAGCGACACCACCTTCAAGGACATGAAGAAGGTGTCGAACGCGAACCCGCAGCAGGCGGAGTACGTCTGGGGCAAGTCCGAGCTGATGCAGTACATCAACGCGGACGGCAAGAAGCTGCGCGCCATCATCACCAAGCCGGAGAACTTCGATCCATCGAAGAAGTATCCGCTGATGGTCTACATCTATGAGGAGCTGTCGGAGGGCCTGCACAGCTATCGTGCACCGAATCCCGGGACGAGCATCAACATCACCCGCTACGTCAGCAACGGCTACGTCGTCCTTCAGCCCGATATCGTCTACGACACGGGCTATCCGGGTGAAAGCGCCGAGAAGTGCGTCATCCCCGCGGTCAACACCGTTGTCGCGCAGGGTTACATCGATCCGAAGCGGATCGGGATCCAGGGCCACTCGTGGGGCGGCTACCAGATCACGCACCTGATCACGCGCACCAACATGTTCGCGGCGGTCCAGGCGGGCGCGTCGGTGTCGAACATGATCAGCGCCTACGGCGGCATCCGCTGGGGCACCGGCATGTCGCGCGCGTTCCAGTACCAGAAGACGCAGAGCCGCATCGGCGCCCCGCCGTGGGATGCGCCGCTGCAGTTCATCGAGAACTCGCCGATCTTCTGGGTCGAGAAGGTGCACACGCCGTACCTGACGATCCACAACGATGGGGACGACGCGGTGCCGTGGTATCAGGCGATCGAGTTCTTCTCGGCGATGCGCCGGCTCGGCAAGGAAGCGTACTTCTTCAACTACAACGGCGAGCCGCACGGCCTGCGCAATCGCGACAACCAGAAGCACTGGACCGTGCACATGGACGAGTTCTTCGATCACTTCCTGCTCGGCAAGCCGACGCCGGAGTGGATGCAGAAGGGCGTGCCGTACATGGAGCGCGGCCGCCGCGACGTGTCGGACATGTTCAAGCCGAAGGTCACGGCGACGACGACAACGCAGGCGAGTAAGTAAAAAAGCTGTCAGCTTCGTCAGCTATCAGCCTTCAGCTTCCAGTTCCCGGCTTCCAGCTTCCAGCTGGAGCTGGGAGCTGGAGTCATCTCAATGAGTCCAACCCGCCTGCAGACGCCAAGCCTGTATCTGATTTCACAGAATCGGGAATCTGCCCTCGCGGACGTCGCAGCGATGAGCCGTGAAGCGAAGGCGCAGTTGTCAGCCGACTGGCTGGCACAACTCGACGCCTCGGCGCCAGAGGATCCGTGGGTGCACGGTTTCTCGCTGGTGCACCGGCAAACCGGCACGGCGGTCGGATCGTGCGGCTTCAAAGGCCCGCCATCGACGGACGGCGCCGTCGAAATCGCGTATGGCGTTCAACCGGATCACCAGGGGAAGGGATATGCGACCGAAGCCGCCGAGGCGCTGGTCAGCTTCGCCTTCGCCGACGACCGCGTCAGCCTCGTTCGTGCTCACACGCTCCCGGAAGCGAATGCCTCGACACGAGTCCTGACCAAGTGCGGCTTCCGCCGCATCGGCGAGGTCATCGACCCCGAAGACGGGCTGGTGTGGCGATGGGAGAAAGAGCGGAAGGCGCAGCTGATGGCTGACAGCTGATAGCTGATAGCTCTCCTACGGTCTCGTCGTTCCCACCCTGATCGCGACGAGCTTCCGCTCGGTCTGCGATCCCGAGCCCACTTCCACTTCAATCACATAGTCGGCGGTGCCGAGCGGCAGGAGCATGAGGTCGGCCGCAAGGATCGTGCTTCCCTGCCCTGAGCCTGTCGAAGGGGCCTGCCCTGAGCCTGTCGAAGGGGCCTGCCCTGAGCCCTGCCTTTCCGTGACGTTGACCGGCAGCGCCAGCGGCTGGCCGTTCTTGCCGAGCAGGCGCGCCTGGCGCTTGTCGAGCGTCGAGAGGACCGGCCATTCGATCCGCACCCGTTCGTTGCGCGTGAATTGAAGCGTGCCTGACGGCTGCAGCTGGCTCGTTGCTGTTCGTGAGCGGAAGATCGACGGATCGCCAAGCAGAACACCGGTGGCCGGTTCGACGGTCAGACGCTCGACGACGGGGGCGCCGGCGCCGCTTCGTGCCTGGACGACTGCGCGCCACGGGCCCTTGCTCCCCGCGAGCGGCACGCGCAGGCTCGCGGCGCGGCCGCCCGGCGCAATCTGCGCCTTCGCGGTTCCGACCGATGTACCTGCCGCGGCGTTCACCGTGACCTCGACTTCGCCGCCGTCCTTCCACGTTCCGCCTTCAACGGCCGCTTGACCAAGCTCGACGGAGATGGCGAGATCGTCGCGATCCTGGATCGCACGGCTGTGAATCACCGCGCCGGGGCGAATGCGCGAGAGCTGTTCGAGCGCAGCCGAGAGCGCGGCCGCGCCGCTGCGATCGACCGATCCGCCGCCGCGGAGCGCGGCCATCTCGGCCTCGGTCGGCGCGGTGTAGCCGCGCCGGGCCTGCACGACGACTCCTCCACGCTTTACTTTGACGTCGATCCGCCGGTAGCCACCGTCGAATTTCGTGTTCGGCGACGAATAGCCCAGGAGATAGTAGGCGGTCAGCGAATCGGCGACGCGTTCGAGTCCGGTGACGAGGTCGTTGGTCATCACGACCGCGCTGCCGTCCGTTTCGCTGGCCATCGATCGCAGGTTGTCGACGTTTTTCGAGCGTGCGCCGACGCCTACCGGATCGACCGGATAGAACGAGACGTTCGCCGCCTTGGCCTCACGCAGCAGCTGCGGGAAACGGCGATTGTTCTCGAGGTCGGCCAGGCGGTTCACTTCCTGGTCGCACGCCGCCATCGTCCCGTATTCGACCTTGTCGCCGAGGATCAGTTTGCCTGTCGACGTAATGCCGAGCGGCGGCCCTTTTGTCGGGCCGAGCTTCGCGATCGCGTCCTTCAGCGCCGGATTGGGTCC
This sequence comes from uncultured Acidobacteriota bacterium, assembly GCA_963748295.1. Classification (GTDB taxonomy): domain Bacteria; phylum Acidobacteriota; class Vicinamibacteria; order Vicinamibacterales; family 2-12-FULL-66-21; genus CAVVIH01. The sequence continues at coordinate 31,061 of CAVVIH010000006.1, read as the reverse complement.
GAACAGTTCCCATCCTGGCGAGAACATGAAAATGCTCTTGCGCCCCTCGCGGGCGGCGCCGAGGAACTCGATCAGATCCTCGAGACCCGTGAAGACCATGTCTTCGCGGCGGCGGGCATAGAGCTCGCCCAGAATCCCCGCGGCTGGCGTGTTCGCGTAGCAGTTCTCGAGTGCGCGTTCCGCGCCTTCTTCAGGAATCTTCTTGTCGACGACCGCGGTGGGCCAGTAGCGGGTGACCTGCTCCTTGAGATTGGTCGTCTTCCTGCCGAACGTGATGTCGTGCGTCGAGATCTGCGGCGTCATCACGCCGAAGAGATCGGTGGGCGCGAGGATGGTGTTCATCATCTGCACCATCGGGTCCTTCAGACGTACCGCACCGAACCAGTCGATGTGGTAGGTGTCGAGATACAGGACGAACACGCGCGCGCGAGGATCCGCGAGCCGGTTTCGCATCTCGCCCAGGGTGTTGGGATCGCGCAGATTGGCGTCGGCCGTCGCCGCGGCGATCTGCACCAGCTCGAAGTTCTCGATCTTCTGCGGCTTTCCGTCTTCCAGCACTTCGAAGTCGGCTTCCGTGAGGTCGGTGAGTATTCGGCCGTTGAGGGTCGGATATACGTCGACGGTCACGAAGTAGGCGCCGCCGCGGAACACGGGACGCTGAGGATCGCCGGTCGGAGTGGGAACCGGCGGCTGTTGCGCCCGCAGCAGGAACGGGACCGCACAGATCAGCGAGACGACCGCCGCCGAAAGGATTCGCCCTGGCATTTGTCTGTATATTATCCGGTCGCGCCGAATCCGCCACGTGAGCTGGCGCGGACGCGATCGACTTCCTCCCACGTGACCCGCGGCGCCGGCAGCAGGATCCCCTGCGCAATGCGATCCCCGGGCTCGATCGTCACCGGTTTCGGCGTGACGTTCACCACCGCGATTTTCACCTCGTCCTCGGGACCGCAATAGTCGGAGTCGACGACGCCGACGCCGTTGGCGACCATCAGGCCACGCTTGAGCGGCGTGCTGCTCCGCGCGAAGATACCGAGAAACATGCCGGCCGGCACTTCGATCACCAGCCCGGTCGGCACGAGCCGGACCTCGCCGGGCGCGACGGCGACGCGTTCGGCCGCGGCGAGATCGAACGCCGCGGATCCTTCGGTCTGGTATTTCGGAATCACCGCATCCGGGTGCAGCCGGTGTATGCGAACTTTCAGCTCCATGCTGGTTCACCGCATCCTGTAAAGGGTCAGGCCATGCTGGCCGATGGCGATCCGTTCGAGGAACGGGCTCGCGTTGACGCGCTCCATCGTCCGCGCGGTCTGCTCGGGATCCTGGTTCAGGCGCGCGGGATGCACGATCACGTGCGTCACGCCCGCCTGCCGCATCGCGACGATCGCGGGCTCGTCCGGAAACCCGTGGAACATCTCGGCGTACTGGCGGTACGACGCGGGCGTGTAGCCGCTGTACCCGTTCATCAGCGGCTTGAAGTGAGCGGTCGAGTTCAACATGTAAGTCGCGTTCTCGAAAACCGCGCTTGCCGGATAGAACGGCACTTCGGCAAGGACGACGCGTCCCGGAGCCTGTGCGACGAGCGAGTAGATCGCCGGAATGCCCTCGAAGTGCCGGTATGGAAATGGTGCGCGCAGCGCCTCGAGGTTCGCGAGCGCGACGACCGCGACCGAGACGACTCCCACGCGGCCGGCGGGAAGCCTCGAATTGAGCATCGCCAGGCCGATACCGGCGAGCGCGGCGATCCCGAGCAGAAACAGATTGCCGAAACGCGCCGCGGCACGGAGCCCCTGCATCGGCGGAAACACGTGAAACAGCCATCCGTAGATCGGCGTCTCGGTTCCGAGCGACAGAATCAGGCCGGCGGCGGCCACGGCAACGAGCATCCAGACACGGTTCCGCGTGAGCTGTGGAGAGTCTCCTGTTTTCAGCTCCCGCCCGCGAACGACCCACACGACCGCGGCAAGCGCGAGCAGCAGCGCAATCACGCCGGGGAAGAAGGAATCGATCGGCTGCTCGAACAGCGGCTGGCTCCAGAGCTTGTAATGCAGGCGGCCGGCTGACGCGAGATAACCGGTGAGCGTCGCCGAATAGCCGGTGACGCTGTCGAGCGTCCTGACCATGCCCTGCTCGATCGCGACGCGCCGATAGGGAAAGAACAGCGGGAGCACGGCGATCCCGCCGGCGATCGACGCGACCGGCGAGCGCGCCCAGGACGCTGCGCGCACGCGGCCACCACTCGCCGGCGCGCACGGCCACCGACACGCCGACGAGCACGGCGCCGAACACGACGAGGTACCCGGACGTGTAGGCCATCGCCGCCATCCACAGCGCGAGCCACAACGCATCGCGGATGCGGGCGTGCACGATCACGCGATCGGCGGCAAGCAGCGCGAGCGGGAGACCCCACGCATGGATGCCCTGAACGTGCGCCAGTCGGGTCAGGGTGTGCGTGTTGAATGCGAAGAGCGATCCCGCCAGCAGCCCCGCCGCGTGGTCGCCGGTCCATTCACGAACGAGGACGTAGCCGGCGAAAGCCGTAAGCGCAAAGCCGAGCAGAAGAACCACGTTGAACATGAGGACTGGAGATCCACCCGCCCATCGCACCGGCATGCCGAGGATCGCCGGCACGATCAGCGGCTCGGAGAAGGCGAGCGTGTCCTTCGCGGGATAGAAAATGTTGGCATCGAACAGCCGCGCCGGAGCGTACGGCAACTGGTGCGCGACCCAGGCGAGGATCCATTCGTTCAGCAGCGCATCGCCGTTGTCGTTCCGGCACAGCGTCGCCGGATTGGTGACGAGCGGCCAGGTGTGAACGATCGCGAGCAGCGCGCAGACGAAGGCCGCGAGCACGGATCGCCGGCGGGCAGTGGACAGCGGCATACGCGCTAGCGCGCCGCGAGGCTGCGGATCAGCGTCAGCAGCATGTCGATGGCGACGGCGTTGTGGCCTCCCTGGGGAACGATGATGTCCGCGTACCGCTTGCTCGGCTCGACGAACTCGAGGTGCATCGGCTTGACGGTGCCCAAGTATTGGTCGATGACCGACTGCACCGTCCGCCCGCGCTCGTCGATGTCCCGCTGCAGCCTCCGGATGAACCGCGTGTCGTCATCCGTATCGACGAACACCTTGATGTCCAGCAGCTGCCGCAGCGCCGCGTCGGTGTAGATGAGGATGCCTTCGACGATGATGGCCTTGCGCGCGGCGAGCAGTTGCGTCGACGGCTGGCGCACGTAGCGCGCGAAGTCGTAGATGGGCGCCTCGACGTCCTCTCCTTGCCGCAGCGCCTGCACATGGCGGACGAGCAGGTCGGTCTCGAGCGAATCCGGATGGTCGTAGTTGAGCGCCAGCCGCTCCTCGAAGCGCAGATCGTTGCGATCGCGATAGTAGCGGTCGTGTTCGATGACGGTGACCTGCGCGTCGCCGACGCTGTCGACGATGCGGCGAACGACGGTGGTCTTGCCGGACCCGGACCCTCCGGCGACGCCGATGACGATCGGCCCGGAATTACCCGGTTTGGCGGATGGCGAAGTCGAATTCATGGAATTGAACGAGCAATTTTCCACTGTTGAGTTTAGAATGATGCGCAGCTCCCAGCATTCCACAACTTAATGGAAATTCTGGCCGGCCTGCTCTTCGCCCTCATTGTCCTCGCCATCCCGTTCGTTGTGCCGATCGTCGCATGGGTGTCGGCACGCAGGGCCCGCCGCCGAATCGACGCGCTCGAAAACACGGTTGCCGACCAGCAGAGAACCATCGAGGCCATCTCCCAGAAACTGCGCGAATTGGCCGCATCCGGCCGCGTGACTGCGCAGGAACAGCCGGCGCGCCGGTCAGCCGCCCCTCCGCCTGTGCTCGAACCGGTCGAACCGGCGTCGATCGCGCCGCCGGTTTTCGAACCGGTCGCGCCGGAACCGCCGCCGGTCTCGGTTGCGTTCGAGCCGCCGCCGATGCCAGTACCGCCGCCGCCGGAGCCTGCGCCGATCGAGACGCCTGCTTTTGCGTCGGCGGCAACCGAGGCTGCGGCTGTCGAGGCGCCACCCGTCGAACCGCCGCCTGGCGAGCCGCCTGTACCTTCCACAGGAGCCGGAGCCTCCGCCAGCGCCGCCGTTCGACTGGGAGGGCCTCGTCGGCGTCAAGCTGTTCTCCGCGATCGCCGGCATCGCACTGGTCTTCGCCGCCGTCTTTTTCCTGAAGTACTCCATCGAGCACGGCTGGCTGCAGCCCCCGGTGCGGGTGGCCATCGGTGTGCTCACCGCGATTGCGCTTCTCGTCGCGTGCGAGCTGAAAGCCGCGCGGCAGTATCCGTTCACCGCCAACGCGCTCGATGCGGCCGCCATCGCCATCCTGTTCGCCACGTTCTTCGCGGCGCATGCGCTGTGGAACCTGATTCCGGCGTTCGTCACGTTCGCCCTTCTGGCGATTGTCACCGCGCTTGCGGTCCTGCTCTCGATCCGGCGGGAATCGCTGTTCATCGCCGTGCTCGGATTGCTCGGCGGCTTTGCCACGCCAGCGCTGCTGTCGACCGGCGAGAACCGGCCGATTCCGCTCTTCGCCTACCTGCTGATGCTCAACATGGGGCTCGCCTGGATCGCCTACAAGCAGGGCTGGACGATCCTGACGTGGCTGACGCTGATCCTCACCACCCTGTATCAATGGGGCTGGGTGATGAAGTTCCTCGACAGCGCGTCGGTGCCGCTCGCGATGGCGGTGTTCATCGTGTTCCCGCTGGCCAGCGTCGTGGTGTTCATGCTCCGCGGGCGGTCCACCGACGATCAGGAGCTGACCCCGAGCCGAGGCACGTTCGAGCGTCCGGCGATGATCTCCGCGGCGCTGCCGATCGTCTTCGCGGTTTATCTCGCAGCCGTTCCGGAATACGGAGCGCGCCCCGGATTGCTTTTCGGGTTCCTGCTGCTGATCGACGCCGGCCTTCTGGCGATTGCCATCGCGCGCGAGCAGGAGATGCTGCATGCAGCCGGCGCGCTCGGGACGATGCTGACGGTTGCGGTGTGGGTGGCCACGTCGTATTCCTCCGAGTCCCGCGTCACGCTGCTGGCGTTCACGGCTGCCTTTTCGCTGTTCTACCTGTTCGCGCCGGCGATCGCCCGTCGGTTCGACCGTCCGTTCAGCGAGGGCGAGCAGACTTCGCTCGTGGCCTCGTTCCTGCTGTTCGTCTTCCCGGTGCTCGCGGGCATCGAGCCGGCCTTTGCGGGCCCGTGGCTCCTGTTCGGGCTCCTCGCCGTTCTGGTGCTCGTGATTGCCGCACGCGCCATCTACGCGGCGCGAGGAAGCCTGTATTTCGTCGCCGCCTTCTTTGCCGTGGCTGCCCAGGCCGTGTGGTCCGCGACGCATCTCACGATCGAACGTCTGGGCACGGCGGTTGGCATCTACACGTTGTTCGGTCTCCTGGCGCTTGGCGTGCCGATCGCCGCGCGGCGGCTCGAACGGCCGCTGGAACCGAGGTGGGGAGGCGGCGCCGTCCTGCTCGTCAGCCTGACCCTGCTCATGTTCATTGCCGCGGGCGATGTAGCGCCCGCCGCGCTGTGGGCGCTTGCGCTGCTCCTTTCCATCCTCAATGCCGCGCTCTTCATCGAGAGCGGCGCCGGCGGCCTGCCGCTCGTGTCGCAGGCAGGCAGCGTGCTGTCCTGGCTCGTGCTTCTGATGTGGTGGGGCCGCGCGGCTGCGAGCGTCGGCGTGATTCCATCGCTGACGGTGCTCACCGGCCTGACGCTCATCACGCTTGCCGGTCACGCCTGGACCGTCAAGTCGGCGCAGCGCCTCGAGGCCGGCACGCGGGCGGGCGAGTTCTCGAACGGGTTGTATCTCGCTCTTGCCGGTCACCTTTTTCTGACGCTGCTCGCATCGAATCCGGAATGGTCGCTGCCGCCGTGGCCGGTGTTCGGTGCGCTGGTGGTGATCACGCTCGGCGTCAGCGCGGCCTCGCTCGTCACCAGGATCGCGATGCTGCACGCGGCGGGCGCCGTGGCGACGGCCATTGTCGTGGCCTCGTGGTCGACGACGGCAAGTGCGCCGCCGTACGGGCTGATTGCGCTCGTCGCGGCGGCCGCCGCGAGCGCCTACGCGGTTCTGTGGATCCGGCTCGTGCCGCAGGAGCAGGAGCACATCGCCGCCCGCGCGGCGTGCATCGCGCTGTTCATCGGCGAAGCGTCGGCGCTGGCGGCGGTCGGATCCGGCGGGTCGCCGGCGTTTCCGCTCGTCGTCGCCGCGCATGTCGCCAACGTCACCGGAATTCTCTGGCTGACGTGGCGCTATCGATGGCGGTTCGTGGCGCTGGCGGCGGTCGCGCCCGCATGGCTGGCCGTGCTGCAGTCGCAGGGGCTGGCCGTCGACGCTTCACAGTGGCGGCAGACGCTGGTGCTCGTGACGGCGCTCTATGCCGTGTTCGTCGCCTATCCGCTGGTTCTGGGACGCCGCGCGAGCGCGGACCGCGATCCGTATCTTGCCGCCGTGTTCGCCAGCGTCATGTTCTTCTTCGGCGCGCGGTGGGCGTTCCTTGCCGGCAACCTCGGGTGGATGATTGGCGTGGTGCCCGTCGCCTCCGGCGCGGTGCTGGCGTTGCTGCTGCGGCAGCTGCTCGCGATCCAGGCGCCCGGCGAGCGCGACCTGGGACGGCTCGCGCTCGTCGCCGGCGCCGCGCTCGCCTGCGTGACGGTCGCCATCCCGCTTCAGCTCGAGGAACAGTGGATCACGATCGGCTGGGCGTTCGAGGGCGCGGCGCTGACGTGGCTCTACAAGCGCATCCCGCACCGTGGATTGCTGTACTCCGCGGTCGCGCTGCTCGCGGTCGTGTTCGTGCGGCTGGCGCTGAATCCCGAGATCCTCGTCTACGAACCGCGCGGCGCGCTGCGCATCTTCAACTGGTATCTCTACACCTACCTGCTCGCCGCCGCGACCATGTTCCTCGCCGGCTGGTGGCTGTCGACGACCGACGACGCGCTTGGAGGTCCGCTGCCTCGTCCAGCGAAGATCCTGCCTGCGGCGGGTGTGATACTGCTGTTCCTGCTGCTGAATATCGAGATCGCCGACTTCTACGCGACCGGACCGACGATCGCGTTCCGGGTCGGCGTCACGGTTTCGCAGGACCTGACCTACACGATCGGCTGGCTGGTGTTCGGCATGCTGCTGCTCGCCGCCGGCATCTATCTGGGTAACCGCGCCGCCCGCGTCACCGCGGTTTTCCTGATCGCGGTGACGACATTCAAGTGCTTCCTCTACGATCTCGGGTCGCTCGAAGGGCTCTATCGGGTCGCCTCCTTCGTCGGTCTCGGCCTGTCGCTCGCGCTGGTGTCCCTCGCGCTCCAGAAATACGTACTCGCCAAGCCGCGGAGTACCCGCGTAGTGCGGCCTCTGGTATGCGCCGCCGCGCTCGTCGCCTGCGGCACGCTGGTCGTCGCGCAGTCGCCGACGGGAAAGTTCGGATACGAGCGGCCGCTCACCGCAACCGCCTCGGGGCCCCAGCGCCTGCCCGTCGATCAATCGCTTCTTCTCGGAGGAAATCCGTTCCGCGTAGTCCAGCGGGGTGAGGCGTTCTTCGCCGACGCAGGCCTGTCGGATCTGCGCCTCTTCGATGCTGGCGGCAGGCCGGTTCCATATCTGCTCGTGCACGCTCCGTTTCCAGAGCCGAAATGGCTGGCCGGAACCATTCTTCCAATCGCGGCGACGAAGAAGACGAGCGGGTTCGAGGCGGATTTCGGAAGCGCGCAGACAGTCGACACCATTCGCGTCGAAGGCATTCCGGCTCCATTCCTCAAACGTCTGTCCATCGAAGGCAGCGGCGATCGTTCGCGCTGGACGTCGCTCGCTCCTGAGGCCACGCTCTTCGACTTGCCCGACGAGCGCCTGCGTCAGCTCGATGTCGGCTTCACGCCCGGCGAGTACCGCTTCGTGCGGGTGACGTGGAACGACGAGAACAGCGGACGGGTGGCGGCGCCGCGCCGCGTCGCCGCACGCCTTGCGGCGAGAACCAGAATCGAACCCCCGCCGCCACTCGAGCTTTCCTTCGAGCGCCAGGCGAGCGAACCAGGGCGCAGCCGGTACCGCGTCCGGTTGCCCGCCGCGCGTCTGCCGCTCGTTGCGCTGGTGCTCGAAGTCGACGGCGGGCACGTGCTCAGACCGGCTGTCGTCACCGAATCGCGCTTCGGCGGCGTCGAAGCCGCGCCCGTCGAGCTCGGTCGTGCGACCCTCAGCCGCGTCGTCCGCGACGGCGTCCAGGCATCCGATCTGAGAGTGCCCATCGTCCCGCCGGTCGAGACCGAGGTGCAGCTGCTGATCGACGACGGCAGCAATCCGCCGCTGGAGGTGAAGCAGATCCGCGGCACGCTCGCACAGCTGCCGGCGATTTACTTCGAGGCGCCGGCCGGCGAGCTCGTCGCGAGATATGGCGATCGTACGCTGCAGGCGCCCTCCTACGATCTCGAGGCTGTGCGCGCGTCGATCGACGTCACACGCGTGCCGGAGGCGAAGTGGGGAACCGCGCGCGCGCTGATCCCGACCGAAACGGTATCCCCTGAATCCGATCAGAGAATTCCCGCGGCCGGCGGCGCGATCGATGCGTCAGGTTTCAAGCAGGCGAGACAGATCGTCAGCGAGGCCCCTGGACTGTCGGCGCTCCCGCTCGATGCCGCCGTGCTCGCGCAGAGCCAGGGGCCGCACCGCCGGTTCGCTGACGTTCGCATCCTGGACGAGGCGAGCCGTCAGATTCCATATCTGCTCGAGCGTCGCGACGAGCCGTTGCAGCTGGAGGTAAAGCTCGCGGCGGCGGAAGTCCAGATCGCCGAGCTGAAACGCGCGCCGGGACGTCAGCTCTCCGTGTATCGACTGACGCTGCCATATCCCAACCTGCCGCCGGCGACGCTGGTGCTGGAGACATCCGCACGGGTCTTCCAGCGCAACATCCAGCTTGGCGTCGAGCGTCCGGCGGATCGCCGCCGGCGCGATCCCTGGTTCGAGCCGCTCGCGTCGGACACGTGGCGGCACGCCGATCAGCAGACGACGGCGCGGCCGCTGACGCTGCGGATCGATCAGATCGATCGGACCGATGTGCTCCTGGTTGTCGATGAAGGGGACAACGCGGCGCTGCCGATCACCGGCGCGAAGCTGCTGCTGCCGTCGTATCGGCTGCGCTTCTATCATCCGGCGGGCGGCGCGCTGCGCCTGGCATACGGGCGGGACGACCTGCAGTCGCCCCGCTACGATCTGGCGCTTCTCGCGCAGCAGGTCATGGGCGCACCGGCGCGCGACGTCTCCGCGGGCGCCGGCGCCGCGCCGTCAGCCGCAGGCGACGAGCCCCGGCTGATCTCGCCGCTCACGTTCTGGATCCTGCTCGGCGCGGCGGTGCTCGTCCTCGTGGGGCTCATCGCGAGGCTGGTGAAACAGAGCATAACTCCCAACTCCCAAAAAGACCAACTCCCACATAACTCCCAACTCCCAAAGAGGCCAACTCCCAAAAAAACCAACTCCCAATTTGGGAGTTGGGAATTGGGCCCTTTGGGAGTTGGGAGTTGGCCCTTTGGGAGTTGACAAGCGTCAGGACTTTCCGCTCTGACGCGCGACCTTCTCGACCTGCTCCATCACGCGCAGCAGGTTTCCGCTCCAGATCTTGCCAATCTGCTCCTCGGTGTAGCCGCGGCGGACGAGCTCGAGCGTGACGTTGAACGTCTCGCTGGCGTCGTTCCAGCCCTCGATGCCGCCGCCCCCGTCGAAGTCGGACGAGATCCCGACGTGATCGATGCCGATCTTCTTGGCGATGTAGTCGATGTGATCGACGAAGTCCTTGACGTTGGGCCGCGGCGGCGGCGGGAATTTCGCGTCGATCTCGGCCAGCCGCTTTTCCGCTTCCGCGCGCTTGTCGTCCGGCAGCTGCGCCAGCGGGTTGCCGCGTCCGCGCCCGCCGCCGCGCTGTGGCTCGGTGGTCGCTGCGCCCGTCGCCGGCGGAGTCTGGGTTCCGCCACCCGCGCGACCACCACCACCGCCGCCCCGCCCGCCGCGTCCACGCAAGCTGCCGGCCGGCAGACCGAACTCTTCTTCGAGCTTCGTCAGCGCGGCGGTCCGTTCGGGCGACGGCTGCGTCACCTTGACGTAGTTCCCCAACGCCACGGCCTGAGCGACGCCGCCGTTCTTTTTCAACGCCAGCAGCAGCTCGTCGTCGAGATTCCGGCTGTGGTCGGCGACGGCGCGGGCGCCCGAATGCGAGGCGATGACCGGCGCCTTCGACAACGCCATCGCCTGCAGGTTCGCCTGCTTGGAAGGATGCGAGATGTCGACCATGATGCCAAGGCGGTTGGCTTCGGCGATCACCTGCCGTCCGAGCGGGGAGAGGCCGTTGTGGAGGTACTCGCTGTTGTTGTCGCCGGTGTTCGAGTCCGCCAGCTGGCTGTGGCCGTTGTGCGCCAGCGACAGATAGCGGCCGCCGCGATCGTAGAACTCCTTGACGCGCTTGATGTCCTCGCCGATCGGGTAGCCGTTCTCGATGCCGATGACGGCGACCTTCTTCCCGCTCTTGGCGATGCGGCGGACGTCGGCGGCGGTGAGGGCGAGCTCGATCTTGTCCGGCGCGATCTCCTCGGTGAGGCGGTGGATCGCGTCGAACTTCGCGATCGCCTGCTTGTACGCGCTGTCGTAGCCTTCGGCGCTGAGCGCTCCCTGCCCGACGTAGACGATGAAAAAGGACACGTCGAGCCCGCCTTCGATCATCTTGGGAAGGTTCACCTGGTTGTCGAGCCGCTGGGTGTAGTTCCGCTCGGCGGTGAAGTTCTGAACGTTGATGTCGTTGTGCGTGTCCGCCGTGATCACGCGTTCGTGGATGGCGCGTGCCTTCTTGATGAGTGCTTCGTCAGCCTGCGGCGCCTGCGCGAGCGAGCCCGCCGATCCGGCCCCGATCGCCAGCGCGACCGCAGCCCCGATGATGGTGAACCTGTTCATGTCATCCTCCGTCGGGCGCCGACGCGCCCGGCGGAAGATCATACTTCAGGGGTCGATCTGACCCCTACTCAGCCCTGAGCGCGACCATCGGATTGATCGTCGCGGCGCGGCGCGCCGGGATGTAGCCGGCGGCGAGTGCCGCGCCCGTGAGGACCGCGGCGAAGCCGGCGACGACGCGGACATCGCTGGCGATGACGCCCAGCAGCCCGGCCTCGATCAGGCGGCTCAACGCCAGCGAGAGCAGCACGCCGAGGCCGGCGCCGATGGCGGTGAGGCGGCCGGCGTGGCCGACGGTCAGCCGCAGCACATCCTGGCGAGTCGCGCCGAGCGCCATGCGCACGCCAATCTCGTGCGTGCGCTGGGTGACCATGAACGCCATCACACCATAGACGCCGACCACCGCGAGCAGCAGCGCGATGCCGCCGAAGACCACCATGATGGCGGCGATGTAGCGCAGACCGAGCGTGCGATCCTTGAGCGTTTCCCGCATGGTGATCAGCTCGTAGATCGGCTGCACCGGATCCACCGTGCGCATCGCCGTGCGCACATCGGCGGTCATCGCCTGGGGATTCCCGGCCGTCCGTATCAGCAGCGCGAAGCGCCCGGGCGGCGCCTGATCGAGCGGGCGGTACACCGTTGGATAATTCCGGCGGCCGAACCAGTTGTGGATGACATCACCGGAGACGCCGATCACCGTCAGCCACGGTCCGGTGTTGTTCAGGCGCAGCCGCCGCCCGAGTGGATCTTCGTTCGGCCAGTATTGCCGCGCCAGCGAATCCGAGACGATGGCGACGGGCTGCGTGCCGGCGCGATCTCCGTCAGTGAACCCGCGTCCGCGCAGGATCGGGATCTCGAAGGTCTCGAACACGGACGGGATCGCTGACCGGTAATCGACGGAGGGCGGATTCGCCGGATCGGGATTCGGCTTTCCCTCGATCTCGACCGGCCGTCCGCTGTTGCCGCCAATCGACGGCATGATGTTGATCGCGGTGACGGACTGCGCGCCGGGGAGCGCCCTGAGCTGCTGCACCGCGCGCTCGACGAAACGCCGGCGGGTTTCTTCGTCCGGATATTTCGTCTCCGCCAGCGACACCTGCAGCGTCAGCAGGCCGTCAGGGTTGAATCCCTGCGGGCCGTTCAGGAAACGCTGGACGCTGAGCGCGCTGAGCCCGCACGCGACGAGCAGTGGCAGCGCGAGCGCCAGTTCCGCAATGACGAGGCCGCGCCGGAGCCGCAGCCGTCCGCCGCCGGACGTTGCCGAACGTCCGCCCTCCTTCAGCGACTCCGCGAGACGCGATCGCGTCGCCTGGATGGCGGGAACGAGTCCGAAAACGATTGCCGTGGCGACCGCGAGCGCCGCCGTGAACAGGAACAGCCGCAGATCGACGTCGATGTTCTGCCATCCGGCGACGAAGCGCTGGATCTTCGCGGGCATGGCGTCGCGAAGCAGCTTGAGCCCGATCCACGCCACCGCGAGGGCGGCCGGCACCGAGGCGAGCGCAATCAGCACGCTCTCGATGAGCAGCTCGCGGACAACGCGGGCGGAGCTTGCACCGATAGCGAGCCGCACGGCCATCTCGCGCTGACGCTCGGCGCCGCGCGCCAGCAGCAGGTTCGCGACGTTGGCGCAGGCGATCAGCAGCACGAAGATGGCGGAAGCCTGCCACAGCGACAGGATCGGCCCGAGCCCGATGTCGAGCATGCCCTGCGCCAGCGTATAGACCTTGGCGTGGAAGCCGCGGTTCGTGTCCGGATACTGTCCTTCCAGCCGCTGGCTGATCACCGCCATCTGTGCCTGCGCATCGTCGAGCGTCTTGCCCGGCGCCAGACGCGCGATCCCTGTGAGATAGCGGTTCCGTCTGAGCTCGGCGGTCTTGACGTCGAACGAGAGCGCGCCCCAGATCTCCGCGCCATTCGGAAAGTTGAACCCGGAGGGTGCGATTCCGACGACTTCATGCGGCGTGCCTTCGATCTGCACGCTGCTGCCGACGATCGCCGGATCGCCGGCAAAGCGGCGCTGCCAGAGGCCATATCCGAGAATCACGCGCTCATGGCGCCCGTGTGTCTCCTCGTCCGGCAGGAAGTTGCGTCCAAGCGCCGGCTGCACGCCCAAGGCCGGAAAGAAATCGGCGGAGACACGGAATCCGGTGACCGCCTCCGGCTCGTCGCGCCCGACGATGTTCGCGTCCCACCAGTCGTATGCGGCAAAACGCTCGAACACATCGGTCATCTGTTTCTTGAAGTCGATGAAGTCCGCGGGTGAGACGGTCTCCTGCTTGTATCTCTCATCGTCGCGCGTGTGCGTGACCATGACGATGCGATCGACGTCTGGCATGGTGAAGGGCCGCAGCACCAGCGCGTCGACGAGCGCGAAGATGGCGGCGTTGGCGCCGAGGCCGAGCGCCAGCGTGAGGATCAGGATGCCGGCGAGCGCGGGACGCTTGACGATCGCGCGAATCGAGTGGCGGATTTCGAGTCCCAGGGTGCGCATGAGCGAGTCTCCACGGGTGACGGGCGGGGCGACGCGGGCGGACGGTTGCCGGCGAGTCAGCGCCGCGGTGATCACGAGTCTTGCGATGATGCGTGTGCTGTGCGCCCAGTACCAACAGGCGGCGCGCAGCCGGGATCGTCCGGCGCGTGCCGAATACTCCTCGTACAGATCGCCGAGAATCGATTCCCGCAGCAACGGGGAGGCGATCAGCGTTTCGAGGAGCCACGCCGCGGCGGCCGGCGGCGCGTGCGGATCGCGGGTCATGACTCGATCAGCCCCTCGATGCCCTGCCAGAGGTTCAGCAGCGATTCGCGCGACGCGCGGACCGCGGCCAGGCCCGCCGGTGTGACGGTAAAATATCGGCGGGAGCGGCCGCCGCGTTCGGGTAGCGGAGCGCTCATCCGCGATCGCAGAAAGCCCTTGTCCTCGAGCCGCTCGAGCGCGGTATACAGCGCGCCGCGGGCGATGGGACGCCCGGTCCGCCGCTCGATCTCTTCCCGTACCGGGATGGCGTAGGCGCCTTCGCCGAGGCGCAGGACCGCTAGAAGGACGATCTGTTCGAACATGGCGGGACTGGTGCCTGCATCGTAGGCCAAATACGAAATCGGGCCGCCCGCGGTTCAATTAGAATGTCCCGGACACGCTAAAGGAGATCCAACCGTGATTCAGCGCTTCCCCGTCCTCAGAGCGGTACCCGCCGTCGCGTTGCTTGGCGTGCTGCTGCAGGTGAACCCCGGCGCCCAGGACCGACTGAAGGGCATGCCCGGCTATCAGCAGTATCAGAAGATCAGCGGCGAGATTGCCGGCGCGGTCCGGTCCGGTGAGATCCGGTCGGTGGAGTGGGCCGCGGACGGGAAGAGCTTCGAATACACGCACGACGGGAAGCGCTACCGCTTCGACATGTCCTCGCGCGCGTCGACCGCGCTGGGAGACGCGGCGGCGCCGGCGAGCGGGCGCGGCGGACGCGGGGGAGGTGGCGGTCAGGGAGGCCAGGCCGTCGAGCGCGGCCGCCAGGCGGCATCCGCCGACTCTCCGGATGGCAAGCTGAAAGCGTTTTACCGCGATCGCAACCTGTGGCTGAGCGACGCAGCCGGCGCGGACGAGACCGCAATCACCACGGACGGCAGCGAAGGCGACCGGATCAAGGTACGGCACCGCCAGCTGGGTGTACGGGGAGGAGCTCGGTCAGCGCACCGCGATGTGGTGGTCGCCCGACGGCCGCAGGATCGCCTACTACCGCTTCGACGAGAAGCAGGTGATCGACTACAACCTGCAGATCGACCAGACGAAGATCCAGAGCCGCAACGACGTCGAAGCGTACCCGAAGGCCGGCGCGCCGAATCCGATCGTCGAGCTGTTCGTGTACGACGTCGCCTCGAAGAAGAGCACGAAGATCGACGTCCGTGACGGCAAGCCGTTCGACAACGCGGTGGTCGGGCACTACGTGTACCGGGTCTCCTGGACCGCCGACAGCTCGGAGCTCCTGTTCAACCGTACGAACCGTCGTCAGAACATCCTGGAGTTCGTTGCCGCGAATCCGGAATCGGGTGCGATCCGGGTCATCGTCAGGGAAGAGTGGCCAACCGGCTGGGTGCAGAACAGTCCGTCGATGGAGTTCCTGAAAGACAACCGACGCTTCATCTGGGAATCGGAGCGCAACGGCTGGTCGAACTTCTACCTCTACGATCTCAGCGGAAAGCTGATTACGCCGCTGACGAATCACACGGCGTTCGAAGTCGGCACCCTGGTCAAGGTCGACGAGCAGGCCGGCGTCGTCTTCTATACGGCGCGAAGCGGCGACAACCACTTGAAGATGCAGCTGCACCGCGTCGGGCTCGACGGCAAGGGCGAGGTGCGCCTGACCGATCGCGCGTTCAACCACACGGTCGGGAGCTGCATGCCGGCTCCTGCGGGCGGCGGAGGCCGCGGCGGCGCCGCCGCCGCCGGTTCGTCATGCGGCATCTCTGCCGACAACAAGTATTTCGTCGACGTCTACCAGACGCTCACGTCGCCCCCCGCGTCGCGTGTGGTCGACGGCGGCGGCAAGGTCGTCGCCGAGATCGCCAAGACCGATCTGACCAAGTTCGAGCAGCTGGGTCTCAAGAAGGCGGAGATGTTCACCTACAAGGCGGCGGACGGCCAGACCACGCTGCATGGCGTCATCCAGTTTCCGTCGACGTTCGATCCCTCCAAGAAGTATCCGGTGCTGTTGCCGGTTTACGGCGGCCCCGCATCGGGCAGCAACACCGCGCG
Source organism: uncultured Acidobacteriota bacterium (assembly GCA_963748295.1). Classification (GTDB taxonomy): domain Bacteria; phylum Acidobacteriota; class Vicinamibacteria; order Vicinamibacterales; family 2-12-FULL-66-21; genus CAVVIH01. The sequence continues at coordinate 15,376 of CAVVIH010000006.1, read as the reverse complement.
CGAGACGTTCGTGACGCCCACCGCCACCACCGAATACGGCTTCATCGTCGTGAACCTCGACTCGCGAGCCGCGCCTGGAATGGGGAAGCGTCAGCTCGACAGCATCTACATGAAGCTCGGACAGGTCGAGATGGACGACATGGCGGAGGGCATCAAGGCGCTGGGATCGCGTCCGTACATCGACAAGACGCGCGTCGGCGTCTACGGCACTTCGTACGGGGGCTACTCGTCGGCGCTGCTGATCCTCCGGCATCCGGATCTGTTCGCCGCGGCATCAGCCTCGTCGCCGGTGACGTCGTGGTATCACTACGACTCGATTTACACCGAGCGATACATGTGGATCCCGCAGGAGAATCGTGAAGGCTACGAGGGCGGAAACGCGATGAACCTCGCGAAGAACCTGAAGGGCCGCCTGATGCTCTATTACGGGACCGCCGACAACAACGTCCACCCCTCGAACAGCATGCAGCTGATCGCCGCGCTGCAGCAGGCGGGGAAGAGCTTCGAGGTGCAGGTGGGCCCCGATCGCGGACATACCGCAGTCAATCAGGATCGGATGATGGAGTTTTTCATCGAGAACCTGATCGTCAAACCGTCCGCGGTGACGACGAACTACTGAGGCGTCAGGCTCCGCCGCGAATCAGGCTGGCGGCGCGGGCCGCCGTGACCATGCGGTGGAGGCGTTCGGCTTCCGCGCGCGCGACCTCGCGGCCGAAAGGGGTCAGCGTGTAGAGCCGCCGCTTCCGTTCACCCTCGTCCGCGCTCGGGCGGCGGCGCATCTCGACGATCAAGCCATCGGCCAGCAGCCGCTTGACGATTCCATAGAGCGTTCCCGTGCTCAGGCTGACCGCGCCGCTGGTGCGCTCGCGGACGTCCTTCATGATGTTGTAGCCGTGGCTGGCGCCCTCCGCCAGCGCCACCAGGACGTGAAACATCGCTTCCGACATCGGAATGTGATCGCCGACCGATCGATTCGCCATGGCGTGGAACGATATGTCGCACCGCGACATATGTCAAGCGCCTGCTCGCCGCATGCTTGCCGCGCCGGAGCGCTATGCGCGAAGGCGGGTTGACAATATGACGCACCGCGACGTATCGTGGCACGCCATAACCGAGGGAACATGCACAAGGAGCCACTGGCCGACCGGCTGTTTCGCGCGCTGCTGCGGCTGTTTCCGTCCGAGTTCCGCGGCGACTTCGGCGACGAGATGTCCGCGGACTTCCGCGATCAGCGGCTCGACGCCTGGCGCGCGCACGGCATTCGCGGCCTCCTGCGCGTCTGGCTGGCGACGATCGGCGACGCGCTGAAACGCGCGCCGCGCGAGCAGATCGCGGTCCTCGCGGCGGATGCCGCCTTTGCCGGACGGATGATGCGCAAGCACCTGGTCAGCACCGTCGTCATCGTCGCGCTCCTCGCCATCGGCATCGGCGCGAATATCGCCGTGTTCGGGTTCGCGGAGCCCTGGGTCCGCCGGCCACTGCCAGTGCCGGATGCTCACGACCTCGTGAGGATCGTCAGGACCGGCGACGACGCACCGCAGCAGTTTTCTTATGCGGTGTTCCAGGACGTACGGGAACGCATCCGGTCGTTCGACGGCGTTTTCGCGCATCAATACACGACGGTCGCCTTCGGGCAGGCGGAGGCGGCGCGATCGATCGACGGCGAAGTCGTCAGCGGGAACTACTTCGACGTTCTCCGCGTTCAGCCGCTGCTCGGCCGCATGCTCCAGCCGTCCGATGACCTCGCGCTTGGAGCGCACCCGGTCGCCGTGATCAGTTTCGGGACCTGGCGTGAGTTCTTCGGTTCGGCGCCCGACGTGATCGGACGGGTCATGTATCTCAACGGGCACGCGTTTGAAATCGTCGGCGTCGCCCCGGCGACATTCACCGGAAGCTATACGGCGTTTGCCTCGCGGTTCTGGGCGACGATTTCGATGTACAAGCAGGTTCGTCCGCAGAACCTGTCGCTCGATCGGCGCGGATGGAGCTGGCTCTCGATCACGGCGCGGATGCGGACCGGCGCAAACACCAGCGACGCCATCACCGAGCTGGCGACGCTGAAGGAGGAACTGGACCGCCAGTTCCCGACCGCCGCCGACGAGACCCGGTACACCGTGCTTCCGGCGTCCGGCCTGCCGGAAGGGATTCGCCAGTCAGCCGGAACGGTCATCGCATTTGCGGGGATGCTCACCACTCTGCTGCTCCTCGTCACCTGCGCAAACGTTGCCGGCGTGCTCCAGTCGCGGGCGATGTCACGGATTCGCGAAACCTCTATCCGCTTCGCGCTTGGGGCAACCCGCCTGCGCGTGATCCGGCAATGGCTGACCGAGAGCGTATGCCTCGCGCTGATCGGCGCGGCGGCTGGCCTGATCGCAGCACGGTGGATGGATTCAGGCATCGTCAGCCTCGTCGGCGACGCGGCGCCATACGAAGTGAGCACCCCGGCACTCGCCGACATTCGCATCGTGCTCTTTACGATCGCCGTGGCCGTCGCGACCGGCGTGGCGTTCGGACTCATTCCAGCCTGGAGGTCCGCCTCCCGCGGCGAGCGGGCGCTGCGCGAGCAGGCCTCGACGCTGGCCGGCACCCGCTGGGGCGTTCGCAGTTCGCGCGCGCTGGTCGCGCTGCAGGTGGCGGCGAGCATTGCCCTGGTCGTCACCGCGGGTCTTCTGACCCGAAGCCTGCGGAACGCTTCGACATTCGACGTGGGATTCCAGACATCGGGGCTCGTCGGCGCGAACCTCGCGCTCCAGCGCTACGGCTACGACGCCGAACGCGGCACCGCGTTCGTGAATGGGCTGCTGGACCAGCTGCGTGCACGCAGCGACGTGACTGCCGCGTCGCGCGCAGCGGTCGTGCCGCTGGCCGGCGATTCGGAACGCCTCGGCTTCAGAATACCTGGCTACACCACACCCGAGGGCCGCTCGGTGATCATGGTCGACGTGAATGCGATCAGCGGCGGTTACTTCGCCACGATCGGCATTCCGGTGCTCGAAGGCCGCGACTTCGCCGCCACTGACGATGCCCGTGCGAGCGGCGTCGCGATCGTCAACGCGACCATGGCGGAGCGCTACTGGCCTGGCCGCAGCGCCGTTGGCCAGACGATCATGACCGCCGGCCGCGATGCCAAACCCTTTCAGGTCGTGGGAGTCGTCAAGGACATCAAGTACTACTCGCTCGACGAGCCGCCAAGGCCCTACATGTACCTCGCCGCGGATCAATCGACGCTGCCAGCGCAGGTGGTGCACGTCCGTACGAACGGCTCCGACGCCGCAGCGGTGGTGGGGCTCAAGCGCGCGGTGTCCGCTCTCAATCCGTCGATCGTCGTCGATCAGGCGATGTCGTTCGAGGATCTGCGCCGGCAGACGCTCGCCGGGCGCCGCAGCATGATGATCATGGCGAACCTTTTCGGGTACCTCGCGCTCATCCTGACGCTCGTCGGAATCTACGGCACCATGGCCAATGCGGTGGGGCAGCGTTCGCGGGAGATCGGCGTCCGCATCGCATTCGGCGCCCGTACGAGCGAGGTCTTCCGGCTCATTCTGCGTGACGGTTTTCGGCCGGTCCTCATTGGCATCGTTGTCGGCCTCGCCGCCGCCGCGGTCCTCAGCCGTGTGGTCGCAAGCGAACTCTTTGGCGTGACGGCGATGGATCCGACGACGCACGCGATCGCGATCGCGACAGTGATCGTCGGCGCGCTTGGCGCACTCGCAGTTCCCGCGCGCCGCGCAGCGCGGGTGGATCCGATCATCGTGTTGAGGGAGTAGAAAACAGGGGGCTCGCGACCGCTGCCACAGCGATTGCCGGTCACCCCTGAGGCGCTCGCTGTATATGAACGGCCAGCGAAATCATGACGTCCTGCTGGCCAGGGGTTTGAGCAGGCCGCGAGCCCGCTCCCTGAGTTTGTGCAAACGGGACGCCACACGGTTGTGCCCGGTTTTCTAGCGATCGCCCGCTGTCCAGCCGTCAGGAAGACGGTCAGCCGCAGCAGAAACTACACGATTACTGTCCCGACAGCGTCCCGAACGCCGCCGCGTTCGCGGGTGTGATACGCGCCTGCCGAACCTCGCCGGACTGTCCGAACGCGCCGGCATCACGGCCGTTCAGCGTCAGCTTCAGCGCGCCCGCGTCGCCGGCGCGAATGACGATCTCGCGCGAGCCGGTGAGGGTCCGCTCGGCGCCGGCCGGAAGAATCTGATAGATCGTCCGCTGGCCATCCGCGCTCCCGGCCACCCAGCATTCGCGCGTCGCGCGGATGACGAGCGTCAAGTGATCCGCCGCGCCGGGCTGTGCGGCGACGGGCGCGGCTGGCTGCGGATCGTTCTTGACCGGTGCAGCGGCGGGAGCCGGCGATACGCCTGTCGTTCCCACAACCGGAGCGGGGGCAGGTGCGTTCACAGTGCGCGTGTTTTGCCAGAGCGCCGCGACGAGGCCGATCCCGAGCAGGATTGCCAGCGTAGCCGGGAGAAACGCGGCGATCCGGCTGCTGTTGGCGTTATCGACGGGGATCGACGGCGGCGCGGCATGTTGTACCGCCGCCGGAAACTGACCAAAGTAGTCGTGCACCACACGCTCGGGATCGAGGCCGACTTCGTGGGCGTACGCGCGCACGAAGCTGCGTCCGTACGGCTTCGGAGGAATGGCGCCGAGATCGTTGAGTTCGATCGCGTTGAGAATGCGGGGCTGCACGCGGGTGCGCGCGGCGAGGAGCGCCAGCGACATCCCGTGAGCCTCGCGAGAGCTGCGAAGGTGCGCGCCGACGTCCATGCTCGCCTCCCTGTACTACCGCGCACGCCTGAGAGATCGAGCATAGCACTGTCGAGCGCGGCGCTGGCTCAGCCGTTCATTTACCGCGGCCAGCCAGCCTGTGGGAGCCCGGGCGCCACTTTCAAGGCGTTCTGAAAGTACAGCTTTTTCAGCAGCTGATCGGACAGGCCCATGCCGTACAACTTCCACGATGCGTGGTAGTCCCGGTAGTAGTCGAAATACTCGTCGTTGGTCTCGAACACGCGGAAGTAATACGGATACTCGCTCGGCTGATACGCGTCCTTGCCGAACAGCACGCGATCCTGGTACTTCGTGAAGAACTCTCTCGAGGCGCGAGGCTGCCGGCCGAACTCGTACAACACCGCGCCAACTTCGAAATACACGTTGGGCATCGCGTCCAGCATGCGCGCGGCGCGCCCGAGGTCGTTGCCATGCCAGCCGAAGTGCGCGGCGATGAAGCGCGTTTTCGGATTGCGCGCGAACATGCGATCGCGCTCGCCGGCGAGCGTCTCGAAGGATGGAAACTTGTCCGCGGGATACTGACGTCCGGGGAAGAGCGCGAGCTCGAGCCATCGCTCGTTGGTGAAGTCGATCGGCTCGAAGAACTGCGCGGGATCGGCGGTATGAATCAGCACCGGCACGTTCATGCGCGCGCAGACCTGCCAGAGCGGATCGAGCTCCGGATCGTCGATCTTCAGCCGCGAGCCGTCGGCCTTGCGCTGCTGCAGCCCGAGCTGCTTGAAGATCTTCAGGCCGATTGCGCCGGCACGGATGCCGGCCTCGAGATCGGCGGCCGCCTTTTCGCTCCATCCCGGCGTGCCGACGCCGTTGAACGCCACGTTCGCAAACAGACGAAAGCGATCCTTGTGCGGGCTGTTCTTGATGAACTCGAGGTTCTGCATCAGGCGATCGCCGCTGCCGCCGCTGAGATTCACCATCACCCGCATGTTCAGCTCGTCCATCTCCTTGATCAGACGCTCGACGTTCTCCGCATTGACGTTCTGATGGTTGTGAATGTCGACGAGCGGATACTTCGCGCGAGGAACTGGATGCTCGTCGGCGACAACGGTCGACTTCGGGCGGTAGTCGACGATGCTGGGGGGCGGCAGTTCGGGAGGCTGGCAGTCGCCGGGCCGCACTTCGGTCATGCCTGCCGGGCATGGTTGACCTGGCTGGACGCGCTGGCCCCGGTCGGACCGGCCGCCCCGCTGCGCCAGGCCCGCGGCCGTGGCCAGTGCGGTCACTGCGATGAGAAGAGCCGTCAGCCAGCGCATCGATCCCTCCGTGTGCGTCACGAATTGAACTAGAGTGTACTTCGAGGGACTCTGACCCGACAAGTTTCAGCCTGTCTGCCGTGAGTGGCTGTTGATAATGGCTGGGTTCGATTGCCATACGCCAGAGGTGCCCAATGGACGGGTTAGAAACTCAGCCATTACCGTCGCAGCCTCAGCCGCTCTGATTCTTCGCCAAAAACGCGTGCTTTTTTCAGTTGGGGTCCCTGGCACATGCCGTGATCAACGGCACGCCATGACGCTGTTTCGTGTATCAATCGGCCTCACGGTCCTGGCGGCGGCACTCGGCGCGGTGTCGGTCAACGCGGATGCGCACTTCCTCAGCGGACCGCTGACCGGCGCGATCACCGTGTTCCCGCTCGCCGGCGGTGTCTCGAACACCGCCAAGCTGAAGATTCAGGGCGATGGTTTTCAGATGGCCGTGGTGAACGCGGACAGCGGCGCCGTCGACGCGCTGATTGCCTGCATGCCCTGTGTCCCGGGCGACGAGATCGATCTGTCGGCGCTGTTCGCGAACGACGATCTCGGTGAAGGGCTGGTAACGATTGGAGACGAGCGGCTCAAATCGGCGTTCCTCGCGGGCACGCTGACGATTCGTGCGGGAACGGTGATCGTTCCCGATCGCGGGCGCCTTTCCGTTGCGCTCAGCGCGCCGTTCACGCTGGAGGACGGCGGCCAGCTGCAGGTCTTCACCAGCGATTTCGCGCGGGTCTCGCGAGAGGCGGGGCAGGCGTGGGCGGAGGGGTCGGTCACCGGACGCGGCACGGCGACGATCGTGCTGACGCGCCTGGATCTGCCCGATCAGATCGCTTATGTCGTCGAGCGGATCAGATACGCGTTCGACGACATCGTGCCGGAGAATCCGGAGTTTCCGGTGCGAACAAGCTTGATCGGACTGTCATCGCCATCCGACCGCGTCACCGGCCGCTGACCTTCACGGTTTCCGTAGCCGCGGCCACCACCGGCTCAAACGTCCGGGTTCCGGCGGCGGAGGTTTTGCCGGTTCGGGGTCGGGCAGAATGAGCGGTTCGCCGAGCGCCTGCGCGGCGACCTCGTCGAGCAGCAGCACGGCGCGCGCGAGATCTTCGGTGTATTCGGCGGCGAGCCCCTCAACCGCCTTTCCAAGCGACGCAAGCATCTCGTCGTAAGGTTTTCGGCCTTCAGTACCTGTCGTAGAACACGGCCGCGTCGAGCCACGCTTTCACCATCTCGGTGCCTCTGACGCGGCGTCCGCCGAGCACCGCCTCCTTGCCGAGCTCCTCCATGACGGCCTGATACGCCGCGCTTGCCCCGTCGGCCGCGCGGCGCAGCTCGGTGTCGGCGAGCGCGCGCAGAATCGCCGAGGATTGTTTGAAGCTCGCCTTGTCGTGCGGAAGAAACGTCCGGCGGACCGGGACGCAGAGCCGGCGGTAGCGTTCGAGCCAGCGGTCGACCTCGATGTAGCCGTCGACCATCCGCCGGCCCGAGGTCTGCTCGTCGCCCAGCGCGGCCAGCGCACGCCGAACGTCCTGGGCTTGTCGCCGGAACGCGCGCACCGCTTCCTGTTCGCCCGGCGTCATGCCAAACACTGTAACTCCCCCGCCTACGCGCGCCAAACACTCTCGCGCGCGCGTCGGCGACCTCCCAACTCCCTGTTCCGCGGCGCCTCGGCGCCAACTCCCAAATGGATCGGCACGCAGCAGCGATTCAACAGATTGGACCGTGTCGAAACTGTGCGAGTTGAACCTTCGCCGGGTGTATCCGTCCAACAATGACTTGGTTCTTCGGCAGCGGCGCGGGTTGATCACCGTCGAACACCCGTTGGTCAGGGATGAATTCCGCGCTCGCGTCATCGATCACAGCGTTCATCACTCCGGCGCATCGCGCACTCGTCGTCACGCCGTTCGTCACGCGAGCGGTGATTTAACCGGTTGAACCGCCGTTTTCGGACGCTCGCGATCGAGCCAATGAAAATGCGGTCTTTCTGCTACTCGCGTCGTGGCATACGGGCTGCTCTCTCCGGCAGTCCGGTACGTCCGGCACCCGTGTACGGCCAATCACAAGGAGCAGTTAACCATGCGAAAAGTTTGTCTGCTGCTGCTTGCGCTGATGATGGCGATCGCGCCACGGGCATCGGCACAAGTGCAGAGCGGCACGGTCAGCGGCGTCGTCCAGGACCAGCAGGGCGGCGTGCTGCCCGGCGCGACGGTCACGCTGGCTGGTTCCGATCGAACCCTGACGTTCGTGACAGCCGAGGATGGGCGCTACCGGTTCCTGAACGTTCCGCCCGGAACCTACAAGGTCACCGCGGAGCTGTCCGGATTCTCGACCATGGTCCGTGACGACATCGTCGTGATCGTCGGATCGAACGTGGACCTGCCGTTTTCGATGCGCGTGGCGTCGGTGCAGGAAACGGTCACGGTCGAGGGCGCCTCGCCGATCGTCGACTCGAAAGCGACAGGCACCGCCACCAACTTCACCCAGGACGAGCTGAGCAAGATTCCGACCTCTCGCGATCCGTGGGCGCTGCTGCGCACCGTTCCGGGCGTGCAGATGGATCGCGTCAACATCGCCGGGAACGAGACCGGCCAGCAGTCGAACTTCGCGTCGAAAGGCAGCAGCCGCTACGACACCGTCTGGACGATGGACGGCGTGATGATTACCGACATGTCCGCGACGGGCGGTTCGCCGACCTATTTCGACTTCGATGCGTTCCAGGAGATTCAGATCTCGACCTCCGGCAACGACATCCGTCAGCCGACCGGCGGCGCCGGCCTCAACTTTGTCGTCAAGCGCGGCACCAATCAGTTTCGCGGCACCGCGCGTGGCTACTTTACGAACGATGGCCTCGAGGCCTCGAACGTGCCTGACGAGCTCGCGGCCCTGGGTGTGACACCGGAGACCGCGGACCACAACGATCAGATCTCGGACTACGGCTTCGACCTGGGCGGACCGATTCTGCGCGATCGCGCGTGGGTGTGGGGCTCGTGGACGAAGCAGGACATCCGGCTGATTCGATCGGCGGGCGCAATCCTCGATCGAACAATCCTGAAGACCTACAACATCAAGGGGAACTGGCAGGCGCTGCCGAGCGACATGATCAGCGTGCTCTGGTTCAACGGCGAGAAAGTGAAGTATGGACGCGGCACCGGCGACGCGCAGGTGCTCGCACCGACCGCGACCTGGAACCAGGGCAACCGGTATCCCGAGGGCGCGCCGCACGGCCTGCTCAAATTCGAGAACAACCACGTGTTCTCGTCGAACCTGTTCCTGTCGAGCAAGTATGCGTACTACGGCACCGGGTTCAGCCTCGAGCCGGCAGGCGGCCTGGACGATCAGGCGTCGGTCAGCACGCGGCTGGGACAGGCGTTCGGGACGACGCGCGCGCTCCGGTTCCTGCGGCCGCAGCACATCCTGAACTTCGACGGCAACCACTTCCGCACCGCGTGGGGCGGCAGCCACGACTTCAAGTTCGGCCTCGGCTGGCGGCGTCACGACGCGACCAGTCAGACCCTCTGGCCGGGCAACATGATCCAGGCGCAGGACAACTCGCTGACCAACCGCGTGGCACGCATCTACCGCAACGGCGATGGCACGAACCGGACCGAGTACCTGAGCATGTACGTCGGCGACACGTTCAGCAAAGGACGGATGACGCTCGATCTCGGCCTGCGCTTCGATCGACAGACCGGCGCGGCGCTGGCCGCCACCACCGAATCGAACCGCGCGTTCCCGGATCTCGTGCCCGGGATCGAGTTCGCGGGATATGACGCGCCGTTCAGCTGGAACACGCTGCATCCGCGCATCGGCGCGACGTTCGCGCTCGATGACGCGCGCAAGACGCTGCTTCGCGCGAACTTCAGCCGCTACGCCGGACAGCTCGATGCGAGCACGGTCGGATTCATGAACCCCAGCGCGAATGCCGGCTACGTCGACTATCCCTGGGAGGATCTCAACGGCGACCTGTTCGCCCAGGCGAACGAAGTGCGGCTCGATCTGCCGTTCATCGGGCCGGGCGGCGGATTCAATCCGACGAACCCGCGTTCGGTCGTATCCGCCGATTCCATCGATCCCGATCTGAAGCCGCCGGTGACCACCGGCATCGTGATCGGCGTCGAACGCGAGCTGATGCCGAACCTGGCGATCCAGATCAATTACAGCTGGAGCCGATCGACGACTACGTCGGCTTGAGCGGCGCCGCCGATCCGCTCGGCCTCGTCTTCATTCCGTGGCGGGGACTGACGGTGGCGAACTACAACCAGAACGGCACGCTGAACGGCACGCTGCCGGATGGATCAGACCTACAGCGTCCCGACGTTCGCTCCTGACGCGGCGCTGGTGGCCGCCAACGGCAACGGCCGCGAGCTGACGAACTACGAGGGGTATCACACCAGCTACAACGGCCTCGAGCTGTCGGTGATCAAGCGGATGTCGAGCCGGTGGATGATGCGTGCGGGGTTCGCGTGGAACAACCCGCGGGAGCATTACGACGACTCGCCGGCGCGCAACCTCCTCGGCAACCCGACGCGCTACGAGAGCAGCTCGCTCAACGACGGCGGGGCGCTCGCGCCGCGCAGCGCCGGTAGCGGATCCGGCGACGTGTTCGTGAACGGCAAGTGGCAGGTGAACGTGAACGGCGCCTACGATCTCGGACATGGGTTCGAGGTGGCCGGCAACCTGTTCGCCCGGCAAGGCAACCCGTATCCAATCTTCCAGCCGGCCGCGCTCGGTCTGGATGGCACGATCAGGGTGCTGGTCTCGCCGGAGATCGACACGTTCCGTTTCGACGATCTGTGGAACCTCGATCTGCGGGGCGCCAAGAACTTCTCGTTCGACCGGTTGAACGTGCAGCTGGTGGCGGACCTGTTCAACGTGATGAACGCGAACACCGAGCTCAATCGGCAGCGCAACATCACGTCGAGTGCGTTCGGCCGGCTGACGCAGAACCTGAGCCCGCGCATTCTGCGGTTCGGCGTTAGGGTAGGGTTCTAAGACTTCAGGCGGGGAGGCGTTTCTCCCCGCTTTCGTTCCCGTTCCTCCGGCGCCGTCGCGCTTGCCAGAACAGCAGCGCGGTGGCGCCGGCCGCCAGCGCGGCCATCCACTTCCACTCCGAACGGGGTTCTTCCTTCATGACGCGTTCGAGGCGCCGGCGCGTGCTGTCGATTGCCGGGTCCCCCTCGAAATGCAGGTCGTCCACGACTTTCCCTCCAAAGACTGATGGTAGCGCAGACGCTCCGCCGATCGTGCGTCCGCACGTAATTGTTCCGGAGAGCGCAAATTCGTCGCCGGTCCGGCGTCGCCCGCGCAAAAACGTGCGCACTTTGACCATGCCGCGCCGGGCATGAAGCTCGCACGGGCAGATTGCTTACTGAAATGCACTGGTTTCAGGTCAAACGCGGGCGGCTGGCGTATCGCGGCCATCTGACCCGCCCTCCGCTCGTCCGCTGGCTGGCCACCCTCGAGGGCGAGGCCGCGCTCGAGCACGCCACCAAGGCATCCGGCCTGCGCTTCTTTGCCGCGGCGCGGACGCGCCGCCGGATCTGGAAGACCCTCGATCGCGCGGGCCGGAGCGATCAGCTGCGGACCGCACTTCACAACGAAGCGGATCGCTTCGCGCAGGTCCTCGGCCATGCCTGCTACGCACCGGCGCTGCCGCGCACGCAAGTCGCGCTTCACCGGATGGTCATCGTGCCGCGGGCGCTCCTCGCCGCACGCGCCCGCGCGGGATACGCCAGCGGCTCTGGAGCCTTCCGTGCCTCGCCGATCTGGACGAGCACGTTCGCGCCTTCCTCTGCGAGCAAGTGCTCGTCGAGCTCGATCGTACGATCGAGCGCGCCTCCCCCTCGATATCCAGCCCGATTGAAGGAGCAGACGGCTGGTCGTGCATCGGCACGGATCGGCCATACGTCTGGATCGACCCGCTCTGGGCGGGAGAGGAATGGTCGGGGCACGTGTTCATGTTCGAGTTTCCGCGCGCCGCGCTCACGACCGCGCAACGCAAGGAGCTCAACGCGGCCGTCAAACATCTTCAAACCGGTCTGAACACCTTGAGCCGGCTGCAGCGCGATGCGATCGTCCGGCGCGCGGCTGACGGGCTGGCGATCGGCTCTTCGCGCTGAGCGCGCCGTCCGAAGTTTCTGGTTTACGCTTGGTCGATGCAGTCGCTCGTCGACGACGGTCTCGATCGCCTGAGCGAGGTGGGCGAGCTGTTTCCGTCGGCCGTGACGATCACACGCACCTCGGAGGAAGATTTCGGCTCGCGGCAGCTGGAAGTCTCGATCGACGGCGAGTGGGTGGCGACGCTCATGTGGGGCGATTCGGTTACGCGAGAGCTCGAGCCCGGACCGCACCGGCTCCGGATCCACAACACGCTCGTGTGGAAGAGCGTCGACTTCACCCTCGAGCCGCACCAGCAGCTGTTCTTCGAAGCGATCAACAAGGCGGGCCGCGGCACGTACTTGATGACGATGATGTTCGGCGTCGGGCCTCTCTACGTGCAGATCAAACGGATGAGCTGATGAGATCAGCGCCGGATTAACGAAAAACGGTCTCCTGTTCTCAGACGGGACATCCGCGCCGAGTGTCGGCGAGCGACATTTCCCGTTGAACGCATTGCCTGCACGAGCCTAAACAGGCTTTACCTCACCTGGCGTGCCTGTTGCTCCAGCTTACCGCTGCGCTCGTGGCGCGCACGGCGCGAAATCCCCAGGACTTCACACAATGTCTCTCGAGTGGTCGGTCGATCACGAGCGTCCGGCAAGACTGAGCCGCGCCGCGGAGCGGCAGGTCCCGTCCGGCGCGATCCCGGTGAGGGCCGGCGTGCGCATCCCGCCCGCGGCAAGCCCGGCGTCGCCGCGCTGGGCGCACTGCTCCGCGATCGTGGACTGCTGACCGAGGAGCAACTCGAGATTGCGATCGCGCGGCAGGCGAAAACGGGCCACCGCCTCGGCCACATTCTGGTGGAGCTTGGCTTCGTGACGGCGGAAGCCGTGCTCGAGGCCTTGAGCCAGCAGCTTGGTGTTCCGACGGTCCGCGTCAACGCCCACACGGTACAAGCGGAGGCGCTGAGCGCGCTGCCGGAGAAGGTGGCCCGCCGTCACACGGCGTTTCCTCTCCAGAAGATCGGCACGACGCTGATCGTGGCACTCGCGAGTCCCAGGATCTCAGCGCGCTCGACGACATCCGCTTCGCCTCCGGCTGCGAAGTGCAGACGGTGCTCGCGCTCGAAGAAGAGATCCTGTCCGCGCTGGATCGCTATTATCGCGACGAGTGGCTCGTCCAGTCGCTCGAGGAGCCGGCGGAAGCAGTCGTGCTCGATTCGCCTTCGCTCGAGATCGCGCGTCGCGATGAACTGGCCGAGAAGTCCGCCGTTTCGATTCTCGAGCGGGTGATCGCGCGCGCCGCCGGGGATGGCGCCAGCGACATCCACTTCGAGCCGAGGCCGGATCATTTCAGGATCCAGGGGCCGCGTGGACGGCACGTTCCGCGACATCGCGCAGTTTGAAAGCGCGCTCGCGCCGGCGGTAGATCGCGCGAGATCAAGGTGCTGTCGAACATGGATATCGCGGAGCACCGCCTCCCGCAGGACGGCCGCTTCAGCGCGACGGTGCGACGAAAGCAGCATCGATCTCCGCTCGTCGACGCTATCCAACGGTGCACGGCGAAAAACCTGTTTGCGGCTGGTCGACGGCGGGGGATGCGGCACGCACCTCGATGCCGCTCGGCCTGAACTGGCGACCACGCTCGAATGGTTTCGTGACCTGATCAGGCGCCCTGAAGGGATCGTCCTCTCACCGGCCCGACCGGCAGCGGCAAGACCCACGCTCTATGCTGCGCTCGGCGACGCTGGTCGAGAGCGGCAGGCAACATCGTCACGATCGAGGACCCGTCGAGCCGGTCGCCGGGGGTGATCGCAGGGGCAGGCGCGAGCGCGCCGGGTTCACTTCGCCGCGGGCCTGCGGGCGTCTGCGCCAGGACCCCGACGTCATCATGGTCGGCGAGATCCGCGACCGCGAGACGCCCGAGCCGCCTCGAGGCTCGCTGACCGGGCACCTCGTGCTGTCGACGCTGCATCGGGCGGCGCGTCGCGTCGTCTGGCGGCTGCTGGAGATGGGCGTCGAGCCGTACCTGCTTGCGTCGAGCGTGCTCGGGATCGTCGCGCAGCGGCTGGTGCGGAAGAATCTGCCGCGCCGTGCCGTTCCACGAATCAACACGCCGCCCGCGCTCCGGGCGATGTTCCGCGAGGGTGATGCCGACGTGATCTACCGTGGGGCAGGGTGCGACGACTGCCGTGGCACGGGGTTCCGCGGGCGTGTCGCGCTGTTCGAGCTGATGCGGATGTCCGACGACCTGCGCCGAGCTGATTCTCGGAGGCGCGCCCGATCAGCGGCTGCTCGAGCAGGCGCGGCGCGCCGGCATGCGCACGCTCCGCGAAGAGTGCATGCTGCTGGTGGCAGAGGGGAGACCACTCTGGAGGAAGTGCTCCGGGTCACGCAGGAACGGAAGTAGGCGTCATCGCCCGGCCGCGCGCAGGTGATCGGAGTGCAGCCGGTACCGACTCGGCCTCGAGCCGTGCTCCCCGTAGATCGCGGCCAGCGTGCTGCCGTGCGCGACGAGCTGCGCCGCGCGGCCGCGCCCCATCGGTAAGCCGCAGCCCCTCGCGCGTCGACGGCCCGAGAACGGCCACCGCCTCGCTCCCGAGCCACCCGCTCATCCAGCCATCGTCCGAGATCGTGGTGCCGGCAAATCTGCCGGGAAGCCACGTCATCGCCGTGACACTGCTGGTTGCGGCGTCGAGCGCGGCGAATCGGGTCCGCGTGCCGTCGAACACGCTGCACGTCAGACTCTCGTCAGGCACCAGCGAGGCGAGGCACTGCGCCAGGAAGCGCGTCGTCGCCAGCTCGGTATGGCCGGTGGCGTCCACCCGGCTCAGACGTTGACTCCATCCGGAGTCCCTGCATCAACGAGAGAATCAGGCCGAGCCGTGGGTCATCGAACACCGGGTACCTGGTCTCGACGACCAGCGCCTGATTCCCCGACGCGGCGATGACCTGCGGCCACCTCGTGCGATCGGGTGATGGCGCCCAGCGCGTCGTGTCGACGTTTCCCTCGCCGAGCGCCGCGGCGGCGCGGACGATGCCTCCCCGGTTGTCGACGCCAATCAGCTGCCACCGCCGCGTCGCCGATCGGTAGGAGAGCACAGGATTGCCGATTCCGCTGATGCGGCGCTCCCACACCGCGCGGTCCGGATCGTCGACATGGACTTCGCGAACATCGGCGTGCTCGTCGTGGATATCGACCGCCAGCACGCGATCGTCGTCGACGAAGACCGCTTCGCT
>CAVVIH010000005.1:0-1050116 GCA_963748295.1 uncultured Acidobacteriota bacterium | reverse complement strand
CTTCACTCGTCACCGCAAGTCTGCCACAGCGGGGGCCGCGCGGCCTCGTGACATCGCTCACCGACGTCACGGGCCCGATGTCACAGGCCCGATGTCACAGGCCCGATGTCACAGTCCCGATGCCACAGCCAGATGTCACACCTGACTCTGCCGGCGGGTCCTACTCGCAAACACGGACCCACCACCAAGGAGGCCAGTCATGACGACCACCACTCAGACCAGCTCACCCGAGACCGCCCGCGTTCCCCTGGAGCACCCGGGCAGCCTGCTCGCCACGATCATGAAGGCGTACTCGCGACGTCAGTTCGGTCTCGAGGCCGAGCCCATGCTGGCGATGCTCCACCAGCGCAAGGTGCTGACCGCTGTCACTCGCTTCGGGATGGCCTCGCAGAAGTGGTCCGCGCTCGAGGACGGCCTCAAGGAGCTCGCCAACCTCTCGGTCGCGAGCCAGATCGGCTGCAGCTGGTGCATGGACTTCGGCTACTACATGTCCCGGACCAATGGAATGCAGATCGAGAAGCTCGAGCAGGTGACCCGCTGGCGGGACAGCGACGTCTACACCCCGCTGGAGCGCAAGGTCCTCGAGTACGCCGAGGCGATGACCGCGACTCCCCCGACGGTCACCGACGAGATGGTCGAGGCGCTGCGCGCCGACCTCGACGACGCCCAGCTGGTCGAGCTGACTGCGACAATCTCGGCGGAGAATCTCTTCTCCCGGACCAACTCAGCGCTCGGGCTGACCAGCCAGGGGTTCAAGAACCAGTGCGACCTGGCGCCTCGCTGACAAGGAGGAGGACCTGATGACGACCGATCCTGTCCAACCCGACGCGACGCAGGCGTTCGAGGAGCACCGCTCGACGCTGATCGGGGCGGCGTACCGGATCCTGGCCAGTCGGGTGGAGGCCGAGGACGTCGTACAGGAGGCCTGGATCCGCTGGTCTGGTGTCGACCACGACACGATCGGCCAACCTCGGGCCTATCTGCTCACGATCACCACCCGGCTCGCACTCAACCGGCTGCGCACGCTGGCCACGCGGCGCGAGAGCTACGTCGGACCCTGGCTGCCAGAGCCCGTCGCGAGCGACCCGGACCCCCGCGCCGACGGTGCTGCGGCGGCCCAGCTGGCCGACGAGGTGTCCATGGCAATGCTGATCGTGCTGGAGTCGCTGAGCCCGCTCGAGCGTGCCGCGTTCGTGCTCACCGAGGTGTTCGGCCTGGCCGCGCCGGAGGTGGCCGAGGCACTCGACCGGAGCCCGGCGGCGGTGCGACAGCTGGTCCATCGCGCCCGGTCGCACGTGCAGGCCCGGCGGCCGCGCCAGGTCGTCGACCAGGAGCGGCACCGCGAGATCACCGAACACTTCATGGCGGCTGCCAGCGGCGGTGACATCACCTCGCTGATGGAGGTCCTCGCCCCGGACGTCGTTCTCGTCACCGACGGCGGCGGGCTCAGGCAGGCGGCGCTGCGGCCGATCCGTGGGGCCGACAAGGTGCTGCGCTGGCTGGCCGGTGCGCTGGGCAAGCCCGAGAGCGCCCAGATCGGGTTCGAGCTGCGGCAGGTCAACGGGGAGGCCGCCATCGTGGCGAACAACCCGGAGGGCATCGACGGCGTCATCTTCGTCAGCGTCGAGGGCGACCAGATCACGGCGCTGCACGCCATCCGCAACCCCGAGAAGCTCGGTGCCGTCTGAGCAACGGCACCGAGCTCCAACTCGGGGGTAATCCGGTCAGCGCACCGCTGCCGCGGCAGCCACCACGTCGACGAGGCCGTAGCCCTTGTCGAAGCTGGTGGTGCCCACCGGACCACTCTCGTAGGCCGCACCGTCCGCGTACTTGTAGGCAGTGGTCTTCATCGCGTTCTCGACCTGGGTCGGGGTCGCCGACGGGTTGGCCTGGAACAGCTGGGCGGCGATGCCGGCAATGTGCGGTGCCGCCATCGAGGTGCCGCTGATCGTGTTGAAGGTGCCGATGTCCAGCGGCCCGGGACCGTTGCGTGGGTCCAGGCCGGTCGAGCAGATCACCAGGTAGAGGCGGCACGAGGAGGTGATGTTCTCGCCCGGCGCCGAGATGTCGGGGTAGGTCGACTGGTCGCCGGACTTGCCGCGCGAAGAGAACTCCGAGACCTTGCCGTCGCGGGTTCCGTTGTCCAGGTCGTTGTACGACGCGACGGAGACGATCCCGCCGGTCGGGTCCATCCCAGGTGGGTTGGACAGGCTGGCGGAGCCGTCGCCGCCGTCGTTGCCGTTCGCCCACACCGTCACGACACCCTCGGCCGCGAGCGCGCGCTGCAGCTTCACGGTCGCCGAGTTCGGGTCGAACGCACCGCCGCCGGAGGGGCCGTAGGAGTTGTTGGTGACCTTGATCGGCGGGCAGGTGGCCGCTGATACGCCCGCACCACAAGGTGCCTTGTGGTTCTCCAGGACCCAGTTCAGGGCCGCGTCGGCGCCGAGGATCACGATCCCGGCACCAGTGGAGAGCGAGACCAGCTTGGCCCCGGGGGCGGCGCCCTGCAGCTTCTCCCCGGAGGTCAGCGTCGTCGGGCGTCCGGCGACGATCCCGTTCACGTGGGTGCCGTGGCCGCCGACGGACAGGGTGTCGGTGTCGACGGAGTTGGGCACGTTCTGGACGCTGCACAGGCTCTCGGTCGGGTCGCACAGGGTCTTCAGGTTGGCGACGACGGCGCTGCCACCGCCGCTCTGCTTGAGGTAGGGGTGGGTCGGGTCGACTCCGGAGTCGATGACTGCGACCGAGACGCCCTTGCCGGTGAGCAGGCTGCCGTCCGCCCCGGTGACCGTCTGGGTCGCCTCGTAGCCGCGGGTCGCCTTGTTGGAGGTGTCCTGGAAGAAGCGGATCGGCTGCGCGCCGGCCTCGACGTACTCCACGCCGCTCTTGGTGCGCAGGGCCTGGATCTGGGTCTTGGTGCCGCGTGCGCCGACAACGCCGATCTTGCGGAACGTGACGGTCTTCGTCATGCCGGTGGCCGACACGGCGCGGTTGGCGTCAGCGAGGGTCCCTCCGTGCACCAGGACCGTGGTCTTGCCCGTCAGGGAGCTGAGCTGCTTGGTGAGGTACGGCGACAGGTCGGCCTGCCCGGGGGCGGCACTGGCGGCCATCGGCGCAGCGAGGCCGAACGCGATGACGGCAGCCGCAGCGGCTGCCAGGGATGTGGGGATGCGCAGTCGCACTCAGGTTCTCCTTGCCCGGGCCGCCCGAGGTCCAAGGCTCCGGTCGGCCGGAGCACCAGGCGGCGTTGCAGCCCCAACGAGCGACTGTGCCCCGGGTCACGCACCTTTTGCCCGGAATCTGCGGTTCCTCTAAGGGGGAGAGTCAGCCGCCCTGGGACGCACCCTGGGCGGTGGCGCGCAGCTCGGCCACCATCGAGTCGGGGTCCGCTGCGGAGTAGACAGCCGAACCGGCGACGAACACATCGGCCCCGGCCTCGGCACAACGCTCGATGGTCTCCAGCGAGACCCCGCCGTCCACCTGCAACCAGACCTCGAGGCCGGCAGCGGAGATCAGCTCACGGGCCCGTCGGATCTTGGGCAGGCACAGGTCGAGGAACTTCTGGCCGCCGAACCCAGGCTCCACGGTCATCACCAGGAGCATGTCGAGCTCGCCCAGCATGTCGGCGAACGGCTCGACCGGTGTGTCTGGCTTGAGCGCCATCCCGGCCCTGGCACCCTTCGCGCGCAGCTCGCGGGCGAGACGCACCGGCGCCTGCGCGGCCTCGGCATGGAACGTCACCGAGCCGGCACCTGCTTCGGCGTACGCCGGTGCCCAGCGGTCGGGGTCCTCGATCATCAGGTGCGCGTCCAACGGCAATTCGGTCGACTTCGCGAGGCTCTCGAAGACCGGTAGCCCGATGGTCAGGTTGGGAACGAAGTGGTTGTCCATCACGTCGACGTGCACCCAGTCGGCGCTCGGGATCCGGCCGACCTCGTCTGCCAGGCGGGACAGGTCGGCGTTGAGGATGCTCGGTGTGATCTGGATAGCCATGGTGACACCAGATCCTAGGGGTGCCCATCACAGGCGTGGTCAAACCAGGGCGCCCGCTAGCCCTGATCGCTTTCTGCTGCATGCCCAGGGTGTCAGTGCCTCTGGGGCTAAATGGGGACATCGCTTTTCTGCTGCCTGTCCAGGGCGTCAGTGCCTCCGTGGCGAAATGGGGACTCGGGCTCGGACAGTGGGACGCCGCTCGAAGGGCGGCCAGGCTCCTCCAACTTCGCGGACATGCTCGGCACGACTGATGAGGTAGCGGCGAGGAGGGCATTGCGCTGGAGCACCACGCTGGCACGCAACGCCTTGGAGCGGCCGTTGATCGGTGGGGCGCGGTCCGGGCGGTGAACCTCGAAGACGCCAACTTTCACCGTACGCACGAAGGGGATCAAGATCAGGACCAGGCCTGCAGCCAACACGGCAACGCGCACAGTCGTCATTGCCAGGCCGTCGACCCTTTCGTTGATCTGCCCCACGTCGAAGAGAACAGCTCCGCTGAGGACCACTCCCATCGTCACGAGCAATACGAACCGAGCGAAGCGCCGGCGGCTTGCCCACCGGTATCCGGTCATCAGGTGGGACAACCGAGCGGCCTCATCGCGATTGAGCAGGTGCCATCCCCGGTGCAGCCGCTCCGCCAACCAACTTGGGTGAGGCCGTTTGCAGCTCTCACACACACGATGCGGTCTATGGGCCCGCATATAGCGCACCAGATGTGCTGCCTGTCGTTCGAGCTGACGATCACGCCGAAGGCCGAGCCGATCCAGGCCCTCTTGGGCAATAACCGCCGCGTGGAGTCCGCGACGACAAACCTGCATCACTTGGCGTGGCGTCAGGAAGTCCGACCCCGAGGGCTGACCGTCATGTGTGTAGCCGAGCCGCAGGAACTCCTTGGTGCGGTAGTCGAGACGCGCTGCCTCGTGGTAGTCGGCGACCGCAAGGATCAGTTCCTGCACGTTCTCCATGGCGACTGCCTCAGCCGTTCGGCCTTCGGGCTCTCCCAAGGCTTGAGGGGCAGCACCTCGATCGCTTCGCAAGGCCAACTCGAAGGCGCACTCTGCACGCACAACTCTCGCCATGATGTGCTCTGGAACCATTTCGACAATCTCCAGACATTCCTGAGCAGCCTCTTCCGCGTGGCCTGCCAGGAGAGCAGCATGCGCATAGAGCACGCGCAGATCGGTGTCGAATCGTCGCTCTGCCATCACCGAGCGGAGGAGCTTGAGCGCACCGAGGTCACGCCCTGCCTGTAGTTCGAGGACGGCTTGGAGGACTCGCCCGTCCCACCGTTGGGCGAGGTCAGCGGGCAGGTGTGCCGCCAACGCCTCAGCCTGAAGCTCATCACCGGCCAGTAGCGCCGCGCGCATCTGCTGTGCCACACCCACCTGATCCCCGACTGCAGCCAGCAGTTCGCGAGCACGCACCAGTGCGCGGCTCCGCGCGCGGCGAAGCGCCGATGCCTCGTGTTTGTCGAGTCCGGAATCAGCCAGGGCATCCCATGTTCCGTCCGATGACTCCCATCGACCCGACACCCACAGGCATCCCTCGATGAGGGCCGTATCAAGCTGACCACCCATCACCGCATCGATTTTCTCCGTGAAGGTGTCCAGCTTGACCAACTCCCGCGCTGCGGACCTCAGATCTGGCGCGGTAATCACACCTAGGTGGGCGAGACTGATACGCGTGTGGATGTCGAGCACTTCGTGGTCCAACTTCGCCACGGCAAGGAACTGCGGCCAAGCCTCATCGAATCTTCCGCGTAGGTAGGCGGTGCGGCCTCGCTCGATCGCGTACAGGCAGCGCAGCTGCCGAACCAGCCTCCAATGGTCCTGCAGCTGCGCGAGCTCACTCGCAGCAGGTGTGCCCTGGTCAGGAGCCGAGCTGCTTTCACGCGCTTTCAGCTGTGCAGACAGGTCCCGGTCGAGGACACGTAGTGGCTCCAACGCCACGGCGCACGCTTCCTCGGCCTCGTGGAGTCGCCCCACTTCAGTCAACGTGCGTGCCCACTGAAAGCGGATGACGTTCTCGACCGGCATTTTCAGCAATGACGAGCCGCCCAGGGACGCGAACCGTTCACCTTCTATCATCGCAAGCTGGAACTCCTGGCGGGCCCAGTGGGCGTGGAAACGCGCCTGCACAAGGTCGACGTCCTTGGGGTCCAACGGTCGGACCTGCAGGGTCCACTGCGGCTCGTCTCGGGCCAACATCAGCGCAGCAAGGCCGCGGCACTCCGGGACATTGCTCGCGAGTTGCTGCGTGGCCGCCACGAATGCGTCGAAAGTCGGCGACCCCAGCGACATTTCGTCCGACGAACGCCACTCCCACATCCGGTTGAGGAGCTGACGCGCCGCCGTCTCGTCCTGCGCCAGTGGCACCATGGCCAACAGTGCAGACCACGCACGTTGGCGCTGCCACTCAGACTCCGCCTCGTTTGCTTCACTCGCGGACGTTCTGACTTGCAACTCCCGCCAAGCCCGTGATGCGAAGTCCAGCTCACCCCATTGTGAGGATCCAGCCAGGCGGGAGCGCGACAGCAGGAAGGCCGCTTGGGCATTTGCCGTCAAGCGAAGCAAGGCCGTGACCCAGCGTATCCAGTCGTCCGGAGTGAGCTCCACGAGAGCGGAGAGGGCCTGAAGGCGAACCACACAAGTCCTGTCGTCCCCCGCCCGTTCTGCAGCCTCGGCGGCGTTTCGTAACCGCGATTCGTTCCGGCTGTCGCGATCCGCGAGTGCCTGCGCGAAGGACGAGGCCTCGGCCCAGGAGCTCATTCGTGACCACCGCGTCAGCTGGTCCGTCAGCACAGCATCCGGATAGTCGTCCTCGATTGGGGGGTGCAATAGGGGTGTGCTCATGTCGGGTCAACCACGAGAGAGAAGATCGCCTGCTGCAGATGATGACGATTTGGCTCCCAAGCCGACTCCGGCGTCGTGGCCGTAGCGGTGATCCCACGGCTGTCACGTACGGCGTAGACCTGAATCTGATGGATACGCTCACCGTCATCCGGGGTCCAGGCAAACTCGCGCAGTCGGGCCTCCGCCACACCTTCGATCATCGCTGGCTCGAAACGGAACTGCTGGTACTGAGGGAACTCCTTGCTGAGTAGGTCCCCCTGGATCTCGGCGTATTGGTCGAGGGAGATGCCAGGGTCGAGCGGTTCGGTACTGGCGATGACGTTTGCTGAGCCATCCGGAGCAAGAAGTGTGAAACTCTCTTTCCAGAACCAGTCGGCAGGGATCTCAAGCGACACCCAGTTGGGCGTTCTGCTCAGCAGGGGCGCGCCGACTCTCTGCGTCGGCACACCATTCGGATCGCTGAGTTCCACTGACTCGGCTTCAATCCCTGACTCACTCATGGCAACCCCCCGTAGTCACGACGATGCAGATCATGGTCGTGGTGCGCCGGTGGAGACGGCAACCGTCCGTGGGGTCGCGCACTAGACCATCGCGGAGCAAGGTCAGCACCGGCAGCACTCCTTACGTGTCGCCCCGCCATGCTGGCCCGGGAAACACTCGACTCCTCTGGAGCGGCATGCGGAGCCCGCTGGCCTCGTTGAACCCCTGTCAGGTCCGCCGCAACAGCGCCAGGAACATCGCGTCGGTGCCGTGGCGGTGCGGCCACAGCTGAACGGCGCCCGGGAGGTGGGCCGACTCCGCGTCGGTCGCCTCCGGGACCAGCGAGAGTGTGTCCTCCAAGCGGGTGTCGGGTCGCTCCGCCAAGACGGACTCGACCACCCCGACCGTCTCCTCGAGGACCGGCGAGCAGGTGGCGTAGAGCACCACTCCCCCAGGCCGGACCGACTCCAGGGCGTTGTGCAGCAATGCCTGCTGCAGCGGCACCAGGTCCCGGAGGTCGTCCCGGGTACGCCGCCACCGGCTCTCCGGACGGCGACGCAGCGCACCCAGCCCGGTGCACGGGGCGTCGACCAGCACCCGGTCGAAGGTGCTCCCGGCCCACGGCGGTCGGGTGCCGTCGCCGATGACGACATCGCCGACGGTCGCTCGCAGGGCACGCACGACCAGCTTCGCGCGGTGCGGCTGGCGCTCATTGGCCAGCAGCCGGGCACCCTTCTCCCTCGCCAGCGAGGCGAGCAGGGCCGCCTTCCCGCCGGGACCGGCACACAGGTCCAGCCAGTGCTCGTCCGGGCCGTCGACGTTCGCCCGCGCCAGGGCGAGGGCGACCAGCTGCGAGCCGGCGTCCTGAACCCCGGCCCGCCCGTCGCGGACCGCCGGGATCGCTGCGGGGTCGCCCGACTCGAGAGTGACCCCGACCGGCGAGAGCGAGCTCTCCACGGGTTCGGTGAACGCCGCTGCCAGCTCCGCCACCGTCGCGAGGCCCGGCCTGGCCACCAAGGTCACCCGCGGCCGCGCGTTGTCGGCGGCCAGCAACGCCTCCAGCTCCTCGGGCCGGTCCAGGGCCCGGGCGAGCTCGTCGACGATCCACTGCGGGTGGGAGAAGCGCACACTCGTCGGCGGCTGGAGCAGGTCCATCCACGCATCGAGGTCGCGCTCGGTGATCCGGCGCAGTACCGCGTTGGTGAAGCCGGCCGGCTTGTGACCGACGCGCGTGCGCACCAGCTCGACGGTGCTGGTCACCGCCGCGTGATCGGGCACCCGCATCGCGAGGAGCTGGTGGGCGCCGAGTCGCAGGGCGTCGCGGACCGACGGGTCTGGTCGCCGACCGGCGAGATGGTCGATGACGGCGTCGTACGTGCTCAGGCCGCGAAGGGTTCCGCCGACCAGCTCGGTCGTGAAGGCGGCGTCGCGGCCCTCGATCCGGCGCTCGCGCAGGAGCTGGGCCAGGACGAGGTTGGCGTAGGCGTCGTCCTGGCGCACGGCCACCATGACGTCGTACGCCGTCAGCCGCGCCGCGTCCACCTTCGGTCGGTCGGGGAGCTTCTTCGGCCCCCGGCTCATCCGAGGAACTCGCGGACCAGCTTCTTGGGCGCGA
The DNA here is from genome assembly GCA_963748295.1 of uncultured Acidobacteriota bacterium. Lineage (GTDB taxonomy): Bacteria > Acidobacteriota > Vicinamibacteria > Vicinamibacterales > 2-12-FULL-66-21 > CAVVIH01. The sequence continues at coordinate 1,041,176 of CAVVIH010000005.1, read as the reverse complement.
CGGCGAGCCAGGCATCGGTGATGACCTCGGCCAGCTCCTCGCGGGAGAGCTCCCCGAGCCGCGACAGCTGCACGAGGACGGCGTTGAAGCCCTTGAAGTGGTCGATCGTGAAGAACGGCCCGCTGCCCTCGACGAGCGCCAGCTTGTCGTCGGGGTTGGCCGTGCGGATCACCAGGAGGTCGTCGTACTCCTCACCCGTGGCGGGGTCGACGGCACTCTTGTGCGGCTTGCGGTAGAGCACGAACCCACGACCCTTCTCCCCCGTGGGCACCAGCCACGTCGGCACATCACCCCACGACGTGCCGAAGGTCGTCTCCGGCAACCCGCCGCAGATCTCGTCCACGTCGTCAGGGCGGGCCCGGGGACTCGACGCGCGGGCAGCCATGGGCGCGACGCTACTCCTGGCCGAAGCGGGCGCCGGGCTCGAGCCGAACACCGCGGACCCAGTCGGCTGCGTCCATCTCCTTGCGACCGTGTGCCTGCACCCGACCCAGCTGCACGGGTTCCGTGGCGGTGCCCACGAGGACTGACTTCTTGCCGGCGTGCACCTGGCCTGGCTCGAGGTCGACCGGCGCGTCCTGCTGGTGGCCGACGAGATGCACCGGACCGAGCTTGATCCGCTCCCCGCCGAGCGTCGACCAGGCGCCCGGGTCCGGCGTACACGCGCGGATGCGGCGATCCACGGCTACGGCCGGCTCGGTCCAGACGACCTGGGCGTCCTCGACGGTGATCTTCGGCGCGAAGCTGACCCCGTTCGCGGGCTGCTCCCGAGCCTCGAGCGTGCCGTCCTCGATGCCGTCGAGGGTCTGCACGAGCAGGCCGGCACCTCCCTCGGCCAGACGCTGCAACAGATCTCCCGCCGTGTCGCCGGGGCGGATGGTCTGGGTCATCAGGCCGTACGTCGGACCGGCGTCGAGCTCCTTGACGATCCGGAACGTGGTCGCCCCGCTCACCTCGTCACCGGCCCAGATCGCGTGCTGGACCGGAGCGGCACCGCGCCAGGCGGGCAGCACCGAGAAGTGCAGGTTCACCCAGCCGTGCGCCGGGATGTCCAGCGCGGACTCCGGGAGCAGGGCGCCGTAGGCGACCACCGGACAGCAGTCGGGACCGAGCTCGCGCAGCGCCGCCTGGAAGTCGGGGTCGCGGGGGTGCCCCGGCTTGAGCACGGGTACGCCGAGCTCCTCGGCGCGCAGGCCCACCGGAGAGGCCACCAGCCTGCGGCCGCGGCCGGCCGGGGCGTCGGGACGGGTGACCACGCCCACCAGCTCGTGCCGGCTGGCCGCGACCGCCTCCAGCGCGGGGACCGCGACCTCGGGGGTGCCGGCGAAGACGACGCGCACGGGCCTACAGCCCGAGGCCGTTGGTGGCGTGCGGGGAGATCTTCACCTGGGGAGTCGGCTGGCCGAACCACTCCGCCTCGCGGATGAACTTCATCGCCTCCTTGCGGGCCTGGCGGTCGAGCCGGTCGACGAACAGGATCCCGTCGAGGTGGTCGGTCTCGTGCTGGATCGCGCGGGAGAGCATCTCGGTCCCCTCGATGGTCACCGGCTCGCCATACATGTCGAAGCCGCGGGCGACCACGGACAACGCCCGCTTGCAGTCGATGCTCAGCTCCGGGATGGACAGGCACCCCTCGGGACCGTCCTGGATCTCCTCGGAGAGCGTCAGGTCCGGGTTGACCAGGTGCCCCAGTTCGCCGTGGACGTTCCAGGTGAACACGCGCAGTCCCACGCCCAGCTGCGGTGCGGCGAGCCCGGCGCCCGGGGCGGCGACCATGGTGTCGGTCAGGTCGGAGACGAGCGTGCGGAGCTCCTTGTCGAAGTCGACCACGGGCACCGCGGGCGTGCGCAGCACCGGGTCGCCGAAGAGCCGGATCGGCCTGATGGACAAGGAATTCCTCCTGGTGGCGGCGGAGTGGACAGTCTAGGAGGGTGCTGGCAGCGGGCCGCACGAGCGTGTCGTCGCGATGAGTCCACGGGACGACGGCGGTCGGTATTGCCAGACACAAAATCCCCGACAGAGACGAGGACCACCTTGCGGACGCTCGCGATGACCCAGAACATCACCCTCGACGGCTCGATCGAGATGATCGACAGCTGGTTCGAACCCGAAACTGCACGCCCCGAGGACATGAGTGACTGGCTGGAGGAGGTCCGACGCCAGGACGCCAACACCGACGCCATGCTCCTCGGCCGGCAGACCTTCGAGGACTTCCGCGGCTACTGGCCGCTCCAGACCGACGACACCAGCGGGATCACGGACTACCTCAACCAGGTGCAGAAGTACGTCGTCTCCTCGACCTTGACGGAGCCCGGCTGGGAGAACACCACGGTGCTGTCCGGCGACGCTGTCGAGGAGGTGCGCGCGCTCAAGGATCAACCGGGAGGGGACATCGTCCTGACCGGCAGCATCACGCTCGCTCACGCGATGGTCGCGGCCGGGCTGGTCGACGAGTACCGCCTGTTCACCTACCCCGCAGTGCAGGGACGTGGCCGCCGGCTGTTCCCCGACGGGTTCCGGCTCGAGCAGCTGCAGCTGACCGGCGCTCGCTCCTTCCGGTCAGGGGTCACGCTGTCGACGTACGCCGTCTAGCAGCCACCACAGCTGGTCGAGCAGCGAGCGCAGCGAGCGGCAATGCGGTGAGGTACCAGAGCTCGACCCCGGCTGAGACTCAGCCGAGCTCGGCCGGGTCGACCTCGACGCGGACGTGCGGCAGCTTGCGGGTCGAGCGCTGGGCCTGCAGTTCACCCAGCGCGGCGGACAGCGCGGCGCCCGAGGCGCGGGGCACCCGGACGACGTAGCGGACCGACTCGTCACCGTGCGCCTCCCGCCCCCACTCGACCGGCACCGGACCCAGCACCTCCGCCCCGGGGGGCAGCTGCAGCGAGGCCAGCGCCTGCTCGAGGTCCGCTGGGTCCCCGGTGACGGTGGCGACCCGGGAAGCGGGTGGCAGGTGGGCGGACTGGCGTTCCTCGATCTCGCGACGGGCGAGCCCACCCGGGTCCCAGCGCACCAGCGCCTGCAGCCCCGGGTGCGAGGCGTCCCCGACACACAGCACCCGGCCGCCGTCGGTCGCGGAACGCACCAGTGCGGCGGCATTGGCCCACCGGCGTACGGCTTCCTCGGTCGCCCGCAGGTCCGAGCGCGCAAGCAGGATCCAGGTGTCGAGCAGCACCACAGCGGCGTAGCCGCCGGTCGCCACCGGTTCGGCCCCGGGGGTGGCCACCACGATCGCCGGACTCTCGTCGACCGTCGCCAGCACGCCGTCTCCCGAGGACGAGGTGCGCACCGGGACACCGGGCAGCGCCCGGCCCAGCTCCTCGGCGGTGCGGGCGTCGCCGAGCACGGGCGCTCGCAGGCCGTGTCCCCGCACTCGGCACAGCTCCATCCGGGCGCCTGGGCGGCGCACCAGGCGCACTCGGGAGGACGGTGGGGCCCGCGGAGGCGGAGTGGCCCGTGGCAGACGACGCAGAGGGCCGGCGTACGGCATCGGTCGCAGGCGAGCCTGGTCGCGTAGCCCACGCGGGGGGTCTGCACGAGCACCGGTCCCGCCTGGACGGCATCGCGCAGCAGGGTGAACGCCTCGGTGGGCACCCGGGCCGAGCGCGCGCCCGGATCGCGTTCGAGGTCTCGGTCGGTCTCGCCGGTCAGGTGCACGGAGATGCGCTGGCGTACCGCGTCGCGCGGGCCGAGGACCTCGGTGGCCCACCCGGTGCGAAGGAGGTACTCCGCCTCCACGCTGCGAGCGTGGGCGGCCAGCACGGCCGCGCAGCCCGTCTCCTGCGCGCGCATCAGCAGCACCTCGCGGGCGTGCGGGTACGGCGCCCGCGGCTCGTCGAGGAGGTCGTCACCGTCGTCCCAGATCGCCACCAGGCCGAGGTCCTGCACGGGCGCGAACATGGCGGCGCGGGTGCCGATCACGATGCGCACCGCCCCGCGGCTGATTGCCAGGAAGGCGCGGTAGCGCTTCGCCGGGCCGGAGTCCGCCGCCAGCACCACGTGGCCGCCCTGGCCCAGCCGTTCGGTGAGCGCGGCATCGAGCCGAGCCACGTCGCGGTGGTCGGGCACGCAGACGAGCGCTCCCCGTCCGGGACGCCGCAGTCGCGACCACGGCCTCGGCCAGGACCTCTGCCCAGTCGTCGCCGGGCAGGACCGACCAGACGGCCCGGGGTGACTCCCCGGCTGCGAGTCCGTCAACACCGCTGGACCCGTCGGATAGTCGAGCGAGGCCCTCCGGTCGGGCCGCCGCGGTGAAGGGAGCGCGGCGACTCGGTCGTCTCCTTCTCGACCGTCGCGTGCCGGGGTGGGACGGCCAGGCGGAGGACGTCGGAACGGATGCCGGCGTACCGCGCGGCCACGGCGCCGGTCAGCGCAGCCACGTCGGGGGTGAGCACCGCGCTCGGGGCTGACCACCCGACGCAGCGGCTGGAGGCGGCCGGTGTGCTCGGTGGTCGAGGCCCGCGCGATCACGAAGCCGTCGACGTCCTGCCCGGCGAACCGCACCTTGACGCGCACCCCCGGCTGCGCGTCGGCGCTCATCGTCTCCGGGACGGCGTAGTCGAAGGGCCGGTCGAGATGAGCCAGCGGTACGTCAACGAGCACCCGCGCGACCGGGTCGACCTCGGCCCGCGGACCGGCTTCTTCGCCTTGGGCGGCTTGACCTTGCGCGCCTCGGCCCGCACCCGCTCGGGCGCCGGGAGCAACGTCGGCTGCTCCTCCCCCTCACCGGTCGTCACACGCGCATGCTTTCACCCGGGGGCGACAGGCGCGGCATCCCGAGGACTGGGTCCCGACAGTGAATCGGCCGCACTCCCCCCACCCGGAAATTCTCCGGTGAGCTCGCCGGGGAACGTGAGGTTTCACTGGGGACCCAGTGAAACTGCAAAACCTCAGACGCCCGCAGCGGCCTTGAGCTTGTCCGCCCGGTCGGTGCGCTCCCAGGTGAAGTCGGGGAGCTCGCGGCCGAAGTGGCCGTAGGCCGAGGTCTGCGCGTAGATCGGTCGCAGCAGGTCGAGGTCACGGATGATCGCGGCGGGGCGCAGGTCGAAGACCTCGAGCACGGCCTTCTGGATCACCTCGTCGGCCACGACGCCGGTGCCGAAGGTCTGCACGAAAACACCGACGGGCTGGGCCTTGCCGATGGCGTAGGCGACCTGGACCTCGGCGCGACGCGCCAGTCCCGCGGCGACGATGTTCTTGGCCACCCAGCGCATGGCGTACGCCGCTGAACGGTCCACCTTCGAGGGGTCCTTGCCGGAGAACGCGCCGCCACCGTGACGAGCCATCCCGCCGTAGGTGTCGACGATGATCTTGCGCCCGGTCAGACCGGCATCACCCATCGGCCCACCGACCACGAAGACGCCGGTGGGGTTCACCAGCAACTGTTCGTCGTCCAGGTTCCGGCTGTGGTCGGCGACCGCGCGGGCGCCCGAATGCGAGGCGATGACCGGCGCCTTCGACAGCGCGATCGCCTGCAGGTTCGCCTGCTTCGACGGATGCGAGATGTCGACCATGATCCCGAGCGGTTGGCTTCGGCATCACCTGCTTGTCCAAGCGGGGAGAGACCGTTGTGGAGCCACTCGCTGTTGTTGTCACCGGTGTTCGAGTCGGCCAGCTGGCTGTGGCCGTTGTGCGCCAGCGACAGATAGCGGCCGCCGCGATCGTAGAACTCCTTGACGCGCTTGATGTCCTCGCCGATCGGATATCCGTTCTCGATGCCGATCATCGCGACCTTCTTGCCGCTCTTGGCGATGCGGCGGACGTCAGCCGCGGTGAGCGCCAGCTCAATCTTGTCCGGCGCGATCGCCTTGGTCAGCCGATGAATCGCGTCGAACTTCTCGCTCGCCTGCTTGTACGCGTTGTCGTAGCCCTCGGCGTGAGTGGACCCTGGCCGACGTAGACGATGAAGAACGACACGTCGAGCCCGCCTTCGATCATCTTCGGCAGGTTGACCTGGGTGTCGAGCCGCTGGGTATAGTTCCTCTCGGCGGTGAAATTCTGAACGTTGATGTCGTTGTGCGTGTCGAGCGCGATGACCCGTTCGTGAATGGCGCGGGCCTTCTTGATCAGTGCTTCATCAGCCTGCGGCGCCTGCGCGAGCGAGCCCGCCGATCCGGCCCCGATCGCCAGCGCGGCCGCAGCCCCGATGATGGTGAACGTGTTCATGTCATCCTCCGTCGGGCGCCGACGCGCCCGGCGGAAGATCATACTTCAGGGGTCAGATTGACCCCTACTCAGCCCTGAGCGCGACCATCGGATTGATCGTCGCGGCGCGGCGCGCCGGGATGTAGCCGGCGGCGAGTGCGGCGCCCGTGAGGACCGCGGCGAAGCCGGCGACGACGCGGACATCGCTGGCGATGACGCCCAGCAGCCCGGCCTCGATCAGGCGGCTCAACGCCAGCGAGAGCAGCACGCCGAGGCCGGCGCCGATGGCGGTGAGGCGGCCGGCGTGGCCGACGGTCAGCCGCAGCACATCCTGGCGAGTCGCGCCGAGCGCCATGCGCACGCCAATCTCGTGCGTGCGCTGGGTGACCATGAACGCCATCACACCATAGACGCCAACCACCGCGAGCAGCAGCGCGATGCCGCCAAAGACCACCATGATGGCGGCGATGTAGCGCAGACCGAGCGTGCGATCCTTGAGCGTTTCCCGCATGGTGATCAGCTCGTAGATCGGCTGCACCGGATCCACCGTGCGCATCGCCGTGCGCACATCGGCGGTCATCGCCTGGGATTCCCGGCCGTCCGTATCAGCAGCGCGAAGCGTCCGGGCGGCGCCTGATCGAGCGGGCGGTACACCGTTGGGTAATTCCGGCGGCCGAACCAGTTGTGGATGACATCACCGGAGACGCCGATCACCGTCAGCCACGGTCCGGTGTCGTTCAGGCGCAGCCGCCGCCCGAGTGCTTCTTCGTTCGGCCAGTATTGCCGCGCCAGCGAATCCGAGACGATGGCGACGGGCTGCGTGCCGGCGCGATCTCCGTCAGTGAACCCGCGTCCGCGCAGGATCGGGATCTCGAAGGTCTCGAACACGGACGGGATCGCTGACCGGTAATCGACGGAGGGCGGATTCGCCGGATCGGGATTCGGCTTTCCCTCGATCTCGACTGGCCGTCCGCTGTTGCCGCCAATCGAGGGCATGATGTTGATCGCGGTGACGGACTGCGCGCCGGGGAGCGCCCTGAGCTGCTGCACCGCCCGCTCGACGAAACGCCGGCGGGTTTCTTCGTCCGGATACTTCGTCTCCGCCAGCGACACCTGCATCGTCAGCAGGCCGTCAGGGTTGAATCCCTGCGGGCCGTTCAGGAAACGCTGGACGCTGAGCGCGCTGAGCCCGCACGCGACGAGCAGTGGCAGCGCGAGCGCCAGTTCCGCAATGACGAGGCCGCGCCGGAGCCGCAGCCGTCCGCCGCCGGACGTTGCCGAACGTCCGCCCTCCTTCAGCGACTCCGCGAGACGCGATCGCGTCGCCTGGATGGCGGGAACGAGTCCGAAAACGATCGCCGTGGCAACCGCGAGCGCCGCCGTGAACAGGAACAGCCGCAGATCGACGTCGATGTTCTGCCATCCGGCGACGAACCGCTGGATCTTCGCGGGCATGGCGTCGCGAAGCAGCTTGAGCCCGATCCACGCCACCGCGAGGGCGGCCGGCACCGAGGCGAGCGCAATCAGCACGCTCTCGATGAGCAGCTCGCGGACGACGCGGGCGGAGCTTGCACCGATAGCGAGCCGCACAGCCATCTCGCGCTGACGCTCGGCGCCGCGCGCCAGCAGCAGGTTCGCGACGTTGGCGCAGGCGATCAGCAGAACGAAGATGGCGGAAGCCTGCCACAGCGACAGGATCGGCCCGAGCCCGATGTCGAGCATGCCCTGCGCCAGCGTATAGACCTTGGCGTGGAAGCCGCGGTTCGTGTCCGGATACTGTCCTTCCAGCCGCTGGCTGATCACCGCCATCTGTGCCTGTGCATCGTCGAGCGTCTTCCCCGGCGCCAGCCGCGCGATCCCTGTGAGATAGCGGTTCCGTCTGAGCCCGGCGGTCTTGACGTCGAACGAGAGCGCGCCCCAGATCTCCGCGCCATTCGGAAAGTTGAACCCGGAGGGTGCGATTCCGACGACTTCATGCGGCGTGCCTTCGATCTGCACGCTGCTGCCGACGATCGCCGGATCGCCGGCAAAGCGGCGCTGCCAGAGGCCATATCCGAGAATCACGCGCTCATGGCGCCCATGTGTCTCCTCGTCCGGCAGGAAGTTGCGTCCAAGCGCCGGCTGCACGCCCAAGGCCGGAAAGAAATCGGCGGAGACACGGAATCCGGTGACCGCCTCCGGCTCGTCGCGCCCGACGATGTTCGCGTCCCACCAGTCGTAAGCGGCAAACCGCTCGAACACATCGGTCATCTGTTTCTTGAAGTCGATGAAGTCCGCGGGTGAGACGGTCTCCTGCTTGTATCCTCATCGTCGCGCGTGTGCGTGACCATGACGATGCGATCGACGTCTGGCATGGTGAAGGGCCGCAGCACCAGCGCGTCGACGAGCGCGAAGATGGCGGCGTTGGCGCCGAGGCCGAGCGCCAGCGTGAGGATCAGGATGCCGGCGAGCGCTGGACGCTTGACGATCGCGCGAATCGAGTGACGGATTTCGAGTCCCAGGGTGCGCATGAGCGAGTCTCCACGGGTGACTGGCGGGCCGACGCGGGCGGACGGTTGCCGGCGAGTCAGCGCCGCGGTGATCACGAGTCTTGCGATGATGCGTGTGCTGTGCGTCCAGTACCAACAGGCGGCGCGCAGCCGGGACCGTCCGGCGCGTGCCGAATACTCCTCGTACAGATCGCCGAGAATCGATTCCCGCAGCAACGGGGAGGCGATCAGCGTTTCGAGGAGCCACGCCGCGGCGGCCGGCGGCGCGTGCGGATCGCGGGTCATGACTCGATCAGCCCCTCGATGCCCTGCCAGAGGTTCAGCAGCGATTCGCGCGACGCGCGGACCGCGGCCAGGCCCGCCGGTGTGACGGTAAAATATCGGCGGGAGCGGCCGCCGCGTTCGGGGAGCGGAGCGCTCATCCGCGATCGCAGAAAGCCCTTGTCCTCGAGCCGCTCGAGCGCGGTATACAGCGCGCCGCGGGCGATGGGACGCCCGGTCCGCCGCTCGATCTCTTCCTGTACCGGGATGGCGTAGGCGCCTTCGCCGAGGCGCAGGACCGCTAGAAGGACGATCTGTTCGAACATGGCGGGACTCGTGCCTGCATCGTAGGCCAAATACGAAATCGGGCCGCCCGCGGTTCAATTAGAATGTCCCGGACACGCTAAAGGAGATCCAACCGTGATTCAGCGCTTCCCCGTCCTCAGAGCGGTACCCGCCGTCGCGTTGCTTGGCGTGCTGCTGCAGGTGAACCCCGGCGCCCAGGACCGACTGAAGGGCATGCCCGGCTATCAGCAGTATCAGAAGATCAGCGGCGAGATTGCCGGCGCGGTCCGGTCCGGTGAGATCCGGTCGGTGGAGTGGGCCGCGGACGGGAAGAGCTTCGAATACACGCACGACGGGAAGCGCTACCGCTTCGACATGTCCTCGCGCGCGTCGACCGCGCTGGGAGACGCGGCGGCGCCGGCGAGCGGGCGCGGCGGACGCGGGGGAGGTGGCGGTCAGGGAGGCCAGGCCGTCGAGCGGGGCCGCCAGGCGGCATCCGCCGACTCTCCGGATGGCAAGCTGAAAGCGTTTTACCGCGATCGCAACCTGTGGCTGAGCGACGCAGCCGGCGCGGACGAGACCGCAATCACCACGGACGGCAGCGAAGGCGACCGGATCAAGTACGGCACCGCCAGCTGGGTATACGGGGAGGAGCTCGGTCAGCGCACCGCGATGTGGTGGTCGCCCGACGGCCGCAGGATCGCCTACTACCGCTTCGACGAGAAGCAGGTGATCGACTACAACCTGCAGATCGACCAGACGAAGATCCAGAGCCGCAACGACGTCGAAGCGTACCCGAAGGCCGGCGCGCCGAATCCGATCGTCGAGCTGTTCGTGTACGACGTCGCCTCGAAGAAGAGCACGAAGATCGACGTCCGTGACGGCAAGCCGTTCGACAACGCGGTGGTCGGGCACTACGTGTACCGGGTCTCCTGGACCGCCGACAGCTCGGAGCTCCTGTTCAACCGTACGAACCGTCGTCAGAACATCCTGGAGTTCGTTGCCGCGAATCCGGAATCGGGTGCGATCCGGGTCATCGTCAGGGAAGAGTGGCCAACCGGCTGGGTGCAGAACAGTCCGTCGATGGAGCTCCTGAAAGACAACCGACGCTTCATCTGGGAATCGGAGCGCAACGGCTGGTCGAACTTCTACCTCTACGATCTCAGCGGAAAGCTGATTACGCCGCTGACGAATCACACGGCGTTCGAAGTCGGCACCCTGGTCAAGGTCGACGAGCAGGCCGGCGTCGTCTTCTACACGGCGCGAAGCGGCGACAACCACTTGAAGATGCAGCTGCACCGCGTCGGGCTCGACGGCAAGGGCGAGGTGCGCCTGACCGATCGCGCGTTCAACCACACGGTCGGGAGCTGCATGCCGGCTCCTTCTGGCGGCGGAGGCCGCGGCGGCGCCGCCGCCGCCGTTCGTCGTGCGGCATCTCTGCCGACAACAAGTATTTCGTCGACGTCTACCAGACGCTCACGTCGCCCCCCGCGTCGCGTGTGGTCGACGGCGGCGGCAAGGTCGTCGCCGAGATCGCCAAGACCGATCTGACCAAGTTCGAGCAGCTGGGTCTCAAGAAGGCGGAGATGTTCACCTACAAGGCGGCGGACGGCCAGACCACGCTGCATGGCGTCATCCAGTTTCCGTCGACGTTCGATCCCTCCAAGAAGTATCCGGTGCTGTTGCCGGTTTACGGCGGCCCCGCATCGGGCAGCAACACCGCGCGCGAGACGTTCGTGACGCCCACCGCCACCACCGAATACGGCTTCATCGTCGTGAACCTCGACTCGCGAGCCGCGCCTGGAATGGGGAAGCGTCAGCTCGACAGCATCTACATGAAGCTCGGACAGGTCGAGATGGACGACATGGCGGAGGGCATCAAGGCGCTGGGATCGCGTCCGTACATCGACAAGACGCGCGTCGGCGTCTACGGCACTTTGTACGGGGGCTACTCGTCGGCGCTGCTGATCCTCCGGCATCCGGATCTGTTCGCCGCGGCATCAGCCTCGTCGCCGGTGACGTCGTGGTATCACTACGACTCGATTTACACCGAGCGATACATGTGGATCCCGCAGGAGAATCGTGAAGGCTACGAGGGCGGAAACGCGATGAACCTCGCGAAGAACCTGAAGGGCCGCCTGATGCTCTATTACGGGACTGCCGACAACAACGTCCACCCCTCGAACAGCATGCAGCTCATCGCCGCGCTGCAGCAGGCGGGGAAGAGCTTCGAGGTGCAGGTGGGCCCCGATCGCGGACATACCGCAGTCAATCAGGATCGGATGATGGAGTTTTTCATCGAGAACCTGATCGTCAAACCGTCCGCGGTGACGACGAACTACTGAGGCGTCAGGCTCCGCCGCGAATCAGGCTGGCGGCGCGGGCCGCCGTGACCATGCGGTGGAGGCGTTCGGCTTCCGCGCGCGCGACCTCGCGGCCGAACGGGGTCAGTGTGTAGAGCCGCCGCTTCCGTTCACCCTCGTCCGCGCTCGGGCGGCGGCGCATCTCGACGATCAAGCCATCGGCCAGCAGCCGCTTGACGATTCCATAGAGCGTTCCCGTGCTCAGGCTGACCGCGCCGCTGGTGCGCTCGCGGACGTCCTTCATGATGTTGTAGCCGTGGCTGGCGCCCTCCGCCAGCGCCACCAGGACGTGAAACATCGCTTCCGACATCGGAATGTGATCGCCGACCGATCGATTCGCCATGGCGTGGAACGATATGTCGCGCCGCGACGTATGTCAAGCGACTGGCTCGCCGCATGCTTGCCGCGCCGGAGCGCTATGCGCGAAGGCGGGTTGACAATATGGCGCACCGCGACGTATCGTGGCACGCCATAACCGAGGGAACATGCACAAGGAGCCACTGGCCGACCGGCTGTTTCGCGCGCTGCTGCGGCTGTTTCCGTCCGAGTTCCGCGGCGACTTCGGCGACGAGATGTCCGCGGACTTTCGCGATCAGCGGCTCGATGCCTGGCGCGCGCACGGCATTCGCGGCCTCCTGCGCGTCTGGCTGGCGACGATCGGCGACGCGCTGAAACGCGCGCCGCGCGAGCAGATCGCGGTCCTCGCGGCGGATGCCGCCTTTGCCGGGCGGATGATGCGCAAGCACCTGGTCAGCACCGTCGTTATCGTCGCGCTCCTCGCCATCGGCATCGGCGCGAATATCGCCGTGTTCGGGTTCGCGGAGCCCTGGGTCCGCCGGCCGCTGCCAGTGCCGGATGCTCACGACCTCGTGAGGATCGTCAGGACCGGCGACGACGCACCGCAGCAGTTTTCTTATGCGGTGTTCCAGGACGTACGGCAACGGATCCGGTCGTTCGACGGCGTTTTCGCGCATCAATACACGACGGTCGCCTTCGGGCAGGCGGAGGCGGCGCGATCGATCGACGGCGAAGTCGTCAGCGGGAACTACTTCGACGTTCTCCGCGTTCAGTCGCTGCTCGGCCGCATGCTCCAGCCGTCCGATGACGTCGCGCTTGGAGCGCACCCGGTTGCCGTGATCAGTTTCGGGACCTGGCGTGAGTTCTTCGGTTCGGCGCCCGACGTGATCGGACGGGTCATGTATCTCAACGGGCACGCGTTTGAAATCGTCGGCGTCGCCCCGGCGACATTCACCGGAAGTTATACGGCGTTTGCGTCGCGGTTCTGGGCGACGATTTCGATGTACAAGCAGGTTCGTCCGCAGAACCTGCCGCTCGATCGGCGCGGATGGAGCTGGCTCTCGATCACGGCGCGGATGCGGACTGGCGCAAATACCAGCGACGCCGTCACCGAGCTGGCGACGCTGAAGGAGGAACTGGACCGCCAGTTCCCGACCGCCGCCGACGAGGCCCAGTACACCGTGCTTCCGGCGTCCGGCCTGCCGGAAGGGATTCGCCAGTCAGCCGGAACGGTCATCGCATTTGCGGGGATGCTCACCACTCTGCTGCTCCTCGTCACCTGCGCAAACGTTGCCGGCGTGCTCCAGTCGCGGGCGATGTCACGGATTCGCGAAACCTCTATCCGCTTCGCGCTTGGGGCAACCCGCCTGCGCGTGATCCGGCAATGGCTGACCGAGAGCGTATGCCTCGCGCTGATCGGCGCGGCGGCTGGCCTGATCGCGGCACGGTGGATGGATGCAGGCATCGTCAGCCTCGTCGGCGACGCGGCGCCATACGAAGTGAGCACCCCGCCACTCGCCGACCTTCGCATCGTGCTCTTTACGATCGCCGTGGCCGTAGCGACCGGCGTGGCGTTCGGACTCATTCCAGCCTGGAGGTCCGCCTCCCGCGGCGAGCGGGCGCTGCGCGAGCAGGCCTCGACGCTGGCCGGCACCCGCTGGGGCGTTCGCAGTTCGCGCGCGCTGGTCGCGCTGCAGGTGGCGGCGAGCATTGCCCTGGTCGTCACCGCGGGTCTTCTGACCCGAAGCCTGCGGAACGCTTCGACATTCGACCTGGGATTCCAGACATCGGGGCTCGTCGGCGCGAACCTCGCGCTCCAGCGCTACGGCTACGACGCCGAACGCGGCACCGCGTTCGTGAATGGGCTGCTGGACCAGCTGCGTGCACGCAGCGACGTGACTGCCGCGTCGCGCGCCGCGGTCGTGCCGCTGGCCGGCGATTCGGAACGCCTCGGCTTCAGAATTCCCGGCTACACCACACCCGAGGGCCGCTCGGTGATCATGGTCGACGTGAATGCGATCAGCGGCGGTTACTTCGCCACGATCGGCATTCCGGTGCTCGAAGGCCGCGACTTCGCCGCCACTGACGATGCCCGTGCGAGCGGCGTCGCGATCGTCAACGCGACCATGGCGGAGCGCTACTGGCCTGGCCGCAGCGCCGTTGGCCAGACGATCATGACCGCCGGCCGCGATGCCAGACCCTTTCAGGTCGTGGGAGTCGTCAAGGACATCAAGTACTACTCGCTCGACGAGTCGCCAAGGCCCTACATGTACCTCGCCGCGGATCAATCGACGCTGCCAGCGCAGGTGGTGCACGTCCGTACGAACGGCTCCGACGCCGCAGCGGTGGTGGGGCTCAAGCGCGCGGTGTCCGCTCTCAATCCGTCGATCGTCGTCGATCAGGCGATGTCGTTCGAGGATCTGCGCCGGCAGACGCTCGCCGGGCGCCGCAGCATGATGATCATGGCGAACCTTTTCGGGTACCTCGCGCTCGTCCTGACGCTCGTCGGGATCTACGGCACCATGGCCAATGCAGTCGGGCAGCGTTCGCGGGAGATCGGCGTCCGCATCGCATTCGGCGCCAGTACGAGCCAGGTCTTCCGGCTCATTCTGCGTGACGGTTTTCGGCCGGTCCTCATTGGCATCGTTGTCGGCCTCGCCGCCGCCGCGGTCCTCAGCCGTGTGGTCGCAAGCGAACTCTTTGGCGTGACGGCGATGGATCCGACGACGCACGCGATCGCGATCGCGACAGTGATCGTCGGCGCGCTTGGCGCACTCGCAGTTCCCGCGCGCCGCGCAGCGCGGGTGGATCCGATCATCGTGTTGAGGGAGTAGAAACAGGGGGCTCGCGACCGCTGCCACAGCGATTGCCGGTCACCCCTGAGGCGCTCGCTGTATATGAACGGCCAGCGAAATCATGACGTCCTGCTGGCCAGGGGTTTGAGCAGGCCGCGAGCCCGCTCCCTGAGTTTGTGCAAACGGGACGCCACACCGTTGTGCCCGGTTTTCTAGCGATCGCCCGCTGTCCAGCCGTCAGGAAGACGGTCAGCCGCAGCAGAAACTACACGATTACTGTCCCGACAGCGTCCCGAACGCCGCCGCGTTCGCGGGTGTGATACGCGCCTGCCGAACCTCGCCGGACTGTCCGAACGCGCCGGCATCACGGCCGTTCAGCGTCAGCTTCAGCGCGCCCGCGTCGCCGGCGCGAATGACGATCTCGCGCGAGCCGGTGAGCGTCCGCTCGGCGCCGGCCGGAAGAATCTGATAGATCGTCCGCTGGCCATCCGCGCTCGCGGCCACCCAGCATTCGCGCGTCGCGCGGACGACGAGCGTCAAGTGATCCGCCGCCGCGGGCTGTGCGGCGACCGGCGCGGCTGGCTGCGGATCGTTCTTGACCGCCGCAGCGGCGGGAGCCGGCGACACGCCTGTCGTTCCCACAACCGGAGCAGGGGCAGGTGCGTTCACAGTGCGCGTGTTTTGCCAGAGCGCCGCGACGAGGCCGATCCCGAGCAGGATCGCCAGCGTGGCCGGGAGAAACGCGACGATCCGGCTGCCGTTGGCGTTATCGACGGGGATGGACGGCGGCGCGGCATGTTGTACCGCCGCTGGAAACTGACCGAAGTAGTCGTGCACCATACGCTCGGGATCGAGGCCGACTTCGTGGGCGTACGCGCGCACGAAGCTGCGTCCGTACGGCTTCGGAGGAATGGCGCCGAGATCGTTGAGTTCGATCGCGCTGAGAATGCGGGGCTGCACGCGGGTGCGCGCGGCGAGGAGCGCCAGCGACATCCCGTGAGCCTCGCGAGAGCTGCGAAGGTGCGCGCCGACGTCCATGCTCGCCTCCCTGTACTACCGCGCACGCCTGAGAGATCGAGCATAGCACTGCCGGGTGTCGAGCTGGCTCAGCCGTTCATTTACCGCGGCCAGCCCGCCTGCGGGAGCCCGGGCGCCACTTTCAAGGCGTTCTGAAAGTACAGCTTTTTCAGCAGCTGATCGGACAGGCCCATGCCGTACAACTTCCACGATGCGTGGTAGTCCCGGTAGTAGTCGAAATACTCGTCGTTGGTCTCGAACACGCGGAAGTAATACGGATACTCGCTTGGCTGATATGCGTCCTTGCCGAACAGCACGCGATCCTGGTACTTCGTGAAGAACTCTCTCGAGGCGCGAGGCTGCCGGCCGAACTCGTACAACACCGCGCCAACTTCGAAATACACGTTGGGCATCGCGTCCAGCATCCGCGCGGCGCGCCCGAGGTCGTTGCCATGCCAGCCGAAGTGCGCGGCGATGAACCGCGTTTTCGGATTGCGCGCGAACATGCGATCGCGCTCGCCGGCGAGCGTCTCGAAGGATGGAAACTTGTCCGCGGGATACTGACGTCCGGGGAAGAGCGCGAGCTCGAGCCATCGCTCGTTGGTGAAGTCGATCGCCTCGAAGAACTGCGCGGGATCGGCGGTGTGAATCAGCACCGGCACGTTCATGCGCGCGCAGACCTGCCAGAGCGGATCGAGCTCCGGATCGTCGATCTTCAGCCGCGAGCCGTCGGCCTTGCGCTGCTGCAGCCCGAGCTGCTTGAAGATCTTCAGGCCGATGGCGCCGGCGCGGATGCCGGCCTCGAGATCGGCGGCCGCCTTTTCGCTCCATCCCGGCGTACCGACGCCGTTGAACGCCACGTTCGCAAACAAACGAAAGCGATCCTTGTGCGGGCTGTTCTTGATGAACTCGAGGTTCTGCATCAGGCGATCGCCGCTGCCGCCGCTGAGATTCACCATCACCCGCATGTTCAGCTCGTCCATCTCCTTGATCAGACGCTCGACGGTCTCCGCATTGACGTTCTGATGGTTGTGAATGTCGACGAGCGGATACTTCGCGCGCGGAACTGGATGCTCGTCGGCGACAACGGTCGACTTCGGGCGGTAGTCGACGATGCTGGGCGGCGGCAGTTCGGGAGGCTGGCAGTCGCCGGGCCGTACTTCGGTCATGCCCGCCGGGCATGGTTGACCTGGCTGGATGCGCTGCCCGCGGTCGGACCGGCCGCCCCGCTGCGCCAGCCCCGCAGCCGTGGCCAGTGCGGTCACTGCGATGAGAAGAGCCGTCAGCCAGCGCATCGATCCCTCCGTGTGCGTCGCGAATTGAACTAGAGCGTACTTCGAGGGACTCTGACCCGACAAGTTTCAGCCTGTCTGCCGTGAGTGGATGTCGATAATGGCTGGGTTCGATTGCCATACGCCAGAGGTGCCCAATGGACGGGTTAGGAACTCAGCCATTACCGGCGCCGGTTCAGCCGCTCTGATTCTTCGCCAAAAACGCACGCTTTCTTCAGTTGGGGTCCCTGGCACATGCCGTGATCCACGGCATGCCATGACGCTGTTTCGTGTATCAATCGGCCTCACGGTCCTGGCGGCGGCACTCGGCGCGGTATCGGTCAACGCGGATGCGCACTTCCTCAGCGGACCGCTGACCGGCGCGATCACCGTGTTCCCGCTCGCCGGCGGTGTTTCGAACACCGCCAAGCTGAAGATTCAGGGCGATGGTTTTCAGATGGCCGTGGTGAACGCGGACAGCGGCGCCGTCGACGCGCTGATTGCCTGCATGCCCTGTGTCCCGGGCGACGAGATCGATCTGTCGGCGCTGTTCGCCAACGACGATCTCGGTGAAGGGCTGGTCACGATTGGAGACGAGCGGCTCAAATCGGCGTTCCTCGCCGGCGCGCTGACGATTCGTGCGGGAACGGTGATCGTTCCCGATCGCGGGCGCCTTACCGTTGCGCTCAGCGCGCCGTTCACGCTGGAGGACGGCGGCCAGCTGCTGGTCTTCACCAGCGACTTCGCGCGGGTCTCGCGAGAGGCGGGGCAGGCGTGGGCGGAGGGGTCGGTCACCGGACGCGGCACGGCGACGGTTGTGCTGACGCGCCTGGATCTGCCCGATCAGATCGCGTATGTGGTCGAGCGGATCAGATACGCGTTCGACGACATCGTGCCGGAGAGTCCGGAGTTTCCGGTGCAAACCAGCTTGATCGGACTGCCATCGTCATCCGACCGCGTCACCGGCCGCTGACCGTCACGGTTTCCGAAGCCGCGGCCACCACCGGCTCAAACGTCCGGGTTCCGGCGGCGGAGGTTTTGCCGGTTCGGGGTTGGGCAGAAT
Source organism: uncultured Acidobacteriota bacterium (assembly GCA_963748295.1). GTDB lineage: Bacteria > Acidobacteriota > Vicinamibacteria > Vicinamibacterales > 2-12-FULL-66-21 > CAVVIH01. The sequence goes on along the minus strand of CAVVIH010000005.1, from coordinate 1,023,191 downwards.
CAGCGGTTCGCCGAGCGCCTGCGCGGCGACCTCGTCGAGCAGCAGCACGGCGCGCGCGAGATCTTCAGTGTATTCGGCGGCAAGCCCCTCGACCGCCTTTCCAAGCGACGCAAGCATCTCGTCGTAAGGTTTTCGGCCTTCAGTACCTGTCGTAGAACACGGCCGCGTCGAGCCACGCTTTCACCATCTCGGTGCCTCTGACGCGGCGTCCGCCGAGCACCGTCTCCCTGCCGAGCTCCTCCATGACGGCCTGATACGCCGCGCTTGCCCCGTCGGCCGCACGGCGCAGCTCGGTGTCGGCGAGCGCGCGCAGAATCGCCGAGGATTGTTTGAAGCTCGCCTTGTCGTGCGGAAGAAACGTCCGGCGAACCGGGACGCAGAGCCGGCGGTAGCGTTCGAGCCAGCGGTCGACCTCGATGTAGCCGTCGACCATCCGGCGTCCCGAGGTCTGCTCGCCGCCCAGCGCGGCAAGCGCACGCCGAACGTCCTGGGCTTGCCGTCGGAACGCGCGCACCGCTTCCTGTTCGCCCGGCGTCATGGGACTAACTTTAACTCCCCCGCCTACGCGCGCCAAACACTCTGGCGCGCGCTTCGGCGAGGCCTCGCCAAAGCTTGCCGCTTGATTCACGCGGCAAGCGTCGGCGGGCAACTTCGAAATGGATCGGCACGCAGCAGTGATTCAACAGATTGGACCGTGTCGACACCGTGCGTGTTGAACCTTCGCCAGGCGTATCCGTCCAAGAATGACTTGGTTCTTCGACAGTGCCGCGGGTTGATCATCGTCGAACACCCGTTGGTCAGGGACGAATGCCGCGCTCGCGTCATCGATCACATCGTTCATCACTCCGGCGCATCGCCCACTCGTCGTCACGCCGTTCGTCACGTGAGCGGTGATTCAACCGGTTGAACCGCCGTTTTCGGACGCTCGCGATCGGGCCAATGAAAATGCGGTCGTTCTGCCCCGCGCGGCGTGGCATACGGGCTGCTCTCTCCGAGCCGTCCGGTACGGTCCGGTACCCGTGTACGGCCAATCACAAGGAGCAGTTAACCATGCGAAAAGTTTGTCTGCTGCTGCTTGCGCTGATGATGGCGATCGCGCCACGGGCATCGGCACAAGTGCAGAGCGGCACGGTCAGCGGCCTCGTCCAGGACCAGCAGGGCGGCGTGCTGCCCGGCGCCACGGTCACACTGACTGGTTCCGATCGAACCCTGACGTTCGTGACAGCCGAGGATGGGCGCTACCGGTTCCTGAACGTTCCGCCCGGAACCTACAAGGTCACCGCGGAGCTGTCCGGATTCTCGACCATGGTCCGTGACGACATCGTCGTGATCGTCGGATCGAACGTGGACCTGCCGTTTTCGATGCGCGTGGCGTCGGTGCAGGAAACGGTCACGGTCGAGGGCGCCTCGCCGATCGTCGACTCGAAGGCGACCGGCACCGCCACCAACTTCACGCAGGACGAGCTGAGCAAGATTCCGACCTCGCGCGATCCGTGGGCGCTCCTGCGCACCGTTCCGGGCGTGCAGATGGATCGCGTCAACATCGCCGGGAACGAGACCGGCCAGCAGTCGAACTTCGCGTCGAAAGGCAGCAGCCGCTACGACACCGTCTGGACGATGGACGGCGTGATGATTACCGACATGTCCGCGACGGGCGGTTCGCCGACCTACTTCGACTTCGATGCGTTCCAGGAAATTCAGATCTCGACCTCCGGCAACGACATCCGTCAGCCGACCGGCGGCGCCGGCCTCAACTTTGTCGTCAAGCGCGGCACCAATCAGTTTCGCGGCACCGCGCGCGGCTACTTTACGAACGATGGCCTCGAGGCCTCGAACGTGCCTGACGAGCTCGCCGCCCTGGGTGTGACGCCGGAGACCGCGGACCACAACGATCAGATCTCGGACTACGGCTTCGACCTGGGCGGACCGATTCTGCGCGATCGCGCGTGGGTGTGGGGCTCGTGGACGAAGCAGGACATCCGGCTGATTCGATCGGCGGGCGCAATCCTCGATCGAACAATCCTGAAGACCTACAACATCAAGGGGAACTGGCAGGCGCTGCCGAGCGACATGATCAGCGTGCTCTGGTTCAACGGCGAGAAAGTGAAGTATGGACGCGGCACCGGCGACGCGCAGGTGCTCGCACCGACCGCGACCTGGAACCAGGGCAACCGGTATCCCGAGGGCGCGCCGCACGGCCTGCTCAAGTTCGAGAACAACCACGTGTTCTCGTCGAACCTGTTCCTGTCGAGCAAGTATGCGTACTACGGCACCGGGTTCAGCCTCGAGCCGGCAGGCGGCCTGGACGATCAGGCGTCGGTCAGCACGCGGCTGGGACAGGCGTTCGGGACGACGCGCGCGCTCCGGTTCCTGCGGCCGCAGCACATCCTGAACTTCGACGCCAACCACTTCCGCACCGCGTGGGGCGGCAATCACGACTTCAAGTTCGGCCTCGGCTGGCGGCGTCACGACGCGACCAGTCAGACCCTCTGGCCGGGCAATATGATCCAGGCGCAGGACAACTCGCTGACCAACCGCGTGGCACGCATCTACCGCAACGGCGATGGCACGAACCGGACCGAGGACCTGAGCATGTACGTCGGCGACACGTTCAGCAAAGGACGGATGACGCTCGATCTCGGCCTGCGCTTCGATCGACAGACCGGCGCGGCGCTGGCCGCCACCACCGAATCGAACCGCGCGTTCCCGGATCTCGTGCCCGGGATCGAGTTCGCGGGATATGACGCGCCGTTCAGCTGGAACACGCTGCATCCGCGCATCGGCGCGACGTTCGCGCTCGATGACGCGCGCAAGACGCTGCTCCGCGCGAACTTCAGCCGCTACGCCGGACAGCTCGATGCGAGCACGGTCGGATTCATGAACCCCAGCGCGAATGCCGGCTACGTCGACTATCCCTGGGAGGATCTCAACGGCGACCTGTTCGCTCAGGCGAACGAAGTGCGGCTCGATCTGCCGTTCATCGGGCCGGGCGGTGGATTCAATCCGACGAATCCGCGTTCGGTCGTATCCGCCGATTCAGCATCGATCCCGATCTGAAGCCGCCGGTGACCACCGGCATCGTGATCGGCGTCGAACGCGAGCTGATGCCGAACCTGGCGATCCAGATCAATTACAGCTGGAGCCGATCGAGCGACTACGTCGGCTTGAGCGGCGCCGCCGATCCGCTCGGCCTCGTCTTCATTCCGTGGCGGGGACTGACGGTGGCGAACTACAACCAGAACGGCACGCTGAGCGGAACGCTGCCGGATGGATCAACCTACAGCGTCCCGACGTTCGCTCCTGACGCGGCGCTGGTGGCGGCCAACGGCAACGGCCGTGAGCTGACGAACTACGAGGGGTATCACACCAGCTACAACGGCCTCGAGCTGTCGGTGATCAAGCGGATGTCGAGCCGGTGGATGATGCGTGCGGGGTTCGCGTGGAACAACCCGCGGGAGCATTACGACGACTCGCCGGCGCGCAACCTCCTCGGCAACCCGACGCGCTACGAGAGCAGCTCGCTCAACGACGGCGGGGCGCTCGCGCCGCGCAGCGCCGGTAGCGGATCCGGCGACGTGTTCGTGAACGGCAAGTGGCAGGTGAACGTGAACGGCGCCTACGATCTCGGACATGGGTTCGAGGTGGCCGGCAACCTGTTCGCCCGGCAAGGCAACCCGTATCCAATCTTCCAGCCGGCCGCGCTCGGTCTGGATGGCACGATCAGGGTGCTGGTCTCGCCGGAGATCGACACGTTCCGTTTCGACGATCTGTGGAACCTCGATCTGCGGGGCGCCAAGAACTTCTCGTTCGACCGGTTGAACGTGCAGCTGGTGGCGGACCTGTTCAACGTGATGAACGCGAACACCGAGCTGAATCGGCAGCGCAACATCACGTCGAGTGCGTTCGGCCGGCTGACGCAGAACCTGAGCCCGCGCATTCTGCGGTTCGGCGTTAGGGTAGGGTTCTAAGACTTCAGGCGGGGATGCGTTTCTCCCCGCTTTCGTTCCCGTTCCTCCGGCGCCGTCGCGCTTGCCAGAACAGCAGCGCGGTGGCGCCGGCCGCCAGCGCGGCCATCCACTTCCACTCCGAACGGGGTTCTTCCTTCATTACGCGTTCGAGGCGCCGGCGCGTGCTGTCGATTGCCGGGTCCCCCTCGAAATGCAGGTCGTCCACGACTTTCCCTCCAAAGACTGATGGTAGCGCAGACGCTCCGCCGATCGGGCGTCCGCACGTAATTGTTCCGGAGAGCGCAAATTCGTCGCCGGTCCGGCGTCGCCCGCGCAAAAACGTGCGCACTTTGACCATGCCGGGCCGGGCATGAAGCTCGCACGGGCAGATTGCTTACTGAAATGCACTGGTTTCAGGTCAAACGCGGGCGGCTGGCGTATCGCGGCCATCTGACCCGCCCTCCGCTCGTCCACTGGCTGGCCACCCTCGAGGGCGAGGCCGCGCTCGAGCACGCCACCAAGGCATCCGGCCTGCGCTTCTTTGCCGCGGCGCGGACGCGCCGCCGGATCTGGAAAACCCTCGATCGCGCGGGCCGAAGCGATCAGCTGCGGACCGCGCTTCACAACGAAGCGGATCGCTTCGCGCAGGTCCTCGGTCATGCCTGCTACGCGCCGGCGCTGCCGCGCACGCAAGTGGCGCTTCACCGGATGGTCATCGTGCCGCGGGCGCTCCTCGCCGCACGCGCCCGCGCGGGATACGCCAGCGGCTCTGGAGCCTTCCGTGCCTCGCCGATCTGGACGAGCACGTTCGCGCCTTCCTCTGCGAGCAGGTGCTCGTCGAGCTCGATCGTACGATCGAGCGCGCCTCCCCCTCGATATCCAGCCCGATTGAAGGCGCAGACGGCTGGTCGTGCATCGGCACGGATCGGCCATACGTCTGGATCGACCCGCTCTGGGCGGGAGAGGAATGGTCGGGGCACGTGTTCATGTTCGAGTTTCCGCGCGCCGCGCTCACGAGCGCGCAACGCAAGGAGCTCAACGCGGCCGTCAAACATCTTCAAACCGGTCTGAACACCTTGAGCCGGCTGCAGCGCGATGCGATCGTCCGGCGCGCGGCTGACGGGCTGGCCATCGGCTCTTCGCGCTGAGCGCGCCGTCCGAAGGTTCTGGTTTACGCTTGGTCGATGCAGTCGCTCGTCGACGACAGTCTCGATCGCCTGAGCGAGGTGGACGAGCTGTTTCCGTCGGCCGTCACGATCACACGCACCTCGGAGGAAGATTTCGGCTCGCGGCAGCTGGAAGTCTCGATCGACGGCGAGTGGGTGGCGACGCTCATGTGGGGCGATTCGGTTACGCGAGAGCTCGAGCCCGGACCGCACCGCCTCCGGGTCCACAACACGCTCGTGTGGAAGAGCGTCGACTTCACCCTCGAGCCGCACCAGCAGCTGTTCTTCGAAGCGATCAACAAGGCGGGCCGCGGCACGTACTTGATGACGATGATGTTCGGCGTCGGGCCTCTCTACGTGCAGATCAAACGGATGAGCTGAATGAGATCAGCGTCATCGGCCGGCCGCGCGCAGGTGATCGGAGTGCAGCCGGTACAGACTCAGCATCGAGCCGTGCTCCCCGTACCAGATCGCGGCCAGCGTGCTGCCGTGCGCGACGAGCTGCGCCGCGCGGCCGCGCCCATCGGTAAGCCGCAGCCCCTCGCGCGTCGACGGCCGCACGGCCACCGCCTCGCTCCCGAGCCACCCGCTCATCCAGCCATCGTCCGAGATCGTCGGTGCCGGCAAATCTGCCGGGAAGCCACGTCATCGCCGTGACACTGCTGGTTGCGGCGTCGAGCGCGGCGAATCGGGTCCGCGTGCCGTCGAACACGCTGCACGTCAGACTCTCGTCAGGCACCAGCGAGGCGAGGCACTGCGCCAGGAAGCGCGTCGTCGCCAGCTCGGTATGGCCGGTGGCGTCCACCCGGCTCAGACGTGACTCCATGCGGAGTCCCTGCATCAACGAGAAGATCAGGCCGAGCCGTGGGTCATCGAACATCGGGTACCTGGTTTCGACGACCAGCGCCTGATTCCCCGACGCGGCGATGACCTGCGGCCACCTCGTGCGATCGGGTGATGGCGCCCAGCGCGTCGTGTCGACGTTCCCCTCGCCGAGCGCCGCGGCGGCGCGGACGATGCCTCCCCGGTTGTCGACGCCAATCAGCTGCCACCGCCGCGTCGCCGATCGGTAGGAGAGCACAGGATTGCCGATTCCGCTGATCCGGCGCTCCCACACCGCGCGGTCCGGATCGTCGACATGGACTTCGCGAACATCGGCGTGCTCGTCGTGGATATCGACCGCCAGCACGCGATCGTCGTCGACGAAGACCGCTTCGCTTGCGTGAAGGCTGGCAAGCTCGCTGCCGGCGCGGCCGACGAAAAACCCGGTCTCGTAGCGCTCGCCGCTGCCGGCCGACATGACGAGGACGCTTCGGCCGCCGGGCGACAGGCGTACCGCGGTCGCGTAGAACGGAATGTCCGACTCGTGCCAGGGCTCGGCGTCGATCGTCTGCCACGCGACCGGCGCGGCGTTGCCGAGGAACGGATCGCGTCCAAAGCTGTCGAGGAAGAGCGTCGATCCGGCGACGATTCCGAAGACCCCCAGCACCGCCGCCGGAATCGATGCCCGGCGGGCCGGCCGCCAGGGCCACAACGCGAGCGTCCCCGCGAGCGCGAAGAGGAATACGGCGGCTGAGGGAAACGCGAGCGCCGACTGATGAAGGTTGACGGGATCCATGCCATTCATCAGCAGCGCGGCCACGCCGAGGACGCTGAAGAAACCCAGGCCCGCGAGCGCCAGTCGGGCGCGCGCGGCTATGTCGTCGTCTCGTTTCGCATGCGCACTGCAAAGCAGCACGATGCCGAACACGGCGAGCACGAACGCAACCGTGAACTGAAGCTCGCCGGCCAGGAGGTCCGTCGTGCGCAGTGAAAGGCCGGCGGCCGCGAGCGCCGCGGCGCCCGCACCGGCGAGCAGCGGCGGCGCCGGCAGCGCGGCGGCGATGGCGGCGACGATCGCCATGGCGAGCTGACCGACGGCGAGCCCCAAGATTGCCGCGAACGCCAGAAGCGCCTTCAGGAGCTGCGGCCAGACACCGGGCCGGGGGCTCGGGTTGGCAAGGTGTGCGTCGACCACGTCGAGGATCGCCTGGACGCGCGCGACATCGGCGTCTGCGATCGTCGTCTCCCACCTGCGGCCGGCGCGCTCGACGGCGACGAGCGATGCGTGTCCCTTCACCTTCGCGTGAAGGCGCAGTTCCGAGAGGGTACTCGGTACGCAAGCGTGTGGCTGGCCGCGGCCCCCTCGGTCCATTGCAGCCGCTGCTGCGCGAAGCTCACCGCGATCTTGCCGTCGGCCGAGACGACTGTCGCCGGCTCGGTGAGGGTCACCGGCGCGGCTCCCGCCGCGGCGCGGATGTCGCGGAGGCGCCGCGCGAGGCTCGGGTGCGTCGCGCGCGTCTCGACCTGGCTGTCGAAGCGCCGGGGCAGCCGCGCAGTCGCGTGAATCTTGGTCAGCGCGCGCGCGACGGTTTCGACGTCGCCGCACAGCGCTACCGCGCGCTGATCGCAGACCGTCTCCTGCCGCTGGCGATCCTTCGCACGCCAGATCGTCAGGGCCAGGAAGCTCGACGCCCAGACGATCGCCGTGAAGAGCATCGACGTCAAGCCGGTGAGGCGAGGCAGCACGGCGAGCAGCGCGCCGAGCGCGATGATCCCGCAGGTTGCGGCGCTCAGCCGCCGCAGCAACGGCGGCGTGTAGTACTCGAGATGCGCGAGCTCGTGCGCGCAGATCGCCGCGGATTCGGATTCATCGAGCCTCGACAAGAGCGCATCGGTGAAGACGACCGACGAACGGCGCAGATCGGGCAGGGCAATCGCGTTGGCAATGACGCCGCCGCCCAGGTTCACCTGCTCGAAGCGCGGTGTCGGCAATCCGCATGCGTCGGCAAGCCCTGTGAAGGTTCGAAGGAGCGCAGGATTCTCGAGCGGCCGTGCGCGCAACAGATAGCGGAGGATGTCTCCGTAGCGGGCGTTCCACACGACGAGTACGAGCGCCATCGCCGCGGCCGCGAGCCAGTCGAACCGTCCGGCGAGCCGCGGCACGAAGGGCAGGAGCGCCACCGAAATCCAGAATCCCCAGACCGCGATCGTCAGGCGCGCGACGAACCAGAGATAACCGGGCAGGCTCCAGGTTTCTTCGAAGAGCGTTCTGCGAAGCGGATATCCGGCGGCAACGCGCGCACCGAAGAGCAGCGGCAGCGTCCACCAGAGTGCCCTCGGCGACGCGACGGCCAGCACGACGAAGACCAGGCCGGTGATCTGCCCGTTTTTCTGCTGCTCGGCGACGAGCCGCTCGGGCAGCGCCGGGTCCTCCGCGGCGCGGATGAGGATCCGGCTGCGCCACGCAGAGAATGCCGCGGGCACGACCGCCAGCAGGCAGAGCAGCAGCGAAATGCCGGACCAGTCTTCGGCCATGAGTGGATCGCGGGGAGCGGGGCAAGGGACGTGCCCGCGCGCGCGGCCGGCGGGTTGTCGCAGATCGCTGAAAAGATAGACCTTACGACAGGGCCTCGCGAAGCCGGCGGGTTAGCGGGATTCAGATTGGAGCGTCGATTACAGGAGTGTTCGTGGATGACGAAGAGTTTTCATAGCTCTCGCGGCCGATTGGGTAAGTAGTTCACGCTTTGGCACTTCCGGGTGGGTTCGCTGCGGGGCTCCGAGCTCACCTCATCAACAGCAACCCTAATGATGACGGCATCAATTGCGAAGAACTCGGCCGTGGCAACGCTCTTGCGACTTCCAAAAACGACCACTTAATAAAGTCTCACCAGGTACAGGAGATCTTTCGCATTGAAGAACACTGCACCTCAGGGCGGAGCCCTGCCCGCTTTCATCGCACTGCTCATTCTCGGTTCGGTCAATCATCCAAACGCACAAACTCTCCCGCCTCCCTGGAATCATTCGGATGTCGGGTCGCCCGCGGCAGGAGGACGGGCGAGCGTTTCGTCCGGCAAGTTCACCGTCCAAGGGGCCGGTCAGATTGGCGGCTCGTCGGACGAATTCCATTTCGTGTATCAACAGATCTCCGGCGACGTCGATCTTCGCGTTCGGGTAGACAGCCTAGAAAATGTCGATCCGTGGGCGAGGGCCGGCGTAATGATTCGCGACGGTCTCGGCGCGCGAGTAAAACATGCGCTGGTGTCGGTTTCCGCAGGCCAAGGGATCTATTTCGAGCGGCGCCGCGCAGCCCAAGGCGATACGCGCCAGACCGCCGGGGGGACCGGGACTGCGCCCGTCTGGCTTCGCCTCGCGCGGACCGGCGGCGACTTTGCCGCATATCGATCCGCCGACGGCAAGTCGTGGACACTCGTCGCGCGCGAGACCATCTCGATGCGCAGCACGGTTTACGTCGGGCTCGCGGTCGCAAGCGATCTGCCGACCCGCACCGCGACCGCGGTTTTTTCGAGCGTGACGCTCGGCGCCAGCGCCAGCCTGCCGAACCCGTGGTTCACGGGGACGATCGGCGCCGCGACGCCCGGCGATGCAACTGTCTCAGGCGATATCTACACGGTGAAGGGCGCGGGAGTCGGGCCAGCCGGCACCGCCGATCAGCTTCAATACGCGCTTCAGGCGGCCTCGGGTGATGTCGAAATTATCGCCAGGTTGACCACGCTTGGAGGGACCGCCGGCGAGGCGAAGGCCGGCATAACCATTCGCGCGGGTGTCGGTCCTTCGAGCGCGCACGCCACCATGCTGGGTACGGTCCTCTCGGGGTGGGAATTCCGCCGCCGCCTCACCGCCGGGGAGAAAACCTACCGCACCGCCGGACCCGCCACCCGCGCACCGGGCTGGATCCGCGTCGTCCGGGAAGGAAATCTCTTTTCGGCCTACTTCTCGCCCGATGGCGGCAACTGGCTGCTGGTGGAGAGCGATCGCATCACGATGCCAGCCACCGTATACGTCGGGTTCGTCGCCTCGAGCGATGGGCCGTCGACCCTCGCGACCGCGACGTTCGGAAATGCGGTGATTCGCAGGCCGTCGAGCACGAATGATCCGCCTCAGGTTGCCATTCTCAATCCGGTGAGCGGCGCGAGTGTCCCCGCTGGCGCCTCGATCACGGTGCTCGCGGCCGCGGCGGATCCGGATGGCGTCATCGCCGGGGTGGACTTCTACCGCGGCTCGACATTGATCGGCTCCGACTCGACGTCGCCGTTCACCGCGACGTGGAGCCAGGCGACTACGGGAACCCACTTGCTCGCGGCCGTGGCGCGCGATTCCGACGGCGCATCGACCGTGGCGACGGCTGCCGTCTTCGTCGGATCGGACACGGCGGACAAGCCGAGAACGCTGATGTTCGTGCCATCGGCCGATCACGCGAAGAACGTCGATTCCTACACGATGTCGGTTTACCGGGCGGCCGACCCGTTGAGCGCGACGCCGCTGAAAAAGAACAATCTCGGAAAGCCGGCGCCGGTCGACGGAGAGATCGCCGTGGACGTCTCGTCGATCATCAGCGCGCTGCCAACCGGAACCTACAAGGTGGTCGTCACAGCGATTGGTGACGGAGGGTCGACCTCGAGCGCTCCGTCGGCCCAGTTCGCGAAGTAGGGAGATCAGTGCCAGGCGTGGCGGAGAAAGCGGACGAAATTCCCGTGGGCGATCTGTTCGACGTCGGCCGCGCTGTAACCCCGTGACGTGAGCAGCGCCGGCAGGCGCGAGAGATCCGCGATGGTGTGGACGTCGGACGGGCTCTGCTCCCGTCCGAATGCTCCGTCCAGATCCGATCCGATGCCGGCGTGGCTCGCGTTTCCGGCGAGCTGGCAGACGTGATCGATGTGCTGCACGACGGTCTCGAGCGTCACCCCGGCGCTCTCGGGCGTCGATGTGCCGCGGCCCCAGTCACGCACGAGCATCCACGCGTCGAACGCCGCCCCGATCACCGCGCCGCGTGCGATCAGCTCGCGAAGCTGGTCGTCCGAGAACTGCCGCTCGTTCGGCACGAGCGATCGGCAATTCGAGTGGCTCGCCCAGACATGCCCGCGGAAGCAATCCAGCGCCTCGCGGAAGCTCTCGTCGCAGAGGTGGGTGACGTCGAGGATGATGCCCAGGCGCTCCATTTCACGAAGCAGCTCGCGCCCCGGTGCGCCGATTCCCCCTGACGCGGTGGTCCCCTGCGCGTAGACGCCCGGTCCGTAGTGCGCGGGACCGACGGCGCGAAGTCCATACCCGAACGCCCGCTCGAGATGCGCGAGCGTGACGATCGAATCCGCCCCTTCGAGGCTCAGGACGTAGCCGACCGGCGCGTCCGTGCTGCCGTTGTTCCAGCGCGCGAGGTGATCGTCCAGGCCGGCCGCATCGCGAATCTGCACGAGCTCGCCGCGTTCTTCCATCGCGCGGTACCACGCGAGCTGACCCTGCGTCATCGCCCACGCCTGTTCGGGCGAGAACCATCCAGGCCTCGGGTTGTCCGGTTTCACGTAGCGGGCGATCTGCGTCGCGACGCACAGGCCGACGCGGCCCGATCGCATCTCGCCGAACGACACCGTGCCGCCTCCGCGGTCCGGCTTGTCGCGCAGATCCTGCTCGCGCGCGCGTATCTCGGCGATCGGCCGCGTCAGGTCGCGATTCCACTCGAGCGCGTTCATCGCCAGGTCGAGATGTCCGTCCACAATCAGCATGTTCAGCCCGCGAATGCCGCCAGCAACAGCACGCCGGCCAGCCCCAGCACCGAGATTATCGTTTCCATCGCCGTCCAGGTTGCAACCGTCTGCGCCACCGTCGTGTTGTAGTACTCCTTCACCAGCCAGAAGCCGCCGTCGTTGACATGCGAGGCGATCAGCGAGCCCGATCCGATCGCGATCACCATCAGCTCCCGGTTGATGTGCGGCATCGCCGTCAGCAGCGGCGCCACGATGCCCGCTGCGGTGACGCAGGCGACGGTCGCCGACCCGACGGCGAGCCGCAGCAGCGCCGCCACGATCCATCCAAGCAGCAGCGGGGCGACGTGCAGCCCCTGCATGGCCGTTGCGATCGCCGTTCCCGCTCCGGCGGCATTAAGGACGCGGCCGAAGCCGCCGCCGGCGCCGACGACGAGGAGCACCGACGCGATCGGAGGCAGCGACGCTTCCGCGAACTGCAGGATCGTGTGGCGATCGAATCCGCACGCGGCGCCGAACGTGTACAGCGAGACGACTGCAGCGATCAGCATCGCCACGACCGGGTTGCCGAGGAACTCGAACGCGCGCCGCGCCGGACCGTCAGGCCCGGCCATCTGTGCGATCGCGGCGGCGAGCATCAGGACGACCGGCAGCAGGATCGTCGCCAGCGTAATCGCGAGGTTCCGCGATCGTCCTGCTTCCTTCGGCGCCGACAACTGCTGCGCCATGGCGCCCGGCGTCACCGCCACCCGCGTGCTGATGTAGCGGCCGAACACGGGACCGGCGATCGCCGCGATCGGAAGCCCCAGGCAGATCGAATACAGCATGACGCGGCCGGTGTCGGCGCCAAGCCGCTCGATCGCGGCGAGCGGCCCCGGATGCGGCGGCACGAGACCGTGCGCCACCGACAGGCCCGCGGCCATCGGGATCCCGAGGCGCAGCAGCGGCGTCCCAGTTTGGCGCGCCAGGGTGAAGAGCACGGGCGCGAGCAGGACGAACCCGACCTGGAAGAAAACCGGAAGGCCCACGAGGAACGCCGACAGCATCATGGCCCAGTCGAGCCGTCCGCGGCCGAGCGCCTTCGTCAGCGATTCCGCAACGACGAGCGCTCCGCCGGATTCCGCGAGCAGCTTGCCGATCACCGTTCCGAGGCCGATGACCACCGCGACGAACCCCAGCGTGTCGCCAACACCCTGCTGGAACGCGCGCGGAACCTCGGCGAGCGGCATCCCCGATGCCGCGCCGACGAAGAACGATCCGATCGTCAACGCGACGAACGCTGGAAGCCGCAGCCAGATGATGGCGATGACGACGATCGCGACCCCGACCAGGGCGACGAGAAGCACGCGTGAGCTTAACTCGAGCGTGTGAATACTGTTGAGATATTGCGTTACGGTTGAGATCTTGCAAGGTGAGCGGGCACTCGGACGTCGCCATGGCAGCCCTTCCCGCAGTATCAATCAGGCGTGCGCTCGGCGTGCCCTGCAGCGGCATTGCCCTGCTGCTTTTTACATCCTGCGGTTCATCTTCCGTCACCACCACCGCGCCGGCGCCCGCGCACTGCGCCGTCCAGGCGCAGGCCGCCAGCTCGTCGTTTCCGGTGGCGGGCGGCTCGGGCTCGCTGACGATCACCACCAATCGCGAGTGCGCGTGGTCGGTCCGGAGCGAAGCGCCCTGGCTGAGCACCACCGGACCAGCATCGGGACAAGGCGACGGCGAGGTGAAGTTCACGGTCGCCGCGAACACCGATCCCTCCGAGCGAAACGGCGCTCTTGGCGTCAACGATCAAACTCTTTCGATCACCCAGGCGGGGAAACCGTGCGAATTTCAGCTCTCGACGACCCACGAAGTACTCGAAGCGGCGGGAGGCGAGCGCACGCTTCAGGTCGCGGCCAGCAGCGGTCAGTGCGGCTGGACTGCAACACCGGACCAGGCATGGATCGCGGTCGTGTCGGGAAGTGAGGGGAGAGGCAATGGTTCGGTCACGTTCCGTGTGACCGCGATGGCAGGTCCGCCGCGGACCGGGACGCTGACGGTTGCGGGCCAGCCGGTGCAGGTCGAACAGGGGTCCGGCTGCAGCTATTCGGTCGGTCCGGTGCCGGGCATTCCGGCAGCGGGCGGACCACTGACTGTTGGCGTGAGCACATTGGACGGCTGCCGGTGGAACGCTGCCAGCCAGTCCCTCTGGATCACGATCAGAAGCGGCGCGAGCGGCGCCTCGAGCGGCGAGGTGCAATTCATCGTCGCGTCGAATCCCGGGCCCGGGCGTGAAGGTCTTGTGACGATCGCCGGAAAGCCATACTCCGTCATGCAGGAGAGCGGGTGCAGTTACAGCATCTCGCCTCCGCCGCTCGAGATGCCGGGTGGCGGCGGTCTCCTGGCGTTCGGAATCTCCACCGCGGCAAGCTGTCCCTGGACGGCCGCGAGCGATGCGGACTGGATGAGCGTCTCGCCGCGCAGTGGCACCGGCTCGGGCGAAGCGCGGTTCGTAATCGCGCCAAATCAGAGCATCAGCCGAACCGCGGGTGTTCGAGTCGCCGGTCAGAGTTTTTCAATCACACAGGCGTCCGCCTGCACGTTCGTACTCTCGCCGCCGTACCTCACCTACGACGCCTCGGGCGGCAATGGCGCGGTGCTCGTCATCGTCAGCGGACCGTGCACGTGGACCGCCAAGACGGCCGCCGACTGGATCGGGATGGTGTCGGGCACTTCGGGCACGGGCGATGGCCTGGTGCAGTTCACGGTTCCACCGAACGCCGGTCAGGCGCGCAGCGCGTTCATCGTGATCGCGGGCCAGAATTTTTCCGTCAGCCAGTCGGGAAAGTGATGCCGGCTAGCGCAGCGCCTGCTTGATGGCCGCTTCGGCGAGCGGCCCCATGACGGCGTAGCCCTTCGCATTCGGATGCAGGTCGTCCGCGCTGAGCTCCTCGCGCAGCAGTCCCGTCGAGTCGACCATCGCCGAGAAGTAGTCGAGATACACGTGCCGTTCGCTCGCGGCGTATTGCTTGATCCACTCGTTCAGCGCGAGGATGCGCGCCATCGGCCGCGAGGTCGTCTGCGGAATGCCGTTCGCCGCCGTGTGATACGCGCTGACGGGCAGGATGCTCGCCAGCACGACGCGGATGCCGTTCGCTTTCGCGAGCTCCGCCATCGACGCCAGGTTCGCCTCGATCTCCTCGTCGGTCATCGGGCCGGTGTTGCCGGCGATGTCGTTCGTGCCCGCGAGAATCACGACGACCTTCGGCTTCAGCGCGATGACGTCGGGTCTGAAGCGGATCAGCATCTGCGGCGTCGTCTGACCGCTGATGCCGCGTCCGACGTACGGCTTGCCGCTGAAGAATTCGCCGTATCGCGGCTGCGGCCACGCATCGGTGATCGAGTCGCCCATGAACACGACCCTGGATTCGCCGGCGGCCGGCGCCGCCAGCGCCCGATTGGCGTCGCGGTAGCGCGCGAGGTTCTGCCAGTCGCGCAGCCGCACGTCGTTGCGCATCAGTGCGGTCAGCGCCGTGGCCATTTCGGGGCAGGCTGGCGCCGGCGGCGGTGACGGCACAGGCACAGGCTGCTGGGCGCCGAGCGCCACTGCCAGGACGGGAACCAGGAGCATGGCGGTTCGAATGCGCATCACGCGGACCTCGCTTGGTTTTGCGTTATTTCCCGGGGACCCTGGCTGCTGATGTCACCACTTTGGTCGTGCCGTCGCGCGCGGTCCAGGCGAAGACGAGCTCGTTGCCCTGCACGGCAAGCCGCGGATACCCGCTCGACCTCGACCCCTCGATTTCGGCGACGACCACTGCGTTCGATCGTTCGCCGGACGATGTAACCCGCCGCACGCGGACCTGGGTACGCTGACCGACCTGTTCGATGTAGAGCGCCGCCGCCGATCCGTCCTCGAGCAGCTCGATGTCCACCCTGCCCATCGACACCCCATCGTCCAGCCGTATGGGTGCGCCGAACGTGCGGCCCGCGTCGCTGGAGAACGCCGCGTATGCCTGCGGCTGATCGTGCTTCGTCGTGAACCAGGCGACCGCGACGTTGCGGCCGCGGACGCTGAGCATCGGACCGTTCACCGGACACCCTGGAATCTTCCAGCCGTCGTTGCTGACGGGAACCGGCTCGGTCCATTTGCCGCTTGCGAACCGCGATACGAAGATGTCGCGGACTTCTTCGTCGCTCCGGTTGCGGAACGCGGTGATGACGCCCTCGGATGTGACCGCCGCGGTCGTCGGGCAGCACTCGCACACGCGGAGATCCACGGGAACGTCGACTGTCTGCTTCCACTCGCGGTTGTACTCGGCAAAGCGCAGGGACATCGCACCCGATCCGTGACCCTCGTGCTCGCCCTTCATCGCGCGGCCGTCGAGCCACACCAGGCCCAGGCCCGCGTTCGGCATCTGGACGAGCGATACGAAGCCGTGCTCCGTCGGCGTGCCGTCGTGGTGCGGCGAAAACGACGGCGCCCACGTGCGGCCGTCGTCTTTCGAATACGAGAGCCGGACGTCGTAAGCGTAGGTGCCGCTGCCGCTTTTCTGCAGCCATTGCGCGACGAGCGTGCCGTCGTCCATCCGCAGCACGGATGGCACGTCAGCCCAGTTTACGAACCAGTTGTCTCCCGAGGCCGCCGTGCGTGCCTCGGACCAGCCCGCGGCCGTGCGTTCGGCAAATCTCAACGCCGTGTGCACGCCTTTCTTCTCGACCCAGCTGAGTAGCACTCCACGCTTCGAGGTTGTGAACAGCGGTGCGGAGCTTTCGCCAACGGCGGGGGAGGGAATCGATTTGAGCTCGAGATTCCAATCGGAACCAGTGCGTTCCGAGAACAATGACGTCGACCCGAGGGCGACCAGTGCGAGTGCCGGCCACCACGTTCTCTTCAGCATCACGGCATCATAGCAAAAGCCTCAGGGCCAGCGGTTTACGCCGTAACACGACGAAAGGTCCGGCGGAACGACAGAGCCCGGGACTTCAGAACGGCTTCTCCAGGCTGTTCGATTGCGGCGTAAACAGCTTCGCGCCGTCCGGCGTGATGTACATGTCGTCTTCGACCCGCACGCCGAACTCGCCGCGGATGTAAATCCCCGGCTCGTCGGAGAACGTCATGCCGGGCGCGAGCGGGAGCTTGTTGCCGCGCACGAGATACGGCCACTCGTGGCCGTCCATCCCCATCCCGTGGCCGACGCGGTGCGTGAAGTACTTGTAATCGGGGCCGAAGCCGGCATCGACGATGACCTTGCGCGCGGCGGCGTCGACCGCTTCGCAGGGGACGCCGGGCTTTGCGGCCGCGAGCGCCGCGTCCTGCGCCTTGCGCTCGATGTCGAAGACGCGTTTCATCTTGTCGGTCGCCTTGCCCAGCACGAACGTGCGGCTGATGTCGGACGCGTAGCCTTCCACGCTGCAGCCACCGTCGATCAGCAGGATCGATCCCTCCTTGACGATCTGCGGCTGGACCGAACCATGCGGCAGCGCTGAGGACTGTCCGACCTGCACGCCGGCACTGCCGCTGAATCCGAGGCGCGAGTGCGCGGCGGAGACGAGCTGCGCGAAGTCGTTCTGCGTCATGCCGTCAGCGAGCGCCTGCCACGCGGCTTCATACGCTTTCAGCGTCACCGTGGAAGCCAGCTGCATCAGCTCGAGCTCGTGCGCGTCCTTGATCGTGCGGCATCCCCCGGTGACCGGCGTGGCGCTCACCGTGGTCAGGGTGGGCGCCGCCTTGGCGATGCCGTCGCTGAACACGAACTTCACGGTCTCTTCGATTCCGACCCTGCCAGTCGTGATCCCGCGATCCTTGAGGCCCTGTGCGACGAGGTCATACGGACTCTCGTGTTCGTGCCACGTGCGCACGTCGGCGGCGCCGGTGAACGGGCCGAGCGCGATCTGTTCCCGCGCGCGGTCCTCTTCGAATGCCGGCGAGACGAAGAACGGATCTCCCTTGGCAGGAATCACGCAGGTGAAGAGCCGTTCCCCGCCGCTCCATCTGATGTTCGTGAAATAGACGAGCGAGGTGCCGCTCGCGAGCGCGATGGCGTCGATCTTGTTCTCGGTCATCAGCCGGCGGGCTTTTTCGATGCGGCCACGGCGCTCGTCTGCGGTGATCGGACGCGCCTGGCTGCGCATCGAGGTGAGCGCCTGGATCGAGGGGTGCTGGCGCCCGGCGTTCTGTGCCGCGGACAGCTCCGCTGTAGTGGCCAACCCCGCGGTGGCGGCAGCCGAAGCGCCAAGAAACCCTCGTCGAGTCATCATCATCGTCGTCTCCATCCGTTCACGGGGCCGGGGTTGAGCAGGCCGTCTATCGTAATCTTTCCGTCGCGCTTGAACACGGCGCCGTTCTTCATGACGAACTGCACGTTGCGCAGCGCGTCGATATCCTCGAGCGGGTTCTCCACGACCGCGATGAGGTCCGCATAGTTCCCCGCCTTGATTGCGCCGCGCTCGTTCTGGACGTCCGCCGCCTTGTAGCCATTGATTGTGATCGCCTTCAAGGCATCCTTCGCGGGGATCCCCGCCGCCTTCCACGTGAGGAGGAAGTTGATCGTCAGCTCGCCGCGATCCATCCACGTCCCGTCGGGGTTCTTCATCCTGTCGTTCCAGTAGTCCATGTCGGTCGAGAACGTGATCGGCACGCCTTTTTCCAACGCGCTCTTGAGCTGCCGTACTGCCTGCGCCTGGCCTTGTTCGGACCCGCGATACACGGTGAACGGCGTATCGGTGCTGGCGAGATAGATTCCCTTTTTCGCCATCTGAGCGTGCTGTTCCGGCGTCAACTGCTGCCCGTGCGAGATGACGTGGATGCCGGCGTCGATCGCACGCTGTCCTCCCGCCATCGTCTGGACGTGCCCGTCGACTTTCGCGCCGCCCTTCGCCGCTTCGGCGATGACCAGCTTGATGTCGTCCACGGAGTAGCCCCAGGCTTTACAGTCCACGCAAATCTTGATCGTCCGTGCGCCGAACAGCAGGTTCTCGCGCACGGCCTTGACGATCTCGTCGGGCGTGTCCGCTTCGAGATACTCCGGATACATCAGGTTGTGACGCTTGTACATCTCGGGCGTCGGCTGAAACTGTCCGCCTTTCGTCGAGATGATGAGCCCCGACGGAATGATCGTCGGCCCCGGCATCCAGCCCTGCTCGATCGCGGCGCGAAGCGCCGTGTCCGCATACATGCCGTTGTTGCCGACGTCCCGGACGACGGTGAAGCCGGAGGAGAGCAGCTGCATCGCCCCCGACGCCGCCTGAATCGCGCGGATGGCGGTCGAATCGCTGACGAACGTGAAGTAATAGATGTTGTTCTCGGGGACTTCCTTGTAGGTGAGCGCCAGATGGGTGTGCGCGTCCACCAGACCGGGGAGCACCGTCAGCTTCGAGAGGTCGATGACCTCGGCGCCCGCCGGAATCGTCACGTTTGGACCGACTGCAGTGATGCGCTCACCTTCGACCAGAATGACCTGATTGGCCGAGGCGGTGCCCGTGTCCGGGTCGATCAGACGTCCAGCCCGGACTGCGAGCGTCTTCGCTCGCGCCGGCGGCGCCTGCGCCAGCACGGTGTCGACCGCCATCACTGCAAGCGCAACCGCCATCACGACGGCTGTTCGTCGGGGCATCGTTTTCCTCCATTTGTCCGATTAGCGGTTTGTGACTGCCTTATAGCGGAAGCAGTCTACGACATGGTCGTTCACCATGCCGGTCGCCTGCATGAAGGCGTAGCAGATCGTCGATCCGACGAACGTGAACCCGCGTTTCTTCAGGTCGCGGCTCATTACGTCCGACTCGGGCGTCATAGGCGGCACGTCCTTCATGGTTCGGCGGCTGTTCTGAATCGGGCGTCCGCCGACGAAGCGCCAGATATACGCATCGAACGTTCCGAACTCGCGCTGGACGTCGAGAAACGCCTTCGCGTTCCGCACCGCGGCTTCGACCTTCAGGCGATTGCGGATGATGCCCTCGTTGGCGAGCAGACGCTCGATGCGCGGCGGCCGGTAGCGCGCGACTTTCTGCGGATCGAAGTTGTCGAACGCCTCGCGGTAGGCGGCGCGCTTGCGCAGGATCGTGATCCAGCTCAGGCCCGCCTGCGCGCCTTCGAGAATCAGCATCTCGAAGAGGCGGCGATCGTCATGGAGCGGCACGCCCCATTCCTCGTCGTGATAGGCGATGTAGAGCGGATCCGATCCCGCCCAGGCGCAGCGTTGTGCGGGCACGCATGCCTCCGTCTATGCTTGAACTCGCGGTTGATTCTAGTGCAGGGGACGAGGCATGGCATCAGCGACGATGGAAGCTCGACTGATCGACATCACGACGCTCGCCGTCGATGCGATCGTCAACGCGGCAAACTCTTCGCTGGCGCCCGGCGGCGGAGTGTGCGGCGCAATCCATCGCGCGGCGGGGCCGAAACTGGCCGCGGCCTGTGCCGCGGTGGCGCCGTGTCCGACCGGCGACGCGCGAATCACGCCCGGATTCGCGCTTGCAGCGCGTTACGTGATCCATGCCGTCGGACCCGTCTGGCACGGCGGCCAGCGGGGCGAGCCGGAGCTGCTCGCGTCAGCCTATCGCGCCTCGCTCGAGCTGGCGCGCCAGGCCGGCGTCAAGAGCATTGCGTTCCCCGCGATCAGCACCGGGATCTACGGCTATCCACTGGACCGGGCGACGGCCGTCGCCGTCAGCACGGTTCGTTCGGAGCTGAAAGCGGCAGGGTCGATCGACCGAGTGGTATTCGCGTGTTTCGATCGGCGCGTGCTGGACGCCTATGCCTCCGAAGGGGTTCGCTGAAAGGAGCGGCGGAGCATCCCGACGGCCGCGAGCAGCCAGGCGGCCGCAAGGAAGCCGAAGCACACGAACCCGAGCGTGAGTGTTTCGGCCAGGCCCATGTAGACGTTGGACATGTCGATCTTGCCATCCGCCGTGGCGGGCACGCCGCTCAGGATCATGATCCATCCCGAGAGCAGGCCGGACAGCGCCGCGAAGATCGCCGCAAGGGACACGGGCCGCATCAACGCCAGTTTGCGCTTCGGTCGGGCTCGATCGCGTATGACACGGCGAGCCCGAACACCCCGACCGACACCGACATGCTGAGCAGGGCGAAGATGCTCACCTGATAGAGCAGGTCAAGCAGATTCGGCATTTCCTTCCTCACTTCCTGTGAAGTACAACTCGCCAGCGGCTCGGGCGTGACATCTGTCACGCTGAGGCCGCTGGCGCGTTATGACACAGATGGATCGGGAAAACGAACGCTCACTGGTCGATCGCCTTCGAGCCGGCGACACGTCCGCGTTCGACGATCTGTATGAGGCTTATCGCCCGAGGGTGTTTTCGTTCCTCCTGCGGATGAGCCGCAGCAGAACGGTTGCCGAAGATTTGCTCGACGAGACGTGGCTGCGGCTCGTGCGCCACGCGCGCGCACTCCAGCCCGACACACGCATCGGACCGTGGCTGTTCACCGTGGCGCGCAATCTGTATTGGAGCCACCGGCGCGCATGCCTGGTCGAGGAGACGCGCGAGCCGGAACTGCTGACGCTGTGGCCTTCGCGTGCGCTGTGGCCGTCGCCCTTCGATCTCGCGGCGGCGGGCGAGCTCGAGCGGCGCGTGGAAACTGCGGTCGCATCGCTCAACACGCAGCATCGAGAAGTGCTGTTGCTCGTCGCGCACGAGGGCTTGACGCCGGCCGAAGCGGCGGCGGTCTGCGGAATCAGTCCGGAAGCACTCCGGCAACGCCTGTCGCGCGCGCGGGCGGTGCTCGCCGCGAAACTCGAACGGACACCGGCGGCGGCGGTGAATAGGAGATACGGAACATGAGCGTCGCAGGCTTGAAGACCTTTGACGTGGATCGCCGGCGCGCCGATCGGCTGCGCGCGCGGTGCCATTCGTCGCTGCGCTCGCGCACCGCTCGCGAAGCCCGGCCGGCCCGGTCCGATCGCCCGCGGTTCCGCCGGATGTTCGCGCCCGGGCTCGCCGGCGCCTGGTGCGTTCTCTACCTTCTGGAGATCATCAGACGCGCGGTGGTGATTTACGGGCATTGATCCGTGAATGCCCTTAACCAGCGTCAATCCGCGTCAATCCGCGTTTCGTGAATCCCCGTTTCGAATCCGCGTTTCATGAATCCGCGTCAATCCGCGTTTCGTGAATTCGCGTCAATCCGCGTCCCTTGACACGCGCCCCGCCCGCGCATTACGGTCCACCCACACAAATCCACAGCGCACGGACGTTCCCGGTCGGCTGCGACGGCAGGAGAGTCTATGGAGGGTGTGCCCCGGCATCCGATGGAGGATCGGGATCGGTACGACGGTGGAATACGCCGCCGGCGCGTCCCATCCCGCCCAGATCGGCCCCTACCGGATTCTGACGCTCATCGGCGAAGGCGCCATGGGCATCGTCTACGAGGCCGAACAGGAGCGGCCGCACCGGCGCGTCGCGCTCAAGATCATCAGGCCCGGCATCGCCACGCCGTCCATGCTGCGCCGGTTCGAGCACGAATACGAGTTCCTCGGCCGGCTTCAGCATCCCGGCATCGCGCAGATCTACGAAGCCGGCGTCGCCGAGTCGGCTTACGGGCCGCAGCCGTATTTCGCGATGGAGCTCGTGCGCGGCCGCCGGCTGGACGAATACCTTCGCGTCCGGGAGCTCGGCGTTCGCGATCGTCTGGCCCTCGTCGCGGACATCGCCGACGCCGTCCAGCACGCCCATCATCGCGGCGTGATTCACCGCGATCTCAAACCCGGAAACATCCTGGTCACCGAGACAGGCGAGCCGAAAGTGCTCGACTTCGGGCTGGCGCGCGCGGCGCGCGCCGAGCTGCAGTCGACGGTGCATACGATGGCCGGCGAAGTGGTCGGGACGATGAGTTACATGAGCCCCGAGCAGGTGTCGGGCGACATCGCCGATCTCGACACGCGGTCCGACGTCTACGCGCTGGGCGTCATCCTTTACGAAGTGCTGGCCGGACGGCTGCCGTTCGACATCGGCCGCAAGTCGCTGCCCGAGGCGGTGCGCGTGATTCGCGAGGAGGAACCGACGCGGCTCGGTTCGATCACCCGCGGTCTCGCCGCCGACGTCGAGACGATCGTCGCGAAGGCACTCGAGAAAGACAAGCTGCGGCGCTACGGATCGGCGGCGGAACTGGCGGAGGATATCCGTCGATTCCTCCGCGACGAGCCGATCGTCGCGCGCCCGGCGAGCGCGGCCTACCAGGTGCGGAAGTTCGCGCGCCGCCACAAGGGCCTGGTCAGCGCGGCGATTGTCGTATTCATCGCGCTCGTCTCCGGCGTCGTGGTGAGCTCGTGGCAGGCGTATCGTGCTTCGAGAGCGGAGCAGCTGGCCCAGGCACGCGCGAACGAGGCACAAGCCGAGAAGGCGAAAGCCGAAGCCGTCACGAAGTTCCTGACCGAGATGCTCTCGTCGGTGAACCCGTCGCAGGCACAGGGACGGGAAGTGACCGTGCGCGCGGCGCTCGACGCGGCCGCCGCAAAGATCGATGGCGGCGAGATGAAGGGGCAGCCGGAGGTCGAGGTCGCCGTGCGCCACGCGATCGGCACGACCTACGATGCGCTCGGCTTGCTCGATGCGGGACAGCGTCAACTGCGGGCCGCGCTCGATGTGCAGTCGAAGGCCGGCGGGAACCCGCTCCTGCTTGCCGAAACGCATTCCCGCCTGGCGAACGCCCTCTATCACGCCCAAAAATGGCCCGAGATGATCGCCGAGGCGCGGGAGGCCCTTCGATTACGGCGGGAAGTCCTCGGTTCCCGACATGCACTCGTTGCCAGCAGCATGGACGATCTCGGTGCGGCGCTGCTCTCCATCGGCAACGACACGGAAGCCGAGCCGCTGCTCCGCGAGGCGCTTGCCATCCGTCGCGAAGTGCTGCCCGCCGACCATCCAGAGCTCGCCATGAGCCTCAACAACGTCGCGTTCACGGTGAAGGCGAAAGGGAATCTGGCGGAAGCGGAGACGATGTTCCGCGAGGCCCTCGAGATCGATCGGCGCAGGCTCGGCAACGAGCACCCGGAAGTCGCGACGAAGCTCGTCAACGTCGCGCTGGTGTCGCAGGACCAGCGGAAGTGGCAGGAAGCGGAAGCCGCTGCGCGGGAAGCGGTGGCGATTCGCCGCAAGGTGCTCGGCCCCGACCATCCGTCGCTCGCCAACGCCCTGGATCTGCTGGCAAACAGCGTCGGACCGCAAGGGCGGATCGCAGAGTCGGTGGCCGCAAAACGGGAGGCCCTGGCGATCGCCCAGCGCACACATGGCGACGCGCATCGCGAGACGGCCCGCCTTCAGAACAACCTCGCGTGGACGCTTCTCGAGGCGAACGCACCCGCGGAGGCGGAGCCGCTCTTCCGCAAGGCGCTCCCCATTCTGAAGAACTCGCCAGGCGTCGGATCGCTGCCTCGCAATACCGCCACCGGCCTGGCGTTCAGCCTCTACGGCATGGGCGATTACCGCGGCGCGGAGATCGCCGCGCGCGACGCGCTCGCCCTGTGGCGAGAGCGGCCCAACGACCGCTCCGTCGTCAGCGCGCTCGACGTGCTGGGCGCGACGCTCGTGGCGCAGGGCCGTTTCAAGGAAGCCGAGCCCTTGCTCCGCGAAGCGCACGACATCTTCGCCCAGGCAACGGCGCTCCCTCGCGTCCCGTGGTACAAGCCTGACGTGCAGAGCGCGCTGGGCGCAGCACTGGCGGGCTTGCGACGCTTTGACGAAGCGGAGCCCCTGCTCGTTGCCGGCTACGAAGGGTTGCGCGATTCGCCGGTCGCGCCCCCGGCGCATCTCCGCGTCTCGGTCGAGCGGCTCGTGTCGTTCTACGTGGCGTCAGGCCGCGCCGAGCAGGCGATGGTGTGGCGGACCAGGTTGAACGGCCTGACCGCCACGTCAGGGAAACGTGGTGCCCGCGGTGCGCGCTCATGCTCGTCCACGTGTGCCGCGCCTCACCGCATGAGCGCACTCCTCCGGCGCCGCTTCCACTCCCAGTCGCCATCCTTGCCGTCCAGCCGACTGCTCCACGCGTAGAACCCGCTCGGCGTGACGGCCAACACGCGACAAGTGCGAATGGGATAGGAGGCCTTCTCCGCGCCGATTGCCGCGAAGGTTACTGCTGGTGCTTGGCGAAGAAGGCCGTGGCTTTTTTAGGATGTCGCGCTCCATGCGCAACTCGCGATTCTCTTTGCGCAAGCGGGCCAATTCCTCGCGCCCCTCCGTCGTCAGCCCGGTCTTGCCCTTGGTCCGATCGGCCAGCGCGTGCTTGACCCAGAGCCCGACCGCCGAGGGCACCACATCGAGCTCGCGCGCGACGGCGTTGACGGACTTGCCTTCGTCGAACACCAATCGAACGGTCTGCTCTTTGAACTCGTCAGAGAACCGCCGACGGACCCGTCGGGCGGGCTTGCGGTGATCCATGCGGGAAATCGTATCCACCTTTCAAAACGTGTCCACCAAATCGGATCAAGCGGATTAGTCGTTGAATGATGCTTCCGACAAACAGCGCTCGGGTTGCCGCTAGTCCTAAAGACGCCAATATAGAATGCGGAACGGCAATCGGACGTAGCTCGTCAGGCGTTTCTTCGGTGGAGTGTTACCGGCTCAAAGCGTGGTACGCTCTCACCCGTCTAGTAGGCTCCGAAAGGCGGAGTTCGTTGGCTGTCTGTTAGCTCTATCCACAGTTCCCTCGCGGGCGTTGCGGTTCCATGGTGCACCGGTGCGTCTCCTGAATCTCCTGTCGGCAGAAATGCCCGGAAGCAGTGTGCCGCCGATCTGGGATAGTGCACACCTCACCATGTTCGTCGAGGTGTGCTGCGAATGCACCCGCAGTCAATCGAACCAGATCATCCTTCGGAGCACTGAGACAGACTCAACTCAGGGGGTGATACCTATACAATTCTGGACGCATCTGTGTGACAAGACGCTCATAATAAAGACGAATGGTTTCATGTCGTCGGTCGGTATCCCAGTGCCTAGCGAACTGATACCGTCGGTTCAGCTCTGATAATCCCGCTGATGCTTTGACCTGAATCCCTGACTCCATCTTGAGCGTTTGAATACGCTTGAAGCGAATTCCCCGTTGATCAGCCGGCTTTTCGATATCACCCCATGCCAAGTCGAGGTAAAAATCATTGCCAGCCGGGAGGTTCGGCCCTTCGTAGAGAATGTCAAAGAACAACTCTCGTCCGGCTTCGTCGAAGGACACCCATACCTCTTCGAATACAGGAGTCGGAGCAGATGGTAGGGGTGTTGCGTCAGTCGAAGAACGCAATCTCCAGTCGGATTCAAACAGTCCATTCCTCTGGCTTGGACCACCCTAATGCGCTCCGCTATGGCGCTATATCGGACGGAAAACTGTGACAGTTGCGCTTGCTGCTGTGTGGATAGGTTGGGAAGATTGAGAAGTTGTCGGATGTAATTGCCGACTTCCTGCAATGCCTTCTGTAAGTCTCGGAAAATGAAGTAATACTCGCTGACGGCAAGCCGTCGAAACTCGACGTTCGTCACTTTCGGCTTAGGCCCCCCGCCGGCAGCCCGGGGGGTCATCAAAAACTCGATTGGAACGGACTTTTCTTCGGTTAACGTCTCCACGTAGTCTTTGAGAATTGGGCGCACTTCGCTGAGTTTGGCGGAGGTTACTAGTTGTCGTAGCTTTGGCAGACCGTCGCCGCCGATGGCGAAGACGGAAATACGGTATCGGGAGACCTGTTCAAGTTCTCGTTTCTCAGATTCGAGATTCAACCCAGCCGAGAACATCGATCCCAAAGCTGCCACTTGCCATGGCTTGAAAGATCTGTTTTTGGCGAGCGCTGAAATCACGTGCGGAGAATAGAGCCGCAGCAACGACAGTCTCTGCGGTGCTGAGTCACCACGTGTGTCCCGCACCGGTCGAAGAACACACCCGGGTCTGAGGCGAAACCTGTCGCTTGCGCTGTGAGGTCGATCGATTTCACGGCGTAATTGCCGTAATCGGAAGTCGCTTTCAAGATCCAAACGAGCTCATTCTCGGTGAAGTCAAACTCTTCGTCGAGAGTCATCGAGCCAGAAGCGCTAAACAGGCCATAACTGCCGGAAATGG
The DNA here is from genome assembly GCA_963748295.1 of uncultured Acidobacteriota bacterium. GTDB lineage: Bacteria > Acidobacteriota > Vicinamibacteria > Vicinamibacterales > 2-12-FULL-66-21 > CAVVIH01. The sequence goes on along the minus strand of CAVVIH010000005.1, from coordinate 996,514 downwards.
ACGCGTCGAGATGAAGGCGCTCGTAGAGCTCCCTTCTACTGGCCACAGACGACACGTCGAATGTGGTCTCTGGAGGGCCCTGTGACAGTCGGTCCTATTTTCTGTCGGCGCGAGACAGCTAGTGAACGTTTGCGCCGGGCGAAGTGGATCGAATCCGCCGCCGATTCTGAGGGGACTGGCAGGGTGATACTTAAAAACGTCGGCAGTGGCGGGCTGCGCAAACCCGAAAAGGGCCATCACCAGCAAAACGAGCGAATGTCTCATTTCAGTCCTCCTGAAGGGCGGGTAGGTGCGCAGTGTCGCCTGTAGGATCGGATGCACCGCTGCATCGGATCCGGCTCAAGCCATTAACGTCGCCCGAAGACGAACCGTACACGCCTCACCCCGAAAAAGTTGGGTGCGCGAGAAATCTCTTGCAGACCCGCCCTTTGTTGCGACGTTTCAAACTTTGCTGCGATATCGTGATCGACAGATCCTGTCGCCCGCTCACGCCTTCCCGAGGTCCTGGCGGGCGATCCGTTTCTGACCGAATAAAGTGAGCGGTCCGACAGTAGCCCTGGCGCACCAGCTCACGGTCCGCCGGTCTGTGGCGCAGAGCGGAATGTGCTTGGGATGTGGCTTGCGACGCTTTGACGAAGCGGAGCCCTGCTCGTTGCCGGCTACGAAGGGTTGCGCGACTCGCCGGTCGCGCCGCCGGCGAACTTCCGCGCCTCGGTCGAGCGGCTCGTGTCGTTCTACGTGGCGTCAGGCCGAGCAGGCGATGGTGTGGCGGAACAGGCTGAACGGCCTGACCACCACGTCAGGAAAAGTCGTGCCCGCGGTGCGCTGACTCAGTCGGAGTGCATCTTCACTGCACCGTGATAATTCCCGCCGCCACGCGGCAGTTGTTGCCGTCACCCAGTTCGCCTATCGCGCTTTTCGCGTCCGCGCACGCCAACAGTTGATAACCACGCTGGGAGAGACAGAGTGTTACCTCCTACCGTGAACAACGACGGCGAGCGCCGAACCGTACACTTCCCCGGGGGTTCGCGCCGTTAGAACGGGCGTCGACTTTCGGCGGGTTGCGCGTACTCCAGGCCAGGCTCACGCCGGAGGGCGCTCGGCAGAAGCGATCTGCTCGTCCGTGAGATCGTCAGACAGGTCGATCGTGAACAGGCCGGCCCGGCGTCCTGTTTCAACCTCGGGGAACACGGCATTCACCGCCGCATCTTTCCGAAGTTCAGCAGCCAGGGTATTCGTCAGCGCGCGTTGGATGATGGTCAGACCCGCGCGTGCGTACGCGGTGCGACCTTGACGACCAGTTGCATCGGGCGGGCTCGAGCCGCGGCTCATTGTAGCAAGGCGGCGATGTTTAGTCGTCCGGCGCCATACTCGGAATCCGGTACTGCGCTCTGCCACGGCACGCGGTCAGCGGCAGGCACGAGCCGGTCGCGGATTTGCGCGGGCGTCAGCCGGTCATCCCTGGCGAGCAGCAGCGCCACCGCGGCCGCGACGTGTGGCGTGGCCATCGAAGTGCCGGGCCAGGAATCGTAGAGAACCGTCGCCGCGAGCTCGCTGGGGTAGCTCGGCACGGTTGACAGAATGTCCACGCCCGGCGCGACCAGCGCGATGTGAGATCCAGTGCAGGAAAACGCCGCCCGGCGATCGACCTGATCGCACGCTCCAACGGCGATGACGCCATTGTACGCAGCGGGGTAGCTCACCGGGTTTCCTCGCTCGAAATCGTTGCCCATCGCCGCCACGACGGCGATTCCGGCATCGAGCAGGTCGGCGATGATGTCCGTGTTCCCCGCGGTCGAGAGCACCTCCGAGGCTCAGATTCAACACGCGAACTCCCTTCCCGATCGGGTGCGCCAGCGCTCGATAGTACCAGCCTGCGCGTCCCATCGTCCGCCGGTGCGGGGAAGTGCCTTGAGCGCCATGATGCGAGCCGCGCAGATGCCGGCAATGCCAATCGCATTGTTGATGCCGGCCGAGACGATTCCCGCGACGTTGGTGCCGTGTCCTTTGAAGTCGCGATCGTCTTCGGCGGTAGACAGAAAGTTGACGTAGGAGGTCACCACGCCTTCGAGATCCGGATGGTGTTCCTCGATGCCTGAATCGACGATGGCCACGGTCACCGCCGAGGCCTCGGAGAAGTCTGCCGCGGCGCGCGCTCGATCCAGACGCACGGCCTGGTGATTCCACTGTCGTGTTCGCAACGGATCGTTGGCGGCCGACTCTCGCCGGGGCTCCGTGTGCTTTCTTGCGGGACTTCGCCTGGCTCCGGAGGGGTATTTGACCGCCGGGACATACGCGTACTCCACCATGGGCTGCGTGGTCATGTGCGCGGCGAGTTCTTCAGCGCTTACCGTCGGGTCAACGGTAACGCTGAGCAGGCCGGCAGCCCGGTCAACACGTGGGCCCGGGATGACGTGATCGCCGGCCATCAAGGCCACGCGTCCGGCCGGTAGCACCGGATCGCCAAAAACCGCCGTGACCTTCGTCGCATAGCCGTTTCGGAACGAGGGTTTCGAGCAGCGGTTGTGGCGGAACGCCGATGAATGAGGACATCAATCGGGCCCCGGGCGTCATCGGCTGCCGCGACACGTCGGGCCGCAGCTTCACAATTACTGTATCGTCGGCGCGAGCCGGCAACGACGATCGATCATCGAGCTCGGTGGGCACCGCGCCGGAGCGCCGGATGATCGTGGGGCCTCGTTTGATAAGCTCCGTCGCAGCTGAGGGCGCCCGCAGAATCTGTTCAACCCGGTCGATTGCCAAGGGTGGCCTGTTCGAGGCAAACCTGAACGGCAAGTCTGTCGAACGGGGAACGTGATCTCTTCGGGCCATCCAGCGCCCGGCGCGAACGTGCGCCAGTTCAGTGCGACGCGCGACGCCGCGGCAAACACCCCGCGCTCGCTGTCTTCACGCCATTGAAGTAACTGATCGCAGATCGCCTGTGTCAGGCGCTGCGCCTGATTGAAGCCGCTGAACCGTCCGACGTGAAGCCCGACGAGGCGCGTGTTATCGCTTTGAAGCCAGACCGGGCCGCCGCTTTGACCGCGCACCGTTGCAATGTCGTAGCGGAGGCGTTCCGGCGACAGCTCGCGGGCCGGGCCCGCACCCGTCCACAGCGTGCGACCGCCATCGTCTGGGTCATAGCCCGCGAGCACGACTTCGTCACCGTTGATCGCGATGGCGGGGTCGACAATGCCGAACGTGCCGAACGATGCTCCGGGCTCCTCGGTCAGAAACACGGCGGCGTAGTCGCCGTCCTTGCCGGTGAGGAACGAAGTAGCGTGGAGCGGCTGGCCTGCACGGCCGCCGGACGCCGCCGGGAACACCCGAATCTGCGCAACTGCTGCGTCCTCAAGGACGTGGCCGGCGGTAACGACCATACGATCCCCGAGCAGCCAGCCTGTTCCCGCGGCGATCCCGACTCCGGGCAAGTCGATTTCGATCGCGCACACCATGCGCCACGGCGCGACGGTTGTGTCGCTGACCGGGTTCTGGCTAGGCACGCTGAATGCTGCCTTGGGTAGTGTCGCCGGCTGTTTGGGCCGAGGTTGACGTGCATCGATGCGCATGGCCATCCTCCCGCGCGGCGTCGAGTGGCGCTTCTCGAGATCAGAACGTGTATTGCAACGTGAAGTACAGCTTGACCGTTGGCTTGAACTGCAGGTCGTTCTCGATATCCGTGGTGCCGCCGACGGGCGAGCCGACGGACAGCGTGTCGAGGTCCTTGATCCAGGTGAGTGCTGCGCCTGTGGCCAATCCGAGATGGCTTGGACGCAGGAACCGGAGCCCGGCGCCGAAAAGAATCCCGGGTGTTTTGGTGTCGATGAGTGCGCCAACCTGGAACATCGGATACGCGAACGACTGCATGCCGCACCGGCATACACCGTTGAGCATCAACGCGCCGCTCGAGCGAGATGTCTTCATCGTCTTTTCGTGCCACGACCGTCGCGCCCTCCGCGTTGGTAGTCGTGCCGTAGGTTGGCCGGCGGATGCTGCTGACGACGAGGCCAGCGCCGATCTCGGGCGCAAACGTGCATATCCCGGATGACGACACTAGCCGAGGCGAGGTCCTTCCCGACCGTGCGGACGATTCCGTCCGTTGCCACGCTGGACAACGTCACGGTGGCCACTTTTACCGCGAGTGTCTGGATCTTGTCCGCTTGTGGAGTGACACACTCGAAGATGTACGCGTCGTCTTCCCAGTTGTTCTTGTCACCAAACGGCGTGAGCGCCTTATGGAGCGCGTCGAGATCGCGGGCAAGCTCGTCAAGCTCGAGGATCCGCGCGTCCACGTCGCCTGTGCCGAGCAGCGCGATGAAGGCTTTCTGCAGCTGAAGTTCGAGGTCGCACCCGAGGGCCGCTGCAGCTGGTACCTCTTTCTTCGCGCCGCAAACGGGCCTCGGTGGCAATCTCCGTCACGTAACTCCGCGAGAATGGTGCGGGCGGTCTTGGCGGAGTCCCGGACGCTACCAGCCTTGCGCTGGATGGCCGTGCGAACTTTACCGATGCTGGCGTGTCCGGGCTGATTCTCGATGTCGCCCCTCCAGTCGGCGAGGTCGCTATCGATCACCCGATGCGTTCGGACGGCTGTTTCCAGCCTGTCGAGTTTTTCGACGAACCCTTTGAATTCCGAGCACTCGGTCAGCAGCGTGACCGAACTCTGTTTCTGGTCACGGGCCACAAGCTTCGGGATCTTCAGAATTGCCTCGACGAGCTTTCCAACGGCCGCGTCGGCCGGGTCGGGTGCCGTCGCAAGGGAAGACGTCACCTGCACGGCGAGAGGGTTCAGCGCCGCATAGGTGACATTGATGCGATGGTTCGCGACGAACGTGGGTCCTGCCGACAGAGGCTGAGGTGGTCTTGGATCACCGGGAAGCTGGTAGTCGACCGCTGGCTTCTCGCCGGATTCGTTCAGAATAAGTCGAATGCTGCTTCTGACGCGCTCGGCCTTCAGCAGGCCCGTCGTGGAGTCCTGCGACGCGCCGAGCCCGGTGGAAGCGACACCAACGACAGTGAGAACCGTGACCCATCGTCCGATCGTCCGCATCCTGACCTCCTCTTTGGCCGCCGGCGGGCACCCCCGCAGCAAAAGAGGAAACGTCTGGCGCGGAAAAAGCGTACAGGGGTTACGGCGTTTCTAGATCGACGTCCTTGCAGTGCTTTCCCCGACTGCTGGCGCCGAAGATCGTTTGACACTCGCTCTGAGCGTCGCGAAGCCCGAATCGTGCGTGGATCCACTCGACCCTGAACGATCCGTCAAGTTGAGCGTCCTGCGCGGCCAGACGTCCGGCGAGACGCGCAATCGTGAGTACCTGTTCCGAAACCGGCGGCTTCCAGTCCGGTTCGTTGGCTCTGTACACGCTCGAAAAGCGCTCTACCATCCGCGATGAGACATCAGGTGCCACTCGCTTATTCTTCGCGTCACAGCCGGCGCTGAATGCCTCGATCGTTTCCGCCAGTCCTTTCGGGAGGTCCGTCTGCGGTGGTGTTGCGTTTGCACTTTTGTCGTCGGTCACGGTTTCTCCTTGATGCGATCGGCTGGGTATCGGGCCGTCGAGTATTAAACGTCCGGAACGCCATTTCGGAACATGGCGTCGTGGATGTCGCGGCCGAAGCTGGACTTAAAGGCGGTCGACACCGCCGCAGCGAAGGCGTCCGCGGTCGGGGGCCGCACGCCCGAGGACTGAGCGAGGGCGTTCCGCAGGAAGGCCGCGATGTCGCCGGGGCAGTCGGGCCTGAAGGTTCGGTACGTCCGGAATCGGACCCTTGCGAAGACGCGCGAGGGCGTCATCAAATGAGCGGGCGCTTCCAAGGGGATGCTCGCCTGCCAGCGATTCGTAGAGCACCAAACCGACAGCCCAGAGATCGAAGGACGCCGCCGGGAGCGCTCCGTCGAAAGCCTCTGGAGGCAGGTACAGCGGTGTGCCGGCGATCGTTGTATCGGTGTCCTCCCCAGGCGGGCTGTCGAGCACTGTGGACAGACCGAAATCGAGGATTTTGAGCTGACCGGTCGCGGTGAACCCCACGTTGCTTGGCTTGATGTCGCGGTGCAGCAGCCCTTGCTTATGAAAATGCGACAGGCAGCGGGCGATCTGCAGCGCGATCGCCACCGCTTCGGGAGCACGCTAGACGCCCGCCAGCTAGGCGGTTCGCCAGCGTCCCCTGCTCGAGCAGTTCGATGACGAGCACCGGCCCGGCTCGCCAGGTCTCGATGGTGTGAATCGTTGCCAGCGACGGATGCGTGACGCGTGCCATGGCGTGAGCTTCGTCGCGCAGGCGAGCGGCAGCCGCGGTGGTAAGCCGGGGCAAGGTCTTCAGGGCGACTTTGCGGCCGAGCGTCACGTCCATCGCCCGTACACCACCCCCATGCCGCCGACCCCGAGCAACGCCTCGACGTGAAACTTGTCCGACAAGACCAGGGGGAGCGCCGCGCTGCGGAGCTGTCCTCCGCATGCACAACGTGAGGAACTCGCGTCGGTCACCTGACGGCAGCTCTCGCATTCCGCTGCGGGTTCCGGCTGCCGGGCCGTCGTGGGCGCAGCTGGAAATTCCTCTCGCGGTGCGAGCGCCAGTGCGGCGGCGGCCGCGAGGGCCGAGAGGAATGACAGCGCATCCCTTCCGAACTCGAGGTCATTGCGGCGCTGACCGACGGCAATGAAGCCGTCGATCTGGCCGGCCCGGACCAGCGGAACCATCATAGCGACGTCGTTCCGATCCAACCAGATCTGGTCTTCCTTTGGCAGCAGAGGCCGAAGCCACGAGCCCTGAAGATCTAGCGGCTGGTTCGATTGTTCGACCATTGCCACGAGCGCACTGGAGTGGGGAACCGGAGACCTCGACCCCGAACCGCTGCGAACGCGCCGCACGCGAGCTCGCGATGGAACAAGTCGGCTCGACTGACCTGCAGCGCCGGCTCAATCGTTTGCTCGATCAGCTCGGCGACGTCGCGGCGATCGCGAGTCTGGCCCAGCGCTTCCGCGAAGGAGGCGAGCCGCTTTGAGACGTCTACTTCGCCGCGAAAATACCGTCGATCGAGGAACAGCAACAAACGACCGCGACAACAAGCAGGAACCCCGCCAGGCAGGCGAATCCAGAGCGATCCTCGCGTCGTTGCCGCTCATGAGCGCCCCGACCGTCAAGTGCCGATTGTCGACGATCCATCTGACCACCAGAACCAGCGGCAGTAACGGTGAGCACGATCAACGTCTGCCGCGCAAGCGCATACCGAACCGTCTTTCTGATGACGATGCGGACCGCTATGACGTGCCGCACGACCACAGAGTAAGTGGTCGTAAACGGGATGGAGATGATTGACGCATAAATGATCGCGTCCACCACGGCGAGATAACGCGGCTGGTTCGTCAGGGCGTCGAACGCATCGCTGGCGAGCTCCAAGCCGACGATGAGCAAGAGCGGAAGCAGACCAGCGACGAGCGCCGCGAGAAAGAAGAACACACGGCGCCGTTCCGCTTCCGGCGCCTCGCGCGTCCGCCAGAGCATTACGCCGAGTGCGGGCGCCATCAGGAGGAAGACGATCGCCCAATACAGGCTCGTGCCGCTGCGGGCAAGTGTCTGGAGCCTGAGCAGGCTCGCAACACCAGCATCCACGCGAGGGCCAGGTTCGCGCTGAACAGCATGAGGCCGGCGCCACAGCTCAGGCGAGCCGCGATGTCTGACCACGCATCGAGCCGCGTAAAGCGCAGTACGCGCGGGAAATCGCGCGCGAATCGCCACGCTGCACCGGCAGAAAAGCGTCGGGATAGATCGCTCCCGATTGAAGGAACCGCTGGCTTGCGCCAGAGGCAAGCAACACCAGAAGGATGGCGAAACTCGCCGCGCGTCGGTCGTGCCCAAATCTGTACGAGGACCGATGCGCATACGAGGAGGCAGACGACCGCACTTCCCTGCAGAAACAGAGGGAATGGCACATCTCCTGTCCACAGCACTCCTGCGAAGCGGCCCAGCGCGAAAAGCGCCTGAGTAGCCGCGACGAGAGACACCACGGCCCAGAATATCGGCACACGGAAATCCGATCGCGGTTGAGGCAACGCGCCGCGCCGTGGCGATGGATACCCGGTAAGCTCGACGAGGCTGCGGAGTTGCCGCAATCCAGCGCGCTCCCCGGGGTGGCTCTGATGTTCGAGTGTGGTCCAGTCGACCCGGTTTCCGTCGCCGAGCGCCTCGGCGACTCGTCGAGCCGTCGCCTAGCCATGATCCATTTCCTCGGCGAGCCGCGTGAGTGCGCGTGTCAGCGCGACCCGCGCCGCTCCGGCCGAGCGCCGCCGGGTGGCGAGCGCGAGCTGCTCGAAGCTGTATTCCAGCTCGAAGCGGCCGACGATGAGCTCACGGTCCTGCGGTCGAAGCCGCGCGAGGGCCTTCTTGTAGCGTTCCTCTGCTTCGCCACTATCGCGGCCGCGAGCGGCGATGGCGCTCCGTCACGGAGATTGTCGTCGAGCACGTCCTCGGGTGCACGCGCGACCCGGCGGAGTTCGTCCTTGATGCGATTCTGAATCCCCTGTCGCAGGTACGCGCGCAGCGCGTTATGCCGCCGGACCTCGAATGCGTCGAGGCGCCGGAACGTCTGCATCATCGCTTCCTGAACCAGATCCGCGGTGTCCATGCGCGAACGGGCCCACGTGGGAAGGCGACCGTGCGCCCACCGGAGCAGCGGCGACCAGTGTCGCGCGAACAGCGCGTTGACAGCAATTGATCGCCAGCTCTGGCGCGGAGGTGCAGCTTCAGCGACGACCAGGATGCCCGCAAACGGTCCGATAGGATGCGGATGTTTCGAGGCGCGGGTGTTCCATGGGCAACTCCGCCCGAGTTGGAGGAATCATAGCCCAACGATGTTCGCGCGCGGCGCGTGTACGCTTCGTCCGAAACCGTCGTTCTTAGGTCGACGGCGCAACCCTGGTGATTCGCGTCCGCCCTCGGGACGAACAGGAGGACGAATGGCCGGCGTAATGCCGAGACCTGCATGGTTCATCGTACTTGGCGCTCGGCGGCCTGACGACGCTGAACGCTCTGGTTCCAGGTACGACACCACGAAACGACTCAGCGTCGGGGACGGCGGCTACGTCTGCGGCAGTCGACTTCGCGGCCTCGAGTCCCATCGAGCTGACGAGAACAGACAGCGGTGCAGCGGAGGCGACCGTCCTGATCAGGAACGACAGCGACCACGTCGCTGCGGTGTCATTCGACAGCGCGCTGTTCGACGCCAACGGCAAGGCTCTCACATCCGCGATCAGCACGACGGACTGTCGACCCGAAACGTATTAAGCCTGTGCAGATCCGGCTCACCCTCGATCCAGGGCTTTCGGACACGTGGGACCACCGGCTGCCAGCGCGCAGCGTACGACGCTCGTCGGCAGGAAGCAACCCGATAAGATCGCTGAAGATCAAAACACGTCTGGTGCGATGTACAAGTCGCGCGAGCTCACGCTGGTCCAGATTCAGCCGGGTATCGCCGAGCTCGGCATCAGCGGCCGCGGGTCTGGTGCCGGCCGTGCTCTTGTTCTTCTGGACGCTCATCGTCAGCGGGTCGGCGAAGGTTCCTACTACCGCGGATGCGCCATCGTGGACGCCTCAGAGCTGGAGCTCGAGCCTCGCTGTGGGTGGGGCCCTTCTGACCTCGCTGCTCGGCGTATCTGCGGTGCCGGCTCAGACTCACTTCATGCCCCGACCGTCGTATGCGGTTCTGAGCGTGTTCTTCGCCGCACTAGTGGCGCTCGCGCCGGCGATCTACGGTCTCCTCAAAGCCGGTGGCCAACGAACGAACAAGGGCGCGCTTCTGCTTTTCGGATCTGCCGCGGCGGTCACCGTGTGGGCGACGATCGGTCAGCTCGGCGCCGCGGTCCTGCTGTTCTTCGAGCTCGCATCGGCTCGGGCGATCTCCACGACATCGGCCGGTTCTGCGAGACTGGCGATCGTCGGGGTCGCAATCGCCGTTGTCGTCTACGGCTTTCGTGCGGTCAACAGCTACACGCGCGTCAGGCGCTGGAAAGACGAAGCCACAGCGGCCGCTCGCCCGTGGGCGTTGCTGTGACGCGGGTTGGATGATCGCCATAAGCGCACTCATCCCGCGCGTTCAGGCCATGACTCAGCGCATGAGCGCGAACTCGTCCGGCGCCATCTCCCACATCCAGTTGCCCGCAGTGCGCTGACGCGTCGTGGGGATTACCGCGTAAGACCGGCGTGTGCCCGCGTGCGCTGACGCGTCGTGGGGATTACTGCGTAAGACCGGCGGAATATCGCGCAGCACCTCCTCCTGCGGCGCCCGGCAACAGGCCTGAATCCGCGCGATCCCGCTGGCATGACCGTTGCCGACTTCCGAATGCATGGTCAGGCGGACCCTGGGACTTTCGGCGTCGGTATTCGTGGCGTTGATCATCGGCGTTGCAGGGGCAACCCACCGTTTCACCGACCACCTGGCGGATCCGCGACCTGCCCGCCGAGTTGCGTCCTGCAGTCTCGCGCGCCGACATCATCATCGTCACGATGCATGACGCGTTGCTGCGGGAGCTCGACTCGGGCCTCGACAAGGGCGGGCCGGCACGCGCGATCAAGTCCTGTCACATCGATGCGGCGTGGGTGGCGCAGCGCGTGGGCCGTCAGGAAGGCATCGCGGCGGGACGAACGGGCGATCGGCTCCGCAACCCGCTCAACGCGCCGAGGCCATGGGCCGCGCCAATGGTGGCAGCGAACGCCGGTCGGCGCGCCGCGGACGTTGACGGGTTCGCGGTCGATCTCGGCGACAGGCTTGGTGTCCTGCGGCCGATCGCTCAACGACCAGACTTGCGCGGCCTGTCACGGCCGTGACCACCAGCTCAGCACCGCTATTCGTGAAGAGCTCCGCGATCGCTATCCCTCCGATCGCGCGACTGGATTCATCGAGGGTGAAATCCGGGGCTGGTACTGGGTGGAGATCCCCAAGCGGCCGGCCCGTTGAACCCACCCGGGGGCCGCGCGGTCCACGCGTCGGCTGCAAGTTGAAGGAGACAGTCATGTCCAAGTTGCTGCAGAAGAGAGAGGAAACGAACCCCTTCGCGTTCATGCGGCGAATCACCGACGAGCTCGATCGCGCTTTCGCCGCGGGTCCCGAATTCCCCGCACTGATACCGTTCTATTCACGCGTGTGGGCTCCCGAGCTGGAGGTGTTCGAGCGCGACAACAAGTTCTTCGTGCACGTCGATTTGCCCGGCCTCAAGAAGGAGGATGTGAAGATCGAATTGACCCATGACGAGCTGACGATCGAGGGCGAACGGAAGTTCGTGCAGGAGGACAAGAAGGAGGGCTTCTATCGTTCGGAGCGCACTTACGGCACGTTCTATCGGCGGCTCGCGATTCCGGAGCACGTGAAGGCCGAGGCCGCGACAGCGACCTTCAAGGATGGCGTGCTCGAGATCGAGATGCCGACATTCCCGATTCCCGAGGTGAAGAAGCGCACCCTCGAAATCAAGGGCTGACCGGAGGATGGCATTTTGGAGGGGCTGCCGCGTACGCGGCAGCCCCTCCTTTTTGTACGGCTATGGCTTGATCGCCGTGGCCACCGCACCAACCACGCCCTCGAGCACGTCACGCATCCCTTCGCTCGACGGCCGGCCTTCGACGCGTTCCGCGAGATGCCGCAGCTGCGCAGTCTGCATCAGGTGGTGAATCGGGCGGATCCAGAATGCGTGGAAACGCTCGCTCGGAGAGAACGCGCCGCGCGCCCGCGCGTACAACCGCGTTCGTCCGCGATCGAGCGGCTCGAGAACGAATGCCCAGGTAACCTGCCAGAACCTGCGCGGACGTGCCGCATCGAACGGAAGTTCGCGCTGGTTCTCGACGTCGAACAGCGCGCCGAACAGCAGCACACGGTTCTCTTCCAGCTGAAGGACCTCGAAGTGCGCATCTCCCTCCGGCGAGGCCGGAATCCTGTCGCCGACGCGCAGCTGCTGCAACTCCAGGCGCAGCTCGCGAGCGCTCGGCACGCCGGCGTTATCGAGGAGATCCAGGCTGTAGAACCCCGCACGATGGCATCCCATCTGAACGAGCCAGGGCCAGATGCTCTCCGGAGGCGCGTCGATGACGATCGAATGCGTGAAGTGTCCAAGCGCGTCGGGAATCAACTCGTCGCCCGGGAGCGCGCGTTCGTACTGCGCCGACTCCGGAGTGCCGAGGTCGCGCTCGAGCTGCGCCAGCAGAACCCGTCTGATGAAGTGCGATCCCGGACCAATCAGCCGAAAGTAGCGAACGAACTTCTTCCACGCGGCTTCGTCGGTGGCCGCCACGCGCACCTCGAACTCGACTCGCGAGGTTGCGTCGTTCTCCGCGATGACGCGCAGCGCCCACGCTACCTTGACGTAGTCCGGTTCGGCGAACGACTGAAAGCCGGCTGCGTCGGTCACGTGCACGAATGGAATCGCCGGGCGCCAGACTTTCCCAATCGCGCCGGCAGCCACTTCGCGCGGAGGATCTTCGGCGAGACGCTGGAAGCCAGGATTGTCCGGTGTCGAGACGAGGTCGTCCAGGCGAAGACGAAGCTGCGGATTCTTCCCCTTGAGACGATCGGGGATCGTTCTGATCCCGAACAGCGTCCGCGCGACCGCCGACTGGGCCAGGTCCAGCTCGCGAACCGCTTTCCATGCGCGTTCCGCGTTGACCGCAAGCTCCACGCTGTCGATCTCGCGCAGCGCCGGTGTGGGAATGAGTCTATCGAGCACGCCCATATCGCCCTCCGTTCTCGGTTGTATGCGGACGCCGCGGGTTCAGTACACGACCCGCCGCGTGGGTTTTCGCGGCCGGCTCGGCTCGACTCTTACGCGTGCGTCGACGGCGCATACACCGGACTCGAGAACCTTGATCGGGTTGATGTCGAGCTCCTGAATCTCCGGGCATATCGACAGCAGAACCGACAGTCGAAGGAGCGCGTCCTTCAGTGCGCCCTCGTCGAGGATTGGCTTGCCGCGGAATCCCCGCAGCAGCCGCGCGCACTTCAGCTCGCCGACCATTTCGTCCGCATCGGGCAGCGTCAGCGGATGCAGTCGCGTCGCTGAATCCGCCAGAAGCTCGGCGAGCACGCCACCGGCGCCGCAGACAACGACGGGGCCGAAGAGCGGATCGTTCACGCTTCCCACGAGCATCTCCACCCCGCCAGCGACCATCCGCTGAACGGCGAATCCCGTGAGCTCGGCGCCGAGGCGGGAGATCAGGTCTGCGGCAGCGGTGCGAACGCCCCGCGAATCGCCGATGTCGAGGACCACGGCCTGGCGTTCCGTCTTGTGCAGCAGCGTGGGCCCGAGGGCTTTCAGCGCGACCGGGAACCCCAGCGACGCCGCGACGCGCACGGCATCTTCCGTGGTCGCGATCCCGCGGACCGGCTCGTGATCGATCCCGATCGCGGCGAGCAGCGCGTTCAATTCGTCGGCCGTCAGCCAGCCGCCGCCCCGCGCAAGCGCTGCCTCGATCGGGCGGCGCGCCTCGTCGCGATCGATGTCACCGAACACGGGCGCGGCGCCTTCCGGCTTCCGCCGCCACTCTGCGTACGCCGCCGCGCGGGCGAGCGCGATCGCCGCCGACTCCGGAAACGCATACGACGGCAGCGGTGACAGCAGCTGTGGTGCGCCTTCGGCCCCCATCATCACGGCGAGCACGGGCTTTCCGCCGGTACGCGCCGCCGCACCGAGAATCGCCGCCGCAACCGGCTCCGGTGCGGTAACCAGGGGAGGAATGAAGATCGTGATGACGGAATCGACCGACGGATCCCGAAGCACGATGTCCAGCGTGCGGGCGTAATGGCCCGGCGACGCGGACGCCAGCATGTCGACCGGGTTCGAGACGTTTGCGGACTCCGGCAGGAACGAGCGCAGTTCCGTGCGCGATGCCTCGCTCAGAGTCGCCAGCTGCAGCCCATGTCCTTCGCACGCGTCGGCGGCGAGGATCGCCGGCCCGCCGGCATTGGTGACGATGGCCACGCGGCGACCCGGCGGGAGCGGCTGATGCGAAAGCAGGGCCGCGACGCCGAAGAGCTCCTCCAGCGTCTCGGTTCGAACGACACCCGCCTGACGAAACAGGGCGTTGACGACCGTGTCGCTCGCGGCCAGCGCGCCGGTGTGCGACGACGCGGCCCTCGCGCCGGCTTGCGATCGGCCGGATTTCACCGCGACGATTGGCTTCGTGCGGCTCACGCGGCGGGCGAGCTCGGTGAACTTCTTCGGGTTCCCGAAGCTCTCCAGGTACAACAAGATCACCGAGGTGCGCGGATCATCCGCCCAGAACTGGATCAGATCGTTGCCCGACACGTCGGCCTTGTTGCCGACCGACACGAAGCTGGAGATACCGAGATTGAGCCGGCGCGCGTAATCCAGAATCGCGAGGCCGAGCGCGCCGCTCTGCGTTGACATGGCGATGCCGCCGGCGGGCGGGTAGACGGGTGAGAAAGTGGCATTCAGGCGGAACCGTTCGTCCGTGTTGAGCAGACCCATGCAGTTGGGTCCGACCAGACGGCAGCCCGCATCTCGAATTCTGGCCAGCAGCTCTGCTTCGCGTGCCGCCCCGTCGGCGCCCGTCTCCGCGAAACCTGCGCTGATCACGCAGATGCCGCGGACGCCTTTCCTGATGCAATCGTCCACAACAGCCGCGACGTCGGCGGCTGGCACGGCGATCACCGCGAGGTCGACGTCGCCGGGAATCTCCGACACGGACTTGTAGGCCGGACGTCCCTCGATGACGCCAGCGCTCGGATGCACGGCGCTGAGGGTTCCCGTGAAGCCGCTCGAGATCAGGTTGTGGAAGATCTCGGAGCCAATCTTCCCTCGCGTCCGGCTCGCGCCAATCACCGCAACCGACCGTGGCTCGAAGAAGGGACGCATGGACGCGGTCGCCGCGCCGCGCGCGCGACTCGCCGCTCTTCCCTCGAACGTGTCTGAAGGATCGAGCGAGAGCACGACGTGGGTGACTCCTGATTCGCTCGTCGACGTCAGCGCGAAGCCAGACTCGGCAAAGACCTCGAGCATCTGCCGGTTGTTCCGCTTGACCTCGGCCTCGAACTCGGAAATGCCGCGCTCCCGCGCCTGTTCGGCCAGCCGCTCGAGCAGACGCGTGCCCATCCCGCGTCCCTGGAGCGCGTCGGCGATCGCGAACGCGACTTCCGCCCGATCCGGACGCGACGCGTTCCGGTAGAAGCCGGCGACGCCGACGATGAGGGGACCGCAGCAGGCCAGCAGGACGCAGCTGTCCGGTGTTTCAGCGATGAGCCTTCGAATGCGCTGATCGTCGAGGTGTGGCAGTCCGAAGAAGCGCTGGTACTGGCTTTCTATCGAGAGGTTCTCGAAGAAGGACCGCACCGGCCCGACGTCCGCGTCGGTGCTCCGCCTGAACACCACGGTCGAACCATCCCGCAGCACGATGTCGCACGAGTCGGACACAACTGGACTGGACAACGGAAGACTCCTTCATGCTCTCGCAATGCAGCATGGAGGCCGCTTCGGTCGCACATGTTTCAGGCGGTTGTTCGCGGTATTAGGCGGAATTCTTCCCGCGCGGGCGGAAAAATTCGCGGTGGCTTGGCCACCGCATGAGGTCTCCGCACTTGCATATTCCGAGCGGCCCGGTTCTCGGCCTTCGGTATACGCGTCGTGAATACGATTTACGTCCTCAAGTTTCGCGACGTCGCCCCACGGACTCTCGTGGCTGTGACCGCGGGTCTCGTTGCGCTGCTGCTCTTCACGTCCGGCTGCGGCAGCTCCTCGGAGATCAGTGCCACCGCGCCGACCACCAGGTGCGGCGTATCGATTACCCATAACACCTCGACAATTCCGGCGGCCGGCGGGAATGGAAGCCTGACGGTCAGTGTGGAGCGGGAGTGTTCGTGGTCCGCACGCGCCGAAGCTCCCTGGATCACTTTGAGCGGCGCCGAAGGTCAGGGCGCTGCGACGCTTTCCTACGCGGTCGCGCCGAATCCGATCGGCACGCCGCGCCGCGGCGGCATCGTCGTCGGGGAACAGCGGGCCGAGGTCGCGCAGGAAGCGGCTGCCTGCCGTTTCGACGTATCGCCCTCCTCGCGGGAAGTCGGCGCTGGCGGCGGCGAGATCTCCTTCAGCCTGACGGCGCCCGATGGTTGCACGTGGAGCGCGCGAAGCAACGACCCGTGGATCGCCAATCCGGCACCGGCTGGGGGGCAGGGAAGCGGAGCGGTGCGACTGGCGGTCGCGGCGAACGGCGGCGGCACCCGCAACGGCACCGTCACCATCGGGGGCGTGAGCGTAGGCATTACGCAGATTGCGGCCGGCGCGCCGCCTCCGCCGGCACCTCCGCCGCCCGCACCACCGACCCCGACTCCACCAGCACCCGTGCCGCCGGCTCCGCCGGAGAGCTGTAGCGTCGCAATCTCGCCGGCAAGCGCCACAGCCGTCGCGTCGGGTGAACAGGTGGCGACGACCGTCAGCGCGCCGGGCGCTTGCACGTGGACTGCGAAGGGCGACGCCGCATGGCTCACCGTTGTCGAGGGGGAAACCGGATCCGGCAACGGCACCGTGCGCGTCGCGGTGGCCGCGAACACTTCAGGAGCGCCGCGCGCCAGCACGGTGACCATTGGCGGCCAGACTTTCACCGTGCGCCAGGAGAGGTTGACCTGCACGTACAGCATCAAGCCGACGTACTACAATGCGGGGAGAGGACCGGATGACATCCGGGTAGACGTGATTGCGGCGAACGGCTGTCCATGGGGAGCGACGAGCCCGGTTTCCTGGGCGACGATCGCCGAAGGGCAGAAGGGATCGGGCAGCGGCACGGTCCGCGTGGTCGTTCGTGCCAACAGTGGCCCGGCGCGCAGCGCCACGCTCACGATTGCCGGCGAGCCGTTCGAGCTGGCGCAGAACGGATGCCCCACGAGCATCAAGCCGGATTTCTACAATTCAGGCAAAGGCCCAGACACCATCACGATCGCTGTCAGCGCAGAAGACGGCTGCACCTGGACGGCGACCAGTCCCGTGTCGTGGGTCACCGTCGTCGAAGGACAGAGCGGGGCGGGGAACGGGACCGTCCGCCTGCAGGTCGAGCGCAACACCGGGCCGGCGCGATCGGCGACGCTGAGTATCGCAGGGAAGCCCTTCGCGCTGACGCAGCAGGGGAACCACTGACGTGGATCTATCGAAATCCACCCGAAGCGAAAAATATGATGACGCCCGTAATCACGAGCACGGCCCAAAAGAGCACTGACTTCCAGATGGCTTCTTTGGTCATCCAGGAAACTCCTTCACCCCAGAGAACTCCAGCGGCGCCAATGTGGATATTATCAATGTCAATGTTAGAATCCCTAGCAGGCGTTCAGCGTGCGGAAGAGTAGGCTTTTGAAGGCCGAGTACCGCACTCTGTATTGTTGAAGTCCGATCTGTGCTGTTTCGTCCGGTTGTTCGTCCCGCGGATCTCCACGTGACCCAGCTCAGTACCGCCTGGGGTTGGAGAGTTCGTTAGCTATTGGTTAGCTGTCAATCTCCTGTGGCGGAACCCTGTCATCGTCCGCCAAGCGCGAGCCGATTGTCTTAGACGGTCCATCGGGCCATCGGCTTGCGGGTTCACTGTTCAGGACAAAACGCTCTGGCCATCCGTACCGAGTTTTCGCTGTCGTGCGGGGCGAAGGGCACCCCGCCCCGCTCTAAACCACTGGCACCGGTTCAAAACCACCCCGGTAAAGCCTCCACGACGATGGATATCACGGAACGCGGAAAGCCGAAGTTCCTGAAAGGGCCAGCGCTACAATGTGGCCGATGAATAGGCCTCTCGTTCGTCGCCTCTCGGCCGTTGTCGCAGGATTCGCCGCCGTGGCGCTGACGTGGCCTGCCGTTTCGGCCGCCCCTCTCAGTGTGCGGCTCATGGCTGGACTACCGTCTCCGCAGCCGGTCGGGACGGTTGTCTCTCTGGTCCCCCGCGTTGAGAATCCCGAACGCGGCATGCACGTTTTTCGCTACAGCGTGAGCGTCGACAATGGCCCCTTCCAGATCCTTCGGGACTTCAGCCAGCAGCAGGAGTTTGTTTGGGCGCCGGCACTCTACGAACACGATGCCCGCGTCCGCCTGACGGTCCGCAACAACGCGACGAACAGCACAGCGGAGGCCGAACTGCCGTTCCGCATCGTGTCGAGGGTAAAGAGCCAGCCCGGGTTCGTCACACCTACCGCGAATCCGTTGGTCGCGCTGTTCAGCGCACCGCCCTGTCCTGAAGGACGTCAGTTCCGTGTTGAGTTCCAACGCGAGGGCAGCGCAGAGTCGAGCCGGACCTCGCTCGAGCCCTGTCGTGGGAGCCGCAGCAGCAATGTCTACGTAGCGGGCATGCACGCGGATTCCGACTATCGCATGCGGTTGGAACTGGTCTCGCCAACTAGCGTGACCTCGGGGGAATGGCTCCCGTTTCACACGGGCCTGCTCGACGGCAGGTTCCCACCGATCAGTGTGACCACCGCGCGAACCGGGAGCGCGCCGCCACCGACGGAGCGCTTCCTCATACGCAGCTTGGCGAGCGTCAGCGGCGAGAGCTGGCGAGCCATGGCTTCGGACCTCGATGGAAATGTCGTCTGGTACATGAACACCTCGGCCTTTCTCACCCGTGTGCTACCCGGGGGACGGTTTCTCGTGATGGCCGAGGGCGCCAACTCCGCCAACGACATGCGGCGCCTGCAGGTGCTGAAGGAATTGAATCTGCTCGGCCAGACTGTGCGCGAAACGAACGTCTCTCGCGTCGCCGAGCAGCTGGCGACCAGGGGCATCGTGTCGCGCTGCAAGAAGGACGGCCAGCAGTGCGTCACGGGATTTCATCACGACGCGATTCGGCTGCCGAACGGTCACACCTTGGTGTTGGCGGGCCTCGAACGGATGTTCCCTGACGGGGCACAGGGCTCGAGGGATCCAATCGACGTGTTGGGCGACATCGTCGTAGACCTCGACGAGGACTTCCAAGTGGCCTGGGTCTGGAATTCGTTCGATCACATGGACCTCAAACGGTCGGCCATCGGCGATGAAAAGTGCCGATTCGGTCCCGGAAGTGGCGGCTGCACACCTGTATTCCTTGCCGATCAGGCGAACGGCTGGCTCCACAGTAATTCGCTCCACTATGTCCACGGCAGCGGCGACGTGCTGATTTCGATCCCCGCGCAGGACTGGGTCATCAAGATCGACTACAAGGACGGCAAAGGTTCCGGCAAGATCCTGTGGCGTCTGGGCCAGGACGGAGACTTTACGGTGAAGTCGAACGACCCGGATCCGTGGTTTTCGTTCCAGCACGATGCGCGCATCGAAACGCCCGGCTCGAACCGGCTGATCGTGTTCGATGACGGCCATCGACGCAAGAAGACGAATCCCGAGGCCAACAACCGTGGCCAGGTATGGGAACTCGACGAGAAGGCGCGTACGGCCACGCTCGTGTACAACGCAGATGTCGGCGCTTACGCAATCGCGGTCGGATCCGCGCAGCGGCTTTCAAACGGTGGTTACACGTTCGAGTCGGGCTTCATCAACCCGGGGCCATCGCCCTACGGCCAATCCACCGAAACATCGCCGGACGGCAAGATTGTCTACGCGCAGCAGGCCGCGGGCGGCGTGACCTATCGCAGCTACCGGGTGCCGGATCTGTATACGGCGCCTCACAAGTAGCACCGTCGCCCGCCAGACGCCCCGTTGAGGCCGTACAACCGATAAATCCGCCCTGGGCGATTACCCGTCGGTCATCGGAGCCGATCGAGCGGGGTTTTAGCTCATCGGCCGGGGCAGATTGGTCGCGACGTTCGGAATTTAAGGTTGGTGCGGAAGAGAGGATTTGAACCTCCACGACCTTGCGGCCACAAGCTCCTGAGGCTTGCGCGTCTGCCAGTTCCGCCACTTCCGCACGAAGAGGGGGACAATCAGCGACCGGAACTTGAGATTATAACGAACTCGTGCGCAACGGTCGAGCCGAACGGTAAAACTCCCAACTCCCCAAAAACCACTCCCAAAGCTGCCCACAAGAATCCAACGCCCAGACAAGAGCGCCCTCGAGTCGGCCTCCCTGCCCTTGGGAGTTGGGAGTTGGCCTTTTTGGGAGTTGACGCGTCTAGCTCCACTTCGCCCGCCAGCCCCCAGCAGGCGGCGACGCGAACCGTGCCAGCGCGAACGCCGGATCGACTTGCGACGTCCCGAGCACGAGCGACGCGACGATCTCGCCGACCGCCGGACCCATCTTGAAGCCGTGCCCCGAGCCGCCGCCGGCGAGCCAGACGTTCGACGCTCGCGGGTGTCGGTCGATGATGAAGTGCGCATCCGGCGTGCTCTCGGTACTGGCAGACCTCCGCGCGCTGCAGGGGAGCGCCGGCGAGATCGGGAAACCGTCGTCCGAGAAAATCGCTCATCGCCCGGACGCCGGACTCCGTTGGCATTCGCGGATCGGTGGTCGGATCGATCGGCGGCCCCGGCGTGTCGTCGGCGACTTTGAAACCCGAATCGGCCGAACCAGGAATGCCATAGATGAATCGATCCCCGAATTCGAGCCAGACGGGCAGCCGCGCGTCGCTGAAGCGCGCGTCGCTGTCGGCCAGCGCCAGGGATCTCTGAAGTAATAAACCTCCTGCCGCGTTGCACTGACGAGGCCACCCGCCGACATCAGGAAAGAGCGATCCGAGCCACGGACCGCAGGCGAACACGAACGCGTCCGCCTCGAGTTCCGAGCCATCGCTCAATCGGATCGCGCGCGCCGGGCCGTCGAGGATCACAGGCGCGGCCGCCGCACCCTCGACGTACTCGCCGCCCTCGGCAACGAATACCTTCGCGACGTGTTCGCACGCGCGGCGTGCGAACAGATAACCAGCCTCCGGCTCGAAGAGCGCTGACGAGATCCCCGTGAAGTCGATTTGCGGATAGCGCCGCTGCGCATCGGCGACGCTCAGAGAGTGGAGCGTGAGGCCATGCTTTCGAAGCGCAGACGAGGAAATCGCCGACGAACGGATCGTCGCGCTCGAACATCCACAGCGCGCCGGTGATCCGGAGCAGCTGCTGCTGGAAGCGTTCCTCGTGCGCGCGCCACAACCGCAGCGCGCGGGCCGCCATCGCGGTGTAGATCTCGTGCGATCCGTAGGTCGCGCGGATCACGCGCGTCTCGCCGCCGGAGCTCGCGCGCGCATTGCCGGGCCCCCATGCATCGATCAACCGCACGCGGGCGCCGCGGCGCAGGAGCTCCAGCGCGGTCCAGCCGCCGAACGCGCCAGCGCCGAAGACGACTACTTGGGCTGCTTCCATTCCACCGGGAACATCTGCGCGGCTGTGCGCGGGTCGAGCGGCGCTCCCAGCAGCGCGAGCGCGCGCGCCAGAACGGGATCGCGGCCGGCCGCCAGATCCTGCGCCGTCGGCAGCAGCACTTCGTCCGGCTCGACTCCGGCGTGCTCCAGGCTCTTGCCGTCGGCCATGATGATGTCCGCGTCGGTGACGCTGACGCCGTAGGGAATGAATCCGTCCACGATGTCGATCGACGCCATCATCTGCCGCGCCTGCATGACCGATCCGGACGACCGGTCGCCGATCACGGTTCCGCGCTTCTCGAGCTGGACGACGCGCGCGAGGACTTCGGCCGCCGACCCCGATTCCGCATCGACGAGCACCACCACCTTGCCCTCGAACGGCGACTTCCGCTTCTTCGCGAGGAGCGGCTTCATGCTCTTGCGTCCCTTGAGCTCCGCAATCTTCACGTCGCGGTCGAACAGGCGACGGGTAACCTGCTCGAGCGTCTTCACGCTGCCACCACCGTTGCCGCGCATGTCGATGACGAGCGACGCGGCTCCCTTCACGATTTCGTCCACCAGCCGGTCGACGTTCGCGGGATCGAAGTCGAAGCCGGCGAGCTTCCAGACGGCGACGTCACCAACCCGCGCGAACCGTGTGCGTTCGACGAGCGGCTCCTCCTCGTCCAGCAGACGCTGTCCTTCGAGGAGATTGAGGATGCCGATCTCGATCACCTTCTGTCCGGGCGTGACTTTGGCGGCGATCGACAGCGTGCGCGGGCTGCCGCCGGGACTCTGTGCGACCAGGTTCAGCGTCGCGCGCGGGCTGAGGACCTGGTAGAGATAGCGCGCCTTCCACAGGTCGCGCCGCGATGGCGTGAAGGCCTCGTACCGCAGGACACGATCGCCCGGCTTCAGCCCCTTGCCTTCCGCGTCGCTCCCTGGCCGCACTGCCACGACGAGACACTCCTCGCCGATCATCTGCATGTGCCACCCGTACTCGTATGTGCTGGGCCGGGGTGGCGGGATGAAATAGAGGTGTGAGTCGTCGAAGTCGATCAGCGCCTGCGCGATCACCGCGTACGCGTGGCCGACGGACACCGCGGCCTCGAGCTTGCCCCGCGCGGCCTCGAAGTGCGCGGCGAGATCGATCCCGCGAAACGTCTTGTCGTAATAGTTGTCGCGAACCGACCGCTCGATGTCCTTGAGCATCTGCTTCGCGCGCTCGCGCTCGGTTTTGTCCAGCTGCGGCGACTGGGTTTCGAGCGCGGTGGAAACGGATGCAGCCGTGAGTGCGAGACAGGCGAAGAGCGTCAGAAACCGGCGCATGGGGGCACCTCGCGGAGACGGCGTATTCTCGCCTGTCGAGTTGGTTGCGAGCAAATTCGGCCAGTTTCCGGCCCCTGGCCCCCGGTCCCCGGCCCCTGCTCCCCGGCCCGATTGCTATACTCAGAAAACTGGAGGCTTCACGTGGCTGTAAGACGCGGCGTTGTGCTCGTTCTCGTTCTCATCGTGGCCGCTGTCGCGATATCCGGCGCCGGCCTCGTTGCCCTGATGTTCATGGCCGGGCGCGGCGGGCCGACGGTGGGGGCCAACTCGACCCTCGTGCTCGAGATCGGCGGTGACCTCCAGGAGAGGGAGCCGTCCGGCGTCTTCGACCAGTTCGTCGAGCCGCCGCCGACGGTCCGATCCGTGACCGACGCGCTGCGCAAGGCCAGAATCGATCGGCGGGTCGACGAGCGTCGTCATCCGTCCGACCACCAGTGGAGCGCTGTGGGCGAAGGTGCAGGAGGTTCGCGACGCGATCGTGGACTTCAAGCGCTCCGACAAGCCGATCATCGCGTTCCTCGAGTTTGGCGGCGACCAGGCGTATTACATCGCCAGCGCCTGCGACAAGGTGTTCCTGATGCCGACGGCGTCGCTGGAGCTGACCGGCCTCGCCAGCTACGAGCTGTTCCTGCGCGGCACGCTCGACAAGATCGGCGCGTTTCCCGACGCGCTGCACATCGGCGATTACAAGACGGCCTCCAATACGTTCACCGAGCACACGATGACGCCGGCGCACAAGGAGATGGCGCAGTCGCTGAACACCGATCTCTTCGAGCAGCTCGTGCACGGCCTCGCCGAGGGACGGCACAAGTCGGAGGCGGAGGCGCGCGCGTTGATCGATCACGGCCCGTATCTGCCCGAGGATGCCGTGCGCGCCGGGCTCATCGACGATCTCGCCTACGAGGACGAGATCGACGACAAGGTGCAGCTGGGCAGCGGAGAGGTCCGCTATCTGCTGCAGAAGGACTACCGCCACATCCTGCCGCCGTCGCTCGGCCTCGACCGCGGACAGCGGATTGCCGTGATCTATGCCGTGGGTCTCATCAGCAGCGGCGAGAGCAGCGACGGCGGTACCCAGGTGGTCGGCTCCGACACGCTCGTCCGCTATCTGCGGCGCGCCCGCGCGGACAACTCGATCAAGGCCATCGTCCTCAGGATCGACAGCCCCGGCGGATCGGCGATCGCGTCGGACGTGATCTGGCGCGAGGTGATGCTCACCCGCGAGAAGAAGCCGGTGATCGCCTCGATGTCGGACGTGGCGGCCTCGGGCGGCTACTACATCGCCATGCCCGCGCACGCCATCGTCGCGCAGCCCGGCACGCTGACCGGCTCGATCGGCGTCGTCATGATGAAGTTCGTGATCGACGGAACCCTGAAGAAGGTCGGCGTGAACATGGAATCCGTCTCGCAGGGGCGGTATGCGGAGATCTACTCGCCGGTCCGCCCGTTCTCCCCGGAAGAGCGGGCCCGCGTTCAACAGCTGATGCAGGCCACCTACGACACGTTCGTCGAGAAGGCGGCGTCCGGACGCAACACGACGCCGGAGAAGATCGACGCGATCGCGCAGGGCCGCGTGTGGACCGGGAAGCAGGCGAAACACCTGGGGCTCGTCGACGAGCTGGGCGGCCTCGAGCGCGCGCTCGCGCTGGCCAAGCAGCGCGCGAACATCGCGCAGGACGCGGAAGTGGAGCTGATCGTCTACCCGCCGAAGCGGTCGCTCTACGAAGTGTTCGCCGACCCCTTCGGCCGGACGTCGGATCAGGCGGGCGCGCTCGCGGCGTTCCTGGGGCTGAACGATCGGCGGATGGTGAACACGCTCACGGCGCCGCTGCGGGTGTTCCGCCGCGGTGAACCGCTGGCGCTGATGCCGAATGTGTTTGTGCGCTAGCCGAGCAGCTGCGCGAGCGTCGCGGTGTTGATCTGGATCTTGTCGCGCAGCCGTTCGCGCGCCTTCGTCATGTAGGCGACGTAAAAGCGATCGCGCTGCGCGTCGAGCAGCTCGTTCTTCGTCGCCTGGCGGCCGGCGGCGAGCTCCTCGTTCGTGACCGCCTTCTTTTCGAGCACCTTCACGACCACGGCGCCGGTGTCGGTGACGATCGCCTGGCTGGTGCCGCCCTCGGGCAGCGCGTACGCCGCGGCATCGATCGCGGGGCTGACGCCCGCGTCCGCGATTGGCGCGCCGCGCGTGATGAGCTCGGTGGTCTTGACCTCGAGGCCCGCCGCCTTCGCCGCCGCCTCGAGCTCGCCGGCCTTCAACCCGCTCGCGAGCGTCGTCGCTTTCTCGCGCGCCGCGTCGACCGCTTTCTTTTTCAGCACGTCTTCGCGCACCCGCGCCTTCACTTCGTCGAGCGACGGCTCGCGCGCATCCTGCGTGCCGGTGACGGTGACGAAGGCGATACCCTGCGGCGTGTTCAGCGCCTCGCTGACTTCACCGCTCTTCATCTCGAACGCGCGCGCGGCCACGCCCGGCGCGACGCCGAGTCCGGCGATCGGCTCGCCGCGTCCGAAGAACCCGGATTCGCTGACGACCAGCGCCGGCTGCTTCGGCAGCGCGTCGAAATCCGCCGGCTGGCGGATCTTTGCGGCAAGCTCGGACGAGCGGCGCTCGGCTTCCTTCTGCGCGCGCTCCCACTTCAGTTGATCTTCGATCTGCGTCCGCACTTCCTCGAAGCTGCGCGTGCTGGCCGGCTTCTTTTCGCCGGCCTTGATGATGTGGTAGCCGAACTGGGACTTGACGAGATCGCTGATCTGCCCCGGCGCCAGCGCGTACGCGGCATCGGAGAATTCCTTCACCATCTCGGTACGTGAGAAGAAATCCAGGTCGCCGCCCTTCTTCGCGCTGACCTCGTCCTCCGAGAACTTCGTCGCCAGCTGCGCGAAGTCCGCGCCGCCCTTCGCCTTGGCGAGCAGATCCTCGGCCTGCTTCTTCACCGCCGCGTCGTCTTTCCCTTCGGTCTTGAGCAGGATGTGGCTCGCGCGCATCTGTTCGGGCGTCGAGTACCTGCGACGCGTTGTCGTCGTAGTAGCGCTTGACGTCAGCGGCCGCCACCTGCGTCTGCTGGCGCAGCGCGTTGGTGTCGACGAGCGCGTAGCGAATCTTCCGCTTCTCCGGAATCCGGTACTGCGCCTTGTTGGCGTCGAAGTGCGCGGACAGCTCCGCGTCGGTCGCCGCGAGCCCCTCGCGGAACTTGTCGGCGGGGAAGGAGACGACGGCAAGCTTGACCTTCTCGTTGCGGCGCCGGAACTCGTTGTCGACCTCGTTGTCGCTCACGGTGATCCAGCCGCTCACCGCGCGCTGCAGCTTCTCGGTGACGATGCGCCGGCGCAGCGAGTCCTCGAAGTCCGACGGCCGCATCGGCGGGTTGGCGGACTGCAGGATCTGACGGTATCGCTGGTCGCCGACGAACCTGCCGTTGTCCTGGAACGCGGGAACCGACATGATTCGCGCCCGGATCTCCTCGTCGCTGGCGCTGATGCCGAGGTGCTGCGGCCTCCGACAGCGCGATCTCTTCCTCGATCATCTGCTGCACGATGCGCTGCTCGATGCCCAGCTGGCGCAGCAGCCGATCGTCGAAGTTCGGACCGTACGCCTGCCGATACTGCTGCATCTGCTGCTGGTAGGCACGGCGGAACCGGGCGACGGTGATGTCGCGGCCGTCGACGGTGGCCACCACGTCGCGGTTTCCCGCGCCGGCGCCGTTGCCCATGAAACTGGGGATGTACAGCCACACAAACGCAATGACCACAATCGCAAGGCTCCATTTGAGCCAGTTCTTGTGGCGGCGCATCCGGTCGAGCATCGTCATCGGTAAACCCTGTCAGCGGAAAGGGGGGTCGGCCCCCGGCAGTGTCTGGAAACCCCCATTATGCCACGCCTTGCAGCCCTGCCTGCGCTAAAGCTACGGCGCGGCAGCGGCTGCCTTCGCTACACGTTACGGGGCCCGGCCGCCCTTCCGTCCGGCGTTCGTGGAACCGATAAACGGCGTGAAAAGGTGCCCCTCCGGACGTCCCGGGCACCCCACTGGCCGTACGGATGTGGTAATATTTACGTTGAATAGAAGCACTTACAAGGATTTGCCCCATTCCAAACGGAACGCACAGTCGATTGACCGGCACCGGTCGGCAGACTAGCGCCCGTCGTCGATCCAGCAGGAAAAGTCTGCCGGCGGTCCGCCCGGATCTCGCCGAACGGCTCCGTCCATTGCAATCGACGCTACGGCGAACGCTGGGCCGGGCCGACGTGCTGGCCGACATGATTCGCGCGGTCAACGCGAGTGTCGATCCCGAGCGGGTCGCAGAGACCATCGCGCTACGGGTGTCGGCATGGGTGCCCGCGTCCGGCTGGCTGGTTCTGGGAGTGGACGACGGAGGGCGGGCGCGGACGATGGCCACCAAGGGGCTGACGGCTGCCCTGGAGCGGTCGGCCGCGGCGGTCGGTGAGTCGGTGCTCCAGAGCGCCGATGTCTTTGCGAGCGCGGACCTGGCGTCCGATTCGCGAGTCGTCAGCCTCGATGTCGAGTCCGCGGCAGCCATTGGATTTCCGCTGATTTCCCGCGGCCACGCGGTGGGTGCGCTGGTCGCGATCGAGCGCGCGCCGGCGTCGCGCCAGCCCCGGTTCGCGGCGGCGACGCTCGACGGCGCTGCTGGCGGCGCTCGAACCTGGCGCGATCGCCCTCGACAATGCGTTGCGGCTGCAACGGGCGGAAGCCCTGTCGGTGACCGACGATCTGACGCAGCTTTACAACTCGCGCTACCTCTCCCAGGTCCTCCGCCGGGAGACGAAACGCGCGACCCGCAGCAGCCGTCCGCTCTCGCTGCTGTTCATCGATCTGGACGGCTTCAAGGCGATCAACGACACCTACGGGCATCTGTGCGGAAGCCGGGCGCTGGTCGAAGCGGCCGGCGTGATCCGTGCAAGCGCCCGGGAAACGGACGTCGTGGCGCGGTTCGGGGGAGACGAGTTCGCGCTGGTTCTGCCCGATACGGGCGTGGACGGCGCCGTTTACGTTGGGGAGCGCATCCGCGAGCGGCTCGCTGCCCACAAGTTTTTGGAACGCGACGGGCTGAAGATTTCGCTCACCGCGTCGGTCGGCGTGGCGACGCTGCCGGACACCGCGAATACCGCCGAAGGGCTGATCCAGGCGGCCGATCAGGCCATGTACTGGATCAAGGATCGCGGCAAGAACGGCATCAAGGTCGCTGCTTCATAGGAGCTTTTTTGAGTCTTCGTTCCTTGTTTTCTCTTTTTTCGAGCGATCTTGCGATTGATCTTGGCACCGCAAACACCTGCGTTTATGCACGCGGCAAGGGAATAGTCGTCAACGAGCCTTCGATCGTGGCCATCAACAAGGTCAATGGCCGCATCGAGGCCGTCGGCAAGGACGCAAAGGACATGCTCGGGCGCACGCCCGGCAACATCGTTGCGATCAAGCCGATGAAGGACGGCGTCATCGCTGACTTCGAGGTCACCGAGAAGATGCTGACCTACTTCATCAAGAAGGCGCACAACAGAAACGTGTGGGTGCGCCCCAGAATTGTGATCGGGGTGCCGTCCGAGATCACCCAGGTCGAGAAGCGGGCCGTGAAAGACAGTGCCTATCGGGCCAAGGCCAGCGAAGTCCACCTGGTCGAGGAAGCGATGGCGGCGGCGATTGGCGCCGGGATGCCGATTACCGAGCCATCCGGCAACATGATTGTCGACATCGGCGGCGGCACCACCGACATCGCCGTCATCTCGCTTGCAGGCATCGTCTACAGCAAGGCGGTCCGGGTCGCCGGCAACGAGATGGACGAGGCGATCATCCAGTACGTCAAGAAGACATACAACCTGCTCATCGGCGAGCGGACGGCGGAAGCGATCAAGATGGAAATCGGCTCCGCCTACCCGCTCGAGGAGCGGATGACGATGGAGATCAAGGGGCGGCACCTGATCGAGGGGGTGCCGAAGACGATCACGATCTCGGACGAGGAGATTAGAGAGGCGCTGGCCGAAACGGTGAACGTCATCGTCGACGCCGTGCGCGTGGCGCTCGAACGGACGCCGCCGGAGCTCTCGGCCGACATCGTCGATCGCGGCATCGTCCTGACGGGCGGTGGATCGATGCTCAAGAATCTCGACAAGCGGCTCCGGGAAGAAACCGGCCTGCCGCTCGCCATGGCCGAGGATCCGCTGTCGTCGGTGGTTCTCGGCGCCGGGAAGATGCTGTCGGACTTCAATCTGTTGCGGAAGATCTCGATCGATTAGGGACCGGGGACCAGGGGCCGGGGACCAGGAGGACGCACGCTGTTTTGTCGATCTCCTGGTCCCGGGCCTTCTGGCCCCCGGCCCCCGGACCCTGTTCCCGATGCTCGACATCCGCCAACGCACCGGCTACCTGTTCCTGGCAGTCATGCTGGGGCACCTGATCCTGATCTCCGCGCAGGTTCAGTCGAAGACCGGTGTCCCCGTCCTCGAAACGGTGACCTTCGGGTTCTTCTCGCGGATCCAAGGCGCGGCGTCGGCGCTGGTTGGCGGCGTGCGCGGCGGCTGGGGGAACTACGTCGATCTTCGCGGCGTTCGCACGGAGAACGCGCAGCTGCGGCAGCAGCTGTCGGATCTGGAAGTGCGGCTGCAGGAGCAGCGCGCGCTGGCGTCCCGGGGCGTGCGGCTCGAGGAACTGCTGAAGCTGAAGAACACCACGACGCTGCCGACGATCGCGGCGTCGGTGATTGCCGGCAGTCCGATTCCCGACGTGCTGACGGTCACCATCGATCGAGGCTCGGCGGACGGCGTGCTGCCGGATATGTCGGTGATCGGGCCCAAGGGCGTGGTCGGCCGGGTGATGGGGCCCGTCGCCGCACACGCGGCGCGCGTGCAGCTCATCATCGATCGCAACGCGGCGGTCGGCGCGGTGACCGAGCGTACGCGGTCGGGGGGCCTGGTGTTCGGCCGGTCGTCGGGTGACGATCCACCGCTCGGCATGGATCTCGTCTCGAATCTCTCGGACGTCAAGGGCGGCGACGTCATCGTGGCGTCGGGCGTCGACGGCATCTATCCGAAAGGGTTCGTGATCGGATCGGTCGAATCCTCGCAGCCCGGCACCGGGACTGCATCGCGTGATCACGGTGCGGCCGGCGGTGGATTTTTCGAGCCTCGAGGAGGTGCTGGTCGTGATGGTGGCCGCGCGGGGCGCGACGCCGGAAGAGACGGCCCCTGCCTCGCGCCAGGGCGCGAAGTGAGGGCACTGGGCGTTCTGCTCGCCATGGCGGTGGCGCTGACGCTGCAGTCGACCCTGGCCGGCATGTCGGTCGGCGCCGGCGCCTCGGTCAATCTGGTGCTGGTGGCGGTGGTTTACGTGGCGCTCGCGTTCGGTCCGGTGATCGGGTTGACAGCCGGCGCGATCGGCGGGCTGGCGCAGGATGCGCTTTCCGGCGGGATAATCGGTATTGGCGGGTTTTCGAAGACGCTGGTCGGGTTCATGGTCGGCGTGCTCGGCGCGCAATTCATCGTGTCGCAGCCGCTGTCGCGCTTCATCATGTTCGTGGCGGCGACCATCGTCCACGATCTGTGTTTTCAGGCGCTCGCGGCGCTGGTCGCGTCGCGGCCGCTGCGGTTTCAACTGATGGCGCTCGTCACGCAGGCGGCGCTGAACGGCGCGATCGGGATCATCGCGTTCCAGGTCATCGAAGCAGGGCCCGGCCTGTTGCAGCGGCGGCGGATGCGGGGCGAGAGCCTCAGCAGAAGAAGGTTCTAGGGTGTCAACGAATCTGATGCCGGACGATCGGCGCCACCTGGGCAACAGGCTTGGCGTGCTGCAAGGCACGATTGCGCTGGCGTTCGCGCTGCTGGCGATCGGCTTCTGGGTCTTCCAGGTCGCCCAGCACAACAAGTTCGAGGAGATGGCCGAGAACAACCACATGCGCCAGCTGCCGCTGCCGGCGCCGCGCGGCGTGTTGTTCGATCGCCACGGGACCATCCTGGTCGAGAATCAGTACACCTACAACATCGCGCTGGTGCGCGAGCAGTCGAAGAACCTCGACGAAACGCTGCGGGTGCTCGCGATGGCCACCGGGGTGGACGAAGCGCAGCTGCGCGAGACCGTCAACCGCCAGCGCAAGGAGCCGAGTTACCGGCCGATCGTCCTGATCGAAAACGCGACGCGCGCGCAGTTGATCGCCTTCAGCGCGCGCAAGTACGAACTGCCCGGCATCATTCGCGAGGAGGTGCCGACGCGGAAGTATCCGGCCGAGGACATGGCGGCCCACCTCTTCGGGTATGTCGGCGAAGTCAGCGAAGCGCAGCTGGCGCGGCCGGATTACCAGGGGATCGAGTCGGGCGCGAAAGTGGGGCAGGCGGGAGTCGAGCAGGCGTATAACCGCCTGCTCATGGGCAAGGACGGCGCCCGCGAGGTCGTCGTCAACAGCCTCGGACGCGAAATCGAGGAAGCGAAAAAGCGGCCACCGAGCGAGGGGCGCCGCCTGCAGCTGACGATCGACGCGGACATACAGCGCGCGACCGAAGAAGGCTTCAGGCACTTCGGCTACAACGGCGGCGCCGTCATCCTCGATCCGCGGACGGGCGAAGTGCTGTCGCTGGTGAGCCTTCCCGCCTACGACCCGAACAGCTTCGCCGTCGGACTCGATCTCGCGACGTGGCGGTCGCTCAACACCGACAAGCTGAAGCCGCTGCAGAACCGCGTGCTGCAGGGACGCTATTCGCCGGGATCCACTTTCAAGATCGCCACCGCGATCGCCGCGCTCGAGGAAGGCGTCGTCACGCCCGAGACCACGGTGTTCTGTCCGGGGGGCGCGAACTTCTACGGGCGGTTCTTCAAGTGCTGGCAGGCGGGCGGCCACGGGACGGTCAGCATGCGGACCGCGCTCGAGAAGTCGTGCAACACCTACTTCTACACCGTCGGCAACATGCTTGGTGTCGATCGCATTCACAAGTGGGCGTCGCTGCTCGGCCTCGGCGAACGCAGCGGGATCGATCTGCCGAACGAGCTGAAGGGGCTGGTGCCGTCGACCGAGTGGAAGCAGCGCGAGATGAAAGAGAAGTGGTACGCCGGGGAGACGATCTCCGTGTCGATCGGCCAGGGGGCGGTCAGCGTGACGCCGCTCTCGATGGCGGTGATGATGATGGTCGTCGCGAACGGCGGCACCCGGTTCACGCCGCACGTGCTGAAGGCGGTGGACGAGGGTGAGGGATTGAAGCCGGTTCCGGCCCCCCCGCCGCAGTCGGTGGTGAAGATGAAGCAGTCGACCATCGACGCGGTCCACGACGGGCTCTGGCTGGTCGTCAATGGCGCCGGCACCGGCGGTCGTGGCAAGATTCCGGGCTACGACGTCGCCGGCAAGACCGGAACGTCGCAGGTGGTCTCGAACCAGGGGAAGGCCGCGGTCGCCCGAACCGGCATGGACGTCCGCGATCACGGCTGGTTCGTGTTCTTCGCGCCGCACGACAAGCCGGAGATTGCCGGCGTGATCTTCGCCGAGCACGCCGAGCACGGCTATCTCGGCGCGCCGATTGCCAAGTACGCGATGGAAACCTATTTCGCGAAGAAGGAAGGCCGGCCGCTGCCGACGCTGCAGAAAGCCCCGACCCCGGCGATCGTCGCCACCGCGGCGGGTGCAGCGCCAGGACAAGTCCGGTAACGATGTTCGAACGTCGGTTGATCTTCCACGTGGACTGGCTCCTGCTCGGGGCCCTGCTGGTGCTGACCGGCATCGGCGTCGCGATGATCTACAGCACGACCTACGTCGTGGTCGGGGATCACGCCGGGCCGCAGGTGCGCACGCAGACCTACGCGCTGGTCCTCGGGCTGATTGCCCTCTTCGTGTTTCTCGTGATCGATTACCGCCTGCTGGCGGAGAACTCGCTGGTACTGTTCGGCGGGCTCCTCGCCCTCCTGCTGTTCGTGCTGTTCAAGGGGTCCACCCAGTTCAACGCGACGCGCTGGATCGAAATCGGTCCGTTCAACCTGCAGCCGTCGGAGTTCGGCCGCATCGCCCTGGCGCTGATTCTCGCGACCTACTTCGGCGAGAACCGGCGGGGCGCCCGCAACATGGGCGACCTCATCGTCGGCGGCCTGTTCACGGCGGTGCCGGTGCTGCTCATCGCCAGGCAGCCGGACCTCGGCACCGCGGTCACGCTGATTCCCGTGTTTCTCGGCATTGCATATCTCGCGGGCATGCGCCTGCGGCTGCTCGGCGTGATCGCGCTCATCGCCGTCCTGATGGCGCCGCTCGCCTGGCAGTTCGCGCTCAAGGATTACCAGAAGAGTCGAATTACCACGTTTCTCGATCCGGAGCAGGATCCGCGCGGTGACGGCTACCAGCAGATCCAGGCCCGGATCACCGTCGGATCCGGCGGTCTGACAGGAAAGGGTTTCATGCAGGGCACGCAGGGGCAGTACAAGTTCCTGCCGGTCGCGCACAACGATTTTATTTTCTCGGTTCTCGCCGAGGAGCAGGGATTCATCGGCGTCCTCGCCGTCCTCGGTCTGTATCTGTTCATCATCCTGCGATCGCTGGAGGCCGCGCGGCTCTCCAAGGACAGGCTCGGAGCCTACCTGGTCGCGGGCATCATTGCCGGGTTTTCGTTCCAGGTGATTTACAACATCGCGATGTCGGCCGGCCTGGCGCCGGTCAAGGGTATTACGCTGCCGTTGATGAGCTACGGCGGTTCGTCGCTCATCGCCACGCTGGCGGCTTTTGGTCTCATCCTCAATGTGAGGATGAGGAGATTCACGAACTGACGGTCCGATGACCCACGACCTGTTCCTCGTTTTCGCTGCGTGGCAGCTCGCCCTTCTGGCGGGCGTGTCGATCGTGTGCGCGGGCGCGGAGCGGTCGCGGCAGGCCGTCCACTTGCGGAGTTTGTTTCATGAACAAGGAGATGATCATCTCCTCGAGCGACCTCGAAACGAGGGTCGCGATCCTCGAGGACGACCAGGTCGTCGAGGTCTTCATCGAGCGGGAGCGCCAGCGCGGCGTCGTTGGCAACATCTACAAGGGCCGGGTCTCGAAAGTCCTTCCCGGCATGCAGTCCTCGTTCGTTGACATCGGCCTCGAGCGCGACGCGTTCCTCTACGTCTCCGAAGTCGTCAACACCGTCGAGGAGTTCGAGCGGCTTGCCGGCGACGACGAAGACGACGACGACACAGCCGACACCGCGGAGCTGCCGATCGTGGTGCCCGCGCTCGCCGGCGAGGCGCCGGCCGACGAGGCGCCGAGCGAGGCGCCGGTGCGCAACGGCAGGCCCGAACGCCGCAGCCGCGACCGCGACGGCCGCCCGTCGGCCCGATTGGGTCCGCGCGAAGAAAGGCCCCAGCCCAAGATAGAGGACCTGCTCAAGGAAGGGCAGGAAGTCCTCGTGCAGGTCGTCAAGGAGCCGCTCGGCACCAAGGGCGCCCGCCTGACCTCGCACGTGACGATGCCGGGCCGCTTCCTGGTGTTCATGCCGACCGTCGACCACGTCGGCGTGTCGCGGAAGATCGAGTCACGCGAGGAGCGCGGCCGGCTCCGCGGCATCGTTCGCGAGTTCCGCGAGCAGCACGGATTCACCGGCGGCGTCATCATCAGGACCGCCGCTTCCGGCCGATCCAAGGAAGACATCGTCTCGGACCTCGCCTACTTCCATCAGGTCTGGTCGGAGATCCGGAAGAAGATGGAAGGCCGCCGCCCGCCGGCGCTGCTCTTCCAGGAGCAGAGCCTGGTCACCAAGCTGCTGCGCGACCTCCTCACCGACGACTACACGGCGATCCGCATCGACCACGAGCAGGAGCACCGCCGTGTCGTCGCGCTGGTCGAGCGCATCATGCCGTCGCTGCTGACGAGGGTGAAGCTCTACACGAAGGACTATCCGATCCTGGAGGAATACGGCGTCCAGGCTGAAATCGACAAGGCGCTGCGCAGCAAGGTCTGGCTGAAGTCGGGAGGGTATCTCGTCATCAACCAGACGGAAGCGCTCGTGGCGATCGACGTCAACACCGGCCGCTACGTCGGCAAGCGCACCGGCCGGCTCGAGGACACCATCGTCAAGACCAACCTCGAGGCGGTCAAGGAGATCGTCCGGCAGCTCCGACTGCGCGATCTGGGCGGCATCATCGTGCTCGACCTGATCGACATGGAGGAGAAGAAGAACCGTCAGAAGGTGTTCCAGGAGGTCGAGAAGGAGCTGCGAAAGGATCGCTCGCCGTCGAAGGCCGTCCAGGTGTCGGACTTCGGCCTCGTGATCGTGACGCGCAAGCGGGTCAAGCAAAGCCTCGAGCGGCAGCTGACCGAGCCGTGCCCCTACTGCTCCGGATCGGGATCGATCAAGTCGAGCTCGACGATCTGCTCAGAGATCCTGATGGAGCTCCGGAAGATCGGCCCGGAGCTCGATGGGCGCGGCGTGATCCTGAGGGTGAACCCCGACATCGCGCGCGCCCTGAAGGAAGAGGAGAGCGCCGTGTTCCGCGATCTGGAACAGACGCTCGGCAGGCCCGTGACGATCAAGCCGGACATGCACCTGCATCACGAGCAGTTCGACGTGATGGCGCTTTGACAACTCCCAAAAAAGACCAACTCCCAATCCCCAAGAGAGTTGGGAGTTGCGGAGTTGGGAGTTGAGAGCGTCAGTTCGCCTTGGCGGCGCCGCTGACCGGCAGGTGCATCAGGTAGTGATTACCGGCGCGGTTGAACCAGACGCGCAGGTATTCGTTGCCGCGAAGCACCTGAACCTTCGAGCCGCCGGAGGCCGGCGGCGCGTCCTTCACGACCATCTTGATCTCGGCCTGCGGGACGATCGTGACGACCTCGCGGCCCTTCACAGTGCCGCCCTGTACGAACTCGGCCCAGCGTTCGAGCTGTTCGGTCGTACCGACGGCTTCCGGCTTGGCCTGCTGCGCGGTCAGCCTCACCTGGTACTGTCCCGCGGGCAGCGCCTTTCCGTCAGCCGTCACCGCGCGCGGAATGCGCACGCTGCCGAGCGCGACCTCGGCCGTGGGCACGGCTGGCGCCTCGGCCGTCAGCGGCTGCTGGTTCGGCGCCTGGTGCTGGGCGAGCACCTGGCCACTTCCCAAGCCTGCCGCCAGCAATCCAATCAGAACCCACTGTTTCTTCATCACGGCACTCTCCCTGCGAACGACCTGAACATTATATCGGCCGAACGAAGAAAAGCATGTCGGATGCCAGCACCCTTATTTTTTGCTGAGGACGACGCTGCCCGAGAAGGTGGTGAGGTCGAGGAAGGCGCTGCCGTCGCCATATGAGCCGCGAATCGAGCGCTGGCGGCCGCGGCTGCCGGCCGGGCTCACACCGCTGAGCTTGAGTGGGAGATCGGTCCGGATCGAGCCGCTGAAGGAGCTGGCCTCGATTTCAAACCCTACATCGCCTGTCAGAACGACTTCGATCGTGCCGGAATGGGAACCGAGGTCGTAGCGACCGCCGCGCACGAGCGGGCCGGACAGCTTGATTTCGCCGCTGATCGACTGCGCCTCGACCCGCTCGGCGGTGACGTGCTCGACGACGACGTTGCCGCTGATGCTGCCGAGCTCGAGCTGGCGCGCCTTGACGTTGCGCATGAGCAGGATGCCGCTGATCGTCGACGCGCTCATCACCCCGTCGACGGTGGTGTCGACGATCTCGACGTTGCCGGAGACCGTCTTCGCCTTCGAGATCCGGCCGGCGTTGCCAATCTGCACGTTGCCGCTGATGGTCTCGAGCGTCAGGTCGCCCTTGATGTCCTTGACCGAGATGTTGCCCGAGATCGTGTTGACGGTGATCCGCGCGCGGTCGGGCGCCGTCACGTTGAACGCCACGCTGACGTTGATGTTGCGCCAGTTGCGCCGCCGGTTGTCGTCGTTCCTCGGGTAGCGGGTTCGAGCCTCGACGCGGCCGGCGCGATCGCTGATGTCCACTTCGACGAGCGGCAGCACCGCCTTGGCTTCTTCCGCGGTTCGCGCGCGGCTGGTCTTGATCGCTTCGATCACGACGTCGTTGCCGCCGCCGCGGATAATCGTGATGTCCCCCGCGATGTTGCCGATGTCGATGTCCCCGTTCGCGCCGAGCTTGAACGTGCGGGTGATGCGCTCGGACTCCGTCGCGCGATCGGTGTCGCGCTGATAGCGCTCGACCGTCGGACGGACCACCGTCCGTGTCACGGATCGGACGCGCTCGGGGTAAACCTGCGCCTCCGACGGAAGGGCCGCACCGGCAAGGGCGGCGAGCGTGAGCAGCGTGATCGGTCTCAGCAATCGAACTCCTATGACTTGTTCAGTCCTTCAACGACCTGCGCCGCGCCGGCCGCGTCGCCCTTGCGCATCTCGTTCATCAGCGCGATGGTGTCCTGCAGCAGCGCCACCTTGCGGCGGAGCGCGTTGAACAGGCTGTCGCGGGCGATCGTGCTCTGCGGCTCCGCGCGCAGCGCCGCGCGGCTCTCGGCGATCGCCTGGTCGATCATGTCCAGGTTCTTCTTCAGCATCGCCGCGGTCTGCGGATCCATCGCCGATTCATCCGCCTTGGCCGCTTCCTCGAGCTTGGCGATGCCGGCCTGCATGTGCTGCTCGGCAATCCGGAAGTGATCCTCGATGCTCTGGACGGACCCCGCATCCCCCGGCGTTCCTGCCGCCTGCTCGACCGCCGGCTGCCCGGCGCCGTCTCCGCCGCGGAGCAGCGGCATCAGCGCGAAGAGCGAGCCGCCGATGGCGATCAGCAGGCCGGCCGCGATCGCCAGGATGGCGTAGCGGGCCTGCCGGCCTTTCGGCGCCTGGCGAACGTCCTGGATGCGCCCTTCCTGGCGCAGCCGCCCGGCGACCTGCAGCCACACGCCCGCCGGCGGCGCGAGGCGATCCAGCGACCCGGCGAGATCGCGGATGCGCTGCATGTCCGCCGCGAACGCCTGGCACGATGCACACGTCTCCAGGTGCTGCTCGAGTTCGGCCTGTACGGATCGATCCGAGCGTGCCGTCCACGAGGTCCTGAATCGACTGTGCGTACCGCTGACAGGGCATGGGGCTAACTTCCGCTCAATAACGCGCGCAGCTTCAACCGCGCTTTGTGCACCTGCGACTTCGAGGTGCCTTCGGCGATTCCCAGCACTTCGGCGACCTCGCGATGCTCGAGCCCTTCGACGTCGTGCAGCACGAAGGCGGCGCGGCATCCCTCTGGGAGCCGTGCGAGCGCGCGCTCGAGATCCATCTTCGCCACCGTCCGATCCGCGAGGCTGCCGACGCTCGTATCGAACACGCCCGGCTCGTCGTCCAGCGGGTCGGTCAACTGGTTCGAGCGGCCGGTCCTGCTCCTCAGATGATCGAGGCAGAGGTTCGTGGCCAGCCGGTACAGCCAGGTCCCGAGCGCCGACTCGCCGCGGAACGTGTCGAGCTTCCGGTGCGCGGCGAGAAAGATCTCCTGCAGGAGATCCTCCGCGTCCGCCGTATTCCCGAGCATCCGGAACGCGACACTGTATAACCGCCCCGCGTGCGTCCTGTAGAGCTCCTCGAATGCGCCCAGATCGCCTTGGCGGCAGCGTTCGACGAGCGCCCGCTCATCCGCCGCGCCGGCCGGGACCTGACGCGCGGACGAGGGATGAACTGTGATCTTAGACGTCGGCATGCCCGATTCGCGTTGCCCGGTCCGCCTTCGCCCCGTAATTCCCGTCGTGGGCTACGGCGCGACAGGCTCGTTCCCCTCGATTACGGTTTCGCTGGTTATTCGTTCATTTAATGAGTGCTCGGGGCCTCAGCGCCGCGAGGTGTTCCACCGCCGCGTCTTGAACTCGCGGATTCGGTTCCCCGACACGAGGATCCCTTCGGCGCGCAGGAGCGAGCGCTTCAACTCGAGATACCCGCCGAAGCCGCCCAACTGCCCCGCGGCCGCAACCACCCGGTGGCAGGGCACGTCGCGCAGCGAACATGTTCGCATGATGTTGCCGACCGCGCGCGCGGCGCGGGGCCGGCCCGCCGCCGCCGCGACATCGCCGTAGGTGGCGACGCGTCCCGGCGGGATCCGGCGCACGGTGGAAATGACCCGGGACTTGAAATTCGTCAACTCCCAACTCCCAAAAAGGCCAACTCCCAAAAAACTCCCAACTCCCAAAAATACCAACTCCAAAAATACCAACTCCCAAATTCTCCGTGTCATTGGGAGTTGGGAGTTGGAGTTTTTTGGGAGTTGGAAGATTTAGAAGCGCAGCCTGATGCCCGCGCCCGCCTGCAGGCCTCCCGCTTTCAGCGGAATCGTCCGGCCGTCGCTGGTATCGAGGTCGACGGTGGCGCGCGTGTAGCGCACGAGGCCGCCGATGCCCCATTGCCGGCCGGCCATCCAGATGACGTCTGCGCCGGCATTGAACCCGAGCGCGGAGCCGCTCGATCTGGTCAGATCGGCCGCGGTGAACGTCGCCTCGTCGAACGGAAACGATTCGGCATATCGCACGCCGCTCACGAGATCCTGCTCGAGCCGCAAGTACGAAGGCCCACCCGACAGGATCACGATCAGCGAGTCTCCGGCGTCGGCGGTGACGGTGGCCTGCATGTGGATGCCGGTGTCGCTGCGCGTGACGCTGTCTGCGGTTCCCGAGATTTCGCGATGCCGATTGTCGAAGAAGGGATGCGGGATCCGCGCCTCGACCTGCGCGCCCCCGTCGTGGGTGAAGCGCGAGAACGCGACGGCGGCGCCGAGCCGCTTCCACAGCAGCACTCCGATCCCGCCATCGAAGAACACGCTTGAATTGGCATCGTAGTCGACCTCGACGGCCGCCGTCTCGACGAACCGTTCGAACTCGAATCGATCGGAGATATCCTCGCCGGGGACCTGAATGCCGGCGTTGACGCTCACCCAGATCCGATCGCGCAGTGACTGCGCGAAAGCGCCGGAAGCCGGCAGGCAGACGAGAAGCGCGCTGGCGCCGAGACAACGCAGTGTGTGCATCGTGACTCCGGTCAGTTGACGCCCACTGCGGTCCAGGCGCCGGTCACCGCGCGTTCCGCCGCGCTGCCGGCGCCGAACAGATCGCGGGCCGATTGGATCGTTGCCGCCCTGGCCATCGAGAAGGTCGCCGAGGCCGGGAGCATCTGCGTGAACGCGCGATAGAACACGCGCTCCATCTGTTCGCGGCTGCCGCCGCCCACTCCCTGCACGACGATGCCGGATGTCCGGTTGGCGCCGCCTTCGACCGCCAGGAAGAACGCCTGGTTCACGATGCCGGAGTTGATGTGCACGCCGCCGTTGTCGTCGCTGCCGGTGAAGCGGCGCGAGTAGTGATCCGGATCGCCGAACGCGCCGGGGTCCGACATCGAACGGATTCCGCCCGGCCGCACGATGTCCTCGCCGATCAGGTAATCGGCCTGCATCAGCCCGGTGCCTTCCGGCTGGAAGAAGCGCTCGATGCTGGTGCCCATGATGTCGGAGAACCCCTCGTCGAGCGCCCCGGACTCGTTGAGGTAAATGAAGTTCGCGCTGTACTCCGTCACGCCGTGCGTCAGCTCGTGCGCGACCACGTCGAGGGCGCCGGAAAAGAAATCGACGGTCTGATTGCCGCTGAGCAGCAGGCCGGGCGGCAGGCCGACGCCGTACACCATCAGCCCCTGCCCGTAGTAAGCCGCGTTCAGGAAGAAGTCGGGGACGATGTCGAACGCCGCGTCGAAATCCTGGCGGCGAACCGGGTGCACGATGCTGCGAATGGCGAGGTCGGCGTTGTCGAGGCCGCGGCGGCCGAAGCGCTTGAAGTAGTAGTCGTAGGTCCAGCCGGAGTAGATGTGGGCATCGCCGGCCGCGCCATCCGTCCAGACGTTGTCGGTGTCGCTCGCGATGTCGTTGATCGTCGGCGTCACGAACCCGTTGATGATGTCCAGCGCCCGGTTGAAATCACCGCGCAGGTCGTAGGTGGTGATGGCCGGCGGCCGCAGCGAGTCGTCGGCGAGAAACCGGCCCGCGTTCGGGGTGACGCTGATCTTCTTCGAGTCGCCCAGCAC
This sequence comes from uncultured Acidobacteriota bacterium, assembly GCA_963748295.1. GTDB lineage: Bacteria > Acidobacteriota > Vicinamibacteria > Vicinamibacterales > 2-12-FULL-66-21 > CAVVIH01. Next base: position 956,038 of record CAVVIH010000005.1, on the reverse strand, counting down.
GCCGGTGGCGCGGCCGACCGCGCTCTGCGTCTTCCTGACGCTGAACTCCAGCGCCACCGCGCCGGTGTTCGCGTCGATGAAGTACTCGCGCACGTCCGAGCCCGCGGCGGCCCGCAGACGCCAGGCCAGCACGAAACGCCCATCGTCAAGCGGCAGGACCACCAGCTCGGGCTGCCGGCGCGGTCCGAGCAGCGTGCCGGCGCGGCGTTCGACGATCGCTCGCGCGGCGTCGCGCTCGACTCGCGGCGTCGTGTCGACGTCGATGTCCTCGTAGAGGCGGCCGAAGACCGACACCACCTGCCCGCCGGCGTCCTGCTGCGCGACGTCGGCGCCGTAGACGCGCACGCCGCGATGAAACTGATCGAGACGCTCGTGGCTGCGGCCTCTCACGAGCGTGTCGGCGCGGCGCTCACGCAGCCGCAGATCGCCGCTGCGCTGGAGCGAGCGGATGCGCCCCTCCCACTGACGGACTTCGCTGCCGCTGCCGGTGGCGATACGAAGCGGCGCGCGCGTCTGGCGCGCGGCGACGAATGACGTCGAGACGCACACCCCGATCGCCGCAAGCGCCAGCGCGCACACTCGTGTGCGCGCGAAAGCGCGGGCAGTTACGTGCATTCAACCTCCAAGGGGCAGGCCGGTGAAGCGGGGAGGCCTCGATTGTACACCGACTATCGATCGCTACGGACGGAGCAGCGCTTCTTTCAGCACGCGTCCGTCGGTTGCGGAGATCGGCACGCCCGCGATCGCTGCGAGCGTTGGCGTCAGGTCGGCCGGCGTGGCCGCTTCTCGATATTCGCCGCCCTTGATCGCGGCGCCAAACAGGATCACCGGCACGCGCTGATCGTAAGGGTAGAGCGTCCCGTGCGTCGTCACGCTCGACGACAGCAGCCATCCTTCTTTCGGCACGATGATGAAGTCGCCGCTCCGCCGTGGATGGTAGCTGAGTGCGGCCGCGCGCAGGACCGGATCGCTCGACGATCGCGCCTTCGCGGTCGCCACTTCGCCGCCGCGGAACACGCGTTGGACGCCGGGCAACCCTCGCAGCGCGTCGATCGTCGCCGCCACGAGCTTCGGGTCCTTCCGCAGCTGCGCGTTCGCGGCCTCGCTGAGATAGATGTCGGTGTAGTTGCTCGCCGCGACGTGCTCGCCAGGTCCGATCAACGCGGCCAGCGCCTTGTTCACCGCATCCTGCGCCACCTTGCCAGGCTGCCGCCCGCCGCCGGTGACCTGCTCCGGCACGTCGGCCACGCCATGATCGGCGCTCAGCCCGACGACGTAGTTGCCCGCGCCGACGGTCCGGTCGAGATGATCGAGCAGCCGCCCGATCGTCCGATCGAGGCGCACGAGCAGGTCCTGCACCTCGTGGCTCCGCGGCCCATAGGTGTGGCCGACGACATCGAGTGAAGAGAAGCTGACGCCGAGAAAGTCGGTCGCGCTGCCACGGCCCAGTTGCAGCGCGTCGAGCGCCGCCGCCGCCATCCGTCCGAGATACTCGTCCGCAAACGGCGAACGCTGCCAGCGGGAGTAGAACGTGCCGTCCGGTTTGCCGCCGGCGACGCCGAGCGCATGCGGGAACGTCCGCGTCCACCCCGACGCCGAGTCCTTCACCCGGCGCATCGTCCACCCCCTTGTATGCGCCGAGAGGGAGCGTTCTCTCCCAGACCTTGTCGTAATCGGCCGAGAGCGGATTCGCGTCGATGAACTGTTGCAGGAAGGGAACCGGCGTCTTGCTATATGCGGACGAAGTAGACCAGCCCCCGCGATCGTCGAACCAGAGCACGGCATCGGCGCGCTTCCCGACGAGCGGCACGGCGGAGCGCGGCTTGAGCGACATCGCGGCCGCACGTCCGCCGCGCGCCTTGACTTGCTCGCCGATCGCCGGCGCGAGCATCCGGTTCGCGCTGTCGCCCTGGGCGGGCGTCAGACCGTTGTAGCTGATGTCCTGAACGTCGGGATCGTCGGTGCAGAACGGCGTTTTCCCGGTCTTTCGATCGAGCCAGCCGTTCAGGATCATGCCGTGCCGATAGGGCAGGTCGCCGGTGCCGATGGTGGAATGTCCCGCGCACGTCACGGTGTTCAGATACGGATAGGCGGCATTCGTGAACCACGCGCCGTCGCGCAGGAGGCGGTGAAGGCCGGCACTGAAATTCGATCGGTACACCGTGAGGTAATCCGCGCGAAGCTGATCGACGACGATGATGACGATGAGTTTGGGCTGGCCGCCCCGCGCGGCCTGCGCTGACGCACGCGTGTGGTGCACCGCCGGGGTAAGCGCGAAGACGACGCCCGCGAAGAGCGCAGTACCGGTCGAAAGTTCATTTAATGGGTCACCGTTTCAGCACCGGCAGATAACACAGCGCCGCGATGTACAGATCGTATATCGCGCAACTCATCAAGTACCAGCGCGGCGCGATGTCGTGGGGCAGCAGCCCTCCCGGCTGGTGCGCGACGTCGACGACGGCATGCGCCGCGAAGGCCAGCGCGATGATGACCAGTGACTGGCGCGGATCGCGGACCAGCGTCGTCGCCGCCACCACCAGGAACCCGATCGCGAGCGCGATGTCGAGGCCGACGCCGATCATCGTCTCGTTCTCCACCGCGACGCCGACGTATGCGCCCGCCGTCATCGCCAGGAGCAGCGCCGCGAACTGCGCCAGCCGCAGCTCCGCCACCAGCCGATCGGGCGACGAGGTCGGAATGGTGCTCGTGCGGAACGCGTACCACGACAGGCCCGCGGCCAGGCCGATGAACGCGACAGCAACCGTACGCAAGCCTTCGGTCATGATCATAGGAAGCTGAGCGGATCGATCCCGAACTCCGATTCCTCGGCGGGCGCCGCGACAGTGCCGATCGGTTCGCCTTCGGGGTTCGTCTCCCAGAGATTCATCTCGAACGGGGTGTCGTACGGCCGGCCATCCTTGTCGAACAATATCTTGACCCGCGGCCGGTACGGATCGGGTGCGTGCACGCGCATCACGACGCCGACGTCATCCGATTTCAGCTTGACGAGCGTTCCCGGCGGATAGATCCCCAGCAGCTGAACGAATCGCCGCACCAGGTTCCTGTCGAAGTGCGAGCCGTCATCCCTGCGCAGGACCGCCAGCACGCGTTCGGACGGCTGCGCCTTCTGATACGCGCGCTGCGACCGCATCGCGTCGTAGACGTCGGCGATGCTGCAGAGCATGGTGCCGATGTTGAGACCGTCCCGGCGCACCGCCGGGTAGCCGCTGCCGTCGAGGCGCAGGTGATGTTCGAAGGCGACGACCGGCGCGAGAATCGGCATCTCGGGCGTCCGCCTGAGAATCTCCGCCCCTTCCACCGGGTGGCGCCGCATGATGACGAACTCGTCGTCGGTGAGCTTGTCGGGCTTGTTGAGAATCTCCTGCGGAGTCCTCACCTTCCCGATGTCGTGCATCAAGGCGGACAACCCGAACTCGCGCAGCAGCCGTCCTTCTATCCCCAGCGCCTGCGCCTGCCCCATCGTGAGGATCGACACGTTGACCATGTGGGTGAACGTGTAGTTGTCGTAATTGCGCATCGCCGTGAGCGCGACGAGTGCCGTCCGGTTTTGCGCCACCGCATCCGCGAGCCCTTCGACCGTCTGCAGCGCCGCCGGCAGATCCGGTTTCCCTTCGGTGGCCGCGCTTTCCCAGGCCGTCTCGGCGGCAGCGACGGCGCCCGAGTACAGCCTGCGGATCGCCGCCATGTCCCCGGAGATGCCTTCCTTGCGCCGTTCGCCCGCGGCAATCTGACCGACCTTGATATGTGGAAAGCCCCACGCGCTCCCGGGCTGCGCGGGACTCTTCGTCGTCAGGGCGGAGATGCGCGTCATGAGGCCGATGATTTCCTCGGCGCTCACGCCGCGCTCGAACGAGATGCGCTCGATCTCGTTTGCGCGGAGCCGCTCGATCAGATCCTTCATGCCCGCGCTGGCCTTCGGCAGCGGCGTGTCCGCGACGACGAACTCGTTTTCGACGATGCCGATCGTGACCGCGGCGCTTTGCTGCAGCAGCTGCTTGAGCGACGAGAGGAACCCGTCGACGTTTCGCGTGAGCAGGGGATGATCCGTGGCGTACAGCTGCATCGCACGGATGCCCGATGCGAGGCGGCGAAGGAGCTCCTCGTAGAGCTGGACGCGCGGCGTCGGCTCGCTCGTCATGTCAGTCGGCTTTCTCGAGTGCCGCGCGCGCGGCGGCGCGAACGCTGGACGGTCCGCGCGCCGCGGCGTCGCGCAGCGCCGTCAGCGCGGCGGGGGATCCAATCCTGCGCAGCGATTCGACCGCGGCGCTCCAGCGCTTCCGATTCGCGAATGGCGCCCACCACTGGCCTTTGGCGAGCGTCGCTTTCAAGGCGTCCACCGAATCCGTCGTGGCGACGCTGCCGAGCACTTCGATGCCGGTGGCGTAGAGCTCGGGCAGGCTGTTCGGCTCGAGCTCACGAAGCGCGTGCGCGAACAGCGGCGCCGCGCGTTCGTCGCGCACGCTCAGGACTTCCTGAAGCAGCGCTTCGCGCGAACGCCCCTTGCTGCTGAGAATCGCGTTCAGGAGGATGGCACTCGCCTCGCGGCTTCCATTCATGACGAGCCCTTGCACGGCCTCGCGGCGCACCAGCGGCTCGGCATCGGCGAGCAGCGGGACCAGTTCCTTCAGCCCTGCCGAGCCGCCGAACTCGCGCAGCAGAAACGCCGCGGTCCGCCGCACCTCCCAGTTGCCGGCGTTCATCAACGGCCGAACCGATTCCGCGCCTCTCGGCCCGAAGCCGACCAGGATGTCCCTCAGCCGCCGCCGCGACCGCGCGTCCTGCTCCGCCGCGAGGCCTTCGGCGAGCGGCACGATCACCGGCTCACCGATCGCGTGGCACAGGCTTTTCAGCTTCTCGTAAGTGTCAGCCTCGGCGGTTCGAAGATAGGCAGGCATGTGCTTCATCAGCGATCCGCGGCCGAACCGCTCGATCGCCGCCGCCGCGTGGGGCGCGCGCTCGGGAGCACCAGCGCCCTCGTCGATCAGCGCCTGGATCAACCGGAGAGCCTGATCGAAGTAGCCGACGCGGATCAGGTCGTCTGCGTGCGCGACGACGGTTTCGGCGATGTCGCGCCAGCGCAGCGGGTCCACTTCGATCCGCAGGAGGTCGGTGAGCAGGTCGTGGTCCAGCGTGCGCAGCGCCGTGTCGTTGACGGTGGTGAGCCATGCCACGATGCGCTCGGGCGGGTCGTCGCTTGCGCGCTCGACGTCCACCGGCTGCGTCCGCGCCATGGACAGATCGCGCGCGTAATCCGCCGACACGAAGCTGGCGTCGCTGTAGGACGTCATGATCCCTTCGACGCGCTGCCACAGCTCGGACATGCCCGCCACGCTGGCGGCGACGCCGGACTCGGCGACCTCATCGCGCGCGAGCGCGAGCAGCCGCCGCTGACGGTCGTACTCCGGCACCAGCGCACGGAACGCGTGCGCCAGCCGTTCGCTCGCTCCCCGCTCGGCGACGATGCAGGCGGTGATGAATCCCGCGATCGACTCATCGGGCATGTGCTCGACCACGCCGTTGACGACGTTCACGGTTCCTGCAAGCGCTTCGGGCGTCACCCGCGTGGCCAGGAGCGCGTTCATGGCGTCCGCCGAAAGCTTCCCGGCCGCCTTGCCGAGCGCACTGAAGAGGGATGCGAGCTGCTCGGGCCCGCCGCGAGACGCACGGGCGACAAGATTGCGCATCAGATTCAGGAAGGCCGTCGTCTGACCCGCCGCGCCCTGCGGTCGATCCGTGGCGGCCTGTTCCATCTGCTTCATCAACGCGTCGGCGGCGGCGGGAAGCAAGGCCGCTTCGAGGATCGTATCAATCGTCTCGTCCGCAATGGCGCCGCCGCCGGAGACCGCGGCGGCGATGATGCTGGCAATCGACGCCTGCGATCCGGCTTTTTCGCGGAGCACTTCCGCGTAATCGATCTCGATGATTTCGATGCTGGGACCGCCCGCTGTCTCCCACAGGCGTGCGATGCCGCCATCGGCGCGCACTTCCTCGGGCGCGCGCGCCAGCAGCAACAGGAGCGTCCGCCAGGACCCGGCGTCGGCGCCGGCGTTCAGCGTGAGGCGTCCGATCAGATGGCGGTGCAGCAGCGCCGCCAGTTCCGTCACCGCCGGATCCGGCTTCGGCATGGCGGCATCATCCGCGAGCAGCTCCTGCGCGTGCACCTGCAGCGTGAACGGACCGGTCCGAGTCAGCGCGGCGGTCGACTCCGCGATGCGTGCCAGCGAGGTCACGATGGCGGGATGTCCCGCGGGGTATAACGAGACCGCGCGCGCGGCTGCCTTGCAGGTGCGGGCGAAGTCGGCGAGCCTCGCCGCCGCGTCGGGCGGCAGAACAGCGCGATCAGATGCCCCGGCCATCAGGGGTGGGTGTCATGACTCGCCGAAATTCTAACAAAACTGCACTATACTCATGCGTTCAAAAAAAGCTACCAGCTATCAGCTATCAGCCATCAGCTATCAGCCGTCAGCTCCATCCATGTGTCCACCTGCGTCCCACCTCGATGCGCGTCGTTGATCTGATCCGTCACAAGCGCGACGGCGGCACCTTCGACCGGGCGGCGATCGACTTCTTCGTCAGCGGCGTCACCTCCGGGAGCATCGCCGAGTACCAGGCCGCCGCGCTGCTCATGGCGATCTTCCTGCGCGGCATGAACGACGAGGAAACCGTCGCGCTGACCACCGCGATGGTGGATTCGGGCGTGCGGGTGACGTATCCCGGCCTCGACGGCATCCCGGTGGACAAGCACAGCACCGGGGGCGTCGGCGACAAGACGTCGATCGTGCTGGCCCCTCTCGTCGCCGCGTGCGGCGCGCCTGTGCCCATGATGTCCGGACGCGGCCTCGGGCACACCGGCGGGACGCTGGACAAGCTCGAGGCGATTCCCGGCTTCAGGACCGGCCTGTCGCTCGACGAGCTGCGGCGTGCGCTCGCGAAGATCGGGTGCGCGATGATCGGGCAGACGGCGGAGATCGCGCCGGCCGATCGCAAGCTCTACGCGCTGCGGGACGTCACCGGCACGGTTGAAAGCATTCCCCTCATCTGCGCCTCCATCATGAGCAAGAAGATCGCCGAGGGGATCGGCGGGCTCGTGCTCGACGTCAAGACCGGGCACGGGGCGTTCATGAAGACGCGAGAGGATTCGCGGCGGCTGGCGCGCTCGCTGGTCGACATCGGCATCGCCTCCGGCGTCAGGACCGAAGCGCTCATCACCGCGATGGACGCGCCGCTCGGACGCGCGGTCGGGAACGCCTCGGAAGTGATCGAATCGCTGGAGACGCTCAAGGGACGCGGGCCGCGCGACCTGGAGGATCTCTCGGTCGCGCTGGCGGCGCGCATGCTCGTGCTGTCGGCCGTCGTCCGCGATCCCGGCGAGGGGGAGCACAGGATTCGCAAGGCGATTGCCTCAGGCGACGGCGTCGAGAAGTTCCGCGAGATCGTCGCGAACCAGGGCGGCGATCCGGCGATCGTGGACGACTACTCGCGCCTGCCGTCGGCGCCCGACGAGTACCGCGTCACCGCGGCGCGCTCCGGAGCGATCGCCGGGTTGAAGGCCGAGCACATCGGCCGCGCGGCGGTCGAGCTCGGCGCCGGACGCGCGCGAATCGAAGACACGGTCGATCCCGGCGTCGGGATCGACGTGCTGCTGCCGCCGGGAAGCCGGGTGCGGGCGGGCGAGACGGTTCTGCTCGTCCACCACCGCGGTGGACGCGGGCTCGACGAGGCCGCCGTTCTTCTCGCCGACTCGATCGTGATCGACGACGTGGCGGGACACGAGCCGCCGATCATCCTGGAAGAGATCAAGCAGGCGAGGTGATGATGACGACTGCACCGACCGAGCCCCATCTCGAGCGGCCCGCACGGCAGCCATACGACAGGCGTGACGCCATGGTCCTCGGCACGGCGCTGGCCGCCGGTGCGGTCCTGGCGCTGGCCGCGCAGGCGACGAAGGTCTCGGCGCTGCAGCCGCTCGTCGGGCTCATCGTCATCCTCGCCATCGCATACGCGCTGTCGACGAACCGCCGGGCGATTGACACCCGCACGGTCGCGTGGGGCCTCGCGCTGCAGGTCCTCTTCGCGTTGATCGTGCTGAAGACGGCCGTCGGCCAGCGCGTGTTCCAGGCCTTCGGCACCGCCATCAACCATCTGCTCGGCTTCGCGTTCGTCGGATCGAGCTTCGTTTTCGGTCCGCTCGGCGACAGAGTGGTGTGGCCGGAGATCATGACGAAGGTGCTCGGTCCCGACGGCGCGCGCTATGGCGTCATCTTCGCCTTCCAGGTGCTGCCGACGATCATCTTCATCGCCGCGCTGTTCGCCATCCTTTATTACTTCGGGGTGATGCAGATCGTCGTCCGCCTGTTCGCGGTGATGATGCGGCGGGTGATGCGCGCGTCCGGCGCCGAGTCGCTGAACGTCGCCGCCAGCATCTTCATGGGGCAGACCGAGGCGCCGCTGACGATCAGACCCTACCTGCCGCGCATGACCGAGTCCGAGCTGATGACGGTGATGACCGCCGGCATGGCCCATATCTCCGGCGGCATCATGGCCGCCTACATCCTCTTCGGCATCGATGCCAAGCATCTGCTGACGGCCGTCATCATGACGGCGCCCGGCACGCTGATGATGGCGAAGATCTTCGTCCCCGAGACCCAGGTGCCGGAGACGATGGGGACCGTGCGGCTCGAGGTCGAGCGGACGGACGTCAACGTGATCGATGCGGCGGGGCGCGGCACCAGCGAAGGGCTGATGCTCGCGCTCAACGTCGGCGCGATGCTGATCTCGTTCCTCGCGCTGATCGCGCTCGTCAATGCCATGCTGGGGCTCGTCGGCCTCAGCCTGCCGACGATCTTCGGCTGGGTCTTCGCGCCGGTGGCCTGGAGCATGGGCGTGCCGTGGCGGGACGCGCCGACCATCGGCAACCTGCTCGGCACCCGCATGGCGCTCAACGAGTTCGTCGCCTACTCGCAGCTCGGCGCGCTCAAGAGCCAGCTCGATCCGCGATCGTTCACGATCGCCACCTTCGCGCTCTGCGGCTTCGCGAACTTCAGCTCGATCGGCATTCAGATCGGCGGGATCGGCGCGCTCGCGCCGACCAGGCGGCACGACCTGGCGCGGCTCGGCCTGCGCGCGATGCTGGCAGGCACGCTCGCCAACTTCATCACCGCGACGATTGCCGGATTCCTGCTATGAACTCGGGAGCTCGGGACTCGGGCCTCGGGAGCTCGGGGCCCGGGGGCAAGCATGATCACGGATCTTGAATGAGCTACTTCGAACGGGTACAACAAACCGCGGCGGCGCTTCGCGAACGGGTGCGCACGGTCCCCGACGTCGCCATCGTCCTCGGATCGGGCCTCGGCGATTTCGCGTCGCAGCTGGCCGACGCCACCGCGATTCCGTACGCCGCCATTCCCAACTGGCCGGCCACCGCGGTGGTCGGCCATGCCGGCACGCTGACGGTCGGCACGCTGAGCGGACGAACGGTGGCGGCGCTTGGCGGCCGCGTGCATTTCTACGAAGGGCACGACATGGCAACGGTGACGTTCGCCACGCGCGTGCTCGCGACGATGGGCATCCGGCGGTTGATCCTGACGAACGCGGCAGGCGGCATCAATCTGGACTTCAAGCCGGGCACGTTGATGGTGATGGACGATCACATCAACCTGATGGGGACGAATCCACTCGTCGGGCCCAACGAGGAGCGGTTCGGGCCGCGCTTTCCCGACATGTCCGAGGTCTATTCGAGCCGGCTGCGCGGGCTGGCGGACCGCGCGGCCGGGGAGATCGGCCTGACGCTCGCTCACGGCGTTTACGTGGCGCTTCACGGGCCGAGCTACGAGACGCCGGCCGAGATCCGCTATCTGAGGACAATCGGCGCCGACGCGGTCGGCATGTCGACCGCGCCGGAAGCGATCGTCGCCCGGCACATGGGCATGGAGGTGCTCGGCATCTCGTGCATCACGAACGCCGCCGCCGGCGTGCTGCCGCAGCCGCTCGTGCACGACGAGGTGATGGAGGTGGCCCGGCGCGTGCGGGCGAGCTTTGGCGCGTTGCTGGAGGGGATCATTGGGCAGCTCTGATCGTAACGATCGCGGCGGCAAGTGGCCGGACGTCGAACGGAGAGCATCGACGGAGCGGCGTCAGCACGACCGGCGGAAGCGGGTGCGCGCGGCGGCGCGAATCGGAGACGCGGTTCAATCCCGCGGAGAAGCGCAAGGGCGAGCGGCGCTCGGGCAAGGATCGGCGCGACGACGCGGCGTGGCAGCCGGTTTCGGTCGAGGCCGCGCCGACGATCGCCGTCGGCCGCGAGGAGGATCTCGTCGCCGCCGCCACCGAGGCGCGCACGCACGCGCACGCGCAGTACCTCCGGCTTCAAGGTCGGCGCCGCGCTCGAGACGGTCGAGGGCTTCGCGATCACCGGCTGCAACATCGAGAACGCGACTTACGGGCTCACGCTTTGCGCCGAGCGCGTCGCGCTCGTGAAGGCGCTGTCGGACGGCCATGAAATCTTCACGCGCATCGCGGTGATCGCCGACACCGACGAGCCGACTCCGCCGTGCGGACCCTGCCGTCAGCTCTTGTGGGAGTACTGCGGCGACATCGAGATCATCCTGGCGAACCTGCACGGCATCACCGGGAAGTACCGTCTCTCGGCGCTGCTGCCGATGCCGTTCGACAATCGGCTGTTAAAATAGAAAATTTGCCGGGACCGGGGACCAGGGACCGGGGGTCGGAAGGGCCTTCAAGTCAGCCAGATGCTCAGAAGCTCTTCCGGCCCCTGGTCCCTGGCCCCCGGCCCCTGAAAGAGTCATAGATGCTCCCCACAATCGATTGGCAGGACGACATGATCGTGATGGTCGATCAGCGCAAACTGCCAGGACAGGAAGTCTACGTCCGCTGTCGCACCGCGCAGGAAGTCGCGCGTTCCATCCGCACGATGGTGATTCGCGGCGCCCCGGCCATCGGCGTCGCCGCGGCGATGGGCATTGCGCTCGCCGCGCGGCGGAGCACGGCAACGGGCACCAAGCAGTTCGCGGTCGATTTCCAGAAGACGTGCGACATGATGGCCGCGACCAGGCCGACGGCGGTCAACCTCTTCTGGGCGATCGATCGGATGAAGAAGGCGTTCGCGGACGGCGCCCAGGCGGGTGAGTCGCCCGGCGAGCTGGCGGCGCGCCTCGAGCGCGAAGCGCGAGCGATCCACGACGAGGACGTCGCCAACTGCCGGGCGATGGGCAGCTTCGGGGCGCACGTGGTGCCGGACGGCGCCCGCGTGCTGACGCATTGCAACGCCGGGGCGCTCGCGACCGCTGGCTACGGGTCCGCGCTCGGCGTGATCCGCGCCGCGGTCGAACAGGGAAAGAAGATTGCCGTCTTCGCCGACGAGACGCGTCCGTTCCTGCAGGGCGCCCGCCTCACGGCATGGGAACTGGTGCGCGAGGGCATCAACACGACGGTCATCACCGAGAGCATGGCCGGCCCGCTCATGCGCGCGGGCGAGGTGGATCTCGTGGTCGTCGGCGCCGACCGCATCGCGGCAAACGGCGACACCGCGAACAAGATCGGCACCTACACCGTGGCGGTGCTCGCGCACGAGCACAAAGTCCCGTTTTACGTCGCGGCGCCGCTGTCGACGATCGACCTGTTGACGCCGGACGGCGATCAGATCCCGATCGAGGAGCGCGATGGCCGCGAGATCACGCACATCGGCTCGTCGCGGCTCACGCCGGAAGGCGCACACATCCGGAATCCCGCATTCGACGTGACGCCGCACCGTTATATCGCCGGCATCATCACCGAGAAGGGCATAGTGCGTCCGCCGTTCGCCGACGGGCTGCGGCGCGCGTTCGAGGCGTCGCTCTGAACCTGCTCGCCATCGAGACGTCGTGCGACGAGACCGCGGCGGCGATCGTCGCGGAAACCGGCGACGCTGAACGCCCCTGGCTGATCCGCTCGAACGTCGTCGCGTCGCAGACCGCGATCCACCGCGAGTGGGGCGGCGTCGTGCCGGAGCTGGCATCCCGGCAGCACGTCCGCGACATCTGCGGCGTCGTCGAAGAAGCGCTCGCGGCGGCGGCCGCGACGATGGACGACATCGAAGCGGTTGCGGTGACGCAGGGGCCAGGCTTGGTCGGCTCGCTGCTCGTCGGCGTGTCTTATGCGAAGGCGCTCGCGTGGGCGCGCGGCCTTCCGATCGTTCCCGTCCATCATCTCGCCGGCCACATCGAATCGCTGGTGCTCGCGCACGGCGAGCTGCCGCTGCCCGCCGCCATCCTGGTTGTCTCGGGAGGGCACACCAGCCTGTATCTCGTGTCAGAGCCGGGCAATTACCAGCTGATAGGCAGGACGCGCGACGATGCAGCGGGTGAGGCGTACGACAAGGTGGCGAAGCTGCTCGGCCTCGGGTATCCGGGGGGACCGGTCGTGGATCGCCTCGCGCGCGAAGGAAACGAGCGCGCCTGGGACTTTCCCGCGGCGAGGCTGACCCACGCGGATCGCAACGATCCCCGCGCGACCGCGGCGGGACTGCTGCCACCGGACGTCGCGAGGCGCACGGACTTCAGCTTCAGCGGACTGAAGACCGCCGTGCTGCGCCTGGTGCGGGAGCGCACCGGCAAGCCGGCGGAAGGGCCGGCCGCCTCCGCCGACGGCGCCGGCGCCGCGCTCGATCGCCAGGAGATTGCCGACATCTGCGCGAGCTTTCAGCGCGTGGTCGTCGAGAGCCTGCTGGATCGCACGTTCGAAGCCGCGCGCTGGCTCGGCGCGCGCAGCGTCGGCATCGCCGGCGGCGTGTCGGCGAACAGCCGTCTGCGCAGCGAGGCCGAGGCGCGTGCGGTGAAGGCGGGGATTCCGGTGTTCGTGCCGCCGCTCGCGTTGTCGACCGACAACGCCGCGATGATCGGGGCCGCGGGGTTTCGGCGGCTTCGGGCGAGCGGACGCGGATCGCTGGATTTCAATGCGGAGGCTTCCTTACGTTTGTAGGCTATCAGCTATCAGCTATCAGCTGTCAGCTATCAGCTGTCAGCCGAGGGCCAGCGCCTGGTGCCAAACGCCCAGCGCCGAGCCCCCAGCGCCGACTCTATGAAAGTATTCACCGACTACCTCTGGTTCAACACGAAGAAGCGGCAGGAGTTCATTCGCATCACGGATGAAGTCGGCGCGATCGTCGAGAAGAGCGGCGTGAAAGAAGGCATGGCGCTCGTTTCCGCCATGCACATCACGGCCGCCGTCTATGTCAACGACTGGGAAGACGGCCTGATCGCCGACTTCCAGGAGTGGCTCGAGAAGCTCGCGCCGGCAGGATTGCCGTACCGGCATCACCAGACCGGCGAAGACAACGCCGATGCGCACCTCAAGCGCACGCTGATGGGGCATCAGGTCATCGTGCCGATCACGGCGGGAAAACTCGATCTCGGGCCGTGGGAGCAGCTGTTCTACGCCGAGTTCGACGGCCGCCGCCGCAAGCGGGTGGTGGTCAAGGTGATGGGCGCCTGATCCCGCATATGATTATCAATCGCTAGTTACTATTCTCTAATCACTCATGGATTTGACGCGAGACCGCGCGCTGGCGCTGATGACGGAATACACACAGAGCGAGAGCCTGCGCAAGCACATGCTGTCCGTCGAAGCCGCCGTGCGCGGCTACGCGCGGCTGTGGGGCGAGAACGAAGAGGAGTGGGGAGTCGTCGCGCTGCTGCACGATTTCGACTACGAGCGCTGGCCCGACCAGGAGAATCACCCGTTCCGCGGTGTCGAGATTCTCAAGGAGCAGGGCTACCCGGAGTGGGTCACGCGCGCGATTCTCTCGCACGCGGAGTATTCGGGCGTGTCGCGCGAATCGAGGCTCGAGCACGCGCTGTGGGCGTGCGACGAGATGGCGGGCTTCGTGACCGCCGCGGCGCTGGTGCGGCCGTCGAAGAGCATCCTCGATCTCGAGGCGTCCTCGGTCGTCAAGCGGATGAAGGACAAGGCGTTTGCGCGCGCGGTGAACCGCGACGATCTTCGCCGCGGCGCGGAGGAGATCGGGCTGCCGCTCGATCAGCACATCGCCAATGTGATCTCGTTCATGCGCGTCGAAGCGGACGCGCTGGGCCTGCGCGGGACCGCTGTGAGTCGGCTGAACCTTAACGTTCAAAAAACCGTATAAAGCAAAACACTTGGACACCAGTCACGTCATCGCTACCAGGGAGCCGCAGCGGGCCGAAGGCGCCGCCGCCGTCGTGCAGCTCGACGGCGTGACGGTGATTTACGGAAAGAACCAGGCGCTCAAAAACGTGAGCGCGCGGTTCGCGCCCGGCGCGGTCGGCCTGCTCGGCCCGAACGGCGCCGGCAAGAGCACGATGCTGAAAGCGCTGCTCGGGTTCGTCAAGCCCGATCAGGGGCGCATGACCGTGCTCGGCCTCGACGTGGCGCAGCGGCCGATGGAGATCCGCGCGCGCATCGGCTACATGCCGGAAAGCGACGCGCACATTCCGGGCATGAATGCGGTGTCGTTCGTGGCCTACTGCGGTCAGCTCGCCGGACTTCCCCCGGTCGACTCGATGCAGCGCGCGCACGAGGTCCTCTATTACGTTGGCCTCGGCGAGGCGCGCTACCGGAACATCGAAACCTACTCGACCGGCATGAAGCAGCGCATCAAGCTCGCACAGGCGCTGGTCCACGACCCCGACCTCCTGTTCCTCGACGAGCCGACCAACGGCATGGACCCGAAGGGGCGCGACGAGATGCTCGAGCTGATACGCGACCTCGGGCACAACAAGAACGTGAACCTGATCCTCTCGTCGCACCTGCTGCCGGACGTGGAGTACACCTGCGACCACGTTGTCGTCATGGACAAGGGACAGGTTGCCGCGCAGGGGCCGATCGCGGAGCTCAAGGGGCCCGCGGGACGCGTCTTCGAGCTGCGCGTGAAGGGCGACCTGCCGGCGTTCCTCGACGTGCTGCGGCACGACGGGCTCGAGTGCCACTCGACTGACGAAGACGTCATGCGCGTCTTCGTGCCCGCGGAGAAGGACCAGCGCACCATCTTCGCGCTCGCGGCGCGCCACGGCGTGCAGGTCCGGCATCTTCGGCCGAGCGTGCCGACGCTCGAGGATGTGTTCGCGAAAGCGGTTGGCGAGGAATAGCCGATCCCATGCCGATCCACGATCAGAGTTATCGCCGCTACCGCGGAGGAAAAGCGAGCCCCGGCCGCGCCTGGACCGTGATTACGGTCGCCGGCATCATGACGATGATCCGGAAGCGGGTGTTTCTCGGCCTCCTGATCTTCGCGTGGCTGCCGTTCGTCGTGCGCGCCGTGCAGCTTTATCTCTCCACGAACTTCCCGCAGATGGCGATTCTCGCGCCGACCGCTGAAACGTTCCGCGAGTTCCTCGACCAGCAGGGGTTCTTCGTCTTCCTGATCACGATCTACGTCGGGGCCGGGCTGATCGCCAACGATCGCCGCGCGAACGCGCTGCAGATCTACCTGTCGAAACCGCTGATGCGTTCCGAGTACATCTTCGGCAAGGCGATGGTGCTCTTCACGTTCATCATGCTGGTGACGTTCCTGCCGGGAATCCTGCTGCTGTTGCTGCAGGTGGCGTTCGCCGGCAGCTTCAGCTTCCTCAAGGCCAACCTCTTCCTGTTTCCGGCCATTACGCTCGGCGCGCTGCTCCAGGCCATCGTCGTGACGTTCGCGATGCTGGCGCTGTCGTCGCTCTCGAAAAGCTCGCGCTACGTCGCGATTCTCTATGCGGGCCTGCTGTTCTTCACGAAGGCGATCTACGGCGTGATGTACGCCATCACCGGCAGCTCCTCGATGGCGTGGCTCTCGCTCGGCGACAACCTGGCCCAGGTCGTCGACGTCATCTTCCGCGTCAAGCCGCGCTACGACACACACTGGCTGGTCTGCCTCATCGTCGTGGTTGGTCTCGTGGTCCTGTCCATATCGATACTCGAGCGGCGCGTGCGCGGGGTGGAGGTGGTCACGTGACCGCTATCGTGACCGCCGATCACGTGTCCAAGTGGTACGGGCAGGTCATCGGCCTGAACGACGTGTCGGTCAGCGTGCCGGCCGGCATCACCGGCCTCCTCGGTCCGAACGGCGCCGGCAAGTCGACGTTCATGAAGCTGATCACCGGTCAGCTGAAGCCGAGCAAGGGCGACGTGAAGGTCCTCGGCGAGCCAATCTGGGGCAACCCGCACCTCTTTTTCCAAATCGGTTTCTGTCCCGAGCAGGACGCGTTCTACGAGCGGATGACCGGACTGGAGTGGATCACCGCGCTGGTACGGCTCAACGGCCTGGCTGACAAGGCGGCGGACGAGGCGGCACGCCGCGCGCTCACCGCGGTCGATCTCATGGAGGCGGCGAACAAGAAGATCGGCGCCTACAGCAAGGGCATGCGTCAGCGCGTCAAACTCGCGCAAGCCATCGTCCACGACCCGGCCCTGCTGATTCTCGACGAGCCGCTGGCAGGCATGGACCCGCTCGCCCGGCGTCGGACCATCCGCCTGATTCGCGAGTGGGCGCGCGCCGGCAAGAGCATCATCGTCTCGAGCCACATCCTGCACGAGATCGAGTCCATGACCGGCAACATCCTGCTGATCAACAACGGCAGGATCCTGGCGGAAGGAGACGTTCACCACATCCGCGATCTCATCGACGAGCATCCGCACACGGTTTACGTGAGGGCCGACGATCCGCGCGCGCTCGCGCGCGAGTTCCTGTCCAGGGACGACGTGCGGAGCCTGAAGTTCGAGCCCGGCGCGGTGGTGGTGGAGACGGGCAAGCCCGACTTGTTCTACGCGCGGCTGACCGAGATGGCCGCGAGCGGCGAGTTCGGGTCGATCGATGAAGTGACGTCGCCCGACGACAACCTGCAGGCCGTGTTTCAGTACCTGGTCAAATGAACGAGACAAAAGCCGCGCTGCCGCCCGCGCCGGGGTACCTGCCGTCGAGCCTCCGGGTCTTCGATCTCTCGCTGGGGGAGATGCTCTGGTCGCGCCGCACCGTGTTCATGGCACTCGTGGTGGGTGCGCCGGTCGTCATCGCGCTGTTCCTGCGGGTGCTGGTCGGGCTCGGTGCGCCGATCCTGGACAACCGGGATATGCGCGACGGCGTGATGACCACCGTGCGGATGACGGGCCCGGGGATTTTCGGCCTGATGATCTGGGTCTTCTACCTGAGGTTCACGGTTCCGGTGCTGGGGGTGTTCTACGGCACCTCGCTCATGGCTGACGAGGTCGAAGACAAGACCATCACCTATCTATTCACCCGGCCGATTCCCAGGGGCGCCGTCCTGATCGGCAAGTACCTCGCCTACCTCGCGTGCACGGTGTTCGTCGTGTTGCCGTCGGTGGTGCTGGTCTACCTGCTGGTTGTTCCCATGCGCGGGAGCCTCGGCGGCTCGTTCCTCGACCTTGTGAAAGACCTGGCGCTGCTGGCCCTGGGGTTGGCGGTCTACGGGGCTGTGTTCGCGTTCGTCGGCGCGAAATTCAAGCGTCCTCTTCTCATCGGCCTGATCTTCATATTCGGCTGGGAGCAGGCGGCGCTGGCCTTTCCGGGATACCTCAAGCGGTTCACCGTGGCCTATTACCTGCAGGGGCTGGTCCCCCATGCGATGCCGAGCGACACCGTGATGAGCCTGATCCAGGGGATCTTCCACGAAAGTCCCACGTTTCTGGGCAGCATGGCCGGTTTGGCGCTGATCTGGGCGGTTTTCCTGGCCCTGGGGGCCTGGGTGGTTGCCCGGCGGGAATACGTGCTGGAACAGTAGGGGCCGTCCGCTCGTCCCAGCTTTTTGGGCGCTAAACCGAACGGATCTGGACATTTGGAGCGGGCTCAGCGGAACTTTTTACCCCCTGAATCTGTATAATCCTCTCAGAGGGTCAACGCGTATGACGAAGAGCACCCGTTATTTCATGGCAGGTTCGGCCGCGGTGATGGCGGCGGGCCTGTGCACCGGGCTGGTGGCGTTTTATGGCGGCGGGTTCCCGACAGTCTGGGCCTCGAGCGTCTCCACCGAGCTGGTGTACGTTCCCGCGGATGCCACAGTGGTGGCGTACGCCGATGTCCGAAGCATCATGGATTCGCAGCTTCGCCAGCAGTTGAAGCAGGCGATTCCGACGCCGACCGGCCAGCAGGAATTCCAGGAGAAGACGGGGATCGACATCGACCGCGACATCGATTACGTCGTCGCTGCGATCACTTCCGTCGACTCAGGCCGGCCCTCCGGGCTGGTGGTCGCCCGTGGCCGTTTCGATGCCGTGACGCTCGAGGCTCTCGCGCGCGAGCACGGCGGCACGGTCGAAGAGTACAAGGGCAAGCGCCTCATCAATTCTCCCGCTGAACATACCGAACAAATCACCCTGGCCTTCCTCGAGTCCGGGCCCTCGCCCGCTCTCGTCGCCGTCGGCAGCTCCTCCGCCGTGCGGCACGCGATCGACGCCGCCACTTCCGCGAACAGCATTACTTCCAACGACGAGATGATGAATCTCGTCAAGGATATCGAGACCGGCAACAACGCATGGGCGGTCGGCCGCTTCGACGTGCTCGCCAGCCGCGCGCAGCTGCCTCCGGAAATCGCGCAGCACATTCCTCCGGTCAAGTGGTTTGCCGCCGCGGGTCACATCAACGGCGGCGTGTCCGGCCTGCTTCGCGCCGAGGCGAACGACGAAGAGTCCGCACAGCGCCTGCGCGACGTCGTGCGTGGATTCCTCGCGCTCGCGCAGCTCCAGGGTCAGAACGATCAGCGCATCGCGAGCCTCGCCTCGTCGATGCAGCTCTCGGGAGACGGCAAGACCGTCGCGCTCTCGTTCTCCGTGCCCGCCGAAATCCTGCAGCTCATGACGCCGAAGGTTCCGGCGGTTCAGTAGCGCACGTTTTCCCGTAGGTAACTGAAAGGCCGGCTGACAAGCCGGCCTTTTGCGTTTTCCACGTCGCACGATGTACGTTGTCCCGTGGCTGACCTGGTGTTTTTCTACGGAACGCTGATGGCCGGCTTCGCCCGACGCCGCCGCGCGGGCATCGACGACAAGCTCACTTACATGGGCCGCGGTTCGATTCGCGCGGCGCTGTTCGACCTCGGCATTTATCCAGCCGCGGTGCCGGCGCCGGAAGGCCTCGTCTGGGGCGAGGTCTACGCAATGGCCGACGCGCCCGAGGTGCTGGCCGCGCTCGACGACATCGAGGGCTACCGGCCGGACGATCCGGACAAAAGCTTGTACTCGCGCGAGCAGACCGATGTCACGCTGCCCGACGGCTCGGCCGCTCCGGCGTGGGTCTACTTCTACAACGCGCCGCTTGGCCAGGCGCCGCGGATCCCCTCCGGCGACTACCTCGAACACGTCAAGGTCCGGTAGGCCGCTATCGCCCTCCCGGACAGCCTCCGATAAACAACTGATGTGGGGAAAGGCGACGAAAAGCGCATAAAAGAGCGGATCCCGGCCCGTGGACACCTCCACGGCGAGGTGATGGTCTTTCAGCCCATGACCATCGTCGACATCAGCCATGGCGGCGCGCAGGTCGAGACCCCCTTTCCGCTGCAGCTGGATTCGCTCCACCAGTTCCGGCTGACCCTCGGCGACATCTCGGTGATCTTCCGCGGCCGCATCGCGCACTGCCGCGTGGGCGATCTGCGCGAGGCGGTTGCCGTCTTTCGCTCGGGCATCGAGTTCGTCGAACCGTCGCCTCACGTCCTTCAGGCGATTTCCTCGTTCGTCGAGGCGCTGAGCGCCTCGAAACCGGTCAAAGTCGTCGTCGACGGCGAAGTGCTCGACGATTCCGCCGGCGGCTGAACCCGGTTCCCCGCCCGATATAATCGTGGTCATGCCGACCACACTGAACGCAACGACTTACAACAACTACATCGACGGCGCCTGGGCGCCGTCTGCGTCCGGCGAGACGTTCGAGAATCGCAATCCGGCGAACACCGACGATCTGATCGGGGTATTCCAGAAGTCCACGCGGCGCGACGTCGAGGCGGCGCTCGCCGCCGCGGCGCGTGCCTACGAGACCTGGCGGCTGGTGCCCGCCCCGCGCCGGGCGGAACTGCTGTTCAAGGCCGCTCAACTGATCGTCGAGCGCAAGGACCAGTTCGCCCGCGACATGACGCGCGAGATGGGCAAGGTCCTGAACGAAACCGGCGGCGACGTTCAGGAAGCGATCGACATGACGTTCTACATCGCCGGCGAGGGCCGACGCATGTTCGGTCAGACGGTGCCGTCAGAGCTGCGCAACAAGTTCGCGATGTCGATGCGGCAGCCGCTCGGCGTCTGCTCGATCATCACGCCGTGGAACTTCCCGATGGCCATCCCCTCGTGGAAGATCGTTCCCGCGCTCGTCTGCGGCAACACGGTCGTGTTCAAGCCGGCATCACAGACGCCGCTCTCCGCCGTCAACTTCGTCAAGGTCCTCGAGGATGCGGGCATCCCCAGGGGCGTCGTGAACATGGTCACCGGCGACGGCGACGAGGTCGGCACGCCGCTGACGTCCCACGACGCGGTGCGTGTCGTGTCGTTCACGGGGTCGACGCACGTCGGACGGATCGTGAACAAGGCGGCGGCGCCGGGGTTCAAGAAGGTCCACCTCGAAATGGGCGGCAAGAACGTCATCATGATCATGGACGACGCCGATCTCGAGCTGGCGGTGGACGGCTGCCTGTGGGGAGGGTTCGGCACCACCGGCCAGCGCTGCACGGCCGCCAGCCGCGTCGTCGTCCACGAAAAGGTGTACAAGCGGTTCGTCGATGCCTTCGTGGACCGGGCGAAATCGCTCGTCGTCGGCGACGGCCTCGATCCGAAAACGCAGATGGGTCCGTCGAACAGCGAGAGCCAGCTCCAGACCGTGATCAAGGACGTGCAGATCGGGAAGGACGAAGGGGCGAGGCTGGCCACCGGCGGGCACCGGCTCGAAAAGGGAGCCTACGCCCGGGGATTCTTCCACGAGCCGACGGTCTTCGCCGACGTCGATCCGGGGATGCGGATCGCGAGAGAGGAGATCTTCGGCCCGGTCGTTTCGGTCATGTCGTGCACCTCGCTCGACGAAGCGATTGCCATTGGCAACAGCGTCGAGTACGGGCTGTCCGCGTCCATCTACACGCAGGACATCAATCGCGCGTTCACGGCGATGCGCGATCTCTACACCGGCATCTTCTACGTCAACGCTCCGACGATTGGCGCCGAGGTGCACCTGCCGTTCGGCGGCACCAAGAACACCGGCAACGGCCATCGCGAAGCCGGGGTCGCCGCGCTCGACGTCTTCTCGGAGTGGAAATCCGTCTACGTCGATTTCAGCGGCCGTCTGCAGCGGGCGCAGATCGATCTCGAGGAGATCTGAGGACACACTGGGTAGCCCACGCGCGCTGATGGCGTCGAACGATCGTTCCGGGGCGTGGTGCCTCGCGATGGCGCTCGCCTTTACCATCGTCTATGGCCTGGCCGGATCGGCGCTGGGCAGTTATCCGCTCGCCCAGTCGGTCCTCGGCAACGTCGTGCTCGTCACCGCCGCGGCGACGGTGATCGTCACCATCTGGATGCGCCGACGGTCGTGGGCAGGCTGCCAGCGCCTCTTCTGGGACGTCTACGCGATCGGGATGGCCTTCTGGCTGTTCGGGCATCTCGGATGGGCGTACGGCGAGTTGGTACTCCAGGATGCGTCGTGGCTGCGCTGGCACACGATCTTCAGCCTGTGCGGCGGCATCGCGCCCCTGATTGCACTGATCGCGCGCCCGCATCGGGGCGTGCGATCGTACGCGGTCGCGACAACGGCGGTGGACCTCGGGGCGGCGGGCCTCCTCGCGGTCTTCATCTATTCGTACTTCGTCCTGCTGCCGAGCCTGGTCCCCGAGCCCGGCTCGGACGCGCAGTCCCGCCTCCTGGTCCTGATTCAGGCGAACCGGTTCCTCCAGCTCGCCGGGCTGCTGGCGGCAGTCTGGATCGGGCGCAACACCGCCTGGCATGCGACCTATGTGAGGCTGGCGGTCGGCGTGGGGATCGGCTTCGTGCTGCGGATCGGCACGAGCCTGGCGATCGCGCGCGGTGACTATCGGCCCGGCACGCTTCACGATCTCGCGTGGATCACGCCGTGGCTGTTCTACGCGTGGGCCGCCTACATGGCGCCCTGGTCGAAGCGTGAGGAAGCGCTCGAGGTTCCCGAGGCGCCGACGACGATTGCGTTCTCCGCCGTGCCGGTGCTGCTGATCCCCGCGATTGGATACGGGATGATCCTGCTGGAGCCGCTCAGCGCGCCGATGGATTCGTTTCGCGCGCTGCTGACCGGCGTCACGACGGTCGGCGGGCTTGCGCTGCTGACGATCCGCCTCTCCACGCAGCGCGGCGCCCTGCAGCGATCGGACTCGCGCCTGCGCCTGCTGGCCGCCGCCACCGAACGGACCGCGGACATGATCCTGATCACGCGGGCCAACGGACAGTTCGAGCACGCCAACGATGCGTTCCTCAAGTCGCTCGGCTACAGCCGCAACGAGGTCGAGGCGCTCAGGCTGAGCGAGCTGATTGGCGTCGAGTGTCCGGACCTTCGCGCGCAGATCGTCAGGGCGGTCCAGCAGACGGGCGGATGGCGGGGTACGCTGCTGCGGCGGCGGAAGGACGGCTCGACGTTCACCGCCGCGTGCACCGTGTCGCCGCTGCACGACGGGTCAGGCGCGCTGACGCACTACGTCGGCGTCGAGCGCGACATCAGCGAGGAGCTGCGGCTGCGCGATCAGCTCGTGCACAGCGAACGGCTGTCGGCGATCGGCGAGCTGGTCGCGGGCGTCGCTCACGAGATCAACAACCCGCTCCAGACGATCGTCGGCTGCGTCGAGCTGATGCTGGACGACCGGCCCGGCGCGGCGAGCAACAAGCGCGATCTCGAGACCGTCCGCCGCGAAGCGGCGCGCGCCGGCCAGATCGTCCGCAACCTGCTGTCGTTCGTCCGCCGCGGCGCCCCGGATCGCGTCGCCACCGACCTGACGGCGATCGTGCGCGCCACCGTGGATCTCCGCGAATATCACCTGCGCCTGCGCAACATCACGATCGACGCGCAGTATGCGTCCGAGCCGCTGATGGCGATGGTGAACCGCGACGAGATCCAGCAGCTGTTCCTCAACCTGCTGCTGAACGCGGAGCACGCGATGACGGCATCGGGCGTGCCGGGCACCATCCGGGTGACGACCGGCTCGGAGAAGGGCCGCCATTTCGTCGAGATTGCCGACAGCGGCCCTGGCATCAGCCCGGAGCTTCGCGGCCGCATCTTCGAGCCGTTCTTCACGACCAAGCAGGTCGGCGAAGGCACCGGGCTCGGCCTGTCGATTTCTCACGGCATCGCTTACGCGCACGGCGGCACGCTGGATCTGATGGAATCCGACGGCGGCGCCCGGTTCAGATTGTCCCTGCCGGCGGTTTCCGACGGCCGCGACGTGACGGTGCCGTCCGCCGCCGCCGCTTCCCCCTCGGGCCACGCGGCGCTGGTGGTGGACGACGAAGTCCCGATCCGGGAGCTGCTGGCGCGTCTGCTCGAGCGCCGCGGGTACACGGTGAAAGCGGCCGATACCGGCGCCGCCGCGCTGCGCCTCGCCGCATCCAATCACTTCAGCCTGGTGATTTGCGATATCCGCATGCCCGGCGTGAGCGGCATCGAGCTGCATCGCCGCTTTCAGCAGGATCATCCTGGCTCCGCCCGGCATTTCGTGTTCATGACCGGGGACACGCACTCGGTCGAGGCGATGCCAATCGACAACGGAACGGCGGTCCTGGCCAAGCCGTTCACCGCCGCCGATCTCGACGCGCTGCTCGCGCGAATCGGACTGCCTCGCGGGGCTGACTAGAGGCTCAACTCGCAACTCCCAAACAATACCAACTCCCAACTCCCAAACAAGCCAACTCCCAAAAATACCAACTCCCAAAAATACCAACTCCCAACTCCCAAGAACCCCAGGCCCAGGAAGCGACTTGGGAGTTGGGAGTTGGGCGTTGGGAATTGGTAGTTGGGATTTGGGATTTGGGAGTTGGAAGATAAGATTGAAAGGTTATGCAGGTGCCTGAAGTGGTCATCGTGGGCGCTGCGCGCACGCCAATCGGAAAGTACGGCGGCGCCTTCCGCACCGTGCACCCCGCGGACCTGGGCGCCGTGGCGGCGCGTGCCGCGCTCGAGCGTGCGGGCGTGGCCGCGGATCGCGTCGACGAAGTGCTCATCGGCCATGCGCGGCAGGCTGGTTCGGGGCCGAATCCCGCACGCCAGGTCGCGAAGCGCGCAGGGCTTCCCGACGCCGTGCACGCGCAGACGATCAACAAGGCGTGCGCGTCCGGCATGCAGACGGTGGCCACCGGCGCGCAGAGCATCATGCTGGGCGAGGCCGAGGTGGTGGTGGCCGGCGGCATCGAGTCGATGAGCCGCATGCCGTACCTGATCGACGCCGAGGACGCGCGCTGGGGCCACCGCATGGGCAACTTCGCGCTCGTGGATGCGATGTATCGCGACGGCTTCACCTGCTCGATCTGCGGAATGATCATGGGCGAGACCGCCGAAGTGCTCGCCCGCCAGTACCGCATCACCCGCGAAGAATCGGATGCCTACGCGCTCGAGACGCAGCGGCGCGCGACCGCCGCCATCGCGGAGGGACGCTTTCGCGCCGAGATCGCTCCGGTCACCGTCACCGACGCCAAAGGCCGCCGGACCGTCGTCGAGGCAGACGAGCATCCACGCGCCGATACGACGATCGAATCGCTGAGAAAGCTGCCGGCGGTCTTCGGCACTGTCGAGGGACATCCGGGCATCATCACGCCGGGAACGTCATCGGGGATCACCGACGGCGGCGCCGCGCTGGTGCTGATGACCGCGGCGCGGGCGGCCGCTGACGGCGTCAAGCCCCTGGCACGCCTGATCGGGTGGGCGTCGGCTGGCGTCGACCCGCGCATCATGGGGATCGGGCCGGTGCCGGCGATGCGGAAGCTCTTCGAACGCACGGGTCTGGGGCTCGCGGACTTCGACCTCTTCGAGCTGAACGAAGCGTTCGCGCCGCAGGTCCTTGCCGTGCTGCGCGACGAACCGATCCCGATGGAGAAGCTCAACGTCAACGGCGGCGCGATCGCGCTGGGGCACCCGATCGGCGCCACCGGAGCGCGGATCCTGGTTACGCTGGTGCACGAGATGCGGCGGCGCAACGCACGGCGCGGGTTGGCCACCCTCTGCGTCAGCGGCGGCCTCGGGATGGCGATGGCGGTGGAGAGCGTCTAGCATGCGGTTCGCGATCATTCCAGGCGACGGCATCGGCAAGGAAGTAACCGCCGAAGCGGTCGGCGTGCTGACGGCGGTCGGCGAGCGGTTCGGACGCACCTTCGAGCTCGAGCAGCTGCCGTGGAGCGCCGACTACTTTCTCCAGTCGGGCGTCACCATTCCGCCGAATGGCTACGACCTGCTGCGGGAGTTCGACGCCATCTTCATCGGCGCGCTCGGGGACCCCCGCGTGCCGGACAACCGCCATGCGCGCGACATCCTGCTCGGCACGAGGTTCGAGCTGGATCTGTTCGCCAACTACCGGCCGGTGAAGCTGCTCGACGAGCGGCTCTGCCCGCTGAAAGGACGGACGCCGGCGGACGTGAATTTCGCCGTGTTTCGCGAGAACACCGAGGGCCTTTACGTGGGCGTCGGCGGGCGCTTCAAGGCCGGCACCGAAGACGAGATTGCGATCCAGGAAGAGGTCAACACCTTCAAGGGCGTTCACCGGATCGTGCGGCACGCGTTCGAGTTCGCGCGTACTCGCAACCTGACGAAAGTCTGCATGGCCGACAAGAGCAACGCGATGACGCACGGCCATGCGTTGTGGCAGCGCGTGTTCAAGGAAGTCGCCGCGCTGTACCCCGGCATTCAGGCGACGCACTATTACATCGACGCGCTGGCGATGTACATGGTGCTCGACCCCGGCCAGTTCGAGGTGATCGTCACCAACAACCTGTTCGGCGACATCATCACGGATCTCGGCGCGACGTTCCAGGGAGGCCTGGGCATGGCGGCGTCGGGGAACATTCACCCGGGCCGCACGTCGATGTTCGAGCCGGTGCACGGGTCGGCGCCGAAGTTTGCGGGCAGGAACATCGCGAACCCAATCGGCGCGATTTCGTCCGCGGCGCTGATGCTCGAGACGCTCGGGCTCGGTCAGGAAGCGGCGGCGATCGACGCGGCGGTGCTGAAAGCGGTCCGCGAGAACCAGGGCACGCAGGACATCGGCGGCAGGCTCGGCACCCGTGAATCGGGGGCGTACATCGTGGAACAGATCACAAGGGGATAAGGAACAGGACCGATGAGCAGCGAGATCTACATTCTGGGCGGCGCGCGAACGCCGATGGGCGAATACACGGGCAAGCTGAAAGATTTTTCCGCGATCGACCTCGGCGGCATCGCGGCGCGCGCCGCGCTCGAGCGCACGCACGTCAAGCCCGAGGCCGTCGACCACGTCGTGTTCGGCAACGTGCTGCAGACGAGCTCGGACGCGGTCTATGGCGCGCGTCACGTCGGCCTGAAGGCAGGACTGCCGGTGGAAGTTCCCGCGCTGACGGTGAACCGCCTGTGCGGGTCGGGCATACAGGCGGCGATCAGCGGCGGCCAGATGATTCGGCTCGGCGAAGCGGACGTCGTCCTCACCGGCGGCATGGAGAGCATGAGTCAGGCGCCGCACGCGATTCGCGGGCTTCGCAGCGGGCTCCGCCTCGGTCAGGGTCAGCTCGAGGACACCCTGTGGTCCGCGCTCCTCGATACGCATTGTGGATGCACGATGGCCGGCACCGCGGAGAACTGTGCGGCGAAATACGGCATCTCCCGCGAGGATCAGGATCGCTACGCGATCCGCAGCCAGCAGCTCGCGGACAAGGCGTGGAAAGAAGGCCGCCTGGCCGAGGAAGTGGTCCCAGTCGACATCAAGTCGCGAAAAGGCAGCGAGCGGTTCGCGCAGGACGACCACATGCGCCCCGATTCGACGCTCGAAAGCCTTGCGAAACTCCCGGCGGCGTTCAGCAAGAACGGATGCGTCACGGCCGGCAACGCCTCGGGGATCGTCGATGGCGGCGCCGCGCTGCTCCTGGCGTCAGAGAACGGCGTTCGCCAGCAGGGGCTGCAGCCGATCGCGCGTCTCACGCACTGGGCCACCGTTGGCGTCGAGCCGACGCTGATGGGCATGGGACCGTCGCCAGCCACGCGCCTGGTGCTTCAGAAGGCCGGCCTGACGCTCGGCGACATCGACCTCATCGAGATCAACGAAGCGTTTGCCGCCCAGTACCTGGCCGTGGAGAAGGATCTGGGCCTCGATCGGGACAAGGTCAACGTCAACGGCGGCGCGATCGCGCTCGGGCATCCGCTCGGAATGACCGGAACGCGCCTGCTCCTCACGCTCGTCCTCGAGCTGCGGCGCCGCGGGCTGAAACGCGGCCTGGCATCAGCCTGCATCGGCGGCGGACAGGGGATTGCCGCGATTGTCGAGACTATTCAGTCGTAGCGCAGACATTAAGGTCTGCCACACACGAGGACATCGATGGACATAAAGACAGTAGGAGTTCTGGGGTGCGGGTTGATGGGATCGGGCATCGCGCAGGTCGCGGCGGCGGCGGGGTACCGCACGATCGTCCGCGAGGTCGAAGACGGCTTTCTTCAGAAGGGTCTCGGCCGGATCGAGAAGTTCCTTACCTCCGGCGTCGAGAAGGGCAAAGTCACGAAAGAGACGAAGGCAACCACCCTCGCGAACCTCTCGGGCACGACGAAAATCGAGGACCTCAAGGGCTGCGACATCGTCATCGAAGCGATCATCGAGAACGTCGAGGCGAAGGCCAAGGTCTTCGCGGCGGTCGAGGCGGTGGTCGGCGAGCAGACGATTCTCTGCTCCAACACCTCTTCGCTCTGCATCACCGAGCTGGCGATGAAAACGAAGCGGCCCGATTGGTTCGCCGGGCTGCACTTCTTCAATCCCGTCCCGCTGATGAAACTCGTCGAGGTGATTCGCGCGCTGACGACGAGCGATGAGACGTATCGAACGGTGTTCGCGTTTGCGCAGTCGCTCGGCAAGGAGCCGATCACCGCGCCCGACAAGCCGGGCTTCATCGTCAATCGTCTGCTCGTGCCGTATCTGCTCGACGCGATCCGGTCGTACGAGCACGGCCTCGGGACCGTCGAGGACATCGACAAGGGGATGAAGCTGGGGACCGGCTATCCGATGGGGCCGTTCACGCTGCTCGACTTCGTCGGCCTCGATACGACGTACTACATCGCCAACATCATGTTCGAGGAATACCGCGAGCCCGCCTATGCGCCGCCGCCGCTGCTCAAGCGGATGGTGCTCGCCGGACGGCTCGGCATGAAGTCGGGGCAGGGGTTTTACAAGTATTAGGACGGCGGTTTTCAGCGCTGCAGCGTCTTGAGCAACGCTTCCGCCTTCTTCTTGAACTCCCGATCCTCGGGAGCCCATTCCGGATCCAGCGGCGCGTCGAGGGTCTTCTTCAACTCGGCGCGCGCTTCGTCCTTCCGCCCATCGTCAACCAATGTCTCCGACAGGAAGAACAGCGACGCGGTGCTCTGCGGGTTGTAGGTCAGCGACTTGCGCAGGTGCTCCTCGGACTTCTTGTTCGACCCGCCGAACAGGCCAGGCACCTTGTAGTACCAACGTCCGAGCGCGCGATCCGCCGATCCCTGCTGGAACGCGGGGTCGAGCTTCAGCACCGTCAGCAGCGCTTCCTTGATGTCGCCCCGGTACTTGAGGCCCTGTCTCATGCCGTGCGATTCGGCCAGCTCGCCCATGTTGGCCGCCAGCCAGAAATGCCCTTCAGGGCGGGAGGGCTGCAGCTGCGCCGCGATGCGCGCCGCGGCGATGCCCGCCTCGAGCACCGACTTTCGTTCCGCGTCGGCGGCGTGGCCGCCGAGCCAGAAGCGCGCGCGCGCCAGCTTCCAGGCGGATTCGAAGTCCTTCGGGTTTTTCTGCAGCCGGTCCGCCCAGATGTCCGCCGCCCGGCGTGCGCTGTCGAGATTCTCGCGCGCGGCGTAAAGCGTATCCGGGTCGTCCGCCTGCGGCTGACGCGCGTGGACGGCCGGCCCGGCCAGGCTGAATAGCGCGATATACAATGGCAGGATGCAGGAGATCATCAGACAGCTGCTCGCCGAACTCGGTGAAGACCCGGCGCGCGAGGGCCTGCTGGACACGCCGAAACGGGTGGAGAAGTCGCTCAGGTTCCTCACCAGCGGGTATGCGGCGGACGTCGACGCCGTGCTGAACAACGCGCTTTTCACCGTCGATTATAACGAGATGGTGATCGTCAAGGACATCGACTTCTACAGCCTCTGCGAGCATCACGTCCTGCCGTTCTTCGGCAAGTGCCACGTCGCCTACATCCCGCAGGGGCGCGTGATCGGCCTGAGCAAGATCCCGCGGCTGGTCGAGATCTTCTCGCGGCGGCTCCAGGTTCAGGAGCGCCTCACCAACCAGATCGCCGAGACGCTGCGCGAAAAGGTCGTCCCGCTGGGCGTCGCCGTCGTCATGGAAGGTGCCCATCTCTGCATGTCGATGCGCGGCGTGGAGAAGCAGAACTCGGTTGCCGTCACCAGTGCGATGCTCGGCGTGTTTCGCGAGGACGCACGCACGCGCATGGAGTTCCTGGAGCTGATTCGCCGCCCCGAGATGGCCGAACGCGCGATGCGCGCCGCGATGCCGGGGATGGCGTGCGTCACCGAATGACCGTCGCCGCCGCGCGCGCGATGTGCATCTGCAGCTGCGCGACACCTTCGGTCAGCGACGCCGGCCCGGGCTGGAGGATGTAGGTCGATTTGATCTCGTAGACGTGATCGTTCCGGACCGCGCTCACCCGATCCCATCCCGGCCGCTCGACGATCGTTCTCTTCTTCATCGCCTTCCCGCACCATGAGGCGATGATGACCTCGGGATCCCTGGCCGCCACCTCGCCGGCCGCGACGATTCGCTCCTTGCCGAGCCCCTTGTCTCGCAGCTCAGGAAAAACCGGCTGGCCGCCCGCGATTTCGATCAGCTCGTCGACCCACCGGATTCCCGAGATGAGCGGGTTGTCCCATTCTTCGAAGAACACGCGCGGCCGGTGCTCGCGCGCCGCCGTCTGCGCGCGGATGGCGTCGAGCGCGCGTCGATACGAGTCCGCGAGCGCGTCGGCAGCGTCGGCACGTCCGACCAGCGCCCCCACCATCCTGATCATCTGAAGGATTTCGTCGACGCTCCGCTGATTGAACGTGACGACCGTGAACCCGCGGCGAATCAGCTCCGCCGCGATATCGGCCTGGAGATCGGAGAACGCGAGAATCAGATCCGGCCGCAGCGCCTCGATCTTCTCGAACCGCGCATTGATGTAGGCGGACACTCTGGGCTTCGATCTCGCTTCGGGAGGCCTCACGGTGTAGCCGGAAACCCCGACAACGCGATCGCCCTCGCCGAGGAGATACAGCGTTTCGGTCGTTTCTTCGGTGAGGCAGACGATCCGGCTCGGGGTACTTGGAGGGCATTGGAGCTCCTCGCGATTGTAGCGTGGGACGCCACGGTGTTCGAGGACGAGGAGGTTGCGGAGATCACGGCGATCTCAACGCGGAGGCACGGAGACACGGAGGACGCACGGAGGTGGCCCGTGGCCCGCCGGCCGTCGGCCGGCCGGTTGAATCGGTCAAGGCGCGCGAATACGAGTGGCCCTTCTTCGCGCTCGCCACTTGTATTCACGCGCCTTGGCCGATTCAAGCCGCGCGTAGCGCGGCGCCACAGGCCTTCAGTCACGCTGCCTTCAATTTGTTTTGAAGTTCTTCTCCGTGCGTCCACCGTGCCTCCGTGTCTCCGTGTTGAAAGCTCCGTGAACTCCGCCGCCTCCTCATCTCAAACACCGTGAGCTCCATCGCCACGCTATACTGCAAACATGCGCAGTGTCGGATTGTTTGTCGCGGCCGTCGCAAGCTTCATGGTCGCGATGCCGTCGCTCGAGGCCCAGCGCCGTACGCAACGCAAACCTCCGCCCCCGCCAGCACGGAAGCAGGAGCCGGCGGTGGTCAAGTGCCCGGAGTCGCTCGGCACGGGCGTGAAGACGAAGGCCAGCTTCTGTTTCGTGCTCGCCGGTCGCGATCCGGCCGCGGGCGTGATCGTCAATATTCCGCCGCACACCGGAGCGGCGACGCTGACGTTCGATCTGCACAACCGCCACACCTATTCGGAAGAAGAAGTGAAGGGCGGCCGGGCGTTTGCGACGTACTCCGCGGTGATCGGCGTGCTGACGATGACCGGCGACCTGCTCGGGCGCGGCGCGGTGCAGTCGGAGTTCCGCCGCTCGCGCGATCTGTTCGATCGGATCAGCGGCGGCGCCGGCCCGGGCGGCGTCAAGGCGGTCGCGCCGATCGGCCGGCAGGACGTCACCATCCCGGTGCCCGCGAAGATCGATCAGGTCAGCCTGCTCGGCGAGATCCTCAACGCCACCACCTCGGCTGGACGCGAAGTCGCCAGTCCGGGCCGGCCGGTCGCCATCGTCAGCAATGTCCGGATCGACTACCAGCCGGCGCCCGTCAAGCGCTGATTGGTATGATCGCAGGATGATTGTCAGCGATGTCCTCATCATAGGGGCAGGGCCGGCGGGCCTTGCCACGGCGATTGCGGCCGCACGACGGGGCCTCACATACCAGGTGCTCGAGAAGGGCGCGCTCGTCAACTCCCTGCTTCACTATCCGACGGAGATGGTGTTCTTCACGACTCCGGAGCTGATGGAAATCGGCGGGATGCCGTTCGTCAGCCCGTACGACAAGCCGACCCGGCTCGAGGCGCTGCGCTACTACCGCCGCGTGACCGATGCCTTCAAGCTCGACGTCCAGTTCGACGAGACCGTCGTCGCCATCGAGCGCGAGGACGGCGTGCCCGATGCGGAAGGCAGCTTTGCAGTCGATACCCAGTCGGCGCGCGGCGTGCGCCGATGCGTCCGTGGCCGGGCGGTCGTGATCGCGACCGGCGCCTACGACTTTCCGAACCGCATCGGCGTGCCCGGCGAGGACCTCCCGCACGTCTCGCACTACTACACGCAGCCGCATCCGTTCTTCCGCAAGCGTGTGGTGATCGCGGGCGGCAAGAATTCGGCGGCTGAGGCCGCGCTCGACCTGTTCCGGGCCGGCGCCGGCGTGACGATCGTCCATCGCGGGGACGCGCTCGGCGACTCGATCAAGTACTGGGTGAAGCCGGACATCGAGAACCGAATCAGGGAAGGCTCGATCGCCGCCCGCTTCAACACGAGCATCGTCGAGATCCGTCCGACCAGCGTGGTCGTCGCGCAGAACGGCGAGCCGAGCGAGATCGAGGCGGACGCGGTGTTTCTGCTGACCGGCTACCGATCCGACACGACGCTCCTCCGAAACGCCGGGGTCGACGTCGATCCGCAGACTTGCGGACCGGTGTTCGACCCCGAGACCTTCGAAACGAACGTCAAGGGACTTTACGTGGCTGGCGCCGTCGTCGCGGGTGTCCAGAGCGGCAAGATCTTCATCGAGAACGGCAGGTTTCACGGACAGCAGGTGATCGATGCGATCGCCGCGCGTCAGAAGACCGCCGCCGGCGCGCGCTGAACGCGCGGCGGCGGCGGAGCTTGCCCGCCGAAGCCTTCGGCGGAGGCGGGTCAGTGCCCGCCCGACCACTTGTGGCGCGCGACGATGACCTTCATCTCGAGCAGCTCGATGAGCGACTGGCAGCGCGCCAGCAGCGTGTCGCGTTCGAGCAGCGCCTGCTTTTCGACCGGCTCGAGCTCGAGGTATTGCGCGAGCGCGTTGACCAGGTCCTCGTCGGGCATCGACGGCGGCACCTTCGGCTCGGCGCCGCGCCCTTCCGGCTGCGGCACCAGCAGCGCCTCCAGCCGGCGCCGCGCGCCGCGCATGGCGGCTCGATCGTCATCGGTCATCGCGTCGGTTGACTCGGTGATGCCGTCGACCTGCGCGACCCGGTAGCTGCCCGTGCTGTTGCTCTCTTCATGGAGGACGCGGAATTTCTCCAGGCCTCTGAGGACGATGTTGAACCGTCCGTCCTTGTGGCGTTCGGCGAACGTGATGAGACCGGCGCAGCCGATCGGATAGATCGGCGGACGCCCCTCGTAGTCCGCTTCCCATCCCGGCCTGAGCAGCGTCATGCCGATAATCCGATCCCCTTCGAGCGCTTCGGCGACCATCTGCCGATAGCGGGGCTCGAAAATGTGCAGGGGAAGAAAAACGTTGGGGAACAGGACCGCGTTCGGCAGCGGGAAGAGCGGGATGGTCGGCGGCAGCATATCCGATTAGTGGATAGTCCGCGTCTTCTTGTCCATGTAATCCATCAGCACGTATTGCCCGAGGGTCCGCGGCGTCGTGAAGTAGGCCTTGCCGTGGCAGATCTGCGCCGTCCGCCGCACGAAGCTGACGAGATCGTGATCGCGGGCGAGCATGAAGGTGTTGATCAGGATGCCGGCCTTGCGGCACGCGGCGACTTCCGCGAACGTCTCCGACACGATGAACGGATCCAGCCCGAACGCGTTGCGATAAATGCGGCCGTCCGGCCTGGTCAGCGCGGACGGCTTGCCGTCGGTGATCATGACGATCTGCCGCATGTCCTTGCGCTCGCGCTCGAGGATTCGCCGCGCCAGCCGCAGTCCTTCCCGCGTGTTCGTGTAGTACGGGCCGACGCGGACGCGCGCGAGCTGGGTGAGAGGAATCTCCTCGGCCGAATCGTGGAAGAGCACGACCTTGAGCGCGTCGCCGGGATACTGCAGCCGGATCAGGTTCGCCAGCGCGAGCGCGACGCGCTTCGCCGGCGTGAAGCGATCCTCGCCGTAGAGGATCATGCTGTGGCTGCAGTCGAGCATCAGCACGGTTGCGCAGGAGCTCTGATACTCGCCCTGCACGACCATCAGATCCTCGTAGTCGACGTCGATGCCGCGGAACTCCGACTGCGCGCCGCTCGCCCGCCCGCGGACGACGGCGTTCAGGATCGTGCCGCTGGCGTCGAGGTTCATGGTGTCGCCGAACTCGTAGCGTTTCGCCGCGCCGCTGGCTTCGACGCCGGTCGCCATTTCTCTCGTGTCGTGACGTCCGATGCTGCTCTTGCCGATCGAGCCGAGCAGGTCGCGCAGCGCGCGGTAGCCCAGGAAGTCGAGGCTCTTGTCGGTGATCTCGAAACGGACGTTCGACTCGTCGCCGCGGCCGCCGCGCCCGCGCTCGCGCTGCTGGCGCTCGCTCGACGTATCGGGCGACGACGTGAGGTATCCCTGGTTCTGCAGCTTCTCGATGATCCGTTCGATCAGCTCGTCGATGCGCTGTTCGGCGTCCTCCGTCTGCTGCCAGTCCTTGCCGAGCAGCTTTTCGAGCATCTCGTCGGACAGCACGCCGCCGTTCAGGAGCGCCTCGAGGATGGCATCGTGCAGCGCCTGCTGTGAATGCCCTTCGCCGTCATCGTCGTACGGCGAGCCGTACGGATTCTCGAAGCCGCTCGACAGCAGAATATCGGAGAGCCGCGAGAGCAGCTCTTCCAGATCGATGCCGTCCAGATCTTCGGGCGTGAACTTCGAGTAGCGGTAGCGCATGACCTGCAGCCGATTCGATCAGTTGTAGTACTTCTTCTTGTTGCCCGGCAATGGAATGTCCCGTTCGAGCATCGGCTCCGGACCCGCATTCCGCGCCGCCGGACGCCGGGGCGGCTCGATTCCCTGATACCGTCGATCCTCTGACCGGCTGATCTTCTTCTGCGCGTAAAGCCCTTCGAGTACGAAGTCCACCGCCGCCGCCAGTACGGGTGGTGGCGTGTCGCGGTCCTGCACGCCGGCGTGCTCGGTCAGCTCGCGGAGTCCCTGGACCACGGCGGTGCGCTTGAGGAGCTCCGCGGCAGCCAGCGTGTCGTCCACCTGAAGCGTGCCGCCGAGGTCGAACCACTCGGTGACCTGCCGCAAATCGGCATTGGCGAACCGTCCCGCGAAGACGTTGCCGACCGCCGCGCGGATGATGTCGCGGGCGACGTTGTCGGCGCCGCGCAGCTCGCCTTTGTACTCGAGCTCGAACTTTCCGGTGATCGCGGGCAGCGCCGCGTAGATGTCGGTGATGCGCGGCGCCACCGGTGTTTCGCCGGCGAGCAGCGCGCGCCGCTCCGCGTTCGAGACCACGTTCTCGAGCAGCGAGATGGGCAGGCGCTGGCTGACGCCCGAGCGCTTGTCCACTTTCTGATCCTGGCGCGCCTGGAACGCGATCTCCTCGACCACCTCGCGAACGTAGTCCGGCACGACGAGCGGGACGTTCCGTCCGGCCACCCACGCTTCCTGGGAAGTGATCGCCATGCCTTCGTAGCGCGTGGAAGGATAGTGCGTGCGAATTTCCGAGCCGATCCGATCCTTCAGCGGCGTGATGATCTTGCCGCGCGCGGTGTAGTCCTCGGGGTTGGCGCTGAACACCATCAGGACGTCGAGCGGCAGCCGGACCGGGTAGCCCTTGATCTGGACATCACCCTCCTGAAGGATGTTGAACAGACCGACCTGAATCTTGCCCGCGAGATCCGGCAGCTCGTTGATCGCGAAGATGCCGCGGTTCGCCCGTGGCAGCAGGCCGTAGTGCATGGTCAGCTCGTCGGAGAGCTGAAGACCCGACCGCGCGGCCTTGATCGGATCGAGATCGCCGAGCATGTCCGCAATCGTCACGTCGGGGGTCGCCAGCTTCTCGACGTAGCGATCCGTTCGCGACAGCCAGGCGATCGGAAGATTGTCCCCCTCGTTCCGCACGCGGGCACGGCAGGCGGCGCACAGCGGCGCCAGCGGGTCGTCATGGATCTCGCATCCGGGAATCACCGGCACGCGCTCGTCGAGCAGATCCGTCAGCGCGCGCAGGATGCGGCTCTTCGCCTGGCCGCGCAGCCCCAGCAGGATGAAGTTGTGGCGCGAGAGCACGGCATTGACGATCTGCGGGACGACCGTTTCGTCGTAGCCGATGATGCCGGGGAAGAGCGGCTGGTTCGCGCGCAGGCGCTCGAGAAGGTTCTCGCGGATTTCATCCTTGACCGGACGTCGACGGACGTGGCCGGCCGAGATCGCCGCGCGCAGTTCTGACAAAGTAGACGGCAAGGGAACCGGGGAGGGCATACAGGCATATTACACGCTTGCCCCCGTCGCGCGTAACGCTACGGTGGGCCGGCTGGAAGGTTAAGCCGGCTGGAAGGTTAAGATTGAGTTCTTGCCGACTGCAACTCATCTGACCCGGCAGCGCCCGCTCGTCTACGCGCACCGCGGCGGCGCCGCCCTGCGGCCCGAGAATACGATTGACGCATTCGACAACGGGCTCGCGCTCGGCGCGGATGGTCTCGAAATCGACGTGCACCTGTCCCGCGACGGCGTGGTCGTCGTCCATCACGATACGGGCCTCGAGCGGACGACGGATTCCAGGGGACCGATTAGCGCGTTCACGGCCGCGGAGCTCGCGCGGGTCGATGCCGGCTATTGGTTCCAGAACGCATCCAACGGCGCCGGCGAGTTTCCGTTCCGCGGACGCGGCGTGAGGATTCCGACGCTGCGTGAAGTCCTCCAGCGATACCGGACCGCCCGGTTCATCATCGAGCTCAAGATGAACGACCCCGAGCTCGCGCACCGGACCGTCGATGAAATCCGTGCGGCGGACGCGCTGGACAGGGTGGCGCTCGGCGCCTTCGGCGGGCGCGTGCTGCGGGCGGCGCGCGCCTACGAGCCGCGGATTCCGACCGGCGCCGGAACCGAAGAAACGCGCTGGGCGCTCTATCGCTCGTGGATCCGGTGGCCGCTCGGGCGGACCCAATACCGCGAGTTCCAGGTGCCGGAGCGGGCGGGTGCGACGACGATCGTGACGCCGCGGTTCCTGACGTATGCCCACCGTGCGGGGATCGCCGTGAAGGTCTGGACCGTCGACGACCCCGCGGACATGCGGCGACTGCTCGACTGGGGCGCGGACGCCCTGATTACCGATCGTCCGGATCTGGCGGCCGAGATCGTGAAGAGCTACGACCGCGACGCCGGGCGCCGCTGAGGCTGCGGAACCGCGTCCAGTTGATGCCCAGCTTGCGCATGCGCGCGCGCAGCGTGTGCGGATTGATGCCGAGCCGCGCCGCCGCCCCATGCGCCCCCTCGATGCGTCCCTCGGTTGCCCGCAGCGCCTGCACGATGTGCGTCTTCATCGCGTGATCGAGCGACATCGACTCGTTCACCGCCGCGGACGCGGCGGCACGGCCCTCCCATTCCTTCGGCGTCATCCGGCCGGTGCGCCGGGTGACGGGCCCCAGCGCGCCGGACAGCCGCAGCGCCTTGCCGTTGCCGAGAATCGCCGCCCGCTCGATGACCGTCGCGAGCTCGCGCACGTTGCCGGGCCACGGATACGAGACCAGCAGATCGATGTCCTCCATCGACAGCGTCAGCGGCGCTCCGCCGAGCCGTTTCCCCGCCCGGCTGGCGAAGTGCGCGGCGAGCGGCACGATGTCTTCGATGCGCTCGCGCAGCGGCGGCAGGTAGACCGGAAACACGCTGATGCGGTACCAGAGGTCCTCGCGAAACGTTCCCTGCACGACCATCTCCTGCAGATCGCGATGGGTGGCGGCGACGATGCGGACGTCGACTTTCAGCGGTTTGTGCGCGCCGATGCGCTCGAAGGTGCCGTCCTGGAGAATGCGCAGCAGCCGGACCTGAGCGTCGAGCGGCAGCTCGCCGATCTCGTCGAGAAACAGCGTGCCGCCGTCGGCGCGCTCGAACCATCCCTTGCGGACGTTCATCGCGCCCGTGAAGCTGCCCCGCTCGTGGCCGAATAACTCGGAGTCGATCAGCCCGGGCGGCAGCGCGCCGCAATTGACGCGGACGACCGGCCCGTCGGCGCGCTTCGACCGGCTGTGAATCGCGCGCGCCAGCACTTCCTTGCCGGACCCTGTTTCGCCCAGGATGAGCACGGGCGCGTCGGTTGGCGCGACCTGATCGATGCGCTCCATCACCGACTTGAGGCCGGCGTCCGATCCGACGATCATGTCGCTCACCGCATCGCGATCGAGGCGCGACAGCAGCGCGCGATTCTCCGCTTCGACGGCTTCGCGCAGACGCGCGAGCTCGTGATGACGGAAGTTGTTGGCGAGCGCCACACTGACGGGTTCGAGAATCGCTTCGACCATCGGGTGGTGTCTCGGCTCGAACGCGCGCGGCCCGCGCGACAGGAGCAGCAGCACCCCGATCGGATGTCCGTCCCGCATCAGCGGCCCGGCCAGCCACTCGCCGCGGACGTCGGCCGGTGCGAGCAGCTTCATCACGCCGCTTCGATCGTCCACCGATCCACCTGCCACCTGTTCGCGGCGGCACCACGCGAGCACCTGGTTGAACTCCTCGGGTGTGCAAGTCGTGGATGAGCGGGGCAGTGGCGAGCCGGAACGGGACAGGCCTGCGGCCACGGTTTGAATCTGCGAGTGCTGGTAGTCGAGGGCGCGGACGAGCATCGCGTCGGCCGGTACGTGCGAGGACATCAGCCGTGCGATGCGATCGACGGCGTCCTCCAGCTCGGGCTGCTGCGACGCCTCACGCCAGACATCCAGAAGGAAGTTCATGCGAGATGAAAGTCAGTGTCGGTTGCGACTTCTAATCATGAACCATCATATGTCACGGGACAAATTGGTCGGCCAGCAAATTTAACGGCCATACCGTTACATTTACTGGCTTATCGTTTTGCTCACTCCAGACTGATAATGTAACTAACTCATTATAAACGACTTGAATGGCATGATGCGAGCCGGCACGTCCCGTGCTGTTACCGCGGGGCATGACGAGACTCGCTCCCCATTCGCTGATCCTGTCGATCGCGCTCGCGCTGTCGACTCCTCTTAATACCCCTGTTTTCGCCCAGTCGCCAGAGACGGTCGCCGCGCTGAAGACCCGGTTGGAGGCGCTCGAACGCGAGCTCCAGACGCTTCGGCACGGCAACGGCGGCGAGACCGCGAAGCCCGCAGCCACGGCGACTCCGACGATCGAAGAACGTCTGGAGGAGCTCGACGCGCAGCTCCGCGTGCTGGCCCGTCAGATGGAGATCGACAAGGAACAGGCCGCCGCGGCCGCCAAGTCGGCCCCCGTCGTCCAGGCTGCGCGCGACGGCTTCTCCTTCCGTTCGGCCGACGGCGCGTTCCGCCTCCGCCTGCGCGGATACGTCCAGTCCGACGGCCGCTTCTTCCTCGAGGACGACACGCGGCCGGCGGTCGACACCTTCGTCATGCGCCGGGTCCGCCCGATCGTCGAGGCCACCCTGTTCAATCAATTCGATTTCCGCATCATGCCGGATTTCGGCGGCGGCACGACGGTGCTGCAGGACGCCTACATCGATGCGCGGTTCCGTCCCGACTTCAAGGTTCGCGCCGGCAAGTTCAAGCCGCCGTTCGGATTCGAGCGATT
Source organism: uncultured Acidobacteriota bacterium (assembly GCA_963748295.1). Lineage (GTDB taxonomy): Bacteria > Acidobacteriota > Vicinamibacteria > Vicinamibacterales > 2-12-FULL-66-21 > CAVVIH01. Next base: position 916,651 of record CAVVIH010000005.1, on the reverse strand, counting down.
GATGTCGGCGACCGAACTGCCGTTCATCGAGCGTGCGCTGCCGACGGCCCTCGTGCCCAACCGCGACGTGGGCGTGATGGTCCACGGCGACCTGTTGAGCGGCAACCTCTCGTACGCCGGCGGCATCTTCAACGGCGTCCCCGACGGCGGCAGCGCGGATTCCGACGGCCAGGACGGCAAGGACATCGTCGCGCGCGTGTTCGTGCAGCCGTTCCGCACCGTGCGTGAAAGCCCGTGGCAGGGGCTCGGCGCCGGCATCGCGGTCAGCCATGGCGTGCAGCACGGATCGCCGACGGGCACGATCCTGCCGACCTTCCGCACCTCGGGCCAGCAGACGCTCTTCTCGTATCTCGGCCAGGAGGCGGGCGGCGCCGCGGCGTTTTCGGATGGCGATCACACCCGGGTGTCGCCGCAGTTCCACTATTACTTCCGCTCCTACGGCGTGATTGGCGAGTACGTCTACTCCTCCGGCAACGTGCGGCGCGGCAACGGCGCGGCGGTGCTGGACAACTCCGCCTGGCAGATCGCCGGGTCGTGGGTGGTCACGGGTGAAACGCCGTCGTATCGCGGCGTCGCGCCGCGGGCGGCCTTCGATCCGAAGAACGGCAAATGGGGCGCGCTCGAGATCGTCGCCCGCTACCACGAGCTGCGGATCGATCCGGACACCTTCCCGCTCTTCGCGAGCGCGGTCGCCTCGGCCCGCTCGGTCGACGGCTGGACGCTCGGCACGAACTGGATCCTGAACACCGGCGTGAAGATCTCCGCCAACTTCGAGCACCTGAACTTCACCGGCGGCGCCGCCGCCGGCGCGAATCGCGAGGCGGAGAACGCGGTGCTCAGCCGCATTCAGATTGCCTTCTGACGTGCTTCCGGATGTGCTTCCGCCTAAAGGCGGAAGCTACAAGACAGAAAGAGACAAACATGACTCGGAACGGATTCACTCGCTGGGCGCTTGGCGCCATCCTCGCAACCGCGTGCGTCGCGGTAGGCTCCGCCCAGAGCGCCGCCCAGCTGCTCAACGTGTCGTACGACCCGACGCGCGAGCTGTGGCGTGAGATCAACAGCACGTTCATCCCCCTGTATGAGAAGGAAAAGGGGGTCAAGCTGACCGTCAATCAGTCGCACGGCGGCTCCAGCACGCAGGCGCGCGCGATCATCGACGGCCTCGAAGCCGACGTGGTGACGATCGCGTCATTCATCGACACCGACGCGATCAGCCAGCGCGGCCTGATCAAGAAGGACTGGCTCAATCGCCTGCCGAACCGCTCGCTGCCATACACGTCGACCGATCGTGTTCGTCGTGCGCAAGGGCAATCCCAAGCAGATCAAGGACTGGCCGGACCTCGTGAAGCCCGGCGTCAAGATCGTCACGCCGAACCCCAAGACGTCCGGCAACGGCTATCTGAGCTTCTTCGCGGCCTGGGGCTCGGTCGTACTGCGCGGCGGCTCCCGCGAGGACGCGATCAAGTACGTGACCGCGCTCTACAAGCAGGTGCCGGTCCTCGACTCGGGCGCGCGCGGCGCGACGACGACGTTCGTGCAGAGGCGGATCGGCGACGTGCACCTGGCCTGGGAGAACGAGGCGCACCTCGAGGTGCGTGAGGCGAAGGGCGAGCTCGAGCTGGTCTATCCCGCCGATCAGCATCAGGGCGGAGCCCCACGTCGCGGTCGTCGACGCCAACGTGGATCGCCGCAACACCCGCGCCGCGGCCGAAGCGTACTTGAAGTTCCTCTACACCGACGAGGCGCAGGAGATCATCGCGAAGCACTTCTACCGGCCGATGAACGCGGCTGTCCTCGAAGAAACACGCGCGACGTTCCCGAACATCCGGCTGTTCGACGATCACCGAGATCGCGAAGAGCTTCGCCGACGCGCACAAGCAGTTCATCGCGGAAGGCGGAGTGTTCGACTCGATCTACAAGCCGCGTAAGGCGCGAGACACACGGATGTCCACAGGAGCTGATCGATGGCCAGCGTGAACCGAAAAGTCCTGCCGGGGTTTTCCCTGAGCCTGGGCTACACCATCTTCTACCTCAGCGTGCTCGTGCTGCTGCCGATCGCGGCGGTGCTTCGTCAAGGCCGGCACGCTGTCGTTCGACGACTTCTGGCGCGCGGTCTGGACCGAGCGGGCGCGCGCCGCCTACGCCCTGACCTTCGGCGCCTCGTTCATTGCCGCGATCATCAACCTGGTGCTGGGATCGCTCATCGCCTGGGTGCTGGTGCGCTACACGTTCCCTGGCAAGCGGCTGATCGATTCGCTCGTCGACCTGCCGCTCGCGCTGCCGACCGCGGTCGGCGGCCTGGTCTACGCCAGCCTGTATGTCGAGAACGGCTGGCTCGGCCGCTACCTGGTGCCGCTCGGGATCAACGGCGCCTACACGCGCCTGGGCATCATCCTCGTGCTGGTTTTCGTCGGCCTCCCGTTCGTGGTGCGGACGGTCCAGCCGGTGCTCGAGAACTTCGATCCCGAAGCCGAGGAAGCGTCGGCCTCGCTCGGTGCGACGCGCTGGCAGACGTTTCGCGGCGTGATCCTGCCGACGCTCTATCCGGCGCTGATCACCGGGTTCGCGCTCGCCTTCGCGCGCTCGATCGGCGAATACGGCTCGGTCGTCTTCATCTCCGGCAACATGCCGTTCAAGACCGAGATCGCGCCGATCCTCATCGTCGCGCGTCTCGAGGAGTTCGCCTACGGCGAAGCGACGGCGATTGCCGTCGTGCTGCTGGTCATCTCGTTCTCGATGCTGCTGCTGATCAACATGCTGGAAAGCTGGAGCCGACGCCATGCATCCTGAGGCGGTTCGTAAACAGCCGCGCGCCGGCGGCTCGGCGATGACCAAGCGGGCGCAGCAGGATCCGGCGTGGGTGCGCTGGGGCCTGACGGGCCTCGCGGTCAGCGTCGTCGGCCTGCTGATCGTGATTCCGGTCGTCAACGTGTTCGCCGAAGCGCTCGCCGAAGGCGCCGGCACCTACTGGAAGAACCTGTTCGCCGACGCGGATACGCGCCACTCGATCCTGCTGACGCTGACCGTCGTGCCGATCGCGCTGGTGGCGAACCTCGTATTCGGCGTCGCCGCCGCGTGGGCGATCACGCGCTTCAACTTCCCGGGCCGCAGCCTGCTGACGGCGCTGATCGATCTGCCGTTCTCGGTGTCGCCGGTCGTGGCCGGCCTGATGTTCGTGCTGATCTTCGGGCTGCAGGGCTACTTCGGCGAGTTCCTGCGGCGGGACGGCTACTCGATCATGCCGTACCTGATGGCGTTCGTCGCCGTCTTCATCGGCGTCGTCGCCTACTTCATCTCGCGCTCCGGCAAGGTGGCGCGCGCGGCTCTGGAAGCACCTGGTGGTCATCGTCGGCGCCGGCGGCGCGCTGTTCGCGGCTGCTCGTCTACGCGCAGCAGTACTTCCAGGTCTGGCCGCAGAACATGAGCCTGAAGATCATCTTCGCGATGCCCGGGCTCGTGCTGGCCACCGCCTTCGTCACGTTCCCGTTCGTCGCGCGCGAGCTCATTCCGGTGATGGACGCGATCGGGCCGGAGGAGGAGCTGGCCGCCGTCAGCCTGGGGGCGACCGGCTGGCAGATGTTCTGGCACGTCACGGTGCCGAACATCAAATGGGGGCTGGTCTACGGAATCATCCTGTGCAACGCGCGCGCGATGGGCGAGTTCGGCGCCGTCTACGTGGTGTCGGGACACATCGCCGGAATGACCGACACGATGCCGCTGCGGATTGAAAAGCTGTTCCAGGAATACAACCTGCCGGGGTCGTTCGCGGTCGCCTCGGTGCTGACGCTGGTTGCCATCCTGACCCTGGTCGTGAAGAGCAAGCTCGAACGTCAGACGTCAACGCTGTCGCACCGCCGACTCCAACTGAAGACGACATCATGAGCATTCAGATCAAGAACGTTTCGAAACGGTTTGGCAACTTCCAGGCGCTCGACAACGTGAGCCTCGAGGTTCCGGACGGCTCGCTGCTGGCGCTGCTCGGCCCGTCGGGCTCGGGCAAGACGACGCTGCTGCGGATCATCGCCGGGCTCGAGGTGGCTGACTCCGGTTCGGTGATCCATCGCGAGCGAGGACATCACGAACCGGTCCGCACGCAACCGGAAAGTCGGCTTCGTGTTCCAGCACTACGCGCTGTTCCGCCACATGACGATCGGCGAGAACATCGGCTACGGGCTGAGAGTGCGCGGCGTCGGCAAGGCCGAGCGGCAGGCGAGGGTCGCCGAGCTGCTGAAGCTGATTCGCCTCGAGGGCTTCGAGTCGCGGTATCCGGCGCAGCTGTCGGGCGGCCAGCGGCAGCGCGTCGCGCTCGCGCGGGCGCTCGCGGCGCGGCCGAAGGTGCTGCTGCTCGACGAGCCGTTCGGCGCGCTCGACGCCAAGGTGCGCTCAGAGCTGCGGCAGTGGATCCGCCGTCTCCACGAGGAGATCCAGGTGACGAGCATCTTCGTCACCCACGATCAGGAGGAGGCGTTCGAGGTCGCCGACCACGTCGTCGTCATGAACAACGGCCGCATCGAGCAGGTGGGCACGCCGGCGGAAGTGTTCGAGCAGCCGGCGAACACGTTCGTCATGGACTTCCTCGGCAACGTCAACGTGTTCAACGGTCGCGTCGAACGTGGCCGCGCGCTGGTGCCGGGGCTGGAGGTCGAGTATCCCGAGTATCCGCACGCGGAGGCGCGCGATGCCGCGGTCTACGTCCGGCCGCACGAACTGGCGATCGAGCGCTACAAGAACGGCGCCCCGAGCCTCGAGGCGCGGGTCCTGCACGTGAACCCGACCGGTTCGCGCACGAAGCTCGAGCTGCGGACCGTCGACTCCGACCTGCTGCTCAGCGCGGAAATCAGCGCCGAACGCTTCGCCGAGCTCGGACTCAAGGCCGGCGACATCGTGCACGTGTCGCCGCGCCGCGTGCGTGTCTTCATCCCGAATGTAGCGTAAGCCTCATCGTCAGCTGCCAAGTTTCTCGGCGGCCGTGAACTTTGGCTCGATGTCCACCGGCACCGACGACAGCCGGTCCAGCACTTTCTGGACCGGCGGCCTGACGACGCCCAGCTTCTCGATCATCCCCTTCGCCTTGTCGTAGCTCCCCTCGGCCTGCAAGGTCATGATCTCGCGGGTGAGCGCGGTGATGGCCGGCAGGATCTTCGCCTCGTCGACCGCGAACGTGCCGTCGCTGCCGATCTTCACGGCGCCGGCATCCAAAAAGGCATTGAGCTGGATTGCCACGCCGCGTCCGTGCGCCTCGTTGAGCCCGAACCGGATCGACCTGAATATCGACGCCAGGAACGTCGTGTACATCGTCCGCGCGATCTCGCGATCGACCTTGTTGCGTTCGGCCAGCTGCGCCAGCGCCCACAGCCCCGAGACGTCTGCCTTCGCTTCCTCGATCGTGCTGTAGGTTTCCTTCAGCTCCTGCCGGACCGTGGTCGCGCGCCCGGCGACGGTGATGTTGTGCGGCCCGAGGCCGTGCATCAGCTCGTGCATCAGGATGTGGGTGAAGAAGGCTTCGAACGAGACGTTGCGATCCTGTCCCGGCGCGAGCGCGAGCTTCGCCGTCGGCTGAAGGACCATCCGGAACTTCGCCTCCTGGACGTTTTTCAGCATGACGCGCTTGGTGCCCTTCTCCTTGACCACGCGCTCGTCGTTCGGGAGGTTGAACGCGGCGGTCTGCACGCCGCTGTTGGCATCGCCCGCCGTGAACAGCACGTTGACGACCCTGATCGGCGCCATCGCGCCGAGCTTCGCATTGCGATACTTCGGATCGATCGGCAGCGCATCCTCGAGCGCCTGCAGTTCCCCGCTGAAGTTCTGAAGCTTCTTCGTTTCGGCGTCATCGCGGAGCGTGATGAATGCCTCGAATGCCGCCTTGAAGTTGAACCACTCGTCCTCGTACACCTCGTACGGTCCGATCGTCGGCTCGATCGAGGCGTCGAGCTCCATCCAGGCGACATCGCTGACGTAGTAGTCGTTGGAGATGAACGCGTCGGCGCGGCTGTGAAGGAACTTCTTCAAGGTCGGCTGCGACGTGAGTTGCGCCGCCTCGCGGAGCAGCGCGGCCGCGGCCGCGAGCGAGCCCTGATACTCGACGGAGTACGGAACCGCGATGTAGTGTCCATCCGGGCTTCTCCGGATCGTGGTGAAGAAGCCCGTCGCGCGCGCCTTCTCGTCTCCGCTGAGCGAGTCGATCCATTTCTGGACTTCCTCCTTGCTGGCGCCGGCCGGGTAGAAATTCGCCGCTTCGGGTTTCGCTGGCACCCCGTCGATGAACGGCCGATTGTGATCCAGCCGCGACCAGGGACCCTTGTTGATCAGGAAGTAATGCAGCTTTGCGTCCGCGTCATCATTTGACGACGTGGCTTCCGCCTTTAGGCGGAAGTTGTTGGTAACTGCGTCGCGCGCGAGCTGCTGGAGCAGCGCCTCGTTGCCGGCCCACACCTGCTCGAGGAAGAGGCTGTCCATCAGGCGCGCGGCCTCGACGATCTTGCCAAGCGCCTGGCGCTCGTTCGGCGGCAGGCTGCCGGTATCGGCGATGATCTCCGCCGGCGCGAAGCGGCCGATCATCGAGCGCAGGTCGGACTGGGACGGAGCGGACGGAGCTTGTGGCACGGCAGCGACTCCCGAGGCGGCGACAATGGCGGCCGCCGGAAGGATGGCAATCACGGTGAGGAGGAACTTACGGTTCTGCATGGCGTTTCACGCTGGCGCGAGAGTCACGCGGGCATTTTGCCCAGCGCGCAGCGACGGGACTACAATAGAAGATTGTAGTCCGCCCCCGAAGTGCACAGTAACGCGACGGTAACGTTAACGCTCAGGTATCACGATGAAGAACCTCGCCCCCCGCGACGCCTCGGAGCTCGAGGCGACCGAACAACGAGAATGGATCGACTCGCTCGACTACGTCATTCAACAGGGTGATCGCGGCCAAGTACAGCGGCTGCTCGCGACGCTGCGCCACCGCGCGCGCATGGCGGGCGTCGCCCTGCCGTTCACCGCGGTGACGGCGTACGTCAACACGATTCGTCCCGAGGACGAAACGCCCCTCCCGGGCAGCCAGGAAATCGAGCGCCGCATCAAGAGCCTCGTCCGCTGGAACGCGATGGCGATGGTCGTGCGCGCCAACCGGTTGTCCGACGGCATCGGCGGTCATATTTCCACCTACGCGTCGGCGGCGACGCTGTACGAAGTGGCCTTCAACCATTTCTTCCGCGGCAAGGGCAAGGACGGCGACGGCGACATCATCTACTTCCAGGGCCATGCCTCGCCCGGCATCTACGCGCGCGCCTATCTCGAAGGACGCATCTCGCTGGAGAGGCTCCAGAATTTCCGGCAGGAGCTGGCAAAGGGCGGCGGTCTGTCGTCCTATCCGCATCCCTGGCTGATGCCCGACTTCTGGGAGTTCCCGACCGTGTCGATGGGCCTCGGTCCCATCATGTCGATCTACCAGGCGCGCTTCAATCGCTACCTCGAGGATCGCGGACTGCGGAAGCCGTCGCCCTCTCGCGTGTGGGCGTTCCTCGGCGACGGCGAAACCGACGAACCGGAATCGCTTGGCGCCATCAGCCTGGCCGCGCGCGAAAAGCTCGACAACCTGACGTTCGTGATCAACTGCAACCTGCAGCGCCTCGACGGTCCGGTGCGAGGCAACGGCCAGATCGTGCAGGAGCTCGAGGCGATCTTCCGCGGCGCCGGCTGGAACGTCATCAAGGTGATGTGGGGCTGCGACTGGGATCCGCTGCTCGCCAAGGATCACGACGGCCTGCTCGCGAAGCGGATGGGCGAAGTCGTCGACGGCCAGTATCAGAAGTACGCCGTCGAGTCGGGCGCCTACCTGCGCGAACACTTCTTCGGCGTCGACCCGCGGCTGCTCGACATGGTGAAGCACCTGTCGGACGACCAGCTCAAGAGGCTCCGCCTCGGCGGTCACGATCCGGTCAAGGTCTACAACGCCTACAAGACAGCGACCGAGCACAAGGGACAGCCGACGGTCATTCTCGCGCGGACCATCAAGGGCTACGGGCTCGGCGAGGCGGGTGAGGGGAAGAACATCACCCACCAGCAGAAGAAGATGAACGAGAGCGATCTTCGCTCGTTCCGGACCCGCTTCGGCATCCCGATTTCCGACGAAGAGATTGCCGACGCGCCCTTCTATCGTCCGCCGGACGACAGCACGGAGCTGCAGTACCTGCGCGAACGCCGCAAGGCGCTCGGCGGGTTCGTGCCGACGCGCAGCGTTCGTGTCGAGCCGCTGACCGCCCCGATCGAGCCGATCTTCGAGGAGTTCTACAAGGGCACCGAGGGCCGCAAGGCGTCGACCACGATGGTGTTCGTGCGGATGCTGTCGAAGCTGCTGCGCGACAAGGAAATCGGCGATCTGATCGTGCCGATCGTGCCGGACGAAGCGCGCACGTTCGGGATGGAGTCGCTCTTCCGCGCCATCGGCATCTACTCGCACGTCGGCCAGAAGTACGAGCCGGTCGACATGGATACGCTGCTTTATTACAAGGAAGCGCAGGACGGACAGATCCTCGAGGAAGGGATCACCGAGGCGGGCTCGATGTCGTCGTTCATCGCGGCCGGGACCGCGTATGCGACGCACGGCATCAACACGATTCCGTTCTTCATCTTCTACTCGATGTTCGGCTTCCAGCGGGTCGCCGACCTGATTTGGGCCGGTGCCGATTCCCGCATGCGCGGGTTCGTCCTCGGCGCCACCGCCGGCCGGACGACGCTCGCGGGCGAAGGGCTGCAGCACCAGGACGGGCAGAGCCACGTCTACTCGGTCTCGGTGCCGAACTGCATCTCCTACGATCCGGCCTTCGCCTACGAGCTGGCCGTCATCATCCAGGACGGCATCCGGCGGATGTATCGAGAGCAGGAGAGCATCTTCTATTACCTGACGGTGATGAACGAGCAATACGAGATGCCGCCGATGCCCGACGGCGCACGCGAGGGCATTCTGAAGGGCATCTACCGCTTCAGCCGGGCGGAAAACAGCAAGGCCAAGCTGAAGGCGCAGCTGCTCGGCAGCGGGGCCATCCTCAATCAGGTGATCGCCGCGCAGAAGCTGCTCGAAAAATACGACGTCGCCGCGGACGTCTGGAGCGTGACGAGCTATCAGGAGCTGTATCGCGACGGCCATGCGGTCGATCGCTGGAACATGCTGCACCCGGGCGAGACGCCGAAGGTCCCGTACGTAACCAGCCTGCTCAAGGACACCGCGGGCGTCATCGTCGCCGCGTCCGACTACCTCAAGATCCTGCCGGATTCGATCGACCGCTGGATGCCGCGGAAGATCCGATCGCTCGGCACCGATGGTTTCGGAAGGAGCGAGGACCGGGCGGATCTCCGGACCTTCTTCGAAGTCGATGCCAGGTTCATCGCGCTGGCGACGCTCGCCGAGCTGGCCCAGGAAGGACAGCTCGATCGCAAGGTCGTCGCGCAGGCGATGAAGGACTTCGGGATCGATCCCGACAAGCCGAACCCGGCGAGGAGCTGACCGTCGTCATGCCGACAGAGTTCAAGATTCCCGAACTGGGGGAAAACGTCACCGCCGGCGATGTCGTCCGCCTGCTGGTATCGAGCGGCGACACGCTCGCCAAGGATCAGCCGGTCCTCGAGCTGGAAACCGACAAGGCGACCATCGAGGTGCCGTCGAGCGTCAGCGGCACCGTCAAAGACATCAAGGTCAAGCAGGGTGAGCGCGTCAAAGTCGGCCAGGTGGTGCTGACGGTCGAAGATGGCGGCGGCGCGGAAGAAAAGTCGCCGAAGAGCGCCGACCGCAAGGCCGACGCGCAGACCGACGACCGGCCGAAGCCGCAGTCGACCGACGCCGCGGTGGAAGGCGGGCTCACGCAGAAGGCGACGGCGGGCGAGAAGAAGCCGGAGCCGGAACAGGCGCCGGCTGACCGCGAAGTGTCCGCGCGTCAGAAGCCGCGGGGCGAAGTCGTCGAGATCAGCCGCGGCGCGCGCACGGCCACGCCGCCGGTGCAGCAGCCGCCGCCACCCGCGCCGGAAGCCGAACGCGAAGGGACTCCGGCGGCCGCCGCCCCTTCGGTTCGACGCCTGGCGCGCGAGCTCGGTGTCGATATCCGCCGGGTGACCGGCACCGGCCAGGACGGCCGGATCGTGCCGGAAGACGTGCAGGCATTCGTGCGGGCCGCGATGGCTGGCGGCGGCGCCGCCGCGCCGGCGGCGCTGCCGGATTTCAACAAGTGGGGCGAGGTCGAGCGAAAGCCGATGAGCAACATCCGCCGGAAGACGGCGGAACATCTGAGCCATGCGTGGAACACCATCCCGCACGTCACCCAGCACGACAAGGCGGATATCACCGCGCTCGAAGCGCTCCGGAAGCAGTACGGCCCGCAGGCCGAGAAGGCCGGCGGCAAGCTGACGATGACGGCAATCGCATTGAAGATCGTCGCCGGCGCGATGAAGCGGTTTCCGCAGCTCAATTCATCCGTCGATCTCGCGCGCACCGAGATCGTCTACAAGAAGTTCGTCAACGTCGGCGTCGCCGTCGATACCGATCGCGGCCTGCTCGTTCCAGTCATCCGCGACGTGGATCGCAAGGGCATCGTCGAGCTGTCGGTGGAGCTGGCGAAACTTTCGGAGAAGGCGCGTGCCGGCAAGCTCTCGCTCGACGAGATGCAGGGCGGTGGCTGCACGATCACGAACCTCGGCGGCATCGGCGGCACGATGTTCACGCCGATCGTGAATTGGCCCGAGGTGGCGATTCTCGGTATTTCGCGCGGCACGCACGAGCCGGTGTGGAACGGCCAGGCATTCGAGCCGAGGATGATGCTGCCGCTCTCACTCTCCTACGATCATCGAGTGATCGACGGCGCGGATGCGGCCCGGGCGCTCCGATGGATGGCCGAGGCGTTCGAACAGCCTCTGGTCCTGGCGCTCTGACGCATGGCTTCGCTGCAGACACAGCTGGCCGTCGTCGGCGCCGGCCCGGGCGGCTACGCCGCCGCGTTCTACGCGGCCGATCGCGGCCTGCAGGTTTCGCTCATCGATCCCGCTCCCAACCCCGGCGGGGTCTGTCTCTACCGCGGGTGCATCCCGTCGAAGGCGCTGTTGCACGTCGCCGACGTGCTCAACGAAGCGAAACACGCCGAGTCTTGGGGCGTGAGCTTCGGCCAGCCGAAGATCGACATCGACAAGGTGCGCGCCTTCAAGGACAAGGTCGTCGCGCAGTTGACCGGCGGCGTCGGCCAGGTCGGCCGGCTGCGCAAGATCAACTACATCCAGGGGCTGGCGGAGTTCACCGATCCGCGAACGCTGAAGATTACCCGTGAAGGGCAGAAGTCTGCGGAGACGCTCGGCTTCGAGCATGCGATCGTGGCCACCGGTTCCCGTCCGGCAACGGTTCCGGGCCTTTCGATCGACAGCCCGCGCGTGATGGATTCCACCGCCGCGCTCGATCTGCCGGATGTCCCCAAATCGCTGCTCGTCGTCGGCGGCGGCTACATCGGGCTCGAGCTCGGCACCGTTTACGCCGCGCTCGGCTCGAAGGTCACCGTCGTCGAGATGACGGGCGGGCTGCTGCCGGGCGCCGACCGCGACCTCGTCAACATCCTCGCGCGCCGGGTCGAGTCGATGTGCGAGGCGGTCCTGCTGAACACCAAAGTCGTGAGCGTGAAGGAAGGCAAGTCGGGGCTGTCGGTCACGTTCGAAGGGCAGCTGCCGGAGGGCATGCCGAAAGAGCGCACGTTCGATCGCGTGCTGGTCTCGGTCGGCCGCAAGCCGAATTCGGCGGTGCCGGGCCTCGACAAGACCGGCGTCAAGGTCAACCAGCGCGGGTTCATCGACGTCGATCCGGCGCGGCGAACGGCGGAGCCGACGATTTACGCGATCGGCGACGTCGTCGGCGAGCCGATGCTCGCGCACAAGGCCTCGCACGAGGCGCGGGTCGCGGTCGAGGCGATACTCGGCGAGCGAGTGGCGTTCGAGCCGCTGGCCATTCCTGCAGTCGTTTTCACCGACCCCGAACTCGCGTGGTGCGGGCTCACGGAAGCGGACGCGGAAAGAGAGAAGCGGGCGGTGACCGTCACCCGCTTCCCATGGGGCGCGTCGGGCCGGGCGATTACCCTGGATCGCACCGACGGCATGACGAAGCTGGTGATCGATCCGAAGACCGAGCGCGTGCTGGGCGTCGGGATCGTCGGCCCGGGCGCCGGCGAGTTGATCTCCGAAGGCGTGCTCGCGGTGGAAATGGGAGCGAATGCGACAGACGTGAAGCTGACCATCCACCCCCACCCGACGCTGTCCGAGACGCTGATGGAATCGGCCGAGGTGTTCTTCGGCCAGGCCACGCACGTCTTCAAGCCGAAGCGAAAGTAGCGGCCCTCTCAGCGCAGCGAACGCCGCGCCAGGTCGAAGACGTCCTTCAGCATGGCGGGTGTGAGCTTGCCGGTGTTCGTGTTCTGACGGCTGGGGTGGTAGGACGCGATCACGGTCGGACCCTCAGCCGGTCGATATGCGAGGCCATGCCCGAACGGCGCTCTCGGCCGCATCCGGATGCCCTTCGACTCGAGCAGCCGCCATGCGGCCTCGAATCCGATCCGGCCGAGGCAGACGATCACCTGCAGCTTCGGAAGCGCGGCGACTTCCGCGAGGAGATGTGGATGGCAGGCGGCGATCTCCGCGGGCGTCGGCTTGTTGTCCGGCGGTGCGCACCGCACCGCCGCGGCGATGTAGGCATCGCGCAGCATCAGTCCATCGTCCGCCCGCTGTGACGTCGGGATATTCGCAAACCCCACCGCGTGCATCGCGCGCATCAGGAAATCGCCGGACCCGTCCCCGGTGAAGACGCGGCCGGTGCGATTGGCGCCGTGCGCGGCGGGAGCGAGGCCGAGGACCAGCACGCGCGCATCGGCATCGCCAAAGCCGGGGACCGGCTTCGCCCAGTAGAGATCGTGGCGATGTGCGGCTTTCTTGACCGTGGCGATCTGCAGGCAGTAGGTCCGCAGCCGCTCGCAGCGCGTGCAGGCGACGATTTGCGAGTGGACGGAACGAAGCGCGGGCGGCGCCGCGGATTCAGCGCTGCGCCGCGGCACGCTCGAGCGATTCGGTCTGTTCGTGGGCATGATACGAGCTGCGCACGAGCGGTCCGGACTCGACGTGGCCGAATCCCATCGCCAGCGCCAGCCGCTTCAGCTCCGCGAATTCGGCCGGCGTGTAGTACCGCACCATGGGAAGGTTCGCCGGCGAAGGCCGCAGATACTGGCCGATGGTGACGACCTGACAGCCGGCCGATCGCAGATCGCTCAGCGTGGTGAGGAGCTCGTCCCACTCTTCGCCGAGCCCCACCATCAGCCCGGATTTGGTCGGAATATCAGGCGCATGCGTGCGCGCGCGATCCAGCAGTTCGAGCGCACGCTGATACCGGCCGCCCGGGCGCGCCGTCCGGTACAGGCGCGAAACGGTTTCGATGTTGTGGTTCAGGATGTCCGGCCTGGCATCGAGCACCGTCCGCAGCGCCGCTTCGTCTCCCTTGAAGTCGGGGATCAGCACCTCGACGCGGCACTCGGGCCGCCGCGCCCGCGTCTCTCGAATCGTGGTGGCGAAGTGCGATGCGCCGCAGTCTGGCAGATCGTCGCGATCGACCGAAGTGATGACGACGTAGTCGAGGCCGAGGGTGTGAATGGCGCTCGCGACATTCGCCGGCTCCTGCTGATCCGGCGGTTTCGGCGCGCCATGGATCACGTTGCAGTAGCCGCACGAGCGCGTGCAGGTGTCGCCGAGGATCATGAACGTCGCCGTGCCGTGATGCCAGCACTCGCCGATGTTGGGGCAGTTGGCTTCTTCGCAGACGGTGTGCAGGCCGAGCGTCCGCATCAGCCCCTTCAGGCGATGATAGTTCTCCGAGCCAGGTGCACGGACCTTCAGCCACTCGGGTTTCGGGACCCGGGGCGCCGCGTCCGTGCGTTTCTTTCTGCCGCGGATGAAGTTGAGGGGGACGGCGGTCACTATCTTGATTATAAGCTCGGGGGCCCCCCCACGAGCTCGCGCTGGCCGCGGGCGCCTTTTATAGGCCTCATATAATGGTCGGATGGCTTCGCTCTCCATCACGTGGCTTGGGCACGCCACGTTCATCATCACCACGCCTGGCGGCAAGCGCATCGTCACGGATCCCTGGCTGGACGGCAATCCGATGTGCCCGCCCGATCGCAAACGCATCGACCGCGCCGACCTGATTCTCGTCACGCACGGACATTCCGATCACACCGGCGACGTCGTCGCGGTGTCCCGTTCCACGAAAGCGCCGATTCTGGCGATCCACGAGCTGTCGATCTGGCTCCAGCGCAAGGGCCTGCAGAACGTTCAAGGCATGGGCATCGGCGGCACGGTTTCCGTCGCCGGCCTGCAGGTCACGATGACGTACGCCGTCCACTCGAGCAGCGCGGACGATGGAGACGAGATCGTGTATCTGGGCAACCCCGCCGGATTCGTGGTGCGGATGGAGAACGGCAAGTCGTTCTACTTCGCCGGCGACACGGCTCTCTTCGGTGACATGCGGCTGATCCAGGAGATGCACGCGCCGGAGATCGCGTTTCTTCCGATCGGCGATCACTACACGATGGGGCCGGACGCCGCCGCGCGCGCCGCGCGCATGCTCGGCGTGCGGCAGGTCGTGCCGATGCACTACGGCACCTTCCCGGTGCTGACCGGGACGCCGGACAGGCTCAAGCAGCTGGTCGAGGCGCACGGGATCGACGTGCTGGTGTTGAAGCCGGGGGAGACGGCGGAGTAACGGCTAGCGCGGAAGCGGCATTGCGCGGAGGGTCACCGAGACTGCGGCTCCGTCCGTGATTTCGAATTTTTGCGCGACCGGCCGCAGCCGGTCCAGAATCTTCGCGTCGGGGCGTTCGAGCGCGCCGAGCGCCACGTCCGAAATGGCAACCGCCAGGTACTCACCTTTGGGCAGTCCTTCAATCGTCAGAGGTGCAGCCGACGCGGCGCGGACTGCGATGCGCCGGTCGTTCGCGAGAGAGGAATCTTCCGGGAAGACGACAACGATCGACGAGTGTTCGGACGATGCGTATTGGACGGCGAGATGCAGGCGGGTCAGCACATCGGTGAAAACGACGGTAACCCCGCCGATCGTCGTGTCATCCATGAAATCCACAAGCTGATCGGACAGGTCACGGCCGTTCAGGTAGATTCCTTTCAGCATCCACCCAGGCGCTCCCGACGCTGACACTCGCCGTGGACCGGATTCGATGCCGCGAAGGGTGAACGTTCCATCGTCGTTACGGTTGCCGAGCACGACTTCGCCTGGCCCGCCGGACGGCACTCGCACGGAGAACCGGGACGCGCCTGCGGGCCGAGTGGATCCCTCGAAAACGAACTGGCCGGTCAGGCTCGCACCACGGGTGAGCCTCAATACGAGACCCGAAATGTCTTCGCTGCCGACGACGAGCGGGTGCGCGAGCGAGAGGCTTGCCGCGTATCGATCTTCCGATCCTGCCGCAAGGTTCGCGTAGCGAGCACGCAACACGTATTGTCCTGGCAGACTCTCGAAACTGAAGCTGCCGTCCGCTTTGATCGACCCGATCTGCTCCAGGATGGAGCCGTCGAGGATTGTTCCGTGAAGCGCGAGCGTGCCACCGCGGATCGGATCTCCTTCCGGCGTGAGCGCGATCCCGGTCACCGTGACCCTCGGCGTCACCCGCATCGTGAAATCCAGATTCACGATCTCCTGACCGGGCAGAATCCGGATCCGTTCGGCTGCAGCTGCGTCGACGACTCCCGGGTAATAGACGGGTGCGTGGCGCCGCCTGTCGCCCTGTAACATCTGAGGGTTTGCGTACAGCATGTATTCTCCCGGCGCCAGTCCGAACAGCCGAAACTCCCCGCGGTCGTTGGTCATCGCGCCGGGTTGAGTGATGACGCGACTGAAGCCGGACGTGCTCGAGACCGTCGAGACGATCAGCGGCGGAGTGTTGGTCTGGCGGTCTGATGGCGCCAGGGTTCCTGGAGGTCGACCGAGCACCACGGTCGCATATGGAAGCGGTTCACCGGTCTCGTCGAAGATGCGCCCGGAAATCGCGCCGGCCCTTGGAAGGACGATGTCGATGCGTGTTTCGCTTCCGGCGGTGATCGTCACGACTTTCGGCGGCGTTTCGGGTGCGGTACGTCCGTAAAAAGTTTCGAGGTAGAGGCCCGGCTTGTAGGCGACGAAGGTGTAGCGTCCTTCTGCAACCTGCTCGAACGAGTACAGCCCGGTATCGTTGGTGAAAGCAAAGCTGGACGGACGCGTTTCGCTGATCCGGATGAGCGCAACCTGTGCGCGCATGATCGGCCGGCCCGTGTCAGCGGCGGTCACGTATCCGACGATGCGTCCGCCACTTCGCCTGGGCGGCCTTGCTCGCGCGTCCTGCGCCAGTGGACGGCAGGTCAGCCACGCGCTGCAGCCGATCACCACGAGCAGGGCCAGCCGCCGGATGGGCATGTTTGACCTCCGGGCCGCAATCCTCTACAGTCGGCCCATGCGTCGCGGCTTCCGATTCTACTTCTTCGCGTTTACGACCGGTCTGGTCAGACCGGACGAGCGGGGCGGATAGATCCGGACGCGATCACTGGTTTTTGGTTCACGGCCACTATCCGCAAGGGTAGTGGCCGTTTTGCTTTTGAGGGACATCATGCGAATTGCCTTTCAGGGCGCTGCGGGCGCCTACAGCGAGGCCGCCGCGATACGCGACTGGCCTCAGGCGGAGACGATCGGCTACGAGAGCTTCGAGGAGGTATTCGCGGCGGTGGCGGCCGGCCGCGTGTCGCATGGGATCCTGCCTGTCGAGAACTCGATCGGCGGCAGCATCCACCGCAATTACGACCTGCTCCTCGACCACGACCTGCCGATCGTCGGTGAGACCGAGCTGCCGGTCGTCCACAACCTGCTCGCGCTGCCCGGCGTCGCGTTGAGTGGCATCCGCCGGGTGTTCTCGCATCCGCAGGGGCTGGCGCAATGCGAGCAGTACCTGAAGCGGCTGCCGGGCGTCGAGCTGGTCGCGACCTACGACACGGCTGGCAGCGCCCGCATGATCAGGGACGGCGGGCTGACCGACACGGCGGCCATTGCCTCCGCGCGCGCGGCGGAGCTGTTCGGTCTCAACATCCTGCAGCCCGGTATCCAGGATTACGCGGACAACATCACCCGCTTCATCCTGATCGCGCGCGAACCGCCGCCGAGCGAGCACCTCGACAAGACGACGATTGCGTTCGCGCTCTACAACGCGCCGGGCGCGCTGTTCAAGGCGCTCAGCGTGTTCGCGCTGCGCGACATCGATCTGACGAAGCTCGAGTCCCGTCCCGCTCGCGGGCTTCCGTGGGAGTACGTGTTCTTTGCTGAACTCGCGGCCGGTCGGACCGATTTGCGCTGCGGGCGCGCGATCGTCCACCTCGCGGAATTCGCGCGGTGGGTGCGCACGCTCGGCTCATATCAGAGCGTGCAGCGGGACAGTCCCGCGAAGGGGACTGGCAGCCCAAAGGGACAGGCATCCTAAGGGCCTTAAGGCCCCTGTCCCCGCAGCAGGGTGGCGATCTCCTCGACGACGGGGTCGGGCGAACGCCCGGCGGTGTCGACGGTGTGCGCGGCTGCCGCGTACAACGGTTCGCGCAGGGCGAGCAGCTTGCGCAGATCGGCCATCGCCAGCGGGTGATCGGCCATCGGACGGCGGTCGCCCTGCCGGACGACCCGGTTCCAGTGGTCTTCGGGACGGGCGCGCAGCCAGACGGTGACGGCCGAGCGGCGCAGCAGCGCAAACGTTTCGGGCGAGGTGACGAGCCCGCCGCCCGTCGCCAGGATCATCGCGCGGCGCTCGTCGAGCACCGCCGCGAGCACGTCGCGTTCGAGCCGGCGGTAGTAATCTTCGCCGTGGAGCGAGAACAGCTCCGCGAGGCTGAGGTCGGCCGCCTGCTCGATGCGGCGATCGAGCTCGACGAACGGCACGCGCAGCCGCCGCGCCAGGCGCCGCCCAATCGTCGTCTTTCCAGCGCCGCGCAGCCCGAGCAGCGCCACGACGGGCTCGCCGCTGCCGTCGGTTTCCGCGAGCAGCGCCGCGGCGGTGGTGTCGAGCGCCCGCGCCACATGGGACAGCCGCCGGACGGAGATGTTGCCGCGGCCCGACTCGAGTTCGACGAGGAAACGCGGCGACACGCCGGATCGTTCGGCGATCTCGCGCAGGGTCCAGCCGCGTTCGAGCCGGCGTGCCCGCGCCCGCCGGCCGAGCGCGGAGAGGATGTCCCTGGCCATGTGTGCACGATACTACGCTCGGCGACGGCGGCGCAGCACTATAGTTCCCACGCGCCCGATGCGACGCGGACATCCGAAGCATCCTGGAAACGCATGGGTGGCTCATGCGATCCGCGCATGGCATACATGCATAACTTATGCGCGACACGCATGGATCTTCCCGCTACCATCCTCGCCATGATGCACACGGAAGCCACCGAGACGCGAACGCTGACCATCGTCCTCCCCGAATCCGACTGGCGGGCGCTGCGCGCGCAGGAGCCGGACGCGATCGCCTGGCTGCAGGCGCAGATCCGCCGCCGCCTCGACGCGACCGCCAGCGCCCAGCGCCCTGGCAGCTCGCCGTCAGCCGCGACCGCCGACAGCTGGTGGGGGGACGATTACTGATTGGTGATTGGTGATTGGTGATTGGTGATTGTTAGCGCCGGCTCCGCGCCGGCGGCGCCAGCTTGAGGCGCGGCACCGTGCGCTCCAGCGCCTCGAACATCTGCTGCACCAGCCGCGGCACGCGCGCGGCCCGCATGTAGACCCACCCGGTTTCACGCACCATTGAGACGCCGTCGAGCCGTGCGCAGCGGAGCTGACCCGCCCGCACCTCGCGCGCCACCGCCTGATACGGGATGATCGTCATGCCCATCCCGATCGCGACCAGCGCCTTGAGAATCTCGACGTTCTCCGTCTCCATCACGATGCGCGGCCCGATCTGCTCGCGCGCGATCATGTCGTCGATCACCCGGCGCGTGCTGGAGCCACGCTCGAACAGCACGAGCGGCTGCTCGTCGAGATCGCTCGCGCGGATGCGCCGGTGACGCCCGACCGGGTGGGAGGGATGCATCACCAGCAGGAGCTCCTCGCGCAGCACCGGCACCTGCATCAGATCCGCGCCCTCGACCGGCAGCGTGAGGAGGGCAACGTCCACCGTTCCGGACCGCACCCGCTCCAGGAGCTGCGGCGTCCCCCCGGTGGTCAGCTTCACGTCGACGTCAGGATGCCGCCGCCGGTACTCCTTCAACAACGACGGGAAGACATGCAGGCAGACGGTCATGCCTCCCGCCAGGTGAATCGTTCCGCTCAGCTTCTTGTGATGCTCGACGATCGACGTCGTCGTGTCGCGCACGTCGGCGAGCACGCGCTTGCCGAGCGCGACGAGTTCCTCCCCGGCGGGCGTGAGGCGGACCCTTCGACCCAGCCGCACGAACAGCGGTTCCTTCAGCTCCTCTTCGAGCATCAGAATCTGCCGGCTGATCGCTGATTGCGACACGTGCATCTGGCGCGCGGCCGCCGTGAACGAGCCGCTGTCCGCGACGATCTTCACGATTTCGAGCTGACGAAGGTCCACGGAAGCGGAGGATATCGCCTCGCCATCTTCGCGACGCACTATAGTGCAGTTATTCATGAATCCAGGCACTATAGTGCCTTGACACTGTCGCGCGGCGGCAAGTACGCTTGCGCCAATGGGCACCGTCACGAAAGCAGCGCAGCCGCACGTCGCGTTCGAAACCTCTCCCGAGCACTACCGGCACTGGAAGCTGTCGTTCGATGGGCCCATCGCGACGCTCTCGATGGACGTGCAGGAAGACGCCGGGCTCTCGCCGGAGTACCGGCTGAAGCTGAACTCCTACGATCTCGGCGTCGACATCGAGCTCGCGGACGCCATTCAGCGCATCCGCTTCGAGCATCCCGAAGTACGCACCGTCGTCGTCACCAGCCTGAAGGAGCGCGTGTTCTGCGCCGGCGCCAACATCTTCATGCTGCGCGGTTCGAGCCACGCCTGGAAGGTGAACTTCTGCAAGTTCACGAACGAGACGCGGCTGGCAATCGAGGACGCCAGCCAGCATTCCGGTCTCAAGTTCCTGGCCGCGCTGAACGGCATCTGCGCGGGCGGCGGGTATGAGCTCGCGCTGGCGTGCGACGAAATCTTTCTGGTCGACGACGGGAACAGCGCGGTAAGCCTGCCGGAAACGCCATTGCTGGGTGTGCTGCCCGGCACCGGCGGCCTGACCCGCGTCGTCGACAAGCGAAAGGTTCGGCGCGACCTCGCGGATTTCTTCGGCACCGTCGCGGAAGGCGTCAAGGGGCGCCGCGCGGTCGAGTGGCGCCTGGTCGACGCCACATATCCGACCAGTCAGTTCAAGGAGCGCGTCACGCGACGGGCAGGGGAGCTGGCGTCGGCATCCGATCGTCCCGCGTCGGGTCCTGGAATCAAGCTTGGGCCGCTTGCGCCCGAGGTGACGGACGACGCGCTCAGGTATTCGAGCGTGTCGCTCGAAATCGATCGCGACAAACGGGTGGCGAACCTGACGGTGCGTGCCCCTGAGACAGCACAGCCGACGACGCCAGACGAGATCGTCAAGGCGGGCGATCGGTTCTGGCCGCTTCGCGCGTTCCGCGAGATCGACGATGCGCTCCTTCGGCTGCGCCTGAACGAGCCGCTCATCGGCACGGTGATCGTTCGCACGCAAGGCGATCCCGCGCCGGTGCTTGCCGTCGACGAAACGCTGCTCGCCCATCAGGATCACTGGCTGGTTCGCGAGATCATTCACCTCGTCAAGCGCACCTTGAAGCGGATGGATCTGACCTCCCGCAGCTTCTTCGCGCTGATCGAGCCGGGCAGCTGCTTCGCCGGCACGCTGTTCGAGCTGGCGCTCGCCGCCGACCGCGCCTACATGCTCGACGACCCGGAGCGGCCGAACAGCATCGCGCTGTCCGGCATGAACGGCGGTCCGCTCAAGATGAGCAACGGGATCACGCGTCTGGAGACGCGGTTTCTCGGCGATCCGGAGCGGGTGAGCGGGCTGCTCGAGGAAGCCAAGCCGTTCGATGCGCAGGAAGCGCTCGAGGCAGGGCTCGTTTCGTTCGCGCCTGACGAGCTCGATTGGGACGACGAGGTCCGCCTGGCCGTCGAGAGCCGCGCAGCGCTCTCTCCGGATGCGTTGACCGGCATGGAAGCGAACCTGCGCTTCCCCGGGCCGGAGACGATGGAGACCAAGATCTTCGGACGACTGACCGCGTGGCAGAACTGGATATTCCAGCGGCCGAACGCGGTCGGCGACAAGGGCGCCCTGACGGCCTACGGCTCACAGGCGAGGCCGGAGTTTGATTTCAACAGAACGTAAGAAGCTATCAGCCGTCAGCTATCAGCGCTCAGCGAGCTCACAGCTGAAAGCTGAAAGCTGATAGCTGATAGCAACAAGGGTCATCCACAATGATCTCAGCCGAAAAGATCCCCAACAATGTCGGACTGTCGAGCAACAAGCGCCTGCAGCGCGCGCTGGAGCACTGGCAGCCGCAGTACATCCAGTGGTGGCGCGACATGGGCCCACAGGGGTTCCAGGACTACCACCAGGTGTTCGTGCGGACCGCGGTCAGCGTCGATCCGTCCGGATGGGCGCATTTCGAATACGTGAAGCTTCCGGAATACCGATGGGGCATCTTCCTCGCGGACCCCGTCCACGATCGGCGCATCGGCTTCGGGGACTTCTTCGGGCAGCCGGTCTGGCAGGAAGTACCGGGCGAGTTTCGGAATCAACTCAGGCGGCTGATCGTCACGCAGGGCGACACCGAACCGGCGAGCGTCGAGCAGCAGCGCTGGCTCGGACAGCGTTGTCCGAGCCTCTACGACTTGCGCAACCTGTTCCAGGTGAACGTCGAAGAAGGCCGCCACCTCTGGGCGATGGTCTATCTCCTTCACTCGTACTTCGGGCGCGACGGGCGCGACGAGGCGGAAGAGCTGCTGGCGCGCCAGAGCGGCAACCGCGACAAGCCGCGCATCCTCGACGCCTTCAACGAGCCGATCGACAACTGGCTGGACTTCTTCATGTTCACGATGTTTACCGACCGTGACGGCAAGTCGCAGCTGCTCTCGCTGTCGGAAAGCTCGCTCGATCCGCTGTCGCGGACGACGCGCTTCATGCTGACCGAGGAAGCGCACCATATGTTCGTCGGCGAGACGGGGGTCGGGCGGATCATCGAGCGCACCTGTCAGCTGATCAAGGAGGCCGGCTTCTCCGGCGACGTGCGCCGTCTCGGCGGCATCGATCTGCCGACGATTCAGAAGTTCATCAACCTCTGGTTCAGCCTCAGCCTCGACCTGCACGGCAACGAGATTTCGACCAACGCCGCCTCGTACTTCGCGAACGGGCTGAAGGGGCGCGCCCAGGAAGAGAAGTGGGACGACCACCTGGTGACCGACAGATTCTACGAGCTCGACGTCGCGGCCGACGGCGGGCTCGAGCGCAAGGCGATCCCGATGCGCACCGCGATGAACGAAGTGCTGCGCGACTGGTACGTCGGCGACTGCGAAGCGGGCGTGACGCGCTGGAACCGGATCATCGAGCGCCACGGCCTGTCGGATCGCCTGCGGCTGCCCGATCGGAAATTCAACCGCGGCATCGGCATGTTCTCATCGCTGCACTTCGATCCCAACGGCGCGCCGCTGTCGGACGCCGAGTGGGCGCGGCGCAGGGGCGAGTGGCTGCCCGACCCGTTGGATCGCGAGTACCTGCTCAGCATCATGGCGCAGCCCGTGTATGAACCGGGCAAGTTCGCCAACTACATCGCGCCGCCGCTCCGGGGGATCAACCGGCTGCCGCTCGATTTCGAGTACGTTTGTACCGAGGCCTGATCAGGGCAACCACAAGAGATCATGAGTTCAGGAGTTCAGGATCCCAGGAGAAACGAACATTCCTAAGATCAACGTGTCGTCCGCGCAAGGCATCGCGATCGTCGAGCTCGACGATCCGCCGGCGAACACCTACTCCTACGAGATGATGCAGGAGATCGACGCGGCGATCCTCGGGGCGCGGATGGATCCGGCGATCAGCGTGATCCTGCTCACCGGCGCGGGCGAGAAGTTCTTCTGCGCCGGCGCCAACATCTCGATGCTCAAGGACGCGGACCCCGAGTTCAAGTACTACTTCTGCCTGCACGCCAACGAGACGCTGAATCGGCTCGAGCAGACGCCCAAGCTCGTGATCGCGGCGCTGAACGGACACACGGTGGGCGGCGGGCTCGAGGTCGCGCTCGCGGCCGATATTCGCGTCGCGAGGAAAGACGCGGGGCGCATCGGCCTGCCGGAGGTCGCTCTCGGCGTGCTCCCCGGCACCGGTGGAACGCAGCGGCTCGCGCGGCTGGTCGGCAAGGCGCGCGCCATCGAGCTGATGGCCACCGGCCAGCTGATCTCCTTCGACGAGGCGAAAGCGCTGGGCATCGTGCACCATGTATGGGGAGAGCAGGAACTCGAGGGACGCAGCTTCCGCGACGCGGCCCTCGACTACGCGCGACAGTTCACCCCTCCCGCGAAAGCGAGCCGCGCGGTGGGCCGCATGAAGCGCGCCGTGCAGTCAGGGACCGAATCAGGATTCCTCGAAGGGCTTTCGCTCGAACGCGAACTGCAGCAGCTGCTGTTCCAGGCCGAGGACGCCAAAGAGGGCCTGGCGGCGCATCTCGAGAAACGCAAGCCGAACTTCACCGGCAGGTAGAGTCATGGCAACGACGACGGTCGAACGAAAACTTCTGCTGATCAACAACGAGTGGCGGCCCGCGTCAACCGGCAAGACGATGGAAGTCGTCAACCCGGCGACCGAGGAGACGATCGCCGCGGTGGCGTCGGCGGACAGCGCCGACGTCGACGCCGCGGTGAAAGCCGCGCGCGCCGCGCTCGACGGGGCCTGGGGCAAGATGTCGGCGCGCGAGCGCGGACGGCTCGTCAGCCGCATGGCCGATCGCCTGATGGAAAAGGCGGACGCCGTCGCGCGGCTCGAAACGCAGCACAACGGCAAGCCGATCAACGAGTCGCGGCACATCGAAATCCCCGCCGCCGCCGAATGCCTCGAGTACTACGCAGGCTGGGCGGACAAGGTGATGGGCGAGACGATTCCGGTCAAGGGCAACCACCTCACCTATACCCTTCGCGAGCCGATCGGCGTCGTCGCGGCCATCGTTCCGTGGAATTTCCCGCTGCTACTGGCGGTGTGGAAGGTCGCGCCGGCGCTGGCGTGCGGCAACACGGTGATCCTGAAGCCGGCCAGCCAGACACCGCTGACCGCAATCGCCCTCGGCGAGATTGCCGTCGAAGTGGGCCTGCCGCCGGGCGTGCTGAACGTGATCACGGGACCGGGATCGTCGGTCGGTCAGGCGCTGGTGGAGCATCCCGGGATCGACAAGATTGCCTTCACCGGCGACACGAGCACCGGCAAGGCGATCATGCGCAGCGCGGCGGACACGCTGAAGAGGATCACGCTGGAGCTGGGCGGCAAGTCGCCGAACATCGTCCTGGCCGATGCCGACATCGACGCGGCGATCCGCGGCGCGACGGTCGGGATCTTCTACGGCAAGGGCGAAGTGTGCGCCGCCGGCTCGCGGCTGCTGGTCGACAAATCGATCAAGGACGAGTTCATCGACAAGCTGGCGGCGCGGACGAAGAAGATGGCGCCGGGCGACCCGATGGATCCGAAGACCCGTTTCGGCGCGATTGCCTCGAAGAAGCAGCTCGAGACGGTCCTGAAGTACATCGAATCCGGAAAGCGCGAAGGGGCCAGCCTGGTCGCCGGCGGCGAGCGCGCCGACATCGGTACGGGCAAGGGCTACTTCGTGCAGCCGACGGTGTTCGCCGACGTCAAGCCGGAGATGACGATTTCACGGGAGGAAATTTTCGGCCCGGTGCTCGCCGCGATTGATTTCGCCGACATCGACGAGGCCATCGCGCGCGCGAACGACACCCAGTACGGCCTGGCCGCCGGCATCTGGACGCGCGACATCAAGAAGGCCCACTACGTCGCGCGCCGGCTGCAGGCGGGCACGGTCTGGGTGAACACCTACAACGTCTACGACACCGCGGCGCCGTTCGGCGGCTACAAGCAGAGCGGCTTCGGCCGCGAAATGAGCGCGCACGCGCTGGAACACTACACGCAGGTCAAGAGTGTCTGGATCGATCTGAATATGTGATGTGACGATGTCTCTGCGCGTCTTCGACACTCACATTCACATCCAGCCCTTCCACATGATGAAGCCGGACGTGCAGCGCACGTTCTGGCTGAAGAAGCCGAACCGCGAGGAGCTCGAGAGCTACGCGGACGATCCGTCGAAGCTGCTGCGCCGGATGGACGAGGACCGCATCGAGCGGGTGGGGTTGATCAACTACGTCAGTCCGGACCTCATGGGATTCACCGACGAGGTGAACGACTGGATGCTTCGCTACGCGGCAGCGGAGCCGGGCAGGCTGGTGCCGTTCGGGTCGGTCAACCCGCGTTTCTCCACCGACGTCGGCGGCTACGTGCAGCGGCTGATCGATCGAGGCATCAAGGCGCTGAAAGTGCACCCGCCACACCAGCTCTTTCGCGCGAACGCCTATCTCGACTCGCTGCCCTCGCTCGCGGAGCTCTATGAGCGGGCGCAGGCGGCGCGGATTCCGGTGACGGTGCATACCGGCACGTCCGTGTTTCCCGGCGCGCGCAGCCGGCTTGGCGATCCGATGGACGTGGACGATGTGGCGGTGGACTTTCCGAAGCTGACGATCCTGCTCGCCCACGGCGGACGGCCACTCTGGATGGATGCCGCGTTCTTCCTGGTGCGGCGGCATCCGAACGTCTACCTCGAGCTGTCCGGCATCCCGCCGTCGAAGCTGCTCGATTATTTCCCCCGCCTGAACGAAATCGCGGACAAGACCGTCTGGGGCACTGACTGGCCGAGTCCCGGTGTGATGTCCATGCGCCGCAACGTCGACGAATTCGTCGCGCTGGCGCTGGACGAGACGTCGAAGCGCCGGATCCTTTACGATACCGCCGCGGCGCTGTTTGCCGCGTGACCGCCGTTTGCCTGAACGTCGGTACGATAGAGTGAACACCATGGACGCCGACAGCCTGCTCGCGTGGCGCGACGAGTTTCCGATCGTCAAGACCTGTACGTATCTCGTCAGCCACTCGCTGGGCGCGATGCCGACGCGCACCGCGGCCTACCTGCAGGAATACGCGGACACCTGGAGCCGGCGAGGCGTCCGCGCGTGGCACGAGGGCTGGTGGGAGATCGGCCGCACGACCGGCGATCTGCTCGCGCCGGTGCTCGGCGTGCCACCCGGCACGATCTCGATGCACCAGAACGTGACCGTCGCGCTCGGCGTCATCGCCTCCTGCTATACCTTCAGCGGCCGCCGCCGCAAAATCGTGATGACCGACCTGGAGTTTCCTTCGAACATGTACCTGTTCGAGGGGTTCCGCCGCTACGGGGCGGACGTCGTCTACGTCCCGTCGGATAACACGCTGCGAACGAATCTCGACCGGCTTCTCGACGCCATCGACGAGGACACGCTGCTGGTGCCGCTGTCGCTCGTGCTGTTCCGGAGCGCGTACCTTCAGAACGCGCGGGCGGTGATCGACAAGGCGCACCGCGTCGGAGCCCGCGTGATCCTCGACGTGTATCAGGCCGCCGGGACCGTGCCGATGAACCTCGAGGCGCTCGAGGCCGACTATGCCGTGGGCGGGTCCGTGAAGTGGCTGTGCGGCGGCCCGGGTGCCGGCTACCTTTATGTACGGCCGGATCTGGCGTCGGAAGTCTTCCCGGGACTGGTCGGCTGGGCGGCGCACGCAAACCCGTTCAGCTTCTCGACCGGTCCGATCGTGCACGCGGAGGGTCCGGAGCGCTTCCAGAGCGGTACGCCCAACGTCCCGGCGATGTACGCGGCACGGGCCGGCTACGAGATCGTCGCGCAAATCGGCGTCCAGGCGATCCGCGAGAAGTCGCTGCGGCTGACCCGGCGGCTCATCGAACATGCCCACCGCGCCGGCTATCGCCTCAACACCCCAACCAGCGATGCCGAACGCGGCGGCACGGTGGTCGTCGACGTGCCCAACGCCGAAGCGGTCGCCAGCGAGTTGCTGCGCCGCGAGGTCATCATCGACTATCGCCCGGGCGCCGGGATCCGCATGGCCCCGCATTTCTACAATACCGAATCCGAGATCGATCACGCGATGGAGATGCTGGACGCCATCGTCGCCGAGATCACCACGACGGCGAGAGGATGATGGCGGAGATACGACAGATCGCCGTGCTCGGGGCCGGCACGATGGGGCATGGCATCGCGCACGCCGCGATCGCGGCCGGTTACGACACGCGCCTGTTCGACGTGTCCGGGCCGGCGCTGACCAGGGGCCGCTCGGAGATCGAAGGCATCGTCAAGAAGGGCGTCGAGCTCGGAAAGGTCAGCACCAGCGATGCCGACGGCATGCTGCGCCGTCTTCTGGCCACGAGCGACCTGCCGCAGGCGCTGGGCGGCGCGGATTTCGTCATCGAAGCGGCGCCCGAGCGCATCGATCTGAAGCTGCAGCTGTTTGCCGAGATCGAGCGGCTCGCACCGGCCGGCGCGATTGTGGCGTCCAACACGTCGGCGCTCAGCATCACCGAGATGGCGGCGACGCTGTCGAATCCCGCGCGTGTGGCCGGCATGCATTTCTTCAACCCGGTCCACAAGATGAAACTGATCGAGATCGTGCAGGCGCTCGAAAGCGCCCCCGCGACCGTCGATGCAATCGCCGGCGTCTCGGCGCGCATGGGCAAGGAAACCGTGCTGGTCCGGGAATCGCCCGGATTCATCACCACGCGCGTCAACGCCAGCCTGGGCAACGAGGCCTTCTACATGCTGATGGAGGGCGTGGCGTCGGCCCGCGACATCGACAAGGCGCTGAAGCTTGGCCTGAACCACCCGATGGGCCCCTTCGAGCTGGTGGATCTCGTCGGCCTGGATACGCGCCTCAGCATCCTTCAGTACTTGCACCGGACGATGGGGGAGAAGTACCGGCCGTGCCCGTTGCTGGTGCAATACGTCCACGCCGGCAGGCTCGGACGGAAGGTGGGGCGCGGCGTCTACGATTACTAATCGAAATGCAAAAGGTTCGAATGCTGGCGACTACTCTTGAAAAGACTGCTCACAGGTAGAAAATAGTTCGGCCATCCACGATCGTGAGGCTGCGAACCCGTCGTCGTGACAACACCTTCCCCAACAATTAGCGTGTTGAAAGAGCCACCTCAACTGGTGGCTACCGATTTGCACTCGGACCGCTCAGGCCCGGAGGTGTGCGTACGACGCGCTTCGGCCGTGCCGCAGATGCCCGAGCCTTTCAACCTTTCCCAGCCGGCGTGGGCCCTGCTCGACATGCTGCAGGAGCAGCTCGAAGTGTCGATGGAGGTCCTCGACACGAGTCTGCGTCCGCTCGTGCCGGCAGGCCTTGGCGACTCGAGCCCCACGATCGGCCAGCCGGGGACCGCGGCGGAAACGGCGAAATCCCTGCGAAGCGGGGAGATCCGCATCGATCGCAGCACCGGCAAACCGATCGGCATCTTCCCGCTTCGCGTGTCGCGCCAGATCGCAGGCGTGCTCCTCGTGTCGCAGCGCGGCGTGCATGCGGCGGAGCAGACCTCCGTGGCCCACGGTCAGATCGAGCGCGCCGGCCATCTCGCCCGAACCGCGCTCGAAGCGGACCTGAGCCTCACCATACAGCTCACTGACGCCCGTTATCGCACCCGTCGCGCACACGGCATCCTTCGCTTCCTCGCGCAGCTCGGAAAAATGGAGGGGGAGCAGGATGCGATGCGGGCGGTGATCCAGGCCGCCTCCCTCTGGTTCGATGCGGATTGCCGCATTTACGAGCGTCAGCCGGACGGAAGCTTTCAGCTGGCCGCTACCCTGCCCGGGGCGGAGCAGCGATCCGCCGCTGCCCGCATCGACAGGGGACGCGCCGAGAAGCTCGTGGCCTCGCGTCGGTTTTCGTCAGGCGGAGACCTCGAGGACCTGGGGCTGCTCGGGCGCAAGGAAGAAGTGCTGATCCTGCCGATTGGAGCGCCCGCCGACTGGCTGATGATCCTGGCGGGGGCGATCGATCAGGACGTCGAGCTGACGTTCGGCGCCATCGCCGGCGTGCTCGCGGCCAAGCTGCACGCGCAGGAATCTGGACGGGTCGACGCGTGGCAGCAGAAACTCGCGTCCGTGGCCGACGAAACGGGCCGGGCGCCCGAGCGGGTGCTCCTCAAGATGCTCGAAATGCTCGCGGCGGAGACAGCCGCGACCGAAGCGCGAGTGTCGCTGATTGACGAAGGCCAGGAGCGCGCGATTGCGGCGCTGGCCGAGGCGGCGCCGAAGGGCACCGCAGAGTCATCTCAAGAGGCGGCATCCGACGGAGATCGTCATACCGCGTGTGTGGAGATCTCCCCGGGAATCGGCGTGCAGATCGTGCTCGCGTCGGGTGGCGCCCGACGAACCGCGGCGCTGCAGCTTTCGAGCTGGCTCAAGGCGTTGCGGCCGTGGCTTCGCGAGGCGGTCGCCGGCCTGGCATCCCGCGGATCGCTGTTCGACGAGGCAGTCGACGTCTCCTCATTCGAGCTCCGGATTCAGGAAGAAATCGAACGCGCCCGGCGATTCAACCTTGGCCTCGGTCTGGTGGTGATTGGATCCGGCAGCGCGATTCGCAGCATGGAGCCAATCGTGTCGGCTGTTCGCGCGGAGCTGCGCGCCTCGGACCTGATGGGTCGAATTCGCGACGGCCACGTCGCTGTGCTGCTGGTGCACACCGAAGCCGCGGGCGCCGATTCCGTAATCAAGCGGCTGCGCAGCCGTCTCGGGGCACTCGAGGACGCCAGCAGCGTCATCGCGGTGCAGGTCGGCAAGGCGACATTTTCGCCGGAGGTGCCGTCAGCCGACGCGCTCATCGCCCACGCGCTTCGCCACGTTCAGAACTTCGAGCTGCGAAACTGAGTCCGCGACAATCGGACGCGTGCGGCTTGCGCGCTGCGGTAGGATAAGCGCACACATGCGCGAGAGCCCGGCCGTAGTGGTCCGCGACCCCGCTCAGGAGGCCGCCGCAGACCCCAGGGCCGCCGGATTCGTCAGGCGCATCCTCGCTGGTCTGCGCCGCCTGGCTCGCTTCGCGTACGACCTCCTGACGCACTCGCCCTAGGCTTCTGCCTCTATCTCTTTGGATATACAGGAAAACATCCGCCAGGCCGATATCATCCCCTCAGCAGACTTTTTTCTTCTCCGAACCCCCGTCCTGGGCGCAAAGAACCCCCCAGAGGGAGACACAAGCCACCTGAAAAAGCCACAAGTGCGGCGCAAATACCGCAGAAAAAAGGCCTTGTCACGGATGACAAAATTCGCCGAATTCATGGCGACTTCTTTGCTACAGCTCCGTTCGCCCAGCAACTCGTAGCCGTTGTAGACCACAGGCCCGCTTCACCGTCGCGGGGTCGCTTCACATCGCAACTCCTGTGAACGTGCTGATCGTGCGTCCCGCGGGACGTCGTGGGCGAGGTCTGTGTTCAGGCGCGTTTCTGGCGCGTTGGATAGGGCCAGAGGCGTCGCGGCAATGGGGCCGTGCCGGAAGCAGCAGCGGGCGGCAGGATGAAGCGGAGGATCGGGGATCGCCGGAGCAAGCCGCGGTTCGAGATCGTTGGCGACCTCTGGGGCAGCATCGACGCGACCGCCTCGATGCTCGTGCAGAACCTGGGTCGCGGCGGCGCGCTGCTCGACTCGCCGCTGCCGCTGGCGCCCGATTCGGTGCACTGGGTCACCGCGATGGCGGACAACCAGCCGCATCTGGTCCAGATTCGCGTCTGTCACAGCCGGGCCATCGCAACGCCGGCCGGACGCTCACGGTTTCTGATTGGCGTGGAGTTTCTGAAGCTGTCGCCGGGCGTCGAGGAAGCAATCGTCCGGTACATGGAACTGGCTGACGGCAGCGTTTCGGCGGAGGTTTAGCGTGGCGGGCGAGTTCCAGGAACGGCGGCGAACGCCGCGGGTCGACACACACGGCCGGTTCGAATTCCGGCTTGGACGGCGGATTCGGATCCGCGTCGTCGATATCAGCGGAACCGGCGCGCTTCTCGCCGCCGACGAGCGGCTGCCGGTCGGCACGCGCGGACGGATTCAGGTCCCGCTCGCGGGCAGTCAGTTCGAAGGGCAGGTTGAAGTCAGACGGGAGCAGCCGCCGACGGGGCAGACACATTTCGTCGGCCTGACGCTCACGCCGTCGCAGGCGCGGCATCAGGAGGCGCTCGAGCAGTTCTTGCGGCGCGCAGGCAATTGACGGCCAGGAATCTCCGGCAGTGGCAAGAGGGATTAACAGATGAGGAATAACGGCAACGGCCACGTTCAACTAACGGGCACCAGCAACGTGATGGTGGAGCTCAAGCAGGAGATCGAGCGCATCGCCCGATCCGATGCGAAGGTGCTCATCACGGGCGAGAGCGGCGTCGGCAAGGAACTGGTGGCGCATGCGGTCCACGCCCAGAGTCCGCGAAACCATCGCGCGTTCGTCGCCGTGAACTGCGCCGGTCTCCCCGAAACGCTGCTCGAATCGGAGCTGTTCGGCCACGTCAAGGGCAGCTTCACCGGCGCGTATCGCGACAAGCCGGGCAAGCTGGAGCTGGCGGACGAAGGCACGATCTTCCTCGACGAAATCGGCGAGATGACGATGCGGATGCAGGGCCTGCTGCTGCGCTTCATGGAGACCGGCGAGCTGCAGAAGGTCGGATCCGATCGCACCGGCGGCCGCGTCGACGTCCGCGTCATCGCCGCCACCAACCGCAACCTGCGCGACATGGTCGCCCAGGGCAGCTTCCGCGAGGATCTGTTCTACCGGCTGAACGTCATCCACCTGACCGTTCCGCCGCTGCGCGAGCGCCGCGAGGACATCCCGGCGCTGATCGATTACTTCCTCGCCCGCTTCACCAAGAACAACGGCTACGTCGTCAACGCCGTGTCGACTGAAGCGCAGAAGCTGCTGACCGAGTACGCGTGGCCCGGCAACGTTCGCGAGCTGGAGAACGTGATCGAACGCTGCGTCGTGACGGGACGGACCGAAGCGGTCAGCCTCGACGACCTGCCGATGGACGTGCGGATGCAGCATACCGTCGGACTGCGCCCGAAGCGTGAGCGCCGGCGGACCGTCGCCGACGACCTGTTCAAGCGGCTGGTCGAGGATCGCGAGTCGTTCTGGAACGTTGTCTACCCGCTCTACATGCAGCGGGAGATCACGCGCGGCAACGTCCGCGACGTCGTTCGCAAGGGGCTCGAGGAAGCGCGCGGCAACTACAAGATCGTCGCCCGCCTCTTCAACATGGAGCAGCGCGACTACAAGCGCTTCCTGAACTTCCTGAGGAAGCACGACTGCCAGCTGCCGTTCAAGGAATACCGCTAAATGCCCCACCGCGCAGAAAACGCGCGGCGGAGACCGTAGAGGAGCGCGCACGTGAAGAAACAGTTGCAGATCATCGGTTCGGGTGTGCTGATGGTGACCGTCGTGGCCGGGTCGTCGATGCCGGCGGCTGCCCAGGCCCAGGCGCCGCAGGCGACGCCGAACGGCGCACCAGCCGTCGCGGCGGCCGGCGTCCCGCTGCCGGCGGGATATGTCATCGGACCGGAGGACGTCATCAACGTCGTGTTCTGGCGCAACCAGGAGATGTCCGGCGATTTCATCGTGCGCCCCGACGGACAGATCTCGATGCCGCTGTTGAACGACCTGGCGGCGGCCGGCCTGACGCCGGAGCAGCTGCGCGAGGTGGTGATGAAAGCGGCGACGAAGTACCTCGAGGATCCGAACGTCACGGTGGTGGTGAAAGCCATCAACAGCCGCAAGGCCCACATCACCGGCATGGTGCAGAAGCCCGGCGCGTATCCGCTGATCTCGTCAACGACCGTGCTGCAGCTGATCTCGATTGCCGGCGGCCTCCACGAGTTCGCCGACGCCAAGAAGATCCTCATCGTCCGCAACGAGAACGGCAAGCAGGTTTCCTTCAACTTCAACTACAAGGACATTTCACAAGGGAAGAACCTGAAGCAGAACATCGAGCTGAAGCCTGGCGACGTGGTCATCGTGCCGTAGGCCGCTTATCAGCCGTCAGCTATCAGCTATCAGTGACCGCCATGAAGTATCCAGCGAAGTCTCTCGTGTGGTTGTTCGCCGCTGCGCTGATGCCCGCCCAGGCATCGGCACAGTTGGTCGGCGACGACTCGCCCGAAATGCGGCGGCCGTATCGCGGACTGTTCGGCAGTTCGTCCGATCCGCAGGCGCCGCAGTCGCTGATGTTCAATGGGTCGTTGTATGGCGCATGGGACGACGACATTACCGGTGGCGAGGGTTCCCGGCCATCGACGGATCCGTCACAGCGGATTAGCGGCTACTACGCCGGCGCGCAGGCGTCCCTGGGATACACGAGGACTCGCGACGCCTACAACATGGGGCTGAACCTTGGTGCGCAGTATCGCTACTACCCCGATCAGTCCTATGGCGCGCCCAGTTACCACGAGTCGTTCAACCATCGGGACGGACCTCTGGGAGCACGCACGGGTGAACCTGAATCAGGGGTTTGCGTATACGCCGAACTATCGGGTGAACCTTTTCCCCGGCATCGACGGCTCCGACAATCCCGACGCGGGCGCAGCCGATCCGGACCTGGATCTGTATCAGCAGACGGCCTATCGCCATGCGGCGGCCGTGTCGTTTTCCCAGGCGATCAAGAGCCGCTCCGATTTCACCGCGGCCGTCCGCTTCCGATACGTCGATTTCATCGAGGACGACCGCGGACGACTTCCGGAGCAATGCGTTTTCTGTCGGCTTCAGGCATCGAATGACGTCCCACGCGACGCTGCGGCTCGGCTACGGCCGTCACACCTCGGAGAGCGTCAACTCGGACGACCTCGACTCGACGCACGTGGTTCACAACATCGACGCCGGGGTTGACTATTCCCGTGCGATCTCGTTGTCGCGGCGGACCATGTTTTCCTTTTCGACTGGCTCGGCCCTGCAGGTTGCGGATCAGATCGACGCGACCAGCGATCCCCGGATGCTGTTCCACTTTATCGGCGGCGCACAGCTGGTTCACGAACTTGGCCGGACCTGGACGGCGAACGCCGCATATCGGCGCGCGCTGAATCTTCGTGAAGACTTCGACCAGCCGGTCCTGACGGATTCCGTCACGGGCACGATCGGCGGGCTGGTGAGCAGGCGCCTCACCTTGTCGTTCTCGGCGGGTTGGGTCAACGCGCATGGCACCGTCGACAAGCGCGCTGCCTATCAGGCACTCACGGCGGCGACGCAGGCGCAATACGCGCTCAATCAATCGCTCGCCGTCTTCGCCCGCTACTTCTATTACGACTACGAGTTCACGGATGTGGCGTCGCTCGCTCCCGGACTACCGCCGTCGGCTCAGCGCAACGGCGTTCGGGTTGGCATCACCACGACGATTCCGCTCATTCGATAGGAGAGAGCTAACGTGATTCCCGGAAAGAGCTACAAACCCGAAGATTTCCTCCTGATGGCGTGGCGCCGCAAGTGGATCATTGCGATTCCGCCAATCGTGTTCGGGATTGCCACCACGATCTGGACGCAGTCCCTGCCGAACCGCTACCAGTCGGCGGCGACCATTCTCGTCGTTCCGCCGCGCGTGTCCGAGAAGGTCGTCGACCAGACGATGAACACCACGCTGGCGGAGCGTCTCCAGGGGCTTCAGCAGCGGTTGATGAGCCGCTCGAACCTCGAGCGAATCATCCAGGAGCTCAACCTCTACCCGGAAGAGCGAAAGACGATGCTCATGGAGCAGGTCGTCGACCACATGAACACCGACGCCGCCATGAACGTCACGAAAGCGAAAGGGCGTAAGGGCGAACCGAACCACTTCATCGTCACCTTCGAGTCCGAGAACCCGCGGACCGCGATGCAGGTCGCCGATCGGCTCGCGTCGCTGTATCTGAACGCGAACCTCGAGGATCGCGAGCAGCACGCCCTCTCCAATACCGAATTCCTCAAGGGCCAGGCTGACGACGCGCGGAAGAAGCTGCAGGAACAGGAAAAGCGGCTCGAAGCCTACAAGCGGCTGTACGGCGGCGAGCTGCCGGGTCAGGTGCAGTCGAACCTGCAGATCATGAACAGCACGACGGCCGAGCAGCAGCAGCTCGCCGACAAGGCCGCCAAAGACCGCGAACGTCAGCTCGTGCTCGAGCAGCTGATTAGAGACGAGATGGCAACGGTGATCGCCACGCCTACTCACGAATCGGACAAGGACGGCAAGAGCCAGCCTGCCGGCGCCACCGCCGCCGAGCAGCTCGAATCGGCGCGGGTCGCTTACCGCGCTCTGCGGCTGAAGTTCAAGGCCGATCATCCGGACGTCGTCTCCGCTGAGAAACAGATCGCGGCGCTCGAGAAGAAGGCGGAGGCCGAGGCGCTCGCGCAGCCGGTTTCCGGGAACGGACAGGCGACGCGGACGCTGACGCCGGCCGAAGCCAGCCGCCAGTCGCGTATCACGCAGATGCGCGCGGAGCTGCAGAACATCGAGCGCCGACTGGTCGCGCACCAGGCGGAGGAGAAGCGGCTTCAGGCGGTCATGGCGAACTATCGCGCCCGCGTGGAGCGCGCGCCCGCCCGCGAAGTCGAGCTCAACGAGCTGCAACGCGATCACGACTCGCTGCAGGCGAGCTATTCACAGCTCGCCAAGCGCGCGGGGGAAGCCGAAGTGGCGGTGAACCTCGAGCGCCTTCAGGTTGGCGAACAGTTCAGAATCGTCGATCCCGCGCGCATTCCCGAGCGGCCGTCAGGTCCGGACCGTATGCGGTACACCCTGATGGGCCTGCTGGCCGGGCTCGGTCTGGGGGTTGCGGTGGCCGGTCTGCTCGAATACCGCGATACCTCGCTCCGGACGGAAGCGGACGTCCTCGTCGCACTGTCGCTGCCTGTGGTGGCGATGATCCCGACGATGGTGACGACGATGGATCGACGGAAGGTGGGACGCCGCCGCTGGATGCTGATGTCGGCCGGCGCGGTGACCCTCGTGGTGTCCGTGGCTGCGATTGCGTGGAAGCTGCGGCTTTTCCAGGCGTGGATTCAATAATGTACGAAGGATTCTTCGGACTTCGTGAGCGACCGTTCGACCTGACGCCGAACCCGCGGTTCCTGCTGCTGACGACCAAGCATCGCGAGGCGTTGAGCAACCTGCAGTACGGGTTGGCCAGCCGTCGCGGACTCACCCTCCTGATTGGAGAGGCCGGGACCGGCAAGACGACGCTCGTCCGGAGCGTCGTCGGCGATCTCGAGGGGAAGGGCGCGCTCATCGCCTATCTCAACAACCCGACGCTCAGCCGGAACGAGTTCTGCGAGTTTCTCGCGGCCTCCTACCGCCTGTCGTCGCGGGCGCGCTCGTCGAAAACCGCGCTGCTCGAAGAGATGTCCCGCGTGCTCGGCGAGCGTCACGCCGCCGGCCTGCTGACCGGTCTCGTCATCGACGAGGCGCAGAGCCTGCCGCTCGACCTGTTGGAAGAAGTACGGCTGCTCGCGAACATCGAGACCGCGACGGAAAAGCTGCTCCCGCTGGTGCTTGCCGGCCAGCCAGAGCTGGCCGAGCGGTTGAACCATCCGTCCCTGCGTCAATTGAAGCAGCGGGTGGCGCTGCGCTGCCAGCTGGGGCCGCTCGACGCGCGTGAGACCGGCGAATACATCGCCGCGCGCATTCGCATCGCCGGCGGCAACAGCGCGCTGGTGTTCACGCGCCAGGCGGTCGACTGCATCTACGAGCACTCGCGCGGCATCCCGCGTCTCATCAGCGTCCTGTGCGACAACTCGATGATCTCCGGCTTTGCCGCCGACCGCCGGCCGATCAACCGCGAGATCGTCTCCGACGTGTGCCGCGACTTCGATATCAACGGCGTGCACACATCGCTGGCCGACAACGGCGGCGCCGGGATGTTCCTGTCTGAACCGGAGCCGGCGCCCACGTTCGCGGAAGAGGGGCCGGTGCCGGAGGCGGCAGGGGCGTCCAAGCCGGCTGCCGGACCGGGGCGCGGCCTGTTCGAGCATTTCAAGGTCCGGCGGCGGTTCTCCTTGTTTTGATGTCACGTTGAGGTATTTCGAGTATGTCAAGAATCGACGAAGCCCTGGCTCGCGCCCGTTCGTTCCGCCCGGAACCCAGCGCCCCGGCGCAGAGTCCCGCCGACGGCGCCGACCTCGTATTTCCGACGGAACTGGAGAGCGAGCCGATCGAAATGAGGCGCGAAGTGGCAGCCGCCCAGTTGCCGGGCCCGATTCCGGCACCGGCTGCTGGCGCCGCCGACGCGGTGTCAGAGCCTGCCGGCGACGCGCAGACGGGCGTGCAGCTGCTCGACCCCGAGCCGCCGCTGCCGGATCTGCCGCTGTCCGAGAAGCTGATGACGCGCTCGGGCAACACGCAGTCGGTCGAACAGTATCGCCGTCTGGCGGCGCGGCTGCACGTCGCACAGTCTGAGAACCGCACGCGGGTGATCATGGTGACGAGCGCGCTGCCGGGTGAAGGCAAGACGCTCAGCGCCGCCAACCTCGCGCTGACGTTGAGCGAGTCGTACCGGCGGCAGGTGCTGCTGGTCGACGCCGATCTGCGCCGTCCCTGCGTGCACGAAATCTTCCGGCTGCCGAACCTGGGCGGCTTGAACGACGGCGTGCGCTCCGATACGCCGCGCAAGGTGCCGCTCATTCGCGTCACCGAGCATCTCACGGTGCTGACAGCCGGCCGGCCCGATCCCGATCCGATGAGCGTGCTGTCGTCGAACCGCATGCGCCACGTTCTCGACGAGGCGGGATCGACGTTCGAGTGGGTGATTGTCGATACGCCGCCGATCGGCATGCTGTCTGACGCGCACCTGCTCACGTCGCTGGTCGACACCGTGCTGCTCGTCGTCGAAGCGGCAGAGACGCCGCTCGAAGTGATCAAGTCGGCGGTGAACGTGCTCGGCCGCGATCGCATCATGGGCGTGATTCTCAACCGGGCGGACGATGCGTTGCCGCACGTCCGGTACGGATACGACTACTACGGCGAATACCGCGCCGAGGCTTAGGAGCGGGTAAGACGATTCATGAGGACCCTGTTGTTCCGCAGCGCGAGCGTTCGGCTCGTCGGGCTGCTGTTCTTCGAGACGGCGCTGATCATCGGGGCGATGTATGTCGCGGCGATCCTGCGTCTCAACGACGGCTTCGCCCACATGACGCTCAACATCCACAAGGCCTTCGTTGTGGCCGGCGTCACGCAGCTCTGGCTCTATTTTGGCGACCTCTACGACTTCCGGGTCCTCAGCGACCGGCGCGAGCTGTTCGTCCGCTCTGTTCACGCGCTCGGCGCGACGTCGCTGATGCTCGCCGCCACTCTATTACTGGTTCCCCGACCTCATCGTCGGCCGCGGCGTCTTCGTGGTCGCGGCGTTCCTTGTCATTACGGTCGTGGTCGGCTGGCGCGTGGCGTTCGACTGGACCAGCCGCCGGGTGGCGCCGCGGGAGCGGCTGCTGCTCGTCGGCACCGGTGACGGCGCGGTCCGTCTCGCGCGCGAGCTCTACGAGCGCACGGACCTCGGGATCGAGATTGTCGGTTTCATCGATCCGGACCCGGCGAGGGTCGGCGCGCCGGTCATCAACCCCGGCGTCATCGGCACGATCGAGGACATCCCCGCGATCGTCCGCGCCCGGCGCGTCGATCGCGTGGTCGTCAGCCTGGCGGACGCCCGCGGCATGCTGCCGATGGACAAGCTGCTCGAGATGAAGCTCGACGGCGTCCGCTTCGATCACCTCGCCTCGGTTTACGAGGAGTACACCGGCAAGATCGCGGTCGAGAACCTGCGTCCGAGCTGGCTGATCTTCTCCGACGGGTTTCGACAAGAGCACGCTGCATGACGTCACGAAGCGCGGCGCTCGACCTCGTGCTGGCGCGTCATCGGGCTTCGTGGTCGCCGCGCCGCTCATGCTGATCGTGGCGGCTGGCGATCAAGCTGACGTCGCAGGGGCCGGCGCTCTATCACCAGCAGCGCGTCGGCCAGCACGGGCGCGTGTTCACGGTGCACAAGTTCCGCTCGATGCGGACGGACGCGGAAGCGACACCGGCGCGGTGTGGGCGAAGCAGAGCGACGACCGCATCACGCCATCGGGCGATTTCCTCCGGCGCACGCGGCTCGACGAGCTGCCGCAGCTGTGGAACGTGCTGCTGCGGCGCACATGAGCTTCGTCGGCCCGCGGCCCGAGCGGCCCGAGTTCGTGTCGACGCTGACCCGTCAGATCCCGTTCTACGGCCAGCGCCATGTCGGTGCGTCCGGGGCTGACGGGCTGGGCGCAGGTCAGCTACACCTACGGCGCCAGCGTCGAAGATGCGCTGCAGAAGCTGCAGTACGACCTGTTCTACATCAAGAACCTGTCGATTGCGCTCGACCTGTTCATCATCGCGAAGACGGTGAAGACGGTCCTGATGCGCAAGGGAGCGCAGTAACGTGGCGGCGCCCGGATCCGATGCTGACGTGCTCAACGCGATGACGGTGGACGTGGAGGACTACTTCCACGTCAGCGCCTTCGACGGCGTATTGCCGCGCTCGAACTGGGACGCGATCGAGAGCCGCGTCGTCGCCAACACCGAGCGGCTGCTGGACATCTTCGCAGGACACCGACGTGCGCGCCACGTTCTTCGTGCTCGGCTGGGTCGCCGAGCGTTATCCCGGACTGGTGCGGCGGATCGCGGCGGCGGGCCACGAGCTCGCGTCACACGGCTACGCGCACCGCCTGGTCTACGACCTGACGCCGTCGACGTTTCGCGAGGACGTCCGCCGATCGAAGAGCGTGATGGAGCAGGCGGCCGGCGTCGCGGTGCGCGGCTATCGCGCGCCGAGCTACTCGGTGACGCCGCGGTCGCTGTGGGCGCTCGACATCCTGATCGACGAAGGCTTTACTTACGACGCCAGCATCTTCCCGATCCGTCACGATCGGTACGGCATCCCGCTGTCCCCGCGGCACGCCGTATCGGATCGACCGGGAGCGCGGGGAGATTCTCGAGGCGCCGGCGTCGACCGTTCGCTGGGGTCCGTTCAACTTTCCGGTCGCCGGCGGCGGCTATTTCCGCATCCTGCCCTACGGCTGGACGCGATGGGGCATCTCGCGCATCAATCGCGAGCGAGCAGCGGCCGGCGATCTTCTATATCCACCCGTGGGAAATCGATCCGGACCAGCCGCGCCTTTCGGCAGGCCTGCTCGGCCGGTTCCGGCACTATCGGAATCTCGACAAGACCGAGGCGCGCCTGCGCGCGGATGCTGAAAGATTTTCGATTCGGCCCGATGACATCAATCCTTCGCCACCTGGATGCGCATCTCGAACCGGCGGCGGCCGCCGGCGAGCCGCTGCCCTATCTATGGTAGGCAACATCTGAACTGATCCTGAGGAGAGACATGGATATCGCAGTGGTCGGCACCGGATACGTCGGCCTCGTCAGCGGGGCATGCCTTGCGGACTTCGGTCACACGGTCGTCTGTGTGGACGCGAACCCGCAGCGCATCGAGCAGCTTCAACGCGGCGAGGTGCCGTTTTTCGAGCCCGGGCTCGGGGAGCTCGTGCAGCGCAATGCCGGCGCGGGGCGCCTGCGTTTCACCACCGACATGGCGTACGGAATTCGCGACGCGGTCGTCGTGCTGCTCGCGGTCGGCACGCCCGAAGGCGCCAACGGCGCGGCGGACCTGTCGCAGGTTGAAGGCGCGATCCGCAGCATCGCACCGTATCTCGACGGCAAGCATCGCGTCATCGTGACGAAGAGCACGGTTCCCGCCGGCACCGGCCGTTGGCTCGCGGAGCTGCTCGGCAAATGGGCGCCTGCCGGGGCCGAGGTCGACGTGGTGTCCAATCCCGAGTTCCTGCGCGAGGGTTCGGCGGTCAGCGACTTCATGCGTCCCGATCGCGTGGTCATCGGCACGTCGAGCGAGCGCGCCGCCGCGGTCATGAAGGAGATCTACCGGCCTCTGTACCTGATCGAGACGCCGGTGCTCATGACCGACGTGGCGACGGCCGAAATGATCAAGTGCGCGTCGAATGCCTTTCTGGCGGTGAAAATCAGCTTCATGAACGAGATTGCCAATCTGTGCGACCGCGCCGGCGCAGATGTGCACGGCGTTGCCAAGGGCATGGGCCTCGACAAGCGGATTGGGTCGAAGTTCCTCCACCCTGGACCCGGTTTTGGCGGTTCGTGCTTCCCCAAGGACACCCGCGCCCTGGTCGCGCTCGGCGCCGAGCTGGGCGTGCCGCAGCTCATCGTCGAGAACGCCATCCAGGTGAACGAACGCCAGAAGGCCATCACCTTCGAGAAGATGGAGGAGGCGCTCGGACGGCGTGCGCGGACGGACGGTCGCGCTGCTGGGCCTGGCCTTCAAACCGAACACCGAGCGACGTGCGTGAGGCCCCTGCGCTCCATCTGTGCCGGGCGCTCGCCGCGGCCGGTGCGCACGTGCGCGCGTGCGACCCGGTGGCGGTCGACGAGGCCCGCGCCGCCCTCGGACCTGTTGCCGGGGAGCTGACCTTCACCACCGACGCGTACGATGCGGCATCGGGCGCCGATGCGGTGGCGATCATCACCGAGTGGAACGAGTTCCGCGGCCTCGACCTCGAGCTCCTGCGCGAGGTCATGAGCGGCCGGGTGATCGTCGACGCGCGCAACGTGCTGGATCCGCTCGCAGACGTGGTCGCCGCAGGGTTCACCTACCACTCGACCGGTGC
This sequence comes from uncultured Acidobacteriota bacterium, assembly GCA_963748295.1. Lineage (GTDB taxonomy): Bacteria > Acidobacteriota > Vicinamibacteria > Vicinamibacterales > 2-12-FULL-66-21 > CAVVIH01. The sequence goes on along the minus strand of CAVVIH010000005.1, from coordinate 874,878 downwards.
GGCACGTCGGTCGTCTCGGCGGCGGCGCTCGTATGAACGTTGCGGAGTTGACCCCCGCTCGGCGCGAGGCGGTCGCTCTGGAGCCGCGCGAGGATCTTTCCGCGTCCGAATGGGACGCCTACGTCGCCTCGCGTCCGGATGCGTCGGCCTACCATCGCGCGGCGTGGCCGCACCTGATCGGACGGGCGTTCGGCCATGAGGTCACGGATGCTCGCGGCCGAGGCGCGATGGCGCCGTAACCGGCGTGCTGCCGCTGGTGGTCTTGCGCAGCCGGCTGTTCGGCACGCATTCGCGGTCTCGCTTCCGTTTCTGAACGCCGGCGGCGTGCTGGCAGACGACGCGCAGGGCGCGGCGGCGCTGATCCAGTCGGCGACGGCGATCGCGAAAGCGAGCCGCGCGGCACGCTATCTCGAGCTGCGCCACACCCGGCGCCAGTTTCCCGAGCTGCGGCGAACGCCGTCACAAGGTCGCCATGACGCTCACGCTGCTCGATTCGGTGGACTGCGCAGTGGACCGCGCTCGATCGCAAGGTCCGCAACCAGGTGCGCAAGGCGGAGAAGAGCCACCTCACGTCGGTGACCGGCGGCGCCGAGCTGGTTCGAGCTTTCTACGAAGTGTTCGCGCACAACATGCGCGATCTCGGCACGCCGGTGTTCGGCCGCCGGTCTTTCGTGAGGTGCTCCCGACGTTCGCCGGAGTCCACGCGCGCATTCGTCGTCGTGTTCAGAGGCGAGCAGCCGGTTGCGGCGGGCGTCGTGCACTGGCGCGGCGCGTGGATGGAAGTTCCCTGGGCGTCGGCCCTGCGCGAGTTCAACACCACGTGCGTCGAACATCTTTCTCTACTGGCAGATGCTTCAGCTGGCGATCGCGAGCGGCTGCCGGCATTTCGAGTTCGGGCGCTGCGACGCCCGGACGAAGGCACGTTTCAGTTCAAGAAGCAGTGGGGCGCCGAGCCGCGCCGCTGGTGTGGGAATACTGGACGCCGGGCCGGCCGGTGCCGTGCCGACCTCAACCCGCAGAACCCAAGTTCGGCCGGCGCATCTGCGCTGTGGCGGCGGCTTCCGGTGCCGGTCGCCACCGCGCTCGGTCCCAGCATCGTGCGGGGCATTCCCGTGCTGACGATGATGCACGCTCCTGGTGCTTTCGATTGGCGCGTCTGGTCTACGTCTATGCCGGCTACCCGCTGCTTGCTGCCAGATCGTCGCCTGGATGCGCGGCGCGCGGCCGATCCGCCGCGGCGACGATCTGCCGACGGTCAGCCTCGTCATCTCGGCCTACAACGAAGCGGCGACGATTCGGCGAGAAGCTGCGAGAATTCGCTGGCGCTCGACTATCCCGCCGGACAAACTCGAGATCGTCGTCATCTCCGACGCGTCGACGACGGAACCGATGCGATCGTCACCGAGTTCGCCGGGCGCGGCGTGCGCCTCTGCCGCCAGGAGCAGCGCCGCGGGAAGACGGCCGGCTAACCGCGTCGTGCCCCGATCTGAGCGGCGACGTCGTGGTGTTCTCGGACGCGAACGCGATGTACGAGCGCGACGCGATCCGGATGCTGGTTCGCAACTTCGCGGATCCGGCGGTTGGCTGCGTCACCGGCGAGGCGCGCTACCTCGGCGGCAGCCGGACGGCCGCGGCGAAGTCGGCGAGCGCGCCTACTGGGACTACGAGATGCTACATCAAGCGGCTCGAAACGGCCGTCGGCTCGATGGTCGGCGGCGACGGCGCCATCTATGCCATCCGCCGGTCGCTCTGGCAGACGCTTCCGGAGGACGCGATCAACGACTTCCTCAACCCGCTGCAGATCGTCGCGGCCGGCTGGCGCGCGGTCTACGAGCCGGAAGCCATCTGCTACGAAGAGACGGCGGGGCACGGCGGTCCGTGAATACCGCCGCCGCGTGCGAATCGTCAGCCGGAGCTGGCGCGCCGTCTTCCAGGCGCCGGGCGTGCTCAATCCCTTCCAGGTCGGCATCTTCGCGTTGTCGCTCGTGTCGCACAAGGTGCTGCGCTGGCTGACCGGGCGTGTTTCTCATGCTTGGCGCGTTCTCCGCGGCATGGGTCGCCTGGCAGGAGTCCGGGGCATCCCTCGTATGGGTCGCGGTCGGGGTCGGCGCCGGTGCGGCGCTGAGCCTCGTCAAGCCGACGCGGCGCATCATCGGCTTCGCCTGGTATTACGTGGTGATCAGCGCGGCGTCGCTGGTTGGCATCTTCAGGGGAACCATCGGCCGCGTATCGGGAGTGTGGACGACGCCGAGAGCAACGAGCGACGGCGGATGCCGCGGCCATGCGGCTGTACCCGGGCGTTGGGATGATCACGCTGACGCTGGCGATCCTGGCCAGCGCCGCCGCCATCGCGGTGTTGCTCGCTGACCGATTCCGCCGCGGTGCGGCGCGCGATCTTCTGGTCGTCGATTGGCGTGCTGCTGGCTACGTCTACGCCGGGTACCCGCTCGCTGCTGGCGCTGGTGCGACCGCTCCGCCGCCGGCCGATTCGCAAGTCGGCGATCGAACCGTCGGTCTGCCTCTTCATCGCCGCGCAACGACGAGGCGTCGGTGATCGAGGCAAAACTGCAGAACTGCCCTGGAGCTCGATTATCCGACGGACCGGCTGTCGATCGTCGTGGCTTCCGACGGTTCGGCGACGGCACCAACGAGATCGTGCGGCCGTTTGCGCCGCAGGGCGTGCGTCTGATCGAGTTCCCCGAGCGGCGCGGCAAGATTGCCGCGATCAACGACGGCATGCTCCAGATCGACAGCGAGATCGTCGTCTTCTCGGACGCGAACACGTTCCTGCGACCGCGGCGCGGTCCGCGCGCTGGTGCAGCAATTTCGCCGACGAGCGCGGTCGGCGCGGTCGAGCGGCGACGTCGTGCTGATTGGCGACCGGGCGGCGCTCGCGCGCTCCGAGGATCTCTACTACCGCTACGAGCGCGCGCTCCAGCGCGCGGAGTCGGAGCTCGGATCGATGATCGGCGTCGACGGCGCGCTGTATGCGATCCGCCGCGATCGCTTTTCGTGCTCGCCGCCGTCCGACACGATTCTCGACGACATGGCGATTCCGATGGCGGTCGTCCGCGCCGGCCGCCGCGTCGTCTTCGAAGAGCGGGCGATCGCCCACGAGCGGGGGTCGGAGACGGCGGCCGAGGAGTTCGCGCGCAAGTCGCGGGTCGTCGCCGGCGCCGTGCAGTTCCTGCTGCGCCGCGACAGCGCGGTCGCCGGCGTCGAACCTGCAGGTGCTTCTCGGCGCTGGTGTCGCACAAGGCGCTCCGCTGGCTGTCGCCGGTGTTCGCCGTCGTCGCGCTGGTGGCCTCGATGGTGCTGGCGCAGCACTCGAACGTCTTCCTCTGGGCGACCGTGGTGCAGCTGGCCTTTCTCACGCTCGGCCTGCTCGGCTGCGTGCCGGCGCTCCGGCGATGGAGCCTCGTCGGGCTCGCACATTACTTCTGCCTCGTGCACGCGGCGGCCGCCGTCGGATTTGCGCGCGGGATCCTGGGCCGCCAGTCGGTGGCCTGGCGGCGCTTCGCGCGTTCGCGTCTTCCCGTGGGAGTCAGCAGGGCATGAGCTCGAATCACGTTCGTCGTCGTCCCGGGCTGCTGCGTTCGATGCGCGCGGCAATCGCACCGTCGGCCAAGACCGCCATGCGCAAGGGCGGGCTGTATTCGGCGCTCCGCCGGGTGCAGCCGACCGGCTACGTGGCGATCCTTCGATATCACGCCATCTGCGCGCCCGACGTCGGCTACGCGGATCCGTCCATCTGCATCTCGCCGGCCGCCTTCGAGGAGCACGTGGCTTACCTCGCGCGCAACTATGCGGTGCTGCCGTTGACGATCGTCGCCGACGCGCTGCGGGAGGGCAAACCGCTGCCGCCCAACGCCGTGGTCATCACGTTTGACGACGGATATGCGGACAATCTCGCCGCGGCGAGGGTGCTGCACAAGCACGGATGCTCGGCGACCTTTTACATCACGACCGGCTGCATGACCGACGGCGAGCCGTTCTGGCCCGCTGAGACACCAGCGCTGATCGAGCGCGATCACACGGCCGTTCGTCGAGTTGCGCGAGGGCAGCCTGCACGTCGAGCTTGCGATCGGCACGCCCGAGCAGCGCCAGGCCGCCGTGCGGCGGCTCGCCAAGGTCTTCAAATCGCATCCCATTCCCGTCCGCGAGTCGCTGCGACAGCAGCTTCGGGCGGCGGCGAAGAACCCGTCAGTGGCGTCGCCGATGCTGACGTGGGATCAGATTCGCGAGATGCGCGATCTCCACATGATCATCGGCGCGCACACCGTGACGCATCCGAATCTGCCCAGCGCGGGCTCGCCGCGGCGGCGGCCGAGATCGAGGGCTCGAAGGCGAGGCTCGAGAAGGAAATGGGCGAGCCGATCGCGATGTTCTCGTATCCGAACGGCGGCGCCGAGCGGTACTTCACACCCGAACTGCAGGAAATTGTGATGCGCGCGGGGTATACCGCGGCGGTGACCTCACGGAACGGGTTTGCCAGCGCCGCCAGCGATCCATTCGCGCTGGAGCGCGTGCAGGTGGCCGAGCGTCTCGACGATCTGCTGTTCGCGCTGGAGGTCGAGCGTTTCGCGTTCAAGCCGCGGCCCCGCACGACGGACAAGGGGGAGCCCAGCGTCCCGTCGAAAACCGACGATACCGTGGGCAGGGGCTGATGGCGGGCTCGAAACCGTTGCGGGTCGTTTACCTTGCGGGATCCGGGCATACGGGCTCGACACTGCTGGCGCTGTTCCTCGACTCGCATCCGCGCATCGTCAGCGTGGGGGAAACGGCGTTCAAGCGGAAGCAGCAGCGGCAGCGCCGCACGAACGTCACGTGCACGTGCGGGCTGTCGTACGAGGACTGCCCGTTCTGGCAGCAGGTCTTCCGCGGCGTGAGCGGGGCGGGGTTCGACTTCAGTCCGCTGGAGTGGTCCAACGACTTTCGCTATCAAGGACGCGTCGCGCACAAGCTGTTGAGCCGCTATTCCGCGAAGCCGGCGTGGCGCCTGCTGCAGAAGGCCGTTACCGCGGTGCTGCCGGCGCACCAGGCGCGCATGGACCGCGTGCGTCAGGTCAACGTGGAGTTCATCCGCACCGTCCTGAGCGTCGCCGGCGCCGACGTGTTCTTCGACACTTCGAAGCGCGGCATGCGTCTCCACCAGCTTCTGCGAGACGCCGGAACTGGATGTGAAGGTGGTGCGAGCTTGTTCGGGACGTCAGGGGATACGCATCCTCCGCGAAGAAGCGCGGCGAGCCTGTCGCGGCGTCCGCGCTCACCTGGCGCAGGCAGCTGGAGGCGGTGGAGCACATCACACGGGAGCTGCCTGAGATCGTGTCATGCTGCTGCGGTACGAGGACCTGTGCCAGCGATCCGCGCGCGTGGCTGAAGCGCGCCTACGCGTTCTGCGGCGTCGAGGCGATCGATCCGCCCGAGTCGGTGATCTCGCGGGAACATCACGTGCTCGGCAACAACATGCGGCGGAACGAACAGATTCGCATCCGCTTCGATGAAAGCTGGCGGCAGCTGCTGACGAGCGAGGAACAGGCGGCCGCGCTTGCCGTCGCCGGTTCCTTCCACGAACGGTTCGGGTACGCGGCATCATGACGACGGGTCGCGTGCACGGCGGGGCGAAAGCGGGCCGACACGGCGCGAGTCCGCGGGTCCTCGTGGTGGCGTATCACTTTCCGCCCGAGGGCTCGATCGGCACGCACCGGACGCTCCGGCTCGTGCGGCAACTCGTCGAGGGCGGGTGGGACGTCACGGTGCTGACCGGAACGCAGAAGACGTATGCGGCGGGCTATCCAATCGATCTCGACCTGCTGTCGCGCGTGCCGCCCGCGGTCAAGGTCGTCCGCGCGCCGGTCCTGCGGCCGTTCCAGCGCGTTTCCGCGCTGTTGAAGCGCGCGCACAAGGCGGCGGCTGCCACGCCGGCGCCGCAGTCCGACGCGAACGGCGCCGCGGCCGACGCGCACGAGAGCCTGTCAAAGCGCCTCCGGCGCGCGAAACAGCGCCTGGACGGGGTGATGCGAATCCCCGATCCTCACGTAGGGTGGCTGGTGCCGGCGGTTGCCGCCGGCCTGAAGACCACACTTCGCGAATTGCCGGACGTCGTGTATTCGACGTCGCCGCCATGGACCGGCCAGCTCGTGGCGCGGGCTATTGCGACCGCGCTGAATTGCGCATGGGTGGCCGATTTCCGCGATCCCTGGGCCCGCGCGCCGTGGCGTGAAGATCGTCTGCCGATCGCGGCGCGCGCCGCGGATGTGCTCGAGAAAGGCGTGATCCGCCGCGCCGATGCCGTCGTGTTCACGACCCGCACGAACATGGACGAGTACACCGCTTTCTACCGCCATGTGACCGCCTCGAAGTTCCATCTGGTGCGGAACGGATGCGACCGGAACGAGTTCGAGGGGATTGCGCCGCTGCCACACGATGGACGTTTCACGTTGCTGCATGCCGGCTCGCTGTACGGCGGCCGCAAGCCGACCGCGCTCTTCAACGCACTCGCGTCGCTGCGGGACCGTGGCGTCATCGATGCGCGCACGTTCTGCTTCAGGCAGATCGGGCGCGTGGCGCTGGGCGGCTTCGACATGGCCGCGGAGCGGACCCGGCTCGGGCTCGAGGGCATCGTCGAAATGGCGCCCGCGCAGCCGCGGAAGGAGATTCTCCGCGAAATGGTGTCGGCATCGTGCCTGCTGCTGCTCCAGCCAGGGACGACGGTCTCGATTCCCGGCAAGCTGTTCGAGTACTTCGCGGCCGGACGCCCGATCCTCGCGATCGCCGAGCAGGGGGAGACATCCGAGCTCGTGCGCGCGAGCGGCCGCGGGCTGGCCGTCCTGCCCGACGACCAACCGGGCATCGAGCGCGCGATTGAGCTCCTCGTCACCAACACCGCGGCGCTCGCACCCTCGACGCCCCTGGCGCTGTTCGACGGCGAGCTTCGCACGCGAGAGCTGGTTGCGGTGCTGGAGAGCATGATCCGCCGCCGCACTCCGGTACACGACACGTATCGTGCGTCCGCGCGATCCACCCCGGAGGTTCGATCGTGATGATGCCCACCCGTTCGTTCGAGCGCGTCGTGGTTGCCGGCGCGGGAAGCTGGGGCACCACCGTGGCACACCTGCTGGCCGGCCGCGGCTTCTCGGTCCGGCTGTGGGCACGCGAGCCGGATGTCGTCAGAGCGGTGAACGCACAAGGAGAGAATCCCCGGTATCTGCCCGGCGTGTCGCTGCACCCGGAGCTTCGAGGCGTCACCGCGCTGGGGGAGGCGCTGACCGACGCTGATCTCGCCGTGTTCGCCATCCCGGCGCAGTCGCTGCGTTCGGTGCTGCGGGAAGTGCGCCCCTTCGTCGGCGCCGACGTCGTGATCGTGAATCTCGCCAAAGGGATCGAGGAAGGGACTGGCGCCCGCTGCTCGGAGATCGTGTTCCAGGAACTGAAGCAGCCGAACCCCGTGGGGGTCCTGTCGGGACCGAACATCGCGTGGGAAGTCGTCAGAGGCGTGCCGTCGAAAGCCGTCGTCGCCTGCAGCAGCTATCGCCACCTGCCGCTGCTCCGCGACGCGTTCTCGACGCCGTGTTTCAAAGTGTATGAGAGCCCGGATCTCGCCGGCACGGAACTGGGCGGCGCCCTGAAGAACGTGATTGCGATTCTCGCCGGCATCGGCGACGGGCTCGGCTACGGCGCGAACACCAAGTCGGCGGTCATCGCCCGCGGGCTCGCGGAAATGGTGCGCCTCGGCGTCCTGATGGGCGGCCACCGCGAGACCTTCTTCGGCCTGTCGGGCATCGGCGACCTGATGGCGACGTCGCTCAGCGAGCACAGCCGCAACCGGCGGCTCGGCGAACATCTCGGGCGCGGCGCGTCGCTCGAGGAGGCGGAAGCGGCGCTGAACGGGCGCGTGGCCGAGGGCGTCAAGACGACCAAGGCGCTGTTCGAGATCAAGTCCGCGTTCGATCTCGAGACGCCGATGGTGGACACGCTGCATCGCGTGCTGTTCGAAGGGCTGGCGGCCCGCGATGGCTACCTGTCGATTCTGGAATACGCGCGAGCGGTTCGAGGTGAATCAATGAAATCCAGCGAGCAGTGCGTGGTGTTTACGGCGGGCGTGTGGGACATCCTGCACGTCGGGCACCTCAATCTTCTGCGCCGTGCCAGAGAGCTCGGAGACAAGCTGGTCGTCGGTGTGCTGACCGACGAGGCCGCCGAGCGCTACAAGCCGCGTCCGGTCATGCCGTTCGAACAGCGGCTCGAGCTCATCCGCGCGCTCAGAATGGTCGACGACGTCGTGCAGGTCGACGACACCAACGCGACGCCCGTGCTGCAGCGGCTCGCACCGCACATCCTGGTTCACGGCAGCGACATCGACAAGAAGGCGGGGTGGGAGATCGGCCAGACGTGGATGCGCGAGAACGGACGGCAGTTCGTCGTGCTGCCCTACACCGAAGGCGTGTCGTCAACCGGCCTCAAGAGCGCGGTCCGCGCACGTACTGCCTGAGCACGGGGGACTGACGGGTGCGTGACGTGACTCTCGTGGCGGTGGCCAGCGCCGGTCATTCCGGTTCGACGCTGCTCGACGTGCTGCTGGGAAACCATTCCCAGGTGTGCAGCGCGGGGGAGATGAACCGGCTGACCCTCCATGCGCCCGACCGCGTGTGCGCGTGCGGGGCCACGGTGACGGCCTGCGACTACTGGAACCGGGTGCGCGCCGTCATCACACGGGAACGCAGCCAGGCCTCGAGGATCCGGTGGGACGAGTGCCACACGGATCTGCCGCCGCAGCAGCCAATGCTCCGCCTGTCCGGAGTGCTCGGCGAACCGCTCGTCGACGGCGAAGCGATCCCGTCCGAGCTGCGCGCACGGCTGGCGGCGGCCGGCGTGAGCGTGGGTGAGGGCGCGACGGTGACGCGGCGCGGCGTGCGCGATTTCAAGTGGCGCCTCAAGGATCCCGCGACCAACCGCTTGCTGATCCTTCGCAACGGCGAAGAGTGCCTGGAGGTCTACGACCCGGACGTCCGCTGGAAGAAACCGTTGCGGATCGTTCCCGAGCCTCTCGAAGTCAGCCTGGCCCTCGGCACCGCAACAGCGGTCAGCATGGTCCGCGCTCTGTCGCCGAGAGCCGCGAGCTATGCGCAGATCGCCGGGAACAGCTGGACGGTCGCCGACGCGATGGCCGAGGTCAGCAACGCCCGCTACGTGATCGACTCGTCGAAATCGCCGGTTCGGCTCAAGCTCCTTTACATGCTGCGCCCGGAGCGCATGCGGATCCTCCATCTGGTGCGCGACGGCCGCGCCGTCGCGGCATCCGCGATGCGCCGGCATGACAACATGTCCGCCAGCATGGCCGCACGGATCTGGAAGCGCGACAACCAGAACCTTCGGATGATGCTGAGAACCGTTCCGGATCGGCGGAAGCTCGGAGTTCGATATGAAGCGCTGTGCGAGGATCCGGCGGCCGAGCTGCGGCGCGTCTGCGAGTTCCTGGAGCTCGAGTTCGATCCGGCGATGCTGACGCTGTGGAGCCGCCCGGTGCACAACATTCCGGGCAATCCGATGCTGTTCAACCGGAGCCAGCGCGGGATCCGAAAAGACGAGCGGTGGCGCCGCGATCTCTCTGCCAACGATATTCAGGCGTTCGAGCGGGCGGCCGGGCGCCTGAATCGCGCGTTCGGCTACGTCTGATGCCTGCACCGATCTCGTTCCGGCGCCGCATCGCCCGCAAGCTGCCGCGGGCGATCAAGACCACGCAGCACTGGCTGCGCGCCATGGCTGCCGGCGGCCGTCCCGCGACCCGCGTCGTCTTCGTCGTCGGCTCCCAGCGTTCGGGTACCCGCCTGCCGCTGCACATCATGGACTACTCGCCGGCGATCTCGATGTACAGCGAAGGCGCCGCGCCGTACTTCGAGAAGGTGATGCTCCAGCCCCTCGACTACGTGGCGGCGCAGGTCCGGCGGAGCCCGTCTCCGATCGTGGTGCTGAAACCCATTTGCGAGACGCACCGCGTTCACGAGCTGCTCGATCGGTTCCCGGGATCGAAGGCGGTCTGGATCTTCCGCCACTACCAGGGCGCGTCGCTGTCGGCATCGGTCAAGTGGAAGTCGGGACCGGTGGGCCTGCGGCGCCTCGCGACCGGCGATTTGAAAGCGGCGGCGTGGCGCGCAGGCGGACTCACGGAGGAAAAGCTCGCGGTGGTGAAGCGGCTCTACCGCGACGACATGTCCGCCTACGAAGCGGACGTGGTCATGTGGTACCTGCGCAACGGCCTCTTCTTCGACCTGGGCGCTGACGCGCGGCCGGATGTCCTGCTCGTCCGCTACGAGGATCTGGTTGGCGATCCGCGGCGGCGGTTCGCGGAGCTGTTCGACTTCATCGGCACGCCGATGCCGGAGCGAGCCGTCGAGGCGATCAAGGAATCGAGCGGCTCGAAACGGGATACCCCGACATCCACCCGGAGATTCGGGCGCTGTGTGACGCGCTGCACGACCGTCTGGTCGCGCACTACAACCAGCGGATTCGCGCACGCGCGCAGGCGGCGTCGGAACCGGCCGCCGCGTTGCGGGCACTGGCAGGCCGATGAGCGTCAATCGGCTCCTCAAACTGAAGGCGATGTCGCCGGGCGAGATTGCCCACCGCCTGACATACCGCGCGTATACGACGATTGAACGATCGGCTCACCAGCGCGGATCGCTGGCGCCCCGCGATCGCCTCCGCGCGGCCCTGGTCCCCGGGATTGCGAAGCGCGACGATTGGATCGACGCCCTGGCCCAGCAGACGGGCGAGAGGTTCTTTGCGTGGCAGAACGATCCCGGCGCGTTCCGAGCTGTCTTCCAGGAACAGTTTCCCAGCGAACTGGAAAAGGCCCGAACGGTGGCGGACGCGGCCGCGCGACACGAGTTCGAGTTCTTCGGCGAGACGTTCCGGCTCGGCCCTGACATCCACTGGCATGCGGATCCAGTCAGCGGCGCCGAATGGCCGCGCCGTTATCACCGCGACGTTCCCGTCAATGGCGGCAACATCGGGTACGGCGACGTCAAGCATGTCTGGGAACTGAACCGCCACCAGTTCTTCGTCGATCTCGCCAAGGCCGCGTTCCTCGACGGCTCGCGCGGTCACGCGGACGCGCTGCACGCGATGCTCCGGAGTTGGGATGCGGCGGTGCCCTACGCCACCGGCGCGCCGTGGGCGTGCGCGCTCGAGCCGGCCTTCCGCGCCTACTCCTGGCTCTGGGCGTATCAGCTGGTTCGCGCGGCCGGCATGGTCGATCGCGAGACCCATGAGTTGTGGCTGACGGGACTCTACGATCACGGCCGCTTCATCTACCGGCATCTCGAACGCTATTCGAGCCCCTACAACCACCTGATCGGTGAAGCCGCGGCGCTCTTCGCGCTTGGCCTGATGATGCCGGCAGTTCGCGAATCGGCGGCGTGGGTCGATCGCGCGAAGTCGATCATGGAATCGACGGCAGGCGAGCAGTTCCATGCCGACGGCGGCACGGTGGAACAATCGACCTTCTACCACCACGCGACGCTCGGGTTCTATCTGCTGTCGATCATCCTCGGTCGCCGTGCCGGCATCGAGTTCTCGCGCGGCGTTCAGCAGATCGTCGAAAAGGCGCTCGAGTTCTCGATCGCGCTGGTGCAGCCCGACGGCCGCCTGCCGCGAATCGGCGGCGCCGACGATGGGAAGCCGATCAGGCTGGAGCATCTGCGGTTCTGGGATTTTCGTCCGTATTACGCCGTCGGCGCGGTGCTCTTCTCGCGTGCCGACTTCAAGTTCGCGGCGGGCCGTTTCTGGGAAGACGCGCTGTGGCTGCTTGGCGTGGACGGCTTGCGCACCTTCCAGCGCATCGCGTCCGAGGAGCCAGCACGTGCCGCGGCGCTCCCGGCGAGCGGCTACTACGTCGTCAGGAGCGACTGGTCGGCCACCGCGGACTATCTGTGTTTCGATTGCGGCGAGCAGGCGGCGGGGTTGCGGCGTGACGATGTCCCCAGTGCGGCGCACGGACACGCCGACTGTCTGTCGGTTGTCGCCGCATTCGACGGTGAGGAAGTGCTCGTCGATCCCGGGTTCTTCTGCTACAACGGCGAACCCGAGTGGGAAGTGCATTTCCGGAAGACCGGCGCCCACAACACGCTGACCGTCGACGCGCGCGATCAGGCCCGTCACCTCTCGAAGATGGCGTGGAGCCACACCTACGCGGCGCAGCCGGAAGGCTGGAGCGGTGATGCGTCGCTCGCGTGGGCGCGCGGAAGCCACGATGGCTACGCGCGCGCGGATGGCGGCATCGTGCACCGCCGGACCGCGTGGCTGCGCGACGATGGGTATCTCGTGCTGCTCGACGAGCTGCTCGGCTCCGGCGCGCACACCGTGCAGGCGAATTACCAGTTCGCGCCGGGACTGCTCGAGCCCGATGGGTCAGGCGCCGTCCTCTTCAACCGGCGTTTCGAGCTTGCGTGGGCGTGCACCGAGGACGTGACTCCTGTGTTGATGTCGGGCGGGGCGGACCCGCGCGACGGCTGGATCGCGCAGAGTCTCGGCGTGCGCGAGGCCGCTCCCAGGCTGGGCCTCGAGTTCAGGTGCTCCCGCGCATATGCGGCCCTTTTGACGATTGTCGCGGATCGGCAGCGGGGCGCCGGCACCGGCCGCCGGGCTACGACCGCCCGCTCCGGGGAAGCGCTGACCGCATGCGTGCGCGGCCGGACGTCCGAGGATGTGCTGATTGCCGGCCGTCAGCCGAACGAACCTTTCTTGATCGACACAGACGCACCATTGGCCGTGCTGCGGATGCGCGGCGGAGCAGCCATCGACGATGCGCGGGTTGGCGGGTCTGTACGCCCGGCTGCGCGATGCCGCGGCTGCCGATCCGCAGATGCCCGCTGGCGCACAAGGCGGCCGTCGTTGACCATGACCGTAAACGTCGCACCCGGAAACGTCCAGCAGCCGGCGGCTTCGAGCCCCGGCATCCTGCAAATCACGTCGTATCCGCCGCCGCGCGCCGGATGGGGCGTGCGCGTCCAGTTCCTGAAGAAGTATCTCGAGCAGCGCGGCCATCGCTGCGTCGTCCTGAACATCGGATCGAGCCGCGCGATCCCGAGCGACGAATACGAAACGGTGCTGGGTGGATTCGACTACGTGCGGAAGGTCTGGAGGTTCTCACGACAGGGCCTGGTCGCGCACGTGCACGCCAACGGCGCATCGCCGAAGGGATTTGCGCTCGCGATCGCGGCGCAGCTGATCAACCTGGTGTCCGGGCGGCGGTCGTTTCTGACCTTCCACGCGGGGATCGAACAGGTGTACTTCCCGCGTCCGAAATATCCGTTGCTGTTGCCGGTGTTCTGGGTGCTGTTCAAGCTGCCGCGCGCGATCATCTGCAACAGCGAGGAAGTCAAAGCGAAGATCGTGGAGTACGGCGTGGATCCCGCGAAGGTCGTGCCGATTCCTGCGTTCAGCACGCAGTACCCTCGAATCGACGGCGGGGGCGCTGCCCGAGCAATTGGAGGACTTCTACCGGCGTTTCAATCACATCGTGTTCTCGTACACGAAGTGGCGCCGGCTGTTCTATCCCGAAGCGCTGATCGAGGGGTTTGCGCGGTTCGCGGCGCAGCATCCGGATGCCGGGCTCGTCCTCTGCGGGGTGGCCGGCCATACCGATCCGGGGATCTCGGAGACCGTGCAAACGAGGATCGCGGAGCTGGGCCTCGCCGATCGGCTGCTGGTCGTCGAGGATCTGCCGCACGAGGCGTTCCTGCAGGCGCTGGGACGCTCGACCGTGTATCTCCGGACCCACATCAGCGACGGCGTGTGCTCGTCGGTTATGGAGGCGCTCGCGCTGGGAGTGCCCGTCGTGGCGACCGAGAACAACAACCGGCCTGCGGGCGTCATCAAGTACCCCGCGGAAGACACGCAGGCGCTGGCGCGATGCCTCACGGACGTCGTGACGCGACGGAGCGAAATCGTGGCGGCGCTCGAGCGGCCGCCGGTGCGCGACACGCTGGCGGTCGAGGCGCAGCTGCTGACGACGTGAGGTCGATTTTTTTGATGCAAGAGGAAGGCGGCGGTAGACAATGGTGAAGATGCTCGGAAAAGGCGCGGCGGTGGCGATCGTCATGCTCGGGTCGATGTCGCTGGTCTCCAGCCAGGCGGCAAACCAGAGCCCGCCAGCCAAACAGACCAAGGCGGAGAAAAAGGCGGCGAAAGCGGCCCAGCGCGAGAAGGGGGCGGCGGCGCCGGACGACACCGTCAAGGACGCGACGGCGGCGCGTCAGCCATGCACAGCGCGGCCGAACGTCGACCGCGCCTCGACGGCGAACGACAAGCCGGCGAACGCGCACGCGTACTTCCAGAGTCTCGTGTCGCGCTCAGATTGCGTAGCGGCGTACAGCTTGCGGCAGCAGGCCGAGCTGGACAAGGTCGCGACGGCCAGCAAGCGAAGCGACAAGAAGCGGCCCATCGTCTACGATCCCCAGCAGGATGCGGCGAGGGTCGAGATCTTACGCGCCGTCGAGCACCGACATCAAGGGAAAGATGCTGCCGATTGGCGTCAACTCCGGCAGCATGCTGCTCACGTGGGAGTTCAAGTTCGACGAGAACTTCCGTTTCACCAAGAACGGCAACGTGATCCGTCACAAGACGTGGCGGATCAATCCTGGTCCGTGGCTCGCGATCCGGACCGACTACAAGCACGCGTCGAATCAGGGCAAATTCGCCGAACTGCTCTTCAGCCTGCCTGCGAAGCGGTTCCTCGGTCCCGGCACGCGGCGCGGCGCGCCCGGCTGGTTCGGCGAGATGCTGCAGCCGCAGCGCGCGACGTTCTACTTCGAGCCGAACACGTGGGTGCGCGCATGGATCTTCGTGGAGGACCTGGACAAGGATGTGTGCTACTTGAGTGTGTGGGCGGCGGACGAGAAACACGATCCCGTGCAGCTGTATGACAAGATTGCGCTTGATTCCCAATCCGAATGGGCTGGGCAACTTCCAGATCGAGTATCGACACTTCGGGAGATACGCCAACAACCCGAAGGAGATGCATTCATGGAACCGGAACGTGGTGATCCTGCACAACGTTCCCCGCGCGGACGTGGCCGGATTGCTGAAGAAGCCGGCACAGTAGCCGTCGCTCGGGTGAAGGCGAAATCCACGATTTTCACACCGGATCGGACCGGTTACGTAAAAAGTGCTCGCCAATCACGCTTAGGTGATCCCTATTTCCATTTCTGCCCGCGGGGAGAGAACCCGAATCGGGCAGAACACGCCAAATTGCGCCATTTTCGCGGTGGCGTCCCTCTTGCACCGATCGTCGTCAAACAAGATCCATCGATTGACGCTCGGAGGAGAGTGGTCAAATGGTGAAGAGATTTCTCGTGGCATCCGCGATGGTTATCGGGTGCGCAATCATGCTCCCGGACTATCCGGATTTCCGCGTCATAGCCGCAGATTTACCGTGCGAACTGAAGCTGGGGGAGCCGCCGCCAGCGCCGCCACCCGCGGTGCCAGTGCCGCCGAAGGCGCCGACAGGCGTTCGCATCATCACGAGCCTGCTGGAGCCGTTGTTCCGCGGAGTGCCGGCGTTTGCGGCGATCATTCCGCACATGTACTACGAGAGCCTCGCGTCGCGCAGCGATTGCCTGGGCGCGTATCACTTGAGAACGCAGGCGATGCTCGATGCGATTCCGACCGCCGCGGCATCGAGCGACAAGCGACTGCCGATCGTCTACGACCCGGTGCAGGATAGCTCGATGGCGACGATCAACGCGCCGGTGACCACCGACGTCAAGGGCAAGATGCTCCCGATGCGGGTGTCGACCGGCTCGCTCCTGCTGACCTGGGATTTCCGGTTCGACGAGCACTTCCGGTGGCTCGGTGACGGCTACGTCCGCCGCCACAAGACGTGGCGAATCAATCCCGGGCCGTGGCTCGCGATCCGCACCGATTATCAGCATGCCGCCAATCAGGGTCAGTTCGCCGAGGTGTATCTCACCATGCCGGCGGCCAGGTTCGTCGCTCCCGGCACGTCGCGCGGGGCCCCGGGATGGTACGGCGAAATGCTGCAGCCGCAGCTCAACACCTTCTACTTCAATCCCGATACGTGGGTCCGGGTGTGGATCTTCGTCGAGGGGCTGGACAAGGACATCTGTTACCTGAGCGCCTGGGCGGCCGACGAGCGGCGCGACCCGGTGCAGCTCTATAACAACATCGCGCTCTATCCGAACGTCGAGGGAGGCGGGTTCTCCGATTTCCAGATCGAGTACGACACGTCGGGCGAAATCGCCATCAACCCGAAAGAGATGCACTCCTGGAACCGCAATGCCGTGATGCTGCACAACGTGTCACGGACGACGGTGCTGGGGATGCTGAAGCGGCCTGGCGCGTAGTATTTCCACTTCATGCTCGCCTCGACACCCGGGCGTCTTCCGCCGCCCGGGTGCACGAGGCGCCCCTCAATCCGCCTTCAGCCGTACGATAGAATCTTCGTTCGATCCCTTTCAGCTGACGCCGCATCGACCGCGTGTGACACGCGTGGCCACAGCCGCACTCGAGATCGTTCGATGAGCCTGGACCGCCTCTTTTTCAAGTACGGCGTCTATCTGCCGGTCACGCTCGCACGCGGCGAGCGGTTCCTCGGCTATCTGAACGCATTCGAGAAGAGCCAGTGGGCGGACCCGGCGGTTGTGAGGGAACTGCAGGAGCGCAAGCTCAACGCCCTGGTGGAGTGGGCGTCCACGCGCGTGCCTCTGTATCGTGAGCGCATCGACCGCAGCCGCCTGCCAAAACGGCTGACGCTCGACGATCTTCCAGCGCTTCCGACGCTCTCGAAGGCGGATCTCCGCGATCGCGCGAGCGAGCTGATCGTCGACTGCGGGGAGCGCACGACGGTCAAGACGACCGGGGGATCCACCGGGCAGGCGGTCACCGTCACGAAATCCCGCAGCGCCACCGCACAGGAGCTGGCGGCGATGTGGCGCGGCTGGCGATGGGGTGGCGTGGACATCGGCGATCGTCAGGCACGGTTCTGGGGCGTCCCGCTCAGCGGCAAGAGCCGCCTTCGCGCCAGGCTCATTGATTTCGTCTCGCACCGGCGCCGCTTCTCCGCCTTCCGTCTGTCGGAGAGCGACATGGCCGCTTACACGACGGCGCTCAACAGGTTTCGGCCCGATTACGTGTACGGCTATGTGTCGATTCTGGTTGAATACGCGAACTATCTCGAGAGCGCGGGCACGCGGCGGTTCACGCCAAAGGCCATCATCGCGACTTCGGAAGTGCTCACGCCGCAGCACCGATCAGCGATCGAGCGCGGCTTTGGCGGGCGCGTCTTCGAGGAATACGGATGCGGAGAGCTCGGCAACATCGCGCACGAGTGCGCGAAGGGCAGCCTCCACATGAGCGCCGAGAACCTGATCGTCGAGATCGTGCCGGCTGCCCCGGGCCAACCCGCCGGTGAGATCATCGTCACCGAGCTCAACAATCTCGCGATGCCGCTGCTGCGATACCGGCTCAACGACTTCGCCTCGCCGATCGTCGGAACGTGTGCGTGCGGGCGCACGCTCGGCCGGATCGGCGACGTCTTCGGACGCGCCTACGACGTGATCTACAACCGCGAAGGCCGGATGTTCCACGGCGAGTTCTTCATGTACATCTTCGAGGAAGTGAAGCAGAAGGGGCTCGGCGTCCAGCGGTTCCAGGTCACCCAACACGATTTCGACCACTTCACGATTCGGCTGCAGCCCGGTCCGGGGTACGGCCCCGACACCGAGGCATTCGTCCGCCGCCGCGTTGCGGAGTCGTATGGCGCCTACGCGCAGATCGCGTTCGAGCGCGTCGAATCGATCGAGCGCGAACGTTCCGGCAAGTTGCGGCTGATCATCGGCTGCGGAAAACACCCGCAAGGTTCCGCTGACGGGCGCCGATGACCAACGCCTCGAAATCCGGCTCATACTCCACAGGCTCCATCATCACCCGCGGGTCCCGTGCGGTGCTGAATCCGCTCGTCGGCAAGCTGACCGCCGACCGCAATTACCGCCTCGAGGACACGATTTTCGTCGCTGGCTGGGCGCGGAGCGGGACGACCTGGCTCGCCGAAGTGCTCAGCACGATTCCGAAGTCCGCCATTCTCTTCGAACCGCTCCATCAGGACCGCGTGCGCGCCGCGGCGGCCGCCGGCTTTCCGGTGAAGAACGCCATCCTCGCCCCAGGGGAAGGTACACCGGAGCAGAAGCAGTTCATGGAACGCGTGCTGCGCGGACAGGTGCTCAACTGGTGGACGTGCAGCGCCAACCCGCTGGGGCGCGCGGTCAGGCCGAAGCTCTGGATCGTCAAGGAGATTCACGCCAACTACCTGATCGAATGGATTCTCGGCACGTTCCCGATTCGCCGGTCGGTGCTGATCGTCCGCCATCCGTGCGCCACGATCGTGTCGCGGATGTCGCAGGGGTGGACGGCGAACGACGCGACCGACAGCCAATTGAAGCTGAAGCATCGCGCCGTGCGGCAGAAATATCCTCATCTCGACGCCGTGTGCCGCGGCCTCAAGGACCCCTTCGAGGTGCTTGCCGCGCGCTGGTGTCTGATGAACTACGTGCCGCTGAGCATCAATCCGCGCCCCTTCCATGTCGTCGCGTACGAGTCGCTCGCGACGCGCGGCGTTGCCGATCTCGTTCCCATGTTCAGGCAATGGGGGATCGAGGTGCCGGCGGAGATGGAAGCGTCGCTCGGCCGCGCGAGCGCGACGACGAAAGCCTCGACGCTGCAGGGTGCGGCGCACAAACAGTCGACCGGCCGGTGGCGGAACGCCTTGACCGCGGATCAGATCAGCCGGATCGTGCGCGTGGTCCGCGACTTCGGCATGGACTTCTACACGGACGCTCCCGAGCCCGACTACGATCGGCTGCATCGTGTGCTGCCGAGGTGAGTGGCGCCCGTGAGGATTCTGTATCACCATCGAACGCTCGCTGATGGTGCGGAAGGTATCCACATCGCGTCCATGGCGAGCGCGCTGCGCGCGCTCGGGCACGAGGTGACGGTCGAGTCGCTCGCGCAACCCTCCGCCGCCGGCGCTCCCGGACTGCTCGGCGCCGTTCGTCAGCGGCTGCCGCAGGCCCTGTTCGAGGTCGCAACCCTGGGCGCCAACATCGTCGAATTCGAGGCGATGCGGCGGAAGCTGCGCGCCGGCTCTTACGATCTTTTGTACAAGCGCCATGCGCTCTTCGATGTCGGCGCGGTCCAGGCGGCGGCGCGATTGGGGATTCCGATCGTGCTCGAAGTGAACGCACTGTATTCGTCCCCCGCGATGAACCAGTTCGAGCCTCTGACGCTGCGGCGCCTGGCGGCGCGGTTCGAACGCCGTACGTTTCGGCTGGCGACCGTGACCGTGGCAGTGTCCACGCCGCTGCGACGTCAGATAGAGGAGGTCGCCGGCCCGGGGGTCCGCATCGTGGTCGTCCCGAATGGCGTCGATCCGGAACGGTTCGATCCAGCTCGCACCTCCGCCGAGGCCGTTCGGGCTCGATATGGCCTGGAGGGGCGTCTGATCGTTGGCTGGGTGGGAGTGCTCCGGCGCTGGCATGGCGTCGACCTGCTGCTCCGCGCGCTGCAGCACGTCCCTGATGCGATTCTGCTGATGATTGGCGGGGGAACCGATCAGGCTGCGGTGGAGCGCGAGGCGGCGGGGATGGGGCTGTCGTCGCGCGTGCGCATCACCGGACGGATCGACCACGGCGACGTGCCGTCGCATCTCGCCGCCTGCGACATCACGGTTGCCGCCGACGACCGCACGGGTTTCGCCTCGCCGATGAAGGTGATCGAGTACATGGCCATGGCACGTGCCGTCGTCGTGCCGCGGCTGCCGAATTTCCTCGACATCGTACGGGACGGCGCGACGGGCCTCACGTTCACGCCAGGGGACGCCGGCGATCTCGCGCGCCGCATCAACGAGCTTGCCGCCTCCGAGCACCTCCGCCGCACGCTCGGGAGCAACGCGCGAGAGGACGTGCTGCGCCGTCTCAACTGGCAGCAGAACGCTCGCGACATCCTGGCGGCCGCTAGTTTGCCGGCGCAGCCGGCATTCTCGCGATGATGGCGTCGCGGGTCGCCTGCCAGCGCTGTTCCTTCCGGTGCATCAGCGCCCTGGCGCCTTCGCGATACCTGGCCTGGTTCTGCTGGATCTCGAGGATGCCCTGCGCGATTCCGTCAGGAGAGTTATCGACATGAACCGCGCCGGTGTCGAAGGCGGCCCGCAGCAGCGGCCAGTCCGAGATCACCACCGGCGTGCCCTGGTAGGCCGCCTCCCAGGCGCCCCTGAGCATCGTGTGGTCCTGCTTCGTGAGCGACATCACGACGTCCGCGTGTTGAAGCAGGGAGCCGTACGCGCCATCGGGGAGGAAGCCGGTCAGCGTGAGGTTGGCTGGTATACTGCGTTTGAGGTCAGCGTCCAGGTGCTTCGGGTTTCCGGTGACGTAGAAGCGAATGCCGGGCAGACGTGAAGCCGCCGCGAGAATCTCCGCGATCGGTTCGTCCGGGGCAAACGAGCATACGACCGCCACGTTGAATCCGGAAGACAATGCATAGCGCTCCGTCTGCTCGAAGCGGACGGGCACGTCGGTGACGAGAATGGCGTGACCGCCATGCTCTTCGACGAGCTGCTTGAGATGCTCGTTGTGGACGATCGTCGTCACGGCGCGCCGGCACAGCCAGTGCTGCAGCCACTGGAGGTGCCGCCATCGACGGTTCACGAAGGCGCCGCTGTGTGCGTCGATCACGAGCGATGCGCCGAACATGAAGCAATACGGCAGGACGATCAGCGGAGCGAAGGGCGGCGGCGCCATCACGAAGACGACCGAAGGGCGTTCCTCGAGGAGGATCCGCCAGGTCCTGAACGCCTGATCCAGGTACTTGAGCCAGATGGTCAGCGGAGAGCTGCCGATGGCTTCCCAGTAGACCATGTGCGACGAGCCGCCGAGCTCGCGCGCGGTGTGATCGCTGCGGCTGCAGTTGGCAGCCCAGGAAATGTACGTCAAGGAGCGGGACTGATTCATGCGTGTGAGCGTTTTCGGGTTGGGTTACGTCGGCGCCGTCTCGTGCGGATGTTTTGCGAACGACGGCTTCACCGTCCTCGGCGTCGACGTCAGCGCGACGAAAGTGGCGCTCATGAACGACGGCCGCTCGCCGATCATCGAGGAGCGCATCGGCGATCTGCTGGCGACCGCGGTGCGCGACGGACGGCTGCGCGCGACGACCGACGTGGAAGAGGCGGTCGCGGCGACCGACATCTCGGTCGTCTCGGTGGGGACGCCGGGCAGCCCCAACGGCAAGCTGTCGCTCGACGCGGTGGAGCGCGTCAGCGAGCAGATCGGCCGGGCCATCGCCAAAAAAACCGCGCGGCACCTGATCGTCGTCCGCAGCACGGTGCTCCCGGGATCGGTGCGCAGCGTCGTCGTCCCGGCGCTCGAGCGCGCGTCGGGGAAGCGGCTGGGCGATGGATTCGGCGTCTGCTTCAACCCTGAGTTCCTGCGTGAAGGCAGCTCGGTCGAGGATCACTATAACCCGCCGTATACGTTGATCGGCTCATGGCAGCGGGAAGACGGCGAGCGCGCCGCCGCGCTGTACGCGAAAGTCAACGCGCCGATCCATCACGTCAGCGTCGAGACCGCCGAGATGGTGAAGTACGCCTGCAATGCCTTTCATGCGCTGAAGATCACCTTCGCCAACGAGATCGGCATGCTCTCGCAGGCCTGCAGCGTCGACAGCCAGGCGGTGATGCAGCTGGTCTGCGCGGATACGAAGCTGAACATCTCGCCGAAGTACCTGATGCCCGGTTTCGCCTTCGGCGGATCGTGCCTGCCGAAGGACGTCCGTGCGCTGCTGTATCGCGCGCGCGAAGCGGATGTCGAGCTGCCGATGACCCGCTCGATCCTGACCAGCAACCGGCAGCAGATCGACCGTGCGATCGACATGGTGCTGGCGCTGAAGCGGCGGAAGATCGGCATGCTCGGGATCAGCTTCAAGGCCGGGACCGACGACCTGCGCGAGAGCCCGCTCGTCATCCTCACCGAAGCGCTGATCGGCAAGGGGCTCGACGTCCGCATCTTCGACAGCGAAGTGTCGATCGCGCGGCTGGTGGGAGCGAACAAGGAGTACATCGAGCGCGAGATTCCGCATATCGCGTCGCTGCTGGTCGGTGAGCTGGCCGACGTCGTCGCCCACGGCGAGGTCCTGATCATCGGCAACGGATCGCGGGTGTTCCGGACGCTGCCGGAGCGCATCAAGCCCGGACAGATCGTGATCGATCTCGCCGGCATCCCGGGCCTCGGCGAGAGCCCCGGCATCGACTACCGCGGAATCACCTGGTGAGGCGGTCACCGTCCGCCGGGCCGGTTCATCCGCAGCTTCAGCCGTCCCAGTTTTTGCGGGATGCGTCTGATCCTGTCGCGGGCGGTGGCTCGCAGCCGGTCCCCGGCGCCGGGCAGCACGGGTGACGGCGTGGTCGGGGTATAGCCGAACTCGAGCAGCTCGTCGTAGAGGATGCCTTCGCACCAGGCGAGCTCACGTTCCGGCAGCTTCTTCCACTTGCCGATCTTGTTCGGCCTGAATTTCAGCGCGGGGATGGCCGCATCCAGATCGACGATCGGCCTGATCTGAAAATGACTGGCGAGCTCGTCGGCGACCCGGCGCGTGTCGTTCAGGAGCGCTTCGTAGGTGATGTGAAAGCCTGCCGACCGCCTGAACTCCGGCGCGTAATAGGACAGCTGATTCTTGACGTACTGGGCCGCGCACACTGGTTCGATCGGGCCGAACTGCTTGCCGCTGATCGAGAGCAGGTTGTCGCGGAAATCGCGCGTCAGCATGATCACGCGCCGTTCCGGGATGACGCGGTCGATCAGGTGGATGCTCTGCCACAGATCGTCCGATTTGAGGCCGATGTGTTCGGCGCCGAGCGAAAACGCGCGGTAGGTGTAGATCAGCCGCGCGAAATCCGCGCCGCTGGCGATCGGGAACGACGAGAGCGCGTCGGCCACCCCGCGCAGCGGCTCGCTCTTGAGGATCACGTGCTTGCTGAACTTGCGGCGAAGCGGGGAAGGGGCCACCATCCGGTTGAACCGCTTGATTTCCCGTTCGATGTCACTCCGCGCGGGCTGCGCCCCGAGGCGCGCCGCGGCATTGAAGACCGAGGCACGGTCGCGCATCACCGAAAACCCGAACAGCCTGGCGAGCAGCCGCGACAGCAGGTTGGTGCCGGAGCCCTGGACGCCGAGAATGATGTAGATCGGCTCCGTACGCGTCCGCTCGTAGTACTCCCGGAAACCGGACAAAGACCCTCCTCGTGGCAGCTCCCGCGCCGGGGCGAGACCGCCCGTGTGTGGGACAATAATCATCCCCGTGTCCGCGGGCCCATTCTGACCTGACATCGTGAAACTCATACGAAAAGCGCGAAACGCCGGCCGCAATATGTGGCGCGGTGTCCAGGCACGCCGCTGGCGCCGCCCTCCCTATACATCCTCGGCCTCACCAATCCTCGTCGGCGGCTGCGGCCGCAGCGGCACGACGCTGATGCGCGTCATCCTCGACACCCACCCGCGCATCTGCTGCGGGCCCGAGTCGCGCCTGTTCCAGCCGCGGGTGCCCTCGCCGCCGAAGCTCGCGCGCCGCTTCGATCTGCCGGACGCGGCGGTCGGCGAGCTGTTCGCGAAGTCCGGGTCGCAGGCGGAGTTCATCGACCGCTTCTTCGCGCTCTACTGCGAGAGCCGCCACAAACCGCGGTGGGCCGAGAAGACGCCGAGAAACGTCCTGTATCTCGATTACATCTTCGAACACTTTCCCAACGCCCGCTTCGTGCACATGATCCGCGACGGCCGCGACACGATCTGCTCGCTCCGAACCCATCCCCGCCACAAGGTCGTCGACGGCAAGATCGTGAAGCTGAACACCTGGCACCCGATCGAGCCGTGCCTCGAGCGCTGGCTCAACGACGTCCGGGCCGGCCTGGCGTTCCGCGGCGACCCTCGTTACACCGAAATCCGCTACGAAGCGCTGGTCGCCAACCCCCGGGAGACGCTCGCGCCGCTGTTCGACTTTCTCGGCGAGCCGTTCGACGAACGCGTGCTCGAATATCATCGGGAAACGGGGCAATCGCGCGATGCGACCCACTTCCCGCAAAACCCCGAGGCCACCAGACCGATGTACGCCAAGTCGGTAGCGCGCTGGCAGCGCGATCTCACGGCCGACGAGCTCGCGCTCGTGAAGCGCGAGGCCGGGCCGCTCTTGAAGGAGCTGGGGTACACGGCCGACGATCAGTGGTGAGGATTCGAGGGCACCGCGATCCCTACCGCCGCGGCCTCCGCCGCCTCCTTCTGCGTCTGAGCGGTTCGCGCCGCTGCCAGCGTCCTCGCAATCAGCCGGATCCACGCGAAGTGCTTGTAGAGCGCCAGCAGCGCGAGCCCCGCCAGCAGCGCGGTTCCGGACACGAGGCTGACGGCGATCACCGCGTACACCGACTTGTAGTGCACCTGTCCCTTGATCGTCGCGATCTTCTGTTTCAGTGACAGATTGCTCCAGCGCTCGCCTCGCACGTAGACGTTGTCCTCGGATGCGTTCACCAGACCGGTAACGCCCATCTGAACCCGCATGGCCGTGACGCGCCGCTCGTAGGCGTAGGTCTGCATCGCCTCCCCCGAGAGGAGCAGCAGCCCCACCGGGAGCGCCCACGGTGAGCCGGTCAGCTGCCACGCGGCGCCGACATAGGCTGCGAGCAGCGAGTACTCCGTCGCGCGGTGGCAGATGCCGTCCAGCAGCTTGCCGCCGACCGGGTTGGCCAGGTTGCGAACGCGCGCGACCTCGCCGTCGACGCAGTCGAGGATGTAGGTCAGGATGTAGACGAGCGGGATCACCGGGAGCAGCAGGTAATCGCCGGTGAGCACCCGGTAGATCACGTAGCTGTTCGCGGCGCTGATGATGCCCCAGAGGATCGTCGTCTGATTCGCCGTGATCGGCGTCTTGACGAACAGCGCGGTGATGTACGGCGACAGCTTTCGCGGCCAGAACGCCGGCAGCACGTCGCGATGCTTCTGACTGTCGAGGAACCGTTGATCCATGATGGCCTTCAATTCGCCCGTACCGGTCCCGGGACGACCGCGACGCCTGCTGCCTGCGTCTGCGCGCTGGCCTCGGGTTGCGGCGAGAACGCGGGGTCGCTCGCGGTCGCGTGCATCCGGCTCAGGGAGACCATGAGCGCGCACATCCAATACACGGATTCGCCGTACAGCCGCTGGCCGAAGACTCCGGCGACGATCGTTCCGATCAGTGCCAGCTCCGTGGCGAGCAGGCGATAGTAGTACCACGGCTCCCCGTTCGCCCGTTGTCGCGCTCTCCACGACAGATAGACACTCGCCACGAGGAATCCGGTCCACAGGATGATGCCCTGGATCCCCCATTCCGCGCCCAGCTGCAGGAACGTGTTGTGGACCGATCGTTCCTCCCCGCCGTGCCGTTCCACGGTTTCCGGGATGGTACTTGGCGCTCATGATGTGGAACGCACGGCCCCCGCCGCCGAGCGGATAGTCCGCGATGAACTGTATTCCGGCCTTCCACGCGCGAATCCGGCCCTGCGACGACCCGTCGGCGTGCTCGGTGGTCGTCTGTTGCCGTTCGAGGAAGCGGTGATCGGCCAGCGCGAGCAGCGCGACCAGCCCGACGGCGCCGATGCCGATGAGCTTCATTCGCCTGCCTTTGCCGGCCAGGAGTATCGCCGCCGCGCCCATCGACAGGAAGCCGAGGGTGGCGCCGCGACTGTTACACAAGATGAACACGTTGACGATGAATGCGCCGGAGACGGCGATGAGACCCTGGAGCCAGCGCCGCTTGACGGAGAACACGTAGACGGCGACGAACGGCAATACCGTCAGGAGATGCGCCGCCGCCTGGTTCTCGTTCTGCGTGTCGGTGCCGCCGACATCCTTCAGCCGCCCCGAACGCCGTTCCGGGTTGTCCCACGCCTTGTAGCCCCAATACGTGGCGCCGCCGATGTGGACGGCGGCGAACGTATCGAACTGCGCGGGCGTTCGGACAGCGACGGGGATCAGGATGTAGAGCACGATCAGCTTCAGAATGGCGAGCGCCCAGGTCCAGCTCCGGTACTTGTTGAACGCCCACGTCGTGACGAGGCAGACGTTGACGCCGAGCAGCAGCAGCCACGGCAGCGCCGGGTTCTTGACGCTCTTCAGCCGCTCGAGGCTCCCGCTCTTCAGCACGATCGCCAGCATGATGAACGCCGACGCGAGCAGGCTGTATCGCAGATCCGGAAGGTTCTTTCCCCACCAGTTGAAGTGCGGCGGCGCGTAGTAGAAGACCAGGTACGACACCATCGGATAGATCGGATGTGCGACCGCGAGCGCCAGGCCTCCGAAATAGATCATCAGCCAGAGCAGAAGCTGCTTACTCATCGGGCACACCCCGCTGCGGTCTGTGCGCAGCGAACCGAGGTCGTCAGGGATTCAGTCGCGCTGACCGGCGACACGCGAGGCCGCTCGTCGATGAACATGCGATGCCAGTACTCGAGCATCAGCAGGTTCCAGAGCTGCTTCTGCCACATGTTCACGCCGCGCCGGTGTTCGTCGAGCAGGCGGCGGACGACGTCCATCCTGAAGTAGCCGCGCTGGGCCAGCCGTCCGTCCAGCAGGACGTCGGCGGCCAGGTCGCCGAACTCGTTGCGGAACCACGGCGCCAGCGGGATGCTGAAGCCCCGCTTGGCGCGATGGATGTTGTCGGCCGGCAGGAACGGCGCCGCCGCGCGCTTCAGAATGTACTTCGTCACCGCGCCGCGCACCTTCATCGTCGAGGGCAGGCTCGCGGCAAACTCCATGAACTCGTGGTCGATCATCGGTGACCGGGCCTCGAGGCCGTGCGCCATCGACGCGATGTCCACCTTCACCAGCAGACAGTCCGGGAGATACGAGTTGACGTCGACGTCGAGCGCGGCATCGATCGCGTCGGGTGCATCCGAGACGCGATAGCCCTCGAGCAGGCGGCCGAACGGGCGCCGGTTCGGAACCGCCTCGAGAAACGCGGCGCTCGAGATCTCGTGCTGGAGCTCGGGATCGAAGTGAACGATCCGCCGCGCGTAGCGGCGCTGCGGATCCTCGGATACCCGCTTCAGCCAGCGGGCCGCCCGGTTCGGGATCGACTGCGTGCGGCGGTGCACCGGCAGCCGGCCGGCGACCGCGGCGACGCCGCGCTGCACGCCGCGGGGCAGTCGATCGAAGCCCACCGCGCCCGATTCCGTGACGTAACGGCGGTAGCCGCCGAAGTTCTCGTCTCCGGCATCGCCATTGAGCGCGACCGTCACATGCTGCCGTGTCATCTGCGACACGCAGTAGGTCGGAATCGCCGGAGGCGTCGGCATATGGCTCGTTGTAGTGCCAGACGAGCTTCGGGATGATGTCGGTCACGTCCGGACGGACCACCATCTCGTGGTGTTCGGTGCCATAGCGCTGCGCGACCATCCGGGCGTAGGGCAGCTCGTCGAAGTCGGATTCCTCGAAGCCGATCGAGAAGGTGCGGACGTGCCCGCTCAACTGCGCCATCAGCGCGACGATCAGGCTCGAATCGATGCCGCCGCTGAGAAACGCACCGAGCGGCACGTCGCTGATCAGGCGCAGGCGAATCGCCTCGCGCAGCTTCTCGATCAGCCCTTCGCAGGCGTCGTCTTCGCTCAGCGTCGGCTTTCTGCCGGTACGAGAGCTTCCAGTAGCGTTCGACCGTCACCTTGCCGTCCTCGACGAGGAGGTAATGCGCGGGCGGCAGCTTGGCGACGCCTTCGAACGCGGACAGAGGGCTCGGCACGTACTGGTAGGTCAGGTACTCGGCAATCGCCTCCATCGATGGACGCGGCTGAAACGCCGGGTCCGCCAGGAACGCCTTCGGCTCGGAGGCGAACGCAATCCCGTCCTTGTCGATGAAGTAGTGCAGCGGCTTCTTGCCCAGGCGATCGCGGGCGATGAACAGCCGGCGCCTCGGGCCGATCCCACAGCGCAAAGGCGAACATGCCGCGCAGCTTCGACAGGCACGACACGCCGTATTCCTGGTACGCCGCCAGCAGCACCTCGGTGTCGGTGCGGGTGCGGAAGTGGTGGCCCTTCGATTCGAGCTCGTGCCGCAGTTCCTGGAAGTTGTAGATCTCGCCGTTGAAGGTGATCCAGACATCGCCGGACGCGGTGGACATCGGCTGGCGTCCCGCCGGGCTCAGGTCGATGATCGCCAGACGGCGGTGTCCGAAACCGACGAAGCCGTCGACCCACGAGCCGTCGCCGTCAGGCCCGCGATGCGCGATGAGATCGCACATCCGGCCGATCAGCGAGGGCTCGATCGGCGCCTCGGACTTGAAGTTCACGCGTCCTGCAATGCCGCACATTTACGTCGCCTCCGCGCTGCGTTCGCTCACCGGCTGCGCCGCGCCGCGCTGCCGGACGACCTGTTCGTACACGGAGATGATGTCGCGAACCAGCCGGGGATAGGCGAATTTCGTCAGCGCACGCTGCCGGCCGGCTTCGCCGAGACGATCCCGGAGCGCAGGCTCGGTGAGCAGCGCGTCGATCCGTGCGCCCAGCGCCGCGCTGTCGCGTACCGGCACGACGAAGCCGGTCACGCCGTCTTCGACGTACTCGCCAGGGCCGCCGGCGCGCGTGCACACGATCGGACGTCCGGCGCCCATGGCTTCGAACAGCACGTTGCCGGCAGCCTCGAGCACGGAGGCGAGCACGAAGATTTCGCACGCGCCGAAGAACTTCGGAATCTCGTCGCGGCTCACCACGCCCATGAAGTGCGTGCGATCCGCCAGTGACAGCTGCCGCGCCAGCCCCTGCAGCGCTTCGCGCTCGGGACCGTCGCCGCAGATCACGAACGAGAAGTCGTGCTTCTGACGGAGTCCGGCGAGCGCGTGCAGGATGACGTCGATGCCCTTGCGCGGAATCAGGCCACCGACCGTGAGAATCATCGGCCGGTCGCCGAATCCAAGCTCGCGGCGCACCTTCGGGCGGTCCTCGATCACGCGGAACTGGGACAGATCGACGGCCTTCTGGACCGTCTGCGCCCGCTCGGCGGGCGCGCCGAGGCGGATGGCTTCTTCCCGCATGAACTCAGAGAAATAAAGCGTCCGATCCGCCGTCTTCAGCAGCCGTTTCAAGTTGCGATCGAAGAACGGCCAGTCACGCGCGCCGTAGGAAATGGCTTCGTCGACCAGAATATCGGCGCCTCGCAGGCACGCGACCAGCGGGACTCCCGTCGCGCGCCGTGCCAGCGATCCGCCGAGGCCGTTCGGCCACGCAAAATGGCTGTGCACGACGTCAATCTTTTCCTGCTCTATCACCTGTGCGGCCGTCCGTTCCACCAGGGCCGCCCGGTACCATTCACCGAACGAAAGCAGATTGGCCGGGTGCATGCCGGCCGATGAACGCAGCATGAACGGCATGCTCTCACCGCGTCCGCGCAGCGATTGCTCGCGCCGCAGCGGCCACCGCACCACGCCGCGGTCCTCGCGCGGCGCCTGGGTCCGACGGGACAGCACGTACGCTCGCACGCCGGCACCGGCGAGCGCCCTGATCTCCTCGTCGAGAAACGAGTAAGCGGTCAGCGGTCCTTCGCGCTTCGGCTGGGGCGCGAGATAGAGAACCTTCATCGCCGTCCCGCTAGCGGTACTCGCGCGTCCATGCCGTGTCCTGCTCGTAGCCCATTTCAATCAACCGCTCGGGCAGCTCCGGGAGCTCGCGCAGCAGCTCCTGGAGTCTGGGACGATGTTTCGGCGCGCGCCACCGATCGAGACGGCTCGCATCGAGAGGACGCACACCATTCAGCGCCCGCGTGTCGAAATCACCCGGGACGCGGGCGAGGTAGTCGTCGAATCGACCCTCGGGCGCCGTCCCGAGGAACGCGGCCAGCTGTTCCTGAACCTTCTGTGGCGACTCCACCAGATCGCGATACTCGACCGTAATCACGTCGTCGAACTGAACGTTGTACCGGATGTGGTCGTAGGTGGCGCGCCATTTCGCCGCTGGCACGCAGTATCCCGGCTTGTCGACGTGGATCGACGTGAGCACGGCGCGCGGGTCGCGCAGGCTGATCACGAACAGCGGCTTCGGGCGGCGGTCACGATAGCGTTCGCGCACGTCGTCGAGCCAGAACACGTCGTCCGGCCGCTTGGTGATCATCATGGCGTGGCGGCCCGGCCAGGTATTCTGAATGGCGGCGAGCGCGGCGCGTTCGCGATGGAAGGTCCGCGCGCCCGGGTAAGCCGTCTCCACCATCAGCTGCAGCAGCGTCGTTCCCGATCGCGGGAAGCCGCACATGACGACGTGGTTCTGGAGCGGCGTGGCCCCGAACCAGCCCCGATCGAGCGCGGCGAGGACCTGACGCTTTGCCAGCGCCCGCAGGGGCGCCAGTGGACCTCGCACGGTCTTGCGCTCGGTGAGAAATCCAGGCTTGGGCGGGCAGGCCGGGAAGCGTGGCTGTGGCGTACTGAGCTCGGCGATGCTCATCTCGGTTCCGCCTTATCTGAGCAAAGCGCTGGCCAGTAATCGCCTGCCGAGTATGCTTGTAAATTATTGAAGATAAGGTAGTTGATAGCCATAGTCCCGGGTCAGCCAAACCCGCCCCCAAAAGTCGGGCCGACACCAGATTAAAGTCCGGTCACGCGATTAAAGTCCGGTCAGGCGGGCCATCCGAAATCCCTGCCTAACAGCGCGTAGAGGCGGCGGTTATGGGGCGCGAAGTATTCGCCGAGCCGCTGACGGATTGCGGGATCCATATCCCCGTACTCGCCCGCGTTGAACTTGCGATACTCCCTCGATTTCCACGGCGGCAGACCGAGGTACTCGATGACCTGTGCCACGGTCGTGCCGGGGTCGTCGAAAAAGTCCTCGCTGCGGATCACGAGCAGCTGCTCGCGCGGGAAGTGACGGAGCCAGGTTTCGAGCTGGTCTGCGTAGAGGCCGCGCGCCATGTAGGAATAACGGCGGTGAGCGGCGCTCTTGTAGTTCTCGTCCTGCGCCAGACGCTGCACCTCGGCTGCGAGCCGTGACGGCTCGCGATCGAGCGCCTCCGTCAGCGACAGCGTTTCGGTCCCGGCGCGGACCTGATGGTGGTAGGCCGAGACGGCGCGCTCGACAGGATCGCGCAGGAGCACGATCAGCTTGGCGCCGGGCACGAGCGCCTTGATCCGCTTCGGCGCGTGCGGGTGGAAGATGTAGTACGGACTCGCTTCACCGGTGATCAGACGCTGACCCGTGCGGGCTCGGAACAGCTCGCGATACGCGACGGTTGGGAAATGTGCCCGATACCACCGCGCCCCTCGTGGGTAGTGACCAGTCGAAGAAATGGATTTCCTTTCCGGCCGCGGCGGCAACCGCGGGATGTTCGTTGAGATAGCGGTAGAGCGAGCTGGTGCCGCATTTCTGCGCGCCGATGATGATGTAGTCGGGCAGCATCCGGAGCGATCCGGTTGCGACCCGGAAGCGGGTCAGCGGCCGGTTCAACTCCTTGTGTGACGTGTCACCGCGGCGCGGCGTGGTGGTTCCCGTCACGACGCGCCCACACGGAGCCGGAGCCGCTTGCGCATCCGCTTGACCGACTTCTTCAGCGCCTTCTTTCGCTCCTTCAGGTAGTACGGCACGTAGGCGCTGACATCGACCTGCGGATTCATCAACTCGTAGCCGAAGAGCGCCATTCCCTCGCGGCAGCGATCTTCGATCAGCTTCACCTCCGCCGGCGCCATGTACTTCTTCCACTTGTCGATCCGCTGCTTCTCGAAGCCCTGGTAATGGCGCT
Organism: uncultured Acidobacteriota bacterium; assembly: GCA_963748295.1. Lineage (GTDB taxonomy): Bacteria > Acidobacteriota > Vicinamibacteria > Vicinamibacterales > 2-12-FULL-66-21 > CAVVIH01. The sequence goes on along the minus strand of CAVVIH010000005.1, from coordinate 843,084 downwards.
TGGCGCCTTCGCCGGGGTTCGCCGGGTTCCATTCGCGTTCGACGTGATCGAACGCCAGCATCGCCTGATCGAACGGAATGCCGAGAAAGCCGCAGATTGTCGCGCACGTCGCATCCGGTTCGGTCACCAGATCCTCGTAGCGGATTTCCAGATACGGTGTCGCGCCGCGTGCCTGCCACTCGCGTCCCGCCCTCACCGACGCGCGCCATCGGCTCGCCGCATCCCACAGGCTCGTCGACGGCCAGCGCGTGCGCTGCGAGTGGGCGTTCGCGCGCGGATCTCGAATCGAGTGAATCACGCAGACGCCGGGAAACAGGTCCTTGATCAAATCGAGGTGAAGAATGAACCCGGGGTGCTTGAGGACGACGGGGCGTTCCGGATGCTCACGATTGAGAAGGCGGTAGCACGTGCGAAGCAGCTCCGACAGGCTGATCGAGGTGCGGCCCTCGAGCGCCTTTCTCAGCTCCGCCTCGCCGACTTCGGCGGCCGGAAATTTTTCGTGCGACAGCAGGAAGTCGGCGGCGCCTTTCACGTCGGTGATCGTCCGCCCGTGCCGCTGATACAGATCGATGACGTAATGCGGTTCGGTCTTGTGCACGCACAGCGCCGCGCTGCGCGTCAGAAAGGTGCGCAGCAGCGATGTGCCGCTTCTCGGGCTGCCGGCTACGACCACGAACTTTTCTGCCATCTCCGCCAATTCCTTATGCCTGCTGACCCGCGAGGCCGCGCAGCCTGCGCAGCGCGCGTGCCGGCCCGGCCGGCAGCAGCTCATCGATTGTTTCGTTCACGACCTCGCGCACCGCCGCAATCGGCACGAACAGCACGTAGGTGGCATAGGCGGCGCCCCCGGCGAGGACCTGCGCCAGGAACAGCTGCCACGGAGCCGGGTCGTGCACGACCGCCCGAACCCCCATGCCGGCCGCGAACACGACGGCCGCGACGAGACCGGCGCACATCATCGCCGGAAGCTGCGGCGCGATCATGCCGCGCCGCGTCAGGCCGGTCGCCTCACGGACGAGCGCTTGCAGCGCGAGTGTGGTGAACGCAAATGCCACGAGGACGCCGATCGCGGCGCCGGTTACGCCACCGAGGCGGCTGCCGATCGCCGTGCCGACGACCACCAGCACGACCCCGAACGCCTGCCGCGCGGTCTGCCGCCAGATGTTGCCGGCCGCTTCATTGGCCTGGGACGAGTAGGCGCTCAGCAGCTGCATCATGCCGCCGGCGCAGAGCAGCTGGAACGGAAAGACCGCCGGCAGCCACTGCTTGCCGTACAACAGCAGGAACATCGGCTCGGCGGCGACGATGCAACCGGCGAGGACGGGGTAGCCCATCAGCGTGATGCTCAGGATCAGCTTCTGATACGCGCGCGCGAAGCGTTCGCGGTCTTCGTGAATGATCGAGAAGATGCGGAACGGCGCCTGGCCCAGCGTCATGCGGAACACGAGCTTGTTCATGTTCGTGAACGCCTTGTTGTAGATGCCGAGCGCCGACATCCCGAGCAGCCGCCCGACCACGAGGTTGTCGAGATTGGTCGCCGCGTAGTCGAGCAGTCGCTTCGTCTGGATGCCAAGGCCGAACCCAAGCAGTTCGCGGAACGCCGTCTTCGAGAATGTCAGGGTGGGCCGCCACCGCGACAGGAACAGCTGCAGAATCACCCGCACGATCAACCCGGAGAGGTGTCCGTAGACGATGCTCCAGTAGGCGAACCCGCGCAGGCCGAAGACGATCGTCACGACCGCTCCCACGATTGTGTCGACCCAGTCGGCCAGGACCGTGTACTTGAACTGCATCCGCCGCTGGAATAGCGCGGCAGGCACCACGCCGAGCGGATTGATGACAAACGACACTGCGGCGAGGCGCAGCAGGGCGCCCGCTTCGTCGCTGCGGAAGAACTGGCCGAACATCGGCGCCGCCACGTAGAGGACGGTGAACGTGCAGATCCCCATCCCCTGGATGGCCAGGTAGATGGACGAGAGGTGCTCCGGACGCATTTCCTTGACGCGGACGAGCGACGCGCCGAATCCGAACTGCGTCAGCCTGGCGGCAAGCTGGATGAAAAAACCCGAGGCGGCCGCGACGCCGAAGTCGTGCGGCGACAGCAGCCGGGCCATCACCATCGACACCGGAAGGCCGATTGCCTCGTTGACGCCCTGCCGCATCATCGACCAGACCGCCCCGACCTTCGCGGTGCGGCCGTAGGTCTTCTTGCCGTCCTGCTTCTGCTTCTTCCCCTTGCGGAGGCGCGGTTCGGCCTCGGCGGGGGCCACAGTGACGGCCGCGACGCCAGCTTTTTCCTGCACGGTCAGTCCCACCCGAAATCGACGCCGAGAAAGTCGTTCAACCGCGCGTTGTGCGGCGCGAAGAAGTCCACGAGCCGTCGGCGCAGGCGTGGATCGATCGCCGCATAGCTCCCTTCGTTCCTGCGAACGGCTGGCGTCGGCTGCCGACCCGGTAGTTCGAGAAAATCGAGCGCGCGGTTCAGCGTCGCGTCGGGAGCGGCGAAGTAATCCTCGCTCCTGAGGATCAGCACCTGCTCCCGATCGAACAGCCGCATGATCTTCTGCAGCGACTCCACGTAAATCCCGCGCGTGGCGTAGGCGTGCCAGCGGTGCTCGCGGCTGTTGTAGCGCGGGTTCTCGATCATCCGTTCGAGCTCTCCCCGCAGCCGCTCCGGCTCCGCGTCGATGGCCGCTTCGAACGAGAGGGTCTCGTGCTGCCGCCGGACCTCGTGCTGATAGTGCGAGTAGGCACGCTCGACCGGGTTGCGCAGCATCGCAATGAGCTTCACGCCCGGCAGCGTGGCCTTGATCCGTTCCGGCGCGTGCGGATGAAACATGTAGTAAGGGCTGGCTTCGCCGGTCAGGAACCGCTGCGCCGCGTTCCTGCGCGCCCGCCACAGGAGAGGAAACTGCGATCGGTACCAGTCGAGGCCGCGAAAATAATGGAGATCGAAGAAGTGCACCTCTTTCTCCATCGCCTCCAGCACGAACTCGTGCCCGTTGATATGGTCGTAGAGCGCCGTGGTGCCGCACTTGGCTTCGCCGATGATCAGGAAGTCCGGCAGCACGCGCATCCCGGCCGTGCACGACCGATACACGTCGTCGACCCGCCGGAACTGGTCGCGGGCGAGACGCCTCAGCTGTGCGGCAGGCATCGCATCGCCCCTTTCTCGGCGACATCCGGCCGTACGGTCGTCGCCACGCCGGCCGATCCGCAATACACGTTCGTGTAGTTGCTCAGCATCCGATCGAGTCCGAAGTGCATGAGCGCGCGGTCACGCCCGGCCCGGCCCATGCGCGTCAGAAGCTCCGGGTCGCGTGCGACCCGCTCGATCGCGTCGCCGAGCGCGGCGGCGTTCGACGCGGGGACCGCGAAGCCGGTCGTGCCTTCGTCGATGAGCTCGTCGGCCCCGCCAACCCGTGTCGCAACCACTGGCAGTCCGCTGGCCATCGCCTCGAGGATCGTGTTCGACAGTCCTTCGGATACCGATGACAGGACGAACAGATCGAGCGCCGCATACACGCGTTCGACGTCAGGGCGATGGCCGAGGAACCGGACGCGATCGTGGATGCCGAGCGCCGTCGCGCGCGCTTCGAGACTGCTCCGAAGCGGGCCGTCGCCGGCAATGACCGCAACGAATTTCAGGCCTCGCCCGGCAAGCTGCCCCAGAGCCTCGAGCAGCAGCGCCTGATCCTTGACCGGCACGAGCCGTCCCGCGGTGCCGATCGCGATCGTATCGGACGCGAGGTTCAACTGCCGGCGCGCCTCGGCGCGATCCACCGCGGTGAATCGGGACAAGTCGACGCCGTTTCGAATCACCTCGATGCGATCGAGCGGATAGCCGGTCGCCTTCGACATCGCTTCCGCCAGTCTCGACGACACCGACAGCAGCCGATCGACGCGCCCCCAGGCGAATCGCTGAACGCGGGCTTGATACGTTTTCAGCTGCAGCGTGCCGTGCTCGCCGTGCACGACCTGCGGAACGCCGGCCAACCGTGCCGCGAGCAGCCCCTCGCACAGCGTGCCCCATGCGTGCGTGTGCACGATGTCCGGACGCTCGCGGCGGAAAAGCCGTACGAGATCCCAGACGAATTTCGGATCGTTGCCGTCCCGCCTCGAGCACTCGTGCAGCACGACATCCGGGCGCAGCAGGTCCTTCACTTCGGTGGCTGGCGTCGAACTGCAGATGCTGCTGGTGACGAGCGAGCGATCGAGGCCGTTGACCAGCTTGATGACCCCGTACTCCGTACCTCCGGCCTGCAGGCGATACAGCACGTGCATCACGCGGACAGGTTGTGAGTGCGGGGGCATGGTCCTTATGTGCCCGTGGCCACCCGTCGCTCGTCGCTGCCGGCGGCCCCCTGTGCCGCATACGATCGGAGCACGCCGACGATACGTTCCGCCGCGCGACCGTCCCAGAGCGGCGGCACGCGCGACTTCGAGCCGGCGGCGCGGCCCTGCCGTACTCGCTGCCAGCCATCGAGGATGTGCGACGGATCGGTGCCAACCAGAAGATTCGTGCCGTCCGAGATCGTCACCGGCCGCTCGGTCGTTTCCCGCATCGTCAGACAGGGAATCCCGAGCACCGTGGTCTCCTCCTGAATGCCGCCCGAGTCGGTCAGTACGACCGCGCTGTCGGCCATCAGGCCAAGAAAATCGAGGTAGCCGAGCGGATCGAAGAGCAGAAGGCGCTTGCCGGCAATCAGCGGCGCGACGCTCGCGGATCGTTCGAGCGCCGGCCTCGTTCGCGGGTGCACCGGGAAGACGATCGGCAGATCCTCGGCGATCCGTCCGATCGCCTTGAACAGCCGCTCGAACGCCTGCGGATCGTCGACGTTGCTCGGCCGATGGAGCGTCAGCACGCCGTACTGGCGAGCCGTCAGGCCGAGCCGTTCGCACACGCCGCGCCGCCGCGCTTCCGCGCTGTGGGTGAGCAGCGTGTCGATCATGACGTTGCCGGTGAAATGGATTTTCGAGCGATCGATCCCCTCGCGCCGCAGGTTCTCCTCCGCGGACGCCTCGGTCGTGAAGAGCAGATCCGAAATCTGATCGGTGAGCATCCGGTTGATCTCTTCGGGCATGCTCCGATCGAAGCTTCGCAGGCCCGCCTCGACGTGCGCGACCGCGACCTGCAGCTTGGTCGCGACCAGCGCGCAGGCGAGCGTCGAGTTCACGTCGCCGACGACGACGACGAGATGCGGCCGCCACTCGAGCACCTGAGGCTCGAAGGCGGCCATCACGGCCGCGGTCTGTTGCGCGTGCGAACCCGACCCGACGCCGAGGTCGACGTCGGGCTGGGGAATGCCGAGCTGTTCGAAGAAGATCTCCGACATCGCCGCGTCGTAGTGCTGGCCGGTGTGGACCAGCCTCCACGCGAACGCGCCGGGATGCTTCTTCAGCTCGTGGATGATGGGCGCCATCTTCATGAAGTTCGGACGCGCGCCCACCACGAGCAGCAATCGGAAAGGCTGTGTTCATGATTAGTCTTAGCAGCTTGGTCAACTCGTCAGCTCTCAGCTACTGGAGGTAACCTTCCTTGCGAAGGAACGCGAGCACTTCGTCAGCCGCTTCCTCCGGCGTGCCCTTCGTTTCGAGCACGAGCGACGCATCCTTCGGCTCCTCGTACGGATCCGAGATGCCGGTGAACTGCTTGAGGATGCCGGCGCGCGCCTTGGCGTAAAGGCCCTTGCGGTCGCGCTTCTCGCACTCGTCGAGCGAGGTGGCCACGTGGACCAGGATGAACCCGCCCAGCGGCTCGATCATCTGGCGGATTTCCTTGCGGATCGCATCGTATGGCGCGATCGGCGCGCAGATCGCGAGGCCGCCGTTCTTGGTGATCTCCGAGGCGACGTAGCCGATGCGGCGGATGTTGATGTCGCGATGCTCCTTCGAGAAGCCCAGTTCGGACGAGAGGTGCTTGCGCACCAGATCGCCGTCGAGCAGCGTCACCGGACGTCCGCCCTTCTCGAGCATCTTCACCAGCAGCGCGTTCGCGATCGTCGACTTGCCCGAGCCCGACAGGCCGGTGAAGAACACCGTGAAGCCCTGCTGGCTGCGCGGCGGGTGCGTCGCACGCAGCTCCTTGACCACTGCGGGGAACGTGAACCAGCTCGGGATTTCCGCGCCGGTCTGCAGCAGCCGGCGCTGTTCGGTGCCCGACAGATCGAGAACCTTCGCGCCCTTGGGAACTTCGTCTTCCGGGAAGTACTGGTCGAGATCCGCGACGTAGACCATGTTGCGGAACGGGACCATCACCATGTCGAGCTCCTTCTCGTGCTTGCGCAGCAGCTCCTGGGCGTCGTACGGGCCGTAGAACGGCTTGCCCGTCGAGTCCTTGCCCGGACCCGCGTGATCGCGGCCGACGATGAAGTGCGTGCACCCGTAGTTCTTGCGGATGATCGCGTGCCAGACCGCTTCACGCGGGCCGCCCATGCGCATGGCCAGCGGCAGCAGCGCCAGTGCCGCGGTGTTGGCGGGATAGCTGGTCATCAGCGCCTGATAGCAGCGAACGCGCGTGTAGTGGTCGACGTCGCCCGGCTTGGTCATGCCGACGACCGGGTGAACGAGCAGCTTCGCGCTCCCCTCGCGCGCCGCGCGGAGCGTCAGCTCCTGGTGGGCGCGGTGCATCGGATTGCGCGTCTGGAACGCGACGACCTGCGTCCAGCCGTCGCGCGCGAACTGTTCGCGGAGCTGGGCCGGCGTCAGTCGCAGGTCCTTGTAATCGTAGTGAATCGGCAGGTGCAGGCCCTCGAGTTTTCCGCCGATCAGCCACGGATGGCTGCGGTCGAGGGTCCCCGCGACGCCGGGATGCTCGCGGTTGGTCGTGCCAAACACCTGCTGCACCTCCGCCGTGCGGTCGGGCGCCCAGATGTCGCTGACCTGCAGGACCGCCAGCATCACGCCTTCGGCATCGCGCAGCGCGAGCGACGAGCCGGGCTGCAGCGTCTTCGCGAATTCCTCGGTCACGTCGAGCGTGATGGGCATCGGCCACAGGGTGCCGTCCGCCAGCCGCATGTTCGCGCACACCGCCTCGTAATCGCTGCGGCCCATGAAACCCGTCAGCGGCGAGAATCCGCCGTTCAACAGCAGTTCGAGATCGCAGATCTGGCGGGGCGTCAGATCCCATGAAGGCCAGTTGCGTGATGCCGCCTGCAGTTCAGCGGCCCGTGCCGCATCGACCATCAGATTGACCAGTGTCCCGCCGTGCGGGGCGTTGAGCGTGTCCTGAAGCATGTCCCTTACAACTCCTCTTTCTTTGCTGTGTTGGTATTCCCGACCCTTGTTCGCTAAAACGGAAAAAACCACGGTACCAGAACGAGCGTGACGATCATCACGACGATGTCGAGCGGCACGCCGATTTTCACGTAATCGCTGAACCGGTACCCGCCGGCGCCGTACACCATGAGGTGCGTCTGGTATCCCAGCGGCGTGGCGAATCCGGCTGATGCCGCCATCGCGATGACAATCGCGAACGGCATGAAGTTCACGCCCAGGCTCGTGGCCGCGGCGTTGGCGATGGGAAACGCAAGGGCCGCGGCGGCGTTGTTCGTGACGATCTCGGTGAAGATGAGCGTCAACAAGTATACGCCAGCGAGCACGCCCACAGGGCCGAATCCCTCCGCCATCGCGATGAGTTTACCGGCCGAAAACGCCGCCAGGCCGGTCGTCTCGATGGCGCGGCCGATGCCCAGCGCCGCGCCGATCGCCACGAGCGTCGGCCACTCCACGCTGCGGCGGGCCTGCTCGGCCGAGACGCACCTCGTCAGCCCCATCGCCGCCGCCGCGAGCAGCGCGGCGTTCAGCACGCTGATGCCCAGCGTGTCTTCGAACGCCATGACCGCGACCATCGCCACGAGAATTCCCGCCGCCAGCCATGCCTTGCTGTGACGCCGCGGGCTCGAGTCGGGGATGTGCGAGACGAGGAAGAAATCGCGGCTGTTGCGCCGGTTGCGCAGGAACCGGCGATGCGTTTCGAGCAGCAGTGTGTCGCCGGGCGTCAGCACGATGTCGCCGATCTTCTGACGGATGCGCTCGCCGTTGCGGTGCACGGCGATCACGACCGCATCGTAGCGGGAGCGGAATTCACCTTCGCGAATCGTCTTGCCGACGACCGGGCACGTCGGGCTCACGACCGCTTCGACGAGGACTCGAACCTCGCGTGGATCGTTCAGCTTGTAGACCTGCGTCGGCGCGGGCGTGAGGCCGCGCATGCGATGGAGATCGAGCACCGAATCGACCACGCCGACGAAGATCAGCTGATCGTTGCCGTGCAGAATCTGCTCCGGACCGACCGCGACGAGCGATTCGCCGTTCCGTTCGATGCCCGCGAGATACATGCCCGGCAGGTGCCGCAGCCCGGCGCGCTCGATCGTGATCGCCGTCGACCGCGCCCTTCGGCTCGACGACCATCTCCAGCGTGTACTCGCGCGGGTCCGACATGACCGCGCCAGCCCCTTTACGCTCCGGCAGCAGCTTGCGCGAGAACACGATGATGAACAGCACGCCGATGATCGCCGCGGGCAGGCCAATCGGGCTGATCGTCCACATGCCCATCGTCGGCATGTTCGGATTGGTCTTCTGCGCCTGGATCATCAGGCCCTGCACGACGAGATTCGTGCTCGTGCCGATCAGCGTGCACGTGCCGCCGAGCACGGCCGCATAGCTGAGTGGAATGAACAGCTTCGATGGACTGAGACCGGTGCGTTTGCACCAGTCGTTCACGACCGGGATGAACATCGCCACGACCGGCGTGTTGTTCAGGAACGCGCTGAACACCGTCACGGGTCCCATCAGGCGGATCTGAGCATCGACAGTGGACCGCGGACGCCCGAGGAGCCGCTCGGTCACCAGCGACATCGCACCCGTTTCGGTCAGCCCGGCGGCCACGACGAAAAGCACCGCAACGGTGATCAGTCCTTCGTTGCCGAAGGCTGCGGCAGCGTCCCGCGGCGACGGAAATCTCGGCGAGACGAGGCTCATGGTCATGAGCAGCGTCACCGCGCCCATCAGAAGGACGTCGGTTGATGCGATGTCTCTCGCCAGTGCGTAGAGAAGCAGGACGACGACGACGAGCGCGAAGAGCGCTTCCCAGCCCATAAAAAGGTTGTCCCGTTGCGTACCCCAGACGCCGCGTCCGCGATGGCGGAGCGCCAGCCCGACACGCTGTCTGAGGGAAAGTCCGCCGGGGCGGGACGGACCTGAATTGAGCAAAGGGACGGCCACACCGCGAGACGCAGGCGGCACTAGTCTAATCGCTGTTTGTACAGGCAAGTTACAGTTTATTCCTGCGGCCGGTTGGCCGCAGGAGGAAACAAAAATCTTGTGCGGAAAGAGTTAAGTCCTGCCCCAGCCTTACCGCGCCACGGCGCTGACCTCGACCGAAAAGGCGCTTTCCCCGAGGGCGTTCAGCGCCGTCACCACAAAGTAGTACCGCTTGCCGCTCGTCAGGCCCGGATACGTGAGACTGGACGACGTGGTTGCCTTGGCTCCCTTGTATGGACCGCCAGGCACCCCGCTCCTCCGGACCTTGTACGACGTGGCGCCCGCCGAGGGATTCCACGACAAGTCGACCTCTCCGGTGGCCGAACCGGTTGCAGCCGTGACGCCGCTCGGAGCGGCTGGCAAGATGCCCGGGATGGCTTTCACCTTGTTCGAATTGCCACTCTCGCCGGCCGCGTTCACCGCCGTAACGACGTAGAAGTACTTTGTCCCGTTGACGACGGCCAGATCGGCTGTAGGTCGTACCCGGCACTTCGGCGATCTGCGCGAACGGGCCCGGCTTTGACCAGACTCCGCTTCACGCGATAGCTCGTCGCGGCCGCTGACGCCAGCCACGACAGATCCACGCGGCCATTTCCAGCGTGGGCCTGCAGGTTCGTCGGGGCGGACGGGAACTCCACAAGCGGTGTGGCGGAGGCCTGGCTCGAGTTGCCGCTTTCCCCCACGCCATTCACCGCGGAGACGACGTAGAAGTACGTGGTGCCGCCGGCGAGTGGCGCGTCGATATAGCTGGTTCCTCAACCCCCGACGCGATGGTCGTATACGGGACCGCCGCTGATCGTCGATCGCTTGACGTTATAGCTGGTCGCGCCCGATGCCGCATTCCAATCGAGCGAGATGGAGCCGACGCCGGCAGTCGCGGTCAGCCCGGTCGGCACTGGCGGGATTTCCGGAACGCCGCCGCAGTCCGCGAATCGAACGATTCACGTTCAGGCGGCCGCCAGTCACGATCAAGCCCGCCAGGGACGCGATCGGGTCGACGTTGTCCATCAGGTTTGCCTTCAATGCCGCAGTCGACAGCGGGCATTCGGAGAGCACGAGCGCCGCGGCGCCGGACACCTGCGGCGTCGCCATCGACGTGCCGCTCGACAGCCCGTATCCGCCGCCGGGAATCGTCGACCAGATGCGCGAGCCAGGTGCGGCGAGATCGACGCTGGTCGCACCGAAGTTCGAAAACGACGACCGCAGATCGTTACTCGTCGTCGATGCAACGGCGAGGACGTTTGCCACCGTGTAGCTGGCGGGGTAGAACGGGCTGATGTCGTTGTTGTCGCCGATACCATCCGCGCCACCGTTGCCGGCGGCGGCGACGAACAGCATGTTGTTGGTGTTGGCGTTCGTGATCGCCGTCTGCAGGGAAGTCGAGAAGCCGCCGCCGCCCCAGCTGTTGTTCAGGACGCGAACGTTCGCACTCGTCGGGAATGCCGCCTTCGCCTGGATCATGAAGTCGATCGACTGGATGGCATCGGCCGTCGAGCCGAAACCGCCCGAGTCGAGAAATTTGCCGCCGATGATCCGCGTGATCCAGTTGACCCCCGTGACGCCGATGCCGTTGTTGCCTCTCGCGCCTATCGTCCCCGAGACGTGGGTCCCGTGTCCCTCGTCGTCCATCGGATCGCAGACATGGGTGATCGCGTTGAAGCCGTGCGACCCGGCGGGACAGGTCGTCATGATGCCGCCGATGTTCACCGTGAACGACGACGGCGCCGACCAGATGTTGGCGGACAGATCCGGGTGGGTGTAATCGACGCCGGTATCGATGACGCCGACGACGATTGACGTCGAGCCCGTGGAGATATCCCACGCTTCCGGCGCATCGATGTCCGCATCAGGTGTTCCGAAGACGCCAAACACGGACTGGCCGGTATTGTGCAATCCCCATAGGTTCGGGAAATCCGGATCGTCGGGGGTCACCGCCTTCGTCAACAGGTAATTCGGTTCAGCGTAGAGGACTCCAGGCTGCCCCTGGAAAAACGCAAGCAGCGTCTCGACGTCGAAGGTCCGCGAACGGAAGCGGCGCAGTCCCTGGCGCCCGATGCCCTCGTTCGTGTCCGCGTCGATTTGCTGTTCGATGACCCCTTGCTGCGCGGCGACCGCTCCCGGCATGTCGACGAATTGCACGAGGACTTCGTTGGCAACCGCGAGATGGCCGTTCACCACGACCGACTGGCGCGGCGCCGCCCCGCCCTTGAGACGCGGTTGGAATCTGCGCCAGCACCGCGAGTGCGATGGCGACGAAGCTTGCCTGGAGCAAACGGCTACTGCGAGCAGTCGAAGACATGCAGGACCTTTCTTGACACTGTGGCTGTCGGGAGGGAGCTGTTCAAGTTTACACCGGGCCGGTCATTTCGCGACAGCGCTGACCTCGATACCCGGGCCCTCCCCGGAATCGTTCAGCGCCGTTACAAAGTAGTAATACCGCCGACCGCTTTTGAGCCCTGTATCAGTAAACGATGTCGTGGTGGCCTTCCGAACACCCGTGTACGGGCCGCCGGCTCGTCGTGCTCCTGCGCACCCGGTATGCCGTCGCCCATTCCACCACGCTCCATGACAATTGAATCTGTCCCGCGCTGGCCCCTGGGTGGCGGTCACGTCCGGCGCGAGCGGAATCGGCGCAGGAGTCGCAGAAGCCTTGTTCGAGTCGTTGCTTTCGCCGGTCTCGTTGACGGACGAGACGGCATAGAAATACTTGATGCCGTTGACGACGGAGGTGTCTGTGAAGCACTCCGATACGGCCTCTCCCACGTGGACATAAGGTCCGGCGCGTTCGAGACTGCGCTTGACGCGGTACGACGAGGCCCGTTCTGCAGCACTCCATGCGAGTGCCACAGACGCATCAGCGGGCGTGGCCTGAAGATTCAACGGCCGTGACGGAGGCGACAGCCGTGGCGTCGCTGAGACTTCGGCCGAATGCGCACTTTCCCCGGCTGCGTTCCGCGCGGACAATACGTAGTAGTACGTCACGCCGTTGACAAGCCCGGCGTCGCGGTAGGTGGTTTCATCGAGCACCGCAACGACGTCGTAAGGTCCGCCGCTCGTGGCCGAGCGCTTCAGGACGTAGCTGGTCGCTCCACCGGCAATACGCCACGACAACGCAACCTCGCTGTCGCCGGCGCTTGCCGTGAGCCCGGTCGGCACCGACGGAACTCCGTCGGGCCGGCACGCGCGAATCGCGCGGTCCACGTTCAGACGGCCTCCCGTGCTCACGATGCCGTGCAGTGACGGCACGACATCGACCGTGGTCAGAAGTGTCGTCCTGAGTGCGGCCGTGTCGAGCGAGCAGGCCGAGAGCACGAGCGCCGCGGCGCCGCTGGCGTGAGGCGTCGCCATGGAGGTGCCGCTGCGGAACGCATACATGGCTCCAGGGATTGTCGAGTAAACGAACTCGCCTGGGGCCGCGAGGTCGACGCTGGTGGCGCCGTAGTTCGACGAACGCCACAGGGAATCCTCGTTTGTCGTCGCCGCGACCGCCACCACGTTCGGCAAGTCGTAGCTGGCGGGGTAATACGGGTCCACGTCAGTGTCGCGGCCGTGGTTGCCGGCAGCGGCGACGAAGAGCATCTCGCTTGCGGCCGCTCGGGCGATGGCATCGCTGCATTGCCGAAGAGAACGCGCCTCCGCCCCAGCTGTTGTTCAGGACACGGATGTTCGCTCCCGCGGTGGATGCGAACGCGGACTTCGCTTGAATCATGAACTCGATGCTGTCAATCGCATCGGCGGTCGTTCCCTGGCCGTCGTCGCCGATAAAACGGGCGGCGATGATGCTCGCGATCCAGTTGACGCCCGCCACGCCGAGCCCGTTGTTGCCGGTTGCGCCGATCGTGCCGGCGACATGGGTGCCGTGGCTGTGCGTATCACGGGGGTCGCAGCTCTTCGCGATCGCGTTGAAGCCATGCGATCCGGCGGGGCAGTGGATGATGACGCCGCCAATCGTGACGTCGAAACCGGCCGGCGCCGACCACACGTTGCCCACCAGGTCGGGGTGCGTGTAGTCGATGCCTGAATCGATGATCCCGATGACGTTGTCACGGGAGCCGGTGGCGTAGTCCCATGCCGCGGTCGCGGCGATGTCGGCGCCAGGTACTCCGGGCACTTTTCCGATGATCTGACCGATGTTCAAGAGACCCCAGAGCGTGGGGAGGTGAGGATCGTCCGGGGTCGTATCGGCGCGAAGGATGTAGTTCGGTTCCGCGAAGAGGACGTTCGGCTGCGCGCGAAAGAAGGCGAGCAGCGTCTCGACGTCGAATACGCGCGATCGAATTCGCCGGAGGCCGCCACGTCCAACCTGCACGTTTTCTTCGGCGTCCACCGCGCGCTCGAGCGCGGGTCGACTGACGCCGGCCGCGGAAATGCTGTCGAATTGGACGAGCACTTCGGATGCAACGGCGTGCCGTCCCGATACTGACGTGACACTGTGCCGCGGGCGAGGACCACCCTGCGACCCGGCAGTCGAGATCTGCAGTCCGGCCGCAATGCAGATTACGGAGATCGAAATCGCGAGATGAAAGCGTCGATCCCCGGCGACCATTACCGCCCGTTGGCCTTCTGGGCGGCCTCGCGGCGATCGAATTCCGCGAGGATCTGCCCGGCAATGTCTCGGATGACCGCGTCATCGGTCTTCAACGTCTCGCGCAGATACGGCGCCGATTCCGGCTGGGCGCGGAACGCCAGAATCCGGAGCGCATCGATTCGAATGTCCCTGTCTTCACTCGTCTGGAGCGTCTGGCCGACCGCACGCAGCGAATTCGCGTCCGTGGCGCGGCTGAGGATATCGACGGCGGCGTTCCTGACCTCCCAGGTCTCGTCTCCGAGCGTGTCGACGATGGCTTTGAGAGCAAGGCCTTCCAGCGGACGCGTCCCGATCCCCTCAACGCCTCGAACCGGATCTCTTCATTGCCATCCGACATGTACTCTGACGAGCGCCTCGAGCGCGGTCGCCGGGCCGAATGCTCCTTCGGCCGCGAGCGTTGCCGCCCGCGCCTTGTCGACGCGTCGATCCTCCACTGCGTCAGGGTCGTCCTCTTCTTCTTCTTTTCGGGTCTCGGTCACGTCGTTCAATTCGACCGCCATATAGAGGTCGAGCGCCTTGATCAGGATGGGGCCGCGGAGCGTCTGGTCCGAAGGGGCATTGCCGTCCACCGAGTGGATCCGCACGATGAGTGGACCGTCGGCCTGGCCGGTTGTACCCTTGCGCCGCTGGATGACGTAGTTGACGCCATCGAGCAGCCTCCCGAACGCATCCTGCGCGGAAAGGTCGGCAAACTCGATCGAGACCCGGCGCGCCGCCAGCTTCTCGGCGCCTTCGACTTCAATGCCTGTCAGGCGCGTCACTTCGGCCATGATGTCACCAAGCGGAGCATTGACAGCACGCACGCTGAGGCGATCGCCGGTCCACCCGATCTCGAATGGCTTCTGCGCATAGACAGCCGAGCACAGAAACGTGAGGCAAATCGTCCATCCGAAGATTTTCAGCAGGCGCATTGGCCACCTCATTGAGTCGGTCCTTTGTCCGACCGTCAACGTTTGAGCCGCCCGAGCAGGACCTGGAGCGCGGCCTGCGCCGCCTTCCGGGCGTCCTCGTCCGGATCGCGGGTTGCGCGCTGCAGTGGCTTGAGCGCGCGTTCGTCTCCAACGCGCCCGAGCAGGGTAGCGGCATCTTCCCGCACCCACGCGCCATCGTCCTCCATCGCCATCAGCAGTTCCGGCATCGCATCGGCACCGACCGATTCGACGAGCGCGACGATCGCAAATCGTCGAACGAACTCGAAGTCGTCTTCCGTGGCCAGCGTTTTCAGTTCCTTGCACACGACCCGGTTCTTCAGCAGCGCGAGGAACTCGAGAGCACGAAGCCTGACAGGCATTTCTTCTTTGAGGTCGGCGCCCATCCGAACCAGCAGCCTGGCGGCGCGATCGTCCATGGCTCCGCCCAGGACTCGGGAAAAGAAATCGTTTGGCGGCACGTCGTCGCCACGGGAGAGGGCATCCGCCGCTACGGCGCGCAGACGAGCCTCTGCTTCAAGCGTACCGGCGACGTCAAAGGGACGATTGGCCGTTACCGCACCGGCAACCGGAAGCTCTACGAGTGCCTCATCCGGATGAGTGGTCTTGAGCCGGAGAACGCCCGTGAATCTGCTCAACGGTGGTGGCTGTGCGATCCGGACAGTAATGACGAAGTCACGACCGTTCTTCGCCACGCTAATCTCGGCCGGCGGGGCTGCGCCCGGCGTGTTGAGCCGCAATTCCGATTCGAGAATATCGACATCGCGCGAACCGCGATTCGGAAACTGGATCTTCGCCGTGGCGGGCTGACCCTCGGCGACGAGACCGAAGTCCAGGCGCCGCGCCGGGGTGACGTCCCCGGTGATCACGCCGAATACCGGAATCTCGACGACGGGCTGTCCGGGGTGCTCCGTATGCACCCGCACCTTTTCGCGTAGCCGGCCGAGAGGCGGTGTGGGTCGAAAACCAATCCTGTACTTCGTAGACTCCGGGGGCTTTTTCTTCGCCTTCTGTGCGAATGAACGGCGCGGACTCCATTCGGACGCGACCGAGCGGCCGCTTGTCCGTGGAGGTGAGCACCACCGACGTCATACCTTCCAACAGGACTGGCCGGTGGTTCAAGCCAATCGACACGCCGATGGGTTCTACCTCGATCGGGTGGCTGATGGCTCCGAAGATCTTGAATTTGGCCAGGGGCTGTGCTGGGTCGTTCGTGTACAGAAAGACGGCCTCGTCCAGCGACGGCTCCAAGAGCTCGGAGGCGTCCGCGTCGACAGTTACCTGCGCCCGCTGCCCGGGTTCCACTCTCGAAGCGGACAACACGGCTTTTACGCACAGGCACGACGATCGCAGTTTTCGAACTTCGAGGGCCGCAGTACCGGTGTTCCTGACCTCGAAGGAGGTGCTGACCTTGAAGCGCCCGAAGCCGAGCTGACCGGCGTCGAACTCGGTAGCGGACAACTCTATCCTGGGCGCCGGTGCCGTCGGCTGCTGACCGTAGACCTCAAGGGGTTGGAGGAATGCGGCTACGAGAAACGTGCCAAAGAGACTCCACCCCGACACGTAGTTGGCAAGTGTAGAGCTGGTTGGCAGAACGACGCGGCGTCGTTGCAATACGGTGACACATATCAAATGTCGTCGAGAAGAAAGGCAGATGACGATGTCGCCGCGGGTCGCTGATACACCTTGCTCGCGCGACGAGAATGTTCGCTCCCCTTCCAGCCAACCTGGCCGGAAGGGGAGCGGACGACAAGCGCAGCGTTAGGGCGTTGCGATGCCGAGGAGGATCTGCTTTCGCACGCAGCTCGGGCCGCCGCCATTGTAGGTCACGCGGAGAGTCCCAGTCGCGTCGAAAACGGGCGAGAACGTGAATCCCGCCGGGAAGTCGTTGGCCGGGGTGGCCAGCACCTGGGCGGTCTTACCACCGACCGTCGAGTCGGCAGGGAAAACGCCAACGCCGAGGACCGCGGCACGGGTACGAGCAGTACCCGAGACGTTCGGGTTCGCCCAGTTCGTGTTGGTCGCGATCTTGGCTCCGGTCCCGACGCTGGCGATTGCGCGCCAGGCATCACCCGCGCCCTGCTCGTCGGCGATCGACACGCCGATGACGTTGGTCGACCCCGTCGGGTCCTTGCACAGATACTTTGCAATCATTTCGAGGCTGTGCGCGCCGACCGTCTTGAACTGAACGCCCGCGGCCGATTCGTGACCCGCGCCGGCCGGAGCCGAGGCGTTGTCCTGCGCCGCCGCCGGAGCGGCGATCGCCAATGCAAACATCGCCGCGAACGCACCCTTTAGAAGATTCTTGCTCATTCCGCTTCCCCTTTTCATGCTGCTGTTGACGACTTACATAACTGACTTTCCGTTCTTTCGCGCTGACGCCCGAGTCTAGAAGGCCCTCCGTCACCTCCTTCCCGGCGCGCCGCTCGAACGAGCCAGGCAACCGCGCCGCGAAAACTTCAAGCTGTTTACGCCGAGCCGCTTCGGCACACCAGGAAATCAAAGCCGCGACAGCGGGGTCGTACGGATCCCGACTGCGAATGTCGAATCCTGGACTTCTCTATCGGTTGAACGTTTCGGCGGACACCGGGAGCACTGTGTGTGCCAAGCGTCCCAGATGCGCCACTGAGGAGCTAACTAATGTGAAATCAGAGGGTAATGAGCGGCAGTGAGCGGGATTTGCACGGATTTGCAGGCTTCCAATCTCGATCGCTGCTGACTATTGTCAACCTGCGAGAGGAATTCCTCGAGCGCTGCCGGTTTGTCACCCGAGCGGCACGCCGTACTTGAATCGGTAGTAGATGATGCCTGTCCACTCGTAGGGGACGTAGCCGCGGTCGTAGTCAGCGAGCCACCAGCGCGGCGGCTTCGCGGGAGAAAAGGCGGTGGCGGGAAGCACGCCGACGTCGACCGATGGACCGAGAACGTGCTCGAAGACCCGAAGCGCCCGCCTCGTGTGATACGGCGACGTCACGACGAGCAGCTTTTCGATCGGATGGCCGACCACCCAGCGTCGCACGGACTGGGCTTCGCCATATGTATTCGCCGCCGGGTCTCCCGCGAGCTCGACGATGCGGTCGGCTGAAATACCTTCGGCCTGGAACTGAGCAGGGCGTTCCGGGCACTGACTGCAGTTCCACTTCGTCACCGTGATGGGAACGGTCAATAGGACCCGGCTCGCGGGATACTGCCGGGCGACTGCGGCAGCGGCCGGCAACCTCTCCGATTCGTGGCTCGCCAGCATGACGATGGCGTCAGGCTGGCCGATGTCCCGGGACACCACGAGGCCCGTACCCGCGTTCACGCCAGCCCACAGGCTGAGCAGAATGCTGACGATCACCAGCGGCCACAGCAGCCGGCGTCGCCGCCTGCGGTCAGCGCTCATTCGAGCTGCGCGCGATGATCATGCGCTCCCATAAATGGATGAGGGACGTGAGCCGTTCCGGTTCCCCGGCACTGAGCGTCGACGCGGCGGTGCCGGTGCGGAAGTCGTAAACGAGGCTTCCGTCCCGGTACGCAACTCGATTTGCCGCGGCCGCTCGATGGTGCCGAGGTACTGGAACACCGACTTGTCCGCACGAACGACGGTGCGCGGCGGGGCGTCCGGCTGCCGCGCTCGACAAGGCCGTCGTGACCGCGTTCCGCAGATCCGACTGCCCGAACGGCTGCTCGATCACGATCGGCAGCCCGCGGACGATCAGCGGGATGCGCGTCTGCACGTCGTTCAATGCATACCCGTGGCCGAGGAATCCCTCGTCGAACAGGCTCTCCCCATGATCGGACGTGACGATGACGGCCGGGCGATGCCCGAGACGGCGCTCGACCGCGGCAAGCGTTTCGCCGATCGCCTGATCCACGTTGGCGGCGGTATTCAGGTACATCTGCTGCAGCGCCGCCTGATTCGACGGCGAGATGTCCGCTTCATCGAGCACCGGGGCGCGCAGCAGCGGCGTGATGCCGCGGTGATGGTAGGGATAGTGCGTGTCGTGGAAGTTCACGTACAGAAAAAGCGGCCGATCGTTCGTGCGCCGCTCGAGGAACTCTTTCACGCGCTGCACGACGGTCTCCGCCGGCACCGCAAGGCTTCCGGCGGTCGTGAACGTCGAATATCGATTCTTCCGATCCTGGCGCGCGTCGTAGGCGACGTCCGCGCGATCGAAGCCAACGGCATACTCCGGCCCGCCGAACGATTCGTCCTGACCAGAGAAATACGCGACCTCGTAGCCGTTCGACTTGAAGTCGTCGACGAGCGTGCCATCCTCGCGAATGCCGGCGAGGCTTCCCGAGAACAGATGGAACCTCGATTGCGCGGTGTAGCCGTTGTGCGAGTACGCGAACGGCGCCGCGATGCCCTCTTTGGCAATGCCGTCGAGCGTCGGCGTCACGCTCACGCCGTCCACCATGCGTCCGACGGCGTCCGCCCGGAAGCTCTCGAGCACGACGAGCACGATGTCCGGCTTGACCGGCCAGGACTTCTGGCCTGCCGACGGTTCCTGATATGCGGGGACGTTCTGCGGCAGGTCGCCGCCGACTCCGTTTTGATCGATGCCGTCGCCGGGCCGTTCGACCGCGAAGGGATAGACGCCCGGGTCGAGCGGCGCGGGATCGCGCAAGCGTCCGAGCGCGCCGTAGCCGTCCCGATCGACATCGGTCGCGTATCGCGCGATCGTGCTGAACACGCGGCCGGACGCCGTGCGCGGCAGCCCGTCTTCAGCGGCTTCGCTCGCGAACGACGCTGCGCTGACGATCGCGACGCCGGCGATCGTGGCAGCAAGCACGACGAGCCAGCCCCTTTGCGGACGGCGTTCCTGGAGCGGTATTCCGCCGGCGAACCGGTTGACGGCCCAGACGACGCCGACGGCCAGGGCGGCTGCCGACGCCAAGAGCAGGGCAGGGCCGACGAGGTGACGCGCGGCGACCGCAAGGATCTCCTGCGGGCTGTTCCCCGTCAGGTCGAACATCAGCGAGAGATCGAACGCGCCGCCAAGATAGGCGAGCAGGCGATAGGCGATGAACGTCATCACCACGATCGGCGCCGAAGCCAGACCGATGACCGCGATCACGCGCGCCGCGGCGGTGAGCCGCCGGGACGCCGTCAGCCACCGCGCGAACACGACGAGCGCGGAGATGAACGCGAAATCGAGAACGAAGGAGACGATGAGGAAGCCGATCGCTTCCGGCCAGCTGCGCGTGTATGCGGAGGCGAGGAAGCCGCCGGTGAAGAACGCCTTCTTCTGCTGGAGCAGGATGGCGTCGACTGCCGTCGCCGTCAGGGCAGCCAGCGCCGTCCAGGCGCCCCATCGGTGGCGGCGTTCGACGTCAGGCATGCACGGCCGGCAGCTGGCCGCGCTCGCGGCCGGCCCGCCTCAGGAAGCCGACGAATTCGTCTTCGGGGAGGTTGACGACGCCGAAGAACTCCGCGCGCCGCACGCCTTCGCCGTGATAGTCGGAGCCGCCGGTGACGGCAAGCGAGTGCCGCCGCGCGATCTGCAGATAGTGCGCGGTGGCGGTCTCGTCGTGCGAGCTGTGATACACCTCGAGCGCCGCCATGCCCGCTTCCACCAGCTCGGGAATCACGTCGTCCTGTTTCAGGTGGCCGGGATGCGCGAGCGAGGCAATGCCGCCGCCGGCGGCGATCAGGCGCACGACTTCGGCGGGGGAGGCGCCGGTGTGCGGCACATAGGCCGCGCAGTTCTCGCCGAGGAATCGATCGAACGCCTCGGCGATGGTGGCGACGTGTCCGGCGGTGATCAGCGCCTGCGCGATCTGCGGCCGCGCGATCGCCTTGCCGCTGCGTTCGCCGGCTGTCGCGAGCAGCGCGTCCACGTCGATCGGCGCGCCCATCTGCTCGAGCCGTTGGCCGATTTCGCGGGCGCGCTCGACGCGGCGGCGCCGCTGATCGGTGATCAGCTCGGAGAGGCCCGGCGCCTCGGGCGACAGGAAGTAGCCGAGCACGTGCGCGTCCTTGCCGCGCGAAACCGACGTGATCTCGATGCCCGGGACGAAGCCGAGTCCCGCTGCCGCCGCGAGCGCCGCCGCTTCGGGCACCGCGGCCATGGTGTCGTGGTCGGTGACCGCGAGCGTCGTGACGCCGACGGCGCGCGCGCGGTCGACGAGCTCGCGCGGCGTGGAACGGCCGTCCGAAGCCGTGGTGTGGGCATGCAGATCGATCACGAGTGCTCCTGTTGGTTCGAGAGAGTGTGGCTCAGTTGGCCTGGCCTGGTTGAAGAGTCTGGAGAATGGCGACCAGCACCTTCGTCGCCGGCGCCTCGTCCAGCCGGTTCTTGTCGCCGGCGAGATCGCTGGCCATGATCAGCGTCATCGGCCGCCGCCCGCTGACGAGCAGGCGCGCCGACGTTCGTAACTGGTAGGCAATCGGATTCTCGACGAACGTGCCGCCGGCGAGGAGCGCGTAGACCGCGACCCCCGTCTTGTCCGCGCGCTCGGTCGTCACCACGTGCAGCGGCACGTTTGGCGCCAACTTGACACGCGAGATGCCGGCCGGCGTCGTGCTCATGCCGCGGAGCAGCGCGAGCTCCGGATGATGGTACAACCGCTTGGCATCGAACGAACGGCCGACGAACACCGTGACGTCGTCCGCGCCGACGCGATACGTTCGCTCGATCCAGTCAGCGGTGTCGAAGCGCGCGGCCACCCACTCCGCTTTTCGATCGGTCGGCCGCGACGACATGCCCTGAACTGTTTCGGGAATCGAGCGCACGACCACGCCGTCGTCAACGGTCACGTCGAGGTAGCTGTGGATGACGGTCGGAACGAGCGCGAGCGCGAGGACGAATGCCGTCGCGGCGGCATATCGGCTGCTGATCATGACTGCAACTCCGCGCTCGGCTGCGCCCGCCGTGGCTGTGTCGGGGCCCGGGACCGGCTTCGGAGCGCCGAGCCACATGATGATCGGCAGGGCAATCGCGAACGTCAGCATGCCCGACGCCGGATGAATCCAGGATTCGATGATCCACGCTCCCTGTGTCTGCGCCAGAGCGGCCAATAGAATGACGCGCAAGACGTTGGCCGCGATCGCAAGAGGCACTGCGGCGAGCAGCGTCACGATGCGGCCTCGCCAGTGGTTGCAGCTGTATGCCGTCAGCGCGGCTACCGCGACGGCGGCGTAGAGCGTCGAGAAGCCGCTGCACCCGTCGCCGACTTCCAGCGGGCCGATGCCAAGGTGCAGCGTCGTGCCCTCGGCGAACACGTCGATGCCGAGGATCGGCAGAACCGCGTTGGCCGATGCCGTCGCGATGTGGCGAAGCGCCAGGTGGAGCCGTTCGGTCACCGCCAGCGGAATCGGCAGCATGAACGCGCTGAAGGCCAGCGGGAAGGCGATGACTTTCGTTCGTTCGACGCCCAGGAACAGCAACGAGAGACCCGGCAGCGCGATCACGATCGATATCGCGGACAGAATCTGCGAATGGATGCCGGTGTCGAGCACGTGCATGGCGAGAGCCGGGATCAGGAACAGGAACCCCCACGCGCTGCTCGCGCGCGGCAGGTGCTTCACCGGCTTCAGCTCCTGCCAGGCGAAGAAGGCGACGGCCGGTGGGATCAGAAACCCATGCGCGTTGTGCCAGACGCTCATGGTCCAGCGATCGATCAGCCAGCGCATCGTCGGCGCGTACAACGCGATCAATCCACCGCCGACGAGCAGGAGCAGCAGACGCGACACCGCGTCGGTGGGCGACGCGCGCGGCGGATCGCGCCGGAGCGGGACTCTCTACGGCAACAGCCACGTGGCGCCTATTCCTTCAAGGAGGCGAGCGTCGAGCGCGCGTCGGCGGCGCCGGGGAAGCCCGGTTGCAGCTTCAGCGCCTGTTCGAGCGATTTCCGCGCCTTTGCCGAGTCGCCGGCTTTCGCGTAAGCGAGACCGAGGTGATAGTGATACAGCGCGTTGGTCGGTTCCTGGCTGACGCTCGTTTCGAGCGGGCCGATGGCGAGGTTCGCCATGTCCTTCTTGTAATAGACCCAGCCCAGCGTGTCGTTGATCTGGTGGCTGGTGGGCATCTGTTCCTTCGCGCGCTGCGCCAGGCTCAACGCTTCGTTGAGGCGCTCGCCGCGATCCGCGTAGATGTACGCGAGATTGTTGGCCGCGACGGGCGCTTTCGACGTCGAGCCCAGAATCGCCTCGTACACCTTCTGTGACTCGTCCGTTTTTCCCTGCACGTCGAGAATGATGCCGATCATGGTCCGCGCGGCCACGTTCTCGGGGCGCCGGCGCGTCACTTCTTCGAGCTCGCGCTTCGCATCGTCCAGGCGATTCTCGCGCACGTACATCTGCCCGAGCGTCGCGTACGCGGCGATGTCGTCCGGTTCGAGCTCGATCGCCTGGCGGAGGTATTTCTCGGCCGCTTTCGGATCCTTCGCGGTGTTCTCCATCCGTGCCGCCATTACCAGCAACGCGGCCGTTACCGGCCCCTTTTCGAGCGCGCGCTGCATCCTTGCGCGAGCGTCGGCCGTGCGGCCGGTATGCAGGTCGATCGACAGTCGGCCGTTCAGCGCATGAAGGTTCGCGGGGTTCAGCTCGAGCGCGCGGTCGAGCGCACGAATCGAGCCGGCCGAATCGCCGCGCTTCGCAAGGATGTAGCCGTGAAGCGAGTGCGCCGCCGCGCTCTCGGGATGCGCCTTCAACAGGGCCTTGATCTCCGCGTCCGCGCCGGCGATGTCCTTGCGGCCGAGTAGCGCGGTGGCGAGCGCGACTCGACCATCCACGCTGTTGGGTGCTGCCTTCACCACCGCCCGTGCACGGAGGATTCCCTGATCGACGTCTCCCTGGATCAGCAGCAGTCGCGAGAGTTGCAGCTCCGCGGCATTCGCCCGCGGGTTGAGGCGGAGCGCTTCGGTAAACGCGCGGATCGCCGCGTCGTTCTCGTTCCGGGCCGCGTGCACCATGCCGAGCGTGTACTGCACATTCGCCGATTCCGGCGCGGCCGTTTCGGCCTTCTTGGCGGCTGTCAGCGCGTCCGTCATGCGCCGTTCCGACGCGAACCAGAGCGCCTGAAGCGACAGCAGCTCCGCATTGCTCGGGTCGTCCTTCAATGCGACTTCGACAGTATTGTGCGCTTCTTTCGTCCGTCCGGCGGTGTAGTCGATCTGCGCCGAGCGCGTCAGGGCAAACGTTCGCGTGGCGCCGTTTTCCTTCAGCGCCTCGAGTATCGACTTCGCCTTCTCGGGCCGGTTGGTCCGCATGTACAAGTCGGCGAGCGTCTGCATCGCACGCTCATCCTTCTTGTTCGCCAGTCGAAGCAGCGGAGATTCGGCGTCGTCAGCGCGGTTCTGGTTGATGTAGAAGTAAGACAACATCCGATTGGCCGAGAAGTCGTCAGGCCCGAGCTCCACCGCTTTCTTGAGCTCGACCTCCGCTTCGGCGGGCCGATTGAGTGCCCACAGGTAATATCCGAGCGACACTCGAGGTCCCACGGCGTTTGGCTCGGTGGCGATTGCCTTCCGGAACGCGGCTTCGGCGAGCTTCTTGTCGCCCTGATTCACGTAAATCGCGCCGATGCTCGTGTAGGGTCGCGCATCTCCCGGGGCGATCCGAATGGCCTCTTCGAGCTGCTGGAGCGCGGCGGACACCTCCTTGAGGCCGGCAAGCGCGGTGGCGAGAATGCACCTGCGCCTGAACGTCCTTCGGTTGTACTTTCAGAGCCGCTTCGGCGTGGGTGCGCGCGCCCTGGAAATCCTCCCCCATGAGCCGAATGGTCGCCGCCTTGAGCTGGGCGTCGACACTCTCTGGCATCAGTTCGGCGGCGGTGATGAACGACTTCGCCGCCTGCGGGAACGCCTTCGTCTGGATGTAAGCCTCGCCAAGGCGAAGGTGCGCCTCACCGAAGCGTCGATCGACCTTGATGGCGTTGCGGTACTGGATGATCGCTTCCTGCGTGCGGCCGGCGGCCATGTGCGCATTGCCCTGTTCGAGGTGCTTGCGCTTGGCCTCTTCCTTGTCCGCGCAGCCTGACATCGTCGCCGCCAGCACCAAGGCCGCTGCCGCCCTGAACGCCCATGAAGACCTGATCATTGCCTGGCTCCTCGTACCTGCACCACTAGGCGGCACGCACAAACACAAACGCACCTCGGCCGCCTACCCTGGGATTGACCCGGCTCCAGGAGCAAAGAACCGGCCACTGCGGCTTTGGGCGGAAAAGCAGGCAAAGACCGCGTCTATGGCGACTTTTGCGGAGGTTCGCCGGCGGCTGGAGACACTGCGAGATCTGAAGTCAGCCCTGTGGAGGACCTTTTTCTTGCCCCGGCCCGCCGCGTGGAAGCCCCTTCGGAGAAGGCGAGACCGGCAGGGACAAAAAAAGACGGCCTGCGAACGCAGGCCGTCAAAGGAGATGCGAACCGTGGAAGTTACCGGGTCGCGCGAGCCCGACGGCGCATCGCGGCGCTGCCGCCGAGAAGGCTGAGGCCGAGCAGCAGCACCGAGGCTGGCTCCGGCACGGCGCTCGTCGTCGATGAGAACGCGAACACACCGCCGCCCGACGTGTCGCCCGAGAAGCTCCACTCTCCGGTGGTGTCGTCAAAGCCGGTCGCGTGCAGGCGTCCCCGTTCCCGTCAGACCGAGCACGGTGCTGGTCTGTTCGATAATGGAAACCGTCAGCAAATCGAACGAGTACGTCACGCCAAGATGCGTGAATGTCCACAACGGAGTCGTCGAACCGCCGAGCGGATCGAACGTGAAGTCCGAATAGGTAGCCGTTACCGCTCCGGTGACGGGCGCAAATGTTCCGGTGCAAGTCGACGAGATTGCACACGTAACAAACGCGATGTCGCCGATGACGTCAACGCCGGTGGCGTCGGCCAGTCCGGTTCCGCCTGTCGGCGGAATGCGCCGCCAAACGAAACCGCACCTGTGATGGGCGCCGCTTCAGCGCCCGGTGAGGCTGCGAGTACGAGCGCCAGTGCAAGCGCGCACGCACACAGTCCTGGAACTTCCTACGCATGTTCATCTCCTTTACCCCTCCGTCAAGTGAAGTGCCCAGCCCCAGTCACTTCAGTAGACGGGTGGGCGTTGACACTAGTGTTGTCAGCCGTTTAAGCAACGGGACTGCCAGTGACTCAGGTGGAAGGAACAGAGCTTGATCGTGCGCTCTCGATGACTCGCAAGTGCTTAACGCGTCGCCGTTTACAAGTAGCACCCGCGTGAAGATTCGTGCACCCTGCTGCAAGAGGGACGCCGCGAAGTCGCCGGGGCTGGCGACTTTGCTCGCCGAATCGCTGAAAGGGGCCCCTTCGAAGCGACTTCTTCGAGGGGGTATTACCAGGGCCTGTCGATATCCGAATCCCCCTGGGTCACCAACCAGCTCGATGACGAGAGCACCGACTCGCGCTGAGCGCCCTGGAGCGGGCCCGGGCTGACGAGCAGGAACCGGCCAGGTTCACGCAGGTGGAATCCGCACTCGCGGAGAGCGCGGGTCACCGTCTCGTTGATGTGCAGGCAGATCGCCGCATCCGCGCCGGCATCGGCAATCACAGGAATCGTCGCGTCGATGGCCTGCGCGAGCCGTGCGACGTTGTCGAGAGGCGCCACGAGGTCGACGAGGAGCGCGCGGCGATACGCGTAAGCGCGATCCGGCTCTCTCAGCGCCCAGACGACAACGGCCATCGGCGCGTCGCCGTCGAGCACCTCGAGACGCAGGAACTCCTGACCGGGCTGATCCACATACTTCCAGTTCAAGTACGACGCATCGCGCCTGACGGTGCAATGACGGTTTCCGCCATGCGATCCCAGAGCGCATCATGGCGGGCGTCGAACGACGCGATTTCCCGGACGCGCGCTTTCGGGCGCGACTTGAAGACATCGCGGACGGCAAACGCCGCACGCAGGCCCAGGCCGGCCGCTGCCGCCGCAGGGCCAGGCAGCTTGCCCTTGAGCACCCGTTCCGGACGAATCAGCAGCTGCGCGGTCTGAAGCGGGGCCACTTGCTCCCAGCCCAGCCGCAGCTGGATCTCGCGCATCTGACTGGTCTGCCCGAGCGACAGCGCCAGGGGAAGATCCTCGTCCGATTGCAGCATCAGGCGCGAGCCGACAGCCTGGCTGCGGAACTCCTCGAGCACCATCGTGTCGACGAGCCACGCCGTATCCAACTCCGCCTGGCCGATCTTGAGCCGGACCGGTATCGCGCCGTTGTGACCGACGACGCGTCCGTTGTCACGATAGAGCCACACCCGCGGTTCGAGACCCAGTCTCCGGGCCGACTCGACGAACATCCAGCGCCAGCGCGGCGCAATCAAATCCTCGCGGCGGTCGGGCCATGCCTGCCGTTGGAACGCGAACACGAGCGGCTCGGTGTCGGCGGAGTAGCCGGCGATTGGATTGCCACCGCTGGCCACTGCAACCCCGCTACTCTCCGCGGGCGCCACGACAGCCGCTCCCTGCGCCGCCGGGGCGGGTGAGGGCGATGCGACAGTCGCAGCGTTCACCTGCTCGATGAGTGCGTGCGCGAGTGCGCCAGCAGTCGGATGCTGGAACACGAGCGCGGTGCTGCGAATGCCAAGCTGCTTGTTCAGGCGGCGCGCGAACTCCGCCGACATCAGCGAGTCCATGCCCATGTCCTGGAACGTCCGGTCCAGCGCAACCGAGTCGGCGTCCTCGAACCCGAGCGTATCGGCGACCTCGCGCTGCAGCATCGCGGCGAGCTCGCGCTCGCGCTGTGCGGCCGGGACCTGCGTCAACGCGTCGATCCAGGGCGCCAGGTCCGCAGCGCCTTCGGATGCGGTGGCCGCACTGCCATCGGGCACGACCTGCGAGAGCAGCGGCTTCGGGCCGCGTGCCTCGTACGCCATCCGGAACTTCGTCCAGTCGATGCGGGCGACGCTGACCTGCGCAGCGCCAGACTGCATCGCGGTCTCGAGCTGGCGCACAGCCTGATCGGGATCGAGCCCGTAGTTGCCGATCCGCTCGAACTGCCGGAGCACCTCGTCGCTGGCCATGCCGCCGCCGCTCCACGGTCCCCAGTTCACGCTCAGCGACGGCAGTCCGGCACGGTGGCGTTCGTGTGAGAGCGCGTCGAGAAACGCGTTGGCGGCGGCGTAATGCGCGCGGCCGGTCGATCCCAGCACCGACGAGATCGACGAGAAGCAGACGAAGTGCGTGACGCCGGCGATGCGGCTTCGTTCGTGAAGCCGCCACGCGCCGTCTATTTTCGGCGCGAGCACCTCGCGCATGCGCGGCGGATCGAGCTCGGCGAACGGCTGCGGCTGATCGACGCCGGCGACGTGGAACACCGCGCCGAGCGGTCGGCCCGTGCGCGTCAGCTCGGTGAATAGTTTGTCCACGCCCGTTGCATCGCCGACGTCCGCGGCAATCGCGTAGACCTTTACACCGCGCGACTCGAGGTCGCGAGCCAGCTCTCGCGCGCCAGGCGTGGCATCGCCGCGGCGGCTGGTGAGCGCGATGTGACGTGCGCCTCGCGCGGCGAGCCACTGCGCCAGCCGCCGCCCGATCGCTCCGAAGCCTCCGGTGACCAGATGGACGGTCTCGTCGCTGAAGCGCATCTCGCCGACCGGTTCCGCTGTTGCGAGGGTGAGGCGCGGTACGTATCGTTCGCCGCCCCGCAGCGCGACCTGATCGTCATCGCCACCGCTCACGAGCTGCGCCGCGATCGCCGCGGCATCGCGAGGTCCGGCGACGGTGCCGAGATCGATCAGACCGCCCCATAGATCGGGATGCTCCAGGGCCAGTGTTCGTCCAAGACCCCAGAGCGGCGCCTGCGCTACCGAGAGCGATGCGGGCTCCTGACCGGCGGCGACCGCGTTCCGGGTGACGAACCACATGCGCGCCGGTCGTGACGTGCCGCGCCGGATCGCGAGCCGGCCCAGGTGCACGGTCTGCTCGATCAGTCGATGCGCGTCGGCAATCACTGCGTCGTTTCCCGTCACCTCGAGCGGCCAGAGATTGACGATGCCGCGGAGGTCCGCAGCGGCGTCCGGGAGCGCGGAAGCGCTGGTGAAGCTAAGGACGCGTTCGAGATCGGCGGACGATGCCGGGTCGACCTGGTAGCGCCCGTGCCCGATGTCGACGAATCGATCGCCTGCGAAGACGACGGTGCAGCGTCCGCCGAGATCCTCGAGCGCTCGCACGAGTGTCGAGCCGAAGCCTCCGGCATCCGCGAGCACGAGCCACCCGCCCGCTGCCGCAGCCGGCGGCGTCAATGCGGGAGCCGAACGCCACGCGAGCGTGTACGCCTGCGCGGCGGCTTCGGTCGTCGCCGGCTCGGCCGGCGGCCGCGCGCCCGGACCATCCGAAATCCAGTAGCGGCGTCCGCCAAACGGATACGAAGGAGCCGTCACCCTCTGTCTGGCGTAGGGCGCGTCGAATCCCTTCCAGTCGATCTCGCCGCCTGCGGAGTACAGCTCGCTCACGCTGCCGAGCAGCGTCGGCCAGGCCTTCGCCTCCTTGCGCAGCGACCCGAGCCACAACGCGCCGCCTTCGTCCGAGACGCACTGCCGTCCCATCCCGACCAGCACCGGCTGCGGACCGATCTCCACATATGCGGTGGCGCCGGCGGCTTCGAGCGTCCGCATGCCGTCGGCAAACCGCACGGGCTCGAGCGCATTGCTGATCCAGTACGCGGGCTGCGTGACCTCGGCACCCGCGAGCCGGCCGTGGACACCGCACACGAGCGGAATGCGCGGCATCGAGAAGGCAATCCGCCCGACGACGGCCGCGTACTCGTCCGCGATTGGCGTCATCAGCGGCGAGTGGAACGCGTGCGACACGACCAGCGAACGGGTCTTGACGCCCTCGGCGGACAGCGCTTCGGCGATGGCGTTCACCACCGTTCCGGCGCCGGAGATGACGATCTGCGACGGACCGTTGATCGCGGCGATCGACACGTCGCGTTCGTGGCCGGCGATCGCCCGCGCCACTCGCGCCTCGTCCGCCATCACCGAGGTCATCGCGCCGCCGGCAGGCAGCGCCTGCATCAAGCGGCCGCGCGACGCAATCAACTTCAGCCCGTCGTCGAGCGAGATGCCGCCGGCGACGCACATCGCGGCGATTTCGCCGACGCTGTGGCCCATGACGACGTCTGGCATCACGCCCCAGGACATCCACAGCTGGGCGAGCGCGTACTCGAATGCGAACAGCGCCGGCTGTGTGTATCCCGTTTGATTCAGCAGCCGCGCTTCCTCGCTGCCCTCGTCGGCGAAGAGCAGGTCGAGCAGTGGACGACCGAGGAGCCTGTCGAAGATCGCGGCGCATCTGTCGAGCGCCTCGCGGAACACGGGTTGCGTCTCGTAGAGGTCGCGGCCCATCGGCGCGTACTGCGAGCCCTGGCCGGTAAAGAGAAACGCGATTTTCGGCTTGCGGCTCACGCGCGATGGTTTGCGGCCGGCGGCGATCTGGCGAAGTTCCTCAATCGCGCGCTCGCGATCGCCGGCGACCGCCGCGGCGCGGTGCAGCAGGTGCTTCCGGCCCGTGTTGACGCTGAAGAACGCGTCGGCCAACGCAAGATCCGGAGATGTCTCGAGCCAGTGCGCAGTGGCGCCCGCGCGGGTGCGAAGCGCTTCGCGCGTATGGCCCGACAGCGCGAGCACATGGGCCGGACGCTCGACCGCCGCATCGGGGCGCTGCCGGCCGGGCGCTTCTTCGACGATCACGTGCGCATTGGATCCGCCGACGCCGAACGAGCTGAGGCCCGCACGGCGCGGCAGTTCCAGCGGCTTCCTGTCGCGCGTCAGCACGGGACGTTTCCAGGGCGCGGCAGCGCGCTGGACGTAGAACGGCGTTTGATCGAACGGGATCTGCGGATTCGGTTCGTCGGAGGTGATCGACGGCAGCAGCGTCGCGTGCTGAAGCTGCAGCAGAACCTTGATCAGGCCGAGGACACCGGCGCCCGCCTCGAGGTGGCCGATGTTCGGCTTGATGGACCCGATGCCGCATCGCGCCGTCCCGCCGAGCGCGGGATCGAGCAGCGCGGCGGTCGAGTGGGCGAGCGTGAGACCGCGCACCTCGATCGGATCGCCAAGCGCGGTTCCGGTGCCGTGCGTCTCGACGTAGCTGATCGTCCGCGGATCGACCCGCGCCGTCTGCAGCGCGCGACGGATTGCCTCCGCCTGCGCGACGGGATTCGGCGCCGTGAAGCCGACTGTACCGCTCCCGGTGCTGACGCCCGTGCCCTTGATGACCCCAAGGATGCGATCGCCACGTTGACGCGCGTCGCCCAGGCGGCGCAGCACGACCGCGCCTGCGCCTTCGCCGAGCACGGTGCCATCTGCTTCGGCGCCGAACGCGAGACAGCGTCCCGTGTGCGACAGGATGCCGAGCCGGCCCAGATGCACGAATCTGTCAGGATCGAGAATCAGGTTGACGCCGCCGACCACCGCGACATTGCAGTCGCCGGAGAGCAGCGCGCGACTGGCGAGATGGAGCGCGGTGCCGGAGGACGAGCAGGCCGTGTCCACCGCGAGGCTCGGTCCGCGGAATCCGAGCAGCTGCGAAAGGCGGTTCGCCAGGCTGAACCCTTCCCAGCACCGATACGGTGTTTCACGGTCCTGCGCCGCCAGGTTGGCGCGGAACCCGTAGTCGCCGTACATGACGCCGACGAAGACGCCAGTGGAGACATCGTGCTCGCCGCCCAGACATCCGCCGTCCTCGAGCGCTCCCCACGCCACCTCGAGAAACAGCCGTAGCTGCGGATCCATGATGTCGGCTTCGCGCGGCGCCACCCCGAACAGCTCCGCGTCGAACCGATCGACGTCGTCGAGCAGCCCGGCCCAGTGCGCCCGGGAGTCTTCGAGGCGGTGGAGGAAGTGACGCCGATCTTCCGGAACCGGAACGACGGCCGATCTTCCGTCGTGGAGCAGGGTCCACAACTCTTCGGGCGAGCCGGCGCCCGCACAACGCACGTTCATGCCGACGATGGCGATGTCGGAATCGGTGACCGGGACTCCGACGGCCGGTGTCGGCGCGACGCTGGCGGCGCCCGGCGTCTGCCGTTCACGAGCGAGCGCGGTGACCTCACGCACGATTTCCGAGACGGAGCGATGCTCGAAGAGCAGCGTGCCCGGCAGCCACGGGAATTTCCGCGTCAGCGCGACGGTGATCTCGACGATCTTGAACGAGTCGCAGCCGAGCGACTCCAGCTTGTCGATCTCTTGTACGCGCGCGACGGGCATGTCGAGCGCTGCTGCGAAGGCATCGAAGACGATGCCGCTCGCGTTGCTGGTGTCGACACTGTCCACAGGCCGAGTGTCAGCCGCCTTGCCGTCGATCGCGGAGAGCAGGCCCGACGCCGTGCCGAGCGCGCCGGCTGCACGCACGACCTGCAGCTCTCTGCTGCGGAGGCGCGACGCATCGGACGACGTCGACGGCGCGCTTCCGGTTTCGGTCTCGGCGAACGTCTCGACCGGCTGATCGCCGGGCTCGAATCGAAGCGCGGCCAGCCAGTCGGCTGGCAGCTCGCATTCGAGGACGCCTTCGGCGGCCGTCCTGTATTCGGCGGGCGCGATAGCGTCGAGGAACTTGCGTGCGGGCGTGTTGCGCTTCGTCGGCTCGACCCGCATCCTGACCGTCCGAAGTCCCTCCGCCTGCGCGATCCGGCCGAGCTCCGCGGCGAGATGATGCTCGACGCCCCGGCCGAGCACACGGCAACTGAGAAGGAACGTATCGACGTCCAGCACGCCGTCGCGCGGCACGGCGATGAAGAGGCCGACCAGCCCATAGTCGCCAAAACGATCGCGGACCCTGACCGTCTTGATGACGTGCTGTCCGCCGGACACCAGCGCCTGCATCTCCGCTTCGTCGCGGCGCCGCGTCGTGAAGTTGAACTGGTTCGTTCGCAGCGTGAGCTGGGACGCGCGCTTGAGATCGGACGCGTCGAGCGGCCGGGCATCCACGACCAGTTCGAGACCGTTCAGGAAGTCGCGGAACGAGAGCGTGCCTTCGAGAAGCTCCTGACGTTTGGACTCCTCGCGATACATTTCGGTGCGCCGCGCATCTTCAGCGGTGCCCTTGCGGGGCTGAAGTTCCCACGCGTGATGCAGCAGCTGGAGTGCCTCGTCGTGGGACGCCGGCCACTGCAGCGTCAGTACCTCGGGACAGCCCGCACGGACCTCGGCGCATTCGACGGGGTTGTCGTCGATGAACACGAAGCTGTCGAGACCGACATTGAGCCGTGCGGCGAGCCGGCGCAGGTTGTCGGATTTCGGCTGCCAGTTGATCGCGGCGGCCACGACCTGATCGCGCGGCAGCAGCAGCTCCGGACGTGTGTCGAACACGCGCCACACGTCTTCTTCCTCGTTCTTGCTGCAAAGGGCCACCAGCACACCGGCCGCGACGAGCTGCGACAGACGCCGATGCAGTGCGTGATGCGCCTCGTCGAACTCGATCCCTTCGGCGCCGGCTTCGCCGACAACGCCGCGCCATAGCGTGTTGTCGCAGTCCACCACCACGACCTTCCGGACCGGCGCCAGCTTGCGGTGCGCGTGGCGGATGACGAGGGTGGACAGCACGTAAAGATACGCGTCGCGGTAGGGGATGTGCGCGATGTGCTCGCGCAGCGGATCCGCGATTTCCCCGGTCTGCACCGCGTAGTCGGCGTGAAAGTCGGCGGCACGAACCGTCTGCAGCCCCGGCAGGCTGGCAATCCACTCCAGGACCCAATGCTCCGTACGCTCGACGAGCGCATCGATCGCCGGCGAGTCGCTGCCGCCTGACGGACAGACGACGAGCAGCGTCTCGGCGGCTGCATGGGCGCGGTGCGCGCGCATCGCGCGCTCGAGATCGCGTGACGTCGTATCGAGATACTGCGCGACGAACTCGGGCGATGCGGCCTGCTCCTGCGCCAGCTCGCGAAGCCAGTCGCGAACCCGCAGGAGGAAGACGTTCATGCCGCGCTTCGGTGCGCCCGCGGAAGGGTTGAGCAGCGTCTGCAGCACCTGGCCGTAAGGCGCGACATCGACGTCGGCGGGGATACCCAGTTCCTTGAACCAGAACCGCAGGCCGTGGGCGACCGGCTCGGCGGTGAACGTCGCGGACAGGAGCACCGTGAATTCGGGCTCGATGTCGTCGGACACCGCAGCGGCCTCGATCGCCGGGAACTCCGACAGCACCTCGAGCGCGCCCGGCGTCCACCCGCCTTCGCGCGACGCATGCTGACGCGCTTCGGCGAGCCAGGCGTCGGCAAGCCGGTGGACGATGTGCGAGGCGGCGCGGTCGGCGGGGATCGTGCCGAGAACTCCGGTGGGCGTGTCGTTCCAGGCCGTCTGCAGGCGCGGCGGCCGGGCCGTGAGCCAGAACACTCCGCGCGCTTCGCGCGACGCGGTTCGCGCCAGCCCTTCCACAGCCTGCTTGAGCGCGACGTACGCGCCGAAGCCTGCAGGCGCTTCTTCGACGAACGATGAAGAAACCGTAACCACCGCGCCGCGCTGCTCGTCGAGCACGGGAAGAAAAACCGACAGCGGCGCGCGTACGAGACGGAGATTCGCCGAGACGTACGCATCGAAGTCATCGGACGAGCCGTCGCCGACGCGTGCTGCGCTCGGCGGCGCGCACGCATTCAGCACGAGCAAATCGACGCGACCCTCGCGCTGCCGGATCGTCTCGAGCGCGGTCCGACACCACGGGCCGCTGCCGGCGTCACCCTGCAGGAACGTGGCGGTCAGGTTACGTTCCTGAAGCCTCGCCGCGAGCTCGTCGGCCGCTGCCTTGTCGTTGTGGTAGGTGGAATACACACGACAGCCCGCGGCGGCGAGGGCCGCGGTGATGTCGGCGCCCAGGCCGCGTGTGCCGCCAACCACGACGGCGACCTTGTCACGCAGCTTCGTGGCCGACGCGGGAAGCCGTCGCTGCAGTTCGCCGACGTCCGTGAGGATCGGACTGAACCGCACGTAGCTGCGCAGCGAGGCCGTAGCGACGGCACGCCCGTCCGGCGTGGCGATCTCCACTTCCAGATCGAGGATGCGGAATTGACGATCGAAGCGTTCGACGCGGAGGTTGAACGCAAGCGACAGCGAATCGGTTTCGCAGCCTGCGAAGGAGATCGTCGCTCGGGTGAAGAGCGATCGCAGGCCGGGCGTCTCCATGCCGATCGCATAGCTGCACAGCGCCAGCACGCGCGCATGGAGGGCGGGGAGCGCGTCGGAGGCGTACTCGCCCGCATCGGCGCCGGATTCATACACCCCGGACAGTGCGAAGCCAGGCGGGAGATCGTCCGCGTCGCGCACGGCGGCCGTTTTTCGCATCGGCGCAGGGTTGACCGTACGCGCGACCGTGAAACCGTTCGAAGGTGGCGCCGTCGACTCGCCGCGAAGCTTCAAGACCGCGTTGTCCGCGGCGCTCAAGGTCAGGTGCGTTTCGCGATCGTCACCAGAAACGGAGACGTCGTAGTCGACGCCGGGAACCACCGCACCACGGAATTCGATGTCGATCTTCGACAGCGGTGCGGTCCCGAGCGCCGAGATCGCGCGAATCGCGGACAGCATGCCGTGCACGATCGGCTGTCCGAAGAACGTCCGCCGCGCCGCGGCCGGATCGACATGCAACGGATTGTGATCGCCTGACCACTCCGCGAACCGGAGAACGTCGTCCGAGGAAAACCTGATGGGCACTTTCAATCCCGCGTGAGAAACAGCGCGGTGTAAACGCGCCCCGACGAAACCGTCCACCGTCCGGTGAGATTCGTGCCCGCCTGGAATCCGTCAGAGAGGGCGGAAGTGAGGCGTGCATCGAACGATCCGTCCTCGTTGGGCTGGATGCGTGCCGCCGAGTAGCCAAACCACCGGCGCACGATCGGGAACAGGCACTTGAAGAGGGTTTCCTTGGCGGAGAACAGCAGCGTGACCGCCAGCGCCTCGTCAATCCCTGCCGCCCGTGCTGACAGCAGTTCATCGCGATCGACGACGAGCGGACCGACGCGGGCAGCCCGGCGCCGCGACACCACCCGTTCGACATCGAGTCCCGCGGCCCGCGCGTCGGACGTGTTCACCACAACCGCGCATGCCAGGTCGTCACAGTGAGAAATCGACCCCGCGACTCCCGCCGGCCAGACGGGCAGGCCATCCGCGCCCCTGTCCACCCTCGACACGTCGAGCCCGAGTCCACGGAGCGCAGTCAATGCGCAGTGCCTGCCCGCCGCGTATTGCAGGCGCCGCTTCGGGACCGCCCCGTCGAGTGTCGGGTCGACGGGGGCATCAGGAAAAGCCGATTCCGGGGTCACCTGGGTCTCGAGGTTCACCAGACACTGGTGGAAGCGCGCCTGGGATGGCACCAATCGGGCGATCGCTGGATCGGCGAAGCGGGTGTCGCTGGACGGGTACATGACGGTATGGGTATGGGTCAAGGGCTGTTGCAGTGCAATCCGGGTACTCATAGATCATCGGACGAAAAGCCCCTCTGCCTCAATATTTTGCCCCGTTTCGACCCCAAGATTCCCCCGATCCGTGTAGCCCGCACCAGAAAAAAGTCTCCCTTGGGCCCGATGACCTCAAAACCGGGCCGGGGGGCTGCCGGACGAGCGTTCGAACGCACCGATGTCGTACGCCTTGCCCTGCGGCCGCCTGGTGCCTTGCCGATCCGCCGGCACTTCCGGGATGCTGACCCCCGCATCGACCGCCGCTGCGCCGGCCGCGAGCCGGTAGTTGTGCGACGAGGCGTTCACGAACGCGGATGCCGGCACCGTCATGTTCGAGGCGCCCCTGGCTTCGTTCGGCAGGGCCGTCCCGAGCATCAGGAAATTGCGGACGTCGAGCATCGTTCCGGTTGAAGAAGCGGCAACGAATGGCGACGAGATTCCGCTGCCGAAGGTCGTGTTCCACACACGCACGTCCGCGATCTGGTCCTCATAACGGATACCGGTCGCCACGCTGTGCACGACCGAGTTCTGCACGCGCACGTGCGCCGGCGCGCGAAGTCTGAACGCGATCTCCGAATCGAACACGGTTACGCCGTCGACGACGGCGTCGATGTTTTCCTTCAGGTTGAAGGCGGCCATGTTGCCGATCAATCCATGCTGGAACCCGTGCGCCTCCGTACTCCGGATCGTGATTCTGGCCCGCGCGAACGCGCTGCCGGCCTTCGTATCGACCGCGTTCTCGCCCGGAACGGTGCCCGCGGCGAACCCGTTGGTTGCCGAGGGCAGCGGCGCCAGCCAGAAGCGGCATCCTTCGAGGACGACGTCGGTCCAGCCCGGCGCCGAGCGGCCCGCGTCCACCTGGACGGCGTCTCCCGAGAACGTGTGAACTTCGGTGTTGCGGACCGTCAGCCGACGCACGGCGCCGCCGACGATGCCATGCGCGTCCGTCCGTCCGCCGGACGCGTTCAGCGCGTGGTGGATCAACGAGTTCTCGATCAGGACGTCGGAGACCGCGCC
The DNA here is from genome assembly GCA_963748295.1 of uncultured Acidobacteriota bacterium. Lineage (GTDB taxonomy): Bacteria > Acidobacteriota > Vicinamibacteria > Vicinamibacterales > 2-12-FULL-66-21 > CAVVIH01. Next base: position 805,981 of record CAVVIH010000005.1, on the reverse strand, counting down.
GAGATCGATCGCGTCGCGGCTCGTGCGCCGCACTTCCGAATTGCGCAGCGTGAAGCCCGTGGCGCCGAATCCCACACGCACCAGATCGTCGGCGCCGAACTGGCCGTCGAGGATCAGTCCATCCACGATCAGATAGGGGTGGGTCACCGTCAGCACGCGCCCCCCACTCGTGACGATGGTCGGGCCGCGGCCTTTTGCCGCGTAGATCCGGATCGGTTGCGCAGCCGTGCCGCCGCGAACAGAGACGAGCCGCTCGTTGAATGTGCCGGGGCCAATCGCGATCGAGTCGCCGGGCTGTGCGGCATACAGCGCATCCTGCACGCGCCCGAACGGGGCGCCGGCCGACCCGTTTCCCGATCCGCCGTCGGCGACGTGCCATTCAGCCGCATGCACGGCGACCGGAGAGACACAGTAGAACAACAGCGAGAGTGCAATTTGTATATGCCAGGCTCTTCTCATGGTGGACGGAGACGCACCCATTTTTGGAAACGCGCGCGCGATGCCCGGGGGCGCGCACGAATACTCGAGTTGGAATGGCTGGACGAGCAGTCCGGTTACAGGAGAACGGCCCACAGCAGATCCTCGAATTTTTTTTTGCGGTGCGGCGTCGATGACGGACGCCCGGGAAACCCTCAATCCGCCGTCAGTCCAGAAGGAATAACACGTTCGGCGGCTCAGCCGCGCGGTCGCATGCGTATACAGTACAGAATTGCGGCACGAGGGCTGCTAAGGGATTAGGCGTTCTATGACCGCGACAGAGACGAGAGGTTCAGATCCCGTCGCCGTTGGGAAAGGATCGATCTTCCCAGCGCTGATAGGCATCAGCGATGGCGCGGCACCAGGCGTCGAGAAAACGAATGGCAGCTCGCATGTTTGGAGTCCACCCGCTGTTGAGCAAACCGGACGCCAGCAAACATGCGCAGGAATCGCCCGATATTTGTCAGTTTGGCCCGGGAAGTCGGCTCCGGGGAAGACTCTAAACGTCGCGGCGGCGGATTAGGATGGGGAACGTGTCGCTCGTTGGTTCGTTGCACTATCGGCTGAGCGGGGACCGGCTCACGAGGCACTTCAGGCGATGGCGCACCCGCGATCGCGCCTGGGTCGGACGATGCGTGCGGCTGCTCGGCACGGTGCGGGTCGAGGGCTGCCGGTTCGATGTCAGCTCGCCGCTGATCTCGAACGAACTGAAGTGCCGCGTGTTCTACGGCCGGTACGAACGCACCGAACGGGAGCTGCTTCGCCGCCACCTTCCAGCCGGGTCGCCGGTCGTCGAACTGGGCGGCGGAATGGGGCTCGTCGCGTGCATCGTGAACAGGCGTCTGCAGCATCCCGATCAGCACGTCGTCGTCGAGGCCAACCCGCAGATGCTTCCGCTCATCGAGCGAAACCGCGGTCTCAACTCGAGCCGGTTCGAACTCGTACATGCGGCGATCGGATACGACGGTGACCGTATGGCCCTCAAGCGAGGCGAAGACCTGCTCGGCTCACGGTTCCAGTCAGCCGAGGACGGCGACGTGCAGGTGGTTCAGCTGCGGGACATCCTGGACCGGCGCAGCTTCGACACCTGTACGCTGATCTGCGACATCGAAGGCGGTGAAATCGATCTGGTCGAGCACGAGATCGAGACGCTTCGATCGAGGGTCGGGCTGATCGTGCTGGAGGAACATCCCGAGTACTGCCCGGAGGACGTTCGGGCGGGCATGTTCAAGCTGCTGACCAGGAGTGGCTTCGAATCGATCGACGCGCTGAGAAAGGTTCACGTCTTCCGCAACGCCGGTCTCCGTCGCTAAGCGGTGAAGCGTGCCAGCTCCGACTCCGCGTGTGGCGCGGTCGCGGGGTTGATCCGGATCCCGAACTGCCGCCCGTCGCGATAGAGCACGCGGAGCCGCTGCACGCCCTTGAGACGCCTGGCGGCAGCGCGCACGGCGCGCAGCAAGCGAATCACGACGGAAAGCCCGTCCCGGCTCCGCCCGTACTTGTCGGCGACCGCAATATGGACGATGAGCACGTCCTCGACGCTCGTCCGCCTGTAGATCAACATCCCAGCGAGCTCCGCAGCGCGACCCGGCCGTTCGACGACGGCAAAGAGACACTGCACGTCCGTACAGCGGCTGAGCGTAACGTGCAGGCCGTCGGGACCGGCGACGATCGCGGGGGTCCCGTAAAGCTCCAGCGCGTGCAGCACGTCCGCCTGCGAATGCAGCTGGTTCGGGTTGAAGAAGACGAGGCGCTCGAGCGCATCCTGATCGGACGCATGCAGACTCGAGCGAAAGACCACGTTCATGAGATTTCGCATTCGGTGCAAAGGGTGCGCCCGGACGAATCGACGCGAAAACGCCAGGAAGCCTTTCCCTTCGCCGCACAAGTCGTCCGGTCGTCGTCTTTTAGTCGCCGAGTGCCGGAGTAAATTCCTCCCGGTCGCCGTATCCTGCGCCAGGCAGACTTAATCTCCCGTACCGGGGCGACCTTTCGAAACCGGCCCGGGGACGGCCGAGCGGCGTAAGTATTTAGTTGTCAACGAGCTGACGAACCGAACGCCCCGCCCTCGCGACCGGGCACGCTCTTCGCCACTGTCTGAAGCGTGCGACGCGACGAGCGATTCACGAACGCGAAACGAGCCGGCATTGCCTGGGTGCTCGCGATCGTGACCGTAACGGGCACGGGCGGTATCGCTATCCGGGCCAACACTCTCGAGCCTCCCGCTCCTGCAGCGGCGAGAGCCGACGAAGGGTCACCAGCGGACATACCGGAACCCGCGAGCCTGCTCCTGTTCGGTGCCGGACTGCTCGCCGTCGCACGCCAACTTCGCCGGAATCGCCGACAGGTGCCGGCAATCGTCTCTCACGCGGTGTCCGCGCAGGCGCTTGCCGCGATGGACGCGGTCGACACCGCTCCTCATTCGCAGATTTAAGCAGATTTAACAGGACCCTCCCCCGAGGGAAACTCCCAAATCCCAATCTCCAAATCCCAAGATGACTTGGGATTGGGGATTTGGGACCTGGGAGTTGTCGTCGTGCGCTCTTACTGGGCTGCTTCCGCGCCCTGCTCCGTCACCGGGGGAGGTACGGCGCGCAACGGGGGAAGCAGCACTCTCGCGGCTCTCGCCGGCTCGTTGCCCTGACGGAACGCGCGGTAGTCGACCTTGCAGCCGTGCGTCATCAGGAAATTGTGGAACCGCTTGTAGTCGGAATGAGGCATGCCGAACAGTTTCAGCAGCGCCCGGTAATTGCCGTGCGTCGTGCGCAGGCCGCGGATCACGAGCTCGCGAACGTCGTGCCGCGTGATGTCCCGCGCCAGGAAGATCGGGTGGAGATGCTCCCAGAACGAGTAGCCGCCCGACACGAGCGCGTCATACAGGTCGTCGGCGACCTGGCGCCGGCGTTCGCGGGCGGGCAGCAGCGCATCGCCTGCGGTCCGCACGCTGCGCGGCAGGTGATCGAGCTCGATCACGCCGCCTTCCGCGAACCAGATCGCCTGCTCGACGACATTCTGCAGTTCGCGCACGTTGCCGGGCCAGCGATACCGCTGAAGCACCTGCATCGCCTCTTCCGACATCCGCACCGCGCGGCCCGATCGCTTCAACAGGTATTCGATCAGGAGCGGGACGTCTTCGCGCCGCTCGCGCAGCGGCGGCACATGGATGTGAATGACCCGCAGGCGATACAGCAGGTCTTCGCGGAACTCGCCGGCCGATACGCGTTCGGAGAGGTTGCGGTTCGTGGCGGCGACGACCCTGACGTTGACGACACTCGATGACTGGTGCGCGCCGACGGACTGGATCTCGCCGGTCTCGAGAAAGCGGAGCAGCAGCGCCTGCATGCGCAGGCTCATCTCACCCACTTCGTCGAGGAAGAGCGTGCCGCGGTGCGCCAGCTGCAGCTTGCCCGGCTTGTCGCGATAGGCGCCGGTGAAGCTGCCTTTGACGTGTCCGAACAGCTCCGATTCGAGGAGCGTTTCGGTCAGGCCGGCGCAGTTGACGGCGACGAACGGGCCGCCTGCGCGCGGCGATCGCACGTGGATCGTGCGTGCGATCAGATCCTTGCCGACGCCGCTCTCGCCGGTGACGAGCACCTTGGATTCGCCGACGGCCGCGCGGCGCGCCATCGACTGCACTTCGAGCATGGCAGGCGCGGCAGCCACGATGACCGGCTCTCCGCCGGGCAGGTCGTCCACTTGAGGGCGTTCAGACACGTTGTACATATCTGCTCCGTTTCGAAACCCCTTGTCGGGGGCACTCCTCCGTGCACACCCAGAAAAGGCAAAGGAGGAGCCAGCTCGGCGGATCCTCTTAATTCCGTGCTGTGCAAGACTTTGCAGCGAAGAGCAGACTTGTAATCGGGACCACCGTGTTCCACTTGGGTACACGGCGCTGTGGCGGCAGGCGGGTATGATCTTTCAGGTCAGTTACTTAGGCGCGAAATCCTATTTTTGAGCATCTGTACTGTCGGGTCTCAAATTGAGACACAAATCTCGGTGTCCGCCAGAACATTCAATTGGGCCAGAGTTTCTGCTTCTCGGAGACTTCGATGAGCAGCCGGGGCGCTTCCGACTTCGGCCGCATGAGCGCCGGCCTGGGGGCGGCCATCGCCGTCCAGACCTCTGCGCATTCGGCGCATTCGTAGTGAAGGAAGACCAGCCCGCCGCCGACCAGCACGACATGGTGGGATTGGCAGAACGGGCAGGGAAACGGCGGATCGGGCGCGGTCAGTTTCTTCATCGGGCATCCCCGGTCAGTGGGCTGGCGATCAGCGGAGCGTTGCGCACACTGCCGAGGTGACCAAGAAGAGTGCCACGAGAAAATGGGCGGTTTTGCTGAGGTACGGTCCTGGAAGTCGCCCGGTCGGGCGACCTTATACCAGCCGATAGGCGATGTCGCGCACGGGCACTAGCGCGAAAGAACCAGACGAGGTAGACTTCGCCACCGCAGATCGCGTTTGGTTGAATAAAGTCTCCAATTAAGGCGACTTCATCCGACAGGGCGACCAGACACCCGGACGAGCGTGTCCCGCAGATTGTGCGCAACCCGCACGCGGGCGGCATTTATCGCGTTTTCAGCAGACTTCGCGATGCGGCAGAGCCAGGGCACGACCCTTGCTCATAGCCGCTCGCATCAGGATCCTATGTTGAAAAGCTCCCCTCTGGGCGGCACCGCCGCCCACGCTACTCCTATTGTCGGCGGCAGCCCGCAGATTCTTGAAGTCCTCCGTCTGGCGCATCGCGCCGCGGCCGGCGACGCCAAAGTCCTCATCACTGGTGAGAGCGGTGTCGGCAAGGATCTCATCGCCCGCGAGATTCACTCGTACTCGACTCGCGCGAATGGGCCGTTCGTGGCGGTCAACTGCGCCGGCCTGACCGAAACGCTCCTCGAATCCGAGCTCTTTGGCCACGTGAAAGGCAGCTTCACCGGCGCCTACCGTGACAAGCTGGGAAAGCTCGAACTCGCGAACGGCGGGACGCTGTTCCTCGACGAAGTCGGCGAGATGAGCCTCCGCATGCAGGCGCTGCTCCTGAGATTCCTGGAGCAGGGGGAGCTGCAGCGCGTCGGCGCCCACGATCGCGCGCGTATCGTCGACGTCCGTGTGGTCGCGGCGACCAACCGCAATCTCGCCGAGCGCGTCGCGGCGGGCGAGTTCCGCGAGGACCTGCTGTATCGCCTGCGCGTCATCCACATCCACGTGCCGCCCCTCCGCGAGCGGCGCCGGGACATTCAGCCGCTGGTCGAGCATTTCGCCACCGCGCGCCGTCGCGTGGCGCACTTTACGCCGGACGCCCTGGCCGTGCTCGAGCGGTATCGCTGGCCCGGCAACGTCCGCGAGCTCCAGAACGTCGTCGAGCAGTCGATCTGGCACGCGACGTCCGACGAGATCGTCGTGGAGGACCTGCCGGCCGGCGTCCGCGTGTGCGACACGCTGGTGCAGACGAGGGAGCGGCGTCGTCAGATCGCCGACGACCTCTACGATGCGCTCGTCGACGGCGGGTACTCATTCTGGATTCACGTCCACCCGCTGTTTCTCTCGCGAGACATCACGCGTCACGACATCCGCGAGCTGGTGCGCCGCGGGCTGCGCACGACACGAGGGAGCTACCGCGGGCTGCTGAATCTGTTCGGCATGGAGAGCGCCGACTACCAGCGGTTCCACAATTTCCTGGCCGCCCACGACTGCAAGGTCGACTATCGCGAGTTCCGCACCGGCGGCCCGGGCCCAGAGCCGGTTCGCAGGGCGGTCCTCCCCGCGCTGACACCGGCGGAACCTGAGCGCGCGGTCGCGTCGCGGTAACGGGCGCTTCGCCTTGGCAACACTCGAACCAATCCGGCCTGTCGACGCATCTGTGCGTCGATTACGGATTCGTATTCGGTCGGCGCGGTCGCGGCGTGGAAGCCGACGCCGGCTGGTTCTGCTAACTCGAAGCAGCTCTGAGACATACTGGCGAGCCGGCAACCCGCCGACGTCGCGGAACGGGAGGCAGCCAGTTTGCCAGTCAAGCTGTTACCCATGGTGATCAAATCTGCGCCGGCCGCTCACGTCGTGCTCCTGACGCTGGGATTCGTGCTCACTGTTCCGGTCCCGGCCCTGGCGTACGTCGATCCCGGCACGGGCAGCTATCTGTTCCAGCTGGCGGCGGCGGGCCTGCTGGCCGGGATGTTTACGCTACGGCGCTACTGGGAAGTGCTCAAGGCGACGTTCCGGCGCGGCTCGGGGTCCCCGAACCACACGTCCTCCGAATAATGACGTCGCTGCGGGATCGCGGATCATTCCGCGATCCCAGTGGATTCGTGTTCTTTCACGACGGCGTGGCCTACCGTCAGGTCAATGCCGCCGCCGGCGATCCGTATCGCCAGTTGATGGGCTCCGGGCTGTACGAGGAGCTCGCCCGCGACCGTCTGCTGGTGCCGCACGAAGAAGTGCCGCTGCGGCTGGCTGAAGCCCCGGCCGCGCTCGCCGTCCTGAAGCCGGAGCAGATTCCTTTCGTCAGTTATCCGTACGAGTGGTGCTTCAGCGGGCTGAAGGCCGCCGCGCTGCTGACCCTCGACATTCAACGGCGCGCGCTCAATCGCGGGCTCGTGCTGCGCGACGCGAGCGCGTACAACATTCAGTTCATCGGTACTCGGCCGATCTTCATCGACACGCTGTCGTTCGGCGCCTACGTCGAGGGGCAGCCGTGGGCCGCGTACAGGCAATTCTGCCAGCACTTTCTCGCGCCGCTTGCGCTGATCGCGCTCGTCGATCCGTCGTGCGGCGAGCTCTCACGTACCCACATCGACGGTGTGCCGCTCTCACTCGCGTCGCGCCTGCTGCCGGTCATGTCCCGGCTCAAACCCGGCCTGCTGATGCACGTGCACCTTCACGCGCGCAGCGAGGCGCGAACGACGGCGCCGCCGCAGAACGGTGCACGGACGTCGCGGGCGGCCAACATGGGACGCACCGCAATGCTCGGGCTCATCGACAGCCTCGAGCGCTGCGTTCGCGGACTCGACGTCGCGCCGGCGGCCACGTTGTGGTCGACCTACGGCACGCATTTGAACTACAGCGACGCCGCGCAGGCGGAGAAGCGTCAACTCGTTGCGCGGCTGATCGCGTCGGCGCAGTCGGGGACGCTGCAGTCGGTCTGGGATCTCGGAGCGAACACAGGCGAGTACAGCAAGATCGCCGCGGACGCGGGCGCGCGCGTGATGGCATTCGACGGCGATCACGCCGTCGTCGAACACCATTTCCGGAGTGCCGTCAGCCGCGGCGACGATCTGGTGCTTCCGCTCGTGCAGAACCTGTCGAATCCGAGCCCGGCGATGGGATGGGCGCATGCGGAGCGCCGGTCGCTCGTCGAACGCGGTCCGGCCGATCTCTGCCTGGCGCTCGCGTTGATTCACCACCTGGCGATTGGCGGCAACGTCCCGCTCGGCCGCATCGCCGAGCTGTTCGGCGGCATCGCCCGCCGGTTGATTATCGAGTTCGTGCCGAAAGAAGATTCCCAGGTGGCGCGGATGCTCTCGCTGCGGGAAGACGTGTTTCCCGACTACACGGAGCCGGCCTTCGCCCGCGCCTTCGGCGAGGTCTTCACCATCGTGCATTCGGCGCGGATTGCAGACACCGTGAGAACGCTGTACTTGATGGAACGTCGGTGACGTCGTCGCCGCGCCAGTCGCTTCTCTCCCTCTGCAAGGATCCGCCGCGGCCCTGGCATCTGCTGCTCACGCCAGCAATTCCGCTCCTCGGGTTGCTGAAGGAGGCGGTTTGGTTTCTACCTGCGACCGTCATCATTGCCCCGGTAACGGTCGCGGTCGGCGCCGCGCTGGTCCTCGCGCTTGTCGTCGTCCCGCTCGGCTTCGATCGGCACCGGTCAGCACTGGCGGTGAGCCTTGTCGTGCTCGTCGGTCTCAGCCATCGATCGATTGCGCTGCCGCTTGTCGCGGCTACGACGAATAGCGCCGTCTATGTTCTCTATGGCGTCGTCGCGCTGGGCGTGCTGAAGCTCCTGCGAACGGCCGGATCGGCCACAAACCTGACAGTGATTGCGAATCGGACCGTTGCGATCGCTGTTCTCATATTCGCCGGACCAATCGTCTGGAGCGAATGGCGTCGGCCGCGGTCGATCGCCCCTCAGTTCGCGCTTCCCGCTAGTGCATCGGCCCAGCACCCCGATGTTTACGTGATCGTGCTGGACGGGTATGCGCGACAGGATGTTTTGCGCGATACCTTCGAATTCGAGAACGGCCTGATTCCCGACCTTCGCGCACTCGATTTCTTCGTCGTCGATCAGGCCGCTGCGAACTACTCGCAGACAGCGCTGTCGCTCGCCTCAGCCCTCAATGCCGACTACATTTCACAGTTGAAACTTGCCGTTCGCAATAACAGGGATCGCCGCGGCCTTGGTGACTTGATCAACGACAGCCGCTTCTTTCGTGCGTTCGCCTCGGCAGGGTACCGAATCCGCGCTTATGGGTCGGAGTACGCGCTCGTCCATCCCCGGCTTGCACACGAGAGGCCTTCGCCACTCCCGAGACTGGACGACTTCGGATTGACGACCTACGAGACGACCGTGGTGCCACGGATTCTGGACGTTCTTGATTCGGAATACGGCGGACCGGCGATGCAGCTCCACCGCCGCCATATAACCTGGGTGTTGGATCATCTGGCGCAAGCAGAGCCCCACGACCGACAACCCATGTTGGTCTTTGCTCACATCCTGGCTCCGCATCCTCCCTTTGCGTTTGCCGCCAACGGCGAACCGCGACGAACGCGCATGCCCGCACTGCTCCACGACGCCGACATGTGGTATCGGCTGGCCGCAGGAAAAAACGAGACATACAAAGAGGGATACCTCGATACCGTCCGTTCGCTCAACACAGGGTTGGCGACGGCATTACGAGCGATTACCGTGAGAAACCGCCAGTCCATCATCTTGATTCACGGCGATCACGGGCCTGGCGCGGGACTCGTGTGGGAAGAGCCCGAACGCAGCGACCTGCGCGAGCGGATGTCGATTCTCGCCGCCGTACGCTTTCCGGACGGCGTGCCGCCGCCCCTCCAATCGAATTCCACTCCCGTGAATCTGTATCGTGCAGTCCTCAACCGCGCGCTCGGCACCGGCTTGCCACTGATCGAGAACAGGTCGTTCCACAGTACCTGGGACCGGCCATTCGACGTGATCGACGTCACCGGCCGATTGAACTGAAGTTAGCCTCGCACCTATGTAAAAGTCTGCCGGCGAGCAGACTTACCGACCGGCCGTGCCGCTAGCTCGCCTCCAGTTATGCCTGTAACTAACGTTTTATCAATATGTTAGAGCTATGATCCCAGGCCAAGTGATACCGGCAGCGTCTTTGCGCCTCTCGTCCGGTCCGGTGCAAACGATCCGACAACTTCTGCTCTCGAGCCGTAATGCGGACGGCGGGTGGGGCTACTACGCCGGTAAGGGCAGCCGGCTCGAACCGACCTGCTGGGCGCTCCTCGCGCTGAGCGGGGATGGCGATCCGCGGCAGCAGTGTGCTCGAGCGCTCGGCGAATGGCCGGTGTCGGACGGCGTGCTGCTCGAACGCCCCGGCGGCCAGCCCAACTACGCCTTCCACGCGCTCGCGCTGCTCACGCTGCGCGCGTTCCGCGTGGCGCATCGTGCGGGCGACGCCGCGTTGCTTCAGGGACTTGTCGCCGCAAAGGGGATTCAGCTGGAGCAGTCTCCGGATTTCCGTCAGGACAACTCGCTGCAGGCCTGGTCCTGGGTGCCCGAGACGTTCAGCTGGGTCGAGCCAACGGCGTGGTCGATCCTCGCGCTGAAGAAGTCCGACCGTTCCCCCGCATCGGAACAGCGCATCGCGGAGGGGGAGCGCCTGCTCGTCGATCGCGCGTGTTCGCCGGGCGGGTGGAACTTCGGGAACTCGAGAGTTTACGAGTCGGATCTTCCACCGTACGTGCCGACGACCGCGATCGCGCTTCTGGCGCTGCAGGACCGGCCTGTTACGCCGTCGCTCGATGCGGGCCTGAAGTTTCTGGCGCAGGAAGCGCCCGTCGAATCGTCCTCGATGGCGCTTGCGCTCGGCGCGCTCGCGCTGTCGGCGTGGGGACGCACGCAGGCGGGGCTTTCGAGCGCGCTCGAACGGCAGCTGTCGACGACCGCCGAAATCGGCAGTCTTCTGGGAATTGGCATCGGCCTCTACGCGCTGAAACAGATCAAGGATCCGGATGCGACGTTCAGGCTCTAGCTTCACGCGCCGGGAGTTCATCGGCGCCCTGTCGCTGCCGCTGCTGGCGGCGTCGTGCCGCCGGAGTCCGTACGAAGCGCGAGCGTTCGCGAAGCCTGATGCCTCCGCCGTGGCGCTTCTCGCGGCCTCGTATCAGATGGACCTCGGGGATCTGATCCTCCGCGGCATGCGCGAGCTTGGCATGGACGTCCGGGGCCGGCGTGTCTTCCTCAAGACGAACATGGTCGAGTACGAGCCGGGCACGGTCATCAACACGCATCCGGCTCGTGGTCGCAGGAGCAGCTGTCGCGTTCCGTCGCGCCGGCGCCGCGTCGGTCGTCGTCGGCGAAGGACCGGGCCACCGCCGCGACATGGAGTATCTCCTCCTTCGGACCGGACTGTTCGACTACCTGCGCGACGAGCGTATCCGCTTCGCGGATCTGAACCACGACGACGTGAGCGTTGTCCCGCTCGCCAGCCATTACACGAAGCTCGGAGAGATGGCGCTGCCGCGCGAGCTGCTCGCCGCCGACCTGGTCGTGTCGGTCCCCAAGCTCAAGACGCATCATTGGGCGGGCATGACTGCGAGCATGAAGAACTTCTTCGGCGTCGTACCTGGCGCCGTCTACGGCTGGCCGAAGAACATCTTGCATCTCCGCGGCATTCATCATTCAATTCTGGACCTCAACTGCCACGATTCGTCCCCATTTCGCCATCGTCGACGCGATTACCGCCATGGAGGGAGACGGCCCGATCATGGGATCGCCGAAGCAGACGGGGTTCCTGGCGATGGGTCGGGACCTCGTGGCCGTGGACGCGACGTGTTCGCGGGTGATGAACCTGAATCCGGCCCTGATTCCGTATCTGCAAGGAAGCGGATCGCTTCCTGGGCAATATAGACGAGGCAAGGATTAACCATCGCGGCGATCCGATCGACCGGTTTGCCACGACGTTCGAGGTGATTGACGCGTTCAAATCGATCCGCCTGCGGGCGGCGTAGAGGTTGCTCGACGGTTTCTAGTTTGCCTCCAGCAAAAGATTAGTCTTTCGGGGGGCCACCGAAACGAGGGCGTGGATTTCTGGCGACGCCCGGATCGCGGCCTTTTGTCTGCTTTCCGAGGCGATTCACCACGGTACCCAGCTTGTAATGGCAGATGTAACGATGAACAGCATCGCGGACGTCGTGGACGGGCAGGTCCCGCGATCCTGGCACGAAGCCGTGGCGGTGGTGCAGGAAGTGGCGGCCCAGTTGAGCCCGGGCCTGTCGCCACCCGACCCTCAGGACGTCCTGCTGGACGACGAGGGGATGCTGACGCTCGGGTTCGGGAGCGAATCGCCCGACGAACCCGTCGTGCAGCTGCGAAGCTTCTCCAATTGGTACTCGATGGGACGGACGCTCCGGCGCCTCTCGTGGAGCTGGCGCAGGAAAACAGCCGTGTGCCTCCGGCCCATACGTCGATCGGTTCGTTCAGCCGCGCGCTGGCCTTCTTCGAGCGGCCGAATCGCGCGAGCGACATCGCGGCACTCGCGGGGCGTCTCACCGGGCGGCGGCGCGTGCCGCTCCGCGACAGCGTTGCTGACGCGAATCTCGAGGTCAGCGAGGTCAAGGAAGAAGCGGTCGATCGCAATCTCGAGCGCCTGAAACACAAGATTGCCCATACAGAGACGGTGCAGGTCGCGACACAAGACCGCCTGGCGGCGATGGCGCGCAACTGGGCCCGTCCTGCAGCGGTCGCCGGCCTGGTGATCGTCGTGGCCCTCGCCGCCGGCGCCTGGCTTAGCGGCCGCGGCGCCTCACCGGCCGCGGGGTTGTCGAACGCTGTCGAAAGTGCGGAGACGAAGCTCGCCGACGTGCTCTCGAAGAGCATCGATTGGATGGCCCGCATTGAGCCCGCCGCGGCGGCCACGCCGACCGACAGCGCTGTCGAGAAACCGGCGCGCGACATCAACGTGCCGAAGCGCGACAGCGGCGGCGCACGACCGTCCCGATCGCAAGCCGCGCACCCGTCCGGTTCTGGCGCAATGCTCGCGAAGCCGGGCGGAACACCGCGGCCGATCGGTTCGTCAGGCCTTCCCAGCCTCGAGCTCAGTCCCGATGCGGAGATTCGAGCCGTCTTCCCCCGTGATAGCACCCGTCGACCTGACGCGTGTCTACAGCAGCGCCGACTCGGGCGTCGAACCGGCGCAGCTGCGGCGGCCGCAGCTGCCGTCCCGACCCGACCCGGACGCGACAACGGGATACTTCGATATCATCGTCAACGAGCGGGGCCAGGTGGACGAAGTCCGGCTGATTTCTCCGACCAGGCGCTACTACGATCGGATGATGGTGGCAGCGGCAAAGGCATGGATGTTCCAACCCGCCCGGCTCAACGGGCGGCCAGTGAAATACCGCACCCGCATTCCGATTATCGGCCCACCCCCGATGTAAGGGCCCGGAGGCCGTTCTGAAAGGGCACTTTCTCTCACCTCTCCTCCGGGATCCGGCGGCGAATCATCGACTTACCAACGTGCGGACGGGCCGGCCGATCGCCACGACGGTCGAACCGGCGCTCGACAGTGCCACGCGGAAACGCGGTCTGCTCGGACGTACGGGGCTGGCGCCGGGCCACGCGCTCGTGATTGCGCCGTCGAACCTCATACACACGTTCTTCATGCGATTCGCGATCGACATCGTGTTCGCCCGCAAGGACGGCACCGTGGTGAAAATCCGGCGATCCGTTCCGGCCCGCCGCATCTCGGGCGCCCTCCGCGCGTTCGCCGTCGTCGAGATGGCGGCGGGGACGCTCGCCGAGCCGGATCTCCGCGTCGGCGACCGGCTCCTGCTGTCTCAAGATTAAAGTCCGCCTCAGGAGCCCCTTCTTTTTTGGCCATAGCCATAGTTCCTGGCGCCAGGAAGGGTGTCAGGCATCCGACTGCGTCGAATTTCGACGTTTTCTGCCCAAAAACCTGTATTTGAGCGGGCAGGGCCGCTCGCGCTACGGGCGGCACCGCGCTTGCCTTCTAGCTAGTCTGTTCGGGCGGTGCGTGCTCCGCCAAGTGTGCGACGGCGGATCGTTGAGGTGCTTCACATGTCAGGTCGTCGGTCTCATCCACGGTTTGCGGTCGCAAGTCCCTGGGAAGGGTCCATGAGGGTTTTGAAGGACGTGGTCGTCCAGCGCGCCCAGCGCGAGGAGTTGCTCGCGATCAGCCACACGGCTGGCGTGCTTGGAGAGGAAATGACGCTGGACCTGATCGGTTCGGGAAAGACCCTCGCGCTGAGAGTGCACGTGGTCGAGAGCCGGCCGGTCATCATCGACGGATCGGTGCGGCACCGGATTCGGCTTCGCCTGGTCGGCGCGGACAGTCCTGAGTTCTTGACGTCAGAAGCGATGAGCGCGGAAGCGTCGGGCAGTTCTGTTGAGGTGGCGTAGTGGATCCACTCGACGCCATTCTCAGTTCCGGCGATCTGGTGGCCGTGCTCGGCCGCGAAGTGGCCATCCGGCTGGTTGATATCAGTCCATCGGGCTGCCTGCTGGAGAGTCCGAGCCGTCTCGAGGAAGGCACGACTGGCGTCGTGCGCGTGATGTTCGAAGGCGGCCAGGTACATGGACGAAGTGCGGATTATGCGCTGCAGGGAGTGCGAGGGATCGAGCGCGCTCTATCAGCTTGGTGCGGAATTCCTGTGGACGTCGAACCCGCGTGAGACATCGCTGCGGCGCGTGCTTGCCAAACTGCAGGCTTCCGCGCTGAAGGCGCCGCCGCTGGATTCGTCGATTCGCACGATGTGAGATTCGCCAGGTAGGCCCTGGCGATGGATTGCGGGTCGGGCGCACAGCCGGCTCGTAATCGGCCTGACGGACTGTGCAAGGCGGCGGAACGGCTCCTTGTCACGCGCCAAATACTGGCGACCGGCACGCCCAACAGCGTGCATCAGCGGACAACCGGGGTTCAGAACGCCGCGGAAGCGGGCGGGCAACCGCTCAATGTTCACCACTTGTTGGGAGAGAGAAAACGTCATGAAGAATCTGTTCCTTCGGTTCGTCCGCGAAGAAGACGGCCAGGACCTCGTCGAGTACGCGTTCCTGATCATCTTCATCGCGTTCGTTGCCGCGGCCGGCGCGAACGCGCTTGGCATCGGCATCAACACGCTGTTCAGCGACATCGGCACCCAGGTCAGCACGCTGAGCGCGCCCGGACTGCCCTCGCCCGGCGGCGGCGGATCCTAAACCCTGACGTGCGGGGCAGCAACTGATGCTGCTCCGCACCGTCTCTCAATCGAGACATAGGATGAATTTTTTCAGGCGGTTGGTTTCGGACGAGGACGGGCAGGACCTCATCGAATACGCGTTCCTGTGCCTGTTCGTCGCGCTGATGACGGTCGCCGGGTGGATGGCGATTCGCGACGCGATGACCGGAACCTATGGGGTGCTGGACACTGCCGAGCAGGATATCTGGCGGTCTCCGGAACCACCACCCCGCCGGCGGGCGGCGGATCGTGACCATGCTCGACGCGGCGATCATCACGATCGTGACGGCCGCGTGCTTCTTCGATTTGCGCACCCGGCGGATTCCGAATGCGCTGACGTTCGGCGCGGCACTCGCCGGATTCGCGTTCGCCGCGGCGATGAACGGCCTGAGCGGCCTGGGAATGAGTCTGGCGGGTTGGGCGGTCGCGGTCGCGCTGTTCCTGCCGTTCTTTTTGCTGCGCGGGATGGGTGCCGGCGACGTGAAGCTGTTGGGCGCGATCGGCGCCTGGCTTGGTCCGGCGGGCGCCCTGGTGGCGGGGTTCTTTACAGCAGTGGCTGGCGGCGTGCTCGCGCTCGTAGTAGTGCTGGCTCGAGGCTACTTTGCCGAGTCAATGAGAAATGTCTGGGCGATATTGATGCACTGGCGCGTCTCCGGACTGCGGCCGGTGCCGGAAATGACGCTTCAATCAAGCCGCGGCCCACGGCTCGCGTATGCGGTGCCGATAGCGGCTGGAGCACTGGTGACTTTATGGATTCGCTGATCATGCATCGCGCTCCGGTCCGCCGGCAGACTTGGCCGCCTGCGTTCCGAACGCGGGGCCGAGCTCGTCGAATTCGCGCTCGTGCTGCCGCTGCTGCTGCTCCTGATCGGTGGAATCGCGGATTTTGCCTTTCTGTTTCACAGCATGGAGGTCACGACCAACGCGGCGCGCGAAGGCGCGCGGCTGGCGACGCTCCCCGGCTACGACGTCAGCGACTGGGCGCCGGTGAAAGCGCGAGTTACCGAATACCTGACCGCGGGCGGGCTCAGTGGGACGCACTCCACCGTGGTCAGCAACATCTCGATTCCGCTGGGCGGATCGCTCACCACGCAGGGCGTGGAGGTCAGCGTGACCTACACCTATGACTACTGGCTGATCGAACCAATCGCCGCGATGCTCAGTCAGAGCTTTGCCGGCGCCAACACGTATACCGTCGTCTCTCGAATGCGCAAGGAACTCCAGGCGACGTCGCCGACGCCGTAGCCGGACTCGCAGGTAGGAAGGACATCATGAACCGTAAGAACCGCACCATCATCGTCATCGCCATTGCCGTGCTGCTCGGCGCGGCTGCAGCCGCCGCGGTCTATCGCGCCGTGCAGCGCATTCCGGTGCGCCAGGTCGAGGTCGCGAGCGTCTACACCGTCGTGGCGGCGCGGACGATTCCGGTCGGCACGATGATCACGAAGGATCACGTGAGGCTGGCGGCGTGGCCGGCGAGGAACCAGATTACCGGCGCATTCAGCAAGATCGAGGACGTGGTGAATCGCGGCGCGCTCACGACCATCTCGGAGAACGAGCCGCTGACCGACGCGAAGATCGCGCAGCCGGGCGTGGGGGCGGGACTGCCGCCGCGGATTCCGCCGGGGATGCGCGCGGTCTCGGTCAAGGTCAACGAGGTGGTCGGTGTGGCCGGCTTCGTGCTGCCCGGCACGCGCGTCGACATGCTGGTGACGGTTGAAGATCCAGGGACGCGCGGCTCCCAGATTACGCGCGCCGTCGTCAACAATCTCGAAGTGCTCACCGCCGGCACGCGCTACGACAACGAAGCCGCCCAGGCGGAAGGGAAGGCGATTCAGTCGAGCGTCGTCACGTTGCTCGCCACGCCGCAGGACGCCGAGAAAATTGCGCTCGCGGCGACGGAAGGGCGAGTCATGTTGACCCTGCGCAATCCGCTCGACACGCTGCCGACCGAAACCAATGGCGTACGCCTGGCCGGCCTGCTCGGCACGCCGGCGCCGCCGCCGGTCGAGAAGACGGTGTCGGGAATGAAAGTCAGGGTCGCGCAGAAGCCCGTGGCCCCTCCGCAGCCGACGAGACCGTCGACCGTCGAGGTGTTCCGGGCGGCGAAGCGGTCGGAGGAGCCGGTCAAGACTTCGGAGCCCGTAAAGGGCCCGGAGATCATTAAACCCTCGGAGTCAATCAAGTGAGTTCGACGATGCGATTATCCTCGGTGACCGCGGGTGCGGTCGTGGCGCTCCTGCTCGGGGCGCCGATTTCGGCCCAGATTCCGGCCGCCCCACAGGCTCCGGCGCCGCCGCGCGCGCTGCCCGCGCAGCCGCCGCCCGCGGCGACCACCGCGGCGACCGAGCGCGTCACGCTGACCGCCGGACGCTCGACGGTGTTGAGCACCGAATACAACATCACGCGGATCGCGGTCACCAACCCGAACGTCGCCGACGCGACCGTCGTCGAACCGCGAGAGGTTCTGATCGACGGCAAGGCGCCCGGCACGATCAGCCTGATTGTGTGGGGAGATACGCAGCGGACGCAGTACGACATCGTCGTCGATGCCGGCGTGACGAACCTCCAGCAGCAGTTTCTGCAGCTCTTCCCCGGCGAAGACATCCGGGTCAGCGCGAACGAAGAGGCGATCATTCTTTCGGGGAACGTCTCGAGCAATCAGATCATGTTGCGCGCGGAGGAGATCGCCGAGGCAACGTCGGCGAAGAGCAAGGTGATCAACCTGATGCAGCTGCCAGGCGGGCAGGAGAGCCAGCAGGTGATGCTGCAGGTCCGCTTCGCCGAAGTCAACAGCCGCATTCTGCGTGAGCTGGGCGTGTCGCTCTTCACCTCAGGCTCCGGCTTCCACAGCACGTGGGGCCGCATCACCACGCAGCAGTTCCCCGCGCCGGCCTTCAACAGCATGGAAGCCACCAAGGTCAACGGCGACGTCGTCAACCAGTCGGGCGAGCTGACGTTCAGCGACTTCCTCAACATCTTCTTCCTGAACGCGAAGTACAACATCGGCGCGGTGCTGCGGGCGCTGCAGAACACCGGCGAGTTCCAGAGCCTCGCCGAGCCCAACCTGATCGCCTACAACGGCCAGGAAGCCAGCTTCCTCGCCGGCGGCGAGATCCCTGTTCCGGTGGTCCAGGGGGGCAGCAACGGCGCGGTGACGATCCAGTACAAAGAGTTCGGCATCCGGTTGACGTTCACGCCGCGGATCGCCGGCGACGTGATCCGGTTGAAGGTGGCGCCCGAAGTGAGCTCGCTCGATTTCGCGAACGGCGTGACGCTCGGCGGCTTCCGCGTCCCGGCGCTCACGACGCGTCGTGCCGCGACCGATGTCGAGCTGCGCGACGGTCAGTCGTTCGCGGTGGCGGGACTGCTCAACAACATTTCGCAGGAAGACAGCGCGGCGATTCCGTTCCTGAGCAAGATCCCGATCATCGGATATCTGTTCAAGTCTCGAGCGGAGCGGGCGGAGCGGACCGAGCTGATGGTGCTCGTCACGCCGCGGCTGGTCCGCGCGCTCAACCCGGACGAAGTGCCGCCGCTGCCGACGCGCAGCCGCTCGTTCCTGCCCCCGCCCGGCGGCGATCCGGACAAGGGTGGCACGGTGGACGCGCCGCCGGTGAAGAAGCCGGGCGGCGGTACGGGGAATCCCTCGGGCGGCACCGGCAAAGGCAAGGAGAAGTAGCATGCGGCGCGGAAAGTTGTCGCAGAGCGGCGCGGTCCTTATTCAGGTCGGCTTCGGCATGATTGCCCTGATGGCTCTGAGTGCGCTCGCGGTGGACTACGGCGTCAAGGTCGCCGCGCGGCGGGCCGCCCAGAACTCGGCCGACGCCGGCGCGCTCGCCGGCGCCATCGCGCTCTCGTACGACGATCCGGACGACGTTTCGGACACGGGCCCCGCCAAGCAGAGCGCGCTGAAGTTTGCGCTGGCCAACGGTGTCTGGGGTGAGTCGCCGAACGTGAACGTGACGACTGACATCAGCGTTCCCGGACAGCTGTCCGTTCCCCGGGTGATACCTGCGTCCGGGTGGACGTCTACCGTAACCAGGAGCGCAACAATCCGCTCCCCACGTTCTTCGGCAACCTCGTCGGCGTGGTCAACCAGGGCGTCAAGGCTTCGGCGACGGCGCAGGTCGTCTCGGGCGACACGACGGAATGCCTCAAGCCGTGGGTCGTCGTCGACCGCTGGGATGAGTTCCAGGGCGCCGAGACGGACTGGGACAAGCCTGGGGGCGATCTCGACTTCGGGCCGACGTCGACCTACGACAAGTACAGCGATGGCAAAGGAAAGGCTCCGCCGCAGGAAGAGGACCTCTACGTGCCGCCGAGCGCGACCAGCACCGGGACCGGCTTCACGCCGAAGGTCGATCACGGCCGCCAGTTCGCCATCAAGGTCGACAGCGGCTCGGAGATCTCGCCGGGATGGTTCCGGTCGGTCGATCTGCCGCGCAAGGACACGACGAGCGGTGGTGCGAGCGCCTACGAGGCGAGCATCAAGACCTGCGCCGGATGGCCGGTCAGCCTGGCAAAACCAGAGGTGCCGTGTCCGACCAGTTCGACGGAAATCGCTTCGTACGAAGAAAAGATCTACTGGGCGGCTCGCGGGTGCCTCCGTGTTCAAACCGGCATCGCGCAGGGTCCGACAATCGACGGCGTCGAGTTCATCATCGCCAAGGATCCGGGCGCGCACTGGGATGGGACCACGATCGTCTCAGATTTCAGTCCGAGTCCGCGCATCGTGCCGGTCGGCATCATGGACGTGCAGATGTACCTGGAAACGGATCCGACCGGATCCGGCGGCATCGTCCGCCTCGTCAACGTATTCGGCTTCTTCATCGAAGGCATGGGGGACATCGACAAGGACACGGGCGCGATTACCTGTTGCTCGAAGGGTGGCAAGGCCGTCGTCGGACGGCTGATCAGCATCCCCGGGCTGATGACGGGCAGTTCGACCATTCATCCGGACGCGTCGTTCTTGAAGAGCATCATTCTGGTTCGGTGAGTAAGGACCTCTAAGTGACTATCGTTACCGTCGTCGGGACTACGGACCGTCAGCTCGAAGAGCTCCTGACGACTGACAAGATTCGCGTGCAGACCGCGCCGGAAGCCGGGCTGATCCAGCTCGCGCACCCGGATGCGACGCAGCCGCACGCGCTGGTGATCGACCTGCGCGACCGCGCGGCGCTGCCCGAGGCGCTCACGGCGCTCAAGCGCCAGCACCCGTCGACCGGCGTGGTCATCGTGGCGGCCCGTCTCGAGCCGACGCTGATGCTCGAGGCGATGCGCGCCGGTGTCAACGAGTGGGTGTCCGATCCGGTCAGCCAGTCGGATCTCCTCGCCGCGATTGAACGCGTCACCGCGACCCGCCGTCCGGTCGTCGAATCGACGGGCCCGCGCGGCGAAGTGTTCGCCTTCCTCGGCGCGAAGGGCGGTGTCGGCACTACCACCGTCGCCGTGAACGTGGCGACCGCCCTGGCCGCGATCTCGCCCGGGTCGGTGCTGATCGTCGATCTGCACCAGACGCACGGCGATGCCGGCCTGTTCCTCGGCGTCGAGCCGAAGTTCAGCGTCCTCGACGCGCTCGAGAACAGCCACCGGCTGGATCGCGCGTTTCTCAAGAGCCTGGTCGTGCACGCGAAGTGCGGACCGGATCTTCTCGCGTCGTCCGAGCGTTCGGGCAGCGGCCGGCTCGATCCCGGAGGCATTCGCTCGCTGATCGAGCTGGCGGCCAGCACCTATCGCTACGTGGTGCTGGACGTGCCGCGGCACGACCTGGGACTGATCGATGCGCTGGATGAAATCCGTACTCTGGTCCTGGTTGCGAACCAGGAGCTGGCGACGGTACGAAGCACCGCGAAGCTTGCGGCGACGCTGCGCCAGCGGTTCGGACGGGAGCGGGTTCTTGTGGTCATGACCCGCTACGACCAGAACGCGGCGATCGGTCAGGACGACGTGGAGAAGGTGGTGGGCGGCGCGGTCACCCACCTCTTCCCGAACAACTACCGCCTCGCGGTCGACGCGCTGCACCACGGACGCCCCGTCGTCGTCGAGAACCACAACAAGCTGGCGAGCTCGCTCGTCGGATTCGCGCGCGGCCTCGCAGGTGTCAAGGAACAGCCGGCGCCGCCGCGTTCGCCGGGCCTCTTCGGCAGACTCTCAGGGAAGAAATAGGCCTCAACCAGGAGCAACAGGCACATGGCAATGTCCTCGGTCGTCCCATTGATTCCGCTCGCGTCGCGCAATCCGCAGTATCAGGAGCTGAAGAGCCGCGTCCACACGGAGCTGCTGAACCGTCTGAATCTCGAGCGCCTCTCCAACGTCAAGCGCGAGCACGCCGAGCCGGAAATCCGCGACCTCATCAACATCATGCTGGAGCGGGAAACGCAGACGACCCCGCTCAGCCTGTTCGAGCGTGAAACCCTCGTCGGGGACGTCCTCAATGAGCTGTTCGGTCTTGGGCCGCTCGAAGAGCTGCTCAAGGATCGCGACATCTCGGACATCCTGGTGAACCGCTTCGATTCGATCTACATCGAGAAGAACGGCCGGCTCGAAGAGACCGGTCTCGTGTTCAAGGACAACAAGCACCTGATGCGGATCATCGAACGCATCGTCAGCTCGGTCGGCCGCCGCGTCGACGAGTCGAGCCCGATGGTCGACGCGCGTCTGCAGGACGGATCGCGTGTCAACGCGATTATTCCGCCGCTCGCGCTCGACGGCCCGGCGCTGTCGATCAGGCGCTTCCGGACGGATCGCCTCGGCGCCCAGGATCTGGTCGAGCGCAACTCGCTGACGCAGCCGATGCTGGACTTCCTGCGCGGCGCGGTCGCCTGCCGCCTCAACATCGTCATTTCCGGCGGCACGGGCGCCGGCAAGACGACGCTCCTCAACGTGCTGTCGGGGTTCATCACCGACAAGGAGCGGATCGTGACCATCGAGGATGCTGCCGAATTGATGCTCCGCCAGCGCCACACGGTGCGGCTGGAGACGCGGCCGCCGAACATCGAAGGTCAAGGCGCGGTGAAGCAGCGGCAGCTCGTGATCAACGCCCTGCGTATGCGCCCCGATCGCATCGTCGTCGGCGAGGTGCGCGGCGAAGAAGCGCTGGACATGCTGCAGGCGATGAACACCGGCCACGACGGTAGTTTGACGACGATTCACGCCAACAGTCCGCGAGACGCGCTGTATCGTCTCGACACCATGGTGGCGATGGCCAATCTGAACATCCCGGACCGAGCGGTGCGCCAGCAGATCGCCTCGGCGATCAACCTCATTCTGCAGGTGACCAGGCTCTCGGACGGATCGCGCCGGGTGACGTCGATCAGCGAAATCACGGGGATGGAGCAGGACGTCATCACCATGCACGAGATCTTCGCGTTCGAGCGGACCGGCGTCGGCGAGAACGGCGCGATCAAGGGACGCTTCAAGGCCACCGGTATCCGGCCGAAGTGCAGCCCGCACCTGATCGCCTCGGGCGTGCCGCTGCCGATGGAGATGTTCGAGCACATGAAGGCGGTCTGAGCGTAAGCACGGAGTCACGATCATGCTGTTTGCAGTTGGAACGTTTGCGCTGGTCTGTGCCGTGGTCATCGGCGTCTACTGGCTCTTCGTCGTGCAGCCGGAGTCCGGCGAGCGAAACACGTTGAGGCGGCGGCTGACGGGTGCGCTGACCCGGCGTCAGGACAAGTACGTGATCCTGAAGCCGGAAGAACAGCTGAGCAGCATCGATTCGCTGAATTCGACGCTGGCGAAGATGGGAAGGTGGGTGTCCGGGCTGCAGCGCATGATCGACGAGTCGGGCGTGCGGACGACTCCGGCCCTGCTCCTGCTGACGAGCGGCAGCATCGCCTTCGCGGTCTATTTCGTGATGCTGTTCCTCTTCCCGTACGTGTGGCCGGGCATCATTCTCGGCTTCTGCGCCGCCTGGGGCCCATACTTCTACGTGAAGATTCAGCGCTTTCGACGCCTTCTCAAGTTCGAGGAACAGTTTCCCGAGGCGATCGACCTGATCGCGCGCGCGCTGCGCGCCGGTCACGCGTTCAGCACCGGCATCGGCATGGTCAGCGACGAGGTGCCCGCGCCAGTCGGACCGGAGTTCAAGCTGCTCTTCGACCGGCAGAACTTCGGCATGCCGCTGCCCGAGGCGATGCGCGAATTCGCGAAGCGGATCCCGATCCTCGATGCGCGGTTTTTCGTCACCGCGGTGCTGACACAGAGAGAAGCGGGCGGCAACCTTTCGGAGGTCCTCGACAACCTGTCGTCGGTGGTGCGCGAGCGCTTCAAGGTGAAGCGGCAGGTGCGGGTCATTTCGGCGCACGGGCGGATCACCGGCTGGATTCTCACCGCGATGCCGCCGCTCGTTGCGCTCGGCATGATGGTCGTCGTGCCGCAGACGATGCTGCTGCTGGTGACCGACCCGCTCGGCATCAAGCTGGTCATCCTCGGCGTCGTGCTGCAGATCACCGGCGCGCTCCTCATCAAGAAGATCCTGGCGGTCGAGTACCTAAGGAGTTCGGCATGTCATTCGAGTTGATTCTCGCGGTCGTGACCGTCTTTGCGGCGGTCAGCCTGGTGGCATACGCGATCGGAACGACGGTTCTGACGCGGACGTCACCCGAGCAGCGCCGCCTGCGCAGCATTGGCGCCACGACGGCGTCCGGCGTCGTGCTCGAGGGCAGCCTGCTGGCCGACAATATCTCGCCCCGGCTGCGGCGTCTGAGCAGGCTCGTGCCGAAGTCGCCAAAGGACATGTCGCTGCTCCGGCGGCGGCTCACGGCCGCTGGCTACACCAGCATGCAGTCGGCGATCTTCTTCTCGGCAGCGCGGGTGGCGCTGCCGGTCGCAATCGCGCTCGCCGTCATCAGCGTTCTCGGACTGCGCCGGGGCGCCCTGGCCGCGGTGCTCGGCGGCGGCCTCGGGTTCATGCTGCCGGACTTCTGGCTGTCGCGCGCGACGAAGCAGCGGCAGAAGCTGATTCGCAACGGCCTTCCCGATGCGCTCGACCTGCTCATCGTCTGCCTCGAAGCCGGGTCGAGCCTCGACCAGGCAATCCTGAAGGCGAGCGAAGAGCTGGAGGTCGCGCATCCGGAGCTCGCCGGAGAGCTCAGGCTGGTGACGACGGAGACCCGCGCCGGCAAACCGCGTCTCGAGGCGCTGAGGAACTTCTCGGAGCGCACGCGGGTGGACGATGTCCGCTCGCTCGTCACGATGCTCGTGCAGACCGAACGGTTCGGCACCAGCCTCTCGCAGGCGCTGCGGACCCATGCGGAAACCTCACGAACCAAGCGGCGTCAGCGCGCCGAAGAACGCGCCGCGAAAGTCGGCGTGAAGATGGTGTTCCCGCTGGTCTTTTTCCTGTTCCCGGCCCTCTACATCGTCATTCTCGGGCCGGCGGTCGTGAAGTTCTCGCACTTCTTCGGCGGGCAGATCGGACAGAGGCTGCCCTAGGTCCGACGCATCAGAGAAAAGAGGAGAAGAGATGGACATGAACATGACAACGATCGCGCTGGTGGTGCTCGCGGCAGTGTTCCTCGGTCTGTACTTGATGCGTCGCCGCTCGCGCCTGAGCCGCGATGATTACCAGTAAACCGGAATCCTCAGCTGTCGACCTGGTAGGTGATGCAAGTGCGCTACTCGTGGTGTGTTCGTCTGGTTCTGGTGCTGGCCGCGGCGTCCGCGGCCGGCTGCGCGGCTTCCAACAAGGCGCACGACCGTCAGTGATCGATTGATCAAGCGTGGCACGCCCTCCATCTCCTACGACGTGGATCCGGCGGAGACGGAGAGCTCGCTGAAAGCGGCGATCGCCAAGATCCGCGCGATGTCCTTGAACTCCAAGCCGCGTGTGAAGAACGAATCCGAAGCGACCATCGAAGCGAACCGGCCCGAGCTCGCGGCGGCGCTTCGCGCGCTGGCGGGACAGCCCACTGCGCCGAACCACTTTGCGGTGGCGAATCTGTATCTCGAGCTCGGCGTCAGGGATGAGGCGTTCGAGCATTTCCGGGCGGTGCTGAAGCTCGATCGAGCCAGCGGGGCGGCGTACGAGGGGCTGGCGAGGATCTGGCGCGACTGGGACCGTCCCGACATCGCGCTGGCGGATGCCTATCGGGCCGTGCATTACGCCCCGCAATCGGCGGCGGCCCGGAACACGCTGGGGACGATCTTCCAGGCGCTCGGCCGGGTGGACGACGCCCGGGCGGCGTACGTGGACGCGGTACGGCTGAATCCGGGCGCGGCCTACGCGCTCAACAACCTCTGCTTCCTCTCGCTGCAGCGTGGCAACGGCAAAGAGGCGAAGGAGGAATGCGAGCTGGCGCTGATGGTCGATCCGACCCTGCGCGTGGCCCGGTTCAATCTGGCGAAAGCCTACGACGGCCTCGGGCAGGCCGTCCGCGCGGAGGAGCAGCGTCGCGTGGCGAACGATCGCGTGATGGACGCGTTCCACGAAGGAGTGCTGCACCGCAACCGCCGGGAGTATGGGATCGCCGCGGCGGCGTTCGAGCGCGCGTGCCTGGCGCGCCCGTCGTTCGCCGAGGCCTGTTCGAACGCGGCTGAAGCGCAGCTGCTGGTGGAAGCCCAGACACGGGAGAAATGAGGATTATGACGCCGACCGCTGAGTTGAACGACGTCGCCGCCGGGGAGGGCCGGCCCGTTGCGCCGAGAACGCTCGCGGAGACCGGCCTGAACAAAGATCTTCTGCTGCAGCTCGCGCTCAAGAACCTCCACTTCGCGGGAGAGTTGACGGGCACGGAGCTCGCCAACCGGATGGGCCTGGCGTTTTCGGTGATCGAGCCGGTCGTCGACGACCTGCTGGTGCAGCGGCATTGCGAGATCGTCGGCGGCACGATGATCGGACGCGCGTCCTATCGCTACCGCATCACCGACGCCGGCCGCAGCAGGGCGACGCTGTTCCTCGAGAGCAACCTCTATGTCGGCGTCGCTCCGGTGCCGCTCGAGCAGTACCGCGAATACATGACGGGGGTCCGCCAGCGGCGGCCGCAGAAGGTGACGCGCGAGCAGATTCGGAACGCGTTCTCGCACCTCGTAATCAGCGACCGCGTGCTCGATCAGATCGGCCCCGCCGTCAACTCCGGCCACTCGATGTTCGTCTACGGCCCGCCCGGAAACGGCAAGACGGTCATTTCGCAGGCGGTCAGAAAGCTTCTCGCCGGCCACCTGTACATTCCGCACGCGCTGGAAGTGCAGGGCAACATCGTCCGTTTCTTCGATCCGGTCAACCACGAGCCGCTCCCCGACAGCGCCGACGACGCGGCGTTAGCGAGCCTGGATATCGGCGATCAGACCGACAAGCGGTGGGTGCGGTGCCGCCGGCCGATGGTCATGGTAGGAGGCGAGCTGACGCTGGACGCGCTTGCCCTCAGCTACAACGAGGCGGCCGGATTCTACGGCGCGCCGGTGCAGGCGCTGGCCAACGGCGGCGTGCTCGTCATCGACGACTTCGGCCGCCAGCAGTGCGCGCCCCGCGATCTCCTGAACCGCTGGATCGTCCCGCTCGAAAGCGGCGTCGACTTCCTGACGCTCGCCAGCGGCCAGAAATTCGAGATTCCGTTCATGACGCTGGTCGTCTTCGCGACCAACATCAAGCCGGCGGAGCTCGTGGACGAAGCGTTCCTTCGCCGCATTCACTACAAGATCTTCGCGGAGAGCCCGACCCGTCTCGAATTCATGAAGATCTTCGAGCGGTGCAGCGGCGATCGCGACATCGAGTTCGATGCCGCGGCGGTGACGCACATGCTCGACAACTATTACAAGCCCCGGGGGCTGCAGCCGCGCGGCTGCCATCCCCGCGACCTGATCGATCAATTGATTTCACTCGCCGATTACATGGACGCCCCGCGGCTGATGACGTCGGAGCTGCTCGAGCTGGCCTGCGCGGCATATTTCGTCGATGAACGGGAACCCTCGTCGAACGTGGCGTGAACGGAGCGCCGGCCTCGTCGCCGCGGTTAGTACAGCGCTTGTACTCGTCCCGGCCGCGCGGGCGCTCTACGCGCAGTCGCCATCCGCCGCCAACGGCGGCGATCTCGCCCCTTTCACCGTCAGGATCACCTCGCCGCTCGGCCGCACCGGTGCGGTGGCGCGGCTGCGGATCGTCGCCCGCGTCGAAGCGCCGGAACAGGCGGCGGCGCTGCGGACGGTCAAGTTCTTCGTCGACGACGTTCTTCTCGGCGAGGACCTCGACGGACCGCCGTACTCGCTCGAATGGACGGACGAGAACCCGTTCGAGCCGCGCGCGCTCAAAGTCGTCGCCTCGGACACCAGCGGACACACCGCCACCGATTCGATCTATCTGAAGGCATTCGAAGTCGTCGAGGCGTCGCAGGTCTCGAGCGTGCTGATCGAAGCCTCGGTCCAGGATCAGGATGGCCGCTTCATCAACGGCCTGCAGTCGCGCGCGTTCCATCTCATCGAAAACGGCGTCCCGCAGACGCTCGACCTCGTCACGCCGGAGACGATGCCGGCGACCTACACGCTGCTGATCGACGGAAGCCAGAGCATGCAGCGCCGGATGGACTTCGTGCGCCAGGCCGCGGCGCGGCTGACGAAATACCTCAGGCCGCAGGATCGCGTCATCGTTGCGCCGTTCTCGCGAAACCTCGGGACGGTCACCGGGCCGACCAACGATCTCCACACCGTCACCGACGCGATCTCCACGATCGAGTTCAAGGGAGGCACCGCGATCATCGATTCGCTCGGCAGCGTTGCCGAGCTATTGGCCGGCATGGAGGGACGCAACGCGGTGGTCCTCGTCACCGACGGCTACGACGAGCACAGCACGGGAGCGATCGAGGACACGCTGCAGAAGGTGCGCACCGCCGGCGCGACCCTGTACGTGATCGGCATCGGCGGCGTCGCCGGCATTTCGCTCAAAGGCGAGCGCGTGCTTCGCCTGCTGGCCGAGCAGACCGGCGGCAGAGTGTTCTTCCCGGCGCGCGAGGACGGGCTCCCGACCGTCCACGAGCTGGTGGCGGCGGACGTGCAGAAGCGATACCTCCTCACCTACACGCCGACGAATCAGAAGCCGGACGGCACCTGGCGCAAGGTCACCGTCGACGTCGAAGGCGGCTACAAGGTGAAGGCGAGGCCGGGCTACATGGCGCCGGCGCCGGCGCCCGTCCGGCCGGCGATCGAGTTCACCATGCAGGACCTCGATCGCAGACTGATCGACGTCGCGCGCGAGGATCTGATCGTCGTCGAGGACGGCATCGAGCAGAGTGTCGATACGTTCCAGGAAGCGGTCACGCCCGTTTCGCTCGTGCTTGCGCTCGACGCGAGCGGCAGCATGAAGAAGAGCGTCGAGCCGGCGCGTGAGGCGGCGAGAGGATTCGTTCGCGCGCTGCGGCCGGAAGATCGCCTGGCCGTCGTCACCTTCGCCGATCGATCGGAGTTCGCGCACGATCTCTCGACCGTCCGGGAGTGGAGCCTCGACGCGATCGACAAGTATCAGTCGCTCGGCGGCACCGCCCTCTACGATTCGCTCTACGACAGCCTGGCGCGTCTGCGCCGCGTCGACGGACGCCGCGTCGTCGTGGTGGTGACCGATGGGCGCGACGAGAACAATCCCGGGACGGGTCCCGGCAGCGTCAGGACGCGCGCGGACGTGAGCCGCGCGCTGAAGGAGACCGACACGGCGATCTTTGCCATCGGCATCGGTCCGCGCGTCGACCGGGAGCTGCTGGCGCAGCTGTCGGCGGAGTCGGGCGGCGAAGCCTACTTCCCCGATGACGTGTCGACGCTCGCGGACGATTACCGCCGCATCGTCGACAACCTGCGTCGCCGCTATGTGATCAGCTATTCGTCGACCAACACGAATCGCGACGGCAAGTGGCGGAACGTGGAGATTCGGACGAAAGGCGACAACACCACGGTGAAGAGCCGGGGCGGGTATTTCGCTCCGGAGAAATAGCCATGCGCACGTCCGGTAGCCATTCCGACGCGTCGCTCAGCCTGATTCCAGCCCTTCTGCTGCTTCTGATGATTGTGATGCTGGTCGGAGGTGTCGACGACACGCTGCGCCACATCGACGGCTTCTGCCGAAAGACCTTGACCGCGGTGATCGGCTGGGTCAAATCCTTCTAGCGACTACTACGGCCCTGGAAAGCAGCGACCGGCCGGCGCGGCGGCCGTCTGCGGCAGGCCGTCGCGGGCGGCGCGGCTCAGGACAATCGAACGCGGACCCTCGAACACTTTGAACCAGCCTGCGTTTTCGAGGAATCGGCTGAGCGGAAGCTCCTTCGGCAGCCACGCGAGCTCGGCGTCGAGTCCGTCGAGAAAGTCGCCTGCCTGTTCCGGTGTCCAGTACAGCCGCACGTGATTGTCTCCGAATCGCTCCGAGTACACCGTTTCACGCCGGCCATCGAACGAAACCTTTACTTCCGGCGAGAGGTGCCAGATTGCGTACTGGCCCCAGCCAAACCACGTGATCATGCGCCCGTGGAGCGCGCCCGCCCGGATTGCGGGAACCACCTCTGGCTCCGGCAGCCAGTCGAGGCCTTGCATGCTGACGCAGCGGAACGCGGGCGTGGCCGCGGCGGCCGCGGCGAGAATCGCGGCCGCGATCGCGACGGGCAGCGCCGGTTTCCAGTGCGCGTCGGGAGTGGCTTGCGTTTGCCGCGCGCGCGCCCCCGCAATCGTCGGACCGAGCAGCGTGACCGTCGCGATCGCAAAGAACGCGTCGAGCCTGCTGATCCGCACTGATGCGACCGCGAGCGCGGCGACGATCAGCGTGTGGCTCAACGGAATCGTGCGGCGCGCGCGCCACAATCCGAATGCGGCAGCGGCCGCGACCGGCAGCCAGAACGGCAGCAGCGCGGGCGTGGCCAGCAGCGGACGCCAGTCGTCGATCCACGGCCGGCCGGGGCGAACGGTCTCGGCGAGGAAGCCCCACATTTCGAAGCCGTACGGGTTCACGAGCGTGGCTGCGGCCGACGCCGCAACGGTCAGCGCGATCGTCTTGTTCGAAACGCGCGTGGATGTGAGGGCCGACGCGGCGGCCCACAGCATCAGCATGCCGGCGCCGACGACCCACCCGCCGTGCATGTTCACCCAGAGGCAGAACACGACGGGAAGCCACGCCAGGCGGCGAATGGCGCCGTTGTCGGCTGCCTGGCAGATCCACATCAGCACCGCGAACAGCAGAAGCGAGAACAGTTGCGGCCTGATGACGTAGATGCGTATCCAGATTCCGGCGATGAGGATCGCCAGCAACGCATCCTGGATCGTCGCATCCCGTCCGGATCGCCACACCCCTCGCATGGAGACGATCACCGTTCCCAGCGCGAGCGCAAGTTTCAGCAGGATGAGCCCGGCACTGCCGCCGGACAGGTAAGCCGCGCCGAAGATCACTTCCGAAAGCCACTCGTGATTGACCCACTCGATATCGCTCGTGAACGAGTAGGAATCCTCGAGCAGCTGCCGGGCCGTGATGAGGTCGAGGCCATAACGGACGTGTCCCCACAGATCGGGATCCACCCACGAGAGCGCGAGGACGACGATCGTCAACGAGCCGAGGAGGACGCGAATGATCGTCAATCCTGGCCTCGGGGCTCGCGTATCAGCACGGATCCTGTCCACGCCGTGAGCAAGCTCCACGTGTACGCGGACCCCAGCGTGAGCGCGAACACCATCGAGTCATTCGGCCAGAGCCAGTAGTAGGGGAACACCAGCCACACACCGGCCAGGAGCGCCGTGCGCCGCACGCCAGCCTCCTTTCGGAGTACGGCGAAAGGTCCGAGCGCAATCCAGTAGTAATAGACCCATCCGAGAGGCGAGGCGAGCAGGCTCGTGAGAATCACGACAAGAACGCTTCTATCGGGATTCGATGATCTCCAGGCTGTCACCAGGCCGATGACGAGAATCGGAAGCGCCAGCAGCCAGCCGATCCGCATCGCGCCCCCGAGATCCGGCGTGAAACCGAATGCGCTTTCCTTGGTCAGCCAGAGGCGCGCGACCGGTGCGAAGATCGAGCCGTTCATCACGGCCCAGACCCAGGTCACGTCGCGGAGCGCGCCTATCCACTCCAGGTAGCTCTGAACGCCGAAGACCGCCACGCCTGCCACGAGCAGCAGCAATCCGGTCACGGCACCGGCATAGACCGCGCGCCACTGCCGCTTCAGGAGGAGGAAGATTGCGAGTGGACCAAAGAACAGCTTGATGCTGACCGCCAGCCCGATGGCTATCCCGGCTCGCAGCCAGCGGCCGGATCGGACGTCCAGCCAGATCAGAGTCACGAGCGCGACAATCAGGCCGGTCATCTGGCCGGTGACGCTCCACGCAATCGTGGGCGCACCCCACAAGAGCGCAAGCGCAACAAGCATCCAGGCGCCGGGACTCAGCGTCACCTTCGCCGCACGGACGATGGCGATGAGCGCGAGCACGAACGCGGCGATATTGGCCACCGTCCAGATGTAAAAGGCCCAGCCGATCTCGAAAAAGAGCAGGGGCCAGATGAAGAAATGGAAATGCGGCGGGTTCATGTTCCAGAACTGGCGGCCGGTCGACTCGGTGAATGGAATGAAGGTCGCGGGATTCCGGCCGTAGAGCGATGCGCCGGCAGTCCAGTTCTGGAGGCCGTAGTAGAACTTTCCGAAATCGTTGTAGTGAAGGTCCTGCGCGATCCCGACTAGAGCGGCATGCGCGAGGCCGGCGTAGACGGCGGCGGCGGCAAAAGCAACCGCAGCGAAAGCGCGGATTGTCCATCGTCGAAGCGTCGAGGCATCGGTCGGCATCCGGCAGGTGGGCGAGAATACCGCATCTCGGGGGTATTCGCATTTGACGCAACGGAGCGGACGGTCCGCTCATCGCGGTACTCGACCGTGTCGATTCGACCCGCCGTCAGGAGGTAGAAGGCGATGGCGTGGATCAGCGTGATGACGACCAGCCACCTGCGACAGAGTTGGAGGTCGCGCGTCTCCGAGGTCATGACGCTGAGCCGCGGCAAGAAGCGCACCCGCGGTAATGTGTGGATTCCGCGGGCTTTGTGTGAACCCTCCGTTGAGATCGATGTGCTGTTGTGGGTGCTCGATGACGCTTTTGTCGGCTGCGGCGTGCGGACAGCCGTAGTGGCCGGAGGTTAAATATATCTTCTAAGGTATAGCCTCAGGGCCCGACTAAAGTACCGACTTCAGCCGTTGAAATTCGCCATTCGGAAGGACTTTCCTCAATAAACGCGGGTTTTTGCTCATCCGTAAAGTGGCCTGGCGATTGAACATAGCTGGGCTGTATGTCCAAGAAAGTCCTGCGCGAGCGCCGGAAATCAGGTGCTCGACGTACCGGTGGCCGGCGAATTCTGGCTGCCACGTTACTTTTCGCCGCGGGGCTGTTCGCGGCTCTCACGATTTGGATCGTCAACGCTTCGAAGCCATCGGCCTCGGCGCTCGAGAGTAGTGCCGCCAGCCTCGGCGCCTCTTCGGATGCCGTGGCAGACGATCGAGAACAGAGACCGGTCTATCCCTATTCGATCATTCCTGGCGGCGCCGCGACCGTAGAGGAGCTGGCACAGGCGATCGAGGCGGATCCTGTCGTTGCCGCCCACTTCGCGTCCTTCGACCTGTCGCGCACACGTGTCGAAACCCTCAAAGAGCCGCGCGTGGTCCACGTGTCCTACCGCAAGGGAGAGGACGTGTTCTGGACCCGCAAGCCTGTCGTGATTCCGGCGGGCGAACGCGTGCTGACCGACGGTACGAACATGGCGCGGGTCCGCTGCGGTAATTGCCTCTCGGACAAGCCTGGAACGGTGTCGGCCGACGAGCCGACCCCCGATGTCCTTGATACCCCGGAACAGACTGGTACACCGTCCGCCGATCCCTCAGATGCGGGTGATCCGGACGACGGGGATCCGGCCGATCCGGGTGCGGGTGGTCCAAGTCCTGACCCTGCGGCTACGCCGGGCGGCGGTGTCCCTGCTGGTCCGGGCTCGGGCCCCACTTCGACGCCGGGCGGCGGCACGCCAGGCGGAGTCGGAGGTCCGGCAGGATCGTCTGGCGGCTCTGGAGGCCCTTCGATCGGAGGAGGGGGCGGAGGCGTCTCCGGAGCCTCGCCAGGAACTCAAACCGGTTCGACTGGCACCGCGCCCGCGCAGTCCGGTGGGACCCCAGGCGCGGGAAGCGGCGGAACGTCGCCAGGCGGCGATTCAAGCGATCCGGGCAAGTCCCCTGGAACGCCTGGCGGCTCTACACCCGGTGGCTCGACGCCGCCAACCGGGCCGACCCCGCACGGCGGTTCGACGCCACCCGGCGGCTCAGGCCCCGGCGGTCCCGGCGTGCCCCCCATTGAAATCAATTGGCCCCCGCCCGGCGGAACAACGCTTCCGCCCGTGGGTCCGCCTCCTGGCCTTGGTGATTTCCCAGGTCCTGGCGGTCCTGGTGGCCCTGGTGGTCCCGGCGGCCCTGGTGGTCCCGGCGGCCCTGGTGGTCCTGGCGGCCCTGGTGGTCCGGGTGATCCGGGTGGTCCAGGTGGTCCGGGTGGTCCGGGTGGTCCGGGTGGTCCGGGTGACCCTGGTGGGCCCGGTGGTCCGGATGACGAAGACGCGCCGCCCAGGTCGGTTCCCGAGCCCGGCACGACCGCGTTGATGCTGGTGGGCGCCGCCTGGATCGCTCGGAGAAAACTTCGCGCGCGCTAGGAAGGTTCCCGCAGACGCGCTCGGTGCCGTTATGCGGGCTTACTTCGCGATCTTCTGCTGGACGTCGCGGTACTCGGCGCGGCTCTTCACCGCGGCGTCCGCGGCTTCCGCAGCCTTCAACGCCGCGGCGGCCTCATCGATCCGTCCGACGGCGGCATAGACGACCGCAGCGTGTAGCTGCACGTCCGCATTGGAACGCAGCATTTTCGACGCCGGCGCCAGGAGTTTGATGGCGCCAGTGTCGTCTCCCAGCAGGTGCTTGATCCACCCGACGGTGTCCGCGACGATCAACGAACCGCCGGAGATCTGCAGCGCTTTTTCCGCGAGGCCGAGTGCGTCGGCGGGTCTGCCTTCGCTCACCGCAATCAGATAGGCGAGGTTGTTGAGCGACACCCAGTCCTGCGCGTCGCCGGCGACCGCCTTGCGATACGCAGCCGCGGCTTTCGGGGCTTCTTTCGCGGTGTCGTAGAACATGCCGAGCTGGCGCCACGCGGCCGCGAGCGAATCATCCTTGGCGACCGCCTCCTCCAGCGCCTGACGCGCGCCGGCCCGATCGTCGCGCGCGTCGCGCACTTCCGCCTTGAGCCACAGTTTCACCGCGGCAGGATCGCCTTTCACGCCGGCAGCGGTGATCCTGCGCGCGGAGAACAGCGACGGCAGCTCGGTCTCCTTGTCGCTCGGAGGATCGAGTTCGGCGGCGGGCACCGTCGTCCGTGCGAACGGTGCGCACAGCGGATCGCCAATGATCACGCTCTGCCAGCTCAGTGCCGGCAGCGCCAGGTAGAACGCCTCCGCGAGATTGAAGCCGGCGAAGTACGCGGGAAACAGGATGTCGGGCCGGATCGACGTATCCAGGTACGGCTCGTTCACGTATCCGGCAACGCCGGTCACGCCGGCGCGAATCAGATCGCCGGTGAGCGACTGCGGAGAGCCTGCGTGGTACGACTGCTTCGACTCCCACGGGCCCGGTTTCCACTCCGCGGGCGGCTCGGTGAACGTGCGCGCGTCGGTGCTCACGAACAGCGACGCGAGCGCGCCCGGTGCGAATCCGATCGACGGCGCGCGGGACGTCAACGACGGATCGTTCGATCCCCACGAGTAATACCCGAGCACGTCTTTCTGGCCTTCGACGACGCGGCTGCTTTGTTCGAGGACGACGCGCTCGCCGATTCCCTGGGCCTCGAGCTTCTTCGCGGCGGCGGCGAGCCATTCGTTCGGTTTGTCGTTCACGCCGGCGCGCTGATCGAGGATCACTTTTCCGGCGGTCGCCGGCGCGAGGCCGCGATCGATCAGCGCCTTGACGTCCGCGGTGGTGAAGCCGTCGAGCCGCGTGACCAGGAAGATGTCCTGCGCGACGTGGCTGAAACGCCTGGCGGTCGACGGCTGCGCCTCTCCAAGAAAGTACAGGATTCGCCACGTTGCCATTCGGGCTGACCGCCTGCTCCGTCATCCGCCGGTACAGGAGCGTCAACTCGGAATCGACGCTTGCGATCGCCGTCATGCGTCCGCCGCCCTGTCCGGCAATTCGAAGCGGCACGCCTTTGATCAGTACGACGTAGAGGATGCGATCCTGCGATCCCGTGCGCGCGAGCCATGCGACGATCGGCGCCTGAATCGTCGTTTCGAACTCCAGCCGGGAGACCTGATCGGCGACGCTCGTCCGGATCTTCAGGAGTTGATTGGCAGGGACTTGCCTGCGCTGAACGTAGTACTCCGCGATCTCGATTGACGCGGGGAGCGCCTCGTTGGCGACGACGAGGACGTTGGCGCCAGTTTGGGCGTCTGCGCCGACCGGGCGAAGAATCGAGACCGTGAGGCACACGGCGAACGCAAACAGACACCTGGCGGGCATGAAGCGAGTGTAGCATCCCATGGATGACCGTCGGCGCTCGAGTTGGGTGCAGTCTTGCAGTCGATTAGGAGCTGCGAGCATCGGTCTCGCCGCATCCTGAAGCAATGCCTGCAGTTATCAGCGACGGGCGCGGGGAAGCCGGGATCGTCCGCGGGCACAATTCGCCTGAGACGGCAGCGGAAGTCTGCTTGCAGCTAGAACGAGGTGGCTGTGCACGAGGACGGGCCGCGACGCGGCGCTCAGGATTTGAGCGCGTCGACTCCGGAGAGGTCGAATGCGGGGTGGGCGTTCTCGCCGGTATACGTGGCTTCGAACGCTGGATGGCTATGCTGATAGACCTGCGCGCCTGTTGTTTCGATTCGCACGGTGTAGGCGATCGGCAGCTGGTCGAGCAGTGCTCCGACGGCTTTCACGAGCGCGGGCGCAATCTGGTTTTCGTCGTCAGCCGTCAGAGTAGAGATGAAACGAATATTCATCGAGCCTCTCCCCGCCGCAAAGTGGACAGGTATCGGAGTGTCAAAGTCTGACAAAACTGCAAGTGGCGTTCCGTATGCCGCCGCGCCAATCGCGAATGTCGGGCCATTTCTGATGAGTCGGGAATGCCGTGTTAGTGGAAGTCGCCGGATTGCGGGGACAAAACTCTCCCAATACCGCGCTTTCGGGGAGAACGGCTGTGAGCTTGTCCACCACTGAGGAGCTGCGCCTGGTGACGCTGGGTCTCGAGATCGGCCGCGCCGCCAGCGTTGCCGACGCCTGTCACCTGGCGGTGCGGCAGGTCGGCGCGAGACTGGGCGTGGCGTGCGCGATCCGCTCGTTGAAGGGATCAGATTGGCACACGATTGCGCGGTCGGAGACGCCGCTGGAGGCGCCCGGCGCGGATCCAGCGACACGGATCGTGCTCGGACATGCGAAGACGCCGACGGAGATGCTCGTCGCGGGGGCGCTCGACGCCGACTGGATCGACGCGCTGGGCGGCGTCGTCACGGCCGCCCTCCAGCTCGTGCAGCTGAAAGTACAGCGCGGCGAAGCGGACCGACGGAGCGAAAGCATCGGCCATTTCTCGCGCGCGCTCCTCGCCATCTCCGACAGTGCGACGCTGCAGAACGTCATCCTCGAGCACATGGCGCGCGCGGTTGACGCCGAGATCGGCGCGCTCGCGGTGTTCCTGCCGCAGGAGAACAGCCTGGCGATCACCGCGACGTGCGGCTATCCGGCAGTGCTCGTCGAGCACGTGCGCGTCGCCCCCGGCGAAGGCGTGCTCGGCCGCGTGTTCGTTACCGGCGCGCCGATCGTTGTATCGAGTGTGAGCGGGATGCCTGGGCAGGTTGCCCGCCGGCGCTACCGGACGGACTCCTACGTCGCGCTTCCGCTGTCGGGCCCCGACGGGGTTGTCGCCGTGATCGCGTTAACGGATAAGAAGAACGGCGAGCCGTTCACCGATGCGGATCTCTCGGCGCTCATGCTGATGTCGGTGCCCGCGGCGCTCGCGGTGTCGCGCGAGCTGCTCCGCGATCGCACGAACGATCTGGCGCACCTCGCGACCGTCGACGCTTTGACCGGGTTGTTCAACCGCCGCTACTTCGAAACGCGGCTCGAACAGGAGTTGCAACGCCAGCGGCGCCAGCAGGACGATCTCTCGCTGCTGCTGCTGGATCTCGACAACTTCAAGGAGCTGAACGACACGCAGGGGCACCTGGTCGGAGACATGGCGCTCAAGGAAGTCGCCGAGATTCTGCGCCGCGCGGTGCGCATCTTCGACGTGTGCGCGCGCTACGGCGGAGAAGAGTTCGTGATCCTGATGCCGGGCGCGGGGGCATCGACGGCGCTGCGCATCGCCGAACGCATACGCCGTCAGGTGGAACAGCACTTCGCGACCGGGCTGCGATCGGGTGTGCCTGTACCGCTCACGGTGAGCGTTGGCGTCTCGACGGCGAGCCCGGACGTGACGCGCGACGCGCTCGTGACCAAGGCCGATACCGCGCTGCTGCGCGCCAAGGCTACGGGGAAGAATCAGGTGAATCTGCACCAGGATGGTGCGCAATAGTGCATACGGGTGTGACGTTACATATCTTTTCTTGACAAGGACTTAGCGTCTCGCCTATAACCGTGCTTCCGTTCTTTTCATAGAATCAGCACCGCGCCATGCAAGAACCGCTCAGGCTCATTGGTAACAGCCGTGTCATCCAGACACTGCGGGAAGATATTCGGTCGGCTGCCCGCACCGACGCCAAGGTCCTCATCACCGGAGAAAGCGGAGTCGGCAAGGAGATCGTTTCCCGCCTGATTCACGCGGACGGCTCCCGCGGTTCGTTTCCGCTCATCACCGTCAACTGCGCCGCGATTACAGAAACGCTCCTGGAGAGCGAACTGTTCGGACACGAACGCGGCAGTTTCACGGGTGCCTTTCGCGATCGCGTCGGCGTCCTGGAGATGGCGCATCGCGGCACCGTGTTCATGGACGAAATCGGCGAAACGAGCCCGAGGATGCAGAGCCTGCTGCTCCGGTTCCTCGAGAGCGGCGAAATCCAGCGGGTCGGCGCGACGCGGTCAAATGGCCGAGTGGATGTGCGGGTCATCGCCGCCACGAACCGCGACCTGCTCAGCGGGGTTGCGGCCAAGACGTTTCGCGAGGATCTCTATTACCGCCTGAACGTCATTCACCTCACCGTCCCGGCGCTGCGCGATCGCGTCGAAGACATCCCGCTCCTGCTCGAACATTTCATGGAGCTGTTCGCCAAGGAGTATTCGACGACGCGCATCCGCTTCGCGCCGGATGCGTGGGCGATGCTGCTGGCCTACAACTGGCCGGGGAACGTGCGGGAGCTGAAGAATCTCATCGAGCGGCTCACCGTGCGCGGGTCGGATTCCACTGCCGCCGTCACCGTGGCCGATCTGCCGGCCGAGATCCGCAGGACGCCGAAAGCGTCGCCGGCCGCGGCCGGTCCCGCGTCGCGCGTCAGCGTCGCGGAGTCGCTGTATCAGCAGATCATCCACGGCCGCCAGTCGTTCTGGACGGTGGTCTACGGACCGTTCATGTCGCGCGACCTGACGCGTGACGATCTGCGCACGCTGGTCGGAATGGGACTGCAGCAGACGTCGGGCAGCTACCGCGTGCTCGTGGAGCTGTTCAACATGCCGGCGGCGGATTACAAGCGCTTCCTGAACTTCCTCCGGAAGCATCAGTGCCACATGCCGTTTCAGCAGTTCAGAGCGGGTGTGGGGCGGGGTGACGGTTCACTCGAGAACCACAGGCTTGTCGCTTCGGCCTGACGCTGTCGCCCGCAGCTCCTGCACGAGCGTGTGGCCCGACACCGGCTTCACCAGGTAGGTGGCCCCGATCCTCCGGGCTTCTTCTTTCAGCACCGGGTCGTCGTAACCCGAGAACACCACCACGCGTACGTCCGGCCGGACATCGCGCGCGAGCAGCGCCAGCTGCAGCCCGTTGAACGCACCGAGGCGCACATCCGTGACCAGAATCTCCGGGCGCAGGGTTCCGATCTCGCGCTTCGCGTCTTCAAACGTGCTGCAGGGCACGACCTCAAAGCCGCTGTCGGCGAGGAAACGGCTCAGCGCACCCAGGAGAGAGAGGTCATCGTCTACGAGGAGAAGGGACGCCACGGATACTCTTGCGGAATCTATATCACACTATCAGCGGACGTTGTACCGCCGGGCTCGACCGGATGCCGGTGGTGTGGCGAATCCGCACACGTTGCGCCTGAGCGCGTATTGAATATGCACAAGAACGTTCGTGTCTCAATCGAAGAAGGTATAGCGGCGCTCGTCATCGATCGGCCGTCGGTCAAGAATGCGCTGAAC
Source organism: uncultured Acidobacteriota bacterium (assembly GCA_963748295.1). Classification (GTDB taxonomy): domain Bacteria; phylum Acidobacteriota; class Vicinamibacteria; order Vicinamibacterales; family 2-12-FULL-66-21; genus CAVVIH01. Next base: position 766,782 of record CAVVIH010000005.1, on the reverse strand, counting down.
CGCGAAACGGTCGACGAGTGCCACGCGGCGCTGCAAGCGCTCGCCGCCGACCCGGCCGTGGGCGTGCTGGTGATTACCGGCGCCGGAGAATCCGCGTTCGTCTCCGGCGCGGACATCAATGACATCAGGGCCCGCTCGCGCGACGACGGGCTCGCCGCGATCAACTCGTCGCTATTCTCGGCGGTCGAGCGGTTTCCGCGCCCGACGATCGCCGCGATCAACGGGTATGCGCTCGGCGGCGGCTGCGAGCTGGCACTGGCCTGCGACATTCGCGTCGCCTCCGACACCGCGAAGTTCGGGCAGCCGGAGCTCGGCCTGGGCATCATTCCCGGAGCGGGCGCCACGCAGCGTCTGCCGCGGATCGTCGGCGCGGGATGGGCGGCGCACTTGATCCTGACCGGCGAGATCATCGATGCGAAGCAGGCGCTCGAGATCGGCCTGGTGACGGCCGTCATGCCCGCCTCGCAGCTGCAGGTGCGCGTGCGCGAGCTGGCGAAGCGGATCCTGCGGCAAGGTCCTCTCGCCGCACGGCTGGCCAAGCTCGCCCTGCAGGCGTCCGCGCGCGTCGATCTCGACTCCGGTCTGCTGATCGAGACGCTCGCGCAGGCGCTCTGCTATTCGTCCGAGGACAAGCAGGAGGGGACGGCTGCGTTCCTCGAGAAGCGCAAGGCGAAGTTCACCGGGCGGTGATCGCAAATCCCAACTCCCAAAAAGCCAACTCCCAAAAAACCAATCCAAATGCCAACTCCCAACTCCCAAGAAACCCCATGCCCAGAAAGAATTGGAGTTGGTCTTTTTGGGAGTTTGGGATTGTCTTGGGGCCTCAGAAGAACTTCCTCGAGATATTGAACCCGATATACCAGTGGTCGTTGTCGAACGCGCCGCGTGCGATCTGGCCATAGGTCGTGCCGAACGCGTTCGAGAAATTCACCTGGAACAGGTGCCCGCCGGCGCGTCCTTCCACGCCGATGCTCGCCTGGCTGGCGCCGGGATCGTAGCCGGCGAGCCGCGGCGTGATCTCGCCGACCAGGTACCACGACGGCCGGAAGCGCAGGCGGCCGCCGATTCCCAGCATCAGCGTATCGCTGTCGCCGTCGTCGAACGGGTTCGTGTTGAGGACGACGATCGGCTCGAGGTACAACGCCGCATACGTCTTCACGTTCTTCGACAGCACCGCGCCGAGCGCCGACTGGTAGTGCTCCTGCAGGTTGTTCTCGCCTTCAATCGACGCGACCGCGTCGAGGCCGAGCGGCGCACCGCCGCGCTCGTTGAGGAAGTTGTGCTGCCCGAAGAACTGGATGGTGCGATCGCTCGTGCGATGCACGCCGACCTGCGTGCCGCGCGTCAGCCCGTAGCGCAGCTCCAGTCCGATCTGGGCGCTCCCGTCGAACCCGAACGCGTCCGCCAGCAGGTCGCCGAAGTTCCCCTCGCCGAGCGGCCGCGTGAACCGATGCGTGAGGCGGAACGCCCACTTGCCGCGCGGCAGCCGCAGGGTCGTCGGCAGCGCGGTCAGGTTGAAGTCCGGCTGCAGCGGATCCACGCGCACATCGGGATCCGCTTTCGCGGGGGATCCGCCTGCGCGGGCTGCACCGGAGGCGGCGCCGCCGGCGTCGCAGGCGCGTCCTGCGCCAGCAGCAGGGCAGGGAACAACAGAACCAACAGCGGCGTCGCGATAGCTTTCAAATGAGCTCCTTGGCTGTGCACGCAGCACGTGCGCACGTGACACGCTAGCACGTGCACGTGGGCACGTCGCACGCCGCACGTGGCAAGCCAGCACGTCGCACGTCGCACGTCGCACGTGTACGTCGACGTGTTTAAGGCCTGACGTAAACCGGCCCGGCAGGTCCGCCGGCGCCGCCGACGCGAATCGTGCCGCGCAGCCCTTCAGTGTCAGGGTTCTGGTGGTCGTGAAAACCGCACGCCTTGATCTGATCGAATGCGCCGGTGTTCATCGAGTTGCCCGTGTTCATGATCGGGAGATTCAGCGCCGGGCAGTCGGTGTGTGACAGGTGCGGATTCGACGTCGGCTGGTGCTGGCGGCCGTCCTCGTTGACGAACCTGACGCGCTGGCCAACCGAGATATTGACTTCCGCGGGTTCGACGGTGCCATTCGATCGAATCGTGATCGTGGCGCCGACGGCCCCGGTGCTGCCGCCGCCCGGCGACGTCGGGCCGCCGTAGCCACCGCCTCCGCAGCTCGCGACGGCCGTCGCCACGAGCGCGATCTGGATTCCATGGGTGATACGCATGCTTCCTCCGTATGGTGGATATCGCCGCGCGCGCATCCCGAAACCGCTCCTCCGGCCTGTACCTCCGGCTCCCGTCGCACGCGCAGCGATACACTCCTCAAGGCAAGGCGGGTGCCCGGACGAACATGCGGGGAATCGCGCCAGAACGGCGTTCGAGGCCCGCCGCCGTTACCAGCGGCGAAACGCGTTTACGGCTCACGTAAGACGCGGATGGGGGCGGATCGACGCGGAATGTCGTTGCTGGCTACTCGACGCGGTGCTTGGCGAGGTAGTAGCTGAGGGCGCGCTGACTGATGCCCATCGACTCCGCGGCGTCCTTCTTGACGCCGCCGGAGGCGTCGAGCGCGCGCTTGACCGTTTCCCGCTCGGTCCAGTCGATGTTCTGCCGCAGGTTGAGCGACGGCAGTCCCGGCGGCGGCGATCCTGCGGGGCCCACCACGCGTATGAGCTCGGGTCCGATGATCGAACCCGGCGACAGCACCACGGCTCGTTCGACGGTGTTCTCGAGCTCGCGCACGTTGCCGGGCCAGTCGGACGCCTGCAGCGATTCCATCACGCCCGGCGCGATGCCGTCGACACGCTTGCCCGCGCGCAGCGCGTGCTTCGCGATGAAGTGCTCGACCAGGACGGGGATGTCCTCGCGCCGCTCCCGCAGCGCCGGAATGTGCACCGGGATCACGTTCAGCCGGTAGTAGAGGTCTTCCTGGAACCGGCCATCGCTGACCATCTGATGGAGGTCGCGATTGGTCGCCGCGATGACGCGCACGTCCACCTTCTGCGTCCGCTCGGAGCCGAGCGGCTCGAACTCGCGTTCCTGCAGCACCCGCAGCAGCTTCGCCTGCAGCGCCGGGCTCATCGTCCCGATCTCGTCGAGGAAGATCGTGCCGCCGTCGGCGAGCGCGAACTTGCCGCGTTTGCCGGTGGTCGCGCCGGTGAAGGCGCCGCGCACGTGTCCGAACAGCTCGGATTCGAGCAGGGTTTCGGGAATTGCGGCGCAATTCACCTTGATCAGCGGCATTTCGCGCTGCGCGCTGTGATAGTGGATCGCACGCGCGAGCATCTCTTTGCCGGTGCCCGTTTCGCCGGTGATCAGCACCGTGCTCTTCGACTGCGCGACGACTTCCGCAGTCCTGATCGCCTCCTGCATGCGGCGGCTGCGCCCGACCATGCCGTAGTGGTTGAACTCGGCGTCGCGCTCGCTGATCAGATACCGGTGCTCGGTCCTGAGCCGCTGATGATCGAGCGCGCGCTTGGCGACCACCAGCAGCTCGTCGATCTCGAACGGCTTCTGCAGGTAGTCGAACGCGCCGAGCCGCATCGCCTCGATCGCGCTTTCGATCGTCGCGTGCGCGGTCATCATCACCACCTGCGGCCGCTCGGTGCCCGCCGCGGCAGACAGCTCGCGTACGAGATCGAGGCCGGTCAGCTCCGGCATCAGGTTGTCGACCACCAGGAGATCGAACATGCGCTGCGACAGCAGGCGCTGCGCCTCGCGCGGATTCGCGGTGGCGACCACCTCGTGCCCGTCATGGCGCAGCGCGCCGGCGAGCGCGTTCAGGATCTTGGCTTCGTCGTCGACCAGCAGGATCGAACCCATATGTTCTAGAGCGGCAGCTCGATGCGTACTTCCGTTCCGCGGCCTTTCTGGCTCGAAACCGTGATGACGCCGCCAAGGCCCTCAACGATGTTGCGGGAGATGGCAAGGCCGAGACCGGTTCCCGTCCGACGCGTCGTGAAGTAGGGATCGAACACCCGCGGCAGATCATCCGGTGCAATCCCCGTTCCGTGGTCGCGGACCTCGATGGCGATGCGGTCCGCCCCCTGCCGCCGTGTCCGCAGGCGGACGAATTCCGCGTCTTTCCCGGGCTGCTGACCGCCGGCGGCGCCAGCGGCGTGCTGGGCGTTGCTCAGGATGTTCACCAGCGCGATTCTGAGGCGTTCGCCGTCGGTCGTGACGGAAGGCAGGCGTTCTTCGAGATCCAGCTGGATGCGGATCCCCTCATCGTCCGAAGCCGTCGCGTGTGCCGCGTCCGCGCACAGCGCGTTGATGTCGACGGTGGTCAGGTCGAACTTGATCGGGCGCGCGAAATCGAGGACCTCGGAGACGATTCGATTGAGCCGTGCAACCTCCTCGTCGATGTCCGACACCGCCGTCTTGACGTCGTCCGGTGTCACCTCGCGCGTCTTGAGCGACCGCAGCGCCGCTTTGATGATCATCAGCGGGTTGCGGATCTCGTGCGCGACGACGGTCGACAGCCGGCCGAGCGACGACAGCCGCTCCTTCTGCGATGCCTCCCGCTGGAAGCGGGCGATCGAGTCGGTCATGCTGTTGAAGGTCGTCGCGAGCAGCCGCGCGTCCTCGTCGTCCCAGCTGGTATTCGAGGTTTCGGGCATGCGCCGTGTGAGGTCGCCGGTTGACGCCATGTCGCGCATCGTGGCGGTGATGGCGCCAAGCGGACGCGTGATGCTGCGGGCGATGGCGTAGCTCAGGATCGTGGCGGCGAGTACCGCCAGCACCGCGGTCACCGCCAGCTCGCGGTGGACGATTCGCAGGAACCGCAGGCGTTCGGTGCGCGATCGCAGGATCAGCGCCGTGATGGGAGATGCCGCCACCCGGGCGGTGTCGGGCTCCGAGCTGGTCAGGGTGAGCGGCCGGCTCAGGGCGGCGTAGACGCCATCATCGAGTTCGACGTTCGGAAAATCCGCGCGGCCGACGAGCGACGCCAGGCGATCGTTGAACCTCGGATCGAGCGTGGATGCCCTGACCTGGCCGCCGAGCGCGAAGGCGATTTCGCTGTTGGTGAGCGCCTTGAAGCGCGCGAGCGCGGCCTCGTCCAGGCTGGAGCCGACGGTCACGGTGCCGATCAGTTCGGGCCCGCTGTAGCTTGGCACCGCGACGATCTGCAGCACGCCGCCCTGGTACGGCCACAGCGCGACGACCTCGCGGCCGGCAGTCGCGTTCGCCAGCGTTTCGACGACGACCGCTTCGGTCGGGGCCACACGGATGCGTCCGGTCTCCGCCAGCACCCGGCCGCGCGGGTCGGTGACAACGAACAGGTCGGATCCGATCTGACGCTGGTAGTCGGTGGCGATCGGCAGCACCGTCGGCGGATCTCCGGTCGCGATGGCCGCCTTCATGTTCGACAGATCGGCGACCAGGCGCGCCTCGCGCGAGAAGTGATCGAAGAGCGTCGTCCGGTGTTCCTCGAGCAGGGTGGCGGCTTCGACCAGGCCTCGGCGCAGCTCGTTCTCCGCCTGCGCGGTCACCGCGACGTTGATGCGGTAGACGGCGACGGCAATCGCGAGCACGGCGAGCGCGGCCGTGGCGACGAAGATCCTGTTGGTCAGCGACGAGAAGAGCCTCATTGCCTGCTCGGAGTAGCCGGTGACCTTGCCAGCGCGAAGTTCAGCTCGACGTCGCCGCCGGATTCCGGCACGACCACCTTGCGTGTGTCTTCGCGCGTTCCCTCGTTCCAGGCGACGACGTTGTAGGTGCCCGGCGGTACGTTGTCGAGGCGGTATCGTCCCTCGGTGTCGGTCACCGCGAAGTAGCGATGCGAGAAGACCAGGATGAACGCGCTCATGTGCGCGTGGATGTCGCAGAACACCCTGACCATGCCGGGGCGGTCGAAGCGGACCGACTTCGAACTGCCTGCCGCATAGCGCCCGAGATCGAATGGCTTCGGCTTCGAGAGCGAGAAGACGTTGTGATAGGTCTCGTCGTTGTTCGGGAAGTCGACCACCGTCCCCGCCACGATCGCGAGCACGTGGGGCACGAACGTCTCGTCCTTCTGGTTCATGCTGGCGCGCGGCTCTTCCCGGATATCGAACGCCGCGCGCGGCGCCGGGTCGAGGTAGACGACGCTGCGCCGCCGGTCGGTCGGTCCGTGCGCCGCCGGCATGCCGACGTCACCCGGGTTCGGGCGCCGCACGAGATCTTGAGGCGGCGGCCGCAATTCGACACGCCCGCGAATCGTGCCATTCGCGGCACTCGTGCTGCCGTCGAACCGCAGCATCGCGCAGAGCGCAATCAACCCGATGAGAATTCCGTGCTTGAAATGCAAATCGCTCAAAACCAATACGCAACCTGCCCCGACACGAACGTTTTCTTCAGCACCCTGCCGCCGTCGCGGTCGTTGTGCTGCACCGCAAGCCGGAGCATCAGGTTGCGCTGCACGTAATATCCCGCGTCGACCTCGAAGCGCGCGACCTCGGCGTCCCAGTCGACGAGACGGCCGCTCGAGTCGGCGATCTTCGAGAAGCCCAGGGTGTCGGCGCGCGCGGCGACGAAGATGCGCGGGGTGATGCGATAGCGTCCCTCGATCCACATCGCCAGCGCGTCGACGTCGTCGTAGGTGCCGGTCGCGGCGAACGGCAGCGTCCAGCGGCTCCACACCAGTTCGGTCCGGACGATCCAGTAGTCGCGCGAGTACTCGAAATCGGCGCCGAGCGCGCGCTGCACGAACGTGCCCGGACTCTGCGGAACCAGCGCCGTCACGCTGCGGTCGAGCCATTCGCCGTGCGATGCCGATCCGCCGATGACCAGGCCGGCCACCGGGCGCGCCGCGATCCTGCCGGAGAACTGCTTACCGCTGTTGTTGTCGCCGACCTGCGGGTCGGACAGCGTGCCATTGGTAATCGCGCCGGTTGCGTCGAGCCGCTTGCCGCGCCAGTGCGCCTGGACACCGGTGTCCCATCGGAACGCCGAGAGGATCGGCAACCCGGGGGCCGGCTCGGGCGAGCCGGCCGGATAGGTGACCTGCCAGCCGCGCCCGCGCATGAACAGGAGGTCGTCAACCGTGTTCGGAATTGCGTCGGGCCGCAGCGACGTGAGGTACTGATGCGCCAGCGGGTAGCCAATCAGCGGGTTGTCGAACGCATACGTGCGGCGTCCGAACGAGCCGAACGTCGGCGGGATCCGCCCCGCCTGGACGTCGAACGCGACCGACCGCCATGGTCTCACCCGCACATACGCGGCGTACGGGCGCACCGCGTCGAGATCCTCGGATCGGATCTCGGCCACCAGATTGACCCGTTCGAGCGCGCGCCATTCCGCCGACAGCCCTACCCTGAACATCCTCAAGGTGTTGTGCTCGTAGTCGGTGTAGTTGAAGAACGCGGTTTCGTCCTCCTCGCCAATCGTGGCGATGACTTCGGCGCCGATGGAAACACGTCCCTCGAAGGCGCTCACCGGACCGGTTGGCAGCGACTGGGCCCGCGCGCTCCCGGCGGCGGCAGCCGAGAGCAGCAGCGTGGCGACGACGCAGCATTGCGGGTTTATGTTCACGGCTGCACGAGAGCGGCAATTATAATCGTCCCATCATGACGACGCCGGAGCCCCGCACGATCTTCTCTCTACAGCAGGCACGCGACCTGCTGCCGCACGTGAAGCACGTCACTGCCGACGCCGTCCGCCGCGCCGAAACGCTCGCTTCCCAGTTGAGCGGTATGGCGGAGGACGACCCCGAGCACGTCGCGCTGTCCGCGGCCCTGCGGGACGTGGTGAACGGCTGGGCGGAACAGCTCAACGCGATCGGCGTCGAGGCCAAGGGCCTCTGGCTCGTGGACTTCGACAACGGCGAGGGCTATTACTGCTGGTGTTATCCGGAAGAGAACATCGCCCACTATCACACCTACGACGACGGGTTCGAAGGGCGGATGAAGATTCAATAGCCGGTCCCTTGCTATACTGGTACGGTTATTGCCCGTTTTCTTTCATCTTGTTCGGTCGAGGCGTGATTGGCTTACATCATCTGTGAACCGTGTATTGGGACGAAGGATACAGCGTGCGTGGATGTCTGCCCGGTAGACTGCATTCATCCCCGGAAGGACGAACCGGCATTCGCGGCGGCGGAGATGCTCTATATTCATCCCGATGAGTGCATCGACTGCGGCGCCTGCGTCCCCGCGTGCCCCGTCGAAGCGATCTTCGCGCTCGACGAGACGCCGGAGAAGTGGGTGAACTACATTCCGATCAACGCGGAGTACTATCAGCAGTAGGGACCGGGGCCAGGGGCCGGGGACCAGGAAAGCTGGAGATTCGCATGGGCCTGATCGAGCATCGCTTCGAGGACAACTTCATCACCACGAACGTGGACAAGGTGCTCAACTGGGCGCGGCAGTCCTCGCTGTGGCCGATGGGGTTCGGGCTTGCGTGCTGCGCGATTGAAATGATGGCGGCCTCGGCGTCGCGGTATGACATCTCCCGCTTCGGGGCGGAGGTGTTCCGCGCGTCGCCGCGACAGGCGGATCTCCTGATCGTCGCCGGCACGGTCACGAAGAAAATGGCGCCGGTGCTGCGGCGGCTCTACGATCAGATGCCGGAGCCCAAGTGGGTCATCTCGATGGGCAGCTGCTCCAACGCGGGCGGACCGTTTCCCACCTACAGCGTGCTCCAGGGGGTCGACAAGATCGTTCCCGTCGACGTGTACGTATCCGGTTGTCCGCCACGTCCGGAAGCGCTGCTTTACGGACTGATGCGCCTTCAGGACAAGATTCGCCGCGAGAACACCGTCCTCACCCGCGAGCGCGTGATTCGCGCCGGCGACTCCGAGGCGACGCTGGTCGGCTGACATGCTGCGGACCGCTCGCCAGTTCGTGCGGACGATTTTCCTGATCGATCTGCTCAAGGGGCTCTGGCTCACGCTGCGCTATACCCCGCAGCCCGCTTTCACCTTTCAGTACCCGGCCGAGCGGCGGCCGGTGGCGCCGCGCTTCCGCGGCGTGCTGCGGCTGCAGGTCGATCCGGAAAACGGCGCCCCCACCTGCATCGTCTGCGATCAATGCGCCAGGGTGTGCCCCGACGATCTGATCGCGCTCGGCGGCCACCGGGAGCCGGGGCAGAAGATCAAGATCCTCGACTATTTCGATTTCAACCTGTCGCGCTGCAGCTTCTGCGGACTGTGCGCGGAGGTCTGTCCCACCAAGCCAATCAAGGCCCTCATCATGAGCGAGGATTACGAGCTCGGCGTCTACTCGCGCGACGCGCAGATTCTGCGCATCGACGAGATGTACGACGGCGTCGACATCGAGCAGTACAACCGCTGACGCATTGGGGATCCTCGGCAGCCTCACGCGCATCCGCCGCGACGTGCGCACGACCGGTCGCGAAGTCTCGAAGCGGTTCGGGGTCGGCGAAGCGCGTCAGTGCGGAGATGCTCCTACTCGCAGGCTGGGGACCGCGCGCGAGGAGTATTACGGCTTCGAGCTCTATCGCCCCGATCGCCGCGAGGCCAACTTCCACGCCGGCGGCATCGCCTGTCCCGTCGATCCCGCAACCGGAGTCGTCTCGGCCGGGATCTGGCGATTACGGACTCAGGACCGCTGCTGATCGAAGCCACCTACGAATGGGGCGTCGACATCGTCCAGCGTCCTCACCGCCAGGGCATCAACGAGGGAAGATTCAAGGAATGGTGGCAGAAGCACGCACGATGACACTTGCCACGTGCGAGGTGCTTACGTGCGACGTGCGACGTGCAACTTGTCACGTGCGACGTGCCTACGTGCCGAGACGTTGACCTCTCATATAATCCGCCTGTGAACGCCAAACGGCCGTCCGAGTCTGCCACCGAGATGGTGCAGGTCGTGCTGCCCAACGACGCCAACCCGCTGGGCTACATTCTAGGCGGCACCGTGATGCACCTGATAGACATCGCGGGCGCGATCGCCTGTCACCGCCATACGCGAAGCCTGCTCGTGACCGCCGCGGTTGACGGCCTGCAGTTCCTGCATCCGATCAAGGTCGGCGACCTGATCATCCTCAAGGCGCAGGTTACCGCCGCGTGGACGACGTCACTTGAAGTCGAAGTCGAAGTCTTTTCGGAAGAAACCCTGACCGGCGTTCGCCGGATGACCAGCCGCGCCTACCTGACATTCGTCGCCACCGATCGCGATGGCCGGCGGCTGCCAATTCCGGGATTGATCCTGGAATCGGAGGAAGAGAAACGGCGTGCCGCCGAAGCCGATCTGCGCCGCGCCCAGCGCCTCGAAGCGCGCAAGACGCTCGAAGCACGTGGCACGTAGCACGTGACAAGTTGCACGCCGCACGTCGCACGTCGGACCTACGATCTCAGTTCCCGCAGTTGCGGTGCAGGAACGATCGGAGCGTGCAGCGCAGTTCGGGCGGGAGATCGTTCTCGTCGATCGAGCGCAGGAGCGATACGGTGGATTGATACGTCTTCAGCTGGGTGATGCAGCGAGGGCACTTCGAGAGGTGCTGTTCGAGCTCGGTGTGCACCTCGGCGGGAAGATGGCCTTCGACGAAATCGGCCAGCAGGCCCACGACGTCGTGGCAATGTTTACGATCGGTCATGGGCCGAAGCTACCAGAGGCCAGCTATCAGCTATCAGCCGTCAGCCCTCAGCACGAGCCTGGCTGACCCGAGCTGACAGCTGACAGCTGATAGCTGACCGCTCCATCTAAAAATCGTATCCGATCCAGACGTTGAACTTCGCGCGGCGGAACCACTCGCTGCCGCCCTGCATCGCGTAGACCGCGTCTTCATAGTCCTTGTTCAAGAGCGTGCGCCACGACCAGTCGAAGTGAATCGGGAACCCGAGCGCGAAGGTCTCGAGGCCGACGCCGTATGACGCTCGGCCGTCGACGAGCCTGAAGCCCGTCACCGGGATCGGCTCGCCGTAGACCGGACGGTAGCCGCTGATCGACGTCGGGTCGAACACGAAGTCGACGATCGGCGTGATCAGCTCGTCCTTGCTGGTCGAGAAGTTCATCGGGATGCCTTCGTAGCCCGATCCGCCGATGTTGAAGAAGAACACGCCGCGGAGGCCGCCGACCACGCCGACCGGCGTGAGCGCCGCCTCGATGATCGGGAACCGCAGCTCGGCGTTCGCGAACCACCCCTTGTTGCCGACGAACGACAGGTAATCGTAGCCGCGCATCTCGGAGTTGCCGCCGAAGTAGAGATAGCCGGGGAAGTCGCCCCAGCTCTTGTAGCCGCGCGCGCGCAGCGCCAGCACGCCGTTGGTGCCGAGGCGCATGTAATACCGCGCGTCGCCGTCGAACGCCTGCCGCGACAGGAAGTCGCCGAAGGCGGGCGCGTATTCGTAGCCGAGCGACAGCGTGTGTCCGGCGAGCGGCCCGTACTCGCGGAACACCGTCGTTTCCTTGATGAACGTGACGCCGAGCGGCATGAAGTTGCCGTCGGAGAAGAGCGGCCGGCCGTAGATCGCCGATTGATACGCGTCGGCGATCTCCTGAAGGCCCGGCTCTTCGTAGCGCTGATTGAAGTTCAGCATGCCCGCCGACAGCTCGAGGCGGGCATAACGGTTCAGCGGGTAGATGCCGATCGCGGTGGCGCCGCGCGAGGTCTGCGTCGCGAGCGCCAGGTCGCGATCGATGAACCCGTATTCGAGGCCGTAGAGCTGCGCGCCGTAGCCATAGAAGAACTGGGTCTGCGAGAAGCCCTGGATGGCGTACTGGAAGCGCCGCGACAGGTTGATGTACGAGAACGCCAGGGTGCGGTACTGCGACACCGAGGCGGCGAACATGTTGAACTGCTTGTCGCCGAGCACGTCGGTGAACGTGACCTGCGTGCCGCCGAACACGTCACCGCCGCTGGTGACGCCCAGCGCCACCGGCGGCCGGCCCTCGAGGAACAGCTTCTCGAAGGTCCCCTTCTTCTTGATGTTCGACTGCACCAGCGAGTGGCTGAGCGGCGGCTGGAACGGGATCGTCGGCGCCGGCGTGCCGAAGTCCTCGCTCGCCACCGTGTGCAGCGGCTCCTCGCGGTTCAGGATGTGGATGCCCCATTCGCTCTTGTAATAGGTGACGAACGCGACCCGCGCCGGCGCCTGATCGCGCAGCACGACCGGCGACGTGTTGCCGGTCAGCGTGTCGGTGAACTGCCGCAGTTCCGCGTTCTTCAGGCTCAGCGTCCAGATGTTGTAGATGTTGCCGTTGCGCTGGACCTCGTCGGGCACGCTCTGGTTCGGATCGATCGCGGTCGACGGGAACACGATCGTGTCCGCATCGAGGAACTGCGCGCCGCCGTCGTCATGCGCGCCGAACGTCAGCTGCGTCTTCGTGCCGCTGGCGAGATCGAGCTTGAACAGCTTGTCGTTCTGGCTGACGCGCGCGAGATAGATGATCGACTTGCCATCGGGCGACCAGGTCGGCGAGAAATCGCCGGGCTCGTCCTTCGTCAGGTTCTGCAGCTCGCCGGATTCGACGTCGATGACGAAGATGTCGCCGGTGCCGTTCATGAGCGCGGCAAACGCCACTTTCTTGCCGTCGGGGCTGATGTCCGGCGACTCCGGCATGTCGACCGTCTTCAGCTCGATCCGCTTCTCGATCTTTTCGCTGACGACGTTCTGCAGGATCAGCGTCTTGACCTTTTCGGTACGCGCGAAGTAGGCGATGCGGTCGCCGGCCGGCGACCACGACATCCACGGCACGGCGTTGTTGCGGAAGCCGCCGGGCGACGAGATGTACTCGTAGCCGCTGTCCTTGTTGAAGCCGCCCGTCAGGTTGCGAATGACCTTGCTGTCCTTGGTGGAGAGCAGGATGATGTCGAGCTCCTGATCCTTCCGGTTGCCGGCCATCACCGCCATCAGGTCACCCGAAGGCGACGGCTCGACCGAGATCACCGCGACGTACGGCGTCTTGTCGCGCTTCGGCGCGAGATCGCGGCCGTAGTCGGCCGGCCGCTCCTTGTCGCGGAACGGCTTGAAGCGGTCCTTCAGATACTTCTCGAACTGCTCGTCGAACTCTTCCGCCTTCAGACGGAACGCCTCTTCGTAGGCGCTCTCGCCGCCGCCGATGACGTTCTTGCGCAGCGCGAAGAGGAACTGACGCAGCCCTTCCTTGCCCCACCGCGACTCGATGAACTCGAACGCCGCGTGACCGAGGTTGTAGGGGAGACGGCCGTCGACGAACGCGACGCCCTGAAAGTCGCTCATCGACGGGACGATGTCGGCGATCGCCGCATCGCGGACCGTCATCAGGTCGAACGGATTCCAGTAGCCCGTCATGTGATCCGCGAGCCCCTCGTCCACCCACAGCGGCAGGCCGCGGCGCAGCAGCGATCGCGGAATGATGTCGAACTCGAAGATGTGGGTCAGCTCGTGGGTGATCAGCCGGTAGAGCGCGTCAGCCTGCTCGTCGATCGGGAGCACCATGCGATCGCGATACGGTTCGGCGAAGGCGAGGACGCCTTCGGGCAGTTCGGACGGCTCGATGTTCTGCTGCTGGAATTCGCTCTGCGTCTTGAAGAGGACCAGCGGCACCTTGGTGGCGAGATCGTGTTTGAGATCCGAGCTGATCTGCTGATAGGCGCTCTCGGCGTAGCTGGTGATCCGTTCGAGGTGCTGCTCGATTTCCGGGTAGTAATAGATTTCGAAGTGGTCAGTCGTGTAGATGTGCCACCTGAAATTGTTGTAGCGGATCTTGTTCTTGCCGTAATAAGGGATGTACCCCGTCTGCGCGCGCACTTCCGGATTGCCCGCGCGCTCGAGCGCCGCGACGTGCCGCTGCAGCAGATCGCATGTCGGCTGGGCGGCGGCGTCGGATGTGACGCCTGCGGTCAGCGCGGTGGTGACGAAAACAGTCCCCAGTAGAGCGACGGGGCCGCGCGTGCTGCGCGTGCGCATGGTTCACCTCGGAAACAAGCAGCGGAGGCAGGCAGCCCGGCTGCGAACGCGGCGACGACAGATCGTGGGCTGCAGCCGCCGATGTTACTGTAGCTTAGACGGTTGTCGCAATCTTTCCGTCCCCGTGTGTAGCAGGGTAAGCGGGTGTCGGCGAGCAAGGCTCGTACCTCCGGCCAGAGGCCGATTCACGCGGGCAAATAGCCGGGGTCAGGCGTCCGCTGTCCTCTGGCGCGAACGATTCCGTCCCCGATTGGGGCCGATTCAGTACAATCGAAAGGAATAAAGACGGCTCCCCATGGTGTTCTGTCACCTGGGGGACGTCCTCGCACTTCCGACCCTGATGGTCTTCCGACGACGTCCGCCTTCGTCCGGGGTTCCCGACCGCCCGTCTGGGTCCGAAGGGGAGGATCCGTTTGCCGCGGAGGCGCTCTCCTACGTCGATAGCCTCTACGGGACGGCGATGCGTCTTACTCGACGGGCCCAGGATGCGGAGGATCTGGTACAGGAGACGTACCTGAAGGCGTTTCGCGCGTCGAAGCAGTTCGAGCGCGGGACCAACCTGAAGGCGTGGCTGTTCACGATCCTCCACAACACGTACCGGAACATGCGGCGGCACGACGGCCGGAACCCGGTGGACGTGAACAGCGAGACGGTCGAACAGGCTGTCGATCTGGCGGGGGCGGACCAGACGCCCGAGCAGCTGCTGACGCGGGCGACGCTCGACGCCGACCTGCAGGAGGCCCTGGACGCGCTTCCGGAGGCGTTCCGGCAGGCGGTCTGGCTGCGGGACGTGGAAGAATTCGCCTACGCAGAGATTGCCGCGATGCTCGACATTCCGATCGGCACGGTGATGTCGCGGATCTCGCGCGGACGGCGGATGTTGTACGAACGGCTGGCTCATACCCGGGCGGAAGCCCCGAAGGTTGCGCGAGGATAGATGTAATCATGGGTGAGTGTCGGGATCTCGAGCCGTTGCTCGCGTCGTACGTGGACGATGCGGCGGAGCCGGACGCGCGCGCGGCGGTCGAGGCGCATTTGCGGGTATGCCCGGCGTGCAGTCAGTGTGTGACCGCCGAACGCGCGGCCCGCGACATGCTCCACGTTCGGCGCGAGAGCCTCCGCGGCTGCGCGTCGGAGCACCTGAAGCGGCGATGTGCCGCCCACGGCCTGGCCACCCGTCCGCCGACTGCGGCGCCGGCGCCGCGGCCGTTCATCCGCCGCACGCTGGTGCCGCTCTCGCTGGCCGCCACCCTTGCCCTGGTCGCCGTCACCTTCTTTTTCACCTTCAGTCGAAGCGCCGAAGTCCTCGCCGCCCAGCTCGCCGCCGATCACGTCAAGTGTTTCAAGTACAGTCCCGACCCCGCCCGCCAGATCGACGCGAAGGCGCTGTCGGACGAATGGGCGCGCACGCGCGGATGGGCGATCCATATTCCCGCGAGCTCGGTCGATCAGGACCTGACGCTCGTCGACGTTCGCCGCTGCGGATCCAGTGACGGCATCGCCGCGCACCTCATGTACAAATGGCGCGGCACCCCGTTGTCGGTCTATGTGATGAACAGCGAGTCGCGCCGCGCGCGGCAGCAGCAGGAGTTCGTCGAGACGCTCGGCCAGGAAGCGGTGGTGTGGAAGGACCGCGGCCGCACCTACGTGATCGTCGCGCAGGCGCAGCCGCGCGATCTGGAACCGGTCGTCAGGTACGTCAAAACGACGGCGTGGTGATCGCCAATCACCAATAGTGATTAGTGATTAGTGATTAGTGATTGGGATTTGGGATTTGGGATTGAAGAGTACAGGCCTATGACTACTCGCTGGGTGGTGGCTGCGGTGGCGTCGGTCGTCGGCGGCGTGCTCGCGGTGCCGATGATTCTCGGCGGCCGCGATAGCGCGCAGATGCAGGAGACGTTGCCGGTCGCCAGTCACGAGCGGGCGACGCCTGGGTGTCAGGCGGAGAAGAAGGCGGACCTGAACTACACGCTCAAGGACATGAACGGCGCCGACGTGCGTCTCAGCGACTTCAAGAGCAAGGTGCTGCTAATCAACTTCTGGGGCACGTGGTGCGCGCCGTGCCGCGCCGAGATTCCGGAGTTGATCAAGATCGCCGACCAGTACAAGGACAAGGGACTCGTCGTGCTCGGCCTCGCACAGCAGGACACGCCGGAGGATCTGCGCGCCTTCGCGGCGGCGCACAAGATGAACTATCCGTCGCTGCTCTCCACCGAGGAAGTGGAAGAAGCGTTCGGGCCGCTGTGGGCGGTGCCGATGTCGTTCATCGTCGATCGCGCGGGGTCGATCTGTTTCAAACACATCGGGCCGGTCACCAAGGAGCAGGTCGACAAGGCGCTGCAGCCGCTCCTGTAGTATGATCGTCCTACGATGTTGAAGGGATTCACCCACGCCCGCCTGGCCTGCGGCTGCCGCATCGGCTTCCGGGAAGGCGTGGAAGGCAGTCCGGTCACGGTCGTCGTCACTCAGAAGGCCCCGGGCTGCCCGCTGTCGTTGCACGTGCGCGATCTGCCGCTGTTCGACTATCGCGAGGCGCTGCGGCCGTCGACGCGGCTGCTCCCGCCGAACGAAGAAGAGTACGAAGAGAGCTGATCGCCCGCTACTCGCCCGGTTCCGGTTTCACGCTCCGCTTCGCCTCCCGCAACGCTTTCCGCAACAGAAACTCGATCTGACCGTTCAGGCTGCGCAGCTCGTCGTCCGCCCAGCGCTGAACGGCCTCGAGGACGTCGCGATCGATCCGAACCAGAAACGGCTTTCCGCTCGGCCACGGGTTATTGATACAGCGATCCCGTGTTGATGACCGGCTGCGTCGAACGCTCGCCGCACAGCACCACGAGCAGGTTGCTGACCATCGCCGCCTTGCGCTCGTTGTCCAGCTCGAGGATCTCGCGCTGTGACAGCATGTCGAGCGCCATCTGCACCATGCCGACCGCGCCTTCGACGATCCGCTGGCGCGCGGCGATGATCGCGCCCGCCTGCTGCCGCTGCAGCATCGCCTGCGCGATTTCCGGCGCATAGGCGAGATGGCTGATGCGCGACTCCATGACTTCGACGCCGGCGCGCGCCAGGCGATCCTGGATCTCCTTCTTCAGGTGCTCGGCGATATCGGCGGTGTTGCCGCGCAGCGAGATCTCGTGCTCCTCGTGCGCGTCGTACTTGTATCGCGTCGCCAGGTTCCTGACCGCCGCCTCGGTCTGCACCTTGACGAAGTTCTGATAGTCGTCCACCTCGAACACCGCTTCCGCGGTGTCCACCACCCGCCAGACGACGACCGAGGCGATCTCGATCGGGTTGCCTTCGTGATCGTTCACCTTCAAGCGCGTGCTCTCGAAGTTGCGCACGCGAAGCGAAATGCGCTTCTTGGTGAACAGCGGGTTCGCCCAGCGCAGGCCGGGGTTCTTGACGGTGCCGACGTAGTCGCCGAACAGCTGCAGGACGCGGCCCTCGTTCGGGTTGACGATGAAGACACCGGCGAAGAGAAACGCGTTCAGGACGAGCGCCAGCGACAGGCCCACGACGGTAACCAGGGACGGATCGTCGAGGTTGACGAACGCATAGATCAGCAGGCCGAACGTGACGAGCAGCAGCAGCGTGATCGGCAGGCCGGGCAGCACGGCAGATTCCCGTTCGCGAATCATTGAAGCGACCTCCTCGTTAGAGATGTCAAAGTGATATCATTTTGACATCTACCCCGTCAATACGGGGAAGGGGCCGAAAAGTTCAGTCGTCGAAGCCAATCGCCAGGTTGGCCACGAGCGGCAGGTGGTCGGACGCCATCAGGGCCTTGCGGCTTCGCGGCAGCTCGACGCTGCGCACCTCGACGCGGCCTTCGTAATAGATGTGATCGAGGTGGAGCACTGGAAAGATCCCCGGATACGTCCGCCGCCGCCGCAGATGGGACCGCAGGTCGATGCTGTCGAACAGCGACGTCAACGTCTTGGTCGCCAGCCCGCGCATCCATTCGTTGAAGTCGCCGAGGATGATCTTCGGGCCCTGCACCCGCCGATCGTGGACGAAGGCGGCCAGCCGCGGCGCCTGGTAGCGGCGCTCGAGCACCGCGGTGCCGAGATGGACGTTGTAGACGTGCAGCATCCGGCCGTCTCCGAGATCGAGATCCGCGCGCTGGCAGGCGCGGGGCTCGCACGTCCGCCACGACAGATCGTATTGGCTGTGATGGACGATCGGGAACCGGCTCATCACCACGTTGCCGAACAGGTGGCGCCGCAGATGACGGACGCACGCCATCGTCCATCCCATGCCGAGCGCGGCGCCGATCTCTTCGGCCTGCCCCGCGCCCTCGGGTCCGGCGCCGACGACTTCCTGCAGCGCGATGACGTCCGCGTCGATGCCGCGCAGCACCTCGGCGACGCGCTGGGGCATCACGCGCCGATCGATGCCGCGGCAGCGGTGGATGTTGTAGGTCGCGACGCGCACGGGAACGTGGCGTCGGGCGGACGGTGCCTCACTCACTGCTGACGCTCCAGGATCCAGATGAACGGGCCGACGATTTTCTCCCACAGCGGCCGCCGCCGCCATCGTTCGAGCGTGATCTCCTCGCTCTCGGCGATGTCGCGCTTGTAGTCCTCCAGCAGCCGCGCCGCGACCGTCGCGTCGCGCATCGCGATGTTGACCTCGTCGTTGTGCTCGAACGACCGGTTGTCGATGTTGGTGGTGCCGAGGACGGCCCAGATGCCGTCGACGATCAGGACTTTCATGTGCGTCATGGCGGGCCGGTACTCGTAGATGCGGACGCCGGCTTCCAGCAGCCGGCCCCACATCCGCCGGCTGGCCAGCCGCACCCAGCGCTGGTCGGTCCTGAAGCCGGGCACGATCACCGACACCGCGACGCCGCGTCTCGCGATTTCGACCAGCGCCCGCCGCAGCGCGCGGTCGGGGAGGAAGTATGGCGTGCTGATGTGCAGGTGATGGTCGGCGCCTTCCATCAGCAGCTGGAACGCGACGCGCGACGCGGTCGCGCGGTCGGACGGCGAGCTCCGCACGACGAACGCGGTCGTGTCGCCGCGCCGCGTCAGGTCGGGAAAGTACTCGGGCCCGGTGAGAATCTCGCCGCAGCATTCGAGCCAGTTCTCGGCCGCCACGCCCTGCAGCGCCGCCACGACCGGTCCGTCGATTCTGGCCATCGTGTCGCGCCAGGCGGGGCTCACCCTGCGCCGCCCGTCGACGCGCCCCTTGCGCCGCTCGGGATACGCCCACCAGTCGGCGATGCCGGCGCCGCCGGTGAACGCCACGCGTCCGTCGACGATCAGCAGCTCGCGGTGCGTGCGGTTGTTGATCCGCGCCAGCGAATACCACCGGAGCCGCTGATACGACTCGATCCGGCAGCCGGCGTTGCGGAGACGGCGGACCGGCCGGCCCCACAGGCTGAAGCTGCCGATCGCATCGACGACGATGGTGACGTTGACGCCGTTGCGGGCGCGATCCGACAGCGCCTCGATGAACTCGTCCGCGATCCGTCCGGGCTGGAAGATGTACGTTTCCATGTTCACCGACTTCACCGCCCCGCGGATCGCCGCGATCATCGCCGGGTAGAACTCCGCGCCGTTGGTGTAGATGGAAACGCAGTTCCCGTGGTGAAGGGCCGCCTGGCAGGTCGACTGCAGCGTGTAGAGGAAGTCCGCGTGATGAATCGACGTCCGCTGACAGAGGTGGTAGTTGATGCCGGGCGTGAAAAGAAAGACCAGGATCAGCCACGTCAGAAAGATCGCGCCCGCGATCGACAGCCACAGCATTAGTCGGAATCCCGCCCGGACCGTCGTGCCGCGAACGTGGCCATGAGCGTTATCATAGACCGATGATCAGCCGGCCGTCCCTGCGCGCGTGCAGCGGCGTCGCGCTGCTGGCGCTGACGATCGCATGCTCCGACGTGCGCGACCCGGTCGTCGTCGAGGAAGGATCGGTCCTGGTCGAAAACCAGACCGGCTCGGACTGGAAGGACGTCCGCATCGTCGTGAACGATCACTACAACGGCGGCGTGCCGACGCTCAGGGCCGGGCAGCGCCTCAACGCGCCGTTGAGCCAGTTTCAGAGCGGGCTCGGCTATCGCTACGACCGCGGACGGATGAGCCCCTACAAAGTGGAAGTGACCGCCACCGATTCACGCGGCCAGCCGGTGAATCTCATGTGGGGGGCAAACAAGACGGCGAAATGAGCTTACAGCTGTCAGCCCTCAGCCATCAGCTGAGAGCTGAGAGCTGAGAGCTGAGAGCTGATAGCTACAAGGTGCTTCATGAAACTCAAATCAGAGTTCGACGCCACGTGCCCGTGCTGTCAGGCGACGCTCGTCATCGACACGAATCTTCGACGGGTCGTGCGGCACGAGGAGCCGGTGCGCGGCGATCGGCCCGAGCTTTCCGAGGCGCAGCGGATCCTCGCGGAGGAAGCCGCGCGGCGCGAAGCGCTCTTCCAGCAGTCGGTCAACGCGGAGCGGACGCGCGGCGACGCGCTGTCGAAGCGTTTCGAGGAGGCGTTGAAGCAGGCTCGCGAGGAGCCGATCACCAAGCCGACGCGCGACTTCGATCTCGATTAACGGAATTCAGAAGGCAGCGGGCTCCACCGTTCGCGGCCTCTGTAGTAGACCGGCTTCTTTCCAGGGTGCTCGCGCCGGTACTCTGAAATACTTCCGGCGCAACGCGTCGATCCGGCGGTCCGATGACACGATCGAACGGTGCGGGTGGTTCAGGAGCATCCGTTCGACCTTCCACACGTTGTGCTCGGACAGCCTCCAGTCGTAATCGCCCATCGTGCGTAAGTCGATGACGGCGTAGCCGGTGATGCGTCCGGTGAAATCTACGTACGGCTCGACGTAGCTGAGGGCGAGCGCGCGCGGCGTTGCGAAGACCGGCTTGCGGCCGTGCAATCCCGGATCGCGCGAGCGCGCGACTGACCCCCAGCGGCCGCGCCAGCGATACACGAAGATCACGTGATCGAGTTCGTCGATCGATTCGAAGCTGAGGACGAGCGGCGGGAACCCGTGCTGCTCGAGGATCACCGCGGCCGCGAGCGCCGCTTCCATGCAATGCGCCGTGTTGGTGCTGACGACGCCGCGGAAGCTGCGCTGGGTGGCGCCCTGCGGAGGAGGCTCCTGGTTGTAGGGCAGCGCGTTCAGCCACGCCTGTACGGTGGCTGGCGTGCGGAGCCGCCGAATCAGCCGCTGCTCGCGCGCCGTGAACGCCGAGAGCGGCGGCGCCTCACCGGCCGCCAATCGCCTGCCTCAACTCCGAGACGAGATCCGCCGGCGTCCAGTCGCGGCCCCCGAAGACTCTCACGAGCCGCCCATTCCCGTCGATGACCGCAGTCCGCAGGTTGTGGACGATTTCCGCCGTCGTCTGGCCCTCTCTCATGACCGAGACGCCGAAGCGAGAGGCAAACCGATCGATGTCCGTTGCATGGCCCGTCACGAAGCTCCATGACGTCGTATCGGCGCCAACGCGCTTGGCGTGAGCCGCGAGCACGGGCGGCGCGTCGTGCTCCGGGTCGAAGCTCACGGACAGCAGGTGAAATCGATTCGCGAGCGCCGGATCCTGCGATGCCGTCTTCTGGACCGCCGCGAACTGCCGATCCATCTGCGGGCAGAAGTCGGGCAGCGGACAGCGTGTGTATATGAACGTGACGGCTATGACTTTTTTTCTCCACTCCGACAGCCGTCTCGAGGTGCCGTTTTGGTCGATGAACGGTTCGTCCGGGACTTCACCGCCTGGCTCGAGGAGGTCCAAACTACCCGTCGCCCCTTCCGGAGCCGGCAGGTCCGCGTGGCCGGTTCGCGTGATGTTTTCGAGATGCGCGTCGTTATCGCTCACGACCAGCGTAGCCGTGATCAACTCGCCAGGCGTCCGGCCCTCCAGCATCGACCGATCGCGCACCCTGAACGGCATCGTCATTCCCGGCATGAATCCGCGAATGTCCTCGTGCTTGACCGTGATTTCCTGACGCGACGGGTTGACGGCGACGATCTGTCCGCGCAACTCGTAGGACCGCGCGCGCGAGCAGGCGGCGACGCCGGCCGCCGCCAGGATTGCGGCGGCGATCACGGATTTGAGGGGCATCGGGGTTCAACTGTAGCCGGGGCGCGCCGCGGCGGTAAAGCCACAGCCGGGCCGCGGCCTCGGGAGCGGCCGAGCCTTGCAGCTGGGGTGCCGGTTGCAGGGACCGGCATGCATTCTGCTATATACTCGCCGCGAATGGGAGGCCGCTCCTTGTCTGCGCAGGTAAGACACTCCTTCCGCACAGCAATCCGCGAGAGCTTTCCGACCGGCGTTCCGCTTCGTACGCGCGAGCGCAGCGCTCAATACAATCGCGCGTTAGTTACGGGTAGGTGACAGGATGGGCAGGAGACTCTACGTCGGCAATCTTCCGTACTCAGCCACGGAGGATCAGCTCACCGAGCTGTTCAGCCGTGCGGGCAAGGTCGACAGCGTACGGGTGATGCGGGACATGGCGACGGGCCGGGCGCGCGGCTTCGCCTTCGTGGAGATGGGGTCGGACGACGACGCCCAGAAGGCTATCTCGGAATTCCACGAGCATCAGATGGATGGACGCGCGCTCGTGGTCAACGAAGCACGGCCGAAACCCGAGGGCGGCGGCTTCGGCGGCGGCGGAGGACGCGGACGGGGTGGCGGCGGGGGCCGCAGCTACGACGACGGCGACTTCAGCGGCGGCCGAAGGAAAGAACCCAGGTGGTAACTGAAAAGTTCGACGTTTGAAGTAAGAAGTAAGAAGTAAAAAAGGCTGGTCCGAGACGCTCGGGCCAGCCTTCGTCATTTCCGCGATCCGAAACTTCTAACTTCGCACTTCGTACCTTTTCGCTATTCATCCACGACCCAGCCGTCACGCAGCTGGATGACGCGGCTGCCGTACCCGGCATTCGTCTCGGAGTGCGTGACCTGGATGATGGTCGTGCCCGCCTCGTTCAGCTTCTTGAACAGCTCCATGATTTCCTTGCCCTGGCTCGTGTGCAGGTTGCCGGTGGGCTCGTCCGCCAGGATCACCTTCGGGTTCGAGATCACCGCGCGCGCCACCGCGACGAGCTGCTGCTGGCCGCCCGAGAGCTGATTGGGATACAGATCCTTCTTCCCGACGATCGCGAACTTGTCGAGGATGTCGCACACCATGCTCTCACGCTCGGACTTCTTGATGTCGCGATAGGAGAGCGGGATGTCGAGATTCTCGTAGACGGTGAGGTGGTCGAGCAGGTGATAGCTCTGGAACACGAAGCCGATGTACTGCTTGTGCAGCTTCGCGCGATCCTTCGCGCCGAGCTTGTGCACCGGCTGATCGAGGAAGTAGTACTCGCCGGTCCAGGCGCTGTCGTGCATGCCGATGATGTGGAGCAGCGTCGACTTGCCCGCCCCCGACGGCCCCATGATCGAGATGAACTCGCCTTCCTTGATATCGAGGTTGATCCGCCGGAGCACGTAGGTGCGGCTGGTGCCGTGCGCGTAGGACTTCTCGATGTTTCGCAGGCCTATCAACGCGTTCGGCGCAACACCGGCATCGACAGGGAGATCCACCTGCGGGACCGGCTGGCTTGATCGGGAGAAAAACGCCATGAGTTACCTTTCGTCAGGGCCTGTTCGTTAGACGGGATGTCCGGGCTAACGGTTTCTAATTATACGGCGCTTGGCGTTCGGCGCTCGGCGCTCGGGAAATCCCCTCTCCGGCCCAGCGCCCAACGCCCAACGCGCAAACGTCAGGCCGAATCCCGCCCCGAACGCCGAACGCCCAGCGCCGTGACTACTCAGCCCTCAGTGCTTCAATCGGATCCACCCGCGTCGCGCGCCTGGCCGGCACCAGACACGCCGCTGCCGCGATCGCCAGCAGTGCGGCGGACATGGCCACGAACGTCCACGGATCGCCAGGCAGCACGCCGAAGAGCAGCGCGGCGAGCCACCGGGCGACGAAGAACGAGCCGGCCAGGCCGAGCACCACGCCCGCGGCGGCCAGCTTCAGTCCGTCGCCGACGACCAGCCGGAACACCTCGGACGGCGAGGCGCCGAGCGCCATCCGCACGCCGATCTCGCCCGTGCGCTGCGAGACCGTGTACGACATGACGCCGTAGATCCCGATCGCCGCGAGCACGAGCGCCAGCACCGCGAACGCGGTCGCGAGCGTGGCGAAGAACCGCGGCTGCTCGATGCTGTCGCCGACCATCCCGGACAGCGTCGTCACTCCCGACACCGGCACGTTGCGATCGATGGGTACACCGCCTGCTTCATTGCCGCCGTGAGCCCTTCCGGATTCGACGCGGCTTTGACGATCACCCACATGCCTGGCTCCGTCATCTGCCAATACGGCACGTAGGTTTCGACCTTCGGACCTTCGCGCGCGCCACGAACTTTGACGTCACTGGCAATCCCGACAATCGTGAACCACGGATCGTCAGGACCGCCGAGCCGAATCCTGCGCCCGATCGGATCGCCGCCGGGGAAGTAGGTCCGGCCGAACGTTTCGTTCACGACGACGACGGGCATCGCTTCGCGGGCTTCGAATCCGCGGCCCCGTTTGATCGGGACCCCCATCGTGTCGAAGTAGGATGCGCTGATCAGGCGGTACCACGTGACCGGCGTCTCCGACTGCGATCGCGGCGCCGGCGCCCCCTCGATCGAGAAGCTCGTATCGCTGTCGCCGCTGAGCGGAAGCACCGACGCCATCGCCACGTTCTGCACGCCGGGCAGCGACCTCGCGTTCTCGAACACGCGGTCGTAGAACGCGCGATGCTTCTCGGGAGTGTTGTAGCCCGCCGCGCTCGGCGGGTTGGTGAAACCGGCGATGAGGTTCTCGGGTTTGAAGCCGAGATCCGCGGCCTGAAGCTTGATGAACGTCTGCAGCAGCAGGCCGGCGCCGGTCAGCAGCACGAGCGCGAGCGCGACTTCAGCGCACACCAGCGCGCGCCGGAGCGTGCGGCCTGCCGTGCCGGTATTGCCGCGGCCGCGATCGTTCAGCGATCCGGTGACGTCGCCGCGCGATGCCTGGAACGCCGGCGCCAGCCCGAACAGCACGCCGGTGGCGAGCGTCAGCAGCGCGGCGAAACCGAGAACCCGCCGATCGAGCGCGATCTCCGCCACTCGCGGCGCGTTGGCGGGCGCCGCGGCGACGAGGGCCTCGACGGCCCACACGCCGAGCACGACGCCGGCGACGCCGCCGAGCACCGCGAGCAGCACGCTCTCCGTCAGGAGCTGACGGACGACGCGCCGGCGCCCCGCACCGAGCGCGAGCCGCACCGCAAGCTCCCGGCCGCGGGCCGAGCCGCGCGCGAGCAGCAGGTTGGCGATGTTGGCGCACGCGATCAGCAGGACGAACGCGACGGCGCCGAGCAGCGCCAGCAGTCCCGGCCTGATGTCGCCGACGACGCGATCGTGCAACGGCGTCAGGTTGAATCGCGTCTTCTCGTTGAACTGCGGATACTGCGCCTCGAGCTGTGCGGCGAGCACGTCGGCCGCCGCCTGCGCGCGATCGAGCGGAACGCCGTCGGGCAGCCGCGCGATCGCGCGGAGCACGACCGCGCCGCGCGACGGGGTCGCCGTGTTGAGGCGAAACGGGCGCCAGATTTCCGCGTCGCCGTTGACGATCGGACGAAAGCCCTCTGGGACGATCCCGATGATCTGGTGAGGCTCGCCGGCGAGCGTCACCGCCGTGCCGACGATCGACGGGTTGCCGCCAAACCGCCGCTGCCACAGCCCGTGCGAGATCATCGCAACCAGCGGCGCATTCGGCACGTCGTCGGACTGCTGGAAGCTGCGGCCGTGCAGAGGCGGAATGCCGAGCACGGAGAAGTACTCGTGCGAGACGCGTTCGCCGGGGATCGGCTCGGGTTCGGCGCCGCCGGTGAGCGTGGGACGCCACGACGCGATGACGGCGACATCGGCGAAGACGTTCTTGGCCGCGCGCCAGTCGGCGTAGTTCCCCGGCGTCGCCCATTCGTCGGAGGGACCGCCACGGCCGCGCAGATCCTGCCAGACCATGACGAGCCGGTCGGGCTGTGCATATGGAAGAGGACGCAGCAGCAGCGCGTTGACGACCGTGAAGATCGCCGTGTTTGCGCCAATCCCGAGCGCGAGCGTGAGGACCGCCACGACGGCAAATCCGGGCGCCTTGACGAGGAGCCGGAGCGCGTAGCGGACATCCTGCATGAGTGAAGTCATCTGCACCTTCCGTCGATCGAGCCCGAGCCAAGTCCGTGCCGGTGGAGGTCACGTGGCAACCGCCGCACGCTCAGTCAGTTAACCAGCATTCGCCTGAGCCTGTCGCGTGCCCGTCTGTTCAGTACTGAACAGGAGACGTCCCAACGGTGGGACGCCTGTCCTGAGCGAGCGAGCGAGTCGGCTGGGCACCGATCTTGAAGCCATAATCCAGGGCCGTTCGTCTTACACTTGAGTGCAGTCGCGATGGACATGACGGCGATCATTATTTCGATGCTGCTGAGCGGCGCGGCAGGTCAACAGCCCGCGCCCGCGTCGGAGTCCATTCCGTCCCGGAGCCAGCGCGCGGATGCCGCCGCCCGGATAAACCCCGACGCACTTCCCATTTCGCTCGAGAAGATCCAGAAAGCCCTGGAGCAGAAGCCGCTCATCGTCGTGAAAGATCCCGACTACTACTCCGACAGCGGCCTGCCCACGTTCCGCATCGGGATCGAGGGGCAGAAGCTCACGATCGCAGACATTCTCGGACCGGATTACCTGAAGGGGCCGGTTCCCGCCGGCGCGATGACGCACGCGGAATTCCTGAACATGGTGACGCCCAAGGACGTGCAGGGCTACGCCGCGTTCGACAACAAGCAGGGCGCCATCGTCGCCCTGACGTCGCTGGCGATGCAGTACGCGCTCAAGACTGCTCTCGAAGCCTTCCACAGCGCCAAGGACGCGCGCGCGAAGGCAGCGGCGCGGAAAGAGGTGCAGGACGCACTGGAAGCGCTGCGCAAGGCGCGGCTCGAGGCAGGCCTCCCGGTCGATCGCTGATCTCAGCTTCCCTGTTTCATGAAGCGCTCGATCTCGTCGATCGTGCGCGGCACGCCCGATGACAGCCGTTCGAGCCCCGAGTCGGTGAGCAGGAACGAATCCTCGATCCTGACGCCGATGTTCTTGTACTTCGTCACCATCGGCCGGACCTTCTCGATGAAGGCCGCGTTCTCGGCGGTTTTCGGCAGCGCGTCCAGCGCCGCTTCGCGGATGTAGATGCCGGGCTCGATCACGAACGCCATGCCCGGCTCGAGCGTGCGCCGGGAGCCGACGTCGTGCACGTCCATGCCGATTCCGTGCAGCACGCCGTGGGTCGACCAGATCTTGAACTGCATGCCCTTCGGGTCGGTGACGAGCCCCAGCTTCACGAGCCCGTCGCGCAGCACCCCGTCGCACGCCGCCTGGACGTCGTTGGTCCGAGCCCCGCTTTTCACCGCCTTGATGCCGGCTTCCTGCGCGGCCAGCACGATCTGGTAGATCTCGCGCTGCTCTTTGCTGAACTTGCCGTTGATCGGGTAGCTGCGCGTGATGTCGCCGGTGTAGCCCTGGTAGTTGCCCGCGGCATCGACGAGCAGCAGATCGCCCGCCTCCATGCGGCGGCTCGACTTGCCGTAGTGCAGGATCGTCGCGTTCGGTCCGCTGCCGACGATCGAGGGATAGCCCCAGCTCATGGCGCCGTTGCGAAGGTAGACCTCTTCGATCGCCGCTTCCACTTCGTATTCGTACTTGCCGGGCGCCGCCGCGCGCATCGCCGCCTTGTGGGCGTCGCTCGAGATCGTCACGCTCTTCCGCAGCACGTCCTGCTCGTAGGCGGTCTTGATCTGGCGCAGATCGTAGACGAGCGGACGCACGTCCTCGAGGGTGAAGCCGAGGAATCGTTCGCGCAGGCTGACCGCGAACTTCCGCGCGGCATCCGGAGGCGTGGAGAGGTCCGACACCTGTTCGAGCGGCAGCGCGAGCCTGGCGCGCCCGTCGGCAAGCGCGGCGAAGAACTTCGCGTACTCCGCGGGTTCACCCCGCATGGCGCGACGCGAAAACATGGACGCAATGAACGGCTCGAACTGATCGACGGTCATCACCGTCTGGACTCCGCTCTGCGCGGTGGCCTCCGCCGGCGTGAGCATGTGGCCTTCCCAGTGCTCGCGGCGCGGATCGGCCTCGCTGATGAACAGGATCTCGCGGCGGCTGACGTTGCCGGGCATCAGCACGAGAATGGTTTCCGGCTGGTCGATGCCGGTCAGGTAGAGGAAGTTGCTGTCCTGACGGTATTCGTACTCGACATCGTGGGAATACGTGCGGACCGGCGCGCTCCAGAAGATCGCCAGCGTTTCCGGCGTCAGCCGTTCGAGCAGCCGTGTGCGCCGTGCCTGAAGGTCATCCTGCAGCGGACCCGCGAATGCCGGGCTGGACGCGAGAACCAGGGCGAATGTCAGGATGCGTGAAATCGGGCGCATGCGCATGCGGCGAATTGTAGCGCACGTCGCGCGGTGCGCCGGCAGGCGTCATTTACCGGCAGGGGGAAGGGTTTCGCCGGAAACCCCTTACCAGCCCCCGGCAGGAGGCCGTATTGTCAGGGCGTGAGATTCTTCTATGACTGCCGCGCCTGAGGACATCAAACGCGCCCGCGATCTGCTCACCCTGGGGCTGATTCTGCTGACCCTGGGGACGCTCCGCATCATGGAAGGCGGCATCGACTTTCCGCGAGTCTGGCCGCTTTTCATCCTGGCGATTGCCCTCGCGCACCTTCGCCATCCAGAACCGAAGAAGGACGGCCGGCAGAGCCGCGCCGGGGCGATCTGGCTGCTGTTCGTCGCCGGCTGGGGCATCGTGACGGTCCGTCACCTGTTTGGTCTCGACTACAGCACGTCCTGGCCGTTGCTGCTCATCGGCGGCGGCATCGCGATCGTGTGGGGGTCGTTCGGCAACCCCAACGGCTGCGCCAATCGAGGGATCCGGTCATGATCGACTCGACGCAGCGTCCGGCCGGGGGCCTTCGTTTGACACCGCAGCTCGTCTTCGGTCTGCTCGTCATCGCCGCCGGCGTCCTGTTCACGCTCGACAACTTCGGCTTCGTGCACGCCGAGGACTACACGCGCTTCTGGCCGACCGGCCTGATTGCGATCGGTTTGCTCAAGCTGTCGCAGACGAGGCGAGGCCCGCCCGCCATGGTGAGCCTTTTCATGGTGGCGATGGGGGCCTGGCTGCTGTTTGGCGAGCTGACGGAGTACCGCGTCCGATTGGGGCATGTCTGGCCGCTCGCACTGGTGCTCGTCGGCGGCTATCTCGTGTGGCAGGGTCTGTCGGTGCGGGCGGCGAGGAATCCAGTCGAGGGAGGATCGATGATTAGTGCGATGGCCATTCTGGGCGGTGTCTCGCGCGGCAGCAACACGCGCAACTTCCGGGGCGCGGACCTCACGGCGATCCTGGGCGGATGCGAGCTCGATCTGCGAAACGCCACGCTCGAGGGCGAGGCGGTGATCGACGTCTTCTCGCTGTGGGGCGGCATCGAGATCAGGGTGCCGGAGGACTGGAACGTCGAGACGCACATCGTGCCGATCCTCGGCGGCGTCGACGAAAAAACGCGCCGGCCCGCCGGCGGCGGGCCGCGCGTCACCTTGCGCGGCTTCGCGATCATGAGCGGCGTGGAGATCAAGAACTAGGCGCGCATGCATCCGATCCTTGCGCGAGGACGGCCGCTCGCGCTCTACCTGGGGATGTGGGTGCTCGTCGGCAGCCTGCTCGGCGCGCTGCTGACCGGCGAATCGGCGATCACCTGGCCGCAGGCGGGCGTCGTCGCGCTGCCGCTCGCGTTCGTCTACGCCTTCGTCTGTCTGTCGGCGTGGTACGTGTCGCGCGGCGTGCCGCTCGCCGCGTCGAGCGCGGTTCGCGTGCTCGCCACCGGCGTCGTGGCGGCGGTCATCTCCGGCGCCGGCTGGCTGATGATTGCGCGAGGATGGATGAGCGTGCTCGCCGCCCGCGGCCTGTTTCCGCGCGGCGGCGAATCGCGGGCGTTCGACGCGCAGCTGTTCGGGATCGGCATCCTGCTCTACCTGCTCTCGCTCGCGGTGAGCTATCTGATCGGCACCTTCGAGGAAGCGCGGCAGATCGAGCGGAGGGCGCTGCAGGTCCAGGTGCTCGCGCGCGAAGCGGAGCTGCGATCGCTCAGAGCGCAGATCGATCCGCACTTCCTGTTCAACAGCCTGCAGTCGATCAGCGCGCTCACGGCGTCCGATCCGGCGGCGGCGCGGCGCATGTGCCTGCTGCTCGCGGAGTTCCTGCGCGAAAGCCTGGCGCTGGGGAGCCAGGATCGGATCACGCTCGGACGGGAGCTGAAGCTGGTCGAGCGGTTCCTCGACGTCGAGCGCGTGCGGTTCGGCTCGCGGCTTCGCGCGGACGTATCCGGTGGCGGCGCAGAGCTGTGCGTGGTGCCGCCGCTGCTGCTCCAGCCGCTGGTCGAGAACGCGGTGACGCACGGCGTCGCGCACGTGCTCGAAGGCGGCACGGTGCGGGTCGCGGCCTCGCGCCGCGGCGAACACCTCGCCATCCTCGTCGAGAATCCGTGCGACCCCGATCGGCCGCGCGGGAAAGGCGCGGGCGTCGGCCTCTCGAACGTGCGCAACCGGATTCAGGCGCTGCACGGCCAGGAGGCCCGCATGACGGCGGGGGAGCGCGATCGCACGTGGCGGGTGGAGATCGTGCTGCCCGCGGTGGAGTCCCATGAACGAGCGTGAACCGTTACGGGTCGTCGTCGTCGACGACGAGCCGCTCGCGCGCGCGGTCGTGCGCGAGTATCTGACGAAATATTCCGAGGTCGAGCTCGTCGCCGAGTGCGGCAACGGGTTCGACGCGGTGAAAGCGGTGACCGAGCTGTCGCCCGATCTGCTGTTCCTCGACGTGCAGATGCCCAAGCTGGACGGCTTCGAAGTGCTGGAGCTGCTCGGCCGCGACGTGCCGGTCGTGTTCATCACCGCGTACGACCAGTACGCGCTCCGCGCGTTCGAAGTACACGCGGTCGATTACCTGCTGAAGCCGTTCAGCGAGGAGCGCTTCGCCGAAGCGCTCGAGCGAACGCGCGAGCGGCTGCGCGCGATGCGGACCGCAGACGAGCCGCCGGCGCTCGACGTCGACGCGCTGGTGGCGCAGGCCCGGCCGCGGCAGGGTCCGCTCGAGCGGGTGCTGATCCGCGACGGCGCGCAAGTGCACGTGATTCCGGTGAACCGGCTGGATTACGTGGAAGCGCAGGATGACTACGTCTCGTTCAAGGCCGACGGCAAGCAGTACTTGAAGGACCAGACGCTGGCGAACGTCGAAGCGTCGCTCGACCCGGCCTGCTTCGTGCGCATTCACCGGTCCTACATCCTCAACATCGAGCGGATCGCGCGCGTCGAGCTGTACGCGAAGGACAGCCGCGTGGCGATCCTGCGCGACGGGACGCGCCTGCCCGTCAGCCGCGCCGGCTACGCCCGGCTGTCGAAGCTGCTGTAGCAGGCCTGAAGGCCTGCGCGACTTGCCGGCCCCTGGCCCCTGGCCCCCGAGTTTGACATGCCGCCACGACAGTGTTAAATATCCAGTCAGTTAATTTAACTGACCGGTTAGTTAACGATGATGATGGCCGCCCCCGTCCCGCACCCGCGCCCAGCGCCGCGGTCCCCGCCGCAGTCCGGCCCCGGCGCCCGACTCGACCAGGCAGGCGCTGTTCGCCGCCGCCGCCCGCGAGTTCGCCCGGCACGGGTTCGCCGGCGCCAGCGTCGACCGGATCGCCGCCGCCGCGCGCCTGAACAAGGCGATGATTTACTACCACTTCGGCTCGAAGGCCCGGCTCTACGCCGAGATCCTGCACGACATGTTCAGCGCCGTCGGCGCGCGCGTCCGCGCGGTCGCCGACTCCAACGCCTCCGCCGAGGACAAAGTGCGCCAGTTCGTCGAGGCGATTGCCGCCGAGGCGGAGGCGCGGCCGCACTTTCCGCCGATCTGGTGCCGCGAGGTCGCTGACGAGGGCCGCCACTTCGGCCAGGACACCGGCCGCGAGGTCGCCAGCATCGTCGGAACGCTGAAGCGCATGATCGACGAGGGCGTCCGCGCCGGCGTCTTCGTGCCGGCGCCGCACATGCTGGTGCATGTCGGCTTGATCGGACCGCTGCTGCTGTTCTTTGCGAGCACGCCGCTGCGGGCGCGCCTGAGCCGCGCCGGAGTGCGCGGCGCGGCGGAGTTGAACCGGGATCAAGTGGTCGGGCACATCCAGAACGTCACGCTGGGCGTGCTCCGCGGAATGACGGCCGGAGCCGGCCGGAAAGCGAAATCGAGAAGCGTATGACCCGTCGAGCACGCGCGCTTGCCACCTTCGCCGCTGTCCTTGCCGCTGCCGCAGGGTGTCGGGGATCGAACGGCGGCCCGCCTCGCGCGTCGGGCTACGTCGAGGCGACGGAGGTGCGCGTCGCGCCGGAGGTCGGCGGACGGGTAACCGAGCTCGCCGTCGGCGAGGGCGATCGCGTGCAGGTCGGGGCGGTGATCGCCAGGCTGGATACCGCCGACACCCAGCTCGCGATCCAGCGCGCCAAAGCCGATCGGGAACAGGCCGCGGCGGGCCTGCGGCTGCTGCAGGCGGGGGCCAGGCCTGAAGAGATACGGCAGGCGGCAGCGGAAGTCGAAACCGCGGAAGCGGACGGCAAAGCCGCGGAAGCCGAACTGCAGTCCGCGACCGCGGACCTCGAACGCTTCGAAGCGCTGCTCAAGAGCAATTCCGGATCGCAGAAGCAGCGAGACGACGCGGCGACCAGGAGGTCGGTGGCGGCCGCGCGGCTCGCCGCGGCCAGGCAGCGCGCGCGCGCGGCAAGCGAGGGGCTGGCACGGTTGAAGTCCGGCGCGAGGGTCGATGAAATTGCCGCCGCCAGGGCCAAGGTCGCGGCAGCCGACGCGCAGATGGCCGCGCTCGAAAAGGACCTCGCGGACGCGGTGCTGACGTCCCCGGTCGCGGGGATCGTCACGTTGAAGCTGATCGACGCCGGCGAAGTCGTCGCGCCCCGCACGCCGGTGGTGGTCGTGACCGACCTCGATCGCGCGTGGGCCAACGTCTACGTCGACGAGCCGGTCGTGCCGCGCCTCAAGCTGGGGCAGAAGATGGTGCTGATCACCGACGCCGGCCATCGGCTGGACGGCACGATCACCTTCATTTCTCCGAAGGCGGAGTTCACGCCTCGCAACGTGCAGACCGCCGAGGAACGCTCGCGGCTCGTCTATCGCATCAAGGTCACGACGGACAATCGCGAAGGCATTCTGAAGAGCGGCATGCCGGTAGAGGCGGAGCTTCCGCAGCAGTAATGGACGCGCTCCTGTTCGACGACGTGACCAAGCGGTACGGGACCGTGACCGCGCTCGACGGTGCGTCGTTCGCGGTGCGCCGCGGAGAGATGTTCGGATTGATCGGCCCTGACGGCGCGGGGAAGACGACCACGATCCGGATCGCCTGCGGCCTGCTCCGAGCCGATCGCGGACGAGTGGCGCTGCTAGGCCGCGATCCCGTCGCCGAGCATCGTGCGATCACCAGCGCGGTGGGCTACCTGTCGCAGCGCTTCAGCCTGTACGGCGATCTGACCATCGACGAGAACATCGGGTTCTTCGCGGAGATTCACGGTGTCGGCCGCTACAAGGCGGCGAGAGATCGTCTCCTCGACATGACGCAGCTGACGCCGTTTCGCGCGCGACGCGCGGATCGCCTGTCGGGCGGCATGAAGCAGAAGCTCGCGCTCGCGTGCACGCTCGTGCACCAGCCGGAAGTGTTGATTCTCGACGAGCCGACCACCGGCGTCGATCCGGTCTCGCGGCGCGAGTTCTGGAAGCTGCTCTCGGAATTCCTGGCCGCGGGATTGACGATCGTGATGGCGACGCCGTACCTGGACGAGGCGGAGAGGTGCGGCCGCATCGTGCTGCTGCACCAGGGCCGCGTGCTGTCGGTCGAGGCGCCGGCGGTTCTGCAGGAGCGCTTCGAAGGGCAGCTGCTCGAAATCATCACCGACACGCAGCGGCCGCCGATCGACCGGCTCGCCGCGGTGGACGGCGTCCAGGACGTGCAGGCGTTCGGCGATCGCGCGCACGTCCGCCTCTCACGCGGCACCCAGGCCGAAGGCATCGCCCGAGTCGCTGCCGCGCTCGAGCGCGACGCGATCCGCGTCGTGAGCGCGAGGCCGGTGCCGGCATCCCTGGAAGATGTGTTCATCGACCTCGTCACGCGGCGCGAGGCCGATGGACGAGAGCTGGAGAAATCAGAACGATGAAGTCGTTCGCCATCACCCGGATTGCCTTGCTGGCCGCGGGCGCGCTCGTGATCGCGTCCGCGGTCGAAGCCCAGACGCGGACGCTGCCGCTGACGCTCGACGAAGCGATCGCGCGCGGGCTGGCCAACAGCATGCGGATTGCGGAGCTGCAGGCGAGGCAGGAGGCGGCGGCTGCCGTCGAAGACCGGCGCGGCGCCGACAAGCTGCCGGTGACGTCCTTGCTCGGCGGCTACACCCGGACGAATCACGTCGAGCAGTTCGTGCTCGCGCAGATCGGTCAGGGGATCAGGGTCCTGTATCCCGACGTTCCCGACAACTACCACGCCAGATTCGACCTGCAGTGGCCGATCTATACCGGCGGCCGCGCCGACGCGCTCGAGCGTGCGGCACGGGCGGAGCGCGAGGCGTCCGGCGAAGACCTCACGGCGGCGCGCGCGGATCTGCGGCTCGAAATCACCCGCGCCTTCTGGGCGCTGATCACGGCTCGGGAAGCGGCGGCCGTGCTCGGCCGGTCGCTGGCGGGCACTGACGCACACGTCAGGGACCTGCGAAACCGCCTCGAGCAGGGCCTGATTCCGCCCAACGAGGTGCTCACCGCCGACGCGCAGCTCGCCCGCGAGCGGCTGCTCTCGATCGACGCCGACACCGCGCGTGCGGTTGCCGAAGCGGATCTGCAGCGGCTGCTCGGTCTCGACGCCGGCGAGACGATTGAACCCAAGGCGGCGTTCGAGGTGCCGCCGGCGCGGCAGCAGGGCTTCGAGGGACTTCTCGAGAGCGCAAAGACAGGACGCCCGGAGCGGCGCGCGCTCGCCGATCGCGCGGACGCCGCCGATGCCCGGGTCGAGGCCGCCGCGGCCGGCGCCAGGCCGCTGGTGTCGCTGGGCGGCGGCTACGACTATGCGCGGCCGAATCCCCGTATCTTTCCCCGCGCCGACGAGTGGGAGGACTCCTGGGATATCTCGGTGAACGTCTCGTGGGCCTTCTGTGACTTTGGACGTACCCGAGCCGATCGCGCCGAGGCGGCCGCGAACGCGAGCGCGGTGAAGGCGCGGCTCACGGATCTCGATCGGCAGATCGCGTTCGAGGTGCGCCAGCGGCGGCTCGAGCTCGACTCCAGCCTCGCGGCAATTCCGGTCGCCAACGCCGGCGTCCGTGCCGCGGTCGAGGCGCGTCGTGTGCTTGGCGAGCGGTTCAATGCCGGCGTCGCGACGAGCACGGACGTCCTCGATGCGCAGACCGACGTGCTGCAGGCAGAGCTGCAGCTGACGCGGGCGCTGGCGAACGTCCACCTTGCCGAGGCCCGGCTCGAACGCGCGATCGGAGGCCGCTGACCGCGTCAGACAGCGGTTGGAACGGAGTCCGGAATGGCAAACGCCATCGAAGTTCGGCACCTGTCGCGCAGATTCGGAGCGTTCGTCGCCGTCGACGACCTCTCGTTCGACGTGCGGCAAGGGGAGATCTTCGGCTTCCTCGGCAGCAACGGCGCCGGCAAGTCCACCACCATCCGCATGCTGTGCGGGCTCCTCCAACCGTCGTCGGGCTCCGCCACCGTCGGCGGCGTAGACGTCACCAGGGATCCCGAAGGTGTGAAGCAGCGAATCGGGTATATGTCGCAGCGGTTTTCGCTCTACGAGCTCCTCACGGTCGATCAGAACATCAGGTTTTTCGGCGGCATCTACGGCCTCGATGCGCGGCGGCTGGCCGCTCGACGGGAGTTCGTCGTCGACATGGCCGGTCTTCGCGGCCGCGAGCACACGCTGGCGCGCGATCTGTCGGGAGGATGGCGGCAGCGGCTGGCGCTGGGATGCGCGATCCTGCACGAGCCGTCGATCCTCTTTCTCGACGAGCCGACCGGCGGCGTCGATCCGCTCTCCCGGCGCCAGTTCTGGCGCCTGATCGACACGCTCTCGAGCCAGGGCGTCACCGTGCTGGTGACGACGCATTATCTCGACGAGGCGGAGCGCTGCCACCGCGTGGCGCTGATTCACGCCGGGCGCCTGGCGGCGCTTGGAACGACCACGGAAGTGAAGCGCATCTTCGACGGCCGCCCGATCGTCGAGCTGCGCGGCGATCGGCCCGTCGAGCTGATGCGCGCGCTCGACGAGATGCCCGAGGTCGAGAAGACGAGCCTGTTCGGCACGTCCGTGCACGCCGTGCTGCGCGACGCCTCGATCGGTCCCGCGGAGATCGCTGCGCGGGTCAGGGCGCGCGGACTCGACGTGCAGTCGGCCGACACCGTCATTCCGTCGCTCGAGGACGTGTTTCTCGACGTGGTCGACAAGGCCGCGGGGCAGGCCGTATGACCAGGGCGCTTGCCGTCGGCCGCAAGGAGCTGCGTCAGATCAGCCGCGATCGCCGAACGCTGATGATCCTGGTGTTCGTGCCGGCGTTCTTCCTGCTCGTCTACGGTTACGCGCTCAACTTCGACATCCGGCACATCCGCCTGGCGGTCGAGGATCGCAGCAGCTCGCCGGAAAGCCGCGCCGTCGTCGCGGCATTCGTCAATTCGGGCTACTTCGACCTGATTGCCACCATCTACTCGCAGGCGGAAGCGGAGCGCCTCCTCGATCTGAACCAGGCGCGCGCGGTGCTGGTGATCCCGGAATCCTTCAGCCGCGATGTCGCGAGGGGCCGGGCCGGCGAAGTCCAGGTAATCGTCAACGGCGACAACGCCAACACCGCCACCACGGTGATCGGCTACGCGAACAACATTCTCAGAACCGTCGGCGCGGAACTGGCGTCCGAGACGGTGATCACGCGGTCGCTGATCTCGACCGAGCCCCGCATCTGGTACAACCCGGAGCTTCGCAGCACGTTGTTCCTCGTTCCCGGGCTCATCGCCTACATCGCGATGATTGCCGCCGTTGCCTCGACCGCGCTGTCAATCGTGCGTGAGAAGGAGGCGGGCACGATTGAACAGGTCCGGATGGCGCCGATCGACACGCTGTCGTTCGTGATCGGCAAGACGATCCCGTATTTCATCATCTCGCTGGCGTCCGCCGGCTTGATCGTGCTCGCCGCGATGGTGCTGTTCGGCCTGCCGATGCGCGGCAACTGGCTGACGCTGCTCGTCGCGCTGTCCCTCTTTCTCGTCGGCGCCCTCGGCACCGGCCTTCTGATCTCGACGGTCGCCGATACGCAGCAGGTCGCGTTCCAGATCGCGCTGCTGGTTTCGCTGCTGCCGACCATCATGCTGTCGGGATTCATCTTCCCCATCTCGAGCATGCCGTACGCCCTGCAGGTCGTCACCCATATCGTGCCGGCACGATATTTCCTCATCGCGCTGCGCGGCATCGTCCTCAAGGGATCGGCATTCAGCCACCTGCTGCCACAGTTCGGCGCGTTGACGCTCTATGCGATCGCGATGCTCGGGCTGGCGTCGGTCCGGCTCGCCAGGGAGGCGGCGTAATGCAGCGTCTCCGCTTCCTGGTCTGGAAGGAGCTGCTGGAGCTCCGGCTCAATCCGCGGCTCTTCGGCATCGTCATCATGGCGCCGATCATCCAGCTGACGATGCTGGGATATGCGGCAACGACGGACGTCCGCGACGTTCCCGTGGTCGTGGCGGACGGCGATCGCAGCGCGCTCAGCCGCGAGCTCGTGTCGCGGTTCGACGCGTCGAGGAACTTCACCGTGATCGACACGGTCAACACGGTGGAGGACATCGACGACTACCTGGAACGCGGCCGGGCGTGGCTGGCGCTCTCGATCCCGCCCGGCTACGAATCCGCGATTCGCAGCGGCGTGCCGGTGAAGGTGCAGGTGGTCGCCGACGGCACCGATTCGAACTCGACGACCGTCGCGCTTGGGTACGCGACGAGCCTGATCGGCGCCTATGGTGAGGAGTTGGCGACGAACGCGCCTGCCCTGAGCGAGCGCAGCGAGTCGAATGGGAGCGAGCGAAGCGAGTCGAAGGGGGCAGTGGATGCCCGGATACGCGTCTGGTTCAACCCGCAGCTCGAGAGCCGGCACTTCATGATCCCCGGCGTCCTCGCACTGATCCTGCTCGTCATCACCTCAAATCTGGCGTCGATGGCCATCGTCCGCGAGAAGGAGCTGGGCACGCTCGAGCAGCTCAACGTCACCCCGCTGCGGCGCTGGGAGCTGATCGTGGGGAAGCTGCTGCCGTATGGGCTGATCGGTCTGGTGGATGTGCTGCTCGTCGTCGCGGTGGCCGTGCTCTGGTTCGAAGTGCCGCTGCGCGGCAGCTTCGTGCTGCTGTTCGGAATGTGCGTGCTCTACGTGCTCGCGACGCTGGCGCTGGGCCTGTTCATCTCGACGATTTCCGACACGCAGCAGCAGGCGATGATGACCGCGACGTTCTTTTTCATCACGCCGATGATCTACCTCTCGGGGTTCATCTTCCCGATCGAGAACATGCCGGCGGCCATTCAGCCGGTCACGTATCTGATCCCCCTGACGTACTTTCTGGTGATTGTCAGGGGGATCTTCCTGAAGGGGATCGGCCTGGATCTGTTGTGGCCGCAGGCCCTCGCGCTCGGCGGCTGGGGTCTCGGCATGCTCGCGCTCGCCGTCAGCCGCAGCCGGAAGCGAGTGGGCTAAGGCACCTGTCCCCCTGTCACGACGAACTGGATGCCGAGCTTTTCGGCCTGCTGATTGAGCGCGGCGACGTCGGTCGTCACCCACGACTGCGCGGCGCGTTCGAGCTCCGCCAGCTCGGTTTCCTGTTCCTTCAATACCTGCAGCATCCCCGCCGTCGGTGCGCCTTCCGCCTCGACCGCCCACATCTGCAGCGGCGCCAGGCGTGAGTACAGCTTCGTCCCGCCTCGCATGGCCAGGATGTCGTAGACGACCTCCGCCGTGGGGTTGTGCAGGCGTTCCTCGAGGGTGGTTGCGGCCTTCACCGCGCCTTCCATCGAGGTGACGAGCTCGCCGATCCCGCGCTCGGCTTTCCGGTTGCCGAGCACCTTGATCCGCTCCTGCAGCTGCTCGCGAACCGAGCGGACCTGGTTCACCTGCTTCGTGAGCCGCGAGATCGCATCGCGCACCCTGAGCGCGAACGCGAACTGCGCCTCCAGATCCGCCGGCGACGCGCTGCCCTTCGGATCCGGAACGATCTTGAGCGGCGACGTCAGCGTCTGACCATCGACCGTCAGCCGCACCGTGTACGCGCCAGGCACGGCGATCGGTCCCCTCATCGGATCGCCCGTATCGATCTTCCCGTTCTTGATCTTGCTCGCGCCTTCCCACTTGAGATCCCACACCGCCCGCTGAACGCCTGGTTCGACCGTCAGCGCGGCCTTCTTGAAGTCCTCCGGGTCGTCGGATTCGCTGCTGTAATCTGGCTCGCGCGTGACGCTGCTGAGCGTTCGCACGACGCGACTCTGCGCGTCGAGAATCTCGATCTTCAGCTCGCCCTTGGCCTTTTCCTTCAGGTGGTAATAGATCGATGCGCCGTAGGGCGGATTGGGATACGCCGCATGCTCGGACGCCCAGTCGCCGCCGCCGAGCCGCCAGCGAACGGCGTCCGCCACCGGAAAGAGGTGCACTGCCTGGTTCGTGATCTCGGGGGACAGCTCGCGGATCGGCTGCAGGTCGTCGAGAATCCACATCGATCGGCCGTGGGTCGCGACGACCAGGTCGTCTCCCTTCACCGCGAGGTCATGCACGGCGACGGTCGGGAGGTTCAGCTTCAGATCCCGCCAGGTCTTGCCGTCATCGGTTGAGAAGCTGACGCCGCGCTCCGTGCCGAGATAGAGCTGACCGCGTTTGGCCGGATCCTCCCGCACGGCGTGCAGGTAGACATCCTTCGGCAGCGCCGCATCGAGGCGGCTCCAGCTCTTGCCGTAGTCGGTGGTCTTGAAGAGATACGGCCGCATGTCGTCGAGGCGATGGGCGTCGACGACGACGTAGGCCGTCGCCGCGTCGAACGGAGACGGCTCGATGATGCTGACGGTGCCCCATTCGGGAAAGCCGGCCATCGCGGCCGTGACGTTGTCCCACTTCTTGCCGCCGTCTCGCGTCACGTGCACCAGGCCATCGTCGCTGCCGGCCCAGATCACGCCGGCCTGGCGCGGCGATTCCGCGATCGCAAACACGGTGCAGTAGGTTTCGACGCCGGTGTTGTCGCCGGTGATCGGGCCGCCGGACCACTTCTGCTTCGACTTGTCGTTGCGCGTCAGGTCAGGGCTGATGGCGTCCCACGACTGCCCGCCGTTGGTCGTCCTGAAGATCACCTGCGCGCCGTGGTAGATGACTTTCGGATCGTGCGGCGACGAGGCGATCGGGGCGGTCCACTGGAACCGGTAGCGCATGTCTTCGCCGCCGTGCCCCGAGGGATTCTCCGGCCACGCGCTGATGTTGCGCGACTGGCCGGTCCGGTGATCGTAGCGAGTGATGATGCCGAGGTACTCGCCGGCATAGACGATGTTCGGATCGCTCGGGTCGGAGACGACGTGGCCGGCCTCGCCGCCGCCGACGCTGTACCACTGTCCGAGTGTGATGTCGCCGCTCCTGCTCAGGCTCGGCCCCTGCGCGGTGCCGTTGTCCTGCATCGCGCCGGCGACGTGGTACGGCGTTCGGTTGTCGACCGACACGTGATAGAACTGCGCAATCGGCAGCGGCGGCGCGTACCAGGTCTCGCCGCCGTTGAGGCTCAGATCGACGCCGCCGTCGTTGGCCGCGATCACCCGCTTCGGGTTCTTCGGATCGATCCAGATGTCGTGGTGATCGCCGTGATGCGCTCCCTTGACTTCGGTGATCGTCTTGCCGCCGTCGATCGTCTTGAGCAGAGGAACCTGCGGAAACCACACTTCCTCGGGATTCTGCGGGTTCACCGTCAACGTCGTGTAATACCACGCCCGCTGGCGGATCTGGCGCGAGGGGCTTGCCAGGCTCCAGCTCTCGCCGCCATCGTCCGAGCGGAAGAGGCCGCCTTTTTCCGCTTCGATCAGCGCGTAAACGCGGCGGCTGGCGGATGGCGCGATGGCGACGCCGACCTTGCCCCAGGTGCCTTCAGGAAGGCCGCTGCCGGTGAGCTGCTTCCAGGTGTCGCCGCCGTCGCGGGACACGTAAAGGCCGCTGCCAGGCCCGCCGCTCGTCATCTCCCACGGCCGGCGGCGCCCCTGCCACAATCCGGCGAAGACGATTTCCGGATTGGCAGGATCGATCGCCACATCCGAGGCGCCGGTGTCGGCATCCTTCTTCAGGACCTGCTGCCACGTCTTGCCACCGTCGCGCGTCCGGTAGACGCCGCGTTCGGGATTGGGGCCGAAGGCATGCCCGAGCACCGCGGCGAACGCGATGTCCGGGTTCGCCGGGTGCACCGCCACCGTGCCGATCTGGCCTTCCTGCTTCCAGACGTGCGTCCACGTTTTTCCCGCGTCGGTGGATTTGTAGATGCCGTTGCCCGCGGCGACGTTGCCTCGGATGTTTGCCTCGCCGGAGCCGACATACACGACGTTCGGCTGCGATGTGGCTATCGCAATCGATCCGATCGACGAGATCGGCTGGTCGTCGAAAACCGATTTCCAGGTCGTTCCACCGTCGGTCGTCTTCCAGACGCCTCCGGATGCCGTCGCCGCATACACGGTTGACGGATCGCCGGGAACACCAGCGACGCGCGAGACGCGGCCGCCGGCGGCCGGCCCGATCTAGACGGTATTTGAGGGCCTTGAACTCCTTCGGGACGGCGGCGTCGTCCTTCTTCTGCTCTTGCGCGACTGGAGCCGCGAACACCAAAGCGACGACCAGCGCCGTCGCCGGAAACGTTCGTAATCTCAGCATGGTAGGTGAATTCTACACGGCAACTTGCAGGCAGCTTCCGCCTGAAGGCGGAAGCCACAAATGATTAAGGGTAGCTTCCGCCTTTAGGCGGAAGGCACGTCGCACGTGCCTACTCCGATCGCAATGCAGAAATCGGATCGATGCGCAGCGCGCGGCGGGCCGGGACGTAAGTCGCGGTGAACGCCACCAGCAGCAGCACCCCTGCGACCAGCGCGAAGGTGAGCGGATCCGTCGGTTCGACGCGATACAGCAGGCTGCCGATCACGCGGCTCAGGGTCAGTGCGCCCGCGAGGCCGATCGCGACGCCGATGCCGGTCAGGACGAGACCTTCGCGCAGCATCGGCCGCAGGACCTGCCCCTGTCCCGCGCCGAGCGCGATGCGAATGCCGATCTCGCGCGTGCGCTGCGTCACCGAGTAGCTGATCAGGCCGAACACCCCGACCGCGGCCAGTATCAAGGCAAGTAGCGCGAACGACGAGATGAGGAGGGTTCGGAACCGCGGCTGGTCGACGGACCGATCGAGCACGGCTTGCAGCGACATCACGTCACCTGGCGGCAACTCGGGATCGATCGTCGTGAGCTGCGAGCGGATCATGGATGCGACGGTGGCCGTGGGCAGGCTGCTGCGTACCGCGATGTTCGTGAACGGCAGCGAGAACTGCTGATAGGGGATGAAGAGAATCGGCGGCGCGTCCTGATCGAGCCCGAGCTGGTGGACGTCGCCCACGACGCCGACGATCGTCATCCAGGGCTCTTTCGGATCGTCGTCGAACTTCAGCCGTTTCCCGATCGCGTTCTCACCGGGCCAGTACTTTCGCGCCAGCGCCATGCTGACGATCCCGACGCCGGCGGCTTCCTGCGTGTCCGACTCCGAAAACGTCCGGCCGGCGACGAGCGGGATGCCCATCGCGCTGAAGAAGCCGCCCGACACCGAAGCGATATTTGCGAAAGGCCGATCCTCCGGATTGCGGCTGGAACGGTCCTCGATGTAGAAGGAGCCCGCAGCGTTGCTGCCTCGAAGCGGTCCCGGAAAGCCGACACCAACCGCGTCGATTTCGTTTCGCCCCGAGAATCCATCCAGCAGCCGTCGATACAAGCCGGACTGGCTCGCGGCCGTTGGATACCGCGACTGCGGGACGCCGAGGCTCACGACGGTGACGTTCTCGGGCTTCAGTCCGGACTCGACGTTCTGGAGCCGCAGGAAGCTGTTCACCAGGAGCCCCGCTCCTGCGAGCAGCACGAGCGTGAGCGCGACCTCGGCGATGACCAGCGCCGACCGGGCTCGCGCGCGCCCGGAGCTGCCGCGTTCGCCGCCGCGTTTCAGCGCAACTCCACCGTCCGCGCGCGACGCCTGAAGCGCCGGCATCACGCCAAACAGCACTCCGGTCGCCAGCGCCGCGATCAAAGTGCTGAACGCAACGACGCTGTCGAGTCCGATTCCATCGGCCCGGGGAACCGTCTCGGGCAGCACGTTCGTCAGCAGCACGATCAGCCAGCCGCCGAGGAACAGCCCGCCGAGTCCACCGGCAAGGCCCAATATCAGGCTCTCCGTCAGCAGTTGCCGCACCAGACGCGCTCTGCCCGCGCCCAGTGCGGCGCGAACCGACAGCTCGCGATTGCGGCCGGTCGCGCGCGCGAGCAACAGGCTGGAGACGTTCGCACACGCGATCAGCAGGACCAGGCCGACAGCCGCCTGCAAGACGATCAGGGCGAAACGGACGTCGCCGACGATCTCGTCGCGCAGCAGCGCGATCGCGAGCTCGCGCGGCCGGGCGTCCTTCGCCTCCCTCTGTTTGAGGATTGTCCCCACCCGCTTCATGTCCTCCTTCGCCTGCGCGAACGTGACGCCGCTTCGCAGCCGGGCGATGGACTCGAAATACCGCACATCGCGATCCTCGAGCGATTCTGGCAGGTCGAGCGGGGAGGGAGGGACCTCCTTCTGCGACAACACCCAGATCTTCGACTGCTCGGGCCACGACGTGCGTGGAGGCATGACGCCGAGAACGGTATGGGGCTCGCTGTTCAGCCGGACGCGCTGGCCGATTGCGGCAGGGTTGCTGGCGTACAGCTGCTGCCACGCTTCGCTGCTCAACACCACGAAGCGCTCGCCGGCGGCGAGATCCGTCGAATGTGAAAACGTGCGCCCGAGTGAGGCCGGCACGCCGAGCACGTCGAAGAAATCGAGCGTGACGTACGCGCCCTCGAGCTGAACCGGTTCACCGGTGCGCACCACCGCCGTGAAGAGATTCGGCCGGTATCCCGCTATCGCCACGAACGACTGGTTCTCACGCCGCACGTCCAGGTACTCGCCTGCCGCGTAATTGCCCCGCTGCTCGTCGGCGGTCGTCGTCCACGTGCGGACGATGCGATCGGCGTCGGGGAAGGGGAGAGGCCGCAGCAGCACGGCGTTGACGACGCTGAAAATTGCCGTGTTGGCGCCGATCCCGAGTGCGAGGGTGAGGATCGCCACGAAGGCGAACCCCGGATTCTTGATCAGCATGCGGAGCGCGTAGCGGATGTCGGTCATGATGAAACTGTCCCCTCGAGCTCACTCGGATCGCAGCGCCGCGATCGGGTCGACGCGCATGGC
Organism: uncultured Acidobacteriota bacterium; assembly: GCA_963748295.1. GTDB lineage: Bacteria > Acidobacteriota > Vicinamibacteria > Vicinamibacterales > 2-12-FULL-66-21 > CAVVIH01. The sequence goes on along the minus strand of CAVVIH010000005.1, from coordinate 722,349 downwards.
GCGGCGGGCCGGCAGCAGCGACGCGACGAGCGCGATGGCCACCAGAATACTCGCGACCGCGGCGAGCGTCACTGGATCGCTGGTTTTCGTCTCATACAGCTGGTTCTCGATCACCCTGACCACGGCGAACGCGAGCGCGAATCCGGCGGCGAGGCCGCACGCGGCGAGGGTCAGCGACTGGCGCAGCACGAGCGCGACGACGTGCCGGGTTTCGGCGCCGAGGGCGAGCCTGACGCCGAACTCGTGCAGCCGCATCATGACCGAATAGGAAACGACGCCGTACAGCCCGATCGCCGCCAGCGTCAGCGCGAGCACCGCAAACGTGCCGATCAGGATCGTGTTGAACCGCTGCGCCCGACACGGACGTGGCAACGACGTCCGTCATCGGCCGGACCCTGCTCACCGGCTGCGCCGGATCGACCGCCCACACGGCTGCCCGCATCGCCCCCGCCAGCTACGTCGGGAGGAGCATCGGAGCGGGCCGCGACGCGCAGGAAGAAGAATGGATCGTGCGCGTACGGCATGTAGATCTCCGGCTGCGGCTCGCTTCCCAGGCCGGCATGACGGATGTCGCCGACGATGCCGACGATCTCGCGCCAGACGACCGTGCGCCCGCGCGTGATGCTGATCTGCTGTCCGATTGGATCCTGATCGCCCCAGAACTGGCGCCGCATCGCGTCGTTGATGACAACCACCGGCAGCGAGCCTGCCCTGTCGTCGGATGTCACTCCACGGCCCCGCAGCACCGGGATCGAGAGCGCCGGGAAGTATCCGGACGTGATGCCGCGCACGTTCGCGACGAGCGGCGCCTCCTTGCCGGGCGTCATGTTCTGACGGTAGAAGCCGAAGGTCATGTTCGTGCTGGAGAGCGGGAGGTTGGTGGAGCCGCCCGCCGCCTTGACCATCGGATTGGTCTCGAGCATCTCGAGCACGCGGGCGAAGAACTCCGCGCGTTGCGCGGCCTCCGGGTATTTCGGCCCGCGGCAGCGACACTTCCATGGTCATCACGCTGGCCGACTTGAAGCCGGGGTCGACGTTCGTCAGCTTCCAGAATGTCCGGACCAGCAGTCCCGCACCGGTCAGCAGCGCGAGCGACAGCGCCAGCTGCGCGACGACGAGCGCCGCGCGGACACGCGGTCGGCCGGAGCCCGCTACGCCTTTGCGTCCCGCCGGAGCGAGCCGGCCTGGGCGTGCCTCGTCGTCAGCAACGCCGGCACGAGGCCGAACGCGACCGCGGTCACCGTCGCCAGCAGGAACGCGAATCCGAGCACCACGAAATCGACGCGCACCTCGGTGATCCGCGGCACCGCCGCCGGCGTGAGTCCGATGATCGCGTCCCGCGCCCACAGCGCAATCAACACACCGCCGACCGCGCCGGCGATTGAGAGCACGGAGCTCTCGATCAGCAGCTGCTGGACGAGCCGCCTCTTGCTTGCGCCCAGTGCCGCACGCGGTGGCCATCTCCCCGTGACGCGCCGCGGCGCGCGCCATCAGCAGGTTGGCGACGTTGACGCACGCAATCAGCAGCACGCACCCGACCGTTCCCAACAGCAGCAGCAATCCGGCGCGCACGTCGGAAACGATCGACCGCTGCAGCGGAATCACCGTCGCGCCGCGCCCCTGGTACTGGGCCGGGAACTGCGAGGCCATCTGCGCCGCAATCAGGTTCAGGTCGGCCGCGGCCTGTTCGGACGTGACACCCGGCCTGAGCCGGCCGACCCCTTCGAGGTAGAACGACAGGCGCTGGTCGTTGGCATACTCGCTTTCCGGCAGGCCGAGAGGCGTCCAGATCTGGGCTGACAGCGGAAAGGAGAATCCCGGTGCGGCGATGCCGACCACGGTGTGCTGCCGGCCGGACAGGTCGATGGACTTGCCGACGATCGACGCGTCCGATCCGAACCGCGTGCGCCACACGTCATGCCCAAGCACGCAGACCAGCGGCCGCTCGGGCCCGTCCTCTTCTCGCGTGATGAAGCGTCCGGCTGCCGGGGCGGTCTGCAGCGTGTCGAAGAAGTTCCAGGAGACCTCGGCCCCCGGCACACGCGCGGGCTCGCCGCCGCCGGTCAGGATGAACTCGCTGTCAGCGAAATAGGCGATGTTCGAAAAGCTCTTCGAGGCACTCCAGTCCCTCGACGTCGGCGGCGTAATCGCCATCGTCGGGCGTGCCGGCTGATCGCCCTTGGCAGGCAGGCTCTCATGAAGCGCCATCAACTCCCCCGAGCGCGGGAAGGGGAGGGGCCGAAGAAGAACTGCCTGGACGACGCTGAAGATCGCGGTGTTGGCGCCAATGCCGAGCGCAAGCGTGATCACGGCGATGAGCGTGAAGCCCGGGGTCCTGCCCAGCGTTCGAATCGCGTACCTGAGGTCCTGCGAGAGTGTGTTCATTGCGGGCACCTGATTGATAGAAAGCGCGGAACCGTCTACTCGTAGCCAAGACGCTGCCAGATTGGCTCGTCGGCGTAACTCGTACTGCTGCAGCTAGTTGACGTGAGTTGGCCGAGCGCGTTGGAAGCTGACGGTGTCCGTCAGTGGGATCCGGTGTTGGGATTTGGGATTTGGGAGTTTTGGGTTTTGGGATTTGGGAGTTGGATACTGAAGGCGTGAATGTCTTCGTCGGCACGTCTGGCTACAACTATCCGGAGTGGCGCGGCAGCTTCTATCCCGAGAAATTCAGCACCGACAAGATGCTGCCGTACTACGCCGAACGTTTCCGAACCGTCGAGATCAACTACACCTTCTATCGCATCCCCAACGAGAAGCTGCTGACGAACTGGGCGGCGGCGACACCGGACAACTTCTCGTTCACCCTCAAGGCGCCGCGGCGCATCACGCACGACTCGAAGCTTCAGCGATGCGAGGATCTGGTGCAATCGTTCTGCCGGACGTCGCGGACGCTCGGGCCAAAGCTGGCGACGCTGCTGTTCCAGCTTCCTCCGACGTTCAAGAAGGACAGCGCGGTCTTCAGGGCGTTCGTCGAGCTGATTCCGGAAGGCACGAGGGCGGCATTCGAGTTCCGGCACGCGTCATGGCACGACGCGGAGACGTTCGACATCCTGCGCGCCCGCAACCTCGCGCTCTGCGTAGCGGACAGCGAGAAGATGAGCACGCCGGTCGAAGTGACGGCCGATTACGCCTACTTCAGGCTGCGCGACGAGGGGTATCAGGATGCCGACATCGAACGCTGGGCCCGCACGGTCCATGAACTGCCCGGCGTGACGGACGCGTTCGTGTATTTCAAGCACGAGGAGCAGGGCCTCGGACCGGAATTCGCACGCAAGTTCATCGCGGCTCTCGGGTAACCTGCCGCGCGAACTCGAGCACCTTCGACTCCGCCCAGTACCCGTCGTCCCCGTTCACGGCGTCGGTGAGGAAGCCGCAGTGTCCGCCATGTCGTGTGATGACGACGCGGACGTTGGGATTGCCGGTTACGCGAGGATCGCGGAAGGGTCCGGTGGGAACGAACGGATCGTCCTCCGCGGTGAGGATGAGCGCCGGAATACGGATGCGATCGATGACACGCATCGCGCTCGCGCGATGGTAGTAGTCGGTCGCGTCCCGGAAGCCGAAATGCGGTGCGGTGTAGGCCTCGTCGAAATCACGGACCGTCCGCACGCGCTGCAGCGGTTCCAGTGAAAAGCGGCCGGGGTGGCACTGGACCTTCCGCTGCATCCGGGCCTTCAAACCCCTGACGAAATTCCACTGGTAGACGATGTTCTGGCGACGCTCGAGCGCGCGCACGCATTCTTCCAGCTCCATGACCGGAGACACGGCGCATACCCCTCGCAGCTCGGTCGGCGCGCTGCCTCCGTAGTCGCCCGCGAGCTTGAGCGCCAGGTTGCCGCCGAGTGAGTAGCCGGCGACGACGATCTCGCGGATGCCGTCGCGTTCGGCCAGCTCGCGAATCACGTAATCGGCGTCCTGCGTCAGGCCCGAGTGATAGAGGCCGGCGGCGAGCGCCTCGGTTCCTCCGCAGTTCCGCTGGTTCAGCAGCACGACGTTGAATCCGCCGCGCCAGGCCTTTTCGGCGACCCCCCTCATGTAATGCGCGCTGCTGGATCCCTCGAGGCCGTGCAGCGCGACGAGCGCCGGGCGCCCGGCGGGCGCCGGCTGCCAATGGCAATGCGCCATCACCCGCGTTTCGGCCGCCACGTCGAACAGCCGCTCGGCGGGAGGGGGCAATGAGGGGAACTTGCGCGGCCGGCCCCACGCGTAAACGGTCATCAGGTGGCCGTTCCGGAGGCGCTTTCGCGGACGGTACTCGAACGAAGAACGCATCAATGGATGAGTAAACAAGTGTACCGCAGCCGACGATAGGCGGAACAAGGGTGCACGATGCGAACACACGAACTGATGAGGCAGTCGCGAGAACGGAAGAGCTTGTCGATCGCCGCGCTAGCGGAGAGGGCCGGGCTCCGCGAGCCGCTCGTGCAGGTCATCGAGCGAGGCGCGTTCGATGAGCTTCCGAGCGGGCTGTACGGCCGCTCAGCTGTCAGGGCGTATGCGAAGGCCGTCGGGCTGAATCCCGACGAGATTCTCGACGCGGTGTCGGGGCAGCTGCGAATGCCCGAGGATCCTCTCGAGGGACTGGTGCGCGTGCACGGACTGCGGCCGCGTCCGAAGCGGGATGCGGTGAAATCCGAAATACGTCGGGAAGCGGTCGCGCTTCCGTACTGGCAGACGATTCCGATCGACGATGAAGACTGGCGGGTGGCTGCAGCGAGCGCGATCGACGGAGCGCTGATCATCTTCGTCTCGGTCATTCTGCTCCAGCTCACGGCGACGGCGGCACGGACCCCGGTCGCCGACGTGATGCATGGCGCCGCTCCGGCGCTGCTGCTGATCGTCGCAACCGTCGCCATCAGCTATTTCGTGCTGCTCGGCGGCGTGCGCAACGCGACGTTCGGCTCGACGCTCGCGGGCGCGCGCGCGCCGGGCCGCATCGATCGGATCGACGCGAGCGGCGTGGTGCGCCGCGCGGCGGAGTGCGCCTTGCGGGAGGGCTCAATCGTCGTGGAATGGATTTGTCATCGCAGGCGATACACGGTCAGCGTGCCGGACCTGAACGCGACCGGCAGGCCGAGCGGCTTCTCCGCGATCAGGTAATCGAGGTCGAAGCGGGAGGCGAGCGCGATAGCACCCGCCTCCGTAAGGCTGTCGAAGTCCCCGAGCGCCGCCATGCGATCGCGCGTTCGCAGCGCGACGTCCCGCTCGTACATGCCAATTGCGGAATCCTTGATCTCCTCGACGAACACGTCGCGGCGTCCGGCCACGCGGAGGCTCGATCCATAACGCGCGGCATGGTAGGGATCGGCGAGCCAGTGGCTGCCGCGATCGGTGGCTTGCGCCCAGATCATCGCGCGCTTCCAGTCGCTGTCAGGCAGGTCGATCTTCGCCATCGAACGTTCCGGAAAGCGCACGTAGGCCACGTACCAGCCGCGCACGACGGTCAGCAAGATCACGATTGCCGCGAGCGTTGCCGCGCGCCGCTTGTTGACGACGTGCACCTTCGGCGAGCATCCAGATCGCGTACACCGTTGCCAGAAAGTCGAGCATCCAGAAGATCCGCGAGGGCTGCAGCTGGATGCCGATGGCGATGCGGTTCGCATGCAGCACCAGCGCGCCGGCGAAGACGATGACGAGCGAAAGGCAGCCCACCATGACGGCGAGCTCGCGTTCGCGGAGCACCCCCGCGATCGCCGGCGGAAGAACCCGATGACGATCAGCGGAATGTATCCAAGGTTCACCGCCCACGCTGACGCCGGCCACTCCAGCGGGAACAAGTAGTCCTTCGTCGCCAGCGTCGCGCGCCACTCGTCGTCCATCCGGACGAGGCGCCCTTCGAGCGGTCCGCTGACCAGCGTCCAGGCGCCGACCGCGGCGAGCACGACGGCGATCGCCGCCATGGCCGGGCGCAGCCGCGGCGCCGCGACGAACGCCGCCACGCCCAGCCAGATCGAAAGCCAGAACGCCGTTGTCGGATGAATGACGCCGGCGGCGGCGACGAGGACGATGGACTGCCAGGACACGCCGCGGCGTAGAAACCAGACCACCGCGAGCGCGCCGAGGGCGAAGGCAAACTGCCGGGGATGGAAGTAGCCTTCCAGCGTATTGGTGCCCGTCTTCGTAATCTGGTGTCGCAGCGTCAGCGCGAATACGAGCGCGACGGCCGCCGCGCGCGTGGCGAACAGCTCGCCGCCAAGCGAGAGCGCCGCCCACGCAAGCGTGCAGAGCGTCACGACATAGAGGATGGCGAAGAGCACCTGGAGGCTGAGCCCGGTTGTCCGCGTCAGACCGGCAGCCGCTTCATCGATGAGGGTGAGCTTCGCCTGCGAGTGGATCAGCGCCGAATCGCGGGGGAAGAGGCCGGGATCGAGCCGCTCGAGGATCGCGGGCACGTAGAACGCCTGGTCGGACGCCCCGTAGCGGTAGCCCGCCGAGTTGAGCGTCGCCAGAACGATGAAGGGAACAATGCAGACGGCGAACAGGAAGCCGCGGGTCACTGTTCGTCGGCGGTTGGTCCGTAAACTGGCGGCAGGGAAACGTCCTTCAAGCCGGAGATACACCGTCAACTGGCCGCGATGGTGGATCGAGTGGTTCATCACGAAACTGCGGAGCGCGCTGATGCGCGGCAGCGTGAAGACGACGTCGCCGTTCTTCTTCAGCGTCCACGGCGCGAGCAGCTCGGCGTCGGTGCGGTTGATCAAGGCGGCCCGCGCGACGGACAGCTTGCCGTCGAAATCCTTCAGCAGCGCCTCACGGGATGCCGGCGGCGGCTTCCGCATCGCTTCGGCGTCCGCCAGATCGAAGGTGGTCGTCTCCAGGACCGTGGTGCACCACAGCAGAAGGTTCGCAAGATGTCCTGAGAGGTGCCCGAGCGCCATCGACTTGTCGTGGGGCTTCCAGCCGAGCGCGGCATCCGGAACCCGATCGAGCAGGCGCCGCGTCGTGGCCATTTCGTGATCGAACTCGGGCAGCAGCGCATCCACGAGGGGCATACGACCCGAGTATAGCGGCGAAGAAGTAATTGTTAATCGCTAATTGTTAATCGAGAGGCAACAAGCTCCATTGCACGTTCGGACGGCTTCAGCACTCCAGCCGGAAAGCCGCGACCGTCCCTTCGCTCAGAAGCCGGAGCCGTCCGTCGTCGAAGAAGCTCGTTGGCTCTGATTAACAATTAACATCAACTATTGCTAGCTGGCGCCGTCAGCGAATCTCGTCCTCTTCGACCAGCACCGTCGACATCAGATCCTTGCCGCCGACCGACACCTTGACGATGTAGGTGCCGGGGTCGACGCCGCCGCCACCGACGAACGGGATGCCACCGCGGCCGCCGCGTCCCCGTCCGCCACCGCCGCCGCCCTGGCCGCCGCGGCCCTGACCCTGACCCTGACCTTGCGGCGGGTTCGGCGCGAGGTTCCACTGCACGCGGTTCAGGCCCGCGAGCTTGGTGCCGTCCATTTCGCGCACGACCTGTCCGTTGGTGCTGGAGATCGTGATCTTCACGTCGCCGGACGGCACCGACTTGAGGTAGTAGCTGATTGCGGTGCCGCCCTGGGGATTCTGGCCGCGGAAGTGCTTGGCCGCGCCCAGCCCGTTCGCATCCTGGATGTCGTTCGTCCAGCGCGTCGCCGCTCGCGGCGGGAACAGGTGCGCATCGGCGGCCATCACCGTCTCGCTGAGCTGCTGAAGCGGGGTGATGTCGTCGACGATCCAGATGCTGCGGCCGTGCGTGCCCACGATCAGATCGTTGTCGCGCGGGTGCACCAGGATGTCGTCGATTCGCACGTACGGCAGCCCGGTCATGAAGCGCTTCCACTCCTTGCCGCCGTTCAACGAGATGTAGAACGCGTACTCGGTGCCGAGGTACAGGAGATTCGGATTCCTCGGATCCTCGCGAATCACGTTCACGTTGCCGGCCGGCAGGTTGCCCGAGATCGACGTCCAGGTCGCGCCGTAATCGCGCGTGACGAAGACATACGGCTTGTGATCGTCGGTGCGATGCCCGTCGAACGTCACGTAGCAGGTGCCCGGTTCGAAGTGCCACGGCTCCACCCGCGAGACGTGCATTTCCTTCGGCACGCCCTGGACGTTGCCGACCACGTTCTTGAAGGTCGCGCCGCCGTCCCGGCTGACCTGCACGTTGCCGTCGTTGGTGCCGACCCACACGACGTTCGGCGTCACGTGCGACTCGCCGAGCGTGACGATGTTCGAATACGACGCCGCGCCGTCGTGCTTCGAGGCCATCGGCGCCTTGCCGTCCACCCCCATGATCGGCCGGTCGTTGCGCCCGACGTTGTTGGTCAGGTCCGCGGACGCCGACCACGTGTCGCCGCGGTTGGTCGACTTGAACAGCCGGTCCGCACCGAGATACATGACGTCCGGATTGTGATGCGACAGCGTGAACGGCGTGCTCCAGTAGAACCGGAACGCCGTTCCCGGTGGAGGAGGAGGTACGACGTTTCCATCGGGATTGCCGCCGCGGCCGCCGCCACGCCTCCCCCGCCGCCGCCTCCGCCGCGACCCTGCTGCTGCACCTGCTGCGAGCTGCTGCCGCTGCTGTTCGGTAAGGGGCGGGGTTGGCCGGATGCCCCGGGAGTCACCATTACGGAGGTTGTAGCGGTTCGTGTTGCCATCCTGCGACTCCGGATACCCGATGGTCCAGTCGCGCGGATCATTCGCGGTGTAGAACCCGTCACCGCCGCCGACGCGGTACCAGTGATGGTTCATCATGCCGCCCTGGCTGCGCACCGCGCTCGGGCCGCACCACGAGCCGTTGTCCTGCAGGCCGCCGCACACGTAGTACGGCTTCCGCATGTCGGCGCTGATCGCGTAGAACTGCCCCAGCGCCATCACGCTGATCTCTTCCCACGTTTCGCCCTGGTCGTAGCTCACGTCCAGGCCGCCGTCGTTGCCGATCAGCAGGTGATTGCTGTTGCGCGGGTTGATCCAGATCTGATGGTGGTCGCCGTGGCTCTGCCCGCCCATCGTGTTGAACGTCTTCCCGCCGTTGGTGGACTTGTAGGCGCTTGCGCCGCGTCGTGTAGACGATCTCCGGATTGTTCGGGTCGACGCGGATCTTGCTGTAGTACATCGGGCGGTTGTTGTTGTTGCTCCGCAACTGCCACGTCTTGCCGCCGTCATCCGATCGCCACACCCCGCTGCGGTCCGCGCTCGGTGGAGCGGGAGCTGATCCGCACCGCCGCCGCCACCGCGCCCGCCACCACCGCCCCCGCCGCCACGACCGCCGCCAGCAGCGGCCTCGGTGCCTTCTCCGCCCCCGCCGCCGCCGCGACCCTGTCCCGGCTGCTGCAGCGAACCGTCGTCATTCACTCCTGCCCCGGTGCCGCCGCTCGCGCCCACTTCGATCTGCGCGTAGATGATTCGCGGGTTCGATCGAGCGATGTTGAGGCCGATGCGTCCGATGATCGGGTTGGTCGGCAGCCCGCTGCCCATCAGACGCGACCAGGACTTGCCGCCGTCGCTCGTGCGCCAGATGGCGCTGCCCGCACCGCCGCCGTTGAATCCCCACGGCTGGCGGCGACGCTGATACGAGGCAGCGAACAGCGTGTTCGGATCGGTCGGATGCATGACGACATCGATGAAGCCGGTGTCGTTGTCGATGAACTTCGTGTTCGTCCAGGTCTTGCCTCCGTCGGTGGTCTTGTAGAGGCCCCGTTCGGGATTGGGGCCGAAGAGGTGGCCGACCGCGGCAACATAGACCGTGTTCGGATCCTTGGGGTGGATCACCATCCGCGCGATGCTCTGGGTTTCCTTCAAGCCGACGTAGGTGAACGTCTTCCCCGCGTCCGTGGACTTGAAGACGCCGGCGCCGAACGAGGAGCTCTGGCGGTTGTTCGGCTCGCCCGTACCGACATAGACGACGTTAGGATCGGAGGGCGCGATTTCGATGTCGCCAATCGAGGAAACCTCGTGGCGATCGAAGATCGGCGTCCACGTGGTGCCGTTGTTCGTGGTTTTCCAGACCCCTCCCGTCGCGAAGCCGATGTACATCGTCGAGGGATCTGATTCGACGGCCGCAATGTCGTCGAGGCGGCCGCCCATGACGGCGGGTCCGATCGATCTCCAGACGAACCGCTGGAGAAACGGATCATCGCTTTCATTGACCGGCCGGGGAAGGTCCGGCACTTCGGCCTGGCCGCCTTGAGCCATCATTCCGCGGCCGCCGACCAGGCAGAGGCTGAGGCCCAGTCCGGCGCAGACGAGCAGACGCCCACGAACTATTCGTCGCATCGGAAACGATCTCCTTGTTTGGGGGACTGCAAACAACAACTTCCGCCTCAAGGCGGAAGCCACCTGACACTGAAAAGCTTCAGGCGGAAGCCACGTGTTCGGGGGAGTCTACGACAAAGCCGGGCGTACTGTTACTTTGAAAAGTCGACCTTCGGGGCCTTGGTGGCATCGGCTGGCGCCTCGAAGTAGGGGTATTCCTGAAATCCGAATACTTTGCCGGTGACGTTGGAGGGAAAGCTGCGCCGCAGCGTGTTGTAGCTGCGTGCGGCCTCGTTGTAGCGCCCGCGCGCCACCGCAATGCGGTTCTCTGTCCCCGAAAGCTCGTCCATCAGCCGGATGAACGTCTGATCCGCCTTCAGCTGCGGGTAGTTTTCGACGACAACCAGGAGCCGCGAGAGGGCGGCGGACTGCTGGTTGGCGGCCTCGATCTGATCCGTCGGTGTCTTCGCTCCCGCGAGCTTGGCGCGCGATTCTGCGATCTGCGTGAACACTTCGCGCTCGTGCGTCGCGTAGCCCTTGACCGTCTCCACGAGGTTGCCAATCAGGTCGTTGCGCCGCTGCAACTGGTTCTGGATCTCGGACCACTGCGCCTTGACCGCCTCTTCCTGGCTCGTGAACTTGTTGTAGGAGCATCCCGACAGACCCAGTGCGGCAACCATTGTGATCAACCCGTGGAGCACTGTTCGACGATTCATGTGCATGACTACTCCAGCTTCCAGCTCAGGCAGAAAAAGCCAATCCCAAATCACTAATCATTAATCCAAAATCCTTACCATCCGCCCGCCGCGCCGCCGCCGCCGCTTCGTCCGCCGCCGAATCCTCCGAAGCCGCCGCCGCCTCCAAAGCCCCCGCCGCCGGATCCGCCGCCTCCGAATCCCCCGAAGCCGCCGCCAAATCCGCCAATCGTTCCCCCGAACGGGCCGACGCCGCTGTTCCATCCGCTCCAGGGGCCCCGCCCCCAGCGCCGGCGCCGCCGCCGGCCGCCACGACTGCTGAGCACGAGAAACAGAATGAGGAAGATCAGCAGGCCGGCGCAGCGGACCCAGTCCATTGACACCGGAACCGTCACCTGCCGCGGCCGCTGTTGCCGGGGCACATCCTGCAGCGAGATTCCGCGCTCTTCCGCGATGCGATTGATCAGCGTCGTCGTGCCTTTGAGGAGCCCGCGTCCGTAGGCGCCGGCGCGGAAGTCGTCCCGCATCATGTCGCGGATCTGCCCGGCGTAGCCGTCGGGGATTGCCCCCTCGAGGCCGTAGCCGACCTCGATCCCCATCTGCCGGTCGTCGACCGCGAGCACGATCAGCACGCCGCCGTCTTTGCCGCGCTCGCCGATGCCGCGGCCGTGGTTCTCGAACATCTTGACCGCGTATTCGCGGATGTCAGCGTAGTCGGGTTTGTAGGTTTTTACCGTGGCGATGACGACCGCGTCGCCCGACGCTTCCTGGAGCGAGCGGATGCGTCGCTCCAGCTCGCGTTTGCTGTCGGCGTCGATGACGCCGGCGAAGTCGTTGACTGGTGCGGTGAGCGCTGGCGGCGGCGGCTGGGCGATCGCCGCGGACGACAGCGTCAGCGCGAGAAGCAGGATCTTCATCGATGCCGCCAGCCGTCCACGTACTGCCAGACCTGTTCCGCACCCGCGACGTATCGCGAGAGAAGCGCGGAGGAGTCGACCGCGTGCGTCGCGGACACGGCTGACGCAAACACTTCGCGCACCATCGCCCGATCGAGGCCGACCTGCTCCGCCGCGGCGTCGGCAATTCCTTCGTCGGAATCCGGCATGCGGCCGTTCAGCCTGGCGATGTTGGCGAGCAGCCGCCTGAAGGCCGGGGCCGACGCGGCGATCAGCCGCGCCACGCGTCCCGAGTCCCGCCCGCTCTCGAGATACCCCTCGCGCAGGTGAATCAGATGGCTCTTCGCCTGCAGCTCGATGCCGCGGCGCAGATCGAGATCGTTGACGCGGATGCCGTCGAACGCCGAATGCCCGTCGACGATCGCGTGATCCCTGATGATAGCGTCGTACTCGACGGGGAACACGTCGAGCGTGCGCACGAACTCGTCGCGCGAGATCAGCAGCGGAACGGCAAGCCCTCGCCGTTCCCACTTGTCGGCCTCGGGAGCGCACGCCGCGAGATCGTCGAAGGTCACGCGATCGACCAGCGCGAGGGTGTGCAGGAGATCGTCATCGTGCGACTTGCGATGGAGCCCATACGCGACGACGCTGTGGAGCCGTGTGCCGAAGACGTGCCGGAGGTCGCGAGCGAGGATGGAGAGCGCGTCGCGCAGCTGCGGCGACAGCGAAGGGGAGCCCATGCAGGTATTATCTGAGAACGCATGCAGCTCCGCACATTGAATGTCGGTTGTTTCGGCGGCGGCACCGGTCTGCCCAGCCTGCTCGGCGGACTGAAACGCAATCCCTGGCTGAGCGTGAACGCCGTGGTGACCATGTTCGACAGCGGCGGCAGCTCGGGTCAGCTGCGCGATGAGCTGGGCGTGCTGCCGCCGGGCGACGTCCTGAAGTGCGCGCTCGCGCTCGCGCGCAACGAGCGCGAAGCCCGGCGTATCCTGCTGTCGCGGCTGCCGGTGCCCGAACACGAACGGCTGCGCGGCCACACCGGCGGCAACCTGCTGCTCTCGATGATGGAGCGCTACAGCGGCGATTTCCTCGCCGCCGTCGACGGCCTGCGCGCGGTGCTTGGCTGTGAGGGGCGCGTCTGGCCCGTCAGCGTCGAACAGGCGAGCATCTGCGCGGAGTACGGCGACGGGTCGCGAACGCGCGGCGAGGTGGAAGTCGACGCCGGGCAGAGCGCGGGCAATGCGATCACGCGGCTGTGGCTCGAGCCCGAGGTGGGCCTCCACCCGGCGACTGCCGCGGCCATCGAACGGCTCGATGCGGTCATCATCGGACCGGGCAGCTTCTATACGAGCCTGATGCCGATCTTTCTCGCGCGCGGCGCAGCGGAGGCGGTTCGACGCGTGAAAGGACCGGTCGCGCTGGTGAGCAACCTGCTGACCGAAGGGCAGGGGATGTGGAATTTCACCGCCGCCGATGCCGTGCGGCTGATGTCTGAGGCGATCGGCCGTCCGATCGACGTCGTGCTCGTCAACACGTCGCGGCCGTCAGCCGAAACGCTGGCGCGCTATCTCGACGAGCACAAGCAGCCGCTGGCGCAAGGCCAGCTGCCGCCGGCGACCGAGGTGGTCACCGGCGAGTTCTGGCTCGGCGACATCGCGCGCCACGATCGTCGTCGTCTCGCCCACGCGGTGTGGGCGGTGCTGGCGAAGCGGCTGCTCTGAAGTGTGGCTTCCGGCTTCAGCCGGAAGATCAGCGGATCACGGCGCCGGTGGCCTTGATCTGATACTGGCCCGACGCTTTCGCGTCGTGCTTCTGGTGCTCGCCGGCGGCTTCTTTCGACTCTTCATCGCCGACCGCTTCGAACACGCCTTCCGCCGAGACCTTCCGCCCTTTCGCGCTCACCGGAAAGACGATGACGCCATCGTCCACCTTCAAGCGGACCGTGCCGGCCTTGTCGTCCCCTTCGGGCGCCACCGCCATCCAGCAGCCCATGTGGCTGCACACGGCGGTCGCGACGCCGTCGATGCGAATCGTCTTGCCGACATACTCGCGCGGACGTTCGATGACGGACTTGATCGGTGTTGCTTCTTTCAGCGTCACGCCCGTGCCGAGCTTCGTGTCCTCGGCGGAAGGCAGAGCCACGAACGCGATGGCAAGAGCGGCGGCAATCAGTTTCATCGGAATATCATTACAGAAATCGATTCGTAAAACTGATAGTTTGTGAGGTTGAGGAGATCGCGGTGTTGGAGGGGAGGAGTTGACGGAAGCCACGGGGTTTTCAACACGGAGACGCGGAGGCACGGAGTTACACGGAGGGCAGGCCTGAAGGTCTGCACTATGACGATAGTCTTGTCTTCACGGAATGGCCTGTGGCCCGCCGGCCTCCGGCCGGCCGGACGAATCGAACAAGACCCGCGAACACAAGTGGCTCTGATCGCGACGGCCACTTGTATTCGCAGGTCTTGTTCGATTCGTGCCGCGCGTAGCGCGGCGCCACAGGCCACTCATGTCACCGTGAAACAAATCTGAACCTCCGTGTACCTCCGCGCCTCCGTGTCTCCGTGTGAAAGCTCTGTGAACTCCGCCGCCTCCTCATCTCCAACACCGTGCGCTCTCTCAATTCGCAAATAGCTGACCCGTGCCTCTCCTGACCATCGACAACGCCGCCCTCGCATACGGACATCAGCCGCTCTTCTCGAACGCCAGCCTGCGGATCGAGACCGGTGAACGTATCTGCCTGATCGGGCGTAACGGAACGGGGAAGTCGAGCCTGCTGAGGGTCGTCGCCGGCGAGTCGCCGCCAGACGCCGGAACGATCTGGCGTTCGCCGGGACTGCGCGTCTCGAGACTCGATCAGGACGTTCCGGCCGCCGCGTCCGGCACGGTGTTCGACGAAGTGGCCGCGGGCCTCGGCGAGCTGGGCGCGCTGGTCGCCGAATACCACGCGGCGGCAATGAGGGTTGCACACGGTGAAGGCGATCTCGAAACGCTCGGCAGGCTGCAGCAGACGCTCGAGCAGCGTGACGGCTGGCGCCTCGAGCAGAAAGTCGAGCTCGTCGTGTCGAGGCTCTCGCTGCCCGCCGATCGGCTGATGCGCGAGCTGTCCGGCGGATGGCGCCGGCGGGCGCTGCTGGGGAGGGCGCTCGTGTCCGAACCCGACATCCTCCTGCTCGACGAGCCGACCAATCATCTCGACATCGACGCCATCCGCTGGCTCGAGGAGTACCTGCGCTCATACGCGGGCGCGATCCTGTTCGTGACCCACGATCGCGCCTTCCTGTCCGCGCTGGCGACGCGGATCGTCGAGCTCGATCGCGGCACGCTCACGTCATGGCCCGGGACATATGCGAGCTTCCTGCAGAAGAAAGCGGCGGCGCTGGACGATGAGATGCGCGAGCTGGAGCGGATGGACAAGAAGCTCGTTCAGGAGGAAGCGTGGCTGCGCCGCGGCGTCAAGGCGCGGCGGACCCGCGACGAAGGACGCGTACGCGCGCTGATCGCCTTGCGCGCCGAGCGCGCCGCCCGCCGCGAACAGGAAGGCTCGGTCCGGATGGCGATCGACGCCAGCGAGTCGTCTGGCCGGCTGGTGTTCGAGGCGTCTGGCGTCAGCAAGGCGTTCGACGGGGTGGCGGTCGTCGAGGGCTTTACCCAGCGGATCTGGCGGGGCGACAGGATCGGGCTGATTGGCCCCAACGGTTCGGGAAAGACGACGCTCCTGCGGCTGCTCGTCGGCGAGCTGACGCCGGACAGCGGCGAGATCCGCACGGGGACGCGGCTGCAAGTGGCCTATTTCGATCAGCAGCGGGAGCAGCTGGATGCCGAGATGTCGGTGGCGGACAGCGTCAACGATGGCAACACCACGGTCATGCTTCGCGGCCAGCCGCGCCACGTGATCGGCTACCTCGCCGACTTCCTCTTCCCGCGCGAACGGGCGATGTCGCCGGTGAAATCGCTCTCGGGCGGCGAACGCAACCGTCTGATGCTGGCCCGGCTGTTCGCCCGACCGGCGAACGTCCTCATCCTCGACGAGCCGACCAACGACCTGGACCTCGAAACGCTCGAACTGCTCGAAGAGCTGATCGCCGACTTCGACGGCACGGTGCTGGTCGTCAGCCACGACCGCGCGTTCCTCGACAACATCGTCACGAGCACGCTGGCGTTCGAGGGGCGGGGGAAGATCACGGACTACGTTGGAGGGTGGGAAGATTATCTGCGACAGAGCAGGGACCAGCGGCCAGGGGCCGGGGGCCGGGAATTACGGGGCGCCAGGGACCGGGGGCCAGCGATCAGGAAGGAAACACCGGCGGCACGCCGTAAGCTGACTTACAAGGAAGCCCGCGAGCTCGAGGCGCTCCCGGCGCACATCGAGGCGCTCGAGACGGAGCAGGCGCGCCTTCGACATGAGTCGGAATCACCGGAGTTCTACAGGGAGCGCGCCGATCAGATCGCGGCGGTGCTCGCGCGGATCGAGCAGATCGCCACCGAGCTCGAAACCGCGCTGGCGCGCTGGATGGAGCTCGAGGACCTCACCCGAACGACTTCGTAAACAGGTCCTCGATGGCCTGCTTGCCGTTCGGCTGCATCGTGCGCGTGCCGGTGCCGGTGAAGTGGTGGTGCGTGATCGTGGGTGCTTCCCGTCCGCGCGCCTTCCAGCTGTTGCCGGTCCATCCGAACCAGCCGTTCTTCTCCTGATCGAAGACGAACAACGGCTTGTTGCACAGCTTCGCGAACTCCGCGCCCCATCCCGTCCCGCCGCGCACGGTCCCATCGTCCTGGATCACGCCGACGACGTAGATCTCCTGGCCGTTGTTCACCTGATACCAGAGCGTCTGCAGAATCTTGCGCAGCGTCGGGCTGTCGGTGTATCTGCGGTTCATCAGCCGCGAGACGTACTCGAGGCTGACGTCACCGGCCTGCAGTTCCTCGTGATTGAGCACGCGAATGCCGCGGCGGCGCGCTTCGGTATGGCCCTCGAACGTGAAGTTCACTTCCTCGATGCCATGCCGCTCGGCGCAGGCGCCGAACTCGGCCTCGGCGCCGGGCGCGGCGCCGCTGAAAAGAATGAAGTCGGATTTGTTCATTTCGCTCGTCGTTTCTTTTTTTGTGCGCGTGGGGCCCCACCCCCACGCGCTTCGCGCTCGTCCCTCGACAGCGCTCGGGACGACCCTGAGCCCGTCGAAGGTTCGCCGGCCGGCTTCGCCGGCTTCCTTCCAGCGGCTCGCGCGGGCCGCAGGCGCTGTGCGCGCGGCGCCTGTTTTCCGGCTTTCAGAGCAGCGGCCTTCTCGATGATCTTCGCCAGCATCTCGCCGGCCTCGCCGCCCTTGGCCGGCGCCGGCTTGTGCGAGATCCACACATCCGGCTTGATCCGCCGCCAGGATGTCCTCGAAGTCGCCGTCGCTCTTGACGCTCCGCGGCGCAAACTCCGCGATGTCCACGTCGCCCGCCCAGTCGTCGCGATGCTTGATCAGCAGCCAGCTGCGCGCGCCACCCTGCCGCGCGGCGCCGTAGCTGCCGCCGGTGCGCACCAGCACCCACGAGCCTTTGAGCTTGTATCCGTCGAGCGTGAACTTGAGGTCCCCTTTTTTCAGCGCGGCGTCCACGTCCGTCGTTTCTGGCAGCCACGTGCCGACGTCCCAGAGCATGACAATGCCGGCGCCATATCCTTCGGGGATCACGCCCTCGAACGTGCCGTACTCGAGCGGGTGATCCTCGACGTGCATGGCCAGACGCTTGGTCTTCGGATCGAGCGACGGACCTTTCGGCACCGCCCAGGACAGCAGCACGCCGTTGTGCTCGAGACGGAAGTCGTAGTGCAGGTGGCTCGCAAGATGTTTCTGCACGCAGAAGAAGCGTCCCTCGCCCGCCTTCGCGCCTTTCGCGCGTTCCGCCGCCAGCGTCGGATCGCCGGCGGGCTCGGGCGTGCTCTTGAAGTTGCGTTTCTCGCGGTATTTCTCGAGGGGCATGATTTAAAGCTATCAGCTATCAGCTATCAGCCATCAGCCATCAGCTCTCAGTTGACGCCGCCCATCCCTCTTTTGATCACGGGCGCCAACACCAGCAGGAGCAGGCCGGAAACGATGCCGAAGAGCGCGATGTTGGTGAAGAGCGTGGGCAGCGGCATCGCTTCGTAGAAGCCGGCGAGCCTGCCGGCGATGAAGTTGCCCACCGACGTTGCGAGGAACCAGACGCCCATCATCAGCCCGCCGATGCGTGCCGGAGCGAGCTTGGTCATCGCGCTCAGGCCGACAGGACTCAGGCACAACTCGCCCGCGGTGTGGAGGAGATACACGACGACCAGCCACATCGGGCTGACCTGCTGCCCTCCTTGAGCGAGACGCGCGCCGGCGATCAGCACGGCGAAGCCGCCGCCGACGAGGATCAGGCCGAGCGCGAACTTGACCGGCGTCGACGGCTGCCGATCGCCCATCCGCAGCCAGATCCAGGCGAACACCGGGGCCAGCGTCCACACGAACAGCGAATTCACCGACTGAAACCAGCTGCTCGGGTACGGGAAGCCGAGGAATTCGGTGCGCGTGTCGCGGTCGGCGAACAGGTTGAGCGTCGATCCCGCCTGCTCGAACAGCGACCAGAACAACGCGGCGGCCAGGAAGAAGACGCCGATCACGTAGAGCCGCTTGCGCTCGACCGGCGTCCAGTCGCCGCCGAGATACAGCCAGGCGAAGAATGCGACGGTGGCGATGAGCAGCATGTACCCGGCGCCGTCGGCGATCGCGACGGGTGACACATTCAACGCGCCGACATAGGTTGCCGCGCCGAACGCCACCAGCGCGCCGACGACGATCAGCGACAGGAGGATCGTCCGGCGCTTCAGTTGCTCGAACGCCTCGCGGGATTCCGCGCCGGAGGGCCGCAGGCCCGCATCGCCGAGGTACTTCGCGCCGAGGCTGTACTGAATCAGGCCGATGACCATCCCGACGCCCGCCGCGGCAAACCCGTAATGCCAGTTGACGTTCTGACCGAGGTAGCCGCAGATGAGCGGCGCGATGAACGCGCCGAGGTTGATGCCCATGTAGAACATCGAGAACCCGGCGTCGCGCCGGATGTCGGTGGGCGAGTAGAGCTGACCGACAATCACGCTGACGTTGCCCTTCAACAATCCGGTGCCGATGACGATGAGGGCGAGGCCGAGATAGAACGTCGCGAGCGTCGGGAACGCCATGCTGAAATGGCCGCACGCGATCAGCACGCCGCCGTAGAACACCGCGTTGCGCTGCCCGATCAGTCGATCCGCCACCCATCCTCCGGGCAGCGTCGCCAGGTACACCATCGACGTGTAGAGGCCGTAAACAGCGCCCGCGACCGCGGTGTCGAACCCAAGCCCGCCCTGCGCGAGCGGAGCGGTCATGAAGAGGATGAGCAGCGCCCGCATGCCGTAATAGCTGAATCGCTCCCACATTTCCGTGAAGAACAGGGTCGACAGGCCGCGAGGATGGCCGAAGAAGGCGCGATCGTGCTCCAGCGCGGCGGCCGGGGTGTGGGGCACCTGATTCATAGCTCAGTAAGCATATGTTAGGTTACCGAGCGCATGTGGCTCTACGTCGGCGTCAATCCTCGCGTATCTGACCGGGCTCGCCGCGATCGGGTGGTGGCGCGGTCGCGCGGCGACGACCGGAGACGATTTCATGGTGGCGGGCCGCTCGCTTCCCGCGCGCGTGCTCGTCTTCACGCTGCTCTCGACCTGGATCGGGTCGGGCAGTTTGTTCGGCGGCGCCGGTCTCGGCTACCGCAGCGGGTTCTCTGCCCTGTGGCAGGCGGCCGGCGCGTGGGTGGGGATCGCGCTCGTCTACTTCATCGCGCCCCGCGTTCGCCGTCTCGCGCAATACACGGTGCCTGACATCCTCGAACGCACCTACGGTCCGCGCGCCCGCGTGCTGGGGACGATCACCACCGTCATTGCCTACACCACGATCGCCGCCTATCAATTCCGAGGCGGAGGGCGCCTGCTGAATCTCGTCGCCGGCACCAATCCACGGCTGGGTGCGCTCATCACCGGCGTTTTCTGCGTAGCCTATACCGCGATCGCCGGCATGCTCTCGGTCGCCTACCTCGATGTGTTCAACGGGGTGATGATGGTGATCGGTGTGGGGCTGTCGGTCGTCTACCTGCTCGGTCAGGCGGGCGGCACGGGCGCGGCGTTCGATGCGCTGAGGCCCGAGCAGTTGACGCTGTTCGGCACCATGTCGCCTGCCCAGGCGCTCGCGCTGTTTCTTCCAACCATGTTCCTGCTTCTCGGCGAAGCGAACATGTATCAGAAGTTCTTTTCCGCCCGCGATGAAAACGCCGCTCGCCGGGCGGTCGCGGGCTGGATCGCTGGCACCATTCTCGTCGAGGCGCTGATCGTGTCGGTCGGCGTCTTCGGCAGCCGGGTCGTTCCCGGGCTCACCACCGATCAATCCGAGGCGATTGTCGTGCGCGTCGCGGTCGACGTCCTGCCGGGAGTGCTCGGGGCGCTGCTGCTCGCGGGAGCCGCCGCGATCATCGTGTCCACCGCGAACAGCATGCTGCTGACCCCGGCGACGAGCCTGGTCCACGACGTCTACCAGCGATTCGTCAGGCCCTCGGCCACTGACAGGGATGTCCTGCTATACACACGAGCCACCGTCATTGCGCTCGGCGCCGTCGCGTTCGTGATCGGGAACTTCTTCCCGACGATTCTGGCCATGGCGCTCTGGGCGTACACGATGTACGGGGCAGGGGTTACCCCGGCGCTGCTCGCCGCGCTTGTCTGGAAACGCGTCACCCCGGCGGCAGGGGTCGCGTCCATTGCGGCAGGCATGATCACGACAATTGTCTGGGAAACCGTCGGGTTGCAGGCGGGGGCCTATCCGCTGGGCCTGCAGACCGTATATCCAGCGCTCGCGCTTTCCATCGGGACGCTCGTAACGGTAACCGTCGTCAGCCCGTCCCACCAGCCGCCCGCAACCGCATGAATCGTGGGACAATTCAGAACGTGCGCGCGCTGCTGATCTCCACCTACGACCTCGGCCGTCAGCCGTTCGGGCTCGCTTCGCCCGCCGCGTGGCTGCGCGAGGCGGGCGTGGACGTGACGTGCATCGATCTGTCCCGGCAGCAGTTGCCCGAAGACGCGGTGCGCGCCGCCGGTTTCATCGCGTTCTTCCTGCCCATGCACACCGCAACCCGGCTCGCGCTGCCGGTCATCGATCGCGTGCGATCGCTGAACGCCGGCGCAGCGCTCTGTGCGTACGGGTTGTACGCCTCGCTGAACGCGTCGCTGCTCCGCGATCGCGGCGTGACGCACATCGTGGCCGGCGAATTCGAGGAAGCGCTGCGCGATCTCGCCGTCTCGCCCGATCTGGATAATCCGCGTGAATCCGCGTCCCGTGATGATCCGCGTGCATCCGCGTTCCGTGATGATCCGCGTGAATCCGCGTTCCGTGATGATCCGCGTGAATCCGCGTTCCGTGATAATCCGCGTGAATCCGCGTTCCGTGATGATCCGCGTGAATCCGCGTCCCGTGTCGATCCGCGTGGATCGGCGTCCCGGCTCGAGTTCCGAATCCCCGATCGCTCGACGCTCCCGCCGCTCTCCCGGTACGCCACGTTGCAGATCGGCGACGAGCGCCGCGTCACCGGATACACGGAGACGAGCCGCGGCTGCAAGCATCGCTGCCGGCATTGTCCGATCGTCCCCGTCTACGACGGGCGGTTTCGGATCGTCCCGGTGGCCACGGTGATGTCGGACGTCCGCGCGCAGGTCGAGGCAGGGGCGCGACACATCACGTTCGGCGATCCGGATTTCTTCAACGGCATCGGCCACGCGACCGCCGTGCTCGAAGCGTTCGCCCGCCAGGTCCCGGGCGTCTGGTACGACGTCACGATCAAGGTCGAGCATCTCGTAAAACACGCGCACGTCCTGCCACTGCTCCGCGACACCGGCTGCGCGTTCGTGACCACCGCGGTCGAATCGGTCGACGATGCCGTGCTCGGACGGCTGGAGAAGGGCCATACCCAATCCGACTTCGAACGCGTCGTCGCGCTGTTCCGCGGCATTGACCTGGCGCTGTCGCCGACGTTCGTGCCATTCACGCCGTGGACGACGCTCGAGTCGTATTGCGAGCTGCTGAGGACGATCGATCGGCTCGAGCTGGTCGACAGCGTGGCGCCGATTCAGCTGGCGATTCGCCTGCTCGTCACCGAAGGGTCGCGGCTGCTCGAACTGCCGGAGATCCGGGCGATGTGCCGCCGCTTCGACATGCGGTCGCTGACCTATCCCTGGAAGCATGCCGATCCGCGCGTCGACGCGCTCCAGGAGCGCATCGCGGCGGCGGTCGGTATTCGCCTGAAGGCGCCGCGGCGCGAGGTATTCACCCACGTGTGGCGCCTGGCGCACGAAGCCGCAGGCGGCGGCGCGTTTCCCGAGATGCGCGACGTGCGGCCGCGAACCTCCGTCCCCTATCTCAACGAACCCTGGTACTGTTGAGCGGAGCCAACGTCAGAGCAGGTGGCTCTGATCTGATGGGCGCGAAGATGCATCGCGATCGCGTCCTCATCCTGTCGGCAACGACCGGCTACCAGCTGCGCTCGTTCGACGACGCCGCACGTCGGCTCGACATCGATCTGGTGTTCGCCACCGATCGGTGTCATCAGCTCGACGATCCGTGGCGCGATCGGGCGATTGCGGTTCGCTTCCATCAGCTCGACCCGTCGATCGACCGCATCGTCGCCGCGCTGCGGCAGGCGCCCGTGCAGGGGCTCATCGTCGTCGGCGATCGTCCCGCCGTTCTTGCCGCCCGTGTGGCCGAGCGGCTCGCGCTCCCGGGCCACCCGCCGCATGCCGCGGTGGCGAGCGGCAACAAGTACGAAACGCGCGCGCGCTTGAAGCGTGCCGGACTGGCGGTGCCATGGTTCTTCGTGACGCGGTTGTCGGTCGATCCGGCGGCGCTCGCGAGAGACACCAAGATCGCGTATCCCTGCGTCCTGAAGCCGCTCGGTCTGTCGGGAAGCCGCGGCGTGATCAGGGCCGATTCGCCGGCGGAATTCGAAGCCGCGTTCGCGCGGATCAGGGCGCTGCTCCGGCGGATCGACGTCCGCGCCGCGCGCACCGGGCTGGATGACGAGGTTCTCGTCGAAGGCTTCATTCCCGGGTCGGAGTATGCGATCGAGGGGGTGATGACCGAGGGACGATTCCAGGCCTTCGCGATCTTCGACAAGCCCGATCCGCTCGACGGCCCGTTCTTCGAAGAGACCATCTACGTTACCCCGTCGGCGCTCAGCGGGCTGTCGCAGGTGACGGTGCTGCGGACGGTCGAAGCCGCCGCCACCGCGCTCGGCCTGTGGCATGGGCCAGTTCACGCCGAATGCCGCATCAACGCGGATGGCATCGTGATGCTCGAGATCGCGCCGCGGCCGATCGGCGGCCTATGCTCCAAGGTCCTGCGGTTTGCGGGAGGCCTGTCGCTCGAACAGGTCCTGCTGCATCACGCGGTCGATGACGACATCTCCGGCTATCTGCGCGAGGCGTCCGCGTCGGCGGTGATGATGATTCCGATTCCCGCGCGGGGGATTTTCAAGAAGGTGCAGGGCGAGGAGGCGGCGCAGCGCGTGCCGGGCGTGGAGGAAGTCGTCATCACCGCGAAGCCGGATCAATTGCTGGAGCCCTTGCCCGAGGCGGGAAGCTATCTGGGATTCATCTTCGCGCGTGCGGCGACCGCCGCCCAGGCCGAACGGGCGGTTCGGGAAGCGCATCGTCCGCTGCGCTTCACGATTGACCCCGAAGTCCGCGTGACCGCGATTGCGGGGAGCGCCTAGCTTTTCCCCTGCTGGGGCACATAGCCTGGCGGCAGCGCGGCCCCCTCGCCGAAGAAGAAATCCTCCATGTGTTTCGTCACGATCTGCTGCGCCTCTTTCTGCCATGGCATGAGGCGATACTCGTTGAGGATCATCTTCATCCGTTCTTCCCACAATTTCCACGCCTCCGCCGAGATGTGTTCGTAGATACGCTGGCCCAGTTCGCCGGGCCAGGGCGGCGCCTCGAGGCCCGGCATCTCCCGCTGAAATTTCTCACAAAACACCCGGCGGCCGCCGGCAGTGGCCGCGGGTGAAGCTGGCTTCGGATCGCAATTGTCCATGGATGCGATTCTACCCTCTCGGGTCTTGGTTTTCGCAGAGTGTAGTAATTCACTTCAACGGTTCACGGCAGTTTTGACGTACGACGATCTATCCCGACAAATTACAACGACTTACAGGCTGACTGAGCCATCGAAGTTCGCTTCGGCGTGGCATAGCGTTTGATTGAGAAGCCCGTCGGTAGATGTGTGAGGCGAGGAATCGGATGCGTCTGACAGATGGAAGGAGCGACGAAAAAGAACCGGATCCCCGCGACCGCGAGGACGACACACCCGAGACGCCGCCGGACGAACCACAACCTGCGCCCGTGCAGGATCCGCCGGTTGAACCCGTCGAACCGCCGTATGTGGTGGGCGGGTTTCCGGGCTCCGCGGGTGCCCCCACGAGAGTCTAACCATGACTGATTTTGAAAAGGGACGTAATATGACAGGAGAACGTAAGGAACGCCGTGGGTTTGCCTCGATGTCCCCTGAGAAGCAGCGTGAGATCGCCAGCAAGGGCGGGCGCGCCGCGCATCAGAAGGGGACGGCGCACGAGTGGACTTCAGAGGAAGCGCGCTCGGCGGGGCGCAAGGGCGGTCAGATCAGTCGCGGCGGACGCGGACGGCTGGTCGAATCGGATTCGCCCATGGCCGAACCGGAGGGGAACGGAGCTATCGACGCTCCGCAGTAGCTGCCAGGGAGGCGTGTGCGTATGTGGAAACCGGTAGCAATGGCCGCAACCGTGGTAGCCGTGTGCGCCACGACGGCATTCGCCCAGGCAACGCAACAGCCGCCCCCCGGGACGGCGACGGTCGCCACGACGGAAGAGACCCGTCCGGCGACGACGACGCCCATGGGGGACACCGGCTTGTGGTTCGTGCCGACCGGGGAGGTTCTGCCCGCGAAGAGATGGTCGTTCAGCGTCAACCGCACGAACTTCGATTTCAACCAGGGCTTCAGCGATGTCTCGGATTGGCCCGTGACATTCGGCGTCGGCCTGGGCGATCGCGCGGAGATCTTCGGAGCCTGGTCGCTGATACGACGGATCGATCGCGACTCCCGTCCGATTTTCATCCCGGGCCAGGACGAACCGGGAGGACTCCTCAACGAGTATCCCTTCGTCCGTCAGGGGTGGTCGGATAACCAGATCGGGGACTTCTGGGTCGGCGCCAAGGTCAACCTGCTGTCCGAGTACCGGCAGCATGCCGCGGCACTGGCGGTCAGGGGCCTGCTGAAGCTGCCCTTCGCGAAAGACGATGAAGAAGGAGTCGGGACCGGAAAGCTCGATTTCATAATCGATGCGGTGGTGAGCAAGGAAATCAACCAGCGCGTCGAGCTTTCAGGTTTCGGAGGTCTGATCTTTCGCGGCGACCCCGACGACGTCAGCCTGACGGACGGGTTTCGATGGGGCTTCGGCGCCGGGTTCCCGACGCGGAAGAGCCTTCGCGTCACCGCCGAACTTCACGGCGAATCTTATTTTGACGACACGGTGACGTACACCGGAACCACGCTCGTCGGCGACGACCTCTCGATCCCGCCGACCGTCTCCAGCATCAGCTCTCCCGCGAACGCGACGATTGGCCTGACCTGGCTTGGCGGCAACGGCATGTTCGCGGGCGTCGGCGCGAACTGGAACCTCGCTGTGAATGGCCGCAGCGACTTCAGCGGCTTCGAAGACGAAGGCGGCGACTCATTCGGATTCCAGGTCCGGGTCGGGTATCACCCCGGCGTGCGCGTGTACGTTCCACCGCCGCCGCCGCCGCCGCCGGCGCCGCCGGCGCCCAAGGCACCGGACAACCGGCCGCCGACCGTGGTCGCGCGATGCGAGCCATGCACGGTGGAAGTTGGCCGGACGTCAACGATCACCGCCGACGCCACGGATCCGGATGGCGACTCGCTGACCTACAAATGGAGCTGCCCGGCCGGCAAGCTCGCCAATCCCGCCGATCGGCAGACGCCAGTGGACCGCGCCGATGCAGGAAGGACCCGTGCAGTGCACCGTCAGCGTCTCCGACGGCAAGGGCGGCAACGCGAGCGCCAACGTCACCATCCAGGTGGTGCGGCCGGCAGTCAAGGAGTTCATCTTCGAGGACGTGCACTTCGACTTCGACCGCTACACGCTGCGGCCGGAAGCCACGCGCGCGCTCGACGAAGCGATCAAGACGCTGCAGCAGAATCCCGACCTGCGCATCGAGGTCGAAGGACACACCTGCAACATCGGCACGTCGGAGTACAACCTGGCGCTCGGCGAACGCCGTGCGAACGCCGTGCGTGAATACCTGGCGAGCCGCGGCGTCGGCGCCGACCGGCTGCGGGCGGTGAGCTACGGCGAAGAGCGGCCGAAGCACGACAACGCCCGCGAAGAGACCCGCCGTCTGAACCGGCGCGCGGCGCTGGTCGTGAGATTGCAGCGATAGCCGTCATGCGCTACGTGCATCTCTATCTGATCGGCTATTTCGTTCTCGTCCTGGGCGCGCTCGGCGCGCTCTGGTACGGCGGCGTACTCCGGCAGATCTCAGCCACGTGGGTCGTCATCGGCATCGTGATTGCCGCGGGCCTCGGGATCATGCTGGCGATCTCGGCAGGAAAGCCAGAGATCACCCGCGAGTAAGCGCCCACGTCCGCACGCCCGAGGTTGCCCGCGCGACCCGGGCGCGCAAGCCTGAACGACAGTCACCCCTGGGAGGGTGGCTGTCGTTTCTTTTTTCAGCCCGCATCCCTTCTGTACTTCGTACGTCTATACTTCTTACTTCCGCCCTTGGCACACGTCGTGATTGTGTGTACCTGCTGCCTATGCGTACCCGCGATCGTTGCCTGCGCGTGATACTCGCGTTATCCCTTGCTGTCACACTTGGTTGTAAGGAAGAACAGACGGGTGTCCGGGTCGCCGACCTGTCCTTCGAAGGCAATAAGGCGGTGTCCGATAAGCAGCTCAGATCGGTGCTGGCCACCGGGGAGAGCTCCAAGCTGCCCTGGGGCGCGAAACGATATTTCAGCCGCCAGCAGTTCGAAGCCGACCTGAAACGCATCGAGGCGTTTTACGTCGACCGTGGTTTTCCGGAGGCGCGGGTCAAATCGTTCGACGCGAAGCTCAACGACAAACAGACCGCCGTCAACCTCTCGATCGTGATTGCCGAGGGGGAGCCGATCCGGGTCGAGCGCATCACGTTCACCGGCTTCGAGGCGCTGCCCGCCGAGCACATGCAGACGCTGTCCGCGCGGCTGGCGCTCAAGGAAGGGCAGCCGCTCGATCGGGCGCAGGTGCAGGCGAGCCGGGAGGTGGCCCTCGACGAGCTGCGCGATCACGGCTATCCATACGCGACTGTCCAGGTCAGAGAGGCGGCGGGCGGCGGCCCGCGCGCAGATGACCATTCTGTTTCAGGCGGAGGCCGGACCGGTCGCGTATTTCGGCCCGATTCAAATTGCCGGCAACTCGTCGGTCGGCGAGTCGATCATCCGCCGCCAGCTCTGGTTCCGGCCCGGCCAGCTCTTCGAGCAGAACAAGCTGCGCGAGAGCCAGCGGCGCCTCTACGGGCTCGAGCTCTTCCAGTTCGTCAACGTCGAACCGGTCGGTCTCGACGAGCGTTCGTCCGAGATTGCCACGCGCGTGACGGTGACCGAAGGCAAGCACCGCCGCGTCAACTTCAGCGTCGGCTACGGCACGGAGGAAAGAGCCCGCGGCGAAGTCGACTGGCGCCACGTGAACTTTTTCGGCGGGGCGCGGACCGCTGGCGTGCTCGCCCGCTACTCGTCCCTCGATCGCGGCGTGAAGCTGAATTTCAATCAGCCGTACATCTTCAGCCGCTTCTACTCGCTCGGCGTCACCGGCCAGGCGTGGTTCACCGACGAACGAGCCGTACGACCTGACGACGGTCGGCGGCCGTATCGTGCTGACACGACAGTTCCGTCGCGGCGGCGGGCCGATCATCCGCGGCTTGCGGCCGGCGACCACTCTCGCGTTCACCTACGTCAACGAGTGGCAGGACTACACGATCTCGGAAGAGGCGCAGAACGATCCGGACTTCCGCGACGATCTGATCGCGCTCGGCCTCGATCCCGACACCGGGCAGGGCAGCGGCCAGCTGTCGTCGATGATGATCGATTTCGGCCGCAACACGACCGAGAACATCCTGGATGCGCGGCACGGATACATGACGGCGCTGCATCTGGAGCAGGCCGGCCGGTGGATGGGCGGCGACTTCGATTACTACGAGCTCACCGCCGAGGGCCGCTACTACAAGTCGCTCGGCACGCGCGCCGTCGTCGCCGTGCGCATGAGGGCCGGCTCGATCGACGCGTGGGGCGATGAAGATCAGCTCGTGCCGTTCTTCAAGCGCTACTTCCTCGGCGGCGCGACCAACCTGCGAGGCTGGGGACGATTCGAAGTGTCGCCGCTCGGCGGCAGCGGCGAACCGGTCGGCGGGCATTCGTTCCTGAACTTCTCGACCGAGCTGCGCATGCCGGTGTGGGGCAACTTCGGCGCGGTCCTGTTTCTCGACGGCGGGAATGTCTGGACCAACCCGTGGGACTTCAATCTCAACGACATGCGGTACGACGTCGGGCCGGGAATTCGCTACAACACGCCGATCGGACCGTTTCGCGCCGACCTCGGCATTCAGCTCAATCCGATCGACGGTCTGATCGTCAACGGTGAGGAGCAGAAGTATCCGCTCCGCTTCCACTTCAGCATCGGGCACGCATTCTGATGATCGCGCTCCGAAGGTTCCTGCAGGCCGTGGCGCTCGCCGGCACGTTGATCGTCGGCGCCGTCGCCCTCGCCCTGATCGTCTCGCAGACGCCGTGGTTCCGCGACTGGCTGCGCCGCTACATCGTCCGCGAGTCGAAGCAGTACCTGAACGGCGAGCTGACGCATCGGCCGGCTTGGCGGCAACCTGTTTTTCGGCGTGCAGCTGTCCGATGTGGCGATCGACGTCTCGGGCCAGCGAATCGTCGCGGTGAAGGACGTCGAGGTCGACTACAGCGTCTTCACCATCGTGTCGAAAGGCGTCGTGCTCGACCAGATCAAGCTGGTCGAGCCGCAGCTGCTGCTCGAGCAGGCGGACGGCGGCTGGAATCTCGGCGGCCTGGTGAAGCAGCAGCGCCAGGAAGCGGACCGCAAGGGGCCCGGCCGCCCGATCGAGCTGCAGTCGATCGAGATCTCCGACGGCTCGCTGGTGGTCGACCAGAACCGCGCGAACGGCTACAACATCCCCGACCGGATCAGCGATCTCGACGTGCAGGCGACGTTCGAGTACGCGCCCGTGCACTACAGCCTCAGGATCGCGAGCGCCAGCTTCAAGGGGCAGTCACCGCAGCTCACGCTGCAGCAGCTCAAGGGACAGATCGGCGTCCGCGACGACAACCTCTATCTCGAGGACATCGTCATCCGCACGGACAGCAGCTCGATCAGCGTCGACGGCGTCATCAGGGACTATCTGAACACGCCGGTACTCGAGCTGACGACGACGGCGAACGTGTCGATGCGGGAAATCGGCGGCGTCGTGCCCGCTGCCGCCGGCTACTCGCTGCAGCCGGCGGCGCACGTGACGGCGAACGGGCCGGCTGGACCGTCTTGCGCTCGACTTCGACGTCCGCTCCGAAGCGGGGAACGTGAGCGGCCAGGTCACTGCCGATGCCAAGGGGCCAGAGCTTGGCGTCAAAGGCAAGGTGCAGACGGAGAACCTGAATCTCGCGCCGCTGCTGAAGGACCCCGCGCAGAAGAGCAGCATTACGGGCACCGCGAAACTCGATCTGACGGTCGCGGAGGCGCCTCCCGATACGCCGGTGCTCGACCGGATGTCCGGCAGTTTCCAGTTCGACGGGCCGCGCGCCGCGGCGGCCGGCTACGAGGCGACCAACGTGCACGCGTCGCGGCGGGTTCTCGCGAGGACGCGTGACGCTCGACGCGCGCGCCGCCGCCTACGGCGGCACCGCGACGGCATCGGGCTTCATCGCTCCGCCATCGGCGCGCCGCCCGCTGTCGTTCGACCTGCGGGGCAGCGCGGAGAACGTCAACCTGAAAAAACTTCCCGCCAGCACGCAGGCGCCGGCGCTGGAGACCGACCTGTCCGTCGCGCAGTATCACGTCACCGGCGCCGGCCGGACGATCGCCGCGACCGCGACGTTGAACACATCGGTCGTCGAAGGCGCCACGTTCAGCGAGGGCACCGTTGCAGAGTTCAACAGCACGAACGGTGAAATCAGCTACGCCGCGCGCGGAGGCGTCGAAGGCCTCGATCTGCAGCGCATCGGCGGCGCGCTGAAGGTCGCGGCGCTCGCCAGGCCTGAGTATCAGAGCCAGATTGCCGGCAGCTTCGACGTCCGCGGATCGGGGACGAAGCTCGAAAGCATGTCGCTCGACGCCACCGGAACGCTCACCGATGCGTCCATCCTCGACGCGCGGCTGACCAACGTCGCGTTCGAATCGCACCTGAAGGACGCCGCGCTCGACACGACCGTCAAGGGCGCGTTCGAAGGCCTCAACCCGGCACGGCTCGCGAACCAGGAGCGCCTCGACGGCAGTGTCACTGGCACCGTCGACGCCAGCTTCAGGATCGACGACCTGACAGCCCCGATCACGCCGGAGGCGATCGCCGCGAATGGGCGCCTGACGCTCGAGGGATCGCGGGTCGGCGACCTGCGGATTGACGCGGCCGGCATCGAAGGCAAGTACGCGGACCGCGTCGGCGATATCACGCAGCTGACGCTCTCCGGTCCGGACCTGTCGGTCAACGCGTCGGGACGCCTTGCGCTGGACGAGGCGACGGACTCCAACCTGAAGTACCTCGGTCGAGGCGACCGATCTCGCGCAGGTTGGCAAGCTCGCCGGACAGGACGGGCTCGCCGGAGCGGCCACGGTCGAGGGCACCCTCACCGGAAACGGCGCCCTGCTGAAAACGTCGGGCTCGCTGAATGGCAGCAACGTCACCTACCAGGCGAACAACGTGCTCGATTTGAACAGCAAGTACCGACGTCTCCGTGCCGGGCCTGCGGTTCGGCGACGCCACGATCAAGGCGACGACGACCGCGAACTTCGTCAAGGCGGGAGGCCTCGAACTGAACCTGGTTCAGGCGACGACGACGTACGTCGGGAAGACACTCGAGTTCACGACGTTCCTGAAGGAGCGAACGCCGGGAGCTCGATGCGAGCGGAAAGGTGATCTTCCACCCCGACCATCAGGAGATTCATCTGCCGTCGCTCGCGATCCGCGCCGAGGGGCAGGAATGGAAGACGACGCAGGGCTCGGAGGCCGCGGTGCAATACGGCAGCGGCCGCGTGCACGTTCAGAACCTCAACCTGGTGAATGGCGATCAAACGCTTCAGGTCGACGGAACGGTTGCGAGCGATGGCGACGATCCGTCAGGAGCGCTGAAAGTGAAGGCCGCCAACGTCGATCTGACGCAGCTCGAGCAGCTCCTGATGATGCAGCGCGGCCTCGTCGGCAGGCTCACCGCGGACGCGACGATTTCCGGCAGTACCAAGCACCCGATCGTCGACGGCCATGTCGAGATCAACAACGGCGCGTTCCAGGCCTACAAGTACCAGTCGCTCGTCGCCGACGTCGATTACAAGGAGCGCCGGTTCGAGATCGATGCCACGCTGCAGCAGTCGCCCACCGAGGCGATCACCGCGAAGGGGAGCGTGCCGATGTCGCTCTTCTCGCGGAGCGACGCAGGGCACGTCGCCCCGACCGCGGAGGACCGCGTCGACCTGCACGTGAAATCGACGGAGCTCGGGCTCGGTTTGATCCAGGGTTTTACCACCGCGGTCACGAACGTGCAGGGGACGATGCAGGCGGACGTGCATCTGGTGGGATCCGGCGCCGATCCGCATGCCGAAGGGTTCGTCGAGATCAGGAACGGCGCGTTCGGCGTGCCCGCCGCCGGCGCCAGCTATACGGGCCTCGCCACCCGCATCGATCTCACGCCGGACGTCGTCATGATCCGTGAGTTCCAGATTCGCGACGAGAACGGCGCGCCGCTGAACGTCTCCGGCCAGCTGGCCGTGCACGAGCGGCAGCTCGGGACGGTTGACATCAACCTGCGCTCGGACAATTTCGAAGTGATCGACAACGAGCTCGGGGATCTCGGGGTCGACTCCGACTTGAAGATCACCGGCGAGCTGCGCCGCCCGCGCGTGGAAGGCAAGGTGCGCGTCGAAACCGGCCGCATCGAGGTGGACCAGGTGCTGCAGATGTTCCACAGCCCGTACCGCGTCGAGGCGCTGCCGCCCGTCGTCTCGGCGGAACGGTCGGTGGAGGCATCGGGCAGCGCTGAAGAGGCGACGAAAAAGGCGCTCGCGCGTGCCGAAAATGTTGCGGCTCCACCGAAGGCCGAAGGCCAGGTCGACGTCGAACCGACGGCGCCCGCCGGTGCGCTCGACCCGGTGTCGATGGATGTCCACCTCGTCATCCCGGACAACCTGGTGCTTCGCGGCCACGATCTGCGGCCCGGCGGGCCGACCGGCGCGGCGGTCGGGGACATGAACATCACGATCGGCGGCGACCTTTACGTGCGCAAGGCGGCGGGCGGGCCGCTGACGCTGACCGGTGTCGTGAACACCGTGCGCGGGACCTACCAGTTCCAGGGCCGGCGGTTCGATCTGGTGCGGGACGGCACCATCCGCTTCGACGGTGGCGCCAAGCTGAATCCGATCCTGAACGTGACCGCGCGACGGCTGATTCCCAATACCGGCGTCGAGGCGCGCGTGCGTATTACGGGGACCGTCGACGCACCCCAGCTGAAGCTCGAAAGCACTCCGGCGCTCGAGGAATCGGACGTCCTCGCGCTGATCATCTTCAACCGGCCGGTCAACGAGCTGGGGACCGGCGAGCGTGCCTCGCTCGCGGCGACGGCGGGCGGGATTGCCACCGGCTTCATAGCGGCGCCGCTCGGCCAGTCGATCGGCCGCGCGCTCGACGTCGATCTCTTCGAGATCACGACCAGCAGCGACAGCGGCGAGCTCGGCGCGGCGGTGACGATTGGCAAACAGGTCGGCGATCGCGCGTTCTTCAAGGTGCAGCAGCAGTTCGGCCAGGAGAACCTCAGCGAGTTCATGCTCGAATACCAGCTCGCCGATTTTCTCAGGATGCAGGTGACGGCGGCGCCAGAAACGTCGGGATCGGCGAACCGCCTCAATCAGCGGCGCATCGAACGCGCCGGCATCGATCTGATTTTCTTCTTCAGTTATTAGTGGCGGCCGAGGAGTGCGACTTCGACCCTGGCGTCGTTGAAGCAGGCGCCGCCGCCGAGATCGGTCAGCGAATCCGGAACCAGGGCGGTGCCGGTCGCGCCGTTGTACGGTACTCTTGCGCCAGATCCCCTTGCTGAGGCTCACCGTGCCGGGCAGCACGTCCCTGGTCACGGCGACCGGGCAGTGCACCTCCCCGAGATCGTTGAAAACCCGGACGGGATCGTCGCTCGAGAGGCCTCGCGCAGAGGCATCCGACGGGTGCATCTGCAGCACCGCGGCGCGCTGGCGCAGCTCGCCGAGCGTCGAGGAAACCGTCTTCTCGCTCGCCGGTGAGATCAGCGCAAGCGGATGCTTGGCCGTGGCAGGATCCGGCTGGAACCCGTAGAGGCCCGCCGGCGCTTCCGCGTCGAGCGCTTCCGGGAACAGATCGACCTTCCGGTCCGGTGTAAGCGGGAAGACGTCCACGAACTGCACCGGCCCGCCGTCGAACGGCGGCGTCGCCGCGCCCTGCTCGAGCAGCTCGCTTCCAATCTCCGGTGGGATTCGTCCGACGACGCGAAGCAACGTGTCGGTCTCTTCTTCCGCGTCGGCGATGCCGAGCCGCGACGCGAGATCGGAAAACGCCTCGGCGTTGGGCCGCGCTTCGCCGACCGGCTCGATCACCGGCCGCACGAGCTGCAGGCTGATCGGCCCATAGCCCTTTGCGATGTCGTAGTTCTCGAGGAACGTCGTCGCCGGCAGGACGACGTCCGCGTACCGCGCGGTGTCGGTAAAAACCTGTTCGTAGACGACCGTGAAGAGGTCGTCGCGCTGCAGACCCTGCATGATGCGATTCTGATCGGGAACCGTCACCAGCGGGTTGCAGTTGTAGACGAACAGCATCTTCACCGGCGGGTCGTCGTAGTCCAGCAGCGCGCGTCCGAGATGGTTCATGTTGACGACCCGCGTCGGCGGTTCGGGGACGTCATTCCACTGCGCGGACTTGATCCCCCAGGCCAGCGAGTTGCTCATGGAGAAGCCGCCGCCGCGCACGCGGAACTTGCCGGCGACCGCCGGCAGCGCGAGGACCGCGGCCGCCGCGCTGCCGCCGTTGCGGTTGCGCTCGAGTCCCCAGCCGCAGCGCACCAGCGCGGGACTGGTGCGGGCGTACAGATCCGCGAACTGTTCCAGGACCGCCGCGTCGACCCCGGCGGCCTGCGCCGCCCGCGCGATCGGCCACTCGGCCGCTCTGGCGCGAAGGCGATCGGCGCCGCGCGCGTGCTCGTCGAGAAACGCGGTGTCGGCGAATCCTCGCTCGAACAGGTAGTTGTGGATTGCCAGCGCAAGCGGCAGATCCGTTCCTGGATGCGGCGCAATGTGCAGGTCGGCTTGCCGCGCCAGCGACGTGGTGCGCGGATCGATGACCACCAGCTTCGCGCCCGCGGCGCGGGCGTCCTTGAGGAACGGAATCAGGTGAATGCCGGACGCCGCCGGGTTGACCCCCCACAGGACGATGAGGCGGGCGTGCACGTAATCCTGATAGGTGACGCCGGCCATCTTCCCATAGAGGCCGAGGTTCGCGGCGCCGGTCGGGGCGGCGCAGACGGTCCGGGCCAGCCTCGACGTGCCGAACGATCGAAACAAGGTCGCGTCGGCCGTGTCCTGCGTGAGCAGCCCGTTCGATCCGCCGTAGCAGTAGGGCAGGATCGCCTCGGCGCCGAACTGGCTCGCGAATATCCAGCATCCGCTGGGCGATCTGGTCCAGCGCCTCGTCCCAGCTCACCCGGGTGAAGACGCCCTGACCCTTGGGGCCTTTGCGGATCGAGGGATAGAGCACGCGATCCTCGCCGTAGACCCTGTCGGCGAACCGCCGGACTTTCCCGCAGATGAAATCGCGCGTGGAGGGATTCGTGTGGCCGCCATCAATCTTCACGATGCGGCCGTTCTCGACGGTGACGTGCAGCGTGCAGGAGTCGGGGCAATCGAGCGGACACGCTGTCTCGACGGTCGAGTGGCCCCACGACTCAGGTTCCGGGCGGCGCGGCATACGTCAGAAATTATCTCATGGGCCTTCGGTGAGGACAGCCATTACCTGGGTGGATTGGCCCGGTTTGCACGCGGCGCGGACCGGAGCCAGTTGAGGTGACGAGAGCAGCGCGAGGAGCGCGCCCACCCCGCACGCCCCCGACGGGCCGGCAGCGACTGGCGGATCACCGATTGCTGATTGAAGGCGCTCGATGGCCTCGAGCACCACGGAATCCGGAATCGCCACGAACGCGTCGATGCCGGACTGGATCGACGGCCAGGCGGCCGCTGATGGTTCCGCGCAGCGAAGGCCCGCCATCATGGTGATGGTGCTTACGCTGCCGGGCTCGGCGCTGGGCTCGGGCGCGATCGGGGACTGTCTACCACGCGCCCGGCGCGGGCGGATTCCAGCAGGCATGCCGCCGACTCCGGCTCGCACGCGATCAGATAAGGACGACGGGCGCCGAACTGGAATGCGAACCAGTTCGCCGCGGCGCAGACGAGCCCGCCGACGCCGCCCTGCACCAGCACGATGTCCGGTAGGCGGGGCCATTGACGGCTCGCCTCGTCAAACAGGCGCGTGTAGCCGGCCATGATCAGTCTGGGGATTTCATCGTAGCCGGGCCAGGAGGTGTCGGAGATCACCATCGCCGCCTCGCGGCGCGCGTACTCCGCGGCTTCGGCGACCGCCTCCTCGTAGCTGCCGGCGACGTCGAGGATTCGCCGCCCCGTCCTGCCGCATGCCTTCGACGCGGGCGCTGCGCGTCCGGCGCTCGAGGTCCGACGCCCGTTCGTGCGGCGCCGGCAGGAACACGGTGCAGGGAACCCCGATCTCGCGGGCGGCGCGAGCAACGGCCCGTCCATGATTGCCGGCGGTCGCGCAGACGATGCCGCTTCGGAGCGCGTCGGCGCCGATACGGTGAATGGCGTAGCGGGCGCCGGCAATCTTGAACGCGCTCAGGCCGAAGCGGGCACTTTCGTCTTTCAGGTGCACGCCGCCAAGCGACAACTGCGCGGCCAGTCCGGGCAGCGACACGAGCGGTGTCGGCGGCGCATCGCGCCGCGCGTCGTAGAACGCCGCGACGTCACGATATTCCTCGGCCTCGAACAGGCCGCGATACCCGTCGTCGCGCCGGACGTTCGGGTTCAGGAACGCGTCCATCCGTTACCTGCTGCGCGCATGTGCGCAGATTCTAGCCGGGGCGCCGCCCGGTGTGCGCTACACTTGCGCACGCTGGCGGCTTCCCGCCACTGCATCGAGGAGGATTAGATGGCGAGTTTCGGCGAACGCGTTGTCGGTGCCTTGCGGCTGGACGCGAACACGTTCGAGGAGATCGAGCGCGATCCGACGGCGATCGGCCAGGCCGTGGGCGTGATCGCGCTGGCCGCGGTGTCCACCGGTCTCGGCAACATCTTCTGGGGCGGCATCACCGGGGTCCTGTCGAACACGATCATCTCGTTGATTTCGTATGGCGTGTGGGCCGTCATGGTCTGGTTGATCGGGACGAAGCTGATGCCCGATCCGGCGACCAAAGCAGACCTTCCCGAAACATTTCGCGTCATCGGCTTCGCGGCGGCTCCCGGGATCCTCGGCATCGTAACAATCATTCCGATCCTCGGCTGGCTCGTCATGTTCGTTCTGTGGTTTTGGTCGATTGCCGCGATGGTGGTCGCGGTGAAAGCGGTGCTGGATTACCCGGACTATACGAAACCCGTGATCGTGGTGCTGATCGCATTCGTGATCCAGTTCCGTCGTCAGCATGATGCTGATGGCCATGGCCTTCGGCACCGCGATGATCGGCGGCATGATGCAGCCGTCGTAGTGTCCTGATCCGCGCCCGAGGAACCCGCGCGGCCGCGCGGTGTCTATAGTGGGAGAGCGCTCGGGAAGTTAAGTAAGAAGTAGGAAGTAAGAAGTATGAGGTTCGAAGTCAACACTTCCACTTCGGCAATTCGAACTTCTTACTTCTTACTTCTAACTTCGAACTTCTTACTTCGAAGGAGCTGCCCATGGCCCACGAGCTGCTTGAAGACGTCCTGCGTACGTCCGACGCCGGCGGCCGTACCCGCCGCCGGAACCTGATGCCGCTGTCGATCGCCTTGCACGGGGGCGCGATTGCCGCGCTCCTCCTGGTTCCGCTGGTTTCGGACAACGACTGGATACCTGGTCCGGCGCGCATCGCGAGCGCCTATGTAAGCGGCCTACCAGAACCGCCTGTCCCGCCGAATCCACCACCACCGAAAGGCCCGACGACGGGAGCGCCAAGTGTCACCGCGCCGACAGTCGCCCCGGACCGACTCGAGCCCGAGACACGGATTCCGGTTGCGTCGGTTTCGGATCCCTCGGGTGTACCGTCAATCGGCACGCCCGGCGCACCGTCGGGGGTCGATTTCGGCGGCCTCGGCGCCACCAACGCGGTCGTCGTGCCGCCCCCGCCGCCACGTGAACCGGTTCGGATTGGCGGGGTGATTCGCGAGCCGAAGAAGATCGTCGACGCCGCGCCGTTGTACCCGCCGCTCGCCATTGCAGCGCGCAAGGAAGGGCTTGTCATCATGGAAGCGACGATCGACGAGCACGGGAATGTGGTTCGCGTCAGGGTGCTGCGGTCCGAGCCGTTGCTCGATGCGGCGGCTGTGAGCGCGGTCGAGCGCTGGCGGTATACTCCGACGCTGCTGAACAACCAGCCCGTACCCGTACTCATGACCGTCACGGTCCGATTCAGCCTGCACTGATGCCGGTGCCTTACCTGCCGCTGCTGGTGTTCCAAATCCCACTGCTGTGCGGGCTGCCGCCCGCACAGGAGAGCATCGATCCGCAATTGCAGTCGGCGGTCGAGCGTTACTTCACGACGCAGCAGGAAGAGGACGTCGAGGCGTATCTGTCGCTCTGGAGCGCGTCGTCGAGCCGCCCGGCGGCGCAGATGCGGCAGATGCTGTCCTACGTGTTCGATACCGGCGACGATGTCTTCTCCGAGATCGAGATCACGAAAGTGATGCCGCTGGGCGACCGGATGCGGGTGCGCGTCTCCGCCACCCGCATGCGCACGGAAAAGCCGAGGGTCGACGGTGCGCCGCCGGTGACGCGCCAGAGCCGCATGCAGCTGAGCCTCACGTTCGTTCGCGAGGGACCCGACTGGAAGCTGTTGCGCGAGGGACCGGCGACGGACGATCTCGCGCACGCCCTCGTCGAAACGCCGGGCAGCGAGGAGCGCGCCAGGCTGCTGGCGGCCGAGCCGGAGCTGCTCACCGAACGATTGCTCTTGTCGATCTCCCGCATCGGCGGCGATCTCGCGCAGCAGGGCAGGCACGCTGCGGCGCAGGTTCCGTACCGAGCGCATGCTGGAGGTGGCGCGGCACATCAAGGATCGCAAGTACGAAGCGGAAGCGCTGCAGAACCTGGGCAACTGGTACTACTTCCGGCAGAACCTTCCGGCGGCGCTCGACGCCTACGAGCAGCGTCTGGCGATCGAGCGCGAGCGCGGCAACGACGAAGGCATCGCGGCGGCGCTGTCGGGCATCGCCACCATTCGCTACGCGACTGCCGAGTACAGCACGGCGCTGACGGCGTACCGGGAAGCGCTCGCCATCCAGGAACGGCTCGGCGACGAGTCGCTGATCGCCACCTCGCTCGTCAGCACCGGCAACATCCTCTATCTTCAGGGCGATTTCGACGGCGCGATCCGCGAGGTACTCGCGCAGCCGCGACTTGAGCCGGAAGATCGTGAACCCGGCCGGCGAATCGCGCGCGCTCGACGGGCTGGGCCGCGTGTATCTCGCGAGGGGAGACTTTGCCGGCGCGCTCGAGGCGTTCACCGGAGTGCTGCAGGAGGCGATCGCGCGAGGCGATCGGGTCGCGCAGGGCAACGCGACGCTGAGCCTGGGTGAGGCGCACTACCTGCTCGGCAACGTCGACGTCGCCCGGAAGACATTCGACGAGAGCCGGCTGCACTTCGAGGCGGCGCGGGATCTCGCCAACGCCGGCCGCGCGTGGCAGGCGATCGCGCTGATGGATCTCGTCGCGGCGCGATTCCCTGTTGCGGAGGAGAGCTACACGAGGGGCCGCATGAGCTGTGCGAGCGTCACGGACATCCCGTGCGTGGCCGCCGCGACCGCCGGCCTGGGGTTCGCACAGGCCGCGCAGGAAAAGTTCGCCGACGCGATCAAGAGCTATCGCCTCGCGCTGGAGCAGTTCACCGGCCTGAAACTGCGTGAGCAGAGCGCGCGCACCGGCATCGGCCTCTCGCAGGCCTTGCTCGGCAGCGGCGACGCGAAGGCCGCCATTGCCGCCGCGGCGGATGCCCGTCAGCTCGGCATCGCGCTCGCGAACGACGATATCGTGTGGCGCGCGCTGCTGTCCGAGGCGCGCGCGCTGCGCAAGCTGGGCGAGCGCGACGCGGCGCTCGCGGCGGCCAGGGCCGCGCTCCGCGCCGTCGACAATCTGATCGAGGAGTCGCGGACGCAGCCCGCGAAACCCGTCGCGCGGGACAGCTCGTCGGTGCTCGCAGCCTTGGCGGTGCTGCACGCCGAAGCGGGCGACGCCGCTGCCGCGTTCGACGCGAGCGAGCGGATGCGCGTTCACGATCTCCGGCTGGGGCTGGCGCCGGCCGAGCGCGATATCGCCCGCGGCATGACCGCCGCCGAGCGTGACGAGGAACGCGCGATCGCGGTGGAGCTCGCCACGCTTCACGCCCAGCTGTCGCGCGAAAAGAACTTGCCGAAACCGGACGCGGCGCGGGTATTGACGCTCGAAGCCGCTGCGGCGGATGCCGGCGCCCGCCGCCTCTCCCGGCAGGACGCCCTCTTCCTGCGGCTGCCGGAGCTTCGCACGTGGCGCGGGCTGATGGATCCGGTCGCCTCGACGGAACTCGCCTCGGTCCTCGTCGACGGCGACACGATCGTGCAGTTCGTGCTCGACGAAAAGGACACCCTGGTGCTGACTGCGAGGAAGCGCGAAGGCGAGACACAGCTGTCCGCGCAGGTCCGCCCGGTGACGCGCCAGAAAGTCGCGGAGCATGTCGCCCGGCTCATGAGCGCGGATGTCCTGCAGGACGTCACGGAATGGCGCCGCGCCGCCGGAGCATTCGCCGCTGACGTGATGCCGCTCGAGGTCATCGAGTATATGAAGCAGGCGATCCGGTTGATCGTCGTGCCTCACGAGATTCTCTGGCGCGTGCCGTTCGACGCGATGCCGATCGCGGACAAATATCTCGGCGATCTGACGGCGGTCTCGTACGCCTCGTCGACGACCGCGCTCGCGCGCGTCCCGCCGCATGCTGCACCCGACGCGGACGCCGGCCGGACCCTTACCGCCGCCGCTCCGGCGCTGGCGGAGTCACTCCGTGCGCGGGTCCAGCAGACCGCGCCAGGCTGGAGCCTCAGAGAACCCGGTAGCGCGACTGCCGAAGTCAAGCGCGTCGTCGGCGATCTGGCGCCGGAGCGGGTCACGTCGCTGTCCGGCGTTGATGCGACGGAGCCCGCCGTGCGCGAGCAGCTGCCGGCTGCCGACGTCATTCACCTGGCGCTGCCGTTTCGCATCAACGGCGCTGGCGCACTGTTCTCTCCGTTGCTGCTGGCCGGCGAGCCCGCGGCAAACCCTCCGGATGCCGCGAACGATGCGAGGCTGGACGCGAGGGACGTGATGAACCTGACGCTGACGGCGCGGCTGGCGATCCTGTCGGATGCGTCCGCGATGAGTATGCGTGACGCCGCAGACGAGGCCGCGCTCGGTACAATGGGCGTGGCGCGCCGCCGGCGTGCCGTCGCTCCTGATGGCGCGGTGGCCGACGCAAACGGCCGCGGCCGATGATCTGCTGGCCGGGTTCCACAGGAGAGTGCGCGCGGGCGAGCGGCCCGAAAGCGCCCTTCGTGCCGCGCAATCCGACGTGCGGGCGAGCGAAGGACACTCGGCGCCGTTCTATTGGGCCGGATGGATCCTTATCGGCGTGCGTTGACCGGGTACTTGTCCGGAAAGATGTCGCGCCCGCGAGCCACCTCGAACACGTTCTTCGCCGCGCCGACGAACGGCATGGCGTTGAGGCCCGTGTCGAGCGCTCCACTGATCACACCTTTCCGCCGCATGGTCGTGGCGACCGCCGCGATCGCGAGAAGGGCGCCGATGACGGGAACCGACCGCCTCAACCGGCGCGACATACGGAGGGCGCCCCAGCGCGTTACTCTGTCGGTGATGGTCATACGTCAGAGCTTAGCAAATAACGTTCCGGGCGACCTGTGTTCTACCGACTAGGTGTTCTGGCTCTTGCCGCTGCCGCTGCTCTGGTGCCGCTGCCGCGCCCGGCGGTCGAGCGATGGTACTCACAGGGACTGTATCCACTGGTTCAGTCCTTCGTGACGCCGTTGACCAACCGCATTCCGGTCGCGCTGCTCGACGTTTCCGCGGTGGTGCTGATCGCCTGGGCGATCTGGCGGCTGGTCCGCGCGGTGCGCTCGAAGGAACCGGCGCGCGCGCTTGCGCGCGCCGCGTTCGGCCTTCTCACATTCGTGTGCGCCACCTACTTGCTCTTTCTTCTTCTCTGGGGACTGAACTACCAACGTGTGCCGCTCAGGGACAAGCTGGAACTCGATGACGCCCGCGTGACCGAGGAAGCGGCGGTGCGGTTCGCCAGCGATGCCACCCGCCGGATCAACGCGCTCTACGCGCAGGCGCACACGACGCCGCCGCCGGGACCGGCCCTCGAGGACGCATTCGCCCGCGCCCAGCTCAGGCTCGGCGCGTCGAGGAAGGCTGTGCCCGGCGTGTCAAAGAGCTCGGTGCTCGAGGCATATTTCCGCTGGGCCGCCATCGATGGGATGACCGTTCCGTTCTTCCTGGAGATCATCGTCAACCCCGAGGTCCTGCCGATCGAGCAGCCATTCGTCTCGCGCACGAGTGGGCACATCTCGCCGGGTACGCCGACGAGGCGGAGCGAACCTGATCGCCTGGCTCACCTGTCTCGGCGGCGATGCGCTTGCGGAGTACAGCGGGTGGATGGCGATGTACGGCCAGGTGGTTTCTGACATGCCGCGAGAGAGCCGGCGGCGCCATTGCGCCGGTGCTCGATCCGGGTCCGCAAGCGGACTTCGCGCGATCGCGAGCGCGCTGGACGCGCTCCCAGCCAGTCGTGCGGAACATCGCGCGAGACACCTACGACGTCTTCCTGCGCGCGAACAGGGTCGAAGCCGGTATCGGCAGCTACGATCAGGTCGTGCGGTTGATCCTCGGGGCCGGCGCCGACCACGGCTGGCTCCGCGGCTGCGTGCACAGTAGTCCGGCGCGCGGCTTTGCAGTTTCCCCGGCAGGAGATGGCAAAGACGATTCCCTTTCCGACGGCTCCGCATCCCGTCGAGTCGGCCCACGCCGCGGGTCTCCGCTACACGACCGACACGAAGCCAGGCATCTCCCGCCGCCGCAACGGCCGCGGCTTCTCTACATCGCGCCGTCGGCAAAGCGCCTCAGCGATCGCCGCGAGCTGCAGCGCATACACAGTCTGGTGATACCTCCCGGCGTGGACCGACGTCTGGATCTGTCCGGATCCGCGAGGCCATCTCCAGGCGACCGGCCGCGACGCGCGCGGGCGCAAGCAGCATCGCTATCATCCGAGATGGCGCGAGGTGCGCGACGAAACGAAGTATCACCGCCTGATCGGGTTTGCCCGCGCGCTGCCGGCGATCCGGCGGCGCACCAACGCCGACCTGCGGAAACCGGGCCTCAAGCTGGAGAAGGTCGCTGGCTGCCGTCGTGCAGCTGCTCGAGAAGACGCTGATTCGCGTCGGCAACGATGAGTATGCGCGCAGCAATCGATCGTTCGGCCTGACGACGCTGCGCGACGGACATGTCGAGGTGAAAGGCGGACGCGTGCGATTCGCGTTCCGTGGCAAGAGCGGCGTGGAGCACGAAGTCGATCTCGACGATCTGGCGGCTCGCCCGCGTCGTCCGCGAATGCCAGGATCTACCGGGCTACGACCTCTTCCAGTATCTGGACGAGAACGGTGAAAGACACACGATCGGCTCGTCGGACGTGAACGACTATCTGCGGCGCATCGGCGATCACGACTTCACGTCGAAGGACTTCAGAACCTGGGCGGGCACGGTGCTCGCCGCACGGCTGCTTCACGAGCTTGAGGCATTCGCATCCGACGCCGAAGCAAAGAAGAACATCGTGCCGCGCCGTCGAGGCGGTCGCGAAGCGGCTGGGCAACACGAAGGCGGTGTGCCGGAAGTGCTACATCCACCCGGCGATCTTCGAGGCGTACCTGGATGGGTCGATGCTGAAGGCGCTTGCGCGCGCGCTGGCTCGCAGCGGGCGGATGGCCGATGCGCTGCCGGTCAGCGAAGCCGCCGTGCTCAACCTGCTGCAGCGGCGGGCATCGAAGGAAGCGCGCCGCCGGGCGAGCTGAGCGCTCGCGCGGGAGGCGTAAGAGTCAGCGCGAGCGGATCTCGAAGCCGCCGTTGGTGCACGACATCCGCACCGGCGCGCCTCCGCCATTCAGCTTTGCTTCGAGCTTCCGCCGAGTCGACTCGATCTTCTCGAGGTTCAGATCCGGAGGTGTCGATGCCGCCGTTGGTCATGGTTGGCGGAGATCGACGCTTGTGCATCCGGCGGCAGCCGCAGGCCGATGCCGCCGTTGGTGCACTCGAGCCGCGCCCCGCCTTCGCCGAGACTGCAGCCATGTCCACCTCGACGCCGCCGTTGGTGGTGCTGGCGCTGAATGTCCCGGCCATGTCGTGAGCGACGATGCCGCCGTTCGTCGTTTCGGTTTCGATCGTCGCCCGAGACGCCGCGCAGCTCGACGCCGCCGTTGATCGTCGAGAACTTCGAGTTCAGCGCCCTCAGGGACGCGAACGGTGTACTTGATCTGGGCCGTTCGACCGCCGAACCATCCCTGCGTGCGCCTGCTCTTCGTCTCCACCTACGGACGCCCGCAGAGTCCGCGGTTTCGACAATCTCGATGTCTCCAAGCGCCTGTTTCGCGTCCTCGGGAGAGTCGCGCCGCGTGCCGTCTTGACCGCCACCACTTCGATGGTCTTGCCGGCCGACGGCTCGACCTTCGATCAGGCCGTTCATGTTGGTACCTCCAGCCGTCCCGCCGGACTGCACCTCGTACGTCTTCCGCCACTCCGCGGTTTCCTGGTGCTTGCAGCGATCGGCGGTGACGATGTCGCAGCCGGTCGCGGTGAACGTCGACAGCAGAAACAGCGGCAGGACCAGCGCGGGGCCCGTGCGACGGAGATGTCATTGGACACTGGGCGGTGCTCCTCACGGCTTATACGCCGACGGCTCGGCAACGGTTCCGGCTGGCACAAGCGTATAATCGGCGTGCTTTCGTGAACAGGCGCGTTTCTCGCCGGCCAGGAAAGAACAAGGATTCACATGTCTGACCGAAAATA
Source organism: uncultured Acidobacteriota bacterium (assembly GCA_963748295.1). Classification (GTDB taxonomy): domain Bacteria; phylum Acidobacteriota; class Vicinamibacteria; order Vicinamibacterales; family 2-12-FULL-66-21; genus CAVVIH01. The sequence goes on along the minus strand of CAVVIH010000005.1, from coordinate 677,854 downwards.
CCGCCAGAGCGGTTACCAGGACGACGACCGTCGCGAGCCGGGGGGAGTCGCACAAGCCCGCCGAGAAGAAGGAATATGCGCCGCGCGGCCAGCCGCCGCTTGCGCCAAAAACCTTCAATATGCCGGGGTTCCGCGAGGTCGTGAAGTGCGCCCGCTGCGGCAACGAGCTGACCGTCGCGGCGGCATGGAGCGCGGAAGGCACCTGCGCGCGATGCGGCGCCGATCTTCACTCATGTGCACAGTGCGCGAATTTCGATAGCAGCGCGGCGTTCGAATGCCAGAAACAGATCCCGGCGCGCGTCTCCCCGAAAGATGCCCGCAACACCTGCACGTTCTACGAGCCACGGACGACGGTCGAACGCGAGACCAAGTCGTCCACCAGCGGCACCGGCGCGCCGAGCGCGCGGAAGGCGTTCGACGATCTATTCAAGTAGCTAGGGCTTCGCCGACTTCTCCGGGGCTGATAGGACTCCCCGCAGCGTGCGCAGCGTCGACTCGAGCGACTCGCGCGCGATCTTCGTCACCGCTGCCGGTCAGAAACGGACGGACGACGAATGGAATGTCGCGGCTCAGGCTGACCGATTCGCATTCAATCAGCACCCCGCCCGGGACCTGCTCGTATCGCCAGTAGGCATTCAACCGCCAGAGGAATCCCGAATCGCTGCCGGGCGGCTTTTCGCGCTCCTGCTGCCGTGCCGGCCTTGGCAAGCTCCGCGATTTTCGTCGCGGTGCTCCGGCTGGACGCGCGCGTCGCCGCAATCGTGCGGTACTCGACCTCGTGCTCGGTGTTGTACATCACGGTGATCAGCGGCGCCTCGCGTTTCAGCTTCATGAACACCTGCAGGCGATCCCCGTTTCGATTGAGCAGCTTCGAGCTGACGACATCCGTGTAGGACTCCGATTCGCGGCCGGCGTTGGCGCGGAGCCGCGTCAGCACCGCGTCGAGCGTGGCGCCGCGAACGAATACCGCGCCGACCCAGTGGTGAATCCTTCCGTCGGGCACTTCAATCGTCGATCCGCCTGGCGTCGGGCGATCCGGCTGGAACATGACGATGCTGCCGCTTCGCGCCTGGTCCCGCCAGCCGGCCGGCTGCTTGAACGCGTCGTGGACGAAAAACGGATCCGACGGCGCCGGCCTTCGCTGTAGTTCGCGTCGACCGCCTGTTCGTACTTCTGCCAGGCCGCGAGCGTCGGCGCTCGCAGATCCGCTGGTTTCCTCGGCCTGCAGCGCAGGCAGCGTCGCCGGTGAAAGCAGCACGATCAACGCAATCACTGCAGCTCTGAACACGAGGACCTCGCTTGCAAAGAAGTTCACGAGCGAGCACGCGAGCACGGCGACGAGGTTGGCGGCGACGGGATGCATGCCGAGTCCACCCGTCAGCAAGGCCATGAAGATCAGATTGCCGGCGAGCGACACGGAACCGTTGAGCAGGTGAAAGCGAGCGAGGCGTCCGAGCACGGTCGCGGTTCCCGCCGCCGGACGCGCGCGCCACGTCACGCGCTGATGCCAGACGAAGTTGTGCAGCACCGCCGCCTCGACAGCCACAGCCGTCGCGATCAGATAATGCCAGCCAAGACCGTGAACGAGCAACGCCAGCGTTGCCAGCTGCACCACCAGCCCCAGCAGTCCCACGCCGTTGAACATGATCCACCGCCGCGCCACTGTTTGCCCTCCTGCTCAGGAAGGCGCAAAACCGCGCGGAGGCGGCTCATCTCGTTCTATTTTCGGCGCTTTTGGCGTTTTTCCAGCTCGTCGAGCGTCTTCGGCCAGTCCTCTCTGAGGAGCCGCGACAGGGACCGGTCCGAGAGCAGCCGTCCGCCGGTCTGGCAGCGGCTGCAGTAGTTGGCCTCGTTGCGCGCGTAGACGATTCGCTGAATCGGTGAGCCGCAGACCGGACACGGCTTGCCGTAACGGCCGTGCACGGCCATTCCCGGGCGGAACGCGGTCACCTTCTCCGGGAAGTCCTCGCCCGTTTCGTCACGCAGCCGCTGCTGCCAGTCGGTCAGCACGTCGCGCGTCGCCTGGAACAGCGTCTCCGTCTCCGCGTCCGTCAGCGTGGCCGTGAGCTTGAGCGGCGACATCCGCGCCGCGTGCAGAATCTCGTCCGAGTACGCGTTGCCGATGCCGCTGAACATGTGCGGGTCGGTCAGCGCGCGTTTGACCGTGTGGTTCTCGGAGCGAAGCCGCGTCGCGAATTCCGCCGCCGTGGCCTCCAGCACCTCGAGGCCGTTGGGGTTCATCGCCTGCAGCGCCTCGTGTCCGCGAAGGATGTGGATGGAGGCCTGCCGGCGCGAGCCGGCTTCGGTCAGGATGACGCTGCCGGCGGGGAAGTCGAACGCGGCAAGTCCCACCTTGGCGGGAATCGGCGCACCTTTCTCGCGCCAGCGCAGCCGTCCCGCGATCATGAGGTGCAGCAGCAGGAAGAGGTCGTTCGGGAACGCGAACACGAGACGCTTGCCCATCCGCCGGATATCCGCGACGGCGCGGCCCTCGAGATCCTCGGGACGCGGCTCGATCGTTCGCACGATGAACGGATTGCCGATGCGGAACCGCTCGAGTGGCTGATCGAGGATCCGCGGCTTCAGCGCGTGGATATACAGCTCGACGTCAGGCAGTTCAGGCACTGCGAGGCAGTGTATCCCGCCTCAATCCTGCCGCAGCGCGATGGCGGGATCCGTGAGGCTCGCGCGGTGCGCCGGCAGATAGCTGGCGAGCAGAACTGCCGCCACGAGCACCAACGGCAAGGCGAGCCACATTCCCGCCGCCCATGGACTCACGCGAAACAGCTCCCCTTCGAGGAACCTGGCCGCCGCCAGGGCGAGCGGCAGGCCGAGCAAGGCACCAACGACCGCCAGACGCGTCCCGCCTCCGAGCAGGAGTCGAAGGATGTCGGGTCGCGTTGCGCCAATGGCGATGCGGATGCCAATCTCCCGCGTGCGCTGCGCGGCGGCGTGCGCCGTCAACCCGTACGCGCCGATACAGGCAAGAAAAACGGCCGCGAGCGCAAACGCTGAAAAAGTACGCCCGAGGAAATGTTCGCCCCATGAGGTCACGCGTCTGCGTTCCGCCATCGTCATCAGATCGAAGGCGGCAAACGCCGGGTCCGTCGAGCGCACGGCGTCGCGGGCCGCGCTGGCAAGCGTTTCCGGCTTCGTCTCCGCACGCACCAGCATCGCCATCGTCCGCCATCCGGAGCGGACGTACGGAGCGTAAATCGTCAGCTGTGATTGCGGGGTCTCCTCGCCCAGTTCTTCGTAAACGACGTCCGGCGCCACGCCGATTACGCGCACGGTGTCGATATTCCGGCCGACGGCGACGCGTATTTCGCGGCCGGCGGCACTCTGATGCGGCCAGAAGAGATCCGCCAGCCGCTTGTTGATAATTACCGACGTGTCGTCGGGACGCGTCATTTCGGTCGAGGAGAACGTGCGCCCTTCGATCAGCGTCAATCCCATCGCATCGAAAAACGCGGAGGTAACCGGCACGACCTGGGCGCCCACCCGCTGATCGACTCCCGTTGGACGGACAGGGATCAGCATGATGCCTTCGCCGCCGTCATCCCCGGGAATCGCCCCTGTTGCCGCGGCAGCCTGCACGCCGGGCAGCTCGTGGAGACGGGTGACGAGTTGATCGACCGCGCGGGCGCGTTCGCCGGGATCGTCGTAGGCATTACCCGCGAGGTAAACACGAAAGCTGAGCAGCGGTGACGGGTCAAAACCGGTATCCGCGTGCTGGAGCATCAATGCGCTCCGGGCGCTCAGCGTTGCAGCGACGAGCAGCACGAAGCTCAGCGCCACCTGACCCGCCACGAGGAGTCCCTGGAGCCGTCGCTGCTCCCGGGTCATGACGGATCCGCGGCCTGCCTGCAAGGCGCCGGACGAGGCGCCAAGCCTGCCGAGCCGGAGCGCCGGCAGGAGCCCGCTGGCAACAGCGCTCAGCATCGTGACAACCGCCGTGAATGCCAGCACCCGGCCGTCGACGGTCATCTCCGCCCAGTAAACAGTCGGCTCCGGCACTGATGCGACAAACGCATCGAGACCCCAGCTTGCCGTCAGGAGCGCCAGCAGTCCGCCCACCACCGCCAGGATCAGGCTTTCGGCCAGCAGCAGTCGCATTATTCGGGCGCGGCTTGCGCCGAGAGCCACGCGGACGGTCAATTCCCGCTCTCTCCCCACGCCGCGTGCGACGAGGAGGCCGGCGACGTTCGCGCACACGACGAGCAGAACCAGCCCCACGGCGAGCAACATGGCTGTCAGGCCTTTGCGGGTTCCCTCACGAACGAAGAGGTCCCGAAGCGCAAGAACATGAAATCCCCACTCGCGGTTCGTCTCCGGATAGGTGGTCTCGAGCGACGACGCAAGCGCAGCGAGCTCGGCTCGGGCCTGTCTCAATTCGATGCCGGGCCGTAGGAGGCCGACAGCGAGCAGATTACGGCGGCCGCGAAGCTCCTGCCGCTGGGCTCGATACGGCAGCCATACGTCGTGATTCACGGGAAAGGCGAATTTCTCCGGCATGACGCCGATGACCGTCAGTGCACGCCCGTTCACCGGAATCGCCCTTCCGGCGATGGTCTCGTCGCCCCCGAAGAGCCGCTGCCACAGGCGGTGACTGATGATTGCAACCGACTCGAACCCTGGTTCGGCGCCGTCGTCTTCCCGGAAGTCCCGACCGAGAATTGGACGCACGCCAAGCAGCGTGAACAGGCCCGGCGTGACGGACGCTCCGCTGACGCGTTCCGTCGTGTCGGTCGCGGTCAGCGACAGGTTGCGATTGAGCACGCCTTCCAGGCCGTCCAACGTTTGCGCGCGCTCACGGACGTCGAACAGATCGGGGTATGACACGTCGGCGTCATCCCAATCCAGCGACTGCGTGGGATGCGTGGAGTGCACCGTAATGAGCCGAGTACTCCGCTCGCCGAAGGGGAGCGGGCGAATGATCGACCCGTTCACGATGGCATAGACAATCGTGTTCGCGCCCACGCCGAGCGCCAGCGTCAGCACGGCCGCTACGAAGAAGCCGCGAGCCCGCGACAGTGAACGGATGGCAAAACGCAGATCCTGAATCATGCCGTGGTCCGCAGCATCTTACATGCCTGGCAACTGGAGCGGAGAACACGGAGATTTCGCCGGCCTGGCTGTTCGCTCGTGGGACGGGGCGTCCCAATCGCGGACTGAGGGTGCCATAATCTGAGCCGATGTCGCTGCTGCAGCGCGCGCCCAGGATGGCGGTAGTCGAAGCGGTTCGCGAGGCTCGCGAGCTCTATGGTGTCGAGGCCGAGGCGCGGCCGCTGCCGAGCGAGCGCGATCAGAACTTCTTGCTCGAGAGCGATCGCGGACGTTTCGTCCTCAAATACGCGAACGGAACGGAGCCGCGGGCCATCCTCGATGCACAGAATGCGGCGATGACCCATCTGGCGGATCGCGTGCCGTTCTGTCCGCGGGTGCTGCCCTCGGTCGCCGGCGATCTGATCGCGCAGTCGTCGTCAGGGCACTTCGTCCGCCTGGTGACCTGGCTCCCGGGCGTGCCTTTCGGATCGCTTCGGCATCATCCGCCTGCGCTTCTCGAAGATCTCGGCCGGCGCGTCGCCGAGCTGGATCGTGCGCTCGAGGGTTTCGATCATCCAGCTTTGCATCGTGAGTTCCATTGGGACCTCGCCCATGCGCTCGGCACGGTCGTGAGCGCGCCGCCGCGCCTGGCGGATGCAGAGTTGAACGCGCTCGTCTCGCGCGATCTGGAGCAGATGAACGCGAGCCTGCCGCCGCGCCTCGGCACGCTGCGCCGATCGATCGCGCACAACGACGCCAACGATTACAACGTCCTGGTGCTGGGGACGCCCGCGACGCGCGATCTGCACGTGTCGGGACTGATCGACTTCGGCGACATGCTTCACACCGTCACCGTCGCCGATCTCGCGGTGGCGATCGCATACGCGGTGCTCGACAAACGGGATCCGCTTGCGGCGGCGGCACACATCGTGAGGGGATACCACTCGGCGAATCCGCTCAATGATGAAGAGCTGTCGATCCTGTTCGACCTCGTCAAGCTTCGCTTGTACCTCAGTGTCGTGCTCGCCATCGATCAGGGACAGCAGCGTCCCGATGATCCGTACCTGACGATCAGCCAGCAGGGCATCCGCCGGACGCTGCCGGCGCTGCTTGCGATCCACCCGCGCTTCGCCGAGGCAGCCTTCCGGCTCGCCTGCGGACTCGATGCCTCGCCTCGGGCCGTTCGCGTCGCGCGGTGGCTGACGAACCGGCCGGCGCCTTCGAGCCCGGTCCTCGGCGGCGCGGCCGGATCACCCGACGCGATGATGCCGCTCGATCTTGGCGTGGCCAGTCCGCTCGTGAGCGGCGATCCCGAGGAAAATGCGGCCGGACCGCTCGGGAAGAGGATTGCCGAGGCCATGATGACGGCTGGAGCCCAGGTCGCCGCCGGCGGCTATCTCGAGCCTCGCATCCTTTATAGTTCCGCGCTGTTTGCCGCGGCCGAGGATGGCGAGCGCCGCACGGTACACCTCGGCGTGGATTTCTTCGCGCCGGAGGGAACCCCCGTCTGCGCCGCGCTCGATGGAACGGTTCACGCGTTCGCGGACAATCGCCAGCCGCTCGACTATGGCCCGGTGATCATCCTCAGGCACGAGACGGACGAGCGGGACGAGTTTTTTACGCTGTATGGGCACCTGACGCGCGAGTCGCTTGCCGGCCTCGAGAGCGGCACGCGTGTAAAGGCCGGCAAGATCCTCGGCGCGATTGGCGGCGCAGACGTGAACGGCGGCTGGGTTCCGCACCTGCACCTGCAACTGCTCACCGATCTGCTCGATCGCGGCTGCGACGTGCCGGGCGTCAGCCGTCCCGCCGATTCCGACGTGTGGGCTGCGCTCTCTCCCGATCCCAACCTTCTGCTTCGAATTCCCGACAATGTGCTGCCGCGCGGGGTCGCCGCGGCCACGCCCGGTTCGGCGCGGAAAGCACGCGCGCAGATAGGCCCCAGCGTCAGGCCGTCGTACGACGAGCCGTTGACGATCGTGCGCGGGTGGATGCCGTACCTCTTCGATGCCGACGGCCGCCGCTTCCTCGACGGCTACAACAATGTTCCGCACGTCGGGCACTGCCACCCGCGGGTCGCCGAAGCCGCGGCACGGCAGCTGCGGACGCTCAACACGAATACACGCTACCTCCACGACTCGCTCGAACGATTTGCCGCGGCGTTGACGTCCACGCTGCCGGCGCCGCTGAGCGTCTGCTACTTCGTCAACTCCGGCAGCGAAGCCAACGAGCTGGCGCTGCGCCTCGCTCGTGCATACACCCGGCAGCGCGGCGTCGTCGTGTTGGAGCACGCGTATCACGGCATCACGACGACACTCACGGAGATCAGTCCGTACAAGTTCGACGGTCCGGGTGGGGAAGGGCGTCAGCCGTGGGTGCACGTCGCGCCAGTACCTGACGGATATCGAGGCCGCCATCGCGGCACTGACGCGGCAACCGGTCGCGAGGTACGCGGACGACGCCGCGGCGATTGTCGAAGCGGCGGAGCGTTCAGGCCATCGGATTGGCGCCTTCCTCGCCGAGAGCGCTCCCAGCGTCGCCGGCCAGATCATCATGCCTCCGGGCTATCTCGCGCAGGTCTATCAATCGATCCGCTCGAACGGAGGAGTGTGCATCGCCGACGAAGTGCAGACGGCGTATGGACGAATGGGCACGCATTTCTACGCCTTCGAAGCCCAGCACGTCGTGCCGGACATCGTCGTGCTCGGGAAGCCAATCGGAAACGGCTACCCGATCGGCGCCGTCGTCACGACCAGGGCGATCGCCGAGGCGTTCGACAACGGGATGGAATTCTTCAGCACCTTCGGAGGCAGCACGGTTGCGTGCGCCGTCGGCATCGCGGTCCTCGACGTCGTGCAGCAGGAGGGCTTGACCGCGCACGCGGCGCGAGTTGGGAGTGCCCTGCTCGCATCTCTGAATGAGCTTGCCGCCCGTCATCCCGTTGTCGGTGACGTCCGCGGCTCCGGCCTGTTTCTCGGGGTTGAGCTCGTGACCGACCCGGAAGCCCGCACGCCGGCGCCCCGCGAGGCAAGCTATGCGGTGAACCGCTTGAAGGAAGAGGGCATTCTCATCGGAACCGATGGGCCGGACCACAACGTCCTGAAGATCCGTCCTCCGATGCCGTTCTCGTCCGAGGATGCGGACCGGCTGGTGCCGTCCTCGATCGCGTGCTGAGCGAGCTGGAATAGCGGGCCTACCCGGCCGGCTTCGCGCGCAGCACGCCCACCTGGACCAGCAGCCCGGTGAAGTCGAGGATCCGCCGCTCGTGGACGATCAGGTCGTTCTGAATCCGGTAGATGAACGCGCCGGAGCATTCGATGCGGCGTCCGGTCGGCTGCATCCCGAAGAACTCTCCCGCGTGGCTGCCGGTGACCCGGCACAGCAGCGCCGCGCGGTCGTCGTCGACCAGCAGATCCTCGGTGGTGAACGTCAGGTCGGGAAAGGCGACGAACCAGACGCGGTAGATTCGTTCGATGTCGGCTCGTCCTTCCAGGACGCCGCCGGTCGGGCTGACGACGACGCCGTCGGGAGCGTGGTCGGCGGCAAGCGCTGCCGCATCACGCCTGCGCCACGCGGCCTCGCGCCGGGCGAACAGGGCGAAGATTTCCTCGCGTGTCATCGGACGCCCTCCTGCGATCAGCCGGGATCGGCGCTACTATAGGCCTAACGGCAAAAAAGGGGAATTCGGGACGCCCATGAATATCCTGCTGCTCTCGATGCCGGACTCCTTCGAGCATACCGCTCCGGTCACGATGCGGATGCCGAACGGCGCGCTCGTCTCGCTCGCCGGGAACATCGATCCGCATCACCGCGTCGCCATCGCCGATCTGATCCTCGTGCAGCGTCGCGTCCGCGAGACGATCGAGCGTCTCGTGCGCGACATTCAGCCCGACGTGGTCGGCCTGTCGGTGATGACCTTCCAGCGCCACACCGCGAAGAACATCGTCCGGCTCGTGCGCGCACTGAGGCCGTCCGCGCGGATCGTCGTCGGCGGCTACGATCCCAGCCTGGCGTCGGACGTCTACGAACAGCCCGACTGGCCGATCGACTTCATCGTCCGTGGTGAAGGGGACGTCACGTTTCGCGAGCTGCTGCGCGCGCTCGAGAGCAACCGGCCGGTGAGCGGCGTCGCCGGTCTCTCATATCGCGAAGGGGACCGCTTCGTCCGGACTCCCGATCGGGCGGTCAGCTCGCTGTCGGGCGAGGAGATCCGGCTGCCGAACCGTGCGGCGAGGGTGCTCGGCGGCTACACCTTCATCGGCCGACCGATCGACGTCGTGGAGACGTCGCGCGGCTGCACCTACGACTGCAGCTTCTGTTCAATCATCGAGATGCGCGGCCGGAATTTTCATACCTGGTCAATCGACCGGGTGCTCGCCGATATCGCCGACGCGCGGCAACGCGGCGCCACGGCGATCTTCATCGTCGACGACAACATCACGCTCAACGTCGCGCGGTTCGAAGCGCTGTGCCGGGCAATCGTCGACGCCGGGATGAACGACATCGACTACATCGTGCAGGCGATGACGTCGGCAATCGCGGCCCGCGGCGAGGCGCTCGCGCCGCTGATGCGCGCGGCCGGCTTCCGCTACGTGTTCCTGGGTATCGAGAACATCCTCGAGCACGACCTCACGTTCCTCCGCGCGCGGGCGAAGAACGCGGCCCGGGAAAAAGGGCGGCAGGTCGGAAATGCGACGCTGACGGCGATTGACGTGCTCCACCGGCACGGCATGTACGTGGTCGGCGGGCTGATCGTCGGCAATCCCGACGACACCCGGGAATCGATCGAGGCGAACCTCACGTTCGCGCGCCAATACGTCGACTGGCCCTACATCCAGCATCCGACGCCGTATCCCGGCACGCCGATGACGAAGGACTTCCGCGACCGCGGCTTGATCGTCAACGAGCGGGTGGACGAGTACGACGGGACGACCGCCGTCGTTCGAAGCGAGCACCTGGACGCGGAGGAGATCGAGTTCATCCGCTGGCGGGCCGAGCGGTGGATGAAGCTGCGGCACTTCTGGCCCGTGTTGCGTCACAGCCCTGGCTTCGTCCTTCGCCACGGGCTCGGGATGGTCGCGCATACGTTCCGGGGCAGCACGTTCCGGTCTCTCGTCGGCCTCGAGGACGAGCGGGCGTCATTTGCGAGGTACAAAGCGCTGCGGCGCGTCGAGCGCGACTACGTCAGCGATGGCGAGGCCGGAACTGCCGACGTCGGAACCGCCGACGCAGTTCTCCGATGCTGACGCCCGAGTTACAACCCCGGCGACGTCCGCCGCTGTGGGCGATCGTCGCCATGGGTATTCTCCTGTGGCTCGCCGTCGATCGTGCGGTATGGATGTTCCGCACGCCGCTGCCGTTGTCCACACGGTCGCTCACCGGGTCAATCGAACAGCTCACCTTCGAGCTGGGCATCGAGGCGCTGCCGTCGTTGTCGCCGGATGGGGAATCGGTCGCCTACCGGAGCGACGCCGAGGGAACCGGCGACATCTTCGTGCGGCGGGCCGGCGGCGGCGAGCCGCTGAACCTGACGCGGCCGCTCGGCGCCGAGGAATCCGATCCGGCGTTCTCCCCCGATGGCCGTCACGTCGCGTTCAGATCCACGTACCAGGGCGGCGGGATTTTCATCATCGATCGTGCGGGCGGCGACCTGCGGCGGCTGACGAACTTCGGCGCGAGCCCAGCCTGGACACCCGACGGCCGCGCGATCGTTTTTGCGACGCGCAGCAGTGTCGACCCGCGGAGCGGCGTTCCGGCCGGCGATACGTATCTGCCTTCCGGAATCCGCGCGGGCGCCAGCGAGGGCTGGATCGTCACCGTCGACACGCGCGTCGTTTCCCGTCTCGTTCGCGGGGACTTCCGCCAGCCTTCGGTGTCGCCCGACGGCAGCCGCATCGCGTACTGGGCCGCGCCGCCGCCTCCTTCAGCGGGCAATTTCGCGCGCCGACGAGAGACCGGCCTGTGGACGGTCGCGATCGACGGCGGCGACGCACGGCAGGTGGCCGCGAGCGGGTCCGCTGCCGTCGACTGGAATCCGGTCTGGTCGTCCGACGGCACGTTCCTGTACTTCCTCAGCGATCGAGAAGGGCGAGTCGGCATCTGGCGGGCGGCGATGGATCGCCGGCGCGCCTCCTCGATTGGGCGCGCCGTTGCCATGGCACTCGAGGCTGGCCGCGCGGCGTCACTCGCGATTTCGGCGAACGGCAGGCGTCTCGCGTGGTCCACCGCCGAATGGAGTCCGACGCTCCTGCGCATCGACTACGACCCGGACACCCGATCAACGCGCGGGAGTCCGACGCCGGTGCGCGCCGGCTCCATTCCGTTTCGCTGCGCCGAGCCGTCGCCCGACGGGACGTTGCTCGTTGGCGCATCGGATCAGCCGCAGTCCGACATCTACGTCGTGCGCGCGGACAGCAGCGCGCTGAAAGCGATCACCAGGGACGCGGCGTCGGAAGGCTGTCCGCGCTGGTCGCCCGACGGCAGCATGATCGCGTTTCATTCGAACGCCGGCGGCGTCAGCAAACTGTGGATCGCGCGCGCCGACGGCGCGATCCTTCACGTGTCGAAGATCCTCAGCGGACAGGCGCATCCCGTGTGGGCCCCCGACGGCAGGTCGCTGGTGGCGGTCGATCTCCGCGGCGGCGAAAACCACGTCTACAGCGTCGCTCGCGACGGCACGCTGACGAAGGGCGAGGCGTTGCCACTGCCGCCCCAGGGTTTTACTCCTCTCGCCTGGTCACCGGACGGTTCACAGATTGCCGGCGCCGGCAGCGGCGCCGTATGGCTGTACCGGCGCGACACGCGCACGTTCGATCGGCTGACGCCGGGCGATCATCCGACCTGGCTCAGCGGCGGCCGCAGGCTGATCTTCGCGTATGAGGGCCGGCTGATTCTCCTCGACGTGCCCTCGCGGTTCACGCGCGAGATTCTTTCGATTCCCGACCTCTATCTCGACAATCCGATCGTGGCCGCCGACGATCGTCAGCTCTATTTCAGCCGCAACGCGCCCGAAGCCAACCTGTGGCTCGCGACGCTTCGATAACGCGGCTGTTATACTCACGCGCAACATGCGCCATCCGATTCTCACACTCGCACTGCCGATCCTGGCGGGTGCGCTGATCGTCCAGCGTCCCGCCGCTGAACCGACGCCGGCTGCGCAGGCACAGTCTGCCGCGCGCGTGTCGTCTGCTCCTGTTTCCTTTGACTCGAAGCTCGTCCAGGACCTCCGCTGGCGGAATGTCGGCCCGACACGCGGCGGCCGAGTCACGGCGATGTCAGGTGTCCGCACGCAGCTCTGCACCTTCTACATGGGCGCGACAGGCGGAGGGGTCTGGAAGACAGAGAACTGCGGTCAGTCGCTGGAACCCGATCAGCGATGGACAGATCGCGACCGGCTCGATTGGCGCGATCGCCGTCGCCGATTCCAACCCGAACATCGTCTGGGTCGGCACCGGCAGCGCGGCCGATCCGCAGCAACGTCATCATCGGCCGCGGTGTCTACAAGTCCACTGACGCCGGAAGACGTGGCAGTTCGCCGGCCTGCACGACGCCGGGCAGATCGGCAGCGTGATCGTCCATCCGACCAATCCCGGATACCGTCTGGCTCGCCGCGCTCGGCTCGCCGTTCGGTCCGAATGACGGAGCGCGGTATCTTCAAGACGATCGACGGCGGCAAGACCTGGAAGAAGACCCTGTTCGTGAACGACTAGACCGGCGGCGCGCGTGCTCGCGATCAATCCGGCCAATCCCGAACGAGCTGTATGCCGGGATGTATCGCGGGTTCCGCAAGGGGTGGGACATCGTCAGCGGCGGTCCCGCGACCGAAGGCGGCATGTTCAAGTCGATCGATGGCGGCGAAACCTGGACGCAGCTGACCAACGGCCTGCCGTCGAAGCTCATTGGCAAGATCGACATCGACGTCGCGCGGACCAATCCGCGCATCGTCTACGCGATGGTCGAAGCGCCGGGCGCAGAGGGCGGCCTCTACAAGTCCGAGGATGCCGGCGCGTCCTGGAAGCTGGTGAACAACTCCAGCCGGCATTCGCGCGCGGCCGTTCTATTTCCACTACGTCGACGTCAATCCGAAGAACGAGAACGATCTCTGGGTCGGAGCGGTGCAGCAGTATCGATCCACCGACGGCGGCAAGTCGTTCCAGACGACGTCAGACGCCGCATGCCGACAATCACGGCATCTGGTTCAACCCGGACAACCCGGATTACGCGATTCAATGCAACGACGGCGGCGCCAACGTGACGCGCGACGGCGGACGCACGTGGTCGAGCATCCTCAACCAGCCGACCGCGGAGCTCTACATGGTCACCGTCGACGAGCAGTATCCATACTGCTCTACGGCCCGCAGCAGGACAACTCCACCTCGTCGTGCCGAGCGTGCCGACGTCGTCGTTCGGGTTCGATCATCCCGCGCAGGCGTGGTCGCAGGCCTCAGGCTGCGAGACCGGCGGCATCTGGCCGACTCCGGACGGCCGCGTCGTCTGGGGCGCGTGCAAGGGGGAAGTGGAGCGTTTCAACTACAGACCGGCCAGTCGCAGGGCAAGTGGATCTATCCGCAGAATCGCTACGGCCATCATCCGAAGGACATCGCCTTCCGCTTCCCGCGGCAGACGGTGGTCATGGTGTCGCCGCACAATCCGCAGCGTCGTGTATCAGGCATCGCATGTGCTGCATCGGACGGCCGACGATGGCGTCACGTGGGAGGTGATCAGCCCGGACCTCACGGCGAACGAGCCGCAATACCAGATCGTGCCCGGCAATCCGATCACCCGCGACGTCACCGGCGAGGAAGTGTACTCGTCGATCTATTCGATGGACGAATCACCGATCGAGCGCGGCGTCATCTGGGTTGGCGCGAACGACGGTCCCGTTCACGTGACGAGCGACAACGGCAAGACGTGGAAGAACGTCACGCCGAAGGATCTGCCGCCGGGCGGACGCGTGCAGAACATCGGCGCGTCGCCGCGGCGGAAGGGCCGGCATACATCGCCGTCTATCGCTTCCTTCGCGAGCACGATCTCAAGCCGTACATCTATGCCACCAACGACTACGGTGCGACGTGGATGAAGCTGACCGACGGCACGAACGGCATCCCTGAAGATCACCCGACGCGGGTCGTGCGCGAGGATCCCGAGCGTGACGGGTCTGCTCTATGCCGGCACGGAGTTCGGCTTCTTCGTCTCGTTCGACAACGGCAAACGCTGGGAGTCGCTGCAGCATAACCTGCCGGCGACGCCGGTTACCGATGTCCGCATCCATCGCAATGATCTCGTGATCGCCACGATGGGGCGTTCGTTCTGGATCATGGATGACGTGTCGCCGCTGCGGCAGCTTGCGGCCGGGACCTCGACCGCCGCCACCGCGCAGGCGGGCGCGCTCGATCTGACGCGTCCGGCACTGCTGCAGCCGGCCGACGTGATCCGCTATCGACGCGCCGGCGGCGGCGGACGTGGGGCCGATGGCCCGCAGTATCCCGCCGGTCGCGGCGGCGATCGACTATGTGCTGCCCGACGGCTTCACCGGGACCGCTGACGCTGGAGATTCGTGACAGCACCGGACGCACGGTTCGCACGCTGCAGGGCAGCGCGGGCGGCGGACGCGGCCAGGGCGCCGGCCGCGGACAGCGCGACAACGAGCCCGACACGTCCGATCCCGACATGCGCGCCGCGGGACGCGGGCGCGGCGGCACGGCGGCGCCGACGATTCGCGCCGGGCACAACCGCTACCATTGGAACTTCCAGTGGGACGGCGGGGTCATGGCGGCGCCCGGCAAGTTCACCGTGAAGATGACGGCCGGCGAATCGTCACGCAGTCGCGAACCTTCGAAGTGAAGCCGGATCCGGGCGTGCTCAAGGACGGCATCACGCCGCCGATCTCGTCGAGCAGCAGAACTTCCTGCTGCACGTGCGCGACACGATGACCGAGGCGCGCCAGTTCCAGCAGAGACTCCAGCAGGCGATGCAGAAAGCGAGCGTGCCGCTGCCGCCGTCGCCGGGCGCGGGGGAGTCGGTTGGCGATGATGAAGTACCAGCATCCGCTGCAGCGGCTCTGGGCCCGGCTCGTCACCGCGCCAGGCATCTACGAGCAGGGCATGCTGATCGATCAGCTCTCGAACATCTCGCGCGCGGAGTCCGGCGCGGATCAGAAAGTCGGCAACGAGTCCCGCCGGCGCCTGGACGATCTGATCAAGGAGCTGAAGAGCCTCCAGGCCGAACTCGACAAGCAGTCCCTCTAAGCGCGCGATGATGATCACGACACACGCGTTCCGTCGGCTGCTGTCGGTCCGCAGGTCCGTTGCGGTGAACGCCGCCGTCGCGGTTGCCGCATCGATCTGGCTGGCCGTCGGGTGCGCGCGCTTCGAGACGAGCGCGGCGCGTCCCGCCGGCCGCGCCGCGTATCCCTCGCCGGAATGGCAGGCCTCGGCGCCCGAGAAGCTCGGGTGGACGCAGGCGGATCTCGACGCGGTGCGGGCGCGCCTGCAGAAGCTGCCGACGACCGGCTTCATGGCGGTCGCCGGCGGCCGCACGTTGATGCAGTACGGCGACGTGCAGGCGGTCAGCTACCTCGCGTCCGTGCGCAAGAGCGTGCTGGCGATCCTCTTCGGCAATTACGTCGCGAGCGGCAAGGTCCGTCTGAACAAGACGCTGGCGGCGATTGGCATCGACGACATCGGCGGCCTGACGCCGGGCGAGAAGCAGGCGACCATCAAGGACCTGCTCACCGCACGCTCCGGTGTCTATCACGCGGCCTCGAACGCCGGCGACGATCTCGCGAGCGCGCCGCCGCGCGGTTCGAAGCAGCCGGGAACCTACTACCTGTATAGCAACTGGGACTTCAACGCGCTCGGCACCATCTTCGAGAAGGAAACCGGACGCGACATCTACGACGCGCTCGAAACCGACCTGGTCAAGCCGATCGGCATGCAGGATTTCGATCGCGCCTCGCATCAGAAATCGGGGGACGCGAGCCGCTCGCAGCATCTCGCCTATCACATGAATTTCTCGACCCGCGACATGGTGCGCATCGGCTATCTGATGCTGCGCGAGGGCAATTGGGCGGGACGTCAGGTGACGCCGCGCGCCTGGGTCCACGAGATCACGCAGGCGTTCACGCCGGCCGCGGAGATGAACCCTCCCGCACGCCGCAATGGCCCGTGGGGCTACGGATACCTCTGGTGGGTGTGGGACGGCCAGTGGAATACCGGCGGATATCGCGGCGCCTATACAGGCCTCGGCGCCGTCGGCCAGCACATCACCGTCCTTCCGGTTCTCGATCTGGTCGTCGCGCACAAGACCCGGCCGGGGCAGAGCGGATCGGTTTCGCATCAGCAGTTCCTCGAGGTGCTGGATGTGCTGGTGCAGGCGGGCTGTCGCACGAAGAAGTGCTGAACTGACCGCGGCAGCCGACAGACACGTATAATCCGCCCAGAAAATGCGGTTTGCTCCTGGCCAGAATCTCGGGCCGTACGAGATTGTCGCGCCCATCGGCGCCGGAGGCATGGGCGAGGTCTATCGAGCCCGCGACCCTCGGCTTGGCCGGGATGTCGCGATCAAAGTTCTACCGAAGCACTTTGCGGCCGATCGTGAATACCTCGACCGCTTCGAACAGGAAGCGCGCGCGGCAGCCGCGCTGAACCATCCCAACATCCTCGCGGTCTACGATATCGGCCAGCACGACGGAGTGCCCTTCATCGTCTCGGAACTCCTCGAAGGCCAGACGCTTCGGAGCCGGCTCCAGGAGATCAGTTCGGGCTTGCCGCAGCGGCGAGCGCTGCAGAGTGCCGTGGATGTCGCACGGGGACTCTCCGCGGCACACGAGAAGGGCATCGTGCACCGTGACCTGAAACCGGACAACATCTTCCTGACCGGCGACGGTCACGCAAAGATTCTGGACTTCGGGCTGGCGAAGCTGGCGGTCAGTGCGGCAGCCGACGGCACTTCCCCTACCCGCGCACTCGACACGCATCCCGGCATGGTGATGGGCACGGCCGGTTACATGTCGCCGGAGCAAGTGCGTGGAGATCGGGCCGATCACCGGTCAGACATATTCGCGTTCGGCGCCGTCCTTTACGAGATGCTCTCCGGGCGGCCGCCGTTCACGAAGAGCGGCGGGCCCGAGACGTTTGCCGCGATCCTTCAAGAGGACCTGCCGAACCTGTCCGAAACGCATCCGAATGTTTCATCCGGGATCGCACGGATCGTAGACCGCTGCCTCGAAAAGAACCCGGCAGGGCGCTTCCAGTCGACGCGCGATCTTGCGTTTGCTCTCGAAGGGCTTGCTGCCGGCCTCGACACCGCGCCACAGCCTGCAGTCGCTGACCGCCAGCGCTTTCCGATGCGACGCGCCCTTGCGATTGCGGGTGTCGTGATTGCGGCGTCGCTCATAACGGCGGCCGCCGCGTCCTACTGGCGAGACGAGCCGCAGCCAAGGATGCCGGTTCGGTTCCAGGTGGCGCCGCCGGGCGCGGTCAGTTACACCGCCACGGCGAGCTTCGTCTCGGTTTCTCCGGACGGGACGCGACTGGCGATGTCGTCGACGACGCGAACGGGCCGGTCCATGATCTGGGTGCGATCGCTCGACGCGCTGGAATTCACGCCAATACCTGGCAGCGAGGGAGGGGTCCAGCCTTTCTGGTCGCCCGACGGGCAGTCGGTTGCCTTCTTCGCCGATGGCCGGCTGAAGTTCGCTCAGCTCGCCAGCGGCGCCGTGCAGGCGGTGTGCAGTTTTTCTCTAATCCCGACTGGCGGGACGTGGAATGCCAATGGAACCATTCTCTTCTCGACGATACGAGGCCCGATTATGCGAGTCCCGGCCGCCGGCGGCACAGCGGCCGAAGTCACGACGCCTGACGCCGCCAAAGCGGAGCGCTCCCATCTCTATCCTTTGTTTCTGCCCGACGGGAAGCGATTTCTGTACTACGCACAGAATGAGGATCCCGCCCACAGCGGCATCTACGTTCAGTCCATCGACGGCGGCGACAAGGAGCTCGTTATCGCCGGGGGCTCGAGGTTCGGCTACGTTTCGGCGGGATATCTCATTTACGCGCGCGACAGTGGGCTTGTCGCGCACCCATTCGATGTGAGCAGCGCCCGGGTCGTGGGAGACCCGATCGCCGCGCGCGAGCGCGTGGATCAGGTACCCTGGAAACCGGCAATGCCACGTTTTCGGTTTCCGGCAACGGCGTCCTGGCTTACCGGAGCTCAATCGAGGGAGCGACGTCGCGGCTCATATGGACCGATCGAAGAGGCACGGTCCTGGGCACGCTGGGGAGCCCCGCCAACTATCGCAATCCGCGTCTCTCCCCGGATGGTTCCCGCGTTGCCGTGGAAATTGTCGATCGCACGGGGAATCGCGACATTTTTATCCTTGATGTCGCGCGCAACGTTTCGACGCAATTCACGTTCGACAGCGGCCGCGATGCTTCTCCGGTGTGGGTGGACAAGGGCTCGCGCATCGTCTGGCAGGGTTCCACTCGACTCTACGTCAAGCCGTCCAACGGCGCCGGACGCGAAGAAGTGCTTCACCCGGAACCGTGGATTCCCGACGATGAGGTTCCAGGGGGCGGTGGACTGCTGCTGCACCCGGGCCAGCCTCGCCAGATATTGCTGCTTCCCCTGTCCGGCGCAGATCGATCGATGAAACCGGTGATCGAAGATCGCACTCTTACGACTCAGGCCCGTCTATCGCCGGACGGAAAGTGGGTGGCCTATGCTTCGAACAATGGAGGAGTGTTCGACGTCTGGCTGCAGGCGTTTCCAACGCCGAGTGGGAAGTTTCGCGCCTCCACCGAGGGAGGCATTCAACCCAAGTGGCGGGGTGACGGGAAAGAGCTCTACTACATCGCCCCCAGCGGAACTCTCATGGCCGTACCACTCACATACGGGGCCAGCATCCAGCCAGGTCCGCCAGTTCCTCTGTTTCCGATGGGCGCCGAAACGACAACCGGAGCCTTCTGGCACCAGTACCGACGTGACGCCCGACGGTCAGAAATTTCTCATCAACGCTCGCGTCGATGGCGTGACCGGACCGGTGACCGTCGTGCTCGACTGGCCGCAGTCATTGAAACGGTGACGCCGAGAAGCGTTGAGCTGATGTTGCCCGCCGGTTGGGACTAGAATCAATGGAATGATCCCGTACGGCCGCAGGTTGAAGTTCGCGTTTCGAACGTTCTTTTCGATTCTCGATCACAGCCGGATTCCTCCCGATGTCGTCGAGGCGCTGGTCGGACCGCGTGAGGCGCCGGCCGCGACGCCTCCGCCGCCTCCGCCCGAGTCGAACGACCGCGCGCTGCAGATGCTGGCCATCCTGCAGCGCGACGGCCGCTTGATCGATTTCCTGATGGAAGACCTCGGCACCTACTCGGATGCGCAGATCGGCGCCGCGGTCCGCGACGTTCACTCCGGCTGCCGTTCGGCGCTCGATCGCTATCTCACGCTGGGTCCGGTGATCGACGACGAAGAGGGGCGGCCGGTCACGGTCTCGAGGGAGGCCGATCCATCCGCTGTGAAGGTTGTCGGGAACGTCGCGGGGGCCCCGCCGTTCCGCGGGATTTTGCGGCACCGGGGCTGGGATGCCTCGCGCGCCGCGCTTCCGCCGCTTCCCGCGAGCGGCCGTTCGATTCTCGCGCCTGCCGAAGTCGAAGTCTCCTAGATCGGATCCATCCGTGTCCCATCGTTTCGTCGTCGGCATCGATCTCGGTACCACCAACTGTGCGCTCGCCTGGGTCGATGCGTCGAACCCGCCGCCCGCCCCCGGCGAGCGTGGCGCGCCGATCGTCGTGCAGGACGTTCCGCAGCTGGTGAATCCCGGCGAGATTGCGAACCGCACCCTGCTCCCGTCGTTTCTGTATGTTCCCGGCGAGCTGGACTTCCCGCGCGGCAGCACGGCGCTGCCGTGGGATAAGTCGCCGGCGTTCGTGGTGGGAGAGCTGGCGCGGAAGCGCGGGGCGGAGAATCCCGGCCGTCTGGTCGCCAGTGCGAAGTCGTGGCTGTCGTACGGAGGCGCCGGTCGCACCGAACCGATTCTTCCATGGGGCGCGCCGCCGGAGGTGAAGCGCGTCTCGCCGGTTGATGCCTCGACCGAATACCTGCGCCATCTGGCCGCGGCATTCGATCGCGAAGCGGGCGCCGGCGATCCTAAGCTCGCGCTTGCGAAACAGGACGTGCTGCTGACCGTTCCCGCCTCGTTCGACGAAGCGGCGCGTCAGCTCACGCTCCAGGCGGCAAAGGCCGCCGGTTTCAAGCACGTCACGCTGCTCGAGGAGCCCCAGGCGGCGTTCTACGCCTGGCTCGACGCCGCGGGCGATCGCTGGCGGCGGCGTATTGCGGTGGGCGATCTGATCCTCGTCTGCGACGTCGGCGGCGGCACGACCGACTTCAGCCTGATCGCGGTGTCGGAGGAAAACGGCGACCTGGTGCTCGAACGTGTTGCGGTGGGCGAGCACATCCTGCTCGGCGGCGACAACATGGATCTCGCCCTCGCGAGACTTCTGCAGCAGCGGCTCGAAGCCGACGGTCACAAGGTGGACACGCTCCAGCTGCAGAGCCTGTGGCATCAGTCGCGGCTTGCCAAGGAGTCCCTGCTCCAGGATCCGTCGACGCCCGAACGGCCGGTCACGCTGCTCGGAAGGGGCTCGCGGCTGATTGGCGGCGCCATCACGACGCGGCTGACGCTGGACGACGTGAACCGCGTGCTGCTGGACGGGTTCTTTCCAACCGTGCGCAGTGATGAAATGCCCGCGCGATCGAGGCGCGTCGGCCTGCAGGAACTGGGTCTGCCGTACGCGGCGGACGCCGCCGTGACGCGGCACCTCGCGCGGTTTCTCTCGCGGCAGACGACTGCCGGCGTGCAGTCCGGCGCCGAGATCAGGCGCGGTCCCAGCGGCCTCGTGTGCCCGACACACGTCCTGTTCAATGGCGGCGTGATGAAGGCGGACGCCCTGCGTGCCCGGTTGTCTGACGTGTTGAGCGCGTGGCTTCAGCAGGAAGGCTTCGCGGCGCTCGACGATCGTCACGTCCTCGAGTCAGCGGATCTCGATCACGCCGTGGCTCGCGGCGCCGCTTACTACGGCCGCGCGCGGCAGGGCCACGGAATCCGCATCCGCAGTGGCGCCCCCCGGACCTATTACATCGGCATCGAGAGTGCGATGCCCGCGGTGCCGGGGCTGCCGGCCCCGCTGAAGGCGCTCTGCGTCGTGCCGTTCGGCATGGAGGAAGGCACGCGCGCCGCGATTCCGAATCTGGAATTCGGCCTCGTGGTGGGCGAGCCGGCGGAGTTCAGGTTCCTCAGTTCGAGCGTCAGGAAAGCGGACCGCGTCGGCGCGCTGATCGAGGACTGGGGCGACGAGATCGAGGAGCTCGATCCGCTCGACGTCTCGCTCGATCGTCATGCCGCCGACGGCACCGCCGTTCCGGTCACGCTCGAGAGCCACGTGACGGAGATCGGCACGCTGGAACTGTGGTGCGTGTCGCGCGATGGCAGCGATCGCTGGAAGCTCGAGCTGAACATTCGTGACCGGGATCAAGACTGACGTCGCCGCCGTCATCGGCATCGATCTCGGAACGACCAATTCGGCGCTGTCGTGGACCGAGCGCCTCGAGGCGCCGCGCACCTTCGACATCCCGCAGCTTGCCGGCCTGAACGAGATCGAACGGCGCCCGGTGCTGCCTTCCTTCGTCTATGTGCCGACGGAGGCCGAACGAACATCCGGCGGTCTTGCGCTGCCGTGGGACACGACCGCTGATCGCCACGGACTCGTCGTCGGCGAGCTCGCACGCGATCACGGCGCGCTGACGCCGGCGCGGCAAATCGTGTCCGCGAAATCCTGGCTGGCCAATCCATCGGTCGATCGCACCGCGGCCGTTCTGCCGTGGGGCGTGGACGCCGAGGTGCGGCTGTCGCCAGTCGATGCGTCAGCGCGCATCCTCCGTCACCTGCGCGATGCCTGGAACTTCGAGCGCGCGCGCAGCGATCCGGCACGGCGTCTCGAACGCCAGTCGATCGTGCTCACGGTGCCGGCGTCGTTCGACGAAGAAGCACGCGAGCTGACGGTGCAGGCGGCCCACGCCGCCGGGCTCACCACGCTCCGGCTCCTCGAAGAGCCTCTGGCCGCGCTGTATGCCTGGATAGCCGCGCATCGGCGTTCGGTCGCCGACCATTTGCGGGACGGCGAGATCGTCCTGGTGTGTGACGTCGGCGGCGGGACCACGGATTTCACGCTGATTCGAGTGTTGGCCGATGGCGCGGAACTGAAGTTCGAGCGTATCGCGGTGGGCGAACACCTGCTGCTCGGCGGCGACAACCTGGATCTCGCGCTCGCCGCGCAGGTCGAGCAGCACTTCATTGATTCGGGTGCGCCAAGGCTGACACTGACGCAGCGCCAGTCGCTGCGGCGGAAGTGCACTGTTGCCAAGGAGCGGCTGCTTGCCGGCGAGGCCGGCGATTCGGTGCGCATATCGCTGGCTGGGTCAGGCCGCGGCGTCATCGGCGGCTCGATGTCGGCGGACCTTTCGCGAGACGACGTAGTACGGGCCCTCACCGAAGGTTTTCTTCCGCTGTCGCCGGCCGGCGACCTCCCCACGCAGGATCGGCGCACGGGCCTCCGCGAGCTTGGGCTGCCGTACGAAAGCGATCCGGCGATTACCCGGCATCTGGCAGCGTTTCTGGCTCGTGCCGGCCGCGCGGACGAGGGTTCCCCGGCGCAGCCTGAAGTGGTTCTCTTCAACGGCGGCTTTTTTGCCGCCGCGCTCGCACGCGAGCGTGTGCTGGAAGCGCTCGAACGGTGGCACGGCCGCCGCCCACGCGTGCTGGTCAACGCGCGCCCCGAGACGGCGGTGGCGACAGGCGCGGCGTTTTACGGGCGTCTCCTTCGGCGTCCGGATCGCGCGAATCTCCTGATTCGCGCCGGCAGCGCGCGGACGTATTACGTCGGTCTCGCGGCCGATGGCCGCAGCGCTGCTGGTACGCCGGCAACACGCGCGGTCTGCGTCATGCCGCGAGGCACACAGGAAGGGACGGTCTTCGCGCTCGAGCACGTGTTCACCGTGGCCGTGAACACGCCGCTCGCGTTCACGCTCTACAGTTCGACCGAACGTACCGACGCGCTCAACGCGATCGTCGAACTCGCCGTCGCTAACGACATCGGCGACATCCATGTCCATGCACCGCTCGTGACGTCGTTCAGATACGGAAAACGTTCGCGACGGGTCGAGCTGGGCGTCCGGCTCGAGGTGGCGTTCACCGAGACGGGCACGCTGGAATTGTGGTGCAGCTCGACGACGAGCGATCACCGCTGGAAGCTCGCGTTCCAACTCCGAGGCGTCGAGGAACTGGTTGACGTCGTCGAACCGTCGAGCGCTGCCGGCGAGCCGACGAGCGAGCCGCAGATCGTCATCGACGAATCGGCCGCCGCGAATGCGGTTGCGCTGATCCGCGACGTGTTTGCGTCCGAGCATCCGCGACTCACACCCGAGGTGCTGACGGGCGAAATCGAGAACGCGCTCGGCCATGGCAAGCACGCCTGGCCGCTCGCCGTCCTGAGAAAACTGGCGGACGCGCTGCTTGCCGTCGAATCAGGCCGCCGGCGAGGCCCGAGCTTCGAGAGCCGGTGGTTGAACCTCACAGGATTCTGCACGCGTCCCGGATTCGGATCGCCGCTCGATGCGTGGCGCGTATCGGAGCTCAGGAAGGTCTACGCGGCGGGCCTCGCCTTTTCGCGCGACGTGCAATGTCAGGTCGAATGGCTCGTGTTGTGGCAGCGGGCGGGCGCAGGTTTCAGCACCGGTCAGCAGCGCGAGCTCGCGCAGCGTGTGGCGGCGCAGCTCGGAGCCGGCCAGCGGAAACCTCCCCGCGTCAATCCGCAGATCGAGCGCGAAGGCTGGCGCCTGCTCGGCAGCCTCGAGCGCGTTGACGTCGCCGTGCGCACGAAGCTCGGCGACGAGTTGCTGGGACGCATCAAGCGCGATCCGCGCAACGCGGCCTGGCTGTGGACACTTGGACGGCTGGGGGCGCGTTCGCCGTTGTACGGTCCGCTGAGCTCAGTGCCGCCGCCGGCGATCGCGGACCGCTGGGTGCAGGGGCTGCTGGCGTTGAAGGTGATAACAGAAGAGGTTGCATCGACGATCGTGCAGATCGCGGCGCTGACCGGCGATCCCGCCCGCGACCTTTCGAGCGAGGCGCGGTCGCTCGCCGTCGATCGCATTCGCGCCGCAGGCCATCCCGACCGTGCGGTCGCCGCGCTCGCAAACGTCACGCCTGCCGACGCCACGCAAGCTGCGCGGCTCTTTGGCGAGCCGCTGCCGGAGGGACTGCGCCTCGAGGCAGCGGAGACGAAAGCCTGACCTGGCTTCTCGAACATCTTACGCAGGTGCGTGTTATTCCCTTACTGAGCCGTTGACCGACCGAGTCGGATGAGCTCTGTTTCTCCTGCGGAAATCGCGATCTCTTTCGCGATCGAGTGGTCCTCCCCTTGCACAACCAGCAGTGATACAGACACGACGCGTCGTTACTCTTCTGGAGGTTCTCGATGAAACGTCAGATGTTTTTAGCAACAGCATTTTCGGCAGTGTTCGCGGTCAGCGTTGCCGCGCAGAATCCCCCAAGCACAGCGCAGACCCCGAGCCAGGACAAGGCCCCGCAGGTGACGCTCACCGGCTGCCTGACCCAGGCCAGTGCGTCGCCTACGGGCACGAGCGGCACGGCGGGGACGAGCGCGAGCCCGCAGTTCGTCCTTACGAACGCCACGATGGGCTCAGGGTCGCCGAGCAGCGCGACAGGCACGTCGGGCGCCGCACCCTCGACCGCGATGGGGAAGAGCTACAAGCTGATGGGCCCGTCGACTGAACTGAAGGACAACATCAACGCCAAGGTCGAAGTGAAGGGCACGATCGAAAAAGCCTCGGCGCCCCCAAGCGGAGAGGCCGGAACGAGCGCCAGCGATAAGGACATTCAGACGCTGCGCGTGACCTCGGTCCGCAAGATCGCCGATACCTGTTCGGGCCAGTAACAAGACAGGAGGACAGGTGCCTTATTGAGTTGTAAGGGGCACCTGTCCCGCTGTTGTACACTTCGGGGCGCATGTCATCAATAAAGCGCCCCTTTTTTCCTTTCCACTCCGTCAAACCGCTCTTCTTTCTGATAGTCGCCGGCGGCCTCACGGCAGCTACGTCGTGCGGCGGCGCAGTGCGGCCGACCGTTGTGCCGACTCAGCCCCAGGCCGGTTACGTCGTGCCGCTTCCGAGAACGATCAAGGGCACCGCGTCCGAATCGTTCTCGCTCACGCCGGCGACGAAGGTCATCGTGCCGCCAGGGAGCAACGATGCCCTGAGAATCGGTCAGTACCTGGCTGACCTGCTATCCACCGATCCCAAAGCCGGTCCCGCGGTCGAGCAAAGCGGCGCCACCGGCGACGGGCACGTGCGTCTGCTCCTCGGCGGAGCCGATGCGCCAGCGGGGAGCGAGTCCTACAACCTGTCGATCACACCGCGCGGTGTGACGATTGCGGCGAGCCAGCCGGCGGGTCTCTTCTACGGCGTGCAGACGCTGCGACACCTGCTTCCGCCCGCGCTCGAGTACGCGGCGGTCCGGCCGTTCACCTACACGCTGCCGGCCACCGAGATCAGCGACGCGCCGCGGTTCGCATGGCGCGGCGCGATGCTCGACGTCGCGCGCCACTTCTTCAGCGTCGAGGAAGTGAAGCGCTACATCGATCTGCTGGCGATGCTGAAGATGAACCGTCTGCATCTCCATCTCGCCGACGACCAGGGCTGGCGCATCGAGATCCAGTCGTGGCCGAACCTGACGAAGCACGGCGGCAGCACGGAAGTCGGCGGCGGGCCGGGAGGGTTCTACACGCGCCAGCAGTACGCTGATCTGGTGACCTACGCGAACGAACGGTTCATCACGATCGTGCCGGAGATCGACATGCCCGGCCACACGAACGCGGCGCTGGCGTCATATGCCGAGCTGAATTGCGACGGCGTCGCGCCGCCGCTCTACACGGGCATCGAAGTCGGGTTCAGCACGTTCTGCGTCGACAAGGACATTACTTACAAGTTCATCGACGACGTGGTGCGCGAGATCGCGGCGATGACGCCGGGGCCCTACTTCCACATCGGCGGCGACGAGGTCAAGAAGCTCACCGACGATCAGTACCGCCGCTTCATCGAACGCGTGCAGGGCATCGTCAAATCGCACGGCAAGGAGGCGGTCGGCTGGGACGAGATTGCGCCGGCGCAGCTCCTGCCGACGACGATCGTGCAGCACTGGCGTCCCGACGCCTTTCCGAAGCAGGCGGTCGAGAAGAAGGCGCGGCTGATCATGTCGCCGGCGAACAAGGCGTACATCGACATGAAGTACAACAAGCTGACGCCGATCGGGCTCGATTGGGCGGCGATCATCGAGGTGCGCGACGCCTACGATTGGGATCCGCTGGCCATCGCCGCGGGCCTGTCCGAGACGTCGGTGCTCGGGGTCGAGGCGCCGATCTGGTCGGAGACGTTGGCGAACATCAAGGACGTGGAGTATCTCGCGTTCCCGCGGATCGCCGCGATCGCCGAGATTGCGTGGTCGCCGCGCGAGGGACGGAACTGGAACGAGTTCCGGACGCGGCTCGGGGCGCAGGCTCCGCGCTGGACGGCGTTGGGGATCAATTTCTACCGCTCGCCGCAGGTGCCGTGGGTGCAGTAGGGGACGCGGATTTACGCGGATCTGGCTGTATCAACGAAACGCGGATTCACGCGGATTTGATTAATCAACGAAACGCGGATTCACGCGGATCTGGTTAATCAACGAAACGCGGATTCACGCGGATCTGGTTGGATCAACGAAACGCGGATTCACGCGGATCTGGGCTGATCAACGAAACGCGGATTTACGCGGATCTGGACTTGATCACGAAACGCGGATTTCACGCGCGATCTGGTTAATCAACGAAACGCGGATTCACGCGGATCTGGTTAATCAACGAAACGCGGATTTATGCGGATCTTCTTGATCAATCGAGACGCGAATTCGCGCGGATCCGGCCGCTCAACGGACGCGGGATCTCTTCCCGACGCGCTTACTCGCATGTCCGCTGCCGTAGCGCAGGCCTTCAGGCCTGCCGCGGGCAATCCGCGTCCAGAGATGCGTGAAATCCGCGCTGATCCGCGTTCCGTCGACTGCGTGAAATCCGCGCTAATCCGCGTCTCGTCGACCGAATCAACCCGCGCCAATCGGCGTCCCCGGCTAATCGAGAGCATCCGCGCTAATTCGCGCCCCTGACCAGCGTCTCGCGTTCGTTTGGGTAGATCGCGCTCACCGCGCCCCCGCTGATCTCCAGCGCCGACGGACGTCCGCCCTTGTAGTAAGTCGACAGCATTCCCGTATCGATCAGGAAGATGCGGTTGCCGAACCGCGGCGTGATGCGTCCAGGCAGCATCGGCGTATGGCCGGTGACCGCGCGCGTGGCGCCGAAGCGATCGAGCAGCGAGACGATCACCGGTTCGTCCGTGTCCGGCAGTTGCGCGAAGCCGCGGTACCAGAGCGGCCCGTTCGGGGCCACCAGCGACCATGTACCGATCGCGGCCACCGCCTGCAGCTGGCCCACGAAGTCGCGCGTCACGTAGTCCGGCGCCGGGCGTTGCTCCTTGATCAGCGCGGCAATGCGCTCGAGCTCGGCGACCGCCGCCTCCTGGGTTTCGCGCAGCGTGAAGAACGGCCGGATCAACCCGGCGCGTGTCAGGCTCTGCCGCGCCCGGTCCCAGTCGTCGATCTCGCGTGCCGCTTTGCGGTTGATGTCCTCTAACGTCCCTTCCTGTTCCGGCGCGATCCCGGCGTGCATGAAGATCGTGCCGCCCTCGTTGACCACGACCTTGCGGTCGCGCAGCCATCGCCCGTAGCGGCCTCCCGGCGCGAACGCGTCGGTGTATTCGATGAAGCCCGCCGGGTGCGCCGACATCCACTCGCTCTCGGCCATCGGCGCCGCGCCGCGCTGCTTCATCACGTCCGCGTACTCGCCGTAGCCGCGGCGCCGCCGATCCTCCGAGCGGCCGTCCGCGAACGCCGCGAACACGCGCGGCGACACATCGCGAAGGTCGTAGAGGATGTTCATCGCCTCGTGGTTGCCGAGCAGAATCACCGCGCGCCCGCCGGTGCGCGGCGCATCCTTCTCCAGCCGCATCAGCAGATCGAGCACGTCGCGCACGCCGTCGCCGCGATCCGTGTAGTCGCCGGTCTGGATGAGCCTGGTGTTTCCGCCGATCCACTGTCCCTTGTCGTCAGCGAGCTGCGCCGCCTTCAGAATCGTCTTGAAGCCGTCGATCGACCCGTGAATGTCTGCGATCGCGACGATGCGCGGCGCGGCAGGAGCCTGAAAGGCGAGCGGAGCGACGGCGCTGGTCCACAGCAGAGCGGCAAAGAGCGGGGAACGCATTGTGATAGCATCCTTTGTTCCGTCACCGCTCTTCAAGGGGATCCGATGCCTTCGCCGCGACGCTACACGGTTGCGCTGCTGCTGCTCTTCGTCGGCAGTGGATGCGCCGCTCTGATTTACGAAAACGTCTGGTTGCAGCTGCTGCAGCTCGTGATTGGCTCGTCCGCGGTGTCCCTGGGGGTTCTGCTCGGCACGTTCATGGGCGGCATGTGCCTTGGCAGCCTGCTGCTGCCGCGCTACGTGCCCGCCGATCGGCATCCGCTGCGCGTCTATGCCTGGCTGGAACTCGGCATTGCCGCGATTGGGATCCTTCTGCTGTTCGGGATGCCGCTGATCTCCGGTCTTTACACGGCGTGGGCCGGCGAAGGCGGCGCGGGGATTTTTCTGCGCGCGCTGGCGGCGGCGATTTGCCTGCTGCCGCCGACGATGCTGATGGGTGCGACGCTGCCGGCGATGTCGCGATGGGTGCAGACGACGCCGGAAGGCGTGTCGTGGCTCGGGTTCTTCTACGGCGGCAACACGTTTGGCGCGGTGCTGGGCAGCCTGCTCGCCGGCTTCTACCTGCTGCGCGTGCACGACCTGGCGATCGCCACCTACGCCGCGGTGGCGCTGAACCTGCTGGTCGCCGGGATCGCGTTGCTGATTGCCAGGACCGCGTCGCACGCGGCGGCGGCCGACGTCGATGAGCGCGTCAGGATCGCGCCCGGCGCGTGGGCGATCTACGTCGCGATCGGACTGTCCGGGATGACCGCACTCGCGGCGGAAGTGATCTGGACGCGGATGCTGTCGCTGCTGTTCGGCGCGACGGCGTATACGTTCTCGCTGATACTCGCGGTGTTCCTGTTCGGCATCGGCATCGGCAGCAGCGCCGGTTCCGCGCTCGCCAGGAATCTCGAGCGCCCGCGCATCGCGTTCGGCTGGTGTCAGATGCTGCTGTGCGGCGCCATCGCGTGGGCCGCCTACATGCTGGCGCTGTCGCTGCCGTACTGGCCGATCGATCCCTCGCTGGCGCTGAAGCCGGTCTACAACTTCCAGCTCGATCTCGCACGCGGCCTGTGGGTGCTGCTGCCCAGCGCGATTCTCTGGGGCGCGAGCTTTCCGCTCGCGCTCGCATCGGTGGCGTCGAAAGGGCAGGACCCCGGCCGGCTCGTTGGCGGCGTCTACGCGGCCAACACCGTGGGCGCGATTATCGGCGCGGTCGCCGGCAGCCTGCTCCTCGTGACCTGGCTCGGCAGCCAGGCGGCGCAGCAGGCGCTGATCATCGTCTGCGGTCTGTCCGCGCTGCTGGTGCTCGAGCCAATCACGGGCACGTCGGAGAGCGGCCGTTCCCGCTCGGCGTTCGCCGGGACGATTCCCATCGTGATCGCCGCGGTCTGCGCCGCGCTGCTGGCGCGGAACGTGCCGGAGATCCCGCGCATTCTCGTCGCTTATGGCCGCTACGCCGCCACCCGCGCCAACCAGCCGATGGAAATCATCTACATGGGCGAGGGGTGGAATGCTTCGGTCGCGGTCTCGCGCCTGCCCGGCGGCGTGCTGAACTACCACAACGCCGGCAAGGTGCAGGCGTCGAGCGAGCCGCAGGACATGCGGCTGCAGCGGATGCTCGGCCACCTCACGACGCTCATCCCGAAGAACCAGCAGCGCGTGCTCGTCATCGGCTGCGGCGCGGGGGTGACGGCCGGCGCCGTCTCCATCGAGCCGCGCCTGCAGCAGCTCACGATTGCCGAAATCGAACCGCTGGTGCCGCAGGTCGTTTCGAGGTACTTCGCCGAGCACAACTTCGACGTGGTCCGCAATCCGAAGACGCGCGTGAGGCTGGACGATGCGCGGCACTACCTGCTGACGACGAGCGAGAAGTTCGACGCGGTCACTTCCGATCCGCTCGACCCCTGGGTCAAGGGGGCGGCGATGCTCTACACGCGCGAGTTCTTCGAAATCGTCAAGCAGCGTCTGAATCCCGGCGGCGTGGTGACGCTGTTCGTCCAGCTGTACGAGAGCAACACCGAAGCGGTGAAGAGCGAGATCGCCACCTTCATGGAAGCCTTCCCCAACGGCATCGTCTGGGGCAACACGCAGGACGGGCGCGGCTACGACCTCGTGCTGCTGGGACAGGTCGAGCCGCTGCAGATTGACGTCGACGAGATGCAGAAGAAGCTGAGCAGCCCCGAGTACGCGCAGGTGGCGCACTCGCTCAGCGAGATCGGGATCAATTCAGCGGTCGAGCTCTTCTCGACCTACGCCGGCCGCGGCCCCGAGATGACCGGCTGGATGCACGACGCGATCATCAACCGGGATCGCAACCTGCGGCTGCAGTACCCTGGCGGGCCTGGGACTGAATCTCTACCAGAGCGATCGGATCTATTCCGACATGATCTCGCACGCGCACTACCCGGAAGGGCTGTTCACCGGCTCCGAGAGCACGCTGCGGCAGCTGCGCGACGCGATTGCACGCGAGCATGCGCGATCGCTGAGGCCCTGAAAATCTAGCAAGGAACTTCCGCCTAAAGGCGGAAGCCACAAGGTACCGAACTGTAGCTTCCGGCTTTAGCCGGAAGGCACGTGTGACATTGACTACGGTACATCTCGGGTGGCTTCCGGCTTTAGCCGGAAGTCACGTGTGGCATTGACGCGCTACGCGACAGGGTGATCGACCACCCGCCCGTCGAACAGATAGATCTTTCTCTGCGTCATCGCGATGTAGTGCGGGTTGTGCGTCGCGAGGCAGACGGTCGCGCCGTCGGCGTGCAGCTCGGCGAGCAGCTGCATCAACGCTTCACCACTCTTGGAATCGAGGTTGCCGGTCGGCTCGTCGGCGAGCAGGATTGGCGGCCGTCCCGCGATCGCGCGCGCGATGGCGACGAGCTGCTGATGGCCGCCCGACAGCGATCCCGGCCGCTGCTTCGCGCGGGGCATGAGCCCGACGCGGTCGAGCGCGGCCTGCACGCGATCGCGACGCTCGGCAGGCGTCGCGGACCGCAGCGTCAGCGGGTACTCTACGTTCTCGTACACCGTCATGTCGCCGATCAGGTTGAAGCTCTGAAAAATCAGCCCGACGTCGAGGCTGCGCGCCCGCGCGCGTTCGCCAGGGGAGAGCTGACTGACGTTCCGGCCGTTCAGCCAGTAGCGCCCGGAGGTTGGCGATTCGAGCAGGGCCAGAATCGAGAGGAACGTCGACTTGCCGCAGCCCGACGGACCCGAGACCGAGATGTACTCGCCGCGATCGATGTCGAGCGTCACATCCAACAGGGCGTGGGTTTCCTCGTCGGCGTCGCCCTTGAAAATCTTGGTGATCCTTTCGAGCCGGATCAGCGGAAAGCCGGTCGACGCGGCTGCCTCCGGTTCGGTCTCCACCTTGGTCCGCCGCCACCAGGCCATCGTGTCGCGCCCTCCAGGTGCCGAGCGTAGCATCGACGCCGCCGGCCGGCCATCTGAATGGGACGAGACGCGGATCTACGCCGATCTCGAGGGAACGAAACGCGGATTCACGCGGATCGGAGAGATCAAGACGCGGATTCATGCGGATCACCCAGATCCAGGGGATCGACGTGGTGCGATAGAGTAGATTTCAATGCCCAAGTGCTTCAAATCCGGACTGTGTGCAATTCCTCTGATTCTGGCGATGTCAGCGTCTTCCAGCGGTCAACATGCCGGCGGGCTCACCGGTGACGAACGCGCCATCGTGCAGCATATCGACGCGCACGTCGGCGACGCCCTGAAGCTGCTCGAGCAGGTCGTCAACATCAACAGCGGCACGCAGAACTTCCGGGGCGTTCAAGACGTCGGAAAAGTGTTTGGCGCCGAGCTCGAGCGGCTTGGCTTCAACGTCCGCTGGGTCGACGGGGCGGCGTTCAAGCGGGCCGGTCATCTCATCGCCGAGCATCCGGCCGCGGGACCGAAGCTGCTCCTGATCGGTCATCTGGATACGGTGTTCGAGGCCGACAGCCCGTTTCAGAAGTTCGAGCGGGTCAGCGAAACCGCCGCGCGCGGTCCGGGCATCATCGACATGAAGGGCGGCGACGTCGTGATGCTGCAGGCGCTGTCGGCGCTGAAGGCGGTCGGCGCGCTCGACAGACTGAACGTGGTCGTCGTGATGACCGGCGATGAGGAGTCCGCCGGCGATCCGCAGGATGTCGCGCGCGAGGCCCTGGTCGCCGCGGCGAAAGGCGCCATCGCCGCGCTCGGCTTCGAGGACGGCGCCGGCGATCCGCGCACGGCGGTGATCGGCCGCCGCGGCACCACCGCGTGGACGGTCCGGGTCAAGGGCAAGCCTGCCCACTCGTCGCAGATCTTCCGCCAGGACATCGGCTACGGCGCGGTGTTCGAGGCGGCGCGAATCGTCAACGCGTTCCGGGAAAAGCTTGCCGGGCAGGCACACCTCACCTTCAACCCCTCCATCGTCCTCGGCGGCACGCAGGTGGAGTTCGATCCGGTGCAGGCGCGCGGATCCGCGTTCGGGAAGGACAACGTCATCGCCGAGCACGCGACGGTCTCCGGCGACCTTCGCGCACTGTCGCTGGAGCAGTTCACGGAAGCCAGAAAGGCGATGGCGGCGATCGTCAGCGAATCACTGGCGCACACCAGCGCGGAGATCACGTTCGACGAGGGATATCCGCCGTTGTCGCCCACCGACGGGAACAAGCGGCTTCTCGCGATGTACGACCAGGCGAGCCGCGATTCCGGCGGCGGACCCGTCACCGCCGTCGATCCCGACCGCGCCGGCGCGGCGGACGTGTCCTTCGTAGCCGCGCACGTGCCGATGATCCTCGACGGAATCGGGCTGATGGGCGATGGCGGTCACACGGCGCAGGAGACCGCGGATCTGCGGACGCTGCCGTCACAGGCCAAGCGTGCCGCCCTCTTGATTTACCGGTTGATGAGGTAGGGTCTGACCCCTCAGATATGAAGCGATTTACAGCGAAGACGGTTCAGGCGCTGCGTAACGGGAAGATTCTCGGCATCCGGGCCGGGACGGGCGATCACCGCATCATCGGCATCTGGATGGTCGTAGTGGAAAACCGGCTGTTCGTGCGGTCCTGGAGCGTCAAGCCGGACGGGTGGTTCCGGACCTTCGAGCGCGAGCCGCGCGGGATCATTACCGTCGATGGCGGACGCGAGATCCCGGTGCGCGCCGTGATCACCCGCAGCGAGCGGCTGAAGGACGCGGTGAGCCGCGCCTACCTGGAGAAGTACTCGACGCCGGGCGCCCTGAAGTATTCGAAGGATTTGGCCCGCGCGAAGTCGAGAGCGACGACCACCGAGCTCATACCCCGCTGAGCCGCTCGCGGTCGACCAGCACGCGGCGCAGGATCTTTCCCGACGGCGACTTGGGAATCTGCTCGACGATCGTAATCGCGCGCAGCTTCTTGTACGGTGCGACGCGCTCGGCGACGTAGGCCATGATCTGATCCGCGGTCGCCTCGCTCTTCAGCACGACGAATCCCTTCGGCACTTCGCCGGCTTCCTCGTCGGCCACCGGGATCACCGCGGCATCCGCGACCGAAGGGTGCGTCAGCAGCGTCGCTTCGAGCTCCGCCGGCGCGATTTGCAGCCCCTTGTACTTGATTAGTTCTTTCAGGCGATCGACCACGAAGAAATCGCCGTCGGCGTCGGCGTAGCCGATGTCTCCGCTGTGCAGCCA
Source organism: uncultured Acidobacteriota bacterium (assembly GCA_963748295.1). Lineage (GTDB taxonomy): Bacteria > Acidobacteriota > Vicinamibacteria > Vicinamibacterales > 2-12-FULL-66-21 > CAVVIH01. The sequence goes on along the minus strand of CAVVIH010000005.1, from coordinate 643,747 downwards.
TCCGTCGGCGTCGATCATCGCGCGGGTCGCGTCCGGCCGGTTCAGATAGCCCTTCATCACCTGCGGCCCGCGGATGCAGATCTCGCCCTGCTGCATCGGGCCGAGCTCGGCGCCGGTGACGGTATCGACGATCTTGCTTTCGGTGTTGGGAGCCGGCGGACCGATGCTCGCCAGCTTCTGCGACGCTGCGCTAAGGCGCTTGCCATGGCTCACTGGCGACGTCTCGGTCAGCCCGTAGCCCTGGATGACGGCGCACTTGAGGCGCGTGCTCGCGGCCAGGGCCAGACTCTCACCGAGCGGCGCCGCGCCGGAAAACACGATGCGCAGGCGGCTCAGATCGAATCTGTCCACCAGCGGGTGCTTGGCGAGCGCGAGGACGATCGGCGGCACGACGTTCGCGAACGTCACGCGGTACTTCTCGCAGATCGTGAGGCACTGTTCCAGATCGAATCGCGGCATGGTGACGATCGTGACGCCGTGGTACAACCCGAGGTTCATGATCACGGTCATGCCGTAGATGTGGAAGAACGGCAGCACGCCGAGAATCGTGTCGTCCTCGCCCTGCGCCAGCACTCCGCATGCCTGCACCAGGTTGGCGACGAGATTGTGATGCGTCAGCATGACGCCCTTCGGCAGGCCGGTCGTGCCGCTCGAGTAGGGCAGCGCGACGAGATCCTCGCGCGGGTTGATCGGCACGTCCGGCGGGTCGCCATCGCCCAGCAGCGCGCTGAACGGGGTCGTGCCAGGCGCTTCGCCGAAGACGAACACTTCGCGGACCGTCGTATCGCGCACCGCCTCCATCGCTCTCTCGGCGCAGGGGGGCACGGTAATCAGATACTTGGCGCTGCAATCCCGAAGCTGTTGAGCGACTTCCGCGGGCGTGTAGAGCGGGTTGATGGTGGTGTTGACGCCGCCAATCAGCGACACCGCGTGGAACACCACCGCGTACTCGGGAACGTTCGGGCTGTAGATCGCGAACACGTCCCCTTTCTTGAATCCCCGCGCCGCGAGTCCCGCGGCAACGCGCCGGACGCTCTCGGCCCACTCGCCGTAGGTGAGTGTTCTGCCCGTTGGACCATCGATGAGCGCTGGTCTCTTCTCGCGGCCGGGTACGCGCTCGAGGAGAAACTGCGTCAGGCCGATTTCCGGGATCGCGAGATCTCCTTCGGGGGCGCGGAAAATCATGCGGTGCCTACTTTTTGCGCACCGGTCCCCCGACGTACCCGTTGCGGGCGCGCACACGATGTCCGGGGACTTTTACGGTGACGCGGATACTGTGGTATTTGCCGTCAGTGACGCGGGGTGAAGAATAACCGATCACGTACTGGCTGTTCAGCTCTTCCGCAATCCGCGCCGTCGCCGCCGACAATTCCTCCGCGTCGTGAACGACCGCGGTGTGCCCGCCGCTCTGGCTCGTGATCTCGTTGAGCGCCGACGGGTTGACGCGCCGGTTGATGCCGTTCGGGTTCGGCGAATCGATCGCGACGGCGTAGACGAACGCGTCGCTTCGCAGTAAGGCCGTCCGCACTTCGCTGAGGGAGGCGTCGCTCGCGGTGTCCGCGCCGTCCGATACGACGACAACCGCCGCGCGCGGCCGCTGCCGCTGTTGAATCATTGGCAGCGAGTGGAGGATCGCGTCATAGATCGCGGTGCTGCCGGTCGGTTTCACCTCGTCCAGCACCTGCCTGACCACTTCCGCGTCCCTGGTCCACCGCGTGAGGAGGTGCGGCGCGTGATTGAACGTCAGGACGAAGAACTGATCGTCCGGGCTCAGCAGCTGGAACAGAAACCGCTCGATCGCCCCGCGCGCATCCACGATGCGCTGGCCCACCATGCTGTCGCTGATGTCGAGCAGCATGCCGAGGCCGATGGGCACCCGCTCCGAGGTGAACTGGGTGATGGTCTGCTTGTCGCCGTCCTCGAAAACCTCGAACGACTCTCGGGGCAGGTCCGTGATGAGCCGGCCCTCAGCATCGACGACGGTAGCGGCGACCATGACGACGTCGACGCCCGACTTGAGGACGTCCTTTTCCCGGACCGCCTGATCCATGGGGGTCTGGCCCTGCGCCAGCGCGACGAGGGCCGCGAAGGCAGAGAGGGCGAGGGCCAGCCCGGCACGGGTGGGGAGCACGGCGCCAATGGTACTCCGACGGGCAACAGGAACGTCAGCGGCTTTTCAGATCGGTAATGACCCACAGTGCCCCAACCGGCATTCCTCTGATTTCCAGCTGTGCACGGGCGTTGCACGTCGCAGCCGAATGCACCGAATCACGACGCTGGCAGTTTCTCTGGGGGCGCTCGCGGTCGGCGCAGCCGCCGCCTGCAGCAAGTCGCCGTCCGGCCCTTCCTCCTCCAGTCCATCGACGGTTGTGCAGGGCCAGACCGTCAGCGCGATCGACGGCGGCGCGGCCGCCAACGTGACGGTTCGCATTGGCAGCCGGGTGCCGGTCACCACCGACACGAACGGGCTTTTCGAGGTCGAAGTGGGCGGTCCCGGCACATTCGACGCCACCATCCGCGGCACCGGCATCGTCGAGCGCCAGACGGCGGTCGTCAACCCGTCGCAGGGGCGCACACGCCTGTCGCTGATTCCCGCGTCGTTCGATCTGACCGCGTTTGACGAGATGGCCCGCACGTCCAGCGCCAGGCTGATTCGGTGGACGTCGAGACCGGCGCTCGTGGTGCTCGCGACCGTCATGGAATACCGGTCTGGTGTGGGCAGCGAGTACGCCGCGTCATCCGAACAGCTGTCGGACGAGGAAATGAACCAGATGGTGGCGCACCTCACCGAGGGGCTGGCGCTGCTGACGGGGAACACGTTCACTTCGTTCGAGTCCGTCGAAGTCGAACGTCCCGCTGCCGGCACGCGCGTCAACGTCGCGCGCAACGGCCGGATCGTCGTCGGGCGATACAACGGCATCGTGTCGTTCGCGCACACCATCGGCTACGGGCAGTGGCAGGAACTCTCGAACGGAACGGTCGTGGCCGGGTCGATGTATCTCGATCGCGACTTCGACAAAGACGACGCGCGGCGCCGGCTGCTGCGGATGCACGAGCTCGGGCACGCGCTCGGCTACCTGCACGTCACTTCGCGCACGTCGATCATGAATCCGTCCGTTGGACCCGAGCCTACCGATTTCGATCGCGCCGCGGCGACGATCACCTTCCAGCGCCTGCCCGGCAACCGAAGCCCGGACATCGATCCGACGGTGTCGGGAGGGGTCTTCACGGTGAGCACGGGCGCCGGGGAGTGGAAGACGGTGGTTTGTAAATAGGGGCCAGGGACCAGGGCCAGGGGCCGGGGGACACCGGCGTCCTCGCAACAGGTCGTGCTTCGACCCACGTCAGACAAATCTTCAAGAAATTCAGCGACTGCCTGGTGGCACTTTGGTTGCGCCGCAGGGGTTATGCCTGCGCCGCAACTGTCGAGGTGCCGCTATGCGGCTTTCACGGATCGTTCCTGTCGCAATGGCGTTCGCCATGGCGCTTCCCGCGGCTTCCTACGCTCAGAACAGTCAGCTTCAAGGGTTCGGCGGTCTCACGTTCGGTGACGTGACGAACAGTTCGACCTTCGGCGGAGCCATCGCCGTTCCGCTGTCCGACAACCTGCAGATCATCGGCGAGGCGGGGCGCATGTCGAACGTGGCGCCGTCGCTGCTCTATTCGGTGCTCGAGGACTTCACGCCGCTCGACGTCGGGGTGTCCGCATGGTACGGCGAGGGCGGCGTGAGGATCATCGGTTCGTCCAGCCACGCAATCCGGCCTGTACGCCGAGGCGACCGCGGGTTTTGCCCGGCTGAAGAGCGGTTTCGAGGGGCTTGGCACTGCGAGTCCGTTCGTCGATGCGGCGCTCGGCTTCTTCGACAGCACCGAACCGCTGCTGGGTGTCGGCGGCGGTGTGATCGTGCAAGGCGGTCCGGTGTTCCTGGATCTCGGGTATCGATATAAGAAGATCATGGCGAGCGATTCGCTGCAGTCGCTGATGACGGGAGGCGACTTCAGCGTCAACCAGGTCAGGATCGGCGCGGGGATAAGGTTCTGACGCTGCTCGCGTGCTGACGGGACGCGGATCGTCGCGGATAACCTCTGGCAGGCCTAAAGGCCTGCGCTACAACTGTCGGAAGCCGTAGCGCAGACCTTCAGGTCTGCCCGTCCGATGGAGCTAACGTGTCCGCGAGAATCCGCGTTCCGTCACCTGTAATCCGCGACAATCCGCGTTTCGTCACCTGTGAAATCCGCGAGCATCCGCGTTCCGTTGACCTGTGAAATCCGCGGAATCCGTTCGTACCTGTGAAATCCGCGAGATCCGTTGACCTGTGAAATCCGCGAATCCGCGTTCCGTGACCTGTGAAATCCGCGAGCATCCGCGTTCCGTTGACCTGTGAAATCCGCGCGAATCCGCGTCCCGTGACCTGTGCTACGTGCCTAGCTCCTTGCTCATGACGACGAAGTGGCAGGGGAGCTTGCACCGGTCTGGGTCGGGGAACGGGCGGGTTCCCTCGTCCAGGTATCCGAGTTTCCGGTAGAACGGAGGCAGCTCCGTCCGCAGATTCACCACTTCAATCTCCACGACCCGACATCCGTTCTGAGAGCACCATGTCTCGGCTGCGTCGACGAGCACCGCGCCCAGGCCCTGGCGCTGGCGCCGCGGGTTGATCGACAGCATGCCGAAATACCCCCGTTCGCCTCTGACCTCCACGTACACGCACCCGATCAATACGCCGTCGTCCTCGAGCATCAGGAAATCGCCGCGCTCGAGACGGCGCGTCACCTCGGCCGGGTCGGTCCGATCGCCGTCGACAAAGAACGCCTCGACGCGGTAGGCGAGCGTGACCAGTGCCGCCACACTGGCGGCGTCGGCGCAGGTTGCGGCGCGGATCTTCATGCCCACATCGCTTATTCTGTCTCACGTGCTCAATCGTCTCAGCGCGGCGCTGGGCATCGCCTGCCTGATCAGTTCCGTCATACCTGCGGCGCAATCGCCGCAGGTGCTGGTGGTCGACGTGCGGCTCGAAGCGTGGCACAAGGCGGTCGAGACGCACCAGCTCGGTAAAGCGGATCCGGCGGCCCGATCGATCGCGGAGTGGGACAACACCGCGCTGCTGCAGGCCATCAAGGACTTCCAGCGCGAGCCCCCGCCGGCCTGGTTCCTGAAGCGGGGCGCCGTCCTGCATCTCGACATCGCGAGGTTCTACAACTCGGTTGCGCGCGGGGCGCTGTTTCCCGGACGTCAGCGCGGCGAGCCGCTCACGCTCACCGCGCTCGACGGCCAGCGGACCGGACAGAACTGGCTGTCGACACACGTGCAGATGGCGCGTGAGCTGCTCGACCTCGTACCCGGGCGCGAGCGCGACGAGACCGTGCGTCTCTGGTATATCGCCACCGGCGCCTACTTCGCCTACGAGCACAACCTGGCGGAGGCGCTGATGCACTACGAGGAGGCCTTCCGGCTGTTCCCGCGCGATCCGCAGCTGCTGCTCGCGCGCGGGTGCCTGCACGAGACCTTTGCCTCGCCGCGCGTCCAGAGCGTCGTGAGGGAAGGTGTCAGCACCGGCCGACAGTTGACGGTGGGCGCCGAGCGCCACAATCTCATTGCCGCCGAACGATATTTTCGCGACTCGCTCAAGGCCGACCCGGGAAGCATGGAGGCGCGCGTCCGCCTGGGTCACGTGCTCGGGCTGCAGCAGCGGCATCGCGAGGCGGTCGCGGTACTGCAGCAGGTGACGAATGCGACCGACCCGAGGCTGGCGTACTACGCGCTGCTCGTGCTGGGTCGCGAAGAGGAACTGCTCGGCCGCACCGACGCCGCCCGGCGCAGCTTCGAACGCGCCTCGGCGCTGTTTCCCGCGGCACAGAGTCCGCTGCTCGCGCTCGGCCGGCTGGCGTTTCACGACGGCGACCCACGGCGCGCCGAGGCGGCGCTGGCGCCGCTCTTGGCGCTCGGCGACGACGAAATCAAGCGTCTCGATCCATGGTGGGACTACTACGCCGGTACTGGCCGGTTCGCTGACCGGCTGCTCACGCAGCTCTATAGCGTCGTCCTGAAGGAACCGCGATGAGCGTGCGGCACGCCGCGGTGCTGACTGCGCTCGTTGCCGCGACGTGCGTGACGGTGGACGCGCTTCAGACGTTCACGAGCGGCGTCGACGCCGTTCGCGTCGACGTCCTGGTCACAGCCGACGGGCAGCCGGTGAAGGGCCTGCGCGCCGGCGATTTCGACATCCGCGACAACGGCGTTCCGCAGCGTGTCGAGCTCGTCAGCTTCGAGGAGATCCCGCTGAGCGTCGTCCTCGCGCTCGACATGAGCGGGAGCGTCAGCCAGGACGGCCTCGAGCATCTGACCCGGGCAGGGCAGGCGATCCTCGAGGGGCTCGAGAAGGACGATCGCGCGGCGCTCATCACATTCAGCCACCTCGTCGTACAGCGAAGCGGCCTGAGCAACGATCTCGGGCGCCTGCGCGCGGCGCTGTCGGCGGCGAAGCCGGCGGGCGGCACGTCGCTCATCGACGCGAGCCAGGCCGCGATGATCGTCGCGGAATCGACGAACAGCCGGGGGCTCGTCGTGTTGTTCAGCGACGGAGTGGACACCTCCAGCTGGCTCTCGCGCGATCTCGTGCTGGCGACCGCGCGCCGGTCGGAGGCAGTCGTCTACAGCGTCGCCGTCGGCCGCACCCACGACGACTTCCTCGACACGCTGACGGACCTGACCGGCGGACGCCTCCTGCGCGCGGAGACGACGACCGCCGTGCGTTCACTGTTTCTGCAGGTGCTGCACGAGTTCCGCCACCGGTATGTGGTCAGCTACTCACCTCGAGGCGTCGAGCGCGGCGGATGGCATCGCCTGCAGGTGCGTGTGCATCGCCGAAATACCCTCGTCCGCGCACGCCCGGGATACGTCGCCGGCGGCTGACGGCCGCGCGACCAACTGCCGCACGGGGCGGATCGTCTAACCGCGACGAGGGCAGACATGCGCGAATGGTTCCAGGAAGTTCGATACGCGATGCGCACGCTGAGGCGCGCGCCGGGGTTCACGCTCGTTGCCGTCCTGTCGCTCGGGCTTGGTGTCGGCGCAAACACGGCGGTCTTCGGCGTCGTCAATGCCGTGCTGCTCGAGCCGCTGCCTGTTCGGGATCCGGATCAGCTGCGCGTCGCCTTCTGGCGGCGCGATGCGGAGCTTCGATCCGTGCGGCAGCGAAACTCCGGCTCGGCAACGGACGCGGAGACCGGCCAGCAATACAACAGCAACTATTCCTACGCCAGCTACCTGGCACTCCGGGACGCCGCGGCTTCGTCCGCCGACGTCATGGCCTTCTCGATCATCCGCGAGGCCAATGTCGGTGTCGACGGCCACTCGTCGATGGCCGGCGGGATGCTCGTTTCGGGCAACTACTTCGATGGGCTGGGCGTGCCGCTGTCGCTCGGACGCGGGATCACTCCGGCCGACGATCGGGCGGGCGCGGAGCCCGTCGCGGTGCTGAGTCACGGCCTCTGGCGCCGCGCGTTTGGTGGTGATCCCGCCATTCTCGGACGCGCGATCCGCGTAAACGGATCGCCGGTCGTGATCGTCGGCGTCGCCGCCCCGCGCTATTACGGCGTTTCGCAGGGCGGCTTTTTTCCGCCGGCTGACATCACGCTGCCGCTCGCCGTTCAGCCCGCCGTCCTGCCGCGGTGGGCCGCGGCGGGCGAGTCGCTGTTCACGACGGAGAGCACGCTGTGGCTGCGCGTGATGCTTCGTATTCGAAACGCGGAAGATACGAGCCGGCTCGAACAGGTGTTCACGACCGTCATCGCGCAGCGTCTCGGATCCCTCGATCCGGCAGCGGCGGCGACTCCGGCCGGGGTGAAACTCTTTTCCGGCGCGCGCGGCCTCGATTCGCTTCGCGATGACTTTCAGCCGCCGCTTCTGATCCTGACGGGCGTGGTCGGACTCGTCTTTCTGATCGCGTGTGTAAACCTCGCGAGCCTGGTTCTCGCCCGAGGCGTCTCGCGCCAGCACGAGCTTTGGGTCCGCCTCGCGCTGGGTGCGGGCCGGCGGCGCATCGTGCGTCAGACGATGACGGAAAGCATGGTGCTGGCGGCGATGGGCGGGATCGCCGGACTGGTCTTCGCGGTCTGGGGAGGCCGCCTGCTGATCCCCATGCTGGCGGGCATCTGGCCGACGGCTGTGAACATCACCTTGAACCCCCGGCTGCTGTTGATCGGGCTGGCGGTCTCGTTTCTCGCGGGCCTGTTGTTCGGCCTCGTTCCGTCTCTGCGCCTGGCGCGAAGCGCGTCGCGTTTCGTGCGTCCGGCCGCGCTCGGCGCCTGGTCGCCTCGAATGGGCATCGGCCGGACCCTGATAGCCCTCCAGATTGCGGTGTCGCTGCCGCTCCTCGTAGGCGCGATGCTCTTTCTGCGGACGATCCACAACTTTGCGCAGGTGGAGCTGGGGTTCAATCCGACCGGGCTCGTGCTCTTCAGAGTGGATCCCACGCTGAACAGCTACAGTCGTGAGCGGACGCTCGCCTTCTATCAGCGCGTGCTCGCAAGGCTCGAGGGCGTTCCTGGCGTCACCCGCGCGGCGCTCGTCGAGAACGCACTGGTGAGCGGCTGGACGTCGAACTCGACTATCGATGTCGAGGGCGAGCGCCGGCGGATCCAGTGGAACCACGTCAGCCCCGGGTTCTTCGAGACCATGGGGATCCGTATCGTCGCGGGACGCGGCATCGGACTGCAGGACGGTCCCGAGTCGCCGCGGGTGGCCGTGGTCAACGAGTCGGCGGCCCGAACTTTCTTCGGAGGCGCTCCGCTGGGCCGGCGCTTTTCGATGGGTAGTGGGCCCTCGGTTGACTACGAAGTCGTCGGCGTCGCCCAGGACGGCAAGTACGACAGCCTGCGGCGCGAGACGAGCCCGACGATGTACCTGCCGTACACGCAGTTTGCAAGGATCAACGCGGTTGCCATGCACGTCATGGTACGCGCCGCCGCGGCTGGCGAAACTGCCGAACGTCTCCGGTCGGCAGTGGCCGACGTGGATCCCGACGTGCCGATTGCTGGACTGAAGACGCAGGTGGATCAGATCGACGAGACGATCTCGCGCGAGCGGGTCTTTTCGGTGCTGCTGATGTTCTTCGGCGGGTTCGCGCTGCTGCTGGCCTGCATCGGTCTGCACGGGGTTACTGCGTACGCCGTCGCGCGGCGGACGAGCGAAATCGGCATCCGGATGGCGCTCGGCGCGCAGCGCCGCAGCGTCCTCTGGCTCGTGCTTCGCCAGGTCGTCGTGCTGGCCGCCTGCGGTCTGCTGGCGGGAATCCCCGCGGCGATTGCCGCCGCGCAGAGCGTCCGAGCGCTGCTGTTCGGCGTTGCGCCCGGCGATCCTCTGAGCGTTGCAGCCGGCGCGCTGCTACTGTTCGCGGTTGCACTGGGGTCCGGCTTCTTCCCGGCGTTGCGCGCTTCGCGCATGGACCCGCTAAAGGCGTTGAAGGTGGAGTAGCGCCACGTGCGGCGTGCTATGCGCGGTGGCTGGGGAGCTCCGCGTTCAATTCCATCATCAGCGGCGGCGGCTCGAGCTCGATCAGGTACTCGAACTCCTGGCGGAACTCCTGCAGCGACATCCCGACGGTGGCGGCGAACTTCGCGAGCTCGTGCGGGTCGTTGAAGTCGTCGCGGCGGAGCCGCAGCATGTAGCGCCGCGCGATCGCGTAGCGGGTCGAGTGGATGTCCACGAGCCTGACCTTCGTGCGGCCCGTCTGACCGTCGATCATGTCCAGGAACGGGATTGGGATGAACTGGCCCGCCTGCAGCGAGATCATGACCGCATTGCCGCCGGCCAGCAGGTACTTCGCCGCGCAGTAGCCCAGGTCGCGCGTGTATTCCATGTCCATCGGGATCGGGTCCGCGCATCGAAGCTCGTAGCCGATGCTCTTCGCGGCAATCGTCGTCTTCAGGTCGAACTGCTTGAGGCGCTTCTGCACTTCCGCCTTGAGGATTTCGCCGATGTTGACCTCGGCGATGCGCACGTGGCCGTGTGCGTCGCGCTCGACGTCGTGCAGCTGGGCGAGATCTTCCGGATCGATGTCGAGCACGAGCCCTTCGGCGATGATCGCGACGCCGTCGCGCCGTCCGTAGCTGAGGCGCTTGATGATCGCGCCGACCAGCGTATCGACGAGCGCCTTGAGCCTGATCTTGCGCCCCGCCCACTCCTCGGGGATGAGCGTCAGCGTCGCGCCGGCGGCCTTGCCCATGCCGAGCGCGAGATGTCCCGCCTTGCGGCCCATCGCGATCACGAAGTACCACCGCGACGTCGTCTTTGCGTCGACCATCAGGTTCTTGACGATCTCGATGCCATGGTGCCGCGCGGTCTGAAAGCCGAAGGTGTCGACGTGCGGCGGCAGGTCGAGATCGTTGTCGATGGTTTTCGGCACATGGACGACGTGGATGCGGCCGCCGGCCTTTTCTTCGAGCTTCATCGCCGAGAAGGCGGTGTCGTCGCCGCCGATGGTCAGCAGCATCGACACGTTCAGCCGGAGGAGCGAGATCACCGCCGTCTCGAGCGCGTGCGGATCGGTCGTCGGGTTCGCGCGCGAGATGCCGATATGGGAACCGCCGCGGAAGTGAATACGGCTGACCTGTTCGATTTCCAGAGGGATCACGCGATCGATGTTGCCCTGCATGATCCATTCGAAGCCGTCGCGAATGCCGACCACCTCGACGTCCTCGAGCCGCGCGCGAATCGTCGCGGCGCTAATCACGCTATTGATACCTGGCGCGGGTCCGCCGCCGACCAGGATTGCCATCCGTTTGGTCACAAATTGATCCTACTCCCACGTCGTGAACGTCGTGGTCGTCGTGCCGAGCCGTTCTTGTATTCTATCCCGCAGCTCATCCCTGAGAGATCCCCGCAGCCGCAACTCGTGCAAGAATGACCCCCCATGTTTACATTGCTGATCGTCTTTGCACTCCTGCAGTCGCCGGCGCCCGCTCAGGGGGATCTGCAGCCGATTCGGAATTTCCTCAAAGTCACGCCCGAGTTCTGCACCGGCGGCCAGCCGCGCGTCGAGCACTTCGAGCAGCTCAAAAAGGATGGCGTCAAAGCCGTGCTGAACCTCCGGCAGCCGTCCGAGCACCGGGCGGAAGAGGAACAGGAAGCGGTGAAGAAGGCGGGGCTGAAGTACTTCAACATCCCGGTCAACTATCAGAGTCCGACCGAGGAGACGGTCGACGAGTTCCTGCGGATCACCGACGACCCGGCGAACCGCCCGATGTTCATTCACTGCACCGCCGCCATTCGCGTCGGCGCCTACTGGATGATTCGCCGCGTGCTTCGTGACGGGATGACGTTCGACGCCGCGCTGGCGGAGGCGCGCAAGGTCGGCCTGACGCAGGGGCCGCACCTTGAGGAGTTCGCGCGCGAATACATCCGGAAGCACCAGAAGTAGCCAATGGCCAGCCGCCGGTTCGGGCTCGCGCCTGTGGTCGTGATGCTCGCGGCGTTGTCGCTGGTTGCCGGGTGCCGCCGCGGCCCGGTGGCGGCGGCGACCGGGCCGGCCGGTGTGCTGACGGACGAGGATTGCCAGGAAGGCGCCGAGCCGCCGGTTCGCTGTGCACGGCTGTCGGTGTTCGAGAATCGCGCGACGAAGAGCGGCCGGACGATTCCGCTTCGGATCGTCGTTCTCCGCGCGCGAGGCCCCGATCCCCAACCGGATCCGGTGTTCTATCTTGCCGGCGGTCCCGGGCAGGCGGCGACGGAGCTGATCCGGATGCGGACTGCGTATGCCCTGCGATCGACGCGTGACGTCGTGTTCGTCGATCAGCGTGGTACTGGCGGCTCCAACGGGCTGACGTGCGCATTCTATGGGCCGCCGCATGACGTGCAGAGTTACTTCGACAAGTTCCTGCCGCCCGCCAGGGTGCGCGCCTGCCGCCAGGAGCTGGAAGCGCGCGCGGATCTCGCACAGTACACGACCGCGAATGCCGCCGACGATCTCGATGAAGTGCGCGCGTCACTCGGCTACGACCGCATCAATCTGATCGGCGGGTCGTATGGCACGCGCCTGGCGATGGAGTTCGTCCGACGGTACGAGCCGCGGGTCCGGACCGTGATTCTCGACGGCGCCGTCGCGACCACCTCGCACATGCCCGAGCGGTTCGGTCAGCGCGCGCAGCGCGCGCTCGACGCGCTGCTCGAGGAATGTGCCGCCGATTCCGGTTGCCGCGGCGCGTTTCCATCGATTCGCGAGGAAGCGAACGCTGTCTTTCAACGGCTGGCGGCCGAGCCGGCCCGAGTCTCCCTCTCGCATCCCGCCGGTCTCCGCGCGGCCGAAATCGTCATCACCCGGGAGAACGTCGCGGAAGCGATTCGCTACATGACGTACTCGTCCCGGGACGCCAGCAACGTGCCCTTGTACCTCCACTCTGCTTATGAAGGGAACTATGCGCCTATCGCGGCGTTCCTTCTGCGGCACCGCATGGACGGCAGCTTCGACGGCCTGTATCTCTCGGCGACGTGCACGGAGGACGTGCCGTTCGTCGGCGCCGATGCGGAGCGGGAAGACGAATCGACTTATCTCGGCAGCTATCGGATTCGTGAGCAGCGCGCCGCGTGCGCCGACTGGCGGAGCGGCGCGAAGCCGGAGTGGCTCAATCGTCCAGTGGCCTCGCAGGTGCCGGTGCTCCTCATTTCCGGAGCGCTGGACCCGGTCACGGCGCCAGTTGAGGCCGCGGACGTCGCCGCGAGTCTGCCGCGTGCGCTGCACGTGACGGTTCCGTTCGGCGGACACTCGTATAACGGGCTGTCGGGGCTCGAATGCGTCGATCGGCTGCGAAACGAGTTCATCGCGCGCGGCAGCGCGGAGGGCCTCGCCACGCAGTGCCTGGCGAGGATCACGAGGCCCGGGTTTGCGTTACAACACTGACACCGTGGAGAAACTCAGATGCTGAGGCTTGTCTGCTGCCTGCTCGCAGGCGCGCTCGCGTTCGCGCAGGAGGCGCCGCGGAACATCTGGTCGGAGCAGTACAAGACGCGAACGGCCGACGAGATGGCGAAGCAGTTCGAGACGCCGTCGCGGCCGGTGTTTCGCTATCGCGCGGCCATCACCGGGCTGATGCAGCTCAAGCCGGGCATGACCGCCGCCGAGATCGGCGCCGGGTCCGGATTCCTGGCCCGCCTGATGGCGCAGCAGGTGGGCGCATCCGGGAAAGTCGTCGCCACCGAACTCGATCCGAAGATGGTCGCGTACATGAACGACCGCGCCCGCGCCGATGGCTTGGCGAACTTCACCGCGGTGCAGGGTGGAGCAACCTCCACCGGCCTCGAACCGGCGTCTGTCGACGCCGTCGCGGTGGTGAACACCTACTCGTTCTTCGACCGGCCGAAAGAGATGATGCAGTCGATCGCGCAGGCTGTCAGGCCCGGCGGGCTCCTGCTGATCGTGGACGTTCCGCGCACCGGATCCGGCGCCGACGTGACAGGCGCCGAGGCTGAGGACGTGATCGCGTCGGCCGCGGCCGCCGGGTTCACGCTGCAGGACGAAAGCGCGGTGGTGCCCGGGCAGTATGCGATCAGGTTCAGGCGCAAGTAACTCCCAACTCCGCAACTCCCAACTCCCAAAAGAATCCCAACTCCCAAAGTCCCAACTCGCCAAGATCACTTGCGCACTTGTGCGAGCACCTCTGCCGAGGAGCCTGACATCGACTCGTAGTACTGCACGAAGCGCCTGGGCTCGAGCCCGTCGTACTGCCGCAGATTCTGCGCCCATCTGAACGCGATCGGCTGGTACATCAGCGCCGCCTCGACGGTCACGTGTCCCAGGTCTTCGCGCACCGGAATCAGGTACTCGACCCGATCTCCACCGCCATCGAAGTCGGTATCGGCGGCGGCCCCGCCATGCACGGCGATATCGGCGTGGGCGCTCCGCTTGTCGAAGCCCGCCGGCAGCAGACGGTTGTCCTTGGCGTAGCGAATTGCCCGGAGAAGTCCCGTCGTCACCGTTCCTGCGCCGTCGCCAAGGATCGACTCGTAGATCTGCACCTGATCCGGCGCCGTGATCGTCGTGTGATGCGGCTCGAACCGTGCCGGGTCGTCGTCGTTGTCGTTGCCGGTTATCGCGCCCGAACTGTTCAAGGCGCCGGATTCGAAGATCGTGCGGCCGCCGCTGTCGCGAACGGTCAGCCAGATCCAGACTCGTCGCGAAGGATACGCCGTCGGCAGCTTGTGGCCCGTCAGGTTGGCCACGTTGACGGCGATGCGCAGTCTGCCTGAGCCCGCACTTTCGACGTGCAGTGCAAGCGTCGCCGACGTGCGCAGATGCTCGGCGGCGGTGCGCGCCGCGGCATCGAGCTCGGACGGTTCCGCCTGCACCGCGAGCTCGTCGCGATAGCGGTTCAGCATTCGCAGCATGAACGCGTTGCCGCCGCGGAAATCGTGCCTCGCGATCCCTTCCCGCGGCTCGCCGAGCACCGAGGACATCCTGGCCGTCCCCTCGACGACCGGCATGTGACACGAGGCGCAACTGCGCTGTGATGCGTACCAGCTATGGCGCCATTCCAGATAGGGAACCTGTTCCGGGAGCTGGCCGATCACGGCGCCGTTCGCATCGCGCGCCTTTGTGTAGAGCGTGTGACACGTGGCGCACAGCTCTGATTGCCGCACGTGTTCAGACTGTGCTGGCTTGAACCCCGTGGCCGAGTGCATGATGCGCACGCGTCCGCTCTCGACCGGAAACGGTCCGAACAGCGAACGCTCCTCAGGCTTCGCCGAGAGATCGACGGAGTAGCCGCCCGAGAAGCTCTCACGCGCGCCGAAGCGCGCCGCGGTGATCTGATGGCACATCGTGCACGAGACGCCGTCGCCGGCCAGCAGCGCCTGATGCGTTCCACCCTCGCCGACAGGAAGGTGCGCGAACACCCGTCCTCGCTGCTTCCGGGCGACGGCCGTGGTGCGTGCCATCGGCATGTGGCACACGGCGCATTCGTCTTCGATCTCGTCGGCCGCTTTCGGGTGGTCCAGGGTTTCTCTGCGTACCGACGCCTGCCAGTACGGATCGCGCGACGAGTTGGCCATCATCGACGCACGCCATGCCGTGCCAATCGAAATGTTCTCGCCCGCCGCCGACTTCAGGCCGTTGTGGCAGGCCATGCAGTTGTCGGCGGTGGCGAACAGCGCGTGAGGCTCCTGGGCGCGAGCCGATGGTGAGCAGCCCGCGGCGGCGAGCATGAGAGCGGCCGCGATTGCAGGAAGCAGGATCCTCACCTCAACGCCAGCCTGACAGGAATCCGCCGTCGAACCAGTCCCACAGCAGATAGCAGAGCACCCTGGTCGGGCGATCCTGACGCTCATTCACCGGTATCTGCACGCCCACGTTCAGCAGCACGTGCTGCCGCCGGCTGAGGCTGACCTGCAGCTGCGGCACGACATCCCACGCCACGCTGGCGTCGTCCTCGACCTCCCGCGCGGCGACGACTTCGAGCATCGGCGTCCAGGCGCGCCCGAAGTTGGGCTCGAAGAGCGTCCTTCCGATCGCCGCGCGCCAGAACCCTTCGTGCGGAGCACGCTCGAGGTCGCTCGACAGCTCGATGCCCCCCTGGAACTGGAAGAAGCTGTCGCGCGGCAGCAACTGTCCGTAGGAAACAAACGGCTCGAACTTCGTGGCACCGCTTCCGAGGTCGTCGTCTTCGTCACCGGTCGGAAAGCTGACTTCTCCGGCCACGCTGACAATAGAGCCGCGCTCGACGCTGTGGAAGAGGACGTGCTTGCCAGCAACGGCAAGGTCGCCGACGCCCTTGCGCCAGCCCTGCCCTGAGCTCGTCGAAGGGCCCTCGCTGGCGCTCTCGCTGAACGCAATGGGGGCGACGAGCTCGAACTGGCTGCGCGCGCCAAGCCGGCGCTCGTAGACGATCGACGTCGTTGCAGCGTCCCCGCTGGCCGCGACTGTCAGCAGCGCCTCGTTTTCGGGAAATGCCTTTTCCGTAAGCAGCGCTCGCGGCATGTTCAGCTCGCCGCGCGGCCACGCCTTGTCGGTGCAGAAGGCCCTGATGTGGCGAATGACGCTGAAGATCTGCTCGTTGGTCAATGCCTCGCCAAACGCCGGCATCCGCCGATCGAATGCGCGCACCGCGCCGCCGCTGTGCGCGACCGCGAACCAGTCGGCGTCCGCTTCAGGGGTCGCGAAGCTGCATCGGGTCAGGTCGGGAAGGGCAATGTCGAAACCGACGATGCTGCGCGGCATGCCCTTGCCGTCGGGTCCGTGGCACGCAGCGCAGGCGTTGAGGTAGAGATCGCGGCCGCTTTGCGGCTGCTGGCCGGCTTCTCCTGTTCCGGAAAGGCCCACCGAGAATACGAACAGCGCAACCCCGGCTCTCGTCGAGGCGGAAATCCGTGACATCCGATGTGGCGACATCTTACGCGAGCAGGCAATTGCTGGCTACCGGGCGCCGCACGTCCTCTCGGGTAGAATGCGCACAGATAATTCATGCTGATTGCTCAATTCCAGAACCTGGTGAAAACGTACGGCGACACCGTCGCCCTCCGGGGCGTGACGTTCGACGTGCACGGCAGCGAGATTTTCGGCCTGCTCGGCCCGAACGGCGCCGGCAAGAGCACCGTCATCCGCATCCTGATGGACATCATCCGGGCCGATTCCGGAGAGGTCCGGGTGTTCGGCGAGCCTCGTCGCCGCGAGCACCTCGATCGGATGGGTACCTGCCCGAGGAGCGCGGCCTCTACACGCGGCTGAAGGTGCTCGACGTGATGACCTACTTCGGCACGCTGAAAGGACTGCCGCGCGCGACGGCGCGGCAGAAGGCGGCGGAATGGCTCGATCGGGTCGAGCTGCCGCACGTTGCCGGCTGGAAAGTCGATCGCCTCAGCAAGGGCATGTCGCAGAAGGTCCAGATTGCGTCGGTCCTGCTGAGCGATCCGGAGCTCTGCGTGCTCGACGAGCCGACGACGGGACTCGATCCGGTGAACGTGCGGCTCGTGCAGGACCTGCTGCTGGAGCGCCGGCGTCAGGGGCGCACGACGATCCTGTCCACGCATCACATGAACCAGGTCGAGGAGTTGTGCGACCGCGTCGCGCTCGTCAACAAGGGACGCCTGGTCGTTTACGGCGAGGTCGACGAGGTGCGGCGCCAGCATTCGCTGCCGGAAGTGCTCGTGCACGCGGAGCGGCCGCTTCCGCAGGTCCCCGGCATCGTCAGCGTCGTCGCCGAAGGTGACGACGCATGGCGCATCACGCTCGCGGACGGCGTCAAGCCGGCCGACGCGCTGGCGGCGCTCGTGCGCGCGGGCGCGCCGGTCGTCCGCTTCGAGCCGATGCTCGCGCCCATGGAAGACATCTTTCTGCGCGTGGTCCGTGAGGAGGCCGCATGACGCGTTGGCACAAGGTCCGCACGGTCGCCGCGTTCGAGTTCCTGACCGCGGTGAAGCGCCCCGGCTATCTCATTGCCACGTTCGGCATGCCGCTCTTCATCGCCGCCTACGGCGCGATGGTGGCCATTCCCGCCTACTACGCCGAGTTGAAGGATCAGGAGCAGGCGATCTACGGCGTGGTCGATGACGCCGGGTTCCTGCAGCTTCAAGGTGATGTCGCCGCGCCGGAGGTCGAACTGCCGGCTGAAGTGAAGAACGCAGCGGGCGCGCTCGGCCAGACCGAAGCGGTGAAGAGTGCGCTCGGCAAATCGAACTTCATCTTCCGGCCGTTCGAAGAGGAGCCGAAGGCGCGACAGGCGATGATCGGCCAGGCGATCAAGGGCTACTTCGTGATCGCGCCCGATTACATCGACAGCGGCCGCGTCGACATCTACACGCCCGATGAGGTGAGCATGTCCGGCTCCGACTCGCGGCAGGCGTTCGCCAACCTGATCCGCGAGCGGCTGCTGTCGGGCAAGCTCGACGAGAAGCTGCGTCACCGCGTGATCACGCCCATGGCGGACAGCAAACGCCTCTCGATCAAGCGAACAGGCGAGGTGATAGAGGACGATCAGGCCGCTTCGATCCTGCGGCTGGCGGTGCCGCTGGTGTTCATCGTCCTGTTCCTGATGTCGGTGCTGATGACCTCCGGCTACTTGATGCAGGGCACGGCGACGGAAAAAGAGAACAAGGTCGTCGAGGTGCTGCTCGCGTCGGCGAATCCTGACGAGATTCTCGCGGGCAAGCTGGCCGGTCTTGGCGGCGCGGGCCTCCTTCAGATCGGCGTGTGGCTGCTGATGGCGCTGGCAACCGGCATCGGCGTGATCCCGATGCTGCTGACGTCCGGCGTCCAGATCCCCTGGATGGCGGTCTCGCTCGCGGTGCCGCTCTTCATCATTTCGTTCCTGTTCTTCGGCAGCCTGATTCTCGGCACCGGTTCGCTCGGCTCGAACATGCGCGAGGCGCAGCAGCTCGCGATGGTGTGGTCGCTGCTGGCGGCGCTTCCGCTGATGCTGCTCGCCGTCTTCATCCGCGAGCCTCACGGCAGCGCGGCGCGGGTCATGACGTGGGTGCCGTTCTCGTCGGGCTCGCTCATCATGCTGCGCGCCAGCATGGATCCGGCGTTCCTCGCCTGGTGGGAGGTCGTCGGCGCGCTCGTCGTCCTTGCGATCTCGACGCGGCTTGCGCTGGCAGTCGGCGCGAGATTGTTCCGGGTCGGCCTGCTCAGCTCCGGGGCGCGGCCGAAGCTGCGCGAAATCATCCGCCAGGCACGCCTGGCGAACTGAAAGGTGCCCATGTCGAAGGCTCGAAACATGTGGCTCGCAACCGTCGCGGCCGTCGCCCTGGTCGCCGCGCTCCCGGCATTTCACGGACGCGCCGCAGGGCAGAGCGATCCCGCCGTCGCCGCCAAAGTAGATCAGGTGTTCAAAGCCTGGACCGACACGACCCCCGGCTGCGCGGTCGGCGTGAGCGTGAAGGGACACAGCGTGCTCGAGAAGGGTTACGGGATGGCGGACCTCGAGCACGATGCGAAGAACGGGGGCGACACTATCTTCGAGGCCGGATCGGTGTCGAAGCAGTTCACGGCGGCGGCCGTCCTGCTGCTGGCGCGCGAGGGCAAGCTGTCGCTCGACGATCCGGTTCGAAAGCACGTGCCGGAAGTTCCCGATTACGGCGCGCCGCTCACCATCCGCCACATGCTGAATCACACGAGCGGGCTGCGCGACTGGGGCAGCGTCGCGGCGATCGCCGGGTGGCCGCGCACGACGCGTGTGCACACGCACGCGCACGTGCTCGACATCGTGAAGCGGCAGCGTTCGCTGAACTTCCCGTCCGGCACGCGCTACTCCTACAGCAACACCGGCTACAACCTTGCCGCGATCATCGTCTCGCGCGTGAGCGGCGAGCCGTTCGCGGAGTTCAGCCGCAAGCGGCTGTTCGAGCCGCTCGGGATGGCGCACACGTCATGGCGTGACGACTACACGCGAGTGGTCAAGGGCCGCGCGATCGCGTATTCCGACCGCGGCGGCGGCTTCAGTCAGGACATGCCGTTCGAGAACGTGCACGGCAACGGCGGCCTGCTGACGACGGTTGGCGACCTGCTGAAGTGGACGGCGAACTTCGCCTCGCCGCGGATCGGCGATGCCGCCTTCGTGCGCGAACAGCAGGAGCCCGGACGCTTCAACGACGGCCGTCAGCACGGCTACGCGCTCGGCCTGTTCATCGCACCCTACAAGAACGTGCGCGAAGTAGGCCACAGCGGCTCGACCGCGGGCTACCGTGCGTATCTGGCCGACTATCCGGATCAGCGTGTATCCGTCGCGGTGCTGTGCAATGTGGGCAGCGGCAACGCGACCCAATACGCGCACGCGGTTGCCGACTTGTATCTCGGGTCAGCGGTCAGCGGTGCGGTTGCACCGGCACCATCCACGACCAGTTACGCGCTCAAGGCCGCCGAAGCGGAGGCGATCGCCGGGCTGTATCGAAGCACCGAGACCGGCGAGCCGCTGCGGCTCGTCAAGGATCAGGCAGGGCTGCGCATCGAAGGCGGCGCGTCGCTGCAGGCGCAGTCCGGCACGCGCTTCAGCACGACGAACCGCCGCACCGTGGAGATTGAAGGCGCACGCCTGCGTTTGCTCGATCAGTACGGCACCGTCGAGCCGTATGAACGGGTCCCCGACGCGAGCCTGCAGCCGCGGCCGCTGACCGATTACGTCGGCACTTACGTCAGCGACGAAGCCGAGGTGACGTTCGTCGCGAGCGTGCAGGACGGCACGCTGGTGCTGAAGCGCCGGCCCGACACGACGATTCGGCTGGCGGCCGTGTATGCCGACGGCTTCCGCGGGCTCGGCTTCATCAGGTTCCACCGCGACAGCGCCGGCAAGGTCACCGGCTTCAGCGTGAGTCAGGACAGGGTCTGGGACTTGCGCTTTGCGAAATCCCAACTTCCAACTACCAACTCCCAATAGAATCCCAACTCCCAACTCCCAAAAAATTCCCAATTCCCAACGCGGACTGCGTCGGCATGCCTCAACGGCGGCCGTCGGCCGAACCCGCCGCGGTGCGACGGCCGCGCCGGTTCTCACACGTTAGCGCGCCGGGGCGGTGGAGCATATCGGGCCGCCGCGCGATTCGGCCAGCGCGGGGCGTCAGTTCGAAAAATGCACCGCAGGCGCACCGATCCGCGGAGGCGCTGATTCGCCACAGCTATCCGGAACACCCGTGTGCCCAACCGATTGGGCGCCGGCTTGCGGATGACCCGGGCCGGAGCGGAGATCGTCAGGCAATCGCCGGAGGTGTATTTTTCCGCGCGTAGGCCGAGGCGCGGCGGGCCGACATGCTCCACCGCCCCTTCATCGGCTAACCGCAGCAGTTCCCAGTCAAACGGATGCTATTCTCGTGTTTCGGCCGTGCCTGCCAGCGGCGGCGTCGCTGACGGCGGCCGGCGATGCCGCGTCGCCTGTTCGTACGAATACGCGAGCCTTATCAGTGTCGCTTCATCCCACGGCCGGCCGAAGATCGTCATGCCGGCAGGCAGCACGCCGCGCGTATAGCCCATCGGCACATTAATCGATGGGAACCCCGTCGTCGGCGAGAAGAACTGGCTGTTGTCGCCATGAGGCGTGTTGAGGTCGCCGATCAGCCGCGGCGGGTTGCTCCACGTCGGATAGACGAACGCGTCGAGCATTTCGGCGGCCATCGTCTTCAGCACCGCGGCGCGCACTTTCTCGCGATACTCCGCTTCGGCGGCGCAGGCCGGCGTGTCGACGCCGTTCTCGGCGCCCTCCTGCGACTGCTCGAGCCGGCGCTGAACGCTGGGATGGAACCGCCGCGAGCGGATGACTTCCTCGAGCGACTTCACCGGGATCCGCTCGCCGTGGCTTGCCAGATAGCGGTTGATGTCGTACTTGAAGCCCGCACACGGGCCCGCGTTCTGCGCGCGGCGGATCTGCTCGAGGTCGACGCGCACCGGATCGACGATCGTCGCGCCGGCGCGCTTGAGATCGTCGAGCGCCTGCCATGAATACCTGGACGATCTCCGGATCCGTCGTGTCGCGCTCGTACGCCTGCCGCAGCACGCCAATGCGCGCGCCCTTGAGCCCGTCGCGCACCAGCGATCGCGAGTAGTCGGGGACGTCTGACGGCTTGTCCGCGGGACTGAATCCCTTTGCTTCCGGTGTTCCCGGTACCGTGACCGGATCGTCGGGATCCGAACCCGCGATCGCCTGAAAGACCGCGACCGCATCCGCGACGGTCCGCGTCATCGGGCCGGCGACATCCGCGAGCGAGCTGAGCGGAATCACGCCGGCCCGGCTGGTCAACCCCATCGTCGATCGAATGCCCACGAGCGCCTGGTGTGACGACGGGCCGCGGATGGAATTGCCGGTGTCGCTGCCGAGGCCTGCCGCGCCCATGTTCGCGGCCACCGCGGCGGCTGTGCCGCCGCTCGATCCGGCAGTCACGCGATCCAGCGCGTACGGATTCTTCGTGTAGCCAGGCAGGATCGAGCTGACCGTTTCATACGGCGTGAACGCCCACTCGGCCATGTTCGATTTCGCCAGGACGATCGCGCCGGCCTCTCTGATCTTCTTGACCTGAAAGGCATCCTTCTGCGAAACGAACCCTTTCAGCGCCAGCGAGCCGGCCGCGCTTTGCAGGCCGATGGTTTCAAAGTTGTCCTTGACGATGGTTGGAATGCAGTGGAGTCGCCCAACCGGGCCGCTCGCTTTGAACCGACGGTCGAGGTCGTCGGCTGTTTTCAGCGCATCGGGGTTCACCTGGACGATCGCGTTCACCGCCGGGCCGTTCTTGTCGTAAGCGTCGATCCGGCGAAGGTACTGCTCCACCAGCGCGCGGCACGTCAGCGTCCCGCCCTTCATCGCCTCGTGAATCGCGGCAATCGTGGTCTCTTCGATCTGAAAGGGAAGCGGCGGCGGCGTGCCCTGACGCGCGGCGAGGACCGCCGTCGCGAGCCCGATCGTTGTGACGAGCAGCATGGAGCGTTTCATACGCGTGCATTATTATCGTGATCGTGGGCGAGTGCATCCGCTTCGGCCTGTTCGAACTTGATTCGGCGAGCGGCGACCTGCGGCGCGAGGGCCGGCTGGTGCGCCTGCAGCCCCAACCCGCGCGCGTGCTGGCGCTGCTCGCGTCCCGGCCGGGCGAGGTCGTCACCCGCGAGGAGCTTCGGCGTCAGATCTGGAGCGACGGCACCTTCGTCGACTTCGAGCGCGGCCTGAACTTCTGCATCGCGCAGATCCGCTCGGCGCTCCAGGATTCCGCGGATTCACCCCGGTTTATCGAAACCCTCCCGCGCCGCGGCTACCGCTTCATCGCCCCTGTGTCTCCCTCAATCAGTGCTCTGACCGCGAGTGTTCCGACCGCGCAAGAAGACGCTGTTCCGGTCGAACGACGCGGTCTCCCGAGGGGGAGACTCATCGCCGGCGGCCTGGCCATCGGCACGGTCGTGCTGATCGCGATGCTCGCCGCGTCCGGCGGACGGGACTCGCGCGTCCGGGTGGCGGTCGTGCCGTTCGACAACGAAACCGGCGATACCTCCTATGGCAACCTCGGCCAGGGAATCGCGGACGCCACCGTCGCCAGGCTAGCCGCGCCCGGCCGGGTTGATCGGCTTGCGGTGGTAGGGAATTCCGCGGCGCTCCGCCAGCCGCGCTCGTTCCGCGACCTCAAGGCGATTGGCCAGGAGGCGTCGGTCGAGTACGTCGTGCTGGCGCAGGTCAAGCGCGACGCGTCGAAAGTCCGCCTGATCGCGCACCTGATTCGGATCAAGGACGAGGCGCATCTCTGGGCGCAGACGTTCGATCGCGACGCCTTCACCCTCGAGGCCCAGGCCGACATCGCCGAGCAGATCGCGAAAGCGGTTGCCGACCGGCTCGCGCACTGACTCACACGCCGCGCCAACCTGCTGATTCGGCTCGACTTCATAACTTACATAGCGCTGACGCGTTGCTGGGTTGCGACCGCTCGACGTCGAGCGTCAAATGCGGCAAGGAGATTTTCAATGGAACTTTCGCGCCGTTCGTTTCTGTTGACCAGCTCGTTGGGGGTGACCGGCTCGTTGAGTACCGGTTGCCGCGTTCTCGACATCAGCCGCGCAGGAATCCGCTCCTGCGACGATTTCGTCGTCCTTTCCATCGCACGACCCGATGCTCGCGAAGGAGATCGTTGGCGTCTCGCACAGGGACGTCACGCGCGTCCGCGAGCTCCTGTCGGGGCGTCCGGCGCTGGCGAAGGCGGTGTGGGACTGGGGTTACGGTGACTGGGAAACCGCGCTTGGCGCCGCATCCCACGTCGGCAACAAGGAGATCGCCGACGTTCTGCTCACGGCCGGCGCGCCGCCGACGATCTTTTCCGCCGCCATGCTCGGACAGCTGGCGGTCGTGCAGGCGATGATCGCCGCCCGGCCAGGCCTCCAGCGGATGAAGGGCCCGCACGGCATCCCGCTGCTCGCCCACGCGAAGGCGGGAGGCGCGTCAGAGGTGGTGAAATACCTCGAATCGCTGGGCGACGCCGACCCTCGTTACACCAACGAACCGCTGTCGGACGCCGACCGCGCCGCAATCCTTGGGACGTATGCGTATGGCGCCGGTCCGACCGAGAAGCTCCGGGTGCTGATCAACAGCAGGGACTGGCCGGTGATCCAGCGCGAAGGAGCGAACGAACAGAATCTGTTCCACCTGGGCGGCCGTGTTTTTCATACGCCGGGCAACGAACACGTGCGTATTCGATTCGCGGCGGGGGAGCCGGCTGCCACCGTGCGCATCGAAGATGGCAGCGTGAAGGTGGTGGCCACGCGGCTCTGATGCGCGACGGTACGGTATGAGCTCACGGTGTGCGAGGTGAGGAGGTTACGGAGCTCGCGAAGTTTTTCAACACGGAGGCACGGAGGCGCGGAGGTTACACGGAGAAAGCACGTTTGCAGCGTGACACGAGTGGCCTGTGGCGCCGCGCTCCGCGCGGCACGAACGAGGGCAACGGCCGAAATACAGAGCCCGCATGATCTCCCGGCGCTTGTATTTCGACCGTTGCCCTCGTTCGTCCGGCCCGCCGAAGGCGGGCGGGCCACAGGCCACCTCCGTGTTAGCTCCGCGCCTCCGTGGCTCCGTGTTGAAATCTCCGCGCTCTCCGCTGAACTCCTCTCCTCCAACACCGCGACCTCTTGCGAGCCGCGAACGGCTCACTTGATCGTCACGTAGCGCTCGAGCCGCGCGACCTCGTTCTTGTCGACGTACTTGCCGATCTCGCGCCGGAACTTCTCGATGTTGTCGTACGGCCGGTACTCCTTGAACTCGTGGAGCATGCGCGGACCGACGCCGGGAATCGTCTGGATGTCCGCGTCGGTCGCCGTATTCAGGTTCACCGGCACGAACACGTACTGCTCGAGCCGCGCGACTTCCTTGTCGTCGACGTACTTGCCCATCTCGCGGCGGAACCGCGCCAGGTTCTCGTACGGCCGGTACTCCTGGAACTCGTGCAGCATCCGCTTACCGAGGTTCGGGATCATCAGGATTTCTTCGGCCGGCGCGCTGTTCAGATTCAGGTGGACGAACGTCCTGGCGTAGCTCTCCTTCAGCTGATCGGCCGTGAGCCCCTGCCCGAGCAGGAACTTGTTGTAGTCCGTCTGGCTGAGGAACGGCCGCTTCCCGACGATCGCTTTGGCCACCTTCTCGTTGAACTGCGGCACGGTCATCAGTTCCTTCTCGGCCGCGGTGTTCGGATCGATCAGTCCTTTGCCGACCTGCGCCGCTGCCGTCGCCGAAACACACATCGCCGCCACGAACGCGACGAACACTCCTGCACGCTTCATCTGAACCTCCACGTTGCGATCAATTCAACCGGGGATGTTTATAGGTGTAGGCGAGTCCGACGAGCGCGAGCTGGATCATCGATCCCGGCGCCAGCGCCGGCGTCGCGCCCATCATCGATTTCCGAAACAGCTCGAACCCTGACATTCGACGGATACAGCTCCAGCTCGAACTCGACGTTGCCCTGGTAGTGCAGCGTCATGCCGATGGCCCCGGCGGCGACGAAGATGACCATCAGCAGCTGCAGCGCGCGCACCGGCGCGCCGCGCCGATCGACGGCGTGCCAGAGCAGGACGGCCAGGCCGAGAGCAATCAGGGCAAGCGGGATCTTCTGCCGCCACTCCTCGAAATGTTCGAGCAGGAGCAGTTCCGCGCCGAGCCCGACGAGCCCCGACACGAGCGTCAGCAACAGAATCGTCCTGATGATGCGGACAGGGTTGTCTGACGACGACGAGCACGGTTACTTCAGCTCTCGCGTGAACCGTTCGAGCGCCGCGATGACGGTGCCGGTTGCCCCCGCGAACAGCTCCCGCTGAATCGTCCCCGCATCGTCGGACGGCTTGTGATGGTTCTCGAAGTCCTCGACGCCGAAGTAGATGAACGGGATGCCGGCCTGGTGGAACACCGCGTGATCGGACGAGCTCGTCCAATCCTCTTCCTTGGTGCCCGCCACGTCATGCCCGAGGCGCAAGTCGACGGGAGGCTGCGCGACGCCCTCGAGAAGCGGCTTGAGTTGCGGGTAATGATGCGTCCCGACCGCGTAAAGGATGTTCTTCGCATCGCGTCCGATCATGTCGACGTTGACGTTCATCACGATCGACTCTTTCTTCAGCGTGCCGTTCGCACAGCAGCGCGCGCGATCCGCGCAGGCCGCCTTCTTCGCCGTCCACCGCGGCGATGACGAGCGACGTCTGCGGCGGATGCTTGAGGAAGTGCGCGGCGACCGCCAGCAGCGCGGCAACGCCGCTGGCGTTGTCGTCGGCGCCGTTGTAGACCTGATTCTCGCGGACGCCGATGTGGTCGTAGTGCGCGGTGACGACGATGTGGCGGTCGGGGCGGGCGGTGCCGCGAATGAAGCCGAGCAGGTTGATGCCGGTGCGCGGATCGGGAATGCCGCGCGGCTGAAACGAGAACGGATACTCGTACGCAGCCGTTGAACGCGGGAAGGCCGATCTCCTTGAATCGCCGCAGCACGTACTCGCGCGCCCGGGCGCCGCTGGCGGTGCCGGCAAGGCGCCCCTCCATGTCGTCGGCCGCCAGCACTTCCACGTCGCGCATCAACTGCGTCGCGTCGACCGTGACCCGAGGCGATGCAGCCGGCGCGGCCGGCTGCGCGGACGGCCGCGCGCGGGATCAAGCGTCGAGAAGGCAAGGACGGCGGCGACGGTCTGGATTCGCAGTCGAAACATGGAGATCGATTGTACCGCTTATCCGTTTTCGACCGCCGCCAGCAGCTCCCGGACGCTGTCGAGCGTATCGGCGTCCGCGGCGTTCTTGTCCGTGCGCCATCGCAGCATCCTGGGAAACCGGACGGCGATGCCCGACTGATGCCGTGACGACCGCGTGATCGCTTCGAATCCGAGCTCGAACACGTGAACCGGCTCGACGTGGCGGACCGGTCCGAATCGCTCGATCGTGTGACGCCGGATCCAGCGATCCATCTCGGCGATTTCGTCGTTCGAGAGTCCTGAGTACGCCTTCGCAATCGGGACCAGCCGATCCCCGTCCCACACGCCGAACGTGTAGTCGGTCAGGAGACTGGCGCGCTTGCCGCTGCCGGGCTGCGCATAGATCAGAACGGCGTCGATCGTGAACGGATCGATCTTCCACTTCCACCAATCGCCCCTGCGCCGACCGACGCCGTATGCCGACGTCGAGCCGCTTCAGCATCAGGCCTTCGACGCCCCTGATGCGCGCGTCGGCTCGCATCGCCGCCAGTTCCTCCCACGTCAGCGCCGGCACCGTCGGCGAGATTCGCATGACGCCCGCGGGTTGACGCGCCTCCGGCAGCCGCCGGTGAGTAGCGTCTCCAGCCGGGCAGCGAGCGTTCGCCCTGCGGGATAGTCCGGATGCCGGCGCCATGCTCTTCGAGGATGTCGTACGTCATGAACACGACAGGCACCGCGCGGACCAGCTGCGCGACCTGTTTCTGTCTGCCGATCCGCTGCTGCAGCGCCGAGAACGGCATCGGCCGCTCGTCGCGAAACGCCAGCACCTCGCCGTCGAGCACGGTTCCGTCGGGCAGGCGTGTCGCCGCCGCGGCGATTTCCGGAAAGCGATGCGTGATCAGCTCTTCGCCGCGAGACCACAGATGGACGCTCGCCGCGCGCTTGACGAGCTGGGCGCGAATGCCATCCCATTTCCATTCGATGAGCCACTCCGACGGATCCCCAAGTGTCGTCACGTCGGCCTCGAGCGGCGAGGCCAGGAAAAACGGGTAGGGCCGCGAACGATCGTCGTCGGTCACTGCATGCGCGAGGAGCGACTCGAACCACTCAGCCGATGGCGTCCAGTCGCCCATCAGCCGCGCCGCGATCGTCGTCGCCGGCAGTCCGTGCCGCCTGCGCGAGCGCGCTCACCACCAATGTCTGCGACACGCCGACGCGGAACTCACCGGTCAGCAGCTTGAGCAGAATGAAGCGCTGAAGGCGATCCAGCGTCGCGACACCATCCGTGACTCGTCCTGTTGCGCATCGCGGATCCATCTGCCGCAGCGGCAGGATCCGTTGCTTCGACCCATGCGCCAGCGGCAGGTCTTCGCCGGGCGTTGGCGGCAGCTGGTCGAGCACGAGCGCCGCCGTTTCCGCTCCATCGCCCACGACCGAGTAGGCACTCCTCGAGCAGCCAGCCCGCGAGGCCCGCGGCCGCGAGCGTCCACTCGTTTATCGCGAGGTAGGAGACGAGGCGCTTGAGCCGGCGGCCGGTGAGGAAGTAGACCGCCCAGGCGGCGTCGGCTGCCGGCGCCTCCGCAAAGTAGCGCGACCATCGCCGCGACTTTTGCATTGGTCGACGTCGTCCGATCGATCTCGTCGAAGAGCAGGAGGCGAAGCGGAGCACGTCAGTCGCCGTCCCTTCGCCTTCCCAGGCGGTTCGCATCACTCCCGCGTCGACGCCGCCGATCTCGCAGGTAGCGCGCGAGCGGTTCCGCGTGGCCGTGCGTCGTCGGACACGGCGCCGCGCCGGTTTCGGCGACCGTGTCGAAGCAAGCGCCGGCCAGTCGGCGTGGTCGGAAATGACGAAACCGCGATCGTAAGCTCGCTGCCGCCGGACGCCGCGCACGCGCATCAGACCGGAGGCGAACGCATCGGACGATCGTGCCCAGCCGCCGCATCCACGGCGTGCCGCGAGCCGACAGCGGCGCGAGCACGAGTTCCCCGGCGAATGACGTCCCACGCGGCCGCTCGGTGGCGGGCGCGACCGGCAGCATGCGGACACCAGCCTCGCGATACGCGTCGATCATCCCGAGCATCATTCCGTGGACCAACACGGTTCGATCGGTGACGGTGCCAGTTCGGCGAGCAGGCGTTGCGCTTTTCCGAGGTGTAACAGAAGAGCACAGACGTCTTCCCGGCGTCCCGGTTGTGTATCCCACCAACCCAGGATGTCGGCGATGACCGTCGCGGCGGGATCCCAGCGGTAGATCGGCAGGCCGAACGTCGCATTCGCGTGACGAACGTGTCGCACTGGACGGGTTCGAACGGCGTGCAGGTCGGGTCGCGGTCGCGCTTGTAATCGCCCGATACGACCCAGACGCCCTCAGCCCCTCGATCCGATCTGCGCCGAGCCGACGGACGTGCCCGCCGGATGGAAGCTGACCTGGACGTTCCGATCGTTGAGCGCGCTCGCCGTACTCCAGCGTCTCGATCGCCGCGTCGTCGCTCGAAGCGGCGGCGAAGCAACGGCACGCATTCGTCCGCGCACAGGTAGCGCGCGGCTGCCCGACGCACGCGTGATCACCATGTGCCGTGAGTTATGAGTGCGCGGTCGACGGCGCCCCAGGGATCGATGAAGAAGTCACCCGCGGCGCAGTAGAGGCCGTCGGGAGTTTCGCGAAGCATAGTGACTGGCGAAGAGGCCCACCAGCGACACCGCCACGATGACCAGCGCCGCTGCCCAGAAGTTCTCGCGGATGACGGGCACGTTGCCGATCAGGTAGCCGAGGCCGAAGCAGGACGCTACCCAGACAATCGCGCCGGTGACGTTGTAGAACGCAAACGTGCGATACGACATCGACGCGGCGCCCGCCACGAACGGCACGAACGTGCGCACGATCGGAATGAACCGTGCGAGGACGACGGCCTTGCCGCCGTGCTTTTCGAAGAACGCATGGGCTCGTTCCAGGTGTTCGCGTTTGAGCAGCCGGTGGAGCCGGGTCGCGTTGTCCGTCGCGTAGAAGATGCGCGGGCCCGCGTAGCGTCCGGCCGAGTAGTTGACGGCATCGCCGATGATTGCCGCCGACGTCAGCACGATGGCCATCACGATGGGATCGAGCAGACCGGCGGCGCAGAGCGTGCCGGCCGCGAAGAGCAGCGAATCGCCAGGGAGGACCGGTGTGACGATCAGGCCGGTCTCCGCGAAGACGATGGCGAACAAGAGGACGTAGATCCAGGCGCCGTGCGATTCGGTGAGCGCGAACAGATGCTCGTCGAGTGTGAGAATCACATCGAAAAACGACGCCACTCTCGCATTGTGCCATGGAAGCGGTATCCTTGCGGGGAACCCGAATGCCCGTTGCGCTGACCCGACCCGTCCCGCGAAGTCTCGGCTCGTGCGAGCTGACGCACCTCGAGCGCACCACGATCGACGTCGAGCGCGCGACGGTGCAGCACGCGGCATACGAGGCCGCGTTGCGCGCGGCCGGCTGCCGCGTCGAGCACATCGAGGCGGCCGACGAGCTGCCAGACTCGGTGTTCGTGGAAGACGCCGCGATCGTGCTCGACGAGTTGGCGGTGATTACGCGGCCGGGCGCGCTGTCCCGGCAGCCCGAGATCGAGAGCGTCGAGCGGGCGCTGTCGCCCTACCGCCGGATCGAGCGGATCATCGCGCCGGGTTCGGTGGACGGAGGAGACGTGCTGCGGCTGGGCCGCATGCTCTACGTCGGCATGTCCACCAGGTCGAACACCGAAGGCGCGCGGCAGCTCGCGGCAATCCTTGCGCCGTCAGGCTACACGGTGAGATGTGCGCGCGTCCGCGGCTGTCTGCATCTCAAGAGCGCGGTGACGGAGATCGATGCGCAGCGCGTGCTGCTGAACCCGGAATGGATCGATGCGCGCACGTTCGACGGGTACGAGCCGGTGCCCGTCCATCCCGACGAGCCTTCTGCGGCCAACGTGCTCCGGATCGGCGATGCGCTGATTTGCGCCGCCGCTCACAGCCGCACTGCCGATCTGCTGCGCGCGCGCAACTGCGACGTTCGCCCGGTCGACGTCTCGGAACTGGCCAAGGCGGAAGCGGGCGTGACGTGCTGCAGCCTGATCCTAACCTGACTGCGCGCGCGGTATTTTCGCCTGTAGCGCAGGGCTGCAGGCTTGCCCCAACTTGTAGCGCAGGCCTTTAGGCCTGCCCCAACAGGAGACTGAATGCCTGCGTATGTGATCGCAAATGTGGATGTGAAAGACCCCGTCCGATACGAGGAATACCGCAAGATGGTCCTGCCGACGATTACCGCCTACGGCGGCCGTTTCCTCGCTCGTGGCGGCAAGGTCGACACGCTCGAAGGTCCGTGGCATCCCAACCGGCTGGTCATCGTCGAGTTCCCCTCCGTCGAGCGCGCCAAGGCGTGGTGGTCGTCGCCGGAGTACGCGGACGCAAAAGCCCTCAGGCAGCAGACCTCTGACGGCAGCCTGATCGTGATCGAAGGCGTCGCCGTGGAAGGCCGGTGACCATCGAGACGCAGACGACCGACGTCGCGCTTCAGGAAACGCTCAACCGGTACTGGGGCTTCACGTCGTTCAGGCCGCTGCAGCGCGAGGCCATGGACGCGATCCTCGACGGGCGCGACTCGCTGGTCGTGCTGCCGACCGGCGGCGGCAAGTCGCTCTGCTTCCAGGCGCCCGCGCTCGTCAGGCCGGGGCTTGCCCTCGTCGTCTCGCCGCTGATCTCGCTGATGAAGGATCAGGTCGACACGCTGGTTGGCAACGGCGTGCCCGCCGCCTGTTACAACAGCACGCTGAGCGCGGATGCGAAGCGGAGCGTGACCGCCGGATTGCTCGAAGGGCGGTATCGTCTCCTCTACGTGTCGCCCGAGCGCCTGGCCGGTGATGGATCCGATGCGTTCATCGCGATGCT
Source organism: uncultured Acidobacteriota bacterium (assembly GCA_963748295.1). Taxonomy (GTDB): domain Bacteria; phylum Acidobacteriota; class Vicinamibacteria; order Vicinamibacterales; family 2-12-FULL-66-21; genus CAVVIH01. The sequence continues at coordinate 612,247 of CAVVIH010000005.1, read as the reverse complement.
CGCGCGCTGTTCCGTCGGCTTCATCGCGATCGACGAGGCGCATTGCATCAGCCAGTGGGGGCATGACTTCCGCCCCGAGTATCGCCAGCTCGGACGCCTGCGCTCGGTCTTTCCAGCGGTCAGCCTTCATGCCTACACCGCAACGGCAACCGGCCGCGTACGCCGCGATATCGCGACGCAGCTGGGACTGCGCGATCGCGTCGAGCTGATCGGGTCGTTCGATCGGCCCAATCTGATCTACCGCGTGCTGGCGCGCGCCGGCCTGAAGCGGCAGCTGACCGAGGTGCTCGAGCGTCATCCGAAGCAGGCCGGAATTGTGTACTGCACGTCCCGCCGCGAGGTCGACGCCCTGGCCGCATGGCTCGTCGAGACCGGCGTCCGGGCGCGGCCGTATCACGCGGGTCTTCCTGACGAGGAGCGGCATCGCAATCAGGATCTCTTCCTCGAAGAGCACGCCGACGTCGTCGTGGCCACTGTCGCGTTCGGCATGGGCATCGATCGGTCCGACGTCCGCTTCGTCGTCCATGCCGGGGCGCCGCAGTCGCTCGAGCACTATCAGCAGGAATCCGGCCGCGCGGGGCGTGACGGCCTCGAAGCGGAATGCGTGCTGGTGTATTCGGGGGCGGATTTCCTGAAGTGGCGCGTGATGCTCGAGCGCAACGGCGAATGGACGGATGCGCGGCGCGTCCTGCTTCGCGACATGGAGCGCTATGCCTCGGCGGTCGGCTGCCGCCATCGGCACCTGCTCGGCTATTTCGGACAGGAGTACGACCGTCCCGAGTGCGGCGCGTGCGACTACTGCCTCGACGAGCTCGAAGCTGCCGCGGAGCCCGTCGTGCTCGCGCGCAAGATCCTGTCGTGCGTTGCGCGCGTCGGTCAGCGTTTCGGGGCCGCCCACGTCGCGACGGTCCTCAGCGGCGGGGAGACCGAGCAGGTGCTTTCACGGAAGCATCACACGCTGACGACGTTCGGCCTGCTTCGCGACGCATCCCAGCCGGAGGTGCGCGGCTACATCGAGCAGCTGCTCGGGCAGGGATTCCTTCGTCAGACCGACGACGAGTTTCCGGTGCTCGGGCTTACCGACCGGGGAGTGGCGCTGCTCAAGGATGCGGCGAGCGCGGCGGACCTGGCGCTCGCGCGGCAGCGCGTGCCGGTCAAGGATCGCGCGCCGAAGCGGTCGCGCGTCGAAAGCGAATCGTGGCAGGACGTCGATCGCGATCTGTTCGAGCGCCTGCGCGAGCTGCGGCTGACGATCGCGCGCTCGCGTGGCGTGCCGCCCTACGTCATCTTCCACGATACGACGCTGCGCGAGCTCGCACGTCTCAAACCTCGATCGCTCGACGAGCTGAGGCACATCTACGGCGTCGGCGAGCGCAAGGCTGCGGATCTTGGTCCGGCGTTCCTCGAGGCGATTAACAGCGGTTTGAGCTCACGGTGATCGAGGAGAGGAGCGAACGGAGGACGCGGAGTTTTTCAACACGGAGGCACGGAGGCACGGAGGACGCACGGAGGGCCTGTGGCCCGCCCGCCTTCGGCGGGCCGGACGAACCGAACCAGACGGACGAAATACAAATGGCGCTGAGATCGGACGGCCACTTGTTTTCGTCCGTCTTGCCTCGGTTCGTGCCGCGCGTAGCGCGGCGCCACAGGCCTTCAGCCACGCTGCCTTCAAGTTCTTTTAAAGCTCTTCTCCGTGCGTCCTCCGCGTCTCCGTGTCTCCGTGTTGAAATCTTCGTGAACTCCGCAACCTCCTCACCCTCCGACACCGTGTCCTCAAACCGAGCGAGGTCGGTGCGAACCGAAGGCCGGCTCATACTCGAAAATCCGCAGCTGGTCACAGCATCCCTGCATCGAACCGTCGCTGGTGTACGCTTTTCCCATGCTCCGAACAGCCTTTGCGCTCGCTGTTGTTGTCGGCTTGTCCGCGGCGGCCGGTCCGCCTCCTGCGGACGAGACCTGGCCGGGCTTCCGCGGCCACGGGATGACGGGCGTGGCGCCAGGCACGAAGGTTCCCGAGCAATGGTCGCCGACCGCGAACGTCACGTGGAAGCTCGAGGTTCCTGGCCAGGGATGGTCGTCGCCGATCGTGTGGGGAGACACGGTGTTCATCACGTCGGGGATCAGCGGCAGACCGTTCAAACAGCCGACGCCCGGTCTTTACGGCAACGACTACATCGCCGAGCTGACGGCGCAGGGATTGTCGCGCGAGGAGATCGGCCGGAAGGTCCGCGAGCGCGACAACGAGGCGCCGGAAGAGTCCGACGAAATCAGATACATGGTCTACGCGCTCGATGCGCGGACCGGGAAGATCAAGTGGGAGCGGGAAGCGACGCGCGCGAAACCGTCCGGCGGCAGGCATCGCAAGAACACCTACGCCTCGGAAACGCCATTCACCGACGGCGAACGCGTGTATGTCTCGTTCGGCCAGAACGTCGGCGTGTTCTGCTATTCGCTCGACGGGACGCTCGTCTGGAAGAAGACCTGGCCGCCGCAGCCGATCTACCTCGACTTCGGAACCGCGTCGTCGCCGATCGTCCATGACGGCCGGATGTATCTGCTGCACGACAGCGAGGCCGATTCCTATCTGACGGCGCTCGATGCCAAAACGGGCGTTGAGATCTGGCGCAGCGCGCGGCCGCGAACGGGGCTTCCGAAGTCGTCCTGGACGACGCCGTTCGTGTGGAAGAATGCGGTGCGGACCGAGATCGTCACCACCGGGCACGCGATGGTGCTCGCCTACGATCTCGAGGGCAAGGAGCTGTGGCGCGTCACCGGCATGTCGATGCCGACTGCCTCGCCGATCACCTGGAACGGCCTGCTCTACGTCGGCACCGGCTCGCAGGGCGACGCGAACCGTCCGTTCCTCGCGATCAAGCCGGGCGCGTCCGGCGACATCACGCTCGCCGACGGCGCCGCGAGCAACGACTTCATCATGTGGCGGCATCCGCGCGCGTCGGGCTACACCCCGTCCGCGCTGGTGCACGACGGTCGCGCGTATCTCGTCCACGACACCGGCATCCTGACCGTGCTCAACGCACAGACCGGGCAGCAGATCTACAAGGTCCGCGTCGGCGGCAGCGGGCACACGTTCTCGGCCTCTCCAGTGGCCGTCGGCAACCGTGTGCTGATGCTGACGGAGGAAGGGGTCACCTTCGTGCTGCAGGCGGGCGACGAGTACAAGGAACTGGCGAAGAACGACCTGGCCGAGATGTCGCTCGCCTCACCCGCCGTCGCGGGCGGCGCGATCTACATTCGGACGCAATCGAAGCTGTATCGAATTGGATAGCAGGGATCTGACCCCTCATTCGTACCGTAACGCCACGACAGGATCGACGCGCGTCGCGCGTCGCGCCGGGATCCAGCACGCGATCACGGCGATCGCACCAAGCGCCACGAACACGGTCGTGTAGGTCGCCGCATCGGTCGGCTGGATCTCGACGAGCATCGACGCGAGACCGCGCGTGACCAGCAGGCTGCCGGCCGCGCCGAGAGCGATCCCGACGATCGCGAGCGCTAACCCGGTCCGCAGGACGAGACGAAGCACGTCGCCACGCTGTGCGCCGAGCGCCATCCTGATCCCGAACTCGCGCGTGCGCTGCGCGGTGGCGTAGGCGACCACGCCGTACAGCCCAAGGCCGGCGATGAGGAGACCCAGCCCGGCGAAGACCGACATCAGAAACGCGTAGAATCGCGGTCTCGCAAAGAACTCTTCATACGCGGCCTCGATGGTTTCGATCGCGAGGATCGGCTGATCCGCATCCACCGACCAGATTGCCTCACGAAGCGTCCGTGCCATCGTCTCCGCATCAATCGTCGTCCGTACCACCAGCGTCGTCTGCCCGCTGCCGCCGAGCGCGGCCGGGTGATAGACCGCGAACTGACCGCGCGGCTGGTCGTACTCGAACTGATACACGTCGCCGACGACCCCGACGACCGTGTAGTAAGGCCCTCGCGAGAACCAGCGCAGCTGCTGGTTGACCGGGTTCTCTCCCGGCCACAACCGGCGCGCCATCGATTCGCCGACGACGATCACCGGCGGGGCGCCGGGAAGTGAATCATCCCGCGTGAACGGTCGTCCCGCCTTCAACGGGATGTGCATCGTGTCGAAGTAATTCGCGTCGACGTCAGTCGTGGGCATCGTCAGCGCTGGATCGTCGAGCACGATCCCTCGGCCCTTGACGTCGAACTTCATGCCAAAGCTGAAGCCGCCGCCCGATGGAGGGGTGCCGCCGGTAATCGTGGCGCCGGTTACGCCGGGGGTCGCGCGTAGACGCTCCATCAGCAGCGTGTTGAACTGTTCGCGGAGCTCAGGGGTCTTGTATTTCCATGGCGGCAGCACGAGCTGGGCGGTCACCAGGTTGCGCGGATCGAACCCGGGATCGATGCGCGTCATGTGGAGGAACGTGCGCGTGAGCAGGCCGGCCCCGACGAGCAGCATCACCGTCAAGGTCAGCTGCAGCAGCACGAACGCGCGGCGCAGGTGTTCCTGTCGCGGTGCGCCGGTCGCGCTCCGGGCGCCGTCCTTCAGCGCGGCGTGCGGCGTCGTCCGCGAACCGCGCAGCGCGGGCAGCAGTCCGAAGGCCGCGCCGGTCACGGCGGTGAGCGCCATCGCGAACATCACGACGCGGACGTCGAGCCTGATCGCGGAGGTTTCGAGAAACGTCATGTCCGGAGGCGTGAATGCCGCCAGCAGGTCGATCGCCCATTGCGCGATGAGGATGCCAAGCGCGCCGCCGGCGATCGCGAGCAGCGCGGTTTCGGTCAGCAGCTGCTGAATGGTGCGCTTGCGCGAGGCGCCGAGCGCCGTGCGCACCGCGATTTCGCGCTCGCGCGACGCGCCCTGGACGAGCAGGAGATTCGCGAGGTTCGCGCAGGCGATGAGCAGCACCAGCGAGACCGCCCCCGCGAGCACCACCAGGGCGCGCCTGATTGGCTGATTGACATGCCTCGCGACGGGTGGGTTCAGCACTGCGCGCCGGTTCGGCGGAATCGCCCCCGCTGCGGCGAGTGCGGCGGTCATCGAGTCGAGCTGCACCTGGGTACGCTCACGATCGACACCCGGCCGCAGCCGGGCAGTGACGTTCACCGACCCGGCAGTGGCCGAAGCGGGCAGCGGGATCCATACGTCGCGGCGGCCCCACGGGAAGCTGAAAGAAGGGGGCATGATGCCGATGATTTCGTAGGACTTGTCCGTCAGCCGCAGCGTCCGGCCGACCACCGCGGGATCGCCGCCGAACCGCGTCCTCCACAATCTGTCGCTGATCACGACGACCTGCTCGCGGCCCGCGTGCGTGTCGTCAGGACCGATGACGCGTCCACGCTGCGGCGCGACGCCAAGCAACTGCATGAAGCCGCCACTGAAGGCCGCGCCGCCGACGTTGATTGGCTCGCCCCCTCCCGTCAGCGCGAGGCTGCGATTCGCGTAGGCCTCGATCGCGGCAAAGACGCCCGCCTGCTGCTGCCAGCCCTTGAACTGCGCGATCGTCATGTTCGGACGCGCGGCGCCGTCGGCGCCGGTGACGTGCACGTCCACGAGCTCGTCAGCGTTCCTGTAGGGGAGCGGCCGGAACATCAGGGCGTCGACGACGGAGTAGATCGCGGTCGTGGCGGCGATGGCCAGCCCGAGCGTTACGATGGCCACCAGGCTGAACGCCGGCGCCGCCCTCATGCGCCGTCCTGCGTAGCGGATGTCGTTGACGAGCGTGTCCATGGCGCCGCGCGGAGCATTGTCTGTACCACATCCAGGCGCGCCGCAGTTGGGCTTTTTCATTCACGGCGCCTGTTCGCATTCGCTGAACGGCGTCCGGATTCGGACAGTTCGCGGTCGTGGTACAGTGCTGCTTTCAGCTGGCGCTGCAGAGCAATCTGCATCGCATCGACTCGCCAACATCAGTTCTGGACTCGTTCAGGCAGGCGCGGTTGCCGCCGCCGGCCTCGCGATGCTGACTCCGGCGGTTCCGCGCCCGCTGCCGCCCAACGATCGACTCCCATGTCTACCTACGAGGTCGTCAAATCGTATCCACACGACCGCGCGGCATTCACCCAAGGCCTCGTCTATCTGGACGGCGTGTTCTACGAGGGCACCGGGCTGAACGGCCAGTCGTCGATCCGCAAGGTGAAGGTCGAGACCGGCGAAGTGCTCCAGCAGCGCCAGATCGACGAGAAGTACTTCGGCGAGGGGATCGCCGTGTGGGGCAACACGCTCGTGCAGCTGACGTGGCAGTCCGAGACGGGGTTCGTCTACGAGCGCGAGTCGTTCAAGCCGCTGCGGACCTTCTCATACAAGGGCGAAGGGTGGGGACTGACCCACGACGGCACGCGGCTGATCATGAGCGATGGATCGGCGAATATCCGTTTTCTGGATCCCGAGTCGCTGAAGGAGACCGGACGCATCACGGTGCGCGACGGCGCCATGCCGATCGGCAACCTCAACGAGCTCGAGGTCGTCAAAGGCGAGCTCTTCGCCAACGTCTACATGACCGACCGCATCGTCCGGTTTTCACCGAAGACGGGGCAGGTCACCGGCTGGATTGATCTGACGGGGCTGCTGCCGCCGCGCGAAAAGGTCGGCGTCGACGTGCTCAACGGCATTGCCTACGACGCCGCGGGCGACCGGCTGTTCGTGACCGGAAAGCTGTGGCCGCGGGTGTTCGAGATTCGCGTCGTGACCCACAAATAGCTCTGCAAGAGATCTCGTGATCTCTTGTAGAAGATGAAGTCCGCCTGGAACATCGACAATCGCCGAGAGCTCGAGCAACGTCTTCTAGCGCTGCGTCCTGAAACGCGAGGTCAGTGGGGCAGGATGACCGCCCCGCAGATGGTGGCGCACCTCGCGGACTCGCTGAGGATGGCGCTCGGCGACATTCCGGTGGCGGCGAAGAAATCGCCGATTCGCTATCCGCCGCTCAAGCAGCTGGTCATCTGCTGGCTGCCGTTTCCGAAGGGCGTGCCCACGTCGGTCGAGCTGATCACCAGAGCGCCGTCGGCGTGGCAATCCGAGATCCACGACCTGAACACCCTCCTCGAGCAGTTCGCACGGCGTGATCGAAAAGGAACGTGGCCGGATCATCCGGTCTTCGGCCGCATGCACGGCGGTTTATGGGGCGTGCTCGTCTACCGGCACATGGATCACCATCTGCGGCAGTTTGGGGTTTAGGCGTCCAAATCCCAAATCCCAAATCCCAAAGCGAAACTACCAGCGGCTGGCATGCGCCACGATCAGCGCAACAGGCCAGGCGATGAACAGCGCCAGGCCCGCCGATGCCGGACGCGCGATGCGTACGGGAGCGTTCATCGCCACCGCCAAGCCGAGCGCCATGACTATCAGCGCGGCTTCGTCCGGTTTGAACAGGAACAGCGACGACCAGAGCAGCGCAGCCACGGGCGTCGGCACGCCGACGAAGTGGCTGGCGCCGACCGATGCCGCCGTGACGTTGTAGTTGCCGAGCCGCGTGACGGCGCTCGCCACGTAGACGAACGCCGCTCCCCACCAGATCAGGCCGGCCGCATCGAATAGCGCGGTGGCGCATGCGATCGGCACGATCCCGAACGTGATTGCATCGACGAGGCTGTCGAGCTCGGCGCCAACGCGAGGGTGTTGATCCTGTCCGAGCCAGCGCCTGACGAGACGCGCGAAGCGGCCGTCGAACGTGTCGAGTACGACCGCGAGCGCGAGCAGCGCACCGCAGCCGGCAGGGTTGGCCTGCAGCGCGGCCGGCACCGCCGCGATGCCGCACATCAGCGATCCATACGTCAGCGCGTTGGAGACGTGAATCGGGGATGAGGGCTTCATGCGTCGTCAACCAGTGGGAAGAAGCCGTAGAGCCGTCGCCACGTTCGCACCACACGGGGCAGAAACGACTGCCGGCGGATCCGATGGATCAAGGCATACATCGACAGGCGATCGACGAGCACGTCGTACAAGCTGGAACGGAAGCCCTCAATCCAGGCGCCGCCATCGATCGTCGTGCCGGTTTCGCGCTCGAGGGTGCGCTTGTGCATATCGATCCAGCCATCCACTGCGGCCTTGCTGACGTCCTCCGGCAGGACGAAGCAGAGGAACTCCGCCAGATCGCGCTGCGGAGCGCCGAGGGTCGCCAGCTCCCAGTCGTACGCGCATAACACTCTGCCTGATCCGTTGCGCCGCAGACAGATGTTTCGCGGATTGAAGTCGTTGTGAATCAGGGTCCGCGGCGATGCCTCGAGCGCGCGCCACCACCGGCCCGCTTCGCCGATCAGCCGGCGGTGGATGGACGAGATCGACGGATCGGCCCACGCGCAGAAGGGGGATCTGGCATGCGTTGCGAGCGCGTTCCACAGGTCGGCCATGTCCGCCATCGACGCGGCGGTGCGCTCGAATCCGATCCACGGCAGGCCGCGCAGCTCGCGTTCGCGTCCGTACCAGACCGACTGTAGCCTCGCGAGCCCATCGATCGTTACGGCGATGTCCGCATCGGTCCATGCACTGTCAGGCACCGAGTCCAGATGTGAAGCGTCGGCGATGCGCTCCAGAGCCACCGCCCAGATTTCCCGCTCGTCGTCGGCGATTGAGCCGAGCACACGGGGCACGTGGTTCACCACTCGTGGATCGGTCTGTCGATAGACGGCGATCTCGCGCAGGTGCGACGCCGCGAAGCCGACGCGATCGCGCCAGCGCGCATACGCATTGCCCAGCTCCTCCCCACACAGGCGCGCGACAGCTTCGCCCACGCCCGTCACTTCGCAACCGCGTGCCTTGATCTTGAGAATCACGTCGTGCGGACCGCCGATCGTCTCCAGGCGATAGCCGAAGAGGCCAGTCGGCCGGCTCGACTGCCACGCGATCAGATCGCTCACGATGCTCTGTGAAGAGCCGCGGGTGAGGAGCGTCGAACTCCTGAGGGATCCAAGCGTCGGCTCGACGAGCGTTGACAGAAGCTGTTCGTGATCCGCTGATACCGGGCGGCGTGGCCCGGCGCGCCTGCCGAGCGGCGCCGAGGGCGGCGGCAGTTGTCCGCGCGATCGCATCACGTGGAAGTAGTGCTCCAGGAGTGATCCGTCGAGCTCCGGACATTCGCGGACGCTCACTCCGAGGCAGCGTTCGGTGTGTTCGGCGCGCGCGCGCGTTCTGCGGACGTCTTCATAGAGCTGCGGACGCGTGAGGCCGCCGCCGCCCTCCGGCCGATCGGAGAAGAACCGCCGGAGCGGCGCGAGCGGATGCCGTTCACCACGCGCAGCCATGGCTTCCGCGTCGTGTTCGAGCTGGCGCATCCACGCGGCGAACGGCATGAGCGTGAGCGGATAGCCATACAGCCGCATCCACAGCACGCACTCGCGCCAGTGGCGCGGCCTCGGATGCTTCAGGTGGTAGGTGCCGGCGCCAGTCGAAAGCTGCACGATGTGTCGAGCGGCCACGTCGACGGGCAGCACGTCGAGGGTCCAGTCGAGATCCGGCGCCGCGCCCATTTGCACGCAGCCGCGAATCAGGAGCGACAACAGATCGTCCGCGTTGAAATCGGACTCGCGGCTGTGGCCGCCGATGAGGGCCGGCCTGTAGATGGTTGCAGGCAACCCGTGTCGAGCGGCAGTGCTTACCAGCGCTTCGGCGACCGCCTTGGTTTGCGCGTAGCCCAGGTGGAGACCGCGAAGATCGGGGAGCGCTTCGTAACGTTCGTCGACTTCGGCTGGCGCGGCCGTCGAGTAGCACGCCGAGAGGCTCGACACGAAGTGAAAGTGCGCATTCGCCTCGGTCGCAAGTCGCAGCAGCTCTCCCGTACCGATCACGTTTGCTGCACGCAAGGCGGAGTACCAGTGGATCCAGTTGACCGAGGCGGCGGCGTGGCAGATCGCATCCACCTCGCCGCCCAGCCTGGCGAACTCATCACGGGTGAGCCCGAGACGGGGCAGCGTGAGATCCCCTTCGATGGCCCGGACGCGTCGCCTCATGACGGCCGCGTCCACACCAGCCGTGCGCAATCGATCGTTCGAGGCGCTCACGCCCGCCCCGCACGAGGCAGACCAGCGTGGCCTCTGATGTGTCGAGAATCTCGCGACCGATCCATCGTCCGAGGAACCCCGTCGCCCCCGTCAGCAGGATCGAGTGCGCGCTCCGCAGCCCTCCTTGCACGTCGCACGTGCACGTGGCACGTCGCACGTCGCACGTCGCACGTCGCACGTAGCACGTGGCACGGTCTTCGCGCATCGCTGAACATCTGTTCGTAAGGATCTGGCGATGTCTGTTGAGTCGCGTGCTGCTGTCGCAGCCAGGCGGCGAGCGCCCGCGGGCTGCCGCAGTCGGCGACGACTTCCGGCGGTAGATCGACGCCGCTGACCTGCTCGATCGAGCCTGCCAGCTCCACCGTCGCCAGCGAGTCCAGTCCGAGGAGCGCAAACGGCATCGCCGGATCCAGGCGATCGGGCGGCGAGCCGGAGAGTTGCGCGGCCATGCTGGCGATCTGCGCCTCGAGAGTGGTGCGGGTCATGAGGCCGCCCGCCGGCGCGCGCCGTCGAAGGCCGATCCCGGCGTCCACATGTAGAGCAGCACCGCGGCATCGTCGAGCAGCGCGGGACATCGATATCGCTCCGTCTTGCCGCTCGTCGTTCGAGGCACGGCGCCGGCCTCGACGAGCGCGATCGTGCCGGGCAGGAATCCATGAGCGGCGCAGACCGCCTGCGCGACGGCGGCGCAGATGGCAGACAGCTCCGACTGCGCCCACGTTCCCTTCTCGCTATGCCTGGCGATCTCCGCGACGATGGCGATTGAAGGCTGGCCGTTGGGCTGATGGTTGAACGCAGCGGTGCTGTGCGGCCGGATGGATGTGTGCGCGCGTTCCACCGTGTGCTCGACGTCCTGCGGGTAATGCTTGACGCCGCGTACGATCAGCAGATCCTTGATGCGGCCGGTAACGAACAGATGACCTCCGCGCAGAAAACCGAGGTCGCCGGTTCGGAGAAAGCGACGTCCGTCACCATCGGCAATCTGCCCGCCGAATGTCGCGATCGACAGGTCTTCGGACTGCCAGTAGCCGGCGGCTACGCTGGCGCCGTGCACCCAGATCTCACCGACACGGCCCGGGGAGCATCGCGTCAGGCGCACCGGATCCACGATCGCCACGTCCGTTCCGCTGGTGGCGCTGCCGCACGACACGAGCGGGATGCTCTGACGGGCTGCACCCGCCGGTTCGGCGTTTCCGGATCGCAGCGCATCGACGTCCGCGTGAAGCACATGCGGTTCTTCGTTCGCACCGCTGCTCGTCACGAGCAGGGTCGACTCCGCCAGGCCGTACGCCGGACGGAACGCTTCCCATCGGAACCCGCATTCCCCGAACGCCCGCTGGAACTGCTCCATCGTCGCGTAGCGAACCGGTTCGGAGCCGTTGTAGGCGATCCGCCACGTGCTCAGATCGAGCGCGGCGCGGTCGCTCGCGCTGACGCGCGCGGCGCAGAGGCCATACGCGAAATCGGGGCCGCCGCTGTGGGTGGCCCGCAGACGCGAGATCGCCTGCAGCCAGCGCGCGGGGCGCTGGAGAAATGCCGCCGGCGACATGATCCACGCGGGGAATCCGCTGAAGGCGGGCTGCAGGATGCCGTCGATCAGGCCCATGTCGTGGTTCACCGGCAGCCAGGTGACCGCAATCGAGCCGGGGTCATGAGTCGCGAGTCGCGCGCTCGCGGCGAGGTTGTGCAGCAGGTTGCCGTGCGTGACCATCACGCCGCGCGGCTTCGAGGTCGAGCCCGAGGTGTATTGAAGAAACGCGACGTCAGCCTCGTCGGGCGTGTCGCGATCGATTCGCGCGCTCGACGCGGTGGCGTCATCGCTGTTCAGCCAGGGCACACCCGCGAGCTCCGGAACGAGCGCTGCGACCATCTCACGCCTGGTGAAGACGCTGCCGGGCGCGACAACCAGCGAGAACCGAGCGTCGGCCGCGACCCCGCGAAGCCGCGCGATCACACGATCGGCTCTGCTGCCCGCGGGCGGATAAGCGAGCACCGCAATCGTGCGTGCACGCAGGCTTCCGAAGAACGCCGGCGCAAACTCCAGCCCGGGCGGAAAGAGGAGCAGCACCCGCGAGCAGGGGCGAGCCGATTGGGCGATCGCGGCGGCAAGGTTCCGGCTGCGAACCGCAACGTCGGCCCACGTCAACGCGCCGCCGTCGCGTTCGCCGTCCTCGAGAAACGTATAGGCCCGCGCGTCCGGGGTCGCCGACGCGCGCTGCTCGATGATCTCCGAGAGGCTATGCAACTTCATGTTGAAGTTCCTGACCGTCGTTTCCTGGAGCGCCGAATGCGCCCCAGCGCCCCCGAACGCCCAGCGTCCACGCTGATGCATCTCAACGAATACGTCCCTGACCCGATCGCGATTCCGATCGACCTGATCGAGGGTCCAGCCGCTCGTATCGATCGCCGGCATTCCGTGAACCGTGACGAAGCCCGGCCGTGCGTCGTAGCCGAGGCCTGGATCGCAGCCGCGGGGAATCTGGATGTAGAACGGCACGATCGGAACCCGGAGCGACGTCGCCAGGTGGAACGCGCCGCGGTTGAAATGGCCAATTTCGCCGGTCGTGATCCGGCCGCCCTCGGGACTGAGATACACGGACTCGCCGGTCCGTCTGAGCGTGCGATCGGCCCGCTGAAAGATGCGGACGCGCTCAGCGGGACGGTCCTGCGGCACCGTGAAGAACGTCCCCATCATCCAGCTGATGATCCCGAGCGGGACGAACTTGCGCAGGAAGCCGGAGAGGAAGAACCTGCAGTTTGGCAGCCGCAGCGCGACGAGGACGAACAGATCGAGCGTCGACGTGTGATTCGAGATGTAGACGACCTGGCGCGTCGAAAAGAGCTCGCCGCTGTCCGCAGCGACCACGCGCACCCTGACGCCGTAAATGCGCAGCACGCATCGGCATGTCCAGCTGGCGATGCGCGAATACAGACGCCGCGCGCGGAACAGCGTGACGATGCCGATCGGGATGAGCAGCAGCGAGACCACGGACACCAGCAGCCCGCTGATGATGGCGCGCGCGACAACTCCCGCGTAGGCGTGTCGAATCTTGCTTCATTCGGTCGCTCTCTTCCGGCAGACCACCGTCTGCATGGCGAGGTTGAGCCGCCGCTCGAACAGCAGCAGCGGCGAAACAAGCACCTGCCCGGCGAAGTAGGGGAGGATGGCGCGCCGCAGGTTGAGGCCGCGGCCCCCGAGCAGCGTGAACGCGACGCCGGTGAACAGATAGAAGTAGGCCGGGAAGGCGCCATAGGGCAGGTAATCGACCGTCTCGAAGCCTGCCTCACTGACGAACCGCAGCAGGCGATCGCGATCGAGCAGCACCGTGTGCTGCGGCGCCTGCAGGCCGGGCCAGCGGTTGCGGAACCACCGGAACGTGCGCGAGTCGAGCCGGGGCACCTCGACGATCAACGTGCCGCCCGGCTTCATCACGCGCCGCGCGGCCTGAAGGCTGCGAACCGGGTCGTAGTCGTGCTCGAGGAAGTGCCACATCGTCACCAGGTCGAACCGGCACTCGTCCAGAGGCGCCTCGTAGAACAGGCTGCAGTGGAACTCGACGCCGTCGAGCGACGGCGCGTCCGACAGATCCTTGAAGTCCACGCCCGCGGCTGACACGCCGTAACGCGATCGCAAACGCTGGAGGAATGTCCCGGTCGCACAGCCCACGTCGAGGACGGCGCTCTGCCCGGTCAGAGCGACGTAGCGCGACACGAGCCGATCCTTCTCGGCGTCCAGCTTCGTCATCGCGCGCTCGAACAGCGGCGTCAGCAGGCCCCACGGCCGCGAGCGCCGGTGCGCGATGTAGGCGTCGTCGTAATAGGCGCCGATCTGCGCCAGCGGCACGCGCGGGTTCTGGTAGGCGAGGCCGCAGCGCCGGCATCGCACGAACCGGAAGCGGCCTGGCTTGCCGGTCAGGTCGTCTTCCGCGTCGAGCAGCGGCTCGTCATCGCGCGAGCCGCACAGATAGCAGCTGACCGGCTCGAGCGACGCGAGTGACGTATCGAGCGCCATCGTTGTCATGACGACCTCCGAACGCTGACGCGCAGCGGTGTGTCGGCGTCGTGCCACACCTCGTATGCGACCGCGACCACGAACGCGGCGATGGCGGCTGCGTAGGCCGCGGCGCCGTAGCCCTCGGGATGGCCGGCCGCAATCAGCAGCACGAACACCGGGTACTTGGCCAGCCGGATGAGATCGGTTGCGGGCGTCCGATATGGCCTGGTGTATGCGGCGCCGAGCAGTACGGTCAAAGCGACGAAGAGCGAGAGCGCCAGCCGCGCTCCTTCTCGAGAGCCCAGGACCAGCGCGTTGCCGATCGCGAGTGCGACGCAGAGGAGGACATATGCTTTGACGCGGCTTGTGCGGCGCGAGCACGCGATGCGGGTGCCGTTCGCGATCGCGTTCGCGATCGACGAGGTCGTCCCACAACCGGAATTGGGCCAGCAGCAGCCACGCTATCGCCACGTCGACGGCAAACGCGCCAGCACCTCGAAACGCCACGAGCTGCGGCGGGCACGCGATGGCGACGGCGATGGGGCCGAATCTGCGGACGGGAAGGCGTTCGCGCAGCCAGGCGAGCACGTCAGGCCTCCACCAGGCTGACCGTTCCGCGGTCGCCGTTGACATGAACCTGGCTGCCGTGGGCGATCAGCGTCGTCGCATCCTTCACGCCGACGACCGACGGAATGCCGAACTCGCGCGCGATGATCGCGCCGTGCGACAGCATGCCGCCGCGTTCGATCACCAGCGCCGAGATGAGCGGAAACAGGGGCGCCCACCCCGGATCCGTCTGCCGCGTGACGAGTACATCGCCGGGCGACAGTCTTGGCGAATCCGATACGCCTTCGAGCACCGCGGCGCGGCGCGGTCGTGGCGCCGCCGCACGCGCCCACGCCGCGGAGCGTGCGTGCTCCGGCACGTCGGCGCTGGGCGCTCGGCGCTGGGCGCCGGCGTCACGAGCGATTGGCAGGAAGTACTCACCCGCCGCGAGCGTCAACGTGTCGGGCGGCGCCGTCACGCTCAGCTGCCGATGAGCGTCGCGCCGCACCGCGATTAGCGGCCGCACGGCATGAGGAAACATCGCGCTGCCCGAGAGCAGCTCGTCGAGCTCGCCGGCCGTTAGGAAAAACACGTCGTCGGGCTGTTCGAACGTTCCGGCTGTTGCCAGCTCGTTCGCCGATGGCCAGCGCGATTCGACGCAGCCTGCTATAGAGGAGTGCCTGCTTCAACCTCGCCCGCTCGCGCAGGAGAATCGCTTTCTGCGTCCAGCGCAGCACGACTGACAGCGCGAGGCGCATGAACGGGCGGCCTCGCAGCAGCCGCCGCACGCGGCGCGTTTCCGCGATGCGTTCGGCTGCCTGCCGCTCGAGCAGCGCGATCGGCGACTCGTGGTCGATCGCGGCATACGCGGCAATCAGGCCAATCAGCTCCGCGGGCCGCTCCTGAAAGCTGGGCGTGGTGAGCATCAGCTCGCCCGAGCACCGGAATCCCCAGTCCTCGACGTACCGCCTGAAGCTCGTTCTGAACTCGATCAGCTCCTCGTCCGCATCGATTGCGGCAAGCACGTCCGCCGGAGGCGTGCTCGAGAACAGCGCCCGCAGTCTCGGGTGGGATTTCACCGGCCGGGACAACTTCCACAGCTCGATCGCCGGCTGGCTGCTGACGAGCCCGGGAAGCGCTTTCAGCAGATTGTTATGAAGCGACGGCTGATCCGCGTCCGGCGCGGCACTTGCCAGCAGCCGCTGCAGGAGGCCGTACGACACCATCGCGGCCGCGTCGGCGAGCGCGGCGTCGTTCCAGCGATTGTTTCGAATCTCGAGGAATCCCCTGAAGTCGCCGAGCAGCGCCTGCGCCGGTCTGGTGGAGAGCTCGTCAGGATGTGTCCGGTGCGCGAAGGCATCGACGCCGACGTTCGAACCTGTGCACGCGGCGCGAGACGAACAAATACTGCCAGGTGGTCTTGAGCGCAACCGTCAGGACCTCGACGGCCTCTCCAATCGTTCGCCAACCGATTCGTCGCGTCGCCGCGGGCGTGTCGGTTCGATCGGCGCCGACGAACAAGTTGAACGACGAGGTGAGCAGCTCGCCGAACGGCGCCGAGCGCAGCACGCCATGAATACTCGTGAGGTTGTAGTACATGCGTGCGCCGTGCACGCCGATGATGTGCCGCAGCGGTTGTTCCATCCGCCGGAGCCGCGTTGACGAGATGCCGAACGATCGCCCGAGGTTTCTGAAGTAGTGGTAGTAGCCCTCGCTGCGCGATCGAGTAGAGCAGGGGCGTGATCGGCTCCGGAAAGTTCTCGCTGACGTTCGCGTTCGACCAGTGGATGGCAGCAGCGTCGTCCAGCGGCCGCGCGTGGGGCGCAGGCGCAGTGATTGGCCGGGCCTGGACGAGCCAGAGGGTTCCGTCTCCGTCGATGGTCCATTCGATATCCTGCGGACCGCCGAACGATCGCTCTATTCGAAGCGCCTGCCCGGCCAGTCCGGCGATCGTGGCGTCGTTGAGCAACAGCCGTTCGTCCGCTGCCGCCGCTGTCCGGGCGTGCTTCGAGCGTCCATCGAAAATCGGAGCGCGACACGGTGACGCGACCCGGATTTTCGCTGTCCTGCCACCAGCCTGTCGCCGTGTCCCTGGCAGTACTCGAGCAGCATGTGAGGACTTGCCTCGGATAGACGGGTGAAGAGAACGCCGGAAATCCGCGACTCGATCTGCCGCTGGACGATGACGCCCATGCCCTCGAGCGAGACGCCGCGTGCAAGCTCGTAGGCGAGCACGCGGGCCGACCAGCGTGACGCCCACACGTCCAGCAGCGCCCGACGCAGCAGCCCCAGGCTGACCACACCCGGAATCGAATCGAGCTGACCGGCAAACGACGCGCTCGCCGAGTCTTCGCCGATTGCGGAGCTGCGCACGATCAGCGGACCGCCGAGCGTCAGCCATGCTTCCTCGAGCCGTGTGTCGATGGCGTCCGGGATCGGCGCGCTTCGAACCAGCGCCGCGATGGTCTCCGCCGCGCACCGCACTCCGAGCGCGCTTCGCACATCCAGCTTCGAACTCGCCGCCCGGATGGCCTGCTGCAGGTCCGAATAGGAGAGGAACTGTTCGAATGCCTCGCTGGTGAGGACGAACCCCGCGGGCACACGATGGCCGTCCTGCCGCAGCCGCGCGAGCCTGGACGCCTTGCCGCCGACTTCCGACTCGGCGACCGCGCGATCGAGCGGCAACATCAGCTCGCGGGTCATGCCGGTCTTTCCTTCGTGCCGAGCAGATACATGACCACGCTGAACCCCCAGTGCAGAGGCGCGCCGGCCAGCAGGACGATCGCCCACGTGAGAGCCGGTGTCGGTACTGCCACGCTGATCGCGGCGAGCATTCCGATCCCCGAATCCACTCGATCGGCGACGAACTGCAACAGCGCCGTGGGACCGGACGAAGCGATGCTGCCAGGGGCAATGTCGAGCTGACGCTTGACGAACGAGTTCGGCAGCTCGCCCGCCATGAACCCCAGCGCCGCCCACGCACCGAGCGCCGCATACTCGGCGGGCGAGAGAGCCCACAGCAGGCGCGCCCTCGCATCGCCGGCGGCCACGGCCAGGACGGCGAACGCGCATGCCGCCGCCGGCACCATCACGACGAAGCCGCGCAGCGTCTTGTGATCGCCCAGCACGCGCCGGCCTCTGAACGTGAGTCCCCCATCGAGCGGCACGGCGAACGCGCGCGACCTTGACGAACCGAACCACGCCGTCTGCGCGGCGCCCGCGATTACGAAGGCCGCGATCAGAAACGCCGCAGCCGCGTAAGGATTCGCGCTCATAGATCGAGCCCTGTCCCGAGGCGGTTCTCGAACAGGAGCACTTCCGCCTTCTGACGCTTCGCGCCGGCGATCCACTGCCACAACCCGATTGCATTTGGCGGATCGTAGGGAACGCGATGCAGCAGATAGCCCGGCACGAACGGATACATGTGGTGCAGCTCGTGCGCGTCGAAGTTCAGCATCAAGGCCGCGAGGACGCGCGGCATCTTCAGCGAGCGCGTGAAAGGCGCCTGTTCGATCGACGGGTAGGGCCGCACCGTCTCACCGTGGCTGACTCCCTGCGGCATGTGCGTGTGCTGGCTGAGGAGCAGCAGATCCTGGGCGACGAGGCTGAGCACCAACCCCAGACCGAAGAGCCGCAGCGTCTCGAATGGGCCGAGCCCGATGACGATTGCGGTGTAGACGCCCAGCAAGGCGATGCTGCCGGCGCGAATCTGCGCGCGGTCGTGCGCGCGCGGGAATATCGAATCCAGCCGGCGCAGGTGCCAGAAGTTCTGCAGGCGGTAGGCGATCGAAAAGAGCGGAATCCACAGGCGCCAGCACACGTTGACGAGCAGTCGCTCGGCACGGCCTCGCGTCCGCGGGACGAGCGGCTCGGTCGTGGGATCCAGGTCCTGCCAGCCGGTCCACTTGTGGTGGCGCCCGTGCACGCGCCGCCACGTGCGAAACGGGATCAGCGACATCACGCCGGCGATCTCGCCGACCACCGCGTTCATGCGGCGGCCCACGAAGAGCGTTTCGTGTCCGCACTCGTGCAGGATGATGAACCACTGCACGAACGCCGCGCCGAGCACCACCTGGCCCATCAGCCACGCCGGAACCCACTCACTCGATGACAGCGCGATCCCGACACAAGTCGATGCCGTGACCAGTGCGGCGGCGAGCGCTCCTCGCGCATTCGTCGGGCGTAAATGAACGAGCGCTGACGGGTTCGGCACATTCGAGGGCATGCGGCCTCCGTGAATCGATGAATCCACGATAGGGCGCGGGCGTCCCCGATGTCGTGACCTAAGCGCTGAAAGAAGGGTGAGAAACAGTGAAGTGTCGAGTTTCGAGCGCCCAGCGCCACAGGCCGAGCGCCGAGCTATACTTTCCCGAATGTTCAGGCACAGATTTCAATGCCGTCTGGCGGTAGCCGCGTTCGTAATCGGCGTGGCCGCCGCGATTCCCTCCGCGCAGTCCGCTGGCGCTCGCCCTGAGCGAGCGCAGCGAGTCGAAGGGCCGCCCGACATCGACGCCTACGTCGCGCGGGTGCTCACCTCGTTCGACGTTCCCGGAGTCTCGGTCTCCGTCGTCAAGGACGGGAAGGTCGTCCTGGCGAAGGGCTATGGCGTTCGCAAGCTTGGCGGCAGCGAAGCGGTCGATGGCCGAACGCTTTTCGGGATCGCCTCCAACACGAAGGTGATGACCGCGACCGCGCTGGGTCTGCTCGTCGAGGAAGGGAAGATCGAGTGGGACGCGCCGGTCGTCAATTACCTGCCGTGGTTCCAGCTGTCCGATCCCTACGTGACGCGCGAGATCAGCGTGCGCGACCTGCTGGTGCATAGAAGCGGGCTCGGCCTGGGCGCGGGCGATCTGCTGTGGTGGCCGCCTTCGACATACGATCGAAAGGAGATTGCGCGCCGCCTGAGATTCCTGCCGCTTTCCACCAGCTTTCGCAGCGCCTACGCCTACGACAACGTGCTTTACCTGATTGCCGGTGAAGTCATCGAGACGGTGAGCGGGAAGAGCTGGGAGGAGTTCGTCGGGTCGCGGATCCTCGGCAAGGCCGGCATGGCTGGAAGCAACGTCAAGCACTCCGATGCGCTGGCGGCCGGCAACGTCGCGGCAACGCACGCGCGTGTGGATGGCAAGGTCCGCGTCATCAAACCGTTCGACAGCGACAACACGAACCCGGCAGGCGGCGTCAATTCGAACGCCGAGGACATGGCGAAGTGGATGATGACGCTGCTCGCGGGCGGCCGCCTCGCCGATGGCTCGCGCCTGTTCAGCGACGACACCTACCGGCAGCTCACGACGCTCGTGACGCCGATGCCGTTTCGCGATCCACCTCCAGACCTCGCGGCGCTCAGATCCAACTTCCGCGGGTATGCGCTCGGGCTCGGCGTCTCAGACTACCGCGGCAAGAAGGTGCTCTCGCACACCGGTGGGTTGCCCGGCTACGTCTCCAAAGTGTTCATGGTGCCCGAATTGAACTTCGGCGTGACGGTGCTCACGAATCAGGAATCAGGCGAGGCCTTCGAATCGATCGTCTACTACGTCGCGGATCATTACCTGGGCGCGACTGGATCCGACTGGCTCGCGGTGTTCAAGAAGCTCAGCGACCGTCAACAGGCCTCGTTCGACGAGGCGGAGCGCAAGGCGGCGCAGGCGCGCGACACCGCCTCGAAGCCATCGCTCGCGCTGTCGAAGTATGTCGGCACGTATCAGGATGCATGGTACGGCGACATCGCGATCGAGGCGAACGGACCCGGGCTCGTGATGCGCTTCAGCCGCACACCGTCCCTCGTCGGCGACCTCGAGCACTGGCAGCACGACACCTTCGTCGTGCGCTGGCGCGACCGCGAGCTGCGGGCGGACGCGTTCGTCACGTTCGCCTTGAACCCCGACGGCAGCATCGCTCAGGCTAAAATGCAGGCGGTTTCCCCCGCTACGGATTTCAGTTTTGATTTTCAGGATCTGCTCCTGAAGAAAGCACCGGCGAAATAGTTCTTTCTGGAGGAAGGGCTTTCATGCGTTCCCGCCGTCTGATTCTGTCCACAGCTCTCGTTTGTGTTCTCGCCGCGGGGCTGGGTGCGCAGCCCCCTTCGAAGGGCGGCATTTCGTCGATTCAGGAGGACTCACTCAAAGAGTGGCTCACCTACATCTCTTCGGACGAGCTGCAGGGCCGCGCGACCTACACCGAGGGGCTCGGCCTGGCAGCGGGCTACATCTCCGAGCGCCTGACGCAGTGGGGCGTGAAGCCGGCCGGGGACAACGGGACGTACCTTCAGACCGTCAAGGTCCTGGGCATCCGGACGACCAGCCGATCGTCGGTGACGGTCGAGGTCAACGGCCAGTCGAAGACGTTCAAGGACGGGGAAGGCATCACGTTCCCGCGCAACATGGGGGGCAATCAGACGATCGTGGCGGATCAGGTGCGGTTCGCGGGCTACGGTCTCAGCATTCCTGACGCCGGCCATGACGACTACGCGGGCTTCGACGCCAAGGGCGGCGTCGTTGTGTGGCTGGGCTCCGCCGTGCCGAAGTCGATCACGGTGCCGACCGGCCGCCTGCTCGGAGGGCGCGCACGGCTCGCCACCGACCGTGGCGCGATCGCCACGATCGGTCCTGTCGGCACAGGCCGCGGCAATCGTGGCGGTCAGCCGCCAGCCGCTCCAGCTGCCGCCTCGCCAGGCACTGCCGCGCCCGCCATCACCACTTCCGCCGACGCAGCCGCGCAGGGCGGCGGCCGCGGTCAGGGCGGCGGCCGCGGCGGCGTCGTGGACGATGGGGACTTCACGACCGTGCAGCGGACGGACCTCAAGGTTCCGCCGGCCGTCACCGCGCAGGACGAGTTCTTCGACTTCCTCTTCACAGGGTCCGGAACGACCTATGCGGAGCTGAAACAGAAGGCCGCGAACCAGGAGCCGCTTCCGCCGTTTTCGCTGAAGGGCGTCAAGCTGACGTTCAACGTCGACGCCGAGTATGTGCCCGTCCGCACCCGCCTCACCCGCAACGTCGTCGGCATCGTCGAGGGCACGGATCCGGCGCTGAAGAACACCTACGTGCTCTACGGCGCGCACTACGATCACACGGGATATCGCGAGGCGGCGCCGCGGCAAGGCAACGACCGCATCAACAACGGTGCGGACGATGACGGGTCGGGGACGGTGGCGCTGCTGGCGCTCGCGCGGGCGTTCGCGCTCGGGCCGCGGCCGAAGCGGTCGATCCTCTTCGTCTGGCACGCGGGCGAGGAGAGCGGCCTGCTGGGCTCGCGCTACAACGCCGACTATCCGGTCGTGCCGCTCGAGAGCATGGTCGCGCTGGTGAATATCGACATGATCGGACGCAACCGGGACGACGACCCGAAGCAGTCGAACACCGTGTACGTCGTCGGTTCCGATCGGATCAGCACCGAGCTGCACAACATCAACGAAGACGCGAACGCGTCGCTGCCGAAGCCGCTGACGCTGGATTACGAGATGAACGATCCGGCAGACCCGCAGTCGTTCTACACCCGGAGCGATCACTACAGCTACGCCGCGAAGGGCATTCCGATCGTCTTCTTCTTCACCGGCACCCATCCGGACTATCACCAGCCGAGCGACACGGTGGACAAGATCCTGTTCGACAAGCTGGCGCGGATTACGCAGCTGGCTTACGAAACCGGCCGCCGCGTCGCCAACCTCGATCACGCGCCCGTCCGCGACAACAAGGGGCCGCGCGCCGGCAAGACGCTGAAAGGGAAGATTTCCACCGAGCAGAAATAGACGTTGAAGAAGCTGCTCGAGTACGTCGCGCGACGGGATCGCTCGGAGCTGACGCTGTTGATCGGCGGCCTGCTCCTGGCGATTCTCGCGCTCGGCACGTTCCAGCTGATCGGCAAGGTCGTCGAAGGCGACACGCAGGCCTTCGACGAGCGCGTGCTGCGCGCGCTGCGCGATCCCGCCGATCCGTCAGTGCCGATCGGGCCGCGCTGGCTTCGTTTCGCCGCCCTCGACATCACGTCGCTCGGCGGCCCGACCGTCATCGGACTGGCGGTCGCTGCCATCGTCGGATTCCTGCTGCTCCAGGGCATGTATCGCACGGCGCTGTTCGTGTTCGTCGCGAGCGGCGGCGGGTGGCTGCTCAACAACGCGCTGAAGGCCGTATTCGCGCGCCCGCGTCCGGCGATCGTTCCGCACCTTCACGAGGTCATGTCGCCCAGCTTTCCGAGCGGGCACGCCATGACGTCGGCGGCCGTCTACCTGACGCTCGGCGCGCTGTTGATGCACATCTCCAAGGGCCGCCTGACGAAGATCTATTGCATGACGATCGCGATGCTGGCGACGCTGCTGATCGGATCGACCCGCGTCTATCTCGGCGTGCATTATCCGACCGACGTGCTGGCAGGCTGGCTGATTGGCATGTCCTGGGCCCTCATGTGCTGGCTCGTCGAACGCCGGATCGAACGCCAGGCCGGCCTCAAGCAGGAACAGGGCAAGTGAAACGGGCCTGCTGTGCTGCTCGCCGCGGTCATCTGCGTCGGAGCGTCCCAGGTAGCGCAGCCTTCAGTGCTGCCCAGGATGTCCCGCCGCCCGCGGACAAAGGCGTCCTGGCCGTGTTGCGCCGCGACGGGATCCTCTTTCCCTTCGCCGCCTTCCGCGGAACCGTCTGGTCCGCGCCGTGGCCCGGCGGCCTGAGAGAAGTCGAGCTGCCCGTCAATCTCGCATCCATACCGGAACGATGGTGGGGTGGCTGGCGGCCGGACTCGTGGCGGGCATGGCTGATGGACGGGACCAGCCGGGAGATTCGTGCGCTGTCGCCGGCGCAGTTCCGCGTGCACTGCGCGATGCGGCTCGGCGTGCGGACGGACTATCGCCCTCAGGACGAGCTGCCGATTCTGCCGGCGGAGCCCTTTCCCAAAGACGGTCTGGCTGTCAGTGCCGGCATCCGCCTCGAGCCGATCGAGATCGTCAAGCCGTCTTCGGAATGGACGACGCTCGCCGTGGATCTGCTCGAGCACTTCGATCGCGTCGAGGACGCGGAGGTCTCGACGGTGGCGACCGCTGCCCGATGGCGCCATCCGTTCGCGCGGGAGATGCGGCGGAAGCTGCCGGTCAGGATCGAGTCCTGGTATCGCACCCGCGTGGAGAACAGCGTCGTCTCCTTCATCGAAGCGGTGCGAAGCTATCCGCCGCGGGCGGAGGACGAAGGATGCGGGCTCGAGACCGTCTTCAGCGGCTGGATCTATCACGAGAACGGCAAGCTCGCGAAGCGGATGGATCTTGGTGCCCGCCTGACCTACTGCGATCGCGTGAACGCGGCCTACATGCTGCCGTTCGGCCGCATCCAGGTGAAGGATCGGATCTACTGGGTGGCGCAGTATTCGGGGCACGAATCGGAGTGGTACGGCGTGACGCGCCTCGAGCGTACGCGCGTGACGCCGGTCATCGATTACTTCGCGGGCAGCCAGGAGAGCTGCCGGTGATCGGAGCTCGTTCCCGGACGCGTGCTGCCGCTGCTGTGATCTGCATCGCCGCGCTGACGCTGCTCGTGCCGCTCGGGATTCGTGTGCTCAATGCGGGGCGGACCGGCGCGCCGCTGCCCGCGTCGTACCTGCCGGCGCTCGAGGGGCCGCGCGAGCGTCAGGCGCTGTTCGACACGAACCGCGTGCCGGATCTGCGGCGGCTCAATCCCGGTTACGTGGTGATCGGCGATTCGATGGCGGGAACGCGCATCGACGAGCGGCGTCTCGGCGAGCTGGCCGGCCGTCCGGTCGCGCCGCTGCTGCAGCCCGGGTCGGGCGCGGCGTTCTGGTATCTGGCGCTGAAGAACTGGGTGATCGAGAGCGGCATCAAGCCGCGGGTCGTGTTCATCTTCTTCCGCGACACCAACCTGACGGACGTGATGTTCCGCCTCGATCAGACGTTCCGCTGGTCGCTGGACATCGTCGCGGGCGAGCGGGAAGAGGACCTCAACCGCGTCCTCGCCGCGCGCATGGATCGTCCGTACTACCACGTGCACGGCCTGGTCGAGCGCGTGTATCAGGGCGATCGCGCGCGCGCGTGGATGGAACCGGCGCTGACCGTCTGGCCGGCGCGGTTGATGATTCCGTCGGTCCGGCGGCGCGCGGAGTTCCAGGCGGGCTTGAACGCGCGATTCGGGCTCGACCATCTGCGGCCGATGGAAGCGGCGGATATCCAGGCGGCCGAGGATCGGATGGCCGACTTTCCGCGGTATGTGGACGAATCGCCGCTGCCGCTGATGCTGCGCGACGCCGAGCGCGCCGGCCTGACCATCTGTTTCGTCAGGGTGCAGCGGCGGCCGGCCGGCGACAGCCCGCCCGAGCAGTCAGCGGCGCTGCAGCGCTACATCGATGATCTGCAACGCTACGTGACCGCGCGCGGCGCGATCTTCCGCGACGACACCGGCGATCCGCTGATGACGCTGGACATGTACGAGGACGGCGATCACATCCGGCGCGAGGCGAGGCGGCGGTACACCGAGATTCTCCACGCACGCCTGAATCATCTGTTCCAGTGATCTTTCACAGCCTCGACTTCATCGCCTTTTTCATCGCGTTCGTCGCCGTCTACTGGGTGCTTCCCCGGCGGGCGCAGAACGTGCTGCTGCTGGCCGGCAGCTACTTCTTCTACGGCTACGTCCACCCCTGGTTCCTGATCCTGATCGCCTCCTCCACGGTGATCGATTACGTCGCGGCGCGCGGCATGGAGGCGCGCCCCGAGCGGCGCAAGCGATTCCTGTGGATGAGCGTCATCTCGAACTTCGGGATGCTCGGCTTCTTCAAGTACTTCAACTTCTTCGTCGAGAACGTGCACGCCGTGCTCTCGGCCGCCGGCCTCGAGGTCAGCGCGCCCACGCTCCGGATACTGCTGCCGGTCGGCATCTCCTTCTACACGTTCCAGGCGATGAGCTACACCATCGACGTGTATCGCGGCGAGCTGCGGGCCCGGCGCAACCTGCTCGACGTCGCCGTGTTCATCTCGTTCTTTCCGCATCTCGTCGCCGGTCCGATCCAGCGCGCGTCGTTCCTGCTGCCGCAGGTCGAGGCTGTGAGGCGTTTCTCGCCGAGTAGAGCACGGACGGGATTCGTCCTGATCTGCTGGGGCTTCTTCAAGAAGCTGGTGATTGCCGACAACGTCGGCATCATCGCCAACAAGGTCTTCGCGCTCGCCGACCCGACGTTCTATCTGCTGTGGGCCGGCGTGTTCGCGTTTGCAATCCAGATCTACGCCGACTTCTCCGCCTACACCGACATCGCCCGCGGCACGTCGCGATGGCTCGGCTTCGAGCTGACCGAGAACTTCGATCACCCGTATCTCGCGCGCAACCCCGCTGATTTCTGGCGCCGCTGGAACATCTCGCTGTCGTCGTGGTTCCGCGACTACGTCTACATCCCGCTTGGCGGTTCCCGGACGGACGGCTGGCTATGGGCGAGGAACGTGATCGTGACGTTCCTGCTGTCGGGGCTGTGGCACGGCGCGAGCTGGAATTACGTGCTGTGGGGTCTGTACCACGGGCTGTTGCTCGTCGCGACGAGAGCGCACGCGATCCTGCGTCCCGCCGCGCGTCCGCGCCGATCGTGGCTGCTGGTTCCTCAGATCCTCGGGATGTTCGTGCTCACCAACATCGGATGGCTGCTGTTCCGTGAGACGGAGCTCTCAGCCATCGTTCGCGACCTGACGCTCTCGCCGTTCGCGTCCCCCGAGCTCGATCGGCAGGCCGGACTCTATCTCTTCGCGATGGCGCTGATCTATTCGCTGCCGCTGTGGGTGCAGAGCCTCGCCGTCGAGGCCGCGCGCCGGGTACCGATGACCAGCGAACGCGCGGAATCGCTCGGCGGCGCCTGGCCCGGCGTGATCGTCCAGGGCCTCGCGTGCGGCATCGCGTTTGCCGCGATCCTCATCTTCCGCAGCCGAACGTCGCTGGACTTCATTTACTTTCAGTTTTGATGTGGAGTTGGACGGAGTTCACGGAGAAAACCTACAGCGGAGGCACGGAGCCACGGAGTTTTCACGGAGGCTGACATCCATGCGGCAGACAGCAGGCCTGTGGCGCCGCGCTGCGCGCGGCATGAATCGAACAAGGCGGGCAAATACAAACGGCGTACGAAATCAGGGCCGCTTGTATTTGCCCGCCTTGTTCGATTCATCCGGCCGGCCGAAGGCCGGCGGGCCACAGGCCCTCCGTGCGTCCTCCGCGTCTCCGTGTCTCCGTTGTGGGTTTTCTCCGCGCGCTCCGGTCGCTCCTCTTTCTGACTTCGTAATCTCGGCTATCTCAAACCTTAAGGAACGACGATCCTGGCAGCATCCCAGCCTTCCAACCCTTTCGCGTTGGTCGCCTTAACCGCGACAACGCCGCCGGGCGGCAGGTTCTTCAACGTCGCCGACGGATTCTCGACGCGCAGCTGTTGGGCCTCGGGGTTGTCCGCCGGGCCGTACGTCACGATGTAGCCCGTGACGCCGGCTTCGGGGCTCGGCTTCCACGTCAGCGAGACACTCGGGCCCGAGCGCTCCGCTTTGAGATCGGTCAGCCGCGAAGGGCTGGCGGCGAGCAGCATCAGCGTGGCGGCGGTCGTCTTCGCCACCTCGGTGACGAGGCGGTGATTGATCGTCTCGAGCACGTCGTGGCTCTGGTGATAGTGCGGGCTCGCCAGGACCGGATACGATCCGATGCCGCCGATGATGTCGCCGAACGCCTCGTAATACGCGGCCGCATCGGTGCTCTTGAAGTAGCGCGTGTCGTAGAGGATCAGGTTCGTGAATTGCTGCGCCGCGCCGTGCTGGACGTCGCGGATGCCGGCGTTCGAGTAGCGGATCGTGTTGTCGAGCCGCTGGTCGTTGGCCCAGCCGACGGTGTCGTTGTTGAGCGCGCCGACGATCCTGATCTTCTTCTCGACCGCCTGCCGGACGAATTCGCGGCTGCCGAGCAGGCCGGCCTCCTCGCCGGTGAACGAGGCGAAGACGATCGTCGCCGGCTGCGGACGATCCGCCATGATTCGCGCGGTTTCCAGCAGCGCCGCCGTTCCCGAACTATCGTCGTCCGCGCCAGGACCCGCCGCGCTGGAGTCGTAGTGGCTGCTCACCACGTAGATGAGCTCCGGGTTGACGGTCCCTTTCAGCGTCGCCAGCACGTTCGACGTCTTGCCACCGAGCGCGTTCCGCGGCGCGAACGTCTGGTACTCGGGCTGATATCCGAATGACTTGTAGGTTTCGAAGAGGTACTCGGCCGCGAGCTTGTTGCCCGGCTGCGTGATGTGCTTCGAGTCGAACCCGAACAGCTTCTCCTGATACGCGAAGACGCGGTCCACGGACGCGCGGGCGAGGACCTCCCTGACGGCCGGTGCGATTTGCGCGAACAGCTGCTGGCCCTTGGCCTGCAGCGCTCGTTCGGCGGCGAGATTGGACTGAATGCGCGCCCGCACGTCGGCGATGGTGACCTTCTGCGACAGATCGACGAGGTAGACGCCGCGCTCGAGCGATACCGTGTCGCCGTCGCGTTCGGCCGAAATCAGGATGCGGGTGCCCGACACGTCGGGGATCCACGCGTATTCGGGCGCGATCGTGCGCACGGTGTTGTTGTGGAAGAGCCGCGTGCGCTTGCCGGTCTCCATATCGTAGAGATACGAACGCCGATGGCGTGCTTCTCCAATCGTGCCGAGCAAGCGGGTGCCGGACAGGAACTTCGGCAGCACGTCGTGCTGGATCTCGCGCGTCAGCCGCCGCTCCGACTTGCCGTCGCGGGAGATGACGTAGATCTCCCAGTCCTCGCGTCCCATCATCTGCAGCGCAATCTGCTGACCGTCGGCGGTCAGCGCCGGCGCGTCGATCCGCTGGACACCGCTGCGGACGATCGAGGCCTTGGCGGGGTCGGTTGGAATACCCGCCATCAGCCGAAGGTCCGAGCCCTGACGCGAGACGAAAGCCAGCGACTGCCCGTCGCCGGAGAACGTCGGCGCCGAGCCAGTGGCGGTCACGGCTTTGCCTTCGGGCAGCGTGATGATGCCGAATGTGCCCGTGCCCTCGCCCCGCCCGCCGCCGCGGCCGCCACCGCCGCCGCCGCGACCCTCGTCTGTGTTCGCCGGTTCCTGTTCGCTACCCGCGGGACGATCGGCCGCCGGCGCATCGGTCGCGTCGCCGCGGCCTCGGCCGCCGCGTCCTCCACGCGCGCGCACCGTGTAAAGCATCGCCGTGCCCGACGTGTTCCCCTCACCAAGAGCTTTGTCGCCGGGGCCGGTCGTCACCGCGACGGGGCCTTCCGGCTGAACGAGGTAGAGCTGAGGATCGGCGTCGCCGCTCGTTCCCGCGAACAGCACCGAACCGGACGCGGCGAGGCGCACCGCCGTCTTGCCCAGCTTGCCCGTGTCGACTGTCGTTTCGGTTCCCGCGGCGAGATCGCGGACCGTGATCTGCGCCTCTGACGCCAGCAAGCGAGTGAGCGCCGCCTGACGCTGCTGCCGCTCCGTCGTCGGCGCCTTGTCCAGCGCCGCCTGCGCGTCCTGCAGCGCCTGCGACGGCGAGTCGAGCTTCAGATAGGCGAGCCTGGCACTGTCGGGTGAGAACGACGCCCCGGTGCCGGGCAGTTCGGTGACTTTCTCGAACGGCGGTGTTCCGCGCAGTACTCGCACCGTCTTCTTCAACCCAACACCGGTCTCGAACGCGATGAACCGGCCGTCGGGCGAAAACTGCGGCGAGAGACCGTCGGTGGTCAGCTCGACTGTCTTGAACAGCTCGCCGGTCTGCAGCGCGATTGGTTCGAGGACACGGTCGCCGTCAGGGGAGTCGAGCAGCTTCGCGTACGCCGTCAGCGCCGTGATGTAGTCGCCGCGCTCCCATGCGAGGTTCGCGTCGGCGAGCGCTGTATCGGTTGAATTTCCTGAGAGGGGAACTAAGAAGGCGGCTGCGAGAGCCGAGGTTGCAATCAGTCGTCGTGTCATCCTCGCGGAGAATAACACTTCAAATCCCACCTCCCAAAACCCAAATCCCAAGTCTGCTAGATGACTTTGGGATTTGGGATCTGGGATTCGGGATTTGCCTATTTCTGATCGATCAGGCGCTTGAGCTCCTCGAGATGCGTCTTGAGCTGCGAGACCTGGTCTGGCGTCAGCGTCACACCGCTCTGCGTCGTGGCGGTCGCGCTGCCGCTCGTGCCGGTGGGCGTCGCAGCGCCCGACAGCTGAAGCAGCGTTTCGATCGCCTGCACGTGGGTCAACACTGCCTGGCGATCGATCTGGCCGGACTGCGGCGCGGCCGCTGCGGCCGACTGCTCCGCGGTCGCGGGTGGCGTGCTGGCGGTTGCGGGTGGCGTGCTGCTGGTCGCGGGCGGAGCCGCTGCCGTCGCAGCCGCCGGGTCCGGCGTCGCCGCTGGCTTCGCGCCGCCGGCCGCCTGCTCGAACTTCTCGAGGTGGTTGCGGAAGTCGACCAGCTTTGCGCGGATCGCCGGATCCAGCGCACCGGCCGTACCCGACGTGCCTACCGCGCCGGCCGTGCCGGCCGAAGTCGCGCGCGCCGCCGATTCGTCGGTCGATTCGGCGCCCAGAAGCGCGATCAAGTTCGCCTCGACCTTCGCGTACGACTCACGCCACTGCGAGTTCGTCGTGATCAGCTCGTTGAAGTTCGAGATGAGCTGCGTCACCTGCGTGCGAGCGTCGCCGGTCAGCTGCGACGCGGCCGGCAGCTGCGTCATCTCGCTGAGCGAGTTGCGCGCGGCCGTCAGGTGCCGCTTCGCCGCATCCGGGTCGACGTTCTGCGGCGCGGTCTGCTGCGGCTGTTCGGTTGCCTGCGCCGGAGGCTGCGTGCCGGTCGTGCCGACCGCGCCGGCGGTTCCCGACGTGCTCGTTGTCGCCGGGGGTGGCTGCGTGCTCATCGTTGTCGCCATGGGCGGCTCCGCGCTCGTCGCGGGCGGCTGCGCCGCCGCTGCCGCCGCCGCATCCGGCGCCGGGTCGTCACCCTTGCCCGCCGACGCGGCGAACGCGGTGATGTGCGTGCGAACCTCGGTCAGCTGCGCGCGCGCCTCCGCGCTGAGCGAAGCCGAACCCGCGGCCTTGCCCGCGGTGCCTGCCGTGCCGCTTGCCGCCGCACCGGTCGCGGGCCCAATCAGCTGCGTCAGCGTGCGCTCGATCGCCGCGACTTCCTTGTCCCAGCCGGCCGCGGGCTTACCGCTTGCCGACATGGTTTCGAGCTTGGTGATGTGCTGCTTCAGCTCGGTGATCTTCGTCTTGTCCTGCCCGGTGACCGCGGTCGCGGGAATCGCGCTGATCGCTTCTTCGGCCTTGCGAAGATGCTCTTGCGGCGTCGAAGGCTGCGTGGCCTGAGCGCTGGCGGCCGGTGGTGTCTGTGGTGGCGCAGCTGCGGTCTGCGCAAATCCGCTGGACGGCACGGCGAGCAACGCCGCCACGCCGATTGCCGTTGTCCATCGTGCTGTCGAACGCTTCATCTGTCACCCCTCTGCTTCAACATTTCAATGTCATTCAAATCTCAATGTCACGACTCGCCAACGAGTCATGGCAAGCAGGGTGCCACCGTCAGCTCTGCCGAAGAAACTGTGCGAAAACAGGCCGTGCGCACCGGCTCTGCGCTAACAGGTGTGAAGGAATTACTGTGACGGAGCGCGCGCGTGTCCTAAGAGCCGGGGTGTTCGATTCGACCCCGGCTGTGGTTCAATACGGCACCTCATGAACAGCCAGAACAGACAACGACTGCTCGCGTCGCCGGAATTCAGGCGACTGATCGCGGGGCGCTGGCGGGTCTCGCTCGTCCTGACGGCGTGCCTGTTCCTTCTCTACTATGGATACATCCTGCTGATCGCGCTCAACAAGACGCTCGTCTCGACGCGCATGGGCGGATCGGTGCCGATCGGGATTCCGCTCGGCGCGACGGTGATCGTCGGCTCGTGGGTGCTGACCGCTGCATACGTGGTGTGGGCCAACCGTCACTACGATCCGGAAGTGCAGCGCCTCCGCCAGTCGGCCGAGCCGGGCCGCCGATGACGCAAACGCTCGACACTTCGCTCGGGACGCCCACCGCGTCCGCAATCGCGTTCTTTCTTCTCATCGTCGCGCTGACGATGGCGATCACGTGGTGGGCGGCGCGGCGCACCCGCTCGACGAGCGAGTTCTACGCCGCCGGACGTTCGGTCAGCGCGTTCCAGAACGGGCTTGCGCTCGCCGGCGACTACATGAGCGCCGCCTCGTTCCTCGGCATCGCCGGGCTCGTCGCGCTGCGCGGCTACGACGGGATGATCTACGCGACCGGCTGGCTCGTCGGATGGCCGGCGCTGATGTTTCTGATCGCGGAGCCGGTCAGGAACCTCGGCAAGTTCACGTTCGCCGACGTCGTCGCCTTCCGGCTGCGTCCAGTCCCGGTGCGCATTGCCGCGGCCTGCGGCGGGATCCTGACGGTCCTCTTCTACACCATCGCGCAGATGGTCGGCGCCGGCAATCTGATCAGCCTGATGTTCGGGATGCGTTACGAGTGGGCGGTCGCCGGCGTCGGTGCCGTGATGCTGGCGTACGTGCTCTTCGGCGGCATGCTCGCGACGACGTGGGTGCAGGTGATCAAGGCGGTGCTGCTGCTGGCCGGCGTCTCGGTGCTGACCGCCATGGTGCTCGCGCAGTTCGACTTCTCTCCGGCGCGTCTCTACGCCGCGGTCGCGAGCCGCTACGGCCAGGCCGCGCTCGAGCCGGGCGGCCTCGTCACCGATCCCGTCGATGCGGTTTCGCTTGGGCTCGCCCTCATGCTCGGCCTGCTGGGCCTGCCGCACATCCTGATGCGCTTCTACACCGTGCCCGACGCGCGCGCGGCCCGCGCGTCAGTGCTCTACGCCACCGGGTTCATCGGCTACTTCTATCTGATCATCCCGATCGTCGGCTTCGGCGCGTCCGCGCTCGTCGGCCGCGAGCTGATCTCGCGCACGGATCCCGGCGGCAACATGGCCGCGCCGCTGGTGGCGGAGATGCTCGGCGGCACGCCGTTCCTGGGCTTCATCGCCGCGGTTGCCTTCGCGACCATTCTTGCCGTTGTCGCCGGCCTGACGCTCGCCGGCGCCAGCGCGCTCTCGCACGACATCTTCGTGCACGTGATCCGCGGCGGGCATGCGAGCGATCACGAGCAGGTCCGCGTCGCCCGCATCGCGACGGTGGTGTTCGGCATCATCGCCGTGCTGCTCGGCATTGTCTTCAAAGGCCAGAACGTCGCCTTCATGGTAGGCCTGGCGTTCGCGATCGCCTGCAGCGCGAACTTTCCGCCGCTGCTCCTGTCGATTTGCTGGCGCCGCTTCAACACCGCCGGCGCCGTCAGCGCCATCGCCACGGGCGCCGGGCTGTCGGTCCTCCTCATTGTGCTCAGCCCGACTATTTGGGTCGACATCCTGCACAACGCCGGACCGATCTTCCCGCTCCGCAATCCCGCGATCGTCTCGATGCCCGCCGCGTTCATCGTCGGCATCCTGGTGTCGCTCGCCGGGCGCGAGCCGGCGGCGGAGGCGAAGTTCGACGAGGAGAAGCTGCGGACGTATCTGGGCGTTGGGGCGGAGTAGGGATTCTCTGCACGTACAAACGGTTAACACGACGACGACGAAGAAACGAAGAGCACGAAGACCGAGTGGCCTGTGGCACCGCGCTGCGCGCGGCACGAATCGGCCGAGACGCGCGAATACAAGTGAGTTCGAGGCCGTTTGTCACTTGTATTCACGCGTCTCGACCGATTCGTCCGGCCGGCCGCAGGCCGGCGGGCCACAGGCCACCTTCGTGTCCTTCGTACCTTCGTGATCGTCGTGATTTGCCGTCGGCCCGTCCCCAGCGTCCTGTGCTTGACGCCGCTATTTTTTCGGCAGGAACTCCACCGCAATCGCAATGCGATCGACCGCCGGCGCGACCGGCCGGCGCCAGGTGACGTAGACGGGATCCGCCGGCTCGCGCGGCTGGCAGGTGATCGGGCCGATGTCGCCGCGGTAGCTGATGAAATCGATCGCCTCGAACCGCGGCGCCGAGAAGCGCGTGGTGCCGTCGCCGGTCCGGACGTGCAGGGTGATGCCGCGGCGCGAACACTCGACGCGTTCGAGCAGGCCTTCCGTGCGCTGCTCGCCGTCGAGCAGCTTGCGGAATCCGGGCTGCAGGATGATCTCTCTGGTGTTCGGGTCGCGCACTGCCGGAGCAGGGGAGTCGGTGCGTTCTGATGTGCGTCGCTCCTGCGCCTGCTTCACGGCCGACTCGATTCTGACCACCTGCGTCATCAGCTCGCGCGCGTGCTCACGCACGCTCTCGTTGTACCTCGCCGACAGCATTGGACCGAGCACCGCCCGCGCTTCGGCGAACTCCCTGCGCCGAAGCTGGACGTGCGCCTCCTCGAACGCATAGTCTTCACGCCCGGGCGCGAGCTTTCGAGCCAGCCGGACGTCCCGCAGCGCCTCGTCCAGTCCCTCGCCGGTGCTGGTGCTGATGCGCGCGGACATTACCAGCGCATTCGGCAGCTCGGGGCGGGCTGTCGCGACGATCGCCAGCGCCTGACGGGCGAGATCGACGAGCTTCTTGGAATCGCGATCGGTCCGTTCGATCAAGTGCGTCAGCCCCGTCGCGACGTGATACTGCGCCAGCCAGTCGCTCTTGTCTTCCGCCGCCGCAACCAGCAGTTTTTCCGCCTCGTCCGGCCGATTCTCGTCCTGCAGGCGATACAGCGCGAGCAGCGCGCGCGCGCGCGCCGACACCGGCTGCATCGCGATCGCCTTCTCGAGCTTCGCGCCCGCTTCCTTGGACATTTTCACGTGGTCGAGCAGATCCGACAATGCTGCTTCCACGTCGCCTGCTGATGGAGTCGTCACCGCGCCGCGCACCCGCGGGATCTCCTCCTCGAACGTGTACTGGATCGCGCGCATCGTCAGTCCGCTCACATAGCGCTGGATCTCGGCGTTGATGTTGATCCCGCCGAACACCTTCGTCCACGCATCGGTCGACGGCACGCCCGACGCGGTGAGCGCGATGTACCTTTCCAGCTCCTTCGACCTGTCCGGCCGCCCCATCGTCAGCATGTGCACGAGCGCCCAGGATTGCGCGTAGAACACCGAGCGGCGCTCGCCTTCGTTGTAGAGAGCCGACGAGTGGTCGACCTTGAGCAGTTCGGCGTGCGGAATCAGCGTTTCGGTGTTCAGCCTGACCACGTGCTCCGGGATCGGGTTTCCCATCACCGCGACGCGGCCCTCGTTCTGAACCGAGAACGTGCTGTGGTACTCGGCGAGGCCCTCGCTGACCCACGGCGGCAGGTCGCGCACCAGGTTGGCGACGACGAGGTGCGCGTACTCATGAAAAACGGTGCGCATCGCCCGCTCGCGATTCTCGATCGCGAGCGCGACGATGTTCTGGTTGTTGGTGGAGACGAAGTAGCCCCCGAGCTGAATCGGCTTGCCGTTGAAACGCGGCCGGTAGGGTTCGAACGATCGCTGGGTCTCGAAGACCACCACGACGGTCGGCACCGCAGCCCTTGTTGCGGCGCCCGGCAGGATGCGGCCGAGCGCCTGGCGGAAGCGCTCGAAGTGTTCGGCGACCTCGCGCACGCGCTTTTCCGACGGCTCACCAAAAACGACGAAGTTGGGGGTCTCGACGCGGACCCACTCGGCGGCGATCGCCGGGCGGCCGGCAAGGACGATCGCAAGAAGCAGCAGCGATGAACGACTGAACCGTCGAATGGGGTCCCGCATACGCGGCGGAGTAGTGGTCGCCGGCGAGCTTACCATCACTCAACTCCCAACTCCCAACTCCCAACTCCCAAACACAATCACAACTCCCAACTCCCAAATCCCAAATCACCAGGCGGTACATTAAGGCGACGAAATGAGTGGGCCGAAACCGCACAAGGTGCCTGCCGTCGCGCTGCTGATCGTCCTGATCGTCGCGACGGCCCTGGCCTATCGGCCCGCCTGGCACGGCGGATTGTTGTGGGATGACGACGGGCACATAACGAAAGCGGAGTTGCGATCGTTCGAGGGCGTGGGACGCATCTGGACCGACGTCGGCGCCACGCAGCAGGTACTATCCGGTCACGCATTCGGCGTTCTGGCTGCAGCACCGGCTGTGGGGAGACGTCACCACCGGCTACCACCTCGTCAACATCGTCCTGCACGCCTGTTCCGCGTTTCTGCTGGTTCTGCTGCTTCGCCGCTTGAACATCGAGGGTGCGGCACTCGCCGGCCTGATCTTCGCGCTGCATCCCGTCCATGTGGAGTCCGTCGCGTGGATCAGCGAGCTGAAGAACACGCTGTCCGGAGTGTTCTATGTCGCGTCGGCACTGGCATACGTGCGGTTCGACGAGAACCGTCGGCGCGGTGCGTACGTCGCCGCGCTGCTGCTGTTTGTTCTCGCGGTCCTCAGCAAGTCGGTGACGGCGACCCTGCCTGGTGCGCTCCTCGTTCTGTGCTGGTGGCGTCACGGCGTCCAGTGGCGCCGCGACGTCGTGCCGCTCGTGCCGTTCGTCGTTATGGGAGCCGCGGCGGGGCTGGTGACGCTGTGGGTCGAGCACGCACTAATCGGCGCGCGCGGCCTCGAGTTCGAGTTGTCGCCGACGGAGAGGTTGCTCGTCGCCGGCCGGGCGATCTGGTTCTACCTCGGAAAGCTGTTGTGGCCGTGGCCGCTGGTGTTCAACTACCCGCGCTGGCCCGTGGACAGTGCGGCGTGGTGGCAGTATCTCTACCCGGTTGCCGTCGTCGGCGCGGCCCTGGCGCTGTGGATGATTCGCGGCCGCTTCCGTGCGCCGCTCGCCGTGTGTCTGATGTTCTGCGGCACTCTCTTTCCAGTGCTGGGCTTCGTCAATGTCTATCCCTTCCGGTACGCGTGGGTCGCGGATCACTTCGTTTATCACGCCAGCATCCCGGTGATCGTGTTTGCGAGCGCGCTGCTCTCGCTGGCTTTGAAGCAAATCCCGCGATCTGTGTCGATGCCAGTGCAGTTAGCCCTTGTCGCGCTGCTTGGTGTGCTGACGTGGCAGCAGAGTCACATCTATGCGGACGTCGAGACGCTGTATGCGCGGACCATCGAACGGAATCCCGGGAGCTGGCTCGCGCACCATAACCTCGGCATGCTGAAGCTGGCGGCTTCGCCGGTCGAGGCCGCCGAACATCTGGCCGCCGCAGCGCGGATTCGGCCCGGCGATGCGCAGACGCGCGTGAATCTTGGTTATGCGCTGCAGCTGCAGGGCCGCTACGAGGAAGCGGTGAGCGAGTATCGCGCGGCGATTCGCGCGGACGCCTCCTTCGTCGAAGCGCACAACAATCTGTGCAGCGTGCTCCATCAAGCCAACCAGGCTGCCGAGGCGATCGCCGAATGCCGCGAAGCGTTGCGGCTCGCGCCCGGTTACGCAAAGGCGCACTTCAACCTGGGACTGGCGCTTGCGCGCGCGGGACAGGCCGGATCGCTCGAACACTTCAGGGAGGCGATTCGCCTGGACGCTGGCAGCTTCGACGTCAAGGCGCTTGCCGTGCTGCTGAACGATCTGGGCGTGCGACTGCAATACGCAGGAAGCGTCAGGGACGCGATCGAGTATCTGGAAGAAAGCGTGCGTCTCGACCCGTCATACGCGCACGCCCAGTTCAACCTCGCGAACGCGCTGCAGCGCGCGGGCAGGCCGGATGCCGCCTTGCCACACTACCAGGCGGTTCTCCAGCAGAACCCGCGCGACGCCGCCGCGCGGATCAACTACGGGGTGGCGCTCGAGAGGACCGGACGCGTCGAGGACGCCATCCGCGAATACAAGCTGGCGCTCGACATTGCGCCCGACTCGGCGGAGGCGCGCAGCAATCTGAAGAGACTGATGAGCAGTCTGCGCTGAGCAGTCTGCAATCTGCAATGGACTAAGCTCTGCTACCTAAATTGTTGTTGGCGAGATCGTTGCTTCGCGGTGGCGCCGAGGTGAGGTATGTGCAAGTCGAAATTCGCTTTGGCGTTGCTGGCAGCGGCGATGGCTGCATGCACGAGCACGGAACCCGGTCTGTCGGACACCCGCCCCTCGGCGATCGGCGTCGGTTCGTCTGCCCAGATGGAAGTCGTGCCGGCCGTCGTGACGGCGCGGCCGAACTCGCGCGTCTCGTGCCCTGACAACCCGCCGTTCCTCGGATCGATCTCCGTGAACATCCGGCCCGGCGTCTCCGCGATCACGGTGACCGACGTGCGCCTGCGGTTCACCGACACGACCGGTGCGTTCAGCGCTCCGCAAATCACCCTGCCCGCGCCGGTGCCGACCCAGCAGTTCGGGTCGGGGCTCGTCGCCGCGCGTGCGGTCGCCCAGTTTCCCTTCAGCTTCGGGTTCGGCTGCGGTACCGGCCGGACCGGGACGCTGGTGGTGATCGTGGTCACGACCGACGATCGTGGCCGCAGCAACGTCAACGAGATGCAGGTCCGAGTGCAGTAGGACGCGCGGATCGTTCTGGTTCACGAAACGCGGATTTCCGCGGATGGTTCTGGTTCACGAATACGCGGATTTCCGCGGATTGTTCTGGTTCACGAATACGCGGATTTCCGCGGATTGTTTCGTGGTTCACGAAACGCGGATTTCCGCGGATGGTTCTGGTTCACGAAACGCGGATTTCCGCGGATGGTCCTGATTCACGAAACGCGGATTTGCACGGATCGTTCTGGTTCACGAAACGCGGATTTACGCGGATTTGTTCTGGTTTCGAGACGGGATTTACGCGGATTCTCTTGGGGGGATGCCTGATTTCCCCCGTGGCAAATCTGCGTTCCGTGATGTCCTTTGAAATCCGCGCGAATCCGCGTTCCGTGGATGTCTCTGAGATCCGCGGCGATCCGCGTCCCGTGATGCCTGGAAATCCGCGCCAATCCGCGTCCCGTGATGTCCCCGAAATCCGCGTCAATCCGCGGTGATGTCCCTGAAATCCGCGCCAATCCGCGCGAATCCGCGTTTCGTGACGTCTCTGAAATCCGCGTCAATCCGCGTTCCGTGGTGGCCCTGAAATCCGCGTCAATCCGCGTTCCGTGATGTCCCTGAAATCCGCGTCAATCCGCGTGAATCCGCGTTTCGTGACGTCTCTGAAATCCGCGTCAATCCGCGTCCCGTGGCGGCCCTGAAATCCGCGTCAATCCGCGTTCCGTGATGTCCCTGAAATCCGCGCCAATCCGCGCGAATCCGCGTTTCGTGAGGTCTCTGAAATCCGCGCCAATCCGCGTTCCGTGGCGGCCCTGAAATCCGCGTCAATCCGCGTTCCGTGATGTCCCCTGAATCCGCGCCAATCCGCGTCCTACCGCGCTGGGATCGGCATCCCTGGCGGCAGCCAGTTCCCCTGATAGCACCGTCCCCCGCCCAGCGCCACGAACGGGTCCGGCGTCGTGCAGCCTCCCGGAAGGGAAATCGCGGGCGCCGGAGACGTTGACGGCTGGCCGGGAATCGGCATCCCCGGCGGGAGCCAGTTGCCCTGATAACAGCGTCCCCCGCCGAGCGCCACGAACGGATCCGGCGTGCTGCAGCCTGCCGCCGTCGAAGTCGGTGTGGGCGCAGGCGCCGGCGCGGGCAGAGGAGCTGGTGTGCCAGGGATCGGCATTCCTGGGGGCAGCCAGCTGCCCTGGTAACACGTGCCACCACCGAGCGCGACGAACGGATCAGGAGTCGCGCAACTGCCAGAGGGCGCGGGGGCTGGCGCTGGTGAAGGCGCGGCTGGTATCGGCATTCCCGGCGGGAGCCAGTTGCCTTGATAACAAGTTCCGCCGCCGAGCGCGACGAACGGATCGGGCGTCGTGCATCCTCCGGACGGCGCTGGCGCGGGCGTCGGACTCGGTGCCGGCGTCGGCGTCGGCGAAGGTGGCGGTGGAATGGGCGCCGGCGCAGGCACGCCCGGCGCCGTGGCGCCCGCAGTCGTGAAGGCCCACACGATGCTGGACTTCGCCGCGCTCGCCGCGGTCTTGCCGACGACCCTCCAGTAATACGTGGTTCCCTCCGCCAGCGCGGAGGGAATGCGATACGACTGAAAATCCGATTCGCTGTCGCTCGGGCCGAGCGCCAGATTCGCGGCTATCAGCGGCGGGTCCGGCGACGTCCCGAAGTAGACGTCGTAGACGTGCGCCCACGATCCGCCCCACCATTTCAACGTGACGCTCGTGCCGACGCCGGCTGCGAACGGCGCCGGCGCCGGCAGGGACGGCGCGGCAGGCGAGAGCGGCACGAAGTCACCGTTCTCGATTGTTCCCCCGCTGTTGAACCACTTGCGCTCGAACTGATCGACGAACCACGCATACAGGTCGGGCTGCGTGGTGAACATGTTGTGCTCGTACTGGCCGGTATCGGATGCGGTCGTCCAGTTCGAGGAGCCGAAGATCGCGATGCGCTGACCCTGCAGCAGCACGGACTTCTGGTGATTCAGTCCCGCATGCGCGCGCTGCTTGATCTGGACGCCGTTCATGTACATCCGATCGACGTTCCATGAATGCCAGAGGTGGTCCTTGTCGCGATAGGTCTCGGGCT
Organism: uncultured Acidobacteriota bacterium; assembly: GCA_963748295.1. Classification (GTDB taxonomy): domain Bacteria; phylum Acidobacteriota; class Vicinamibacteria; order Vicinamibacterales; family 2-12-FULL-66-21; genus CAVVIH01. The sequence goes on along the minus strand of CAVVIH010000005.1, from coordinate 572,297 downwards.
CGGTGATCAGGCGGACGGGCACGCCGCGCTTCACCGCGGCAATCATCGCGTCGGCATGCGCGCGATCGGTGATGCGGTACATGATCACGTCGATGCCGCGCGTCTCCGCGTTGTAGCGTGAGACCGCGCGCGACCGGTAGCTCTCGAACGGTGGAAAGTTCAGCTCCGGATACTTCGCGAAGATGTCGTACGAACGCACCAGCGGCGTGGTGATGTTCGCGTAATTGGTCCACCCGCTCGTCGACACCCAGGCGTCGTCGAACCGCGTTCTGAAGCTGTTGACGATCGCGCCGTTGTCGGTGAAGTAGATCGATTCGTCCACGTAATCCGCGTACGGCGTCGCGCTGCCGGGCGCCCAGGCGGTGGGACTGTAGTTGGCGCCGCTGAACTGCACGACGTTCTGGCCGTCGAACAGCATCATCTTCCAGTGCAGATACCTGCTGCTGCTGTTGATCCGGCGAATCGGAATGCCGGCGGCCTGCAGCTCCGCGATGCGCTGCACGTTGAGCGGATATCGCGCGTTCGCCTTGGTGTCGATCAGGACGCGGACCGGAACTCCGGCGCGCCATTTGGCGGCGAGCTCGGTGGTGTATCGCGCGTCCTCCATGAACCAGAACGCGACGTCGATCCCCACGCGCTCGTTGCGGATGTAATCGATCAGCAGCGCGCGGCAGTCCTCGGCGCCGGGATCACATAGACGATCCGCGGCGCGCGCCGCGCCGCTCAGCATTGTCAGGAGCGCGATCGAAGTCAGCAGCGGCGTGCGAAGCACGCCGCGTGTTGGAATACGGCAGGGCACGCCTGCGGCGGTGCTAGACGAATGCCATCAGGGATCGCAGCCGCCGGCCTATCACGCGCGAGCCCGAGCGTATTCGCGACGCGCGCCATACGGACTAGTTTGAGCAAAACGCGCCGCATCATCGGCAAAATAGGACGTACGTTTGGCTCAGCCTCCGCCCCCCGGTAGCGGCATGCCCGGCGGGAACCAGCCGCCCTGGAAGCACGTGCCTCCACCGAGCGCCACGAACGGATCAGGCGTCGTGCAGACGCTGGGAAGCGGCGTCGGCGACGGCGGTGGTGGAGGTGGCGGCAGAACACCGGGAATCGGCATGCCGGGCGGCAGCCATCCACCCTGATAGCACGTGCCGCCACCGAGCGCCACGAATGGATCGGGCGTCGTGCAGCCTTCGGGGATTGGCCCAGGCGGTGGCGGTGGCGGCGGAGGTGGCGGCGGTGCGCCGGGAATCGGCATGCCCGGCGGCAGCCATCCACCCTGATAGCACGTGCCTCCACCGAGCGCGACGAACGGATCGGGCGTCGTGCATCCGCCGGGGATCGGCCCAGGCGGTGGTGGCGGCGGTGGGGGTGGCGGAGGCGGCGGCGGTCCGCCCGGGACCGGCATGCCCGGTGGCAGCCACCCGCCTTGATAACACGTGCCTCCACCGAGCGCGACGAACGGATCTGGCGTCGTGCAAGTGCCAATCGTCGGCGGCGCCGGGAATGGCGGGGGAGGCGGGGCCGCCAAGTCGTCGGGTGCCGGGATGCCCGGTGGCAGCCAGTTGCCGTTGAAACATGCACCGCCGCCCATCGCGGCGAACGGATCCGGCGTCGCGCAGCCGCCGATCCTGACATCGGAACCGCCAAAGAGGCTGGAGGTGCTGACGACCTGCACGTTGACCGAGTTGTTGCCGCCGACGCTGACCAGCCATTCCGGTGCGGTCGATCGTCCGGCGCCGCGCGGGATGAACAGATTGCTCGACACGCCCAGCGCCGTGACGTCGATCGGCGCCGAGTTCGGCGCGCCATGTTTGTTCAGCTCGATGCCACGCAACTCGCCGATCACCGCGCCCGGTCCGCTGTAGCCGAGCAGGAGAAACGTTCCGCTCGCCGGACCGTACGACAGCGCCATGCCGTTCTGGCTCGCCAGCACCGAGTTCGAGACGACGCCGCGAGAGATGACGCGGCCGGTGTCGCTGATCTCGGCGCCGGAGACGACGCCGTTGGTTGCATTTCCCCATACGGCAATGTAGTTGCCGGTCAGCGGGCTGTACAGAAGCGCCGCCGCCGTTGGCAGCGAGCCGACATGCGCCACGTCCACGCGATCGATCAGATCCGACGGGGTCGAGCCCACCGTGACGATGCGCGCGAAGCGCATGAACCAGGTGCCGGACCTGCGCGCGGCATAGAGGACGCCGAACTCGTTCCTGGTGCCGTGGGCGGCGATCGACGTGATCTGGTTCCAGATCACGGGAGACTCGCCGACCTCTTCACCAGCGACGCCGATCGCGCCGGACGCGACCGGGGCGGCGGTGAGGTCGAGCCGCTTTCCACGCAGCGCCGCGCCGTCCTCCCAAACCGCGGCGAAATTGACGCCGCCGCTTCCGGCCGCGACATCACGCGGGCCGTAGAATCCGTCGATCGTTTTCTGCGTGCCGACGAGGCGATTGGGAAACGCGACGATCCGTGAATATGTGAACGGCGATGTCGTCGAATGTCCCCACGGCTCGCTCCAGGTGGCGAGGAAGCCGCCGAAGCCGCCGGCGCCATTCGGCACCGTGGGGCTATAGACGGCGCGGGTGAAACCGGCGCGGCCGTCCGACGCAATCAGAAATGGTGGCTGCGCGGGAATGCCTAAGGGATCGACGAACACGCCGATCAGCGACCCGAACAGGTCGGTGTCGTTCTCGCGAGGCATCAGAACGAGGTAGACGTTGTTGACGGGGTCGTATGCCGCGTCGGGGCCGAGCACGAAGTCGCCACTGAACAGCGTCCGGGTAAGCCCGACACGGGCGATCTGCGCCGACGCGGTTGCAGGGAGAAGAAAAGCTGCGATCGACCAGGCGAAAAGGGCGAGAATCACCGCCCGCGTCGATCTCAGGGATCTCGTCATTGCAGTCCCTCGAATTCTGCTGGGGAACTTATCGGTCGATCCTACCAGAAGCTTGCGTAGGCCGGCCGGTCCGATCGACACTCCCGGCGATGAATTTCACAGGGACAGAATTGTGATCGATCAAAAACCCGCCCGTTTCCTGTCGTTCGTCGTCGCGCTCGGCATCGGCGTCCTTGCCGGGCTGACGGCGCTCGACGCCCAGAAGTATACGGCGCCGTCCGGACGCCTCCGGGTGGCGCTCGCCAGGCAGCCGTTCTCCCCGACCGGCCAGTCGAAGGGCCCGGCGACCATGGCCGAGGGGGGCATTCAGAAGATCCTCGCGGACATGGGCGCCGAGGTTCGGATCCAGGAGGCGCGCCTCACGGCGGAGGAAGACAAGGAATACGGCGGCTGGAAGCGCCTCGGCATGGCGCTCGGCCATTTCTCCGACCTGGTCGCGCAGAACGAGCGCGAGGGCTACTTCACGGTCGGGTTGCTGGCGACCTGTCCGTCGATGCCCGGTCTGGTCGCCGGGCTCCAGCGATCGGGCGAGCCGCTCTCGCCGCTGCGCATCGGCATGCTGTGGCTCGACGCGCATCCCGACTTCAACACGCCGGAAACGACGCGCAGCGGATCGCTGGGCGGCATGCCGGTCGCGGTAGCCACCGGCCGCGCGCTCCAGCGCATGCGCCTCGATGCCCGCCTCGATCCGCCGATGGCCGATCAGCACATCGTCATGGGCGGCGTCCGCCTGACCGATCCGCTCGAGCAGAGCCTGCTGGACGACTCGCGCATCGAGCAGGTGTCCGTCGACGATCTGCGCCGGGCCAGTCCGGCGGTGTTCCAACAGCTCGACCGCCTCGCGCGAACGACCGATCGCCTTTACGTGCACATCGACATGGACGTCCTCGATCCGCGCGAGGTGATGGGCCACGGCAACAAGGTGCCCGGCGGGCCGTCCAGCGAGGAGCTCGCGCGCCTGTTCGAGACAATCTTCCAGCGCTATCCCACCGCCTCCGCGATCGGCTTCGCCACGATTCCGGCAACGGATGAAGGCGGGCTGTCGATCGCCGCGGTCAACCGGATGATCGCGGGCGCCGTCAAAGGTGTGCAGGCCAGAGAGAGGCGTTAACGCACAGTCATTGAGCACGTCCTGATCGCTGTGGGCTTTCGAAAGGACTTTTTCCGGCCCCTGGCCCCTGGTCCCCGGCCCCTGATGTATCATCGAAGCCCCTGCCGCCCGGAGGTGCTCTCATGTCCGAACGGGCCGAACGTCCACTGGAAGACCCGATGGCGCTGCTCGAGCGTGCGTTCATCGAGCAGTTCCTGCGCGAACACAACCACACGTTTGATTCGATCGGGCTGCTGCCGGCCGACCAGCAACGCGTGCTGATGGTCAAGGCGACGCAGCATGCGGCCGTTCGGCTCGCCGAGGTCGACGCGCGCTCGGCCTACGTCCACGAAATCCACGGCGCGAAGGAGGGATAGCCAGATGCGCGGCCGCTTCACTACCGTCGTCGTCCTCGTTGCCGCGGTGATGTTCGTCGCCGCTGACGCTCATGCGCCGGTTCCGGCCAAGGATCCCGGCGGCCTGACGGTGCACGAGTGGGGCACCTTCACATCGATTGCCGGCGTCGACGGAGAGGCGGTCGGCTGGTCGCCGCTCACGGGCGCCGACGATCTGCCGTGCTTCGTCGACCGCGTGCAGTTCGGTCCGAAGTGGAGCCTGTGGGGCACGGTCCGGATGGAGACACCGGTTCTCTATTTCTATTCGACCGCCGACATGACGGTGAACGTGAACGTTCGCTTCAGGCAGGGCGTCATCACCGAGTGGTTCCCGCAGGCGCGGGTCACTCCCGCGATGATTGCCGGGATTCCGGCGGAGCGCGCGATCGAGCTCCGCAAGACGGAAGGCTCGGCGTCCTGGACGAACGTCCGGATCAGGCCGCGTGCCGCGGCGGATTTCCCGCGCGAGAGCCGCCCCCAGCCACTACTATCCCGCGCGCGAGACCGACGCGGCGCCGGTGCAGGTCGGCTCGGAGCAGGAGCGGTTTCTGTTCTACCGCGGTGTCGGCGACTTCGCGCCACCGATGAGCGCGACCGTGGCCGCGGACGGGCGGATCGCGGTGAAGTCGCCCGCCGGTCCTGCCGGCGCCATCGTCGTGTTCGACAACCGCGGCGGCACCGTTCGTTACCACGCACGGAACGTCACCACCAGCGAGGCGACGATCGACCCGGCTTCGCTCGAGGCGCGTCCCACTGGCGTCGCTGAAGGCGCACCTCGAGAGCGTGCTGACCGGCGCCGGACTGTATCCGCGCGAAGCGAAGGCGATGATCGCCACGTGGGCCGACACCTGGTTCGAGGAAGGGGCGCGGCTCTTCTACATCGTCCCGCAGAAGGCGATCGACGACGTCCTGCCGCTGGACATCGCACCGCGGCCGGCCAGTCTCGTTCGCGTGTTCGTCGGCCGGATGGAGCTGATGACGCCTGCGACGCTCACCGACATGAAGACGGCGCTGATGGCCAACGACCAGCGCGCGCTCGCGAAATACGGCCGCTTCATCGAGCCGTTCATGGGCCGTGTGTTCGCCGGGAGCTTTCCGGCAGAGCGAACGCTGATGGGACCGGCGCGGGACAACTTTTACCGCGCCTGGAGGCCGCCTTTCAGGAGCTGCGCTCAGTAGAAACTCCCAACTCCCAAAGAAGCCAACTCCCAAGTTCTTCCTGGGACTCGGGTTCTTGGGAGTTGGGAGCTGGAACTTGGGACTCTGTTTGGGAGTTGGGGTTTTTGGGAGTTGGGAGTTGGTGTCTGTTTGGGAGTTGGTCTTTTTGGGAGTTGGGAGTTGTCAGCGTAGCAGTAAAAAGCCGTCGTGCTTCAGGCGCAGCCGTGGAGGAGGCGGCTGCGATCCGAAGGCAACGACGGCAAATCGTGAATGACCGGCCGGGTGAGGTGCCCGGCCGGTTTTACGTACTGCCGCTTACCAGTTGAACCGCGAGACGAGCTGGATGACGCGAGCGGTATTCGTGCCCGTCAGGCCAGTCACCTCGTAGTTGTTCAGCGTGGCGCCAATGCCGCCCACCGGGACGAAGTTGGCGTTGTTGAACGCGTTCAGCATTTCGAGGCGGAACTCGAAGTTCGTCCGGCCGACGACCTTCACCCGCTTCGCCAGACTGAAGTCGTGCTGCTGGAACATCGGCCCGGTCACGACCAGGGACCGCGTGCCGCAGTCGCCGAAGTCGCCGCCGTTGTCGATCTCCATGCAGTCCGGACCGTTGGCCGGCGCGAAGTAGCGGCCGGTCGGCGCGCCGCCCGTGCCGTAGCCGCTCGCCGAAGTGGCGGAGACGCTGAACGCACGGATCGTGTTGTCGATCACGTCCTGCGGCAGCATCCACACCTTCTTGCCCGCGTCGTCGAACCGCAGCTTGAACATGCCCTGGACGTCGTCGGCGGACATGCCGATGACGCGGACGTTGCCCAGGTCGATCAGCCGGCCGCTCTGCAAGCGCGACACGAGGCTCACCGACCACTCGCCGATGATGCGCTCCCAGAAGCCGTTGACGTTGCCGCCGAAGCGACGGCCCTGGCCGAACGGCAGGTCGTAAACCGCGTTCATCTTGAACACGTGCGTCAGGTCGCCCGGATCGCCCGCGTCGCGGATCATGAACACGTCACGGCGGTGGGTCTGCCACGAGTGCACTTCCTGCCGGCCGAACGAGTAGCTGGACTGGAACTGCAGGCCCTGCGACAGCCGGCGCCGCAGCTCGAGCTGCAGTGCGTTGTAGTCGGAGCGGCCGACGTTGGTGACCATGTTGATGCCACCGATCAGGTCGGGGTTCGCGACGAAGAAATTCGACGCAAGGCCCGCGTTGGTCGCATTCGTCCGCTGTGCCGCAGTGCCCTGAAGGCTGTTCGCAAAGCCGAACGGGTTCGGGTTGAAGGTCGCCAGCGGCGTCAGGAAGGTGTTGTTCGTCCGGAAGTTCGCGGACGTATACGCCGCGGCGTTGTTCGGATCTCCAGCACCCTGGAAATACGCGAACATGATTGGCAGCGGAACGGTCCCGGTGCCGGGTCCGCGGTAAACGTAGCCCTGATTCGCGACGCCGTTGGCGACGTTCGCCCGCAGGTTGGCCTGCGCGGCCCGGAATTCGTTCAGGAACCCGTTCTCGAAGATGTTGATCTCGTTGAAGTCCAGCGGGGCCCAGATGTCGCGCGAGCGGGTTCCCACGTAGCGGGCTTCGAACGCCATGCTCCGGCCGATCGTGCGCTGAATGCCGATCGTCCATGAATCGGCATACGGGACCTCGAGGCTTCGGATCCATGAGGTTCGCGTCGCCGCTGACGAGCTCCGTCAGGGGATACTGCGGGGTCAGCGGGAACGCCGCTGGTGCCAGCCGGCTCTGATCACGGAAGAGAACCGGCAGCGCTCCGAGATTGCCGTTGGCCTCGCTCCGGGTCGGATCGTTGATGGTCACGCCCGGGTTTGCGCCGAATCGATCGGAGAACCGCGCCATGCCTTCGCGGCTGAACGCGCGGGTGAAGCCGCCGCGGATGACGGAGTCGCCTTCGTTCCTGCCGAGGATTGTGCCCATGAACCCGTTCGATCCCCGCAGGGTCCAGGCTACGCCGAGGCTTGGCGCGAAGTTGTTGTAGTCGGTGTCATACGCGGCAGTGCCGGAACCGAAGTTCACGAACGTCGGCCGAGTACCCGGCGTCGCGCCTGGCTGGAACAGATTGCAGATCGTGTCCGAATTGGTTCCGGATACACCGCAGAAGCTGTCGAGCGTCACCGTCGAGTAGCTGTCGTTGCGCGGCGTAAAGGGGTACTGCAGCTCGTATCTCAGACCTGCGTTGACCGTCAGGTTCGGCCTGACGCGCCACGAGTCCTGGACGAAGAATCCGGCTTCGCGCATGCGCGACCGCTGGATCGAGTTGCCCAGATACTCGTATTCGCCGCTGTCTTCGCCCAACGCCGCGTTGCCGGCGACCGACGTGACCCGTCCGGTCATGATCGCGTACAGGCTCTGCGCTGCCGCAAGCTGGGCGGCCGACGCGCCGGGGAAATTCGCTCCCGTGAACAATCCGGAAGCAGGGTCGCCGTTGGCAATGCCCAACGTGATGTTCGGCACCAGCTGCTGGTTCTTCAACCAGAGGTCGTACTGCGTCCACGAACCACCCATGCTGAGGCTGTGACGGCCCTTCAGCCAGGTCAGCGTGTTTTCAATCTGCAAGGTCGACGCATTGCGCGACTGCGGGTTGAAGCCGCCGGTCGGGTTCGCGCTGACCGGATTCATGCCGGCCGTGCCGGGGAACGTGATCCGGTATCCCAGCTGGTCCGCGACGGACGTCCCTCCCCAGTTGTCAGGGCTCAGCTCGCCGAAGAACGTGACCGGTGCGCCGCTCCAGGCGACCAGCGCTTCGTTGACCATGTTGGCGCCGAGCGTGGAGCGCAAGGCGTTGCTGATGCTGTAGCGTTCCGACTTCTGTCCGGCCTCGACGGGGAATCCCGGGAACGTCGCGTCCATGTTGTTCAGCGTGTCCGGGAAATCCGTGAACTTTTGATAGTTGAACGCGTTGCTGAAACGGTGCTTGTCGGTGATGTTGTAGTCGACTCGCGTCGTCGGGTAGCGCCGGACCGACTCGGTGCTCACGTTGAACGTGTAGCGCTCGAGGTTGTCGTCGATATTGGCGATCGAGCCACCTGCAACCGCGGCGCGGATGTCGCGAAGAACACCAGCGATCGTCGGGTCCTGAGTCGAGGTCTGGCCGTTGGCGGCCGCGAGCGCGAGCAGGTTGACGGTTTGCGGCGAGCCGCCGGTCGGCACGTACGTGAAGATGCCCTGCTGCGCCTGCGCGTTCAGGATATTGCGGTTGCGTGTGACGCCGCTCGGCTGCCGGAACTCTTCGTAGTTCGCGAAGAAGAACGCCTTGTTCTGGACGATCGGGCCGCCGGCGCGCACCCCGTACTGATTCTGCTTCAGCTTGGCCTTCGCCACCGCGTTGCGGTTGTTGAACCAGGTGTTCGCGTTCAGCTTGTCGCTGCGGAAGTAGTGATAGCCGCTGCCCGTGAAGTCGTTGCCGCCCGAGCGCGTGACGAACTTGATCTGCACGGCGCCCTGTCCGGCGCTGGCTTCCTGCGTGGCGGTCGTCACCGTCACTTCTTCAATCGCGTCGAGGCGCGGGCTGACGATCGCGAAGAAGCCGTCCGTGCTGCGCAGCGTGTTGTCCTGGATGTTCACGCCGTCGAGCGTGATGTTGATGACGCCCTGCGGCAGGCCGTTGATCTGCGACTGCCGGTTGCCGCCAGGCGTGGTGACGCCCGGGAGCAGCGTGACGAAGTCCATCGCGCTGCGGCTGGTGATCGGCAGCTTCGAGATCTGGCTGGTGTTGATGGTCGACGAGATGACGGTCGACTGGGTCTGGACGATTTCAGACTTCGACGACACGACGACCTGCTCCTCGAGACCGCCGACCTCCAGCGTCGCACGCACTGCGGCTGGGGCGCCTGAGGTGACCACCACGTCGTTCGATACGAAGGTCTTGAAACCCTGAAGGGTGACGGTCACCGTGTAGGTGCCGACCTGCATGCCGGCGAACGAGAACCCGCCCTCAGCGTTGCTGACCTGCGATTGACCGACGCCCGTGGCGTTGTTCTTGACCTGGACTTCCGCGCCGGGGACGACACCGCCGCCGGTGTCTACGACGACCCCCGAGATCGTCTGTGTGCCGCCGCCCTGGGCGAAAGCCGGCGAGGCTATCGCCAGGGCTGCGCACACTACGAGTGTCACAAGCCTGCACTTCATCGAGCATCCTCCTCCTGATACTTCGGTCGTACAAACATCAACGCGCACACCCCCGCACAGGGGTCAACGCGCGCATCGATGGGCTCGGCAATCCTGCGCCTTAACTACCCTTGTGTCAAGCGGATGCTGGTGGCGGGTATACATTTTTCCGTGACGAATTGCAGGTGAGCCGTGGCGGCTGCCGTTGGTCACGCGGCCCTGGCTTGGGCCCGTCCGAAGGCCAAGCTGAGCAGGAAGTGGCCTATTTCTGCTTCTTTTCGATCGTCAGGGGCGGGTTCGGACGCTCGTAATGCCGCTCGGGGACGATCGCGACGTCGTCCGAATCGGGGACCAGTTGCCGCAGGGCCTTGTCGTTCGCCTCCACCAGCACCATCTTCGGCGTCTCCTCGACGACGACGACCTCCGGGGAGGCGTGGAGTCGTTCCACGATCGCATCTCTGGCCGCCGTGTCGCGGCGGAAGCGGACGATGAAACGCCCCATGAGATCAGATTGGCAGTCCGTGCCCCTCGAATTGCGCCGCGAAGCCGCGCGAGCGAGCCGCCTGGAGCGCCAGCTGAGCGATCGCGGCGGCGCGCGCGTCGTTGCGCGCCATGTTGAGGATAGCGGATTGCGCCGCGAGCAGTCGAGCGACGATGCCGGTCACCGCCGGGCAGGCCATCGACGTGCCGTCCATCACCGCGAAGTCCTTGGTCGGGACCGTCGAGATCACGCCGACGCCGGGACCGATCAAATCGATCTCGGGGCCGATGTTGGAAAAATCGGCCACGAACTCGTTCGGGTCGGCGCCGGCAGGCGGCGCGAACGCGGCCGTCGAGACGCTGCTTGCCGGCTGCGTCTTGCGGTTCCCGAGTGCCGACACGGCGAGGCACAGATCGTCCGAACCGGGGAACGCGACGGGCGCGCGACCGTCGTTGCCGGCGGCAGCGATCGGCAGCATGCCCGCCGCCCGCGCGTCCTCGAGCGCGAAACGCACGAGCGGTTCGTCCGGTCCCTCGCCCGCATCGGCGGGACGTCCGAGACTGAGATTGATCAGATCGCAGCCGTCCGTCCGCGCGCGATCGATCGCCTTGGCGATGTCGAAGTTCGAGGCGTTCTCGCCCTGAGGAAACACGCGGTAGCTGAAAAGCGAGACTCCCGGCGCGAGCCCGCGCACGCCGGTCGGCGCGCTGCCGCGGGCGGCGATGATGCCGGCGACGTGCGTCCCGTGCATGTCGCCGTTGTCGCCGAAGTCGCCGGGGTTCTGTCCGGTGACCGCGTTGAAGCCGCCGGCGATCACCAGTTGCGGATGCGGCCCCGAGCCGGTATCGATCACGCCGACCTTGACGCCGCTCCCCAGGGCCAGCGCCGTCTCGCCGTAGATCGTGCGGAGCACGTCCTTCTTGCTCAAATCGATCGGATCGAGTGCCACGGCGATCTGTCCTGTCGTCGACACCGATTTCCGGAGCTGACTCCAGAACCCGCGTTCGGCGAACACGTACAAGCGCTCGATCTTCGCGGGCTTCGATCCGAATTTGAGCGAAGCCACGCCGTTGGCATCGGCGAAGGCTTCGGCCCCGAGACGCAGCGCGAAGTTGGTGAAGCCGATCACGCGCACGTCGCGCACGGGCTTCCCATCCGCGGTCGACTGCACTTTGACCTTGACCGTTGCTGCCGCGCCGGTCGGCTGCAGATCCGACTCGAGTGAAAGGCGCAGCGACATCGGCTGGTAAAAAACCTCGGGGACGAGCCGCAGTCCTGGCAATGCGGCACGCACCGCCGCTTCGTCTCCAGGATTCATCTCGACCAGCTTGGCGCCGTTCTCCGCGATCGAGTCGAGGACCTTCAGCGTCGCCCCGCCGGCCAGCGCGGGAGACGCCGCCAGCCCCACGTTGCTGACGACGCTGGACAGCTTCACCGGTCCGCGTCCCACCACATTTCTCAGCGCGAACAGCGCGTTGACCGTGGTCGTTTCGAGGCCCGTCCCCTCGGCGCGGAGTCCGCGCCGCGGCAGGATGATCATCCGGGCGGTGGCCGGCGCCGCGACCGAGACGCGTCCCGCCGCCATCGCCAGGCCGGGCCGCAAGGTCACGGGCCCGGTGCCCCTGACGCGCGGCACCTCGCCCCGAACATCACGTTGTGGAGCGGCTGCCTTGACCGGCCTCTTCGCCTTCGCCCGCGCGGCGGTCTTCTTCCGCCCAGTCCGCGCTGTGGTGCTGGGTTTGCGCCTCTTTGCCACGTGCCGCCTCCTTTATTACAGGGGGATTGGTGGTACTAACGTTAGCGCGGGAGGGAGCGAACGCCCGAGGGCAGGCCTGAAGGCCTGCGCTACGAGCGCAGCACGTAGTGCAGCCCTTTAGCGCTGCCGCGAGCAAGTTACGCGCCCGATTCGAACTCCGGCCCGAGCCAGACTAATGTCCCATCCCGACCGGTTACGTGCTTGCGCAATTCACGCCATCCCTATTGATCAATTAACGTCCGTATCTCCCTGATGTAAGGCGCTTCGACAAACACGCGCACGCCTGGCGACCGCAGCAAACACGGGCATACCTCTTGCCGGCTCATCGATTCGAACCCCGGTACCAAGTAAAGGAGTTCGTGTGCGATCTCTCTCCAGGCGTCTGACCGCGTTCCTCCTTGCGGCGGCGGTAATCGTCTCGTCGGGTCTGCTCGTGCGGGCGCAGCTTCCGCACGCAGTAGGGGAATGGGCCGCTGCGGGCGCAGCGGCGGATGGCCGGACCGGCGCAGCTGCCGTGCCGCTCCCCGACGGGCGCACCCTGATTGCAGGAGGCCGAGCGGCTGACGGCACCATTACCGACACGATCCTGGTGCGCGATGCCGCCGGCGCGCTCGTCGTCGTTGGGACGATGATCGCACCTCGCACCGGACACGCGGCGGCGCTGCTCGCCGATGGCCGTGTACTCTTCGCCGGCGGATCGACGGGCGATGCGCTGAGCGCCGATCTCGAAATCTTCGTTCCCGCCGCCGGCAGTTCGTCCCTGGCCGGTGCGATGGCTGCACCCCGCATCGCTGCTGCCGCAGCACAACTCGCGGATGGCTCCATTCTGATCGCGGGCGGAACCGGCGCCGACGGGACCGCACTGGCAACCACGGAGATCTTCGATCCCAAGACGGGATCGATCGTGACCTCGGCGGACCTCCAGAGCCCGCGCAGCGGCGCATCGGCGACGACGTTGATCGATGGACGCGTGCTGGTGGCTGGCGGCAACGACGGCACGAGCGATCTGAGCACGGCTGAGATCTTTGAACCGTCCATCGGATCGTTCAGTGTTGTCGACACGCAGATGAGCGTGCCGCGCAGCGGCCATTCAGCGCTGCTGCTGCCGCACAACAACAGCGTGCTGATCGCGGGCGGGTCCGCTGGCGGGAATGCGCAGGCGACTGCCGATCTCTTCCTGCCTGCCGAATTCCCGGATCCATATTCGTACGGGATGGGACAGTTCGCCGCGGCCGCGCCTATGGCCCTGGCACGTTCGGGCGCCATCAGCGGGCCGCAGTCCGAGGGTTTCGCATTCGTGTCGGGTGGCGGCGCGGCAGATGACGAGAGCTATCGTTTCCCCACGGTCAGGACTGACAAGGACGATTACGCCCCCGGGCAGCTGGCAATTATCACCGGCACCGGATGGCAGCGTGACGAAGTCGTGCGTCTGCGGTTCCAGGAGGACCCGGCGGTGCACGACGACTACGTGCTGGAAGTCACGGCGGATGCCGATGGGAACATTCAGTGGGATAAGTGGGCGCCTGAAACGCACGACCTCGGCGTGCGGTTCTATCTGATCGCGCGCGGCATGTCGTCCGGACGCGTCGCACAGACGACGTTCACCGATGGCCAGCCCCGAATAGTCGACGCCACGCCGACGCCGTTCTCGCCGTCACAGCCTTCCTCCGCCGGTGTCAAGGACGACACTCTCATCACCGCGAGAAATCAGGGCGGCGGCGCCCTCACCGGGTTCGAAATACGGGTTCGGAACGGTGCCGGCGGCCTCGTTCGCACCTTCGTCGTCGGCAACCTCGCGGCGAACACCAACGCCAGCGCCACGTGGGACGGCAAGAACGCGGGCGGTGCACTCGTTGCGGACGGCGACTATACCGTGCGCGCCTTTGCTACCGGCCCGGGCGAGAACACTGCGGCCAACGACTCCAAGATTGTCGTCGTCGACAACACGAATCCTGTCGTGACGCTGATCGAGCCTGCCGATGCCGCAGTCGTGACGGGGCCTGTTCAACTCCGCGCGTTGCCCGTCGACGCGGGCGGCACCGACGAGAACATCGAGATCGTGGAGTTCTATGTTGACGGCGCCCTCGTCGGCTCGGACGACAACGGGAGCAGCGGCTGGCGAACCGACTACACGCCGACTGTTCCGGGCAGCCACACGTGGTTTGCGAAGGCGTATGACAAAGCCGGCAACAATGCGCCCAGCGGGACGCGGACGTTCTTCTTCGACAACGACGCGACCGCGCCGGTCATTACGCCGAACGTCACCGGCACGCTCGGCAACAACGGTTGGTACGTCAGCGACGTCAGCGTAACGTGGACCGTGACCGATCCGGAATCGACGGTCTCGAGCACGACCGGGTGCGAGCCGGCAACCGTCACGTCCGACACGGCGGGAACGACCTTCACCTGCTCGGCCACCAGCGGCGGCGGGACCAACTCGGTCTCGGTGACGATCAAGCGCGACGCAACCGCGCCGAACGCGCCGACCGGCACGAAAACTCCGGCAGCCAATGCCGGCGGCTGGAACAATACCGACGTCACCGTCAGTTTCGCGGCAAATGGCGACAACGGCCCGAGCGGCATCGCCTCGTGTTCGCCCGATACGTCCTTCACGGCGGAGACGACCGGCACACCGGTGTCCGGCAGCTGCACTGACAACGCCGGCAACACTGGACCGGACGCGACGGTCGTCGTCAGGATCGACAAGACGCGGCCGGTGATCGCCGGTCAGCGATCGGTTGCCGCCAACGGGTTCGGCTGGAACAACACGGACGTCACGGTCACCTTCACGTGCGCCGACACTGGATCGGTCCAGTCCGGCATTGGCAGCAGCGACGTGGCGGGAACGACGCTGACGACCGAGAGCGCGAATCATTCGGTGACCAACACGGGCACGTGCGTGGACAACGCAGGGAACGCCGCGCTAGCCGCGACCGTGTCGGATATCAGGATCGACAAAACTGCGCCCAACGCGCCAACGGGCGCGAGGAGCCCGGCGGCCAACGCGGCGGGCTGGAACAATTCGTCGCCGGTCGACGTGACGTTCAGCGACGCCGGCGATGCGGGTGCGGTGCAGAGTGGCATCGATGCGTGCGCCGGCGACGCCAGCGTCACGGCGGAGACCGCGGGCACCGACGTCCTAGGAACCTGCACGGACAAGGCGGGCAACACGAGCGCAGAGACGACGATCACGGTGCGGCTGGATCTGACCAAGCCGCTCGTCACCGGCAGCCGATCGCCGTTGGCCAACCCATTCGGCTGGAACAATACGGACGTCACCGTCAGCTTCTCGTGCGCCGACAGCGCCGGCGCGGCGCCGTCAGGCATTGCCTCGAATACGGTCGAAGGTGCAACGCTGACCGGCGAGGGCGCGGGTCAGTCGGTGGCCAACACGGGCACGTGCGTCGACGTTGCGGGCAACGTCGCCGACCCGGCCACGGTGTCGGGCATCAACATCGACAAGACAGCGCCGACGATTGTCGCGGCGCTCGATCGCGCCGCCGCTGCAACAGGATGGTTCAACATCGCGACCGGCCGGCCGTCGGTGACGTTCACGTGCGGCGATGCGCTTTCAGGGCTCGAGCCCGGCGCGTGCCCGGCGACTGTCGGCCCGATCGCCGACGGAGCCGATCAGCAGGCGTCTGGCAACGTCACCGATCGTGCGGGCAACGTCGCCTCGGCGTCGGTGACGAACATTGACGTCGATCTCACGCCCCCGGCAGCCGCCATCGTCGCGCCGGCGCAGGGCGGCACCTATGTGCTGAACGCATCCGTCGCGTCCAGCTATTCGTGCAGCGACGCGACGTCCGGCATTGCGCAGTGCGCCGGGCCGGTTCCCACCGGCAGCCCGTTCCTGACGAGCTCCGTGGGCGCAAAGACCTTCCCCGTCAACGCGGTGGACGTCGCCGGCAACCCGGGCGCGGCATCCGCCGACTACTCGGTCCTCTACGCCACCGGCGTCTGCCTCGGTTCGATGGGACACCAGATTCTCGAGCCGGTGAACCCGGACGGATCGAGCATCTTCAAGCAGAAGAGCACCGTGCCCTCGAAGTTCCGGGTGTGCGACGCCAACGGCGTGTCGATCGGATCGCCAGGCGTCGTGGCGGCGTTCGCGCTGACCGGCGTATCGCTCCACAGCTCGCCGCTGCCGATCAACGAGGAGATCCTGTCGACTACGCCCGACGCGGCGTTCCGGTGGTCGGCCTCCGATCAGCAGTGGATCTTCAACCTGAACACGAAGAACCTGACCGCAGGCCGCACTTACACCTACACGATTCTGCTCAACGACGGGTCGACGATCGTGTATGGGTTCACGTTGAAGTGATCTCGGCCTGTCGTAGGTGTAGGATCTGGTTGATCAACCGTCATGGTGCTTCGGACCTAGGACGGGGGGAGGCCAGATGCAGCGCGTCATCATCCTCGGACTTCTTTCGGTTCTCTCGGTTGGTGAGGGCGCGATCGTTGCCCAGGGTGTGAGCGATTCGGCCCTCGGCTCATGGACGCTGAATCGCGCGAAATCGACCTTCAGCGGCGCCGTGCCGTATCGGCGTGTCATGAAGTTCGAGGTGGTTGGCGATGCCATCAAGGAAACTACTTTCACGATAAGCACCGGCAAGCCAAGCGTCCTCGTCGAGTACACCGCGCGATTCGACGGCAACGACTATCCGATCTCGAATTCCTTTCTGAACACGGTGTCGCTGAAACGCGTGGACGACCGCACGGTCGAGCGAACCGGCAAGATCGGGGGTCAGGTCGTGGAGACGGAAACCCGAACCGTCTCGGACAACGGCAAGGTGTTGACGGTTACGACCAAAGGGAACAGGGACGGCGCGGAGTACTCGAGCGTTCAGGTTTACGACAGGCAGCCGTGACGGTCCGCTGTTAAGGTCTCGGGATTTTGAGTGCGTTGTCCACCAGCATGATATCGCTGGCGATGCCATCGAGCTGCGGGTAAACGAGCCGCCGGCCGTCGGGTGAGAGCGCCAGCGCTCCTCCCCACGGAGCCGGTCGCCCCGGCAGATCCACGACGCGCACGATCCTGCCGCTGCGGAACTCGAAGAAGTCGATTCCCGGGCGAGCAGGATCGGGGTTGATGAAGTAGACACCTGCGTCGCTCAATCCCCAGGAGTCATTGAACTCTACAGGCCGCCGAGGGATTTGCGTGAGAGGTCGTTCATCACCTCCCACCGGGGAGATGGACCAATCTCCTGCTTCCTGCTGTAGTAGATTCGCCCATCGCTCGCCGGCGCCCTCGGCGTCGAGCCTCCCTGTTTCGTGAGCTGAATTGAGTCGCCGCCTTCGACTGGGACCTTGTATATCTGCGGGGCTCCGCCGACCATACCCGTAAAAAAGAGCGATTTGCCATTGGGTGACCATGCTGGCTCCGAGCTGTCGTCAACACCTGTGTCGACACGCCGGCGTCGACCTCCCTCGGCGGGAACAACGTAGATGCTGGACTGGCTGGAGCTCCCCTCGTGGTAATCGAAAGCGATGGAGTGCCCGTCCGGCGACCAGCGTGCTGTGCCCGTCCAGGGTCCTCCAAATTCCGTGAGCGCCTGCGCGTTGGAACCATCAGCGTCGCTGATCCAGACTTCCACCGTTCCTGAACGCGTAGAATCGAAGGCCAGCCGACGGCCATCCGGCGAAAACGAGGGACGGGTGTGGATCCTGCTTGAGGAAATCAATTTCACCGGCGGGCCCGCGGACCGCGCCGGAACCGCCAGGTGCACCTGCCAGAGATTCACGTTGTAGACGCTTTGCGTGCTATAGGCGAGGCGATGGCCATCGCTCGTGATGGCTGGCGTCGCAGCGTCCCGGCCAGCCAGCAGCCTCTCGGGCTGAGCGCCGGAAGCGACGACGCGCCACAAGTCGCCATCTACCGAGAAGATGAGGCTGTCGCTGTCGGCGGTCCAGGTCATGCCCGTAAAGTCGCCCGGCAAGTGTGCGACTCGCCGTCCGGGGCCGCCAGATGCAGGCCCTACGAACAGATCGTTGACTCCCAAGCCCATCCAGCACGCGACAGCGAGCGATTTGCCGTCGGGGGAGAAGGCAGGGACCCAGGCCCCACACAATCTGCGGACGGACTGCCCAACCAATGTTTCTTCAAAGTGCGACGTCCAACAGGGAAATGACGTATTGACCGGTAGGCCCCTTATCGTGTGTACGCGAGTAGCTTCCCATCGGGCGACCAGCTCAGCACAGTTTCGACCCAGAATTCGAAGTGCGCATCCGCCAGCTTCTGCTCACCACCTCCCAGAGGGGAAACCAAATAGATCCCGCTGCCCTCTCGTGACATTCGCGCGAAAGCGATCCGTCGCCCGTCGGGCGACCACGCCGGGAAGATGAAATCTGCTGGACGCTCGGTGAGCCGTTGCAGCTTCTCGCTCCCGATCACTTTCACATACAGATCAAACTGGTCCTGCAGGCCCTTCCGGCGACCAGGCAAAAGCGATCTGGCTGCCGTCCCGCGAGAAGGTCGGTGCGACCTCCTGGCCGGCAAGAGTCGTGAACGGCACCGGTCTGAGGAGACCCGAGGATCGGGCCCGACGATCATTAGCAGAGTAGACCCAGAGACCGAGCAATGGCGATGAGAGAGCGGCGACGAGGAGAGGCCAGCCGCGTTTCACGCGCGGCAGAAAACCCTCAGACGTGATCTCTGTCGCTGGGCTGGGGAGCGACGAAGTCCCGTCGACGCTCGCCGGGGCGATGAACCGGTAGCCCCGCCGCGGCACGGTCTCGACAAAGCGTGGCGAGTCGGCCGAGTCGCCCAGCGTGTCGCGCAGTCGCTTTACCGCGGCGTTCAATCCGTGTTCGAAGTCGACGAAGGTATCGTCCGGCCACAAGCGCTTGCGGAGCTCTTCGCGGGTGACGAGCTGGCCGGGTTGCTCGAGCAGGACCGAGAGCAGCTGCAAAGGCTGCTGTTGAAGGCTGAGACGTGCGCCCGACTTTCGTAACTCTCCCGAGTGCAGATCGAGCTCGTAGACGCCAAACCTGACGAGCCGATGCGCGTGTGCCGCGGTTTCGCTCATGGATCCGAACTCGCGTCGATCGGACCGGAAGTGTACCACTCGCCCCGCGCCGCCCGATGCAGCTTTCGAGTTCTTCATTTTCGCTGATCGCTCCGCCTGAGGCACGTGGCTTTCCCCGTGCTGCGCAGCTGCTCTGCATACACCTCCGCTCTCGCTTCATCTGTCTCCTGGCACAGTGCATGGCCGAGCTCATGTGTGACGGCGAAGATCCGGAGTTGGTCCAGCGGCATCCGCCACTCCTCGAGGAGCTCGCGGCTCCGCGCCGGCACGGTATTGAACAACGCTTCTTCCAGAAAGATCTGCCGTTTCTCGAGGATGGTGAAGGCAGGGCTCTTCGGGTCGCGACCGACGCTCCGCAAGATCGGCTTCCAGTCCTGGGACCGAACGAGAACCCACGTCCAGTCACCGAGCGGCGACAGATCCATCCTGACCAATATGCCGCCCAGCTGGTTCACTTGTTCCGTGCAGGCCGCCTGGTTGTAACCGGTGTCGCAGCTGAAGTGAAAGGTTGGCGCCGCGATGGAAGGGGTTTGCCCGGGTTCGACGAGGAACAACGACGCGACAAGGATACGCAGCTGACTGCCCATGAAGCACCTCCGCGGATTCGCGTGGTGCCACCGTGCAGCGCTGGAATGGCTATCTCAATGACGGGAGGGTGACGAAGATCGCATCCGGAAGTCACGCCGGAAGCGACACAGGTTCAATGGGATCGGGGAGCAGATGACGCGGTCGTCGGCGGACAGGCTTCGCCTGCATCGAGAGCGAAGGCTGGTGCCGGAGGTGGGAATCGAACCCACACGACCGTTAAAGGTCACGGGATTTTGAGTCCCGCGCGTCTGCCAGTTTCACCACTCCGGCACAGGAGGAGAGTCTTCAAATTATAACTCCCAACCTCCAACTCCCAATTCCCAACAGGACTTCCAACGGCCAATCTCCAACTTCCAAACCGGCCCTCAGTTTCCTTGGGATTTGGGCCTTGGGATTTGGGAGTCCGTTTGGGAGTTGGGAGTTGCGGAGTTGGGAGTTGGGAGTTGCGGATTTGGGCGTTAATCAGCAGTCAACGTCCAGCGCCGAACGCCGTCTAACCGTCGGGAGGAGGAGCCCCGATGGAACGTTTCGTTTACGATCTTCGTTACGCCGTGCGCCAGCTCTGGCGCGCACCCATGTTCACGGTTGCCGTCGTCGCGACGGTCGCGCTGGCAGTGGGTGCGAACACGCTGCTCTTCGCGATTGCCAACGCCTCGATCTTCCGCCGGTTGCCCTATCCCGACTCGTCCCGCATCGTGTCGATCTCCATCGTGCAGAAAGGCAGGGACGTCGCACGGTTCGATGAACCGACGGCGCGGCTGGCGGTGGCGGCGAAGCTGCCCGCATTCGAGTCGCTCGGGTTGTACAACACCGCGGGTGCGACGGTCACGGCCGGCGATACCCCGAGCGTCTGCCCGGGGCGCGCGTCTCGGCGGCGTTCTTCAATGTCTTCGGGATGCAGCCGGCGATGGGACGGGCGTTCACGGAAGACGAAACGCGCGCCGGCGGTCCGCGATTGATCGTGCTGAGCGATGCGATGTGGGCCCGCCTCTTCGGCCGGCGGCCCGACATCGTCGGAAGGCCGATCACGCTCGACGACAACGCGTATGAGGTGATCGGCGTGATGCCGGCTGGCTTCAGCTATCCGGGACGAACCGAATTCTGGCTGCCGCTCGTCCCTCGGCAGTTGGCCAGCGGGTTGTACTACATCGACTTCGTCGGACGGCTGCACCGCGGCGTCACGACGGAACAGGCACAAGCGGCGCTCGCGTCGCTGCGCGAATCGCACAAGAACGAACTGCCGGCCGCCGCGTTGCGCTCCGAGACTCGGCTCATGTCGCTGCACCAGCGCCTCTATGGCGATTTCAGGCGGCCGCTTCTTCTCTTGCTCGGCACCGTGGGGTGCGTGCTGCTGATCGGCTGCGCGAACATCGCGAACCTGCTTCTCGCGCGCGGCTCGTCCCGCGGCCGCGAACTGGCGGTGCGCCTGGCAGTGGGGGCGAGCAGGGGACGCCTGTTCAGTCAGCTCCTCGTCGAGAGCATTCTGCTGGCGTGCCTCGGCGCAGTGCCCGGCATCGGTCTCGCTTTTCTGGGATTGCAGGCATTCCGTGCGTTCGGCCCGCCCGCGCTCGCAAGGCTCGCGACGCTCAGCATCGACGGGCCAGTGCTCCTGTTCACGCTCGCGCTGACGATCTGCACCGGGCTGATTTTCGGCCTGGCGCCGGCGGTCGCCGCCACTCGCGAGGATCCGCAAGAGGGTCTGCGGGCAGGGCGTGGCGCGCTCGGTCACGGCGGGCGGTCGCGCCCGCGCCGGGCGCTCGTCGTGCTCGAAATCGCCGCCGCCGTCGTGCTCACGCTCGGCGCCGCGCTGCTGACGAAGAGCTTCAGCCGGTTCCAGTCGATCGATCGCGGTTTCGACGCCGACAACGTGTTGACCGCGTCGATGACGCTGCCGACGACGCGCTACGCGGACGCGGCGTCACGGCGCGCATTCTTCGACAATCTTCTGCAGCGCCTGCACGCGCTGCCGGGCGTCGAAGTGGTGTCAGTCTCGGATGGCGGGCTCAGCGGGCTGTCGATGACGATGACCTGGCCGCCGGCGAAGGAACGCGGCGCGGAGAGCTGGGAGATTGCCATCGCGGACGGCATCGGCCCCGATCACTTCCGCACCTTCGGCATCCCGATCGTCGAAGGACGCGAGTGCGGAGGCGCCGCTGATGCATCCGCGGTCGTCATCAACCGCGCGATGGCTCGCCGCTCGGTACGGAGACCGTTCCGCGCTTGGCGCGCAGCTCAACCTCGGCGAGGTGTCGTCCGGGACGCGGACCGTGGTCGGCGTCGCCGCCGACGTCCCCGACATCCGGACCAAGGCCGCGCCGATGCCGACGATTTACACGTGCGCGGGTGCCGAGCGGTCCGGCTTCGCGACGATCGCCCTGCGCGCCGCGCCTGGCGCATCGCTGCCGCCGTTCGTGACCGAGCTGCGGAGTGCCGCGCGCGCCATCGATCCGGCGCTGCCGCTTGGACGAGTGGTCACGGTGGAGGAGATGATCCGCGACGGCATGGCATCTCGCTGGTTTGATGCCACCGTCATTGCCGCGCTCTCGATGCTCGCTCTGCTTCTCGCGCTCGGCGGGCTCTATGCGGTCACCGCACATCAGGTCGCGCAGCGCACGCGCGAGATCGGCGTCCGCATGGCGCTCGGCGCCGACCGCACGTCGGTGTTGACGATGGTGCTGCGGCAGGGAGGGGCACTCGTGCTGGCAGGAACGTGCCTGGGCATGCTTGCGGCGATCCCGCTCGTGCGTTTCGTCGCGTCGATGCTCTTCGAAGTGCAGCCTCTGGACGCCTCGGTGTTTGCGGCGGTGGCTGCGATGGTGAGCTCGGTTGCGATGGCCGCCACGCTGATTCCCGCACGGCGCGCCAGCAGGGTTGACCCGATGGACGCGCTTCGCGCGGAATAGAGCATCAACTCCCAAAAAACCAACTCCCAATTCCCAAAAAACCATTCCCAACTTCCAAGGTGCTCCCGTGCCCTTTGGGAGTTGGGAGTTGGCCTTTTTTGGGAGTTTTTATCGACTCGCGTCCGTAGACGTCGCCGACGGCCTCTTGTATTTGTCGAACCACGCCATCAGGTAGAGCTGCTGCAGCAGCCGGCGTGACGGCCGGCGCCATCCGTGGAACTCCTCCGGCATGCGAACGAGCAGCGTCTCCTTCTTCAGCATCTTGAGCGCGCGATAGAACTCCTCGCTCTGGCCCATCGGCGTCCGCAGATCCGCCTCGCCGGTCATCACCATCGTCGGCGTCTTGACGTTGTCGACGTACGCGAGCGGGGAGCGGACGTGGTATTCCATCGGGTCTTCCCACGGATACTTCTTGAACTGGCGGTACCAACCCGGTCCGTCCGTGGTGCCGACGAACGAGCGCCAGTCGATCACGGGCCGCATGGACACGGCCGCGGCGAAGCGATCCGTGTGGCCGACGATCCAGGCAGTCAGCACGCCGCCGCCGCTGCCGCCGCAGACGAACAGGTTGCGTTCGTCGATGAACCCCTTGGCGATCGCGGCATCGACGCCCGCCATCAGATCGTCGTAGTCCTTCCCTGGATACGAGTGCTGAATGCCGTTGACGAATTCCTGCCCGTAGCCGGTGCTGCCGCGCGGGTTCGTGTAGAGCACCGCGTAGCCGCTGGCGGCGAAGTTCTGGAACGACCAGTTGAAGCCGACGTCATACATCGACCACGGACCGCCGTGGATCCACAGCACCATCGGATACTTCCGGCCCGGCTGGAAGTTGGCCGGCTTGATCAGCCATCCCTGAACCTTCAGCCCGTCCTTCGACGTGTACCAGATCTCCTCCATGTCGCCGAGCTTCACACCCGAGAGCACGTCGTCGTTCACGTCGACGAGCGTCTTCCACGAGGCGGGGTTCTTTGCCGCGTCGATCTTGAAGGTGGCGAGGACGCCAGGACGATATGGGGTCGAACGCACGGCGACCACCTGTCCCGTCTCGGAGAAGGAAAGGCCTCCGAGCGTCTGCTGGTCGTCACCCGACAGCTTGCGCGGCGCACCGGACAGGGGAGCGAAGTAGATCGATTCGGAGCCCTTCTCCGCGACGGTGAAGTACACGCCCGAATTGTCCCGCGCCCAGGTGATGTCGCCCGGCGAGTTGTTGAGATCGCCCGCGAGCACCCGTTTCGACCCGCCGCTGCTGTCCATCAGATAGAGCGAGGAGAGATGGCTCGTGAAGTCCTTGTCGTCATTCCCCGTGTAGGCGATGAACTTGCCGTTGGGCGACACGCTGGGGTTGGAATCGGGTCCCTTGCGATCGGTCAGCGTCTTCACCTGACCGCTCTTGAGGTCGACGGCGTAGATCTCCGAGTCGCCGCGCTGATACTCCGCCTCGGGCTTCCGCATGCCGCCGACGAAGATCGTCTGTCCGTCCGCCGACCACTCCGGCTCGCTGTGATTGAACTTGCCGTCGGTGATCTGTTTCGGCGTGCCGCCGAGCAGCGCGTCGACGGTGTAGACGTGGGTGTAGCCTTTTTCAACCGGGCCGGTGCCGTCGCGCGCCCAGGTCAGGCGGTCGACGATCACCGCGCCGCGCGCCCATTCGGCGCCGCGCGGCCGCTTCGGCAGCTCGACGCGGAGGATCGGATCCTCGTCCGGCACGGTCTGCGAGAAGGCAATCTGTTTTCCGTCCGGCGACCACTTCAGGCCCGACGGCGCGCGCTGCAGGTGGGTGAGCTGCGCCACCTCGCCGGTGTCCAGGTACATCACGTGAAGCTGGTTGGTGCCGTCGCGATCCGAGAGAAACGCGATGCGCTTCGAGTCGGGCGCCCATACCGGGCCGCTGTCGCGCCAGCTGCCGCGCGTCAGCTCGCGGACCCGTGCGCCGTCGACGTCGACGATCCACAGGTTGCTGCGCGACTGATCCTTCATCTTGTCGATCCACGTCCGCGCAAAGACGATCTGGCGCCCGTCGGGCGAAATCGCCGCCGCGCCGACGCTCTCCATCTCCATGAACGTTTCTTTGTCGAGGAGCTTCGCGGACTGCGCGCCGGGGTCCGACTGGGCAGCGAAAAGGAAGAAACACGCAAACAGGCAGGCAAACGCACGTGAGTGTTGCGCCATCACCACCCTCCTGAGCAGAGGGTTATAACATGGCTCTCAGCTGTCAGCTACCAGCTTTCGGCGACGCAGTGACGGAGCAGCACGCGGTTTGTTGGTAGTGCGCCCGCCGCCAGGTCCGGCCGCCGGGCCGCCCGGCTTCGCGGTGGGTCGGCATCCCTCAACGGCGTTCGTCGGCCGAACCTGGCGCCGTGCAAGCGTCGATGTCCATTCCTACCAGCTTTGAGCAAGCCTGAAGTTTTGGGAGTTGGGAGTTGGGATTTGGGAGTTGAGCGGGCTCTCATCTAGCCGGGGCCCGCAGGACGTATTCGGTCCGATGCTGCACGTCCGCCCCTGGCCGGTTCACCTTCACCTCGATCGTCCGGCGGCGCTTCGTCTGGTCGGGATTGCTCGAGTAGTAGCCGATCACGTAGTAGTCGCTCGTCTCCTGATCAATGCGCTTCAGCGCCTGCACGAGATCGTTGCGGTTGACCGTCGCGAAGCCGCCGGTCTCCTCGGCCAGCACGCGCAGCGTGTTCTGTGACGTCGTGATGTAGTTCTGCCACTCGACCATGTCGATGTTCTGGCTCAGGTCGGGCATGCCGACGAGGCCGCGCGGATCGATCGTGTAGATCGTCGCGTTCGCGCGATTGGCCGCGCGGGTCAGCTCCGCCAGTTCCGTCGCAAGGTCCGCCTCCGAAAACTGGCCGCCCTGGCGCGTGAACAGCGACTCGGCGCTGCCGTCGGAGCCGCGTCCGAGCCGTTCCGCCTCGGCTTTGACCCGCGACTTTTCGAACGGCGCAAAGTCATACCCGTTGCTGACGTAGATGAACGCCTTCCGCCGGTGCTGGACCTGCTCGAGGTTCTTCATGATGTCCCAGGCGGTGCGGAAGGCGACGTGCGCCTTGTGACGAATCTCCGCGTTGCCATTGGCGCCGACCGGCGCGGCGACGATCTCGTTCGGCGTCAGGCCGTTGCCGATGAACTTCGAGATCGCGTGATCGAGCCGCTTCCTGTCGTAAGTCAGCTGCACCTCAATAGAGGAGGGCCCGGTAGAGACGGCGGCGAACATGTCGCCGTCGTGAACGAGCTGGGAGGAGATCTGCGACAGGAACTGCTTGATCTTCGGCGTCATGGACGGATCGAGGTGCGCATCGTCGATGAAGATCACGAAGATGCGTCCGGTCCCTTCGGCGGGCGGACGGGAAGCGGGCAGGATGACGCCCGGCGGCGTCGAGGCGGCCGAAGGCACGGCAACGTTGTAAATGCGTCCGCCGAGCGACATGACGAACGAAACGATCTCCTGCCTGACGCCGTCTTCGAATACGGTGAAGTCCTTCTTGTCGAGGTTGGACACGAAACGGCCGTTGTGTCGAACCCGCACATCGGTCGTGACCAGGTCGACGCCGACGCGAATGGGCTGCGGCCGTTCGCCCGGCGGATCCTGCGCGAGCCCCAGCAGACCACACGCAAGGATGAGGAACGGCCGCATTCCTTTTTGACGTGCCTATATGATGAACGGTCGGAGGGCGAGATAAATGGGGATTCTGTCGCGGTTGCTCGGTCATGCCTCGGAAGCGGACGTCCAGGACGTCGAAGACACTCTGCAGCATGCGCTGGCAGACGACGAGAACGTGGAGAAAGCGTTCAAGCTGGTGCGCGACCTGATCATCTTCACGAACCGCCGGATGATCATGGTGGACAAGCAGGGAATGACCGGCGCGAAGACGGACTACCACTCGGTGCCGTATCGCGCGATTACCCACTTCGCGGTCGAGAGCGCCGGCCATTTCGATCTCGAGGCGGAGCTCAAGATCTGGATCTCCGGCGCGCCGGATCCCATCCAGAAAACCTTCAGCCGCGGCCAGACGATCTTCGAAGTGCAGAAGGCGCTGGCCACGTATGTCGGTCGGTGAAAGGTGCCAAGTGCCTTCCGCCTAAAGGCGGAAGCTACAGGGGACGCGCTCCTGCTTGCGACGGGTGGCTTCCGCCTTTAGGCGGAAGTGACATGAGCGGTGTCTAAAACCTATGTTGTTGATCCGAACCCTCACATTCGTCGGCCTGCTCGCGGCGTGCGCGGGTCCGGCGGCGGGCCAGGTGGTCGTCCACACCGTAACGCCGGCCGAGATTCAGCCGCGCGATCGGGTGCCCACGGCGCGGACCGGCACGGGAAGCATCCGCGGCCGGGTCGTCGACGGTCTGTCGGGCGAGCCGATCGCGAGAGCGCGCGTGCGGCTGATGATGAGCGGAGTGACACAGCCGGTTGTGATGTCGGGCAGCGAGGGCGAGTTCGTGTTCGAGAAACTGCCCGACGGATCGTTTTCGATCGGCGCCGACAAGGCGACATACCTGCAGGGCCGGTTCCCCGATCAGGGCCGCACGTTCCGCTCGTCGATGCGCCCCAGCCGTCTCACGCCAGGCGAGGCGCTCGACAACGTCGTCGTGAAGATGTACCGCGGCGGTGCGATTTCCGGGCGCGTGCTCGATCCTCACGGCGATCCGGTCGAGTACGCGTCGGTGAGCGTGATGCAGGTCGTTCCGGGCGGCAAGCCCGAAATGCGTCAGGGAACGCAGACCAACGATCTCGGCGAGTTCCGGCTGGCGCGGCTGCAGGCCGGCATGTTCGTCATCGCTGTGGGTCCGAGACGGATGTCTCCCGATGAACTTCCACCTGGCGCCGAACAGGAACCCCAGCCGGTGCCAACGTACTACCCAGGCGCCGTTTCCCTGGATCAGGCACAGCCAATCACCCTGGAACGCGGCCAATCTGTGTCCGGCCTCGATGTCGTGCTTGCCGAAGGCATGCTCGTCACCATCAACGGCGTCGTCCTCCGGCGTGACGGCGAACCCATTACCGGCGCGTTCGTGAATGCGCGAGGCGCCGGGCGCATAGGCATGATGAACGGCGGAGGCACCGGTGTGCGGCCCGACGGCACGTTCCGATTGTCGCTCCCGCCGGGTGACCACGTGCTCGAGGCGCACGCCTCGCCACGAGGCAACGCTCCCAGTGTCCCGGGAACTCAGCAAACCGGGATCGTCAGACTCAGCGTTGGCGGCAGCCCCGTGGAAACAGTGACGATCGTCGTGGGCCCTGCCGCGACCGCGTCAGGGCGCGTCGTCTTCGAAGGCACGACGCCGCCGCCCACGCCGCCGACGACTCCTCTCGGATTGCCACTTGGCTCGGAAGACGGCGACTGCCGATCGGGACAGGCGCGCGTTGCGGCCGACTGGACCTTCAAGGTCGATAGCCTGCTTGGCACGTGTCAGCCGCCCTCGCGGCTGACGTTCGGGCGCTGGACGCTCAAGTCCGCCACACGCGGCAGCCAGGATCTCCTCGAGAAGCCCCTGACGTTCGAGTCAGGGCAGCATCTCGACAGCATCCAGCTCGTGTTCACCGATCGCAAGAGCGAACTGCGATTCCGCGTGACCGACGCGCAAGGACAGGCGACAACCGACTACGTGGCGCTCGTTTTTCCGACCGACAAGTCACGCTGGGACAATCGATACGGATCCGGCGTCGAGCCATTCTTCCTTCCGCCGATCGACGTGCTTCGCGAGATGGAACGGAGAGGGGCTGTGCAGCCGCCGCAATTGTCGGCGATGCGCCGCGAGGCGATGGTCGTCGCTCCCGGTGAGTACTACGTCATCGCGGTTGACGACATCGGGATGGAGGAGGTTCGGGTGCCCGCCGTGCTCGAGCGGCTCGCGACGAGCGCGATCCGCGTCAACGTGACCGACGGCGCGAGCGTCGAGGCGGTCCTGCGCAGGTTGGAGTTGGCGCAGGTGATGCGCTGAGACGCGGATTGACGCTGATCTCTTAGGCACGGGACGCGGATTGCGGATCTTTCTTGGTTTCACGAAGCGCGGATTTACGCGGATCTCCCTGGTGTCTCACGGAACGCGGATTTACGCGGATCTCCCTGTGTTTCACGGAACGCGGATTTACGATGAGTTCGGCTCGCGCGTATCCCACGCATGTCGAGCCAGTGCCATCGCCTCTTCGTGTTGCCCGGACGCCTCAGCCGTGAGGAAAAGGTACGTCAGCGGGACATAGGCTCGCGAGGCGCGGTCCATCAGTTCGCGATGCAGCGCGCTCGCCTCCGACCGCTTCCCCCACTGTCCGAAAACTCCCGCGAGGCTGGAGAGGGCGCGCGCGTAGCGCCCCGACATACCTGCGCAGTCTCGAGCGTGGACACCGCCTCTTGGAATCGTCCGCCCGTTCTGAGCGAGACACCTAGCGCCCAGCGCGCCACAAACGACCCGGGATCGTGTTGAACGGCCCGGCGGGCCATCTCGATCGCTTCGTCCAGCCGGCCGGCTGTGCACAGACAGCATGCGAGAATCATCCCGGCGTACGAGGACAACGGATCGCTTTCGAGCGCGCGGCGGGCTTCTGCGATGCCCTCCTCGAGGTCCCCGCAGGCCCACTGCAAATAGAAGCACGCGTACCAGCTGCGCCCCAGCACGTAACTCGGCCTGAGCTCCAAGGCTCGCTCGAACTCCTTCTTCGCCATCGCACGGTTGTTTTCGAGCAGTAAGGTCGCGCACGCCAGCGCGGCGTGGCCTGCCGCGGAAGTGGGATCGATCTCGATCGACCGTGTCGCGGCAGCCATCGCCTGCGGTCTCGACTCAGAGCCTGACATGGACCCGGTGATCGCCAGCCCGCTGCACTCGTCAGCAAAGCCAGCCCAGGCGAGCGAATAGTCGGTATCGATTTCGACCGCCTTCCAGAATACGTCGAGCGCGGCCGGATGCTCGTGCCTCGCCGGCCGAGCAGCGCCTGGCCCTTCAAGTAGAGCTGGTACGCCTCGACGTTGGTCGTGCCCTGATCGACCAGCCGATCCTCCTTGCCACCGGCCAGAGTCACCTGCAGTCGCTCGGCGATCGCCTTCGCGATCTCATCCTGGTCGTCGAAGATGTCCTTCAGCTCACGGTCGTACCGCTCGGACCACAGTTGAAAGCCATTGGCCACGTCGCTCAGCCGCACGGTGATGCGCACGCGATCCCCGGCCCGCCGGACGCTGCCTTCGAGCACCGTTGTCACGTTCAGCTGAACGCGGATTGTACGCGGATCTCGCTCTTGGTTTTTCACGAGAACGCGGATTTACGCGCGGCGACCCTCTAGCCCTTGAGCGGCACGAAGGCGTTCTGGATCTCTTCAGCGATGCCTTCGCAGAACCAGTCTTGGTCCTTCGCGGCGCTCATGTCAGTGAAGGGCAACACCGCGATCGACGCCACGCGTTCTACCGGCCGCGGAGCGATGTGGGGCGCCGCCGGCCTGAGTGCCCAAGCAGCCCCCGATTCCCACGCCCGCGTTGTGCCTTCAATTCAGCCTAGATCTCAGTCGCCATATGGATGCGGTCGCGCGGATGCTTCTTGAGATACCGTTCGATGAGACGCGAGACGGCGTGAGGTATGTCAGGGCGCCGTTCCTCAATCGGCTCTGGGTGATCCTTCAGGATGGACGACATCAGCGCCGGCGACGAATCACCGCGAAACGGCCGCTCGCCCGTCGCCAGCTCGTACAGTATGACGCCGAGCGAGAAGAGGTCCGTGCGATGATCGAGCGGTTTCGCTTCGATCTGTTCGGGTGACATTTACGGCCCGTGCCGACGATGATTCCGGCCTGGGTGAGCGCGAGGTGGGTGGCGTCGTCCTCCGGGCAAACGGGGTCTGGGTCAACCGCCCGCGCCTATCCGAGGTCGAGGTCCTTCACACGGCCCTCTTCAGTCATCATCACGTTCGCGGGTTTCAAATCGCGGTCGATGATGTGCTTCCGATGGGCCGCGGACAGCGCGTCTGCGAGGGCGATCGCGATGTCGAATAACTGCGCCATCGAGACGCTGCCCCTCGTAGTGATCTGTTTCAGCGTGCATCCGTCGACCAGCTCCATCGTCATGAAGTCGACGCCGCCGGCCTCCTCAATGGAAAAGATCGCCGCGACGTTCGGATTTACGCGGATCTTCTTGGTTTCACGGAACGCGGTTTTACGCGCATCTTTCTTGGTGAGATCCGCGCAAATCCGCGCCTCGTGAAAAAATCCGCGCAAATCCGCGTTTCGTGAAGAGATCCGCGGCAATCCGCGTTTCGTGAAAGGTCCGCGCAAATCCGCGTTTCGTGAAGAGATCCGCGGCAATCCGCGTTTCGTGAAAAGAATCCGCGGCGAATCCGCGTTTCGTGAAAAGGTCCGCGGAAATCCGCGTCTCAGGAAGCCGCCAGGAACTCGTTGAGATCGATCGGCGCCTGAGGACGCAGCGTCTCGACGACGTGACGTTCATAGGCGCCGGCGCCGTTCCGGCGGCTCGTGTCGACCTCGCCTCCCACGCGGCGCTGTTCGGCGCCCATCAGCGCAATGACGGGATGCAGCGGCTCCGACGGGTTGCTGCGAATGACGACGCCGACCTCGTCGCGGTCTGTTCGGACCACCGAGCCGAGCGGGAAGAACCCGATCGTGTTGACGAACGCCTTGACCAGCGCGGTGTTCAGTTTGGTGCCCGCGAGCCGCGCGAGCACGAGACACGCTTGTTCCGGCGAGGCGGGTTCCTGGTATGAGCGTGCGCCGGTGATTGCTTCGTAGATATCGGCGACCGACACGATCTGCGACATCAGATGTGGCACCGCGGCCTCGCCGAAATCCGGATAGCCGCCGCCGCCGATGCTGCGATGGTGCTCGAGCGCGACGGTTGGCGTCAGCGGGCGCAGGCCGTCCACGTCGACAAGAATCTCGGCGCCGTAGATCGTGTGCGCCTCCATCAGCCGCCGTTCACGCTTGTCGAGCGCGCCCGGCTTCTTCAACACGTCGAGCGGGATGCGAGTCTTGCCGATGTCGTGCAGGAGCGCGGCTTCACCGAGCGCACTGGTCGCGGCCGCGTCGAACCCGAGCTGACGCCCAATCAGAAGGCTGAGCGTTGCCACGTTGACCGAGTGGCAGTAGGTCAGGTTTTCGTACAGCTTCACCGCGAGGATCTGCCCGAGCGCCGCGCTGCTGCCGGCGACCTTGCGGATCAGCAGCTCGACGATTTCGCGGACGGTCAGGAGGTTGACGCCCTTGCCGCTCGTTACGTCGTCGAACGTCTGTTCCGTCTTGGCGAGCGACTCCGCGTAATCCGGATCGAGGGGCCCTTGCGGAGCGTCCGGCCATTCCTGCGCCTTCCACCGGGTGTCGAGCGGCAGCAGGCGGCCGAGGCTGATGTGGTGGATGTTGCGCCGCTCGAGGCGCTCCTGCATCGGATCGACGCCGGTCGTGTCCTTCAGCTGCCAGAGAAATTCCGAGAGCGCCTGCAGCTCGTCGCGGGTGACGCCGCGCGCGATGTGAATGCTGTCCACGCCGAGATCGCTCAGCTCGCGGACGATCTGCGCCTGCGTGTCGTTGTCCTGGCGGAACGACACGCCATCGAGGTGGACGTCGCCATGGATGATGTCCAGGCGCAGCACCGCGTTCGCGGTCAGGTGCCGCTGCACGGTCTCGTCGATCTCGGTGAGCTTCTGCACGATCGCCGGATGGCCGGCCGGATACATGCCGGTCAGCCGGCGCAGGCTGACGAAGCCCCGGAACAGCGCGACAGGGTCGAGCTGCGGCTGATCGTGTTCGTCGCGCGGCGCAACCTGCGGCTTGCGGACGTTCGATCGCGAATTGTCGTTCGGTGGTGTCGTCATCGTCTCAGCAGCGTCTGCGCCTTGCGTCCCAGACGCATTTGCGACGGCTTCCAGAACCGGTAGCGGAAGCCCGCCATCGCCCGGAGCGTTTCTTCGAGTCCTGCGGTGCTCGTCTGAGCGAGGCGATCGAGCAGCCTCGCGGCAACCTCCGGATGGTGCAGCGCGAAGTCGCGGCGCAGGAGCAAGGCCCGGACTTCACGCTGCGCCTCGGCGGGCGGCAGATGCCAGAGCGTCTGTTCCGCCGCGGACGCCACCCAGTCCTTCCGCGTGTGCACCTGGGCGCTGACCAGCGCCGCGGCCTCCGGGGTCCCGATGCGGGCGAGGCTTCGCAGCACTTCGCGCACGGTCTGCTCGTCGCGGCTGGCGAGTTGCGCGCCGAGCGCCGCCTCGTATCCAGGACCGGCCAGCCCGAGGACTCTCGCGATGAGCCGCTGGGTCGTATCGTCGGCCGGGCCGATTGCTGCAACCAGCGCGGGCGCCACGAGCCGCGCGTGATCGCAGAGAATCTGAACCGCGCCGCGGGGGCGCTGATCGCGGGAGTCAGGACGACGCTGGAGGACCTCGAGCAGGGCGGGCCCGATACCCTCACCGAGCGCTTTGACGAGCTGTCCGGCGACCGCGCGTCCCTCGTCGTCGCGATCCGCCAGCTCGACGATCTTGCGTCCGAGCACCGGCGTGCACATTGCGGTGAGGCGTGTGTGGATCACGTCCGAGACGTCGGGCCGCGTGTCGCGGCAGTTGTCGGCAAGGCCGCGACAGCGCGCCAGCCATCCGGCCACGTCGTGCCAGCGCTCGTGCGCCTGAAGCGACGCGAGCAGCGGTTCGGAACGCGCCATGAACATCTGCACGACTTCCGGATTCGGCTCGAGCCACGTCAGGTGCCACAGGCACGCGAGCTGATCCATCACGACATCGCTCGCCTGGACGTCGCTGTGGATCCTGACGAGCGCCTGCCGCGCTTCGTCGTCGAGTGAGAGATCGAAGGCCGAGTATTCCGCGAAGCTTCGGCCTTTCTCGTGGTCGATGCGCACCAGGCGCCTGGCGTGCGCGTCGAGGCCGAGATCCTGCGGCCGCTCGGCGCCCCGGCCTTTCAGCTGCTGTTCGATGAGCGGAATGACGGCGGCTTCGCGTTCCGCCGAGAGATTCAGCTTCGCGAGTGCCGTCGTCACCACTTCGGGCGCGGCGGTCTCGAGGTCGAGCAGCAGGCACAGCGACTCGGCGAGGTCCACGTCGGGGAAGTCGCGCAGCACCGTTCCATCGATGCGGCCGTCGAGCAGGCTCGGAAGGATGGTCCGGCGCAGCAGCGCCTGGCGGCGATCGGTATCGAGATCGAGCACCGCCCGGGCGAGCTTCGCGAACATGACGCGGGCGAGCCGAGGATCGAGCGCGGAGAACAGCGTCGAGACGTCGCTGAATTTCTGCGACAGCGCCTCGCCACGATCCGCTTCTTCCGTCGCGTCATTGTCGGTGAGCCTGACGAGCATCCCCGCGAGGGCCGCCGGGTCTTCCGCGAGCAGCGCGAGGTCGACGAGCGACACCGAGGGCAGCGTGACCGACGGATCGACACGGACCCAGCCTTTGTCGGGCGGATACAGGTGATCGATGTGGCCGCCCGCCGCGAAGTTCTGTTCCCGGCGGTCGCGTTCGGTGGCCAGGAGCCCCGCCAGCGGCGACGGCGGCGCGGAAACGGGCAGCACCTCGGGGCGATACGCGGCGCGGAGTGCGATGCGATCGACGCCATGCTCGCCGAGCATTTCAATCAGCCCGACGGCAGAGCGGTCACGCTGGCTGCAGGCGATCAAGTCCATCGCAAAGTGCGCGAGCTCCCGAATCGACACGCCCTGTTCGATCGTCACCTGCGCGACACCCGCCGCGTGGAGGCGTCGGGCCAGCTCCTGCTCGACCAGCGTACCGCTCCCGAACGGCGCTTCGTCGACGATCAGGTCTTTTGGCGCGACGCGAAACGTCAGGTGCTCGCGTCGAAGCTGCTGAAGGGATCTCTGACAGGCCTCGACAGCGCTCCGGCACAACGGGCTGGTGGACGGGTAGGTGTGGTACTGCTGCACCGCGCGGGCGAGAAGCGGCAGAAACTCGGACGTGTGTGCAGCAGCCGCACGATCGCCAGCCACAGTTGGTCCGCCGATATCAGTTTTGTAATCGCCGGCGCGCGCCTGTATCGCCACGTGTCCTCGGCCAGGAAGACTCCGCAGGTGCGGAATGTTCTGACAGTCAATGAGTTGCATCGCGCCAGCGAACGGAGACGTGCGCCGGTCTCGGATGCAGCGACGAGAGAAAACGGCAAGAAGTGAGCCGATGAAAAATGGCGCGCGAACGACTCGTTTATAATTCCGACTCGAGTGGGAAAACTGAACATCCTCGTGCTCTACGACCGCTGGGACGAACCTGAGGAGTCCGGCGGGTCGACGGAAAAGGCGCCTCTCACCCGCACCCTGGACAAGAAAGAGGTCGAAGACGAGGTCGCGGAGACGCTTGGAAAGCTCGGACACGAGGCGACGCTCCACGTGCTCGACGGGTCGCTCAAGAGCCTGCACGCCGTGGCGCGGATCGACTGCGACCTGGTGTTCAATCTCGCCGAGTCGTTCGCCGGCAACGACCTGGCCGACTACTGCATCGCCGCCTATCTCGAGCTGATCAACAAGCGGTTCACCGGATCGGGGTCGCACGGCCTTCTTTATAGCCAGGACAAGGCGGCGGCGAAGAAGATCCTCGAGTTCCACGGCATCCACACGCCGGTATTCGCCCGGTCCTTCCGGGGTCGGCTCGACTTCTCTCACGATTTGCAGTTTCCGGTCATCGTCAAACCGGCGCGCGAGGACGGGTCGATCGGCATCGAGTTCAACGCCGTCGTCTCTTCCATCCGCGAGCTGATGGAGCGCATCGACTGGCTCCATGCCAACTTCGATTCGCCCGTGCTCATCGAGGAGTACGTCGAAGGGCGGGAGATGTACGTCGGCGTCATCGGCAACGACAATCCGGTCGCGCTGCCGATCGTCGAGCTCGATCTGTCGAAGCTGCCCGAAGGCACGCCGCGGATCGCCGGCGCCGAGGTGAAGTGGGGGAAAGGCA
Source organism: uncultured Acidobacteriota bacterium (assembly GCA_963748295.1). Lineage (GTDB taxonomy): Bacteria > Acidobacteriota > Vicinamibacteria > Vicinamibacterales > 2-12-FULL-66-21 > CAVVIH01. Next base: position 537,003 of record CAVVIH010000005.1, on the reverse strand, counting down.
CGCGCGCCTATCGCGACACGAAGTCCGCGATTGCCGATGATCTTCCCGACGAGACCGTTTCCCTGCTGCAGACAACCGCCGTGGCGGTGTTCCAGGCGCTCGAGCTGCGCGACTACGCCCGTATCGACATGCGCCTGCGTCCCGACGGCCGCGTCGCCGTCATCGAAGCGAATGCCAACCCGTGGCTCGCGTCGAAGGCGGAGTTCTCGATGGCGTGCAGGAAGTCAGGCCGCAACTACACGCAGACGATCGAAGAGATTGTGGACCTGGCGCTGGCGCGGTATGGCGCCTGACAACTCCCAACTCCCAAAAATACCAACTCCCCCAAAAAACTCCCAACTCCCAAGAAGCGCCAACTCCCAAAGAGCACTTGCCCAGGAAGAACTTGGGAGTTGGTAGTTTTGGGAGTTGGGAGTTGCGTTACTGTCTCAGCTTGCCATCCGCCTTCCACAAGTAGAGCGTGATCTCATCCCCGCGCGACGTCGTGAACTGATCGATCTTGTCGGCCGGCCATGTCGGTCCCATGCTGAAGGCGTGCGACACGATCCGCGCGCCTGGACGCAGCTGTTTCGTCAGCACCGGACGCAGCAGCGCGTTCGCCGATCCGAGCAGATACAGCGTGACGACCGTCGCGCGCGAGACGTCGGCCTGCAGCGCATCCTCGAGACGGAACTCCACCAGCTGCTCCACGCCTGCCGCCTTGGCGTTTGCGCGTGATTCGTCGATGCGCCGCGGGTCGATGTCGATGCCGACGCCTCGCGCCCCGTACTTCTTCGCCGCGGTAATCGGAATCCGGCCGTCTCCACAGCCGAGGTCGTAGACGACATCGGCGCGGGTGACCTGGGCGAGCGACAGCATTCGATCGACCACCTCTTCGGGGGTCGCGACGAACGGAGCCAAGCTCTTCTGTGGAGTGAGGACGGTAACGAGCGCCAGGAGCGCGGCAAGCGGTCGAACCATGCCTGATCATACCGCCGCCGGCATCGGGCATTCGGCCACAAATCCTTGCCGGTCCGTTGGTTACTCGTATGAAGCTGCTACGCTTTCGGGGGCTCTCACCAGCGCTCGATCACCATCTCCAGGGCCGATTCCGTCGTCAGAGACGATGCGCTTTTGTGCAAAAACCCCCCGTTTTTCTTGGGTTTTACGTTGCCTGACCTCGGATCTTCCGGTATACTGAATGGACTTCAGTCGGGCGCGCACACCCATCCTACTCACCATTCTCAGTGGGGGACATGTGACATTCCAGGTTGGTGACAAGGTCATTTACCCAAATCACGGGCTCGGTGTAGTTCAAGGCATCGAAACAAAGACAATCCTCGGCACCACCTGCGGCTTCTACCATCTCCGGATGGTCGCGAACGAGACGACCGTGCTCGTTCCAGTCGACAATGTTGACGGCGTCGGGTTGCGACGCGCGATCAACGACGAAGAGATCGAGCGTCTCTTCACCCTCCTCGGCGACGGCAAGATCGACAATCATCAGAACTGGAAGGGCCGGTTCAAGGACAACTCGGATCGCATGCGTACCGGTTCGATCTACGACGTGGTCGAAGTCCTGAAGAGCCTGACGTTCCTCGCGCGCTCGAAGAATCTTTCGTTCCGCGAGAAGCGCATGCTCGATCGCGCCAAGTTCCTCGTCATCTCGGAGATCTCCGAAGTGTCGCGCGAGGGCTCGCCCCTCGGTGGAAGAGAAGGTCGATCGCGCGCTGGAGCGTTGCTTCACCATGAAGAACCGCTCGATCGCGCGCGCGAAGGCTGCCAAAGCTGTGCCGACGACGCGCATAACCGCGCGCCGGACCGCCAAGGCGTCGTAAGCCGCAACAACAGCTCTCGATGTCGGGCCTGCCCGAGCGCATCAGCGCGACGGCAGGCCCTTTTTGTATCATCTCGCCTCTGAGCCTCCAGCCGTGACGACATTCATCGCAGCCCTGCGATCAATCGTGACCTATGTCGCCGTGTCGCTGTATGTCGTGCTCGCCGGTCCGCCGCTGCTGCTGGCCGCGCTGCTGCTCGGCAGCCCGTCAATCCTGTACCAAGCCGGGCGCTTCGGGGTTCGCCTCGGCCTGTTCCTGAGCGGCATCCGCTTCGTCGTCGAGGGGAAGGATCGGATCCTGCTCGATCGGGCGGCGGTCTACGCCGTCAACCACGCGAGCAACGTCGAGCCGCCAATCATCTTCGAGGTTCTGCATCAATTGTTCCCCCGGCTACGTATTCTGTACAAGGCCGAGTTGCGCAAGCTGCCGGTGCTGGTGCGGGCGTTCGATCTCGCCGGCTTCGTGCCGCTGGAGCGCGGCAATCGCGATCAGAGCCTGCCGGCCATCGAGCGCGCCGCTCAGGCACTGCGGGAAGGCAACTCGTTCCTGATTTTTCCGGAAGGCACCCGCAGCCGTACCGGCCAGCTGCTGCCGTTCAAGAAGGGCGGCTTCATCATGGCGGTGAAGGGCCAGGCACCGATCGTTCCGGTCGCCATCGTCGGTGCGCGGCGCGCGATGCGGAAGGGAAGCCCGATCATCTACCCGGTGCTCGTGCACGTGAGGTTCGGAGAGCCGGCGGAAACGGCCGGGCTCACGATCGAGGATCGCGACAGCCTGATCTCGACCGTGCGCGGACGTGTTGAGACGATGCTTGACGAGGTGTAATCTGCTGGAGGGCGCCAGATGTTCGAAATCCTGACGACGCTCGGCCGCACGCTGGGGTTCTCGTTCGCCGCGGGGATCAATCTCTACGCGACCGTCGCCATCCTCGGTATCGCGAAGCGGTACGGGTGGGTGGCGCTGCCCGATCAGTTCGCCGTCTTCGACAACGACATCGTCATCGGCGTCGCCATCGTCCTCTACATCATCGAGTTCGTCGCGGACAAGATTCCGTGGGTCGATTCGATGTGGGACGCGGTGCACACGGTCATCAGGCCGGTCGGCGGCGCGCTGATCGCGGTCGCTACGCTGGGCGACACCAATCCGACGGTGGAAGGTCTCGTCGCGCTCCTGGGCGGCACGATTGCCGCCGGAACGCATTTCAGCAAGGCGGGCACCCGCGCCGTCGCCAACACCAGCCCGGAGCCGTTCTCGAACTGGATCCTGAGCATCTCCGAGGACGTCTTCGTCATCGGGCTGGCGACGCTCGCGCTGAAGTATCCCGCCGCTGCGGCGATTGTCGTCATCATCGGCGTCGTTCTAATGACTCATGTTTGCAACGTGGATCATCAGGGCTGTCCGACGCAGGTGGGCCAAGCCAGCACTGGCCTGAGCACGTCGGCACGTAGCAGCTGCAGGCTGCGCACGTCGCACGTCGCACGTCGCACGTCGCACGTCGCACGTCGCACGTGACAGGGCTATGAGCCCGTCGTGAACGTCAGCGTCCAGGGCTTCAGCGCCTGTCCGTCGGTTGCCTGGATTCCCTCCAGTAGCTCGATCTTGACCGTCTGAAAACGTTCCAGGCGGCTGGTGAACTTGATCTGCAGCGCCCTGCTGCCCTCGGCATAGGTCGCCGTGAATACCGGCGGTGGCGGCGCCTGGCCCTGCGCGGGAGCGTAGGTCACACGTACGCGATCGCGGAACGACTTCGGATCCATGTCCCAGGAAAACTGAATCCTCACGACGACGTTGCGCTCGACCTCGCCTTCGTCGGGGACTGGCGCGCTGAATACCACGGTCGGCGCCGGCGCCTGCGGCGTCGCCGGCACGGCGACTTCCACCTGCGTTTCGTTCGGCGGCGAGGACAGCTCCATCGATTTCGCCTCGATCCAGACGTTGCTGCCTTCCGCCCGGGCGATGCCGGTGACTTTCAACCATCGGCCGGTGTCGACACGAGCTCCTGGATCCAGATCGAAATCGCGCCCGCGCGGACGCAGCCCGCTCGTCCAGACTGCCGCGTCGGCCGACTGCAGGACGAAATCCCACTTCGACTTGTTCAACGGGCCCGGCAGGTCTCCGTACAAGTTGCGGCCGCGGAACCGGCCCGACACGCTCACCTCGCGATTGTTGTAGTGGTCGGGCGCCAGCACGAGCGCGCGCAGCGTCGGCGTCGGCGGCAGCGGCGAGTCCACCATCAGCGCGCCGAGGATCACATATAGCTCCTCGCGCGCCGGCCATCGCCCCTGCGTCACCGCTTCGAGCATCGGCTTGAAGTCGTACGACGCGAAACGCCCGTCATCCGAGTTGATGCGGCCGAGATCCCAGAACTCGCCGCGGATTTCTCCTTCGGTGCGCGCCGGAGGCTCTTTCCAGAAAATGAGGATCTGCGGACCCGGGCGTCTCTTCAGCTCCGCTTCGTCGACCGCCACCTGCAGACGGCCCAGATCGCCGACGTTGCTGACATTGCCTCGAACGGCGATCTGCTTGCCGTGGAAGAAAACGGGAGACGCCACGAGAGATGAAGGCGTGGTGGCGATTCGCCGCGGCGCTTGTGCCCGGGCCGGCGGCAAATCCCAAAACCCAAAATGCAGACCAAATCCCAAATACCAAATCCCAAAACCCAATACGCATTCCCAGGACGCTTTGGGATTTGGGAGTCGGGATTTGGGAGTTGACTCAGTCAAGCTTTCGTTGACCCACACGCGAAAGAATCACCCCGAGCACGAAGAAGAGCAGCCCGCCAGCGACCAGCCCCGCGGTGCCGTCGTGTATCGATGGGATGAGCCCGGCTGCGGCTTCGGCGTCCTCGATTATCCCGTTGCCGAACAGCACCGCATACAGGATACCCGCGAGGGAGCCGCCGGCAATGAGGCCCGAGCTGAACAGCGTGCCGGATCCGACTTCCGATTCCTCGACCACGCCCGTCTTCTTTTCCACGTAGGCGCGGACCAGACCGCCGGCGAAGATCGGCGCCGTCGTCGCGATCGGCAGGTACGAGCCGACGGCAAACGACAGTGAGTGAATGCCGCACAGCTCGAGCGTGATGGCGATGAAGACGCCGACCAGCACGAGCCCCCAGGGCAGGTTCTGACTGAGGAGCCCCTTGATGATCGTGCTCATCAGCGTCGCCTGCGGCGCCGGCAGCGCGTCGGAGCCGATGGTCATGACGCCGTGCAGATAGAGCGTCGTGTAGCCGATGATGAGCGCGGAGGCGAGCACGCCGATGATCAGCCCGTACTGCTGCAGGACCGGCGTCGCGCCGACGATGTAGCCCGTCTTCAGGTCCTGCGAGGTCGCGCCGGCGTTTGCGGCGGCGATGCAGACGAGCGCGCCGACGCAGAGCGCGATTGGCGAATAGGCGTCACCGGTCCAGCCGAGCGCGACGAAGATCGTGCAGGTGAGGATCAGCGTCGCGATCGTCATGCCCGACACCGGGTTGGACGAGGATCCAATGAGCCCGACGATGCGGGAGGAGACGGTGACGAAGAAGAACCCGAAGATGACGACGAGGATGGCGGCGAGCGGGTTGCCCTGGGTCGGCAATCCCGGCGCGAGCACGAGGAAGATCGCAAGCAGCAGCGTGCCCGCCAGCACGACGGTCATGGGGATGTCCCGTTCCGTGCGGACCCGCCCAGCGCCAGCGCTCTTCGCGCTGAAATCTTTCATGCTCTCCCGGAACGACGACACGATCGTCGGGATCGTCCGCGCGAGGGTGATCAATCCTGCGGCCAGCACCGCACCGGCGCCGGTGTAGCGGATATAAGCGCTCCAGAGCTGATTCGGCGACATCTGGTCGATGCGCAGCCCGCTGGCGGGAATGGGCGGAAACGGAACCGTCATGTAGTTGCCCATGATGCTGAGCAGCGGCAGCAGCACGAGCCACGACAGCACGCCGCCGGCGAACATGACCCCCGCGATCCGCGGGCCGATGACGTAGCCCACCCCCATGTATTCCGGCGAGATGTCCAGGTTCAACGTCGCATTGGGGAACGTCCCCGTTCGCGACAGCGATCGTCCGATCGTCGTCGGGAACGCCTGCACGATCCAGGACAGGCTCTTCCACACCGCGCCGACGCCGAGCCCCATGAACACCGTTTTCGCCAGCGCGCCGCCGCGTTCGCCGGCGACGAGCACGTCCGCGCACGCGGTGCCCTCCGGATACGGGAGGACGCCGTGCTCCTTGACGATGAGCGCCCGGCGCAGCGGCACCATCATCAGCACGCCGAGAATGCCGCCGGCGAAGGCCAGCAGCGTGATCTGGAAGTAGTTGAAGTAGCCGGGACCGTCGGGCGTCAGGAAGATGAGAGCCGGAATGGTGAAGACGACGCCCGCGGCGACGGACTCGCCGGCCGAGCCAATGGTCTGGACGATGTTGTTCTCGAGAATCGTCGAGCCGCCAAACCGCTTCAGGACGGAGATGGCGAGCACGGCGATCGGAATGGAGGCGCTGACCGTCAGTCCCGCGCGAAGCCCGAGGTAGACCGTCGAGGCCCCGAACAGCAGGCCGAAGAGCGCGCCGAGCACGATCGCCCGCAGCGTGAACTCCGGCAGCGATTTCGTTGCGGGGACATAGGGCTGGAAGGTTCCACGCGGGGCGACAGGCTCGGTCTTTGCGGTCGCTTTTTGGGCCATATGGTGCGGGAGATTACTACAACTCCCAAATCCCAAAACCCAACTCCCAAGTCTTTTCCTGGGCATCGGGTTCTCTGGAGGTTGAGATTTGGAACTTGGGCGTTGGTCTTATTGGGAGTTGGGAGTTGGCTTTTTTGGGAGTTGGCCTTCTTGGGCGTTGGGCGTTGGGAATTGGAAGTTGGCTTTTTTGGGAGTTGGGAGTTGGTCTTATTGGGAGTTGGCGGTTGGGAGTTGGGAATCCTTTGGGAGTTGGGAGTTGGGATTGGATGGGAGTTATATTTGAGACAAGCTTGTGAAGAAGGAGAACAAGGTGATCCCGCCTCCCAAGAACGCCGGGTGGCGCGACGGAACCGAGCCGGTATCCGAGCTGACGACCAACCGGCTGTCCGTCTACCTGCGGTGCCTCAACGACCTCGATGCTGCGGGCGTGCGGACGGTGTCGTCACACGCGCTGGCGGAGCAGTTCAACCTGAACGCGGCACAGATCAGGAAGGACCTCGCGCATTTCGGCGAGTTCGGCGTGCGCGGCGTCGGCTATTACGTCAAGGAGTTGCGGCGGCATCTCCGGCAGATTCTCGGGCTCGACAAGCCGGTGTGCGTGGCGATCATGGGCGCCGGCAACCTCGGGCTGGCGCTCGCCGACTACCCGGGCTTCCGCCTCGAGGGCTTCGAGATCGCCGCCATGTTCGATACCGTGAAGGAGAAGATCGGGCAGCGTTCGCGCGGCGGGGTCCGCATCCACGACATCCGCGACTTCAAACGCATCGTCCGGCGCGAGCGCATTACCATTGCGGTGATTGCGGTGCCCGCGCAGGCCGCCCAGGCGGTGGTGAACACGGTGGTTGCGGCGGGGCATCAAGGCGGTGCTGAATTTTTCGCCGGGCGCGTTGAAGGTGCCGCCCGACGTGAAGCTGAAGAGCGTGGACCTCACGGTGTCGCTCGAGAGCCTCTCGTTCTTCCTGGCGCAAGGAGAAGTGGGGGAGGATGGCTAAGAATGCCAGGTTGGCCTGCCGCGGCGCTCTCGGCGCGCGCTCGGCAACGCGTGGCCGGCCGTCGCGCGCGAGGCGGGAAGCTGACTCACGTCGACGCGGGCGGCGAAGTCCGCATGGTCGACGTCAGCGCGAAACCGGTGTCGGCGCGCGAGGCGGTGGCCCGCGGGCGCATCCGGATGTCGGCGGAGGCGCTGAAGCTGATTCGCGCCGGCGCGATCAAGAAAGGCGATCCGCTGCAGAGCGCGCGGCTGGCGGGGATCATGGCGGCGAAGCGCACGGCCGACCTCATCCCGCTGTGTCATCCGCTCGCGCTGACCCACGTGGACGTCTCGCTCGTGCCGGCGGCCGACGGCTACGCGATCGAGGCGCGCGTGCGCACGACGGACAGGACCGGCGTCGAGATGGAGGCGCTGACCGCGGTGGCGGTCGCGGCGCTGACGATCTACGACATGGTGAAAGCAGTGGACAAGGCGATGGTGATCGACGACATCGCGCTGGTCGAAAAGCACAAAACCCCTCTCAACCATCGCGGATGAATGCTGATTCTCGCTTCTGTTCACAGTCCGATTGCGGTGTGGAACATTCCCGCGGAGTACATCAGCCGCTTCCGTCGGGATTTTCCCTCCCATACGTTCCTGCACGCCACCAACGAGGCTGAGACCCGGCAGCTGCTTCGCGAAGCCGACGTGATGTTCTCGTCGGAGATCGACCGTGAGCAGCTGGCGATCGCCTCGCGTCTGAAATGGATCCACAGTCCGGCGGCCGGCGTCGGCGGCATGCTGTTCCCCGAGATGGTGGCGTCACCGGTGATCATCACGAATTCGCGCGGCGTCTCGGCGGACACGATGGCCGAACACATGCTGGCGGTGATCCTGGCGCTCTATCGCAATCTGCCGCTCGCCGTCGCGCGGCAGCGGGAACACGTCTGGGCCCAGGACGAGATCTCCGCGCGCGGCAACCGGACGATTGCCGGAACCCATGTGCTGGTGGTCGGCCTCGGAGCGATCGGCTCCGCGATCGCGCAGCGGATGGCCGCGCTCGGGGCGCGCGTCACCGGCATTCGCCGCCGCGCCGGAGGGCCCGCCGCTCAATGGCGTTCGCGGAGGTGGCGACGACCGACAGGCTGCTCGACCTGCTGCCGGCACGCCGACATTGTCGTGGTCTCGGCGCCGCACACCAGCGAAACAATGGGGCTGATCGGCAAGGCCCGCAGCTCGCCGCCATGAAACGCCGAAGCGGTACTCGTGAACGTCAGCCGCGGCCGCCTCGTCGACGAAGCGTCGCTGGCACGTGCGCTGCAGAACGAACGGCTGGCGGGCGCCGCGCTCGACGTGTTCGAACAGGAGCCGCTGCCCGACAACAGCCCGCTGTGGGATCTGCCCAACGTGCTGATCACGCCTCACACGTCAGGGTTTCGCCCCGATCACTGGAACGTGATGACCGACCTGTTCGTGGAGAACCTCCGCCGTTACGACGCGGGCGAGGACTTGCTGAATCCGGTGTGATAAGACGGCGGGATACTGAGCCGGAAGCCGAAAGCATGAGTACGCTACGTTACTTTAACTTCTTACTCCGATTCGTATCATCACCACGTGACCCACGCAGCACAGCCAGCCGCCGAGCCCGAGGTTTCGGTCAACACGATCGCGGATCTGCCGTTCCACCTGCTGGGGCGCTTCCAGAAGGCGCAGCACATGGGCCGCTGCCTGGGCGGCAAAGTCGACGCGTTCTCGTCGAAGGAACTGTTCGAGCGCATACGCGACGTCTCGCTCGGGCTCGGGGCGCTCGGCATCCAGTCCGGCGACCGCGTCGCGATCATTTCGGAGAGCCGGCCCGAGTGGTTGATCGCCGATCTCGCGATCCTCGCGCGCGGCGGCGTCACGGTGCCGATCTATCCGACGCTGTCGGCGGGACCGGCGCGCTACATCCTCGAAGACTCCGGCGCGCGCGTCGTGATTGTCTCGACCAAGCTGCAGCTCGACAAAGTTCAGGAAGTGCGTCACCTGCTCCCGGCGGTCGAGTCGATCATCGTCATCGATCCGGCAGACGCCGCGGCGGCGGCCGCCAGCCCTTCGGTGATGGCGTTTGACGCGGTTGCGGAGCGCGGCCATTCGCGGATGGCGGTCGAGTGGGGCGCCGGACGCGAGTTCCAGCAGGCGGCGCGCGCCGTGCCGCCGGATCAGCTCGCGACGATCATCTACACCTCGGGCACCACCGGCGAGCCGAAGGGCGTGATGCTGTCGCACGCGAACCTCGTCGCGAACCTGAAAGCGGCCGCCAACGTGCTCAACGTCGACCAGGACGACGTCGCGCTGTCGTTCCTGCCGCTCAGCCACGCGTTCGAGCGGATGGTCGCTTACGTCTACCTGCTGTGCGGCGTCACGATCGTGTTCGCCGAGTCGTTCGAGACGGTGGGCCGCGACATGGGGGTCGTGCATCCGACGGTCCTCACCGGCGTCCCGCGGGCCTACGAAAAGCTGCACACGCGGATCCTGGAAAAGGGGCAGGCCGCTCCCGGCTTCAAGGCGTCGCTGTTCCGTTGGGCGAGGAATGTCGCGAGCGCGATCGGCCACGCGCGATTGCAGGGCAAGTCTCCCTCGCTGCTGACGTCGCTGCAGGCGCCGCTCGCCGAACGCCTGGTGTTCGCGAAGGTCCGGGAGGCGCTCGGCGGCCGCGTGCGATACCTCGTCTCGGGAAGCGCCCCGCTTTCGGTGTCGATCTCGCGGAGTTCTTCCAGGGCCTCGGCATGAACGTCATCGAAGGCTATGGCCTGACCGAGACCGCGCCGATCCTGACGGTCAATCCGCCGGACGCTCCGCGCGCCGGCAGCGGTCGGCCGGGCGGTGCCGGGCGTCGAACTGCGAATCGCCGACGACGGCGAAATCCTCGCCCGTGGCCCGAACATCATGTCGGGCTATTACAACAAGCCGGCGGCGACCGCCGACGTGGTGCGCGACGGCTGGTTCCACACCGGCGACATCGGCACCCTCGATGACGCGCGGCTACCTGAAGATCACCGACCGCAAAAAGGATCTGCTGGTGACCTCGGGCGGAAAGAAGATCGCGCCGCAGCCGATCGAGGCGACGCTCAAGCGCAGTCCGATCGTCGGCGAAGCAGTGCTGCTCGGCGATCGCCGCAAGTACGCGGCGGCGCTGATCGTGCCGGATTTCGGCGTCGCTCGAGCGTCGGCTGAAGGATCTCGGCCGTCCGCCCGGCTCGCGCGAAGAACTGGTCACGCGCGCCCGACGTCGTCGCGCTCTACCAGGAAATCGTCGACGCCCTCAACCGCGAGTTGTCGCAGTTCGAGCGGATCAAGAAGTTCGCGCTGCTGCCGGCCGAGTTCACCATCCAGGGCGGCGAGCTGACGCCGACGCTGAAGGTGAAGCGCAAAGTGGTCGAGGAACGCTGGCAGGACATCATCTCACGCCTGTACGACGGAGGACTTAGTCCGCGAGCCGCATGTGGCCTGCGCTACGCCTGGCTGGAAACCGGCAGCCGGACGCTGGCAGGCTAATTCGTCGGCGGCGGCTCGATGTGGATGATCGCGTCGGCAATCTGCGGGTAGGTCTGCATCAGGCGATCCTTGACGACGTGCGAGATGCGATGCGCTTCGTCGAGGCTGGCATCCCCGCGCATCCAGACGTGAAGGTCGAGGAAGGTGTGATCGGGCGATCCCCGCGTCCGGATGTGGTGTGAGCCCAGCACGCCGGGCACGCTCATCACGACCCTTCGGATCGCGTCCTCGTCCATCACCGCCCGGTCCGCGAGGATCCGTGACGTGTCCCTGGCAATCTGCAGCCCGGTGTGCGCGATGAACACCGAAATCACCAGCCCGCCAATCGGATCGAGCAGCGGATAGCCGAGCCGCGACGCCGGCGAGCGACACGATCACGGCGCAGGAGGTCAGCACGTCGCTGCGCGTGTGGGTGGCGTCGGCCAGCAGCAGCTCGCTCGTCAGCGCCCGCCCGCGGCGGGTTTCGTAGCGGACCACCGCGACGTTGATCGCCAGCGTCGTGATCATCACCGCGAAGCTGAATGGCGCTGACGCTCGGCGTGATGCCAGTCGCGAGGCGGTCGAACGACGCGCGCACGACTTCGATCACCACGAACAGGAGGAAGACGAAGATCGCCGCGGCGGACAGCGTCTCGAACTTGCGGTGGCCGTACGGATGATCCGCGTCGGGCGGCTTGCGCGCGGCGCGCAGGCCGATCAGCCCCATCACGTTCGAGCCGCTGTCGGTGAGTGAGTGGAATCCGTCGGAGATGATGCTGACCGCGCCGGTGGCGTAACCAAGCACCAGCTTGGCGGCGGCGACGGTCAGGTTCAGCAGGAGAACACGGACGAGAACGCGGGAAATCGCGTCGTGACGCTCCGACAGGCGCCCCTTAGAAGATACGCGCTTCCGGCAACGGCCACCACCGGAGCTGGACCTTGCCGATGATGTATTTCTTCGGCACGAACTTCCAGTGGCGGCTGTCGGAACTGTTGTTCCGGTGATCGCCCATCACGAAGTAGTACCCCTGCGGCACGACCTCCGGCCCGAAATCGTCGTGGCTTCTGAACTCCGCCGGCACGTAGTCGTCGTTGATGAGGACTTCGTTGCGATAGACGCGGCCGTCGACGATGCGAATCGTGTCGTTTTCTTCAGCGATGATCCGCTTGACGAACGACTTGTCGGGATTGAGCGGGTAGTACAGCATCACGATGTCGCCGACCTGCGGGCTGCGGAGCCGGTAGGCCAGCTTGTTGACGATCAGGCGATCCTGATCGGCCAGCGTCGGCGCCATGCTCTGGCCTTCGACCCGTGCGACCTGGAATCCGAACGTGACGATCAGCGTGGCGTAGACGGCCGCCGAGGCCAGGGTCTTCAGCCACGCCACCACTTCGTCGACGACGCGCCCGACGGTGAACGCCGGCTCCTGCGGCATGGCGACCGGCTCGCTGACGAGCGGCGGTACGGGCAGCGCTGCCGCGATCGCAGGCACGGCGACAGGTTCGGCCGGCACCAGCGCCTCCGGCGCCACGGGATCCGCGGCCGGTGCGGATTCGCTCATCGCGCGGTAGGATTCGAGCGATTCGGGATCGGGAACCGGCGTGGGGTTCGGGTAAGGATCGTCGCGGTTGATGTCGCTCATAGTCTCAAGTACTCACGAAGCCGTTTGGTCTGCGAACGGCTCACGGGGATCTCGGTCCCTTTGGCATCCTTCATTTTCAGGATGTAGTTGCGGCTGAACCAGGGGACGATTTCCCTTATTTTATTGATGTTTACAAGATGCGACCGGTGTACCCGCCAGAACATCCCCGGATCGAGCCGCGCCTGTAGTTCATCCAGTGTCCGATAGTTGGACGTTCCTGACAAGCTGTTCGTTACAACCGTTATGACATCGTCCTCCACCGACGCATGGACTACCTCGTCCGCGGTGATCAGGAGGAACCGGTCTCCCACTTTGACGGCGAGCTGCTCGCGCAGGCTGTTCCGGCCACCGAGCGCCTGGAGCAGGCGGTCGAGGTCGGCGCCCGAGGGCCTGGCGGCGCCCCGTTCGGGCTGCACCCGCTTGCGGACCCGCTCGATTGCCGTCTCCAGGCGCTCAGATTCCACCGGCTTCAGGATGTAGTCAACCGCATTGACGTCGAACGCTTCAATTGCGTGCTGGTCGTACGCCGTGACGAAGACGAGATGCGATTCGAACCCGCCCTTGAGCAGCCGTCTGGCGACCTCGAAGCCGGTCAGGCCCGGCATCTGAACGTCGAGCAGCACCAAATCGGGCCCATGCTCCTCGATGACGTCCAGCGCCTCGACGCCGTTGGCCGCCTGCGCGACGACCTCGACGTCGTCGATCTTGCTCAGCAGAAAACAGAGCTCGTCCCGCGCCAGCTGCTCGTCGTCGACGACCACGGTGCGAAGAGCGCTCATCTCAGGCGGAAATCCGTGCCGGTTCGATCAGCTCCGGAATAACGATGCGCGCGCAGGTGCCTTCGCCGGGCACGCTGTCGAGCTGGAGCTGGTAGTTGGCGCCGTAGATCACACGCAGCCGCTCGTTGACGTTCCGCAGCCCGATTCCGCCGTCCTTGACGCGGTCGGCATGCGCGGCGTTCACGTTCACGCCGACCCCGTTGTCGATGATGTCGATGATGGCGTGGCCGTTCTGCCGGACGCTGCGAATCGTGATGCGTCCTTCGCCGATCTTCGGCGCCAGGCCGTGCTTGATCGAGTTCTCGATCAGCGGCTGGAGCAGCATGCTCGGGACGACGACGTCGAGGCTTTCGGGATCGATGTCCTTCTCGACTTTCAGCTTCGGCCCGAAGCGCACCGTTTCGATGTCGAGGTATTCGTCAATCGCTTCGAGCTCTTCGCGAAGCGTGACGAAATGCTCCTGGCTGCGCAGCAGCCGGCGGAGCAGCCCCGAGAGCTTGACGATGACCGTGCGCGCCGTTTCCGGCTGCGATCGAATCAGCGACGAGATCGACGTGAGCGTATTGAACAGGAAGTGCGGGTTGATCTGGCTCGCGAGCGCCTCCACCCGCGCCGCCATCAGCAGCTTTTCCTGCTCCTGCAGCCGGTGCTCGATGCGCGCGCTGTTCCAGATCTTGATTGGAATCGTCACGCAGAGCACCGTCGCGAGCACCACGAGCGCGTAGAGCCACCAGGTCGGAGGCTCGTGATAGAAGATGCGATAGTGGTGGAAGCGGTGGCCGAGCGCCTGCCGAGTCAGTTCGAGGCCGATCGGCGCGCCGAGCAGAACGACCACCCAGTCGATTTGAAACCGCCGCACGAGCCGCCACATGTGACGGTGCAGGTCGGTGAAGAACAGCGGCGAGAAGTGCCAGATCGCTTCCTTTGGACAGATCTCGCGCAGGCCGCCTCCGGCGAATCCGCACCCGACCGCGAAAGGCAGCGCAATCCACTCACCGGCGACGACCGCCGGGATCCCGACCATCGTGCCGACAATCGCGCCGGCGTACGGACCCGCCAGCAGGCCGGCCAGGAACGATCCGGCGAGCGTCAGGTCGGCTGCTTCATAGTTCAGCAGCACGCGGGCGACGACCCCGGCTGTAAGCGGAAGACCGAGGCTCGCGGCGAAAATCAGCCGCTCGGGCCAGTCGCGTTTTTCGGTGAGAAGGATGCGGCGGAACCACGGAAACCGCACGAGCATCGTCGCAAGCACTGCCACAACCGCGAGCTTGACCATCAGGGTTGTGAGCAGAATCTGCTCCGCTGTGAGGAAGCGGGCTCCGTTCTGCGGCATTGGCCCCGTAAGTATAGCACCCGCCGTAATTTGGCCGGATGGCCCTGGCCGCGGGCTTTGTCGTTTTGCCGAGTTACGCGGTATGATCGGAGGATGATCCGTCCGCTCATCGTCGGCTTTGCGACGACCCTCAAGCACTTTTTTACCAAGAAAATCACGGTCAACTACCCTGACGAGAAGGTGCCGGTTTTCCCGAAGTACCGCGGAAAACAGGTCCTGATGCGCGACGAAAGCGGCCTGGAGAAGTGCGTCGCGTGCGGCCTCTGCGCGGTGGCGTGTCCGGCCGATGCGATTTACCTCGAAGCCGCCGAGAACGACGGCACCGTTCAGGCAGGACCGCGCTACGCGAAGGTCTATCAGATCCACAAGACGCGCTGCATCTTCTGCGGGTTCTGCGAGGAAGCCTGCCCGGTTTCGGCGATCTTCATGGGCAAGGACTACGAGCTGGCGGTCTACAGCAACAAGGACTTCATCTGGGATAAGGCCGATCTGCTGGTGCCGGCTTCGACGACAGCGACCAAGTAATTGCAGTTTGGCGCCCTAGGAGATATTCACGGCGATTTCGAGGCGGCTCGGCGCGCAATCCGCAGTCACGCGGGCGTGACGTTCTGGATTTGCGTGGGCGACATCGCCGACGACGGAGGCCGCTACGAAGATCTGGGCGCGCCGGTCCACTGGATCAAGGGGAACAACGAGAACTTCGATCTGATCGCGTCGGGCGATCTGCCGCCCGGATTGCTGTACCTCCCGAATGGAACCTCCCGGCGGATCGGCGCGTTGACGGTGGCCGGTCTGGGCGGAACGTTTGCGCCGACGATGTACGAGCTCGGCGCGGAGGAGCTTCCACACCCGAAGAAAGGCACCGCGAAGGCGACCGAGCTCGCCGACAGACGCCGGCATTTTGTCAGGGAAGAGGTCGAGGCGTCGAAGCGTTTGCGGAACGTCGATGTGCTGATGACGCACGAGGCGCCGAGGCCTTACGTGGTCGGCGGGGCCGGGGCGCGGCGCGGCATCGACGCGGGAAAGACTCCGGTGAACGAGATCCTCGCGGAGATGCAGCCGCGGCTGCACCTGTTCGGACATCATCACCGGTTTACCGAGCACGATCGGCAGGGTGTGCGATCGGTCGGCCTCGATCTCGTGTCGCGCTCGTATGTGCTGATAGACGGTGATTCGCTCGAATACGAACGAGTCGAAGTACCATAAAGAGTTATGCTCAGGGCCCCCTTTCTCGAAGAGCTGGATCGCCGCGTTCTCGTCTGCGACGGGGCGATGGGGACGATGCTGTACGCGAAGGGGATCTTCCTGAACAAATCGTTCGACGAGCTGAACCTGACGCAGCCGGATCTCGTCGCCGAGGTGCACCAGCAGTATGTGCGCGCGGGCGCCGACATCATCGAGACGAACACCTTCGGCGCCAACAAGGTGAAGCTCGCCGCGTTCAACCTCACGGATCGCGTGCATGCGGTCAACGTCCAGGGGGCGCGCATCGCGCGTCATGCGGCGCGCGAGCAGGCGTGGGTGGCCGGGGCGATTGGCCCGCTCGGGATTCGCATCGAGCCGTGGGGGCGCACCGGCGTCGACGAAGCCGAAGCATGGTTCACCGAGCAGGCGCGCGCGCTGCTGGAAGGCGGCGTCGACTTGTTCGTGCTCGAGACGTTCCGCGATCTGAACGAGATCGGCGCGGCAATCCGCGCCGTGCGCGGTGTCTGCGATCTGCCGATCGTCGCGCAGGTGACGACCGAAGAGGGCGGCAACTCGCTCGACGGCGCCGCCCCGGAATCGTTCGTGCCCGAGCTCGAGCGGCATGGCGCCGACGTCGTCGGGCTGAACTGCAGCGTCGGCCCGGCGGCGATGCTCGAGACGATCGAACGGATGGCGCGCGTGTCGGGCAAGCGGCTGTCGGCGCAGCCGAACGCCGGCCGTCCGCGCGAGATCGAGGGCCGCAACATCTATCTCTGCTCGCCCGAGTACATGGCGTCGTACGCGCGCCGCTTCATCAACAGCGGGGTCCGGCTGGTCGGCGGCTGCTGCGGGACGACACCCGAGCACATCCGCCACATCAAGCTGGCCGTGCGCGCGCTGACGCCGGCGAAAGTGTCGCAGACCGTCAGATCGGCGGATCAGGGTGACGCGGCGGCGCCGGTCGAGATCGTCAAGCCCGCCGAGAAGTCGCGCATGGCGAATGCGCTGGCGCGCGGCACGTTCGTCGTCAGCGTGGAACTGGTTCCGCCGCGCGGCTATCGCGCGGAAGCGCTGGTCGAACAGGCGCGTCAACTGCGGATCCACGGCGTCGATCTCGTCAGCGTCCCGGATGGTCCGCGCGCCACCGGCAGGATGAGCGCCCTCGCGGCGGCGGTGACGGTGCAGCAGCAGGCCGGTCTCGAGCCGATCCTCCATTTCGCCTGCCGCGACCGCAACCTGCTCGGCATGCAGTCCGATCTGCTCGGCGCGCATTCGATGGGCGTACGGAATCTGCTCATCGTCACGGGCGATCCGCCGAGGATTGGCGACTATCCCGACGCGACCGCGGTCTTCGACGTGGACTCGATCGGGCTCACCAACGTCGTGGCCACGCTGAATCGCGGCATCGACATCGGCAAGCAGTCAATCGGGCAGCCGACGGGATTTCACGTCGGCGTCGCCGCCAATCCCTCGGCGTTGAGCCTGGACGACGAGATCCGTCGCTTCCAGTACAAAGTCGAGGCTGGAGCGGAGTTTGCCATCACGCAGCCAATCTTCGATTGCCGCGAGCTGGAACGTTTTCTCGACAGGATTGCCGCGTTTCGCATCCCGATCATCGCCAGCGTGATTCCACTCGAAAGCCTGCGGCACGCGGAGTTCATGGCGAACGAGGTGCCGGGTGTGCGCGTTCCCGACACCATCGTCGATCGCATGCGCCGGGCCGAGGCGGCGGGGCGCGCGGCAGCCGAAGGGATTGCCATCGCCCGCGAGACGGCGGCGGCGATTCGTCCCAGGGTGCAGGGACTCCAGATTTCGACGTCGGCGGGCGCGGTCGAGAGCGCGCTGTCGGTAATGGAAGCGGTGGAAGCCTGAAGGCATGACAGTTGCCCCAGCCGTTCATTGCGGATATATTCCCAAACGCCGCGCGCATGCGGGCGCGGCACCTCACTTGCACGAACCCGCGAAACAGGTGATGCGTATCATCCGGACGGAGACGTTGTAGATGGCCTTATTCGATCGCAAAGCCGAGAACGATGACGAGCTCGTCGCCGGGTCTGATGCGGCAACCCGCGCGTTATCGGTGACCGCCGTTGAAAACGATTTCGTCGAGGGCGTCTACGACAAGCTTGCCAAGGTTTACGACCTCATCTTCGGACCGACACTCCATCCCGGCCGCATCCAGGCAATTCAGCACATGAACATCCAGCCGGGTGAACGTGTGCTCGAAGTGGGCGTCGGCACCGGCATCAACCTGTCGCTCTATCCGAAACAGGCGACGGTCACCGGCATCGATTTCTCCTCGTCCATGCTCGAGAAGGCGCGCGAGCGCGCCGCGCGCAAGGGCCTGCGCAGCATGCGGCTGCTGCAAATGGACGCAGCCGATCTGAAGTTCGCCGACGACTCGTTCGACATCGTCTACGCGCCCTACCTGATTAGCGTCGTGCCCGATCCGGTCAAGGTGGCGTGCGAAATGCGGCGCGTGTGCAGGCCAGGCGGCCGCATCATCTTCCTGAACCACTTCCTCAGCCCCAATCCGATTCTCTCCCGCGTCGAGCGGCTGATTTCGCCGATGACGATCCACATCGGGTTCAAGTCGGATCTGGATCTGCCCGCGTTTCTGGCGCAGGCAGACGTCAGGCCGGTGTCGATCGACAAGGTGAACTGGCCGAAGATCTGGTCGCTCGTCACCTGTGTAAAGGCGTAGCGGCCGAAACAGGCATCACTTTACAAAACGGTACAGCCGCGATTCACTTCCCGCAAAGCGCGTGGAGGCGATCATCTCGAGGTCCGTGCGGGCGTCGAGCTGCTCCGCGACCTGCCTGAATCTTCGTTCGTCGTAGTAGAACGCGCCGTGGACGCCGACGTGGGTAACGCCGCGCGCGCGCAGGTACTGCAGCGCGCGGTCGTCGGGGAACTCGCGGACGCGCTCGATCATCTCGTAATAGGACCTCGGAAAGAAGCCGCTGTTGCCGTTCACCATCCGCTGCCAGTGCTCGGTGGAGAAGTATTGATAGCGCGTGTCGATCGCGAAGTCTTCCTCGCGCTGGGCCATCGGAAATTCCGCCAGCACCTGCGGCTCGCCTTCCTTCAGCGAGCCATAGATTGACGGCGGCTGCAGCCAGACGGGCTCGATCGGGAGGCTCGGAAACGCTTCCAGCGCGACGATCGCCAGCGCTCCCGCGCTGATGGCCATCCGGCGGGACGGCCAGCGGCGGACGATTCGCGCGAAGCCGTAGCCGGCGAGGATGGCCAGCGTCATCCCCGCAAGCATGCTGAAGCGCGCCGGCACCCGCAGGCTGCGGAACGCCCCGATGTGCTCGTGCAGCCAGGGGTAGGTCCAGCCGTTCATGCCGAGCGACGCGTCGAACGCAAACGCGAGCGCGACCGCATACCCGATGCGCGGGGCGGACAGCGGCGTCCAGAGCGCGACGAGGGCAAGCGCGACCGAGAGGAACCCGGGAAACAGCGCTCGCTCGGGATCGGGAGCGCCGACCGCGATCAAATTCTCGTACAGCCGGCTGCGCGGCTGTGCGTCCAGATAGTCTTCGGGGACGGCGCTGTAGTACTCGACGATCTTCATTTCCCGCTCGCCGACGACGCGCTTGCTGTCGGCGTAAACCATCGCCACCGGCAGCACCAGCAGCACGGCGAGCGCGCCGCCCGCCGCCAGCGCTCTGACCGCCCGCCATCCCGATCGATGCCCGATCCACAGCACGGCGGTGAGCGGCAGTAGATACGCGGAGAAGAACACGCCGTAGTAGAGGCACGACAGCGTCTGCAGCGCGAAGGCGACGCCCATGAGCAGCCCGTCGCGCAGCCGTTCGCGCGACAGCGTGCGGTGGAGCGCATACAGCGCGACCGGCATCCACATCGTCATCTGCAGCTCGAGATGGCTGTAGTGCTCGTAGCGGAACGGATACAGCGCGAAGATCGCGCCGGCGATCGCGGCGGCGGCGCGCTCGCCCGTCAGCGACCGCACGAGCAGATACATCGTCACGCCGGAAAGCACCCATCCGGAGAGGAACAACAGGTTGTAGACGACCACCGGATGCGCGCCCATCCACAGGAGCGGCGCGACCATCGCCGATGGCACGAGCACGGGATCCGAGTAGGTGAGCGTGTGCTGTTCGGGGTAGAAGATGTTCGCGTCGAAGACGGTCGTCAGGTTGAACGGCAGGTGATGGCCGACCCACGCGACCCGCCAGATCGAGAACAGCGGATCGCCGAGGTCCGACACCCAGTACGGATGCCCGGCCTGCGGCCATGTGAGCGCGGCGACGAGTGCACCGAAGCCAAGGATCAGGCCTGCCACTCCGGCGATGCGCCGGGGGGTACTTTGACCGCGGGCGCCGAACAGCTCCGTTTCGTCCGACGGCCCCGGTCCGCGCGCCGCGGCGAGGTAGCGCGCAGCCAGCGACCCTTTCGGATTGCGGATGTACGGGATCAGCAGAAGGATGGCGCCCCAGAAAAAGAACCGCGACTCGGATCGAAGCGAAATCGTGAAGGCCGGGAATTCGTAGCGCCTGCCGCCGGTGATGCTGACGACGATCCCCGCCACCAGCAGCAACAGCCCGATCGCGTCGAGCGTCCTGTAGAAGCGAAGTCTTGCCGGCGTGATGTTGGCGTCTGCCTCGAGCAGGGAGCCGAGCTTCACCTCAGGAACTCCAGCAGACGCCGCGCGACCGCTTCCGCGCCGTTTGTTGCCGCCGTCTCGGGTGGAGGCGGCGCGCCCAGCAGCGCACGCACGGGTTCACGCCATGCGCCGGTAAACAGCGCCTCGTGATCGATGAATCCGCAGCGGAGGAATCGCGGCATCTCGGCAACGAGGACATCGTACTCGGCAAACCGTCCCCGTGACGTATACAGTATCGCCGCGCCGTTCGCGATGCACTCCGCGATGATCCCGTATCCCGGCTTCGTCACGACCACGTCCGCGGCGTGAACGAGATCCTCATACCGGTAGCCGCGATCGTATAGCGTGGCTTCGGGAAGCAGGCGGATGCCCGGCGGCCCGTCGGCGTTCGCACCGTCTCTGATCGTCACGAGAATCTGGAATTCTCCGGCGCAGTCGATCCTGCGCACGTCGATGTCGTCCGCGCCCAGTCCGCCGAACGACGCGAGCACGAGCGGGCGATCGGCAGGCAGATCGAACGCGCGCCGCACGTCGCCCGGATCGCGGCGCGAATGCCGGGCGACGAACGGCATGTCGTCGACAGTCCCGAACGTTTCGAAGCCGCCATGCATGGGCAACCGCCAGCCGGCGGCCGCGCAAGTGTAGGCCCGCCGAATTGCCGGGAGCAATTCCGGCGCGTCGGCAAGCTGCTCGGGATACGCCTGGTAGATCCAGTCCCAGGTGAAGTTCGCGACGACGATCGAGGGAACATCGGCTCGTGCGGCGGCGGCACAGGCGAGCGGCGGCGCATCCGACACGACAACGGCCGCGCCGGCGCGCGTCAGGTTCGCGGCCTCGGCTGACGCCCGTTCCGCCAGGCTCGCGTGAAACCGCGCGGCCCGCTCGATGGTGGCGCGCTCGTCGAGGTGCAGGCTGTCCTTCTGGACGGCGCCCGTGTCGCATTCGACTGTCGAGAAGGTGACGGGAACGCGCAGCGTACGCGTGAAGAGCCATTCCGGCGCGAGCGTGCGGATGTGGATCGGCACGTCGGGGGCGAGCGCGCCGAGCGCGTTGACGACCTCGATCTGCCGTGAGGCGTGGCCGAACCCGTGGCCGGAGATGTAGAAGAAGACTGAGCGCAACGGCAGCGATCAGGGGGCAGGCGGAAGCGCCACCGCCAGCGCCTCTTCCAGCGTTCTCACCGGTACGAACTTCATCTCGTCGCGCACCTCGGCGGGCAGTTCCGACAGATCCTGCTGGTTCAGCAACGGAAGAATGACCGTCGTGATTCCCTGCCGCCGCGCCGCCAGCGCCTTCTCGCGAATGCCGCCGACAGGCAGCACGAGTCCCGACAGCGTGATCTCTCCCGTCATCGCCACGTCCGATCGCACCGGCACGCCCTTGGCCGCCGACACGATCGCGGTCGCCATCGTCACGCCCGCGGAGGGGCCGTCTTTGGGAATCGCGCCGGCCGGGACGTGCACGTGGATGTCGTGCTTGGTCAGGAATTCCGGGGAGAGTCCGAGCGCCGCCGCCTGCTGCCGGATGTGGGAAAGCGCGGCGCGGGCGGATTCCTGCATCACGCTGCCAAGCTGTCCGGTCAGCGTGAGCTGGCTGTTACCGCCGGGCAGCAGCGCCGCCTCGACGAAGAGAACATCGCCGCCGGTCTCGGTCCAGGCCAGTCCGGTCGCAACGCCCGGCCGCGATGTGCGGAACGAGCTTTCCGATCGGAATCGCGGCGGACCGAGGTAGTCGTCCACGTCCGGCGCATCGATGCGCGCCGTATACGCGGGATCGGTGGCAACCCGCGCCGCAACTTTCCGCGCCATCGTCCCGATCTGCCGTTCGAGTGAGCGAACGCCCGCTTCGCGTGTGTGCTCGCCGATCGTCCGGTGCAGCGCCGCCTCGGTGATTTCGATCTGCTCGGGTTTGAGGCCGTGCTCGTCGCGCTGCCGCGGAATCAGGTACATCCGGGCGATGTGCACCTTCTCGTCCTCGGTGTATCCGCTCAGCGTGATCAGCTCCATCCGGTCGAGCAGCGCCGGATGAATCGTGCCGAGCTGATTGGCCGTCGCGATGAACAGCACGCGCGAGAGATCCATCGTAATCTCGAGATAGTGGTCCCGGAACGAATGGTTCTGCGCGGGATCGAGCACCTCGAGGAGTGCCGCCGCCGGATCGCCCTGGATCCCGACGGAGACCTTGTCGATCTCGTCGAGCATCAGCACGGGATTCGACGATCCCGCGGTCTTCATCGCTTGAACGATGCGCCCCGGCATCGAGCCGATGTAGGTGCGCCGGTGGCCGCGAATCTCGGCCTCGTCGCGCACGCCGCCGAGCGAGATGCGAACGAACTTGCGGGTCATCGCGCGCGCGATCGACTGTCCGAGCGAGGTCTTGCCGACGCCGGGAGGGCCGACGAAGCACAGGATGGGACCTTTCATGTCCCCCTTCAGCTTGCGTACGGCGAGGTACTCGACGATGCGTTCCTTGACCTTGTCGAGGTCGTAATGATCTTCGTCGAGCACCTTTCGCGCCTCGACCGGATCGAGGCGATCGACCGTGGGCTTTTCCCACGGGACGTCGAGCACCCAGTCGAGATACGTCCGGATCATCTGGTATTCGGGTGAGGCCGGCGTCATGCGCTCGAGGCGATCCACCTCGCGCATCGCGACCGTCTGGATCTGTTCGGGCAGCTTGGCTTCCTCGACGCGGCGGCGAAGCTCCTGCGCCTCGGAGTCGCCTTCACCCAGCTCCGACTGGATGGCCTTCATCTGCTGGCGGAGCAGGTACTGGCGCTGCGCGTCGGTGATCTCCTTCTCGGCGCGCGACTCGATCCGTCCCTTGACCTCGAGCACTTCGATCTCGCGCGACAGCGCCATCGAGACGGCGTCGAGCTTGACGGTCAGGCTGTTCTCCTCGAGCATCTTCTGCTTGTCCTCGGCGTTCATGTCGAGGAGGCTGGCGAGCAGATAGACGATGCGGAGCGGATCGTCGAGCGTCGAGACCAGCGTCTTCAGATCGGGCGACAGCCCGGTCGCCAGCCCCAGCGCGCGGTCGACCAGCTCCTGGACGCGGCGCATGTGCGCGTCGATTTCAATCGTCCGTTCCGAGTGCTCGGGCAGCGGCTTGAGCAGCGCCTGCAGCATGCCGCGCTCGTTCTGGAGAAACTCGGCGCGGCCGCGCACGATGCCCTCGACGAGCACGCGCATCCCGGTCGGCGCCTTCGACATCTGCCGGATCACGGCGACCGTGCCGACGCGGTGGAGATCGTCGGCGGTCGGCTCCTCGGCGTCGTTTTTCTGCAGCAGCAGCAGGACCGTGCGATCCCCCGCCAGCGCGCGGTTCACGGCTTCGACGGAGATCGGGCGGCTCACGCCCAGCGGCGCAACCGTCATCGGCAGGACGACGGCGCCACGCAGCGGTACGACCGGAAGCTCGGATGGGAGTGGAGGAGCGTCAGGCACGGTTCAGATAGCGGTCACGGCGAACCCGCGGGTGGACGCGGACATCAGCGAATCATAGCAAAGACGCGGATTTTCGCGGATTCCTCGGATTGTAGACGGAACGCGGATTTTCGCGGATCTACTGGATTGAAACGGAACGCGGATTTTCGCGGATTACTCGGATTCTAAACGGAACGCGGATTTCGCGGGTTTACGCGGATTGATCGAAGATGCAGATCTTCATCAAACGCATCCTCAGGTGATGTGACAGCTGCCGCGGCACGGACGTCGCACGTCAGGCAGCCTGCAGCCCGGCCGTCGGCCGGGCTGGCGCGTGCAGGTGAGCCGGGGAATACGAACGCATGAATGGCGCGTGAGCGTTCGCATTCCTCGGCTCACCTGCACACGCCCGCGCCAATGGCGCGGCAGGCTGCGCCGAATCCGCGGAAATCCGCGAAGATCCGCGTTTAGTGAAATTCCGCGGCTAGTACAGATAAGGGATCATCCGCCACCGCACGTGCCGGCGATACTGCACGTAAGCTCCGCCGAAGAGCCCGACGAGGCTGCGCTCCTCCCAGTGAATCGCGATGGCGAGATACGCGGTGCTCGTCAGCGCGAACGTGAGGCGTGTGGCGGTCATGGCCGGCGAGCCGAAGACCATCAGCACCCACGAGAAGTACAGCGGGTGGCGCACGAATCCGTACAGGCCGGTGGTTTGCAGCGCGACGTGCGCGGGCTGGCGGCCGCGCGCGGCAATCTGGACCTGCCGCACGCCGGCCAGATCGAGGAAGTCCATGCTGCGTCCGGCGTAGAGGGTGAGTGCGATTCCCGCGGCCTGCACCAGGTAGCCGGCAACGGCGGCCAGCCCTTCGGCGCGATACACCACGCCCGGCACCGGCTGCCACAGCGTGCAGGCGAGCACGAACAGCGCGCTGGAAATCCAGGTGTACAGCGAGCGTTCGAGTTCAACCGGCACCAGGCGCACGAGCCGGGCTTTCAGGCCGGTCCTGGCAAAGACGCTATGGTGCAGCGCGAAGAAGGAGAAGAGGGCGACGTCGACGAGCACCGGGCGCGCGACAGGACCCTCCGGCGCCGGGACGCCCCAGGTGACGAGATAGCAGTAGAGAAACCAGCCCAGCGATGCCGCGAAGGCGGCCGCACCCAGCCACGAGATCGCCGCCGCCCCGGCTGCCGGCACGCCGACACCTTAGCACGTCAGCACATAGCACATAGCACGTGACAGGTCGCACGTGGCACGTCGCAGGTCGCACGTCGCACGTGGGACGTAAGAATGTACGTGGCACGTAAGCACGTCGCACGTGGCACGTCGCACGTCGCACGTGGCACGTCGCACGTGGCACGTCGCACGTCGCACATGGTACGTAGGCGCGCTCACTTGCAGTTGGCAGTTGGCACGTAGTTGGATACATCATAGAGGGATGGCGTCGGGCGCGCCCCGTGTCGCAATCACGGGCATCGGCGTGGTCTCACCTTATGGCGTCGGCCGCGACCGCTTCTGGCAGCACGTCCGTCAAGGCTGCAGCGCGACACGCGCGATCACCGACTTCGACGCCTCCGCATTTCCCTGCACCGTGGCCGCTCCTGTTCCCGCCGTCTCGATCGATGACGCGGTGACGATTGCCGGGCGCGCGAAGAACGGCGGGCAGAACGGCGCACGGGCGCGCCGACCCGCGCCGGTACTCGAAGGCGTCGCTGATTGCGGTGATCGCGGCGCGAGAAGCCTGGCACGACGCCGGCCTGCGGCTGGCCGAGCCCGGCGCCGGCGTGCTGGTCGGCAGCGGCGCCGGCGGCATCGACGTCGCCGAGCGGCAATACTACGAGTTCTTCAACGACGGCTGGAAGCGCGTGACGCCGTACGCGATTCCCGTGTCGATCGTCGGCATGATCTCGAGCGAGATCTCGATCGCGCTGGAGCTGCACGGCATCAGCCACGTGCTCTCGACCGGCTGCACCAGCTCCACCGATGCGATCTCGTATGCGGCGTCCCTCATCCGCGCCGGCGAAGCGGAAGTGATTCTCTCCGGCGGCGCCGACGCCTGCGTGACGCCAGGCATGATCTTCGGCTTCTCGAAGATGCGCGCCGTCGCGACGCGCTACAACGACATGCCGGCCGCGGCGTCGCGGCCGTTCGACAACGGCCGCGACGGCTTCGTGCTCGGTGAGGGCGCGTGGATGGTGGTGCTCGAGCGCGAGGACCGCGCGCGGGCGCGCGGCGCGACCATCTACGCCACGGTGGACGGTCACGGATCGACGTGCGACGCGTATCATCGCGTCCAGATGGATCCCGACGGCGAACAGATCGTGCGCGCGATGCAGCTCGCGATCGAACGCTCCGGCCGCGCCCTGGAGGAAATCGGCTACGTCAACTTTCATGGCACGTCGACCGTGCTCAACGACGCCGTCGAGGCGCGCTGCGTCCGGCAGCTGTTCGGGCGCCTCGCCGATTCGGTTCCGGGCTCGTCGACGAAGTCGATGATCGGCCACCCGCAGGGCGCCAGCGGGGCGGCGGGCATCGTGACGAGCGCGCTCGCCTTGAAGGAAGGATTCCTGCCGCCCACGATCAACCAGGCGGAGGCCGATCCTGCCTGCGACCTCGACTTCATCCCCAACACCGGTCGGCCCGCGGCGCCGGTCGCCGCGCTGTGCAACTGCCTCGGATTCGGATCCAAGAACAGCGCGGTCGTCCTCGGCCGGGCCGACCCCTGACGCCGATGCCGCGATGATCCGCGTGTATCTGCGTCTTGCGATCCTCGGTATCCTCGCCTTCGTCCCGATGCTCGCCGAAGCGGCGCTGTCGTGGCGGAACGAGCGCGCGCTTCGCGACGCCGGCGCGCTCGAGCCGCGAGACGATGTGTATCCGGCGATGCAGGTGATCTATCCGGGCGGCTTCGCGGCGATGATCGTGGAATCGTGGCTGCTGCGGCGCGGATGGAGCAGCCTCGCGCTCGCCGGCCTCGCGGTGTTCGTTGCCGGAAAGCTGGTGAAGTACTGGGCGATCTCCACGCTCGGATCCCGTTGGACGTTTCGCGTGCTCGTGCCCCCGGGCTCGGCGCGCACCCTCGCCGGCCCATACCGCTTCATGCGGCACCCCAATTATCTCGGCGTGATGGGTGAGCTGGCCGGCTTCGCGCTGCTGTCGGGCGCGTATTGGAGCGGCGCCGCCGTCGTCGCCGCCTTTGCGGCGCTGCTTCGCGCGCGCATCCGCGTCGAGGAGCGGGCGCTCGGGTTGAGGGCGGACTGACCGTGCGCCGGCGCCTCAGCGTCTTTCTCGACGTCCTCGCTCGTGCTCGCGTCGCTCGGGGTCGCCGCGATCGTGCTGACCGGCGGCTTCTTCAGCCGGACAGAAGGCGTCCGCATCTCCGCGCGCAGTCCGGACCGCGGCCTCCTGATCGCGCTCGGCATTGTCGCGCTGCGCGTCGCGCTCGATCGCCGGACGGGGTTCCTGGGCGTCAGCGGTTCGTCCTGGCGCAGGTTGCGCGACCGTCTGTACGTGCCGGACGCTGATGGTTCAGGGGCCGGGGACCGGGGGCCGGGGGCCGGGAAAGCACACCTCGCGGCCATCCTCGGTTTCTGCGCGGTCGCCGCAATTCTCCTGCACCCGCAGCTCTCCGCGATGTCCTCGGTTCCCGATCTCGGCGACCCGCTGTTTTCGATCTGGCGGATGTCGTGGGTCTACCGGCAGCTGACCGGCGATCCGCGGCCGCTGTTCGACGCGAACATCTTTCATCCCGAGCCGCTGACGCTCACCTACTCCGATTCGATGCTGCTGCCGTCGGTGATGGCGGCGCCGCTCGTCGCGATCGGCCTGCACCCGGTCGTCGTGTACAACGTGCTGTTCCTCTCGGGGTTCCTGCTCTCAGCCGCGGCCGCCTATCTGCTCGCGCTCAAATGGACAGGGTCCGCGCGTGCCGCCTTCATCACCGGGATCATCTTTGGCTTCTATCCCTATCGCTTCGAGCACTACAGCCACCTCGAGCTTCAGATGACCGCGTGGATGCCGCTGGCGCTCCTGGCGATCGATCGCGCGATCGGGACGCTCCGTCTCCGCGATGCGGCCGTCGCGGCGTTGTGCTGGGTGGCGCAGCTCTACTCGTCGCTCTATTACGGCGTCTTTTTCGCGTTGTACAGCGTCGCAGTCTCGGCGGTGTTGTGCAGGGTGCGCCGGGTCGCACTCCGCCGTCTGATCAAGCCGGCCTTTGCCGCGGCTGCCGTCGCCGTGGTGATCGCGATCCCGCTCGCGCGGCCGTACCTGGCGGCGCAGGCGCGCAAAGGCGCTCGCGACGTCGGCACCGTGACGGACCTGAGCGCCACGCCGGCCGACTACCTGCGCGCCGATCTTCGCAGCGCGCGCTACGGGACGATTACGCTGCCAGGCCGTAAACCGGAACGGGCGCTGTTTCCGGGATTGAGCCCCCTGATCCTGTCGGGCGCTGGGCTCCTGCCGCCGATCGGAACGACTCGACTGGCGGCGCTCGCTGGTCTCTTTGTCGCGTTCGACGGATCGCTCGGGTTCAACGGCTTGCTGTACCCGGCCTTGTACGAGTGGTTCCCGCCAATCCGCGGATTGCGCGTCCCCGCACGGTTCAGCATTCTGGTCGGCCTCAGCCTGGCGATCCTGTCGGGATTCGGCGCGCGGCGAATTCTGCGGCGGCACCCAGGGACGAGGGGCCATATCGTCTTCGGCCTGCTCGTGGTTGCCGTCATGGTGGACTTCCAGCCGATCCTCCGGCTGCGGCCGGTGTGGCATTCCCCCCCACCCGTTTACGCCTCGCTGGCGGGACGAACGGACGTCGTGCTGGCCGAGTTTCCGTTCCCCCGGCAGCTCGCCGATCTGGACGACAACCTGATCTACATGTACTTCTCCGTCTGGCACGGCGCGGCGATGGTGAACGGCTACAGCGGCTTCTTCCCACCCGACTATACCGATGTCGCCAGAGGACTTGCGGGCTTTCCGGACGCGGACGCGTTCCGGCTGCTGAGACAGCGCGGGGTCACCCACGTCACGGTGAATTGCGCCTTCTACGGCAACCGGTGTGACACGATCCTGAACGTGCTCGACGCGATGCCGGACATCCGGCCGCTCGTGCAGGCGAAATGGGAGGGCCGTCCCGTCCACGTCTACGAGTTACACAGTTCTTCCGCCCCATCGTCCGGGACCGGCTCCAGCCGATAACTCGCTAATAACGGGCCTTGTCCTTGCTTGTCGCGCCGTAGCGCGGTCAGGGAGCCACGACCGCGCGGAGGCGGACGGCGTCAAAGTGAATGAGGACCGTGTCTTATAATCGAATCAACTCAATGCAAGGCACACACGGGCACCGTCGTTTCCCGGTGTCGATGCGGCCGCTGGCCGCCATCCTCATTGGCGTGTGTGCGACCACGGTCAGTTCGTCGTTCGGATCGGCGCAGAGCACGAGCCAGGCGGGTGAGTCGTTCGCCCGTCAGGGCCGCCGCGCGGTTGCGCATGGGCGGCTGGAAGAGGCTGAAGCGCTGGCGAAAACCCGGCCGGCGACGGATTCCGATGCCGCCGCGCTGCTCGGTCGTCTTCTCGTCCGCCGCGGCCAGTACCGACGAAGCGCGCCGGCTGCTGGAGCCGGCCGCCGCGCAGACGCCCGGCGGCGAGGCGGCGCTCGAACTCGGGCTGCTGCTGCAGCGGATCGGTCAGGCTCAGTCGGCGGCGACGCATCTGAACACGGTGATGCGTGAGGGGAGCGGCGGCGGCGACACCGAGTCGACGTTCCGGGCCGCGCGCGCCGCGCATGCGCTCGGCCGTCCGCGTGAGGCGGTGGCGCTCTATCGCGCCGCGTCCAGTCCGGTCGATCCCGGGGTCGAGACCGCGTTCGGCACACTGTTCTACGAAAAATACAATCCGGCTGAGGCGCTGCGCGCCTTCAAGCAGGCGATCGACGCCGACGCGAAGTGGGCGCCGGCGCATGCCGGGCTCGCGCGCACGCTCGCCGACGAGAACCCGCCGGCCGCGGCCGAAGCGGCGAAGCGCGCCCTCGAGATCGATCCCGGTCTGGCGGACGCGCACCTGCTGCTCGCCAACCTCGAACTGGACAACACGCGCTATGCCGAAGCGCGCGAGCAGATCGACGAGGTGCTCGAGACGAATCCGTCGCACATCGAAGCGCGGTCGCTCCTCGCCGGCATCGCCTACGTCCGCGACAACCGTCCGGACTTCGAAGCACAGGTGAAGCAGGTCCTCGCCATCAATCCGGCCTACGGGGAGGTCTATCGAGTCGCCGGCGATCTCGCGGCGCGCAACTACCGGTTCGACGAAGCGGTGGCGCTCACGCGGCAGGCGATCGCGCTCGATCCGTCGAACACGCGCGCGTATGGCGACCTCGGCATGCACCTGATGCGGACGGGCGAGGAGGCGGAAGCGCGGCGCGCCCTCGAGCGGTCGTTCAAGGAAGATCCCTACGATCGCGTCACCTACAACCTGCTGATGCTGCTCGACAAGCTCGAGAAGTTCGAGGTGATCCGCGAAGGCGACATCATCCTGAAGCTCGATCCCGAAGAGGCGCCGGTCATCCGCGAGTATGCGATGCCGCTCGCGCAGGACGCGCTGAAGAAGCTGTCGGCCAAATACCAGTTCACGCCGAAGGGACCGATCCTCGTCGAGATCTTCCCGAACCACGACGACTTCGCCGTCCGCAACCTCGGTCTGCCCGGGCTGATCGGCGCGCTCGGCGCCTGCTTCGGGCGCGTGATCAGCATGGATTCGCCGCGCGCCCGCAACACGCCGGGTTCGTTTTCCTGGCAGGCGACGTTATGGCATGAGATGGCGCACGTCATCACGCTGCAGATGTCGAACCAGCGCGTGCCGCGCTGGCTGACGGAAGGCACCTCGGTGTACGAGGAGACGCAGGCGAAGCCCGCGTGGGGGCGCGACATGGAGCTGCCGTTCGCGCTGGCGCTCGAGCGCGGCCAGGTGCTGAAGCTCAAAGATCTCAACTCCGGCTTCACCAAGCCGGAAACCATCGCGCTCGCCTACTACCAGGCCTCGCTGCTCGTGGATCACATCGTCGAGAGCCATGGCGCCAGCGCGCTTCGCTCGCTGGTGCGAGCGTACGGCGACGGCACCGAAGGCGACGCCGCGATCAACAAGGCGCTCGGCGTGTCGATCGATCAGCTCCAGGCTTCGTTCGACAAATCGCTCGACGCGCGGTTTTCGACGGTGCGGGCCGCGCTCAAGGAGCAGCCGAAGGGCGGCGGCGCCGGCGCCGACATCACCGGGCTGAAGATCGCGGCCGCCGCGCATCCGAACAGCTACCAGGCGCAGCTCGCGCTCGGCGCGGCGCTCGCCGCGCAGGGCGACAAGGCGGCGTTCGAGCCGCTCGAGAAGGCGGCGGCGCTGGTGCCGATGGCGATCGGGGAAGACAGTCCGCACGCGATGATGGGCGAGCTCGCGGAGAAGCTTGGCGATTCGGCGCGCGCGATCAAGGAGTACCAGGCGCTGCTGCTTCAGGATCACACCGCGATCGAGCCGGCGCGCCGGCTCGCCGCGCTCGCGACGAAGGCGCAGGACGAGAAAGCGCTCGCGGTCGCGCACGATCGCATCGTCGAGCTCGATCCGTTCGACGCGCAGGGCCACACCGGGCTCGGACGTCTGGCGCTCAAGCGCGGCGACGCGCCGCTGGCGATGCGCGAGTTCAAGGCCGCGCTGGCGGTCGGCCCCGCGGATCTCGCGGCCGCCCACTGTGACCTCGGTGAAAGCTATCTGGCGGCCGGACGTCTCGCCGACGCGAAGCGTGAGGTGCTCGCGGCGCTCGAAATCGCCCCCAGCTTCGAACGGGCCCAGGACCTTCTGCTCAAGATCGTCGACGGACGCGGCCAGGCGGGCGGACCAGGCGGGAGCCGCCAGTGATCGGCCGTTCGACTCGCGTGGCTCGCTCAGGGCAGGCCCTGGCGCGCGCGGTCCCGGCGCTCGGGTGCGCCGCGGCGCTGCTGTGGCTGTGTTCCTCCGCGCTGACGCCGGAAGCCACCGCCCAGAATCCGCAATTGCCCGACGCGCGATTCGCCGGCCTGCAATGGACGTTCGCGCGCATCCACTACCAGGCCTGGAACGTTCCGGCCTCTCAGGGCTGCGACGCGTACAACGAGTGCTGGACGATCGACTACCCGGCGGCGGAGCAGAACCTCTCGCGGCGCGTGAAGACCGTCACATCCATCCAGGTCAACGATCCGGTGGTGGTGTCGATCGAAGATCCCGCGTTGTGGACTCTCCCTTGGATCTACATCGTCGAACCCGGGACGCTTCGCTTGCGCGATTCGGAGGTTCCGCTGCTCCGCGAGTTCCTGCTGCGCGGCGGCACGCTGACGTTCGACGACTTCCATGGTCCGGTCGAATGGGCGAACCTCGAGCGCGAGCTGAAGCGCGTGTTCCCGGACCGGCGCATCGTCGATCTGCCGCCGCAGCATCCGATCTTCAACTGCTTCTATCAGATTGA
Organism: uncultured Acidobacteriota bacterium; assembly: GCA_963748295.1. Taxonomy (GTDB): domain Bacteria; phylum Acidobacteriota; class Vicinamibacteria; order Vicinamibacterales; family 2-12-FULL-66-21; genus CAVVIH01. Next base: position 504,557 of record CAVVIH010000005.1, on the reverse strand, counting down.
CGAATACCCGCAGACCCCCGGGCTCGGCTCGTTTCTCTCTGGACGAACCTGGGAAAAGGGCGGCTACGTGGCGCGCCTGCGCGCCATCGAGGACGACAACGGCCGCGCGATGGTGCTGATCAACTGGAATACCGACATGGGCGATGGCTGGGAGTGGTCCAACGTCACGGACTATCCCGGCTACGTGCGGTTCACCGCGCAGGCCTACCGGATGCAGATCAACGAAATCATCTACTCGCTGACGCACTGATGGACACGACTGCCGCATTTGGCCTGAAGAGAACCGCCGCATCGCCGGCCGACCTCCCCGCCGTCGCCGAGCGGGTGTCGGTGGGACGGGAGCGCATCCTCACGCAGATCCGCAAGGTGATCGTCGGTCAGGATCAGGTCATCGATCAGGTGCTCATGGCGCTCTTCACGGGAGGCCATTGCCTGATCACCGGCGTGCCTGGACTGGCGAAGACGCTGCTGATCAAGACGCTCGCGCAGATCCTGGATCTCTCGTTCAAGCGCATTCAGTTCACCCCGGACCTGATGCCCGCCGACATCACCGGCACGGAAGTGCTCGACGAGGAGGACGGGCACCGTTCGCTGCGCTTCATGAAGGGGCCGATCTTCGCGCAGATCATCCTCGCCGACGAGATCAACCGCACGCCGCCGAAGACGCAGGCGGCGCTGCTCGAAGCGATGCAGGAGTACCACGTCACCGCGGCGGGCCGCACCTATGCGCTCGATCCGCCCTTCTTCGTGCTCGCCACGCAGAACCCGATCGAGCTGGAAGGCACGTATCCGCTTCCGGAGGCGCAGCTCGATCGGTTCATGTTCAACGTCGTGATGACCTACCTCGCGGAGGACGAGGAAGTCAGGGTGGTGACGCAAACGACTGGCGTCAACATGGAGGTGCCCGATCGGGTGCTGGGCGGACCGGACATCCTCGAAATCCAGCAGCTCGTCCGGCAGGTGGCGGTCGCGGAAGATGTCGCGAGATACGCGGTCAGGCTGGTCGACGCCTCGCGGCCCGGCCGCCAGACCGATCATGCGTTCGTGCGCGAATGGGTGAAGTGGGGCGCCGGGCTGCGGGCGTCGCAGGCGCTCATCCTCGCCGGGAAGGCGCGCGCGCTGCTGCACGGGCGATATCACGTCTCGGTCGGCGACATCCAGGCGCTGGCGCTGCCGGTGCTGCGGCACCGTGTCATCCCGAACTTCTACGCCGAGTCCGAGCGCATCACGTCGGACAAACTCGTGGAGAAGCTCCTCGAGGCGGTGCCCCCACCGCGAAGCGGGATGTAGCGATGGCCGACACCGCCGCTACCCGCGATCTCCGCTTCCTGAACCCCGCCATCATCGCCCGGCTGGGGACGATGGAGCTGAAGGCGCGGACGGTGGTGGAGGGGTTCCTCTCCGGTCTGCATCGAAGTCCCTACAAAGGGTTCAGCGTCGAGTTCGCCGAATACCGCCAGTACCTTCCCGGCGACGATCTGTCCACGCTCGACTGGAAGGTGTTCGCGCGCAGCGATCGCTACTACGTCAAGAAGTACGAAGAAGAAACCAATCTCGAGTGCCACCTGCTGCTCGACGTCAGCGCCTCGATGGCGTATCGCGGCGCCGCGCCGATGAGCAAGATGGAGTACGGGTCGGTGCTCGCGGCGTCGCTCGCGTTCCTGATGCATCGTCAGCGCGATGCAACGGGGCTGATGGCGTTCGACGAGAAGATCGCGTTCCGGCTTCCCGCGAGCGCGCGCCCCGGCCACCTGAACGCGCTGCTGCTCGGCCTCGAGCGCATCCAGGCCGGCAAGCGGTCCGACGTCGGGCGGCCGCTTCACCAGCTCGCGGAGGCGCTGCTCAAACGCAGCCTGGTGGTGCTGATTTCGGATCTCCTCGACGAGCCGGAGCCAATCATCCAGGGCCTGCGGCACCTGAAGTTCCGCGGCTCCGACGTGATCGTCTTCCAGCTCCTCGATCCGAACGAGCTGACGTTTCCGTTCAAGGGTTCGGCGAAGTTCAAGGATCTCGAGAGCGATCAGGAATTGGTGACGGAACCGGCGAGCATCCGCACCGCGTATCTGCGCGAGCTGGCCGGCCTGACCCTCAAGTACGATCGCGCGCTGCGCGGCGCCGGCATCGATTACGTCCAGCTGGACACGTCGCAGCCGCTGGACTTCGCGCTGCTGGCGTACCTGGACGCGCGGAGCCGGAGAAAGTAGCGGGAGCGGCGCATGTCCTTCCTCTACCCCGCGTTCCTGCTCGGCGCCATCGCGATCGCGATCCCAATCGTGCTGCACCTGCTCCGCCGCGACGTCGCGCCGGAGGTCCCGTTCACGGCGGTGCGCCTGCTGCGGCGCTCGCCGATCCAGCGTTCCAGGCGCCGTCGCCTGCAGGACCTGTTGTTGCTGGCGGCCCGCGTCGCCGCGCTGCTTCTGCTCGCCGCGGCCTTTGCCAGGCCTGTACGCGCCGTCGGCGGCCTCGCCGGGCACGCGCGTCATTGCCATCGATCGCTCGGTACAGCATGAGCGGCGCCGGTCAGTTCGCGAAAGCGCTGGATCTGGCGCGCGGCGCCATCGACAGCGCGCCGTCCGGCGAACGAGTGGCGGTGATTGCCTTCGACGAACGGGCGCAGCTCGTCGCCGAGCCCGGTACCAAGGCGGACGCGAAGGCGTCGCTCGCGGAACTGTCACCGTCGTTCGGGGCGACCCGCTACGCGCCGCTCGTTCGCAAGGCGGCGGAGGTTGCGGAGGGTGGCGGCGGCACGCTGGTGATCGTCAGCGACTTGCAGCGTTCGGGATGGGAGGGCGCGCAGCCGATGTCGCTGCCGACGGGATGGACGGTCGACCTGCAGGATGTAGGACCAGCACGCGGAAACCTGTCGATTACCGCGGTGAGTGTCGAGCCCGAACGGTTCGTCGCAACGCTGCACAACGGCTGGAGCCAGCGGAAGTCTGGCCGGCTGCGGGTGCGGCATGACGATCGGGAGCTGACCACCGTCGCCTACGACGCGGCGCCGGCTTCCTCGATCGACGTCCCGATCGAGATACGCACGCCCGTGTCGGGCAGCGTCGCCCTGTCGCTCGAGGATCCGGACGGATTCGCCGCGGACGATACCCGCTTTCGTGCGCTGGGATCGGGCGCGCAGCCGCGCGTGCTGATCGTGTCGTACGGTTCGAGCAACGGATTCTATGTCGCGCGTGCGCTCGAATCCGCGTCTGCCGACGAAGGCGGGGTTGCGGTGGACAGGACGACCGGACCCGCGTTTTCGAAGCTCCCGGCGGAGAAGCTGTCGGAGACGTCGCTGATTGTACTGACGGCGACGCGGGGCCTCGATCGGCGCGCCCGCGAGACCGTCGCGGCATTTACCCGCGCCGGCGGCGGGCTGCTGATCACCGCGGCGCCCGACCTCGAGGGCGCCGTCCTCTCGACTGTCTTCGGGTGGCAGCCGTCGCTCTCGCCGATCGACTTGCGTGACGTGCCGCTGCGGTTCGCCGCGACGGATCTCCGCCATCCCATCTTCAGCCCCTTTGGCCCGCTGCTCGCCAATCTCGGCCAGGTCCGGTTCGACCGCGCGTGGCGTGTCGCGCCGGACGGATGGGAGATTGCCGCCAGGTTCAGCAACGGCGCGCCCGCGCTGCTCGAGCGCATGGAAGGCAAGGGACGGGTGGTGCTGTTCGCGTCGGACCTCGATCGGCGCTGGAACGATTTTCCGCTGCACCCCGCGTTCGTGCCGTTCGTGATCGAAACCGCGCGTCACGCCGCGAGCCGTCATGAAGCGGCCCGCGATTTCACCGTGGGCGAGGCGCCCGCCGGGGTCGACGCGCGGCCGGGCGTGTACCAGCTCGAGGGCGGACGGCGCGCCATCACCGTCAACGTGGACGCGCGCGAAGCGGACACGATGCGGTTGAACGCCGACGACTTCAAGGCGATGTTCAGGACTTCCGGCGACACCGCGCCTGCCCTGGCCTTGCAGGCCCAGGAGGCGGAGGCCAGTCAGAGCTACTGGCGGTACGGGTTGTTGCTGATGCTGGCCGCGCTGGTCGCGGAATCGTTCGTCGGAAGGGTGCGGGCGTAGCGCGATCGGATAACGACGTCATGGATACGAACGAGCAGTTACGCGAGTTTCTCGCCGCCGTGCGGCGCCGCTGGTTCGCCGACGAAGGCCTCCGGGTGGCCGCCCGCGCCTCCGCCGCCGCCGCCATTCCAGGCCTGGCAGGACTTGTCACCTACGGGTTGTTCGCGCCTGCGGGCGCGCTGCTCGTGCTGCTCGGGCTGGCGACGGTGGTTGCAGCGGTTGGCGCAGCCATCGCGGTCGCGCGCGGCATGCATCCGCGCCCGACCGACGAGCAGGTGGCACGGTTCGTCGAGGAGCGTGCCGCCTCGCTTCCCGGAGTACTCGCCTTCGACGATGCGCTGGTGACGGCGGTGGATTCGCACCTCGCGGCGGATCCGGCATTCCGGCCGCTGCTGGTTGCCGCGGCCGTCCGCCGGCTCGACGACATTACGCCGGCGCACATCGTGTCGACCGAAGGTCTGCGCCGTCGCGCGCTCGCGGCCGCCGCCGGCCTTTCAACGCTGGTGATCGTCCTCGCCATGTCGACGCCGCCGCTCGGCCGCGCAATCGAAACCGCGTGGATCATGCTGTGGCCGGGCGCGATCCAGATCGAGGTACACCCGGGCGATGTGAAGCTCATCGCCGGGAAGCCTCTCGAGATTCGCGTGACGATGAAAGCGCGCGGCCGCGTCTTCACGCAGCTGACGCCGCAGCTTGCCGTTACGGCCGGCAACCAGCAACGCTCCGTCGCGATGGAGTCGAGCGGCGGCGCCTTTGCGTTTGCGTTCGAATCGGTGGATCGCACGTTCAAATACCAGGTTGCCGCCGGCCGCGCACGCTCGCAGGAATACACCGTCTCCGCGCTGTTCCCCCCGCGCATCGAACGCATCGAGCTGCGCTACGAGTATCCCGCCTTCACCGGTCTCCGGCCGCGCACCGAAGACGACGGCGGCGACATCTATGCCCCGAAAGGCACGAAGGTGCGCTTCCGCGTTCACGTAGACAAGCCGGTGTCGTCGGGCGAGATGACGCTGGCGGGTGGCACGGCGCGGCCGTTCTCGCGGGCGGCAGAGCGCGTGCTCGAGGGCGATCTCGTGCTCGCGCGCGACGATGCCTACCGGATCCGCCTCGCGGACGCCGACGGGTTGAGCATCGATACCGACAGCGAATACTTCATCCGGTTGATGGACGATCGGCCGCCCGATGTGCGGATCCTTCGTCCGGCCGGCGATCAGCAGATCACGCCGCTCGAAGAGGTCGCGATCGAGGCGCGCGCCGAGGACGACTACGGCATCGATGCGCTCGAGCTCGTCTACTCGGTTCCGGGCGGACAGACGAAGACCGTACCATTCGCGAAGACGTCAGGGTCTGACGTCGTGCGTGTGGGATCCCATCTGCTGGCGGCGGAAGACCTGAACGTCAGGCCGGGGGACGTGATCACGTATTACGCGCGGGCGCGCGACGTCGGCCGCGGCAAGCGGCCGACCGAGACGCGCAGCGACATGTACTTCCTCGAGGTGCGCCCGTTCAGCGAAGAGTTCGTCGCGGCGGAGAGCCAGTCGGGCGGCGGCGGGGCCTCGAGCCAGCAGATCGAAAGCCTGATCGCGGGACAGAAGGAGATCATCAGCGCGACCTGGAACATCGAGCGGCGATCGGACGCCGGCCGTTCGTCGAAGGACGTGCAGGCGGTCGCGCAGGCGCAGGCGGAGCTGAAGGCGCGGGCGGAGCAGATGACGTCGAGACGCACGCGCGGGCGCTTCCAGCCGCCCCAGCGCCTGCAGATGCCGCAGCCCGGGCCCCCCAGGGCGTCCTCGGGCGACCCGGTCTCGAACGCTGTCGCCTCGATGCAGCGGGCGGTCGAACACCTGCAGGGCGAGAAGACCAAGGATGCCCTGGCACACGAGATGGCCGCGCTCCAGGGGCTGTTGCAGGCGCAGGCGGAAGTCCGGCGGCGCGAAGTCATGCAGCAGTCGGCGAACAATTCCTCGGGAAGCGGCTCCGGCAGGCAGGGCGAGGATCTGTCGGCGCTGTTCGACAAGGAGCTGCAGCGGCACCAGCGCACCAACTACGAGTCCAGGTCCCAGATCGAGGAACGTCCCGATCAGAAGAAGCAGGATGACGCCCTCGAACGGATCCGCGACCTGGCGCGCCGGCAGGAAGAGATCAACCGTCAAGTCGAGGAGCTCGAGAAGCTGTCGGCGGAAGAGCGCAAGCGCCAGCTCGAACGCCTGACGCGCGAGCAGGACGAGCTCCGCCAGCAGATGGAGGAGCTCGCGCGGCGGAAGAGCGAGCAGAACGCCCAGGGGCAATCGCAATCGCAGGACGGCAAGGCCGGACAATCGCCAAGCGGCCGCCAGCAGTCGCAGAACAGCGCCGGCATGAAGGACGCCGCCGAGCAGATGCGCGGCAGCGCGAGCGAGCTGCAGCGCGGCGATCCGAAAGCCGCGGCCGAGCAGTCGGCGAGGGCGGCCGAACGTCTTCGCGATCTGGAGCGGCAGATGCGCAGCGACAGTCCCGAGTCGCGGCAGCGCGCCGCCGGCGAGCTGCAGCTCGAAGCGCAGCAGATTGCCGAGGAGCAGCGGCGCATCGCCGCCGAAGCCGATCGCCTCGGGAAAGGACAGGGCAGCACCGCCGAGGCGCGCCGCCGGCTGTCGGGCGAAAAGGAGCAGCTCGCCGATCGGATGGACGCGCTCCAGCGCGACGTCACGAGCCTGGCGAAGGATGCCGCCGGCGCGCGTTTCAAGGAAGCGGCGCAGGAGCTCGAGCGCGAGCAGATCGGCCGGCGGATGCGCGAGGGCGCGAAGCAGATGCGCGAGGGCGGCGGCGCCGGCGCGGCGGAAGAACAGCTCGCCCGCACGCTCGACAAGGTCGTGCAGCAGCTCGGCGGAACGAGGGCCGACGCGCGCGAGTCGGGCAACCAGCTCGATCAGACACGCGCGATCAGGAATCGGCTCGATCGGCTCGAACGGCAAATCGCGGACGCCGAGGCGCGTCAGCAGCAGGCCGGCGGCCGCGAAGGCGGACGGTCTGGCAAGGCGGGCGCAGACGCCGAATCCGAACTGCAGCGGCTGCGGCAGGAGTACGCGCGCGAGCTCCAGCAGGCGCGCGAAACGCTCGGACGCATGCAGCAGAGCGCGCCGCAGAGCGGCGTCGGCGGCACCTCGCCCGAAAAGCACGAGTGGAGCCAGGCCGATCCCGGCACCCAGGCGTTCAAGCAGGACTTCAGCGGCTGGCAGTCGCTTCGGAAAGACATCAACCTGGCCCTCGAGCGGACCGAGGCGACCGCGTCCGCGCGGCTGGCGAAACAGGCGGCACAGGATCGGCTCAGCGCGGGCGGCAGCGATCGCGTGCCTGATGCCTACAGCAAACTGATCGCGCGCTACTACGAATCGCTTGCCCGGCCGAAGAAATAAGGTTGCGCCGTGACGTTTGCGAATCCCTTACCGTTGTGGGCTCTGTGTCTGGCGCTGGCAGCCGCCGCCGGCGTCGCCTGGCACGCCTACCGCGGATTCCCTGCCGGCAGCCGCGTTCGATACCTGCTCACGGCCCTCCGCTTCATGACGCTGATCCTGATCGTCATCGTGCTGATGCGCCCGGTGGCACGCGGCACCGCCGCGGACGCACGTGACGCGGTGGTCGCCGTGCTGGTCGACGTCTCGCGCAGCATGGCGATCGAGGACGAGCCGGGCGCGCGGCGGATCGAGCGCGCGCGCGAGCTGCTGACCGGCAGCGTGCTGCCCGCGTTGCGGAACAGGCTGCAGGTGGAGGTGCTCGCGTTCGGCGAATCGACCGCACCGGTCGAGCCGGATGCGCTCGCCGCGACCGCGCGGGAGACCGATCTGTCCGGCGCGCTCGCCGCCGTGCGCGAGAAGTATCGCGGCCGGCCGCTCGCCGGCATCATTCTCCTCTCGGACGGCGGAGACACCGGCGCGGCACTGGACGCGAACCTTGCCACCGGACCGGCCGTCTACCCGATCGGCATCGGCTCACCGCTGCTGCGGCTCGATCGCGAGGTCGTCAGCGTCACGGCCGCCGATGCGGTGCTGGACGACTCGCGGGTGGAGTTGGCGGTCTCCGCGGTCAGTCACGGGCGCGGCACCGAAGCGTTCGACCTCAGGCTGCTCGAGAACGGCCGCGTCATCGAGGTGCGCCGCACGACGCCGGCCGCGGACGGCACGCCAGTCAGGGAGCTCTTTCAGGTTGCGCCCGGCCGCGGCGGACCGACGGTCTACACGATTGAGATTCCGGCCGCGGCCGACGAGCTCGTGCCCGAGAACAACTCGCGCAGCACGCTGGTGCAGCCGCCGGTGCGGCCGCGCCGCATCCTGCTCGTGGAGGGCGCTCCCGGCTTCGAGCACAGTTTCCTGAAGCGCGCCTGGGCCAGCGATCCCGGTCTCGAGATCGACTCGGTCGTCAGGAAGGGGCGGAACGATCAGGGGCGCAATACGTTCTACATCCAGGCGGTGCAGTCGCGCAGCGCGGCGCTGCGCGATGGCTATCCGCTTCGGCCGGAAGATCTCTTCCGCTACGACGCGGTGGTGCTGGCGAACATCGCCGCTCACCAGCTGACGCGCGCGCAGCTCGATGCGACCCGCACGTTCGTCGGCGAGCGCGGCGGCGGACTGCTCGTGCTCGGCGCGCAGTCGTTCCTGCAGCAGGGGATGACGGACACGCCGATCGAAGACGTGATGCCCCTGGATCTGAACGATCGCGGCGGCGGTGTCCTGCCGGCGTCCATGTCCGGCGTGAGCAACCGCGTCGTCCTCACCCAGGATGGCGAAACGCACCCGATCATGCAGCTGGCGCCGACACCGGACGACAGCCGCAAGCGCTGGCAGGAGGTGCCGGCGCTGGCGTCGATTGCGCCGCTCGGCGGTCCCCGTCCGGGCGCCAGCGTGCTGGCGATGACGAGCGGGCCCGGCGGCGCCCCGCGCGCGCTGGTCGCCGTCCAGCGATTCGGCGAAGGACGCGCGATGGTGTTCACCGGCGAGGCGGCCTGGCGCTGGCGCATGCTGCTGCCGGCGGCCGACCGTTCGTACGACACGTTCTGGCGTCAGGCCGTGCGATGGCTCGCCGTCGCGGCGCCCGAACCTGTGGCTCTGACGGTGCCCGCCGGTGCGGCGCCGGGCGGCAAGCTGCCGGTTCGCATCGCCGTCCGGAACGCCGCGTTCGAGCCGCTGAGGGATGCCGTGGTCGACGTCCGGGTCGTGACGCCGGACGGGAAGCTCGAACAGCTGCGGGCTGGCGTCGATCAGGAAGCCGCTACCCCCGGGCGATACCTGGCGCACTTCACACCCAGTCAACGCGGCGTCTACCGGGTGACCGCCGAGGCGCGCGACAGCAGCGCCGCGATCGGATCCGCATCGACCTCGATGCTGGTTGGCGGCGCCGACGCCGAAATGGCGGATCCGCGGCTCAACGAGCCGCTGCTGCAGCGTGTCGCGACGGCATCGGGTGGTCGCGTGGTGACGTCAGATCACATCGATGCGCTGGCGCAGACCCTGCAGGAAAGCGTGCCGGCCGCCGTGCTCTCGGTGCGCCGCGATCTGTGGCACAACGGCTGGTGGCTGCTCGGGCTGGTGACGCTGCTCGCGTCGGAGTGGATCGTGCGGCGGCGATGGGGCCTGCGATGAAGACGTCAGCACGCGCGATTGCCGCGTTGGCCATGGCGATCGTCTGCATGCCGGCCGCGGCCAGCGCGGAACGCTATGCGCTCATCGTGTCGGGAGCGAGCGGCGGCGAAGAATACGCCCAGCAGTATCAGCAGTGGACCAAGTCGCTGTCGACCATGCTGATCGATCGGATGAAGCTGGACCCCTCCAAGGTGACGGTGCTGAGCGACTCGAGCAGCGAGCGCACGCGGTCGACCGCGGCCAACGTGCGGCAGGCGCTCGCGTCGATCCGGCGAACCATGACGAACGGCGACCTGCTGCTCGTCGTGCTGATCGGGCACGGCACCTTCGACGGCGTCGACGCGAAGTTCAACCTCGTCGGCGCCGACCTCGAGTCCGCGCACTGGGCGGAGCTCGTCGGCGGGCTGCCGGGGCAGGTCGTCGTCGTGAACACGACGGCCGGGAGCTTTCCGTTCCTCGAACGCCTCAAAGGCGAGCGCCGGATCGTCGTGGCCGCGACCGATTCGCTGGCGCAGCGGTTCGACACGGTCTTCCCTCGGCTACTTCATCGACGCGTTTGCCGACGAGCAGACCGACATCGACAAGAACGGCCGGATCTCGATCTGGGAGGCGTTTGCCGCCGCCACGAACGGCGTGCGTCGCTTCTACCAGAACCGCGGCCAGCTCGCGACCGAACGCTCGTTGCTCGACGACAATGGCGACGGGGTCGGCCGCGAGGCGGCCGCGAGCGGCGACGATGGATCGGTCGCCAGCCGCACCTATCTCGATCAGCCTGCCGCCGGAGCGGCGCCGACCGATGAAGTGCTGCTGCAGCTCCTTCAGAAGCGCGCCAGCCTGGAGGCGGAGATAGAGGAGCTGCGGATCCGGCGCAGCTTCATCCCGCAGGCCGAGTACCAGAAAGAGTTCGAACGGATCATGATCGAGCTTGCGCGGTCGGCGCGTCAGAACCGTGACGTCTTAGCCTTGGCAGGCCTAAGCGTGTCTAAGTCTTGAACGATCCGCGGTCGCGGTCCGAACGTATACTGCGCGGATGTTCCCCGTCAGCGACGTCATCCCCTCGCGTACGACGCCTGTCGTCACGATCGCGTTGATCGCGCTGAATGCGATTGCGTTTGTCTTCGAGCTGACGCTCGACGATCGGCAGCTGCACCTGCTGGTCGAATCGTTCGGCGTCGTCCCCGCCGCGTTTTCCTGGACGACGGTCGTGAGCGGCATGTTCCTCCACGCCGGGTGGCTGCACGTGGGAGGGAACATGCTCTACTTGTGGATCTTCGGCGACAACGTCGAGGATCGCCTCGGCCACGCGCGCTTCCTGCTTTTCTACCTGTTCTGCGGCGCCGCCGCGTCGCTCGGCCAGATCGCGGCGAACCCGTCGTCGACCGTGCCGATGATTGGCGCGAGCGGCGCGGTGGCCGCCGTGATGGGGGCGTACTTCGTCATGTACCCGCAGTCGCGGGTGCTGACCGCGGTGTTCATCGTCTTCTTCCTCGACCTGATCGAAATCCCGGCCATTTTCTTCCTCGGAATCTGGTTCCTCATGCAGCTGTTCAGCGGCGTCGGGTCGATCGGGGTGGACGCCGCGAACGGAGGTGTCGCGTTCTGGGCGCACATCGTCGGGTTCGTTACTGGCGTGACGCTCGGAGCGGGCTGGCGGCTGGTTGAACAAGGAGAGAAGAAGGGCTGGGAGTACTGAGATGAATCGGGCAACACGGATATTCGGAATTCTCATCGTGCCGGCAGTGTTTCTGCTGTTCGCACCAAGCGCATACGCGCAGACGGAGCCGGCGGCGGGCCAGGCCGCCAGCCCTCAGGCGCTGCGAGAGGAGCTCGACAAGCTGCGGCGCGAGTTCGAAGCGGTCCGCGACGCCTACGGCGCGCGGCTCGCGGCGCTCGAGGCGAAGCTCGGAGCAGCGGAAACCACGCAGCCCACTGCGCCGACACCTGCTGTTCCCCTGCCGCCGCTGCCCCCGCCGCCGACGGCACCCGCCACAGCACCGGCGGAGACTGCGGTGCCGCCGGGCGCGCAGGGCGCCGGCGGGCCGACTGGTGCGTTGCCGGTGTATGGCGGCGCCGCCGCGTCCTCGAAGATCTTCAATCCCGACATCGCCGTGATCGGCAACTTCCTCGGCGCGGTGGGAGAGAACGAGGTCAATCCGCCGCCCGGGTTCGAGCTGAACGAAGTCGAGGCGACGTTCCAGGCGGTGGTGGATCCCTACGCGCGCGCCGATTTCTTTCTGTCGTTTTCGCCCGACGGCGTCGAGGTCGAGGAAGGATTCCTGACATTTCCGACGCTGCCGCTCGGCCTGCTCGCCAAGGTGGGCAAGTTCAAGCAGCAGTTCGGCAAGTCGAACACCCTTCACCCACACCAGTTGCCGTGGGTCGATCAGCCGATTGCGGTGAACAACCTGCTCGGAGGCGAGGAAGGCCTCAACGATGCCGGCATTTCGGTTTCCCGATTGATAATGAATCCATGGTTCTTCCTGGAAGCGACCGGTGAGGTGTACCGGGGCACCTCCGGCGTCTTCGAGTCGCACGAGCGCAGCCAGGTCAGCTGGCTCGGGCGCCTGCGCGGTTATCACGACATCAACGAGTCCACCAACCTCGATGTCGGCAGCTCGTTCGCCTGGGGGCACAACGACATCGGGCCGGACTCCACCACACGGCTCGTCGGGTGTGGATGCCACGATCCGGTATCGGCCGTTGCGGCGCGCGATCTACCGCCGCTTCCTCGGCCGCACCGAGTTGTTCTGGAGCCGGCGCGAACAGCTCGAGGCTGCGGTTTCGTCGTTTGGCATGTATGCGAGCGGCGACTACCAGTTCGCGCGGCGCTGGTTCTCGGGCCTGCGCTACGACTGGTCGGAGCGCGCCGACGATTCGTCGCTGGTGGACAAGGGACCATCGTTCGTCGTGACGTTCTGGCCGAGCGAGTTCAGCCAGATTCGAGGGCAATACAGGCGGCTCCGCTATGCGGAGGGATCGACAGCAAATGAAGTGCTCTTCCAGTTCCTCTTTTCAATCGGCGCCCACGGCGCGCATACGTTCTGACATCATCATGAAACCCAGGCTCTTCATCATTCTTCTCACCCTCGCCGCCAGCCTTGCCGGCGTCGATGCCCGGGCGGCGATCAACGTCGTCACCACCACCGAGGATCTTGCCGCGATCGTCAGGGAAGTCGGCGGCGACAAGGTCGCGGTCGAATCCATCGCGCGCGGATACCAGGATCCGCACTTCGTCGAAGCGAAGCCAAGCTTCATCCTGCGGCTGAACCGCGCCGACCTGCTCGTCGTCGTCGGCCGGGAGCTGGAGATCGCGTGGCTGCCGCCGCTCATCACGCAGAGCCGCAATGCGAAGATTCAGCCTGGTTCGCCGGGTTATCTGGACGCCTCGCTGACGGCCGAAATCGTCGACATCCCGACCGGACAGATTACGCGCGCCATGGGCGATGTCCATCCCCAGGGCAACCCGCACTACTGGCTGGCGCCGGCCAACGGCCGTCGCATCGCCAAGGCGGTTCAGGACAAGCTGACGTCACTGCAGTCGGCGGACGCGGCCTACTTCGCGCAGCGATACGCCGACTTCGATCGCCGGCTCACCGAGGCGGAAACGCGCTGGAAGGCGACGATGGCCCCCTACAAGGGACTGAAGATCGTCACCTATCACCGGTCGTGGCCGAACTTCGCGAAGGAATTCGATCTGGAAGTCATCGGCTACGTCGAACCGAAACCCGGAATCCCTCCGTCGCCGGCGCACACGCTGGATCTGATGCAGGAAATGAAGCGGCAGGGGATCAAAATCATCCTGGTCGAGCCGTACTTCGACGTGAAAACGCCGAACGCGATCGCCCGGGACACCGGCGCGGAAGTTCTCGTGATGCCGCCTTCGGTCGGAGGGACCAAGGAGGTTTCCGACTACATCAAGCTCTTCGACTACGACATCAACCTGCTGGTCTCCGCCATCAAGAAGACGGGGGCAAAGTAGCGGATGGGAGGAATGACACTCGGCCAGGTCATCGACTTCCTCGCCGCGCCGTTCGTCGCGAGCCTGATTCTGACCGGCATCCACGCCTACCTCGGTGTTCACGTCGTCGAGCGGGGGGTCATTTTCGTCGACCTGTCGCTCGCGCAGATCGCGGCGCTCGGCGCCACGATCGCGATGCTGCTGCCCTGGTCGAGCGGCGATCCGCACGGCCCGGATGTCTACTGGATCTCTCTCGCGTTCACCTTCATCGGCGCCGCGATCTTCTCGCTGCTGCGAAGCCGGCGCGCGCGCATCCCGCAGGAAGCGATCATCGGCATCACTTACGCCGTCGCCTCCGCCGCGGCGATCCTGGCGATGAGCAAGTCGACCTCGCAGGCCGAGCACCTCAAAGACATGCTCGTCGGCAACATCATTGCGGTCTCGTGGCCCGAGGTCTACAAGACGGCCGCGCTCTACGGCGGCATCGGCATCTTCCATTACGTGTTCAGGAAGCCGTTCCTGACGATCTCGCTCGCTCACAACGATCCGGAGTCGACCGGCCTGAACGTCAGGTTCTGGGACTTCCTGTTCTACGCGTCGTTCGGCTTCGTCGTCACCTCGTCGGTGCAGATTGCGGGCGTGCTGCTCGTGTTCTGTTACCTGATCGTCCCGTCGGTTGCGGCAATGCTCTATTCGGATACCGTCGGCCGGCGGCTGGCGATCGGCTGGACGATGGGAACAGTCGTTTCGGCGATGGGCGTATACCTGTCGCTCGTCTTCGATCTGCCGACCGGCGCCACCATCGTCTGCACCTTTGGTGTCGTGCTGCTCGCGATGGCCGCGGTTCGTCCATTCCTGCTGCGGATTGCCAACACGTGATCGGCCGGGGTACGATGGAGGGTCGCGGGAGACGGATTATCCGATGCAGTGCCGCAGTTGCGGGACCGAGATAGCTGACAAGGCGATCGTTTGTTATCGATGCGGGCACGCGACCACTGATCCCGTCCGGCGGCCGGTTCCAGTCGCCAGGCGCCGGAACCCTCTGGTGTTCCTGGTGCTGGTGGCGGCGCTGGCGATCCTTGGCATTTACCTGTATCAGGCGTCCACCCGGGCCGCGGATCCGCAGATTCTGCAGCTTGCGGCCGGGCTGTCGGCCGGCGCCGCGCTCGTGGTGCTGTTCCTCGGCGTCCTCCGGCGCCGACGGTGACGGTCTTTTCAACCTGCTGAAGCTTCGCTAGACTGCCCACATGTCAGATGCCCGACTCGAAGTGACCGACGCCATGGGCCGGCGAATCGTACCGATTTCCAAGGGGCACTTCGAGATTGGCCGCCGCGAGACCAACGACCTCCGCCTGGCCGGCAGCGAAGTGTCGCGCGATCACGCCGAAATCCTCGTCCAGGACAACCGTTTCCTGCTGCGCGACCGCAATTCGCGCTACGGGACCTACGTCAACGGCGATCAGGTCACCGAGCGCGCCCTGGCGCACGGCGATCGCGTCCGCCTCGGACGGACCGGCGGCGCGGAAATGGTGTTCCTGCTCGCCGACACCGCCCCGCCGGTGGAGCGCGCGACGACCACGGCGATCGGGGACCTGCGGCAGATTGCGGTGCTCCTGGAGGGCCTGCGGGCGCTCGGCTCGGGCCGCGTGCTCGACGACGTGCTGTCGCTGGTGCTGGACTCGGCGATAGAGGTGGGTGGTGCGGAGCGCGGCTTCATCATGCTCGACCAGGGGGGCGAGCTGGAATTCAAGATGGCGCGCAACCGCGGCCGCGTGGTGCTGCCGGGCGGAAGCTTCGCGACCAGCCGCAAGATTCCCGAGGAAGTGTTCCGCACCGGCGAGGCCGCGCATCGTCGCCGACTTGCTGGACAGCGAGCTTGCCAACTTCCACTCCGGCACCGTGGCGCTCGGCATCCGCAACGTGCTGTGCGTGCCGCTCCGGCTCGTGCGGTATCTGGACAAGGCGGAGGCTGCCGGCGAAGAACGGCGGATCGGCGTGCTGTATCTCGACAGCCGCGAGAAGGGATCGCTGCTGTCGAACTCGACGCGCGCCGCGCTCGAGACGCTTGCGACCGAAGCCGCGGTTGCCATCGAGAATGCCAGGCTCTATCGCGAGACGATGGAGAAGGCGCGGATGGAGCAGGAGATGCGGATCGCTGCCGAGATCCAGCAGGCGCTCCTGCCCAAGGCTGGCCGCACGGGCGCCTACTTCCGTGCGGCGGCCGCGTCGCTGCCATGCCGATCGATCGGCGGCGACTTCTACGATTACGTCGACCTGTTGGATGGATCGTTCGGCTTCGCGCTCGGCGACGTGGCGGGCAAGGGGCCGCCGGCGGCGCTCCTCAGCGCGATGATGCAGGGCATGTTTGCGGCTCAAGCCGCCGGCAGCGATCCGCCGTCGCAGACCATCAGCCGCGTCAACCTCGCGCTCTACCGCCGCGGGATCGAGTCGCGGTTCGTGACGCTGATGTATGGCGCTCTCCATCCCGACGGCCATTTGACCTACTGCAACGCCGGGCACAACCCGCCGTTGATCGTCGGACCGAACGGCTTCCGCCGCCTCGAGCGCGGCGGACCGATCGTCGGGACTGTTCGAGAGCGCGAGCTACGAAGAGGAGACGGTGCAGCTGACACCCGGCGACTGGCTCGTCGTGTTCAGCGACGGCGTCTCCGAAGCGTTGTCGGTCACCGGCGAGGAATACGGCGAAGGCCGGATCCTGAGCCTCGTCCAAGCGAACGAAAGCGTCGAACCGCAGAAGCTGCTCGACCAGCTGTTCGCGGACGTACGCGAGTTCGCGCGCGGGGCGCCGCAGAACGACGACATCACGGTGATGGTGCTGCGGTATCAGGCGTAAATGGGGTCAGTCCTCCGCTCCCAGCGCACTGGCGATCTGGATCTGGATCGGGATCGCAGTGGTGGTGTGGAACGGGCTCTACGACCTGCTGCTGAACCGCGCCGCCAAGGACTATCTCTTTCGCGCCGCACTCCACGACGCCGGCCGCGGCCCGTTCGTGTCGCTCAGCGAGATGATGCACGCCGCCGTGCGCGACGCGGCGCTGATCTCGACGCTGTGGGCCGGCCTCATCTTGCTCGCCGGCCTCTGGACGATCCGCGTTGCAACAAATGCACAGGCTCATATACGACTGGAACAAGACTGACGCAGCGCGCACCGGCCCGGTCCTGCTGGACGACGAGACGCTCCGGGACGGCCTGCAGTCGCCGTCCGTGCGGTGCCCGAGCATCGACGAGAAGCTGCGGATCCTCCACCTGATCGATCGGCTCGGGATCGATACCGCCGATATCGGCCTGCCCGGCGCCGGCCCCCACGTCGTGCGGGACGTCGAGCGCCTCGCGCGCGAGATTGGCGATCAGCGGCTCAACGGTCCGCGCCAACTGCGCGGCCAGGACGGTGATCGCCGACATCAGGCCGGTCGTCGAGATCGCGCAGCGCACCGGCGTCGAGATCGAGTGCTGCACGTTCATCGGATCGAGCCCGCTGCGGCAGTACGCCGAGGGCTGGGGGATCGACCAGCTGCTGAAGCTGACCGAAGAGGCGATCGCGTTCGCGGTCGGCGAGGGGCTGCCGGTCATGTACGTGACCGAGGACACCACGCGCGCCGATCCCGATACGCTGCGGCAAGCTCTACACGACGGCGATTCGCGCGGGCGCGAAGCGCGTCTGCATCGCCGACACCGTCGGCCACTCGACGCCGGCGGGCGCGGCGGCCGTCGTCCGATTCATCGCCGGCGTGGTGGAGGAGTGCGGCGGCGGCGTCGGCATCGACTGGCACGGCCATCGCGATCGGGACTTCGCCGTCATCAACTCGCTCGCGGCGCTCGAGGCGGGGGCGACGCGGCTGCACGGCGCCGCGATCGGCATCGGCGAGCGCGTCGGCAACACGCCGATGGACATGCTGCTCGTGAACCTGGTCCTCATGGGTTACATCGAGCGGGACCTCTCCGCGCTCGTGGAATACTGCGAGTACGTTTCCGAGGTGACCCGCGTGCCGATTCCGCCGAACTATCCGGTGGTCGGACGCGATGCGTTCAGGACGGCGACCGGCGTGCACGCCGCGGCGGTGATCAAGGCGTTCCGGAAAAACGACCGCGAGCTCGTCGACGCGGTCTACTCGGGCGTGCCGGCGAGCCTGGTGAACCGCGAGCAGGAAATCGAAGTCGGGCCGATGTCGGGCAAGTCGAACGTCGTCTTCTGGCTGGAGAAGCGCGGGCTGCCGGCGACGGAGGAGATCGTCGATCGCCTGTTCGCCCGGGCGAAGGCCTCCGAGTCGGTGCTGACCGAGGAAGAGATCCGCCGGGAGCTGGGCGTCCGCAGCTAGCGTTGCTTTGCCAGCCGGCCGAGGATCTCCGGCAGCGCCGCGAGCACGACATCCCCGACCGCCTGGAGCGACTCGGCCGACACCTTGTCCAGCGTGTCGCCCTCGGTGTGCCACGCCGGGTAGTCGAGGTCGATGATGTCGACGGCGGGGACGCCGGCCTTCAGGAACGACAGGTGATCGTCCTTGACGTCGAGCGGCTCGTCGACGAACTCACGCCGGCCGGCGCGCTTCGCGGCGTTCCAGATCGCGTCGGTCAGCCACCGCGTCGAGTTGGTCTCGCGCAGGATCCGCAGGTCGCGATCGCCAATCATGTCGACGAGGATCATCGCGCGGATGTCCTTCAGCCGGCCGCCGGCGCGCGCCGCCTCGACGTAGTGCCGGCTGCCGTAGGTGTTGTCGTCGCCCTGGTTCCAGTCGATCACCGCTTCCTCGCCGTCGAAGAACACCAGCTCGATGGGAAGCGGCCGTTTCGCATCCTTCAGCACTCGCGCAATCTCGATCAGGAACGCAGCGCTCGAGCCGCCGTCGTTGGCGCCGACGAACGTGAATTCCTCGAAGAGCTTGGTGTCGTAGTGGCCGGTGATCAGGAGGCGAGCGGCCGGATGCCGGCTCCGACGGGAACGTCGCGCGCAGGTTCACCATTCGCACCACGCCGAGCGGGGTCTTGGCGTCGAAGGCCTGTTCTTCGACCTTGAGCCCGAGCTCGCCGAGCTGCTTGGCGATGTACTCGCGGGCGCGGGCCGCGCCGGGGGAGCCGGCGGGACGCGGGCCGATCTCGACGAGCTGCCGCACGTGCTCGAAGGCGCGCTTGCCGTCGAACGCCGGACCGGGCTCTACGCCGGTACAGGCACGCCGCAGAGGTCAGCGCGGTGAGCACGACGGCGCGCAGCATACCTAGCGCCGCTTCTCCCTCGGCACGTAGTCGCGCCGGGCAGGACCGGTGTAGATCTGCCGCGGCCTGGCGATCTTCTGTTCCGAATCGGTCAGCATCTCTTCCCACTGCGCGATCCAGCCCGCCGTCCGCGGAATCGCGAACAGCACCGGGAACATGTCGACCGGGAAGCCCATCGCCTGGTAGATCAGCCCCGAATAGAAGTCGACGTTCGGGTACAGCTTGCGCGAGACGAAGTAGTCCTCTTCGAGCGCGATCCGCTCCAGTTCGAGCGCGATCTCGAGCAGCGGATTCTTGCCGGTGACCTCGAACACGAGATCGGCAATCCGCTTGATGATCTTCGCGCGGGGATCGTAGGACTTGTAGACGCGGTGGCCGAATCCCATCAGCCGGCCTTCACCCGCCTTGACGCGCTTGATGAATGCCGGCACGTTGCCGATCGATCCGATCTCCGTGAGCATCCGCAGGACCGCCTCGTTGGCGCCGCCGTGCAGCGGGCCGTAGAGCGCCGCGGCCGCCCCCGCGAGCGCGGAGTACGGATCCGACTGCGAGCTGCCGATGACCCGCATCGTGCTCGTACTGCAGTTCTGCTCGTGGTCGGCGTGAAGGATGAACAGCACTTCGAGCGCCCGTTCGAGCACCGGGTTCGCCTCGAACTTCAGCTCCGTCATCCGGAAGAGCATGTTCAGGAAATTCCCCGCGTAGCTCAGGTCGTTGTCCGGATTGTTGAAGGGACGCCCGATCGAGTGGCGGTAGGCATACGCGGCAATCGACGGGACCTTGGCGATCAGCCGGATGGTCTGCAGCCGCCGCGATTCCGCCGAGAAGATGTTCTTCGCGTCAGGATAGAACGTCGAGAGCGCGGCGACGGTGCTGATGAACATGCCCATCGGATGCGCGTCGTGCCTGAACCCCTCCATCAGCTTGGAGAGGTTGGTGTGCAGCATCGTGTGCAGCGTGATTTCGCGGGTCCACGTCCGGGCCTGCGCTTCGGTCGGCAGCTCGCCGAACAGGATCAGGTAAGCGGTCTCGAGAAAATCGCTGTGCTCGGCCAGCTGCTCGATCGGATAGCCGCGATACTCGAGCACGCCCCGATCGCCGTCGATGAAGGTGATCCTGCTCTTGCAGGCGGCGGTGTTCATGAACGCCGGGTCGTAGGTCATCATGCCGAACTCATCCGGCGTGACCTTGATCTGGCGGAGATCCATCGCGCGGATCGTGCCGTCCTGGACGGGGATCTCGTAGCGCTTGCCCGTGCGGTTGTCGGTGATGGTTAGCGTGTCGGCCATGCGCAGCAGTCAGCGTTGACGGTTATTCGTCGCCGGTATCCTCCGGCCGGTCCGGCGGGGCCTCGACGGGCACCCGGTACTTCTTCGGTCAGCCAGCGGCCGAGATCAGCCATCTTGCACCGCTCGCTGCAGAACGGTCGCCAGGCCGGGTCGACCGGCGAACGGCGACAGTACCACGCAGAGCGGTTCGGGCCGTGGCAAACCTATTTATTCTATCAGCGGAGACGCGGATTCCACGGATCAGGAGGATCACGGAACGCTGATTGTCGCGGATTCCACGGATCAGGAGGATCACGGAACGCTGATTGTCGCGGATCCAGGGATCAGGAGGATCACGGAACGCTGATTGTCGCGGATCCAGGATCAGGAGGATCACGGAACGCTGATTGTCGCGGATTCCACGGATCAGAAGGATCGCGGGACGCTGATTGTCGCGGATTCGTGGAGGTTCGTTGCCGGCCGAGCGCCGGTCTGTTAGGCCTCGACCTCGCCGGCGTGGTGCCGGACGTCGCGCGCCGACACCATGAAGATGACGTCCTCGGCGACGTTGGTCGCATGGTCGCCGATCCGTTCGAGGTGCCGTGAGATCAGGATCAGGTCGAGCGCCGGCTCGATCGTCGCGGTGTTCTGCAGCATGTAGGTGAGCAGCTCGCGGAACACCTGCGTCTTCAGCGAGTCGAGCAGGTCGTCCTCGTTGAGCACCTCGTGCGCGAGCTTGAGGTCGCGGCGGACGTAGGAATCGAGCGCGTTGCGCAGCATGCGCTGCGCGATGTCCGCCATCCGCGGGATGTCGATCAGCTCCTTGACCGGCGGGTGCCGCAGATACCGGCGCGCCGCCTCGGCGATGTTGATCGCCAGATCGCCGACCCGCTCGAGGTCGGTGTTGATCTTCACCGCCGACACGATCGCGCGGAGGTCGACCGCCATCGGCTGATGCAGGGCGAGCAGCTTGAAGCAGCGGCTGTCGATCTCGATGTGCAGCTGGTTGATCGGACCGTCGCCGGCGAGCACGCGATCGACCAGCGTCGAGTCGCGTTCGACCAGCGCCTGCACCGAGGCGCGCACGCGGTCCTCGGCCAGCCCGCCCATCTCGAGCAGCCGCGTCTTGAGCTGTTCCAGCTCCTCCTGGAAGTGGGGAACGATCCGTTCTGCCATCGAGGTCCTATCCAAACCGCCCGGTGACGTAGTCTTCGGTCAGCTTTTCCGCCGGGTTCGTGAAGATGCGATCGGTCGACCCGTACTCGACGAGCCGCCCGAGCCAGAAGAACGCGGTGCGATCCGACACCCGCGCCGCCTGCTGCATGTTATGGGTGACGATGACGATGGTGTACTCCGACTTGAGCTGGTAGATCAGCTCCTCGATGCGCTGGGTGGCGATCGGATCCAGCGCCGACGCCGGCTCGTCCATCAGCAGGATCTCCGGCTTGATCGCCAGCGCGCGGGCGATGCACAGCCGCTGCTGCTGGCCGCCCGAGAGCGCCAGCGCGGAATCGTAGAGTCGATCTTTCACTTCGTCCCAGATGGCCGCGGCCTTCAGGCTCTCCTCGACCCGCTCGTTGAGGTCCGCCCGTCCATTCGCCAGCCCGTTGATCCGCAGGCCATACGCCACGTTCTCGAAGATGGACTTCGGAAACGGATTCGACTTCTGGAAGACCATGCCGACGCGCCGGCGAAGCGCGACGACGTCGGTGCCCGGCCGGTAGACGTCATCGCCCTCGATCAGGACTTTTCCCTCGACCCGCGTGCCAGGAATGATGTCGTTCATCCTGTTCAGCGTGCGCAGGAATGTGCTCTTGCCGCAGCCGGACGGCCCGATGAACGCCGTGACGAGCCGGGCGGGAATCTTGACGGAGATGTCTTCGAGCGCTCGCTTGGGCCCGTAGTAGAAGTTCAGCCCGGCAACGTCTATCGACACCGGCCGGTCTTGTGCGGACGGATCCTGGGGGCGGGTCTGGACCGCCAGCGGCCGCGGGCTGGTCTGAAGCGCACTCATGCGAGATTCAGCCTAACTGCCGGCGATTTCCCGCCAGTTTCACACGTGTAAATTCTGTGTAACCACCTAGTCGCCCGGCCTTCCGCCATCGCTTTCGGCCAGGAAGGCCCCGATCTGCCGGCGGAGCTCTTCCTGGATGACGTCGATCTTCCGGCGCGCGTCGAGCACCCGGAACCCGAACTCTTCGGACATCGAGGTGAACTCTCGGAGCATCGCGCGCTGGTAGGCGCGGAAGCTCTCGTAAATGTCGTCGCCGAGCTTCATGTCCATGCCCGATTCCCAGAAATCCATGCCGCGCGACTGCAGCACGCGGCGGATCAGCGTCTTCTCGTCGGTCTTGAGGTAGAAGACGAGGTGGGGCGCAATGGCGAACCCGTAGAGATTGCGGACCCAGGTGCGATCGACGCCTGGTACTCCCGCCCGCGCCATTGCCGTGAAGATGTAACGGTCGGAGAGGACCACGAAGCCGGCTTTGAGGGCTGGAATGATTTCCTTTTCAAGGCGGTCCGCGAAGTCGGTGGCATACAGCAGCACGAACGTCAGCTTGTTGAGCGTGTTGCTGCCTTTGGCCAGATCGATCGTCGGCTGCATCAGCTGGGAGCGCGTCCACCCGGTTTCGATCACGCCGTAGCCCTGGACCTCCAGCCACTCCCGCAGCAGCCTGATCTGCGTCGTCCGGCCGACGCCATCGGTGCCTTCGATCGCGATGATCTTTCCGGGGTAGCCCTCGATCGGCAGATAGGGGATGCCGTTGCCGTAATAGCTCCCGGGCTTCACGGCCGACGCGCCCGACGGGTCGCTGCGCGTATCGTCGCGGGTGCTCTTACGGGCCTGAGGCTCTCCCTCAGGCAAGCTCGTCGAGCTGTTCATCGGTGTCCTTGATCTGCAGGTGCTGAGAGACCAGCTTGCGGAACGTGCGCTGCTGGTCGGTGATGCTGCCGTGCGCCGGAATGACGCTCAGGTCGAACTCCTCGACGAGCCGATCGTACTCGTCGAGCACGCGGCCCTGGAAAATCCGGAAGCTCTCGATGACGTTCGTGCTCCAGCCCATGTCCATGCCGGCTTCGTAGAACTTGAGCTTCACGCGCCGCGCCAGGAGTCGATCGGTCGAGACGTCGAGCGGCACCTTGAAGTAGACGCTGAGGTCCGGTTTGACCGCGAAGCTGTACAGCTCACGCACCCAGTGCCGATCGACGCCTCTCGCGGCATCGCGCGCGAAGGCGGTATAGGCATAGCGATCGGCCAGCACGATCATGCCGGCCTTGAGCGGGGGAATGACGTTGTAAAGGAGGCGATCGGCGAAGTCCGTGGCGTGCAACAGGCTGAACGTCATCGGCGTCAGCGCGTTCTTCTTCTTGCCGGTTTTCGTCGCCGCCTTGACGATCGCCGACGAGTTCCACTCGGTGACGAACACCGGATGGCCGGCGGCGCTAAGCCACTTTGCCAGCAGCGCGAGCTGCGTCGTCTTTCCCGACCCGTCGATGCCTTCGACCACGAACAGCTTTCCCGGGTGCACGTGCGGTGTGGTCAGGTTGTTCACCATTTTTCGCGCGTTCCTTGTAGTCGCTGCCGGCGACTTCGAAGCGTATTGGCTTGCCGAGCACTTTCTCCAGCGGCGCGACGTGCCGGTGCGCGGCCCACAGCTCGAGCTCCGCGTCTCCTGACGCCCGCAGCCGGACGAGATAATCGTCGCCGCGCGGGAAGATATCGAGTCCCGAGAGTGCCTGGGCGTGGCTGCGATCGAGGCCTTCCGCGAGGCGCACCATCGCCGAGAGCGTTTTCACGGTTCCCCGCTGCGTGCCGGAGAGATCCGTATATCCGTCGTGCGATTTCTTCGGCGTGGCCTGACGGTGATAGCGGGCGAGCAGCGCGATGACCTCGATCTCCTGCGGATTGAAGCCGCGGAGATCGCCGTTCTTGATCAGGTAGTACGAATGCCGGTGATGACGCTCGTAGCTGATGTGCACGCCGACGTCGTGCAGCAGCGCGCCGAACTCGAGCCACTCACGCTCTTTGTCCGACAAGCCGTGCACGCTGCGTGTCTGGTCGAAAATGCTCAACGCGAGCCGCGCCACCTGCTGCGCGTGCTCCGACCAGTAGCCGCAGCGTTCGCCCAGCTCGATCACGCTGCGCCGGCGGACGTCGGGGTAGCGCTCCGCCTTGCGGATCTTCGCGCTGTTCCGATGGATGTAGTCGAGGACCAGACCCTCACGGAGCGCCAGGTCGCACAGCGTGAATTCGTCGGCGCCGAGACGGCGGACGATGGTGTCGAACAGCACCGAGCCGGCGACCGACAGATCCGCGCGGCGCGGATCCATCGCGGGAATCTTCAGGCGCTCCCCGATATCCGATTCGACAATGCGCTTGCGGAGCTTGTGAAGCGCCTTGGCGGAGACTTGAAGGTTGCGGAGGTCTTCGACGCTTCCCGATTCGTCGCTCGACGCCATCGCGCCAAGGCTCAGAATCGTGCCGGACGTGCCGATCACCCGGTCGAAGCCGCGCGCGGCAATCTGGTCCAGATACGCGCCCATCTCGCGATTGAGGTGCTTGATGAGGCGCCGCTCGTTCCCGCTCGACAACGGATCGCTCTGGACGAAACGCTCGGTCAGCCTGATCACGCCGGTCTTGAAGCTGCGGCCGAGCGTCAGATGCGTGGCGGTTCCGAGCGTGACCTCGACGCTGCCGCCGCCGATGTCCACGACGACCGCGGTGGTGCCGCCGATGTCCACGCCGTACCCCGCCGCGAGGTGAATGAGGCGCGCTTCTTCGGTGCCGGAGATGACGCGGATGGCGATTCCGGTCTCGCGGAGAACCTCGGCGATAAAGTCGCCGCCGTTCTCGGCTTCGCGCGTGGCGCTGGTGGCCGCGGCGACGATTTCGTCCACCTTGTGCGATTCGGCCAGCCGCCGGAACTTCGAGAGCGTCTGCATCGCCGCGCTCATGGCGGTCGGGGTCAGGTTGCGGCCATCGAGGCCCCCCGCGCCCAGGCGCACCATGTCCTTTTCGCGATCGATGACTTCGAACGACAGGTCGGGCCGGACCTGCACGACGATCATGTGAACCGAGTTGGTGCCTATGTCGATGGCTGCGATGCGCATGCGGGCGGGCGGGAGAGGCGGCTCAACTGTTGGAACCGCGTGATATGCCCGTTATATACTGGCTGACCTGGGGTTGGAAGCCATGTCACAACGTCTTGTCGAGCCGCGATCCTACCATGAACCGCGTTAACCCACCTGTAACGACCGTGTTACTGGCCCGCCGCAGCCAGGCGCTGAAGCGCCATCTCGCGGAAGCTGCTGCAGGGAATGGGGTTGGCGTTCACCAGGCACGGGTGGCCTCGCGCCGGCTGCGCGAGGCCGTGCCCGTGCTCGCGACCGGCCTGAAGGACAGCAAAGCCGACAAGGCGCGACGGAAGATCCGCAGGATTACGGGCGCGCTCGGGGCGATCCGGGAGCTCGATGTCACGGTGGCGCTGATCGACGAACTGGTCAAGCGCGAAGGGGTGCCCCGTCTGGCCCTCGAAGACGTCCGCGCGTACGTCATGAAGGAGCAGGAGCGCCGTCGCGAGGTGATGCTGAAGCGGCTCGGGCGTGTGAACGTCGACAAGCTCGATAAGCGGCTCACGTCGCTGGCGCAGACGCTCGAGCAGGCCGGAACAGACGACTGGCGTGAGGCGCTCTCGAAGCGCCTGCTGAAGCGATCCAAGGCACTGCGCGCAGCAGTCGCGGACGCGGGTCAGTTGTACGAGGCCGAGCGGCTTCACATGGTGCGCATCGCGGCAAAGAAGCTGCGTTACGCGGCGGAAGTGGCGGGGAGACCGGCGTGAAGGCGGCGACTCACGCGGTGCGGACCATCAAGCGGGTGCAGGACACGCTCGGCCGTCTGCACGACGTGCAGGTGCTGCAGACGCACGTCGCCGCCGTGCAGGCGCAGCCGCCGCGCGCATCCGGCGCGCGAGGGCGGCCTCGAAATCATCTCGCGGCAACTCGAAGAGGAGTGCCGTCATCTGCATGCGCGCTACCTCGCGACCGTCGGCGCGCTGCAGGCCGCGATCGACGACATCCAGGCAGTCGTCGCACCTCAGGTGGCGCGGCGTCGCAAATCGCGCGGACCGCTGAAGATGAAGCTGTCATCGTCCGCCGCGCGCGCCGCGTCGCTGTCGAAGGCCTCGGCTGGTACGTCCCACCGCTGATCGACCATGGCGACCTGGGAGATCTACATCATTCGTCACGGCGTCGCTGCGGAGCGCGGCGAGGCGTATCCAGACGACTCGAAGCGTCCGTTGATCGCGAAGGGCATCGCCCGGCTGAAGCGCGAAGCCAAGGCGCTCGACGATCTCGGGGTCGAGTTCGATCAAATCATTACCAGTCCGCTCGTGCGCGCGAAGCAGACGGCGGATGTCTTCGCCGAGACGATGAAGTCGAAGCCGCCGGTGGCGACGAGCGACGCGCTCACGCCGGCAGGCACGCCTGCTGCCGTGATCCAGGAGCTGGCCCGGCACTCAAAGAAAGGGCGAATCGCCCTTGTCGGCCATGAACCCAACCTTGGCGAGCTCGCGGCGCGGCTGATCGGAGCCCGCAGTCCGATCGAGTTCAAGAAGGGGGCGATCTGCCGGATCGACTTCGAGGTGCTTCCGCCGAAGGGGCATGGCCAACTGCGGTGGTTCGTGACGCCGCTGATGCTCCGCAAGCTGTCCTGAGTCGCCCGCTTCTTGCATGCTGATCACTCGGAGTATCGAGATGACCAGCCTGGATCGCGCCTTTCATACCAACTTCGACATACTGCTCAGTAACGCTCCCGGCATTCGCGAAGGGAATAGAGGAGCTGTCCACGATGCGCGCGTCGCGACGCGTCGCCTGCGCGCGCTGCTGCCGGTTGTGACGGCCGGGCTCCCCGAGCAGCAGACGGAGGCGACATCCGCGCTGCTCCGTCGAATCGGTCGCGCGCTTGGCGCGGCGCGCGACGCCGACGTTTCGGTCAAGCAGCTCGAGGGGCTGGAGCTGCGGATTCCGTCGGCGTCACGGGCAATCACGGCACTCCGGCTGAAACTGATGGATCGCCAGGCCGCCGCTCGACGGGACCTGGTGAAGAAGTTCGAACGCCTGGCGCTCGACGATCTCGAGTCCGCGGTCCGTGAGCTCCGCTCGCCATTCCGATTCACCAAGCGGTCGGCGGCGCGCGCGCGCGCGATCGGGGCCGGAATCGGAACCCGCGCGCGAAAGCTGTGGGATGACGTGGAGCGCGCCGGCGGCGTGGACCTTCCAAACCGGACGCATGCCGTACGCATCTCGGCCAAGAAGCTGCGCTACCTGCTCGAGTTCGCGCTGGATGGTCCGGATCGAAAGCGCACGCTCAAAACGCTCAAGAGCGTTCAGCAGCAGCTCGGAAGCCTGCACGACCGTCAGACGCTGGCAGATCTGGTGGAAGCGGAATGCGCGAGCGGGGCGATTCCCGAAGAGTACGCCTCGCTCCTCGCGTGGGTTCGCTCGGACATGCGCCGGCTGCACGAGGAATACGCCGCCAAATCCCGAGACACTCTTCGTGGGATCGTCCATGGGCTCGTGCAGAGCCGGAAATCCGACCGGACGAGCGCGTGGCTGGCGGTCGGCGCCTTTGCGGCGCCGTCAGTGATGTTCTGGCTGTCGCGCCTGCCCCCGGCTCACCCCTCGAGTTCCCGGCGTACCAGCTTGCCCGCAGACTGCGCCGCGACCGTGTCGTAAGTATGCCCGCTCAGGCTGTTCTGGCCAATCCGCTGGTACAGCCGGGCGAGCGCCTCCTGATCGCGCACGTCCGGTGACGTCCCCACCTCGATTGCGTGCTGCAGCTCGTGCGCGAGCGTGACGATCGCGTCCGCGTTCGTGCCGCCCGTCCCCAACTGAATGCGGACGTACCGCTGCGCGGGCGACGCCGACACGAAGAGCAGCCGTCCCGACATCACCGCCGGCATGTTTTGAATGCGTTCGACGTAGGCAATGAGGTCGGTCTTCTCGAGGTCGGCGAGCAGCTGCGCGAAGGTCGGCGAGCGGCGGAGGCCCTCCGCGATCAAGGCCTGCATCCGTGGGTCTGTTGCGCGCAGCCGGCGCTGGGGCGCGGTCAACAGCGCTTCGTATTCGGGGGCGATGCCCCGATAGACATGCAGCGGCGGTCTCGACCGCGGCGATGGCGTCAGGCTCGCGGGCGCAACGCCGACGACGAGCGCGGCGAGTAGCGCAGGTATCAGGCAGAACATGGGACCCTCCCTTCGCGGAGAGCCCCTCATCCAATTCACGTCCGACGTGCTGCATCGACGAAGCCGCCGGCCTCCATACCGGCGACTCGGGCAGTTAGACGACCCCAGTGCCGCGGTGGTTTAGAAGTGTGCGCGCACGAGACAAAAGGACATATCGCGTGATGAATGAAGGGACCAATCGATTGCGGATTTGGAATCCCTCGATTCAGGAACCCTGGATTTCGAGCATCACCCGGCGGCCGATGAGTTGCGCCGCATCGGTGTCGTAGCAGCGGGCTGGCGGTGTTGCCGGTGCCGATGCGATCGTAAAGGCGTGCGAAGCTCTGAACGTCCCGGACGTCCGGCGCGACCGCGACCTCGAGGGCGTGCTGCAGCTCGTGGGCGAGCACGGCGACCTGCTGGTTGAGCGTGCCGTCCGGAGAGATCTGAATGCGCAGGTAGCGCGGGCCCTGCGGTGGAGACACCGCCCACACGAGCCGGCCGGCGGTGCCCATCGGCAGCCGGTCATTGAACTCGACGTACGCGATCACGTCGGTGTTGTCGATGTCGACCATCAGGCGCGAGAACGTGCTCGACTTGGCCATGCCGCGCGCGATCAGCGCCTGCACGTCGGACGCGAGCGCGCGGACGCGGCGATCGTTGGCGGTCAGCAGCGTGTGGCCGTTGCGCACGATCCGCACCGGAGCGCGGTTGATCGTGATGGCGCCGGTCGTGGCAAAGGCCGCGAGCGTGGCTAGTGCGGCCGACAGGAACAACATGGGCCACCTCCGTTCCGGAAGTGCCCCTCATCCATGCTTCGTGGCATTAGACGGCGCAGGTCGAAAAGCGGTTGAAGATCGTGCGCCTCTGCGACATTCGAACAGCCGCCGTGATGAAAGGGGAGACGAGCGAGCGGAGGAAAGTGTTGGCGGCGCGATCAGAACATGATCTGCGCCTGCACGTACGTCGCGTGACCGTGCGCGCCGCGGACGCCCAGCTCGTTGAGCGTCTCGCGCTGCATGAATTGGAACTTCAGCCTGTGACGGTAGACGTACCAGTTGACGCCGGCGGCGGGACGCCAGGAGACGGAATCGTAGGCGTCGACGTCGAGCGATTCGACGCCGCCAAGCAATTCCAGGTGCGGCGGCGCCAGCATGTATCCCGCTTCGATCGAGGACTTGATCAGGCGCGTGCGGCCGGCGTGGTACAGACCGCCGGTGAAGGCCGGATCGATCGTGCGCCCGGTGATGCGATGCAGCTCCGCGTCGATCGACAGCCGCGGCGCCCGCACGCCGCCGCTCAGTTCGAGGCCGGTCGCGCGATCGAGATCGGCGGCGGTCTGCGACGTGCTGGCGCCGTCCATGGTGAAGAGGTTGTTGTCGCCGTCGTTGACCCAGTAATACGCGCCGCCGCCGATCGTCGCGATGGTCTTCTTCACCTCGAACCCGCCCTGCTCGAGCGGCACGAAGCCGCGCGGGTGCCATTCCGTGCGCCCTACCAGCATCACCCCTTCGTTCCAGTCGGCGCGCGAGGTCGCCAGCCCGTCGAGGCGAATCTGGTCGCTCGTCGGCGCATGATGGACGGACGCGACCGCGGCGGACCAGAGCAGCAGGTGATCGACGTCACGGCCGTCGACCTTGAAGGCGATGGCGCGGCCGGAGGCGCCGTATGCCCGTTCACCCGTCACCGGACGCTCGACCAAGCCGCGGCGCGCCGACGACACCAGCACGCTGCGCGCGAAGGGCAGCTTCTGATTGCCGAACGTGAAGGTGAGGCCGCGAGGCGCCAGTCCCGTGTAGCGGAGGTAGGCATCGCGGATCTCGATCCGCTCGCTGAGTGAGACGGGCGCGATGTCCGCCTGCAGCTCGCCCATCCAGCGATCGCTCAATTCCGCTTCGACGCCGACGATCGCGCGGCGGAAGATGACGCGATCGTGGGACGTGTCGCCGACCGACAGCCGGTTGTACTGCGTCTGGAGATAGCCCGCGAAGGTGAACGTCGGGCCCGCGGGCGTCTGAGCTGAAAGGGACCCGGGAATCAGCGCTGCGAGGAGCGCGAGGCCCGGCACAAGACCGAAACGGGGCACGCGGCGACGAGTATATCGCAACCCGACCCGCGCTACGCGCTCAGACCGTCCGCGATGACGCCGCCCTTGGGAACGATGATGATGCCGTTGCGGATGTAATACCCGTCGCCGTCCGCCTCCCGCACGTTCGCCTCATTGACCAGGCGCACGCCGTTGCCGATGCGCGCGTTCTTGTCCACGATCACGCGATCGAGGACGACGTCGCGGCCGATGCCGAGCGGCGTCGCGTGGGCGCCCGACTCCTCTTCGTAGAAGTCGGCGCCGAGCAGCACCGATCGCGTCACCCGCGTGCCCTGGCCGATCTGCGTGCGGATGCTGACGAGCGAGTCGCGCACCTCGCAGCGATCGAGGTAGCACCCTTCGGCGACGATCGACGAATCGATCTGCGCGCCGTGCGCGCGGCTCGGCGGCAGGAAACGCTGGTGCGTGTAGATCGGCCGCCGCGGATGGAAGAAGTTGAACGGCGCCGCGCGCCGCGTCAGCTGGATGTTGGCGTCGTAGAACGCCTCGATGGTGCCGACGTCCGCCCAGTAGCCGCGGAAGATGAACGGGTTCACCCGCATCGTGTTCAGCGCCTTCGGGATGACTTCCTTGCCGAAGTCGATGCCCGGCTGCTCGAGCAGATCGAGCAGCACCTCGCGCGAGAACACGTAGATGCCCATCGACGCCACGAATGGCTTGTCGGGCCCGGTGGCGCCGACGGTGGCGCCTTTCGGCGTGCTGCCGCCCATCTCGGTGAGCCGTGCCTCGTTCGGCTTCTCCTCGAAGCCGGCGATCTGGCCCAGCGTGTCGAAGCGGAAGATGCCCATCTGGGTCGCGTCGGCGCGGCTCACCGGCTGCGCCGCGATGGTGATGTCGGCGCCATCCTCGATGTGCGAGTCGATCAGCTCGCAGAAGTCCATGCGGTAGAGGTGGTCGCCCGCGAGAATCAGATAGTGATCCGCGTCGTAGCCCCTGAAGTGACGCGCGGCCTGCCGCACCGCATCGGCCGTTCCCTGAAACCAGTCCGAGCTCTCGGGCGTCTGCTCGGCGGCGAGCACTTCGACGAAGCCGCCGGAGAACATGTCGAGCCTGTAGGTCTGCGCGACGTGGCGGTTGAGCGACGCCGAGTTGAACTGCGTCAGCACGAAGATCTGCTTGAGTCCCGCGTGGAGACAGTTGCTGATCGGAATGTCGATCAGCCGGTACTTGCCGCCGAGCGGCACGGCCGGCTTCGAGCGCATGTGCGTGAGCGGGAACAGGCGAGCGCCGCGGCCGCCGCCCAGGATCAGGGTGAGGACGTCGTTCATGCGTCCACCATCTTAGCGTGGCAGGCCTGAAGGCCTGCACTACGAGCGCACGTAGCGCAGACCTTCAGGTCTGCCTACCCGAACACTCCCGCCCAGCCGAGGAGGGCGCCGGCCACCAAAAGCCATGACGGGTTGATGCGCCATCTGAGCAGCGCCAGCAGCGCCGCGAGCGCGGCGATTGACTGGGCCGCGGTCGTCAGCACGACCGGAACGAGCATCGCCGCGACCGCGGCGATGAGACCGATGGACGCCGCGGTCACGCCGTTGAGGAACGCGCTGGCGGCGGCGGAGGCGCGCAGGCGCGGGATCAGCGGCTGCGTCAGCGCGACGAAGATGAACGCCGGGAGAAAGATCGCGATCGTCGCGAGCACGGCGCCCGGCGCGCCGCGCAGCACGTAGCCGATGAACGTGGCGGTCGTGAACACCGGTCCCGGCGTCATCTGGCCGACCGCGATCGCGTCGACGAGCTGCTGATCGGTCAGCCAGCGCCACCGTTCCACGAGATCGGCGCGCAGGAACGCGACGAGCACGTACCCGCTGCCGAAGAGCACGGAACCGACCTTGAGGAAGAAC
Source organism: uncultured Acidobacteriota bacterium (assembly GCA_963748295.1). GTDB lineage: Bacteria > Acidobacteriota > Vicinamibacteria > Vicinamibacterales > 2-12-FULL-66-21 > CAVVIH01. Next base: position 472,260 of record CAVVIH010000005.1, on the reverse strand, counting down.
AGCGACAGCCCGGTCAGTGGAACCGCTGCCTGCACCGGTTGGGCAGCCTGCGCGCTCATGAGCCCGCCGCTCGCCGCGAGCACGGCGAGCACTCCCGTCCGCCTCGCCGCAACCGACAGCAGGCCCGCGCCAAGCAGGAGCGCGAGCTCGTGGATTCCGGCGATGGCGAGGCCAGCAGCGGCAATGGCCGTGAGCCATGCGAAGGGCCCTCGCAACTGCGACCTGCCGATCGTGACGCTCGCATGCGCGATCACCGCCAGCATCACCGGAGCGACCCCCGACATCACCGCCCGCGCATCGGGTGTGCGGCCGTAGTGGACGTAGAGCACCGCCAGGCATGCCACCATCACCGCGGCGGGGACGATGAAACAGACGCCGGCGAGAACGAACCCCCACCAGCCGGCGACGCGCCGGCCGACGTGGATCGCCATCTCCGTCGAATTGGGTCCCGGAATCAGGTTGGTCAGCGCCAGCAGCTCGCCGAATTCGTCGTCGGTCAGCCATCTGCGGCGCGCCACCACCTCGTGGTGCAGGAGCGCGATATGTGCGGCGGGGCCGCCGAATGCCGTGGCGCCGAGACGCAGGAAGAGCAGGGCGACGGTTCGAATGGGGATCACGTCAGTGGCGTATGCTAATCAATAACGTTGCCGCAGATCACCGCCGCAAGCCTCACCGCGTTCTTCCTTTTCGACGTCGCCGAGGCGATCGACCTGTCGCTGCTGCAGAAAGTGATCGGCGCCGGTGCCGCCGAGGCCAGGTTCGTTCCGAAGTCAGGCGCGCCCTCCTATTTCCAGTACGCGGTCCCGCCGCTTGTCGTCGATGGCGCCGCGCTCGGCGTGCCGGAGGTCGACGGCTTCAGCGCCCGTTTCAAGTTCTTCGATTACGGCGTCGTTTCGCTCGCGCTGACCCGTCCCTTCAGCGGCGACTGGCCGGCGCTCGTCGCGCAGGCGCAGCGCTACATCGAGAACGAGGTGCTCGAGCGGCAGGCCGAAGCGGCCGTGCGGGCCGCCGTGCAGAAGCTCGAGTCGCCGATCGCGGCCGTGCGTTCGGGCTGGCTGTCGGAAGACTATCTCGTCGTTTCGGTCACCACGCTCGACACGCACGTCACGGCGGAGCAGCTCCTCGCCCAGCGATCCGCCGAGATCGCCTTGCTCGTCCGAGGCGAACAGCAGGCGCTCAGCCCGCAGGAACAGGACGACATCCTGCGCAACCGGCTGTCGTACCTCGCCGACGATCTCGTCGTCCCCACCTGGAACGCGGCTTTCGTCTACGACTCTGAGGCCGGCGCCCAGGCGGCGCTGGAGATCTTCGAGTTCGCGAACTCCCAGCTGCTCGAGTTCCGCTACTACGACGAGCTGCTCGAGCGCGAGCTGAGGCGCATCTACGCCCAGCTCCAGAAGCGGCAGCGTTTCATCAGCATCGCCGGCGGCGGCTACGTCAAGGCGACGCAACAGCTGCACGCGCTGTTCATCGACGTCAACGAGATCACGGACCGCACGCAGAACGCGCTGAAGATGATCGGCGACATCTATGCCGCCCGGCTGGTTCAGCTCGTGGCGGCGCGCCTCGGCGTCGGGTTGTGGAAGGCGAGTGTCGAAGACAAGCTCGAGACGCTCGACGACATCTATGGCTTTGCCGTCGAGCAGGTCGCCATCGCGCGCGGCCAGCTGATGGAGCTGACGATCGTCCTGATCCTGGTGTTCGAGCTCGTGTTGTTCTTCGCCGGCATCATGTGACGTGCCGGGTGCCGGCGTCGCAGCGGACGTAGGCGCCGTGGCGCGTCAGCGTGAGGAAGCGCGAGACGAGGAGATCGTCCAGGGCACGCTGACACAGATCGGCCGGAAGATTCCACAAACGGCGGGCCTGCTCGTAGGTGAGCGCCATACCCGGCATTTCCAGATACTCCAGACGAATCAGCTGAACCGCATCGTCAAACCGCATTTCCATGGCCGCCTCCCGTCCCCTGAGGAGCATGGCGCGGGTCCATTAACGCAGAATGTCGTCAACATAAACTTCACGTAATAAGTCGACGACTATCACGGAACTAGCTGATAACATGTGAGTTATGTCATCTGCCGTCGAGTAATTTACACAGTATTTACAGCCGGCGCCCCGGTCCTGGGATAAAAAGAAGGTGCCAAAGCAATCTTCTTCACGGAACCAGGACGATGTTTGCAAAAGAGCTGATTCAAGCGGGGCATACTCGACGGTTCATCGTTTCCGAAGCCGGTGGCATCGGATGGGAATTCCGCGAGGAGCAGGACAGCCACGTCGTCCGGCGCGTCCACTATACCGACTGGCATCGTGTCGAGCGGGCGCTGTCAGCGATCCGTCGGCGGGTGTCGGAGCTCGAGGACGCGGGTTGGCAGTCGCCGGTCGGCGCGCTGAACGAAGCCCACTGAGCCCCGGCGCTCAGTCGATGAATCGATAACCGAGCCCGACCACGGTCTCGATCTGCTGCCCGGCGGGCCCCAGCTTGGCGCGCAGACGCCCCACGTGCACGTCCACCGAACGCGTTTCGATGAAGCGCTCGTAGCCCCACACGCGTTCCAGCAGCCGGTCCCGCGACAGCACGCGGTTCCGGTTCTCCACGAGAAACTTGAGCAGCTCGAACTCGCGGCGTGTGAGCCGCACGGGGGTGCCGTCCACGCTGATGGCGACGGCATCGAAGTCCGCGACGAGGTGCTCTCCCGTGTAGAGGTTCGTTGTGCTCGCCGCGGAGTCGCCCTGCTGCCGCCGCCGGAGGACTGCTCTGACGCGCGCCGCAAGCTCGCGCAAGCTGAACGGCTTCGTGACGTAATCGTCGGCGCCGAGGTCGAGGCCCGAGACGCGATCGGTTTCGGCCGTGCGCGCCGAGAGCATGATGATGGGAATGTTCGCGGTGCTCGGGCGTCCTCGCAGGATGCGGCACACCTCGGTGCCGCTCAGCACCGGCAGGTTCAGATCCAGGATGACGAGATCCGGCGGCTGCTCGGTTACCGCGCGGAGCGCCGCGTCTCCGGTGCTGACGATCTCGACGGTGCCCTCACCCGATCGCTCGAGCGCGTGTTTGATCAACCCGGCGATGTCCTGCTCGTCTTCCACGACGAGGACGCGCCGTGGTCTGCTCACGGCTGCCGCGGCGACGGGCGCGGCCGGTTGCGGCGTTCTGGCGTCGTTCACGCGTATCTCCATGAGGTAAACCGAACAAGAGGTTATCGGTCATGGGTTTCCGCGGGGTGACGCACTGGTTAATTCTGGGTTACGAACGCGACTCGCCACGCGAATTCTGTCAGCGACCCTCGCGGAGGGGCGAGCAGCAGGAGCCGGACTCGTTCCCCGGCTCAGCGGGCGTGAGCTCGATCCGCCTCGCCAGCCGCCGCAGGTCACGCGCCGGCGTCCGCAGGTGTCCTACGGCATGGGCGACGGAGTCCAGCACGCCCTGCAGCACCGGATCGTCGAGGCGCGCCAGCCGGTAGTGCACCCAAAGCCCATCCTTTCGGGCGTCGACCAGGCCCGTTCGCCGCAGATAGGCCAGGTGGCGCGACGCCTTGGGCTGGGGGATGCCGAGGCTCTCGTGGATATCGCAGACGCATACCTCCCCCGCGAGCAGCAGCCGGACGATCCGCAGCCGGGTGCGGTCGGCGACGGCCTTGAGCACGGTTTCGAGCGAGAGCAGGTCTTTTTCAGGAGCCATTGTGGCTCATATTATATTCGTCATTGACAGATATAATCCAGCCAGGCTACGCTCTATATATTCGCAATAGCGAATATATACAAAGGAGTCAGCCATGAGTGAGCAGGGTTTGAAGGAAACGATTCAACAGAAGTATGGGGAGGCTGCGCGCCGCGCCAGATCGGGAGCGGACAAGGGCGGCTGTTGTGGGACGTCGTGCGGGTGCGCCGATCCGATCACATCGGATCTCTACGCCAGCGACGAGACCGACGCGCTGCCGAAGGAAGCCGTTGATGCCTCGCTCGGCTGCGGGAATCCGACTGCGCTCATCGCCCTCGAGCCGGGGCAGACCGTGCTGGATCTCGGATGCGGCGGCGGCATCGACGTGTTCCTGTCGGCGCGTCGCGTCGGCCCGGAGGGAAAAGTCTATGGCCTCGACATGACCGACGAGATGCTGGCGCTCGCACGCGAGAATCAGCAGAAGGCGGGCGCCGCCAACGTCGAGTTTCTCAAAGGCGAGATCGAGAACATCCCGTTGCCCGACGCCTCGATCGACGTCGTCATCTCGAACTGCGTGATCAACCTGTCGGCGGACAAAGGACAGGTCCTTCGCGAGGCGTTTCGCGTGCTGAAGCCGGGCGGCCGCTTCGCGGTGTCGGACGTCGTCGTCCGCGGCGAGGTGCCGGCGGAAGTCCGGCGCAACATGGAGCTGTGGGTCGGCTGCGTCGCCGGCGCGCTGCACGAGGAGGAGTACCAAAGGCTGCTCGACGACGCCGGCTTCGAAGGCATCGAGGTCGAGCCCTGGCGGGTTTACGGCGTCAACGACGCGCGGCAGTTCCTCGGCGACGCCGGCATCGACGTCGATGCGATCGGCGAGGCGGTCGAAGGCAAGTTCGCAAGCGCGTTCGTGCGTGCGCGAAAGCCGTTGCTGGCATAGGCCGGGAGGGCATCATGTCCCGTCGTATTCAACGTACTCTTCGTTTGCACCGGGAATTCCGCCAGGTCGATCCTGGCGGAATCGGCGATGAACCATCCGGCCATCGGCGGCGGCAAGTTCCGCGCGTTCAGCGCCGGCAGCCATCCGAAGGGAGAGCCGCACCCGCTGGCGATCGCGGAGCTGCAGCGACAGAAGCTTTCGACGACGGGATTGAAGAGCAAGAGCTGGAACGAATTCGCGAAGCCTGGCGCCCCGCCGCTGGACTTCGTGATCACGGTCTGCGATCAGGCGGCAGGCGAGACGTGCCCCTTCTGGCCCGGGCAGCCGATGACCGCGCACTGGGGCGTGCCGGATCCGGCGGCGGTGACTGGCACTGATGAGGAGAAGCGCAGAGCCTTCCGCGAGGCGTTCCTGGTTCTGCGAAGGCGCATAGAACTCTTCGCCAGCCTGCCACTCGACAAGCTGTCGGGCCTCGCGCTTCAGCACCGGCTGAAGGAAATCGGGAAGTCCTGAACCGTCAGGCGCCTCGCCTCAGCCGTTCCATTCTCGCGGTGGCGAGACGCGCGAGAAGCGAGCAGGTGAAGACGATGAGAACCAGCACGAGGGCGCCCGCCCACGCCTGGCGGTGCCAGTCCTGATAGGGGGAAATGGCGTAGGTGTACACCTGCACGGTCAGCGTCGAGATGGGTTGGCTGACGTCGGTCGTGAAGAACCGGTTGTTGAACGAAGTGAACAGCAGCGGCGCGGTTTCCCCGGCGATCCTGGAGAGGGCCAGGAGGACACCGGTCACGATACCGGGCAGGGCGGCCGGCAGCACGACCGAGAAGACCGCGCGGCCGCGCGTGGCGCCGAGCGCCAACGCGCCCTCCTTCAACGTCGTCGGCACGAGGCGCAGCAGCTCTTCCGTCGTTCGCATGATGAGCGGAATCATCATGACGCCCAACGCCAGGCCGCCAGCGAGCGCTGAGAAGCGCCTGAACGGGAGCACGGCGATTCCATACACGAACACGCCGATGACAATCGACGGGACGCCGTTGAGGGTATCTGCGGCGAACCGGACGCTGCCGGCGAGCCTGGTGCCGGCGTATTCAGCCGCGTAGATCCCGCTGACGACGCCGACCGGAATCGCGAACAACGCGCCGATGGCGACGACGATGAGCGTGCCGGCGATCGAGTTCGCCATGCCGCCGCCGGCCTCGCCGACAGGGCGCGGCATCTCTGTGAAGAACGCCCAGCTGAGCGACGACACGCCCTGCGAGATCACGTAGAACAGAACGAGCGCGAGCGGGATCAGCGCGAGGAGGACGGACAGGCCGCACAGGACCACCACCGCGTGCGAGACGAAGCGGCGAATCTGATTCCGCACGTCAGGCTCCAACCCTTACCGCGGAGGCGGCGCGCGAAGCGCGCGGCCGGCGCTGGCGTCCCATCGACCAGATGAACGCCCGCGAAATGCCGTTGACGATCAGCGTGATCACGAAGAGCACGAGGCCGATCTCGACCAGCGCGTGCAGGTAGAGATCCTCGGCCGCCTCCGCGAACTCGTTCGCCAGCACGGCGGCCATGGTGTATTGCGGCGCAAACAGCGACAGGCTGATCTGCGGGTTGTTGCCGATCACCATCGTCACCGCCATCGTCTCGCCGAGCGCGCGGCCGAAGCCGAGCATGACGGCGCCGACGATCCCCGTGCGCGCGTAGAAAAGCGCCATGCGAATCGCTTCCCACCGCGTCGCCCCCAGCGCGTAAGCGCCCTCACGCTGTGCCTGAGGCACCGACCGCAGCACTTCGCGCGCGATCGACGAGCTGAACGGAATCACCATGATCGCGAGGATCAGTCCCGCGGACAGCATGCCGACGCCGAGCGGCGGCCCGCTGAAGAGCGGGATCGATCGCATCCAGTCCGGCGTCGCGATCTGGAGCTGCCGGACGAACGGTACCAGGACGAAGATGCCCCACAGCCCGTAAACGATCGAGGGAATGGCGGCGAGCAGCTCGGTGAGAAACACCAGCGGGCGCTGCAGCCACGCCGGGCACAATTCGGAGATGTAGATGGCAATTCCGAGCGAAATCGGTGCGGCAATCAGGAGCGCGAGCACCGATGAATACAGCGTGCCCCAGATGAACGGGCGGGCGCCGAACTGGCCGGCGACCGGATCCCACACATCCGTCTGCCAGAACTGCCACCCGAAATGCTCGATCGACAGCATCGACTGGCGCGCCAGCTCGCCGCCGATCGCCACGACCACGACGATCAGCAGCAGAGCAATCGCACCCGTCCCGCCGCGGAAGATCAGTTCGTCGCGTCGCAACTCGTTCGCCTCCGTGTCCTACTGCACCTGAATCCTGCTGAGCGCTTTCATTTCCAGATCGACCACGTTCTTGGGCAGGGGGGCATACCCGATCTCACGCGCGGGCTGTTGCCCGTCGGTGAGCGCCCACTTCATGAAATCGACCATGACCTTGGACTTCTGCTTGTCGTCCGCGTTCTCGTACATGAGTATCCAGGTGAACGACGCGATCGGATAGGAGGATGCGCCGGGAGGATTCGTAATCGACACGCGGAAGTCTTCCGGCATGTTGCTCGCCGCCGCCTCCGCGGCCGCGGTCACCGACTCGATGGTTGGCTTGACGAACGCCCCGCCGCTGTTCTGCACCGCGCCGTAGGCGATCTTGTTCTGCAGCGCGTAAATCAGCTCGACGTAGCCGAGCGAGCCCGGCGTCTGCGACACGAGGCCGGCGACACCTTCGTTGCCCTTGCCGCCGACGCCGACCGGCCAGCTGACGGAGGAATTGGCGCCGACCTTCTGCTTGAGCGCTGGCGAGACCTTCCCCAGGAAGTCCAGCCAGATGAACGTCGTGCCCGACCCGTCTGAGCGGTGAACGAACGTGATCGGCGTGTCCGGCAGGTTGACCCCCTGGTTGAGCTTCACCAGTGCGGGATCGTTCCACTTCGTCACTTTGCCGAGCACGACGTCGGCGAGGACCGGGCCGCTGAACTTCAATTCCTGCGAGACGCCCGGGAGGTTGTAGACGGGCACGACGGCCCCCATGACGGTCGGCAGGTGCAGCACCGGGCCCCCGGCGGATTTCAGTTGCTCCTCGTTCATCGGCTGGTCGGAGGCGCCGAAGAACACCGTTTTGCTGGTCAGACCGCGGATCCCGGCTCCAGACCCTTGCGATTGGTAGTTGATCTGGATGTTCGGGTGCAGCCGGTTGTACTCCGTGAACCACTTCGAGTAGATCGGATTGGGGAAGGTCGCGCCCATCCCGTTGATCTGAACGATATCGCCGCCGCCCGCGGGCGTGCCCGCCGCCGTGCCGCTCGAAGCGGACTTGGAATCTCCCGAGCACGCGGAAAGAGCCACCGCCGCGGTTAGCACCAACAGGCCTTTGTAACAGCTCATGCACATCTCCTGAAGCGCGGCGTGAGAAAGAAACACGCCTTCCGGAGGATGTCCTGAGCAGGTTTCAGGCTTGTCACGCGGATGTTTCAATCGCGTAAACTCGGCGTGACGATTCAATAACTTTTGCCGCCTTCCGCCGCGTTAACACGCGTGTAACGCACCTGTAGTCTCCCGATCACACCCCGCCAATAGCCTTCACCAGTTGTCATCACTACAGCGCTCGCGCGTTCAAGGAGGGGAAAGGATCTATGCGTGAAACGTTTCGAAGAGGGTTGTGCGCGGCAGCGTTGCTGATCGGGTTGATGCCGATCGCGGCAGTCGCGCAGAGCAGCGCCACCGGATCACTGTCCGGAGCGGTGCTCGATCCGAGCGGCGGCGTGCTCCCGGGCGCGACCGGTACGCGCGACGAACCTCGACACCGGTCTGTCTCAAGCGACCGTGACCGGCACGTCTGGTGACTGGACCATCGCCGCGTTGCCTGTGGGCCGATACGAACTCACGTTCGAGCTGAGCGGTTTCAAGAAGCTCACGCGCAGCGACGTTCAGGTGGAAGCGGCCGTCACGCGCCAGTTGCGGGTGGTGCTCGAAGTGGGGACGCTGTCCGAGCAGGTCACGGTCAGCGCCGACGCACCGATCCTCGTGGCCAACACTGCAGCGACATACCGGCGGATCGCAGCCGAGGAGCTGACGCAGGTCCCGACCTCGACGCGCAGCTTCACGCATCTGCTGTCGGCCGAGGCGGGCGTGAGCGCCGACCTGCCGCCCGTCCTGATCAACGGCACCGGCAACATCTCACCTTCGGTGAACGGCACGCGCACGACCAGCACGAGCCTGTTCTTCAACGGCATCGACGCGACCAACATCACGTCGAACGAAGGATCGATGTCCGACAACATTTCGCCCGCGCCCGAGATGCTCGAGGAGGTCAAGCTGCAGACCAGCCTGTACGACGCGTCCACGGGCCGATCGGGCGGCGGCAACTTCCAGCTGATCACGCGCAGCGGGTACGAATCAGCTCCGCGGCGGCGCTGCACTTCAATGTCCAGCACGAGAACTTCAACTCGCAACGACTTCTTCTACGAGAAGGACGGCATCGACAAGCCGAAAGCGCGGCGGAACGAAGGCGGGCTGACGATCGGCGGACCGATTCGGCGCAACCGCATGTTCTTCTTCGGCGGTTACCAGCGCACCGATGCCGAGACCGGATTCGTCCCGACGGCCAGCAGCATCACCGTACTGCCGGAGGCGCTTGCGTCTCATCCAGGGCGACCGCACGAAGGAGAATCTCTGGCAGGCGTTCTCGCGCTGAACCCCGGGATCCTCGCGTCGATTCCGAAGGCGCAGTGCACCAGTGCCGACCGACACGGCGTGCATCTCCGACGTCGCGCTGTCGTCTGTTCAACCTGCGCAACCCGGTCACCGGCGACTTCGTCATTGCCGGCGCCGCGCGCCGGGCTGCCGGTCGTCGGACGTGACGGCGTCGCCGGCTCCTCGGTCGGCGGCAACCCGCTCGTGCGGCAGCGGAACGTCGTCCCCGCGAAGTTCGAGCAGGACCAGTACACGGCGAAGCTCGACGCGCAGCTCACGAACAACCAGCGGCTGAGCGGCACGGTCTTCTACGCCGACTTTCCAGGCTTGGATCCGTTTCCCGACCCCTCGTCGCTGGCCTCCCGTTTACGCTTCGACGCGCCGACCGGAACGCGACGGCCGCCATGTCGCACAACTGGGTGCTCGGCGAGCAACAAGGTCAACGAGATCCGTGGCGGCGTGTTCTACCTGCGATAACACCCGGCGGCTCGACGATCCGTTCCTCGCGCTGACCAACGCAGTCGATCGGCGTGCCGAATCCGGCGACCTTCTTCGATGACGTCGACTGGCGACGCGGCGCCTCGGCCACTACATCGGCGCGCCCGGCACGATCATGGAGCGGTTCTCGTTTGGCGGGCCGAACGACTCGTTCAATCAGCGCCGCCAGCGCACCTGGACGATCGGCGACACGCTGAGCTGGACGCGCGGGTCGCACGCCGCTGCGGATGGGCGGCGAGTACCGCCGCAACGAGTTCGACACGAACCTTCCCGAGGAGCAGGCGACCGAGTTCGAGAAGTTCGAGAACTTCACGCATGCTGCTGCGCGGCCTGGCGCGCGAGGCCGACACGCAGTTCGGCGTGACCGACAAGCGGTTCCGCTTCAACGACTTCAGCCTGTTCCTGGCCGACGACTGGCAGGTCGGCCGCAAGCTCACGGTCAACGCCGGCGTGCGCTACGAGTTCTTCGGCTGGCCGATGGAGCTCGATGGCCGCATCGGCAACGTCGACTTCGAGGCGATCACCAACACCGAGAATCCGGCGACCGCGTTCATCGTGCCGAAGAACGTCAGGCACGACCGGCTTCGCCGCCATCGACAGCGCGATCGACGCGTCCGATCAGGGCGGACAACAATCACACGCTGAAGGGGAACGACTGGAACAACGTCGCACCGCGCGTCGGGCTTTGCCTGGACGCCGGACGCCGACGGCAAGTGGGTCGTCCGCGGCGGCTACGGCATCTTCTTCGACCGGCCGTCGGCGGCGTTCATCAATACCGTGTTCTCGAACTATCCGTTCCTGCGTGAAGTCGAAGTGACGGCCCCGAGCCGCGCGGTGCCGATCGTGCAGCGCGTTCTCGCAGCAGGATCCGAACTATTCCCGTTCAACGCAGTACCTGCCGAACCGGATCGTGCGCACGGCTGGGGCGAACGGGACGTACGAGATCCGCGACAACACGCAGGTGACGCGCGGCGCCGATGGGACCATCAACCCCATCGACCCGGCGACCGGGCCGCCGACCCGCGGCAACGTCGCCGAGACCTTCGAGTTCCGCGCCATCGATCGCGACCTCCAGGCGCCGTGGATCCAGCAGTACAACTTCGGCGTGCAGCGCGAGCTCGGCCACAACATGGTCGCTTGAAGTGCGGTACGTGGGCAGCCAAGGGGCACGAAGCTGCTCGAGGCGCGGGCATTCAACCAGGGCTACGACCTGAACGCGCCGGACGTGCCGGACCACATCTTCGAGCGTTTCAACCAGGCGTATGTCGCCGCCGGCAGCCCGAACGGCGCGCTCAACGCGGGGTGCCACCGCGCGCGAGCGCGGAATCGGCCGCGCGTTTGGGTTCCCCAATGCCGCGCTCGGCGGGTTGGTGGATCTGAACCTGGCGAACGCCGGCGGCGCCGTGATTCGCTTCGAAGCGCGGGCGCCGATTCTCGGGTTCAATATTCCCGAGGCGGTGCTGCTCGCCAATACGGGTCGCTCGCTCTACAACTCGCTCCAGGTGAACTTCCTGCGGCGGATGTCAGCACGGCCTGCAGTTCAACGTCTCGTACACCTACTCGCGTTCGAAGGACACGAGCTCGGCCGATCCAGGCAGCACCGCGGGCGGCGGCAAGCCGGACGTGCCGAACGTGGGCTTCGCGGTGCAGGGCAACCAGCGCGATCCTGGACGCGAACTACGCGCTGTCGGATTTCGACCGGCCGCATCGGTTGAGCACGAGCTTCATCTACGAGCTGCCGGCGTTCTGCAGCGGCTTCCGGCTCTCGGGCTTCGTCCAGCTGCAGTCCGGCCTGCCGTACTCGATCTACTCGGCGGAGCCGGAACTCCAGACCGCGGCGCAGTACAACAATCTCGTGCGCGGCTCGGGCGGGCTCTACCGCGCGGCGTTCGGCCGTCCGAGCCTGTGCGGCTCGCTCGACGACCTCCAGCAGGCCGGTAGCGATCCGACCGAGGCGGCGTTCAATCGGGCCGTGCTCTGCTCGGCCAGCATCGTCGCCGGTGGCTATCCCGGCAATCAGGGATTCGGCAACCTCGGCCGTAACGTGCTGCGCGGATTCTGGCAGCGGCGCGTGGATCTGAGCCTCGCACGGACCTTCCGGATCGCGGGACACAGTCGATCGTCGAACTGCGCTGGGACGTGTTCAACGTCTTCAACACCGTCAACTACGCGCTGCCGGAAAACGTCATCGGCGAAGCGGGCACCGACTTCGGGAAGATCACCGCAACGGTCGGCGGCCCTCGCGTGATGCAGTTCGGATTCAACCTGCGCTTCTAATCGCGCGGCGCGCTCTACGGGACAGTCGCTTTCATTGCGACTGTCCCGTTTTTTTGTCCCCAGTTTGTAACGTCAAAGTAACGGTACCGTTAAATGTGATGGGAATCTGCTAAGATTCTCATCCTTTGGAGGACGTTTGGCTTTCAGACTGATACCGCGCGAGGAGAAATTCTTCGCCGACTTCGTCGCGCTGGCCGAACAGATCAACGTGGCGCGGGGCTGCTGGAGCAGATGCTCGTGCCCGACAAGCCGATCTGGGACAAGGCCGATGAGATCAAGGAGGTCGAGCACAAGTGCGACTTCCTGACCCACGAGATCATCCAGCGGCTCCACCGGACGTTCGTCACCCCGCTCGATCGCGAAGACATTCACTCGCTGGCGCGATCGCTCGACGACGTGATGGATGCGATCGATGCGTCGGCGGCGGTCGTGCGGCTGTATCAGATCGAGCACGTCCGCCCGGATGCGCGCGAGCTCGCGCGGCTGGTGAAGGTCTCGGCCGAGCAGGTCGTGATCGCGATGAAGGCGCTCGAGCGGAAGACCGGCATTTCCACGCCGGCCGTCGAGATCAATCGTCTGGAGAACGAGGCGGATCGGGCGCACCAGATTGCGCTGCGCCGGCTCTTCGAGGAGGAGCGCGATCCGATCACCATCATCAAGTGGAAGGAAGTCCTCGATTTTCTCGAAGCCGCCACCGACCGGTGTGAAGACGTCGCCAACGTCCTCGAGGGCGTTGTCGTGAAGCACGCCTGACGCCGGGATGGATTCAAATTTCCTCGCAGTCGCCGCGCTGATTCTCGTCGCGCTGCTGTTCGACTACATCAACGGCTTCCACGACGCCGCCAACTCGATCGCCACCGTCGTCTCCACCCGGGTCCTCACGCCGGGGAAGGCGGTGATCTGGGCCGCCTTCTTCAATTTCGTCGCCGCGTTCACCTTCGGCACCGCGGTGGCGAAAACGGTCGGCTCCGGCCTCGTCGACATCAGCATCGTCACGTTCGCGGTGATCTTCGCCGGCCTGATGGGGGCGATCATCTGGGACCTCATCACCTGGTATTACGGGCTGCCGACCAGCTCGTCGCATGCGCTGATCGGCGGCTACGCCGGCGCGGCGATCACCAAAGCGGGGTGGGGCGCCATCCTGCTCTCGGGCTGGACGAAGACGCTCATCTTCATCGTCCTCGCGCCGCTGATCGGGATGAGCCTCGGCTTCCTGCTGATGGTCGCCATCATGTGGACGTTCTCCCGCACGTCGCCCGGCCGCGTCGATCACTGGTTCAGGCGTCTGCAGCTCCTCTCCGCGGCGGCCTACAGCCTCGGCCACGGCGGCAATGACGCGCAGAAGACGATGGGGATCATCGCCGGCGCGCTGTTTGCCGGCGGCTACATCCCTGAATTCAGGATCGACCTGTGGGTCGTGCTCGCGGCTCACGCCGCGATTGCGCTCGGGACGCTGTCGGGCGGCTGGCGCATCATTCACACGATGGGCTCGCAAGATCACGAAGCTGCAGCCGGTCGGCGGATTCGCCGCCGAAACCGCCGGGGCGATCTCGCTGTTCACCGCGACCCATCTCGGCGTGCCGGTCAGCACCACGCACACCATCACCGGCGCGATCATCGGCGTCGGCTCGATCAAGCGGCTGTCGGCGGTGAGGTGGGGCGTCGCCGGCCGGATTGTGTGGGCGTGGATCCTGACGATCCCGGCGTCGGGGTTGATCGCAGCCTTCACCTACTGGATCACCGCCACGATTTTCGCTCCGTAGCTAGGCTGCCGGCAGTTCGACGGTGAAGACGGCGCCGCCGTGCGGGCGATTCGCCGCACTGACACGCCCGCCGTGCAGCTCGATCAGGTGCTTGACGATCGACAGCCCCAGGCCGGTCCCGCCAGGATCGCGGCCGTCGCGTGAGCGCGCCTTGTCGACGCGATAGAACCGCTCGAAGATCCGCGGCAGATCGGCTTCGGGCACGCCAGGCCCTTCGTCGGAGACCGTCAGCAGGATCCGTCCGTTCCGGCGATCGGCCCCCATGACGATCCGCGCGCCTTCGGGCGAGTAGTTCGTCGCGTTCTCCAGCAGATTCCGCAGCGCGTCGTGCAGCTTCGCGGGGTCGCCGCTGACGGTTTGCGCATCCGGCGCGATGCGGCGCTCGACCGTCTGACGCCGCGCCTCGATCGCATCCTCCAGCTCCGTTTCGACGCCGGCAAACAGCGAGTCCACCGAGCACGGCAGGTGCTCGAGCGCTTCCTGTCCGGCGTCGAGCCGCGCCAGCCGCAGCAGATCGCGCACGAGCCGCTCCATGCGGAGCGTATGCCGCCCGATGATCTCCAGGAACCGCCGCGCATCGGCCTGATCGGCGCCGCCGTCGATCAACGCTTCGACGTAGCCGCGGACGGCGGTCAGCGGCGTGCGCAGTTCGTGCGACACGTTGGCGACGAAGTCTCGCCGGATGCGGTCGGCCTTCCGCAGATCGGTGATGTCGTGCATCACGAGGACGGCGCCGCGGGCGCCCGGCGAAGCGACCGGCGCGCTGCGGGCGACGATCGTCAGATCCGGCGATTGGGGCAGCGTCAGCTCCAGGCCGTCGGTCGCCGGTGCCGCGCAGCGCCGCCCCGAGCTGCGCCGCGATGTCCGGGTGGCGGACGATCTCCAGGTAATGCCGTCCGTCGGTCGGATCCTGCACGCGCAGCATGCTGCGCGCCGCGCCGTTCACGAGCTGCACGCGGCCGTGCTCGTTGACGACGATGACGCCTTCGACCATGCCGCCGAGGATCGCTTGCATCCGCGCCTGGTCCGACGCGAGGTCGGCGGCGCGGCGGCCGATTTCACGGACCGATTCGTCCAGCATGCGGGCGACCGTCCCGATCTCGTCGTTGCCGTAGTCGCGCGCCGGGCGCGACAGGTCGCCGGCCGCATAGCGCTCGGCCACGGCGGCAATCGCGCGCACGCGGCGGCTGAGCAGGACGGAAATGCCCCAGCCGAGAGCAAGCGCCGCGACGATGCCGGCCCCGGACGCGACCAGCGCGATGCGCCTGACGGCCGCGAGCTGATCGCGCACCTGCACGAGCGGCATGGCGAGCCGCACGTAGGCGAGCGCCTCGAAGTCAGGGTTGCGAACCGGCACCGCCGCGTACAGCATGTCCGCCGACAGTGTGGTGCTGTAGCGGCGGGCGACGCCGAATCCCTGCTGCGCGGCCTGGAGGATCTCCGGACGCCCGCCGTGATTCTCGAGGGTCCTGAGCGCCTCGCCGTCCAGGTCCGAATCGCCCACCACGGTTCCGTCGCGGGCGACGAAGGTCACGCGCGCCGAAACCAGCGGCGCCAGCGCGTCGGCTTCGTCGTCGAGCTCGCCCTCGGCCGCGGGCTTGCGGTGCGACAGCGTTTCGGCGGCGAGCCGCGCTTCGTTCACCAGCGATCGCTCGATCTGTTCTTCGAGCGTCCGGCGGATCGACCACGACACCAGCGTCGTCGCCACCGCGAGCGTTACGGCCGCGGCGGCGGCAGAGGTGATGAAGATGCGGGTGCGGAACGTCACGGCCGTTCGACGAGCTTGTAGCCGAACTGTTTGATCGTTTCGATCGCGTCGGCGAGCACGGGCATTTTCTCGCGCAGCCGGCGGATGTGGACGTCAACCGTCCGCGTGCCGCCGGTGTACTGATATCCCCAGACGTCGGTGAGCAGCAGGTCGCGCGACAGGACGCGGCCGCGGTGCTGGATCAGATACTGAAGGAGCAGGAACTCTTTCGCCGTCAGCCGCACGTCCTCGCCGTTGACGGACACGTGGTGGCGGTCCGAGTCGATCACGATCGGTCCGTACTCTGAGCACGTTCGGCGTCCGTGCCGGGCGGCCAGCCCGCCGCAGCAGTGCGGTGACGCGCGCGGTCAGCTCCTTCGGGCTGAACGGCTTCGTGACGTAGTCGTCGGCGCCGAGCTCGAGGCCGGATACGCGATCCGACTCCTCGCCGCGCGCGGTCAGCATGATGATCGGAATCGCGGCAGTCGCGGGCTCGCCCCGCATCGCCTGGCAGACCAGCAGCCCGTCCATGCCGGGCAGCATCAAATCGAGGATCACCAGATCGGCGGGCTTGCTGCGAAGCCGCGCCATCACGGCGCTGCCCGACGAGAGGCGGTCGACCGCATGTCCGGCGCGCTGCAGGTAGTGCTCGATCAGTTGCGCGATGTCGGTGTCGTCTTCGACGATGAGAATCGAGCTCATGCTGTTCCGGCGGCTTCACCGCGCAGGATTTCGACGGCCGCGTCCTTCAGGGCCTCACGCAGTTCGCCGCTCGTGCGATAGCCCTGCCGGCGGAGGCGCCGCGCGCGCACCGTCAGCGGAATCCGCGCGCCGTCGAACGGGTCGGGCGTAATCTCGACCATGTGTCCCTTCAATATTATCTGCCGGCCGTACGACTCCAGCGGCCTGGCCCACCGGGTGCAGAACGCGAGCGACAGACGGTCGGCGGCGTTCACGAACCGATAGTCGGCATCGAGTGTCTCCCGATTGAGGCCGGACGCGGCAACAAACCTGTCGCGCAGCTCCGACAGGCCGTCGAAAAACGCCTGCCAGCCCTCGTCGTTTCGCGAGGCGCTGTAGACCGCGATCGCATGCTGCGCGATGAGGGCTGCCGCGTAGGGATCCCGCTGCGCCATGCGGTTGACGGCCCGCGGCCAGATGCTCTGACGGACCGCGGCAGGCACCGCGACGAAATCCAGCGGCGTCCCGTCGCCATCGACGTGGGTCTCCGCATCCTCTTCGATCCAGCCGTTGTCGTGTTCGCGCGTGGCGAGCAGAATCACCGCCCGGCGCGGATGATGCGCGAACCCGTCCGCCGTCCAGTGCGAGATCGCGTCCGCCGCGAGCCGCGCGTGATCGGGCTGCGTGATGAAGAGGAAAGAGTCGCCGTCCGCCTGAATGATCATGTGACCGCCAACAGGGATCAGGATGTTGCCTAAAGAGGACAGTATAGTGAGCCTCGGCCGCAAAACAGGCCTGAATCTTCGCATTTTGGCTGGCATTGAGCTTGAGTTAATCCGCCGTGACGGGACCACGGAGGACTCTCATGATGGCCACTGATCTGAAGTCGGGATGGATGCGCGCGGTTGGCGCTTCGATGGGCGTTGGCGCGCTGCTCTTCACCGTTGGATGCGGCACTCGCGACATGGAGACGGTCGCGGCGCAGTCGCTGAACGGGGCCCAGGCGGGCGTGCCGGTCGTCGTCACCTGCGAGCCGCATCAGCGGACGCTCGTGCGGCCGGTCGTCGTCAACGGCGCGGCCGTGTCGCAGGTCGAGTGCGTCGCGGCGGGCCAGGTCGCGGGGGCGCAGGCACTCGCGGCGAACGACACGGCGGCGCCGGGCATGGCGTATCAGCCGTATCAACAGGTCCGCGCGACGCAGCCGGTGTATGACGACGCCGACGCGCGCGTGGTCTATCCGGCAACCCGGACCGTGCGGCCGACGCAGGCCCGACAGGTGGTCTACCGCGAGCCTGTAAAGCAGGGACGCTCGGTCAAGAAGAGCGCGATTATCATCGGCTCGTCGGCCGGTGTCGGCGCCGGCGTCGGCGCGGCGGTCGGCGGCAAGAAGGGCGCGCTCATCGGCGCGGCGATCGGCGGCGGCGGCGCCGCCATCTGGGACCAGGTAACGAGGCGTAAGTAACCCTGTCACGTGCGACGTGCGACGTGCGACGTGCGACGTGCGACGTGCTTAGTGCGACAACTGGGGAGTTGCACTTAGCACGTGAGCACGTCGCACGTGACAAGCCGCACGCAGCACGTAGCACGTCGCACGTCGCACGTGCACGTCGCACGTAGCACGTAGCACGTAGCACGTAGCACGTAGCACGTGTCGTAGTAAGCTTCCTGAATGGTGGGAGCTTTCGTGCTGTTCGCGCTGTTCGCGGGGCAGGCCGCGCAGACATCCCCGCCCCCCGATCTCGCCCGGCTCGGTCCTCAGGTAGGGCAGCCGGCGCCTGACTTCACGCTCACCGATCAGACCGGAAATCCACGGAATCTCAAATCAATCCTCGGTCGGCACGGGGCGATGCTGGTGTTCGTGCGATCGGCGGACTGGTGACCCTACTGCAAGACGCAGCTGGTGCAGCTGCAGAACTCGCTTCCCGATCTCACCGCCCGTGGCCTGGGCCTCGCGGCGATCAGCTACGATCCGCCGGCGACGCTGAAAGCCTTCGCCGAGAGTCGCGGCATCACGTTTCCGCTGCTCTCCGACGGCGGTTCCGAAACGATCAAGCGCTACGACATTCTCAATCGCGAAGCCACCGGGCGCACGGCGGGGATTCCCTATCCCGGCACGTTCGTCGTCGACGCACGAGGCATCGTGGTGGCGCGATCGTTCGAGGAACGGTATCAGGAGCGCGCCAGCCCGCAGAGCGTGCTCTCGAGTGCCGGCGTGCAGACGCCCTCGTCGTCCGGCGGGTCTCCCTCTTTCGACACGCCGCACCTCACGCTGCGGACCGCGATCAGCGATCGCACCGCCGCTCCAGGCACGCGCATTTCGCTGCTGCTGGATATCACGCCGAAACCGCGGATGCACGTCTACGCGCCGGAGCAGAAGGACCTGATTCCCGTCACCGTCGTTCTCGAGCCCAACGATGCGCTGAAACTGCATCCGACGAAGTTTCCGGCGTCCGAGACCTACTTCTTTGCGGCTCTCAACGAGACGCAGCACGTTTACAGCAAGCCGTTCCGCATCGTCCAGGACGTCACCATCGCGCTGACGCCGGCGATGCGCGAGCGCGCCACCCGGAAGGAACGGGTGACGATTACGGGAAAACTGCGGTATCAGGCGTGCGACGACAAGGTGTGCTTCCTGCCGCAGGACATCCCCGTCTCGTGGACGATCGAGCTGCGGCCAATGGAGCGCTGATCGAACCGGTCCATTTGATAGAATCGTCCTGATCCGAATGCTCATTTCGTCCGCTCTCGTCCTCGGCTTCCTGCACGGCCTCGGCGCCGATCACCTGATGGCGATCGCGGCGTTGTCGGTCGGCGGCGCCGGGGACGCGCCGGCACCGGCGGAGCAACGCGCGCGTGCGCTCGGGATTGCCATCCGTTTCGCCGCCGGCCACGCCCTGCTGCTCGCGCTCGGCGCCGGCGGGCTGATCGCGCTTGGATGGTCTCTTCCCCTCGTCGTGGAGCGTGGCGGGGAAATCCTCGGCGGCACCTTGCTCGTCGTCTTTGGAGCCGTCGGGCTGTGGGGCGCGGTGTCGGGCCGCGTTTACGGCCACACGCATCGGCACGGCGGCGAGGCGGACCCTCATTGGCATCTGCACATCGGCCGCCCCGAACGTCACCCCGTTCCCGCTGCCCATTCGCACCTCCCGACGATCATCGGCGCCGCCTTTGCGATCAGCAGCGTCCGTGCGCTGACGATGCTCACGCCGTTCGGATCGCAGGTGGATTCGGCGCCGCTCCTGACGCTGTTGACGCTCGTCGCCGTGTTCAGCGTCGGCATCGTGATCTCGATGTCGCTGTTCGGCATCGTCTTCGCCCGTGCGATGTCGGTGGCGCGCGCGGTGCGTCTGGGACGCGCGGCGGCGTCGCTGATGGCCGTGATCTCGATCGTGCTCGGTATCTTCTGGATCGCCCTCGCCTGACGGCCTGACCAAGAGAAAAGAGGAACTGTGATGTTGAGACGCCGATTCCCCGTCGTCCTCTTGACGCTGGTGCTCCTTGTCTGGACGGCAACCGGGCAGTCGCTCGACAAGTCGCAGGCGATCGACGCCTTCTTCGCCACCTACTACGATGCGGGGCTGTTCAACGGCAGCGTACTCGTCGCCGAGAACGGAAAGGTGATCCTCAGGAAGGGATATGGGTCGGCCGACTTCGAATGGCAGATCCCCAGCACGCCGGAGACGAAATTCAGGCTCGGCTCGATCACGAAGCAGTTCACCGCGACGCTGATCCTTCAGCTCGTCAACGAGCGCAAGCTGACAACCGACGCGAAGCTGTCCGACGTGCTTCCGTACTATCGCAAGGATACCGGCGGCAGAATCACCATCGAGCACCTGCTGACGCACACGTCGGGCATTCCCAGCTACACCGGCCTGCCGAACTTCATGAGCGAGGTCAGCCGCAATCCGTATGAAGTGCGCGCGTTCGTCGAGAAGTACTGCAGCGGCGATCTCGAGTTCGAGCCGGGGAGCACATTTCGCTACAACAATTCCGGGTACTTCATCCTGGGCGCCATCGTCGAGCACATCACCGGCAAGAGCTACGAACTTGTGCTGAAGGAGCGGATTTTCGATCCGCTCGGCATGAGCGCATCCGGGTACGACACGACGCGGACGCTGCTGCCGAAGCGCGCCCGCGGATACACGCAGCGGCTTTCGGGGGTCATCAACGCTGATTACCTCGACATGTCGCTGCCGTATGCGGCCGGTTCGCTGTATTCCACCGTCGACGATCTCTACGTCTGGGATCAGGCGCTCTACACCGAGAAGATGCTGCCGGCGGCGCTCAAAGAGCAGATGTTCACGCCGCGGCTGTCCAATTACGGCTACGGCTGGGTGATTCGCAAGCAGCCAATCGGTGCGGGCAAGGCGGAGCGGACGACGATCGGGCACGGCGGCGGCATCAACGGGTTCTCGACGCTGATCACGCGCATCCCCGAAGACCGTCATCTCGTCGTGTTGCTCAACAACACCGCGACGGGCGGCAGCCATGGCGCGATGACTGACGGCGCGATCGATATCCTCTATGGCCGCACGCCGACGGCCGTGCGCCGGCCGGTGGCCACCGTGCTCTACAAGACGGTGACGCAGTCGGGTGTGGACGCGGCCATCGCGCAATACCGGGAGATCGGCAAGACGCGCGCGGCGGAATTCGACATCGGCGACGCGCAGCTGATTCGGCTCGGCAACGAGCTGGCGGCCGACAATCGCAAAGCGGATGCGGTGAAGATTCTCGAGCTGGCCGTCCAGGAGTTCCCGCAGAGCAGGGCCGGGCAGGTCCTGAAGGAACTGAACAAGCGCTAGCGGATCAGAGGTACTTCGCGGCGATTCTCTTCACGGTGTTCGCGTTGCGGACCGTGGCTTCCAGGGCGCACGTTTTTTCCAGCGCGGCGCCCTCCAGCTTCGACTCGCCCAGATAACGCCGGCACAGCCAGAGGATGTCGCGTCCGTGCACGGCGAGCTCGTCGATCTCGTTGTTGAGCGCGAGCAGCTGGCGTTTCCCGTCCGGCCGCGGCGCGCTGCGCGCGAAGATCACATAGAGCACGGCGCCGGCCTCGATTTCCGAGGCGTACTTCGTACAGAGCGAGGACAGCTTCGCCACCTCCGGCCCGGACCTCAGGAACGTCGCGACGCGGTACCCCAGGGCCTTCTGCAGCCGCTCCTCGATGCGGGACTCGAGCGCGTCAGGCTTTCCGTCCTGCGCCTCGAAGATGACGTTGCCGCTGGCGATGAACGTCGACACGTTGTCGAAGCCGAGCGCCTCGAACTGCTTCCGCAAGACCTCCATCTTCACGACGCGGCCGCCGACATTGATGGCGCGGAGGAAGGCGGTGAACTTGATCATGGAAAGGTGCCAGGTGCCAGGTGCCAAGGTGTGGCACCACTATAACTCCCGTATTCCGTGACTCTTTATCAGAAAGTAAATCGCCACGAGCGAGACGAGCCCGCCGTTGATCGCGAGCACGAGCGGCGCCGAGGTGAGGCTGGCGGCGTAGCCGCTCGCGAGGCTGCCGAGCGGCATGCCGCCCCGGAACGCGACCATGTAGATGCTCACGACGCGGCCGCGGAGGTTGTCGGGGACGATCAGCTGGACGAGCGCGGCGGTCATCGAGAAGACGCAGATGAGCGCCGCGCCGGCGAGGAACAGCAGCAGGTTGCTCAGCCAGAACTCGCGCGACAGCGCGAACCCGGTGATCAGCACGCCGAACGCCAGCTGCACCAGCAGGAGCACGAGGCCCATGTGGCGGAAGCGCCCGAGCCAGGCGACGACGAGCGCGCCGATGACGGCGCCGGTCCCCGAAAACGCCATCATCTCGCTGTAGCGTCCGATGTCGCCGTGAAAGATGTCGCGCGCGAACACGGGCAGGAACGTCAGCAGCGGCAGCGCGAGGAACGTCGTCATGAACGCAAGCGCGGTGAGCGCGAGGATCGCCGGCTGGCTGCGCGCATACGCGAAGCCGCCCTGCATCTCGTGCAGGATCGGCTTCCGCTCGCTCGACGGGATGTGCTTGATGCCGAGCGACATCAACGCCACGATCACGACCAGGAACGAAAAGCCGTTGAGCGTGAAACAGGCGGCGGCGCCGAGCGCGGCCATCGCCGCCCCGGCGAGCAGCGGCCCGAATACGCGCGCGAGGTTGAACTGGATCGAGTTCAGTGCGATCGCGTTCGGCAGATCCTTCTTGTGGACGAGCGAGGGAATCAGCGACTGATACGCCGGCCCGCCGAATGCCTGCGCCATCCCCGTGACGAAGGAGAGCGTCAGGATCTGCCAGATGCTGATGACATTCCAGAAGACGAGCGAGGCCAGTACGAAGGCGGTCGCCATCTGCACGTACTGCGAGCCGAGCAGCAGCCGCCGCCGGTCGTGCCGATCGGCGATGACGCCGCCCACCAGCGTGAACAGCAGGATCGGCAGCTGGCCGAGAAAATCGTCGAGCCCGAGGTACAACGTGGAGCCGGTCAGCTGAAGCACGAGCCAGCTCTGCGCCACCTTCTGCATCCACGTCCCGACGGTGGACGTGAACGCGCCGAACCAGAGCACGCGGAAATCGCGGTACGTGAACGCCGCCAGGGCACGCTGAAGGATGGGCGAGCTGAGAGGAGACGAGGCCGGCGCGGCCGCCTCGGCGGCCGGCGGCGCCTTGGCTTCTAGCGGCGGCGTGGACACGGAACCACCATCTTAACAGCCAATCTCACTGCCACTTACGCGGAATGGGACGAGGTGGTACTTCGTCCCCTTGATCGCATCGCACGAGCGGACTATACTCGCCCGCGTGATGGCGAAGATATGGCGAAAGTAGCCGCGCGCGCCGAGATCGAATCGCTCCTGCGCGCCCGTCAGCTCGATCGCACGCTGACGTCGGTCGCGCCCTGGCACACCTCGCGCCATGACGACGATCCCGCCTCCACCGGCGTGCTGTCGCTCGACGCGATGCTCGCCGGCGGCTTTCGCCGCGGCCATCTGTCGGAGCTCGTCGGCCCGCGATCGTCGGGCCGCACGACGGTGATGTGTCAGGTGCTCGCATCGGCCGCGGCTCGCGGCGAAGCGGTCGCGCTGGTCGATACCTGCGATCGCTTCGATCCCGCGTCGGCGGAAGCGGCCGGCCTGGATCTTTCGAGGCTGCTCTGGATCCGCGAGACCGGCGACGCGCCGCGCGCGTTGAAAGCGGCGATGCTCGTGCTGCAGGCAGGCGGGTTCGGCGTCGTCGTGTTCGATCTGGCCGACGTGCGGACGACGGCTCTGCGCGAATTTCCATTCACGACGTGGCTGCGGCTGGCGCGCGTCATCGAGGGAAGCGCGACGGTCGCGCTGCTGGTCGGATCGCAGCACCTGGGCCGCAGTCCAGGCGGCGTCACCGTCACCTTCGAGCCGATGCCTGGCCCGTCCCGCGCGCGGTGGGCCGGCGCATCGCATCGTGCGCGGCTGTTCGACGGCGTCGAGCTGCGGGCAAGGATGGTGGGAGGGCAATGCGAATCCCGTCCTACGACGATCTGACGCCGTCGAGCCCCGGCAGCCTTGGGATTTGGGAGTTGGGAGTTGGGAGTTTGTTTGCCTGCCTGCGCTCCGCGCGCATGCCTGACGCGATCGATCGCATCGCGCGGGATTTTTCGCCGCGCATTCAACGGTATGGCGCCGATGCGGTGGTGCTCGATGTAAGCGGCCTGGGACGTCTGCTTGGCAGCCCGCAGATGATTGGCGACGAGCTTGCGCGCCATGCTTCCGCCCTCCCGTATTCGGACGTACGCGTGGCGATCGCGCCGACACAGACTGCCGCGCTGCTGCTGACGCTCTCGGACGGCGGCCTGACCGTGGTGACGGCGGACGAATCCGCGGCGCTCGCGCCGCTGCCGCTGCAGCGCCTGCAGCAGCACGTGGCGGCGCTGCAGGGCACGACGATCTTCCGCCGCGATCGCGCGACGCCGGCCGACGACGATTTCGCGGTACTGCGGCGATGGGGCTTGAAAACGCTGGGGGAGTTCGCGGCGCTGCCCGCGTCCGACCTGTCGGCGCGCATGGGGCAGCGGGGCCTCGCGCTGCAGCGGCTTGCGCGCGGCGTCGATCCCGGTCCGCTCGTGCCCGATCCCGGCGTGCCGCGCTTCATCGAGCGGATGGAGCTCGAATGGCCGATCGACGCGCTCGAGCCGTTGTCGTTCGTGCTGGCGCGGCTGCTCGAGCCGTTGTCGTCGGCGCTCGAACGCGCCGGCCGTGCCGCCGCGGCGGTCCGTCTGCAGCTGCGGCTCGTCGATCGGACCACGCACGAACGCGTGCTGCAGCTGCCCGCGGCGATACGCGATTCCCGGGTGCTGCGAACGCTGCTGCTGCTGGATCTCGAATCACACGCGCCGCCGGCGGCGGTTGATGTGGTGATCGTCGAAGTCGATCCGGCGCCCGGGCGCGTGATTCGGTACTCGCTGCTCGAGCGGGCGCTGCCGTCGGCCGAAACGCTCGCGACGCTGATGGCCCGGCTCGGCGCGCTGGTTGGCGAATCGCGCTGCGGCAGCCCCCATCTGCCCGACACGCATCGTCCTGACGCGTTCGAGATGGGGCGGTTTCAACCCGACGGCAAACGCCCAGCGCCCAACGCCGAACGCCGAACGCCCAGCGCCCGCCTTCGCGCATGAACAGAATGCGCTTCGGCGCGGCAAGCCCAGCATCCGCCGCTTCCGCCCGCCGGTGGCCGTTCGCGTCACCGTCGAACGCGGACGGCCGGCGCATCTGGCCATCGATCGACGCGGCATGCCGGGCGGGCACATCGTGCAGGCTGCAGGACCGTGGCGGTGGTCCGGCGCGTGGTGGGACGTCGAGCGGACGCCCTGGGATCGCGACGAGTGGGACGTGGAGCTCGCCGATGGCGGCCTCTGCCGCCTGTTCCACGATCGCCGCACCGGCGTGTGGTTCCTGGACGGGATCTTTGACTGAGACCGGATCGTTCCCGTGTATATCGAACTTCACGCCGCCTCGGCGTTTTCATTTCTCGACGGCGCCTCGCTGCCGGAAACGCTCGTCGAACGCGCGGTGGAACTGGGCTACTCCGCGCTTGCGCTGCTCGATCGCGATGGCGTGTACGGGATCCCCCGGTTCCATCTCGCCGCGAAGCGGGCCGGCCTCAAGGCGATCGTCGGAGCCGAGCTGAGCATCGCGATCGGCTCGACGATCGGCGACGATCGGCGGCTGATGACGCTGCCGGTGCTCGTCGGATCGCGCGACGGCTACCGGAATTTGTGCCGGTTGATCACCCGGATGAAGCTGCGCGCGCCGAAAGGGGAAGGCGCGCTGACGCTCGACGATCTCGACGGCCACGTCGCCGGATTGACGGCGCTGGTCGGACGCAGTGCGATCAACGGCCCGCGGTTCGGGGTCGGCGGCCTCGTCGATCGTCTCGTCGGCACGTTCGGCGCCGCCGGCGTCTCGGTCGAGCTGCAGCGGCACCTGCTGCGCGACGAAGAATCCGACAACCATGCGCTGCAGGGACCTCGCGTCCGCCTTCCATCTGCCGCTCGTGGCGACCAACGGCGTCCGGTTCGCGCAGCCGGCGGATCGTCCGCTGTTCGACGTGCTCACCTGCATCCGCCACAAGACGACGCTCGAGCGCGCGGGGCGGAAGCTGGTCGCGAATGCGGAGCGGTACCTGAAGGCGCCGGAGGCGATGGCGCGTCTGTTCGGCGACGTGCCGGAGGCGATCGCCGGCACCCGCGAGCTCGCGGATCGCCTCGAGTACACGATGGCCGATCTCGGCTACCGGTTTCCCGATTATCCGGTGCCCGCGGGCGAAACGATGGCGTCGTTCCTGCGGAAGATCACCCAGGCGGGCGCGCACGAACGGTATCGGCCGTATCACGATCGGGCGCGGCGCCAGGTCGAGCGCGAGCTGGACCTGATCGAAAAGCTCGATCTCGCCGGCTATTTCCTGATCGTCTGGGACATCGTCAACTTCTGCCGCCAGCAGGACATCCTCATCCAGGGACGCGGATCGGCGGCCAACAGCGCCGTCTGCTACAGCCTCGGCATCACCGCCGTCGATCCGGTCGGCATGGACCTGCTGTTCGAGCGGTTTCTCTCGGAGCAGCGCGGCGAATGGCCGGACATCGATCTCGATCTGCCGAGCGGCGATCGGCGCGAGCGCGTCATTCAGCACGTCTACGAGAAATACGGCACGCTCGGCGCCGGCATGACGGCCAACGTGATCACCTATCGCGGCCGCAGCGCCGCGCGCGAGGTCGGCAAGGCGCTGGCGCTCGACGCCGCGCAGATCGATCGCCTCGCCAAGATCATGAACCACTTCGAGTGGGTCGATCCGAAGGAGACGCTCGAACGCAACGTGCGCGACGCGGGCATCGACGTCCAGAACCCGACGATTCAGCTGTTCGGGCAGCTCTGGCAGCGGATCCAGGATCTGCCCCGCCATCTCGGCCAGCATTCGGGAGGCATGGTGATCTGCCAGGGCCGGCTCGACGAGGTCGTGCCGCTCGAAAACGCGAGCATGCCCGGCCGCGTCGTGATCCAGTGGGACAAGGACGACTGCGCCGACATGGGGATCGTGAAGGTCGATCTGCTCGGGCTGGGGATGATGTCGGTGCTGCAGGATGCGTTGACGATGGTGAATACGGCAGGGCCGACGCAGGACCGGGGACCGAGGACCGAGGTGGACCTCGCGCATCTGCCGCCGGATGATCCCGCCGTCTACAAGATGCTGCAGGAGGCGGATACGGTCGGCATCTTCCAGGTCGAGTCGCGCGCGCAGATGGCGACGCTGCCGCGGCTTCGTCCCGAGCGCTTCTACGACATCGTCGTCGAAGTCGCGATCATCCGGCCGGGGCCGATCGTCGGGCAGATGGTGCATCCCTATCTGAAGCGCCGGCAGGGGCAGGAAGACGTGATGTACCCGCATCCGTCGCTCGAGCCGATCCTGAAGCGGACGCTTGGCGTGCCGCTCTTCCAGGAGCAGCTGCTGCGCATGGCGATGGTGGCCGCGGGATTCTCCGGCGGCGAAGCCGAAGAGCTGCGCCGCGCGTTCGGGTTCAAGCGCTCGGAAAAGCGCATGCAGCAGATCGAAGGCAAGCTGCGGGACGGGATGGCGCGGCAGGGGATTACCGGGGACGCCGCCGAACAGATCATCCGGTCGATCACGTCGTTCGCGCTGTACGGATTTCCGGAATCGCATGCGGCGAGCTTTGCGCTGCTCGTCTATGCGAGCGCGTATCTGAAAGCGCATTACCCGGCGGCGTTCTACGCGGCGATGCTGAACAACCAGCCGATGGGGTTCTATCATCCGGCGACGCTGGTCAAGGATGCGCAGCGCCACGGCGTGCGCTTCGTGCCGATCGACGTGCAGGAGTCCGACTGGGAATGCCGCGTCGAACCCGACGGCAGCGTGCGTCTCGGACTGATGTACGTCAACGGGTTGCGGCAAGAAACGGGGAAGGCGATTGCATCGGGAGCTCGATGCTCGGGGCTCGGGACTCGACCGGAGCAGCCACCGTCGAACGACGCGTCACTCAAGTGTCCGAAATGTGGCTGCGACGATCCCTCGATGCTCGAGAAGAGCGCTGATGGGATCCGATTCTGCAACGTCTGCGCGCACGATTGGAATGAAGACCATGCGCCGAATCCCACGCTCTCGAGCCCCGAGCTCCCGAGCCCCGAGCTCGAGCGCCCGGCCACGATACGCGTCCATCGAGGAACTCATCGCCCACGCCCGCCTCCGGCGCGACGAGCTGGCGACGCTCGCGGACATCGGCGCGCTCAACGCGTTCGGCCACGATCGGCGCAGCGCGCTCTGGCAGATCGAGCGGGCGATTCGGCCGTCCGGCGATCTGTTCAAGGATGCCGATTCGCGTCCCGACCCGCCGGCGTCCGGCGCGGTCCCGGACGTGCTCTCCGGCACGTCGGCGTCGCCGCTGCGGCCGATGACGGCGCCCGAACGCCTGATGGCCGACTACGCCGGCACGAGCCTGACGATCGGGCCGCACCCCATGGCGCTCCGCCGCGCCGAGCTCGCGCTGCGCGGCGTGCTGCGCGCGCGCGACCTGCCGCGGGGGCGTCATGGCCGGCGCGTCCGCGTGGCCGGCGCGGTGATCACGCGTCAGCGGCCGGGCACCGCGAAAGGATTCGTCTTCCTCACGCTCGAAGATGAAACCGGCATCGCCAACATCATCGTCCGTCCGGATCTCTACTCCGCGCAGCGTGCGGCGATCGTCGGCGAGCCTTACCTGCTGATCGAAGGCACGCTGCAGATCCAGGAAGGCGTCACGTCGATCAAAGCCGAGCGCGTCGTTCCGCTGATCGGCGAAGGCCCTGAACCGCAGTCACACGACTTTCGATGATGACCTCCGGCTCAGCCATTTCCTGCTGAGCTCTGGCCCGCCGCTTGCACCAACTTCAGCTCGACTGGAGAACGCCGGAACGGTCCGGGTTCTCAAAGAGGAGAGATAAAGTGCAAGTGAGGTGCGAACTTACGGTCTCCAGCGCTCGGCTGTTCTTCGCCGCCGCGATGCTGACGTGCTCGAGCGCGGTGGGTACCGCATGCCACCCTCCGGTCAAATCCACACTGCCTGGAAAGCCGACCGCAGCACAGCTGGCGGAGCTGTGGGTCGAACCGACCTCGCCTCGCGATCTCTTCTGGGGCATCGGCGGAAAACGCCTCGCTCCGGATCCGGCCGCGACCTACACCGTGATCGAGGTGAAGCGTACGGGTTTCAGCCGCGGCTACGACGTGAAAGGCCCGGACGGCCGTGAGTGGAGCGCCAAGTTCCCGCCTGAAGCGCCGACCGAGATCGTCGCATCGCGAATCCACTGGGGCATCGGCTACCATCAGCCGCCGAATTACTACGTGGCCGAGTGGAGCGCGGAGAAGGCGACCCGGCCCAACCCGCAGGATCCCGCGCGCTTCCGCGAGAGCAAGCCGAATCTGCACGGCCTCGACGCGGTCGATACGTGGTCGCACTATCAGAATCCATTCGTCGGCACCGTCCAGCACAAAGGGCTTCTCGTCCTCCAGGCGATGCTCGGCAACTCGGATCTGAAGGACGAGAACAACGCGCTCTACCAGTTGAAGGAAGGATTCGAAGGCGCGACGAAGTGGTACGTCGTCCGCGACCTGGGCCACACGTTCGGACGCACCGGCGTCATCAGCGCCGCGCGCGGCGACGTCGAGGTCTTCGAAGAGACGCCGTTCATCGAGGGCGTGGCGAACGGACGGGTCAAGCTGAACTGGCGCGGCCGCCACGACGCGCTCTTCGACGACATCACGCCCGCGGACGTGCGCTGGATCTGCGGCAGGCTGCAGAAGCTGACGGACGAACAGTGGTTCGACGCCTTCCGCGCGGGCGGATACTCCAAAGCGACCTCCGACCGCTTCATTCGCAAGATGAAACAGAAAATTGCCGAAGGGCTCGCACTGAAGGGATGACCGCCATGTTCACCCCATCTGCGAAGGCCATTCTCCTGGCGGTCGTGCTCGCCTGTACCTCGCCCTTCGTGGCGCTGGCCGCCGCCCAGCAACTGCCGCAGGTCCAGGAGCAGCCGGCTCGCTCCGAGGAGTCGTCGCACGGGCCGCACCCGCTTCACGAGATCGATGACGCGATGATCAGCCTGCCGCTGGCGGCGCTGCTCGGGGCGGCGCTTGCGCTCCGGCCGAAGCGCCGGGGCACGCCGCCGCGAACGCCCGCCGTCGTCCAGACCCAGATCATGCTCGCGGTCGTCGGCGCGGTGATCATGCTCGTGGTCGGCGCCAGCCTGGCGCGGGCGTTCGGCATCGTCGGCGCCGCCAACCTGATCCGTTACCGCTCGAAGATCGAAGACCCCAAGGACGCTGTCGTGATGCTGTGCGCGCTGGCCGTGGGTCTTGCATGCGGCGTCGGCCTGTATGCGCTCGCGGTGTTCGCGACGATCTTCATGGGGATCGCGCTGTGGGTAATCGAGTCGTTCGAGCCGAAGACGCGAGAAGCACTTCAACCTGAAGGTGAAGGCGGGCAAGGACCAGGAGGCCGACGACGCTCCGGGCGAAGATCGAACAGATCCTGCGCCGCTACCGCCTCGAATTCGAGCTGCGCACCTCGTCGGACGAGGAGGTCTGCTATGACGTGCAGGTGCCCCTCGAATTGCAGACGGATCGCGTCTCCAATCCCCTCCTCCGTCTCGACCCCGAAGGGCACCTGTCGGTGGAGTGGGCGGAAGTGAAGGAAAAGAAGAAGTAACCTGGGAACTCCACGTGAAGCTGATTATCCAACCTGACGACGGGCTGAAGCCGCTGGTGAAAGCGGTCAAGAGCGCCACGAAAACGATCGATATCGTCATTTTCCGCTTCGACCGGCCCGAGCTCGAGAAGGCGCTCGAGGCCGCGGTCGCACGCGGCGTGAACGTCCGCGCGCTGATCGCGCACACCAACCGTGGCGGCGAGAAGAACCTCCGCAAGCTCGAGCTGCGGCTGCTCGAACGCGGGCGCGACGGTGGCGCGGACCGCCGACGACCTGCCGCGCTACCACGGCAAGATGATGATCGTCGACGGCACGCTCCACGTCTTCGGCTTCAACTACACGAAGCTGGACATCGAGAAGAGCCGGAGCTTCGGCCTGTCGACCCGCGACCAGCGGCTCGTCAAGGAGGCCGGCTCGCTGTTCGAGGCGGATGCGCGCCGGCAGCCGCTACTCGCCTTCACACAATCGTCTGGTCGTCAGCCCGGAAACGTCGCGCGAGCTGCTGACCGCGTTCATCCGCGGCGCCAAGAAGCAGCTGCTCATCTACGACGCGAAGGTCAGCGACAACCTGATCCAGCGCGTGCTGCAGGATCGCGCGCGCCGCGGCGTCGAGATCCGGATCCTCGGCAAGCTCGAGAAGCCGATCGCCGGCGTCGAGACGCGGAAGCTGCTGGGCCTGCGGCTGCACGTCCGCGCCATCGTTCGCGACGGCGAAGAGCGCGTTCATCGGCAGCCAGAGCCTGCGCAAGCTGGAGCTGGACGGCCGGCGCGAAGTCGGCGTGATCATCAACGATTCGCGGATCGCGAAGAAGATGCAGGCGGTGTTCGAGACGGACTGGGAGCACGCGAAACCGAAGCAGGCGCCCAAGGAAGCGAAAGCGAAGCAGGCGCCCAAGGAAAAGGAGAAGGAGCGGGCGGCGGAGCCTCTGGACTGCCGCCGCACGATGACGCCGGAATCCACCACCTCGCCGGTGCGCGCAATCGCGTTGAAGGACAGCTCGTCGCCGCTGATCTCCGCCAGCAGAAACGCGCGATCGCGCGTCGTACCCCTTGGCGGTGATCGTCGACCGCTGGTCGAGGTCGCCGCGCCGCAGCTGGCCGCTCGAGCCGACGACGAAATGCACGATGCCATTCTGCGGCTTGGTGCGCTCGTAGATGTGGTCGTGGCCCGTGAAGACGACGCTGACGTTGTTCTTGACGAAAATCGGCTCGAGGATCTTCTGCAGTCGTTGCGCGACCCGTGCCGCTCGCCTGACGAGTAGAGCGGATGATGGAAGTAGGCGATCTTCCACTTCTCGTTCGATTGCTGCAGTTCGCGCTCGATCCATCCAATCTGCTGCACCGTCGGGTAGCTGCTCTCGAGCGCGAAGAACCGGACATCCTGCTGCGGCGCCTTCAACGTGTAATAGAACTTGCCGTCCATGTTGAACGGGCTTGTAGAACCGCTGCAGCTCGCGATCGTCGTGGTTGCCGAGGACGCGTAGAACTTGACGCCGGCATCCAGCAGGGGCTTGTACGGGACCTCGAACCGCTGCTCGAAGCTCTGCGGGCTGTTCGATCCGTAGATGTTGTCGCCGACGGTAATCGCCACTTCGAAGGGAAACTTCTGCCGGTGCTTCTCCATCAGTTCGGCGAGCTGCAGCTGCTCGCGCGAGCCGTTGCCGAAATCGCCGATCACCAGGAACTTGAGCGAGCCCTCGCGGTTCGGCAGCGCGACCGGCGCGTCGGCCGATTGCGCCTCGACCACCGTGGCCGGCCCCGGCGGGCGGACGGTCACCGCCGCGCAGCCGGCGACGAGCGCGAGGACCAGGACGGGAAGCGATGTCGGCCTGTGGGTGCGCATGCTGCCGGACGTCGACCCTACCGTGACAGGCGCCCGGTCGAGGTAGTCGACGATGGTGATGGAGTGCACGTCGAGCAGGACGAGGCGTTCGCCGATGAAGCGGTACTCGAGCTGTTCGGGCAGCCGCGGCAGGACGAGCAGGATCTGCGGCGGCATGTTCGACACCGGGATGTTCGGCGGATACCGGGCGTTGATCCGCGGCCGCACCGCACGCGTGATCCTCGTCGAGGATCGAGGCGAGGACCGCCGGGCCGTCCGGGCCTTCGAGCACCCGCGCGATCTGACGCCGGAAGTAGGCCCGGATCGGCTCGCTGAATATGTCGCCCTGTTTGGCGTCCGCCCGCGCGCGGAGGAGCAGGCGTTCGAGCCCACGCTGATGCTCCGAGACCTGTTCCGGAGTGGACTTCTCCGGAATCGGCGGCAGCGTCTTTTCCAGCTTTTCGTGCAGATCGGCGTATTCGTTCGCGCGGCGGTTGAACTCGGTAATCACCTTGCCATCCGGATTCGACGCCGGAGGATTCTGCCGCCCGTCGAGAACGCCGGGAGCGAGTGTCGTGAGCAGGAGACCGGTCGTGGTGAAAAGCAGCCGTGCGGTCATACGCTCCACTCAGCCTCGATAGTTGCCGAACTGAAGCGCGACGCCGAAATCGTGCTCCCGCAGCAGCCGGATGGCTTCCTGCAGGTCGTCCTTCGAAGGCGACGAGATCCGAACCTGATCGGACTGGATCGCCGCCTGCACTTTCTTGAGCTTGCGATCCTTCAGGAACTTGACGATTTCCTTGGCGGCTTCGGTCGGAATGCCCTGCTGCAGCGTGACGACCCGGCGCACGGTGTCGTTGGCGGCCCGCTCCAGTTCGCCCGGGGTGAGGTTCTTGGTCGGCACCCCGCGCCTGACCAGGCGTCCCTGCAGCACTTCCCACAGCGCTGTCATCTTGAAGTCGTCGTCCGCCGTGAGCGTGAGGGTGTTGGCGGTGCGATCGAAATCGATGGCGGCGCGCGAGCCCTTGAAGTCGTAGCGCTGCGCGATCTCCTTGCGCGCCTGATTGACCGCGTTGTCGACCTCCTGCAGATCGACGCCGGACGTCACATCGAACGAGGCGGCGGCCATGTCAGGATGTTACCGCCGTGCGCAGCCGCCGCACGCCGCGTCCGATCCTCAGCGACTGTTCGAAGATCGCGCCGACCCGCAGGCCGCCGGGGAGCCGATGACGCGCGACCGCGTCGAGACCGGCGGACGCGATGCAGCCGCAGCTCTCGCAGTCGGGCGTCCCGCCAAACTGGCACGGAGAGATGTGCTTCTCGAAATCCGCCGAGATGCACGTCGTCGTCTGCGCGAACGTGCACTGGTCGGGATTCTTCGGCGGCTTCGCGTAGACCTTGATGAGGCCTTCCGGCATGCGCAGCTTCGGGTATGCGCCGCGCAGCGTCATCAGCGCCGCGACGACCCGCTCGCGGTCCTCGGGGAGCAGCCGCTCGTCCGACACTTCGCCGATTTGCGGCGTGTAGAGGCTGACCCAGATCTGCCGCGTGTCCGGATTGTCCGACCAGAACCGGATGAATTCCTCGAGATAGCCGTCCCGTCGCACCTGCTGCCGGGTCACGGTGCAATGCACCGTGACGGCGTGGCCCTTGATGTGCTTCAGGATTCGATCGTAGGTCGCCGGCTTGCGCCGTTCGTCGTGTTCGGGCTGGAGCCCGTCGATCGAGACGACCATCTGCAGGCGCCGCAGCGAGGCCCATTCGGCTGGAATCGGGCGCACCGCGCTCGTCACCACCTGCGTGTGGACGCCGCGTTCGGCAAGGCGCGGCAGGATGACGTTCAGCTCCCGATACCGCACGAGCGGCTCGCCGCCGACGATCGAGATGTGTATGGGCTTGTGCGCGTCGACGAGAGCGAAGAACCGCTCGACGAGTTCTTCGCCCTTGTAATCGCTTACCTGACGGAGCGTGACGCCGCCACCGAGGTGATCATCGCCGTAGGCGTAACAACCGGGGCAGCGGAGCGGGCATTCGCGGGTGATCTCTACTGACAGCGAGGGCCGGTAACCGCCGAGGATCCGCCCCCATGCGGTGATAATCCCTTCCATTCATCGACTATATCATCGGCGATGGAGTTTCACGCTGCCATTGACCGTCTCGATGTTCATCGATCGCCCGCCGTTTCCGATCGTTCCGTTCACGCTCCGCCGGTTGATCCGGCCGGTCACCGTCAGCGGGAAATCGGTCGTGATGTCGCCGTTGACTGTCGTCGCGCGCAGGTCGGAATGGACGTCCGACGGCAGATCGAGCGTCACGCTGCCGTTGACGGTGGTGAATTCCAACTGCCCGGTCCAGTCCGCGCGCTCCATCGATCCGCGGATCGAACCGTTGACCGTCTCCGCGTCGCCGTATGAGGAGGTCGAGAACTCCGCGGAACCGTTCACGGTCTTGAGCGACACCGGTCCGCTCAGCGCCCGTGCGGTGACGTCGCCGTTGACCGTCTTGCCGATGAACCGGACGCCGGCCGGCACCCTGACGGTGAACGTCACGGTGACGTCGTTGTCTCGCACGTTCATCCGTCCGCCCTCGCCGGGACGGCACTCATTGGGGCGGCCGTCGGCATCGGGGTAGACCGCGCAAATCGTGACGCCGTCGCCGTGCTGCACGACCTCGACCCGAACGCTTTCCGGATCGCTGCGTCGTGCCTTCTTGACCGCGGTGACTTCCACCTCGTTGCCCGTGCCGGCCTGCGCGTTGACGTCGCCGTTGACGCCCTTGATCTCGACCGCGCCGCCTTGCAGGACGGTCCCACGCCATTCAAAATCGGACGCGCTGCGTTGCGCGGCGACGCGCGGTTCGCTGGCGGTCAGGATCGCCGCCGCAATCGCGGCTCCCACCATCGCATGGCGCGGACGAAGAAAAGCTCGCATGACGGAGTCCTCCAGTTCAGCGCTTAGACGGCGTAGAACGGCCGAGGGTTGCGACGCCCGGGGCCGGCAGTCTGCCGGCAGAGCTCGAGCTGATCTGGCAAGCTCGTGCAAGCTGTTGCTACTGAACAGCTTAGCGCCATGATCAGCTTGAATTCCGGCGTCGGACATGGTCCAATAGTCATCTAGCCTGAATATTGTTTTTTGCGCGGAACGACCAGGTTCCGAGGGGGAGCACTGTCGAGATGAACCGTCGCCGATTCCTTGGTTACGGGGCTGCCGCTGCCGCGGCGGCGCTGGTGCCGGCGCGCGCGCAGGGAGCCGTCGCCAGCGCACGTGAGGCAAAGAAGATCGAGCGCGTGCTGTCGTTCTTCAACACCCATACGGGCGAACGGCTGCACACGGCGTACTGCTGCAACGGCGAGTACGAGCCGGACGCGCTCCAGGAGGTGAACCACATCCTCCGCGACTTTCGCGCGAACGAGATCAAGCCGATCGATCCGAAGCTCCTGGATCTGCTCCACGAGCTGTCGGGGACGCTCGAGACCGATCAGCCGTATCACATCATCTCGGGCTACCGTTCGCCGCACACGAACGCCATGCTTCGCCAACGAGGCGGCGAGCAGACCGGCGTCGCGTCGAGCAGCCTGCACATGGTCGGCAAGGCCATCGACATCCGTGTGCCGGGCGTCAAGCTCGAATCACTTGCGCGAAGCCGCGCGGTCGTTGAAGCTGGGCGGCGTTGGCTACTACCCTTCGTCTAATTTCGTGCACGTCGATACCGGACGCGTCCGCTACTGGTGATTTACAATCTGGTTCAGGAACCAATCGAGGGCATCCTCCTGAACCGATGATCGAAAAACGGCGATCCAGAATACAGGGCTGGGGCGTGTTCGCCACCCAGCCCATTTCCAAGAACAAGCGCATCATCCACTACGCGGGCGAGAAGATCACCAACCGCGAGAGCCTGAAACGCGAGGTGAGGTACCTGAAGAAGGGACACATCTGGTGCTTCAAGCTGAATCACCTTTACGTGCGCGACGCCGCAGTGGGCGGCAACGTCGCCCGCTACGTCAATCACTCGTGCACGCCCAACTGTTATACCCAGGTGATCGGCGATACGATCTGGATTCGCGCGGCGCGGAACATCCGCAAAGGTGAAGAGCTGACCTACGACTATTCGACCGACGGCGTCGGCTCCGTGCGGTGCCGGTGCTCGCGGGGATGCAAGGTCATGCTTTGATGCGCGTTCTCTATCTGCACGGTTTCGCTTCGTCCGCGAAATCGTCGAAGGCCGCATTCTTCGCGTCGCGCTTCGCCAGCCACGGCATCGAGCTCCAGATACCCGACTTCAACGAGCCGGATTTCAGCACGCTGACGGTCACGCGCATGATCGGTCAGGTCTGCGATCGCATCGCCGAGCGTCCCGACGATCGCGTGGTCTTGATCGGGTCCAGCCTTGGCGGGTTCGTGGCGGTCAACACCGCGATGCGATGTCCCGATCGGGTCGACCGCATCGTGCTGCTGGCGCCCGCGCTCGATTTCGGCGGCAACCGCATGCGCTCGCTCGGAGATCGCGGTCTCGAGGACTGGCGTCGATCGAACCGGCCTGGACGTCTTCCATCACGGGTTCGGCCGGGTCATCCCGGTCCACTACGAGCTGTTTGCCGACGCGACCCGCTACGACGCGATGAACGCCCGGCTGGATATTCCGGTGCAGATATTCCAGGGCAGGCGCGACGACGCGGTCGATCCGGAGACGGTCGAGCGCTGGGCGAGGGCGCGGCCCGGCATCGTCGAGCTGCACATGCTGGATGACGACCACCAGCTGCACGCCAGCCTCGAGTCGATCTGGCCCGAGGTTGCCCGGTTCGTCGGCGTGATGCCGGCGGCGTCCCGGCCCTAGCGCTTCTTGCGGCCTTTGGCGGAGGTCTTCCGCGAGCGCTTGCGCGGGACCTTGGCGCCCTTCTTCCTCGCTTCGCTCAGGCCGATCGCGATGGCCTGCTTGCGGCTCCTGACTTTTCGCCCCGATCCGCTCTTGAGGGTGCCTTTCTTGCGGCGCCGCATTGCGGACTCGACCGTTTTGCCGGCGGACTTGCCATACTTCGCCATGTTGGAAGTGCCTCCTTCCGGGGCGGCTTGCACATGACGATCCACGTGGCGCTACGCGCTGGCTTTCAGGCCGTCGATCGCGGAGTGACAGGCGGGCGCGGCCGGCAGTGATTGAATGCCCTCGCCGTCGATGAACGTGCGATACCAGAGCTCCAGGTTGAGGAGACTCCAGATGGCGTCGCCGCCTTCCGTTTCACCTGCGACATGAGCTTGCAGGAGGCGCTCGATGGCGGCGGGATCGATGATGCCGCGCTCGCGGCTCCGGCGATCGAGCAGCACGTCGCGCGCGAGCGCCGCGTGAGGTCCGCGCATCCAGAGGCTGAAGGGCACCGGGAATCCCATCTTCCGGCGCGTGAGAATCTCGCGCGGGAGAATGCCTCGAACGGCCTGTCTGAGGAGCCACTTCGTCGTGAGGCCGCGCAGCTTGAGCCCGGGACGCAGGCCGGCGACGAACTCGACGAGGCGATGATCGAGAAACGGGACGCGGCTCTCGATCGAGGCGGCCATGCTCATCTGGTCCTGCTTCATGAGCAGCTCGACCAGATAGGTCTTGATGTCGGTATAGAGCAGCCGGTCGAGCAGCGTGCTGCCGCCGTTGGGCGCGTCGAAATACGCGCGCGAGGGGCCGTAGGCACGCTCTGCGGTGGCCAGGCTGGCGAACCGTTCGGCGAGCAGCGCATGCTGGCGCTCGAGCCCGACCGCGGCGAATGTGTCGAAGAACATCGCTTCGGGCGTTCGCGGCACGGCGAGGAACGACCGCCGCGCGTAGCGGCCGGCGATGCGCGGCAGCGCCGTGACGACATGGGCGGCGATCCACTTCCTGAGCGGCGCGGGGACGACGCCATACGCGGCCGCCGCGCGCCAGTTGATGATGCCGCGCGGATACTTGCCGTAGCCCGCCAGCAGCTCATCGCTGCCTTCGCCAGTCAGCACCACCTTGACGTGCTCGCGCGCCAGCGCCGACACGAAATACAGCGGCACGCTCGACGGGTGCGCGACCGGCTCGTCCTCGTGCCAGATCAGCCGCGGCAGCGCGCCGAAGAAATCATGCTCGTCAATCACGATCTCGTGCGCATCCGCGCCGATCGCGGTCGACACCTGTCGCGCGTAATCGAGCTCGCTGAACGCGCGATCCTTGAACGCGACGGAAAACGTCTGGAGCGGACGATCGATCATCCGCGCCATCAGCGCGGCGATCGCGCTGCTGTCGAGACCGCCGGAGAGGAACATCCCGAGCGGGACGTCGGCCATCAGCCGCAACCGCACCGACTCCTCGAGCAGTGCGCCGAAGCGTTCGACCGCCTCGCCATCCGACAAGCGCATGTGGTCCGTGTCCGGGCCGACCGGCACGTCCCAGTAGCACCGGATGGTGACGGCGCCATCCTCGAACACGAGCATGTGACCGGGCATCAGGCGATGGATGCCGCGGAAGAGCGTTTCGGAGCCGGAGATGTACCTCGTGCTCAGAAGCTCCGGCAGCAGATCCTCGTTGGCCTCCGGCCTGATCAGGCCGCTCTCGAGGATCGCCTTGATCTCGGATCCAAACAGGATCCTGCCGCCCGCGAGCGCCCAGTACAGCGGCTTGATGCCCAGCCGATCCCG
Organism: uncultured Acidobacteriota bacterium; assembly: GCA_963748295.1. GTDB lineage: Bacteria > Acidobacteriota > Vicinamibacteria > Vicinamibacterales > 2-12-FULL-66-21 > CAVVIH01. The sequence goes on along the minus strand of CAVVIH010000005.1, from coordinate 433,332 downwards.
GACCAGCAGAAGGCGGCGGCGGTTGACATCCCAGAGCGCGAACGCGAACATGCCGCGGAACCGCTCGACGCACGCGTCGCCCCACTCTTCGTACGCGTGAACGATCGTTTCGGTGTCGGATCGGGTCCGGTAGGAATGTCCCGCGGCTTCGAGTTGACCCCTGACCGCCTGGTGGTTGTAGATCTCGCCGTTGAAGACGACCCACACGCTGCCGTCTTCATTCGACAGCGGCTGATGGCCGGCTGCGAGATCGACGATGCTCAGCCGCCGGTGGCCGAGCGCGGCACGTCCGTCGACATAGAGCCCCGCGTCGTCCGGGCCGCGATGCGCGAGCACGTCCCGCATCGACGCGGCGCGTGCGGCGTCGGTCTGATCGAGCGCCTCGCTGGCGACGAGACCTGCTATGCCGCACATCTCAGTTTCCCGTTTCCATCGACCGATTGCCGGAACCAGAGCTCCAGCATGATCAGCTGCCACAGGCGATGGCGATGGTCGCCGCGGCCGCTGCGATGTTCGTCCCACATGCGCGAGACTTCGCGCTGGTTGAACAGGCCGCGATCGCGGAACCGCGCGTCGAGCAGCAGCGATTCGGCCATCGGCGCGAGCGGCCCGCGCAGCCATTCGCCGATCGGCGCGGCAAACCCCTGCTTGCGGCGCTCGAGAATCGACGCCGGCACCCGGCGCTCGAGCACGCGGCGCAGCAGGTACTTGCCCCTTCCGTGGCGGTACTTCAGCGGCGAAGGGACGCGCGCGGCGAATTCCAGCAGCTTGTGGTCGAGCAGCGGCTCGCGCGCCTCGAGCGAGACCGCCATGCTCATCCGATCGACCTTGGTCAGGACGTCGTCAATCATGTAGGTCTGCGAGTCGACGTACATGGATCGATCGAGCGGGTCCGACGATCGGCATTCGGCATAGAGCGCGCGGAAGTGCTCGAGCGCGTCGGCGGATCCTGCGGCGTTCCTGAAGTCGCCCGTGTAGAGCCGCGACTTTGCGTCCGGTTCGAACATGCCGTAGGCATGTTTGAGCGCGTAGGCCTGATCGGGATCGAGCGCGAGGCGTCGAAGCGAGCGGACGCCTTTCATCGACAACGGAAGCGCCCGCGCGCACCACCCGGCCAGCCGGCTGCCGGCGCCGAGTGCGTGGCGGGCGCGCTGCTCCCAGTGGTGGACGCGGTGATTCTGATAGCCGGCCCAGAGCTCGTCGCCGCCGTCGCCGGACAGCGCCACGGTCACCAGCTCGCGGGCGGCTTTCGACACGTAGTACGTCGGCACCGCCGACGAATCCGCGAACGGCTCGTCGAAATGCCAGGCGAGCTTGGGGAGCAGCTCCTCGACCTGCGGGTTCGCCGTCAGCGCGTGGAACTCGCAGTCCAGATGACGCGCAACCGTCTCCGCGTGCGCCGACTCGTCATACGCGCCGTGATCGAATCCGACCGAAATCGTGACCGGACGCGTCGCGCTCGTCTCGCGCATGTAGGCGACGACGGTGGAGGAGTCGATGCCGCCGGAGAGGAACGCCCCAAGCGGAACGTCGCTGACCAGACGGAGACGCACCGCCTCGGCAAGCAGAGCATCGAGCTCTTCGAGGTACTCGTCCTCGCGGGCTGGGTCGCCCCCGCCGGGAAAATCGAGCTGCCAATAACGCTCGAGTCGAACGCCGCCGTTCTCTGCGACGAGCACGTGCGCCGGCGGCAGCTTGCGTACGGCGCGATAGATCGTGTGCGGGGCGGGAACGTAGAGCAGCGTCAGATAGCTGTCCAACGCGTCAGGACGCCAGTCGCGAGGCACCTCGGGATCCTCGAGGACGGCCTTGATCTCCGATCCGAAGACGATGCCGGCGCCAGGAAGCTCGGCGTAATAGAGCGGCTTCACGCCGAGCCGATCGCGCGCGAGCAGCAGACGGCGCCGGACGCCATCCCACAGCGCGAACGCGAACATGCCGCGGAACCGCTCGACGCACCGATCGCCCCATTGCTCGTACCCGTGGACGATCACCTCGGTATCCGAACCGGTACGAAAACGGTGGCCGGCGGCGGCAAGCTCGGCGCGAACCTCCGCGAAGTTGTAGATCTCGCCGTTGAAGACGACCTGTATGGTCCCGTCCTCGTTTGCGACGGGCTGATCGCCGGTGTGCAGATCGATGATGCTCAGCCGCCGGTGGCCGAGCCCGATCCCACCGTCGCGATAGAACCCGGCGGCATCAGGGCCACGGTGGCGGAGCGAGTCCGTCATGTCGGCCAGGACGCCGGGATCAATCGCACGCAGGGGGTCGAAGTTGAAGCGTCCGGCTATTCCACACATGTCTCAACGACGTCGCACGTCACACGTGGCACGTGTTCCATCTCAGCAAGGCAAGTGCCACGGTCGTGCGTAGTGGGGTTCAGAAAAACAGGCCTATCCGTTCACACCGCAGTCGGAGCACGGGATATCCGGAGCAGCTGAGCCGGGACGCTGGGAAGCGTGCGGGGAAAAGTGGGGCAGCCGCTTACCACGCCTCATGAACTCATCGGGCGAGCGCGAGCGGGGCGGGAGCGGCGGCCGGCGAATCGAGATACTGGCGATGCCAAAGCTCGAAGACGAGCAGCTGCCAGAGGCGCAGGTTGTGGTCGCGTCGTCCGCTGCGGTGCTCGGCGATCAGCCGATCGATGAACGCCGGCTCGAAATAGCCGCGCTGCCGCGTGCGGGGCGTGGCCAGGACATCCGAGAAGAGCCCGGAAAGCTCTCCTTTGAACCAGTGCGCGAGCGGCACGCCAAACCCCTGCTTGCGGCGCTCGAGGATCGAGGCCGGCAGGAGCCGCCGCGCCGCTTCCTTCAGCACGTGCTTGCGGCGCGTTCCGGCGATTTTGAAGTGCGCCGGCAGGCGGGCGGCAAACTCGATCACTTCGTTGTCGAGCAGCGGCACGCGCGACTCGATCGAGTGGGCCATGCTCATGCGGTCCACTTTCGTCAGCACGTCCTCGGGGAGATAGGTCTCGAAGTCGAATCGCATCATCCGGCTCTGAGCCGGCAGTTTCGAGAACCGTTCGAAGTGGCGCGACAGCAGCAGCTCGGCATCGAAGCCGCCGAGCGCGTCACGCACGTCCGACGAATACAGCGCGCGCTTTTCGTCCGGCTGAAGCATCGCGACCGAATCGATGAAGCGGCCGTTCTCGTCGCGCGCCGCACGCCGCAGCAGTCCCTTGCCGGGAGTGCCGTGCGGCAGCACCGGCCAGATCGCCGCCGCCAGCTGCCGTCGTCCCGGGAGCGGGAGGCTGTCGAAGCGAGCGACCGCCGGGTGCGGCAGATACCTGTCGTAGCCGCCGAACAGCTCGTCGCCGCCATCGCCCGACAGCACCACCGTGACGTGCCGCCGCGCGACCTCGGAGACGTACCACGTCGGGATCGCCGACGAATCGGCGAATGGCTCGTCGAAGTGCGACGATCAGCCGGTCCAGGATGTTCAGCCCGTCCGGCCGGACGACGAACTCGTGGTGTTCGGTGCCGAAATGGTTCGCAACCGTGCGCGCATGATCGAGCTCGTCGAACTGCGGCTCGTCGAACCCGATGGAGAACGTCTTCACGGGCCGTGACGAGGCTTCCGCCATCAGCCCGACCACCACGCTCGAGTCCACGCCACCCGAGAGGAACGCGCCGAGCGGGACGTCGCTCATCATGTGCGAGGTGACGGCGTCCTTCAGCACCGCGCGCAGCGCGTCGGCCGCTTCGGCCGCGGATCCAGTGAATGTTTCTTCGGCGCCGACCGCCCAGTACCGTTTCACCTCCGCGCGCCCATCCCTCCAGCGCAGGAAATGGCCGGGAGGGAGCTTGCGCACGTTCCTGAACATCGACCGATCGCGCGGCGTGTACAGAAAGGAGAGGTAGTGATCCAGGGCGTCCAGATCGATGCGGCGATCGACGACGCCGGCGGCGAGCAGCGACTTGATCTCCGATCCGAAAAACAGCCGATTGCCCGCTTCGACGTAATGCAGCGGCTTGATGCCCGCGCGGTCGCGCGCGAGCAGCAGCGTTTGTTCGTTCCGGTCCCAGAGCGCGATGGCGAACATGCCGCGCAGCCGTTCGAACGCGGACGCACCCCATTCCTCGTAGGCGTGAACGATCGTCTCGGTGTCGCTCGACGTGTAGAAAACGTGGCCCGCCGATTCCAGCCGCTGCCGCAGCTCGCGATAGTTGTAGATCTCACCGTTGAAGACGAGCCAGATCGTTCCGTCTTCGTTGTGAATCGGCTGATGGCCGGTCGACAGGTCGATGATGCTCAGGCGGCGCATGCCGAGTCCGGCGCCGGGCTCCACGTGCACGCCCTGATCGTCCGGTCCGCGATGGCGAATGACGTCGCACATCGTGCGAACGAGCCTGGCATCCCCATCCCGCGGCGAGCGCGGCGTGGCGCCGTCTGCGAAGCCTGCAATACCGCACATGGTCAGTTTGCCTCTTGCACAACGGTGGCCACGGGCATCCTGATGAGCTGGGTTGGCGAATCGAGATCGACCACCGGCCGGCCCGCCGCATCCAGCACTCTCCGGCCGTTCACAAGTACCGACTTCCCGCAGCCCGCCGTGGTGCTCGATCAGGCACGCGGCGCGCGCGTCGGTCGTCAGCGCGTCGCACCCCCAGACGCCGGCGGGCGCCGTATCGGACGACGCGGCGAAGGCGTTGCGCTCGGTCGACGCGAGCAGCGTGACGTCGGCGCGTCCTGTCGCTATCCGGAAGCCCGCGCTCAACCAGCCGTTGTCGCTGGCGTGGGTCATCGCGAGGCGCTCGATCGACCCAGGGATTCGCCGCCGGCGTACACACACGTCAGGAGCACGAGCGGCACGACGCCTCTGACGGATGACCGCAGCGTGTAGGCCGGTTCGATCCGGCCGTAGGCGCGGGACACTTCGGTCAGCCGCTCCGGCGAGTCCGGCCCCAGGACTTCGAGCGGGGACGATGCGAGCAGGATCACCGCCTGCGTTCCATCGCCCATCCTGACCGCGCTCTTGCTGTTGACGACGGGCCGCCAGCGCGGATGGAGGTGCCAGTGCGCGTCCGCCACCGCGGCCGCCTCGCCCGAGACGACGTCGAGGATGAACCAGCCGACGTCCTGGATCGTGAGGACCGCTCGCGTATGCGCCAGCGGTCGATACCCGTCGTGGGTGCCTTCGAAGTAGTCGCAGCGATTGCCGGTGGCCGCGACGACCGACCGGCCCGATGCGATCGACGCCCAGTGGAACGGCCCGCGCGGCTGCGACTGCGCCCGACCGTTCACGGTGACCGTGTTGTGCATCGGCGTCGAGCGGAAGCGGTCGCGCTGCTCGCGGTTCATCGTGTAGGTGGCGGTTCCGGGATCGATCAGCACCGGCGTGCCGGCCACGCTGAGAATGACCGACAGCGCGTCGGCGTGCGCGTGGCCGCCGTTCATGTAGCCGTGTGGGCCGGCGTCGAACAACAGGTAATCGCCGTTGTCGCCGCGTGAGACGTGATATCCGGTGGCGCGCAGGATCGTCGAGGGCCAGTGAACCGGTTGCGCGGGCACTTCCAGCTCGGGGACGCATCCGCAGAACCAGTAGCTTTCCTCGAGCGTTGGTCCGAGCGCGAGCGCCGGATCGGACAGAAGCACCGCCGCGCTCGAGAGCGTCGGCCGGCAGTCCTCGGACGGCCGGCCGCAGATCGGAAACAGTTGTCCGCCGTCGTCATCGCCCGTGTACGGCCGGCATCCGTTGCGGTCGGAAATGACGCGCAGGTACTTCGCCTGCGCCCGCGAGACGCGATCGAACAGCGCGGCCTCGCCGCCCCCCGCGCGCCGCGCGATCTGCAGCGCGAGCAGATAGAAATCGGTCGAGTAGCGATGGTAGTGTCCGGACAGCTCGACGTGCCCACCGTCCTCGGCCACCTGCTTGCGGGCCTCGGTTGACAGCACCCTGAGCCCTTCCGCCGCCCATCCGCCGGCGTCCCGGAGCTCCACGAGACTCTTGCCAGCGGCATACATCGCGAGCGCTTCACCCGTCAGGTGCGTATTCGGGCTGAAGTAGCGCGACAGATTGCGCGAGACATGCTCGATCTGCCGATCCAGCGCCACCAGCAGATCGACCATCCACGGGAACCGATCGCTCTTGCTGGCGGCGGGGGAAAAGAACTGAATCGCCCAGAGCCACGAGATCGATCGCAGACCAATCTCGAGCATGCTCGCCCAGTTCGTTCCGGTGAGCGGGGGATTCGCGTCAATCCATCCTTCGAGCTCGGACACGAACCGCTCGTAGTAGACGCGGTCGCGGGTCAACTTGAAGGCGCGCCCGAGCTGCAGCCAGTGCTGATGCCGGTTCAGCTCCCACGTGACCTTGTGATCGCCGCAGGCGGGATCGAGATACGGCACGTCCGCCCAGAATTCGTCCGGCGCGCGCCGTCCGGAGACCGCATCGCAGTGCCAGTCGGGCTTGGACCCGTAGTGCACGTCGTCGTACCCGAGCAGGTCGTAGGAGCCTTTCAGCAGCCGCGCCGCGCGATGGCGCGCGTCTGCCTCGGCGTCGGGAAAGCGCTCGCTCACCACGCGCGCAATGCGATCGAGTTCCGCGGCGAGCGGCGGCAAGCTCGCGGGCTTCGCCGCGAAATGAGCGCTCAGCGCCTCGTGGGCCGAGAACCAGTCGTGGCGACGCAGGGCCGTGCGCGCCTCCTTGAACGCCGCTGATCCGGTTGCCGGACCGCCGGCGCGGCGCAGCCGCGACAGGAGCACGTCCCGCCGCCAGCGCGGCGGGGCGACCGCGGCCGCAGTCCGTTCGATGAGGCGCCGCGCGGCAGACCCGGTACGGAAGCGCACCTCGTCGCCGTTCATCGCAAGCACCCTGCGGATTACGTGTGACGTCATGTGGTGGTGGGCTGCGGCAGCGCGCCGTTCTGGGCGAGGGCGCGGTAGAGCGAGAGCCAGTGCTTCCGGACGACCGGCCATCGATAGGCTTCGCAAGCCGCACGCGCCTCGGTCGTCAGCCGTTCGGCCAGCACCGCATCGTCGAGGAGCCGGCACACGTGTGCCGCGATCGCATCGATGATCGCCGCATGGCGCGAGAAGCCCGTGCAGCCGTGCGCCAGGATGGCCGGGACGCCGCCCGCGCTCGGTGGACACGACCGCGCAGCCCGCTCGCGTACGCTTCGAGCACCGATGACGGCATGTTGTCGATGTCCGGCGTCTGCAGGTAGATGTCGGCGTCGGCGTAGTAGCGCCAGATGTCCTCAGGCGCGACGCGGCCGGCGAACGTGACGCTGCGAAGCCAGCTCGATCCGCGAGCATTCTGCGCAGCTGCGGCGTCCTGCGACCCGGCGCCGACCAGCGTCAGCGTCGCGTCGGGATAGCGCTGCTGGATCAGGGAGAACGCCCGCAGCGTGCAGGCGACGTTGTAGAGCGGCTCGAAGTTGCGCGTGGACAGCAGGCGCGGCCGCAGCGGATCGCGCGAGGCGGAACGCGAAGCGATCGACGTCGACGATATTGGGAATGACGTCGGCGGCGATGCCGAAGCCGGCGAACACGTCGCTGAAGGAACGTGGACGGCACGATGTTCTGATCGACCGCGCGGAGCACGTCCGCGCGCAATCGCGCGACCGTCGCAGATGATCCGGCGCTTCGCCGCTGCGATAGTTCATGACGACCGGTCTTGCCGAGCAGCCGCGAAATCAGGACAGCGGGCAGCGGCGCGAGCAGGAACGAGAAGTACGAGGCCGAGAAGACGTGGACGACGTCCGCGCGCGGGAGACGGCGGAGGAGCAGTCGGCCAGTAGGTGATCTGCGTCACAATCGTCCGGAGCCCTTTGAATGGCAGCAGGTACCGAGGGGGCCCCGGCGGCGTCGGGTTCACCGGCACGAGCCACGCGTGCACGTCGGGATCGCCGGACCATGCGCGAAGCAGCCGATCGGCCTGCACGGCCTGGCCGCCGAGAATGCCGAGCGTCGGCGCAACGATAGCCACCTCGAGCCGGCGCAGTTCGCTGGGTACCATCACAGTATCGAAGACCTGTAACCCGCTTGAACTCTGCAAATGGGCCGCCAGATACGGCGTTTGTGTCGGCTATCAGTGCAGATCGGCCCAGGTGACAGGTATGTGACACTTCGAACGGCTGACCGTTTGTCGCTAAACACTACTCATCTATATCGCTTACATTCGCGAATTACGGCATGTTTTTAGATGATGATGTAAGTTGTACAAACGGCTGAGTTGCGACCTCAGGCCACTGCTGAGTCCTGTTTTCGTGCGCTGATCAGTAAACCCAATAAAATCGGGGTGTTTCCGATCTGGTCAGGCGCTTGCCACTCCACGGACGGCAACTGTCCCGCCGTGTGGCGGGATCTTCCAACCTCAAGCTTCAGCACGTCCGGTTCCGCTGTCCGACGCGGTTCTGGCCGTGCGACGTGTGCGCGTCGAAGCTTTTTTCCTCTCCACCGGGGGGTCGGATGCACCTGATCGGACGTGTGTCTTCTTTCGTCGCGGTACGCGGCGGACTCGTGATGGCGATGTTGGCAACGCTGGCCGGAGGTACAGCCGCCGCCCAAGACGTCGTCGTTACAGCAGCAACCGGGACGGGGGCGGGCAAATGGGCCGTGGCCTCGGATACGACGGCGTCAACCGGCAAGGTGATGCGTCATATCGACGCCAGCGCCGCCAAACTCTCGACGGCGCTTGCCAGTCCCGCGAATTACTTCGAGGTGACGTTTTCGGCCGAGGCCGGCAAGGCTTATCGTATCTGGATTCGCGGTCGCGCCCAGAGCGACTACTGGGGAAACGATTCGGTCTTCATTCAATTCGACAAGAGCGTCACGTCGTCAGGCAGCGCCACCTGGCGGATCGGCACGACGTCGGCGATGGATTGGAACCTCGAGGACTGCAGCGATTGCGGTCTCCACGGGTGGAAATGGCAGGACAACGGGTGGGGGAGCACCACGGCTCTCGGCCCGAAGGTCTACTTCGCGAGGTACCTGGCACGCAGCGGATGCGGATCCAGACGCGTGAAGACGGCCTTTCGATCGATCAGATCGTCCTCTCGGCATCGACCTACGCATCGACGGCGCCAACCGGCATCGTCGGCTCCAGCACCGGGGCGCTGCCGACGACATCAGCGACGGACATTACCTTGGATGCGTCCGACGCGACTCGCGCCGGCAAGTGGACGCTCGCTTCGGACACGTCGGCAGTCGGCGGTTACAAGGTCCGTCATCCGGATGCCGGCGCCGGCAAGCTTTCTGGGGCGCTCTCGAGCCCGTCGAACTACTTCGAGCTCTCATTCGACGCCGTTGCCGGCGTCGGCTACCGGCTGTGGATGCGCGGCCGCGCCGACGGCGACGACTGGGACAACGATTCTGTCTTCGTCCAGTTCTCGGGCAGCGTCACGTCATCGGGCAGCTCCACGTACCGGATCGGCACGACGTCCGCGACGGCCTTGAACCTCGAGGACTGCAGCGGATGCGGTCTGACCGGCTGGAAATGGCAGGACAACGGGTGGGGCAGCGCGACGGCGCTCGGACCGCTCGTGGTACTTTTCGACGACCGGGCCGCAGAAGATCCGGGTGCAGACGCGCGAGGACGGGCTTTCGATTCGATTCGAATCGTTCTGTCTCCCTCTTCGTATCTGACGAAGGCTCCACCGACACCCACGACGTCGTCGCCGACGCCCGAGCCTGAACCCGAGCCCGCCCCGGAACCCGAGCCGGCTCCAGCGCCGGCCCCCTCCGGCAGCACGCTGAAGGTGCTCACCTGGAACATTCACCATGGGACCGGAATGGACGGCAAGTACAACATCGACCGCATTGCCACGTATATCGCGAAGACCGGCGCCCACGTGGTGGGGCTGAACGAAGTCGAGCGCTACACGGGCTGGGGCAACGAGGATCAGCCGGCGCGCTTCGCCGCGCTCCTCAAGTCGAAGACCGGGAAGACGTGGTACTACAACTTCGCCCAGCGCGATGGCGGTAGCAACGGACAGGGCAACCTCGTGCTGTCCATCTACCCGTTCGAGTCGTCCGGCGACCACCTGCTGTCCGCATCACGATCCGTGGCGCGCGCCGCGATCATCGTGAACGGGATCCGGGTGAACGTGTTCTCCACGCACCTGGACGACGGATCGCAGTCCACGCGGGTGACGCAGATGAAACAGTTGATCTCGTGGGCGGCCACCTACCCCGAACAGCGAATCCTCGCGGGTGACTTCAACTGCTACGGCTCGTGGATTGACACGATGGAAGTCGCCTACAGCGATGCCTGGGCGCTGGCGGTGTCGAAGGGCTACGCCTCCGGTTCGGGCGCCTGGTACAGCGGCAACCGGATCGACTACGTGTTCCACTCGAGATCGGCGACGCGTCTGTATCTGACGGATGCGCAGGTGTGGGACGGCCGCGACTCATCAGGCGTGTCGATCTCTGACCACCGGCCGGTGATGGCGACCTACACGGTCAGGTAGCGGTTTGACGCGAGGATGGTCCGGCCGCTTCGAGCGGCAGGCCATCCTCGTGACTTGCTGGTCCCTGTGCGCGCCGCGATTCCCTGATGTAGCCGAACGTGTAGGCGATCATCGTCGCGCGCTCGGCACGCTTCACCGGATTTCGTTCCAGCAGCGCGCGCATCCAGTCGCGCAGCGACGCGGCCATCGTTCCGAAGACAAACCTCGGCACACCGAACAGACGCGGGACACCGGACAGGCTCAGACCAAGCTCCGTCCTGTCGTGCAGGCGATGCAGGCGGGCGTGCGAGACGCCTTTCCAGTACCACCAGCGGCGAAAGTAGCTTTTCGTCAGCCTCGACGCGGGAACATGATGGTCGACGACCATCTCGGGCACGTAGAGCCCGCGCCCGCCCGCCTGTCTCGACCTGTAGAAGAACTCCGCCTGTTCCTGGCCGAGCAGCGACTTGCCGCGTCGTCCCAGGTCAGGGCGGAAGCCGCCGATTCGCTCGACGAGCGTCCGGCGGACCGCCATGTTCACGCCGAGCGGCGTCTTCCTGCCATCCTCGAACACGAACGGCGCGTTGCCGTGATCCTTCACGGCGATCGTGCCCCCGAGATTACCCTTCTCGTCGAGCCACGCGGGCCTGGGCCCGCCCCAGATCGGCCTGACAGGGCCGCCGGTGTAGTCGATATCCTGACGTTCGAGAAGCGGCGCAACCGCTGACGTCAGCCAACCGCGCGGCACCCTGACGTCGTCGTCCGTGAACACGATGACGCGCGCCGCGGTTGCCGCCATGCCGGTATTGAGCGCGTTCGACTTTCCTTGCCGTCCTTCGAACAGGTAGCGGAGCGGCACCGGGTACGCTGCCATGCGATTCTCGACGACCGTCCGGGTGTCATCGATAGAGTTGTTGTCGACGACGAGGACGTCCCAGGTCATCGAGGACGGCACGTCGAGCGCGGCGATGCTCTCGAGCGTGTCGCCAAGCCACGCAGCACGGTTGTAGGTGCAAATCAGGACGGTGGCGTCGACCACGGATGCCGCGCTCGGTGGAATGGCAGGCGCCGTCATCGCTAGACCCCCGGCTCGACGCGTGCGATGGCATCACGATGCCGGTGGCGCGTATCGTTGAACCGTTGCCGCACGATGCCGGAGAAGAACCAGAACCAGAGCTCGTGCTCGAAAGACTCCACCTTGCGCCGCTGGAGGGTGTCGCGCCCCCACTCCCTCGCGTGCCGCAGCGCCTTGCGATAGAAGTAACGCGGGGTACCCGCAATCTGCGGGACCGCCGTCATGTCGCGGGCGCCCTGTTCGGGCTTCTCCATGTCGAGGCCCGCGCGCTCATACAGCATCGCGCGGCTGACGCCGCGCCAGTAGAACCAGCGGCGGAAGTACCGCTTCGTGAGCCGGTCGGCCGGAATGATGTGGTGTACTGTCATCCCCGGCACGTAATAGCCGCGAAGTCCCGCGGCGCGCGCGCGGATGCACCACTCGCGCACTTCCTGTCCCAGCAGCGTGCCGGCGCGCCTGCCGGTGTGCGGATCGAACAGCCCCGCGCGATCGAACGCGTCTCTCGTAAACGCCATGTTCACGCCGAGCGGCACGCGGGCGCCAAATTCGAGCGGCTCCTGCCCGTAGTCGAGCAGCGCAATGACCCCCCATTGCTGGCTGGCGTGGTTCGGGATCCATGCGGGCGGCTCAGCGCCCCAGATCGGCAGGACCCGTCCGCCGACGTAGTCGCATCCATGCTGCGCGAGTGCCGCCGACGCCCGGGTCAACCAATCGCGTTCCACCCGCACGTCGTCGTCCGTCGTCGCGATGATCCGTCCGCGTGCCGCGCGGATGCCGGCGTTGAGCGCGGGACTGCGGCCCTGTTCGCGCTCGAAGACGTAGCGCAGTTCCACGGGGAAACCGGCCGCCATCGATGCCACGACCTGCCGGGTGTCGTCGGGAGAGTTGTTGTCCACGACGATTACTTCCCACGGCCCGTCCGCGTCCAGACCGGCGAGGCTCTGCAACGTGTCTCGCAGGTCGCGTGCCCGGTTATAGGTGGCGATGACGACGGAGTACTTCATTTCGCGCTCCAGGCTCCCGCCTTCGCGCATGCGCGCTCCGGTGGGACATTGAGCGCGTCACATGCGGGTTCGAGCTCGAGCAGTTCGTAGGCGAGAGTGACGGCACGCCCGGTCGCCGTGCCGGGACGGTAGAAGACCTGGTCCGCCACGTGGCGCCGGGCCGCCGAGCCCAGCGACGGGTTCGCGAGGCTCCGGTCGACCGCCTCGCGCAGCGATTGCTGATCGCGGACCACCTGCGCAGCCGACCGCAGCAGCGCGATCTTCTCAGGATTGATCCGGGCCTCCGACGCAAGCCGTGGGACTTCGAAGACGATCACCGGACGATCCAGGACACAGAATTCAAACGCGATGGAGCTGTGGTCCGAGACCATCAGATCGCTGGCGAGCACGTAGGGGGTCGAATCCCCACCGCGGGCCAGCAGGAATGCGGGATCGGCCGAGAAGCGATGCAGCCTCGTTGCCCAGTCGATGCCGCCGTTGAAGCGCGGATCCGGGTCGAGGGAGCGATCGTGCAGCTTGGCGATGACGTTGCAGCCCATATCGAGCAGCGTCTCGATGATCGCCTCTCCCGCCTCGTGAAGGACCGAGGCGGTGGAGAAGGTGGGCGCGAAGATCGCCGTCGGACGCGACACGTCCAGACCGAGCGATCGGGCGGATTCGGCCGCATCGCCGCGATCGCGGGCAAGCACGTCCACCTTCGGATAACCGATCAGCGCCGCCTGCGCCTGGGTGGCGAGTCCCGCCGCGACGTACGCGGTGAGCCGGCTTTCGTTGGGAAACGCAATCCGATCGTACCGGCCGAGGCCGATCGGGAGCGATGCGGGGCAGTCGAGGTCGTACTTGCCGGCGACGCCGTGGAAGAAGTTCAGACGGCGTGACACCCGGCGCAGCCTGACGGCTTCCCATGGATCCGCGTTCATGTACAAGTCGACGCGCATCCACCGGGCGGACGCGCGAGGAACGAAGCGGTCGGCGATGCCGGCGGCCTCGAGCGCGCGCTGAAGGTCGGGACGCGGCATGCCGGTGAACCGCACGTCCAGCCGCGGATCCTGCAGGAGCGGCGCGTAGACTGGCTGCAGCACCGCCAGGTTCATGGGCGTCCGCGCCTCGACCAGCACGGTTGCCCGTCCGAGCGCGCGGCCGATGTGGCGGTCCGCCGTGCGTACGGCCGTAACCGCGCGACGCGCGAGGGTCCGCGCCGCGGTCATGACGCCTCCCGCAGCGACTCTCTGAATTGAAACGCGCGGGCGAGCAGCCCGGGCGTCCATCTCGCCATCAGGTGCGCGACGGCGATACCGGGGCCGCGCCGCCGCTGGCGCAGCGCCGCCAGCAACTCCTCGGCGGCGCGCATGTCCCCGGCGGCAATCGCGCTTCGCGCGAGCGCCCGCAGTTGCTCGCTCTCGAACCGCACGACCTGGCTTTCGAGCGCCGCACGCTCGAGCGGAAGGTTCGCGAGCGCAGGGCGCAGCTTGGCATAGACGCGGAGGATGCCCTGAAGCATGTTGACGGCGCTCGACGAGAGGCTGTCGCTGCGCCGGCGATAGCCGCCGAGCGGGCGCGGATTGCGGAAGAAACGGAAGCCGGCCGACGCGGCGCGCAGCCAGTAGTCGTAGTCCTCGTTCGTCCGCAACGTCTCGTCGAATTCGCCGATCTGCTCGTACACCTGCCGCCGGAACACGCACATGATGAAGACCGCTTCTTCGTCCGCGATCATGCCGAGCAGATCGGGATGCGGCCGGACATCAGGCCACGGCCGTGCCGGTTCTCCGTCGCGCTGCCCGCCGAGATTGCGCGCGTTCGCCGTCACCACGTCGACTTCGGGATGCGCCTCGAGAATCGCGATCTGCGATTCGAGAAACTGCGGGTCCCAGGTGTCGTCGCCGTCCAGCAGCGCGATCAGGCTGCCGCTCGCCGACCGCAGCGCGAGATTCCGCGCCGTCGAGATGCCGCCGTTGGTCTTGTGGAGCACGCGGATGCGCGCGTCGCGGGCGGCGTATTCAGCGACCATGGCCGGCGTGCGATCGGTCGATCCGTCATCGACGACGAGCACTTCGAAGTCGCGCCAGGTCTGCGCGAGCACCGAGTCGAGGGCGGACTCGACGTAGGGTTCGACGTTGTAGACCGGCATGATCACGCTGACGGCTGGCATTCCGCCTCCCGCAGCGCACGGCGAGCCGGCGCCGATTCCAGCTCGATCAGTTCGTATAGCGCCTGCACCGAGCGTTGAGTCGCTCCACCGGGCCGGTAGAAAAGGTCACCGGCGACGCGGCGCCGCTCCGCGCTCCGCTGCTCCGGCGACGTCAGGGCACGCTCGACCGCCGCAACAGTGTCCGCGACGCCGTCGGTGGAATCGGACACCGAGGCCAGCAGCTTGACGTAATCGGCATGCACGTTCGCCAGCTCGAGCAGCTGGGGACGATGGATGCGGACCAGAGGACGGTCCCGCAGCAGGAACTCGAAGCCCGCCGAGCTGTGGTCCGTGATCATCACGTCCGCAGCCACGAGATACGGCGAGATGTCGTGCCCCGGGGCGATGACGCCGCGGCCGGCGGGCAGCACCGGCTCGAGCCGCGACGGCCAGTCGACGCCGCCGGAATAGCGTTCGCGCCGGTCGCGCGATCGATCGTGCAGCTTGACGATCAGGTTTACCGGAAGCCGGCCGAGCGCGGTGACGAGCTCGACGCCGATCGCGTTCAGCGACGAGGCCGGCGACCACGTCGGCGCATAGAGGACGACAGGCCGCGCGGGATCGAGTGACAGCTCCTCGAGGATCGCCTCGCGCGTGAACGTGCCGTCCACCAGGCAGTCCGTCTTCGGCATGCCGATCAGGCGGATCGCCGGACTGTCGCGGTCGATCGCGCCGGCGGCGACGAAGTTGTTCAAACGGCGCTGGTTGACGAAAAACAGCCGATCCCATTCGCGCATCGACGTCGTCGGCGCATCGAAGCCGTACTTGCCGCCGACGCCGTGAAAGACCTGCACGCGCCGGGTGCCGCGCGGCAGCGAAGCCCACATGAAGTCCGAGGCGACGTAGGCGTCGAACCGCATCAACCCGGCGCGCAGCGGATGCACCGTCTGGATCCCGCGCGCCTCGTGGTAGATCGAGGCGAGCCGGCCCGGCTCTTCGCTGGCGGTGAAGAGGAACTTCACGCGCGGATCGGACTGCATCGCACGCACGACCGGCGCCACCATCGTGAAGTTCACCGGCGTGCGCGCATCGACCAGGATCAGGCGCTGGCCGCGCCGGCGCGAGAGGCGGGCATCGAGCCCCCGTGCGGTGCGGACAGCTGAACGAAGCAGCGCTTTCACGCCCGCGCCCCGACAGGAATGGCCGCCGTCGCATGGAGCCGGGAGCGCGCATCGCCGGTCAGGCGATCGGTCAGGATTTCGCGCGGGGTGACTGCGAGACCAAGCACGTAGTAGAGGGTCCAGTGATACGCGACCGACGCGAAGATGGCGCACACGAACCATCCGGCGAGCGACGCGAGCATCGCGATCGACAGGATTTCGAGCATCGCGCGCTCGTCTTCGCCGGCAATCGCGCCTCGCGCCCTGGCCTGCCGCAGCAGCCGGCGAATCTGACCCGGCGCCCTGAATCCGCGCACGAGCAGGTATCCGAACGCGATCAGGCCGAAGATGCCCAGCTCCGCGGCAATCTGCAGGACGACGTTGTGCGTTTCCTTCCAGGCCTGGATGCGCCCCTCGGGGTTGTAGTTGACGAACTGGCCGGCGCCGACGCCGGTCAGCGGATTGTCCAGAAAGGCATGCCACGCTTCGACCGCCAGCGTCGTCCGCGCCTCGCGCGAGCCGCTGTCGTCGACGCTTTCGTCGGTGATGCTCGCCACCCGGGTCCAGTACCGACGCAGGCAGCAGCGGCAGGGCGAGCAGCGCGGCGACGGCGCCGCCGGCCACCAGTCCGGGACGCCGGGGCATGAGCTGGATGGCGAAGACCGCGACCATCGCGACCAGACCGAGCGTGCCGCTTCGCGATCCAGACGCGACGATTGCGCCGAGCATCGCGCCGGCGCAGCCGAGCGCCAGCAGCTTGCGCGTCGTGCTGAGCCGCCGCAGGAGAAAAGCCAGCGCGAGCGGAAGCGCGACGACCATGTTGAGAGCGAGGTCGTTGGGGTTCTTGAACATCCCCCCGACCGAGCCGAGCGCGCGCTCGTGGTTGATCATGTTCACGCCGCGCGCGTAGTCGATCACGGTACCGATCGCGATGTAGCCGCTGGCGATCACCAGCAGCCACGTCAAGCGCTCGATCCGCTTTGGCGACGTGAGCGTGTTCACCATCAGGATGAAGATCAGGACCACCTTCGCGTACATGTCCGTGAACGTGGCGACGGCGCCGCCCATCCAGACGGAAAACGGTGCGGTGGCAAGAATGACCCCGCCGAGTGCGAGGACACCGCCGAGCTCAGGCGTAAAGCGGGTTATCGACTGACCGCGCTGCAGCCGCCCGAAGAACAGCGAGCCGAGCGCGAAGATCGCGGCAAGCTCCGGCAGGTGGAGCATGCCCAGCGGGCGGATGCTGTCTTGAGGACGGAGATAAAGAAGGGCAGTGAACGCCAGCAGCCCGAGATAGGCCCAGTCGCGCCGCTCGGCCGGCGCGTCGATGCGCTCAGGGGGAGGCGTTGCCTTCGAAGGGCCTTCCGGTCCGCGCCATGTCGGCGCGTCACCAGAGCCCGACGCTCCGTAACCAAAGACCAGACGCTCCGACATCCCCTGTGCGAGCCTCGATTACCGCCAGACCGCCCGGCCCCGGTGGATAGAGAACAGCCCAACAACGGCAGCCACGTTCATCATTACGAACGTGTATGCCACTCTCGCGCACCGCGTCACTTGCCGGCTCATCTAGCCTCCTTGCCGAGAACAACGGGAATTTCGTCGTGCCGCCCACTTGCGGATGGCGACTGCCGTTCCCGTGATTCAATCCACCCGCCAACTGCGGCAAGGCCGTAGAAAACGAGCTGGAGGCCGAACACAGCCGTATAGAACCAGCCTTCGGAGGCAAGGGCCGCACTCGCGATGAAGGCGCAGACGAGCGCCCACGGAACGAGAAGCCGGCCGACTTTGTGAGAGAGGTACTGCCACCAGACCGGATTCGCGAACGGGATCAGCAGGCGCGGTTCGAGCGCCAGGATCTGGTAGTTGCCGGCCAGCGTGCGGATCTTGCGCCGCGCCTCCGCGGAGCCGTCCGGCGAGGTCCGATCGAAAGCGCGGGCGCGCTCGTCGAAGACGATCCGGCTGCCCCGCAGCACCGCGCGCATCGGCGCCAGCACGTCGTCCAGCAGGGTCCTCGCCGGAAGCGGGTGCCAGAGTTCGCGACGCATCGCGTAGATCGCTCCGGTGGCGCCGAGCGTCGAGCGGATCAGGCTCTCGTGGCGCCGCAGCCACTTTTCGTATGTCCAGTAGAGGCCGACGCCGTCGCCGATCGTCGAATCGGCGGGATCGTCGTGCTCGCAATCCAGGATGAGCTCGCCGGTGACGCCGCCGACGTCGGGATCGTCGAAGTTGGAAACCAGGTGCAGGACTGCGTCGGGTGAAAAGCGCTGACGGGCATCCGCGAACACGAGGATGCTGCCGGTGGCGGCGGCGACGCCGGCGTTGAGTGCGAGCGGCTTGCCGCCGCGCGGCAGCTCGATGTAGCGCACGGCGTCCTCGAACTGGCCGACCGCCGCGGCGGTGCCATCCGTCGAGCCGTCCGAGATCACGATGATCTCGAGCGTCCCGGGGTAGCTCTGGTTCAGCAGGTTGGCGATGCGGCCGGGCAGCCGCGCGCCTTCATTGTGCGCGGCGATGATGACGGAAACGACCGGCCAGTTCCGGCGCCCGAGGGACGGACGCCGCCGCACAGGCCGGCCCGCGAGGCGCGCCCAGATCGCGAGCAGCGCGGGATAGCCGGCGTAAACGTACGCCACGACAAGTGCCGAAACCCAGAACAGTGTTTCCATGACATCGGTGGGCCACCTGCTCTACACGATGGCCACGTTTTCCCCCTGCGCCTCTGGTCGAGGCGCCCCCAGCTTGAAGACGTGCGGCGCCGGTTTCTTGATCGCGTTTCGCGTGTCGACGATCAGATCCGCCTCCGCGACCATGGCGTCGTAGTCGAACGACTTGTGATCGGTGACGATGACGATGCAGTCGTAATTGCCGAACGAGCCGCGGCCGACCTCGGATGCCTTGACGTCGAAGCGGCCCGACCATTCGCGGCCGTGCACTTCGGCGACGTGCGGGTCGATGTAGGCCACCGACGCGCCGCGCGAGTGCAGCAGCCCCATGACGTCGAGCGCCGGCGACTCGCGCATGTCGTCGATGTCGCGCTTGTAGGCGACGCCGGCGATCAGGATCCGCGAGCCGTTGATCGCCTTGCGCCGCGTGTTCAGCGCTTCGCCCACCTTGTCGACGACGTAGTGCGGCATGCCGCCGTTGATGTGGCCGGCCAGCTCGATGAAGCGCGGATCGAAGCCGCTCTGCTTCGCCTTCCACGACAGGTAGAACGGATCGATCGGGATGCAGTGGCCGCCGAGGCCGGGCCCCGGGTAGAAGGCCATGAAGCCGAACGGCTTCGTCTTCGCCGCTTCGATCACTTCCCAGACATCGATGTCCATGCGGTCGCACATCAGCGCGATCTCGTTGACCAGCCCGATGTTCACCGCCCGGAACGTGTTCTCGAGCAGCTTCACCATCTCCGCGACGCGCGTGGAGCTGACCGGGACGACCGTCTCGATCGCCGACGCGTAGAGCGCCGCGGCGAGCTTCGCGCATGTCCGGCGTGAGGCCGCCGACCACCTTGGGCACGTTGTGGGTCTGGAACGTCGGGTTGCCGGGATCGACACGCTCGGGCGAGAAGGCGAGGAAGAAATCGACGCCCGCCTTGAGCCCGGTGGCCTCGAGCAGCGGCTGCACGACCTCGTCGGTCGTGCCCGGATACGTGGTCGACTCGAGGATCACCAGCATCCCCGGGTGGAGGTGCTCGGCAATCGACTCCACCGCGGAGACGATGTAGGACATGTCGGGGTCCTTCGTCTTGCGCAGCGGCGTCGGCACGCAGATGTTGATCGTGTCGAGCTCGCGCACGATCGAGAAGTCGGTTGTCGCGTCCAGCTTGTTCGCCTGGCGCAGGCTGCGCACGTCCGCGCTGGAGACGTCGGGAATGTAGGATTCTCCCTTGGTGACCGCCTGGATCTTGCGGTCGTCGAGATCGATACCGGTGGTGTGGAAACCGGCCTTGGCGAGCTCGACGGCGAGCGGCAGTCCGACGTAGCCAAGCCCGACGACGCCGGCGCGGGCGCGGCGGGATTGGATCTTCTCCAGAAGCGAAGCGGCTAATGCTGACATCGACAGACTCCTCGTGTGGGTTACCTTCAGTTTTCTACCGCCGGCTGTGAGCCGCCCAGCAGAACACGCTTCAACCACCCCTTGACGCCCTCGGGACGCGCGGTCTGGAACCGCCCGCCCGACGATGCCTGGCGCACCTGAACGCGATCGCCGGAGAACACCGGAGCCGCGGCGGTCGCCGCATGCGCGCGCTGACTGCGCAGCAGGCGGTACTCCTCCGCGAGGACCCGGCGTTGTTCCGCCAGCTCGCGCTCCCGCTGCAGCAGCGCTTCCTCGCGCTGCGCGATCAGGGCGGTCCGCTCCTCCGCCTCCCTGGCGGCGCGGGCCAGCACCTGTTCGCGGACCGCCGCCGGAATCCCGGCGACGGGCTGCGGCGCCGCGGCGGTGGCCGCGGCGGCAGGAACGGCTGTTTCTGACGGTTCTGGCATCAGAGCCGGGGACACTTCGACCCCGGCGCCGGCTGGAAGAATGCCGGTCGTCTCCAGCTCCCCGAGCACGTCTCGGATGAGCGGAAGATCGATCTGGCGCCGCTCTTCAGCGTAACCGAAGACCAGCGCTGCGTCACAGATGACGTTGATGATTCTCGGTACCCCACGACTGCGTGCGTGTATGGTGTCGGTCACCTCCCGGGGAAACTGCAGGGGCGCGCCAAGCGCGGCGCGCAGCAGGCGATGATTGATGTAGTTGGCGGTTTCGGCCGCGTCGAGCGGCAGCAGATGGTAGCTGACGGTGATGCGCTGGCGCAGCTGCTCCAGCTCCGGCGCGGCGAGCTTGTCGCGCAGGTTCGGCTGGCCGACCATGACGATCTGCAGCAGCTTCGATTTCTCGGTTTCGAGGTTCGAGAGCATCCGCAGCTCTTCGAGCGCGGCCTGGCTCAGATTCTGCGCCTCGTCGATCACCAGCAGCACGAGGCGGCCGGCGAGACGCTGATCCACGAGGTACTGCGCCAGATCGCGCAGGATGAGCGGCTTGCTCTTGCCGACCGGCTCGAGCCCGAAGTCGATCATGATCGTCTCGAGCAGCTCGCGCGGCTCGAGCATGGTGTTCACGATTCTGCCGACCGTGGTGTCGGAATCCAGCCCGCGCAGCAGCGTCTGGAGCAGCGTCGTCTTGCCCGAGCCGATTTCACCGGTGATCACGATGAAGCCCGCCTGGCTCTCGATCCCGTAGCGCAGGTAATCGAGCGCCTCGCGGTGCACCCGGCTCGGATAGAGGTATTCGGGGTCGGGGCTCAACGCAAACGGACGCTCGCGCAGGTCGTAGAACCGTTCGTACATCAGGCGCCTCCCGCCTCGGTGCGGCCCCGCCACGCGTTCAGCTTGCCGCGGGCAAGCGCCATGATCGCGACGGCGAGACGATCGGGGTGATGGCGGATTTTTCCGGACGGATGTTCCGAGACGAGCGGCACGCCAAGAGTATTGATGCCGAGCCTCTCGAACGCGTTCAGCTCGAACTGGCCCGTGGTGATCGGCTGCGCGCCGAGCGCCGCGTAGCGGGCCCCGAGGCGCTCGGGCACCGGCGCCGTGTTGTAGATGATGCAGTCGAAGAGCTGCGCGCCGACGTGGCGCTCGATCGTCAGCACGTGTTCCAGGATGCTGAAGTCGTCGGTCTCGCCCGGCTCGGTCATCAGGTTCGCGACCAGGATCCGCAGCGCCGGAGACGTATGAATCGCATGTGCGATGTCGGGCACGAGCAGCGGCGGCAGGATGCTGGTGAACAGGCTGCCTGGGCCGACGACAATCAGGTCGGCGCGCTGCAGCGCCACACAGGTGTCGGGCACGCACTTCGGGCGATCCGGAATCAGGCTCACGCGCTCGATTCCGCCGCCGGCCCCGGCGATGGCGGTTTCGCCGGTCAGGACGCGGCCGTCCTTGAATTCGGCCATCAGCGTCACGAGCTCGCTCGTCGCCGGGAGGACCCTTCCACGCGCGCCGACCACACGCGCGGCGATCTCCACCGCGCGAACGAAGTCGTTGGTCACGTCGGTAAGCGCCGCGAGCACGAGGTTGCCGATCGCGTGGCCGTTGAGCCCCTCGCCGGACTCGAACCGGTATTGGAAGATGTCGGCGATGAGCGCGTGATTGTCCGACAGCGCCGCCAGGCAGTTGCGGATGTCCCCGGGCGGAATCATGTTGAACTCCGCGCGCAGCCGTCCTGAGCTCCCGCCGTCATCGGAGGTCGCCACCACCGCGACCAGGCGATCGCGCGGCGCCAGCCGCTGCTCGCGCGTGCTGCCGCCATAAAGCAGGGGCCGCAGACCGCGAAGCACGTTCGGCAGCCCGGTGCCGCCGCCGAGCGCAACGACGTGCGGCTGGGTGTCCGCGCCGCCGCCGCTCTGCGGCGTCGGCCGGTCCGAGAGCCGCGGCATGGCGTCGGTGCTGGCGTCGTGGAACATCCGGGGTCTCATTGGATGTCGCCCGCCGCGAGCGCCGGCAGCGCGGTCTCGCCGCGATCGTCGTCTTCGCGCTCGATCTGCGGCAGAATCTCGCGAACCGCGCGGTGGTAGTCTTCCGGAAAGTCGATCTCGATCCACGGGAAGCCGCGCGTGCCGATCGCGTGCAGCGGCTGCACCTGCGCGAACTCGCGGAACGCCCGCGGCGCCCAGGCGCGCAGGCCGCCCTCGGCGACGAGGCGATCCATGATCTCGACGAGCCGCGCCGCGCCCGGCGCGCCGAACTTCACGATCCCGAGGTTCTCGCCGTCCGCCTCATCAGGCGCCATCTCCTTCGAGATGTCGACCACGCGGCCGCCGCGGACCTTCACCTTCATCTCTTCGTCGCCAAACGGCGGATCGTCGGCGCTGCGATAGGCCGAGCAGGAGGGCGTCTTCGTGTCTGGCGCTCAGCAGGTCGTCGAGCAGGGCGGGGTGGAAAAGAACGTCACAATTAAGCACCACGAAGCCCTCATACAGCAGAGCCCGTGCCATCCAGAGCGAATACAGACTGTTGGTCTGTGCATACCGGGTGTTCTCAACGTAGGAAATTCCGTGCCCACATGTGCGCTTGACCCGCTCGCTCTGACAGCCGACGACCACCGTGATGTCGTCGATGCCCGCGTCCTGCAGGACCGCGATCTGGCGGTCGATCAACGTGACTCCGCCGACCTTCACGAGGCACTTCGGTGTCTCCTCGGTGCTGCCGTTGAGCCGTGAGCCCTTGCCCGCCGCCAGGATAATCGCTCGCATTTCCGCCGTCCTCCGTCCTATTCGGGGTCGATCACGCGGCCAACCTCGACCGTGGCCGGGGGCCGCTCGGCCGCCCGCGCCGCACCAGCTGCAGCAGCTTGCCGAGATACAGATCGCGATCGTCCCGATTGATCGCCACCGCGAGGAACAGCGCGAGATAGAGCACGAACGCTGCGGCCGCCTGCAGCAATACAGCGAGAAGCGTGCCGGATGAGATTCCGCGCGTCAGCGCCAGCAAGGCGCCCACCACGACCGCGGGCCACAGGGCAGGGATGATCGCTTCCGTCACAGCTCGTCGAAGCGGAAGGCCGATCTGACGGCACGCGGAGGGATAGAGCACGAAGATGGCGGAGAAGGCCACCGGGATCAGCGTGCCGAGCGCGACGCCCGCGAGCCCGTACCAATGGATCAACAGCGCGCTGAGAATGATGTTGGCCACGCCAGTCGCGATGTTGACCATCGCGAGCTGCCGGATCTCGCCGGCGCCCTTGAGCAGGATCGTCCCGCTCGCGTTCCCCACGCGAATCGCCACGACGATGGCGAGGATCTGAATCACCGGGACCGCGCCCAGCATCGAGGGTCCGACCCACGCGCGCACCAGCGGCTCGGCGAGCAGCACCAGGGTCGCGGCAACCGGAAGCACCATCATCAGCGACAGACGGGTGCCCTGCAGCACGATCTGCTGCAACTCGTCGCGCCGCGCGCGCTGATCACGATCGACGATGATCGGAAACAGCACGCCGTTGAACTGGTTCGTGAGGCGCTGGGTCCCATTGATGATCCGCTCGGCCACCGCCCAGACGCTGACGGCGGCGGTGCCGAGAAACGCGCCGACGATCAGGCCGTCGATCTGGTAATTCAGCTTGTAGGCCCAGTTGATGATCGCCGCCCAGATGCTGAACCCGGTCACCTCGCGCAGCCTCGCCCGGCAGAACAGCGACGGCCTGATCTGCAGCTCGGGAAACACTCGATAAGCATTCCGCCGGTAGACGAGATATGCGCAGATGCGAACCCCCGTCGTCGTCGCGACCAGCGTGATCAGTCCGAATCCCGCGAGGAGGACGGCGACGTTCACGAGAGCCACAACGATCGCGGTGGTCAGCGAGACGACGTTGTTGATGTCGTAGCGCTGGAAGCCGCCCGTGATGCCGCCGAACACGCTGAAAGGGAAGTTGATCGCCACGAAGAGGGCGACGATGAGCAGCAGCCACTTGCCCGTCTCGACCTGCTCGGGCGTGATCTTGAAGAGGTGATCGAGATTGAACGCGAGCAGCGCGGCGACCCCGTAGGCCAGCAGCCCGACGCCGGCGAAGATGTAGAACAGCGTGCTCGCGATCTCGTTCAACGCCCGGGCGTCGCGATGGGCGCGATACTGCGCGATGAACTTGACCGTGGCGCTGCCGTATCCCATGTCGAGAAGGGAGAAGTGCACGGTGATGGACCCGACCAGCATCCACAAGCCGTACCGAGACGCGCCGAGGTGGGCCAGGTTGAACGGCAGCATCAGCATGCCAATCACGAGCTCCGCAATGAGGACGAGATATCGCGTCGAGAGATTGCGTGCGGTGGTGACGAGCAGGCCGTCGCTGTTGGAGGACCAGGCGGGTGGGGGAACCGGTTCGCTCACGCGGCCCCCTTCCGGAAGAGCACGACTTTGACGGTGTCGAACACGATGGTCAGATCGAATGAAATGGACAGATGCTTGATGTAATAGAGGTCGTAGCGCAGCTTCTCGATGGCGTCTTCGACCGACGAGCCGTAGCGATACTTCACTTGCGCCCATCCGGTGACGCCCGGCTTGACGGCATGGCGCTGCTGGTAGAACGGGATCTCCTTCGCCAGTTCTTCAACGAAGAACGGACGCTCGGGCCGCGGCCCGACGAAGCTCATGTCGCCGCGCACCACGTTCCATAACTGCGGCAGCTCGTCGAGGCGGGTCTTGCGGATGAAGCCGCCGACCCTGGTCACGCGGTCGTCGCCTGCGGTCGCCCACACGGGCGTGCCGGTCTCGGCGTCCTGCCGCATCGATCGAAACTTGAACAGCGTGAACGGGCGCCCGTTTTCTCCGACCCGTTCCTGCCGGTACAGCACCGGCGCGCCGCTGTCCAGCCACACCACGATGGCGGTCAGCACCATGATCGGGAAGGCGACGATGCCCATCGACACGGAGAGCGCCAGGTCGATCGTGCGTTTCAGCAGGCGCGTCACCCGTGAGACGCGGAAGCCGTCCGAGAAGACCAGCCAGCTCGGACGCAGATCGTCGAGCAGGATCTTCCCGGTGACCCGCTCGTAGGTCGTCGTCGCATCCTCGACGCGGACGCCGGTCATCTTCGCGCGCAGCAGTTCCTCGATCGGCAGCCGCCCCCGGCGATCCGACAGGCCGACGACGATGCGATCGACGTGGTACTCCTTCACCAGCCGTTCGATGTCGCCCGGCGTGCCGACGATCGCCGGGTTGACGATCCGCTCGCCGATCCGCCGCGCGTCGTCGTCGATGAAGCCAATCACGCGATAGGCGAAATCGTGCTGATCGAGAATCTGCCGCGCGACCTTGCGCGCGCTGTCGCCGGTGCCGACGAACAGGATGCGCTCCTCGAACCGCAGCGAGCCGGTCAGCTGGTTGAACAGCAGGCGCCACGCGAGGATCGCGAGCAGGAACACGCACAGCGCCGACACGAAGATGCCGTCGCCAATCATCAGCCCGGGGGCGGCGAAGTAGAGCCCGGCGAGCATGATCGACGCGGCGCCGACGGCCTGGAGCAGGCGGACGACGAGCTCGCGGTTGGAGTGAACGAGCGTCAGGTCGTAGAAGTCGTTGTAGTAGAGGCACAGCTGGCAGACGACGGTGACGAGCGCGATCTTCCAGAGGTTCGACGAGAGGTCGGACGTCTGCTGGAAGCTCGCGGCGAGCGCCACCGAGCCGAAGATGAGCAGAAGCTCGCCGCCGAACACCGTCAGGCTACGTGTGGAGACGTAGCGGTTGAATAGCTGCATAACTCCTAAGCTTTCAGCTGTCAGCTGTCAGCTGTCAGCTTTCAGCACAGCTCTCAGCTGATCGAGCTGATGCGAGCTGATGGCTGAGAGCTGATTCCGGCCTCATCCAGCGACGTATCGATATCCTCCGTACGTCTCATAGTCGGTGCCTGGCGCATCCGACTCGTTCAGCACCAGCCCGAGCACCTTCGACAGATCGAGGCCGCCGAGCGCGCGCTCGATCGCCGGCCTGGGCGTCACGCCGGCGCGGACGACCATCAGGATGCCGTCGGCCATCGGCGCGATGACGTGGCTGTCGGCGAGCGGTGCGACGGGCGGCATGTCGATCAGGATCTTGTCGAAGCGTCCGCGCATCGAGTCGAGCACGCGGCGCATGGCGGCCGACCCGAGCAGCTCGGTTGGATGGCCGGGCGGCACGCCGGCGGGCAGCACGGTCAGGTGGTGCTCGGGCAGGTGCACGAGCGCCTGATCGATCTCCGACGCGCCCATCAACACGTCGGCAAGGCCGGGACCGTCGCCGAGCCCGAACAGCAGGTGCAGCGACGGCCGCCGCAGGTCCCCGTCGAGCAGCAGCACGCGCTGCTGGAACTCCTGCGACATCGTCAGCGCGAGGTTCGCCGCGGTCAGGCTCTTCCCGTCGCCTTTCGACGGGCTCGTGATCAGGATCGTCCTCACCGCGCGCCCCGCTTCGGCGCGACGGATACGCGCGCGCAGCGACCGGTACTGTTCGGCGGCGAGCGACGTCGGCGCGAGCGCCGCAATCAGATGCGGATCGAGACGTCCGGGGGCGGTCGCCGGCGGTTCCGACGGCGTCCACGCGGGCGGCTCGATCGGCTTGACGGCTTCCGGGCGCGGCGATTCGACGATGTCGAGGCGCGGCCGCGGCAGCGAGTTGACCGAGGGCAGCGCGCCGGACCGCTCCTGCGGCGGCGCGCCCGGCGCTTCGTCGTCGACGATCAGCGAACGCGTGCGGCGGACGGTGCCGTCGCGTTCGGCCTTGTTCAACAGGTTCTGTATGCGGCTCATGACCTCAGCTCCTGAATCCGCGGAATCTCACCGAGCACCGGAATCTCGAACTCGGTCTGCAGCGCGCGGGCGTCGTGCACCGACCGATCGAGGAACTCGCGAACGACTACGAGTCCGGCGCCGAGCGCGAACCCGAGACCGATGGCCATCAGCAGCAGCCGCACGATGTTGGGCGACTCCGGAGTGCTGGGGAGGGTGGCGGGGTAGAGGACGCTGAACCGCTCGCCCCCCTGCTTTCGCGAAAGCTCCTCGGCGACGACCGACGCCTGGTGCTTGCCGCTCAGATCCTTGTAGCGCTCGCTCTCGAAGTTGTAGTCGCGCAACAGGCCGGAGAGATCCTGTTCGACCACCGGCGCCATCTCGACGTTGCGGGTGAAGCGCGCGATCTGCGCCGAGGTCTGCGTGCCCTGCGCCTGCAGCAGCTTGATGCGGGCCTTCGATCCATCGCGCTCCGCGAGCTTCTGCCGGTAGGCGGGGTCCGCCATGAGCACCGCGTTGCCGCTTGGGTCGGCCTTCCGCGCCGACGCGAGTTCCTCGCGCGCCGCCTTGAGCTCCGCTTCGAGCCGCACGATCTCCGGGTGCTTGTCCATCCATCCGAGCGCGCGCGCCTGCATCATCTCCTGCTGCAGCCCGTTGATGCGGTTCTGGATGCCATGGATCGCGACAACGTTGGTGGCGGTCATCGCGCCGCTGGTTCCTCCCGCCTGCATCGAGGCGAGCGCCGACTCGATCATCGTCAGCCGTTCCTGCTCGCCGCGCAGCTCCATCGCGATCGACTGCTGCTGCTGGCGCAGGCCATTGAGCATCGAGACGTTCGCATTGATCTGGTCCGGCAGGTTGCCCATGTTCGCCTGCTTCTTCGCGAGCAGCTGCTTGTCGAGGGTCGGCCAGGCGCTCCTGGCTCTCGCGCAGCTGTTGGGCGAGGACTTCTGACGTATTGGTCGCGACATCGGTGCGGGTGCGCGCGTTCTCTTCCACGAACACATAGGCGAGCCGGTTGGCAATCGCCCGCGTCCGATCGGGCGTCGAGTCGAGGAAGCTCAAATCGAAGCTGTCGAGGCCGGCCCTGCTGCCCGACGTGCCGATCGGCTTGGTGACGTCGATGACGGTGCGGCTGCGCAGCCAGCCGACGGTCTCTTCGATCGGCTTCTCCGGGCTGATGCGCTCTTCCCGCACGACGCGCTCGAGGACCGTGCGGCTGAGCAGCTGCTGCGACACGGCGCGCTGGCGCTCCGCCGGATCCATCGAGCTGACGCCGCGCAGGAGCTCGGGCGACAGCGTCGCCGCGGCGACGCCGATCTGCGCGACCGACTTGTAGGTCCGCGGCAGGAACAGGGCGAGCAGCACGCCGATCAGCGTGCAGGCCACCAGCGGGACGATGAACCAGAGCTTCCGCCGCCGCAGCACCGACACGTAATCGAGTGGGTGAAACTGGCGCTCTTCCATTTACTGGATCCTCATGGGTTGAGACAGGACGAGCTGGACGCCGACCCGATGACGGCTGATCTCGCCGCCGGTGACGACGGTGTCCTGCAGGGTGTGGATGTAGAAGCCTTCGACCCGGCCCCAGGGCGCGATCATGTAGCCCAGGGACGACCGCAGCCAGAATGCATCGCCCTCGAGCGAATCGATCTCGAAGGGCAGGTAGTGACGCCAGGTGAACGAGCCGTTCGTGTACATCCGGCGGCCGATCGGGGCGCGGACGTAGGCGCCAAGCTCCTGGTTGCGGTTGGCGCCGCCGAAGCCGAACGACGGGACGAACTGCCGCGCGAAGTTCGCGCCGAAGCTCACGTATTCGGTCGCGTGATCGATGCGGCCGTTGAAATACGGGCCGGATCGTCGCTCGTTGAACTGCTCTTCGGTCAGCGTCGAGAAGCCGGCGCCGGCGGTGACCTTCGTGTGCGGCCCGAGCGCCCAGTCGACCGATCCGCCGACGTCGTGGAACGTCAGGTGCCGCAGACCTTCGGCCATGTCGGCGATCCGGAAGGCGTAGTCGGCGCCGATCGCCAGCTTCGGCGTGAAGTGCCGGAGGAGCTGTCCCTTCATCTCGTGGATGGTGCCGTCGTTGAGGGCCAGGTCGTTGTCGTCGAACTTCGACCAGGTCTGGTCGTAGCGGCCCGACAGCGTCATCGTCTTGGAAAGGCGCCCTTCGGCGCCTCCGGAAAAGCGGTTGCTGATCGACCCGGTACGCCGGAACGGCACGCCGTTCAACATCGTGTCGTCGGTCGTCGGCTGGTCGGCGTAGGTGTTATTGACGAAGAACGACAGCCGCTTGGTCGCCGCGCGGCGCAGCGAGAGGTTGAAGCGCTGGTCGTAGCCGTTCAGCGCGTCGACGTCGGTGTAGCGCCGCACGGTGCCGCGATACGAAACGGAGAAATCCGTGCGGCGGGAGATCATCGACAATTCGCCCATCGGCTGGATGGTGAACAGGCTGTCACCCTGCGTCTCGCCGAGATCCGCGCGCGGCGACGTCAACGCGAGGTTCGAGTCGAACAACGCGCCGATCGCGACCGAGGGGATGAACGACCACCCGGGGGGCCGGCTGACCGGCTCGATCTGCTCCTGCTGCTGCGCCGAGACCGCGGCAGCGGCGAGCGAGAGCACCACGAGCGCCGAACGCCAGATGTACTTCTTCACGTCATCTCTCCTACGGGACGATGATGATGTCGCCCGGCTGCAGGTAGAACGGCTTGGCGTCCGGCTTGATCGCGTCCTTGTAGTTGAAGCGAAGCGTGTCGACGCCGTTCTTCGCGTTGCGCTTGATGAGGATGTTCTTGGTGTTCGCGAAGTCGCCGAATCCGCCGGCGGCGGCGAGCGCGTCGAGCACCGTCATCTGGTGCTTGAGCGGATGGACACCAGGAGAGTTCACTTCGCCGAGCACCGAGACCGTCTGCGGCTGGGTCTCGACGACCATGACCGTGACCGTCGGGCTCGCGATGTACTCCTTCAGCGACTGGGTGATGGCATCGCGCAGCGCGGTCGGGGTCAGGCCCGCCGCCGGCAGGTCGCCGATGTAGGGCAGCGTGATCTTGCCGTCCGGCCTGATCTGGACGTTCTGCGAGAGTGCCGCGTCCTTGTAGACTTCGACCCGCAGCTTGTCCCCCGGCACCATCCGGTAATCCGGCGAGGTGTCGGCCGGCTTCGCGGCTGGACGTGATCCGGTCGTGCCGACGGCGCCCGAGGACGGGGCCCCGGTCTGGGCGGCGGCCGGGAGCGCGACACCTGCGATCAGGACGGCCGCGAGCGTGAGATGAATGGCGTTTTTCATTGGCAGCACCTTCATTGAGCGTTCGAGGCATTGCCGCGGCTTTCGCGGCGGGGATGAAGTGAACGGGTTTCGGCCGCGCGGCGCAGCGAGTCGACGTCCGCGCCGTGCGTCGGGCAGCACGCGGCGCCGACGGCAATCGACGTCGGCGACGTGAACTCGTAGTGCTCGAGGCGCGACAGCAGCCGATCGAGCACGCGCATGGAGTTGTGCAGATCCGCGTCGAGCAGGACCACCGACAGGCTGCCCTGCTCGTTCTGCGAGAGGAGATCGGTCTCGCGGACTTCGCGGCTCACGAGCCGCGCGAGCTCGCGGCTCGGGGGCGTGCCTTCGCGCGCGGCGTCGGGCGGCGCCGAGTCCAACACCAGCAGCGTCAGAAAGTTCTGCGAGCGGACGGCTCGTTTCAACTCGTTCTTCAGCACGAAGTCGAACGCCTCGGGTGTCAGCAAGCGCGAATCCTCATCGAGATACGGATTGGCGGCCATCAGGAAGCCCTATCGAGCTCCGCTTCCTTGATCTTGTAGAGCAGCGCCTTGTAACTGATGCCGAGCAGCTCCGCCGCCTCGCGGCGGTTCCACCGCGTGTGCTGCAGGGTCCTGAAGATCAGTTCGCGTTCGGCTTCGCGCGCCGCCTGACGCCCGATGTCTTTCAGCGATCCGTTCAGCACGAGCGGGGCGGCCGGCGGCGCGGCGGCTGGCGCGGCCGGCGGCGCCGCAGCCGCGGGGTCCGCTTCGGGCGCCCGCCCCTGCAGCGCCGGGATCGGACCGGGGGTCCGGGTGCGGCCGGCGATCGCATCCGCGAGATCGCGCCGCACCGGTTCGTCGGTCCCGAGAATGACCATGCGCTTGACGAGGTTCTCGAGCTCGCGCACGTTTCCCGGCCACTCGTACTCGCCGAACAGACGCAGCGTGTCGTTCGCCGGCTCGAACTTCGGCTTGTTGTAGTGCTCCGCGTAGTGCGCCAGGAAGAGCTCCATGAGCGCCGGGATCTCGTCGCGCCGCTGTCGCAGCGGCGGCAGCGTGATGCACACGACGTTCAACCGGAAGAAGAGGTCCTCGCGGAAGAGCGCGTTGCTCACCGCCTGCTCGAGGTCGCGGTTGGTCGCCGCCACCACCCGCACGTCGACGCGGACATCATCACGGCTGCCGAGCCGTGCGAACTCGCCGTCCTGCAGGACCTGCAGCAGCTTCGCCTGCAGCGGCACCTGCATCTCGCTGACCTCGTCGAGGAACATCGTGCCGTGATTGGCGAATTCGAACTTACCGGGCTTGTGCTGGATCGCGCCGGTGAACGCGCCGCGCTCGAATCCGAAGAGCTCCGATTCGAGCAGCTCGGTCGGGAGCGCCGCGCAATTGACCTTCACGAACACGCGATCGCGCCGCGGCGACGACTCATGAACCGCGCGCGCAACGAGCTCCTTGCCGGTGCCGCTCTCGCCGCGAATCAACACGGTGACGTCAGTGTCGGCGACGCGCTGGATGAGGTCGTGAACCTCCCGCATCTTCTCGTTGTGCCCGAGAAGCGTTCCGACCCTCGGACGGCCCCGGCGATCGCCTGCGCCATGATTCCCCGGTGCGTGCGGCACGTCGCGTTCGCTCATGAGCTCGTCCCCCCGAGACAGACAGACACGTGCTCCGGATGAGCAATGTGAATGCCACCAGGGAAAACTTTTCGTTTAGTTGAGAAATGCCGACGACTCGAGCGGGACTATAAACGGGGAAGTGGAAGTGACAGGGACAGGATGGGTGGTTGGTGTCTCATTGGTGATGAGCGAGTGGTGATTAGTGATTGATGGTACTGCAGATGTTGCGATAACTGCCGAGCTCAAACTCACCAATCAACAATCGCAATCAATCACCAATCCCAAATCACTAATCACGAATGATCTCAGACCCTGCTGATGCCGCATTCCTTGATCTTGTTCAACAACGTCTTGTAGCTGACGCCGAGAATCTGGGCGGCCTTGCGGCGGTTCCAGTGCACCTGCCGGAGTGTCTGTTCGATCGCGGCGCGCTCGGCTTTCATCGCCGCAGCCTTGGCGACTGCCGCGAGCGATCCGCCCGTCTCCTCGGCGGCGGGCTCGGCGTCGTCCTCAGCCGTTTCCGGTTCGGGCGCGCCGTAGGCGCCGCCTGGTCCTGCGATCGCGCCCACGCCGACAGGCACCGCCACGCCAACGCCAACCGGCGCGCCGACCAGAACCGGCGCCTGCACGGCAACCGCCGCCGCGGCGCGCTGCATGTTGCGTTGGATCTCGCGCACCACCAGCAGCTCGTCCTGCAGGATCACGATCCGCTTGATCATGTTTTCGAGCTCGCGGATGTTCCCGGGCCAGTCGTAGGTCGCGAACAGCTGGCGCAATTCGTCGGTGATCGGCCGCATCGGCCGGTTGTACTTTCGCGAATAGCGCGCGACGAAGAAGTCGGTCAGCGTGGGAATCTCGTCGCGGCGTTCGCTCAGCGACGGAACGGTCAGCTCGATGACCTTCAACCGGTAATAGAGATCCTCGCGGAACTCGCCGGTCAAAAGCATCTTTTCGAGATCGCGGTTCGTGGCCGCCAGCACGCGCACGTCCACCTGGATCCGCTTGTTGCTGCCGAGCTTGGTGAATTCCGCGTCCTGCAGAACGTGCAGCAGCTTGGCCTGAAGCGCCGGCTTCATCTCGCCGATTTCGTCGAGCATCAGCGTCCCGCCGTCCGCCTGCTCGAATTTCCCGATCCGCGTCGTCGCGGCGCCGGTGAACGCGCCGCGTTCGTGCCCGAACAGCTCGCTTTCGAGGAGCTCAGCCGGAAGCGCCGCGCAGTTGACCTTGACGAAGGGGCGGTTCCGCCGGGTCGAGCGCTGGTGAATCGCCCGCGCCACCAGCTCCTTGCCGACGCCACTCTCGCCGCGAATCGAGCACGGTCACGTCACTGTCGGCAACCTGTTCGATCACCGTCGCGATTCCACGCATTTTCTCGCTGTTGCCCCAGACGGAGCGGTCTTCGTCGTCGCTCAGCTGCTGCCGCAGCTCGGTCAGCTCCGACACCAGCCGGTTTTTCTCGATGGCGTTCTTGATCGCGACGTCGAGCGCAATCTCCCCGAGCCCCTCCGGATCGTCTGGTTTTACGACGTAGTCTGCAGCCCCCAGACGCACGGCTTCGACGATCGTCGAGGCCTGATTGCGGCCGGAAAGCATGATGACCTGCGCCTCGGGACGCGAAGCCTTCAGCGCGCGGAGCGTCGCCAGGCCGTCGAGTCCGGGCATCATCACGTCGAGCAGCACGGCATCCGGCGCCTCTGCCTGCTTCATCGACGCGAGCAGCTCGTCGCCACGGGAATAACAGCGGGCTTCGTAGCCGCGCAACGAAAGAAACGTCCGCAGATAGGCCGCGAACGCGGAATCATCGTCAACGATGGCAACGTAGGGCTTCTTCATCGACTTCCTGCAGGACTGGTGAATGGCCGAGGTCGGTAAGGACCGGCTAGAGTGTGTAACGTACGATACATCTTCCCGCGCACGCTTGCCAGCGGCATTCAAGAGTTGTACCTCAACAGGGTGCCGGCGAGTCGCGCGAGGGTGAATTTGGGAAATTCTTTTCTCCGTTCACGTGCCGCAGAGCCGCGCGTTCGCGGATTCCCCCGCATTCCTCGCAGCAGAGGCGTGGCACATCCCTTGAACAAATGGCTGGCGTTCGCCTTTTGCGGACGAGGCTTTACGAGTTTTTCGATCGTGCGCGGAGAACCAGGGGGACTTATGCGGTGGGATGTCGTATCTTACATGTGCGCCGGAATGCTGACGATGGCGGCGCCCGCGGTGGCAGGCCCCGATGCCACTGCCAGGATCGACTCTCCGCCCGCTGTCGCCGTACAGCGCGTCGCGGTGCCCACCACCGGTCTCCGCGACGAAGTAGCAATGGTGCTCGTCGGTTCTGTACTCATTGGTGTCGCAGCAGCGGTCAGACGCGCTGCTTGAACGTCGGAAGCGCCGGCCTGTTGCGGCGTATGTCCGCACCAGTGCTGGTAGTTTCCACACGATCCGCGGGGACTGTTGGCGTCCCCGCGGCTTCGTCCGTCACCTCTTGATCCGTTGATGCGACTTCGTTCGACTCTCGCCTGTGTTGCGCTTCTGCTGGCGCTGTCCGCTGCCGGCGCGTCGGTTGCCTCTCCGCAAATCACTGCGCAGGCGGTCGCGGTTCCAGCCGGTGGCAATCTGCAGCAGGCGATCGACGCCGCACGGCCAGGTGACACGATCACGCTCGATGCGGGTGCGACCTACGTCGGCAACTTCGTGCTGCCGGTGAAGCAAGGCAATCAGTTCATCACGATCCGGACGTCGGCGACGTCGGGTCAGCCGGCGGCCGGCGAGCGCGTGTCGCCCGATCACGCGCCGCTGCTCGCGAAGATTCGTTCGCCGAACGGCTCGGCGGCCTTGCGAACCGCCGCCGGCGCCCACCACTGGCGGCTGGAGCTCCTGGAATTCCAGGCGAACAATCGCGGCACCAACGACATCATCCTGCTCGGCGACGGCAGCACCGCGCAGACCGAGCTGCAGCAGGTGCCCTTCGAACTCGTCGTCGATCGCTGTTTCATCCACGGCGATCCCGAGGCCGGCCAGAAGCGCGGGATCGCGTTGAACAGCGCGTCGACGTCGATCGTCAACTCGCACCTCTCGGACATGAAGGTCGTCGGCCAGGATTCGCAGGCGATCGCCGGCTGGAACGGCCCCGGCCCGTTCCTGATCGAGAACAACTTCCTCGAAGCGGCCGGCGAGAACTTCCTGCTGGGCGGGGCCGATCCGGCGATTCCCAACCTCATTCCGTCGGACGTGACGTTCCGGAAGAACCTGCTCTCGAAGCCGATCGAATGGCGCAAGCAGCGCTGGCAGGTGAAGAATCTCTTCGAGGTGAAGAATGCCAGGCGCGTGCTGATCGAGGGAAACGTCTTCGAGTACAACTGGCACGCCGCGCAGACCGGCTTTGCCATCGTCCTGACGCCGCGCAACTCCGGCGGCCGTGCGCCGTGGTCTGTCATCGAAGACGTCACGTTCCGCCTCAACGTCGTCCGGCACGTCGCCGCGGTCTTCAACCTGCTGGGGACGGACAATACTGCGCCATCCGGACAACTGCGCCGCATCACGATCGCCAACAACCTGTTCGCGGACGTCGACCACCGGGCGTTTGGCGGCAACGGCGCGTTTCTGCAGGTTGGCGATGGTCCTTCGGACGTCCGCGTCGAGCACAACACGATCATTCATTCGGGGAATGTGATCTCCGCGTACGGCGGCACGCGCGATCGACCGGTCCCGATCGTCGGGCTGACGTATCGCGACAATCTCTCGCGGCACAATCAGTACGGCGTGATCGGTGCGAGCCGCGCCTTCGGCAACGACACGCTCAAGGTGTTTTTTCCGGGGGCGCTCTTCACGAGCAACGTGCTCGCGGGCGGCAACGGAAGCCGGTATCCGGGCGGCAATTTCTTCCCGGGGATGTCGGAGTTCGAAAGCCAGTTTGCGGATTTCAACGCCGGCGACTACCGGCTGGCGGCGTCGAGCCGCTATCGCCGGGGCGCGTCCGACGGGACCGATCTCGGCGCGAATCTGGACAGCCTGGAGAAGGTTGCCGGCGTGGAGGCTCTTCGCGAACGACGCGAGAGGCAGCCGCGCCCGCCGCGAATCCCGAAAGGCCCCGGCGGGTCAGGCGGATCGGGAGGACAGTAGCTGCTCGCGCAGCTTCTGATACGTCGGTCCCAGGACCGCCTTCGCGACTTTTTTCGAATCCCAGGCCAGCCGCTGGCGGACGGTCTCGATCCCGTGCCCGCGCGCCAGCGCGACAGCGCGATCCGGTGTCATCCCACGCCAGACGGTAAACCGTCCAAGACACGTGACGTCTCCGACGTCCCAGCTGCGCGCGGTCGGCTCCGACGTGAACAGCAGTTTGATTCCGGCGCGTCCGGCCGCTTCGGCGACAGCGTAGCTATAGGCGCCCCCGGGAATCGAGGCGGTCGCGGGCCGCTCGCCAAGCACGTCCGCCAGGCGTTCGGCGCTCGACGTCCACTCGTGCCGCAACTGCCGCGGCGTGCATGACGACATGCGCAGCGGATGTGTTTCGCTGTGACTGCCAATCACATGGCCGCGGGCTCGCAGCTCACGCAGCTGGGTTCGATCGAGAAAACCTGCAGCGCCAAGCCAGCCGGTCGTCATGAAGAAGTAGCCGCGCCACCCGAACCGCTCGATTGTCGGTGCGATGGTGGTGATCGCGCTCACGCCGCCATCGTCGAACGTGATGACGAAACGCCGGCCGCCGCCCGAGATCGGTGCGGTCAGGAGCGGCGCCTCGAGACCCGACGCGTGCAGCCGCCCGACGTGTGCGGTGAACGCGTCCGAGTCGAGTTTGTAGATCGCGGCGTCGCCGCCGGGAAATCCGCTGCCCGTCCACCGCTCGTCAGCTACGACGTCGTGGTACAGCAGCGTCGGCACTCGCGTTGGCAGTGGCATGAATGTATCGATCCTGTTCCGCCTTCCTGGCGGCTGATTTCCACCGGGCGTACGCCGTCAGCCAGGGCTGGCCCCAAACGGCGCTCTTCCGGCCGGTGGTGTCGATTGCGGAAGCCTCTCCTGAGGCCGCCTCGAGCAGACGATCGCGAATCGCGTCGAGGTTCTCGAACAGCACCCGCTGCTGGATCCTGATGTGGCTCTCGGAACGCTCGTCGAATTTGTAGGTGAAGTATCCGTAGACCGGACCGGTGTCGACACCGGCGTCGATGCGGAGGAGCGTCAGGCCGACGCGATCGAGATCGCGATTGACGAGCGCCCAGAAGCATCCATGTGCGTTCCGATACTCCGGACAGATGCCCGGGTGAAACACATACGTGCCCGCCGGCGGAATCGTGAACACCTCCGGCTTCAGCAGCGTCTTGCAGCGGGCGATGACGAAATCCGGCGCGCATTCGCGCAGGAAGTTCATGCATTCCGGAGAGTTCACCGAGCGCATCCTGGCGATGCGCACGTCGCGAGGAAGATCGGGGAACCGCCGCCGCATCGAGGCGACCGCGTTCGCTTCCCAGTCGCGGTCCGAGCGCGCGTGCGCGAACTTGTAGTAGATACGCAGCGCGAGTACATCGAGAAACCGCAGAATCCCCGCGCGCCGGATCTGGCGGTGAACGCGTTGCGCCGCGCGGTTCGCGTCCTCGTCCAGCTCCACGATCCCGACCAGATGGCTGAAGCCGGCCATCCAGCGTGACAGCCCTTCGCGGTCGAGTTCGGCGCCTTTGTGGCAAATCAACACTGAACGCGGCTGTGTCGCTGCGCTGGTTGCCGGGGCGGCCGGTCGAGGAAGCGCCTGCTCGAGATCGCTGGCGACAGCCGACCAGTCGTAACGTTCGACCACGAGCTGGCGTGCGGCTGTTTCGAGCGTCTGACGCGCCTCGACATCCCGCATCAGCCGAACGACGTCGTGCGCGAACTGCTGAGGGTCGTCGGCGATGACGATGTCGCGATTGTGGCTGACGGGCAGACCTTCGGCGCCGACGGTCGTGGAGACGACGGCTTTCGCCATTCCCATCGCTTCGAAGATCTTGAGCCGCGTGCCGCCGCCAATCCGGAGCGGCACGACGTAGACGCCCGCTCGCGCGACGTGCGGACGGACATCATCCACCCGGCCGGTGACTTCGATCGATCCTTCGCGCGCGAGCCTGCGCACGGCCGGCGTGGGCGCCCGACCGACGATGCTGAACGTCACTTCCGGTTCGACCTGGCGAATCAGCGGCAGGACATCGTTGCAGAAATGGACGATGGCGTCCTCGTTCGGCAGCCAGTCCATCGAGCCGGTGAACACGAGGTGTTTCGGATCCACGGTATGCGAGGGATCCGGCGCGAAGAACGCCGTATCCACGCCGGTCTTGACGACGTGCACCGGCGCGGTGAGCTCTCGCCCGTAGAGGGCACGAAGAGTGTCGGCATCGGCATCTGAAACCGCCAGGACGACATCGAACCGCGCCAGCGCCGCGGCCTCGCACTTCAGCATCCGCCGCCACTGGGTGCGGAGGAGCGCTCGCTGCGGGCCGCTCTTCTGCGTTTCGACGTGCCGCCGCCAGATCTCCGACTCGACGTTATGGGTGAACAGTACCGACGGGCAAGGCAGCGATGCGGGCAGGTTGACGACGGGAAACAGGAAATCGCAGACGACGACATCGAACCGCTCACGGCTCAGCAGATCCTCCACGCGCCGCTGATACTCAGGGGAGCGGTACTTGGCGACGGTGTACGGCAGCGGGTTGAGCAGGTATCTCGCAGTGTCCAGGTAGAACTTCAGGCTGCCCTTGGGCGGATCGCGCCGCGGGATTGTCTCGACATGCGAGCAGACCTCGCGCATGCCGGAGATGTGCGCGGGGTCCTCGTCCGGATCGGCAAACGAGATGTAGGTGATCTCGTGGTCGCGCGCGAGATGGCGCATGAGATGCCACGTGCGCAGCCGGCCGCCCTTGTCGAGCGGCAGCAGCAGCCCTGAATTCAGCCAGAGTATCTTCATCCCACCCTCACCGGCGGTGCGTCCCCTTCGTGGATTGACGACGCGCCGGCGGTTCGACGTGAAAGCTCGGAGACATATAGGTCCTCGAACGCCTGGACCATCCGATCGAACGAGTAGCGTGCGGCGATCGAGGTGTGCGCGGCGCGGCCAATGCCGTCGGAGAGCTCGCGGTTCTTCAGCAGGCGATCGATCGCGTCCACGAATGCCTGCACATTGTCCGGTGGCACGAGCAGCCCTGTCTTGTCCCGCTCGACGATTTCCAGCACGCCTCCGGTTGCGGCGGCCACGACTGGAAGACCCGCAGCCATCGCTTCGATCACGCTGTTTGGCGAAGCCTCGGACCGCGATGGCAGCACGAAGATGTCCGCCGACGAGAGCAGCGCCGGTACGTCGTCGCGATGGCCGAGAAACGAGAAGGACCCGGCCAGTCCGCGGACTCGCACCATCGTCTCCAGCTTGGCCCTGCGCGGACCGTCGCCCACGATCACGAACTCCAGAGCGGGATGCGAGGCGAGAAGGGGAGTGGCCGCTTCGATCAGTATCTCGTGCGCCTTCTCAGGTCGCAGATTGGCGACGGTGATGATTCGAGGTCCGCCGCTCGGACGGAGCCGTGGTCCGAAGCGGTCCATGGCGACGCCGTTCGGGATGACGCAAATCTTCGACAACGGGACGCCTTCGCGCCGCAGTCGGGCGGCCGCCGCCGATGAGTTCGCGACGATCCGGTGTGCGGCCGAGTAACCGGCGCGCTGCAGCGCGATTTTCGCTGCGCTCTTGTCCGGGTTCAGCTCGCGCCGGCTTCCAATACGAACGGGAACGCGGGCGAGCGCCGCCGCGGGCAGGGCGAACACGTTTGCATAGAAATCACACGAGTGGACGATCGAGATGCCGGCCGCGCGGCACCACCGCGCGAACGCGTTCATCTGCCTCCACGTGTGCGGCCGATGAAAGCCGTTGGTTCTAAACTCGACTATTGAGGCTGCGCGTTCGCTGACCAGCGGGAGGCAGGCGCCGCTCTGCCGGAAGCACACCGCGTGCGGCTCGAACCGATCGTCCAGGCGGCGCAGCAGTTCCGTCATCTGGCGCTCGGTGCCTCCGGACTCGAAGCTCGACACGAATATCGCGACGGGGATCCTGGGACGTGGCTGCACTGCTTCGCCTGCCTCAGCAAATGAATTGCCATCGGCGCGCCTATCGAAAGGCGTCTGGATGTAATTACTTCAAACGGCTCAGTTGTCCGACCCAACACTGAGGGCGGTGCGCGAAACATTCTGAGTAGCACCCTGCCCATCAGTCCCCGCAATATGGTCGTGGCACCTCGCTTGCTGCCCGGAACGCCGCCGGCTGAGTCGCCGGAATTCCATTTTTCTCCCAGGACGTTCCCACGGAGGTGCCGTGTCTCCTTCCCGCTTTTCATTCCGCTTTCTGGCTCTCGTGGCCGTGCCAGCGGTTTTTTCGGCTGCCGTCCTGTCGGGCACTGCGACCGCGGCAACGCTGCGGGTGTGCCACAGCGGGTGCACTTATGCGGGGCTTCAACAGGCGCTCGACGCCGCGCTGCCCGGTGACACGATTCTGCTGCGGGCCGGCGAGACGTTTGTCGGCAACTACAGGCTCCGCCCCAAGTCCGGTGATGCGTTCATCGTGATCCGTTCGGACGCCGCCACGACGGCACTGCCGGGCGCCGGCGAACGGCTCGTCCCGCAAGGCCGCCCCGGCGCAAACGTCAGCCTCTCGTCGCTGGCGCGGCTGGTCGGACAGGGCGGCGCCTACAAATCGCAGCCAGTCCTGCGCGCGGATCCCGGCGCACATCACTATGTGTTTCAGTTCGTCGAGTTCGACGGCACGGCGAACATCGGCTACGAGACGCTGATTGCCCTGGGCGTCGACGATCCGCAGCCGGCCCCGCCGCACCACATCGTGCTCGATCGCGTCTACATCCACGGGCACCCCTACAAAGGTCAGAAGCGCGGCATCTCGCTGAACGGCCGCTATCTCGACGTGATCGACAGCTACATCTCGGACATCAAGGCGGTGAACGCCGACTCGCAGGCGCTCGCCGCGTGGAACGGGCAGGGTCCGTTCAAGATCGTGAACAACTACATCGAAGGGGCGGGCGAGAACATTCTGTTCGGCGGCGGATGGCCGGCGACGTCGGGGCTGATCGCGAGCGACATCGAAATCCGCCACAACCACATCACCAAGCCGGCGACATGGCGCAATCCGATTCTCTCGCAGCCTTCGTCCGTGCGGGTGTCGCGCACCAGTGGAGGCGGAAGCCTTGCGAGCGGCGTGCACTACTTCAAGGTGGTCGCGCTGATGACGACGGGCACCGCGACAGCAGTGTCGCTGCCGTCAGCTGAAGTATCGGTGAGCGTAGCCAGCGGCGACCGTGCCACGATTTCCTGGAGCGGTGTGTCAGGGGCGAGCGCCTATCGGATCTATCGCGGGCAGTCGGCAGGCGGTGAGTCGGTGTACACGCAGACCAGCACTGCGGTGACGTCGTTCGTCTATGCGGGTTCCGGCGAGTCGAGTGCGGCGCCACCGACCAGCGGCACGAAGTGGGTCGCGAAGAACCTGATCGAGCTGAAGAACGCACAGCGCGTGACGATCGACGGCAACCTGCTCGAGCACAACTGGGCGGGCGCGCAGGCTGGTTACGCGGTGGTGTTGACGCCGCGCAACCACAACGGGACCGCTCCGTGGGCCGCGGTCCGCGACGTGACGTTCACCAACAACATCCTTCGCCACTCCGCCGGCGCGATCAACATCCTCGGCTACGACGATACCCAGCCGGCAGGCAGCGCGCTCACCGAGCGGATCATGGTCAGGAACAACCTGTTCGATGACATCACCCCCGCGAGCTGGGGCGGCGGGCTCACCAGGGTGTTCCTGATCGGTCAGGGCGCGTCCCGCGTCACCTTCGACAGCAATACGATCTTCCATGGCACCAGCACCGTGCTGTCCGCCTACGGCGCGCCGATGCCGTTGTTCGTCTTCACGAACAACATCGCCGTCCACGCGAAGTACGGGGTCATGGGCGCCAGCTCCTCTTCCGGAATGCATCGCTCGCCGCGTATTTTCCCGGCTGCGTCTTCTCGAACAACGTGCTCGCGGGCGGCGATCCGTCGCGATATCCGCCGGGGAACACCTTCCCGACGCTCGCCGAATGGAACGCATCGTTCGTGGATCTCGAGGGCGGAGACTACCGCCTGCTGTCGTCGAGCGTGTTCTACAGGAAGGGAACCGGCGGCAGCGTTCCCGGCACCGATTTCGGAGAGCTCGATGACGCGCAGGGCACGCCCTCCGATCCGCTTCCACCGCCGTCCGGCGATGGTCCGCCGACCGCGGATGCGGGCGGACCCTATACGGTCGCAGCGGGAACCGATCTGACGGCAGATGGCACCGGCTCCTCCGACCCGGAGAACGGCATCACGAGCTACAAGTGGACGTGGGGCGACGACATCGTAATCCACGCGTCGGACGTGCCGTCGGCGAACATCAAGGGGAACTGGGCCAAGGCTTCGGTATCCGGCGCAGCGGAGGGGACGGCGCTCGTCAATGCCAACAAAGGCGCCGCGAAAGTGGCGACGCCGCTGGCCGCTCCGGCGTCGTACGTCGACATCAAG
The DNA here is from genome assembly GCA_963748295.1 of uncultured Acidobacteriota bacterium. Classification (GTDB taxonomy): domain Bacteria; phylum Acidobacteriota; class Vicinamibacteria; order Vicinamibacterales; family 2-12-FULL-66-21; genus CAVVIH01. The sequence continues at coordinate 390,925 of CAVVIH010000005.1, read as the reverse complement.
TTCCGCGCCGCCTCGGGCGTTCCGTACTACATCTGGTTCCGTATGCAGGCAGAGAGCAACAGCTACGCGAACGACTCGGTCTACGTGCAGTTGAGCGGCGCGGTGACCGCGAGCGGCAGCGCGCTGGCGCGCATCGGCTCGACCAGCGCGCTCTCGTTCATCCTGGAACAGGGGCGCGATGCGGGTGTGTCCGGATGGGGATGGACTGATTCCGGCTGGGAGAGCCTGGCCAGCCCGATCTATTTCCAGACCGCCGGGGAACAGACGATCCGTCTGCAGCCGCGCGAGGACGGCGTCCGCATCGATCAGATCGTCATCAGTTCGGTGGCGTATTCAGCGAAGATGCCCGGCCTGACGAAGGCCGACACGACGTTCGTATCGCGCTCACTCGGAACCGGAACGGGCGTCCACGCCACCCACCGCTACGCGCGCGCGGGCATCTATCCGATCGTTCTGCTGGTAACGGATGAGCTCGGCGCGACGGACATCGACACGACAACGGTGACGGTGAGGTAGTAACAGAATCGAGCGCAGATTACGAAATCGAGCGGCCCGAATCTGCGCATCGCCAGAAAAGTCCCCGGATTTTCGGGGCACTTCTCTTGCTCGTGCGGGGATCACCGAGGTGACCCCTTCATGTGTGCTGCCCTGGGTGTCTGTCGCGCCGGGCTCCGGGTCCTGGTCATTCTGTTCGTAGTCGTGGCGGCGGCGGATGCCGAGACCCGCCGCGTGCCCGCGGGCGGCAACCTCCAGCAGGCGCTCGACGCCGCACAACCCGGCGACGTCGTCCTCCTCGCCGCGGGGGCCACGTTCACCGGCAGCTTCGTCCTCCGGAAGAAAAGCGGCGACGGGTTCGTGACCGTCCAGACGGACGTGGAGGAGACCGGTCCGTTCGCGCCGGGCACGCGCATGACGCCGGCCGCCGCGGCGAAGCTCGCGCGGCTGCAGTCACCGACCAGCAGTCCGGCGCTCCTGACCGCCCCCTACGCGCATCACTGGCGCATTCAGCTGCTGCAGTTCGGACCCAACTTCAAGGGATACGGCGAAATCATCCGGCTGGGCGACGGCAGCGCCGAGCAGCACACGCTCGACGTCGTGCCGCACACGATCGTGGTCGATCGTGTCTACGTGACGGGGGATCCGCTGCTCGGGCAGAAGCGCGGGATCGCGCTGAACGTCGCGAACGTCGCGGTGACCAACTCGCACATCGCCGAGATCAAGGGCGTTGGTCAGGACACTCAGGCTATCGCGATCTGGAACGGTCCCGGGCCGTTCGTCATCGAGAACAACTACCTCGAGGCTGGCGGAGAGAACATCCTGCTCGGCGGAGCAGGACCGGACATTCCGAATCTCGTACCCACGGGCCTCGCGTTCCGCAAGAACTACCTCTCGCGTCCGGTGGCCTGGCGCGACCCGATCGTCCCGCCGCCGGCCGCGGCGACAGCGGACATCGTCGCGGCGGGAACACTCGCGCCCGCGAGCTACACCTACGCGATCGTCGCGCGACGCCCGGCCGGTCAGACGAGTTACGCGCAGTCGTCGCCAGTCGTTCGAACCGTGACGGTTTCCACTCCCGCCGCGGTCCGGCTCACGTGGTCCGCCGTCGCACACGCAACCGAATACCGCGTCTATCGCACGGGGCCCGCCGGCACGACCTACTGGCGCGCCGATGGAACCGCATTCACTGACGATGGGACGGCCGGCACGCCGTCGGAGGTTCCGGGCACCGGCACGAAGTGGCTGGTCAAGAACATCTTCGAGCTGAAGAACGCACGAAACGTCATCGCCGAATACAACCTGTTCGAGCACAACTGGGAGAACGGGCAGATCGGCTACGCGATCGTGTTCACGGTCCGCAATTCGTCAGGTACGTGCACGTGGTGCACGATCGAGAACGTCGACTTCCGCTACAACGTCGTCCGCCACGTCGCCGGGGGCGTGAACATCCTGGGCTACGACAGCCCGGAGGTGAGCCAGCAGGGGCGGGACATCCGCATCACGCACAACCTGTTCTACGGGATCGATCAGACGCGATGGGGCGGCCCCGGAATCTTCCTGATGATGGGTGACGAACCGCGCAACGTGACCGTGGATCACAACACGATCGAGCACTCGGGCACGACGCTCGTCTCCGTCTACGGCGGATCGCCCACCGACCGGCGCGAGATCTTCGGCTTCAAGTTCACCAACAACCTGGCGAGGCACGGCAAGTACGGGATCTTCGGCGCCGGGTCGTCGACGGGACTGGCGACGCTGTCCACCTACCTGCCAGACGCGCAGGTCGTCCGCAATCTCCTGTCGGAAGGCGTGGCGAGCAGATATCCCGCGGGAAACTTCTTTTCGCCGGTGTTCGATTCGCAGTTCCTGGATCTCGGCGCCGGTGACTTCCGGCTGATCGCATCGAGCCCGTTCCGGTCAGCGGGGACCGACGGGGCCGATCTCGGCGCGGACCTGACGAAGGTAAAGGCTGCCTTCGCCGCCACCGCGGGGACACCTTCTCTCGAAGGCACGCCGCCGGCGCAAGTGCGAGGGCTGCGGGTGGTTACGCGCTAGTTTGTGATTAGCGATTAGTGATTAGTGATTCCCAGCTAGTCACACGGCTCACCAGTTCTGCATCACGATTCCGTAAGTCGCTGTCACGTTCTGGCACATATGGCGTTCTCCCAAAATCATAGCTCAACAGCAAAGTGCTCCGAAAAGATTAGCTTTAAATAGTAGAGCTTGGGGCATCGTCTTTGCCTAGCCAGACTCCGGCGTTGTGACGAGCGCCACCCCAACAATAAGACGCCAAAAACCCGGAGACCTCATGCGCGCTTCTCGCTGGACGTGTGTACCGGCGTGGGTACTTTGCTGCCTGCTCGTCGTTTCATCGGTGGAAGCCGCCACGATCAGCGTCGCGGCCGGAGGGGACCTTCAGTCGGCAATCAACAGCGCGCAGCCGGGAGACACGATCCTGCTCGCAGCGGGAGCGGAATTCGTCGGCAACTTCGTCCTGCCCGTGAAGAGCGGAAGCACCTATATCGTGATTCGAAGCTCTACGCCGGACGCGTCCCTGCCGGGTCCAGGCCGGAGAATCACGCCAGCGGATGCGCCGCTGCTGGCGCGCCTGCGCTCGCCGAATGACGCGCCGGCGCTGCAGACCGCGGCGGGTGCGCATCACTGGCGGCTGCGATACCTGGAGTTCGCCGCCAACCAGAACGGCTACACCGAGATCATCCGGCTTGGCGACGGCTCGAGCGCGCAGAGCTCGCTGTCGCTGGTGCCGCATCATCTCCTGCTCGAGCACCTGTACATTCACGGCGACCCGCTCCTCGGGCAGAAGCGCGGCATCGCGGCGAACGCCACGCATGTCGAGATCCGTGACTCGCACATCTCGGACATCAAGGCGGCAGGGCAGGACACGCAGGCGATCTGCGCCTGGAACAGTCCGGGACCGTTCACGATCGAGAACAACTACCTGGAGGCGGCGGCCGAGAACGTCCTGTTCGGCGGGTCCGATCCGTACATCGCGAACCTGGTCGCGGACGGGATCGTCATCCGTCGCAATCTCTTCTCGCGGCCGATGTCGTGGATGCAGCCGATCATCGACGCTCCGGGCGGTGTGACGGCCGCCGCCGAGAGTGGCGGCACGCTTGCGGGCGGAACGTATGCCTATCGCGTCACCGCCCGGCGGGGCGTCGGACAGACGAATGTCGGCCGCTCGAGCGTCTCGACCGAAGTGTCGGCGACTGTGGGCGCCGGCGGCGCGGTGCGGATTCGCTGGAACCCTGTTCCCAACGCCACCGACTATCGCGTCTACGGACGGACGAGCGGCACTCAGGCGCTGTCGTGGAGCGTAACCGGGACCGAGTTCCTCGATACCGGTGGCGGCGGCACGGCCGAAGCGGTCCCGACGACCGCGGGGACGATGTGGACGGTGAAGAATCTGTTCGAGCTGAAGAACGCGAGGAACGTTCTCGTCGAAGCGAACATCTTCCAGAACCACTGGAAGCACGCGCAGGCGGGCTACGCGATCGTCTACACGCCGCGCAATTCCGGCGGCACCTGCACCTGGTGCACCGTCGAAAACGTCACCTTTCAGCGCAACATCGTCCGTAATGTCGCGGCCGGCATCAACATCCTCGGCTACGACAACACCGGGCCGAGCGGGCAGGCGAGCAACCTGATATTCCGTCAGAACCTGTTCTACGACGTCAAGAAGTCGCTCGGCGGGAACGCCTGGTTCATGATCATCGGCGACGAGCCGCGGGACATCACGATCGAGAACAACACCTTCGACAGCGACGGTACGACGGTCGTCAACGTGTACGGCGGGACGTCGACCGATCCGCGTGAAGTGCTCGGATTCTCGATGTCGAACAACGCGGCGCGGCATGGATCGTATGGAATGAACGGGTCGTACTTCACTTTCGGGCTCGGCATTCTGAACAACTACTATCCGGGCTACGTGTTTTCCGCGAACTATCTCGCGGGCGCTTCGGCAAGCCGCTATCCCGCGGGGACGCTCGTCACGGGCCTCTTCCAGGATCAGTTCACCAATCCCGCTTCCCGCGACTACAGCGTCAGACCCGGAAGCCCCCTCTACGGGGCAGGCACCGACGGAAAGGACGTAGGGGTCGATTTCGCGGCGCTGATGGCCGCGGTAGCCGGCGTCGAGAGCGGGGTCTCTGGCCCGGGGCCGCAGGCTCCCACGGCGGGGTTCACGTTCGCGTGCGACGGTCTCAGCTGTTCGTTCACCGACGCGAGCGCCGATGTGGACGGAACCCTCGCGGCCTGGAACTGGAACTTCGCGGACGGATCGACGTCGACGCTGACGAACCCGCCGCACACGTTCCCGGCGTCGGGGAGTTATGCCGTGACCTTGAAGGTCACCGACAGCGACGGCCTCGAGTCGACGGCCACGCAAACGGTGACGGTGGTGAAACCGAACGACCCGCCGGTGGCGGCGTTCACGTTCACGTGCACGCTGCTCACGTGCTCGTTCTCGGACGGCAGCACCGATGCGGACGGCACGGTCGCGGGCTGGAGCTGGACGTTCGGCGATGGCACGTCGTCAACCACGCAGCATCCGTCGAAGGTGTTCGGCGCTGCGGGTACGTATTCCGTGACGCTGGTCGCGACCGACGACGAAGGGGCGGCCGCGACGGTGACGAAATCGGTCACCGTCTCCGTGCCGGCGTCGGTGCACGTCGGCGACCTCGATGGCGCACAGGTGATCGGCGCGAGCAGCTGGCAATCGCAGATCACGATCACCGTTCACGACGCGGCCGAAGGGGCAGTGGCCGGTGCGGTCGTGAAATTCAAGTGGAGCGGCGGCGCGTCGGCGGCCGGCACGTGTACCACCGCCGCGAGCGGCCAGTGCGTGGTGACGTCTCCCGCCGCCCTTCTTACCGCGACGTCGATCAAGCTGACGGTGAACAAGGTGACATCGGTGGTCGGGTCATACCAGTCAAGCGCGAATCACGATCCGGACGGCAGCAGCAACGGCACCGGTATTCGGATCAAGAAGTAAGACGGTTCGGGCGGCGGGAATGTGGCTTGCACATTCCCGCGCGATGTTCCGGGGCACAGCCGAGTTTGAGCCGGTCATAGCCGAGCTGGCGCGCAATGCCGCGGCCCATTTCGGCGCGGAGACCGTCGAAATCGAGCCGGTGAGGCGGATCGACGGGCCGTATTCGAGCGTGCTCAACGTGCGGGTCTCCGGCCGCGATTCGCAGTCCGGGGCCTACATCAAGGTATACAAGCCTCGGAGCAACTCCGAGGCTGATCTCGCCAGGGCCGATCGTTTTCTCCAGCGCGAGTTTCGTGCGACGTCCGCGCTGCATGCGGCGCTTGCCGCGCAGTCCGAGCTTGGCGCGCTCCGCCCCATCGCCTGTCTTCCCCAACATCGCGCGATCGTCACGGCTGAAGTGATCGGGCGTCCGTTCGGCGACCTCCTGACCGCCGCGTCCGCGCCGAGGGGGCGGATCGTCGAAGTGGGCCGGCGCGTCGGCCGATGGATCCGCGCGTATCAGCAGATTGCTCCGTCCGACGGGCGCGTGGAGCTTTCCGAACGGCGCGCTTACATCGACGAGCGGCTGCGGCATCTGCAGGCCGGCGTGCTCGACGAGGCCGGGCGCCGGCAAGTGCTGGCGCATGTCGATGCGCTGTCGTCCGCGGTCGGGACGCCGTCGGTGCCCGCTGTCGCGATCCACGCCGACCTGACGCCCACCAACGTGCTGGTCGGCGACGATGGGCGCGTGACGGTGCTGGATTTCACGATGGCAAAGGCGGGATCGGTTTATCACGATCTCGCGCACATGTATTTCCATCTCGGACTGTTCGCGCAGCGCAAGCGCAGCCATGCGGCGGTCGCCCGCGACGTTCAGCGTGCGCTCCTCGACGGCTACCAGCCGTCACTCTCTCCGGATGAGCCGCTGTTCGCGCTGATGGTGTGGCAACACGCGGTGTGCCACCTGGCGATGCTGGCGGAAAGGCGAATTCCGGTCGGCGGCGCGGCGTACCGCTGGCTGCTGCGGCGCCGGTGGAAGGACGTGTCCTACCTGGCGAGCTCGATCACGCGGACGGCCGAGTAGAGCGAGAGCCGGGGATATCGTTTCAGCAGCGCGGCATCCAGCCGGTACAGCGGATCGACATTCTTCGTGAACCAGCCGAGGTGCTTGGCGAGGCGCACGTGCGGCAGCGTGAACGCGCGATCCGATACTTTGCGAAACGGCGCCGCGAATTCGACGACTTGCGCGCTGGTGAGCGGGTGCTCGTATGGAGAAATCTCCTCGCTGCGATTGGGAAAAATCCGGCGTCCCAGCTCGATCAGCCGGGAGTTTCGTACCGGTTCCTGAAAGATCGCGCGGCCGCCCGGCTTCAGCACCCGGTGAACTTCCTTCGAGACCAGTTTCAGATCGAGGTGGTGAAGGATGGCGATCCCGAACACCAGATCGAACGACCCATCTTCCAGCGGCAGGTCGTGCGCCGACGCGGCGACGAACCCGGCGCGAAGCGGATCGGCTGAACGGGCCAGCCGCTGCCTGGCAATCGCGAGGAGGTCGTGCGAGATGTCGACGCCGCAGACCACCCCCCCGCGCCGCGCGAGCAGCAGGCTGTTGGCGCCGCTGCCGCAGCCGAAATCGAGAACGCGCTTGCCCTGGATGTTCCCAACCAGGTGATAGGCGTATTCGAGTGGGTAAGGCGTTTCCGCGGGCGGGTTCCGGTAGCGGGCAAATTTCCGATCGTCCGACCGGGTGTCGGCGCTCGTGGTTTTTCCCGCTTCGATATTGCTGCGCCGGATTTCGGCCTGCTCCCATTCGCGCAGTGCTTCATCCGGATTGGTGCGCATCGAGACCTCCGGCGCCGCGTTCATCGCGGGCTGTGGAGAGCAAACGAAATGCCAGAGGTTACGAGACGGGCATCGCGACCACCGCGCCCGCTTTCGTTTCCTCCTTTGGAGACCAGATCGTGGCGCCGTGCGCGTTGATGATCCGACGGGCGACGGCCAGGCTCAACCCGCAGCCGCCGCGCCACTCATCGAAGGTCGTGAGGGCCGAGGCGTCCGCCTTGGCCAGCGCCGGAATACGCTCCGCATCGCCGATCGCGATCCAGGCGACGGTCTGTCCGTTGAACGGGCGGACGTGCTGATGCAGGATCAGACGGTCGCTCGAGACGAGCTCTCGCCGCAGGGCCCAAATGATCGAGGTCATCGCCGTCCTGAGGCGGGTTGCGTCGCCGTTGACGGTGGCCGCGCCGTCGCCCGACTGCAGCTCCACCTTGATCTCGCGGTCCGGCAGAGGCGGCACCGCATCCACGGATTGCGCGAGGATGTCGCGGAGGTCCAGGTCGTTGCGGTTGAACGTCGCGGTTCCCGCTTCGAGCGCGGACAGCTCGCTGATCTCGGTCAGGAGACCCGAGAGCCGGGTGCACGATTTCTCGGCTTCCTCGAGCATCCGCCGCTGCTGATCGTTCACGGGGCCGGCGCGGTCCTTGAGCAGCATGCGCAGGTAGCCCGCGACGACCGTCATGGGCGTGCGGAATTCGTGGACGGTGAGGGACAGCACTTTCGGCCAACGCGGATCGACGGCTTCCGTCGGCATGGGGGCATTCTATTACAGGGTTTTGGCGCGGGAATTCCCGACCCATGGCTGGGGTTCACCTGATTGGATCGATAATTGGGACTCGTAGCGCAGGCGGCCCTGCGCCAATAAGGAAGCGGCAATATGTTGTTGAAGCGCCGGCCAGACATCCAGTCCTCGGAGATAACGGACGAGGCGACGTACCTTCGACGCCGCGAGTTCATCAAGCTGGCCGGCGGGGCGGCTCTCGCCGCCGCGGCCGGTTCGCTCTCCGCGGCGTGCGGCTCGAACGTGGATGCCGCCCTCGGGGTTGAAACCACCGAATCTGGTGGGCAGCTCGCGCTGTCGAACGTCAAGCCGCGCGTCATCGCGACCGACGAACCCCAGAACACCTACGAACAGATCACCGGCTACAACAACTTCTACGAGTTCGGCACCGGCAAAGCCGACCCGGCGCGGTATGCCGGCGGGCTGCGCACGAGCCCGTGGACGGTGAAGATCGACGGCCATTGCGCGAAGCCGGCGGACTACCCGCTCGAGGATCTGATCAAGCCGTTCCAGCTCGAGGAGCGAATCTACCGGTTGCGATGCGTCGAAGCGTGGTCGATGGTGATCCCGTGGATCGGCGTTCCGCTGAGCAGCATCCTCAAGCGCGCCGAGCCGACGTCGAAAGCGACCTTCGTCGAGTTCACCACGCTGAACCGTCCGTCGGAGATGCCGGGGCTGGCGAGCCCCGTGCTCAACTGGCCGTATGTCGAAGGGCTGCGCATGGACGAGGCCATGCATCCGCTGACGATCATGGCGGTCGGCCTCTACGGCAAGCCGCTGTTGAATCAGAACGGCGCGCCGATGCGGCTGGTGGTTCCGTGGAAGTACGGCTTCAAGAGCATCAAATCGGTCGTCCGGATCCGTTTCGTCGATCGCATGCCGCGGACCGCCTGGAGCGAAGCCAATGCTGGTGAATACGGCTTCTACTCCAACGTGAACCCCGACGTGGATCACCCGCGCTGGAGCCAGAAGACCGAACGGCGGATTCCCGGCCTGCTGAAGAACCATCCGACGCTGATGTTCAACGGCTACGGCGATCAGGTCGCGTCCATGTATGCCGGCATGGACCTTCGAAGGTTCTACTGATTGCGCGCGGCGCGGCTTGCCAAGGCGGTAATCTTCGCCGGCGCGCTCGTGCCGGCCGTCCTGCTGGCCTGGGCCCTGCTTCGCGCGCCCGAGCGCCTCGGCATCAACCCGGCGGAGACGCTGCAGCTCGAAACCGGCATCTGGGCGCTTCGCTTCCTGCTTGCGACGCTCGCCATTACCCCGATCCGCCGCCTGACCAGCTGGCACCGCATCATCCAGTTCCGCCGGATGCTGGGCCTCTTCGCTTTCTTCTACGCCTGCCTCCACCTCATGATGTACGTCGTCCTGGATCGCTACTTCGATTTCAGCGGCGTCTGGGAGGACATCGTCAAACGTCCGTTCATCACCGCCGGCATGCTCGCGTTCGTGCTGATGATCCCGCTCGCGGTGACGTCGACGAAGGGCTGGATCCGGCGCCTCGGCCGCCGGTGGCAGCTGCTGCATCGGCTCGTCTACTTCAGCGCCGCCGCGGCGTGTGTGCATTTCATCTGGAAGGTGAAGGTGCCGGTCGGGGAGCCGGTCTACTACGCGGCGATTCTGGGGGCGTTGCTGCTGTTTCGGGTGGTCTACACGTTGTCGAAGTCGAGGCGGCCGGTCGTCAACGTACCGAGATGAGAAGGTGCAAGGCAAAAACGATCAGGCACGACGATCACGACGACCACGACGATCACGAAGGTAGGATCGACGGTGTCCACACGATGAATCGCTCCGCGCGCGTTCCGGCTTCGCACTGCGGCGGCGCGCTCCGACGGCGTTCGTCGGCCGAACCCGTCGCCGTGCGGGAGTGGCCGATGGACGGGGACGCTCATACCAAACCTACCAATCAGCGACGCAAGCTTTTGGCTGACGCTTCTTCTTGCGGGTCGCGATATGCGATCATCGAGCCGGCGGTTCAGAGAGTCGCTGCACATGACTCCACCATCAGTCGTTATCAGTCTCGCAGTTGGCGTGGCTCTACTTGCGCTGCCGCGACATGGCAACTCCGTGTTGGCGACTCAGAACAGTCGGGACCCATCTTCGCCGGCGCTGAGAATTGAGGCGAGAATCACCGATACTCGTTATTGCCGTGGTGGCGACGACGAAACGGCCACGATGTTTGCTGATCTCGAGTTGCTGGCCACCAACACGGGGACCGAGCCGTTGGTAATCACGGTTCACCGACCTCTCCTGACAGGAGTTGTCATCGCTCGCGACGAGCGCGCCCTCGCGGCGGGCGACCTAATTAGTCAGGCAAACTTCGATTACGTCACCGCTGGCGGCGAACCAAAGCGACCTCAAACGTCGGACTTCGTAACGATTCAGAGGGGCGGAGACTTCCGGTTTCCAGATCGACTGAGCCTGCCTGTGCTTTTCGCGCGACAGGGTTTCTCCGTTCGTGGGTTCCCGGGGAATGGGGTGTCGGTAGTGAGACCAGTTGTTTCACTGTGGGGTTATGACGGCAGGATTACCGATGAGTGGCGCCGACATTTTCGGGATGTGGGGCAGCTCTGGATCGATACGGTTCACGTTGAAACCCTTAAAGTCACGATTCGTGCCGACGCTCCTCTCAGAGATTGTTCGCGTTAAGACATTTCATAGATGGCCGCCCAGGCCTCTCTTCAACTCAATTCCATTTGCGCTGATCGGCCGCACCCACGACGCCAGGTTCGGCCGACGGGACGCCGTTGAGGCATGCCGGCGTTGTGAGTTGGTCTTTGGGAAGTCGTCTTTGGGAGTTGGGAGTTGGGGTTTGGGAGTTGGCCGAATTCACCCCTTTTGACCCTCCTGCTGAGCCAGTTCAGCCTGCGATCCTGCCAATTCCCCTGATTTTCTGCACCTCAACCGTAACAAAACCGTTAGATTCGACTATATGCACAAGCCCATAAAGTATGTGGAGAAGGGCCTGACTTACGTCGCGAAGGGGGCCTGGGGGGTGTTCGACACCCTCAACAGCATGAAGCCCGGCAGCACCTTTATCCCGAAGTGGTCCGATTTGCCGCTTCAGAAGTCCTGGCAGAAGGTGAAGCCGCCGCTCGGCTGGCCCCGCGAAACGGATTCGCTGTGCCCGAACTGCGTCCGCGAGGCGCGCCAGGAGATTCTCGACGGGAAGCGGGACTACCGCATCCTGCTCAATGAGAAGGTCGGCGAGATCAAAGCGCAGATTATCGAGCGCGACGGAAAAATCCTGATGGTCAAGGACTGCCCGGTGCACGGGCACTTCGAAGACGTCATGGCGATCGATCCGGCGTTCTTCAAGCACCTCGAGGACGCGTTCCCCGGGAGCGACATCCGTTCGCACGCCGACGAGAAGCTCCACAATCACGGCAGCAGCACCATCAAGTACGGCCGCGGCGCGGTGCTCGACGATCGACCTGACGAACCGCTGCAACATGATGTGCGACCCGTGCTTCATGGACGCGAACCAGGTGGGCTTCGTGCACGAGCTGTCGTGGGAGGACATCAAGACGCTGCTCGACAACGCGATCTCGATCAAGCCGCGCCGCCAGATGTCCGTGCAGTTCTCGGGCGGCGAGCCGACGATGTCGCCGTATTTCCTGGATGCGGTGCGCTACGCGAAGAAGGTCGGCTACAACTCGGTGCAGGCGGCGACGAACGGGATCGAGTTCGCCAAGAGCCCGGAATTTGCGAAGGCTGCGTTCGAGGCAGGCCTGCGCTATGCCTACCTGCAGTTCGACGGCATCGGCAACGCCGCGAACTCGCACCGTCTGGTTGGAAACCTGTTCGACGTCAAGCTGCGGGCGATCGAGAACCTCTGGACCGCCGGCGTGGACATCGTGCCGGTCGTGACGATCGTCAACGGCGTCAACAACGAGCAGGTGGGGCGGATCATCCAGTTCGCGCTCGACAACCCGCGCAAGATCAACTTCCTGTCGTTCCAGCCGGTGTCGTTCACGGGCCGCGACGAGGAGGTGACGCCGGAGCGGCGCGCCGCGCAGCGCTACACCCTCTCGCACCTCGCCCACGACGTCAAGAGCCAGGTCGGGATCGGCGAGCCGACCCGTGACTGGTTCCCGATCTCGTTCATGGGCACCTTCACCGACTGGGCCGATCTCGTGCACGGGCCGAGCGCGGAGTGGGGCAACCTGACCTGCGGATGCCACCCGAATTGCGGCATCGGCATGGCGGTGATGATCGACAAGCAGACCAACGAGGCAGTCCCGGTGACCGCCTTCCTCGATGCCGGAGCGCTGGCCAACGATCTGAAGAAGGTGAACGACGCCGCGCGCGGCAAGTTCCTGTCGGCCACGGGCATGGCGCTCGCGCTGATGAAGAACTACGACCCGTTCCAGGCGCCGACCCACTTCAAGCTCGTCGACCTCATGAAGAAGTTCGACAAGACGTTCGGCGCGACCGGCAAGAACTACGGTAAGGTGACCATCGACCGAACCGCGAAGGATATCGACGTCCGCCGTGCCGACCGGTGGAACTTCCTCTTCATCGCCGGCATGTGGTTCCAGGATCTGTTCAACTACGACTTCCGCCGCACGGAGCGCTGCATCATCCCGTATGCGACGCAGGAAGGGGAGATCTCCTTCTGCGCCTACAACACCGGCATCGGCTGGCGGAACATCATCGAGAAGATGCACATGACGGCCACGCTCACCAAGTGGTACGAGGAGCACGGCCGCCACGAGATCGTTGCCGGCAACAAGAACGTCAACCTCCCGTCCACCGAGCATCGTCTCGTGCTCGACCCGGAGGCGGTCGCCGCGGGCAAGCAGACCGACCTCGACGAGCTCGGGATCGCGAAGACGGCGCGCGAAGAGAAGCTGCGGGCGCGCGACGCGCAGAAGCGCGGAGCGTCAAACGAAGACGCCAAGAATAAAAAGACGAGCGCCGAGGACGAGCGCATGGCCGCCCTGTATCGCCAGCACGTGCTGAAGGAGGCGCCGCCGGAGCCGGTCATCCAGATCAAGGGGCTCGGCGGGACGAAGAAGAAGCAGGACGTGCAGGAAGTGCTGCACAAGAACCAGCAGTAACAAGCCTTCAGCTGACGCTACAGCTATAGCAAACGGCCGTGCGGATCTTTCCGCACGGCCTTTTCATTCCCGCTATCATTCTTCGAGCATCCCGTTGTTTTCCGGTCAGGACGCAGCATGAAACCAGCATCTCGAACCGTCGTCACCGTCCCGGTATTCCTGAGCCTGCTCGTTCTGCCGCTGTTCGCCCAGCGCCCGGCGGCGCAGCGGCGCAGCGATACCGGCGCGCTCGCCGAATTCTCCCGATCGCTTCAGGAACTCTCCGAGCGGGTCAGCCCCAGCATCGTCCAGATCTTCGTCACCGGGTATGCGGTGCCGGACGAGGAAGATCAGAGCGCGACGGGCGAGCCGATCGTCGAGCGCAGCAGCGGCTCCGGCGTGATCGTGGACGCTGATGGCTACATCGTGACGAACGCCCACGTCGTCGAGAACGCGACGCGCGTCGAGGTCGAGCTCCCGGTGACGGTGGGATCGCAGGGAGCGTCGGTCCTCAAACGCCGCGGCCGGATCGTCGGCGCTCAGATCGTCGCTATTGATTCCGAGACCGATGTCGCCGTGCTCAGGGTGGAGTCGCGCAACTTGCCGGCGCTGCCGTTCGGCGATTCCGACAGCCTGCGTCCTGGCCAGGTCGTTCTCGCATTCGGCAGCCCGCTGGGGCTGCAGACGTCGGTGACGATGGGCGTTGTCAGCGCGGTGGCACGGCAGCTCACGCCGGAAGATCCGATGATCTACATCCAGACCGACGCGCCGATCAATCCTGGCAACAGCGGCGGCGCGCTCGTCGACACCGATGGACGTCTTGTCGGGATCAACACGCTCATCTACAGCCAGTCCGGCGGCAATGAGGGAATTGGCTTCGCCGCGCCGAGCGACATCGTCAAGAACGTCTACACCCAGATCAAGAACACCGGGCGTGTGAAGCGCGGCGAGATCGGCGTGTACTCGCAGACGGTGACGCCGTTGATGGCTGAAGCTCTTGGCGTCACCGGCGAGGCGGGCGCGATCCTGTCGGATGTCGCTCCCGGAAGTCCGGCCGCGCGCGCGGGGCTGCAGCCCGGCGATCTGATCCTGTCGCTGGACGGGAAGCGGATCGAGAACGGCCGGCAGTTCCGGATCAATCTGTACACCCGCGGCGTCGGCGACACGGTTGCCATCGAGGCGCAGCGCGGCACGCTCGAAGTTCACGGCGCGCGTGGCCGTCGGGGAGCGCGACAACGATGCGGGCCGGTTGAGCGACATGGTAGCGCTGCTCAGCCCGGTTCGCGCGCTTGGCATCACCGCACTCGATCTCTCGCCGCGCATCGCCAAGCTGCTGCCGTCCGTCCGCCGCGAGCGCGGCGCCGTGGTCGCTGCCGTCTCCGCCGCCGCCCCGTTCTCGCACCAGGGCCGCCTGCAGCCGGGAGACGTCATCTACTCGCTGAACGGAAAGACGGTTGGAAGCGTGGCTGAATTGAACACCGCCGCGGACGCGACGAAGGTGGGCACGCCGTCAGTGCTTCAACTGGAGCGCGAGGGGGTTCTGCTGTACCTGGCCTTCCGGAAGCAATGAAGAGTCGAAGCCACTGTACTTACTTCTGACTTCTAACTTCTTACTTCTACTTTTCGTTATCCACCCCGCGTGTGCATCTCGAGATGCGCGTCCTTCTTGAGCGCCGTCACAGGAATCAGTGTTTCCTTCCGCGGACCGGCCAGCCGCTCCTCGGCGCCTCGGTCGGCGCGTGACGCCCACACCGTGGCGACGAGCCGCTTGAGTCTCGTCGCGCGTCGCCCCGGCGCGGAGCGGACGACGGAGGTCAGTGCCGGCGCGGGCGTAAAGGCACATCAGCCAGACGCCGTCGGCGGTGAGGCGGGCGCGATCGCACGTCGCGCAGAACGGCTCGGTGGTCGACGAGATGATGCCGAACGTCGTGCCGTCCGCGAGCTTGAACCGGTCCGCCGGTGCCGACGACTCCTCGACGATGGGTGCGATCGGCCCGAAGCGCGGCGCCGAGCCGCTCGAGTATCTCCCGGCGCGAGACGACGTCTTCGGGCGACCATTTCGTGGCGCCGCCGACGTCCATGTACTCGATGAACCTCACCTCGGCGCCCACCAGCTGACCGTATTCGATGCAGCGCCCCCAGCTCGTCGTCATTCACGCCGCGCATTACCACCGTGTCGATCTTCAGCGAGTCGAAGCCGGCGCGCGCCGCGGCCGCAATCCCGTCGAGCACGTCGTCGAGCCTGTCGAACCGCGCCAGCGTCTCGAAACGCCTGGGATCGAGCGTATCGAGGCTGACGGTGATCCGGTGAAGGCCGGCGCTCTTGAGCGCGTCCGCCTGCTGCGCGAGCAGGACGCCATTCGTCGTCAGCGCCAGATCGCGGATCGCGGGCCGCGAGGCGAGATCGGCAACCAGGTCTGGGAGGTTGCGCCGCAGCAGCGGCTCGCCCCCGGTGATGCGCACGCGATCGACGCCGAGATCGGTGAACGCGTCGATCACCCCGGCCGTTTCCTCGAACGTGAGCAGGCTCTCGCGCGGCAGCCACACGTAGTCGAGCTCCGGCATGCAGTACTGGCAGCGCAGGTTGCAGCGGTCGGTTACAGAAACGCGAAGGCTCCGCAGCGGGCGGCCGAAACGGTCCAGGACCATGGGTATCCGACCATTATACGGTCGCCCTCAGCCACGGCATGATGCCGTGCAGCCAGGCCTCGAACTCGGCGGGGGACACGGTGCTCGTGTCGACGAATCGCGGCAGCAGCAGTGGATCGCTCGACGGATCGGCGATCCCGGGCCTGGTGGTCGTTGCCGAGACCACGCGCTCGGCGTGCAGCAGCGGCAGGTACGACCTGCGATACACCCCGCTCGGATAGCAGAAGTGCACGGCGGGCCGGCCTGTCATCGCCTCGATGCGCGCGCGGTTCTCGCGAATCTCCTCGACGAACTTCTCGTCGTTCTCCGGCGTGCGATGGCGGTGCGTGTGCAGCTGAAAATCGACACCATGCCCCGCGAGATCCGCGACCTCTTTCGGGTTCATCAGGGTCAGCACGCGATCGGCCGCGAAGCGATCGAAATCGAGCCCGAGTCGCCGGGCGATGGCGCGCGCAATGGCGTCACGTTCGTCGGGCTCGGGATCCGAGGGATCGATCGTGTCCGTGATCTTCTTGATCACCGCCGTCCGCTGGGCCGGGGTCGCCAGCGGATAGGTGTCGGAGCCGAGCCCCGGCACTTCCGGCGCGGTCAGCGTCGCCTCACGCCGCTGCCAGAGCATGTAGGAGACGAGGACGTTCATGATCGGCAGGTTGTGCTCGCAGCGAAGCGTCGTCAGATACACGCTTGCCGGATATCCGAACTCCTGCAGAAGCGGCCAGGCGCGGCTGAGGAAGTCGAAGTAGCCGTCGTCGAACGTCAGGGCCACCGCGCGGTCCGGGAGATCCCCTCGGTACAGCCGTTCGACCGCCTCGCCGAGCGGCAGCACGTTGCATCCGCAGCGCCGCAGCCCGCCGAGCCGCGCCGCGAGCATCGAGGCCGACATGTAGAGCGCGGAATTCCATTCGTGTTCGTCGCTGAGCGAGATGCCGTGGTAGCAGAGGATCAGCAAGCGGCGGCGCCGCCAACTGCTCTGGCCGACCAGCCGGCTGACACCCAGCCTGTTCGAGACGTTCAGCGACTGGCTTTTCAGCGCGACATTCATGAGGTGGTCGTGGCTCCCGCAACACGGGTGCCAGTTGGGATTTGGGATTTCGGATTGGGATTTGGTCTTTTAACTCTGCCGGGCATGAGGATTGAAGTTCAACGGGCGCGCAACGGTATGCACGCTACCTGATCTGTTTGCAACTGGGCTTATGTCTCACCAAACTTTGCGATTCGAGGACGTCCCGTGCCCTCGTGGCCGGCGCTGGCCTGGCTCGCGCAGTGCCGCCGGGCTCACAATGTGGTAACCGTCTTCCACGGTAGTGGCGTCGAGGTTACAGACGATTGGTTTGCCGAGGCCGCCTGGGCCGGTGATTTCGATGCCGGCGACTTCGATCGAACGGACGTCGTTGCCGGCAGCGGTGGACGAATCCGCGGCGACGAGCTCGTGTTCGTCTCGTCGGCCTCGACCGTGGATTGGCTTCAGTCGCTCGAGCGGCCGGATGGCGACGTGGGTGTCGAACTCTCTGACATGCCTCGTCGCCGCATCGGACGCGCACATCGACGAGAGCTCGGGACGTTACTTCTGGTTGTTCCGCACGATCGTCGGGGGCATGAAGAAGTATCGCCGGCTGTTCCCGACCTCAGCCGGTCCGGTGACCCTCACGTATTTCGACAATCTCGTCTGGGACGGCACGCGCCTCATAACGCGCAGCAAGCCGGGACTCGGGCGCGACTTCAGCACCTACGAGCGCTATCACGACTTCCTGCACTCGTCGATGGTCTCGATGGCGGCGAATGCGTCGGCGGCCGCGAGGCACAAGCGATTCGACCTGCTGAGCACCGCTTCGTCGGGGTACGACTCCTCGACTGTCACCGTGCTCGCGAAGCAGGCGGGGGCGACCCAGGTCCTCTGCTTCGATCAGGCTCGCCGCGGCCTCGACGACAGCGGTGAACCGCTGGCGCGCACGCTCGGTCTCGAGCCCGTCGTCGTCGAGCGCATGGCGTGGAAGGCGGGCACGCTGCCGGAAGTGCCGTTCATCGCCTCCGACTCGCACGGCGGCGACGTCTTCTTCCGCGGCGCCGAATCGCTCCTGTCCGGCAAAGTGCTGCTGACCGGCTACCATGGCGACAAGATCTGGGCGAAGGACTGCCACTCGGCGCTCGACGAGAACATCGTCCGCGGCGACCAGTCAGGGTTGTCCATCACCGAATACCGGCTGCGCGCCGGCATGATTCACTGTCCCGTGTCGTTCTGGGGTGTCCGGCAGATCAAGGACATCCATCGCATCAGCAATCTGCCTGAGATGGCGCCGTGGGACATTCCCGGCGACTACAGCCGGCCAATCTGCCGGCGGATCGTCGAGAGCGCCGGCGTGCCGCGCGAGATGTTCGGCATGGAGAAGAAGGCCACCTGGGTGCTGCTGCTGCGAGGCAAGGACTTCCTCTCACCGGATTCGCTGAGCCGACTACACGACCTGGCTGAGGGATCGCCGTGGCGCGTGGATCAAGCGCGGACGGATTCCGCCGGTCATCAACCACCAGCTCGACGAGTTCGAGGTCACCGTCCGCAAGACGCTCGGGGCGATGGGCATGGCGGATCCGCCGGCGTGGTACAAGCCGGCCCTGCAGCAGCACGCCGCTGATTCGCGTGATCTGGCGAGTCGCGGAGGCTCCGAGCCGCCTGCGCCGCTACATCTTCCCGTGGGCGCTGGAGCACAATCGCAAGGCGTTCGCGCGCGTTCTCTGACATCTTCCATCGGTTTAGTTCGTGAAGGTTGAAGTAAGTTTCATCACGCGCCAGCGCGCGACCGTCCGCCTTCGAGCTCGGCGAGAAACAGATCGTTGGGCTTCACGTCATCGACCCCCAGCGTTCCGGCTTCACCCGCAACCGCGGCCAGAACCGCAGTCCCGGTGAGCTTCGCGGCCTCTGACGCGATCGGCGCCAGAAGCGCTCGAGGAATGCTGTGGGGCGTCTGTGCTTTGCCCACCAGATCACCGACGGCGGCCTCGACATCGACATCGGCGCAGGCGGCCGCCAGGTCCTTGCGACGGGGATACGCATCGAAGTCCAGCTGGGGACGCTGCTTCAGCGTCAGCGCCAGAGCAAGCCGGCATTCCTCGCGTGTCCCGACGCACTCCCACGGCTTCACTGTTCCCGCCGTGAGATCGAGGATGTACTTGCGGATGTTTTCCTTCTCGATGAAGTTGGCACCGAAGATGCGAATCAACGCGTCCAGCTCGTTCCACGGCATCAAGGTGAGAAACGTGGAGGCGCACTTCGGACAGTTGGCGCACCAGTGGGTCGCCCCTGTCCTCGAGTTGCAGCTGACGAACGCACCGAGGTAGGGGGGCATCTGGCTCACCATGGCGGCAATCCCAAGATCATGGAAGGGCCGCAACAGGCTGAAGTACCAGAGACCTCGGGCAACGCTGGTGTGCAGGTACGTCTGGAATGCGGTCTCGGTACTCGGTACGACTTCGAGTATTGATGATTCAGCTCGACGCCGCGGTAGCGGACGTTGCCAATGCTTGCGGAATACTCGTTCCCAATCGCCACGTACCGAAATCGGCGCGCCACCGCGACCAGCAGACTGACGGCCATGTAGACTGCGGCAAACGGCGTGTGACCCCATTTGTAACGGCCGTCTTGCCGAATGGCGGGATCAACGCGGAACCGCAACGGGTAGCTCTCTGAGATGTGAGAGGCTCGTTCGAGAAGCTGGTGACGCTCTCCCCCATTGATGGAACACCAGCCGAGTGGCAGGCCGGTGGTCTTTGCCAGTTCGGCCATGACGGCGGTGTCTCTACCGCCGCCATTCAGCAGCAGAATCTTGTCGAGGGTGGGAATGATCGACGGCGGCTCCGCCGACGCGGTCCCATCGTTGGCTGTGAAAACGATCCGGCGGGTAGGATCCAGGCCCTGCCGATAACGGAATTCGGCAAGCCCAGCGCTCAAGTACCTCTTCGAAGAACTGTCTGCCCGCCTCGTCGATGGCGCCGCCGCATTCCATGCGGACGGCGGCGAAATCCGTGAGCAGGAAATGAAACGGGGCCAGCATGATCCCAATGGTCGTCGCAATCCGCTGAAAGGTGTTCGCGTCGATGGTCGCGAGATCTTCCTCGGCGATGCCTCCGAGATCAACGCTGCTGACATACGGCTTCCCCTGAGCCTTGTACGTGAATGCCAGCGTGGGGTAAGTGATCGCATAGGACTCGAATACGAGTTCGCGCCGACGGGGCAGCGGATCCCTGATCAGATTTCGAACACTCCTCAATCGTCGTATCACCGACTCCGCGCGATCCAGTTCTCGGAGGTGTTGTAGCATGTGGAGTGTCCGAAAAGCCCCGTCTCAGTGTGGATCAAAACCCGTACCATCGAGCGGGTGGCCCCGGCTGCGGGAACCGGGAGAAAGCCTGATGGGAAAAGCTCGCAAGGGTGTGCTCACATCCCTGCGGTCCATCTACTGGCTCTCACGCGAGCCGGGCGAGCGGCGCGAGCCGTTCCCGCCCCGCCACAAGCTGACTGCCTGGCGCCACGGCTTCCTGTCGTTCTCCGAGGCGCTCTATGGGTTCCCGGACAACGACCGCCGCGAGTACGTGAACGACTTCACGCGGCTGTTCCGCTGCGGGCGCATCAATCCACTTCCAGAGCTTTTGGATCACAAGCTCATGCTGCGCGCAATCCTCGCGCGCAAGGGGATCCCGCAACCGGAAACCATCGCCGTCGTCTTCGGCGACGACGCGCTGCTCGATCCGCTTGCGGCGTCCTCGTCCTATATCCGCGCGCCCGCACTCGAGCCGTACCTCATCGAGCGGGGAGGCTCGTTCATCCTCAAACCGCAGAACGGCCGCTTCGGCATTGGCGTGTTTCTCCTCGAAGTGCGCGACGGAACGTTGGTGCGCCGCCGCGGCACGGAGACGACGCCGTTCCGTCTGGGCGGGCGGCGGGAGGTCCTGCTCGTCGAACGGCGCGTGCAGCAGGGCGCGTTCTGGCGGAATCTCTACCACGAGAGCTCGAACACGATTCGCGCCTTGACCATGTGGGCACCTGGTGATCTCGAACCGTTTCTGGGTGCCGCCGCGCAGCGGATTGGCACGGCGGAGACGATGCCGACAGACAACTTCTCGGGCGGGGGAATCGCAGCGCGCATCGACCTCGCGACGGGAATCCTCGGGGCCGGCAGTCGCCACCCCGTGAAGGCGCGAGGCAATCAACTACGGGGGATCACGCGTCACCCGGTCACCGGCGCTGAGATCCAGGGGGCCGTCGTGCCGCACTGGGATCGCTTGCGCGACGTCGTGCTGCGCGCCGCTAAAAGTCTGCCGACGAACCGGTATATCGGGTGGGATGTCATCGTGGACGAGGGCGGCAGCCCCACCATCCTCGAAGGCAATGCGCGACCGGGCCTCGATGTCAACCAAGTGGAGCGCGGCCTGCTCTCGGACCCGAAGGTCCGCCGCTTCTACGAGCAGTGCGGCGTGCTCTGACGCGCCGCCGGACTCTTCACGGCGTCGCCGTCGTTGTCCCCGCCGCGGCCTCCACGGTGTGCAGGCCGTGTGGTGTCTGATGGCGAGGCGGATAGCCGAACCCCTTGAGGAATTCGACGAATTCGCCCCGGTATATACCCTCGCCGGTGCACATCTGCGGCAGGTGCATGCCCCCGTTCACGTTCACCTCGAGCAACAGCGGTCCGCGCGCGGTCAGGGCAATATCCCATGCCTGCATGGGCAATCGTGGGATCGCGGACGTCGCTGAGAGGCAGAGCGCGACGGCCGTCTGCCAGTCCGGCAATTCAAACCCAGGCAGCTTCTGGCGAGTATCCGGATGCTCGTCGACGTAGCGGAAATCGCGACCGATGCCCCGGCCGCTACGCCCAACGACGCCCGTTTTGGGGTCGACCGGCGCGACGAGATTGCCCGCGACCCAATAGTTGTCGGCCATACTCGCACCGGTCGCGATTTTCCAGATAGAGCGGAACAGCCGCGGCCCGTTCCGGTCGACGAGGGTAATCATCCGGACGGTGCAAATGCGGTCTCCACAACGCTGGCGAATGTCGGGGTGCGGTGCCAGCAGTTCCTGCAGCAGGACGCCGCCCTTCATACGCAGGTCGTTGAACCCGCTGACGAACGTGTCCAGGTCGACGATCGTTCCGTTGGTCAGTACGACGGCGTCGCGGTTCTGATCGTACTCGCGCACGGCCGAGACGCCACGGCCCGAAATGCCGAAGATCGGTTTCGCGACGAACGGACGGGTGTTGGTGCGAATGAAGTCGGCAAGAGCAGCGGCGGTGCGGAGCACGGGAATGCGGCCGCAACCGCGAAACGCATGATACGCGGCGTAGATCTCCGGGATTGGGAAACCGGACCCGTGGAGGAACGCATACGCAATGGCCTTATCGTTGGCGAGACCGATCCACCCCTCTTCTATGAGGATCGGAATGAGTCCGTTTTCCATCCGGCGGCCGAAGAACTGCTGTTTCTGCTGCCATGTGAAGCGCCGGTCATCATAGAGGAGGTAGTGGTAGTACTCGTCCGGATCGAGCCGGCCCACCCCTTGCCGAAGCCGGATCATCTCCGTCAGCTGCGACCAGATTGCCTTGCCAGTCTCGCGGCGCGCGATTGGCGCCTCGCTGCGTATGACCTGGAACAGCTCCTGCGCGAATCCCAACCGGGAACGAAGCATTTGCCACGAGAGCACTCGACCGAGCCCAGCAATAGGCGTGCCGGTTCCACTTGGCAGCATCAAGTTCGAGATGAAAGCCGGCACGGAAGCTTCGACGTCGGCAGCGGGAACCATCATCTGGGACAACTTCAAAGCGTTCAAACCATAACGCGCTGAAGCGCACGCCCACGCACGCACCGGCAGTGTTTGCGTGGGCTCGTCGCCGGCTACTCTAGCGCGCGCCCGGGCCGAACTCGGCGTGCGCGTCGGCCCAGGCAATCATCGCGTCCCGCGGCCACATGACGAGACCCTTGGTCGGCTTGAACTTGCCGGCGTCGTAGAGCGCGCGGCGGGTCTTGCTCCGGTGCAGCACCCCGCCCTCAGCTGAATCGGGTCCCGCTTCGACGACGAAGCCGCCGTTGTCGAGGAAGACGCGGCTCAACCATGCGAGGTTCGGGCTGACGCGGTGAACGCCGGGCGACCGGAACCAGGAGCATGCCGCGAAACCTCTGATCTCCGGCTGCAGCCGCATCGACTGCGCCATACGGTAGTACGAACGGTTGGCTTCTGTTTCGAGAAGCGACCGATTGCCGCGGCGCCAGTTCAGGTGACTGAAGAAGACCGGCTTCAGGCCGCGCATGCGGAGCCCGGCGAACGCGATGGTCTGAACGATGCGCGCTGGTGACACGTGTGCGATATCGGAGCGCCGAATCCCGCCGACCTCCCAGTCGAATTGCCCGGCGGGAAACCGCCGCAGCGTGGCCGTCTTGCACATTGCGGTGAATGACGCGCTGCCGATCTCGAAACGGGGCGCGTGTTCTCCGGGATGCGAGGCGTAGAAGCGGAACTCATCGCACATGAGCGCTTTCACGTCGTCACTGACCGGCACGAGGCGAATGCGGGCAAGCGTGTCCATCGCGGCCGTCAGCAGGAGGAACCGCTCGAAGGGCCGCGCATTCTCGGTGTCCTCGGGTCCGGCCGCGTCGCGCAATCGGGCGATCGGCTCGTGCGTCACCGGCGCTTCCGAAACCGCTCGAATCAAACGGAGAAGCCCGGCGGGTTCGCATCTCTGTCTGCGGATAGCAGCGTCGATGCGTTGCATCTCCATCGCGGTCAATGCCAGTCGACAGATGTCCGTCGCCGAGTGGACTTGCTGGTCCATTCCGGACCCATCGTACCTGCAAGCGTTTGGGATTTGGGAGTTGGGATTTGGGAGTTGATTTGAGTATCCTCCCTGCGGAGGTTTGCCTGATGGGCCGTTCTCGATGGATCTCAGTTCTGGTGGTTGCGGTGGCAGTGGTCGCCACTCCGCTCGCGCAGGGAGGCAGCGCTCCGCAGTCGACTTCACGTTCGAGCGGGGTGAAGCCGGACCCGAAGGTCGACCGGCTGAAAAACGAAGCGGCGGCTGACGTGGAGTCGATGAAGGACTTCACGCAGCAGATGGTCGATTCGATCTTCAGCTTCGCCGAGCTCGGCTTTCAGGAAGTCGAGACCAATCGCTATCTGATCGACATCCTGAAAAAGAACGGCTTCACCGTGCAGGAGGGCATTGCCGGTATTCCCACCGCATTCATGGCGACGTGGGGCTCGGGCAAGCCGGTGATCGCGCTGGGCTCCGACATCGACGGCATCCCGCAGGCGTCGCAGAAGCCCGGCGTCGCGTATCACGCGCCGATGATCGAGGGGGCGCCCGGTCACGGGGAGGGGCACAACTCGGGCCAGGCGGTGAACGTCACGGCCGCGATCGCGGTGAAGAAGATCATGGAGCGGGACAAGATCCCGGGCACGATTCGCATCTGGCCGGGCACCGCCGAGGAGCTGGTCGGGACCAAGGCCTACTTCGTCCGCGAGGGGTTCTTCAAGGACGTCGACATCGCGCTCTTCACGCACGTGAGCGACAGCCTGTCGGTGTCGTGGGGCGATCGCGACGGCACGGGACTGGTCTCGGTCGAGTACACCTTCCGCGGCGAGACCGCGCATTCCGCCGGCGCGCCGTGGCGCGGCCGCAGCGCGCTCGACGCGGTGGAGCTGATGAACATCGGCTGGAACTACCGGCGCGAGCACCTGCCGCTCGATCACCGTTCGCATTACGTCATCACCAACGGCGGCGATCAGCCGAACGTGGTGCCGAGGACGGCGTCCGTCTGGTACTACTTCCGGCACACCACCTATCCGCGCATCAAGGAGCTCTGGAAGACCGGCGACGACATCGCAAAGGGCGCGGCGATGATGACGGGCACCGAGCTGGCGTCGACGCGCGTGCTCGGCAGCGCGTGGCCGCAGCACTTCAATCGGACGGTCGCGGAAGTGACGTGGGCCAACATCCAGAAAACCGGCATGCCGGCATGGAGCGAGGCCGACCAGACGCTGGCCAAGGCGCTGCAGAAAGAGCTCGGCAACCCGCAGCAGAACGGGCTGACGGCCAAGGTGGGCGACGAGCTTCAGGGGCCGGTGCGTGACAACCGCGGCGGCGGCTCCGACGACATCGGCGACATTTCGTGGAACGTGCCGACGGTCACCCTGCGCTTCCCGTCGAACATCCCCGGGTTGCCCGGTCACAACTGGGCGAACGCGATCTCCATGGCGACGCCAATCGCCCACAAGGGCGCGACCGCCGGCGCGAAGGTCCAGGCGATGACGATGCTCGACCTGCTGCTGCAGCCGGCGCTGGTGGATCAGGCGTGGGATTACTTCCGCACCGTGCAGACCAAGGCCATGAAGTACGAGCCGCTGATCCGGCCGGACGACAAGCCGGCGATCGAGCTGAACAAAGCGGTCATGGAGCGATTCCGGCCGGAGTTGAAAAAGTACTACTACGATCCGTCACGGTACAAGACGTACCTGGAACAGCTGGGGATCACCTACCCGACCGTGAAGCAGTAGGGACTGGTGCGTTAAGGGGACAGGCACTCTGTCCCCTATAATGTAAGGTCTCCATGTCGAGTTCCTCTCGCGCCGTGCAATACGTGTAATGCCCGAGCACACCCGCCCAGCGCGCGGCATGCGCGACTTCCTGCCCGAAGACGTGCGCCGCCGCGATTACGTCATCGACATCGTCAAGGATGTCTACCGGCGATACGGCTTCGAGCCGCTCGAAACGCCGTCGCTCGAGAACATCGAGACGCTGACGGGGAAGTACGGCGAGGAGGGCAACAAGCTCATTTTCAAGGTGCTGCGTCGGGGCGAGCACGAGGCGTCCGGGGAAACCGATCTCGCGCTGCGCTACGACCTCACCGTCCCGCTCGCGCGCGTCGTCGCCGAGCACCGCGGCAAGCTGCCGAAGTTCTTCAAGCGGTATCAGATTCAGCCGGTGTGGCGCGCCGATCGTCCGGCGCGCGGCCGCTTCCGGGAGTTCTACCAGTGCGACGTCGATGCGATCGGCTCGCGATCGATGGTCGTCGAGGCCGAGCTGTGCGCGGCGGTGAGCGACGTGCTGCAACGGCTCGGGTTCAGCGATTTCTCCCTCCGCCTGAATCACCGCGGCCTGCTTCGGGGGATTCTGGAGAATGCCGGGCTCGAGGAAAACCTGCACGACCAGGCGCTCATCTCGCTCGACAAGCTGGACAAGATTGGCCCCTCCGGCGTCGCCGAAGACATGGCGAAGCGCGGCATCTCGGCGGAGAGCGCCGGCCGTCTCCTCGAGGCATTCGCACCGCAAGGAGCCGAACGCGGCACCGGCGATCCGGTGATGTTCAACGACCTCGCGTTGACGTCGGTCGCACGGCATGTCGGGTCGAATCCCGCGGGCCTGGCTGCGATTGAGGAGCTGCGCGAGATCACGCGGCTCTGCGCGGTGACGAGCGCCAGGCCGCATGCGATCCTCGATCCCTCGCTCGCGCGCGGCCTCTCGTACTACACCGGCGCGATCATGGAAATTGCGGTGCACGATCTCCCGGGCAGCCTCGGGGGCGGCGGCCGCTATGACGGTCTGATCGGCATGTTCCTCGGCGAGAACATCCCGGCGTGCGGCTTCTCGCTCGGGCTCGAGCGGATCCTGGTGGTGATGAACGAGCGCAACATGTTCCCGCCCGCACTGCAGGCGTCGGCCGTCGATGCGATGGTGACGCTGTTCGAGGGAGAGCCGGTCGAGAACATGCTGCAGCTGGCCGCGGCGCTGCGCTCGACAGGGCTGCAGGTCGAGCTGTACCCCGAGCCGGACAAGCTCGGAAAGCAATTCAAGTACGCCGCCAGCCGCGGCATCAGGTTCGTCCTGGTCATGGGCGCGGACGAACGGGCGCGGCAGCAAGTGACGATCAAGAACCTGGAGACCGGCGAACAGGTCTCGGTCGCGCGGAGCGACGCGACGCGATTCATCGCGGAGTCCTCCACGCGTACAACTTCCCGGAACGTCTGACTTCACATGCACCAATCGCTCGGAACTCTCGCCAGGACCCACACGTGCGGCGCGCTCGACGCGTCGAGCGTCGGCCAGGACGTCGTGCTGCTCGGCTGGGTGCACCGCGTCCGCGACCTCGGCTCGCTCGTGTTCATCGACATCCGCGATCGCCACGGCATGACGCAGGTGGTCGCGCGCGACAATGACGCGCTGGTTGCGGCTGTCCAGCGGCTGCGCCCCGAGTTCGTGATTGCGGCGCTCGGCCGCGTGGAGCGCCGTTCGCCGGAAACCGTCAACCCGAAGATGAAAACCGGCGAGATCGAGATCGCGGCCACCGAGATCCGCCTGCTGAACGACGCGAAAACGCCGCCGTTCCCGATCGCCGACGACACCCCGGTCTCCGAGGACACCCGGCTGAAATACCGCTACCTCGATCTCCGCCGCGCCCGCATGCAGCACAACGTCACGACGCGGCATCGCGCGACGATGGAGATCCGGAGGTATTTCGACAGTCAGGGGTTCCTGGAGATCGAGACGCCGATGCTGACGAAGTCGACGCCCGAAGGGGCGCGCGACTACCTGGTGCCGAGCCGCGTGCATCCCGGCGAATTCTACGCGCTGCCGCAGTCGCCGCAGATCTTCAAACAGATCCTGATGATCGCCGGGATGGATCGCTACTTCCAGATCGTCAAGTGCTTCCGCGACGAGGACCTCCGCGCCGATCGCCAGCCGGAGTTCACCCAGGTCGATCTCGAGATCTCGTTCGCGACCGAAGACCTGGTGTTCTCGATCATCGAGCCGTTGATGGTCCGGCTGATGGCGCTCATCGGCCGCGAGGTGAAGACGCCGTTCCTGCGCATGCCGTACGCCGAGGCGATGTCGAAGTACGGCTCGGACAAGCCCGACCTGCGGTTCGGCATGGAGATCCGCACGCTCTCCGACGCATTTGCCGGCTCCGAGTTCTCGGTGTTCCGGAACGCGATCGCGGCCGGCGGGGAGGTGCGCGGGTTCGTCGTGCCGGGCGCGGCGCGCTACTCGCGCCGCGAGCTCGACGAGCTGATCGAGCAGGCGAAGCAGCTCGGCGCGTCGGGGCTCGTGTGGGCCCGTGCGCCCGAAGGAACGGTGCAGAGTCCGGCGTTGAAGGCGGCGGGCGAGGCCGCAATCCGCAGGGCGCTCGAGACGGCGGCCGCGGGTCCGGCGGATCTGCTCGTGATGGCGGCCGGCCCGCACGATTCGACGTCGAAGCTGCTCGGGCAGCTCCGCCTTCATCTCGGCCGCAAGGAGAACCTGCTCGATCCCAACGCGTTCGCGTTTCTCTGGGTCGTCGACTTCCCGATGTTCGAGTGGCTCCCCGACGAACAGCGCTACGAGTTCATGCACCATCCGTTCACGTCGCCGATGGAGAGCGACGCGTCGCTGCTCGAGACCGATCCCGGCCGCGCGCGGGCGCGCGCCTACGACCTCGTGCTGAACGGCAGCGAGATCGCCGGCGGCAGCATCCGGATCCACGACCAGGCGCTCCAGAAGCTGATCTTCAAACTGCTGCAGATCTCGGATGAGGAGGCGAAGCTGCGATTCGGCTTCTTCCTCGACGCGCTGGAATACGGGACGCCTCCGCACGGCGGCATCGCCATCGGCCTCGACCGCACGATCGCGATCCTCTGCGGCGAGAGCTCGATCAGGGACGTCATCGCGTTCCCGAAAACGGCTCAGGCCGTCGATCTCATGGCCGGCGCGCCGTCCACCGTGGATCTCAAACAGTTGAAAGAGTTGAAACTCAGGACTGAACCGTGACACCTTCCCGGCTCCTGGTCCCCGGCCCCCGGTTCCTGAAAGTATGGTAGAATAGAGCCTAATTCGTGTGTTTATAAGGAGTTAGCGCCTATCCCTCCTGCAACGGTCGTTCGCAAAATAGCGGTGCCGGACGAGGGGGTCGAATCCCTGTTCGGCAGCTACGACGAGAATCTCAAGCACCTCGAATCGCAGTTCAACGTCCGAATCCGGACCAACGGCCACGAGCTGGTGGTCGAAGGGGACCCCGGCGACGTCTCTCGCGCCGAGAAGGTCCTCGACGGTCTCGTGTCGCTGATGCAAGGCGGCTATCGCCTGGGCAAGGGCGACGTGAAGACCGCGGCGCAGCTGGTCGTGCAGGATGACAACGTCGAGCTCGCGGACTACTTCCTCCGCGGGTCGGCGCGCACGCCGGGCAAGCGGCAGGTGCTGCCGAAGAGCGTCAACCAGCGCCGGTATCTCGACGCGATCGACAAGCACGACATCGTGTTCGGCATTGGTCCGGCGGGCACCGGCAAGACCTACCTGGCGATGGCCCAGGCCGTGTCGTACCTGCTGGCGAAGCGCATCAGCCGCATCATTCTCGCGCGCCCCGCGGTCGAAGCGGGCGAGAAGCTCGGGTTCCTGCCGGGCGATCTGCAGGAAAAGGTCAATCCCTATCTGCGCCCGCTGTACGACGCGCTCTACGACATGATGGACCTCGAACGCGTGGAGCGGCTGATCGAGCGCGGCACCATCGAAGTGGCGCCGATTGCCTTCATGCGCGGACGAACGCTCAACGATGCCTTCGTGATCCTGGACGAGGCGCAGAACACGACGTCAGAGCAGATGAAGATGTTCCTGACCCGCCTGGGCTTCGGCTCGAAGGCGGTGATCACCGGCGACGTGACCCAGATCGACCTGCCCACGGGCCGAACGTCCGGTCTGGTGGAAGCGATGAAGGTCGTCGGCGGCGTCGAGGGGATTTCGTTCATCCACTTCGACGAGAAGGACGTCGTCCGGCATCAGCTCGTTCAGCAGATCGTCAAGGTGTACGAGTCCTACGGTGGATCCCGACAGTAAACGCCTGCGCGTGTCCGTCACCGACGGCCGGGGCCGTCGCGTGCGGGATGGCGGCCTGGGGCGCTGGCTCGAGTCGATTGCGCCTGCCCGGGCGCGCGGCGACGTGGCGGTCGCGCTTGCCGGCGATGCGCAGGTGCGTGCGCTGAACCGTCGCTATCGCCGCACGGATCGCCCCACCGACGTGCTGTCGTTCCCGGTAGCTTCCGCCTCAAGGCGGAAGCCACATGAGACGCTGGGAGACATCGTCATCGCGACCGGCGTCGCCAGGCGCCAGGCTCTCGCGGCGGGCCATTCCGCGCAGACGGAGCTGCGGGTGCTTGCGCTCCACGGCCTGCTCCACCTGCTCGGCTACGATCACGACGGCGAAGATGACAGAATGGCGCGTGTGGAAGCTCGATTGCGCCGGAAGGGTGGCTTGCGCGGCGGACTGATCGAACGCGCCCACCGCGTCAATCCGCGCAGGACACTCTCGCGATGACAGCGCTTCTGCTCGTGCTCGCGATGGCGGCGGTCTACGTGGGCACGATCGAGACGGCGTTCAGCTCTCTCATGCGGCTGTCGCTCCGCCTGATGGCCGAGCGCGGCGGCCGACGCAACGATCGGCTCGCGTTCTACCTCGACGATCCCATTCAGCTGTTCCTTCCGGCACGCCTGCTGCTCGGCCTGATCTTTTCGCTGGCCACCGTGGTCATCGCACTGCTGACCGGCGGCACGGGCTGGAAGGGCGTGGGCATGCTGCTCGTGCTCATCGCGGTGTTCATTCTGCTATTCGAGCACGTGCTTCCGATCCTGATCGTGCGGCGCGACCCCGAGCGCGTCCTCGAAGTGCTCCTGCCGCCGTTCGAGATCGGCATCAGGTTCCTCCGGCCGCTGACCACCGCGCTGACCCGCCTGGTCCGGGACCGCGCGGAGCGCACCGCGGCCCCCGCCAACGCGTCGCCCGCGGAGGAGGAGCCGAGTGAGGCCGCGCATGCCTACCTCGAAGCGGGCGAGGAGCAAGGCCTGATCGAGCGCGAAGAGCGGCGGCTCCTGCAGTCGATCGTGGACTTCGGCGACACCCTCGTGCGCGAAGTGATGACGCCGCGGCCGGACATCGTGGCGATCCCGGTGGACGCCACCCTCGACGAACTGCGCGCGCTCTTCAAGGAGCAGGAATACTCGCGCATTCCGGTGTATCAGGAAAACCTCGACAACATCCTCGGCATCGTCGTCGTCAAGGACGTCCTCGCGCTGACCGGCACCGAGGGCAGCGCGCATCCGATCACCGGCCTGATGCGGCCCATGCACTTCGTGCCCGAGACCAAGCGCGTTCCGGAGCTGCTGAAGGAATTCCAGCGCAAGCAGGTCCAGCTTGCGATCGTCGTCGACGAATACGGCGGCACCGCGGGCCTGGCGACGCTCGAGGATCTGCTCGAGGAGATCGTCGGCGAGATTCGCGACGAGTACGACGTGGAGAGCGAGCCTGTCGTCGAAGAGGGGAACGGCTCCTGGGTGTTCAGCGCCAAGGTCAGCATCGACGAAGTCCGCGAGCGCCTCGGCGTCGAGATCGATCCGCAGGGCAGCGACACCGTCGGCGGATACGTGCTGACGCGCGTCGGCCGGGTTCCAGCGGTGGGCGAGACGTTCGAGCTGGACGATCTGTTCGTCGAAGTGCTCGAGGCGGAGCGGCGCCGCATCCACAAGGTCCGCCTGCGGCGGGCCACACCTGCCGAACTGCAGGCGCGCTAGCGCGCCGGCCCGGAAGACATATGCCTCGCGCAGGTTTCGCCTCCCTGATCGGGCGGCCCAACGCCGGAAAGTCCACGCTCCTCAATCGCATCATCGGCGAAAAAGTCGCGATCGTCTCCGACAAGCCGCAGACCACCCGCAACCGCATCGTCGCGGTCAGGAACCATCCCGACGGCCAGGTCGTCTTCGTCGATACGCCCGGCATTCACCGGCCGCTGCACCGGCTCAACGTGCGGATGGTCGATGCCGCGGTTGAAACCCTGCGCGAAGTGGACGTCGTCGCGCTCGTGTTCGACGCATCGACCCGGCCAGGGCACGGCGACGAATACGTCGCCGGTTTGCTGAAGGACGTCACGACGCCGGTCGTGCTGGTGCTCAACAAGATCGACCTTGTCGCCAAGCCGAAGCTGCTGCCGCTCATGGAACGCGCCCAGGGCTGGCACGCGTTCGCGGCAATCGTGCCGGTTTCGGCGGCTACCGGCGATGGCGTCGACCGCCTGGAGGCGGAGCTGATCTCGCACCTTCCGGAAAGCGAGCCGATCTATCCCGCGGACTTCCTGACCGATCAGCCCGAACGAACGCTCGTCGCCGAGGCTGTTCGCGAGAAGGTGCTGCAGCATACCCGCGCGGAGCTGCCATTTTCGACGGCAGTGATCGTCGACGAGTTCGATGAGAGCGATCGCGACAGGATGCTGCGGCTCTACTGCACGATATTCGTCGAGCAGGAGTCGCAGAAAGCGATCGTCATCGGCCGCGGCGGGGAGATGATCAAGCGAATCGGCTCGGAGGCGCGCCAGGATCTCGAGCGCTTCTTCGATACCCGGATCTTCCTGGATCTTCGCGTCAAGGTGAATCCCGACTGGCGCAACAACGACCGTGCGCTCGACGAGTTAGGCGTCCCGCGCACCGCGCGGCGGCCCCGGAAGCCCCGGTGATCCCGGCCTGGGCCAGAATCTGGAACTTCGGCATCCTCCCAACTGAATACCCATAGCCGGCGTCGTAACCGGCATCGTGATGACCGAGCCCACGCAGCATTCGCTGATGCCGGACGAGGCGCTGATGCAGGCGGTAGCACGCGGCGACGCCCTGGCGTTCGCCGAGCTGTTCAGGCGGCACCGGGCGCAGGTTTACAGGTTCGTCCTGCACATGTCGGCAGTGCCGTCGCTGGCGGAGGACGTCACCCAGGACGTTTTCCTTCAGGTCATGCAGGATGCTGCGCGGTTCGACGCGGAACGGGGATCGGTCGGGCCGTGGCTCTTCGGGTTCGCGCGAAACCTCCTGCGCCGCCGGTTCGAGCGGGAGACGAAGCTCCAGCCGCTGATGGACGACGACAGCAGCGGAGAGATCGAAGCGATCGCGACCCGCGAAGACACGTTGGGAGATTTGACCAGAGCGGAGCGTATCGAGACGCTGCGGCGCGCTATTCTCACGCTGCCGCTGCGCTACCGCGAGCCCGTGGTCCTGTGTGACCTGCACGAGGTCAGCTACGTGGACGCGGCCGCGGCGATCGGGTGCGCGGTGGGAACGGTCAGATCGAGGCTGCATCGGGGCAGGGCGCTTCTGGCCGCGAAGATGTCGGCGCTCGAGGAAATCCCGGCGTCCACGGGATCGAAGGCGCGGCCGGACGGCCGTGGGGGTGCAAAGTGTTTCGCTTGAACTGCGACATGGTGCTCGACGTCATCGTCGATTTCGCGCGCGGCGTGCCGCTGCCCGAGTCGACCGTCGGTCTGGTCGAGAGCCATATCGAGGTCTGTGCGGCCTGCGCGGCGCGCCTCCGGCGCGAGCGAGAGCTGACGTCCGGTTTGAGGGCCCTGGCCGGGCTCACGTCTGCGGCGCAGCCGCCGGCCGAGATGGAGCAGCGTCTCCTGGACGCGTTCACCGTCCTGCACACGCGAACGTCGCGCGCCCGAGCCTACTCGCGCGTCTGGCGCGCGGCCGCAGCGGTTCTGCTCGTGGCGACTGGAGTCGCGACGTGGATGGCCTCGAAGGTGCCGCCAGACCTGTCGTCCCTCGATGCCGCACGTCAGCGTGAAGCGAACGGCGGCAGGGGCGCTTTGGATGACTTCATGCCGTTACCGGTCGCATTGGGTCTTCCAGCGCTCGAGAGCGGCATCATCGTCCGGATCGAGCTGCCCGTGGCGGCGTTGCCGAGGTACGGCGTCGCCATCCCCGATACGCCCAAGCGTGTAGTGCAGGCGGATCTGCTGGTCGGCCAGGATGGCCAGCCCCGGGCGATAAGGGTTATCAACTTCGATCGAAGTGCGGTGGCTTCAAGGAGCAGACCATGAAGAGAGTTGCGTGGGTCGTGATGATTGTTGGAACGGCCGCGCCCGCCTGGGCGCAGTCGGGCGGCAGCGCCGTCACGGCCGTGCCGCTGCCGGAAACAACGCGCGTCGTCAGCATGGAACGGACCCAGACGGGGACGCTGAACATCGTGCGTCCGGTTGAAGCACGGATAACCAAAGGCGCGCCGTACTCGGGAGACGCGACGACGGAGTTTACGCAGGTGCTGGGGGACGGGAATCGCATCCAGCGCAAGACGGTCACCCGGACCTTCCGCGACAGCGAGGGTCGAACCCGTCGCGAGCAATCGAGCTCGGTGAACGGCGTTGAAAAGGTCAGCGTGACGATTGTCGATCCTGTCGCGGGAACGAGCTGGGTGCTCGATCCCGAGAACCGCACTGCCGCTCAGAGCCGTTCGATTTTTGCTGCGGGCGCAGGTCAGCGATCCGGCGGCGGCGGCATTGGTGTTGGCGCCGGTGGCGGCGTCGCCCGTGGCGGCGGCGGCGGTGGCCGTGGAGGCGCAGCCCCGATGCCGGCAACCGCTACGCCGGGCATCGCCCCGCCGACCATCGCCCCGCCGACCCTGGTATCGGCGAGGGTTGCGGAGGGCGACGAGCAGCCGGTCAAAGAGGAATTGGGCCAGAAGGCGATCGAGGGGATCATGGCGGAAGGATCGCGGACGACCACCACGATTCCAGCGGGGAAGATCGGCAACGCGCAGGCGATCAAGGTCGTGTCCGAGCAGTGGTTCTCCCCCGACCTGCAGGTGATCATCATGACGCGCCATGCCGACCCGCGCAGCGGCGAAACGCTTTACAGGCTGACCAACATCATTCGCGGCGAGCAGGATCGATCGCTGTTCGAGGTCCCGGCCGACTACACCATCCAGGAAGGGCGGCGCTAGCGCCGTCCGTCGTTCCGGCGCGCTCCTCTCCCGGGTGCGTCTGAAAACCAGCCGCGGCGGCATTCCTCCGCCGCCGCGGCTGTGTTACATTGAGCAGTTCTCTCAGGATCAGTTGGACTGCTCATGGCCCAGCGCAAGCTAGACGTCGTTCTCGACTCCGTAAAGCGCCTCATGCGCATGGGGGCGACGTCCAACCTCGTCAACCTTCTTCAAAAGCAGCACCCGGCTGACCTCGCTCAGCTCTTTTCCGAGCTGACCGAGAAGGATCGCCACTCGTCGTTCTCGCTGCTCGTGGAGCGGAACAGCCGCCTCGCGATGGAGGCGCTCAGCGAGCTCGGTCCCGAGGCTGGCGCGGCCCTGCTCGCCGACCGTTCCGCCGACGATATCGTCAAGCTGATGCAGGAGCTGCCGTCGGACGACGCGGCGGCGATCATTTCCTACCTGCCCGAAGAGCTGTCGACCGCGGTTCTCGAGCAGATTCACAAGCGCCCGGCCGGCGCCGACGTCGGCGATCTTCTGGAATACGCGGAGAAGACCGCCGGCCGCATCATGAACCCGAAGGTCTTCGCGCTTTCGGAGGACATGACCGCCGGCGAAGCGATCATCGCCCTTCAGGGCTCACGCGACGTGGAGATGGTCTTCTACCTCTACGTCATCGACGCGCGCCGGCATCTGGTCGGGGTCGTGTCCCTGCGCCGGCTGCTGCTCGTGTCGCCGCCGACGCCGCTGAAGCGGATCATGACGACCGATCTGATGAGCGCCCGCGCCGACATGGATCAGGAAGAAGTCGCGCGGATGGTCGCCTCGTACAACCTGCTCGCGATCCCGGTCGTCGACGAAGAGAACAAGCTGGTCGGCGTCATCACCGTCGACGACGTGATCGACGTCATCAAGGACGAAGCGACCGAGGACGTCTACCGCCTCGCCGGCGTGTCGAGCGACGACCGCGTGTTCACCAGCGCGCTCGAATCGCTGCGAAAGCGCCTGCCGTGGCTGCTCGTGAACCTGGTGACGGCGTTCCTCGCCGCGCTCGTGGTCGCCCTGTTCCAGAACACGATCAGCGTCGTGACCGCGCTGGCGATCTTCATGCCCGTCGTCGCCGGCATGGGCGGCAACGCAGCGACGCAGACGCTGACCGTGATCGTCCGCGGCATCGCGCTCGGAGAACTGACCTGGAGCAACACGCGGAAGGCGCTCTTCAAGGAGGCGGCGGTCGGCCTGATGAACGGGGCCGTCTGTGGACTGGTCGGCGGGCTCGTCGTCTGGCTGTTCAAGGGCGATCCGTGGCTCGGAATGATTCTCGCGATGGCGATGATCATCAACATGTTCGTGGCAGCCACCGCCGGGACGCTGATTCCGCTCGCGCTGCGCGCGCTGAAGGTCGATCCCGCGCTGGCGTCATCGGTCTTCATCACCACGCTGACCGATGTCTTCGGCTTCCTGTCGTTCCTCGGCCTCGGGACTTTGTTCATCAAATACCTGCATGTCACGGGGTAAAATGGGCGGATCTCGATGCCGGTTTACACCAGCGACGCCCTCATCCTTCGGACCTACAAGCTCGGTGAGGCGGACAGGATTGTCGTCTTCCTGACGCGCGACCGCGGCAAGAAGCGCGGGGTTGCGAAGGGGGCGAGGCGGGCCAGGTCGCCCTACGTCGGCGCGCTGGAGCCGATGACGCGGGCGGGTGTGGCGTATTACGAGCGGGAGCAGCGCGACCTGGTGCGGTTGAACTACGTCGAGCCGGTGCAGTCGCCGCTGTCGGCCAGCACCGCCGAAGCGTTCGGCCACGTCGGGTATTTTGCCGAGCTGATTGACGAGTGGGCGCCCGAGGCGCACGCCGACGAGCGGCTGTTCCGCCTGGGCGCCTCCGTGATCGACGCGGTCGCCGCGGGAAGTCCGGTGGAATCGCTCGCGCGGTATTTCGAGTACTGGCTGATGAGGCTGCAAGGCGTGTATCCGGGTCTTGGCTGTGCGTCCTGCGGCACGGCGTTCGTTCACGGCGCCGGCGCCGTAATGCCGCCGCGCGAACACGTGTTCGTCTGCTGCCGCTGCGCGCCGCCCGGGGGCGGCACATCGCTGTCGCCGGAGGCCGTGGCGTTCCTGCTCGCGGCGGGCAGACTCACGGCCGGCGCCCTCGCGGCCGCGTCGCCCTCCGCCGCGGCGCTGCGCGAGCTGGAAACCGCGCACCGCCGTCTCATCAACGTGCACCTCGAGAAGGAGCTGAAGTCCGCGCGGGTCCTGCGCGAGATGCGTCAGGCCCGGTAACGTCGCGAATGGTCACGCTGCAGCAACTGATTTTCAAACTGTCCGAGTTCTGGGGCTCGCGGGGCTGCCTGCTCCAACAGCCGCTCGACATCGAAATGGGCGCGGGGACGATGCATCCGGAGACGTTCCTGCGGGTGCTCGGCCCGGCGCCGTGGAACGTGGCGTACGTCCAGCCGTCCCGTCGTCCCGCTGACGGCCGCTTCGGCGAAAACCCGAACCGGCTGTTCAAGCATCAGCAGTTCCAGGTGATCCTCAAGCCGGCCCCGGACGAGGTTCAGCAGTTGTACCTGCAGAGCCTGGAGGCCTGCGGCATCGATCTGCGCGCGCACGACGTGCGTTTCGAGGAAGACAACTGGGAGTCGCCGACGCTCGGCGCCTGGGGCATCGGCTGGCAGGTGCTGTTCGACGGCCAGGAGATCACCCAGTTCACCTATTTCCAGCAGGCAGGCGGCATCGATCTGTCGCCGATCTCGGTGGAACTCACCTACGGGATCGAGCGCTTCGCGATGGCGCTGCAGGACGTCGACAACGTGTTCGATCTCGAGTGGGCGCCGGGTGTGAAGTACCGCGACGTGCGGCACCGCGACGAAGTCGAGCAGTCGAAGTACGCGTTCGGCCAGGTCGATCTGCCGCGCGCCGAGCTGCACCAGCGGCACCGCGCGCTCTTCGATCAGTATTACGAGCTGGCGCAGGTGCTGCTGCGGTCGGGACTGGTGCTGCCGGCGCACGAGTACACCTTGAAGTGCTCCCACATGTTCAACCTCCTCGACGCCAGCGGCGGCATCGGCGTCACCGAACGGACCGCGTACATCCTGCGAGTCCGTCAGCTGGCGATCGCGGTGGCGAAGGCGTGGGTCGGCGGAAAAAGCAGGGACCGAGAGCAAGCTGCAGGACGGACAGGCGTGGATAGCAGGGAGCTTCTGATAGAGATCGGCGTCGAAGAGCTGCCCGCGTCCTGGATGCCGGACCTGACCGTGCAGCTCGCCAAGCGCCTCGAGGCTCGCCTCAAGGAGTACCGCATCCTTCCGGGCGCGCCGGTGGAGAGCTTCAGCACGCCGCGCCGGCTGACCGCGCGGGTCGCGGGGATCGCGGAACGGCAGGACGATCTCGACGAGACGATTACCGGTCCACCGGTTTCTGCCGCCTACGGAGCCGACGGCCAGCCTACCCCGGCGGCGCTCGGCTTTGCGAAAAAGCAGGGCGTGCCGTTCGAGCAGTTGACGCGGGTGAAGACGCCGAAGGGGGAATACCTCGCGTGCCAGAAGCGGCATCGCGGCCGCAGCGCGGTCGATACGCTGCCGGACATCCTCGGCGCGGTGCTGCGCGATCTGGCGTTCCCCAAGCAGATGCACTGGGACGCCCGCCTCGAAGACGGCCGTGGCGAGCTGCTGTTCGGACGGCCGATACGCTGGCTGCTCTTCCTCTATGGCGGGCGCGTCGTCCCGTTCACGATCGGCAGAAGCGCGGCGGCTGCCAGCCCCGGCGTGCAGGAGATCGAGTCAGGCGCCGTGACGTACGGCCATCGCTTCCTCGCCACGAGCGGCCGCGCCGGGCGGTCGATCAAGGTCCGCAGCTTCGAAGAGTACGAGGCGCGGCTGTCCGAGCACTTCGTCGTCCTCGCGCACCGCGAGCGCAGAGACCGCATCGCCCGCGAGCTGGAGCTGCACGCGCGGCGGATGAACGGGCGGGTCGCGCTGAAGGAGCACGCGGCGCTCATCGACGAGGTTGCCGATCTGGTCGAGTATCCCGGCGTCGTCGCCGGATTCTTCGACGCCGCGTTCCTCGCGCTGCCCGAGGAGGTCCTGACGACAACGCTCGTGCACCATCAGCACTGGTTCCCGGTCGTGAACGAGCGCGGCGAGCTGAGGGAAGCCTTTCTCGCCGTCGTCAACACGCAGCCGCAGGACGAGCGCGTCATCGCGCGTAACGCCGAGCGGGTGGTGACCGCGCGCCTGAGGGACGCCAGGTTCTTCTGGGAATCGGACCGCAAGACCAGGCTCGCGGCGCGGCTCGATCGGCTGCACACGGTGCTGTTCCACAAGAAGCTGGGCAGCTATCGCGACAAGGCGGAGCGGATCGAGAAGCTGGCCGAGTGGATCGCGGGGGAGGCATTGGGTCGGCCTGATGCGGTCCAGCACGCCGCGACAGCCGCGCGGCTTGCCAAAGCGGACCTGACAACCGACATGGTGTTCGAGTTCCCCGAGCTGCAGGGCAAGATGGGCGGCATCTACGCGCGTGAAGAAGGTCAGCCTGAGGCGGTGTGGAAGGCGATCTATCACCACTATCTGCCGATCGGCGTGGAGGCGGATGCGCCGCCGACGCGCGCGCAGCTCGGCGAGGCGGGCATGACGTGGGCGGCCGTGTCGCTCGCGGACAAGCTGGATACGGTTGCCGGATTGTTTTCGGCCGGCGAACGTCCGACCGGATCGCGCGATCCGTTTGGCATTCGCCGCAACGCGCAGGGTGCCGTTCGAATCCTGATGGATCTTCCCGAGCTGACCGGGATCGATCGCGAGGTCGCGCTCGACGCGCTCATCGCGGAGGCAGCGAAGCCGTTCGCGCCGACGGCCAGCGAGGCTGGCGCGGAGACCGCCGCGCACGGGTTCTGGCGCGATCGCATTCGATTCGCGCTTGAACAGCGCGGCTTCCCGGCTGGTGAAGCACGCGCCGTGCTACACAGCGGGCAGATCATCGCGTACGTGGGCGATAAGAGTTTGGTAAGTGATTTCGTAAGTCCCTTGCGTGCCCGCAAAGTCGCGGAGGCGCTGGCGAAATTGCGCGGTTCGCAGGATCTCCTGGGACTCGCGGAGATTTTCAAGCGGGTGAAGAACATCTCGAAGGACGTTCGATTCGAGTCGAGCTGGGAGGCGTTACTCGATTACGCGCGCAAACCCGCGACAGAGGCCGCCGAACGGCAGCTGATCGAATTCCTGGCGCCGCAGGTCCACCTGGTGGACGAGGACCTGAAGCAGCACAAATACCTTTCGGCCCTGCAGCGCATCTCGAAGCTGCGCGCGCCAGTGGCCGAATACTTTCAAACCATTCTCGTGATGGCGGAAGATCCTGACGTCAGGCGTCAGCGTCTGCAGCTGATGGCGGGCCTGCGGGATCTCGTCACGAACATCGCGGACATCTCTGAAATCGTTCCTCAAACGGAGTAATCGATCGAAATGGCAAAGAAGCTCGCACGGAAATCCTCGTCAAAGGCACTGCGGACGACGTCGAAGAAGAAGACTTCCCGGCCCCCGACCTCCCGGCCCCCGACCTCCCGGCCCCCGGCCCCGGTTCCCGGTCCCGGAAGTACGTCTACTTCTTCGGCAACAAGAAGGCGGACGGCAATCGCAGCATGAAAGACCTGCTCGGCGGGAAGGGCTCCGGGCTTGCCGAGATGACCAACGCCGGGCTGCCAGTACCGCCCGGGTTCACCATCTCCACCGAAGCCTGCACGCTGTACTACAAGGAAGGCCGCAAGGTGCCGGCGTTCGTCGATCGCGAGATGCTCGACAATCTCGCCAAGCTGGAGAAGGCCGCCGGCGCCAAGCTCGGCGACGTCAGCAATCCTCTTCTCGTCTCGGTCCGGTCGGGCGCCAAGTTCTCGATGCCCGGCATGATGGACACGATTCTCAACCTCGGGCTGAACGACAAGACCGTCGAAGGAATGAAGGCGCGCACGAAGAACGGGCGCTTCGCCTACGACAGCTACCGCCGCTTCATCCAGATGTACGGCGCGGTCGTGCTCGAGATTTCCAAGGACGCGTTCGAGAAACAGCTCGAGCACGTCAAGGAAAAGAAGAAGGTGCACCTCGATACCGACCTCGACGAGCAGGCGCTGCGCGAGGTGGTGGACGCCTTCAAGAAAGTCGCCCGCGACAAGACGGGGAAGGAGTTCCCCCAGGATCCGCTCGCGCAGCTGCGCGGCGCGCGCGACGCGGTGTTCCGCTCCTGGAACAACGCCCGCGCCATCGAATACCGGCGCATCTACGAGATTCCCGATTCGATCGGCACCGCCGTCAACGTCCAGATGATGGTCTTCGGCAACACCGGCGATCGGTCGGCCACCGGCGTCGGCTTCACGCGCAACCCGGCGACCGGCGCCAAGGAGTTCTACGGCGAGTTTCTCGTGAACGCGCAGGGTGAAGATGTGGTGGCCGGCATCCGGACGCCGCAGCCGATCAGCGAGCTGCAGAAGGTCATGCCGAAGGCCTACAAGGAGCTCCGCGACATCACCAGCCGGCTGGAGAAGAACTACAAGGACGTCCAGGACTTCGAGTTCACGATCCAGGACGAGCGGCTGTTCATGCTGCAGACCCGCAACGGCAAGCGCACGGGCTACGCCGCGGTCGTGATTGCGACCGACCTGGTCGCCGAAAAGCTCATCACGCCGAAGGACGCCGTGCTGCAGGTCGACCCGGAATCGGTGTCGCAGCTCCTGGCGCCGGTGTTCGAGCCGGCCGCCTGGAAAGCGCTGCCGTTGGCGACGAAGGGACTGCCGGCATCGCCGGGCGCCGCGTCGGGCCAGGTGGTGTTCACGGCCGACGATGCCGTCGAGTGGACGCGGCAGGGGAAGAAGGTGCTGCTCGTCCGCAAGGAGACGGTGCCCGACGACATCCACGGCATGTTCGTGGCGCAGGGCATTCTCACGGCGACGGGCGGCATGACGTCGCACGCGGCGGTCGTCGGCCGCCAGATGGGCAAGCCCTCGGTCGTCGGCGCCGGCGCGCTGGAGATCTCCGAGGGCTCTCGCTCGTTCCGGGTGAGCGGCAAGACGGTGAAAGAGGGCGAGTACGTTTCGTTCGACGGGCTCACCGGCGAGGTGAAGTTCGGCCAGGTGGCGACCACGCCGAGCGAGATCCTGCAGGTCGTGTCCGGCCAGATGAAGCCGGAAGCGTCCGAGCTCTATCAGCGCTTCGAGCGCCTGCTGTCGTGGGCCGACAAGTTCCGCAAGCTGGGCATCCGCGCCAACGCCGATCAGCCGGACCAGGCTGAAACCGCCTATGCCTTTGGCGCGCGCGGCATCGGCCTGTGCCGGACCGAGCACATGTTCTTCGGCGAAGGACGGATCGCGATCGGTGCAGCGCATGATCCTCGCCGACAACGAAGCCGATCGCCGGGCCGCGCTCAACGAGCTGCTGCCGCTGCAGCGCGGCGACTTCTACGGCGTGTTCAAGGCGATGCACGGCACGCCGGTGACGATCCGGACCATCGATCCGCCGCTGCACGAGTTCCTGCCGAAGCGCGAGGAGCTGATGGTCGAGATCGCGATCATGGAAGCGAAGGGCAAGTCGGGCAAGGAGCTCGAGGAGAAAAAGACGCTGCTGCGGCGCGTCGAGCAGCTCCACGAGTTCAACCCGATGCTCGGCCACCGCGGCGTCCGCCTCGGCATCACCTATCCCGAGATCACCGAGATGCAGACTCGGGCGATCATGGAGGCGGCGTGCCAGCTCGCGAAGGAAGGCACGTCGGTCGTGCCGGAAATCATGATCCCGCTGGTCGGCCTCGTGAAGGAGCTGCGCGATCAGAAGGCGGTCGTGGATCGTGTGGCGCAGGAGGTCATGAAGGAGCAGGGCGTCAAGGTCAAGTACCTCGTCGGCACGATGATCGAGGTGCCGCGCGGCGCGGTGACCGCCGACGAGATCGCCCAGGAGGCCCAGTTCTTCTCGTTCGGCACCAACGACCTCACGCAGCTCGCGTTCGGGTTCTCGCGCGACGATATCGGCAAGTTCCTCGGCGCGTATCAGGACAAGAAGATCCTCGAGAAGGATCCGTTCGCGACGATCGACACCGTCGGCGTCGGTCAGCTGGTCGAGATGGGCGTGAAAAAGGGGCGGAGCACGCGGCCGGACCTCAAGATCGGCATCTGCGGCGAGCACGGCGGCGATCCGTCGTCGATCCACTTCTTCGCCAAGGCCGGTCTCGACTACGTCAGCGCCTCGCCGTATCGCGTTCCGGTGGCGCGTCTCGCGGCGGCCCAGGCCGCGCTGCAGGTAAAGGTCGGCGATTGATCACCGTCTTCGTCCACCAGAACGGATCCACCCGGTGCGTCGACCGGGTCGATCCGGCCTGGCTGCGCGGCGGAGAGCGACACGAAACTGTGGGTCGATCTGGCGATCCAACCAAAGAAGAAGGCAAGTCCTCTCGGGCGTGTTCCACTTCCACGAGCTGGCCATCGAGGACGCGATGGCGGAAATCCATCATCCCAAGGTGGAGTCTGTACGGGGCGTATATCTACGTCATCCTGCACGGCATCGACTTCAAGGCCCGCGAGCACCGCCTTCCGCACCAACGACGTCGATTTCTTTCTCGGCCCCAATTATCTCGTCACCGTTCACCCAGGTCTCTCCCGCTCGATCGGGCAGATGGCCGAGATCTGCGGCAAGAACAGCCGCATGCTCGGCGAAGGCCCCGACGCGCTGATGCACCGAATCGTCGACTCGATGGTCGACAACTACAGGCCAGAAGTCGACAAGCTTGCAGGACCGGCTGGACAAGCTCGAGGGCGAGGTGTTCGGGTCGTCCAGACCGGAACCTCGCCAAGCGTATTCTCGATTTCAAGCGCGACGTCTCGTCGCTGCGCCGCGTCGTCCTGCCGCAGCGCGACGTGGTGAACCGCCTCGGCCGCCGCGAGTTTACCCTGATCTCGGAGCCCGTCGCGTACAGGTTCCGCGACGTCTACGATCACCTCGTTCGGCTCAACGAGGAAGCGATGTTCCTTCAGGACCGGATCGCCAGCCTGCTCGATGCGCACCTGTCGACGGTGTCGAACCAGCTGAACGGCGTGATGAAGGTCCTGA
This sequence comes from uncultured Acidobacteriota bacterium, assembly GCA_963748295.1. Taxonomy (GTDB): domain Bacteria; phylum Acidobacteriota; class Vicinamibacteria; order Vicinamibacterales; family 2-12-FULL-66-21; genus CAVVIH01. The sequence continues at coordinate 347,314 of CAVVIH010000005.1, read as the reverse complement.
CGGTCATTGCGACGATCTTCATGCCGCTCACCTTCATCACCGGCATGTACGGCATGAATGTCGATCTCCGCAGTCTGGGGGCTTTCGCACGACCAGTTTCTGGATGGTTGCTCGTGGTCATGTTGAGCGTCTCGGGCGGGATGCTGCTGATCTTCCGGAAGATCGGGTGGTTGTAACGGGCATCATGGGCCGCATAAATCGCCTCCCGCTTCATCTCGCCAATCAGATCGCGGCCGGCGAAGTCGTCGAGCGTCCGGCGTCCGTCGTCAAGGAGCTGGTCGAGAACGCGCTCGACGCGAACGCGCGCCGCGTCGCGATCGCGATCGAGCTCGGCGGCAAGAAGTCGATCCGCGTCGAGGACGACGGCGACGGCATGGATCGCGAGGATGCGCGCCTGGCGATCGAGCGGCACGCGACGAGCAAGATCGGCCGGCCCGAGGATCTCGTCAGCCATCCGCACGCTCGGGTTCAGAGGGGAGGCGCTGCCGAGCATCGCGTCGGTCTCGCACTTCGTGCTCAGAGTCCCGCGCCAGCGGCACCGAAACAGGTACGGAAATCCGCGTCAACGGCGGCGCCGTCGAATTCGAGCGCGAAGTCGGCATGCCGGAGGGGACCTGCATCGAGGTTGCGGACCTGTTCTTCAACCTGCCGGCGCGGCGAAAATTCCTCAAGTCGGATACGGCGGAAGCGTCGCAGGTGTCCCGCCTGGCGACGCAGATGGCGCTCGGCTATCCGGAAGTGGGATTCACGCTCGCGAGCGGCGGCCGCAAGCTGCTCGAGTGTCCTCCCGCCAGCGGACTGCAGGAGCGGTTCTTTCAGCTGTTCGGCGAACGGCTCGATCTCGTGGAGGTCAGGAAGGAAGCCGCCGGCCTGAAGATTCACGGGTACGTCGCCGCGCTCGGAGAGCAGGGCCCCGTGCGCGGTTCGCAGAACGTGTTCGTCAACCGCCGCATCGTCAAGGACCGCACGATCGCGCACGCGATCTCTGAAGCCTACAGCGTCGCGACGATCAAGGAACGCAGTCCCGAGGTGCACCTGTTCCTCGAGATCGCGCCCGACCGCGTCGACGTCAACGTGCACCCGACCAAAGCCGAGGTCCGGTTTCTCGAGCAGTCGCTGATTCACGAGGTGCTGCGTCGCGCGCTTGGCGACGCCCTCGGCCAGGGGCGCACGCCGGAGCTGCTGTTCACGCCGTTCGGACTCGAGGACCGGCGAGCCGCGTCCGATGAGCGATTCCAGGCGTTCTGGCCGGCGCATCGGTCGGCAGCCGCTGGACCGCCGGAGCACGATGCCGTCTGGCAGTCGATGCAGCGGCCAGGGGCGGCGCCTGTCTCTGGCGGCGCAGCGGCGACCGCGGCGATCGCGACCGGAAGACATCCGCCCGATGATCCCGCTCGGGCAGTTCCGGGACACGTTCATCATCGCCGTCGACGATGAAGGCATCGCGATCATCGATCAGCACGTGGCGCACGAGCGGGTGCTGTTCGAGCAGGTGATGGAGAAGCTGACGGCCGGACGGCTCGAGAGTCAGCGCCTACTGACGCCGATCGTGATCGAAATGTCGCCGGCACAGCGTCACGCGCTGGCGGCGCACTCGGCGACGCTCGATCGCTTCGGCATGGAGATCGAGGAGTTCGGCGGCGACAGCCTGCGCCTGTCCGCGGTCCCGGCGCTGCTCGAGCCGGCGGAGTGCGAAGCGGCCGTGCGGGCGCTTGCCGAGGACCTCGAAGGGCTGGATCGCGGCGCGCGCGTGGAGGACGCGCTGCGGCGGATTGCCGCGACGATGGCGTGCCACGCCGCCGTCAAGGCGAACTATCCGCTGACGCTGGAGAAGATGCGGTACATCCTCGAGGAGTTGCGCCGCACGGCGTATTCGAGCGTCTGTCCGCACGGCCGTCCGGTGGTCCTCAGGATGTCGCGGCGCGAAATCGAGAAAAACTTTCAAAGGATTTGAGACATGCCGAGGACGATCGCGCTCTCGGAGCTGACCGGCAACTGGCGTGGATCGGGTACGCTGTTCACGCCGTGGAGGACGCCCGCGGAGACGGAATACGACTCCACCGCGTTCATCAGCCAGGTCGCGCGGTACATCCTGAAAGTGGAATACACGTGGGAGGCCGATGGCGCGCAGCAGGATGGCCTGATGCTCGTTTCCGAGATCAAGAAGGACGGGTCGTTTTCGTCTGCCTGGGTCGATTCCTGGCACCAGAGCGAGACGTTCTTGCTGTCGAAGGGAACGCGTGGACCGGGCGGCGACATCACCCTGTTCGGAACCTACCCCGCGCCGCCTGATCCCGACTGGGGCTGGAAGACGATCATCCGACCGGTCGGCGAGGATTCGCTGGAAATCCTGATGTACAACGTTACCCCGCAGGGCGATGAGGAGCTGGCCACGCGCAATACGTATCGGCGTGGTTAGAGCCCTCGTTCCCGAACTTCGTAGAGTTGAACTTCGTCTATTTGACTTGAATCATCCGTTGCTCCTAGAGTGAACACACTCCTGAGCTTCGAATGGATCTATTGCCTTCCTTGAACGCCTTCACTGTCTTCCTGGCCATTGCCAGTGCGGGGTTCGTTTTCCTCCTGCTTTCCCTGATCTTTGGGGAGATTTTCGACCATCTCGGCGGCGGGCTCGACCACGACATGGACCACGGCGGTCCGGGCTTCTTCAGCACCCGGACGTTGTCCGTCGTTCATCACCGCCTTCGGTGCGGTCGGCGCGATCGGTACTCACTACGGCCTGTCGCCGCTGGTTTCATCGATTGCCGGCGTGATCACGGGCTTTGTGATCGCCTCGATGGTCGTACGTGTTCGCCCGGTTCCTCTATGGGCAGCAGGCGTCGTCGGAAATGCGCGCGGAGGATCTGGTCGGTCAATCGGCCGCGTCGTCGTCGCCATCCCGGCCGGCGGGATCGGGCAGATACGGTGCCGCATGGGCGAGGAGCTCGTGGACAAGATCGCGCGCGCGCGCGAGCCGGAAGCTATCCCCGAGAATACGGCGGTGCGCGTCGAAGAGGTTCTCGGCGAAACGGTGATCGTCAAGAAACACTGAAAGCAGGGCCCCATGGTCGAGAATCTGCAAACACTGCTGCTGCCTGTCCTCGTCGTGCTGGTGCCGCTGTCGGTCATCACGGCGAGCTATTTGATTGCCCGGAACTACATCAAGGTCTCGCCCAACGCGGTGGCCGTTCTCAGCGGCCGCAGGCGGAAGCTCCCCGACGGCCGCATCGTCGGCTATCGCATGGTCCGCGGCGGCGCGGCGCTGCGCATTCCGCTGCTCGAGAAGGTCGAGTACCTGCACCTCAACGTGATGACGATCCCGCTGGAGATCCGGCGGGCCTACACGCTGAAAGGCGTGCCGGTCTCGGTGAAAGCGGTCGCCAACGTGAAGATCCGCGGCGACGAGACCTCGCTGCAGGCGTCGGCGGAACGGTTCCTCGGCATGACGCACGTCGAAGTGCAGAAGGTCATCTTCCAGACGCTCGAAGGCCACCTGCGATCGATCCTCGGCACGCTGACGGTTGAAGAAGTGAACAGCGATCGTCAGAGCTTCGCGCAGAAGCTGACGACCGAGGCGGCCGTCGATCTCGAGAAGATGGGCATCGGCGTCGACGTGCTGACGATCCAGGAGATCAGCGACGAAGAGGAGTATCTGAACGCGCTCGGCAAGCGGCGGACTGCCGAAGTCAAGCGCGACGCGACGATTGGCGAAGCCGAAGCGCATCGTGATGCGAAGATCAAGTCGGCGCAGGCGCTGCAGGAGGGTGAGCAGGCGAAGTTCATCGCCGACGCCGAGATTGCGCAGGCACAGCGCGACTTCATGATCCGCCAGGCGCAGTACCAGGCCGAAGTCGAGACGCAGAAAGCGCGTGCGGAGCAGGCGGGCCCTCTGTCGGAAGCCACCGCGCGTCAGGCAGTCGTTGCGGAAGAAGTCAAGGTCGAGCGCACGCGGACGCAGGAGATGATCGCGGTTCAGGAGCAGGAGGTGCTGCGAAAGCAGAAGGAGCTCGAAGCTACCGTCATCAAGCCCGCAGAAGCGGATCGTCTCGCCGCTGTCGTTCGCGCCGAGGCGTCAAAGCAGGCCGCGATTCTCGAGGCCGAAGGGCGGCGCGCCGCGATGATTTCGCTGGCGGAAGCGGAGCAGGAGAAGCTGCACAAGGAAGGCGCCGGACGTGCGGCCGCGGTGGAGGCGGAAGGACGCGCGGAAGCGGCGAAGATCGAAGCGATTGGTCTCGCCCAGGCCAAGGCGATCGAAGCGCAGGGCGTCGCCGAGGCCGCCGCGATTCTTCGGAAGGCCGAAGCGTGGAAGGAGTTCAACGACGCGGCGCGCCTGCAGACCATCCTCGAAAAGATGCCGGCGATTCTCGAGGCCTCGACCGGAATCTTCGGCGCCGTCGCCGCGCCGCTCGGCAACATCGACAAGCTGGTGGTGATCGATCAAGGCGGCGGCAACGGCGACAACGGGAGCACGAGTCTCGGACGCCTGGCGAAGACGAGCCCCGCGGTCGTGTTCAGCCTCCTGCAGCAGCTCGAGGCGCTCGGCCTGAACATTCCAACCGTGCTGCAGCAGCTCGGGGTGAATCAGAAGAGCGCCCGAGGCGCCGGTCGTGGCGAAACCGGCGGCGGAAGTGGAAGGACGTCCGCGGCTGAAATAGGCGTGCAAAGGCGGCAAAATCCGGCGCACCTCAGCCATAACCGTCTGATAACGCAAGATTTACACTTGACAGTTCCGTCAGCACCCTTTAGAGTTTTTTTATCCCAGCAACTCGGGTGTGAAATTTTTTCCAAGCGAAAAGGCGACCCCACTACCGGGGTGCGCAAAGCTGTAAGCTCCGCCTGCGCGGGGTGGTTTAGCTGCCGAACTTGGAGTAGGTGAATGTCTACACATCGCGCGCTACCGGCCATTCTGGCGTCCTTTGTTGCCCTGATGTTCTTCGGCCTCGGCAACTATCTTGGCGCCCGTCAAAACGACAGCGATGAGCAGCTTGCCGCGCTCAGAGCCGAAGTCAATCTGCTGAAACGCCGTCCAGCCGGCCGCTCAGGGCACGACCGGGCGCGCCGACGAGAGCGCGCCAGCCATGCTGGCGGACGCGAACCGCGCGGCGATCGTCGCCGACGTCAAGCGCCAGTTGCAGGACGAAATGGGGCTGCTGCCCTTGACGCTCCTGCGAGAGCGCCGCACGAGCTTCGTCGAGCTCTACTCCTACGACGATCGCGGGTCCAGCAGCTACGGCACCGCCGGCTATCTCGGTGGCGGCTACTTCATTACGGTCAAGCACGGCGTCGTCGCGCTCGGACAGGAAGGCCTCTCCGATCCCCGGCGGATCGTTTCCGTTAAGTTGATGTACGACGGGCGCCTGATTCCGGCGAGGGTCGTCGATTCCGGCGACGCGAAAGTCGAAGTCGATCCGGGCGACTGGGCGATCGTCAAGGTCAAGGAAGCCATCAATCTCCCGCCGCTGAACATCAATCTGGCCTACGCGTTCGATTTTGCGGATCCGATCTTCCGCCTCGGCAACGACTACTCAAAAGGCATCATCGTCTCGACCGGCTACGTCGGCCAGAAGACCGCGAACAAGCTGGTGACCTGCCTGACCGACGGCCATCCGGGCGTTTCCGGCGGCGGCGTGCTGAATCAGCACGGCGAGCTGGTGGGCATTCCGATCGGGCGGATGCAGGGGGACTACCGGTTCTCCTTCATTCTGCCGCTGCGGACCGAGATGTTCCGCCGCGTCACGCATCTCTGCAGACAACTAGAAGTAAGAAGTACGAAGTTAGAAGTAAGAACAGGTTCTTGCTTCTTAGTTCTGACTTCGTACTTCGTACTTCTTACTTCTTACTTCTTACTTCCTCGATCCACTTCTTCACCGCCGCCTCGCGTCCGCGTGAAGTGGGCTTATAGAACTGCCGGCCGCGGTGCGCGGGCGGCAGGCATTCCATGTCCGCCACCCCTTCCGGTTCGTCGTGCGCGTACTTATAGCCCTTCGCATAATCGAGCTGCTTCATGAGGCGCGTCGGCGCATTCCGCAGGTGGAGCGGCACCGGTTCCGCCGTTTCCTTCATGGCCGCCTCGGCGGCGTCCAGATACGCGCGGTAGACCGCGTTGCTCTTGGGCGCGATCGCCAGGTAGATGGCGGCCTGCGCGAGCGCGGTGTTGCCCTCGGGCATGCCGATGAAGTGCACCGCGTCCTTGGCGGCGACCGCGACGCTCAACGCCTGCGGATCGGCATTACCGATGTCTTCTGACGCGAACCGGACCAGCCGCCGCGCCACGTAGAGCGGATCCTCGCCAGCCTCGAGCATGCGCGCCAGCCAGTACACCGTCGCGTCGGGATCGCTGTTGCGCATCGACTTGTGGAGCGCGGAGATCAGGTTGTAGTGCTCCTCGCCCGTCTTGTCGTACAGCAGCGAGCGGTTCTGCGCCAGCTCGGCGACCATCGCCGCATCGATCGGTCCCGACCCCGCGACTGCGGCGCCTGACGCCATCTCCAGCAGGTTCAGCGCGACCCTGGCATCGCCGTTCGCGTAGCGCGCGATTGCGGTCAGCGCTTCCTCCTCGACCTTCAGGTCGAACGCGCCGAGCCCGCGTTCACGGTCGGCGATCGCGCGGCGGAGGATTGCGAGTATCGCGTCCGCGTCCAGCGCCTTCAGCACATACACTTTCGACCGCGAGAGCAGCGCCGAATTCACCTCGAAGGACGGGTTCTCGGTGGTCGCGCCGATCAGGACGATGTCGCCCGCCTCGACGCGCGGGAGGAAGGCATCCTGCTGGGCCTTGTTGAACCGGTGGATCTCGTCGACGAAGAGGATGGTGCGCGGCCCGCGATCGGCGCCGGGTTTCCTCGGCCTCGGCCATGACCGCGCGGATCTCCTTGATGCCCGACAGCACGGCGCTGAACGAGGTGAAATGCGCGCGGGTCAGCGTCGCGATCAGGCGCGCCAGCGTCGTCTTTCCCGGTGCCGGGCGGTCCCCACAGGATCGAGCGACTGCAGGCGATCCTGTTCGATCGCCTGGCGGAGCGGGCGGCCGGGGCCGAGCAGCTGCTCCTGGCCGACGAACTCGTCGAGCGTTCGCGGCCGCATTCGTTCCGCCAGCGGTGAGGAGGCTGGCGCCGCGCCCGGTTCCGGATCATCGTCGAAGAGCGTCATGCGCCGGCTCCGCCGGTCCGCTGCCGTCCGGCTTCGTAGAGGATGATGGCCGCGGAGATGGCGACGTTCAGCGACTCGACGCCGGGCCGCATGGGAATGCTCAGACGCACGTCCGCGCGTTGAATCACCTGGTCGGGGAGCCCCGGTCCCTCGCCGCCAAAGAGGATGGCCATCGGCTGTCGAAGATCGGCTGACGGCAGCGGCGTTCCGCCGCGCGGAACCGCCGCAAGCGAGCGCCACTCCTGCCTTCTTTGCGCGCCTGATCAGATGTCGTGAAGCGACGCTCCGGTCGCGATCGGCAGCCGGAACGCGCTGCCCATCGCGCCGCGCAGCGCCTTCCAGGCGAACGGATTCGCGGTGCGCGCGGTGGCGATGGCGCCGGTCGCGCCGCACGCCTCCGCGGCGCGGATGGCGGCGCCGACATTTCCCGGATCCTGCGCCTCGTGCAGCACCATGACGAGCTGCGGACCTGTTCGCAGCACGTCCGCGATGGAAGCCTTTTTCAACCGCCCGATTGCGACCACCCCGGACGGGTTGCGGACAGGACTCATGGCGGCGAGCACCGGGGCGGTTACCCCGATCGTCCTGGCGCCGGCTTTCGCGGCGCGGTCGACGAGGCGGCGCGACTCGGGATCGGCCTCCGCCTCCGCGAGGGCAACGATGTCGAGCGGGACGCCCGCGGACAGCGCCTCACCGAGCAGGTGCGGACCGTCGAGGAGCACCTCCCCGTCGGGATGTTTGGCCTGCGCCAGCTCGCGGAATCGCTTGACGATCGCGTTCTGCCGGCTGGAGATTCGCTCCACTAGTCTTTGACCGAGGGGCTTCGCCCCTCGGACTCCCCGACACGCTCTCTCGCGCGCCGCGGCGCCGGCGCGCTTCCGCCTTCGCGCGAAGCGCTACGGCGCGACCTCGCCGAAGCCTTGGCGCAGGCGGGCCGTTCGCGTGGCTCGCTCGCGACGTGGGTCAGCAGGTTTCTGCGGTGGCCTGTAGTGGACACTATCCTCCGAGTTTGGCACGTTCCGCCTTCAGCGTGCGCACGAGCTCGAGATCCGCGTCGGCCTGATCCAAGTGCTTCAGCGCCTTGTCGTACTCCTGGCGCGCCGCATCGGTGTTGCCGGCGGCTGCCAGCGAGCGCGCGAGCCCCACCTGTGACAGCGGCTCTGCGATGAGCAACAGGCCATGGGTGTCGCGGGCCAATACCGCGCGAAAGTCGCGCTCGGCCTCTTCGTACTGCTTCAAGGCCAGATGCGCCTCGGCTCGCATGAGCAGGGCGTTGGTCGGGAGCGCGCTCTTCAATTCCAGAGGGACCGTCTGCAGACGCGCGATCGTGTCCTGGGGCCGACCGGCGCTCGCCGCGAGGGCGCCGGCGAACAACGCCTCGGCGAGCGCGCGCACCTGCGCATCCGGGATGGGGAACTGCAGCACGATGTCCCAATACTTTCGCGCCAGCGCCGGCTGACCGCATGCGGCATACGTGAACGCAAGGTTGGCGTTGGTGTCGACGCCCTTGCTCGGCTTCGCGGCGGCAGCAGCCGCCTCTTGCAGGGCCAGCTCGCGAGCGCCGAGCTGCGAGGCGACCGCCGCAAGGCCGGAATGCACCTGCATCACGCGGTCGGCCTGGTTCTGCTGCTTCAACGACTCGATCTGCCGGGCGCTCAACCGCGCCGCTTCGCGCAACCGTCCGTAGAACGTCAACTCCGAGATGCGGGAGGACAGGAAGTTGAATTCCGCCGGCGAGTCCTCGAGCGTCGCCGCCAGCCGATCGGATGCCGGCCGATCGCGCTTGCGGGCGGCAATCTGATAGAGCCGGATTCCGGTTTCCGGCGATTTGCCGAGCGCCGCGATCTGACGTTGAACCAGCTTTTCGGCTTCGTCCAGCTTTCCGGCCTCGAGGTATTTGCCGAACGCGTTGGCGTAGGTGATCCGGCGCGTCGGATCGAGCTCGATCGCCTTCAGATAAGCTGCGAGCGCCCGCTCGCTCTCACCGCGCGCCGAATACAGCGTGCCGCTGTTGTGGTAGGGCACGGCATCGCGCGGGTATTCCTGCTTCCAGACGTCGTAGGTGGCGAGCGCCTTGTCGGGCTCGTTGGTGACGCCGTTGTAATAATGACCCTCGATGTAGAGGCGTTCCCGGCGGCTGACCCGCTCGCGCAGCTCGTAGGCGCGGCGCCGGTGCTCCACGGCTTTGTCGCGGTCCCCGAGGTTCGAGTAGATGGTGCCCAGCTGCGCGTGCGCGACAGCGAACTCGGGATCGAGCTCGATCGCCCGCTTGAAGAAGGGGAGCGCTTCCCGATCGGTCGATGACTTCCGCTTGCGGTCGCCCAGGCTGAATGCCTTCAACGCGTCGAGTGACGAGGTCGTCGCCTGTTCCACCGGCTTGTCGGTGCGCGCGATCGAGGCGAGCGACTCGCCGAGCTTGCCGCGGATGTTCGATGTCGCCGCGCCGAGTGACGCCAGGACGCCTTCCTTGCTCGACGCGGTCGACTGTTCGCGTGCGAGCACGTCGCCATTCGAGCAGCCTTCGGCGGTCAGCGTGATCACATAGGTGCTGCCCAGGCTCGCGATGCTTCCCAGCATCACCGCCTTGATGTCCTGCCGCTGACAGACCTCGCGGGCGATCGGGGGCGTGATCGCGCTGTCCGCCGGCCGATTCATGTAGGCGAGCGTCTCGCGCACGCGGGTATCCGAGAGCACGTTCAGGAACGGCGACTCCTCGAGCTTCACGGCGAGCGCCTGCTTCAGCGTCCCGTCGAAGACCGCATCGCCGGTCGAATTCTCGAAGTCGGCGATCAGGATGACGTCGCTGTCCGCCAGCGCCTGACTGGGGCCGCGAAGCTGCCACGCCGCGACCGCCGCCGCGATCAGCAGCACCGCGGCGACCGGCATCGCCCGCACCCACAACGGCCGCTTCGCCGGCGCCGGAACCGGCGGGGCCGCTGCAGCCGTCTGCGCGGATGCCGACGGCCATGCCGATCCGCTGGGAGCCGCGGACTTTGCTGTCGTCACCGTCGACGACAGCACGCTCCCGTCCGGCGAGCGGCGCAGCGGCTTGAGGTCCGCAATCAGCGCCGCCGCATGCTGGTAGCGTGCCGCCCGCTCCTTGTCGATCGACTTGGCGATTACCCGCTCGAGCTCGAACGGCACGTCGGCATTCAGCTCGGAAGGCGCCGCCGGCGTGCGGTTCAGGATGCCGTCGAAGAGCACCGCGGTCGTTTCCCCGGTGAACGCCTGGCAGCCCGTCACCATCTCGTAGAGCACGAGGCCGAGCGAAAACAGATCGCTGCGTCCATCCAGATCCTGCCCGCGCGCCTGCTCGGGCGACATGTAAGCAATCGTGCCGAGGGTCGAGCCGATGCTCGTCACGTTCGTGTCGGCGACCGTCGCGCTGTCGGGCGAGCCCGCGGGATGGCCTTGCGCCTGCCGCACGGTGGATTTCGCGAGGCCGAAGTCGAGTACCTTGGCCATGCCCGACGATGTGACGAAGATGTTCGCCGGCTTGATGTCGCGGTGGATGATGTCTTTGGTGTGCGCGGCGTCGAGCGCAGAGGCGATCTGCAGCGCCAGCTCGATCGACGTCCCGATCGGCAGAGGCCGGCCGCCAATGTGATCCGCCAGCGTGCGCCCTTCGAGCAGCTCCATCGCGATGAACGGCCGCTCGTCGTGCTCGCCGACTTCGTAGATCGTGCAGATGTTCGGGTGGTTCAGCGCCGCAGCCGACCGCGCTTCGCGGGCGAAGCGCTCGAGGACGCCGGGGTCGTGGCTGATGCCGTCGGGCAGGAACTTCAGCGCGACGTGGCGTCCCAGCTTGGTGTCGACGGCCCGATAGATGACACCCATCCCGCCGCGGCCGAGGCGGTCGACAATCTGGTAGTGGGAAATGGTCTGCCCGAGCATCGACGCAAGGGAATCTTAGATCAAGCTGAAAGCTGATAGCTTCTGTTACCATCCTTACCGATGAAAGGCCGTATCCTGAAGAAGTTCGAGGACGAGATCCATCAGCTCGAGAAGGAGCTGAAGACCGAACTGCCTCAGGAGATCAAGCGGGCGCGCGAGCTGGGCGACCTGCGCGAGAACGCCGAATACCAGGCGGCCAAGGAGCGTCAGCGCCTGGTCGAGTCCCGCATCAGCCTGCTGAAGAAGCGGGTCGGCGAGATCGCGCTGATGAACCTCGACAAGCTGCCGCACGACAAAGTCGGGTTCGGCTCCACCGTCCACCTGAAGGATCCAAACGGCCAGGTCATCATCTACCAGCTCGTGATGCCCGAAGATGCCGACGTCGACCAGGGGTTGATTTCCACCGCATCGCCGATCGGCCGGGCGCTCATCAACAAGGAAGAGGGCGACGAGGTGACCGTCAGCGCGCCCAACGGCAGCAAGCGCTTCGAGGTCGTCAAACTGCTCACCATCCACGACGAGTAAGCGAGGGGGCGTGATCACTCCCGATTCGCCCGACCGCCAATATTCGACACGGCTGCGCACGGCGCTGGTGCTGACGGGCACCGGCACTGGCGGCGCCTATCACGCCGGCGTGCTGCACGCGTTGCACGAGGCCGGCATTCGCGTCGACATCGTCGCCGGGCGCGGCATCGGCGCGGCGGGCGCGATGTTCGCGGCGATCGACGGCAGCGCGCGGCTTTGGGAGGAAGGCGGGATCTGGCGGTCGCCTCCGGCGCGCTCGTCCTACGGGTGGCGGCGTTCGCTGCAGTCCGCGTTCTGGGCGCTCCTCGCCGGGTGCGCGATCCTTGCGGTTCCGCTCGTCCTGCTCGCCTTGTCGGTGGCGGTTGCGATCGTCGGCCTGCTCCTCACCCTGGTCGGCGTCGTGCGGATCGGCTCGGCGCTCACGACCGGATACAGCCGCTGGATGGAGGCGCTCTTCGCCCCGGCGGTGCTGCCGACGTTCATTCCACGCCTCGCGCTGCTGGCGCTGCTCATCGCCGTCGCGCTCGCGCTGGCCGGCGCATTCCCCGGGCTCAATCGACGCCTCACGAAGCGACGCGCCCAGCAGGGGCTGGCCGGCCGCGTCTTCGGCGGTCCGTTTTCTCCCGATTCGCTGACCGAGCGGTTCAAGTCGGAGCTCTGGGGGCTGATTCGCGGGGCGGCGCCGCTGGCCGCGCCGCCGGCGGCGGAGCTCGCGCGGCGCTACCTCGAACTGCTGCACGAGAACCTCGGTCAGCCGGGATTCCGCGAGCTGCTCATCGCCGTACACGATCTCGACGCCCGCCGCGATCTGGTCTTCGGCCTGCTGACGGGCGTCCATCGCGCGCGGTTCTTCACCAGGCCCGGACCCGCGGGCGCGAGCCGGCAGGCGGAAGCGTTCGACCTCGCGGGGGTCGCGCGCGAGCACGCGATCGACGCCATGGCGGCCGCGCTCGCGCTGCCAGTCGCGTGCGAGCCCCACCTCATGACGTTCGCGCCGGAGGGCCCGTGGCGCGGCGAGACGCATCGCGTGTGCGATCGTCCTGGCGGGCTGCTGCGGCTCCTCGAGGAGGTCGCCGCTGCCGGCGCCGAGCAGATCATCATCGTCGCGCCGGTGTCGGCGGCGGGCGGCCCTCACGAGCTGAGCGCGGGACGCGCGGACGTGCGCGGCCGCGCCGGCGAGCCGCTCGCCACCTTCGAAGGCGCCGCCCTCCGAGACGTCGTCGAGCACGCGTCCGGCCGGTTTGCCGGCCTGTACGTGATTCGCCCCGTCCACAATCCGCTGGGTCCGCTCGACTTCGACGGCGTCTACGACGAGCGCTCCGATCGCGTCCACACGCTCGCCGAACTCGTGAACCGCGGCTACGAAGACGCCTATCGGCTGTTCATCGAGCCGGTCGTCGGCGGCAGCGGCGAACGAATCGAAACGGTCCAATAGCCGGTTGGGATTTGCCCGGTCGGGCGACACTGCGACAGAGTTTCTTCAGGGGCCAGGGACCAGGGGCCAGGGGCCGGAAAGATTCCGAAAGGAAAAAATGAAACCCGCTACCGAGTTGATCCATCGGCCGGAGGGCAGTGTGCGCGAGAGCGCGGCGCCGCTCACGACGCCCATCTACGAGACCACCACGTTCGTGTTCGAGAACGCGGAGCAGGTGAAGGACTACAACGAGGGACGAGGGTCGAAGTTCCTGTACTCGCGTTACACGAACCCTACGGTCATGGAGGTCGAAAAGAAGATCGCGGCGCTCGAGGGGGCCGAATCGGCGCTCGTGCTGTCGAGCGGTCAGGCGGCGACGGTGACGGCGCTGCTCGCGCTGACGTCGAGCGGCGACGAGATCGTCTGCAGCTCGGCAATCTACGGCGGGACGCTGCACCTCATCGGCGATCTGCTGCCGAAGTTCGGAATCTCGTCGCGCTTCGTGTCGATCGACGAGCTGCGCGAGCCCGAGAAGGTGATCTCTTCGCGCACCAGGCTGCTGTGGTTCGAGTCGCCCATCAACCCGACCCTGCGGTGCGTGGACGTTGCGAAAGTCGCCGCCGCCTGCCGGAGCCGGAAAGTGGTCTGCGTGATCGACAACACGTTCGCGAGTCCCATCAATCAGCAGCCGATCGCGCTCGGCGTCGATCTGGTGATGCACAGCGCGACGAAGTACCTCAACGGACACAGCGACGTCACGGCAGGCGTTCTGGCCGGGCCGGCGGGGATGATCGACCAGATGCTGAAGGTGAGGAAGCAGATCGGAACGGTTCTCGACCCGTACGCGGCGTACGCGCTCGGGCGGGGACTGAAGACGCTCGCCGTCCGTGTCGACCGTCAGAACGCGAACGCGCTGGTCGTGGCGCGATGGCTCGAAAAGGACTCCCGCGTGAGGACGGTCTACTACCCGGGCCTGCCGTCACACCCCGATCATGCGATCGCGGCGCGGCAGATGCGCGGCTTCGGCGGCATGGTCTGCGTCGATCTCGGCGGCGGCTACGAACGTGCCGCCCGATTCTTCGATCGGCTCCAGGTGTTCAAGCGCGCCGCCAGCCTGGGCGGCGTCGAGAGCCTGTGCAGCCTGCCGCTGCTGACGTCTCAGTGGGGACATTCGCCCGAGGAGCTCGAGCGCGCGGGGGTGACCGACAGTATGGCGCGGCTGTCGGTGGGCCTCGAGGATGCGGACGACCTGATCGCGGATCTCGATCAGGCGCTCCGCTGAGCGATCAGCGGGCGACCGCTTCCTTCTTCTTCTCGATCGCCGGCTCGTGCAGGAACTGCTCGGCGATCTCCGCGATTCGGGCGGTGATCGCCGGCCCCGAGAGCTCGCCGAACTTCTGGCGGAAACGGTCGATTGGAACGACCGCCTTGGCCATCGCGCGGTGCCCGCCGGCGCTGCCGACATCGCCGAACCAGCGCCGGACGAACTCGCCGGCGTTGCGCGAGTAGCCGAGATTTCGGACGCTCACGATCAGCGCGCCGCTGACCACGCCGGCGACGATCGTCCACTTCACCCCTTCGAGCTGCAGGAAGAAGTCGGCGGTGTAGGGGATGAAGTCCTCGCGCGGCGCTTCGCCGATGAACGCGCTGAACACCTGATCGCGCAGGATGCCGCCCTGGCTCGCGCGCGTCACGTACTCCAGCCGCTCCATCGTGATTTCGGCGCCTTCCATCTTCCTGATGAGCGCCGCATCCGCGAGCGGATACAGGAAGGTGAACGCCTCCAGGTCGACGCGGTTGGTATGGCGCGCAAAAAACAGCGTGTCGGACTTGATCGCGTAGAGCATCGCCGTCGCGGTGCGCTCCGAGATGTTGACGTCGACCGCGCGAAGGTGCTCGGTGAGGATCGTGCACGTCGATCCGTAGTCCGCGCGGATGTCCTTGAACACGGCGCTGTAGCCCGGCTGCTCGGGGTGGTGATCGATGACGAGATCCGCGCGATCGAGCAGCCCGCCGAAGTAGTGCGGCTGGACGTCCACCGTCGCGATGCGCTCGAACTCGCGCAGCGACACGGCGGTGATCTGCTCGACGTGGATGTCGAGCATGTTGGCCATGCGCAGGTTTTCCGGCCTGCTGACCCCCTGCATCGCGCCGATGATCGCGGTGGTCTTGGTGCGCCGCAAAAGATTGCGCAGCGCGAGGCCGCTTGCCAGCGCGTCGGGGTCCGGATCGTTGTGGAGCAGGATCAGCACGCGGTCGGCGTCGGCGAAGTACCGCTGATACTGCTGCACCCGCGCGCGCGTCAGCGAGCGGCTCAGTTCGGTGACGAGGGTCGGGCGGATCAACTCCGCCAGATCCATGTGCGTCACGTCGGGCATGGCCGATCGCAGCGCCTCGCCGTTGCGCGCCGGCCGCGCGCCGCTGTGCAGCACGTAAATCAGCGTGCCGCCGGCGTCGCGGATCGCGGAGATCACCTTGCGCACGCTCTTCCGGCCGTTGTCTTCGACGATGAAACAGGTGCTGGGGGAGATGTCCGCTTTGAGGTAGGTGTCTATCCTGCGGGGGTCGCCGGTGATGACCTGGATGCCGGCGTCATGGAGACGCCGCGCCATCGGGCGGCTTTCGACGAGAAAATCGACTTCAAAGCTCGGCAGCAGCACCTCGTCCAGTGAGCGTATGACGAGCTCGTCTTGACAAACGGCAAAGACGCGCACGTCAGCCGACCCTCACCTGGCCCGCTGCCGGGGGCCGCAGGGTGTCCATGACCAGATCTCTGATTATACGCCTGTTTAAAGAAGTGGGAGGGGCACGGAATTTCGCAGATCTTCACACGAGACGCAAGGCTGTACGATGCTGGTGTGAAGTCTGCGCGCCGCGCGCTTCGTTTCGTGACACTTCTCGCCGGGCTCGGCTCGCTCGCGACCCCGTTACGGGCGGCTGCCCAATCTGGCCCCTGCGCGGGTTGCGTCGCCATCCTCATCGAGGCGGCCGGAGTGCCTCTCCCATCGTCGCTCGACGGCATGGATGTGCTCATCCGGCTGAGGTCGGACTCCGAAACGGCCATGGCGGCCGCACACGAAGCGATCCGCGCACGCGGCGGCCGCCCGGGTGTCCTCCTGACGCTCGACGGTACCGGTTTGCCAACCGACCGAGTCGCGTTCGAAGTGAAACGGCGTGTCACCGCCGTGCGCGCAGCGATGCCGCGCGACGTCATCATCGCGGTGGAGGGTTCGCGCGATCTCCTTCGGTCCCTCCTTTCCCAGGATGCCGGCTCCTACGTCGACGTCATCGTCAGCCCGGAGCGACCGCAGGGGGCCGTTCGCTGGTGGGAGCTTGCCGGCACTCTCGACGAGAGATCGGGACAGTACGCTCTGGCTGACGGCGCCGAGCGGTCAGTGTGGCGCGCGCCCGGCGATCCGGCGGCGTTCGGTCGGGCAGTGTCGGCGTTGACCCGCGCGCTCGGGGAAGAGGTCGACGTGCGGGCGCCGCGCCAGTTGACGATCGATGAAATCATCGCGCGCCATCAGGCGGCGGCGGCCAGACAGCGCGCCGCCGTCCGGACAGAGATCTCTTCGGGCAGCATGACGCTGACCTTCGAGGCGCCAGGCTTTCCGGCGCCGCTGACGATCACGGCGGACACGTTTATTTACCGCGGCGCCACTCACACCGACATCGAGCAGCGCCGCGTGAAGGTCAACGGTCTGGACGTGGGCAGCGGCGTGCCGCGTCTCCCGCTCCTCGAGCCCGAGCGGGTGGCCTCGCCTCCGCTCGCGATCGAGCTGTCGAATGCCTACCGCTACTCGCTGCATGGGACAGAAACGATCGCCGGCACCCCGTCCTATGTCGTCGGCTTCGAGCCGGTACGGCCTGGCGAGTCGTTGTTTCGTGGCCGCGCGTGGATCAGCGTCGACGAATTCGCGCTGGTCAGAGTCTCGGCCGTGCAAACCAACCTGCGCGGTCCAATTCTCGCGTCAGAGCAGACCGACGAGTTCTCGCGATCGGCCCCCGGTCTGTGGCTGCTCACCAGATCGCGAACGAACCAGGTCTACGAAGGAGCCGCGCACCGCACGCCCATCGAGCGTGTCGTGTCGCTGGACCGGCACGAGATCAACCCGCCCGACTTCGACGAGAGGCGTCGCCTCGCATACGCATCGCGCAACATCATGCTGCGCGATACGCCGGAGGGTTACCGGTATCTTGCCGCGCCGCCCTCGAACAACTCAGGCGAACCCTCGCCGCAGGCCGTTGAACGTCAGGTGGTGAGACCCGCCGAACGCGTGCGGACGATCGTTGCCGGGACGATCGTCGATCCCAACATCTCGACCCCGCTGCCGTTTGCCGGCGTGAGCTACGTCGATTTCGATCTGTTTGGAACCGGCACGCAGTTCAATGGGTTCTACGGCGGCACGTTCGGGCAGCTGGCATTCTCCATTCCGTCGATCAACGGGACGCGGTGGCAGATCGCAGGAAGGGCGTTTGGCATCGCCAGCGCCTACAACGACCGCGCGTTCGAGGACGGTCGGGAGCAGTATGCGCAGAACGTGCGTCAGCGGCCGGCCCACGCCTCGGTGTGGTTCGTCCGGCCGCTGTCGCCGCGGCTGTCGCTGCGCGGCGGGTACGAGCTCGATTACACGCACTACGACCGTGCGGACACGACCGACACGGACTTCATGGTTCCTTCCTCCCAGCTCGCGCACGCGCTCCGCTTCTCGCTCGACTTCCATCAGGCGGGCTGGAACGCCAGCGCATGGTGGTCGCCGGCGATCCGCTCCGGGTGGCGGCCGTGGGGCTGGTCAGGCCGCGAAGATGACGCGTCGCGGCATCGTGATTTCCAGCGCTACGGACTCACGCTCGGTCGGTCGGCGGTCGTGACGCCGCGGCTGGTCGCGCACGTCGAGGGAAGCTGGATGGGCGGTCACGATCTCGATCGGTTCAGCCGTTTCGCGTTCGGCGCCTTCGACAACAGACTTCATGGCTATCCTTCGGCCCTGATCCGGTATGATCGCGGCGCCGTCGTCAGAAACGCTGTCGCCTGGTCAGTGGGCGGGCGGCTGAGGCTCGACGGCTTCGCCGATTTCGCGTTCGTGCAGGATCCGGGATTCGGGAAAGGATTCCACCCGTTCACCGGAATCGGCGCCGCGATCGAAACGCCGGCGCCGTTCGGCACATTGCTTGCCGGCGAGTGGGGCTACGGTGTGCAGGGACGAAACTCCGATGGAGGACGAGGCACGCACGTCTTCCGGGTGACCGCCTACAAGGTGTTCTAGCCTATGCGTTCGACTGTGGTGATTGGAGCGACCGCCGCGGCATTGACCGTGGCCCCGCTGCTGGCTCAGCAGACGTTCCGCACCGGCGTCGATCTCGTCCATTTCGCGGTTGTCGTCACCGACAAGCAGGGCGCGCCCGTCACCGGCCTCACACCAGACGACTTCGAGCTGGTGGAGGACGGCAAGCGCCAGACGATCACCTATTTCGCGGAAGGCGATCCGAGCGAGGGCACCAAGCTGGGCGATGCGCTGCCGCTCCACCTCGGGTTGGCGCTGGACACCAGCGGCAGCATGGAAGGCGACATCCGCGAAGTCCGGACGGCGGTCGTGAAGTTCCTGAACGCGAACGAGTCGGCCGCCGACGTCACGCTCGTCAACTTCGACACCGAGGTGCGCATCAGCCGCTACGCGGCGACTGAATATCAGCGTCTCATCGAGCGGATCCGGATGCAGAAGCCGGAAGGATGGACGGCGTTCTACGACGCGATTGGCGTTTACCTGCATGGCGCGGCGAGCCAGAACGGCCAGAAGATCCTCCTCGTGTATACCGACGGTGGCGACACGCGCAGCGCGATTACGCTTCACGAGCTGCTGGATCTGTTGAAGGCCTCGGACGTCACGCTGTATGTGATCGGGTACCTCGAGCAATATCCGAGCTCCGCTCGCACCGAACAGAGGATGCAACTGCAGCGCATGGCGCTGACGACGGGCGGGCAGGCGTTCTTTCCGATGAGCCTCAAGGATCTCGACAAGGTCTATGAGGGCATCCAGCGCGAGATCGCGGCGCGCTACAGCCTCGGCTACGTCTCGTCGAACACCCGCGCGGACGGCGGCTGGAGGCGCGTCCAGCTCCGCCTGAATCGGCCCGATCTGAAGAACGTCAAGATCCGGACGCGGCCCGGATACTTCGCGCCCTACCGAGAAGGGTCCGGGCGCTGAGCCGGGCGCCGCACCCAGTTCCCGTTTCCCCGCGCAGTGGTGTACGATCTGGGGTTCCTGTCCCTCCTCGGGACAGCTCTGTATCCGATACGACATGGCCTCGAAGTACCGACCAGTTCAAGCTCGTGACCGACTTCGAATTGCGCGGCGATCAGGCCCGCGCGATCGATGAGCTCGTCGAGGGCCTGCGGCGCGGCGATGCGGCCCAGGTGCTGCTCGGCGTCACCGGCTCCGGCAAGACGTTCACGATGGCGCAGTGCATCGCGCACGTGAACCGCCCGACGCTGGTGATGGCGCACAACAAGACGCTGGCGGCGCAGCTGTACCAGGAGTTCCGGCGGTTCTTCCCGGAGAACGCCGTCGAATACTTCGTCAGCTACTACGACTACTACCAGCCGGAAGCCTACGTGCCGAGCACCGACTCGTACATCGAGAAGGAAGCCACGATCAACGACGAGATCGACCGGATGCGGCTGTCGGCGACCCGCTCGCTCTTCGAGCGGCGCGACGTCATCATCGTCGCCAGCGTGTCCTGCATCTACGGCCTCGGATCGCCGGAAGCGTATTACGGGATGATGCTGCCGCTCGAACGCGGCCAGCGCATCGATCGCGAGCAGATCCTCCGCAAGCTGGTCGAAATCCAGTACGAACGCAACGACTACGAGTTCAATCGCGGCGTTTTCCGGGTCCGCGGCGATATCGTCGAGGTCTATCCGTCGTACGAGGACCAGGCGCTCCGCATCGAGCTGTTCGGCGACGAAGTCGACGAGCTGATCACCTTCGATCCGCTGACCGGGAAGACGTTCCGGCGCCACGACAAGGTCGCCGTCTATCCGAAGACGCACTTCGTCACCTCGCGCGATCGCACGAAACAGGCGGTCGAAAGCATCAAGGCGGAGCTGGCGTGGTACCGCGGGCAGCTCGAATCGGAAGGCAAGGTGCTCGAGGCGCACCGGATCCATCAGCGGACGATGTTCGATCTGGAAATGATCAAGGAGATCGGCTACTGCCATGGGATCGAGAACTACGCCAGGCACCTGAACGGCCGCCAGCCGGGCGAGCCGCCGCCGACGCTGCTGGATTACCTTCCGCCGGACTCGTTGACCATCGTCGACGAGAGCCACCAGAGCGTGCCGCAGGTGCGCGGCATGTACCACGGAGATCGATCGAGGAAAGAAGTGCTGGTGGCATACGGCTTCCGCCTTCCCTCGGCGCTCGACAACCGGCCGTTGAACTTCGAAGAGTGGGAGAAGCGCGTCGGGCAGCGCCTGTTCGTCAGCGCCACGCCCGGACCTTACGAGCTGCGCCACTCCGGAGGCGCGGTGGTCGAGCAGATCATCAGGCCGACCGGCCTGCTGGATCCGGTCATCGAAGTGCGGCCGGTTCGCGGCCAGGTCGACGATCTGCTGGGCGAGATTCGCGAGCGCGCGGCCAGGAGCGAGCGCGTGCTGGTGACGACCCTCACCAAGCGCATGGCGGAAGACCTCACGCAGTATTACCAGGAGCTGGCCGTCAAGGTCCGCTATCTCCATTCGGATATCGACACGCTCGAGCGCATCCAGATCCTGCGGGATCTTCGCCGCGGCGAATTCGACGTGCTGGTCGGCATCAATCTGCTCCGCGAGGGACTCGATCTCCCGGAAGTGTCGCTGGTGGCGATTCTCGATGCCGACAAGGAAGGGTTCCTCCGTTCGGGCGGATCGTTGATCCAGACCGTCGGCCGCGCCGCGCGCAACGTCAACGGCCGCGCGATCATGTACGCCGACAAGGTCACCGATTCGATGCGGCACGCGCTCGACGAAACCGAGCGGCGCCGGGCGATCCAGGAGGAATACAACCGGGTCAACGGCATCACGCCGCAATCGATTGTGAAGAGCATCGACGAGGTGCTCACGAGCATCTACGAGCGCGACTACGTCACCGTGTCGGCCGATCCGGGCGAGGAGTTCAAGACCCACGGCGAGCTCGAGGCGCACATCACCGAGCTGCAGCGACAGATGAAAGCGTCGGCAGCCAACCTCGAGTTCGAGAAGGCGGCCACCCTTCGCGATCGGATCAAGCAGCTTCGCACGCGCGAGCTGGGACTTGTCGGGAGCAGGCGCTGACGTGATTTCGCGATTCGTCGAATGGATCAAGGCGGCGCTGCTCGAGGTGCAGGAGTACGTCCGCATGCTCGGCAAGGTCGGGCGGGCGCTCGTCACGCCGCCGTTCTATTTCCGGGACGTCGTCGAGCAGTTCGACGCGATTGGCGTCGGCTCGCTCACCGTCGTGCTGCTCACCGGCATGTTCACCGGCATGGTGCTGGCGCTTCAGTCGGGCCAGACCCTCGACCAGTTCGGCGCGCGCTCGATGGTCGGCCGCCTGGTCAGCGCGTCGATGGTGAAGGAGCTGGGCCCGGTGCTCACCGGCCTGATGGTCGCCGGCCGCGTCGGGTCGGGCATCGCCGCCGAGCTCGGGTCGATGGTGGTGACCGATCAGATCGCGGCGCTGCGCGCGCTCGGCACCGATCCGATTCGCAAGCTCGTGCTGCCCCGGATCCTCGCCGGCCTGTTCATGGTGCCCATCCTCACGGTCATCTCGACCGCGGTCGGCATGGTGGGCGGATGGCTGGTGACCTTCAGCCTGCTGCGCGTCGCCTCGTCGGTCTACTGGAACTCGGTCGTGCAGGGACTGTTCATACAGGACGTCTGGATGGGCCTGATCAAGCCGTTCGTGCTCGGCTTCACCATCGTCAGCCTCGGCTGTCACGTTGGCATGCGCACGACCGGCGGCACCCAGGGTGTCGGCCGCTCGACGACCAACGCGGTGGTCGCCAGCTCGGTTGCGGTCATCGCCGTGGACTATCTGGTGACGCAGCTGCTCATCGTGTTGATGTACTGATGACGACCGCCAAGCCAGCACCACGCCCGCCGCTCCTCGAGGAGGCGCTCGCGCACGGCGGGCCGATCATCGTGTTCGACGACATCGAGCTGGCGTTCGACGATAAGGTGATCCTGCGGAACGTGAGCTTCACGCTGCGGACCGGCCACACCAAGATCTTTCTTGGCGCGAGCGGCGCCGGCAAGTCGACGATCCTGCGGCTGATTCTCGGGCTGCTGAAGCCGGATGCGGGACGGATCTTCGTCAACGGCGAGCAGATCGACAGCATGACGGAAGATCAGCTGATGGCGGTTCGCGCCGATCTCGGCATGGTGTTCCAGGAAGGCGCGCTGTTCGACTCGCTGACCGTCCGCGAGAACGTCGGCTACAAACTGGACGAGGAGCTGCACTGGCCGGCTGCCGACGTCGATCGGCGGGTCGAAGAAGTGCTCGGCTTCGTCGGGCTCAGGGATTTCATCGACCGGATGCCGTCGGAGCTGT
Source organism: uncultured Acidobacteriota bacterium (assembly GCA_963748295.1). Classification (GTDB taxonomy): domain Bacteria; phylum Acidobacteriota; class Vicinamibacteria; order Vicinamibacterales; family 2-12-FULL-66-21; genus CAVVIH01. Next base: position 324,766 of record CAVVIH010000005.1, on the reverse strand, counting down.
CCGGCGGTCAGCGGCGGCGGGTGGCGATTGCCCGGGCGATGGCCGCCAAGCCGCGAATTCTCTTTTACGACGAGCCGACGACCGGGCTCGATCCGATCACCGCGCTGACGGTGGACCAGGAGATCGTCAAGCTGCGCGACCTCGAAGGCGTCAGCTCGATTCTCGTGACCCACCAGCTCCGCGACGCGTTCTACGTCGCCGAGCACAGCGCGTTCGGCACCGGCGCCGGCGACGACCGGCGGATGCGGCTCGAGCGCGCGACGCCTCAGAAGGAAGACGAAGCGGAGTTCATCTTGCTGCGCGACGGCCGGATCCACTTCGAGGGAAACGCCACCGAGCTGCGCGAGGCTCAACAGAAGGACGCCTACATCGCCGCGTTCCTTTCATGATCGAGTGAGAGAGACTTTATGCCACGGACACGATCGCTCGCCTGGTCCGAGCTGAAAATCGGAATCATTGCCGTCGCCGCGCTGGTGCTCGCGGCCATGCTCATCGTCGCGGTTGGTGGGGCGGGCGGCTTTTTCTGGCAGCAATACAACCTGAAAACGCGGTTCATCGACGTCGCCGGGCCTCAAACCGGGCGCCGTCGTCCGCGTCGCGGGCGTCGAGGTGGGCAAGGTGGACGACATCCAGTTCGCCGGCTCCGAAGTCGACGTCTTCCTCAAAGTGAACAAGGACATGCAGTCGCGGATCACCACCGACTCGCGGGCGTCGATCGGCTCGTTGAGCCTGCTCGGCGAGCCAATCATCGACATCAGCCCTTCGTCGCAGGGAACGCCGCTGAAGGACGGCGACTTCATTCCATCGGAGCGGGCGGCCGGGCAGTTGTCCGACGTCGCGGCGGGCGCGACGCAGTCGCTCGAGCAGATCAACGCGCTGTTGAAGGAGGTGCGTGCCGGCAGGGGGACCGTCGGCAAGCTGTTCTCGGACGACGCGCTGTATAAGGAGATCACCGCAGTTCGTCGCCGCCGCTGAAGGCGTCGCCGGCGAGCCTGCGCGACGGCCGCGGCACGCTCGGGTCGCTGATCAAGGATCCCGTCGGCGTACAACCGCCTCAACGCGTCGATGGCCGGGCTCCAGGAAATCACCGGCCGCATCAACCGCGGGGAGGGCAGCCTTGGCAAGCTGCTTCAGGACGAGGCACTGGCCAAGTCGCTGACGTCGGCCGCGGGAAATTTCGACAAGGTAACGTCCCGAATGAACTCCAACGACAACACGCTCGGCAAGCTGCTCACCGAGAAGGAGCTCTACGACCGGATCAACGCGTTGAGCGGCAGAATCGACAAGCTCGTCGAGGGGCTGCAGAGCGGGGAGGGGACAGCCGGACAGCTGCTGCACGACAAGCAGTTATATGAGAACATGAATGCCGCCGCGAGCGAGCTGCGCGCGCTCATCGGCGACATCCGTAAGGATCCAAAGAAGTACCTCAACGTCAGGGTCAGCATCTTCTAGCAGCGGAGCACGAGACATGGCGAGAGACGACGCGGGAGCCGCCGGGACCATCGTGGTGTCTTTTCTTCTGGGTGCGATCACGGGCGCCGCGGTCGCGCTGTTGGTGGCGCCGACGACCGGCGAAGAGATGCGGCGGATTCTCGGCGACAAGGCGCGGGAAAGCCGCGACAAGGCGACCGAGGCCGCGCGGCAGGGCCGCGAGTTCATCAACCGCCAGCGCGACACCTTCTCGTCGGCGGTCGAGCGCGGCCGCGACGCCTACAACCAGGCGCGGAGCGGGACCGGCTGCGACACCGCCGGGGGCCGGGGACACGCTGTGAGCTTGACCGAGGCCTTCCTGGGCGTGATTGCGGCGGCCACCTTCATCATGGCCCTCATCCAGGTCGGCGCCGTCGTGGTGGCGGCGCGCGCGATGCGCGAGGCGCAGAAGACGCTCGCCACCGTGCAGCAGGATATCCGTCCGCTCATCGCCAAGGCGCACGCCGTCGCGGACGAAGCGTCGAAGACGGCGGCCCTGGCGACCGCCCAGGCGCAGAAGGTCGACAAGCTGCTCACCGAGCTGTCCGGCCGGGTCGATTACACGTCCCGGGTCGTCCAGGATGCGATCGTGACGCCTGCCCGGGAGGGACTGGCCATCGTCGCGGCCGTCAAGGCCACCCTCGGCGCCATTCGAGGGTTCCGCGAGCTGGCCCCCCGGCACGGACGGACCGCCGACGAAGAGGATCCCCTCTTTATCGGCTAGCCCCGTTGTGGTAGAACCATGGCTCCCATACCTTACGAGGTTGCCATGAGGATGCCCACGTCAATCCTGCTCTGTTCCATGCTGCTTGCCGGTGTCTCCGCGTTTGCGGAGGCGCAGGACAAGGAAACGCTGTCGTCGGCTGCGGTCAAGGAGCTCGCGAAGGTTCTCGACGCGGCGAAGCTCGAGGCCATCGCGGCGCCCGATCCGGGCGAGCCTGGAACGTGGGTCGCGGCCCTGTATTTTCCGGGCGCGCAGCTGCTCGTGGTCTCTGCCAAGTACGCGGCGCCGCCGCTGCTCGTCGACAAGATGGCCGCCAAGAACTATCGGGACATCTACATCGATCTCAACTCGGCGTCGGTCGCGGGCACGAAGGTCTTCATCATCGATCAGAGCTGCAACGGGCTGGTGGCCAAGCCGAACGGCGATCAGGTCGCGGACTCGTACGAGCATGGCAACAAGTCCTACGCCTTCGACGGCGACTGGAAGAAGGCGAAGTTGACCGAGGACGTCTACATGAAGGCGTTCTCGGATGCCGACCAGCGCTACGTCGCGCATCATCAACCTGCTGATCGCCCAGGCCAAGACATCTGGATCTTGACGCCCCCGGCGCTCGGCCCGCCGCGCCGGAGCCTTGGCGAAGGTGGGCGCTGGGGGCAATCGGGTTCCTCGCGCTGACCATTCTCATTGCACAGCCGCTCATCGGCCGGCCGGCCGTGTTGCGGCTGCCTGCAGTGCTCGTCCCGAGCCTGCTTCTCGCGATCGCCATCGTCCGGCCGTGGCAGTGGACCGAAGCCGATCGGCAGTCCGTCAGCCGGTGGGTTCCTTCGCGCACAACCCTGTGGCTCGGCGCCTGCGTCCTCTTTATTCTCCTGTTCTGGATCGTCCTGACACGCTTCAGGTCTACAGACATCAACGCTGTCGATTTCACGGTGTACTTCGATCGTCCTTGCGCTCAGACCGTGCAGGGGCGGCCGCTGTTCGTCGAATCAGCGGACAACCTCGATCTCGCGCACCGTTCGCTGCTCCAGGTGCACGCGTTCTGGAGCCTCGTCCCGATCTGTTTCGTGTACGCCGTCCATCCCAGCCCGATGTGGCTGCTCGCGTTCTCGGTGATTCCGATTTGCGCGGGGGCTGTCTACATCTGCCGAATCATGCAGCGGATCGGCGCGGGCGGCGTGCTCGCCGTTGCGACCGCGCTCGCCTTCGCGTTCAACGACAACACCGCGCGGACGCTGAATTACGGGTTCCACCCTGAAGTGCTCTACGCCTGGCTGGTTCCCTGGATGATCGACGCCGGCCTGCGCGGTGCGCGCCTCTCGTTTCTCGGCGCGGTCCTCGCGACGGTGCTGCTCAAGGAGGACGCGGTGATGCCGATCTTCGGTGTGGCCGTGAGCCTGGCGCTGGTCAGGTATCGCGCGATGAGCGGCCGCGAGCGAATCCTGTTCCTGGTCGTGCCAATTGTCGCCGCGCTGGCGAACCTCGCGTTGTACTTCGGTGTGATCGTGCCGCGCCTGACCTACGGCCAGCGTCCTCATTACTCGTCCTACTGGTCGAACTTTGGCGCGACGCCGCTCGCCGCCCTGCTCGGGATGCTGTCGCATCCAGCCTCGGTGATCTCACGCGCGCTCACGTCAGGGTTTCTGATGAACGTGCTCGCGCCATTCCTGTTCCTTCCGGCGGTCGGCTGGCGGTGGTTCGTCGGCATTCTGCCCATCGCGCTGCTGTACGGCGCGGCGGCCAACGAGCAGATGCGGGCGTTCGGCATCTACTACGCCATCATCCTCGTGCCGTTCCTGACGATCGCGGCGGGCGCCGGGTCCCTGACGTTGATGCGGCTCCTCATGCCCAACGACGGGCGCGCACAACTCGGGGCAGCCGCGCTCGTGCTGTCGGCGGCGCTGCTCGTCGGGGCCGGCAGCCGCGGGTACAGCCTGCGTCCGTGGAGGCCAGAGGTCGCTGCGGTTCCGATTGCCGTCCAGTTGCTTCGCCACGAGCCAGTCCTGCTCGTGCAGAGCGGCCTGTATCCGCATGCCGGCTACGAGCCGAGAGTGCAGCTGCTGACGCGCGAGTCGCTGGCGGGAAATCCCGGCGCCGCAGCGCTCATCGCCCCGCGCGTGAACGCGTATCCGATGGTGCGCGATGAGATTGAGGCGCTGCGGTCGTTGACGTCGGTCGGAGAGATGCCGGCGGGATTGAGCGCCGTGCGCGTCGCGGGCAGCGCCCCTGGCGGCCGCTGATCGGCAGCACGCCCTGATGTCTCGCGTCGGCGCTATCGCGCTGGTTCGAACAGCTCGATCGGGTTGCCGTCGGGATCCTCAATCTGAATCTGCCGCCCGCCTGGACCGGTTTCCATCTCATTTCGAAAGCGGAGGCCGGCGCTCTTGAGTGCGGCAATGCATCCCGGCAGGTCCGCGACTCTCAGAACGATGCGATTCCAGCCGCCAGGCTCTTGCCGCTGGCCGTCCGGCATCGGCCGAGAGCCTGACGCTCCCGGGCCACTCAGCAGGATTCGTGTATCCGAGAGCGACACGCTTGCGAACGCGGGAAGTTGCTGATGCTCCAGCTTGAAACCGAGCCGCTCGGTGTAGAACGTCACGGAACGAGCCACATCTTTCACATGGTAGCGGACGCCGTGAAAACTCTTCACGAACGCGTGAGCGTCTACCTGTGTCGTAGTCTGCGGCATGGTGACCCTCCTCGGGGGTCAATCTTGCAGAGACCGGGCCACTTTGAAAGGATGCGCCCCTCAGAGCTCATCAAGAGGCGTCGTTGAGGTTGGCTTGCGAACCGTAGCTATAACCGAGGAGCGATCCTTTCGGCTGCCTCCGCTGATGGGACGACTGGATACACCTCGAAGTCCACGATGTCGCTCCACTGCGCAATCCAGTCGTCCAGCAACTGCGGATCATCGGTTTCCATGAGTTGGTAGCAGCGCTCGAACTTTGTGTCCACCCAACTCGAAACATAGGTGAGACCTTGCGGCGCGAGTCGTCCATGATCTCGAAACCGTCGGTAGACGGGGACGGCATCGCCTCCCTTGAAAAGCTCGATCACCATGTAAAGGGTCTTGGCCATCGTGTGTTCCCATGGTTCAGCGTCGAAAGGCGAGATCATCGCCACAGAGCGAGGGAGGTCAGAATCGAAAAGAAGGTTGGCCTGCCAACCGTAGCTCGTTCGCTCGCGCTGCGGCCCACCTTGGCGCGAAGCGCTACGGGGGGCAACCTTCGCGTACATTCATGAGCGAAGGTTGGTGGGCGCTAGTGGATTCGAACCACTGACCCCCGCCGTGTGAAGGCGGTGCTCTACCGCTGAGCCAAGCGCCCAACCTAGTGTGTAGGATGCCGAGTGTACCTCATGGGCGCGCGCAGCCGCAATTCAGCCGCCAGTAGATCCGCGCACATCCGCGTCCCGTTCTAAGAATCCGTAAAAATCCGCGTTCCGTTCTCCTGAAAGATCCGCGTGCATCCGCGTCCCGTTTTTTCCGAGAGATCCGCGTGCATCCGCGTTCCGTTTTTCCGAGAGATCCGCGTGCATCCGCGTCCCGTTGATGACACTATCCGCGCAGATCCGCGCTCCGTTGATCGGCTTGAATGCGCGCAGATCCGCGTCTACTTCCTCCGCTCGGGCACCCGCCTCTCCGACGGCCCATCGTACAGATGCTCCTTCGGATCGATCTCGCGCATCGGCGCCTGCCGCTCGCGTTCTTCCCAGGCGTGCGCCGCGATCCCCGGCACGCGCGAGATGATGAAGAGCGCATCGGCGATCGCCGGCGGCAGTCCCAGGTCTCCACAGATGGCGGCAATCGCACCGTCGACATTGACCGGCGTAACGCGTCCCTCGCGATCGGGATGCTCGCTCAGCATCACTTCCACCGCGCGAATCATCTGGACGTGGTGCCCCTCGACCTCGAGCTCGAGCGCCATCTGGAACAGCCTCGCCGCCCGCGGATCGCGCGTGTGGAAGCGATGGCCGAATCCCGGCGGCATCTCGCCGGTCTCGGCACACTGCCGCAGCAGCTCCGCGGCGGCATCGCGATAGGACGCGCCCTTGCGTACCAGCTCGAGGCCGTTGTCGAGAAACTGGATGCAGCTCTCGATGTCGCCGCCGTGGTAGCGGCCGAAGCCGAGAACACCGGCGGCGACGCACGCGCGGAGCGGCGCGCCGGTCGTGGCAGTATTGCGGGCGGCCATCGTCGACGGCGGCGTCGCGCCGTGATCGATGAACGACACCAGCATCGCTTCCATCAGCATGCCGATGCTCGGCGACGGCACCTCGCCGATGAGCAGCAGATAGATCGCCTCGCCGAACGTGAGCCGGCCCATCAGCTCGTCGAGCGGATAGCCGCGCATGAGGATCTTGTTCGGCTCGATGCACGTCAGCGCCGTGCGCCAGCGGTCCTCGACCGTCCGCTTCTGGCTCCTGCGCTCGCCGTGCGGCAGCGTCGCCGGCTCGGGCGGATTTCCCTTCATACGATCACTCCGAAAGCGTCTACGTTCCATAAAGCCGATCGCCGAAATCGCCCAGCCCGGGGACGATGAACTTGTGGGCGTTCAGACCTTGATCGACCGCCGGCGTATAGATGTGCACGTCGGGGTGGTGTTCGGTGACGAGCGCGATGCCCTCGGGGGCGGCGACGATGCAGATCATGCGGACGTCGCGCGCGCCGGCCTTCTTCAGCAGATCGAGCGCCGCGACGGCGCTGCCGCCGGTGGCGAGCATGGGATCGATCATCACCACGTAACTGCCGGTCAGGTCGCCGGGGAGCCGCGAGTAGTACTGCGAGGCCACCGCCGTGATCTCGTCGCGCTGCAGGCCGATGTGCCCGACCCGGGCGGTCGGCACCAGCTCGAGGACCGCGTCGAGCATGCCGAGCCCCGCGCGCAGGACCGGCACCACCACGACGCCGCCATCGACACGGGTGCCGTCCGCGGGCCCCAGCGGTGTCTGCACCCGGACCTGACGCTTCGGCACGTCGCGGGTCGCCTCGGAGGCCAGCAACAGGCTGATCCGAACCGCCATCCGGCGAAACAGCTCCGGCGGCGTGCTCGCATCGCGCAGCGTCGCCAGCGCATCGTGAACGAGCGGGTGTTCAACGAGATGAACCGGCACGGGGTTCACTATACAGAACGGCCGGAGGAAAAGGGAGCAGGACTGATAGAATTTTCCCACTCATGCTGTGGCGGGTTCTGGCAGCCCTGGCGATCGCGGGTACGGTCTTCCCGTTTTCACAGGCAACGCGACGCGAGGTCTCGCTCCTCATCACCGGCGCAACCATCGTCACCATGGACTCCGCCGGACGCGTCCTGTCGCCCGGCGCGGTGGCGATCGACGGCCGCGACATCGTCGGTGTCGGCTCGGCCGAGTCGGTCCAGGCGCAGTTCGCCGGGCGCGACACGATCGACGCGTCGGGCCAGGTCGTCATTCCCGGGCTGATCAACACCCACACGCACGCGCCGATGGTCCTCTACCGGGGGCTCGCCGATGACCTCGCGCTGATGGAGTGGCTGCAGAAGTACATCTTTCCCGCGGAGGCAAAGACCGTCAGCCCCGAGTTCGTCCGCGCCGGCACCAGGCTGGCGGCGCTCGAAATGATTCAGTCGGGCACGACCGCTTACGCGGACATGTATTACTACGAGGAGGAGATCGCCGCGGCGACGAAGGAGGCCGGCATCCGCGGCGTTCTCGGCCAGACGATCATCCAGTTCCCGGTGCCGGACGCGAAGACGCCGAGCGAAGGGATCGCGCAGGGCCACGACGTTCCTGCAGACGTGGCGGGGCGACGACCTGATCGTGCCGGCCATCGCGCCGCACTCGATGTACACGCTCGACACCGCGACGCTCAAGGCGATCCGTGCGGTCGCCGATCGCGAGCGCGCGCCGGTGATCATCCACCTCGCGGAAACGCAGGACGAGGTGAAGATCTCGCGCGAGAAAGTACAACGCCACGCCCGTCCAGTATCTCGAATCGATCGGCTTCTGGGGTCCGCGGACGATCGCGGCGCACGGCGTGCGCCTGACGCCGGCGGACATCCGCCTGCTCGCGCGCCGCCATGTCGGCGTTTCTCACAATCCCGAGAGCAACATGAAGCTGGCGAGCGGGGCGGCGCCGGTCGTCGAGCTGCGTAAAGCCGGCGTGGTCGTCGGCCTCGGCACCGACGGGGCCGCCAGCAACAACGACCTCGACATGTTCGAGGCGATGCGCCAGGCCGCGTTCCTGGCCAAGCACACGACCGGCGATCCGCGGGCGATTCCGGCGACGACGGCGCTGCAGATGGCGACGATCGACGGCGCCCGGGTGCTCGGCATGGAGCGCGAGATCGGATCCCTCGAAGCCGGCAAGCGCGCGGATCTGGCGATCGTATCGATGTCCGCGGCCAGGCAGACGCCGCTCTACGATCCCATTTCGCACCTGGTCTACACGAGCCGCGGGGACGACGTCCGCACCGTGATCGTCAACGGCCGGGTGGTGATGCGCGATCGCAAAGTGCTGACGCTGGACGAGGCCGCCGTGCTGGCGGAGGCCAGAAAATGGGCCGACAAAGTCGCGGCGGCGGTGGGGCGGCCAGGGGTCCGGGGGCCGGGGGCCAGGGTCCGGGAATGTAAAGATGCAGACCTTGATTACGGCAGAACGCATCCAGGAACGCGTGCGTGAAATGGGCGCCGAGATCGAGCGCGACTATCCGCCGGATGACGCGATTCATCTGGTCGGCGTGCTCAAAGGCGGGTTCATGTTCATGGCCGATCTCGTGCGCGCCATGAGCGCGCGCGTCACGCTCGATTTCATCGCGGTGTCGAGCTACGCGCAGAGCACCCGATCCTCGGGCGAGGTGCGGATGCTCAAGGATCTCGACAGCGGCCTCGAAGGCCGCCACGTGATCATCGTCGAGGACATCGTCGACACGGGGTTGACGCTGACCTACCTTCAGGACATCCTTCGGGCGAGGGCGCCAAAGTCGCTCCGGACCGCGTGCCTCCTGAGCAAGCCGTCGCGGCGCCAGGTGCAGGTCGGCGTCGAATACGTCGGCTTCACGATCGACGATCATTTCGTGGTCGGATACGGACTGGACTATGCCGAGAAGTTCAGGAATCTCGGCCACATCGCGGTGCTGAGCGGATCGTGAAGCGATTCGAGATCATCACGGAAGCGGACGCGCGGGTGCTCGACATCGGCGCCACCGTCGAGCTCGCCGAGGGCGGCATCGTGACGCCGCTTGCGAAGGACACGCTGGCCTCGCGGCGAATCACGATCGTGGCGCCGGGCGCGCTGGACTCGTCGCTCGCCGCGAACCTCGTGCCCACCGCGGACATCCGGCGCGTGACGATCGGCAGCGATCACTCGGGGCTGAAGCTGAAGGCGGCGATCGTGCAGCACTTGAGGGGCCGCGCCGTGGCAGTCACCGACATCGGCACCACCACCGCCGAACCGGTGGACTACCCGGATATCGCCGGCGCCGTGGCGCTGGCGGTCGCGAGAGGGGAGGCGGACGCCGGCATCGTGATCGACGGCGCGGGGATTGGCTCCGCCATCGCCGCGAACAAGGTCAGAGGTGTTCGCGCGGCCATGTGTCCCGACGACACCATCGCGCGATACTCGCGCGAGCACAACGGCGCCAACGTGATGACGCTGGGCGCCAGCCTGATCAAGGAAGCCGACGCGCTTCGCATTGTCGAGGTCTGGCTGGCCACACCCATGCGCGAGCCGCGGTACATCCGGCGGCTTGCGAAGATCAAACGCCTCGAGGAGCGAGGATGCTGAACCCTGGCGATCTGAAGCGCCTGATCGAGATCATCACCGAGGAGGTGGTCGCCGCCCAGCGGGCGCAGCCGGCGGCGCAGTGCGCGTGCCACTCGGTGCTGACCGACTGCTGCCCGGATCGGCTCCGCGGCGTCCTCGATGCCGGTGCGGCGCGCATCGGCCTGCACGCCACCGGCGGCGCACCGGGCAACGTCGCTGGCGTCATCGATCACACGCTGCTGAAACCTGACGCGACCAGGCAGGATATCGAGAAGCTGTGCCGCGAAGCGGCGGAATTCCACTTCGCCACCGTCTGCGTGAACCCGACGTGGGTCGCGCTCGCGGCCGCGAGGCTGCGCGGCACCGGGGTCGGCGTGTGCTCGGTCGTCGGGTTCCCGCTGGGCGCCACGACGGCCGACGCCAAACACTACGAAACACGGCGGGCGATCTTCGACGGTGCGACCGAGATCGACATGGTCATCAACATCGGCGCGCTGAAGTCGGGCGATCTGCGCACGGTGGAGCGCGACATCGAAGCCGTGGTCGAGCCCTGCCGACAGTGTGGCATCGTCAGCAAGGTCATCATCGAAGCCGCTCTTCTCACCGACGAGGAAAAGGTCACCGCGTGCACGCTCAGCAAGGCGGCAGGCGCGGACTTCGTGAAGACTTCCACCGGATTTGCGTCGGGCGGCGCGACAGCCGCCGACGTTGCGCTGATGCGCCGCGTCGTCGGATCGGAGATGGGCGTGAAGGCGGCCGGCGGCGTGCGCGATCTCGAAGGCCTGAAAGCGATGGTCGCCGCCGGCGCGACCCGCGTCGGCGCCAGCGCGGGCGTCAAGATCGTCCAGGAGACGAAGGGACAGAAGCCGGCGGCCGCTCCGGCGAGCGGCTACTGACGGTCGGCCCTCGCTTCGTTTGTCAGCGCTCCGCCGTCGCCGCGAACCGTCACGACGCGCTCCGGGAACGGGATCTCGATGTCGTTCAGCTCGAACGCTTTCCTGATGCGCTTGCGCAGCTCGCGGCCGACATCCCATTGCTTCAGCGGCACCGTCTTGATCCGCAGCTTCAACGTAACCGACCAGTCCGCGAACGCGTCCACCCCCAGCACTTCCACCGGTTCGAGGATGAAGGGGCTGAACTGCGGGTCCTTCTGCAGCTCGGCGCCGACGTCCTTCAGGACCTTGACGACGCGATCCGGATCCTCCCGGTAGGAGATCCCGAGGTCGATCACGTAGTACGAGTAGTCCTTGCTGCGATTGGCGAGCGTGTTGATGGCGCCGTTCGGGAAGACGTGGACCGTGCCTTCCTGATCGCGAAGCACGATCGTGCGCAGGTTGATCTGCTCGACCAGGCCGCCCGTGCCGTTGATCGCGGCGACGTCGCCAACGCGCACCTGATCCTCGAGGATCAGGAAGAACCCGCTGATGATGTCGCGCACCATCGTCTGGGCGCCGAAGCCGACCGCCAGTCCGGCGATGCCCGCTCCGGTCAGCACCGGCGCGATGTCGATGCGCAGCTCGTGAAGAATCATCAGCACCGCGATCGTCGACGATGGCGATCGTCGTGACCTTGCTGAGGAGGGCGCCAAGCGTGCGTGCGCGCTTCGCGCGCTCGAGCGCGTCGAGGCCGGTGCCGGCGGTCAGCTCGTGCTCGAACCGCTTCACTACGAGGTGTGCCGCGCGGATCAGCGCGTAGGCGAAAATCACGATCAACGCGATCTTCAGGCCTGACTCGAACGTCCAGGTGAGGAGGCTGGCCAGCTCGACACCCGTGCGCGGCCTCAAGCCGGCCATTTCGAACGCAGGGAAGATGAGCAGCGCGGCGACGAGCAGGAAGACGGCGATTCGCACCAGGCGCAGCGGTCCGGCGACGAGCGGACTCCGCGGCTCGAGCTGATCGCCGAGCATGCCGACGAGCGCGCTCTTGGCGAGGCGTCCGGCGACGATCGACGCCAGCCAGGCGATGGCGAGCGTTGGCCCGATCGCCATCGCGATCTGCTGCCAGGCGACGGTGCCGTAGAACAGCCGATTCAACGCCGATCCTCATCCATGCCGTGGCCGTCGGCGCCGAGCTGCGAACGGCTGGTGATCTCGTCGCGCACCAGCCACAGCTCAGGAAAGAACCGGACGTCGATGCGCTTGCCGAGCACTTCGACCGGCGTTCCCTGCGTGCCGATCACGTTGCCGCCGATGATCCGTTCGACCACTTTCAGATGGTGGAAGCGCCAGATGATCGTGCGCTCGTCCAACGTCATCAACTGTTCGGCGAGCTGATAGAGGTCCTCGTGCTCGTGCGAGCGTTCGTAGAGGCTGAGCAACGTGAGCGAGCGGCGCTCCAGCGAGCGCTGGAAAGCCGCCGCGAGCGTCGGCGCGACTCGATGCACCTGCCGGAACCCGGGCGAATCGAACCCCGCTCCGTGGCCAAGCGCCGTCCGTACGACCGCGTAGTCCACCGGAGACATGTGCTCGAGCATGTGCAGGTGGGCCGTGACCAGCGACATCGCGTCGTTGGCGCGGCGGATCAATCGCACCGCGGCCGCCACCGCGGCGTCATCGATGAGGCCGGCCGCCGCTTCGAGCTCGGTGCACGCCAGCTTCAGCCACAGCTCGGACGACTGATGCACCGCCTGGAACAGGTGTTCGTCGCGGTGCGCGACTTCTGCCGGCGTTTTCTGCAGCGACAGCAGCTCGTCGGTGCGCAGGTATCGCTCGTAATCCGTGGCGCCGGGCCCCGGAAGGATCGGGTTCGTTGAGATTGGTCATTTTCCTCTAGAGGCAGCCGCGAAGCGGGCCGGATCAGCGCAGGACCTCGACGTCCTTCTTCGCATCCCGCATCTCGTCCACGGCCGGCCGGACCTGCGCGACCGCGTGCAGCGGAATTCGCAGGCTGGCGCGGCAGCCGGTACGGTCTTCGCGGTTTTCGAGCATCAGGCTGCCGCCGTGCGCCTCCGCGATCTGACGGCTGAGCACGAGGCCGATTCCCGATCCGCCAGGCTTCGTCGTGAAGAACGGCACGAACAGGTTGCCGGTATTCGACAAGCCCGGCCCCTCGTCGTCCACCCACAACTCCATCGTCGGTGGCGTCGATCCCGGCAGGCGCTGCCAGCCGACGCGGACGCCGCCGCCGGTTTCGCGGACCGCGTCCACCGCGTTCCGAATCAGATTGATCAGCAGCTGCTCGAGCTGGTCGCTGTCGCCCTGTATTGTAAGCCGCGGACCGGATACGACCTGTATGTGATGCGCTTCTTCGAGCGTGACCACGCGGTCGACGAAGCCGGAGACGTCCAGCGGCGCGAGCTTTGGCGGCGGCAGTTTCGCCAGCCGCGCGTACGCGCTCATGAAGCGGCTCAGCGACTCCGACCGGGACGCGATCACGCCGAGACCGCGCTGCACGTCCTCGCGCCAGTCGCCCGGAGGCGGATCGCGTTCGACGATCGTCGACAGGCTGCCGGCGATCGACTTGATCGGCGCAAGCGAGTTGTTCATCTCGTGGCCGATGACGCGGATCAGGCGCTGCCACGCCTGCCGTTCCTCTTCGCGCAGCGGCTGGCTCAGATCCGAGAGCACCAGCAGCTCGTGCGGCCGGCCGCCCTGCCGGAACAGGCTGCGCCGGATCTCCCATCGGCCGACGCCGCCGGGAAACGCGGTATTGATCACGCGCGGGGCTTCGCCGGTGAGGCAGTCGATCAGATCGAGCTCGGTCGCGTGGCGTCCGAGCAGCCGCTCGGCGGGCTGGGCCAGCAGCCGCGCGCCGGCGCGGTTGACGAACTTCAGCTCGTGATCCTCGTCGAACGTGAAGACCGCGACGTCGATCTCCGCCATCACCTTGCGGAGCAGCGTCGTCGCTTCGAGCGCGTCGAGGCGCTGATGACGGAGCGTTTCGACCAGCGCGTTGACCTCGATCATCACCTCGCCGAGCGGATCGCCGCCGCGGGCGCCTCGGGCGCGGATCGAGAAGTCCCCCTCGCCGAGCGCGGCCAGCAGGTTCGACAGCGTCTGCAGGGGAAGAACCACGCGCTCGCGAAGCGCGAAGGCGAAGCCGAGGCAGAACGTGACGATGAGGACGGTCAGCGTCCACTGGACCTTCGGCGTGTAGTCGCCGGTCCAGAGGAAGATCAGCGAGATCAGCGCGCCCGGCAGCGCCGAGGCGAACGCCATCAGCAGGATCCGGCGATCGTGGCTGAGGCGCGGCTCGCGCGGCTGAATAGCAGGCATTGCAGAGTTGCGGGTCTTCTATTGTAGTGCCGCGGTGGCGCCCGGAGCGCGGGCTAGAGCCCGTAGCGCTGCAGGCGGCGGTAGAGGGCGCTCCGGCTCAAACCCAGCGCCTTGGCGGCCTGGCTGACGTTGCCGTCGAAGCGGGTCATCGCCTTCTTGATCAGGAAGCACTCGACATCCTCGAGGCTCATGTCCTCGAGCCGGCCGCCGCCTTCGCGGCTGGCGCGAAGGCCCAGATCTCCCGCCTTGATCAGCGGTCCCTGCGCCATCAGCACCGCACGCTCGATCGCGTGATCGAGCTCGCGGACGTTGCCGGGCCACGAGTGCTCGAGCAGCACCTGCATCGCGCCGCTCTCGAAGCCGGTCAGCCGCTTGCGATAGCGCTGCGCGTGCTGGCGGAGGAAATGCTGCGCGAGCAGCGGGATGTCCTCGCGGCGATCGCGCAGCGACGGCAGCCGGATCTCGATCGTGTTGAGCCGGAACAGCAGGTCCTGCCGGAACCGCCCGGCACGCGACCTCTTCGCTCAAATTCGCGTTCGTCGCCGAAATGATCCGGACGTCGACCCGGCGCGTGCGCGACGATCCGAGCCGCTCGAACTCGCCGGTCTCGATCACGCGCAGAAGCTTGGCCTGCTGGCTGAGCGGAACGTTCGCGATCTCGTCGAGGAAGAGCGTGCCCTGGTCGGCCAGCTCGAACCGGCCGACGCGATCCGCTTTGGCGTCGGTGAACGCGCCGCGCACGTGGCCGAACAGCTCGCTCTCGAAGACGCCTTCGGACACGCCGCCCGAGTTGACGATCACCATCGGCCGCGATGCGCGGCTCGATACCGCATGCAGCGCGCGGGCGACGACGCCCTTGCCGGTGCCGTTCTCGCCCAGGATCAGCACGTTCGCGTCCGAGGGGCCGACGCGCGAGATGACCTGCAGCACGTTCTGCATCGCCGACGACTCGGCGATCAGCTTCGGCATGCCCTCGCCGCGGAGCAGCGAGTTCTCGGCCTCGAGCCGCTGTCCCTTGCGGAGCGCCTGACTCAGCTCGATCTGCGTGCGGATGATCGCGAGCAGCCGCGCGTTGTCCCATGGCTTCTGGATGAAGTCCCGGGCGCCGCGCCGCATCGCTTCGACCGCGACCTCGACGCTGCCCCAGGCGGTCATGACGACGACCGGCAGCGTCGGATCGATCCCCTGGATCCGCGAAAGCAGATTCAGCCCCTCTTCGCCCGACGTCGTGTCGCGCGCGTAGTTCAGGTCGATCAGCGCGACGTCGAACTCGCGGGCCTCGACCGCCGCCAGCACGCCGGCGGGCGACGACGCGGTCTCGAGCTGAAACCCTTCGGCTTTGAGCAGCAGCCGGAGCGCCTCGAGCACGTCGGACTGGTCGTCGGCGATCAGGACGCGCGGATCGCCCGTGCGGGCGGAATGTCGTGCCGGGTTGCGCGCTGGTCCCGGAGATGGTCGGTGATAAGCATCAGGTGGTCAGTGGGCCGTCAGTTCCGAGCGCAACGCGATCAGCGGATCGATCCGCGTCGCGCGGCGTGCCGGGAGGTAGTTCGCCAGCAAGCGCCACGGCCGTCGAGCAGCACGGCAGGTGGCGCGAAGCGTCAACGGATCGCGCACGCTCACGTTCGGCAGCAGGTCCGGCGAGATAACGCGGCTGCCGAGCGAGCGCGAGGCCGAGGCCGACGCGCGATGCCCGATCGCGACCAGCATCAGGCCGCGCCCGAGCACGAGGCGGAGCACGCTCGACGCGTTCGGCGCCGAGCGCCATGCGCACGCCGATCTCGCGCGTCCGCTGGCTGACCGCGTAGCTGGCGACGCCGTACAGGCCGATCGACGCCAGCAGCAGCGCGAGCACGCCGAACGTGGTCAGCATGACCACGTTGATGCGCAGCGGCTGCCAGCGACTCCGACACCTGTTCCTCGAGCGTGCGGATGTTGAAGACCGAGAGCGTCGGGATCGATTTCGAGCACCAGCGCGCCCGCACGGCGCCGCCAGGCCCGCCGGCGTTGCCCGCCGCGCGGACGTGCAGCGTCGCGTTCGGCGTGTAGTTCTGCCGGCAGCGGCTGATAGATGAACGGAATCGGATCCTCGGCGACGCCGTTGTACTTGCTGTTCCTGCGCGACGCCGATCACGCGTCGTGATAGTCGTTGTCGCCGAAGAACTTGAACCGTTTGCCGATGGCGTCCTCGCCGGGCCAGAACCGCTGCGCCATCGTCTCGTTGATGACGACGACGCAGCGGCGCGCCGTCGCGGTCAGTCGTTCGATGAAGTCCCGGCCGCGCAGCGAGCGGGATCCCCGAGCGTGTCGAAGTAGCCGGGGCCGACCGAGTTGACCTGCACGAGCACTCGATCGCGCGTCGTCGTGTCCTCTCCTTCGGGGAAGACGCTGCGCAGGAAGCCGCCGGCGAGCGGCGCGTTCTGCGCCACCGCCGCGTGCGGACGCCGGGCAGCGCCGGCCAGCGCGCTCGACAGCCTGCTGGTAGAACAGCTGACCCCGCTCCGGCGTGTAGCCCTCGCGTCCGAGGTTCACGTTCATCACCAGCACGCCGCGTGTCTCGAAGCCCGTGTCGATGCCCTGCGCGTGCGTCAGGCTGCGCAGGAAGAGGCCCGGCGGCGACCAGCGAGATGCAGCGACAGCGCCACCTGCGACGACCACCAGCGCGTGGCGCAGGCTGAAGACAGCTCGCCAGCCGCGCTGGTTGCCGCCGGCGGGCACGTTCTCGTTCTTCAGCACCGGCACCACATCCGGCCCGCGACGCCTGAAGCGCGGGCGCCAGGCCGAACAGCAGGCCGGTGAGGACCGTGAGAAGCGCCGGTGAACGCGAGCACGCGCGCCGTCGATGCCGACCTCTTCGCCGACGGGAACCGGCAGCTGCAGATCCGCGGCAACGAGCGTATCGAGCAGCCAGTAGGCGAGCAGCGATCCCGAGCGCCGCGCCGGCGACCGCCAGCACCACGCTCTCGGTGAGGAGTTGACGCATCAGCCGGTGCGCGTTCCGCGCCGAGCGCGAGCCGCACCGCGATCTCCTTGCGCCGCCGCGTCGCCCGCGCGAGCAGCAGGTTGGCGATGTTGGCGCACGCGATCAGCAGGACGATGCCGACGACGGTCATCAGCATCATCGAGATCTGAACGATCGGCCGCGCCGCCCTGGCCGCCCGGGTTCAGCCGCGCATCGAGCAGCGAAACCGCGCCGGCGCTGCGGCCCTTGTTGTCGACCGGGAACGCCTGTTCGAGCTGCGCGAAGATCGTCTTGCAGGTTGGCCGCCGCCTGGTCGAGCGCCGACGCCCGGCTTGAGGCGGCCGAACGCGAACAGAAACAGTCCGCGGCGCTGCTCGTACCAGTCGAAGTTCGGCTGCACGACGTCGTGCATCGCCATCGGCACCCAGCCGGCGGGGTTGCCGCCGAGGAACGTGCCGGTGAAGCCGTGCGGCGTGATGCCGATGACGGTGAACGGCGTCCGGTTGATCGTGAGCGTCCGGCCGACGATGGTCGGATCGCTGCCGAGGCTGCGTTCCCAGAACCCGTGGCTGACAGCACGATCACCGGGGTGGCCTTGACGTCCTCTTCGGGCGCGAAGCCGCGGCCGATCGCGGGCTGCGTGCCCAGCACGGAGAAGTAGTTGCCGGCGACGACCTGCAGCAGGATCTGTTCCGACTCGTTGCCGTTGCTCCAGTTCACCTGCGCGAACGTGAACGCCGCCATCTCCGTGAACACCTCGTTCTGCGCGCGCAGATCCTTGTAGTTCAGGTGCGACAGCGGGAGGTTGCCCGGATTGCGCTGCGTCCGTCATGAACACGGTCGCGAGACGGCCGGGCTCCTGGACCGGGAATCGGCCGGAGCAGGACCGCGTTGACCAGGCTGAAGATGGCGGTGTTGGCGCCGATGCCAAGCGCCAGCGACAGCACGGCGACTGCCGTGAACCCCGGACTCTTGACGAGCAGCCGGACGGCGTAGCTGAAGTCGTGAAGCATGGGAGGAACGAATGCTGATTGCTGAGTGCTGAATGCAGATTGTCGATTGCAGAGTGCCGAATGCAGGTTGCGGAACCAATCAGCAGTCCGCACTCAGCATTCTCAACTCAGCACTCAGCAATCTGCACTCACCATTCCGGTTCCTAGTGTTCGATGTGGAAGCCGCTCTCCTCGAGCTCTTTCTCGCCGCGGCCCTTGCTGCCGTCTTCCTCGACCACGCGTCCGTCGAACAGGTGAATCGAACGATCGGCGTGCCGCGCGTAGCGCGGATCGTGGGTCACCATGCAGATCGTCGCGCCCTCGCGGTGCAGCTCGCGGAGCAGCTCCATGACCGCCTCGCCGTTCTTCGAGTCGAGGTTTCCGGTCGGCTCGTCCGCGAGCAGGATCGAGGGCGCGCCGGCGACCGCCCGCGCGACCGCGACGCGCTGCTGCTGACCGCCCGAGAGCTGGCTGGGCAGGTGCTTGGCGCGGTGCGCCATGCCGACCTTTTCCAGCGCCGCCATCACGCGCTCCTTGCGCTCGGCGGACTTCATGCCGCGGTAGGTGAGCGGCAGCTCGACGTTCTCGTACACGTTGAGGTCGCCAATCAGGTTGAAGCTCTGGAAGATGAACCCGATCTCGCGGTTGCGCACGCGCGCGCGCTCCGACAACGGCAGATCCGCCACCGCCTTGCCATTGAGGTGTACTTGCCTTCGGTCGGGGAATCGAGGAGCCCCAGAATCGACAGCAGCGTCGACTTGCCGCAGCCGGACGGTCCGGCGATGGCAATGTACTCGCCGCTCTTGATCTCGAGGTGGATCCCTGCGAGGGCGTGGGTCTCGACTTCGTCGGTGAAGAAGACTTTCGTGACGCCGTCGAGGTGAATCAGTGTCTGCGCGGCAGTGTTCATCGTGGCTCCTTTAGTGCGGAACGCGGCGTTCCGACCTCCTCCAACTCTGGCTTCGGCTTGCGCTATCCGGAAATCCGAACGCGATCGAACTGGTCGTAACTCGACATGTCCGAGAGAATCACCTGATCTCCCGGCTGCAACCCTTCCTTGATCTCGATGGTGTTCACCGAGCTGCTTCCGAGCTTGACCGTCGTGCGGTCGCCTCGCCGTTCGGCATCAGCTTGAACAGGGTGACCGTGCCGTCTTCCTGCCCAAAGGCCGGCCGGCCGACGTAAGATCACGTTGTCGAGCTTCTCGAGCCGGATCGTGCCGTCGACGCTGAGGTCCGGCCGCGCGCCAGGCGGCAGCTCGCCTTCGAGCGTGATGTCGACGCCGACCGTGCCGTTCGTCGCTGAAGGGTCGATGCGTGATACGCGGCCCATGACCACGCCGTTCCGTGTGTCCACTTCGGCGATCTGCCCGATCGTGATGTCCTTCGTCTGCGTTTCCGCGATCCGGAGTTCCGCCTTCAGCGTGCGTCGGATCGGCGACGCGCGCGAGGTTGTGCCCGGGCCCACCGTCTGCACCGACTTCGACCGGCACGCTGCTGCAGCACGCCGGTCATGCCGGCCCTGCACCTTCAAGTTCTCGAGCTGCTGGAGCGCGCAGATCGTACGCCGCCTTCCGCTGGGCGATTTCGGCTTCCTGCGGCGCGAGCTGCGACTTCATGCCGGCGCGGGCGATCTCGAGCCGCTTCTGTTTCGGCGGCGAGCCGGTTCTTCAGCTCGTCGCGCTGCCGCGGTACTGCTTCAACTGCAGCTCGGAAATCAGCGTGGCCTTGTACAGCTCCTCGTTCGCGGCCAGCATCGAGCTCGGCCTGCTTGTAGTTCGATTCAACCGTGGCGACAGCCGCTTCCTGGTTCAGCAGCTGGCTCTCGAGCTCGGCCTTGCGGTTCGCGAAAGCGGCAATAGCCGAAGCGTGCGCGAGCTGCGCATCGCTGACCGACTGCCGGAGGTCGGGGTTGCTCAGTTCGATGATGACGCTGTCGGGCTTCACGTGCGCGCCGGGGCGCAGCACGATGCGCTCGACCCGTCCCTGCGTCGTCGTGTTGATCCAGCGGATGTCTTCGGGCACGAGCGTGCCCGAGCCGCGGACCTGACGCATCATGTCGCCGCGTTTCACCGTGTCGATCCAGACGGTGCGTGCGCTCGACGCCCGGCGCAGCCGGCTTCAGCCGCGAAACGCCGACTGTGATCAGCACGATCAGCGAGCAGAGCCGACCGCGGCGTAGATGGCGCGGCGGATCTGCTTCTGTCGTCTTAACACTTGCCGGACGTGCGATGTCGACCATTGAATTGCCTCTGTAACTGATCTTCCGGAAAGCTGAAACGACACCCCGGCATCAGTGCAGATATCCCAAACCGTGTGCCACGGTTGATTCGTTGGTTAAACCACTGAAAAATTGGTGCTTACCTGGATCCAAGCCGTCTCGAAGTGTTCAGGTCCTGACCGCTTGCGGCATGGCCCGGTCCCAGAAACGAACATCCGCGCTACAGCCATTCCCACTCAACCTTGCCGGCTGACCCTCCATTGGACGAAAGTCGGACACGAGTGGTTTAGAACAATTTACGGGGAATAAATTTGATTTGACAAAGCAAAATATATTCGCCATAATCCCTCCATGATCAGCGTCGAGGCCCAGGCGCGCGACGTCATGGCGTTCTATCCCGCGCATCTACTTCGCCTGCCACACGCGGCACGTGCGCGACCCGCTCTCGCAAAAGATACTCAGCCGCCATCAGGCCAGCGTGCTCGATCACCTGGACGAGGTCGAGCCGACGACGCTGAACGATCTGGCGTCGGCATATGGGCGTCACCGCCGGCACGATGTCGATGACCATCGATCGGCTCGAGCACAAGGGCTACGTCGTGCGCCTCCGCGACGCCTCCGATCGGCGGCGCGTGCACCTTCGGCTCACGACCGCCGGCGTGCGAGTGCGGCAGGCGTCCTCCGTTCTCGATCCCGGAAGGGTCGAGGCCGTCGTCGCGCGGCTGTCAGCTGATGAGCGGATCGATGCGGTTCGCGGCCTCGCACTGCTTGCGCGCGCGGCGCAGGAACACATGCGACCAATACGCGAATCCCGCGCGCCCGCGCGAGAAGGGGAAGCGCCGCTCATGAAGACCGTGCTCGTTGTGTTCAATCGCGATCCTCGTGCTCCTTGCGATCGTCGTGGTCGCGATCGGCGCACTGCTGCCGGTCAACCACGTCGCGTCGCGCAGCGCGACGCTGCCTGCGTCACCTGAAGCGGTATGGAAGCTGATCACCGATGTCAACGGCTTTCCCGCGTGGAGGCCGGACGTGAAGGCGGTGGAGCGTCTTCCGGATCGCGACGGCAAGCCTGTGTGGGTGGAGGACACGACGTCAGGACGCATCACGCTCGCCGTGGACCGCGCGGAGCCACCGCGCCTGCTGGTACTGCGCATTGCCGATCCGGACCTTCCGTTCGGCGGCACCTGGACCTACGAGCTGTCGCCGGATGGAAGCCAAACAGTCCTGAAGATCACCGAGAACGGCGAGGTCTACAATCCAGTGTTTCGCTTCGTCTCGCGATTTGTCTTCGGGCACGAGGGCACGATCAAGGGATACCTCGCCGCGCTCGAGAAGCGGACATCTTCAGCGGATGCGCATCATGGGATATGACGCCCGGTGCACGCTTCGTTTCGACGGATCCAGCTCGCGCGGGACGGCCTGGCTCGAGCACAAGGATCTGGTGTTCCGAGGGACGCGGCGCCTGAGTATCCCGCTCGCATCCATCACAGAGGCGAGCGCCACCGATGGCGTCCTGTCGGTCCGATTCGACGGGCGGCAGGCCGACTTCGTGGTGGGCGACTGCGCCGGCAAGTGGGCCGCACGGATTACCAATCCTCCGAGCCGGCTGGACAAGCTCGGGATCAAGCCGGGCATGTCGATTCTCGTGATCGGCGCGGTCGAGCCCTCGTTCACCGGGGAAGTGGAGAAACGCGGGGCGCGTGTCTCGAAACGCGTCCAGGCCGAGAGTAGCGACATCGTTTTCTATGCGGCCGAGGATCGCAAGGCGCTCGATCGTCTCGTCGAGTTGAAGAAGATGATCGTGCCCGCCGGCGCCATCTGGGTCGTCCGGCCGAAGGGCCAGAAGGCCATCACCGAGTCGGACACGATGTCCGCGGGTAAAGGCGCCGGACTCGTCGACGTCAAGGTTGTCAGCTTCTCGGACACGCACACTGCAGAAAAATTTGTAATCCCCGTCGCCAAGCGGCCGAAAACCAGGGCCGCAAAGTCCTGACCGTTTCGGCACGCGGCGTGCGAGACTTTACTGGTATGGGTGATATCAGCGACCGCCTTCTCCACGAACTGGTCGACGCGGTCAAAGGGCTTCTTCGGAAGGAACAGGCCGAGCGTCTTCGCGACGTATATCTCATCGGCGACATCGAGAAGGACAGCGCGAAAGCGGTCATCGAACGGCTGCGCGAACTGGCCAACGACAGCCGCAAGCCCATCAGGCTCTACATCAACAGCGCTGGAGGCAACGTCACTGACGGTCTGGCGCTGCACGATGCGATTCGGCAGCTCGTCGTCGACGGATTCCAGATCACGATCATCGTCCAGGGCATGGCGTACTCGATGGGCTCGATCGTGCTCCAGGCCGCCAGCCCGGGAGGACGGCTCGCGTTCCCGCACTCGTGGATCATGATTCACGAGCCGGCGAAGTGGGCGGGGTGGCAATCGACGACCGCAGCCGCGCAGCATCTCGATCGGCTGAAGCAGATGCAGGCGCAGATCTACCACATCCTCGCGGATCGCTCCGGCAAGTCGCTGAAGCAGATCATCCGCGACACCAAGCGCACCGACTTCTATCTGGATGCCGCGAGCGCGAAAGAGTACGGCTTGATCGATGGGGTCCTGGGTGGCACGGCAATAGTCGACACACCTCAGTCTGCAATCGGACAACATCCAGCCCACGTGGCTGAGGTGCAAACGGTGAATTCGGACGCTTTAGAGCCCTCTCCGGGCGACAGCGACACGATTTAGGGCGAGTTTCCGCTGGCATGCCGGTTGCGAAGTCCTTCAGAAGGAGCTGTTTTCACTGAAGAGCTGGCATGACGTGGACCGCCCTCGATGGCAACCGCTGACGCATATCCATTTCCGACCCTGAGTGCGCCGGCGCGCTTTGGCATCGCGGTCGCCGCGGTGCTCATCGTCTTCCTCTTCTACCGCGGCTTCGCGCAGTGGATCGACGAGGGCAGCCTGCTCCTGCTGCTGAGCCTTGCGGTGATCGCCAGCGCATGGTTTGCCGGCAGCGGTCCGGCGCTCGCGGCGACTATCATCGGCGCCGTTCTCGGCGCGTATGCGCCGACGGCGGTGGAAGCGCCTGCATCACATGCGCGGCTCGCGCTGTTCGTCGTTCAAGGGCTCGTGCTCACTTCGATTCTGTCGGAGCTGCGTCGCGCGCGCCGCCTCGGCGAACAGAAGGCCGGCATCGCCGAAGCCGCAAGGGTCGAAGCGGAAAGCGCCAGCCGGCTGAAAGACGAATTCCTCGGCACCATTTCCCACGAACTGCGGACGCCGCTGAACGCCGTGCTCGGATGGGTCCACCTACTGCGCACCGGCAAGCTGGATCCGCAGACCACCGCACGCGGCCTCGAATCGATCGAGCGCAACGCGATGCTCCAGTCGCAGCTGACGACGAACCTGCTGGACATCTCGAAGGCGTTGACCGGCCGGCTCCAGGTGGAAGCGCAACCCGTTCCGCTCAACGAGATCGTGCGACAGGCGGCGGCTGCGGCGAGCGCGCCGGCCGAAGCCAGAGGTGTCGCGACCATCCAGGAACTGACCGAGGCGTCGGTCGTTGTGCTCGGCGACTGGAGCCGGTTGCGGCAGATCGTGTGGCATCTCGTTGCCAACGCCGTCAAGTTCACCCCTCGAGGCGGGACGATTCGCGTCGTCGTCCGACACGATCGCGAGGATGCCGTCCTCGAGGTGTTCGACAGCGGTCCGGGTATCGATCCCGAATTCCTGCCGCGCATCTTCGATCGATTCACGCAGGAGGACGGCTCGGCGACGCGTACGGCCGGCGGCCTCGGCGTCGGACTATCGCTCGTGCGCGAGATCGTGGAGCTGCACGGCGGCACGATTGCGGCGGCCAATCGCACCGACGGTCAGGGCGCCCTGTTCACGATGCGTCTTCCCCTGCAGCCGGCGTCGCTGGTCGCGGAGAACGAGACCACCAGGGCCCGCGACATCGAGGGGCCAGGCGCCGCTCGATGGTGTACGCGTGCTGGTGCTCGATCGGGACTCGGAAGGACGTGAGCTGGTACGCACGGTGTTGCAGCAGCGCGGCGCGGCCGTTCGCACGACCGAATCCGTGGCCGATGCGCTCGAAACGCTGGAAAGCTGGCGGCCGGACGTGCTGGTCAGCGACTGCGGTTCGCCCGAACA
This sequence comes from uncultured Acidobacteriota bacterium, assembly GCA_963748295.1. Classification (GTDB taxonomy): domain Bacteria; phylum Acidobacteriota; class Vicinamibacteria; order Vicinamibacterales; family 2-12-FULL-66-21; genus CAVVIH01. The sequence continues at coordinate 300,303 of CAVVIH010000005.1, read as the reverse complement.
GAACTGCGTACTCGCTTTTCGGCAAGCTGCCGTCACTGGAAGCGGAGCGCGGAGGCCGTATTCCGGCGCTCGCGCTGACGAACTTCGGCCGAACCGATCAACAAATGCGCGGGATGCTCGCGGCGGCGCTGTCGGATGTGCCGAAGCCGGTCGAACCCGCGCTGCTGACCTCGGAGATCGCGCGCCTGACCGGCCGCGAGCGTCGACGTGCCGCTCGCTGAACAGCCGCAGCCGGTCGCCAAGGGCCGACGACGTCCGGCGGGAGTGGAACTGATATCCACCGGCACGGCCCACGCGCGCGTGTGGGCGCCGGCCCGCCGGCGGGTCGAGGTCCTGATCGATCGGGCGCGGGGCGGCCGATCCACTGTCGCGCTCCAGCCGGAGGAGAACGGATTCTTCAGCGGCGAGCTGCCCGACACGCGGAGCGGCGATCGCTATCAGTTCCGTCTCGATGGCGAGCTGGTGCGGCCGGATCCCGCGTCGCGGTTCCAGCCTGAGGGTCCGCATGGTCCCTCGGAGGTGATCGACCCGCGGGAGTTCGAGTGGACGGATGCCGCGTGGCGAGGTATCGCACCGCAGGGGCAGGTCATCTACGAAATGCACGTCGGCACGTTTACCCGCGAGGGGACGTGGGCCGCGGCGGCGAGAGAGCTTCCGGAACTGGCCCGGCTGGGCGTGAGCGTCGTCGAAATGATGCCGATTGCGGAATTCGCCGGGCGTTTCGGGTGGGGGTACGACGGTGTCGATCTGTATGCGCCGACGCGCCTCTATGGGCGGCCGGACGATCTGCGCCGGTTCGTCGACCGAGCGCACCAGATCGGGATCGCCGTCATTCTCGACGTCGTCTACAACCACCTCGGGCCGGACGGCAACTATCTCAACGACTTCTCGCCAGACTACTTCACCGGGAAGTACAAAAACGACTGGGGCAAGGCGATCAACTTCGAGGGACCGCCGCCGGCGCGCGAGTTCTTCGTCGAGAACGCCGCGTACTGGATCGAAGAGTTCCACTTCGATGGCCTGCGGCTGGACGCGACACAGGACATCAGGGACGCCTCGACGACACACGTGATTGCCGAGGTGGTTGCGCGTGCACGCGGCGCCGCCGGTCAGCGCCACATTTATATCGTCGCGGAAAACGAGCCGCAGGACACCCGTCTCGTGCGGGATTCGGCCAGCGGCGGCTACGGCGTCGATGCGCTGTGGAACGACGACTACCATCACACGGCCTGCGTGGCCCTGACCGGGCGTCGTGAGGCGTATTACCACGACTACACGGGGTCGCCGCAGGAGTTCGTCTCCAGTCTCAAGTATGGCTACCTGTTTCAGGGACAGTGGTACGCGTGGCAGGAGCAGCCGCGCGGATCGTCGGCGCTCGATCTGCCGGGCCATGCGTTCATCAGCTTCCTGGAGAATCACGATCAGGTCGCGAACACCGCGTTCGGCCACCGTCTGCATCAGCGGACGTCGCCGGGCAGGTACCGCGCACTGACAGCGCTGACGCTCCTCGGTCCGGCGACGCCGCTCCTGTTCCAGGGACAGGAGTTCTCCTCGTCGGCGCCGTTCCAGTACTTCTGCGATCACGACGGACCGCTTCGTGACTCGATCCGATCCGGCCGGCGGGAATTCCTCGCCCAGTTTCCGAGCACGCGCGATCGCCGCGTTCAGACGGCGCTGCCGGTTCCCGACGACGAGCAGACGTTCGAGCGCTGCAAGCTGGATTTCTCCGAGCGCGAGACGAATGCCGCGGCGTACCGGCTCCACAAAGATCTTCTGGAGATTCGGCGGACCGATCGCGCCATCGCCGCCGCCGCATCCGTCCGCGTCGACGGCGCCGTCATCGCGCCGCAGGCGTTCGTTGTCCGGTACGGCATCGGATCGCCGCAGGACCGTCTCCTCGTCCTGAATCTCGGCGCCGATCTGGTCCTTACACCGATTCCTGAACCGCTGCTCGCACCGCCCGACGGACACCAGTGGGTTGTGCTCTGGAGCAGCGAAGCGGTTGAATACGGCGGGCTCGGACGCGCACCGCTCCACACGAATTCGGAATGGAGGATTCCGGGAGAGGCCGCGGTGCTTCTTCGTCCGCAGCCAGAACGTTCGAGGCAAGACGCATGACCGAATTGAATGAGCTGACCCGCCGGATTTCGCGCCCCAAGGATGGCGATCGCGTCGATGCGAAGCCACGCCGCGAGTGGCTGGTCACCAATGGGCTCGGCGGCTACTCGTCATCGACGGTGGCTGGCGTCGTGACGCGCCGCTACCACGGCGTTCTGGTTGCCGCGCTGCCGGCGCCGTACGGCCGCTACGTGATGCTGAGTCACCTGCTCGAGCGCGTCCGCCTGCCGAACAGGGAAGTGTCCTGGCTGGGCGACGAGGACGAAGTGGCGGGACCCAATGCCATCGACCGCCGCGACCACCTGGTCGAGTTCCGGCTCGAGTTGGGCCTGCCCGTGTGGGAGTACCAGGTCGACGGCGTGCGGATCGAAAAGCGTGTCCTGATGCCGTACGCGCAGAACACCGTGCACATCGCCTATCGGCTCATCAGAGGCGAGGGCCCTGTCAGGCTCTCGCTGCGGCCGTCGGTTCAGTTCCGTCCCTACGAGGGATCGGTCGACCGCGGGCCGATGCACGCCTACACGTTGAGCGCCCGCGAGAACCGCTACGAGCTGTCCAGCGGCGCCGATCTGCCGGTGCTGCGGCTGACGATTCGCGGCGAGCAGGCGGCGCTCACGCTCGACGAGAAGAACGTGAGCACGGTCCCGTATGAAATGGAGCAGTGGCGCGGCTACGAGCATCTCGGCACGCTCTGGAGCCCCGGCTATTTCCGCGCCGACCTCACGCCGGGACAGGTCGTGACGCTGACCGCGTCCACCGAGTCGTGGGAAACGATTCAGGCGCTCGAGCCGGAGGCCGCCAACGCCGCCGAAATCGAGCGGCGCCGGCGGCTGCTCGGCATCGCCAACGCGTCGAGCGAGGACCGGATGTTCGCGGAGCTGCTGCTCGCCGCCGATCAGTTCATCATCACGCCGGCGGGACGCGCGGAGGAGCAGGCACGGGCGAAGGCCGCGGGCGAGGAAGTGCGCACCGTGATCGCCGGCTACCACTGGTTCACCGACTGGGGGCGCGACACGATGATCAGCCTCGAGGGGCTGACGCTGTGCACGGGCCGCTACCGCGAGGCCGCCTACATCCTGCGCACCTTCGCGCATTACGTCCGCGACGGCCTGATTCCAAACATGTTTCCCGATGGCGCGCGCGAGGGCCTCTATCACACCGCCGACGCGACACTGTGGTTCTTCCACGCGCTCGAACGGTACGTGCGCCTTACCGGCGACGAAGCCACGCTGCGGCTCCTGCTGCCGCAGATGATCGACATCGCGTCACGACATATCCACGGGACGGGATTTGGAATCGGCGTCGATCCCCGCGACGGGTTGCTGAAGCAGGGGGCGGAGGGCTATCAGCTGACCTGGATGGATGCCAAGGTGGACGACTGGGTCGTCACGCCGCGGCGCGGCAAGCCAGTGGAGATCAACGCGCTCTGGTATAACGCGCTGCGGCTGCTCGACGCGTGGATGAAACGTTGCGGCACCGGCCCGGCGGACTTCGAGCCGGCGGCCGCGGCCGATCGCGTCCGCGCGTCGTTCAACGAGCGGTTCTGGTACCCACAGGGGCAGCACCTCTATGACGTGATCGACGGCGAGCAGGGCGACGATCCGGCTTGCCGGCCCAATCAGATCTTCGCCATCTCGCTCGATCATCCCGTTCTCGACGAAGCACGGTGGGAACCGGTCGTGAGGGTCGTCACCGACCAGCTGCTGACGCCCGTGGGCCTTCGATCGCTCGCGCCCGGACATCCGGATTACAAGCCGAAGTATTACGGCGACCTGCGTGCGCGCGACGCCGCATATCACCAGGGCACCGTGTGGGCGTGGCTGATTGGTCCGTACGTCGACGCCTGGCTGAAGCTCCATCCAGACGACGCGCACGGCGCGCGGCAGCTGCTCGAGGGCTTCGAAGCGCATCTCAACGAGGCGTGCGTCGGATCGATCAGCGAGATCTTCGACGCCGAGCCGCCTTACGTGCCGCGCGGCTGCATCGCCCAGGCCTGGAGCGTCGCCGAAGTGCTGAGGATTCTCGGCAGGACGCGGGCGGCTTCGAGCGTGGACGAAACGGCCGAGACCGCGCGCGCGGCATCAGCGGCCTGACGCGCTGGTATCGCCGGCCATCGTTGATTGGTATGCTTGCGCATCTTGGACCTGACTGCGCTCGGGTGGGGTCCCGCCTTGGTCGAAGCCTTCGAATCCTACGCCGCCCGAGGCCTGGTGCCCGCGCGGGTGGCGCTCGAGCACACCCACATTTACCGCGTCCTGACTGCTGACGGGGAGTGGCTCGCGCGGGTGTCGGGACGGCTGCGGCACGAGGCGGCTCACCGCGCCGATTTTCCCGGCGTTGGCGACTGGGTCGCCGTCGAACCGCCGGCGCAGGATGGCGACGCGCGCATTCACGCGGTACTTCCGCGTTTCAGCCGGTTCTCGCGCCGTGCGGCCGGCGATCCGACCGAAGAGCAGATCGTCGCGGCGAACATCAACACGGTGTTCCTCGTCAGCGGTCTCGATCTCGACTTCAACCCGCGGCGCATCGAGCGCTACCTGGTCGTCGCCTGGGAGAGCGGCGCGACGCCGGTCGTCGTCCTCAACAAGGCGGACCTCGTCGACGAGCCCGGGCGGTTCATCGACGAGGTGCAGCGGCTGGCGCCCGCGGTTGCGGTGCATGCAGTTTCCTGTCGAGCGGCCGAGACGCTGGCGCCGCTTCACGAGTACCTGCGCAGCGGGCAGACCGCGGCGCTCCTCGGATCGTCCGGCGTCGGCAAGTCGTCGATCGTCAACCAGCTGATCGGGAAGGATCTGCTGCGGACGCGGGACGTCCGCGACTGGGACAACCGCGGCCGGCACACCAGCACCGCGCGTCAGCTCGTGACGCTTCCGGATGGCGGCGTGCTGATCGATACGCCGGGGATGCGCGAACTGCAATTGTGGGAAACCGGTGACGCGCTGAGCGGCGCGTTCGCCGACATCGACGGGCTGTCCGCGGGCTGTCGCTTTCGCGATTGCCGTCACGACAACGAGCCGGGCTGCGCCGTGCGCGGCGCGGCGGAGGCGGGCGAGCTGACGCCGGAACGGCTGGAGAGCTATCGCAAGCTGCGCGACGAACAGGACTTTCAGGTCCGTCAGCAGGATCAGCGCGCGCAGATCGAGCACAAGCGGCTCGGTCGGATCGGCGCCAAGGCTCTGCGCAAGCGCGTGAAGGATAAAGGCCGCACCTGATCGCGTACCATGGGGCTGTGAAGATCGCGCTCGTCCAGCAATCGATCACCACCGACAAGGACGCGAACGTGCGCCGTGGTCTGGACGCGCTCGAGCAGGCGGCCCGCGCCGGCGCCGAGCTGGTCGCGTTTCCGGAGCTTGCGTTCGAGCCGTTTCATCCGCAGCGTCCCGCGGCCGCCGCCCCCTGGCAGCACGCTGAGCCCGTTCCCGGACCGACAACGGATCGCTTCGCCCGCGCCGCCCGCGAGCTTGGGCGTCGTGGTGATCATCAACCTCTACGAACGCGACGGCGACCGCGCCTTCGACACGTCGCCGGTGATCGACGCGGACGGAACGCTGCTCGGCCGCACGCGGATGATTCACATCACCGACTATCCGTGCTTTCACGAGCAGGGCTATTACACGCCGGGTGACACCGGCGCCCCGGTCTATCGCACCGCGGCAGGCGCCGTCGGCGTGGCCATCTGTTACGACCGTCATTACCCGGAATACATGCGCGCCCTCGCGCTTGGCGGCGCGGATCTCGTGGTCGTGCCGCAGGCGGGGTCCGTCGGCGAGTGGCCGGACGGGCTCTATGAAGCCGAGATGCAGGTCGCCGCATTCCAGAACGGCTACTTCGTCGCGCTGTGCAACCGCGTCGGCAAGGAAGACTGCCTGACGTTCGCAGGAGAGTCGTTCGTCTGCGGACCTGATGGCGCGCTGCTCGGCCGCGCGCCGTCGCTGCAGGACGCCGTTCTGCACGCCGACATTCAGCTGGCCGCGACCGCCGGCTCGCACGCGCGTCGCCTGTTTTTGCAGCACCGCCGCCCCGAGCTGTATGGCGGCTGGGTCGGCTGACGCCGCGGCACCAACTCGGCGCGCCGCGTCCGCATTTCACGGCGCGGCAGCGGCAGTTCATACCTGACGCGGATCACGGGCTACGTGCGACGTGCGAACGTGCTACGTGCGGCTTGTCACGTGCTACGTGCTGACGTGCGGCGTGCAGCGACATGGATAATTCCCCCAAACTTCCTTCCTGGCGGATCTGGGTCGCCGGCGCGGTCCTCCTCATGCTCGTGCAGGCCGCGAGCCTCGCCCAGGCGCACTGGAGCGGGCTGCTGCGCGAACGCATCACGCCGGGATTCATCGTGCATCAGATGATGTACTGGTATTCCTGGTATGCCGTGTCGCCGGTCGTCTTCCTGCTGGCGCGGCGATTCAGGCTCGACCGGCCGGCCATCATCCCGGTCCTGGCGCATCTCGTCGCCGCGCCGGCGGTGTTCGCGCTCGCCGCGCTGCTGCGCACGCTCGCGCGCTGGCCGTTCTTCGGCGCCCCCCGCGTCGGGTTCGTGGAGACGATCCGCGTCTCGGTGAACAGCTCGCTGACGACGTTCCTGCTGCTCTATACGGTGACGGTCGTCCTCTACTATGCGCTCGAGTACTACCGCGCGTATCACTCGCGAGAGCTGCGATCGTCGCAGCTCGAGACGATGGTGGTTCGGGCGCAGCTCGATGCGCTGCGCAACCAGCTGCAGCCGCATTTTCTGTTCAACACGCTGCATGCCATTTCCGCCCTGATGGCGCGGGACGTGCAGGCGGCGCGCCGGATGATGGCGCGGTTCAGCGACGTCCTGCGCCTCGCGCTCGACGAGCCCGAACAGCACGAGGTCGCGTTGACGCAGGAGCTCCGGTTCCTCGATCAGTATCTGGACCTGCAGCGTATGCGTTTCGGCGACCGCCTCGACGTCGAGCTCGACATCGCGCCGTCCACCCTCGACTGCCACGTGCCCCGGCTCATTCTCCAGCCGCTCGTCGAGAACGCGTTGACGCATGGCATCGGCAGCCGCGCCGGCGCCGCGCACCTGCGGGTGGCCGCCGAGTCGGTCGACGGCGCGCTGCGGCTCCACGTCGAAGACGACGGGCCCGGACTGTCGTCGGGGCGCGGCGAGCTGTTGAGCGAGGGGGTGGGCCTGCGGAATACCCGCGCGCGGCTGATGCACCTCTACGGCGATTCCGCCTCGCTCGAGCTGACCGACGTCGAGTCCGGCGGACTTTGCGTCACAATCACCATACCGACGGCTTTTCAGCGGCCGCGACCGGCGGCCGCGTCGATACCAGCATGATTCGAACACTGATCGTCGACGACGAGCCGCTCTCGCGGGAACTGCTGCGCGGCATGCTCGCGCAGGAGCGCGACGTGTCGATAGTCGGCGAGTGCAGCGACGGCCGCCAGGCGATCGACAGCATCCAGACGCTACGGCCGGATCTCGTGCTGCTCGACATCCAGATGCCCGAGCTGAACGGCTTCCAGGTGCTCGAGGGGCTGGACGACGCGGCGATGCCGGCGATCATCTTCGTCACCGCCTACGATCGCTACGCCGTGCGCGCCTTCGAGGTGCACGCGCTCGACTATCTCCTCAAGCCGTTCGACGAGGAGCGGCTCGGCGCCGCGATGGCGCACGCGCGCGAGCGGGTCGTCAAGCCGGATCGCTCGGACACCGGCCGGCGGATTCTCGCGATGCTCGAGCAGATGACCGCCGGGTCCCGGTATCGCGATCACCTCGTGATTCGCGGTGACGGCCGCGCGTTCCTCCAGCCGGTCCGCGAAATCGAATGGATCGAGGCGTCGGGCAAGCACGTCCACATCCATGCGGCCGGCGAGACGCGCTCGATGCGCGCGACGATGATCGACCTCGAGCAGAAGCTGAATCCCCGCCGTTTCCTGCGCGTCAGCCGCTCGGCCATCGTCAATGTCGATCGCATCCGGGAGATCGCGCCGTGGTTCAACGGCGAGTTCCTGGTGACGCTGAAAAGCGGCGCGCAGGTCCCGTCAACCCGCGGATATCGTCAGGCGCTGGTGGATTTGCTCGATCGGCGATGAGCCTTCTCGCTTCCCGTCCGGCCATCCTCGCCGCGCTCCTGATCGCGGCCGGCGCGTGCCGCAACCTCGACGTCGTCACCGACTCGTACGCGACGCTGGACGAGGCGAAGAAGGCCGGGGCCATCGAGCGCGGGTGGGTGCCAGACGGGCTGCCGCCCGGCACGACCGAAATCCGCGACGCCCACGACCTCGATTCGAATCGCCACTGGGGCCTGTTCCTGTTTCCTCGTTCGGAGGGTGACGTGCTGCGGCGGCTCCTCCAGCCCGACGAAGCGACGCTGGCCGGAAGAACGACCGACATCCCGGGACGCGTCGAATGGTGGCCGGTGCTGCTGCGCGGGGCGCTCGACGAGGAGAAGATCAAGAGCACCGGCCTGCGAGCCTACCGTTCGGTTCGGGGAGACCGACTGTTTCTGGTGAACTGGCAGCAGGGAAGGGCGTACTACTGGGCGGTTGGTGATTAGTGATTAGGGATTAGTGAGTTAGCGACAGCGAGCGGAACGGAGCCGCCGACGAAGCGGCGGCGTAGTCGAGTGAGCAGGAGCGGCCCACGGGGCCGCGACGTTCTTAAGTAATGGTGCCGAGGGACGGAATTGAACCGCCGACACCGTGATTTTCAGTCACGTGCTCTACCAACTGAGCTACCTCGGCACGGTCGTCAGTCGTTTGGCAGAACTCCAATCATAACAACTCACCTCGGGCTTAGACAACATCACGAACTTTTCCACTTGTACTTTGCGTTTTTCTCTTGTACTTTTTGATCCGCTTCTGTTACCGTCATTGCGTTCATGGCAAAGCAGGGTCTGTTCACGCCGGGCGAAGCCTTCGACAGGCCGCTCCTGCCACCGCGGCAGGACGCCGGTCCGTGGGCGCGGCGGGCGATCGTCTTCGTCACCTGCACGCTCGCGCTCAATGCGCTGATCGGCGATCGCGGGCTGGCCGAGATGCTGCGCGCACGGCAGGAGCTGCAACAGACGGCCGCCGATCTCGACAGGCTCAAACGCACGAACGCCGGCCTGACGAGGCTCATCGACCATCTCGCGACCGACACCCGCACGATCGAGAACATCGCCCGCGGCGAGCTCGGCCTCATCCGCAAGGGAGAGGTCCTGATCGTCGTCAAAGACGTCCCCGCCCAGTGAGCCAGTTTTCAGCTTCTCTTTGACACGCTCGGCGCCGCGCGCTACAGTATCGGCTTGGCATTGAGATGCCGATGAAAACCGCCATCCGCTGACCGCTCGCGGCCGTTCGCGGCCGAACACCTTCCTCCAAAACTGAACGCAGTGCCGGCGTGTGCTTCAGAGCCTTGCCCTGAAGCTCGCGCGGGAACTCAAGCCCTTGTGATTTGGGATTTGGGATTTGGGAGTTGAACCGTGTCTTCACCAGCTATAGAGGTGCACAACCTCCAGAAGATCTATTCGCGCCGCGGGCGCGATCCCGTCCGCGCGGTGGACGGCCTGAGCTTCGATGTCGCGCCGGGGTCGATCTTCGGCCTGCTCGGTCCCAACGGGGCGGGCAAAACGACGACGCTGAAGATCCTGACGACACTGGTGCGGCCGACCGGCGGCAGCGCGAGGGTCGGCGGCTTCGACGTCGTCAAGGATTCGCTGAAAGTGCGCGAGCGCATCGCCGTCGTCATCCAGGAAAGCGCGGCGGAGATCTTCCTCAGCGTCCGCGACAACCTGACGACGTATGCGCGGTTCCATGGCCTGCGGGGCGAGGAAATCCGCAGGCGCGCGGACCGTGTGATCGGCCTGTTCGGACTCGAAGCCGAAGTCTCGCGCAAGGTCATGGATCTGAGCGGAGGGTTCAGGCGCCGCGTCCAGGTCGCGAAGGTCTTCATGGTGGATAGCCCGATCGTGTTCCTCGACGAGTTCTCGACCGGGATGGATCCGCTGCTGAAGCGCTCGGTGATGACGGTGCTGCGCGAGAGCGCCCGCGACGGACGGACGATCGTCCTCACCACGCAAATTCTTCACGAGGCGGAGGAGCTCTGTGACGACATCCTGATCGTGAACCACGGCAGGGAGGTCGCCCGTGGCGATCTGAACACCCTCAAGCTGCTCGCGTCGGGAGTCTATGAGGTGTCGATTACGTTCGACCGCGTGCCCGAGGCGATCGAGTCCGAGATTGCCCAACGCAGGCCCCTGCGGTTCACCGTGTCCGGCAATACCGTCGAGTTCGCGCTCAAGGAAAGCGAGAGCCGTGTGCTCGAGTTCGTGACGGATCTCTCGCGGCGCGCGCAGGTTTTGCGCGTCGAGATTGGCGGCGCCAGCCTGGAGGACGTCTTCGTCCAGTTGATGGAGCGCTCCGCACAAGAGGAAGGAGTGCTGCAGTCATGACGGCCATCGGCGCGGTGATGTATCGGGAGGGAAAGATCCGTGCGACCAACCTCACGTTCATTTTCTGGGACGTGTTCTACCCGCTCGGCTATCTGCTCGTGTTCGGGGTGGGCATGAGCCACGCGGTCGGCACGCTGCCCGGCGGCATGGACTACAACTCGTTCTTCCTGGCAGGCGTGCTCGGGATGGCGAGCTTCGGTATCGCGGCGAACACGTCGTGGTCGTTCTTCATGGATCGCGACAACGGCATCTTCTACGAGATGCTGACCTACCCGCTGAGCCGCGCGCAGTATCTGCTCGGCAAGGTCGTGTTCAACGTGATGATTGCCGCCGCGCAGGCGACGGTTACGGTCGCTCCTAGCCGGGGCGCTGCTGGGGGTGCCCGTGCGGCTCGATCTGATCCCCGTGCTGATTTCCGACGGTCGTCGTCGGCACCGCCGGCTGGTTCTTCTTCTACGCGATCTTCGCGCTGCAGATCCGGCGGAACGATGCGTTCAATACGGTGACGTCGATCTTCTACTTCGTGTTCCTGTTCGCCAGCTCGATGTTCTACCCGCTCGAGCCGCTGCCCGCGGCATTCCAGCAGGTCGCGTACGCGAATCCGATCACCTGGCAGGTGGATCTTCTGCGGTACGCGACCGTGGGCACCGGCGATCCAGCGACGCTGGCGCTCGAGGCGGCCGCGTTCGCGGCGTTCACCGTGGTGGCGTTCGGCGCGGCGTTGTGGTCGCTGTATAAGCAGGAGTAGAAAACCGCCGCGCTACACCGCGGCGGTTTCGGCATCCCTGACGAGGCCGAGCTCCCGGCGGACCTTGTCCTCGATCGACTTGAAGATCGCGGGATTGTCCTTCAGGAACTGCTTCACGTTCTCGCGGCCCTGGCCGAGGCGATCGCCGCCGAACGCGAACCACGTGCCGCTCTTCTCGACAATCTTACGATCCACCGCGAGATCCAGCAGGTCCCCCTCGCGGGAAATGCCCTCGCCGTACATCACGTCGAATTCCGCCTCGCGGAATGGCGGTGCCACCTTGTTCTTGACGACCTTGACGCGCGTCCGTCCGCCGACGACCGTGTCGCCGTCCTTGATGGCGCCAATCCGCCGGATGTCGATCCTGACCGACGCATAGAACTTGAGCGCGCGGCCGCCGGTCGTCGTTTCGGGGTTGCCGAACATGACGCCGATCTTTTCGCGCAGCTGATTGATGAAGATCAGGCAGGTCTTGGACTTCGAGACGACGCCCGTGAGCTTTCTGAGCGCCTGCGACATCAGCCGCGCCTGGAGGCCCATCTGCGCTTCGCCCATCTCGCCATCGATTTCCGCGCGCGGCACGAGCGCGGCGACCGAGTCGACCACGACGACGTCGACGCCGCCGGAGCGGACGAGGACTTCGACGATTTCGAGCGCCTGTTCGCCGTTGTCGGGCTGCGAAACGAGGAGATTTTCGAGGTCCACGCCGAGCTTCTGCGCGTATCGCGCGTCGAGCGCGTGCTCGGCGTCGACGAACGCGGCCATGCCGCCAAGCTTCTGCGCCTCCGCAATCACCTGCAGCGACAGCGTGGTCTTGCCGGACGACTCCGGTCCGAAGATTTCGACCACCCGGCCGCGCGGGACGCCGCCGATGCCGAGGGCGTAATCGAGGCTGACGGCTCCCGTCGAGATCGCCGGAATGGCGGTGACGGCATCCTTCTGGCCCAGGCGCATGATTGAGCCCTTGCCGAACTGTTTTTCGATCTGGCCGACGGCCATCTCGATGGCCTTGAGGCGTTCACGGTCGTTGCGTTCTTCGACTGCTGGCATAACGCTCCTTGAATACTGGTTGTGCTCCGCTACGTTCGTGGTGGCCGGCGCGCTGGCCACACCTGCAGTGTCGTGCTGACCGGTGACAAGGCAGGTCACATCGGCGCGCCGTGGTGATGGAGCGAGTGCATTCTAGAGACGTGCCGGGGAGAAAGTCAAGCGAAAATCAGTGAAGATGATTCTGTCAATTGCCTTATGGTCAGTCATTTACGGAAGTCACGGACTTTCGCCCCTCATCCTCGCTGTGCGCAGCATTTTCACCGTCGCCCGCGCCTCGCGTGCGCGGATTCTGCGAGCCTAACCCGAGCTCTCGAACTCCCGAACTCCCGAGCCCCCGAGCTCCCGAACCCCGAGGTCCCGAGTCACTCCCTCTACTAAAGTACGGGCGTGCCGTCACCGGTGGGACATGCGCTCGCGGGGCTCGCGAGCGGCTGGCTGATTCGCGGAAACAGGATCGACGAGCCGGACGGCCGGCGCGAAGCCGTGCTGTTCGCGGGCCTTGGCGCCCTCGCGGATCTCGATCTGCTGTTCGGCATGCACAGCGGTCCGACCCATGGCGTCGGCGCCGCGCTGCTGGCAGCCGCCTTCGCGTGGTCGCCCTGGATTCCGGCCACGGCCCGGGCGCGGCTGACGCTCGCCGTCGCATGCATCCTGGCGTACGCGTCACACACGCTGCTGGATTGGCTCGGCTCCGACACGTCGCCGCCGATCGGCATCATGGCGCTGTGGCCGCTCAGCCGGGAGTACTACGAGTCGAGCCTGCACGTGTTCGTGGCGGTCTCGCGCCGCATCTGGCAGCCCGGGACGTTCTGGATGCAGAACCTGACCGCATTGATGCGAGAGCTGCTGATCCTCGTGCCACCGCTGCTGCTGATTGGCTGGTTCCGGCGTGTCAGGCGTTCCTGAGCATCCAAAGCACGAGAGACAGAATCGCCAGCGGGACAGCGGCGAGCAAAAAGCCGGTGCCGGCGAGCACCACGCCGATGGCCCGCGCGGCGGGTGGCGACGCGCCTGCCGCCGGAAGCTCACCGGTGCGATAGACCTGAAGGCCCTGCCGAAGGAGCAATGCGCCGGACACCACCGCAACGAGCACGACAACGATCAGCGCGGGCAGTACACGCGAGCGAAACAACACGAGCGCCGCGGCGCGATCGGTGCGACCGAGTTCGGTCAGCGTTTCGAGATAGCTCGAGAGATACCAGACGGCGATCGTTCCCGCGACCGCGCCGGCCACCCAGACGACGAGCGCGAGGCGGCGTGATCTGGGATCCGCGGGAAGTAAATCCTGCATCGCAGCTTAGTACCTGTAGAAGCCCTGCCCCGACTTTCGCCCGAGATGTCCTGCCGCGACCATGCGGCGGAGGAGCGGGCACGGCCGGTACTTCGGATCGCCGAGCCCGTCGTGCAGCACCTCGAGGATCGCCAGACACACGTCGAGGCCGATGAAATCGGCGAGCGTCAGCGGCCCCATCGGATGATTCATGCCCAGCTTCATCACGGTGTCGATCGCCTCGGCCGTGCCGACCCCTTCCATCAGTGCGAACACGGCCTCGTTGATCATCGGCATCAGCACGCGGTTGGCGATGAAGCCGGGATAATCGGCCGCCTCGACCGCGGTCTTGTTCAACCGGATGCACAGCTCGGTCGCCGTCATCATCGTCTGGGCCGAGGTGGCCTGGCCGCGGATCAGCTCCACCAGCGCCATCAGCGGCACCGGGTTCATGAAGTGCATGCCGAGCACGCGATCGGGCCGGTTGGTTGCCGCGCCGAGGATGGTGATCGAGATCGACGACGTGTTCGACGACAGGATGACGTCGGGCCGCGTGAGCTGATCGAGCCGCGCGAAGATCTCGCGCTTCGCCTGCGCGTCCTCGAACACCGCCTCGACGACGTAGTCGACGTCGGAGAGCGCATCGATGTTGACGCCGGTGGTGAGGTGCGCGAGCGCCGCCTCGCGCTCGTCCGCAGACAAGCGTCCCTTCTCGACGAGCTTCCCGAGGCTCTTTTCGATCGTCGCGCGCGCCCGATCCAGCGCGCCAGCCGACGCGTCGACGAGCCGGACATCGAACCCCGCCTGCGCGAAGACCTGGGCGATGCCGTTGCCCATGGTCCCCGCGCCGACCACACCAATTCTCTTGAGAGTCAGCATAGAGGGAGATTAGACGCGTTCCACCGCGAGCGCCACGCCATTGCCGCCGCCGAGACAGAGCGCGGCGATTCCGCGGCGCGCGTTGCGCCGCCGCATCGCGTAGAGGAGCGTCGTCAGCACGCGGGCGCCGCTGGCGCCAATCGCATGGCCGAGCGCGACGGCGCCACCGTGCACGTTCACGCGCGCGGGGTCGATGCCCAGCTCGCGCATCACCGCGACGGCCTGGACGGAGAACGCTTCGTTGATTTCGAAGAGCTCCACGTCCTCGAGGCCCCAGCCGATCTTCGAGGCGACTTTTCGCACCGCTTCGACCGGCGTCATCATGACCATCTTCGGCGCCAGGCCGCTGGTCGCCTGGCCGACGACGCGCACCATCGGCGTGACGCCCAGTGCCTTCGCGCGATCCGCGGACATAATAACGACGGCGGCTGCCGCGTCGTTGACGCCCGGCGCGTTGCCGGCCGTCACCGTGCCATCCTGCTTGAACGCGGGCCTCAGCGCACCGAGCGCCTCGACCGTCGTGTCCTCCCGGATCGGCTCGTCGCGATCCACCGTCAGCGCCGCGCCTTTCTTTTGAGGAATGGCGATCGGAAGGATTTCGTCCTTGAACCATCCCTCGCGCGTGGCGTGCGCGGCTTTCTGGTGGCTGTCGGCCGCATATCGATCCTGTTCGATCCGGCCGACGGTGTACTTCTCCGCCACGACCTCGCCGGACATGCCCATGTGGCAGTTCTCAAACGAGCACCACAGGCCGTCCGAGATCAGCGAATCGACCAGCGAGCCGTTGCCCATCCGCAGGCCTTCGCGGACGCGCGGCAGCAGGTACGGCGCGTTGCTCATCGACTCCATTCCGCCGGCGACGGCGATCTCGATGTCGCCGGTCGCGATCCCCTGAGCGGCGAGCATGACGGCCTTGAGGCCGGAGCCGCAGACCTTGTTGATCGTCATCGCGGCGACGCGATCGTCGAGGCCGCCGTTGAGCGCCGCCTGCCGCGCCGGATTTTGTCCGTTCCCCGCCTGGATGACGTTGCCCATGATGCACTCGTCGACCAGCTTGGGATCGATCCCCGCCCGGGCAACGGCTTCGCGCACCACCATCGCGCCAAGCTGCGGCGCGGTGAAGTCCTTCAGCGCCCCCAGGAACTTGCCCGTGGGCGTTCGTACTGCCGAAACGATCACTGACTCACGCATGAAGCCACTCGAAAAACCGGGGTTATGAATCCGACCCTGGGCGTTGGTCGTTGGGCGCTGAATTGTCCGACGGCAGCACGATACGCCGCACGGCGTCCGCGCCCAGCATCTGCTGGAGCCGCGACAGGATCAGCGGCCGCGCGCGGGCAATTTCGGAGGTCCACCGCTGGTCACTGCAGCGTACCGTGAGCACACCTTCCACCAGATCGACTGTCGTGACGCGGGCGATGGCCTGGCCAACCGCCAGCTGCCACACGAACCGCGTCTTCTCTTTAGACGCCGGCTGACGCTTGATCATCTCCGCCAGCACGCCGGTGGTCAGACTCTGAATCGGCAACATAAAGGGACCAGTCCCCGCACCGCGATACTATCACCGCGAATGCGACTGATCCT
The DNA here is from genome assembly GCA_963748295.1 of uncultured Acidobacteriota bacterium. Classification (GTDB taxonomy): domain Bacteria; phylum Acidobacteriota; class Vicinamibacteria; order Vicinamibacterales; family 2-12-FULL-66-21; genus CAVVIH01. The sequence goes on along the minus strand of CAVVIH010000005.1, from coordinate 284,240 downwards.
GGCGTCCGCCTCGCCGCGCCGCGCAGAACTGCTCGCCAGCGCCGGGTTCGACTTCGACGTCGTGCCCGCGGACGTGGACGAGACCGCGCAGCCCGGCGAGGATCCGGCGCGCTACGCGCTTCGCGTCGCGACCGCGAAGGCCCATCGTGTGGCGGCGGGGCAACCCCGCCGCGTGATCCTCGCCGCCGATACGGTCGTGGTCGCCGGTGGTCGGATGATGGGCAAGCCGGTGGACGACGGCGACGCCGAGGGCATGCTGAGGCAGCTCTCGGGAGTTGTTCACGACGTGCTCACCGCGGTCGTCCTTGTCGACAACGGCCGTACCGCTGTCGGAGGTGGTGAACACCAGGGTGCATTTCGTGCCGCTCAGCGACGCCGATATCCGCTGGTATCTCGCGACGCGCGAGCCGGAGGGCAAGGCCGGCGCATACGCGATTCAGGGCCGTGCGGCGCGTTTCATCGACTGGATCGAAGGATCCTGGTCGAACGTCGTCGGGCTGCCGATTGCGTCCGTGTTCCGCCTGCTCGGCAGGGCCGGCGATACGCATTGACCCTTGCTTGTCTCCGAAGTTATTCTGAGGAGTGGACTTCCGGATAGTTTTATGAGCCCCAAAACAGTCAAGATTGGCGTCACCGCCGCGGTGCTCGTGGCGGCGTTGATGGGCTTGATGTACACGACCCTCAGCGAGGGCACCGAGTACTACAAACACGTTGACGAGGTGATGGCGGACGCGCAGGCCTGGCATGGCAAGCGTCTTCAGCTGCACGGGTTCGTGGTCGAGAACTCGGTGCTGAGGAAGCCCGACACGCTGCAGTACCGCTTCCAGGTTCAAAGCAACGGCACGGTGGTTCCGGCGACCTACACGGGAGTCGTGCCCGATACGTTCAAGGGCGGCGCCGAAGTCGTGTTGAAAGGCCGGCTGGGCCCGGACGGGTTCCACGTCGATCCGAACGGCGTGGCGGCCAAGTGCCCGTCGAAGTACGAACCGAGCAAGACGCCAGGCGCCCCAGGCACGTAGCACGTCGCACGTAAGTAGCACGTCGCACGTAACAAGTAAGCACGTCACACGTCGCACGTCGCACGTCGCACGTCAGCACGTAGCACGTGGTTGTGGTTGTGGCCGAGGACCCGATGTCAACGCTTGGTACTTTCATCCTTCTTGCGACGTTCGTGGTGGCCGCCTACGCGGCCGCCGCCAGCGTCGCCGGAGCACGCCGCCGCTCCCGCCGGCTTCTCGAGAGTGGTATCGGCGCGTTCTACTTCGTCACCGCGCTGATGACGGTCGCCTCGGCCGTCATGGTGCACGCGTTCGTCACGGGCGACTTTTCCATCCGTTACGTCCAGCGCTACTCCGATGCGGCACTCCCGCTCGTCTACAAGATCGCGTCGTACTGGGGAGGACTCGACGGCTCGATCATGTTCTGGGTGTTCCTGCTCAGCATCTTTGGCGCGCTCGCCGTCCACGTCAATCGCGAGAGCCACCGCACGCTGATCCCCTACGTTGTCGCGACGATCGCCGTCACGCAGATGTTCTTCATCTTCCTGATGATCGTCCACAACAACCCGTTCTCGACGTTCCTGACGCCGCCGCCGGCCGAAGGCCGCGGGCTCAACCCGCTGCTGCAGAACTTCTACATGGCGATCCACCCGCCGACCATGTATCTCGGCTTCGTGGCGATGACGATTCCCTTCGCGTTCGGCCTTGCCGCGCTGATCACCGGCCATCTCGACGACTCGTGGCTGCGCGCCGTGCGCCGCTGGACGATGCTCGGGTGGCTGTTCCTGACGATCGGGCTCGGGCTCGGGATGCTGTGGGCCTACGAGGAGCTCGGGTGGGGCGGCTACTGGGGATGGGACCCGGTGGAAAACGCGGGCCTGCTGCCGTGGTTCACGGCCACGGCGTTCCTGCACTCCGTGATGGTGCAGGAACGGCGCGGGATGCTGCGCGTCTGGAACGTGACGCTCGTCATCACGACGTTCTTCCTCACGATCTTCGGCACGTTCATGACGCGTTCCGGCGTCGTGCAGTCGGTGCATGCGTTCGGCGAGGATCGCGAGCTCGGCCTGCTGTTCACGATCTTCATGATCCTGATCGTGACGGTCAGCTTCGGCCTGGTGATCTACCGGCTGCCGCTGCTGCGGGCGCGTCACGAGCTCGATTCGTGGTTCTCGCGCGAAGCGGCGTTCCTGATCAATAACTGGATTCTGCTGTTCTCGGCGTTCTTCGTGCTGTTCGCAACGATGTTCCCGACGCTGAGCGAGGCCGTCAGGGGAGAGCGGCTCACGGTGGGTCCGCCGTTCTTCAACAAGTGGATGCTCCCGATCGGCCTGACGCTCCTGCTGCTGACCGGCGTCGGCCCGCTGATGGCGTGGCGGAAGTCGACGGTCCGCAACATGGCGCAGCAGTTCCTCTGGCCGGCACTCGCCGCGATCGCCACAGCCATGGCGCTGTTCGCCGCGGGCGTGCGGGTCTGGAGCTCGGGCATCTGCTTCAGCTTCAGCGCGTTCGTCTTCACCTCGCTCACCCAGGAGTTCGTCCGTGGCGTGAAGATCCGGCGTGAGGCGACCGGGGCGGACGTGCTGACCTCGGCGATCGGCCTCGTCGCGCGCTCGAAGCGCCGCTACGGCGGCTACCTCGTGCACGCGGGAATCGTGCTGATCTTCCTCGGCTTCGCCGGCGAGGGATTCAAGCGCGAAGAGCAGGTCCTGATGAAGCCCGGTCAGCAGGTGACCGTCGGCGCGTTCACGATCCGGCACGATGCGCTGCGCGTGACGAGCGATCGTCAGAAGCAGATGGTCACCGGCCACGTGAGCGTCTTCGCGGACGGCGCGGCGCTCGGCGAGATGGAGCCGGCGAAGTGGTTCTTCAACCGGCGCGAGAACGAGCCGACGACCGAGGTCGCGATTCGCCGCCGGCCGACCGAGGACCTCTATATCGTCCTCGCCGGCTACACGGTCGAAGAACAGGCGGCGACCTACGCGATCACCGTCAACCCGCTGGTCAACTGGGTGTGGTTCGGCTTCGGCATCATCGCGATCGGCAGCATCATCGCCATGCTGCCCGAGCGCGCCTACTCGTTTGCGACGGCGCGAGTTCCGGCCGGCAGCGCGGCGACGATGCTGCTCGTATTGATGTTGCTGCCCGCGAACCTCTCCGCGCAGTCCGACCCGGTGCAGACGGTCGTGCCGCAGCCGCGCAGCGAGCTTCGGCGGCAGCTCGAAGGCGACATCATGTGTCCGTGCGGATGCCGCGCGCCGATGAACGATTGCCCGATGGGGCCGAGCTGTCACGGGTTGCAGGAGTTGAATCCGAAACTCGACAAGCTCCTCGCGCAAGGACTGAACCGGCAGCAGGTGCGTGCGGCGCTCGTCGCGGAAGCGGGCGGCGAGCACGTGCTCACCGCGCCGATCGACCAGGGCTTCAACCGCCTGGCATGGCTGCTGCCGTACGCAGTCGGCGTGACCGGCGCGGTTGCCGCGGCGTTCGCGGCCTTCCGCTGGTCGCGCGCGGAGAGTACCGATCGGCAGGCCGCGGCAAATCAGGACGACCCCGATCTCGGGTCACGACTGGACGATGAGCTCCGCGACCTCGATTGAGGGCGCTCCGGCGAAGCCGGCCGCCGTCGACGCGGGCTTCAGACCCTGGCACTTCTTCGTGCTCGCCTCGCTGATGGCCGCGACCGTGGCCGTCCTGATGTCGCGGCGTTCCACACCCGAGCACCTGATCCTGATCAGCCTGGCGATTGGCGCGGCGGGCCTTGCGGCCGCCGGTTTCTATCGCATGCTCGCTCCGCTGGTTTCGGACGAGGCGTCGACCAGCGTGACGTCACTCTCCGACCGCGTGCGCGGCGCACTCGAACGCGAGAAAGCGCTGACGCTTCGCTCGATCAAAGAGCTCGAGTTCGACCGCGCGATGGGGAAGGTGTCGCCGAAGGACTTCGACGAGATGGCCGGACGGCTCCGCGCGCGGGCGATGGCGTTGATTCGCGAGCTGGATCAGGGGCCGACGACCTATCGCGCGGAGATCGAGCGCGAGCTGAATCAGCGGCTCTCTCAGAAGAAAGCCGAGCCTGCTGTGCCGGCGCATCCGGTCTGTGACGCGTGCGGCGCCGCCAACGATCTGGACGCGGCGTTCTGCAAGAAGTGCGGGACCAAGCTCGTGGCGACCGCCGGTGGTGCGGCGTGATCGCGATCCTTCTGCTGGCGCTGGTGCTCAGCGCGGCTCCGGCGGCGGCGCAGGACGCGCCGGCTGGCATGATGCCGGATCCGCGTCAGATGTCGGGCATCCCGCTGCCCGTGGGCGACGTCGCGCCGGGCACGGTGACGGTGCGCGTCATCAAGGGCTCGCTCTCGAACGTCATTCCGAATCAACCGGTGGAGCTCCAGATCGGCACCACCTCGATGAAGGCGAGCACCGACGCGGCCGGCCGCGCGACCTTCGAACGCGTGCCGCCAGGAACCCGCGTCAAGGCGTTCACGCAGGTCGGCGGCGAACGCCTCGAGTCACAGGAATTTCAGATACCCGCGACCGGCGGGATTCGGGTGATGCTGGTGGCGATCGATCCGGAGGCGGCCGGCCGCGCCGCCGAGGATCGCACCCTCGCCGCGGCGCCGGCGCAGCCCGGCATGGTCGTGCTCGGCGATCAATCGCGTTTCGTCATCGAGCTGAGCGATGACGCGCTGTCCGTGTTCAACATCCTGCAGATCCTGAACACGGCGCGCACGCCGGTTCAGACCGCGCCGCTCGTGTTCGAGCTGCCGTCCGATGCGGAGGGCGCCTCGATTCTCGAAGGTTCGTCGCCGCAGGCCACCGTGGTCGGCCGCCGCGTGACGGTGGTTGGCCCCTTCGCCCCAGGCCCGACGCTGGTGCAGTTCGCCTACTCGCTGCCGTATTCGGGCGAGCGCGTCTCGATCGAGCAGCGCCTTCCAGCGCAGCTGATCCGGCTCACGGTGCTGGCGCAGAAGACCGGCGACATGCACCTCGCATCGCCGCAGATCGCGAACCATCGCGACATGCCGGCGGAGGGCCAGACCTACATCGTCGCGCAGGGACCCGCGATCAAGGCCGGCGACACGGTGACGCTGACGTTTACCGGCTTGCCGCACGCGCCGACCTGGCCGCGCAATCTCGCGCTCGCACTGGCGGTGGTGATCCTTGCCGCGGGGGTGTGGGCGTCCGTCGCCGGCACGAAAGGGCAGGCCGCCGCCGAAGCGAGGCGGCGGAAGCTCGAATCGCGGCGCGATCGTCTCTTCGCCGACCTGGCGGCGCTCGAGGAGCAGCACCGGACCCGCGCGATCACGGCCGAGCGCTACGCCGTCCGGCGGCGCGACCTGCTGACGGCACTGGAACGGATTTACGCCGAGATCGACGAAGCCGCGGCCGCGTGAGTCTTGGACTTCACCACCGTCAACTTCACCGAGGTTAGCCGCGCGTTCGGGCGGCGTCGTGCGCTTCACCGCGTGTCGCTGCGCTTGAACGCCGGGGAAATCGTCGCGCTGCTGGGGCCTAACGGCGCGGGGAAGTCCACGCTGCTCGGCCTCGCGGCTACGCTGCTCGAGCCCTCCTCGGGCGCGATCCGCTACGACAATCACACCGCGCCTACCGGAGGTTCCGGGCTGCGGCGCTGCATCGGGCTTCTCGGCCACGATCTCTTCGTCTATCCGGAGCTGTCGGCGGCAGAGAACCTGGCGTTCTTCGCCGAGCTCTACGCGCTCGACGACATCGCCGCGCGCGTCGATGCCGCGCTCGAACGCGGCGCGATTGCCGCGCGCCGCGACGATCCGGTCTCGAGCCTGTCGCGCGGCATGCGGCAGCGGCTCGCGCTCGAACGCGCACTGCTGCACGATCCGCGCCTCGTTCTTCTCGACGAGCCGTTCACCGGCCTTGACGATGCCTCGGTCGGCGCGCTGCAGGGGCGGCTCGCCGCCCTGCGCGACGCCGGGCGTATCGTCGTTGTCGCCACCCACGATCTGGAAACGATCGAGCCGGTCGCCGATCGCGCGCTGGTGCTCTGGAACGGGCGGCTGGAAACAATCGAGCGCGGAACCGGCTCGCTGCGCGAGCGGTACCGGACGGTCGGCGCAGCGCGATGAGCTTCGCCGCGACCGTGTGGCTCGTCATGCGCAAGGATCTGCGGATCGAGATCCGCAGCCGCGAGATTCTCTACACGACCCTGTTCTTCGCCGTCGCGTGCGTGCTGGTGTTTGCCTTCGGCTTCGTGCGCGAGGGCCGGCCGCTCGAGGACGCGTCAGCCGGCATTCTCTGGATCGCGATCGCCTTCTCGGGCACGCTCGCGCTCGGCCGTGCCTTCGACCGCGAGCGGCACAACGAGACGCTGCGGGCGCTGATGCTGGCGCCGGTCGCAAGGCCGGCGTTGTATGTCGGCAAGCTGCTCGGCGTGCTCGTCCTGCTCGCCGCGGTCGAGATCGTCGTCGTGCCGATGATCGCGCTGATGTTCCAGGCGAACCTGCTGGCGCACGTGTGGCTGATCAGCGCGCTGCTGGTCGCCGGCACGATCGGCTTCGCCGCGGTCGGCACCCTGTTCGCCGCCATGCTGGTGCGCGCGCGCAGCCGCGACGTGCTGCTGCCGATTCTGCTCTATCCGATTACGATCCCCGTAATCATCGCCGGCGTGCGGGGAACGGCCGCGCTGCTGCAGGCCGAGGTCGACGTGCCGATGGCGCGGGCATGGCTCTCGATGCTCGTGTTCTTCGACGTGGTCTTCATTACAATTGCGCTGTGGGTTTTCGAGCCGGTAATGACCGAATGATGAACCGCCTGTTCGCTCCGCTCGCCATTGTCGTCGCCGCGATGTTCGCGTACGCGCCGATCATGATCGCCAACGCGCCGTACGAATCGACGATGGGGCTGATCCAGAAGATCTTCTATTTCCACGTGCCAGCGGCCCTGACGTTCTTTCTCGCCGCGTTCGTGTGCGGCGTCGCGAGCGCCATCTACCTGTTCGGCCGCCGGCCGTCGGCCGATCGCGTCGCGCTGGCGGCGGCGGAGCTGACGGTCCTGCTCGGTGTGATCGTGCTCATCAGCGGCCCACTGTGGGCGCGAAAGGCGTGGGGCATCTGGTGGGACTGGGACGCGCGCCTGACGTCCACGCTCGTGCTGTGGCTCACCTTCCAGGCGTACCTGCTGCTTCGACGCTATGGCGGGCCCGGTTCCGATCGCCTCGGCGCCGGCGTAGCGATCTTCGGCATGTGCAACGTGCCGTTCGTGTACTGGTCGGTCGAATTCTGGCGGACGCTGCACCCGAAGACGAGCGTGCTGCCGACGCTGCAGCCCGGGATGCGCGGGCCGTTCTGGTTCTGCGTCGTGGCGTTCGTCGGGCTCTTCGTCGTGCTGCTCGCCGCGCGGACGCGGCTCGAGGAGCGTCGCGCCGAGCTCGAGCAGCTCTACCTCGCCGTGGAGGGCGAGTAGCTATGGGCGAATACAGGAAGATCGTCGGGAAGTGTGTGCGTGCGGTCATGATGTGCTGCGCGCTGCTCGCCGGACCTGCGGCGCCGTCGATCGCCGCACAGCAGCCGCCTCGCACCACCGCGGCGCAGGACGGCTTCGTGCCGGTTGACACGCTGCCGCCGGAGGATCGTCTGCCGGCGGCGCCGCTGCTCGTGGCCGCCTACTCGGTCGCCTGGGTGGCGATCATGATCTACATCTGGTCGCTGTGGCGGCGGCTGTCGCGCGTCGAGCGCGAGATGGCGGCTCTCGGTCAGCGGGCCGGCGAGCCGGATCGCCGAGGAGCACGCCACTGATGGGCGAGATGACCGCGGCGCACTTCATCTTCATTCCCGCGGTCCTGTTGATTGGCATCGTGATCGGATGGATTCTCGGGTCACGCGCAGCGCGTGACGCGTACGCCGCCGAATTGAGACGGCGCGAGGAACGCTCACGACGGAGCTGACGCTATCAACTCCCAACTCCCAAAAAGGCCAACTCCCAAAACGGCAACTCCCCAAAAAGCCAATTCCCAATTCCCAAATCTCCGGAACCTCCGTGTCTTTGGGAGTTGGTCTCTTTTGGGAGTTGGGAGTTGGGAGTTGGCCTTCTTGGGAGTTGGGAGTTGGCCTTTTTGGGAGTTGTCAGCGTCCAACCGCCAGCCGGTTTGCAAGGCTTGCAGGCAAACCGGCCCCCAGAATGCGTCGTTGCGCAGCGTCAACCGCATACGGCACGCGGCGCAGCGTCAGCGTCGGGCCTTCGGTGTCGTAGATCGCAAATCCCGCGCGCGGATCGCCGTCCCGCGGCTGGCCCACCGAGCCCGGATTCACCACGTAGCGCACCCCGTCCTGCAGGGCCAGCGTGGTATCCGCGTCCCCTTCCGGAAGAAAGCCGTCATAGGTGTTCCCGGCGCGTCGGAAAACGACCGGCAGGTGGGTATGCCCGAACAGGCACAGCTGACGATCTCCCGCTTCGAGCGCGCGGCGCGCGTCCTCGGCGTCGAAGATGTAATGGTCTTCGTCGAACGGTGACCCGTGGCAGATCTCCACGCGGTCATCGATCACGACCGGGCCCGCGGGCAGATCGCGCAGGTACTCGCGATTCTCCGGCGTCAGGTGATCGCCCGTCCACGACGCCGCAATCCGCGCCACGTGGTTGAAGTTGCTGGCGTCCTCGATCCCGCAGCACGCCTTGTCGTGATTCCCGCGTATCACCGCGAGCGGGTCGAGCGCGCGGACGCGATCGACGACGGCGTTCGGATCGGCGCCGTATCCGACCAGGTCGCCGAGGACGATCACGCGGTCCCAGGTCTCGCGCGGCGCCGCGGCGAGCACTGCGTCGAGCGCGTCGAGATTGGCGTGAATGTCCGACAGGATCAAATACCGCACGCGCGTCACGTCCTCAGAAAGTCGACGATGCGCTCCGCGAGCTCATCGGCCGGTGCACTGCCGGCGGCGATTCGCAGGTTCGCGTGTGCATACGCCGTTTGGCGAGCCGCGAACAGGCGTTCCATCTGCGTCCGGTCGGCCGCCAGCGGCCGTCGCCCGTCCGCCGGTATTCGCGCCAGCACCATCTCGAAGGGCACGTCCAGCCACACCGACAGCCCGTCGCGGTTGATCGCCGCACGGTTCTCCAGATCCACGAACGTGCCTCCACCGGTTGCCACCACCGTGTGCCGCATCGGCAGCAGCAGCCGCAGGATTTCCTTCTCCATCGTCCGGAAGTACGCCTCGCCGTGCCGCACGAAAATGTCGGCCACCGCTCGCCGCTCGCGCGCCTCGATCAGCTCGTCGATGTCTTCCGCGCGCCAGTCGAGCCGGCGCGCCAGCGCCCGTGCGACGGTCGTCTTACCCGCCGCCATGAAGCCGACCAGATAGATCTTATCGACGGTCACCGGAAACAGCGAGCCGATCGAGCTCGTCGAAAAACGCGGGATACGACACCGCGACCGACGATGCGCGGGTGATTGTCGTCGGCCCGCGTGCGCCGGTGGCGGCAATCGCGAACGCCATCGCCAGCCGGTGATCGCCGAGCGCATCGACCGTGGCGCCGGTCAGTGGACGCGCCGTCAGCCGGAACCCGTCGGGAAACTCTTCGACCTCGGCGCCCATCGCGCGAAAGCCGCGCGCGAGCCCGGCAATCCGATCGCTTTCCTTGACGCGAAGCTCGCCCGCGCCGTCGACTTCCATGGTTTCGCCCGCGGGCAGCAGCGCGGCGACCGCCGCGAGCGCGGGAATCTCGTCGATCACCGCCGGCACTTCCTCGGGCTGCAGCGAAAACCCGCGCCGTGCCGCCGCTCGCACCCGGATCCTGCCAACCGGCTCGCCATCGCGGGTTCCGCCGGCGATGGTTTCGATCGAGGCGCCGACGCGTCTGATTACGTCGAGCACCGCGGTGCGGGTGGGGTTCAGCCCGACGCCATGGATTTCGATATCCGCGCCCGGTGTGGCCGCCGCCAGCGCGATCCAGAACGTGGCGCTCGAGATGTCGCCCGGCACCTGGAGCGGCCGCGCCCGCAGCGACTGGCCGCCTTCGATCGTGATGGCGCTGCCGTCGCGCTTCAGCTCGACGCCGAATGCATCCAGCGCGCGCTCCGTGTGGTCTCTGGTCTGTGCCGGTTCCAGGATCGCGGTGCGTCCCGTGCCCTGGAGGCCGGCCAGCAGCACGGCGCTCTTGACCTGCGCGCTGGGGATGTCGGGCGCGAACGAAATGCCATGCAGCGTGCCGCCGTGAATCACCAGCGGCGGCCGTCCGTCACTGGCGTCGATGGTCGCGCCCATCCGGGTGAGCGGCTCGATGACACGGCGCATCGGCCGTTTGACGAGTGACGAATCGCCCGTCAGCACGCACCGGAACGGATGCGCCGCGAGCACGCCGGCCATGAGCCGCATGGTCGTCCCCGAATTGGCGGCGTCGAGCGTGCCGGCGGGCGCCTGAAGGCCGCGCAGACCGCGCCCTTCGACCTCGACGACGTCCGGGGCACGATGTCGGATTCGCGCGCCGAGCGCGCGCAGGCAAGCGAGGGTCGCCGCACAATCAGCGCCGGGGGAGTAGTGCTCGATCGTCGACACGCCGTCGGCCAGCGCCGCCAGCATGGCGTAACGGTGGGAAACCGACTTGTCGCCTGGGACGGAGATCGTGCCCGCGACCGCCGTGGCGGGCCTGACGGTCACCGCATCAGCGGACATTCCGGGCATCTTTTGACTATAACAAAGCTTTCAGCTCTCGGCTCTCCGCTGTCAGCTCTCAGTGACGGCTGATAGCAGATAGCTGACAGCTGATAGCTGACGGCTGTGAGCTGATATAGAATGTAACGAATTGCGTGCCCTTCAAGCCCGCTGATTCCATCGTCTTTCGACCGCCCGGCCTCAGCTTCCTCGCTGCCGGCCGTGCCCTGCGCGCATGCTGACACGCGGCGGCACGGTCATGCTGCAGATCCACAGTAACTTCGAGATGCTGGACTTCGTCCAGATCGTGAGCGACCGTCTCGCCCAGATGGCCGGCATGGACGAGGACAGCATCCACTGGATCGGGGTGGCGGTGCGCGAGTCGGTCATCAACGCCATCAAGCACGGGAACCGCGAGGATTTCGAGAAGATGGTGACCGTCGAATTCACCTTCACGCCGACCGCGCAGCCCGCGCAGCTCGTCGTCCGGGTGGTCGATCAGGGCGAGGGATTCGATCCCCAGGAGATCGCCGATCCGCTCGCGCCCGAGAACCTGCTGAAGTCGAGCGGCCGCGGCATCTTCTTCATGCGCAGCTTCATGGACGACGTGAGCCTCAGACGCGCCGCCGAGGGCGGGATGGAAGTGCGCATGGTCAAGAACCTGTCGTCTGGTGGCTGATTCGCCTTCCTTCCGCGGCCCTGTCGAAGGGGCGATTCCTCCAGTCTTCCTCGCCACGGCCATCGAGGCAGTGATTCGCGCCGGCGAGCTGCAGCTGGCCTCGGTCGGACGCGACATCCGCATCGACAAGAAGAGCGCGATCGATCTCGTCACCGAGGTCGACATCGCCATCGAGCGGGCGTTTCGCGAGACGATCGCCGAGCGGTTTCCCGATCACGTCGTGCTCGGCGAGGAGTTCGAGGAAGCCGGACAGCGCGACGCCACTCCGCAATACTGCTGGCTGTTCGATCCAATCGACGGCACCACGAACTTCGCGCACGGCCTGCCGATTTTCTGCTCATCGCTGGCGCTCGAAATCGACGGCGAGCTCGCGGTCGGCGCCGTGTACGACCCGAACCGGCGCGAGCTGTTCACCGCCGAGCGGGGACAGGGCGCGAGATTGAACGGCCAGCCGATCCGCGTGGCGGCGGCGGAGACGCTGATCGATTCGCTGCTGGTCACTGGCTTTCACTACGGCGTGCACAAGGATCCCGGTGAGCTGATGCGGCTGTTCGAGGCCTTCATCCGCCGCTCCCGCGCCGTGCGGCGGCTGGGTTCCGCCGCCATCGATCTCTGCTACGTCGCGTGCGGGCGCGTCGACGCGTTCTACGAAATGAAGCTCCAGCCCTGGGACATCGCCGCCGGTGCGCTCATCGTTCAGGAAGCGGGCGGGACGATCAGCACCGTGGAGGGCGAGCCGTTCCGATCGCGCGCCGGCAGCGTGCTCGCGACGAACGGGCGCATTCACGACGCCATGGTGGACGTCATTCGGGGCGTCCTGCGTTCACCAAAGGGGACGGGGTGACACCCTCCGGGGACAGCCTCGACACCGCAAACTACGGCAATGCCGGACTTTGCGTGGCAAGGTTCATGCTCCAGGTGGGGCATCGGGGCGCGTGACGCGCCGCGTCGATAACGGAGAGTTGGTCATGATGAAGCGTGTCAGCTCCACCACTCTGGGTCTTTCCCTGGCGGCCGCGCTGGCGGTGTTCGCGCCCGCCGCACCTGCCGACGCACAGGTCGTGCGAATCAGCGGCAGCGACACCCGCAATACGGTCAACTTCAACCTTGGCTACTTCGCGCTCCGCGGCATCGATTCGCGTGATGACGAAGACGTCCTGCTGGTCAACCTGATCGGTCCGCCCGACGGCCGCGATCCGTTCTTCCAGGTGCTGGCGTTCGAAATGGACGACTTCAACAGCTGGACGTTCGGCGGCGAGTGGCTCTACGGCATCACCAACAACATCGAAGTCGGCGCCGGCATCAACTACTACTCGAAGGGCGTGCCCAGCGTCTATCGCGACGTCACCGGACTCGGATGGCACCGAGATCTTCCAGGAGCTGAAGCTCCGCGTGGTGCCGATGGTCGCGAGCGTCAGGTTCCTGCCGATTGGCCGTGGATCGATCGAACCGTACTTCGGCGCCGGCATCGGGTTCTTCAACTGGCACTACAGCGAAGCGGGCGAGTTCGTCGACACCGGCACCGGCGAAATTTTCACCGCGCGTTACTCGAAGAGCGGGTATGCCACCGGTCCCGTGATCATGGGCGGCGTGCGCGGCGTGGTCGACGATGCGTGGACGATTGGCGGCGAGATCCGCTGGCAGCACGCGCTCGGCGACACCGACTTCGAGGAAAGCGGTCTGGTCGGACGGAAGATCGATCTCGGCGGCTGGACGACGAATTTTACGGTGGGCTTCCGGTTCTAAGACAGGGGCCGGGGGCCAGGGGCCAGGGGCCGGGAAGCTGCGGCCGGTGAGCTGGGAGCCCTGGTCCGGCGGCTTTTACCGGTCCCCGGTCCCTGGCCCCCGGCCCCGGGCGACGCGCGGTAAAGCGCAACGCCGCCGCCTTCTGCCACCCGTTCGAATCCGTCGAGCCAGTGCGGATCCTCCTGGCTCCGGTGGAACAACGCGTCGCCGCCTTCGGCCTTCTCCTCGATCGCCACCCATCCAACGTGACCGCGCGGACCGATCAGCACCGCGAACACCCAGACATCGCCGATGCCCTCGTGCAGGAACTCACGCAGCCGGAACCCGGAACGGGACAGGTCGTGCATGTAGTGCGCGAGCGAGCCCATGCTCATCATCACGAGCCGTCCGTCGTAATGTTCCTCGAGGTATGACGTCACCGCGGCGCGCGCGCGCATGTTCTCGGCGTCGCGCTGCGCTTCTGCGATGAGCGGCGCCGACCGGTCGAAGGGCGCCGTCTGCACGATCGCGGCGGCAACCACCAGCGCGGCGGCTGCTCCGCGAACCCATCGAGGCAGCATGGCGATCGCGGCGGCGGTGATCGTCGCGCAGGCAATGACCAGCGGCACGCTGTATCGAATCCGGAACGGATGTCCCTGGAAGTAGGCGTAAAGCGGCAGGGCGGCCATCGCCGCGGTGGCGAGCACCAGCACGAGCGTGGCGCGGCTCCGCGCGAGGACGAACGTGGCGACAAGGATCACTGCGCCCGCGTAGGCCGGGCGCACCGTGTATGGCCCGCTGAGCAGGTAGAGGCCTTCGCGAATCTGTTCCCACGCGAGGCGCGCGTTGCCGAGCGCCTCGTTCTCCGCAACGAAGAAGCCGCTCGTCAGGAACCAGTTTCCCGTGGTCCACCGGCTGTTCAAAATGAACAGCACGACTGCCGCCGCTGGATAAGCTGCGAGACGCACACAGGCGTGCGCTGCAACTCGCAGATCGACCGAACGGCGCAACAGGACGAGAAACGCGAGGACGATCAGCGCCGCCGTGAACGGCCACGCTTCGTAGCGTGTCATGCATGCGACTATCAGCGCCCACCCAGGAGCCGCCGCTTTCGCTGTGCCGTCCTCGATCCAGCGTGCGGTCAGCCACACGCTGACGAGGATCGTGCCGAACAGCAGCGGTTCGGTCATCGGCGTGCTCTGCAGGTACAGGATGTTTGGATTCGCGAGCAGCAGCGCGCCGCCGGCGGCCGCCGCGCTGACCGATCCGGTCGTCCGCAGCACGAGCGACGCGAGCGCCCAGGCGCCCGCGGCCATGCTGAGCACCGAGATCGCGATCGCCGACGCACCCGAGCGATAGAGCGCGTCGATTTGAACCGGCAGCATGTTGAGCACGTGGGGGAGCGGCAGCCAGACCGCGCCGATCTGCTGCCAGCCCGGCATCATGCTGTCGAGGATGCGCCGCGCGACGACGAGATGCGCGCGCGCGTCGTAGTGGCTGAGCGCGAGACCGATCGCCGAATAGTGCAAGGCCGCGACGGTGCCGGCGAGGAGCACACCCACGGCGACGATGCGTGCGGTGGTTCTGGGCGTGACGCGCGCTGCTGGGTTCAATTCAGCCTTCGGTAGTCTACACTCAGGAGAATGTCTCGTGTTGTGGAGTGGGTACAGGGATTCGCCCTCGCCCTCGGCGGCCCAGGCCTGTTCCTGATTGCCTTTCTCGACTCTTCATTCCTTTCGTTTCCAGAGGTCAACGACCTCCTGATCATCTGGCTGACGACCCAGCACCCGCATCGCATGCCCTACTACGCGCTGATGACGACGCTGGGCTCGATTGCCGGATGTCTCGCGCTCTACTCGCTCGCGCGCAAGGGCGGCGAGGCGTTTCTGCGGCGGCGTTTCAAGGACGGGCACGTCGACAGGGCGATGGCGATCTTCCGGAAGTACGGGCTGCTCGCGGTGCTCATCCCGTCGATTCTGCCGCCGCCCATGCCCTTCAAGATCTTCGTCCTGGCGGCCGGCGTGGCCAACGTGCGGCTGTGGCACTTCGTCACCGCTATCGCGATCGGCCGCGGCTTTCGATATTTCGGTGAGGGACTGCTGGCGATCTGGTATGGCCAGGCGGCCGCCGAGTTCATGAAGGAGAACGCGCGGCCGATAGCCATCGGCCTCGCGGTCTTCTGTCTCGTCGCCGGGCTCGCGTATATTCTCTGGAAGCGCCCGCCTTCGCCAAGGCTACGGCGGGGCAAGCCCGGCGCCTAGCGCCCAGCGCCCGGATCGTTGACCATTCGCCAGAACGTCTGTATAATCAAGTGTTTAGCACTTGCCGCGAATGCCCATAGACATCTCGGTTGTCGTACCGATGCGCAACGAGTCGCCGAACGTGGCCGAGCTCTATCGGGAGCTGACCTCCACGTTGACCAGCTTCGGACGGCCGTACGAGATCATCGTCATCGATGACGGCAGCACGGACGACACGTTCGATCAGCTCCGCGCGCTGCACGCCAGGGACAGCAAGCTTCGCGTCATCCGCTTCCGCCGCAACTTCGGCCAGACCGCCGCGTTCTCCGCCGGCTTCGATCGCGCCCGCGGCCGCTTCATCGTCACTGCCGATGGCGACCTCCAGAACGACCCGCGAGACATTCCGGCGATGATTGAAATCGCGGAAACGCGTCATGCCGACATCGTCGCGGGGTGGAGAAAGGACCGCAAGGATCCGTTCCTCAACCGGCGGCTGCCGTCGATGATCGCGAACTGGGTGATCTCGCGCGCCACGGGTGTTCACCTGCACGACTACGGTTGTTCGCTGAAGGTGTTCCGCGCCGAAGTGGTGAAGCCGATGAAGCTCTACGGCGAGATGCACCGCTTCCTGCCGGCGATCGCGAGCGAGTTCGGCGCGCGCACGGAAGAGCACGTTGTGAGCCATCGTGCCCGCAAGCATGGGCGATCGAATTACGGGATCTCGCGGACCATTCGCGTCGTCCTCGACCTCATGACGGTGAAGTTCCTGATCAGCTACTCGACGCGCCCGCTGCAGATCTTCGGCCTGCTCGGCGTGACGATGGGGTTTCTGGGGTTGTTGATCTGCAGCTACGTGACGTACGAGAAGTTCTTCGGCCAGTGGGCGGACCGTGACTGGACGCTTCAGGCCGGCATCCTGTTCGTCTTCACCGGCGTCCAGCTCCTGACGATGGGGCTGATCGGCGAGATGCTGGCGCGCACGTATCACGAGTCGCAGGACAAGCCCACGTACGTCATCAGAGATATCCTCGAATCGCCTGCCGGGCACGAGCATCCGCGCGAGCGCGAAGTCATCAACTATTGAGTGGAGTAGAGAGTGTCGAGGTTGCGTAGCGCGGCGCTGCTGGGTGCAGTTATGTGTGTGGCCGCGATGTATGGGTGCGGCGGCGGCCCGCCAGGCGGTCCGACTCCTCAGCCACCGCCCCCGGCCGCGAATCAGCTGCCCGTCATCGATTCCGTCGTCTCCAACGTGCAGCGTGCCGAGGTCGGCACCGAGGTCATCTTCACGGCGACCGTTAGGGACGCCGAGACTCCCGTCAGTCAGCTGATCTTCGAATGGGCGGCCGACGCCGGCACGTTCAACGGTGCGGGTTCGAGCATTTCGTGGCGCCCACCCGACAATGCGACCACGCCTGCCGATTTCGTGATTCGTCTCACCGTCCGGGAGCAGTACGGAACCGCGCCGGCTGGCGGGCAGCGGCCCGAGCATCGCGTCACCGCGAACAGCAACGCCGTGCGCGTCCACAACTCCGTCAAAGAGCTGGGCGACATGGCGATGCGGTTCCTGACGGATTTTGCGAACTCGTCGGTGTCGGCGGACACCTGCGTGCGCGATTTCAGCAGCTCCTGCCCTGAGAAGGCTGCCGAGCGGTCGCAGATCCAGGACAATCGGCGCGACTACGACATCCAGTCCTTCTCGCTGCGGTTGCGAGAGGTGGTCGTCGCTTCGGACAAGATGACGGGGCGCATGCGGGTGGACTGCTCGTTCACCTCGCGCGTCAAAGCGTGCGTGCCAGGCAACAGCATTCCAGGCTGCACTGTCGGCGCCATCGAGCGCGTCGAAGGCGATTGCAATACGACCGGCATTTACGAGCAGGGCCGCTGGTGGCTCTGCGAAAGCCGGTTCGACGGCGCGCTGATGCCGCTGATGCGCGGGTTCTTCGGCTCTCCCCGCTGATCTATCCTGATCCGAGTGCGAAGCTCACTTCGATGGGCCATCGTGTGCGTCGCGTGTCTGCTTGCAGCAGGCTGCCGCGAAAATGCCGCAACGCCCGCGAGCGCGCCAGCAGCCGCCTCGTCCGCTGAATCGACGGTCGGGCTTCCGCGGTTGACCGTTCAAGGCGCTTCCTTCCAGCAGTCCGGCAAGCCCTTCCAGTGGCGCGGCATCAGCGCCTTTCGTCTGCTCGAACAGGTCGCGCATGGGAAGTCCTCCGACGCTGAAGCGTTTCTCACCTGGGCCTCCTCCCAGAAGCTGACCGTCGTCCGCGTGCTGGCGATGGCGCATCACCTGTTCCAGCTGCATCCCGACGAGGGGCGAGCGGCGCTGCCGCTGCTGCTCGAGATGGCGGCGGCCCGTGGGTTGTACGTCGAGATCGTCGCGCTGGCCGACACTGAAGCCATGTCCGTAGATTTCGACGCGCACATCAAAGCGGTCGGGGAGATCGCGTCGAAGTATCCCAACGCGCTGGTGGAGATTGCCAACGAGCCTGGCCATCAGACGCAACACGCCGGGCTGCACCGGGCAGAGCGTGCCGCGAAGCTCGCGTCGTTGATCCCGCAACCCGTTCCGGTGGCGCTGGGGTCGGTTGAATATGGCGATGGCTTCGCGGGGGGCGATTACGTCACCACCCATCTGCCGCGCGACGCCGGCGAGGACGGCTGGGGGCACGTGCGGGCGCTGGCGTCAGGAGCGGATCTGATTGCGCGCTGGCAGAAGCCGGTGATCAGCGACGAGCCGATCGGCGCCGCGGCGAAATACGTGCGCGGCCGGCGCGACAACGATCCGGCGCGCTTTCGCGCGGCGGCGCTGCTGACGCGCCTGACCGGCATGGGCGCGACGTTTCACTACGAGGGTGGACTGCAGGCAACGATTCCTGTCGCCGCGGAGCTGGCGTGCTTCAATGCCTGGATCGAGGCGTGGACGCTGCTGCCCGAGGGACTGGAGCAGCAGGGCAGATTCGAGGTCATCGGCTCAGGAACGAGCGCCGAGTATCGGCGCCTCGGCGAACGCGAGGGCTGGGTCCTGATGCTGCCGCCACTACGCGACCCGCAGCCTGTGGCCGGGTGGAGGATCGCCGAGACGAAGAAACTTGACGGGGTCACGCTCATTCGCCTGGTTCGCGAGTCACACTGAGTTAAACGTTGCGGACGGCTTTCACGAAGAACACGAAGAAACGAAGAACACGAAGGGGCCTGTGGCCCGCCGGCCTTTGGCCGGCCGGACGATTCGAGCAAGAGGTGCGAATACAAGTGGTAACGCGAATCCACTCACTTGTATTCGCACGTCTTGCTCGAATCGTGCCGCGCGCCGCGCGGCGCCACAGGCCCTCAGTCTTTTTGATCTTCCTTCGTGATCTTCGTCTCTTCGTGGTCGTCGTGTTTACCGTTTGGTCCGTGCAGGCTCGCTAATCACGAACGCCAGGCACATCCCTGCGTACGTAGACGTCGATCGTTGGATTCACCTTCGTTAGATTCGTGAAGGGATCGTCGGTCAGTCGCTGGAAACGCTGCTCCCATGAGAGGGGAGCAAGCACGCGACCTCGAAAGCGCGCGACGCGGCGGTAATCAGTGGCTCCCGAATCCAGCAGCTCGAACGTCTGATGCGCCGGGGAACCCTCTTTTGCCCGCGCGGCGAAGCCGACGTTCACGATCAGAAACTCGGGCCGCCTGTCGTTCAGCAGCTCCGGGTTGAGGCGCGCGGGCGTCCACGGGCTTCGGGACGACCTCGGCAGCTGCGCATCGGGACCGATACCGGCCACCCGTTGGGCCGGCGCGACATGATCGCGCAGCCATTCTTCGACGCCGTAGCGCGGGTCGTTCACGATCATCACATCCAGCGCGAGCGGCCGCGCCACGGCGTAGATCAACACGCCGGCGATCGCCGCCCGCTTCAACGTCCGGCTTCGCGGTTGCGCGACCCAGCGGGCGAGCCCCCAGCCTGCCGCAATCGCCAACACAACACCAACCCCGAGAAAGAACCGGTCGTAGTGATACCGCACGACCGAGATGAACGTCAGGTAGTACGAGATGGACGGAAGCAGCAGCCACAACAGGACCTGCACGCGCTTCGCTGCAGCAACGCTTACCGCAATCACACAGATCGCTAGCACCGGCCAGCTCATCACCAGACCCAGCTGGCGGATGCTGGCCAGTGCCATCTGCACGTGACCATCTGCCGTATTCGGGAACATCGCGTAGCGTGCGCTGCCAGGGCCTGCGATCAGGCGGACATGCTCGGCAAAGCCCGAAACGTTGAACGGCAGATTGTGCAGGATCGCAAATGCCGCAACCGCGACGCCGGCCATGATGCCCAGCACGCGCCGCGAAGGAACCGCCGGCCAGCCGCGCGCAACGGCTCGTGGTCCAAGCAGGCTCGCAATCAACAGATAGATCGCGGGCAGGACATAGAAGCCGTAGGCCTGATCCTTCGTGCAGACAGCGACGACCGCGAAGAGCGTGAAGAAGTAGAAGTCCGACGGTCTCGCCGTCCGGTTGCACAGCCGCGCGAAGAAGAGCATCGACAGCGTCAGCCAGAAGACGTATGGCACATCGAGGTTGGCCGTTTTCGCATAGTAGGTGAGCGGCAGCATCGCCAGCGTGATCCACGCCGCGAACGCCGCAGCCGACTCTCCGAACTGCTCGAAGGCAATCCTGTGCACCAGCCACACGATGCCGACCGCCATCAGGATGCTGAGCGATCGCGCCACCAGCAGCAGGGCGCCGGACCAGACTACGTCTTCCGGATCGCCGATGCCGGCGGCAAGTGCGGCCTCGAAGGGAAGGTAGAGAGCCGCGATGATCGCATGGTGGAACGGTGGATAGATGCTGGCCCAGCCGCCCGCGAAGGCTGCTTGCACGCCGGTACGGACGTCGATCGGCCCGATTTCGTCCGGCGCCCAGCTTGCGGGTCCTGGCGCGCCCCACCAGACGCCAATCGCGAACAGCGCCGCCGCCGCGAGCAGGACGGCTGTCGGCGGTGTCGACGAGGGGGTCCAGCGCCGAACGAGCCACGGCAGCGTGCCGACCGCGATAGCGAGCCACAAAATCGGCACGGCCAGTGCGAGCCGATCCAGCACGCGGCGCTGATCGACTTCGCCAAGCGGAACCCGCTCGGGCACCAGGAGCATCTGCGGTACCGGCCGGAAGTGGCCATCGTCGCGCGCCCAGAGGACCGTGAGTCGCGAGTTACCGCCGCCGCTGGCGTATCGGAGGCGCAGGTCGTGCTGGCGGCGCTCGAGCCGCACCGGCATCGATCCGGTCACCATCGTGCTGTCGGCGACTGCGCGTCCATCGAGCAGAAGCTCGACCCTTGCGCGGGTCTCGAGAAGAAAACGGTAGCTGGCCTCGGCGGGCGGGATGATGACGCCGTGCAGTTCCGCGCTCTGCGGAATTGCCGTGAGCCCGCTGGTGCGAAGCAGACGCGCGTGCATGATCGCGAAGAGCAGCGTCAGCAGGGCGCAAACAGAAACTATCAGTGTGGGAACTGAGCGGAAGAGTGGATTACGCCGGACGTTCGAACGCATTGCCTATCGCCGTCCGGATGACTTCGGCAATTTTTTCGTATCCCGCTTCCGTTGGATGAAGGCCGTCCACGCCGATGAGGGAGAGATCGAACTGCGAATGCAGATCGACGAATCGCGCCCCCTTCTTCGCGGCCATCTGTTGGAGCATCGAATTGTACTGCCCGACATACTTGGCCGCGGCGCCACGCGGACCACTCTCGCGCTGCGGCGGCAGGTTGACGACGATGACTTCCATCCGTCGGGCCATCGCCTCGCGGACCATGTCTTCCATCGCATCCACGGCGCCTCTGATCACCGCGTTCGGGCTCTCGGGAATCGGCGGGATGAAGATGCTGAGCAGGTCGTTCGCGCCTTCCATCAGCACCAGCAATTGCGCGTCGGCCTCGGCCATGACGCCGCCGATGCGTGATCGATCCTCGGTCGCCTTCTTGCCGGCGATGCCGCCGTTGAGCACGACGATCTCCTGATTGCTGTAGCGCTGGGTGAGAAGCGCGCTCAGCTTGAACGGATAGGAGAACGGGATCCCGGCCGACAACGCGGTCCGAAACTGCGGCACCGCCGGCGACGTGGTCCCGGCCGTCATGCTGTCGCCGAAGGTCAGAATCCGGTTGATTCCGAGCACGGGCGCCGGCTGCGGTGGCGGGGGTGGAGGAGGCGGCGGCGGTTGGTCGATGGGCGTCGGACCCGGACCGGGACGTGAGCCGCCGCAGGCGGACACCACGAAGACACCGATACCCACCAGGAACTGCCGCCTGTCCATGACCAACACTCTAAATTATCACAATCAGGGGCCTGGGCCCAGGGGTCAGGGGCCAGGAAAAACACGAATTGTGAATGCCCACTCGGTGCCTTCCGGTCCCCGGCTCCCGGCCCCCGGTCCCTGATTCATCTCACTACCAACGCGCTGCCCAGCGACTCCGGCCTCGGCCGGTTGCCCAGCCATACGTTCCGATAGACCGTGCCGGGGATCGACGCGGACTCGTTGCCGCTGCGGCCCACCGGCGCGCCGAGATAAGCGTAGTGCGGACTCGGCGTGTAGCGGCCGTCCGGCGCCGGCAGCCCGAAGTCATAGAGGGCGTTCCCCATCAGACCGCCCTCGCGCAGGACGAGCCGCACGTCGCTACCCCACGTGAACTTCCAGTGATACGTCGTCGACGGGCTCAGGATGACGACCGCGCGATCCTGGCGAGCCAGCCGGGGATCGTCCACCGCGTCGGCGACCGTCAGCTCGAGCCCCTCGATGGTCGTGGGGCGCTCGAACGAGATCAATGCGCGCCCGTCGGGCAGCGGCACCAGATCGACGCCGGTCCGCTGCTTCAGCGTCGGCGTTCGGCCTGACGAGGATCACGGCGTGCCGGCCGAAGGTCGCGAGCTCCGCGGCTTTGTGCGCGCGCTTCGGCGATCGCTCCTCGGCAAGGCGGACGATGGCACGGCTCAGATCGTGGTCGATCGACGTGAGCATCGCGATCGTGCTCTCCGGAAGCGTGAGCGTGACGGCCCGCGAGGGGCCGGCGAATTTGCGCGGACGGCCACGGCGCGGCCGAAGGGGCGCAGCTTGAGCCCTCATGACAGTAGTCCGGACTGGTTGTGCAGGGGGAGCGAGTGCAGACCGCCGATTTCTTACCAGAATATCCGGCCGGCCGTGGATTTGCAGCGGGCAAAGTCGCTGGCGCTGTCCGGGCAGGCGGAATTTCTATAAGAAAAATGTCCGGATTGCGATTGCCGCATACTTATCGCCCGATGCGTCATCGCTCCCTCGTTCGGGAAGTCACGACGTTCGCGGTGTTCATCTGTGGCGGCATCTGCTTCGGCGTCTGCCTGCTCATGGTGCAGCCCACGCTGATCCGTCTGCGCCGCTGGACCGGCCGCGGGACGCGCCGATAGCCTGGGCGATCACAGTTCCGTTCTTCCCTCTCACAACTGTAATCCTCCGGAACGAGCACGACTGCAACCGCACAGCCACCTGGAGCGTTAACAGACAGGCTCGTAGGCATTTTGAACGGGAATGCCTCTTGCTCATGCACCGGGGCTAAGAGATTCGCCACTCGGATCTACAACCACCAACATGCACGTTTCTGCGCGGCGACTCTGGTCGCCCGTATGTTGTCGATTTGGTCGGCTCATGATGACTAAGCTGTTCGCGCAGGGTGTCACGGCACTCGTTCTCACGGCGCTGGTTCCATCGCTCGCCGCTTCGCAGTCACGCCCACGGACGGGGCCGCCGACCGGCCACGCCGTTCCGCGCGGCACGCCGCCATCGACGGTGCCGCCGTCGGCGCCGCCGCCGACCGGCGGATCGTTGTCGGCGAACGCACTGTTCGACCCCACGGTGATCCACGACCTGTATCTGACGGTCAACACGCGGGACTGGGTGCAGCTCAAAGAGGAGTTCCGCGAGAACACCTACTACCTCGCCGACATGCGATGGCGCGACCAGGTCGTGCGCAACGTCGGCATCCGGTCGCGCGGCAGCGGCACGCGCAGCGGGTCCAAGCCCGGACTGAAGGTCGATTTCAACGAGTACTCCTCCGGCCAGGAGTTCCTCGGGCTCAAGTCGCTCGTGCTCGACAACTTCCTGCAGGATCCCTCGATGATTCGCGAGCGGATCGCGATGCTGCTGTTCGAGGAAATGGGCATCCGCGCGCCGCGCGAAACGCACGCGCGGCTGTTCGTCAACAACGAATACGTCGGGCTGTACGCGATTGTCGAATCCATCGACAAGCAGTTCCTCAAGCGGCAGTTTGGCCAAAACGACGGCTATCTGTACGAGTTCAACTGGAAGGACGTCCCGTATAACTTCGAGTATCTGGGATCGGACCTCGAGCCGTACGCCGAGATCTTCGAGGCCCAGACGCACGAATCGGAATCGATGGCCACGCTATTTCGCCCGATCCGCGAGATGGTGTGGGCGTTCAGCGAATCGCCTTCGAGTCAGTTCCTCACCCTGGCCAGCGAGCAAATCGATCTCGAGAAACTGATGAGCTATATCGCGATCGAGAACTTCATCGCCGACGCCGACGGCATCCTCGGCAACTGGGGCATGAACAACTTCTATCTGTACAGATTCGAAGACAGCACCCGCCACCAGTTGATCCCCTGGGACAAGGACAGCTCGTTCCGCTCGACCACGTATGACATCTGGGACAAGATCGACACGAACGTTCTCGTCCGGCGCGGGATGGAAGAGGGCGGCCTCCGCGGCGTGTACGCCGCGGCCCTGCAGCGGTGTGCGGAAATTGCGATGCGAACGGACTCGACCGGCCAGGGCTGGCTCGAGCGTCAGGTCGCGTTCATGACCGCCCAGATCCGCGAAGCGGCGACGGCGGATCCGGTGAAGCCGTACTCGAACGCCCAGATGGAGAGCGCCTTCGGCGGGATGCTCGAGTTCGCGCGGCAGCGGCCGCAGTTCGTGCTCCGGGAGCTCGGCGTCGCCGCCGACGGAAGCGTGCGGCGTTAGCCGTCTCAGGACGCCAGTTCGGGGAAGAACGCCGACACCACGAGCAGGGTGCGCCTGGCGGCCACGAAGGTCTGGCCGAGCCAGTACGGCACCTGCGCTCGCGACGCCCCGACCCGCTGGACGACGGAGCGGGCCGTCGTCGAGATCCACTCGCTGACCACCGCGCCCCTCATCAGAATGTAGTCGAGCTCCAGCCACTGGACGTGCGGCTTGACCGTCTCCGTCTTGAACCCGGTCGCCGTCAGCATCTCGCGGATCGTTCCGCGATCGAAGTAGTAGAGGTGCACGGATGTCAGGAACGGCCAGCGGCGCCCCAGCATGCGGGCAATCCAGCTGCCGGCATCCGGGTAGTTGACGATGAGCACGCCGCCTGGCTTGAGGAGCTCGCGGCACCGATCGAGGACCTCGCGGGGGTTCAGCGTGTGCTCGATGACATCCCACAACGTGATGACGTCGAACGTGCCCGCCTCGTAGGACTGCTCGAAGACGCTGCCTGGCTGGATGGTGATGCCGTAATGCCGCGATCCCCATTCGGCGAGCCAGCGGTTGGGCTCGCACCCTTCGGCATCCCAGCCCTTCGATCTCGCCACCGCGACGAACGCGCCGGCGGCGGTTCCGATGTCGAGCAGCTTGCCTTTGCCGCCTGTGAGCTTTTCGATGTCCGCCAGCGACCGCAGGAAGGTCCGCTCGCGGGCCGCGAGCTGCGAGACGTACGCCGGGTCGTCCCCCTGCGAATAGCTCGACAGAATGAGGTCCCCGCGCAGCCGCGGGTTGATGTATTGGAACGAACACTGCCGGCACTGGACGAGCCGGTCGATCAGCAGCTCGTCGCCTGATGCACGGAACTTGTGGATCAGATCTTCTCCGTCCTCGTGTCCGTGGCGTGCCTCGTAGAGCACATGTGGATCGTCCGCCCCGCACAGGAAGCACGGAACGTGCTCCATCGTCTGTTCGGTTGAAGCCTGCATCGGTGGACCCATTATATCGGCCATTCTGTCGTATCGGCGCCGCGAATATTGCGCAGCAGGCACCCGGCGTGCGGCGTCAGCTGATGCGATAATGTGGCGTGCCCTCGCATCAGTCGCGACGCTCGCAACTGCGCGTCGTGCTTTTCTCGGGCGGACGAGGCTCGGGCGCGCTGACGTCCCAGCTCGTTGCGAATCCGCGCATCTCGCTCACCCTCGCAATCAACGGATACGACGACGGCGCGTCGACCGGCGAGGTGCGACGGTTTCTGGGCGACGCGCTGGGGCCGTCGGATTTCAGGAAGAACGCCTCACGCCTGTCCCGTCTGCTGGCGACCGCGCCGCCCGCGCTGATCGATCTCCTCGATGTCCGGCTCGACACGAGCCTGAGAGATCGCTCGACCGGCGCCGAGCTCGCTGACGCGGTGGCAGGCGCCCAGCCCCACGATCCCAGGCTGAACGACCTTGCATATTTAGCTTCGACGCTGCCGCAGGCGCTACGGTCTGCGGTCGCGTCGAGGCTCGGCAGCTTTGCGGAGGCGCTCCGCGAGAGCGACGCGCCGTTCGACTTCGCCGATTGCAGCGTCGGAAACCTCGCGTTCGCAGGGGCTTTTCTCCTGTGCGATCGCAGCTTCAATGCGGCGGTGGACGACTACTCGCAGCTGCTCGGCCTGCCGGCCGGGCTCATCGAGAATGTGACGGACGGCACCGACGCCTACCTGGTCGCGATCGACGCCGACGGACGACTCCTCGGCAGTGAGGAGGACATCGTCGACGCCAAACGGCGGAACCGGATTGACGACATCTATCTGCTCGAACGGCGGCTGACCGAGCGGGAGAGTCAGGATCTGGCCAGCTGCGCCCGGCCGGAGCTTGCGCGGGCGCTCGCCGCGCGCGCTGCCTCGGTGCGCCTCAACCCCCGGCTCGCCGTGGCAATCGCGGAAGCCGACCTGATCGTCTACGCGCCCGGCACCCAGCACTCGAGCCTGTTTCCGTCGTATCTCACGCCCGGCTTGAGCGATGCGCTCTCCCGCAACCTGACGGCGGTCAAGCTGCTCATCACCAACATCCAGGCCGACGCGGAGATCACCGGCAACAGCGCGGTCGACATCATCGACAAGGCGGTGTTCTACCTGAAAGAGAAGGGACGCCTGGCGTCGATCGCAACCCCGTGCCTCATCACGCACTACTTGCTGAACGATCCCGCGGGCGCCGAGACCGGAGCGCCGTACGTGCCGCTCGGGAGGCTCGAGTCGCTCGAGGACCCTCGGCTCGTCAGGGTGGCCAACTACGAGGAGGGCCTGACCGGCCGTCACGATGCGACGAAGATCCTCGGCCCGTTCGTCGACGCGTTTCTGGCCAGGTGGCACGCGACGACGAAGGTCGCGGTGCTGCTGTACGAGGCGAACACGGCGAACAAGATCGCGCAAAGCCTCCTCGAGATGGTTCGCGCGGGAATTCGGGACTTGCCGGTGGAGCTGACGGTCTTCCACGACGGTCCCGCCGATCTCGATGCGCAGTTCGTCAGCGAGCTGGGGTTCGCGGTTCGCCGTCTCGAAGGCCCGGAAGCGCCGCGTGATGCCACACTCCGGTCGGCGCTCGAGCAGGGGAATTTCGACTACCTCGTGATGTTCGAATCCTCCGGGATGTACAACGGCGAAGACGTCGCGAGCCTTGCGTCACACCTCAGCCTCGGACGGCTCGATGCCGTGTGGGGCAGCCGGCGCTTGTCGGTGCGCGACATCCAGGCTTCGTACCGGCTGCGATACCAGCACCGGGCGCTCCTTGGCGCGATCAGCTACGTCGGCAGCCACGTGCTGAGCTTTCTCTACCTTGCGTTGTATGGCCGCTATATTTCCGACACCCTTTCGGCCGTGCGGGCTGTTCGCGCCAGCGTCGCGCTGCGAGTACCTGGCCTGCTGACCGACAAGCTCGCGAACCAGCACCTCCTGACGCTGCTGCTGCGCAACAAAGCAGAGATGTTCGAGGTGCCGGTCCAGTTCTTTGGCATCTCGCCGGACCTGGTTCGCCGCACGAGCGCGATGGACGGCCTCCGCGCCTTGATGACCGTTCTGGAGGGGCGGGTCAAGCGGCTCGATGACTCGACGTCCTCGCCGCTCGGCGTTCGGCCTGGCCCGCCGGAGCGCGGACCGTCGAATCCGCGCGAAGGCGGCCACCCGGCGCTGGGCGCTGGCGACGCGGAGGCCAAGCCGCACGTTCAGGTGCGATAAACAGAATGGATCGGCTGCTGATCGTACCCGCCGCCGGTGCTGGAACGCGCCTGGGCATGTCGGTGCCGAAGCTCCTCGTGCCGGTCGACGGCGTTCCGATGATTTCGCGTGTGCTCGGGCTCTATGCCGATTTCGCGTCCCGCGCGATCATCGTGGTTCAGCCGGCCGCGCTGCCGGACGTTCGCCAGGGCATCACACAGACACCGATGCCGGTGGACTTCGTCGCGCAGGAACAGCCGACCGGGATGCTCGACGCCATCCTGCTCGCGGCGCCCCTCGTCGAGCGGTGGCGGCCCCATCGCGTCTGGATTACCTGGTGCGATCAGATCGCGTTGTTGCCAACGACGCTGGAGAAGCTTCGCGACGCCGACGACGCCGTACCGGCGCCGCCGCTCGCGCTGGCCACCTGCCGCACACGCGATCCGTACGTGCACATGCAGCGTGACTCCAGTGGCCGCATCACGCGAGTGCTTCACCGCCGCGAGGGGGACGGCATGCCGGACGTCGGCGAGAGCGACGCCGGGTTGTTCGACCTTTCGCTGACGGCCTTCTCGAACGAGCTGCCGGCGTATGCCGCCCGCCCGCAGATTGGCGCACGGACGGGTGAGCGCAACTTCGTGCCGTTCGTCGTCTGGATGGCAGAGCGCGGTCCCGTCGCCACCGTCGAATGCTCCGAACCGGAAGAAGCGATCGGCATCAATACGCCCGACGAGCTGAAGCGCATCGAAGAGCACCTCCGGGCGCGCGTGCCTTCACGATGAAGACACACGTCCTGTCGATCGTGATTCCGGCCTACAACGAGGAGCGGTTCATCGGCACGCTGCTCGAACAGATTGCCGACGTCAACCTCGATTCCCTGCGCGTCGGCAAGCAGGTCATCGTCGTCGACGACTGCTCGCAGGATCGAACATCCGACATCGTGCGGGGCTTTCCCTGGGTCACGCTGAAGCGCCTCGAAAAGAACGCCGGCAAGGGCAGGGCGGTCCGTGCCGGGATGGAGCTGGCGACCGGCGACTTCCTGATCATCCAGGACGCCGATCTCGAGTACGACCCGCAGGACTACACGCCGATGATGCGCGCGCTGCTCGACGGCAGCGCCGACATCATTTACGGGAGCCGCTACATGGGCCGCGGCCGCCACCCGAACCAGTCGCTGGCCGCGTACCTTGGCGGCCGCAGCCTCAGCCTCGTCGGTCTGGCGTTCACCGGCACCTACCTGACCGACACGGTGACCGCGTTGAAGCTCTTTCCACGCGAGCTGCTGACGTCGCTGACGCTCACCACGAGCGGCTTCGAGCTCGATCACGAGATCACGGCGAAGATGCTGGCCAGGGGCTGCCGCATCCGCGAGGTGCCGGTCAGCTATCACCCGCGCAGCAGGGAAGAGGGCAAGAAGATCGGCATGAAGGACTGGTTCATCGGCTGCCGGACGTTCTGGCGGTTCAGGAATGGATAGAGGTCAACTCCCAACTCCCAAAAAACCCAACTCCCAAAAGAACCAACTCCCAAGAAAGCGCGATATGAATCGGGAGTTAGACTTCTTGGGAATTGGGAGTTGGACTTCTTGGGAGTTGACGTTATCTCACCCGGTATATCGTGACGTCGTTATTTGCGAAGACCCGCTCGAAGTGGTCGGGGTTCTGCGCGAACTTGCCCGCCCCCTCGCCGTACGCGGCGAGGTCGTCGAGATCCACGTAGAGATAGTCGATTCGTAACCGGTGCGCGATGGCAGAGGCCTCGGCCGGGTTCGCGGTCGCAAACATCGTGCGAACCATTGACGATCGTTCGTCGTACTCAGGCAGCGGCAGCAGCGAGATCGGCAGGCCGGCGGCCATGCGGCGGCCGGCAAATGACGGGATCAGCGACCAGTGCTCGCGTCCGCGCAGGTTCGGCTCCATCTGCACGACCGCGTCCTCCGGCGTGTTGTTGCGCAGCCACCGAAATGCTTCCTGCTGCGCCGGCGTGACCCACAGCGTCCATCGAAAACCAGGGCCGGGCCGGCGGTTCCAGATGTCCTGCGCGTTCCAGGCATCGATGGCGGTCGTCGGAAAGCCGGCAATCATGATGACGATCGCGAGCGCGATCGCTCGCCGCGTCCCGATTCGTTCCAGCGTCCGCGCGAGCAGGATGGGGATCGAGACGAGCAGCAGCTGGCCGGCGCGGAACCCCACCCACGAGGCCTCGGAAATGCGAACGAAGTAGAGCAGGAACAGCCCGACGGCAACGCCTGACGCGGCAAGGACGACGGGACGCCTCGTCTCGCCTCGCGCGCCGAGCACGCCCGGCATCGCCGGAATCAGGATCGGCCCGAGCGCCAGCAGCAAGGTAAGGCCCGGGCTGAATCGCGAGAATCCGTGAAACCCGACATCGAGCGCGCCGCCGGCGCCTTCCATGACCCGGCTGAGCGCGCCCCACGCGACGGCGAGCCCGACGGGAATCGCGGCCAGCGCATGGAGTGGAATTCGCTGCCACGCGCGCTGGACGATGCCGTCGTAGAGGATGCAGATGCCGTAGAGAATCGAGCAGATGCCGCCCAGCAACGGGTTCATCGTCGTCGAAAGGCCCAGCGCGAGTCCGGCGCCGGCGATCGCGCGCGGGCGCGCGTTGACGCCGCCGGTTGCCGCGAAGAAGAGCCCGATCAGCCCGAGCGCGATTGAGGTGGTGTGCTGAGGCGTGTACCACAGCGAGCGCGGGATGTTGTCGATGCGCAGGCCGCCGAATCGCCAGGCTGTGACCGCATCGATGTTCGTATCGAGCAGCAGGGACAGCGGCCGGCCCTCGCGCAGCAGCGCCACAATCTCGTACGCGCCTTCGGCGCTCGCGGCCAGGACCTGCGAGCGCGACCGCCAGCGCGGCGGGCCATGCGCGCGCGGTCGCCGTTCTCACGAGCAGGAACAGCGCCGAGATCATCAGCAGGCCGCTCAGAATGGCGTTTGCCTTCAGGAGTGCCTGCAGCTTCACGAAGTCGTTGCCGGGCGACATTTCGGCGACGCTGGCCGGCAGGAGGAAGTAGGTCCAGTAGTAGTTCATCGCGCGCGGCGTCATGTACGGATTCCGCGGCGGGAGCGAGAACTTGCCGAGCTCGAACGCGAGCGCCGTATGCCAGACGAAATCGGCGGTGAAATACGCGCGATAGTAGCGGCTGCCGCTTTCGTCGGCGCGGCCGAGGTTGCGATACACCGGGCCCATCAGCGCGGGCACGAGCAGCAGGACCAGGACGAGCGCGCGCGTATCGGCAGCGCCCCAGTGCGGCAGGCTGATGGCCGGTTCGCGCGGCATCGCCCGTGAGATCCCGGTTGTGAAAACGATCAGGAGCAGCCACGCCGCAATGAACCCCACGACGGACGCCAGGTTCGAAACGATTACCGCCCAGAGCGTCAGCTGGGTGAGGCCGTAGCCGATAAGCGCACCCGATACCCAGCCGGCGGCGTGGCGGGTTCCGAACAGCCGGAGGCCGATCGGCAGTCCCGGCAGGACGGCCGCGACGTAGATCAGCGTGTAGGCGAGGGGGATCATCGCTGGCGTGGACGCGCGAATGCCCACAGGACCGCGCCCGGAAGGTTGCCGACGAACCCCAGCGCGATGAACAGGATCGACAGCGCGGCGGCCTGGCTGGCCGGCACGCCAACCTGGCCGAACAGCGCGTCGAAGGCGACCTGCCCGGTTCCGAGTCCCGCGACAGTCACCGGCACCTGCATGACGAGCATCACGAGCGGAATGAACACGAAGTAAAGAACGATCGGCAGTTCGATGGCCAGCCCGCGTCCCAGACAGTACGCCTGGATCACCCTGAGCACCTGCACGCCGACCGATGCGGCCAGCACCTTCAGCAGGTCCCTACGGTGATGAGAATACCTTCGGACGGCTTCGCTGAGCGTCAATGCAATCCGATGGGTGCGCGCGCCGGGCAGCCGCGAGGCGAGCCGCTGAATGACGCCGGTCGCGCTTTCGCTGAAGACGCACAGGGCCACGGCGACACAGCCGGCCGACGCCAGGCCCAGAGCCGCCGCCACGCGCGGGTCGGCCGCGTACCGCGGCACCAGCACGATCGCGGCGATCGCCAGGATGACGATCGAGAGGACCCCGAGGACGCGATCCATCAGCACCGACGCCGCGGATTCCGAGACGCGGACCTCCTCGCGTGCGAGACTGAAGGCCCTGTAGATGTCCCCGCCGACGCTGGGCAGAAAAGTGCCGACGAACGTGCTGACGAAGAAGATGCGCAGCACCGTCGCGAACGGGGGACGCGATCCGGGCGACAGCGCGCAGAGCAGCGCGATCCATCGATAGGCGTTCAGCGCCCGATCGACCAGCACGAGCAGGACCGCCGCGCCGGCCCAGCGCAGATCGATGCCGCCGGTCGCGCGGGCGACCGCGGACACGTCGGCCTTCCAGAGCACGAACGCGGTCAGGCCGACGGCGACCGCAATGCGAATGGCACGCGAGAAGGGAGACGGAGACGCTTTATCTGACAACCGGCAGGCTCTCGAGATGCCGCTCGGGATCTCGCTTGACCTGGTAGGCGCGTCTGAGGAATTTCGCGTACGGGATGAACTGCTTCATCGCGCCGACGTTCACCTGGCACGGGCTCAGGCAGGTGGGGCAGACCTTGTTCTTGAGGTGCTCGCGATGCGCGAGGTTCTCGGCCTTGTAGTACAGGGAGTCGGCCGAATCGTCCAGCACGTTGCCGAGCTTCTCGGAGTTCTCGCAATAGTGCAGATCGCCGTTCGGGTTGAGCAGCAGTCCCTGGCTCTGGAACGGGCACGGCATCGTTCGCTGATACCCATTCGCGATCATGTCCGCGTAGTGCAGATACATGAACGACTGGCCGCTCAGGACTGACTCTTCCTGGACGCGATCGAGGAAGAACTTCCGCATGAAGTCCTCTTCGCGCTTGCGGAAGCCGATCTGCTCCTCGAGCTCCTTGTTGTGCAGCATGGCGTCGGTGAAACGCAGCATGTTGAACACGACGTCGAGGTTCTTCGTGCGCGCCCAGGCGAGAATGTTCTCCGCATCCTGCATGTTGGTCGCGAAGATCGTCGCCGCCAGGCCGAACTGGAAGTTGTCGTGCTTCTGCGCCAGCGCCTGCATCGCCTCGATCGTCCGCACCGCCTTGTCGAAGCCGCCCTTCACCGCGCGCACCTGGTTGTGGATGTCGCCGATGCCGTCGAGCGACACGCGGATGCTGATCAGGACGCCCTTGCTCGCACAGAACTCGACGATCCGGGTCAGCATCGGGATGGCCCGATGAGGCGTGAGGCCCGTGGTGTTGATGCCGATTTTCCGCATGCGCGGGAAGTGACGCTGGAACATCTCGACCATCTGGGGGAGATCGTTCCGCGTGGTCGGCTCGCCGCCGGAAATATTGAGGTTCTCGACCGCGCCCCAGAACGGATGGGCGAGGACGGGCTCGAGCTGCGCGAGCGTCATGTCCGACTTGCGATCGCCGAACTTCCAGTTGCTGCACATCGTGCACTTGGCATCGCAGACCCACGTGCAGTTGTAGATGAGAACGGTCGGCCGGATCGGGTGGAGCTTCGCGCTGACGAAGGTGTTGACGAGGTCGCGGGGGACACCCGCGGCCGCCTTTGCGAGGTAATTCAGCCGGAACGTGTTGGTGGCCATCAGGTTGCTATTCCAGTGTAACCCGCTGGCGCCAGAGGGCCCAAACTCCCAACTCCCCCAAAAGGCCCAACTCCCAAAGGATCCCAACTCCCAAAGGACCCCAACTCCCAATTTCCACCTGGATTGGGAGTTGGGAGTTGGGTTCTTTTGGGAGTTGAAAGCGTCAGAGCCCCGCGGGCCTCGGGCTGGCGGAGAACCAGACGTTCTTCACGATCATGCCAGGCACCGTCGCGTCCTGCTCGCCCGCGCGTGACGTCCCGCCGATGTGGACGACGTGCGGGGTCGGGCGGTACGCGAAACCGTTCATGCTCCTGGAGGTGTTGTAAATGACGGGGCCCTCCGGGCCGTCCTGTCGAAGCACGAGCTCGGCGCGGTTGTTGCCCCAGGTGAACTTCCAGAAGTACCAGCGCTCGTCGCTGAACGAGATGCCCATCCGATCGCCGTCGATGATCCGATCGTGCTCGCCCGAGTCGCCGACGATGATTCTCCAGGTGACCGCGCCCGGCGTTTCGTATCGGCGGCCGCGCTTCTCGACCGTCATGCGGTAGTCGTTCGCCGTCAGATCGCCGAAGCCTTCCTGCATGCTCATGATCTTGGTCTTGTCGCCGTCGTTGCCTTCGTCCACGCCCATCGTCATCAGCGAGTACTCGCCCGCCTGCAGGTTGGAGTCGAGCGCGTAGGTGATGCGGCTGCTGAAGCCATCCATGCGCGCCCCGACGCCGGGAATGAACGTGACGCCGGTGGCTTGGCCAACCGTCGTACCGCTGGTGAGCGGGTCGAAGAATTCGTTGTTGCGGAAGAAGCCGCCGGCGGGCGCGCGGAACGTGGCGTCGGCCGACCACGGGCCTTGCCGTCCCTGGAAGACCGCGCGGATGCGCCAGCTGTGCGGCTGATCGAACTCGAGCGAACACGTGGGCGAGTAGGACACGGTCGAACCCGAGCCGCCGCCAACAGTCTGGGTGCAGGCGCCGATTGTGTTGCCACCTCGCCGGATCTCGAACTCATATTGGTACGCGCCCGCACTGTTGGAGAACGGCGACGTGGCTTTGTTTGCAACCAGCGTCAGGAATCCCGACGGCTGCTGGTTATTGACAGGGGACACCGGCGCCGGCGCCGTCGCCTTCAGCGTCGCGCCTCCGGGCCCGGCCGCGGCCGCGCCGGGCTGCGCCGAGCTTGGCGAGATCGGAGTTTCCGAGTTGTCCGAACAGGCAACGGCGCCAGCCAACACAACGGCCGACACACAAGCCACGAGCTTGTTGTATTGCATCAGTAGAAACCTCTTACTGGTTTTTGCCCGCGCTGGGAAGACACAGGCGGTTTGCGGTTCAAAACAGGTACGTACATCCGTCCTTCGCACTTCCATTCGAAATTCGCCGTGCTACCATTTTCCAACTCAGTTCATCGCCACCGTGGCGATCGAGCATTCCGCAAGGAGTCTGATGAACAGATCGCTGACTGCCGCAGGACTTGCCCTGGCTCTCTCGACCGTTCTTGCGCCTGACGCGTTCGCGCAGATGCAATGGACGAACAAGGGCTTCGTGAACGTCACGTTCGGGGCCCAGGCGCCGTCGCAGGAACTGGCGACCAACAACACCTTCGACCTTTACGACGAAACGGCCATTCTCAGCGCGACTCAGGACGTCGGCGGCGGTGTCTTCTTCGACATCAGCGCCGGCTACAAGGTCTGGCGCAACCTCGCGGTCGGCATCGGCTTCTCCCACGTCGGGAGCAGCGCCGACTTCGTCGTCAACGCACAGATACCGGACCCCGACTTCACCGACAGTCCGCGCCTCGTGAGCGCGACCGTCACCGACGCCAAGCACTCGCAGCCGGCCATTCACCTGACCGGCACCTGGATGATGCCGGTCACGGACAAGATCGACGTCGGCTTCCAGTTCGGCCCGTCGATCTTCATGGTCAGCCAGGATCTGCCGACGAGCATAAGCGTCTCTGAGCCGGGGCCGACGATCACCAATCTCGCGGTGACCAGCGTCGACAAGACCACCGTCGGACTTCACTTCGGCGTCGACGTGACCTACCTCGTTACGCCGCGTATCGGCGCCGGCGTCCTCGCGCGTTACGTCTGGGGCTCGGCCGATCTGGACGGCACGGACGACTCGCTGACGGTCGGCGGTTTCCAGTTCGGCGGCGGGGTCCGGGTCAGATTCTGACGTCGACCAACTCCCAACCTCCAACACTCCAACTCCCAATTCTCCAGACCTCTTTTGGGAGTTGGGAGTTGGGTTTGGGATTTAACACGCGTCGCCCTCCCTACTGAATCTCACAGACATCGACTCTGATGGTCCCCAGTGGTCCGGACCATCCGGGATTCTGCGCGCCGTCGATGTCGCCGAGCACGTCGTACTGGCGCTGACCGCCGCCCTGGCCGGCGCAGATGATGTCGCAGGAAAACCCGCCGCAGTTCGCGCCGCTGGTCTTTCGCAGGATGCCGAACGGCCCGCCCGAGATGCCGCTCGCGTTCAGCGACCGCGCGACGTTCCGGATGAAGACCGCCATCTGATCGTGCGACATGTGTCCGAACTTGTTGCGCTCGCAAACGACAACCGCCTCGGGATTGCCCGAGATGCACGGCGCGCCAGGCGCGGGACCGGGACCTGGCCCGGGAGCTGGACCGGCGGCCGCTGCGGTGATGAATCCCTGCGTCTCTGACCACGGCCCCTGCGTTTCGGCGTCCGCCGCGCGCACGCGCCAGTAGTGCTGGCGATCCGGCGCGTAGGCAGTGGGCGTCGTGAAGCGTGTCGAATCGCCGGTTTCGTCAGTGAGATTCGTCGCGACGATTTGTGAAAACGCGCTGTCGGTCGCGACGTGGAACTCATACACGAGCGACCCGACGGCGGCGTTGCGATCCGGGCGGCTGGCGCTGAGCGTCGGCTGCCGCGTCGCGGTCCGCTCGTTGTTGATCGGCGAGATCAGTCGCGGCGGTCCGAGGCTGGGGCGCGGGAGGACTTCGAACTGAGCGGTCACATATGGACCGGTGTTCGCGCCGTCCTCCGCACGCGCCCGCCAGTAGGACGACCGCCCCAGCTCGAGGCGATCGAGAGCGACGGTTGTGCGTCCATCGCCGCCCGGAGGCACCTGGCTGCGGGCGAACATCTTGCTCTGGAATTCGCTGTCGCTGGCCACCTCGAACGTGTAGTAGAGCGGACGCACGCCACTCGAGTGGGCGTTCTCGATCAGGAGCCGGATCGGCTGCTGACTCTCCTTGTACTTCGCCCCCTGGGCCGGTTCGACCATCCGGGGGGCCGTGATTTCAACGCCCGCAATCGGTCCGGCGACCGAGGGGCTGAGGGGGTTCTCGCTTTTCGTCGCTTCGCAGGCAGCGAGCGCCGTCAGCAGCAGCGCGGCGGGCACGAGCGCCGCACGTCTCAATGTCTGGCGTTCCATAGGTCTGTTCCCATCCCTGCGAGGCAGCGCGAGAAGCTCGGCTTGCTGGCAGGCACACTATCGGCGCGGCACCTTTACGGCTATAGAGAGGGAACTGCTGGGAAGTTCCGGGAAGTGGCTCCCAGAATAATCCGCCGTCTCTTCGCCGTCAAGAAGAGCTTCGTTCTACTCGCAAACCGGCGGGGAAACGGGATCCCAGCCGGACGGGCCGTCCACGACCATCCAATGCAGCAGCAGCTCCCGACCGCTGTCGTCGTAGGAGTACGCGATGTCGACCACGTCGACCCATCCGTCTTCGTGGCGCCAGGCGATGGCGTCGATGCTGTGCGGTCCGACGCCCCTCTTCAGGTTCCGCGCCAGGTCCAGCCCGCCGCAGGTGCCGGTGGCGATGACTTGATCGCGCAGGAATTCCATATTGGCGACGCGCTGTTCGCCGCCGACGCCGGCAGCGAGCCGCTCCGGATAGCGGGCGGCCACGAACGCCACGATGTCGGGTCCATTCGACGGATATTGCTTCGGCGCTGCCGGCGCCGGTGCGGGAGCAGACAATTCGGTGAGCGTCGGACGTGCAGGATTCGAGACTTCCAATTGGTTGCACGCTGCGACAAGGATCGAGAGCAGCACGAGTGCAGACAGACAGGTATTCCGATTCATTGCAAAACCCAGGAGTTGAAAAAGATTGTCGTGCGCGGAACGCGGATCGAATATCCGGAGAAAGGGGTTACGTCGTCAAGCTCAGCGGGGATCACGTGCGACGTGCGACGTGCTGACGTGCGACGTGCAGCTTGTTACGTGCTACGTGCAGCGCCCTTGATACGCATCAGGTAGAGCAGTCCGCCCGACAGCGAGAACAACATGATGAGCGCGGCGCCGACGAAGGAGACGAGCAGCGCGGATTCGAGCGGCAGGCCCAGTCGCGAGAAGTAGAACCCGAAGGTCGCCTCACGCACCCCGAAGCCGTTCATCGAGATCGGCAGCATCTGCACGATCAGCGTCATCGGGACGATGACCGAGAGCTCCGGGAGGCCGATCGGGATGCGCATGCTGTGCGCGACGGAAGCGTAGAAGAACACGATGACCGCCTGCACGATGAGTGCGCCGGCGAAGCAACCCGCGAGCGCGAGCGGCGTCTCGCGGAAGCGCGCGAGCGCGGAGGTCATGCGGCCGAGACGCTCGTCCACCCAGGTCGGGTGAATCACCCGCAGCGGCTGAAGGAGCCGCATGAAGCCCTGGGGCATCAGCAGCGCCGGCGTCGCCAGCATCGCCGCGACACCGAATCCCGCCCACAACAGGCTCGGCGCGACGCCGCTGTCGGGGCCGAACTGCGTTCCGGCGGTCGCGCCGAGCGCGGCAATCAGCACGAGCCCGAGCAGGCCGATCCCGCGATCGATCAGCACCACCGTCGTCGCCAGCGTCTTCGATCCCGCCGCCGGCGCGGTGTCCGCAACGCGAATCACGTCGCCGCCGATATTGCTGGGCAGAAAGTTGTTGAAGAACGTCGCCACGAGGAAAGACGAGGCCAGGCGGCCGTGATCGATGAGGACGTGCTGCGCGCGAAGGAGCAGGCCCCAGCGCCACGCGCTGACCAGCACCATCAGCAGATACAGTACCAGTCCCCCGGCAAGCCAGACGAGCGACGCGTCCTTCGCCACCGCCCAGAGGCGCGCGAGATCGACGCGCGAAAACAACACGACCAGCAAAGCGACGCTGACGATCGCCTTGAGTACAGCAGAGACCTTCGACTTCACGCGCTGTTAAGAATAACCTTAACTCGTGGAAATGGCGAGACTTATCGTTGCGTTTTTCGATCGCCTTCCGTACAATTCATCAGTTCACACCGTGAAAATCCTCATGATCGCGCCGGAGCCGTTCTTCGAGCCCCGGGGCACACCCTTCAGCGAATACCATCGCATCCGGGCGCTGCTCGAGCTCGGCCATACGGTCGATCTCGTCACGTATCCGTTCGGCCGCGACGTGTCGCTGCCGGGTCTCCGCGTGTTCCGCTGCCTGCGTCCGCCGTTCATTCGCGACGTCGGCATCGGTCCCTCGTTCGCAAAAGTGCCGCTCGATCTCGCCGTCGCGTTGACGACGTTGCGGCGCGCGGTGTCGGAACGATACGACGTCGTGCATTCGCACGAGGAAGGCAGCTTCATCGGCGTGTTCGTCGCCGCCCTGCTCGGGGTGCCGCACCTTTACGACATGCACTCCAGCCTGCCGCAGCAGCTGAGCAACTTTGCCTACAGCAACTCGCGTCTGCTCAGGAAGTTTTTCTCGACGATGGAGCGGTTCGTCATCCGGCGCGCGAAGGTGGTGATCGTCATCTGTCCGCAGCTCGAGGAGACGGCGCGGGCGATCGACGGCGCCGTGCCCATCGTGTTGATCGAGAACGCGCCCGGCTCGGGCGACGCGCCGGAGGCAGGAACGGGACTCAGAATTCGCGAGAGCCTCGGACTCGATACGTTAACGCCTGTCGTTCTCTACACCGGCACGTTCGAGGCATATCAGGGAATCGATCTGCTCTTCGACGCGGCCCGCATCGTCGCGGCAAAGCGGCCCGACGTCCGGTTCGTACTGGCCGGCGGCCGGCCCGAGCAGATTGCGGAGGCCCGCAAGCAGGTGGAGGCGTTGGGCCTTGGAACGCACGTGGTTTTTGCCGGACAACGGCCGGCCGAGGAAATCCCCGCGTTCCTCGACGCCGCGGACGTTCTGGTTTCGCCGAGGAGCACCGGCACGAACACTCCGTTGAAGATCTACCAGTACCTGCGTTCCGGCAGGCCGACAGTGGCGACCAGGCTCGTCACGCACACGCAGGTGCTCAACGACGACGTGGCGATCCTGACGCCAGCGACGGCCGACGGGTTTGCCGATGGGATCCTGCGGGCCATCGACGGCCCGGAGCTCGCGCGCACGGTTGGCGAGCGCGCGCGTCATCTCGCCGAAACGAAATACAGCTACGAGGCCTACCTTGCGCGGACGCGTCAGGCGTGCGAGCACCTGACGAGGGAAGGGGCGCCGGCGGTCGCAGGAGACGTGGCGTGATGGGCGCGCCACGGTCACGCGCGGATCATTACAGCTACTCGGTCTACGCCGACCCGGCGATGGCCGAGGCGTTCGACGACCTGCGCTTCAGCGGACCCATCGGCGGGATGCTCGCGGCCGAGCAGGAGCAGGTCATCGCGTCGTACCTCGCGCCGGTTGAAGGGCGATCGATTCTGGACGTCGGCACCGGGACGGGACGCGCCGCGATAGCGCTGGCGCGGCGAGGCGGAGTGGTGACTGGTGTGGACGCCTCGGCGGAGATGCTCGCGGTCGCGCGGCGCCGCGCGGATGCGGCACGGGCCACGGTCACGCTCGAACAGGGCGACATCCACCGGCTGCGCTTTCCGGATCGCGCCTTCGACGCGGTCGTCTGCCTCCGCGTGCTGATGCACACGCCGGGCTGGCGGCGTTCGCTCGCCGAGCTGTGCCGCGTCTCGGCAACGAGAGTGGTGTTCGACTATCCGGCGCTCTTCAGCGGCGCCGCGCTGCAGGCCGCCGCCCGTCGCGTCGCCCACGCGCTGGGCATGCGCGTCGAGGCCTACCGTGTCTTCAGCGATCGCACGATCGCCGATGCGGTTGACGCCCACGGCTTCCGGATTGCCGGCATGCACCGGCAGTTCGTGCTGCCGATCGCGCTTCACAAGCGCCTGAACTCGGCATCGCGAACCGAGCGCATCGAGCGGGCGCTCGAGAAGCAGGGGCTTCGCGCCCTGCTGGGTTCGCCGGTCACCGTCGTGGCGGAGCGTTGCGAGTCCTCGTAACCGGCGCCACCGGGTTCACTGGCGGCCATCTCGCCCGTGCGCTCGCCGGCCGCGGCTACTACGTCCGCGCGCTGGTGCGCGATCCCGGCCGCGCGGCGCCCCTGCACGACGCGGGGATCGATCTCGTCGAAGGCGATGTGCGCTCCGAGGCGTCGCTGCGCCAGGCCTGCCGCGACGTGGAGGTCGTCTACCACATTGCGGCGATGTACCGCGAAGCGGGGCTGAAAGACGAGGTGTACCGCGCGGTGAATGCGCACGCGGTCCGCACGCTGGTACATGCCGCGGCGGCCGAACACGTGAAGCGCGTCGTGCACTGCAGCACGGTCGGTGTGCACGGCGACGTCAAGCAGCCGCCGGCCAACGAGGACGCACCGCTGTCGCCCCGGCGACATCTATCAGCAGACCAAGCTCGAAGGCGAGCGGCTGGCGAGGGAAGCGGCGGCGGCGACGGGGATGGAAGTGGTGATCGCGCGGCCGACCGGCATTTACGGTCCTGGCGATCGGCGACTGCTGAAGCTGTTCCGTGGCGTGGCGCGGCGGCGGTTCATCGTGCTGGGCGCCGGACGCATTTACTATCACCTGACGTACATCGACGATCTGATCGAGGGCTTCAGGCTGTGTGGCGAGGTGCCGGCCGCGGCAGGGCGCACCTACATCCTCGCCGGCGGTGAAGTGACGACGCTCGATCAGCTGATCGACTTGATTGCGCAGAATGCTGGCGTCGCGCCGCCGCGGCTGCACTTGCCGGTGTGGCCGTTCTGGGTCGCGGGCGCGGCATGCGAAGCGATCTGTGCGCCGCTCGGGATCGAGCCGCCGCTCTATCGCCGGCGGGTCGATTTCTTCACGAAGAGCCGCGCGTTCGACATCAGCCGCGCGCGTCGGGAACTGGGCTACGCGCCGAAGGTCGGCCTGCGCGAGGGCATCAGGAAAACGCTGGACTGGTACAAGACCGCGGGCTGGCTCTAAACAACTATGCCGACTATTCCGCGAGCACAGGAACAGCTCTTCGATACGAAGCGGTCGGCCCGCGAAAAGTACGCCGCGCTCGTGGTCGGCCGGCCGGGCTGGGGCGCGCTCCTGAAGTACGAGCTGGTGGTGCTGCTGTCGCAGCACGTGCCCGGCGCGCTCGGGTTCTCCCTGCGAAAGTCGCTCTATCCGGCGCTGCTCGGCGCGTGCGGCCGCAACGTCATCTTCGGCCAGAACGTCGTGCTGCGGCATCCACACAAGATCCGCATCGGCGACAACGTCGTCGATCG
The DNA here is from genome assembly GCA_963748295.1 of uncultured Acidobacteriota bacterium. Classification (GTDB taxonomy): domain Bacteria; phylum Acidobacteriota; class Vicinamibacteria; order Vicinamibacterales; family 2-12-FULL-66-21; genus CAVVIH01. Next base: position 242,723 of record CAVVIH010000005.1, on the reverse strand, counting down.
ACGACAACTGCCTGCTCGACGCGAAAGGCGAGAGCAACCAGGGCATCACGATCGGCAACGGTGTGTTCATCGGCCGCAACAGCATCCTGTCGTGCAAGAACGGCGACATCGAGATTGCCGACGGCGCGAACATCGGCTTCAACTGCGAAGTGTTCTCGGCCAGCCGGGTGAGCATCGGCCGCGACACGCTGCTGGCGGCCTACTGCTACCTGATTGGCGGCGACCACGATTTCAGCGATCCGTCGCAGCCGGTGCTCGCGCAGGGCCGGCGATCCGAGGGCGTCGCCGTCGGCGCCGGCGCCTGGCTCGGCGCGGGCGCCAAGATCCTGGACGGCGTCACGATCGGCGACGGCGCCATCGTCGGCGCCGGCGCGGTGGTGAGGACCGCGGTCCCGGATCGCGCGATTGCGGTCGGCATTCCGGCGCGCGTCGTCGGCGAGCGCCAGGAGGCCGCCTCCTCGTGAAGCGGCTCAACGTCCTCCAGGTCTGCGATCATCTCGGCTGGGAAGGCTCGCGCATGCACGGCGTGAAGCGCCTGTTCGCGTGGATGATCCCGCGCTTCGACACGACCCGGTTCAACGTATCGCTGGTCAGCCTGCGCAAGAAGGATCTGTCGGAGGAGACGCTCGAGTCGTTCGGCGTCGACATCACCTACCTCCACAAGTCGAAGTTCGATCCGGCGACGCTGCCAGCGCTGCTGAAGGTGATCGATCGCAAGCAGATCGACATCCTGCACCTGCACGGCTACGGCGCGACGACGTTCGGCCGGCTGGCGGGGGCGATGCGGCGGATCCCGACGATCCTGCACGAGCACGCGAATCTCACCGACACGCCGTGGTTTCAGAAGGTCGCCGACGCCGCGCTGGAGCCGTTCACCGACATCGCGCATCGCGGTATCGCAGAGCACGGCCGACTTCGTGATCAACGCGCGGCAGATGCCGGCCGACAAGGTCAAGGTCGTCTATCTCGGGGTGCCGCTGGAAGAATTCAGCCGGCCGCGGTCGGCCGACGAGATCGCCGGCCGCGCGGGCGGAGCTGGGCGTCCAGCCGGGACGAGTTCGTCGCCGGCACCGTGACGCGCCTGCACGATTCGAAGGGCAACTCATACCTCGTCGATGCCGCGCGCCTCGTCATCGACGATCGCCCGGCACGCGGTTCTACCTGTTCGGCGAGGGGCCGCTGCTCGAATCGCTCCAGCAGCAGGCGCGGGCGCTCGGGCTTGGCGATCGGTTCGTGTTCGGCGGGCTTCGCGAAGGACGTCGCCCGTGTCGTCTCGGCGTTCGACATCAGCGTCTTTCCGTCGCTCTGGGAGGGCACGCCGCTCACCGTGTTCGAAGCGCTGGCGATGGGGAAGCCGATCGTCGCGACCGACGCCGACGGGCTGGTCGACGTCCTGACGCACGACCGCGACGCGATCATCGTTCCGAAGCGCGACGCGCCGGCGCTGGCCGGCGCCATCAGCCGCATGATCGACGATGCCGGCGCTGCGTGAGCGGCTGGGCGCGGGGGCGCAGGGTGACCGGCCGCCAGTACGACATCGCGGCGTTCGTGTCGAAGATGGAGCGGCTGTATACGCTGCTGCACGATGTCTCGCGCGAGACGCACCGGAAGGGAATCCTTCAGGCGGATCTGTCGTTTCTCACGAGCCGGGCGCCCGTATGATTCGCGAACCCGCGGCGGCATCAGCACCGATCGCGAGCGAGCTGCCCACGCAGGCAGGTACGCGCAACTTCCTGCCCGGGCTTGCCGCCGCCGTCGTCCTTCTCTGTGTTTACGGCGGGCTGGCCCTGAGCGTCGACGCGCCGCGGATCGCCGGCGGGTTCTTCAGCGACGAGGCGACCTATTACATGATGGGGCACAGCCTCGCCGAGGATGGCGACCTGACCTACCGACGCGAGGATCTCGTTCGCGTCTGGCGCGAATTCTCAGCCGGTCCGACCGGATTGTTCCTCAAAAAGGGCAGGGACATCGTCGACGGCGGCCTGATGCTGCGGCCGCCGTTCTTCTGGACGACGACCGTCGACGATACGGATCCGACGCGGCTGTTCTTCGGCAAAGCGTTCATCTACCCGCTGTTCGCGTGGCCGTTCGTGGAGCTGTTCGGCACGAACGGCTTCCTCGTCTTCCACGCACTCCTGCTGGCGCTGGTGTTCTGGTGCGGCTACGTGTTCCTCCACGCGCGCATGCCAGCGTCGATCTCGGCGCTCTTGATGGGCGCGTTTCTCCTGGCCACCGTGGTGCCCGTGTACATCGTCTGGATCGCGCCGGAACTGTTCAACTTCTCGCTCGTCTTCCTCGCGTATTTCTGCTGGCTCTATAAGGAAGTCGAGCGCCCGGAGCATGCGCCGCGCGGTATGCGCTGGCTGTTTACCGGGTCGAGCGACGTCGCGGCGGCGATCCTGCTCGGCATCGCGACGTTCTCGAAAATCACCAACGCCGCGCTGTTCCCGCCCATCGTTCTCTGGCTCGCGTGGCGGCGCCGGTGGCTGAGCGGCGCCGCTGCCGCGGCGGTGTTCGCTCTCGTGGCCGGCGGGCTGTTCGCCGCCAACATGGCGATCTCCGGCGAGTGGAACTATCAGGGCGGCCAGCGGGCGACATACGACTTCGAGTTTCCGTTTCAGAATCCCGGCAGCGGCTTCTTCGGCCAGCAGCACGGCCGCGACGAGGCGCTGACCGATGTGATCTTCAACCGGTCCGTCTTCTTCACGAACCTGTCGCACAACCTCGGATGGTTTTTCGTCGGGCGCTATTCCGGCCTGATCGCGTACTTCTTTCCGGCGGTGCTCGCGCTGGCCACGTTCCTGCTCCGGCCGCGCCGGCCGGGCTGGCAGTACCTCGTGCTCGCGGCGGGCATTGGTCAGATTCTCATCTTCGTCATCATCACGCCCTACACGTGGTTCGGCGGCGGCGGTTCGGTAGGGAACCGGTATTTCATCGCCGCCTACGGCGCGTTCCTGTTTCTGCTGCCGCCCATCCGGACGACGTGGATTGCGGTGCTTCCCTGGGTCGTGGGCAGTCTTTTCATGGCCAAGCTGGTCGTGCAGCCGTTTACCGCGTCCGTCCGGCCCGGGTGAGTACGCCGACAGTGGACCGCTGCGGATGCTGCCGGTCGAGTTGAGCAACGTGAACGATCTGCCGATCATGACCAACACTGCGCGCGTGCGGCAGTGGTTCGGCGACAACCCGGGTGAAGGGGATTACGGCTTCCAGATCTATTTTCTCGATGCCAACGCCTACGGCCGGGAGCCGGAGGAGGAGAAGAGCTTCTGGGTGAAAGGAGAGTCGCGCGCCGAGATCCTCGTCAAGGTCGATCGCGAAATGAAACGGCTGGTGCTGAACGTCACCGCCGGCCCGGTGCCGACCGAAGTCGTGGCGGAAGTGTCCGGCCGATCGCAGCATGTGGCGTTGCCGGCGGGCGGCAAGCACAGCTCGTGTTCTCGCTCGGGCCCGGGTATCCCTATGAGGGACGCTGGGTCTGGACCGCGTCGGTCTCGAGCAGCACCGGCTTCGTGCCGATGTTCCACGAAGCCTCCACCGACACGCGTTTTCTCGGCGTTCGGGTGAAGCCGACGTTGCAATGAGGATCGCGGTCGTCACGTCGAGCCCGCCGATGGTCGAGGGCGGGCACATGGTGATCGCGCGCTCGCTCGTGCGGGCGCTTCGCGAGGCCGGCCATCAGGCCGACATCATCGTGACGCCGCAGAATCGCTTCGGGCGTCAGGCCTCGTCGTACGTCGCGACCTGGCTCACCGACGTCGGGAGCAGCGATGGCCAGCCGATCGATCAGGTGATCAGCCTGCGCTACCCGAGCTATGCCGTGCGCCACCCGAATCACGTCTGCTGGCTGAACCACACGATGCGCGAGTACTACGATTTGTGGGAGCGGTTCAGCGCGACGTTGAGTTCACGCGGCCGCGCGAAGGAGAGCGTGCGGCGGCGCGCGATCCAGATGACGGATCGCTATCTCCTCACCAGGAACGTCAAGCGCCTGTTCGTCCAGTCTCGAACCATCCAGCAGCGTTATGCGATGTGGCCGGAGCTGCGGTCGACCGTGCTGTATCCTCCCGCACCGCAGCGGCCGTATCGCTGCGACGAGTACGGCGACTACATCTTCATGGTGTCCAGACTCACGCCGTTGAAGCGGACGGATCTGCTGCTCGACGCGCTGGCGACGCCCGAGGGCGCGGGCATCCGCGCGGTGATCGGCGGCGACGGCGAGGAGCAGTCCCGGCTTCAGGCTCGAATCGCCGAGCTTGGGCTCGGCGGCCGCGTGACGCTCGCCGGCGCTCTGTCGGAAGCACCGCTGGTCGATCACCTGGCGCGCTGCCGCGCGGTGTGTTTTCCGCCGCTGCAGGAGGACTACGGCTTCGTCACCGCGGAGGCATTCGCATCAAGCAAGGCGGTCGTGACCTGCCGCGACAGCGGCGGCCCCGCGGAGCTGGTGCGCGACGGTGTCAACGGCTTCGTCTGCGATCCGACGCCGGCATCGCTCGCGTCCGCGCTGCGCAGGCTGATCGACGATCGAGCGCTCGCCGAGCGCATGGGGCGGGAGGCGTCGCGGAGCGGCGCGCACATGACCTGGCCGGACGCGGTGAAGCAGCTTACAGCGGTATGATTTAAGGCAACTCCCAATGTCCAATTCCCAACTCCCAATTTGCTTCCTGGGACTGGGGTCTCTGGAACGGTATGGGATTTGGGAGTTGGGCTCTTTTGGGAGTTGGCCTTTTGTGAGTGGGGAGTTGGGATTTGCCGTATAACAGCCCGTTGGAAACGCGTCTGGCCAAAAAGGTCACCAAGGCGATCGCCGACTACTCGCTGATCGAGGACGGCGATCGTGTGATGGTCGGGCTGTCGGGCGGCAAGGACAGCTGGGCGCTCCTGCAGATCCTCGACGTCCTGCGCAAGCGCGCGCCGATCGCCTTCTCGCTCGTCGCGGTCACCGTCGATTCCGGCTACGACGGCTACCGCCACGATTTGATCTCGACGACGTGCGAGCAGCGGGGCTGGGAATACCGCATCGTGCACACCGAGATCGGCGAGGTCATGGAGGACCTGCTCGATGCGCAGGCCACGCCCTGTTCGTTGTGCGCGCGGCTCCGCCGGGGCGTGCTCTATCGCCTCGCCAGCGAAGTCGGCGCGACGAAGATCGCGCTGGGCCATCACCTCGACGACTTCATCGAAACGCTGCTGCTGAACCTGTTCTTCGCCGGCACTCTCAAGGCCATGCCCGCCCGCCTCGTCTCCGACAACGGCCAGCACGTCGTCGATTCGCCCGCTCGTGGCCGTGACGGAGAGCGAGGCGCGGAACTATGCGAAGGAGCAGCAGCTGCCGATTGTCGGCTGCTGCTGCCCTGCCTGCGGCGATCTCGGCCTGCAGCGCCAGCGCGTCAAGCGCCTGATCGCGGAGCTCGAGGTCGAGCATCCGGAGATCAAGAACTCGATGATCCGCGCGCTCGCCAACGTCGCGCCCCGCCATCTGCTCGATCGACGCTTGAATCCGCTGCCAGAGCTGCGCGAGGCTGCCGTGCCGCTGCACCTGATGAGACGCTGACGGATGCGCGCGGTCGTCCAGCGCGTGAAGTCCGCTTCGGTCACGGTCGATGCGAGCGTCGTCGGACGAATTGACTCCGGGCTGCTCGTCTTCCTCGGCGTCGCGCACGGCGATGGCCCCGCCGATCTCGACTACATCGCGGCGAAGATCCGCGAGCTGCGGATCTTTTCCGACGATCACGGCCGCATGAACCGCTCGGTCGTCGAAACAGGCGGGGCCGTGCTCGTCGTCTCGCAGTTCACGCTGCTCGGCGACGCACGCAAGGGCCGGCGCCCTTCGTTCGACGGCGCGGCGCCGCCGGCGCTCGCCGAATCTCTTTACAACGGGCTCGTGCGCAAACTGCGCGACGAGGGGCTGCGCGTGGAGACCGGAACGTTCCAGGCGCACATGGACGTCGCGCTCGTGAACGACGGACCGGTGACGATGCTGCTGGACAGCGGGAAGCTCTTTTGACCGTGGGGCTTCGCGAGCGTTGAGAGCGCCTGCGGCCCGAGCGAGGGGCCGGAGGGCAGCGCGGCAGCAGCCGCGCCCCCGAGCGAGAGGCGAGCGGGGGTGGGGCCCCGCGAGCGTTGAGAGCGCCTGCGGCCCGAGCGAGGGGCCGGAGGGCAGCGCGGCAGCAGCCGCGCCCCCGAGCGAGAGGCGAGCGGGGGTGGGGCCCCGCGAGCGTTGAGATTGGAGAAGCGCGTAGATGAAAAAAGCGATCGCTTTCGTGGTGTGCGTGATGACGCTCGGGCTGGCAACGGAGGCATTCGCGCAGCAGCGCCCGCTGGTGACCGAGGATCCGGAGACGGTTGGAGCGGGAAACATCCTCATCGAGGGCGGCTTCGACTATCAGAGCGATCTTTTCTATCCGACGTCGGGCCTGACCGGGGACCTGCTGCGGCTTCCGACGCTCGGCGTCAGCTTCGGCCTGAGCTCGATCGCGGAATTGCAGATCGACGGCGGCTTCTACAACCGCCTCGCGGTGACCGATCGTCAGCCTGCGCCGCTTTCCGGCGCGCTGTCGTTCACCGGCGATACGACCACCGATGTGGAAGATCTGATCATCGCCACGAAGATCCGACTGCTCTCAGAAGCGCCCGGCCGGCCGGCAATCGCGGTGCGGCTGGCGACCCGGCTGCCGACCGCCAGCATCGACAGCGGCATCGGCCTCGATACGACCGACTTCTTCGTCTCCGGCCTGATTGGCAAGACCGTGCAGTCGATCCGGATCGTCGGCAACGCCGGCCTCGGCATCCTGACCGATCCAACGCTCGGGTCCCGTCAGAACGACGTGATGACTTACGGAATCTCGTTTGCGCGGGCGGTGAAGCAGGGAGTCGAGATCGTCAGCGAGGTCAACGGCCGTGTCGGCCTCGGGGGCGACGACACGCCGATCGGCACCGAGAGCCGTTCCGTGCTTCGCGCCGGCGCCCGCTTCACGCACGCGACGGTTCGCGTCGACGGCGGGATCCTCGTCGGCCTGACGTCACGCGACACGACGTTCGGCTTCACCGCGGGCGTGACCTGGGTGTTCAGGGGGTTCACGGTGCCGTAAGCCGGTAGAAATCTCTGACCGCGTCAATCTCGGACGCCATCCGCTGCTGATCCCACCCCAGTTCGGCGCCCGCGAGGGCGGCCGCCGAACGAAGCGCCTCTTCTCCCGGCGGGTCCATCGATCCCAGACCGGTGCGCCGAATCACGATATCCGTCAGACGCATCGCCTGTTCGTGCTGGATGACGTGGACCACTTCGGCTCCAAGCGTTGGCACGCCCGGCGCGAGGGGCGCTTGCAGCTCAGGATGGGCGTGGGTCAGGCGGATGATACCCGCCGCGCCCTCGCCGTATTTGGCGATGAGATGCCGGATCACCGGCAGGGGAACCTCCAACGCCAGGTCGCGGCCGGTTTCGATCGCCAGCGCTTCGTGATCCGCGATCGCCGCGCCCGGCAGCGTGGCGATCGCCGTGCGCGACGCAGGCAGACGCTTGCCGAGATGCCTGGCGATCGCTGACACGGCGCGCTCGCCGATGGCGCGCGCGGTGGTGTACTTCACGCCGATGACGGTGAGGGCGCCGGCGGCGCCTTCCCGCGAGTGATCGAGGATGGCCGGCTCCGGCCGCAGATCGACCGCGCCGTTGCGTCCTGCCGTCGGCCGGCACCGCGCCGCGATGGACCAGCGTGACGTCGGCCGGGGTAATCTGGAGCGCGGGGAACGCCGCGTTCGCCTCGCGCACGAACGCTTCGACTTCGGCGGCTGACACCGAGACCGCATCCGGCTGCACGAGCGAGGAGGACTGGCTGGTGCCGATCAGCGCCCGGCCACGCCAGGGGACGAGCGTCAGCATCCGGCCGCTCGGTGACGGCGAGGCGAGCGCGATGTCGCTCGCGCGCTTCGAGGTGACGAGATTCATCGCCTTGAGCAGCGGGAAATCCCGCTTCACGCCGAACGCGGCCATCACCGTGCCGGCATGGGCACCGGCGGCGTTCACCGTCACCTGCGCGCGAATCTCGAACGTGTTCGACGACAGGCGGTCGCGGACCTGCATCCCGGCAATCCGCCCGCCCGCCTTCAGCGGGGCAGTCGCTTCGACGTAATTGGCGAGATCGGCGCCCGCCCGGTCAGCGGCGGCGGCAAACGCGAACGTCAACCGCTCGGCCTCGACCATCTGGTAGTCGTACCACTGCGCCGCGCCGGTCAGGCCATCCTGTTTGATGCCTGGAAACAGCCGCAGCGTCGCCGCCTTTGAAATCAGTCGCGGCGCCGGCAGGTGCAGCTCGGGCTCGACCCCGGCGTTGCGGTGCCGTCCCAGCCACTCGTCGAACTTGAACGCCGCGCGAAGCGCCAGTCGATTTCGGATGAACGATCGATAGGTGCCGGTGATAAACGGCAGCGGACGGAGCAGCCACGGCGCGATGCGCGCGAGCGCCCGCCGCTCGAAGATGCTCTGGCGCGCGCGATCGATCCGGCCGGACTGCAGCGAACGCAGGCCGCCGTGCGCGGTCTTCTGATGATTGAACGATGCCGCGCCGCCGTAATCGCCGGCGTCGACGAGCGCGGTGCGCAGACCGCGGCTGGCGGCCTCGTACGCAATGGCCAGACCATGAATACCGCCGCCGACGACGAGAACGTCGTAGGTGGTTGCGGCAAGCCGATCGAGATCGCGTGAGCGCATGAGAGCAGGGTTTTTATTCTATAGTAGTGCTGCGTGTCACCTCAGGGCGCTCCCACCACAGCCGACGTCAGGGATTACTGGAACCGGCACATACACGATCTCGAGATCACCAAACACCCGGTGGGATCGCCGGGATTCTTCGCGGATCTCGATCAGTATCACTTCGAGAAGCTCCATCACCTGCTTCGGCTCGTGCCGCTTCGACGGATATCGCGGTAAACGCGTGCTCGAAGTCGGCTGCGGCGCCGGAACCGATCTCATGCGGTTCGCGCGCGGCGGCGCGATCGTCACCGGCGTCGACATCTCATCGTCGGCAATCGCGCTCGCGCGCCAGAATTTCGAACAGCAGAACCTCGAAGCGGACCTCCGCGAGGCCGACGGCGAGCGGCTGCCGTTCGAGGCAGCCACCTTCGATCTTTGTCTACGCGCACGGCGTCGTCCAGTACACCGGGAGTGACGCCACGCTGGTGACGGAATGCCTCCGCGTGCTGAAGCCGGGCGGCGAGGCCATCTTCCAGGTCTACAACCGGGTGTCCTGGTTGAATGCGCTGTCCAAACTGATGAAGGTGCCGCTCGAGCACGAGGGTGCGCCGGTGCTGAAGAAATACAGCGCGGCGGAATTCCGCGACCTGCTCAACGGATTCCGTGAGGTCCGCATCGTCGAGGAGCGGTTCCCGGTAAAGTCGCGGCTCCATGGCGGATGGAAGGGCGCTCCTGTTCAACACGTTCTTCGTCGGAACCTTCAACGCGCTGCCGCGGTCGATGGTGCGCCGCTTCGGCTGGCACCTGCTGGCGTTCTGCAAGAAATGAAGCTGGTCAAAGCGCACGCGTTTGGCAACGATTTCCTGCTCGTCGATCGGCGCGAGACGGAGGCACACGCGGATCATCCGGCGCTGGCGCGGGCGGTCATGCGATCGTCACCGCGGCATCGGCGCCGACGGCCTGATCATCTACAGCGCCGCCGCAGAACCACGTCACGATGCGGCTCCTGAACGCGGATGGCAGCCCGTCGGAGATCTCCGGCAACGGCGTTCGCTGCCTTGCCGCCTGGGTCGCGGCAGCGAGGGAACTCGGCCGGGCGCATCGATCGAGATCGAAACCGATGCCGGCATCAAGACACTCATCTGCTCGAGCGGTCAGGCCGGACACCTACCGTTCAGGGCGGCGATGGGCCAGCCGGAACAGGTCGACCGGGTCCGCCTTTCCGTCGGCGGTCGCGAGGTCGACGCTGTCACGCTTCGCGTCGGCAATCCGCAGTGCGTCGTGCTCGGCGAAGTCAACGAGGAGCGCCTGCGTTCCATTGCGGCTCCGCTCGCCGTCGCATCCGCACTTCCCTGAGGGCACGAACGTCGAGCTCGCGATCGTCGAGGCGCCGGATCGCGTGCGGATCCTGATCTGGGAGCGGGGTGTCGGGCCGACCGAAGCCTCGGGAACCGGCGCCTGCGCGGCAGCGGTTGCCGCGATCCGCTACGGCGGCGCATCACGCGATCTGCAGATCGTCTCGCCGGGTGGAACCCAGCGCGTCGAGTGGACGGACGAGGGGCTCTACCTCACGGGTTCCGCGGTCCTCATCGCGGAGATCTCCTGGCCGGGACGCGAATCTTTCCTGATGCGCAGCCTCCATCAGCCAGGTGGGGCGGTCGAGGCGTACTCTCCGGCCGAAGAACTGTTCAACCGGCGACGCCGCACCGCCGGCCTCGTGCTCGCGCCGCTCGTGCTCGCCGCGCTCCTGATCGCGCCGATTCCAGTTCCGCAGCCGGCGCACAGCCTGGCGGCCGTTCTCGCGATGATGGTGGTCCTGTGGGTGACGGAAGCGCTGCCGCTCGCGGTTACCGCGCTCATCGGCCCGGTGCTGGCGTCATCCTCTTCGGGTCGTGCCGGCGACGAACGGCGTTCGCGCCGTTTGCCGATCCGATCATCTTCCTGTTCATTGGCAGCTTCATGCTCGCCGAAGCGATGTTCGTGCACGGCATCGATCGGCGGATCGCGTTCGGCGCGCTGTCTTCACGGCTCGTCGGCGGCAGCGCCAGCGCGGATCGTGCTCGTCTTTGGGTTTGTGGCGTGCGTCATCTCGATGTGGATCAGCAACACCGCGACGACGGCGATGATGTTTCCGATCGGCCTCTCGATCGTCGCGCACCTGACGGAGGGGAAGGAAGGCGAAGCAGGGCAGCCGCAATTTCGCGATGGCGATGATGCTGATGGCCTCCTTTGGCGCTTCCGTCGGCGGCATGGGACGCCAATCGGCACGCCGCCGAACCTGATCGGCATCGGCATGCTGAGCCGGATCGCCGGCATCGAGATTTCGTTCTTCCAGTGGATGACGCTCGGCGTGCCGGTGGTGCTTCTGGTATTCGCCTGCCTGTTCTTTACTTCCGCATCGGATTGCTGCGGGGTGTCTCGCTCGAGGCGCACAAGACCGATCGCTTTCGCGAAGAATTGCGGCGGCTGGGTCCGCTGTCGCCGGGCAGCGCAACACGCTGATCGCGTTCGGCATCACGGTGACGCTCTGGCTGCTGCCAGGCGTCCTGAACGTGATGGAGGCGGCGACCGGCCGGGAATCGACGCTCGCGCAGGCTTACGCGTGCCGCCGTGCCGGAGTCCGTTGCCGCAATGGTGGGAGCCATCCTGCTGTTCTTCCTGCCGGTGCATTGGCGGGCGCGGAAGTTCACGCTGACGTGGGAGCAGGCGGTCCGGATCGACTGGGGCATCATCCTGCTGTTTGGCGGCGGACTGGCGATGGGCGAGCTGGCGTTCTCCACCGGGCTGGCCAGCGCGATGGGCCGAGGCATCACCGCGTGGCTGCCCGCCGAATCGACCGCGTCGCTGACCATCCTGTTCACGGCCGTGGCGATCGTCATGTCCGAAACGGCGTCGAACACTGCTTCCGCCAACATGATCGTGCCGGTCGCCATCGCGGTCGCGCAGGCCGCCGGCGTCGATCCCCTGGAGCCCGCGCTCGGCGCGACGCTCGGCGCGTCGATGGGTTTCATGATGCCAATCTCGACTCCACCGAATGCGATCGTCTACAGCTCCGGCCACGTTCCGATCACACAGATGATGCGGCACGGCATCGTGCTCGACATCGTCGGCTTCATCATCATCGTGATGCCTATGGTGCTAGGGCGGTTCGTGTAGCGGGCAATCTCAACTCTAAAACTAATGCAAAATGACTCCAACTTCCAACCCATCGGGCGATTCTGGAATTGCGATTGGGAGTTTGCGAAGGCAGGAACTGCGCACCCTGAATCGGGTGCCGTTGCGGCAACTGCGATCAGTGACGCCGATTAGCGGCGCTTGCGGGGCGCGGACCTTGGACGCGCTGTCGTTGAGCTCGCGATTTGCGCGTTCACTTGCGGGATCATGTTCTTCAGCGTCGCTGACGCCTCGAGGTAGCGCTCGGCCGCGATGTGTGCGCGCGCTTCTTGCAGGTTGCCTCGATCGCTGGCCGGCAGCTGCGGGCGATGCGAGCTGTGTGGCTGTTTGCTGGCTCCGGCGGCTTGATCGCGTCGCAGCTGATGGAGTGCCGTTGTCGCGGCGTTAGCCCGCCTTCCGCTTCGTGCGCGCGATTTCGCTTTGCCGTCGGCGGCCTGTCGCGCGGCTTCCTGCGCGCGTTCGTTCGCGTTCATTGCGCGCGACAACGCCGTGCGGTAGTCCCTCTGGCGACGGCGTCGTGCGCCTGCTGGAGCGAGGTCGTTGCCGCGGTGAACTCGGTTGTGGCGTAGCGCTCCGCGCCCGCCGCACGCGCCGCGTCGACGGCTCCCTGGGCGCTATCGATCTCTTTCTGTGGAGGTTCGGAACACGCAGCGCACAACAGCAGCGCGCTGAGCACAACGGACAAGGCGACGCATCGAACCGGAAGTATAACAGGGCCTGCCCTGAGCGAAGCCCGCCGGAGGCCAGCCCGAGCGAGCGAAGCGGAGGGCCTGCCCTGAGCGAAGCGAGTCGAAGGGATGGTGTACGATGAAGACCGTTGCGCCGCACGATCGGCCGCGCGAAAAGCTGCAACGGCTTGGCGCGCGGCGCTCGGCGACAACGAGCTGGTCGCGATCGTGCTCGGACACGGGCAGCCGCGCGCGAGCGCGCTCGACCTCGCCAACGTGCTGCTCGTCGCATCGGCGGCATCGACGGCCTGCCCGCGCCCGCGCCGGACGACTTGCGCGCCTGCCGGGCATCGGGCCAGCGCGCGCGGCGCAGGTGCTCGCCGCCGTCGAGCTCGGACGGCGCACGCTGACCCGCGCCGGGCGGCAGCGGGTGCAGACTGAAGACGCCGCGCGCACGCGGCGGAGCTGCTGCTGCCGCACTATGGGAACCGCCCGGTCGAGCAGTTCGGCGTCGTCCTGCTCGACACCAAGCATCGCGTCCTGCGGACCACGGTCGTGTCGGTCGGCACGCTCGACGCCAGCATCGTGCACCCGCGAGAGATCTTTCGCGAAGCCACCGCGGCCGGCGCGGCGGCGCTCGTGCTGTTCCACAATCATCCGTCGGGAGATCCGGAGCCGAGCGCGGACGATGTGCTGCTGACGCGCCGCCTGATCGCGGCCGGCGTGCTGATGGGGATCGACGTGATCGATCACGTGATTCTCGCGGGTGTCCGGTTCTGCAGTTTGAAGGAGAAGGGGCTGATTTAGTTGGCGAAGACGGCGTACTTCGATTGCTTCTCGGGCGCATCCGGCGACATGGTGCTTGGCGCGATGCTCGATCTGGGTCTTCCGCTCGAATCGCTCCGCAGCGCGCTCGGCAGCCTGGCGATCGACTACGGCCACGTCTCGGCGGAGCGTGTGCTCAGAGCAGGTGTAAGCGCCACGAAGTTCAGCGTGTCCGAACCAGCGACAACTCGCCAACGCCCAACTCCCAACGCCCGAACACGATCACGCAGAACATCATCACGTCCATCACGATCACGGCCACAGCCACGATCACGCGCACCATCATCACAGCCTGAAGGAGATCGCCGGGTTCATCGGCCGTTCGGCGCTCTCGAAGGAAGGGAAGGAGCGCGCGGTGCGCCTGTTCGAACGGCTGGCCGAAGCGGAGGCCGAGATTCACCAGATGCCGCTCGAGAAACGTGCACCTGCACGAGGTTGGCGCGCTCGACTCGATCATCGACATCGTCGGCGCGGTGCACGCCATGGAGTGGCTTGGCGCCGACCAGGTGATGTCGTCGCCATTAAACGTTGGCAGCGGGACGGTCAAGTGCGCGCACGGCGTGTTTCCCGTGCCCGCGCCGGCGACGGCGCGGCTGCTGCGTGGCGCGCCCGTCTATTCGGGCGCCGTCGCCTCGGAGCTGGTCACGCCGACCGGCGCGCTGCTGATAACCGAGTACGCGCGCAGCTTCGGGCCGCTGCCGGCGATGCGGCTGGACGCCGTGGGCTACGGCGCAGGCGATCGCGACGTGAAGAACCATCCGAACGTCCTTCGCGTGATGGTGGGCGAGGCCGCCGGCGCGCGCGCGGTCGAACCGATCGTCGTGCTCGAATGCGAAATCGACGACATGAACCCGCAGCTGTTCGGACCGCTGATGGATCGGCTGTTCGAAGCGGGCGCGCTGGACGTGTTTTACGCGCCGGTGCAGATGAAGAAGAACCGCCCCGGCACGCTGGTGACGGTCCTGAGCGCCCCGGCGACGCGTGAGGCGGTTTCCGCCGTGCTGTTCGCCGAGACGACGACGATCGGCGTGCGGTATCGGGAAGTGCAGCGCGAGTGCCTGACGCGGGAGGTCCGCGTCGTGAACACGCCGGTCGGACCGATCAGATTCAAGGTCGCGAGCCGCGACGGCCGGGTGTTCAACGCGGCGCCGGAGTTCGACGACTGTGCGCGCGCCGCCGCCGAGCGCCGGATACCCTTGAAAGACGTCCAGGCCATTGCGACCAAGGCCTGGCTCGATGGTGCCGGCTCCTAGCGTCCCATTTCGCTTTCGATTCGAATTCTCATGTCCCGCTTCTACCTGACAACCGCCATCGACTACGTCAACAGCCGCCCCCACCTCGGCACGGCCTACGAGAAGGTCTGCGCCGACGTGATCGCGCGATACAAGCGTCTGGCCGGCGCCGACACGCTGGTTCGTGATGGGGAATGACGAGCACTCGCAGAACGTCTACAAGAGCGCGGTGGAGCAGGGGCTCGACCCGCTCGCGTATTGCGATCGCATGGACGAGATGTTCCAGCGGACGTGGCGGGCGCTCGATCTGTCCTACGACGATTTCATCCGGACGACCGAACCGCGCCACAAGGCCGGCGTCACCGACCTGGCCCGGCGCATCCACGCCGCCGGCGACATCTACGAAGGGGTCTACGAAGGCTGGTACTGCGTCGGCTGCGAGGCGTTCAAGCCGGAAAAAGAGCTGGTCGACGGCCGCTGCCCGCTGCATCCGCAAACCGAGCCGCAGTGGATCAAGGAGAAGAACTATTTCTTCAGGCTGTCGAAGTATCAGCAGCCGCTGCTCGAGCTGTTCACGAAGAATCCGGAGTTCTTCGAGCCCGACGTGCGGCGGAACGAGCAGCTTCGGCTGCTCGAGGGCGGGCTGGAGGACATTTCGGTCAGCCGCGCCGGACAGTCATGGGGTATTCCGCTGCCGTGGGATCCGAAAAGCGTCGTCTATGTCTGGTTCGATGCGCTGATCAATTACGCGTCGGCGGTCGGCCTCGGCGGCGACGCGGCCACGTTCGGGAAATGGTGGCCTGCCGATCTGCACGTGGTCGGCAAGGACATCACCCGGTTTCACACGGTGATCTGGCCGGCGATGCTGATGAGCGCCGGGCTGCCGCTTCCGCGCAAGGTGTTCGCCCACGGCTTCATGACCGTCGGCGGCCAGCGGATGAGCAAGTCGAATCCCGGCACGATCGTCGATCCGCTCGACGCCGCGAAGCGGCGCGGCGTCGATCCGCTGCGGCTGTATCTCGCGAAGGAGATCGTGTTCGGGGGCGACGGTGATTTCGATTGGGATCGCTTCGACGAGCGCTACAACGCCGATCTCGCGAACAACCTGGGCAACCTCGTCAGCCGCGTGACGGCGATGGCCAACCAGTATCGCAACGGACGCGTGGTGCCGACAGGACGCGGCAGCGATCGTCTCGGCCTGATCGGCGAAGAGGTCGCGCGGCAATATCGCGAGGCGATGGACGCGCTCGCGATTCACACCGGCGCCGCGGCGGCGTTCCGGCTGGTGGATGCGACCAACGAGTACATCGCGACGAAGGCGCCCTGGGCGCTGGCGAAGAACCCGGACGCGGCGGACGAGCTGACGCAGGTGCTCTTCGATGCGGCCGAAGCGGTCCGGCTTGCCGCGGTCCTGCTCTCGCCGGTCATGCCTTCGTCGTCGGCCGAGATCCTGCGGCGTGTCGGCGCGCCGAGCACCGAGTTGCGGCTCGATCGCGACGGCCGCTGGCGTCCGGCGGGGGAGCGCGTGCTCATCAAGGGGGACGCGATCTGGCCGCGGGCCGAAACAGACAGGAGCAAAAGAGTGGAACAGTCAAAGACGGAGCAGCCATCGACGGGCGTCCCGGCGCCGGCCGCACCGGCTCCAGCCGCGCCAGCCGCGGCAGGGTCGGACAAAATCACGATCGACGACTTCATGAAAGTCGAGCTGCGGGTAGCGAAGGTGTTGACTGCCGAGAAAGTGCCGAATTCCCGCAAGCTCGTGAAGCTCTCGATCGACGTCGGCACCGAACAGCGGACGCTCGTCGCCGGGATCGCGGAATCGTACGAGCCCGAAGCACTCGTCGGCCGGACGATCGTGATGGTGTTCAACCTGAAGCCCGCGAAGCTGATGGGCATCGAGTCGAACGGCATGGTCCTCGCCGCGAGTCCCGATGGCGGCAAGCCGATGCTGGTCGGCTTCGATCAGGAGGTCGCCCCTGGAACGCGGGTTCGTTAATGATCCGCGCGGCGAGCCCCGAGCTCCCGAGCTGCCGAGCTGCCGAGCCCCGAGCTCCCGAGCTCCGAACTCCCGAGCTCCCGAAATGATCGATAGCCACTGTCACCTCGCCGGGGAAGAGTTCGCCGCGGATCTCGACGCGGTGATCGACCGCGCGAAGGCGGCGGACGTGTCGGGAGCGTTGTGCATTCTCGCCGCGGGCGACCAGCCCGAGTCGGACGCCGCGACGCGGCTGCGGCAGCTCTGGCCGGCGGTGAAATTCTCGGTTGGCGTGCACCCGCACACCGCGGCGAAGGCCGGCAGCGCGGACGACGCCGCGGCGCTGGTCAGGCGGAGCGTCGAAACCGAGCGCGCGGTGGCGATCGGCGAAATCGGGCTCGACTATCACTACGACTTCTCGCCGCGCGACGTGCAGGCCCGCATCTTCGAGGCGCAGGTGGCGCTGGCCGTCGACCTCGATCGTCCGGTGATCATCCATACGCGCGAAGCGACCGACGATACGTTCGCCGTGCTGAAAGACACCGGCGCGGGCAAGGTTCGCGGCGTGTTTCACTGCTTCACGGGCGACGTGGCGATGGCGCGCCGGGCGCTGGACATCGGCTTCTACGTGTCGCTCTCGGGCATCGTGACGTTTCCGAGGGCCGAGGAGCTTCGGCGCGTCGCGGCCATGGTGCCCGCCGACCGGCTGCTCATCGAAACGGATGCCCCGTATCTGGCGCCGGTGCCGTTCCGGGGTAAGCGCAACGAGCCGGCGTTCGTGGCCCGGGTGGCCGAGGTCATCGCCACCGCTCGCGGCACCGATCCGGCCGCCGTGGCCGACGCCACGACCCGGAATTTCGCCGCTTTCCTTGGTCCAACTGTTTCCCTTCAAACGGCTTAGCGCGTTGACACTCCGCGCAAAAGTCCAGTATTGTGAGACCCGAACCTGAACGGCTTACCTTGACCGACACCGCGCAAAAACCATTCGCCTCGGACGATCTCGCGCAGATCTTCGAGCCCATACGCGAGGATCTCGACGCGGTCGAGCAGGAGTTCATTCGTCACATCCAGTCGCGGGTCGCGCTCATCCCCGAGATGGGACGCTACATCCAGAAGAGCGGCGGCAAGCGGGTCCGACCCGCGGTGCTGCTGATGGCGGCCCGGTTGAGCGGCTACACCGGCGATCGTGCCGTGCTCTACGCGTCGGTCGTGGAGTTCATTCACACGGCGACGCTGGTGCACGACGACATCATCGACGGCGCCGATCTGCGCCGCGGACGCCTGGCCGTCCACTCGCGGTGGGGCAACGACATCACGGTCCTGCTCGGCGACTACCTCTACATCAAATCGATGGCGATGGCGCTGACGCAGGACTCGCTCGAGATCATCCGCCTGCTGTGCGATGTCACCCTCAGGATGATCGAAGGCGAGCTGTATCAGCTCACGAAAACCGGCGACGTCGACATCACCGAAGAGGAGCATTTCGAGATCATCCGCCGGAAGACCGCTTTTCTCTTTGGCGGCTGCGCGCAGATCGGCGGCATGCTCGGCGGCCTGCCGACGGAGCAGGAATCCGCGCTGCGCGAGTACGGCTTCAATCTCGGGATCGCGTTCCAGCTCGTCGACGACCTGCTCGATTACACCGCGGATGCGGCCGCGCTCGGCAAGCCGGTCGGCGGCGACCTGCGCGAGGGCAAGGTCACGCTGCCCGTCATCCATCTTCTGAGCCGCGGCGGCGCGGAGCCGGATCGCCTGATCCGGGACGTCGTCCGCGATCGGAGCGTCTCTCCCGAGCAGTGGCGCGACATCACGCGCCTGCTGCGCGAGCAGCGGTCGCTCGACTTCTCGTACGACCGCGCCGTCGAATACGGCAACCGCGCGAAGGATTGCCTCTCGGTGTTCCCGGAGGGACGCGAGCGCGAAGCCCTCATGGCGCTCACCGACTACGTCCTCTCGCGCGACCGCTAGCGGCGTGGATCCCATCGATCGCCTTCAGCAACTGCGCGCCGAGATCAGGCGCCACGAAGACCTGTATTACGAGCAGAGCGCGCCCGAGATCAGCGACGCGTCGTTCGACGAGCTGATGCGGGAGCTCGAGGCGCTCGAGGAACAGTACCCCGATCTCGTCACGCCCGACTCGCCGACCCAGCGCGTCGGCGGGCGCCCGGTCGAGGGGTTCGCCAGCGCCGAGCATCTGGTGCCGATGCTCAGTCTCGACAACGCGTATCGGAAGCGGAGCTGCGCGAGTTCGAGGAACGCGTCCGCAGAGGCATCGGCGCGGTGCTGCCGCCCGAAGAGCCGGTCGACTACGTTGCCGAATTGAAAATCGATGGCCTCAGTATCGCGCTGACCTACGAAAACCGTGCGCTGCTGCGCGGCGTCACGCGCGGCGACGGGACGCGGGGCGAGGACGTCACCTCCAACATCGTCGCGGTGTCGGGCGTGCCGCGCCGGCTCAAAGGGGGGCCGACAGGGCTGGTCGAAGTGCGTGGCGAGATCTACCTGCCGCGCAAGGAATTCGATCGCGTGAACCGCGAGCGTGAGGAAAGCGGCGAGCCTGCCTTCGCCAACCCCAGGAACTCCGCCGCTGGCACGATGCGAAGTCTCGATCCCAGCTGTCGTCAGGCGGCGCGGCCTGAGGGCCTTCGTCTATCAGCTCGTCGGACCCGGCGCCAGCGAACGCCAGCGCCACGCGGAGACCCTCGAGGCGCTCGCGGCCTGGGGACTGCCGGTCGAGCTGCACTGGCGGCGATGCCGCGGGATCGAAGATCTCCTCGCGTTCTGCCACGAATGGCAGGACCAGCGGCGCGCGCTCGACTTCGATACCGACGGCGTCGTCATCAAAGTGGACGATCTCGCGCTGCGCGAGCGTCTCGGATCGACATCGAAGTTCCCACGCTGGGCGGTCGCGTTCAAGTTCCCCGCCGAGCGGCGTGAGACGACGCTGCTCGCGATCAAGGTGAATATCGGCCGCACCGGCGCGGCGACGCCGTACGCCGAGCTGGCGCCGGTGAAGCTTGGCGGATCCACTGTCTCCCTCGCCACGCTCCACAACGAACAGGAGATCGCGAGGCGCGACCTGCGCGAGCGGGACACCGTCATCGTCGAGAAGGGCGGCGACGTCATCCCGAAAGTGGTCGAGCCCGTCCTCTCGAAGCGGCCCGCCGACTCGCAGCCGTGGGTGATGCCCAGGGAATGCCCGTTCTGCGACAGCGCGCTGCACAAGCCCGAAGGCGAGGTTGTCTGGCGGTGCCCGAACTCGTCCTGCCCGGCGAAAATCCGCCGCGGGCTCGAGCACTTCGCGTCGCGCCGCGCGATGAACATCGAAGGCCTGGGCGAGTCGCTCGTCGATCAGCTGATTACCACCGGCATGGTGCGCGACTTCGCCGACCTGTACCGGCTCGACCGGGACGCGCTCGCCAACCTGACCAGCGTGTCGCTCCGCGAGGGACGCGAGTTGAAGCGCCGCTTGGGCGACAAGTCGGCGGCGAAGCTCGTCGAACAGATCGAGCGGAGCAAGCAGAACGATTTCTGGAGACTGATCTTCGCGGTCGGCATCCGTCACGTCGGCGAGCGCGGCGCGCAGGCCCTCGCCCGCGCCTTCCGGACCCTCGAGGCGCTGATGTCGGCGCCGATCGAATCGTTCGAGCGGGTCAACGACATCGGCCCGGTCGTTGCAAGGTCAGTGCGCGATTTTCTGGATGAGCCGCGCAACCGGGAGCTGCTCGAGCGGCTCCGCGACGCGGGCGTCAACATCGAGTCGAGCGCCCCGGAGCCCGCCGGCGCGCAAACGCTGGCCGGGAAGGCCTTCGTGCTCACTGGAACGCTCGCGACGATGACCCGCGAGGAGGCGGAAGCGAAAATCGAGGCGCTGGGGGGGAAAGTCTCGGGCTCGGTCAGCCGAAAGACTGCCTACCTGGTCGTTGGGGCCGATCCTGGCAGGAAACGTGACAAGGCGACGGAACTGGGGGTTCCCATCCTCGAAGAAGATGAGTTCCGCATGCTTATAATGGGAAAAGAATAGGGACAGCTTCCCGAATGTCGAAGCGCTTTACCGTCGTCACGGTCGTCCTAACCGCTGCGGTGGCGTTTCTCGTCGGCCTGATTCTCGCGGGCGGCCTGACCCCGGCGCCGATCGTCTCCTCGGCTCCGGCGGCGCCCCGGGCGCCCGCCGATTTCCTGCGTTCCGCCAACCCTGCCGTTGTTCCCTCGCTCGTCAATTTTGCCGATGTCGCGGAACGGATGAACGCGGCGGTCGTGAACATCGACGCGACGTCCCGGACCAGCCCGGTTCGCGATACGCAGCGGTTCTTCAGGCGGTCGCCGGACGATCCGCTCGACAACGGCGGCTCCGGGCGCGATCGCGACACCCCGTCGCAGGGCTCCGGGAGCGGGTTCATCATCGATGACGAGGGGTTCATCCTTACGAATAACCACGTCATCGAATCGGCGAGCCGGATCACTGTCACGCTCGCGGATGGCCGGGCGTTCCGGGCCGAGGTAGTCGGCGCGGATCCGGCGATTGACGTCGCGCTGCTCAAGATTTCAGGCGCGTCGGACCTCCCGGAGGCGCCGCTGGGCAACTCCGACGAGCTGCGGGTCGGCGAATGGGTGTGTGCGATCGGCAATCCGCTGGGGTATGTCCATTCGGTTACCGTCGGCGTGGTCAGCTTCATCGGACGGAAACTGTTCGATCCGAGCCTCGACGACTACATTCAGACCGACGCGGCGATCAATTTCGGCAACAGCGGCGGGCCGCTGATCAACTCTCGCGGCGAGGTGATCGGCATCAACTCCGCGATCAGCTCGCGTGCGAGCAACATCGGCTTTGCCGTTCCGATCAACCAGGCGGTGGCGATCCTGACCCAGCTGAAGACGAAGGGACGCGTCTCGCGCGGGTTCATCGGCGTCACGCTCACCGACGTGACGCCGAGCCTGCAGCGCGCGCTGAACCTCGCGGTCTCGCGCGGCGCGATCGTCCAGGACGTCACGCCTCGTTCGCCCGCGGAGCGTGCGGGGCTCAAGCCGTACGACGTCATCCTGGAGGTCGAGGGGCGCGAAGTGCTCAGCAATCAGGAGCTGATTCGTGACATTTCGGGCCGGCCGCCCGGCAGCGTCGCCCGTCTCGAGGTGCTTCGTCAGGGGCGCCGTCAAGTCCTCCCGGTCAAGCTCGCGGAACGTCCGGCGCGCGAAGACGAGTTTGCGACGCAGCCCGGTCCCGCGCCCGCCGTGGAGACCGCCGTTCCGCTCGGCCTCTCGGTCCGCGAAATGGACCGGACCTTTATCACCAGGTTCGAGATCCCCGAGGACGTGCACGGCGTCATCGTCGCGCGCGTCGATCCCGCCGGCGCGGCGCACCAGGCGCTCAGGCGCGGCATGGTGATTCTCGAGATCAACCGCCGGCCCACCCGCTCGATGCTCGAGTACCAGCAGATCGTCGGCCGCCTGCGCCCGGGCGAAGTCCTCGCGATCTACTATTACGACCCGACACTCGCGCAGCGCGGCCTTGTAACACTAACGGTAGACTAGTCAATGACACCTAGGCGCGCACGGCGCGCCTGCGAGGGAGCGGCGCGGGGCTTTGGGGGCCCCCGCAAGCGACCGAGCCGGGGTGTGGGGCGGAGCCCCACCTAAAAGAAGCCCATGCCTGCACGCATTCTTCTGATCGATGACGATGCTGGAATCCGCGAGTCGATGCGGATGCCGCTCGAGTACGAGGGCTATGAGTACCTGTCGGCCGGAAGCGCCGAGGAGGGGATCGCGCTCGTGCAGCGCGAGTCGCCCGACATCGTCTTCCTCGACGTGAAGATGCCGGGCATCGACGGCATGGAGGCGCTGAACCGGATCAAGGCGCTGAACGAGGGCGTGCCGGTCGTGATGATTTCGGCGCACGGCACCACGTCGACCGCGTTCGAGGCATCCAAGCGCGGGGCCGTCGACTTCATCGAGAAGCCGTTCGGCGCCGAGCGGCTGCTCGTCACCATCCGCAACCAGCTCGATCGCAGCCGGCTGATCGACGAGAACCGCACGCTCCGGCGCGCCGCCGAAGTCCGCCATCAGATGGTGGGCGAGAGCCCGGGCCTGCGGCAGGTCGGGGACGCAATCAAGCGCGCGGCGCCGACGAACGCGACCGTGCTGCTGCTGGGCGAGAGCGGCGTCGGTAAGGAGCTGGTCGCCCGCGCGATCCACCGCAACAGCCTGCGCAGCCGGGATCGATTCATCCAGGTGAACTGCGCCGCGATTCCCGAGGAGCTGATCGAGTCGGAGCTTTTCGGCCACGAGAAGGGCTCGTTCACCGGCGCGACGGAAAAGCAGATCGGCAAGTTCGAGCAGGCGGACAAGGGAACCATCTTCCTCGACGAGGTCGGGGACATGAGCCCGAAGACGCAGGCCAAGGTGCTGCGCGTGCTGCAGGAAGGGGAGGTCGAGCGGCTCGGGTCGGCGCGGACGATCAAGGTGGACGTCCGCGTGATCGCGGCGACCAACAAGGATCTCGAAGCGGAGATCGAGAAGGGAACGTTCCGCGAGGACTTGTATTTCCGCCTGAGCGTCATTCCGATCCGAGTGCCGCCGCTGCGCGAGCGCCGCGAGGACATTCCGCTGCTGGTGAAGCACTTCGCGGATCTGTTCGCGCGCGAGAACAACCGGCGGCCGCCGCGGTTCACGCCGGCGGCGCTGGAGTTCGTCCAGCGCGCGCGCTGGAAGGGCAACGTCCGCGAGCTGAAGAACACCGTCGAGCGCCTGATCATCATGACGCCCGGGGACTCGGTGGACGTCGACGATCTGCGCGACATCGTCCGGCTTGAACCGCGCCCGCAGGCGCCGGATAATAATGAGAAGCCCGGAACGCTGCGCGAGTTCAAGGAGTCGGCGGAACGGGCCTTTCTCGTCGAAAAGCTCCGCGAGCACAGCTGGAACATCTCGAAGACCGCGGAAGTGATCGGTACGCCGCGGAGCAATCTGTACAAGAAGCTCGAACAGTACGGCATCACGCAGGAGAATGATGGTTGAGGGGTGAGCCCCTCTCCCGCCGCAGCAGGCCAGACGATCGCCCGACTTCGCTCGCTTCGCGAGCTTCGTCGAGACAGGCTGCAGACAGTGTCGGAGCCTGCCGCGCCGAAGCCCGCGGAGCGGGCGAAGGCGGGAGGAAAGTCCGAACTCCGGAGGGCAGTGCGCCGGGTAACGCCCGGTCAGGGTAACCTGAAGGAAAGTGGCACAGAAAACATACCGCCCTGAGCGAGCCCGAAAGGGCGAGTCGAAGGGTAAGGGTGAAAAGGTGCGGTAAGAGCGCACCGCGCCCGTGGCAACACGGGTGGCAGGCAAAACCCCGCACGGAGCAAGGCCAAATAGGGAGACGCTGAAGGACGGCCCGTCCGAAGTCTCCGGGTAGGCCGCTCGATCCCGTCAGCGATGACGGGGCTAGAGGAATGATCGTCGCGCCGTAGCTCGCCGCAAGGCGAGCGAAGGCGGACAGAATTCGGCTTACGGCCCGCTGCGGCGGGGCTTTTTTCTTTTCCCGAACTTTCCAGGCCCATCCGCCGTCTGATACCCTATGTTGGTTTTCTATAAAGCATGGGCAGACGCACGTTGAGCTTCGGCGCGGTCGCCATCCTCCACGCGATCGCGGGTGAAAGCCTGTTCGGGTTCGACATCATGGCCACTACCGGGCTGACGAGCGGAACCGTCTATCCGACGCTCGATCGGCTCGAGCAGGCCGGC
The DNA here is from genome assembly GCA_963748295.1 of uncultured Acidobacteriota bacterium. Classification (GTDB taxonomy): domain Bacteria; phylum Acidobacteriota; class Vicinamibacteria; order Vicinamibacterales; family 2-12-FULL-66-21; genus CAVVIH01. Next base: position 218,444 of record CAVVIH010000005.1, on the reverse strand, counting down.
TTTCTGAAGTCCCACTGGGAAGCGGAATCGGACGCCCATCGTGAGGGACGTCCGGCGAGACGCTATTTCCGGCTGACCGCCAGCGGCGCCCGCGAGCTGACGGCGGCGCTGCACAAGCACCGGATGCTTCGGCCGATATCGATCAGCCCCGCGGCGCTCGAACCAGGCGAGCCGTCATGAAGTCGCTACCGCTGTCGCTCGCGCTGGCCTGGATCCATTTCTGCGCACCCCTCGCCCCGTCCTGCATGCGCGGCACCTGGCGCGCGCAGTGGCGTGCGGACCTCTGGCACTACTGGGCCTGGCTCGCCCGCCAGCCGATCCCATTCCCGTCGGCGACGATGCGTCTTCTCGGACGCGCGTGGGGGGCGTTCCCGCATGCGTGTGCCCTGCGCTTCACCACCTGGAGTCTCCAGATGCTCGTTCACGATCTCAGATTCGCGTGGCGGATGGTTCTTCGCCGTCCGGCGTTCACCGCGGTCGCGGTGCTGATCCTCGGGCTCGGAATAGGCGCGAACGCCACGATCTTCAGCTGGGTGGAGGCGGTGCTGCTGCGCCCTCTTCCTGGAGTGTCCGATCAGGACCGGCTCGTCGCGCTGCGCGGGACCACTCCCGGCCGCAGCGATCTGAGCTTCTCCTATCTGAATTATCGCGACCTCAGAAACGCGAGGCCGGACGGTCTCGAGGATCTGATCGCATTCCGTCCAGCGGCGATGAACCTGCGCGCCGAGGGTGAGCCGGTACGCGTCTGGGGCGAAATCGTCACGTCGAACTTCTTCGACGTGCTCCGCGTTCGTCCTTTCCTCGGACGGGGCTTTCTGCCCGCCGACGACAGCACGCCAGACAGGGAACCGGTTGCCGTCATCAGCCACAGCCTCTGGCAGCGAATCTTCCATGGTGACCCGTCCGTTGTCGGCCGGGCGGTCACGCTCAACAGCAGGTCGTTCACCATAGTCGGCATCTCGCCGCCGGGGTTCAGCGGCTCCGCCGCAGGCCTGGCGCTCGACGTGTTCGTGCCGATCACGATGCAGAAAGCGGTCATGTCGGGCGACCGCTTGCCGCAGCGCGGCAATTCCTTCCTCCAGGTCTTCGGAAGACTCGCCGAGGGTGTGTCGATCGATCAGGCAGGCGCCTCTGCCGCCGTCGTCGCGGCGCGCCTCGCGGCGGATCATCCGGACATCAACGCGAACCGCGGCGTGCGCCTGATGCCGCTGCATCAGGACGGCGCCAGCGGCATGATGATGCCGGTGATGGCCACCCTCATGGCCGTCGTTGCCATCGTCCTGCTGATTGCGTGCGCCAACCTCGCGGGTCTCCTCCTCGCGAGAGCGGCTGGCCGGCAGCGTGAGGTAGCGGTCCGTCTCGCGGTCGGCGCGAGCCGCGGCCGGCTGATCCGGCAGTTCTTGATCGAAAGCACGCTGCTGTCTGCGGCGGGAGGCGCCGCAGGCATCGTGATGAGCTATTGGACCTCGGGCTTGCTGACCGCTTTCATACCTCGGACACCTTACCCCGTGGGCTTTGCCGCATCGGTCAGCCCGACGGTGGTCGCGTTCTCCGTCGCCGCCACCTGTGCGACGGCTGTGGCGTTCGGCCTTCTCCCTGCCTTTCGCGCCTCGCGTCCCGACGTCGTTCAGGCGTTGAAGGCCTCGTCTGGCAGCATGCCGTTCAAGTTCACCCGCGGAAGCCTCCGGCAGATACTCGTCGTTGGACAAGTGGCATTGTCACTCTTGCTTCTGGTGTGCACTGCACTGTTTACTCGCAGCTTCACCCGCGCTCAGCAGATGAGTCCAGGATTCTCGACTCGCTCTGCGCTGATCGCGTCGGTCGATGTTCTGCCAAACGGATACGACGCCAAACGCGGCATCGTGTTTTATCAGCAGCTTCTGGAACGCCTGAATGCCGTTCCCGGTGTAGAAGTCGCGTCGGTCGCCACGATCCTGCCGCTCGACATCAGTTCGGGCAGCGACATGCAGGTCGAGGTGAGCGGCTACGAGCCTCGAAAGGGTGAAGAGCTCACCACCTACTACAACCGTGTCGGCCCTGACTTTTTCAAGGCGATGGGCATTGCCATCGTTCAGGGACGCGCGATTGACGCCAGTGATGTCGAAGGACGCGAGCGGGTCGCCGTGATCAACGAAACGATGGCGCGCCGCTACTGGGCTGGACGGGATCCGGTCGGCGGAGTCGTCGATTTCGGCAGCGGGCCGACCCACATCGTCGGCGTCGCCCAGGACGGCAAGTACTCGCGCTACAACGAGCCCGCGAAGAGCTACATGTATTTGCCGCAGTTTCAGTACTACCGTCCGGACGTCGCGTTGATCGTCAAGCCCTCGAGTGCGGACCCGGGATCACTGCTTCCGGTGGTGCAGCGCGAGATCCGGGCGCTCGATGCGAACCTCCCTCTGTTCGATGTGCGGACGCTGGAAGAACACCTGCAGATGAGTCTTTTCATTCCGCGGATGGCGAGCCTGCTCCTCGGACTGTTCGGCGGGCTCTCCCTGATGCTGGCGACCGTGGGGCTCTACAGCGTGATCGCGTTCAGCGTCGCGCAGCGGAATCGCGAGATCGGCATCAGGATGGCGCTCGGCGCGGACCGTGGTGACGTACTGCGTCTCGTGGCGCGCCAGGGATTCATCATCACCGCGTCTGGCCTCGTCCTCGGTCTGGGCCTGGCGCTCGGCGCGGGCCGGCTCCTGTCCGAGCAGTTGCCCGGCGTTTCTGCCACCGATCCGGTCAGCTATGCCGCGACGGCGGCCATACTCGCCTCCGTCGCGATCGTCGCCTGCCTGCTGCCCGCTCGCAAGGCGGCTTCGCTCGATCCGCTGATGGCGCTCCGTCGCGATTGAAACCCCGAGCCTCTTGCGCACGGATATTGCTAAGATTCCGTGCATGGCTCATTACCTGGTCACGGGCGGCGCGGGCTTCATAGGTTCACATCTCGCCGAAGAACTTGTCCGGCGCGGCCAGCGGGTGCGGGTGGCCGATTCGCTCATCACCGGAAAGCGGTCGAACCTGGCCCACGTCGACGGCGTGGAGTTCCTGCAGGGCGATCTGGCCGATCCTGATTTTGCGGTGCGCGCGGCGCAGGGAGTGGACTTTGTTCTCCATCAGGCCGCCATTCCGTCGGTGCCGCGATCGGTCAACGACCCCATCACCTCGAACCGGGCGAACGTCGACGCGACGCTGAACGTGCTGGTCGCGGCGCGCGACGCCGGCGTCCGCCGCGATCGTGTTCGCCGGGTCGTCCTCCGCCTACGGCGACACGCCGACGCTGCCCAAGCACGAGGAGATGCCGCCGCGGCCGCTGTCGCCGTATGCGCTGCAGAAGGTGGTAGGCGAGCAGTACCTGCAGATGTTCACGACGCTGTATGGGCTCGAAACCGTGAGCACCCGCTACTTCAACGTCTTTGGCCCGCGCCAGGATCCGTCCTCGCCGTACTCCGGCGTCATCTCCGTCTTCGCGACGGCGCTTCTGGAGGGTCGCTCGCCGACGATCTACGGCGACGGCGAACAGACTCGCGACTTCACCTACGTCGCCAACGTCGTCGACGGCGTGCTGCGCGCATGCGAGGCGCCGGCGGCGAGCGGGGAGATCATCAACGTCGCGACCGGTGGGCGCATCTCGCTGAACACGCTGTTCGAGACGATGCGGCGTCTGATCGGCGTTGACGTCAAGCCTGCTTACTCGGAATTCCGCCAGGGCGACGTGCGCGATTCGCAGGCCGATATCGCGAAGGCGCAGCGCCTGCTCGGATACGCGCCTTCGGTGTCGTTCGAAGACGGCCTGCGGCTCACCGTGGAGTGGTACCGGGATTCGCGGACCGCAACCACCGCCTGACGGGTCTCATTCCGCTGCACACAGCATGATGCGCGACGCGCGCGAGCCTTACCGCTCAGCTTGAACGGTCAGGTTGGCAGGCGTATGGTGCGCGCATGAATCGCATCCTCGCTGCCTCGGTGTTGTCGCTGGCAGTTGGTCAGGTTGTTTCGACCCAGGATGTTCCTCCGACGATCAATGCGCCCCGCGCGATCCTGACCTGGCCAGCGGCGAACAAAACTCTCTACTCCAAGGCCCCAGACGACCAGGCGCTGCAGGGCAGCCTGGCCAAAATGATGACGGGCTATGTCGCGCTCTGGGCCGTCAACGAGAACATCGTCTCGCTGGACGATCTCGTCACGATCAGCCCTCGCGATGCCGTACAGGGCTGCGCCTGCATGCTGCCGGCAATCGGCGTGACCCGCACGCTCTGCGACGGCACGACGGTGACCGGCAATTTCCCGCAGACCCAGGCGGGCGAAGTCTTCAAGTTCCGCGACCTCTTCATGGCGATGCTGAATCAGTCGGCAGGCGAGGCGACCGATGCGGTTGCCGCGCACGTGGCGGCGAAATACCTCGGAGTGGCCCAACCCACGGCCTCGACACCGTGCGCCGACTCCGAGGCGCTGATGAACGTGTTCCTTGGCCTGATGAACGCGCGCTCGAAGGAACTTGGCCTCGACAGTTCCCGTTGGGTGACCGTGCACGGCGGGGACGTCTGCGACTTCTCGATCGGCTGCAATCCCGAGTGCGCCAGTCTCAACTGCGCTCCTGTCTGCGCGAACCTCGATCCGTGCAGCCCGTCCGGTACAACCGCGCGCGATCTCGCAAAACTCTGGTATGCCGCAGCGCAGATCCATCCGTTGTTCCTACAGGCAGTCGGTGCTAGGAGTTTCTCGATCGTGTCCACGATGGGGACGCAGACGTTTCCATACTCCTTCACGCACGGCTACAGTTTCAGCCCGAGTGAATACCCCGGCATGGACGGTGACAAGAACGGTTCCAGCAACGCCTGTCCGAATGCCGGCTGCTGGGCGATGCAGAACACGCGGGCTGGCCGTTCGTTGGTTACCACGCTCCTGCAGTCGGGAAGCTTCACGAATGGGCGCAGCGACGCTTCCGCATTGTTTCGGTATGGCTTCAGCTCAATCCTTGCGCCCGATCGACGCGTCGACAGCGCCAGCGACCCGCCTTTCCCGGGCGGGGGCGGCACGACCGAGCCGGTTGACGACCACCGGCTCGCATGCGCTGAAGGCATGTGTTTCAGCGCGTACACGAACGTCGACAAGAAGCTGAAGCTGATCGCGTGGAATGTGGATGTTGACACGGAGATCTTGACGCGCAGTGGTTCGTACGGCGCGATGGGTTCAGAGGTAATAGCCGGTGTGACCAGTTTTGATGTGGCGACACACCAGTATTTCATCGTGCTTGGCTATGTATCGGGCGCGAACGTCAAACTCGCGAGCTTCTGGCTCGAATCAGGCGCGCTTCCGGGAACGGTGAAGATCGTTCGTCTTGCCGACACCGGTCAGGTCGCGGGAAACGGCAAGGCGGTGCGGCTGCTGTCGCTTTCCGACGACCACGTGCTCGCCGTCGTCCGGGAAAACAGCGGCGCATTGCGTCTGTCGACATGGAAGCTGTCGGCAAGCGGCGCCATTTCGCTGGTTCATACGACCGGCACCACGCCCCAGACCGCCGAGGAGCTGGCGGTCGCCGCCGCTCGTCGTCCGCCGATGGTGATAGGCGGTGAGCCGACGCCGTTTCAGGTGGTCACCGCCACCACGCAAGGCAGCGGCGCCATCCGGCTGCATTCGTGGTCGGTGGACGCGTCCACCGGGACGATTGCGTTTCAGAAGACGAGCCAGTCCGTCGATCTCGCCGAACAGGTCAGGAACATCTCGGTGAGCGCGAGCGGAGGTGGCAAGTTCGCCACCGCCGCAACCAAAGGGAGTGGCGCGACGGGTATTCACGAAATCATCTTCTGGAGCGTGAGCGGTGATGGCACCTTCACCAGAACGTTCGCAAGCACTGAGGGCAGCGAGACCGCCTCCGGAACAGCGATCGCGCCACTCGGGCCAGGCGCGGTGACCCCGCTCCTGGGACCTAGCGCAACCGCATTCGTCACGGCGAGCGTCATCAACGGCGACCTCAAGGTCGTGACCTGGGATTTGCCGAAGTTCCTGAATGAAGGCAATCCGGCAGACTACCGCATCGCCGACAGCGGCAGCGCCGGTCCATCCGGCGCTTCTATCCGACTCGTAAAGATCAGGGGTACCGGGCCGCCGAACGAAAGGTACGTGACCGCGATGAAGCAGGCGGACGGAACGCTGCTCCTGATCGGATGGGCGCTGGGCAAACCATGAGTATCCACGGCTGATAGCTGATAGCTGATAGCTGATCGCTCGCCCGACTGCTATCATTCCCGCGCCATGCGCGCGATGCTTACCGCGATCGCCCTGACGGCGGGAGCTTTAGTGCTGCCGTCCGCTCAGACAACCGGCTACAAGCCCACGCCCGAGAACCTCGCCGCGCGAAAGTGGTTCCAGGAGGCCAGGTTCGGGCTGTTCGTCCATTGGGGCATCTACAGCCAGCTCGCCGACGGCGAGTGGGTGATGAACAACCGGCAGATTCCGGCCGCCGACTACGAACGGGTGGCCGCGTCCTTCAACCCGGTCCGGTTCGACGCAGACGCGTGGGTCCGTCTCGTGAAAGCAGGCGGGCATGCGCTACATCACGATCACGAGCAAGCACCATGACGGCTTTGCGATGTTCGACTCGAAGGTGTCCGACTGGGACATCGTCGATCGCACGCCGTATGGAAAGGACGTTCTCAAAGCGCTGGCCGAGGCGACGCGCAAGCACGGCGTCAAGCTGTTCTTCTATTACTCCCAGCTCGATTGGCATCATCCGGACTATTACCCGCTCGGCCGGACCGGGCGGACCGCCGGCAGGCCCGACAAGGGCGAGTGGACGCGGTATCTCGACTACATGGACGCGCAGCTCGGCGAGCTGCTGACCAATTACGGCGAGATCGGCGGCATCTGGTTCGACGGGTGGTGGGACAAGCCGGACGCCGACTGGCGCCTCGATCGCACGTATGGTCTCATCCACCGGCTCCAGCCGGCCGCGCTCGTCGGCGCGAACCATCATCGCCGGCCGTTCCCGGGCGAGGACTTCCAGATGTGGGAGAAGGACCTGCCGGGCGGCAAGACCTCCGGGTTCAACGCCGATGCGGAGATCGGCGACCTGCCGCTCGAAACCTGCGACACGATCAACGGCGCCTGGGGATTCAACATCAACGATCGCCGCTACAAGAGCACGCGGGATCTGGTGCATTACCTGGCGCGTGCCGCCGGCCACGACGCGAATTTTCTCCTGAATGTCGGTCCGATGCCGGATGGGACGATCCAGCCGGAGTTCGTCACCCGTCTGCGCGAGATGGGGAAGTGGCTCGAGACCAACGGCGACGTCGATCTACGGCACGCGGGGCGGGCCGATCGCGCCGCGCGACTGGGGCGCGACGACCAGGCGCGACGACAAGATCTACGTGCACGTGCTCGACTGGCCGGATCCCACGCTGCTCGTGCCGCCGCTCGGCTCGCGCGTGCGTGCGGCGCGCCTGCTGCGGGATGGCAGCAGCGTCGAGTTCGTGCAGCACGAGCTCGGCGTCCTCCTCAAGCTGCCGCCCGAACGGCGCGATCCGCTCGATACCGTCGTCGAACTGCAGATGGAGGGGAGCGGCGGCAAGTGAACGCGGCGGACGTCACTTGCAGTTGACGCTCGCGCCTTCCTCATCCGCGAGGCCGCGGCCGCCCCTGCCGCGCTGATTATCCAACCGCCTTTCTCACCGTTCTTTCCAACGACGATCGGTCCGCTCGCGCCGGGCGGCAGCCGCCTTGCTTCGTGATGAAGCGCCCAGAGGGCGCGCATCCCAAAAAAACAGCAAGAGAAGGATGGAGGTGGTGCCAATGCGCAGAATCTGCGTACTCGTCGCCGTCATCGTGGTTGCAGTAACTGCACACGTCCCCGCACAGGCGCCGCCATCCGCGAAAGGAGAGGTCATCGTCATCGATGGCAGCAAGAATCCCGAAATGATCCCGCAATGGTACGCGTGGGGCTTTGCGTTCCGCGTCTTTTCCGGAGGTCCCCGCGAGCTGCCCACGTCCGTTCTGCTCCTCGTGTCGAAGGAAGAGGAGAAGCTCGTGATGAGGGAGGCGGATGCGGTGCAGAAAAGCGACGCCGCTTGCGCCGAGCGTGCCATGAAGGCCTACGAACTGCTCAAGCAAGGCGAATCGCGCACGTCCGTTGACGCCAAGATGCACGCCATCACGATCGAGTGCCGCAGGCTGACGTTGCGCGCAAGGGATCGCATCCTCGAAGGGCTCAACCCCGAGGCTCGAATCGCGCTGATCACGTTCGTCGAAGAACGCAAGGAGGGCATGACGGTCACCGTGCCCAAAGCCGGTCTCGCGCGCTTCTTCGAGCCCGAATAACCGCCAGTTCTGGAGGTGTTGTATGAAGCACCGGGTGCTATGGGTCGTCGTGTGCCTGCTTTTCCTGCCGTCGTTGGTCGGCCGTGCGGAAGAGTACGAACCCGGCGGCGGCCTGCCGTGCGGAGCCATCGGCTATACGAACAAGAGCCATCAGTTCGGTCAATACGCCTGGGTCGAATACATCGTCGAGACGCTCGGCGCCCTCGATGTCTGCGGACAATGGTTCGCGACGACCAGCGCGTATGTCGTCGGCGTGCCGAACAGCGGAATGATCGAAACGAGTGTGGTCTACTCGCAGGTCCGCCGGCAGATACCGGTTCCCGCCTACGACCGGACGTATCAGGTCAACGGACGTCACTTCGCCAGTTCGTCTCTGATCTTCGTCTACGCCGACTTCACGAGCGTCAGCCACGCGAAAGTCGGCAGGGATCCGCGCGAGGACTTTCCGCCTCCGGATGGGGGTGGTGGAGAGGAACCGTGCAGCGACTGCGAAGATGCGGGAAGTGACGACGACTGGAGTCCGATCATCATCGACGTGGCCAGGGATGGCTACCGGTTGACGAGCCTCGAGGACGGCGTCCGCTTCGATCTCGACGCGGACGGCGTCCCCGAACAGGTGTCGTGGACCCGTCATGATTCCGATGATGCGTTTCTGGCGATGGATCGCAACGGCAACGGCACGATCGACAGCGGCGCCGAGCTGTTCGGCAACGGTACGCCCGCCTTCCCCGGGAGCGAGGTGACCACGCCAAACGGTTTCGAAGCGTTGAAATTCCTCGAGCTGCCGGACTACGGCCGGAATCTTCCCGACGAAACGCTCGATGCCAAGGATGCGTCGTTCAGCCGGCTGCTGTTGTGGCGCGATGCGAATCACAACGGCATCAGCGAGCCCGACGAGCTCGTGCCGGCGCGAGCCGCCGGCGTGGTGGCGATTCCGACCGATTACAAGGACAAGCGTCGCGTCGACAAGTTCGGCAACCAGTTCCGGCAGCGTGGCACCGTCATCTGGCAGGACGGCGCCGACTTCTGCTTCGACGTCTGGCTGCGGCGGCGCGACTGAGCGTTCGCGCGTCGCCGTCAGTTGACGAATTCGAGCGACGTCACACCCACACCCGAACCGCGCTCGCTGATCGTCAGACACAAAGTCCGCACGTTGAGCCGCTTGCCGGAACATCGCGAGATCGTCCAGGCGCGGCACCGTGATTGCCTTGCTCTCGAATGCTCCCGCACCGGCGTCGCACACGAACCGCGACCCGGGTCCCTCACCCGCCACCGGTTGCGGGGGCGCTTTTTCGTTTCGAACTTCTCGTTTCAAAGGAGGTTCACATGCGTCAGTTCTCGTTTGCCCTGGGATCGTTGCTCGTGCTGCTCGTCGCCCTTGCGGCTCCGGTGTCCGCTCAGGAGAAGGCGGCGGCAAAGGCGAAGGCGGCGGCACCGTCTGCGCCGATCAACCTGAACACGGCCACCGTGCAGCAGCTCGAGGCGCTTCCCGGTGTGGGCACGCGCACCGCCCAGCTGATCGTCGAGCACCGTCAGAAGAACGGCGGATTCAAGAAGGTCGAGGAACTGATGAACATCAAGGGCATCGGCGAAAAGAGCTTTCTCAAGCTGAAGCCGATGGTCACCATCACGCCGCCGGAGAAGTCCGGCTCCGACCGCTAGCGTTTCGTCCGGCGCTCGCCAGCCGGCGGGCGCCGGGCCGCTACCGCCTCGAGGAACGACGTGGTTCGAAGGACACACAACGAACGGGGATTGACACTGCTCGAGCTCTTGTTTGCGATTGCGATCGGCGTGACGCTCGCAGGAATCTCGATCCCGATCGCCACCGCTTCGCTGGACTACATCCGCGCTGCCTCCGCGGCACGCTACATGGCCGGCCGCCTTATGAGTCTTCGAATGGAAGCCATCCGGCGGTCAACCGCGGTTGCGCTCCGCTTCGAGCCGTCGGGCGACGACTACGCCTACGCGGTGTTCGAGGATCGCAACGGCAACGGCGTTCGAACGGCGGACATTCTCGCGGGGATCGATCGGCGAATCAGCGACTACGAGCGTGTCGGCCACAAGTTCACCGGCATCCGGTTCGCGCTGCTGCCGGGCACTCCCGACGCCGATGGGGCGCCCAGCGCAAGCGAAGACGGCGTCCGCATTGGCATTGCCCGCATTCTGACGATGACGCCGGAGGGATCGTGTACGGCGGGAACGCTGTATTTAGCGGGCAGGCGCGGGCAGTACGCGGTCCGCGCGCTCGGCGCCACCGGCCGCACGCGCGTGCTGGAGTTCAACCCTGGAGCGCGCACATGGATCGCAAAGTAGTCGAGCGTCGTCTGCACAGCCGCTTTGGCGGCTCGTCGGTCACGCACATGCACGCCGTGCTCCGGCCGGGCCGCGTCGTGCGGCTCGTCAATCTCAGTTCCGGCGGCGCGCTGATCGAAGGCCGCCGGCCGCTCCGGCCGGGCGCGCGCGTCTACCTTCAGCTGTCGACGGACCGGGGCTCCGCTGGCCGCGACGCGCAGATTCTGCGATGCGCGGTGGCCTCGCTCTCGGGCAGCGAAGGCGTTCACTATCACGGCGCGCTGAAGTTTGACGAGCAGTGGGAGCGGGTGTGGGAAGAGTTCACCCGTTGCGGGTATGCGATTCCCGACTCGAATGCGAGCGGCGAAGCGTGCTCCGGGCACGCCATACCCACCTAGAGCCATTGTCGATTCGGAGCGAAGGTAGGGAGGCTGCGGATGGCGGGCGTTGGAAGGCCTCGCGCGGTTGGCACCGCATTTGGTAGCCGCACCGGCCGGACCGCCGGAACAGAGATCAAGAAAGGACCGGCCATGGCGATCGCGGAACCAGCCTACATGACCGCCGTGCCGGACACCGCGGAGCGCCGCGGCACCGAGCGGCGGCGCGGCATTGCGGCCTTGTTGTCGGCCGTCACGACTGGTCTGTCCGTGGCGAGGGAGGCGGGACCTCTTCGTGAGCGATTCGAGGACGAGCTCCGGGCCCTGGTACGTGCGCGATCGGTCGCGCTGCGCGACGAGCCGCACCCGGCGGCGCCCAACGTGACGTGCATCGACGTCCCGCAAAGCCCGGCGCACCATCGCGCCCGAATCGAAGCGATTTTCGAGCCCGCGCGCATGCTCGATGGGTGGACCTGTCAGCTGCTCGAGTGCGGGGCGCAGATTGCCGCGCTGCTGCTCGAAATGGAGCGTGTGCAGGGCCGTCCCTCGCTGGCCGTGCGCAGCAAGGCGGACGGCGCGGCGCCGTTGATTGGCTCGAGCGCCGCCATTCGTGCGGTTCGGGAGCGCATCGAGCGTGTGGCCGCCACCGATTTCACGGTGCTCATCGAGGGCGAGTCCGGCTCCGGCAAGGAGCTCGTCGCGCGGCAGATTCACGAGTTGAGCCGGCGCAGGCGAGGACCGTTCGTCGCGGTCAACTGCGCCGCCATCGTCGAAACGCTGATCGAGGCGGAGCTGTTCGGGATCGAGGAGCGCACGGCCACCGGCGTGCGCGGCCGGCGCGGCAAGTTCGAGCACGCGCACGACGGGACGCTGTTTCTCGACGAGGTTTCCGATCTGTCGCCCGCCGCCCAGGCGAAGCTGTTGCGGGCGATTCAGGACATGTCGATCGAGCGCGTAGGGGGCTGCGGCGCCCGGCGCGTCGATACGCGCATCATCGTCGCCACCAACCGGCCGCTGCTCGGCCTGGTCGAGCGCGGGCAGTTCCGGCTCGATCTGTTCTATCGCCTGCACGGCGTCGAGGTGCTGGTGCCGCCCCTGCGGGCGCGGCGGGAAGATGTGGCGGAGCTGGCGCACTATTTCCTGGAGCGCCACCGGGTCGTGCGATCGCTGCAGCTGTCAGCGGCGGCGCTCGACGCGCTGGTCGCCTACCACTGGCCCGGCAATGTCAGGGAGCTCGAACGCGTCATCGAGCGAGCCGTGGCGTTGTCCGGCAGCGAGTTCCTCGAGCTCGACGATCTGCCGCCGGCCATCACCGGCGGCTACGTCGACGTGTTGCTGCCCGCCGTGCGCGCGCGCGAATCCATGCGCGCGTGGGGGAGCCGCTACGCCCGGCTGGTGTACGAGCGGTGCGGCAACAACAAACGTCAGGCCTGCCGCGAACTGGGGATCTCGTATCACACGCTGCGCGCCTACCTGGCGTATCAGCCCGAGCGGAAGGCGCCGGGGGAGGGCGAATCCGGGCCGTAGTCTTCCATGTGCTACGTTCGACGTGCCACGTGCGACGTGCCTGTCAGCCAACTTCGCGTCCGCGTCGACGGCCTATGCCCGACGTACTTCCTGTACGCTTTGGTAAGTGAAGTTTCATCGGCGTTCTGGGATTGCGACCGATGCCACGCCAACGAACTTGTCGGCCCCGCCATAGTAGAGAAGCCAGCGCCGCGGTTCGACTACGAGACCTTCGACGAACACCACATTCGGAACCTGTCCGACCTTTTCCCATTGCGTGACGGGTTCGAACAGCGGCCGGTCGCTACGCGCCAGCACCCGCGTCGGGTTGGTGCGATCGAACAGGACCCACCCGGTTCGGTAGACCAGCTGATCGTCCGCACCGTTGTAGACGAGCAGAATGCCATCCTTCGTGAGGACAGGCGGCGGTCCCGGTTCCACCACGCGCGAATCGAAGAATCCCGGCCGGCGGCGAAGCACCGGATAGTCGAGCTCCTCCGACCACGTCAGCAGATCCGTGGACGAGGCAATGCCCATTTGATCGGGCTTGTCCCTGGCGTCGGCCATGTAGAACATCCAGTACTTGCCGCCGACCGGCTGCGGCAGAATCGCACCGGCCTTGGTCCAGTTCACGTTCCAGCGTCCTTTGTATGCTGGCAGGATCACGCCCTTGCGTTCCCACTGCCGCAGGTCGCGAGACGTGGCAAGCGCGAGTTGGGCGTCCTTGCCGTTGTACGCCGTGTAGGTGAGGTAGTAAATGCCGTCGATCAGCACGAGACGCGGATCCTCGACGCCGCCGCCGCGCTCGTACTCCGCTTCGGGCGACAGCACCGGCTCGGCTGCGCGGGTGAAGCTCACTCCGTCCTTGCTCGTGGCATAGCCGAGCCGCGAGATGCCCGTCGAATCCTGCGCCCGATAGAGCATGACAAATCGATCGCCGTGCTTGACGACGGCCGGGTTGAACACGCCGCGGGCTTCGAAGCCTGTGCCGCGCGGCGAGAGAACAGGCCGGCTAGCGTTCAGCCGGATCCACCTGCCGAATGGCGGTGTGTAAGCAGTTTGCGGAGCCGCGACGTTGCTGAACGGAGCGGCGAGCGTCGCCACTGCTGTCAACATCACGCAGAGGACGATCGTGGGCTTCAAGGTCAGTCGCATGCTAGTGGCGCCTTCTCTTCCTGCGCGCCGGCGTCCGTAAGTGCCCCCCTGTCGCCTTGAACACCGCCGTCAGCGCCTCGGGCGTCCGCGACAGCGTCACGAATTGATCCGGCGACGGCGAGCTCAGCTCACGCGACATGTAGGCCCACACCTGGCCGCTCGACCGGTAGCCGCCGTGCGACTGCACGACGTCCTTGCAGTTGATCACGCGCACGTGCGGCGAGTTGTTGATGATCGCGGCCGGATCTTCGGGGCCCGAGTAGCCGAGCGCGGTGTCGAAGTCCCAGAGGTCGCCGATGCGATACCAGACGCGCAGCACCGGGTCGTTCTTCGAGTGGAAGACGAAGAACCGGTTGCACCGCCGGCTCGCGGGGTAATACCGCTCGTGGATCTCGATGGACTCGTTGTCGACGGCGGCCGCGAAGTTCCACGCGTTGCGCACCAGCGGCGGCGTGTCCCGCAGCGCCTCGAGCGTGACGTGCGCGCCGAGGCTGTGGGTATTCAGATCGATCACAGCTCCCGCACCCTGCAGGGTCGTCAGCACCCGCGCGAGCCGCGGCGCGGCTTCGACGGCTCGCTGCCGCGCGAACGGGAACGCGACCCCGAGCGCGCCGCCCGGCCACGCGAACCCCACGAGCGCATCGTACGAGGCGCCGCCGCCGCCGAGAAATCCCAGCAGCCGCATCTGCGTCTCGATGGTCGAATACGACTTCAGGACGTCCAGCTCTTCGTTGTTGTACCCGTGGATCAGGACGGTTACGCGCTTGCCGGCTAGTTCCTCGAGGAACGTGGCCTGCGGCACGCCGGTGCTCGCGCCGGTCGCGAGGTTGACGCGCCGGACTTCGTCGGTGGCGGAGAAGTCCGTGGACGACCAGAAATCCCGGCGGCAACTCACAATCAGCATCGTCGGCATCGCGACCTCCCGAATTGCCAATCCTTGACCCACTGCCGAGCCGCATAGTACCTTTTTCGGGTTGTACCGATCGCGCTCCGCGCCTCAGGGCCCCGCCTGCCCGACGGAGCGGTGACGCGAAGGCGCTCCTGACAGCACTTGCACAGTTCATGTCCCAGGCTCCATCCGGCACTCTGAAGAAGACTCCCCTCCACGCGCGTCATAGATCCATGGGCGCCCGCATGGTCGAGTTCGGCGGCTGGGACATGCCTGTCGAGTACTCCGGCATCGTCGACGAGCACCTCGCAGTACGGACCCGTGCCGGCGTCTTCGACGTCAGCCACATGGGGCAAATCGAGATTGCCGGCAAGGATGCGCTGGCCGCCGTGCAGCACATCACCTCCAACGACGCATCGAAGCTGAGCGTGGGGCAGGCGCAGTACGCTGGCCTGACGACGCCGGTGGGCACGTTCGTGGACGATGTGCTGACCTACCGACTGGCGGACGACCACTTCATGCTGGTCGTGAACGCCTCGAACATCGTCAAGGATTTCGCCTGGATCGTGCAGCACGTTTCGGGCGCCGGCGATGCCGCCGCCGTGAACACCAGCTCGCGCTACGCGCTGATCGCGATCCAGGGACCGGCCGCGCGCGAAACGCTGCAGACCCTGACCGCCGTGCCGCTCGGCGACTTGAAGTACTACTGGTTCACGACCGGCGAGATCGCGAACGTGCGCGGCACCATCTCGCGCACTGGCTACACCGGAGAGGACGGCTTCGAAGTGTTCGTTCCTCCCGCTTCAGCGGAACGCGTGTGGGACGCGATGATTCAGGCCGGACGTCCGGCGGGGGTCGTGCCGGCGGGGCTCGGCGCGCGCGATACGCTGCGGCTCGAGGCGGCGATGCGCCTCTACGGCAACGACATCGACGACACGACTTCGGTGCTCGAAGCCGATCTCGGCTGGATCGTCGGCTGGAAGAAAAAAGATTTCCTTGGCGCGGACGCGCTGCGCCGTCAGAAGCAGGAGGGCGTGCGCCGCAAGCTGATCGGCTTCGAGATGCTCGATCGCGCGATCGCGCGGCACGGCTACGATGCCTACGTCGGAGGCGCGAAGGCCGGGACGGTGACGAGCGGCACGCAGACACCGTTTCTGAAGAAGGCGATCGGCATGGCATACCTGCCTGCCGAGCACTCCGCGAACGACACCGAGTTCGAAATCGACGTCCGCGGCAGGCGTGCACGCGCAAAGGTCGTGGCGATGCCCTTCTACAAGCGCGCACGCTGACCGACTGACTGCGGGAGGAGCTGAGCGATGTATCCGTCCGACCGGCAATACACGAAGGACCATGAGTGGGTGAAGATCGAAGGCGCCGAGGCGCGCGTCGGCATCACCGACTACGCGCAGAAACAGCTCGGCGACGTCGTCTATCTCGACTTGCCTGAAGTCGGACGCTCCGTGAAGAAAGGGGAGTCGTTCGGCTCGGTGGAGTCGGTCAAGGCGGTGTCGGACCTGTATGCTCCGGTGGACGGCGAGGTGGTCGAGGTCAACAGCTCGCTGAGCGAACATCCGGAGTTGATCAACAAGGATCCGCACGGGGCGTGGATGATCGTGCTGAAGGTGGCCGGCAGCGGCGAGGATCTCCTCGACGCCGCGCAGTATGCGGAATTGACGAAGTAAGCAGCCCCGAACCAGCGCCCAGCGCCCAGCGCCGAACGCCGGGAGAGAAACCAACGATGTCAGATACCCCAGGGTCTTTCGCGTCACGGCACATCGGTCCCGATGCCGCCGAACGTCAGGCGATGCTTCGCGCGATCGGCGTGTCGTCGATCGATGAATTGATCGAGCAGACGATACCGCCCGGCATCCGCCTGCGCGCGCCACTCGACCTTCCTGAAGGCGACAGCGAATCGGAGTTCCTTCGACGTCTGCGGCACGTCGCCACGACCATCACGCTTGCGCGCTCCTACATCGGTCTTGGCTACTACGACTGCGTGACGCCGAGCGTCATTCTGCGAAACGTGTTCGAGAATCCCGGCTGGTACACGCCCTACACGCCCTATCAGGCGGAAATCGCACAGGGACGGCTCGAGTCGCTGCTCAACTTCCAGACGGTCGTCAAGGACCTGACCGGGATGGACATCGCGACGGCGTCGCTGCTCGACGAGGGCACCGCGGCGGCCGAGGCGATGACGATGTTCCACCGGCTGCAGAGCCGGAAGGCGCCGGCGGGCCACGAGAGTGTGTTCCTCGTCTCGAACCGCGTATTCCCGCAGACGCTGGATGTGCTGCTCGGACGGGCCGCTCCGCTCAAGATTCGCGTGGAAATCGCCGATCCGGAGTCGTTCTCGAGCGATATGCTCGGGCGCGCATTCGGCGTGCTGCTGCAGTATCCGGACGAGCGCGGTCAGGTCGGCGATCTCCGTCCGCTCATCGAGAAGGCGCATGCCGCCGGAGCGCTCGTGGTGGTCGCGTCCGACCTCCTCGCCCTCACGCTGCTGACGCCGCCCGGCGAGATGAACGCCGACGTGGTGGTCGGCAACTCGCAGCGTTTCGGTGTGCCGCTCGGGTTCGGCGGTCCCCACGCGGCGTTCTTCGCGACCAGGGAGTCGTTCGTCCGGCAGGCGCCCGGCAGGATCATCGGCATTTCCGTCGACGCGCGCGGGCGTCAGGCGTTTCGCATGGCGCTCCAGACGCGCGAGCAGCACATCCGCCGGGAGAAAGCGACGTCGAACATCTGCACCGCGCAGGCGCTCCTCGCCAACGTCGCGGCGATGTACGCGGTCTATCACGGTCCCGAGGGCCTCAAGGCGATTGCCGGCCGCATCCACTCGTTCGCGCAGGCGCTCGACCGCGCGCTGAGCGGCCTCGGCTGCCGCCAGGCAAACACGGCCTACTTCGACACGCTGTGGATTGAAGGCGCAGATACCGCCGCGGTACGTCGCGAGGCGGAAGCGCGGGAGATCAATTTCCGGTATACGCCCGACGGCATCGGCATCTCGCTGGACGAGACAGTGACGTTGAGTGACGTCAGGGATGTGGTGGCCGTGTTCGCGGCCGCGCGCGGACAGCAGCCGCCGAAGTTCGAGGTTGCGGCCGGCGTGACGATGGCGGCGCCGTCTGCGCTGCGGCGCACGTCACCGTATCTGACCCATCCTGTGTTCAACACGCATCACTCGGAAACGAAGATGATGCGGTACATCCGCCGGCTCGAGCGCAAGGACGTCGGGCTCGACACCTCGATGATCCCGCTCGGGTCGTGCACGATGAAGCTGAACGCCGCGTCGGAGATGATCCCGGTCACCTGGCCCAAGTTCTCGCGGCTTCATCCGTTCGTCCCGTCGAGTCAGGCGACCGGCTACCTGCAGGTGTTCCGCGAGCTCGAGGAAGCCCTGTGCAAGATCACCGGCCTGGCAGCGGTGTCGCTGCAGCCGAACTCGGGAGCGCAAGGGGAATTCGCCGGCCTCATGGCCATTCGCGCCTGCCACCACGAACGCAACGACAAGGCGCGCGACGTGGTGCTGATTCCCTCGTCCGCGCATGGCACCAATCCGGCGAGCGCGGCAATGGCGGGAATGAAGGTGGTCGTTGTCGCCTGCGAGAGCAACGGCAACGTCGACGTCGCCGATCTGCGCGCGAAGGCGGTCCAGCACAAGGCGTCACTCGCGGCGCTGATGATCACCTATCCCTCGACGCACGGGGTGTTCGAGGAGGAGATCAAGGAAATCTGCTCGATCGTGCACGAGAACGGCGGCCTCGTGTACATGGACGGCGCGAACATGAACGCGCAGGTCGGTTTGACGACGCCGGCGGCGATTGGCGCGGACGTCTGCCACCTGAACCTGCACAAGACGTTCGCCATCCCGCATGGCGGCGGTGGTCCGGGCATGGGCCCGATTGCCGTGACCAAGCAGCTCGCCTCGTACCTGCCCGGGCATCCCGTCACCACGGTCGGCGGCGACAAGGCGATTCATGCGATCGCCGCGGCGCCGTGGGGCAGCGCCAGCATCCTGCTGATCTCGTACGGCTACATCCGGATGCTCGGCGGACCCGGCCTGACGGACGCGACGCGAGTCGCAATCCTGAACGCGAACTACATCAAGGCGCGGCTGCAGGGCCACTACGACGTGCTGTACGCGAACCACAACGGCCGCGTCGCGCACGAGATGATCTTCGACCTCAGGCCGTTCAAGCACGGTAGCGGGCCGTCGATCGACGAGCAGGACGTCGCCAAGCGCCTGATGGATTACGGCTTCCACGCGCCGACGGTCTCGTTTCCGGTCGCCGGCACGATGATGATCGAGCCGACCGAGAGCGAGTCGAAGGACGAGCTCGATCGCTTCTGCGATGCGCTGATCGCGATCCGCTCGGAGATTCAGGCGGTGGTCGATGGCAAGGCGGACGCCCGCGACAACGTGCTGAAGAACGCGCCGCACACCGCGGAGGAGGTGTCCTCCGACACCTGGTCGCATGCCTACTCGCGCGACCAGGCGGCCTACCCGCTGCCGTTCGTGCGCGCCAACAAGTTCTGGCCGCCGGTGGCGCGGATCGACAACCCGTACGGCGACCGCAACCTGATCTGCGCCTGTCCGCCGATCGAGGCGTACACGGAACAGCCGGTCTGAAGCCAATTGTTAATCGCTAATTGCTAATCAAAAGGCAGCCGGATCACATTCGACGTACGGACGGCTTGCAACTTCGGGCGCTCGAGTCGTCCAGATGCTGAATGCGATCCGAATGCCCGTGATTAACAATTAACAATTAGCGATTGGCCGTTGCAGTCTTCCTCGTCAGCGCCTGGGCCCGCTTGCGGTAGCCCTCGAGCAGCTTGCGGGTGATCGGGCCGGGCTTGCCGTCGCCGATCACGCGATCGTCGATGCGGACGACGGGGCTGAGCTCGCGGGTGGTGCTGGTGATGAACGCTTCGTCGGCGGTTTCGAGATCCTTCGGGTACAGCGTTTCGTCACGGACCTCGACCCCCACGTCTTTTCCCACCTCGAACAGGAATGCGCGCGTGATGCCTTCGAGCAGACCGGCGGCCGACTTCGGCGTGAGCGCGACGCCGCCGCGCACCATGAAGAAGTTGGACTGCGAGCACTCGGAGAGCTCGCCGCGATAATTGCACATCAGCCCTTCCTCGCCGCCGCGGCGATGGGCCTCCTGCATGGCGAGCGCGTTGTTCAGCAGGTTGTTCGACTTGATGACGGGGTTGACCGAGCCGGGGTGGTTGCGCAGGATCGGCACCAGCGAGATCTTGATGCCTTCCTGGTCGACGCGGGCCGACGGCAGGTCGGCGGGCTTGACGATGATGATCAGCGTCGGCGTCGGCGTGGCGCGGACGTCGTAGGTCAGCTCGCCGACGCCGCGGGTTACCAGCACGCGGATGTAGGACTCCTGCATCTCGCCGGCGGCGGCGACGGTCTCGTCAATCCGCTTCAACAGCGTGGCGTCGTCGAGCGGCACGTCGAGCTGCAGGTGGCCGGCGGAGAGCCGCAACCGCCGCAGGTGCCGCTCGGAGAGAAACGGCACGCGGTTGTAGGTCCGCAGCGTCTCGTAGATCCCTTCGCCGTACACGAACCCGTGATCGTAGACGGGGACCACCGCCTCGTCTGCTTTGGTGATCCTGCCGTTGACGTACACAGCTCCCCGCATCTATCCGTGTCCCTTCCGCGTTGTAAACGATTCTCGCTGTTTTCGAGCGCCAAGCCCCGAGCGCCCAGCGTCGAGCGCCGAACGCCGAGCGCCGAGTCTGTCCACTTGATTGACCGCAGTCTAGCACAAGCAGTACGCTCGACCCGCGATGCGCGTGTTGAACACCGAGCAGATGCGCGAGGCGGATCGGCGCACGATCGAGGACATCGGAATCCCGTCCGTGGTGCTGATGGAGAACGCCGGACGCCAGGCGGTGGCGGCGATGGAGGCGTCGTTCGACGATCTGGCGAGCAGCCATGTCGCGGTGCTGTGCGGCCGCGGCAACAACGGCGGCGACGGATTCGTCATCGCGCGGACGCTGCTGCAGCGCGGCGTCGAAGCGTCGGTCTTTCTGCTCGGCAGCGTCGCGGACGTGCGCGGCGACGCGCGCACGAACCTTGACATCCTCGGCAACATCGGCCTCACCGTGGTGGAGATCACCGACGCGCAGGAATGGGAGCTGCACTTCAGCCAGATCTCGGAATGCGATCTGGTGGTCGACGCGATCGTCGGAACCGGATTCCGCGGTCAGCTCTCCGGCCTGCTCGAAACCGTCGTCGCCGACGTCAACGGGATGGGGGTGCCGATCGTCGCGGTGGATCTGCCGACCGGCGTGTCCGCCGACAGCCACCTGGTTCAGGGAGAAACGATCGAAGCGTCGATGACGGTGACGCTCGCGGCGCCGAAAATCCCGCTCGTGTTTCCGCCGGCCGATACGCGCGGCGGCGATCTGGTCATCGCCGACATCGGGATTCCGTACCCGGTGATCGACGAGCTGGAGGGGCCGTACCTCGAGCTGCTGACGCGAGAGCGGATGCGCGAGATCGTACCGGTGCGGACGCCCGATTCGCACAAGGGTGATTTCGGCCGCGTGCTGATCGTCGCCGGCTCGCGCGGCCGGACCGGCGCGGCGCATCTGGCGGCGCTCGGGGCGCTGCGATCCGGCGCCGGGCTGGTGACCATCGCGGCGCCGCGCTCGTCGGCGCCGATCATCGCCGCGATGGCGCCGGAATACATGACCGAACCGCTCGACGAGACACCCGAGGGCTCGATCGACTTCGGCGCGATCGACCGCGTGCTCGACCTCAAGGCTGACGTGATCGCCGTCGGTCCGGGGCTCGGACAGAGCGCCGGCACCGCGGCGTTCGTGCACGCGCTGGTCGAGCGCGCGGGAGTGCCGCTGGTCCTCGACGCGGATGCGCTCAACGCCTTCGCCGGCGAGCCGGAGCGCCTGGTCGCACGCGATGGCGTTGACGTCATCATCACGCCGCACCCGGGAGAGATGGCGCGGCTGCTCAATCTCTCGATCGAGGCGGTCCAGCACGATCGGCTGAAGCACGCGCGGGAATTCGCGGTTTCCCATCGGCTGCACGTCGCGCTGAAGGGGCATCGCACCGTCATTGCCGGCCCGGACGGCCGCACGTTCGTGAACCTGACCGGGAACGCCGGGATGGCGACCGGCGGAACCGGCGACATCCTGACCGGCATGATCGCCGCATGGTTCGCGCAGCTGCTCGACGCCGAAGCGGCGACCAAGCTCGCGGTCTACCTGCACGGCGCCGCCGGCGATCTCGCGGAGGCCGACGAAGGCGAGGTGTCGCTCACGGCGGGCGATCTGGCCTCGCGCATCGGCGACGCCATCCTCGAGCTGACCGCGCGCCGCAAAGTGAAGCGCGAGCAGTGAGAGCCGAAGAGGTCACGACCGACAGCGAGAGCGGCACGTCAGCGGCGGGGGAGCGGCTCGCGCGCGTGCTTGGGGCGGGCGATGTCGTGCTGCTGTTCGGCGAGCTGGGCGCCGGCAAGACCGCGTTCGTCCGCGGGCTGGCGCGCGGCCTGGGCGCCGAGCCGGAGGACGTGTCCAGCCCGACGTTCACGCTCGTCCAGGAATACCGCGGCGGCCGGCTGCCGCTCTTTCACGTCGACCTCTATCGTCTCGAGCCTGCCGAGATCGCCGATCTCGGGCTCGACGAGATGATCGAAGGGGACGGCGTCGTCGCGATCGAGTGGGCGGATCGCTGGCGCGACCGCCCGAACGACGCCATCGAGGTCACCATCCGCGACGCCGGCGACAACCGCCGCACCATCGCGACCGGCGTCAGAACCGGTTCCGCGAGTTGATCCGGAGCCGCAGATCGACGTGCTGGGTTCCGCCTTCGGTTCGTACCGGACGGACCGATCCGAACTCACCCTCGCTCTTGTCCCGCGCGCGTTCGCTCGCCGAAATCAGCGAATCATCCGCGAACTGCAGCCCGCCGGCATGGTATCGCGCCTCGCCGGTGAACACGGTGAAGTGCACGTGCGCCGGATTGCTGGTGTTCGGGTACGAGCCCGGGCGGATCGTGCTGAACTCGAAGCGGCCCTGCGCGTCCGCCTTCGCCCAGCCGCGCAGCCGCCACGAATGCGGCGGCGAACCCGGCTTGTCGTAGAGCCCGCCGCGATCGGTGTGATAGGCGAAGACCGTCGCGCCCGCCAGCGGGCTGCGGCCGTCTTCGTTGAAGACCTGCCCGTGAATCACGAGCGGCGTTCCGGGCTCGCTCGTCGGGGCGATGCGTGCCGACGAGGTCAGCGCGGCGGGCCGCTGGGCTTGCGCGCGCTCGAGCGCCTGGATGAACTCGGTGTCCTGCGCGAACAGGACGGGGACGAACGCCGTGACGAAGAGGAAGGATAGTGCGCGTCTCATGGCGAGGAGGACGCCAGAAACCGCGCGTACGTTAATTGCTATTCCACTCGATAGTTCGGGGCTTCCTTCGTGATGATGACGTCGTGCACGTGCCCCTCGCGCAGGCCGGCCGGGCTGACCCGGATCAGCCGCGCTTCGCGCTGCAGGGTGGGAATGTCGGGGCAGCCGCAATAGCCCATCCCGGCGCGGAGGCCGCCGGTGAGCTGGTGAATCATTGCCGCGACGCTGCCCTTGTGCGCGACGCGGCCCTCGATGCCCTCGGGCACGAGCTTCTCTCCGGCCTCGGGGTTGGCGTCGAGATCGAACTCGTCCTGGAAGTAGCGATCGCGGCTGCCGCGGCGCATCGCGCCGAGCGAGCCCATGCCGCGGTACTCCTTGAAGCTCCGGCCCTGGTAGAGGATCAGCTCGCCGGGGCTCTCGTCGGTGCCGGCGAACAGGCTGCCGATCATCACCGTGCTGGCGCCGACCGAGATCGCCTTGGTGACGTCGCCTGAATAGCGGATGCCGCCGTCGGCGATGATCGGCACCTTGTGTCGCGCCGCGGCGCGCGCGCACTCGGCGACGGCGGTCACCATCGGCACGCCGATGCCGGCGACCACGCGGGTCGTGCAGATCGAGCCGGCGCCGATGCCGACCTTGACCGCATCGACACCGAGAGTGATGAGCGCCTCGGTCGCTTCCCCGGTGGCCACGTTGCCGGCAATCAGGTCGACGTCGGCGAAGCGGCGGCGGAGCACCTTGACCATGTCGAGCACGCCCTGCGAGTGCCCGTGAGCGGTGTCCAGGACGAGGATGTCCACGTGCGCGGCGACCAGCGCTTCGGCGCGCTCGACCGCATCCCGTCCGACGCCAATCGCCGCCCCCACTCGCAACCGCCCGAGCGTGTCCTTGCACGCGTTCGGGTACTTGACCATCTTCTGAATGTCTTTGACGGTGATCAGCCCCTTCAACATGAACCGGTCGTCGACGACCAGCAGCTTCTCGACTTTGTGGCGATGAAGAATCGCGCGCGCCTGTTCGAGCGTGGTGCCGACTGGCACCGTGAAGAGCGGGTCGCGGGTCATGATGTCGGCAATCGGCCGGTCGAGATTGGTCTCGAACCGCAGGTCGCGGTTCGTCAGGATGCCGACGAGCCGCCCCTCCTTGCTGCCGTCCTGCGTAATCGGCACGCCCGAGATCCGGTACTTCTTCATCAGATCGAGGGCTTCGTAGATCCGGTTCGACGGCGAGAGGGTAATCGGGTTGACGATCATCCCGCTCTCGGATCGCTTCACGCGATCGACTTCGGAGGCCTGCTCTTCGGGCGTCAGGTTCTTGTGGATCACGCCAATGCCGCCCTGCTGCGCCATCGCAATCGCGAGCCGGGATTCCGTGACGGTGTCCATCGCCGCGCTCAGCACCGGCACGTTGACCTTGATGTTCTTCGTGACGCGCGACGTCACGTCCACCTGGCTCGGCACCACGGTCGAGTGCCGCGGCACCAGCAGCACATCGTCAAAGGTCAGGGCCGTCGTCAGGCCAACCGAAATCTGCTCGGTGTTGAGGACGTCAGTTCTCGTTTCCATTCAAAAACCTCGGTAGGGCACTAAACAAAAAAGAGCAGCAAACGTTCTGCTGCCCTCGACGATCTTCGCACTGTGGCACCTGGCACCTGGCACTTGGCACCGTACCTTGGCACCTTGGCACCCGGCACCTTTCCCTATGCACCATGGCACTTCTTGTATTTCTTGCCGCTTCCGCAGTGGCACGGATCGTTGCGGCCGATCTTCGGCTCGTCGCGCCGGACCTGCTTCACGACGTCGTCGCCGCCGGTGCGTGCCGGACGCGGCTGTTCGGCGACCGCGCTGGGCGCGCCGCCGCTGCCGATTGCGCCAAACGGGGACGGCGCCGGGGCGTGAGCGCTCAGCGTCGTCTTCGGCGGCCGTCGCGGCGCCGGCTGGCGCACGTTGGCGATGCCCGGCTCGTTCTCGTTGCCGCCGACCACCGGCGTCAGCCGCCACAGGTAGCGCACGATCTCTTCCTCGATACGATCCTTCATCGCCGTGAAGAGCGCGAAGCTCTCCTTCTTGTACTCGACGAGCGGATCGCGCTGGCCGTAGCCGCGCAGGCCGATGCCTTCCTTGAGGTGATCGAGGCTGTAGAGGTGATCCTTCCACTGTGCGTCGACGATCTGGAGCATGATGTCGCGCTCGACGCGGCGGAGGATGTCGATCGGAATCAGCGCTTCCTTGGCTTCGAATTTCTGAAGGATCGGCTTCCAGAGCGCGTCGGTCGCCGCTTCCACGCTGAGGCCGTCGATCTCGACGCCGTCGATCTCCGCATCGACGCCGAAGGTTTCGCGGACCGCCGCCTTCAGCGCGTCGTAGTCGCGCTCGTCGACCTCGACCTCGGCGCCCGTATACTGTTCGTTGATGCTCTCGAGCAGCTCTTCGCCGAGCGTCAGCAGGTACTCGCGGCTGTCGACGACCTGCTCCTCGGTGAGCGTGATGCGCCCCTCGAGCAGTTCCCGCCGCAGCGCATACACGCTCTCGCGCTGCTTGTTCATCACGTCGTCGTACTCGAGCAGGTGCTTGCGGACGGCGAAGTTCTGCGCCTCGACCTGCTTCTGCGCGCGGGCGATGGCGTTGGTCACCATCTTGTGCTCGATCGGCACGCCCTCTTCCATGCCGAGCCGCTGCATCAGGCCGGAGATGCGATCGGAGCCGAAGATCCGCATCAGGTCGTCTTCGAGCGACAGGTAGAAGCGCGAAGATCCCGGGTCGCCCTGACGGCCGGCGCGGCCGCGCAGCTGGTTGTCGATGCGCCGCGCCTCGTGACGTTCCGTGGCGATGATGTGAAGCCCGCCGAGGGCGACGACCTCGTCATGCTCCGCGTCGGTCTGCTGCTTGAACGCGTGGAAGATGCGCTCGTAGGCCTGGCGCGGCACCCGGTAGAACCCTTCGATGTGGAAGAAGTAGACGAAGTCCTCGTCGTCGACGAACTTCTCCTGCCCCTTGGGGAGGCGCTCGGCGATCTCGTCCGCAAGCGTCTGCTGCCTCGCCATGAACTCGGGGTTGCCGCCCAGCAGAATATCGGTGCCGCGGCCCGCCATGTTGGTCGCGATCGTCACCGTGTTCTTGCGTCCGGCCTGGGCGACGATTTCCGCTTCCTGTGCGTGATACTTGGCGTTCAGCACGACATGCTTGAGGCCGCGCAGCTTCAGCAGCCTCGACAGCTTCTCTGATTTTTCGATCGAGACGGTGCCGACGAGGACCGGCCGGCCCTGGTTCTGCTTCTCGATGATGTCGGTGACGAGCGCCTCGTACTTCTCGCGTTCGGTGCGGTAGACGGTGTCGGGCTCTTCGACGCGGCGCAGCTCGCGGTTGGTCGGGATGACCATGACCTCGAGCTTGTAGATCTTCTCGAACTCCGGCGCTTCCGTGTCGGCCGTGCCGGTCATGCCGGCCAGCTTCGCGTACTTGCGGAAGTAGTTCTGGAAGGTGACCGTCGCGAGCGTCTGGTTCTCGCGCTCGATCTTCACCTTCTCCTTCGCCTCGACCGCCTGGTGCAGTCCGTCGCTCCAGCGCCGTCCCGGCATGAGCCGGCCGGTGAACTCGTCGACGATCACCACCTGGCCGTCCTTGATCATGTAGTCGACGTCGAGCCTGAACAGCGTGTGCGCGCGCAGCGCCTGGTTCACGTGGTGCAGCAGCGGCATGTTCGCCGGGTCGTAGAGGCCGCCGGCCTGCAGCCGGTGCGCGAGCATCTTCTCGGCCTTGGCCATCCCGCTTTCGGTGAGCGTGACGGTCTTGTGCTTCTCGTCCTTGAGGTAGTCGCCGGTCTTTTCGAGCTCCTCGCGATCCTCCGCCTTGACGTTGCCCTGGGTGACGGCGCCGGGGGTCAGCTTCGGAATGATGCGGTCGACCTCGTAGTACAGGTCGTTCGACTCCTCCGCGGGGCCCGAGATGATCAGCGGCGTGCGCGCCTCGTCGATCAGGATGCTGTCGACCTCGTCCACGATCGCGTAGCGGTGCCCGCGCTGGACGTAGTGCGCGAGGTCGAACTTCATGTTGTCGCGCAGGTAGTCGAAGCCGAACTCGTTATTGGTGCCGTAGGTGATGTCGCAGGCGTAGGCGACCTGGCGTTCCTGATCGTTCAGGTCGTGCTGGATGACGCCGACCGACATCCCCAGAAAGCGGTAAATCCGCCCCATCCACTCCGAGTCGCGGCGGGCCAGATAGTCGTTCACGGTCACCACGTGAACGCCTTTGCCCTCGAGCGCGTTGAGGTAGGCGGGAAGCGTCGCGACGAGCGTCTTGCCTTCGCCCGTCTTCATCTCGGCGATCTTGCCGCGATGGAGCACGATGCCGCCGATCAGCTGCACGTCGAAGTGCCGCATGTTGAGCGTGCGGCGCCCGGCTTCGCGGACCACGCCGAACGCCTCCGGCAGGAGATCGTCGAGCGTCTCCCCCTTGCCGAACCGTTCGCGGAATT
Source organism: uncultured Acidobacteriota bacterium (assembly GCA_963748295.1). Classification (GTDB taxonomy): domain Bacteria; phylum Acidobacteriota; class Vicinamibacteria; order Vicinamibacterales; family 2-12-FULL-66-21; genus CAVVIH01. The sequence continues at coordinate 191,072 of CAVVIH010000005.1, read as the reverse complement.
CAGCCGTCTTCGCGCGCAGCTGGTCGTCGGAGAGCTGCTGCAGCTGCGGCTCCAAGGCGTTGATTTCGGCGACGAACGGACGCAGCCGCTTCAGCTCGCGGTCGTTTGCCGTGCCAAAGACTTTTGCGAGGACGGTATCGACAATCATGCGGAAGGTAGAGCGGGTATCAAATGATTGTACGGGACCCTCCGGCGACGGTCAATCTTCGCCGATCGGACTCAAGGCCGACTAACGGGGGCCCAGGAGGCGCAGGGGGTTGGTCAGCTTGTCGTTCACCCACACTTCGTAGTGCAGGTGCGGGCTGGTCGAACGGCCGGTCGATCCGACGTAGCCAACGAGGTCGCCGCGGCGGATCTGCTGGCCGTTCATGACCGCGAAGCGCGACAGGTGGCCGTATTTCGTCGTGATGCCGAAGCCGTGATCGATGACCACGAGGTTGCCGTAGCTGCCGTGGTAGGCGGCGTTGATGACCGTGCCGTCCGCGGTCGCCAGTACCGGCTGGCCGCGGTCGGCTGAGATGTCGAGACCGGGATGGAAGTCGGAGTTGCCGGTGAAGGGATCGCGCCGGTTGCCGAAATTCGACGACAGCCAGCCGGTGACCGGCCAGATCGACGGCGTCGCCGAGGCGAGCGCCTGGCGGCGTTCGACGCCGGTGCGCACCGTCGCGAGCCTCGTCTCGATCATGCTGAGGATATCGCTCAACACCGTGAAGGCGGCGTCCGCCGTGCCGAACGCGCCGCCGACGACCGGCGCGACGGCGCCCGTCGCGCCACCCATCGCCCGCGAGCGGACCGCGGCGGGCAGGCGATCCATCGCGCGGCTGGCGGCCGGATCGACGGCCGCGCGTTCGCCGATGTCGTCGACCGCCGACTGCAACGCGGAGATCTGCGCGCTCAGTTGCGCGGTCGCTTCCCGATAGCTTGCGTTTTCGATTTCGAGCGAGGCGGCGGTCGATCGCCAGTGACTGATTTCGGAGGAGGCACTCCAGCGGGCGCCGAGTCCCATCAGCAGCGGAAGCGCCAGTGCGCCGGCGATCACCGCCAGCGACGGCCAGAGACGAATCGTGACACGCCGGACAGTGCCGGTGGAGCGGTCCGCGATCACGACGGTATAACGCCTCGGAGCCACCATCCTCCTTGCGCCTCGCGGACCGGCGCCGGTTTCCTGCTGAATCGAAGTCGGAACTCTACCATGACTCCGAGCCGGGCGGAAGCACAGCCATTCCGCCGCTCGTCACCGGGCTGGACAATCGCTTGCACTAGCGGCCACGGTCCCGGCAAATCGTTCGGGAGTGGGAAACGGCAGGGCAATTCGTGGCACTGGGTAGGGAAATGAAGGTACTCCTGGTCTTTGTCATCGTGCTGATCGCGGCGGCTACGGCCTTCGCGTATGGGCACGCAGGCGTCAGCGCCGGAGTCAGCGCGGTCGCCTCGCGAGCGTCGACGGAACCGACGGCGCTGCTCCTCTCGGGGAGCGCGTTGCTCGGAATCGCCGGGGCGGTGCGGCGGATGCCCTTTTAGGGGGCGCCTGCGGGCAGGACGCGTGTCCCGTTCGTGCGGAGGTCAGACATCCGCGGGGCGGGAACGGAAGGAAGAAACGAAGAGCTGTACGAGGGGCACCCTGCGCTCCATGAAAACGGAAGGAGAGTGTATGCGAAGAGTCTGTGGGGCATTGGCGCTTGCTGCGCTGCTGCCGGTCGCAGCGCGAGCAGAGCCGATAGTAAGCGTGCAGTCGTCAACGGGCGGCTTCTCGCAGACCGGCACGACGTACGACGGTTATCGCATGATCGATTTTGGAACGGTCACGATGAGCGGCGCCGGTTCAACGGGGCTGATCCTCATGAACGGCCTGCGTACGTGGTCCAACTACAACGTCACGTTCAGCCTCGAAGGGATAGGAAGCGCCACCACGTTGCGTGTGGAAATTCTGGATCCTCTCAACGGTGACGACCGTCTCGACACGGTTGACCAGCCGTTCTACGTACCGAGTGGATGGTCGACCTCGAACAACCAGGATGGCCTGAGCTTCGCGCAGGACTCTTCGCTGACGCGCAGCGCGGTGTTCGCCGGCGGTTCTGCGAACGTATTCGCGGACGAAGGCACGCACCGGGGCGACATCCTGCTGTTCAGCGGGCTGCAAGGGGCTGAGAGCGCGCGGGTGAACTTCGGCCTGCGTGACGCGGTCGGGGGGCGCAACTTCCTGATCCGCTTCAGCTTCGTCGGCGACAACGCCGGGACGCACTCGCCGGAACCGGCGACGATGCTGCTGCTCGGCACGGGCCTGGCGGGCATTGCGGGCGTCTACCGTCGCCGCCGCCGCGCCGGTTCGTCGGCGCAGGCCTGCTGAGTATGTCAAAGCGCCACGTCGGGGCCGTGCTGCTCGTCTGCGCGGGCGTCGTGTGGCTGTATGGTGGTGCTCTGTCGTCGCTCGTCAGCCAATGGGCGAGCGACGACGATTACTCCCACGGGTTTTTCGTCATTCCTCTTGCGGCGTTCTTCGCCTGGGAACGGCGCGCGGCGCTTGCGCACGCGCCGATCCGGCCGGGCGTGGAGGGTCTGCTGCTCCTCGGCGCCAGCCTGCTCGTCTTTCTGGCGGGCATCCTCGGCGCCGAGCTTTTTCTCACTCGCTCTTCGTTGATCGGCGTTCTCGCCGGCGCCGTGCTCTTCATCTGGGGCCGCGAGCACTTCCGGATTCTTCTCTTCCCGCTCGCATTCCTTCTTTTCATGATTCCGCTGCCGGCGATCGTCTTCAACCAGATTGCGTTTCCGCTGCAGCTGGTGGCCTCGCGCCTCGGCGAGACGGCCATCGCGGCGGCCGGCATTCCGGTGCTGCGCGAGGGCAACGTCCTGCAGCTGCCGAACATCACGCTCGAGGTGGTCGAGGCGTGCAGCGGCATTCGTTCGCTGGTGTCGCTGCTGATGCTCGGCGTGCTGCTGGGCTACTTCGCCGAACCGCGCACGCCCGGCCGCGTGATCATCGCGCTGGCCGCAATTCCCATTGCCATCATTGCGAACGCGACGCGCGTCGCTGGCACCGGCCTCGCCTCGCACTGGGCCAGTCCGGCGGCGGCCGAAGGGTTCTTCCACACGTTCTCCGGCTGGATCATGTTCGTCGTGGCGCTGATCGGACTCGTGATGGTGCAGCGCCTGCTCGCGCGCATCCAGTTGCCGGCCTGGCGTCCCCACGCCACCTCAGTGGAGGCATGATGCTCGCGCGGGCCTGCATCGTCCTGCTCCTGATCCTCGGCACAGGCGCCTACGCGGCGAGCGCCCGCTCCGCCGAGACGGCGGTGGAACGCGCCGACCTCAACGAGCTGCCGTCGGCACTCGGTGCGTGGCACGGCGTGGACACCGAGCCCATCCGTGACGATGTCGTCGCCAGGCTTGGCGTCGACGACTATCTGAACCGGTACTACTCCCGTCCCGACGGCCCGCCCGTGGCGCTCTATGTCGGCTACTACGGCAGCCAGCGGCAGGGGGATACGATTCACTCGCCGCAGAACTGTCTCCCAGGCGCGGGCTGGCAGCCGGTCGAAACTGGCAGGCAAGTGCTTGGGACCGGCGACAACGCGGTGGAGGTGAACCGCTATGTCATCTCCAAGGGACTGAACACGCAGGTGGTCTTCTACTGGTACCAGGGCCGCGGACGCATCGTCGCCAACGAGTACGCGAACAAGCTGTGGCTGATGGCGGACGCGGCGCGGCTGGGACGGACGAACGGCGGTCTCGTCCGCATCATCTCGCCCGTTGTCACGACCCCCGCGGCCGCCACCGGGGAACTCACCGCGTTTGCCGGTGCGCTGCTGCCGCACCTTTCACGTCATCTTCCATGAATTCGAGATTCGCGTTCGCGTCCATCCTCTGTGTCGCCTTGCTGTCGGGCGCCTGCTCGAAGGACCCGCAGGTCGCCGCGCGGGACTTCATCACCAGCGGCGATGCCTACGTTCAGCAGAAGAAGCTGAAGGAAGCGATCATCGAGTACCGCAACGCGGTGAATGCGGTTCCGCCCCACGCCGAGGCGCATTACAAGCTGGCGCAGGCGTACGAGGCATCGGGCGATCACGTGAAGGCGTACGGCTGGTACGCGCGGGCGGCCGATCTGGATCCGTCGAACGTCGATGCGCAGCTGAAGGCAGGGACACTGCTGCTGGTCGCGGGCGAGTTCGAAGCGGCGAGAACGCGTGCGGAGCTGGCGCTCAAGGCCGACTCGCGCAGCGCTCCGGCGCACATTCTGCTCGGCAACGCGATGGCCGGCCTGAACGACGCGGGCAGCGCGATCAAACAGATCGAGCAGGCGATCAGCATGGATCCGGCCTACGCGCCCGCCTGGACGTCGCTCGGCGCGGTGCGCTTCAAAGGCGGCCGAAAGACCGAGGCCGGCGAAGCGTTTCGCCGCGCCGTCGAGCTTGCGCCCGAGTCGAGCGATGCGCGCATCGCGCTGGCGAACTTCTATTGGGCGACCGGTGATACCGCGGCGGCAGAACGCACGCTGACCGACACGCTGTCGCGCGATGCCGACAATGCCGCTGCTCACCGTGCCCTCGCGCTGTTGTACCTGACGACGCGGCGGGCGCCGCTTGCGGAGCCGCACTTCAAGGCGCTCGCTCACGAGCCGGGCGGACAGCTGGCGCTGGCGGACTTCTACATCGGCCTCAACCGCCGCGACGCCGGCCTGGCGGTGCTGAACGAGGTGGCGGCGGCTTCCAACAAGACCGAGGCGCGCACGGCCAGGCTGCGCATCGCGTCGATTGAGTACTCTGCTGGCAAGAAGGCCGAAGCGCACCAGCTGCTGGATCAGCTGCTGACCGAGAAAGGGCGCGACGCCGAAGCGCGGTCGCTCAAGGCGCGCCTGCTCCTCGACGACGGCAAGACCGACGAAGCGACGGTTCAGGCACGGGAAGCGGTCAAGGCGGATGCAGGATCGGCGCTCGCCCATTACACGCTCGGGCTGACCGCGACCGCGCGCGAGGACTTCGAGGAAGCCGAGCGTGCGTTCCGCAAGGTCGTGGAGATCAACCCGCGCGCCGGCGCCGCGCAAATGCACCTGGCGCGGCTGGAGCTCGCGAAGGGGGACACGGCCAAGGCGCTCAATGCGGTGGAAGAGGCCGCGAAGGCCAATCCCGACGATCCCGCCGCGGCGGTGCTGATGTCGCGCACGCTGCGGGCGCGCGGCGATCTCTCGCGGGCGCACAGGGAGCTGAGCGCGCGCCTGACCCGTCAGCCGCAGGTGCCGGCGCTGCACACCGAAATGGGGTGGGTGTCGCTCGAGCAGCGGGCGGTGCCGGCGGCGCGAACCTCGTTCAGCGAAGCGCTTCGCCTCGCCCCGCAGTCGCTCGAAGCGCGCACCGGCATGGTGGCCGTCCTGATCGCCGAGGGCAAGCTCGACGAAGCGCGGAATTCGGTGGACGGCTGGGTGAAGACGGCGCCAGAGAACGCGGATCTGAAGGTCCTGTCGGCGCGAGTGGCGATGATGTCGCAGCGCACGGACGACGCGGAGCGGACGCTGCGGGAAGTGATCTCGAAGGAGCCATCCCGTCTCGAAGCGTACGACCTGCTCGGCCGCATGTACATGTCGCAGGGACAACTCGATCGCGCGCTCGCGGAATTTCAGGCGATGGCGAAGCAGACGCCGGATGCGCCTGGGCCGTCGACGATGATCGGGATGATTCTGGAAGGGCAGGGGAAAACGCAGGAGGCGCGCGCGCAGTACCGAGAAAGTGCTCGCGGTGAATCCACGAGCGGGCGTCGCGGCCAACAATCTTGCCTGGATGTACGCCGAGAGCGGCAAGGGCGATGAGGCCGTGCGGCTGGCGAACGTGGCAATCGAAGCGCTACGCGATCGTCCCGAGCCGCAGGACACGCTCGGGTGGGCGTTCTATCAGCAGGGCCTTGCCGTGCACGCACTTTCGGCGTTCGAACGCGCGGTTGCCATGGCGCCGACCAACGCCGTGTATCACTACCATCTCGGCCTGGCCCACCTGAAGGCCGGCAACGAATCGCGCGGCCGCGCCGCGCTGCGCCGCGCACTCGAGATCAAAAGCGACTTCGCCGGCGCCGAGGATGCGCGGCGGATGCTCGCGCAGACCGACTAGCCTTGACCGAGGGGCTTCGCCCCTCGGACTCCCCGACTGACTCGCTCGCGGGGGCCCCACGCCCCGCTCCGCTCGCCAGGCTCACTCGCTGTGGCTCGTTCGCGCCGTTTATAAGATGACTTCTAGGCATCGCCGCGGAACTGCAAGGCTTCCGCGACGTGCTCCGCGCCGACCCGATCCGCCGCCTCGAGATCCGCGATCGTCCGCGCCACTCGCAGCACGCGATCGTAGCCGCGCGCGCTCAGCGCGAGCTTTGCGATCGCGCGCGCGATCAGCCGCCGGCCCTCGTCATCGAACGACATCCGTTCGCGCAGCGTCCTGCCCTGCAGCCGCGAGTTGAGCACGCCGTCTCGCGTCAGCTGTCGCGCGCGGGCCGCGACGACTCTGTCCCGGATCGCCGCGGACGGTTCGCCGTCGGGCGCCTCCTGCAATTCGCGCGCGGACAGCGCCGCTACCGGCACCGTGAGATCGAGCCGGTCCCGCAGTGGTCCCGAGAGCCGCGCCGAATAGCGCCCGATCTGCTGCGGCGAGCACCGGCAGGCTTTCACCGTGTCGCCGAGATAGCCGCACGGGCACGGATTCATCGCGCCGATCAACATGAAACGGGCCGGGAAGACGGCGGTGCGCGCGGCCCTCGCGATCCGCACGCAGCCTTCCTCGAGCGGCTGGCGCAGCACCTCGAGCACATGTCGGCTGAATTCGGGCATCTCGTCGAGGAAGAGCACGCCGTGATGCGCGAGGCTGATCTCGCCGGGCCGCGGATACTGGCCGCCGCCGACCAGCGCCACGTCGGAGATCGTGTGATGCGGCGCGCGGAACGGCCGCGAGCGGAGCAGGCGCGTGCCCGGCGCCAGCAGCCCCGCGACGGAATGGATCGACGTCGCCTCGAGCGCTTCATCGAACGACAGCGGCGGCAGGATGCCCGCCACCCGCCGCGCCATCATCGTCTTTCCGGCGCCCGGCGGCCCGGCCATCAGTGCGTTGTGGCCGCCGGCGGCGGCGACCTCGAGCGCGCGCCGCGCCATGATCTGGCCGTGGACGTCGGCGAAGTCCCCTTCAGCCGCTGACGATTCGTTGCCGCTGGCTGCCGGCGGAGCAATCGGCGGCGCCGGGGTGAACGTGTCGGGCGAGTTGAGCGCCTGGACCGCTTCGTCCAGCGATCGCACCGGATAGAGGACGAGCCCTTCGACGACTTCGGCCTCCGCGCGGTTGGGATGCGGCAACAGCAGCGCGCGATAACGTTCGCGCCGGGCGGCCGCCGCGACGGACAGCACGCCGCGCGCCGACTGGATTGCGCCGTCGAGCGACAGCTCGCCGAGCAGCAGCACGTCGCCGATGTCGCGCCGCGAGATCTTCCCGTCAGCGGCGAGGACACCGAGCGCGATCGGCAGGTCGAACGAGGAGCCTGCCTTGCGGACGTCGGCTGGCGCCAGATTGACGGTGATGCGGTGAGCAGGGAACTCGTACCCCGAGTTGCGGATGGCGCTGCGCACGCGGTCCCGGCTCTCGCGCACGCTTGCGTCCGGCAGCCCGACCATCGTGAACGACGGCAACCCGAACGTGACGTCCACTTCTACCTGGACTGGCGCCGCCTCGACCCCAAACACCGCCGCCGTCCGCACGCACGCGAGCATGGTAATGCGCGCTGCAATGCAGCGCGCATCCGGCAAACACTGATGATTTGCTGTGTTCCGGCGTTGAGTTGTGCAGAAACTGCGGGGGGATCTCGGCGGCGAGATTGAATCTACTGCGAGGCCTGGAACGTCTTACCGCGACGCCTGGACCTTCAACCGATCGCCCGGCGCGATGGTGTTGCTGCGGAGGCGGTTCAGCGCCTTGATCTTGTCGACGGTCGTGTCGTAGAGCCGCGCGATCGCGAAGAGCGTGTCGCCCCGGCGGACGCGGTGCGTGACGATTCGCGGCTCCGGCTCGTCGCCCGAATCGGCGACCGCCGGCGTCGCGGAAATCGGCCGCGAGGCGACCGCGGTGGGCGTCGCGGGCTTGGAGTTGGTCGCCAGCAGCGTGGCCGGCGCGCGCGGGATCACCAGCGCCTGACCGATGCGCACCTTCGAGCGAATCGAGAGATGGTTCGCTTCCGCGAGGTCAATCCGGCTGACGCGCAGCTTGCGGGCAATCGTCGAGATCGTGTCGCCCTTCTTGACCGTGTAGGTGTTGAGCGTGACCAGATCGCCCGGCCCCGCCGACGCGAAGCGGGCGTTGAACTGGTCGGCCGTGCCGACCGGAACTTTCAGCTCATACGCGTCCGCCTTGATCGGCGTCGTCCAGCGGCGTAGCTCGGGATTGAGCGCCTGGATTTCGTCGACCGGCTGGCCGGTCCACTCCGCGACGCGCCGCAGGTCGATCGGACGATCGACCGTCACCGTGTCGTACGCCATCGGCTCCGCGGTCGCGATCTCGAACCCGTGACTGCGCCGGGTTCCTGGCGACGATGATCGCGGCAAGAATCAGCGGCACGTATTCGCGGGTTTCGCGCGGAAGGTAGCGGGAGCTCTGCGACAGCCGCCAGAAATCCTCGATGCCCGAGCGGTTCATCGCGCGCTGCACGCGGCCCATGCCGCCGTTGTACGCGGCGAGCACGAGGTGCCAGTCGCCGTCGAACATCCTGTGAAGCGACTTGAGGTATTTCGCCGCCGCCACGGTGGCTTTTTCCGGATCGGAGCGTTCGTCGATGTACCAGTCGTGCTTGAGGCCCTGTTCGACTGCGGTGGCCTTCATGAACTGCCACGGGCCCTTGGCGCTCGCCCTCGACAGCGCGTTCGTCTTGAATCCGCTCTCGATGATCGGGATGTAGGCGAGATCGAGCGGCACGCCTTCCGCGCGGAAGACGTTCTGGATCATCGGCAGGTACTTCGATCCACGGACGAGACTCTCCTCGATGTAGTCGCGAAGCCGTCCCTGGAACAGCTCGACGTACGAGAGCACGCGTGAATTCTGCGGAATCGGCACGTCGTGCTCGGTGGCAGCAAGGTCCGCCTTGACCGCTTCCGCCGTTGCCGTGTCGGCAGCGGGTTTCGGGAAGGTTGCGATCGTCAGCAGCTCGTCGATCGAGGCCGGCTCGTACTTCTTCTCGACGAAGCCATCGCCCTGCGCGAGCGCCGTCACTTTGTACGCGTTGATGCGATCGACCAGCCGATCGAAATGCTCGCGCAGCCGTGCATCGGTCCTCGCCCCGTAGGGTGACTCCAGCAGCACGTCGACCGCCCGATCGAACTCCGCGCGCGCCCGTTCGAGATGCCCCAGATGCAGCTCGCGCTCACCCGCGAGGAAGTGCTTCTGCGACGTCTCGATCAAGGTCGTAATCGGGTCCGGGGGCTGGGAAGCGGGAACGGGTGCCGGGGCGACGGGCGGTGGCGGAGGCGGCGTCTGCGGCTTGGGGTTCGATCCGCAAGCGGCAGAAAGGGTCACTCCAAGTGCTGCCAGTGTCGGCAGCCAGGCGCGGCACGTCATGCTTGGCACTCCCGCAGGATTTCCCGGTGACCGCGACGTGGCCCCCGGTTCTCCTTGAGGTTTCCCCCGGCCCTGCAGCCGAACTGGCCTGCCCGGGGGTGTTGTTTTCAGACCGCTGCAGTTGTTGAGCCAGCAGCGCGTAGCCTACATGCCGTCGCTCGACCGATGCCGTCCGAGCTCAGGCCCTGGAACCCTGAGTACAGCTGGGGCAAGCAGAATAGCACCTGAGCCACCAGCCGGTCAATAACCCCAAGCGCCTCAACAGTAACGGGAACTTAGTCTGGCTCAGGCCCGAGGCCATTCTGCCTGGACAAAGACTTTGTGCTGTTCGGCTAAGTCCCTGGCGGCGGGGGTCACGATGGTTCGTTCCCCCACCTTGATCTTTCTTCCCGTCCTGACCGCCTGACGCACGTCGTCTTCGCAGACGAAGTCCGCCGGCTTTTCGACCGGTGGTGCGGCGGCAGCAGCCTGCGCAGCAGCCGGCATTGGCTTGTCTGCGGCCGGCGACACGCCCGCGGGAGCCGGTGTGAGCGGTGCGGTGTCTGGCGGCGCCGCGTACCCGCGCGACGCGAGAAACTGGTCGATCCGGCGCGCCAGGCTTTCGGCTGCAAGACCGGCGGGCTTCGGCGGTGGTGCCGGCGCTTTCGGCAGGGCCGCCGCCGCAGGCGAGACAGCCGGACGAGCGGTAATCACGGCCGGTGTGACCTCGTAGGCGAGCCGCTTCACGTTAATGAGGTGACGCGGCGAGATGTTGTCGGACGTGATGTTCCCGCCGTAGCCGCCACAGCCCAACGTCATCGCCGGATCCAGGCCCGTCGTCAGGCCGATCGAGCCATGAGTGGTGGGCGAGTTCACGACGATCCGATACGCCGGCTTCTTCAGCCCGAACTGCAGGATCACGTCGTCGTTCCGCGAGTGGATCGACATGGTGTGCCCCATGCCGCCGTAGCGCAGGATCTGTTTGCAGCGCTCGCACCCTTCCCGCCAGTCGCTGACCACGTAAAACGACAGGACCGGGCACAGCTTCTCGATGGAGAGCGGGTAGTCTCTCCCCACGCCGGCGAGCTCGGCGATCAGCACGCGCGTCGAGGGCGCGACGCTGATGCCAGTCTGCTGCGCGATGTAGGCGGCCGGACGGCCGACTAGCGCGGGGTTGGGCAGGCGCTGCGGGCTGACGAGCGCCTTTCCCACCGCTTCGATTTCCGACGCCGACAGGAAGTGCGCGCCGTTGGCGACGAACTGCCGCTTGACCTCCTCGACCAGCGGCGCGTCGACCACGACGGAATTCTCGGATGAGCAGAGGACGCCGTTGTCGAAGGTCTTGCCGGTGACGATGTCGCGCACCGCCTTGGTCACGTCGGCGCTTCGCTCGATGTACGCCGGTGCGTTGCCGGGACCGACGCCATACGCCGGCTTGCCGGCGCTATAGGCGGCGCGGACGAGGCCCATGCCGCCGGTCGCGAGGATGACCGCGGTCTCGCGCGCCTTCATCAGCTCCTGCGTGCCCTCGAGCGTCACCGTGCTCATCCAGTTGATCGAGCCTTCGGGCGCTCCGGCCCGGCGCGCCCCCTCGTTCATGATCTCGGCGACGCGCGAGATGCAGCGCACCGCCGCCGGATGCGGCGAGATGACGATCGGGCAGCGCGCCTTCAGCGAGATGAGAATCTTGTAGATGGCGGTCGAGGTCGGATTCGTGGACGGGACGATCGCTGCGACGACGCCGAACGGTTCGGCAATCTCGATTACCTTCCGGTCCTCGAGCCGGCCGATCACGCCGACGGTTTTCATCGGCCGGATGAAGCGGTAGACCTTCTCGGATGCGAAGAGGTTCTTCTGCACCTTGTCGGCGACGACGCCGTATCCGGTTTCTTCGTGGGCGAGGCGGGCGAGGGCTTCCGCCTGGGGTGTGACGGCCGCGGCCATCGCGTCCACGATCGCGTCAATCTGTTCCTGGGAGAGCTCCGCCAGCGTGGCCGCCGCTTCCTTCGCGCGGCGGACGAGCGACCGTGCCTCGTGTATCGACGTCAGGTCGCGATCGGTCTGGGCCGTGGGCTGCGCCATGCGTGACCGACAGGCTGATTAGGTGGCCTTGGCGTCCTTGGTCCTCGGCAGGATCTTCTCGACTTCGTTGTGCGGCCGCGGGATGACGTGGACCGACACCAGCTCGCCAACCCGGCGCGCCGCCGCCGCTCCCGCATCGGTCGCCGCCTTCACCGCGCCGACGTCGCCGCGAACGAGCACCGTGACGTAACCGGCACCGATGTATTCCTTCCCGACCAGGAGCACGTTGGCCGCCTTCACCATCGCGTCGGCAGCCTCGATCGATCCGATCAGGCCCTTTGTCTCAACCATTCCCAGCGCTTCGGACATATGTGAGTCGAGTCGAAGTCTGTACCATATTGCCCAACCTCGAACAACTAAAGTACGATCCGCCGTCTATCTCTTCGCTGACGTCTCAAACATGCGTACACGTACTTCATTCGTCGTGAACTCTCTGATCTCCGCCGGGCTCCTTGCCGGATGCTCGGGCGCTTCCGAAGATACGCCGCCGGTTGCCACGGCCAAGCTGACGCTCAACCGCGAACGCGCGGCGATTGGCAGCCCGCTGACGATGACCTACCGGTTCGAGCCGTCGAGGAAGATCGACGGCAACTACTGGGTATTCCTGCACGTGCTCGACCAGGAAGGCGAGCGGCTCTGGGGCGACGACCATCAGCCGCCGACGCCGACGTCATCCTGGGAGCCGGGGAAGCCGGTCGATACACGCGAACGATCTTCGTGCCGAACATCCCCTACATCGGCCCGTCGCAGCTCCGGCTCGGGCTGTACATGCCATCGACCGGCGAGCGGCTGTCGCTGTCGGGAACCGACGTCTCGCGCCGCGAATACCTGGTCGGCAAGCTCCAGATCCTTCCCCAGTCGGAGAACATTTTCCTTATCTATAAAGATGGCTGGCACACCGCGGAGGTCCATCCCCAGGACCCCACCATCGAGTGGCAGTGGACCCGAAAGTCTGGACTGATCGCCTTCCGCAACCCGAAGAAGGACTCCATGCTGTATCTGGAGTACGACGCCCGCACGGACCTGTTCAACCCGCCGCAGCAGATCACCATCCGGATCGGCAATCAGGTGATCGGGAGCTTTGCCGCCGACGCCAAGGAGGCGAAGCTCGTGAAGCTGCCGGTGAGCGCCGCCCAGCTCGGAGACGGCGACGTCACCGAGCTCCTCATCGAAGTGGATCGCACGTTCGAGCCCGGTGGCGCCGATACACGTGAATTGGGGATTCGGGTATTCCACGCGTTCATCGAGCCCGTCGGGTCGTAGGGGAATACCCGCGTTCGCCCGTCATACACGGCTGCGGCCATACGGAAAAGCTCGACTGTAGCGATTCTGGACAGAGCCGCCGGCCGGATGCTAGGATAGTGGCCTCACATGACGTCACGCTGGAGTATTGCTGCCCTCGCGGCCGCCTTCGCAGTCCTGATCGCCGCGCCCGCAGCAGGGGAGATCATCGTCCTCAGCTCCGGCCGGACGCTCTCCGTCAAGGGCCATCGTTTCGAAGGCGACACGATCGTGCTGACGCTTCGAACCGGCGGCGAAGTCACCTGCGACAAAACGATCGTCGAGAAGGTGCTGCCCGACGAAGTGCCGTACCCCGAACCCAAGGCCGCCGCGGAAGAGGACGGGGAGGAAACCAGCCAGAACCTCGAATCGACGCCCTACGGCGAGATCATCGCCGCGGTTTCCGAGGCGCATGGGGTCGATCCCATGCTCGTGAAGGCGCTGATTCAGGTCGAATCCAACTACAAACCCAGGGCGCGCTCCCCGAGAGGCGCCATGGGCCTGATGCAGCTCATGCCGTCGACGGCGCGCGAGTACAAGGTGCGCAACCCGTTCGATCCCAAAGCCAACATCGAGGCAGGCATCAAGCACCTGAAGGGGCTGATCGACCGCTTTGGTGTGGAGCTGGCGCTCGCCGCGTACAATGCTGGTGAGGGCGCAGTGGTGAAGTTCAACGGGGTTCCGCCGTACCGGGAAACCCGGAACTACGTCTCGAAGATCCTCTCGCTGGCGGGCCTCAAATAAATCGCCCCCGGCAGTACCAGATTCCCCAGCCGATGCGTCAACGGGCCTGTCTAACCGAGTGGGGCGGAAAACCGTCTTTCGGACGGCTGATATAATCCGCAGGGTTGGATCGGCCGATAATGTCCACAAAGACAAGAGCTTGCGCCGACCGATTCGGAGGTCAGGCCGGGAGCTGAATGGAATTTCACTGCAGGCTCGGGACCCCTGGCGGGGAGATTATCGAGGGCGTGTACGTCGCCGAGAGCGAGGCGCGTCTCCGGCGTGAGTTCGAGGAAAAAGGCCTGTACGTGCTGGGGATCCAGCGCGGCGGGAAACTTGCCTTCAGCTCGCTCTCGCTGCCCACCCGCAACAAGGTCTCGATGCGCGAGTTCGTGGTGTTCAACCAGGAGCTCGCGACGTTGCTCAAGGCCGGCCTCCCGCTCGTCCAGTCGCTGGACATCCTGCGCCGCCGGGTCAGCAACCAGGTGTTCAAGTCGGTCCTCGACGACGTGCACGAGCGGGTTCGGGGCGGCAGCGCATTGTCCGAGGCCTTCGAGGCCCACGGCGGGATGTTCCCGGGCGTCTACACCGCGTCGCTCATGGCGGGCGAGAAGAGCGGCAACCTGGAGCAGGTCATCCGCCGTTACGTCGCCTACGTCAAGGTGGTATCGGGCATCAGGCGCAAGACGATTTCGGCGCTCGTCTATCCCGCAATCCTCCTGGCGCTCTCGATCGTCGTCGTCTCGCTGATCGTGCTGAAGGTCGTGCCGGCCTTCGGGTCCTTCTACGAGGGCTTCGGCGAGCAACTGCCGCTGTCGACGCGCGTGATCGTCGCGATTTCGGCCCTGGCGACCAGCTATTTCATCTGGATCGTCGCGGCGCTGGTCGCCCTCGGGGTGGGAGCGTGGATGTGGCTCAAGCAGCCCGGGCAGCGGAAGCGGTTCGACCGTTGGGTCCTCAAGGTGCCGATGCTTGGACCGGTAGCCCGGAAGTTTTCGACCTCGCAGGCCGCCCGGACGCTGGCGACGCTTCTCGGGGGCGGCATTCCGCTCGTCAACGCCATCGAGGTGTCCGCCAAGGCGATTCGCAACCAGCACGTGTCGCACGAGCTGATGACGGTGGCCCAGCAGGTCAGGGAAGGGCGGGCGATGGCGGCGGCGATGAACGAGACCGCGGCCTTCCCGGACGTCGCGATCAAGATGGTGGAAGTGGGCGAGTCAACCGGCGCGCTGCAGGAAATGCTGAACAGCCTCGCTGACTTCTTCGACGAGGAAATCGAAACGAACCTCGGACGCTTCGTCACGGTGATCGAGCCGGTGCTGCTCATCGTGATGGGCATGGTCATCGCCGGCCTGCTGCTGGCGCTGTATCTGCCGCTCTTCAACCTGTCGGACGTGGTGCGGTGAGAGCAGAAAGTCTTAACGAAGTACGCCGAGCCCGTAAGGGCGAGGTACAGGTCGCGGGGGTGGGGCCCCGCGACAAGCAAAAAAAATGAATAACCAGACGGCCAATCAGACGGACGCCGATCTCTACACCGGCGCGCCGGAGACGAGCGCGGCGGAGCGCGCCGCCGAGCTGACGCGCGCCCGACGGCTCGCCGAGCGCTACCGGCTCGAGTTCGTCGATCTATCCCAATACAGCGTCGACCACGAGCTGTTCCGCTCGATTCCGGCCGACCTGATGCTGCGTTACGGGTTCGTCCCCTATCACCGTGAAGGCCAGTCGCTCGTCATCGTCGTCTCCGACCCGACCGACCTGCCGATGATCGACGAGCTCGCGGTTCTGCTGGCGACGCCGATCAAGGTCACCGTCGGCACCCGTACGGCGATCGAATCGATCCTGAAGAAGAGCGAGAGCTCGCAGCGCGTGCTCGAGGAAGCGACCGAGAGCTTCCAGCTCCAGCTGCTGCGCGAGGACGAGACCGGTGAAGATCAGCTCACCGTCGACAAGCTCACCGCGGACTCGAGCCCGGTGATCAGGCTGGTCGACACGACGGTGTTCAACGCCATCCAGCGGAGGGCGAGCGACATCCACATCGAGACGCAGGACGACGCGGTGAATGTGAAGTACCGGATCGACGGCGTGCTGCAGGCGGCGATGCGGCCGATCGACAAGCGCTTTCACAGCACGATCATCTCGCGCGTGAAGGTCATGGCGGAGCTGGACATCGCCGAGAAGCGCGTGCCGCAGGACGGCCGCTTCAAGCTGCGGCTGCCCGGCAAGACGATCGACTTCCGCGTGTCGATCATGCCGAGCGTGCACGGCGAGGACGCGGTCATCCGTATCCTCGACAAGGAATCGATCAGCGAGCAGTTCCGCGAGCTGAAGCTCGACATCCTCGGCTTCCCGGAGGACGAGCTGCGCCGCTTCCGCAAGTACATCGCCGAGCCGTACGGGATGGTCCTCGTCACCGGTCCGACCGGCAGCGGCAAGACCACCACGCTCTATGCGGCGCTGTCGGAGATCAAGTCGATCGAAGACAAGATCATCACGATCGAGGATCCGGTCGAGTACCAGCTCCGCGGCATCACGCAGATTCCGATCAACGAGAAGAAGGGGCTGACGTTCGCGCGCGGCCTGCGGTCGATCCTGCGTCACGACCCGGACAAGATCATGGTCGGGGAGATCCGCGACCCGGACACGGCGCAGATCGCGATCCAGTCGGCGCTCACCGGCCACCTGGTGTTCACGACGGTCCATGCCAACAACGTGCTCGACGTGCTCGGGCGGTTCCTGAACATGGGCGTCGAGCCGTACCAGTTCGTGTCGGCGCTGAACTGCGTGATGGCGCAGCGGCTGGTGCGCAACATCTGCGCGCACTGCAAGAGGCCGGCGGTAATCACCCGGCAGCAGCTCGAGGAGTCGGCGATGGATCCGACGCTCGAAAACAGCGGCCTGTTCTTCGAGGGGGCCGGTTGCATCGAGTGCGGCGGCACCGGGTTCAAGGGCCGCACCGCCATCTGCGAGCTGCTCGACCTGTCGGACAAAATCAGGGAACTGATCCTCGAGCGCCGGCCGATCTCCGAAATCAAGAAGGCGGCGCGCGAGGAAGGCATGCGGTTCCTGCGCGAGTCGGCCGTCGAGCGGGTGCTCAAGGGCGTCACGACGCTGCGCGAAATCAACAAGGTCACGTTCGTCGAATAGCCGGAGCCATGAGGTACCCGAAACCTCGACCAGGGTCCGATCGACCGGATTGTTCGCGAGCCCGCCGCCGTCAGTGGCGCTGGAGATCGCGCGGGATCGCGTGGCCGCCGTCACCGTCAGCGACGGCAGCGGCGGGCCCTCGATTGCGGCGCACGGCGTCGAGGAGCTCGCCGCCGGGGTGGTGGAGCCCTCGCTGAACGCCGTCAACATCCACGACCAGGACGCGCTCGTGCGCGCGATCAAGAGCGCGCTCGACAAGGCTGGCGCGCGCAGCCGGCGGATCGCGCTGGTGCTGCCGGACACCGCCGCCAAGGTCTCGCTCGTCCGCTTCGAAAAGGTGCCGTCGAAGTCGCAGGATCTCGATCAGCTGATCCGGTGGCAGGTCCGCAAGGCAGTACCGTTCAGGATCGAGGACGCGCAGGTGGCCTGGTCGCCTGGCATCGCGCTGCCGGCCGGCGGGCGGGAATTCCTCGTGACGGCGGCGCGCCGCGACATCATCGAATCCTACGAACATGCGTGCGACGCGGCCGGCGTCCAGGCCGGCATCGTCGATCTGGCGACCTTCAACGTCGTCAACAGCGCGCTTGGCACGAGCAACGCCGCCGGTGACTGGCTGGTGATCCATGTCGCCTTCGATTACGTCACGCTCGCGGTCGTCCGCGGCAACGATCTGATCTTCTTCCGCAACCGTGCGACCGGGGAGCCCGGCGAGCTGACCGACCTGGTGCACCAGACCGCGATGTACCACGAGGATCGCCTCGGCGGCGGCGGCTTTGCGCGGGTCGTGCTCGCCGGCGCGTGGGTGCATGGGCCCGAAGCGGCCGAGCGCCTGCGGCGGGCGGTGGAGGAGCGCGTCGGCGTCCGTGTCGAGCCGGTCGACTTTCGCGGCGCTGCCGCCATGCGCGACCGTATTGGCGCCAATCCCGCGCTGCTCGACGTGCTGGCGCCGGCGATCGGGGTGCTGCTGCGGGAGCGGCCGGTCAAACGGTCCTCCGCCGGCGGCGTGACGGGGCGGGTGGCCTGATGCTGCGCACCAACCTGTCGACCCGTCCGTTCTACAACGAGCGCGCGGTGCACGCCGTGATCGGCATTGCCGCGTTCATCGTCGCGGTGCTCACCGCGATCACGCTGTTTCAGATGGTCAAGCTGTCGCGGCAGAACACCGAGCTTTCATCCCGCATCAGCCGGGATCGGGGGGAGGCCGATCGCCTGACCCGCGAAGCCACACGGATCCGCCGCGGCATCAACCAGGACGAGCTGAAGGTGGTCGTCGCCGCCGCCCGTGAGGCGAACAGCCTGATCGACCAGCGGACGTTCTCGTGGACCGAGTTCTTCAATCACATCGAAGAAACGCTCCCTCCTGACGTGATGCTCTTGGCTGTGCAGCCTGCAGTTTCAGACGAGGGCATGAAGATCAGCATGACCGTCGTCGGGCGCCGTCCCGTCGACGTCGACGAGTTCATGGAGAAGCTCGAAGCGACCGGCGCGTTCGAGAAGGTCCTGAACCGTCTGGAAGAGGATACGGAATCCGGGATGACGCGCATGGTGGTGGATGCGAATTACGTCTCGCTTCCCGACGAGCCGGTGCAGGCGGAGCCCGAGAAGAAACCGGCGGCGCCAGCCGCTCCCGGACGCACGAAGGGAGCCAGCCGATGACCCCGGCGCGGCGGATCCTCGCGGAGAAGCGTCGCTACATCTACCCGCTCGTGGGCGCGCTGCTGCTGAACATCGCGCTGCTCCTCGTCGTCGTGCTGCCGCTGTCGCGGAAGGTCCAGGGTGGCGAGCAGGCGGCACAGCAGGCTGCCATGGCGCACGCCGCCGCGAACAAGGACTTCCAGGCCGCCCGCGCAACGGTCACCGGCAAGAGCTCCGCCGACGGCGAGCTGAAAAAGTTCTACAGCGCCGTGCTGCCGACCGACATGAGCCAGGCGCGCCGCACGATGTTCAAGGTCTCGGAGCTGGCGAGGAACGCGACCCTGTCGCTCGGACGCTCGAGCACGAAGGAGTCCCAGGACCGGGACAGCTCGCTCGGCAAGCTGACGAACGACCTGACGCTCACGGGACAGTACCGCGATATCAGGCAGTTCATCTACGATCTCGAGACGTCGCCCGAGTTCCTCGTGCTCGAGCACGTCGGCCTGTCGTCGCAGGGGACCGACGGCGGTGGAGCGCTGAGAATGGACGTGCGCGTCGCGACTTATTACCGGGCGGGAGGCAATGACCACTGAGAGCCCGGCTCCGCAGAGCCGACCCCGATCGTGGCTGCTGATCGTGCTGGGCGCGGTTGTCGTGGCGCTGGTGTTCACGTACATGTGGAACGATGGCGCCGCCGTCGCGCCGCCGCCGTCCTCACACACCCGCGATCCGAAGGCGGCGCAGGCAGCGCCGATCGATCCGAAGGAACTGGACATTCGCCTCGAGTCGCTGCAGGCGGAACGGCCGAAAGAGGGCGAGATTGAGCGGAACCCGTTCCGCTTCCAGCCGAAGGCCGCGCCGGCGCCGCCGCCAGGACCTCCGCCCGGTCCGATCGATCCGCCGGTCGACACCGGCCCGCCGCCGGCCCCGCCGCCACCGACGATTCCTCTCAAGCTGATGGGATTCGTCGACCTGCCGGGAGGCGGCAAGCTCGCCGCGCTGAGCGACTGCAAGGGGTCCACGTTCTCGGCGGCTGAAGGAAAAACCGTCGATGGCCAGTATCGCATCGTCAAAATCGGTATCGAGTCGATCACCATCGAATTCATCAACGGCAAGGGACGTCAGAATCTGCGGGTGGAAGGCTGTCCGCCAAGGGATAGGTGAGGAGTCCTAGTGTTTAAACACAGGTTGATCCTGCTGATAGTGCTCGCCGCGCTCGTATCGGGCTGTGCGGCGGGCCGAGCCTTCCGCCGCGGGCAGGAAGCCGCGAGTCTGGGCGATTGGGACACCGCGGTCACGCATTACACGACCGCCCTGCAGGAAGATCCCGACAACGCGAAGTACAAGATCGAGCTCGAACGCGCGATGCAGAACGCGGCGCGCGAGTACATCACGCGCGCGCGCGAGGCGGAGGCGAGGGGCGATATCGACACCGCGATGCTCGCCTACCGCCGAGCGGTCGAGATGGACGCCTCGAACCGGTTGGCGGCGGCGAAAGTCATCGAGCTCGAACGGGCGATTCGCGACCGCATCGAAAAGTCGCGGCCGAAGCCCGAGATCGAAAAGCTCCGCGAGCGCGCGCGCCTGCAGACGCCCGTGCTCGTGCCGCCGACGGTGTCGCTCCCCAAGGTGCACTTCAACAACGCGAGCCTGCGCGATGTGCTGAACCACATCGCCGCGCTGAGCGGCATCAACGTCACCTTCGACACGCAGCTGTTCCGCGATCAGCCGGTCACGGTGTCGCTGGAGAACGTCACCGTCGAAGAAGCGCTCCGGCAGATCCTGTCGCAGAGCGGCCACTTCTACAAGGTGATGAACCCGACGACGATCGTCGTGGCGCAGGATACGGCGCAGGCGCGGCAGAAGTACGAGGAACTGGTCGTCCAGACGTTCTATCTGTCGCACGCCGACGCGCAGGAAGTGTCGCAGATCATCAACACCGTCATGCGCATTCCGAACATGACGGTCGTGCCGGCGCTGTTCCCGAACAAGACGGCCAACTCGATCACCGTCCGCGCGACGGCGGCGGTGGTGCAGGTCATCGAGCAGTTGATCCGATCGAACGACAAGCCGCGCGCGGAAGTCGTCGTCGACGTGCAGATCCTCGAGGTGAACCGCCAGCGGGTCAAGCAGTACGGCCTCGATCTGAGCTCCTATGCTGTCAACCTGATCTTCTCTCCGGAAGTGGCGCCGCCGAATACGCCCGGACCGGTGAACACCGCGCCGCCGCCGTTCAACCTCAACACGATCAGCCAGGGCGTCAGCACCGCCGACTTCTATCTCGGCGTGCCGACCGCCATCTTCCGATTCCTCGAGACCGACTCGAACACGCGCCTGCTGGCCAAGCCGCAGCTGCGCGGGGCCGAAGGGCGGCCGATGACGCTGAACCTCGGTCAGGAAATCCCGGTCGTCTCCACCGTGTTCGGCGCGCCGGTGTCGGGCGGCTTCGCGAGCATTCCGCAGTCGTCGTTCAACTACCGGCCGGTCGGCATCAACATGGAGATCCTGCCGCGCGTCACCTACGACGGCGAGATCATCCTCGAGCTGACCGTCGAGAACAGCGCGCTGGGGCCGTCGATCGACGTCGCCGGCCAGTCGGTGCCGTCGTTCACGTCGCGCAAGGTGCAGACGAAGCTGCGGCTGCGCGAGGGCGAGTCGAACCTGCTCGCGGGCCTGGTTCGTGAGGAAGATCGGAAGGCGATGCGCGGGATTACCGGGCTGATCCAGGTGCCGATCATCAACCAGATCTTCGGCTCCAACGACAACTCGAGCGAACAGACCGACATCGTCATGCTGCTGACGCCGCACATCGTGCGGACGCACGAGCTGACGGTCGCCGATCTCGCGCCCGTCTACATCGGCACGCAGCAGAACATCGGGCTTGGCGGGCCGCCGCCGTTGATCGCGCCGCCGCCGGACGATCTCGCCGCGGCTGCTGCCGCCACCGGCGTGGCCGGCACGGGTACGCAGCCGACGCTGCCGGGGATCCCCGGTGCGCCTCCTGGCGGAGTGCCCGGACCGCCTGCTGCCGCCGCGCCCGGCGCGCCGACGACCAGCCAGCCGACGCTGCCGCCGGGAACGACGACCGTGCCGACGCCGACGGGCGCCGCGACCGAGCGTCCGTCCTTCCCGCCGGTGGCGCCTGTCACCCCGCCGGGAACTCCTCCGCCGCCGACGGGAACGCCGCCGGCAACAGCAGGCACGCCGCCTGCCACGGGCACACCGCCCGCGGGCACGCCGCCGCGCGATCCGACGCAGCCGGCCACACCGCCGGCCGCCGCGCCCGGCGCCGCACAGTCGTCACAGACGGCGACGCAGGTGATCGTCACGACTACGTCGTCTGAATGGCGCGTGGCCGGGGGACCGTACGTGGTTCCGCTTTCGGTGAACAACGCCCAGCGGTTGTCCACGCTGACAATGACGGTGACCTACAACCCCGCGGTGCTGCGGGTGCGAAACGTCCAGGAAGGCACGTTCATGCGTCAGGGCGCGGTCACCGCGACGTTCACGCCCCGCATCGACGCCGCAGCGGGCCGCGTTGATATCGCGGTGGTGCGGAGCGGCGACAGCGCCGGCGCGTCCGGCGCGGGCCTCCTCGCCGCGCTGATGTTCGACGCGGTCGGCGAAGGGAATTCGTTGATTCAGGTCAGCGGCGTGGCGAGCAGCCCCGAAGGGGTGCCGCTCACGCTTCAGTTCAGTCCGGCGGCCGTTACGGTGAGGTAGGACTCGGCGTTCGGCGCTCGGCGCTGGGCGCTCGGGACACGGAGAAGGGGCCAGGGGCCAGGGGCCAGGTACGACGATGCAGCAGATTCGGCGAAGGCTCGCAAATACGCGCGGGTTCACGTTCATCGAGCTGCTCGTGGTGTCGGCGCTGCTGCTGGTCCTGGCTTCGGCGGCCATGCCGCTCGCGAAGGTGACGATGCAGCGGACGCGCGAGGCGGAGCTGCGGCGGAACCTGCGGGAGATTCGCACCGCGATCGACAAGTACAAGGATGCGGTCGACACCGGGCAGATCGGAGCGACCGACGTGCGCGCCGGCAGCGAGGGCTATCCGCCGGATCTCGAGACGCTGGTCGAAGGGGTCAGCGTCGCCGGCGACGCGTCGGGGCGCAAGCTGAAGTTCCTGCGCCGCGTCCCGATCGACCCGATGACGAACTCGTCCGAGTGGGGGATGCGCTCCTATCAGGATCGTCCCGACTCGACGTCGTTCGGCGGCCAGAACGTCTACGACGTCTACACGAAATCGACGGCGACGGGGCTCGACGGCACGAAGTACAAGGACTGGTAAGAGGGTGAGGAAGAAGGCGAGGACGCCATGATCATCAAGATGCGATCCCAGCGCGGTTTCACGCTCGTCGAGCTGTTGATCGTCCTGTCGTTGATCTCGATTCTGGCGGCCATGGGCGTCGTGCAGTATCGCAATTCCGTCCAGCTCGGACGCGAAGCGGTGCTGCGGCGCAACCTGTTCGCGATGCGCGACGCCATCGATCAGTATTACGCCGACAAGAACAAGTATCCGGCCTCGCTCGACCAGCTGGTCAGCGATGGCTACCTGCGCAAGATTCCCGAAGATCCCATCACCCGGACGGTCGATACCTGGCAGACGGTACCCGCCGAACCCGATCCGGCCAATCCCACCGATGCGCCGGGTATTTACGATGTGAAGAGCGGCGCGCAGGGGCAGGGGCTGGACGGGTCGAACTACGCCGACTGGTAGTTTCCGCCGATATCTCTTCCGAAACATTCAAACAGGAGTTCAGGAGATCAGGAGAACACCCAGCTCCTGATTTCGTGACCTCCTGTGCCACGTCCCTCGGTACGGATGCAACCTGCACCGGTTCGCAACCTCGAACATGAGTTCATGAGGTGAACCAAACGGCTCCTGACCTCTTGGCCTCTTGTGTAACGTCCGCTGGGCGAATGTGACCCGCCCGAGTTCGCAAACCTTGAACACGAGTTCACGAGATCAGGAGAACAAACAGCTCCTGGTTTCCTGTCCTCCTGTAGCAGGTTCTGCGCATGCCGGATGTCGTGCTGAACCTGCCGCAGATTGCGCAGGAGATCATGAGGCCAGGAGAACCAGATGTCTCCTGACCTCGTGATCTCCAATGATGGCTGTAACCGATGGATCGATGGCGACGCCCACGGCCGAGCGAGTTGGCCGCCTGCGTAACCGTCACGGTGAGATCTTCATGGCATCGCGCTGAAGAGCGGCGCGCTGCAGGATGGGCAGGGCTGTACGGGATCGAACTACGCCGATCTGGTAATTCCGCGCGATTATCTATGTCCGAAACATTCGAACAGGAGTTGCAGGAGATCAGAGGAGGAACACATAGCTCCTGATCTCGTGACCTCCTGTGCACGTCCGCCGGGGCGAATGTGACCCGCCCGAGTTCGCAAACCTTGACCACGAGATTCGCGAGATCCAGGAGCGTCTATCCGTACTCGAGCCTCGTGATCTCCATATGATGGCTGTAACCGATGGATCGATGGCGACGCCCACGAAATTCGTGAGCGTCGCGCAATGGGTGTGGTCGGATCAGGGCGTGACCGTGACCGACGTCTGGCCTCGGCCGATCGGCCCGGTCGCCTGTGTCACCGTGACGGTAATGATCTTCGTGCCCGCACTCGCGTAGGCCTTGAAGATCTGGTTGCTGGTCGTGTCCGCGGTCGTGCCGTCGCCGAAGTCCCAGTGATAGTTCTGGATGGACGACGTCTGGCCGCTGACCGTCGCGGTGATGGTGATGGTCTGGCCGACGCTTGGCGTCGAATCGGAAGCGGTCACCAGCACGCTCGGCGGCTGCGCCGGCAGGACCGTGATCGCGGTCGAGACGGTCTCGGGGAACCCGGTCGCATCGGTGGCCGTTGCAGTCACGATGAACGTCCCGTCCTCGTCGTAGGTATGCGGAATCGTTGTCGGTCCGCTCAATGCTCCCAGCGGCGTGCTCTCGCCATCGCCCCAGTTGATGAGGACACTGCGGATATTGGCGGTCGCAGATACCGTGATGTTGAACAGCGCCGGTTGTCCTGCGGCGACCGGCGTGGCCGGTCCGGTGATGCCGATACCGGTGCGCGGGTTCAATCCCACCACCAGCGCCGTCGACGTCTTGCCGGCGACGGTTGCCGTGATGCTGGACTCGCGTGTCGTCGTCAGCGTCGCGCGCGCGACGCCAGACGAATCGGTCGTGGACGGGTTGGGGGCGATCTGTCCGGTTGTCGCGGCGAACTGTACCGGCACGCCAGACACGGGCAGGCCCGAGACGTCCTCCACCCGGGCTGAAATTTCTGCCGTCCCGCCGGATGGTCCGAGCGTCTGAGGATTAGCAGTGACTACGACACGCTCCACGGCGGCGGTTCCGACGCGCAGGTTCTCGAGCCGGCCCGACGCGCCTCCCGAGAAGGCGGTAATGGTGGCCGACCCGCTCTGCGCCCCGGAGATGAACCGGACCCGCACCTGGCCGTTGTTCGTCCGCGCCTCGCTCGGCTCGATGCGGCCCAGCGTGGTCGTGAACGACACCAGCGTGCCGTTCTGGACCGGCGTCCCGGCGCCGGTTGTCGGCGTCGACGGGGTGGTCGGGGTCGTCGGGGTTGTCGGCGGCGTTCCGGGCGTCGTCGGCGGAGTGGTCGTCGGCGGCGTCGTGGTCGTCCCTTGCTCGATGACGGTCGCGACGATTTCAACTTCGCTGTTCAGGGCCACCGTGCTGGCGACCGGAAACAGCGTGATGACGGTGCCGCTCGGCGCTAGCAGCGGCACCTTGTCGCACGCGGAGGCAAGCGCAATGATGCTCAGGGCACAAACTGCCGAAAGACCGGCAGCGAGGCGGTGGCGGCGGAATCCAGTTGCAACCATAAGGAACGATAAAGATAATACTCTCATGGGTTTACAGGGTCAAGCTTCGGGCGGCCGGCAGCGTGGCTACGCGATGGCGGCCCTGCTCATCGCAATGGCGGTGATGGCGGTCATGATGACGGCGGCGATGCCCGCCTACCGCCATCTGGCCCGCCGGGAAAAGGAAGCCGAGCTCGTGTTCCGGGGCGAACAGTACGCACGCGCGATTGCGCTCTACCGGGCGAAGAACGGCAATAACTTTCCGCCCAGCATCGACGTGCTCGTTTCCGGGAAGTACCTGCGCAAGAAATTCAAGGACCCGATGACCAAGGACGGCGAGTTCCGCATCGTCCCGGTCGGCAACCCGCAGGGCGGACAGGGACAGCCGCCCCCCGGCGGACGGGGAACCGGACCGGCGGGCGGGCGCGGCGCCAATCCGCCTACCGGACCGCAGCCGGGTCCTCAACCGGGTCCGCAGCCGCAGTCCGGCCCTGGCGGCGGGTTCGTCGGCGGCGGCATCATGGGCGTCGCCAGCAAGAGCCAGGAAACCTCGATCCGCACTTACAAGGGACAGACCCGGTACGACATGTGGCCGTTCACGTTCAACATGGTGAACCGGCCCGGCGGCCAGGGGCCGGCAGCCGGCCAGCCTGGAGGCCCGGGTGTCCAGCAGCCCGGCATCGGCCCGGGACGGGGAGGGCGCGGTCCCGGCGGGCGCGGACCCACAGCTCCCGGCGGACGCGGACCGGGAATGGGTCCCGGACGCGGCGGCAGGGGACCCGGTACGGTCGACGACCGCATCTCGATGCCGCCCGGTCGAGGCGGCAGAGGCCCGGGGCTGTAGTTCACTCATTCGCATGTCTTTATCGGCCGCTGACGCTCTACTGATGACAGCCGGACCCGCTTGAGGGTTGGAAAACAACAAATCCCAACTCCCAAATCCCAATCCCAACTCCCCAAAAGACTGGGTCAAAGTCGACGGGCGAGAGCGATTCCGCCCAGGACGGCCAGGGCGGCCAGCACGAGGCCTCGAAGCACATACCCGAAGAGCAGATCGCCAATCGCGAACAGCGTCGAATAGACGACGACAATCCCGAGAATCCAGTTGAGGAAGTTCGGCGCGAGCGGTTCGGGCGGAGCCGAGACAGCGCCCCCACTGCCGGCGAAAGCCTGCCAGCCGGGACCGGCCGGTCGCACGCGGTTGTAGAACGACTGGAGGACCGATCGCGGCTCGGGCGCGGTCGCAAAGGTCGCCGCCAGCCACACTGCGGTCGTCACCGCCACGGTCGTCAGGATCGTCTGTGCGAAGCCGAGCGGTGTTCCCGCCTCGAACACGCCTGCCCAGGTTAGCGTGAGCGACACGATCAGCGCCGCCGACATCGCCGCGATCTCCGACCACGCATTGATGCGCCACCAATACCAACGGAGGATGTAGACGAGACCGGTCCCCGCACCGAGCGTCAGCACCAGCTCCCACCCTCCGGTGATGCGGTTCATGTAGTAGGTCACGATCACGGACAGGATGACCGTGATGAACGTCGCGATGCGCGACACCAGCACGTAGTGACGCTCCGTCGCATCGGCGCGGATGAAGCGCCGATAGAAATCGTTCACGATGTAGCTGGAACCCCAGTTCATCTGCGTGGAAATCGTGCTCATGTAGGCAGCCGCGAACGACGCGAGCAGCAGCCCGCGCCAGCCGGCGGGCAGGTAGTCGTTCATGACCAGGACGTAACCGAATGCTGCGTCGACCTGCCCGGTCGCGGGGTTCACCGGTGCCCCCTTATATAGAACGACTGAGCAGAGTGCGACGATGATCCATGGCCACGGGCGCAGCGCGTAGTGGGCGACGTTGAACCAGAGCGTCGCGAGCACGCCGTGCCTCTCGTCCTTGGCGGAGAAGATTCGCTGCGCGACGTAGCCGCCGCCTCCGGGCTCGGCGCCCGGATACCATGACGCCCACCAGTTGACGCCGAGATAGGTGACGAGCGTCATCAACGGCAGCATCCACGCCATGCTGCCGTCCGGCCAGATCGACAAAGCCTCGTTGCCGAACGGCTGCGAGGAACCCGCGGGCGTAACCGCCGCGAGGCCGGTCTTGAGGCCTTCGACGCCTCCAACCGCCTCGAGCGCGACGAACGCAAGCGCGATCGAGCCCACCATCGCAATCACGAACTGCACCGCGTCGGTGACGACCACGCCCCAGATGCCGGACAGGATCGAATACAGAAAGGTGATGCCCAGACAGAACGCGAGCGCCTGCCATTTCTGCAGGCCGAGCGTACCGCCGAGCACCTTGGCCATGCCCAGGTTCACCCAGCCCATGATGATCAGGTTGAGCACGAACCCGAGATAGAGCGCGCGGAAGCCGCGAAGGAACGCGGCCGGCCGGCCCGAATACCGCAGCTCGACGAACTCGACGTCGGTCATCACCTCCGCGCGCCGCCACAGCCGCGCGAAGAAGAACACGGTCAACATGCCGCTCGGCAGCATCGACCACCACAGCCAGTTGCCGGCGACGCCGTTGCGCGCGACCATCTCGGTGACCGCCAGCGGCGTGTCCGCGGCGAACGTCGTCGCCACCATCGACGTCCCCGCCAGCCACCATGGCAGGTTCCGGCCCGCGACGAAGTATTCCTCGGTGCTCTCACCCGCGCGGCGGTAGTAGTACAGGCCGATGGCAAGCGACAGGACGAAGTAGGCGGCGATGATCAGCCAGTCGATGGGGGTTAGTTGCATGCGGCAGTAATTGTTAATTGCTAATTGTTAATTAACAAGCAACAAGCTGCTGACTGCGGCCGGACGGCTAGCAGATTAGCAACTAGCGATTAGCAATTTTCTGCAAGCCTCGCGTCTAGCCGTCCGGCTGCTGAATCTCGCCGATGCCCCTGATTAACAACTAACGATTAACAATTTCTGCAATCAGATCGTGAACCATCGGCCTGACCTCGCGAATCAGCTGATTATCCCGAGTTGGATGAACTCTGTTCGTCAGGAGCACCACATAGAAATCTCTCTCCCAATCAATCCAGAGAGAAGTCCCGGTAAATCCGGTATGACCGATCGACGACGCCGACAGCCTCGTGCCGCATGATGACGTCGGCAGCATCGTGTCCCAGCCGAGTGCGCGCGAACTGTTCGGGATGTCGCGGCGAACGATGAACTGCGCCATCGTCGGAGGGCTCGCGAGGACGTAGTCCCCGACGATGGTCCGAAGCGTGGCGCGGGCGAAGGCGCCGACGGCGGCGGCGGTGCCGAAGAGGCCGGCATGCCCGGCGGCGCCGCCGAGCGCCCAGGCGTTTTCGTCGTGCACTTCGCCGACGAGCAGACGGCCGCGCCATTGATCGACCTCGGTCGGCGCGGTCCGCTCACGCCATTGTCGCGGCGGGTTGAAGGTCATTGGCTCCGGCGTGATGAACGTGGCCAGCCGGCGAAACTGCAGGGCCAGCCCGGCTGACGGATCGCTTGTTCCCGGCGCGCCGCCGAAGGCGGCAGATGGCGGATGCACGTCCTCGATGAGAAAGCCGAGCAGGATGAAGCCGAGGTCGCTGTAGATCGAGCGGGAGCGCGGCGCGTACTCGAGCGGAAGCGAGCAGATCGCCTGCTGATACTCGATGCGGCCCGTGTGATCGCGGAAGAAGGGAAGGTACGCGGTCAGTCCCGAGCTGTGCGAAAGCAGATCGCGGACGGTGACCGGCTCGCGATCGGCGCCCCTCCACTCGGCAAAGTGGGCGGCCACCGGGCTGTCCAGATCGATGCGCCCCGCATCGAGGGCCCGCATCACGAGCGTGTTGGTCGAGAGAACCTTCGTGAGCGAGGCGAGATCGTAGACTGTGTCGAGCGCGACGGCAGGCGAGTCGGAATCGTAGGTCAGGGTGCCGGCCGCATGCTGCCACAGCGTGCCGCCGGCGCGTCCCACTTCGATCGTGACGCCAGGAAACGCACGGCGCGCGATGGCGTCGTCGAGCGCCCCGGCCACAGCGCTGAACCGGTCACGCATTGGCCCTGGCCGGCAAGGCGAGCGACGCAAGAAGCGCGACGCCCGATGTGACGCTCGCGCCGATGAACGCGTACCAGGTCCAGGCCGTGGCGCCGGTGTACCACACCCAGAACAGGACGACGACCCCGGCGAACATGCCGGTCATCATCGCACGCGAGTCGACCCGCCGGGACAGCACGCCGACGAGAAACGCGCCGAGCACAGGCCCGGCGGATAGTGAAAGCACCGCAAGGCCGGCGTCGAGCACGGAGCGGATCCACTGCGCCCCGAGCGCCACGGCAATCTGCGCGACGCCCCAGAAGATCGTCGCCGCCCGCGACACGCGCATCAGCGTCGGCTGATCGGCGTCCGGCCGCACGTACTTCAAGTAGAAATCGTTCACCGTCGTCGCCGCCATGGCGTTGATCGACGGCGAGAGCGCCGCGGCGACGATCGCGGCGACGATGAACCCGGCTGCGCCGTGCGACAACGACGTCACCACGAAGAGCGGCAGCACTTCGTCGTTCGACGTGAGCGGCCGCGGGAGCGGTGTCTGCTGGTAGAAGACGTAGAGAAGCGCGCCGATGATCAGGAACAGCACGAACTGGGCGAATACGACGAAGCCGCTCAGGATCAGACCAAGCTGCGCATCCTTTGAGGACCGCGCGGAAAGCAGCCGCTGCACGAGGAACTGATCCGTTCCGTGCGTGGCAAGCGTCAACGCGACGCCGCCGAGCATGCCGGCCCAGAACGTATAAGTGCGCGTCGCATCGAGCGTGAAGTCGAAGACCTGGAACTTTCCGGCGGCGCTCGCCACAGCGACGGCCGAGCTCCAGCCTCCATCTATCTGCTGCAGGAGGCCCAGGAACACGACCAGCGCTCCCGCGACGTAGACGAACATCTGGACGACGTCGGTCCAGATGACCGCGGACACGCCGCCGCGCGTCGTGTAGATGATCATCGCGGTGCCGACGATGAGGATCGTCCACGTCACCGGCATCTGCGTGACGACGGTGATGACGAGCGCGGTGGCGAAGAGACGCACGCCGTCGGCCAGCGTGCGCGTGATCAGGAAGATTGCCGCGGCGATGTTCTTGACGTCGGGTCCGAACCGCCGCTGCAGCAGCTCGTACGACGTGTACAGCTCACCGCGGAAGTAGGGCGGGATGAACAGCACGCTCACGAGCAGCCGCCCGACGATGTAGCCGAACGCGAGCTGCAGGAAGGTCATGTTGCCGGCGTAGGCGCCGGCGGGGACGCCGATGAAGCTGAGGGTGCTCGTCTCTGTGGCCACGATGGTGAAGCAGATCGCCCACCACGGAACCGAGCGGCCGGTAAGGAAATAGTCGCGAGTGGTTTTCTGGAATTTCGCGAACCACGAGCCGAACGCGGTGATCGCGAGCAGATACCCGGCGATCACGACGTAATCGAGCCAGGTCAGGACCATCGAGGATTAAGAATTAGCGATTAGTGATTAGTGATTAGCGATTGGCGAAGGTCTGCGCTCACCGCGATCCGTCTGACGAGGCCGAGCGCGCGAACGACCTCCCGATGGCGGCAAGGTAGCCCGCGTTGGTCTGCTTGGGGTCGATCAGGCTGTCGTAGGAAAAAATGACGATGCCTGCCGTGCCGAGCCGTCTTGCGGTGTGGATGTTCTCGACGGTCTGCTCAGCCGTCAGCCGGTAGGCGCCGATGCCCGCCCAGATGCCCTTGCCGCCGACGATGTCGCGCGCCGCGGTGATCTGTTCGGCGAAGCGCTTCGCCTCCGGCGTGTAGGCCATCGGCGCCACGGCGTCGACGAGTCCCGTCTGCAGCCATCCACGCCAGTCCTGCAGCTTGTGGTTGTAGGCCTCGTCGAGATCCGGCGCGGCGGCGACGGTGACGAGCGCGTGCGGACGCGCCGTCTTCACCGCGCTGCGCAGGTTCGACATCAGCGTCGTCATCCGGCTGATGCGGAATTCCTTCCATTCAGCCGGCAGCCCGTCCGGGTAGGCGAGCGGATCGATGCGCTCGCGCGCGTCGAGCTCGCGGCGCACCGCGGCTGCGAGCTTCGGCCGGATCGACGCGCGGAACTGCGCGAGCGTCGCCGCGCTGTAATCGAACCGCGCGGACGGGTAGCGCGCGTAGTCGAGGTGGATGCCGTCGACCGGGTACCGCGAAGCGATGTCGCGCACCACCGATTCGACGTGCTGCGCCGCCTCGGGAATCGCCGGCGATGCGTAGAGTCCTTCGATCTCGTCGAGCTGCGTGCGCGTCCAGCGCGCGAGCCTGCCGACGTAGGCGGGGCTGTCCGGCTTGATGCGCGCGAGGTCCTGTGCGAGATCGCGCGGCACCATCAGCCATGACGGATGGCGCAGCACGATGTGGTTGCGCGCGATCGGCAGGTCCACCGCGCTCGACACCAGGTTGACATTGACCCATGCGTGAACGCTGAGGCCCGCCGCGTGCGCGCGTTCGAGCACGGTGGCAAGCGGATCGAACGTCAGCGGCTGGCGCTGCAGCTCCATAGAGCGCGGTTCGAGCTCGCTCGAGTAGTAGGCGTCGCCGCGGCCGCGCACCTGGACGAGCAGCGTGTTGAATCCGTTCGCGTGCGCCGACGCGACGAGGTCGTCGATCGCCTGAGGCGACGTCAGCGACGTGCGCAGCACCCACAGCGCGCGAATCTCCGTCCGTTCCTGGCGGGCAGCGTTGGTGGTTGCGCGTGGGATGAAAAAAAGAATGCCGAGGACGATTGCGAGGACGACAAGCGTGGGCACCCGCCCGGCGCGGGTTCCAGTAGATCGCATAAACCGAGAAAAAGTAACAGGTTAGAGGCTCTACTGTCAACGGAGATCGACGTGCTCACTGGAGCTCGATCGCCGGTCCGCCCTGCACGACCTTGTATCGCCGGTTCGTTCTCAGGGTCCCGAGATCCTGCATCGTCCAATCCGGCCACCTGATCGCGACTTGAACTGTCGCCGCGGTGCCCACGCCCGCGTGAACGCGCCGATCGTGCGACGACAGGTAGCTGCCGCCGCTGGCGACGTACTTCGTCACCTGACTCTCCGGCATGCGAATCGTCACCAGCGCGCCGGTCGCATCCGAAATCGTTTTGCCTTCGAGCTGGAGTTCGATGAAGTTTCCTGCAGTCGCGACCGGTCGATACATCGCTGCCGGCCCGTCGAGGTTGTTGACCACGAAACCGAGGCGGCCGTCGTTCCAGAAATCGCCGAGCGCGAGGCCGCGGCCGACGGCGACACCCGGCAGCGCGTCGCGGGGCAGCTCCTCGAAGCCGCGCGCGCCACGGTTCATGAACGCCTGCAGCGGCATCCGCCATTTCGACGGCAGCTCGAGCGAATCGACCTGCGGATAGACATGGCCGTTGGCGACGATCAGATCGTCCTGGCCGTCATGATCGAAGTCCGCGAAGCCGGTGCCCCAGCCCATGTAGTTCCACGCGGGCTGCGCCAGCCGCAGGCGCCGCGTGACGTCCTCGTACAGGCCATCGCCGAGATTGCGATAAAGCGTGTTGTAGTCGTCGACGAAGTTCGTGACGAACAGATCCAGCCGGCCGTCGCGGTCGTAGTCGCCGCAGCCGATCCCCATCCCCGCCTGTTCGTGTCCTTCCTCGCTCAGCGCGACGCCCGACTCCATCGCATGGTCGCGCGGCCGACCGTCGGCGAATCGATAAAGCGCGTTCGGCGTCGAGTCGTTCGCGACGTACAGCTCGATGCGGCCGTCGGGACCGAGCGGGAGGAAGACCGCGCCGAGCCCATAGAACGATTTCGGATCGATCGGGCCGTCCACTGGCGCGAATCGTCCATTCCCGGCGTTGCGAAAGAGCAGATCGCGCTCGCCCGGCAGCCCGCGAGGCCCGCAGTTGGTGACGAGCCCGCGATGCCGGCACTCCGGTGTCTTTTCCGGCTCCGGCAGGTTCGCCGGATCCATGCGCACGTAGCCGGCGACGAAGAGATCGAGGCGGCCGTCGTGATCGAAGTCGCCGAAGGTGGCGCCGGTGTTCCATCGGCCCGGACCGCCGCCGACGCCGGCCTCCTTCGTCACATCGGTGAACGTCCATTTGCCGTCGTTGCGCCACAGCTGGTTCGGGACGAGAAGGTTCGTGATGAAGATGTCGAGATCCCGATCGTTGTCGTAGTCGGCGATCGCACACCCCATACCCCAGCCCCCGTTGGTAATGCGCGTCTTTTCCGTGACGTTCTCGAATCGCCCCTTGCCGGTGTTTCGAAAGATCCCATGGGGCGGGGGAGCCGCCTGGCCAGCGGCAGACGCGAAGCTGCCGCCGGTGACCAACACGAGGTCGGTCCAGCCGTCGCCGTCGAGATCGTCGGCGCAGACGCCACCGCTCATCACTTCCGGTATGTAGCGCTTCTCGGCGGTGCCGCCGCCGACGTGGGTGAAGGCGAGCCCGGCTTCTTGCGTGACGTTCTCGAAGCGGACGGCGGCGGGCTGAGCGGAGAAGGCGAGCGCCGCGCACGAGCTCAACGCGGCGAAGGTCGCCAGCGCACGCATCCGCGCATTATAAGACGCGGATTTACGCGGCCCTTGAATTTACGAAACGCGGATTTGCGCGGATCTTGAATTCACGAAACGCGGATTTACGCGGATCTTCAATTTACGAAACGCGGATTTACGCGGCTAATTCACGAAACGCGGATTCACGCGGATCTGAATTGACGGAACGCGGATTTACGCGGATCTTGCCGGTTGTATGATTCGAGGCATGTCCCGGCGGGTTGTTCGCATCGCTGCGGCGATCGTCCTCATCCTGGCGGCGCCCGCCTCGGCTCAAGACGACGGTCGTGCGAGAGCGCGCGTGCTGATCGAACGCGCCGATGCGGCGGCGCAGGCCGGGCGCGCCAGCGAGGCGATCGCGCTGCTCGAAGCGGCGGAGCGTGAATCGCCGGACTGGCCA
Organism: uncultured Acidobacteriota bacterium; assembly: GCA_963748295.1. GTDB lineage: Bacteria > Acidobacteriota > Vicinamibacteria > Vicinamibacterales > 2-12-FULL-66-21 > CAVVIH01. Next base: position 156,948 of record CAVVIH010000005.1, on the reverse strand, counting down.
GAGCTGAAGGTCAATCTTTCCGCAGCGCGCAGCAGCGCCGGTGACTTCAAGGGCGCTGCCGCGGCCGCACGCGCCGCGCTCGCGTTGAATCCCTCACTCGATGGCGCGCGCTTCAATCTCGGGATCGCGCTGCTCAAGAGCGGTGACGCATCCGGTGCGGCCGTCGCGCTTGCTCCATATGCGAAAGATCCGGCGCCTCCCGCCGTTCACGCGGCGCTGGGCCTGGCGTGGATGCAGTTGCACCGCGAGGCGGAGGCCGCGCCGGTGCTGCAGCGCAGCATCGATTCGGGCGTCCGCGATCGTGATGTGCTGCTCGCCGCCGGCCGCGCGTGGCTTCGCACGGCCGATATCGACAAAGCCCGGATCGCAAGCCGGCTCCTCGAATCTGCAGCCCCGGCGTGGATCGAAACGCAGATGCTGCTCGGCGACGTCGCGGACGCCGGCCAGGACTGGACGCGGGCGGCGGCTCACTACAAGGCGGCCATTCGACTGGACGCCGCAGCGGCCCAGCCGCGCTACTCACTCGGCCTCGCTCTATATAAGGAACGCGCGTACGACGAGGCGGCCGCCGCGTTTCAGAAGGCGATATCCCTGAATCCGTCCCACGTCTCAGCTCACTATTATTTCGGCGTTCTGGAGCTCGATCGCGGCAACGCGCAGCGGGCCCTCGAGCTGCTCGAACGCGCGACAACGCTCGATCCGTCCCGCGCGGATATCGCGCGCGACCTGGGACGGGCGCACCTGGACACGGATCATCCGCAGGAAGCCGTTCGATCGCTTCAGCGAGCGATCGAGCGGGCCCCCGAAGACGCCAGCGCATGGTTCCTTTACGCCCGGGCGCTCAAGAAGGCGGGACGCGCCGAGGAATCCCGGACGGCTCAGGCCAGGGCCGTGGAGCTGAACCAGCTGCTGCGCGATCGCCTCCTTAAGCAGGTGTCTGGGATCAAGAAGAACTGAGTCGGTGCCACGTGCCACGTGCCACGTGCCACGTGCCACGTGCCACGTGCCAGGTGCCAGGTGCCAGGTGCCAGCACGTGGCACGTGACAAGTCAGCACGTCGCACGTCGCACGTGCACGAGCACGTAGCACGTCGCACGTAGCACGTGGTAGAGTTCGCTCGTATTACGAACTTGTAACAAAACTGTCTTCATGTATGGGGGAGTGCATGAGCAAGTGGAGTACGTACGGCTGGCAGATGCTGTCGAGCATCCTGCTGGTGGTGGGACTCGCGGCCCCTGGCGCCGCGCAGGAAACGACGGGCACCATCGTCGGGGTCGTCACCGATCAGACCGGCGCCATCCTTCCGGGTGTCACGGTCGTCGTCAAGCACATCGAAACCGGGCGGACGGCTGAGTTCGTCACCAACGAGAGCGGCCGCTATCAGGCGGCAGCCTTGCGGCCGGGCACCTACGAGGTCACGTTCAACCTCTCTGGCTTCCAGCCGATGGTCGCAAGGGCGATCGAGCTGCACGTCAACGATCGCATCGAGGTGAACGGCAAGCTGGGTGTCGGCGTCGCCGAGACCGTCGAGGTCAGCGCCGCGTCGCAGTTCGTCCAGCCGACGCCGGCGGTGCAGAGCCTCATGGGGCCGACGCAGGTCCAGGAGCTGCCGCTCAACAACCGCAATTTCGTTCAGCTCGCGACGCTGGTGCCAGGCGTGTCGAGCGATCTCTCCGACGAAGTCGGCGTCGGTCTTACCAGCACGATCAGCATCTCGATCAACGGGAGCCGGCGCAACGGCGTGAACTGGCTCGTCGACGGCGTGTCGAACGTCGACGTCGGGTCGAACATCACGCTGCTGGCCACGCCGACGCTGGAGTCGATTCAGGAGTTCAAGATCATCACGAGCAGCTACGCGGCTGAATGGCCGCGGAGCGGCGGCGGTGTCGTCAACATCGTGACGCGCGGCGGCACGCAGAACTTCTCCGGAACGGCGTACGAGTTCTTCCGCGACGAGAAGCTGAACGCGAACACGTGGGCGCGCAAGCGCGCCGGCACGGAAGCGCTCAGAGAGGCGCCGAAGCTCGATTACAACAACTTTGGCTACACCGTCGGCGGCCCGATTCTTCCGTGGCGCGACCGCGCGTTCTTCTTCTTCTCGCAGGAGTGGCGGCGCATTACCCGCGCACCCGGATCGACGACTGCCGTAGTCGTCAACCCCGCGTGGTTGAACGATCCGGCGAACGCGAACTACGTGGCGCCGGAGAATCGCGATCCCAATGCCGTCCGGTTGCTCGAGCTCTGGCCGGCGCCGAATTCCGGCGTCAATCAGTTCGTCAGCACCGTTCCCAACATCAACAACACGCGCCAGGAAGTCGTGCGGGTCGACTACGACCTCGCTCGGAACTGGAAACTGGTTGGCCGCTATACGCACGACCTGAGCCAGACGGTCGAGCCGGGCGGACTGTTCTTCAATGTGACGGTGCCAAACATCGCGGCGACCGACACCAATGTGCCCGGCAACGTCTTCTCCACAGAGCTCCGCACGACGATGGGGAACGGGTTGAACGAGTTCCGCTATCAGCTCTCCGGCAACAAGATTGTCACGACGGATCCGGACGACAACCGCAACACGAGACCGGAGTACGGGCTCACGACTCCCGAGCTGTTCCCTGAGAACCTCAACAATCGTATTCCGGTGATCAACGTCGCCGGGCTGGCGCTCGCCGGTCCGATCCAGGGCTTCAACATCGAGTACCTGGAACCACACGGTCAGCGACAGCTACACGCACACGCGTGGCCATCACACGTTCAAGGGCGGCTTTCTCATGGCGTTCGAGCAGAAGAACGAGAACGCCAACAACGAGACCCATGGCCGCTTCGTGTTCGGCGTCGGCGGCGGCCGTACGGCATTCCAGAACTTCCTGACGGGCAATCGAGATGGCCTGTGCGGCAACCCGTGCACTTATGCCGAGTCCGAGATCGACATCACCAATCATCTCCGCTTCAACCGCTACGAAATGTTCGCGCAGGACACGTGGCGCATCCGCTCGAACGTGACGCTCGACTACGGCGTCCGCTACGGGTTCTATCCGCAGGTCATCGACAAGAACGACGTGTTGACCAACTTCCTGCCCGAGCTCTACAACCGTGCCCAGGCGCCAACCTTTGCCAACGCCGCTGGCACGCTGCTGGTCGCCGGCACCGGCAATCCGCTGAACGGGATCATCGTGGCGGGCCGGGAGGGCAATCCGTTCGACCGCGGCATCTACGAGACCGACAAGAACAACATCCAGCCACGGGTTGGAGTCTCGTGGGATCCGCAGAGCAACGGATTGATGATCGTGCGCGCCGGCTACGGCCTCTACTACGATCAACCGCTGGTCGGCATCTTCGAGCAGAACGCGTTTACGAATCCGCCCTATGCCAACACGGTGTCGCTCCTCAATCCCGCGCTGTCGAACCCGAGTGCAGGGGCGCCAGCCGGAACAGTGGGGCTGCGCTCGCTGATCGCGAGTAGCGCGCCGTTCGACACTCCGCGGACGCAACAGTGGAACATTGGCGTGCAGCGGCAGGTCTACCCGCGCGGCTTCATCGACGTGAGCTACGTCGGATCGCGCGGCGACGACTTGATCCAGCCGCTGGATATCAACCAGCCGCAGCCCGCCGACGTGGTCGGCGTCAACGGCAACCTGAATCTCGTCCGGCCGTATGTCGGCTACGGCGCGATCACCATGCGCCAGACCACGGCCTACAGCAACTATTGGGGATTCCTGACGCAGTTCCGCCACGACCAGGGACGCGCCGGCACCCTGACGCTGAACTACACGCTGAGCCGCAACCGCACGACGGCGTCGAACGATCGTGACGCGGTCGACTTTCCGCAGAATCCGCTCGATCTCGATGTCGAGTACGCGGATGCACGCACCGATCGCCGCCACATCTTCTCGGCGACCTACATCTACGAGCTGCCGTTCTTCCGCGACTCGACGAATTGGTTCGCCAAGGCGGCGCTCGGCGGCTGGCAGATTTCCGGGCTGACCCAGATCAACTCCGGGGCGCCGGCCGCACGCATCACCGCGAACACCAACGGCGGACGCCGTGGCGGCCGCGCGAACATGGTGGGCGATCCGGGTGCGGGCGAGCAGTCGGGCGGCGTCTACTGGATCAATCCCGCGGCATTCGCGCCTCCGGGCGACGGCACGTACGGCGATTCGCCGCGCGCGGCGTTCCGGCTGCCGGGCCGCAACCAGACCGACCTCGCGCTGTCGAAGAACTTCTACCCGTGGGACACCGGCCGTATCCAGTTCCGCGCGGACTTCATCAACGCGTTCAACCAGCTCCAGTTCACGACCGTCGACCTCGCGTGCGCCGCGGCGACGACGGTGACGCTGAACCGCTGCGACATCGGCGGCACCGACACCTTCGGCCAGGTCACCGGCGCCCGCGCGCCGCGTGAGATCCAGTTCAGCCTCAAGCTGTTCTGGTAAACTGCGTCGGCGTGTTTCTGCAACGGCCGGCGGATCATCCGCCGGCCGTTTTTGCGTGGAACTGGACCCGCACTTGGCACCTGGCACCCTGGCTCCGACATGTTTCACGTCCTAGGCATCGATGCCGGCGGCACCAAGACCGTCTGCCATCTGGCGGATGAGAACGGCACGCTGATCGCAGAGGCCCGCGCGCCTGGCGCCAACCTGCAGGCGGTCGGCGAGCTGCAGGTCGAAAAGGTCCTGCACGACGTCATGGAGGAGGCGATCGGCGACCGCGACATCGTCCCCGCCGCGATCTGCCTGGGCATTGCCGGCGTCGATCGGCCGGACGATTCGTCGATCGTCCGCGGAATCATGCGGCGCATCGGCTACCAGGCGCGCATCCTGGTGGTCAACGACGCGCTGGTCGCGCTCGAAGCGGGCGCGCCGGTCAAGCCGGGCGTCGTCATCATCTCGGGCACCGGCTCGATCGCCTACGGCCGCAACGCGCGCAGGAGGCGGCGCGGGCCGGGGGCTGGGGCTACGTGCTCGGAGACGAGGGCAGCGGCTACTGGATCGGCCGGGCGGCGCTGCGGGCGGTGCTGCGCGAAGCCGACCAGCGCGGCCCGAAAACGGCGCTGACGCCGCTGCTGCTGCACGCATTTCGGCGTGTCGCAGGCGCAGGACCTGCTGCACGAGGTCTATCACAGCAATCTGAAGCCGTCGGCGATCGGGGCGCTCGCGCAGTGCGTGCAGGCGGCGTTCCGCGCAGGGCGACGAGCGGCGCATCGGCATCCTGCGCAGCGCCGCCGACGAGCTCGAGGCGTCCGGCGTCTCCGTCGCGCGACGTCTCGGAATGGTCGGCGAGCCGTTCACGTTCATCCTGTCGGGCGGGATCTTCCGCGCGGTGCCGTGGCTGCGCGACGAGCTGAGGCGCCGGCTGCCGGTGGCCGTCGCCGCACAGCGATGCGCGCGTGCTCGAACGCGAGCCGGCGAGCGGCGCCGTCGCGCTCGCTCTGCAGGAAGCCCGCGGCGGCGCGTTCGATTCCCATCTACAAGCAGCACTGATGGCACGAGCCCTGCGAGATTCGCGTCACGATCTTCCCGAACGATCGCGCCGCGGCGCGTGCGCTGGCGAAACGGATCGCCGGCCACGTGTCGGCGAAGCCGTCGCTCGTGCTCGGCCTGCCGACCGGCAGGACGCCGGTTCCCTCTACCAGGAGCTCGCCGGGCTGCGTCGAGCGCGGGCAGCTCGATCTCTCGCGCGTCCGCACCTTCAACCTCGACGAGTTCCTCGGCATGCCGTCGACCATCCCGGCAGCTACCGCGCAGTTCATGGAGATGCACCTGTTCGAGCCGTGTCGACTTTCGCGCTGCGCAGATCGAATTCCTGAACGGCGCCGCGGCGGATCCTGACGCGGAGTGCGAGCGCTACGAGCAGGCGATCGCCGCGGCCGGCGGCATCGACCTTCAGATCCTCGGCATCGGCAGCAACGGGCACATCGGCTTCAACGAGCCGGCGCGCGAGCTGCAGGCGCGCACCCATCGCGTCGCGCTCGAGCCCGAGACGCGCCGCAGCAACGCCGCGCTGTTCGGCGGCGATCCCGACGCTGTTCCTGGCGAGGCGCTGTCGATGGGGATGGCGACGATCCTGCAGGCGCGGGCGATCGTGCTGCTCGCGACCGGCCGATCGAAGGCGGCGTGCGTGGAACGGCTGGTCAACGGACCGATCACGACGACGCTGCCGGCGTCGTTCCTTCAGCTGCATCCCGACGTGGAGGTCGTGTCGACGCGGCGGCGGCGGGGAAGCTGTTGCTGGATCCGGACCAGCGGTCGGACCGGACGGCTCCGGCAGTAGCAGCTCGTAATCGAGTGAGGCTGTTGCCTGACTAGCGATTATCAATGCAGCTGGCAGCTGCGGAGAGTCGGCGCGGCTCGATGTCCTCGCCGATCGCGTCGCGGACCGAGTCGTCGGCCTTCTTGAGCCGCCGCAGCGCCTGCGGCAGCGTCAGCCCGCTCTTCTGCATGACGATCGCGGCCTTGACGTTCCACTTCGCGCGCTTCAGGAGCGCGTCGGCGGCATCGTAGTCGATCCCGGTGACGATGCCGATGATGCGGCGGGCGCGATCCTTCAGCTTCTCCGAGCCGGTCTGGACGTCCACCATCAGGTTGCCGTAGGTCTTGCCGACCTTGATCATCGCGATCGTCGTCAGCATGTTGAGGACCATCTTGGTCGCGGTGCCGGCCTTCAGGCGGGTCGAGCCGGCGATCACTTCGGGGCCGACGGCGGGCGCGATCTGCAGATCGACGAACGTCTGCAGCTCCGATCCGGGCCAGCAGGTGACGAAGATGATCTTCGCGCCCGCCTTGCGCGCGCGCGTGAGCGCGCCGCGCACGAACGGCGTCATGCCGCTCGCCGAGACGCCGACCACCACGTCCTTCTTGCTGAGCCGCAGCCGCGCGATGCTGCGCGCGCCTTCTTCGTAGTTGTCCTCGACGCCTTCCTTGGCGCGGAACACGGCGTCCTGGCCGCCGGCCATGATCGCCTGGACGATGTTGGGCGACGTGCCGAACGTCGGCGGCATCTCCGAGGCTTCGACCACGCCGAGCCGCCCGCTGGTGCCGGCGCCGACGAAGATGATGCGGCCGCCCTTTTTCAGCGCCTGGGCGATGATCTCGACGCCGTGCGCGATGCGCTCTTTCTCCTTGTGAACGGCGGCGATGACTTTCCGGTCCTCGTCGATCACCATCTCGATGATGTCGACGACCGGCGCCTTGTCGACGGCGAGGCTGACGGGATTGATGGCTTCCGTCGGCAGCCCCTGCCACTTCGATTGCGTAGTCATGCAACGGTTTCCGCACCGGCGCGCTTCGTGCGAGCCAACCGCTAACAGTACTCTTCGATACTTGAGGTGTCAAACTCCCAACGCCACAACTCCCAACTCCCAAACGGATTCCCAACTCCCAACTCCCAAGAACCCCAAGCCCAGGAAAGAATTGGCAGTTGGCACGTGGGAGTCCGAGTTGGGAGTGGGATTTGGCAGTTTGCAGAGGTGCACTCCGCAAGGATGACCGACCGGAACCTTCACCTGACACGCGCGGCGGACGCCATGGCGCTCGAGCGTGTGGCCGAAGTGGCGGCGCGGCTCGAACGCGAGCTGGCAAAAGCGATTGTCGGTCAGCAGCGGGTCATCCGGGAGATCCTGATCGCGTTCCTGGCCGGCGGACACTGCCTGCTCCGCGGCGTGCCAGGGCTGGCGAAGACGCTGCTCATCAAGAAACTGGCGGACGCGGTCGATCTCAAGTTCAACCGCATCCAGTTCACGCCGGACTTGATGCCGTCCGACATCCTTGGCGCGGAAGTGATCGAGGAGGACAGGACGAGCGGCAAGCGCGTCATCCGGTTCATCCGCGGTCCGATCTTCGCGAACATCATCCTCGCCGACGAGATCAATCGCACGCCGCCGAAAACGCAGGCGGCGCTGCTCGAGGCGATGCAGGAATACCAGGTGACGGTCAGCGGCGTGCGGTTCGATCTCGAACGGCCGCTGTTCGTGCTGGCCACCCAGAATCCGATCGAGCAGGAAGGCACCTATCCGCTGCCGGAGGCGCAGCTCGATCGGTTCATGTTCAACGTCGTCATCGACTATCCCACGGCGGACGAAGAGCGCCGCATCCTGGCGGCGACCACCGGCACCGCCGAACCGCAGATCGCGGTGGTCGCCTCGGGTGACGAGATCGAACGGCTGCACTCGCTGGTCAGGGAGGTCCCGGCCGCCGAGAACGTCGTCGACTACGCCGCCCGTCTGGTTCGCGCGACTCGTCCGCGGAACGCCGCGTCGCAGGGAACTGCGCGAGGCGCACGGACGAGCGCCGAAGACGTTCCGGAGTGGATCACCAAGTGGGTCCGCTGGGGTGCGGGACCGAGAGCGGGGCAGGCGCTGCTGCTTGGCGGCAAGGCGCGCGCGCTCCTCGAAGGCCGCAGCGTCGTCGCGCACGAGGACATTCGCGCGGTCGCACTGCCGGTCCTGCGTCACCGACTGCTGATGAACTTTCAGGCCGAAGCCGACGGCATCGACGCGGATCAGATCATCGGACGTCTGCTCGAGCACATGCCCGCATAACAATCGTCCGGCGCCTCCTCATGCTTGATCCGGTCCTCCTGACGTCAATCGGCGATCTCGAGCTTGTCGCGCGGGTCACCGTCGACGGGACCGTTGCCGGTCTGCACCGAAGTCCCTTTCACGGATACAGCGCTGAGTTCAGCCAGTACCGCCACTACCGTCCCGGCGACGATCTCAAGTACGTGGACTGGAAGCTGTTCGCCCGGACGGACCGCTTCTACACGAAGCAGTACCGCGAAACGACGAACCTCGTGGCGCAGGTGGCGGTGGACGCGAGCGCGTCGATGGCGTACGCGGGATCGCAGCCGATCACGAAGCTGGATTACGCCCGGCTGCTTGCGGCGGCGCTTGCGCACCTGATTTCGTCGCAAGGGGACGCAGTTGGCCTCGTCGTGTACGACGAGGCGCTGCGGACCTACATACCAAGCCGATCGGGACAGGCGCACCTGCGCAGCGTGCTCGTTTCGCTGTCGAAAATGGAGGCGGGCGGCGCAACGGCGACAGCCGGCGCGCTGAAACGTGCGACGGATCTCCTGAAACGCCGCGGACTGCTGCTGCTCGTCTCGGATCTGTACGACGAGGACAGCGGGATTGAAGAGGAGCTGCGGCGGGCGGCGCGCATTGGCCACGAGGTCGCAGTCTTTCATCTGCTCACCCGCGAGGAGATCGATTTTCCATTCAGGGGTGACGTTCGTCTCGAGGATCTCGAGTCGAAGCATCACGTGCTCGCCGGCGCGGCAACGGCTCAGGACTATCGCCGGGCGTTCGGCGAATTCCTCGAGCGATGGCGAACGCGGTGCGTATCGAACGGCATCGATTACACGCTGATCACAACCGACGTGCCTCTTGACGCGGCCCTTCGCGGATACCTGCTTCGCCGCGCCGCGGGTGCTCGACGATGATCGCGTGGCTCCAGCCGGCCGCACTCTGGGGACTCGCGCTGATCGCCGCGCCGTTGCTGATCCACCTGCTGCGGACGCGGCGGGCGCCGACAGTTCCGTTCCCAACCATTCGGTTCGTTCGGCCATCACAAGTCGCCGCTATCAGGGTCGGTCCTCCGTCGGATCTGTGGCTGCTGTTGATTCGCGCTGGAATCGTCGCGCTCGCGGTTCTTGCGCTCGCGCAGCCGCTGGTGCTCACGCAGGCGCGCTTGGATGCATGGAACTCGCGCGTGGCTAGAGCGATCGTCATCGATCGCAGCGAGAGCATGGACACGCGGATCGGCAGTGGCCGGACGGCACGCGACGAAGCGGTAGACGTCGCGTCCGCCGAGGCCGCAAGCGCCGCGGCGGCGTTCCGCATCGAAACCAGCGACCTCGGCGATGGCCTGCGCCGTGCCGCGCGATGGCTCGAGGCCGCGCCGCCAGCCCGCCGCGAAGCAGTGATCGTTTCCGATTTCCAGCTCGCCGCGCTCGACGATGCGGACGTGACAGCGTTGCCGCAGGGGATTGGCCTTCGGCTGGTGACCGTGGACGGCGGTGATGGCTCCGCGAAACAGATCGCCGGGCCCCGGCTGTTGGGTGCGCCCGGGCTCGATGCGCGCAATCAGACAATGCGGATCTCGCGTGACGGCACGGAAGCGACCGTGAGTGCCGGTGCGTCCGAGACGCAGACCGGTCTGAGAATCCTTGCAGGGGCTGGCGAAGAGGGACCGCTGATGCGAGCGGTCGCTCGTGCCGGCGCGCCGGCGCCATCCGCAGATCGGCCGATCGTCATGCGCTTCGGTAACGCGCCTGAAGCAGCCCGGGTCGCGCCGCTCCGCGAGCGATGGATGATCGACTCGATCGCGGTGCTCGAAGCGAATCCTGAAGTCGTCCGGTTGTCGCGGGACGTTGCTGCGATCGAGCTTCAGCCATCAGACGCGTGGACGGTCCTGGCGCGCGATCGCGACGGCGTGCCGCTGCTTCGCGCCGCGGCGCTCGAACGCGAGCTGGTCGTCGATGTCGCGGCGCCGGCGTCGAGCTATTTCGCGGCAGTCGTGCTTCAGAGCACGCTGGTCGCAAGTCATGGCGCGGTGGAGAATCCCGAGCAGGAAGTGCTGCGCATCGACGGGAGCCGCCTGGCGGGGTGGAACCGCGCGCCTGCTCCCGTGAACGCTGAGGTCTGGCGCTACGCAGACACATCCGACGCGCGATGGTGCTGGCTTGGCGTGCTGGCCCTTCTTGGCCTCGAGCAGTTGGTACGGCGCCGGAGACCCGTACTCGAACAGGAGCATCGTGCAGCCGCTTGAACCAGTCGCGGCGGAGACGGTGTTGCGCGGACGCCTGAGGGTCCTCGCCCGACGACTGCGCACAGCGGGGCTGCTGACATGCGTCGCGATTGCTTTCGGGGTCGGCGGCGTCGTGATGACGATCGGCATCGCGGCGCGTCTGCCCCGCGCGGGTGCGGCGATTGTGGCTGCGATCGCCGCGATGGCGGCATTCTCGTTGACGGCATACCGGGGCCGCCGGCTTTGGACGGAAGCCGAGGCCGCGAAATCCGCGGAGCGCATCGAACCTGGCGCCATGAACGTCGTGATCACCGGCGAAGAACTCCTTCGCCATCCGGAGCGAGCCAGTGGACGGATGAGGGGCCGAATCGTCTCACTGGCGGGCGACGTTCTCGCGAAGATCGAACCATCCCGTGCGGTTCCGCTCGGCAGGCCGGTCCTTTGGTGCGCCGGAGCGGCCGCCATGTGGATCACCATCGCGGCTGGCGTTCCTCAGCGGGCGGCCTCTTTGGTCGGCGAAACTGTTCAGCGTCTGGTGAGCACCGCTGAGAATGGAACGCCGACGGTCGACGTCAGCATCACCGCGCCGTCGTATCTGGGCGGAACGGTTCGCACGCTCAGGAATCCGCAGAAAATCGAAGCCGTTGCGGGAAGCCGGATGTCACTGTCGATCGCCGGATCCGGGTCGTGGCGCACGCGTCTCGGCGCGCGCGAGATCTCGGCCGTCGCAAGCCGCGGCACGAGCATCGTCCTGTCGGAGAGCACTTATCTTGCGATCGAACGAGATGTGCCAGGCAAGGACGATCGCAGGCTGATCCCGGTTGTCGTGACGCCAGATCGCGCGCCGGCGATTCGCATCGAACAGCCCGGCAAGGATCTCCTGCTGCCCGATGCGCGATCCGACGTCGCTGTCTCCGCGGCGGCAACGGACGATTTTGGCCTGACGTCGCTCGAGCTGCGCTTTACCAGGGTTTCCGGGTCCGGCGAACAGTTCGAATTCCAGGAAGGCACGATCCCGCTGGCGCTCGAACGGGACGATCCGCGGTCCTGGAAAGGGCGTGCGGCGCTCGCGCTGTCGCGGATGAAGCTGCAGCCGGGGGACTCGCTCGTGTATCGCGTCGTCGGCGCGGACGCGCGCGGCGGCGAGGCCGGCGGCGCTTCGTCGGACACCTTCTTCGTCGAGATCGCGGGGCCGGGTGAAGTGACCGTCGCCGGCTTCGAGCTGCCGCCGGATCGGGAACGCTACGCGCTCAGCCAGCAGATGATCGTCCTGAAGATCGAGCGGCTGCGCCGGCGCGAAAGCACCATGAACCGCGATGCGGTGACGCGCGAAGCGGCGGATATTGCCGCCGAACAGCGCGCGGTCCGCGCCAACTTCATTTTCCTGAACGGCGGCGAGATCGAGGACGAGGAAGAGGAGGCCGCGCACTCGCACGAGATCCAGGAGGGACGGCTGCAGCACAGCGCGCGGCGCGAGATTGCCGAGGCGATTCAGCACATGGGGAATGCGGAAAAGGAACTGGTCGCGGTGAGCACCGCCGGCGCGCTGCCCCCGGCAAAGGCCGCGGTCGAAGCGCTGCAGCGTGCCTTCGGCCGGAATCGCTACATCCTGCGCAGCATGCCGGTTCGGAGCAGGCTCGATCCTGCACGACGACTTTCCGGCGAGCTTCAGGCAGCAGTCGATTCACGGCGCGCGCTTCACGACGCGGCCCCCAATCCCACGGCTGCCGCCGCCCGTCGTCTGATTGGCGAGTTGCTGGACCTCGGACCGTCGCTCCTTGCGGACGACCGCGCGCGAGTGCACCCGGAGCGGCTTTCAGTGTTCGCGGAAGAGGCCCTGGCGATCGGTGCGGGCACCACCGAGTGGCAGGGTATTTCCGCGTCGCTGATACAGCTGCGCGACGCATTGGCCGCAGGACGATCGACCGACGATGTGCGATCGGCCTATAGCAGGGCGTTGACGGCTTTGCAGGCGGAGTCGCGTAAGGCAGCGATTCAGCCTCCCATTAACTTCACATCGCAGTCGCCGTTGCGCAGTTCATGGGCACTCGAAGGCAAGCGAACGCCATGACGTTGACGAGCATCCTCCGCGCATCGGCCTTCGTGGTCGCGGGTGTCGGCGTCCTGGATCCTGCATGGACATCTCAAGGGAAGTCGCCGCTTCCCGTTGACGTCCGCGCCGCCTCGGCAGCCGATGAGCCCTCGGCCGACAAGGTTCGTCAGCGTGTGCGTCAAGTAGACGATGTGGCCGTTGACGGCAACGCAAGTGCCGCAGCTGTAGTTCTGGTGGGGACGGCCGCCAATCCTCAAAGTCTTACATCAGGGATTCCGGTATCGGTTGTAACTCACGCCGATGGTCCGAACGTCGCTGTCGAGCACCTCGCGCTGCCGCGGCGGCTCCTGACCGGTTTGACGACGCGGATCGAGGCGGTCGTGTCGGCGACCGGGATGGCTGGAGCGACGTCACGGATTCGGCTCGAGGTCCAGGGGATTGAACTGGCGGCGATCGATCATCGATGGACCTCGGACAGAGAGGCCTACACGGCGCGCTTCGAGCAAGTGCCGCCGGCGGCCGGCGCGGGCGTCATTCGCGTCTCCGCCGGGCCTCTCGACAACGAAGTGACGACCGGCGACAACCATGCTGACGTGCAGGCGATCGTCGAGGATCGGAAGCTTCGCGTGCTGATTCACGAGCCGCGGCCGTCCTGGACGGCTACGTTCGTCCGCCGTGCGCTCGAAGAAGATCCTGTATTCGAAGTGACGGCTCTTGCCCGGCCATCGCGCGGGATTTCCGCACGGGCCGGGAGCCCGCCGGAACAGCTGTCCACGCGCGCGCTCGAGCGATTCGACGTCGTGATGGTGGGCGCGCCTGAAGAGCTCCGTCAGAGCGAGCTGACCGCGCTCGCGGAGTTCTCTCGGCGGCGAGGCGGCACGGTCGTGTTCGCGCCAGACAGGCGGCCGACCGGTCCTTACGCTGCCTCGCTGCCGGTCGCACGATTCGAGGAGGCACTTCTCCAGACGCCCGCCGCGCTTCTCGGAACGAATCCGGCGATGAAGGGCTCCGAGTTCATCATCGTCGCCGATCCCTCCGCCGGCGTGGAGACGCTTGCCTCGCTGCCTCGACAGAAGGGACCTGCCCTTGGCGAGCGAAGCGAGTCGAAGGGAAGCGTGCCGGTAATCGTCTCGTGGCCTACCGGCGCCGGACGCACGATCTTTTCCGGAGCACTCGACGCGTGGCGGTATCGAACGGACGGCGAGGCGTTCGGGCGGTTCTGGAAAGCGCTCATCGCCGACGCGGCCGCCCGGGCTCCGCGCGCGCTCGAAATCGAGCTCGATCCCGGGCCGGCTGCGCCAGGCGAGCTCGTGCACGTCAAAGCACGTCTGCGCCCGACCGAGTTCATCTCGAGTGGAAGCACGATCGAGTTTCCACGCGTCTCCGGCCGCATCGTCGCGGCCGACGGCGGGGCGTGGCCAGTGCGCCTGTGGCCCGCCGCCGAAGACGGCGTGTTCGACGGACACTTCCGAGCGCCCGCGCCAGGCCGGCTCGTCGTCGAAATCTCCGCGGGGGCCGTGACATCGAGCCAGCCGTTGATCGTCGCAGCCGGATCAAGGAGTGCAGACGCGGGATCGCCGGCGTCTCTTCGTCAGCTGGCAAACGCCACCGGCGGCGTCACCGTATCGACTTCCGATCTCTCGCGACTGAACAGCTTCCTCGCGGGCATGACTCGACCGCTTGTCATGACGCCCGTTCACCCCGCGCGATCGACGGTCTTCGCACTGACGTTCATCACGCTGCTGTCGCTCGAATGGTGGCTCAGACGCAGGCAGGGCCATGCCTGAGTCCCGCGTCCACACGATCGACGCGTACGTGACCTATCTCCGTGACGTCCGCAGGATGTCGGCGAACACCGTCGAGAATTACGCGCGCGACCTCGCGTCGCTGGCGGCATTTGCCGAGCGGCGCGGGACTGCTGTCGACCAGCTGCAGCGCCGCGACCTCGAGGCCTTCGTTCGAAGCCTGATGTCGAGTGGGCTGGCACCGAGATCGGTGGCGCGCACGGTCGCCTGCGTCCGCGGGTTCTATCGATTCGTCGCGCTCGAACGGCAGGATCAGAAGAGTCCGGCCGAGGACCTGCGGGCGCCGCGGGCATGGCCGGCGCTGCCGAAGTTCCTCGACCTCGAAGAAGTCGATCGGCTGCTGGCCCAGCCCGACGTCAGCACCGAGCGCGGCCTTCGCGACAAGGCGCTGATCGAACTGCTCTATGCCACGGGAATGCGCGTCTCCGAACTGCTCGGCCTCAAACCGGGCGATCTGAATCTCGACGAGGGCTACCTGACGTGCACCGGCAAGGGCGACAAGCAGCGCATCGTTCCCATCGGTCAGCAGGCGGTGGACTGGGTGAAACGCTACGTGCGCGACGGCCGCCCGCACCTTCTGCACACGCGCACCTCGCCGTGGCTGTTCGTCAACGCACGCGACGGCGGGCCGCTGTCGCGCGTCGGCTTCTGGAAGGTCTTGAAGGCGTACGGCATCAAGGCGGAAATCAGCCGCGAGATCAGTCCGCACGTGCTGCGCCACTCGTTCGCCACGCATCTGCTCGAGCGGGGCGCCGACCTGCGCGCGATTCAGGTAATGCTCGGGCACGCCGATCTCTCGACCACCCAGATCTACACGCACGTGCTGGAAGCCCGTCTGCGCGCGGTCTACGACCGGTTCCATCCTCGGCGTTAAACACCGGGGGCTTCGCCAGCTCCTAGCTGGAACCGTGTCGGCCGGGTTTCGTCCAATTGATGTATGGAACGCACCTGGCGCGAAAAAATCGAAGGCACCACCGACCAGATTCTCACGCAAATCGGCAAGCTGATCGACGAAGGCAACATCCGGCGGGTCGTCGTCAAGCAGCGCGGCCGCGTCGTCGCCGAGTTTCCGCTGACGGTCGGCGTCGTCGGCACCGTCCTCGCTCCGCTGGCGGCGGCAATTGGCGCGCTGACCGCGGTGCTCGCCGATTGCAGCATCGAGGTGGAGAAGACGACGCCCCCGGCCGCGGCGCCGGACACCCCGCCGACAAGCATCGAAACGCTGACCTAAATGTGATAAATTGGGCGGATTTGATACGCCCGTCCGCCCTATGACGGGCTTCTGCTTCCTCGGGCACGACCGAGCAAGTAATTCTGTAATTCTGCAGGAGCTCCGCAAACATGAGCCGTAACGGCCGCTACTTATTCACCTCGGAGTCTGTCACCGAGGGACATCCGGACAAGATCGCCGACCAGATTTCCGACAGCATTCTCGACGCAATCCTCGCGCAGGATCCGGTGGGCCGCGTCGCCTGCGAGACCCTCGTCACCACCGGGCTCGCGATCATCGCCGGCGAAATCACCACCAGCTGCTACGTCGACTTTCCCAGGATCGTCCGCGAAACCATCAAGGACGTCGGCTACACCCGCGCGAAGTTCGGCTTCGACGCGGAGACCTGCGCGGTGCTGTCGTCGATCCACGAGCAGTCCCCGGACATCGCGATGGGCGTCGATCCGGGAGGCGCGGGCGACCAGGGCCTGATGTTTGGCTACGCCTGCACCGAAACCGAAGAGCTCATGCCGATGCCGATCATGCTCGCGCACAAGCTCGTGAAGGGGCTCTCGTGCGCGCGGCGTGACGGCGTCCTCGAGTACCTCAGACCTGACGGCAAGTCCCAGGTCACCATCGAATACGACAACGGCCGTCCCGTGCGGGTCGACACCGTCGTCGTTTCCACCCAGCACAGCTCGCTCGTCTCCAACGACACGTTGCGCGAAGACGTTGTCGACAAGATCGTGTCGCGGGTGATTCCCGCGGAGATGATGGACAAGAAGACGCGCGTGCTGATCAACCCGACGGGCAGGTTCGTGGTCGGGGGTCCCCATGGCGACGCCGGCGTAACCGGCCGCAAGATCATCGTCGACACCTACGGCGGCGCGGCGCCGCACGGCGGCGGCGCGTTCTCGGGAAAAGATCCCACGAAGGTCGATCGCTCGGCGTGCTACATGGCGCGCTACGTCGCCAAGAACATCGTCGCTGCCGGCCTGGCGGAGCGCTGCATGGTGCAGCTGGCGTACGCGATCGGCGTGGCCGAGCCCGTGTCGGTTCTGATCGATACGTTCGGAACCGGTCAGGTGCCTGACGACCGTCTGAGCGAGATCGTGCGCGGCCACTTCAAGCTGACCCCGCGCGGGATCATCGAGATGCTCGACCTCCGGCGGCCGATCTACCGCAAGACCGCGGCGTTCGGCCACTTCGGCCGCAGCGAGCCGGAATTCACGTGGGAGCGCACCGACAAGGCGAACGCCCTCCGCGCGGATGCAGGTGTGTAGAGACCCGGGACACAGGAAAGCAGTTCCATGAGGAAACTGCTGCTCATGGCGGCGGCCGTTCTGGCCGCCGTTTTTCTTTTCGTCGCGACCACGCTTCCGCCTGCGCCGGTCCCGGCCGCAGGCAGCGTGAACCCCGCCGTTCTGGAACGTACCGTCCGGGGCGCCTACCACGTTCACAGCAGCGTCTCGGACGGCGCGGGAACCCGCGACGCGGTTGCCGCCGCGGCGGCGCGCGCGGGGCTCCGATTCGTCGTCTTCGCCGATCACGGCGACGGCACTCGCATTCCCGATCCGCCGCGTTACGTCAACGGCGTGCTCTGCATCGACGCCGTTGAAATCAGCACCAACGGCGGTCATTACGTCGCGCTCGACATGCGTCGGGCGGATTACCCGCTCGGTGGGGAAGCCGCCGCAGTCGTCGAGGACGTCCGCCGGCTTGGCGGGTTCGGCATCGCCGCGCATCCGTACTCCTCGAAGATGGGGCTGGCGTGGACCGACTGGTCCGCGCCGATCGACGGCCTCGAATGGCTCAACGCGGACAGCGAGTGGCGCGACGAATCGGTGTGGCGCCTGGCGGCGCTTCCGCTCTATGCGCTAGTGCGTCCGGGGCCCGCGCTCGCGTCGATCCTGGGTCTGCCTGCCTCCGCGGTGGAGCGCTGGGACGACCTCGCGTCGCGCCGTCCGATCGTCGCGCTCGCGGCGCACGATGCACACGGAGGCCTTGGCGAAGAACGCTCGTTCCCAATCCCGACGTTCCCGTCCTACGACGCCAGCTTTCGCTCGTTCTCGACCGCGGTGATCGCAGGCTCCGCGCTCACAGGCTCCGCACCAGACGACGCCCGCGTGGTCGTCGACGCGATTCGGCGGGGACGTGTCTTCTCGGCAATCGACGGCCTGGCGGCGCCCGCGTATCTGGACTTCTCGGCGCTGGTCGATGGCGCCACAGCCATGATGGGCGACTCGCTGCCGTTTCAGGGCGACGTCGAGATCGTCGCGCGGGCGAGTCTTCCCCCGGGCGGAACGCTCGTGCTCCTCTGCGGCGGGCAGAAGGCGGGGGAGTCTTCGTCCGGCGAATTGCGTCACCATCCCGACAGCGCGATGGCCTGCCGGCCGGAGGTCCGCGTTCCGGGCGCGCCCGGGACGCCGCCCGTGCCGTGGATTGCCGGCAATGCCATCCACCTGATCGCGCCGATGTTCGAACCGATCGGATCCGAGCCGCTCTTCGAGGTGGTCCGTCATCTTCGCGACGTACCGTGGGTGGTGGAGAAGGATCAGGGCTCGCAAGGCGGCATCGACGTCCGGGACGGCGAAGCGGTCCTCAATTACGAGCTGAAGGCGGGCGATCGAACGAGCCAGTACGTCGCGGCGGCCGCGGCCCTGGATCCGCCGCTACCCGAGTTCGACCGCATCCTGCTGACCGCCGCCGCGAGCGGCCCGATGCGCGTCTCGGCGCAGCTCCGGTTCGGCGGGGGAGATCGCTGGCTGCGATCGTTCTACCTCGACGGGGATCCGCGGCGCATCGTCATCCCCATCAGCGAGCTCGTTCCTGCTGACGCCCCGACCGGACCGCGGCCTGACTTCCGCGGCGCGACCTCGCTCCTGCTCGTGATCGACCTGACCAACGCCAAACCCGGGGCCTCCGGCTGGGTCCGGGTTTCTGACGCCGCGCTCGCCCAGGCTGTTCGGTAAAAGCGCCAACTCCCAACTCCCAACAAGCCCAACTCCCAAATCCAAAACGCCGAGCGCCGAGCGCCGAGCCCGAACCCCGCGCCCAGTTTCAACGGCCCGCCTTGCCTACTAGTGAACTAGTGCGCTAGTATGCTAGCGTGCTAGTCACCTTGGACACGGCCGACGCGCGGCCGGTTTTCCGGCAGATCGTCGACGAGATTCAGCGCTGCGTGGCGGTCGGCGTGCTGAAGTCGGGAGAGTCGTTACCGGCGGTGAGGAATCTCGCGGCGGACTTGAAGGTCAACGCGAACACGGTCCAGCACGCCTACCGCACGCTCGAACGCGAAGGGACCGTCTACGTGAAGCGAGGGGTGGGCACGTTCGTGGCGGCGAGCCCGAAGACGAACACCGCGCGCCAGGGGCAGATCGCGCGGCAGCTCGCCGAGCGGATGCTGCGCGAAGGCTACCGCCACGGCCTGCTGGCGAGCGATCTGATTGCCGCGCTGAAAGAGATCGCGCCGGGGCAGCCTCGCTAGGTCCGCGCCCTCAGCAGCAGGTAGCCGGCGACGCCGGCCGTGAGGATGTTGGGCGCCCAGCCGGCGAGGAACGGCGGCAGCACGCCGCTGCGGCCGATCGCGACGAATGCGCTGCTGATGATCCAGTAAGACAGCGCGAGCACGATCCCCAGGCCAATGCCGTAGAGCGTGCCGCGGCGTCCGGTGCTGACGCCGAACGGAACGGCGAGCAGCGTCATCACCACGGTGACGAAGGGGAAGGCGATCTTCCGCTGCAGCGCCACCTCCCACGGAATGTGATTCAGTCCGCTCGACGACAGCTCGTCGATGAACGCGCGCAGCTGCGGGACCGTCATCATCTCCGCCAGCGGCTGTTCGGTCGCGAAGTACTCCGGCCCCTCCAGATTCGGCAGCGGCCGGCGGGGGAGTGACGCCCACTGCGGCGGCGCGGCGTTGTAGTCGATCCGCCAGCCGCCCTCGCCCTGCCACACGCCGCCGCGGAAGACGACCCGCTTCATGAACGTATGCGAGGCGAGGGCCCACTGATCCTTCCTCGACTCGTAGATCGAGAGGTTCCCGAGCTCGCTGGCGACCGGATCGTAGAAGCCGTAGTGATAGATCGCGCCGTCGCGGCCGATCACCCACCGCCGGTTCAGCGCGCTGTAGGTGCGCGGCGGCCTGCCGCGGATCTGCGAGTCGAGAATCTCGGCCTGTCGGTTGGCGTGCGCGAGGATGCGCTGCTCGAGCCCGAACAGGACGACGCTGAAGAGCGCGCCGAGGAGGACGACGGGGGCGGCGGCGCGATAGAGGCTGATGCCGCAGGCTTTCATCACCGTCAGCTCGCTGCTGCGCGAGAGCAGCCCGAACGTCACCAGCACGCTGAGCAACGCGGCGATCGGGATGATGAAGTAGACGAACTGCGGCGTCATGTAGACGAGCAGCGTGGTTACGGCCCCGACGCTCGCCTGGCCCTTGAAGACCTTGTCCGACTTGTCGATGAAGGTCGAGATGTAGAAGATGCCGAGCAGCCCGAGGAACGAGAGCCCGACGACCCGCAGGTAAATCCGGCTGATGTAGCGATCGATCAGGCCGGGCCCAGGGACTCTCATCCGCGGGATCCTGACGACGATCACCGTGCCCGGCCTGCGGCCGGACCCCGTATGGCGTCGATGCGCTGGCGATGCGGCTGCGGCGCCTGGCGCCTGCACGTCAGCCGCGCGTTTGATCCACGCGGGGAGTGACGGCAGCCGGAACGGAATCCGGAAGGGAAGCCGGCCTTCCGTGTATCTGGCGCGCCAGATCAGCGCGATCACCCCGATCGGACCGAGCACCAGGTTCGGGATCCAGCGGGCGGTCCAGGCCGGGACCTGATGTCCTTTCGCGGCGGACTCCGCCAGGAACATCACCGTGTAGTAGGCGAAGATCACCCCGATTCCGACGACGAAGCCCGAGAACTTGCCATCGCGCGCGACGGACAGACCGAGCGCGAGAGCCATCACGCCGAACACCAGGCAGGCGGCGGGAATCGAGAACTTCGCGTGGATCGCCATCACTTCGGGGTGCGGCGAGATGTTGTTCTTTACCTTTTCCGCAATCGTCTTCCGGAGCTCGGCGACCGTCTTCTCGGTGACCCCGCGCGGCAGATCCATTGGCGGGAACACCGAGTTCGGGTCAAGCTGCAGGATCAGGTCACCGGGGAATTCATAGGTCTCGGTCTCCCCCGGCTTCGCCGTGCGGTACCGCTTCCCGTTGCTCAGAATCAGCGCGACCTGGCGCTGCTCGCGGTTGAGCACGAGGCGGCCGCGCTCGGCCAAATGGATTTCCGGGAGACCCGGCTGTCCGGTGTTGGCGACCATCAGGTCCTTCCAGCCGTGCTGTCCGGCCGGCGCCTCGTCGCGGGGAAACAGCACCCATGGCGGGAATTCCTCGAAGAACACGCGCGCGCGGACGTCGGACTCGACCTTCTTCGCGATGACGTCGTAGAGGATTTCGCGGTACTTCTGGTTGTTGTCCGGGATGGCCCAGACCATCACGTAGAGCGTGGCCGCCGCCGAAACCGTCGCCAGCAGCATGATCGGCCGCAGCAGCCGGTACGGGCTGACCCCGCAAGCCAGGAGCGCAACCCCTTCGCGGTCGCTCGACAGGCGGCCGAGGCCGACGAGGATGCCGACCAGCAAGCCCATCGGAATCGTGAGCCCGAGCGCCTGCGGCGCCAGCAAGACGATCATGTGGCCGACCGTCTTCCAGGCGACCCCTTTGGCGACCAGCCGCTCGAGTTCCTCCATCAGCGGCGGCAGCTGCAGGAGGAACGTGAAGATCAGGACCGCGAGGCCGAACGGCGGCAGGATTTCGCGAATCAGGTAGCGGTCGATGGTCTTCAACATTGATGGTCGGCGCTGGGCGCTCGGCGTTCGGCGCTTGCGACTCAGGATAACAGTATTCGAACGTTAGGGCGGTAGCCCGCCTCGAGCCTCCGCAAACCTTCCACAGCCGGCTTTTCCTGGGCTTTTCCTTAGGGTCTGATAATGAGTGTTATGTTAACTAAGGGGCCAGGGTCCCGGGGGCCTAGGACCGGAAAGGCGCCCTTCGGCGCTGGGCGTTGGGCTTGCTCTGCGTCTCGACCGTGACAACTTGCGGTGCTTCCGCCTAAAGGCGGAGCTCACTCATGCGGTGTTCGGCGTTTCGTAACTTTCGCCTGAGGCGGAAGCTCCCTGTCGCCGCGCTCTGACTTCCTGCAGTCTTGTAGCTTCCGCCTTTAGGCGGAAGCACCCCCTTCAGGCGGAAGCCCCTAATGCTGCGCCCGGAGTTCCTTGAGGATCGCTTCGAGCGCCGAGATGACTTCGTCGCGCTCCACGCGCGACTTGTTGAACTTCAACTGGAGGTTGAAGGCCTTGGTGGGTGCCTTGTAGCTGAAGACGAACGCCTTGGGACGGCCGGCCTTCGGTTTGGCGGTCTCTTTCCGCACTTCGGCGCGCGTGGAGCCGCCGTCGCGGGCGATTTTCTCGACCAGGGCGACCATTTTCTGTGGGTCGCCTTGCCTAACTATCTGCAAAAGCAGCGATTTAGAGGTAATGTCGGCCAGCCGACACAGGTTTTTGACCTCGTCGGGCATGTTGTTCAGCGACAGCGACTCGGTAATCGACGTCCGCGACTTCCCCAGCCGCCGCGCCATGTCCTCGTGCGTGTAGCCGCACTTGGTTGCGAGTCCATGGAGCGCCTCCGCCTCTTCGAACGCGGTGAGATCCTTCCGCTGGATGTTCTCGACCAGCGCGATCTCGACGATCTCGTTGTCGTCCACCTCGCGAATGACGATCGGAATCTCGCGGAGCCCGACCTGGACCGCCGCCTGGTAGCGCCGCTCGCCGGCGACGATCTGAAACCGCCGGCCGCGCTGCCGGACGATGATCGGCTCGATGATGCCTTTCTCGGCGATCGAGGCCATCAGCTCGGAGAGGTCGCCCATGACCTGCCGCGGCTGGTTCGGGTTCGGGTCGATCAGGTCGATCGGCACCATCCGGCCGATCGGCGTGCCCGCGGAGCTGGTCAGCGCCTCGACGTAATGCTCGTCGTGGCGCATCCGCACGGTTGACGGCAGTCCTCGCTTAGGCACGGTCCATCACCTCCTCGCACAGGCGGTAATACTCCGCCGCGCCGCTCGAGTCGGGCGCGAAGGTAAAAATCGATTCCTTGTACGCGGGGCTTTCCTCCAGGCGCACGCTCTTCGTGATGACGGTCTTGAACACTTTCTCCCCAAAGACCTTGTCGATCTGCGAGCGGATGTCGCGCGCGAGCGCGGTCCGGCGATCGTGCATGGTGATCACCACGCCGAGGATGCGCAGCGTGGGATTCGCCCGCGCGCGCACTTTCTCAATCGTTTCCAGCAGGTCGTCGGTCCCTTCGAGCGCGAAATAGGACGACTGAATCGGAATCAGCAGGTGCGTCGCCGCCACCAGCGCGTTGACGGTCAGCAGCCCCAGCGTCGGCGGGCAGTCGATGACGATGTTGGGATAGGTCTCGCGCACCGCCTCGAGACGATCCTTGAGCCGGAAATGCGCGTCGAGCTCCCCTACCAGCTTCGACTCGAGCTTCGCGAGCGCGATCCGCGACGGCGCCACGAACAGGTTCGGCATCGTCGTCGAGGGCACGATGACGTCGGGGAATCCCACGTTCGGCTCCGCAATCGCGTCGTACACGCTGCGCGTGACCTGCGTCACGTCGATATACGACATCGAGCTGTTGGCCTGGGGATCGAGATCGATCAGGAGTGTGGGCCGCCCTCGAAGCGCGAGGGCCGCTGCCAGGTTGATGGCCGTCGTGGTCTTACCGACGCCACCTTTCTGGTTGGCGATAGCGACGATCATTCGATGTTAGAGGTTCGAACTTCGAGGTACGAATGTGCCGATTGGGAACATCTTAAACCAGGCGGGGGTATTCAGTATCCGAAAAGTTAGAAGTAAGAAGTTAGAAGTAAGAAGTGAATGCAAAATCCCTCAGAGAAGGCGCCATGACTTCTGCACTTCTGCATCACTTCTTACTTCCCTTACATCTTGTACTTGCCCATGTCGTCGGGATCGAGGCTCTCGAGCCACTTCTGCAGCCGCTCGGAGTCGCCTTTTTCGGGCGCGAGGTCGATCGTCTTCGCGTGATCGATCACGCTGTCCTCGACGAAGATGGGCGCGCGGGCCCGCAGCGCCAGCGCGATCGCGTCGCTCGGGCGCGCGTCGATAGCCATCGCTTCCCCGTTTACGACGAGATGAATCAGCGCGTAGAACGTGTTCTCCTTCAGATCCGAGACGACGATCTTGACGATGTCCGCCTTCAGGTCGGAGATGACGTTGCGCAGGAGGTCGTGCGTCATCGGCCGCGGGGTGGTGACGTTCTCGATCTGCAGCGCGATCGCGTTCGCCTCGAACACGCCGACCCAGATCGGCAGCACCCGCTGGCCGTCCTTGTCGCGCAGGATGATGATGGGCATGTTCGTAATCGGATCCACCATCAAGCCCTTGATCGTCATTTCAATCTGCATCACGTCACCCTGTTCTTCGGAAACCTAGGCCCGCACGTCCTCGCTGTCAAGCAGGGCCACCGGCTCGCCGCGGAGGCTGTTCGGGTTCGCCGCCGTGATCCGGACCCGAACCAGCTTCCCGATCCACGACGGATCCCCCGAGAGGTTCACCACCGTGTTCCCGGCGGTGCGTCCCGACAGCTCCCAGTGCCGCCGGCGGCTGCGCGCGTCCACCAGCACCTCTTCGTCGCGGCCGACGGCCGCCTCGTAAAGCGCGCCCTGGATGTCCTTCTGCAGCGCCTGCAGCGCCACGATCCGGCGCGTCTTCTCCTCGTCCGCGACGTCGTCCGGCATGCGTTTCAGCGCGAGCGTGTTCGGCCGCGGCGAGTACTTGAAGGAGAACATGCTGTGATACCGCACCGCCTCGACGAGCGACAGCGTCTCGTCGAAGTCTTCCGTCGTCTCGCCGGGGAACCCGACGATCATATCGGTTGAGAGCGCGATGTCCGGCATGGCCGCGCGCAGGCGGTCGACGAGCGCGAGGTACTCGTCGCGCGTGTGGCGGCGGCGCATCGTCGCAAGCACGCGCGAGGAGCCCGATTGCACCGGCAGGTGCAGGTGCCGGCATACCTTCGGCAGCCGGCGCATCGCGTCGATCATCCGCGGCGTGACGTGACGCGGGTGCGGGCTGGCGAACCGGATCCGTGCGAGCCCCTCGATTGCGTCGAGACGCTCCAGCAGGCCGGCGAAGTCGCACGACGGATCGTCGGGCGCCTGGTAGTGATTGACGATTTGCCCGAGCAGCTGGATTTCTCGCGCGCCGGTCGCCACCGCGTAGCGCGCATCGGTCAGGATCTCGGCCGCCGGCCGCATGCGTTCGTGGCCGCGCGTGTAGGGGACGACGCAGAACGAGCAGAACTCGTTGCAGCCTTCGATGATCGTGACGTACGCCTTGAAGAGATCGTTCCGCCGGGCGATCCCTAACGGGAACGACACGTCCTCGAGCGGATTGATGTCAATCGCCGGCGCGCTGCCGGCCGGCCGCGATGCCGCCTGCTCGACGAGCATCGGCAGTCGCTTGATGTTCTGCGTGCCGACGATCACGTCGACGGCGTTCGAGCGCCGAAGGATCGACTCGCCTTCCTGCTGGGCCACGCAGCCGGCGACCGCGACGACGGGCCGATCGCCGGTCTCGATCGCGTGCTGCCGAATCTCGCCGAGGCGCGTGAAGAGTTTTTCTTCCGCGCGCTCGCGCACGCTGCACGTGTTGATGACGATCACGTCCGCATCGCGCTCGTCAGCGGTCGGCTCATAGCCCGCCTGATCGAGCAGCCCCGCCATGCGCTCGGAGTCGTGAACGTTCATCTGGCAGCCGTAGGTTTCGATCAAGTACTTACGTGACATCCCGGGTGCTTTCGCCTTTCGCCTTTTGCCTTTGTTTCGCTTTCGCCCCTCGACTCCGGGCGTTTCCTTCGCTCCCGCCCGTCGCTCGGGGCAGGCCCGTATCACCGAGTCGAAGTGCCAACATCTCTCGCGCGCCAGCTCGCACGGCCGCCGAAATCTCGGCGCCGCCAATCATCCGGGCAAGCTCCTCTTCCCTCTCCTCGGCGCCGAGCCTGGTTACCTCTGTAGACGTCCTCGAGCCCTTCACGGATTTCGAAATGCTGAAGTGCGTGGTGCCGTGCGCGGCGATCTGCGGCAGATGGGTGATGCACAGCACCTGACACCGTTCGGACAGCCTTCGCAGCCGTGCCCCTACGACGTCTGCCGCCGCCCCGCCGATCCCGGCATCCACCTCGTCGAAGATGAGCGTCTTGCCGGGCGCGTCGGTCGACGCCAGTGTTTTCAGCGCCAGCATGATGCGGGACAACTCGCCGCCGGAGGCAATCCGCACCAGCGGCTTCAGGTCCTCCCCCGGGTTCGGCGAAATGTAGAACTCCGCCGATTCGATGCCGCGCTCGCTCCACTGCGCCTCGGCCGGCGCCATCGTGAAGCGCACGTCGCAGCGGGTCCGCGGCATCGCCAGCTCGCCGAGCGTGTCCGCCAGAGCCGCAGCGAACTGACGGGCGGCGGCGCGGCGGCGGTTCGAGGCCCCGCCGGCAATCTCGAGGAACCGGGCGCGCGCCGTGTCGAGCGCCCGATCGAGCTCGGCGCGCCGCTCCGCGGAGTTCTCGATCGCGTCCAGGTCGCGCTTCAACGACGCCCGCTTCGCGAGGACGTCGCTCAACGCCGGCCCGTGCTTCTTCTTCAGGCGTTCCAGCAGCGCGAGGCGGTCCTCGATTTCCTGGAGGCGCGCCGGCGACGCGTCGATGTCCGCCGCGTAAGAGCGCAGGAAGAACGACAGGTCCTCGAGCTGCGGCTTGATCGACTCGCGCGCGGCGGCGTACTGCTCGAAACGGTCGTCAATCGCGGCAAGCTCGCCAACCTTCTTCCAGACGGTCGCCAGCGCGTGGAGAGCTGAATTGTCGCCTTCGTACAGGGCGTCGTACGCATCGGCGCACAGCCGCTGCAGCTTGTCGGCATTCGCGAGCACCTGCCTCGTCGCGATCAACTCGTCGTCTTCACCCGCGACCGGGGCGACGCGCTCGATCTCTCCGAGCTGGAACGAGACGAAGTCGAGGCGCGCGGCGGCCTCGCGCTCGATCGCCGCCAGGCGCTCGCGGTCATCACGCGCGCCCTGCCAGGCGTCGAACGCTTCCTTCAGCGCCGGCCGCATGGATGTCAGCCCCGCGAACTCGTCGAGCAGATCGAGGTGCGTCACCGCGTCGAGGAGCAGCTGATGCTCGTGTTGTCCGTGCAGGTCGACGAGCACGCCGGACAGCTCGCGCAGGCTTGCGCTCGTTGCGAGCGCGCCGTCGATGAACGCGCGGCTCCGGCCCTGCGAAGTGATCTCCCGGCGCAGGATGATCTCCCGTCCGTCGGCGGTTTCGAAGATGGCTTCCAGCGAGGCAGCGTCCTCGCCGGTCCGGACGAGGTCGGCCGACGCCCGCCCGCCGACCAGCAGGCCGACGGCGCCGACGACGATGGACTTGCCGGCGCCGGTCTCGCCGGTGAGGACGTTCAGCCCGGGCTGGAACTCCAGCTCGAGCTGATCGATCACTGCCAGGTGGCGTATGGCGAGAAAGCGAAGCATGAATCGGGCCCAAGTGCCATCTTATCAGATGTTTGACAGCGCATCGGGGCCGTGTTACGCTTTTGCACAGTCAGCGCTGTCCCAGCGGCGCGCCCGTTAATTTCGTCTTCGGAGGGCTGTATTGCACTTGCCTTTCTCCGCCCTTGCGCTGTGGGCGCAAGCGGCGCAGCCGGCAGCTGGGGCCGGCGAGCTGAGCACCGAAACCGACATCGTCAGACTCATCGCGGACGCGTCTCCCCTCTCGAAGGCCGTCCTCCTGGTCCTGCTGATCTTTTCCGCGATTTCCTGGGGCGTCATCCTCTACAAGATCTGGTCGTATCGGCGCGCCGAGAGCCAGACGTCGACGTTCCTGAACGTGTTTCGCAAGAGCAGCAAATTCTCGGAAGTGCAGGCCGTCTGTCCGACGTTATCGGAAAGCCCGCTCGTCGGTCTCTTCCAGTCTGGTTATGCGGAGCTGAATGCACAGCTTCGCGCGGACAAAGCCGGCGAGCCAAAGCCAGCACAACCTGTCGCTCGTCCTACCTTGAAGAGCCTGGACGCCGTGGACCGTGCGCTGCTGCGCGCGAACACCGTGGAGTTGACGAAACTCGAGCGGCACGTTCCATTCCTTGCGACGACGGCGAGCATCACGCCGTTCATCGGTCTGTTCGGGACCGTGTGGGGAATCATGATCGCGTTTCAGGGAATCTCCGCCGCGGGATCGACGAGCCTCGGCGTCGTCGCTCAGCCGATCGCGGAGGCGCTGATCGCGACCGCAGCGGGTCTCTTCGCGGCGATTCCGGCGGTGTACTTCTATAACCACTTCACGAATCGCGTGAAGCACTTCGCGGCGGAGATGGACGATTTCTCGCTGGAGTTCTTGAATATCTCGGAAAGGAATTTCACGTGACAGTTACCAGCCGAAAGCTGATAGCTGATAACTGACCATATGCCCAAGATTCACGACACGAGCAGTGGAAGCAACGGACGCGGACGCCGCGGCCGCGGGGCGCGCGTCGCCAGCTCGCTGTCCGAGATCAACGTCGTTCCGCTCGTCGACGTCATGCTGGTGCTGCTGATCATCTTCATGGTCACCGCGCCGATGATGCAGCAAGGGCTCGAGGTCAATCTGCCGCGTGCGCAGCGCGCCTCGCCGGTTGCCGCGCAGCCGGTCTACGTGACGCTTGCCGCGGACTACAGCAACACCAAGGTGGTGCAACTCGACAAGGACGAGTTCAGGGTCGATCTGCTGGCCGAGCGCGCGCGGCAGAAGCTGCTGATGCGCGAGGACAAGTCCGTGTTCGTGCGCGCCGACGGCGCCGCGAGCATCCAGGATCTGATGGAAGTGCTCGACAAGCTCAAGGAAGGCGGCGTCGAGAAGGTCGGGATCATGTCGCAGCCCGATATCCGGAGATGAGCGCCGATGCGTGAAACGCTCGCGAGCACCGGGCCGTCAGTCACCGACATCCTGACGGAACGCTCTCGCGAGGCCGAAGGGCTCTCGCGCATGGTGCTCTATTCGCTGTTCGCGCACGTGGTGCTGGTCGCCGCGCTCGCGTTGATTCCCGGCGCCTGGTTTGGCAGCGAGGAACCTCGCGAGCGCGTCGTCATGTCGATCTCGCTGAATGGATCGCCGGGCCCCGACACCGGCGGCAGGAACCAGATTGCGGGCAGAGCCGTGCAGCAAGTGGGCGAAGAGGTGAAGCAGCCCTTTGCAACAGCGCCCGCGCCAAAGCCGCCTGAGATGGTGATGCCGACACCGAAGACGGCGCCGACACCGAAGGCGCGTGTCGAGAAGCCGGCGCCGCCATCGGCCACGCGCAAGCCGACGACCGGCGCCGAAGTGAGACCGGGCGAGCGCATCGATACGCGCGGCGCCGCGGTTCCATTCGGCGGGCTTTCGAGCAGCGGCGGTGACGGGCTGAACGTGCAGACGTTCGGCCTCGACAATTTCTGCTGCCCTGAATACCTGCAGACGATGCTGCAGTTGATCAGGCGGAACTGGAATGCAAAGCAGGGTGCCGCGGGGAGTGCCGTCGTGAAGTTCGTCATCCGCCGCGACGGCGCGCTGACGCAGGTTGAAGTGGCAAAGCCGAGCAACAACGTGATCCTGGATCTCGAATCCAGGCGCGCCGTGTACCAGACGGGCAAAGTACCGCCATTGCCCGCGCAGTACACGGGGCAGAACCTGACGATCCATCTGACATTCGAGTATCAGCGCTGATGAAACCAATACGAATTCTCGCAATCGCCCTTGTGGCCTGCGCCGCCGCTGTTCTGACGGCCCAGACCCCTCCACCCACTCCGCCGGCGGGCCAGCAGCCAGATGTGATTGAGCTGAAGATCGGCGATCGATCCGGTTCGCCGCCGCGGCTGGCGGTGCCGGAATTCGCCGCGTTGACGGCCGATCCGGAGACGGTCAAGGCGGCGAAGACGATCGGGCAGGTCCTGTTCGACGACATCGCGTACGAAAAAGAGTTCTACATGGTTCCGCGCGACGTCATGGCGACGATGCCGAAACACACGTCGGCGGACTCGGTGCAACTCGACAGCTGGAAGAGCGTCGCCGACGGCGTGATCGTCGGCACCGTGAGGAAAAGCGGCGACAGCGTCGTCGTCGAGGCGCGGTTGATCCATCTGCCGAGTGGAAAGCTGGTGCTCGGAAAGCAGTACACCGGCTCGCTGAAGTCGGTCGCGGACGGCGGACGGACCTACGCGCATACGCTCTCCGACGAGCTGCACAAGCAGCAGTTCGCGATTCGCGGGATCGCGCGCACCAAGCTGGCGTTCTCGTCGAACCGCACCGGCGACAAGTCGACCACCGGCTACATCAAGAACCGCGACGCGGCAAACATCTACTTCTCGGACTACGACGGCGCGAACGAGACCCGCGTCACCGTGTATCCCACGCTCGACCTCTCGCCGGTGTGGTCGCCGGACGGCCGCGCCATCGCGTATACGAGCTACCGCAACAACTATCCGGACATCTTCATTTCCTTCATTTACGAGGGGCGCCTGGAGCGTCCGGCGAAGGGCACGTCGGAGACGAAGAACTATCTGCCGGCGTGGTCGCAGGATGGATCGAGGATCGCGTACACGTCGGCACTCCCCGACGGCAACGTCGAGATCTTCGTCATGAACCGCGACGGTTCGAGCAACCGCCGGCTGACGAATCACCCGATGGCCGACGCGACGCCGACGTGGTCGCCGACCGGCACCCAACTCTCGTTCGTTTCCGATCGCACGGGCACGCCGCAGATCTACATCATCAACGCCGACGGCACGGACATGAAGCGCATCTCGACCGAATCGTATTGCGATCGGCCGACCTGGTCCCCGCCGCCGTTCAACGAGATCGCGTATACCTGCCGCGGCGGCGGCGGATATCAGATCATGGTGTACGACTTCACCAGCGGATCGTCGCGGCCGATCTCGGACGGCATCGGCAGCAACGAGAGTCCCGCATTCGCGCCGAGCGGACGCCACATCGCGTTCGTGTCGGATCGCACGGGCCGTCAGCAGATCTACACGATGCACCGTGACGGCAGCGGCTTGAAGCAGATCACGAAAACGGGCACGAACAAGTATCCGAACTGGTCGCAGTAGCGCCGGAGGGTTTAGCAGAATGCATTTCAGACGAACATCAGCTTTGTGGATTCTGATCGTCCTTGCCGTCACCGTCGGCGCGTGCGGCAAGAAGACGCCGCCCGTTGCGCGTCCGATTCCGCCGCCGCCGGCGGATCCGGCCAGCAGCGCCAACCGGCCGCCGATGCCGCCGGAACCGATCGCCGAGAACCGCAGCGTGCCGCCGGAGCCGATCGCCGAGGACCCGCTGAAGGTCAGCGATATCGACAAGATCAACCAGAACTCCCCGTTCCAGCCGGTGTTCTTCGCCCTCGACATGGCGGACATCGACAGCACCGGGCAGGCCGCGCTCAACGCGAACGCCGGCGTCCTGAAGAAGTATCCGGAGTGGGTGATCACGATCGAGGGGCACGCCGACGAGCGGGGCACCGCGGAATACAACCTGGCGCTCGGCGAGCGCCGGGCGGTGGCCGCGCGCGCCTACCTGATCTCGCTCGGCGTCCCGGCCGATCGCCTCAAGACGGTGAGCTACGGCAAGGAGTTCCCCTTCGATCCCTCGCACACCGAATCGGCGTGGTCCAAGAACCGCCGCGCGCACTTCGTCGTGACGAGCAAGTAGCTGTCGTTGGGCCTGTCCTGAGCCCTTCGACTCGCTGCGCTCGCTCAGGGCAGGCGAGTCGAAAGGCCCGCCCTGAGCGAGGGGCGGAAGCGAAGGAAACGCCCCGAGTCGAAGGGTATAATCGTCTGTTCGGTCGGGATCACTCTTGCCGTCGAGGTTGAGCGATGAAGCATACAGGCGCGGTGGTGGCGTTCATGGTGGCGGTCGGCGTGCTCGGGGCGCCCGCGCTTCCGAGCGCGGCCGCGAACAAGGAGCACCAGCAAATCATGGCGGAGCTTCGCATGCTGCAGGAGCAGCAGGCCCAGCTCCAGCAGATGATCCACGGCCTCG
This sequence comes from uncultured Acidobacteriota bacterium, assembly GCA_963748295.1. GTDB lineage: Bacteria > Acidobacteriota > Vicinamibacteria > Vicinamibacterales > 2-12-FULL-66-21 > CAVVIH01. The sequence goes on along the minus strand of CAVVIH010000005.1, from coordinate 125,021 downwards.
GCGAGACGCTCAAGGTGATCACCACGAAGATGGACGATCAGGGCGCTGTCGCGCGAAAGTCGTTCGCCGATCAGAAGCTGCTGATCGACAACCTGATCGAGACCACGCGCATCCTCCGCGAGAAGGCGGACGACACGAACGTCCGGCTCTCGAGCGTCACGCAGGAGCTCCAGTCGCTCAGGCAGACGATTGCGACGATGCCCGCGCCGTCAGCGGGCCTCACGCCGACGGGTGAACCAGGAACCGGGGAGCCGGGCACGCCGCCCGGGTCGGGCAGCGTCCCGCCGCCGAACGTCTCGCCGACGCAGTGGTACGAGCGCGTCTCCGGCGACTATGCCGCCGGCCAGTACGATCTGGCGATCGCCGGCTTCGAGTCCTTCATCCGCGCCTACCCGAATTCACCGCAGGCAGACGATGCGCAGCTGTATATCGGGAATTCGCTTTTCAACGACGGGAAGTTTCAGGAGGCGGCGCAGGCCTATCAGAAGGTGATCAGCGATTACCCGAAGGGTGATGCCGTCCCGACCGCGTACTACAAGCTCGGACAGACCTACGAGAATCTCCAGCAGCTCGACCTGGCCCGGAAGGCGTACCAGACGGTGATCAAGAGCTACCCGACGGTCATCGATATCGCCACGCTGGCCCAGAACCGTCTCGATGCGCTGAATCGGAAGAGATAAGACAACTCCCAACTCCCAAAAAAGGCCAACGCCCCCAAAGTCCCAACTCCCAATTAGACGGTTTGGGAGTTGGGATTTTTGGGAGTTGGGAGTTTCAGAACGGAATATCGTCGTCGGTCAGCTCCGCCGACACCGGCTCGCCCATCGGTTCTTCCATCCCGCCCGCTCCGGCGCGCACCGGCTGACGCTGGCCGCCGCCGCCTCCGCCGCCCAGCAGGACGACGCGATCGCCGCGAATTTCGGTGGTGTAGCGCTTGTTGCCGTCCTTGTCGTCCCACTGGCGCGTCTGCAGGCGTCCTTCGACGTAGACCTGCTTGCCCTTGACCAGGTACTCGCTGAGCGACTCGGCGGTCTTGCCCCACAGCACCACGCGGTGCCATTCCGTTTTCTCCTGACGCTGGCCGCCCTTGTCGTTCCAGACTTCGGTGGTGGCCATGTTCAGGGTGGCGACCGGCGCGCCTCCCGGCGTATACCGCAGCTCCGCGTCGCGCCCGAGGTTTCCGACGAGGATCACTTTATTCACGCTGCCCATGCAAAGGTTCCTTTCAAGAGTCCCGCCATTCTGAACTCCGCCACTTTCCGCGTCAATTGCCTTGTCGTACGCAGAAGCTGCGATCGACTCGAACAATCAGCAACCCACAATCTGCAACCCCCACTCAGCAATCTACAGTCTGCAATCTGCAATTACGTGGTGCGTCCATATCTGTCTTCGAGCCGCACGACGTCGTGCAGTTCGGGGGTCGAGACCTCGAAGATGTCGCAGTCGTCGATGGCGGTCATGCGGTGGACCGTCTTCGGCGTGATGTGCACCGACTCCCCCACTTTCATCTCGCGCTTGACCAGCTCGTCGCCTTCCTTGATCTCGAACAGCAGCCGGCCCGACCAGAGAAAGATCGTCTCGTCCTTCTGATTGTGGTACTGCAGGCTCAGCGCATGCCCGGCGTTGACGTGAATCAACTTGCCGACATAGCGATCCGTCTTGGCCCAGTGCAGCTCGTAGCCCCAGGGCTTGTCTACACGCGTCACGTTCATAACTCCCAACTCCCAAAAAGGCCAACTTCCAATAAACTCCCAACTCCCAAAAAAGCCAACTCCCAAAAAAGGCCAACTCCCAAGTACTTGCAATTTCCAGCTCCCAACCTGCAGCCACCCCAGACCCAGGAAAAAACTTGGGAGTTGGGAGTTGGTCGTTGGGAGTTGCATGTCTATTTCACCGGCGTCAGCAACTCCATCAGGCACTGCTCCACCTCCGCCGTGGTGTGCGCGCGGAGGGCGCGGCTGGCGGCGTGCTTCGCGTCCGACGCCTTGAGCCCTCGCAGCACGCGTTTCGCGAGCGGGATGGCGGTGGGCGACATGCTGAACTCGCGCAGCCCGAGGCCGACCAGCAGTGTCAGCAGCACCGGGTCGGACGCCATCTCGCCGCACACCGCGACCGGGATGCCGCCGTGCCGCGAAGCGCGGGCGACGAGCCGGATCGTGCGCAGGATCGCCGGATGGAGCGGCTCGTAGAGCCGCGACACGCGATCGTCGGTGCGATCGACCGCGAGGCGGTACTGGATCAGATCGTTGGTGCCGATGCTGAAGAAATCCGCCTCGCGCGCCAGCAGGTCGGCGGTCAGCGCCGCGGATGGCACCTCGATCATCACGCCCACCGGCACGTGCGGCGCGGCCTCGCCTCTCGTCCTCAGCGTTTCGGCGGCCCGCGCCAGGGCGCTCCGTGCCGCGCGCAGCTCTTCGACGCCCGACACGAACGGGAACATGACGCGCAGCGGGCCGTGCGCGGCCGCGCGCAGCAGCGCGCGCAGCTGGGCCTGGAAGATCTCGTCGATCGCCAGGCTCAGGCGGATGCCGCGCAGGCCGAGCGGCGCGCGCGTCCCCTCGACCGCGGCATGGTCGATCCGCAGCTGCGTTTCGCTGACATCGAAGGTCCGAATCGTCACCCGCCGCGGCGCGGCGCTTTCCATGAGCCGACGATACGCGCGGTACTGCGCCTCTTCGGTCAGCGCCCCCTGTCCGCCGCCGGCCAGCAGGAACTCCGATCGGAACAGCCCGATCCCTTCCGCGCCCCGCTCGATCGCGCGCACGGCATCGTCGGCCGACTCGATGTTCGCTTCGAGGCGGATCTCGACGCCGTCCTCGGTGACCGCGGCGAGGCCGCGGTATTCATCGAGCGACTGCTCGTAGGCCTGGCGCCGCTTCTGCCGCGCCTGAATCTGCATCAGCGTGTCCGGGTCCGGATCGACGATCACCTCGCCGGTCGTTCCGTCCACCGCCACGAGCGCGCCCGGCGCCACCGTCGCGCTCGCGTTGCGCAGGCCGGCCACCGCCGGCACCCGAATCGAGCGCGCGAGGATCGCGGTGTGGTAGGTCCAGCTGCCCGCGTCGGTGACGAGCGCTGCGAGCCGCTGCCAGTCGAGCTGGGCGATTACCGACGGCGTGATCTCGTCGGCCACCAGCACCAGCGGTCCTTCGAGATCCTTGAACAGATCCGCCGGATCGCCGGCGGCGCGCAGGTTCATGCACAGGCGGCCGACGACGTCGGCGACGTCCCCCTTGCGCTCGCGGAGATAGCTGTCCTCCGCCTGTTCGAACAGCGCCGAGATGTGATCGAGCGCGCGCTGCAGCGCGGACTCCGCATTCAGGCGCTCGTTGCGGATCGTCGTCTTCGCCCGCTCGATCAGCATCGCGTCGTCGAGCATCAGCAGCTGCGCGTCGAAGATGTACGCGTGCTCCGCGCCGGCGCTGCGCGAGATGCGCTCCTTGATCTGCTGGATCTGTTCGCGCGACTTCTCGCGCGCGTCCATCAGCCGATCGATTTCCCTGTCCACCAGGAACACCGGGACGCGGAACCGGAGGTCGCGGGTGCCGCGCTTGAGGACCAGCGCCTTGCCGATGCCGACGCCAGGTGATACGCCGAGCCCCCTCAGCTCCATGACGCCTCTTCGAAGCCGCGCTCCACGAGCGCGCACAGCGCCGCGACCGCCGCCTGCTCGTCCGATCCGCTTGCGGTAATCGTGATGACCGTACCCTGCGCCGCGCTGAGCAGCAGCAGGCCCATGATGCTTTTTCCGTCCATTTCCCGTTCTCCCCGCGCCACGCGAATCCTCGCGCTATAGGCGCTGGCGGTGTGCACGAACCGCGCGGCGGCCCTCGCATGGAGCCCCAGGCTGTTCGTGATCGTCACCGCGCATGAGGTCATACTTTTTCGCCGCGCAGCAGGTCTGACGCGACCCAGATCGCGTTGCGGCCGTCTTCGCGCATCTCCCGCGCCAGCGTCAGCAGCTCCGTCTGCCGCTGCGGCCGGGCCAGCTTGATCAGCATCGGCAGGTTGACGCCCGTAATCACCTCGACGTGCGGGCTGACGAACGTCACCGCGAGGTTCGCCGGGGTGCCGCCGAACATGTCGGTCAGGACCAGCACGCCCGACGGATCGGCGCCCTCGGCCGGCTGGCCGAACGACGCGCGGACCCGCTCGATGCCCCGCCCGATCTCCTCCCTCGCGTGCTCGACGTCGTCGTGCCAGCCGATCGACACCGCCGCGAAATTCGGCAGATCGCCGACGATCATCTCGGCGGAGTTCACGAGCTCGGTCGCGAGCTGCCCGTGCGTGACGACGACTACTCCAACCTTCATCATGAATCCTGAAATTGTTAATTGTTAATTACTAATCAGGGGCAACAGGCCTCATTTGGGCATCCGGACGGCTTGTTGCAGGCGGCAAGCCGTCCAATCGTTGAAAGAGGCTGGTTGCCCCTGATTAACAATTAGCGATTAGCAACTGTCACTGTCAGCGTCAGACCCTCACTCATTCATTCGCGATATCGCGGTGGGCGACGCGGATGCGTACGCCCTTGATTCCCGCGAGCCCTTTCTTGAGCGCCTCGGCAATTGCGACCGAGCGATGCCGTCCGCCGGTGCAGCCGATCCCGATGGTCAGGTACGACTTCCCCTCGTGCAGATACTGCGGGATCAGGAACTTCAGCAGGTTCAGCGTGTGCCGGAGGAACTCGTGCGTCGCGTCGGAGCGCTCCACGTAGCGCCTCACCTCCGGATCGCGTCCGGTGTGCGGCCGAAGCGCCGGGACGAAGTGCGGATTGGGCAGAAAACGCACGTCGAACAGCAGATCGGAATCCACCGGAATGCCGTGCTTGAAGCCGAAGCTGAGGATCGTCACGACCAGCTGGTTCCCCGGTGCGCGGCCGCTCGCCACGCCGGTGAACACGTGCCGCAGCTCGTGCACGGTCATCTCGGAGGTGTCGATCGTGTGATCGGCCATCCGTCGCAGGGCACGCATGGCTTTCTTTTCCTCGCGGATGCCCTCGAGCGCCGATCGATCGGGCGCGAGCGGGTGCGGCCGCCGCGTTTCGCTGAAGCGGCGGACGAGCGTGGCTTCTTTGGCTTCGAGGAAGATGAGCACCGGATTGAGATTCCGGACCGACCGCAGCTTCTGGTAGATCGCCGGAAAGTCCGACAGCAGGCGGCCTTCGCGCACGTCGACGACGACGGCGGCACGAGAGATCTCGCTGCCGGCGCGCAGCGTCAGATCCGCGAGCATCGGCAGCAGCGTGATCGGCAGGTTGTCGACGCAGAAGTAGCCGAGATCCTCGAGCGCGCGAATCGCCTGGGACTTGCCCGACCCGGACAGGCCGGTGAGCACGACGAACCGCGATCGGACGGCGGTGCGGGCGGCGCGGCGCGCGGCGTGCCGCTTCTCCCGCATCAGAGATCTTCTCCATGCTCGAGCTCGGGTTCGCTCGACATCGCCGCCGCGTCCAGCTCTTCGTTGAGCCGCTGCACGAGACGGCGCGCGGCGTTGTGGCCGCGCGTCCGCAGCAGCTGGTTGCGCGCGGCGACTTCCACCAGAATCGCGACGTTGCGGCCGGGCGCGACCGGCATGCGGATCATCGGGATGCGGATGCCGAGCAGCTCGTAATAGTTGTCGTCGATGCCGAGGCGATCGTATTCGCGCCCCGGCTCCCAGCGTTCGAGCTGCACGACGAGCTCGACGCGCTTCGACGTCCGCGTCGAGGCGACCCCGAACAGGTCCTGGACGTTGATCAAGCCAAGGCCCCGGATCTCCATGTGGTGCTGCGTCAATTCGGGGCAGCTGCCGAGCACGAACGACTGCGCCCGCGATCGCAGCTCCACCGCGTCGTCGGCGACCAGACGGTGGCCGCGCACGACGAGATCGAGCGCGCACTCGCTCTTGCCGATGCCGCTCTCCCCGATCACCAGCACGCCGAGGCCGAGGATGTCCATCAGGACGCCGTGCACGATCCCCCGCGCCGCGAGATACGTGTCGAGCACGGCGGACAGCCGCGCCATCGCCTCCGGCGTGGCCGCCCGCGTCCGCAGCAGCGGCACCCGCGCGCGGTCGGCTTCCGCCGGGACTTCCGGCGGCGTGTCGAAGCCGTCAGTGATCAGCAGGCATGGCAGATCGTGGCTGAGGACGCGGCGGATGACCGCCGTCCGGTCCGGCGGCTCCAGCGTTTCGAGGTATCGGATTTCGCTCTCGCCGAACACGAGCACGCGGCCGCCGCGCAGGTAGGCGTCGAATCCGGAGAGCGCCAGCCCCGTTTTCTGCGTGTGCGGAATGGTAATGCGGCGATCGAGCCCGTCGCCGCCCGCCAACAGCTCGAGATCGAGGCTGCGCGAGTCAGCCATGTCACGCAGCACCGTCGCCACCGTAACGCCCGCGGGATGCGTCGGTTCGCTCATGTCAGAACGGGATCTCTCTGAAGCTTATCGCGAGGATGGCTGGCAGTGTCCTTCTGATTCCCGGCTGCCGGTCCTCTGGCCCCTGGTCCCCGGCCCCCGGTCCCCGATCAATCAGGCTCAATCAGTCCGAGGTTGCCGTCCTTGCGCCGGTACATGATGCTGACCGCGTCGGTGTCGGCGTTGCGAAAGACGACGAAGGTCTCGGGCGCGGATTCGACGTGCAGCGCGGCATCTTCGATGGTCATCGGCTTGACGGCGTAGCGCGTCGCGCGCACCACCCGCCGGTTGTTGGTCGCCTCGCGCGGCGCGCTGGCGCGCGGGGTTCGGGTGGCGCCGCGGCGCCGCCGCGAGTCCCACTTGCTTTTCAGCTTCTGCGCCTGCTGCTCGATCTTGGCGGCCGCCTCGCTCAGCGAGAGCGGCCACGCGTTGCCCTCGCCGAGGCCGCGCATCATGTGGTCGCCGCGCGCGTGCAGGATGATCTCGCTGCGATGGCGGTACTTCTCCTTGGTGAGGATGACCTGCGCGGAGATGACGCTGTCGTTGAGCAGCCGGCCCAGTTTCGCCAGACGTTTGTCGATGAGCTGCCGGAGGGGCGGCGTGATGTCGACGTGCCGGCCGGTGATATCGAGACGCATAGGGGACGAAGCTCTCAGCTCTCAGCCGTCAGCTATCAGCTTTCAGCTGGCAGCTTACAGTTCTAGAACAGGACCTTCCTCTGGTTCGAGGTCGGAATCTTGAGTTCTTCGCGATACTTGGCGATCGTGCGCCGCGCCAGCATCAGGCCTTCCTTCTGCAGAATGCTGACGATCTTCGAGTCGCTGAGCGGTTTCCGCGGGTCTTCGTTCTCGATGATTTTCCGGATGCGCTGCTTGATCGTCACCGACGAGACGCTCTCGCCGAACGAGCTGCTGATGCCGCTGTGGAAGAAGTACTTCATTTCGAACACGCCCTGCGGCGTGTGCATGTACTTGTTGTTCACCACGCGGCTGACCGTCGATTCGTGCATCCCGATGTCGTTGGCGACGTCGCGCAGCACCAGCGGGCGCAGGTACTCGATCCCGTGGTCGAGGAACTCGCGCTGGAAGTTGATGATGCTGGTCGCCACCTTGTGGATCGTCTTCTGCCGCTGATCCACCGACTTGATCAGCCACAGCGCCGAGCGGAACTTGTCCTTCACATAGGCGCGCGTTTCGTCGGTCGATTCGCCGCCGCTCTTGTCGAGCAGGCGCCGGTAGACCGGGCTGATGCGCAGCTGCGGCAGCCCTTCCTCGTTGAGCGCGGCGACGTACTGATCCTCCACCTTGACGACGTAGACGTCCGGGATGACGTACTGCGATTGCGTCGGGTTGTAGCGGCTGCCCGGCTTCGGGTCGAGGTTGCGGATGATCTCGATGTGCTCTTTGAGATCCTCGATCGTCATGCCCAGCTTGCGGGCGATCTCCGGCACCTGGTGGTTCTGCAGCAGGCGCAGGTGCTCGGTGACGATCTTCTCCGCCGGACTGCCCTCGAGGCCGATGTGCCGCAGCTGCAGCCAGAGGCATTCCTGCAGGTCGCGCGCGGCGACGCCGATCGGGTCGAACGTCTGAATGTGCTGCAGCGCGCGCTCGACGTCGGCGACCGGCCAGTCGCCCATCGCGGCGATCTCCTCGACCGACGCCACCAGGTAGCCATCGTCATCGAGGTTGCCGATGATCGCGGTGCCGATCTCGCGCGGGATGTCGTCGTCGGTCTGCACCGAGAGCTGCCACAGGAGATGATCGGACAGCGATCCCGACGTCGAGAGCGTGTTCTCGATCGGCGGCAGTTCCTTGACTTCCGACGGCGTCCGCGAGCGATAGCCGTCGTCGAGATAATCGCCGAAGAAGTACTCGTAGTCGGCGTCGTCCCACTCTTTGTTGTTTTCGGCTGCAGCTTTCTCTTCGGTCTTCTCGGCCTGCTGCGGCTCCGCGGGTTGGAGTTCCTCGGTCGGGACTTCTTCCAGGAGCGGGTTCTCCACCATCTCCTGATTCAGCAGATCGGCAAGCTCGAGCGTGGACATCGGCAGCAGCTTGATTGCCTGCTGCAGCGATGGCGTGAGAATCAGCTTCTGAACGAGCTTGGTGTGAAGTTTCTGCGAAATCGCCATGGGTCAATTCAACGCGCCGTCAATCCATCTTAGTCCAATCGGAAATCGGTGCCGAGATAAATCCGCTTCACCTCTTCGTCGGCGGCGAGGCTCTGGGGTGTTCCGCTGCGGAAGATCACGCCGTCGTGCACGATATAGGCGCGGTCGGTGATTCGCAGCGTCTCCCGGACATTGTGGTCCGTGATCAGCACGCCGATTCCCCTTGATTTCAGGTGAAAAATGATCTGCTGAATGTCCGTCACCGCGATCGGATCGATGCCGGCGAACGGCTCGTCGAGCAGCATGAACATCGGCGAGACGACGAGCGCGCGTGTGATCTCGACACGCCGCCGCTCACCACCCGAGAGCGTGTAGGCAGGCGACTTGGCGAGCGGCGTGAGCCCGAGCTCGCCGAGCAGGTCGCGCAGGCGCGTGCGGCGATCGACGCCGTTGCTGGCGATCGTCTCGAGGATCGCGAGGATGTTCTGTTCGACCGTCAGGCCGCGGAAGATCGACGGTTCCTGCGGCAGATAGCCGATGCCCTTGCGGGCGCGGACGTACATCGGATCCTCGGTCACGTCGCTGCCGTCGAGCAGCACGCGCCCGGAATCCGGCGCCGTCAGGCCGACCACCATCGAGAACGTGGTGGTCTTGCCCGCACCGTTCGGGCCGAGCAGGCCGACGACTTCGCCCGAGGCGATCTCCAGGCTCACGCCGCGAACGACCGTCCGTCCGCCGAACGACTTGCTCAGATCCGTAGTGCGAAGCGTCGCCATTCAGTTGCGCCGCTCCGCCGGACACGGGATCTGATCCACCTTCAGCGGAACGAGCCCGTTCGTCTCGGCCCGGATGCTACCAACCGATCTGGTGAAAGTCAAAGTCGTCCCCAGCGTCCTCTTGCACGTTGTCGACGCCGGCGCGTCGCGTTCGACCGCTTCGACCGGGTTGCCGGTCATCGTATACGTATCGTTCGCCGCCGTGTAGACGAGAACGTCCCCGGTGGCGGTGCGAAGCGCTTCCTTCACGGTGACCGCGCCGTGCGCTTCGGCGCGGTCGAGCTCGTCACCGCCCTCCTTCAGATAGAGGTCGATGCGATTCGACGTGACGTCCCCGTACGGGCCCTTCATGTTCGCCTGTTTCGCTTTCGAGCCGGTGTAAACCGCCAGCCGCTTGGCGTCCTCGTAGACCAGCAGGTCCGACGTCGCCGTCGTCAGCGACACCTTCTTCTCCTTGGTGTTCGGATCGATCTCTTCGAGCAGCATCGCCGTGCTGACGTTGGTGCGCGCCGTCATGTTGCCGGTGCGGTCGTTGAGCACGATCGTGTCCGCGTCGATCTTCGACTGCGACTGGTCCTGCCACAACCGCGCGGTGCCACTGTAGGTCGCTTCCGCGACGCCGTCGTAGACGAGGCGGCTCGACGCGACATACACCGGCCGATCCTTCTTCAGCATCGCCGGCATTCGCGACGCCGGTTCGCCCGGCTGGCCGACCGGTGCGATCCCTCTGCCGCCGCGGCCGCGCTCGCCCTCGCCGCGCTTCGGCTGGATGGTGCTCCTGACGTTGGTGTCGGCCGTCAGCTTGCGGCTCGTCGGCGACACCTGGATGTTCTTCGCCTCGACGAGCGACTGGCCGTCGTTCACGAACGGCGTCGGACCAGGATCGCCGCTCGAGGGCGACAGGTCGATCCGGTCCGCATTCATCGCATAGAGCCCCCGCGGCGCCTCGGCGCTGAGCTTGCCGTCGCCGAACTTGAAGTTGCCATGGAAGTCGGCCTGCTCGATGTCGCCGAAGCCCGGCTTGGTCGTGACGATCAGCCGGAGCGACCGCGCGGTCCGATCGATGGCGGCCTGGTTCCCGCGGCCCGCCCGGGTCTCGCGATACTCCACTCCACCCGCAAATGTTGCCGTTCGCAGTGGCTCACCCGGCGCAGCGCCTGACGCCTGGAGCGTCGCCGAGCGGATCTGCCGCACCGGCGCCTCGCCCTGGGCGGGCAAATCGACCACGACGTTGTCGGAAGCCGTGAGCACGGTGAGCGTGGCGCCGTCCGGGGCCATCGTCATGTCGATGATCCGCCCGGCGATTCGCCGGCCTGCCGAGCCTTCTGCGCCAGGCAGGTTGACGACGCTGTTCTCCATGAGCCGAGCGCGCTGCAGGGTCCGGCCGTCGGCGGCGTAGGCGAGGTCGATGTCGCGCGCCGACATGTTGCGCGCCTCGGGCCCGTTCTCGGTGATCCCCGCGTTGCCGCGCAGCTCGGCGCGCTCGAGCGTTTCCCCGTCGGGCTTGAGGAACGCGGTCAGCTCGTCGGCGACGATCGTGCGATCCTCCGAGGCTACGCGTGCACTCGTCGAGAGCTTGATGTAATTGTCGGCACGGGCGAGACCGGCAGTCTTCGACGTCACGTCCGACGTGCCCTTGCCGGTCTTGTCCGGCGCGACCGTGATGTGCACCTGATCGAGCAGCCACAGCACGTCCCTGGTCTTGTCGTAGGTCGCACCGACGCCCGTCCCCGACATCCTCCCACGCTTGAACTGCACCGGACCAGGGACGGTGATGACGCCATTGGCATCGCTGTAGGTGGCGGTCGTCGCTTTCACCTCGAGACCGTCATTGGTCGAGAGGACGACGTTGTTCTTGAAGACCGCAACGCCGAGGTCCTTCCCCGGCGGCTGCGTCACCTCGGCCAGGTCCGCCTCGATGACGATGGTCTTCCCCTTCCGATCGGGCAGTGTCAGCTTGACCTGTTCGATCGTGTTTCTGCCGTCCGGGAAGACACGATGCTGCTTGCCGGTGATGCGATAGCGCAGCTTGCCGTCCTGCGTCAGCTCGGATTCGACCGCCCCCTGGTTGACGATCTTGGCGCCGTCGGATGGCGCCGTGTCGAGCGGCACGTCGGCCGGAGTGGCCGCACGCTGCCGCATCGTGAAGAACACGACGCCCGCGAACACGATCACGAACGAGGCTATCGCCAGCCGCGCAATTTTCTGCCAACGCATCAGGTGCGATCTCAAGAACTCCCAACACCAACCACCAACTCCCAAATTTCTTAAGGTCTTCGTGCCTTTTTGGGAGTTGGGACTTGGGATTTGGGAGTTTGGAGCGTCAGTTCTATTTTACGTCGTCCAGGCTGCGGAAATCGGCGACGCTGAGCTCGAGGAACGTCTCCCCCTGGAACTCGTTCTTCTCCAGCGAGAAGGCGAGATCGACGCCGGCGCGGTTGCGGTCGAGGAACTCGGCGCGCTCGGCGGCGCGCCAGGCGATCGCACGGAACCGCCGGCCGTCCTGGCAGAACGTCATCTTGAGGTGGCGGTCCTTGATCGACCTCGGGCCGTCGACGATTTCGACCGGCCGGGCGTGGAAGACAGGCCGCGGGTTGGCGAGGCCGAACGGGCCCAGCGAGTCGAGGCCGCGGACCAGATCCGGCGTGATGCTCCGGAGGCTGAGCGGGCCATCGATGCGCAGCCGCGGGCGCAGCTGGTCCGGTTCCAGCACCTCGTCGGCGTAGGCGTTGATCCGCGCGCGGAACTCCGGCACCCGCGCCGCCTCCATCGTCAGGCCCGCGGCCTGCTTGTGGCCGCCGAACCTGACGAACAGATCCGCGCATCGCTCCAGCGCCGCGAGCATGTCGAAGTCCGGGATGCTGCGGCAGGACCCGTGGGCGACGTCGCCGTCAATCGACAGCACGATCGCCGGCTTGTGATACGCGTCCACCAGCTTGGACGCCGCGATGCCGATGACGCCGCGGTGCCAGCCGTCACCGCCAATGACGAGGACGTTGTGCGCGCCGACCGCCGGATCGGTCTCGATCGCTTTCTTCGAGCTCGCGACGAGCTCCGCTTCTTCCTGCTGACGGCGGAGATTCTCGTCGTTCAGCTGCTGGGCAAGCGCGCGCGCCTCGTCGGCCATGCCCTCGTCGGTGGCGAGCAGCAGGCGAGTGGCGATGTCCGGCGTGCTCATGCGGCCTGCCGCGTTGACGCGCGGGGCGACCATGAACGCGACCTGATAGCTGTCGATCGTCTTGCCCGTCAGTCCCGATGCGTCGAGCAGCGACCGCAGTCCGATCGTGTGCGGACCGCGGGTGAGCGCCGCCAGGCCGTACCGTGCGATCACGCGGTTCTCGCCGACCAGCGGCACCACGTCGGCGAGCGTTCCGAGTGCCGCAATCTTGACGAACCCCGGCAGCCATTTCCCTCGACCGGCGCGGGCGCACAACGCCTGCACCAGCTTCAGCGCCACACCGACGCCGGCGAGGTGCTTGTCGGGATACGTGCAGTCGTGTCGCTTCGGGTTGATGACGGCGAGCGCCGCCGGCAGCGTGCCCTCGGGCTCGTGATGGTCGGTGATGATCAGATCGACGCCCAGCTCGCGCGCCCGCTGCGCCGCGTCGCTGCCGCGGATGCCGCAGTCCACCGACACGATCAACCCGACGCCCTCCGCATGGAGACGATCGATCGCCGCCGGCTGCAGGCCGTAGCCGTCGCGCAGGCGCTCGGGAATGAAGTGGACGACGGTGCCGCCGAGCATTTCGAGGGCGCGCCGCACGATCACGGTCGAGGTGATCCCGTCCACGTCGTAATCGCCGTGGATGGCGATGCGCTCGCCCTGCGCGAGCGCGCGCTCGAGGCGGACGACCGCGCGGTCCATGTCGGCGAGCCTGAACGGGTCGTGGAGATGATCGAGTGACGGGTTCAGGAATCGGTCGGCGGTCTCCGGATCCGTGAATCCGCGCATGCAGAGAAGGCGGGCGACCGTCGGATGCAGGTTCAGCGCGGCCGCCAGCGTGGCGGCCTGCTCGTCGTTGCAGGGCAGGTGCTGCCAGAGAAGCGTTTTCATTGACCGGCTACCGGCAGCTTGCCGACGTCGACGAACGCCTGGCCCTCCTGCCCCATTCGGCGGAACTTCTCGTAGCGCCCCTCGAGCAGCGCGGCGACCGTCAGCGGTTGCAGCTCCGCGAGCGACTGCGTCAGCGCCTGGTCGACCAGCGCGGTCGCGCGATCGTAGTCGTTGTGGGCGCCGCCGGCCGGCTCGGGCACGATTGCATCGATGAGCCCGAGCTGCAGCAGGTCCGGTGCGGTGATTTTCAGCGCCTCGGCCGCTTCGACCTTCTTGTTGGCGTCCCGCCACAGGATTGCCGCACAGCCCTCCGGCGGAATGACGCTGTAGACCGAGTACTCCTGCATCAGCACGCGGTCGCCGATCGCGATGCCGAGCGCGCCGCCGCTGCCACCCTCGCCGCAAACGATGACGACGATGGGGACCTCGATCATGATCATCTCGCGCAGGTTGAAGGCGATCGCTTCGGCGACGCCGCGTTCTTCCGACTCGACGCCGGGGTAAGCCGCCGGCGTGTCGATGAACACCACGATCGGCCGGCCGAACTTCTGCGCGAGTTGCATGATGCGCAGCGCCTTCCGGTAGCCTTCGGGCCGCGCGTAGCCGAAATTGCGGAAGATCTTCTGCTTCGTGTCGCGTCCCTTCTGGTGGCCGACGACCGCGATGGCGGCGCCCTTGTAGGTGGCGAAGCCGCCGACGATCGCGGCGTCGTCGGCGAAGCGGCGGTCGCCGTGCAGCTCGTCGAAGCCGGTGAAGAGGCGCTCGACGTAGTCGAGCGTGTTCGGCCGGGCGGGATGACGGGCGACGAGCACCCGCTGCCACGGCGTGAGGTTCGCGTACAGCTCGGCGCGGATCTCCTCGGCGCGGCGGCGCAGGCTTTCGATCGAGCGCTCCCGCTCCGCGGTGCGGGGCAGCATGCTGAGCGCTTCGATCTCCTTCAGCAGCACGCCGATCGGTTCTTCGAATTCGAGTAAATCAGGCATGTGTGGTGCTTCTTTACCGCAATTCCACCGATCCGGCTCCGCAGATCTGTTCGACTTCCGTCACCAGACGCTCCGAGGGTTTCACCCGCTGCGCCGCTTCCGAACGGACGCGCAGCACTTTCTCTTCGCCCTTCACGTCGAGCTCGAGAAACACCTTGCGATCGCCGCGGTGCCGTGCGAGCAGCGCCGCGAGCGCTTCGAACGTCGGCCGCCCGTGTGGCGGCACCGCCAGATGGATCGACACTTCGCGCGTCGTCCGCTCGCAGAGCGCCGCAATCGGCAGCAGCTCCGTCGCGACGAGCCGCGCCGACTCGTCGTCTTTTTCGAACTTGCCGCGCACGAGCAGCATCGCGTCCGTTTCGACGAGCGAGGCGTGCCTGGCAAACGTCTCGGGGAACACGACGACCTCGACGTTGCCGGCGATGTCGTCGAGCATGAAGACCGCCATCCGATCGCCCTTGCGCGTCTTGAGCGGCCGCAGGCCGGACACGATGCCGCCGACCCAGAGGTCGGCTTCCGAGGCGGTCAGGTCGCCGACGCGCCGGGCGCCGAAGATCTTCAGCTCCTGCGCGAAGCGTTCGAGCGGATGGCCGCTCATGTAGAGGCCGAGCGCCTCTTTCTCGAATGCGAGCTGCTGCGCTTCGCTCCACGGCGGCGCATCGGGCAGCAGCCCCGCCGGCGACGGCCCGTCGTCGTCGCCGCCGCCGAACAGCTGGTTCTGACCCTTGTCGCGGTCGCGCTGATGGCGTCCGCCGTTTTCGATCGCGCGGTCCACCGCGGCGAACTGCCTGGCGCGGCTGACCCGCGCCGGCGCGGCGCCCGGCTCGATCGAATCGACCGCGCCGGCCTTGATCAGGCTCTCGAGCACGCGCTTGTTCACGAGGCGCAAGTCGGCGTGCTCGCACAAGCCGTAGAGCGAATCGATGCGGCCGCGCTCCTGACGCACGCCGAGCATCGACAGGATCGCGCCTTCGCCGACGTTTTTCACCGCGCAGAGGCCGAAGCGGACGCCCTCCGGCGTCACCGTGAAGCGCAGCTCGCTCGAGTTGAGATCGGGCGGCAGGATCGGCACGCCAAGCTCGCGGCACTCGCCGAGGTACATCGCCAGCTTGTCCGTGTTCGCCGCTTCGATCGTCAGCAGCGCCGCGAAGAAGTGCCAGGTGTAATTCGCCTTGAGATACGCCGTCTGGTAGGCCACCCAGGCGTAGGTGGTCGAGTGCGACTTGTTGAAGCCGTAGCCGGCGAAGTACTCCATCAGATCGAAGATCTTCGCGGCCTTCTTCTCGTTGACCCCTTTGGCGCGCGCGCCGGTCATGAAGGCCTCGCGCTGCTTGGCCATGACCTTCGGGTCCTTCTTCCCCATCGCCTTGCGGAGGACGTCGGACTGGCCCATCGAGAACCCGGCCAGCACCGCGGCGATGCGCATGACCTGTTCCTGATAGGCGATGACGCCGTAGGTGTCGGCGAGAATCGGCTCGAGCTGCGGCAGCTCGTACTTGACTTCCGTCTTGCCCTGCTTGCGCGCGACGAAGTCGTCGACCATCCCGCTCTTCAACGGTCCGGGACGATAGAGCGCGTTGAGCGCGATCAGGTCGTCGAGCCGCTCGGGCTTCGCCTTGCGCAGTAACTCGCGCATCCCGGAGCTCTCGAACTGGAACACGCCATACGTCTGCCCGTCGCTGAACAGCTTGTAGGTCTTCCCGTCGTCGCGCGGGATGTCGTCGATGTCGATCTCGACGCCGGTGGTCTTCTTGATCTCGGCGAGGCAGTCGTCGATGAGCGTGAGCGTGCTGAGCCCGAGGAAGTCCATCTTCAGGAGGCCGACCCGCTCGACCTCCTTCATCGCCCACTGCGTGACGATTTCGTCCTTCTGGCTCTTGTAGAGCGGGATGAACTCGGTGAGCGGCCGCGGCGCGATGACGACGCCGGCCGCGTGCACGGAGGCGTGACGGGTCATCCCTTCGAGGCGCTGCGCGACGGTCAGCAGCTCCTTGATGCGCTCGTCCTTCTGCTGCAGTTCCCGGAGCGTGGCGCTTTCCTCCAGCGCCTTGGCGAGCGTCATGTCGAGCGCCGGCGGCACGGCTTTCGCCACCCGATCGGCGTCGGCATAAGGGATGTCCATCACCCGCGCGACGTCGCGCACGACGGCGCGCGCCTTCATGGTCCCGAACGTAATGATCTGCGCGACGTTCTCGCGCCCGTATTTCCGGGTGACGTAGTCGATGACCTCGCCGCGCCGCCGCTCGCAGAAGTCGATGTCGATGTCGGGCAGCGACACGCGCTCGGGGTTCAGGAAGCGCTCGAAGATGAGGTCGTACTCGATCGGATCGACGTCGGTGATCCGCAGGCAATAGGCGACGAAGCTGCCCGCCGCCGATCCACGCCCCGGGCCGACCGGAATGTCCTGCTCGCGCGCGTAGCGGATGAAGTCCCAGACGATCAGGAAGTACCCGGGTACTTCATCTGCTTGATCATCTCGATTTCGTAGGCGAGCCGCCGTTCGTACTCGTCGATGGTGCTCCGCAGCACCCCGCGCGCGGCGAGCTCCTTCAGCCGCTCGAGCCGCTGCTGGAAGCCCTCACGCACGACGTGCTCGAAGTACTCGTCGAGCGTGAAGCCCGGCGGCACGTCGAAGTTCGGCAGGTGATTGATCGTGCCGGAGAGATCGACGTTGACCCGCTCGGCGATCCGCAGCGTGTTCGCCAGCGCGTCGGGGTGATCCTTGAAGATGACCGCCATCTCGTCCGGCGTCTTCAGATAGAACTGATCGCCGTGATAGCGCAGGCGGTCCACGTCGTTGACCGTCTTCCCCGTCCCGATGCACAGCAGGATGTCGTGCGGCTTGAAGTCGGAATTCTTCAGGTAATGGACGTCGTTGGTGCAGACGAGCGGCAGGCCCAGCTCGGACGCAATCGGCAGCAGCCCGGTGTTGACGATCGTCTGCTCCTCGATGCCCTGGTACTGCATCTCGAGAAAGAAGTTTCCGGGTCCGAGGATGTCGCGATACGTCGCGGCGGCGTGAATGGCCTTCTGCTGCTGCTCGGTGCGGATGCCGGTCGCAACCTCGCCCTTGAGGCAGCTGCTCAGCCCGATCAGCCCGCGCGCGTGCTGCGCGAGCAGATCCTTGTCGATGCGCGGCTTGTAGTAGAACCCTTCGGTATAGCCGGCCGACACGAGCTTGATCAGGTTGTGATAGCCCTCTTTGGTTTCGGCCAGCAGGACGAGGTGATTCGCCGTTTCCCCCGGCGTGCCGTTCTTCGTACGCCGATCGCCCGGCGCGACATAGACCTCGCAGCCGAGGATCGGGTTGATGCCCCGCTTGCGCGCCTGATCGTGGAACGAGATCGACGAGAACATGTTGCCGTGCTCGGTGATGGCGAGCGCCGGCATCCGCAGCTCCGCGGCGCGGTCGAGCAGCTCCTCGATCCGGCAGGCGCCGTCGAGCAGCGAGAACTCGGAGTGCAGATGCAGATGGACGAAATCAGACATCACAAATCAGAAATCAAATCCCAAATCCCAAATCGCTATTCCCAAATCACTTATTCCCACTCGATCGTCGATGGCGGCTTCGAGCTGATGTCGTACACCACGCGGTTGATGCCTTTCACTTCGTTCACGATGCGGGACGAAATCGTCGCCAGCAGATCGTGAGGCAGCCGCGCCCAGTCCGCGGTCATGCCGTCGCGGCTCTCCACCGCCCTGATCGCGATCGTGTACTCGTAGGTCCGCGCGTCACCCATCACGCCGACGCTCTGCACCGGCAGGAGGACGGCAAACGACTGCCAGAGCCGGCGGTAATACCCGCCGCGTTTCACTTCCTCGGCGACGATGTGATCCGCGCGCCGCACGAGGTTCAGCCGGGACTCCGTCACCTCGCCGAGAATCCGCACCGCGAGGCCCGGTCCCGGGAACGGCTGGCGCCACACGAACTCGTCCTCCAGCGCAAGCTCGCTGCCGACGGCACGCACTTCGTCCTTGAACAGCTGCCGAAGCGGCTCCACGAGCTTGAAGCGCATCCGGTCGGGAAGCCCGCCGACGTTGTGATGGCTCTTGATCACGTGCGACGGCCCGATCACCGAAACGCTTTCGATGACGTCCGGATACAGCGTCCCCTGCGCGAGGAAGTCGAAGTCGCCCACCTTCCCCGCTTCGTCTTCGAACACGTCGATGAACGTGGCGCCGATGATCTTCCGCTTCTGCTCCGGATCGGTGATGCCGGTCAGCCTGTCGAGAAAGAGCCGCGACGCGTCCACGAAGACGAGCGACAGCTTCAGCCTCTCGAACCGTCTCCGGATCTGCGCGGCTTCGTCCAGCCGCAGCACCCCGTTGTCGACGAAGATGCACGTCAGGCGGTCGCCGATCGCGCGGTGAATCAACAGCGCCGCCACCGTCGAGTCGACGCCGCCGCTCAGGCCGCACACCACGCGGCCGCTGCCGACCTGCTCGCGGATGCGCGCCGTCGCCTCCTCCACGAACGACCTCATCGTCCAGTCGCCGGTGCAGCCGCAGACGCCGAACGCGAAGTTGCGCAGGATCTCGAGGCCGCGATCGGTGTGCGCGACCTCCGGATGGAAGAGCAACGCGTACAATCCGCGCTCCGGCGCGGCCATCGCCGCGACCGGCGCGTTCGTCGTCGTGGCGGTGACGGCAAATCCCGCGGGCGCGATCTTGACGAAGTCGCCGTGGCTCGCCCAGACGCGCAGCTCCGACGGAATCGCGGCAAACAACGGCGCGCCGGGCTCGATCTTGATCGTCGCCAGGCCGTACTCGCGGTGCGGCGCCGGCGCCACCTCCCCGCCCAGGATGTCCGTCATCAACTGCATCCCGTAGCAGATGCCGAGCACCGGCACGCCGACCGACACGACGCCCGGATCGCAGCGCGGCGCTCCCGTTTCCGAGACGCTCTTCGGTCCGCCTGAAAGAATGATTCCAACCGGTTTTCGCCGTTGAATCTCGTCGAGCGTCGTGTCGAAGGGCAGTATCTCCGAGTAGACCGACAACTCGCGGAGACGACGGGCTATCAGTTGTGTGAACTGGGAGCCGAAATCGAGAACAACGATGGTCTGATGGGTCACGTTAGGAAGCTGTCAGCTCTCGGCCGTCAGCGTTCAGCTCGGGGCTCACAGCGCATCGCTGATAGCTGAGGGCTGACGGCTGATAGCTGATGGCTGATCAGAACCGCTATTATAAGGTGTGCGTCGGCATCTCACCACCATATCTTGTAGGCTCATCGCCCCAACTGTGGCGATCTGGATGCTTGCGAGCGCCGCGCTAGCCGCTCACGATCAGGACAACGACGAGGGGTTCCGTGTTTTCCCGTCCGCGATCGAGTGGACAACCGAAGTTTCCGCCGGCGCGATCGCGCCGCCTGTAGTGGCCGGCGGTCATGTCATCGTCGCGCTGCAGTCCGGCCGCATCTCCGCGACGCGGATCGCTGACAAGAAGGATAGCTGGACCGCTGAACTGGCGGCGACCACGGCGCTCGCGGCAGCCGACGACCTGGTCGTGGTGCCGGTCAAGGGTGCGGTGCATGGCCTTGTCGCGACGACCGGCGATGTGAAATGGACGAAGAACATCGATCTGCTCGGCGCGCCCCCGGTCGTGCGCGGCGGCTGGGTGATCCTCACCTCGGGGGAGACGTTGACCGCCCTTCGCGCGGCGGACGGTGTTGAGGTCTGGTCCAAAACGATCGCGCCGATGGCCCAGCGTTCGGCGATCGACGGCGATCGGCTCTACGTGCCGCGGGTCGATGGCCGGATCATCGCCCTCGACCTGACATCCGGCGCGGTCGTGTGGGACCAGACCGTGGGTATCAATCCGACCGAACCGCTCGTCTACGACAATCGCGTGTACGTCGGCGCGAATGGGAAGGACTTCGTCTGCCTGCGTGCGCCCACTGGCAAAGAGGAATGGCGGCAGTTGGTTGGCGCGGCAATCGTCGGCGTCGCGGCCGCGGACGACATGTGGGTGTTCACTGCCTCGATGGACAACCTGCTGCGTGGCTTCCGGCGATCAACAGGGTCGCGCGAGTGGCAGCAGGATATCGGGTACCGGCCGATTGGCGGTCCGATGCTGACCGGCTCGCACGTCGCCGTTCCCGGACGCACCGCGGTCCTTCCCGCCTACAAGGTCGGGACGAACAAACCAGCGGTTCAGCTCACGCTTCCCGTCCAGGCGGCGACGCCGCCCGTGCTGATCCCTCCTGTGACCGGACAGCCGGGACGGCTTGCGATCATCAGCAACGAAGTCGGCAAGCCCTGGCTGCTCGTGCTCGCCGCCGAAGCGCCGCCCGCGCCCCCGGCCCTGCCGTTCGTACCGCTCAGCGCGCTGCCCGGGACTGCCCTGCCGATTCCGAAGCTCCCGGTCTGAGCTGAAGCTCCTCGACGATGGCCGCGGCGAGCCGCTTCACGCCTTCCTCGATGCGCGCCGGCGTCGGCGCGGAGAACGACAGACGGATGATGTTCGCGCCCTGGCGCGCGGCATGCGAGTCGACGAAGAACGCGTCGCCGGAGACGTAGATGACGCCGTGCTCCACCGCGCGCGGCACCATCGCGTCGCTGTCGATCGATGCGGGCAGCGTCGCCCACAGGAAGAACCCGCCGCGCGGATCGGGCCACGTCACCTGCGATCCCAGTTCTTTCTTGAGCGCGGCCACCATGACGTCGCGCTTCTGCTGATAGTGCGCCCGCAGCATCGGCAGCTGGCGATCGAGGACGCCCCGCCGGCATGCTTCGTAGACGATGCGCTGATCGAGGGCGCCGGTCAGGAGGTCGGTCGCCTGCTTGGCCATCTCGAGTTTCGCCGCAAGCGGGGCCGGCGCGTCGATCCACGCGACGCGATAGCCGGGCGCGAGCGTCTTCGAGAAGCTGCTCAAATACACCACCCGCCCGCCGGCGTCGTCGGCCTTGATCGGCCGGACGTCCTCCTCCCCGGCCGAGTCCTCGAAGTAGAGATCGCGATACGGGTCGTCTTCGACGATGAGAAGGTTGTGGCGCTCCGCCCATTCGAGGAGCGCGCGGCGTTTCTCGCGTCCGATCAGCAGCCCTGTCGGGTTCTGGAAGTTGGGGACGACATAGAGGAACCGGATCCGCCGGCCCTCGTGCTGCAGCCGGTCGACGGTCTCGTCCAGCGCGCCGAGGTCGATGCCGTCGGCCTCCTGGCGGACGCCGACCATCTTTGCCTGGACGTTCCGGAACGCGGTGATCGCCCCGGTGTAGGTCGGCAGCTCGACGAGGACGACATCACCCGGGTCGAGCAGCACGCGCGCGACGAGGTCGAGCCCCTGCTGCGACCCCGTCGTCACGAGAAGCCGTTCCGTCGGCGTCTTGACGCCTCGCTGCGCCATGATCCCCGAGATGACGTCGAGCAGCGGCCGATGTCCGCGCGTCGGGCCGTACTGCAACACCGAGGCGTCGCTTCCCGACAACAGCTCGCGGGCGATCTCCTGAAAGTCGGTCCACGCGAAGGTCTGCGGCGCCGGATACCCGGGCGCGAAGGAGACGATGTCGCGCCCCTGCGCGAGCACACCACCCATTTTGCGGATCGCCGATTCCTTCATCTGTTCGGCGGCCCGTGAGAGAAATGCGTCGTAATTGATCATGCGAGACGTTGTCCTGGAATGGCAGTCAGATCGGTGCCGTGCTGATAGTGCCGGTATTGAGTGAGGTACGCGCCGAGCGCGGTCAACGCGAGGTATTGAAAGACGAATCCACGAAGCAGCCAGGCGGCGACCTGCAGCGGCAGCACGGCGAGCGCGGCGCCTGGGACCCACGAGATGAATCCGAGACCGAAGGCGCCGAGAATCGAAGCGACCACCGCCAGCACCACGAGCACGAGCACGACGCCGAAGATCCCCGCGATCGCGCTCAGGCGCTGCCGCCCGAACCGGAACACCTGCCACAGCGCCCGCCGCACGCTCACATCCTCGACCGCAATCACCATCTGGGTCAGCAGGTAGATGAGGTTGACGACCGACGTGAGGATGAACAGGATGCTCGAGACCACCACCGCGATGACGGTTCCGCCGAGCAGGACGGCGACGTTGTCGGCCATTGCATAGCCGCCGATCAGCAATCCGAGGTAGGTCGCGGCCGCCAGCGTGATCCCATACAAGAGCCCGTAAAGAAGCAGGAGACAGAGCCCGAGCCGGACGTAACGCCGCCAGAACCGGCGGCAGGCCTCGAGGAAGGGCTCGATGGCGGTCCGGTTCGCGCGCTTCAGTTGGTGGAGCCGCAGCGGCGGGCGTTCGATCGAGCCGGCGAATGCTTCCGCCTGGGCGAGCGTCACGACGGTGCCGCTCTTGACGACGAACGTGAGGACCGATCCTCCGACCAGCACGATCAGCGACGAGAGGACGAACGCCGCGAGCGCAGCCGGATTCTCGCGCAGCGCGCCGATCACCGCGGTGAACACCAGCCGCAGGTCCCCGGCGAGCAGTGTCCCCGCCTCGGCGTCGAGCAGCAACACGACCAGGGCCACGCCCCCGACGACGGGGACGGCAAGCAGCAGTTTCAGCGTCGATTCGGCGATGAACTGCACGGCGACCAGCGGCCAGTTGGCGGCCGTCAACAGGGCACCGCGTTTGAGCGCAACCTTCAGGCCTGGGGGTTGGGGCATCGAACAATTCCAGTTTACCTTTGCGGTATCCTGCTTTGAAGTGCCCTCTGTAATTGGCATCGAACGTACAGTCAGCTGGCGGCGGCTGCTCGCCGCAGGTCTGACCGCGGCTACGCTGCTGGGCCTGGCCGGGGGTGCGTACGAGCTTTGGCGTCTCGGCCCGTCGGATGCCACGGCATTCGCCCGTGTGGAAGCCCACGTCTCTGAGGAGTTTTCGCGCCTGTCCGCGTCGCTGGCGCGCGTGGCTGGCGAGATTGCGACCAGTCCCGAGACCTCGCGCGCGCTTGCGGCCTCCGACGGCGCGCGCACGCTGTTCGATCTGGTCGAGCGCGAGAAGACGGAGGTCGATTCCACCGACGACCTGGCGGTCGCGCTCTACAACCAGCACGGCGACGCGAAGGCGTGGGTCGGACGCTCGTCGGATATTCCGCCGGAAAGAATCGGCGGACCTCCCGCGTTCTTCCTGGCGCAATCCCCGGTCGGACTGCGCCTCGTTCACGTTGAACCGATCATTGCGGCGGACGGAAGGCGGGTCGGTACCGTCGCAGCGGAGCATGTGCTCTCTCGCGGCGGGCCCGGTACGACCATCCGGCCGACGGACTACAAGCTGCCGACGCCAATCGCGCCCGTGTCCTTGCGGACGCGCTGGGAGGGCGCCGGCGAGCGTCTTCGTCCCGGCGCGTTTCTGCTGAGGACGCCTTCTGGGGAGCCTCTCGCCGAGGCCTCGGTATCCGCTGTTGATCTTCGTTCCGCACGCACGCACCTCCGTCGTCAGATTACGGCGCTGGTGGTGGTCGCGTGCGGCATCACGCTGCTCCTGCTGATCGGTCCGCTGCTCGATCGCCGCGCGCGCGCGGCGTCCGCGCGGGACGTGCTGACGCTCACGGCGCGCGCCGGACTGCTGCTGGCTGCCGGCGCTGGTCTCGTCTGGGTCGGACTGGCGTCGGTCTCGAGCGGTGTTCCCCCAGCCTCGCTGACGCTGCTGATTGCGAGCGCCGCGGCGGCCTGCCTGATGGGGCTGGCGGTGTCCCCGGTGTCGCGCCTCCATCTGCGTTACCGCGGCGCCCGCCGGCCTCCGTCGGCGGCTCCCGGCCCCTATGTGGCCGTGCACCTGCTCGCAGGATCTGCGGCGGCGCTCCTCATTGTCCTGTTCGCCCTGCTGCTCGATCGCGTAGGCAACTCGGTGACGCTGGATCTGCAGAACTTCTCGCTCTATCCCTGGGACGGCAGCCGCATGCTGCTCGTCGCGGGCACGCTGGCGCTTCACACGGCGCTTCTCTGGGCGGCCGCGCTGACGCTGGCCGCGGCGCCAACGGCCTGGCGCCTGCCGCGACGTATCGGCGGCGACAATGTGCTGCTGCTTGCGCTGTGGATCCTGCCCGCCGTGCTGGCAGCCGTCCTGACCGCGGTGCTCCGCTGGCCCATTTCGGTGACCGGACTGCTGCTCTCCGCGAGCGCCTGTGCCGTGGCCGCGCTCGCCGGACGCCGGCTGGCGCCCTGGTATCGCCACGCGACTGTTGCCACGCGAATCTTCACGCTGTTCCTCGCCTTCCTGGTTCCCGCTCTGCTGCTCGATCCGATGATCAACTTCTTCGCCCGCCGCGCGACGGAGGAGTTGATCACCACACGGTTTGCCGTGGAGGCCCAGGAGCATCCGCAGGCGATCCAGAAGCAGATGGCCGATGCGCGGGCCGAGATTGACGATCTGACCCTGCTCCCCGACCTCGTGAGGGACGCGAAACCCCCGGCGACCGCCGACGCCGCGTTTCTCGTCTGGAGCGAAACCGTGCTCGCCCACGCGCGCCTCACGTCCTCTGTCGAGCTGTACAACCGCACCGGCGAACTGGTCAGCCGGTTTGCGCTCAATCTGCCCGAATACACCGGCGCGGCGCAGAACCCGCAGCCTGCGACCGCGTGCGACTGGGACGCGTTCGGCGAAGGCGCACGATTCGGATCGGAAGAGCGCAGCCTGTTGCACGCCGAGCGCAATATTTGCGTCTACAACGCGAACGGCGTGCCGGCCGAGATCGCCGGCACGATCGTCGTGCACGTCGCGTTCGACTATCGCGCGCTGCCGTTCATCTCGTCGCCCGATCCCTACTTCGAGGTGTTCCGCACGTCCGACGAGTTCGTCGCGGGCGAGGCAACTCCGGGCGCCGATGTCGACGTCGCGATCTACGGCTGGGGCCGCCGGCCGATCTACACCTCCGCGCGATCCGCCTGGCCGATCCCCGACGACCTGTTCACGCGCATATACAAGTCCCGCGAACCGTTCTGGGCGACGATTCGGCGCGACGACGAGACGTGGCGCGTGCACTTCTCGAACGACCGCTGGAGGATCTTCGCAATCGGCTATCCCACGCCGACGCTGTTCGATCATCTCGTGCACCTCGCCGAGCTGACCACGCTCGCCGGCTTCGCGTTCGTCCTCGTACTGCTGGGCACCGCGCTCTTCACGCGCGCCAGCCGCGAGCGTCCGCGGGTCGGCCGCGCGCTGCTGCGCGAGATTCGCGCCAGCTTCTACCGCAAGCTGTTCCTCGCCTTCGTGCTCGCGTCGATCATTCCGGTGGTCACGCTCGCGCTGGTCATCCGCGCCTACTTCGCGGAGCTGCTGAGAGACGACGTGCGCGCCGCGGCCTCGGGGACGGCGGCCGTCGCCCAGCGCGTGATCGAAAGCTCTGATCCGCTGCTGCGGCGAGGCCCTGACGGCGTGCTGTCGGTGAGCGATGACATGATGATCTGGATCAGCCAGGTGATCGATCAGGATGTGAACATCTTCGTGGGCCCAGGGCTGGAGGCCACGAGCGAGCGCGATCTGTTCGCGTCTGGGCTGCTGCCGACGAGAACGCCGTACCAGGTCTACCGCGCCATCGCGATCGAGCGGCTTCCGAGCTTCGTCAACGAGGACGCGATCGGCAACTTCCCCTACATGATCGCCGCCGCGCCGGTGCGGGCCGCCGGCCAGGACGCGATTCTCACCGTGCCGCTCACGCTGCGCCGTCAGGAGATCGAGGGCGACATCGCGGAGCTGGATCGCGGCATCCACCTCGCGGCGCTCTTCTTCATCCTGCTCGGCGCCGCGATCGGGCTCTCGCTCGCCGAGCGCATCGCGGATCCGGTCCGCCGCCTGACGCTGGCGACGCGCCGGATCGCCCGCGGGGACTTCGACGCGCGGATCGCCGTGCGCTCCGCCGACGAGTTGAAACGCCTGGTGGATGCGTTCAACAGCATGGCCGCCGAGCTCAAGACGCAGCGCGCGCAGCTCGAACGCACGCACCGGCTCGAGGCGTGGGCCGAAATGGCGCGGCAGGTGGCGCACGAGATCAAGAACCCGCTGACGCCGATTCAGCTCTCGGCCGAGCACCTCAAGCGCGTGCACGCGGATCGCGGCGAGCCGCTCGGGCCGGTGCTGGAAACCTGCGTGGAATCGATCCTCGGACAGGTCCGGCTGCTGCGGCAGATTTCCGCCGAGTTCTCGAGCTTCGCGTCGTCGCCGACCGCCAGGCGCGCCGCCGTCGACGTCGTCGAGCTCGTTTCGGAAGTCATCGATCCGTATCGCACGGGCTTGACGGACCGGATCGCGATCGAGAACCGCGTCAACGGATCGCTGCCCCGCGTGGTGGTCGATCGCAGCCTGATCACGCGCGCGCTCGCCAACATCGTCGAAAACGCCCTGCACGCGATGCCCGGCAAAGGAAGCCTGACGATCGACGCGGCCGCCGACGAGGCGTTCGTGGCGGTGGTGATTCGGGATACCGGTGTGGGGATGGACGAGGAATCGCTCGCGCGCGTGTTCGAGCCTTACTTCTCGACCAAGGCGGCCGGAACGGGACTGGGCTTGCCCATCGCGCGGCGGAACGTCGAAGCGAGCGGCGGCACCGTCGAAGTGACGAGCGCCAAGGGACGCGGCACGACGGTCACCATGAAATTACCCCGGTAGCACGTAGCACGTGACAAGCCCGCACGTCGCACGTCGGACGTAGCACATAGCACGTGACTTGTTACGTCAGCGGCAGATCTTCCGACTCTCTGTCGGGCGGCGTTTCCGGCTGCTCGCCCGGCTTCCGGCGCAGCCGCGAATACGCGAGACCGATGAACGCGGACGTGAGGTAGACGTAGGCCATCACGACGAGCGCGATGCGCGGCTGTGTCGCGACCAGCGCGATGCCGACCGCGGCCAGGAACAGGCCGAGATACGACCGGCGCCACCCCATGTCGATGGCCTTGATGCTGCGGAAGCGGATCGTGCTGACCATCAGGAACGCCGGCACGAGCACCATCGCCAGCGCGGGCAGCGCCGCGCGGTAGTCGTCGAGACCGACAGGATACAGATAGACGGTTGCCGCGATCACAGCGGCGGCGGGAGGCGTCGCGAGTCCGACGAAGTACCGCTTGTCGGTCGCGGCGGTCGTCTGGATGTTGAACCGGGCCAGCCGGAGCGCGGCGGCGGCGACGTAGATGAACGCCGCGGCCCATCCCAGCCGCCGGAGCGGCCAGAGTCCCCACGTAAACGCCAGGATTGCGGGCGCCAGGCCGAAGGACACGACATCGGCGAGCGAATCGAGCTGCACGCCGAACGCGGTGGACGAGTCGGTGAGCCTCGCGAAGAAGCCATCGAGCATGTCGAGCACCATCGCGACGCCGATGAAGAGCGCCGCCGTGTCGAAATCTCCGCGGGTCGAGTGTATGAGCGACGCGTAGCCGCAGAACAGGTTGGCGACCGTGAACAGCGACGGCAGCAGGTAGACGCCGCGTTTGAAGTGCTGCGGCTTGTCCCCCCGGCGGCGGGCGCGCGTCGTCAGATTATCGAGCACGCAATCCTTCCAGCTTCGCGATGACAGTCTCCCCGGCGACGACGTGCTCGCCGACCCGAACCGAGATCTCGGCGCGCTCCGGCAGGAAGACGTCCATGCGCGACCCGAATTTCATGAGGCCGATGCGCTCGCCCCGGCTAGCACCTGTCCCTCCCCGACGCGACAGACAATCCGGCGCGCGAGGATGCCGACGACCTGTCGCACGACGATCTGCTGGCCGTCGGCGTCCAGCCAGATCTCGTTCAACTCATTGTCGTTCGAACTCTCATGGTACGCGGGAAGGAAGCTTCCGGGGCGATATTCGATCCGCGTGATGCGTCCCGCGACCGGCGTCCGGTTGATATGGACGTCCAGCGGCGACAGAAAGATGGTGATCTGCTTCCAGGCCCCCGGTGGCGACCATCGGCCGTCTGACGGCCCGGCAATCATGACTTTCCCATCGGCCGGCGAGACGACCAGGGCGGGATCCTGAGGGACGCTGCGATCGGGATCGCGAAAGAAATAGGCGAAGAACCCGCCGAGCGCGGCGAACGACGCCGCCAGAACCGGCCGTCGCGCGATGGCCAGCCCTGCGGCAGGCACCAGAGCGGCGGCTATGAACGGGACACCGGCTCTATCGATTTTCATTCAGGCAGGCAATGCGCAGAAACGGAAAGGGCCAGTAACCGCCGCCGGCCGTCATAGCCGCAGAGCATGGTTGCTGGCCCGGATTGATCAGCGCCGATCCGCGTGATCCGCGCCTGGGTCGCGCCGAGAATCGTTCAGCCGCGAGCCGCCTGTGCCGACTGGGCACCTGTGCTGGCGCGGCGCAGAATCGACTCCATCTGATCTTTCAGCTGGAGCTTGCGCTTCTTCAACTTCACTTCTTCAATCTGTTCGGGTTCTGAAAGGTAATGCCGGGTGGCCAGGTTATGTATCTTCTCGTCGAGGTCGTGGTGCTGGGTGGCGAGTTGGCGGAACTCCTCGTCGGTCTGCAGCAGTTTACGCTTCAGCTCATCGAAGTCTGTCGGCATCTCCGCCTCCTTGAAGAAGGGACGATATGCCCGCTAACGGCAGGCGCTCATAGGGGCAAGGTACCACACTCCCTGCCTCGCTTCAAGATACGCGGCCAGGCGTGTCGCGCCACAGGATCAGGGCGTCTTCGGCCGGCTGGGTGTAGTAATCGGGCCGCACGCCCGCCTGCACGAACCCGAGCCTTTCGTAAAGCTTTTGCGCCGGAACATTCGATCGGCGTACTTCCAGCGTCGCCCGCTTGACGCCCTCGCCGGCGACGACGGTCAGGATGTGCCGCATCAATGCGAGCGCGAGTCCGTGACGCCGGTGCTCTTCGGCCACCGCGATCGTGTTGATGTGCAGCTCGTCGACGACGAGCCAGCAGGCGCAGAAGGCGGCGACGCGCGCACCCGGGAAGCGGAGGACGTAGACCCGCGCGAACGGATTCCGCGCGAGCTCACCGGAGAGCATCTCGCGGGTCCACGGGTTCGTGAACGACTCCGCCTCGAGCGCCGCCACTTGGTCGAGATCGCCCTCGTCCTGCAGCTGCTCGATGATCATCTCGCGGACGTCGATCATCATGCCCTCGTCATCTTCCTGCTGCGCGCGAGCTCGGCGTCGGGGCGGCGGACGTAGATGGGAACGACCGCGTGCGGCAGCACCGCGCGTTCCGGGTACGCCGCGGCAATCAGGCCGACGAAGCCGGCAAGCGGCGGCGGTTCGGGCAGCAGCAGCGCAGGCGACCCGAGCTCGGTCTCGACGGTATTCCGGTAACGGATGGCGCCGTCGCCGACGAAACGAATCGGGCCCGTGACGCCGAGCGCCTTCCACGCGGCGAGCGTCTCGGCGGGCGGCAGCGACGAGGGTTCCGTCAGCATGCGCCCTCCCGCGGCGTCGTACAGGACCGCGAACACCTGGCCGCGCTGCGCGTCGATCCAGACAGCCAGCGGTGACTCGGCGGCGCCTGCCGATCGGGCCAGCGCCTCGAATACCGACACCGGCACGATCCGAAGGCCGGTCGCGGTCGCGAGCCCCTGCATCGATGCGATCCCCACGCGCAGCCCCGTGAACGATCCCGGTCCCGCGGCGACTGCGAGCAGATCGACGTTCGCGAGCGGCACGCCCGCCGCGTCGAGCGTCCGAATCAGCTCGCCGGGAAGGCGCTCCCCATGCGTCAGGGTCGGGTTGCCCTGCAGCTCGGCGAGCACACGCCCGCCCTGCACCACCGCGGCGCTTCCAGACCGTGTCGTCGTATCAAGCGAAAGCACAATCACAAATCACAAACCCTAAATCCCAGATGTTATACTCGCGTGACGGCTCTCCTGCCAGTGTCCGCCAGCCGAACAATGTCCTCCCCCGTGTTCTCGGAGCCAAGTGGCGCCACGCCCGCGATGCGGCAGTACTTCGAAGCGAAGCGGCAGTACCGCGACGCGATCGTGTTCTTTCGCATGGGGGACTTCTACGAAATGTTCTACGAGGACGCGCTGACCGCCGCGCGCGCGCTGGAACTCACGCTGACGTCGCGCTCGCGCGACTCGAGCGGCGGCGCGATCCCGATGTGCGGCGTCCCATGGCACGCGGCCGACGGCTACATCGCGCGGCTCGTGAAGAAAGGCTTCCGCGTCGCTGTCTGCGAGCAGATGGAAGATCCGCGGAAAGCCAAGGGCGTGGTCCGCCGCGAGGTCGTCCGCGTCGTCTCCCCGGGGACGCTGACGGATGCCGGTTATCTCGATGCCCGCGAGCCGGCCTTCCTCATGGCTATCGTCCCCGCCGAGGGTTCCGGATACGGCGTGGCGCTGCTCGATTTGTCCACCGGCGAGTTCACCACCGCGGAGTACCGCGGCAGCGATGCGCGTCAGGCGCTCGCGGACGAGCTCGCGGTGCTGCGTCCGCGCGAGATCGTCGCGCCGGCGGAGGCGGACGAGGTGCCGCGGCTGATCGAGGAGCTGCGCCTGACCGCGCGCGCGACCGTCGTCGACGGCTGGGTCTTCGACCTCGAATCGGCGCGGCGCACGCTGCTCGAACAGCTTCGCGCGCAGAGCCTGCAGGGGTTTGGCCTCGAAGGACGTATCGCGGCGGTACGTGCCGCTGGTGCGCTCGTGCACTACCTGCGCGACACACAGAAGGTCGATCTCGCCCACGTCCGCGAGATCAGCTTCCGCACCGGCGCCGACTGCCTGCTGATCGATCCCACCACGCTCGGAAACCTCGAGGTGATCGAGGCCGCGGACGGCGGACGCACCGGTTCCCTCCTGCACGAAATCGATCGCACGATCACGCCGATGGGTGGACGGCTGCTGCGGGCGTGGCTGCTGCGTCCGCTCGTGGCGATCGAACGCATCCAGGATCGCCTGGACGCCGTCGAGGAGCTCGCATTCCGCGCGACCGAGCGCGCGAAGCTTCGCGAGACGTTCAAGGGGATCCACGACATCGAACGGCTGGTCGCGCGCGCGGCGCTCGGCACGGCGGGACCGCGAGACCTGGTGTCGCTGCGGCAATCGATAGCTGCGGTGCCTCGCGTCCGGATGTTGCTCGACGAGTTCCAGGCGCCGCTCGTGCGCAGTCTCGTCGCCGAGCTGGACGATCTCGCGGATATTCGAGGCGATCTCGAGCGGACGCTCCTCGACGAGCCGCCAGTCGTCGCGCGGGACGGCGGCGTCGTCCGCGACGGCGTCGATCCCGAGCTGGACGATCTGCGAAGCATCAGCCGGTCCGGCAAGCAGCGCATCGCCGAGATGGAAGAGTCGGAGCGCGTGCGCACCGGCATCTCCTCGCTCAAGATCCGCTACAACCGGGTGTTCGGCTACTACATCGAGGTCTCGAAGTCGAACCTCGCGAACGTGCCGGCCGACTATCACCGCAAGCAGACGGTTGCCGGCGGCGAGCGGTTCATCACTCCAGGCCTGAAGGAATACGAGGAGAAGGTTCTCGGCGCGGACGAGCGCATCCTCGAGCGGGAAGTCGAGATCTTCGAGGCGCTGCGTGGCCGCGTGGCCGGCGAGGCGCCGCGCGTGCAGGAGACCGCGCGCGGCCTTGCCACGCTCGACGTGCTTGCCTCGATGGCGGAGTCGGCGGCGGTGCGCAACTACACCAAGCCGCTGATGCACGACGGCGACGAACTGATTGCGGCGGACGCGCGCCATCCGGTGGTCGAACGTCATGTCGCGGACGCCTTCGTGCCGAACGACGTCACGCTCGACGGCGGCGGCCACCAGCTGATCATCCTGACCGGCCCGAACATGGGCGGCAAGTCCACGTACCTGCGGCAGACCGCGCTCCTCTGCCTGATGGCGCAGGCGGGCTCCTTCGTGCCGGCGCGCAGCGCCAAGCTGCCGATCGTCGACCGGCTGTTCGCGCGCGTCGGGGCGTCCGACAACATCACGCGCGGTCAGTCTACCTTTATGGTGGAGATGCAGGAGACGGCGAACATCCTGCACAGCGCGACGTCGCGCAGCCTGGTCATCCTCGACGAGATCGGCCGCGGCACGTCGACATTCGACGGCCTCAGCCTCGCGTGGGCCGTGGCGGAACATCTCGCCTCGAACAACCGCGCCAGGCCGAAGACGATCTTCGCCACCCATTATCACGAGCTCACCGACCTTGCCGACGCGCTGCCGAGCGTCGCCAATTTCCATGTCGTGGTTCGCGAGTGGAAGGACGACATCGTCTTTCTGCGCAAGGTCGTGGCGGGGCGGTCCGACAGAAGCTATGGCATCCAGGTCGCGCGACTTGCCGGGCTGCCGCCGCCGGTGGTCGCCCGCGCGCGGGAGATCCTCAACGGCCTCGAGCGCGACGAGCTGTCGCGCGGCGGCCGGCCGTCGCTGAGCGCCGCCGGCTCCTCGTCGCGCCAGCAGCTCGGACTGTTCCAGGCGCCGTCGGTCGAGCAGGATCCGATCCACACGCGTCTCCGCGAGCTGGATCTCGAGAACACGACGCCGCTGCAGGCGCTGTCGATTCTCGACGACTTGAAGCGCAAGGCGGACGGCAACTGATGCGCCGCCTCGCCGCAGCAGGCCTTGCGCTCGTTCTGACAGCGGCCTGCGGCCAGGCGAGACCGGAAGGCAACGCCATCGTCGTCGCGATGGCGAACGCTCCGCTGAATCTCGATCCGCGCGTCGGCGCGGACGAGGCGTCCCAGAAGGCGCATCAACTTCTCTTCAACACGCTCGTCCGCATAGACGACGACCTGCGGATCGTTCCGGATCTGGCGGAATCGATCGAGCAGCCGGACCCGACGACATATGTCGCACGGCTCCGCCGCGGCGTGCTGTTTCACAACGGGCGGGAGCTGACCGCAGAAGACGTCGTCTATACGTTCCGCAGCTTTCTCGATCCGTCGTTTCGGGGCCGCTCCGGCGCGTACCGGTTGCTGGCCGCGGTCGACGCGCGCGATCCATACACCGTCGAATTCAAGTTGAAGGAGCCGTTCGGCTCGTTTCCCGTCAACCTGGTAATGGGGATCGTGCAGGCGGGCTCGGGATCGGCCAACGAGCGTCAGCCGATCGGGACCGGTCCTTACAAGCTCGAGTCGTTCGTCCTCGACGACCGTCTGGTGTTGAAGCCGTTCGAACAATACTTCCGCGGCAAGCCGGCCAACGACGGCATCGTCCTGAAGACCGTGCCCGACGACACGATGCGCGGCCTCGAGCTGCGCAAGGGATCGGTCGACCTGGTCGTCAACGACCTCGCGCCCGACATCATCTGGCAGCTCCGGGAAGAGGGGCGGCTGCGGATCGAGACGGCGTCGGGCAGCGACTACGCGTACGTCGGGCTGAACCTCCGCGATCCAGTCCTGCAGCACGTCGACGTGCGGCGCGCGATCGGCTATGCGATCGACCGCAACGCGATCGTCACCCATCTGCGGCGCGGGTTCGCCAGCGTCGCGGTGGGCATCATCCCGCCGATGTCCTGGGCGTTCGAGTCGCAGGTCTTCGACTTCCAGTACGACCCGCAGCGCGCGCGCGATCTCCTGGATCGCGCTGGATATCCCGATCCTGACGGCGATGGGCCCCTGCCCCGCTTCCGATTGACGCTGAAGACGTCGACCGTGGAGATGTACCGCGTGCAGGCGGCGGCCATCCAGCACGATCTGGCGCGCGTCGGTATTGCCGTCGAGATTCGCTCGAGCGAGTTCCCGACGCTTTTCGCCGACGTCGTGCGCGGCAACTTTCAGCTCTACACGCTGCAGTTCGTCGGCGTCACCGATCCGGACATGCTGCGCCGTGTCTTTCACTCGCGCCAGTCGCCGCCGGCGGGACTCAATCGCGTGTTCTACACGAACGCGGACGTCGACAGCCTCATCGAGTCGGCGGCAAGAGCGGTAGACGATGGTGAAAGGCGCGCGTTGTATGTGAAGGCGCAGCGGCTGATTGCCGATGACGTGCCCTACATCAGCCTGTGGTACAAGACGAACGTCGCGGTGTTCCAGCCCGGCATCCACGGCGTGCGGTTGTCGCCCATTGCCGACTTCACCTTTCTAAAGGATGTGTCGCGCGGAGCGGCGGCGCCATGATTCGCCGGTGCGCGATGGCGCTGCTGTGGGCCGTCGTCGTGCTCATGCCAGCGGCCGCCGCCGGCTCGAACCGTTACGATCCCGCGGCTGCGCTTCAGCACGATTTCGACGCCGCGCTTCGATATCCATTTTCATCAAGGTGAGGAGACCCAGGCGCGGCGCCTCGCGGAGATCGCGGAGCAGGTTGCGGCGCGAGTCGATCAAGCGCTCGGCCCGGCGTCCGGACGCGTCCAGGTCATCCTGGTGAATCAGACCGACCTGCCCAACGGATGGGCGACGCCAATCCCGTACAACATCATCGAGATCACCGCGGCTGGTCCTGGCGGCGAGAGCATCATCGGCAA
The DNA here is from genome assembly GCA_963748295.1 of uncultured Acidobacteriota bacterium. GTDB lineage: Bacteria > Acidobacteriota > Vicinamibacteria > Vicinamibacterales > 2-12-FULL-66-21 > CAVVIH01. Next base: position 90,427 of record CAVVIH010000005.1, on the reverse strand, counting down.
TACCGATGACTGGCTGCCCCTCGTCTTCACGCACGAATACACGCACATCGTCCACTTGAGCCGTGGGCGCGGCTGGATCGGCGGCTTGCGGCGCGTTTTCGGACGCATGCCGCTGCTCTATCCGAATCTGTTTCAGCCGGTCGTGGCAAATCGAGGGCATCGCGACCTACGAGGAGAGCGCGATGACGGGTCACGGCCGCCTGCACGCCGGGGATTTCCGCATGATTCCGGAGAGCGTCTCGGGCACGCCGAAGTTCCTTTCAATCGACCAGGCCAGCGGCGGATTGATTGCGTGGCCGTCCGGGCACGCGGCGTATGCGTACGGCGGAACGTTCCACCAGTTTCTCGCGGAGACGTACGGCGCGGAGTCGCTCCAGCGCCTTACCGACAGCACTGCAGGCCGGCTGCCCTACTTCGGCGCAGGTGCGTTCCGCTCGGTGTTCAAAAAATCTCTCGGCGAGCTCTGGGGCGAATTCGAAAAAGACTCCGCGCGACGGGCCTCCTCGATGGGGGCGTCGTCCGCCGCAACGCGCCTGACGCATCACGGCTTCGACGTCGCCGGACCGCGCATTACGCGCGGACGGGCGCATCTTTTATTCGGTCGCGAACCCGCATGGCTTTCCATCGCTGATGTCGATCCCTGTTGGTGGCGGCGAGCCGCAACGCGTCGCGACGAAGTATCTGGGATCGCGCATCGGCATCGGCACAGGCGAGATCGTCTTCGATCAAGTCGAGCTGGTGCAGAACGTCGCGCTCCAGTCGGACCTCTACGGCATGTCCTTGGACGGGGGATCGGTACGGCGCCTGACGCACGAAGCCCGCGCCGCGGATCCGGATGTTTCGCCCGATGGCCGGACGATCGTTTTCACGGTCCAGCGAGCGGATGGCCGCGGGCTGGCGATCATGCCGATCCCTGCTCGTGGCGCGCCGGGCGCGCCGACGGTGATCAACGACGATGCGCTCACCGACTGGTCGGCGCCCCGCTGGTCCAGAGACGGGCGCTCGATTGCCGCCGAGCGGCGCGTCGTCGGTGGTCCTTCCGAAATCGTGCTGGTCGATCCGGCGACGCGCTCATTGCGTCGTCTCGTCGCGACAAACGAGGGACGCACGATCTCGCCCGCATGGAGCGCCGACGGGAGCCGCATCTTCTTCGCGGCAGCCGGCAGCCGTGGCGGGTTCCAGATTTACTCCGTCGAGGTCGCCTCGGGCAGACAGTTGCAACTGGCCGACACGGGGCTCAGCGCGCACTCGCCGGAAATCTCGCAGGACGGTCGCACGCTCGTCTATGTCGGGTACACGCCGGAGGGCCACGACCTGTTTTCGCTGCCGCTGGAGTCGGCGACCTGGAGGACCACGTTCATTGTAGGGGGCGCACAAGCGCAGCGTGCCCGCTGATCCGCCGGCGGCCGCGTCGCGATCGTATTCGCCGCTTCGGACACTCGCGCCACGGTTCTGGACGCCGACATTCGAGTCGGATGCCGACGAGCTCGTGGTCGGCGCTGCCACCGCCGGCTACGACGCGCTCGGACGCCACGCGTATGCGATCGACGCCGGCTGGTCGGCGTCGCGCGGGCGGCCTGACATGCTGTTCGCGTACGCCTACGATCGCTGGTGGCCGACGCTGTTCGCCGATTACTCCGACGACACCGATCCGCTGCGCGAAGGCGACGTCCGCTCGCGCGAAGCGAATCTCGGCGCGCTGTTTCCGATCCGGCGCGTCCGCTGGTCGCAGTCGCTCCTTGCCGGCTTCCACGCGTCGAACGATCTGCTGACCAGGCCGATCGAGGGCGGCACCGAGGAGCGGCGATTCGTGCGCCGCTCACTGCGGGCGGGCTGGCTGGTCGATGCGGCGCGCGCCTATGGCTACTCGATCGGCAAGGAAGAGGGCTGGAGCGCCGGTGTGGCGGTCGAGATGACGCGCGAGGCGCTCGGCGCCGACGGCGACGGCGGCGCGGCGACCTTCGACGCGCGCGGCTACCTGCCGCTCGGCCCGCGGCATGCGGTCCTGGCGATGCGGGCGGCGGCCGCGCGCAGCTGGGGCGATGATGCCGTGCGCCGCGTGTTCAGTGCGTCCGGGAACGCTCCGCAGCTGCGTGGCTTCTCCTTTGACTCCGACGCCATCGGCCTGATTCGTGGCATCGACAGCTCCGAGCTGGCGGGCGAACGGGCCTTCGTCCTGAATCTCGACTATCGCCTGCCGCTGTTCCGGCCCGAGCGCGGTCTCGGCACCGTGCCGGTATTCCTGCGCACCGTTCACGCCGCCGGGTTCGCGGACGTCGGCCACGCGTGGGACGGTGAGTTTCACGGCGCCGACGTCAGCTACTCCATCGGCGCCGAGCTGTCGCTCGACACGGTGCTCGGCTTCGGGTTGCCGCTGACGTTCACTGGCGGCGCCGCGTGGCGCGCGCTGCCCGATCGATCGGGCGCGGTCGTCTTCGGCCGAGTCGGGAGAGCCTTTTGATTGCTGATTGCAGATTGATGAGTGCTGATTGGACCAATCAGCACTCGCCAATCCACACTCAGCATTAGAATGTGTGCCTCATGCCGAACCGTTCACGCTTCCTGCGCGTCCCGGTCGAGCCATTTACCATCGAAAGCGATCTGAGTGCGGACCAGGTTCTCGAGCGCATGGAGCGCGTCTCGTTCCAGGGGCGCAACCTGGCGGCGGCGCGGCGCATCTGGGAAAAGATGCTGGCCGGCGACTGCACGATCTTTCTGGGGATGGCGGGCGCGTTGAGCGCGGGCGGCATGCGCCTGCTGGTCGCGCACCTGATCGAACATCGCTACATCGACTGCCTGGTTGCGACCGGAGCCAACCTCTATCACGACCTGCACGAGACGCGCGGGCGGCGGCACTACGTCGGCTCGCCGCGCGAGAACGACGCGGCGCTGCAGGCCGACCGCATCGATCGTGTCTACGACACCTACGCCAGCGAGGACGAGTTCGTCGAGAACGACGAATGGATCGCCGCGTTCACGCTCAATCTCGAACGCCGGCCGTATACGACGCGTGAACTGCTCTATCGGCTGGGCGAGCATCTGTGGAACGAAACCCACGCGGACGGCATCCTCACGGCCGCGTACCGGAAGCAGGTGCCGATCTTCTGCCCGGGGATCTCGGACTCCTCGATCGGCATGGGACTGTCGCAGGCGCGCCATCAGGATGAATCGGCCGGCCACGTCGACGTGATCGGCGACATCATCGAGTCCGCGAACATCGTGATCCGCAGGCCGCGCACGGCGTCGATCGTGCTCGGCGGCGGCACCCCCAAGAACTTCATCAATCAGGCGAGCGTTCAGGCCGAGTTCTACGACGATCGCGTCGGCGGCCACCGGTATGCGATCCAGATCGTGACGGACGTGCCGCATTTCGGCGGCGCCTCGGGCTCGAGCCTCGAGGAGGCGCAGAGCTGGGGCAAGCTGGCGACCGACGCCGAGCAGGTCACCGTGCACGCCGACGTGACGATCGCGCTGCCGCTGCTCGTCGCCGCGCTCGAGAGCAGCGCCGGCGAGGCGCGCGCGACCAGGCGTCCGATCGCCTTCGACGTGTCGAAGGCGGTGATGTCCGTCGACGGCCGTCCGCTCCCGTCATCCCGTTACGAGGCACGTGAATGAGCTTTCCGTTCGAGTACGACCATGGGTCGCCGCTGACCTTCGGCGGGACGATGCCCCATGCCCGCACGTTCGACGAGTCGAAGGTCGTCGTCCTGCCGGTGCCGGTCGACCGCACCACGTCGTACGGCGGCGGCACGCGCCACGGACCGCACGAGATCCTCCAGGCGTCCTCGCATATGGAGCTGTGGGACGAGGAGGTCGGCGTCGACGTCCACGGAGTCGGGATCTTCACGCTTCCCGAAATGGAGCTTCCCTTCGGCGAGCTGACGCCGTTGATGAACGAAATCCAGCGCGTCGCCTCGGAGATTCTCGCCCGCGACAAGTTCCTCGTGACGATCGGCGGCGAGCACTCGATCACGCCGCCGCTCGTCGCCGCGGCCGGGGCCAGGCACCGCGGCCTGTCCGTGCTGCAGATCGACGCGCACGCGGATCTCCGCGACAGCTACATGGGCACGCGCAACAATCACGCGTGCGCGATGCGACGCGTCCTCGAGCACGCGCGCACGACCCAGGTCGGCATCCGCAGCCTGTCCACCGAGGAAGCAGCGGCCGCGCCGTCGCTGAACACGACCATCTTCTACGACTACGCAATGCGCCGCGATCCGAAATGGATCGATCGCGTCGTCGAGTCGCTGAGCGATCCGGTCTACATCACGATCGACGTCGACGGGATGGATCCCGGCCATCATGCCGTCAACCGGCACGCCCGAGCCCGGCGGCCTGTCGTGGTACGAAATCCTGGCCCTGCTGCGCGCGGTGTTCGAGAAGCGCAAGGTCGTCGCCTGCGACGTCGTCGAACTGAGCCCGATTCCCGGCATGCACGCGCCGAACTTCCTCTGCGCGAAGCTGATTTACAAGATGATCACGTATCGCTTCGGGCGTGAGGTCAGGGGCTAGCGCTCTAGCCCCAGAGAATCAGCGAATAACCACGCAAATAGGCACGCTCAGGGGCCTGTATACGAGGTATACTCCCGTCCGTGCCGAACCCCGACTTTTACGGCCAGGCGGTTGCAGGCCCTCGCACAGGGGCGCGGGGCGGACGCGTCCTCGCTCCTGGTACGCGCGCTGAAGCGGCCCGGAATTCCCCTCGAATGAGCAGATCCAGCTTCGCTGCGCGCTGGCGGAGGCGTGGCTCCTCCAGGATGACATCCGCCAGGCAACAGAAGCTCTGGGGCGGCCGCCCGAAGCACGAGAGCGGACCGACCCTGCCCGGCTGTCCGACCTCTGGCGCATGCACGGCCGGCTCGCTTCGGCGCGCGGGGAGTCGTCGCGCGGCGTCGCGCTTCCTCAGCAAGGCGCTCGCGGCGGCCGAGCGCGCGCACGAATCGCGCGCCATCGGCCTTGTCCATTACGAGCTGGCGCTCTGCTACAAGCAGGTCGGCGACACCACCATCGTCCGCGAGCACCTGACCCAGGCCGCGTCCGCGCTGCACGCGGCGGGCGACCGGCGTCAGCTCGCGATGGTGCACTCGCTCTCCGGGGTCACGCTCGCGCAGGAAGGCCGTCTCGACGAAGCGATGACCGCGCTGCGTCAGGCGGAGCGGCTGGCCCTCGTGGTGGACGCCGGCGACGTGCTCGCCACGATCTGCGGCAACCAGGCGAACGTCGCGCTGATGCAGCATCGCCACGACCAGGCGTTGTCGCTGGCGGAACGGAGCGTCGAGCTGCAGGAGCAGGCCGGCACGCCGCACGGGCTCGGCGTCGCGCTCGCGTCGCTTGGCCAGATCTGCGTCCGGCTCGGCAGCCTCAAGCGCGCCGAAGAAGCGCTCAATCGCGCGCTCGACGTGCGCAGCCCGCTGCAGTTCATGCGCGAGACGATGGGGGCGGTGTTCGACTCGCTCGCGCAGATTCACCTGATTCGCGGCGAGTACGACGCCGCGGCGCGCTGCCTCCAGAAAGCGCGCGAGTCGTACGGCGAGCACGGCACCCAGACCAGCCGCTGGTATCAGTGGTCGGTCAGGGCGAACGAAGCGCGCCTGGCGCTCAGGCGCAAGGACTTCGCAAACGCGCTGGCGCTTTCGGCGGCGATGGTGCAGTCCGCGGAGACGCCGGCGAATTACGTGCTCGTCGGCGAGCTGATTTCGATCGACGCGCTCCTCGCCGCCGACCGGGTCGACGAGGCCCAGCAGCAGCTCGAGCGCGTCGGCGGCCGGATCAGTCCTGCCGCGATGAGTGGAATCTGGGGCGAATACCTCCGTCTGCGCGGCCGGCTGCACGCGGCCGCCGGTCGATCGACAGCCGCGTACCACGATTTCGGCCAGAGCGTCAGCGTGTTCGACCTGCTCGGCGAGCGCTATCAAGCCGGCCTCAGCTATCTCGAACTGGGTCGTCTGGCCGCTTCCGCCGGCGCCCGTTCGAAGGCGACGCGCTACCTGACCGACGCAGCCGACATTTTCGAGTCGCTCGGCGCTGCGCCCGATCTGGCCAGGACGAAGGATGCCCTGGCAAACGTGCCGAGCGGCGGAACCGGCGGGTTCGTCGGCGTGCAGATGGACGGCGACGATGCGCTGGTGCGGCGGATCGTTGACGCGGCCGTGCTGCCCGCGCTGCTGGCGCGCGAGGGTGCGACGGCGCTGCTCGAAGCGTGCGACGCGCTCGCGGTGGTCGTCTACATTCAGGTTCTCACCGGACAGCCGCGCGTGCTCGCGGCCGCAGGCTGTGACGCAGACGGCGCGAGAAACCTGGCTGTTGCGGCCAGCCGCAACATGGCCGGACCCGCCAAGTCGCAGGTGCTCCTCGCCATCGAGCCGCTCGGACGCGCCGCCGAGGGCCAGAGGTTCGTCGTGGTCTCGAGCCAGCGCGCGCTGCCGCCAGGCGCGCTCCAGCGCTTCCGGACGCTGTGCGCCGTGCTTCGGCAAGGGTTCGATCTCTGCACTGCTCGCGAACGGCCAATCGAGGCGGCGGGCGGCAGTGCCCGAACGTTCGCTCGAGCCGCTCATCCCCGGGTTCGTGTGTGCGAGCGCCGCGATGCAGCGGGTCCTCGATCAGATTCAGCGGTTGCAGGGAAACGATCTGACCGTGCTGATTACCGGCGAGAGCGGCACGGGCAAGGACCTCGTTGCCCGCGCCATTCACGCCGGCTCGCCGCGGCGCGGCAACATGTTCCTGCCCTACAACTGCACCAGCGCCACGCGGGAGCTGGCCGACAGCCAGCTGTTCGGCCACCGCCGCGGGAGTTTCACGGGCGCCGTCGCGGATCAGCCTGGCGTGCTGCGTACCGCGGTCGGCGGCACGCTCTTCCTGGATGAGGTCGGCGACCTGCCTCTCGACGTCCAGCCGAAGCTGCTTCGGTTTCTCGAACAGGGTGAAGTGCTGCCGGTCGGCGACACGCGCCCGCAGCGCGTCGACGTGCGGGTGGTGGCCGCGACCAACGCCGATCTCGAGCAGCGCGTCGCGCAGGGCAACTTCCGCGAAGACTTGTTCTACCGGCTCAGCGTGATCCGCATTCACGTTCCACCGCTGCGCGATCGCCGCGAAGAGATCCCGCACCTCAGCACGTTCTTCGTGCGAGAGGCGTCGGAACGCCTCGGAAAGCCAGGCGTGCGGCTCAATCAGGAAACGCTCGACCTTTTCGACGCCTTCGGATGGCCAGGAAACGTGCGGCAGCTGAGGAACGAGGTGCAGCGCGCGGTGGCGATGGCTACGCCGGGCGGGATCGTCACACCTGAACTGCTCTCGCCCGGGTTGGCAGCGACTTTGGAACCAGCCGATCACGGCGTGAGGCCGCGCGGCCGTCGCAAGTCGCTCTCGGCGGCGGTCGAAGAGCTCGAACGCGAGATGATCGAATCCGCGCTCGAACGCGCCGCAGGCAATATTTCCGAGACCGCCCGCACGCTCGGCCTGACGCGCCGCGGTCTCTATCTGAAGATGCAGCGTCTCGGCGTCAGCGGTCTGCGCGCCGAAGTCTAGCCATCCTCGCCGCGATCTGCCCGCATACGCAGTATCCAGCTAACCACCGATCTGGCTACCTCGTAAACAGCTCATCCTATTCGTTCGTCAAGCTCGAGAATCTAGCTAAGCCATTGATTTAAAGGGAACTAACGTCCAGTGCGCTGGTCCGCGGGTCCCGCCTGCCCTCCGGGCGTAGAGCTTGATTGTATTCCGGGCAAATCCACCGGAGGGCGGCACATGGAACAGCGACTTCGTCTCGTGCAGGGTAATCATGGTCGGTCGGACAAGCGTGACATCCGAACGACGACGGATCGCCGTCCCTGGTCAGATTGTCTGGAAGGACGACCGCGGCACCACGCGGATCGCCGCCGTCCGGACCCGCGACGTCAGCGAATATGGCGTCAGCGTCGAATGCCTCGGAGGCATGCCGATTCCCCCGTTCCGCCTGGTGTACTTCCAGATCGACCGCGAGGCGCGGGCCATGCAGGATCTGCCGGCCAGCCTGCGCAAGGCGAGCGTGCTCTCCGCCGTGTTCCGCGTCGGCGACTGCCAGCAGTCCACCGGTGCGCCGACCGATTACGCGTTGCGCCTGCTCGTCGAGCCGCGCCGGTCGCAGGACACGTCGACGGCGGACGCCGACGTCGCCGCCCTCTGCGCAGCCCGATAAGCACGTCGTCCCCGATTCCGCCCGCCTCGTGGCAACGGCTCGCCTTCCGGCGGCCGCCTGGGTTACCCTTGCGCCTTGCTCATCTTCCGCGCGGTTCGAGCCGCGCGCGCTATGAGGACATCCATGATCGATCGACGTGGTTTCGTGCAGTCGATGCTGGTACTCGGCGCCGCCACCGGGCTCCGGCCGGCGACCGTCGTGTTCGGCTATCCGCCGGAGGGCGAGCTCCGCGATCTCGCCGATGCCGCGCTTGCCGCCGCGAAGTCGGCGGGCGCGAGCTACGCGGACATCCGGATCAACCGCTACCGCAACCAGTTCATCTTCACGCGCGACCGCCGCGTGCAGAACATCGTCAACACCGAGAGCTACGGGTTTGGCGTCCGCGTCATTGTCGACGGCACCTGGGGCTTCGCCAGCAGCAGCAACGTCAACAAGGATGAGATCGCGCGCATCGCCGCGCAGGCGGCGGCCATCGCCAAGGCGAACCGGCGGCTCAATGCCGAGCCCGTGAGTCTCGCGCCGGTGGAGGCCTACAACACGAGCTGGAACACGCCGGTCAAGAAGAATCCCTTCGACATGCCGCTCCAGCCGAAACTCGATCTGCTGCTGCAGGTTCACGAGGAAGCGCTCAAGGTCAAGGGCGCGAGCTTCGTGTCCGCCGCGATGCAGTTCGTCAACGAGCAGAAGTATTTCGCCTCGACCGACGGATCGCACATCGAGCAGTCGCTGATCCGCTCCTATCCGTCGTTCTCGATCACCGCGGTCGACCGCGGCACCGGCAAGTTCTATTCGCGCGCCGCGCTGACCGCGCCGATGGGCATGGGCTACGAGTACATCGAGTCCTATCCCCTGCTGGAAGAAGCGCGTGTCGCCGCCGAGGAAGCGGTGGCGATGCACAAGGCCAAGCCGGCGCCGGCGGGTCAGAAGACGCTCATCCTGCATCCGACGAACCTGTGGCTGACGATTCACGAGTCGGTCGGCCACTCGACCGAGCTCGATCGGGCGCTCGGCTACGAAGCCAACCTCGCGGGCACCAGCTTCCTCACCACCGACAAGCTCGGGAAGTTCGAATTCGGATCGAAGCTGGTGAATCTCGTCGCGGACAAGACGCAGGAGCGCGCGATTGCGACCTGCGGCTACGACGACGACGGCGTGAAGACGTCGCGCTGGCACCTGATCAAGGACGGCGTCTTCATCGACTACCAGACAACCCGCGATCAGGCGCATCTGATCAGCCAGAAGACATCGCACGGCTGCAGCTATGCCGACAGCTGGTCGTCGATCCCGTTCCAGCGCATGCCGAACGTCTCGCTCGAGCCGGGCGAGAAGGACGTCACCGAAGCGGACATCATTGCCGCGACCGACGACGGCGTCTACGTGAAGGGCGATGCCAGCTACAGCATCGATCAGCAGCGCTACAACTTCCAGTTCAGCGGCCAGACGTTCTGGGAGGTCAAGGGCGGCAAGATCACGACGCAGCTTCGCGACCTCGCCTACCAGTCGAACACGCCGGAGTTCTGGAAGTCGTGCGACATGGTGGGCGGCAAGTCGACCTACGCGCTCGGCGGCGCGTTCAGCGACGGCAAGGGACAGCCGATGCAGGTCAATTCGGTCAGCCACGGCGCGCCGATCAGCCGTTTTGCGCGCGTCAACATTCTCAATACAGGGCGATGACGATGTTGTGGACAGAACAGCAGGCGAAGGCGCTTACCGACAAGGCACTGTCGCTCAGCAAGGCGGAAGAGACGCTGGTGACGCTGAGCGGCAACGACCGCGCGAACCTTCGCTTCGCGCGCAACACCGCGACGACTTCCGGCGCGTCGTCCGGCCTGAGCCTCGCCGTGACCGCCCGTTTCGGCAAGCGGGCGGGCACGACGACCACCGCGGAATTCGACGAGGCGAGCCTGACGCGCGCGCTGCGGAACGCCGAGGAGATCGCCAGGCTCTCGCCGGAGAATCCCGAAGCGATGCCCGCCATCGCGCCGCAGAAGTACTCCCCCGTCAAGGCCTACTTCGATGACGTCGCGGGGGCGACGCCGGAATGGCGCGCCACGTCAGCCGAGAAAGCGCTGACGCTGAGCAAGAAGAAGGACGTGATCAGCGCCGGATTCGTCGAGACGCTCGCGGCGTTCCAGGCGGTCGCGAACTCGAAGGGCGTGTTCGGCTACGACCGGTTCACCGCCGCCGACTACAACCTGACGTCGAGGACCCCCGACGGCACCGGCTCGGGATGGGCGGCGAAATCGTTCAACGAGCTGAAGATGCTCAACCCCGAGGCGCTCGCCGCGGCGGCGATCGAGAAGGCCGCGCAGTCGCGCAACCCGGCGGCGATCGAGCCGGGCAAGTACACCGTCGTGCTCGAGCCGTCCGCGCTGGCCGACCTGCTGGCGTTCATGCTCTTCTCCGCCGACGCGCGCCAGGCCGACGAGGGCCGCAGCTTCTATTCGAAGAAGGGCGGCGGCAACAGGATCGGCGAGCAGATCCTCACCGAGGGCGTGCGCATCTACTCGGATCCGAAGCATCCGCTGGCGCCGACCATCGCATTCGACGGCGAAGGCACGCCGATCAAGCAGAACACCTGGATCGAAAAGGGCGTGCTGAAGGATCTGTTCTACTCGCGGTTCTGGGCGGAGAAGATGGGACGGGCGCCGACGGCGGGCCCGGGCAATCTGATCATGGACGGCGGCAACGCCGAGCCTCGCCGACCTGATCGCCGGCACCGAGCGCGGCGTGCTGGTGACGCGGTTCTGGTATATCCGTCCGCTCGATCCGCAGTCGCTGCTGTTCACCGGCCTGACGCGCGACGGCCTGTTCCTGATCGAGAAGGGCAAGATCACGCGGCCGGTGAAGAACATGCGCTGGAACGAAAGCCCCATCGTCGCCTTCAACAACATCGAGGCGATGACGCCGCCGGAGCGGGTCGTCAGCGGCGAGGGGCTGGGATCGGGCGGGCTCGCGCTGGTGTGCCCGGCGGCACGCATTCGCGAGTTCACGTTCTCGAGCGCGTCGGACGCGGTCTAGGACTTCTTGACGAGCTCCAGCTCGCGGCGCGCGTCAGCGGTGAACAGCGACTCCGGAAAGTCGTTGATCACGCGGTTGAACGCGCCCGCGGCTTCGTCCTTCTTGCCCGCGCGCGTGTAGGCGCGGCCGAGCTGCATCAGCACGCCGTCCACCGGAATCTGCGCGTTCGGATCGCGGCTGATCTCCGTGTAGATGTTGATCGCGCTGTCGTACTTCCCCTGCGCGACCTGCACGTCCGCGACGCCAAGCCGCGCCGTCCGGCCGTAAATGCTTCGACCCGCCTTGTCCGCGACTTCCTGATAGCGCTGCTCCGCCTCGGCGTAGCGCCCCAGGCTGGCGAGGGCGCTGGCCGCGGTATAGCGCGCCGCGAGGCCAGCGCCGGTCGACGGGTACTTGTCGGCCGTTTCCATCAGTTTCGGAAGCGCGGCGTCGAGCTTCGCCTGCTCGCTCGGAAACGTGCCCGCCGGCTGGATCGGCAGCGGGCTGCCCGGCGCCGGCTTCGGCAGGTCGGCTTCGGTCACGACCGGCGCTTCGTACACCGCCAGCGCGGAGGCGAGCAGGTCATTCGCCTTCGAATCCCGGAACTGCGTCCACCAGACGTATCCGGCGACCACCATCAGCAGCACGACGATGACCGCGCCGACCACCGTGATGTCGCGCTTGCGCGTTTCGAGCACTCCACGCGCCTGCGCGACGCTCCGCGCGAACTCGTTTTCCTTCAGCTTGTGACGTTCGATGCTTTTCATTGCACGTTCCCAGCTATCAGCTATCAGCCTCAGCTTCACGCTCTCAGCCTTCAGCTCCGCAGCCGTGCTTAGCTGATAGCTGAGAGCTGATGGCTGGTGAGCTGCATCTTCAAGTGCGCCCGCCGCGACTCGAACGCGGGACCCCCGGTTTAGGAAACCGATGCTCTATCCTGCTGAGCTACGGGCGCGAACCATCTATTGTAACGCAGTCAGTACTTTAGGACCGCCATGACGTCCTCGCCCTGGAGCTTCGCGCGGCCCTGGAGATCGACCAGCTCGATCAGAAACGCCACGCCGGCGACGGTGCCGCCGAGCTGTTTGACGAGATCGACGGTGGCTTTCGAGGTGCCGCCGGTTGCCAGCAGATCGTCGACGATCAGCACGCGCTGACCCGTTTCGATCGCGTCGCGGTGCATCTCGAGGCTGTCGCTGCCGTATTCGAGGTCGTAGGTCGCGCGAATCGTCGCCGCCGGCAGCTTCCCCACTTTTCGCACCGGCACGAACCCGACGCCGAGTCGATCCGCGACCGCCGCGCCGAGGATGAAGCCGCGGCTCTCGATCCCGACCACGACGTCGACGCCGCTGTTCTGATACGGCTTCGACATCGCGTCGATCGTCAGGCGGAAGCCGTCGCGATCGCGCAGCAGCGTTGTCACGTCGAAAAACAGGATGCCCGCCTTTGGAAAATCGGGCACGTGGCGAATCTTGGCCTTCAGTGTTTCCATCTCTCGGTTCTCTCCGTTCACCGGATCGCAAACCCGGTCGCGCGGCCGGTCGGCACTTCGTCCTCGACTGTCACCGACTCGACGCGCGCGCCCGACGGGCCCCGGCCGAGCGCGGCGCCGACGCGGTCGACGGATTCGGCGTCGCCTTCGATCCGCACCTCGACGCGGCCGTCGGGCAGATTGCGCACCCATCCGTGCAGCCCCTCGATGCCGGCCTGACGTTCGATGAAAAACCGGAAGCCGACGCCTTGCACGCGCCCGGCGATCAGGTACCGTCTGGCTATCAACATGAAACTTCCATTAAATCACTGGTCCGAAGCCAATTGCTAATTGCGAATTGTCAATCACAGACGACTGGCCCGTTTGCGCTCTCGGACGATTTGGGCGACCAGAGGTTGGCGCCGTCCCGGCCGTTGAGCCGGGCTTGTTGCCTCTTGATTAGCAATTGGCAATTAGCAATTAGACAGGTGTACAGTCCGCTTGATGCCTCACATCACTGCCAGCACGCACGGCGAGTCGCACCTGCGCATGCTGCGGATCGTCCGCCGCGGCGACCGCCACGATCCGCGGGACCTCACGGTCGCGTGCCGCTTCGAGGGAGATTTCTCGCCGGCGTTCGTCGAGGGACGCACCGACGTGCTGATGCCGGGCGAAGCGGTCAAGAACCTGGTGCACCGCACCGCGCGTGAGGCCGGCGGCGGCGAGATCGAGCCGTTTGCGCTGGCGGTCAGCGAGCGGATCCTCGCGGCGAATCCGGGCATCACGCGCACGCGGGTCGACGTCTCCGAGCAGCCATGGCAGCGTCTCGAGGTCGGCGGCAAGGCGCAGGGGCAGGCGTTCCTCGCCGCGTCACCGGAACGGCGCACGGTGTCCGTCACGAGCAACGGCAAGCAGATCGCCGTGGTGTCGGGCATCGACCACCTGACGGTGATGCGCAGTTCCGGCTTCGGGCCGTCGCGGCGCGCGATCGAAGATCCAGGTGGGCGCGACGACGGATTACAGCGGCTGCTGGTGGCGACGCTGTCGTCGCGATGGACCTACACGAGCGCGGATGTGACGTTCGGTCCCTATCGCCAGGGCGTGCGCGCGGCCATCGTCGAAACGCTCGGCTGCGACGGCCGCCGCTCCATCCAGCACACGCTCTACGCCATCGCCGACGTCGTGCTGGCGTCGGTGCAGGAGATCGCCGACATCACGCTCAGCGTCCAGGAACGTCCCTACCGGCCGGTCGATCTGTTCGACGCCGGCATCGAGAATCCCGACGATCTCTTCGTCGTCCGCGAAGAGCCGCTCGGAATAGTGGAGGTCACCGTAGAGCGTCCGCGGTGACCCAGTCAACCACTAAATCCCAATTCCCAACTCCCAAGTTTTCAAGGTCGGCGGGGTTCTTTGGGAGTTGGGATTGTTGTGGGTTTGGGATTTGACTCAGCTCCCGTCTCTGATCGGTTCCAGCTTGCGGTCGGTCAGCTGCTTGTTGAACGCCGGCAGCTCCGTCTTCAGCATGCCTTCGAGTCTTGCCAGCTGCTGGTCGAGACGCCCTGAGAGCTCCTTGAACACCGCGTACGACTGATCCGTCGGCCGCGCGTCGCCGCTTTCGACCGTGCCCTGGAGCGCCGCCAGCTTGTTGTTCAATCGGATCGGATAGTTCAGCGGATCCTGGCTGCTCTGGTTCCGGTACTGATAGATCTCGCCTTCGATGTCCGTCAGCTTCGCGATGAACGCATCGCCGGCGCTCTTCAGCGCGGGGTCGGACGCTTTCGCGATGCGATCGGCCGCCTGCGTCTTCAGCGCCCTGATGCGGACCACGGCGCGGTTCGCCAGCGACACCTTGTCGTTGATCTGCTTGGCGAGCTTGAACTGCTCCTGCAGATCGGCATCGCTCACGGTCGTGACCGCCGCATTGCGAAGGATCTGGAAGTCCTGCGTTTTGCGTCGAGCCGGCGGCGGTCAGCTTCACCTGGTAGCGGCCGGGAGGCGCCTGGGTTCCGCGCGTGCTGGCCGCCCACATGATCAAGCCGGGGAAATCTGCGGCGTTGGGGTAGCGCATGTCCCACGTGAAGCGGTTCATGCCCTGGCGCACGCCGACCCGCGCGGGCGGCCCGCCGCCGCGTCCGCCACCGCCCTCTTCTTCCTCGGGCTCGGTTGCCGCCGCCCCCCCACGCCCGCCGCCGCGCTGCCCGGCCTCCTCCTTCGTGCCGGTGAACGTCGCCACGGTCTGTCCTTGTGGATCGACGAGCTCGATGGTCGCCTTGTCGGTCGCCTCTTTCAGGAAGTAGTCGATCGCGACGCCGCGCGAGACCGAGCGGGTTGCGTCGGACGGATCGAACAGCACGACCGCTTCGTTGGTCGTCTCGCGATTGGCCTGCCGCAGCACGCCGATGTTATCGATGACGTAGAACGATCGGCCGTGCGTGCCGATGACGAGGTCGTCGTTCTTGATTACGATGCCGTGCACCGGCGTGACGGATAGATTCAGCCGCAGCGTCTGCCACACGCCGCCGTCGTCGAACGACACGTAGATGCCGGCTTCGGTGCCGACGAACAGCAGCCCTTTCCGGACCCGGTCCTCGCGGATCGCGCGCGGGAAGTCATCGGCGGGCAGGCCGTTGACGATCTTCGTCCAGCTCTTGCCGTAGTCGCTCGTCTTGTAGACGTAGGGCGCGCGGTCGGATTTCTGGTAGCGATTGCCCGCGAGATACGCCACCGCCGGATCGTGCGGCGACGCGTCGATCAGGCTGATGCGCGTGAACGGCGGCAGGCCGGACGGCGTGACGTTCACCCAGTTCTTGCCGCCGTCGCGCGTGACGTGCACGAGCCCGTCGTCCGAGCCGGTCCAGATCACGTTGCCGTCGCGCGGCGATGGCGCGATCGTGAAGACCGTCGCGATACGTTTCGACGCCGGTCTGATCGAGCGTGATCGGTCCGCCCGAGGGCCCCATCGTCGCGGGATCGTGCCGGGTCAGATCGCCGCTGATTCTCTGCCAGCTCTGTCCTTCGTTGGTGGACTTCCACACGTGCTGCGACGACACGTAGAGCGTGTTCGGATCGGTCGGCGAGATGACGATCGGGAACGTCCACTGGAAGCGCTCGGTGATGTCGCTGGCCGAGTGTCCCATCGGGTTGTCCGGCCAGACGTTGATGTTCCGGCGTTCGCCGGTGCGCCGGTTGATCCGCGTCAGCAAGCCGCCGTAGCTGCCGGCATAGAACACGTCGACGTCCTCGGGATCCGGCGCGATGTAGCCGCTCTCGCCGCCGCCGACCTGATAGAGCTCTCCCCCGGTCGAGGGCAGGCAGGCCGTGCTGTTGTCCTGCTGCGCGCCGCAGACGTGGTACGGCACGTGGGCGGTGGTGAACACGTTGTAGAACTGCGCGGTCGGAAAGTCCTGATCCGTCCAGCTCTCGCCGGCGTTGAACGAGACGTTGGCGCCGCCGTCGTTGCTGTTGATCATCCGCTTCGCGTCGTTCGGCGCGATCCACAGATCGTGGTTGTCGCCGTGCGGGACGCGGATGCCGCGGATGCTCTTGCCGGCGTCAGTCGATCGATAGAACCCCGTGTTCAGGATGTAGACCGTGTCCTTTGCCTGCGGATCGGCGTAGATGCGCGTGTAGTAGAACGCGCGCTGGCGCAGGCGCCGGTCGTCGTTGACGCGCTTCCACGTCGCACCCTTGTCGTCAGAGAGGAAGACGCCGCCTTCCGCGGCTTCGATCATCGCGTAGACGCGGTTGGGATCGGCAGCCGAAACCGACACGCCGATCTTGCCCCACAGCGTCGGCGGCATGCCCGGGTTCTTCGTCAGGTCGGTCCAGGTGTTGCCGCCGTCGGTGGTCTTGAACAGCCCGCTGCCTGGTCCGCCGCTCGAGAGCGAATGCGGCGTGCGGAAGACCTCCCAGAACCCGGCATAGAGCACGTCAGGGTTGCTGACGTCCATCGTCAGATCGACGGCGCCCGTCTTGTCGCTGCGGAACAGTACCTTGTTCCAGGTCTTGCCGCCGTCGGTGGTCTTGAACACGCCGCGATCCGCATTCGGACCGTAGGGATCGCCGAGCGCCGCGACGTATGCGATGTCGGGATTGGTCGGGTGCACGCGAATCCGGCCGATCGTCATCGTCTTCTCGAGGCCGACGTGGGTCCACGTCTGCCCCGCATCGGATGTCTTGTACACGCCGTCGCCCTGGATCACGTTGCCGCGCAGCGCGACTTCGCCCATGCCGACGTAGACAACGTCAGGATTCGATTCGGCGACGGCGACGGCGCCCACTGACGATGTTTTCAGGTGCGCATCGGCGACCGGGCGCCAGGTGATTCCTCCATCGGTGGTCTTCCACAGGCCTCCGCCCGTGGCGCCGAAGTCAGTACTCGTACGGGCGGCTGCTGCTCCCGGCGACGGCAATCGATCGTCCGCCGCGGGCCGGACCGATCGATCGCCAGCGCAATCCTGAAAAGAGCGCGGAGTCGACGGCGCCGGCCGGCGCGGTGGCTGCAGTGCGGTTCGCGACCGTCTGCTGGGTCGATGGCGATGCGGTGACGATCGCGAACGCGACCGCAGCGATCGTGAATGTGCAGAATGCCCTTCTCATACTCCTCCTGGAACTTGCATGGCCGCGCTCCCGCTCGCGCGACGAACGCATGCTAGTCGAACGATTCGCGTCTCACAAGGCACCAGCCCGGCCGTAGTAACTCGTCAGCGGTATAGCGTGAGTAGGCGGCGACGTACTTCGACACCTCGGCGGGACAGGATAACGGCTATGTCGCGGGATCTGGCGCGGCATGGCTTGTGCTCTTACGAACCTGACAGGAGGGGCAACGATGCTCTTTACGATTGCGGTGATTCTGCTGGTTCTGTGGCTGCTCGGACTCGTGAGCGGTTACACGCTCGGCAACTTCATCTACGTGCTGCTCGTGATCGCGTTGGTGCTGTTCGTCGTCGGTCTGCTCAGCGGACGCAGAACAGTTTGACGAGCGAGTCGCATCATGACCACCGGCCAATCAGTTGGCCGGTGGCCGATTTGTTGGCCGGTCTCCCCGTCAGGATCCGGTTGAAATAGGCGTTTTTATTCGGGAAAACTCGCGTTTTCCCTGCGGCGCGCAGGGCACGGCTGTTGCTGACCAACGTTGGCCGACAGTAGACAGCAGGCCCGCGTGCGCCATCCGGCCTCCTCCGGTCCGGAATCGCCTGCCCCAGCTCGCAGCGCTTGGGTCAGGCACGGTGTCAGCGACCTGCTGTCTACTGGCTGGTTCGATTCCCGACTTTTTCTCCCTTACCCAACTCAAAATGTGACGAGCCGTCTCTTCGGCGGGACTGGCGCCATTGACGCTCCAGGTTCGCTGACGGAGCATTTCGGTCATGCGAATTCTTCTTGCCTCACTCATGACCGTCTCCGTCGTCGCCGCGCCCGCGCAGGCGCAAATGAAGGAGATCGATCGCCAGCGGCTGCTCGCCCACTTCGACATGACCGAGAGCTGGCTCGTCAGCGAGCTGCAGGGCCTCTCGCAGGCGCAGCTCAAGTTCCGGATGGCGCCCGAAAGCTGGAGCATCATGGACGTCGTCGAGCATCTGGCGATCGCCGAACCGCAATACTGGGAGCGCGTCCAGAACTCGATGAAGCAGCCGCCGAACACCGAGAAGCTCGAAGGCACGGACGCCGGGATCCTGTGGTACGGCGTCGATCGCACCAATCGGGCGACGACAGGCGAAGCACGGGTGCCGAAAGGCAAATTCAGCAGCGTGACCGAGTCGCTCGGCGAGTTCAGGAAGCTGCGCTCGACGATGAAGGACTACGCGAAGACGACGAGCGACGATCTGCGATCGAGGAAGACGCTCGAGGGGACCATCGACGTGTATCAGTGGTTCCTGATGATCTCGACGCACTCACAGCGTCACATCCTGCAGATCAGGGAGATCAAGGCGCACGCGTCGTATCCGAAGGGCCAGCCCTGAGCGAGCGAAGCGAGTCGAAGGGAGCGAGCGGAGCGAGTCGAAGGGTTAGTGGACCCGGGTTGAGAGCTGTTTGGGCTCGATGCCTGGCGGCGGGCGGCGGATGGGATCGGGCCCGGGCAGCTCGGTGAAGCCGTCGAGCAGCGCGTCGAAGACCGCGCGCTGATACCGTGACTGCGTCGCCCACGCGATCACCTGGTGGAATGCGCGGCGGCCGGCAACCGTGGTGTGCAGGTATTTCAGCCACGTGTTGTCGTGGAACCCTTCAATCTCGAACTGGACAGCCTCGCAGCCGGCGACCGTCCGCGTCTGCGGGCCCGATCACCTTCGTCACACGGACTCCGCGCGTGAGGAGGTTACGAGTCACCTCCGCGTGCTCGTGCAGCGTCACACCAATCGCATAGTCCTCGAGCGACTCGCTGATCACGATCACGTGACGGCCGTGCACCGGGCTGATCGCCTGGATGCACGCGCCTTCGTTCAGGTCGTGCGCCGGCCGCCATCCTGCCGGCAGCTGCAACTGGGCGAGCCCCAGCTCCTGATCGACGAGCGCCCCGCCGGACGGCCGCTGCCACCACGACACGTGGCGCAGGCGGTCGCGGTAGAGGAAAATGAACGAAACGGTAAGCGCAACGACAAGAATCGACATGAATTGAGCCTGCGTGATTGGCGCAGGCGGCACAGATGCCAGCCTCGTGCCGCAGCCGAGCTGGAAACCCCTGGTCCTGGCCCTGGCCCCCGGCCCTGATGAGGAGCGATACATGCGCGGCGTAAGAGGTTTACACCACGTCACAGCGATTGCCGGTCCTGCCCAGCAGAACCTCGATTTTTACGCGGGCGTTCTGGGGATGCGGCTGGTGAAGAAGAGCGTCAACCAGGACGATCCGGGGACCTACCACCTCTTTTACGCGGACGCGGAAGGCCATCCGGGCACCGACCTCACGTTTTTTCCATGGCCGCAGCTGGCGCCCGGCCGTCCCGGTCATGGTCTGAGCAGCGAGGTATCGCTGACGGTGCCGCCCGGCTCACTGAGCTACTGGGGCCACCGCCTCGAACACTACGGCGTCGCGCTCGCGAAGATCGAAACGCGGTTCGGCGCCAGGGCGCTCCCCTTCGCTGATTTTCACGGGCAGCGCGTCGCGCTGGTCGAGGCGCCTGACGCGCTCGCGCGCACGTTTTCGCCCTGGGACGCCAGCCCGATCCCCGTCGAGCGGCAGATCCGCGGGCTCGAGACCGCGCGCATGGTCGAACGCGATTTGCACCCGACCGCGCAGTTCCTCACCGGTGTACTCGGCTTCGCGGAATTAGGCGCCGAGAACGGCTGGACCCGGTTCGGCGTCGAAGGCGGCGGATCCGGCAAGTATGTCGACGTGCAGGCGGTCGCCGACGCCCGGCGCGGCGCCTGGGGCGTCGGCAACATTCATCACCTCGCGTGGCGGGTCGACGACGAGGCGCATCAGCTCGACGTCAGGAGCGGCATCGACGCGGCAGGACGCCGGCCGACGCCGGTCATCGACCGGTTCTGGTTCCGTTCGGTGTATTTCCTGGAGCCCGGCGGCGTGCTGTTCGAGCTCGCCACCGACGGACCGGGCTTCGGCGTGGACGAGGATCCGGCGCACCTTGGCGAGTCGCTCGTGCTGCCGCCGTGGCTCGAGCCTCAGCGCGCCGCGATCGAATCGATGCTGCCGCCGCTCACCGCCGCGGCGCCGCTGGTGCGGTCGTAGGCTTCGAGCGGTCTTCGTACGGCCGCAGGTGCCACTCGAAGAACGTCCAGGTGCGGTTCCACGAGTCGCGCTGATCCGGCGAGTCCTCGCGTTCGAGGGTTTTCGGGTTGACGCGCCGATTGAACGTGTGCCCTCCGCTCGCCGGTCCCGGAACCGGGTCGACATACACCTTCGTTTCCGAGAGATCCGGCTTGCGCGAGCGCAGCGCGTCGACGATCTGCTGATCCTCGACGAAGTTGACGTCGGTATCGTTCGTGGCGACGTGGACCAGCAGCGGCACCTGCAGCTTGTCGACGTGGTAGAGCGGCGACCGTTCGATGTAGAGATCGCGCTTCTCGAACGGCAGCCCCTGAATCCGTGACTGGGTCGAGAAGCCGCGCTGGTATCCCGGGCCCTTGTATGACAGGCGGAACACGAGGTTCGTGACGGGGACCATCGCCGCCGCCGCCTTGATCGGATGCTTGTCGCGGAACACCGACAGCAGCGTGATGTAGCCGCCGTGGCTCCACCCCATCATCCCGATCCGGTCCTGATCGACGTGCGTCAGCGTCTTCAGATAGTCGACAGCGCTGAGCACATCGTCGATCTCGTAGCCGCCGTAATCGATCGCCATGTGGTGCGCTTCGCCGTAGCCGGTGCTGCCTCTGTACTCGGGACAGATGATCACGTAGCCGCGCTCGACCGCTTCCTTGACGAACGGAAACATGTTGCTGCCCCAGCTCCCGTGGACGCCGCCGTGGACCCAGATCATGGCCGCGTGTCCCTTTGCGCCGCGCTTGTTCAGCGGCTGGAAGAGATAGGCGGGAATGTCCATGCCGCCGGCGCTGCTCTTGTAAGCGACTTTCTTGAAGTCCATGACGCCCCGGCTCGCCTCGGCATAACGAGCGTCGTCGGCGGCTTTCTGATCGATGTCGCGCTGGTAATTGGCGGGCGGGTGATCCTTTGGATCCTTGCTCACATAGAGGTCCGCCGCCCGCGCGGGGTCGACCGCCGTTTCGGGCCGCGGACGCCGCTGCGCCTCGGGCTGCTGCCCGGTCTGGGCCGGTTGAGCGGACGGCGCCGCGATTGTGAGGAAGGCCAGAGAGGCCGCGAGCGGAGCCCAGCGATTCATCGGGAGTGTCCTTTCTGTGCGCCCCCGTAGGCGTCCCACATTATAAGGGCCACTTTTGCTGTAGCCGCGGCCTGTGAAATACTCTCACCCTTCCGTTATAGAGGAGAGAGTGATGTTTCTCGGGTTCAGCAAACGGACTAGACGTGCGCCGCGTGAGGTTCGCATGGCCGCGTGCCTGCTCGTCGCGGGCTTCTGCCTGCCGGCATCTGCCGCCGCGCAGGAAACGCGGGCCGAAGAGATCGAGAAGAAGCAGGCTGAAAAGGCCGCGAACCTCAAGCCGTACGAGCCGACGAAGTTCGAATCGATCATGAACAAGCTCGAGGAGAGCTTCGCCAGCCCTCCGAGCGGCTTCTATCCGGCGCTGGGCAGCGTCTACTCGGGCGGGGGCTTCACGCTTGGCCTCGGCTACCGCCAGTTCTACGCACGCCAGGCCGTGTTCGACATCACCGGCTTCTACTCGATCAAGAACTACAAGAAGGTCGAGATCGCCACCCGCACGCCGTGGCACATGCGAGGCCCCGTGACGTTCGGTCTTCGTGCCGGCTGGCTGGACGCGCCGCAGATCGGCTACTACGGCCTCGGGATGGACACCACGCCGGATGACCGCGCGAACTACCGCCTGAAACAGGGCTATGGCGGGGTCAATGTGGGCTTACGCCCCTCCGGCTGGCTGCGATTCGAAGCCGACGTGGTCTACGAAGACATCAGGAGCGAGGAGGGCCGCGGCAGCGCGCCGTCGATCGAAACGGTGTACGACGAATCGACGGCGCCGGGGCTCTTCCAACCCGGCGCGCCGGGACAGTTCGCGAATCCCACCTTCATTCACAGCGAAGGGACGGCAGCGATCGACTGGCGCCCGTCGCCTGGATACGCGAGGAGGGGCGGGTATTACGGCGTGACGTTCTCCGACTACAGGGATCTCGACGACGTGTTCAGCTTCCAACGGGTGGATGGTGAACTCATCCAGCACCTGCCGATTCTGCGTGAGAACTGGGTCCTCTCGTTCCGGGGCCGCGTGCAGAGCACACTCGACGACGACGACCTGGTGCCGTATTTCCTGCTGCCCCAGCTTGGCAGCGGCCGTACGCTGCGGGCCTATTCGACCGGCCGCTTCAGGGATCGCCACAGCATCCTGACCTCGGTCGAGCTGAGGTGGATTCCCAATCGCATCGGGCTCGACATGGCGGTGTTCTACGACGCGGGAAAGGTCACGCCGCGGCGTGAAGACCTGGACTTCAACGATCTGGAAAGCAACTGGGGAATTGGCGCACGGTTTCATGGCCCGGCCGCGACAGTGCTTCGACTCGAGGGGGCAAGAGGGAAAGACGGCTGGCATCTGGTCATCGCCACCAGCGCCGCATTCTAAGCGGGAGAACCTGAACATCATGCGACGTGCACGCAATCTGTTTCGACCTGTCGTAATCGGCGCGGCCGGCTGTCTGACCGCGGCGCTGCTGACGTTCAGCGCGGCGCAGGCGCAGCGGCCGAAGTTCCTGTCGGACGATCCGCTTTCGCGCGAGCCGGAGACGCAGGACGCCTCGAAGACGCAGGAGTGGGAGATCGGTCTGACCGCCGACCTGGTGTTGAACCTGTTTACGAAGCAGGGCGATCTGACCACGAACGTCCGCGCGCAGAACGTCAACACCATCGACGAGGTGCCGGACTCGAGCTGGTTCACCAACCGGATTTACGCGAAGCCCATATCGATCGAGGAGATCACCCGCGGGCCCAACACCAGCGACGGGCCGGCGCCCGGCAAATGGACGGTGATTCGCCCCAAGTCCGCCGGTGTCGCCCCGGGTTTCACCGTTCGCGACGAGAAGGGCGACACCTGGTTCGTTGCCTTCGACTACGACGACTACGAGATTGCGGCAACCGCGGTCATCCAGGTCGCCACCCGGCTGTTCTGGGCACTGGGCTACAACCAGGTCGAGAGCTACCTCACGACGATCCGGCCGGAGAACGTGATCATCTCCGAGGACGCAACGATGCGAGCGCACGGCAAGCGCCGGCGTTTCACGCAGGGCGATCTGAACGACGTGTTCAGGCGGGCCGAGAAGAGCGACGATGGCTCGTATCGGGTGGCGGTAGGACGACTGTTGCCCGGACGCGCGATTGGCGGATTCAGGTACTACGGAACCCGTCCTGACGACCCCAACGACATCGTGCCGCACGAGCACCGCCGCGAGCTTCGCGCGCTGCAGGTGTTCGGCGCGTGGACGAACCTCGTCGACATGAAGGCGGGCAACACGCTCGACATGGTGCAGACGGAGGGCAATCGCTCGATCGTGCGTCATTACCTGCAGGATGTCGGCTCGACGTTCGGCACCGGCGCGCTCGCCCCGCGCGACGGCGACGAAGGCTACGAATACATCTACGAAGGCGGTCCGACGGCGAAACGGCTGTTCACGCTGGGGCTGGCGATCAGTCCCTGGCAGACCGTCGACTTCGAAGAACATCCCGAGATCGGGAAGTTCGAGGGCGATCAATTCGAGCCGGAAAAATGGAAGCCGCGCGTGCCGGTGGCGGCGCTGCGGCATGCGCGCGCCGACGACACGTTGTGGGCGGCGCTGCGCGTGATGGCGTTCACCGACGAGCAGATTCGCGCCGCGGTGAAGACCGGCGGCTACACGGATCCCGCCGCCGAGGAACTGCTCACCGGCGTGCTGATCAAGCGGCGCGACAAGATCGGCCGCGCCTACTTCACGAACATCAATCCGCTGACGCGGTTCGCGCTCGACGAAGCGGGGGTGCTGACGTTCGAGAACCCCGCCGTCAAAGCCAAGCTGGCGGAGCCGCCGAAGAAGGGCTACCAGGCGGTGTGGAACCGTTTCGACAACGCGGCGCGGACCGCCCAGCCGATCGGCTCGGCGACGCCCTCGCAGTCCGAGCGTGTGCAGGGACCGTCGGATCTGCCGAAGACCGACGGCTCGTTCGTCAAGGTGTCCATCAGCGCGCTCGAGCCCGCGCACCCGGCGTGGGCCAAGCCGGTGGACGCCTATTTCAAACGGGCGGGCGGCGCGTGGCGGCTCGTCGGCGTCGAGCGGTTGCCCGACGCGCAGTAGATAAGCTGGATGGATGGAACCGAGCGCGGATCCCCCGGTTGCTGAATCGGTCGCCGACGGGGTGACGCGCTCGCTCGATCCTCGAGTCATTCCGCTCGACCGTCTCGCCGGCTATATCCTGACGGCGAGCCTCTCGGCAATCCTCGCGCTCGCGACGCTGATCACCTGGATCGCGGCCGATTCCTGGTGGGTGCCGGCCGCGCTCACGGTGGCATGGCCGCTCCTCACGGGCGGACTGCTATGGCTGTCCTACGCCTGGCCGGGCATCGACTACCGCTACCACACGTATTGCGTCGACGAGCGTGGCATCGAGATTCGCCACGGGGTGTTCTGGAGGAGCGTCGAGAACGTGCCGCGCTCGCGCGTGCAGCACATCGACGTCTCGCAGGGGCCGCTCGAGCGCCGCTTCGGCCTGGGCAAGCTGAGCATCTACACCGCGGGCACGGAGTACGCGCTCGTCGCGCTGCGCGGCTTGACGCACGAACGCGCGCTGCGCATCCGCGACCATCTGCTGCCGGGAGAATCGCAGGATGCCGTCTGATCAGCGGCTTCATCCCTCGTCGTTCGTCTTCGCGGTTGCCGGCCACCTGAAGAATTTCCTGGTGCCCGGCCTCGTCGTCCTCTTCACCGCCGGCGTCTCGGGCGCGGATTGGCAGGTGTGGACGATGGCGGGGATCATCCCGCTGGCGGGGTTCGGGCTGATTCGGAGCCTCTCGTATCGCTACCGTCTCGACGATTCCGAGCTGGTCGTGCGGACCGGCTTCGTCTTCCGCAACGAGCGGCACATCCCCTACGCGCGCATCCAGAACGTCGAGGTAATCCAGAACGTCTTCCATCGGCTGCTCGGCGTCGCCGAGGTGAAGATCGAAACCGGCGCCACCAACGAAGATGAAGCGCGCCTGCAGGTCGTCTCCGTCCGTGCGCACCAGGAGATTCGCGATCGGGTCTTCGCACACCGGACCGAGGCGCTGCGGGCCGAAGCGGCGGCGCCAGGCGACGGCACGATCATCCTGACGCTCCCCGCGCGCGAGCTGCTCCTGAGCGGCCTGATCGCGAATCGAAGCGCGGTGGTGATTGCCGCGGCGTTCGGCGTCGTCTGGGAGCTGGGTCTCTTCGACTTTTTCTTCACCTGGACGTTCGGCGACAAGATCACCGGCCGGGACATCGCCACGCAGGTCGCGCGGGCGATCGCCGGCCGCGGACTGCCATCGCCGTGGTATCTCTCGCTTGCCGCGGGAACGATGCTGGCGCTGTTCGCCGGCGTCACCGTGATCTCGATGGTGTGGGCGTACGTGCGTCTCTACGGTTTTACGCTGCGCCGGGTGGGCGATGATCTGCTGGCGGAGTTCGGCCTCTTCACGCGGATCGCCACGACGATTCCGCTGCGCCGGATCCAGACACTGACCGTCTTCGAGGGGCCGTTGTACCGCTTCTTCGCCCGGGCGAGCGTCAAGGTCGAGACCGCCGGCGGCGAGGCGGCGGAAGAGCGCGTGTCCCGCCGCGAACCGCTGGTGCCGATCATTGGCCGGATCCACCTGCAGCAGTTCCTTCAGCTGGTGCTGCCCGACATCGACGCGACGCGCGCCGAGTGGCGGCCCGCGGAGACGCGCGCGGTCCGCCGCGAGTTCCGCCAGACAGCGGTCATCGCCATCGTCGTCACGTCGTTCTTCGTCGTGATGCTGAAGTTCTGGTCGCTGCTCCTGTTGACGCTGCTGCTCTTCCTCGCGCGCGTCCATGCCAGGCGATACGTCGCGTCGCTCGGCTGGGCGCTGGTGGACAACGCGGTGCTCTTTCGCCGCGGCTGGATGTGGCGGCGCTTCACGGTCGCCCGATTCTCCAAGATGCAGGCCGTCGCGCTTCATCAGTCGCCGTTCGATCGCCGCTACGGCATGGCGCGTGTGCAGGTCGATACCGCCGGCGCGAACGACGGATCGGATGCGGTCTACATCCCCTATCTGTCGTCCGCCACCGCGCGGGCCCTTCACGACCGTCTCGCGGCCGAAGCGTCCTGTACCAGCTTCGAATGGTGAAGAAGAAGCCGCGCGCGCCCAGGCAGACCGCTCCACCCGCGCCGCAGACGCTGCGCCCGCGACGGGCGTTCATCGGGTTTGCCGCGGCCCTCCTTTTGGCGACGTTCGTCGCCTACCAACCGGTGTGGCATGGTGGAATGCTGTGGGACGACGATGCGCATCTGACGAGACCGGAGTTGCAGTCCGCTGCTGGTTTGCAGCGTATCTGGTTCGACGTTGGCGCGACGCAGCAGGTACTACCCGGTCGTCCACTCGGCGTTCTGGCTGTTCAACGCCGCATGGGGGACCGACACGCTCGGGTATCACCTCGTCAACATCGCGCTGCACGCCGGGTCCGCCCTGCTCCTCGCGTTGATGCTGATGCGGCTGAACGCCGCGGGGGCGTTTCTGGCGGCAGCCCTGTTCGCGCTGCACCCGGTGCAGGTCGAGTCGGTCGCGTGGATGACGGAGTTGAAGAACACGCTGTCGACGTGCTGTTACCTTGCCGCGGCGCTTGCGTACCTCCGATTCGATCGAACGCGTGAGCCGAAGTCGTACGCGCTGTCGTTGTTGCTGTTTGCAACGGCGCTGCTCTCCAAGACGGTCACTGCGAGCCTGCCGGCGGCGCTGCTGGTGGTGTGCTGGTGGCGGCACGGACGGATTGCCTGGCGCGCGGACGTCAGGCCGCTGGTTCCCTTCTTCGTTGCCGGCCTGGCCGCGGCGGCGACCACCGCCTGGTTCGAACGCACGCTGCTCGGCGCAGCAGGCGTTGAATACTCGCTGCAGCCGCTCGAACGGCTGATGCTCGCCGCTCGCGGCGTGTGGTTCTATGCCGGCAAACTGCTCTGGCCGGCGAACCTGATGTTCATCTATCCCCGCTGGCGTCCGGACATGTCGTCCGCGGGCGACTATCTCTACCTCATTGCATTGGCGCTGACGTTTGCCGCGCTCTGGACGATCAGGCGCCGCACCAGGGCGCCGCTCGCGTCAGCGCTGCTCTACGTCGGCACGCTGCTGCCAGCGCTCGGCTTCTTCAACGTCTATCCGTTCCGCTACTCGTTCGTCGCGGATCATTTTCAGTACCTCGCCACCGTGCCGATCTTCGCGGCGGTTGGCGCGGGACTGGTTGTCGCGGCGACACGAGCGGGCTTGTCATCGCGATCCGGTGAGGCGCTCCTGATCGGCATCATCGCCATTCCACTGGCGGTGCTGACATGGCGTCAAAGCCAGGACTACCGGGACGCCGAGACGCTCTTCCGCGCGACGCTCGCGAAAAATCCCGACTGCTGGCTCTGCTACAACAACCTGGCGACGCCCAGACTCTACGGCTCCGATCGAGATGTCGCCGAAGCGGTCCGCTATCTCACCGAAGCGATCCGGCTGAACCCACTGTCCGCCGAGGCGCACAACAACCTCGGCGGCGCTTACCAGCGCCTCAATCGGATGGACGAGGCGATGCGGGAGCATCGCGAGGCGGTGCGGCTGAATCCGAAGCTCGTGGACGCGCGGTACAACATCGGCGTCGTGGCGCAGGCGCTCGGGCGGAACGACGAGGCGCGCTCGGCGTACGAAGATGCGCTTCGAGCCAGGCCTGATTACGCTGCCGCGCATCACAACCTCGGCACGATCCTCGCGGCCGAAAACCGGTTCGACGAAGCGATCCGCCACTTGTCCGAGGCGGTGCGTCTGCAGCCGGCCGACTGGCAGGCGCATCACACGCTCGGGCTCGTGCTGATGCGCGGCGGGCAGTTCGACAGCGCGATCGGAGAGCTGACGCAGGCCGTGCGGCTGAACCCCGACGCCGTGCCGGCACGGTATCACCTGGCGATGGCGCTGGCCACGAGCGGGCGGCCGGATCAGGCGATTCAGGAATTCCAGGCGGCGTTGCGGCTGGCGCCCGGCGCCGCCGAGATTCACCACGATCTGGGCGCCGCGCTCGCGAATGCCGGCAGGTTGTCGGAGGCGCTGCCGCACTTCGAGGAAGCGCTGCGGCTGCAGCCTTCCTACGAATCAGCGCGGCAGAACCTCGAGCGCGTGCGTGCGCGCGCTGCTCAGTCGACAATCTCGAAAGTGACGCGCACCATCATCGCGACTTCGGTGGCGACGCAGTTCAGCAGCGTCGAGTCGAACTGCCACTGGCGAACCGCGTCCGCGGCCGCCTTGCCGAACTCGGCATGCGGCGCGTCCATCACCGTCACTTCCCTGACGAACCCATCGGTGCCGATTCGCGCTTCGAGCAGCACACTCCCGGCGATGCCCTTGGCAGCGAGCTGCGCCGGATAAGCCGGCCTCACATCACGAAGCTTCCGCGGAGGGCGAACCTTCCCGCCACTCACGGAAGGCTGGCAGGGCTCCTCACGACGCGCGCCGGCAACGCCGGCGGGAACCCCACCGTTAACCCCACCGGGAACGCCGCCCGGCACTCCGCGGGAGACGCTGCGCGCTGGCGGCGGCGGCGGAGGTGGTGGCGGCGGCGGCGGCAGAGCGCCCGAGGCGCTGTGTGCCACTCGGACTGTTTCCTGCAGCGTGCCGAGTTCCAGTTTCAGCGTGCGCTGCACGTCGAGGCCGGCAATTTCCACCTGGCCCGTGAGCGACGCGAATCCGGGCAGCTTCGCCTCGAGGTCGTAGACTCCCGCCGGCAGCCCGGCGAATTCGAAGTTCCCCTTCTCGTCGCTCCGCACCTCGTGCTTTGCCTTGGTCTGCTGGTGGGTCAGCACGAGCGTGACGCGCGGCACACCGAGGCTCATCGGATCGACAACCGATCCCGAGAACGTCGCCAGCGACTGCGCGGCAGCTCCGAGCACCGCAATCGCCGCGGCGAGCAGCAGAATTCCCGCACCCGCAACGACACGCCCCCGCGTCGTTGCCGGCCGGCGATCGATGTTCGGCTTCAGCATGGTGACGATCCTCCTTTCGAGGCTCGATGGCTGCACCATCGCTGGCGCAGGAAATTGAGGGAGCATCCCCCGGCGTGTCATCGCGGTGATCCGCGCGACCGCCAGCAGATGGGCGGCATATTCCGACGGGCTTACCCCGAGCCCCAGCACGACGTCGTCGCAGGCGCGCTCGCTTTCCTGGCGAAGCCGTCCGCTGACGAACCACAGAACCGGATTGAACCAGTACACGGCGCGAAGCGCTTCGGCGGCGATCTGCCACGCCCAGTCGCCGCGTTTGATGTGCGCCATCTCGTGCAGCAGCACCGCGCGAACACGATCGTCGGGCCAATCGCCGGCGCCGGCCGGCAGGATGATCTTCGGTTTCAGCGCTCCCCATGTGACGAGCAGGCTCGGGTGCGTGCTCTGCAACAGCGTCACGTTGCTGCGGAGCCCGACCTGCAGCGCTGCGGCGCGCGCCGCGGCATGCCAGCGGCCGTCGGCGATCGTGGTCGCGCGAGACGCAAGCCACCGCAGGCGGAGGAAGCCGACCACGAGGCCAAACATGCTGAGCGCGATGCCCGCCGACCACAGCGTGCTCCAGGTGTCGGCGCGCTGTTCGGATTGTGTGGGTTGAATGCCTGCGTCGGGCGAGGGCGTCGATCGAAGCAAGCGTGGTCTTGGAAATGCTGCCGGCATGAACGCGGTCGTTGCCACCCGGCCCGCCGGCCATGCGGGCGCCAGCGGCTGCAGCAGCGGCAGAATGCCGGCGCCTGCGATCGCGGCGGCGAGCACCCAGTGCCGCACGGCGGCCGAACGGCGTCGAAGCGCGGCGGTGCAGACGAGTGCGCCGAGGACGAGAAAGGTCACGCCGATCATTTGTCCTCCTTCCGGGCCTTGCTGACGAGCTCCACGACGCGCGCCTTGTCGACCAGCTCCGCGATGTGGTTCAGCTCCTCCTCGGAGAGCCGCGAGGCCTCGCCTCCGAGCACTGCCGCAACCACCTTCTCCGCGGATCCATCGAAGAACGTATCCACCAGCTGGCGCAACGCCGACTTCCGGGCGGCGTGCCGCGGTACTTCCGGCATGTAGACAAACCGCAGGCCGGTCTCTTCATGGCGGACGTGGCCCTTGCCCTCGAGCACACGCAGCTGTGTCCGGACCGTGGAGTCGCTGGGATGGCCGGGCAGATCCGCCCGCACCTCGGCCGCGGTCGCGCGGCCGCGGCGGTAGAGGACGTTCATGATCTGCCGCTCGCGGCGGGTGAGCGCTTCGGGTGTCTTTGCCATACCGTTATTTCTATAGCACATATGTTATAAAAATAACAAGTTGCCTTCTTGAGCCACGGCAACTTGCCGCGCCGTAGCGGGCGCGAAGCGCCGCGAAGGCGGGCCTCCCACTATGCGCTAAAATCAACTCCGCATGCCCACCTCCGCCGGCACGATCGACGCGATCCGCGACCTGAAGGCGCTGCTCGGCGCGCGCGCCTCGGATGCCGCCGCCGTCCGCGAGCATCACAGCAAGGGCGAGTCGTACCATGCGCCGGCGGCGCCCGACGTGGTGTGCTTCCCCGCTTCCACCGAGGAAGTCGTCGAGATCGTTCGGATCAGCCAGCGCTTCGGGGTGCCCGTGGTCCCGTTCGGCGCGGGATCGTCACTCGAGGGCCACGTCCAGGCGCTGCGCGGCGGCATCACGATCGATCTGCGCGACATGAACCGTGTGCTCCGTGTGAGCGCCGAGGATCTGGACGCGACGGTGCAGGCCGGCGTGACGCGGCTGCAGCTGACCAAGGCGCTCCGCAACACCGGTCTCGACTTTCCAATCGATCCGGGCGCCGATGCGACGATCGGCGGGATGGCGGCGACGCGTGCCTCCGGCACCACCGCGGTCCGCTACGGGACGATGCGGGAGAACGTGCTGGGATTGACCGTCGTGCTCGCCGACGCGCGGGTGATCAACACGGGCACGCGCGCGCGCAAGTCGTCGGCCGGCTACGATCTCACGCGCCTGTTCGTCGGCTCCGAAGGCACGCTCGGCGTGATTACCGAGGTGACCGTGCGCCTGCACCCGGTGCCCGAGTCCGTGTCGGCCGCCGTGTGCTCGTTCGAGTCGATCAAGGGCGCGGTCGACACCGTGATCGCGACGATTCAGCTCGGCGTGCCGGTCGCGCGCATCGAGTTGCTGGACGATCTGCAGGTCGACGCGGTGAACCGCTACTCGAAGACGGACTACCCGGTGATGCCGGCGCTGCTGTTCGAGTTCCATGGCGACAGCGATCGCCACGTGCAGGATCAGGCGGAATCCGTCGAGGCGATCGCGCGCGAACATGGCGGGCGCGGCTTCGCATGGGCGACGCGGCTGGAGGATCGCGATCGGCTCTGGCAGGCACGCCATCACGCCTTTTACGCGGCGCTGGCGCTGCGCCCGGGAGCCCAGGCCTGGACCACCGACGTGTGCGTGCCGATTTCGCGCCTCGCGGAGTGTGTGGTCGAGACGAAGACGGACCACGCGGCCGTGCCCTTTCCGGTCTGCCTGGTCGGCCACGCCGGCGATGGAAACTTTCATCTCATCTACATGCTCGATTCCGGCAGCGCGAGTGAGCTGGACGAGGCGCGCCGGCTGAACGACCGCATGATCACCCGCGCGCTCGCGCTCGGCGGCACCTGCAGCGGCGAACATGGGGTGGGCTTCGGCAAGATGAAGTATCTCGCCGCGGAGCACGGCGAAGGCCTCGAGGTCATGCGCGCGCTGAAGCGGGCGCTCGATCCCGACAACCGGATGAACCCCGGAAAAATCGTCGACATCTGATATCGTTGGTGCTTTCAGGGAGTGGCTGCGTGAGTGTCGTCTGTCCGTTGCGATTCGTGGTGAGAGCGGCTGCGTGCGTTCTCGTGTTCGGGATGGTGGCGGGATGCACGGAGTCGCCGACCAGCCCGTCGAACAACGCCCGGTTCAGCCAGACGGATTTGCGCGTCGGCTTTGGCGCCAACGCCGTGAGTGGCAGCACCTTGACCGTGCACTACACGGGATGGATGTATAGCGAGTCGGCGCCCGATCACAAGGGCGTGCAGTTCGATTCGTCGGCCGGGCGCGCGCCGTTTGAGTTCGTCCTTGGCACCGGGCTCGTGATCGAGGGCTGGCACCTGGGCCTGCAGGGCATGAAGGAGGGAGGACTGCGGCGGCTGGTGATCCCGCCGTCCCTGGCCTACGGTCCCGTGCGCAACCAGTCGATTCCGCCGAACGCGACACTCGTCTTCGACGTCGAGCTGCTTGCGGTAAACGGGGCGAGCTAGCGCCACAGGCGAAGGCGGATCCCGCCGATCATCGTTGTGACGCGATCGTCGATCTCGCCGTCGGCATCGTCTTCGGCCTCGCCCTTGATCCAGGTCCAGCCGATTTCGCCGTAGACCGCAACCCTCGGCAGGAGCCAGAATTCGCTTCCGCCTGCAAACTGCCAGCCCCAGCCCGAGTTTTTCAGGTTGAAGGTCTGCACGCCGCCCGGGATCACCGTTTCCGTCCCGTCGTCGTTGGTGACGGTTACGTCTTCGACGGTCTCCGACGTGCCGGACGCCGAGCGATGGTAGTTGGCGCCGACCTGCCCGTAGACGCGGAAACGCCGCGCCGGCATGCCGACCTTTCCGGAGATGGCGTAGATCTCCGAGTCCAGGAAGCTGTTGAACGTGAAGGCGTCGCCGCTTCCCTGAACGGTGATGTCCCCGGGTTTCGTGTAACTGCCCTCAGCCGCCAGGTAGCGCGTGAACCAGTAAGTCACGCCGACGGTGTAGCCGATCGGCGAATCGTCGCCGCTGCAATTGGACACATTTCCGCACGCGAGCGAGACGGCGTCGCGAATCTGCGTAATGCCTCCGCCGCCGAACACGTGCAAGCCGGCAGGTGACGGCTCCCAGACCCGCTTCGGCGAGAGGCTGACCGAACCCTGTCTGAGCAGCACGGTTGGATTCGGTCCCGCGGCGTTGACGACCAGGGTCGAAATCCGCCGCACGAGAAACAGCCCGAGGATCTGCCGGCGATCGCAGCCCTGCGGCGGCGGCGCCGCCTGTCCGGAACGCTCGACGATCACGACGCGGCGGTTGTCTTTGCAGAAGTCTACGTAGAGGTAGGCGTCGGTTTCGGTCTTGCCGGCGGTGGCGAACATGTTCGCGACGATGCGCGCGTCGCCGGCCGAGTCCGCGGTGGCGGTGCCGACGGTCTCGGTATTGACCGTGAGCTCGATGGTCGATCCCGGCGGCGCACTCCGGACGATGACAGTCTGCGCGTGCGCCGTGCAGGCCAGTATGGCATTGAGCGTAGCGGCGAGCACCAGCGCCCGCCCGGATCTCGTCATTCACACCCCTCCAGGCACACAGAAAAAAAGCCCGCGCGTGCGGGCTTTTTTCTTCGCCCCGAGCCTCGAATGACGAACATTCTATATCAAGCGAGGCGGGTGCAAAACGGCGCCGGCTACTTCAGCGTCGCCTGGATTTTCTTCGCGTGTTCGAGGTGCGCGACGAACGCCGGACGCACCTTGACCAGCAGCTCCTTCAACTCGGCGTTGGTCGCACTCGGAATCAGCGTCTTGTCGAGCGCGTCGATCACCTGCTGGTGATAGGCGACTTCGTTGTCGACGTATGCCTTGTCGAACGCGGCACCCTTCAGCGATTTCAGGTTCGCGACGTTCTTCTCACCACCGGACTTGAGGCTCTGGGCCGTCGGGTTGTCTTGCGGCGTCACCTTCAGCTTCGTGACGAGCGCGGTCGCCTGCTTGTTGACGCCCGTGTGATCCGTAACCATCTGTTTGCCGAACGCCTTGACCTCGGCGCTGCTGCCGTGCGACTCGGCGAGCTTGCCGGCGTCGATATCCACCTGATTGGCCGTCACGACAATTGCCGCGATCTGCGCGTCGTTGGGGGCCTGTGCGGCAGCGGCGGCCGGGATCGCCAGCAGCGTGGCCGCGAACACGATCATTGATTTCTTCATACACACTCCTCTCCTACCCTTCTATAGAGTTGTCGCAGTCGAAAAGGTGACATGGATGAGGTTCCAGGCCTTCGCGTTATCATTCCGCGGCATGCGCGTTGTGCTCTCGGTTGTGGTGTCCGTGTGCGCGCTCGGCTTGTTTCCACGGTCTACAGCGCAGGTCGTCACGGCGAGCGACTGGAAGCTCATCGTTCTCGGCGTCGCACAGGACGGCGGCATTCCCCATCTGCAATGCACGCGTGACGTGTGCGCGCAGGTGCGCGCCGGCAAGCGTCACCCGGAAAAGGTCGCATCGATTGGCGTCGTCAACAGCCGCACCGGACAAACTGTGCTGTTCGATGCGACGCCAGATCTCCCGGCACAGGTGCACGCGCTGACCGGCGGCCGTCCGCCGGATCGAATCTTCCTGACCCATGCCCACATCGGCCACTACACGGGCTTGATGTACCCTGGGCCGGGAGGCGATCGGTGCAAAGGAAGTGCCCGTATTCGCTACCGAGCGCATGGTGTCGTTCCTTCGCGCCAACGGGCCGTGGAGCCTGCTCGTCAGCAACCGCAACATCGCGCCCCAGTCGATCGAGCTCAATCGCGCGGTTGATGTCGGGCCGGGTCTCCGCGTGACCGCCTTCCCCGTACCGCATCGCGACGAGTTCACCGATACGGTCGGGTATCGAATCGAAGGACCGCGCGCGACTGCTGTGTACGTGCCCGACACGGATCGCTGGGAGACGTGGAAGACGAGCATTCGCGATCTCGCGGAGACCGCGGATCTCGCGTTCCTGGATGGCACGTTCGCGTCGCCGTCAGAGGTTCAGGGGCGCGACATTTCCGAGATTCCCCATCCGATGATGAGCGTGACGCGCAAGCTGCTCGCCGGCGTCCGCGCGCGCGTGTGGTTCATCCACATCAACCACACGAACGCAGAGCTCGACGCCAGGGACGTCGTTCGCGAAGGAATGTCCTTTGAGCTCTAGTCACCGCCGGACGCGGTTCATCTGGGCAGGCGTTGTGCTGGCGCTGCTCACGCTCGTGTTGCTGCGGCTTTACGTCCTGCAGGTGGCGCGGGCGGCAGGCATGGCGATGGCGCCGACGATCGTCGACCGGGATCGGCTCGTCGTCGACAAGCTGACCTATCGGTTCGCGGATCCGCGTGCCGGGGACATCGTGATGATGCGGTATCCGCTCAATCCCGACCGGAGGTTCGTGATGCGTGTGATCGCCGGCGAGAACGATCGAGTGGAACTGCGCGCCGGCCGGGTATACGTGAACGATCAGCCCATCGACGATTCCTACGTGGCCGGCGAGGCGAGGAGCCACGACAACTGGGGACCGCAAGTCGTGCCGCGGGGCCACTATTTCGTGCTCGGCGACCGCCGCAACAACGCCTCGGACAGCCGTCATTGGGGCTTCGTGCCGAGGCCGTATATCACCGGGCGCGTGGCCTCGCGGTGGTGGCCGATGACGACCGCGCGCAAATTCTAAGACGCGGATCAACGCGGATCGGGACGGACGCCTACGAACACTTCGTGCGTCATCGGATCCACTGCCGAGTGTTCCAGCGGGACGACGCGGACTTGTTCGAAGCCGGCGTTCGAGAGCAGCCGCAGCCAGTCGCCGCGATCGAACAGCCCCTCGACGTGGCGATCGTGCTCGACCCGCACCGTGCCGTCCGGCGATCGCATGACGTACGCGTAGTCCACGACGTAGGTCGCGTCGGCCGGATCGGGATCCCACGTCCACTCCAGATAGCGCAGGCTGCGCGTCGGGCCGTCGTGGCCGCCGTGGTCGGTCGTCGGCGGGCGGAAATTCTCGCGCACGAAGTCCGGCGCGAACAGCGCCACGCCGCCCGGCTTGCAGTGCGCGAACGCGGTCTCAATCGCCTTCCGGAGATCGGCCTCGGTCGTCATGTAGCACACGGCGTCGTGGACGAAGACGGCATCGAACTCCCGGCCGAGCCGCACCGTCCGCATGTCTGCCTGGATGTGCTCGCACTCGGGATTGAGAGCCCGGCTGACCGCGAGCATGCCCTCCGAGAGGTCAACGAGCACGATGTCGAAGCGCGCCTTCAGATGGGACGCATTGCTGCCGCCGCCGCTCCCGAGCTCGAGCACGGTGCGCGGCGGCGTGCGGCTCGCGGCCATGAGCGTGCGTTCGTAAAAGGCCGCTTCCTCGGCATAATCGGCCGGCGGCGACAGCAGCGGCCACCAGGATGCGAACTCGTCATACAGCCTGGGCATGTTCCGGCGATCATGCCATCACTGTTCACAGAGAACGAAACGGGCCGACGGCGCTACTCCGCCCGCAACGCCTGGATGACGTCGATGCGCGAGGCGCGCGCGGCGGGCATGAGCGACGCGACGACCGCGGCCGCGACGAGAATCGCCGCCGCGCCGAGAATCGGCAGCGCGCCCGGGATCCGCACGCCCTGGATATAGCCGCCGGCGAACTGCGCGAGCAGGAGTCCGCCGATGGCGCCGACGATGACGCCGGCAATGGCGATCACGGCGCCCTCACTCAGCACGCGCGTCAGCAGGTGCCGCGGCGCGGAGCCGATCGCCAGGCGGATGCCGAATTCCCGCGTCCGCGCGCTGACCGAGAACGCCAGCACGCCCGCCACGCCGACGACGGCAATCGTCAGCGCGACGCCGGCAAATCCACCGAACACCAGCGCGTTCAGGCGATCCGGCGCCAGCACTTCCGCGCGCACGTCGTCGAGCGTTGCCGCCTGCTCGACCGGCTGTTCGGGCTCGAGCGAGCGGATGATGCGCGTGATGGGTGGAACGAGCGCGTACGGATCCGTTTTCGCATGGATGAACAGGCGCCCTCCGCCGATTTCCTGCTCGAACGGGTGATACACGCTCAGCGCCGGTCCCGGCACGATGTTCTCGTCGTCCACGTCCGCGGCAACCCCGACGATCCGACGCGGACTGGTGCTGACGTCGATGAACTTCATCACGGGATCCGTCCACATCAGCCGGCGGTTCAGCGCGTCCTGCGTCGGGAACATGCGCCGGGCGACGCTCTGGCTGATGATCACGACCGGTTCCGCGCTCCGGCGATCCGCCTCGGTGAAATCACGCCCGGCGATGATCGGCACGCCCAGCGCCGCGAAGAAGCCGGGCGAAATCGTCCGGAACCGCGCGCGCGGATCCTCCTCGCCGTTCGCCTTGGCGTAGCCCTCGACCGTGAACTGAAAGCCAGGACCGAACGCGCCGGCGTCGCGCCACGGAACGATGGTCCCGATCGCGGCGCGCTCGACGCCGGGCAGCTCGGAGATCCGGCGCAGCGCCTCGCGATAGAAGCCGGCGATCTGTTCGGGAGGCCTGGAGTAGGAGACGATCGGCACGTTGACCGCCAGCACGTTGTGCGTGCTGAATCCCGTGCGCACCGCCTGCAGCGAGAGCAAGGCGGTCAGCAGCATGCCCGCGCCGGTGAGCAGCACGAACGAGGCCGCGATCTGAGTGACAGCGAACGCGCGCAGCCGCCGGTTCGTTGCCGACGTCATCCGCACGCCGCCGCTCGCCAGGCCAAGCCCGGTCGAGGCGTCCGCCGACGGCAGGCGCGGAACGAACGCCAGCAGGATGGCCGCGGCGAGCGCCAGGCCGACGCCGACCCACAGCAGGCTCGTATCGACGGTCAGATCGAGCGCCCGCACCGAGAAGCGCGCCGCATAGCGCGACAGCACGGCTACCATCGGCCGCGCGATGATCACGCCGAGAATCGCTCCGGCGCCGCACAGCAGCAGGCTTTCAGCCAGGAGCGTCCGGCGCAGCGCACCGGCGCCCGCGCCAAGCGCCGCGCGGATTGCGAGCTCCCCTTCGCGCCTGACCGACCGCGCGAGAATCAGGTTCGCGACGTTCGAGCACGCGATGATGAAGACGAGGCCGGATGCGGCGAGCAGCACCAGCAGCACGGTTCTGGCGGGCGACACGATCTCGTCGCGCAGCCGCATCGCGTCGATGCGGAAGTCGCCGTTCTCCGGATACGCCTCCGGATGCTCCTTGACGATCGCCCCATGAACCGCGCGCAGCTCCGCCCGCGCGCTGTCGAGCTCCACTCCGGGAGCAAGGCGCCCGAACAGCTCCGTCATCCGATGCACGCGGCCATCCTGCATGGTGGCCGAGAGATGATGCGGGCTCGTCACCACGTTGGCGATGATCTCGGTTTCGGACGGATAGGGCACGGACGGCTCGAGGATCCCGACGATCGTCGCGTCCCGGTCTCCGAGCCTGATCGCCTTCCCTACCACCGTCGGATCGCTCTGCAGCGTGTTCGTCCAGAAACGATGCGTCAGCACCGCCGCCCCTGCCGCCGACGGCCCATCGTCTGACGGTCCGAGCAGGCGGCCCGCCACCGGGCTGAGACCCATGACTTCGAAGTAGGACCCGCCGACCACGCCGGCGCGGACCACGCGCGGCTCGCCCAGGCCAATCATGGTGAACTGGATCGTCGAGAAGTCACCGAACGCGGCGAGCGACTTGATGCGGGCCTTGAAGTCGTTGATTTCCGGCACGGAGAAGACGACGTTCTCCGTTCCAAGTCCGCGGGCGCTGTGGCGGATGTAGATGAGCCGGTCCTCGTCGCGGTTGACCAGCGGACGCAGGAGAACGCCCCGGACGACGCTGAAAATCGCGGCGTTGGCGCCGATCCCGAGCGCGAGGGTGAGGACAATCGTCAGCGAGAGGCCTTTGGCCCTCGCCAGCGAGCGGAATGCGAAGCGCAGATCGGTGATGAAGCTCATACTCGTCCTATTACGTCTCCCTTCCGGTTCCTTCACAGTAGTCGAAGCGGAGGGGGTGGAATCGACAGCCGGTCCGGGGAAAATTCTACCTTCGGCCGCGCTGGGAAATGGCCCTGGCGAGGTTCTGCCGGGCCTCGGGGTAATCCGGCCGCAGACGAACGGCCTCCCGGAAGTGCCCGATGGCCGAATCGATCGCGCCGGAGCTGGCGAGCGCGACCCCCATGCCGTTATGCGCCTCGGCGGCGGTGCTGCCTTGCGAGTGCTCGACCGCCACCCGGTAGTGTTGGAGCGCCTCCTCCACCCGTCCGGCGTCCAGCAGGAGCGTCCCGAGGCTGATCCGGGCCGGGGCGTAGTCGGGCTGAAGCCGGACCGCGCTTTCGAAATGCGCGAGGGCTTCGTCGTGCCGGCCCATCCGTAGCAGCGCGTATCCGAGGTTGTCGAGCGTGATGGCGGACGGTTTGACCCGGGCCGCTTCCGCGTACTGCGCCGCCGCTTCCGGAAGCCGGCCGGTCATCTCGAGGGCCATGCCCAGGTTGTTGCGCGCCTCGGCATGTGCGGGGTCCAGGCGGAGCGCTTCGTTGAATTGCGCGATGGCCTCCGCCGGGCGACGGGCGCGAAGCCGCACCGTGCCGAGGCTGTGATGGGCCTCGGCCGAGTCCGGCTCGATTCCGAGCGATGCCTCGAGGCTGCCGGCCGCTTCGTCCAGCCGGCCCAACTCGAGGAGCGTCGCGCCGCGATTCCTGAGCGCATCGGCGGATCGGGGATCCAGGCGAAGCGCGGTGTCGTAGTGTGCCAGCGCTTCATCGAATCGGCCGAGTGCGTGCGCGTCTCCACCGAGGTTGTCGTGGGCCACGGCCGACCCCGGCGAGAGTTCGACCGCGCGCTCGTGTGCGCGAAAGGCCTCTTCGAAGCGACCGAGCTTTCTGTAGGCCACGCCAAGGTTGTTCAGCGCCTCGACGTGGTTCGGATTGCTTTGCAGGCTTTGTCGAATCAGCCCTACTGCTCTTTCGATATCGTCGCGCGTCCCCCCGAGCAACGGCATCGCAAGGTTGTTCTGGCACATCCAGCATGACGGGTTCTTGTCGAGGGTCGCCCGGTAGAGCGTTTCAGCGCTCGCGTAGTCAGCGCTCTGGTTCCACGTCAGCACGCCAAGAGGAATGCCCAGCGCGAGCATGGCTGCGGCCTCGACATTCGCGGCGCGCGCGTTCTTCACGCTCGTGACGATTGCCGCGCAGGCGAGCGCAATCACCGGGATGCTCGCCAGATACTGAAAGTGATCGGCGACGAACGAGTACCCTGAATGGAAACACGTTGACGAACCCGAGCGCCGGGAACAGCGTCCCGGCAAACAGGAGCAGCGCCGCGAGCGGAGCGCGCGTGCGCTTCCGGATCATCCAGGCAATAAGGACGACCGTCACGGCGGCGAGAGGATACGCGTATTGCCAGGGCTCGGCCGCGCTGACGCTCCAGCGCGGATAGATGAACATCAGATCGGACGGCCACACGAGCTTCTGGAGGTAGAACCAGAACGCCCTGCCCGCGATCAGGCCGCGCTCGACTGCCGAGAGCGTGAAGTCATATCCCTGGGCACCGATGAAATGCCGTTCGAACCAGGCGGTGTAGAGACCGGCAGTCGCGCCCACTACGAAAAATGGGACGAGCGGAGTGATGTCTTTCCTCGACTCGATCCGGCCGCGCTGCCACCAGAAAACGACCAGCAGCACCGCCGGCAACGTCGCGGTCACGCTCTTGCTGAGCACTGCGCCGACGAACAAAACCAAGGCCATCCCGTACGATCTGCTGCTGCGCGTCCGATCGAAGCGCACGTACGCGAGCGCGCTGGCGAGATAAAGCACGCCGGACAGCGTGTTCTTCAACTCGGAGATCCATGCGACCGACTCGACATGGACCGGGTGCAGTGCAAACACGAGCGCCGCGAGCGCGGCGCCGGGAATCGCCAGCCGTCGCAGCAACAGCGCGATGAGGAATGCGGATGTCGCGTGCAGGAGGATGTTGACCAGATGGTACGCAAGCGTGCGTTCACCCGACACCTGGCCAATGACCCAGAAAGCCGAGTGTACGAGCGGGTAGTACCTGCTGCGTCGCTCCCGGCTCGAGCCAGATGCGCCGCAGGCCTTCCGCCGTGCGCAGCGCAGGGGCGGTCACGTGCGCGTCGTCGTCCCAGACGAGGCCGCCGTTCCACGCCGGCCGATACGCCGCGAGCGTTGCCACGATCAACGCAAGGAGCCAGAACGATTGGTGATTGGTGATTGGTGATTTCAGATTGCTAAATGGTAGACCACACTAACGATTACCGTCTTGTCGGGGCGGGGACGATTCCGTCAGGCGGAAATGCGACGACACCGTTTCCATCGCGGTCGGTGTGAAAACTCCGGGTGGCAGCCAGATTGCGGCGGCCACTGGTGGAGGCTGCACGATGAAACGGCTCGTCGGCGCGATGCTGGTCGGGTTTCTGCTCGGTGGGACGGTTGCCGAGGGGACCCAAGGCAACGGCAAAAAGAAGGGGCATGCAGAGCCGGCGAAATACGACAAGTCCGGCAAGCCGGAGTCGCACGTCAGCCTGCACCTGGTGTTCGGCCGGGCCGACGTGGTGATCCTGCGCGACTACTATGGACCGCGGTACCGCGAGCTGCCGCCCGGGCTTCAGAAGAAGGTCGCGCGCGGGGGTGAGCTTCCTCCCGGATGGCGCAAGAAGTTCGAGAGCTTCCCTGCCGAAGTCGATCGCCGGCTGGCGCCGCTCCCGGCGGGCTACGGCCGCGGCGTGATCGACGGTCATGCGGTGATCTACAACTCGAAGACCAACGTGATCGTCGACGTCGCCGTCCTGTTCTGACGAACGGGCGTCCTTCCTTCCCCGCACCCTTCGCCCGGTCTGGCGGATACTCTGCGCGATCGCCCGCGCGTGTACGATAGCGGTCGTGACAGCTGACCAGCGCGTGATGTTCATCATCGAGTTGATCTACAAGGCCAGCCTCGCGCAGATCGACGCGAACATGGCCGCGCACATGAAGTACCTGAAAAAGTACTACGCGGCGGGCAACTTCCTGGTCTCGGGCCGCAAGATCCCGCGCGACGGCGGCATCATCGTGGCCGTCGGCACGAGCCGCGAGGAGATCGAAACCATCGCGCGCGAAGATCCCTTCTGCGCGCGCGGACTGGCGGACGTCCGCGTCATCGAGTTCCGCGCCAGCCAGCGCGCGGACGATATTCAGCAGCGAATCGATCGCTGATTTCTGCTCCGTGAGAGCGACGACACGGTGTTAGAGGAGAGGAGCGGACGGAGAACCCGGAGACTTCAACACGGAGACACGGAGGCACGAAGTTACACGGAGGTGGCCTGTGGCCCGCCGGCCTCGCGGCCGGCAGGACGAACGAGGCCAACTGTCGACATACAAGCGCCTCGAGATTGTATCCGGGCGTTTGTATGTCGGCCGTTGACCTCGTTCGTGCCGCGCGCAGCGCGGCGCCACAGCGCCGTGAGCCCGAACGACACTCCCCTACGTCGACGTTCCGATCAGAAGGCCAAGAGCAGCCGCCGCGCCGATCAACCAGAGCTCAGAGATTTTCCATCGCATCAGCACGATGAAGCAGGCGACGGCAATGACGACGGTCCAGAGATCGGTCAATGCGCGGATGGCCAGAACGTACGCCGCCCCCGCGATGGCGCCCGTCGCCGCCGCCGACACACCCTCGACGAACGCCTTGATCAGCGGCTGCGAGCGGTGGCGTCTGAAGTACGGCGCGGGAATGACGACGAAGATGTAGACCGGGAGGAACACGCCGAGCGCCGCGACCGCCATTCCCCACGGGCCGCCGACGAGATAGCCGATGAAGGCGACCGTGATGACGACCGGTCCGGGCGTGATCATCGCCACGGCGACGGCATCGAGAAACTGCCGGTCGTTGAGCCACCCGAGGGACTGCACCAGTTCTCCATAAAGAAATGGCACGATCGCCAGGCCGCTCCCGAAGACGAACGCGCCGGCCTTGGCGAACACCCAGAAGATGCTCGTCAGCGTTGGCGTTGCCGCGGTCGTCGCTGCCGGCAATGCGAACGCCAGCATCGATGGCGAGAGCGGCGGCGCGCCGGACCCACGCGCGCGCCACATCGCGACAGCGACCGTTACAACACCGGCAAGCAGGAACAGCCAGGCGATCTCGCGCTCGGTCCAGGCGGTCGCAATCGCCATCGCGGCGAAAATGCTCCACAGCAGCACGCTGTTGCCGAGCGTCAGCCGCGTGAGCTTGTGCGCGGAGCGCGCGATGATGCCGATGACCGCGGCGCCGATCCCATAAAAGAGCGCCTGCATCCACGGCAGGCCGCCGAAGCGCACGTAGGCGACCGACAGCGCCCAGACCATCAGAAACGACGGCAGCACGAACAGGAGCCCCACGATTGTCGCGCCGGCGACGCCCCCGCGGATGTAGCCGAGATAGATCGCGAGCTGCGCCGCGAGCGGACCGGGCGCGAGCTGCGCGAGCGCGAGGCCGTCGAGGTAATCCTGACGGCTGATCCATCCGCGCTCCTCGACCAGATCGCGCTGCATGAAGCCGACGAGCGCGATCGGGCCGCCGAACCCGGTCGCGCCCAGCCGCAGAAAGTACAAATAGAAACGCCAGGCGTCTACGGTTGAAGCGCTGGTGATCACGGCGGCCCAAGTATAACGGCTTGGACAGCGTCATTCCCTGCGCGCCCGGCGGGTCGTCATCGGTGCTCGGTGCGCCCAAGCGCAAGGCCCTCGCCGATCTTTGACTTGAGCTTTGCGATGTAGCGCTCCTGCGCGGCGTCGTCGTAACCCCCGGCTCGAAATGCATCGCGCCACTGCCGGTCGGACAGCCGCGCCAGCAGGCCGCAAGTCCAGACGACGTCGTCGGCGGTCAGCGTGTCCAGCAGGTTGCCGTGGATGCCGCGGTACTCGAACCTGACGCGCTGCCCGTCTACGTCTCTTATGAAGTCCTGGTCTTCGAAGTCGTCGAGATCGTTGCGGGAACCTTGCGCCATCGCATTGAACGGGGGCCAGGCCAGGAATGCCGGGAACGACGTCTTTCCAAGCGAGGCGCCGAGGTCGCGAACGA
Organism: uncultured Acidobacteriota bacterium; assembly: GCA_963748295.1. Taxonomy (GTDB): domain Bacteria; phylum Acidobacteriota; class Vicinamibacteria; order Vicinamibacterales; family 2-12-FULL-66-21; genus CAVVIH01. The sequence continues at coordinate 46,229 of CAVVIH010000005.1, read as the reverse complement.
CGTAAGACCGACGGCGTCCGCGTTCGCCGGCGGGAACGTCGTAGATCTTATTGTTCGAGTCTTTCAGGTCCCAGTTGTTCAGGATCAGGTTCGCGACGATCAGCCCCTTGAAAGGCCGCGTTCCGACAAACGGGTTCTCGTACCATGACCAGTCGGCGACCACCTTCTGATCCGCCTCGTCGCGCCGGAATCGTGACATACCATGCGTTGCCAGCTCGTCGCTCGAAAGCGTCCAGGACTTCAGAAGGTATACCGGAGGCTGGTGATACCCCACCGCCCATAACACGCGCGCGGCAACCACCTCCGGCTGTGCTTCGATTCCGAGCTTGACGCTCCACACCGTTCCATCGCCGTCGCGAACGTCGAAGCCGGGGCTGAACCCGGTGTTGTCAACTCGAATGAGCTCGAACGGCGCTGACGTATCCGGCGCGAGTGCCGCCCCGCCGGCACCGTGAAATAGATCGCGTGCCTCGAGATCGTGCGGCTCCATCCACAGCTGGCCGATATCGACGGCAGTCGTGCTGCCTGGGGTTTGGATCGGCGTGCGTCCGCCGCAGTACGCAACGAGAAGCGCCAGTGGCAGCACGCGAAGAGTGTTCAGCGTTCTCATGCCGCTCACCTCTGCAGGAATCCTGCCGAGGCCTTGGACCGAAGGGCTTGAATCTGATCGGTACGGGTTGTCGTGTTTTTGAGGCTCGCTTTCTTTAACCCATCCAGGCTGTTCAGCGCTTTGCTGCCGTGATCATCACTCCCAGGTCCCGAGGATCCGGTCCCCCCCGGTGGAGGACGTTCACGAAGAGGGTCGATCCGCTCCGGTCGAAGTAGATGCCGCTCGGTTCTGCGGCGCAGTCCGTCAGGCTCGCAAAGCGCACAGTCTGTGATGCCGTCTCGTTCTGGCCCGATGCGGGAATGGCCACCCAGATGTCCATCCCTGGCGGAGTAACCGTGTCCTCCGTGATGAACAGATTGCCATTCTTGTCGAGCGCCAGATTGTCCGGGTTCGTGAAGTCCATGGGAGCATTCAATCCACGGACGACGTAATCGGAGACGAATGCCGTGTCGTGGTCGGCGCCGCCCCGCGGTGCGAGCAGATCGATCCGCAGGACGCGGTGCTCGTCGGTGACGGCAACATAAAGAATGTTGCTGCCGCCGCGACTGCTGCCCGTGCTCGTCGCAATCTCGACGTCTTCGGGACGCGCGTAACCGGTCGCGCCCGCCCGCGTGGCCGCAACGTCGGCGTCCACCTGCACCAGCGCACGATCGAGAGGTACCCAGATCGCTTCGCCAGTCCGATCGCCGTCAGGCACCACGATCTTCAGTGCGTAGAGCTGTCCCGACGACAGGTCCCCACGCTCATCCGGGACGAACTTGAAGATGTAGCCTCCGGGCGCAGCGCGCGGGACGGGCGGTGGCTGACCCGGCACCGGGGGCGGAGTGACGACCGTGGTCGGCGCTGTTTCAGAGATCCCATAGACGTTTCCTTGGGGGTCGAACCGCATGCCTTCGTGAGCCCTGGCGCCAAGCGCCGGTAGAGGCACGGTAGCGCCGGACACCGGGTCGACTTCGTACATGAGGCCTGCCTGCGCCTGCGGCACCAGAGGATCCGGTGTGGACGGCTGGCGCTCCGGTCTCATCTCTTCCCCGGTGAGCAGTGTTCCCCACGGCGTCCAGACGATGCCGTCCATCCGGTTCCAGTCGGCGCGCTCGACAAGTACACGGGTGATTCCGTTTTGCAGGTCCGTTACGCTGAGCTGGCCATTAGTAAGTGTCTCGTGCGAGCGGTAGAGGAAACGTCCCGCGTGCGGTCCGGTTTCATTGAGCGTGTTCATGTCCCAGTTATCGGTAGTGCCTCCGTCGCCTTCACGCGCGATGACGGTCTGCACGAAGCCAGTCGGCAGGATGAACGGCTGCTCAGCTCCAGGGGCGCCAGCGCCTCCGATCACGCATGCGGCCGAGGATGCCAGCGGCTGAAATTGAAACGGCCCCTGACTGGGACTGCCGCCCTGCGCGCCGAGTTGCATTGCGGCGGCCGACGCGGCGAACGCACCTAACACGGCTGAGAACTGAGCCTTTTGTCTCACGCGAAGCATGGGGCACCTCCGAACGTGGGTTACTTACGAGTAATGGAGGCGCCCCTTGTAACAACGGCAATACAGAGGCGTCTTTAAGGCCGTACAAATGATTTCTAAATTCGACGACGTGGAGATACTGTCCAGGCGCTTGCGCCGCGTACGCTGCTGCTCGTATAAACGCCCTGCGACCAGGACACGGTTCGCATGGGCACTTACCGGTTCGACGAGTTTCAATTACAGCCGGACGAGCGACGTCTGCTCCGCAATGGGGTGGCCGTTCCGCTCCCGCCCCGTGCGTTCGATGTCCTCGTCTTCCTCGTGGAACATGCCGGCTCGCTCGTGGCGAAGAACGAGATCCTCGGCAGGGTCTGGGGAGACACGGCCGTGGAAGAGGCGAACCTGTGTGTCGCGATCTCAGCGATTCGACATGTGATCGGGCATGACGCGGTGGTCACCGTTCCGAAGTACGGGTACCGGTTCGCGGCCGAATTGCATCGGGACAGCCGCGGCGACGGTTCTCCTGCTCCCGCGCTCGCCGCCACAACCGCTTCCGCGGCTGTGCCCATCATTTACAGCAACAGCGGCCTTCTGTTGGGTCTGGTAGTGATCGCGGTGAGCGCAGCAGCGTTCGCCTTCGGACGCGCCGCGCGCAAGCCTGGCGCAACATCCGATGCGTTCGCCGAGATCACCGGGCCACGACCCTATCGGCTCACCATCAGCGTCGAACCTGAAGCGAACCCCTCGTGGGCCGCAAACGGGCGACTGCTGTTTGCCAGCACACGTCACGGCAACAGTGAGATCTACGCGGCCAGCAGCGACGGCACTGGTGTGCGTCGCCTGACGAACCATCCCGCGCACGATCAGGATCCGGCGTGGTCGCACGACGGTCGAACTATCGCGTTCGCCAGTGACCGGGGCGCGAACGGGCTGCAGATTTACTTGATGGACGCGGATGGATCCGACATACGGCCGCTCACTGCACTGCCGCGTTCGTGTGTGCAGCCCGCGTGGTCACCGGATGACTCACGGATCGCGTTTCAACGCAACGACGACCCTGACGTCGGCCAGGACATATACACCGTCCGGATTGACGGCTCGAACCTGACGCGCGTGACCTCGCATCGAATGTCCGATGTGAGTCCCGACTGGGCGCCGGAGGGCCGGACGATCGCCTTCGCGAGTAATCGAGACGGCGGGGACTTCGACGTATACGTCGCTGACGCCGACGGTCGACACGTTGCGCGACTGACGTCAGAAAATGGCGCGGACGATCACCCCGCGTGGTCGCCGGACGGATCGCAGATCGCATTCGCCAGCAATCGCACCGGCGCGGCACCCGACGTGTACGTGATGAACGCCGACGGTTCGGGCGCGCGGCGAATCACGATCGGATCGGGCAGCGAGCCCGCGTGGTCTGGCGATGGATCCGAAGTGGTCTTCGTCAGCACGCGCGAAGGGAATCCGGAGATTTTCAGGGTTGCCCTGGAAGGATCGACGAACGTCACGACGCACATCGCGCGCGACGAGTTCGGCGCGTGGAGTCCCGACGGCCGATCGATCGCGTTCACGAGCAATCGCGACGGCAAACTCGCGGTGTATCTCAAGCAGGAAACGTCTGGCGCAGCCACCCGGATCACGGACGGAGTCGCCAATGACTGGTTTCCCTCATGGTCGCCGGACGGCCGCTCGATAGTCTTTCAGAGCGACCGGGCGGGGAACGGCTTCCTCGACCTCTACGTCATTGATGTCGCAACGCGCAGGACACGGCGGCTGACGAGCGGACACGGCATCAAGGCTTCTCCAGCCTGGTCCCCGGACGGCCGCCGCATCGCTTTTCAAGGGAATCCCGGCGAGGGCCCGTATGACTTTCACATTTTCACGATGGCGCCGGATGGTTCGGACATCCGCCGCCTGACGGCCGAGAGCGGGTACAAGGGCGATCCCGCGTGGTCCTCGGACGGCTTGCGAATCGCGTTCACCGCGAACCGCGACGGTCAGTTCGATATCTTTGTGTTTGAGATCGCGCGGCGCATCACGCACCGCCTCACCACCAGCCCCGCACAGGACGTGAATCCCTGGTGGTCTTCCGATGGCCGCCACATCGTCTTTGCCAGCACGCGCGCGGAGCGACACCTGCCTCACGACCTCTACGTCGTGGCGGCCGACGGGCGGGATCCCGTTCGGTTGACGACGCGTTCCGGTCAGTGGCCGCGATGGAGCCCCGACGGCAGGCTCATCCTGTTCGCTTCCGAGCGCCAGGGGAATCAGGATTTGTATCTGCTCGTGGCCCCTCGCTGATGTCGTCTCATGCCGCCCGATTCCGTTAACCCATCCGGAAGCGGTTGGTGAGGCAATTGGAGAGGTGTCTGCTCGATTCGATTAGAAGCCGGTGGGGACGACAGGCATCGCCGCCCCGGCCGCATCGACCGTGATGCCCATGGCTTGCACGGGCGCACTCAATCTGACCTCCGCGAACGCTCCATTCGGGACGCTCATCTGGAACAGTTCGGTAATCTCGCTTACCAGATACTTGTTTCGCGGCAGCGAGAGGTTCAGCGACGCGAGCAGCGCGCCGCCGGCGCTGCGGAGCCGCACTTCGACGTTCGCCACCTCCGAGCCGATGTTCTGCAGCGCGAGACCACAGTTCGCGCCAGGAAGACCGACCCTGCTGCGCAGCGACGCGACGTTGGGGAACAACGGCACGGCGTCCTGGAAGACCGGCATCACGCTGGGCGACAGGCGCGTCGTGCGCTGATAGGAGAAGTACTCAATCCGCCGGCCATCGGGATTCTGCGCACGGATCCGCAGGCCGTGCATGCGCGCCGCGCGTGCGAGCACGACGTCGATGCGCGTCGGGCTGATGAAGCGCGTCTCGGCCAGCTTGGTGTCGTTCAGCTTGATCTCCGTGCGCCTGGTGAAGCCTGTCCCGAGAATCGTCACGACCGCGCCCTTGGGAAGGTTAGCGCTCCCCGGGGCTCACGTCGTCGATCGACAAACCCTTCGCCGTCTGCACGAATCCGTCCTTGATCTCCGAGGGATAAATCGCGCCATTCGGATCGAACAGCCGCAGTGCCGCGGGATCCGCCGTCACCGGCAGTCGAACACCGAGCGGCATCGAGGGATCGACGCGCGCCGCGACAGTGAGCAAGGGGTAGTCGTCCGATCCGGTGCCGAAGGAGGCGGTCGTCGAGACGACGGTGACGTCGATGTCTTCGCCGCTCACGACCGCCACGCCGTAGGTGTCGTTCGCCGGGCTGCCGAGCGCGATGCCGTCGAACGCGCGCAGGTTGCTGAACGAAAAGCGGCCGCCCCCGGTGGAGATCGGCTTCGGCTCGGTGATCTCGATCTTCATTTGAGCGATGCCGCCGGGCGGAATGAACTCCTGGCTGATCTTCAGCGAGATGCCGGGCTCGGCTTGCGCGAGCGGGTGCGTGGCTGTGACGGCAAGCAGCAGCGTCACGGCGCAGATCGAGATGAAAACGAGCAGAACGATACATATCAATCAACCTCCACGATGGGAGTCGACAACTCGGAATCGCTGCGTTCCTGAGGATCCGATCGCCGCGTCCGCCGCGTCGCGGGCGGTGACTTCCCAGAGGAACGGCTTCTGGATGACGAAGCGTGAAAGGATGTCCGGCGGGACAACCAGGCGAGGTTCCGCGATCGACGTCCGCCAGACCACGGTCCCGTCCACTTCGAGGATGCGTACATCATAGCGGATGGCGCCGGCGGCTGGCTTCCAGGAAAACTCGCGCGGCGCCGCGGCGACGTCGCCCAGCGGAGCAATAACGTCCAGCTGAGCGGTCCGATACTGCCCGGTCGTGCCCCCCAGTTCCGAATCGCGGGCTCTCGATCCACATCAGATACCCGACGCCTACGACGAGAACGACGGACGCCGCGGCCGCGAGCCACTGACCGCTGAGGCCCCAGCTGCGCGACGGTCCCGATTTCTGACGCTGCGGACGTCCCGCGCGCCGCTCGAGCTCCGCAACAATCCACGTGACCGCCGCGCCATCATCCTTGGCCGGCGCGGCCGATTCGAACTGCTGCCACAGCGCGAGTTCCGTCTGGCACCTGGCGCACGTCCGCATGTGCGCCTGCTCTTCGGGCGTCAGCGATTGCCGATCCGCTCGATCGGAATGCAGGATGGCGTCCGCCCGGCTGCCTCTTTGAAGCTCGTCACAGCCCCTGCCCTTTCGCGAGTAGCCGTTGACGCGCGCGCGCGAGCTTGCGGCGTGCGCTCACGATGTATGCCTTGGCGCCGCTGGCATTCTTCGAGGTGCAGCAGCCTCGTGATCGAGTCGAGCGGCATGTCGTCGCCGTAATGCAGGGTAAAGACGACGCGCTCGACCTGATCGAGCACTTCGGACAGCAGCACTCGAAGCCGTTCGGCGGTATGCAGGCGCTCGGTCGCATCGTAAGGATCGTCATCGCCGGCAACATCCTCGAGCGCGTCCTCGGTTTCCATGACCGGCGCGGCTCTGCGCAGCCGGTTGAGCGATTCGGTGCCGGATGATCGTGTAGAGCCATGTCGTAAACCGCGAGTGCCCTGAAGTCCGCGAGATGGCGATGCGCCTTCACGAAACACGTCCTGGGCGAGGTCAGCCGCCGCCTCGCGATCGTTCGTGAACCGGAAACACCAGCGGCCGACCCGCTCGTAGTGCCGGCTGAACAAGACGTTGACCAGAGCGTCGCGCTCGCTGCCCGAACTGGCGGCGGCGCGCGCGACCAGCTCCTCGTCCGACAGAATCACGCGGGTCCATCGGTCCGATTATAGCGACCGGCTCCCGGCCGCCCTCTTCTGGAGTAGAACGACCGGGCTGTGCCGGGTGGAACAGGAAAGCCGATTCAGCGTGGTCGATCGGGTTTTGCTTACACTTTCGGTATTTCTGGCGCTCGCCTCGCTGCGTCCGGTCAGGGCACAGCGGCAACAACGCTCCGCGAAGCGCAGCGTCTGGAGGCCGCGGGCGACACCGCGGCCGCGCTGGACACCTACAAGCGCGTCGTCGCGGAATCGGCCGCGCAGTCTCGCGAACGTGGCGAGGCGCTGCTCGGCATGGCCGACCTCGAAACAGAGCTGGGCCGCCACGCGGACGCCATCGCTCACGCTCGGCAGGCGCTGCCCGTTCTCGAAGCGATGGGCGATGTGGCGGCGATCTCGCCCGCGAAAAACGCCCAGGGTCGCGCGCACCTCTATGCCGGCAACTACCAGGAGGCCGAACGGGCGTTCAAGGAAGCCATCGCGATATCGACGCGCGCCGGCCATCGGACGCCAGCGCGGAACACTGGTGAATCTCGGGAACGTCCAGTTCTTTCTCGGACGCTAGCGGATGCGGGCCGCTACCTACGACGAGGCGCTCGCGGTGGCGCAGTCGAGCACCACGCCGGCGGCCGAGCGGCGGCGGCGACTGGTGCTGACCGACCAGGCCATCCTGTATCAGCGCCTCGGACGGGACGGCAGGCGCTCGACGTCTACCGGCAGCTGCTCGATCCAGGATCGGCGCTTCGCGCGCGGGAACAGGCACAGCTGCTCACCAACCTCGGCGTGCTGTCCAGGCGCATGGGCGATCCCGTCAAGGCGCTGGCAACCTACGACGAGGCGCGCGCGCTGTTCGCACGGGACCTCAACGTGGACGGCGAGCTCGGCGTCCTCAAGAACCGCGGAATCGTCCTTGCGCTCGACCTCCAGAGGTCGACGAAGCGGAGCGAGCGTTCAGCCGACGCGCCGCGTCGGCGACCCGAGTCGGGGCAACAAGCGGGAGATGCTGCACGCGCGGCTCTACCGCGCGGAAACCATCCTGCGTGACAGGGGATCCTGCGAGAGCACTGGGCGATTACTCTGCCAGTCTGCGCTCGCTCGAGAGCTCGCGCTTCCCGGAAGAAGAATGGAAGGCGCTCTATGGCCTCGGACGAGCGAGCTCGAATTCCGCGGAAGCAATCACACACCTGACGGCGGCTGTCAACACGATCGAGCGGATTCGCGAAAGCATCCGAGTTCCTGCGCTCAGATCCGACTTCCTCACCGACAAGCGCGAAGTGTACGACGCGCTCTTTGCCGCGAAGCTTCGCGATGGATGCGCCATCCGATCTCTTCGGCATCCTCGAGCGCAGCCATTCGCGCGGGTGGCGCGAGCATCTGGGGTTGACCGACGCGGTCGAGCTCGACCGGATTCAGCGGTCGCTGCCAGAGCGCGTGCTGCTGCTCGATTACTGGAACTCCCCCCGCGGGTCCGCAGTCGTCGCCGTGACGCGCACGCGCGCGGCCGCACTGCCGATCTCGATTGAAGGGCGCTCGATCAAGGCGCTGATCGATACGCTGGCCTCCGGACCGTCGGATCGCTGGCACTCGTTTCGCGGCGAGGTGTCGGCGATCCTGCCCTCGCACGGACTGGTTCCGGGACATCGATCATGTCGTGATCGTGCCCGACGCGGCGATTGCCCTCGTGCCGTTCGAGCTGCTCGAGGTCGAGGGCCGTCCGCTGATTGCGCGCGCGGCGGTCAGCTACACCCCGACGGCGGCCACCCTGCTCCGCCCCGCGCCGGCTGAACGATCGTGGCGAATGCCATGGCAGCTGCAGATGCGGGCGTTTGCCGATCCGGTGCTTCGGCAGCGCGGCTGGAGGAGCCGGCGTTTCAGGGAAGGCTGACCGGGACAGCCGATGAAGTGCGGCAGATCTCGTCACAAATCGCAGGCCGCAGCGATCTCTACCTGGGCAGCGCGAATCAGAAGAGCCTGCTGCAGACGCCGAGCGGCGCCGCTCCTGCACCTCGCGACCCATGCCATGGCGGCGACCTCCGCGCTCGAGCAATCACGCATCATGTTTTCGGCGGCGCCCGGTACGGATGCGGCGGATTACCTGTTTCTCCGCGAGGCCTACAGAGCTGCCGCTCAGCGGTGTCGACCTCGCGGTCCTGAGCGCGTGCGATACGGAACGCCGTCAGCTGGTTCGCGCCGAAGGGGTCCAGAGTTTCAGCCGCGCCTTCATGGCTGCGGGTGCACGCAGCACGGTGACCACGCTGTGGCGCGTGCCCGATCGGCCGACCGCCGATTTCATGAAGGTCTTCTATCACCACCTCCAGCGCGGCGTGACCCGTGACGAAGCGTTGCGCCGCGCGAAACTCGCATTCCTCGACAGCGGCACGGCCGCCGCGGGATCCCCACTTCTGGGCGGCGTTCGTCCTGACCGGCGACGGCCTGCGGCCAGTTCCGCGCGTGCGGTGCCCTGGTCTTTCCTGCTGCTCGGCGGCGGAGCCGTTCTCGCCGCGATCGCCTTCCTTGTCCGCCGTAAGCGCCGCTCCGCGTCGAATCCGCGTCCCGTGAGAGTGATCCGCAAATCCGCGTGAATCCGCGTCCCGTGAGAGCGATCCGCGCGCCCTGAGCTCGGCCTTACCCTTCCATGACACCCCGCTTCACGAAAGTTGTTCCGTCCCGCCAGCCGCCGTGTCCCACGTGTCGTATGAACAGGGTGAACGCTCTCGACCTCGCGCCCGACGCGCGTCCGGTTCAGGCGATGGCGCGTCCCGAAAATCCTTCTCTACTCGCACAACACCTTCGGCCTCGGGAACATCCGCCGCTCGCTCGTTCTCGGCGAGGTGCTCGGCGAGGCGTATCCGCAATACGTCGATTCTGCTCGTCACCGGGTCTCCGATGATCCATGCCTTTCCGATTCCCGGCCGCATGGACTACGTGAAGCTGCCCTGCGTCGATCGCATCAGCGCGGACCGCTACGAGCCGCGGTTCCTGACCGAATGGCCGCGGAAGTCCGCCGCACCCGCAGCGAGATCATCGAGCGCACGGCCGCTGGCTTCGAACCCGATCTGTTCATCGTCGACAAGCGCGCCGGCGGCATCGACGGCGAGCTGGTGCCGACGCTGTGCACGCTGCGATCGCGACCGCGCGCAGCCGAAGATCGTCCTCGGCATTCGCGACATCCTCGACGCGCCGGACACGACGCGGCGATCGCTCCTGCAGAACGGCAGCTTCGATCTGATCGAGCGCTACTACGACGAGGTCTGGATCTACGGGTCGCCCGTCGTGTTCATGCATCGAGGAGTCGGTTCCCCATCCGCAGTCGCCGCGCGCACCAGGTATTGCGGATATCTCCGGCGGCGTCCTGCGCCCCGCAAGCCTCAGACCGGACGGCCGCGTGTCCTCGTCACGACCGGCGGCAGCGCCGACGGCCACACCTTGATCGACGCGTATCTTCACGGCCTCTCGCTGAACCCGCCAGGCACGTTCGAGAGCGTCGTCGTGCTCGGTCCGCAGCTTGCGCACGACAGCGCGTCCGCGCTTCGCGTGCTCGCCGGCGGCCGCCCGACGTGCGCTTCGTCGATTTCGAGCGGACCTCACGCCGGCTGTATGAAGCGGCCGACGTGGTGGTCGCGATGGCCGGCTACAACACGGTCTGCGAGCTTCTGTCCGCCAGTGCGCCGTGCTCGTGCCGAGAGCGCATCCCGTCCAGGAGCAGCTGATTCGCGCCGGCGGCTGTCGGCACGCCGCACGTTTCGATGGTCGAACCGGATGCGCTCACGCCGCCACGCTGATCGACGGGGTGACGCAGGCCCTCGACGCGCCGCTGCCCACCGCGTCGGCATCGACATGGAAGGCCTGAGCCGCGTGCGGAACCGGGTCCAGCGTCTGCTCGAGGGAATGTCGTCGCTGAGCGCTCGCCGTCTTGCGGTCGTGACCAGCGGGTTCCCGCGCCTCTCGGAAACCTTCGCGCTCAACGAGCTGCTGGCGCTCGAGGCTCGCGGCATGCTCGCCGGCATCTTCGCGACCAAGCGCGGTGACGACGGAGGGCGCGATCAGCCGGGGGTCGAAGGCTGATGCACCACGTCCACATTCTGGCTGGCGCATCGGCCGACGACCAGGGCGATATCTGGCCGCGTGCCTCGACGCCAACGCGGTCGCGGGCATCCACACCTACTTCGCACATCAACCGGCGGAAGTCGCCCAACGTGCCGCCCATGAGCTTCGCGTGCCGTTCGGGTTCAGCGTTCACGCGCGCGACGCCAGGAAGGTCCGTCCCTCGATCCTCGCACGCCGGGCTGACGAGCGGCCTGCGTCATCGCCATGCAACCCCGATGCCGCCAGTGACTTGATTCGCTCCGGCGCTCGCACGCACATGCTTCCGCACGGCGTCGACTTGCAGCGGTTCCTTCCGCGCCCGAACCCTGCGGCGACCGGGTGCGGCTGCTCGCGGTCGGCCGCCTCGTCGAAAAAAAGGGTTTCGACGTGCTGATCAATGCCGTCGCGCTGGTCGGCGTCCCCGTGTCGCTGCGGATCGTCGGCGACAGGCCGCTGCGTCGGGCACCTCGCCGCGCAGGTCGGCGCGCTCAGTGCTTCAGATCGCATCACGTCCATGCCTGCCGTCACGCACGCCGATCTGCAGCGCGAATACGCGGATCGGTCATCATCGCCCTGTCGGCGACGCGCCAGTGTCCTGACGGCCTGCCGAATGTGCTGCTCGAGGGCATGGCGAGCGGCCGCGCGGTCGTTGGGGCGCGGGCCGGGGCCATCGCCGCCGCGGTTCGCGATGGCGAAACCGGCCTGCTGGTGCGTTCCGGATCGTCAACGGCCCTTGGCGAGGCGATCACGTGCCTTGCGATTCCTCCGATCGCCGTCGCGCGCTGGGGACACGCGCGCGGCACGCGGTCGAACGCGATTACGACGTGCACCGCTGTGCGAATGCTTCGCGGATCTGCTGGGTGGCGCCTATGCGTAAGCCCGTGCGCTCGACCACGGTCGCCTACGTTCTCAAGGGATTCCCACGGCTGTCGGAGACCTTCATCGCCAGCGAGATCTACCGGCTGGAACGGCAGGGCCTCGCGCTCCGCCTGTTCATCCTGAAGCGGTCCGCCGAGCCGGTGGTGCATTCGATCTCGAACGCGATCGAGGCCTCACAGGTGTTCCTGCCGCAGGCCGAGGCGATCTCCAACATTCGGTCGCCCATGGCTCTCCGAGCATGCCGGGCGTTCTCGAAACCGCTCCTGCGCCAGTCCGGCGCAACCGGCACGGACGCTCAACGCGGCGTGGCAGGCATTCGCGCATGCCGTCCGCGCGCGCAAGGGAACGTGGGCGTGGCCCCGCAAGTCGCCGCTGAAGGAGTTCCTGCAGGCGGCGGCGCTGGCCGACGCGTTCACGACGCCGGCGACGTGCGACACATCCACGCGCACTTCTGCCACAGCGCGACCACCGTCGCCTGGCTCGCATCGATCATGACCGCGCTGCCGATGTCGTTCACCGCCCACGCGAAAGATCTTACTGCGAGAGCCTGAATCCTGCCGGCCTGCTCGACCGGAAACTCGCCGCGGCCCGGTTCGTCGTGACCTGCACGGACACGGCCCGAGGGTTCCTCCAGGCCCGGACCTCGACACCCGTGAGGTGCGTGTACCACGGCCTCGATGTCGAGTTCGCCCGCATGTGCAGCGATGCGCGCGCGACGCTCGTCCGGAAGCACCATCAATCTGCTCAGCGTGGGCCGGCTGGTTCGGAAGAAGGGCCACGACGTGTCATCGAAGCGTGCGCGCTCCTTCGTCGTCAGGGATTCGCGGTAAGCTCCGGATCGTCGGCGAGCCACACGATCACGAAGCCGCGCTGCGGGCGCTCGTCGCCGCCCGCCGGCTCGGCGACGAAGTGGAGTTTGCGGGCGTGATGTCCCGCCAGGACCTCTTTCAGGAATACATGCGCGCCGACGTCTTCTGCCTGCCCTGCCGCGTGCTCGAGAACGGCGACCGCGACGGCATTCCCAACGTCGTCGCCGAGGCGATGGCGTGCCGCGTGCCGGTCGTGACGACGAACGTCTCGGGGCTGCCGGAGCTGCTCGAGCACGGCGTGCACGGCATGCTCGTGCCGTCCGACGATCCCGGCGCGGTTGCCGATGCGATCGCGCGGCTGCACACAGATCCGGCCTTCCGGCACCAGCTGGCCGAGCGCGCGCTCATGCGGATCCAGGAAGCGTTCGACGGCGACGTGTCCGTCCGCGCGCTGTCCGCCATGCTCGAACAGGGGGCCGCATGAGCCAGCGACGCGGCCTGCTCGGACAGCTGACCCACGAGTTCCTGCCGGATTTGCGGCGGCATCGGCGGCTGGTCGTCACGTCGTATGTGTACCGCCTGCTCGCCGTCGGCGGCGCCATGCTGGCGCCCTGGCCGCTGAAGCTAATCATCGACTACGCGCTTCAGGGCAACACAATCGTTCCGGGCATCAGCCGCGAGACGCTGGTGATTCTCCTCACGCTGGCATTCTTTGCCGCCACGATGCTTTATGCGGTCGCGGGCGCCGCCGAGAAGAACCTCAGCGCGCTGGTGCGCGAGCGGCTGACGCTCGAGCTGCGGGACCGCGTGCTCGCGCACCTGCTCACGCTGTCGCCGCTCCTGCGTGCCAAACAGCGCAGCGGCGAGCTGGTGCTGCGAATCCTCGACGACACCGATCTGTTCGTCCGTGTTCTCACGAAGACACTGCCGCAGATCTTTCAGCAGATCGTGACCGTGATCGCCTCGCTGGCGCTGATGCTGTGTGTCTCCCCGCTTGCAGCGGCCGTGGCCATCCTCTGGCTGCCACTGGTTGCCGTCGCCCTCCGCCGTGACGGCGCCAGGTTGTGGCGCGCTTCGCGCGAGAAGCGAACGCGCGAAGGGCATGTGTCCGCGCTCGCGCAGGAAATCGTCCGGGCGATGCCGTTCATTCAGGCATCGGCCACTGAAGATGGGACCCGCGATGCCTTCCGAAAACTCAATGCCGCACGCGTGACAGCCGGCCGGGAAGAGACAGCCGTCGCGGTTTCGCTCGAGCGCACGCTCCAGCTGGTGCAGGGACTCGCGCTTGGCGTAGTCACCGGCGGTGGCGCCTGGCTCGCACTTCGTGGGCGCATCACCGTCGGCGACCTCACGCTGCTGGGCGCCTACGTCGTCCAGTTGTTCAAGCCGCTGGAAAAACTCAACGATCTGGCCGAAACCACCGGCCGCGGCCTCGCCAGCGGGGATCGGCTCCTGGCATTGCTTCACCAGTCCCCGCTCGTCGCCGACGCGCCAGATGCCGTCACGCTGTCCGGATCGCGCGGTGTGCTGGAGATCGATGACGTTGGCTTCACATATCCGGACCGCCGCCGCGCCGTGCTGTCGGACGTGTCCATCCGCCTCGAGCTCGGCACGCTGACCGTTCTCGTCGGCAAGAGCGGCGCCGGCAAGAGCACGCTGCTCAGCCTGCTCCTGCGCGGCATCGATCCCGATCGAGGCAGCATCCGGCTCGATGGCCGCAATATCCGATCGATCCGCCTGCGGTCGTACCGCGAACAGTTCGCCATCCTCTGGCAGGACACGCATATCTTCGCCGGAACGGTCCGCAGCGCGCTGCTGTCGTCGGGCCACGCCGCCGAGGACCGCGAGTTGTGGCACGCGCTCTCGCTCGTCTCGCTGGACGATCTCGTCCGCCATCTCCCGCGGCAGCTCGACGAGCCGCTCGGCGAGGACGGCATCAACCTGTCAGCCGGTCAGCGGCGCCGCCTTGCTCTCGCACGCGCCTTCCTGCTCCGCCGCCCGCTCGTGCTGCTCGACGAGCCGCTCGCGAACATCGACGCCGAGTCCGCGGCGGTCGGTGCTCGACGCGATCCTCCAACTGGCCCGCCGTTCCACCTGTCTTGCCGTCACGCACGACTCGACGCTCGTCAGTCGGGCCGACCGCGTGCTGCACCTGGAGAACGGGCGCATCGCCGAGCGGACCCTGCACGTCGTGACGGCCGCGTCCGGGAGGAGCCGATGACCGGCGTCGCACGGCTTCCCCTCAGCGTCTTCTGCGTCGTCGAGCACCTCCACCAGAGTATGGCCGTCGCCGACGATGCCTGCGACGGCATCTTTACCAACGCCGGCGTGACGCTGCGGATCGGTGCGCCCGACTGGACGAATGTAGCCGTTCACCAGGATCGCGAATGGTGGATCGCGTGGAGCAAGTTCTACTTCGGCCTCGATCTCGCGTATGCATTCTCCGCGACGGGAGACCAGCGTTATGCGCGGACCTGGGCGGCGCTCGTGCGTTCGTGCATCGCGCAGCTGCCGGCGGAGTTCGGGCCGACCGACGCCCTGGCCAGGCGCCTGCAGAACTGGGTGTATGCGTGGGCGCGGTTTGCCCAGGCGCCGGATTTCGACGGCTTCGACGCTGATTTCGAGGATGCGCTCGTCGATGCGGTGCGAGCGCAGTCCGCGTATCTGCAGACTCACCTCACACGGGAACGGAATCACCGGACCCTCGAGCTCTACACGCTCTTCATCCTGGCGCTGGCGCTGCCGGAAATCGATCCGGGCGGCTCGCGTCTGACATTTGCCTGGGACGCCCTGCACGAAAACCTGCTGACCGACTGCCGTGACGACGGTGTCCACCGCGAGCATTCGACGCATTACCACATGGTGGCGCTGCGTTCGTGGATCGGTGCGCGCGAGAACGCACGCCGATTCGGATTGCCGGTCCCGCATTCGTATGAAGAACGGCTTGCACGAGCCGTTGAGTTCGCGCGGGCGATCCAGCGTCCCGATGGATCGATTCCGATGCTGTCGGACAGCGACACCGCCGATTACCGCGAGATGCTGCGACTCGCGCGCGACCTGCCGGGGCTCACGGAGGGTCGGACCGCGTTCAGCGATGGCGGCTACTACGTCCAGGGCTCTCAGAGCACGATCGCAGCTCGGCCAGAAGCCGCGCCACCTGATCTTCGACTGCGGTCCGATTGGTGATGGCGGGCACGGCCATTACGACGCGCTCAGCATCGACGCGTGGGCCGGCGCTCCGCTGGTGGTGGATCCTGGCCGCTACACGTACGCGGAGGGCACGCCCGACTGGAGGCGCTGGTTCAAGGGAACCGCGGCGCACAACACGGTGTGCGTCGACGGTCTCGATCAGACGGTGTATCGCTCCGGCAAACCGAAGCAGCCGGTGGCTGCCACATCTCTGATTGCGATCGAGGACGCCCCGGGCCTGAGCGTTGTCGGCGGCGAGGTCACCAGTCCGCGCTACGACACGGTGCACCGGCGTTACGTTGCGTTCGTCGACGGCGACTACTGGCTAATCGTCGATCAACTCGATGCGCCAACACCGCACGACTACGATCTTCGATTCAATCTCGGATCCGGCGCATGGCAGCGAACTACCGTTGACGGCCTGCGGGTCCTGACGCCATCTCTCGAGTTGTTGCTCGCGGGACCGGGCGCCCTGGTCCTGGAGGAGGGCTGGGTGTCTCCGCACTACGGCATCAAGCACCCTGCGCCCATCGTGTCGTTCCGCGCGCGGCGCCGCACTTCTGCCCTTTACGTCACTGCCTTACTGCCGCGAGAACAGACGCCGGCCTCGACGCCTGCGCTCGAGGTAACCGCGGCTGCCGGGCGGCTGCAGGTTCGAGTCGCCAACAGGAATCCCGGACAGGTTGACCAGGTAGTGTTCTCGGCGTCCGGCTCCAGTCTCGACGCCTTCGACCAATTCCACTGGACACGGATGGCGCGCGAATGACTCCGGCGATCGCCTTCGATGCCGGCGTGCCGCATCGCGATCGTCTGCTCGATTGCGAGGAGATGCAGGACCACCTCGCGCGGATCCGAGGCACCGCCACACGCGATCTGCCATCGATTGTCCGCGTCAAATACCAGCCCGGCCGAAGCCTTCGCGTTGTCTACCGGTTTTCGACCGACTCGGCGCGCGCCCGACATCGTCAGCTGCCGCACGTTCCCGGCGAAGACCATGTTCTGGAAATTTCCCGCCGATCGGCGACTCCAGGGAATCGACGCGCTCATTCGACCCGCGAAGGGCCTTGCGTCCTGTTTCGGCCGCGCGTGGACGCGCAGCGTGCTTGCCGCGTACCTATCGCCTGAGAAATCGGCGGTCGTCGCCTGTTTGACGATCGAAGGCGACACGCTCGGCTACGCGAAACAGTACGCGTCGCCGGCGGAGGCGCTCAACGCCGAGCATACGCAGCGCTGCGTCGCATCGTCGCTGGACGATGCCGGCCCGCTGCGTGTGCCGCGCGTGCGGGGCCGGAACGCGGCGGCGCACATCGTGTTCAGCGACGTGGCTCCGGGGACGCCTGTCACGAATCTGGTCGGCGCCGAGGTTCTTCACGGCGCCGGTGTCCTCGGCGCGGCGCTGGCGCAACTGCACAGCGTTCCCATCCCAACGCACTTGATGTCTGCTGACGTCAGGCCGAGCCCCGCGTTGAGCGATGCCGCTGCTCTGATTGGGAGAGTTCAGCCGTGGCTTGCTGAATCGGCGCATGACGTTGCGAAGATTCTGGGGTCGACCTGTCCATCCATCAGCCAGCCGGTTATCTCTCCCACGGGATGTCCATCTGAAGAATGCGTTCATCGATGACGAGGCGATCTCGTTGATCGATCTCGATCACGCTGCTCGCCGGCAGTCGATATCGGCAGCGTCGTCGCACTGTTCCGCAGCCGCGCTGCGGCCGGGATCTGCAGCCGGGATGAGGCCGAGACTGTCATCAGCCAATTCCTGAGCGGCTACTCACGGGTGCGAACGCTCCCTTCAGACAGCGAGATCAGATGGCACACGGCGGCCGCCCTTTTCACCGAGCGTGCCGTGAGAGCGATCTCGCGGATGCGGGTGGCGCTTCTGCAGCGGCTGGACGTT
The DNA here is from genome assembly GCA_963748295.1 of uncultured Acidobacteriota bacterium. Lineage (GTDB taxonomy): Bacteria > Acidobacteriota > Vicinamibacteria > Vicinamibacterales > 2-12-FULL-66-21 > CAVVIH01. The sequence goes on along the minus strand of CAVVIH010000005.1, from coordinate 28,535 downwards.
CTGCTTTACGAGGCGCGGCGCCTCGCGCGGCCCGCGCAGCAACGAGGTGAACGGTGAGCGCACTACCAGGTCTGCTGTTCTCTGTCAGCACTCGGTCGGGATGGGGCATCTCATCCGCTCCCTCGCGCTCGTTCGAGAGCTGTCCACACGCTTCGACGTGACGTTCGTGAGCGGCGGCAGGCTGCCGCGCGGCGTGCGCCTGCCGGAGGGTGTTCGCTGTATGAAGCTGCCGCCGATGGGGATGGACGAATCCGGACGCTTGATCAGTCACGACAAGCGCCGCTCGGTGAGCGGGCGCTCGTCGATGCACACGAATGCTGATCGACACGTTCCGCGCCCTTCGACCCCGCGTCATTGTCATCGAACTGTTCCCGTTCGGCCGGCGCAAGTTCGCCGGCGAACTGGAGCCGCTGCTCGACGAAGCCCGCGCGGGCGGCGCCGGAGAAACCCTCGTCTACTGCAGCCTCAGGGACATTCTCGTGAGCCGCGAGACGCCGATCACGACGCGCGGGCCGCGCAGATTCTCAACCGTTGTTTCGACGGCGTACTATGGTGCACTCCGATCCCGCCTTTGCGCGCCTCGAAGAATCCTTTACCGGCGCGATCGCGGACGACGTGAGGGTGTGTCCACGGGGTTCGTTCACGGCAGGAACGCCGGGCCGGCACGGCCGACGCTGCGTCCGGGCACGATCGTCGTGTCCGCCGGGGGCGGTCTTGTCGGCGAACCGCTGCTTCGCTGCGCGCTGGATGCGCATGCGCTGCTCCCGCTCTTCTCGCGGCCGCCGCTGACGCTGGTGGCGGGCCCGTTCCTGCCTCAAGCGGCCTGAGCGCGCTTCGCGCGGCTGCGGGAGGACGTTCCCGAGTCTACCTTCGCCGTTCCGTTCCCGATCTCGGCCTCGAGCTTGCGCACGCTGCAGCATCGATCTCGCAATGCGGCTACCACACCGCGATGGACCTGCTGGCGTCGCGCGTGCCCGCGCTCGTCGTGCCGTTCGGCGATGGCGCTGAAGACGAACAGGCGAAGCGTGCCAGGCGGCTCGAGGCGCTGGGGCTGATCAAAGTGCTGCCTGCGGCTGAACTCAATCCGGGCCAGCTACACCGAAGAAACGAAGCACCTGCTGAGTTCACACCCGCGGTGCCGACAATCGACGTCGATGGCGCGGCATTCACTGCCCGGTTGCTTCGAGAGGCGGCGGCATGACCGGCTGGCTGGATCCCGTCGCACGGGCTCTCGACGGGCGCAAGGCGCCGCTCAGGTCTTCGTGCGCAACGATGACGCCGGCTGCTGCAACACGCGTTTGTTCCAGCTGCTGGACGTGTTTGCGATACAGCACTGCCACTCGATCTGGCGGTCATCCCGGATGCCGTCGATGGCGAGCTGGTGTCGGAGCTCGCCGCCCGCCGTTCGGGGTCGCCGATCGGCATTCATCAGCACAGCTTCAGGCACACGAATCACGAGCCGCCGGGACGCAAGTGCGAGTTCGGCGCCGCACGCGAGCCACATGCGCAACGCGCCGATCTCGAAACCGGGCGGCACATGCTGCTCGATCGCTTCGGGGACGGTGTCGATCCGATCTTCACGCCGCCGTGGAACCGATGCTCGGAAGTGTTGCGGCTCATTACCTTCGACATCGGTCATCACGTACTGTCGCGCGACGAGTCGGCAGGGCGTTCGGCTCGAGGCTCACCGAGTGCCCGATCCATGTCGACTGGTTCGCCAAGCAACGCCAGGAGCGCATGTCCCAGGTCGAGTGGTCGAAGATCTGGCGGCGCAAATCAACCGTCGCCGCCGGCACCCTCGGCGTGATGCTGCACCACGCCGTGATGGACGACGCCGAGCGGTTGGCGTGGCACGACGTGCTTCGGCTGCTGGCGAGGCACCCCAACGTCACCGGCACGCTGATGCGCGACGCCGCACGCGACATGCACGCGAGGAGGGTCTCATGAAAACGTTTCTTTCGACGGTGGTCCTGGCGTCGCTGACGACGGTGGCGTACACGCAGACGACCGACGTTCCTCAGCCGCGGCCATCGACGGCGCCGGCCCCAGGTGCGGATCGGTCCTCGCACATCGACTTCTCGCTGATGAACGCGTTCGACGGCAACATCAATCACGATCCCGAGCCGGTGCGCTCCTACGGCCTCGCCCCCGGGGCCTCGTTCCGCTACGAGCATCGCTCGTTCGAATTTGGCTACGACGTCGCGTTCAATCGGTACACGAACACCGACGACTCGGGATCGGATCGGCCAGGGCAGATATACGCGATGGCGATCCAACGTGCCGGACCGGTCCGGTTCGAAACGGGCGGCAACGTCACGCTGAAAGGATCGTCCGAGGACCGGGAACTGGCCAACGAATATGCCGTTCTCTGAACGCGTGGTCCTGAAGCTGACGTCGGAGATGCGCCTGATTGCGACCGGCGCACTTCGATACAAGGAATATCCGCTCAATCCCGAGACAAGCAGAATGAGCCCCTATGTCGGCGCGAAGTTCGATCGACGCTCGGGGACAGCCGGCTGACCGTCGGATACAAGTTCCAGACGCGCCACTCGGAAGCGGTCCGCGACAGATACCGGCGCCATGTCTACACCATCGCCTACTCGATGCCGATCGATGTGCAGGACGACGAGCTGGCGTTCGAGCTGGATACCGGCCGCAGCGCTACGAACGGTTGATCCGTGTCGGCGACGCGCGAGTGTGGCGAGAAGATCAGCGGATCGTGCTCGCGGCCTCCTATGTGCGGCCGATCTCGCCGCGGATAGCGCCAGCTGGGTCGCCGCGCTCGAAAAACGCGACTCGAACGTTCCCGACAAACGCTACTTCTCGCTGAACGTGGCGATGACGATGCGGTATCGGTGGCGATAGGCGCTCAATCCGGCTTGCGCGTTTCGACGCCGGTGACACCGATCGACACCGACTTGACGAGCGCGTAGAGCGGCCGTCCGACGGCAATCTGCAACCGTTCGACGGCGTCGCGCGTGACTTCCGCAAGCAGCAGCGCCCGGCCGACGGACAACTGAACGATGACCGAATCGAACCCCGCATCCAACCGGATCGCCGACACCGTCCCGGCCAGCGCGTTGTGCACGCTGAGGCCTTCCGGCTTGCTGCTTGCCAGGATTACCTCGCGCGCGGGAATTCTTATGCGGATGGTGCTCCCTTCCGTAATCTGACGATCGGACGCGAGCAGCGTGCCGCCGTCGAACGTCAACTCGAGCAGCCCTCGCTCCGGCTGACGCCGCGCGACGACCGCCTCGAAGACGCTGCCGAGGCCGACGGCATCGCGAAGCCACGGCAGGTCCGGACGGCTCGTCAGTTCGGGCAGCGGCCCGTACGCCACCGCGCGGCCGCGCTCGAGCATCAGCACGTGCGTCGCCAGCCGCACCACATCGTCGAAATCGTGCGTCACCAGGATCAGCGGGATGTCGAGCGTGCGGCGCAGCGCGTCGATCTCGTTCTGCAGGCTCCTGCGCACCGAGCGATCGACGGCGGCGAACGGTTCGTCGAGCAACAGCACCGCCGGCTCGCGCGCGAGCGCGCGCGCCAGCGCCACGCGCTGGCGTTCTCCCCCGGAGAGATCCTGCGGACGGCGATCCTCGTGGCCACCGAGATGAACCTGCGCCAGCAACTGTTGCGCCCGCGGCCGCCGCTCGTTCCGGCTGCGGTGGCCGAGCGCGGTCATGACGTTGCCGAGCGCGGTCAGGTGCGGGAACAGCGCGTACTCCTGGAACACGAACCCGACGGCGCGCTGATGCGGCGGCGCGAAGGCGCCGCTCGCGGTGTCGGTCCAGGGTTGGGCGCCGGACCGTACGGACGCCCGCGCCGGCCGATAGAGTCCGGCAATGCTGCGGAGAATCGTCGTCTTTCCGCTGCCCGACGGCCCGAATATCGCCAGGACGTCGCCGGGGTCGCAGGCGAACTCCACGTCGAGCGGAATGGGCGCCGTCTGCCGCAGGGTGACCGACAGGCGCTTCTCACCCACGTCGCATTCCCACGCGGCGTGAGAGCGTTGTCGTCGCCATCAGGGTCCCGACGGCAATCGCGAGCAGCGTCGCCGCCATGATGCCGGCGCTGCGATCGTCGAACGCCTGCATGCGATCGTAGATGGCCACGCTCATCGTCCGCGTCTCGCCCGGGAGGTTGCCTCCCACCATCAACACGACGCCGAACTCGCCGAGCGTGTGCGCAAAGGCGAGGATGGCCGCGGTCAGGATGCTCGGCCAGGCGAGCGGCACCTCGATGCGCGCGAAACGCTGCCACGGTGACAGGCCGCAGCAGGACGCCGCATCACGCACGTCGGCCGGAATCGCCTCGAAGCCGCGTTGAATCGGCTGGACGACGAATGGGATGTTGACGATCGCCGAGGCGAGGAGCAGGCCTTCGAAAGAGAACGGCAGCGACTGCCCGACGATCGACTGGAACGCCTGGCCAAGCGGAGAGCGCGCACCGAACGTGACGAGGAGGTAAAACCCGAGGACCGTCGGCGGCAGCACGAGCGGCACGGTGACGAGCGCTTCGGTCAGCAGCTTGCCGGGAAAATCGCGGGTGGCCAGGAGGCGGCCGAACCAGATGCCGAACGGCAGCAGGATCGCGACGGTCCCGACGCCGAGCCACAGCGAGACGCGCAGAGCCGTCCAGTCCATGGCCGGCTACTGCGACACTCCGTATCCGTGCTTCCGGAAGATCTCGCGGGCTGGTTCTGTCTGGAGATACGCATAGAACTGCTCCGACGCCGCGCTGGCACGCTTCAGGAGCACCATACGCTGTCGCAGCGGCGGATGATCCGCCTCGGGGATCAAGGCGTACTTGCCGCGGTCCGAGAAGCCGGGTGCGAGGGCCAGTGAATACGCGATGAGCCCGCCCGACGCGTTGCCCGTAGTGGCGAACTGCGCCGCCTGCGAGATCGTGTCGCCCATCACCAGCTGCGGCCGGATCGCGTCCCACAAGTCCACGCTTGCGCAGCACGGCCTCCGCAGCCTTGCCATAGGGCGCGACGTCCGGATTGGCGATCGCGAACCGGCCCACTTTCCCCGCTTTCACGAGCTGCGCCAGACCGTCGAGCCGTTCGTCGACGCTGAGCGGCGACCCGGTTGGCGCAAAGACAACGAGCCGCCCGACGGCATACACCATTCCGGCGTCGCGGGTCAGGCCCGCCGCGGTCAGCTGATTTGGAAAGTCCTCATCAGCGGCCAGAAACAGCTCGAATGGAGCGCCGTCCTTGATCTGACGCGTCAGTGTGCCCGATGAGCCGAAGACGATCTCCACGCCGGTTCCGCTGCTCTTTGCGAACCGATCGGCGATCTCGGTCAGCGCGAAATTGAGGTTCGCTGCCGCGGCGATGGTGGGCGGCCGTTGGGCCGACAGGCCCAGAGCTGCGGCGAGCGCAAGCGGCGTCGCGACGTCGCCCGCGACCGCCAGCGCCAGGAGAATGAGAAGTCGATTGTGGCGTCGGCGGATGCAGTAGCCATTCGTTACGACGGCGATGCTCGTAGCGCAGGCCTTCAGGCCTGCCAGCTAGAGGCATTGCCTCAAATAGAACTAAAAATCGACTTACATTAGCTCGATTCGCCTCTATACTGCAAACTGTCATGCCACTTCTCACGGTTCGGGCCGCCGCCGCGCAGCTCGGTGTCGCGTATTCGACCCTCAAGCGCTGGGTGCACACGGGCGTGGTGCGAACCACGCGGACGGAAGGCGGTCATCACCGGATCTCGGACGCCGAGATCGAGCGGCTGCTCGCCCGCCCTGCCCCTTCGACTCGCTCCGCTCGTTCAGGGCAGGCGGAGACGAGACGGCGCAAGCCTGATCCAGAAGAATCAGTCGGCGGCCTCAGCGCGCGCAACCGGCTGCACGGGTTCGTCGAAGAAGTCCGGGTGGACGGCCTGCTCGCGCAGGTGCGCCTGCGCGTCGGCAACGAGTCGCTCACCGCCGTGATCACCGCCGACGCCGTCCGCGCGCTCAAGCTGCGCCGCGGTGACGATGCGATCGCGATCATCAAGTCGACCGAGGTGATGATCGCGACCCCGGCGCGTCCAGTCGCGGGCATCCGTCGCCGCCGGAGAAACGTCTAAAAGGGAAGAGAGCTGACCAGCGGCGCCGGCGGCGCCCTCCTGCACCGCATGTGCAATTGGACACACGCGCCGGCGCAGGAGCCGAATAGGATCGGGTCTCGTATCCTTGTCCTACTCGTGACTCTGGAAGGAATGAGGGCCGCATGCTGGAGTGGATGAAGAAGCGCGGATCGCCGGCGCGCGACGAGGCCAAAGCAGACGCAGACGTTCCAAAGCGCCACGGGTACAACAAGGCGGGCAAGTATCGGTGGCTCTACGAATACCTGGAAAAGAGATACGCGAATACCGTCGTCCTCACCTTCGGCCAGGTCGAAGACCTTCTTGGTTTCGCGCTGCCGGATCTGGCGCGCACCGACCAGGAGTGGTGGGAGACTGCGGACATCAGCACCGCTGAAGCCCGTTGGTCAGATGCATGGAGGCTGGCCAGCAGAACGGCCACGCCGAATCTGATGGCTCAGACCGTTACTTTTGAACGCGTATCTTGAGTTTTCCAGTACCCGTGCGCCGCTTGGAGTGTCAGGCGCGACGTCTGTAATAGAATCCCCCGCCGCCGAGGAGCAGCACCACCAAGACGACGATGAGTAGAGTGTTCAGGTCCATGTTTCTCTCCTGCATCTGACTGACGGGCATTGCGGTCTTCCGACGTTCTGTCGTAGCTCCAATGCCCGGATCCCGGATGGGCTCGTGATCGTGTGCAGCAGTCTAGCTTCGGACGAAGAGGGATGTGTGTTCCCTTCTGAACACGTGGCGGGTTGGCTGAGATTCATACCGGCGCACAGCGAAGCGTACTCCTCCGGTGATTGACGGCTTCGACTGGAGACGCCGCGTCGTATAATCCGCAGACATTGACCAGTGTCAACGGGACCCATGCGCCGAAGATGAGCGCCGGCGCAGGCGTAGGCCCATACGAGATCCTCGGGTCCCTTGGTTCCGGTGGGATGGGGGATGTCTATCGCGCCCGCGACCCCCGAATTGGCCGGGATGTCGCCATCAAAACCCTTCCCGCGGTGTTTGCCGCGGACCCGGATCGCTTGCGTCGCTTCGAGCAGGAAGTGCGCGCGACCGGCGCGCTGAACCACCCGAACGTTCTCACGATCTACGACACCGGCATGGCCTCGGGCGCCGCCGGCGACTGCCCTTACATCGTCGCCGAGCTGCTCGAAGGTGCGACGCTCAGGGCTCATCTCGATCGAGGACCTCTGCCGGCGGTCACCGCAATTGACTACTGCGTCCAAATCGCCCGAGGCCTTGCCGCCGCTCACGGCAAGGGAATCGTGCATCGTGATTTGAAGCCCGAGAACATCTTCGTCACCACTGACCGGCGCGTGAAGATTCTCGACTTCGGAATTGCGAAGCTGATTGACGCCGACGCTTCCGACGCGGGCAGGACGGTGACCCAGATGGGTCTCATCGTCGGCACGGCGAGCTACATGTCGCCCGAGCAGGCTCGTGGCGAGCCCGTCGACCATCGATCGGATCTGTTCTCGCTCGGGGCGATCCTGTACGAAATGCTCAGCGGCCGGCGAGCGTTCCATCGCGGGTCAATTGCCGACACTGTCAGCGCCGTCTTGCGGGATTCGCCAGCGCCCCTGCCGGATCTCGATCCCGCGCTCGCGTCGGGCCTGCGCAGGATCGTGGATCACTCCCTCGAAAAATCGCCGCAGCTGCGGTTCCAGTCGGCCGCCGATCTCGCCTTCGATCTTGAAGCGCTCGTGCCGCAGCATTCGCGGCCGGCTGCTCCGCGATCCCGCGCGGGCCGATTCGGGATGGCGGCGTTGTCGCTGGCAGTCGCGATCGGCGTCAGCGTCGGCGCGGTGTGGTTCTGGAAGGCGCGCAGCGTCGCCCCCGCTGGTTTCCGATCGGCCGCGCCGCGCGTGACACCGTTTCTGAGCTCGAGTGCAATCCAGAAGAGTCCTGCGTGGAGCCCGACCGGAAATCTGATTGCGTATGCATCTGAGGTGTCTGGCGAGAGTGACATCTGGATCTGCGATCCGTCGGGCGCGAACCCTATCAACTTGACGGGATCGCTCGCCGGAACCGCTGAGCATCCAGCCTGGTCTCCGGACAGCCAGCGGATCGCTTTCTACTCGGATCACGACGGCGGCGGCATTTACACGATGACGGCGCTCGGCGGCGGCCTGCGCAGGGAGATGTCGATCAAGCCCGGCATTCTCTACGCGTTCAGCCTGACGTGGTCGCGCGACGGTTCACTTGTGTACACCAACTTCAGCGAGCAGGGGCTCAAGCAGGTCTACCGCCTCTCGCTCGCGTCCGGCTCTTCGACATGCTTGACCTGCGGCATGGTGGATGGGGGCGCGCGAGCCGGCGAGCTGTCGCCATCCGGCCAGCTTCTCGCCTTCAAAAGCTCGGAAATGGGCACGAGAGGAACGCTCTACGTGGTCCATCTCGCGTCGGGACGCGTCAACCGGATCTTCGAGCGGGTCGACAATCCCCGCTGGTCGATCACCGATGACAGTCTCTTCTTCATCTCGTCGCGGGACGGCATCTCCGACCTGTGGCGGATTGGCATCGACGCTTCCGGCGCGCCGTCGGGGGATCCCGAACGCGTGACATCCGGCCTGGACGCGACGGCGTTCACGATCGCTCCCGATGGACGGCAGTTGCTGGCCGTCAAGCAGAAGAGCACGAGCGCGCTCTGGAGTTTTCCAGCGGCCGCGGATCGCATTTCCACCACCGGCGAAGGCACGGCGCTGACGAGCGGTGAGTTCCTCGACAGCCGCGGCCGCTGGCTCGCCGATGGAGTCGGCGTGATGTTCCAGTCGAATCGTCGCGGCAGCCTCGATATCTGGAAGGTGATCGCGCCGGGTGCGGAGCCGGTTCGCATTACGTCGAGTCCGGCGGCCGAGCAGAGGCCGAGGATTTCTCCCGACGGGAAGTGGGTCGCGGTCGATGTGATCGGCGCGGGACATGAAGGCGTGCATCTCATGCGTCCGGACGGCACCGAGCTTCACATGCCCGACGCAAGCTGGCGCGACAAGTACGCGATGACCTGTTGCGTGGACTGGTCTCCGATTGGTTCGCGATTCGCCATGAGCGCCAACGCGACCAGCACGGGCTTCGTGCGAATCGATCCGTCAACCGGAATGGCGCTCGAGACGAAAATCCTCGATCTGCCAGGAGCGGCGGATGAGTACCACCGGTGGTCACCCGATGGACGTCTCCTCGTGTACGAGGCCGTCAGTGATGGCAGCTGGAATCTGTGGGTCGTCGATGCCGACGGCAATCATCCACGCCAGTTGACGAGCCTGCCAGGAAACGAGCGACAGGCCGCGTGGCACCCCGGATCACCATTCATTTATTTCATCGACGATCGCCGCGCCGTCTGGCGTGTGCCGATCGACTCATCGGGCCGGCCGACCGGCGAGCCCCGGCCCTGGCTGGAATTGCGGGAACACTTCGAAATCGCCGCGGACTCGCTGGACTTCACGCCCCGCGGAGACCGTTTGCTCGTCGCGATTCTGGCGCGCGCGAGCGCGATCTGGCTCGTCGAGCTGGGGGAATAGGCCTGATGCCCGCGCCCCCTGGATCCTCAACTTTCAACCTGCATCGCGGCTGGCGGCGCCGGAGTCGGCCGGATCGAAGCGCACGATCAGCAGCGTGATGTTGTCGGGAGCCCCGCCATCGTTGGCCTGCGCCAGCAGCTTGGTCGCGGCAACCTCCGGTTCGGGCTCCGCGTCGAGCGTGGCCGCGATCGCCTCGTTCGTCACCATCTCCGTCAATCCGTCCGAACACAGTAGTAAGCGATCGCCGGCGTGAACTTCGAGCGCGCGCGCTTCGACGTGGACTCCGAGCTGCTGGCCGCCCACGACATTCGTGATGACATGGCGGAGACGGTGCCCTGCGACCTGGTCTGCCCGAAGGGTTCCGCTGCGGACCATTTCGGCGGTCACGGTGTGGTCCTCGGTGAGCCGGTGCAACTCGCCTTCTCGGAACACGTACGCACGGCTGTCGCCCACGTGCACGACGCACAGCTGCGCACCCAGGTGGTACGCCATCGTCACCGTCGTTCCCATGCCGCTCAGTTCCGGATGTTCCGCCGCCTCCTCGAGAATGCGGGCGTCGGCTTGACCGAGTGCGGACTGGAACTGCGCGAGGATCTTCTGCGCTGCGGCGTCATTCGAGCCAAAGAACCACTGGAACGTATTGAGCGTGAACTGCTCGATCGCCACCACGGCCAGGGCGCTCGCCCGTTCGCCCGCCCGGTGCCCGCCCATACCGTCGGCCACGAGAAACAGATGTGCGTGCTGCTCGCCAAGCTGCACCTTCGGCTCCGGCAGGCTGGTCTGCCAGACGCGCATCGATTTCGTGAGTTCGGCGATTAGGAACTGGTCCTCATTCGTCGTGCGCACCTTTCCTCTGTCGGTGATTCCAAAGGCCTTCACCGTCAGCGGGCGAGGTGACATCGGCATCACGGACTCGTCGGTCAACTGCATCTCCGCGTGTTCAGTCGTCACGGTGCCCTCCTGCGTACTCGGCTTTCTTATCGTTCGACTGATGTGCAATTCGACACACATAGCCGGCACAGGAGGCGAATAGCATCCTGCAGAGCGAGCCGGTTTGGGCTCGTTATCTTGTCCAGTAGCCTAGCTTCGGACGAAGAGTATGTGTGTTCCCTTCTGAACATTTCCGGGTTGACTGAGGCCTGATGGATGATCCGCCGCAGACCGTGAAACCGTGGGTGACTTTCGCCGGGTGTGTGCTCGTCGTTGTCGTGCTGCACTGGGCACAGGCGGTGCTCGTGCCGATCGCACTCGCCATGCTGCTCACGTTCGTGCTGACTCCTCCCGTCACTTGGCTCGAGCGTTGGATCGGCCGCATCCCAGCCGTTCTCGCGATGGTCACGCTGGTGTTCTCGGTCCTCGGTCTCGCCGGTTGGGGTTTGGCGCGGCAGATGGACCATCTGGCCGAAGATCTTCCGCGTTACCGCACGAACATCCTGACGAAGATCGCGGACGTGCGAGGCGCCGGCAAAGGGGGATCGGTCGAGAAGCTGCAGCGGACGATCGAAGACATCCAGACCGACCTTGGAAAATCGGATGTGCCCAGAGGAGCAACCTCGCGGCCCGTCGTGGTCAGCTCTGACCAGGGCGCGGGTTTCTCGGGCTTCTCGTGGCTCGGTCCAATAGTTGGTCCGGTGGGAACGGCCGGTCTCGTGCTCGTGATGGTCATCTTCATGCTGCTCGAACGTCGTGAGCTGCGCGACCGGCTGATTGGGCTGTTCGGGCACGGCCAGCTGGCCATCACGACGAAGGCGTTTGACGAGGCGGGCACTCGTGTCAGCCGGCAGCTGTTGATGCAGTCTCTGGTCAATCTGGTCTACGGCATCGCCGCGGGCGCCGGACTCTATTTCCTCGGCGTGCCGTACGCGTTGGTCTGGGCGACACTGGCGGCGGTTCTCCGGTTCATCCCGTACGTCGGGCCGGTGCTCGGCGCAGGCGCGCCGATCCTGGTCAGCCTGGCGGCCGCCGAGGGCTGGGCCGGACCGCTCTGGGTGTTCGGTTTGTTCGTTGTGCTCGAGCTGTTCACGAATCTCGTGCTCGAAACGGCGCTGTATGCCGGGGCGGCTGGCGTCTCGCCAGTGGCGCTGCTCGCGTCGGTGGCGTTCTGGACGTGGCTATGGGGGCCGCTCGGCCTGCTCATGGCGACGCCGCTGACAGTGTGCCTTGTCGTGCTCGGCAAGCATGTGCCGGGTCTTGAGTTTGTCGGGCTGCTGTTGGCCGACACGCCCGCCCTTGCCCCCGAGTACGGCTATTACCAGCGACTGCTGGCCCGCGATCAAAGCGAGGCGGCCGACCTCATCGAGCGGTACATCAAGACAGAGTCCCCACGCTCGGTCTACGACGCCCTGCTGCTGCCGGCGCTCAACTATGCGGAGCGCGACCGGCTGGAGCAGCGCCTGTCATCTGACGAAGAAACGGCCGTCATCGATGCGACGCGGGAGCTGCTGTCGGACGCCGCGGAGTCGATCCGGCGCCTGCCTTCTGGGGCACCCGCATCACCCGATGATCCGCCACGTCCCGGACCGCGCGAACCGCTGCGCGTGCTCGGTTACGCGACCAACGGCGTTGCCGACGAGCTCGCGCTCGCGATGCTCGCCCAATTGCTGGACGACCTGCCAATCGGGGTTGAGATTATCAGGACGCGTCTGCAGGCCTCGGAACTTGTGTCCCTTGTGCAACAGCAAGGGGTCTCGGTCGTGTGCCTCGCCGATCTGCCACCCAGCCCGGCGTCCAAGACGCGCTATCTCGTAAAGAGGCTCCGCGCCGCGTTGCCCGAAGTGCGAATCCTGGTCGGGCGCTGGGGACCGCCGGCGCTGGCGGACGACAGCACGCAGGTGCTGCGGGAAGCCGGGGCGAGTCTCGTTGCCTCGACGTTGATGGAGACCCGGATCTACCTGGGCGGGCTCGTGGAGATCCCGCGGATTCCGGTTCAGGAGACAGTCGGCGTGCGGGATTGAGCCCGTCTACTCCTGCCTGAGCGCCTCCATCGGATCGGCATCGGTGGCCCGCCGCGCCGGCAGGTAGCACGCGAGCGCCGCGACCGCGGCGAGCACGGCGATGACCAGCGCGAACGTCGCCGGATCGCTCGGCCTGACCTCGAAGAGCAGGCTTTCGATCGTTCGCGTCAGGCCGAGCGCCCCGACGATCCCCACCACCGCGCCGGCGGCCGTGGTCATCAGCCCCTGGCCGAGGATGATCCGGAACACCTGGCCCGGCGTCGCGCCCAGCGCCACCCTGACGCCGATCTCCTTCCGGCGCTGCGTCACGCTGTAGGTCATCACGCCGTAGATGCCGGCGACGGCAAGCAGCAGCGCCGTGCCCGCGAACACCGCGACGAGCGCCAGGTTGAAGCGCCGCGCGCCGAGCGACGCGGAATAGATCTGCGCGAACGTGCGGAAGCGCGGCGGGACGTCCGGTGCGACCTCGCGCAGCACGCTGCGCGCCGCCGGCGTGATGCCGCGCGGATCCGCGCTCGAGCGCATCACCACGGTGACCGAGAATCGCGGCCGCTGCAGCAGATTGACGTAGAGCGTCGGACGGGGCGGCTGCTCCAGCCCGTACTCCCGCGTGTCGCCGACGATGCCGACGACGGTGAGGGGATGGAGGTCGCCGTCCATGTTGCCGAACTCGATCGTGGCGCCGATCGGATCGGCGTTCGGCCATCGCGAGCGCGCGAGCGACTCGTTGATCACCGCCGCGTGCGGTGCGGTCGCGGCGTCGCGGTCGTCGAACAGCCGGCCGCGCACGAGCGGAATCCCGAGCGCGCGAAAGTACGCCGGCGAGACCACGCCGAAGTCGGCGGTCCCCAGCATCTCTTTCCGCTGGAACAGCCGCTTCAGATCGTCCATCGTCTTCGGAACTTCGTTCGCCGGGATGATCGCGAACAGGCCGTCGGGCAGGCCGCCGTCCATCGGCACCGCGTTCGCGGCGGCGACATCCTCGACGCCGGGGATCGCCCGCAGCCGCGCGAACACGTCCTCGAAGAAAGGCGACAGGCGCGCCCGCGCGTTCGGATCCTCCGAGTACGGCATCGCGAGATCCATCGCGATGATGCCGTCCGTGCGGAATCCCGGGTCGATCGACAGCACGCGAAGCAGGCTCCGCCCGAGGAGCGCGGCGCCGATCAGCAGCACGACCGTCATGGCCATCTGGGCGGCGACGACGAGCCGGCCGATGCGCTGAGTCGCGGCGCCGCCGGTCTGGCCTCGCGCGCCGTCGGCCAGCGTCTCGCGGGGGTCGCGGCTGGCGGCGCGCAGCGCGGTGAACAGGCCGAGCGCGATCGCGACCGACGCCGAAAGTCCCATCGCGAACACGAGCACCATCCAGTTCATCGACACGTCTTCGAGACGCGGGAGATCGTCGGGAGCGAGCGAGAGGAGGACGGTCGTGCCGAACGAGGCCAGCAGCAGGCCGGCGCCGCAGCTCAGCGTCAGCAGCACGATCGCCTCGGCGAGGAACTGGCGCACCAGCCGTCCGCGTGCCGCGCCGAGCGCGTGACGGATGGCGAGCTCCCGCTGCCGCGCGGCCGCCTGCGCGAGCATCAGGTTGGCGACATTCGCGCAGGCCACGAGCAGCAGGAAGAACACCGCGCCGAGCAGCACGTAGAGCGTCGAGCCGACGCGCCGGGTAATGGACGACTGCAGCGGCACCGCCACCGCGTCCGTCATGAGGTAGTCTCCCTGCTCCGGCGACTGGCGGACGATGTCCTTCGCGATCGCGCTGAGGTCGGCGGTCGCCTGCGCGACGCTGGCGCCCTCGCGCAGCCGCCCGATGGCGCGGTAGTTGTGGGATGTGCGGCTCGTGTTCGCCGGATCGAGCTCGGCCGGGACCCAGACGTCGGTCTTGGCGGGAAACTGGAAGGCCGCGGGCATGACTCCCACGACGGTGTATGCTCGCCCTTCCATGCGCAGGTGGAATCTCGAGAGGTCGTCCGCGGGATCCGAGTGACTGGACCCAGTAGCGGTGGCTCACCACCGCGACCGGCTCGGCGCCGACACGCGCGTCCTGTTCGGAGAAGCCGCGTCCGCGCGACGGGTGGACGGCCAGGACGGTGAAGAAGTCCCGGCTCACCGCCGCCGCGGTGACGCGTGCCGGTTCGGCGGTGCCGGCGATCGACGTGATGCCTTCGCCATACTTCGCCAGCGCGATGAACGTGCGGTTGCGGTCGCGGAAGTCGTCGAAATTCGGATCGGCGAGCCGGGAAAAGCTGCCGCGGTTGTTGACTTCCCACACCGCCATGAGCCGGTCGGGCGACGGATACGGCAGCGGCCTGAGCAGCACACCGTAGACCACGCTGAAAATGGCTGTTGTGGCGCCAATCGCCAGCGCTAGAGTGAAGACGGCGACCACCGTCGCGCTCAGGTTCTTGAGAAGGACGCGGGCCGCGTGGCGAACGTCGAGCAGCAGTGATGTCATGGCAGCGTACTAAGATGGCGCTATCGCGCGGATGGTTTGATCAATGCTCCAGCACATTGGAATCGTAGCCTGTTCGGCCGAGGGGGCGGCGCTTTGTTATCGGACGATTTGCCTGGAAGGCGCACAGCGTCTCGGGCCGCACGCGCACCCCGAAGTCTCGATGCACACCCACCCGCTCGCCGAGTACGTGAAGTGCCTCGATCGCGGCGATCTGCGCGGTGTCGGCGAGCTGATGCTGTCGTCCGCCCACAAGCTGGCCAGGGCCGGGGCCGAGTTCCTTGTTTGTCCTGACAATACGGTGCATCAGGCGCTTCCGTTCGTCGAACCGCACTCGCCGCTGCCCTGGCTGCATATCGCGGAGGTCGTCGCCGATGAAGCCGTCGCGCGCGGTTTCCGCCGCCTCGGCCTGACCGGCACGCGCTGGCTGGTCGAGAGCAGCGTCTACCCCGACAAACTGACGGCGCGCGGGCTCGAGTACGTGCGTCCGCACGCCGCCGAGCGGACCGAGATCAACCGGATCATCATGGACGAGCTCGTCAACGGCGTGTTCGAGCCGGAAGCCACTGTCTACTTCCAGGGCGTGATCGCGCGCATGAAGCAGGAAGGGTGCGACGGCGTGATCCTCGGCTGCACCGAAATCCCGCTGATCATGAACGACGCGAATTCCCCGCTGCCAACCCTCGATTCGACGCGGCTGCTCGCGCGCGCCGCGCTGCAGCGTGCGGTGGGTCATGCAGCTGCGACGGCATGAATCCTCGTCGTCCTTTGCATTCTTCTGCGTAGTAGACTATGCGCGTGCGTCGTCTTGCCACGCTCGCGCTTGCCCACGCGCTCGTCGTGTCGTCGTTCGGGGTGTCGCCGCTACATATGCACGAGTATGTCGGCCATGACCACCCGGACCACCACCATGGGCCCGCAATCCACGGGCATACGCATGCAGCGACAGGTGCGCACGACGGCGGGTTGACGGAAGAGCATCACCGTCCTGCCCTTCAAGCGGACCCGTGCGATGCGGGCAAGCACGCCGTCACTGTCGCGATGGGTTGCGCCTTCGTGGTGCAACTGCATCTCGACATGGCTGAACTGCCTGGGCCGACGATGGCCATCGTGCCAGCGCCCGTCCAATCTACGGCGCCGGTCACCGAGGTGCGAGTTCACGGTCCGCCTCATGAGATTCGACTTCCCTCGCGCGCCCCGCCTCTGACTGTGCACGCCTGATCACCTGATCTTGCTGAAGCCGCATTGCGGCGTAGGCGGATCGTCCGTCAGTTCGAATAATCGAGGATTGTTTATATGCCGACCCGAGCCCAGGTGTGTGCCTGGATCGCTGCGGCCGGTCTCCTGACGCCGTCCATCGCGGCAGCCCAGGACCGGACCGAGCGGGACGTCGTCGAGCTGATCGTGCGCGATGGACCGCAGGCGCGGGCGATCCTGGCGGAGTCGGAAGTCACGCGGCACGAGCAGCGCGCTCGCCTCGCGTATCCGAATCCCTCCGTCTGTACAGCCGTGAGGGCGCCGGCTTCACCGAGTTTCTCCAGGTCGAGCAGTCGCTGCCCATTTTCGGGCGGTCCGCATTGTCGCGCGCCGGTGCGGCGGCCACGGCTGCGGCCGAAGCGGAGCGTGACGCGCGGTTGTGGCTCCTCCGGTCTGATGCTGCCACGACCGTCGCCCGCGTTGTCGCCGAACAGGCGCGGCTCGAGTCGGCTCGCGCCCATGTCCGGGAAGTGGAACGCCTGATCGAGATCCTTCGGATCCGTGAACGCGAAGGCGAGGGATCGCGATTCGATCGCCTCCGCGCCGAACAGGAATCGCGCGAGGCCAGCCAGCTCGTGATTTCAGCGGCCGCCGCTCTGAGCGAAGCCCGCGCGACGCTATCTGGTCTGCTGCCGCGGGATGTTTCGCTGGCGGCGATTACGGCGGCGCCGCTCCCGCCGCAATCCACGCCGCCAGTTGAAACACTGGTAGCGCGGGCGACGTCGAGCCGCGCCGAGCTGCGCGCGTTACATCAGTCAGGCGAGCGCGCGGCTCTGGAGGGTGAAGCCGCCCGCGATGCACGGCTGCCGTCTCCCACCGTGTTCGGCGGGGTGAAACGAGCGGACGACGTATCGGGTCGCGAGACCGGAGGCGTGTTCGGCCTCACTGTGGCCCTGCCGCTGTTCGACGCGGGCGGACGTGAAGCCGCCCGGTGGGACGCCGAGCGGGCGCGGGTCGAAGCGGAGCGCGCGTCGATCGAGTACCGGATTCGAAGCGAGATCAACGGCGCGTCGGAGGTGCTGGCGCTGCGCCAGGCTGCCCTCGTCCAGGAGCAGCCACAGGTCGCGGACGAACTCGTTCGGATTGCGGTAGTCGCCTACCGTGAGGGCGAGGTAGGCATCCTTGAATTGCTGGACGCGGCCCGGACTGCAACACGGGCGAGGAACCGCGCGATCGATTTGCGGCTGGACGCGCGCCTGGCACAGATCGCCCTGGAACGCGCGGTAGGAGAACGACTGTGGCCTTGAGACGCTCGTCGATGTTCGTGATCGCCGTCCTGTCGGCAGCGTGCAACAGATCCCCCTCCCCCCAGGCGGCACCGCAAGAGCCCGAAGCCCTGAGCGTGACGCGATGGACTGACAAGACGGAGCTGTTTGCGGAGTATCCGCCGCTTGCGGCCGGGTCGACCTCGCGCTTTGCGATTCACCTCACGAGGCTCGATACGTTCAAGCCCCTCACCGAGGGGAATGTGGAGGTTCGGCTCGAAGGCGGCGGGGGGCAACCGGAGATCTTTCGCGTGGACGCGCCGTCGCGTCCCGGCATCTTCGGCGTCGACGTCAAGCCGGCGAAGTCGGGCAAGCGCGAGCTCGTCATCGTGCTCAACGCGACGGGATTCGCGGATGAACATCGCGTCGGGACAGTCGAGGTGTTTCCCACCGCGGACGCTGCGCGTGCCGCCGCTTCAGCGGCCGAAGACGAAGCGCCAGGCATCAGCTTTCTGAAGGAACAACAGTGGAGCCTGGACTTCGGCACGGCGCTCGTGAAGGAGCAGGCCGTGCGCGAGTCGCTTCGTGTGCCGGCGCGCCTCGAGGCGCGGCCCGGCGGCGCGGCCGACGTCGTCGCGCCAATCGACGGGCGCCTCGCGCGCGTCGTGGAAGCGGCGCTCGGCGCGAGCGTCGCGCGCGGGCAGGAGCTGGCTCGCCTGATACCGCGGCCCTCTGCGCCCGCCGACTTTCCGCAGTTGCAGCGCGCACGCGCGGAAGCGCAAACGGCGCTCGCGCTCGCGACCCGTGATCGCGAGCGGGCGGAACGGCTGACGACCGCAGGCGCAGCGCCCGGCAAGCGCCTCGATGAAGCGCGCGCCGCGGAGGAGCTGGCAAAGGCGCGACTGGCGGCCGCTGAGGCCAGTTTTGGCCAGTACAACGCCGCGCGTACCGGGGGCAGCACCGATGCCGACGGGCAGTTCGTCGTGCGCGCGCCGGTGACGGGTGTCATCGCGCAGCGCGATGCTGCCACCGGCGCGAACGTCACCGCCGGGACCGCCTGTTCCGCGTCGTGGATGCCTCACAGGTCCATCTCGTCGGTCAGGTGCCTGAAGCGGACGCCGCGCGAGCCCGGCTCGCCGCGTGCCGCCGAACTGGAGGTCGCCGGCCAGCCGCAGCGCATCCCCACCGGCCGCCTTGTCAACGTCGGGAAGGTCCTGGATCCGCAGTCGCGGACGCTGCCAATCACGTTTGCATTCGACAACACGACGCTCGGACTTCCGGTCGGGCAGGCCGTGTTCCTTCACCTCCTGATGGACACCACGGCGGCGAGGCCGGTCGTTCCCTCGGCAGCGATCGTGGACGACGCCGGACGGCCGATCGTATTCGTGCAGCGTGAAGGGGAAACGTTCGAACGGCGGGCGGTGACGCTTGGCCCGCGATCGGGCGATTTGGTGCAAATCACCGAAGGCGTCAAGCCAGGCGATCGGGTAGTCACCAAAGGCGCGTATCTCGTGCGCCTCGCATCGCTGTCGACATCGGTCCCCGCGCACGGGCACGTGCACTGAGGCCAGACCATGATTGACGCACTCATTCGCTGGTCGCTCACGCATCGTCCGATCGTCGTCGCGCTGGCGGCGGCGTTCCTCCTTTGGGGCGGCTGGACCGCTACGCGGATCCCGCTCGACGTGCTGCCGGATCTGACGGCGCCCACGGTGACCATCCTCGCTGAAGCGCCGGGGATGGATCCGCTGGAGATCGAATCGCTCGTCACCTTTCCGATCGAGTCGGCGTTGAACGGCGCCGCGGGTGTTCGCCGGGTCCGCTCCGCCACTGCGGTGGGCGTGGCCGTCGTGTGGGTTGAATTCGACTGGGGGCAGGACATCAACCGGGCCCGACAAACCGTGACGGAAAAGCTCACTCTGGTCTCGGGATCGCTGCCGCCGAATGTCGAACCGCCCTTCCTTGCGCCCGTTTCTTCGATTATGGGCGAGGTGCTGTTCATCGATCTCGAGTCGGACCGGCACTCGCCGCTGGAGGTTCGGACGGTCGCCGAGACCGTCGTGCGGCGGCGGCTGCTGGCCGTTCCGGGCGTCTCGCAGGTGATCGCCACCGGCGGCGAACAAAAGCAGTACCAAGTCGTGCTCGATCCGGCGCGGCTGGCGGCGCATCGGGTCACGGTCGAGGAGGTCGAACAGGCGCTGACCGCGGCGAACCAGAATGCCACCGCCGGTTTCCAGGTCGCACAGGGCCAGGAGTATCTCGTGCGCGGCGTCGGCCGGCTTGCCGACGTCGACGCGATTGGCGCGGTCAGCGTGAAAACCACCAGTGCGGCGCCGGTGCTGGTGCGGGATGTCGGCATCGTTCGCGAAGGCGCGGCAATCAAGCGCGGCGAAGGCTCGCACAATGCGAAGCCCGCTGTGATCGTCGGCATTCAGAAGCAGCCCGCGGTCAACACGCTGGAGCTGACGGAACGTATCGACTCCACGCTCGACGACATCCAGCACGCGCTGCCGCAGGGCATGCAGATTCATCGCGATCTGTTCAGGCAGGCGGACTTCATCGAACAGTCGCTCGACAACCTGTTCAAGGCGTTCCTCGAGGGTGCGGCGCTCGTCATCATCGTCGTCGTAGTGTTTCTGATGAACCTGCGTGCGGCGGCCATCACGCTGCTCGCGCTGCCGCTGTCCCTGGTCGCCGCCGTCATCGCCATGGACCGTTTCGGCCTGACCATCAACAGCATGAGCCTGGGCGGCCTGGCCATCGCGATCGGCGAGCTGGTGGACGATGCGATCATCGACGTCGAGAACGTGGTTCGGCGGCTGCGAGACAATGCGGCACGGTCCGAATCGCAGCGCCTGCCAGTGCTGGAAGTCGTCTATCGGGCGAGCACCGAAATCCGCCAATCGGTTGTCTTCGCGACGGTCATCGTGGCGCTGGTCTTTCTGCCACTGTTCATGTTGAGCAGCGTCGAGGGCCGCCTGCTCCGGCCGCTCGGGTTTGGCTACGTCGTCGCGCTGACGGCTTCCCTCGTCGTGGCGCTGACCGTCACGCCGGTCCTGTGCTCCTGGCTGCTTCCGACCTCGCGGCTGATTGCGTCGGGCACCGAGCCGAAGTTGACGCAGAGGCTCAAAACGAATGTACGAGCGCTGGCTCGCGCATGCATTCACGTACTGGCGCACGGTGCTCGCGGCCGCCGCGGCGCTGCTGATCGCAGCAGTCATCGGGATCGTCGCAGCCGGCCGCTCGTTTCTGCCCGAATTCAACGAGGGTGCCCTGACCGTCAGCGCTGTCACGATACCCGGCACGAGCCTGGCCGATTTGAACGCGCTCGGCAATGCGCTCGAGCGTCTGATGCTGAGCGTGCCCGAAGTGACGTCCACGGCGCGACGAACCGGGCGCGCCGAGCTCGACGAGCACGTGCAGGGTGTCGAATCGGCCGAAATCGACGTCCGGCTCGAGATGAAGGGCCGACCTCGCGAAGAGGTGCTCGAGGAACTGCGGCAGAAAGTGTCGCTGCTTCCTGGCACCAACGTCACCATCGGTCAGCCGATCTCGCACCGCATCGATCACATGTTGTCGGGTACGCGCGCCAATATCGCGGTGAAGATCTTTGGCGACGATCTGCCGACGCTGCGGCAACTGGCCAGTCAGGTGCAGTCGCAGATGTCGCAGGTCGCGGGCGTGGTCGATCTGGCGACCGAGGCCCAGACCGACATCCCGACGCTCAAAGTTCGGGTCGATCCGGCCGCGGCGGCCCGCCAGGGCCTGGAATCCGGCGCCGTGGCCGAAGCGCTGCAGACGGCGCGCGTCGGCCACGCGGTCGGTCAAATTCTTCAAGGTCAGATCGCGTTTCCATTAGTGGTCCGCTACGCGCTGGACGACGCGACCACGCTCGAGTCGATCGGCAGCACGCAGATCCAGACGCCGGACCGCCGTCAGATTCCGCTGTCAGCGGTCGCGCAGATTCAGGCGGACCGCGGGCCGAACTTCGTGATGCGCGAGAATGTCCAGCGCCGGATCGTCGTCCAGAGCAACGTGTCGGGCCGGGACCTGCGCAGTGTCGTCAACGACATCCAGGATCGCGTCGGCCAGAACGTCAGGCTGCCGCAGGGATATCACATCGAGTACGGCGGGCAATTCGAGAGCGAAGCGCAGGCGTCACGACAGCTGTTGTGGCTGTCGCTGGGGGTCGTGATCGCCATCTTTTTCATATTGTCGGCGGCGTTTGGCTCGTCGCGGGACGGGCTGCTCATCATGCTCAATCTGCCGCTTGCGCTGATTGGCGGGGTGATCGGCGTGTACCTGGCAGGCGGCGTCCTGTCCGTGGCGTCGATCGTCGGCTTCATCACGTTGTTCGGCATTGCGACGCGGAACGGCATCATGCTGGTGTCGCACATCCGTCACCTGCAGGAGCACGAAGGCATCACGGATTTCGGGACCGCGGTGACGCGCGGCGCGACCGAGCGGCTCGTGCCGATCCTGATGACCGCGCTCGCCGCAGGTCTCGCCCTCGTGCCGATTGCATTATCCGCCGGCGAGCCAGGCAGCGAAATTCAGGCGCCGATGGCGATGGTGATCATGTTCGGTCTGTTGAGCTCGACGGCGTTGAACATGATCGTGGTTCCGATCCTGTACGAACACTTCGGTCGGCCGCCTGCTCGACGCCTCACGCCCGTTCCTGCCTTCGATTCTGGTCGCGATGGACTGCCATGATTCGGCCGGCGTGCATCTCGACGACGCTGTCGGCAACCCCGCCGCGCTGGTTGCGGAGTATAGGGTGATTCTGCGATCGATCCGCCCACCGGAGAAACATGATGCGTTCATTCAGACTCATAGCACTCGTGGCGATCCTGTCGGCACCGTTGACGGGCGGTTCGGCACAGGCACAGGAAATCCCCGCTGAGTACAAGGCCGTCCTCGCTGATCTTGGCAAGTCCGGGGACTTCAAGGACGGCGTTCTGAAAGTGAATATCCCGCGCGGCGATCTGCGCGTGACCATCGGGCAGCGGGCCGGCGCCGACGCCGTTTGGATTCGGCGGCTGGCTCGCCCTGACAAAGGGCGACGGCGGCCACGACGTGATGATGGGCGATCTGGTGCTCACCGAGGACGAGGTCAATCCGGTGATGTCGGCAATTCTGGACAACGGGCTGGACGTCACCGCGCTGCACAACCACTTCTTCTGGGAGCAGCCGCGGGTTTTCTACATGCACGTGCACGGAATGGGAACCGCCAGCGATTTGGCGAAGCGCGTCAAGCCGGCGATCGACCTGATCGATCAAGCTGTGAAGCGCGCGAGCGCGCCGGCGGCCACGTCCGGAGCCACGCCGACGCTCGACGGCGCCGCGCTTGCGAAGATCGTCGGCCACCAGGGCGAACAGAACGGACCGGTCTACAAGATCACCATCGGTCGGCCGGACATCGATCTGCGCGAACACGGCGCCGTCATCAACGCGCGGATGGGCCTCAACACCTGGGCGGCTTTCGCCGGCACGGAGGCCGACGCGATGGTGGCGGGCGACGTGGCGATGCTCGAGCAGGAAGTGACGCCGGTGCTGAAAGCGCTGCGGGCCAACGGAATTCAGGTGGTGGCGATCCACCACCACATGACCGGCGTGAAGCCGGCGGTTGTTTTCCTCCACTACTACGGCACGGGACCGGCGGCGAAGCTCGCGCAGGGCGTTCGCAGCGCCGTCGATCTGCTCGGCAAGACGCCGGCCGCCCAGAAGTGATCACGCGACGTGGCGTTGCCGTCGTCGCGCTCGTCTGCGCGTCATCGGTCGGCCCTCGGCCTGCAGGCGGCGCAGGAGAACGGTCCACCCGCAATCCGCGCGGGAAGACTTGCCGACGGTGCGCGGATTGACGGAGTGCTCGACGAGGCGGCGTGGAGCGCGGCGGAGGCGATCGACCGGCTTCAGGCAAACGGATCCGGCCGAAGGCGCGGCGCCCATCGCGCACGTACGGTCGTGCGTGTCCTCGCCGGTGCCAGGGCGCTTGTCATCGGGGTCGTCTGCGACGACTCGGATCCCTCCGGCATCGTCAGTTTCAGCGTCCGCCGGGACGCGTCGCTCAGCTCGGAGGATCACGTGCGGGTCGGTGCTCGGACCCTTTCTCGATGGCCGGTCCGGCTACGTGTTCGCCGTCAACCCGAGCGGCGCCCGCTACGACGCGCTGATCAACCCGGGCGGCGAAACCGAAAACGCCGATTGGGACGGCATCTGGGAAGCCGCCACGCATCGACGGACGACGGGTGGAGTGCCGAGATCCGGATTCCTATTCAGACCCTCAGCTTCAATCCGGCGCTGCGCGAATGGCACTTCAACGTCCAGCGCCGCATGCAGCGCCGGCTCGAAACCGATCGCTGGGCCTCTCCCGCACGCCAGTACCAGGTGACGCAGACGAGCCGCGCGGGGCTGCTCACCGATCTGCCGGAATTCAGCCTCGGGCCTCGGCCTGAGCGTCCGGCCGGCCGTGACGACCGGCGGCGGTATTCCAGCGCCGTCGCGCCGCGTCGAGGGCGAGTTCCAGCCGAGCCTCGACGTCACGCAGCGGCTGGGCGCGAACGTGCTCGCGTCGCTGACACGTCAACACCGACTTCGCCGAAACCGAGGTCGATACCCGCCGGACGAACCTGACGCGGTTTCCGCTGTTCTTTCCCGAGAAGCGCACGTTCTTTCTCGAAGGCGACGACATCTTCTCGTTCGGGCTCGGCCTCAACCAGGACGTGCTGCCCTACTTCAGCCGGCGCATCGGCCTCGTCGACGGCCAGGAGGTGCCGATCATCGCCGGCACGCAAATCAACGGGCGCGCCGGCAACACCAACTTCGGCGGCCTCGTCGTCGGCACCAACGACAAGCGCGGGCGTCGTCGACGACGAAGCGTTGATGGCCGTCGGGCGCGTGAAGCAGAACCTCTGGCGCGAGTCGTGGGTCGGCGCGATCGCCACCGTCGGCGACCCGCTCGGCCGCTCCGGAAGCTGGTTGACCGGCGCGCGACTTCACGTATGCGACGTCGCGCTTCCGAGGCGACAAGAACTTTCTGGTCGGTGTCTGGGGTCTTGCCGACCGGCCGCGACGGCCTCGGCGGCGACGCCAGCGCCTACGGATTCAAGGTCGACTATCCGAACGACCTCTGGGACATGCAGCTGACCGACCAAGCGGATCGGCCGCAACTTCGACCCGTCGCTTGGCTTCGTGCCGCGGCGGGCGGTGTATCTGTACAACGGCCAGATCAACAACCGCACGCGCCTGACGCGGCGGACCGATTCAGCAGCTGTTCACGAGTTCCGGCCCGTCGCTCGCGACCGATCTGTCGGGACGCTGGGAGAGCTACCGCGTCTTCATGGCGCCGGTCAACTGGCGCTTCCGCAGCGGCGACCGCTTCGAGTTCAACGCCAATCCGACCGGCGAACGGCTGGTCGCGCCGTTCGAGATCGCCGATGGCGTCGTGATCGCTCCCGGGCTCGTACCACTGGATGCGCTACCGGGTCGAAGCTGGGCACGGCACAGAAGCGCCGGCTCTACGCTCAGGTGACCTGGTGGTTCGGCGGACTTCTACGACGGCGATCTGGACCAGTTTCTGTGGACCGGCGCGTGGAATCCGACGCCGCTCGTCACCGTCGAATTCACCGGCGAGCGCAACATCGGCCGGCTCCCGTCCGGCCGACTTCACGCAGACGCTGATCGGCAACCGGTTCGCGATCAACATCTCTCCCGACCTGTCGGTCGTCAGCTACGTGCAGTACGACACCGACAGCGACTCCGTCGGCGTGAACACGCGGCTGCGCTGGACGTTCAGTCCGGTCGCCGATCTGTTCGTCGTCTACAACCACAACGTCCGGATCGCTTGGACCGCTGGCAGCTCGCAGTCGAATCAGCTTCTGGTGAAGTTCCAGTACGCGGTTTCTTCGATACTGAGCTTCTTCAGCCCAGATCGACCGCCATCATCGTCCGCCGATCGCGAATGTAGAGCCGCGTGCCCGACCAGCGCCGGCGGCGTCCACGACAGCTCGGTCAGCAGCGGCGCCTTCGCGGCGATCTTGAACCCCTGCGGCGACGGATGCGCGATCATCAGCGTTCCCGTCCTGCTCGAGCGTGATCAGCTTCTGTCGGCCCACACGAACGTCGCCTTCTCGATGCTGCGCTCCTGCCAGTGGATCTTGCCGCTGCGCGCGTCGACCGCGCGTCAGGATCGCCTGGCTGCCCTTGCCGCCGCTCGAGAAATAGATCGTGTCGCCGATGCGCATCGCGTTGCCGTGGTGCAGGCGCAGCCGGTTCGAGCTCCACAACTCGGTCGCCGTCGTCTGCAGCCCGTTGCGCTGCAGCTCGATCACTTTCGACGCCGGCGTTGTACTCGGACGAGATGAACAGCAGGTTGCCGGGACCCCACACCGGCGTCGCGACGGCGATCGAGTAGTCCGCCTTGAACGGCACCTGCCACTGCAGATCGCCGTTGTGCGGATTGAGCGCCGATCAGCGCGCCGTCCATCAGCACGCGCGAGCTGCTCGAGCCCGCCGACGTTGATCAGGATCGGCGACGAATAGACGTTGCCGAAGTCGTGCTTCGCCCACGCGACTTTGCCGTCCGCCTGCTGGAACGCCATCACCGCCTTGCCGCGGCCGCCGACCGGAACGATGACCATGCTCGCGAAACGCGATCGGGCTCGACGCGTAGCCGTACATCAGCCGCGAGCCGCCGTGCTCGCTCCAGAGCTGCTGCGTCCACAGCAGCTTGCCGGTCTTCTTGTCGAGGCACTGCAGCCGGCCGGCGACGCCGGTCGTGAAGAGCGCGATCGCCGACGATCAGCGGCGTCGAGTACGGGCCGTTGCCCATGCTCGCGGCGGCGTCGCTCTGAAACGTCATCGGCGTCGTCGTGTTCCCACAGCGTCTTGCCGGTCTCCGCGTTGGCCGCCATCACGACTTCCTCCCGCGGCTTGCCGTACATCGTGTAGAGCACGCCGTTCTCGACCGCCGGCGAGGAGTAGCCTTCGCCGAGCGGCCGCTTCCACACCACGCGCGGTCCGGTCGCGGGCCACGTGTCTTTCATCCCGGTGCGCTTCGGTCTGGAAGTTGCGATTCGGCCCGCCCCACTGCGTCCAGGGCACGCCTGTGGCTGGTTTGGGCCCGGGTTTGGATGTCGGTTTCTGGCGCTGGTTTCGCAGACTGGCCGAGCACGGCACTGCCAGTGCGAGCGAAGGAAGGTGCTCCGATCCATGTAAGGTCCTTTCGGGATGACTCGTCGCGCTGCTAACCCATCGGCCGGACCGCCAGCGCCGCCGGCAGGCTCGCGACCGTCCAGGCCGCGAGCACCACATGGCCGCGCGGCGGCCTTTCCGGCTCGCGCGCGCCACAGCGTACCGAGGCTGCCGGCAGCCCGAATAGGATCACCGGCAGCTCGAACGCGAAAAGCCCGGTACGGTTTCCGCCAGCCAAAGGCCGCCGAATCCGAAAGTGATGCTCGCCAGCCGGTTGAGGATGACGCGCGCCACGTCCGATGGCGGCGCCGCACAGCTCGATACAAGGCAGCAGACGCCGTTGCGCACACGAAGTACACCGCGATCGCGCGCCAGACATAGGACATGAGAAGGGTTCGAATCGACAGCGATTTCTCCTTGTCCTGCCGCGTCTGCTGGCGGAGAGCCTTGTCGTGCATGTCACGGAGCGTCGCGAACAGCCGTCCGTCGTCCCGTTGACGCGGCGCAGATCGTCGATCGACGCGCCGGCGTGCGGGCGAAGCATCGCCCGTGCACTCGTCCGGGTCATCCCCGGCACCGTCAGGAGGTCGGTCTCGGAAGCGGCATTGACATCGAACGCATGCGCCCGCGGTATTCCGCGGTATTGATCCGAACACGGTGGTGCCCACCGCAAAGGCGTCATTCCACACCCAGATTCCCGGCCCGGCAAGGCAGCGGCTGGCCGATGAGCACCTCGCGCACGATGGTGTCGACCGGCTGCGCATCGCGCGGGAACAGCCGCGCATACGCACGAACGACGGCCGCCGCATGGTACGGGCCGTCACGAATCGCGGCAAACAGCTTCACATATCCATTTTCAATCGGTGCGAGGTCTCCGCCGCGGACGCCGAATTGCTCGTAGAACGCCTCCGAGGCATAGCTTTCCTGAAGTGCTGGCGCCGAAGCGATGCGCCAGAACAGCGCGGCAACGACGCCTTCTGTCGCGAGCATCTGCGCGGCCGACTTCGCAGGACCGTCCACGTCGCCCGGCAGGATGTTGTCCGTACAGATAGGCACGATACAAGTCGCGCGGCGGCCGGGGGAGCTTCGGCTCTCGGGCGAAGAGATTTCTCTTCACCGCGTCGTAGCGCATTGACCCTGCTCCGCTCCGCTGAACCACGATGGAAACGCCGCGATGGGCCGCGGTGCTATGACCCATCGGGCTTCGAGCGCCCGACGGTACGCTGCCATGTTCGAATAAGCGGCGCGGATGCGCGACTCGCTCGCCGCCAGCACGCGCGTATCGGCGGACGCGTCGGGATCGTCGATCGCCATGATTTGCGCGTGTTCGGCGAACCCCTCTGTTGAACGCCACGACCGGGTCGGTCTTCACGCCAATGGCATGGACCGGGTTGGCGCCGCCCGGCGGCATCTCGCCCGCCAGTACATCGCGCACGATGATGTGCAAAAGCTTGTGCGGGAAGATCTGCTCTATGCCCGCCGGTGGACCGGTCAGCCGTTTGCCGCGGTGGGAGATCAACGTATGCCGCCTCGGGGTATTTCACCCCGTCGCGCTGGAATCCCCACCGCGGAAAGCCGCCCTGGGTGTCTGACAGGACGAGATAGGCCGGCTGCAACGGCCTTTCGGGATGGCTGAACCTCTGCGCCAGCGCGTAGAGCCGTAACAGCCGTCCGGAAAAGCCGGATGTGAGCACCTTGACGTAACGGTCTGCTTCGGGCGCGTGGCTGACGATGGGCGTGCCGTCCTGGGCCATGCCGCTCTGACTCAGGACGTATTGCGGAGTATCCGGCGTCATGGCGTGGCGCAAGGGCGAGGAACAGGCACAGTCCGAGCACGCTCATATATACGGAGAAGCGTGCGCCGGGACGCCCTCGTT
>CAVVIH010000004.1:0-555238 GCA_963748295.1 uncultured Acidobacteriota bacterium | reverse complement strand
ATCACTCAGCGCGCAGCGCGTCGATTGGCTGGATTCGGAGCGCGCGTCGCACCGGGCCCAGGGTGGCCAGTGCAGAAACCGCGACGACGACGCATCCATACACTGCGATGACGCGCACCATGTCTCCCTCCGACAGGCGGTCGGCAATGACCAATCCGATCAGGATACCCAGGACGATCTGCGTCATCGGGCCGCGAAACAGCACAGCGACCACGTGCCGCGGCCGCCCGCCCAGCGCGACGCGAATGCCCACCTCTCGCGTTCGTTGCGAGGCGGTGAAGGCGAGCACCGAGTAGATGCCGGTCAGCGACAGAAGCACAACGACGAGCGCCAGGGCCAGGAAGAACCAGAAGAGCAGCGTCGGGGTGCGGGCACCTGCGGCAGCGACTTGATCGAAGCGGGCGATCTCCGAGATCTGAAGCATGGGCTCGACATCTCTGGCGATGGACCGCAGGCGTGGGGCGAAGAGCATGGGATCGCCCATGCTATGGACGGCCATGCGGACGGGATAACTTCCGCCAGGAACCAGCGGGTGATAGATGCGGGCCCTCCTCGAGTCGCGTCCTTCCGGATCTACGCCGAGATCCCGCACGACGCCCACGACTTGATGCCACGGTTGGTTTGCGGACTTCGCCGCATTCTGCTGTGTCAGGTCGCTGTAGCGAAGTCGCCGGCCGATCGGGTTGTTGCCTCCGAGCACCACCTGCGCGAACGACTGGTTCACGATGACGGTCCGGGCGCCCGGCTGCAGATCGCCGGAGTGAAACGCACGGCCGGAGAGGATCGGCGTGTCCAGCACGTCGAAGAAGTCCAGAGCGACCCAGGCCGAAGACACTTGACGCGGGCTGGAATTCCGCTCCCCGCGCGCGGTGCTGCCCTCGTCGACGTCGATTTGACGCCACGGGTGATCCATCAATGGCAGCACGCTGGCGACCGTGACTCCCGTGACGCCGGGTTCGGCCTCGAGTCTTCGCTCGAGCTCCTGGGTCGCGGCGGCGAATCTGCCCGTGAACGTCGAGCCGGCCGCACCAGGCCCCTTCTCGCGGTCCATCGCCATCGTCACGGCGAGATACTGTTCTGGAACAAGTCCGGCGTTCGCCGCGCGTGCTCCCTTGACCGTGTCTCCATAAATCGCGATCACGGGAGTCGGGACGATGGCCATGACCGCGACCTGCATCACGATCAACACCGTCCAGATCCCGCCGAAGCGAAGGCCGCCGCCTCCCGGGCCCGACTGCCTCAGGCGCGTCCCGATGCCGCGGGTCACTTTGAGCCCCGGGAGAAGTCCTGCGATAGCGGCGGCGACGAGCGTCAGCAGCGCGGCGTACACCAGGGTCCTCGGAGAGACGCTGGAATGCATCCAGAACGGAACGCGATTCTCGAACATGTTCTCCGTGACCATGGCGAACAGCGAATGCCAGGCCAGTTGCGCGAACGTCACTGCGACGAGTGCGGCCACCATTGCCAGCACCAACGCCTCGACGAACAGTTGGCCCATGATCCGCCCGCGGCCGGCGCCGAGCGCCGTTCGCAGGAGGATCTCGTTCTCGCGCGTCGCGGCCCGGGCGAACATCAGCAGCGCGACGTTGCCGCAGACGAGAAACACGAGCAAGACACTCAGCAGGTTGCCCGAGAACACTTCCGTGGCGCTGTCTGCCGAAAACCCGCGGAAAATCGCATCGATGTAGGGCACGATCCGGGGCTCGAGATGCTGGTGGGTGTCGGGAAACGCGGCGGCAGCCGTGGCGCCGAGGACCGTCAGTTCCGGTTGCGCGGCTGCGAGCGTGGCGCCAGGCGACAGTCTGCCGAATACCCGCACGACGGGGCTTTGCTGCCGTGGGTAGTCCACCGGATTCAACCTGAGAGGAACCCAGAAGCCGTGCGCCAGAGGAAAACGAAAGCCCTCCGGCATCACGCCTACGATCGTGTGGGGAACATTGCCGAGACGCAATTCCCTTCCGATGATGTTGGGGTCGGACGCAAATCGCGATTGCCAGACGTCGTGTCCGATGAGGACGACCCACGGTGCGCCGGGCTTCTCATCGGCCTCGACCAGTGGCCGGCCAAGAACGGGGCGCTCCTGCACGATACGAAACGTGGCCGCGCTGATCTCCGCCACGGCGACCGGCTCCGGCACGGCGGTGCCGACGATCACGTTCCAGTTGCGGTCACGATACGCCGCCAGGTCCCGGACGGACGTGAGGGCATCGCGCCATGCCACGAAGTCATGAAGGGTCGGCGCTCTTTCACCGCCACTGGCGGTGTCGGCCATCACGATCGCCACAATCCGCTCGCCGTCCTCGAGAGGCAGCCGGGGGTGCATGATCTGCGTGTAGAACTCGAAGGCGACGATGCCGCTCCAGATCGCGAAGGCCATCGCCACCGTTCCCACGATTGTCAGGCCGATGTGCTTGACGAGTAGCCGCAGGCCGAGCCGGACGTCCAATGACAGGCCCCGCAACGGCGCCAAGCCGACATTGATCGTTTTCGCTGCGCGGCCATGCGCGACGATCATCGTGAAGAACGCGAGGTAACCGCGAACGCAGATCCAGCGTTTCCGCCAGGTCCGCCCTCCGCGCGACGCGTCCTCGGTACTCGGCCTGCATGTCGGCGATCGCCGGATCGATCAGGTAATCCATCGTGGTCGCGGCGAACAGGCGCGCGGCCACCGCCCGAAGCCGCGTGCCCGGCGGCCTCATCGGCCCAACTCCGGCACCAGTTGCTTCGCGCCGCTGGTCCAGGCCATGAACATGCGGCGCCCGAGCGCCGTCACTGCGTAGATGCGTCGCGGCAGGCCACCGGTTCCAGAGGGTGGAGCGTCGAGCTTCGAGGTGATGTAGCCCTTCTCCTCCATCCGACCGAGCGTGACGTAGACGGTGCCCCGCTTCAGCCGGCCCCTCGATGCGGCGACGAGCTGCAGGCCGTAGAACTCCTGATGTCGGAGCAACTCGAGAACCAGAAGCTCTTTCGGCGACACCGTGAGAACGCGAGGATGCGAGCCGCCCATGGCGGTCAGTCTTACATCAATGTAAGACCGAAGTCAACGCTCCCCTGCGGAGAACGCGCGCTGACAACTCGTCGCGATGCAGTGATTTACAGAGGTCGCTCTTCGGAATGATCCCAGACCTCATTGCTCGCCACGAAATGAGTCTTGAGGTCGGCGACCCGAGGACACTCTCTGCACTCGAACGGGATGTGGAGCTGACAGCGCCCGTCTCTTGCCGACCATACCTCACCGAACTCACGATCAGTTTCGGACACCAACCAGTCGGTTAGCCCTTGGGCGTGATCTTGCCGGCGAACGACTGCGCCACGATTTGGCCGTCCCGTACGACGAGCGTGTCGGTGCCGACTTCATAGACGTTGTCGGCAGTCTCTGCCGTCCAGATGCAGTAGGCAAAGTCGCCTTCGATCGACACCAGCTTCATGCTGAAGGCTGTGCCTGGTTTTCCGAACTCCGCGAGCAGCGCCTGGAAGAAGCGCCGGATCGTGTCGATTCCCTTCAGTGGTCCATCGGGCGTAAACATGATCGCACCTGGCGAATAGTCAGCGAGCATTCCCTGAAGGTCGCCCTCGCCAAAACATTTGACGTGGTGGTCGAACACGTCTTTCGTCGACATCTGTCTGTTTCCCCGCTGAGTCGTTCACTAGAAACGCCCGGCACGTCGCCAAGTAATCACCCGGATCTGCTTTTCACCGCTAGCCGAAGTGACCGTGGACCGAAGCAGGAGATGTTCGCCAGACAATTCGTACGGCCGGACGTAGTCCGCGCCGACCTCCCCTGCACGCATGCTGCCTCGAATGTGATGCGTCACCGTGCGGGCACCCTCGTCGATTTCCCACCTGCCAAAGTAGGCGTAGTACCCGCCGTACGCGTTCCGAATCTCGCTGGCGGATGCGCTCGGCAGCAAGTCGCGTCCGTCGTTGCTCCATATGGACGCCGCAACCACTGGATGTGGGTCCCGCATGATTTGCACTGACACGTGACCGTCGGGGCTGTAGATAAGGGTGCCCGATGGCTTCTTGCCCATCCAGTCGAGTACCTCGCCGTTCGGTCGATGGTCCTGGATCGAAACGAGCTCCCACACGCCCATGAGGGTTTGCCGATCACTCGGTCGCGCCGGCTGCTGTGCGGCGAGCCCGGATGGGCAGACCAGACTCGCAACCGCCACGCTCACGACACAGGTACGTAGCACACGCATCGCTCACCTTTCAGTGTCGGTACGGAGGTCACGGAAGATTCATCTTTCTCGCCAAGGCAGGCCACACGGGCGTGGACCCGAGGAGCGGTCTGAGGAGCGCGACGAGCAGCGGATACCGCAAGTCGATGGCGCGCGCCGCCCATTCTGCAGCTCGATCGAACTCGCCACGCATCGCGTGGAAAACGGCCATCCCGGTGGGCGCTCCCCAGGCGGCGCCCGGCCTGAGACCGTCGAGGAGCGTCTTGGCCCGACTCGCGGCCCCGGCAGACAACAAGAGCGCCGCGAGCTGTCCCACGATCATGTTGGACCACGGCGATAGTGCATGGGCCCGTTCGCTCAATGCGAGCGCTTCTTCGAATCGACCCTGCTGCGCGCACACGGCACCGAGCGTCCCGACGGCCAGCGCGAAGTGCTCATCGAGTTCCAGCACCCGGCGCAATTCGGCTTCCGCCTCGTCAAGTCGGCCAACGTTTCTGAGGCCGACCGCAAGATGGTGGCGGTAGAGCAGGTTGATCGGATCCCCCTCGAGCCCCTTCTTCATCTGGGCCAGCGCGTCGTGCAGACGCCCGAGCGGCAGCAGGTAGTGGTGGCCGTACCAGAAATGGACGTGGCAGGAGACGAGCTCGCCACTCATCGCCACGCGCCAGTGCTGCTCCGCTTCGCGCCAGTCGTAGTCGTCGTAGCCGCCGGCCCAGACGCCACGGAGCGCGTGCGCTTCAGCCAAGGACGGCTCGATCCGCAGCGCCTCGTGCACGGCGGCGCGAGCCAGCGGGATGACCTCGTGTGTCGGCTTCATGCCGAGGCTGGCAAACATCGTGTGGTACAGGCCCAACAAGCAATGCGCGGCGGCGAACTCCGGATCGAGTGCGACGGCCTGGTCCAGGAACTCCTTCACCCGCACCAATGAATCCGACGAGGGTCTGGACCATTGATCGAGAGCCTTGAGGTACATCTCGTACGCGCGCAAGTTAGGAGTGGAACGCCGGAGCGACGCTCTCTCCGTGGAGAGCTTCACCCGCAGAGCGTTGGCAATGGCGTGGGTGACCTCATCCTGCAAGGCGAATATGTCGGTCAGCTCGCGGTCGTAGCGTTCCGACCAGAGATGAAAACCGTCTGCGACCTTGATCAACTGCGCCGTGACACGGATTCGGCTGCCGGCCTTTCGGACACTCCCTTCCAGAATGTGATCGACATGGAGCCGCCTGCCGATCTCCGCGAACTCGACGTCCTTGCCACGAAAGAAGAAGGACGAGGTGCGGCCGGCGACTTTCAAGCCAGGGACATTGGCGAGCACATTGATGATCTCTTCGGCCAAACCGTCGCTGAAATACTCGTTCTCCTTGTCGGCGCTCATGTTGGCGAAAGGCAGCACGGCGATTGACGGCACGCGCTCGATCGGTGTCGACGGTTCCGTCAGCGGCTGATCGAGTGCGACCCGAATTTCTCCCATCGTTTGAAAACGCTGGCCAGGCAACTTCTGCAGGCAGCGCCGGACGATGCGCTCGAGCAAGGGCGACGTGTGCAGTGGAGGCGGTTCGTCGCGAAAGACGGCATTCATCATCTGAAGCGCAGAGGTCCCACCAAACGCACGACTCCCCGAGATCATTTCGTAGAGCACCGCACCGAAGCTGAAGACATCTGACCGCACATCGACGGTTTGACCCTCCGCCTGCTCCGGCGACATGTAGGCCGCCGTGCCCACCACGACGCCATGCTGGGTCTGCGTAACATCGGCATCCGCGGCGACGGGTCTGGCCAGGCCGAAATCGAGCAGCTTGGCCGCGCCCCTCGTCGTGATCATCACGTTGCCGGGCTTCAGGTCGCGGTGAAGAATGCCCGCTCGATGTGCCTCCCCAAGGCCGTCAGCAATCTGCCGCGCGATGCGCAGGACTTCCTCCTGCGGTAACCCAGGCTCACTGCCACTTCGGATCCGATCGGCCAGCGTTTGTCCCTCGACGTACTCCAGCACCAGGTAGTCGGCGCCGACGTCGTAGATCTGGCAGATGTGGGGATGATTGAGCGCCGCAATGGCGCGCGCTTCCTGTTCGAAACGCCCGCTGTGCTGTTCGGTGAGCCGCTTCACGGCGACGATGCGATTGAGCCGCGTGTCGCGCGCTTTCCACACTTCTCCCATGCCACCTGCGCCGAGGAAGGCCAGGATTTCATAGGGGCCGAGCCACGCGCCCGCAGTCAGTGACATGGTGTTGCGATCAAGCGGAGCCAGCCCTGCCGATCTGTGCTGAAGAGCGGATCCAGAGGGACTCTACATCGACGGGAGGATGTAGCGGCGAAGAGAATGCAACGGGGAATGTTGCTCCGGGAATGGGCATTCGCCTGCCGGCGCCCATGACGTCACTTCGGCGGGTCAGCGCGGCGCGATCGACGCGTTCATCGTCGATGCCCGATGGGTCACTGCCCTAGACGCCGGGGGCGCATCCCACTCTTGAAGGTCTAGGTTCTCGAAACCTCCTCCCGTTTTCGACGCGGGAACAGCCAACGGCTTCGCAATCAGGAGGTTACGGAATGCGAACCCATCGCCGACGCACGGTCTGTAGTCCA
This sequence comes from uncultured Acidobacteriota bacterium, assembly GCA_963748295.1. Classification (GTDB taxonomy): domain Bacteria; phylum Acidobacteriota; class Vicinamibacteria; order Vicinamibacterales; family 2-12-FULL-66-21; genus CAVVIH01. Next base: position 548,477 of record CAVVIH010000004.1, on the reverse strand, counting down.
CTGTGGTCCATTTGCGAAGCGTCCGTTTGTGCCACCGGCGCACAAAATGTTCGAATTTAAACTGTGCCCTTCCTGAGAGAGGGTGACATTTCATTCCGGAGACATGGGTGACACTTTTGGCCCTCAGAGGAGGGGGCATGCCGTGGAAGGAGTGTCACGTCGTGGACGAGCGTCTTCAGTTCATTGCCCGGCTGCTCGACGGCGAGACGATGTCGCGGCTCTGCGAGGAGTTCGGGATCTCGCGGAAGACCGGCTACAAGATCTTCGAGCGCTACCAGGATTATGGGGTCCAGGGGCTGACCGACCGCTGCCGCCGGCCCGTATCGCCACGCCAACCAGCTGCCGCTGACGATCGAGAAGCTGATTGTTCGGCTCAAGCGCGAGTATCCCGAACTGGGGGGCGCCGAAGATCCGCGAACGGCTCCGGCCGCGCTGTCCGGATGTGCGGTGGCCCGCGATCTCCACGGTCCATGCGGTCCTCGACCGGCACGGCCTGGTCAAGCGCCGCAGGGCGCGGCGCCGCGGGCGACCGGGACTGCTCTGTCGACCGCCGACGAGCCAAACGCCCTTTGGTGTGCCGATTACAAGGGCGAGTTCATGCTCGCCGACCGGCGCTATTGCTATCCGCTTACCATCACCGACTTCGCGAGCCGGTATCTGCTCGCCGTGCGAGGCCCTGTCCACCACGTAGGAGGCTTACGCCTTCAGGGTGTTCGACGCGCGTTTCAAGAATTCGGCCTGCCAGCGCGCGATCCGCACCGATAATGGCGTCCCCTTCGCCTCCGCATGCCCTCTTCGGCTTGATCAAGCTCTCCGTCTGGTGGTTGCGGCTCGGCATTCGGTCTCGAACGCATCAAGCCCGGCCACCCTGAACAGAACGGCCGTCACGAGCGCATGCACCTCACCCTGAAGCGCGAGGCGACCAAGCCGACTGCCGAAAACTTCCTGCAGCAACAGGCCAGTTCGATGCCTTCATCGACCGCTACAACAGACGAGCGGCCGCACCAGGCCCTCGCCATGAGGTCCGGCCGACGCTCTACACGCCTTCGCCGCGGCCCTATCTCGGCTTCGCCCGACCTCGACTACCCGTTCCACGACTGGAAGGCCACCGTCACCACTGCGGGCGCATCTGCTTCAAGCGGCGCCAGTCAATCTCAGCCACGTCTTCGCCGGCCAGATGGTTGGTATCCGCCAGGTGACGAGCACCTCTGGCTCGTCAGCTTCATGCACTACGATCTTGGGATACTTCGACGACGAGACATGCCGGCTCGAGCCAATTGACAAACCCGTTTGGCCCGACAGTGTTACCCATGTCTCCGGCATAAACCGTTACCCATGTCTCCGGAATGGACCCTGAAAATTTGGAGGCGCCGCCCGGATTTGAACCGGGGATGGAGGTTTTGCAGACCTCTGCCTTACCACTTGGCGACGGCGCCGGTCGGAATCGAATTGTACGTGGAATCCGGCCGCGTCAGATGGCGGCGACAACAGCGTGTCGTATGGCCGGTGAAAGTACTCATCACTTGAAGCGCAGCAGTCGGTGAAACGTGCCACTGTCCCTGCGAGTAACGAACGTGAGCGCGCGGAGCGGAGTGGGCGTCGGGCCCCACGTAGCGAAGCGCGCCAGGCGGGGTGCAGGGGTCCCCGCCGATCTAATAAATGGAGCGGGAAACGGGATTCGAACCCGCGACTTCGACCTTGGCAAGGTCGCACTCTACCACTGAGTTATTCCCGCTCACCCAACACGGCGTGGCACTCCAATGCGCCGCACCCCGCTGTCTCAGAAGCCTTTATCGTACCACACGCCCCGACCGAGCGGCAAGGAAGCACAGCCGTCGGATGCACCGATGCCTACGCGTCGTCGTTGCCGGCTTCGTCCCAGTACCAGACGGCGACCACACCCTCGTAGTGGGTCTGCGAATGCGAAATGCCGATCAGACGCTCACGGCCGACCTTCCCGGCGAACACGGCCGCGTCGCCGAATAGCGTCTCCCACGTCGCAAGGCTGCCCTTGAAGTATTTGCATTTCACGGTCATCGCCGCAACGGGCATACATCTCTCCATTGGTTGACCGCTGGCCCCAACTGTCCCCGCGCAATCGGTCCTCGTCGAGCTCAGTTCGAAAACGCCGCCCAGATCAAGTTTCACCAGCTTCCACAGCCCGAAAAGGAGCGCGATCAGGACTACCAGTCCAACGAGACTCTCGCTGATCCCGATGGAAACGGCCCCCACTCCTCCGCTGCCGGTCTGCAAGCAGGCCTCCTCTCAGTGCCCCAACTCGGCGCGCGAGCTGGGCCCGAGCGATCGCAGCCCGATGCGCCACAGCACCGCCGCGAGCGGCACCAGCGCGAGACCGACGAACACCTGCCACCAGATCACGCCGTCGGCCCACGGCGTACCGGCGACGAACCGGTCGTGCTTGTTGAGCGTGTAGCCGATGAGGCCGGCGACGAGGAAGATGATCGCCCCGGTGGTGGCGCTGAAGGCCATCCACAGCGGGCTCCACACGCGGCCGCCCGAGGCTTTGTGAAACGCGAACCACCAGAGAGCCACGAACGCCGCGAGCGGCACGATGGCAATCACCGCGTCCATGCGAATCATTGTCGCATGGCTGTCGAGAGAGGCCGTCCGGCCGAGGCAGACGCAGACCTGAAGGTCTGCGCTACGACTGCGACGTTGGCCCTCTGCGCTGCGACAGTGGCGCGCGTAAGATCTCCGGATGCCCATCGAAGCGCTCATCCTCGATTTCGGCGAGGTCCTCGTGCACCCGCAGTCCGCCGACGCCGTCGCGCGCATGGCGCGGCTCGTCAACCTGTCGGCCGAAGAGTTTCAAAAGCGCTACTGGTCGCACCGTGTCGCCTACGACAGCGGCCTGCCGGCCACGGACTACTGGCGCCGCGTCCTTCAGGGGCTCGACCCCACCCCAGACGACCTCGACCCAATCGTCGCCGACCTGATCGCGGCTGACTACGATTCCTGGACGGTGTATCGCCCCGACGTGTGGGAGATCGCTGCGCGCCTTCAAGACCGCCGGGGGACGCACCGCGATCCTGTCCAACGGCGTCCCCGAGATCATGGGCCGCCTGCAACGCGAACGATCCCTCGGAGAGTTCTTCGACGTGATCGTCGTGTCGTACCGAAGTCGGCTGCGCGAAACCGGATCCGGCCATCTACCGGATTTGTCTGGAGAGGCTGAACGTCCCGGCCGAGGCCGCGCTGTTCGTCGACGACCGCGTCGAGAATCTCGATGCGGCCGGCGCCCTCGGAATCCAGACGCTGCACTTCACGGGCGATTCAAGCGTCGACGAGCTGCGCAGACGGATCGAAATGTAGACATGAAACACGTGCGACGTGCGACGTGCGGCTTGTCACGTGCTAGGTGCACGTGCAGCTTGTCACGTTCTAGGTGCGATGTGCGTCGAAGCGCATTCGGATAGACGACGATGCGTGGCGCGTTGTCGCAATCATCGATCGCGACGACATCGAACCGGCAGGGGCGACTGCTGACCCGCGCTCGTGCGAGGTAGTCCGCGGCCATGGCCGAGCTTGAGCTGCTTGTGGCGGTCACCGCCGCAGCGCGCCGTGCCGAACTCCGCCGTCGCGCGCGCCTTGACCTCGACGAACACCAGCGTTCCCTGGTGTTCCGCCACGATGTCGATTTCGCCGCATCGCGTGCGATAGCGCCTCGCAAGAATTGCGTACCCGAGGCGCTCGAGCTCCTGGACAGCCATGTCTTCGCCGATTCTTCCGAGCTGCTGATTAGCGAGCGTCACGCCGTGTACCCGGTGCAACGCGTGTGCCGCGCGCGAGCGCGCCGGGCACTTCGCCGTGAGAAGCAAGCACGTCGCACGTCAGCACTTCGCACGTGGACGCGGAAGTCTATGTCCACGATACCGATCGGTCGATCTCTTTCAACGTCCGCCGTCCTGTCAGCGCCATCGCCATCTCGAGCTCGGTCCTCAACATCGTCATGACCGCGGCGACGCCGTCCGCGCCCTGCGCCGAGAGGCCGTAGAGATAAGGCCGGCCGACCAGCACAGCCGAGGCGCCCAGCGCGAGAGCCTTCAGCACGTCGGTGCCGCGCCGGACTCCTCCGTCCACGAACAGCGGCAACTCCCCTTTCACCGCATCCGCGATGCGCGGCAGCGCGTCGATGGTCGCCGGCACGGTGTCCAGATTGCGGGCGCCGTGGTTCGATACGGCGATCGCCGCGACGCCCATCGAAACGGCTTTCGCCGCATCGAGCGGGCTGAGGACGCCCTTGATCGCGACTGGCACACGGGCGAACGATCGAATCCACTCAATCTCTTTCCACGTCAGCGTCGGATCGAGGACGACGCTGTAGATGTCGCGTTCGCTGGGGCGATGCGACGCTGTCGAGGCTGTCCCGGCGAGACCGCGGTAATTCGCGCGATCCAGGCCAGACGGCAGCGCGAAGCCGACTCGCGTCTCGCGGTGACGGCTGCCGACGACGGGGCTGTCGACGGTGACGAAGATCGCCTTGCATCCGGCGTTCTCGGCACGCTGCACGAGATCCTTGGTGAACCCGCGATCGCGGACGCAATACAGCTGGAACCACAACGGCGACGCGGCCGCACGAGACATGTCTTCGATCGTCGTCGTCGCAAACGAGCTCGCGATCATCGTCGCGCCGGCTTTCGCCGCGCCGCGAACCGTGGCCAGCTCGCCGTCGGCATGGACCAACCGGTGGTATGCGGTAGGCGCCATCAGGACCGGGAACTCGAGCTGCTGCCCGAGAATCGTGATGCGGGTATCGAGCTGAGAGACATCGACCAGAACCCGCGGATGGAGTCGGAGCCGATTGAACGCCTCGATGTTGTCGCGCAGCGTCAGCTCGTCGCCCGCGCCGCCGGACACGTACTGGTACGCCATGTGCGACATGCGCTGTTTCGCCAGCGGCTCGAAGTCCGCGACCGTCGCCAGCTTCGGCGACACAGGCTTCGACTGCGGCTTGGCCGCCGGCCGTACCGCCGGAGCCGCACCCGTCTGTCGCGCCGACACGATCGCGGAACCGCTCAGCAACGACGCCAGCATCGCGAGCGTCTCCCGCCGGGTTGTGCTCACGTGTGAACTCCTTGAGCGCTTTGTCACGTGCTACGTGCTACGTGCTACGTGCGACGTGCTTTCTTGTCACGTGCTGCGTGCATTACTTGTCACGTGCTACGTGCGGCATGCCGGCGCACCTTACAGAGCGGAGCACGTCAGCACGTGGCAAGTCGCACGTGCACGTGCACGTCGCACGTGGCGTATGCCCGGACTACTGCGCTGTCGCGACCGGTGTGCGGCCGACTTCGGTCAGCGCTTCGTCCATGACGGCGAGGACGCTGTCCGCCTGATCCTTCGTCAGCACGAGCGGCGGCGCGAGACGCAGCGAATTCTTGCCGGCGCCGAGCACGAGGACGCCGTGGCGGAACATCGCCTGCACCAGCGCGTTCCGCTCCTCGGGCGCGCGCTCCTTGGTCTGCGGGTTGCGCACGAGCTCGATGCCGATCATCAGGCCGAGGCCGCGGACGTCGCCGATGAGCGGATGTTTCTTCTGCAGCGCGCGGATGCCATTCATCAGATGCGCGCCGACGCTGGCCGCGTTGGCGACGAACTGATCCTTCAGCAGCCGGATCGTGACGTTGGCCGCGGCGCACGACACCGGGTTGCCGCCGAACGTGCTCGCGTGCGCCCCGGGCGGCCACGACATGACCTCCGCCCGCGCGCAGGTGACGCCGAGCGGCAGACCCGACGCGATCCCCTTCGCGACGGTGACGATGTCCCCCTTCAGATCGAAGTGCTCGGACGCGAACATCTTCCCGGTCCGCCCCATCCCGGACTGCACCTCGTCGACGACCAGCAGCATGCCGTGCTTCTTCGTCAGCTCGCGCAGCCCCTGCAGGAAGGCCTTCGGCGGCACCACGTAACCGCCCTCTCCCTGGATCGGCTCGACGACGATGGCGCCGACCTCGTCGGGGGAGATCAGGTGCGTCAGGATCTGATCTTCGATGAACGAGAGGCTCTGTGCGGCGGCCGCATCGGGGCTCGACGCGCGATAGGGATCGGGAAATGGCGCGTGGTAGACGCCCGGCATCAGCGGCATGAAGCCGCGGCGCTGAATCGCCTTGCTCGCCGTGAGCGAGAGCGATCCGAGCGAGCGTCCGTGGAAGGCGCCGAGAAAGGCGATGATGCCCTGCCGCTTCGTGTAGTAGCGCGACAGCTTGATCGCCGCCTCGGTCGCTTCCGTTCCGGAGTTGCCGAAGAACGTCCGCACTTCTCCATCGATCGGCACGATCGACGCGAGCTCCTCGGCGAGCCTGACCTGGGGCTCGTAGTAGAAGTCGGTCCCCGACATGTGGATGAACTTCTGCGCCTGCTCGGTAATCGCTTTCACCACCTCCGGGTGCGAGACGCCGGTCGAGTTGACGGCGATGCCGGCGGCGCAGTCGAGGAATCGATTGCCGTCCACGTCTTCGACCACCGCGCCTTCGCCGCGGGCGATGACGAACGGATAGTCGCGCGTATAGGAGGGCGAGACGAACTTGCTGTCGCGTTCGATGATCGCCTTGGCCTTCGGGCCCGGGAGTGTCGTTTTGATCTCAGGTGTCTTCATGTCACTTCCGCTTCCAGCGGGTTGTCGTGCCGGTATCTTCGAGCAGGATGCCGCGGGCGTCGAGGTCCTTTCGGATGCGGTCTGCTTCGGCGAAATTGCGCGCCTGCCTGGCGGCCCGGCGCGCGGCAATCAGCGATTCGATTTCCTCGACGGGAACCGGCGGCCGCTCGTCCTCCTGCCGGCGAAGCGACAGCACGCCCAGGATCCTGATCGAACTGTTCGAACGTCTCGCGAATCGCCGCCGCGTCGCCCTGATGCAGCGTGCCGTCGTCGATCGCCGAGTTCATCGCGCGCACCAGATCGAACATCACGCCCAGCGCCGCCGCGGTATTGAGGTCCGCCTCGATGTGGCTGCCGAAGGTCGTGCGTGCCTCCTGCAGGCGCGCCGCGATCTCCGGACTGCCGGCGCCCGCGGGCAGCGTCTCGAGACGCGCCAGGAAGTCGGTCACGCGCTTCAGCGATTCTTCGGCCTGCGCGAGCGCAGTCCACGAGAACTTCAGCTGCTTGCGGTAGTGCACCCCGAGATAGAGATAGCGCAGCGCCGACGGACGGTACCCCTGTTCGACGATGTCCTGGACGTTGTAGACGTTGCCGAGCGACTTCGACATCTTGTCGGTGCGGCCCGCCTCTTCCTCGATCATCAGGTGCTCGACGTGCACCCAGAAGCGCGAGAACGGCTTGCCGGTCGCGCCTTCGCTCTGCGCGATCTCGTTCTCGTGGTGCGGGAAGATCAGATCGACGCCGCCGGTGTGGATGTCGATCGGCGGCTCCCCCAGCAGGCGCAGCGCCATCGCCGAGCACTCGATGTGCCAGCCGGGGCGTCCCGGACCGATCCCGGGGTCCCAGGTCGGCTCGCCCGGTTTCGTCGATTTCCAGAGCACGAAGTCGCGGGCGTTCTCCTTTTCGTACTTGTCGGAGTCGACCCGCGCGCCGCTCTTGATGCCGGCATGATCGAGCCGCGCGAGCTTGCCGTATTCCGGCAGCGTCTCGATCTTGAAATAGACCGATCCGTCGCTGCGATAGGTGTGGCCGCGCGCCTCGAGCGCCTCGATCATCCCGCCCATCGCGTCGATGTTCGGCTGATCGGTCGCGCGCGGATTCTCCTCGACCGGCTCGAGCCCGAGCGCCGCCGCGTCCTCCCTGAACGCCGCGATGTAGCGATCGGTGTATTCGCGCAGCGGCACGCCGGCCTTCTGCGATTCGAGGATCGTGCGATCGTCGACGTCGGTGAAGTTGGTGACCTGCCGCACCGCGAAGCCCGCCTGATACTTCAGCGCGCGGCGCAGCACGTCGACGGCGACGAAGGTGCGGAAGTTGCCGATGTGCCCGCGCGCGTAGACGGTCAGGCCGCACGTGTACATGCGGACCACGTTGCCGTTCGACGGCGCAAAGTCTTCCTCACGGCGTGTGAGCGTGTTGTAAAGGCGCATCGGAGCTGGCAGGCCGGTGGCTCGGGCGAACCTCAGGGCTCGTCGGGCAGCGGATGGCGGGCTTCGGACGAGCGGCCGTCGCAGCGCGCCCGGATCAGGAGCTCGCCGTCATCCTCGGTGAACTCGAAGGTGATGTTGCCGTCGGATCCCACCGGGGCGACCTGCTCCGCGGCGGCGTCCAGCGCGATGCCGGCCGCCTCGGCGCCGTCGAAGCTGCCCAGATGGGCCGCCACGCGGGTGGCGAATTCGGTGGCCACGGCGCGCAGTCCGCCCTGTGCCGGGACGGACAGCCGCAGCAGCAGGGTCTTCGCCCCGTCACCCTTCGCCGAATGGGACATGGATCGATTCTACAGCGAAATGTGGCTGAAGAGCCTGCGCGCGCTGCGGCAGTCGGCCTCGATCTGCGCGCGCAGCGCGTCGACATCGGGAAACGCCCGCTCGTCGCGCATGCGCTGCACGAACGCCAGCCGGATGGAGCTGTCGTAGAGATCCTCGGTAAAGTCGAAGATGTGCGTCTCGATCGTCAGACGATCGACATCGCCGAACGTCGGACGCATGCCGATGTTCGTGATCGCCGGATGCACGACGCCGAGCACGGTCGCCGTCGTCGCATAGACGCCGGCCGGCGGCAGCAGCTCGTTTTCCGTCGCCAGGTTCGCCGTGGGAAATCCGATCTCGCGTCCCCGTCCGGCGCCGCGCGTGACGGTGCCGTCGATGAAGTAATGATGGCCGAGCAGCGCGCCCGCTTCGTCGACGCGGCCCTCCGACACGAGCCGCCGGATCCGCGTGCTGCTCACGACGAAGTCCTTGTAGCGGACGGGATCGATCTTCTCCGCTCTGAACCCATACCGCGCGCCCAGGGTCCGGAGCACCGAGAAGGTGCCCGCCCGGTCGTGCCCGAACAGAAAATTCGCACCGACCCACACTTCCGAGATGTGCAGCCACTCGACGAGCACCGTGCGCACGAACGTCTCGGGATCCCACATCGACAGCTCGCGGGTGAACCGGACGACGGCGATGCCCTGCATGCCGGCCCGGGCGAGCGCTTCGAGCTTCTGCGCCTTGGTCATCAGCAGCGCCGGCGCCTTGTCCGGCCTCAGCACACGCGGCGGATGCGGGTCGAGCGTCATCGCCGCCGGCGTGCCGCCGCGCTCGCCTGCCCGGCGGCGCACGCGGTCGATGATCTTCATGTGCCCGCGGTGCAGGCCGTCGAAGTTCCCGACCGCCAGCACCGGCTGGTTCCATCGCGGCGGCGGATCGTCGGGATAATGAACGGGGATCAGCATTCGAGGACGAGTCCATCGTACGCCAGTTGCATGCCGGCCGGCAGGCGCGCGCAGGTCGCTTCGTGCTGCAGGTCGTGGCACATGTGCGTGAAGTACGCCTGCCGCGGCGCGATCCGCGCCGCCGTGTCGACCGCCTCGCTGAGATTGAAGTGCGTCGGGTGCGGACGCTCGCGCAGCGCGTCGAGGACGAGCACGTCGAGGTCCTGGAGCAGGCCGAGCGACGATTCGGGAATGCCGCTGCAGTCGGTCAGGTAGGCGAACCGGCCGATGCGCAGCCCGAGAATCTGCCGGGTGCCGTGCATGACCGGCACCGGCACGATCTCCGACTGTCCGATGCAGAAAGGTCCTGCCAGCGTAAACGTCCTGATCATCGGCAGCCCGCCGCCCTTGGGGGTCGCCGGATCGAAGATGTAGGCGAACATCCGCCGGATGTCCGCGATCGTCGCGGCGTCTCCGTAGCAGGCCATCGCCGAATGCAGCATGTGGTTGTAGCGGCGGATCTCGTCGAGGCCGAGGATGTGATCCGCGTGCCCGTGCGTGAAGACGATCGCGTCGATGCGCCGTAGATCGTGCGCCAGCGCCTGGGCCCGCAGATCCGGTCCGGCGTCGACGAGCAGCTTGATGCCGTCGTCCGGCTCGATGAAGATCGAGGGGCGCAGCCGCTTGTCGCGGGGATCCGTCGACTTGCACGTCGCGCAGTCGCAGCCGATCATCGGCACACCGTGCGATGTGCCCGTGCCGAGGAACGTGATTTTCACGTCAGGGTTCGACGATCCGGCGGGTTTCCTGCTGCGCCTGGACGTAGCGCATGCGCAGCTCGTAGAGCAGGTCGTCGAGAACGCGGTCTTCCTCGGGGATCAGGTTCCCCTTGGTCTTCTCCTGGAGCATCGTCAGGACTTCGATGATGCGCCCCGCCGAGTCGAGATCCGGCTCTGCCGTGCGGCCGGTTTCGGGGTCCGCGAGATCGCCGAAATGGAACGCAGCCGTGGTCGCGAGCGACAGGATGAACCCGGAAAATGTGAGGTCCGACGCCCCCGAACGCTCCATGCCCGAATGCTAGCATAGTCGCCTGATGTCGAACCGAACCGGCGGACAGACGACGAAGGATGCGGGCGAGGCGTTTCAGCAGCTCGTCGATATCATGAGCCGGCTCCGAGGTCCCGACGGGTGTCCATGGGATCGCGAGCAGACGATCGAGACGCTGCGCCCGTTCGTGCTGGAAGAGACGTACGAAGTGCTGCAGGCGATCGATTGGGAGGATCACCAGGCGCTTCGCGGAGAGATCGGCGACTTCCTGTTCGAGGGCGTCTTCCTCGCGCAGATCGAAGCCGATGACGGGCGCTTCACGGTGACCGACTCGCTCCGCGCGATCTGCGCGAAGCTGATCAGGCGCCATCCGCATGTGTTCGGCACGCAGGAGGGCGTGAACACGCCGGGCCAGGTGCTCGAGCAGTGGGAAGCGATCAAGGCGAAGGAACAGCAGGCGTCTGGCGAGCGCAAGGCCGTGCTCGGCGGGTTGCCGAAGGCGCTGCCGGCGCTGCTTGGCGCGCACGAGATCGGAACCCGCGTCGCCGCGGTTGGCTTCGACTGGGCGAAGACGCACGACGTGATCGAGAAGATCAAAGAGGAGGTCGCCGAGCTCGAGGGCGCGGTCAGTGAAGGTCGCGGCCGGATGGAAGAAGAGATGGGCGATCTGCTGTTCTCGATCGCCAATCTCGCCCGCAAACTTGGCGTGGAACCGGAGTCAGCGCTGCGGAAAGCCAACGAGAAGTTCGGACAGCGGTTCGAAAAACTCGAACGTCATCTCGAGGCGGCGGGCAGGTCCGTCCACGATACGTCGCTGGAGGAGATGGAAGAGGCCTGGCAGGTGGTGAAGAAATCGGCTCCGTGATTCTAACGAAGGGCGCTCGTCCACGACGATCACGGCGGTCACGAAGACCACGACGCAAGAAAACATCACAAAACGACACGGCGCAGGCCGTGCTTGATGTAGTTCGAGTTGAAATTCAACAGAATACCCGCCTTCAGATCGAGGGTCCGCAAGTAAGACACGAGCTGGCGTCGATGAAGCATCCGCAACCTGGGCACCGCTTTGATCTCGACGACGACCCGCTTCTCGACGATCAAGTCAATTCGTTGACCTGGTATCACCCACTCCCGATACCTTACTGACACGGGCTTTTCACACTCGAATCTGACGTTTCTGGACTCGAGTTCGAGGCAGAACGCCATCTCGTAGATACGCTCCTTGTAACCCGGACCAAGGGCCCGATGCACGGCAAATGCACAATCGATGACCTTGGTAACTATTGCCTCATCTTCTTGGGATAGCGGAGAACTCACCCGTAGCATGTCGTGCCTCCTAATCCGTCGTGATCTTCGTGTTCGCCGTGTTCGTCGTGAACCGTATTCGTGACCGCGTCGTGTCGTTGATGCCGGCCTCAACGCCGCAACACCACACGCCTCCCCGTCCACCCCCTGATGTCCACCTGCTTTCCATCCGTGTCGACGATCACCGCGCCGTCAGCCGCGGTCGAGAACATCACGGCGCCGGTCGCGCGGTAGCGCGCGACCACTGACGGCGCGGGGTGGCCGAAGCGGTTGGCGCGGCCGGCGCTGAAGATCACGGCGCGGGGGTTCAAAGCAGACAGGAACGCCGGCGTGCTCGAGGTCGCGCTACCGTGGTGCGGCGCCTTGAGGACCACGAGCGGCGCGGCGTCGAGCGCCGGCTGCACGGCCGCCTCCCCTTCCTTGCCGATGTCGCCTGGAAGCACGATCGCCACGTCGCCGAGCCGGATCTCGAGCACCACCGAATCCTCGTTGCGGACACGCTGGCGCTCCCACGCCGGCACCGGCGGGTGGAGCACGCGAATCCGAACTGTCCCGAGCTCGAGCCGATCGCCGGAGACCACGAAGCGGCGTTCGGCGCCGAGCTGGCCGGCCAACGCCGCCAGCGCCGTGAGCTCGCGATGCGGCGGCACTTCGACACCCTGCCAGAGCGCGCGTGGACGAAAGAGGCGCATGACCGAGAACGCCCCACCGATGTGATCGGGATCGCCGTGCGTGAGGACCAGCGCGTCGAGCCGGCGCACCGCAAAGGCGCGAAGCGCGGGCGCCACGACGCGCTCGCCGAGATCGAAGCGGGCGAGCTGACCGCTCTCAGCATCCTGCAGGGCCGGGATCGGGAAGCCGCCGGTGTCGACCAGCAGGCGGCGGCCGTCGGGAAGAAACACGAGCGTCGCGTCTCCTTGACCGACGTCGATGAACACCAGACGCAGACGGCCGGCTGGCGGCGGCGCTACTGCGTCGCGCGGCGCGAAGCCCGCGACGATCGCGATGGCGGCGACCGCGGCAACGCCCGCAGCCGCACGGGCGAACCGTGGCCCCTTCGACTCCCTTCGCTCGCTCAGGGCAGGCCCATTCGACTCGCTGCGCTCGCTCAGGGCAGGCCATGCGAAGACTGTCGCGAGCGCCGCGTAGTAAACCGCGAGCAGCCACAAGGCCGGCGGCGCCGTCGCCTGGCACAGCCAGGGCATGACGTCGACGAGCCGCGCCGACTCGATCAGGCCCTCGGTCGCCAGGTGCACGAGATGCCCCAGATGGATGGCCGCAGGCATGTGAACAGACGAAGCGGCCAGCGCGAGGAGCGAGGCCGCCTGGATGACCGTCATCAGCGGAATCGCCGCGAAGTTGAGCGCCAGGCCCGCGAAGGTCACGCGCGAGAAGAAGAGTGCGCCGACTGGCGCGAGGATCAACTCCGCCGCGAACGTCGCGATCAGAACGCCCGCGACCAGCTGGAGGGCGCGCGACCGGACCGCGAGCGCGCGGCTGATGAGGGGGACGCCGACGAGAATCCCGAACGTGGCGCCGAACGACAGCACGAATGCCGGATCGAAGGCGGTGACCGGCGACGAGCCAACCGCCAGCACCGCGGCGATGGCGAGAACATTGACTGGCGATCCGCGGTGATCGAGCAGACGGCCGGCAAGAAAGATCGTGGCCGCCGCGATCGCGCGATCGACCGACGGGGCGGGCATCACCACCAGGCCGTAAAGCTGCAGGAGCAGGATCGCCGCGGACGCGGACGCGCGATATGGAATCGAGGCGATGCGCAGCGCGACCAGAATGAGGCCGGTCAGGATCGCGATGTTGCCGCCCGAGATCGCGATGACGTGATAGGTGCCGGCTTCCTGCAGCCGGCGATCGTCCTCCTCGCCGAGGCCGGTCCGATCGCCAATCAGAATCGCGGTCGCGATCCCGGCCGAACGTGCGCTCCAGCAGCCGACGATCTGCGCGAGGCGCCATCGAGTCCACGCACGCGAGGCGCCCGCCAGTTCCGACAGGCGCGAGCCCTGCGCGACGACCTCCACGAGCGCGCCGCTCTTGACGCCGCCAACCAGCACGATGCCGCGCCGGGCCAGCGCCCGCCGCTCGTCGGGGACGCCGGGATTCAGATAAACGGCCGGTTCCCTGACCGTGGCCGGCAGCCGCACCCGCCTCCCCGCCCGCCACTCGCGCAGGCGCACGGCGGCAAGCGTCCCGGCGACGCTGAGCCGCACTCCCCCGTCCACTCGCCGCGGCTCCGCATCCTCATCGTCGGCGACCCTCGCGACGCGGATGAGCAGCGACACGCCGAATGCGCCGTTCGAGGCATCCTCCTGCAGCGCGCCTTCGATCAGCGCCGTGCGTGTCCCCTCGACATCGCGTTCCTGAAACCACGCGAGAAGACTCGGCGAGTACGCCTCACGCGCCGCCGACGCGCCCAGCGACGCGCCCGCAAGCAACGAGCCGGCGAGCACGGCCGACACGCAGTTGACGACGTCGTTCAGCGCGAGCGCGGCGATCCCGGCGATCAGCGCGATCGCCGACCCGCCCGCCGCGCACCAGGCGAAATGATCGAGCTCGAAGAAGCAGAGCCCGGCGGCCGCACCGGCGAGCAGGGGGATGCCGAGAAGAGCCGCCGGCGCGCGCATGGAACGCGGCCGATGCAAGGGAAACGACCGGGCCGGACGGCGGAGCTGTCAGCGGAATTCGCGCGGCGATAACGATCACCGCGCAGAAAACGCCGGGGTATCAGGTCCGGCCGGTTGGAATTTCTGCGTGGTACTCCTGAAGCGCCCGGACCGTCAGCCCTTCGGTGTGTATCGCGCGAATCGCATTCACCGTGGCGGCGGCCCCGGTGAGCGTGGTGATGCAGGGCACGCCGTGCATCATCGCGATCCGGCGCACCGTGCGATCGTCGAAGAACGATTCGCGGCCGAGCGGCGTGTTGATGACGAGCTGAATGCGGTTGTTCAGGATCTCGTCGCCAACGTGAGGACGGCCTTCGTTGACTTTGAAGACGATCTCCGCCTCGAGGCCGTGCGCGCGCAGGAAGCTGGCGGTGCCGCGGGTCGCGACCAGCCGGAAACCGAGATCGCGCAGGTCGCGCGCGATCGGCACCACCGCCGGCTTGTCGTGATTGTTCACCGAGATGAACGCCGTGCCCGACGGCGGCAGCCGCAGGCCGGCGGCGAGCTGGGCTTTCGCGAACGCGCTGCCGAACGTCGCCGCGCCGCCCATCACCTCTCCCGTCGACTTCATCTCTGGCCCGAGGATGGTATCGACGCCCGGGAAGCGCACGAACGGGAACACGGGCGTCTTGACGAAGTAGCCGTTGACCTCGAGGTCCTGGGTGAGGCCGAGCTGCGCGAGCGTCCGGCCGATCATCACGCGCGCCGCGATCTTGGCGAGCGGAACGCCGGTCGCCTTCGAGAGATACGGGACGGTGCGCGAGGCGCGCGGATTGACCTCGAGCACGTAGACCGTGTCCTCCTTGATCGCGAACTGCGCGTTCATCAGGCCGACGACCCTGAGCGCCCGCGCGATGCGCTGCGTGTAATCGCGAATCACCGCGACATGGCGTTCCGCCACGCGATACGGCGGAACCACGCAGGAGCTGTCGCCGGAGTGGATGCCCGCCTCCTCGATGTGCTCCATGATGCCGCCGATGATGACGGCGCCGGTCGCGTCGGCGACGACATCGACGTCGAGCTCGACGGCGTCCTCGAGGAACTTGTCGATCAGCACCGGATGCCCCGGCGAGGCGGCGACCGCATTCGTCATGTACCGATCGAGCGTGGCCATGTCGTAGACGATGGCCATCGCCCGGCCGCCGAGCACGTACAGACGGACGAACGACCAGCGGGAATCCAATCGACGCGGCCACCTCGCGCGCCTCGGCAACGGTGGTGGCCGTGCCGCTCGGCGCCTGCGGAATGCCAAGGTCCCACAGCAGCTTGGCGAAGCGCTCGCGATCCTCGGCGAGATCGATCGAATCCGGCGAAGTGCCGAGGATCCGGAAGCCCGCCTGCTGCAGCGACAGCGAAAGCTTCAACGGCGTCTGCCCGCCGTACTGCACGACGCACGCGACGTCCGCGCCCGCCTCCTGCTCGCGCCGGATGACCGCCGATACATCTTCAAAGGTCAGCGGCTCGAAGTACAGGCGGTCGACCGTGTCGTAGTCGGTCGACACCGTCTCGGGGTTGCAGTTGATCATTACGGTCTCGAACCCCTCTTCGCGCAGCGCAAACGCCGCATGGCAGCAGCAGTAGTCGAACTCGAGCCCCTGGCCGATCCGGTTCGGACCGCTGCCGAGGATCACCACTTTCTGCCGCGGCGTCGGATCGGCCTCGCACTCCTTCTCGAACGTGCCGTAGAGATACGGCGTGAACGACTCGAATTCCGCCGCGCAGGTGTCGATCCGCTTGTAGGCCGGCACGAGGCCGTTCTCTTCCCGCGCCGCGCGCACCGCCGCTTCGTCGGCGCCGAGGATCCCCGCCAGCTCCAGGTCGCCGATCCCGGCCCGCTTCAGCGTCCGCAGCATGTCGCTCGAGATGCCGCGCAGGCCGACCAGCCCCGCCGAGCGGCACAGCTCGACAATCTGCGAGAACTGGGTGAGGAACCAGGGATCGATTTTCGTCAGGTTGTGGATTTGCTCCACCGACCATCCGCGCTCGAGCGCGCGGAACACCGACCACATGCGGCGGTCGTTGGGAACGGCCAGCTCGCGCTGCAGCGCTCCTTCCTCTTCGCTCGACGCGGGATCCGACGTGCTGCGGCCGGAAAACAGGCGTCCACTCGAACCGAGCTCGAGCGAGCGGAACGCCTTCATGAACGCTTCCTTGAAGGTCCGGCCGATCGCCATCACCTCGCCCACCGACTTCATCTGCGTGGTCAGCGTCCGGTCGGCGCGCGGGAATTTCTCGAATGCCCAACGCGGAACCTTGACGACGACATAATCAATCGTCGGCTCGAACGACGCCGGCGTCAGCCGCGTGATGTCGTTCGGAATCTCGTCGAGGTGATAGCCGAGCGCCAGCTTGGCGGCAATCTTGGCGATCGGGAACCCGGTGGCCTTCGAGGCGAGCGCCGAGGAACGCGACACGCGCGGGTTCATCTCGATGACGATGATCCGGCCATCCGCCGGGTTGATCGCGAACTGGATGTTGGAGCCGCCGGTTTCGACGCCGACGCGGCGGATGATGCGCCGCGCCAGATCGCGCATGCGCTGATACTCGCGATCGGTCAGCGTCAGCGCCGGCGCCACGGTGATGCTGTCGCCGGTGTGGACGCCCATCGGATCGACGTTCTCGATCGAGCAGATGACGACGAAGTTGTCGGCGCGATCGCGCATCACCTCGAGCTCGAACTCTTTCCAGCCGATCACCGATTCCTCGAGCAGCACCTCGTGCACCGGGCTGAGGTCGATCCCGCGGCCCGCCAGCTCGCGGAACTCCTCGATGTTGTAGGCGATGCCGCCGCCGACGCCGCCGAGCGTGAACGAGGGACGGATGATGGCGGGGAACCCGATGCGCTCGACCGCATCGAGCGCTTCCTGCAGCGACCGCACGTAGCGGCTGTTCGGCACGTCCGCGCCGATCGATTTCATGGCGTCGCGGAACTTCAGCCGATCCTCGGCGACCTTGATGGCTTCGACCGACGCGCCGATCAGCTCGACGCCATGGCGCGCCAGCGCGCCGTTCTCGCCGAGCGCAACCGCCAGGTTGAGCGCCGTCTGGCCGCCGACCGTGGGCAGGAGCGCGTCCGGCTTCTCGCGCGCGAGGATTGCTTCGAGCACCTCGGGTGTGAGCGGTTCGATGTAGGTGCGATCCGCCAGCTCCGGGTCGGTCATGATCGTCGCCGGGTTGCTGTTGACCAGGATGATCTCGAGTCCCTCGTCCTTGAGCGCCTTGCACGCCTGGGTGCCCGAGTAATCGAACTCGCATGCCTGGCCGATGACGATCGGACCGGAACCGATGACCAGGACTCTTTTGATGTCAGTACCGACGCGGCACTACGCTCTCTTCTCCATCTCATCCAGGAACTGCCGGAACAGATAGTCAGCGTCGTGCGGGCCCGGCGCCGCCTCGGGATGATATTGCACGCAGAACACCGGCTTCTTCTCGTGGCGCAGCCCCTCGATGGTGCCGTCGTAGAGGTTGACGTGCGTCACCTTGACGTCGCGTGGGAGCGACGCGGGGTCGACCGCGAACCCGTGGTTCTGCGAGGTGATCTCCACCTTGCCGGTCTCGAGCTCCTTCACCGGATGGTTGGCGCCACGGTGGCCGAACTTCAGCTTGTAGGTCTTGCCGCCCATCGCCAGCGACAGGATCTGGTGACCGAGGCAGATGCCGAAGACGGGCACATCGGACTGCACCAGCTCGCGCGCGTTGCGGATGGCGTAACCGAGCGCCGCCGGATCGCCGGGCCCGTTGCTCAGGAACACGCCATCCGGTTTCGCCGCCAGCAGATCGGACGCCGGCGCGGTCGCCGGGAAGACGCGAACGTTGCAGCCATAAGCCGAGAACCGCCGCAGGATGTTCCACTTCATCCCGAAATCGTAGGCGGCGATTTGCAGCGGACGGCTGGCCTTGCGTTCAGGCGCCGGCATCAGGTCCTCATCCTGCTCGTCGTCCGGCTTCCAGTCGAACGGCGACTCGCAGGTGACGTCGAGGACGAGATCCGAGCCTTCCATCGGAGGAACTTCGTCCCGTGCGCGCTCGACCAGGATGCGTGGATCCACGTCGCCGGTGGCGATGATGCCGCGCAGCACGCCGCCGGACCGCAGCACGCGTGTGAGCGCGCGCGTATCGATGTCTGAAATCGCAACGATCTCGTGGCGGACGAGGAAGTCGCGCAGCGTCCCGTCCGCGCGCCAGTTGCTGGCGATCGGCGACTCCTCGCGAACGATGAAGCCGGCAACCGTCGGGCCGCGCGACTCGAAGTCCTCGTCGGTGACGCCGTAGTTGCCGATCTCGGGCGCCGTCATCGTGACGATCTGCCCGGCATACGACGGATCGGTCAGCACTTCCTGGTAGCCGGTCATGCTCGTGTTGAACACGACCTCGCCGCCGGTCTCTCCCGGCGCGCCGGCTGCCTCTCCTTCGTACCAGATGCCGTTTTCCAGTGCGAGTGTGGCTTTCATCTGATCGGTTCCAGCGACCCGGTAACCCGCTGCTCCTCTCCCGACGTGATCCGGACGCTGCTCGTCCAGGTGTGATGGTCTTTCAGCTCGAGCCGGATGACGTGCGCGCCGATGCTCAGCTCCGGCATCTTCAGCGGCGTCGTCCCGGCTTCCTTGCCGTCGATGAAGACCTTCGCGCCGCGCGGCCGCGAATCGACATAGATGCTGCCTACGAAGGTCACCGGCGCGAGCGGCGGCGTCGGCCGGGCTCCCGGCTGCGCCGGCGTTCCCCGCGACTGGGTGGCCGAGCCGCGCGCGGCGGGCGCCGACCGCTTGAGCCGCTCGGAGATCGT
Source organism: uncultured Acidobacteriota bacterium (assembly GCA_963748295.1). Classification (GTDB taxonomy): domain Bacteria; phylum Acidobacteriota; class Vicinamibacteria; order Vicinamibacterales; family 2-12-FULL-66-21; genus CAVVIH01. Next base: position 529,347 of record CAVVIH010000004.1, on the reverse strand, counting down.
CCGCGATTCCTGCGACGATGAGAGGAGGACGTCCTCCCGGTAGACGTCATACCCCGTCGCCACGATTCGGACGACGTAGTTGCCGAGCGGAAGCTCGTCGAGCGTCAGCGGCGTGCGTCCGCGCCAGCGCCCGTTGATCGTGACGTTCGCGCCAACCGGCGTCGAATTGACGATCAGCCGCGCGGTGCGCAGAGAAGCCGCGGGCGGCGAAGGTGAAGCGGATGCGGCCGGCGGCTTCGGCGCGGGGGCCCGCGCGCCAGCTCTCCCCGCGGATTCCGCCGGACCACCGGGTGGCGTCACCGCCCTCTCGCTGAACTCTTTCGTAGGCGGTGGCGTCTGCGGACCCGTCGGCCGATCCGCCGGCGTCGTCGTCGCCGGAGCGGCGGGTGCCGACGGAGTGGCCGCGGTCGAGATCGACTCGCGGGTGTCGCGCTTCGAGAGATACGCGTACATCGCCAACGCGCCGAGCAGGAGGCCGAGCACCATGGCGATCGCGATGGGCGTCATCGGCCTCCGCGAGTCGTCGCCATCGAAACGCGTATCGCGATCGGGTTCGGTGAGCGGCAAGTCGTCGGCGGGTGACGTAATCGATAACGACGAACGTGGCGCCGTGTGCTCGGCACGCGGGCGCGGTTCGGATAGATACGGGACAACGGGCGGAGTTGGCTCCGGCTCCGGCTCGGCCTCCGGCGGCGCCGGCTCTTCATCTTCAAAGTCGGCAAGCCGTGCGTCGGCATCCGGCTGTTTGGCGCCGCGCGTTTCGTTCAGCGTCAGATCGGCGGCGTCGAGGAACAGTTCGTCGGCGGCCGCTTCCTGCTCGCGGTCGTCGAACAATGTCGGCGGTTCATCCGCTTCGACTTCGGACGCCCGGGCCTCGTCCACCGAGTAGTTCCAGTGCGCGATGTCTTCGTCGCGCTCGGCGGCAATGTCGTCCGGCTCCGAGGCGAACGCCGGTTCCGGTTCCACCGGCGCGGGTGGTGCGGGTGGTGGAGGTACGACCGGTGCCGGAGATTGTGGAGACGGCGCGACAACTGCCGGCGGTTCGATGGCCGCCGGTTTTGCGATCGGCGCCGGCGCTGGTTCCGGTTTGGGCTCGCGCTCGGGCGCCGCGACCGGTTTGAACGGCACGACTGACGCGGTTTCGCCGCTGCCTTCGAGCGCCGCGGCAAACGCGAGCGCGGTCGGATAACGCGCCGCGGGATCGTCGTGCATCGCGCGCGCGAGCACGCGGCGCAGGCGGTCCGAGTCGGGACCGGCGTTCAGTGCCCCAATCCCATCGCCGGTGCCAGAGGGCCGGCGTCCGGTCAGCAATTCGAAGGCGATCGCGCCCAGCGAGAAGATGTCGGCCGGCGTGCCCCAGGCTTCGCCGGCGATTCGTTCGGGCGGGCTGTACGGACGCCGAACCGGCGCTCTCAGGCCGACACGCTCCAGCGCGTCGACGACACCGAACCCGGTCGCGCGCGCTTCTTCCGGCGTCACGAAGATGTCGCGCGGATGCAGCGCGCCGTGGCCGACACCTGCCGCGCGCGCGAAGTCGATCGCGCCGGCGAGCTGCGTCACGAACGGCAGCGCCGTCTCGAGCGGCGCCGGCGCGTAGTGGCGCATCGCGACGTCAAGCGTTTCGGCCGCGACGTACTCTTCCGCGCGGTAGGCGACGGTCCCTTCGACGCCGGCGGCGAGCGGCTCGACGATCGAGGGATGGAAGAGGCCCGCCTCGGCCGCGCGCGCCAGCTCTTCCGCGAGCGACTGTGCCTGTTCGGGAGTAATGTCGAGACGGAAGACCTTGACGGCCACGAGACGGTCTCTCGTCGGCTCGTAGGTTCTGAACACGGGCCCAAGCGCGCCCACACCAATTTGGTGCAGCACCCGGAACGGACCGAATGCGGACGGCGGCGAGAAGGCGGACGGATCGTCTCTGGTCAGTACGGAGCTCCTCGGGCGGGATCAGAAAAATGTAACACAAGACGCAGAAGTGTGCAGATCATCTTCTTTAGCCGCGGATTCACGCGGGATCACCCCAAGTTCAACGAAACGCGGATTCGCGCGGATCACCCAGTTCAACGAAACGCGGATTCACGCGGATCCCATGGCTTCAACGAAACGCGGATTCACGCGGATCACGCCGTTCAACGGAACGCGGATTCACACGGATTCACCCGCTTCAACGAGACGCGGATTCACGAGGATCACGGTTTTCTAACGGAACGCGGATCTTACGCGGATCACGCTTTAACGAAGCGCGGATCACGCGGATCACGCCCACGAGACGCGGATTCACAGGGATCACTATGTTCAACGGGGCGCGGATCTTTGCGGATCCACGGACTGCAGATCAACACGAATCCCGCGGGACAAGCCGAATCACAGCTCCCGACCTGAATGCTGATCTCTGCGGATCAGCGTTCCGGGACATTGTTCTCAACGCGTCCGTGGGTAGATCTGCCGTAAATCCGCGTTCCGTGAAGTTTGGAGATCCGCGTAAATCCGCGTTCCGTGAAGGTCTGGAAATCCGCGCAAATCCGCGTTCCGTGAAAGGTGGGAATCCGCGTAAATCCGCGTTCCGTGAAGGTCTGGAGATCCGCGTAAATCCGCGTTTCGTGAACTCTTGAGATCCGCGTAAATCCGCGTCCCGTGTTGAGTCCGCGTAGATCAGCGTCTCTACCAGGCGCTGGACACCCGCGTCGGCACCCGGATCCACGCGAGACTGATCCGCGTCTAACGCCAGGGACAGCGTCTTGACATGCTTTCAAAGGCTCTGAGAGAGTACCCAACGGTGTCAGCCGATTCCAGATCCGCGGCGAGCGCGGCCTCGTCACACGGTTCGGCCCCGGCGGGTCAGCTTCGGATGGCGCTCGACGTCCGCCGCGTGCCGTGGATCCGGAAGCTCGCCGGCGACTACGCCCACAACTTCACCAAGGTCGCGCCGCTGTACGCCGGCGATCCGGCGAGCGATGCGGCGTGGCCGAGCGCCGTGCAGCGCGCGCGGGCCTATCCGCGGCGCCGCGCCGAGCTCGCGGCAGTTCTCGAAACGCAGCAGGCCCGGCGAAACGCGCCCGCGGAAGCGCGCGCGGCGGCGGCGAAACTGGCGTCCGCGGAGACCGTTGCGGTGATCACGGGCCAGCAGGCGACGGTGTTCGGGGGTCCGCTCTTCACGCTGCTCAAGGCGATCACCGCGATCCAGCTGGCGCGCCGGCAGTCACGCGAGCAGCAGGCCGATGTGGTGCCGGTGTTCTGGGTGCACGCCGAGGATCACGACTGGGACGAGGTCGCAAGCTGTACCGGTCCTCGACTCATCGTTCCAGCCGCACACCGTCACGCTCGCGCGGCCGCCTGGCGCCGGAGACAAACCGGTCTTCGAGCTGCCGCTCGACCCCTCCATCGAAGACACGATCGCCTCGCTCGCCCAGTCCCTCGCGCCAACCGAATTCACCGGCGCCACGCTCTCCGCGATCCGTGCGGCGTACACGCCTGGCATGGGCACCGCGGAAGCGTTCGCGCGATGGATCGAAGGGCTGCTCGGCAAGTACGGGCTCGTCGTCTTCGAGTCCTCCGATCCGGCGGCGAAGCCGCTGGTCGCCGACATCTTCACGCGCGAGATCGAGACCGCCGGCCGTACGCCGGCGCTTGCGGCGGCCGCGGGTCAGCAGCTCGAGGCGATCGGCCATCCGCCGCAGGTGGTTCCACAGCTCGACAGCGTCTCGCTCTTCCACATGGACGGTGCGCGGCTGCCGATCAAGCGCGTGGACGATGGGTTTACGATCGGCGACCGGACCGTGACGCGCGCCGAACTGCTCGACGAAGTCCGTCAGCATCCCGAGCACTTCAGTCCGAATGTTCTCCTGCGCGCGGTCGTGCAGGATCGGCTGTTCCCGACCATCTCGTACGTGCCCGGGCCGAGCGAGCTCGCCTATCTTGGCCAGCTGCGCGGTGTCTACGAGCACTTCGGCGTGCCGATGCCGCTGCTCTTCCCGCGCGCGACGGCGACGCTGATCGACTCTGGCGCGGCGCGGTTCCTGCAGCGCTACGACATGCCGCTCGACGCGCTGCAGCCGCAGGACGAATCGGCGCTGAACCGCCTGCTCGAATCGCAGCTGCCGCAGTCGGTCGAAAAGGCGATGGAGGAAGCGGAGACGGCGGTGCACCGCGGCATGGAACGCGTGATCGACGCGCTGCCGGCCGTCGATCCGACGCTGGCCGGCGCCGCCAGAACGACGCTCGGCAAGATGCAGCACGAGCTGCGCGCGCTGCACTCGAAGATGATTCATGCGGCGAAGCGGCGCGACGACACGCTGCGGCGCCAGTTCACGCGCGCGCAGAGCCAGATCTTCCCGCAGGGCCATCCGCAGGAGCGAACCCTCGGCGTGGTGTTCTTCCTGAACCGCTACGGTCCCGCCCTCGTCGATCGGCTGCTGGACGACCTGCCGATCGATCCCGGGTATCACTGGGTGATGACGATCTGATCTCGTAGCGCAGGCCTTTAGGCCTGCCTTTCCGATCTGGCAGCCCTAAAGGGCTGCGCTACGAGACTACAAGCCGGCCGCCGCGTCTCTCAACGCCATTTCCGCATTTCGCAGCGCCGCCGTCCGCGCGTTGCGCCACTCCTCGTCACGATCCAGCAGCCTACCCGACTCGGCCACCGCGAGCGCGGTCTGTGACGGCGCCGGGCCGCCGGGCGTGGTTCGCACGCTGACGAAGTGCTCGGGGCTGAGCACGCGCTCGAGGGTTGCGGCATCGAGCTCAATCGCCCGGCCGATCACCGCCTGTGACACGTCCCGCAGGATGCGTTCGAGCGGCGCGGTGGACCGCTTCGCGCAGGTGTCGACCAGCGTCGACGCGATCGCGTGGCTGGACTTGAACGGAACGCCGTGTTCGCGCGTCAGCGTATCCGCCAGCTCGGTGACGGTGATCCATCCGTGCCGCGCGCGTTCCGCCATCCGCGCGGTGTCGAAGCTGGCAGTGCCCATCGCCGCCGCGACCAGCCCCACGGCGCGTGACGCGGCGTCGAAGGTCGCGAACACCAGCGGCTGCAGATCGTCCTCGGTGTCGACGATGTCGCCGAACGGCGTGTTGTGGACCACCGTCATGATCGCGCCGGCCTGGCCGAATGCCTTGCTCGCCAGCGCCCGGGCGTGCTCCAGCGCCACCGGGTTGCGCTTCTGCGGCATGATGCTGCTGCACTGCACGAATCCGTCCGCCAGCCGCAGATAGCCGAACTCGCTCGTGCACCAGAGCAGAAGATCGTGCAGCACGCGGCCGACGCCGGCGACGAGCGTCGCCGTCGCCGACACGCTCTCGAGCAGATAGTCCACCGTCGCAATGCTGCCGTAGGTGTTGCCGGTGGGCTCGTCGAATCCCAGCAGCACAGTCGTTCGGGAACGATCGATCGGGAAACCGGTCCCGGTGATCGCGCAGGCGCCGAGCGGATTCCGGTTCGTGCTCGTGTACGCCGCCTGCAGCCTGACCGTGTCGCGTTCCAGCTGCTCGACGATCGCAAGCAAGTAGTGAGCGAGCGTGGTCGGCTGCGCCGGCTGCGTGTGCGTGTGCGCGGCGAACACCGTTTCGCGGTGCCTCTCCGCAACGTCGAGCAGCACCCGCCGCAGCGCGGCGACGCCGGAGATCAGCGCGAGCACCTGTTCACGCTGCTGCATCCGGTACATCGTCATGTCGATGTCATTGCGCGAGCGCGCCGTGTGAAGCCTGCCGGCGGCGTCGCCGCCGCAGTCGCGGACGATCAGGCGGTCGACGTAGAAGAACAGGTCTTCGCACGTGCCGTCGAACGATGCGCACCGGATCTCGTCAGGGGAGATCCGCCCCAGCGCGTCACGAATCGCACGCGCCTCCGCCCGCGGGACGATGCCGCGCTCGGCGAGCATCACCAGGTGAGCGTAGTGGATGGCCAGCAGCGGGGCGAGGAACTGGGCCTTCGCATCCTCGAAGTTCGCGTTCAGGACGAACCTGATGTACTCGGGTGCGAACGTCATCGTTTCCGGCCCAGCGAAAGCAGGTTCGCGAGCAGCCGGTAAGCGCCGTCGGTCCCCGCCGGCAGCTGCCGCCACAGTCCGAGGCCGAGATAAATCCACCGACCCTTGGCGACCGGCGCTTCGACGAGCGCGCCGGTTTTTGGCCCCGGGTTGTACTCGAATGGATCGGTCAGCCGGATCAGATCGACATATCGCGGATCGCGATCGCCCAGGAAATACAGTCCGCGTTCCTGCACCCACCCGTTCCACGCCTCCGGGCCAATCCTGTTGGGCGTGTTGAACACCGGGTGATCGGGGACGAGGATCTGCACCGGCGCGTTCTCGTCGGTGATTCTGTTCGCGCTGACCTTCGCCGGATACGGCCCGTACTGCGCCTGGTTGAATTCGAACTTGTTGTACTGAACGAGGACGGTTCCGCCAGCCGCCGCATAGCCGAGCAGCCGATGATTGTTCGCGCGGAGATCCGGACGACGTTCGTAAGCGCGGACACCGGTCACGATGACGTCGTAGGCGGAGAGGTCGCCGGAGGCCAGCTCGTCGGGCCCGATGAACCGAAGGTCGGCGCCGAGCTGCTCGATGGCCTGCGGCACCTGATCGCCGACGCCCATCACATAGCCGACGCGCAGGCCTGGTGCAAGCGTGACGTCGATGATCTTGAAGCGCGTCTTCGCTTCTCTGACCAGATGCCGGCGATGGATGTGCGGGTACTCGATGACGTCGTAGCCCCACGTCGACGTGTTCTTCGCGTCCCCGGCATCCTTGACGACCGCGGTCAGCGAGTAGTCGCCGGTTCTCGCCGAATTGGCGGGCGTCACCATGAACTTCACGGTCGCCGACTCGTCCTCGCGGCTGAACGTGACCGGCGCGCCGGCGGGCGCGGCCGTCCAGCCGGCAGGCACGTTCAACGACACCTCGCCGCGCGACGCGCCGCGGCGCTGGTTGATCACCTGCACTTCGATCTCGCGGCCCGGCTGCCCCGCTTCCTGCGGATGCGCCAGCGCCGGCGCGGGGATCACGGCAATCGACGGCGACGTGGTGACGGCGAAGGCGGGCACCACCTGGATGTCCATGCGCTTCTCGCCGGCGATCACGCTGTCGTAGCGGTATTGAATCGTGCGCCCGACGTGAACCGGCACGCCGGCGATCGTCAGCGCGAACACGGCACGGAAGGGGCTTGGCGCGAACGGCGCGCCGAACGGAGCGCCGGACTCGAAGTCGTAGCGCGCCGCATCAGTGCGCTGGTGCCAGTAAGGGCCGGTCAACGGAAGATCGGCGACGACGCCCTCCGTGGCACATGTGAACGACGCCCCGGCTTTGATCGTTTGCGCGCATGGCGCCGCCGTGCCGCCGAAACCTGTCCAGGACACGCCGTCGATGCGCAGGTCGTCCGGCGAGTTGTTCGTGCCCGTTGCCGTCGCCTTGATCATCTGGCCGCTGGTGACCAGGCCGTCATCGGCGAGCGCTTCGAGACGCAGCCCCTCCGACACGACGAGCGCCTCCTGAATCGCGCTCTCCTTCTGAGCGAGCCTGAACTCGATTTCGAATCGCGCCGGTTCATCGAGCGGCATCGTCTTGAGCGCCGGAGTCAGCGTGCGCACCGCGGTCAGCGCCGTTGCGAGTGGCGGCGCCGCTTTCGACGGTCCGCCGGCAGCGGCGCGTTCCGCTGACGCGACCGCCTCGGCAATCTGCCGAAGTCCGGCGACGAGCGGCGCCGGCGCGCGATCGCCGCCGGCGAATCGTGCGAGGCCGGCGATGGACGTGTCGATCCCCTCGAACATGTCCGTCGACCCGCCGCTGAACGGAATCCCCGACGCCTCGAGGCGATAGGTCCGCGAGAAGGATTGGCCCGGCAGCGGCAGCAGCTGGGACGTTCCCTGGCATTTGTGCATGCTGCGGGCTTCGATCCCCAGCTCGCCGAACCGGCGTCCCAGCAGCGGATCGAACACGTCGGGAATGGTCAGGAGCTTCGATCGGTCCCCATTCGTGGTGGCGAAGCTGGCCCGGTCGGTGCAGAACAACCGCTGGGCCTGCCAGGGACGCAGACCGTCCTTGATCTGCTCGGGAAATCGCGACGGATCGGCCGCGGCCTGGAACGCTTCGCGGGTCAGGACCGTCGAGGCCTGATGGTGCTGCCCTCCGCCGTCGCCGTCGCAGAGGAATCCGGCGATGACATCGGGCCGGATGGTTCTGATGTGCCGGACGAAATCGCCGAGGATTTCGTCATGCCCCCACAGGCGCAGGCTCTCCTCGACGCTGAACGAGTAGCCGAAATCCACCGCGCGCGTGAAACGCTGCTCGGCGCCGTCGAAGCGGTGGGCCGCGAGCAGTTCCTCGGTTCGCAGCACCGAGAGCGCTTCGAACAGCTCCGGACCGATCTCGTTCTGCCCGCCGTCGCCGCGCGTCGCGGTGACCAGCACGGCCCGCATGCCCCGGCCGTACCCCATCATCGCGAGCAGCCCGTTGTCTTCGTCGTCGGGATGCGCGGTCGTCTGCATGAACGTGCCCGTCGACCCGAGCTTGCGCAGCAGCAGCCGGAGCGTGATTTCGCTCGGACGTTCACCAACCGTCTGCACCCGCATCTGAGCAAAGAGCGAGGCCGTGGCGAGCGCCACGGCCGCCGGCACGAGCAGTCGTCGAAGAACCGTCATTCGCGAATCAGAAATAGAACTTGAACCCGAGCTGGAACGCACGCTGTTCGAATCCGCTCGTGACGCGGCCCGCATCCTTGAACTCGTCACCGGTGGTCAGCAGCGGCACCGTCGGCACGCCAAGCGGGGTCACCGGGAAGGTCTGGTTCACCCCGGCAACCTGTTCCGTGTTGAAGAGGTTCTTGAACTCCCCAATCACTTCGACCTGACGACGGCCGGCGATCGGAATGAACCGCGAGTACCGCAGGTCGACGTTGTAGCGCGCCGGCAGATACACCGAGTTGCGGCCGATGAACAAGGGCCGATCGTTCCCCAGGCCGTCACGATTGAGATCCGCATTGCCCCGGATGGTGAACGGCAGGCTGCTGTTGAACTGCATCAGCACGCCGACCTGATTGTCGCTGAGGATCGTATCCACGATCCGGTTGCCGGTCGACACCTTCGACCTCGCCACCACCGTCCCGGCGAAATTGTGCCGCATGTCCATCAGGTTCGGTCCCTTGTCGCGATCCAGGTTCGTCGGATCGCTTCGCGGGTCGTCGTTGTTGACCGCGAACGACGTCATGAACGATGGGTTCCACATCGGCGCGGTGTCTTCTCCCTTGCCGTATGTGTAGGTGAGATCGAACTGGAAGTTGCCCGCCCAACGCCGCGACAGCTGGAGCGTCAGCCCGTTGTAGCTGGACTCGCCGACCGACTCGAGACTGTAGATGTGATCGAACTGCGGAAACTGACGGGTTGCCGCGTTGACGGCGGTGCTGTAGACAGGCCGCCCGTCTTCGAGCTGTCCGATCGGGTTGATCAGGTTGATGTCGTTGAGCACCGGCAGCTGATTGCCCTTGGAGTACACGTAGCCGACCGTCACCGAGTAATTCGTGCCGATGCCGCGCTCGAACTGGACGTTGTTCTGGAACGTGCGTCCGACCTGGTAATCCGGATCGATCGTCGCGATGCTCTGTGTCGGCAGCGTGAACCCGGGCGGCAGGTTCTCCAGCGTGTCCGGGAAGCCCGGCGCGTTCGCGCTCGTGGGATTGACCGACACCGACACGCGTGCCGGCTGTCCGCTGTTCTGGAAGGCGTTCTCGTAGGCGACGAGCAGCGGCTGGTCGAACATCACGCCGGTGCTGCCGCGGATGACCATGCTCTTGTTCTCGAACGGCGTCCACGCAAAACCCAGGCGCGGACCGAAGTTGTTGGTGTCGGTCTTGAACTCCCGCGAGAACTCGAACGGCGCATCCGGAAGGGCGTCCGGCCAGTTGTACACGTCGTAGCGAAGCCCGTAGAGGATCTTGAGATCCGACGTCGCTCTCCAGTCGTCCTGGACGAAGAAGCTATAGAGCCGGCTGTCCATGCTGAACCCCGGCTCGCCGAACAACTGCGAGAACGTCGTGTAGCTGCGCGGATTCGTTCCGCTGCGGGCGGCGAGATAGGCGTCGATGCTCGGGAACGTATACAACGAGAACAGCGAGGCGACCCGCTCGTCGCCGACGAACTGGAGGTCGAGGCCGAATTTGAAGCTGTGGTTGCCGTGGAACCAGGTGAAATTGTCGATGACCTGCCAGATGGACTGCTTGAAGTCGAAGCCGGCGTCCGCCGTCGAGCTGTTCGGCCCGCCGAAATTGGCCACGTTCGGGATCCGGATCTGCGGTCCGGTGCCTGAAAGATCGCTCTCCGTCCGCGCCTGGTGCCGGTTCGCGAACTGCACGCGCAGCTCGTTCAGCTTGTTGCCGCCGATCGTCGAGACGACCTGTCCGGCCACCGACTTCATCGCGTCGACGAAATTCGTGAGCGACTCGGTGGAATTCGGCACACCCGCCGTCGTCGAGGTGACATTGTTAGGCGAGTCGTTCTCGAAGTAGATGTAGCGCCCGGTCACGCGATGCGCCGCGCCCGCCAGCCAGTCCACCTTGCCGATGTAGAACCGGGCCGTCTGCTCGCGCGGAAGCGCCGAGGGCTGCGGCGGCAGGCCGAGGCGGTCCGCGTCCTCCGGACGAATCGTCACCGGCGTCGCCCCCGACAGATCGCGGTAGGTGCTCTCGAAGCCGCCGAAGAAATGCAGACGGTCGCGCACGATCGGACCGCCGCCCTCGGCCGTCCAGGTGTCGATCTTGGTGTCCGGCTTGTTCTCGGGCGTGCGCGGTCTCGTAAATGGATACGGGAACGCGCTGAAGTCCTTCCGCCGGAACCGATAGCTCGCCGAGCCCTTGAACGTGTTGGTGCCCGACGGCGTGATGGCGTTGTAGACGAGGCCCGTCGTCTGGCCGAACTCCGGCGCATAGCCGCTGGTGACGACCTTCACTTCCTGCACCATCACTTCAGAGATCGGCAGCAGCCGCAGACCGGCGCGGTCCTTCTCGGTATTGGTATTGCCGTCGATCTGGTAATTGACGCGCAGCAGGGTGCCGTTCGCGCTGAACCGCGGCACGCCGAATTCGGGGTTCTCGAAACCGCTGACGCCCGGCTGCACGAGGGCAAAGTTGTAGGGATTGCGCGACACCAGCGGCAGGTTCTTGATCTCCCGCTCGCTGAGATTTCGTCCCACGTCGATCTTCGCGGTGTCGACGACGGGGGTGCCGCCCGAAACGGAAACGGTTTCGGTGATGCCGCCGACCGCCAGGTCGACATTCACGACCAGGTTCTGGCCGGTCGAGAGCGTCAGGCCGAGCTGCTCGAATCTTCTGAATCCGCTCAGCTCAGCCACGACCTTGTAGGTGCCGATGGGCAGGAGCGGCACCCGGTAGAGGCCTTCGTCGTTGGTCACCGTGGTGCGTTCGAGACCCGTGTCGGTGTTGATCACAGTGACCGTGACGCCGGGCAGCACCGCCCGGCTCGCATCGCGGACCACACCTTCTATATTGCCGTTGGCGGCCTGCGACTGTGCCCGTGCAACCCCCGTGAACCCAAGAAGGAGCGACGCGCACACCATCGCGATCGACAGTGCTCGCTGCATAAACACCTCACTGCTGAAAGGATAGAGAAAGGAAGGGCGGGCGGTATACAATTCTCTCTGGCTCCCCAGTTTAGACGCAGTAACCCGGTGGCTCGATCCGGCCGATACTTTCTCCGGTAGCTGGCGCTCCGTCTAATCTACCTGTGACCACCACGTCCACCCCCAAGCCGTCGAAGCCCGCCGCACGGAAGCGGATTCTGGCCCGTTTTTCGAAGCGCAGCTGGCGGTTCTACGTCCTCGTCGGGCTGGCCGGCCCGCTGCTCCTTTTTGCAGGCGTCGGCGGCTACTACTGGGTGATCTTCTCGCGCATGATCGACGCGCGGATGCACGGCGAGATGCAGCGGATGGATCCGCGGGTGTTTGCCCGTCCGCTCGAGCTTCGGCGGGGGCAATCCGTCAGCCAGGTCCAACTGATCGAGCGCCTGAACGAGGTCGGCTACGCGCACCGGGAGCGGGCGGAACAGTTCGGCGAGTTCACGATCGGTCGCGACACGCTGGTGCTCATCCCCCGCGACGGCGATCGGCAGGGACGAACGATCCGGGTCGTGTTCACGGGTCGAACGAAAACGCGTCCGGGGACGACGGTCGGACGCATCGAAATCGTCGACAAGCAGATAACGCCGATCGAGCAGGTGACGCTGGGCGCTCCGCTCATCACGGCGCTCGTCACATCGGGGCGCGAGAAGCGCCGCGACGTTCCGCTGCAGGTGATCCCGCAGCGCATGGTGCAGGCGGTACTGGCGATCGAGGATCGGCGCTTCTACGATCACGCCGGCATTGATCCGATTGGCACGGTCCGGCGCGGTTTTCAACAACATCTTCAGCGACAAGCCCTATCTGTCGGGCGGCAGCACGCTGACGCAGCAGATCGTCAAGAACACGTTCCTGACGCCCGAGAAGACGCTCCGCCGCAAGATGGTCGAGTGGTTCATGTCGGTCGTGCTCGAGCGGCGGCTCACCAAAGATCAGATCCTCGAGCTGTATCTGAACGACGTGTCGCTCGGCCAGCGCGGCTCGTTTGCGATTCACGGCGTTGGCGAAGCGTCGCGCCTGTTCTTCGCGAAGGACATCGCCAACGTCTCGCTCAGCGAGGCGGCGACGATCGCCGGGGTGATCCAGTCGCCGTCGCGGCTGTCGCCGTTCAACCATCCCGACCGGGCGCGCGAGCGCCGGAACGTCGTGCTGCAGTCGATGGCCGCCACCGGATTCATCAGCGCCGACGCCGCCGACCGGGCGGCGAAGGAGCCGATGCAGATTGTCGCGCGCGCGCTCGAATCCGAAGCGCCCTACTTCGTCGATCACGTCAGCCGTCAGCTCCAGGAAAAATACCGCAGCGTCGCCTCGGCGGTCGACGTCTACACGACGCTCGATCTCCATCTCCAGCGTATCGCGCAGGACGCCGTTCGCGACGGCATCATCCGCCTCGACGAGATGCTCAAGCGGCGCAAGCGGCAGCCGCAGGTCGCGCTGCTCGCGATCGATCCGCGAACCGGCGAGATCCTGGCGCTGGTCGGCGGCAGGTCCTACAACCAGTCGCAGTACAACCGCGCGACCGATGCGCGCCGGCAGCCCGGCTCGGTGTTCAAGCCGTTCGTCTATCTCGCCGCGTTCGAGCAGGCGTATCAGGACGGCCGCACCGACCTCACGCCCGCCAGCGTCGTCTACGACGAGCCGACGACGTTCAATTTCGAGGAGAAGAGCTGGACGCCGGGGAACTACCAGGACGAGTACGACGGGCCGATCACGCTGCGGCGCGCGCTCGCGCTTTCACGCAATGTCGCCACGATCAAGGTGGCCGAGTCCACCGGATACGACCACGTTGCGGCGTTGTGGCGGCGGGTCGGAGCCGGCACGCCGGCCACGGCCGTATCCGTCGATCGCGCTCGGCGTGTTCGAGGCGACGCCGATCGAGATCGCCGAGGCCTATACGCTCTTTCCCAACGGCGGCGTGATTCGTCCGCTGCGGTCGATCTCGCGCCTCATCAGCGCCGGGCGCGACATCCCGGTGCTCGCGCAGGCGCCCAAGACGATCTCGAGAAAGGACACGACCTTCCTCGTCACCAACATGATGCGCAGCGTGCTCAACGAAGGCACCGGAGCTGGAGCGCGCGCCGCCGGGTTCTCGCTCGACGCCGCCGGCAAGTCGGGCACGACCAACGACCTGCGCGACGCGTGGTTCATCGGCTTCACGCCCGAGCTGCTGACCGTGGTCTGGGTCGGCATGGACGACAACCGCCCGGTCGGGCTCAGCGGCACCCAGGCGGCGCTGCCGATCTGGACCGCGTTCATGTCGCGGGCGCTCGCCGGACGGCCGAGTGTCTCGTTCGCCGTCCCCGAAGGCGTCACGTTCGTCGACATCGACCGGGACACGGGATACCTGTCCGGACCGCTCTGCCCTCGCGTCTTCAACGAGGCGTTCATCGCCGGCACCGAACCGACCGAGACCTGTCAGCTCCACCGCGTCTGGTAACATTGCACGGAGAAGTTCGAATCACTGTCGAACTTCGTACTTCGTCATTTTCAAAGGCTCTCTTTGTGCGAAATGTCACGACCTGTCTGATCGCGCTGACGCTCCTTTCGGGCGCGGCCGCTTGCAATAAGAACAAGGAATCCCATCCTCCCGCGGCGAGCTCGGCGGAGCCGGCGAAAGCCGAGCCTCCCAAGCCGTTCCCGGCGCAGCTGCCGGACGTGATCGCCCGCGTCGACGGCGAGGATCTGAAGAAGAGCGATTTCGATCTGCTGATCAAGAACATCGAGCTCGGACGCGGCCCGGTGCCGGCCGAACAGCGCGACCAGGTCTACCGCGGGATGCTCGATCGGCTGATCACCTACAAGGTGCTGGAGCACGAAGCGGCGAAGCGCAAGATCAGCGCAACCGATGCGGAGGTCGAGGATCGGCTGCGCGGCATGCGCGCCCAGTTCCCGAACGACGACGAGTTCAAGAAGGCGCTCGCGGCGCGCAACATGTCCGAGGACCGGCTGCGCGCCGACTCCCGCGTGGAGATCGCCATCGGCAAGATGATCGACGGCGAAACCGCCGCCCTGCCGCCAGTGACCGACGCGGAAATGAAGGACTTCTACGACAAGAATCCGGACAAGTTCAAGCAGGACGAGTCGGTGCGCGCCAGCCACATCCTGCTGCTGGTCGACGAAAAGGCGGACGCGGCGACCAAGAAGAAGACGCGGGCCGAAATCGACGCCATCCTGAAGAAGGCGCGCGCCGGCGCAGACTTCGCCGCGCTTGCGAAGGCGCACTCGAAGGACGGCAGCGCGGCGCAGGGCGGCGACCTCGGCTACTTCGGCAAGGGCCGGATGGTCCCGGAGTTCGAGCAGGCGGCGTTCGCCTTGAAGCCGGGCGAGATCAGCGACGTCGTCACGACGCAGTTCGGCTATCACATCATCAAGCTGACCGAGCGGAAGCCCGCGTCGGCCGTGCCGCTCGAGACAGTGGGCGATCAGCTGAAGCAGTTCCTGACCGAGCAGAAGAAGAAGGAGCGCGTCGACGGGTTCATCAAGTCGCTGAAGGACAAGAGCCGGATCGAGGTGCTGGTCTGAACGAAGAAGTGCTGACCGCTGCCGCGGAGGCGCTCAAGCGCGGCGAAGCCGCCGCGCTCGTGACCGTCGTGCGCGCGAACGGCTCGACGCCGCAGCGGGTCGGCGCAAAGATGCTCGTGTTCGGTGACGGCCGGACGGTCGGCACCATCGGCGGCGGATGCTACGAGAACGACGCCTTCTGGAAGGCGCGGGAAGCAATCCAGACCGGCAGGCCCGTCCTCCTCCACTACGAGCTGAACGACGACTTCGCCCAGGAGAACGGGCTGATCTGCGGCGGCCAGATGGACGTGCACGTCGATCCGCTCATGCCGGCGCCGGACCTCTATATCATCGGCGGCGGCCACGTCGGATTGAGCCTCGCGCGGGCGGCGGCGGAAGCGGACTTCCGCCTGCACATCATCGACGACCGTGAGAAGTTCGCGAGCCGCGAGCGCTTTCCGCAGGCCGACGAGGTCATCGTCGCGCCGATCGCCGAATGGCTGCACGCCGCCAGCCTCCCGCCATCGGCCTACGTCGTCATCGTCACGCGCGGGCATCAGAACGATCTCGACTCGCTGCGCGCGCTCGCCGCACGCGATCTTCGATATCTCGGCCTGATTGGCAGCCGCGCAAAGGTGACGCGGATCTACGACGCGCTGCTGGCCGAAGGCCTGCCCGCCGAATGCCTGCGCCGCGTCCACGCGCCAATCGGGCTCAACATCGGCGCCGTGACGCCTGCCGAGATCGCGATCAGCATCCTCGCGCAGCTGATCGCCGTCAGACGCGGCGTGGATTCAGACGCGCTGTCCATGCCGGGCCCGCGGATCAAGTCGCCGATCGCGGCCGACGGACGCTGAGGCGCGGATCTTTTCAAACATCACGGAACGCGGATCGCCGCGGATCCCTCAACGCATCACGGAACGCGGATTCACGCGGATCTCAAGTTCTTCACGGAACGCGGATCACCGCGGATCTCTCAAGGCATCACGAAACGCGGATCACCGCGGATCTCGCAAGTCAATCACGGAACGCGGATTACCGCGGATCTCTCAAGGCATCACGGAACGCGGGATCACTGCGGATCTCTCAACGCACTCACGGAACGCGGATCACCGCGGATCGCTCAACGCACTCACGGAACAGGATCTCGCGGATCCTTCAACGCACTCACGGAACGCGGATCACCGCGGATCTCTCAACGCACTCACCGAACGCGGATCGCCGCGGATCGCTCAACGCACCCACGAAACGCGGATTACCGCGGATCGCTCAACGCACTCACCGAACGCGGATCACCGCGGATCGCTCAACGCACTCACGGAACGCGGACCACCGCGGATCGCTCAACGCACTCACGGAACGCGGACCACCGCGGATCGCTCAACGCACTCACGGAACACGGATCACCGCGGATCGCTCCACGCACTCACGGAACGCGGATTACCGCGGATCGCTCAACGCACTCACGGAACGCGGATCGCCGCGGATCGCTCAACGCACTCACGGAACGCGGATTACCGCGGATCGCTCAACGCACTCACGGAACGCAGATCACCGCGGATGTTTCAGGCATCACGAACGGGTTCGGCTCGTTCATCCCGCCGTGGTTCTTCGAGCCCGCTTGATATCGGCGGCTCGAAGTATCTCCGCTTCCGAACGTTTTCGTAGATCATGCGATAAAAGCGCGGTTCCGGCCCGAAATGCAGGAGCAGGCCTACTTCCAGGTCCGTGGCCTTCAGATAGTTCTTCAACTGCGCCTTGTGGAACGGCTGCACCTCCTTGCCGACTTTTACTTCGACAATCACTCTCTCCGCCACCACAAGGTCGGCTTTGAACGTCACGATTCGATGGCCTCGGAACCACACGGGGAGAAACGCCTCTTCGAGCGCAGCCAGCCCTTCGTCGCGGATAGCGATAGCCAGCGCCGTCCGGGTGACGAATTCGGGAAACCCCGGCCCGAGCTCGTTGTACGTCGAATAGAACGCACGGATCACGACTCGCGTAGTGTCCGCGTCAGGGAGGGCCGGCACAGGTACGTCGGTGACCATCTGACCTCGAACACTCAAGATCCAGGCCATGTCAGAAATAAGGAGGTTTCCAGATTTTGAGGTCAGGAAGTATCAGTTTCTGCGAACCTCGGAGCGAGGCGAATGCGCTGTCTCTGCGCGTTGGGATCCGCGTGAATTCGCGTTGGTTGGAGATCTTTGAGATCTCGCGCTCCCTGAAGGCCTTCTGAGAATCCGCGTAAATCCGCGTTCCGTCGAAACACTCCCGAAGATCCGCGTAAATCTGCGTTCCGTGAGGTGTTGAGATCCGCGTGAATCCGCGTAAATCCGCGTTTCGTGAAGAACCTTGAGATCCGCGTAAATCCGCGTTCCGTTGAAACAACTTCCGAAGATCCGGCGCAAATCCGCCTTCCGTGAAGTTATTGAGATCCGCGTGAATCCGCGTAAATCCGCGTTTCGTGAAGAACCTTGAGATCCGCGTAAATCCGCGTTCCGTTGAAACAACTTCCGAAGATCCGCGCAAATCCGCGTTCCGTGAAGTTGTTGAGATCCGCGTGAATCCGCGTAAATCCGCGTTTCGTGAAGAACTTGAGGATCCGCGTAAATCCGCGTTCCGTCGAAACAACCTTCCGAAGATCCGCGTAAATCCGCGTTTCGTGAACCTCTTGAGATCCGCGGAAATCCGCGTTTCGTGGAATCCCAGTTAATCCGCGATAAGCTGCGTCACGTGTCCGACGCTCCCCAATCAGCGACGCTGATCCGCAACGCCACCATCCTGACGATGAACGACCGCCTCGAAGTCATCGAGGGCGCGGTTGGCGTCGTCGACGGGCGCATCCTGTCCGTCGGAGCAGAGCCCGATCGGCGCTGGGACACGGTGATCAACGCGCGCGGCGCCTATCTGCTCCCCGGCTTCGTTCAGACCCACGTGCATCTGTGTCAAACGCTGTTCCGCGGCTTCGCCGACGACCTGCCGCTGCTCGAGTGGCTGGAAAAGCGGGTGTGGCCGCTCGAGGCGGCACATTCGCCTTCGACGCTCCGCGCCGCGACCCGGCTCGCCGCGTGCGAGTTGCTGCGGTCGGGCACCACGACGGTCCTGACGATGGAGACCGTTCACGATACCGACGTGGTGTTCGAGACACTTGACGAGACAGGTCTGCGGGCGACGGTCGGCAAGTGCATGATGGACTCGGCCGCCGACGCGCCGGCGAGGCTCCGCGAGGAGACCGGCCGATCGATCGAGGAAAGCCTCGCGCTGCGCAAGCGGTGGGACGGCGCATCGGACGGGCGGTTGCGGGCCGCATTCGCGCCGAGATTTGCGGTCTCCTGCTCGCGCGAACTGCTCGAGGCGGTCGCGGATTTTCGGCCGGCCAGCAGGCGCTGGTTCACACGCACGCATCGGAGTCGCGCGACGAAATCAAAGTCGTGCGGCGTCTGTCGGGCGGGCTGTCGAACCTCGAGTACCTCGCGGTGGTGAGGCTCGCAACGCCCCTGCTCTGCACCGCGCACTGCGTGTGGGTCACCGAGCGCGAGCAGGCGCTGCTCGCCGAGCACGAC
Source organism: uncultured Acidobacteriota bacterium (assembly GCA_963748295.1). GTDB lineage: Bacteria > Acidobacteriota > Vicinamibacteria > Vicinamibacterales > 2-12-FULL-66-21 > CAVVIH01. The sequence continues at coordinate 510,671 of CAVVIH010000004.1, read as the reverse complement.
GTCAAGGTGATGCACTGCCCGGGCTCGAACCTCAAGCTGGGTTCCGGCGTCGCGCCGGTCGCCGAGATGCGCCGCCGGGGCATCTGCGTCTCGCTCGGCGCCGACGGCGCGGCGTGCAACAACCGCCTCGACATGTTCGACGAGATGCGGCTGGCGGCGACACTTCAGGCGGTGAAGGAGGTCCCCGGCACGCTCACCGCCCGCGATGTGCTGTGGATGGCCACCCGCGAAGGCGCTCGCACGCTCGGGCTGGAACGCGAGATCGGGTCGATCGAAACCGGCAAGCGCGCCGATCTCATCCTGGTCGAGCGCGACCGCGCCCACCTGTCACCGGACGTCGATGCCTGGACCACGCTGGTTTACGCCGCCCGTGGCACCGATATCCGAATGACGATGGTCGATGGACGCCTGCTGGTCCGCGACTTCGAGCTGACCGGGATGGATGAGGTCGCAGTCGCAGCAGAGGGCCGGACGGCAGCCGCCGAACTCGCCAATCGAGCCGGCCTTGCCTAAAAGCTGCCTTTTCCGCCAAACACCAGCTATAATGTTAGCAGTCACAATGAGCGAGTGCTAAGCGACCATGCGACGCCATCCTGAGCTTCCGGAACGGGATAGACGGATCCTGGGAGTCGTCGTTCAGGCCTATATCGAGCAGGGAGATCCGGTCTCCTCGCTCTGGCTGGCCGGACGGGGCTTCGGGGTTTCGTCGGCGACGTTGCGGAACATCATGGCCCGGCTCGAGGAGCAGGGATACGTCCGGCAGCCGCACACCTCCGCCGGCCGGATTCCGACCGACCTCGGCTACCGGAGCTACGTCGACGAGTTGATTGTCGCGTCGTCGGATCGGCGCGCCACGCGCCCGGCGCCGCAGGTCGAGGCGCGGCTGCGGCGGGCGCATACCATCGACGACCTGCTGACGCACGTCACGCAGGAAGTCTCGCGGGCCTCGCACCAGGTCGGGTTCGTCATCGCGCCGGCGGCCGAGACCGCCACCCTCGAGCATCTCGATTTCGTTCCGCTCGACGGCGGCAAGGTGCTCGTGGTCGTGATTGCCGGGGGCGGGCACATCACCAACAAGGTCGTCTCGACCGGCGAGGACTACGACTTCACCGAGCTGCAGCAGGCGGCGAACTTTCTCAACCGGGAGTTCAAGGGCCGCACGCTCCACGAGGTACGGCAGGCGATCCTCGAGCGGCTGCGCGAGGAGCGCACGCTCTACGACACGCTGATCGCGCGGGCGCTGCGGCTGGCGAACACGACGTTCGAGGACATGGAATCGGGTCCGAGCGTCTTCATCCAGGGCACTTCGCTCGTCCTCGACGAGCTGGCCGACGACGACCCGGATGTGACGCTCGAGACGCTGCGGACGCTGCTCCGCATGATCGAAGAGAAAGCGCGGCTGGTGCAGCTGCTGGACGAGTATCTGCGTGCCGACGGCCTGACCGTCGTCATCGGCTCCGAGCATCATGCGCCCGACCTGCAGCGCTTCAGTGTGGTGGCGTCCACCTACTCGGACGGCCGCGCAACCGGAATGGTCGGCGTCATCGGCCCGACGCGGATGCACTACTCGCGCGCGATCAAGGCGGTGGAAACGCTGTCGCAGGCGGTCAGCCGGATGGTCACCTCCAAGTCTTAGGCAGTCCCAGGATTCACCCCATGGAAGACAACGACATCAGAGATCAGGAACCCGACTCGCGCGCGGCGACGCAGGCGGCGGATCCCGACGCGCTGCAGAAGCAGCGCGACGAGTACTACGACCTTCTCCTCCGCAAGACCGCGGAGTTCGACAACTACCGGAAGCGCGTGGAGCGCGAACGCCAGAGCGCGTCGGAGTCCGCGGCCGCCAGCCTGATCAAGGAGCTGCTGCCGCTCCTCGACGATCTCGAGCGCGCGCTCAAGGCCGACACGGCCGGCGAAGCGGCCGAGGCGTATCGTCGCGGCGTCGAGCTGATTCACCGGCAGCTGCTCGAGACGCTGCGCAAGCGCGGCGTCCGGCCGATCGAGGCGCTCGGCGAGGACTTCGATCCGCACTATCACCAGGCAGTCGCCTACGAGCCCGAAGCGGGGCGGCGCGAGGGTGAGATCGTCGAAGAGTTCAGCCGCGGCTACGTGCTCGGCGATCGTCTGCTCCGGCCGGCGATGGTGAAGGTGGCGAAAGGGGACCGGTGACAGCGAGCGTGAGCAAGCGTGACTACTACGAGGTCCTCGGCATCGCGCGTGAAGCCACGGATCAGCAGATCAAGAGCGCATATCGGAAGCTCGCGCTGAAGTATCACCCGGACCGCAACCCGGACGATCACAAGGCCGAGGAGAGCTTCAAGGAAGCGGCCGAGGCCTACGCGGTTCTCGCCGACCGCGAAAAGCGCGGCCTCTACGATCGCTTCGGTCATGCCGGCGTCAGCGGCGTCGGCGCCGGAGGGCGTGGATCCGACGATCTTCGCCGACTTCACCGACATCTTCGCCGGGCTCGGCGACGTGTTCGGCTTCGGCGATCTGTTCGGCGGCCGCCGGCGGCGCAGTGGTCCGCAGCGCGGCTCCGATTTGCGGTACGACCTCGAGATCACCTTCGAGGAATCCGCCACCGGCGTGGAAACCACCATCCAGATTCCCCGCGAAGAAACCTGCGAGACGTGCAAGGGCTCCGGCGCGGCGGCAGGCACGTCGCCCGAGACCTGCTCGCAGTGCCGCGGTTCGGGGCAGCTCCGCTATCAGCAGGGATTCCTGACCGTCGCGCGTCCGTGCCCGAACTGCCGCGGCACCGGCAAGACGATCGCCAAGCCGTGTCAGACATGCCGCGGCGCCGGACGGATCAGCAAGGAACGCAAGCTGGCGGTGAAGATCCCCGCGGGAATCGCCACCGGTCAGCGGCTGCGGCTGTACGGCGAGGGCGAGCATGGTTCCGCGGGCGGCCCTCCCGGCGATCTCTACGTCGTTGTCCACGTCCAGGAGCACTCGTTCTTCCACCGCGACGGCGACGATCTGCTCTGCGAGATGCCGATCAGCTTCCCGACGCTCGCGCTCGGCGGCTCGATCAAGGTGCCGACGCTGAACGGCAACGAGGATCTCCACATCCCCGGCGGGACGCAGACGGGCGCGAGGTTCAAGCTTCGCGGCAAGGGCATGCCGAACGTGTCCGGACGCGGCCACGGCGACCTCCACGTGATCGCGCGCGCGAGCATCCCGAAGAAGCTCACGAAGGAACAGAAGCATCTGCTCGAAGAGCTCGGGAAGACCTTGAAGGACGAATCGCTCTCGGGCAACCCGCTCGAGGCGGACAAGCCGTTCTTCGAGCGCGTGAAAGATATCTTTGGCTGATTATCCGGCCCTGGATCTGACCTACCCTCAGAACCCGAACACATCCGAGCTGCTCGAGCTGATCTACGCGTGCCTCGACGACTTCGAGCCGCTCGCGATCCACGAACACGAAACCGGCGACGGCCTGCGGGTGTTTTTCAGGAGCGGCGCCCGCCGCGACGATGCGGCGGCGGCGATCGGGCGTTCATTTGCCGGCCGTGTCGAGCGGCTGAATCGCATCGACGTTCGCGACGAACGGTGGGCGGAGCGAAGCCAGGCGCAGCTGACCCCGATCCGCGTCGGCGCGATCGTCGTCGCGCCACCGTGGGCGGTGCCGCTGCGATTCATCGCTGCAGATCGTGGTGATTCAGCCTTCGATGGGCTTCGGAACCGGTCATCACGCCACCACCCGTCTCTGCCTGCAGCTGCTTCAGGATCGGCCGATCGCAGGCGCCAGCGTCATCGATATCGGCACCGGATCGGGCGTGCTGGCGATTGCGGCGTGGAAGCTCGGCGCCTCGCGCATCCTCGCGATCGACTGCGACCCCGATGCGCTCGGCAACGCGCGCGACAACCTGGAACTGAACGGCGCGGCGGGGGCAATCGAGCTTCGCAACTCGGATCTCAGCGTCTTCGACGGCGCCGCCGCCGATACCGTGACCGCCAACCTGACGAGCGCCGTCCTTCAGCGCCACGCCCGCGAGCTGTGCCGCGCGGTCGGGTCCGGAGGTCAGTTGATCGTCAGCGGCTTCGCTCCCGGCGATCTGCCGGCGATCGAAGGAGCGTTCGGCACACGTTCGATCGACGCGGCGACCGAAGGCGCCTGGTGCGCCGCTCGCTTCGTCAATCTTCCCAGAGAAACCTGAAAAGCGTGCCGGCTGCGAGCGCCATCGCATCCGCACGCAGCGTCAATCGTCCCATCGTCACCGGCACGCAGCCGGCATCCACCGCTTGCTCGATCTCGGTGCGCGTCCATCCGCCTTCAGGACCGACGATGACCGCCGCGGACGCCGGCGGCGCCTGACCGGTGAAGGCGCGCAGCGACCGCGCGTCCCAGCCCGCCGAGGGCTCGACGAAGAGCAGGCGCAGATCCTGCTCGCGCGAGGCGAGCCACTTCTGAAACGGCTGTGTCGGCAGCACCTCCGGGACGACGGCACGCCGGCACTGCTTCGCCGACGCAAGCGCGACGCGCTGCCAGCGTTCGGTCACCGCGCCCTTCAACGACTTGATGACGACGTGGCTGGTCAATACCGGTTGAATGGCGCGCGCACCGACCATCGCGGCATCGCGCACGATGTCGTCCATTGCCGCGCCCTTGAGCACCGCCTGGACCAGAACGTAGGGCACGCGCGGCTCGGGCGCCGCCTCGATCGGTGCCAGCAGCCGCACCGCCGCCTGCAAGCGATCGGCGCGTTCGACCCGCGCCTCGAATTCCCGGCCCTTGCCGTCGAAGACGGCGACGCGATCGCCGGCGACGAGCCGGAGCACGCGCACGAGATGGTGTGATTCGTCGGCGGGGAGCACAGCGCGCTCCCCTTCCCTGCCCAGGTCGGGAGCGAGGAAGCGCGGCAGCGTCTCGGGAGTTTTCGTGGACATTCGCGTTATACTGCGTCGACGTCGATCGGTTGTCGTTCGATTCGGCTGCGACCCTTGCTCTTCAGAGGCCAGATCCTCGGTAAATACAAAATCATCGCGCCGCTCGGCAGCGGCGGATTCGGTACTGTTTACCTCGCGCAGGACACCTGGATCGACAAGAAAGTCGCGATCAAGGTGCCGCACCGCCAGGGCCTCGATTTCGGCGAGCTGCTGCGCGAGCCGCGGCTGCTCGCCAGCGTCAGCCATCCCAACATCGTCGCGATCACGACCGCCGAGAAGCAGGACAACGTTTTCTTCATTGTCATGGAGTACGTCCATGGCGAAACGCTCGAGAACGTCATCGCGCTGAAGGGGGCCCTCGACCTCAACCGCGCACTCGATTTTACCTGCCAGATCTGCAACGCCGTCGACCACGCCCATCGCCAGGGCGTGATCCACCGCGATCTGCGGCCGGCGAACGTGCTCGTCACGGAAAACGACATGCTGAAAGTGGCGGATTTCGGCACGTCGCGGTTCCTCGAGATCGCCGCACACGGCACGACGGTGATCGGCAGCCCGCCCTACATGGCCCCGGAGCAGTTTCACGGCAAGGCAGTGTTCGCGTCCGACATCTACTCGCTCGGCGTCACGATGTACCAGATGCTGACCGGAATACTCCCGTACGACACGCCGGCTCCCGCGGACATCGACAAGCTCATGTCCGGCGAGCTGGTGTCGCCGCCGCGGCTGAAGAATCCGGCGATCCCCAAGGGCGTCAACGACATCGTCATGCGCGCGATGGCCCCCGAGGTGACGTCGCGCTACCAGCGGGCGGCCGACCTGCTCGAAGACATCCTTTCGGCGCGGACGCCGCCGCCGCGGCACGGCGTATCACGAACGCCCGCCCAGGACCAGCTCTCCCGCGCGGGGCGTGACGACGGGGACCGGGTGCAGGCGAGAGTGCGCGCCCGGGACACACCGGCGGCGCGCTTCTGCTGGCAATGCCGCAAACCGCTTCACGCACGCTCCGATCGCTGCCCGTTTTGTGGGGAAACGCAGTGATCTTCTGAGCTGTCCGGCGCCGAATTGGACCGTCCGGCGACCCCGATCGCTGTGCTAAGATTTGTAATTGGCAGAATCGGGCAGCGGGCAAACCTAGGAGTAGCTTGATGGCCTTTACGGGCACCGGTAAGGTCTGGATGAACGGTTCGCTCGTCGAGTGGGCCGACGCCAAGATTCATATCGCTTCGCACGTCATCCACTACGGCAGCGGCGTTTTCGAAGGAGCGCGCTGCTACAACACGCCGCGCGGCTCCGCCTGCTTCCGCCTCGAGGCGCACATGCGCCGGCTTTACGATTCGGCGCGCATCTACCGGATGACGCCCGACGTCGACCAGGCGACGATGACCGACGCGGTCCTCGACACCATCCGCGCCAACAAGCACAAGGCCTGCTACATCCGGCCGATCATCTATCGCGGTTACCATGCGCTCGGCGTCAATCCGTTCCCGTGCCCGGTCGATGCCGCGGTGCTCACCTGGGAATGGGGCGCCTATCTGGGTCAGGATGCGCTGGAGCGCGGCGTCGACGTGCGCATCAGTTCGTGGTCGCGTGTCGCGCCCAACACGTTCCCGACGCTCGCCAAGACTTCGGCGAACTACGCCAACTCGCAGCTGATCAAGATGGAAGCGGTCAGCGAGGGTTACAGCGAGGGGATCGCGCTCGACAGCTTCGGCTATCTCAGCGAGGGCAGCGGCCAGAACCTCTTCGTGGTTCGCGACGACACGCTCTACACGCCGCCGCTCACCGCGGCGATCCTCCCCGGCATTACGCGGAACTCGGTGATCACGATTGCCAAGGATCTGGGCTTCCGGGTGCGCGAGGAAATGCTGCCGCGCGAACTGATGTACATCGCGGACGAGGCGTTCTTCGCGGGCACCGCCGTCGAGATCACGCCGATTCGTTCGGTCGACAAGATCACGGTCCGCGACGGCAAGCGCGGACCGGTTACGGAAGCCGTTCAGCGGGCGTTCTTCGACATCATCAACGGCGAAGCGCCCGATCGGCACGGCTGGCTCACCTATGTGTACCCTGGTGAGCCGTTGCAGCCGGTCGCCGCCGCGGCAGGTTCGGCAAAAGCGACGAAATAAGGAGCTTCCGCCTAAAGGCGGAAGCCACACGGTCGGTAATCAAGCCTCCCCAGCTTGTTGCGCGGCGCCCCGGCGCCGCGCTCTGACCACATGGACATCAACGAACTCCTCAAAATCGCCGTCGTCAGCGGTGCGTCGGACCTCCATCTGAAGGTAGGCAGCTACCCGATGATGCGCGTCAACGGCGTGCTCGTCGTCAGCTCGGAAGCGAAGCGGCTCGATCGCGCCGATACCGAAGCGATGGCGAGCGTGCTGTTCTCGCCGGAACACCTCGAGAAGTTCCGCAAGGCGCAGGAAGTGGACCTGGCCTACAGCGTCCCCGGCCTGGGGCGGTTCCGCTGCAACGTCTTTCAGCAGCGCGGCACCGTGGGCATCGTCATGCGCGTGATCCCGACCAAGATCCGCACCATCGACGAGCTCGGCCTGCCGCCGGTGCTCAAGCGGATCGCGCAGGAAGAGCGCGGCCTGGTGCTCGTCACCGGGACCACCGGCAGCGGCAAGAGCACCACGCTCGCGGCGATGATCGATCACATCAACTCGATGCGGGCCTGCCACATCATGACGGTCGAGGACCCGATCGAGTACCTGCACCGCGATTACCAGTCGATCGTCAACCAGCGCGAGGTCGCGGTCGACACGCGGTCGTTCTCGCAGGCGCTGCGCAGCGCGCTCCGTCAGGACCCCGACGTGATCCTGGTCGGCGAAATGCGCGACTTCGAGACGGTCGAGACCGCGCTGCTCGCGGCGGAGACCGGCCACCTGGTGTTCTCGACGCTGCACACCGTCGACGCGACGGAGACCGTCAACCGCATCATCTCGGTCTTCCCTCCCCACCAGCAGCGCCAGGTCCGGATCCAGCTGGCGAGCGTCCTCAAGGCCGCGGTCGCCCAGCGGCTGATGCCGCGCGCCGACGGTCTCGGCCGCGTGCCGGCGGTCGAAGTGATGGTCAACACCGCCTTCATCCGCGACTGCATCGTGGACAAGGACAAGACGGCGCTGATCCACGGCGCGATCGCCGCGGGCACGTCGCAGTACGGGATGCAGACGTTCGACCAGTCGATCTTCGCGCTCTACCAGCAGGGGTTCGTCACGCTCGACGAGGCCTTGCGCTGGGCGTCGAACGTCGACGACTTCAAGCTCAAGGTGCAGGGCATCGCCACGACCGCGGAAATGACGCGCGACGAAATGGCGCGCGGCGGCGTGGTGCAGGCCGATATCATCAGGTTCGGTGGCTGACGCCTATATCGACGCGCTCCGGCTGCTTGCCGGCCGCGAGCTCTCGGTGGCCCAGTGCCGCGCGAGGCTCCTCGATCGGGACCACGGGCCCGAAGACGTCGATGCCGCGGTCGAGCGGCTGATCGAAGAAGGGGCGCTGAACGACGACCGTATGGCGCGCGCTTACGCGCGCACCGCGATCGAGGTGAAGGGACGCGGGCGGCTCCGAATCGCCCGCGAGCTGCACGAGAAAGGCATTTCCCGCGACGTCGTCAGCGGCGCGCTCGCCGACGTGTTCGGCGAGCTGGACGAGCGCTCGCTCGTCACACGCGCCCTGCAGAAGAAGCTCCGCGGACGTCCGAAGCCCGCCAGCCAGGCCGAGCTGGCGCGTCTGTATCAGTATCTGCTGCGCCAGGGGTTCTCGCCGGCCGTTGTCTCCGACGCGCTGCGCCGCCTGCGCGGACGGGGTGACGACGAGTAAGCGTACAATTGGTCATGCGTTCCCGCGAGATCCGCAGCAGCTTCCTCGAGTACTTCAGGAAGAACGGCCACACCGTCGTCCCGAGCTCGTCGCTCGTGCCCCACGAGGATCCGACGCTGCTGTTCACGAACGCCGGGATGAACCAGTTCAAGGACGCGTTCCTCGGACGCGAGAAGCGGCCGTACAAGCGCGCGGCCACCTCGCAGAAGTGCATGCGCGTCAGCGGCAAGCACAACGACCTCGAGAACGTCGGTCCTTCGCTCCGGCACCACACGTTCTTCGAGATGCTCGGGAACTTTTCGTTCGGCGACTACTTCAAGCAAGAAGCGATCGGGTTCGCGTGGGAGCTGCTGACCGGCGTGTGGAAGCTCGAGCCGGACCGGCTGTTTCCCACGATTTTCAAGGGCGAATCAGCCATTCCACGTGACGACGAGGCGTTCGAGATCTGGAAGAAGGTACGTGCCGGCGGATCGAATCACCGAGCTGGGCATGGCCGAGAACTTCTGGTCGATGGGCGATACGGGCCCGTGCGGACGATGCTCCGAGATTCACTACTTCCGCGGCAACCACGTGCCCTGCGACGAAGAGCGCCAGGCACGCCGCTGCCTCGGCATCGACTGCAGCTGCGATCGCTATGTCGAGGTCTGGAACAACGTGTTCATGGAGTTCGACCGCCAGCCGGACGGCAAGTTGAACCCGCTGCCGGCGCCGTCGATCGACACCGGCATGGGCCTCGAGCGCATCACCGCGGTGATCCAGGGCAAGCTGTCGAACTACGACACCGATCTCTTCACGCCGATCCTCGACGCGATCGGCGAGCGCGCGGGACGGACCTACGGCGCATCGCTCGACGATCCGGCGGACGTCTCGATGCGCGTCATCGCCGACCACCTGCGGGCGATGACCTTCCTGATCGCCGACGGCGTGATGCCGTCGAACGAGCATCGCGGCTACGTGCTGCGCAAGATCATGCGGCGCGCGATGCGCCACGGCAAGAAGCTCGGGTTCACCGGACCGACGCTGCACCAGTTCGTCGACGTCATCGTCCGCGAGATGGGCGAGGCCTACCCGGAGCTGACGCGCGGCCGCGACGCGATCGTGCGGGTGGTGCGCAGCGAGGAGGAGCGCTTCGAAGCGGTGCTCACGAACGGGCTGCCGCGGCTCGAAGAGGCGCTCGATCGCGCGGCCGCGGGCGGCAAGGCGTTGTCCGGCGACGAGGCGTTCCGGCTCTACGACTCGCTGGGCGTGCCGCTGGACTTCATGGAGGATCTCGCGGAACAGCGTCACTTGAGCGTCGACCGCGCGGGCTTCGAGCGGGCGATGGAGGGGCAGCGCGAGCGGGCGCGCGCCGGCAGCACGTTCAAGGCCGGCGACAAGGCGCTCGCCCTTTCGATGCCGGAGGACTGGGAGCGGGCGTTCGAGCAGGCGGGCGACAGCTTCGCCGGCTACGAAACGACCTGCGTCACCGGCGCGACGATTCTCGGACTGTTCGACACGAACGGCAAGGCGACGGATGAGTTGCGCGAAGGAGCGACGGGGCATGTCGCGCTCTCGGCGACCCCGTTCTATCTCGAAGCCGGCGGGCAGGTTTCCGACGATGGGCGGATCCTTGGGGCGGATGGCGCTGTCGCGACGGTCGAACGGATCCTGCGGCCGGCGGCGAACCGGCCCCGCCTGCACCTCGTGCGCGTCGCCGCGGGACACTTCCGGCGCGGACAGATCATCACCGCGGAAGTCGCCGACGAGATCCGCGATTCGACGCGCCGCAACCATACCGCGACGCATCTGCTGCACGCGGCGCTGCGGAAGGTGCTCGGCACGCACGTGAAGCAGGCCGGCTCGCTGGTCGCGCCGGACCGGCTGCGGTTCGACTTCGTGCACTTCTCCGCCGTCACCGCCGAAGAGATTCTCGAGATCGAGCGCATCGTCAACGCGCACATCTACCGGAACGATTCCAGTGCAGACGGAGGTCCGCTCGACTGAAGAGGCCATCGCCGCCGGCGCGATGGCGCTGTTCGGCGAAAAGTACGGCGATCGCGTCCGCGTCGTATCGATTCCAGGGTTCAGCGTGGAGCTGTGCGGCGGCACGCACGTGCGGGCAACGGGCGACATCGGCTTCTTCGCGATTACCGAGGAGAGCGGCGTGGCCGCCGGCGTCAGGCGCATCGAAGCGCTGACCGGCGCCGGCGCGGTCGAGTGGGCGCAGCGTCAACGCCAGACTGCCGAGACCGTTCTGCGTGCGCTCAACACCACGGCGCCGCAGGCGATCGACGTGGTCCAGCGGCTTCAGGCCGAGAACAAACGCCTGGCTCGCGAGGTCGATCAGCTGAAGGTCAAGGCGGCGCTGTCGGGATCGGCGGCGCGCCCGGGCGGCGGAGCGGCGGCCGACAACGACGAAGTCCAGGACGTCGGCGGCGTGAGGCTGATCACCAGACGCGTGAACGGGCTCGACAAGGGTGCGCTGCGCAACGTCTCGGACTCCCTGCGCGATCGCCTCGGCAGCGGGGTCGTGGTGCTCGCCTCGGAACAGGACGGCAAGGTGGCGCTCGTGGTGTCGGTCACCAAGGACCTGACAGCAAAGGTGCAGGCGGGGCGCCTCGTGAAAGAGCTCGCGCCGATCGTCGGCGGGGGCGGCGGCGGCCGGCCGGATTTCGCGGAAGCTGGCGGCCGCGACGCCTCGAAGATCGACGAGCTCCTGCGCCGGGCGCCCGACGTGCTTCAGAATCTGCTCGGTTGACGCCCGCAGATTTGAGTCGGGGTGTTCCATTCCGGAACACCAAGCGGCCTCAAATACCCGTAAACTATTGATTCTACGAAGGCACTGAGCTTGCCACATCGGCATCTGGCTGGGCTGTACAGCCGGCCGGATACCTATGTCTTCCCGCAGCTCCGCGTTGGCCATCGCCACTGCTGTGTTCACGCTGACGACCGGCGTGACCGCCGCGAACGCCCAGATCTACTACTGGCGCGACGCGTCGGGGGCGTTCGTGCTGTCGGACAAGCCGAAGGACCCGTCGGCGAAGACCTACAAGGTTCACCGCGTCAACACCATCAGGACGACCAAACCGGTCAGCGAACGGGCCGCGCTCTATGACGACATGATCGCCGAGCACGCGGACCTCCACGGCGTCGACGCGAATCTGGTGCGGGCGGTCATTCAGGCGGAGTCCAACTTCAACCCGAGAGCCGTGTCGGTAAAGGGCGCGATGGGGCTCATGCAGCTGATGCCGGAAACCGCCAAGGAATACGGCGTGCTGGATGCGTTCAACCCGGCGCAGAACATCCGCGCCGGCGTCGCGTATCTCAAGAGCCTGCTCGTGAAGTACAGCCAGAACGCGAAGCTGGCGCTGGCTGCATATAACGCAGGACCGGGCGCGGTGAAGAAGTACGGCGGGACCGTGCCGCCCTACCGCGAGACGAGGAAGTACGTCGAGAAGATCACCGATGCCGTGGAAGCGGCCCCGGCGCCGAAGCCCGTGATCTACAAATCGATTGAAATCGTGAACGGCCGGCCGGTGCCGCGCTACACGACGAAGCCGGTCGCCGGCGCCGAACCAATCAACCCGATCGGCCGCTAGTTTCCCACCGGCTTCGGAATCACGAAGGTCAGCGTACAGCCCTTCATCGGCAGCGGCTGCAGATCGACCCGGCCGCCGTGCAGCCGGGCGACTCGCGCCGCGCCCGCCGAGAGCAGTCCGCCCATCGATCCCGCCGGGTGCTGCCGCCAGTCACCCTCGAAGAATCGCGCTCCTGCGTCGTTGCCGAGGTCGACTTCTTCCTGCGAGATCTGGACGATCATTGCGGGCCGGACGGTCGTGCCCATGACCTGCAGCCTTACCGCGGAGCCCGAGGAGGGAAGCATGCCCATGATCGTCTGCAGAAGACCGATCAGCGCCGGGGTCACCAGGGCGGAATCCAGGTTGATGCGGTAGTCCGGACTGCCGACATGAACGTCCAGCCGGACGCTGCGAAGCCGCGCTTCGGTTGAAATCGCCGAGACGACTTCCGCTACGAGATCTCCACACCGGACGTCGGCGCGCGCCACGGCGGGCTCGGTCGCGAGCGCTTCCGCGACGGAGGCAACGGTTCGCGCACGCAGCAGCTCGACTGCGGCGAGGTCGGTCAGCACCGACCAGCGGAACCGATCGTCGCCGGCGGCGGTGATGGCGGGCATCAGCGCCGAGACGAATTTCAGCCCGGCGGTGACTTCCGAAAACGCCGGTGGAAGCGGCGCATCTTTCGGCGGCTCCGGGGCGGCCGGCGGTTCGGCAACCGGCTCGGGCAGGGGCGACGTCGCACGCTGGGTGGCGGCTTCACGCATGTTGTTCAGCATCTCCTCGTCAACGTCGTGAACGAGGCAGGGAACCGCGCGCATGCCGAGGCTGCGGGCCGCGCGCAAGCGGTTCATTCCCGCGATGACGCGATAACGCTTTCCATGCTGGCTGACGAGGAGCGGCTCGAGCACGCCGAGGCGGCGGATCGACTGCTCCAGGTCCTGAATGTCGGCCGGATCGTCCGGCGGCGGCTCGATCTCCGCGACCGCAATCTCCTTCACCATCCTGATGGGGGCCTCCCCCATCAACTGCTCGACGTAGTGCCGCCCGTGCCGCATGCGGAACGCGGGCGGAAGACCTTCACGGCTCCGTGGAGCGGGAATTTCTTCTTCGCGATCGATCGGCGAATCAATGAGCTCTGAGGCGAGGCGAGGGGAGTTCACAGATGGGGTCTCTTGCGACGTAACCGGATCGAGCTGCACGCCACGCTCCTAAGGAATGCGAAGCATTTTAGCTTAGCTGCGATGAATGGGAAGAGAATTCTCAGCGACAGCGGTCAGCTTTCAGCTGTCAGCTCTCAGCGACGATCAATTGAAGACTGAAAGCTGAGAGCTGATGGCTGACAGCTGGACACGATCCGCAAAGTAGTGTATATCCGTTACGGATATATGAAGCCGAAGCCACTCACCACCTTTCTGCCGCTGACGCCGGCCATCGCGCACATCCTCCTCGCCGTTGCCGATCAGGAACGCCACGGCTACGCGATCATGCAGGAAGTCGAGCAGTTCACCGGCGGGGCGACTCGGATGGGACCGGGCACGCTTTACGGAACCATCAAGCGGATGCTGTCCACCGGTCTCATCGAGGAAGCCGACGAACGGCCGGATCCGGAGCTGGACGACGAGCGGAGGCGGTACTACCGGATCACACGTCTCGGAACGCAGGTGCTCGAGGCGGAGAGCGCGCGGATGGCGACGCTGCTGGGAGCCGCCCGCGCCAAGCGGGTGTTTCCGCGGCCGAAGCGCGCATGACCATGCTGTTCTACCGCCTCATCCTGTATCTCTACCCGCCAGGATTCCGCCGGACCTACGGCCGCGAGATGCAGCACTGCGTCCGGCAAATGCGTCATGGCGACCCCGCGAGGCGCCGCCTCGCGCTTCGAATCGCCGCGGATCTGGCCGGCTCACTGGCGCGCGAGTGGTGGTCGGTCCTGAAGAACTCGATGCCGTCCCCTCGCCCCCGACATTCACGGTCACTTCCTGCCGGAGAGGTCATGAAGAACATCGTCGGCGATATCCGCTTCGCGGCCCGCCTGCTCGTCAAGAATCCGCTCTTCACCCTGGCTGCCGCCGGCACGCTCGCGCTCGGCATCGGGGCCAACACCGCGATGTTCAGCCTGGCCGAGGCCACGCTGCTCCGCCCGGTGAACGTCGCACGCCCGCACGAGCTCGTAGTGGTCCCGTGGTCCAGCTCGTACCCCGATTATCGCGAGTACACGACGTCCATGCCTGAAGCGTTCAGCGGCGTCGTCGCCACCTCGGCGGGGCGCTTCAATCTCACGATCGATGGCGCCGGCGAACTGCAGAATGGATTGTTCACGTCGGGCAACGCCTTTTCCGTGCTTGGCGTCTCCACCGTGCTTGGACGACCGCTGCTGCCCTCCGACGACGCCGGCCCGGGGGCGCCGATCGTCGGGGTGCTGGGGTACGACTTCTGGCAGCGCCGGTTCGGCGGCGACGCCGGCGCGATCGGCAAAGTCATCCGCGTCAACAGCCGCCCGGTCACGATCGTTGGCGTGGCGGCGAAGGGGTTCAGGGGGCTGTCGCTGTCGTCGCGAACGGCGATCTTCGTCCCGCTAACCTCCATCACGCAGATCGAGACGGGATTCTTCGCGCGCCCCGCGGTTCTCGAGCAGCGCGGGCTGGTCTGGCTGAACGTCATCGGACGGCTGCGGCCCGGCGTCAGCATCGCGCAGGCCAGCAGCGCAATCGACACGCTGTATCGCCGTCTCCATCCACCCTCGCCTGGCGATGCGCCCGAGAAACTGACGCTCGCTCCTCTCATCACGCATGCACTCGGCAGGGAAGACGCGGCGGTTCGTCGTTTCGTCACCCTGCTCATCGGCGTCGTCGCGCTGACGCTGCTGATCGGCTGCGCGAACGTCGCCAACCTCCTGCTCGCGCGGGCGGCGGGGCGCCGGCGCGAGCTCGGCGTGCGGGTCGCGCTGGGCGCCGGCCGCAGGCGGATCGTCTCGCAGATGCTCGTCGAGCACCTCATGCTCGGCGCGATCAGCGGCCTTGCGGGCATCGGCGTGGCGTCGGTGGCGTTGCAATGGCTTGGCGCCTTTCAGCTGCCCGGCGGCATCGACATGGAGAATCTCGGTCTCGCCGTGAACGGCAGCGCGATCGGCATCACCGTGGCGCTGTCGATTGCGACCGCGCTGCTCTTCGGGCTCGCGCCCGCGTGGCGCGCGTCGGGCGGCGACGTGCTCGCCACGCTGCGGAGCGACGGCCGGATGACCGGCACGCGCAACCGCCTGCGCACGACGCTCGTCGCCGCGCAGGTATCGCTCAGCCTCGTCCTCCTCACCGGCACGGGCCTGTTCCTGCGCAGCCTGGTTCATGCGCTCGACATGCCGCTCGGGTTCGAGGTGAAGAACGCTGTCACCGTTTCCGCAGCCGCAGGCCTGGCCCGATACGATGTGGCCCGGGCGCGCAACTATCGCGACTCGGCGATTGACGCTGTTCGCGGCGTCCCCGACGTAATTGCCGCGGGCTGGACGACGATCATCCCGACCAACGGCGCAATGACGACGATCCTGGACGGTCTCGAGGGATACGCGCCACGCCAGGGAGAATCGATCGAGGTCCACACCCCACAGGTCGGCCCGGGCTATTTCAAGGCCGCGGGCACGCGCGTGCTCGCCGGCCGGCCGTTCGAGGACACCGACGAGTCCGGCGGGGCGCCGGTGGTCGTGATCAACCAGGCTGCGGCCGACAAATACTGGGCAGGACGCGATCCGATCGGCGGGCGCGTCCAGCCTTCGGTCAAGGGTCCGTGGTTCACGGTGATCGGCGTCGTCGAAAACACGATCGTGCGGTCGCTCACTGAAGCGCCCGTTCCGTTCGTCTACTTCCCCATCGACCAGAGCACCGGCGGATTCGGCGCACCGCTCTCCGCGACGCTCATGGTTCGCACGAACGCCCAACCCGGCGCCATTCTGCCGCTGCTGCGCGAGCGCCTGCGCGCGGTGGATCCGGCGGTCCCGCTGTACAACATGAGCACCTTCGAGTTCCACGTCCGCGAGCTGGTGATGCCGCAGCGCATGGGCGCCACGCTGTTCGGGTTCTTCAGCCTGCTGGCCCTGAGTCTCGCTACCGTCGGCATCTACGGCGTCGCGTCGTACGTGGCCGCACTCCGCACGAAGGAGATCGGGATCAGGATGGCTCTCGGCGCGCGCGCCAGCGACATCGGCCGGCTGGTACTCGTCCAGGGCGCGGTGCCGGTTGCCGCGGGCATCGCCATCGGCCTCGTGCTCGCGCTCTCGGTGTCGCGCCTCGCGTCGTCGTTCATGTTCGAGGTCAGGCCGTGGGATCCGCTGACGTTTACGCTTGCCACGGCGGCGCTGGGAGGGCTGGCGCTGCTGGCGAGCTACATTCCGGCTCGCCGCGCGGCGAGACTCGATCCGGTGAGCGCGCTGCGGCGGGAGTAAGGCGCGCCGCCGCGCTCAGTGGATCGGCCCGCGCGCTCCGCTCGTCGGCGCGGTGAAAAGACGGAACCCTGCAGGATCCCGATCGGGATCCATGTTCCCGCGGGGCCGCGAGTACGCGACGTTGACGTGCGTCTGTTCAATCGCCGTAATCGAGCGCTGCCGGCACTCGCCGGTGATGAACGGATACATCACCGCGTTGCGGTCGGCAACGTGGAAGAACCCCAGCACGTGCCCGACCTCGTGCAGCACGAGTGCAGCGGGCACCTTCGTGCTGCCGCACCCGCAGCGTTCCAGCCGGAGCTCGATCCTGTTCGGATTCCCGCCGACCGTCTGTGCAACACCGCAGACGTCATCACCCACCACGAGGGCGAGGTTCTGCCGAATGTCGACGTTAATCCATCCGGCCTGCGGCGGCCGTTCATCGACTCCGTGTTCGATAGTGGTCGTGAAGGTGCCTCCGGAAAACATGCGCACACCGTCGATCAGCGAGGTGGTGACGTGCGAGATGACCTCGGGCGGCACCGCGCGTCCGGTCTCGTCGGTGGTCTTGAGGAAGATCCTCGGCGCAGCCGACCATCGCCAGAGCTGAGTCCGCTGCTCGGGGCGCTCGTACGAGTCGCGTGCGAGTTGGTTGTAGTAATCCTCGCTGAACGGCGCAGCGAGCGCTGTCAGATCGATGACCGGCTCACCCGTGCGCGGCCACGCGAGCGTCGTTTCGCGCGTTCGATAGCCACTTGCCTTCACGGTGACGGAGTGAGGCAGCGGCGGAGACGTCGGAGCCGTCATCGTGAAGCGGCCCTGACCGTCCGTGCTCGCGATGATGCTCCCGAGTTCGATCGTCGCGTTCGTAACGGGCAGGCGGTCAATCGTGCCGACGATCTGGCCGCTCAGGGTCCACGCGGGGTTCTGGAGAGGCTGGGGAGGGGTCGGCGCCGTGGGCGGCCTGCTGCTGCCGCTGCCGCCGCCGCAGGCCTGCAGACATACGAACACGACGACCATGCAGGCGACCACACAGAGGCGAGAACGCATGGCGCGCGAGCTTAGCTATATGCAATGTGCAAGGTCAACGGTAATCTGCAGATCAATCACGCGTGTGCGGCTACGACACAGATCTCTGATTGCGTAACCTTGCGGCTGCGTAGATCGAGCCTGTCCCCGGCCTTCAGCCAGAAGTACCACGCGGCCGGATGCTGACGATTGTCGTACACGGCTACACGCCCCGACCCAATGACTTGGGCGATGTCGCCTCGAACTACCAGCCCCGCGTCGTCGTCGATTCCGAGTCCGAGCAGATGCGGATACCGATCGACGACTGAGACGAGTTCATTCTCTCGTTGCGCCGACGTCAGGTGCGGGTTGATTGCTATGTTCGGGAGGAGACCGAATCCGCGATCGCGCCCATCGACCATGAGTACAGGCTTGTCAGGATTCCCGCGGACGACATACGAGCCCTGAATGATTGCGCCGGCCGACTCGCCGGCGACGATGCCGCCTCTCGCGACGACTGCGCGAAGCTCCTCTACCACGCGCGTTCCGAGGTACGCATCGGCCAGGCGGCCCGCGTTTCCACCTGACAACCATACCGCGTCGGCATTGCGCAGCGGCCGGACGAACGCATCGGAGTCCGCGACTTCACGTGAGCGGGTGTGCAGGATCTCGATCTCGACAACGTTGAACCGGATCCTCAGCTCGCGGACGAACGGGTCGCGATTCTCATCGAGGTCGGGATTCCAGATCGTGCCGTACTTGCTTCGAAGGGACGATGCGGCAGTGGGTATGAACACGAGCCGTCGCGAGCGCGGTTCGAGCATCCCGCGGAAGTGCTCGTCGATCCGGTCGCCCCCGCTCGTGACCAGGTAGGCGCCCTCCGGCTTCGCGACACTCGGTGTTTGTGCGTGCAGCCGCACTCCGTAGCCAGTCGCTGAGCCGATCAGCGCGGCGAGCATCTGGCGCCGGGTAGTCAGCATCGCTCGTTAGACGTTCGCACGCTGGGCGGTGTTGGGCGCGTGCGTCGAGCACCACGCGAGCGGTTCGCGCGCTGAACTATCGGTGCTCTTTCATTTTCCGCAGTGCGCGCCTGTCCCGCTTGTCCGGGGTGCCGGCAGAGGGTGAGCGGGTTGGCCGCGAGAGCCGTTCCATCCGGCGTGCCTCGATCTCCTCGGGCGAAGGCGGCGGCGTCAGATCCTGGTAGAGCTCCCGCGCTTCGGCCTTCGGAATATGCCGCTCGGCGAAGCCGCGGACGATCACCCGCTGCTGCCGCCCGAGCGGGCGGCCGATGACGATCTCATCCCCTTCCTTCAGCTCGCGGTGGGGCTTGGCGGCCTGGCCGTTGACGTCCACTTTCCCGCTCCGGCAGGCTTTCTGGGCCTCGGAACGGGTCCGGAACAGGCACGCGATATCCAGCCACGCATCGAGTCTCATCAGGAATTAGTGTGCTAGAATTATTGGTTTGTAACGGCTTAGCTCAAAGGAAACCATACAAGTGGCCAGTCATGAGTCTGCGCTGAAGGCGCATCGGCAGAACATCAAGCGCCGCGAGCACAACCGGCAGCTGCGCACCAGGCTCCGGAGCGCCCTGCGCGACATCCGTGCGGCAATCGACACCAACGATCCGGCTCAGGTCAAGGACGCGCTGCGTCAGACGATCTCGCTCGTCGACAAGCTCGCCGGCAAGGGCCTGATCCACCGCAACACCGCGGCGCGCTACAAGTCGCGGCTCGCGGGACGCGTCGCAAAGCGGTCCGCCGCGGCCTGACGCGGACTGCCGCACAACTCCACCACCAGCCTCTCCAGCAGCACTCGGGGATCTCCTCCAGAGCTCTTCAGGTCGAGATCCGTCCGGAAGAGCGCATCGATCGCTAGCGGCACCCGCCGCGGGTCGATGGACGGCAGCTTGTCGCGGGCGAACCAGGCGAGCTGTCCGAGAATCTGGTAAGGCACCCCGCCCGCCTCGAGCGATAGCGCGAGCTGCCGCAGCGCCTCGGCGCGATCGCCGCGCTGAATGGCGGTGGTGACCGCCCAGACGTCCTGAGAGGTTTCCCCGCTGACGACTTCCCGCACATCGGCGATGGTGATCTTCGGCCGGCCCGCGGCGTATAGGAGCAGGCGCTCGACGTCACCGCGAAGCGTCGTAATGTTCGTGCCGGCCCGCTCGGCGACCAGACGCGCTGCCGCCGGCTCGATCTCGTGCCCGGCCTCGGCAACCGCCTTCTTCGCGAGCGCCTCGGCCTGCCGTGCGACCTGACGCAGATCGACCTTCGCGTCCTTCGCCGGCAGGAGCCCCCAGCACTCGACGATCGTCGCGTTCTTCTGCAGCGCCTTGTAAAGCCTCCGGCTGCGATCGACATCCGCGGCGACGAAGACGAGAACGGTCTGCGTCTCGGGGCTCTTGACGTAAGCATCCAGCGCGTCGACCTCGGTCGGCGCCTCGTCGTCGTCCTCCGCCGCTTCTTCGTCCGCCTTTCCACGGCGCTTCGGCTTCAGCAGCTTCTCCGCGCGCAGCACGACGACGACGCGGATGTCCGACATCATCGGGAGGAGGCGGGCGGAGTCCGCGATCGAACCGGCGGTCACTCCCTTGTCGGTGGCGTACACGCGTTCGACATTGAACGCGCGAAGATCCTCCTCGACGAGCGCGGCGAACTCCGCGGCAAGCCGCGAGGTCTCGACATCGTCGTCTCCGACGATGAGATAAACGGGTGCGGGCTTCCGCTGGGCGATTTGCGCGCGGACAGTGGACGGCGTCGCGGCCGGCATCAGAACGCCTCGAGAATCGCGCTGACGAGCGCGCGGGCGAACTCGGAGGCGAGCCGCTCCTGGGCGTTGATGTCGTTGCCGAGGAACGCATTCGCGTCGGTGCCGCTGGTGGCGTTGGTGACGTCGAACTGGTCGGTGAACGGCCACGCCGGATTGCTCCAGAGCACCTTGTCGGTCTTGAGATCGCGGAACTCGACCTTGACCACGACCGTCAACGCGTACCTGGTGGCCACCTGCTGCTCGTTGAACGCGGCAACCGACAGCGTGATCGACTGCAGCTCGCCGATCAGGACCGCGTCGACGCCGGTGCGCTCGGGCACGACCTTGTAGCGGCCGCGGCCGATCAGCTCTGATCGGACTTTGTCGGTGAACCGCTGCTCGATGTCGAACACCGGCGTGTGGTTCGCGAACTGCGGCACGCCGATCGTCGTGATGTGTTCCGGCAGGAACGATCCCCGGCCGGCAAGCGAGTAGCCGCAGCCCGACAGCGTCAGGGACACGAGAACCAGAACGATGAACCGGCAGAGTGCCCGCGGCATCAGTTCGCGACGATGCTGACCAGCTTGCCCTGCCCGCCGCCGGCGACGACAACCTTGCGCACCGTTTTCCCTTCGAGATACTTCATGACCTGCGGATCGCTGGTGGCCAGCTCGCGCAGCTGATCGTCCGTGGCGTCGGCGGGAACGGTCAGACGTCCGCGAAGCTTGCCGTTCACCTGGACCGGCACGACGATCTCCTCGGCCTTGGCCACCGATTCCTGGTATTGCGGCCAGCCCGCGGCGACCACGCCACCCGTGTGTCCGAGACCTTCCCACAGCTCTTCCGCCATGTGTGGCGCAAATGGCGACAGCATGAGCACGAGCGACTCGAGCGATTCCTTGAGCACCGCAACCGTTGCGGCACGCTCAATTATGCCGACCGCAGCCGGGTCGTCGGCCTCGCGCCCCACGCGCAGGCAGCCCGACTTGCCGCAGAACGTATACAACTCGTTGACCAGCTCCATCAGCC
This sequence comes from uncultured Acidobacteriota bacterium, assembly GCA_963748295.1. Taxonomy (GTDB): domain Bacteria; phylum Acidobacteriota; class Vicinamibacteria; order Vicinamibacterales; family 2-12-FULL-66-21; genus CAVVIH01. Next base: position 489,206 of record CAVVIH010000004.1, on the reverse strand, counting down.
CGGAGACCGCCGTGTTGAGGTGCACGCGCGGGTCGAGGTCGAGCGTCACACGCCGGATCGTCTCGTGCGTCTTGCGGCGCAGCGCCCGCTCGGCGTCGTTCAGCTCGAGCTCCCCGGGACCCGGAATCCCCTTTCCGCCAACCGTCTCGGCGAGCTGATCGACCAGGCGCCAGACGCGCGCCAGGAACCGGAAGCTGCCTTCGAGGCCGGCGTCCGTCCACTCGATCTCCTTTTCGGGAGGGGCGACGAACATCACGTACAGCCGCAGCGCATCGGCGCCGAACTTCTGGATCATGTCGTCGGGATCGACGACGTTGCCCTTGGACTTCGACATGACCTGGCCGTTCTTGAGCACCATGCCCTGGGTGAGCAGGCGCGTGAACGGCTCGTCGATGTGCGTCATGCCGAGATCGCGGAACACCCGCGCGAAGAAGCGCGAGTAGATCAGGTGCAGGATCGCGTGCTCGATGCCGCCGCTGTAGAAGTCGACCGGGCCCCAGTAGCCGACCATCTCGGGCTCGAAGGGCACGCCGTCGTTCTTCGGATCGCAGAAGCGGTAGAAGTACCACGATGAATCGACGAACGTGTCCATCGTGTCGGTCTCCCGTCGCGCGGGGCCGCCGCAATTCGGGCACGTCGTGTTCACGAACTCGGCGATCTGGGCGAGCGGCGAGTCGCCTCTGCCGGTGAACTCCACGGTCTTGGGCAGCAGCACCGGCAGATCGTCGACGGGAACGGGAACCATCCCGCACTTCTCGCAATAGATCACCGGAATCGGCGTGCCCCAGTAACGCTGCCGCGAGATCCCCCAGTCCTTGAGGCGGTACTGGACGGTGCGCTGGCCGATGCCGCGCTTCTCGGCTTCCGCCGTCATCCGCTCGATCGCTTCGTCCGCCGGCAGACCGTCGAACTCGCCGGAGTTGACGAGGCGGCCCGGGCCGTCGTATCCCGCCGTCATCGTGTCTGAGTTCAGCGTTTCTCCCTCCGGCTGCACGACGATGGTCACCGGCAGGCCGTATTTGCGCGCGAACTCGAAGTCGCGCTGATCGTGGCCTGGCACGCCCATCACCGCGCCGGTCCCGTATTCGACGAGCACGAAGTTCGCAACCCAGATCGGCACGGGCTTGCCAGTGAAGGGATTCGTCGCCGTGCGGCCGGTGTCGAACCCTTCCTTCTCCACCTCGCCGGTCATCCGCGCGGTTCGATCCTGCCCCTGGAACCGCTTCAGCTGCTCGCCGAACTTGTCGCCATCGGCGCCGGCCCACTGCTGGACGAGCGGATGTTCAGGCGCGAGCAGCAGGAAGTTCGCGCCGTAGATGGTGTCGATGCGGGTGGTGAACACTTCGATCGAGTCAAACCGTACCCGTGCGCCCTCGGACCTCCCAATCCAGTTCCGCTGCATCGTCAGAACTTTTTCGGGCCATTCCTGCAGCTGCCGATCGGCGGCCTCGAGCAGCTCGTCGGCGTACTTCGTGATCCTGAAGAACCACTGCTCCAGCTCGCGGGTGACGACCGGCGTGTCGCAGCGCCAGCACTTGCCGTCCACGACCTGCTCGTTGGCGAGGACGGTCTGGCAGCTCGGACACCAGTTCACGTTCGAGCGGCGGCGGTAGGCCAGGTCGCGCTCGAGCATCTTCAGGAACAGCCACTGGTTCCACTTGTAGTAATCGGGAAGGCACGTGGCGATCTCGCGCTCCCAGGCGTAGCTGATCCCCAGGCGCTGCAGCTGTCCTTTCATGTGGGCGATGTTCTCGAGCGTCCACGTCTCGGGGTGCGTCCGGTTCTTGATCGCGGCGTTCTCGGCGGGCAGGCCGAACGCGTCCCACCCGAACGGGTGCAGCACGTTGAACCCGCGCATGCGCTTCATGCGCGCGACGACGTCGCCGATCATGTAGTTGCGGACGTGGCCGACGTGCGCGTGGCCGGAGGGGTAGGCGAACATCTCCAGGCAGTAGAACTTGGGCTTCGCCGGATCCTCCGAGACCTCGAACGCCCGCGAGGTCCGCCAGCGGTCCTGCCACTTCTTCTCGATTGTCTGGGGCTTGTACTCGGGCACGATCTGAAAATTATATCGCACGCCAGAACGGCTCGACGGCCGCGCGCACCGCCGCCACCGCGCGCTCCCCGCGCACCGCCGCGCCGCCGAACGCCGGCAGTGCGTATTCCGAACGGTCGATGGCGCTCAACGACGCCTCGAGGCTCGCGCGCATCGCCGGCAGGTCGTAGCCCCCTTCGGTCGCCAGCGCGAGCTGGCCGTGCGCGATCGCGGCGTCCCGCACGATACGGACGATGGCGCCGTAACCCGCCGCGCTCATTCGCATCGAGGCGAGCGGATCGCGTTCGTGCGCGTCATACCCCGCCGAGACGATCACCAGCTCAGGCGCGTACTCGTGGAGCACCGGCGCCACGATCGTGCGATAGGCCAGCACGTAGTCAGCGTCCGTACAGCCTGCTTCGAGCGGAATGTTGACGGTGAATCCCTTCCCGTTGCCGGTCCCGACCTCGTCTGCCGCTCCGGTGCCCGGATAGAACGGGTATTGATGCGTGGAGATGTACAGCACTCGCGGGTCGTCGTAGAAAATCCACTGCGTTCCGTTGCCATGGTGCACGTCGATGTCGACGACCGCGATGCGCGAGAGGCCGCGCTGCAGCATGACCGCGGCGGCTACCGCAACGTTGTTGTAGAGACAGAACCCCATTGCCCGGTCCCGTTCTGCGTGATGCCCAGGAGGCCGAACGAGCGCGAACGCCGGTTCCCGCCGATCGATCGCATGTTCCGCGGCCTGGACGGTCGCGCCGGCGGCGAGAAGCGCGACGTCGACCGACTCGGGCGACGTGAAGGTGTCCGGATCGAGCATCGCCGCGAGGCCCTTCGTCGCGATGATCCGCTCGACGTAGGCGCGATCGTGCGCCAGCGACAGCTCGTCCACCGACGCGGCACGCGGGGCGACGACACCACCGCCTGCCGCCGTCCAGTCGCCGGCGACGACATCGAACACATGCGCGCGCTCCGGACGTTCCGGGTGCCCAGGCGGCGTGACGTGCTCCTCGAAGACGGGAGAGGTGATCAGGATCATCGCGGGTTCCGGAGCATCGCCTTGGTGCGATCTTCGAGAGCGCGCAGCGTCGTCTCCAGCTCGACGCGCATGCGGTCGATCTCGGCCGGCTCGTTCGTCGCGACCGCGAGCGGCGGACCGAACGCGATGGCAACGCGGCTGAACGGCTTCGGTATCTGCGTGCGGTCCCAGCTCCCCAGCGTCCAGTAGCGATCGCTCTCGATGTGGAACGGCAGAATCGGGTTGCCCGTCGCGCCGGCGAGCCAGACCGCGCCAGGCTGCGCGACGCGCGCGGGCCCGCGGGGGCCGTCGACCGTGAACGCGACAGGCCGACCATCCGACAAGTCGCGACGCAGCTGCACGAGCGCACGGGCCCCGCCCCTGGACGTGGACCCCCGTGCGGTGCCGAAGCCGTATCGCGTCAGGATCCGCGCGATCCATTCGCCGTCGAAGTTCTGGCTGGTGATGACGACGATGCCGCGGTGTCGCAGGTAGAAGAGGCCGGGGAGGATCCGCCCGTGCCAGACCGCGAGGATCGGCTGGCGGCCGGCGCGCCTGATCTCGTCGAAGTGCCGGTCGCCGTCGATCCGCCACTTCAGCGTCCGGCACAACAGGCCGATCGCCGGCGACGCCACCGCCGCGATGACGGCCGCCTTGGCGCGCTGGCCTCGCGTCAACTCACATGCCTTCGTACTGCGGCCCTCCGCCCCCTTCCGGCGGCACCCAGTCGATCACCTGGTAGGGATCCATGATGTCGCAGGTCTTGCAGTGCACGCAGTTCGACGGGTTGATCTGCAGGCGCTTCGTGCCGTCGCCCGCGTCGACCATCTCGTAGACGTTCGCCGGACAGAAGCGGGTGCACGGGTTGCCGTACTCTTCGCGGCATCGCGTGCGGCAGATGTCCGCGTCGTGGACGATCAGGTGTGACGGCTGATCCTCGGGATGCCGAGTGCCCGAGAAGTGGACGTTGGTCAGGCGGTCGAACGTGAGCTGGCGATCGATGCGGGCTGGATTCATCGTCGCATCGGGATCCGGCCGGCCGTCCTTGTAGTAGTCCGCGATCGTCGACATCCGCGCGTAGCCCGCGTGCGCCGGCATCGGATCGCGAACCCACCAGCCGCCAGTGACCAGCGAGAAGCCCGAGTACATGACGCCCGGAATCAGCCCGTAGGTGAAGGACTGGTGGACGTTCCGCACCGGATACAGCTCTTTGCGGACGTCGCCGGATTCGATCGCATCCGAGTAGCTCTTGAGCTTCGAGGCGGACACGTCGTTGGCGCGGACCGCCGCGAACGCCGTCTCGGCGGCAAGCATGCCGGTCCGCATCGCCAGATGGATGCCCTTGAATCGCAGCGAGTTCAGAAACCCGCCGGCGTCGCCCGCGATCAGCACACCGTCCGCGTGCACGCGCGGAATCGTATACCAGCCACCCTCGGGAATCGCTTTCGCGCCGTAGCGAACCATCTGGCCGCCGGCCAGCAGCTCCGAGATCAGCGGGTGCCGCTTGTAGTGCTGGAACCGCACGTGCGGATCGAACATCGGGTCCTTGTAATCGAGCCCGGTGACGAAACCGACGGACAATACGCCATTCGGCATCGCATACAGGAACCCGCCGCCGAACTCTTCCATCCGGAGCGGATACCCCATCGTGTGTATCACGCTCCCGGGAGCAATGCGCCCCTCGGGGACCTCCCACAACTCCTTGATGCCGATCGCGTACAACTGCGGAGCGCGCTCCGCGTCGAGCGCGAGCCGCCGCACCAATGCCTTCGTCAGGTTGCCGCGCACTCCGTCGGCGAGAATCGTGACCTTGGCGCGGATATCCACGCCGGGTTCGAAGTTCGGCTTCGTCTCGCCATGCTTGCCAATGCCGCGGTCGCCCGTTCGCACGCCGGCGACGGCGCCGTTCTCGTAGAGCACTTCCGTGGCGGGAAAGCCCGTGAACACGTCGATGCCTTCGGCTTCGACCAGGCCGGACAGCCACTTCACGAACCGGTTCAGCGAGATGATGTAGTTGCCGTGATTCTGGAGCGGCGGCGGCGTGATCGGAAACCGGAGCTTCGAGCTGCGCGTCAGGTAGTACACCGAATCGTGGTGCACTTCGGTCGCGAGCGGAGCCCCCTTTTCCTTGAAGTCGGGGACGAGCGCATGCAGCGCCGAGGGGTCCAGCACGGCGCCCGAGAGCATGTGCGCGCCGGCCTCCCTCGCCTTCTCGAGCACCGCGATCGCGAGCGGCTCGCCGCCGGACTCTTTCTGCAGCTGCGCCAGGCGCAGCGCCGCCGACATGCCTGCCGGTCCGCCGCCGACGATCAGGATGTCGACCTCGAGGGTCTCGCGCTCCATGTCCGCGTTATTTGTTCAGCTCCGCGACCATGGCCGGGACGATCTCGAAGAGGTCCCCGACGATGCCGTAGTCGGCAATCTCGAAGATCGGCGCCTCGGCGTCCTTGTTGATCGCGACGATGGTCCGCGATCCCTTCATGCCGACGAGATGCTGGATCGCGCCCGAGATGCCGAGCGCCACATAGAGCTTCGGCGCGACGGTCTGACCGGAGCTCCCGATCTGGCGATCCATCGGCAGCCACCCGGAGTCGCAAATCGGCCGCGACGCGGCGATCTCCGCGCCCATCGCCTGCGCCAGCTGTTCGGCGAGCTTCAGGTTCTCCTGCCCCTTGATTCCGCGGCCAACCGCCACAATCCGCTCGGCCTGCGAGAGGTCAACCGCCTGCTTGGCTTCCTTGAAGGGCGGTTCCGGGCGCTGCCTGATCTTGCTCGCGTCGACGTCGACGCTCGCCTTGCGCACCGGCGCGGCGCTCGCTCCACGCTTGGCGGCGTCCGCGCGATACGCGCCGATCTGGAACGTCACGATGTGCGGCGCGGGACCGGCGGGCGCGACGTCGGCATTCAGCTTCCCCTGAAACACGGGGCGCGTGTAAACGAGCGCGCCGTCCTGCTGGCGAACGGCGGTGACGTCGGTGATCAGAGCGCGTCCCAGACGGGCGGCCAGCGCCGGCGCGTAGTCCCTCGTCTGGTAGGTGTGCGGCAGGAACACCAGCGACGGCTTCTCCTGCTCGATGAGCGCCGCTGCCGCGAGCACGTAGCCGTCCGCGGTGTAGCCGCCCAGCGCGTCGTGATCGGCCTGCACGATCTCGGCGGCGTCGGCGGCGGCAAGCTCTCCCGCCACCGCGTCCACACTCTTGCCGACGACGGCGATCTTCACCGGTCCGCCCGCCTGCTGCGCGGCGGCAATCGTTTCCCACGACGCGCGATTCAGCTTTCCGTCACGCTGTTCTGCGATCACCAGAATCATGGCTACAGCACCCTCGCATCGTCGCGAAGCCGTGTCACCAGCTCCTTCGCGGCATCACCGGCCGACCCGGTAATCATGTGCGTCTTCTTGCCTTTTTCGGGGAAGTAGACGCGAAGGATGCGCTGGTTCGCCTGAGCGGCCGCCGGCGCCACCTTGCGGATCTCCTTCTTCTTGGCCGCCATGATGCCTTTGAGTGTGGCGTAGCGAAGCTGATTGATGCCGCTCTGGATCGTGAGCACGGCGGGCAGCGGGAGCGTCACCCACTGGAACCACCCGCCCTCGAGCTCGCGCTTCACGCGAAGGCCCGACTCTGACGCCTGCACTTCCATGATGATCGTCGCGTGCGGCATGCCGAGTTTCTCGGCCAGCACGACGCCGACCTGGCCGAAGCCCTGGTCGTCCGACTGCAGGCCGGTGAGGACGAGATCGAATTTCTCGTCGCGAACGGCGGCCGCCAGCGCGTCGGCCACCGCAAACGCGTCCGCGCTCGCGAGCGCGTCGGCCTCCACGTGGATCGCGCGATCGGCGCCCCTCGCCAGCGCCTCGCGGATGACCTGCGACGCGCGCGCGGGCCCGGCCGAGCACACCACGACTTCGCCGCCGTGCTTTTCCTTCAGGCGCAGCGCTTCCTCGAGCGCGTAGGCATCGGGCTCGTTCAGCTCGAAGCTGGCGTCGCTGTCGCGAATCCAGGTCGTACCCTCGTTGACGCGCAGCTGCCACTCGCGGGTGACGACTTGTTTGATGCAGACGGCTATCTTCATGGTCAGAAGCTATCAGCTCTCAGCTATCAGCTCTCAGCTCTCAGCTCTCAGCTATCCAGCGCCCTCAGCTGACAGCTGACAGCTGAGAGCTGTCAGCTAATCCTCATATTTCTTGAACAGCAGCGCCCCGTTGGTGCCGCCGAAGCCGAAGGAGTTCGACAGCGCGTAGTCGATCTTCGCGCTGCGCTTGGTGTTGGGCACGTAGTCGAGGTCGCATTCCGGATCCGGGTTCTCGTAGTTGATCGTCGGCGGGATCAGCTGGTGCTTGATCGCGAGCACCGTGATGCCGGCCTCGAGGCCGCCGGCGGCGCCAAGCAGGTGGCCGGTCATCGACTTCGTCGACGAGATCGCGAGCTGCTGCGCGTGCGCGCCGAACAGCCGCTTGATGGCGAGCGTCTCGAGCTTGTCGTTGTACGGCGTCGACGTGCCGTGCGCGTTGATGTAGTCGATCTTGTCGGGCGTGATGCCGGCGTCGCGCAGCGCCGCCGCCATGACCCGCATCCCGCCGTCCCCGTCCTCGGACGGCGCGGTAATGTGGAAGGCGTCGGCCGACATGCCGTAGCCGACCAGCTCCGCGTAAATGGGGGCGCCGCGCTCGCGCGCGAACTCGAGCTCCTCGAGAATCACGACGCCCGACCCTTCACCCATAATGAAGCCGTCGCGTTCGAGGTCGAATGGCCGGCTGGCGCGCTGCGGCTCGTCGTTGCGCGTCGACAGCGCGCGCATTGCCGCGAAGCCGCCGACCCCCATCGGCGTGATGGCCGCTTCGGAGCCGCCGGCAATCATCACGTCCGCGTCGTTGCGCCGGATGATCTCGAGCGCATCGCCGATCGCGTGCGCCGATGCAGAACAGGCGGTGCAAGTCGCCGAGTTGGGCCCTTTGGCGCTGAAGCGGATGGACACCTGTCCCGCCGCGAGGTTGATGATCGCCGCCGGTATGAAGAAAGGAGAAATACGCCGGGGGCCGCCCTCGAGCAGCGCCTTGTGCTCGCGCTCGATGGTGCTGAACCCGCCGATGCCGGATGCGATGAAAACCCCGACGCGCGGCGCGATGTCCTCGGTCACCGACAAGCCGGCATCGTCCATCGCGAACTGCGACGCCGCGATGGCGTACTGGATGAAGATGTCCATCTTCTTGACATCTTTTTTGTCGATGAAGGCGAGCGGATTGAACCCCTTGACCTCGCCCGCGATCCGCGCCGAGTAGGCCGCGGCGTCGAACCGGGTGATCGGTCCGATCCCGCTGTGCCCGCCGCAGAGCGCCTCCCAGTTCGCCTCGGTCCCTATGCCGAGCGGCGACACGAGGCCGACGCCCGTCACGACGACTCGCCTGCTCAATGAGCCTCCCCTACTTTTTCTTGCTGTGCGATTCGATGTACTCGATCGCTTCCTTCACCCGGGTGATCTTCTCGGCATCCTCGTCAGGGATCTCGATGCCGAACTCCTCCTCGAAGGCCATCACCAGTTCGACGGTGTCCAGCGAGTCGGCGCCCAGATCGTCGACGAACGACGCGTCCGGGGTCACTTCCTCCTCGTCGACGCCCAGCTGTTCCACGATGATGCTCTTCACTTTGTCCGCGACGGCCATTCAGCCCTCCATCCGATTAAAGATACATGCCGCCGTTGACGGCGAGTACCTGCCCCGTAATATACGACGCCTCGTCCGAGGCGAGAAAACACACGGCTGCCGCCACGTCGTCTGGCCTACCCAGACGCTTCAGCGGGATCCTGGACTCCCATTCCTCACGGGCCTGGTCGGCGATCGCGCGGGTCATGTCGGTCTCGATCATACCCGGCGCGACGACGTTCACCGTGATGTTGCGCGAGGCGACCTCGAGCGCCACCGACTTGGCGAAGCCGATCAGCCCCGCCTTCGAGGCGGCGTAATTCGCCTGCCCGGCATTGCCGCTCTGGCCGACCACCGAGCTGATGCAGATGATGCGGCCGGCGCGCTGCCGGATCATCGGCTTCAGCACGGCCTGCGTGAGCGTGAACGCGGATGTGAGATTCGTTGCGAGCACGGCGTCCCAGTCGCCGCGCTTGAGACGCAGCATCAGTTGATCGCGGGTGATTCCGGCGTTGTTCACCAGGATGTCGACGCGGCCGTGGCGTTCGAGCACGCCGCTGACCGCCGCGTCGATGGCCTCCGATTCGGTCACGTCGAGCGTCAGCGGTTCGGCGGCGCCGCCGGCCGCGACGATCGCGTCCGCCGCCTCCCGCGCGTTGTCGCCGCGCGCGGCCGCCACGACCTTCGCCCCCTGCGACGCCAGACGAGTCGCAATGGCGCGTCCGATGCCGCGGGACGCACCGGTGACGAGTGCGACGCGGCCCGAAAGATCAATCATATATGGAGTTCCGTCAGCGCCGACACGCCCGCGGCATCTTCGACGCTCACGACGGTGACGCTCCGGTCGATCTTCCGGATCAGACCCGCGAGCACCGTTCCCGGCCCCAGTTCGACGAACCGCGTCACGCCCTCCGCAATCAGCCGCCGCACGACGTCGTTCCAGCGAACCGGCGATGACACCTGCTGGATGAGCGCCTCGATCGCGGAGCGGGCATCGCGTTTCGGCTCGGCGTCGACGTTTGCCACCACCGGGATCGACGGGTCGTTCGTCGTCAGCGCGCGGAGCTCGGGCGCGAGACGCTCCTCGGCCGGTTTCATCAGGGCGCAGTGGAAGGGGGCACTCACCGCGAGCGGGATGACCCGTTTCGCGCCTTTCTCTTTGGCCAGCGCGCCGGCCCGCGCCACCGCGTCGTGGTGGCCGGCAATCACCACCTGTCCCGGCGCGTTGATATTTGCCGGCGACACAACGCGGCCGCCGGTTTCGGCCGCCGCGTCGCGGCATGCCGAGGCCACCGCGTCCGCATCGAGGCCGAGGATCGCCGACATCGCGCCTTCGCCCACCGGAACCGCCTGCTGCATGTACTGCCCTCGACGCCTCACCGTGCGCAAGGCATCCGCGAAGGATAACGTACCGGCAGCAACGTGTGCGGAGTACTCGCCAAGGCTGTGGCCCGCGGCAAACGCCGGGCGAACGCCGCGCGATTCCGCCAGGCGGCACGCGGCGACGCTGACGGCGAGGATGGCCGGCTGCGTGTTCTCGGTCAGCTGCAGCCGATCTTCGGGGCCCGCGAAGCACAGCGTGCTCAGCGCCTCGCCAAGCGCGGCATCGGCCTCCTCGAACGTCTCGCGGCAGACCGGAAACGCGTCCGCGAGGGCCTTGCCCATGCCGACTTTCTGAGCGCCTTGTCCGGGAAATACGAACGCAATCATGACGGTGTCAACGAAACTTCGTGAGCGAGCCGCGCGACCAGTCCCTCGGCCGCGAAGCGCGCGGCCATCGCCACCGCGTTTCGCACTGCTTTGACCGACGACCGGCCGTGTCCGACGATGCAGAGGCCGTTGAGGCCGACGAGAGGGGCGCCGCCGTATTCCGAGTAGTCCAGGCGCCGGCGAAAGCGGCGATACGCCTGCCGCGAGAGCAGGTAACCGACCCGGGTGCCGAACGTCGCCGACAACTCGGCGCGCAGCAGCGAGTCGACCGCTTCGACCAGTCCTTCACCAATCTTCAGCGTCACGTTGCCGGTGAATCCGTCGCAGACAATCACGTCCGCCTCGCCGCGAAATACATCCGGGCCTTCGACGTTGCCGATGAACCGAACCGGCGCCGATCGGAGAAGCTGGTGCGCTTCCCGGGTCAGCTCGTTCCCCTTGCTTTCTTCGGCGCCGACCGACAGCAGCCCGACGCGTGGATTGGCGCAGCCGAGCGCGACGCGCGCATATGCCGACCCCATCACCGCGAACTGCACGAGATGGTGCGGACGGCATTCGACGCTGGCGCCGGAGTCCAGCAGCACCGCCGGAGAATCACGGGTCGGGATGATCGTCGCCAGGGCGGGACGCTCGATGCCGGGAATGCGCCCGAACGCCGCGTGCGCCGCGATGACGGTGGCGCCGGTATGGCCGGCGCTGAACAGCGCGTCGGCGCGGCCGTCCCTGACCGCATCCGCCGCAGCCCGAATCGACGCGCCCGGCTTCCGGCGCAGCGCCGCCGCCGCCGATTCCCCCATGTCGATCCGCTCCGCCGCCTCGACGAAGTCGATATCAACGGATGCGGATCCGGGATGTTTCGCAAGCTCGTGTTCGAGAATGCCGCGCGCGCCGACGAGCAGCAGGCCGCACTGGAGATGACGTGCAGCCACCAGCGCCCCGGCAATGATGCTGGCGGGCGCCTGATCGCCGCCCATCGCGTCGATGGCGATACGCATGGCTAGAGCTGTCAGCTGTCAGCCGTCAGCTATCAGCAGATACCTGAGAGCTGACAGCTGAGAGCTGACAGCTGAGAGCTGATAGCTGAGAGCTATGTCTCTTCCACCTCTCTCACCTGGCGACCGCGGTAGTAGCCGCAGTGCGGACATACCTGGTGCGGGACCTTGGCTTCCTGGCACTGCGGGCAGATGCCGGACGCCACCGGCTTCAACGCGTCGTGGGTGCGACGCTTGGCCGTGCGCGTTTTCGAATGCCGGCGTTTGGGATTGGGCACTTCAATTCTCCTTCGGTCGGTTCAACAGCCCCTTCAGCGGCGCGAGCCGGGGATCTTCAAATCTCTGCGCATGCCCGCAGTCGGTGCGATTCAGGTTCGCGCCGCACTCGGGGCAGAGCCCGCGGCACGCTTCGTCGTGCAATGGCTTCATCGGCAGCGCGAGCACGAACTGTTCGCGCAGCAGCTCACCAAGATCCAGCATCCCGCCGCGGTGGAACGCGGTCGTCAGGTCGTCCTCGGCGACTTCACGCTCTCCCTCACCCGCGTTCTCGGACTGCGGGACGTAGCGAAGATCGAACTCCGCGTCGACCGGCACGTCGAACGGCTCGACGCAACGGCTGCACGTCAGCTCGAGCCGCGTGCGCACGCGGCCGCCGACGTTGTAGACATCCCCGCCCGATTTCTGCACGTCCATCGACAGCTCGACCGGGGCCGCCACACGATATTCCTCGTCAGGCGGATCGAAGGCCGACGGCTCGAACGTCCGTTCGACGTGATCCCGGGCGCCCTGGAGTCTGTTGAGGTCGAGGAGCATGGTTACTGCCGGCCCCTGTTGCGGGCGGACAAACGGTAATTATAGCCCGAAAACGGCGCTAGCGCGCTCGGCGCTCGGCGTTGGGTGCTGGGCGCTCGGGCCCTCCGGCCTTGGGCGCTAGATGCCCCGCGCCGACACCCAGGGCTTCGGAATGAACAGTTCCTCGTAGAGGTTGACCGCGTAGCGGTCGGTCATGCCGGCCAGGAAGTCCCGCGCGGCGGCATCCAGCCCTTCCTTTTGGACGGTGCCAAGGTCCAGGAATTGTTCCGGCTGCTCGCGCACGCGGGTCCAAAGGCCGCCGAGGATTCCCGACGCCTTCTTGAACTCCGCGGTGGCGATTTCGTTCTCGTACACGGCGTCGAACAGGAAGCTGCGCAGCCCGATCGTCGCCTGCAGGATGTCGTCGCTCATCCGGATCTCGGTCACACCGCCGTCGAGCGTCTGGAGGACCACGTCGGTCACCATGCGGCCGATGCGCTCTGACGCGGACTTGCCGAGCACCCTGACGCGGTCGGGCGGCAGGTCCCCTTCCCTCAACAACCCTGCCCGCACTGCGTCATCGATATCGTGGTTCACGTAGGCGATGATGTCGGCGACGCGCGCCACCTGGCCTTCGATCGTGCTGGCGCGGTGTGCGGGATCGGCGCCGACCGGGACGCCATGCTTGCCCTTCGAGTGGCGGGCGATGCCGTCACGGACTTCCCAGGTGAGGTTCAGGCCCTGCCCCTCGCGCTCGAGCACGTCGACGATCCGCAGGCTCTGCTCGTAGTGCTCGAAGCCGCCCGGAACGATCTGCTGGAGGACACGCTCCCCCGCGTGGCCGAACGGCGTGTGGCCGAGATCGTGGCCGAGCGCGATCGCCTCGGTCAGCTCCTCGTTCAGCCGCAGCACCTTGGCGATGCTGCGGGCGATCTGCGACACCTCGAGGGTGTGCGTGAGCCGGGTCCGGTAGTGATCGCCCGCCGGCGCGAAGAACACCTGCGTCTTGTGTTTCAGCCGGCGGAACGCCTTGCAGTGGATGATGCGGTCGCGGTCGCGCTGAAACGCCGGACGAATCGGATCTTCTTCCTCCGGCCGCAGCCGGCCGCGGCTGTCGCCGCTCTTTGCCGCCTGCGGCGCGAGGATCTCGCGCTCGCGCTGTTCGAGCTGTTCGCGAATCCTCATGACACGATCAAGACGCCCGCCAATGCCGTCATGTGTTTTCCCTATTGAGAACACGGTGTTCGAGAAGAGGAGGAGGCGGAGAACACAGAGCTTTCAACACGGAGACGCGGAGACGCGGAGTTTCACGGAGGTGGCCTGTGGCCCGCCCGCCTTCGGCGGGCCGGACGAATCGGGCAAGACCCACGAATGCAAGTGGCTCTGATCGCCACGGCCACTTGCATTCGCGGGTCTTGTCCGATTCGTGCCGCGCCAAGCGCGGCGCCACAGGCCACTCATATCACGTCGAATATGCTTACAAACTCCGTGTACCTCCGTGCCTCCGTGCCTCCGTGTTGAGATCTCCGCTTCCTCCGTCCAACTCCTCATCTCTATCACCGCGACTCATGCCGGCATGATATCAGGCGTGAACGTTCAGACGATGTCCTGCAGGAAGCTCGTGCCGTGCGCCAGCGGACCGACGTCGAACAATTCGGCGATCGTCTGCCCCAGATCGGCGAAGCTCGGTCGCAGCCCCAGATCGGTTCCGGCACGCACCGACGATCCGACGACGAACAGCGGTACGTGTTCGCGGGAGTGATCGGTGCTCGGCGTGGTTGGATCGTTGCCGTGATCGGCGGTCACGAAGAGAACATCGTCAGGCTGGAGGCGCGGCAGGAACCTGTCGAGACGCACGTCGAATCGCTCGAGGTTCTTCGCGTACCCCACCGGGTCGTTCCGATGGCCGTAGACGGTATCGAAGTCGACGAGATTCGCGAAGACAAGGCCCTCCGGGGTCGAGGCGAACGCCGCCTCGATCTCGTCCATGCCGTGGTCGTCCGACTTCGTGTGCACGGCGCGGGTGATGCCTCGTCCGGCGAAGAGATCCTCGATCTTGCCGATCGCATGCACCGTCCGTCCGCTGTCCTTCAGGCGATCGAGCAGGGTCGGCGCGAACGGTGTCAGCGCGAAGTCGCGCCGGTTCGCGGTCCGCTTGAAGGATCCGGGGTGCCCGACGAACGGCCGCGCAATCACGCGTCCGACGCCGAGCCCGATCGCCGCGAGCTCGTAGGCAATCTCGCAGATCCGGTACTGATCCTCGATCGCGATGATCTCCTCGTGCGCGGCAATCTGAAAGACGCTGTCGGCCGACGTGTAAACGATTGGCGAGCCGGTGCGGAGGTGCTCAGGGCCGAGCTCGTCGATGATCAGGGTGCCCGATGCCGCCTTGTTGCCGATGGTGCGGCGCCCGATCCGCCGCTCGAATTCCGCCATGAGCTCGGGGGAAAACCCGTGCGGGAACACCGGAAACGGCCGATCGAGGACGAGGCCCATCAACTCCCAGTGCCCGGTGACCGAATCCTTGCCGGGCGACGCCTCCGCCATGCGCCCGAACGCGCCAAGCGGCGTCGCGCCGCTCGCCGGTCCCGGCAGCGCGACGAGCCGTTCGAGCCCGAGCCGGCGGAGCGTGGGAACGGCCAGCGGAAATCCCTGCGCGATGTTGCCGACGGTGTTGCTGCCGGTGTCGCCGTAGGTCGCGGCGTCCGGCAGTTCGCCGATGCCGACGCTGTCGAGGACGATGAGAAAGACGCGGCGTGGCCGCCCGCGCTCCATGGTGTCGGACCGCGCTCAGGCGTCGTGGCTGGAGTAGTAGTTGCTCATCGGCCGCGGCGAGCGGATGGTGGCAATCGCGTGCTTGAAGATCATGTGGTCGGCGCCGCTGTGCTCGACGATCACCGCAAAGCGATCGAAGTTCTTCACGCGCCCTTCGAACTCGCTGCCATCCATCAGCCGGATAAGTACGGGGAGCTTTTCGCGACGCGCGTAGTTGAGAAACACGTCCTGGATGTTGGGCTGGGCAGGGGCCGGCTTCGTCTCACGCGTCTGTGGCATTTCGATGTCGCTCCAGCGCCGCGACCGCGCGCGCGACCTCGTCTTGCGTCTCAGCGCGCTCACCCGCAGCGAAAAACCATTGTAGATTAGGCTCTTTCCGGAACCAGATCAACTGGCGTCGCGAGTACCTCCGGTTCTCGCGCACGATCAGTTCGCGCGTCGCGGCCTCGTCGCGCCGGCCTTTCAGATGCTCGAGCGCCTGACGATAGACGAGCCCGCCGAACGGATGCGCGGTTTCCGGAACGCCCGACGCCAGCAGGCCCCTGATCTCGTCCAGCAGGCCCTGCTCGAATTGCGCGTCGACCCGCCGCGCCACCCGGTCCGCCGTCTGCTCCGGCGAGATGCGAAGCCCGAACGCGGCGACGTCGTACTCCGGCAGCGGCGCCGTCGTCGCATCGAAATGATCGCTCAGCGCGCGCCCGGTCAGCAGGTAGACCTCCAGGGCGCGCACGAGGCGTTTCAAGTCCCGCGGCTGGATACGGTCCGCGGACTGCGGATCCACCCGCCTCAACATTCGCGACAGCTTCTCGGGACCCTTCTTCGCCGCGATCGCTTCGAGCCGCGAACGAAGCGCCGAATCCCTGCCGGGGCCCGGAAAGAAGCCTCTCGTCAGCGCGCGATAGTACAGCCCCGTGCCGCCGACGAGAATCGGGAGTTTCCCTCGTGCGGTGATCGACCGCACCGCGGCGGCGGCGTCCTGCGCGTACCTCGCGGCTGAGTATTCCTCGGTCGGATCCGCGACATCCACCAGGTGATGGGGAACGCCCTGCTGCTGCGAGCGCGGGACCTTGTCGGTGCCGATATCGAAGCCGCGGTACACAGCGGTCGAATCGCAGCTGACCACCTCGCCGTCGAATCGCCGCGCCAGCGCGAGGCCCAGCGCGCTCTTGCCGGTGGCAGTCGGACCCAGCACGGCCACCAGCCGCGGGCGCGTGGTCACGGCGCCGTCAGCGCGCGGGCGAGCGCCAGCACGACCAGCGCGGCCAGCACGATCAGCAGGCCGATCTGCTGCGTGCGCGTGGGACCTTCCATCAGTCTGGACGTTCGTTGTAGAAGAACGTGACGGTGAAGAACACCTTGTCTTCGGGTACTCGGGCGGGAGCGCCATGGTCGGATTCGACGCGAGCATCGCGTAGAAGGCCGCGCGCGTGAAGCCGTCGACCGTCGACGGTTTCGCCACCGTCACGTCGGTGATCCGGCCGTCACGGTGAACGAAGAACGTGATCACGGCGTGGCCGTGAAGGCTGCGCGCGGCCTCGGGAATGAGCGGGATCCAGTTGCGGCGGACCTGCGCGACGAACCGCCGCAGCCAGGGGCCGAACTCGACCCCCTTGGTATCGAACTGGATGAACGGCGCGAAATTCTGATCGGCGCCGCCCTGCAGGTTCGCAAAGCTCTCGCCCTGCGCGTACTTCTGGACGTTGCGGATGGCGTCGGCGATGATGCCGACCGACTTGTTGTTCGACGGCTGCCGGTTCGCGTCGGCCGAGGGCGAATGGTAGCCGTTCGGCGCCTCGACCAGCGGCGGCCCCATCCGTGACCGATCGCCATCCGCGACCTGCGCGGGAGGCTCATCGACCGGTTTGGCGCGCTGCTGCACCGGTTCGCCGGCGTCGATCCTCTCCGCCGAATTACCCCGGGAAAACGGAAGCGGATTGGTCGGCTTCGGCGCCCGCTCGACCGTGCTCGCACGGCGATCGATGTCCGACAGCTCAGGCCGGGGCGGCGGCTTTGGCGCCGGCATGTCGACCTTGGGCTGGACGAAAACGAACCGCGCATTCTGACGAGCCCGCTCCTGTTCCTGGAGACGCTGCGCTTCGAGCGCCTGCTGCCGTCGCTGCTCCGCCGCCTTCACGAACGGAAGCGTCGGAAGAATCAGAATGATGATGACGGCGAGGAGGTGGACGATGATCGACAGGAGCACGCCTTCGCGCGACGAGATGGCGCGCGCGATAGTCGGCGTGTCGGGCCGATCGTCCTCGAAGTTGAAGTACATCAGGAACTTAACGAGTATAACATCCGCGTTCCGAGGAACGAACTCTTCAGTAGCCGGACCGCTCGGCGATATACAGATAGACGACGCCGAACGTCAGCGGGACGGCTTTGACGGCCGTGAACCCCTGCGATTTTATGAGCCCGACAAACTCAGCCGGGGGCGGAAAGGTCCCAACCGACGCGGGCAGGTATGAGTAGGCGCTCTGGTGTTTCGAGACGAGACGTCCGACGAGCGGGAGCAGATAGCGGAAGTACCACGCATAGAGCGTCCGCACCCCCGGGATCCTCGGCTGACCGAACTCGAGGATCGCGAGCCGCGCGCCGGGCCTGAGCACGCGCGCCAGCTCCGCCAGCGCGCGGTCGGGGGCGACGACGTTCCGGATGCCGAAGGCAATCGTCGCGGCATCGCAGGTGCCGCTGCGGAGGGGGATCTGCGTCGCATCGCCACGCACAAGGCGGATGCGCGAGGCCAGACCCAGCGAGGATACTTTGTCGAGCCCGAGGCGGAGCATCGCCGCCGCGAAGTCCACGCCGACGATCCGATGCCCGGGCGCGCGCCGGGCGATCGCCACCGCCACATCGGCGGTTCCGGTGCACAGATCGATGACCTGCGCGCCGTTGGGCAGTTGAAGCGCATCGACGGCCCGCTCGCGCCAGCCGCGATCGAGCCCGACGCTCAGGACATGATTCAGTAAGTCGTACCGCGGCGCGATCGCATCGAACATCCCGGCGATGCGGCCGGGCGTCTTGTCGGGCGCGGTCATCCCTTCCACGACGGATAGAGCTCGTGGGAAAACCCCAACGCGGACAGGATCTTTCCCGCCATGAAATCGGCGAGGTGGTCGAGCGTCTTCGGCATCTGGTAGAACGCCGGCATCGCCGGCAGCACCATCGCGCCCGCTTCCGCGCAGAGCACCATGTTGCGCAGCTGCGGCAGGCTCATGGGCGTCTCGCGCGGCACGACGATCAGCGTGCGCCGCTCCTTGAGCATCACGTCGGCCGCGCGCTCGACGAGATTTCGCGACAGCCCGTGCGCGATGCCGGCCAGCGTCTTCATCGAGCAGGGGACGACGACCATGCCCCGGCAGTCCTGGCTGCCGCTCGCAATCTTGGCGCCCAGATCCTTGTTGCTGTGCAACGTCCAGGTGCCGGCGCGGACGCCGCCGCCGTACGCGTTTTCGAGATACTGCGACAGCTTGTCGACCGAAGCGGTCTCGCCAAGCTCGTCACGCAGCAGCCGCCGGCCGTAGTCCGAGACGATCAGCTCGAGATGACATCCCCGCTCGAGCAGCGCCGCCATCGTCCGCGTCGCATAGAACGCGCCGCTGGCGCCGGTAACTGCTACGACGTACGAATTTCCAACTTCCAAATCCCAACTCCCAGCTGTCAACTCCCAACGCCCAAGAAACGCCCAACTCCCAAAAAAACTCCCAACTCCCAAAACTGCCAACTCCCATCCTCCGATTCTCAACTCCACCCGCCTCTGTGGCTTTGGGAGTTGGCCTTTTTGGGAGTTGGGAGTTGTCCTAGTGCATCCAGATCGCGACCGCGGTGGTCAGCATGTAAAGGATCCCGACGTAGCCGTTCAGATCGAAGGCGCGCTTGACCTGCGACAGGTCGTGCTCGCTGACGAGGGATTGCTCCCAGGCCAGGAGCGCCGCCACGCCTGCGACGCCGGCGAGATACAGCCAGCCGAGATCCGCTACGACGTTCAATGCCGCCAGGCACGCGACGGTGATCACGTGCATCGCTCGCGAGATTGCGAGCGCGCGTCCGACGCCGAACTTCACGGGGATCGAACGCAGGCCGTGGGCGCGATCGAAGTCGAGGTCCTGGCATGCGTAGAGGACGTCGAATCCGCCGACCCAGGTGCCTATGGCGACGCCCAGCAGCCACGGCTCCCATCCGCCGCGGCCGCCGGCAGCCAGCCAGCCTCCGACCGGCGCCACCGCCATCGCCAGTCCGAGAAACAACTGCGTGTAGAACGTGAATCGCTTGGCAAGCGAGTAACCAGAACACGATCGCGAGCGCGACGGGTGAAAGGACGAAGCAGAGGGGGCCCAGCTTCCACGCGGAGAAGGTGAAAATGGCGGCCGAGATCGCGACGAAGATCGCCGCTTCGCTCCGCGACATGGCGCCGCGCGGCAGCTCGCGTCCGGCGGTCCGCGGATTGAGCGCGTCCCAGCGCGCGTCGGCCAGCCGATTGAACCCCATCGCCGCGCTTCGCGCCGCAACCATCGCGACGACAATCCAGAGCAGACGCCAGCCGATCGCGTTCAGCGACCACTCGCCCGTCCGGTTGAGCGCGAGCAGCGCCCCGGTCAGCGCAAACGGGAGCGCGAAGACGCTGTGGCTGAACCGCACGAACGAGGCGTAGGTTCTCAGGCGGCGCATAGGCGTACCAGCACCTAAATCCCAACTCCCAAAAAGGCCAACTCCCAACCGCCAACTCCCAAAAGAACCAACTCCCAAGTTCCAACTCCAAACTCCCAAGAACCCAAAGCCCAGAAAAAGAATTGGGAGTTGGGAGTTGAGGAATTGGGAGTTGACATGGTTCAGTAAGCCTCGAGCCATCGGATATCCGATGGCTGGACGCGTCCACTGACAAGGTATTCTTCCACATCCGCGACATCCGCCGGGACGTCGACCGCAATGAGCTCGGCGCGCTTTCCGGGCTCGATTGAGCCGAGCTCGCGGCGGAAGCCCAGGGCCGTCGCGCCGTCCAGCGTCGCGCTTTTCAGGATGCGGCTCGCCGGCACCCCTGGCGCGAGCGCGCGGACGGCCGCGATCTCGTTGAACATGTTCAGGTCTTCGACGCTCGCGAGGCTGTCGGTGCCGATGGCCACACGGACGCCCGCAGCGTAAAACCGCTCGACTGGCGGCGCGCCGACCCCAACCCATTTGTTGCTGCGCGGACAGGTGACCACGGTAGCGCCTGCTTCGGCGAGCCGCGCCAGCTCCTCATTCGTCAGCTGCACGCAGTGCACCGCGAGCAGCCGTTCGTTCAGGAGCCCGGCGCGCGACAGGAATTCCACCGGACCGCAAGCCGGGGGGATCCAGTCCGCCGTCCACACGCCGAACTTTTCGAGGAGCTGCCGCCACCCTCCGCGGCCGCTTCGAAGAAGCTCCATTTCATCCGGCGATTCGCCCACGTGCACGCTGATCGGTCCCTCTTGCGGGAACCTGGCGATCGCTCGAAGCAGCGCTGGCGCCACTGAATAGGGCGCATGCGGGACGATGGCGGAGCGAAGCAACGCGACGGGCGTCAGAGCCGCGAGCCGCTCTGCCGCGCTGGAAACGAGCTTCTCGGGATCGGGCACGTTGAAGCCAAGCAGTTCGAGGAACACGACCGCGGAGAGCGCGCTGTCGGCCAGTGGGTCCCAGGCGGCGAGGGAATTGGTGATGTCCCCGACAGCCGCGGTGCCGCTCGCGCGCATTTCGACGATCGCCGCCGCGATGGGCTCTGGAGCGTCCTCCCCTGCCGCGAGACGCAGCGCCATCAGACGCTCGACCCACGCGGGCATCGACTGCGCGGGCGGGACCTGCCCGCGCATCCACGACAGCTCGAGATGCGCGTGCGCGTTGATTAGACCTGGAAGAATGGCACAACAGGGACCAGGGGCCGGGGGCCTGCCCTGAGCACCGTCGAAGGGCCGGGGGCCGGGAAGAGATTCCTGGCCAACATCGACAATCTTGCCGTGATCGACCGCTACGAGGCCGTCACGGATGGGAGGCCCGGCGATTGGCAGCACCCACGCCGCGTGGTGCAGCAGCGGCATCAGTGGCCGGTGAGGCGGGGCTTGCCGCGCCGAAGCCCTTTCTCGTCCAGCGAGCGAAGGCGGGCTTTCTTTTCGGCCGCGCTGCGCGCGGCGTAGCGGTTGATCTCCGGCGGCCGGCTGGTGTCTCCTTCCGTCCGCGCCACCGCGAGCTCGAGCATCCGCGGAACGGCGCGTTCGCGGAAGATCGGATCGCCGAGGATCTCGTAGTGCATGTTGCGGCGCTTCGGCACGAAGCCCGCGTTCTCGATGTTGCGCACGATCTCGATCTCGTCCATGCAGTAGCTCGCGCCGGCGGCCCGGACGACGTTCTCTTCGATCATGACGCTGCCCATGTCGTTCGCGCCGAACGCGAGACTGAGCTGGCCGACCTTGCCGCCCTGCGTCACCCACGAGGACTGCAGGTTGTCGAAGTTGTCGAGCACGAGACGGGCGATGGCGAGTGTCCGCAGGTAGTCGATGCCGGTGGCTTCCCCGCCGCCAAGCTCGGTGTGCTCGGGCTGATAGCTCCAGGTAATGAACGCGGTGAAACCGCCGGTCTCGTCCTGCACCTCGCGCAGCCTGAAAAGATGCTCCAGCCGCTCGTCCATCGTCTCGACGGTGCCGTACATCATCGTGGCTGTCGTCCGCAGGCCCGCGCGATGCGCGTGCCGCATGACGTCGAGCCACTCGTCGGCCGTCGCCTTGCCGTAGCAGTTGAGCAGCTGACGGACGCGGTCGACCAGGATCTCGGCGCCGCCGCCCGGGATGCTGTCGAGGCCCGCAGCCACGAGCCGATCGATGACCGCGGGGACCGGCAGCCGCGAGAGCCTGGAGATGTGGATGACTTCCGGCGGCGAGAGCGCATGGAGGCGGAACGACTGATACTGCGCCTTCACGGCGCGAAACAGGTCTTCGTACCACTCCAGCGGCAGGTCGGGGTTGTGTCCGCCCTGCAGCAGCAGCTGCCCGCCTCCGAGCGCAATCGTCTCGTCGATCTTGCGGAAGATCTCCTCGAATCCGAGCACGTAGCCTTCGGCCGATCCGACCGGCCGGTAGAACGCGCAGAAGTTGCAGCGGGCGACGCAGACGTTGGTGTAGTTGACGTTGCGGTCGATGATGTAGGTGACGATCCGGTCGGGATGCCGGCGCGCGCGAACCTGGTCTGCGAGCCGGCCGAGCATCGCCGTCGGCGCGTCCAGGTAGAGCTCCAGCGCCTCGGCTCGATCGAGCCGGCCACCGTTCCTGACTTTCGCCGCCAGTTGATCGATCACGAAATCGGCTTTCAGCTATCAGCCGTCAGCTTTCAGCGGCTGACAGCTGAGAGCTGACGAACGTCTTCAGTAGAACGCCGGCATCTGGATGCCCGCGACGACGCCATGCTTCTCGGCCAGTTGGTAGTACCGGACGAGACCGGCCTGTTCGCGCTCGCCGAGGACGTGTACTTGATATTCTCTCTCAGATACGCCCGGCCCAGCGCCGCGCGCTGCGGGCCGCAATACGCGTCCGCGATCGCGTCGGACGCCGCGATGCCGGCGGCCCGCGCCCGCCGCAGGGCTGCGACCGCGTCCGGCGGCACGAGGCCCGCCCGTCCCGCCCAGAACGCCCAGACGAACGGCAGCGCCGTCAGCTTTGTCCATTGCTCACCAAGGTCGATCTTCTCGATCCCCCGCGCGGCATGATCCAGATACAGCGCCGGGTCGCCGATGAGCAGCGCCGCATCGCATCTCGTAAGCATTTCGTCAATCCGGGGCGGCATCGGCACGAACTCCGGGTCGATGCCGAACGACTCGTAGCACAGCACGCGGACGAGCCCGTTCGACGTCCGGGAGCTCGTATCGGCGGCGATCGACCGCACCTGCTCGATCGGCTTCGTCGAAAACAGCGCGACCGAGGCGACGCGGCCGTCCGATACGATCGCGCAATCCGGCACGATGCGGTACTCCGACGAGCCGCGCAGGTATTCGATCGACGGGATCATCCCGACGTCGATGGAGCCCTCGTGCAGCAGCGCGGCGCACTTCGAGGGCACGTCGAACCGCAGCATGAAGAGGTCGCTGCGCATTTCGAGCCCATACACGAGGGGCCGGGCGTTCAGGTAGTCGACAGCGCCAAGGCGAATCTGTGAGTGAGCGGCAGACATGAGGTCAGCGGCCGGGGCGGCGCGTCAGCCGGGCAGAAGATCGAAGCGGCCGTCGCGCTCAGCCGGTTCGAGAAACGCGGCGCGGATGTTCCCCTTGATCTCCTCGATCGGACTTCGCCGCGTTCCAAGGACTCCGGGGTCGATTGCCTCGACCCCATCGACGTCGTCAGCGCCCATCGTCAGCGCGACCTGCGCGAGCTTCGGACCGTAGAGCGGCCAGTCCACCTGGATGGACGGAATGTTCCCCACGAGCAGCCGCGCCAGCGCGACCTGCTTGACGTCGTCATATCCGGTCGTCGGCTCGCTGACGGAAAAGGTGCGGGGAAGCGGCGCGAAGGCGGCGAAACCGCCGGCTTCGTCCTGGAGGGCGCGGGCCCTGTCGACCATCGAGTAGCGCGAATCATCGGCTGCGGCATGGACCGTCAGCCGCAGCACATCGAGTCCGGCTCCGCGGGCGGCCTTCACAGCGGCCGCCGCATCGCCGAGGAGATCGACCGGCACGTCCGCTATCGCTTTCAGTCCCGCGCCACGCAGCCGGCTGCAGAGCGATCCGAGCGCTGGCGTCGAGCCGGCGATGTCGCTCAGATCGGCGAGCGAGAATCCGGTCAATGGAATGCTGCCGGCCAGCGCGGCCGCCGATCGCACGGCCACTTCCGCGGCGTCGGCGTCAACCGGCGTGCCGATGATCCTGAACTCGCCCGCATGAACCCGAGGCGGAAGGGGCGATGACGGCGCAGCGACGTGTATCTGGTAAACGCGGACGAACGTCGTGCGCGTGCCGTGCCGCTGCCGGCGCGCCTCGTCGGCAAGCATCCCGACGGACACGATGTCGTCGGTTTCGAGGATCAGCTGGGCGTCGCTGTTCGACAGCACGTCACCGCGTGAAATGCGCTCCGCCACGTCCTGCAGCGCGGTCATGGTTTCCATCCCCGCCGGATCTTCTCCCACAGCTCCACGGCTTTCCGATCCGCCTCCGGTGTGGTCGCGATCTTCTTTGGCCACGGCCGCTTGAAGCCTTCCGATGGCCATTTCCGCGTGGCGTCGATGCCCATCTTGCTTCCGTAGGCCGCGAGATCGCTCGCGTCTTCGAGGTCGTCGACCGGCCCGCGCGTGAACTGAATGTCCCTCTCGGGATCATAGTGTGTCCCGACGATCCAGGCGACCTCAGCCTCGTTCTGAACGTCGACATCCTTGTCGACGACGATGACCGTCTTCGAGAACATCAGCTGGCCGAGGCCCCAGCACGCGTTCATGATCTTGCGCGCGTGTCCCGGGTAGCGCTTGTCGATCGAGATGATGACGATGTTGTGGAAAATGCCGGCGGCCGGGAAATGCATGTCGACGATTTCGGGCAGCGTCTTCCTGATCAGCGGCAGGAAGATGCGCTCGCTGGCCTTGCCGAGGTAGTAATCCTCCATCGGCGGTATCCCGACAATCGTCGTCAGGTAAACCGGATGCTTGCGGTGCGTGATGCACGTCACGTGAAAGACCGGATAGTCGTCGGGGTGTGAATAAAAACCGGTGTGATCGCCGAACGGGCCCTCGCGGCGGCGCTCACCTGGTTCGACGTACCCTTCGAGCACGATCTGCGAGTTCGCCGGGACTTCCAGATCAACGGTCACGCACTTGACCAGCTCGACGCGCTCACGGCGAAGAAACCCAGCCAGCATCAGCTCGTCGAGGCCTTCGGGCATCGGCGCCGTCGCCGAGTACGCCAGCGCGGGATCCGGCCCCAGCGCCACGGCGACCGGCATTCGCTTCCCCAGGCGCTCCGCAACGCGGTAGTGCTGGGCGCCGCCTTTGTGGCGCTGCCAGTGCATGCCGGTCGAGCGTCCGTCGAACACCTGCATGCGGTAGGTGCCGATGTTGCGGGTGCCGGATTCCGGGTCCTTCGTGAACACGAGTGGGAACGTGATGTACCGCCCGCCGTCTTCGGGCCAGCATTTCAGGATGGGAAAATCGTCGAGCGATCCGTCCTTCCTGACGACTTCCTGGCATGGCGCGTCGCTGACGGTCTTCGGCATGAGATCGCGGAGGCGATTGACCATCGGCAGCATCTTCAGCGCGTCCACCAGGCCGCCGGGAATCTTCGGGGTCGTCAGATCCTCGATCTCGTGCGCGAGATCGTCGAGCGTCGCGACGCCGAGCGCCATGCAGATCCGCTTCATGGAGCCGAACAGGTTGATCGCAACCGGGATGTCGAATCCCGCCGGCCGCTCGAACAGCAGGCCGGGCCCGCCGCCAGCCGACTTCGACACGCGGTCGGTGAGGGCGCAGATCTCGAGGTCCGGACTCACTGGATCAGGAATTCTCGCGAGTTCTCGTTCTCGATCCAACGCCTGGATGAATTCGGTCAGATCAGCAAACATCGTTCGTTGTGTCAACTCCCAAACCCCAAATCCCAAATCCCAACTTTCAGAACTCCGATTTGGGAGTTGGGTTTTGGGAGTTGGGATTTCTTAGATAACGGACTCCATCTTCTCCGCAATTCGCGTCGCGAGCGCGAGTGCCCGTCGCCCGGCATCGCCATCGACCAGCGGCGCGGAACGGTCGCGTGCCGCTCGCACGAAGTCCGCGAGCTCACGCCGGAGCGGCTCGTCGCGCGTCACGGGAACGGGGCCGCCTTCGATCGACGGGCGGCTGCCGTCGCGCCGCACGAGACGCCAGCCCTCTACTTCCTGCGCGGCGTAGTCGATCGACAGATAGGAGTCGGGCTGGAAGAACCGGATCTTGCGGACGCGGTCGCGGCTGATGCGGCTCGCGGTCACGTTGGCGATGCACCCCGACTCGAAGCGCAGCCGGGCGTTCGCGATGTCGTAACGCGACGTCAGCACCGGCACGCCCACCGCCTCGATCGACGACACCTCCGACCGCACCAGCGACAGGATCACGTCGAGGTCATGAATCATCAGGTCGAACACGACGTCGATGTCGAGGCTGCGATCGGGAAAGACGCCAAGGCGATGCACTTCGATGAAGCGGGGCGAGGTCACCAGCGGAAGCACGGCGGCGACAGCGGGATTGTAGCGTTCGGTGTGCCCCACCGCGAGGACCGCGCCCGAAGCGCCGGCGGCGGCAATCATCCGGTCCGCTTCGTCCAGCGATCGCGCCATCGGTTTTTCGACCAGCACCGACGTGCCGCGCTCGAGAAACGGCAGCGCGATTTCCAGGTGCAGCTCGGTGGGCACCGCGATCGTGACGGCATCCACTTCGCCGAGCAGCTCGCGGCTGTCGGTCACCGCGCGTGCGCCCGCCGCGGCGGCTGATTCCGTGGCCCGCGCGGCGATGACGTCGGCGACGGCGGTCAGCTTCGCCCCGTCGAGGGTGGAAAGAATCCGGGCGTGGTGGCGGCCAAGATGCCCGACGCCGACGACGCCGACCCGCAGCGGCTCAGCCACGCTGATCCTTCCGCGGACGGCCGACGATCGCGATGCCGGCGTCGTTGGCGGCGGCAAACATCCGGTCGCCGTCGAGCACCAGCGTCCGCCCCGCGTCGATCGACAACGCCGTCGCCCCGGCGGCGCGCATGGCGTCGATTGTCGCGAGTCCGACGACCGGCACGTCGAACCGCATATCCTGTTTCGGCTTCGCGACCTTCACGATGGTGACGCCGCCGCCGGCGAGCGCCGCGGCGCGCCGGATCACCTCGTCGGTGCCTTCCATCGCTTCGACCGCCACCACCGCTTTGTGCTTGACCGCAATCGTCTGCCCGATGTCGAGCCCGGCGATCTCGTCGGCGATGCGGTAGCCGAACTCGACGTCCGCGCGCTCGTCCGCATTCGGCGCGCGCGCCGTCAGCACGCCTTCTCGCGCGATCAGCGGATCGAGGTAGGTGGTCGAATCGAGCAGCTCGATGCCTTCGCCGCGCATGACCTCCGCCACCGCTGAAATCAGCGCGTCGGTGTTCCTCGCCTTGAGCTTCGTGAGCACCGACAGCAGCGTCATGTCCGGCACGATGCCCGAGAAGATTTTGACGTGCTTGACCTGCCCCGCCATCACCGCCTGAGACACGCCGGACGACTTGAGGATCTTGATGCACTTGCCGAGGTGCCCGAGCGACACCCAGTGCAGGTCGGCGCCATGCTTCTGCGCTTCCTCTTCGAGCTCGGGGAACGCCTCCTCCTTCACCGCGACGACGGTGACGTCGTGACCGAGGCTGCTGGCTCCCTGGAGCACGAGGAAGGGGAACCTGCCGTTGCCGGCAATCAGGCCGATTCTGCCCATTCGATGCGTGGAAAGTCGAGGCGGCCGGCCAAAACGACGGGCATTTCGTCAGTCTACCAGAGCCGGGCTACAATAAGGGTTTGCCCGGTTCCAAGGAGATAGACTTTTGCGTTATGCGTCCCCGGTGCGGTTCCTCTCGCTGGCGCTGGCCCTGATGCTGGCGGGCTGCGACAACGGCGACAGCCCCACGGCCCCCAGCCCGAATCCCACGGTCACGGAAACGTTTACGGGATCGATCACACGGAACGGCTCACAGTTTCACGCGTTCGTGGCCACAGCTGCGGGACCGGTTACGGCCACGATCACCGCGGTCGATCCGGCTGATTCGCCGGCATTCGGCTTCAGCATGGGCACGCTCGACCTCGTGACCGGCGTCTGCACCGCCGTCCTGACCAACCCGCGCGCAACCACGTCCGCCGTCCTCAACGGCAACGTCGTCGGCATCACCAGCCTGTGCCTCCAGTTGTTCGACGCCTCCGGCACCATCCCTGCCGAGGTGCCGGTCAACTACACGCTCACGGTGGTGCACCCCTAGACAACTCCCAAAAAAACCAACTTCCAATTCCCAAAACACCCGGACCCCCGTCTGAGGGCTTGGTCTTTTTGGGAGTTGGGAGTTGGATCCTTTGGGAGTTATTCCTCCAGCACCTCTTCGAGCCGTCGACTCGGTCGTCTGAGTCCCACTCCCCGGCTCGATGTCTTGATGAAGTCGACCAGGTAGCGGACCTCGTCGCACTGGAGCGACGGGTCGCGTTCGATCTGCGCCAGCGCGCGGCTGGTGTTGGAGTGCAGCAGGAAGCGGAAGGCGCGCTTCAGCTTGGCGATGGCGTCGGGCGCGAACCTGCGGCGGGTCAAGCCGATGGTGTTGATGCCGTAAATCCTCGCCCGGTTGCCGACGGTCTTGCAGAACGGCAGCGCATCCTTCGTCACCACCGAATAGCCGCCGATGAACGCGTGGCGGCCGACACGGCAGTACTGATGGACGCCGGAGAAGGCGCCCACGGTGGCGTGGTCCTCGACCAGCACGTGCCCGGCCAGCGTCGCGCCGTTCGCGAAGATCGTTTCGCTGCCGACCTGGCAGTCGTGCGCGACGTGCGCGTAGGCCATGAACAGATTGTGGTCGCCGATGCGCGTGATCCCGCCGCCGCCGGCGGTGCCGCGGTGGATCGTCACGAACTCGCGAATCACGTTGCGATGGCCGATCGTCAGGCGCGTCGGCTCGCCGCCGAACTTCAGGTCCTGCGGGATCAGCCCGATTGACGCCATCGGGAAGATCTCGTTGCCGTCGCCGAGCTCCGTCCAGCCGTCGATGACCGACGACGGGCCGATCCGGCAGTTGCGGCCGATCCGCACATGCTCGCCAATCGTCACGAACGGACCGACGATGGTGCCCTCGCCGATTTGCGCGCCCGGATGCACGATCGCCGACGGGTGGATGTCCGCGCCCGCCCGATCGCCTGACGTCGGCAGCGGCACCAGCCCCATCAGCAGCTGAGCCTCGGCGACGACGCCGCCGTCGATTGACGCGACCGCGTGCGCACGAGCGAGCCTGGCCCGCCGCGCGGCAATCGAGACCTCGAGCTGCAGCCGGTCTCCGGGCACCACCTGCCGCCTGAACTTCGCGTTGTCGACGCCGCGCAGATACGCAGCGCCCACCGGCTTCCCGCTCGCGGTGTCGACGAGCAGCACCGTCGCGACCTGCGCCAGCGTCTCGATCATCAGCACGCCCGGCATCAGCGGCGTCCCGGGGAAATGGCCCTGGAAGAAGTCCTCGCTGACCGTCACGTTCTTGACCGCGACGATCCGGCGCCCGGGGTCATGCTCGACGACCGCATCCACCAGCGCGGACGGATAGCGGTAACAGAGTCGATCGATGGCCTCGGGGATGTTGATGGACACGCGAGGGGAGTTTATCACTCGGGGCTCGGGACTCGGGCGCTCGGGCGCTCGGGACGTTCGGGCGTTCATGGATCGGGCTGACATCCGAGCGCCCGAGCTCCCGAGTCGCCGAGACTATTCCTTCTTCGCCGGCGCCGCCTTGGTCGCGGCGTCGAAGCGCTTGATGACTTCCTCGGACAGGTCGAGACCGGTGTCGGCCCAGACCGCTCCGTTGTCGCGGATGCTGAACAGCATCAGCAGGCCCTTTTCCTTGCCGACCTGCTCGAGGATCGGATTCAGCTTGCGCTGGAACTCGGCGTTCAGCTCGCGTTCGAGCCCTTCGGCCTCGGCCTGGGCGTTCTGCTGCATGAACTGCAGCTCGCGGCTGGTGCGGTCGATGTCCTTTTCGATCTGCCCGCGGGCCGAGTCGCTCAGCACGGTGCCGCCCTGGTCGAGCTTCTTCCGCAGCTCCTCGACCTGCTTGCTCTTCTCCTGAATCTCGCCCAGCTTCTGTTTCTGGAGCGCCTGGATCTTGGTCGCCGCGGCCTTGCCCTCGGCGGAGTTCTGCGCGATGCGCTGCAGGTCGACGTAGGCGATCTTCGCCCCTTCAGGGAACGGGCGCGGAGCCGCCGGGGGCTGCGTGAGCGCTGGAGGCGGTGTCGGCGGCGGCGTCTGGCCGGCCGGCGGATTCTGTGGCGGATTCGTCGGCGGCGGCGGCGTCTGGGCCAATGCCGGTCCCGCCGAAAGCACGAGCGCCATGGCGCCAATAACTATCAACCTCTTCAACGCTCTCATGAATAACTATCCTTTCAATGTAGCAGTCAGCCGTCAGCTATCAGCCATCAGCGTGCTGGCAGCCTGGCGCTGACAGCTGAAACTGAGAGCTGTTAGCTCTTTAGAAAGTCGATCCCACCGCGAACCTGAACTTGAATTCTTTCTCCGGCTGCAGGTTGTTGTCGAGCACGCCGCCGCGCGACGGGTTCATCGCGAAAATCAGGCGGAACGGCACGTTCAGCACCGGCATGAAAAACCGGATCTCCGCGCCCAGCGAGGTCTTGAACGCGTCGCGGTCGCCGACGACCTCCGGCTCGATGTGGAACGGGCTCGAGAACGGGTTCGGCACGGTGAAGAAATCGCCCGGGAACGGCGTCAGCGCGCCCGGCTGACGGAACTGGATGATGTCTTCCTTCCACGCGAAGTTCTGGCCGTTGTTGCGGACCTGGCCGGCGTCGAAGAACAGCACCAGCCGGACCGGACCGGCAATGTTGATCAGGTATTCCGCGTTGGCCAGGATGCTCTTGTTGCCGCCGACGACGAGGCCGGTGGCCGGATCGCGCGGGCCCACGGTGCGGATGTCGAAGCCGCGCATGCTGTACTCGCCGCCCAGGAACAGGCGCTCGAAGATCGGCAGCACGGTCGTGCTCCCGAACGGCCTGATGTACTCGCCCTGGACGCGGAAGCCGAGTGACGTCCGGTTGTTGAGCGGCACGTACCAGATCGCCTCGGCGCGCGGGTTGATGAAGTTGACGTTGCCGCCGATGCCCGCGAAGTCCATGTTGAACGTGTAGCGCGTGCCGCTGCGCGGGAAGATCGGGTGGTCGACGGTGTTGAAGACGTAGCTCGGGCCGATCTTGCTGACCGTCCGCTCGCCACCCTCGCCGATCAGCAGCGAGTCCTGCAGGAACGGATTGCCGGCCAGGACGCGCGGATCCTGATACAGCGGGTTGAGGTCCTTGACCCGGACTTTCTCGTAGCTGTAATTGAGGAACATCCGCGCGTAATTCGAGACGCGGAAGCCGTAGACCACGTTGCCGCCGGCGGACTGCTGCGTGAACTGCCCCTCGTAGCGGATCTCGCGGATGTAGAGATCGATGCCGGCGGTCATCGGCCGGTCGAACAGGAACGGCTCGGTGAACGCGAGCTGGTAGTTCTTCGCGCGATTGCCCTGCTGCAGCGTCGCCGAGAAGGTTTCGCCGCGGCCCAGGAAGTTCGACGTCTGGAACGACAACTGACCGAAGAACCCGTCGAACTGCGAGACGCCGGCGCCGAACGTCAGCTGGTTCCGGTTCTGCTCCTCGAGCTTGAACTGGACGTCGACGCGGTTCTGCACGTTCGGCGTCTTCTCGACGCTGATCGCATCCCCCTCGACCGGCTTGAAGTAGCCAAGCTGATTGAGCCGCTTGATGCTCATCTTCAGCGCTTCGGTGTTGAAGACGCCCGCTTCGACGAGGTTCATCTCGCGGCGGACGACGTGATCGCGCGTCGTGGTGTTGCCGACGAAGGTGATGCGGTTGACGAAGTACTGCTCGCCTTCGTCGATGCGAATGGTGACGTCGACGGTCGGCGGCTCGTTGCCGTTGCCCGTCTTCGGCGGCGGCGCCGCCGGTCCGGCCTGCGGGTTCGCGTTCGGATCCGGCATGTCCCGCGGCTTCAAATCGGGGAACGGCGTGAACTCGTAATAGCCGGCCATGCCGTAGAGCTCACGCGTCTTCTCGAACGCCTTGGTGATCTTCTTGTGGCTGTAGTAGTCGCCCTCTTCGACCTTGAAGAGCGGACGCAGCGCCTCGGACTTGACGACCTTGTTGCCTTCGAAATTGAAGTTGCCGATGCGATAGCGCTTGCCTTCGGTGACCGGGATCTGGAGCTGCACCCAGCGCGTCCTGCCGTCCTGGGAGTCGTCGACGACCTTCATTTCGGGCGTGCCGACGCGCGCCATGATGTAGCCGTGATCGCGGTAGTACTCCTCGATCGCCTGCGCGTCGTCCGCCCACTTGTCTTCCTTGTAGGTCCCGCCGCCGGTGATGAAGCCGAAGAAGCCCTTGGCCTTGTTCTCCTTCATCTTGCCGGAGAGCTTGCCGTCCTTCACCTCGACGTTGCCAATGAAATCGACGTCGCGGATCTTGACCTTGGGACCTTCAGTGACGTGGAAGGTGATGTGAACCAGCTTCGGTCCGCCCGGAACCTCCTTGATCTCCGGCTTCACCTCGGCGAACTGATAGCCTTCCTCGGCGTACAACTCGCGCACGGCGCCGGCCACGCTGCGAAGCGTGCCCGGGTCGATGAACGTGTCGGCGCGGATCGTGACGCCCTTTTCCTTCAGCCGCTCTTCGATCTTGTTCTGGTCGACTTTCTGGTTGCCCTCGTAGTCGACGATCCGGATGCGCTGACGCTCCTCCATGTTGTAGACCACGACCTTGCCGATCACCCCGTTGTCGAACCGCACGTCGTGCGTCTCGATCGCGAGATCGTCGAGGAAGTTCGTCGCCCACAGGCGCTTGAAGTCCTCGCGGATGATCTGCTCGGTCGCGTCGTCATACGGCACCCAGTTCTTCTGGGAGGCGTTGCTCAACCGGGACTGCAGCTGGATGTAGTACAGGTAGGTGCCGGCTTCGACCACCGGGGTGCCGCCCTGCTTCTGGAAGCAGAGCATCATCTGATAGACGACCGGCGGCGTGCCGGCAGGCGGCAGGGACGAAGGGGCCGGGACGGTCAAATCGCAGATGGTGGTCGGGAGCGGCCTGGCCCCCTGGGGCGCTTCGACCGCCGGTGCCTGGACCGCTGGCGGCTGGGCCACCGGCGCCTGCACCTGCCCCGGTGCGGCACCCATTGCGGCCACGAGCGAGAGAACTGCCAAAAACATAGGAAAAGAGTCTTTGCGTGACGGCTTTCAGCTGTCAGCTATCAGCTATCAGCTCTGACAGATGGCTGTCGGCTGTCAGCTGATGGCTGATAGCTTGCCTCGTCACGGACCGAAGGTCCGTGACGAAGCCAAGCCATGAGTTTACTGGATTTTGGACGTCTCAGGCCAGTCTTCGGCCTTCCAGAACCTGTCCGGCCGGACGGTAGGCCAGCGAACCCGCATCGAGGTAGACCTCGATTTCGCCGCCCTTGAGTTGCCCGCGGATCAACTCCTCGGACAGGGGATCTTCGATATACCGCTGAATGGCGCGGCGGAGGGGCCGGGCGCCGTACGAGCGGTCCTTGCAGGTCTGCTCGATGATCCAGTCGACCACCTCGTCCGCCAGCTCGAGGTGGATCTTGCGGTCGACCAGGTTGTCGTTCAGCTGCTTGACGAGCAGCCGCGTAATCGTCCGCAGATCGTCGTCCGAGAGCGCCTCGAACACGATGATCTCGTCGATACGGTTGATGAACTCCGGGTTGAAGGTCTTGCGGACCTCGCCGAGCACCATATCGTTGACGCTTCGCGCGATCGACGTGGTGTCGGCCGACTGGAACCCCAGCGACGCCTTCTTCTGGATGAAGCGCGCGCCGATGTTCGACGTCATGATGATGATCGTGTTCTTGAAGTTCACCCGGTTGCCGAGGCCGTCGGTCAAGTGGCCGTCCTCGAACACCTGCAGCAGGATGTTGAACAGATCCGGGTGCGCTTTTTCGATTTCGTCCAGCAGGATGACCGAGTACGGGTTGCGCTTCACCTTTTCGGTGAGCTGACCGCCCTCTTCGTGCCCGACGTATCCGGGCGGCGAGCCAATCAGCTTCGACACCGAGTGCTTCTCCATGTATTCCGACATGTCGAAGCGGATGAGCGCGTGATCGCTGCCGAACAGGAAGTTGGCCAGCCCGCGCGCCAGCTCGGTCTTGCCGACGCCGGTGGGGCCGAGGAACACGAAGCTGCCCACCGGGCGGTTCGGGTTCTTGAGGCCGGCGCGTGAGCGGCGGATCGCCCGCGCCAGCGCCGAGATCGCCTTGTCCTGCGAGATGACGCGGCGGTGCAGCTCGTCTTCCATCCGGAGCAGCTTGTCGCCTTCGTCCTGATTGATCGAGGTGAGCGGCACGCCGGTCCACTTCGAGACGACCTCGTCGATCTCGGCCTTGCCGACCACGACGCGGCGGCTGCTCGACTTGACGTCGAACTTCTCGCGCACGAACTGCAGGTTCTCGCGCGCCTGGACTTCCTGCTCGCGGTAGAACTGCGCCTTCTCGAAGTTCTTGTCGGCGACCGCGTTCTCCATCTGCTCGACGGCGACGCGGATGCTCTTGTTGATCTCGCCGAATTCCTCGCTGTAGCCCGCCTCGCGCAGCTTCGCGCGCGCGCCGGCCTCGTCGACGAGGTCGATCGCCTTGTCGGGCAGGAAGCGGTCGGTGATGTAGCGGTTCGACTGGTAGACCGCGGCCTCGATCGCTTCGGCGGTGTACTCGACGTGATGGAACGACTCGTAGCGGTCTTTCACGCCGATCAGGACCTCGATGGTTTCCTTCTCGGACGGCGGATCGACCTTGATCGCCTGGAAGCGCCGCTCGAGCGAGCGATCCTTCTCGATGTACTTGCGGTATTCGGCCGGCGTCGTCGCGCCGATGCAGCGGATCTCGCCGCGCGAGAGGGCCGGCTTCAGGATGTTGGCCGCGTCGAGCGAGCCTTCGGCCGAACCCGCGCCCACCAGCGTGTGCAGCTCGTCGATGAACACGATGATGTTCGGGTTTTCGGTCAGCTCCTTCATGATCGCCTTGAGGCGCTCTTCGAACTGACCGCGATACTTCGTGCCGGCGACGATGAGCGAGATGTCGAGCGCGAGAATGCGCTTGTCCGCCAGGAAGTGCGGCACGTCGCCGTAGACGATCTTCTGCGCGAGCCCTTCGACGATCGCCGTCTTGCCGACGCCCGGCTCGCCGATGAGGACGGCGTTGTTCTTGGTGCGGCGGCAGAGCACCTGCTGGACGCGCTCCAGCTCTATGTGCCGACCGACCAGCGGATCCAGCTGGTTCTTCATCGCCGCTTCGGTCAGGTCCCTGCTGAACTCGGCCAGCAGCGGCGTCTCCTTGACGCGGGTCAGCGTGGTCTTCTCGTTGAGCAGCGCGACGATGTCCTCGCGCACGGTGTTCAGGCGCATCCCCTTTTCCATCAGGATGGTGGCCGCCACCGAGCGCTCTTCGCGCAGGATGCCCAGGAGCAGATGTTCGGTGCCGATGTAGTTGTGCAGCAGGCGATCGGCTTCTTCAGCCGCGTACTGCAGGACGCGCTTGGTTTCGGCGCTGAAAGGGATCTCGACGGACGTGGAGACCTTCTCGCGGAAGACCGTGCGCCCTTCGATTTCTTTCCTGATGCTTTCTAAAGACAGGTGCGAGCGGGCAAAGATCCGGCTGGTGAGCCCCTTGCCCTCGCGAATGAGCCCAAGCAGCAGATGCTCGGTTTCTATCGAGATGCTGCCGAGTTGGCTGGCCTCGTACCGGGCGAAGAAGAGGACTCGTCGCGCCCGTTCTGTGTAACGTTCGAACATCCGGTTACCTATGGAAAACGGTGGGGATCGTCTGCTCTCAATTATAAGTCAAAGCCCACACTGGGCCAACTTTTATTGGGGCTAAGTGAGCCTCTCTACGGCATTTAGTCGGACGAACGCCGCGCGAGGAATAGCCCGAGTAAAAACGACACTCCACCTTCGCGTCTTGGACCCGGAGCGACCGTCGGCGCGACAGGCGCTCGACGGCTCGGCAATTCCGAGCAACCGTGACGACAGAGCAGGCTTGGCAGGTAATAGGTATGACGCCGAACTGGCACTAGGGGTTCTCCCTGTTTCCAATCCGCACACTTCCATCTACAATCCGCAGTCTGCAATCCCCAGTCTGCAGTCTGCAATCCGCAACCTGCAATTCGAGGAGGCCCCGATGTCCGTCGCTACGGTGGGAATCATTCCGGAATCCACGCTCGAAACTTTCCGGTCGCGTGCCGCCGGCTACGACCGCGACAACAAGTTCTTCCATGAGGACTTCGAGGACCTGCGCTCGCACGGGTACCTGCGCATGGCGATCCCGCGCGAGCTCGGGGGGCTCGGCTTCAAGCTCGCCGAGGTGGCGCGCGAGACGCGCCGCGTCGCCGGCTACGCGCCGGCCACCGCGCTCGGCACCAACATGCACACCTACTGGGTCGGGCTGTGCGCCGATCTGTGGCGTGCCGGTGATAAATCGGTCGAATGGCTGCTGAAGGAGGCCGCCGCCGGCGAAGTGTTCGCGGCCGGCCATGCCGAAACCGGCAACGACCTTCCCCTGCTGCTCTCGACCACGACCGCGAAGCGCGTCGACGGCGGCTGGACGTTTACCGGCCGCAAGTCGTTCGGCAGCCTCACGCCCGTGTGGACGCGGTTGGGGGTGCACGGCATGGATGTCAGCGATCCGTCGGCGCCGAAGATCGTGCACGGGTTCATTCCGCGCGGCACCGCCGGGGTAACCGTCAAGGAGACGTGGGACGTGCTCGGCATGCGCGCGACCCGCAGCGACGACACCGTGCTCGACAACGCGTTCGTGCCCGACAAATACGTCGCGCGCGTTATCCCCGCCGGGGCGGGCGGCATGGATGGGTTCGTGCTGGGCATCTTCGCCTGGGCGCTGATGAATTTTGGCAACGTCTACTACGGCCTCGCGCTGCGCGCCCGCGATCTGATCCTGGAGACGGTGAAAGCCAAGGGATCGCTCGGCCTGACGCGGTCGATGGCCTATCACCCCGAAGTGCAGCACGGCGTCGCCGAGATGGTCATGCAGCTCGAAGCGATCGGGCCGCAGCTCGAAAGCGTCGCCCAGGACTGGTCCAACGGCGTCGATCCCGGCGTGCCCTGGCCGGTCAAGCTCGTCGCCGCCAAGCACAATGCGGTGACCGGCGCCTGGCGCGTGCTCGACCTGGCGATGGATCTGTCGGGCGGGTTCGGGATGTTCAAGAAGAGCGAGCTCGAACGGCTCTTCCGCGACTGCCGCGCCGGCCGCTTCCACCCGGCCAATCCGCTGCTCTCCCACGAGCTCGTCGCGAAGCTGTCGCTCGGCATCAACCCCGACGAGCAGCCTCGCTGGGGCTAGGCAGGCTTCAACTTCCCGTCCTCGAGGCGGAGGACTCTGTCACACGCCGCCGCAAGGCGTGGGTTGTGCGTCGCAATCACCGACGTCAGCCCGCGCTCGCGGTGCATTTCCCTCAGCAGCGCGTGCAGCGAGTCGGCGGTGTGCTCGTCGAGGTCCCCGGTGGGCTCGTCGGCGAGCAGCAGCGCGGGGTCCATCACCAGCGCCCGGGCAATCGCAACGCGCTGTTGTTCGCCGCCCGACAGCATGCCCGGCCGATGTTCCAGGCGCTCACCGAGCCCGACCCGCTGCAGGAGCGTCGCGGCGCGGGCGCGATCGGCCGCGGGCAGGCGGGCGATGCGCAGCGGCATCTCGGCGTTCTCGAGCGCGGTGAATTCGGGCAGCAGATGATGGAACTGGAACACGAACCCGACCTGCCGGTTCCTGAACTTCACGATCTCGTCGTCCGGCAATGCGCCCAGATCGGCGGTGCCGATCCGCACGCTGCCGGCATCCAGGGAGTCCAGGCCGCCGAGCACGTGCAGCAGCGTGCTCTTCCCCACCCCTGACGCGCCGACCACCGCGAGCATCTCCCCCGCCTCCATCTGCAGGTCGAGGTCCCGCAGGACGGACAGCTGCCGCGTGCCCACGGCGTAGCTCTTCGACAGGCCGCGGACGTCGATGAATGTGCTCACTGATACCGCAATGCCTGCGCGGGATCGAGCTTCGCCGCCTGGCGCGACGGGTAGATCGTCGCGATAAAGCAGATCAGGATCGCGACCGCGACCACGACCAGGAAGTCGACGAGCTCGAGTTGGAACGGCACGTAGGAGATCTGGTAGACGTCGATGGGGACGTGAATCAGCTTGAAGCGATCGAGCACGTAGATGAGGGCCGTGCCGGCGACCGCTCCCGCGGTCGTGCCGACGAGTCCGATGATCAGGCCCTGCAGCACGAAGATGCGCCGGATGCTCGACGCCGAACACCCCATCGTCTTCAGGATCGCGATGTCGCGGCTCTTTTCCATGACGAGAAGAATGAGCGACGCGATGATGTTGAGCGCCGCCACCATGACGATCAGGCCGATGGTGATCGAGATGGCCATCTTCTCGAGCCAGAGCGCGCTGAAGAGCGAGCTGTTCATGTCGGCCCAGTCCTGCGCCTGATACTCGGAGCCGAGCTGCGAGGGGATGCTCTCCGCCACTTCGCGCGCCTTGAACATGTCGGCGACCTTCAGCTCGATGAACTTGGACGTGGAGTGGCCGAACATCCGCTCCGCAACGTCGAGATGGACGAAGCCATAGGCCGAGTCGTACTCGTACAAGCCGAGATTGAAGATGCCGACGACGCGGAAGACACGGGTACGGGGCATCATGCCGAAGGGGGTGAGGACGCCTTCGGCGGTGAGCACTTCGACGCCGTCGCCGACGTACACGCCGAGCTTTTCCGCAAGATCGCGGCCGAGCAGGATG
Organism: uncultured Acidobacteriota bacterium; assembly: GCA_963748295.1. GTDB lineage: Bacteria > Acidobacteriota > Vicinamibacteria > Vicinamibacterales > 2-12-FULL-66-21 > CAVVIH01. Next base: position 450,721 of record CAVVIH010000004.1, on the reverse strand, counting down.
CCCGGCGGCTGGCCATCGACCGGCTTCAGCGCCTCCATGCTTCCGGCCTGGAGACGCTTGCTGACTTCGGTGACGGTGGCTTCCAGCTCTGGAAGCACGCCTTTCATCGTGATCGGCAGGTCCTTGTCCGCGGCCCGCGCGATTCCCAGCCCCAGCATCACCGGCGCGGCGCCGACGACGTCCGGCAGCGCGCGCACCTTCTTTACTTCCTCGTTGAGGTCGCCGAGGCCGCCGGCCTTGAACAGATAGACGTGCGCGGCCGACCCGACCAGCCGATCGCGAAGCTCGCTCTGGAGACCGGTCATGAGCGCCAGCGCGATCAGCAGCGCCATCACGCCGACCGACACGCCGATGACCGAGATCAGGGAAATCAGGGAGATGAAGGCCTGCTTCCGCCTGGCCAGCAGATAGCGCAGCGCGATGAACAGCTCGAATGGCTTGTCGGGCAACTAGTCCTTTCTCGGCCGCATCAGCGGAAACAGGATGACGTCGCGAATCGAAGGACTGTTGGTCAACAGCATCACGAGGCGGTCGATGCCCACGCCTTCCCCGCCGGTCGGCGGCAGCCCGTATTCGAGGGCGCGGATGTAGTCCTCGTCCATCGCGTGCGCTTCGAGGTCGCCGGCGGCGCGGTTGCGCGATCTGCGCCTCGAACCGGCGCCGCTGCTCCGCCGGATCGTTGAGCTCGCTGAAGGCGTTGGCGACTTCGAAACCGCCGATGTACAGCTCGAACCGCTCGACCGTGTCGGGATCGCCGGGCTTCTGCTTCGAGAGCGGCGAGACCTCGGTCGGAAAGTCGTAGACGAACGTCGGCTGGACCAGGCGATCTTCGTTCAGCCGTTCGAAGATTTCCGTCGTGATCCGGCCGGGCCCCCAGCTCTTGTCGATCTCCAGGTGGAGGCGCTGCGCGATGGCGGTGACGCGCTCGGGCGAGCGAAGGTCCGCGTCGGTGACGTCAGTGCCGAGCTTCGCCGACGCCGCTTCCCTCGCCCCGTCGCGGAGCGACACCCGGCGATAGGGGGGCGCGAGCGAGATGTCGTGCTCCCCGAAGCGGATCTGGTCGGTGCCGACCGCCTCGCGGGCGACGGCGGACAGCATCTCTTCCGTCATCACCATCAGGTCCTGATAGTCGCTGTAGGCCTGGTAGAACTCCAGCATCGTGAACTCGGGGTTGTGCTGCGTCGAGATCCCCTCATTCCTGAAATTACGGTTGATCTCGTAGACGCGTTCGATCCCGCCGACGGTCAGACGCTTGAGGTAGAGCTCCGGCGCGATGCGCAGGAACAGGTTCATGTCGAGCGTGTTGTGGTGCGTGACGAAGGGCCGCGCGAGCGCCCCGCCGGCGATCGGCTGCATCATCGGCGTCTCGACCTCGAGGTAGCCGCGCGCGTTGAGAAACGCGCGGATCGCGGCGAGCACGCGGCTGCGCACCTCGAACACGCGCCGCGACTCCGGGTTGACGATCAGGTCGAGGTAGCGCTGGCGGTATCGCGTCTCGACGTCGCTCAACCCGTGCCACTTCTCGGGCAGCGGGATGAAGCACTTGGACAGGAATTCCAGGCGCGAGGCCCAGATCGTCAGCTCGTTGGTCTTCGTACGGAACAGCCGGCCCGACACGCCGACGAAGTCGCCGAAGTCGAGCAGGCCGAAGATGGTGAAATCGCGCTCGCTCAGCGCGTCCCGGCGGATGTACGCCTGGATGCGCGACCGGCCATCCGAGATCGCGAGAAAGTTCGCCTTGCCGAAGCTGCGAATCGCCAGCACCCGTCCGGCCGTCGTCGTTTGCGGCTTCTGCGCCTCGAGATCTTCGCCCGACAGACCGCCGAACGTCTCGACCAGCGTGGAGATGTCGTGCGTCCGCGCGAACGTCACCGGATAGGGATCGACGCCCAGGCGGCGCAGTTCCTCGAAGTTGGAACGCCGCTGCTTGAGAAGATCGGATTCGCGCCCGTGTTCTGTCATTCTCGCTTTAGATCTTTTCTGACAGCGTCGAGGACTCCGTTCACGAACGGGACGGCCTCGTCCCCGCTGAACGTCCGGGCCAGCTCGATTGCTTCGTTGATGATGACGCGCGCCGGCGTCTCGGGCTGGCTGCGCAGCTCGAACACCGCCAGGCGGAGCACGAGCCGATCGATCACCGCCATGCGTTCGATGCGCCAGTTGTGCGCGTGCGCGGCGAGCAGGCCGTCGATCTCCGCAATCTGTTCGATCGTGCCCTTCACCAGTCCGTTGGCGAACGTCCGCAGATCCTCGGGCACCTCGCCTTCGGCATCACGCGCCGGCCAGTAGGTCACGATCGCCTCGTGCGGGCCGACCTTGCCGACCTCCCACTGGTAGAGCATCTGTAGCGCGGCTTCCCGTGCGCGCCTTCGCCCTGCCGGATCGTTTCGCGTCACCGGCGTCCACCGCGCAACCTGCGGAACAGCGCCGCCATCTCGATCGCCGCCACCGCCGCTTCGTAGCCCTTGTTGTCCGGCCCTTCCACGGCTCGCGCCTCGGCCTGGGCCAGCGTATCGGTCGTCAGGACACCGAACGCCATCGGCACGCCCGTTTCACCCGACGCCTCCTGAATGCCGTGGGCGACCGCCGTGGAGATGTACTCGAAGTGCGGCGTCTCGCCGCGAATCACGCAGCCGAGGCACACCACCGCATCGTACTGGCCGCCCTCGGCCGCGCACCGCGCCGCCTGCGGCAGCTCGAACGCGCCGGGGACCTCGAAGACTTCGACCGCGTCATTCGGCGCTCCGGCCGCGGACAGCGCCGCGCGCGCCCCGTCGCAGAGTCGTTCCGTCACCGCTTCGTTGAAGCGGGAGACGACGATCGCGAAGCGATAGCCGGAAGCGGAGGGCAGAGCCCGCGCGCCGGCGTCGGCGTGGCGCACCCGCTACTTCCCCTTGAACTCCGCCTTCCGCTTTTCGAGAAAGGCTTTGGTTCCCTCGCGCATGTCTTCCGTGCTCGCGACGAGCCCGAACAGCGTCGCTTCGAAGACCTGCGCTTCGGCGAATGTCATCTGCAGTCCCTTGTTTACGGCGTCGATGATGTAGTGCACCGCGACGGGCGCTTTGGCGGCGAGTGCCGCCGCCAGCGATCGCGCCTCCTTCATCAGGTCGGCCGCCGGGATGACGCGGTTGATCAGGCCGATGCGATGCGCTTCCTGCGCGGTGATCTGGTCGCCGGTCAGCAGCAGCTCGAGCGCGCGGCCGGCGCCCACGAGCCGGCTCAGACGCTGGCTGCCCGCGTATCCGGGAATGATCCCCAGGTTGATCTCCGGCTGGCCGATCTTCGCGGTGTCGGCCGCGATCCGCATCGTGCAGGCCATCGCCAGCTCGCAGCCGCCGCCAAGCGCGTAGCCGTTGATCGCGGCGATGACGGGCTTGCCGAGGTTCTCGATCAGATCGAACACATGCTGGCCGCGCAGCGCGTGGGCCCTGCCGCCCGCCGGCGTCTGCACCGCGAGCTCGTTGATGTCGGCGCCGGCGATGAACGACTTCTCGCCCGCGCCGGTGATGATGACCGCTCGTACGCCTTCGTCATGTCTGAGCGCCAGAATCGTCCGCCGCAGTTCGTCCATGGTCGGCGTGTTGAGCGCGTTGAGGACCTTCGGACGATTGACGGTGACGATCGCGACGTAGCCGTCGCGCTCGACGAGCAGGTTCTGCAGGTTCTCGAGGTTGTGGGAGCTCATTGTGTCGGACCGGTCAACAGAAGCGATCTAGGGAGTATACCTTCACGGGACGCGGATCTTCGCGGATCACGACGAAAACGGAACGCGGATCCTCGCTGATCACCCACTGCAACGGAACGCGGATCTTCGCGGATCACCACGGATTCGGTCATCCAATCCGCGTTCCGTCAAAATGATCTCGTTCTCCAATTGCGCAGCCAGGCCGTCTTCACAAGGAGCAAGAACGCTGCACCGATCGCTGCGCCAACGCCGTCCGCGATGAGATCCTTCGCATCCGGCGTCCGGCCAGGCACGAACGACTGGTGAAACTCGTCCGAGATGCCATAGAGGATGCAGAAGAGAACGGCCAATATCGCCCGCCCCGGCGTGACCCGTTCGAAGCGGCCGTCGGCGAACGCATGGAACACGCTGATGCCGAGCAGCGCGTAGGCGCCGAGGTGCAGGACCTTGTCCGAGAAGACAGCCGGCACGGCCGACGTGTCGGAAGCGGACGAAGCCGCGAACAACACCGCCATCATGAGTGCAGCCGGCCCCCAGACGAACAGCAGCCTCACAGGACGCGGATTCACGCAGATTCTACAAAGACACGCGGATTCACGCAGGTTCTACAAGACGCGGATTCACGCGGATTCTAGGAATGACCGGGAATCAGAGCGGCAGCGGGTACATCAGCCAGCCGAACGCGATCGCCGAGGCCGACGAATGCGGCGAACATCTTTACGCCCGTCTGCAGCTGGGCGCGCGGCTCGTCGCGCAGGAGCACGGCGAACACGGTCGACACCAGCAGCGCGAACACGACCATGAGCAGGAAGTGGCTCGTCACTTGCGCCCCATGCCGATGTCGAACGCATCGAGGATCACGAGAAAGTTCAGCAGACCGGCAACAATGAGAAAACAGTTGCCATATTCATACGTGACGGCGGTCACCGTCCCCTGCCCGGCGCCGGCCAGGCGGGCCAGCATCCACGGAATCCCGAGGCCCATGTTGGCGACCGCAGCCAGCGCGACCAGCGGCTCGCCGAGCTGCAGCGAAAAGATGCGCCCCTCGAGCAGCAGCCCGAGCGCGAACATCAGCGACAGCACCAGCATGAACACGAAGGCCTTCTGCCGGCGGCCGAGCCACAGATGTCCGGCGCCCGGTACCGCCCACGCGGCGAGGCAGACGGCCACAAGCGCTCCCGGTTCTGACACACTGCGCGCGCGCTCGGCCGTTGTTGATTTCGAAGCCATATCGATGATCTAAGGAATGATAACGCAGGACTCTTCCCGCCGCGCCGTAACGACCTGCTGCAGAAGCCAGCCGACCGCCGCGCCGAGCGGCAGCGCTGACAGGAAGCGGCTGATGTTCGAACCGCCAATGAAACCGGTCCATTCGAGCCCGACGCTGATCAGGATCGGCGCCGCGGCCGCCATCAACACCAGCCTGACAACCAGTGCGGAAGGCGCGGCGCGACGGCGGAGAGCCCATGCGCCAAACGCCCCGATCGCGCCCGACAGGTAGAGCCCGAAGCATCGTCCGCAGACCGGCATCTGAATGTTCGCGATCCTGAAGGATCGCTCCGCGCGCTGGTGGCACAGCATGGACGACGCGCGGTATACCGCGACGGCGGGAAGCGCGGTCGCCTCGTTGTGGAGAGCGAGCGGCGCGGTGGTCAGGATCATCAGCCACAGCGCTCCCGCGATCGGCAGGAAGGATGCGGGAAAAGGCCGCATCCGGTTATGTTACTTCGCTCAGGGCTCCCGGATATCCCCCTGCTGGACTGCGGCGACGCTGTTCGACGCCGCAATGTAGCCGGTTCTCGCCCGCGGCTTCAGTTCCGGCCGGGTGGTCACGCGCACGTCGATGCGCCTGAAGCGTCCGTCCGAGCGCGGGTCCCTCGGCGAATAACCGATCGAGTATTGATAGGACAGCTCCTGCGCGATGGCGGCATAGATCGCGGGCAGCTCGTGCACTTTCAAGGGAAAGAACGCCTGCGCGCCGGTTTCCTGCGCCAGCTTGCGCATCGAGTATTGCGATTGAGAGAACCCGCGGGTGCCGGCGGGCTGCGGCTCAAAATCGGACGCCAGCGCGATCGGATAGACAGTGACGCCGCTCTTGTGCGCCACTTCGAGCACATCGTCGAAGCTCAGAAGGCTGGCGGTGTCGTTGCCGTCCGACAGCACGGCCAGGGCCTGGCGGCGAATCTGTGACGTGTCGCGGGCGTTGCGGCCAAACTGCTTCAGCGCGACATAGATCGCGTTGTTCAGCGCGGTGCCCCCGTTCGCCACGATTCCCTTGACGGCCGATTCGAGGAGCGCGCGATCCCCGGTCAGCCCCTGGACCACCGAGACGTTGTCGTTGAACGCGACGACCGCGCCGCGATCGCCCGGCCGGAGCGTGTTGATGAAGCCCAGCGCCGCCTGATGCACGATGTCGAGCCGATGCCGCATGCTCGAGCTGGCGTCGATGAGCACGATGAGATCGACGGGAACGGCATTCGACTCGAAGAACTGGAGATCCTGCTGGATCCCATCCTCATACACGGCGAAATCGTCCAGGGCGAGGCCGGTCACGAATCGCTTGTCCCGGCCGGTAACCGTGACGTTGAGCGCGACAAGGCTGGCGCCGCTGCGGAATACCGTGGGTTGTGAGGCCTGGCTGGTTGCAGCCGACTGGGCAGCGGCCGGCAAGACGGCGGCAAGTGCGAGCGAAACGATCACGGCGAGGACTCTCACAGCGTTCCTCCTCGCCGTTGAGGCTGCAAGCTCCGTTCCGGCAAACGGAACAGTTACATCATGCCGGCCACGTCGAAGTGCTGCTCGTAGCGCTGACGGAACTCCGGCCACGTGTAAGCGTGGCTCTGTCCGCCCAGATGCTCGAGCGCGTAAGTCGCGGCCACGCCGCCCAGGCGCGCGCAGACTTCGTAATCCGCGCCGTGCGCGAGGCCTTTCATGAAGCCGCCGCGAAACGCGTCGCCGACGCCGGTCGGATCGACGATGCGGTGGGGCGGCACGGCCGGGACGTCCACGGCACCGGACTCGTCGTAAATCGTGCAGCCTTTTTCGCCGCGCGTAACCACCAGCGCGTCGGTGCGCTCGAGCACGCCCGCCTCGTCGAGCTCCGTTTTCTGTCGTATGAGCTCGAATTCGTAATCGTTGCAGATGACGAGGCGGGCGCCGCTGAGGCCGTCGAGCAGCTCGCTGCCCGACATCCGCGCGCACTGCTGACCGGGATCCCAGATGTAGGGAATGCGCAGCGCGCGGCACTCTTCCGCGTATTGCAGCATCGCCCCTGGGTCGTTCGGCGAGACGATGGCGAGCGTGCAGTCGGTGGCGGTCCTGAACGACAGCTCGCCCGCGTTGGCCATCGCGCCGGTGTAGAAGGACGCGATCTGGTTGCTCTCGACGTCGGTGCTGCAGAAGAACGATGCGGTGAACTTCCCCTCGACCTGTTTCACCAGCGACGTGTCGACGCCTGCCGCCTCGAGCCAGCGGCGGTATTCCTCGAAATCCTGCCCGGCGGTCGCCATGAGCGCCGGCCGCTCACCGAGCAGCGCCAGCGTATAGGCGATGTTCGGGGCGCAGCCGCCGCGCCGCTTGTCCATCGTATCGACAAGAAAGCTCAGGCTCACCCGCGACATGTGCTCCGGCAGGAAGTGCTCGGTGAACTTCCCCGGAAAGTGCATCAGGTAGTCGTACGCGATCGAGCCGGTGACGATGATTTTCATCGGATGTATTTGGCGACGATTGGCGCGAGCGTCTTTTTCGTTTCGGCGGGCACCGCGTCGGGCCGCGTGATGATCGCGTACTTCAACGCGGTGGCGCATTCGCAGGTCCGCTCGAATGGCAGCATGCCAACCGCGTGCGCGATCACCTGCTGGGCGGTCCTCGCGTTCTGCGTCAGGTTCGCGATGATCATCTCGACCGTGACCTGATCGTGCTCCGGATGCCAGCAGTCGTAGTCGGTGACGAGCGCGATCGTCGTGTAGCAGATCTCCGCCTCGCGCGCGAGCTTCGCTTCCTGCAGGTTCGTCATCCCGATGATGTCCATGCCCCACGACCGATAGAGCTTCGACTCGGCGAGCGTCGAGAACTGCGGCCCTTCCATGCAGACGTACGTCCCGCCTTTGTGCGCCGTGGCTCCCGCCTGCCCGGCCGAGCGAAACGCGATGTCGCTCAGCGGAGCGCAGAACGGATGCGCGAAGCTCACGTGCGCCACGAGCCCGCCGCCGAAGAAGGTCGAAATCCGTCCGCGCGTGCGATCCAGGAACTGATCGGGAATGACCAGGTCCATCGGCTTGTATTCTTCCTTGAGGCTGCCGACGGCGCTCGCCGAAAGGATGTATTCGACGCCGAGCGTCTTGAACCCGTAGATGTTGGCGCGGAAGTTCAGCTCCGACGGCAGGAGCCGGTGGCCGATCCCGTGCCGCGCGAGGAACGCGACGCGCCGTCCGCCCAAGGTCCCGACGACGTACGGAGCGGAGGGCTCGCCAAATGGCGTGGTGACCCGGCGTTCCTCGCGGTCGGTCAGTTCGGCCATGTCGTACAGACCGCTACCGCCAATGATGCCGATGTTTACTGACATAACTGATGCTGGATTTCAGGCTCGACGTGACGTCGGCCGTTCGCCTCACGAATGTACCCGGCGGCGATGTCGGGATCGTGCTCGAAGAATATCAGATATTCGCCGGGGAATTTCACAGGAGATGACGAGTTCAAGAGACGGTTTATCACCTAACCTGTTTCAACTCCACCAGCACGCCGTGCGCGCTCGCCGGGTGGATGAAGGCGACCAGCGATCCGTGCGCGCCGGGTCGCGGCGTCTCGTCGATCAACCGGACGCCGCGCGCCTTCAGCTCGGCGAGTGCGGCGACAATGTCGTCGACCCTCAGTGCGACGTGATGCAGGCCCGGCCCGCGCTTCGCGACGAACTTCGCGATCGGCGAGTCTTCCGCGGTCGGCTCGAGCATCTCCAGGGTTGCGTCACCCACCGGAATGAAATGCGCCCGGACGCGCTGCGACGCAATTTCCTCTGGCGGCTCGATTTCCAGTCCCAGGGTGTCGCAGAAGAACTTGAGCGAGTCGGCAAGGTTGCCGACCGCGATGCCGACGTGATCGAGATGCGCTTTCATAGTCGCTGATACTCATTAATAAACGAAACGCGGATCTTCGCGGATACAAAGCGGTCGCGCCGCCGGCCTTCGGCCGGGCGCTGGGACGAGGATCAGGTCGTAAACACAAGCCTCGCGCGCCACGTGAACGGCTTGTGTTTACGGCCTGATCCTCGTCCCAGCCGCGCGACGCGCGGGCGCGACCGCTAGTTGTCCGCGGATAACAATGTGATCATCTGGAAAATCCGCGCAAATCCGCGTTTCGTAAACCGTGATCCGCGTCGATATCCGCGTTCCGTTCTAAAACCGCGATCCGCGTGAATCCGCGTCCCGTTTATCGTGATCCGCGTAAATCCGCGTTTCGTAAAACCGTGATCCGCGTGAATCCGCGTTTCGTTTAACCGCGATCCGCGTGAATCCGCCTTCCGTTTATCGTGATCCGCGTGAATCCGCGTCTACAACCCGCCCGAAGATGCCGTCAACCGCCGTATACGGATCGATCTCGCGCGCCGCAATTCGATCCAGCGTCTCGTTGAACTCCCCTGGCTTCAGCACCCGCGTCTCGACGTGTCCGACGAAGCGCTGCGCCAGCAGCTCCCGCACGCGATACTCGGCTCGGGCGCGGCGGCGGCTGCCCTGCGTCGCGGCGGTATGCGCCCGGAATCGCTCGATCGTCTCCACGAGCTCCTTCACGCCGGCGCCGGTCGTCGCCTCGGTCTTGAGGATCGGCGGACGCCATTCCCCGGCGGCAAACGCCTGCAACGCCAGGTTCGACTCTATCGACGTCACCATGCGATCGGCGCCCTCCCGATCCGCCTTGTTGACGACGAAGATGTCGGCGATCTCCATGATGCCCGCCTTGAGCGCCTGGACTTCGTCGCCACTGCCGGGCACGACCGTGACGATCGACACATCCGCGGTGCGGACGATGTCCACCTCGTCCTGGCCGACGCCGACGGTCTCGATGAGGACGATGTCCTTGCCGGACGCGTCGAGGACGAGCGCGGCTTCGCCGGTCGAGCGCGCGAGCCCGCCGAGGTTGCCGCGCGTCGCCATGCTGCGGATGAAGACGCCGGCGTCACCGGCGTGCGCCTGCATGCGCACCCGGTCGCCGAGGATGGCGCCGCCGGTGAACGGGCTCGTCGGATCCACGGCGACGACGCCGACGGTCCGGCCGGACGTGCGGATCTCGGCCGTGAGGCGATCGACCAGCGTGCTCTTGCCGGCGCCCGGCGGACCGGTGACGCCGATCAGGTACGCCCTGCCGGTGTGCGCGAAGACCCGGCGGATCAACTCGGCGCCGGCCGGGGATTCGTCTTCGATCAGGGAAATGGCACGCGCAACCGCGCGCGCATCACCGGCGAGGACCCGTTCGGAGAGGGACCGATCCGTCACTGTCCGAGCAGCTGACGTGCGATCACGAGCCGCTGAATCTCGCTCGTGCCCTCGCCGATCGTCAGCAGCTTCACGTCGCGGAAGTATTTCTCGGCGGGGTAATCCTTCACGAAGCCGTATCCACCGTGAATCTGCACGCAGTCGTCCGCCGCCTTGACCGCGGCCTCGCTCGCGAACAGCTTCGCCATGGACGACTCCGTCGTCGTCCGCACGCCCTTGTCGCGGAGGTACGCCGCGCGGTAGGTCAGCAGCCGCGCCGCTTCGATGCGGGTGGCATTGTCGGCAAGCTTCCATTGGATCGCCTGGAACGAGGCGATCGGCTGGCCGAACTGGCGCCGCTCCTTTGCGTAGTCGCGCGCCGCTTCGTAGGCGCCCTGCGCCAGGCCGACCGACAGCGCGGCGATACCGATCCGTCCCGAGTCGAGGATCTGCAGCGTGTTGATGAACCCCTGCCCTTCCTCGCCGAGCAGCTGCGTCACGGGGATGCGGCAGTTCTCGAAGATCACCTCGCTGGTGTCGCTGGCGCGCATGCCGAGCTTGTTCTCTTTCTTGCCCGCCGACATCCCGGGGGTGCCGTGCTCGACGACGAAGGCGGAGATCCCGCGATGCGCCTTCGCGCGATCGGTGATCGCCATGACCACCATCACGCCGCCAATCCTGCCGTGCGTGATGAACGTCTTCGCGCCGTTGATCACCCAGCAGTTCCCCTGGCGCGTGGCGATCGTCCGCATGTTCGCCGCGTCGCTGCCGGCGCCCGCTTCGGTGAGTCCCCACGCGCCGAGCACCTCGCCCTGCACCAGGCGCGGCAGGTAGCGGTCCTTCAGCTCATCGCTGGCGAATCGCGCGATGTGGGACGTGCACAGGCCGTTGTGCGCCGCGACCGAGAGCGCGATCGCCGGACAGACGCGGGCGATCTCCTCGATGCAGATGCAGTAGTCCACGCCGGACATCGCCGCGCCGCCGTAGCGTTCGTCGAACGTGATGCCGAGCAACCCGAGCGAGGCCAGCTTCGGCAGCAGGTCCATCGGAAACTGCTGCGCCTCGTCCCACTCCATCACGTGCGGCCGGATTTCGCTCTCCGCGAATTCGCGCACCGTGCGGCGGAGGATCCCCTGCTCTTCGGTCGGGCGGAAGTCCATTCACAGACAATGTATCAGGGGCCAGGGGCCGGGGGCCACGGGGCCGAGGCCGGCAGCGACTGCATTGAGAAAAGCCATCAGCTATGCTGAGTCATGCATAACGCCCGTCTGTTCCTTGCGTGCGCTCTGACAGGTCTTCTGCTCTTCCCCGCCACAGCTTCCGCCGATGCCACGTTGTTCATCGGGTCCGCTACGACTCCTGAGAATCGCCTGAACCGCGGGTTCTCGATCGGGGCGGGGCTCGTGATTGTCGGATTCGAGTTCGAGTACGCGAACACCAGCGAGGAGCCGGAAGATCTGGCGCCCGGGCTGAAGACGTTCATGTTCAACGGGCTGCTGCAGACGCCGATTCCGATCGCGGGGATGCAGTTCTACGGCACCGCTGGCGCGGGCGTGTATCACGAGACGCTGCTGGACGTCTCCCAGACGAACGTCGGCATCAACGTCGGCGGAGGGGTGAAGGTGTCGCTGGTGGGGCCGCTGCGGCTGCGGTTCGACTACCGCGTCTTCACGCTGCAGGGAGACCCGCGGCACGAGAAGCCGCAGCGCTTCTATGCCGGGGTCAACCTGAAGTTCTGATGCGCTACTTGGTGACCGGGGTCAGATTGAGCTGGTTGACGTTCGCGAACACGCCGGCGAACTTCTTCACCAACTCCTGATTCTCGGGCGTCGCGTAATCCTTGCCGAGCCCTTCGACGACCAGCATGATCGGGTCGTATTCGGCGGCCTTGACCGCCGGGTCGACGACGAGGACGTAGAGCGCGTTGCCGCCGGCGGCGGCTTCCGCCGCCTTGTAGACCTTCCATCCGTTCAGCTGCTGCTTCCGGATCGGGTCCTCACTCTTCGACAGGAGTTCGCGAACCTTCGCCACGAGCTCCTCGAAGGCCGTCGTCTGATCCCCCTTGATAGTAAAGAGCAGCACGCCTGCATCGGTCTTGAACGTTACCCGCGGCTCCTTGGGCGCAGGCTGCTGCGCCGCAGCCGGCTGCGCGGGCGGATCCTGAGCCAGAGCAGTGGCGGGCGCGAGCGCCACGAGAAGGGCGCAGGATGTTGTCACGAAGGGGCGACGCATTCAGACTCCTCCTTAAATCAACCAGGGACCAAGACGCGGATTGACGCGGATCAAACCGGATCACCCGACGTACGAAAGCGCACACTTTACCGTACGGACGTGTGCGCCGACTAGATCTGTGATGAACCGCCAGGTGGCTTTGCGCGTTACCCGGCCCGGTTACACGAATATCGCCATGATCTCGTTGGCGACCAGCATGCCTTCGCGGGTCAGCCGAAGCCTCGGCCCCTCGCGGAGCGCTAAACCCCCGTCCAGGAACGGCTTGAGCGCGCCGCCGTAACGCGCCCACGGGTCGAACCCGTAGCGGGCGCCCACCGCGTCGACATCCACTCCCTCAGTCAGTCGCAAGCCCGTAAACAGCGCGTCTTCCATCCGCTCGCCGGCGGTCATGACGCGCCGTTCCGAGTCGACCGGCGCCGCTTCGGCGATGCGGGCGACATAGAGGTCGGTCGCCGATACGTTCTTCCAGCGCGTGCCGGCGCGCGTCGAATGCGCCCCGCAGCCGAACCCGAGCCACTCGCCATCGGCCCAGTATTTCAGGTTGTGGCGCGACGCCCGTCCCGGCCGCGAGACGTTCGATATCTCATATTGACGCAGGCCGGCCGCTTCCAGCCGGTCCAGGCTCCAGAGATACATCTCCGCCGCATCGTCGTCGGGCGCCTGCGACCAGCCGCTTCGCGCCATGTCCTCTTTCAACGGCGCGTTCGGATACAGCTCCAGCAGATACAGCGAGGCGTGCTCGGGGCCGACGTCGACGAGCGCGTCGACGCTCTCCCGCCACTGGCCGGTGGTCTGCTGCGGCAGCCACATCATGAGGTCGAGGCTGACGTTGTCGAAGCCGGCCTCACGCGCCTCGCGCACTGCCTCCCGGGCGCGCACAGCCGAGTGCAGGCGGCCAAGACGGCGCAGCTCATCCTCGCGGAACGACTGGACGCCGAAGCTTATGCGATTGACACCAGCCGCCCGGAAACGTTCCATCCGCTCGAGCGACGACGTCTCGGGATTCGTCTCCATCGTCACTTCCGCGTCGGAGCTGACGTCGAACACGTCCCGGCATGCGTCAATCAGCCGCGCGATTTCGGAGGGATCGAGGAGCGACGGCGTCCCGCCGCCGAAATAGATCGTGTCCGCCGGCTCTCCGGCGGCCGGACCGCCGTATCTCGGCCTCGAGCGCCTGCGACGTAGCGGTCCTTCAACCCGGCCTCGAACAGACCTCGGTTGAAGTTGCAGTAGTTGCAGATTGAGGAACAGAAAGGGATGTGCAGGTAGAGGCCTAACATTGCAGATTGCGGAGTGGTGATTGCGGATTGCGATCACGACCCCGCGCGGCCGCCGGACCAGCCCAAATCCTTGCCCTTTCCTTCGGGCTTGAGCTGTGCCCGGATGGGGCCCTTGGCGCGGGCCGGCAGCGTCGTCGGCGGCTCTGCGCTTGACGCTTCCACATCGCCAGCAGATCGTCGCACGCCGCCGTTGGGCGGCAGCGTGCCGGTAGTCGGCGCCGTCGAACTCGAGGAACTCGCACATCTCGTGCAGCCGCGAGTGGATCCGGAACCCGATGCGCGCCTTGAGGCAAATCCGGATCGGTCGTCGTCCGGCATGTCGTCGTAGTTGGACGTGAAGATCGTGTGGCGGCGCTCGTTGTAGCGGGTGTTGACGATCAGGTTCATCGTCTCTTCGACCCACTCCGAGGTTTTCTCCGATCCAAGATCGTCGAGCACGAGGAGATCCGCATCCATGACCGGACGAAGGATGTCCATCTCCGCGGTGCGCACCAGCGGGTTGTAGGTGCTGCGGATGACGCGCAGCAGATCGCGCGTGTCGTAGAAGAGTCCGCGCGCGCCTTTCGTCAGCACGACCTTGCGCAGCACCGCGACGGCGAGATGCGTCTTGCCGATGCCCGGCGGTCCGATCAGGCAGAGGCCTTTCTGGATCGCCGGGAACTCGTCGGCGAACCGTCGCGCCTGGCGGACCGCGCCGATGCAGCTTTTCGTTGGGGTATGTGACGAAGGTCTCGAGATCGCAGCGGCGATACCGCGGCGGGATGCGCGCTTCGTCGAGCAGCCGGTTGGTGAGCCCGGCGCGCCAGCAGTCGCACCGCTCGACACGCCGGACGCCGTTGGTCTCAACGGGCTTCCAGCCGGTGTCGTCGCAGAGGGCGCAGGACATTGGCGATTGCTGAGTGCAGAGTCGTAATTGCTGCTTGCTGATTGTAGATTGACGCGGCCACCGGCGCATCCGCAATCTTCAACCTGCAGTCAGCCAGTCTGCGACTGCAATCAGCAATCCGCAATTGACAGGATTTAGCGAAGCTCTTCGTCTCCGGCGGAGTCGCTCGGATGCGGCGCGGCGGCGCGGACGAGATCGGTGGGCGACGACTTCACGAGCGCCGTGCTCAGACGCTGCTCCCAGTCGCCGATGCCGCGCGAGAGCTCGCTCTTCACGTAGTCCATGAACTCGTTGACCTCGTGCTGCATCGCTTCGATCTTCCGGCGCATGTTGAGGATGATTTCGACGCCGGCGAGGTTGACGCCGAGATCGCGCGTCAGCGAGAGGATCGTTTCGAGCTGCTCGAGATCGTCTTCCGAGTACAGCCGCGTGTTGCCTTCCGTGCGCGACGGCTTCAGCAGCCCCTCGCGTTCGTACAAGCGCAGCGTCTGCGGGTGGATGTTGTACTTCTGCGCCACCGCGCTGATCATGAAGTAGGCTTTGCCGCCGCTGCGCTTCGCCATTGACCTTCCAGTGACGCAGGCCCTCAGGCCTGCCTCGCGTCCTCGAACAACTGCTTCCGCACGTCGGCCGGATTCCGCTCGCCGAATTCCCGCATCAGCTCCCTGGATCGCTCGTCCATGCCGGCGGGAAGCACCAGCTCACGTCGACCAGAAGATCGCCGCGGCCGCCGTTCTGACCCGCGACGCCGCGCCCTGCAATCCGGAACCGCTGGCCGTTCTGCGTCCCCGGCGGAATCCGCAGCTTGACCGGACCGTCGAGCGTCGGCACGTCGATGCGCGCGCCGAGCACCGCTTCGTGCACCGCGAGCGGCACCACGCACGACAGCGTCGTCACCCTGACGACGAAAGACCGGATGCGGATGCACCTTCACGGTGACGTAGAGATCGCCGGTGCGGCCGCCGTAATATCCGGCGTGGCCGAGCTCCGGTATGCGCAGCTGCGTGTCGTCCACCGTGCCCGCCGGCACGACGACAGCCGACCGCTTCCCCGCGAACCGTCCGTCCCGTTGCGTTGCACGCGCCGCAGCGCTGCACCGACTGCCGGCCGGTTCCGCCGCACCCAGGACATGGCTTGGAAAACACCATGTGCCCGCGCGCCCAGCGGACCGCCCCGCTTCCCTTGCACTGCGCGCACCGCGCTTCGACCACAGTGGTGTGACCGGCGCCGCGGCACTGTCCGCACGGCACCTGGCGCGTGACGACGATCTGACGCTCGACGCCGCGAATCGACGCGGCGAAATCAATCGTCAGCGTCGGCGTGAATGTCCGCGCCCGCTTCCTGCCGCACGGTGCCAAAGCCGGGCACCGGGTGCAGCACCTCCGCGAACAGCTCGGTGAACGTCGCCGCCTGCGCGCCGCGCGCGGACACCGAGAAATCGAACTCCGTGAACTGCAGCGTCGTCGCCGGCGCCGCCTGCCCGCCGGCGCCGCGCCGTCGTCGTACTGACGCCGCCGCGACGGGTCGCTCAACGTTTCGTACGCCTCGGTGATCTGGCGGAACATCGCCTCCGCCGCGCGATCACCCGGGTTGACGCCCGGGTGATAACGCCGCGAGAGACGGCGATAGGCCCGCTCGATATCAGCGGGGCTCGCGTCCTGCTCGAGGCCGAGGATGAGATAGAAGTTCATGCGCTATCAGGAACCTGGGGCCAGGGCCCAGGGACCCGGAAACCCTGGGTCCAGCGATTTTCCTGGTCCCCGGCCCCGGTCCCTGGACCCTGATTCCTACTTCTTCTCTTCTTCCACCACTTCCGCATCGATCACGTCGCCCGCGGCGCGCGTGTCGCCGCCCGGCGCCTCGCCGCCCGGCTCGCCGCCAGGCGCACCCGCGCCGGCGCCCGCCGCGTTGGCGGCGCGATACAGCACTTCCGCCGCCTTGTGCTGCGCGGTGTTGAGCGCGTCCATCTTGCTCTTCATCTCGGCGACGTCGTTCTTCTCGATCGCCTTCTTGAGGTCCTCGAGCGCCGACTCGATCGGCGCCTTGTCGGCCGCCGACAGCTTGTCGCCGGCGTCGCGGAGGGTCCGCTCGGCCTGGTAGACCGCCTGGTCGGCGTGGTTGCGCGCCTCGATCTCCTCCTTGCGCCGGCGATCCTCGTCGGCGTGGGACTCCGCCTCCTTCATCATGCGATCGACCTCGTCCTTGGAGAGGCCGCTCGAGGCGGTGATCGTGATCTTCTGCTCCTTCTGCGTCGCCATGTCCTTGGCCGAGACATTGACGATGCCGTTGGCGTCGATGTCGAACGTGACTTCGATCTGCGGGACGCCTCGCGGCGCCGACGGCAGACCGGCGAGGTGGAACCGGCCGAGCGTGCGGTTGTCGCGCGCCATCGGACGTTCGCCCTGGAGCACGTGGACTTCGACGCTCGTCTGGTTGTCCGCCGCGGTCGAGAACGTCTCGCTCTTCCGCGTCGGAATCGTCGTGTTGCGCGGGATGAGCGTGGTCATCACGCCGCCGAGCGTTTCAATCCCGAGCGACAGCGGCGTTACGTCGAGCAGCAGCAGGTCCTTGACCTCGCCGGCGAGCACGCCCGCCTGGATCGCGGCGCCCACCGCCACGACCTCGTCGGGGTTCACACCCTTGTGCGGCTCCTTGCCGAACAGCTCCTTGACGATCTGCTGAACGCGCGGAATGCGCGTCGAGCCGCCGACGAGCACGACCTCGTCGATCTTCGAGGCATCCACGCCGGCGTCCGCGATCGCCTGCTTCGTCGGACCGATCGTCTTCTGCAGAAGATCGTCGACCAGCTGTTCGAACTTGGCCCGCGTCAGCTTCTTCACCATGTGCTTCGGACCGGTCGCATCCGCGGTGATGAACGGCAGGTTGATCTCGGTCTCGACGACCGTCGACAGCTCCATCTTCGCCTTCTCGGCCGCCTCCTTGAGGCGCTGGAGCGCCATGCGATCCTTGCCGAGATCGATGCCCTCATCCTTCTTGAACTCGGCGATGATCCAGTCGATCACCCGCTGATCGAGGTTGTCGCCGCCGAGGTGCGTGTCGCCGTTGGTGGCCTTCACTTCGACCACGCCCTCGCCGACTTCGAGGATCGAGATGTCGAACGTGCCGCCGCCGAAGTCGTAGACCGCGATCGTCTCTTCCTTCTTCTTGTCGAGGCCGTAGGCCAGCGCCGCGGCGGTCGGCTCGTTGACGATGCGCGCCACTTCGAGGCCGGCGACCTGCCCGGCGTCCTTCGTCGCCTGCCGCTGCGCGTCGTTGAAGTAGGCGGGGACGGTGATCACCGCGCGGGTGACCGGCTGGCCGAGATACTCCTCCGCCGCCTGCTTCAGCTTCTGCAGGATCATCGCGGAGATCTCGGGCGGCGAGTACTCCTTGCCTCCCGCCTTCACGCGCACGTCGCCGTTGCTCGCGCGGACGACGGAATAGGGCACCATCTTCATCTCTTCGTTGACTTCATCGAACTTGCGTCCCATGAAGCGCTTGATCGAGAAAACGGTGTTCTCGGGATTGGTGACGGCCTGCCGCTTGGCCACCTGGCCGACGAGACGCTCACCCGACTTGGTGAAGGCGACCACGGACGGCGTGATGCGGCTGCCTTCCGGATTGGTTATGACGACCGGCTCGCCGCCCTCCATAACCGCGACGACCGAGTTGGTGGTCCCGAGGTCGATACCAATAATCTTGCTCATGTGCTCTCCAAATAGCGGTGCGCCGTCCCCCTGGTGGGCGAACGGCAAAACTTGATAATGATGAAAGTATAAAATTTGAGCGTAGATATGTCAATAGCAGGATCGTAAAATCTGCCAAGTGCGTGCTATACTTGCAGTTGCCAGCCTGCCTCAGCGGTGACCGCACCGCCTTGGTATTCGGGAACAATCAGCTCCCCGAGGGTTCCTATGGCCCGCCTGCTTCGTTCGTTCTCGAGCGTCAGTTTTGCCTGGCTTCTGCTGACCGCGTTGATGGCGCCGTCCGCTGCGGTCGCGCAGTCGGACCGAGCAACCACCCGCGCATGTTTCGATTGCCGAAGGCGCGGTCATCCTCGAGCGCGACGGCAAGACCGAGGCGTCGCCCGCGTCGATGCCGCTGCTCGCCGGCGATCGCGTACGCACGCAGAGTGGTCGCGCCGAGATCCTGTTTGCCGACGCCAGCACGCTCCACCTCGATGCCGGCACAGTCGTCGACTTTCAGTCCGATGAAGTGATCCGGCTGCTCGACGGCCGCGTGCGCGTCAACATCGCGGGACCGAATCGGCGCGTCGCCTACCGGATCGATGCGCCGTCCGCCTGGGTGGAGATCACGCAGCCCGGCGAATACAGGGTGGCGCTGGTCGGCGACTCGCGCGCGCGCGAAGTCGAGCTCGCGGTCCTGCGTGGAGCCGCCGCGCTCACGAATGAAGATGGCAGCACCCGCGTCCGCGCCGGCGAACGCGCCTTTGCGTCGGTCGGCGTCGCCCCGACGCAGCCCTACGTCTTCAACTCCGCCGCGTGGGATGCCTTCGATCAGTGGTCGGAGGCGCGGCGCGACGAGCGGCTCGGCGTGTCCGCCGAGTATCTGCCGGACGACGTGCAGTCGTACGCGACGACGCTGAGCACCTACGGCAGCTGGCAGCAGGAGCCGACCTACGGATACGTCTGGTATCCGCGCGTCGCGGTGGGATGGCGTCCCTACTATTACGGTCGATGGTCGCACTACAAGCACTGGGGATGGACGTGGATTGGTCACGATCCCTGGGCGTGGCCGACCCACCACTACGGCCGTTGGGGATTCTCTGGCAGCTCGTGGTTCTGGATCCCCGGCAGGAGCTGGGGGCCGGCGTGGGTGTCGTGGGCGTACGCCCCCGGCTACGTCAGCTGGTGCCCGCTTGGCTTCAACAACGCCGCCGTCTTCGGGTTCGGCAACTACAACGTCTATCGCGGCCACGCCTACAACCGCTGGCACGGCTGGACCGTCGTGCCGCATGCGCGATTCGGCCACGGGTTCGTCAACGTCAACGTCGTGAACGCGAACAATCTCGATGTGCGCACGCGTGATGCGTTCGCGGTTCGTCCGGCCGCGCCGGAGTTCCGCGGCGTCGCGGTGCCTCGGGCGCAGGCGCCGATTCGCGTTGCCGGCAGCCGATCCGGCATCGCCGTCCCGCGCGGCGGATCGCAGGGTGCACCGGATGCCGGCGATCGCGCAACGTTCCGCGGCGGCGCCGCCGCCGGCGCGCCGCTTACCGGCCCGGGCTTCCCGGCCGCCGCTCGCGAGCCGCGCACCGCGATTCCACGCGGCGCCGAACGATCGGCTCAGACCGGCGCCGCACCGCCAGTCGATCGATCGACGTCACCGTCGCGCAGCGCCGTCACGCGGGTCCAGCCTGTCGAGCGACAGCCGTCGACGCCATCGCGGCAGGCGCCTGTCGAGACGGTTCGCCCCACCGCGCCATCGCCGGATCGCATGCGCGCGGTGCCGCGTCGAAGCGACCCCGAGCCGGCCAGGCAGAACCTGCCCGCGACGATCTATGCAATCCCGCGCGCTCAGCCGAGCCCGCAGATCGATCGCAGTCCGGCGGCGCCACGCCCGGGCGATTCGCCGGCCTACGATCCGAATCCGGGGATGAGGCGGGCGCCGGAACAGCCGCAGTATGGCGGCTCGCGCGCGGTGCCGCGCGGATCGGAATCGTCGCCGCCGCCCGGAAGCGTTCCTTCGTACCGCGCCACCCGACCGCAGCGTCGGCCGTCCGTCCGGAGGGGAACGCCCGTCAGGACCGCCGCCCTCGGCGGCGCCCCCATCGAACAACTCGGCGCCGTCGCGGAGCGCGCCGCCGCGGTCAGGCGGCGGCGGATGCGGTCGGTCAGCCCTCGCGCTCGAGCGGCCAGGCCGGATCGCGCGGCGGTGGAGGACGGGGCGGGAGATAACAACTCCCAACTCCCAAAGAAACCAACTCCCAAAGACGCCGAGATCGATCGGGCGCCCGCGTTCCAGCACTTCGAAGCCCGGAATAACCCCGACGACCTTAAGAGAATTGGGAAGGTGGGAGTTGGGAGTTGGGAGTTGGGAGTTGGGATTTAGAGTTATCTGAATGGCGAAATACATCGTAAAGATCGCCCGCCGTGCGGGCATCATCCTTCTCTTCGTCGTCGCAGCGCTCCTCGGAATTGCCAGCGGCGTGCTCTTCGCTTACGCGGGTGATCTGCCCGCAATCTCCGCGCTGGATGACTACTCGCTGAGCACCATCTCGCGCGTCTATGGAGCGCACGGCGAAGTGGTCGGCGAATTCGCCATCGAGCGGCGTGAGGTCGTCACGTACGAGCAGATTTCTCCGCGCCTGAAGCAGGCGATCCTCGCCGCCGAGGACGCGACCTTCGAGCAGCACTTCGGCCTCAGCGTTCCCCACATCATCATCACGCTCGTCAAGGACATCGTCGCCTGGGAAAAGGCGGGCGGCGCGAGCACGCTGACGCAGCAGCTCGCACGCAAGCTGTTCCTCACCGACGAGAAGACCTGGGAACGGAAGATCAAGGAAGCCATCCTCGCCATTCAAATCGAGAAACGGTACACGAAGGCGGAGATCTTCACGCTCTACTGCAACAAGATGTACCTCGGCCACGGCGTCTACGGCGTCGAAGCGGCGGCGCGGCTCTATTTCGGCAAGTCCGCGAAGGACGTGTCGCTCGAGGAGGCGGCGCTGCTCGCAGGGATCCTGCAGGGCAACGTGCGCCAGAGTCCGTACGTAAACATGGACGCCGCCATCCGCCGGCGCAACTACACGCTTGGCCGCATGGCGGAAGTCGGCTACATCACCTCCGAGGAAGCGGAAGCGGCAAAGAAGAAGCCGATCGTCGTCCGCGACGATCCCCCGTCGCAGGCGCTGTCCGCGGCGCCGTATTTCCTCGAGGAAGTCCGCAAGGAGCTCGAGAGCCGCTACGGGGCGAAGAAGCTCTACGAGAGCGGACTGTCGGTGCAGACCGCGCTGGACATGAAGCTGCAGGAGGCCGCGGCGAAGGCGCTCGAGCAAGGGCTGCGGACCGTCGACAAGCGCCGGGGCTTCAGGAAACCGCGTCGCAACGTCGTCCAGGAAGGGCACACCGTCGAGAACTTCCGTCAGCCGCGATGGGACCGTCCGATGCACGAGGGGGATGTCGTCCCCGCGGTGGTCGCCGCGGTCGACGGTCCGGCGATTCAGCTGCGGGCCGGCTCGCTGCGCGTGACCGTCGAGAAGAAGGGCTACGCGTGGACGAACCGGACGCCCGAGAAGCTCGTCACGCGCGGCGATCTCGTCGAGACGCGGATCCTGAAGCTCGGCGCCGATGGCGCCGCGACCGGCACGCTCGACCAGTCTCCGGCCGTCGAAGGCGCGGTGCTCGCCATCGACAACCGCACCGGTCAGATCAAGGCGATGGTCGGCGGGTTCAGCTTCGAGCGCAGCAAGTTCAATCGCGCGGTGCAGGCGCATCGGCAGGTCGGCTCGGCATTCAAGCCGATCGTCTACACGGCCGCGATCGATCGCGGCTACACGCCGGTCACGCTCCTGATGGACACGCCCGCCAGCTTCCCGATCGGCCCGAACATGCCGCCGTACACGCCGCTGAACTACGACCGCAAGTTCGAGGGACCGGTGACACTCCGGCATGCGCTCGAGCAGTCGCGGAACGTGCCGGCGGTGCGTGTCATGGAGCAGCTCGGCCCGAACCAGGTGGTTGCCTACGCACGGCGTCTCGGCCTGCAGGGCGCGCTGCCGCCCTACCTCGCCGTCGCGCTCGGCGCGGCCGAAGCCACGCTCGTCGACATGACGAGCGCGTTCTCGACCTACCCGAACCAGGGCGTGCGGATGAAGCCGTACAGCGTGATGAAGGTCAGCGATCGCGAGGGGAACGTGCTCGAGGAGAACCGCCCCGAGCCCAAGGACGCGATCCGCGCCGACACGGCGTACGTCATGACGCACCTGCTCCGCGGTGTGGTCCAGCACGGCACCGGCGCGAGAGCGGCGTCGCTCAAGTGGCCGATCGGCGGCAAGACCGGCACCACCGACGACTACACCGACGCGTGGTTCATCGGATTCGATCCGGACATCACGATCGGCGTGTGGGTCGGCTACGACGTCAAGCGCAGCATGGGCCCCGCCGGCACCGGCTCTGAATCAGCCCTGCCGATCTGGATCGAGATCATGAAAGCGTGGATCGGCGACCGCACCGAGGCGCCCGCGTTCGACGCTCCCGGCAACATCGTCTTCGCCGCGGTCGACCGCGCCAGCGGCAACGTGGCGATTGACGGCATGCCCGGTGCGATCACCGAGGCGTTCATCGCCGGCACCCAGCCCGGCCTCGGGTTCAAGCAGTAGCGCTGAGCATTTGCGCGACGAGCACGCCGGCGCAGAGCAGGACACCCGCGAGCGGCACCGCGACGAGCCACAGGACCTGGATTGCGATTCGTCGGAACCCGCCGTCGACGGAACGATGATTCACGCAGGCCAGAGTCAGCGCACTCATCACAATCACCGCAGCGAGTCCGGCCGCCATCCATCCGATCTGACCTGAATACGAGCGAATGACGGAGCCGTGGCCTCCGGTCATGGCAACCGTGGATTCGAACAGTGCCGCCTGGATCCACATCACCGGGACAAGCGCGCCGATGCCTGTCGGGAACGCCAGCAGCATCGCCCGGAGGGCGCTGCCGCTCAGTGACGAGACATAGAGACTGAACGAGGTCAGTACCGTGATCATGATCGCGGTCTGGCGCCAGAGGCGGCCAATCTCGAAGTCATCCGGGGCTGGACTGAGGTAGTTGAGCAGTATCGGCAGCGCGACACCCATCACGAGCGCCAGCCCCAGCGCGACCGCCACTTTCACCAGCCACTGCTGCCACGCGGCCATCGGCAGCAGCATCTGCCATTGAACGACGCCGAGATTCCGCTCTTCGGCGCTTGCCAACCCTCCGATCAGAACCGAGAGCAGAACGAAATAAATGATGGTGACTGGCACCAGAGGCGCATCCGCGAATGCGGGTACCAGGTCTTTCAGAAGCGACAGCACCGCCCAGCCGATGCAGAACAGCACGACGACCACCAGCGTCATCTGCTGCAGGTGAAGCTCCTTCCACATCAGCAGCCAGAGGGGATGCCGGGGAGCCGGCCGTTCGGCGCTGAACCACCGGGGCATCTGCACATCGGAGCCGGTCCCTTCGATCGCTTCGAGCCGAAGGAAGGAGCGCCAGGTCAGCGCCGCTCCGCCCACGACAGTCAGGATCATCGCTCGCAGCCAGAATTGGTCTCTGAAGGCGTCCACGTCCGGATGCCCGACGCCGAATCGCGCGATACCAACCAGCTCTCCGCCGAACATCAACATGCCAGGGACCGATGCCGTGAACACGACACCGGCGAGCGGATTGCGGCACACCATCGTCAACCACGGTGCGATGAAGAATCCCGCCACGATCGGCAACAGGGTAACCGTCGAGTGGTTCCATACCCACGGCCTGTGCCAGGTCTCCGCGTTGAACGGCGCCAACCACGCCGCGGCACCCAGCACGCTCAGGAGGCAGAAGAGGACGGCGAGCTTGATGGCGAGAATGCGCTTTCGGTCCACTGGCTGAACGAGGAGGAGGCCGACCGTTCGATTGGTGTATTCGTGCCCTACCGTCTGGACGCCGAGCGCAACGGCCGCGACCGCATAGCCAAGGGCGGAGAGGAGCAGAACCCAGCCGTTTGATGACACGAACGCCGCGCCGATCGCCACAAGACCGGCGGTCCAGGCCGGCAGCAGGGCGCGAAACTCCTTGATGATTTGCGCCCCCGATTTCATGCGACGACTCCGCCCGGCTGCAGCGTGGATACGAAGATCTCCTCGAGGCTCAGCGCTTCCGTGTCGAGCGTCTCGGGCGAATGCGCCCTCAATCGTTCGAACACCTGCGCGGAATTGCCGTTCACCACGACCTCGAGGCTGCGCGCGTCGCGCCGGAGCACGCGCGCGCCCGGCAGCTCGATCGGGCCCGGGTCACCGGCAAACCGCGCGTGGATCTTCCGGTATCGCTCGCGTGCCGTGTCCGCCTCGAGCGACAGCACGGCGCGCCCGCGGTCGATGATGGTGAACTCGTCGATCAGGCCTTCGAACTCGGAGATCAGGTGCGTCGAGACGAAGACCGTCCGATTCCCGGGATCCCCGTCCTGGTACGCCCCGATCACCGTCTGAATGAACTCGCGCCTGACGATCGGGTCCAGACCGGAGGTCGGCTCGTCGAGCACGAGCAGATCGGGCTCCGGACAGATGGCGGCGATCAACGCCAGCTGCGTGCGCTGCCCTTTCGACAGATGACTTGTCTTCTGCCGCAGGTCCAGACGGAACTGTTCGAGCAGCGTCGACTCGATGCTGGCGTTCCAGTGCTTCCGGAACGAGGCAAAGTAGGCGAGCGTCTCCCCGACCGTCATCCACGGATAGAACGCAACCAGGTCAGGAACGTACGCGAGGCGGCTCTTCACCGCGACCTCGTCGCGGCGGGGGTCGAGGCCGAACACCCTGGTCGTGCCGCTCGTCGGCCGGAGCAGGTTGAGCAGGCACTTTATCGTGGTGGTCTTCCCGGCCCCGTTGCGGCCGAAGAAGCCGTAACAACGGCCGGCCGGTACACGCAGCGTCAGTCCGTCAACGGCATCGGTGCGTCCATAGCGGCGCACCAGATCGTTCACTTCGATTGCCGGAGTCTGTTCGGTCATAGGCGTCATGAATTCGCGGCACGAGACCGCTTGTCTTCGAGTGTGTCGAACCGCTCTTCCGCAAGCTGCAGGAACTCGTTCTTCCCGATCTGCATGTGATGCGCATGCACCACCGCATGGTCCAGCGTCTCGGCCAGCAGCTTGCGGCGGACGTCCTTCTTCAACGGCGAGTTGTTCGGCCTGACGAAACACCCTTTCCCGGCGACGGTCTCGATGACCCCCTGGCCTTCGAGCTCCGCGTAGGCCTTGGCCACCGTGTTCCGGTTGACCCGGAGCTCCTCGGCAAGCGGCCGGATGCCCGGCAGCGGGTCGCCGGCCTGCACCGTCCCGGACGCCGCCGCGACCTTCACCTGGTCGACCAGCTGCAGGTAAACGGGCTTCCCCGACTTGAAGTTCAACTGGAACCGCATTGGCCAACTGTCATATGACAGTAGGACAGTTTGACGCGGCTGTCAACTGTCAAAAATTGTCGCTGATTCGGTGGGGCTATTCTTCTTCGGAGACTGCCTGACCGAGAGTCCCTGAGGCCTTGCGCATCAGATATGTCTTGATGAAGCCGTCGATGTCGCCGCCGAGAACGCGATTGACGTCGCCGACTTCCTCCTTCGTCCGGTGGTCCTTGATCAACTGGTAGGGATGCAGCACGTAGCTTCGGATCTGGCTGCCGAAGGCGATGTCCTTCTTCTCGCCTCCCAGCTGATCGAGCTGCGCCTGCTGCTCCTTCATCTTGCGGTCGTAGAGCCGCGCCTTCAGGACCTTCATCGCCTGGGCGCGGTTCTTGTGCTGCGACCGCTCGTTCTGACAGGAGACGACGATCCCGGTCGGAAGGTGCGTGATGCGCACCGCGGAGTCGGTGACGTTGACGTGCTGGCCGCCGGCGCCGCTCGAACGATACGTGTCGACGCGCAGGTCCTTTTCCTCGATCGCGACCTCGACGTCTTCCGGCAGTTCCGGCCAGACGAAGACCGACGCGAACGACGTGTGCCGCCGCGACGCCTGATCGAACGGTGAAATGCGGACGAGACGATGGACGCCGGCCTCCGCGAGCAGCATGCCGTAGGCGTAGTCGCCGGTGACGGTGAACGTCGCGCTCTTGATGCCCGCCTCCTCGGCGGGCTGCAGGTCGATCAGCTCGGTGCGGAAGTTGCGCCGCTCCGCCCATTTCAGGTACATGCGGAGCAGCATCTCCGCCCAGTCCTGCGACTCGGTGCCGCCGGCGCCCGGGTGGATCGTCACGATCGCGTTCTTGCGATCGTGCTCGCCGCCGAGCATCTTCTTGGTCTCGCCGGATTCGACGCTGCCGGACAGATCGTCGAGCGCACGGCCGAGATCCTCGGCCACCGGCTCCCCTGCCTCGGCCCACTCGACCAGCACGGCGATGTCGTCCATCCGCCGCTTCAGCGAGCTGCTGAGATCCATGTCCTCTTCGAGCCGTCTGCGGCGCTGCAGCAGCTTCTGCGCGCCGGCCTGGTCCTTCCAGAAATCCGGCTCGGCGACCTTCTGTTCTATTCTTGAGAGCTCTTCGGCGGGTCGGGCGGCGTCAAAGATGGCTCCGCAGGTCGCCGGCGCGCCGCGCGAGATCCTCGTACCTGCGAAGCTGATCCTCTATCTGTAGGGCCACAAGGCTGCCTTTCTGAAAAGTAAAGTACGTTAGACGTAGATCGTCTTCCGCCTGAAGGCGGAAGCTACGACTCTATCGCATTCTACCTGACGCGAGCAGCGCGGCGATCGTCAACGCCAGACAGAGCCACGCCACCAGATCCCCGATGCGCGAATACACCGTGCGCGTCCTGATGAACCGCACGTCCTCGACCAGCAGCGCCTGCTCGAACAGGCGGGTCTTCGCCATCACCCGTCCGTAAGGATCGACGAACCCGCTGACGCCGGTATTCGCCGCGCGCGCGAGGTAACGTCCGTTCTCGATCGCACGCATGGCCGCCTGATCCCAGTGCTGAAAGGCTGCCGAGGAGGTGCCGTACCAGGCGTCGTTGGTTATCGTCGTCAGCAGCTCGCTGCCATCGACCACGAACTGGCGCATCAGGCTGCCGTAGATCACTTCGTAGCAGATCGCGGTGCTCGCCACGTGAGAGCCGACCGGCAGCAGCACGGGCGCGGTGCCCGGCGTGAAGTCGGACACCGCCTGGACGATCGTGCCGGCGAAGAAGAGAATCCGCTTCAGCGGCACGTATTCGCCGAACGGCACGAGGTGCATCTTCCGGTAGACGGCGCCAACCTGGCCGTCCGGCTTCACCAGAAACGCGGCGTTGTAATAGAGGTCGGCCGACTCGTCGCGAGCCGCCGCACGGATCGGCTCGACCTGATCGCTGCCGATGAGCAGCGTCGCGCCGCTCTCGCGCGCAATCCGGCGAATCGCTCCGCCGCGGACGAGATCCTGCTCGAAGTAGAACGGCGTCGACGATTCGGGCCAGAGCACGAAGGTCGCCCCGCGCGCCAGCGCCGCCCGTGTCATCAGCAGGTAGCGATCCGTAATCGCGTCCGCCAGCGAGGCATTCCACTTCTCTTCCTGCGCGATGTTCCCCTGGAGCACCGCAACACGGACGCCCTCGCCGCTTCGCGTCAGCTCCGCGCGTCCCAGGCGTGCGTATCCCCACGCGCCGCCAACCGCGACCACGCCGCCCGCGATGCCCGCGAGCAGCCAGCGCCGTCTCCCCTTCAGAACGACCGTCGCAGCAATCGCCGCCGCCACGAGGACGAGCAGGCCGGACAATCCGTAGACACCAGTCATGCTCGCGATCTGCGCGATCGGCAGAAACGTGATCTGGCTGTAACCGAGCAGCTCCCACGGAAACCCGTCCCACACGTATTGCCGGCCCAGCTCGGTCGCGACCCAGACCGCCGGCGCCAGCGCGATCGCGGCGAACAACCCGATGCCGCGCCGGATGCGCATGACGATGACCGCAAACGCGGCGGGAAAGAGCGCGAGATAGGCGACGAGCGCACCCGCGGCGATCACGGCAAGCGGGGTCGAAAGACCACCGAACGTCGTCATCGTCTCGACCAGCCAGTAGAGGGTGCCCGCAAAGTACACTGCGCCCGTGGCCAGGCCGAGGAGGAACGCGCGGCGCGTCGAACCGGCGGATTCAGGGGATCGCGCGATCGCCACGATGAGCGGCGTCAGCGCGATCCACGCAAAGGCGGGATGACCGAACTTCGGGAAGCTCAGGACGAGGAGCAGTCCCGAAAGCAGTGCAAATGCCACTAACCAGACCGGGCTAACGAACGACGAACGTATCGAACTGCTCTTCCTTCTTCAAACGGGCGCCGACCTGCTGCGCTTCGGTCTTGTCGTTGTATCGGCCGACCTGAATCTTGAACAACTGGGTCGGGGCGCCAGCCGTCGGCGCGACCACGAACGCCGGATATCCCTTGCCGCGGAGACGCTGCACGACCTGGCTCGCCGCGTCGCGATCGCGAAGCGCCTGGACCTGGACGGCCCAGGTCCCGGGTTTCGCCCCCTGCGCGGCTGGACTCGGCGCCGGCGGCTGCGGATCGGGCGCCGCTGCCCGCGACGGCGCGGGCGCCGGCGGTTCGGACCTCGGTTTGAGCTCCTCGGCGGGGCCCTTGTCGCTCTCGAGACGCTGGTGATAAGTCAGCGGAGGCTCCGCGGGAGTGGCCGGCGCATCCGAGGGCGCCGCCGCAGGCTCGCTCTGTACACCCGCCGCCGGATCCGAGGCGGCGGCGACTGTCGGATCCACCGTGATCGACTCGGCGCGGACACTGCGTCCGACGACGACGCCGAGCAGAAAGATCGCGACCGAGACGACGGTGGTCGCCATGAACAGGAACACCAGCTGCTTCCCGCTCAGCTGTATCTCGTGAAACGCGTCGTCCGGGGATTCGTGTGTGAGCTCGGCCACTGATTAGCCTCTGCCCCGCGCGCCCAGGATGTTCAGCAGCTCGATGGGCAGCGGGAAAATGATCGTGGAGTTTTTTTCGGATGCGATTTCGGTCAGCGTCTGCAGGTATCGCAGCGTGACGGTCACCGGTTCTTTCGCGATGATCGTGGCGGCCTGGCTCAGTTTTTCCGAAGCCTGCAGCTCGCCCTCCGCATGGATGATTTTAGCACGCTTCTCGCGCTCGGCCTCGGCCTGGCGCGCCATCGCGCGCTGCATGTCGGGTGGAAGATCGACGTGCTTCACCTCCACTGCCGAGACTTTGATCCCCACGGATCCGTCCGCTGATCGAGGATGTGCTGCAGATCCTGATTGAGCTTTTCGCGTTGTGAAAGAAGGTCGTCGAGATCGACCTGTCCGAGCACGCTGCGCAGCGTCGTCTGCGCGAGCTGTGACGTGGCGTAGTGATAGCTCTCCACCTCGACGATCGCGCGGCGCGGGTCCATGACGCGGAAGTAGACGACCGCGTTGACTTTCACCGACACGTTGTCGCGGGTGATGACGTCCTGCGGCGGCACGTCCATGACGATCGTGCGCAGGCTGACGCGCACCATCCGATCGATCGGGAAGAAGACGAAGACGATGCCCGGTCCCTTGGGCTGCGGCAGGAGCTTCCCGAGGCGGAAGACAACCGCCCGCTCGTACTCGTTCAGGATCTTGATTGAGTTGATGAGCCAGAACGCGAGAATGCCGAGTACGACCAGGACGGGCAGGGACATCATGACTGAGCCTCCTGGTCAGGAATGATACTGCCCCCGTGGCGCTGCCGGGCTGGCGGTCTTCTCCGGCCGGACGGTAAGCAGCAGCCCTTCCACCCATTCGACGCGAACCACATCTCCCGCGGTTATCGGCTCCGGCGCGGTTGCAGTCCAGATCTCTCCGTGGGTCTGCACGCGCCCGGTGCCGCCGGGTTCGATCGACGTCAGGGCGCGGCCGGCCTCGCCGATCATGCCGGAATCGCCGGTGACCGGTTTCTGCCGCTGCGCCTTGACCGCCAGCCGCACCAGGAACACCAGCACGCCGGCCGTGGTGAAGACGGTGGGCGCGATGACCCGCATCCCGATCTGCAGCGCCGGAACCGGGCTGTCCACCAGCATGACCGACCCGAGAAAGAGGCTGAGAATGCCTCCAGCCCCCAGCAGGCCGAAGCTCGTGACCTTCACCTCCAGGACCAGCAGAAGGATTCCAAACACGATGAGCGCGATACCGGCGTAGTTGACCGGCAGCACCTGGAAGGCGAAGAAGGCGAGCAGCAGGCAGATGCCTCCGGCGACGCCCGGAAAGACGGCCCCCGGGCTCCACAGTTCGATGGTCAAGCCGAGCGTGCCGAGCGTCAACAGCAGGTATGCGATCTGGGGATGCGCGAGCGTGCTCAACAGGCGCTGCGTCCACGTCAGCTCGATGGGCTCGGTGGTTGCGGATGCCGTCTGCAGGACCTGCATCCGGCCGTCAAACCGCCTGACGTTACGTCCGTCAAGCTTCCGGAGCAGCTCGGGGACGTCGGCGGCGACGATGTCGATGAGCGGCGGGCTGGCGTTCAGCGCCTCGGTCTCGGTGAACGTGCGGCTCTCGGTGACCGCCTTTTCGACCAGCTCCACGTTCCGGTTGCGCTGCGCCGCGAGCGTTCGGGCGTAGCCCGCCACGTCGGAGACCATCTTCTTCTCCATCGTGTCGTCGATCTTCTGGCCGTCGCCGGCGACGGGATGGGCGGCGCCGATGTGGGTGCCCGGCGCCATTGCGGCGACGTCGGCGGCGATGGTGATCAGAAAGCCAGCCGAGGCTGCCCTCCCGCCGGATGGGCCTACGTAGACGACCACCGGCGTCTTTGCGGCGATGATTGCCGAGTTGATGTCGCGCGTCGAATCGACCAGTCCGCCCGGCGTGCGAAGGATGAGAATCAGCACCGGCGCGCCGGCCGCGTCAGCCTTCTGAATCGCGGCTCGCACGTATGCGGCGGCGACGGGATGAATGATGCCGTCCCATTCCGCCACGTACGCGACCCGCGGCGGCGTCTGTGCAGAGAGACGCGCGAGGATCAGGCCCGAGAGCAGCGCGAGAACGGATGCCGATCGAAGGCACCTCATAGAGGCCTCCTGGACTACTTGATCGTCGCGAGCAGGCGCCTGGCGTCGGCGGACTCCGGCGCGAGGATCAGCGCGCGTTCCGCTTCGGTGCGCGCGGCCGCCGGGTTGCCCGCCTTCAGATACGCCTCGGCGAGCGCGACGCGGGCGGCCGCCGTTTCCTCGCTCCAGATCGAGATCTTCAGCGCGTCGATCGCTTCGCCGGGACGGCCGGCGCGCAGGTGGATGCGCCCGATCAGCAGGTGCGCCTGCGCTTCGTACGGCGACAGGTAGACGGCGCGCCCCAACTCGGTCATCGCTTCGCGATCCTGCTCTTTCTCGAACAGGCGCCTGCCGCTTTCGAGGTGGAACCTGGCGAGCTCGCGTTGTTCCCGCTGCGCCGAGTTGACGATTGCCTGGTCGGCCCGCGTCGTCCCTGACGCCGCGGGTTCGAACGCCACGCGCTCCAGGCCCCACGGGATGACGAGCTTCTCCGAAGCGGCGGGCGCTTTCTCTTCGTAGCGTGCGGACAACTGCCGCGCCAAATCGCGTTCGCGGGCCGCTTCGACGGTGCCGCCGGTTCCCTGCAGCGCCGCGCCGAGCACGAAGTGCGCGTCGGCGTCGGTCGGATCGCGGCGCAGCGCTTCGCGCAGCCAGTAGAGCGCGCCCTGGTAGTT
This sequence comes from uncultured Acidobacteriota bacterium, assembly GCA_963748295.1. Lineage (GTDB taxonomy): Bacteria > Acidobacteriota > Vicinamibacteria > Vicinamibacterales > 2-12-FULL-66-21 > CAVVIH01. The sequence goes on along the minus strand of CAVVIH010000004.1, from coordinate 418,821 downwards.
CTTGTCGAGCGCGTAGGCGTAGCCGAGGTTGAACAGGTAATCGGGATCGGTCTCGAGTTCCGCCGCCTTCGTGAGGTAGTAGACGGCCGACGGGTCCGGCTTCGCCGGGGCTGCGGCGGACGGGGTCTGCTGGCTCGTGCCGCGCCGAATCTGCACGACGCCCAGATTGTTCAGGACCGCCGCGTTGGAGATGAACGGATCCGTTTTCTCGTCCAGCAGCCCCTTGAACGCCTCGAACGCTTCGTCATATCGCTCGAGCTCGAGCAGCGACACCCCAGCGGCAAAACTGCCTCGTCCCACGAACGACGGGCCGCTCACCGTGCGTGCGTTGGCGAGCGCGGCGTCATGGTCGCCCTGATCCGTCCTGACCTCCCAGAGCGCCAGCCGCGCGCGATCGAAATCGGAATGGTCCCGGATCGCCGCCTCGAGGAACGACGCCTTCGTCGAAGGGTTCTCGGCAACCAGCCCCTTGATGAAATTCTCGAACGCGTCGAGCGGCGGGTTTGCCGGCCGCACGCCGGCGACGACCGGGGCGTCGTGAGCGAGCCGCTTCGCGAGACGATCGTAGACCCCAAAGAGATCCGTGAGCGGACCGTGCTCGCTCGCCGCCGGCTGCACCCGGCCCACGTCCACCCGGATCGACTGCGCCGACACCGAAAGCTCTTCGCCTTCCACCTTGAACGACCCGACGATCACTTCCCCGGCGCCCACCAGCTGTGCGACCTTGATGACGGTGGCGCGGCTCAGCGATGCGGCCACCGGAAGATGAAGCTGCTCGAAGGCGTTCATCCGCTCGGTCCGGGTGATCGCTCCCTGCGAACGCTCGCGTAATCCATCGGTCAGCAGGATGGCGGACGCCTCGGCGAGCCACTGATAGCGCGGCTCGGCCTTCGCGTTGTCGAAGGGTACGACCAGCTGCCGTGAAGGGGTCTGCGCCGCGGCGGCGCCGGCCAGCAAACACGAGGAGAACGCCGATTGGAAGGACCTTGTGCAGCATGAAAGCGACCCGGCTAGGCCGCGGCGGGTTCGTCAGCGCCCGCGACGGCCACATCGACGTGCAGCAGACACCCCTTGCGCGTCCCGGCTGCACGACACTCGTTGACCCGTGCATCGGCACGAAAGGCGAAATGCTGCAGGACGCGGCCGATGGCGGCTGCGTAAAACCCGCACAGCGGCGCCACCGAGGCCTCGCGGACCTCGCAGAACAGCGAGCCGCGCAATTCGACGGACGCCGACCCGCGCCGGAAGCGAACGATGGCGCGGGAGCCGGGATAGGTCGCGCGAATGAGTCCTCGCGCGGTTCTCAGCGCCAGCCTGGCGCGAACGATGCCTGGCATCGCGTTGATCATCCGCCGCTCGAACACCGGCATGTTCGTAACGGTCCAGTCTGCCGCGTACTCGCCGGCCCGCGTCGTGATCTGATTGTACGCGTCCCCCTCGCTCCGGAGAAAACTCAACACCGCCGACAGCGGCGCCAGGCCGATGGTGCCTTCGCGCAAGCCGGACGCGTTCAGCCAGTTCTCGTAGAACTCGAGCCGCATCGGTAGTACGTCGGCAATGGCCTGGTGCAGGCTCGCGACGAGCACGCGGCCGATTCTCGGCTCACTCATTGACGTCGGTGCAGTGGGATGTGCACGAACAAGGCATGGAGGACAGCCGCCGCAGCGCGCGATGATCCTCGAAAAGTCGTGCGAGATCGTATCATGGATGATCCATGATCCTACCGACACACCAGACCGTCCGCGCCGGCATGGCCCGGGCCGTGACGCGGCTATACGGCATTCCAGCCGACGACCCGGTGCTCGCCGCCATTCCGGTCGAAATGCCGCCGCGCCGCGCGCTCGGCGATCTTGCGGTGCCACTTGCGTTCGAGCTCGCGCGGCGCCTGCGCAAGGCCCCTCGAATGATTGCGCAGGAAATCGCCGGCGCGCTCGAGCCGCTCGACGGAATCGCCCGCGTCGAAGCGGCGCCAAACGGCTACGTCAACTTCTTTCTGGACCGTCCCGCGTTCATGACCGCGCGGCTTTCCGGAACGGCCGCGCCGCCGCGGCCGCGCGGCGAAAAGGCCATCGTCGAGCACACCGCCATCAACCCGAACAAGGCCGCGCATATCGGTCACCTGCGCAACGCGGCGCTGGGCGACGCGTTCGGACGGCTGCTCCGCTTCAACGGCCGCGACGTCGAGATCCAGAACTACATCGACGATACCGGCGTGCAGGTCGCTGACGTCGCGGTCGGCTTCCGCGAACTGGAACACAAATCGCTCGACGAGGTCCGCCAGCTCGCCGGCCAGCCGCGCTTCGACTACTACTGCTGGGATCTCTACGCTCGCGTCACGGAGTGGTACGCCGAAGACAAGACACGTTTGCAGATTCGCACCGCGGCGCTCCACGACCTCGAGCGCGGCAGTAATCCGACCGCCGAAATGGCCGCCTTCATCGCCGATCGCATCGTCCGCGCCCACCTGGCGACGATGCGGAGGATGAATATCGGCTACGACCTGCTGACATGGGAGGGCGACATCCTGCGCCTGCATTTCTGGGCGCATGCATTCGAGTTCCTGAAGAAAACCGGCGCCGTGTTCCTGCAGACCGAAGGGAAGCTGAAGGGCTGCTGGGTCATGCGGATCGAGGACGAGAGCAGCGAGGCGTCCGAACCCGAGGACGAAGGCACCAACGCCGAGGCGAATCAGGAGGCCGACGAAGCCGGTCAGCGCGAAAAGGTCATCGTCAGGTCCGACGGAACCGTGACGTATGTCGGGAAGGACATGGCCTATCAGCTGTGGAAGTTCGGCCTCCTCGGCAAGGACTTCTATTACCGAGTGTTCGAGGAGAGTCCGGACGACACGAAGCTCTGGTCCACGACATCGTCGGCGGAACTTGCCAAACCTGAGCCACCATCGTTCGGGCGCGCATCGTGGGTCTGCAACGTCATCGACACGCGGCAATCGTACCTGCAGAAGCTGATCAAGCAGGCGCTCGCCGCGCTCGGGTACGAGCAGCAGGCGTCGCATTCGATCCACTATTCGTACGAGATGGTCGCACTCTCGCACGCCACCGCGCGGGAGCTTGGCTACGATACGAGCGACGATGCGGAGCGGCCCTTCGTCGAGGTGTCGGGACGGAAGGGGCTCGGCGTCAAGGCCGACGACCTGCTCGATCGGCTCGTCGCGAAGGCCTCGGGCGAGGTCGCGAGCCGCAATCCGGAGCTCGCCGCCGAAGAGTCGCGTCGGGTCGCTGAGACGATCGCCGTCGCGGCGGTCCGATACTTCATGGTGAAGTTCTCGCGCGGCAAGGTGATCGTGTTCGACATCGACGAGGCGCTGAGCTTCGAGGGCGAAAGCGGCCCGTATCTGCAGTACGCGGTCGTCCGCGCGAACAACATTTTCAACAAGCTGAAGGACCGCGAGGGACTGGACGAAGCGTCGGTGCTCGCCGCGCTGCCGGGCGCATCACCGGATCCGCTGACGGGAACGTCTGACGAAGCGACCGATCTCTGGGCCCTCGTGCTCGAGGCGGCGAGACTGGACGAGGTTGTCGAGCAGGCGATCCGGACGCTCGAGCTGTCGGTCCTCGCGAAGTATGCGTTCGGGCTGGCGCAGGCGTTCAATGCTTTCTATCATCGCTATTCGATCCTGAACGAGGAACGCCGAGACACCCGCGTCTGGCGCGCCACCGCCGTCCTGTACTATCGAGATCAACTCGCAAGAGCGCTCGACCTGATGGGCGTGTCCGTGCCGGCGAGGATGTAGGGCCGAGCCCCGAGCCCGAGCCCGAGCGCCGAGGAAGACAAGCATGCAAAAGACTCCAGTGATCGGCATCACGCGCTGCAGCCGGATGGACGACTACGTCCGCTCGGTCGAACAGGCGGGCGGGAAGCCTCGCGTCCTGGAGGCGAGCGAGAGCCCCCGCAAGGTAGTCGGCGAGCTGGACGGGCTGCTGCTGACGGGTGGCGGCGACGTCGATCCGGTGTTCTACGGCGAGGAGCGTCATCCCACCATCGAGGATGCCGAGCCAGGCCGCGACGAATTCGAGATCGACCTGGCGCGACGGGCGCTCTCCGCCGATCTGCCGGTGCTCGCGATCTGCCGGGGCGCGCAGGTGCTGAACGTCGCCGCGGGCGGCTCGCTCGTGCAGGACATCGGCTCCGGGATCGAGGGACCGCTGACGCATACGATCCGCGAGCCGCGCGACGCGCACGCGCATGACGTCAGCGTCACCGCGGGATCGCGGCTCGAGCGTGCGCTGGGGTCAGCGGTCGACGCCGCGCACGCGTGCAGGGTCAACAGCCGTCATCACCAGTCGGTCGCGCGGGTCGGCGAGGGGCTCATCGCGTCAGCGACGGCGCCCGACGGCGTCATCGAGGCGATCGAAAAGCCGGAGGCGCGGTTCTGCCTCGGTGTGCAGTGGCATCCGGAGAATTTCTGCCGGACCGGCGAGTTCAGCCCGCTCTTTACGGCGTTTATCGAATCAGCGCGCCGTTAGCTATCCCTTCGCAAACACTGCCAGGGTCTCCACGTGCGGGGTGTTCGGAAATAGATCGAAGGCGCGGATCGACTCCAGCGCGTAGCCCGCATCGACCAGCCGCCGCGCGTCGCGCGCCATGGTGGCGGGGTCGCACGACACATAGATGATCCGGTCCGCGCCATGGCTGGCGACCATCCCCATCGCCGCCCGGCTGATGCCGGTCCGCGGCGGATCGACGATGACGGTTCGCGCACGTATGTTCCGCGTCCCGGTCAGGTAGCTTTCGACGCTGTCCCGCACCGCCGTGATGGCGCCGGAAAACTGTGCGGCGTTCTCGACGAGATCGGCGCTTCCCGAACGATCCCCTTCCACCGCGGTTATCTGCGTACGCCCAATCCCCGCGAGCGCTGCGGAAAACAGTCCGACACCCGCGTAGAGATCGAGGACTTCGCCTTCGCCGGGAACGGCGTCCATCACGGCGGTCACCAGCGACGGCAGGAGGAATCGATTGGCCTGGAAGAACGACTGGGCGCTGCGGCGCAGAACGCCTCGCGTCGCGCGTCCACTGGTCAGCGTCTCGAGCGGATCGCTGACGGCCGGATCGAGCGCGGCGATCAGCCCGTCCGCCGTTCGCACGGTGCAGCCGGTCAGGCCGTGTGACCGCGTGAGCGCCGCCAATGCGGATCCTTCGAGCCGCGCGCTCGACGGCGCTTCGACGTGCAGCGCCCGCTCGGTGCCGTCAAGGTTCTCGGACACCTCAACGGACTTCACGCCCAGCCCGCGCTGCAGCAGCGCGTCGGCGACCCGCGTCGCCGACGCGACCGCTTCGTCCGTCAACAGGCGTGTAGACGCCGCGTCGCAGAGCGAGTGGCTGCCCTCGCGGTAGAAGCCGGCGCGGCCGTCGTCAACGTACAACCGGCCGCGCATTCTGTAGCCATGCTCGGGCGAGGCTTGCACCTCGACGGACGGCGCGGCAAGGCGGCCCAGCCGCACGAACGCGTCGACGATGACGTCCGCCTTGACGAGAAGCTGCCGGGCGTAAGAGATGTGGGCGTAGAGGCAGCCGCCGCAGAGAGGATCGACATACGGCTCACGGCGATCCGATGAGGGCGTCAGGACGTCGACCGTGCTGGCGAACGCAAGCTGACGATCCGCCTTCTCGATCCGCGCGAGCACGCGCTCGCCTGGAATCGCACCCATCACCAGCACGATCTGGCCCTCGTGCCGCGCGATCATCCTCCCGCCGGCGGCGGGCTTCTCGATGTCGAGCTCGAGCTGCTGGCCCGCGTTCAGCATCACCGGTTACTCGAAGCTGACGATCGGCAGTCCAGCCGCCTCGCGAAGAAGGCGTATGCAGGCAAGGCGCCGCGCCGCTGCGTATGCATCCGGCGCCATGCGTTCCACGAACGGCGCCAACTCGGCGTCCGCTTCACGCTCGAGCGCGGCCGCCGCGGTCGGATCGAGCCCGCGCGCGGCAAGATCGACAACGACGCCATCGATCCGTTCCAGCTCGCGGATGATCTCCTGTCGCCGTTCGCCCCGGGCATGCTGCGCATCCCCTTTGAGCGCGTCGAGCTCGCGAACGATACGCGCGACGTCCGCAACGAACTCCGGCGGCCTCACACCGCCGAGCAGCGCCGTCAGCCGGGCCGTCGCGCGCTCGATGTGAGAAGCCAGCGACGGCTTGCGATGCGTGTCGGCCGTGCCGTTTCCACCCGCGGCGACGCCGACAGCGCGCCGCCAGTCGTCGAAAGCGTCCAGGATGTCCGCTTCGCAGAACTCGATCCGCACGGGACGCCGCCGCGGGCCCTTGAGGTAGTAGCGCTCGCAGTACCGATCGATTCCCCGGAACGCAATCTTCAGCGGCACACCTTGCGCCGCCCAGCCGCAGACCTGCTCGAAGGCCGGGCCGACGATGCGGATCAGATGTCCTTCGTTTTTCTGACAGAGGTAGGTTTCGATTTCCCGGCAGTACTCGCCAGCGTCCTTGATGTCGCTCACTTCTGCGCCCGTTCCCAGATCAACCGAAGTCCCTGCAGCGTCAGGTCCGGATCGACGCGCTGAATCGACGCCGTCTCCGACGCCAGGATCTCCGCCATCCCGCCAGTCGCGATGCACGCGGCGCGATCGCCTGCCGGCAGTTCCTTGCGCATGCGCTGCACGATCCCGTCGACCATCGAGACGTAGCCGAAGAAGAGGCCCGCCTGCATCGAGGTGACGGTGGTCTGACCGATGATCGAGGGCGGCTTGCGCACATCGACCTTGGGCAGCCGGGCCGCGCGCTGGAACAGCGCGTCGGCGGAAATGCCGATCCCCGGACAGATGACGCCGCCGACATACTCACCCGCCGCCGAAATCGCGTCGAACGTCGTCGCGGTCCCGAAATCGACGACGATCACCGGAATGTGTCCGGCGCGGCCGTACGCTTCGTAGGCGGCAACGGCGTTGACGACGCGATCGGCGCCGACGTCGCTTGCCGGCGTATACAGCACGCGCATGCCGGTGTTGACTCCGGGGTCGACGGTCAGCGGGTCGCGTCCGAAATACACCCGCGCCATCTCCTCCATCGTCCGCGTCAGCGGCGGCACGACCGACGCGAGGATGATGCCCTGGACGTTTTTCGGCGAGAGGCCGGCGGACGCGAACAGCTGCGTGACCAGGATGCCGATCTCGTCCGCGGTCCGCTCGCGCAGCGTCACCAGCCGCCAGCTCCTGACAAGCTTTTTCGCCTCGAACACGCCGAGCACGATGTTCGTGTTGCCGACGTCGATGGCCAGAAGCATGTTGTCGAGTCCTCGAATCGCTGACGGCTAGTTCCAGACGATCTCGCCGGCAATCACCCGCTCGGTGCGCTCGCCGACCCTCACGAGCAACGCGCCGTCGTCGCCGATGCCTGCCGTCACGCCGCGCTCACGCCCGCCCGCCGTTTCGCACACCACCGACGCGCCGAGGGCGGTCGGCGCCAGTTCGCGCCAGCGCGCCAGCAGCGCGCGCGGCGCACCGGCCGTCAGCGCGCGAAAGTGTGTCGCGAGCGTCTCCAGAATACCTGCAAGCAGGAGGGCCCCGTCGACAGGACGGCCCAGCTCGGTTTCGAGCGACGATGCCCTGCTGGCGATCGCGGCAGGATATGCGGATGCGCGCAGGTTCACGCCGAAACCGAGCACGACATACTGCAAGCCGCGCGCGTCCGACGACGCTTCGGCGAGAACGCCGGCGAGCTTCCGGCGGCGCGACGATCCGCGATTGTCGGGGACGACGACGTCATTCGGCCACTTGATCTCGACGGGCAGGCCGGTGGAGACGCGGATACCGTCGGCGACGGCAACGCCGCCCGCCAGCGTCAGGTACGGCGCAGCCGTCAGATTGCGGCACACGACGGAGACGTAAAGGCCTGCCTCGGGTGGTGAGTACCACTCGCGGCCGAGCCGGCCGCGGCCGGCGGTCTGTGCCGAGGCGATGACGGTCGTCCCTTCGGGCGCACCGGCTTCGGCGAGCGACGCGGCGACATCGTTGGTCGAACCTGTTTCGCCGAAGTAATGAACGGGGTTGCCGAAGGGCGCCATGCGGTCCGGCGCGTGCAGCGCGCGGGCGAGCTCGGCGGGAAGCGTGTCAGGCATCCGGCTCCAGCTCGAAGCTGAGATCGGCGGCCGGCGCCGAGTGCGTCAGCGCGCCGACCGAGACATATTGCGCGCCGGTGTGCGCGAGCTCGGGAATCCGCTCGAGCGTGACGCCGCCGGACAGTTCGATCTTCGCGCGCCCCGCGATTCTGCGCACCGCTTCGCGGGTGTCGGCGGCGGACAGGTTGTCGAGCAGGATGATGTCGGCGCCAGCCGCCAGCGCTTCGTCCACCTGCGCGAGGCTCTGCGCCTCGACTTCCACCGGCATCTCCTGACCGGCGGCTTTCATGCGCTCGACCGCCTTGCCGACACCGCCGGCGAGGCGAATGTGGTTGTCCTTGATCAGAATCGCTTCGTCGAGCCCGCCGCGGTGATTCACGCCGCCCCCGGCCCTGACCGCGTACTTCTCGATCACACGGAGCGTCGGCGTGGTCTTGCGCGTGTCCAGGATTGCGATCTTTCCGTTCGCCGCGTCGACGAACCGCCGCGTCAGCGTGGCGATGCCGGAAAGGCGCTGCAGGAAATTGAGGGCGGTCCTCTCGGCCGTGAGCATCGCGGCGGCGGCGCCGCGCACTTCGCCGACGACGGTTCCCGGCTCACAGCGATCGCCGTCCTTCACGAACGCCTTGAACGAGGCGCCTGGATCGAGCTGCCGGAACGTTTCACCCGCGATGTCGAGTCCGGCCACGACGCACGGCGATTTGGCGACCAGCACGCCGCGTGCGCGCTGCTCGGGCGCCACCGTCGCCTCCGTCGTAACGTCTCCCCATCCGAGGTCCTCGGCGAGCGCGCGACGCACCAGCTCGCGGTACGTGGATGGGTCGAGCCGCTCGAAGGGGACGCTTTTCATCCCCGATTCTCTCCTGGCGGAGGTGTCTCTGGTGGCGCCAGCGTGACGTCGACCTGCAGCGTGTCGGCAACCGCGGTCTCGATCTGCTGGATGAGGCCGGCGGCTCTGAGGTCGCGCTCGATCTCGGGCAACAGGGCGAGATCGTCCTGGGGGGCGCGGATGACCGCGAGGACAACCGCCGTCTTCAGCGCGCGCTGCTCCTCGGACTTCTTCTTGCGGATCGCGCCCAGCACCTGGCCCGCGAACTGGAGGGCTCGGACGGCGCGGCGATCTTCGCCGTGCGGCTCGGATGCGGATAGCAGCTCCGCCGCCTCGGGCCACGTCGAGGTGTGCACCGAGCCAGGCCGCCACCAGGACCACACTTCCTCGGTGGCGAACGGAAGGAACGGCGCGAACAGCCGAAGCATCGCCGACAGCGCCGCCAGCAGCGCGCCGTTCGCCGATGCGGCAAGCGCGGGGCCTTGATCGCCGTAGCGGCGTCCCTTCACGAGCTCCAGGTAGTCGTCGCAGAAGCTCCAGAAGAATGTCTCGGTCCGCTCGAGCGCGCGCGTGTAGTTGTAGTCGGTGAAGTCGGTCGTGCAATCGGCAACCAGCCCGGCGAGCATCGTCAGCAGCCCGCGATCGACGAGCGCGGTGGCCGGACCCGACGGCTCCGGGCGCGCGAGCACGAACTTCGACGCGTTCAGGAGTTTGATCGCCAGGCGGCGGCCGACCTTCATCTGCCCGGTGTCGAACGAGGTGTCGGCGCCCGGGCGTCCGCTCGCGGCCCAGTAGCGCACGCCGTCGGAACCGTGCTCTTCGAGCAGGCCCATCGGCGTCACGACATTCCCCTTCGACTTCGACATCTTCTTGCGATCGGGATCGAGCACGAAGCCGGAGATGCCGGCGTTCTTCCACGGCACGGTGCCGTGCTCGAACTCGGAGCGCAGCACCGTCGTGAACAGCCAGGTGCGGATGATGTCGTGCGCCTGCGGCCGCAGATCCATCGGGAAGACGGTCGCGAAGAACGCGGGATCTTCCTGCCAGCGGCCGGCGATCTGCGGCGTGAGCGAGGAGGTCGCCCACGTGTCCATGATGTCCGGATCGCCGGAGAACCCGCCCGGCTTGTCGCGCTGTTCCGCGGAGTACCCCGAGGGCACATCGGTCGACGGATCGATCGGCAGGCTGCTCAGATCGGGAAGCAGCCGCGCCTCGTGGTCGATCGTGCCGTCTTCGCGGATTTTGTACCAGACAGGAAACGGCACGCCGAAGAACCGCTGACGGCTGACGCACCAATCGCCTGCAAGCCCGTTGACCCAGTTCTCGTAGCGCGTGCGCATGTATGGCGGGTGCCAGTCGATCTCCCGGCCGCGCTGCAGCAGCCGCTCGCGGTGATCCATCGTCTTATAGAACCATTGGCGGCTGGTGACGATTTCGAGCGGACGATCGCCCTTCTCGTAGAACTTCACCGCGTGGGTGATGGGCTTCGGATCGCCGAGCAGATCACCGCTCTCGCGAAGCAGCTCGACGATGCGGGTGCGCGCTTTGACGGCCGAGAGGTTCGCGAGCTGGTCGTAGTGCTGCTGCGCCCGTGACGGGTCGGTCGATTCCCAGCCCGCCTCGCCCCACTTGACGGGCCTGAACGCGCCGTTCGCCTGAATCACCGCGCGAACCGGCAGGGCAAGCTCGCGCCACCAGACGACGTCGGTGACGTCGCCAAACGTGCAGATCATCGCGGCGCCGGTGCCTTTTTCCGGGTCGGCCAGCGTGTGCGCCCGCACCGGAACCCGCGCGCCGAACAGCGGCGTCACGACCTCGGATCCGAACAGCGGCTTGTAACGCTCGTCATCCGGGTGCGCGACGAGCGCCACGCACGACGGGATCAATTCGGGCCGCGTCGTGTCGATCTCGACGAAGCCGCCGTCCGGACGCGCGAAGCGGATCCGGTGGTAGGCGCCGGGCTGCTCGCGATCTTCGAGCTCCGCCTGCGCGACGGCGGTGCGAAAATCAACGTCCCAGAGCGTCGGCGCTTCGAGCTGATACGCGAGGCCGCGGTCGAGCAGCCGCAGGAAGGACAACTGGGAGACGCGCTGCGATCGGCGATCGATCGTCGCGTAGGTCATCTTCCAGTCGACCGACAGGCCCAGGTGCTTCCAGAGACGCTCGAAGGCCTTCTCGTCCTCCTGTGTGAGCCTCCCACAGAGTTCGATGAAATTCGGACGGGAAACCGGGATCGGATGCTTGCCGGGCTTCTCGGGCGGCACGAAGGCCGCGTCGTACGGGAGCGACGGGTCGCAGCGCACGCCGAAGTAATTCTGCACGCGGCGCTCGGTCGGCAGTCCGTTGTCGTCCCACCCCATCGGGTAGAAGACCGCCTTGCCGCGCATGCGCTGGAAACGCGCGACGGTGTCGGTGTGCGTGAATGAGAAGACGTGGCCGACGTGAAGCGACCCGCTGACCGTCGGCGGCGGCGTATCGATCGAGTAGACCTGATCGCGCGGCCGCGTCGCGTCGAAGCGGTACAGCCCTTCGGCTTCCCAGCGCGCGATCCATTTGTCTTCGAGCCCTTCGAGCGCGGGCTTCTCCGGAACCACTATCGGGTGGTTCAATTCCAGACCGTGGGGCATAACCCGTTGATGGTAGTAGGTTGAACCGGGGGGCTCAAGTAGTCTTCTTGATCTTCTCGATCTCGTCGCGGACCATGCGCTCCGCGGCGTCGAGCACGGCGCGCCGCATCGAGTCGTTCGACATCCTCGCCATGACGCGCCGGACGACTTCCTCGATCACATCCTCGGTGATCGCCTCACGGGTCGGGCCGTTCGGATGCAGCGGCAGGCCGCGTTCGGCTGAAAGGAGTGCGGCGAACGCTTCGTGGAGGGGCGGCATCCCGTTTGACGCGCCGGACCCGGCCGCGGTGCCGGGACTTTCCGGCCCGCGTGCGCCAGACACAGGAATGGCCGCTGGCGAGGGCTCGGCCCGGCGCACCGGCTCCGAGCGCAGCTCCGCGGGGACCGGTTCGAGCGGCGGCGGCGCGGTGTTCAGCGTCGACAGCGCGACGTCGAGCCGATCGAAATAATCCTCGAGCGCATCCGCCGACTTGCCGGCGCGGCGGCGGAGCGTCGGCGGCCGCAGGCGGAGCAGGCGCATCCGCCGGCTGGGCAGGCTCGACCGCCTCGATCGGCTGGGGCGCCGGCGGCGCCGCCTCGGGCTGACGCGGTTTCTTCCTCAGCAACTCACGGACGCGGCTGATCACCATTTGCGGCTCGAACGGTTTCACGAGCACCCCTTCACATCCAACCGACTTGGCTCGTGTCTCGTCGATTGGCTCGAACGCGCCGGTGAGCAGCAGCACGGGGATGTGCGCGAGCTCCGGATTCCCCTTGATGAACGCGGCGACCTCGTAGCCGTCGAGCTCCGGCATGCCGACGTCTGCCAGCACGATGTCGGGACGGTCGCTCTTGAGGCGCTCGATCGCTTCCTTGCCGTCCCCGACCGCGACCACCTGCACGTTTTCGTCGGCGAAGGTCAGCTCGATGACGCGTTGAATCGTGACGCTGTCGTCGGCGAGCAGAAGCTTGGCGGTCACGGCTACACCTGCTCCACGCGCGGCCGCACGTTGGCGTTGATGAACGTGACGATGTTCTGCATCGGGGTTCCAGGCAGGAAGATCCCCTTGATACCGGCGGCCTGCAGCTTCGGAATGTCCACGTCGGGGATGATGCCCCCGACCATCACCAGCACGTCCTCGAGCCCCTTCTCCTTCAGGAGATCCATCACGCGCGGACAGATGTGCATGTGGGCGCCTGACAGGATCGACAGGCCAATCGCGTCCGCATCTTCCTGCAGCGCCGCGGCGACGATCTGCTCCGGGGTCTGCCGGAGGCCGGTGTAGATGACCTCCATGCCCGCATCCCGCAACGCCCGCGCGATGACCTTCGCGCCGCGATCGTGCCCGTCGAGCCCCGGCTTGGCGATGACGACTCGGATTTTTCGCAACAGGTCTCCTAGATCAAGGGAACTTCTTCGTACTCTCCCCACACCTCGCGCAACGCGTCGCACATTTCGCCGACGGTTGCGTAGGCGCGAACGCAGTCGAGCAGCGGATACATCGTATTCCCCGTCCCGCGCGCGGCCTCGCGCAGCGCATCGAGCGACCGCCGCACTGCCTCGTTGTCGCGCGTGCGCTTCAAGTCCTCGAGCCTGGCCAGCTGCTTCCCGGCGGTCGTTTCATCGATGTACAGAATCGGATGCGGCGCTTCGTCTTCCTGCACGTAGTCGTTGACGCCGACGATGACCTTCTCGCGATTCTCGACCGCCTGCTGGAAGCGATAGGAGGCCTCGGCGATTTCCTTCTGCGGATAGCCGTTCTCGATCGCCTCGACCATGCCGCCGAACCTGTCGATGGTCTGGAAGTACTCGCGCGCCCCCCGCTCCATGTCGAGCGTGAGCCGTTCGACGAAGTACGAGCCGCCGAGCGGATCGACCACGTTGGTGATGCCGCTCTCGTGCGCGATGACCTGCTGGGTGCGGAGCGCGAGCGTCGCCGCCTCCGCCGTCGGCAGCGCGAGCGCCTCGTCCAGCGAGTTCGTGTGCAGCGAGTTCGTGCCGCCGAGCACCGCCGCCAGCGCCTGCAGTGCGGTACGGACGACGTTGTTGTAGGGCTGCTGCGCGGTCAGCGACACGCCCGCGGTCTGCGTGTGGAACCGGAGCTTCCACGATCGCTCGTGGCGGGCGCCGAAGCGGTCGCGCATGACCTCCGCCCACAGCCGCCGGGCGGCGCGGAACTTGGCAATCTCCTCGAAGAAGTCGCTGTGCGAGTTGAAGAAGAACGAGATGCGCGGCGCGAAGTCGTCGACGTCGAGCCCGGCGTCGATCCCGTACTGCACGTACTCGATGCCGTCCCGCAGCGTGAACGCCAGCTCCTGCAGCGACGTCGACCCGGCTTCGCGGATGTGATACCCGCTCACCGACACCGTGTTCCAGCGCGGCACTTCCTTCGAGCAGAACGCGAACACGTCGGTGATGAGCCGCATCGATTCGCGCGGCGGGTAGATGTATTCCTTCTGCGCGATGAATTCCTTGAGGATGTCGTTCTGGATCGTGCCGGAGAGCTTCTTCCAGTCGGCGCCCTGCTTCTCCGCGACGACGAGATACATCGCGAAGATCATCGACGCCGGCGAGTTGATCGTCATCGACGTCGTGATGTCGCCGAGCGCGATCCCGTCGAACAGCCGCTCCATGTCCGCCAGCGAGACGATGCTGACGCCGCACTTGCCGACTTCGCCGAGCGACAGCTCGTGGTCCGGATCGCGGCCCATCAGCGTCGGCAAGTCGAACGCGACGCTCAGCCCGGTGCCGCCGGCCTTCAACAGCGTCTTGTAGCGCTGGTTGGTCTCCTCCGGCGTCCCGAACCCGGCAAACTGCCGCATCGTCCAGAGCTTGCCCCGGTAGCCGGTGGGGTGGATGCCGCGCGTGTAGGGGAACTCGCCGGGGTTGTTCAGATCCCGCGTGTATTCGAACTCCGGGAGGTCGTCAGCCGTGTACAACCGGTCGATCGGCCTGCCCGAGATGGTGGTGAACGGCGTGTCGCGTTCCGGAGCCTTCGTGAGCGTCGGCTGGAGCACATCGCGCTCCCAGCGCGCCTTGTCGGTCTCGGCGGGCGCAGTTTTCATACGAAAACATTATACGTGCCTTGGAGCTTCCGCCTTGTGAGCTTCCGCCTTTAGGCGGAAGGCCCGTAAGCCTTTAGGCGGAAGGCACGTACTTCCGGCTGAAGCCGGAAGCCACCCGTCGCATCACGTACTTCCACCCGTCGTACGCAGAAAGCTCCGTGCGGAGACGCCTCCGCACGGAGCAGCAACGAACCTCGTCGATCGAAACCTACTGAACGTTCGCGCAGCCGGCGAAGATGCGAAGCTGGTTACCACTGAGCGATGTCGGACCGAACATGTTTCTCACCACCAGGCGCCAGCCGACCAGCGACGCGTCGTTGACGGCCATGGAGGTGATCACCTGCAGTTGCTGCGAAGCGAGATTCATCAGCTCCCAGCCTCCGGCGACTGGCACCTTGCCCGCGGGACACGCGAGCTCGATCGGGGGCACGTTGACCTGCTTCGGGGCGGAGAACGGGGCGGTCGTCGCCTCCACCCACACGAGGCCAGTGACGCCGTTCGTCCCGGCTGGCCCCTGCGGTCCCATCACGCCCATCGGCCCCATCGGCCCCATCGGCCCGGTCGAGCCTGCGGGGCCCTGGGGTCCTTCCGGTCCCGTCGCACCGGTCGCGCCGGTCGCACCCGTCGGTCCGGCAGGTCCCTGCGGGCCGACAGCGCCGGTTGCGCCGTCGTTACCAGCAACGCCCTGAGGTCCCATCGGTCCAACCGGACCAGCAGGCCCCTGCGGTCCCGTCGCGCCATCCGCGCCGGCGGGTCCCATCGGGCCCACTTCGCCCGTCGCGCCAGCAGGTCCCACTGGGCCCATCGGGCCGACCGCGCCAGTCGCGCCAGCAGGGCCGACCGCGCCAGTCGGGCCGACCGGGCCAGCAGGCCCGGCGGGTCCCGTCGCGCCAGCCTCACCAGCGGGTCCCTGAGGTCCCGTCGGACCTGCAGGTCCCGCAGGTCCCGCAGGTCCCGCAGGTCCCTGCGGTCCGACCGACCCTCCACCAACCCCCGGCGTCACCGCGGTGACGTAGAACACATCGAAATCCTGCTGCGACGTCGACCTGTTCCGGTAGACCGAGAACAGGTAGGACCCATCAGGAATCGACGCCGGGAACTGCACGACAATCTGCGTGTCGGTGTGGCTCAGGACCGTCATGACGAACGTGCCGCACTGCACCGCAGGCATCTCCGTCCCGAAGTTCACGCCTTCGAGCACCAGGGTTTCCGCGGCGCGATTCAGCGTCCCGGTCATCACGCGAACCTGGGTTGTAGGGGTTACATCGACGCCGGTTACATCTGTCAGCGTCTGGACGCCCTTCCCTGACCCCTGTTGGCCCTTGTTGGACTCCGATTTGGACTCCGGGCCCGCGCTGGCCACCGTGCCGGCGCCCAGGAAGAACACGAGAGCGGCGATTACCGTTCTAGTCTTAGCCATGACTCCTCCACGTTCCAGCCATGGTTGAGCAAGGGCAGGACCAGCCCGTCAATTTAGACCGCTTTTTTAGAGGTAAGTAGCTTCGAATCAGTTGTTTAGGCTATAGGCCAGAAAGGGGCGGAAGTACCGACCGGAGCGTCGCAGACTGGCACACAATTGAACAAGCCTGCACAAATCGCGCAGGGGGCAGACCACCAAAATCGTTATCGCTGACCCGTATAAACGACACGGCCGCCGGCGATCGTATAGAGTGCCTTTGCCTTCAGGATCCGCGCGGGATCGCTCTTGCCCACCGCAATGAAGTCCGTGTCGAACACCGCGATGTCGGCCAGCATGCCGGGGGCGAGCACGCCCTTCACGCCCTCTTCAAAGGAAGCCCAGGCCGGCCCTTTCGTGTAAGCCTCGACGGCTTCTTCGATGGTCAGCCGCTGGTCCGGAAACCAGCCGCCTTTTGGTTCGCCGGAGAGGGTCTGGCGCGAGGTCGCCGCGTAGAGGCCATAGACCGGATTCAGGAAGTACCGCGCCGCGTTGGTGCCGGGGCTGTCGCTGCCGAAGATCAGGACGGCGCCGCTGTCCTTCAGCTTCCGGAACGCATACGCGCCGCGCGACCGCTCGGCGCCGATCCGCTCCTCCATCCAGCGCATGTCGTCGGACACGTGATACGGGTTGATTTCCGCCACCAGCTTCAGGCGGCCGAAGCGGGCGACATCGTCAGGGTGGACGACCTGCGCATGGATCACGCGCCAGCGATGATCGGCGTTCGTCAGGCCGTGCTTCGTCAGCAGCTTCTCGTAGACGTCGAGCAGGATGCGGTTCCCTTTGTCGCCGATCGCGTGCACGTGCGGCGGAATGCCTGTGGGAATCGCCTGCTCGATCAGCTTTTCCAGGTTGCCGGGCGGGAAATCGGTGTAGTGCTGCGCCGCGGTCATCGACATCGCCGCGCCTTCCTGCCCTTCGGGGCGCATGATGTCGCGCAGGAGTCCCTTGTTCTTCGGATCGTGCGTGTAGGGCTCGAAGAACATGGCGCCGCTGCTGCCCATGATCCCGTCGACCCACGCCTTGTAGCCGATGTAGCGCAGCCACTCGTCGCCGAACCCGCGCGAGATGCCGAGCGCGGCGGTGTGCGTGACGTTGTCGAGCGTCGGCCGCAGCATGATGCGGGCCGTCAGCTCCCCGCGGCGCTGCAGTTCCTGGTAGGCGCGCAGCTGATCTCCCGACGTCAGGTCCTGCATCGTCGTCACGCCGCCCTGACGCGCTTCCTCGAGCACCGCCCTGACCTGCGCCAGCCGCTGCTCGAACGGAATCGGCGGGATGGCGCGCCTGACGATATCCGCCGCGGCGCCCTTGAGAATGCCGGTGAGACGGCCGGCCGAATCCTTGACGATCTCGCCATTGGGCGGATTCGGCGTCGACTCCGTGATCCCCGCGAGCTTCAGCGCGAGGCCGTTCGCGAGATACATGCTGCGATCGAAGCGGTTGACGAACACGGGATGCCCGGGTGTCACCGCGTCCACGAGATCCCGGCTCGGCGTGAACGGCCCTTTCCCCGCCGCCTTCCCGGAGGTCTCGCCGGAGGACCCGGCGGCCCACTGCTCGTACGCGCCCCACTCGCCGCGAGTGATCCAGGCCCCTTTCGGCAGCCGTCCCGCCGCCTCGCGAATGCGATTGGTGAACGCCGTCGGCTCGTGCACGTCGAGCAGGTTCACGCCCACGAGCAACGCGCCGGTGCTGTCGATGTGCACGTGCGCGTCGTTGAAGCCCGGAAGCGCGAACGCTCCCTTCAGATCGATCACGCGGGTCGCCGGCGTCGCCAGCGCCCGAACTTCCGCGGTCGTCCCGACCGCCGCTATGCGCGATCCGGCAATCGCCACCGCCTCCGCCCACGGCCTCGCCGTATCGAGCGTGTAGACGCGTCCATTGACGAGCACTATCGTCGGCGCCGCCGCCTGCCGCCCATATCCGATTGCGGCGCCCACCAGAACGATGGTGGCGACGATTGCACTCTTACGCATGACCGACATCTGACGTAGCACGTCGCACGGCACGTGGCAGTCGTCCTATTTGACTTGCCGCATTCTGTCACAGTAGCGTGGTCCGTTGATTCTCGGTCGGCAGCATTCATAGGAGACATATGGAAGCAGGCGGAAGCATTTTCAACGCAATGCTCCAGGAGTTCGACGGGGCGGCGCGCTTGCTGGGACTCGATCCCGGCATCTGGAAAATCCTGACCCATCCGAAGCGACAGATCATCGTCTCGTGTCCGATTCAGATGGACAACGGCGAGATCGAAGTCTTCACGGGCTACCGCGTTCAATACAACATCACGCTCGGTCCGGCGAAGGGCGGCATTCGCTACCACCCTGACGTCAACCTCGACGAGGTGACGGCGCTCGCCGCGTGGATGACGTGGAAGTGCGCCGTCGCGCACGTGCCGTTCGGCGGCGGCAAGGGCGGGGTCGTCTGCGACCCGACGCGGATGTCGCGGCGCGAGCTCGAAGCGCTGACCCGGCGGTACATCGCGG
This sequence comes from uncultured Acidobacteriota bacterium, assembly GCA_963748295.1. Classification (GTDB taxonomy): domain Bacteria; phylum Acidobacteriota; class Vicinamibacteria; order Vicinamibacterales; family 2-12-FULL-66-21; genus CAVVIH01. The sequence goes on along the minus strand of CAVVIH010000004.1, from coordinate 400,295 downwards.
AGATCATCGATGCGATCGGCCCGCAGAAAGACGTGCCGGCGCCCGACGTCAACACCAACGATCAGGTGATGGCGTGGGTGATGGACACCTACAGCATGCACGTGGGCCACACCGAAACGGCGGTCGTGACCGGCAAGCCAGTCGAGCTGGGCGGATCGCTCGGCCGCCGCGAGGCCACCGGCCGCGGCGTGATGATCGTCACCCGCGAGGCGGCGCAGCACCTCGGGCTGGACATCAAGAAAGCGTCCGTCGCCGTGCAGGGGTTCGGCAACGTCGGATCGGTCTCGGCCGACCTGATCGTCAAGCTTGGCGCGAAGATTGTCGCCGTCACCGACTGGAAGGGCGGCGTCTACAACGCGAACGGCCTCGACATCACGAAGATGCTCGACTACTCACGCCAGCACAAGACGATCGACGGGTTCCCGGGCGGAGAGCCGCTCGAGAACGAGCAGCTCTTCGGGCTCGACGTCGACGTGCTGGTGCCGGCGGCGCTCGAGAATCAGATTACGATGGAGAACGCGCCGAAGATCAGGGCGAAGATCATCGCCGAGGGCGCCAACGGCCCCACCACCCCCGAGGCGCACCGCTACCTGCACGAGAAGGGGGTCTTCGTGATCCCCGACATCCTCGCGAACGCCGGCGGCGTCACCACGTCGTACTTCGAGTGGGTTCAGGATCGCCACGGCTACTTCTGGACCGAGGAAGAAGTGAACAACCGGCTGGAGCATAAGATGGTCGAGGCCTTCAACGACGTGCTCCAGACGTCCTTGAAGTACAAGACCGACCTGCGCACCGCCGCCTACATCGTCGCGATCAGCCGGGTCGCCACGGTGACCCGGCAGCGCGGCATGTATGCCTGAATCCCAAATCCCAAATCCCAAATCCCAGATCCCAAAATGCATTTTTGGTGTTTGGGATTGATGGGATTTGGGATTTGGATTGATCTGGGATTGATCGAGGATCAGACCAAGCCCTGATCCAGCATCGCGTCGGCGACCTTCAGGAAACCCGCGATGTTCGCACCATGGACGTAGTTGCCGGCGACGCCGTACTGCTCTGACGTCTCGCGGCACGCGCGGTGGATCGACCGCATGATCCCGTGCAGCCGGCGATCCACTTCTTCTCGGGACCACGTCAGCCGCGCGCTGTTCTGGCACATCTCCAGCCCTGACGTCGCAACGCCGCCGGCGTTCGCGGCCTTGCCCGGCGCGTAGAGGACGCCGCCGTCGACGAGTACGCCGACCGCGTCAGGCGTGCACGGCATGTTGGCCCCTTCCGCAACCGCCTGGATGCCGTTCTTCACCAGGTTCCTCGCGTCCTGCTCGGAGATCTCGTTCTGCGTCGCGCTTGGAAACGCGCAGTCGGCGCGATGGGTCCAGAGCGGATTGAAGCCGCTGTCGATATCCGCCACTGCCGTGTAGATCGATCCGGGAAACCGATCCGCATACTCGCGCACGCGGCCGCGCCGGACGTTCTTCAGGTCCATGATGAAGTCGAGCTTCTTCCGATCGATCCCCGCTTCGTCGTAGATGTAGCCGTCGGAATCGGAGATCGTCACTGCGCGGGCGCCGAGATCGATCAACTTCTCAATCGTGTACTGCGCGACGTTTCCGCTGCCGGACACGAGGCAGATCTTGTTCTCGAGCGTCAGGTCGCGCGTCGCCAGCATCTCCGCCGTGAAATAGACGGCGCCGTAGCCGGTGGCCTCGGGCCGGATCAGCGACCCGCCCCAGCTCAGGCCCTTGCCGGTGAGCACGCCCGTGAACTCGTTGTTCAACCGTTTGTACTGCCCGAACAGATAGCCGATCTCGCGTCCGCCGACGCCGATGTCCCCGGCGGGAACGTCCGTATCCGGCCCGATGTGCCTGCGCAGCTCGGTCATGAAGCTCTGACAGAACCGCATCACCTCGTCGTCGGTCCTCCCCTTCGGGTCGAAGTCCGAGCCGCCCTTGCCGCCGCCCATCGGCAGCGTCGTCAGCGAGTTCTTGAACACCTGCTCGAACGCGAGGAACTTCAGCACGCTGAGCGTCACCGTCGAATGGAAACGCAGGCCGCCCTTGTACGGCCCGATCGCGCTGTTCATCTGCACGCGATATCCCCGGTTGATCTGCACCGCCCCCGCATCGTCCTGCCAGACGACCCGGAACATCACGACGCGCTCGGGCTCGACGAGCCGCTCGATGATGCGCGCCTTCCTGTATTCGGGCTTGCGATCGATGACCAGCGAGAGGCTCTCGAGGACTTCTTCGACGGCCTGGTGGAACTCGGGTTCGGCGGGATTCTTCGCTTTGACCTGACTGAAGACGTCGCGAACGAACTGCGACGTCCGGGTGCCCGGGGACTCACGGCTGACCAGCATTACGCCTCCCTTTCGGGGCGACGACGCGCCCCTCAGCTTCTGCGTGGACATCCGCCTTCGCGCGCCCCACAGAATCCGCGCTACGGCGGGACCGCGCCGTAGCTGGTCACCTCGAATTCCCGCGACCAGCGTAGGCGGGCGACCGGACGAATGGGGAAGGTTCTTATACTCGCGTTCGGCGGGTCAGATCAACGCCCGACCCGGAACCCGATGAGCTCCTGCGCGGAGCCGGTGTCTGTTTTCGCGGTGAGCTGCAGGATGTAGTCGCCCGGCGCGAGGTTCGAGAGCGCGAACTCGATCTCGCCGGTTCCTGGCGTGGTCGACTGCATCGGCACGTCCGCCATCGGCTCACCGCCGCGGTTGAGCAGCTTTGCCGTGATCGCCGGAGTGCCGCCGCCGGAGGTGTAGGCGGGCGCACGAATGTAGAGGCGATCCATTCGCGAGAAGCTGCGCTCGGCGGTCGGAAGCGCGTCGGAGGACTTCTTGACGTTCTGAATCTCCCGCGGCGTGCGCGCCCTGTAGACCTGCGGCGTACCGAAGGAAACCTCCACCTTGGCGAAGTCCGGCAGCGTCAGCTCGCGGGTCGCCGAATCGAGCACCTGGCCGCGCGGCCCCTCGACGACGATGCGGAGCTGCATGGGACCGGGGGGCGCTTCGAAGGACACGTGCGAGCCGGCGGAGACCGCCGACGATGTACCGCCTGCGCCGTCGGCGGACGCCGCCGCCGGCACGTCCTCCGGCACGCGCCCGCGGTAAACTGTCCGGCCTTCCTGCGTGGCGGCGGTCAGGACGACGCGCGCGGCGTTTTCGTCCGGCGCGCGGTTCTCGCCAGGCTGGGGAGCGACCCGCTCCCACGCGAAGGTGATCTTGGTCCCGCCGGTCTCTCCCTTCGACGTTCCGACCCAGAACCGCGCCGGCCTTCCTTTCGCCGGCTCCGCGATGCTGCCGAGCGCCGCGGTGACCGCCGCCGGAACGTCAGGTCTGGGCGCCGACGTGGCGCGCGCCGCATCTTCCGCGGTATACGCCCAATAGCCCTTGCGGGCGCGGACGTCCACGCCGCGGCGCGTCACCCGCACCTTGATCTCGTGGAACTTGCCATCGGTCGGCGCCTGGGTCGAGTTGTAGCCGAGCAGGTAGTAGCCGCTGGAGTCGCGGATGATCTGCTTCATGCCCGCGGCCAGATCGTTGCGATTGATGATCGCGCGGCCGTCCGTGTTGGTCGCCAGCGCCCGCAGGGTGTCGAGCGACGATTCCAGGTGTTTCCGATCGACCTGCATGCCGATGCCCTGGTTGATGTCGTACTCGAAGGCCGCGAGGCCGCGGGGATCGACGGCGTAGATCGACGTGTTGTTGCGGGTCATGTCAACGAAGATGTCCTGCAGCTCCGAGAACATGTCGGTCGCGGCCATGAACTCCGCGCGGTCGCTGTTCTGCGCGTCGACGCGGCCGCGCGAGGTGTTGCCGAGGCCGGGCATCGCCGCAACCGGATCGTTCAACTGCGGCGGGAGCAGGTTGGTGAACCCTTCGCTGACGAGGATGACCGACTTGCGTCCCTCCCGCATCGACCCGAGCTTCACCGCGGCGCCCTTGAGCGCGTCCATGACCACCTGATTGCGGATCCGCTCGACGGTGGCGGCGGGATAGTACGCGTATCGCTCTTCGAACTCATTCTGCGGCAGATAGTTGAACCGCCGGCCCTCGAACTTCTCCACTGCCCGCATCAGGCTGTCCTTGTTGCGGGTGAACGACAGATCGCGCACCGGCGTCAGCGGATACATGATCGCGACCATGTCCGCCGGCGCGAGCTGGTTCTGGATGAAGTCGATGAGCGGCTTGCGCACGACCATGTCGTTGCCGCGGCGCACGTGATAGTCGTCCAGCAGGATGATGAACAACCGCACATCCGGGCGCGCCGCCTCGCGTTCCTCGTCGAACTTCGAGCGGATCTCCGGTGGCGTCGGCCCGTCGATATGCGCGGCCGGGTCGATCTTCACGACGCTGAACGTCTCGATCTTCTGCGGCTTGCCGTCCTCCGACACGCTGAACTCTTCCGGCTTCAGATCGAGGACGGGATTGCCGTCGCGGTCGCTGATGATCACGTCGACGCGAACGAAGTTGATCCCGGACCGGATCGGGGGCTGGGTCGAACGCGGCGGTTCCTGGGCCGGCGGCTGCTGCTGTTGCGGTTGTCCGGCGGGCGGAGGCGGCGGCGGCTGCTGCCCTTCAGCCAGCGGGTGCTGCCCCGTCGCGGCTGCCAGACCAAAGGCGAGGAGGCCGGCGGAAAGAAAGGCAGGAATGCGCATATGTGTTAGGACGCCTGACGGCGAAAATCGGCTCGCAGGGCTGGCTTTCTGCGCCTCGGCGAATGATAACATTGCCGGTTGTCCTCGTGAGGAACTTCAGGAGCATGTCCCCGTGGCCCAGGAAACTGCCGAATACGCTCAACCGTTGACCGTCCTCGCCGAGGACGAAGCTATTTTTCGCGACAGTGTGCGGGAATTCGCCGAAGCACAGGTGCGGCCGCTCGTCCGCGAAATGGACGAGCATGCCAAGTTCCCGCGCACGCTGATCGACCAGCTGTTCGATCTCGGGGTGATGGGCATCGAGATCCCCGAGACCTACGGCGGCGCCGGCGCGCGGTTCTTCCATTCGGTGCTCGCCGTCGAAGAGCTGTCGCGCGTGGATCCCTCCGTCGGCGTGCTGGTCGACGTCCAGAACACGCTGGTGATCAACGCGCTGCTGCGATGGGGCAACGAGGAGATCAAGCGGCGCTATCTCCCGAAGATGTCGGCCTCCCTCGTCGGTGCATACGCGTTGTCGGAGGCCGGCTCGGGCAGCGACGCGTTCGCGCTCAGCAGCCGGGCGCGCGAAGAGGGCGACAGCTACGTGCTCAACGGGCGCAAGCTGTGGATCACCAACGGCAACGAGGCCGACCTGTTCATCGTGTTCGCGACGGTCAATCCGGAGGCAGGCTATCGCGGCATCACCGCGTTCCTCGTCGAACGCGGCTTCCCCGGCTTCACGGTCGGCAAGAAGGAAGACAAGCTGGGGATCCGGGCGAGCAGTACGTGCGAGCTGATCCTCGAGGATTGCCGCGTCCCCAAGAGCAACGTGCTCGGTGAGGTCGGCAAGGGCTACAAGGTCGCCATCGAGACGCTGAACGAAGGGCGCATCGGCATCGGCGCGCAGATGCTCGGACTCGCGAAGGGGGCGCTCGAGCACGCCGTGAAGTACACGAAGGAGCGCAAGCAGTTCGGCAAGGCGATCGCCGAGTTCCAGGGCGTGCAGTTCCAGCTGGCCCGCGCCGCGGTCGAAGTCGAGGCGGCGCGGCTGTCGGTCTACAACGCCGCGCGTCTGCGCGACGCCGGGAAGCCGTTCCTCACGGAAGCGGCGATCTGCAAGATCCTGTCGTCCGAAGTCGCCGAGAGCGTGTCGTCGCTCGCCGTCAATCTCTTCGGCGGCAACGGCTTCGTGAAGGAGTATCCGGTAGAGAAACTGTTTCGCGACGCGAAGATCGGGCAGATCTACGAAGGCACGTCGAATCTGCAGCTCCAGACGATCGCGAAACAGCTTCTTGGCTGAAACCTGCCGGTTTCTAATTGCTAATTACTAATTGTTAATCGACAGACAACCAGCTTCTTCGATCGCTCGGACGACTTCAGCTTCCTCGACGACTTCAGCTACCAGTCGCTGAGGTCGTCCCGACGGGCGAACGTGGCTCGTGGCTACTCGATTAACAATTAGCTATTAACAATTTCATCTGTCAGATCGTCTCGGCTCGTCCTCGTCGGCGTCGCGCGCGGCTTTCTCCGCCGACCGGCGCCGCTTGTCTTCGTCCTCGGACGTGTCGCCGATGTAGGTGCGTTCGCCGCCGGTCTCGAGTCCGAGCACATCGCCCGGCTGTGCTCGCCCATCGAGGTGAGGGCTCACGTCGCCGGCGCGGCGCTCGTCGTCGTCCTGGCGGTGCGATCGATCGTCTTCCCACGCACGCGCCGTCACCAGCTCCCGATCGTATGCTTCGCGTACACCGGGGCTGACTCCTGACGCGACGGTGGCCACGGGCCGGAACCGCTCCCGGTTCGATGGCTGATCCCGCCACCACTCGGGCTGCCGGTAGTGACGCCGCGTCTCGAACTGCCACGCCGGCACCGAGACATCCTCGATCGATTCGTCCGGGCAGCATGCCTCCGCCAGCCGGCGCTCGAATCCGCGCAGGTCGTCGTCGGAGAATGCCTCGAACCGGCTTGGCTCGAATTCCGGATACTGCGAGAGCGTGTCCTTCGACACGTCGACCCGCAGCGCCCGCTCCGCGCGATCGACCGTCGCGTGGCCGACCGGCAGCAGCAGGCGGCGCGACGTGAACCAGCCGCCGGAATCCACGACCGTGTAGTAGACGCGCCCCGACTCGGCGTCCACGATGAAGCCATCGACATCTCCGATCTTGGAGTCGTCGGGGCTGCGGACGTCGAGCTTGCTGAAATTGATGTCCGACTTGTCGACTTCGTCCGCCGGCAGGTAGCGCAGCCGAGCTGCGTAGGTCGTTGGTGCCACAGTCACCTCCTCGCAGCCCGACGGGGGCTGCAAGAAGAGGGCCGCGGCCGAATCAGCTCAGGATGTGTTCGGCGATCACCATGCGCTGCACTTCGGACGTGCCTTGATAGATTTCCGCCGCGCGCACGTCGCGGAACAGGCGCTCGACGACGGAGCCGCGGCGATAGCCGCGCGAGGCGAGGATTTGCATCGCCTTGTCGGCGGCGCGATGCGCCGCTTCGGAGGCGAACAGCTTGGCCATCGACGCGTCTACTGTCGGGCTCGCGCGGCGCTCGCGGGCGTCCGCTGCCTTCAACATGAGTAAACGCGCGGCATCGAGGTCGGTGCCCATGTCCGCCAGCATCCACTGGATGGCCTGGTAATTACCGATCGGCTGTCCGAATGTCGTGCGGCTGCGCGCGTAAGCGAGCGCTTCCTGCAGTGACGCGTTGCCGATTCCGAGCGCCTGCGCGGCAATGGCGACACGGCCGCCGTCGAGCGCCCACATGGCGATACGGAAGCCTTCGTCGGGCGCGCCGAGCATCGCGTCTGCCGGCACCTGGACGCCGGCAAGATCCACGTCCATGCATCCGAGCCCGCGCACACCGAGCGAATCGGCCGTCGGCGTCCGCGTCAGACCGGGACTGTTCATCGGAACCAGAAACGCGCTGACGCCGCGGCCACGAAGCCCGGGCTGCGTCGCGGCGAAGACGATGGCGACGTCGGCGGCGGCGGCGTTGGCGACCCAGACCTTCCGGCCGGTGATCACGTAGCCGCCGTCCTCAGGCCTCGCCACCGTCTGCTGGTTCGCGGCGTCGGATCCGGCGTTCTCCTCGGACAGCGCGAACGCGCCGATCGCATCACCGTTCGCCAGCCGGCTGAGCCACATGCGCTTCTGCGCGTCGGTGCCGAACTCGGCGATCGGTTCGGCGACGAGCGAGTTGTTGACCGCGGCGATGACCGCGAGCACGGAGCTGCTCTTCGCCAGCGCCTCAATCCCGAGCGCGTAGCTCAGATAGTCGCGGCCCTGGCCGCCCCACTCCTTCGCAATCGTGGCGCCCATGAGGCCGTGCCGGGCAACCGCGCGCACCAGCTCGCGCGGGAAGGTGTCCGATTGATCGATGGCCGCGGCGTGCGGAGCGATCTGTTCGGACGCGAAGCGCTCGATCGCGCTCTGGAATGTTCTCTGTTCGTCTGTGAGGTCGAAGACCATGACTGATGATAATTCCAACTCCCAACTCCCAAAAAACCAACTCCCAAGACACGAAAAAACACGAAGTGCCTTGGGAACTTGGGCGTTGGGCTTTGGGAGTTGGGATTTGGCTTTTTTGGGAGTTGGCCTTTTTGGGAGTTGGGAGTTGAGCTGGCGAAGCCCTATCCAGCGAGCCGCTCGAAGATCGGCCTGAGCCTCGCCGCGGTCTGTGGCAGTTCCTCGGGCAGCACCCGGGTGGCGCCGACCACGGTCATGTAGTTCGTGTCGCCGTTCCAGCGCGGGACGACGTGCATGTGCACGTGATCGAGCACGCCGGCGCCGGCGGGCTTGCCGATGTTGATGCCCATGTTCAGGCCGTGCGGCGTGTAGGCTTCTCCCAGCGCGACCTCCGACCGGCGCGCGAGCTCCATCATCTCGCACAGCTCCTCGTCGGTCGCGGCCGTGAGTGATGGCACGTGGCGGTTCGGGATCACCATCAGGTGCCCGTTGTTGTAGGGAAACTTGTTGAGGATGATGAAGCAGGTCCGGCCGCGGTAGACGATGAGGTCGGCCTGTTCGCCGGTTTGTGCCTCACAGAATACGCAGCCGGTCGCCGTCCCTGTGCCCGTCACGTACGGCAGCCTCCAGGGAGTCCACAGGTGGTCCATCGGCCGGCGGGCTCAGACGCCGGCCAAATCGGGATCGCCGTTCGGGGTCACGTTCGCGGCCGGCGGCGCCGATACTGGCGCATCCGGCTCGCGGTTGATGAGCTCCTTCAGCTCCTTGCCGGGCTTGAAATACGGAACCTTCTTCGGCGGGACGTCCACCTTGTCCCCCGTCTTCGGGTTCCGTCCCTTGCGCGGCTCACGCCGCCGCAGCCGGAAGCTCCCGAACCCGCGCAGCTCGATCTTCTCGCCGCGATGCAGCGCGTCGATGATGCTCTTGAAGACGGTATCGACGATGACCTCGGAGTGCTTCTTCGTCAGATCGGACACCCGTGAAACTTCTTCGACGAGCTCCGCCTTCGTCATGCTGCCGGTGTTCATGGGGTAGCTCCCTTTGGATTAGCCGTCAGCCATCAGCGGTCAGCTATCAGCTGGTGTTCAGCTGAAAGCTGACGGCTGTGAGCTGATAGCTATTGCTGATGCTTGAAGTGATCGCCCAGCGTCACTTCCGGCCGTCCGGTCGTTTCGGTGTAGGCCTCCCAATCCGCCCGGAACTCGTCGTTCTTGAGCGCACGGATGCTCAGCCCGATCTTCCGTTCACCCGGGATCAGCCGGATGATCTTCATCTGGTAGCTTTCGCCGACCTTCAGTTCGAGCTTCTCGTCCTTGCCCGCGTGATGCGAGTCGTCGAACTCGGACACGTGAATCAGCCCCTCGATGCCTTCCGCCAGCTCGACGAACGCACCGAAGTTCGTCACCCGCACGACCTTGCCTTCGACGATGTCGCCGACATGGTGTTGGGTGAAGAACTCATCCCAGACATCGGTCTGAAGCTGCTTGAGCCCCAGCGACAGCCGCTGGTTCTCGGCGTCGATGTTCAGCACCATCGCTTCGACCGTATCGCCCTTCTTGAGGACCTCGGACGGGTGCTTGAGACGCTTGCTCCATGACATGTCGGAGATGTGAATCAGGCCGTCGATCCCTTCCTCGACTTCGACGAACGCGCCGAACTCGGTGAGGTTGCGCACCTTGCCGGTGATCGTCGTGCCGATCGGGTATTTCTCCGTCAGCTCGTGCCACGGGTTGCTCTCGACCTGCTTGAGCCCGAGCGAGATGCGGCGCGCGCCGGGATCGACGCCGAGGACCATCGCCTCGACGCTGTCGCCGACGTTCAGGATCTTCGACGGGTGCTTCACCCGCTTGCTCCACGACATCTCGGACACGTGGATCAGACCCTCGACGCCCGGTTCGAGCTCCACGAACGCGCCGTAGTCGGTCAGGCTGACGACCTTTCCGCTCATTCGCGCGCCAACCGGATACCGCTCGATCACGTTCGACCACGGATCGTTCATCAGCTGCTTGTGGCCGAGCGAGACGCGCTCGGTCGCCGGGTCGTACTTCAGCACGATGACGTCGATCTCGTCGTTCACCTTGAACAGCTCCGAGGGATGCGAGACGCGCCCCCAGGACATGTCGGTGATGTGCAGCAATCCGTCGATGCCGCCCAGATCGATGAACGCGCCGTAGTCCGTGATGTTCTTCACCACGCCGCGCAGGACCTTGCCCTCGGCGAGCGTGTCGAGCGTGTGCTTCTTCTTTTCGGCGTTCTCCTCCTCGAGGAGCACCTTGCGCGAGAGCACGATGTTGCCGCGCTTCTTGTTGACCTTGATGACGCGCATCCGCAGCTCCTGGCCGCGCAGCGCGTCGAGGTTCCGGACCGGCCGGACGTCGATCTGCGAGCCGGGCAGGAACGCGCGGACGCCGATGTCCACCGCGAGGCCGCCCTTGATGCGCTCGATCACGCGGCCGATCACCACCTTGCGCTCCGCGTAGGCCTTCTCCACGTCGTCCCAGATCTTCATCTTCTCGGCCTTCTCGCGCGAGAGGACGACGTAGCCTTCACGATCTTCGGTGCGCTCGAGCAGCACGTCGACGATGTCGCCGGGCTGTACGGCAATCTGGCCGGTCTCGTCGACGAACTCGTCGATGGCGATGATGCCCTCAGACTTGTAGCCGACGTCGACGATGACTTCAGACGGCGTAACTTTGAGAACGGTGCCCTTCACGACCTCGCCTTCCGCGATGTTGCGGAAGCTGCTGTCGTAAAGGTCAAGGAGGCGAGCATATTCCTGTGGATCGATCTGATCGTCGAGCGGGGAAAAACCCGATGACTTGTCAGCGTTCACGGAAAGGCCACCTCCTTGTGGATTGTTGCGTTGCGTTTTTTCAATTGCCATGCGTAACGGGTCCTCCTCGATCGAACTGCCGGCATCTCAGCTCCGGCGGGCTGTAGTATTCATCGCCTTTGATTTGCGATAAGCAGTAGAAGATACATCACTTAGGGGCCGCTCGTCAACGCGGCGCCAGCTATGTCCAGGCAGCCTCTTCCGTCACGTCCGGATTCATTCCCACGTATACTCAAACCGCCCTGCGAGGGCGTCAACGCTGGCGGTCGACCTGGGCCGCCCCGAGGAAAGAGAAACCGCATATGGCCAAGAAAAAGGCAAGACGCGGCGCCGGCAAAGCGAAGGGGACGGCCCGCAAATCGAGCGCTCGCAAGGCGGCGGGCCGGAAGGCCGGGGCGCGCAAAGCGACGGCCCGCAAGGCCGTCCGCACGGCGGCCCGCAAGTCGGCCCGCAAGCCATCGCGAAAGGCCGTCCGAAAGCCAGTCCGCAAGCCGGCCGCGAAGGCAGCCCGCAAGGCCGCCGCACCGAAACGCCGACCGGGCGGCACCGGTCGAGAGCGCGACCTGGCGCAGACCCCGGAGACCGGCCGGACGGTCAGGGGCCGCACCAACCCGATGCCGACCAAGCGCTCCACCGGCACGCCGGCCGGCGCCGGCTCCACCCGCCGCGCGCCGTCGCTCGATCGCGCACGCCGCCAGCTTCGGGAAGTCGAAGAAACGGTTCAAACACCGCCATCGAGCCTGAACATGGATCGATCCGCCTCGGCGGCGCGGTCCGGACGACGAGAAATGCGCGAGACCCTCGGCGAGCACAACGAGACGAGTCCGGTGCTCACCGGCGGCGACGTCGATGCCGATTGGGAAGATGCCTACGCGGTTGGCGACGAAGCGCCCGGAGGCGACAACCCGACCCCCGATCAGGATCGGGTCGACGATATCGGGAAGGCGCTCGGCGTCGAATACCAGGACAACGAAGAGCTCCGGGCCGCCGACAAGGTCGCCGATCGCGATCGGCACCGGTGGGAGCTCGATCCGGCCTCGTCCGAAGACTACCGGGACCGGGACTAGTCCTAGGTCCGCCTAAAGGCGGAAGCTACAAGGACACTCTTGTGGCTTCCGCCTTTAGGCGGAAGAGTCACCATTCGACGCGACCAGCACCAGGATCCGATCGATGACTTCCTCGACCGAGAGCTCGGTCGTGTCGATGACCATCGCATCGGCGGCCGCCGTGAGCGGCGAAGTGGCACGGGTGCGGTCGCTGTGGTCGCGCGCCCTGATCGCGGTGGTGATGTCCTGCACGGCCGCGCCGCCGCGGCCTGCGCTGTGCGCCGGATCCTGGGCCCGGCGCCGCGCGCGTTCTTCCGGGGACGCATCGAGGTAGATCTTCACGTCGGCGCCCGGGAACACGATGGTGCCGATGTCGCGCCCTTCCATGACGATGTTCCCCGAGCTGCCCAGCCGGCGTTGTTCGTCGACCAGGACCTCGCGCACCCGGGGCTGCCTGGCGACGGATGCAGCGGCGGCGTCCATCTCCGGCGTGCGGATCGCGTTCGCGACGTCGTGGCCGTCGATGCGCACGACGCCGTCCTTGACGAGCAGCTGCGCATCCCGCGTCAGCTTCCAGACCGCATCTTCGTCATTCAGATCGATGCCGTCCCGCAGCGCCTTCCACGCGACCGCGCGATACATCGCGCCCGTGTCGATGTGGGTGTAACCAAGTCTTGCCGCCACACCTCGCGCGACCGTGCCTTTCCCGGCCCCCGACGGGCCATCTATCGCTATGATCAACTCCCAACTCCCAATTCCCAACTCCCAAAAGGCTTCCAACTCCCAACTGCCAACCCCCAATCGTAATCCCGACGGCGGGCTATTATCCTCTGCGGTGCGGAAAACCGTCGCATTTGTCGGACTGCCACTCGTGTTGCTCCTTGGCGCGTATCTCGTGTTCAACGAATACGTGCGTGCGGCAGCGTTCGTCGCGCAGGCGGCGGGCATCACGGGCGTCGCCGCCTCCGCCGCGGAGCTCGAGGCGGGCAGCGTCACCGAACGGCCGGTCCGCATCAAGTGGCGCGGCGGCGAGCTGCCGGGCAAATGGTACGAGCCGCAGGAACGCGAGGGATTGCCGGTGCTGCTCGTTCCGGGCGTGCATGCATCGGGAATCGAAGAGCCGCGGCTGGTCGGCGTCGCGCGCGATCTGGCTTCGGTCGGCACGCCGGTCCTGACCGCGGAGCTCGCCGATCTGAAACGCTACGCCATCACGCCCGTCAACACCGACATGATCGAGGACGCCGCGCTGTGGCTGTCGCAGCAGTCGTCGCTCGCGCCAGACGGGCGCATCGGCATGATCGGCATCAGCTTCGCCGGCGGCCTGAGCATCGTCGCCTCCGGCCGTCCGTCGATTCGCGATCGCGCCGGCTTCGTGATGTCGTTCGGCGGACACGGCGATCTGCCGCGCACGCTTCGTTACCTGTGCACCGGCGTACAGCCCGATGGCGCCACCCGTCCCCCGCACGACTATGGGGTCGCGATCATCCTGCTGGGCGTCGCCGAGCGCGTCGTGCCTGCCGATCAGGCCGCGCCGCTGCGTGACGCCATCCTGACGTTCCTCGACGCCTCACGTCTCGACATGGTGGACAAGGCGCAATCGCAGGCGGCGTTCGCACGCGCGCGCGAGCTGGCCGCGGCCCTCCCGGAACCGGCGGCAACGATGATGGGCTACGTCAACGACCGCAACGTCGCCAAGCTGGGTCCGATTCTGCTTCCGTACGTCGAGGCCATGGCCGATGACGCTGCCCTCTCGCCATCGCGCGCCGCCGCGCCGGCCGCGCCGGTCTACCTGCTGCACGGCACCGACGACAACGTCATCCCCGCGGTCGAATCGGAGCTGCTCGCGCAGGACCTCCGCAAACGCGGCGTCGTCGTCGAAAAGCTCGCCACGCCGCTGATCACGCACGCCGAGGTCGACCGGCCGCCGTCGATCAGCGAGACCTGGCGCCTGATCCGCTTCTGGGGGAGTCTGCTCGATCGCTGAGAACTGCTTTCCGCAGCGCCGACAGCTCGCCCGGCGTCAGCTCGCGGAAGCGGCCCGGCTTCAACCGCGCGTCGGCAATCGGCCCGATGCGCACGCGCCGCAGCCGCACCACCGGATGCCCGATCGCATCGCACATCTTCCGGATCTGCCGGTTGCGTCCCTCGTGAATGACCAGCGAGAGGATGGCTTGCTCGCCGCCGCTTTTCTCGAACACCTTGCGCACGGCCGCCTCCGCCGGCGCGGTCCGCCGGCCGTCGATCACGATGCCGCGCTCGAGCCGCTCGAGATCGTGGCGATCGGGGACCCCGCGCACCTGCGCCTGGTACTCGCGTGCGATTTCGTGACGCGGATGCGTCAGGCGCGCGGCAAGATCGCCGTCGCTCGTGAGCAGGAGCAATCCCTCGGAGTCGTAGTCGAGTCGTCCGACCGGATACACGTATCGCGGACTCCCCCTTCGCGCAGCAGATCGAGCACGGTCGGACGCTGATGCGGATCGGAACGGCTGGTGATGTATCCCGGGGCTTGTTCAGCAGGATGTAAAGTCGGCGCGCCGCGGGCCTGATGCGCCGCCCGTCCACGCGAATGTCGTCGTGCTCGGGATCCGCCTTCGTCCCCAGCTCGGTTGCGGTCCGGCCGTTGACGCTGACGCGCCCTTCGACGATCAAGCGCTCGGCAGCGCGTCGGGACGACACTCCCGCGGTGGACAAGATCTTCTGGAGGCGGATGACTACAATTGCTGTGAATTGCTGGTATTGACTGGCAGCTTGGAAGCTGACGATTGGGAGTGCAAGCCGTCCGCAGATGAAATCGTTTCGTCACCCGCGCCGACGGCCACCGGCGCCGGTTGTTCCTCCGCCCCCTCGAACGGCAGCGGGTTCGGGTTCGGCGCCGGTTCGATGAGCGCCATCGGCAGCTCGAAGCCGAGCGCGTCGGCCATTTCCTCGACCTTGGGCAGATCGTTCAGATCGTTGAGGCCGAACCGCTCGAGGAACTCGCGCGTCGTCGCATACATGAACGGCCTGCCGACGACCTGCTTGCGGCCGACCGTCTTGATCAGGTGACGCTCGACGAGCGTGGAGAGCACGCCGCCGCTGCTGGTGACGCCGCGGATTTCGGCGATCTCGGGTGCGGTGACCGGCTGCTTGTAGGCGATGACCGCCAGCGTCTCGAGCGCCTGCAGCGACAGCTTCTGCGTCGTGCGCTCGTGGAACAGTTTCCGCACCCACTCGTTGAGCTCCGGACGGGTCACGATTTGATAGCCGCCCGCGACCTCGACGATCTGGAGGCCGCCCGGCTTCTCGTAATCCGCACGCAGCGCCGCGAGCGCCGCGTCCACGTCCTCTTTGAGCTCGCCGTCGAGCAGCCGGTGCAGCATCTTCCGGGTCAGCGGCTCGGGGGACGCGAAAATCAACGCCTCGACGACGGGTTTCAGATGGTCAGACACGGGGTGCCCTCATTCAATTGCCAGAATCGCCGGAATTGCCAAGATTGCCAAAACTGGGCGCATCCGCCGGTTTCGCCCGCTTGTAGACGCGGATCGGGCCGACAGCGCCCGACTGGAACACGCGCACCAGCTTGAGGCGGATCATTTCGAGCAGCGCCAGGAACGTGACGATCAGGCCGGCGCGCGTCTGGACGTCCGCGAAGAGATCCTCGAAGCCGCAGGCCTCCGTCTCCGAGAGCTTGGCCAGCAATTGTTCGATCCGCTCCTCGATCGGAATCTGCTCGCCGGGCAGATAGACCTTCGGGCGCTGCTTCGCGCGTTCGACGACGGAGCGGAACGCGCTGATGAGGCTGAAGAGATCGACCTCGATCTCGGGCTCGGGCGCCTCGCCGGCGATCTCGCTGATCGGCCCGTCGGGCCGCGTCCACTGCGCGCTGCGCAGCGTCTCGCGCTCGTGCAGGAGCTCCGCCGCCGCCTTGAACTTCTGATGCTCCAGCAGCCGCCGCACCAGCGCTTCGCGCGGATCCTCTTCCGGATCCTCCTGCGACGGATCGGGGCGCGGCAGCAGCATGCGCGACTTGATGTGAATCAGCGTCGCCGCCATGACCAGGAACTCTCCCGCGACGTCGAGGTTCATCTCCTGCATCAGGTCGATGTACTCGAGGTATTGCTGCGTGATCAACGAGATCGGGATCTCGTAGATGTTGACCTCGTTCCTCTTGATCAGATGCAGCAGCAGATCGAGCGGCCCCTCGAAATTCTGGAGCCGGACCGGATACGCCTCGAGGATCGATTCGAATTCGTCCATTCAGTTGTATTTCAGTTTTACGGCCGCTCTCACACGTTCCATCGTCTCGCCGGCGATCGCGCGCGCCTTGCGCGAGCCCTCGTGCAGGATGTCGCGCAGCGTCGACGGATGCTCCAGCACCGCGGCCCGTCTCGCACGGAGCGGATCGAGGTGCGCATTCAGCGCCTTCGCGAGCTTGGTTTTGACTTCGACGTCGCCAACCTTACCCGCTCTGTAACGCGCCTTCAAGTCCTCCACCTCGGCCTTATCCGGATTGAAGGCGTCGTGGTAGATGAAGACCGGGTTGCCCTCGACCGTGCCCGGGGATGTCCGCACGAACCCGTTTCGGGTCCGTGTACATCTGCATCACCTTCTTCCGCACGGTCTCCGCATCGTCGGACAGGTTGATCGTGTTGTTGTAGCTCTTCGACATCTTGCGGTTGTCGAGGCCCGGCAGCCGCGAGACTTTCGTCAGCTTCGGCATCGGCTCGACGAACAGCTCGCCGAAGAAGTTGTGGAATCGCCGGACGATCTCGCGGCTCAACTCGAGGTGCGGCACCTGATCGTCGCCGACCGGCACGTAGTGGGCGTTGTAGATGATGATGTCGGCGGTCTGGAGCAGCGGATAGCCGAGGAACCCGACCGTCGACAGATCCTTCTCCGAGAGCTGCTCCATCTGCTCCTTGTAGGTCGGCACCCGTTCCAGCCAGGGGATCGGGATCGTCATCGAGAGCAGCAGATTCAGCTCGGCGTGCTCCGGCACCATCGACTGCACGAAGATCGTGCTGCGCTCGGGATCGAGTCCGGCGGCAATCCAGTCCGCGACCATGTCGTACGCGTTCTCCACGATCGCCGACGTGTCCGCGTAATCGCTGGTCAGCGCGTGCCAGTCGGCGACGAAGTAGAAGCAGTCGTACTGCGTCCTGCATCGCGGCCCAGTTCTCGAGGGCGCCCACGAGGTGCCCGAGATGGAGCTTGCCGGTCGGACGCATGCCGGAGACGACGCGTGGCTTCACGGAATCAGCAGCCTTATCAGAAAGAGAGCCGGCGGGAGAATGATCGCGCTCAGCATGCCGGTGAACATCAGCGCGTAGAGAATGACGAAGCCGAACGGCCGCATGGCGACGAACATGTTCGCCGCGGCGGGCGGCAGCAGCCCCGCGAGCACGTTGCCGCCGTCGAGCGGCGGCACGGGGAGCAGGTTGAACAGCGCGAGGAACACGTTGATTTGCACGAACTCGAGCAGCACGTTCAGCGCGAGCGAGTCATACGCGGCCGGCGCGGCCCCCTGGCTCGGCCAGAGCAGGTGCAGAACGATCCCGGCCGCCAGCGCCTGCAGCAGGTTGCTGATCGGTCCCGCGGCCGCGATGATTGCGAAGTCGCGCTGCGGATGGCGCAACCGGCTGGTGTTCACGGGCACCGGTTTCGCCCATCCGATGATCGGCAGGCCGCTGTAGGCGGCGAGCAGCGGCAGCAGCAGCGTCCCTATCGGATCGATGTGGACGATCGGGTTCAGCGACACGCGCCCCAGCAGCCGCGCGGTCGAATCGCCAAGCCGGTCGGCCGTCCATGCATGGGCGGCCTCGTGAATCGTCAGCGCGACCAGGACGATGGCGAACGGGATCGCGATGGAAAGCAGATCGGGTTGGTTCACGAAAACAGCGTCAGCGGTGGCTTCCGCCTTTAGGCGAAAGCGCTTACAGACTAAGGGAAAACTGCTGGTTTATCAAGGACTTGTCGTGGCGAAGTGGGCCAGCAGCGCGTCCGCGTTGCGGCCGCCGACCACGCGGACCAGTTCCTCGCGCGTCGCGCGGCGCACGCCGGCGAGGCTCCCGAACGATGTCAGCAGCAGCTTGCGGCGCCGCGGTCCGATGCCGGGAATCGCGTCGAGCTCCGACCGGAGGTCGCGCTTCGTCCGCGACTGCCGGTGGAATGTGACGGCGAACCGGTGCGCCTCGTCGCGGATGCGCTGAATCAGCAGCAGCGCCGGGCTGTCCTCCGCCAGCGCGATCGGCTCCTCGCGGTCGCGCGTGAACAGCAGCTCTTCTTTCTTGGCGATGCCGGTCGCGACCAGGTTGCCGAGCCCCAGCTCCTCGAGCGCGGAATACGCCGCCGACAGCTGACCCTTTCCGCCGTCGATCAGGATCAAATCGGGGAAGGGTCCACCGGCTTCGAGCAGCTTGCGATACCGCCGCAGCACGACCTCGCGCATGGCGGCGAAGTCGTTATTCTGTGCGAGTCGGGGCCCCACCCCCACTCGCTGCCGCTGCGCGGCTCGAAGACTCGCCGCTCGCGGCGGCCGCAGGCGCTGCCGTATCAGTGCTTTCCCACGAATCAAGAATCATCGGCCTCGTAGAACGCGTGCGCGACGCCCAGCGCCGAGCGCCGAGCCCCTGATCCTGAACTTCCTGTATTCCGACCGCTTCATCCGGCCGTCCTCGCACACCACCATCGAGGCGACGGTTTCGCTGCCCTGGATCGTGGAAATGTCGAAGCACTCGATGCGGCGCGGGACGGCGCTCAGCGAGAGCACGGCGCGGAGCGTTTCGAGCGCGTCGTAGTGGGCGGCGACGTTCTCGTTGAAGCGCTGCTGGTAGGCGACTTCGGCGTTGCGCGCGGCGAGATCGAGCAGGCCGCGCTTCTCGCCGCGCTTGGGGACGACGAGCCGCACGCGCCGCCCGGCCTGGGCTGTGAGCCAAGTCTCGAGCGTGTCGGTGTCCGCTTCGCTCAGCGCGATCGGCACATGCACTTCGGGGGCGCGACGCGCTCCTGATAGAACTGCTGCAGCGCCGCCTGGAGCACTTCCTGCTCGGGGCGCTGCAGCGGCGCGCTGCCGTCGTCGGCGTCGTCGGTGACCAGCTCGACGCGCTCGACGACCTTGCCGCCGCGCACCTGGAAGATCTGCACGACGGCGCCGGCGGGCCCGACCTTGAGGCCGATCGCGTCACGATCGCCGAGCTCCACGCTCGCCATCTTCTGCTGCCGCGTCCGCAGCGTCTCGATCGCGCGGATGGCGTCGCGCAGCTGGGCCGCCTGCTCGAACCGCTCGCCGGCCGCCGCAGCCGCCATCCGCTGCCGCATGTCGGCGACCAGCTCGTCGTTGCGGCCCTCGAGAAACAGCTTCGTGTGATCCACCGCCAGCCGATACTGCGCTTCGCGAACAGATCTCGCGCACACATGGCGCGAGGCAGCGTTTGATGTCGTATTCGAGGCACGGCCGGCCGCGCTCGCCGGTGATGACTTCGTTGCACGACCGGATCCCGAACAGCCGGTGCGTCAACCCCATCGTCCGGCGTCCGAGCGAGGCGGGGAGGTAACGGCCCGGCGTAGTAGTGATCGTCCCGCTCCACCCGGCGGGCGACCAGCACGCGCGGGAACGCTTCGCCGGTCGTCAGCTGCAGGTAGGGATAGTTCTTGTCGTCGCGCAGCAGGATGTTGTATTTAGGGGCCCGCTGTTTGATGAGGTGATTCTCGAGCGCCAGCGCTTCGATCACCGAGTCGGTGACGATCACCTCCAGGTGCTGCGCCTCGTCCAGCAGCGCGTCGATCCGGGGGCTCATTCCATGCGCGCCGAGATAGCTTCGCACGCGATCCCGCAGCACCCGGGCTTTGCCGACGTACAGAGTCTCTCCGGCCCCGTTGGAATACAGGTAGACGCCGGGCTGCTCCGGCAGGCGGGCGATCTGGGCCTTGAGATCACGGATCGGCATGCGGTACACTGCGGGTTTTGGCGCAGGGTTGAACCCCCAATTGTATCTGCTTAGCAACGCAGCGCCGCGCGGCTCCGCCGCCCCCTCCATGACTTTCACCGGGCTCATCGGCCGCATCTGCATGTTCCCGCTGCGGATGATCATCGCGCACGTGCGTCGCGCTCAGAATCCACCCGAACGTCCTGACCTTCGTCGGCGTGCTCATCAACGTCGCGGCGGCGGCCGCGCTCGGGCTGGGACGGTTCGTCACTGGCCGGCGTGATCATGATCTGTCGCCAACATCTTCGACTTCATCGACGGCAAGGTCGCGCACGAGCTCGAACGAGGTGAGCGCGTTCGGCGGGTTCTGGGATTCGGTGATCGACCGTATCTCCGACATCTCGCTGTTCATCGGGCTGATCTTCCTGTATTCGTCGATCGACCGGACCGATTACGTGATGATTACCGCGCTGGCGATGATGTTCGCCATCATGACCAGCTACACCCGGGCGCGGGCGGAATCGCTCATCAAGAAGTGCAAGGTAGGCTTCATGGAGCGCCCCGAGCGGATCGTGCTGCTGATGATTGGCGCGTTCACGAACCGCATGGCGGCCGTGCTGTGGGTCATCCTGGTGCTGTCGATCTTCACGGTCGCCGACCGGATCATCTACACGTATCGCGAGCTCCGGAACGCGCGGCAGGGCGAGGTGCTGGTATGAAGCGCGCCGCCAGCCTTCCGCTGCGCGTCCTGTGGAACGGCTTTTTCTGGACCTACGAGCGCGCGACCTGGCAATACGACGTCATGGTGGTCGCGATTCTCGCGTTCGTCTGGCTCACTCCCCCCGACTGGCTCAACGATCCGATGGCGTCGGGCGGAGGCCCGATCGCGTGGATTGCGAGCCTCTTGAACTAGAAGTTAGCTTTCAGCTTTCAGCTCCCAGCTCTCAGCTTTCAGCTTCCAGCGCGCCGAGCGCCGAACGCCCAGCGCCGGGTCGATCACACGTCATCCCGCTCATCGTGCAGCCCGAGATCCAGCGACTTCCCGGTGAAGTGGATGTCGTGTGCGGCGATCTTGTCGCGCAGCAGGCGCCGGGCGGCGCCGTAGCAATTATCCGGCACCACGAGCTGGCGCGCGAAGGCGCGCATCCGGTAGCATCATCACCAGCGTAATCTGTTCGCCTTCCCGCCAGGTCAGGCCGCCGATGTTCTGGTAGCGGATGAAGCCGCCGTCCGCCCAGATGCCGTCTTCGTAGAACCCGCGTCCGATCCGCAGGCTGAGCGGCAGCGCGTAGCCGTAGTAGACCATCATCATGCTCTCGCCGAACACCTGCGTCGGGTGCTGCCGCAGCACCGTGAGCTTGTAGATGACCAGCAGACCAAGCATCGCGCCGATGCCGAGCAGCAGGCCGTAGAACGGCGGGCGCCTGCCGGGCCACGTCAGCAGCGCCGACGAGCGGATCTTGAGGAAACGGATGAACTGTACCAGCAGACGGACGTTGGCGCAGAAGAACCCGACACCCAGGACGAACAAGAGACGCGGGAGCAGATCCATTGGTATTTGACACCGCCGGCAGCAGAACGGCGCCCGGTACATTTTACGGTTCGCGGCGCGGATCGTTTACTGCCCCAGCCGTGGATCGAAGCATTGCCGGCAGCGCGCCTCGTAGGTGCCCTGTGCGCCGACGAGCACACGCTCGCTGCTGGCCACCAGCCGCTGCGTATGGTTGGCGGGCGAGCCGCACACCACGCAGATCGCGAGCGTCTTGGTGATGTACTCGGCGATCGCCAGCAGCTGCGGCATCGGCTCGAAGGGCTTCCCCAGGTAGTCCTGATCGAGGCCGGCGACGATCACGCGGCGCCCCTGGTCCGCCAGCGTGTTGCAGACCGCCGGCAGCTCGGCGTCGAAGAACTGCCCCTCGTCTATGCCGACCACCTCGGTGTCCTGCATCGACGCGCGTCGAGCAGCTCGCGCGACGAGGCCAGGCTCTCCGACGGGATGCGCATCTCGCTGTGCGAGATGATGTGGTCGTCGCCGAATAGCGGTCGTCGATCGTCGGCTTGAAAATCTGCACCTTGCGGCGGGCGATCTGGGCGCGCCGGAGCCGGCGGATCAGCTCCTCGCTCTTGCCGCGAACATGCTCCCGGTGATGACCTCGATCCAGCCGTGATTCGGGCGATGCTGGGTGATGTCCATCAGCGGGGTTAGGGGTCATGCGGTTCATGGGTGCAAGGTTCAAGGTTCACGGGTTCTGCGGTAATGGTTCAGCCCGTGACAGGTATTCGCCGGTTTCGGTATTGACCCGAACCTTGTCGCCGGTGTTGACGAAGGGCGGCACCTGCACCACCAGTCCGGTTTCGAGCCGCGCGGGCTTGACCTGGGCGCTGGCGGTCGCCCCCTTGATGCCCGGCGCGGTGTCCTCGACGTTCAGATCCACCGTCGGCGGCAGCTCGATGCCGACCGGCTCCGACCCGTAGAACTCCACTTTGATGGCGCATCGGGAATCAGGTAGTTCACCGAGTCGCCCAGCACCTCGCTCCGGATGTGCAGCTGCTCGTAGGAGGCGGTGTCCATGAAGTGGAAGGAGTCGCCGTCCCTGTAGAGATACTGCATTTCGCGCTCGTCCAGCGTGGCGCGCTCGATGCGTGTCTTCCGACCGCAGCTTCTGATCCGACAGGGACCCGCTTCCGGATGTTCCGGAACTTGACGCGGACGAAGCCGCGCAGGTTGCCGGGGGTGACATGCTGCAGGTCCAGGACCCGGAAGAGGTCGTTGCCGACCTTCACGCAGCATGCCCTTTCTCATTCGTGTCGCTTGGATTGATGCCATTTCTATGTCCAGATCCTTCGGATCGTAACAAAAACAACTCCCAATCCCCAACTCCCAACGCCCAAAAGACTCCCAAGTCCCAAGTCTTTCCTGGGGCCGGGGTTCTTGGGGTTGGGAATTGGAACTTGGGAGTTGGCCTTTTTGGGAGTTGGGAGTTGAGGAGGTCGAATCGCGCGCGTAGGCGGAGGATTTGCTACGATCCTCCTGTATGTCGTGGGATCCGCTGCGCGATGTGCTGGCGTGGGAACGGCTAGGCCGGCTGGCCACTCCGTCATCGAATCCTGGACGCCCGCCGTCGACGTCTACGAAACGGCGGACAGCTACATCGTCACCGCGGAAGTGCCCGGCATGAACCGTCCCGATATCGACCTCACGGTCGAGGACTGGCGGCTGACGATCCGCGGCCATCGCACCGATCGCGACACCGCCCGCGGGGTGACGCACTTCCACCAGGTGGAGCGCGGCCACGGCGCCTTCGCGCGAAGCTTCGAGTTCGCGGAACAGATCGACCCCGGCGCGGTGTCAGCCGATCTCACCGACGGCGTGCTCACCATCCGGCTGCCGAAAGTGCCGGCGCCGCCGCCGCGCAGGATTGAAGTGAAATGATCAGAAGAATCACCTTCATCGTTCTGCTCGTCACGGCCGGCTTCGTCGGCGGCCTCGTGCTGACCGGGCGGATGCGCACTGCGGGCGAATCCGAGGCGCAGCCGCCGGCGCCGTCCGAAGCGGCGGCGCCCGCCGCGGCCGCGCAGGCCGGACGGGCAGCGGCACAGGGGCAGAGCATGCCCGACCTCACCGGCGCCGCCCAGCGCGCGATTGCCAGCGTGCCGAACATCTCGTCGACGCAGATCGTCCGCGAACGCTCCCCGTTCGCCAACGATCCGTTCTACCGCTTCTTCATGCAGGACGAAGCGTTCGGCTACCGCCAGCGGCGCGAGCAGAGCCTCGGCTCCGGCGTGGTCGTCTCGCCCGACGGCTACGTCCTCACCAACAACCACGTCGTCGGCAACGCGCGCGCCGAGGTGACGGTGCTGCTCCCGGACAAGAGCGAGATGCGCGCGACGATCGTCGGCGTGGACGAAGACACCGACATCGCCGTGCTCAAGGTCGACGCGAAGAACCTGCCGACGCTGCCGTGGGGCGATTCCTCGAAGCTCAAGGTGGCGGAGTGGGTGCTCGCGGTCGGCAATCCCTTTGGCGTGCTGAGCCAGACGGTCACGCTGGGGATCGTCAGCGCCACCGGCCGCAGTCTCGAAGGACGGCTCGCGACGTACGAGGACTTCATCCAGACCGACGCGGCCATCAACCGCGGCAACTCGGGCGGCGCGCTGATCAACGCGCGCGGCGAGCTGGTGGGGATCAACACGGCCATCTTCAGCGAGACCGGCGGCTATCAGGGCATCGGCTTCGCGGTGCCGAGCAATCTGGTCCGGCACGTGATGGACGAGCTGATCAAGTACGGCGAAGTCCGCCGCGGAACGATCACCGGGATCGAGCTGACGCCGCTCACCACGCGGATACGCCGAGGAGCTGGGGGCGCCGAACACGAAAGGTGCGCTCATCCTCAGGATGTCGAACCGTTCGCCGGCGTATCAGGCCGGCCTCCGCCCGGGGGACATCATCGTCGCCTTCGACGAGACGGCAGTGGAAGACAGTTCGCATTTCATCCGGCTGCTCTCCGATTCCGAAATCGGCAGCACCGTGTCGCTCACGGTCTTCCGGGAGGGCCGGAAGCTGACGATGAAGGTGCCGATCGTTCAGCGCTCGACGCAGCCGCGTCCGAACGGCGCGCTGAGCGCGCGCGGATCGTCCGCCGCGCGTTCTTTCCGGACACGGCGGGACTATCGGCGTCATACACACGCCACTCGGCTTCCACCCCGACGTTGATCCCGATGCGACGGCTCCAGCGCACCGGACGCTGGGCAGGCTGCGGGTCTCGATACGCAGCGTGCTCGACGTCAGGTCGCGCAGGTTCTGACCGAGCGAAATCCCGAGCGCGCGGGTCAGGTTGCCGGGGCCGCGGCACAGCTCCATCGTGTCGAATGCGTCCGCTGCCCTCCCGGCGAAGCGCGCGCGGCGGCGGCGCATCAGCGGCTCCCCTTCGACCGGCTCCAGCGCGCGAATCAGCACCGCGGCCGGCCAACCTTCCGCTTCCGTCACCGCATTGACCAGGTAGTGGATGCCGTAATTGAGGTAGACGTAAGCGATTCCGGGAGGACCGTAGAGCGGAGCGTTGCGGCGCGTCGGACCGGGCGCGGCGTGGCACGCCGGATCCGACTCGCCGATGTAGGCCTCGGCTTCCACGATCGCGCCCGCGGCAATGCCCGCGGGCGTTTCGTGGACGAGCACTTTGCCGATCAGATCCCGCGCGACGTCGAGTGTGGGCCGCTGGTAGAAGTCGCGCGGGAGCGTGGTCACTGTAGTACGCATTTTATCCGCTCGATCGCGTGCGTGGCGGCCTGGACGACGTCGCTGTCGCGATCGGTGAGGAGCGGGCTGATGGCGGCGATCGTCGAGGTGTCGCCGACCGCGCCGAGCACGTCGACGATAGTCCGCCGCGTCTTCTCCGACGGCTCCTGAAGCCGCGGCATCAGCTCGGACATGACTGTCGGCCCCATCTCCAGAAGATAGGAGCGCACCTGATCGAGGGTCTTGTCGTTATCAGAGAAATCGATGAGACGGTCGAGATACGTGCTCTGCCCGAGCTTCCTGAGCGCGTACGCCGCCGCCGCCCTGACCATCGACGAGTGATCGGTCGTGGCGACATTCTGCAGCGTTTCCGTCGCCGAGGCGTATCCGGTGCGGCCGAGACCTTCCGCCGCGGCCCGACGCAGGTAGGGATCCTTGTCGGCGAGGTGCGCCTTGAACAGCTCGACGCTCGACGGGTGCGCGATGCGGGCCAGCGCATCGAGCGCGGACCACGCGCCCTCACCCTTGCCGTAGTAATTGAACTGCTCGGTCAGCGCCTGCACGGCACGCCCCTCGGCGACCTCACCGAGCGCGCGCATCGACGCATATCGCACGCTGGGGCTCGAGTCGTTCATGGCCTTGATTAGCGCGTCTCCCGCGCTGCGCACGCGCAGCCGTCCGATCACGCGCGCGGCGCCGGTGCGAATCGCCGGATCGTAGTGATCGAGCGCCTTGATCAGCTGCTGCTCGGCGTCCTCCTCGATCCCCTGCCCGCCAACGATGCCGACCGCGTAGATCGCCTCCAGCCGCACCGTCGAATTCTCGTCGTCCACCGCATTGAGGAGCGACTTCACCAGCTCGGACGGCGCCGCCTTCGGCCACACCGCGAGCGGGCCCAGATCGAACGCCTTCGGCGCGCGGCTCGACGAGCGGACCTCGACGACGAACGCGACCTTGCGCTTCATCGGGATGTCCTCGACCAGGAAGAACCCGAGCTGCGTCGAGATGACCTCGAGCTGGATGTCGTTGATCGGATCGTTGACGAGCGCCGCCATCGGCGCGATCGCTTCCGGATATCTCGCATCGCGCAGCAGCCGGACCGCGCTGATCCTCAGCTCGGGATCCGGGTTGCGCAGGTTGCGGACGACGTCCTCGAAGGAGATCTGCTGCGCGGAAACCGCCGCCGGCGACACCACGAGCAGGGCTGGAAACACCAGGCACAGGAATCTGGTTTTATTCATGGGAACTCTGGTGGGGGGCCCTCATAGTGTAGCAAAGAACCGCGGCGCGGGCACCCCGGCGCCGCGAAAAAGTGAGCAAATCGGATCAACTACCAACTCCCAAAAAGCCCAACTCCCAAACGGACTCCCAGACTCCCAAAAAGGCTCAACTCCGCAGAGCACGGAGTTGGTTTGGGAGTTGGGTTTTTTGGGAGTTGGGAGTTGACCGCGTCAGTTCCTATTCGCCCCGTAAGCGTTCGCCCGGCCGACCGCAAGGACGTCGCGGAGGTAGCGCCCGGTGTGCGAGGCTTCGGCCTGCGCGACCTGCTCCGGCGTGCCGGCGACGATCAGGCGGCCGCCCTCCTCGCCCCCCTCGGGACCGAGGTCGATGATCCAGTCGGCGGTCTTGATCACGTCCAGATTGTGCTCGATCACCAGCAGGCTGTGTCCCGCCTGGATCAGCTTGCGGCACGCCGCGAGCAGCTTGGCGATGTCGTCGAAGTGCAGGCCGGTCGTCGGCTCGTCCAGGATGTAGAGCACGCGATCGCCGGTGTGCGACGAGAGATGCGCCGCGATCTTGATCCGCTGCGCCTCGCCGCCCGACAGCGTGGTGGCCGGCTGACCGAGCCGCAAGTAGCCCAGGCCGATCTCGTCGAGCACCTGGAGCCGGCGCAGGACCTTCGGCGAGCTGCTGAAGAAGGTCAGCGCCTCGCGCACGGTCATGTCGAGCACCTGGTCGACGCCGCGGCCGCGATACTTCACCTCGAGCACCTGCGGCTTGAAACGCTTGCCCTCGCACTGCTCGCACGGCACGAATACGTCGGCGAGGAACTGCATCTCCACCTTGACTTCGCCCTCGCCTTCGCACGCTTCGCAGCGTCCGCCCGGCACGTTGAAGGAGAAGTGGCTGGCGGTGAGCCCCCGCGACCGCGCGTCCTTGCACGCGGCGAACAGCTCGCGGATCGGATCGAACGCCTTCAGGTAGGTCACCGGGTTCGAGCGCGGCGTGCGGCCGATCGGCGCCTGATCGACCAGCACCACGTCGGTGATGAACTCGGCGCCTTCGAGCTTGCGATGCACGCCGATGCGGCGGTCCCAGTCCCCTTTCGCGCGCTTCAACGCGGCGTAGAGCACGTCGTGGACGAGCGTGCTCTTCCCCGAGCCGCTGACGCCGGTGACGCATACCAGCAGCCCGAGCGGAATCTCGACGTCCAGGTCCTTCAGGTTGTGTTCCGCCGCTCCGATAATCCTGAGCTTCTGGTTCGTCGCCTTTCGGCGCACCGCCGGGACCGGAATCGCCAGCTCGTCGCGCAGGTACTTCGCCGTCAGCGAGCGAGGCTCCAGCAGCAGCTGCTTGAGCGAACCCGAAAACACGACCCGGCCGCCCTGCTCGCCGGCGCCCAGCCCCATGTCGACGACGGTATCGGCGACGCGGATCATGTCGGCGTCGTGCTCGACGACGAGGACGGTGTTGCCCTGATCGCGCAGCTGACGCAGGATCGCGATCAGCCGTTCGTTGTCGCGCGAGTGCAGGCCGATGGACGGCTCGTCGAGGACGTACAGCGTGTCCACCAGCGCCGACCCGAGCGAAGTCGCCAGGTTGATGCGCTGCGACTCGCCGCCCGACAGCGTAGACGACAGGCGATCGAGCGTGAGGTAATCGAGGCCGACGTCACGAAGGAACCCGAGCCGCTTCCGGATCTCGCGCAGCACTTTCTCCGCGATTGCCGCGTCCTTCTCGCTCAGCTCGAGCGCGCTGAAAAACTGATCGGCATCCCTGACGGTCAGCGCGCAGACCACATCGATCGTCCGGCCGCCGACCCGGACGTCACGGGCCTCCCGCCGGAGACGCGCGCCCTGACACTCGGGACAGGTCAGATATCCGCGATACCGGCTGAGGAAGACGCGAACGTGGACCTTGTACTTCTTGCGCTCGAGCCAGCGGAAGAAGCCCTTGACGCCCTCGTAGTCGGCGCCGTTGCCTTCGATGACGAACCGCTTCTCCTCCGGCGTCAACGCCGACCAGGCCACGTCGAGGCGGAGCCCCGTTGTCTTGGCCGCGCGCTTCAAGTCGGCGAGCTGCGCACGGTAGTGCGGCTTGCTCCACGGCTCGATCGCGTTCTGCGAGATCGACTTCGTCGGATCGGGAACCACGAGATCCATGTCGAGCTCGATGATGTTCCCGAACCCGTGGCAGGTCGGACACGCCCCGAACGGATTGTTGAACGAGAACAGCCGCGGCTGCGGGATCTCGTACTGGATGTTGCACGCGCGGCACTCGAAGCGTTCGCTGAAGCGGTGCTCGACGGGACCGCTGTCGGCGAGCTCGATCGCGAACGCGGCGCCGCCGCCTTCCGTATAGGCGGTCTCGATCGAATCGGTCAGCCGCGCGCGCAGGTCGCCCTCGACCTTCAGGCGATCGACGACCACCCTCAGGACCGACCGATCCTTCAGCGCCGCCGGATCGACCTCCTCGAGCTGCACCGCGCGTCCGTCGAGAAACAGCCGGCCGAATCCGCGGCGCCGCAACGCGGCCAGCGTCTCGGCGATCGGGTCGACCAGCCCGGGAAGTCCCGGCTGCGGCGCCGTGTCTTCGTCGAGGGCGCTCGCGTCGCGTGCGTCATCCTCCTCATCGGCATCCGCCGACGCTTCGCGCTCGAGCGTCAACGGCGCGTCCGACACGAGCGGCATGTCGAAGCCGATCAGAAGCCGCGTCCCCTCCGGAAGCGCGCCGAGCTCGGTCGCGACGACCTCGGCGGTTTCGCGGATCACGTCCCGGCCGCAGTTACGGCAGGTACGTGCGGCCCACGCGCGCAAACAACAACCGCAGATAGTCGTGGATTTCCGTCGTCGTCCCGACGGTCGACCGCGGATTGCGGATGCTGTTCTTCTGCCGAATCGCGATCGCCGGGCAGATCCCCTCGATGGCGTCGATGTCGGGCTTCTCCATCCGCTCGAGGAACTGCCGCGCGTAGGCAGACAGCGACTCCACGTAGCGCCGCTGCCCTTCGGCGTAAATCGTGTCGAAGGCCAGCGACGACTTGCCCGACCCGCTCACGCCGGTCATCACCACGAGCGAGCGTGACGGAATCGTCAGATCGACGTTCTTCAAGTTGTGCGTACGGGCGCCGCGAACGACGATTTGCCCGCGGGACTCAGTTGAAGGTGCCATCTACTGTGTGCTGTTTTGAGAAATCCTGAACAGTCCATGGTAGCGCACGTATCCGGAGGGCTTCAACCTCGTGAGGGGGAATCCGTGCTATTTTGTTCTGTCTTGTCGGCCAGGCGCCGCGGGCCAGGGCCCGCGTTTCCGCGCCGCCGGCGCAACCAAGAGGGGGCTGTGTCAGTCCGTTTGTTCATCGGGAACCTGCCTTACACCGCGACAGAGGCAGAACTACGCGAGCACATGTCGAGCGTCGGCGCGCCAACCCAGGTGGTCCTGCCGACAGATCGTGAAACGGGACGACCGCGTGGCTTCGCGTTCGTGGACTACGCCGACCGGGGAGTGGCCGAAGAGGCCATCCGACGGTTCAACCAGCAACCCTTCAAAGGCCGGCCGCTCGCGGTCAGCGAGGCGCGGCCGCGCGAAGAGCGGCCTCCCGGCCCAAGGCCCGGCGGCTTCAGCGGACCGCGACCCGGCGCACCGGGCGGCTTCAGCGCGCCGCGGCCGCAGGGCGGCGGGTTCGCGCCGCGGACGCCTGACGCCGGCGGCCCGCCGGGGACCCGAAGCCGGAACTTCGGCCCCGATGCCCCGCCGAAGAACAAGCGCAAGCCATCCCGCAAGGAATCGGAGCGCGGGCCCAAGGGTCCCATCAAGGAGCGTCCGGTCGGCCGCCTCTACGACGCCGACGAGGATTGGCGAAGTCAGGAGGAAGACGCGGATTTCGATAACTTCGCCACCAGTGCGAAGGATACCGACGACGAAGATAAGGACTGAGCAGTATCCGTCTCCGGACTCAGCGCTGTTTTTGCATGTGCGCGGAGCATGTCGGAGTCGTCGCAGCATGTTCCGGACCAATGGTTGAGCTTTGAGCTCCGGATGCGGCAGCGCCGTTTCGTGCGATGTCTCCAGCGCGCGGAAACGGCGCTCGACTCGGGCCTCCGCGACGAGGCGCGAGCCGCCCTCGAAGAAGCACGGCAACTTCAGAACGACAGTCCCGAACTTTCGTCGCTCGAAAGCCGGCTTGGCGCGCTCGACCTGCCAACCCCCGACGCCCTGCCCGATCCTGTCGAAACGCTCGAACCATCGTCAACGCCGCCGGCGCGATCGCGACACTACAAGCCTCTCGTCGCCGTCGCGGCGGGCGTCGCTGTATTGATCAGCGGCGGCGCGATCGCGGCGTTGTATTGGAACCAACGCCAGGCGCCGCGCGACACGACCATCGCGCCACAGCCCGCGCGCCCAGTCGAGATTCAGCGAGTGGCCACGGCCGTCGTCACGCCGGTGACGCAGGTGCTCGCGCAGCTGCGAGTCGTGCACGAAACCATCACGGCGCACGAAACGGCTCCGCGGCTGCTGGTCGTCGAGCCGTTGCTGCCGTCGTATCCGGGCCCGCCGATTGCCGCCCCCGAACCGCAGCCGGAACCAGAACCGGTCCTGCTGGCAGTGAACCGCGGCGAGACAACGTCCACCGCCTGAACCTCGCGTCGAATCCCGGCTCGATCCTGTGATGCCGCCCACCACGCCCGTCGATCCTCCTGGGCGATCGGTCGAACCGTCAGCGCCGCCGGTGGCAACCCCTGCTGTTCGCTCGACGCCGCCTCCGGCGGCAGCGGAAGAAGCTCCGATCGTGCGCGACGAATCGGTCGTGCGCGCGGTGCTGCGACGCTACGAAACCGCTTACAGCACTCTCGACGCAGACGCGGCAAGCGTCATCTGGCCGGGCGTGAACCGGAGCGCGCTCGCGCGCGCGTTCGAGGGGCTGACGTCTCAGCAGGTATCGCTTGGATCGTGCGATGTGACGGTCAACGGGCCCGCCGCGCGGGCCACGTGCTCCGGCTCGGCCACCTGGCAGCCCAAGGTGGGCGGCGGCGTCCGCACGGAGGCGAGACGCTGGAGCTTCGACCTGCGCAAGAACGGCGAAGCGTGGCGCATCGAGCGCGCGGTCGCCCGATAACGCGGATTGTCGCGGATTTCTATCTAACGGAACGCGGATTGTCGCGGATTTCTATCTAACGGAACGCGGATTTGTCGCGGATTTCTTCACGGAACGCGGATTATCACGGAACTCGGTTTTCGGTGGTTCCTCACGGAACGCCCGCGCGGATCCGCGTTCCGTTAGGTTAGGTGAAATCCGCGAAAATCCGCGTTCCGTTAGTTCGGTGAAGATCCGCGTAAATCCGCGTTCCGTTAGCTGGATGAAATCCGCGCAAATCCGCGTCTCTATTTCGGGAACGCATACTCGAACGCCACGGTCGGCGTGATCTTCGATGTCAATCCGCGATCGGTCAGCGGCCACGCGATGTGGCCGCCAATCACCAGCGTCCCGCCGACGTTCCACTTCACCCCCGTGAGCGCGGTCATCATCGTGGTCCCCGCGGTCCCGGAGACGAGACGCAGCGTATCGACGCCGATGTAAGTTGGATGCGGCTGAGCACTGAACTCGATCGCGCGCAGCTCCTCGACATGCCTGCCGAACAGCTCGGCAGAAATGGTGACCCGCGGCTGAACCGCCAGCGACAACGCGCCGGCGAATGTGAATTCATCCGATACGCCGCCGCGGACGATCCCGGCATTGCCATGTAACCCCAGCGGGCCGTGATCGATCGAACCGACCCCGATCACCCGCCAGGACGACGATCCCGCGCCGAGCAGGTTCTCCTCGTCGCCGGTCGGAAGCCGGAACTCGCCGGCCGCCGCAATCCCGCCGTTCGCCCCGGAGACGAGCGTGTACTTCGCGCGCAGCGCAACGTCGGCAAGGCCGCTCGCGGTGCCCGATCCGCTGGCCTGCACGAATGTTTCGCCGCGATAGACGTGGATGCGCTGGCCGTCGAGCGTCAACTTGACGAACGGCACGGCTGCGCCGATCTCGAGACGATCGGTGACGCCGACGCTGGCCAGCAGCGTCATCGTGCTGGTGCGCAGGTTCAGCGTCAGTGATTCCGTATTGAACGGTGTGGCTTCGTCCCGGAACCGGTTGGCGATCGTGACGAGCGTGCCGTTGCTGAGGTCCAGGCCATCGAGCCGGTCGAACTCGCTCGTCGCCGCCGCGATGCCAAACGAGGCGCGGCCACGACCCGGCGTGAGCGCGCGCTCCGTGAAGAACGCCCCGAACGTCTGGCTCGCGCGCTGAACGGTTCCCAGCTCCGGGTTCAGGCGATAGAGAAATCCGCTGGACGACGTGGCCAGCGGCATCGACGTCAGGTTGAGCTGAAGCGCTTGCGCGATCGTGTCCCGCGCGCCCTCGGCGGCGGCACGATCGCGTTCGAAATCGGCGGTCGGCACCGCCTGGTTCGTCATGAGGAACGCGATGACATCGCTGATCGTGCCCTGCGCCGCCGCGTCGGCGGCGCAGCCCAGCACGATGAGCGCGCAGATGACAGTTCTCGAAGCTCTCATCTATTTTTTCAACTCCACTTTGTCCGCGGCAATTGTGCCGTCCCCGAGTCGTATGCCCTCGACGGCGACTTCACGTCCGGCCGTGACATCGCTGCACGGCCCCTTCCTGAATTCGGTAGAGCTCGACGTGATGACCATGGTCGATCGCACCGTGAACCGCAGGTTGGGACAAGTCCCTGAGACGCCCGACGCATCCCCGCTCACCTTTGCCTCCTCACCGTCCAGACCGCGCTGCGTGACGCGATGGGTCG
Source organism: uncultured Acidobacteriota bacterium (assembly GCA_963748295.1). GTDB lineage: Bacteria > Acidobacteriota > Vicinamibacteria > Vicinamibacterales > 2-12-FULL-66-21 > CAVVIH01. The sequence goes on along the minus strand of CAVVIH010000004.1, from coordinate 367,147 downwards.
ATCCCGCGACGGTGATGCGCGCGTCGCGGTTCTGGCGCGCGAGGTTTGGAAGCACCAGATATCGAACCTCCTGAGGGCCCATGCCGTTCGTCGATCCGGATAGCACCACCCAGGCTTCGTTGCTCGAAGCGGTCCAGGCGCAGGCCGCGCCGGTTTCGACCGTGAACGAGCCCGCACCGCCGACGGCCGTGAACTCGCGCTGCGACGGCTCCAGACGGAAACTGCAGCCCGGCGCGGGCGCGGGAGGCGGGCCCGGCTCAGGAGGCGGAGTCGGCGACGGTCCCGGCGCAGGAGGAGGCGCCGGCGTTGACCCTTTGGCGACCTGTGTGAGCGGCAGCTGCTGGCCCGCGACCGTCAGGGTCGCGGTACGAGCGCCCCCCGGATTGGCTTGCACGCTCATCTGGACCGCTGCGCTGCCGGCGCCGGAGGCCGGCGATACAACGACCCAGGGCGCGTCGCTCGACGCTGTCCACCGGCACGCGCTGTGCGCGCTGACGTCGACACGCGCCTGGCCGCCGTCGGCGCCTATCGAATCAGTCGGACGCGAGACGCCGAACTGGCACGGCGCGGCGTCCTGCGTCAGGTCGAGACGCTGTTCGCCGACCGTCAACCCCCCGCGCCTGACAACCGGATCCGGGTTCGCCTGCACGCGATACGACAGCGTCGCGTCCCCCTGGCCCTGACGCGACGACGTGATTTCAACCCAGCTGGCGAGAGTGCCCGCGCTCCACGCGCACTCGCGCTCGACGCCGATCGTCAGCGTTCCGGTGCCACCGGAAGAACCGAACGACGTTTGCGATCCCTGAAGCGACGGCTGACAGCGCGCGCCGCTCGATGTAGGCGCGGTGACACTGGTGGTTGTCGAGCTGCCACAACCGGCGAGCAAGAGGAACAACGGTAGAGCTCGGACCCCTGCGCGCATTACTGAATCGACGTCATGCATAAGGTTCGCCAGTGATGCAGAGCTGTCGCTTCGGAAGCGCCATTGCTACAATGGTTTCGTTCCCCCAATGACATTCATTCGAGTGCCGCGACAGCGGCGGCTGCAGTGGGTCGCTGTTTTTCTCGCGCTAATGCCGCTTGCCGGCTGCACCGGCAGCTATTCGATCGCGCGGCGCGACACGGCCGGGCTTGCCGTACCCGCGTGGTTCTCACCCACGCTTGCCGCCGATCGCACGACGCTCGCCCGCTGGTCCGCCGGCGTCGGACCACCCGTGGTGAGAACGTCAGCTACGCAAGAGTCGTCGGCTACCGACACACTTTGCGTAATTACTTGGAACACCGCGCTCGGCACGGGCAACGTGAAACGCCTTCTCGACGACGTCAAAGCGGAGAGAGGGAACGTTCCAATCGTGCTGCTTCTGCAAGAGGCGTATCGGGAAGGGCCGGAGGTGCCCGAAGGCCGCACGCTGGCGGCCTCATTCGCCGGACGGCTGGGTGGTGAAGGCTCGACGGAGATCGAGGCGCTGGCCGAGAGCCTGGGGCTGAATCTCTACTACGTGCCGTCGATGCGGAACGGCGCGCCCTGGGAAACGAAGGAAGATCGCGGCAATGCGATCCTGTCGTCGCTGCCGCTGACGGAACTGAGCGCGATCGAGCTGCCGTTCGAGCGGCAGAGGCGAGTCGCTATCGCGGCGACGATCGCCGGAACCTCCACGGACGGCGATCCCTGGCGGCTGCGTGTGGTTTCCGTCCACCTCGACAACCTGGTTGGTCTGCGGCGCGGCTGGTTCGTGGGCGGCGAGTTCGCGCGCGTCCGGCAGACGCGCGCCCTGCTCGATTACGTCCGTGGTGACGCCGCCGTGGTCCTCGCCGGTGACTTCAACACCTGGTTCGGATTCGCGGAGCCCACTTACAAAGCGATCGCGCGCGACTTTCCGGATACCGACGCGTCGGATCGACAGGCCACGTTCATGGGCATGCTCCGCCTCGATCACATGTTCTTCCGGCTGCCCGACAGGTGGCACGGCGCGTTCAAAAGGGGCCGGAGTCGCTATGGATCCGATCACTACCCGCTCGTCGGGGCCATCGATCTGAATTAAGATCGGAGCATCCTTCCAATCATCCGTTGGCCCTCACTCCCGGTTCTCGACTCGGCAACTACGATATCGTCGCGCAGCTTGGAGCCGGCGGCATGGGCGAGGTCTATCGCGCCCAGGACAAGAAGCTCGAGCGGAACGTCGCGCTGAAAGTCATCCGGCGCGCGCTCGTGTCCGACGAGAGCGCGCTCGATCGGCTGCTTCGCGAGGCCACCCTCGCCTCGGCGCTCAACCATCCGAACATCGTCACGATTTACGAAACCGGTGTGGTCGGCGCGGACCGCTACATCGCGATGGAGCTGATCGAAGGCTCGACCGTTCGGGCGCTCCTGAATAACGGTCTGCCGCTGCCGCGCGTGATTGCGATCGCGCGGCAGGTGGCCGAGGCGCTCGCGGTCGCGCACGCCGCGCAGATCATTCATCGCGACATCAAGCCCGACAACGTGATGGTGCGGCCGGACGGGTACGTGAAGCTGCTCGACTTCGGCCTGGCGCGGCTTCAGCTCGACGCCATTGCCGCCGCGTCGACGGCCGCGGCCACCGAAACCGGTCTCGTCGTCGGCACCATCGGCTACATGGCGCCGGAGCAGGCGCGCGGCGAGCGGGTCGCGCCCGAAGCGGACGTCTTCTCGCTCGGCGTCGTGCTCTACGAGCTGGTGACCGGCAAGCATCCGTTCCTCGCGCCGTCGCAGGTCGGGACGCTGCATCAGCTGATGTGGGAGACGCCGGAACCGCCGATGCTGCTCAATCCGGATCTCCCGCGTCCGATCGATCAGCTGATCCTGGAGATGCTGCAGAAGGATCCGCGGCTGCGGCCCGGCGCCAGCGAGGTGATGTACCGGCTGAACCTCGCGCACGATTCGACCGTCGCCGCCGCGCTCGCATCCGTGAGCCCGCCGTCGCGCCAGACGGTCATCAACCCGAATGTGGTCGGGCGCGACGACGAGATCGGCGCGCTGCTGCACGAATTCGAGCGCGCCAAACGCAACAAGGCGCGCATCGTCGTCGTGTCCGCTGAAGCCGGCATGGGAAAGACGACGCTCGTCGAAGCGTTCCTGCAGCATCTGGAAGACAGCGGCGAGGCCGTGCGGATCGGCCGCGGACGCTGTTCGGAGCGATTGGCAGGAAGCGAAGCATACCTGCCGGTGCTCGAGATTCTCGACAGCCTGCAGCGCCACGAGCAGCTCGGCAGCCTCGGCCGGCTCATTCGCGCGATCGCGCCGAGCTGGTACGTCCAGATGATGCCGACCTCCGAAAACGATTCGTCGGCGGCCAGACTTGCTGCAGAAACCGCCGGCGGGTCACAGGAACGGCTCAAGCGTGAGATTGCGGCGCTGTTCGAAGAGGTCGGCCGCATCCAGCCGGTGGTCGTCTGCCTCGACGATATTCACTGGGCGGATCCGTCGACGATCGACTTGATCGGCTATCTGGCACGACGGCTCGACAGTGCGCGGCTCCTGTTCATCACCACCCTGCGGCCGTCGGCGATCGCGCAGGGGCGGCATCCGTTCCTTTCGGTGAAGCTCGATCTCATGTCACGCGGATTGTGCCGGGAGATCATGCCGCCGCGCCTCGACGAATCGGCAATCAGGCGCTACGTCGCGCTGCAGTTCCCGGAACACGGCTTTCCCTCCGGCTTCTCGCGCGTGATCCACCAGCGAACCGAAGGCAACCCGTTGTTCATGGCTGACGTCCTGCGCGATTTGCGGCGGCGGCAGGTAATCCGGCAGGTGGATGGCCGCTGGATAGTCGAGGAAAACCTCTCGGAGCTCGAAAGCGAGCTGCCGCAGTCGGTCGTCAGCCTGATTCAGCGCAAGCTCGAAGCGCTCGACGAGGGGGATCGCAAGCTGCTGGCTGCGGCAAGTGTCCAGGGCGTCGATTTCGATTCGGCGATCGTCGCGCGGGCGCTGCAGCTGCCGGCTGACGAAGTGGAAGATCGTCTCGACAAGCTGGAACGCGAACACGCGCTGGTCGCATTCCGGGACGAGTTCGAGTGTGCGGATCGCTCGCTGACGCTGCGCTACCGGTTCGCGCACCACCTTTACCACAACATCATCGGCGAATCGCTGCGCATCACGCGTCGCGTCTCGCTGAGCCGGGCGATCGCGGAAGGCCTGATCGCACGGCTGACGAAGAACGAGTCCGACTCCGCCGCCGACATCGCGATGATCCTGGAGACCGCGCGCGAGAACGTCCGCGCCGCGGAGTACTGGAACCGTGCCGCGCAGGGAGCGGCGCGGCTCTACGCGCACGACGAGACCGCGCGTCTCGCGCAGCGCGGGCTGGCGCTGCTGCGCAACGAGCCCGACACGCCCGAACGCGCCGCGGTGGAGCTCGATCTGCAGATGACGCACGGCCTGGCGATCAAGACCAGTCAGGGCTACGCGGTTTCGACCGTCGGCGTGGCGTACGCGCGGGCGCGCGAGTTGTGCCGCAAGGTCGAGGACCCGAAACGCGTCGTCCCCGTGCTCATCGGCATGTCGGCCCACCACATCGTCTCCGGCGAGATTCGCATCGCGCACGAGATCGCGCTCGAGATGCAGGCGTTGTTCGAGCGGCTCGGCGATCCGCACCTGCAGATGATTGGCGAGTGGTCGCTCGGCGCGGCGCTGTTTCACCTCGGCGAGCTGAAGGCGGCGCACGAGCATCTCGCCAAGGGGCTCGCGCTCTACGATCCGGCCTTCCACGGCCCGCGCGTGTGGCAGACCGGCATCGAGCCCGGCATCTTCTGCCGCTGCGAGTACTCGCGGACGCTGACGCTGCTCGGCTTTCCCGATCAGGGCCTGGCCGCGGCGCAGGCGGCCGTCGCGCAGGCGCGCGCGATCGATCACCCGCAGCCGCTGGCGTTCGCGCTGCTGTTCGAGATCTTCGCCCACCTGGCGCGGCGCTCGCCGCGCGAGGTGCAGCGGACCTACGATCAGCTGGCGGTCGTCTGCCACGCGCACGGCATCGCGCAGGAGGTCCAGTGGGCGGCGCCGCTCTGCGGGCGCGCCTTCATCGACCTGGGGGATTCGCAGCGCGGCTTGCGCGTCATCGAGGAAGGGATCGCGGCGCACACGATTACGCGCTCGGCGCTGCTCCGTCCGTACTACTTCATCACGCTGGCCGGCGCGCTGCTCCGCTCCGGGCATCTCGAGCGCTCTCAGGCCGCGCTCGATCAGGCCGCACAGGTCAGCGAAGCCACCAGCCAGCATGCCTACGACTCGGAGCATGCGCGCCTCCAGGCGGAGCTGCACTCGGTCCGCCACGTCTGGGACGCCGCCGAGGTGTCGTACCACCGAGCGCTCGAGATCTCGCGCCGCCAGGGCGCACGCTGGCTCGAGCTGCGCGCATCCCGCGGCTACGCGCACTTCCTCGTCGCCCGCGATCGCCCGGCTGAGGCGCGCGATCTGCTCGCACCGATCTGCGAGACGATCACCGAGGGCCGCGACACGATGGACTACATGTATGCCGACGGGCTGTTGAAGACGCTCTAGGCGTTGGGCGTTGAACGCCGAGCGCCGGAGTATCATTCCCAGAGATGTCCCCCCGGACGGCGCCTCAGGCTCCCCATCCGCCCGAACATGCTGGTCGCGCAAGGGTCTACTTCCTCCTGGCGGCAGCCGTCGTCGTCATCATGGCCGGCTGGATCTGGCAGCAGCGCGGGTCCGGACGCCCGTCGTTCGAACGCAGGCTCGATCAGAACGTCCTGATCGTCACCATCGACACGCTGCGCGCCGACGCGCTCCGCAGCTATGGCGGGATCGCCGACACCGCGAATCTCGATCGCCTCGCGAGCGAGGGCGTCAGGTTCACCTTCGCGCATGCGCATGCCGTCGTCACGCTGCCGTCGCACAGCAGCATCCTGACCGGCCGTTATCCGTTCGAGCACGGGGTCCGCGACAACGCGGGCTTCCGATTGAGCGACTCTGCGGTCACGCTCGCGGAGACCTTGCGCGACAAGGGCTGGGCGACCGGCGCATTCGTCGGCGCGTTTCCGGTCGATCGCCAGTTCGGCCTGGCGCAGGGGTTCGACGTCTATGACGACCTGGGCGGACGCCAGGTCGCCCAGGCGGAGTTCGCCTTCGCCGAGCGCAAGGCCGAAGTCGTGGTCGCCGCGGCCCGCGCGTGGATCCAGCAACAGCAGAAACCGTGGTTCGCGTGGGTCCACGTGTTCGACCCGCATGCGCCCTACGCTCCGCCCGCGCCGTTCGACAGCCGCTATCCGGGAGAGCCGTACGCCGGCGAGGTCGCGTACGTCGATCAGGCGCTGGGACCGCTGCTCGAATTGGCCCGCAGCGGATCGCGGCCAACGACGATCATCGTCACCGCGGATCACGGCGAAGGCCTCGGCGATCACGGCGAACCGACCCACGGCGTGTTCGCGTACGAATCGACGCTGAAGGTGCCGCTCATCCTCGCGCAGGTGACGTCCGGCACGCGTCCACTCTCCCGCCCCGCGGTGAGCGACGTTCCCGTGCGCCACGTCGACATCGTGCCGACGATCGCCGATCTGCTGGGTATCGACGCGGCCGCGAATCTTCCAGGACGATCGCTGCTCGCGGCGATGGATTCGAAGGACGAGGCGCCGCCGTCGTACTTCGAGGCGATGACGCCGATGCTGAAGCGCGGCTGGGCGCCGCTCAGGGGCGTCCTCGAAGGCCGCAACAAGTACATCGAGCTGCCGCTCGAAGAGGTGTATGACCTGGCGGCCGATCCGCGCGAGGAGAAGAACATCGCGCGAACGGATTCGGCCCGCGCGCGGACGCTGGCCGAGCGCCTTGCCGCGTTCAATGCGGCGCTCCCCGGCGAAAGCACGAAAGAGAGTCCCGCCGTCCGCGCGCGGCTGCAGTCGCTCGGCTACCTGAGTGGATCGGCGCCGCGCAAGGCGAAATACACCGAAGAGGACGATCCGAAGCAGCTGATCGACGTCGATCGTCTGATGATCCAGGGTATCGAATTCCACCGCGCGGGACGCGCCGCGCAGGCGCAGGATGCCTATCGTCAGGTGATCGCGCGGCGTCCCGACATGGGACTCGCCTACCGGCGTCTGGCCTTCATCCAGTGGGAAGCGGGCGCGCCGAAGGACGCCATCGCCACGTTGCGTCAGGCCCTCGACAGGAATGGGCCTGACGTCGACATCGAGGTCAGGCTGGGCAACTATCTGGCTGAAACCGGGGCGCTGCCGGAAGCGACGGCCACGCTGGAGCGGGTGATCAAAGGCGACCCCGAGAACATCGACGCGCTGAACGCGCTCGGCATCGCGCACGCGCGGGCCGGGCGGAACGCGGAGGCGATCCGGCTGTTCGAGCAGATTCTGAAGCTCGATTCACGCAACGTGTACGCGCTCGAGAACCTGGGCACGGTCTATCTGCAGACCAACAACCTGCCGGCCGCCCGTGACGCCTTCTCGCGCGCGATTTCGAACGATCCAGGTTCCTCACGCGCTCACGCCGGCCTCGGCGCCGTCGCGATCCAGACCGGCCAGCGCGAGGCCGCGATCGAGCACTGGCGGCGGGCGGTGGATCTGGATCGCACGAACTACGACGCGCTGTTCAATCTCGGCACCGAGCTGCTGAACGCCGGCCGCAACGCGGAGGCGCGCATCTATCTCGAACGGTTCGTGCAGACGGCGCCACGGGCGTTCTACTGGCGCGAGATCGAGAAGATCCAGCGGGCGCTGCGGTAAAGAGCGACGTCCGACGGTTAACACGACGATCACGACGATACGACGATCACGAAGGTAGCCTGTGGCGCCGGCCTACGGCCGGCTGACGAACGGGTCCACGATGGGAAATGCAAACGCCATGGGATGTGACAGGCGCTTGCATTTTCCATCGTGGACCGTTCGTGCCGCGCTAGCGCGGCACCACAGGCTACTATGTGATCGCTCCAGGTGGGTTCGACTTCTTCGTGCTCGTCGTGTCTTCGTGGTCGTCGTGATTTGCCGTGGGCCGTGACAGTAAAGAAGAACGCTGCCATAACCCGGAATGACGAAGCCAAAGAGCAAAGCCGTCAAAGAGGACTCGGAGAAACCTGTCACGCCACTGGCCGTCGCGAGCGTGCTGCTGCTCGCCCTTGCCGTGGGTTTCTGGTGGAAATACCGCGCGCCAATCCTGGGACGGCCCGATCATCCTGATCTCGATCGACACCCTGCGCGCGGACAGGCTGCCGGCGTACGGCTATCAGAAAATCGCGACCCCCAACATCGATAGCCTCGTCGCTGACGGCGTGCTGTTCGAGCGTGCGTACTCGCACTCGCCGCAGACGCTGCCGTCGCACACGTCGATCCTGTCCGGGCAGCTGCCGTTCGAACACGGCGTGCGCGACAACATCGGGTTCACCGTCAGGGAAGATCAGAAGTTCCTGCAGCACCGCCTCAAGGACGCCGGCTACGCAACCGCCGGCTTCGTGTCGGCGTACGTGCTCCGCCGGCAGGTCGGATTCAACCGCGGCTTCGACACGTTCGACGATCAGCTGCCGGCCGCCTCCCCCGACGTGCCGCTCGGCCAGCTGCAGCGGCCGGGCGAGGCCACGGTGCTGAACGCGATCGGCTGGCTCGGACGTCAGACGTCGCCGAAGTTCTTTCTGTTCGTCCACACCTACGAGCCGCACACGCCGTATGCGCCCCCGGCCAAATTCTCCGCCGCCAGCCCCTACGACGGCGAGATCGAGTACGCCGACGAGAACCTCGGCAAGCTGCTCGGGTTTCTGCGATCGAAAGGCCTCTACGACTCCGCGACGATCGTCCTTCTCTCCGATCACGGCGAAGGCCTCGGCGATCACGGCGAGGACGAGCACGGCATCTTCCTCTACAACGAAACCATCCGGGTGCCGCTCGTGGTCAAGCTGCCCGGCGCGCGGCGCGCGGGCACTCGCGTCGCGGCGCCGGTGCAGCACATCGATCTGCTCCCGACGATCCTCGAGCTCGCGGGCCTCGAGATCCCCGCGGGGACGCGAGGCCGTTCGCTGAAGGCGACGCTCGATGGAACCGGAAGGCCGGCATCAACCGGCATCTATGCGGAGGCGCTGTCGCCGCGCTACCACTTCGGGTGGAGCGAGCTGTATGCGCTCACCGACGAACGCTACCGCTACATCCGCGCGCCCCGCGACGAGCTGTACGACGCCGCGAACGACACGGCGGAACGGAAGTCGATCGCCGCGGAACAGCCGCAGGTACGCGAGGCGATGCGCCGCGGGCTCGATGCGCTGATTGCGAACGCCGCAATCACGGCGCCGTCGTCGGTGTCCGCGGAGGACCGTCAGAAGCTCGCGGCGCTCGGCTATGTCGGCACGCAGACGGGTGGACCGCTGGCAAAACCAGGCGAGACGCTGCCGGATCCGAAGGACAAGCTGTCGGTCCTGCAGCGCTACCGGCGCGCCGTGGATCTCGCGGGCCGCGGCAATGCGATCGAAGCATCGGCGCTCTTCAGAGATCTGCTGCATGCCGATCCCGAGATGACCGACGTATGGCTGCAGCTCGGCGAGCTCTATGCGCGTCAGGGCCGCACCGCGGATGCCGTCGCCGCCTACAAGGAAGTGATCAAGCGCAATCCGAAGGACGCGGCAAGCCTCACCGGCGCCGCGACGGGACTGTTCCGCCTCGGTCAGCTCGATGCCGCGAAGGCACACGCCGAGCTGGCCGCCGGAGTCGCGCCTGCAGCGGCCCACGAACTGCTCGCGCGCATCGCGCTCGAACGAAAGGACGAAGGGACGGCGCGGCGCGAGGCGCAGCTCGCCAAGGACGCTGACCCGACGCTGCCGATGCCGGCGTTCATCGAGGGCCTGATTCGCTACCGCGCCGGACAGTACCTCGGACGCCATCCCCTACTTCCAGGAAGCGCGGAAAGCACTGACCGGCCGCACGGTCCAGGTGCCGGACGTGCACTTCTATCTCGGCGACTGCCTGGCACGGCTCGAACGCTACGGCGAGGCCGAGCCGATGTTCGTCGCCGAGGTGCGCATGTTCCCCTCGAACGTCCGCGCCCACGCCGGCCTGGCGATGCTCTACCGCGCAATGGGCCGGACCCGCGAGTCGGAGGCGGCCATCGAAGCACTCCTCCGAAATGCCCCGACGCCGGAAGGCTACGACATGGCCGCCCAGCTCTGGACGATGTTTGGGGAGCCCGGGCGGGCAGGGGCGGCACGGACACAGGCGAGCCGCCTTCGATAACTCCCAACTCCCAAAAATACCAACTCCCAAAAAAGCCACCTCCAGGCCGATTGGGAGTTGGGTTGGTTGGGAGTTGGGAGTTGGGAGTTTGGGCTGGTTGGGAGTTGGGATTTGGGTTTTGGGAGTTAAAATTCCCTCGTGCCCTCCCAATTCGTGCGCCTGACCGCTCTGGCGTTGCTGACGGCGGCGCCCGTGGTCGCTCAGACGCAATCTGCCGACAAGCCGACGTTCAAGACCGGCGTCGATCTCGTCCGCCTGGACGTGCGGGTCACCGACGAAGCGGGCCGGCCGGTCACCGACCTCCGTCCGGAAGAGCTCGAAATCTACGACGCCGGCACGCTGTTGCCGATCGTGCTGTTCCAGCGCGTCACCGAGCCGGCCGGCGCATACGTGGACGCCGCCATGCGCGCGGTCACGGCGGAAGTCTCGTCGAACGAAGCGTTCCCTCGCGGCCACCTCTACATCCTGATCTTCGACCAGCAGCACATCACGCCCGGCAACGAGCAGCGGGCGCGGCTGGCTGCGGAGCAGTTCATCCGCACCCGCGTGCGGCCGTCGGATCGTGTCGCGTTGTTTGCTCTTCCGGGACCAGGGCCGCAGATTGGCTTCACCGCCGACAAGATTCGAGCGATCAACGAGCTGCCGAAGATCCGCGGGTCGTATCAGCGCATCGTGACGACGCCGATCGGCAACATGAGCGTGTTCGAAGCGCATCGAATCGCCCTAGGCGACGAACGACTGATGACCGAAGTCGTTTTGCGCATGGCGTCGGAATTGAGCTCCGACGTCCTTCCCGGGGGCTCCGGCAACAACAAGGCGAATGCCCTGACCGAAGATAGCGCCTCGGCTTCCCGCCTGATCGTTCGCGAAAACGCCAATACCGTCGTCACTCTGACCGACGCGGCCTCCCGACAGTTCCTCCAATACCTTGCAGACGTTGTCGGGGGGTTCCGCGACATCGAAGGCCGTAAGACGGTAATCCTGTTTTCCGAAGGGTTCTTCCAGGACAACCTGACGCGCGAGCTCGAAACCGTGGCCGCCGCCGCCGCGCAAAGCTACTGCGTGTTCTACACCTTCGACTTGAACAACCGCGGACCAGCGCTGAACGAGGCGTACGCGTCCGACACCACGTTGGCCACCGAGATCCAGTCACGAATCGCGCCCATGTCCACGCTCGCGGTCGAAACTGACGGCATGATGGTGCTCGATGCCTCGGCGCGGACCGGCGACGCACTCAACGTGATTGCCGAGCAGGCGCAGGACTACTACCTGGTAGGTTTCACGCCGTCCGAAGACGCGCGGATCAAGCGCGGCCAATACCGCCGCATCACCATCAAGTCGAAACGTTCTGGCACACGCGTCAGCGCGCGCACCGGCTACACGCTGGCGCCAGACCGGACGATGGCGGATCGCCGCAAGGCGATCGATTCGGTGCTTGGCGCGCCGTTCGCGCAGCAGGGGCTCAAGGTCGACTACACGACCTACGTGATGAAGGCCCCGGAGCCCGGACGGCATCGCGTCGTCCTCAGCCTTGCCGCCGATTTGCCGGTTCGTGCGAGGCCCACCGACACGGCGGACGTGGTGTTCATCGCGCGTGACGTGCGCGATGGACGCGTGGTCGCCAGCGGCACCGACACGATTCCGCTGCCGGCCGCGGCTCGCAAGGGCTCGCCGATGGGCGCCGCCGCATGGCGCGTGCAGTTCAGCGTTCCGGCCGGCTCCTACATGATGCGCACCGTCGTGCGCGAACCGGGCGGTCTCGTCGGCAGCGCCGATCGGCGCATCGAAGTCCGTCCGCTCGACGGCCCGGAAATCGCGGTCAGCGATCTCGTCCTCGGATCTGCACTCAGTGCGCTGCCGGTTCGCCCGCGGGCCTTCTCGGGCGACGGCCTGTCCGGCGTCATCGAAACCTACGCGCGGACGCCGGTTCAAGTGGAAGGCCTCGAGGTGCACGTTCAGCTGCGGAAGCCGGGTGAAACCTCGGCGATCAAGTCATTCACCGCCGATCTCCTCGATCCCGCCGAAGATTCCGGCGGCGTCGTGCGGCGCGCGCGCTTCATGATGCCGCTCGACGGTGTCGCACCAGGAGATTACGTCGCCTATGCGACCGTGAAGGCGCGCGGAGAGATCGTCGCCGAGCGCACGAGGCAGGTCGAGATCGTCGGCAGCCGCGACGCGCTCGCAGCGTCCGGCGAGGCGCCGGTGGACGTCGTGTCGCCGGCCGAGATCGTCCGCGGTGAGCTTGGACGGCGATACGTCGCCGGACTGAAACAGGCGTCGCAGGGCACGGACACCGCCGAAGCGGCGCGCCTGGCGTCGACGAACAGCTGGGAAGAAGTCGAACTGGCGTTGAAACAGGTCAAGGATCAGAACCAGCCTGTCGCACAGGCGTTGCGCGGCCTGTCGCTGTTCGTCCGCGAGGATTACAAGAGCGCCGCCGCGGCGCTTCAACTGGCGTTCGCCGGCGATCCGAAGAACGCGCTTGCCGCGTTCTTCCTCGGATGGGCCGAGGACGGTGCCGGAAACGCCTCTGCCGCGCTGAGCGCGTGGCGGAGCGCCGCGCATCTCGATCCCAAGCTCGTTTCCGCGCACATCGCGCTGGCCGATGCGTACCTGCGCCTGTCGCAGCCGGCGCTCGCGGCGCAGGCGCTGCGCGCGGGCCTTGCGGCATTGCCTGATTCGCTGGAGCTGCGCGAGCGTCTCGCGCGTCTGGAAAAACCCGCCCCTTAGAGGAGAACCATGCATCTCGTGCTCACGCTCCTGCTCGCGCAAGCCGTGACCGCGGCCGACGTCTCGCGCCTCACGGTGTCCGCGCCGAAGACGCTGCTGGTGGTGGATGTGGACAAGATCGACGGCGAGCCGGCGCGGCTGGCGTGGTCGCCCGACGGGCAGCAATTGCACCTCGCCGCGATCAAGCGCAAGGGCACGGCCGTGCAGCAGACGGACTACGTCGTCGACCTCGGATCCGCGGCGATCAAGCCGGCGGCGCCGCTGCCCGAGTGGGCGACAAAGTACTGGGAATGGAAATCGTGGAAGAGCGCGCCCGGCAACGCGGCGCTCGAGATCACGATCGATCAGCAGCGCAAGAATACGTCCGCCACCGCGCGTCCCATGGGTGGCGACCTCGCACGCGGCGGCGGCAGCGTCAACCCGGGAACGACCGTCGACGAAGCCGCCGGCGGGACTTCGACCAACCTCCTCATCATCACGCTGCTGCTCAAGGGGGAAATCATCGGCAAATGGGAAGGTGAACCGATGGTGCCCGGCATGACGTTCGGCTGGGGCCCGCAGGGGTCGGACATGATGGCGTATGCCGCCCAGGACGGCAAGCTGGGGCTCGTCGATCAGCAGGGACGCAAACAGAAGATCAACAACACCAAGGACGTGCGCCTCCCGGCATGGTCGGTTGACGCCAAGCGGCTCGCGTGGGTCGAAAAGCAGGACAAGAAGAAGTTCCGCATCCAGATCGCGGACGTGAGCCAGGGTTCCACTTCGGTTCAGTAGTCATGAAGACGCTCGCGGCGGCGGTTGCGCTCGTGCTGGTGGCGCCGCTCGCCGCGCAGGAGCCGCAAGCCCCGCCGCGCATCCGTACGACCACGCTGACCGTCGAGGTCGACGTCACCGTTCAGGATCGCAAGGGAACGTTCATCAACGACCTTCGAGCCCAGGATTTCGAAGTACTCGAGGGTGGCGTTGCGCAGACCGTTGATACGGTCTTTCTGATTACGGCCAGGGATGCCGCAGCCGCCTCGATACTTCCGGGAGCCGCTGCCGATTCCCTTCCCGTCAATCCAGCGGTTCCAGTCATTCCCGCCGAGCGCCGGGTGTTCGTTTTCTTCTTCGACACCGAACATATCGCCTCGCCGGCTACCCTCGATCGCGCGCGTAAGGCGCTGACCGAATTCCTCGGCAAGCAATTCGCTCCGGGTGACGTCGGCGGGATCGTCGCGGACGGCAAGATGATCGGCAATCGCCTGACGTCGAGCGTCGAGGAGTTGCGCAGTGCGGCGGCTGCGATCAAGCCGACGAGCACCTCGCGCGGGATCGCGCGGGAGCTGCGGGAATGGCCGAAGTTTCGCGACGAGCTCGAGCTGCTTCGCGTCGCGCGATCGGACCGGGAAACCACGCAGTACGTTGTTGCGCGCGCATGCACGGAGGATCCCGATCAGTGCCAGTCGGCCGAATCTCAGGTGCGCGAAAAAGCCAACCGCCTGACGGAGGCGATCCGCGCCACGGCACACAACACGCTGCGTAGCACGGACGCGCTGATCGGCGGCCTCGGACGAATTCCCGGCAGAAAGACGGTGATCTTCTTCTCCGACGGCTTCGTCGTCGAGGAACGATTCGAAGCGTTGGCAAATACGGTTGGACGATCCGGACGGACAGGCGTCAGGTTCTACACGATCGACATGCGCGGGCTGAATCGCGGTCCCGATCTTCTCGACAGCACGACGGCCGACGACCCGTCCGGCGCGCCGGCCCGGTTCGACATGCTTGGAGATGCCACCAACAGCCTCGCGGTGGATACGGGCGGAATCGCCATTCGCAACGAGAACAACATGGGACGGGCGCTGGATACAATCGCGCGCGATACGGGAACCTACTACGTCATCGGATACCGCCCGGCGAACCAGCAGCTCGATGGAAAATTCCGGCGGATTGGCGTTCGAGTGAAACGGCCTGGAGCCGTGGTTCGAGCGCGGGCGGGCTACCTGGCGATCCCTGCGGCCGTCACAACGACGACTGAGAATCCGCCGGCCGCCGAGGGTGCGGTCGCGAGCGCCCCACTCCCGACACTGCCGGCCATGACTTCGATGCGCACCGAAGAGCTTCCGGGCACCCGGCCGGTCTTTTCTCCTCCGGCGAAAGCGCTCGAGCGCGTCGAGTCGCTACTCAAGCAGGAGCCGGCTGGCGTGCGCATCGCGCCGTCATCGACCGAGGCGACCGCGCGAGAGGGCTGGGCGCTCTACGCAAAAGGCGACGTCGATCGTGCGCGTGACATGCTTGCGAAAGCAGCCGTCGATACGGCCCCGGTCTGGGTGTTCTACGCGCTCGGCCAGTCGGAGTTCGCGCTCCGGCGTTTCCCGGAAGCGATCGCCGCGTTCAGCACCGTGCGACAGCGGATGCCTGACCTGCGCGACGTCTATCTCGATCTCGCCGACGCCTACCTGCAGAGCGGCGACGTCACGAGCTCGCTCGCCACGATGCGCGACGCCGCGGCGCGCTGGCCGCAGGATCCGGAATTCCAGAACGCGATCGGCGTCCTGCACGTCCGGCGCAACGCGATCGACGAGGCGATCAACGCGTTCTCGACCGCCGCGCAGCTCGCCCCCGGCGACCCGCTCGCCTATTTCAACCTCGGCCGCGCCTACGAGCTTCGCTACTCGCGCGGCAGCCGCTACGTCGCCAGCCTGCGGCAGTGGATCGCGCCGGAGGGGGATCGCAAGAAAGCCGCGGAGAACTACCAGCGCTATCTTGAGCTCGGCGGACCCTACGGCGACCAGGCGCGCGAGGCGCTGCTCAGACTTGCCTGGGCGAAGTAGGTCAATCCGCGTATCCACCTTCACGCGAGCACGGTCCTCACGACGACCACGACGATCACGAAGATCTCGACGATCGGAGAAGCGGTCGCGACCGTCGCTCTTTCTGAACTACGATCTTCCTTCGTGCTCTTCGTATCGTCGGCCTGCCGCGCCGTAGCCTTGGCGGAGGCGGGTGCTCTTCGTGTAAGCCGTCGGCGGCGTGAAACCGTTCATGGGAAAACGAAAACAACAGGCGACAGGGATTCAACAACCCACGACAGGCCAGAGGAATCGTAGTCCGCTTGGCGCCGCCATCGTCGCTGTTCTGCTTCTCGCGGTTGGATATTGCGCCTGGAATCGAGCACCAGCCACCGCACCCGCAGCCAGGCCGACGAACATTCTCCTGATCACCCTCGACACCGTCAGGGCCGACCGGATTGGCGCCTACGGCTACGCCGCCGCGAAGACCCCCAACCTCGACTCGCTCGCGCGTGACGGCGTCCGCTTCGACGATGCAGTCGCGGCGGCGCCGATTACCGGGCCGGCGCATGCGGCGCTCTTCACGGGCCGATACCCCGGCCGGCTCGGCGTTCGCGACAACGCTTCGACGCCGCTGCCCACCGACGCGACGACGCTCGCGCAGGTACTGTCCGGGCGCGGCTTCGCGACCGGCGGCTTCATCGGCGCCTTCATCCTCGACAAGCCCTACGGCTTCGCCAAGGGCTTCGCGCAGTTCGACAGCGGCTTCACCCGCGTGGATTCGGGGCACGAGGCCAACGCGGAACGCCGCGGCAGCCTGGTCGTGGACGATGCGCTCAAATGGATCGCGTCGCTGCCGGCCGATCGTCCATTCTTTGCGTGGACCCATCTCTACGATCCGCATGCGGCATATCTGCCGCCCGAGCCCTTCGCGACCGAGTTCGCCGGACGTCCGTACGACGGCGAGATCGCGTTCGTCGATCAGCAGATCGGCCGGCTGCTCGACGCGCTTCGGGCCCGCAACGCTCTTTCGCGCACCCTGGTGATCGCGATCGCGGACCACGGCGAATCGCTCGGCGATCACGGCGAGGACGAGCACGGCGTCTTCCTCTATGAGAGCGTCATGCGCATCCCGTGGATCATGAGCGGTCCGGGGCTGCCACGGGGCGGCGTCATCGCCGATCAGGTGCGCGCGGTCGACCTCTTCCCCACCCTGCTCGAGGCGCTCGGCATGTCGCGCGTAGAAGGCATCGACGGAGAAAGCCTGGTTGCGCTCCTCGCCAGCGGCGGTGGAACCAAACGACCCGCCGCATATGCCGAAACCTGGTATCCCAGGCTCCACTACGGCTGGAGCGAGCTGCGATCGCTCCGTGCCGATGGATGGAAAGCGATCGACGCACCGCGCCCGGAGCTCTACAACCTCAAGGACGATCCGGCCGAGCAGCGGAACGTCTACAGCCTGCATCGGCAGCGGGCTGACGGAATGCTCGAAGAAGCCGCGCGCCTGGATCGTGAGATGGCGTCCGCCGCCCCCGCGACCGCGCTGGCGCAGCCCGATTCGGCGACACTTCAGCGCCTGCGCAGCCTCGGATATGTCGGCGTGGTGGCGAAGGCCGGCAACGGCGCACGCGGACCCGATCCGAAGGACAGGATCGCAGAACGCCGCGAGTATCGCGTGCTGATGTCGCAGGCGATCGACGACCTGCGGGCACGGCGGCCGGCGGAGGCGGTCGTCAAACTGAAGCGGCTCGTCGAAATCAACCAGCGCGCCTACGACCTGCACCTGATGCTCGGTCAGGCGTACGAGCAGCAGGGCATGCTGGCGCAGGCGCTCGGGGAGTACGAGCTGGCGGCGATTCTGAACCCCGACACCGCCAACCCGCTGCTGAGCGCCGCCGAAATCCACATCGCGCGCAACGACACCATCGCCGCACGAAAGCGGCTGGACGAAGCCGCGCGCCTCGAGCCGAATTCGTTCGACGTCGCGCTCGTCAACGGCCGCGTGCTCGAAGGCGAGGGGCGAGCCCCGGAAGCGCTCGCCGCCTACGAGAAGGCGGCGGCGATCAATCCCGCCAACCCGCGTCCCCGCACGCTGCTCGTCTCGCTCGCGACACGCACCCAGCAATTCGATCTCGCGGAGAAGTACCTGCGGGCGCTGCTCGAGATGGGCTACCAGCCGTCACGCACCCACTTCGGCCTTGGCCGCATCGCCGAGATGCAGGGACGAAAGGTCGATGCCGTGCGCCACTACCGGACCGCACTCGACCTCGAGCCGGGCTTGCCGATGGCGCGCGAGTCGCTGAAGCGGCTCGGCCAATAAAAAACCCCGGAGCGCCGAAGCGCCCCGGGGCTGATAGCTGACAGCTGAGAGCTGATAGCTATTTAGAAATTGAACCTCACGCCCAGACGGAGGACGCGCGGGTTCATGATTTCCTGCACGTTGTTCGCGGTGGTCACGCGAAGGTCTGTACTGGCGGCCGAGGACGGTTGACGAGTTCAGCACGTTGAACACGTCGACGTCCACGTTGAAGCGGGCGCGCTTGACGGTGAATTCCTTGCCGATGCGCGCGTCGAGCGACGTCACCGACGGCAGACGGTTGTCGTCGAGATCGGTCACGAGCAGCACGGTCTTCGAAGCCGCAATCGGATCGGCCGTCGGGACCTGCGTGCGATGGTACGGCGTGGCGAAGCCCTGCCGGAACACCATGTTCATGCCGAGGTTGATCTGCCACTTCGCCTGCACGACGCCGGTGGCGATGAACTGGTACTTCGGCAGCACCTGGTAGATACCGCTCTTTCCGCTCCCGCCGGTCTGGCGAACGACGACGCCACCGTCGATGTTCGGATTGGTGACCGACGAGGTCGGATCCTGCAGCGCCTGCGGGCTGTCGAAGTACTGGCGGTGATCGTTGGTCGAGAACCCGACGCGCGCCATCCAGCGGTTCGACATGCGCTTGGTGGCCGCAAGCTCGAACCCGAGATACCGCTCGCTGTAGTCCTCGCGCTTCGTGTAGGTCGTCGCGGCGCGATTGGCCGGGACGTGCCCGGGGATGACACCGTAGATCGGCGCGCTATAGGAGCCGATCGCCGGATGCGTTCCGGTCAGCGTCGAGATCTGCTGATAGTCGCTCGCCCGCAGACCGTTGTTGCGCCACGTGAAGTTGGTGAAGTTGCGCCAGGTGAACGTGCCGCTGACCCCGAAGTTCCGGGCCAGCTCACGGTCCATCCCGAACTGCACTTCGTGCGTCAGTGGCGTGTCGTAGTCCCCGACCTTGTGGATCGGCGTCCCCTGATTCGCGGGGTTGGCAGGATCGAAGCCGTACCAGCTGTCGATGTCGCGCCCTGCGATTTCAGCAGGATCCACGATCTTGTTCCCGTTGGTGTCGAGCACGTTGTAGAAGTACACACCGCGCGCCTGGGCCACCGACAGGAAGTTCCCCGCCCCGGAGTTGAGCTGCGACGCGAACGACGCGTAGCTCGCGCGCGCGAGCGTCTTTCGGGATTCGTCCAGCGCGTAGGTCATGCCGATACGCGGCGTAAACGCATTCCACTCCACCACGTTGTCAACTGCGCTTCCCGTGACTTCAGGCATCAGTGCCGGAAGCACGTTGCTCGCAATCGCGGTGAACGACTTGACCGAGGAGGACTGCATGTCCCATCGGACGCCAAGGTTGAGCGTGAGGCGATCCCACGACAGCGTGTCGCCGACGAAGACGTTGTTGTACTGGCCGCGGCCGCCTACCGTCTGGTTCCATGCCGTCACTTCGGCAATCATGTTCGGATAGCCGTCGTGATACGAGATGATCTCGTTGCCCGGCACGGTGGTGATCGAGTCGACATCCGACCGCCGCCAGCCGAAGCCGAACTTGATCTCGTGGCGTCCGCGGAAGTAGCTGCCCTCGCCCGAGAGGTTCCACTGCGGACGGACCGTCGTGTAGTCGTAGAACGATCCACGGTTGATGCCGCCGTCGTCGCGATACCAGTTCGCCTCGAGGCCGCCCTGCGGGGTCAGGAAGAAGCCGCCGTCAACGTAGGCGTAGCGGCCAGAGAACACCAGGTTGTCGGCGATCACGTAGTTCGCTTCGCCCTTGAACAACTGGGTGGGGCCGCCCTGGTTCCAGGTGGTTTCCGGCGGACGCGTCGGACCGGCGCTGCGGCCGAACTTCTCCTTCTCGCCGCGGAAGAACGTGAACGTTCCGCGGAGGTCCTGGGTCGCCTGGCCCGAGGCCTTGAAGCCGTAGTTGGTCAGGATGGTCTGGTCGGGCGTGTTGGCGAGCGTGAGCAGCGTGACGTCGGTCTTGCCGAACGAACCCCACGCCCACAGCCGATCCTTGAAGAGCGGCCCGCCGAGCTCGAAGCCGTAGTCGGTGTACTCGTCGATGCGGTTGCCCTTGCCGGTCGTGCCGCCGAGCAATGCCTCGAGATCGTCGGGCAGGTTATTCGACTGCATCGATTCGTTCTCGAAGTAGTAGCGCGACGAGCCGTGCGGCGTGTTCGATCCGCTCTTCAACACGAAATTCAGCGCCACACCAGGGGTCGGGTTCTGGAGATCCGCGCCGCCGGTGGTGACCTGCATTTCCTGGAACATGTCGAAGTCGTAGTAGGTCGGCGTCGAACCGAGCGCCGACATGTCGGTGATCGGCACGCCGTCGATGTTCCACGTGTTCTCGCCGCCGGCGGCGCCCTTCGCCTGGTAGTTCGACTGCTGGCCCGACTCGGCGCCGCCCACGTTGACGCGGTCGACGACGACGCCGGGAACCGTCTGGAGCACGACCCACGGGTCGCGCGAGGACGGCACTTCCTGCAGCTCGGTCAGGGTGACGTTGGTGGCTGTTGCGGTGCGCTTCGGATCGACGACAGGCGCTTCGGCGGTGACGAAGACGTCCTGCGCGACGGTGCCGACGCCGAGGGTCACCTTCAAGGGAACGGTGACGCCGACGCCGACCGGCACGGCCGTGTTGCTGTATTCCTGGAAGCCCGACAGCTTGGCGACGACCCTATAGGTGCCGGGAGCAAGATTCAAGAATTGCGCGGCGCCTTTGGCGTCGGTGGTTGCGGATCCGTTCTGCGGCCCGCTGATTTCAACGATGGTGCCCGGGAGAACCGCGCCGGTGCTGTCCACGACCGTGATTTCGATGCGGCCGGTGTACTGCTGCGCGGAGACTGGTGTTGTGACAAGCGCCAGTAAGGCGACACACAACACCCACGGTGCTGTTATTCGCAATCTCATTTTTCTCCATCCTCCAATGGCCGATAACGAGAGCGACGACGACTTGCAAAGGAACCCCATGGAACTCGAACGGTAGAGTGCCCCTCCTTCCCGGCGGTGGACAATGTTCAGTGTCGGACATTTGACCCGAATTTGCCGGTCTGGGTCAACTGAAATCGCGGTATCCGCTTGGTATACAACGATTTCTGGGCCGGGACGAGCACTGTGACCGATGTGCTGCCGTATCAAGCAGTTCCAGCAACGGGCAGTGGCCGAGCGCGGGCAGCTCGGCGCTAGACTTCGGCGCTGGGCGCTCGGCGCTCGGCGTTGGGGACTGAGGGTTGAAGCCTGCGCGGTTGTCTGTCGACTCTTCGTCGAGGTGATAGCCGTGAAGGTCGCTGACTGACTTCGTCTTCTCCTGCAGCACCAGGGAAGAGCGCCCCGCGCCGAACGCCCAGCGCCGAGGGTCACCGTCGCACGAATCGTATAGAATAGGTGCTTCGCTCTTGCCCAGATCGCCGGCGTAGCTCAGTTGGTAGAGCAGCTGATTCGTAATCAGCAGGTCCTCGGTTCAAGTCCGAGCGCCGGCTCCAGAATTCCTATGTAGCGTCTCAGGACGCTGGTGGCACTTCGGGTCTCGCCTTAGCCATCAGTCGTTCCTACCAATCCCGCATCGAGCACAGCAACCGCCCTTCACAGTCCGAGTCGCTGGAAATGTGCGCGAATGACGTCGTAGCACTCGCAGGCGGCGTGTTCGAGCTTTCTTCTGTTCAGCACGCGAATTCGTCCGTACTTACTCGTGATCAGCCCCGCGTCCTGCCGCCGCGGCAGCGATCGGTCTGGCCTCGGTCTGGGACTTTCGATCGCTCGGAAGGCAGTCAGGGCGCACGGCGGCGAGATCAGCACCCGCAATATGCCCGGCAAAGGCTGCGTCTTCATCATCGAAGTACCGCTGGCAGCGGAGAAGCCCGCTCGGCAAGCGGTGCTATAGCCCCGAGTCCCACACCGTAGGACACGACGACGGTTTCTTCGGTGCGATGGGACGGCGTTCCGCACCGCACTCGCCGAGCCGACATCTGCAGCAGCGGACTCCGACTATCGCCCGCCAGTCTGACAACGCCGCTGAGTGCGCCTGCGAGATTTCTTCACAGCCCAGCGGTCATGCCCGCCACTAGACCCAAGAGCGCGCGGGACGGTTAGCGTCAAACCCGTGCCGCACAAACCATTTCGCGAATGTGCCGGAGCATCTCGTTCTGTGACGTATCACCGAATCGGCGATTGTGGACGAACCCATCGGGCACCTGGCCTGGTCCGGCCCATCCACTGACGGCCTTCGTTGCGTGCCGATGAGTCACGTTGCAATGGAGGTGCTCGTCGCCAACGATCTCAAAAAACACAACCTCGCAGTTGTTCGCCATGTTCCGGTCGGTCTTAAAGCGGCCAATGGCCGATTCCAGATTCTCAACATCCGCCGTCCACAAGTCACTGAGAAGTTGGTGTCTTGACGAGGTCGCCATAGCCTCTCCGCGGCGCCCGTATTGTGATGAGGCCTGACGCCCGAGGGAGCCGTTTCCGAAACGCGACGTTGGAGGCATCTCTCTACTCCTTTAATCTACTTCTTCAGAGCATTCCCGACTGTTACCGACCGCAGTGACACTGCTTGTCCGCACTTGCCTCGTCAGTACATGCCATCACCCATGCTGTTCATCGCCGCCGCCTCGTTCTGATTCCTATCGGGAATCACGCAGATGACGGCTTCCGTGGTCAGCAGAAGCGAGGCAATGGACGCGGCGTTCTGGAGAGCCGAGCGGACCACCTTGGTCGGATCGATCACACCGGCGTGAACCAGATTCTCGTACTGCTCCGTTTGCGCATTGAAGCCCTCTTCCTCATTCATCTCCCTGGTCCGCTGCACCACGATCGAGCCTTCGTGGCCGGCGTTGGTCGCGATCCATCGCATCGGTTCCTCGACCGCTCTGCGAATGATGCTCACGCCGATCCGCTCGTCGGCATCAACTTGCAAATGCTCGAGCACGTTGGCGGCGCGAAGCAGCGCCACACCGCCACCGGGCACGATGCCTTCCTCCACGGCGGCTTTAGTGGCGTGCATGGCATCCTCAACGCGCGCTTTCTTCTCCTTCAACTCGGTCTCGGTCGCTGCTCCGACTCTGATGATCGCCACACCACCGACCAGCTTGGCGAGTCGCTCCTGGAGCTTCTCGCGGTCATAATCGGACGTGGTATCTTCGACCTGCGTCCGCAGTTGCTTGACCCGACCAGCAATCGACGCCGCGCTGCCGGCGCCCTCCACAATCGTGGTGTTGTCCTTGTCGACGGTGACCTTCTTTGCTTGACCAAGGTCTTCGAGGGTCATGCTCTCGAGTTTCACACCGAGGTCTTCCGTGACCGCCTTGCCCCCCGTCACGACCGCGAGATCTTCGAGCATCGCCTTCCGGCGATCTCCATAGCCTGGTGCCTTCACCGCGGCGACCCGAAGGGTGCCGCGCAGTTTATTCACGACGATGGTCGCGAGCGCCTCGCCCTCGATGTCTTCCGCGATGATCAGCAACGGACGGCTGGCTCGCGCGACCAACTCCAACAACGGCAGAAGGTCTTTCATGGCGCTGATCCGCTTCTCGTGAATGAGAATGACCGGATTCTCCAGCACGACTTCCATCCGTTCCGGATCGGTGACGAAATACGGGGACAGATAGCCGCGATCGAACTGCATCCCTTCGACGACCTCGAGCGAGGTGTCCATGCTCCTGGCTTCTTCGACGGTGATGACGCCGTCCTTGCCCACCTTGTCCATGGCTTCGGCGATGATTCGTCCGATGGTCTCGTCGTGGTTGGCGGCGATGGTTCCAACCTGGGCGATCATCGACCCCGTCACCGGCTTGGACATCTTCTCGAGCTCAGTCGTGATCGCGTCGACGGCCTTGTCGATGCCGCGCTTCACAGCCATAGGGTCGGCCCCAGCGGTGACATTCTTCGCGCCTTCGCGATAGATGGCCTGCGCCAGCACCGTAGCCGTCGTGGTGCCGTCTCCGGCGACGTCCGATGTCTTGCTCGCCACTTCCTTCACCATCTGTGCGCCCATGTTCTCGAGCGCATCCTTCAGCTCGATTTCCTTCGCCACCGTGACGCCGTCCTTCGTGATGGTGGGCGACCCGAACTTCTTGTCGAGGATCACGTTCCGTCCTCGCGGTCCGAGTGTGACTTTGACCGCGTTGGCCAAGTTGTTGACACCGCGAAGAATGCCCTGCCGTGAGGCATCGGCGTACACAATCTGTTTTGCCATGAGTTGGTCTCGTTTTCCTTAGCCTGTTTCGATCACCGCCAACACTTCGTCCTCTCGCATGATGAGGTACTCCTCACCATCGAGCTTGATCTCCTGGCTCGTATATTTGCCGAACAGGATCACATCGCCAGGTTTGATATCGAGAGGGACGCGCGTGCCGCCGTCTCTGACAGTGCCGCTGCCGGCGGCGATCACCGTGCCGCGTTGCGGCTTCTCTTTCGCGCTGTCCGGGATGATGATTCCGCCGCTGTTCTGCTCACCCTCTTCGTGACGGCGAACGATGATTCGATCGTGGAGCGGTCTGGCATGCATAATGTCGCCTCCGAACGTTTGACTGAACGGTTAGCAGCCGGTGGGCCCCGCCTAACGTCGCCGACGCGGGGACGCAGAAACCCGCGCAAGTCGTCTTCCCCGACGCGTCACAGCAGCCCGCCGATCCACAACAGCAATCGCACGCACGCTGCGATCGGTATGCCGATGCCCAAGATCACGAACGGGATGCAGAGTACGATGGCCACCGCCCCAAGCAGGCCGCCGACGACGGCGGCAGCACCCCAGAGTCGGCCGGGAACGTCGAGCGGCCGGGCCTCTTTGAACGTTGCCGCGAGGCCTGCCCTCGTCAAGGTTGCTTCTTCGAGGCGCCCCGTGGCGAACGTCACGGCTTGCCGCCGCGGTCGCGATCGCAGTGCGCCATCTGCCAGCCTCCGTCATCGTCCATGCGAACGAGATCCAACGCGTCGGCGGCTGTGCTCCGATTCGACTCGTCGAGCGTGCGCACGCCAGTCCCTGCTGCCATCGTTAGTGCCGCACTCTGCTGATCTCGGTGTCCGTATGGGAGGACGCGAACGAGTGCGCGAGACGTGCGCAACCACGGAATCGGACCCGGCATCAAGAAGACGATCGCGGCGATCCCAACGGCCGCCATGGCGAATACTGTAGTGGGCGGCATCAGGAACAACCTGTCGGCCGACGGTGCTGTAAGGGCAACCGTGAAGAACGCAATGGCCCACAGTGGTATCGCCAGCCGACGTTGGAACACGAGCGCCATCTCGTACCTCCTGGCTCTCGCCGCATTCAGGTCGGCGTATAACGATGCTGACACGCGGCAAGGTGGCTGTCTGTACGCTTGTGCACACGGCGTCGGGCACGTGAACTCTGGGGGTGTCTGCGCGATCTGGTTCCGACGCAGGGCCGGTGTGGTTACAGGTGAGACCCGGTATGGCCGACACGCATTTGAATCGCGCCATCGCGATTGCCACTGCTGTCGCGGCCGGCGCTGCACTGTCGCTGGTATCGATGTGTCGCGCTTGCACGTCGCGTGAGATAATTCGCTCGATTCCCGATGGCAAAAGCGAAAGCACGTCGCGTTCGGTCAAGCGAGGAACAACCAGCCTTCGACGCCGCGGCCTTCCTCGAGTCCGCAGGTGCGGCACGGCGCGTTGTGTCGTACCAAAAAGGGAAAATTGTCTTCTCGCAGGGTCAACCGAGCGACACCGTCATGTACATCCAGAAGGGCAGCATCAAAATCTCAGTGCTGTCGCGGACCGGTAAAGAAGCGGTAGTGGCGATGTTGGGCCCGGGCGATTTCTTCGGGGAAGGCGCTCTCACAGGTCAATCGATTCGGATTGGGACCGCAACCGCGACGGCGCTGACGACCGTGCTCATCATCGAGAAGAGCTCGATGCTTCGGCTCCTGCGGGACGAGCCGTCGTTCTCGGAACGGTTCATGTCGTACATGCTGGCGAGGAATCTCCGCATCGAAGCCGACCTCGTCGATCAACTCTTCAACTCCAGCGAAAAGCGGTTGGCGCGGGCGTTGTTGCTGCTCGCGCGGTACGGCGATCAGGCGGGAGCGGAGCGGCGGATACCGAAGATCTCCCAGGAAACGCTTGCGGAAATGATCGGAACGACGCGTTCGCGCGTCAACTTCTTCATGAACAAGTTCCGAGATCTTGGGTTAATCGATACAACGGCGATATAAAGATCAACACCTCACTTCTCAGCGTCGTCCTTCACGATTAACTGGTTAGCGGTACAAGTCCGCCTCGGACTGGCCGGCCCACTGGCGAATCACTTTACGCAACTCATCGGCCTGCTCATGCAGTTGCCGCATCCGCTTCGCCTGCACGGCGAGATCGCGACAGATTTCCACGATCTGGCCTTCGACTGTATTCGGCAATTCGGTGGGTCGGCGCCGCGCCCGTCTCCGCGGCGCGCTGCCTACGACTTCGGCCTTCGGCATAGCATCCCCTCTTATGGCCCTATCCTGACAGGCTGGGATGCCGATGTATGTCCTCTTTGGAACGGAACGGGAGTCGCCGCAGGACTTCATCGATGGATCGAATCGCCGTGGCTTGGTTGCAGGCATCGTCGACCTCAGCACGCGACGGCAATTTAGCTCGTCCAGCTCGACTGTTCTGGCTTATGATGAGCCGCATGAGGCGGGGGCCGTTCACCGTGCTCCTTGTCGTGGCCATGTCCGGCTGCGACGGCAGCTCCCTGCTCATGCTTCCGACTGCTCCCTCCGAGCTGACCAGCGGCATAACAATCTACGAGCATTGGAATTACGGCGGTGAATCTGCGGTCGTGAAGTCCGATATCGCGGATCTCGGGGACTACGCCGGGCCGTGCATAGACGAGGACGATGACCTGGCTTCCTACGAGCTTTGGGACGACTGCATCTCGTCGATCCGAGTGGCGCCCGGGTGGCGCGCGATCCTCTATACGGGCAAGGACTTCAAGGGGGAGTCACTTGAGATCACTGCCGATGTGCCGAATCTTCAGCTGGTGAAGGGGTCGTGCGACCACGATGGGCTGAACGACTGCATCACCTCCATCAAAGTACAGGCGCCGACGGCCGCGGCACGTTGATCCTGTCCGACCCGGCTATGTGGCAGCACCGACCCGCTGCGCCACCACCACAACTCGGTCGGTCGCCCCGACCGCAACGGCGGCGTCGTATGCGCCGAAGCACGCGATCTCGCCGAAGCCGTGGCGCGCGAGCATTCCATGGAGCTCCGCTCTCTCCCAGCAACGCATCACGAAGTGATACTCGCTGACCCGCTCCTCGCCTTGTGAGACCAGCTCGTGCTTTTCGGAGATCAGCAGCTGCCGGTTCTCCGGATCCAGCGCGGTGACACTTGTAAAGGTCAACTCACCGCGGTCGGTGGAGACACGCTTCCTGAAGAGTGGCTCCCGGGTCTTCCGTTCCAAAGAGGCGGCCCACTCCCGGACGTCCAGGATCAACACGGCATTGGTTGCAGCGCCTCGGCGAAAGCGGCGAACACTGCGTCACGCCCCGCATCGTCGACGATGTCATTGAGGACGCCACGACAGAGGATCGCGGCGTATCGTGAGGTCGGCAGGTCGGTGACATCTCCCACGCTGAACGAGACGCGTGCCGGGCGAGTCTCCGATCGCGCGCGTGGCAACGTCGATGAGGTCGGGCGAGAGGTCCACGCCATGAACGACGTAGCCCCGCCGCGCGAGCTCGATCGCGTACCGACCCGTCCCGCAGCCGGCATCAAGGATTGCCGCGCCCGGCCGAACGCCACGTTCTACCAACCACGCGGAGATCGCGGCGCATTCTTTACGGACAGGCCGATCGATGAGGAGGTCGAACGCCCAGGCGTATTCGGCGTAGAACGGACGACGCGGGACCTCGTTCATTGAGGATGTTGCAACTTCGAACTGCTACTTTGTACTTCTTACTTCGTACTTCTTACTTCCTACTTCTTAGTTCTGTCCACCCTGCCCCGCACCGCCCACGCGCGAGCGTCGAGCACGATTGGACGATCCGGCCCCTCGCCGAGCAGGCGCCTGCGCAGGCGCAGTCGAAGCTGCTCGCGTTCACGTGCCTCGAGCGCTGCGACGTAGTCACCGGCTGGGCCCTGCTGTTCAAGGAAAGGCGCCCAGTAGTCGTCGAACGACGAAAAGCGCATGCGAATCGTGAGCGCCTCTTCGGACACGTCCCGAAGCCCGCGTGTGCGCCAGAGTTCGGCCAGTTCTCCCTTGCGGCAGAGCGGCATATGGCGTTCGTCGCGCGCGTCCGCGCCAGGACTGAGGGCGACCGCCTCGTCCCAGAATACGCGCAACATCTCCATCCCCTGGTCGTAGTCCCAGACCGCGCTCGCGACGATGCCGCCGGCGCGGGTCACGCGAATCATCTCGCCGAGAGCTCTGGACCGATCGGGGATGAAGTTGAGGACCAGGAGCGAGAGCGTGCGATCGAAGCTTCCGTCGGCGAACCGAAGCTGCTGCGCGTCGCCCACTTCAAACCGGATGCGCTCGGCCGGATGCCGAGTCCGCGCGTAAGCGACGTAGGATGCCGCGGGATCGATGCCGACGATGCGGCTGGACGGTGCGGCAGCGGCAACCGCCGTGGTCAGGGCCCCGGTGCCGGATCCGACGTCCAGGACCGCGTCGCCGTCGCGAACGACCGCGAATTTCACGAGGAGCGGGGCGACCTCCCGGCTCCATCTACCCATGAAGCGCTCATACGCGTCACCGCCCGAAAACATCCTCTCCTGACCGGCACCGCTCGCGGCGACGACGCTGACGGCAATGAGCATTGCGAAGACGATCATTTTGAACATCGCGAATGAGCGTACCGGCACGAGAAGCCCCGCGGAAGTGCAACGATCGGACTAAATCGGTTCATTTTTTGGACTGGTCTGCCCATCCCGGCCGCGGGAAAATGCGGCATGCAGAAGTACAAGCAGGTACTGTCCGGTCGCGCGGGCATCGGAAATCGTGGCCGATCGCTGGACGCCGCTCATCCTGCGCGAGCTGATACTTGGGAGTCACCGGTTCAATGACATAGAGCGAGGACTGCCGGGCATCTCGCGCTCGCTGCTTGTGTCACGCCTTCGTGAGCTGGAGGATTCAGGCGTAGTCGAGCGGCTGCCTCGCGCGCAGTCGACGGTGGCGGAGTATCACCTCACCGATGCCGGACGAGATCTCAAGGCGGCCATCGAGGCGCTTGGCGCGTGGGGAGTACGCTGGGCGTTCGGCGAGCCGAGGCCGGAGGAATTGGACGCAGGCTTGCTGGTTTGGAAGATTCACCAGCGGATCAATCGCGAGCTCCTACCCGAACGACGTACGGTGGTCGAGTTCGATTTTGCCGGCCCGAAGGGGCGACGGGTGTGGCTGCTGCTCGAGCGCCGCGAGGTGTCGGTCTGCGTCACGCCTCCCGGATTCGACTCCGACGTGATCGTCCGCGCGGATCTGGCGCTCTTCTATCATGTCTGGTTCGGACATATCGAGTATGACGCCGCCATTCGAAGCGGCGATGTGGTCGTGGAAGGGCTTCCCGCGCTGGCGAAACAGCTGCCGCGGTGGTTCATGTGGAGCCCGATGGCGCGTTTCGTCGTCAGAGACCGAGCCGTGCGAAATGCGCCTGTATGACCTTGTGGCATTCGCACGAGGCTGCTTCCAGTTTTTTCCGGTTCAGGATGCGGAATCGTCCATAACGGCTCGAGATCAGTCCTTCGCGCTGCAGCGCCCGCAGGACGACCGTCACGGTTGGACGGTGCACACCGAGCATGACCGCCAGGAACTCCTGCTTCAGGAGAAAATCGTCGCCGTCTACTCGATCGTGCGTCTGCAGCAGCCAGCGACAACAGCGCTGCGTTACGTCGTGGAGGGCGTTGCAGGCAGTGCACTGCATGATCTGCAGGAGGTTCGCCTGCGCGTACAACCCGATGACCTCGCGGAACGGTCCCGGCGCGGCTGTCTCTTTGATGAACCGCGCGACCGCCATGAACAGCACTGGGCCATCGGGTACCTGTTGGAAGCTCCGGCCCGCCGCCGTGCGATCGCCGAAGAACGCGCCGATTCCGAGCATGCCCTCGCGGCCGACGGTCGCAACTTCCACGAGCGCGCCATCCCGCATTTGATTCGTGACGGAGAACACGCCACCGATCGGGAAGTACACCTCGGTGATGCGTGCGCCGCTGGCCTGCAGCGTCTCTCCGGTGACTGCCTGCTTGGACCGTAGATGTTTGACCACGCGCGCGTAATCGGTGGTCGGCAGCGATGCCAGCAGACGATTGTGCAGTGGTGAGCCGACTGGAAGGTGGTTGGTCGATGCTCGTGGCGCGCCCATTTGGAGTCTCCTCGCCTCAACCTGAACGGGTCAGGCGCTTCGATGAGACTGGAGGGGGCGCAGTTGAGTACTGCGGGCGCAGCTCAGGAAAGCAGTCAACCACAGCCTATCACGGAAGGGCGCAGGCGCCAGCGAAATGTACGCTAGACTACATTTGCCCGCCAGACTGGTGCCACGCCAACGGTGACGTCGCCTCAGCCTCCCGAGCTTGCCGCAGCCGACCTGCTGCCGCGAGGAGCGAGACGATGTCGATGCCGTATTCCTTCGAACAGTGCGTGCGTATTCGCGACGACGTCCGCCGCATGGCTGCACGAGCGGCCGATCACCAGCTCGACCTCGAGGCCGTCGTCCGGAGCGCCGAAACCGACCTCCGCCAGGCCGAAGTCGCGCTCTCCTACGCATCGGCCGGAGTCGAGGATACTGGGGCCGAGCTGGAGCGGCTGCTGTCCGCTCACGTGAGGCGGGCGGGTGAGAGGACGAGGTCGGCACGCCGCGCGTGCGTCAGCGCGCGCGAGCAACAGGTCACGGCGGGACGGCTGCTGAGCCGTCTCGATGACGACGCCAGCGCCGAACCGCAGGCCACACCTCGCGGCGTTGCAGTGCTCGTGGTCGACGATGCCGAAGAAGTGCGTGAGATGGTCGCGCTCGTGCTGCGCGACGCCGGTTTTGTCGTGAGGACGGCGGTGAACGGTCTGGATGCGTTGTTTGGCGCCTACGAAATGGAGCCGGCGGTCATCGTCATGGATTTGACGATGCCCGTGCTGGACGGCCTCGAAGCCACCCGGCTGATCAAGGCCACGAAGGCCACTCGTGACGCGCACGTGATTGCCTACACGGCGAATCCGTCGTTTGAGGATATACTCGCCCAGCAATTGTTCGTCGCTGTTTTGCCCAAACCCTCGACTCCGGACGCCGTGCTCGCGGCCGTTCAGAAAGTTGCGCTCGTCTAGCATGACAACCCAAGCGAGATGACGGTCCATCTGGTCAATCCCAGCCACCTTTCCTTCGGGGTCGGCGTCATCACGCCCCGTTGGCTGTTCGTGCTGGCAGCAGCGACGCCCGCCGCATATGGCCGGCCGCAAATCACCGATGAGACCCTCGAGCCGCTGGACCCCGCTGACGTGAGGGCGGGAGACATCGTCGGCATCGGCATTCATACCGGCAACGCCCTGCGTGGCTACGAGATCGGCACCGATGCGAGAGCGCGAGGTGCAACGGTCGTATTCGGAGGAATCCACGCCACGTTGTATCCGGACGAGGCGCGCGAGCTCGGAGGCGCGCATGCAGTCGTTCGTGGCGACGGCGACGAGATCTGGGCTTCAGTTCTCGATCACGCGGTGAACGGAAGGCTGCAACCCACCTATGAGGGTGGTCAAGTCGACGCCGATCGCTTCGTGCCCGCCCGGTGGGATCTGCTCCCAGAAGGCCGGTACATGTGGGGTTCCGTGCAGACGGTGCGCGGCTGTCCGAAGCATTGTTCGTTCTGCTCGGTGTGGAAAACCGACGGGCAAAAGCCGCGGCAGCGGGGCGTCGACAGCGTCGTCGCCGAGATTCTCGACTTGCGCCGGCGCGGGTTCCGGTTCGTGGCGCTGGCCGACGACAACTTCTACCCGGTGACGCTAACGGATCTGGCGATGGCGGAGCGTCAGCGGAATCAGCCGCGGCTCGAACAGCTGCGCGCGTTGCGCAACGAACGATTCGAGCTGATGGCGCGACTGGCGGAACTGCCGTCCGACATGGTGTTTTTCACGCAGATCACGATGGAAGCCGCCGAAGACGACGCCTTCCTCGACGCGATGCGGCGAGGCAACATCAAAGGCGCGCTGGTCGGCGTCGAAGCCGTCACGCCGGAAGGGCTCAAGGACGTCTACAAGAGCTTCAACGACGTGGGCGAGGCGCTCGTGCAGCGTCTGCGGAAGTTTCGTGAGCACGGCGTCCACGTCCTCGGCTCGTTCATCTTCGGATTGCCGAGCGACCGTCCCTCGACCTTCGAGGCGACGGCTGACATCGCCGAACGCGCCGGCGTCACGTTCGCGCAGTTCGTGATGCTCACGCCGTATCCCGGCACCGTCGATTTCGCCGCATGGGAGAAATCGATTGGCGCCGATGCGGCCCAGGTGGCCGGCATCCCCATCACGCGCCACTGGCTGATCCCTCAGGCACATCGCCCGAAGGTGTACGCGCCCCATCCAGTCATGTCACCTGACGAGATCCGCTCCCGGACACAAGCGGTGTGGGATCGGTTCTATAGCTTTCGAAGCATCTGGTCGCGTTCCCGCTGCACGCCGAACCTTCGCGCAAGGCTGGCCTTTGTCCTGATCTCGAAACTCTACCGTCAGATGTACGCGAATACGGGCATCGCGACAGACAGCGCGAGGGTGAGTCGAGCCAATCGGTGGGCGCGCCTCATTGCACGCCCGTGTCGCCGCCTGTTCGTCGCTGGCCCTCTGCCGACGGTGAGCGCACGGCCCAATCTGTAACGTTTGGAAATTTAACGGCTCTGTCTGAGTCGCTTCGGGGTCCCGGGACGTACCACACGGGGCAGTGCGCGTCGTGCAGGACGGCGCGCGAGATGCCGTGGCTGAACCATCGTCGCGATGGCGGCCTGGTGTGTTCGCCCATCACGATGCATGCGGCGGCGATCTGCTGCGCGTAGCGCACGATGCCGTGGGTCGGATCGTCGTGTTCCACGTGCACGGCCACCCGGCCGTCCAGGTCCTTGGGAACGAGCGCGCGCAACTGCGTCACGGTCTCCTCGTCCGAAGCCTGCCGGCGCTGCAGTCGTTTCTTCGGAAGCAGATGCAGCAGGTGCAAATCGACGGGCAGGGTCCGCGCCAGATCGAACGCCACCGCGAGGGCCGCGTGCGATCCGGCGGTCAGGTCTGTCGGCGCGATGACGACCTGGCGCTCGACCGTGCCGGCGGTGAAACGCGGCGTGCGCGGCTCGACGTCCGGCTCGTGCAGCACCAGCACGGCGCGCCGGCCATCTTCGAGCAGCAGCTCCGTGATCGACGCGTGATCCTCCGCCCGCCGCCCGTGGGCGGTCAGCACCACGAGGTCGGCGTTCACCGTTTCGGCCGCCGCGAGCACCGACCACGACCTCGGCCCTTCCGTCAGCAAGGACTCCGTCGGCACGCCCTTCGTCACGCAGGCGAGGCATTCCTGGACCTTCTGTTCGAGGGCCGCCTGCTTGTCAGCGCGATGATCGGCGTTCCACATCCAGCCGACGTTCGCTCCTGACCCGAGCGAGTGGCGGTTGTGATGGACGACCAGTTTCGCGTCGAACGCATGGCACAAGTCCGCGGCGAGATCGATCTGTCGCGAGGTCGCCGGCGAGAAATCTATCGGGCACAGCACGGTCTTGAGCGCGATCATGTCTCACCTCCGCGGGCTGTGAGTTTACGCCCGAAGCCAGCCGGCGCCAACACGTCTCTCCGCGCGTGGTAATCTGGGTCGATGGCGTGGAATCCCGGCGTCGACGATGGCTTCAAGCAGCTGGCTGCCGCGGGGGCACGGCTGAGAGCCTCGACGCTCGAGCTGCGCGTCACCCTCTACGCCACGCAACACCGCCGGCGCACGCCCAACGACATCCGCGCGGTTATGGATTGCGCTCGCCGCGCGGTTCAGCGATGCCGCCTCATCCGCCGCCAGCTCCAGGAACGCCGCCGCATCCATTAGCCGAACGCCCAGCGCCGTCTTGACTCCCGAGCCATACCTCGCTAAGGTAGGCATACCTTATCTATGCCTGACGGCGTTCCGCCCGGAACCCTCGTGATGCTCGCGCTGCGGGTGCTGCACAGCGGGCCGTTGCACGGCTACGCGATCGCGCAGCGCATCCACGCGCTGTCGAGCGACGTCCTGCAGGTCGAGGAAGGATCGCTCTACCCCGCGCTGCAGCGCATCCTCGTCAAGGGATGGGCGAAGGCCGACTGGGGCGTCTCCGAAACGAACCGGCGCGTCCGGTTCTACCGGCTCACGGCCGCGGGCAAGGCCCAGCTCGCGTCGGAGATGGACGACTACGACCGCGTCAACAGCGCCATCCGCGCCGTGCTGCGCACGGCCTGACCGGGAACATCGATGCGAGAACTCTGGCGCCGCGTCTGGTATCTCCTCAACCGCTCGCGGTTCGAGCGCGAGCTTCGCGACGAGATGCAGGCGCACCGCGAGATGGCCGGGATGAGCGGCGCGGCGGGACCGCGGTTCGGCAACACGCTGCGGCTGCGCGAAGAGGCGCGCGACCAATGGGGCTGGGCGTGGCTCGACCACCTCTCGCAGGATTTGCGGTTCGGCGCGCGGCTCCTGTGGCGGACGCCGGCGTTCACGCTGACAGCGATCGCCGTGCTCGCGCTCGGCGTCGGCCTGAACCTCGCCGCCTTCCAGGTGATCGATACGATTGCGCTGTCGTGGCTGCCGATCCGCTCGCCAGAGACGCTCGTCAACCTGTATCGCCGCAGCCCGCGTGGCACGAGCACCACGCTTTCCTACCCCGCCTTCGCCTTCTATCGCGACAACGCGTCCACGATCACCGGCGCCATGGCGCTCGTGAACGGCACGGTGACGCTTGGAGGGGATGAACGCCGCCGCGTCGACGCCAGCTTCGTCAGCGCAAACTACTTTCTGGAGCTGGGAACGCCGCCGCTTGCCGGTCGCCTGTTGACTCTCGATGACCAGTCGGCGAGCGCGGGCGCGGTCGTCGTCCTGAGCGAGGGGCTCTGGCGATCGAGGTTCGGAGGTGATGCCTCGTTGATCGGGCGCGCGGTGTCCGTGAATGGATCGCCGTTCACGGTCATCGGCATTGCGCCGCGCGCATTTGTCGGGATCGACGATCGCGCGGCGGCGGCGTGGATCCCGATCACCCAGCACGCGCTCGCATTTCCAGGAAGCACGCTGACCGAAGACTGGGCCTCACCTTCGGTCCGATTCTTCGCGCGCGTGCGTTCTGGCGTTGGCCCCGCTACTGCGGAAGCGGAGCTCGCGTCAGCGGTGGCGTCGCTTCGCGCGCTGCGCCCGGAGGAGGTCTCGGACGACGAGCGTCTGGCGGTCAGGCCGGCCGGCAGCTACGTGTCGTTCGATGAGATGGGCGCGCCGTTCGCGCTGATCTCGTCGCTCGTCGGACTGGTCCTGGTCGCCGCCTGCATGAACCTCAGCATCCTCGTCCTCGCCCGGACGCTGGGACGCGATCGCGAGTTCGCGATCAGGCTCTCGGTCGGCGCGACGCGCCGCCGCATCGTCCGTCAGCTGCTGACCGAGCAATTGCTGCTTGCACTGCTCGGCGCCGCGGCCGGCTGCTTCGTCGCGGGTAACGCCGCGCGCCTGGTGCTGACGATCACCGGCGCGCCCGCCGGCCTTACCCCGCAGTTCAATACCCGCACCATTCTTGCCGCCGTCGTGCTCGCGGCGATGTCGTCCGTGGTCTTCGGGTTCGCCCCGGTGTGGCACACACTCCGGCCGGTCGCCACGCGCCGGCGCCGGCTTCGCAACACACTCGTCGGCGTGCAGGTCGCCGCCGCCACCGCGCTCCTGATCGTGTCGAGCCTGCTGGTGCGCGGCGTCACCCGCATCGTCCGGGTTCCGCTCGGCTTCGACTATCAGCAGACGCTCGTCGCGAATCCGGATCTCGCGAGCCACGGCGCGACACCCGCGACCGCGGGCGCCTACTGGCAGCGCCTGGAGGCGCGCGTGCGGCAGATTCCCGGCGTGCGAAACGCGGCGCTCACCACCCTGCCGCCATTCGGCAACCGCGTGTGGGTCAACAGCGAGCGGACGATCATCTACCAGGTCACGCCCGCCTATTTCGACACGATGCGCATCGCGCTCGAGCGCGGAAGGATCTTCGAGAACGGCGAGGCGGGCGTGGCGGTCATCAGCGCATCGCTGGCGCGGCGGCGATGGCCGGGCCAGGATCCGATCGGCGAGTCATACGAGGACCGGACGATCATCGGCGTCGTCGGCGACGCACGCACTGTCAGAATCAGAGAACAGGCGGCGATGGAGTGTTATTTCGCGATTGGACCGCGCGAGATGGCGGAGGCCTCCATGGTCGTTCGCGTCGATGGATCCGCGCGGGCCGCGGCCGCGACCATCCGCATGACGATGCGAGCCGAAGACGGGCGGCTGACGCCGTCCGTCGTGCTGCTGCGCGACGCCTTGGAGGACAAGCTCGAGACACCGCGACAGGTTGCCGCGATGGTGTCGGCGCTCGGCATCTGCGCGCTGCTCCTCGCCGTCACAGGGCTCGGCGGGATGGTGGCGTTCACCGTCTCGCAGCGCTTGCGTGAGATCGGCGTCCGCGTCGCGCTCGGCGCCCGTCCGTCACACATCGTCGGCGCGATCGTTCGGCAATTTACCCCACCGATCGTCGGTGGCGCGCTCGCCGGCAGCCTGCTGGCCGCGGTGGCCGCGACGATCCTCTCCCGCGAGCTGTTCGGCGTCGGCCGCTTCGACCCGCTGTCGCACGGCGGGGCGTTGCTGTTGTTCGCAGCCGTCGCCACCGTCGCCGCCCTGCCCTCCGTCCGCCGCGCGCTCCGTGTGGATCCGGTCGCCACGCTGCGGCACGAGTAACACACGTCCGCGCACAGTTGCTCAGTCAGCCCGATGATCATCCTTCACGAGAATATACCCGCGTCCGAGACACAGCAGCTCACTCCGCCCGCAGCGCAGCTATGGGATCGACGCGGGTCGCGCGTCGCGCCGGCACGTAGCTCGCCAGCAGCGCCGACACACCGAGTAGCACAACGACGCTGACGTACATCACAGGATCTGTGGATGTCGATACCTAACAGTACGCCGCCCATCAGGCGCGACAGGGCGAGTGCGGCGGACGCCGAGGATCACACCAGCCAGCGCGAGACCCATGCCGTTGCCGATGATCAGCCGGAAGATCTCGCGGCTGTCCGCACCGAGAGCGACGCGGACGCCGATCTCGCGGAGGCGCTGCTCGACGCCGTACGCCAGGATGCCGTAGAGCCCGAGCGCCGCAAGGAAGAACGCCACGCCCGCAAAGAACGACATCACGATTGTCGTGAACCGCGGCTCGCCGGCGGACGCAGCCACGACGGCAGACATGGGGCGCACGTTCGCCAGTGGCAGGCCGCGATGGATGGCGGCAACAGCTCCGCGCGCCGAGGCGACGAACTCGTCCGGGTTGCCGCGCACGTGGACCACGAAGTTCATGGTGCGGCCTTCGTACGCGGGACGGGGCGCCTGCGCGAGCGGCACATACACGGCTGGAGGCGCAGGGGTGTTTGCGCCCATCGATCGAACATCGCCGACAATCCCGACAATCCTGATGGACGGACTGGTGTCCTCTGGAAAGTAGCGAATCGTCTTTCCAACCGGATCCTCATCCCGCCAGTAGAGACGCGCGGCTGTTTCGTTGATGACGGCAACCAGCGGCTGCCCCGCCGCGTCGATGTCACCGAGCAGCCGTCCACGCTTCAGCGAAATGCGGAGCGCGCGGAACATCTGCGGCGTCGCCATCAGGTACCGCGCATTCCACGCCGGGCTTCCCGGCGGCGGCGCTGGCCGCCCTTCGATCACGAAGTCATCCGGCGGTCCGGCTGACGCAAGCGGAAGGTTCGAGATTGCGCCCGCGTCTCGACACCGGGGATGGCCGCGAGACGTTCTCCAATCGCTGCCAGCATCCGTCGTGCGGCGGCCGCATCCGGCTGCCGGCCGGGTGGAACGGACACGCTGAACGTCAGCACCCGGTCGTGCTCGATGCCGAGATTCACCCGCTGCAGATGCTGATACGACCTAATCAGCAGCGTCGCGCCGACGAGCAGAACGATGCTCATCGCCAGCTGGCCGATGACGAGCGCCGAACGAGCTCTCACCCTCGCGCCGGGTCGCCGTCGCGGCGCGCGCGTCAACCTTCAACGCGTCCTGCAGCCGAACGCCGGTCGCGTGCAGCGCGGGCACGAGGCCGATGATGAACCCAGTCACGGCGACCAGCGCCAGGCTGAAGAGCGTCGTGCGGTAGTCGACGGCGATCGCCTGCCATCCGGGCAATCGCTGCGGATAGAGCTCGAGCAGCCCGGCCAGCAGCCAGTTCGCCAGCAGGACGCCTGCCCCGCCGCCAATCGCGGCGAGCGTCATCGACTCGGTGAGAAGCTGCCGGACGAGACGGCGGCGGTTTGCTCCGAGGGCGTTGCGAATCGCGAACTCGCGCCGCCGCGCTTCACCGCGTGACACGAGCAGCGCCGCGAGGTTGACACACACGATCAGGAGCACGAACACGACCGCGCCCAATAGAAGCAGGAACGACTGACGTTGATCGCCGACTAGGTCATCCTGCAGCGCGCGAATCACCGCGAAGTGGCCCTTCG
The DNA here is from genome assembly GCA_963748295.1 of uncultured Acidobacteriota bacterium. Lineage (GTDB taxonomy): Bacteria > Acidobacteriota > Vicinamibacteria > Vicinamibacterales > 2-12-FULL-66-21 > CAVVIH01. The sequence continues at coordinate 328,512 of CAVVIH010000004.1, read as the reverse complement.
CATAGTGATCGGGATACTTTCTCAGACCAGTGCGCACGGAGGGCCTGCAGCTGCGCATCCGCCTGCTCGGGCGTCACGCCGTCGCGCAGCCGCGCGATCGCGAGCAGCGGATGGCTCGCGCGGTTCTCCTCCGTTTCCTCCAGCGTCGACCGAGCGGGTCGTCCACAGCTTCACTCGGTCGTCGCGGAAGCCAAAGCCTTCCGGCAGCACCCCAATCACCTCGCACGCCTCGTCGTCCAGACGGATCGTCGAGCCGATGCCGACTCCCATCCTCTTGAACACGTCGTGCCCGAGGATCGTGACGCATCCCTGGCGCCTGCGTTGCGCCTCGTCTTCGGTGAATGTCCGTCCGTCCTGCGGTCTGACGCCGAGCACCTCGAAGAATCCGGCCGTGACAGGCATCGTGAGGACACGCTCCGGCCTCAGCGCCGTCCTGCGTCAGGTTGCGGAACGCCAGGTCATACGCAGCCATACTCTCGAATGCCTCCGCCCGGCCGCGGATGTCGGCGAACTCCGGACCAGACAATGCGAAGTACGGAAAGTCATAGCCCGTAGACGGCAGGTATCTCGAGTAGACCGAGACGATCCGTCCACTCTCGGGAAATGGCAGCGGCCGAAGCAACACCGCGTTGACGATGGAGAACACGGCGGCGTTCGAGCCGATGCCGATGGCGAGCGTCGCGACGGCAATCACCGAGAACAGCGGCCGCGACCGCAGGCTGCGTATGGCGAGCATCAATTCGGACGACATGCCGGGCACAAAGGCAACCGGCGTGCCATTACATACCTGATGTCCCACCGGATTTCGACCCAGTTGACGGACGACATGTCCGTTATCGGGAAATGATCGTCCGCCTCCGCGCGGTTGTCTCTCGCGCAATTCGGCGCGACCAGTTCTGCTCTTCGCAAGCCCTGCTTTTCGGCCCGAGCGCCTGGCGCCCAGCGCCAGACAACCCTTGCCTCTGTTTTCTCGTCTACTAAGAAACGCTCAAAAATTTCAATGAGACGACAACGCCCCTTCTACGTTCACCAGGTGCGGCAGGTCAGTGCCGTCGCGTCACCGGTCAGGGCGGCCTTGATCGATGCCCTCGAGGTCGTTCGCCCGGCGACGATCGCCCAGCTGGCGATGGCTCTCGGCTATCCACCCGACAGCCTCTACTATCACGCGCGCGTGCTCGAACGATCGGGGCTCATCGTCAGGACCAGGGGTCGCAGCGCGCGCTGATGCAGTGACGTTCGATGTGCCGGGACGGCCGGTCACGCTCGTCTATCGTCTTGCCGACCGCCAGCAGGCGCGCGCCACGGCCAAGGCTGTGGCGACGATGACGCGCTGCGCGGAACGCGGCTTCCGTCGCGCCTTCGCGCCCGGCTCGCGGAAGTCGAGGGCCCTCGCCGGAACCTGCGGCCGGCTCGCACGGCCTGGCTGACCAGCTCGGAATTGCAGGCGCTGAATGGCTACATCGAGCGCATCCATGGTCTGTTCGCGCGCGCGCCGTCCAGGCGCGCACGCGTGCGGCTGCACGAATTCACTTACGTTCTCGCGCCCAGCGTTCCGCAAGGCCGCCGTGCGGCGCACGCCAATCCAGCTACCCAAGGAGCGCGTCCATGAAGCTCGCGCCGGTCGCGCCATCGCCGCAGTCGTTGTTGTTGGCTCCAATGCAGGGTCGCGTTCGGCTGCATTGCCAACGTCAACCAACGCGCCCGTCTCGATCCCATTCGAGCTCGCGACTCGCCACATCATCGTGAAGGTCAGCGTGAACAAGTCCCGGCCGTTGTCGTTCATCCTCGACACCGGCGCCCACGCGGCGATCGTCAGGATGGATGTTGCGAAGGAACTCGGCTTGTCGCTGTACGGATCGGCCAACACCGGCGGCGCGGGTGCGGGAAGGCAGGCGGGCCAGCAGGTGAAAGATGCCACCTGGTCGCTGGTCGGGCTCGATTCGTTCGCCGACACGCTGAGGCTGGCTCTTCCGATGCCTGTCTTGCCGGTCGCATTGGGGCGCGACGTCGATGGCATCATCGGCGGCGAGTTCATCAGGCGGTTCGTGCTCGAACTCGACTATCAGGCACGCAGCCTGACGCTTCACAATCGCGAGACCTTCGCGTACACCGGTCGAGGCCACACGCTGCCGCTCGACTTCAACCCGGACGGCCACCCCGTGGTGCAGGCCACAATCACGGCACTGGACGGCCAGACCTTCGATCGACGATTCATGCTGGACACCGGTTCAGGCATGGCGCTTATCCTCCACAGTCCGTTCGTTGCCCAGCAGAATCTGCTCGGTCCGCAAACGAAAACCATTCGCGCGATTGGCGGGGCCGGCGCCGGCGGCCGCACCGTCGGACGGTTGGGACGTGTCGCCGCAGTGCAGATCGGGCCGTTCAGGATCGACAATCCCATCACCATGTTTTCGGAGGACAAGGCGGGCGCCTTCGCTAATGCGTCGCTGGCCGGCAATATCGGCGCTCAGATTACGAGCAAATTCCGCTTGTTCCTGGACTACGGCCGCCGCCGCATCATCCTGGAACCGTCGCCGACGTTCGCCGAGCCGTTCGACCGCGCGTTCAGCGGTTTCGCGCTGCGCGCCGAAGGCGCCACTTACCGCTCGTTTCGCGTCGTCGAAGTGCTCGAGGAATCGCCGGCGACCGAGGCGGGCATCGTCGAAGGCGACATCATTACCGCGATCGACGGCACGTCGACCGCGGACCTCACGTTGACGGCGATCCTCGAAATGCTCGAAAAGCCGGCGGCTTACGAACTGACGATTCGCCGGGGGGAGCAGACAATCAAGACCACGCTGCGGCCCAGGAGGCTCATCTAGGGACAACCTGATTGAGGAGCCGTTGGAACCCGGGATGATCGCGGAGCACGTCGAGTGTCGGCGTGACACGGAAGTACGCCGCCCAATGGGCCCGTTCAGCCACCGCCTCCCGCAGCTCCCGCACCGCGGCATCACGGGCGCCGCTTCCGAGGTGTGCGACGGCGTAGTGATACGGCGAGACGTAGGTCCGGCGGCCAAGGTCGCGTAGCTCGCGCAGCACGCTTTTCTGCTCAGCCCGGCGCCGCTCGATGCCGAGCGCCTGCGCCAGCGAACCCAGGATGTGAGGACTATCGGGCGCGAGCCGGCGTGCCGCCTCGAGCTCCTTGACCGCCCTCCCCGCCTCGCCGGCATGCAGACAGGTCAGGCCGAGCACCCAGCGGGCGGCGGCGAACCCGCTGTCCATCTCGATCGTCTTCTCCAGTTGCTCGATGCCCTGGCTCCACCGCCTCGCATGGAACAGGACCCACCCGAGATCGGCGTTGATGATCAGAGACCACGGTTCCAGCGTGAGGGCGTTCTGCAGCGACTCGACCGCGGCATCGAACCGTCCGGTGGCGGCCAGGTGGTCGGCGTACAGATGGTGCCCCGTTCCATAGTTGGGGTTCAATTCGATCGCTCGTTTGAAATACGTCTCCGCCTCATCCCACTGCCAGTAGTAAGCAAAACGTGCGTAGGCGAGCGATGTGTAGGCTTCCGCGAGCGTGTCGTCGATCTCGAGCGCCCGCGTCGCCGCGCGCACGGCCCGCGGAACACCCTGCCGCGGAGAGATCGCCCCATAGGTGCTCAGCAGAAGAAAGCAGTCGGCCAGGCCGGAGTAAGGAAGCGCATAGCCCGGATCCGAATGGATCGCGCGCTCGAAGTGTTCGATGGCCTTGCGCAGCCCCTCCCCCGTCCGCTTGTTCCAGAAGTAGCGGCCGCGCACGTAATCGCGATGCGCCCCGGCGCTCTCCGCGCTGCGTCGCGCCGATCGCTGGTGCAGCTCTTCCTCGAAATGTCCCGCGAGGCCATGCGCGATGCGGTCGACGATCCGTCCTTCCGCAGCGAACAGATCCGCGTCCGCATCCTCGAAGGAAACTCCCCACACCGTCGTCGTGTCAGCAGTGCGGAGCAGTCGCGTCATCACGCGAACGCGCTTGCCATCCAGCCGCACGCTGCCGAGAAGCACGTAGTCGGCATGATTCCGGCGGCCGAACGCAAGGAGAGCGCTCTCGTTCTCGGGGTGCCTCATCTCCCGCGGCCGCGTCACGACGGCGAGATGGTGGCTGTTGCCCAGGCGCGCCGCCAGGCCGTCCGCAATCGATTGCGTGAGCTGCCGTGCGCCAGGCCCCGTCGCCCTGCCGGCGATGACGTCAAATGGAGTCACGAGCACGACGCTGCGATGTCGAACCGGACCCGACACCAGGTCCGGCGCAGCCGGCTGATCGGCCGGACGCTCGCTGACCGCGGCGACGAACGAATAGCCCCGGCGCGGCAGCGTGACGATGTAGCGATGGTCCCGGATGCTTTCGCCGAGCGCCTTGCGCAGCGCCGAAATGCTGACCGAGAGGTTGTTCTCCTCGACGACCGTGTCATCCCAGACGGCGCGCAGCAGATCGTCCTTGTGCACCACCGTGCCCCGGCGAGCGATGAGGGCGAGCAGTACATCGACAGCCCGTGGTGGAACCGCGATGCTGTGGCCTTGCCGCATCAGCACGCGCTTCAAGGGATCGAGCGTGAACGGTCCGAACTCGAAGAGCACGCGGGGTGTCTGGGCCATAGCCTTAGGAATACTTCAGAAATTATAAAGATTTCGAAGGACTTTCCAAGCGCTCTTGGCGCAGACTGCCCGGCGACATCAGGAGGAGGCGTATGGCACTCGTCCGCGTCGTTCTGTTCTGCGTGCTTGGGCTGGCTGGAAGCGCCGCTGCCGAAGCGCAGCGGACAACCGGAGCGATCATCGGCACGGTCGTCGATAGCTCGGGCGCCGTCCTTCCGGGGGCAACGGTGACGCTCGAGGGCCCCGCGGTGTTCGGCAAGCCGGCGACGGTGACCAGCGCCGCTGGCACGTTCCGATTCCCTGACCTCGCACCGGGCCCGTATGCGATTACGTTCGCGCTGCCGGGGTTTACGACCCTCCAGCAGAAGGACGTCATCGTCTCCGTCGGCAGCACCGTGGAAATCAACGTGGCGCTCAGGGTGAGTCAGGTGCAGGAGACCATATCGGTCACCGGCGACACGCCGACGGTGAACAACTCGACGGCGGAGGTGCACACCACGTTCAACCGTGAGTGGATCGCCAATGCCCCGGTGCCGCGCAACAGCCTCTATGACTTCATCAATGCGGCGCCCGGCATCAGCCAGGCCAACACGTCAAGCGATCGGTCCACCGCGTTTGGGTCCGCCACCAACGAGAACGTCTATCAGCTCGACGGCAACGACCTGACCGCCCCGAACACCGGCGCGCCGTGGACGCAGCTGAATGTGGACACGATCCAGGAGGTCGAGGTGCTGTCGCTCGGTGCTCCGGCCGAGTTCGGCAACATGGGCGGCGCCGTCTTCAACCTCGTCGGCCGCCAGGGAGGCAATGCGTTCCGCGGCGACGTCAACTACTTCTTTCAGAGCCAGAAGCTGACCTCACGCAACACGACCGAGGAGCAGGACGACGGTCTGCCGTACAACCGGGACAAGTACAACGACATCACGCTGCAGCTTGGCGGTCCGATCGTCAGGGACAAAGCGGGATTCTTCGGGTCCTACCAGTACCGGTTGGATCGAAACTCGTTGCCTGGCACGGACCCTGACTTTCCGACGCGTGTCGAAGTGCATCGCGTGTACGGAAAATTCAACTGGCAGTTCTCAGCCCGGCATAAGCTCGTCGCGAGCGTGGCGAACGAATGGTATAGCTCCGGCGGTGGAGGCAGCGCGCTGCAGGCGCCCACCACCGTGGCCGACGAGCACGGCGTCGATCCGGCGCCGAACGTCACCTGGACGTCGATTCTCACCAACAAGACATTTCTCGAAGCCCGCTATACCGGCTTCTACGTCTCCGACCATCTCGATCCACTGGTTCCGGGCGAGCCGCGGATCAAACCCCAGTACTTCGACCTTATCAGCGGCAACGCCACCGGGGGCATCGGGCTCTGGTACGACCTGTCGATTCGCCGCACCGGCGCTTCCGTCAAGGTGACGCACTACGCCGACAACTTTGCAGGCACTCACGAACTCCGATTCGGCGGGCAGTTCAGCGATGGCGGATCCACCATCACGGCTGGATACAACGACATCGTCTACACGCTTGGCGCGGAACCATATTACGGTCTGACTCGCGACCCCTACCTGACCGGCGGCTACAACAGAACAATCGGTTTTTATGCCGACGACACGTGGCGGGTCGGATCGCGATTGAGTCTCAACCTGGGTGTGCGTGCGGACCGCAGTCGCGCCTACCTTCCAGCATTCGAATACCTGGATCGCTTCGCGCATCCGACGGGAGAAAGCTCCGCGGCGCAGGACGAGCTGTTTACGTGGACCAGCTTTTCTCCCCGTCTTGGATTCAACCTGAAGCTGACGGAGAGTGGCCAGACGGTCTTGATGGGACACTACGGCCGCTACTACCGCGGCCTGATCACGCTGGAATTCGCCGGCGTCTCGGCGTCGGTGAGTCCGCTTTTCCTGTTCAGTGGACTCTATGACAGCGCCGGAAACCCGCTCGACAAGAGCCTGCTCTCGGACAACCGGAACCTGCGGGTCGATCCGGACTACGAGAACCCGTACACCGACCAATGGATCATCGGCGGAGCTCACGAGGTCATGAAAAACCTCGGAGTAGCCGCGCAGTTCATTTATAAGAGCGGTGACAGAGCGAGCGGGTACCTCGACACGGCCGGCCAATACGAGACGACTACTTACGTCGATAGTGTCGGCACGGACGCAACCAACCAGCCGATCGAGGTCTTCCGCCTGATTAGTCCACCAGGCGACCGCGTGTTCACATTGACGAACCCGGATGGCATGGAGACGAAGTACAAAGCCTTCAACATCCAGGCGACCAAGCGGCTCGCCAACCATTGGCAGCTGGGCGCGTCGCTGACGTTGTCCAAATCGGAGGGCCGTCTCGGTTCGAGCCGCGGCACCCCTGCGGCCGCTCAATCGTCGCTGGCGGGCACGTTCGGCCGCAACCCCAACGATTTCGTGAACACCGATGGCCTGCTGATCGGCGATCGTCCGGTGCTGTTCAAGGTCCAGGCGCTGGCGGAGCTGCCTTGGGGAATCATTGCGGCGGCAAACTTTCAACATCAGACGGGACGCCCGTGGGGCCGGCGCGAGCGCGTCACCGGGCTCGGCGTGCCAGTGACCATCCGTGTAGAGACCATCGATGGCTCCCGGCGCGTGTCGGATTGGGATTTCCTCGACGTCCGGCTCCAGAAGGACTTCCGGATCTCGGCAACGCGGGTGGGGGCGTTTGTCGACATCCTCAACGCGACCAACAGCGGCGCTCATCAGAACATCGGCAGCGATCTGGGTTCGTCCACTGCGTTTGGGACGCCGACGTTCTTCGTGAACCCGCGCACCGTGATGCTCGGTGCGAAGGTGCGGTTCTGAGAGTATGAAACGGCGGCGCCTCCTGGTCGTGATCGCAGGCGCCCTGCCGCTCTTCTTGAACGCGGGTAACTCACTCCCAGCGGCGCAGCAGGTGGCCTGGGACGTCACGGTCCCGCGGGGCGCGGTTCGCGAGATCGACTTCGTCACGGACCAGGGAACCTGGATGTCCGTCGACATTTCACCCGACGGCCGCTGGATCGTCTTCGACCTGCTCGGCCATGTCTACCGGCTGCCGTCGACCGGAGGCGAAGCCGAGTTGCTCACGCGCAACAGCGGCATCGCCCTCAACTTTCACCCGCGGTATTCCCCCGACGGCCGGCAGATCGCCTTCATCTCCGACCGAGGCGGCCAGAACAACCTGTGGGTGATGTCCGCTGACGGCACGAATCCGAAGGCGATCTTCCTGGACGACGCGGTGTGTGCCGTGGAGCCGGTCTGGCTGGCGGACGCGTCGGCGATCGTCGTGCGCCGGCAGCGCGTGTGCCATCGCGGAAACTGGTCGTCAGCCGGGCTGTGGGCCTATCCGGTTGCCGGCGGAACTCCGCGGGAACTGGTGAAAGAGTCCGAACAAGCGGCGGGGTGGCCATCCGTCTCGGCAGACGGATCGTCACTCTTCTACCACTACGCGGTGTGCCCCGGATATCACACGGGACGGAACGATCTGCTGCGCGGGTGCATGCAGGTGCGACGCCTGGATCTGCGCACGGGGACCACGGATGATGTGACGCAGGGTGAGGCGTTCACATCCCAGTGGAGCCGCGACTCGAACGGCAGCGCGATCGCGCCCTCCATCTCCCCGGACGGCCGATGGCTGGCGTTTGCGCGCCGCATCCCCGATGGGACCGTGACGTTCAAGGGTCATCGCTTCGGCCCGCGCAACGCGCTCTGGGCGCGCGATCTTCAGACCGGCGAAGAGAAGGTCCTGATGGATCCCATCGAGATGGATCTGGCGCACGGTCTTCCCTACGCAATGCATCTGCTGCCGACCTACGCATGGTCGCGAGACAGCAATTCGATCGTCATCACGCAAGGCGGACGGATACGCCGGCTCGCAGTCAAGGACGGCCGGGTCCAAACCATTCCGTTCCGCGCTCGCGTGCAACGCACGATCTCGCAATCGACGTATGTGGCCCGCCGGCTGCCGGCCGGCCCCGTGACGACTCGCTTCGCACGCTGGCCGGCGACGGCGCCAAACGGCTCGACCACGCTCTTCGAGGCGTTCGGCCGGCTCTGGTCCACGAAGGGTGAGACGTCCACGCCGTTGCTCGACACCAAGCGCCCCGTCCTCGAGCTGTCGCCATCATGGTCGCCAGATGGAAAGTGGGTGGTGTTCGCGACATGGGACGAGGTGGAGCGTGGTCATTTGTGGCGTGTTGCTGCCGGAGATCGCCGCCCGCAGCGGATCACCGCAACCGCCGGCGAATACCTGAACCCCGTCTGGACGCACGACGGGCAGTCGCTCGTCTTCGCCCGCGGCGCAGGCGAAACCGCCCGCGGCAGGAGCTGGTCTGACAACCGCACCTACGACATCGTCCTGATGCCCGCGGCCGGCGGTCCGATGACCGCGCTGGCCACGATTCAGAATCAGGGGCTCGGGCAGATCGTCAGGCCTTCGGTCGCCGCCGATCGCGTCTTCTTCCTGAATCAGCGGCGCCGTGACCGCGCCGCGTCAACGCTCGAGTCGGTCCGGCTCGACGGCACCGATCGACGGCAACATCTCGGATTCGCCGTGTCGGACGATGTGAACGTGTCACCCGACGCAGCCTACGCCGCGTATGTCGAAGGCGCCCAGGTGTATCTGCGGCCGCTCGAGAAGACAGTACCGCCGACGGTGCCGCTTGCCGAGCGTGGTGACCGACCCGACGCCTCAGTGCGCGTTTCGACCGAAGGCGGACTCTTTCCCCGCTGGCGCGACGCCCGCCGGCTCGAGTTCGTATCGGCCTCCACACTCTTCGTCTACGATGTCGAGACGAAACGAACCGAGACGGTAGCGCTTCGTGCCCAGCTTCCCCGTCATGGAGGCCGCGGGCGGCTCGCGCTGACCAACGCGCGCGTGCTGACCATGGACAAGGCCGGCGCCATCGATCGCGGCAGCGTCGTTGTCGATGGCGACCGCATCACGTGTGTCGGCACGTGCGACACAGCGGGCGCCCGCGTGATCGACGTCGCAGGTACGACCATCATGCCCGGCATCATCGACACGCATGCACACCGCCACGTGCTGCACGACGGGATCGTGCCGCCGCGGAACTACGAGGCAGCGGTCTACCTCGCGTACGGCATCACCTCGACGATCGATCCTGCAACGTCGTCCCTCAATCTGTTTCCGGCCGCCGAAGCGGTGGACGCGGGAACCGCGTTCGGTCCACGCACCTTCGGCACTGCCGAACCGTTCTATTCGACCGCAACCGCCTACGGGCAGGCCATCGATTCACTCGAGACCGCAGATCTGGAAGTCCGGCGGCGTGTGTCGTGGGGTGTCGTCTCGCTCAAGGATTTTCTGGTCTCGACGCGGCGGCAGCGCCAGTGGATTGCCGAGGCGGCGCGCCGGCACCGTGTGTTCCTGACCGGCGAAGGCGGCTCCCTCGAGCACGATCTGTCGATGGTGATGGACGGCCACAGCGGCTGGGAGCACGACCTGACCTATACGCCCATCTACGACGACGCCGCGAAGTTCTTCGGACAGGCGCGGGCGATCTATTCGATCACGCTGATGACCGACGGTCCTGGCCCGCTGAACGAGGAGTGGTTCTGGCAGCGCGAGGACGTGTGGCGGGATCCCAAACAGCGCGAGTGGCTCCCGTGGAGGTTCGTCGTGCCCCATACCCGCACGCGGTGGCTGCGGCCCGAGACGGATTACACATTCCCGATTCTCGCCCAGGGGCTCGTCGATATCGCCGGGCATGGCGGGTACGGAACCGTCGGCGGCCATGGCGATCAGCACGGAATCGGCACTCACTGGGAAATCTGGATGCTCGCGAGGGCGGCCGGCAACGCCGGCGCCCTCGAATACGCCACGCGTCATGGCGCGCATGCGCTCGGTTTCGACGAGGAGCTGGGCGCGATCAGCCCCGGGCGGATGGCCGATCTGATCGTGCTCGACAAGGATCCGCTCGCCGACATTCGCAACACCACCGCGCTGCGCTTCGTGATGAAGGGCGGCGTCCTCTACTCGGCCGACACCCTCGACGAGCTCTGGCCCGACGTGCGCCCGTTCGGACCCAAGTGGTGGAGAAACGACGTGATGTTCGCTGCTGACGACCGACCGATCGACTACTGGGACGTGCGGGCACCTGGGAGCTCCCGATGACGCAACAGACTGCCTGGCACAATTCGACCATTGACGAACGTGCGGCGCTGATTTCTGCGGCGGTGGACGATGTGGCGGCCGAGCTCACCAGCTTCGCGCAGGACCTGGTGCGGATCCCGAGTCTTCCCGGCGAAGAAGCGCCCGCGCACGCTTATGTCGCGCAAAAGCTGCGCTCGCTCGGTCTTTCAGTCGACATCGTCGAGAGCCGGTTCGACGAGCTCCAGGAACACCCGGCGTTCAACGACGACGGCCTGACATCGAACGGCCGGGTCAACGTCGTGGGCCGCTGGACCGGGACACGATCCACGAAGTCGCGATCCCTGATTCTCAACGGACACCTGGACGTGGTCTCGGCTGGCAATCCCGCCCTGTGGAGTGACCCGCCGTTCGCCGCAACGGTCCGTGACGGCCGGATGTATGGCCGCGGGTCATGCGACATGAAGAGCGGCGTCACCGCGGCGATCTTCGCAGTGCAGATCCTCAAGCTCCTCGGACGATCGCCTGGCGGCGACGTGCTCGTGCAGACCGTCAGCGGGGAGGAGAGCGGGGGCATCGGCACGCTGACCACGATTGTGAAGGGGTATCGGGCCGATGGGGCGATCGTTCTCGAGCCAACGCGGCTGCGCATCTGCCCGATCCAGTCTGGCGCGCTCACGTTTCGCCTACGGGTGCAGGGCCGCTCAATTCACGCGTGTATGAAACGGCTGGGAATCAGCGCGATCGAGAAAGCGTGCTATCTGATCGGCCGGCTGAACGAATTCGATCGCGAACGTCACCTCGCCCATCCGAGCCCGTTCTATGCGGACCCGTTGAATATTGCGCCCGTCAGCGTCGGAACGATCGCGGCCGGCGACTGGCATTCCACGGTCCCGCATGAGGCAGTGGTCGAAGGACGGTGTGGCGTGTTCGCCGGGGAATCGATCGAGGATGCCAAGGCGGCGTTCGCGAGCGCGGTCTGCAACGCCAGCAACGCCGACCCGTGGCTTCGCGAACATCCTCCTGTCCTCGAGTGGTTCGAGGGGCAGTTCGAGTCTGCCGAGACCGATCGGAACGAGCCGATTCTGCGAGACCTGGCGGCCTGCCATCAGGTGTTTGCCGGCACACCGGCGAAGGTCGAGGGTGTGACCTACGGCTCGGATCTCCGTTTGTTCACGAACCACGCGCAGATTCCCGCCGTTCTGTACGGTCCGGGAGACGTCGCCAACGCTCACACCGTGGACGAGTTCATCGAGCTCGAGGAGGTCGTCACCGCAACCAAGGTCCTGGCGTTGACGATAGACACCTGGTGCGAATGAACGCGACCGGCGCGGAATACGGCGTTCAATCGATGATTGCGCCACTCCGGCGCGTGCTGCTGAAGCACGCGCGCGACGCATATCGGGACGAGAGCACGGTGGCGATGGGCTGGCAGGCACTCGGGTATCAGGCTGCTCCGGTGTTCGAACGCGCGGTGAGCCAGTACGACGCGTTCGCCGAGCTCCTGCGCCGGGAAGTGCCGATCGTCGAGTTCCTGCCGCGCGATCGTGAGACGAGCCTCGATTCTATTTACACCTACGATCCGGTCGTCATCACGCCCGGCGGCGCGATCCTCTGCCGAATGGCGAAGGCGTTGCGCGCGCCGGAATCAGCCACGACCGCCGAGTATCTGCAAAGCACCGGGATGCCGATCCTCGGGCAAATCGAACCGCCCGGCACGCTGGAGGCGGGCGATGTCGTCTGGCTCGACGACCGGACTCTCGCGGTGGGCAGAGGCTACCGGACGAATGACGAAGGCATTGGCCAATTACGGCAGCTCTTGAAGCCGTGGGTGTCGGAAGTGATCGTGGTCCCGCTCCCCCACTGGCAGGGACCGGGAGCCTGTCTGCATCTGATGGCGCTCATCAGCCTGGTCGATGTCGATCTCGCCGTCACCTACTCGCGGCTCCTGCCAGTGTTCATGCGCGAATGGTTGATCGCGCATGGTTACACTCTGCTGGACGTGCCTGATGACGAACACCGGACCCTGGCGTGCAACGTCCTCACGCTGTCGCCCCGCCGCTGCATGATCGTGGCGGGTAATCCTGCCACCAAAGGGCTGCTGGAGAACGCAGGAGCCGCCGTGATCGAATACGACGGAAGCGAGATCTCTCTGAAGGGAACCGGTGGGCCTACGTGTCTCACGCGTCCGCTGCTTCGACTTTGAGGTGATGCACCCGTGACCGGAGGACTTCAAAGGAGCATCGGGGCCGTACAGTTCTTCACGCTGTCCTTCGGGTGCATCATCGGCGTCGGCTGGGTCGTGGCACTGCCTGCGTGGCTCGCGCAGGCCGGGCCCGGCGGCGCCGCGCTGGCCTTTGTCGCCGGGGGACTGGCGATGATGCTCGTCGGCCTCTGTTACGCGGAGCTCGCGACCGCATTTCCAGTCACAGGCGGCGAGGTCGCCTATGCCTACTCGCTCTACGGCCCCGGAGCGAGCTTCGCCACCGGATGGTTTCTCGCCCTGTCGTCGATCGCGACCACCGCCTTCGAGGCCATCTCGCTGGGCTGGATCGCCGGCGCGATCGTGCCGGGCCTCGACGGACCTGCGCTCTACTCGGTTGCCGGTGAACCGGTCCGCCTGGGAAGCCTCGCGATCGGCATTGCCGGAACCGTGGTCCTGACCTGGCTGAACTACCGCGGCGCGGCGGCGGCGTCACGGCTGCAGGACATCCTCACGTGGGGACTCCTCGCGACGTCGGCGTGGTTCATCATCGCTGGATTGACCTGGGGCTCCGTCGATCATCTTCAGCCCCTTTTCTCCGGGACTACGGACCGCCCACTCTGGCGGGGCGTGCTGACGGTGATGGCAACCGCACCGTTCTGGTACGCAGGGTTCGACGTCATTCCCCAAATGATGGGCGAGCGCGCACAGGGCTCCTCGCTCCGCGCGGCCGGCGTCATGATTCTCGTGTCAATCGCGGTAGCAGGGGCCTTTTACGTGCTCGTCATTCTGTCGAGCTCGATGACGATGCCGTGGCGGGAGCTGATAACGCTCCCGATGCCCGCGGCTGAGGGCTTCCGGCGCGCGTTCAACTCGGACCTCCTCGCCCAGGTCGTGCTCGCCGCGGCGGTGCTGGGGCTGGTCACGACCTGGAACAGCGTCTTCATGTTCGCGTCGCGTGTGCTGTTCACCCTCGGCCGCGCGCGTCTGGTGACACCGCTGCTCGGTGAGGCCCATCCGCATCACGGTTCACCGGCCACGGCAGTGCTCTTCGTCGGCGTCGTGTCGGCGGCGGCCGTGCTGCTCGGCCGCGGCGCGCTGATCCCGATTGTCAACGTCGCGGGCATCTGCCTTGCGGCCGCGGCGTTGCTCATCTGCGTCGGTGTCATTCGATTCAGGCGCCTGGCACCTGCGGCCGTCAGGCCTTATCGTGTCCCCGGCGGAACGTTCACCGCCGGACTGGCCGCGCTCGTGTGCCTCTGGATGGTCGCGTGGGGCCTGATCGAGCCCGCCCTCGCGACAGGCGTTCCGATCGAGTGGCTGGTGCTGGGCGGATGGGCGGCACTGGGCGCGGTGATGTGGGCGATCGCCGGAGCGACGCGTGGATCGCTGACAGAAACGGAACGGCGTCGCCTCGTCGTCGGCGACGCCGCCAAGGAGCTGGCATGAACCTGCAGACGACCGACAAGCCGGTGGCTGTCGTCGGGTCCGGTGTGATCGGCCGGAGTTGGGCCGTGGTCTTCCTGCGTGCAGGCTGTCCGACCGCCCTCTTCGACACCGATCGCGCCCAACTGGAACGGGCGAGTGATTGGATCCGATCGCACGAACCCGGGGGACGAGGGCATCTGCGCGTGGGTGATTCGCTCGCAGACGCGATGGAAGGCGCCGTCTATGTGCAGGAGTGCGGTCCCGAGCATCTTCCAGTCAAGCAGAAGCTCTTCGCCGATCTCGATCGCGTTGCATCACCGGACTCGATCCTGGCGAGCAGCACGTCCGCTTTCGACATGACCGAGATCGCACGCGATGTTCGACATCCGGGCCGGTGCATTGTCGCCCACCCGGTGAACCCTCCTCACATCGTCCCCGTCGTAGAGGTGCTCGGCGGTGAACGCACGGACCCGGCGGTCGTTGCCGCGACTCGAGAGTTTCTACATTCCGTCGGGCAAGTGCCGGTTCTGCTGAAGAAACACATCCACGGATTCCTTCTCAATCGATTGCAGTTCGCACTCGTCCGCGAGGCGGTGCATCTGCTGAAGAGCGGCGTGACGGACCTTGAAGCGATCGACACGGTCGTCCGGGAAGGCCTCGGCCTGCGCTGGGCTCTCCTCGGTCCCTTCGCTGTTGCCGACACGAACAGCGACGGCGGCGCTCGCACCTACTTTGGCGGCCATGAAGAGTGGATCATGAACCTGATGAACCAGCTGGGCCCGACGCCGGACTTCGACAAGGCCCTGATCGAAGAGATTGGCCAGGCGCTCGACGCCGCGCGTGGCGAGACGGCGCGCGAGGACGTCCGTGCGTGGCGCGACAGGATGGTCGTCGAGATTCGCCGGTTGAAGGCGGAGAATCCGCTGCGCAAGACCCAGGAGCAGCCGTTGTGAACATCCCTGCGAGCTGGCGGTACACGGACGCGCACGAGTACATGCAGCGCGTGCGCGAAGGGTTCCCCCCGGTGATCATCTGCTGTGCGTGCAATGGCGGCCTGCAGGGTCAGGAATACAACACGGCGATACCCGAGACGCCTGGCGAGATCGCAGATTCGGTCCAGGCGGCCTACGAGGCTGGCGCCTCGATGGTTCACGTGCATGCGCGGAACCCGGATCACCTCCCGGGCCCGGCGCGACGTGTCGAAGACTGGCGCGAGGTGAACGACCGGATTCGCGAGCGCTGCCCCGACATCATCATCAACAACACGACCGGAGGCGGTCCGGGTATGACCGACGAAGAGCGCCTTGCGTCCCTCGAGGTCCTGCCCGACATGGCATCCCTGAACCTCGTGCCCGACATGAGCCGCTTCACGCTGAAGGAACGCGCCGCGCCGCTGCGTCATCCGCGTCCTCCGTTCGAGTACGACGATTGCTGGCCCGTGTCGTACAAGCTCGTGACCTGGTTCGCGACCGAGATGAAGAGGCGTCAGATCAAGCCCGAGCTCGAGACCTATCATCCGGGCGGCGCCTGGGTGATCCGCCACCTGATGCAGCACGGACTCATTGAGCCGCCGTATTGGATTCAAACGGTGATGGGCTACCAGACCTCGAGTTATCCAACCGTTCAGCACGTCCTCGATATGCTTCGCGATTTTCCGGAGGAGACCGTCTGGCTGTGCTCGGGTATCGGCCCGTACCAGCTGCCGATGACGACGCTGGCGCTGCTCCTCGGCGGCCACGTTCGCGTGGGGCTCGAGGACAACGTCTATTACCGCCGCGGCGAACTGGCTCGCAGCAATGCGCAACTCGTGGAACGAACCGCCCGCCTGGCGCGCGAGCTCGGACGCGAAATCGCGACGCCCCAACAGGCGCGACAGATCCTCGGGATGGCAGCGGCACGAGTGGAATGATGCGACGGGCGCCGGCAGCGGCAATCATGGTCCTGGCTTTCGGCGCTGCGGCCGCGCGTCAGGCACCTGTATCGCCCGGCTGGCCATCCGCGAAGTATGAAGTCGAGCTTCGCGAGAGCGTGTGGGTCCCGATGCGGGACGGCATCCGGCTCTCGACCGATCTGTATGTCCCGAAAGGCGTGAGCGAACGCCTGCCGGTGATCATGATCAGGACCCCCTACGACAAGCGGCCGCACCGCCGGGGGACCTCCGCGGCGTGGATGTTCGCCGGTCAGGGCTATGTCGTGGCCGTCCAGGACACCCGGGGCAAGTTCGAATCCGAAGGGAGCTACACGATCTCGAAAGACGACGTCGCCGACGGATCGGATGCGACGACGTGGCTGGCGACGCAGCCGTGGTCCAGCGGGAAGGTGGGAACCTACGGATGCTCCTACCTGGGTGACACGCAGGTGATGCAGGCGCGCACCCGCAATCCTCATCACACCGCCATGCTGCCGCAGGCTGCCGGCAGCTCGATTCACTACCGCTACTTCGGAACCATCGACGGAGGCGCGATCGAGCTGGCAGGCGCCCTCGGCTGGTTCCGCGGTTCTGGCAGCAAGCGATACCTGAAGTACCCGGAAGACATGCCGCCAGGAGCCCGCCAGTATTTCGAGATTGGTCCCGTGCTCCCGCCGATCCCGGACTACCGGCCGATCTGGAACAGCCTGCCGGTCGTAGACATGATGAAGAAGGCGGGCGGGCCGCCGACCGACTTCGAGGATTTCGTCTCGCACGCGCCGGGAGATCCGTGGTGGGACCAGTTCGGATACATCAAGCCGGCCGATCGGTTCGACGTGCCCAGTCTGCAGGTCAATTCCTGGTACGACTTCGGCGTCGCCGAAACCTTGCAGCAATTCAACCAGTTTCGAACGAACGCCGAGAGCGCCCGCGCGCGGGACAACCAGTTCATCATCGTCTCGCCGACGGAGCACTGCAGGTCGGAGGCGGCAACCGACCGGACGATTGTCGGCAAGCGCGATCTCGGGGATGCTCGACTCGCGTACAGGGACCTGTATCTTCGCTGGTTCGAGTACTGGCTGAAGGGCGTCGAGAACCGCGTGACGGCCATGCCCAAGGTCCGGCTCTATGTCATGGGCCGCAACGTCTGGCGTGACGAGCACGAGTGG
This sequence comes from uncultured Acidobacteriota bacterium, assembly GCA_963748295.1. Lineage (GTDB taxonomy): Bacteria > Acidobacteriota > Vicinamibacteria > Vicinamibacterales > 2-12-FULL-66-21 > CAVVIH01. The sequence continues at coordinate 311,114 of CAVVIH010000004.1, read as the reverse complement.
CCGCTCGCCCGCACGCAGTATGTGAAGTACTACTTGCACAGCGGGGGGCGGGCGAACAGCAGATTCGGCGACGGTGCATTGAACGCCACGCCGCCCGGCACGGAGCCGCCGGACGTCTACGTGTACGATCCAGCTTCACCAGTGCCGTCTGTCGGCGGTCCAGGCTGTTGTTCGGGAAGCTCCGAAGCAGCGTCTGGTGCGTTCGATCAGTCGGAAGTGGAACAGCGTCACGACGTGCTGGTCTACAGCACGCCGCCGCTCGAGCGCGGGCTCGAAGTGACCGGGCCGCTCGAAGTCATACTGCACGTTTCCTCCACCGCCCGAGACACCGATTTCACCGCGAAGCTGGTGGACGTCTACCCTGACGGGACGGCCTACAACATCCAGGAGTCGATTCTTCGTGCCCGTTACCGTGATGGCTTTACCAAGAGTGTCTGGATGCGTCCCGACGACACCTACCGCGTCCGCATCGATCTGAAAGCGACGAGCAACTACTTCGGCCCGGGTCACCGCATCAGACTCGAGATCTCGAGCAGCAGTTTTCCGAGGTACGACCGGAACCTGAATACCGGCGGGAACAACTACGACGAGACTCGCTGGCTGACCGCGCGGAACACCGTCCATCACACCGGCGTCCACCCGTCGCACATCGTGCTGCCGATCATTCCAGGCGGAGATCGGCCGTGAAGCCGGCCGCAGCGGCCGCCGCGTGCCTCGCGATCCTCCTCTTGCACCTGCAGGCGCAGGAGCCAACCGTCGCGATCCGGGCGAAGGCCATGGTGGACGTCGATCGCGGCCGGCTGATCGACAACGCCACCGTCGTCATCCGAGGAGACCGGATCGTCGCGGCGGGATCGATTGCCGATACGCCCGTTCCGGCAAACGCGTCGGTCATCGATCTACCGGCGACAACCGTGCTTCCAGGGCTCATTGACGCGCACGTGCACTTGACGCTCGCAGGTCAGCCTTCGGCCAATGCGCGCGCGACGCTGGACGCAGGTTTCACGACGGTTCAGGATCTTGGCGCGCTAGGCTACGCGAACATTTCTCTCCGCGACGCCATCAAAGCCGGCAAAGTCGAGGGTCCGCGGGTTGTAGCCTCCGGCCCATGGCTCGGGATCAGCGGCGGAATCTGCGACTTCAGTGGCATCGGCGTCCGCGGCGCCGATGCATTCCGAAAGCGGGTTCGCGAAGACGTCGACCGGGGCGCCGATCTCATCAAGGTCTGCGTGACCGGATGGCTGGTCGAGGCGGTCAAGGACCCGGCCAAGTACGAAATCAGCGACGACGAGCTCTTCGCCGCAATCGATGAAGCGCACCGCCTTGGAAAGCGCGTCGCCGTGCATGCGCTGAGCGAAGGCGGCATCAGCCTGGCCGTGCGGCTTGGCGCGGATCTGGTTGCCCATGCCGGCTTCCCTTCCCCGGAAACCGTCCTCGTGATGAAAACGCGCGGAGTCCACCAGCTGCCGACTCTCTTTTCGCTCTCCACGGCGCCGCCGGAAAACTTGTCGGCATTGCACACTCGCATGCGCGCCGCCGTCGCAGCGGGATTGCCTGTCGCGTTTGGAACTGACGCCGGCGTGATTCCGCACGGCGCCAACGCACGAGAATTCGAGCACCTGGCGTCGATCGGCCTCGATCCGCTCTCGGCACTTCGTGCCGCCACCCTGTCCGCCGCCCGTGCAGTGGGCATGCCCGCAGACGTCGGCGCGCTCGCGCCGGGCCGGCTGGCCGACGTCATCGGCGTCGACGGGAACCCGCTCCAGGATCTGCGCACCTTGCAGCAGGTCAGCTTCGTGATGAAGGAAGGCAAGGTCTTCAAGAAGCGCTGACGCCTCCTCTCCTGACCTCCAACGCGGCGCTATAATCCGGTCCCATGATCACCACACGTGCCGCCGCGGCGCTTCTCGCCGCATCGACAGTCGCGTTCGTTTCAGCGCAGCGGCCGCAGTTCAACGATACGGTCCGCGCGTTCATCAAGGTGGATGCGCCGGTCGTCGCGCTCACCAACGCCAGAGTGATTGACGGCACCGGCGCTCCAGCCCGGGCGAATCAGACGATCGTGATTCGCGGCACCGACATCGCGGAAATCGGCGACAGCGCGCGGGTCAAGCCGCCCGAGGGCGCAACGGTGATCGACCTGTCCGGCAAGAGCGTCATGCCCGGGATGGTCATGGTGCACGAACACCTGTACTACCCGACCGGACCGCAGGTCTACGGCCAGCTCGGTCAGAGCTTCATCCGGCTCTATCTTGCCGGCGGCGTCACGACGATGCGCACGGGCGGCAACGTCAACGGCTTCATGGACTTCAACCTGAAGCGGCTCATCGATGCAGGCCAGGCGGCGGGTCCGGCGATCGACGCGACCGCGCCGTACCTGAATGGGCCGAATCAGTTCCTTCAAATGCGCGCGCTGAACGATGCGGAGGACGCCCGCCGGCAGGTGAATTACTGGGCGGACATGGGCGCCACGTCGTTCAAGGCCTACATGAGCATCACGCGCGCCGCGCTCGGCGCAGCGATCGAAGAGGCCCACAAACGCGGCCTGAAGATCACCGGGCACCTCTGTTCGGTGACGTATGCCGAAGCGGCCGATCTCGGCATCGACAATCTCGAGCACGGATTTCTCGCGGCCACGGACTTCGTGGACGACAAGCAACCCGACACCTGCCCTGGCCAGGGGCGAGGCCAGCAGAGCCTGGCGGCGCTCGATCCAAATGGACCGGCATTCAACGCGCTGGTGAAGAAACTGGTCGACAAGAAGGTCGCGCTGACGTCCACGCTCACGGTGTTCGAAACGTACACGCCGGGACGCCCGCTTCCGCCAGGACTGGACGTCTTGACGCCGCAGCTCAAGGAGCAGTTCGAAAAGACCCACGCACGCACGGCGCAGAGCGAGAAGTCGGTTTACGTTCGACTCTTTCCGGCGGCGCTGGCGCTCGAGCGGGCCTTCGTCAAGGCCGGCGGCCTGTTGATTGCGGGAACCGATCCGACCGGCGCCGGCGGCGTCATCCCCGGCTACTCGAACCAGCGTCAGCTCGAGCTGCTCGTCGAGGCCGGGTTCTCGCCGCTCGAGGCGATTGGGATCGGCACGTTGAACGGCGCCAAATATCTCGGGCGCGACGGCCGCATCGGATCGATTGCCGTCGGCAAGCAGGCCGATCTCGTCGTCGTGACCGGCGATCCATCGAACGCCATCGCCGACGTCAGGAACGTCGACACCGTCTTCAAGCAGGGCATCGGCTTCGACCCGATCAAGCTGGTGGATTCGGTGAAAGGCCGAGTCGGGCTGTGGTGATAGCCTGGGAATACCAATTGCTCCTCTCGCGGATCGGGAGGCTGCATGCTTCGAATTGTCACCCTTGTTGTCCTGATTGTCGCGTTCGGTGCCCAAAAGTCCTTCGCGGATGCCATCCGGGTCAGCTCCGGGACGTTCGACCGAAAGCGCGTCGGGTGTCGGCGATGTCACGCTGACCACGGACTCGTTCAGCTTGTCTGGAACGGCCACGAGCAGCAGCAGGTGCTGCGGGAATGCGAGACGTGCGACTCGGGCGCGAAATCCAAACTGAACGGCTGGTGGGAATTCGAAGGCGAAGTCCAGTTCGGGCGGCACGACCTACGACGCGACAGGACGGTTCAGGTTGCCTGGCACCGCCCAGCCGAGATACCCGACTTCGGCGATCGCTCGAGCGGCGCAGTTCACCCAGGCATTTCATTTCGTCGGCATGGTCAACCCGACCGACGGCAGCGCTCCGGCGCTGCGATTGCTCGGCCGCGGACTTGCCACCATCAACTTCATCCGCGGCGAGGGCGGGACCATTGTCCCGTCGCTGATCCGCTATAACTTCGACGCGGCAGCGCAGACACCGGAACCAACGACGCTCCTGCTCGTCGGGTCCGGCCTGGCCGGAGCGCTTGCGGCGCGGCGGAGGATCGCGCAAAGCCTGAACGCGGTCGTTCACAGAGCTCCGCGTGTCGCAGCCGCAGTGCGTTTCCAATTACCGACACTGAGCTCAACGTCATCGCAGCGCTCGCCCAGATGGGACTGATCAGCAGGCCGAGCGCCGGATACAGCACGCCGGCGGCGACCGGCACGCCGACGGCGTTGTAGACGAACGCCAGGAACAGATTCTGACGGATGTTTCTCATCGTCGCGCGGCTCAGGCGCCGCGCGCGGACGATGGCGCGGAGGTCGCCGCGGACGAGCGTGATGCCGGCGCTTTCGATGGCGACGTCGGTGCCGGTGCCCATCGCGATGCCGACGTGGGACTCGGCAAGCGCGGGAGCGTCGTTGATGCCGTCGCCCGCCATCGCGACGAGCCTGCCCTCCGACTTGAACCGCTGCACGATCGCGCGCTTCGCCTCCGGCAGCACCTCCGCGACCACGTCGTCGATCCCGAGCCGGGACGCGACCGCATTGGCGGTCGTGCGGTTGTCGCCTGTCACCATCACGATCCGCAAGCCCTCTTCGTGCAGCAGCCGAATCGCTTCGGGGGTCGACGCCTTGATCGGATCCGACACGCCGATCACGCCGGCCAGCCCGCCGTCGATCGCGACGAACATCACCGTCTGCCCGGCAGCCCGGAGCGTCTCCGCTTCGCCAGCGACCGGACCGGAGTCGATGCCCTGTTCCTGAAGCAGCCTCGGTGACCCGAGCACGACGCGGCGGCCCTCGACGGAACCCGCGACGCCGCGCCCGGTGAGCGAGTCGAAGTCGCTGACCGCCGCAAGGGACAGCCCGCGCCCGAGGGCGCCGCCGACGATCGCGGCGGCAAGCGGGTGCTCGCTCGCCTGCTCGAGGGCGGCGGCGAGGCGCAGCACGTCATTTTCCTGGAATGGCGCAAACGCGGTGACGTGAGTAAGACGAGGCTTGCCCTCGGTCAGCGTTCCCGTCTTGTCCACAATCAGCGTGTCCACCTTTTCCAGCAGCTCGAGCGCCTCGGCGTTCTTGATCAGCACGCCGGCCGTGGCGCCGCGGCCGGTGCCCACCATGATCGCCATCGGCGTCGCGAGGCCAAGCGCGCACGGACAGGCGATGATCAGGACCGCTACCGCGCTCACCAGCGCGTGCGCGAGCTTCGGGTCAGGCCCAAACAGGCTCCACGCGACGAACGCGATCGCCGCGACAGCGACGACCGCGGGCACGAACCACGCGGCGATGACGTCGGCCAGGCGCTGAATCGGCGCGCGGCTGCGCTGCGCGTCGGCCACCATCCGAACGATCTGCGCGAGCAGGGTGTCGCTGCCGACGCGTTCGGCTCCGATCGTCAGGCTGCCCGTGCCGTTGATCGTGCCGCCGGTGACACGTGCGCCGCGTTCCTTTTCGACCGGGATCGGTTCGCCGCTGATCATCGATTCGTCGACCGCGCTGCGGCCGTCGACGACTTCGCCATCGACCGGGATGCGCTCGCCGGGCCGCACCCTCAACAGATCGCCGACCTGCACGTCGCCGATCGGCAGGTCGCGCTCGACGCCGCCGCGGATCACGCGCGCGGTCTTCGGCGTCAGCCCGAGCAGCTGCCGAATCGCGGCGCTGGTGCGTCCGCGCGCGCGCAACTCGAGCACCTGCCCAAGCAGCACCAGGACGGTGATGACCACCGCCGTGTCGAAATAAGTTTCGACGATCCCATGTTCACGGAAGCCCTCGGGAAACAGTCCCGGCGCCAGCGTGCCGGCTGCGCTGAAGACGTATGCCGCGCCAATGCCCATCGCGATCAGCGTGAACATGTTCGGGCTGCGGTTGACGATCGAGGCCCAGCCGCGCTCGAAGAAAGGCCAGCCTGCCCAGAGCACGACCGGGGTCGAGAAGACGAGCGCGATCCAGTTGCTCACCTGCGGATCGATTCGCCCCCCGAGCCCCATGCCGAGGAGCATGTCGCCCATCGCGAGCAGGAAGACCGGGAGTCCGAGCGCGGCGCCGAGCCAGAAGCGCCGCGTCATGTCCACGAGCTCGGGGTTCGGCCGATCGTCGAGCGTGGCGGTCCGCGGCTCGAGCGCCATGCCGCAGATCGGACAGCTCCCCGGCCCATTCCTGACGATCTCGGGATGCATGGGGCACGTGTATTCGACGTCCTCCCCCGCCGGCATCATCGGCGCGGGTTTCGCCGCCGGATTGAGGTACGACTCGGGATCCTTCTTGAAACGGACGAGACACGACGGATTGCAGAAGTAGTAGGTGGTGCCCTTGTAGTCGGTACGACCCCGCCGCGGAGCGGGGATCGACGGTCATGCCGCAGACCGGATCGACGTGCTTCGGCGCTCCATCGTCATGCCCCGCATGCGGGACGTTGGCCATTTGCAACCGCTTCATGTGCTTCCTCTGTGCTACAAGCTCAACCCTGCGAGGCGCCCGCGAGATCGTCGAGAATCGGGCAGGCGGGACGGTTGTCCCCGTGGCAATGGCGCACGAGATCCTCGAGCGTCCGGCGCATGCCCTGCAACTCGGCGATCTTCGCTTCCAGTTCGGCGATATGACGTTGCGCGATGGTGCGCACGTCCGCGCTGGAGCGATGACGATTGCGCCAGAGACTCAACAGGTCCTTGATTTCCTTGATCGAGAATCCCAGGTCGCGTGCGCGCCGGACGAACCGCAGCGTATGGATATCGTTCTCGTCGTAGATGCGATAGCCGGCGCCGGTGCGCTTCGGCTGCCTCAGCAGGCCAAGCGACTCGTAGTGGCGGATCATCTTCGCCGAGACGCCCGAATCGCGCGCCGCGCTGCCGATGTTCATACAGTCAGTGTGAACCTTCCCATTATGGGAATGTCAAGGCCCCAGCCTCCCCTGCTCCACAACTCCAACCCCGACAACACCTTCTGCCGGCAACCAGACTTCTACCCTTGGGCCACGCTTTTGTCTTTCCCGAGCCAGATTGAGCGACTTTGGTCGCCGGTTTCCGGGCCCTTTCGATACGGCACGCAGCCTGCACAGTTTTTCAATCGCATGCTGTCTGTGGGGTCCACGTCATCCCCTCGGTTGACGTGGCCAGCCGCCTGTTCCGCCCTCCGATCGGAACAGGCGGTTTTTTGTTTCTAGTCAATCCCAAGACCCCAACTCCCAACTCCCAAAAATACCAACTCCCAATTTCCAACTGCCAACTCCCAGGAACACTAGGCCCAGGAGAAGAATTGGGAGTTGGGAGTTGGTATTTTTGGGAGTTAGGAGTCCTTTGGGAGTTGGGAGTTGGGAGTTGTCGATGGTCTACCATATCCAGACCATGGACGATCTGAACCGCAGGGACTTCCTGAAAATTGGCAGCGCAGCCATTGCGGCCGGCGCGGCCGCGAGCAACGTCGCTACTGTCGAAGCGCAACCCGCCCCGGCGTTTGCCGCCAAGCCCATCGAAACGGTCCGAATCGGTTTTGTCGGCATTGGCGGGCAGGGCGGCGGGCACGTCAGAAACCTGCTGCGAATCCCGAACTGCAGAATCACGGCCGTCTGCGATATCCGGCAGGAGCGCACCGACTGGGCCGCGAAGCAGATCGCCGAAGCCGGTCACCCCGCGCCGACGGCCTACACGCGCGGCCCTCGTGACTTCGAGCGCCTCTGCGAAACCGAGGATCTCGACCTCGTGTTCAACGCGACGCCGTGGGAATGGCACGCGCCGATCATGCTCGCGGCAATGAAGAACGGGAAGCACACCGCGACGGAAGTGCCGGCGGTGATGACGCTCGAAGACTGCTGGGCCATCGTCGAGGCGGCGGAGAAGCATCAGCGCCACTGCGTCATGATGGAGAACTGCAACTACGACCGCATGGAGATGATGGTCTTCAACATGGTCAGGCAGGGGGCGCTCGGCGAGATCCTGCACGCCGGCGGCGGCTACCTGCACGACCTTCGCGAGATCAAGTTCGCGGACTCCGGCGAAGGGCTCTGGCGCCGCGCATGGTCGATGAAGCTCGATGGCAACCTCTACCCGACGCACGGCCTGGGCCCGGTGGCGAACTGCCTCGACATCAACCGCGGCGATCGCTTCGACTACCTGGTGTCGATGAGCGGGCCATCCCGCGGCCTGCAGGCATGGGCGGCGGAGCACGAGCCGTCCGATTCGCCGAAGCGCAAGGAGCGCTACGTGCTCGGCGACGTGAATGCAAGCCTGATCAAGACGGCGCGCGGCCGCACGATCTACGTCGAGCACTGCACGAACCTGCCGCGGCCGTACAGCCGCATCAATCTCGTCCAGGGCACCAAAGGGATCTTCCGAGGGCTACCCCAATCGCGTCTACATCGAGGGACGCGGCCGCGAGCACCAGTGGGAGGACGCATCCGCGGTTCTCGGCGACTTCGAACATCCGCTATGGCGCGAGCTTGCCGAGCAGGCGAAGGGCGCCGGTCACGGCGGCATGGACTACATCGAGGATTACCGCCTGATCAAATGCCTCCACGAGGGCAAGCCGACGGACATGGACGTTTACGACGCCGCCGCGCTCAGCGCCGTCGTCGAGTTGAGCGTCCGCTCGGTCAAGCGCCGCAGCGAGGCGGTCGACGTGCCGGACTTCACGCGCGGGCGATGGAAGTCGAGGCCGCCGCTCGACATCGTGCATATGTGAAAAGCTATCAGCTCACACACGCTGTCGTTCTCGCCCGCGGCCTGGGCCGTCGCATGAGGGAAGCGGGCCATGACGAGAAGCTGAGTGCTCAGCAGAAGCGCGCCGCGGACGCGGGGCTCAAGGGCATGATGCCGATCAACGGCCGGCCGTTTCTCGACTTTGTCCTCAGCTCGCTGGCCGATGCGGGACTGCGACACGTCGCGCTCGTCGTCGCGCCAGGGCCGGAACCCGCCAGAGAGCATTACGCCAGCCATCCGCCGGAACGCATGCGGCTCGCTTTCCTGGTTCAGCCTGAAGCGCTCGGGACAGCCAACGCCGTTCTCACTGCGGAAGGATGGACCACGGAGCCGTTCATCGTCGTCAACTCTGACAATCTGTATCCGTCCGATGTGCTCGAGCGCCTGGCGACGATCGGTGAGCCGGCGCTGCCGGTTTTCCGCCGTGACGAGCTGTCGAAGGGCGGCAACATTCCTGAGGAGCGGATCAAGTCGTTCGCGCTCGTCGAGAGCGGCAGTGACGGCTACCTCACCAGAATCATCGAGAAGCCGGACGAGGCGCACGTCGCCCGCGAAGGCGCATCGGCGGGCGTCAGCATGAACGCCTGGCGGTTCGATCCTCGAATCTTCGAATTCGCGCGAACGGTGCCGCGCTCTGCCCGAGGCGAGTACGAGCTGCCCGACGCGGTGAATGCGGCCATCTCCGCGGGCATGCGTTTCAAGACCTTTGCGGCAGCCGGCCCGGTGCTCGATCTCTCGCGCCGATCGGATGCGGCCGACCTGGAACGCCGGCTGGCCGGCGTGACGCCGCGCCCGTGACCGATTCGACTCGCTCCGCTCGTTCAGCGCAGGCCGAGTCGGCGCGCTTCGCTCCGTCGGATCCGATGTTCGAGCGGGCGCTGCGTGCAATGCACGACGGCGGCGTCACCGCACCATCCGTGGCGGTATGGGTTCCGGGGCGGCTCGAAGTGTTCGGCACCCATACCGACTATGCCGGCGGACGCTCGCTGGTTGCGGCGCTGCCTCGCGGATTCGTGTTCCTGGCGGCGCCGCGAACTGACCGCGTCGTCGAAGTCGTGGACGCGCTGCGTGGTGAGCGCGCCGTCATCGGCGGCGCACAAGTTACACCGGTACCCTGGCAGCACTACGCGGAGGTGGTGGTTTCGCGGCTCGACCGGAACTTTCCGGCAAGCCGCGGCGGTGCGACGATCGCGTTCGCCAGCGACCTCCCTTCCGCTGCGGGAATGAGCAGCTCCAGCGCGCTGATGGTCGGCATTGCGAGCGCGCTGATTCGACTGCGGAACCTCGGCGCGCGCGACGAGTGGACGCAGAACATCACGAGTGACGCCGACCTCGCCGTCTATCTCGCCTGCGTCGAGAACGGCAGCGCGTTCAGGGGACTTGCAGGCGACGCCGGCGTGGGAACGCATGGTGGCAGCGAGGACCACGCCGCGATGCTGCTGGCCCGGCCCATGATGCTCTCCGCGTACTCGTTCGTGCCGCTGCGTCACGTCGCCGACGCGTCGATGCCGGCCGACTGGCGCTTCGTGATTGCCTCGAGCGGCGTCGTCGCGGAGAAAACCGGCGCGGCGCGTGACGCCTACAACCGTCTGTCGCGAGGCGCGGCGATCCTGCTCGAGCTCTGGAACGAGAACAATACGCCGGCCGCGTCGCTGGCCGAAGCCATCACATCGAGTGACCAAGCGCGTCAACGTCTAGAGGAGCTGATTCGTCGAAGCGCAATCCCGGAGTGGCCGCAGGACGCGCTGGAGCGGCGACTGCGCCACTTCTGCGAGGAAACCCAGATCGTTCTCGACGCGCAGCGAGCGTTCGACCGAGGCGATAAGGCCGCCCTGAGCGATCTGAGCGAGCGATCCCAGACGAATGCCGAGCGGCTGCTGGGAAATCAAGTGCCGGAGACTGTCTCGCTCGTGCGCGAGGCCCGAGACTGCGGTGCATTTGCCGCGCGCAGCTTCGGGGCCGGATTTGGCGGAAGCGTCTGGGCGCTGATTGATGCCGACTCCGCCTCGACGTTCAGTCGCGAGTGGCTCGATCGGTATCAACGCGCCCACCCGGACCGGCGGTCGGAATCGTTCGTCGCTACACCCGGCCCGCCGCGTGCACTTTCAGTCTTCGAATAGCGCAAGGCACGCCGGCTTTTCGATAGAGCCGGTTCACGGCGCGTTCGACTGCCGCCACATTCGAGTTGGTGAACGCGACGATTGACGGCCCCGCGCCACTCAGGCAAACGCCGAGCAGGTCGCGGTGCTGCAGCCTGAGGGCGTCGCGCAGCACCGGAACGAGCGGCTGGCGATATCGCTGATGGCAGCGATCCTCCAGCGCGAGACCAAGCGCACCCGGATCCTTCCGGGTGACGGCGCCGAGCAGGTGGGCGATGCGTTGAAGGTTGAACACCGCATCAGCCATCGGCACGCGCTTCGGCAAAACACTTCGCGCTGCCCTCGTCGAGAGCTGCACCTCGGGTGTGACGACCAGGATCCGCCACGAGGGTGGCCACGTCCACCGAACCACCCGGACCTCGCCATCGGGCAGCACGCAACTGCTGGTCAGGCCGCCGAACAGCGCCGCAGCCGCGTTGTCCGGGTGGCCTTCGAGACGACACGCGACAGCGGCAAGTGCGTCGAGGGACCGCCTACCATCGAGCGCATCCCGCAGCCGCAATCCGGCGACCGTTGCCGCGGCGCTGCTCCCGAGGCCCGCGCGCTGCGGGATGTCGCTGCGCACTTCGACTTCGATCGAGTCGCGGACCCGCTTCGACGGCGAAACGCGGAATGCGCGCGCGATCAGGTTGGGCGAGGCCGGCACGCCATCGGCGAACCGGCAGACGAGGCGTCCCCTGCCGTCGGGAACGACGCGCGCCACTCGCACGCGAAGGTAGAGCGACACGGCGAGACCGAGCGTATCGAATCCCGGGCCGAGATTGCCGATCGAGGCGGGAACGGCGATTTCAGTGCCGGTCAGTCGCTGCGTCAATGGACGGGCAGAACGCGGTCGAGCGTCCTGCGCACCTCGTCGTAGTCGTTGGCCAGCTCGATCGGCGCATTCCTGTGAGGCGAGCCTTCCGCATGGCAGCCGATCTTGAACTCGGAGAACTTCAGCGCGTTGGCGGTCGACAGCACGACGACGACCGCGTCACGCGGAATCTCGCCGCGACCGGCCAGCTTGATCGCCGCCGCAAGCGCGACGCCCGTGTGCGGGCAGTTGAACGTGCCGGTACGATCCGCGCGTACGACGGCGTCCGCCAGTTCCTGTTCGCTCGCCTGTTCGACGATGCCGTCGTAACGCTGCAAGGCTGTGATGGCCTTTCCCACGGATACAGGGTTGCCAATCCGGATCGCTGATGCCGCGGTGGGCTTCGCCACCATCGGCTCGAACTTCCACCCGTTGCGGTACGCCTGATACAACGGGTTCGCAGCCTCGGCCTGTGCGACGACGATCCTCGGGCGGTCGCCGCGGAACCCGAGCGCCTGCATCATGTCGAAGCCTGCCGCGAGCGCGCTGACGTTGCCCAGATTGCCGCCCGGCAACACGATCACATCCGGCATTCTCCACTCGAATTGCTGCGTGATTTCGATGCCAACCGTTTTCTGGCCTTCGAGCCTGAGGCTGTTCATCGAGTTGGCGAGGTAGACGCCCTCTTCGTTTGCCAGCCGCTGGATGATCGCCATGCAACCGTCGAAGTCGGTGTCGAGGGCCAGGACGGTTGCGCCGTTGGCCAATGGCTGGACGAGCTGCGCCGCGCTGATCTTCCCGCGCGGCAGCACGACAATCGCCGGAATGCCCGCGGCGGCCGCGTACGAGGCCAGCGACGCTGACGTATCACCGGTCGACGCGCAGCCGACCGCGCGCACGCTGCCGCCGTCGGCGATCATCTGACGGACGGTCGAGACGAGCACCGTCATGCCGAGGTCCTTGAACGACCCGGTGTGCGAATTCCCGCACTGCTTGATCCAGAGATGGTCGACGCCGATCTCGCGGCCGAAGCGGCCGGCGTGAAGCAGGCTGGTGCCGCCCTCGTTCATCGACACGATGTTCTCGTCCCGGATCGAGGGCGCCACCCACTCTTTCTTGGCCCACACACCCGAGCCGGCGGGCCACGCCACCCGCTGATAGCGGTCGTCGAAGAGCCGCCGCCATTCGGCGGCGCTGCGCGAGCGCAAGGCGGCGAGATCGTGCGCGACTTCCAGGAGATCGCCGCACCGCGGACAGCGATAGACGATGGCGTCGAACGCGTGCGATTCGGGACAGCCGGCGACGCATCGCAGCACCGCGCGCCCTTCGATCATGAACCTGCCTGGCTGGGCACCTTCGCCCGCGCCTGCCAGCTGGCAAAGCTTCCGTCGACGTCGACGACGTCGATCCCCTCGTGCGCCAGCAGTGCGGCGGACGCGGCGGCGCGGGCGCCGCTCTGGCAGTGGACGTAGACCGGCGCACCGCGTCCGACCTCGGGGAGGCGCGCGCGCAGGCGGGTGTGCGCGATGTTCAGCGCGTTCGGCACGTGGCGCTCCGCGTACTCGGATGCGCCGCGAACGTCGAGCACGTTCAGGGGCCGTTCGCTCCGGCGGCGCTCGAACTCGTCGAAATCGATCGACTCGATGCGGTTCAGGGCCACGCCCTGCGCGCGGAGCTCGTCGATCGTGGCGACCGGGGCCCACCCGGCCACCTTGTCGTAGCCGATCCGGATCAGCGCGCGCACGGCCTCGTCCACCTGCGCCTCGTCGATCAGCAGGACGATCCGCTTTTCCGGGTCGAGAAACGATCCGATGACGGTCGGGAACGCCTTGGTCACCGGCGCGAAGAACGAGCGCGGCACGTGTCCCTTGAAGAACGCCTGGCGATCCGCCCTCGTGTCGACGATCTGTACGCTCGCGTCGTTCGCCAGCAATGCCATGTCGGCGGCGGTCAGTTTCGCAGGCGCCGGCAGCGTGCCGAGGATCGGCGCTCCACTCTTGTTCAGCCGCTTCATCGTCGCGAAATACAGCGGCGGCTCGGGCTGGCCGGCGAGAATGTAATCGACGAACGGCTGCTCTCCGCGATCGCTCGCGGCGATCGCCGGCGAGACGCGCCGTTCGTAGCCGACGGTCGACACCGGGACCGCCCCGAGCGCCTTGCCGCACGCGCTGCCCGCGCCGTGCGCGGGCCAGACCTGCAGAAAGTCCGGCAGCTCGAGAAAGCGCCGGGTCGACGCGTAGAGCTCGCGCGCCGCCGGCTCGCGCGCGCCGATGACTCCGGCCGCTGACTCCAGTAAATCCGGCCGGCCGAGATCGCCGACGAAGACGAAATCTCCCGTGAGCATGCCCATCGGCTCGGTGGCGCCGCCGCCCCGATCGATCACCGCGAACGCGACGTGCTCGGGCGTGTGTCCCGGCGTATGGAACGTGCGGAACTCGATGTTGCCAACGCGGAACGTGGCGCCGTCGGTGAGCCAGGTCACGTTCGTGCGGTCCGCTTTCGGCCATTCGTACTTCCACGCCGCGTCGCCTTCGTCCGACAGATAGACGCGCAGTCCTGGAACCCGCGCCGACAGTTCGCGCACGCCCGACAGGAAATCGGCATGGATGTGCGTTTCGGCAGCGGCAACGATGCGGAGCCCCTCCCGCGCCGCAACATCGAGATAGCGATCCACATCGCGCTCCGGATCGACGACGATCGCCTCGCCTGTCTTCTGACAGCCGACGAGAAAGGCGTATTGCGCCAGCTTCTCGTCCATGATCTGCCGAATCAACATCACCTTCTCCTGAATCAGTGCGGCAGATGATTACGCGCGTAACCATACGCCGCGGTGCCGCCGACAGCGGCGGCCAGCGGGACGATCAGCACCGTGCTGCCGGTGCCAATCAACGTGAAAATCGGCCCGGGACAGGCCCCAAGCAGCGCCCAGCCGAGACCGAAGACGGAGCCGCCCAGCCAGTACCGGGTTGCATAACGGCTGCAATCTTTCGGGGGAATCGTGATCCTGTCGCCTTTGAGCGTGCGCGCGTCCGCCGCCCTGATCGCCAGGACCGCAATCGCTGCGGTCGCGATCGCCGTCGCAATCACACCATACATGTGAAAGCTCTGGAACCGGAACATCTCCTGGATGCGATACCAGGACAGCACCTGCGACTTGACGAAGAGGATGCCGAGCACGATGCCGATGCCGAGATACGCAAACCATTCGGCGACCGCCGGCACACGCACGTCGTCCACGGCAGCCGCCGCCTCGACGTCGGCCGTCAACGCCTCCGATCGCGCAAACGCGTCCCCGGTTGCAGCCATGTCAGAACAGCAGCGGCAGGAGGACGTGCGTCATCAGCAGCCCGCCGGCGAAGAAGCCGACGACCGCCAGCAGCGACGGCCATTGAAAGTTCGCCAGGCCGGAGATCGCGTGGCCCGACGTGCAGCCGCCCGCCCATCTCGCGCCAAAGCCCACCAGAAATCCGCCCACGACCATCGTCACGAACCCCGGCCAAGTGGCGAGCGCCGGCCAGCTGACGAGCTGCGGTGGAACGAACCCGCTGATCTCGGTGATGCCCAGACGCGCCAGGTCCGCGAGCGTAGCCTCGCCCAGGGTGGGGGTGATCGATCCTGCCGACAGGAAACGCACGGCTACGAACCCGCCGAGCACGAGCCCGAGCGCGAAGACCAGATTCCACGCGCCCTCACGCTTCCAGTCGTAGTTGAAGAACGGATTGCGGGAGAGCCCGCACGCGGCGTAGAGGTGCCGCAGATTGGCCGACACGCCGAACTGCCTGCCGCCAACGAGCAGCAGCAGCGGAACAATCAGGCCAATCAGCGGGCCTGAGACGTACCACGGCCAAGGGTCGGTCATGGGGTGACAGGACCATGATACGGCAGGTGCACCCGGTAATGGTTAATTGCTGATTGTTAATGAGAAGCAACCGGCTGCATCGGCGATTCGGACGGCTTGAAGCAATAGCCCCAACCGTCCGGAAGCCCGAAAGAAGCTTGTTGCCCCTGATTAGCAATCTAACAATCTAGCAATTGGTCGGACTTCACTCCTGCCGCAACGCGGCCGTCGGAGAGACCCGTGACGCGCGGAACGCCGGGAGCCAGCTGGCAAGGAGGGCGACGGCGCCGAGCCCGGCGGCGGACAGGGCGAGCGTCGCCGGATCCCAGGGTTTGAGGCCGTACAACAGTGTGCTCGCGCTCTTGCCGCCGAGGACCGCCAGCACGAGACCGGCCACGAGACCGATCGCGAGCAGCCGGCCGGCGTCAGCCACGACCATCCTGATCACCGCGCCGCGATCGGCGCCGAGCGCCATCCGGATGCCGATCTCGATGCGGCGGCGCGCGACCACGTAGGACATCACGCCGTAGAGTCCGATCGTGGCGATGAGCACGGCGAGGCCGCCGAAGAAACCCGAGAGCGCGGCCATCAGACGCTCGCTGACGAGTGAATTCGCGGACCAGGCGCTCCATCGGGCTGTACTGCACTGTGATCGCCGGATTGATGTCGCGGACTACTTGCGTGATGCCGGACGTAACCCCTGCCGGCCCGATCGCGGAGTTCACGACCACCTGCAGGAATGGAACGGTCTCGGTCTCCTGGAGCACGGCCAGGTAAGCAATCGGCGGCATGTCCTCGCGCAGGTCGGTGTACTTCGTGTCGCCGACGACGCCGATGACTTGATAGCGCGGCCCGGCGGTCAAGGCCTCGATCTGGAACGTGCGGCCGAGCGGATCGCCTCCCCCGAGAAACTTCTTCGCGAACAGTTCGTTGACGATCGCGACGTGGGCGCTGCCCTGCCCATCGTGCGTGTTGAAGTCGCGGCCGGCAACGAATCGGGTGCCCATCGCCTCGAAGTACCCGGGACCGATGGCGTTGAAGTTGACCATCCCTTCCTGCACTTTGCCGTCGAGCACGATCCGGTTGTTCCAGCCGTTTCCACTGACCGGCGCGATGAACGCTTCAGCAGCCCGCTTCACGCCTGGCACGGCGGCAATCCGATCCACGATCGAGTTGAACAGCGGCCGCCGCGCCTCGGCGGCGATGTTGGCGCGGCGCAGATCGAGATTCACGACCAGCACGCCGTCCTGACGGAATCCCGGATCGAGGGTCAGCAGGTTGCGGAGGCTCGAGGTGAAGAGCAGGGCGCCGACCAGCAGCACGAGCGAGAGCGCGACCTGCACGACGACCAGGACGCGACGCAGCGTAAAACGTTCGCGGCCGTCGGTGGACGTTCTGGTTCCGAGCACGCTCGCCGTCGAGCCGCCCGTCGCCCGCAGCGCCGGCGCAAGGCCGAACAGCAGGCACGCCGCGCTGGCAACCGCGGCTGTGAACGCGAAGATCCGCCAGTCGAAATTCAGGTCGAGGAACAGCGGCGTGCTGTCGGTCGAGAGAAACTTCACCAGGAACCCGCTGAGCCATCCTGCGACGAGCAGCCCGGCGGCCGCGCCGGCCAGCGCCAGGAGGAGGCTCTCGGACAGCATCTGCCGGACGATGCGGCGGCGTGACGCGCCGATCGCCAGGCGCACGCCGATCTCGCGGCCGCGCGCCGTCGCACGCGCCAGCATCAGATTCGCCAGGTTGGCGCACGTGATCAGGAGCACCAGGCCCGTCACTCCCAGGAGGATCCACAATGGCGTCGCGTACTGACGGCGCAGCGAGGACACCCCGGTGCCGGCTTCCGTCGGATCGAGCAGGAAGTTCAGATACGCCTTGGCGTCATCAGGAACGTATCGCGCCGGCAGCGTGTCCTTGAAAATACCGGGTGAGATGGCCTGCAGCTGCGTTCGCGCCTGGTCGATGGTCCAGCCGGGTTTCAGCCGGCCGATCGACGCGAGGAACCAGGAATCCGGCTTGTCGAGCGCGGACCGCGCGCCGCGGAACATCGGTTCCGAGCACAACGGCAGCGCGACGTCGAACGAACGGCCGACGTCGACGCCAAAGAACCGGTCGCGGGTGACGCCGATGATGTCGAATCGCAGCCCGTCCAGAAGAATGGTCTGACCGACCACCGACGGATTGCCGCCGTAATTCCGCTGCCAGAACCCGTGACTGATCACCGCTCCCGGCGCACTGCACCCGCGCACGTCGTCGGCCGGTCCGATCAGCCGTCCAATCGCCGGCTGCACGCCGAGGGTCTCGAAGAACGTGCCGCTGACCCACAACCCTTCGGCGGGTTTCGCCTCGCCGCCGCCGGCGAGATCGAACACGTTCGTCGACCAGGCCATGATCGAGGAGAACGCCTGCTGCTGATCGCGAATCTGCTGAAAGATCCCGTTGGTGAGCATCGGCCGCCGGCCCGTGAATTGGCCGGTGCGTCCCTGATCGCGCGAGTCGATGCGAATCTCGACGAGCTCCTGCGGGTTCCTGACCGGGAGCGTACGCAGCCGCACCGCATCGACGAGCTGGAAGATGGCGGCGTTGGCGCCCGTGCCAAGCGCCAGCGTCAGAATCGCGACGACGGCGAACGTCGGGTTGCGGCGCAGCACACGCGCGCCGTAGCGGAAGTCCTGCCAGACCGTTTCGAGAAAGCCGATGGTGTTCATCTCGTAGATTTCCTCGCGAATCAGCGTGGCGTTGCCAAGCTTGCGGTGCGCCGCGATGCGCGCATCCTCCGGCGTCAGGCCGCGGCCGATGTTCTCGGCGATTTCCTCTTCGAGGTAGGAGGCCAGCTCGCGCGCCCGTTCCTCATCCCATCGGCGCCGCCGGAGAAATCGCATCCAACTCATAACCCCTCACTCGGCTGGCCTGAGCACCCGGTTCACGGCACGGACAATCTGATCCCAGCGATTGGTCTGCGCGGTGAGCTGCTGGCGTCCCTGCGGCGTGAGCCGGTAGTACCGCGCGCGGCGATTGTTCTCCGACGTGCCCCAGAACGAGGCGATCCAGCCCCGGTCCTCGAGCCGGTGCAGCGCGGGATAGAGCGATCCGTGCTCGACCTGCAGCACTTCGTCCGACTGCCGCTCGATCGAATAGGCGATGGTGTGGCCGTGCGCGGGACCAACCGCCAGTGTTCGGAGGATCAGGAGGTCCAGGGTTCCCTGCAGCATCTCGCCCTGCATCGGCGGGTTTCCACGTTTGGGCATTCGTCCGGTTCAGCCTCTCTCCAGAAGATAATCTACTGGAAGGACCGCGCGCGTCAACAGTGTTCAAGCGATCCCCTGGGATCAGTTTGGGACGACCACCGATACCTGCCCCACACGCGCGCCGAACCGCATATCGCGCACCGTGACGCGCACGCCCTCGGTGGCCGGTTCGAGCTCGTAATACGGGAAGCGCGCCCACGAGAGCACGGCGCGGATGTCGGGATGTTCGCGCGCGCGGACGACGGCGGGATGCGCGTCGAGGCGCGGGGTGACGGCCGGCGCGAACGTGGTGCGTGCAGGCAGCCACCGGAAGTCGCCGGTGCGATACGCGTCCCCGGTGTCGACGATGACGGCGCGATGAAACGGCGTGACCGGCACCGGTCCGACCATCAGCGCGTTCGGCGGCGAACCCTGCTGCGCGATCCATGCGTCGAGCACGTGCTGGCGCGCAGCCGCCGCGGACCAGATCATGCCCGCGACGTAGGCCAGCGAGATGCCGAGCGCGAGCGTCGCTGCGGCCGGCCGCGCGTAACGGCGTGCCGCCGACACGCCGAGGCCGAGAATCAGCCACAGCCAGATGTCGACGATGAACACCGCGTCGCCGTAGAACCACCGCGCCGAGAACGGCATCAGCAACCGCACGCCGTAGTTGTTCAACCAGTCCATCAGCACGTGGACGACGACGCCGATCCACGAGAGCAGCAGGAGCGCGCGAAAGCTCGAATGCGGGGGCGTCGCAGAGCCGTGGCGAGGCGATCGGATGCGTTCGATCGCCATGACGAGTCCGGCGAGCAGAACTGGAAGCACCGCCCACGACAGAACGCCATGCGTCCAGCCGCGGCGAATCGCCACCGCCGGCACACCCGTCGCGAACGCGAGCACATCGAGATCGGGAAGATTCGAGGCCACCATCAGCACAGCGTTGCCGTGCCGCACACGCCGTTTCAGGCCGGCTTCGCCGATCGCGGCGCCGACGAGCGTGTGGCAGAGGTTATCCATCCTGGAAACAGGAGGATCTCACGGGTGGGATCAGCTGTCAGCTCTCAGCTAAGAGCTGACAGCTGATTGCTGATTTCAGGCCCACTTGGCTCGCGCGATCGGCATGCTGTCAGCGAGCTCTCGCGCTCGCTGCGATGCGACCGCCACGGATGCGACCGGCTCCCTGGCGAGCAGCTCATCACCGTTCATGACGAGCAGCCAGCTGCCCTGCGGTTCACGCCGGAACTCGCATCGCAAGGGCCCTTCGCGCCACGCGATCGTCAGGCTTTTCATTGGTCGCCCACACACCGATTGCAAGAGTGTAACCAGAACCCGTCGCGTCCAGCGTGTGCGGCTTAACCGCACGCATCTCTAGCGCCGGCCGGACGATCGTCTAGGCGCGCCAAGACAATCGGCGCCCGGCGCGACTGATTTCCCCGGAAATTCGAACTTTTCGCGCTTGGCACGGCGCGTGGTTAAAGCTCAGCCAGGGAACGACCCCTGGGTGACTCACTGGAGGACGGTGTGGCTGACGTGGTTTGGAACTGAACGACGATTCCCTTTATTACTCAACGAGGTGTAGATGAACGACATCGTGGCTGTGCGGCTCTGGCGCGAAGGGATGTTCTCTTGTCACCTGAGCACTGAGGGGCGCCCGCACCTTCGCGTATCGGCGCACAGGGAAACGGTCCTTGAAGAGAACGTGACCACCTGGTTCCAGGCGTGTGAGCGCGCCATGACATTACAGGAGGTGGCCCGACGAGCGCTCGCGCGCATGCAGGCTCAGGCTCAAGTAACCTGCTGAGCTCTGCTCCTTCCATGTTCCCCGCCTGGGTCTAGCGGCTGCCCATTCGAGGCAGCCGCGCCGAACCCTCATACTCCTCTGACATGAACGGATACTTGTAGTCGCGCGGCGGCGCCAGCGTTTCCTTGACCGTGCGGGCGCTGACCCAGCGCACCAGATTCAGCTTCGATCCGGCCTTGTCGTTCGTGCCCGATCCGCGCGCGCCGCCGAACGGCTGCTGGCCGACGACCGCGCCGGTCGGCTTGTCGTTGATATAGAAGTTGCCCGCCGAATTGCGCAGCGCGCTGAGCGCCTCGCGAATCGCCGCGCGATCGCGGCCGAACACCGCGCCCGTCAACGCGTACGGCGACGTGCGATCGACGACCTCGAGCGTCTCCTGCCACTGGTTGTCGGGATACACGTATGCGGTGACAACCGGCCCGAAGATCTCCTCGCACAACAGCCGGTAGCCCGGATCGGTCGTCTCGATCAGCGTCGGCTCGATGAAGTATCCGCGCTCGCCTTTCGCCGTTCCGCCCGACAGCACCTTCGCGTTCTTCTTGGCATCCTCGAGGTATTCGCTGATCTTCGAGAACGCCTTCTTGTCGATGACGGCGCCCATGAAGTTGCGGAAGTCGCGGACGTCGCCGATCTTGATCTCCTTCATCATCGCGACGGTGCGGTCGCGGACGTCACCCCACAGCGACTGCGGAACGTAGACGCGGCTCGCCGCCGAACACTTCTGTCCCTGGTACTCGAACCCGCCGCGCGCGATCGCGACCGCGACCTCCTGCGGATCGGCCGACGCGTGGGCGACGATGAAGTCCTTGCCGCCGGTTTCGCCGACGAGCCGTGGATACGACCGGTACTTGCCGATGTTCTCCCCGACCTTCTTCCACATGCTGTTGAACACGCTCGTGCTGCCGGTGAAGTGGATGCCGGCGAGCTCGGGAGAATCGAGCAGCAGGTTGGTGATCTGGACCGACTCGCCCGGGACGAAGTTGATGACCCCCGGAGGCATGCCGGCCGCTTCGAGCAGCCGCATGGTGTAGTAGCCGCTCAGCATTGCGGTCGACGCCGGCTTCCAGATGACGGTATTGCCCATCAGCGCCGGCGCGGTCGTCAGGTTGCCGCCGATGGCGGTGAAGTTGAACGGCGAGATCGCGTAGACGAAGCCCTCGAGCGCGCGGTACTCCATCTGGTTCCACATGCCGGGGCTGCTGATCGGCTGCTCGTGATACAACTCCTGCGCGAAGTAGGTGTTGAATCGCCAGAAGTCGACCATCTCCGACGCGGCATCGATCTCCGCCTGGAACGCGGTCTTCGACTGGCCGAGCATCGTCGCGGCATTCAAGGTCGAGCGCCAGGTGGTGGCGAGCAGCTCCGCCGCGCGGAGCATGACCGCGGCGCGATCTTCCCAGGGCCAGCTCGCCCACTCGCGCCGGGCCTCCCTGGACGCGGCAATCGCCTGCTGGATCTGCTCCGGGCCGGCGAGGTGATACTCCGCGAGCACATGACCGTGGTCGTGCGGCATCACCGTCTTCTCGATGCGGCCGGTCCGGATCTCGCGTCCGCCGATGATGATCGGAATCTCGATTTTTTCCCCGGCCATCTTTTCCAGCCGCGCCTTCAGGTCGGCGCGTTCCGGCGAGCCGGGCGCATACGTGCGATTGGGGTCGTTGACCGGCTGGGGCACCCGGCGAACGCCGGCAAATGCCGCGTTGAGGACGACCCCGCTGCCGGTCGAAGGGCTCGAAGTGTTCGGCGCGTTTGGGGCGGTTGTTACGGTTGTAGTCATAGTCGGCGCGTCCTGCATCAAGGAAAGCTCTATATTACTCTCTTGCCGGATACCAGACCGCCATGCACGACCTGACCACCGGATCGATCACACGCCACCTCTTGAAGACCACGAGCTTCATGCTCGTGACGATGGTCTTCCAGACGCTGTATTTCCTCATCGACCTGTACTGGGTCGGACGGCTGGGAAAGGAGGCCGTCGCCGCGGTCGCCATCGCCGGCAACCTGACCTTCATCGTCCTCGCCATCACCCAGATGCTGGCGGTCGGAACCACGACCGTCATCTCGCACGCGGTCGGCAGCAAGGATCACCCGCGCGCCCAGCTCGTGTTCAACCAGGCACAGGTGCTCGGCGTCGTCGCCGGGATCCTGTTCCTGACGGTTGCGATGGCGCTGCGCCTGGCCTATGCGCGAACCCTCAGCGCCGACGAAGCGACCGCCGCTCTCGCCGCGGACTACCTGCTCTGGTACATCCCGGCGATGGGCCTGCAGTTCGCCATCGTCGCGATGAGCGCGGCGCTGAGAGGCACGGGGAACTTCAAGCCCGGGATGATCGTGCAGACGGCATCGGTCATCATCAACATCGTGCTCGCGCCGATCCTCATCTTCGGCTGGGGGACGCCCCGGCCACTCGGCGTAGCCGGAGCGGCAATCGCCTCGCTCGTCGCCGTGGTGGTCGGAACGGTCTGGCTCGCGACCTACTTCAAGGGCAGCGAGGCGTACCTGCATTTCCGCCGCACGCTGTGGAGGCCGCAGCTCTCGTTGTGGTGGCAGATGCTGCGTGTCGGCCTGCCTGCCGGCGCGGAGTTCGGGTTGATGGCGGTGTACCTGTTCGTGGTCTACACGATCACGCGGCGGTTCGGCGCCGCCGCGCAGGCGGGGTTCGGCATCGCGCTCCGGATCGTCCAGGCCGGCTTCATGCCGGTCATCGCGCTGGGATTCGCGGTCGCGCCGGTCGCCGGTCAGAATTTCGGCGCGCGCCAGCGCGCGCGTGTGAAGGGCGCGTTCAAGACCGCCGCTTCGCTTGCGGCCGCCGTGATGATCGCGCTCGCGGTAGTCTGCTACACGTTTCCCGAAGAGCTCATTCGGGTCTTCTCGGACGATCCCGGCGTGGCGGCGGTGGGCTCGGAGTACTTTCGCATCGTCTCGTGGAGCTTCGTGGCGTCAGGGATCGTCTTCGTGTCGTCGAGCATGTTCCAGGCGCTGGGCAACACCTTCCCGCCGCTCGTTTCGTCCTTCACCCGGATACTGCTCGTCACGGTTCCCGTGATTATCCTGTCGCGCCACGAGGATTTTGCGCTGCGGTGGATCTGGTACATCTCCGCCGCTTCGATCGCGGTGCAGCTGATCATGAACCTGGTGCTGCTGCAGCGCGAGATGCGGATCCGCATGGTCCATTACGAGGTGTGAGACGCGGATCGACGCGGATATGAGATTTTTCAGAGACGCGGATTTACACGGATTCTCCTTCTAACGGAACGCGGATTTACACGGATTCTCCTTTTAACGGAACGCGGATTTACACGGATTCTCCTTTCAACGGAACGCGGATCTACGCGGATCTCCTTTCAACGGAACGCGGATCGACACGGATTCTCTTTTCAACGGAACGCGGATCGGCGCGGATGCTTCTTTAACGGAACGCGGATCGACGCGGATTTCTTTCGACGGGACGCGGATCGACGCGGAGTTGCACGGATCTCTGACATTAGGCAGGCCTGAAGGCCTGCGCTACGAGCGCCGGACGGTCTGTCGTTGATCCGCGCGAATCCGCGTCTCGGAAAAATCCGAGTCATCCGCGTAAATCCGCGTTTCGTGAATAGTTTGAGTCATCCGCGTAAATCCGCGTTTCGTGCATACGTAATCCGCGCGAATCCGCGTTTCGGAAATAATCCGAGTCATCCGCGTACATCCGCGTTTCGTGAATAGTTTGAGTCATCCGCGTAAATCCGCGTTTCGTGCATACGTAATCCGCGCGAATTCGCGTCTCGGAAAACATCCGAGTCATCCGCGTAAATCCGCGTTTCGTGAATAGTTTGAGTCAATCTGCGTGAATCCGCGTTTCGTGCATACGTAATCCGCGCGAATCCGCGTTTCGGAAACAATCCGAGATCCGCGTCCATCCGCGTTTCGTGAATAGTTTGAGTCATCCGCGTACATCCGCGTTTCGTGCATACGTAATCCGCGCGAATCCGCGTTTCGGAAATAATCCGAGTCATCCGCGTACATCCGCGTTTCGTGAATAGTTTGAGTCATCCGCGTACATCCGCGTTTCGTGAATACGTAATCCGCGCGAATCCGCGTTTCGGAAATAATCCGAGTCAGTCCGCGTACATCCGCGTTTCGTGGATACGTAATCCGCGCGAATCCGCGTCTCGTGAGAGGACCCGCGTCAACCCGCGGATACGAACCGCAACTTCAAAGAAGCGCGCCCCAACCTGCATGCTAGGATGCCGCCCGGAGGATGAACCCGATGGGCAGCAAGGATCCCCGCATCGACGCATACATCGAGAAGTCCGCGGACTTCGCCAAACCCATACTGCGGCACATCCGCAAGGTCGTTCACGCCGCGCTCCCGGAAGTCGAAGAGGACCTGAAGTGGCGCATGCCGGCGTTCATGTACAAGGGCATCCTGTGCGGCATGGCGGCATTCAAGAACCACTGCACGTTCGGCTTCTGGAAGGGCAGCCTGCTCACGGACGGCAAGCAGAGCGCCGACGCGATGGGACAGTTCGGCCGCATCGAATCGCTCAGCGACCTGCCCAGTGACAAGACGCTCGCCGCCCTGGTCAAGCGGGCGGCGAAGCTCAATGACGACGGGGTGAAGGTGGCGAGAATGGCTCCGAAGGGGCCGCGCAAGCCGCTCAGGGTTCCCTCAGACCTCACCGCCGCACTGAAGAAAAACAAGCAGGCGCACGCGGCGTTTCAGGAATTCCCGTACAGCCACAAGAAGGAATACGTGGAATGGCTGACCGAGGCGAAGACCGACACCACGCGTCAGAAGCGGCTCGAAACGGCGATCGGCTGGATTGCCGAGGGGAAGGCCCGGAACTGGAAGTACATGTAGCCTGCCCTGAGCGAGTCGAAGCGCCTGCCCTGAGCGACGGAGCGAGTCGAAGGGCTATTTGAGTGCGCGGCTGGCTTCCTCGGGTTGGTTCACGCACCTCGTGTGCTCCGCGGCGCCGGGGATCTGCAGGCGTCCCATCTCCTGCTCCACCGTGAACGTCGTCCGCCGATTCGTGTAGAGCAGCCCGCTCCGGGTCGGCACCTGCGGCACGGAAGTGGTGCCATCGGGAAGAAACAACCACGCGCGCTGCGGCTCGAAGCGCACGACGAACCTGAAGCCGTCGGCGCAGAGATACGCATGCGTCTGGCCGACCGGACTTCGCCGCTCCAGCGGTTCGCGCGAGCAGGCGCCGGCCAGAGCCGCGATGAGAAGCGTGGTGAGAACCCGGCCTGCCGTCAGCTTTTTCGACTCTTCAGCGCCGACGCGAGCGAGGCGAGAATCGCCTTCTCTTCGTGCGACACCCGGGCGAGGCCGAGCATCCCGCCGGAGGCATACGCGATGTTCTCCGCCTGCTTCACGACTTCGTCGGCGCTCATGATCCCGGCGTCGTGGCCCGAGTCGAGGATCGCGCGGATGAGGCGCGTCGCGCGGCTGAACACCGACGGGTCGGGGCGATTGGTCATCCATTCCTCGAGCTGGCGATCCGCGACGCTGCCGTGGGCGATGCCGCGCTGACGCGCGAGGTCGACGATCAGCGTCCGCTCGGCCGCCGTGATCCCGCCTTCGGCCCACGCGAGCTGAATCACCGGGACGATCGGCAGCAGCACGAGCGTCTCCGGCGTGAAGCCGAGATCCTGCAGATCCTTGAGCAGCTCCGGATCGGTGAGGCCGGTCCGCTCGCCCAGCTCGCGGCGCGACTGGTCTTCCTGCGCCACCCGCTTCATCTTCTCTATGAGCTCGCGATCCTTCTTCCTGAAGTAATCGTCTTCGAGCGATCGGCCCCGTTCCGCGAAAATGTCCTTGTCGGTCATGTCTCTATTATCTATCGTCCACCGCCCGCCGTCGTCGGCGCGGCAGGCTGGCTGGCGGTCGGCATGTCGTTCCAGTTGAGGACCGAGTTGAACACCATGTTGAACTCGCCGTGGTTCTGCCAGCGATAGATCGGGTTGTTCGCGAACATGATGACGCGCCCCTTGCCGGTAAACCCGCCGGGGACGTCGACCGCGAACGGCCGCTGGCGGATCTCGTTCGCGCCGCGCATCAGGCCGCTCAGCACCGCGTCGTCGCCGCCGACATACCGCGCCAGCACGCCCGACTGATCCGGCTGTCCGACCGACATGAGCGGGCCGCCGAGGTATTTGATCGGCATCAGGCGATCCGTGTAGCCATAGAAGACCGGATGATCGAGGCGCAGGACTTCGGCCTGCACGAGCGGCCTCGGCGCATAGAAGTTCGCGCTGGTCGAAGCGGTCGCATCCGCCGTGCGCGCGAATCCAAGCTCGGTCGGGAAGCGGACGGCGTTCCCCATCGTCACGAGCGTGCCGCCGCCGTCGAGGAACTTCGCAAACGCGTCGACGCCCTCGCCGCCCATGCCGCCGGTCATGTCGGGCGTTTCGCCGTACATCCCGATGAACTTGAACTTGGTGCCCTTCATATAGGGCACCGGCTTCGCGGCCGGCGCCTGGAATACCGCCTGGCGGTTCGCGTTCTGCGTCGGCATCACGATGACGTCGTAGTCCGCGCGCAGGTTGCCCTTCTTCACCCGCTCCTTGTAGATGAGATCGTAGGGAATGCCGAACTTGTCGAACGTGAAGCGGACCCACCCGATTTCCTGCGTGCCGTTCCAGGACGAATAGATCGCCACGCGCGGCACGTCCGCGTCGTGCATGGGGACCGCCGGGATCGCCGCCAGGTTCGCCGCGGTCAGCCCGAACTGCTCCACCGACGCGCGCACCGACACCAGGTCGGCGCCGGCCGGCACGATGAACGAACCCGCCGGGAACTCGATGCCCTCGGCTTTGAACGCCTTGTCCGCAATCTTCATCGGAACGTTCTTCAGCTTGTAGCGGAGCGCGATCATGTTGTTGGACCCGAAGTGGGCGATCGCGACGCCAGCGGTGCCGGTTCCGGCGACGCTGCCGAGGAAGCTGGCCTGCTTGACGGGCAAGGTCTTCACGTCGAGGATCGCCTTGTCCTTGATCTCCTTGACGTCCGTCAGCATCGCGAGCCCCATCGTCCAGCCGCTGTCGTCATACGTGCGCAGGTTCGGATCCGGATAGGACTGCCGCTCGAGGAGATTCTTCGCGAGGCGGCCGTACGGCTGGTCGCGCTTGATGATGTAGGAGCCGGCCGGGAACGTCCCGTCGGACGTCTTCACCTCCGCCCACTGCCACCCCGACGTCGATGCGCTGCGCGCGCAGGATGTTCACCAACTCGGCGACGCGCGTCATGTCGCGCTGCACCGGAATGACGAACCCGTAGGGCGGATCGTTCTTGCCCGAGTCGATCGAGTTCTGCGTCTTCTTGTAGAAGTTCTCGAGAACCAGGTTCGGGAACATGGACGTGAGCTGCAGCCCGCTCAACACGCCGGTCTGCATGTAGTTGGTGTTGTTGCGCCGGGAGAAGTTGTTCGCCGCGCCCGGCGGGATCGGCAGGCCGCGATACCACTCGCGCGTCTGCCCGCCACCACGCCCGCTCGGCGGGCCCGCCTGGCCGCCGCCCCGGCCGCCGCCCTGATCCCCTCCTTCGCCCTGCGCGGCCGCAGGAGCTTCCGCTTGTCCGCCGCCGCCGCGCCGTCCCCCGCCTTCCTGTGCCTCACCGCGTCCGGATGCGTCGCCCCGTGTGGCTGTGTCGCCTCGTGCCGCCGGCGCCTGGCCGCGCCCGCCGGTTGCCTCGCCGCGGCCCGATCCACGACCGCCGCGGCCCGGCGCGGCGGCTTCCGGCGCTGCGCCCCGGCCGGCCCGTCCCGCTCCCTGCTCGGTCGTACGCGGGGGCGTGTTCTCGCGGCCTGACTGCGTCTCGTACATGCGCATCATGCCGTTGTGGTTGTAGGCAATCGATCCCAGGTAACCGGGCGACCAGCCGTCCATGAACGCGTGCGTGTAGACGCCGGGCATGCCCCACTTCGTCATCTGCGCCAGCTCGAAGTTCGAGAAGAACGGCAGCTCGGCGAACAGAATAGGGTCGAGGTTCGGATTCTGCGGCGCCGCGCCGCTGTAGGTGTAAAGCAGCGCGAGTGATTCGTGAAGGTCGTGCATGATCGGCGGATGCGCGGTGAAATACCAGTCCGCCAGCGCGCGCATCGACATCTGCGAGAGGTTAATGTCGCGGTTGTTGTCGTGATAGACGTACTTGCCCCAGTACGGCACGCTCGCGCCGCCGCCGCCTCTTCCGCCGCCCGCCGGCGCCGGATTCTCCTGCGCTTCCTCCTGCGTGCGATAGAACCAGTCCACGTTGCGATCGCGCCCGTCGGGATCCGCGACAGGCGTCACCGAGACGATCACGTTGTTTCTGATTTGCGTGATGAGCGGTGACGTTTCGGTCGCGAGGCGATAGACCAGCTCCATCAGCATCTCGGAGGGTCCCGTCTCGCCGCTGTGGAGGCCGCCCATGAAGTGGTAATGCGGTTTGGTGCTGGCAATCAGCTGCTTGATCTGGTCCGCCGACAGGCCGCGCGGATCGGCGATCTTCGCGAGGTTGTCGCGGTTGTGCTGCAGGTTCGCCATGTTCTCGTCGGACGACACCCAGACGACGACCAGCTCGCGATCCTCGTCGGATTTGCCGATCGTTTCGACCTTTACGCGCGGCGTCGCCGCGGCAAGCGCGCGGTAGTACTTCAACGCGTCGGCGTAATACGTCAGCTTTCCGGGAGCGCCGATGTGATACCCGAGCACGTCCTTCGGCATCGGGATGCCCGGCAGGCGCGGAAGATGATCG
The DNA here is from genome assembly GCA_963748295.1 of uncultured Acidobacteriota bacterium. GTDB lineage: Bacteria > Acidobacteriota > Vicinamibacteria > Vicinamibacterales > 2-12-FULL-66-21 > CAVVIH01. Next base: position 282,012 of record CAVVIH010000004.1, on the reverse strand, counting down.
ACGAGCGGACTGATGAAATACGGCTGCGTCGTCCATTCCTTGACCGACTTGGCGAAGTCCTCGTCCTGCGTCTGGGCGGGGTCGCGGGTCTCTGTGACCGCCTGCTGCGCTGGGATCGAGATGGCGGCCAGCAACACCGCGGCGCTGAGGGCGAACATCCAACGGCGGCACTGCGAATCGAACGCGACTCTCATGGGGGCTCCCTTCGGTGCGCAAATTCTACCGGAACTGTCCCCCTCTGGCCTTACAATGATGCGGCAATGATCACGACCATCGGGAAGGGCATCACCGTCAAAGGAACCATTCATGCCGACGAGCCGCTGCTCATCGCCGGCCGCGTCACGGGTGACGTGCTCGTGGCCGATTACGACGTCACCGTCGAGCCAGGCGCGCACGTGGACGGCGCCGTCACCGCACGCCGGATTACTGTGCGTGGCAACTCGAAGGGACGGCTGATCGCCCGCGAGTTCGTCCGCGTGCACCAGAGCGCCGCGGTTCGAGCCGACGTGGCGTCCCCGCATCTCAGCCTCGAGGACGGCGCGACCTTCAACGGGTCCGTCGCACCCTCCCGGACCGATGCGGCCATGCGGGTGGCCGCCTACCGGAACAAGCCGGACGCCGCCGCAAGCTGACCCCCCGCGGCCCCGCCCCCCGAAGCGCATCCCTGGAAGGGGCTTGCCCCCCGAAGCGTATGGCGCGAAGGGGGGTTTACATAAGTTCCTCATTCTGCACGACTTCGACGATCGCGCCGGGACGGGCGCCCGACCCCGGGATTGACTGAGCCGTCCACGGAGGTTACGATTTAAATCTCCCCACCGACCTCCCTGCTCCAGAAATGCGTACGGCCGGATTGTCATTATAGGAACAGCAAGGAGCAGGGCGTGCAGCAGCAGGAACCTCTCGTGTTGCTCGTGGAAGACGATCAGCAGGCCCGCGACGGGTACGCCGAGTTCCTGGAACGCGGTGGATTCCGGGTCGCGCAGGCGGGCACCGCCGAGGATGCACTCCTGCAATCCCTCAAGACCGTGCCCGACGTCGTGGTGACCGACATCGCCCTTCCCGGCCGCGACGGTTTCGCGCTCGCCACCGACCTTCAGTGCGACACGAAAACCCGTGGCATCCCGGTGGTCGCCATGACCGCGTACTGGGCGACCGACGTCCATGAGCGCGCCGACCGCGCCGGCATCACCGCAATCCTGCTGAAGCCGTGTCAGCCCGAACACCTGATTGCCGAACTGCAGCGCGTGCTGCAGCGGACGCGCCTGCCGCGTCTGGCGCAGCCGGGATCCGCCTCGATGACGCCGGCTCGTTCGCGTAGCGCCGAGGCGAAGTCGTATTTCTAACGCCGCTCCGTCCCGTCAGAGCACCGCCCGCTGGATTGCCGGCGCCATCGCCGTCGTCATCGGCACCGCGGTAACGCTCCTGATGATGGGACACGTGCCGATCTGCAAGTGCGGCTACGTCAAGCTGTGGCACGGCGTCGTCCTGAGCTCCGAGAACTCGCAGCACATTTCCGACTGGTACACGTTCTCCCACATCATTCACGGCTTCGCGTTCTACGGCCTGCTGTGGCTGTTCGCCCGCCGCTGGCCCTGGGGGCTGCGTCTCGTGGTCGCGACCGGCATCGAAGCGGCGTGGGAGGTGTTCGAGAACACCGATCTGATCATCAACAGGTATCGAGAGGCGACGATCTCGCTCGACTACTACGGCGACAGCGTCCTCAATTCCGTCTGCGACATCCTGGCGATGACGGCGGGGTTCGTAGCGGCATCACGCCTGAGGGTCTGGGTCGTGCTCGCGCTGACCGCGGCGTTCGAGGTGTTCGTCGCCTGGGCCATCCGCGACAACCTGCTGCTGAACATTCTGATGCTGATCTATCCGCTCGAGTCAGTCCGTGCCTGGCAGGCCGGCGGATAGAGCGTCCAGCTCGACGTCGGCAGCAATGGGAAAGTGATCCGATGCCGAGACCGCGTCGGGCGTCCTGACGACCTCACAACGGGCGATGCGGAAGTGATGACGCTGCGGCGTGAACACGAAATCCAGCCGCGCGTGCGGATCCCAGGTCGGAAACGAGAAACCTGGGTCGTCGGGGTGCAGTCTCCTGAACACGTCGGTGTACCCGGCGTCGAGAACCATCTGGATGGTCCGCCACCGTACGCGTCCGCCGCTCAGCCACACGAGCGCGCGCAGCCGATGCGGCAGCTTTCTGAAGTCGAGCAGTTCTCCGGGCGCGAGCGTGTTGAAGTCTCCGGCCAGCACATGGAAGCCATGTTCGTGCGCTTTGATCGAGTGCAGCAGCGCGCGCAATTCGTACCTGCGGCGCCGCTCGGTCCACGCGGCGTGGACCGCGCTCAGGTGCACGCCGACGACGGGCAGTTCCCAGCCGAGCGGAACGATCTCCAGAAAGGCGTGGCGCGATACACGCGGCTTGTACCAGTCGTACTTCGTGACCTTGCGGCGCGCAAGGAAGCCGAGCGATTCGCCTTTTCTCGAAGCGCACTGCTCCATCCCGGCGAGCTGCGCGATGCGCTCCACCGACGCGGGCCTGGTCGCTTCCTGGAGAATCACGAGATCCGCCGAACAGTCGCGGATCACGCGCGCCAGCTCCTCTTCGCGGCCCACGCCTCCGTGGCGAATGTTGTAGGTCAGGAGGCGGAAGCTCACGTCTTGTCAGGCTTTTCGATCAGCGTCAGGTAAGGCTGCCCGAGCAGGTCGCCGCGGAGATACATCACGAAGTCGCGCGTGGCCTGGATGTTCACCGGCCGTCCTACGAGCTCCATCAAGGACTGGCGCAGTGGAATGAGGTCGGGCGCAATATCCGGATCCTCCTCGCTGACCGGGCGGGAGTGAACGCCCGGCACGAAGAAGCCGGTCAGCTTGAACAGGCCGAGGACTTCCTCGCCCACCAAGCGTCAGATCGAGGTCGCTCGTGCCCGGTCCGTCCGCGTCGAACGGCGCGCCGTCGTTCCAGCGTTGCCCCGTCACCGCGCTGCCCCGCAACACCACGGCGGTGTCCGGCGGTATGACCTGCCGGATCATCCCGCAGAACCGCTCGAACTGCTCCTCGCTATTCTCAAACGCCAGGCGGACGACGTTGTCGCGCTTTTCTCGTTCGGTCAGGCCGCCTTGGACTGCCCCGGCCGCATCCACGGAATCACTCATGTCGGTCCTGCTTGCAGCACACGGGCCAACCGGGTCGGTCCCTTCCGGCCCCCGGCCCCTGGCCCTCGGCCCCTGAATAACCTGAACCGTACGCTAAGCTGATGCGCCGGAGGACAGCGTGAAACGCATTGCCATCCTTATCTTCTTGATCGTGCTCGGCGTTCAGTCGACGGCGTGGGCCACCTGGTCGGTCATCGCGCTCGATCGAAAAACCAGGATCGTGGTGATCGCCTCGGCCACGTGTGTGACCCAGGACGCCTTTGCGCGGTTCCCCGCCAAGGACCTGCGCGACGTCCAGGCGATCGTCGTGCCCGGCAAGGCGGTGGCCGCCGCGCAGGCGCGGGTCGACAACACGCGCGCCAACCAGAAGCTGATCTACGCCGAGCTTCAGAAAGGCACCGCGCCCGCCGACACCCTCGCGCTGCTCAAGCCGGATCCGCTCATCGCCGGCCGGCAGTTCGGGATCATCGACATGGAGGGGCGCACGGCGGGCTTTTCCGGCGAGTCGAACGGCGCGGTCTCGCTCGACCGCCAGGGACAGGTGCCGGGGACCGAGGTCTACTACTCGATCCAGGGCAACATCCTGGCGAGCGAGGCCGTGATCACAGATGCAGTGCAGGCATTCGTCAGCGCATCGGGCGAGCTGACCGATCGCGTGATGGCCGCGATGGAAGCCGCGGATGCGAAAGGCGGCGATCGGCGCTGCTCGTGCGAGCAGGGCCCGAAGCTCGAAGCGCCGTGCACCGCCAAAACAGCCCATGTTGCCTATCTGCTGCGCGCCGACGCCACCGATCGGAACGGCGAGTCCCACAACGACGGGCAGTACTCGCTCTACCTGAGCGTCACCGACAAGGACATCAAGGCGGACGAGAACGCGAACCCCGTCCGTACGCTGCGCCTGCGCTACGACCGCTGGAAGCGCGATCGCGCTGGACGTTTTTGATCGCAGGAGGTCAGGAGAGAGCACGGTTTTACAGGAGATCACGAGATCAGGAGACGTTTTTTTTACATGAGATCAAGAGGTCAGGAGCTGTTCTTTCTAAGACCAAATGTCTCGTGTTCTCCTGATCTCGTGTAAAAACCAAGCGTCTCTTGATCTCGTGATCTCCTGTGAAACCGTCTCGTGATCTCATGATCTCGTGTAAGACCGTCTCCTCAACTCCTGCTCTCCTGTGATTACACCGCGGTGGCGATCGCCAGCGCGAGCAGCGCGACGCCGGTGATTGCTTCGAGGATGCGTCGCGGACGCGAGGCGCCGAGCGTCCGTGCCAGGGTGCCGCCGGCGGATGCCCAGACGATGTGCCAGCTGGCCGCGAGCGCGACATGGACGGCGGTGAGTGTCAGCACCGTGCGAACGATCGGCGCGCCACGCGGCACGAACTGCGGGACGATGACGAAATAGAACGTGGCAATCGCGGGATTGAGCGCGTTCGTCAGAAAACCCTCGCGGAGGTTGCGCAGCAGATCGTCCCCGCCGCCTGACGTCGCGCCGCTCGCGGCCTCCGGCGCGGCGCCGCGCGCCGCCGGACGGAACGCGCGAACGAGCGACTGCACGCCCAGCCACGAGAGATAGAGCACCCCCGCGGCGCGCAACACCATCCACGCGTTCGGCCACTGCTGCAGCGCGAGCGCGACGCCGAACGCCGACAGCACGCCGTAGCACGCCGAACCCGCGTTGACGCCGAGCGCGGTCTGCACGCCCGCACGCACCCCGCCGGCGATGCTGTTCCTCAGCACGACCGCGGTCGACGCGCCGGGCATCAGCACGAGCGGAATCGCGACCGCCGTGAAAGCCCAGAGATAGCTCACCGGTAGATCATGGCCAAATACGCCCAAATCTGCCAAAAACATTAGCTATCCATGCATAGAGATATATGTATTGACACTGCCTCCGCCACTGAGATAGTCTTCGCTCGTCTGCGCAAGCTGCAGACGCTTATCCAGAGTGGCTGAGGGAACAGGCCCGACGAAGCCACAGCAACCAGGCCCCGTGTGCCGATGGTGCTACTTCCTGCCCGATAACCGGGAGAGATAAGAGCCTCGGCGGACCAGTTCTGGTCTTCGACGACACTCACTCCCCCAAGATCGCAGTGGATAGACCGGCGACGGCGCTGGTTGGTGTGCCGCCGCGTGGAGATGAACTGATGACTGCTGTTGTCGAGGCCCAGGCATGGCCGGCCTCAGCGCGGCCCGCCGCGGCTGGCGAAACGCGCATCGCGCTGCTTGGCCTGGGCGTGGTGGGCGGCGCCGTCGCTGAACTGCTCGCCGCCGAGCCTGACTGCCTGGGCTGGCCGGCGCGGATCACCGGTGCCCTGGTGAGACACACGATCGGGCGGCCGCCGGCACAGTGTCCGGTCGTGACCGATGTCTCGAAGCTCTTCGATGACGAGCCGGACGTTGTCGTCGAGGCGCTCGGCGGGCTCGAGCCGGCGCGCACGATCGTGCTCGGCGCGCTCGAGCGCGGCATCCCGGTCGTCACCGCCAACAAGTCGCTGATCGCGGCGCACGGCGATGAGATTCTCGCCGCCGCGCGGCAATCGGGGACGCCGCTGCATTTCGAAGCGGCGGTGCTGGCAGGCATTCCGTTTCTCGGCGCCTTCGCCAGCCGGCCGCTCGCGTCGCGCGTGTCGCGGATCACTGGCATCCTGAACGGAACCACCAATTTCGTTCTGTCGGCGATCCAGCGCGGCGACTCGATCGACAACGCGATTGTTGAGGCGCAGCGGCGTGGATTCGCCGAACCTGACCCGTCCAAGGATCTCGACGGCCAGGATGCCGCCGAGAAGCTCGCGGTGCTGATCAGGCAATTTGGCGGACTGAACGTCCGGCCATCGCAGATTCCCACCACATCGATCGCCGGCGTGACGCCCACGGATTTGCGCCACGCCCGCGATTTGGGCGGCACCCTCAAGCCTGTTTCCCTCGCGCAGTGGGACGGCAGCGACGTCTCGTGCTTCACTGGTCCCGCGTTTCTTTCGAACGGCGAGCCGCTCGCGCACATCCACGGCGTCCTGAACGCCATTCGCCTCGAGCGCGACGACGATCCGCTCTGCTTCACCGGACCGGGCGCCGGGCCGCGCGTGACGGCGCGGACGATCCTGGACGACGTCGCGGAAGTGCTGAATGGCAACGGCACGATCGCCCTCCGCGACGCGATCGCGCCATCCCGCGTCACGCGCCCGTCGCGGCAGCCGTGGTTCGTGCGCCTCTCGTCGCCGAGCCGCTTCCCCGAGCTCGACGACCTCTCGGACCTGCTCGGCGCGCACGGCATCTGGATTCGCCGGTGGGGCGCCATCGACACGCGCGACGGCGATTCGCGCCGCTATCTGCTGACGCTCCCCACCGCGGGCGACGTCCTCGATGCAGGTCTTCAGGCGCTGTCCGCGGCTTCCGGCTGCCAGGCGTACGCGTTTCCGGTCGTGGGGAATGACGATGAGTAGCCTCGATGCGCTGACCGTCATCAAAATTGGCGGCTCGGTCCTGACCGGCGCCGCGGCCTACCGGCGGGCGGCCAGGTTTCTCGAACAGCAGCTCGCATTGCGGCCGGGCGGAAAGATCCTCGCGATCGTGTCGGCGGAGCACGGCCTGACCGATGCGCTGCTCACGGCCGCTCGCGAGCTGGCCGCGGACCCCGATCAGGAGGCTCTGGATCTCCTGTGGTCCACGGGCGAGCTTCGATCGGTCGCCCTGCTGGTGCTGGCGCTGCAGAACATCGGCATTCGCGCGGCGGGGGCGAACATCCATCAGACGGGGCTCGTCAGCCGGCGCGGATTGCGCGCGGCGCAGCCAGCACGAAGCGGCGTCCGCCCGTTGCGGCTGCGCTCGCTGCTGTCGACCGCGGACGTTGTCGTCGCCCCCGGCTTCCTGGCGCGGACCGAGGGCGACAGTGTCGCCTCGCTCGGACGCGGCGGCTCCGATCTCAGCGCCGTGCTGCTCGCCGCCGGGCTCGGCGCCGAACGGTGCGAGCTGCTCAAGGACGTTCCCGGCTACTTCAACACCGATCCCAACGAGAACCCGGACGCGGAACACATCGGCGCGCTCGCATACGCCGACGCGATCAGGATGGCCGCCGACGGCTGTGATCTCGTGCAACTCAACGCCTTGGAAACCGCCCGCGAGCTGAACGTCCGTCTGCTCATCAGGGCGATGGATCAGGGGCTGACGACGACGGTCAGCTGAAAGTAACGAAGTAAGAAGTTAGAAGTAAGAAGTACGAACTAAAGAAGTTTGATGAGAGGAGGACCGGCAATGGAGTTTTCGACCCGCACGATCCACGCCGGCCAGCCGGCCGAGCCAGCAACCGGAGCGCTCGTCGCCCCGATCTTCCAGACGTCGACCTACGAACAGAGCGCGCCGGGTGTGCACCAGGGATTCGACTATTCGCGCACGAACAATCCGTCGCGCGCCCGGCTCGAGGCGGTGCTCGCGGATCTCGAAGGCGTGCAGCACGCCGCCGTGTTCGCGTCGGGCCTCGCGGCGGAGAATGCGGTGCTTCAGGCGTGGCTCAAGCCCGGCGACGAGATCGTCATCCCGACCGACGTCTACGGCGGCACCTATCGCATTCTGACGAAAGTGTTCCAGCCGATCGGCTGCATCCTGCGTCAGGTGGATTTCGCCGATGCCGCGCAGGTTTCCCGCGCGATCGGCGAGCGGACGCGGCTGGTGTGGATTGAATCGCCGACCAACCCGCGTCTGCTCGTCTGCGACATCCCGGCGCTCGCGCGCACCGCCCACGCCTCCGGCGCGCTCGTCGTCGTCGACAACACGTTCGCGACGCCGCTGTTCCAGCGTCCGTTCGAGCTCGGCGCGGACATCGTGCTTCACAGCGTGACGAAGTACCTCGCCGGCCACTCGGACGTCATCCAGGGCGCGGTGCTCGCGCGCGATCCGGCGATTTTCGAGCCGATCAAATTCCTGCAGAACGCAACGGGCGCGGTGCCGTCCGCCTTCGACTGCTGGCTCACGCTGCGCGGATTGCAGACGCTCGAGCTGCGGATGCAGAGGCACGCGGAGAACGCCGAAGCGATCGCGCTGGCGCTCGACAGCCATCCGCTGGTTCGCAGGGTCTACTTCCCGGGGCTGCCGTCACATCCGGGCCACGATATCGCGCGGCGTCAGATGACTGGATTCGGCGGGATGGTTTCGTTCGAGCTCGACGGCAGTGTCGACGAGGTCGTCGCCTTCGTCTCCTCGCGGAAGTTCTTCACGCTTGGAGAAAGCCTCGGCAGCGTCAAATCGCTGCTCTGCCATCCCGCCCGGATGACGCACGCCTCCATTCCGCCGGAGGCGCGCGCCGCGCTCGGCCTGTCGGACACGCTGATCCGCCTGTCCCCGGGATGTGAGCATCATCGCGATCTGGTCGCCGACCTGCTCGAAGGGCTCGACGACGTCGCGAAATCCCGGACGACGGCGGTCGAGACGGTAGCCGTGCACGCATAATATGGCGTGCGCCTGGCGTCGGTCTCCATTGCAAGGCTGCTCGCCCTGGCGGGCAGCTTCTACTTCGCCGCCATCCTCGCGCTCGTTCTCAGCCAGACGCCGCTTGGCTCACCTCTCTTTCTCGCTGTCGTCGCGGTCGCCGGCGGTTCGTATGTCCTGATGCTGGCGCGGGTGTGGGACGCACCCGCGCAACCCCGCCACCTTCTCTATATCGCGCTGTCTCTCGCGGTGCTGTTTCGCATTCCGCCCGCGGTCGCCCCTGTGGGTCCCGACAGCGACATGGTTCGCTACCTGTGGGATGGCCGCGTGCAGCGGCTCGGATACAACCCGTACACGGTCATCCCCGCCGACCCTGCACTCGCGCAAACACACACGGCGGAAACCGCGCAGATGCCGAGCCGGCGGCACAGAACGCCTTACCCGCCGGCGGCCCAGCTGTTCTTCCGCCTGATCGTCGCGATCGGCAACTCGACGCTCGCGATGAAGCTCGCGCTCGTCGTCTGCGACCTCCTCACGATTGCGGTGCTGTGGCGCTGGCTGGCGGCGACCGGCCGCAGCGAGTGGCTCACGCTCGCCTACGCATGGAACCCGCTGACCGTGCTCGAGATTTCGCACAGCGGGCACATCGACGCGCTAAGCGCTCTGTGGATCACCGCGGCCGCCTGCTGGCTCACTCGCCGCAGGACGGCGCTCGCGTGCGTCGCGTTCGTGTTCGCGGTCGCCACGAAGCTGCTGCCGATCGTCCTCGTTCCTCTGTTGATCGGACGGGTACGGCCGCGCGACTTGATTCTCGGAATCGCGCTCGCGGCGCTGCTCTATCTGCCGTTCACATTCGGCAGCGAGTTCCCGCTCGGCGCCATTCCGAACGTCGTCGCGAACATCCGCTTCAACGGACCCGTGTTTTTCGGCGTGGCGTGGATCGCGTCGCCGCAGGGTGCGGCGGCGCTGGCGCTGCTGGCTGGTTTGTCGGCGGCGGTGTGGGCGCGCGTGCGGCTGCCGGCCTCGGATCCGGCGGCGTGGGCTTGGCCGATGGCGATTGCGCTGCTCGGCGCGCCCGTGATCTACCCCTGGTATCTGCTTTGCCTCACGCCGTTCCTGTTCTCACGCAGCACGATTCCCCTGATCGTGTGGACGATGAGCGTGATGCCGGTGTATCTCGTCTGGCACCTTGCGCGGCTGGGCGGCCGGTGGACCGTGCCGCCTTCGGTGATGCTGCTCGAATACGGGGCTCTGCTGATCGCAATCGTGATGCTGCTCCGCCGGCGGCAATCGCAGGTCGCGTCAGCACAATCATGAATTCGGATCCGTGTCCGTGATGGTTGGAGAACGGATCTTCGAGTGTTGAAACGTCGAAGCCGGCGCTGCGGGCATCCTGCTGTACGAACCCGGGGGCGATCTCGTGCTGGCGCGTCTGCTCCTCGCGCGTTCCGTCGCGGCGTCCCGGCGAAATCGGCTCGACGATCACCAGCCGCCCTCCGGGTTTCAGCGCTTTTTTGATGTGCTCGAGCATTGCCTGGTGCTCGGTCATTTCGTGGTAGGCATTTACGATCAGCGCCGCGTCGAGCACCGCCTCGGGCAGATTGGGATTGGAAGCGCTCCCCTCGATCACCTCGACGTTTTTCAGGCCCTCCTGCTCCACGCGCGACCGCAGCGACCTCAGCACCGAAGCGCTGACATCCACCGCGAGGACTCGCCCGCCCGAACCGACGGCTTCCGCGAGTCGGACGGTAAAGAAACCGGGTCCGGCGCCGATGTCCGCGACGACCGATCCAGGCTGCAGAGCCATCGCCGCGAAAATGTCGCCAACCCGCTGGTCCTTTTCGCGCTGAGCCTCGCGAGCTCGCAGGTCCGTCCCTCGCTGGACGACAGCGGCCTGACCGCTCGCCTGCAACGCCGCCAGAAGCGCGATGACGACCAGCCCCCCGGAATTCTTGCAGACCATGTCAAAACCTCCAGACCCACGGAGATTAGCTGAGGGGCCGTGGGGGCGTGGTTGCGGCCGCGTCAAAGTTATGTCAGGAAACAATGGGTTCCAGGGCCCGATCGCGAACCGTCGAGCTGATCATTGGTGAGCACGGTTCTTGCGGTACTAACCGCAAGGAGCCGTGATGAGCACAACACACTGGATCGGCGGACACCGCATAAGCGTCACCGCCGTGCTTGTGTGGGTTGCCGCCGCCACATTTGGCTCATTGCCTGCGGTCGGTCAGGACCGCGCGGGGTCCAGCCCCGCCCCTCAGCTGGACGAGACTCCACTGAAGCAATACCGGGCATTCCGCCGGATGCACGCGGTCAACGAAAAATTCAACCACGAAGCCTGGCTGGAAGCCTGGACCGAGCTCGATCAGAACGGGTTCCGGTATGAGATCGTCAGCGAGCGCGGCTCGGAGACAATCCGCGCCAAGGTGCTGAGAACGATGCTCGCGCGCGAGCAGGAGCTCATCGGGGAGGGTCAGGCCCGCCGCGCCGAGCTGACGTGCGACAACTACGAGTTCGAGGAAGCCGCCACGCACGGGAACGGCGTCCGCTACATTACTCTCAAGCCGAAACGGAAGGACATGCTCCTGGTCGACGGCCGCATGGTGCTCAATCAAACCGGCACGGAGGTGCTCCGGGTCGAGGGCCGCCTTGCGAAGAATCCGTCGTTCTGGACCAGTCTCGTCAACGTCATCCGCGAGTTCGCCAGCCTCGATGGCGTGCGGGTGCCCGTCACCACCGAAACGATCGCCAAACTGAAGTTCGCCGGCACCGCCAGGATGGTCGTGTCGTACGAATACGAGTCCATCAACGGACGGCCTGTGAGCATGGCGGCACGCCAGACGCTCGCGGCGGCGATCGGCCGCTAGCCTTTCCATTCGTCCCACCGTTCACCCCTTGACAATCTACAAGAGTGAACCGTACGCTCTTGTCGATCGTCTACAGGAGGACGAATGGGACAGAAGTCGGACCTGCTCCAGGGCACTCTCGATCTGTTGATCCTTCGGACGCTGGCTGCGGGCCCCAAGCATGGCTGGGGGATCTCGCTCAACATCCAGCAGGTGTCCGAGGATGTGCTGCAGGTCAACCAGGGCTCGCTCTACCCCGCGCTGCACAGGCTCGAGCAACAGGGGTTGATCGCGTCGCAGTGGGGCAACTCGGACAACAACCGCCAGGCGAAGTTCTACGAGCTCACGCGCGCCGGCCGGAAGCAGCTGACCGAAGAAACCCGCAATTGGGAGCGTCTTTCCGAAGCGGTTCGCCGGGTGCTCGCCGACACCTAGCAGCCGAGAGCCACGATGACCCGCCGGATACGCACCCGACTCTCTTCGCTCTTCCGCCGCGAGCGGTACGAGCGCGAGCTCGACTCGGAGCTGCGGTTCCATCTGGACATGCTGACCGAACAGAACGTCGGCGCAGGGATGGGGCCGGAGGAAGCGCGGCGCGCCGCGCTCAAGGCGTTCGGGCAGATGGATCGCGTCAAGGACGACGTGCGGGACACGTGGTTGTCTCGCACCTTCGAAACGCTCGCCCAGGACCTCCGCTACGGCGTGCGCAACATCCGCCGCGACCCGGGCTTTGCCTTCGTCATCGTTCTGACGATGGCGCTCGGCATCGGCGCCAACAGCGCAATCTTCAGCGTCGTCAATGGCGTGCTGCTCAAGCCGCTGCCGTATGAAAAGGGCGAACAGCTCGTCGTGCTTCGTCAGGAGCAGCCGCTCGCGTCCGGCGCGCAGATGCCGTTCTCATACAAGGAGATTCTCGATTACCGGACGTCGGCGAGCCTGGATGGTGTCGTGGAATTCCACAACATGTGGTTCATCCTGCTCGGCCGGCCGGAACCCGAGCGGGTGTCCACGGGCGTCGTTTCCGCCAACTTCTTCGACGTTCTCGGCGTGAAATCTCTCTATGGCCGCACGTTCGAAGCGGCCGACGACCGGCCGGGAGCGCCCGCGGTGCTCGTCCTGAGCCACGCGTACTGGCAGCGGAGTTTTGGCGGCGACCCGTCGGTGGTCGGCCGAGTGTTTCAGATGAACGACCGGCCGCACCAGGTCGTCGGCGTGCTGCCGGCGTTTCCGCAGTATCCGCTCGAGGTCGACGTCTACATGCCGACGTCGGCCTGTCCGTTCAGGTCTGACCCGAAATTCGTCGAGAGTCGCGGGGCGCGCATGATGCTGGCGTTCGGACGCATTCGCGACGGCATCAGTCTGCGAAAAGCGCAGGCCGACATCGATCTCGTCGCCGCCCGGCTTCAGCAGGAGTATCCGGAGGCCTACCCCGCGTCCCGCGGCTATCGCACTCGCGCGACTTCACTGCACCAGGAGCTGACCGGTACCTTCAGAACGACGCTGCTCGTCCTGCTCGGGACCGCCGGTTTCGTGCTGCTGATCGTCTGCGCCAGCGTCGCCAACCTGATGCTCGCACGAACGGTCCGGCGCGAGCGCGAGATCGCGGTCCGTTCCGCGCTGGGCGCAAGCCGCGGCCGGCTGCTGCGCCAGCTTCTGACGGAAAGCACGCTGCTCGCGCTGCTTGGCGGTGTGTTCGGCCTCGCCATCGCCGGCTGGGGCCTCGATCTTCTCGTCGCCTTCGCCGCCCGCTTCACCACCCGTGCATCTGAAATCGGCATCGATCGAACCGTGCTGCTCTACACGCTCGTCGTGTCGATGGCGACCGGACTGATCTTCGGATCGGTGCCGGCAATCGGCGGCAAGCTGTCCCACGCGACGGCACTGCGAGAGGGCAGCCGCTCGACGCAGGGACGTCAGGGGATGCGCAGCGCGTTAATAGTCGTGCAGGTTGCCGCGTCCTTCATGCTGCTCATCGGCGCCGGCCTGATGATCCGCAGCCTGCTGAAGCTCCAGCAGGTGGATCCGGGGTTCCGCACCGACAACATCCTGACGATGCGCATCGACCTGAACTTCACGAAGTATCCCCGCGGCCGGCGCGCCGATTTCTGGCAGCGGGTCGAGGCGCAGATGAAAACGATTCCCGGCGTGATCAGCGCCGGCGGCGCCGGGACGTTTCCGCTGAACGATCTCGGTCCGTTCCGCTCCGACGTGATCGTCGCCGGACGCGCGCTGCCCGCCAACGTGCCGCGGCAACGCGTCAACGTCAGGCTGGCGACGCCGGACTACTTCGCGACACTCGGACAACCGGTCGCCGCCGGACGTCCCTTTACTGCCTCCGATCTCCGCGGCAGCGCCGGCGTCGTCATCGTCAACCAGACGATGGCCCGGCACTACTGGCCGGGCGGTGAGAGTCCAATCGGCGTTCGCATCTCGGGAGACAACGGCGAATCGTGGTCCACGATCGTCGGCATCGTCGCCGACACCCGGCAGCAGCTCAACGAGGAACCGACCGACGACGTGTACGTGCCGATGTTCCAGACCGAGCAGCTTTCGACCAACTGGCTCGTGCGATCCGAGGTCGATCCGTCGGTGATGGCGCGGGAGATCCGGGCCGCGGTGCATGCGGTGGACCCCGACCAGCCGGTCGAACGGTTCCGCACGCTTGCCGAAGTGCGGTCCGCATCGCTGGCGCCGCGCAAGCTCACCGCCACGCTGCTCGGGTTGTTCGGGCTGCTGGCGCTGGTCATCACCGCCGCCGGCATCGCCGGCGTGATTGCCTTCTCCGTCAACCAGCGCACGCAGGAGTTCGGCGTGCGCATGGCGCTCGGCGCGCAGCGCTCCAACGTGCTCTCGATGGTGCTGCGCCAGGGACTGCAGCTGGTGCTGATCGGGCTCGCATTCGGCTGCGCCGGCGCCCTCGTGCTCGCGCAGGTGCTGTCGACGATGCTCTTCGGCGTGCAGCCGACTGATGGGGTGACGTTCGTTGCGGTGGCGATGGTGCTGACGGCGGTCGCCGCGATCGCCTGCCTCGTCCCGGCGCGGCGCGCGGCGTCAGTGGATCCCATGGTTGCTCTGCGAGTCAGCTAAGACGCTGATTCCCGCGGATAGGTCACGGGACGCGGATTCTCGCGGATCTTTACAGGTCACGGAACGCGGATTTTCGCGGATCTTTTTAGGTCACGGAACGCGGATTTTCGCGGATCTTCTTACGTCACGGGACGCGGATTTTCGCGGATCTTCTTACGTCACGGGACGCGGATTCTCGCGGATTTTTGTAGGTCACTGAAGAAGGACATTCATCATGAAAAAACTCTCGCTGGTCTTTCTTGCCGTGCTCGCGTCATTTCCGGCCGCCGCGGCCGCTCAGCCGCCACAAATTGCCGAAGCGCTCGACGGCGTCGACACCGTCGTCCTGCTGCAGCAGGGCAAGGAGGTGTTCGGCAAATCGGCCATCAGCGTGGAGCGCGGCCGGTTCCGCTATCTGTTCTCGACGCCGGACACGAAGGCGACGTTCGAGCGCAATCCTGACAAATACGAGATTCAGCTCGGCGGCATGTGCGCGCGCATGGGCCCACCCACCGGCGCCAATCCATCCGATTACTTCGTGCACGAAGGGAAGATCTATATCTTCGGCTCCGACGAGTGCCGCAAGCGGTTCATCGCCTCGCCAGAGAAGTTCATCCCGAAACCCGCGCCGGCGATGCCCGCGGGAACCGCTGCCGCCGCGCGAGGCCGCGAGGTTCTCGAGAAGGCGGTCGCCGCGATGGGTGGCGCTGCCGCCGTCGACAACGTCACGTCGTATGTCGAAACGGCCTCGCAGGTTCAGCGCCGCGGAGACACGGACGTCACCATCACGACTCGGTACGATCCTGCGTTTCCCCGGCGAGGCAAGACTCGAGCGGACGATGCCAAACATGCAGGGCGCATCCAGGACGATTGCGACGGTACCTGACGCGCTCGGCGCAGTGGACCGACGTTCAAGGGAACGTATATCCAATGCCTGCCGATGCTCGCCCGACCCTCGAACGGAATTTCTGGCGCCACCCGCTTGCCCTCCTGAAGGCCCGCAGGCAAGCGGGATTCAAAGCGGCCGCGCTTCCATCGGCCAGCATCGATGGCGCGCCGGTCGAACGGGTGCGCGTGCGCTACGGGGACCTGGACGTGACGGTCGCCGCCGACGCGAAGTCGGGCCGCCTGCACAGCATCGAACTGGTCGATCGAAATCGCGACGGTGAAATCGGCACGTACACGCTCGTGTATTCGGATTTTCGCCAAACCGGCGGATTGATGCTCCCGCACGCGACGCGCGCGCTGTTCGATGGACAGCCCGAGGCTTCGCAGACGTTCACCGTCAAGTCGGCCGAAGTGAATCCGAAGGTCGATCCGCAGCTGTTTACGAAACCGGCAGAGGCGACGCGATGATCCCTCTGCTCGCCGTCGTCGCGCTGCTGGCGACCGCGGCCGAGGCGGGCAAGGGCTCGCACGCGTGGCCGCAGTGGGGCGGACCGTCGCGCAGCTTCGTCACCGACGCGCCCGCGCTCGCGACGTCATGGCCGGCGGAGGGTCCACGCCGGCTGTGGCAGCGTCCGCTCGGCGATGGGTACTCCGCGATCGTCAGCGACGCCGAGACGCTCTATACCGTCTATCGCGCGGAGGCCCAGGACGTCGTGATCGCGCTCGACGCCGCGACCGGAAAGACGAAGTGGGAGTCGCGGTTCGAGGCGCCGTTCAGGGAGACCTGCAGCGAGCGGCTCGGTCCGGCGCCGCGCGCGGCGCCGCTCATCATGGGGGATCGGCTCGTCACGATCAGCGCGGGCGGCCTGATGAACAGCTTCGACCGGCGCACCGGCGCGAAGCAGTGGTCGATCGATCTCGTCGAAGGCGGAGCTCAGGTCGTCCGTGCCTGCGGCTATTCCGCGAGCCCGGTGGCCTTCAAGAATCTGATTATCACCACCGCGGGTGGTCCGGGGCGCGGCGTCGTTGCGGTGAACGCGGAGACCGGCGCCTTCGCCTGGCGCTCGCAGGATTTTCAGAACGGATATTCGTCTCCCCTGCTGATCGATCTCGACGGCCGACCCGAGCTGGTGGTGTTCACGTTCGGTGAGGTCTCGGGCCTGGACCCGGCAACCGGCGCGCTCGAATGGACCGTCGCGCACCGCGCCGAGCAGGGCGTCAACGTCGCCACGCCAATCTGGGGACCCGACAACCTGCTGTTCGTGTCGTCCGCCTACAACGGCGGGAGCCGCGTGCTGAAGCTGGCGCGCCAGGGCGACAAGGTGGACGTCAAGGAAGTGTGGGCAAACCAGCGCGTGCGCATCCACTTCGGCAACGCCGTGAGGGTGGGAACCCGCATCTACGCGTCGAACGGTGATTTCGGTGCCGCACCGTTCGCGGCCATCGACGTGCTGACCGGCGACATGGTGTGGCGCGATCGTGGCGTCGCGCGCTCGACGCTGATCAGCGCGGACGGCAAGCTGATCATTCTCGACGAGGACGGGAAGCTCGTGATCGCCACGCCGGGAGAATCGGGCCTGACGATCCACGCCAAAGCTCAGGTGCTGGAGAACACCGCGTGGACCGTGCCGACGCTGTGCGGCACGAGACTCTACCTGCGCGACAGAAAGCAGATTGTGGCGCTCGATCTGGGGGCCTCGTAGCGCAGGGTTTAGCCTTGCCTCGCAGCGCAGGCCTAAAGGCCTGCCAACGCGCAGGCAGCCCTAAAGGGCTGCGCTACGAATGCATGGCTACTCATTTCGCAGCGCAACCAGCGGATCCACACGCGTTGCGCGGCGTGCGGGCACGTAACAGGCGGCGAGACCAACCATCGCAAGGACCACCGAAACGCTGACGATCGTCGCCGGGTCCCCCGGCTTGATCTCGAACAGCAGCGTCGCGAGATACTGCGCACCGGCGATCGCTCCAGCGATCCCCAGCGCGACGCCGGTCAGGATCACCATCGATCCTTCACGAAGCACCATCCGCTGAATCGCGGGACCGTCGGCGCCGAGAGCCATCCGCACCCCGATCTCCCGCGTGCGCTGCGTCGTCGTGAAGCTGATGATCCCGTAGACCCCGCTGGCGCAGAGCAGCAGCGCCACGAGCGCGAAGGCGGACATCAGCGTCATGCTGAACCGTTCGCGGACGACCGACGCCTCCACGAGCGCTTCGACCGACGCGGAATCGTAGGCCGGCAGCAGCGGATCGACCGCCCAGATCTCCCGCTTGGCAGCGTCGATCAGCGCGCGAGGATCGCCGCTTCCCTTCAAGACGTACGTCATCGACCCGAATGGCACCTGCGCGAGCGGCACGAACACCTCGGGGCGTGCCGCACGGTCGAGCCGCTCGTGCCGAATCTGGCTCACGACGCCGACGATTTCGACTTCAACCGGCTGTCCCTGCCACTGGACCTTGATTCGACGGCCGACCGGGCTCTCGTCCGGCCATTCGCGCCGCGCGAGCTCGCTGCTGATCACGCAGACCGCGGGCGCCTCGTTGGTGTCGCGATCCTCGATGACGCGTCCCTCCCGCAGCGGGATCGTCATCGTCTGGAAATAGCCGGGCGTCGCCATCGTCAGGTACGCGCCGGGGCGTTCGTGGCTGGCCACGGCCGGCCGGCCGACGACCTCGATCGTCGTCTTGATATCGATGTTCGACATCGCAAACGGCATGGCGGACACCGCACCCACGGACTGAACGCCGGGAATGGTCCGCATCCGCCGGATCGTCGAGTCGAAAAAGCTCCTCACCCTGTCATCCGTGCCGGTCCGGTCCCAGGCAAACACCTGAACAGTAACGACATTCCTGGGCGAGAACCCCGGGTCGACACTCATCAGCCGATCGAAGCTCCGCACCAACAGGCCGGCGCCGGTGAGCAGCACGAGCGCACACGCGACTTCTGCGGCGACGAGACCACGGCGGAGCACGGCACGGGGACCGCTCGCCTGCCGCTCGCGCAGCGCGTCGCGCGCGCGGCCGGAAAACTGAAATGCCGGAATGAGGCCGAAGCCGATCGCCGTCAGCGTGGTCAGCAACGCCGCAAACGCCAGCATGCGCGCGTCGAGTGTGGCCTCCTGCAGGCGGAGAATCCCGGAGGGCGCAAGCGCGACAATCGCGCGAATGGTCCAGTGCGCGAGCGCGAGACCGGCGGCGGCCGCGAGGATCGACAAGAGGAGGCTTTCCGCAACGAGCTGGCGCACGAGTCGCAGCCTGCCCGCCCCCATTGCAGAGCGAATCGCAAACTCGCGCTCGCGTTCCATGCCCCGCGCCAGCAGCAGGCTGGCGACGTTCGCGCAGCCGATCCCCAGCACGAGGACGACGGCGCCGAGGAGCACGAAGAGCGAGAGCCGCACGTCGCCCATCAGGTGATCACGCATCGGGACGATCCACGCGCTCCGGCCTTCGTTCGTCCGATACTCGCGGGCGAGCGCCGCGGAAATCGTATCGAGCTCCTTTTGCGCCTCCGCGACCGACACCTCCGGCTTCAGTTTCGCCACGACGTTCCACCACGAGCTGCCTCGGATGCGCCTGTCGTGTTCCTGAATCACCTTGGGCGCCCACACCGACAGTTCACCCGGCCTCGGCAGGAGCTGCGGTGCGAATTCGCGAGGCAGCACGCCGACGATTGCGAAAGATGCTTCGTCCAGCGTGATCGTTCTGCTCAGGATGTTCGGATCGCCGCCGAAGCGCGACTGCCACAGCCCGTGGGTGATGATCACCGCCTTGCGTCCGCCAATCTTGTACTCCTCAGGAAGAAAGTCACGTCCCATCCGGGGACGCATGCCGATGGCATCCCAGAACCCTTCGGTGACCTGCGCGCCGAACAGAGACTCGGGCTCGCTCCCGCCCGTGTAGTCGTACGAATACGGAATGACCGCGGCGATGGCGGAAAAGCTCGTGCTGCGCTCGCGAAAATCGAGGAAGTCGGCCGGCGCGAAATCGTCCTGCTGGGTCGGCGTCGAGGCGTTGCGCGTCCAGATCGTGACCACGCGATCCGCGTCGGCATACGGCAGCGACCGGAAGAACAGGGTGTCGAGCAGCGTGACGATCGCCACCGTGCCGCCGATGCCCAGCGCGAGAATGAAGATCGCCGACAGCGCGAACGATGGCGTCTTCCACAGGATCCGCACTCCGTGTCGCACATCGTGGACGACGTCGGCGTCGGCGGTGAACTGGCGCCGCAGCCACGCGGCGTCGGGCAGCGCTCCAAGCGAACGGCTGAACAGATCCATGAAGTCGCTCCGATCGAAACGGCCGCGATTGTCGACGGCCCACCGATAGTGGATTTCCGCTTCCCATTCGGCGCGCCAGTCGCGCCGCGACGCGGACGGCACCAGCATGGAACACGCGCGAACCAGCGCGAGGCAGGCACGAAGCGGCAGGGGTTCGCGTCGCATGTCAGGCTTTCGACGGCTTGAGGCGCCCGGACGCATGCGGGACGGCCTGGTCCAGCACGCGATACCGCTCGATGGCCTCGGCCAGCATCTCGTGCCCGGCGTTCGTGATCTCGTAGTAGCGCCGCGGCGGCCGCTGCTCGCGCTGGGCGATGGCCGCTTTCTCCCACGCGGACTTCAGCAGCCCCTCGCGATCGAGGCGTCGCAGGATCGGATACACCGTCCCGCTCGGCAGCCCCGTGGCATCCATGATGTCGAACCCGTGGTGGAAACCTCGCGACAGCGCTTGCAGCACGAGCGCAGTCGGATATGTGAAGTTCAATTCCCAGCTCCCAAAAACAACTCCCAACTCCCAAAAAGACCAACTCCCAAGACCAACGCCGAACGCCGAACGCCGAGCGCCGAACGCCGAACGCCGAACGCCGGATTCTTGCCGGCCCTATGTAGACTTCTACAGGCATTAGACGGCTGACCCGTCAAAAACGTTGGCGGGGACTCCGCTATCATGCGTCCCATGGTCCGGGCCCTGGGTCTGGTCTTCGCCGCCGCCTACGCCGGTTTGATCGTCTGGCTCTATGCAGCTCAGCCGCAGACAATTGCGCAGGTCACCGGTGGGCTGAAGGCGGAGATTGGCGTCTACCGCGTAAATCAGCAGGCCTTCGAGGATGGCCTGGCGTTCTTCCGGCGGGATCACTTTGAGGAGGCGCGCGCGGCCTTCTCGCGCGCGGATCCCGCGGGGCGCGACGCCCGCACCCAGTTCTACGTCGCGTATGCCTATTACCGTCAGGGGTGGGGACGCCTCTACAGCGACGATGCGCTGTTCAAGGAGGGCCTGCGCGCGGTCGATCTCGCGATTTCGCTGGCGCCCGACCACCGCCTGGTCGTGGACGACACCAACCTCGGATTGAAATCTGCGGATGAGCTGCGCGCGGAACTCCAGCGCGGCCTCGTTCGGGATGCGTCCGATCTCAACCCGATGCGCGTCTTCGAACCCCGCAAATGACAGTCGAACGCGAATCGTTCGTCCTGCCGGCAATCTTCCTGACAGTAGCTCTGCTGGGCGGTCTGCGTATTGCAGAAACGGTCCGGTTGATGGCGCCTTCGCTGATGGCAATGGTTCTGGCGATGCTGCTGATGGGCTGCCTCGTGCGGGCACGGGCGCTCGCCCCCGACCGGCTGATGAACGCCGGCAGGAGCGCGCTCGAGAACGTCTCAGGGCTCGTCGTCCTGCTGACGCTCTTCGCCGCCTGCGCGCAGGTCTTCAACCTCGTGACCCCCGAGACCGGGCTGCTCTTCCTGCTCTTCAGCGTGTTCTTCCTCGCGCAGCTGCTGACGACGCTGGCAGCCGTGCGCGAGCGGGTGCCGCTGCTTCAGGCGCTGGCCGTGCTGTTCGGCGCCGCGTTCGTCATCCGGTTCATCGGTCTCGAGGCGCTGTATTCGCAGGACGGCGGCACGCTGAAGCGCGTGCTGACCGCGCTGATGGAGGGCGTCACGCTTGGCGCCATCGAGTATCAGTCGCACGCCCCGGCCACAGGGTACGTCGCGTTCTTCACACTGTCGCTGTTCCTCGTCGGCGTGATCATGCTGCCGTTCGACGAGGCGTCGTGGCGGCCCGGACTGCCCTACCGGACCCGGCTCGACGCTGGCGACGCATCCAAGATCGCCCGACAGAGCCTGCCGATTCTCCTGGTCCTCTGCGGAACCCAGTGGGCCTGCTCCGGAACTTCGCCAGCCGTCGATGCCGCCGTTTCCCCGGCGGTTGCGGCCGCACGAGATGCGGCGTTTGTCTCCGCGCGCGTGTGGCGGCAGCCCGATGTTCCCGTGTCCGAAGCGCGCCTCGGCGCGAATCCGGCCGGCGGCTGGCAGCCAACCGAGGATGTCTCGTGCACGTTCGTATTCGAGACCGTGGGGGGGATGACGCCGAAGTTCGATTGCCAGCTTCCCGACGGCCAGATCGTGAAGGTCAAATACGGCCGCTCGAACGAGGAGCTGTACACCGAAGTTGCCGCCACGCGTCTCCTGGCGGCGCTCGGGTTCGGCAGCGATCGAATGTTCGTGGTCCGAAGCGTCCGGTGTTCCGGGTGCCCGTCCTATCCCTACGTCACGCTGCAGTGTCTGCGGAAGACGGGCCTGCGCCGCCCGTGCGCGGCTGCCGGCCTTGGGTTCGGACAGGATCCATCATTCGAGTACGTCGCGCTCGAGCGGCGAATGCCGGGGAGGACGATCGAAGCGCGCGACGGACAGGGCTGGGCGTGGTTCGAGCTGGACAAGATCGACCCTGCACGGGGCGGCTCCCCACGCGACGAGGTCGATGCGCTGCGTCTGCTCGCGGTCTTCCTGGCGCACTGGGACAACAAGAGCGACAATCAGCGGCTCGTGTGTCCCCCTGGCGGCGACCGGCCGGACGGGGCCTGCGCGACGCCAATGGCCATCATGCACGACGTCGGCGGCACGTTCGGTCCCGCGAAGCTGGATCTGCACAACTGGCGCAAGCATCCTGTCTGGGCAGACGCGAAAACATGCAAGGTGAGCATGGAGTCGCTCCCGTACGAGGGCGCGACGTTTCCCGAGGGTCACATCTCCGAGGGCGGCCGTCAAAAGCTGCTGTCGCTGATCGAGCAACTCTCCACGCAGCAGATCGAGGAGCTCTTCACGGCGTCGCGAATGACGCAATACGATGCGGTGAGCGTCGAGAGCCGGAACCCGAAGCTCTGGGTGCGCGCATTCCTCGACAAGATCCGTCAGATTCGCGAAGCGGGCCCCTGCCCCGATCGGCCGCTGTTCATTCCTTCGGCCGGCTGATCACGCCGGCGTCAATGGTCTTACCTTCGCGGCTGATTGCCTGGAAGTACAGCTCGTGTCCCGTGACCTCCATCAGCATGAAATGCGTGTCGTCGTCGAACCCACGCCGCGCGTGATCGTCGAGGGCCGGATGTCATTGAGGCGAAGCGCGCCGCCGGCACCGGAGACGAAGTAGACGATGCCGTGCTGCGGGCTGAATGCGTTCGTAGAAATGCTCGTGCCCCGAGAGGACGACGTCGACGTCGCCGTTCGACGAAGGTCCGCTCGAGCGCGGAGCGCAGAGCCCTGGCGCCGACGCGATAGCGGCCGGACGTATAGAGCGGATGATGGAAGTAGACGATCTTCCACGCGCGTGCGCGATCCGGCGAGCTCGCGCGTCAACCATTCGACCTGTCGGCCGATCCACCGATCGGCTGTCGAGCACGAAGAATCGGACGCCCGCGCCGGCCAGCCCGCCGAGTGTCTTCTCGCTTCCGGGAAACGTGTAATAGCGGTGCCCGTCCATGTTGAACGGCGTGTAGTTGAAGATCGCCGGGTCATCGTGGTTGCCGATCGCCGCGTGAAAAGTGACGCCGGCCTGAGCAGGGCGCGGTAGGGTCCGTCGAACTTCTGACGGTACTCGGCGGGCGTGTGCGGAGGATAGATGTTGTCGCCGAGCATGAGGACGAAGTCGAACGGAAACTTCTGCGCCAGGCCACCATTTGCCGCGCGACCTGGTTCTGCGGTCGTCGCCGCGGCCCGAATCGCCAATGACCGCGAAGCGCACCGATCCCGTCTCGCAGCGGCAGCACGAGCTGACCGTCGCGGTGCGGGAGCTCGCGGACTTCGGTGCTGGGTCGCGCGTCGGCGAGCGGCTCGCCGCGCCCGGCACGCCGCCGCCAGCAGCGATGGCAGGCCGGCCGCGAGCGCGCCGCCTATCGGCTGTGCCCTGGTCGGACTCACGGACGGTTCCCCGCCGCCCGGAATCCATCCCAGCGCGACGAACTGCACCGACACCTGGCCGCGCTTTGGCGAGAGCTCGATTCGCTCCAGCTCGAGCGCTCGCCGTCATAGCGTAAGGCGATCGCCTGGTCTCGTTCCGAATCTCCTCTTCGAGTCCTCGCCCTTTTCACTTATCGCCTCGACATTCTCCGACGCGCGTTTGACGTCCTCGGCTCTCCTTCATGCTCCGGCCGACGCCGCGAGCCGCGGTCGTGGCGCGGCCGAGATTGCCAACGCTGACGGTCTTCCGGCCGAATAGCGCACCCAACACGGCCGCGCCGACCGACACCGCGGTCTGAAGCTTCGCCTGCGAAGCCTGCTGCGACTCTTTCGCCACGTCCGTTTCGGCGCGACGCACGCGGTCCTCGAGCTGCGCCTGTCTGGCGGCGTACTTCTTCCGCATCGCGTCGACCGCCTCGTCTCGTGCCTCGCGCTGAGCCTCTTGCAGCCGCGATGCGGAATTCGCGCTCGGTTTCGTCCACGTTTCGAAGATGAGCTTCAGCTCGCGATCGTGGAGCAGCTCAATGCGCTCATTCTGCGCCAGCGAGGCGGCGAAATCCTTCTGCCAGGCCGAAAGCTCTTGCGCGGTTTCAGCGCGCGTCCGGCGGCTACGGCCGAAGGCGGCGCCGCGGATCCGGCTCCGCGCCGCAGATCGCGGACGGCTCTCGTCTTCGGGTGCGGCGGCCGTCCCAATCCACCGCGATCGGACGGCATCCGACACGGCGCGGAATAGAGGATGTGCGAGTTTCATTCGACCTCCAGCTTGGGTCGCTGAAGAATCGCACCTGCGCGGCACCGAGAACGACTGGACGGTAACGCGCCACCCGGCCACCCGCTGAGGGGGGGATGAAGAACTGCTGGATGCCGGGCGGCACCACTGGACGGCCACCTCGACGCCGCTGCCGGACGGGTGGCTGCTGCCGGCGCCGCTGGCGCTCGCGGTCGCCGCAGGATCGCACCGGCGCAGATTCCGCAGCCTGGGGAGCAGACGCAGCGGCCGACAGCCTCACGGATCTGCTCGCGGCTCATCGGCCCGCGCAGATATGACATCGTCCAGCGCGTCTGGAACAGCAGCGGCGCGATCTCGTGGACGTTATGCAGCAGGAACACGCGCTTGCCGAGTCCACGACAGCAGACGGTCCGCTTCTGCCCGGTCGACGCAGCCGGCCGCCGCGCTCTTCGAGCCCGTCGAGCACGCGCTGCTTGTCGCGGTCGGTCTGAAGGCGTCCGAGGAACCACGTGCCGGTATTCCCGAGACCCTTATAGTCGAGGTCCACCGGGTTCTGAGTTGCCAAAACCGCGCCGATGCCGAACGCGCGTCCCTGCTTGAGGATCGTCAGCAGCGGCTGCTTCGACGGCGGGTTCGCGACCGGTGGGAAATACCCCATGATCTCGTCCATATACATAATCGCGCGAAGGCTTGCCGTCCCGGTCTGCCGGCGCATCCAGCTGACCACGTTGTTGAGGAGCAGCGAGACGAAGAACATCCGTTCCGCGTCGCCGAGATGCGCGATCGAGAAGATCGCTACGCTCGGCCGGCCGTCGGCGGTATAGAGCAAGGCCGCCGGATCCAGCGACGCACCTTCGAGCCACTGCTCGAAGCCGGGCGCGGCCAGCAGGCCATTCAGCTTCATCGCCAGCTCGAATCGCTCCTTCGCCGGGAAGAAGGACTCGAGATCGACCACGCCGACCTTCTGAATCGGCGGTGTTGCAGCGCTGGATCAGCGAGGAAAGATCGAGGTCCTTGCCTACGCGCCAGGACGACGCCAGGAGCGTCGCGAGGATCGTGTGCTCGCGGCTCCTTGGCGGCGCGTCGATTCCCGCGAGCGCAATCAGGCTGGTTGCGGTCCCTGCCGCCCTTTCGGCAAGCAGTTCGCTGTCACTCGCGCGCGGCTGCGGGCGGGGCCGCAAAGGAACTGAGAATCGAAACCGGCGTACCTGCCCGGCTGCCGGGCGTGTAGATGGCGAACTCGGCTGATTCCCGCAGCTTCTTGATGCGCGCGCCATCCTGGCCCCATTGCGCCAGGCCCTCCTTCCAGCGCTTCGCCTCCTCCGCGGCGTAGGCCTTCGGGTCGCGGCCCGCACGCCTCGCTTCATCGGGATCGATCCATGGCTCGAAGTCTTCAGAGGACAAGCCCGGGAAGGTCAGAAGCAGGTTTCCGAGATCGCCCTTCGGGTCGATGGCAATCACCGGCACGCCGTCGATCGCCGCTTCTTCGATCAGATTCAGGCAGAGGCCCGTCTTGCCGCTGCCGGTCATGCCGACGCACACCGCGTGCGTCACGAGATCGCGGGAGTCGTACAGGTACCGGCTCGTCGAGAGTCGTGCCCGTGGCCGGATCGACGCGCCTGCCGAGGTAGAAGAGTCCGAGCTTTTCGTAGTCCAGCATCACCACGCCTCAAACGGCGCCGTCCGGTCCGCCACGCAGCCGTCCAGAGCTGCACGGGGACGGAAAGCAGCCAGTATCGCTTCCGCGTTCGACGACGTGTGAGGCGTAGTCGCGCTTGGGAATGTCGGCCGGCAAGCAGCTCCCCGCGCAGCTGCGCGGATCTCATATTTGTAAAGGTCGAGGACCGCGTCGCGCAGTTTCTCCGGCGATGTAGTCCCCCTGCGGCCTCAATCCGTGCCGCGCCAGCTCGCTCAGCACTTTTGCGTGATATTGATATGCCACGCCTCACTCGTTCTACGTTACTATGCCGCACACCATGCCCCAGGCACTACACGGAGCACAAATGTTCAGAACTGCCATAGCCGCCGCGGTCGTGCTGACCGTTGCCGCGGCCCCGCACAGCGCCATCGGAAGTCATCGATCACGAAATGAATGCCCGCATCCGCAAGGAAGGGCAGGACAACTCGCAGATCATGCGGACCATGCACTACCTGACGGACGTGTACGGCCCGCGCCTGACCGGATCGCCGAACCACAAGGCGGCCGCGGAATGGGCGGTCAAGCAGATGACCGAATGGGGATTCGTCAACGGCCGTCTCGAGCCGTGGGATTTCGGCCATCCCGGCTGGCTCAACGAGCGGTTTTCCGGCTTCATCCTCTCACCCGTGAAGGACAGCCTCGTCGGCGAAGTGCTTGCCTGGACTCCCTCGACCAACGGCACGGTGACGGCGGACGCGATGCAGATCGTGCCGCCGCAGCAGCCGCTCGAGGCCGAGCTGGCAGAGTGGATCGCGGAAACGACGCCCAAGGTCAAGGGGCGGATGGTGCTGGTCGGCCGCCACGCGTCGGTCGGCGTGCTCGATCACCAAGCCGTCGCTTCGCCGGAACGATGACGACCTGAAGAAGCAGTACGACCCGAACGCGCCGCCACAGGAAGGCCGCGGCGGCCGCGGTGGGCGCGGCGGACAGCAGCAGCCCGCGCGAAGGCGCGCTCACCGCCAATCAGGTCAACGAGCGCATCGATCGCGATGCTGGTCGAGGGCAGCGCCGCCGTCCGGATCAACGACGGCGGACGCGATCACGGGCAGATTCGTGCCTTCAACAATCGCACGTTCGACATCATGAAGGCGGTGCCGACCGTCGTCCTGCGCAACGAGGACTACGGCCGCATCTCGCGGCTGCTCGCGGACAGCATGCCGGTCAAGCTCGAATTCACGATCGTCAACAAGACATATCCGGACGGACGAACGTCTTACAACGCAGTGGCCGAGATTCCCGGGACGGACAAGAAGGACGAAGTGGTGATGCTCGGCGGCCACCTGGATTCGTGGCACTCAGCGACCGGCGCGACCGACAACGCGATCGGGTGTGCCGTGATGATGGAGGCCGCGCGCATCCTCAAGGCGCTCGGCGTGCAGCCGCGCCGGACGATTCGTGTCGCGCTGTGGGGCGGCGAGGAACAGGGGCTGCTCGGATCCAAGGCGTACGTGAAGGAGCATTTCGGCACGTTCGAGAACCCGAAGCCGGAGTTCCAGAAGTTCGCCGGCTATTTCAACGTCGACTCCGGCACCGGCCGGATCCGCGGCGCCAGCGTGTTCGGCCCGCCCGAGGCGGCGACGATTCTTCGCGAAGCGTTCGCGCCGTTCGAGGACCTCGGCATCATGGGTGCGCTGGCGACGAACAGCCGGCGCAGCGGCGGCACCGACAGCACGTCGTTCAACGAGGCGGGGCTGCCGGGCATCGGCCTGAGCCAGGATCCCATCGAGTACAACTCGTACACCTGGCACACGAACCTCGACACTTACGAGCGAATCATCGAAGACGACGTCAAGAAATCGGCGACCGCGATCGCCGCGGCGCTCTACCATCTCGCCATGCGTGACGAGATGCTGCCGCGGTTCCCGAAGGACAAGATGCCGGCGCCACCCGCGCCGCCGCGCGCGGGCAGCGGCTCAGGTCAGTAACCGTTCGGTTCAACACGCTTACATTCAGGGAGGAGCACCCATGGCAGAGGATCAGGTCGTCGGAAGCTCGAGTTCGTCGGACGACGCGCTGTCGCGCACGGCCGAATACGTCGGCGGCACGCTCGGCAGCGCCGCGCGGGTCGTCTCGAATACGGCAGGCGCCGCGGTCGACACCGTCTCCGGCGTCGCGGATTCGGCGGCGGCCGCCGCATCCAGCGCTGCCGTCACGGCAAAGAGCACGGCCTCGGGCGTCGCGTCGAAGGCGGCCAAGTCCACGCGGGCGGTCAAGCGCACCGTGAAGCGTGCCGTCAAGCGCGCGAAGACGACGGCGAAGGCGGCGGCAAAGCGGGTCGGCAAGGCGCGCAAGGCGGCGAAGGCGAAAAAGGCAGCGCCACGGGCCAAGAAGGCCGCGTCACGGGGCAAAAAGGCCGCGCCGAAGGCCAAGGCGCGCCGCAGCGCCAAGGCGAAGGCAAAGCCGCGCCGGGCGATGAAAGCGAAGGGCAAGAAGAAGTAAGAAGTGCGAAGTAAGAAGTCAAGAAGTGCGAGACAAAACAAGGGCCGGGCAGACTATTAGCTGCCCGGCCCTTTGATTTTTCCAGCGTCCAGCGCCGAACGCCGTCGCGTTCAGCGTGAGGCGCTGCTGGTGGTCGGCGTTGCCGCCGCGCCTGCTCCTGCCAGGTGAATCCCGTTGAACAGGAACTTGAACGTGCCGTGCGGCTGCGCGCGGAACGTGATTTCCGGCGCGAACAGGAACAGCTTTCCTTTCCCGACCGACGCATCCAGCACCTGGATGCCGTCCTCGAGGTAGCCCTGTCCGTAGGCCCAGCCGCTGCGGAGCGGCGCCGCGGAGTCGAACCACGCAATCGCCCGGACGCCCTTCGAGGCGGCCGCGGGACTCAGCTTGAACACCGGGCTGTTGTCGTAGAAGACGTCGACCGGGTTGGTGATGCCGTGGGCAATCGGCGCTGTGTTGTCGATCGCGACGCTCAGCACCGACCCGGGCACGTAGAACTTCTCGGAGGGCAGCGGCCGATCGGAGCCGTCGGGCGACTTCTCGGTGAGATGGTTGCCCACCGGCAATTCGAACAGCTGCGCCAGGTTCATCGCCGACCGGCCGACGCCGAGGATCGTGCCGCCGTCCTCGACGAACTTCTTCAGCTGCGGACCGGTCTGCGCCGCCGTGTAAGAGCCAACCATGGGCTCGAACTCGGCCGGGATCGAACCGCCACCGCCCCCGCGGCCGCCGCCTCCCCCGCCGCCGCCGCCACGGCCGCCGCGGCCGCCGGCCGCCGGGGCAGGTCCGACGCCGGAGGGGAAGATGATCACATCGTATTTGGCGGACAGGTTCCCGAGGTCGAGCGCTTTCGGGTACACGACCTCGAAGGGGAACTCGAACTGCTCGAGCAGCCACCGGGTCCAGCCTGACGGCATCGAGCCGCCATACTGATCAGCGAGCGCAATGCGCGACTTCTTGAGCGCGATCGCCGTGCCTGACGGTCGCGTGCCGACCGCTTCGAAATTCAGCCCGAGATCGGCCGCAAGCTTGGTGACCGCGGCGCTGGTCGACGGACGCGCCGTCACGAAGAATGCGCCCTGCTGCGGCCCCGTCGTGAACCACGCGACGCTCTCCCCTGCCGCGATCAGCCGGTTGATGGCGATGAACGAGTCGTTGGTCGCGTGGCTGAAGATGTATCCGGCATTGCCCGTGCCCGTGAGCTTGCCGGCCGCGGGCTTCTGCAATCCCTCGAGCTTCTCGAACTGCCCCTCGACGCCGTCGAGAATGCGATCGAACTTCACGCCCATCTGGTAGGCGAGCGTCCAGCCGGCATTGTCGTAGGGCCGCGTCGGAGGACCGCCCGGATACGGAATGTCGTCCGGATGATCCTGTGGCTCGAACATGTCGAGCACATGCGGACGGAACGCCTGCGCGGACTTCACGACGTAGGAACCGGCCGGATAGTTCTTGCCGCCCGCCGAGAATGGCTGCGCCGCCCGGTGCACGGTGACGCCGGTCTTGATCAACGCGTTGACGAACTTCGTTGCGGTCGGGAAATCCGGCTGATCGGATGGCAGAATGAATGCGCGTGGATCGCGCATCTTGGGGTCGCGAAGCAGCTTCTTGAAATCCTCCGCGGTCGCGCCGCCGCCGCCACGGCCGGCGCCGGGCGCATCGGGCTCGTCCCCGCCTGGGTGCCGCACCGCCGCCCCGGCCGCCGCGACCCGCCGCCCGGATTGAGCGCCGCCTGCGCCGCGATCACGCGGCGCGGCGTCGGCGTCCACGAATCCTTGCTGCCGCGCGCGATCGAGTTCTTCCCCATCTGGTAGATGTTGAAGAGGAAGTTCTCCTTGTTGCGCGACGCGATGTCGAACACGGCGTAGTTGGCGGTGATCGAGTAATCCACCGACTGACGGAAATGCCATTCCTGCGGCTCGATCGGGAAATGCAGGTTGGAGTCCGGCAGCTGGCGATTCGGCAGGAACGGAATGCGCATCGGCGTCGGATTGCCGATCGTCTCCGTCAGCAGCCCGATCATGTTATGGAAGTACACCGTCGTCCGCAGGCCGCCATTCCACCACGTGGAGTAGTTCGCGCCCCGCCGGCTCGTCACGCCCGGCTTGCCCTCCGCCGCGAAGCGGCTGTGCATCGCGGCGCCGACGAGATCGAGCTGCGCCGGGACCAGCGGGTCGTAGTTGTAGTTGAACGGATCGCGGAAAGGCGGCGCGAACATCACCGTGCCGGCCGGGCCGGTCTGGTGATGGTTGTACATGATCTGGGGGAACCATTCGTGGTAGAGCACGCGATTCATGTTCGTGCTCTCCGGCTGCGACGACAGGTAGAAGTCGCGGTTGTTGTCGTGCCCGACGTACTTCTGATACAGGCGGGGGATGCCGCCGCTCGACCGCTCCTCCGGCTTCGGGTTGCGCATGTACCAGTTCGACACGAGCTCCATGCCGTCCGGATTCGCATGGACCGCCAGGATCACCAGGTCGTTCAGGAACCGCGTCGTCTCGGCGTCGTTGCGGCTGACGAGCTGGTACACGGTTTCAATCAGCTGATGCGCGCCCAACACTTCGGTCGCATGCAGTCCGCCGTCGAACCAGACGACGCCTTTGCCCTCGCGCGCGAGCCCCCGGGCCTGCTCGTCGGTCAGTCCCTCGGCGAGCGCGAGCTGCCGCGAGATCTGCTTGTAGCGATCGAGCTTCTTGTGGTTCTCGGGCGACGTGATGATGGCCATCAGCTGCGGACGGCCTTCGGCCGTCTTGCCGATCTCCACCACTTTCATGCGATCTGATTCCTTGTCGAGTTTCTGCCAGTACTCGACGAACTGGGTGTAGTTGGCGAGGTGATAGTCGTCGCCAATATTGAAGCCGAAGTGCTGCTTCGGCGTCGTCACGGTTTGAGCCGCTGCGGAGATCGCGGTCACGAGCACCGCTCCCAGCACAGCCGCAAGCCGTGTGGTACGCGTGAGCATCAGTCGTCCCTCCCCCTGGAACAAAGAAATTGCGGTAACGATAACATTCACAACTCCCAATTCCCAACTCCCCCGCCTACGCGCGCGACAAGAAACTGGCGCGCGCTACGGCGAGGCCTCGCCAGAGCTTGCCTTCGCCTCAAACGGCAAGCGGCGGCGGGCAACTCCCAAACGGACTCCCAATTCCCAATTGCCAACACAAAAAAAACGCCCAACTTCCGAGTTGGAAGTTGGGCGTTGGAAGTTGGGACCCGTTGGGATTTGCGGAGTTGGGATTTGGGATTTGGGCTTTATTTGATCGGATGCCCCGACGGCGGCGGTCCGGTCTCCGGCATCGTCGCGTTGAGCGTCTTGGCGTCCTCGTAGATCACGCCGTCGGCATTCGTACCGAAGTAGCGCGGCGGGAACTCGACGGACAACGGGTCGGCCACAAGCGCATACCCTGGACCTGTCTGTCCGGCCCCCAGCCCGTTGCACGTTCCGGGTGTGCCAGGGACCGGCGTGATTGCCATGCTGAAGACATAGCCGCTGCGGTTCACTGTCAAACCGGTGCCGAGCTCAGCCGCGACGAATCCCTCGACCGACCCCGCTGGCTTTTTGGCCAGCGTCGGCAAATCCGGCGCGTAGAAGCCCAGGCCGCACGAGATCGCAAAGCTGAGCTGGCCGCTGTTGATCACCCGGATCGAGCCGAGTGCCGAAGCGGCCTGCGCCGCACCGCGGGCCTTCATCAGCCCGGGTATCGCAAGCGTCGACAGAAGACCGATCAGAGCAATGACAAACAGCAAATCGATCAGCGTAAAGCCCGATTCGTTTCGCACGCCCGCCGGCGTCTTTGGCTGCATCGTCTCACCCTCACGGGCAACGGCCCGTCATCCGGGACATTTTTGGGCAACCTGCCATTTTTCGTCAGTCCGAAAGTGGCAGGCCGCCTGTTCCCTGCCTTCGGCTGCGCTTCGGCCTGATTCGCAACTCATTACAAACCAACGAGTTACAACCTTGTTTCAGCGCCTGCCGACCGGGAACGCCCGGAAAAGTGCAAGAAGGCTACCAGAGCAGTAAGGCCGATGCCGGCGGCATCCGCCAGGGGGGCGGCATAGCAAAGAAGCAGCCCCCCGGCCCCGAAAAGCGCCCTGTACGGGCCTGAAACGGGGCCCTTCAGCCAGCCCGTAAGGGCCACGGCCAGGGCCGCAATCCCCAGGGCCGCGGTGGCTGCGGTGGACAGGATGGCGCCGCGGCGCGCCGATCAGGAGGATGCCCGACCCCGATGGCGTGAGCGTGAACACGAACGGCACGAGAAAGGCCGGCAGCGTGTACTTCCACGTCAGCATCATCGTCTGGAAGGGATTCCCGCCCGTGAGCGCGGCCGCGGCGAACGGAGACAGCGCGGTCGGTGGACTCACTTCCGAGAGAACGGCGTAATAGAAGATGAACATGTGCGCGGCCGGCAGCGGCACTCCCGACCCGACGAGCGCCGGCGCCACCATTACGGCCGCGATGATGTACGACGCGGTCACCGGAACCGCGAGGCCGAGCAGCCACACGGCCAGCGCTGAGTAGATGACGGTCAGGATCAGCGTGCCGCCCGCGGCGCTGACGATGATGCCCGAGATCTTCAGGCCGAGGCCGGTCAGCGTGACGACGCCGACGATGATGCCGGCCGTGGCGGTCGTGGCGCACACGCCAAGGACGCCAATCGCGCCTGATTGAAGCGCGGCCAGCAGCCGGCGCGGCGTCAGCGCGGTGTCGCGCCGCAAGAAGCTGAGCGCGATCGCAAGCACCGTTGCCCAGAAGACGGAGCGGAACGCCGACAGGCCCATCACCATGAACACCGCGATCGCGCGCGAGCGACGTGAAGTGGTAGCCGTAGCGGCGCGTGAGCTCCCACAGCGGAGGCGTCTCGATCGGCTGCGCGGCCACACCCTGACGCCGCGAGTCCCCTTCGATCATGAGCAGGATCGAAAGGTAGTACAACAGCGTCGGCAGCGTCGCCATGATGAGGACCTCGAGGTACGAGATCCGCAGGAACTCGGCGATCAGGAACGCCGCGGCGCCAAGCGTCGGCGGCGACAGCAGCGCGCCGATTCCGGCAGCCGAAAGGATGGCGCCGCCGGTTTCCGGCCTGTAGCCGGCGCGCCGCAGCAGCGGCCACGCGACCGATCCGAGGGTCACCGTCGTCGCAACGCCGCTGCCTGACACCGTGCCCAGAAGGAATCCTGCGAGCGTCACCGTTCGCGCAGGCGCGGCAGCCGACCGCGATCGCCCCATCGCCGCCATCGCCCACTTGATGAAGAAATCGCCAGCGCCCGACTGCTCCAGCACTGCGCCGTAGATTGTGAACAGAATGATGTAGGTCGCGGTGACGTCCAGCGGCACGCCGAAAATGCCTTCGAGCGTGATGTAGAGCGTGCCCACGAGTCGATCGGGCGCGTAGCCCCGGTGCGCGAAGGCGGTCAGGCCAATGCGATCGAACGCCGGTCCTGCCCATGCATACAACAGGAACCCGAGAGCGGTCGCCGGCAGGATCCATCCGGCTGTTCGCCTGGCCGCTTCGAGCACCACGACGATCGTCACGATGCCCAGCGCCACGTCGATCGGCAGAGGATCGGCAGCGCGATAGACGAACCGATCGAAATCGACGATCGGCCACGACAGCGCAACGACCGTCGCCACAATCAACAGCCCGTCGATCACTCCGGGCTTGGTATTCCTGCCGCCGCTCAGCGGGAACGTCAGGAAGATGAGGACGAGCGCGACGAGCAGGAAGCTGACGCGGTAGATCTGAGGTTGAACGACGAACAGGACCCAGTAGAGCGAATAGAGCGAAAGCAGCGCTGCGAGGATGTCGGCTACCCTGCCGGACAGAATCCTCACCAGACTCCCTTCTCACGGTAGTAGCGGATCGATCCAGGATGGAACTCGGCCGGCGAGCCTTTCGTCGCCGACTGCAGGGAGAGATTCCGCGCCTCGGGGTGAATGGCGGCAAGCTCCGCCTGCTTCTCGAACAGCAGCCGCGTCAGGTCGTACGCGAGTTCATCCGGCATCGTCCGGTTGACGACGAGCACGTTCGCGACGCCGACGACAGGGACCGCGGCTTCCACACCGGGATACGCGCCGCGCGGAATATCCAGGGGAAAGTAGAGCGGGCCGTGGGTGCTGTTCAGCGTGGTCAGCAGCGCCAGCGTTGGCAGCAGCCTGATCGAGATGCCCGGCGTGTGCGAGAGATCCTGCACGGCCGCCGTCGGAAGACCGCCGCTCCAGAAAAACGCGTCGACCTTCCCGTCCTTCAACGCTTCCGACGACTCGGACGCCCCGAGGCCCTGATGCCGCACGTCACGATCGGGATCCAGGCCGGCCGCACGCAGCACGCGGAACGCAATCACCTCGGTACCGCTCCCTGGCGACCCGGTCGACACGACCTTGCCGCGTAAATCGGGCACGGACTGAATGCCGGACGAGGCCAGCACGACGATCTGCGTGTAGTTGGAGTACAGGACCGCGACGCTCGCGGCGTTCACGGGGCGATCCTGGAAGGCCCCGGCGCCCTTCACCGCGTCAGCAAGTGTGTCGGCGAGCGTAAACGCGACATCAGCGCGTCCGTCGCGAATCAATTTGAGGTTGTCGACCGATGCCGCGGTGACTTCGGCGGTGGCCCTGACGCCGGGAAGGTTCTCGTTGAGGATCTTCGCGAGGCCGCCGCCGTACGGATAGTAGACCCCGCCGGTGCCGCCGGTGGCGATCGAGAGGAACCGCGCATTCGTCGCCGCCATCACCGCGGGAGCAGGCGACGAACGAGCGATGGCGGCAGTGCAAGCGCCGAAAGGCGCACGCGCGATTAGCGACTCGCGATGGTTGTGATTGAGCATGTCGCTCAATTCACTATTCAGCTATTCGACTATTGCGCAATTTACGACTGTCTATCGCGTCAGCTTCCGGTACTTGATCCGGTGCGGCTGGTCGGCCTCGGCGCCGAGGCGGCGCTTGCGATCGGCTTCGTAGTCCTGGTAATTCCCTTCGAACCACACGACCTTGCTGTCGCCCTCGAACGCCAGCATGTGGGTCGCGATGCGGTCCAGGAACCAGCGATCGTGGCTGATGACGACGGTGCATCCCGCGAACGAGAGCAGCGCCTCTTCGAGGGCTCTGAGCGTATCCACGTCGAGATCGTTCGTGGGCTCGTCGAGCAGCAGCAGGTTGGCGCCGCCCTTCAGCAGCTTCGCGAGGTGCACGCGATTGCGTTCGCCGCCCGAAAGCGAACCGACCTTGCGCTGCTGATCGCGTCCCTTGAAGTTGAACCACGAGACGTAGGCGCGTGACGCGACGGATCGCTTGCCGAGCTCCACCTCGTCGCGCGCGCCGGTGATCTCTTCCCACACCGTCTTGTCGGCGCCGAGCGCGTCGCGCGACTGGTCGACGTAGCCAACTTGCACGGTGTCGCCCAGCCGCAGCTTGCCATCGTCCGGCTGTTCCTGGCCCGTAATCATGCGAAACAGCGTCGTCTTTCCTGCGCCGTTCGGTCCGATGACGCCGACGATGCCGCCGCGCGGCAGCGTGAAGTTCATGTCTTCCATCAGCAGCAGATCGCCGTACGCCTTCCGCACGCCGCGCGCTTCCACGACGATGTCGCCGAGGCGGGGACCGGGGGGAATGTAGATTTCGACCTGTTCGAGCTTCTGCGCGGTCTCTTCCTTGAGCAGATCTTCGTAGGCGTTGAGCCTGGCCTTGCCCTTGGCCTGCCGCGCGCGAGGCGACATCCGGATCCATTCCAGCTCGCGCTGCAGGGTCCGCTGCCGTTTGGATTCCTGCTTCTCTTCCTGCGCCAGGCGGTTCTGCTTCTGATCGAGCCAGGACGAGTAATTGCCTTCCCACGGAATGCCCGATCCGCGATCGAGCTCGAGGATCCAGCCGGCGACGTTGTCGAGGAAATAGCGATCGTGGGTCACCGCAACGACGGTGCCGGGATAATCCTTGAGGAAGCGCTCGAGCCACGCGACGGACTCGGCGTCGAGGTGGTTCGTCGGCTCGTCGAGCAGCAGGAGATCCGGCGACCGCAGCAGCAGACGACACAGCGCGACGCGGCGGCGCTCACCACCAGACAGTGTCGACACGTCGGCATCCGGCGGCGGCAGCCGCAGTGCGTCCATTGCCAGCTCGAGCCGCGAGTCCAGGTCCCACCCGTTCGCCGCTTCGATCTGATCCTGAACGCGGCCCTGCTCCTCGAGGATCTTGTCCATCACTTCGGGGGACAGGTCTTCGCCGAACTTCGCGTTGATCTCGTCGTAGCGGTTCAGCAGCGCACGAATCTCGGAGACGCCTTCCTCGACGTTGCCCAGCACCGTCTTCGAGGCATCGAGCCGCGGCTCCTGCGACAGGAACCCGATGCTGATGCCGTCAGCCGGAAACGCTTCGCCGATGAAGTCGTGATCCTCCCCGGCCATGATGCGGAGGAGCGTGCTCTTGCCGGAGCCGTTCAGGCCGAGCACGCCAATCTTGGCGCCCGGAAGGAACGACAGCCAGATATCTTTCAGAACGACATGGTCGGGCTGATGAACCTTGCCCAGACCTTTCATTGTGTAGATGAATTGCATGATCAGCAGCCGGACATTATAGCGCGCGACTGGGCGGCACGGTGACGCGCGGCGTCGCGGGCTCCGGCGTGAAATCCTCGCCGGGGTTGATGAAGCGATCGATCTCCAGGTTGTACTGCTTGTCGTACAGCGTGCGGTACCGGCCCCCGAGCGCGAGCAGCTCTTCGTGCGTGCCGCGCTCGACGATCTCGCCGTGTTCGATGACGAGAATCTGATCCGCGCTTCTGATCGTCGACAGCCGATGCGCGATGACGAAGGTCGTCCGGCCCCGCCGGAGCGATCGCAGGCCGTCCTGGATGAGCGCTTCGCTTTCGCTGTCGAGCGACGAGGTGGCTTCGTCGAGGACGAGGATGCGCGGATCGGCGAGGATCGCGCGCGCGATAGCCACGCGCTGGCGCTGCCCGCCCGAGAGCTTCACCCCGCGCTCGCCGACGATCGTGTCGTAGCGCGCCTCGAACCCTTCGATGAACTCGTCCGCGTGCGCAATCCGGCTGACCTGCTGAATCTCCTCGGCGGTGGCGTCCGGACGCCCGTAGCGGATGTTCTCCGCGATCGTGCCGTCGAAGAGGAAGTTGTCCTGGAGCACCACGCCGATCTGGGATCGGTAGTCGCGCAGGCGCACGGTCGAGAGGTCGCGGCCGTCGATCAGGATGCGGCCGGTGAGCGGCCGGTTGAAGGCCATCACCAGGCTGATCAGCGTGCTCTTGCCGGATCCGCTCGATCCGACCAGCGCCGTCGTAGTCCCGGCGGGCGCCTTGAAGCTGACGTTCTTCAGTACTGGAACGTCCTTGTTGTATTCGAAGCTCACGCCCTCGAATACGACCTCGCCGTCCACGTGACCGAGCGGCGCCTTGGTGCTGTCCTCCTCGTCCTCGGTCGTCATGCCGAACAGCTCGCGGATGCGGTCGAGGCCGGCGAACGCTTCGCTGATCTGCGTGCCGATGGACGCGATCTGCACGACCGGCGCCGCCATCAGCCCCGTCAACACCATGTAGAACACGAAATCGCCGAGCGTCATCTGCTTGGTCAGGATGGCGTGGCCGCCCATGACGATCATCAGCACGGCGATGATGCCGACGACGACGGTCGAGAACGCGGTGATGGACGAGACGCCGGTGATCGTCTGCGCGATGTTCCTGAACAGCCGGTGCACGCCGCGCGTGAAGACGAGCTCCTCGCGCTTCTCGGCGGTGTAGGTCTTGACGATCCGGATCCCGTTGAGCGTTTCGTTCAGGCGCCCGGTCACCTCGGCGTTGATCTTTCCCCGTTCGCGGAAGAGCGGGCGCAGTCGCTTGAAGGCGATCGCCATGGCGCCGCCGAACACCGCGAGCGCGACGAGGGTCGCCAGCGTCAGCCACCAGTTCAGGTAGAACAGAATGCCGAGCGCGACGATCGCGGTGACGACGCTGCCGACGAACTGCACGAGGCCGGTGCCGACGAGGTTCCGGATGCCTTCGGCGTCGCTCATGATGCGCGAGATCAGGATGCCGGACTGCGTCGAGTCGAAATATCTGACCGGCAGGCGCGCGACGTGCGCCTCGACGCGGCGGCGCATGTCGGTGATGGCGCGCTGGGCGGCCACGCCGAGCACCTGCGAAATCGAGAAGGCGGTGACCGCCTGGACGATCGTCGCGGCGCCGGCGACCAGCGCGAGCGGCAGCAGCAAATCCGCCTGGTTCCTGCCGATGACGTCGTCTATCAGGTACTTCGAGGTGGCCGGCAGCACCATGCCGACGAGCCGGTTGACGAGCATCAGCGCGAGGCCGAGCGCGAGCCGGCCTCTGCGGGCCAGGACGAGCTCGCGCGCCTCGCGCCAGGCGGCGGACGCGGTGACTTTCTTCTTTGGAGGCTCCGGAGCGGGTGAGGCCGCGCGCGCGGCGTCCGAGCGGCGCCCGCGCGCCGCTTCCGACTTCGGAAGACGAAGGCCTCTGAACGCAATGGCCATCCCTCCATTATGAAACAAAAAAAGGGCGGCTCCTGAGAGCCGCCCTTCGACTGGCGCGAGCGGGAACAGATCAGTGCGGGAAGTTGATGCGGAACTCACCCACGATCTGCCGCTTGACGATGTCGCCGAACACGTGCTGCTGGATGTCTTCGTTGGTCAGGTTGACGATTTTCAGCGACGTCGTCACGCGATCGTTCGCCCATTTCACGCCGAAACCCGCGTTGACGAGCGTGTACGCGTCGGTGGTGCCCTGGAAGCCCGGCCCGAGGACGTCCTGCCAGAACGCATCGTCCGAGTAGCTGACCGACAGGCTTCCGAGGAATCGGCCGTAGTTGAACGCGCCGCCGAGGTTGAACCGGTGCGTGGGCGGGAGGTTCAGTTCGCTGGCGGGCACGCTGTCCGGGCCGGATTCGTCGACCTCGGGATCGCTTTGCCACGAGTAGTTGGCAAAGAGATCGAGGTGCTGATTCACCGGCGCCTGCACGCCGAGCTCGATGCCGTTGTTGCGGCTCTTGCCGAAGTTCTGATAGGTGAAGCGCCCGGGCAGCACGATGCCACGCTGTGCGAGCACGGCGATGACGATCGGTGGCAGCGGCCAGTTGGCGGGCGGTGCCGCGGCAGTGTAGCGACCGGATGGGTCCTCGGTGAACAGGATCTCCCGCTCCAGCCAGTTGGTGTAGAACGCGGCCGAGATCACCGCCCGTCCAACCGCGCCGGAGTATCCGAACTCCACGGAATCCTGGACCTGCTCCTGCAGATCCTGATTGCCGAGAATGTTGACCGGCAGCTGGTAGTTGGCCGGACCGCCGGCGGCACGAAGATCGACTGGCTGACCGATCACCACGTTCAGGTGATTGTTGATGACCGACGGCGAACGATAGGCACGGTTGTACGACACACGGAACGACTGGTCGGCGCGCGGCTTGATCAGGAACGCCGTGCGCGGCGAGA
The DNA here is from genome assembly GCA_963748295.1 of uncultured Acidobacteriota bacterium. Lineage (GTDB taxonomy): Bacteria > Acidobacteriota > Vicinamibacteria > Vicinamibacterales > 2-12-FULL-66-21 > CAVVIH01. The sequence continues at coordinate 242,105 of CAVVIH010000004.1, read as the reverse complement.
ACACGAAGTCGTCGATGAAGTCGAATCGATCGGCGCGGCCGCCGATCACCCAGCGGAACAAGTCGGATAGAAAAATCTCGTCCTGCGCATACACGCCGAACTCCGTACGATCGTCAGCGGTTGGCGCAATCGACAGATCGTACGAGTTGAAGCGAAGATTCCCGCCGTAGCTGAACACGTGGCGGGCGGCAAAGGTGTGCACGTTGGACAACTCGAAATCATAGGTATTCGACTGGAAGTCGAACGTGATGGGCTGCCGTGTCAGCGGATCGGCAGTCAACAGATTGTTGGCGTCGCCATTGAGGATGTTCGTGAAGAAACCCGCATGAAGGCCGCCCTTCGAGAAGTTCGCCTTCGCGTACGCCATGACCGTGCCGCTTTGAATGTCGAACGGCCCGATCCCCGAGTGCATGATGCCGTCCGTGCCGGCCACACCGCCCGAGAACACCAGCTTTTTGCCGTCCGCGTAGTCGTAGTCAACCCGGCCGTCGAACTTCGGCTGGGTAGTGCCCTGATTGGCGAACGGCGGGTAGCTGGCGCGCACGCTCCCACACAGCTCCGGAGAGGCGTCGCACGGAATCGTCCCGGTCGGGCGCGACAGCGGATCCTGCGAGTACCCGCCAGCCGAGAGCTTGTACGCCCAGCGATCGTTCACCGCCTGCGCATGGGTGCCGCTGACGTACCAGATCGTCCCCGCACTCTCGTCGTTGGTACGCTCGAACCCGCCGAATCCGATGCTGCCGCTGGTGCTCTCGAGCTCGCGAGGCGACTTCGTGATGACGTTGACGACGCCATTGACCGCGTTGGCGCCCCAGACGGCGGATGCCGGTCCGCGGATCACCTCGATCTGCTTGATCTCGTTCTGGTTGACCGGCAGGAAGTCCCACATCACGAAGCCGAAGAAATCCTGGTACAGGCTGCGCCCGTCGAGCAGCGCGAGCAGCCCGGTGGCGAGCGTCCCCGTCGCGTTCCGCGTCGTGATGTTGATGTCGCGGGCGGACACCTGGGTGATATTGACGCCGGGGACCGCGCGGAGCAGCTCCGCGAAATTCTGTGTGGGCGCGATCTCGATGCTTGGCGCGGTTATCACGGTCATCGTCGCGGGCGCGTCGATCAGCTTCTGCTCGGTCCTCGATCCGCTGACGACGACGGTTTCTTCGTATTTCGGCGGTTCTTCCGGCTTCGCTTCCGGTTTGGCGGGAGGCGGCTGTTGCTGCGTCGGCGGGGGCTGCTGGGCCGGCGGCTGCTGCGCCTGCGCGAAAGCCTCTCCGCGTCCGAGGACGGCCGTCATCAGGGCCGCAGTCAGCACGACACGACACACCGAATCCATAGACACTCCTGGGGCCCGCGCCGGGCCCTGATCAAAGGAAACTACTGTATCGGCAGGGCTTAAGGGTATACCAGAGAAACGGCATACACTGCAAGGCTCCATGTCTGCCGTGGATCCAGCCCCTTCGGACCCGCCCCGCCGGAGCCGCCGGGATCCAGTCATCCCCGCCGAGGAATGGTCCCAGTGGTCCGATCAGAAGCTGCTGGATCTGAAACTCTGTCAACTCGGCGTCACCATCGAAGACACCCCGCTGGAGGCCCGCATTGCCGAGCTCCAGCAGGAGCTCACGGGCCGGGGACTGTCCTTCCAGCCCCACTTCTGGTTATCGGCCGAATGGTTCTCGCCTGATGGGGTCCCGGGCGTCGCGATTCCGTTTTATCTGGCTCACCCGCGGCTGGAGAAGCTGGAACGGGCGCAGATGCTGGAAGTGGAAGGCGGCACCCCCGATTGGTGCATGAAGATCCTGCGCCACGAGGCGGGCCACGCGATCGACAACGGCTACAAGCTCCGTCTGCGCCGACGGCGTCAGCAGCTGTTCGGGCCGTCGTATCTCGAGTACCCCGATTACTACACGCCAAAGCCGTACAGCAAAAGCTTCGTCCTTCATCTGGACAGCTGGTACGCGCAGAGCCATCCCGACGAAGACTTCGCCGAGACGTTCGCCGTCTGGCTCAATCCGCATTCCGACTGGAAGGCCCGTTACGTGGACTGGCCGGCCCTGAAGAAGCTGGAGTACATGGACACCCTGATGCATGAGGCTGTCGGCCAAGCCCATGCTCGTTCGCACGCGGCGCAAAGTGGAGCCGCTTCAAATGTTGCGCACGACCCTGCGCGCGCACTACGAACGCAAGCGGCGGCACTACGGGGTCGAGCATCCTCACTTTCACGACCGGGATCTCCGCAAGCTCTTTTCGGATCGCCCCGAGGATGCCAGCAACATGAAGGCGGCGCGCTTCATCGCGCGCGTACGGCCGCGACGTCCGCCGGATGGTCGCCTCGTGGACCGGCGAATACCAGTACACGATCGATCAGGTCCTCGAGAACATGATCAAGCGCGCCAACGAGCTGAATCTCCGGCTGCAGGACACCGAAGAGCACGCCAAGCTGGATTTCATCGTGCTGCTGACCGTGCAGACGATGAACTACCTGCACAGCGGGCGGCACCGAGTGGCGCTGTAACGGGGGACCGTCTCAAATCCCAAATCCCAAGTCCCAAATCCTTTCCTGGGCCTGGTGTTTTGGGAGTTGGGAGTTGGGAAATGGAAGTTGGTTACCTGCTACAATCTTCGCCGAACCAACCCAGCCCGGAATCAAACGTCATGCGCAAAACTCTCACGCTCGCTGCCGGCATCGCCGTCTGGATTGCCGGCGTTGTCTCGATGTCGACGCTCACCACGGCCGCATCCGGTCCGTTGCAAGCCGCCGCCCAGGACGTGCCGACGTTCTCGAAGGATGTGGCGCCGATTCTCTACAAGAATTGCACCGGCTGCCATCGCCCCGGCGAGATCGCGCCGATGTCGCTCCTCACCTACGCGGAGGCGCGGCCGCATGCGAAGGCGATCCGCGACGAGATCCGCGACGGCAACATGCCGCCGTGGCACGCGGATGCACCGCACGGGGTCTTCCTCAACGAGCGGCGGCTGAGCGACACGGAGAAGGACATCCTTCTGCGCTGGGCGAGCAATGGCGCGCCGGAAGGCAATCCCAAGGACCTTCCACCCGCCCCCTGGTACGAGAACGGCTGGACGATCGGCAAGCCGGATATCGTGTTCGAGATGTCCGAGGACTACAAGGTCCCCGCGCAGGGCACGATCGCATACGAGTACTTCTACATCCCGACGAACTTCAAGGAACCGAAGTGGATTCGGGCGGTTGAGATCCGGCCGGGGAACCGGAGCGTGGTGCACCACGCGCTGCTCTTCCATCGCGCCGCACCCGACCAGCCGCGCGGCACGCCCATCCTGCAGCTCAATCGCGAGCAGATGACACTGCTGCCGTCGCCCCCGGGCACTCGGCCGGCGGTTCGCGACAGGAACATTCCGGGGCGGCTGCTCGGGACGTACGCGCCGGGCACCAACCCGCAGGTGTTCCCGGCCGGCACCGCGGTCAGGCTCGAGCCCGGCGGCACCCTCGAGATCCAGATGCACTACACCGCGAACGGCGAAGCGGCAACCGATCGCACGAAGATCGGATTGATCTTCGCGAAGGAGCCGTCGCCGCAGGAGCTCCGCGTCACCCAGTTCTACAACGCGCTGCTCTCGCTCCCGGCCGGCTCGGGCGATACGCGCATCGACGCCGAGGTCGGATTCCTCAACGACGCGATCGTCTGGGGAATGTTTCCCCACACCCACGTCAGGGGCAAGAAGTGGGAGTACGTGCTCGAGCTGCCGGACGGCACGAAGAAGGTCGTGCTCTCGGTGCCGAAGTACGACTTCAACTGGCAGACCTACTACATGTTCGCCGAGCCATTGAAGGTGCCCAAGGGCGCGCGGCTCGTCTCGAGCGCCTGGTACGACAACTCGGCCGCGAACCCGTCCAACCCGGATCCCAAAGTCGACGTGAAGTGGGGCGACCAGACGTGGGAGGAAATGCAGTACACCGGCCTGCTGATCACGCCAGCAAAGTAGCTGCACGCAGCACGTCGCACGTGACAAGCCGCACGTCGCACGTCGCACGTCGCACGTCGCACGTGATAGTCGTGCTGCTCGCCGCGTCTGTTCTCAGCGCTCACGATCTGGTCACGACGCGCGTGACGTGGTACAGCGACGTCGCGCGCATTGTCGAGGCGCGCTGCGTCAGGTGCCACTCGGCTGGCGGCCGCGGTCCGATGCCGCTGACGACCTACGCCGAGGCGCGTCCTTGGGCCAGGGCGATCAAGGAAGAAGTGCTGACCCGGCGCATGCCGAAATGGCACGCGGCTCGCGGCTACGGCGCGTTCGCCAACGATCCGTCGCTGTCCTCTTTCGAGATTGCGTTGATCGCCGCGTGGGTGGACGGAGGTGCGCCTCGCGGCAACGACCCGGCGAAGCCACCCGCGGAAGACACACAACCCGCAACCCAACCGGCGCAGGGCGGGCGCCTGATCCAGGTGCAGTGTCGGAACCAGCGTCTGCCCGAGGGATCGCTGCTGGCGGTTCAGCCGCAGCTGGCCGCGGGGCGTTCGATCGGCCTGGCAGTCAGGCAGCCCGATCGGGGTACCGAAGTCGTGGCCTGGGTTCGTGATTACGATCCGAAGTTCCCCGAGACCTATCGTCTGCGGACGCCGATCCGGCTGACCAGGAACAGTCAGCTCGTCGTGCAGACCGACGACGATACCGGGGCCTGCCGGCTCGCGCTCACAGTGGCGCCACTTCGATAACGAACGGAACCGTCACGACCCTGCCCTTCCGCTGAAACTGCAGCCACAGTTTGTAGAGTCCCGCCTTCGGCAGCACCGGCTCGAACAGGATCCCGGGGCCGCTCGTCTGCGTGTCGGCCGGATGACCGTGCAGTGCGGACGTCAGGTTTCCGTTGACGAGCAGCAGGTGGCCCGCGGCGCCCAGGTAAGGCTCGAGGTCGCGAACCTCCGCGCCGGTCGCCGCATCGGACACCAGAAAGCGCAGCGACGCCGGTCGGAGCGCCGTCAGGCTGGCTGCCTCCAACCTCACGCGAAGACCGTCGACCGTCTGTTCTGCCGGCGTGACCGCGAGTTTCGAAGGTTCCTTGAAAAGCGGTCCTGAGTAACCGGGTGTGACGATCGCGCGATGGACGATCTGCGGCGTGCCCCCCGATGGCAGAAAGTCCGCGATCAGCATGTATTCACCCGGCGCCAGCACTTGATCCAGCACGAAGGAGCCGCCGTCACGCTGTTCCGGATGCGCATGCACGAACGTCGACAGATCCCGGCTCACGATGAACAGATGGAACGGACGCTCGTGCACGTTGAGGAAGCTCGTGACGATCGCCCCATCGTGCGGATCGCGCACCGTCAGCCGCAGCATGAGCCCGCGTCCCTTGTCTGTTCCCTGTGTCGCGGCGACGTCCAGCGCATACTCGCCAACTTTTGGCGGCGGAATCGGCGCCATGTCCATGCCGCACAGCGGACACTTCGACGCTCCCGCGGCTCGAACCGCCGGGTGCATCGGACACCAGTGCGTGTCCGGCCGATCGGTCTCGCTGATAATCTCGATCGTCAGATCGGCAGACACGCGATAACGTGCCGTATCGGTCGTCTTCTCGACGGGCTCCACGCCTGTCGCGCGCAGGGCGTCGATCGCCGTCTGGGGCGCCGGCGACGAGAACGCGACGACGCCGACACGGCCGTGTGGCGTTTCGCTGGCAAGACGTTCCACATCCGCACCGGCAGTGGTGACGCTGAGACCGTGGCTTCGCATCCACCGCAGCGCCTCATCGTAGGCCGATGACCGCGGGAAGCCGCCATCGGGAGCAGCCGTGTCCGCCAGGTCGAAGACCACATACCTGTCGGCGGCGCGCACGGCGGGCCCGTGCCCCTGGAGGATCAGCCGCTGGCCGTCGAGGCGCTCCGCCGCCGCGTTCATCGCTGCCGCCTGATCCGCGACCTTGATGTGGACGTGATGAAACTGCAGGTCGGGCACAGCTTGTGCCGCCTGCATCAGCACGCCCAGGATCAGCCAGAGCATGGCTATAGAATAACGTGCCATGGTCAATGCGTTCGCGCTCGCGCACTCTTCTCGTCGTCACGCCATCATCATCCTCGTCTCCGCCATTACCCCCGGCGCGCAGCCGTCGTGGGTCGACGCCTACCGCGAGCCGTCAGCGAAGCTGATCGCCGAATCGATGTCGTCGCGTTTCGCATGGGAGCGCCTCGCACTGCTCGGCGACACCTTCGGACACCGCTTGAGCGGATCGAAGAACCTGGAAGACGCCATCGAGTGGGCCGTCGCCGAGATGAAGAAGGACGGCCTGGAGAACGTGCGCAAGGAACCGGTCAAGGTGCCGCATTGGGTGCGCGGCATGGAGAGCGTCGAGATCGTCTCACCGGGACGGCATCCGCTCGTGATGCTCGGGCTCGGCAACAGCGTCGGCACGCCGCCCGAAGGCGTCGAGGCCGACCTCCTCGTCGTCCGCAGCTTTCAGGAGCTGGACACCGCCGGCGATCGCGTGCGCGGCAAGATCGTGCTCTTCAACGTGCCGTTCACCACCTACGGCGAAACCGTGCAGTACCGCGCTTCGGGTCCGTCACGCGCGGCTGCGCTCGGCGCGGTCGCCATGCTGGTTCGCTCCGTCGGACCGGCCGGTTTACGCACGCCTCACACCGGCTCCCTGCGCTACGCGGACGACCAGCCCCGGATACCCGCCGCGGCGATCACCGCCGAAGACGCCGATCGGCTCCAGCGGATGCAGAATCGCGGCACGGTCGTCCGTCTGCGGCTGAAGATGGAAGCGAAGTTTCTTCCCGACGCGCAGTCCTACAACGTCATCGGAGAGATCCGCGGCAGCGAGCGGCCCGACGAGGTGGTCGTCCTCGGCGGCCACTTCGACTCGTGGGACGTCGGAACCGGCTCGACCGACGATGGCGGCGGCTGCGTGGTGACGTGGGAGGCGCTGCGGCTCATGAAGCGGCTGAACCTGCGGCCGAAGCGCACCGTCCGCGTCGTGCTCTGGACCAACGAAGAGAACGGCCTGCGCGGCGGCCTCGCCTACCTGGAGAAGTACAAGCCGCAGATCGACAACCACGTGCTGATGCTCGAGTCGGATGGCGGGGTGATGAGCCCGAGAGGCTTCGGGTTCTCTGGCAGCGACACCGCGCGTTCGACGGTGATGCAGATCGCCTCGCTGCTGCGCGAAATTCGCGTCGATCGGATCGGTCCGAGCGGAGGCGGCGCGGACATCGGCCCGACCGTCGAGGCCGGCCGGATCCCGGCGATGTCGCTCGACGACGATGGCAACTATTTCCTGATTCATCACACGCCGGCGGATACGGTCGACAAGATCGATCCGGAGAGCATGTCGCGCGCGTCGGCGGCAATCGCGGTGATCGCGTATGTCGTCGCGGATATGCCGGAGCGGTTGCGCTGAGAGGACGCGTGATCGCGAGGCAGACCTGAAGGTCTGCGCTACGGCTCTTGTCCGATTCGTAGCGCAGGCCTTCAGGCCTGCCTCGCGTGCAGACCCGAAGGTCTGCGCTACGGCTTAGTCGTATAGATCAGAAAATCTGCCCGCTTGAGGTCATCTCCCTGCGGGGCGAGCGTGTCGAGACTGTCGACCGGCAGAATCGAGATGACGACGACGCGCTTCGACGGCAGGCGGCGTCTGACTCGTTCGGCGACGCCGGCGCCGAAGTCGGTGTGGAACGCGCCGTTGTAGTGCACCACGGCGCCAGGGCGGCCGGCACGGCTCTCGACCGCTGAGGCAATCGACTCCGCCATCGTCTCGTCCTTGATGCACTGCGCGAAGTAATAGCGCTCGCTCGTCGCGCGGCGTTCGGCTTCCGGCTGCTTGTCGGCGCCGGGCATCGGATGGCTGTTCATCGTCTCCGCGAAGCGATCGAAGTAGCCGTCGAGCGGACACTGGATCTCGCGTGCGATGTGGGCGCGTTCGGCCGGCGGCAGGCTCTCGAGCGCCGACAGCCCTGACTTCGCGACCATCGACGCATACTTGCGGGGGACGTTCGCCGCGACGACCGGCCAGCGGCTGGCGGTCGCAAAGTCGACGAGCGGTTTGTAATCGGTGGCGTATCGCGGCCACGGCCGCGAGGCTGCGAGGAACGCCGGTTCGTCGGTTCGCGACGCCAGATAAGCGTCCACCGCCCCCTGCACGTCGCGCTCGAACATCTCGAGCGACACGGTGGCCGCGGCTCCCCGCCTGGACAGCCCCTGCAGGATCGCCGCTTCGAGCCGGTGCGTGTTCGGATCGTCGTGCTGCTCACCGACGAGCACGACATCCGCCGCCGCCACGTCCGCCAGCATCACCTCGAAATCGGAGAAGGCGCCGCGCCGCGTGTCGTAGACACGCTCAGGGACATAGGCTGGCGGCGGAGGCTGCTGAAGAAACGCGGCGAGCAGGAAGGTGAAGAGCGGGGACATGGGAATCACAGGAGATCAAGAAATCAGGGGAATTTAATGCTCCTGAACTCCTGATCTCCTGTGAAAACTACTGGGACGCCGTCCCCGGAGCGGTCGGCCGGCCTGCTTCGATGTCGATCGTGATCGTCACCTCGTCACCGACCACCGGACCCGCTTCGACCATGTTGTTGTACTTCAGGCCGTATTCGAGCCGCTTGATCTTCGTCGTCGCCAACGCGCCGGTCACGAGGCCGCGCGGTCCCTTGATGGCGGGGGACGGGCCGTCGACGTCGAGCACGACCTCTTTCGTGGTGCCGCGGATCGTGAGATCGCCAATCAGCTTGAACTTGCCGTCGCCGGCAGGCTCCACCTTCTTGCTGACGAACGTGATGGTCGGGTTGTTCGGCACGTCGAAGAAATCCGGGCTGCGCAGATGCTTGTCGCGCCCTTCGTTCTGCGTGCTGATGCCGTTCACGTCAATCGACACGTCAGCCTTGATCGAGCGCACGTCCTTGCCGTCGTACTCGAGCGTGCCCGAGATCCGGCCGAGCTGCCCGCGGACGGTGGACACCATCAGGTGCCGCACGCTGAAGTTGGCGGCCGAGTGGGCGCCGTCGATGCGCCACTGGTTCGGTCCGAGCGGCGGCTGCGGTGGCCGCTGCTGCTGGCCAGCCGGCGGAGTCTGGGCGGCCGGCGGGGTCTGGGTTGCGGGTGGGTTCTGAGCCGAAAGGACCAGGGTGGCGGCACATACCGCCGTCAACGCCGTGACGAACAAACGCTTCATGCGCGAAATCCTCCAGTTTTCCTAAGACGCCCGCAAAGGTCCCGACGTTTCAGGAGTCCACACTATATCGTTCGTGCAGGTGGACCGGGTCGGTTTTTTTCCGCAGCCGCAGGTTGATCATCTCGACGAAGACCGAGAAGCCCATGGCGAAATAGATGTAGCCCTTCGAGATGTGCTGATCGAAGCCCTCGGCGATGAGCGACACGCCGATCAGCAGCAGGAAGCTGAGGGCGAGCATCTTGACGGTCGGGTGGCGGTGCACGAAGTCGCTGATCGGCTCGGCCGACAGCATCATGATCAGCACGGCGACGATCACCGCCGTCACCATGACCCACAGCTCCCGCACCATGCCCACCGCGGTGATGACGGAGTCCAGCGAGAACACGATGTCGAGCATCATGATCTGGAAGATGACGCTTGCGAACGAGGCCGCCACCTTCTTCGACGCGTGGCCTTCCTCCCCTTCGAGCTTGTCGTGAATCTCGTAGGTGCTCTTCGCGAGCAGGAACAGCCCTCCGAGAATCAGGATGAGATCGCGTCCCGAGATTTCCTGACCGATGATCGTGAACCAGGGTGTGGTCAGCTTGCTGATCCAGGTGAGCGAGAACAGCAGCAGAATCCGCGTCCCCATCGCCGCCAGCAGGCCGAGCCGCCGCGCCTTCGCCTGCTGCGGACCGGGAAGTTTTCCGGACAGAATCGAAATGAAGATGATGTTGTCGACGCCGAGGACGATTTCGAGAAAGGTGAGGGTCGCGAGGGCGATCCAGATCTGCGGATCCGAAAGCGATTCAATCATGTGCGTTCTCTCTGCTCCAAACTCATCGTCTCAGCGTCGCTGCACCGGCTGGATGTCGAGGCGCAGTTCCGCGAAGCCGTCCACTTCATAGTAGTCGAGCCGTATTTTTCGCCGCCCGCCGGCGACCTTCACTTCGTCCACTCGCGACTCGTGCGGAGTCCACACGTCCATCACGAGCGATTCGTCCAGCCACACCCTGACGCCGTCGTCCGAAATCACCCGCAGGGTGTAGTCGCCGGGCGGAAGATCCACAGCGCCTTCCGCACGGATGGCAAAGCGATCCCGTGGAACGCCTTCTTCCAGGGCGCCGCCAGAAATGTAGTCGAGCCGCCCGGTTGAAATCTGTTTGAGCGGCGATCCTGACAGCAGCCGTGCGAACGCGTCCGGCTGCTTGACCGGGTCGTTCAATCCGTCGTATTCGAAGAACCTCACCTGCCACGAGGCGGGCGCGACGAACCGCCGGTATCCGAATCGATACGGGGCTCCGGCGGCGGTGCGCTCGCCGCGCGGCGAAGTTACAGCGGCGCCTCGGTACTCGAGCGTCAGGTCGAAATCGACACGCCCCTCTGCTGACGGCGTCAGGACGACCTCGCCGGGGACGGTCCCGCGCTGCGGCTCGACCGTCGCGCCGCGAACCTGCGCAACCGTCCACGCGCCCTCGGGTCCCAGAACCCGGAGCCGCAGCGGACGCTCGTCCGGCTTCCCTGACGGCCAGAGCTTCGGCGACTTCCAATCGTATGGGCCCCACTCGTCGACGATGATGTGCTGGCGCCCGCGGCGTCCGCCGTCCTTGATCATCGGGTCCATGCCGCCGGGAAGCGCCGGTTCGGGCGCGATGAGACCAGGGTCGCCCGGGTGGCGCGCCGGCGACGGATCGACGACCAGGCCCTCGACGACGCCGGCGGTGCGCGTCGATTGCGCGACATCGCGAAAGCCATTCATCTGCAGCGTGACGTCAACCGTGTCTCGCAAGTCGAGAGCGAGCTTGTTGCCGGAGAACCTGTTCAGGGCGATCAGGTATTTCGCGCTCCGTGTGTCGCGGTTCCTTGGATATCCCCAGTTCGGATCCTGGCTGGCGTTCTGCCAGAGGCGGATGGCGGTCTCGTCGGCATCGAACGTATTGCCGACGATCTGGTTGTTCTGGCCGTGCTCGATCGCGATCCCCTCAGTATTCCGCGCGAACCGGTTGCCGATCCACTTCGAGTCCCAGCTATAGCCGCCCCAGACACCGTGCCAGCACTCCTCGACGCGGTTCGCCACGAACGTGTTGCGGCTGAACGTGGCCTCGATGCCGTTGGTGGGCGCGTGGCTGAAGTCGTTTCCATAAAAGTAATTGTCGTTGGCGCCGCCCTTCCCGGTGTCCATCGTGGACTGGCCGGCCCAGAGGAACAACCCGTCGCCGCCGTGCGTGATCGAGTTGTAGGCCACCCGGTTGCCGCTGCTCTGCTCGTACATCAGCAGCCCCGCCGAATCCTGCCCGCGGTTGTAGAAGCCGTGGCTGTAGCCGCGCACGCACCAGTCGATGTGGTTGTGTTTGATCGCGCTGTTCGTTACGCGATAGAGGCCGACGCCGATCGACGAGAGAAACTGGAACGTGTTGTTCCAGACCTTCAGGCCCTCGGCGCGCGTGGCCATCAGCCCGTTCTGGCCCTGCACGACCGTGTTGTGATCGATCTCCGCCCGATCGCAATCGGTCATGTAGATCGCCGCACCGTATCGCAGCCACTCGTCCTTCTCGTTCTGGTGATACGACATCCAGTCGACCAGGCTCTCCTTCTCGATCCCGCTGTAGAGACGTTGCTTCCAGTTGTAGGAGAGGTTGTTTCCCGAGATGCGGAGATCGGGCGAGCGCCGTGCGAGGATGGCGACCTTGTAGCCTCGGACCGTTGCGTTCTTGATGGTGATGCGGCGGCCGCCGTCGACAAGGATGCCGGTGCCGGCGAACGTGTCGGGATCGGCCGAGGCCGGTGAGCCGATCAACTCGGCGCCGTTGAAGTCGACGGTGATGTTCTCGCCAGTTATTCGAATGGCTGGCCGGTCGAGATCCGCGGACATGAGGTCGTAGCGGCCCGGCCGGATGACGACCGAATGGTCGATCACCATGCCGCTCGCCAGCGGAATCGCTTGCGGAACGGCCGCTAGCGCCGAGCGCCCAACGCCCAGCGCCGAAACGGAGGCCAGAAGCGCCGCCGCACAAAAACCGGCGGCGCGTCGCCGTGAAATGCTCATGACGCCGCGTCAGACGCCATAGGTTTCCGCGTCCCACTCGAGGCCGAGCTCGCTTGGCGGCGCCATGTAACCCGCCAGCGCGGACGCGGCGACGACCGCGGGACTCGCGAGGTAGCCTTCGCCGCCGAGGCCCATCCGGTTCTGCCAGTTCCGGTTGAACGAGGTGATCGCACGCTGCCCCTTGGACAGCGCGTCAGGCCCCTGGCCGAAGCACGGGCCGCACCACGACTGGCGAATCTGGCCGCCGACGGAGCGGAAGACCTCCGCGATCGACTCGCCGCCAAGGCGCGGATCCGGCTGCTCGATCTGCCGCTTCACCCCGCCCGATCCCGGAAAGATCGCGAACTCGCGCTCCACCTTCTTCGCACCGCGATCGCGGGCGGCCCTCAGCACGAGCGCCGCCTGCAACAGGTCGTCATAGCTGCCGTTCGTGCAGGAACCGATCATCGCCTTGTCGAACGTGAGGTGCTCGCGCGCGACCTCCTCCGCCGGAAATGCATTCCCCGGGCTGAACGGCTTGGCGATCATCGGGCGCACATCGGAAAGATCCACCGACTCGTCGATCTCGAACACCGCGTTCGCGCCCGGCGCGATCGGCGGATACGGCAGGTCCGTGATCCCTTTTTTCCGGTACCAGTCGTAGGCGATGTCGTCGGACGCGAACACACCGTTCAGCGCCTCGGCCTCCGCCATCATGTTCGCAATCGTGTTTCGATAGGCGATCGGCAACTGCCGGTCGGCGTCGACCAGCTCCACCGACATGCCCTGCGCCTGCTTGGCGCCCCAACGCCGCAGCAGCTCCAGCACGATGTCCTTGCCCGCCACCCACGGCTGCAAGCGCCCGCGAAACACGACGCGCCGCGCCTTTGCCAGCGTGAAGTAGATGTAGCCCGTCGACCACCCGAAGCCCAGCGTGGTCGACCCGACGCCGATGCCGACCGCGCCGTAGGCGCCGTATGCGCGGCTGTGCGAGTCGGCGCCCGGGATGAACTGCCCCGGCATGACCAGGCCCTGTTCGGGGAAGTAGAAATGGAAGATGCCGTCGCCAGGCGTTGCGTAGTACGGCTTCTGAATGCCGTGCAGGCGCGCGAACTCTCGTCCGATGCCGGTCTGCTTGTCGTCGGCCTCGAGGCCGGTGAACACGAAGTGATCGTTGGCAATGGCGGCCTGCCGCGGGTCGATCGTGCTGCCGCCGGTGATCTGGTTGAACGTGTGGATCGCGAATGGCGCCGTGCCGTCCGAGGCCGGCAGCAGATCGGCGTAGACCCTGAGCGTCGTACCTGGCCGGAGATCGCGCGGCTTCAGCTCCTTATCGACCCGGTGCGCCCACACGATCTGCTCGGTGGTCGTCATGCCCTCCGCGGCGCCCCGGTCCGGCCAGTCGATTGCCGGCCGCGTGATGACGGATTTCCTGAACTCGCGTCGTCCGACCTCGAAGATTCCGCCGCTGCGGCGGATCTCCTCTTCTTTCGCCGACAGCGGAACCGGATCGTAGGTCTTGTCTCTCGTCAGGTTGCGAAGCTGCCGCGAGACGGGGTCGAAGGAGAACTCGTCGCCGTCGTGCGCATCGGCGACCGCCTCCGGACTCTGCACGACGTGCAGGCCGAGATTGAAGCTGTTGCGCCGGAAGATGTCCCCCATGTTGTTGCCGCAGATCACCACCATCTGCAGGCCGGCTTCCTCGGCGACACCTTTCAGGCCCGCGGGACTCATCTCGCGCGAGGACCCGATGGCAAAGCGATCGCCGGCGACGATGAAGTTCTCGCCGCGGTGGACGCGCTGGCGGAAGTCCGGCATCAGATAACGGAACGAGCCTGCCTTCCACCGTTCGTCGAGCGTGTCGAGGCTCTCGGACACGCAGTCGGTGGCGGGCGTTATCTGATCGGTATCGATCGCATCGAGCTTCTTCGCGTACTTGGTGCCCGGAAGGCTCGCGGGATCCCAGAACACGAGCGCCCTTCCCCGGATGAGTTGCGTGTCCGGGTGGCCGTCGGCCGCGTCACCGGGATCGGCGGGAAGCGACTGGTGTGTGACGCCCGGCTTCAGGCGAGCGGGTTCGATCTGGTGCATACACCTGTAATGCTAGCAAAACGACATCAGCGTTCGCCGCGCGCCTCGTCGTCCGGCGCGTAGCCCTCGCACGAGAGAACCGGGAGCCGTGGGTACCGCGGAAAGCGTGGATCGTCCGCCGACAGCTGGCACATGTAGAACGTGGCGCCGCGGCTGCTGGTGATCAGCCTGACGTGTGTGCAGCTGGCGCACAATCCGGCTTCAACTTGCCTGGAGCCGGAGGAATCGTTCATCATGATCGAATGTCCACGTCCGAAGCCGTGACGCGCGGTGTCCGTGTCCGCGTTCTGTCGCAGTACTCGCCTGAGCGCTCGCAGCCCTCGACCAGTCAGTGGTTCTTTCTCTACACCGTAACGATCGTCAACGAAGGGGACGAGACGGTCCAACTGCTGTCGCGCCACTGGATCATCACCGACGGCATGGGACATGTCGAGGAGGTTCGCGGACCTGGTGTCGTCGGCAAGCAGCCGCGGCTTGCGCCGGGCGAATCGTTCGAGTACACGTCGGGCTCGCCGCTCACGACTCCATTCGGTCTGATGGAGGGCACTTACCGGATGGTGACGTCGGACGGCGACGAGTTCGACGTGAAGATCGCCCCCTTCACGCTCAGCGAACCCTTCAGCGATCAGGATACGGTGCACTAGCGGAAGGTGCAGTCCCGCCGCAGGCTTGCGTCCAGCAGGCGCAGATAGCGCGACCTCGACAACTCGATCGCTCCAAACTGCTCGAGATGTTCCGTCACCCACTGGATATCGAGCAGCGTGTAGCCGCGGCTGCGGAGGCGTTCGACCAGCGCGGCGAGCGCGACTTTCGACGCATCCGTTTCCCGATGGAACATCGACTCGCCGAAGAACGCACCGCCGAGCGCCACGCCATACAGCCCGCCGACCAGCCTGTCGCCCTGCCATGTCTCCACCGAGTGCGCCACACCGTGCTCGTGCAACGCGCAATAGCTGCGGACGATCTCGTCGCTGATCCAGGTGCCGGGATCGTCGGCATCGCGCTCCGCCTCGGCACAGGCGCGCATGACGCTCTCGAACGCGCGGTCGATCTCGATCCGGAACACGCCCTTGCGAATCACGCGGGCGAGACGCCTTGGCGTGTGAAAAGTGTCCAGGGGAATGATGCCGCGCGGATCGGGCGAGAACCACCGGATCTCGCCGCCGTCGACCGCCATCGGAAACCAGCCGCTGGCGTAGGCCGACAGCAGCAGCTCGCTCGGGATCATCCGTGGCCCGCCTGGACTTCGGGCGCTCCTGTTCACACGCGCGTCCTACCGGAGAACCAGCAGCGCGCACCCGCACGCATCGAGGATCGCATGCGCGTGCTGCGCGTCGGTCCTGTCGCCCGGCTCCGCCTGCACGATCGCGAGGTCGACGTGATGCGTCTCGGCGTAGCGGATGATTTCAGTCGCGCTCTCGCCGACCCGCAGGGCGATTCGAATGTCGAGCCGCTCCTGATCCTCGAGGGAGATGTAAGGCGCGAGCCGGTCGCGCGCTTCCGCCTCCATCGCCTGGTGCACCTCCGGCAAACGCTCCGGGCTCACCTCGGCCGTCCAGCCGGCGCTCAGCGGCTCTTCGACCGTGTACAACACGTGCAACCGCGCCCCGAACGATTCCGCCAGACGACGCGCGAACGCGACCGACCGATCGAACGTTTCATTCGAGCCGCCGTGCAGCAGCACTTCTCGCATCAATCCCTCCCCGCGGTTCCGATCTTATCGAAATGACCGACCGCACGTCGGCTGATGCAAGAATCGCGCGTGTTAGAATGAATTGCTCCCTTTGGACAAGAAAGTGCGTTTTGCGATGGAATCCCGGTGGATGCCCGCCTCCGTGCGTGAGCTCCGCCAGTATTCGCTTTCCTCCTTCGGCCACGATCTGCTGGCCGGTGTTACCGTCGGGCTGGTCGCGCTGCCGCTGGCGATGGCGTTCGCGATTGCCTCGGGACTGACGCCGCAGGCCGGCATCTACTGCGCGATCGTCACCGGCTTCATCATCTCCGCGCTCGGAGGTTCTCGCACCCAAATCGGCGGCCCCACCGGCGCCTTTGTCGTCGTCGTCGCCGGAATCGTCGCCGAACATGGCGTCAGCGGCCTGTTCATGTGCACGATGATGGCCGGCGTCATCCTGATCGTGCTCGGCGCGACCGGAATGGGCACAGCGGTGAAGTACCTTTCCGCGGCCGGTCGTGATCGGCTTCACGAATGGCATCGCGGTGCTGATCGCCAGCACGCAGATCAGGGATTTCTTCGGCCTCGACATCGCGTCGCTCCCCGCCGAGTTCCCTGAGCGCATGGCCGCGCTGGGCACGCAGTTCGGCACCCTTTCGCTGGCGGCCACCGCTCTCGGCATCTCCGCACTGGGTCTGATCCTGATCCTTCGATCGCTCACGCCAGCGATTCCGGGAACGATTCTGGCGCTTCTTGGCGGTACCGCGGTGGTGGCGTTCTCGGGTCTCGACGTCGAGACCATCGGCAGCCGGTTCGGCGGCATACCCGCCGGCCTGCCCGAAGTGCACTTCCCGCGATTCGACGCGGGCCTGGTGCCGATCCTGCTGCGGCCGGCGCTGACGGTCGCGCTGCTCGGCGCCATCGAGTCCTTGATGTCGGCGGTCGTCGCGGACCGGATGAGCGGCGATCGGCACAACCCGAACGTCGAGCTCGTCGCCCAGGGGATCGCCAACGTCGCCTCGCCGATTTTTGGCGGGCTGCCGGCAACGGGCGCCATCGCCCGCACCGCCACGAATATCCGCAGCGGCGCACGGACGCCCGTGGCCGGGATGATCCATGCCCTCACGCTGTCGATCGTCCTGCTCGCCGCCGCGCCTCTTGCGCGGCACATCCCCATGGCCGTGCTGGCGGCGATCCTGCTCGTCGTGTCGTGGAACATGGGCGAGTGGCACGAGATCCCGAAACTGCTGCGGCTGACGAAGACGGACATCAGCGTGTGGCTGGTGACGTTCACGCTCACCGTGGTGGCAGACCTGACGCTCGCCGTCGAAGTCGGCATGGTGCTCGCCGCGCTGCTGTTCATCAGGCGGGTTGCCATCACCACGACCGTCTCAGAGGTGACCCCGGATTATGTGGAAGCCGGGCGCGCCCACATTCTCCAGGACAAGGCGATTCCCTCCTACGTGACGATCTTCCGGATCCACGGGCCGTTTCTCTTCGGCGTCACCGACAAGATCACCGCGGTCACGGACGACGTCGCCAGGCTTCCGCCCATCGTGATCATCCGCCTCCGCAACATGACGGCGATCGACGCGACCGGCATCCGCGCGCTCGAGGAAGTGGCGGAACGGCTGCGGGCGTCGGGGCGGACGCTGCTGCTCTGCGGCGCAACGCCGCAACCGGCCGCCCTCATGCAGGCCGCGGAGTTCCACCAGCACGTCGGCGAGCGGAACATCTGCGCGAACATCGAGGCGGCGCTGCGACGGGCCGAGGAAATTCACCAGGCCGCAGCCCTTCGACTCGCGTGATAGTCCGCTCGCTCAGGACAGGTCTGATTAGTCGACGCGAAGCGCGGCGATCGGGTCGATCCGCATCGCGCGCACGGCCGGCACGAGGCAGCCGGCGGTCGCGGCTGCGAGCAGCAGGAACGGAACGAGCACGAACGTGAGCGGATCCGAGGCGTGCACGCCGAAAAGCAGCGTCTTCATGAATTGAGTGGCGCCGAGCGCCACGACGACCCCCACCGCGATCCCCGCGCCAACCAGGCGCAGCGATTCCACCAGCACGAGACGCATCAGTTGCGACGGGCTCGCGCCGAGCGCCAGCCGCACGCCCATCTCCCGGATTCGCTGCTCGACCGAGTGCGAGACCACCGCATAGAGGCCGGCAAGCGACAGGACCAGCGCCAGGCCGGCGAAGAGCGCGATCAGATACATCGTGAACCGCTGCCGCGCGATCGACTGCCTGACGATCGCGTCCATCGATCGAATCCGCGAGACCGGCTGGTTGCGGTCGATGGCCGTCACCGTGCTGCGGACGAGCTGCGCGTAGCCAACCGGGTCGGGCGAGGTCTTGAGCACGATGGACATCTGCGGATAAGGGTCGGCGCGATGGTGGACGTACACCTGAGGCCGAAGCGCGCCATCGAGAGCGGTATGCCGCGCGTCGTTCACGACGCCGGCGACCGTAAACCACGGGCCGCTCTGCTCGAAGCCCGTGAGCTTCATCCGCCGGCCGACCGGATTGACGCCGCGAAACCACGTGTCCGCCATCGTTTTGTTGATGAGCACGGTGGGCGCCGCATCGGCGGAAACCGTCTGCGGAAGCGGCTCGCCCGAGACGAGCGAGATTCCCATCACGCGAAAGTAATCGGACGAAACGACCCGGTAGTCCGAGATGATCTCCTCGCCCGGCTTCGGCCGCTCGCTCCCCTCGATCGTCACCTGCCGCAGGTTCTCCCCGCCCGCCAGCGGAATCGTGGACGCCACGGCGGCCGATTCGACGCCGGGGATCGCCCGCAGCCGCGACAGCAGGTCCTCGAAGAACAACGCGGACTTCTCGCCGGCGTACTGCGACCGCGGCAGCGACACTTCGGCCGTCAGCACGCGCTCGCTGCGGAATCCCGGGTCCACCCGAACGAGGCGCGCGAACGTCTGCGCCAGCAGAACCGCGGCCACGAGCATCACCACCGCGGTCGCGACTTCGACCATCACGAGCACGCGTCGCGTGCGGTGGGCCCTGCGGCTGCCGGCCGCACCCCGCGCGTTGTCGCGCAGACCCTCGCCGACGTCGACGCCCGTCGCGTGGAGCGCCGGAACGAGCCCGAACAGAAGGGCCGCGGCCAGCGAGAGAATCAACGTGAACGCAACGCCGCGCGCGCCGAATCCGGCGGCCGTGAGCGCGGGGATCTCGGTGGGCAGCGCCGCCAGCATCACCCGCAGCACTCCCCAGGCGAACAACGCGCCCAGCACGCCGGCCGCGGCGCCGAGAATGAGGCTTTCCACCAGCAGCCCGCGCACCACGCGCCCGCGTTTCGCGCCGAGCGCCTGACGTACGCACACCTCGCGCTGACGCGCCGTCGCGCCGGTAAGGAGCAGGTTGGCGACGTTCGCGCACGCAATGAAGAGCAGCGCGCCCACGGCCGCCAGCAGGACCATCAGCGCGGGCTTGAGCGAGCCGGCAATCTGCTCGCGAAGCGGCACGACAAGAACGGTCCAGCCGGCGTTCGACGCCGGGAACTGCCGCGCGATGTCCGCCGCAATCGTTCCGAGGTCCGCGGCCGCCGCCTCCTCGCTCGCGTCGCCGCGGCGCCGTCCGACGATCGAAAAACTCTTCCCGTCGCGGCGGCGCCTCAGGTCCGGCGTCAGCACGTCGAGCGTCCACACCTCGGGATCCAACGTGTAGCCGAGCCCCTGCGAGAGATCGCCGGCCGCGGGAAACCGAAACCATCCCGGAAGCACGCCGACCACCGTCGCCGGCTGACCGTTGAGCGTGATCGGACGCGTCAGGATCTCGGGGTCGCGCCCGAATCTGCTTTGCCACAGTCCCTCCGAAATCACGACGACTCGGCCGCCCCGTGCGTCGGCTTCGAGGAACGTCCGCCCGTGGATGGCTGAGACGCCGAACGTCTCGAAGAACGGGCGGCTCACGCGCACGGCGCCGATGCGCTCGGGGTCGTCGTCTCCGCTGAGGTTCACGCGATCCGCGCGCACCCAGGCCATCTGCTCGAACGTCCGGTTCCGCGCGATGAAGTCATCAACGTCGCCGGGCGACCACGGCAGCCGATCGAGCCCGGTGCGCTGCTGCACGTCCGCGCTGAATCCCCAGATGACCCCGAGCCGATCGGAATCCGGATACGGCAGCGGCCGGAGCAGCACGGCATCGACCACGCTGAAAATCGACGCGCTCGCACCGATGCCCAGCGCCAGCGTCACGATAACGACGACGGCCAGGCCCGGGCGATTGCGAAGCGCGCGAATCGCGATCTTGATGTCACCCATGGTGGTGGTTTGCAGGAGGCAGCGGAAGGCGGGAAGTATAGAGCGTGGCAGGTCAGCGCGAAACAGTTTTTGTATGATTGGCTGTCCCCGAGTACATGTGAGCGCTTCCGTCACACCTTCGCGCGTAGAATTATTGCCGCGCTTCCGTGTGCAGGCTTAGTGGAGTAATGATGCCGAAATTGACCGTGGAAGGTTTTCCGACAGTAGAGGTGGAAGATGGCAAACGCCTCGTGCTCGCGATCGAGCAGGATGCCGGCGTCGACGTGCTGCACGCGTGCGGAGGCAACGCACGCTGCACGACGTGCCGCGTCGAGTTCATCGACGGCGAGCCGTCGCGCACGACCGTCGCGGAACAGCAGGTGCTCGCCGCAAAAGGCGTGACCGGCGCACGCCTGTCATGCCAGATCGTCTGCGATCACGACATGACGGTCCGCGCCATCTCGCGCCTGACCGGCAGCGGCCGTCCGGATCCCGGACCGGCGCCGGCGCCGGATGTCACGCCGCCGCCGCAGTGGATCCAACTGTGATCCAAACGGCGTTCGGCGTTCGGCGCTAGGCGCTGTATCGCTGACGAATTTGCGGGATCAAATACTCTGAAAACGCGCGATCGAAGTCATAGTGCGGCGCGAACCCCCAGTCGCGCCGCGCCGCTTCGTCGTTGACGTCCGCCGGCCACGAATCCACGATCGCCTGCCGCTTGGTGTCGTTCTGCCACGTGATGTCGGCTGACGGGAAGGCGCGGACGACGACGTTGCGAATCTCCTCGGCGGACGGGTTGAAGGCTGCCACATTGTAGGCGGTTCGCGTGAGGCGTTCGCGCGGCGCGGCGGCGAGCTGCAGCAGCGCTTCGACGCCATCCGGCATGGCCATGAACGGAATGCGGGTATCCGGCCGGACGAAGCACCCGTACTCTTCTCCCTTCGCCGCCGCGTGGATCATCTCCGGCGCGTAGTCGGAGGTGCCGCCGGACGGGACCGTGGCGGCGGAAATCAAGCCCGGGAACCGCACGCACCTGAAATCCACGCGCCCGCTGAGACGTTCCGCGGCGAGCTGCTTGTAGTGCCGCGCATAGTACGTCCCGAGCTGTTCGCAATACAGCTTGTTGCACCCGTACATCGTCGTCGGATGCGTCCATTGATCCTCGGTCACCTTGCCGACGCGAGTCTTGGTCGCCAGATCGGGCAGCCCGTAGGCGGCGATCGACGATGGATAGAGGAACACGACCGGCCTGCCGTGCGACTCCCCTTCCTGCTGCGCGAACTCGAGCAGGTTGAGCGTGCCTTCGACGTTGACCTGGTGTGCGGTGACCGGCGTGAACTCCGACCGCGTCGACAACAGCGCCGCGAGATGAAAAACCAGCTCGACCCGGAATTCCGAGAGCACCCGGTCCAGCAGACCGCGGTCGAGAATCGAGCCGGTGATCTCGCGGTCGACCTTCGACGCGATGGGGGCCTCGAGCCGCGAAATGTCGAGGGTCACGATGCCGCGGTGGGACTGTGACGCGAGGCGCTCGATCAGGCCGTGCCCGATCTCGCCGCCGGCGCCCGTGATGAGCACGACCGGTTTGCGCATGGGTCAAAAAGAATGCCGGGTCAGAAGAACGCGGGGCCGAAGTACCGCACGATCGAGGCAACGATCGCGAGCCCCGTCAACGACAGACAGACGGCCGCGCCGATCAGATGATCCATCCGTTCACGCTTGAGCGGATCGAGCCACATGCCCGCCAGATACCCTCCGAGAAATCCACCGCCGTGGGCGTAATTGTCCACCCCCGGCATGATGAAGCCGAAAAGGCCGAGGATCAGCGCGTACTGCAGCGCTTGAGCGCCCACCGCACTGCTGCCGCCCCGCCGGCCGTAATACACCAGGGCGCCGAGCAGACCAAAAATCGGTGCCGACGCGCCGACGCTCACGAATGCACCACGGAGCATTGGAATAGGAATCCAGTAGAGATAGCGGCCGGCCAGCGTTGTCAATGCGAAGCCGAAGATGCCGGCGATCGTATAGATGATGATCATGCGACCGGCGCCATAGATGTCAGCGGTCGCGGGTCCGAGCTGACGGACCCAGAGCATGTTGAACAGGATGTGCAGGATGCTGGCGTGCAGCCATCCGGCGCTCAGGACGGACCACCACATCCCGTCGATGAAGACCGGCCGCACTCCGCTCGCGCCGAAGGCGACGAGCATCTCCATATGCGGAGACAGGATGTCGAACAGGTTCCCGCCGCCAAGGACATTTCCCCCGAACACCAGAGTGAGGAACAGCGTCAGCCCGTAGAGCACCGAGCAGCCATACACGACCAGGTTGATGAACCCGAGGTCGTTGCCGAACTGCCGCAGCATGGGACTAAAGCCCCACAGCCCGGGATTGCGGCGCCCGCAGGAGTAGCAGCGATCGTCGTTCACCCCGACGAGCGAGCCGCACGACGCACAGACTACAGAACCGGTGCGCTGCCGCCTGAACATCCTCGCAAGCATATAACAACGAAGCTCGGCCCTTCCCTTACGCCGAGCGTCGATCACCGCGCGCGAATTGGTGCCGATCTTGCACCTCAACCTGCATTCCACGTTCGGGTGCTAATGGTCGACAAGGTTCAAGTGATCGTCTGCCCGTTCTGCGGCGTGACGACGGACGTCCCGCATGAGACGCAAGAGGGCTGCATTGCCGCCCTGCATGCGGAGATCGCGCGGATGCGCGAGATCCTGGAGTACGTCCGGGTGCCGGGGGCGGAGTCGCCGCCCGACGACGACCACGACTGACAGTTTCCAATCCTTTCTCGGTCTGTAATACAACAGTACAGACGGTCCCCGGCGCCTAACCGCCGCGGCCAACCCCCGTCTAACCAATCGGATGCCGCAAACGGACGCCGCCACCGTCGCGCTGGCCCGCGACGGAGATAGCGAGGCTTTCCGGGCGCTTGTGGAGCGCCACGGGCGGGCTGTCTTCCGGCTGGCGCACCGCATGACCGGCAACGCGCAGGACGCCGAGGATGTCGTGCAGGAGACCTTTCTGAAGGCCTACAAGCAGCTCGGGCGGTTCGAATCGCGCGCCAACTTCGGAACCTGGCTCCACCGGATCGCGGTGAACTGCTCGATCGACTTGATCCGCTCGCGGCCGCACCGCGAGTCGGGACACGACGCAGACGACCTCGAGCATTTCGGCGCCGTGTCGGAAGTTCACGAGAGCGGCCAGCAAACGCCGGAGCGCCTGATGCTGAGCACCGAAGTCTACGAACGGGTAACCGGCGCAATGGGCGGCCTCAGCCAGATGGAACGCGCGGCGTTCGTGCTCCGGCACTTCGAGGGACAGTCGATCGACGACATCAGCCGCTCGCTCGGGCTGAAAGTGAACGCGACGAAACACAGCATCTTCCGCGCGGTGCGGAAGATGCGGACGGCGCTCGAACCGTTTGTCGCCGCCGACGAACGCGGCTGACGTGAAGAACACCATGAATACGCACCTGACGGAAGACGATCTCGTCCTTCATTACTACGGCGAGATGAGCGACGCGGACGAGACACGGTCGGTGAGCCATCTCTCCGCGTGCACCGAGTGCCATGCGAGCTACAGGCGTCTGCAGCGCGTGCTCGCGGTGGTCGACGAAGCCGCTGCCGTGGCTCCCGAGCTGCCGGTGCACTTCGAGCGCACGGTGTGGGCCCGCCTCGAGCCGGAGCTGCGCCGGGACAAGTCGCCGTGGTTGAAGTGGCTCGTGCTGTCGCCGTCGCGGCTCGCGTGGGCGGCCGCGGTGATCGTGCTCGTCGCCGCGGCGTTCTATGCCGGCCGCCTGTCGCCCCGCCCCGCCGACGCCCCGGCGCAGGCGTCGGCCGCCCCTGGTGCGGTGCGCGAGCGCATCCTGCTGATGGACCTCGGCGACCACCTCGAACGGTCACAGATGGTGCTGGTGGAAATCGTGACGGCGGATGGCGACAACACGTTCGACGCGTCGATGGAGCGCGCGGAGGCCGAGCAGCTGGTCTTCGCCAACCGGTTGTATCGCCAGACGGCAGTGTCGACCGGCGACCGCACGATTGCCTCGTTGCTCGACGAGCTGGAACGCGTGCTGGTGGACGTCGCCGCAAGCCCCGAACAACTCCCGGCAGCGCGTCTGGCCGAGGTGCAGCGACGAATCGATTCGCAGGGATTGCTGTTCAAGGTCCGCGTGTTGTCGTCGGAATTGCGGGACCGGCAGAAAACGGCATTCAGAGAGCACGCGGGCCAGCCTGGCCGGTCGTCGCTCTAGGACTTTAGAGGAAAACAGAGATGAGTTTCAGACACATTGTGACGTTCGTGATTGCGATGGCTGGCGCGACGCCCGCGTTGGCGCAGCACGTTCCACCCATGCCGCCGATGCCGGCGATTCCGCCGATGCCGTTGATCCCGCCCATGCCGCCAATGCCGCCCATGGCTGTGATCCCGCCGATCCCGCCGATGCCGCCCATGCCGCCGGTTGATCTGATGGATTTTCACGGGCCAATGGGACTCGGGCCGGTGGGACTCGGACCCATGGGATTCGGACCCATGGGACCGGGACCGATGGGGCTGCCCCCGATGGCGTTCTCGATGTTCCACGAAGCGTCCGGCGAGCAGGACCGCGAGACCGAACGGCAGGAGCGCGAAAAGGAAAAGGCGGAGCGCGACAAGGAGCGTGTCGAACGCGAGCGCGAACGCGAGATGGAACTGTACGAGCGTGGGATGGAAGCGACCTACGAGAATCGCTACGACCGCGCGGTAGAGGCGTTCTCCCGGCTCGCTGAGCTCAAAGGGTCGCGCACCGACGCGGCGCTGTATTGGAAGGCGTACTCGCAGAACCGGCTGGCCCAGCGATCCGAGTCGCTCGCGACGATCGACGCGCTCGTCAAGGGTTATCCAAACAGCCGCTACATCAAGGAAGCGAAGGCGCTCGAGGTCGAAGTCCGCAACACCTCCGGTCAGTCCGTCAAGCCGGAGAATCAGGCCGACGAGGACATGAAGCTGCTGGCGATCCAGTCGCTCCAGCATTCGGCGCCGGAACAGGCGGTGCCGATGCTCGAAAAGCTGCTGCAGGGACCTGCCTCGCCTCGCGTCAAGGAACGCGCGCTCTACGTGCTCGCCTTGAGCGACTCGGCGCGCTCGCGTGAGGTCCTCAAGAACATCGCCAAAGGCAGCCACACGCCGGAGCTGCAGATGCGCGCGATCAACTACCTCGGCGTGCACGGCGGTCCCGAAAGCCGGGCCGCGCTCGCCGAGATCTACGCCGGCTCGAGCGACGTCGACATCAAACGCCGCATCCTTCACGCCTTCATGGTGTCCGGCGAGAAGGGACGGCTGCTGACGGCGGCGCAGACCGAGAAGGATCCGACGCTGCGCGCGACGGCCGTCGATCAGCTCGGGGTGATGGGCGCGCACGACGAGCTGTGGCAGCTGTATCAGAAAGAAACCAGCGTCGACGTCAAGAAGCAGGTCATCCGCGCGATGTTCGTCGGCGGCAACGTGACGCGGCTGATCGAGCTGGCGAAAACCGAGCAGAACGCCGATTTGCGCCTCACCGCCGTCCGCAACCTCGGCGTCATGGGATCGAAGCGGGCCGCCGACGCGCTGGTCGAGATCTACAGCGGCGACAAGGATCCGGCGGTGAAGAAGGCGGCGATCCACGGGCTCTTCGTCGGCGGGAACGCCGCGCAGCTCGTCACGCTGGCGCGAAAGGAACAGGACATCGCGATGAAAAAGACCATCGTCGAGCGGCTCTCGCAGATGCAGGACAAGGTCGCGACCGACTACATGATGGAACTGCTGCTCGGCAAGTAGGAGGCATCACATGTCGAAGCGGTTTACGGCGGTCGCGGGCGCGCTGCTGACGGCAGTCGCGCTCGCCACCGCGGCAGCAGCACAGGCGCCGCGCATCGGCAACGGGCGATTGACGACGCAGGGCGCGGGGACGCCGTTCGTGCAGTCGTTCCGATCGCTGGTCGGCGCGCAGGCGGATGTCGCGTGGATCGGCTACATGGTGCCGGTCGTCGACGGCGATCGGCGGATGTGCTGCGGCGACGGCGGCGGCACCTACATCAGCGGCAGCGTCATCATGGTTGACGGTCACAACTGCTGCTCCGCCTGCCGCCTCGAGCCTTCGGCGTCACAGACGGCAACCGCGGCGCGTCCGCAATCCGCCGCGCCGATTCAGCTCGAAGCGCCGTCGCAGATGGCCGTGCTGTTTCGCGTCGCGGACAAACAGGTGGAGCGCGTCCGCGTCTTCTCGAGCGACTGCGAACTGGATGCGGGAGGCCGTCCGGTGGTGTGGCTCGAGAACGTCAGACCTGGCGACAGCATCGCCCTGCTGGAGTCGCTGATTCCGAAAGAGCCGGAGCGCAAGGATCGCGTCACCGACGGCGCCATCTCGGCGATCGCCCTGCACCGCGATGCGGGCGCCGACGCGGCGCTCGACCGGCTCGTCGCACCCGGTCAACCGGCCTTGATTCGCAAGAAGGTGACGTTCTGGCTCGGCCACGCCCGCGGCGCGCACGGCATGGCCGTGCTTCGCCAGATCCTGGACAACGACGCCAGCAAAGATGTCCGCAAGGGGGCGGTGTTCGGCATCTCGCAGAGCGAGCAGCCCGGGTCGTACGACGTCCTCATTCAGGCCGCCCGCAGCAACAGCGACCCCGACATCAGAGGCGAAGCGATCTTCTGGCTCGGCCAGAAAGCGGGGGCGAAGGCATCGGCGGCGATCACCGAAAGCATCGACAAGGATCCGGAGACCGAGGTGAAGAAGCGGGCGGTGTTCGCGCTCAGCCAGCTGCCGAAGGACGAAGGCGTGCCGCTGCTGATCAAGGTCGCGCGCACCAACGACAACGCCGCGGTCCGCAAGCAGGCGATGTTCTGGCTGGGGCAGTCGAAGGACCCGCGCGCGATCGACTTCTTCGCCGAGATCCTCAAGTAGGCAACTCCCAAACCCAACTCCCAAAAAAGCCCAACTCCCAACTCCCAACTCAATGATTTTTGGGAGTTGGCTTTTTTGGGAGTTGGGAGTTGGATCAATGCACGCCGTGGCTCGTCTGCAATGCGGAGGGATCGGCGCCCAGACGTCTGATCGCGGTCTCCCACATCGCCGCGGAATCCACGTCGAACACGAGATCGATCTCCACGTCGGCCATCAGCCACGCAGACTGGGCAAGTTCGTGGTCGAGTTGTCCGGGACCCCAGCCCGCGTAGCCGGCCAGCACGCGCGCGCGCGGCGCCGGCGAGGTCGACAGGACCGCTCTGAGAATCGAAGGTGAGGTAGACAGATACACACCGCTGCAGACCGTGCGGTACTCTTCTCCCGCGGGCTGTTCCGCCAGGAGAATCCATCCGCGCTCGGGCTCGACCGGTCCGCCGATGCAGAGCGGCAGTTCGTTGCCGCGAACGATCGGCGGATCGAGCTTGACCATATCGGTGGCGGCCATTTCCGTGGGACGGTTCAGCACGAGGCCGAACGCGCCTTCGGGAACGAAGTCGCAGAGCAACACGACGGTCCGCGCGAAGTTCGGATCCTGCAGCTGAGGCATCGACAGCAGAAGCGTGGGCTGAAAGGTGTCGGCCATTGTCGTCACTCCGCCCGCCCGCGCATTCGCGCGAGCTCGGCAGCAATCTTCTCGAGATCGGTCACGAACTGCTCCATCTCCAGCCGCCGCGCCTCATCGTCCGGCGCGCGAAGGATCGACGACGGATGCACGGTTGCCGTCGCGATCGATGCGAGCGGCGAGTCGACGAACTCGCCGCGCTGCCGCGACACCTTGAACGACCTGCCCAGCAGGGCCTGCGCCGCCGTCGCTCCCAAACACACCAGGATCCGCGGCTTGACCATCGCGATCTCCACGTCGAGCCACGGGCGGCAGGCCGAGATCTCCGCGGCGTTCGGCTTCTTGTGAATGCGCCGCTTGCCGCGAGGCTCCCATTTGAAATGCTTCACCACATTGGTGACATATACAAGGCTCCGGTCGATGCCCGCCTGCTCGAGCGCGCGATCGAGGAGCTTGCCCGCGGGTCCGACGAACGGATGTCCTGCAAGATCCTCGACATCGCCAGGCTGCTCCCCGACGAACATCACTTCCGCACGCGACGGCCCTTCGCCGAAGACGGTCTGCGTACCGGTCTTGTACAGGTCGCAGGCCTTGCAGTCTTTCGCAACGTCGCGGACCTTTGGAAGCGTCGGCCGATCGGGCAGCAGATCGGGCACCGGTGTGCCGGGGCGAGGCTTCCGGGGTGTCATGGGTCATGCTGCTCTTGCGAGCGCCCAGCGCCCGACGCCGAGCGCCCGAACTGATCGAGGACCCAGTTGACGTGTTCCTGCACCATCGGATCCTGACAGGTCGGCGCGTCGTGGTCGGTCAAGGATCCGATCGCATCCGCATCCGCGGAGTTGCCAATCGCCACCGCAAGATTCCGGCGCAGCCTCCGCACGCCGGCGCGCTTCATCGCGCTGCCCTTGAGCAGCACGCGCAGGTCGTCGTCGGTCCGTTTCCACAAATCGAGGAGTGCCGGTCGGTCGAGGCCTTCACGGGGCATCCACGCCGGGTCGGTGCTGCGGCCCGTCGCGGGCGAGAGGTTCCACGGGCAGACCTCCTGGCAGATGTCGCAGCCATACGCGTGCGAGCCAATCGACGAACGGTGCTCAGGCGGAATCTCGCCCTTCACCTCGATCGTCAGATATGAAAGACAACGCCGTGAGTCGAGCACGTACGGTTCGACGATGGCGCCCGTCGGGCAGGCCTCGATGCACAGCGTGCAGTCCCCGCACTGATCGAAGGCCGCCCGATCGGGCTCGAGCGGCAGGTTGCAGATGATCTCGGAAAGGAACAGCCAGGAGCCGTGCTCCTCGTTGATGAGGCAGGTGTTCTTGCCGATCCATCCGAGGCCCGCATGTTGGGCGAAGACCCGTTCCTGCACTGGACCGGTATCGACGTAGGCGCGCGCCTCGAGCGCCGGTCCCGCCTCCTCGCGCAGCCACGCGACGAGCGCGTCCATGCGTTCCTGAATGACCGTGTGATAGTCGTCACCCCACGCGTACCGTGCGATCGACGCCTGACGAGGATCCGCGTTTTCGGTCGAATACGGGCGGGCGACGTTGTAGATCGTGCCGAGCGAGATCACCGAGCGTACCGACGGCAGCACGGCCCTGATGTCCCCGCGCCGGTCGGCCGATCGGTGAAGATAGTGCATCTCGCCCGCATAGCCGCGGGCGAGCCATTCGGACAGGAACCCGAGCTCGGGATATTCGGCGACCGCGGCGATGCCGCAGACGTCGAAGCCGAGCGCCGACGCGCGGCGCTTCAGCTCCTCGACATCAACAGCTCTGAGCGAATCCGCGATCTCCAGAGTCACTCATCGCATTATAGGCTTCGATCGCTGCGCGCCAGTTGACGCACGACGTAAGGCAGGATGCCGCCGTGGCGGAACGCCACCAGCTCCTCAGGCGTGTCGATCCGCGCGATCGCCGTGAACCGCGTGACGGTGCCATCTGCCGCAGTCGCCACGACCTCGACGTCGCCGCCCGGCCGCAGCGTATCCGACAGGCCGCGGATGTCGTAGGTCTCCCGCCCCGTCAGCTTCAGCGACGCAGCGTTCTCGCCGTCGCGGAAGCGCACCGGCAGCACGCCCATGTTGACGAGGTTGCTGCGGTGAATCCTCTCGAACGTTTCCGCCAGCACAGCCTTGACGCCAAGCAGCAGCGTGCCCTTGGCCGCCCAGTCGCGTGACGATCCGGACCCGTACTCCTTGCCGGCAATGATGAGCAGCGGGACACCAGCCTGCTGGTAGCACACCGACGCGTCGTAGATCGTCATGACCTCGTCGCCTGGCACCAGGACCGTCCAGCCCCCTTCGGTTCCCGGCGCAAGCGCGTTCCGCAGCCGGATGTTGGCGAACGTGCCCCGCATCATCACTTCGTGATTGCCGCGGCGCGCGCCATAGGAATTGAAGTCCTTCGGCTGGACTCCTTGAGCGATCAGGTACCTCCCGGCGGGACTGTCGGCCGGGATCGATCCCGCCGGCGAGATGTGATCGGTGGTGACGCTGTCGCCGAGCACGGCGAGCACGCGGGCGCCGCGGATGTCCGTCAGCGGGGCCGGCTCGGGCGTGAGATGTTCGAAGAACGGCGGATTGCGGATGTACGTCGAGTCGTCCGACCAGGCGAACCGCTCCCCGGTGGGAATCGGGAGACTCCTCCAGCGTTCGTCGCCGTCGAACACGTGCGAGTACTTCTCGACGAACATCTCGGATTTGACGGCGCGAAGCATCGTCGCCTGGATTTCGCGCTCGCTCGGCCAGATGTCCTTCAGGAACACCGGCTCGCCGTTGGTGCCCGTGCCCAGCGGTTCGGTGGTCAGATCGACCTGCATGCGCCCGGCGAGCGCATAGGCGACGACCAGCGGCGGCGAGGCCAGATAATTGGCGCGCACCTGCGACTGGATGCGCCCCTCGAAATTGCGATTGCCGCTCAGCACCGACGCGACGACGAGATTGCGCTCCTTCACGATCGTCGACACCGGCTCGGGCAGCGGGCCGCTGTTGCCGATGCACGTCGTGCAGCCGTAGCCGACGATGTTGAATCCGAGCTCGGCGAGGTATTCGAGCAGGCCGGCGGCCTTGTAGTATTCGGTGACGATCAACGATCCGGGCGCCAGGCTCGTCTTGACCCACGGCTTCACCTTGAGGCCGCGCTTCACCGCATTACGCGCCAGCAGCCCGGCGCCGATCATGACGCTCGGATTCGACGTGTTGGTGCAGCTGGTGATTGCCGCGACGACGACCGCGCCGTGATCCAGCGCCTCCATGCCGGGAACGGTGTCGTTGACCGCCACCGCCGCCGCGACGGGCTGAGGCGCCGGAGCGGTCTGCTCTCCAGGCTTGGGCGTCGCCGGCTTCGCCTTGCGCTCCGCGAGCATCAACTCCAGAGCCTGCCCGAACTTCGCCTTCGCCTGCCGCAGCGACACGCGATCCTGCGGACGCTTCGGGCCGGCGAGGCTCGGCTCGACGGTGGAAAGATCGAGCTCGATCGTCGCCGTGTAGAGCGGATCGGCGGCGCCGGCGGTCCGGAACAGCCCCTGCGCCTTCGCATACGCCTCGACGAGCTTCACGCTGGCCGCGTTGCGGCCGGTCAGCCGCAGATAGTCGAGCGTCATGTCGTCGATCGGGCAGATGGCGATCGTGGCGCCGTACTCCGGAGACATGTTGCCGAGCGTCGCGCGATCCGCGATCGTCAGGAACTCGAGGCCCGGACCGTAGAACTCGACGAACTTGCCGACCACGCCAAACTTCCGGAGCCGCTCGGTGATCGTCAGCACGAGGTCGGTCGCCGTGGCTCCCTCGGGCAGGCGATCGACAAGACGGAAGCCGATCACTTCGGGGATCAGCATCGAGATCGGCTGACCGAGCATCGCGGCCTCCGCCTCGATTCCGCCGACGCCCCAGCCCACCACCCCAAGCCCGTTCACCATCGTCGTATGTGAATCGGTGCCGACGAGCGTGTCCGGATAGGCAATCGTGCGTCCGTCCATTCGCTCCTGGAACACGACGCGCGCCAGGTACTCGAGGTTGACCTGGTGCACGATGCCCGTGTCGGGCGGGACGACGCGGAAGTTCTGGAAGGCCTCCTGGCCCCAGCGCAGGAACGTATAGCGCTCGCGGTTGCGAAGGAACTCCAGCGCGGCATTCAGATCGGCAGCATTGCGCTCGACGAAGTGATCCACCTGCACGGAGTGATCGATGACCAGCTCCACCGGCTGCAGCGGGTTGACCTTGCGCGGGTCGCCGCCAAGGCGCGCGATGCCGTCGCGCATCGCCGCCAGATCGACCACAGCCGGCACTCCCGTAAAGTCCTGGAGCAGCACGCGCGCGGGCGTGAACGCGATCTCCCGCGGAGTCGTCGAAGACACATCCCAGCCGGCCAGCGTGCGAATCTGGTCGGCCTTGACGAAGCGTCCGTCCTCGCGGCGCACGAGGTTCTCGAGCAGGATCTTCAGCGAGAACGGCATGCGCGACAGCGAGACGCCCGCGGCCTTCTCGAGGGCGGGAAGACTGAAGATGTGATACGTCGAACCGTCTACCGTGAGGGGAGTAAGGGTATTGAACGAATTCTGCGAGGCCATCCTTAGATAATCCCACACAAAACTGCCAACTCCCAAGAAGCCCCACTCCCAAATGGAAGCGGCTCCTGATCAGCCTACTTTTGGGAGTTGGGAGTTGGGAATTGGGCTTTGAGGAAGTCGCTTGCCACGTCCGCCGCGTCGCGGTGCTGCGCGTCGACGGCGTGGTTCATGCGCCGCATGTCGGCGACGGTGATGCGGCCGGACAAGAGCGACAGCGCCTCCTTGAGCGCGGGATGCGCCAGCAGGGCGGCGCTGCGCGCGACGATGACGGCGTCGTAGGGAGGGAAATACCGCTGGCTATCGGCCAGCATGGCCAGGTCGTACGCCTCGATCAGGCCGCTCGTCGCATCGCCGGCGATCAGATCCACCTGCCGCTCCGCGAGCGCGCGGTAGATGAGCGACAGATCCATCGCGCGCGGGGGCGTGCCGAAGCGGAGTCCATACGCCGACGCGAGGCCGGGGAATCCGTCGGCGCGCTGCAGGAACTCGTAGCCGAACCCGGCCCGCCAGTCGCCGGCGAGCGGCCGGACGTCGGCGATCGTCTTCAGTCCCAGCCGCCGCGCATCTTCGCCGCGGACGAGCATCGCGAACGTGTTCTCGAAGCCGAGCGGAGCGAGAAGCGTGATGCCGGCCTCGGCGTAGCGCTCGCGCGCACGGGCGAGGACCTGCTCGGGGTTGGTATTCGGCGGCTCCTTGAAGATGGCGGTGTACGCCGTGCCGGTGTATTCGACGTAAACGTCGATGTCGCCGGAGCGGATGGCGCGATCGCAGATGAAGGTGCCGCCGAGGTTCAGCCGGCGCGATACCGGCAGGTCGGTCCGGGATTCGATCAGCTGCGCAACGATCTCTCCCAGAACGATCTGCTCGGTGAAGTTCTTCGAGCCGACCCGGACCGTCGATCCCTTGCTTCCGACCGCGGTCAGGGAGAGGCCGGCAATGGCGAGATACCGTGATCGCTGCGGCTACAGCGAGCCGGCCGCGACCGGATCGTGCGGTCAGCACTCCCCGCGCGGCACGCTCGGCCAGCGTCAGCACGCCGTCGAGCGTCAGCGCGAGCGCCGCCGCTGGAATCGCGCCGGCCAGGATCACCGTCGGCTCGACCATCGACAGCCCGCGGAAGATGTATTCGCCGAGCCCGCCGGCGCCGACCGCCGCGGCAATCGTCGCGGTGCCGACGCCGATGACCGTCGCGACGCGAATGCCGGCAACGATCGACGGCAGCGCCAGCGGCAGCTCGACCCGCCACAGACGCTGGCGCGGTGTCATGCCAAGCGCATCGGCCGCCTCGACCAGCGCGGGATCGACGGAGCGAATGCCGGCAACCGTGGTCCTGACGATCGGCAGCAGCGCGTAGACGGTCAACACGGTGATCGCGACGCGCGCGCCCAGGCCGCCAATCAGCGGCATCGGCAGCAGGAATCCAAACATCGCCAGGCTCGGAATCGTCTGACTGACGTTGGCCAGCCAGACGAGCGGCGCGCCCACGCGCACGTTGCGCGCGGCAAGCACGCCGGCGGGAACGCCGGCCAGCACGGCAACGAGCGTCGAGACGCCGACGAGCGTCAGGTGCTGACGGAACAGGAGGCCGAGCTCCGGCAGATGCGTCCGCCAGAACTCGAGCACGCTCACGAGTCGCCTCGCAACGCGGCGCCGGCCTCGACGAGCGGCGCGAGCAGCGCCTGGACCATCGGATCCGGATGATCGACGATCGCGCGCGGAGCATCGATCGCGACGATCGCCGCGTGATTGAGCACGGCGATCCGCGTCGCCAGGGCGAACGCCTCGGCCATGTCGTGGGTCACGATCACGACCGTCTTGCGAAGGCGCTCCTGGATGGCGCGAAACTCACGATGAAGGCCGCTCCGGGTGATCGGATCGAGCGCGCCGAACGGCTCGTCCATCAGCAGCAGCGGCGGGTCCGCGGCCAGCGCGCGCGCCACACCCACCCGCTGGCGCTCGCCGCCCGACAGCTCCGCCGGCGGACGTGCGGCGTAGCGCGCCGGATCGAGGCCGACGAGGGTCAGCATCTCCGCGGTGCGCCGCGAGATTCGCGGCTCGTCCCAGCCGAGCAGCCGCGGCACCACGCCGACGTTTTCAGCGACGGTCAGATGCGGAAAGAGTCCGATCTCCTGAATCACGTAGCCGGTGCTGCGGCGCAGCTCGAAGGGATCCCAGCTCGCGGTCGGCCGCCCGCGCACGGTCACGGTGCCCGAGTCCGGCATCAGCATGCGGTTGATCAGCTTGAGGAGGGAGCTCTTGCCGGCGCCGCTCGGCCCGACCAGCGCGAGCGTCTCGCCGGACATGACGTCGAGATCGATGCCGCTCAGAACCTGGCGCGGTCCACGCCTCAGCGCGACGTTCTCGAATCGCACCTCGACCGCGCCGTGCGAGCGCTCCGCAGCCATAGCTCGACCGACTCTAGCCTACGGGCATGTGGTTTGCCACACGGGAAGTAAGAAGTTGGAAGTAAGAAGTAAGAAGTAGAGGCCGAACCATGAAAAACGACCCCAACACGCCGAATCAAGCGTCGAACAAGAGCAAAGCGGAGGGAGAACCGTGGAGGTCGGAAGACGATACGGTCGAACGCCAGGACCGTCCGCGCAGCTCGGACGATCGGCATGACCGAGGGTGACGAGGCCGGCGGCATCACCAACCGGCCCCTCGACGAGGAAATGGAAAACCAGGACGGCCTGCCCGAGAGGGGCGAGCGGAGGTCCGACTAATCCCAGCCGGATCAGCCGGGCTTCCCGTCTGATGAAAGCCGCGCGGCGATCTCCATTGCCAGCTTCGCGACGGCATCCTTCAAGTCCTGGCCGCCACCCACATTGGTGAAGACGCCAACTGCAAGATCGCGTGACGGCTGAATAGTGGCATGCGCAACGTATGCGCCGTAGCTGCCGCCGTGCTCGTGCGACTCGACGCCGTCGCGCATCATGACAACCCAACCCATCCCAAAACCAAGCGCGAAATTGATTGGCGCGACCTTTCTGTGCAGATCCTGAATCGTAGTCGCCTTCAGCGCGTCGTCGCGGCCTCTGAGTCCGCGCAAGTGCAGCTGGAGAAAACGGCCGTAGTCCTGCAGTGAGGGCGATGCGTCGCCGGCTGGCTCGATCGCCAGAGGAGTCGTATAGACAGCGTCGGCGGGCGTGACCTCCGTGACCGTCCCGAAGATCGCGCGTTTGTGTCCCCACGGCTGAGGCTGCGACGCAAGTCCGGGATTCCCGAACGCCGCGTTGCCACCGAGGGGCACGAAAACCAGGTCCTGGACGAGTTGCCGATATGGGGAGCCACCGATTCGCTCGGCGATCGCGCCGGCGATCGCCCCACCGGCGTTTGAGTACTCGTGCCTCGTGCCCGGCTCGAAGCGTGGCGGCTCGGCGAGCACGCGCTCGAGAAACGCGTATCGCTGTTCGCTGGCGGTGCCGCTCAGCGTCAGCATCCATTGCAACGACTCTCTGGTGTGGTATGGCGGGACGCCGCCGGCGTGCGCCAGCAACTGGCGCACGCTGACGTTGCGATAGGCCGGCTGCATCTTCGCCGAGAGTTCAGGGAAGGCCTGCCCGATCGTCGTCTCCGGCGTCATCCGATGTTGCTCGGCGAGCGCGCCAATCACGGTTGCGGTGATCGCCTTGGTCAGCGAGCCGAGGTGCATCCGGTCGGCTGTCGTGATCGGATCGCCTTTACCGATCCGGCGCTCGCCGCTCACGTAAACCTGCGGCTGGCCATCGCTCCGGACGATCACGACAACGAGGCCGGGCAGGTGCAGCGCCAGCCGCGCCTCGTTGACGACGTTCCCAAGACCCGTGGAGGGCTCGGCGACACGTTGCTCGCGGACAGTGGCAACAGCGCTACACGTGAACAGAATCACCGTCACGGGAGCAAGCACGCGAACAAGGACAAGCATGACTCAACGGGAAGCTGGCCTAGAAGAGATACACCAGCGAAACGCCGAACGTCGGGAGGATGCGAACCTTCTCGTCGAAGTCGAATCCGCCGTCGCGGAAGGAGAACCCTCCTTCCGCGCGCACGCCGAAGCGGCGTCGCGCGTTGCCGAACCAGTTCTTGATCCCGACCGAGGCGTGGTACTCCGCGCCCGTTTCGACCAGCTCCTGCGATTCGTGCAGCTCGCGCAGGTAGCCGCCGCCGCCGGCGACGAACGGCACGATCGAGCTTCCGGCGCCGGCGAAGTGATAAACGACCGATGCCGAGAACAGATATTGATCCAGCTTCTCTTCCGCCACCGTATCCGGCGCACCCTCGGCATCGTCGGACAGCTCGGTTCTGAACACCGGCCGAGCGAACCGGATGCCTCCCTCCACCGCCCATCGCGGCGAGAAGTAGTAGCCAAGCTGTCCGCTGACGGCGTGCGCAGCCTGCACCGAGGAATCGCTGATGAACAGGGTGAAGCGGTCCGTACCGCTCGCCGTGTTCCTCGTCAGATCGGCATTGCTGGTGTCGAAGTCGTAGCCTGCGACGAACGTATATCCGCCGCCGATCTCCCAGCTTCCGCCGCGGGGCGTCGGTCCTGTCGGCGCCGGCGGCCGCGGCCGCGGGGTCTGAGCGTGAATGACGTCCACGGCGCCGAACAGGCACAGAACGAGCAGAACGCCGCGCGCGATCACTTCGGGGTCACCCTGATTTCGATGTTCGAGGTGCCGCCGCCGCGCGGAACGACGACGACACGTTCGTAGAACTTGACGTTGAAGTTCACGTCCACGCCGAGCGACGAATCGAAGAAGCTCTCGATGTCGCCGTCGTCGAGCGGCTCCGCCCGCAGGACGTGCGGGCCGGGTTCCAGGCCGGCGATCACGAAGCTGCCGTCCTCGCTCAGCGAGAAGCCGCCGACCAGCTTCTGGGTTCGCGGGTTGAACGCGATGACGTGGGCGCCGATCACGCCCGCGCCGTTCTTCGTCACACGGCCGCTGATGCTGCCGAACTGGCGGGTGAACGCCGACGTACCGTAGATGTCCGACAGGCCGGCGATGTCGTCGGCCTTGAGCTCCCGATCGGAGGTGTTGCCGGCCGAGAAGGCGATGGGAAACATCACTGTCTCCGCCGCGATGACCCGCCGGCCGCCGGAGATCAACTCGGTTTCGCCCAGTGCCGAATGCGACAGCCCCAGCAGGTGGCCGATCTCGTGCACCGCGATCGATTCGATATCGAAGCGGCCCGCGGTCCCCGATTCGGACACCGACCAGGCAAACGTCGAGTTGAAGAAGATGTCGGACTCGAGGATCCGGCCATCGCTCGTGTCGATGAAGAAGCTCGTCGCCGCAAGCGTTCGATTCTGGTCGGGCCGGTTGAGAAAACCGAGCACGCTTTGATCGTCGGAGTCCTCCGGCGACTGCTGTGTGAAGCCGGCGAACTGCGAGGAGAGCTCCGCGGTCGCGACGTCGTCCCATTTGCCGAACGCGCGCGAAATGGCGGTCTGGAACTGCTGCGCCGAGACGCCGTCCACTCCCCTGTCGGTGACGAAGTACCCTGACGGGAAACTGCCGCCAGCGCAGCGTCACCGTGCGCGATCCGACCCGGCTGCCGAGCTTGAGATACGCCCCGAGTGGAACGGCTGCGAGAACGATCAGAATGATGATGGTGAGAAACCGCTGCCAGCGTGTCATCGCGCGCCGCTCGCCTGGTTGCCCGGCGCCGCCATGGCCGCTCGCAGCTGCGCGCCGAACGCATCGAGATCGACCGCCCGCCGCGACGCATCGCCGCGGACAACGTGTTCCGGCTGGTCGCCAGATGGCATCAGCGCGGGGCGAACGACGATTCTTCGTCCGGATCGCGGATCGAGCCTGACGCGGAACACACCCTGGTTCAGCCCGAACACGTGAGAGACGCCGTCCGCGCTCTGAAGGAACAGCACTGCCTCGTCACCGCGTCTGAACACCGGCGCCCCGATCGTGACGCTGCGATAGCGACCGATCTGTCCACCAGGCACACGGAACGACACGGTGCGGACAGCCTCGCCCTTGTACGACGAGATGACGTCGGCGGTCACGACGGTGTTGATCTGCCGCCGGCTCTCCGCCCATTCGGGGCGAACGTCGACGACACGCGTATATGCGATGGTCTCGGAACCCGCGACGATTTCGCGGAACTCGGCGGGAACCAGCACGGTTGCGCCGATGCCCGGCGCGAAGAGCAGGCAGATGACGAATGGAAGTACACGACCCATTCGAGCAGTCTACCTTAAAGCTGATTGGGCATTGCGCGAGGCAACTTCGAGAACGGCCTGCGCGGCGCGCCGGCTCGCGCCCGGCTCGCCGAGCTTGTGACGAACGCGTCGCAGTCCCGCGCGGACGCGTTCGGCCGCGGCAGGATCCGTGAGGACGTCGAGCGCGTGTCTGGCGACGGCGTCGGGCGTGAAGTCGTCCTGAATCAGCTCGGGCACGATCCGCTCGCCGGCGACGAGGTTCACCATCGCGAACGTGTCCACCTGCACGAATGGGCGGCCGAGGCGGTACGTGAGCGGCGACAGCTTGTAGACGACGACCATCGGACACTCGTGCACGGCTGCCTGCACCGTTACCGTCCCCGACGCGACGAGCGCGACATCCGCCGCCGCCAGCACGTCGTCGGCAAGACCGGAAACGACGACGACGTCGAGAGGCGCGGCGCCGGCACCGCCGGCAAGCGGCGCGAAGAGATCGTCGGAGAGGTGTGGCGCACGCGCGAGAATGAACTGCGCGCCCGGCAGGCGCTGCCGGATCAGGCGCGCCGCATCGGCGAGGCCGGGCAGTATCGCCCGCACCTCGTTGCGTCTGCTGCCGGGCAGCAGCGCGACGACGGGCCGCGACGGATCCAGACCGTGGCGGCGAGAAACCCGTCGCGCGGCGCCGGCGGCGCGGTGACGTCGAGCAGCGGGTGGCCGACCCATTGAACCGGCACGCCGGCGGCGCGGTAGATCTCCTCCTCGAACGGGAAGATGACGAGCACGCGGTCGGCAATGCGCTTCATCGTCTTCATGCGGCCGGGACGCCACGCCCAGAGCTGAGGACTGATGTAGTAGACGACCGGCACGCCGAGCGAACGAACCGCGCGGGCCAGGCGGAAGTTGAAGTCGGGGAAATCGATCGCGACGAACACGTCCGGCCGCGATTCGGTGGCGTCGGCGATCATGCGCCGGTACGCCGCGTACGTGCGCGGCAGGGTGCGCGCCACTTCCAGCAGGCCGGTGACCGACAGGCCGCTGAAATCGCTGACCAGCGACGCCCCCGCCTCACGGAGACGATCGCCGCCGAAGCCGGTGATCTGTGCGGAGGGGTCGAGCGCCTTGATTTCCCGCGTCAGCGCCCCGGCATAGAGATCGCCGGACGGTTCGCCGCACGAGATCATCACGCGCGTCGCGTCAGAGGGAGCGTTCAAACAGCGATCGGTCGAGAGGAATGTTGTACTCGAAGCTGCGGAGGACGCGTTCGACGCGCGGCGAGCCCTCACGCTGGAGCACGGCCTTGAACGCGACCTTGAGGCCGTTGACGTCGCGATAGTCCGAGAACACCTCTTCGACGGCGCGAACACCCTGCGGCGTCTGCACCGCATAGCGCAGCCGCGCGAGCAGCGCGCTCGCAGGATCGAAGACGAGCGTCAGCGGCGCGTCGCCCGGCACCTTGATCGCCGGCATCTTCTGGCCGCCGACGTCCACCAGGGCTCGCTGCAACGCGGGGTTCCTATCCGCAAGCGCCAGCAGCAACCGGATGGCGTCCCGCTGGACGCTGCCGCGCAGATCGCGGGCAACGTCCTCTGGCGCAGTCACGATCCCGCGCGCATCGCGGACCCAGTAGCTGTCGCCGACGAGTACCTGCGACACCGGGCCGTTCGGCATTTGCGCATCGACCCTGAACGCGTCGGGATAGCGAATCCACGTGGTCGTCGGAACTTCGACGCGTCCGCCGGCGGCGTCAATCCAGAGAGTCGCATCGGCCTTCACCGTCTTGATCGAGCGAAGCTTCTCGAGGCCGCCTTTCGCCTGCACGGCATCGCTGACCAGACGCTGAACCGCCTCGCCGCCGGCGACCGCAGCCGGCTGCTGGATCGGCGTCCGATAGGCGATCGGCTCCAGGCGGCCGGCGGGTGTCGCCTGCCGCCGCAGGGTCGGCGATCCGAAATCGAGCTCGCCCAGCGGAATCCGATCGAACTGATCGAAGCCAACGCCCGCGAGCTGCTTCATGAACACGGACGCATCGCCGACGAGAACGATCGACAGCCGGTCCGGACGGAGGTACTGCTGTGCAACGCGCTGAATGTCTTCGGGCCGGACCGCATTGACCCGCTCACGAAACGTCTGCAGCTCGTCGAGGTCGAGACCGTAGAAGACCGCGTTGAGGATCTGCAGCGCGATCGCGCTGGGTGTTTCAATCGTCAGCGGAAAGCTGCCCGTGAGATACGCCTGCGCGTCGGCGAGCTCGCGGTCGCTGACCCGCTGCCGCTGCAGCTTCCACATCTCGTCGACGATCAGCCGGAGGACTTCGCCGGTGGTGTCCGACCGCGTGTCGGTGTCGGCGACGAGATCGCCGGCCTCCTTCAGCGCGTTGACGTCGGCGGACGCGCCATACGTCAGGCCGCGCTCGGATCGGAGCACGCGGTGGAGTCGGTTGCCGCCTTCGCCGCCGAGAATCTTGATCGCGAGATCCAGCGCCAGATAGTCGGGGTGCTTTCTCGGCAGCGCGAGGTTGCCGACCCTGATCTCGGTCTGGACGGCGCCGGGGCGGTCGATGACGACGACGCGGCGGGTTGGCGCCGGCGGATCGATCGCCTTCGCCGGCACGTTCTCGGCGCGCGCCCATTGCCCGAACGCGCGTTCGGCTCCGGCAAACATCTCGTCCGGGGTCACGTCGCCGACGATCGCCAGGATCGAGTTGTTCGCGCCGAACCAGGTCTTGTGGAACGCGACGAGATCGTCGCGTGTGATGCTCGCGATCGACTGTGCCGTTCCGGAGTCCGGCCGCCCATAGGGGTGGAACCCGTAGACGAGGCGGTCGAACACGACGCCGGCAATGTAATCGGGATCCTCGTAGCTGACCTTGAGTCCCGAGTAGACCTGCTGCTTCTGCCGCTCGATCTCTTCAGGCGCGAACGCGGGATTCCGCGCGATGTCGGCGACCAGATCGAGCGCGAGGTTGAAGCTGTCCTTCATCACGACCGAGTTGATGAAGGTCAGGTCGCTGCCCGAGCCTGCGCCAACCGCGCCGCCCACCGAATCGATCGTGGTGGCGATGGTCTCCGCGTTGCGGGTCGTCGTGCCCTGATCGAGAAGCGCGGCGGCGAGCGCCGCGACGCCCGGCTTGTCTGCCGGATCCTGCGATCCGCCCGCCCGGATGATCAGCCGCAGGCTCACCGCCGGCTGCTCGTGATGCGACACGGCGATGACCTGCAGGCCATTCGAAAGCGTTCGAACCTGGTAGGGCGGGAACCTGACGTCCTTCGCCGGCAGCGGCCGCGGCGGACGCTCCGCCGGCCAGTCGGCAACCTGCGCGGTCGCCGTCGCGGCGCTCGTGACCGCAAGAAACGCCGCAGCGATCGCGGCGCGCGTGGCAATCCTCATCAGCGACCTCCCTGGCCCGCGCCGGACCCGCCCGGCATGACCGTGATCACGAGCCGGTTTTCCGCCGTGAAGTACTTCTGCGCCACTTTCTGCACGTCAGCGGCCGTCATGTTCTGGAAGATGTCGAACTCGCCATCCGCGGTGGTGATGTCGTCGTGGATCACCGCCGCGTGGCCGAGTGTCGTCGCCTTGTCCTTGTTCGATTCCCGGCCCAGGACGTAGTCCCGCGCGAACTGGTTCTTCGCCTGCTGGAGCTCCGCCGGCGAGATCGGCTCGGACTTCAACCGATCCAGCTCCGCGATCAGCGCCGCGATCGTCTCATCCGTCGTCTTGCCGGGCTGCACGATCGCGACCGCGAAGAACAGGTTGGGATCCTCGATGATGTTGCCGCCGCCGAACGCGGCGAGCGCCAGCCGCTTCTCGTAGACGAGCTTCTTGTAGATGCGCGAGCTCTGGCCGTCGGAGAGCACCTTCGACGCAATGTGCAGCGGATACGAGTCCGGATCCCCGTCAAAGGTGATGTGGTGCACGACGACGACCGCCGGCAGCGGCCAGTTCTCGTGCAGCACCACGCGCCGTTCCTTCGTCGACGCCGGTTCGGCGGGGATGTCGCGCGGGACCGGCCGATCGGCCTTCGGCACGCGCCCGAGGTATCGCGTGACGAGCGCTTCGGCTTCCTTCGTCTCGAAGTCGCCGACGACCACCAGCGTCGCGTTGCTCGGCACGTAATACGTCCGGAAGAAATCGCGAACGTCGGCGATGGACGCCGCCTCGAGGTCGGCCATGCTCCCGATCGTCGGGTGCTTGTAGGGGTGTACCTGAAGGCCTGGTCGTAGATCAGCTCGTTGAGTCGGCCATACGGCTGGTTCTCGACCCGCATCCGCCGCTCTTCCTTCACGACCTCGCGCTCGGTCTTGAAGACTTTCTCGTCGATTCGCAGCGAGGCCATGCGATCGGCTTCGAGCCAGAGCACCAGCGGCAGGTATTGCGCCGGGAACGTCTGCCAGAACACCGTCGCGTCCTCGGTCGTGTAGGCGTTGCTCTGACCGCCGACGCTCGAGATCCACGAGGGGTGGCCTTCGGGCTCGACGTTCTTCGATCCCTTGAACATCATGTGTTCGAAGAGGTGCGCGAAACCCGTGCGGCCCTTCTTCTCGTTCTTCGAGCCGACGTGGTACCAGATTTCCGCGTGCACGATTGGCGTGGAGTGATCCTCGAGGAACACCACCTTCATGCCATTCGGCAGCGTGGTCATGGTGTAGTTCAGTTTCGGGGGACGGACGGCAGCTCGTGCGGTCGGATCGAGCGAAAGCAACGCCCCGAGCGCCGCCACCACGCCGAGCACACGCCTGAGGGAAGCGCTGGAGCGAAGCGATGTTACATGCATGGATCTTCAATTATCGCACACGGTTAGGGGCGCATCCGATCAGGGAATGCCCGGGGACCAGGGGCCAGGAACCGGGGACCGGCGGTCACTGCTTCTGTTCGAGTTCCTCGACCCGGCGTTCGAGCTCCGCCAGGAGCTTTCGCAGCTCCGGCAGCTTGCGAAACACGGCGGACGATTTCAGCCAGT
This sequence comes from uncultured Acidobacteriota bacterium, assembly GCA_963748295.1. Lineage (GTDB taxonomy): Bacteria > Acidobacteriota > Vicinamibacteria > Vicinamibacterales > 2-12-FULL-66-21 > CAVVIH01. The sequence goes on along the minus strand of CAVVIH010000004.1, from coordinate 198,698 downwards.
CGCGATTGGGGATTGCCGGATAGCCGGACACGAACGCGCCGGCGTCGACCGAATTGGGAATGCCGGTCTGCGCGGTGGCAATCGCGCCTTTGCCGATGGTGAGGTGACCGGCCACGCCGACCTGCCCTGCGAGCGTCACCGCATCCTCGATCGTGGTGCTGCCGGCGATGCCGACCTGGGCCGCCAGCAGCGCGTTGCGCCCGATCGTCACGCCGTGCGCGATCTGGACGAGGTTGTCGAGCTTCGCGCCCGCGGCGATGCGCGTCTCGCCGACGGCCGGCCGATCGATGGTCGCGTTGGCGCCAATCTCGACATCGTCTTCGACGACGACGTCGCCGATCTGCGGGATCTTGTGGTGGCTGCCATCGGGCCTGCGGGCGAAGCCGAAGCCGTCGCTGCCGATGACGGCGCCATCCTGCACGACGACACGATTGCCGACGCGCACTCGTTCGCGAATGGAGACGCCGGCGTGGAGCACGCAGTCGTCGCCGACGTGTGCGCCACGGCCGATCGTGACGCGAGGATGCAGAATGGTTCGCGCGCCGATGCGCGCGCCGTCGCCAATCGCGACGAAGGGCCCGACCGACGCGCTGTCGGCCACGACGGCGCCTTCGCCAACCACGGCGAGCTCGTGTACGCCCGGCGGCGGACGCCAGGGGTCCGCAAAAAGCTCGACGGCATGCGCGAGCGCCAGGTAGGGGTGCCGCGCGCGCAGCATCGCGCAGGGCGCCGCTTCAGCGTTCTCGCCGACGATCACCGCCGATGCGCGGGTCTTGCGGAGCTCGGCGGCGTAGCGGGGATTGGCAAAGAAGGTCAGGTCGCCGTTCGCCGCGTCCTCGATGCCGGCGACGCGCCGGATGTCGATGTCGCCGTCCCCTTCGAGCCGGCACTCGATACGCTCAGCGATCTCTCTCAGCTTCAACAAAGAAGAGTATACGGGTATCAACTCCCAACTCCGCAACTCCACAACTCCCAAACAGACTCCCAACTTCCAACTCCCAACTCACAAGAGCCCCAGGCCCAGGAGAAGAATTGGGAGTTGGGAACTGAGGAGTTGGTAGTTGTCCTTATTGCGTCGGAATGGCGCTTCGTTCGAAGAACGTCGCGAGGTGCTCGAGGTTCAGCCGTGCGGCCACTTCGTGAACGCGCCGTACGCGCAGGTCGGGGTCGAGCCCGATGGCCCGGCGCAGCTCCGTCAAAGGCGGACTGCCGACCGCGGTCCAGGAGATACCGGTGAGGCCACACCGCGCACCGCGCATTGAGAAGAAGTGGCCGACGAGACGGAAGGCAAAGTAGTAGGCGACGACGTTCGGGCCGGGGATCAACATGAACACGCCGGACGCGATGAACAGCAGCGCATCGATGATCAGCCAGAAACGATGCTTCTCGAAGTCGCGTTTCAGCTGCAACTTGAGCTCGTGCGTCGCGGCGGGTTCGGCGATGTCGTCCGGATGATAAAGGCGGGCCTCCGTTTCCTTGCGCAGGTGCCACAGCAGACGCTGCTCGGCAATGCTTTCCGCCACCAGGCGCATGGTCTTCGCTTTGACCCGTCCTGCCCACGTTGCCGGCCTGACGGCCCGCGCCTGCCGGCGCTCTCGTTCCGCTTCGGCGAGCATCTCGGTGAACCACTGGCGCAGACGCCGGAAGGACCACCGCGGCGCCTCGGCCTCGGGTTCGTCAGGCGCATCCGGGATCTCGCAATAGGGCTCGTACCGGCTGGCGCCCACGGGAACCAGATACACGTCGATCATGCCTGGGTCTACGATAGCATTCGGCGTGCCGTTCCATTCCGCTCTGCTAAGATTCCCGCATGCCGCGCACGCTGCCGACAGCGTTGCTCCTCGTCTTGCTCCTCCTGCCGTCGACGAGCGCCTTGGGTGGGCAGACGCCGCAGGCGCTGTTGCTCGAGTTGCGTGTGTTCAACGGCTCAGAAGAGGTGACGAACCAGACGCGCGTCTTTCTCCATCGCGCTGGAGAGCGCGGCACGCCGGTCGCCGAGGCTGGCGGCGGTCCGCCGCGTATCGAGCTGAAGGTTGACGAAGGCATCTATGACGTTCAGGCGGTCCGTGAACGCGACGGGCAGGTCGTCAACATCCAGTGGGCCAACCGCCTCGTGGTCATGGCCTACCCGGATGAAGCCGGACGCCATCTCGAGGTGTTGAACTTTCGCAACGGGTTCGGCGCGCTCCAGATTCGCGCCGCGGACGGCTCGACGCCGGCCGTGTCGATTCACGAGCCGGGCGCGGCAACCAAGGAAGCGGCGGCGGCGGTCGGCGGCGCAGGGTACTCGCTCTTCGTTGTTCCGGCCGGCGTGTATGAGCTCGCGGTGAAGCGCGGAGAGCAGCCTCCTGTCCGGCATCCGCAGATTGAAGTGCCGAAAGACCGGACGCGGCTCTGGCTGGTCCCGCCGGACAAACAGCTCTCGAGCGAAGCCGCAGGTCATCGTCCATGACGCCGCCCCTGTCCGATGGCGAGCTCATTCAACGCCTGCTCCTGGCGGCGGTTCTCGGCGGCGTTCTCGGGTTCGAGCGGGAAGTGCGTCAGAAGTCCGCCGGCCTGCGGACGAACATGCTGATCGCGATTGGATCCGCCTTGTTCACCTTGATGTCGTACGAGCTGGCGGACGCCGCGGGCGCGGACCCGGGGCGCGTCGCGGCGCAGATCGTGACCGGTATAGGCTTTCTCGGCGCCGGCGCCATCATTCGCAGGGACGGCGACATTCACGGCCTGACCACGGCCGCGACCATCTGGGTGAACGCGGCGGTGGGCGTCGCCGCGGGAGGCGGTGAGTTCCACCTCGCCGTGATCGCGACAGCCGTGACGCTCGCCGTGCTTCTGATGCTCTACCCGCTCGAGTCGATCATCGACCGCCGTTTCGGCGCGGGAAAGCCCAGGCGCGAGAAACCGCCGCCGCAGTGAGGGCTACTGCCGCCGGACCTTGCGCGGCGTGCGCGGCGCGTCGAGCGGAAGCGCCGGCCGTCCGGCATCCTGCCAGGCATCCGCAATCATCGACGCGACATACGTGATCGAGTCCGACAGCCGGCGTTCCAGAATCGGCTGCACCTTCCCGAAGAAGAGCGTGAAGTATTCGTCGTCATAGAGCTCGCGCCCGGCAACCGCCGCCTTGTCCGCATCCAGCACCGGCTGGACGTATGGAAAGCTCTGCGTGAGCGTCGTGAACATGAAGTCTCGCGGGCTGTCGATCGGCACCAGCTTGCCCGGCGTCAGTTTCAGCTTGTCCTTGTAACGTTCGAACAGCTCGGTCTCGAACCGTGAGTGAAGCCCCCACTGACCGGTCAGTTGGCCGTCGTGATTGAGCGTGGAGTGAAACGGAACGTGGCCGTCCGCGACGTAGTGGGCGATGACGGACGAGAACAGCTTGATGTTGTCGCGCGAATACGGCGCCTTCTGCGTGAACGCTTCGACCAGCTTGCCGTGGATTTCCTGCGCCCGCCAGGGGAGCAGGCCGTTCTTGTTGACGAAGTCGGGCCCGTAGCGCTTCACCGCTTCGTCGAAATCGCGGGGCAGCTCCTTGAACGGATACGGACCGTAGGCGTCCATGTCCACCCAGTGATTCGGCGTCTCCGCCTCCCAGCCGACGACGCGCCACAGATCCGGGTCGATCGAGTGCTCCACGATCGAGTCGCGGTACTTCTCGAAGAACGGTCGGATTTCCGCGGGGAGCAGCGCAATCGCCTGCGCGGTGATGAACTTGTGGATCTCGAGCCCCCATGCGCTCGCCGGTCGCGGCGCCAGGACGAACAGGATGGCGAGGACGGAGATGAACGTTCGACGCATCGACTACCTCGAGTCTACCGACATCAGTTTCCTCAACGTGCGCAGGTTGCGCGCGTCCCATGGATCCACGTCGCCGCGCCTCCGGCTCTCCGGGGTGTCGAGCTTCGGCGTTTCGAGCAGCATGGGCAGCCCGGCAAAACGCGGATCGTTGAGGAGCCGGCGGAACGGGCCGAGGCCCAGGCATCCCTTGCCGATGTGTTCGTGCCGATCGACGCGGCTGCCGCACGGCTTCTTCGAGTCGTTGAGATGAAATACCTTAATCCGATCCAGACCGACCAGGCGATCGAATTCGGCGAACGTCGCGTCGTAGCCAGCGTCCGAGCACATGTCGTAGCCCGCGGTCAGCAGATGACAGGTGTCCAGACAGACGCCGACGCGCCGGGACTTCTTCAGCCGCTCGATGATGTAGGCGAGGTGCTCGAAGCGGTGCCCGAGGTTCGTGCCCTGACCGGCCGTGTGTTCGAGCAGCACTCTCGTGCGCGCGCGCGGCCGGGCCTCGAGCAGGACGCGCAACCCGTCGGCGATCAGATCGAGGCCCTGCTGCTCGCTGCCGCTCGTGTAGGAGCCCGGGTGCATCACCAGCCCGTCGAGACCGAGCGCCGCTGCCCGATCGAGCTCCTCGCCGAGGGCCGCCATCGATTGCGCCCGGAGCGCCTCGTTCGCCGACGCGATGTTGATCAGATAGCTGTTGTGGGCGACGACCGGCTGAATGCCGGTTTCGCGGACGCGTCGGCGAAACAGCGCGATCTCCTCGGCTGGAATCGGCCGGGCCCGCCACTGCCCCACCGACTTCGTGAAGATCTGCAGCGCCTCGCACTTCGACGCCACCGCGCGATCGACTGCCCGCGGCAGGCCTCCGGCAATCGACAGATGGGCGCCCAGCCGCGGCATGGATCAGTGACCGAAGACCTCGGCTTCGAAGCGGTAGACGCGCGCGCCCTGTTGCCACGCCGCCGCCGTCGAGGCCGGCCTTGAGGCACGTCTGGCGCAGGAACTGCTCGCGCGTCCAGTCCCACTCGACGGCGACCTGCGGCAGCAACAGCCCCCGGCGGCGGCCCCGCTCGACGACCAGGCCGTGACGGCCGATGACGAATGCCGATCCGTCGAACGGATCGATTTCCTCCAGCGGACCGAGGACCGACACCTCGATGGAAATCTCGGGCAGCTCGACGGAGGTCACCGCCTCGAAACGCGGGTCGGCGCTGGCCGCGTCAGCCGCGCAGCGCGCGACGTCAGGCGCCAGGCCGTCGCGGCACTCGAGGGTGCCGAGGCATCCGCGCAGCGCACCACGCGATTTCAGCGTGACGAACACACCGGAGGCGTCCGGCAGCTCGCACATCGCGGTGGTGACGGCGCGTTCGCCGGTCACCTGCTCCACGACCGCACCGCGCGCGAGGTCGAGCACGTATCGTTTCTGTTCGTCAGTCAGCATTCGAATCGAACGTGCCCATCACCGCTGCCATGTAGCCGACGACCCCGTCGTAATCACCGGACACCTCGCCGGAGTGGGCGTACTTCAGCACACGTGCGTTGCGCGCGCCAAGCGCCCGTGCGGCCATCATGACGGAGATCGCCGGTCCGATTCCGCATCCGACGCAGCGCCCTCGCTCGGATTCCGGATATTCGTCCGCGAGCGCGATCAGACCTTCCGGATCGAACGCGCCGACCCTGTCCTGCACGCGCGCGTCGAGCGCCGCGGCGGTCGCGGCGTCGAAATAGTGCGAGAGATCCGTCGAGGCGACGATCAGGCTGCGTGTCCCTCGCAGCGACGACGTCAGCGCGCTCGCGAGCTGCTCGATCGTCTCGCGCGACTGGAATCCCATCAGCAGCGGCACGATGGCCGCCTCCGGCAGGAGGCGGCGGACGAACGGCAGCTGCATCTCGAGCGAATGTTCGCGTGCGTGCGCGGCCGGCATCGCCTGGACGCCTGGCGCAGCCGCGAGACTCCGGGCGATCGCCGTATCGATCCACGCCGGGCCGAAGGGCGAATCGAACGCGCCGTCCGGGTACAGCGCGACCCCCTCGAATGCAACGAAATGCGATGGTCCGGCAAGCACGACGGCGTCGTACGCGCCGCGGGCGGCGGCCTTGTAGGCAAACGCGGCCACCGGTCCCGAGAACATGATGCCGGCATGCGGCGCGATGATCGCGGTGACCTCGCCGCGCGGACCGTCCGACGCCGCATCGAGATAGCTGTCGACCTCGCGCGCCAGCGCACCGCGCGTGCCGGGATACCACGTGCCCGCCACCGCCGCCGGACGAACGCTCATCTCACCTCTTCTGCTAGCATGACGGGATGCCCGGCAACGCCTTCAGTCCCGAGGAGGTCCTGCGCATCGCCGAGCTCGCCCGCATCGAGCTCACCGCGGACGAACAAGCGCTCTACGCGCGTCAGTTGTCGGAGATCCTCGCCTTCGCGCAACAGGTGCAGGGCATCGACACGCACGACGTGCCGCCAACCTCTCATCCAACCGGCGTCACCGGTCTGCTTCGCGACGATGTGGTGGCCGGATCGCTGCCGCGTGAGGAAGTCCTGACCCAGGCGCCCGAGGCGGATCGCGCGGCAGGCCTCTTCAAGGTACCACGAGTCCTCGGGTGATGGAGAGACTCGAACGCATCGGCGACATCACCGGCGCGATTCGATCGGGCAGCGCGTCCGCGGTCGAGGTCGTCACGGCGGCGCTCGATCGGATCGAACAGGCCGACCGCCGCGTCAACGCGTTCCTGACCGTCACGAGGGAGTCGGCGCTGAAGCGCGCGGCCGAGCTGGATAGCGATCGCACACGCTGGCCGCAGCTGCCCCTGCTCGGTGTGCCGGTGGCGATCAAGGACAACATCTGCACGCGCCGCACGCGCACGACGGCCGGCTCGAAGATCCTGGATCGGTACGAGCCGCCGTACGACGCGACCGTCATCGAGCGCCTCGTCGCCGCGGGCGCCATTCCAATCGGCAAGACCAATTGCGACGAGTTCGCGATGGGATCGTCCACAGAGAACTCTGCCTTCGGCCCGACGCGCAACCCCTGGGCGTTCGATCGCATCCCGGGCGGCTCGAGCGGCGGTTCCGCCGCCGCGGTTGCCGCCCGCATGGCGCCGGTCGCGCTCGGATCCGACACCGGCGGCTCGGTCCGCCAGCCCGCCGCCATGTGCGGGGTCGTCGGACTCAAGCCGACGTACGGCCGCGTTTCGCGCTACGGCCTCATCGCGTTTGCCTCGTCACTCGATCAGATCGGCACGTTCTCCACGAGCGTCGCCGACGCCGCCGCCACGCTGCAGGCGATCGCCGGCGCCGATTCGCATGACGCGACCTGCGCCGCGGATGCCGTGCCCGATTATCCGGCGTCGCTCGCCGGCGGCGCGCGCGGCATCCGGATCGGCGTGCCCTGGACGCTGCTCGCCGATGGCCTCGACCCGCCGGTGCTCGACGCGTTCCGGCGCGCGCCTCGACGTCATGCAGTCGGCCGGGGCAACGATCGCCGACGTGGCGTTGCCACACAGTGTTCACGCGGTGGCCGTCTACTACCTGGTGGCGACCGCCGAGGCGAGCTCGAACCTGTCGAGGTTCGATGGCGTGCGTTACGGGTACCGCACGCCGCGAGCCGACACGCTCGGACAGATGTACGACCGGACGCGCGACGAGGGTTTCGGCGCGGAAGTGAAGCGCCGGGTGATGCTCGGCACTTACGTGCTCAGCGCGGGTTACTACGATGCGTACTACCTGAAGGCGCAGCAGGTCCGCACGCTGATGCGGCGCGACTACGATGCGGCGTTCGGCGCAGTGGATCTGATCGCCACGCCCACCGTGCCCACTCCGCCGTTCCGCCTCGGCGAGCGCATCGACGATCCATTACAGATGTATCTGGCGGACGTCTTCACCGTCGCGGCGAACCTGACGGGCCTCCCGGCGATCAGCGTACCGTGCGGGTTCACGAGCGATCGGCTGCCGCTCGGCCTGCAGCTGACCGGACGCGCGATGGACGAGCCCACGTTGTTGCGCGTGGCAGACGCCTACGAACAGGCGACGGGCTTTACGCGAGAGAAGCCAACTCTCCTTACTTGAGCCCCAAGGCGATTCGCCACTTCTCGTACGTCGCCGGATCGAACTCGCCGGCGCGGAGCGGCGTGACCGCGGCGAACCCGTGTTCGACCGCCCACACGTCCGTGCCTTCCGCATCGGCGGTCGGTTCGTTCCAGACGCTCCAGAAGAACCGGCGGCCGCCCGGTGACTTCTGCTCCTCGAAGCGCTCGATGCCGGTCAGCCGGCTCTGACGGACCAGCTGAATGCCTTTGATGGCGGCGGCGGTGCCCGGCGGGATGTTGACGTTGAGAAACGTTCCAGGCTCGAGCGGGGTCTTGCGCGCCATCACCAGCACCTGCCGCACGATTTCCGCCGCGGGCGCGTAGTCGGTCTGCTCGACCGACAGCGACGCGGCAATCGCCGGAATGCCCTTCAGCGCTGCTTCGCGCGCGGCGCCGACGGTACCGGAGACATACGTCACCATGCCGAGGTTGTAACCGCGGTTGATCCCCGAGATCACGATGTCGGGCTTCTGCGCCATCAATGCCTCGACCGCCACCTTCACACAGCTCGCCGGCGTCGTCTGGAGCGAGAACGCCGGCAGATCACCAGCCAGCTTGATCGTATCGACGAAGATCGGATCGCTCGTGGTGATCGAGTGCCCCTTCCCGCTCTGGTTTTCGGCCGGCGCGGCGATGGTGATCTCCCCCATCCCCTTCAGCGCCTGCGCAACCGCCAGGATGCCCGGCGCGCGCACACCGTCGTCATTCGTCAGAAGGATGCGCAAAGGCGCCGGCGGCGGTTGCGCCGCGCCTGGCGCGGCATCAAGCGAGGTCGCCAATGCGGCGAGTGCGACCAGTGCCGCGGCCAACAGCTGCAACCTGAAGGAGCGGAAGGCGTTCTTCGTCATGCGCGCGATGGTACCACGCGCTCGCGGCGCGTCAGCGCGCCGGGATAGGCGAGGTGCTGCGGAAGAGGATGTAGATCGCGGAACCGATGATGATGAACGGCAGGAGCGGAATGCCGACCGCCAGAACCGTCACGAGCGCCGCGACGAGCGTGACGATCGCGATGATCGGCGCGACGACGACCATCAGAATGGCGGCGATCACGAACTTGAGAATGAGGAACGGGAGCAGGACGAGGCCGAACAGCAGGCGGAACGGCAGAAGGAGCAGCCAGAAGATGGTGTGGATGACGAACGCGGCCAGCGAGAATGCGGCAATGACCGCGAGAATAACGAGTCCAACCAGCGCAAGGGTGGCCAGCTCGATCATCGATGGCTCTCAGGCTGACTTACGTTCCTCCGCCTCGAGAAGTTCCGGCGTCCGCAGCTGGTCGGTGCGGCCGCGCGGCGCATCCGGCGGCAGATACTGCTGCGGCGTGTCGCCGACTGCCTCGTCCAGGCTGCGGACCACCCGCGAATGCCGGCCGCTGGCGCGGAGCTTCGGTAGATTGAAGAGAATACAGAAGCCGATGAAGAGCGCCAGAAGCACCCCGGTGCTCAGCAGCAGACCCTGCAGGGTGCCGAGCGCGGCCGCCATCATTCAGGCCTTAGCCGCGCCGCCCGGGCCGTCGTACCCGGTTGGCAGCGCGTACTCGATGAGCCCGGAACGAACCTCTTCCATCGCGACGCGTTCGAGCTTGTGAGGAGCAATCGGCGGGTGATCGGCGGTGCCCGTCAAGCGTGGGCGCGCACCGCGGCGCAGCTGCTTGGCGCGCTGGGCGGCGATGTCGACGAATAGAAACCGGCTGGTGACAGGGTCCGGCGCCGCCGAAGCGGCGTCGGCCTCTTCGTATTCAGCGTTGGGTCGCATGCTGACAGAGTAGCTGAATCGACGGTCAGACGTCGATGGGCTAATCTTAGTTGATTGCACTCATATGCTTCCCAACCCCTCACCTCTATAGAAGGTGCGCGGACGCCGGCGAGGGCAACGCCGGGATTCCCGACGGCTTGCTTGCTAGAATACGGGGCTGTGGCCCGCATCGCCCTGGACCGCCGCACCGGCGAAGACCTTCGTCGCATCCTGAAATGGCTCGAGGGAGAGTCCCTGTCACCCGGCGGGATTGCCGAGTGCAGTCCGGCGATGGACGTGTTCGAAACGCCCACGTCGGTCGAAGTGATTGCCGACCTGGCCGGCGTCCCGGCCGAGACGATCCGGGTGGTGTATTCCGAGGGCGTGCTCGCAATCGTCGGCCAGAAGGTCCCGCGCGCCTGCGAGCATGCCAAGGTGGCGTTTCACCTCGCCGAACGCGAATTCGGCCGGTTTGCCCGTGTCTTCCGTCTCGCCGGCGCCTTCGACGCGGGCCGCGCCCGCGCCACCCTCGCGGCCGGCGAGTTGCACGTCGTGATGCCGCGCATCGACGAACGCCGCGGCGCCGAGATCCGCATTCCCGTCACCGTGTCCTGATGGCCGCCGCATGAAGCTGCTTTTCATCGGCGACATCTTCGGGAAGCCTGGCCGCGAGATCGCGCGGCGGGCGATTCCCGCGCTGGTGGCGACGCGCTCGATCGACCTCGTCATCGCCAACGTGGAGAACTCGGCCGCCGGATTCGGCGTCACCGGCGACATCGCCGACACGATCCTCGAGTTCGGCGTCGACGTCATGACGAGCGGCAATCACGTCTGGGACAAGAAAGAGGTCCTCGACTACATCGCGCGGCAGCCGCGTCTGCTCCGTCCCGGCAACTTCCCCGCCGGCGTTCCGGGCCGCGGCAGCTATCTCGCCCGCACGCGAACCGGCGAACCGGTCGGCGTGATCAACCTGATGGGGCGGGTATTCATGACGCCGCTCGACGATCCGTTCGCGCTCGCGGTCCGGGAGATCGAGACGCTCCGAGCGAAGACGCGCGTCATCATCGTCGACTTTCACGCCGAGGCGACGTCGGAGAAAGTGGCGATGGGCTGGCATCTCGATGGCCGCGCCACCGCGGTGATCGGCACGCACACCCACGTGCAGACGGCCGACGAGCGAATCCTGCCGAAGGGCACGGCGTATCTCACCGACGCCGGCATGACCGGCCCGCACGACTCGATCATCGGCGTCACGATCGAGGCGGCGCTCGGCCGGTTTTTGAACGCGATGCCGGCGAAGTTCGAGGCGGCATCGGGTAATCCGCGCTTGAACGCGGTCCTGATCACCGCGGACGCCGCCTCCGGGCGCGCCACCGCGATCGAGCGAATCAACCTGTCGGCGCAGGAGGTCGACGCGCTGGCCGCACGCGCGGCCGAGCCCACGCGCGCCTGACGGTATGGCGGACCTGTTCTCCGAGCCATTCGAAGAGTCTTCCAAGCGAGGCGCCCCGGAACGCCGCATCTACTCCGTCTCGGAGCTGACCGGATCGATCCGCGAGCTGCTCGAGTCGAGCTTCGGCGATCTCTGGATCGAGGGGGAGATCTCCAACTGCCGGGCGTGGAACACCGGTCACGTCTATTTCACGCTGAAGGACTCGGGCGCGCAGATTAAGGCCGTCATGTTCCGGTCGGCCGTCCGCTACCTGAAATTCAAGCTGGAAGACGGCCAGCACGTGATCGCGCGCGGCCGGCTCGGGGTCTACGACCCCAAAGGCGAGTATCAGCTCGTCTGCGAGCACGTGCAGCCGCGCGGCGCGGGTGCCCTGCAGGTGGCCTTCGAGCAGTTGAAGAAGCGGCTGCAGGCCGAAGGGCTCTTTGACACTGCCCGCAAGCGACCGTTGCCGGTGCTGCCCGCGAAGATCGGCATCGTGACGTCGCTCGACGGCGCCGCGCTGCGCGATATCCTCAAGGTGCTCGGCCGGCGACATGCCACCGCGCATGTCGTCATCCGCCCGGCGCGCGTGCAGGGTGAAGGCGCCGCCGCCGAAATCGCCGCGGGGATCCGGGAGCTTGCCAAGGTTCGCGGCGTCGACGTCCTCATCGTCGGGCGCGGCGGCGGATCGATGGAAGATCTCTGGGCGTTCAACGAGGAACCGGTCGCCCGCGCGATTCAGTTCTGCCCGGTTCCGGTGGTGACCGCGATCGGGCACGAGGTCGACTTCACGATTGCGGATTTCGTCGCCGATCTGCGCGCGCCCACGCCGTCAGCGGCGGCAGAAATGGTGCTGGCGGCAAAGACCGAGTTCAGCGCCCGCATCGATCACCTGCAGCGCCGGCTCGGGGCGGGCGTACACGGCCAGCTGCAGCGCCGGCGCGTGACGCTGCAGGTGCTCGAACGGCGCCGCGGATTCGGCACCTGGCCCGCGCGGCTCGCGCTCCGCGGCCGGCATGTCGCGGAGCTCTCGCACGAGCTGAGGGCCGCGATCGGCGCAATCCTGATTGGCAAAGAGCGTCAGCATCGCGCCGTCCGGGCGCGGCTCGACGCGCACGACATGCGGCGGCGGCTGGTCGCGATTCGCGGACAGCTGTCAGCAGCCGACGCCCGGCTTCGCGCGGCTGCGGCGAGACGGCACGAGCGCGCCCAGGCGCGGGTCGGCACGCTCGCCGCCCGCATCGAGACGCTGAGCCCGCTCGCCGTCCTCGGCCGCGGGTATGCTGTGTGCTGGAACGCCGATCGCACGGCCATCGTCCGGCGCGCGTCGGCGGTGCAGCCTGGCGATCACGTGCGGGTGACGCTGCACGAAGGCGAGCTGTATTGCGAGGTACACGCCGGAGAAACCCGAGAAGTAACATGGATTCAACCATCAAGGATTTCGAGTCGGCGATCGCCGAGCTCGACACGATTGCGCGGACGCTCGAAGAAGGCGACATGCCGCTCGAGAAGTCGCTCGAGCTGTACGAGCGCGGCGTCCAGCTCTCGCGCTTTTGTCACGCGAAGCTCGAGGCCGCCGAGCGGCGCATCGAGATCCTCAACGAGCGCGGAGAAATCCGCCAGGCGCCACCTTCGCTCGGCGCCGATCCCGACGGCACGGCACGGTGAGCACCGTCTCCGCCGACCTGGCGAGCTGGCTGGCGACGCGGCGGGAAGAGGTGGATGCGGGGCTCGTGCGCATCCTGCAGGCTTCCGCCGCGGATACACCCGCGACGCTCGAAGAAGCCATGGGCTACAGCCTGATGGCCGGCGGCAAACGCCTGCGCCCGATCCTCGTCCTCGCGTCGGCCGAAGCGAGTGCCGAGGCGCACGGCATCGACTCCGGCCGCGCCCGGCAGCTCGCTTTGCCAGCTGCGTGCGCCGTCGAACTGATTCACACGTATTCGCTGGTACACGACGACCTCCCGGCGATGGACAACGACACGCTCCGGCGCGGGCGTCCGACATCGCATGTCGTCTTTGGCGAAGGCATGGCCATTCTCTGCGGCGATGCGCTGCTGACCGAAGCGTTCGCACTGCTCGCCCGTGAGCCGCGAAGCGCGCCCGGCCTCGAGGCTCAGGAGTTGAGCGCGCGCAAGCTGAAAGCCATTGCCGCGATTGCCAACGCCGCCGGCGCGTCCGGCATGGTCGGCGGGCAGGCGATCGACCTGCTGGCCGCGAGCCCGGGCGCCGCGCCGCTGGATCTCGACGGATTGCGCGCGATGCACAGCCGCAAGACCGGCGCCCTGATCACCGGATCGGCAGTCGCCGGATCCGTGCTGGCGGGCGCTCCTGACAGCTCGGTCACGGCGATCCGGCTCTATGCGGAGAACCTCGGCCTCGCCTTTCAGATCGTCGACGACATCCTCGATGTCGAAGGCGCCCCGGCGCAGCTTGGGAAGACGCCCGGCAAGGATGCGGCGGCCGGGAAACCGACCTACCCGGCGCTGTATGGACTCGAGCAGTCCCGCCGGCTGGCGGCCGATTCGGTCGATCGCGCGATTGCGTGCCTCGAGCCTGAGCGCATCACCGGTCAGCTGCCGGCGATCGCGCGGTGGGTGCTTTCACGCACACATTGAGCGCCCGCATCCGGCTTGACGTCCTGCTCGTCGAGCGCGGCCTGACCTCGTCGCGCGAGCGGGCGCGCGCCCTGATCCTGGCCGGACAGGTGCGTGTGGACGGCCAGACCGTCAGTAAGGCGGGCACGCCGGTCAACGCCGAGGCGGACGTCCAGCTCGCGAGCCGCGAGCATCCTTACGTGTCCCGCGGCGGCGTCAAGCTCGCCGCGGCGCTCGACGCGTTCGGCCTCGACGTCGCCGGACGGCTCGGGCTCGACATCGGCGCCTCGACCGGCGGGTTCACCGACGTCCTGCTGCAGCGCGGCGCCGCGCGCGTCGTCGCCGTCGACGTCGGCCACGGACAACTGGACTGGAAGCTGCGGACCGACCCGCGCGTGGTCGTCATCGAGCGCGTCAACGCCCGCGCGCTGACCGTCGATCAGCTGCCGGACGAGGCGCGCGCGTTCGGGATCGTCACGATCGATGTGTCGTTCATTTCGCTCCGCCACATCCTTCCAGTCGTTCCGCCGCTGCTCGCCGAGGGCGGCGACGTGATCGCCCTGGTGAAACCGCAGTTCGAAGCCGGCCGCGGCGAGGTCGGCAAAGGGGGCATCGTGCGGGATCCGGACATCCATGCCAGGGTCGTCGACGAAATCGCGGCCGCCGCAGATACGCTAGGATTGAGGCGCTCCGGATCGATCGAGTCCCCGATTGCCGGCATGGAGGGCAATCGCGAATTCCTGCTGCACCTGCGGCACTGAAGCGAAAGCGAGCGCACCGAAGATGTCCAGCATCGAGCGTGTCGGCCTCGTCGCGAAGCATCGTCTCGATGCGGCTGCCGGCGTCCTCGCGGAACTTGCCGGCTGGCTCGAAGCCAGGGCGATCGAGCCGGTGTTCGAGACCGACACCGCCGCCCTCGCGGGGCTCCCGGCGGGCCGCGCCACCTGGTCGCGCGACGATCTCCCTCAGAACTGCAACCTGATCGTCGTGCTGGGCGGCGACGGCACGCTGATCGGCATGGCCGACCGCATCGCCGCGGCCGACGTGGAGGTGCCCATTCTTGGCGTGAACTTCGGCAGCCTGGGATTCCTGACGGAGATCCCGCTGGCCGAGTTGTACGAATCGCTCGAAGAAGTCCTGGCCGACGAAGCGGAGATCGACAGCCGCATGATGCTCCGCGCCCGATCGATGAGAAACGGATCGGTCCATACCGAACGGCTGGTGCTGAACGACGTCGTGATCACGCGCGGTGCGCTGTCGCGAATCATCGAGCTGTCGGTTGCGGACGGCGACGAGCCGATCATGTGCGTGCGGGCAGACGGCCTGATCGTCGCAACGCCAACCGGGTCGACCGCCTACAACCTCGCGGCCGGCGGCCCGATCGTGCACCCCGAGCTCGATGCGATGCTGCTGACCCCGATCGCGCCGCACATGCTCACCAACCGTCCCGTCATCGTCCCCGCCGACGCAACCCTGCGGGTGCGCCCGCTCATGGACACTTCGAACGCGGAGGTTTTTGCGACCTTCGACGGGCAGTCCGGCCATCCCGTCGAGCGCGACGACGTGATCGAGATTTCGCGGGCGGAGAGGGCGCTGCAACTGGTGCGATCGTCGAAGCGGACCTACTTCGACGTGCTGCGCCAGAAGCTCAAGTGGGGCGAGCTCTGACAAATCCCAACTCCCAAAAAAACCAACTCCCAAAAATACAACCGCCAAGGCCCAAACCCCAACTCCCAAGTCCTTCCTGGGCCTCGGGTTCTTGGGAGTTGGCAGTTGGTTTTTTGGGAGTTGGCAGTTTTTATGGGGAGTTGGGAGTTGGCCTTTTTGGGAGTTGTCAGTTTTTATTGGGAGTTGGGAGTTGGCCTTTTTGGGAGTTGTCAGCGCGTGCCCTCGCGCGCCCTCTTGTCGCGGAAGTATTGCACCTGCCACTGGTGGACGTTGCGGTTGTGTTCGTCCAGCGTCGCCGCGAACGCGTGCGAGCCGTCGTTGCGGCTGACGAAATACAGATACGGAACGTCCGCCGGATTGGCCGCGGCCTGCAGCGCGGCAAGCCCCGGCGCCGCAATCGGTCCGGGCGGCAGGCCGGCGTACCGGTAGGTGTTATAGGGGGAGTCGAACTTCAGGTTTTCGCGCGTCAGGTTGCCCGAGTAGCGCCCCGCCCGCTCCAGTGCATAAATCACCGTCGGATCGCATTGCAGGCCCATCCCAATCTTCAGGCGATTGGCGTAGACGGCCGCGACGAGCGGACGCTCGTCCGCCTGGGCGGTTTCCTTCTCGACGAGCGACGCCAGCGTGACGAGCTGACGCACGCTCAACCCGCGACCAGCGGCCTGCTCTCGGATCTCGGGCGTCAGGCTCTGCTCGAATCGCGAGACCATCCGGCTCACGAGCTGCTCGGCGGTCACGTTCCTCGGCAGCGTGTAGGTATCGGGGAACAGATAGCCCTCGAGATCGGTCGCCTGCCGATCGAGCTCCGCGACTGCCTGCGGATTCGACGCCGCCTTGATGAATGCCCGCGCGGTGCCGAACCCGCGTTCCTCGAAGATCGCCGCCATCTGCCTGATGTTCAACCCTTCGCGGAACGTGATCGGCTGCAGGTACACCTCGCCGCGCGCCAGCTTGTCCACCACGTCGGCGGGCGAGATCGGCGCGTCGAATCGGTATTCACCTGCCTGGAGACGCCGGCCTGAGCCGCGCAACCAGACCGCCGTTCTGAAGGATGGCGCGTTCGGGACGACGCCAGCGGCGGCGAGAACGCGGCCCATCGCGGCCGGGCTGCTCCCCGGCGCAATCTCGACGAACACCTCGGGGGCCTCGTAGCCTTTGTACGGACGGCCGACTGTCGCGTACAGCCACGCTGCGGATCCGAGGATGCCGAGGATGATCAGGATGGCGAGCGCGCCAACGATGCGTCTCAAGTAGCTTCGTCCTCCTTCGAGCGGGCGATCGACGCGCTGTCGAGGTAGTCCTGCAGGATCACCGCGGCGGAGACGGCATCCAGGAGCGCCTTCCGCTTCCGCCAGTCCTTGATCCGCTGCGCGAGCAGGTGCTCCGCCTCGCGGCTCGTGAGCCGCTCGTCCTGCAGCACCAGTGGCACCGTCAGGCGGCCGCGCAGGGAGTGCGCGAGCTTCTCGACCTTGGCCGTCTGCTCGTTCGGCTCACCGCTGAGCCGTCGTGGAAACCCCAGCACAACGGCTGCCAACCCGTCGTCCTCCGCCTGCAGTCTGCTCACTTCGGCGGCGAGCGCGTCGGCCGCGCGGGCCGCGCCGCCCTGGAGGGCAATTGTTTTCCACGGCCTGGCAAGAAGGCCAGTCGCGTCGGACAGGGCCAGGCCGATTCGACGCTGACCATAATCGATGCCGAGCACCCGCACACTTTCAGCGTAGCACTTCCATTTCTGTG
This sequence comes from uncultured Acidobacteriota bacterium, assembly GCA_963748295.1. Taxonomy (GTDB): domain Bacteria; phylum Acidobacteriota; class Vicinamibacteria; order Vicinamibacterales; family 2-12-FULL-66-21; genus CAVVIH01. Next base: position 181,655 of record CAVVIH010000004.1, on the reverse strand, counting down.
CGCACATTCGGGCGCTCTGGCATCCGTCCCAGGCGCTATAATCGAGTACTCCCGAATACATGGAACCTTCTGGTATTTCTCGACGGACACGAGCCGATACGAAGAAGGTGGCCGTGTGCCTGCTGCTCGCCGCCGTCATCTCCGTGGGGCTGAGCTCCGTTCCCATTCTCGCGCAGAGCTCGGCGCCCCAGGATCGTGCACGTGCGGAGAAGCGCGCGAGCGATCGGATTCGCACGCTGCTGCGTGAAGCGGATGCGCTCGTCGCCCAACAGAGCAAGCTGCTCACCGAGCTGAAGCAGCTCGAGACGGAGCGTCAGGCCCGCGCGAACGACGTAGGGCGCGTCGAAAAGGACCTGGCGGAGACTGAACGGCAGCTGAAAGCCACCATGGAGCGCGCGAACACGCTGCGTCAGACCGCCGAAGCCGAGCGGCCGGATGTCGATGCGCGGCTCGTCAATCTCTACAAGCTCGGACGCAGCGGCTACTGGCGCATGCTGCTCGACGTCGACGATCTGCGGACGGTGGGACGCGCGTATCGCAATGCGGCGGCGCTGCACACGATCGATCGCGAGCGCGTGCTGGCGCATCAGCGCACGCTGCAGGCGCTCGAGAAGGAACAGCGGGATCTGCAGGGCCGCGCCGACAAGCTCGAACAGCTGCACGCGGATGCGCGCCGCGCCCGCGCGGCGATGGACCGCGCGGTGCGGGCGCACACGACGCTGGTGGACTCAATCGACGCCCGCCGGGACTTGAACGCGCAGATGAGCAGCGAGCTGCAGGCGGCGCAGCAGCGCCTGCAAGCCTCGATGAACGCCGCCGACGGGAACGGCGCGCCGCCGGTCAACCTCCCGGTGCAGGCCTTTCAGGGCGCATTGCCCTGGCCGGCGCGCGGCCGCGTCGCCAACCGCTTCGGACGCGAAACCAGCAGCCGCTTCGGCACCGAAGTCGTCCGCAACGGCATCGAGATTACGGTTGCCGAGGGACAGAGGGTGAATGCCGTCCACGAAGGGACGGTTGCCTATGCCGACCAGTTCACCGGCTACGGGACGCTGGTCATCGTCGAACATGGCGGCGGGGCGTTCTCGCTCTACGGGCACCTGGCCTCGGCCCAGGTGCAGCGCGGCGACCGCGTCGAGGCTGGCACCACGGTAGGGCTGTCGGGACGAAGTCCGACCGGCAACCCGTCCCTCTACTTCGAGTTGCGAATCGACGCCCGGCCGGTGGATCCCTTACAATGGCTACAGAAAGGGACTCCATGAGCCTCAAGACGCGTCTGTCCGTACTGTTCATCTCGACGCCGGTTCTGGCGTTCGTGCTCGTCGGCGGCCTGCTCGGCAACAGCTCGGCGGCCACCAACGACGAGAGCTACCAGCACCTGCGGGTCTTCAGCGAGGTCGTCGACCTCGTGATGAACAACTACGTGACCGAGGTGAAGGCCGACCGCGCGATGGAAGGCGCGATGCGCGGGCTCGCCGACGGTCTCGATCCGGACAGCGCGTACCTGACGCCGCAGATGGTGAAGGCGCTCGAAGCGGGCGAGGCGCAGGGCGATGGCGACGTCGGCATCGAGCTGACGCGTCAGGTACCTATCTCCGCGTGATCGCGACCCGCGACGGATCGCCGGGCGCAAAGGCAAACCTCCAGACCGGCGACTACATCCGCGGGATCGACGGCAAGCCGACGCGCGACATGTCGGTGTTCGAGGGCTCGCGGCTGCTGCGCGGCAAGCCGGGAACGAAGGTGACGGTCACCGTCATTCGCGGCAACGCCGCCGATCCGCACGAGATCGCGCTGGTGCGTGAGAAGGCGTCGGCGCCGCTCGTGACGAGCCGGACGCTGCCAAACGGCATGGGCTATCTGCGCATCGTGTCGTTCCGCAACGGCGTGGCGCTGGAACTGCACAAGCACGCGGCCGACCTCGCCTCGAAGGGGGCGAAGGCGCTGATCGTGGACGTCCGCCGCACCGCCGAAGGCACCTACGAGAACGGCATCGACGCCGCGCGCGTCTTCGTCAAGTCCGGCACGCTGGCGATCAAGGCGGGACGCGAGAAGACCGGAACGCGCGTGCCGATCGACGCCAAGGCCGGCGACGGCTCGATCGATCTGCCGGTCACGCTGCTCGCGACCACCGGCACGGCCGGCGCCGCCGAGCTGTTCGTCGCCGCCCTCGACGGCAACAAGCGCGCGGAGATCGTCGGCGAGCGCACGCTGGGCCGCGCCGGGATCCAGAAGCTCGTCAAGCTGCCAGAAGGCCGTGGCCTCTGGCTCACCTACGCACGCTACCTGCGCCCCGACGGCGAGCAGATCCAGGGACGCGGCATCCAACCCGACCTCGAAGTCGACGAACCCGCACAGGAATTCGGCGAACCGCTGCCCGAGAAGGACGCGATCCTCGAGGCGGCGATCGAACATCAGCAGAAGCGCGCGCAGTAGCGCGTACTTTTGAATTGACTCTCCGGTAGCGCAAGCGTATAACGCAAAGCACAACAGAAAACGCGGGAAGCCGTGTGGGACAAGCGATCTTTGAGGATCGCGCTGATCCGCGCGAACGATCGCGATCGTAACTGCCGCGTTTTCCGCAGTCGTTTATCGGAGGCATCAATGAACAAACAGGAACTCATCTCGAAGATCGCTCAGGACACCGGGATCACCAAGACCAGCGCCGCGGCGGCAGTCGACTCGTTCTTCGAAGGCATCACCAAGTCGCTCAAGAAGGGACAGCCAATCACGTTCGTCGGCTTCGGCACCTTCAAGACCGCGCAGCGCAAGGCGCGCACCGCACGCAACCCTCAGACTGGCGCCGCCATCAAAGTTCCCAAGCGCCGGGTCGTCCGCTTCAGCGCGGGCAAGGCCCTCAAGACCGCGCTCAACTAAGCTTCTGTTACGAAGGGGGATTCCCTTCGGGAGGATTCCCCTTCGTTGACTCCCCTTTGACCCCTCTGGTAAACTGATCGCTTCGGTAAGGCCAGTGTTTTCAAGACATAGGCGCGTAGCTCAGTTGGTTAGAGCGCCTGCTTGACACGCAGGAGGTCGGCAGTTCGAGTCTGCCCGTGCCTACCACTCGACTCCGCCGCTGCGCGGCGTCGCTGGTGGCGGGCCGCGAAAAGCGTCAGGTCGAGTGCCCTGAGCGAGCGAACGTCGCTCGCGAGTCGAAGGGCATTCGAATTCGACTCCATCGCGCGACTCGAAGGGCTGAATACCTCCCCTACCCGCACGACTCTCAATGAGTGAGATATCCGTCACGCTACCGGACGGTTCGAGCCGTCCCATGCCCGCGGGCGCAACAGCCGGCGACGTGGCGGCACAGATCTCTCCAGGCCTCGCGCGGGCGGCGCTGGCCGCGGTGGTGGACGACCGCCTCGTCGATCTGAGCCATCCGCTGCAGCATGACGCCCGCGTCCGAATCGTCACGAAAGACAGTCCCGAGGCGCTGGAGCTTTACCGGCACAGCACGGCGCACCTGATGGCGGCCGCGGTCACGCAACTCTTCCCCGGCGTGCAGTGCGGGATCGGCCCCGCGATCGACGACGGCTTCTACTACGACTTCGTGGTCGATCGGCCGTTCGTGCCGGAGGACCTCGAGGCGATCGAGAAGAGGATGAAGGAGCTGGCCGGCCAGGATCTGCCCTACGAGCGGCAGATGTGGCCCCGCGAAGAAGCGCGGCGCTTCTTCACGGCCCGCGGCGAGCCGCTGAAAGTGCAGCTGATCGACGAAAAGACGCAGGGCCAGGCGGAAGTGTCCTGCTACACGATCAAGGACCGCGACACGTTCGTGGATTTCTGCGTTGGCCCCCACGTGCCGTCAACCGGCCGGCTCAAGGCCTTCAAGCTGCTCTCGACCTCGAACGCGTACTGGAAGGGCGACGCGCGCAACCAGCCGATGCAGCGGATCTACGGCACCGCCTTCTTCAGCGACAGCGAGCTCAAGGCGTATCTGCACCGCATCGAGGAAGCGAAGAAGCGCGACCATCGGAAGGTCGGCCGCGAGCTCGGCCTGTTCTGGTTCCATCCGTGGGCTCCCGGCGAACCGTTCTGGCTGCCGAAGGGCACGACTCTCGTGCACCTGCTTGGCAATTACATGCGCGAGATCCTCTTCCCCGCGGGCTACGTCGAGGTGCGCGCGCCGCTCGTGTTCAACAAGGCGCTCTGGGAGAGGTCGGGCCACTGGACCCACTACCGCGAGAACATGTTCCTGATCCAGTCGCCGGGTGAGGAGGAACAGTCCGGCCTCAAGCCGATGAACTGCCCCGGGCACATGCTCCTGTACGGCAGCGAGGTCCGCAGCTACCGCGATCTGCCGCTGCGGATTCACGAGCAGAGCGTGCTGCACCGGATGGAAGCCTCGGGCGTGCTGAGCGGCCTCACGCGGGTGCGCGAGTTCATCATGGACGACGCGCATATCTTTCTGCGGGAAGACCAGATCGGCGAGGAAGTCGAACGGCTGCTCCGGCTGGTCCAGCGCGTCTACACGGATTTCGGGCTCACCCCCGAAATGAAGCTGTCGACGCGGCCGGCGGAGTTCATGGGCGAGGTCAGCACCTGGAACCACGCGGAGGCCGAGCTGAAGAAGGCGCTCGACGCGGTCGGCGTCGCCTACACCATCAACGAAGGCGATGGGGCGTTTTACGGCCCGAAGATTGACTTTGCGGTCACCGACGCGCTCGGCCGGAAGTGGCAGTGCGCGACGGTGCAGCTCGATTATCAGCTCCCGCAACAGTTCGAGCTGAAATACATCGGGGCCGATAACGCCGAGCACCGGCCCGTCGTCATTCACCGGGCCATCTTCGGCAGCTTCGAGCGGTTCATCGCCCTGCTGATCGAGCATTACGCGGGCGCTTTCCCGCTGTGGTTCTCGCCCGTGCAGGTCACGGTTCTGCCGATTGCGGACCGGCACCTGCCCCATGCGGAGGCGGTGGGCGCGCAGCTGCGCGCGGCCGGCCTGCGCACGGAAGTGGACGATCGCCAGGAAAAGATTGGATTTAAGATTCGCGAAGCACAGCTGCAAAAGATCCCGTATATGCTGGTCGTTGGCGACCGGGAGCAGGCGGAATCGACCGTGTCGGTCCGCAGCCGGGCGGAGGGCGATCTGGGCCCGCGGACGGTGGACCAGTTTCTGGCAGAGGCCAAGGCGGAAATCGAAAGCAAGCGCCGTCAACCGAACGTATTAGTCCACATAGGTGAAGTGGAAACCGGCCGCTAGATTTGCTGGCAGCTGGTAACTGGAAGTTGGTTAGGAGGTAGTTATCGCATTCGACCGAGGCCCGCGTCGGGACGACCGCACCCGGGTGAACGAACGAATCAGGGTCCGCGAAGTTCGCGTGATAGACGACACCGGACAACAGTTGGGGATCATGGCGCCCCAGCAGGCACTCGTCATCGCCCGGCAGAAAGGGCTCGACCTCGTGGAAATCGCCGCCACCGCGACTCCGCCGGTGTGCCGCATCATGGATTTCGGGCGGTATCAGTATCAGGAGCAGAAGCGCGCCCGTCAGGCCAAGAAGCACCAGAAGGTCATCGAGGTCAAGGAAATCAAGTTCCGGCCGAAGGTCGACGAGCACGACTACCAGTTCAAGAAGAAGCACATCGAGCGCTTCCTCGCGGAAGGGGACAAGGTCAAGGCGACGATATTCTTCCGCGGACGCGAGATGGCGCATCCCGAGATCGGGCGCCGCATCCTCGAGCGGTTGATCGACGATCTCGGCGACGTGGCGATCGCGGAAACCGCCCCCCGCCAGGAGGGCAATCAGATGCACACGATCCTGGGGCAGCGGGCGGGCGCGAAGCGGGTCCCGCCGAAGCGGGAAGAAAAAACGACGGAAGGCTAAATTACAGACCATGCCGAAATTGAAGACGCACCGGGGCGCTGCGAAGCGCTTCAAGAAGACAGGCTCGGGGAAGATCGTGCGCAGCAAGGCGTTCAAGCAGCACATCCTGACGAGCAAGACCCGCAGCCGCAAGCGCGCGCTGCGAGGAACGGTCGTGGTGTCGCCAGCCGACGCGGCGAAGCTGCGAAGGATGCTGCCGTAGCAGGGGCCGGGGCCCAGGGGCCAGGGGCCAGGAAAGCCCCACCGAGCGAAGGAATAAAAGAGGACAGGCAATGCCGAGAGTAAAAAGAGGTAACGTCCGCCGCGCGAAGCGCAAGAAGCTGCTGGCGCGCGCAAAGGGCTTCTATCAGACGAAGAGCAAGCTGTATCGCTCCGCGAAAGAGTCGGTCGACACCGCGCTGAAGTACGCGTTCGTCGGCCGCCGCCGCAAGAAGCGCGATTTCCGCCGCCTGTGGGTGATCCGCATCAATGCGGCCGCGCGCGAGAACGGCCTGACCTACGGTCAGCTGATCGCCGGCCTGAAGGCCGCGGGCAACCCGATCGATCGCAAGAGCCTCGCCGAGCTGGCGGCCACGAGCCCCGCGGCGTTCGCGCGCATCGCCAAGCTCGCGGGTGACGCGAAGCCAAAAGCAGCACGGCCTTCGGCCGCTAGCTAGCTCACAGCTCTCAGCCGTCAGCTGTCAGCTCTCAGCGGTCAAAGCTGAAGGCTGATAGCTGTAAGCTGATGGCTTCTTCCCCATGTCCGATCCCGCGACGCACATCGAAGAGCTCCGCGCCAGGTTCGACCGCGATCTGGCGCTCGCCACGAGCGAGCCCGATCTGCGCGCGGTCCGCGACCGGTATCTCGCCCGCAAGGGCGGGCTCGTCTCGAATCTGCTGAAGGCGCTGGGGTCGGCGCCGCCTGAAGAGCGGCCGCGGCTCGGCCAGCTCGCCAACCGGCTCAAACAGGACATCGAGGAGCGGCTCGCGCCCCGTCTCGCGGAGGCCGAGCAGGCGCGTCCGCCGAAGGACGCGGTTGACGTCACGCTCCCGGGCCGTGCGCCCGCGATCGGCCATCGTCATCCGCTGACGCTGCTGCGCGAGCGGATCGAGGCGATCTTCACCCGCTTCGGCTTCCTCGTCATCGAAGGTCCCGAGCTCGAGGACGACTACCACAACTTCGAAGCGCTCAACATGCCCGCCGAGCATCCCGCGCGGGACATGCAGGACACGCTGTACCTCGCGGCGCCGGTGCGCTCCGCGGTCGGCTCACCTGCAACGCTGCTGCGCACCCACACCTCGGGCATGCAGATCCGCTACATGGAGAAGCATGCGCCGCCGGTCCGGCTGATCGCGCCCGGCCGCGTCTACCGCCGCGACAACTTCGACCTCACCCACACCCCGATGTTCACGCAGGTCGAAGGGCTGGTGGTCGGCGAGAACGTCTCGCTCGCGGATCTCAAGGGCACGCTGACGGCGTTCGCGAAGGAACTGTTCGGCGCCGAGCGCAAGGTGCGCTTCCGTCCGAGCTTTTTCCCCTACACCGAGCCGAGCGCGGAGCTGGACATCAGCTGCGGCACGTGCGGCGGTTCGGGCCTTGGCCCGCCGAAGCTCGCTGCGGATGGCTCGAGCGAAGGCGGCTGCGCGATGTGCAAGGGGTCGGGCTGGCTCGAAATCCTCGGCAGCGGCATGGTGCACCCCGCGGTGTTCGAGGCCGTCGGCTATGACGCCGAGCGCTACACCGGCTTCGCGTTCGGCATGGGCATCGAGCGCGCCGCACTCCTGAAGTGGGGTGTCGAGGATATCCGTCTGTTCTACGAGAACGACCTCCGCTTCCTGGAGCAGTTCCCGCTGTGAAGATCGTCTATCCGTGGCTCAGGGACCTCGTGCGCGTGCCCGGCGATCCGGAGACCGTGGCCCGCGAGATCAGCCTGCGCGGCTTCGAGGTGGCGTCCGTCGAGCCGGGCGAGCACGCGGTGATCGATTTCGAGATCACCGCGAACCGGCCCGACTGTCTGAGCCATGTCGGCATCGCTCGCGAAGCCTCCGCGATCTGGGGGCTCCCGCTGAACATGCCGGACATGACGGTGCCCACGGCTGGCCCGGCCGAAAAGCTCGAGGTGACGATCGAGGCGCCCGACCTCTGCCCGCGCTACTGTGCGCAGGTCTTCGAGATCGAGGTTGGACCCTCGCCGCAATGGCTCACCGACCGGCTGGCCGCCGCCGGCGTCCGCCCGATCAGCAACATCGTCGACGTCACCAACTACGTGATGCTCGAGCTCGGGCAGCCGATGCACGCGTTCGATCTGGAACGCCTCCGCGGACGCGCGCTGGTGATCCGCCGCGCGCGAGCCGGCGAGCGGCTGCACACGCTGGACGGCATCGAACGCGCGCTCGACCCCGACATGCTCGCGATCGCGGACGCGCGAGCGCGCGACCGCCATCGGCGGGGTCATGGGCGGCCGCGAATCCGAGATCGGCCCCGGCACGCGGCTGATGGCGCTCGAGAGCGCATATTTCCATCCGCCGTCGGTTCGGCGGACGAGCAAGAAGCTCGGGCTCAAGACGGAGGCGTCCATCCGGTTCGAGCGCGGCGGCGACATCAATGCCCCGCCGCAAGGCATCGCGCGCGCCGCGGCACTGTTCCACCAGATTGGCGCCGCGCGTCCGCTGGGCTCGCTCATCGACCGTTATCCGGCGCCGAAGGCGGTCGTTCAGGTGCCGCTGCGTGCCGAACGGATCGCCCGTGTGCTCGGCCAGGCGGTTCCGGCATCAGACGTTCCGCGGATCCTCGAGCCGCTTGGCTTCGGCGTGTCCGATCGCGCGGGCGGCGGATGGACGGTGACCGTGCCGACGTTCCGCGTCGACGTCCAGCGCGAGGTCGACCTGATCGAAGAGGTCGGCCGTCACTTCGGGTTCGACCGGCTGCCGACGACGTTCCCGGTGCTGGAGGCGCCGCAGGCGCCGCCGGACGTGGTGATTGTGCGGGAGCGGCTGGTTCGCCAGATCCTCACCGCAGCGGGGTTCTCCGAGGCGATGACGTTCGCGTTCATCGAACGTCAGGCCGCGCTTCCCTTCTCGGCGGATGGAGGCGAGCCGCATGCGATCGCCAATCCGCTGTCCGAGAAGTTCGGCGTGCTGCGGCCGTCGCTGCTCGCCGGCCTGATCGACTCGTGCGCCTACAACCGGCGCCGCGAGCGCCGCGACGTCCGTCTGTTCGAAACCGGCAGCCGTTTCACGCCGGCGGGCGAAGGACGCGCACTGGCGTTCACGTGGGCGGGATCCGCCGAGGCGCCGCATTGGTCGTCGCCGGGCCGTGCCGTCGACTTCTTCGACGCGAAAGGGATCGTGGAGCAGATTGGCTCCGCGTTCCGCGTCGAACTTGACTGGACGCCCTCGTCGCGGCCGTACCTGACGCCCGGACGAACGGCGGAGGTCAGGCTGCGCCGCAACGGCTCGGCGGATCTGCTCGGCGTCGTCGGTCAGATTCTTCCAGCGGTGGCCGGCGCGCGTGGATTCCCGTCGAACGAGGAGATCTTCGCGGCCGAGCTCGATCTCGATCTGCTGCCGGCGGCGGCGGGCGGCGACGAACTCCGAGCGGAAACGCTCCCGCGCTTCCCGTCGATCGCGCGCGACATCTCGATTCTCGTCGACGAAGCCTTGCCTGCTGCTGCAGTTCGTGGCACGATCCGTTCGGCCGCTCCGCGAACGCTCGTTTCGATTGCCGAATTCGACAGATACCACGGCAAGGGCGTGCCGGCCGGTCGAATCAGTTTGTCGCTGCGCCTCACATTCCGCGCGCCGGATCGCACGCTGACGGATGAAGAGGCCGATCAGGCGACCACGACAATCGTCAGCGCGCTTCGCGCCGCGCACGGCGCCGAGCGCCGGTAAGGAGTCACAGTGGCGAAAGGTGTAGCAACCCGCTCGGTCGACATCGAGGCAATCGACCGGCTCGAAGAAAAACTGAAGCTGCTCGTCGGCGCCGTCGAACGGCTCCGCAACGACGGCGCGCGGATGGCGGACGAGAACACCCGCCTCTCGCGCGAGCTGGACTCGACGCGCGCGCGGCTGGCCGACGCCGAGGGCTCGACCGGCGAGCTGAGCGCGCTGCGCGAGGAGCGGACGGTCATCCGCGACCGCGTCAACGAGATGCTCCAGCAGATTGAAAGCCTCAACTTGTAAATGGAGTCTCCCAGCCGCGTCGTCCACGTCGAGATTCACGGCCAGCGGTACGCGATCCGGAGCGGGCTCGATCCCGCTTACGTCGCCGAGCTGGCGGCGTTTGTCGACGCCAAGATGACGCTCGCGGCCCGCGAGACCCCGGCCGGCGATACCCTCAAGATCGCCATCCTGGCGGCTATCAATATCGTCGACGAGTATTTCCGGTCGTGTGACGATGTCCGGAACCGGCAGGCCGGCGTGGCGGACCGCGCCGGCGAGCTGGAACGCCTGCTGGATCTCGCCCTGGCCGAAGTCGGGCCGGAAGCCACCGCCAGATAGCGGTTTTTCGCCCCCTAAGGTAAGATCCTTACAGGGTTCGAGTTCCCTGCTTTGCGCGTGATGGTTCGGAGGCTCGTTTGAGCCAACGTTTCACCATAAGAGAATCGCGACGTCGCGTGGTGTGCATGCCTCTGCAAGAGGAAGCCTGAAGCGCGACTTGTGCAGCGGTTCCACCTGCTCTACGCAGGTTCATCCGACCTCCCCACACGGCAAAGCGGGGCCTTTTCATCCATAGACCTCCCGCGACCCGGCGGGGAGATGACGCAGGCCCCCGGCGCACGACGCCGCCCACACTGGCCGGCGGCCATGTGCCTCGACCGCCGCGCGCCCTCTCCGCTTCAAACGGGATCTAGATAAACGCCATGAGCCGCGCGCACACGGCTCGAGCGGCGAGCGGGGAAACGCATGGGACTGCAGGCAGTCAACGTGATCACCACCGCGCTCGTCACCGCGGTCGTCGGCGGCGGCATCTTCGCATGGTGGCTGGCTTCGCGCCGGCGGATTGCCGAAGAAACCATCGGCCGCGCGACCATCGAAGCCGAACGCCGCACCAAACAAGCAGAACGCGACGCTGAAACGATCCGGAAAGAGGCGACGCTGGCCGCCCGCGAGAAGGCGCACGAGCTGTCGACCGAAGCCGAGCGCCAGGCGCGCGATCGGCGCCAGGAGATCATCGGCCTGGAGGAGGGGCTCGCCGACAAGACGCGCGCGCTGGCCGACCGCCTGGCCTCGACCGACCGGCTCGAGCAGGATCTTCGCGGCCGCGAAAAAATCCTGGGACAGCGCGAACAGGAGATCAATTCGGCCAAGACACGCGCCGAGCAGCTCGTCAACGACCGCCAGCGCGAGCTTCAACGGGTCGCGTCGCTGACCGCCGACGAGGCGCGCGAGCTGCTCCTCAAGCAGATCGAGTCCGACGCCCGCCGCGACGCCGCCAATCTCGTGAAAAGGCTCGAGACCGAGGCGCGCGAAACGGCCGCCCTGCGTGCACAGCAGATCATTACCGACGCCATCCAGCGCAGCGCCGCCGAGCACGCCATCGAAACGACCGTATCCGTGGTCGATCTGCCGAGCGACGACATGAAAGGGCGGATCATCGGGCGTGAGGGCCGGAACATTCGCGCCCTCGAGACTGCGACCGGCGTCGAGCTGATCGTGGACGACACGCCCGGAGCCATCATCCTGTCGAGTTTCGATCCGTTCCGTCGCGAGGTCGCGCGCCAGGCGATCGAGCGGCTGATTGCCGACGGACGGATTCATCCCGCCCGGATCGAAGAAGTCGTCGAAAAGGTGAAGGCCGAGATGGAGGAAGCGGTCCGCCGCGAAGGTGAGGCGGCCGCATTCGAGCTCGGGCTGTACGACTTGCATCCCGAGGTCCTGCGCCTCATGGGCCGGCTGAAGTTCAGAACCAGCTACGGCCAGAACGTGCTGAACCACTCGAAGGAGGTCGCGTTCCTGGCCGGAATCATGGCGAAGGAGATCGGCCTGAACGGACACGTGGCGGCGCGCGCCGCGTTCCTCCACGACATCGGCAAGGCCATCGATCGCGATCTGCAGGGCACGCACCTCGAGCTCGGCCTCGAGTTCCTGCGCAAGCACGGCGAGAGCGAGCCGGTGCTCCAGGCGGTCGCCGCCCACCACATGGACATCGACTGGCCGTCGCTCGAAGCCATGATCGTCCAGGCGGCCGACGCGATTTCCGCCGCACGCCCCGGCGCCCGCCGCGACATCCTCGAGTCGTACGTCAAGCGGCTCGAGAAACTGGAAAACATCGCCGACTCCTTCCAGGGCGTCTCGAAGGCCTTCGCCCTCCAGGCCGGCCGCGAAATCCGCATCGTGGTCGAGAGCGACCGCATCTCGGATGAAGAAACCGTGTGGCTGTCGCGCGACATCGCCCGCCGCATCGAGAACGAGCTGGAATACCCCGGTCAGATCAAGGTGACCGTCATCCGCGAGACCCGAGCCGTTGAGTACGCCCGGTAGCGCGACGGCGAGCCGCCTCGTCTCGGAGCTCGGCGAGCGCGGCCTGATCGAACGGATCCGGCAGCGCCTCCCCTCACCGCCGTCGGACCTGATCGTCGGGCCGGGTGACGACGCCGCGGTGATTGCGCCCGAGCGCGGCGCGCTTGAGGTACTGACGACGGACGCGCTGGTCGAGGGAGTTCACTTCGACCGCCGATTCTCCTCGCCGGCCGATATCGGCCACAAGGCGCTGGCGGTCAACGTCAGCGACATCGCCGCGATGGGCGGCACGGCGCGAATCGCGCTGCTGTCGTTCATGCTCCCCGACTCGACGACGGTGGATGCGGTTGACGGGATGCTGGATGGCCTCCTCGGGCTTGCCGCGGGACTGAAGGTCGCGCTCGCGGGCGGCAACATCACGCGCTCGCCCGGTCCGCTCGTCATCGACGTCACCGTGATGGGATTTGCAAAACCGCGAAAAGTGCTGACGCGAAGCGCTGGCAGTCCAGGGGATCTGCTTTACGTCAGCGGCACCATCGGCGCGGCGGCGGCGGGACTCGACTGGCTCCGTGCGAACGCGTCGGGCCGGGCCGAGCCGCCGACTCCGGCCCTGTCAGAATGCGTGAGCCGGCATCGCCGGCCCGAGCCGCGCACGCGCCTCGGCTCTGCGCTTGGGCGGATGCGCGCCGCCAGCGCCTGCATGGATCTCAGCGATGGGCTTGCAGACGCGGTTCACCAGATCGCGGAGGCGAGCGGCGCCGGCGCGCGGATCGATTCGGCGAAGCTGCCGCTCCATCCCGGCGCGGTCGAATGGTTCTCGAGCCGGGATGTCGATCCTGTCGAGCGCTGCATGCGCGGCGGCGACGACTACGAGCTGCTGTTCTCGGTCCCGCCGCGGCGAAGGAACCGGCTTCGCGGCGTCTTTCACGTCATCGGCGGGTTGAGCCTGACGCCGATCGGCGAGCTGACCGGGAACCGGACGATCGAGCTGGTGCGCGACGGCGCCGCTACACCCCTGCCCCCGGGATTCTCCCACTTCTGAGCCGATGGATCGTTTCCCGAGGGCCCGCCGCTGGCTTGAACAGCTCCTCCACACGCACGACACCCCGCGCCGGACGGCGGCGGCGTTCGCGCTCGGCGTGTTCTTTGGCTTCTCGCCGTTCCTCGGCTTCCACACCGTCCTCGGGATCGCATTCGCGTTCATCTTCAACCTGAACCGGGTCGCGGTCATCCTCGGGGTCTACTCGAACCTTCCCTGGATCCTCCCGGCCTACTACACGCTGGCGACTCTCGCCGGCGCCGCGCTCTTGAGGGTCGACGTTCCCCCCGGTCTGGTGGAAAAGATGACCGCCGCCATGACCCAGGTCTCCTGGATCGAGTTCCGCCGGGCGGCTGGGGCGCTCACGCCGCTCGTCTGGGCCTACGCCCTCGGCTCAACCCTGGGCGCGCTCGCGCTTTCTACGGTTGCCTACCGGGTCTCCCTCGCCATGATCGAAGCCCATCGCCGGCATAAGGCGCTACACGGGCATCAACATACTGACCACAAATGAGTTGCGTGAGTCTCTACCCCTCAGTATAAGAACCAAGCTCGGCCGTTAGGCTTTGACTGGCTGCTGCTCCGACCGATATAGTGAAAGGCACCCCAGCTACAGCCCATACATGTTTCTTTCGCGATCGGCCGGCCGTAAGCTCGTCGCGACAGCGGTAGGTGCTGTCTCCTTCACCTTCGTTTATCAGGTGACGGCGCTGGACTCGAAGTACGCCGCGAAACAGGACGAGCTGCGGGAAGAGACGGCTGTCCCCCACCCCGGGAGCCGTCTGAAATTCAGCGCGACGGCTTACTGCAAGGGAACGACGACCGCCTCCGGGGTCAACGTCCGGACCGGGATTGCCGCCGCCGACCCGGACCTGCTGCCGGTCGGGTCGGTGATTCAGGTCGAGCGGGTGCCCGACAAGTACGCCGGGATTTATACCGTCATGGATACCGGCCCGGCGGTTCAGGGCCGGCAGATCGACATCTACATGTGGAGCTGCTACGAGGCGCTCGACTTCGGCCGGCGCAACATCCAGGTGACCGTGCTGCGCCTTGGCTGGAACCCGACAGCCAGCAGCCCGCGTCTGGTCGATCGCCTCTTCCGTCAGCGCGAGGCCGCGCCAGGGACCACCCTGCCGTCCCGCCCGATCACGCAGCAGGGTCCGATTTCGGTTCCGCGATAAGCCGTAGACACGTCGCACGCCCCGCGCGCGTTCATCGTGCGCTGTCGCACTTCACGCGACTCTCTCCTGCTCCTTGTACTGAAGCTGGTACAGCTTGAAGTAGATGCCGCGCCGCGCCAGCAGCTCCTGGTGCGACCCCGCCTCGCGCAGTTCGCCCTTGTGCAGCACCAGGATCTGATCCATGTCCTGGATCGTCGACAGGCGGTGCGCGATGGCAATCGTCGTCCGGCCTGACATCAGCACGTGCAGCGCGTCGCGAATCAGCAGTTCGGTTTCGGTGTCGACGCTCGATGTCGCCTCGTCGAGGATGAGGATGCGCGGATCGAACGCCAGCGCCCGCGCGAACGACAGCAGCTGCTTCTGGCCGACCGACAGCGTCGCGCCCCGCTCGGCGACCGGCGCTCGCGTACGCGTTCGGCAGCGCGTTCGATGAAGCGATCGGCGTGCACGGCTCGCGCGGCGTCGGCAACCTGCTCGATCCGTGATCTCGCCATTTCCCAGCCGGATGTTGTCGGCGATCGTGCCCGAGAAGAGGTGCACGTCCTGCAGCACCAGGCTGAACAGCGAGCGCAGCTCGTGCAGCGGCATCTCGCGGATGTCGATGCCGTCGACGAGGATGCGCCCGCTGCTGACGTCGTAGAAGCGCAGCAGCAGGTTGATGATCGTCGACTTCCCCGCTCCGGTGGCGCCGACGATGCCGATGCGCTGTCCGGGCTGCACCTCGAACGAGACGTCCTTGAGGACGTAGTCTTCGCCGTTATAGGCGAACCAGACGTGGTCGAACACGATATGACCCGGCGCGTGTCGCTGCCTGGCTCGCGACGCAGCTACGGTGCGGCAAGCCCGCTGTAATGGTCGACCGGGGTGTCGAGCAGCTTGAAGATCCGCTCGGACGACGCCATCGCCGCCTGCAGAACGTTGAACTTTTCCGACATGTCGCTGATCGGCCGGAAGAAGCGCCGCGAGTACAGCAGGAACGCGACCAGCGAGCCGACGGTCAGCGTGCCCTGCAGCGTCCAGCCGCCGCCGAACCAGATGATCAGCGCCGACGCCAGCGCGCCGATGATTTCGATCGCCGGGTAGAACACCGCGTAATAGAAGATTGAATCGACGTTGGCGTCGCGGTGCGCGCGGTTGATCTCGTCGAACCTGGCGAACGTCCTCGGCTCGCGGCGGAACAGCTGCACCGTCGACATGCCGGTGATGTGCTCCTGCAGGAACGCGTTGATGCGGGCGATGCGCACCCGGACGACGCGGTACAGCTCGCGGACGTTGCGGCGGAACCACTGCGTCACCAGGACGATCAGCGGCAGCACCGAGAACGCGATCAGCGCCAGCCGCCAGTCCATCACCACCAGCACGATCATGATCCCCGCGAGCGTGAAGATGTCGCCGAACACCGAGACGACCCCGGCGGTGAACAGGTCGTTCAGCACGTCGACGTCGCTCGTGACGCGCGTCATCAGCCGGCCGACCGGGTTGCGGTCGTAGAACTGCAGGTCGAGGCGCTGCAGGTGCCCGTAGATCTGCATGCGCATGTCGAACATGATCCGCTGGCCGGTCATCTGCAGCATCCAGGTCTGCACGTATTCGAGCGCGAACGAGGCGAGCAGGATCGCCAGGAACCCGAGCGCGATCAGGTTGAGTCCCTGCGAGGTCGCCGGTCGCGATGTAGCGATCGATCACGACCTTCATCAGCCACGGCTGCGCGAGCTGCAGCACCGACGACGCGATGATCGCCGCGAGCGCGATCGCCACCTGCAGCTTGTACGGCCGCAGGTAGCCGAGCAGCCGCCGCATCAGCCGCGCGTCGTAGGCTTTGCCGAGGACTTCTTCTTCGTGCATGGAATCTTCTATGAGGCAGGCCTGAAGGCCTGCTACGGCCGCCATGGAGTAGCGCAGACCCTCAGGTCTGCCAGATTCGCAATCAACTACGACCGTCATGGCGTAGCGCAGACCTTTAGGTCTGCCAGTTTCGCAATCAACAATCTGCAATCTGCAATCAGCGATGGTCAAGCCTCTGCCAGCTCCTCTTCGAGCAGCTGCTTCCGATACATGCCCGCGTAAAGGCCGCCCTGCTCGACCAGATCGTCGTGAGTGCCGCGTTCGACGATGCGGCCGCCGTCGAGCACGAAGATGACGTCGGCGTCCCGGACGGTCGAGATGCGGTGCGCAACGATCAGCGACGTCCGCTGGCGCATCACCCCGCGCAGCCGCCGGAGAATCTCCTCCTCGGTGTAGGTATCCACCGCCGAGAGCGCATCGTCCAGGATCAGGATCCGCGGATCGATGATGAGCGCGCGGGCGAGCGCGGTGCGCTGCTTCTGGCCCCCGGACAGCGTGATCCCGCGTTCGCCGACGAGGGTCTCGTAGCCTTTGGGAAAGCTGTCGACATCCTTGTCGAGGCGCGCGATCGCGGCGGCCTCGCGCAGCCGGGCGGCGTCTGGCGCTTCGATCGCCGAACGCGATGTTCTCGGCAATCGATTCGGAAAAGAGGAAGGGCTCCTGCGGCACGACCCCGATCGCCTCGCGAAGACGCGCGAGCGGAATCTCGCGGACGTCGATCCCGTCGAGGAACACGCTGCCCGGCGGCGGATCGTGAAGCCGCGGCAGCAGGCTGACGATGGTCGACTTGCCCGATCCGGTCGGGCCGACGATGGCGGCGGTCTGGCCGCGCTCGATGCGCAGCGAAATGCTGTCGAGGATGTGCGCTCCGAGCCCGGGAAGCGGAACGTCAGATCCCGGAACTCGATCCCCCCGGCAACCGGCGCGGTGCGTCCGCGCTCGGTGACGTCGCGAATCCCGGATCGCCGGCACCGTGTCGATGATCTCGAGCATCCGTTTCCAGGACGCCATGCCGCGCTGCAGCATGTTGGTGACCCAGCCGAACGCGATCATCGGCCAGCTGAGCATCACCAGGTAGGCGTTGAACGCGACGAACTCGCCGAGCGTGATGCGGCCGCTGATCACTTCCCGGCTGCCCAGCCAGAGCACCAGCAGCGAGCCCAGGCCGAGGAACAGGGTCATGCTCGGATAGAACATGCCCTGCAGCCGGATCAGCCGCCGGTTGCGACGCACGTACTCGTCGTTCGCGGCCCTGAACCGTGCGATCTCGTGCGGCTCCTGGTTGTAGGCGCGCACGACGCGGACGCCCGCCAGCGCTTCCTGCACGACCGCGCTGAGTTCCGAGAGCTGCGCCTGGATCGCCTCGAACCTAGTGTGGATCGCGCGGCCGAAGTAGCTTCACGCTGATCGACACCATCGGCAGCGGCAGCAGCGCCATCAGAGCGTCAGCCGCGCGTCGATCGAGAGCATCAGGATGATGGCGACGACGAACACGAGGATCGTGCTCGCCGAATACATCACCGCCGGCCCGATCATCGTGCGCACGGCGTTCAGATCGTTGGTCGCGCGCGACATCAGATCGCCGGTGCGGTGCGCCTGGTAGTAGCCGAGCGGCAGCTGCTGGAGGCGGGCGAAGAACTCGTTGCGCACGTCGTACTCGATGTCGCGCGAGGCGGCGATCAGGATCCGCCGCATCAGGTAACCGAACGTGCCGCCGACGCACGCGATGGCGAGCAGCATCGCGGCGTAGAGCGCGAGCTTCTGCCGGGTGACGCCCGCCGTCAGATCGTCGATCGCGTGCTTGAGCACCCAGGGCGAGAGCAGCTGGATCGACGTGGTGGTGACGACACAGCCAAGGCCGAGGAGAAACCGGCGACGGTACCTGTTGACGTATGGAAGAGAGCCGTCGAAACGCGGAGGGCATCTGCGATCAGTATAACAAGCGCGGCGCTCGGCGCTCGGCGCTGGGCGTTCGAAACTCGGCGCGGGGCGTTCTGCTTGGGAGTTGGCTTTTTTGGGAGTTGGGAGTTGGGAGTTTGTCTATTGCACTCCCACCGCCGAGAGCTGGCCGCGCAGCAGCGCGTCTTTCATCAGCCGGCTGCCGCAGTCGAGGTGCTCTTCCATGCGGCCGCGCGCGGCGTCGCCGTCCCGCCGGGCGATCGCGTCGACGATGGCCAGGTGCGCGTCGGTCGCGACCTCCTGGAACGGACCGAAGTGCACGCCGAGCGACATGAATCGATCGACCTGCGCCAGGCAGCGCTCGATCAGCTCCATCGCGAGCGTGTTGCGGGCGGCCGCTGCGATCGCCATGTGGAACCTGACGTTCGCTTCCTCGGCGTCGCGGTATCGACGGGCGCGTTCGTGCGCGAGCGGTAATGCGCCTTCCGGCGGTCGGGGCAGCACCGCCAGCAGCCGCAGCTGCGCGATCTCCTCGGCCGTCGCCAGTTCCGCGGCGCGGAACGCCGCGGCCCCTTCGAGCACGCGCCTGACGTCGAACGTCTCGTGAATCGACTGCACCGTCACGCGCGCGACGAAATACCCGTGCCCGACGACGCGATCGAGGTAGCGCTCCTGCCACAATCGGACGAGCCCCTCGCGGATGGGCGTGCGGCTCATGCCGTGCTCGCGCGCCAGCATCACCTCGGAGAGCGGCACACCCGGAGCATACCGGCCCTCGACGATGCCGCTCTTGATGTTGCTGTAGGCGCGCTCGACCTGCGGCGCGTCCGCTGAGGGAACTCGGCGCATGTATACGGGGAGTATACTGGCGGCCTTCAAGCACTGCAAGGCGATCAGAGACGTGCTATTCTAAAGACGCCTTTCCCAGCAGGCTTCCGGCACCTCTGCCGGCTCTTTGTATCCAGCAACCAATCCGGGGCGGGAACGCTCATGCGCACACGTGTCGCAGCGTCGGTCGTTTTTTCTTTTGCACTGCTCTCGGCCGCTCCGGCCCGCGCGCAGTACTTCCGGCAGAGTCCTCCAGCCGCGCCACCGGCGAGAACTACCACGTCGAGTTCGGCGCTTACTTCTGGAATGCCTCACCAGAGATCTTCGTCACCAGCGAATCGATTCCCGGCGTCCTGGGATCGCGCATCGATTTCGTCGAGGACCTCGGCATCGAGAAGACGACACACAGCCAGATAAAGGTGGTGCTGCGTCCGGGCACGAAGCACAAGTTCCGCTTCGAATACACGCCGATCAAGTACGAAGCCGAAGGGACGATCAACCGGACGGTTGTCTTCAACGGCATCACGTTCCCGATCTCGCTGCCGGTCGCCAGCCAGTTGACCTGGCGCGCATACCGGTTCGGCTACGAATGGGACTTCCTCTACAAGGACCGCGGCTTTCTCGGCGTGGTCCTGGAGGCGAAGTACACCGACATCGAAGCGACGCTGACGAACGTGATCGACACCGAGTTCGTCCGCGCCCGCGGACCGATTCCGGCTATCGGCGTCATCGGCCGCGGATACGTCACCTCGAACATCTCGATCACCGGCGAGTTCGGTCTCGTTCAAGTTGCCGGATATCGACCAGGATTACAGCGGCCAGTACTATCGATTTCGACCTCTACGGCACGGTGAACTTCACGAACAACTTCGGCGCGCAGTTCGGCTACCGCAGCCTCGACCTGCTGATCCGCGTCGACAACGACGAAGGCGATATGAAGATGAAGGGCTTCTACTTCGGCGGCGTCGCCAGATTCTAAGAGCCGGCGCTGGGCGCTAGTGGCTCTCGACCCGCACCCACACGCCGAGAAACCGCTGATCGCGGTTTCCAGATTCGACTTCGGACGGCCGGAAGCCGCTCCGCGACGTGAAGCGCACCAGCGCCGCACGGCGGGCGGGATCGACCGGAACATCCACGACGCGCTCCTCGCCGGGTCCGAGGTCGAGCGTCGAGCGCCAGGCGCCGGTCTCGACCACAATGCTGTTGCCGACCGGCGCGTTGCGCAACTGCAATCGGATCGTGCCGGATGGCCGATCCGGCTGAACCACCACCGCGCTGTCCCGTGCTCCTTCAACCCAGAAACCTTCCGGCTCCGGAAAGCTGCGCTCGTCCAGAAAGAACACCGACGCCGCCGCGTACCTGACGGCGCGCCGCGCCATCCCGTCCGTAAGCCTCGTCTCCCGCCGCATGGTCTCGATCGGTTCGACGACGATCTCCCGCACCGCGCGCTGGGCGTCCTCGTCGCCACGCACGATCAGCGCGCGCACGTCCACGGGAAAGGTGATGTCGATCGGCGCCGGCGGGAACGCCAGTGTTTCCGTGCGCAGCGCGAACTGATCCTGACCGATGCCGATCATCAACACGCCCCCCGGTCCGTGCGTCCGCGGCCGGATCCGATACGTCCCGGCAGGGACCGCCAGCAGCGCGAGCAGCGGCCGGTCGCGTCGGGCATTGCCCCCGGTCGAAGCATAGCGGGCACCCGGCGCGATCTGGATCGCCGCGATCGCGGTGTCCGGCGGCAAGCGTGCCGGAGGATCGAGCGAGGCGGCCAGCACGCGTGAATCCGTCGACATCCGCCGGAGGAACTGCAGCTGCGCCGGCGCGGCGGTCGAGCCGTCGAGCCCGTGCAGCGTCCAGGTGATCGTCAGCGCCGCCATCGCGGCGGCGGCGAACATCAGCAGTCCCAGTGTCGACAGGCGTGTCGGCTTCTGAACCCATGCGCGGCGCGCGGCGATGTGCAGCATCACGCCCGCCGCCAGAGCGACGACAGCCCAGACCGCGATGTCCCGCTGGAACTGCGGCTCCTGATCGCGGAACCAGACCGGCATTCCGCGCCCGAGGTCGGCCAGCGGCGATGCCCAGTCGAGCCACAGCGCATACGATTCGCGGGTGTTGAACGCCAGCCGCCCGCGATCGGCAGCCACCAGCGCCGCGGATATGAACGCGGTGATGCTCAACGCGCCAAGCATGAGCGTGCGCGCGTACTTCGTGCCGAAGCGCGCCCAGGCGGCAGCGGCGGGAACGCCGAGCAACGGAACAGCGGCGGCAGCGAAGCGTGCCGGCGCGCTCCAGCCACCCCACCACATCGCGTAGCTGCTGACCGTCAGCAGGTAGGCGACGATGACGAACAGCAGCTCGATCGCCAGCCGGCGCTGAGCGCCGAGCATGGCGCCGAATCCGAACAGCGTGCAGACGAGGACCGGCGCGTTAGCGAACAGGCCGAACCGCTGATCGAACAGCAGGCCGGCCAGCCCTCCCGGAATGAATGCCGCCGAGAACTCGCGCGAACTGCCATACGGCGCGGCAGGATCCGGGGTGCCGTAAATCGCGATGAAGTAGCCGACCCAGACCAGCGCGCTGACCGCAGGAATCGACAGAAACGCCACCGCCTTGGCCGCCGGATTCCGCGTCGCCGCCAGGCGCAGCAGGATCAGCGCACCGAACGTGCCGGCGATCAGCGCGAAGCGCGTGTGCAGCCACGGCAGCAGTGCGAGCGCCAGACCGTGAAGCAGCCACGGCCTGGAGCTGGTCGCGCCGGTCTTGCTTTCTTCACCAGCTCTGAGCAGCGCCCATGCGCCGGTGAGCGCGAGCGCGCTGCCGACGCCGTCCGGGTAAACCGTGAAGGCGTGAAAGATCCACGTCGGGCTGAAGACGATCGCCGCCCAGCCAAACCACGCCGCCTTCTGGCTTCCCGACGCCAGCCAGGTGACGTGCCATAGCAGCGCTCCGCCGAGCGCAGCCACCATCACCAGGAAGACGACGACGCCGCGGTAGCCTCCGACGGCGAACGCCGGCGCGACGATCGCGGAGATTCCCGGCGCATGGATCGAGTAGATCTCGCCGTCGCGTCCGCGCCGGAGGTAATCGGGGCGCAGCTGACCGGGGAAGTACGTCTGGTAGTCGCCGCGCAGGTGGTTGTTCTCGATCTTCAGATCGCCGTCGCGCAACAGGCTCTGCGTGATGATGAGGTAATGCGGCTCGTCGCCGCCCGGCACCGAGGGCGCGGCGATCACGGCCGACGCTCCCGCGATCAGAAGCGACAGGCAGCCGGCCGCAGCGGGGCCGAGCGATCAGAAACGCGGCGGCACCGTAACGCCAACCGCGACATCGAGACGATACCGGAGAACCTGTGCCGCCAGGAGCACGAGGACCGCGATCCAGATCGCCAGCCGCAACGGTCCCGACCAGATGAGAAACGCCGCGGGCACCGGAAACGGCAGCCAGGGCAGGAACAGCAGAAGCAGGAGCAACAACGGCGCCGCCGTGCGGGCGGCTCGAACCGCTGCGAAGACTGCGGCGCCGACGGCGATCGAAACCGCCACGGCGGCGACTGATACCGGCAGCAAAGCGATCCGAGGCCCCTCTTCGGTCGTCAGCGCGAGGGTTCCCATCGACAGCCAGGCTGCGAAGGCCGCAAACAGAGCGGAAACCGTCGGATACAATGAACTCGCATTCTACATGGACATCCGCACTCGAGGCACCACCCGGCCGGGTGTGCGCGGCGCCGGTCTGTGGCTTGGCGCCGCGATCCTCGCGATCGGCATGACGTGGCCGCTGGCGCGGGGACTTGGATATCTCGGGCGCACGGAGAACAGCGGCGACGCGCGGTTTGCGGTATGGAATGTCGCGTGGGTCGCGCATGCGCTCACCACGAACCCGGCGCGGGTCTACGACGCGAATATCTTCTACCCGCACCGCGACTCGCTCGCTTTCTCGGAAGCGAATCTCGGCGCCGGTGTCCTCGCGGTTCCAGCGTGGCTGGCGACCCGCAACCCCTACACAACCTTCAACGTCGTCGTCCTGTTTTCGTTCGCGGCATCGGTCGTCACCGCGTTCTTTCTCGTCCGGTATTTGACCGGCGACTCGCACGCCGGCTGGATCGCCGGCGTCCTCTACGCGTTCTGTCCGTACCTGTTCGCGCACACCGCCCACATCCAGCTGCTGATGGCGGCGGGGATCCCGCTGTCGATGCTCATGCTCCACCGGCTGGTCGATGCGCCGTCACCGGGGCGTGGCGTTCTGCTCGGCCTGACACTCGCCGCACAGGCGCTGTCGTGCGCGTATTACGGCATATTCGCCGGGCTGATGGTTGGCTTCGCGACGCTGTTCTACGCGTGGTCGCGGCGCTCGCTTCGCGTCGGCCCGATACTGGATCGCCATCGCAGCGGGCGCCGTGGTTTCGGTCGGCATCGTCATCCCGTTCTTCGTTCCGTATCTGACGATCCAGCAGGAAGCCGGATTCGCGCGCACGCTCGACGATGCGCGGATGTACGCCGCCAACTGGCGCTCGTACCTGGCGTCCTCGGCGCTGCTGCACCGCTGGATGCTGCCCCGTCTTCAGGCGATGGGCGGCTGGGGCGGCGAGGTGCTGTTTCCGGGCTTCGCGGCGCTGCTGCTGGCTGGTGTCGGAGCAGCTGCGATCGCCCGGCAACCGGCTGCGGCCGAATCGCGGCATCGTCTGCCGCGCGACAGGGAAACCGCGATGCTGTACGCCGCTATCGGCGCGCTCGCCTTCTGGACGTCGCTCGGACCAGGCGCCGGTCTCTACACGCTTCTCTACGAGGCGATCCCGGTGTTCTCGTTTCTTCGCGCCCCGGGACGCATCGGCATGGTCGTGATGCTGTCGATCGCGGTGCTGTCGGCGTTTGGCGTCCGCGCGCTCACCGGACGAGTGACAGGCAGGACGGCGTCAACTCTCGCGGTTTCGATCTTTGCCTTCGCGCTGATCGATCTGGCCCAGATGCCGTTCGACTGGCGTCCGGCCTCGCCTTTCCCTGCCGCCTACCGGGTCCTGGCCGACATGCCGCGTGGACCGGTCGTCGAATTCCCCTTCTACGACCGCCGAATCGATTTCCACCTGCACACCCGCTACATGCTGAACTCGACGACGCACTGGCAGCCGCTCGTCAACGGATACAGCGACCACACGCCCGCCGAGTTCCGGACGATGGCCGTGCGGCTCGCGTCATTCCCGTCGCGGGATGCGTTCGATGCGCTGCGCGAGAAGCGCGTGCGCTACATCGTGATTCATCAGAAGCTCTACGACCGCGAATCGTTGGCAGAGGTGGCGAGACGGCTGCAGGATTTCGGCCAGTTCGTGAAGCCGGTGGCTGAAGATGAGTCGGTCAGGATCTACGAAGTAACGGGATTTCCTCAGTAAGACGCGGATCTACGCGGATCGACGCAGATCAGGGCACGGGCTCGCCGGCTCTGCCTGACGCACGTGCGACAGGGATCGGCCGTCCCGGACCGCCCTTGCCGTAAAGCGCGCGGTAATCCTCGGCCGTGCCCAGAATGCGCTTCACGTAATTCTGTGTCTCGGGGAACGGGATGTCGTCGATGAACTCGTCCTGCTCCACGCCAGGCCGTTCCGCCTTCCAGCGCTCGACGCGGTTCTCTCCGGCGTTGTAGCTGGCGAGCGCGTAATGCGCGCCGCCGAACTGTTCGACCAGACGCGAGAAGTACAGCGTGCCGAGACGGATGTTGGTCTCCGGATCGGTCAGCATCGTCGTGCTGAACCGGCGGATCCCCAGCGAACGGGCGAGGCGCCGGCCGGTCGCCGGCACCATCTGCATCAAGCCCCACGCATTCGCGGCCGACCGCACCTTCGGATCGAAAGTCGACTCCTGCGCGATCAGCGCGGCGACCAGATACGGATCGAGGTTGCGCGCCGTCGCGTGTTTTCGGATCAGATCCCAGTAGGTCAGCGGGAAGATGATCTGCAGAATCTCGGTGGGCAGCGAATCACCGCCGGCGGTCAGGAACTGGGGATACGCGCGACGCATCAGCGTGATGGCGCGGCGGAGATCTCCCTTGCGGTTGTAGGCCCAGGCGCTGGTCGCATCGAGCACCGGCGAGGCGCCCGCGGTCCGCTGCACGTGACGTAGCTCGTTGAGCGCATCGTCGTAGAGTCCGTTCGCCAGCAAAAGCTGGATCGTCCGGACCGTTGCGAGATCCGTCTCAGGCGTCGATGCGCGCGCGGCAGGAACCACGCCGGGCGCGGCGATCGGCTTGACGCTCGGCGGCAGCTGCTTCACCGCGAGGCGGCCATAGTACGAATTGCCGTAGTCGGTGAACACCAGCTGCAGCCTGGCCTCGGCTGCTTCCGGAGCGCCCAGCTTGCCGTGCGAACGCGCGGCCCAATAGAGGAACAACGGCCGGTAGTCGGATCGCGGGAATGTCTTGGCGGCCTGTTCGAAGATCCGCACGGTTGCGCCGGGGTCGTCATTCTTGTACGCCCACCACCCGTGCTTCCAGGCGGCCCGTTCGGCGCGGGATCCGGTCGGGAACTTCTCGTAGAGCTCGCGGAACACGTCCGCGGCCGCCTGCTCTTCGTTCTGCACGATGAAATGCGTGCCGAGGTTGTTGAGGGCTTCCTCGGACCAGGAGCTGTCGGGGAAATCGGCCACGAGCGCGCGTGTCTGCGCGATGTACTCCTCGTGCGAGCCGAGCTCCCGCAGCGCGCTCAACGCGAAGAAGCGCGCTTCGGCCTTGCGCGCGCCCTTGTCGCGCCACGGCGTCAGCGCGTCGAGCGCCTGCTTGTAGCGGCGGAGAAAGTAGTCGGACTCGGCGATGCGAAGCTCGACGACCTCGCGATCGTCGCCGCTCACCTGACTCTGCAGATCCACATAGGCGCTGCGGGCGTCGGCATACCGCCGCGCGCCGAACAGAATGCCGGTACGGGCGAGATCGCCCTGCACGCCCCGCCGCACCACCACGTCGTCGAGCGACTTCAACTCGGATCCGGCGGTGATTGCGGCGTCGGAGAGCGGGTATTCGTAGTAGACGCGGATGAAGGACGCCGCCGCCTTGCGCCGGTCGCCGGCGGCGAGCGCGGAACGTCCGACGCGGAGCAGGATGTCGTCAGAGACGGTCGTCTTGTCGTCGGCGAGCGCCTCGTAGCGGGCGAGCGCGGTCCGGTAGTCGCCGGCGGCTTCGGCCACTTCCGCGCTCGCGGCGATCACCGCAACCGACAGGTAGCCGTGCAGCTGACGCGCGCGCAGTGCATCGAACGTCGCCTTCGCTTCGGCGGTCTGTGACAGCTTCAGCTGCGACAGCCCCTTGTAATAGGCGGCGTAGGCGCCGAGCTCGCTGCCGGCGAGCGCGTTCCCGCCGACCAGGGTGATCGCCCGGGCGAACTCGCCTGCGCCAAACGCCTCGATGCCATCCGCGAGTGGAACGAACACCGGTCGGCGAAGCGATTTCATCTGCGCATCGGAGGGCACGAGCCAGAGATCGGCGGCGTTCGCCGAGAGCGTCGCATGCGGAGTGGGACTGAGCCCGTCGCTGGCTCCCGAACTCCCGGGCGTGCCGGGTGTTTGCGGCAACAGAAGCAGCAGGGCGAAAAGGGGCGCAGTGAAAAACTTGATCACGAGGGTACCGCGAAGTTCCCGAGCAGTGATGGATCGCCGTCAGCGAGCGTGTGCACGAGTTCCTGTTGGAAATACTGTCCGCGTCCCGCGACAGCGGAAGGCACGCGTTCTTCGTACAACCGTCTCGCCCGCTCGACCTCCGGTTGGAGGCGGGTGAGCAGGTCGCGCTTCTCGCGGCCGACGCGGACGGCGACCTCGTTGTACAGCTTGATTTCCGAGACCAGCAGCTTCGCGTACCGCCGCGCCGCCTGATCGTCGTCCGCCGCGCCGGCTGCCGGCGTGGACGAACGGGACGCCGCGCTCGATCCCCTCTGCATTGCCTGGGCCGTGCGGATGGCGGTGAGGTGCCCGAGCGCAACCGACGCATGGCGGCAGAGGATCTGCAGCGCTTCCGGCCACGATGCCGGCGCCGCCGGTTCCCCATCCGACACGTCATCAGCGTAGAGGACGGCGACCGGACGATTGCCGACCGCGATTGGCACAGCAAGACCGGCGCGGCCCGCCGGCATTGCCGCGAAGTCGGGCGCCGCGGCGGCCGGAACCGGCACCGCCGCGGCACTCGCGATTGCATCCTGCAGTGCGCCAGGGCCGTTCAACTGCACGCGCGCGGCTGCCGCCGCCTCGTCGAATCCACTGACCCTGAATGCCTGCAGTTCGTCGCCATTGACGATCAGCACGGCGACACGCGGCGCTTCTCCGGCTGCGCCCGCAACCAGCGCGTCCAGCGCGTCCGTGAGCGTCTGCGCGTCAGCGATTGCGCGGACCGAATCGAGCAGCCGTTCGACGGCCGCAAGCTGCGCCTGGCGCTCGGCCAGGCGGGCTTCCGCCACTGAACCGCTCGATTCTCTCGCCTGCGCGGCGGTGGATTCGAGTTGACTGCGAACCTGCTCCAGTTCCTGGTCGAGGGCCTCGGCGCGCTGCTGCAGCGACCCGGCGCGCTGGCTCTCCGTTTCGCGCTCGCGTTCGAGCGCCTCGATGCGCTCTTGCGCGGAGGCGGTCGCCTGCTCGGCACGCTCGCGCTCTTCGGCAATCCGCTTTTGGGATTCGGAGCGGAGGCTTTCGGTTTCGGATCGGAGGTTTTCGGTTTCGGCCGCGGCCTGCGTTCGAATCTGCGCGATCGATTCGGCCGCGGCCTGCTCTGTTTCCAGCCGCGCGCGCGTGCACTCCGCAACGGTCCGCCGATCGGCATCGGCCGCGGCGGCCGCCAGCTCGGTCTCGAGCCGCGAGGCCCAGTCGGCGCGGACCTGTTCGAGCTGCACCATCCAGCGTTCGTGCGCCTCGACGTCTGCGGCGCGCCGCGCCGCCTCGATCGCTTCCTGCTGCTGCCGTTCGAGGAGCGTCAGCTGGGCTTCCAACTCGGCCTGTAACTGCGAGCGAATACCCTGAATCGCATTGCGGAGCTGGTCGTAGGCCATTCTAGGTGATTATCCGGACCAAACGGGGTCGAGTCAAGGGTTCAAAAGGCGCGCAAGTTCAAGCCCGACAAAGGTTTGACGCCACCATGAGCAGTGACGTACAATGGCTGTTTGGGGGGCGACCTAGATTCGACGGAGATACGGTTCCGTAGGATGCGTGCCGAGGACCATCACCCTCGTAAATCAGATGGAAACAACCATAACTGCGGACACGCAGCTCGCTCTCGCAGCGTAAAACACTGTGAGCGTCTACCCCGGTCAGCCTGCGGGCCGGGACTAGATGTCATTTAAGCAGGCTGGTTGCTGACGCGTTGTTCCGGACGTCAGCGACGAGAATTTCCGGGGCTGGCTCCCGGCGATTCTTCGCCGTTTCTCGACGCCGGGAGTGAGATTTCAGAAGCGGATACGCATCGTAGATTCCTGCGGGGATGTGTTTTCGGACCCGGGTGCAAATCCCGGCGCCTCCACCATTCGACTCGCGAGCGGAGCGAGCAGAGTCGAATGGTGTCCTGAGCGAGGCGCACAGCGCCGAGTCGAAGGGCAAGCCTAGTCCTTCGGATCACTACTCAGCCCGACGTAGCGGCACCATTCGACGGTGTCACGGACGTGCGCTCGCTCATGGCAGGCCGCGTCATCGAGCGCGTCATGTCGAATGGTGTCCTGAGCGAGGCGCGCAGCGCCGAGTCGAAGGACAAGCCTAGTCCTTCGGATCACCACTCCAACGCGAAGTAGCGGCACCATTCGACTCGCCCGCGCGAGTCGAGCGCGGCTCGCTCATGGCAGGCCGCGTCATCGAGCGCGTCATGTCGAATGGTGTCCTGAGCGAGGCGCGCAGCGCCGAGTCGAAGGACTGGCCACCGGAAACGCGAAAGAGCTGAAAGCCTGCGCGCGACGGCGGCGACGGTAGGCCACCCCTAAAACTCAATGCAGCTGTACGGCGGCTCCGCTCCGGACGCGGCCGACTTCACATAGCCGAACAACGTCACCTTGCGTCCACGCTCGAGCGACTCGACGGCCTTGTAGACGGCTTCGGTGACTCGGAACGCGCGTGTCGCTTCCTTCGCTGAGGGCGAGATCTCGACGAACAAACCGCCCCCCTCGTCGGTCTTGCGCGCGACGAACGTGCCGCTCTCTGCCTGATATAGCGGCGCCCCCTGCTTGTCGGTCGGACGTGAACAGGACATCGATTGTGCCGAGGTGGAGGCGGCCGGGCTCGATGGCGCCGCCGGACAGTGCGTCGAGCTTGCGACCAGCAGGAACAGGGATGCGAGCGGGGCCAGGAGTGACATGGACGAGCTCCTCAATGATGAGACGCTCGAAACAGACGAACAGCCGGAAGGAATTTCGCCTCCCGCCCGAGGCAGCTCAGCCTCGGGCGGGATGGCGCGAACAGCTTACGGAATCACAATACGGATGTTCGGGTTGAACGTGCAGGTCGACACGTCGAACGCGACAGTCTTCTTCACGTTCTTGCCTCCGACATTGACCGTGGCGGTCGCGGTGTATGCCCCCGGTGCCAGCATGATCGGGTTCGCCACCGTGCCGAGCTCCTTGTGATATCGGACCTGCGGACACGGCAACGTCGGATTGACGGTCACGAGCGGCAGGTTCTTCGACACGCTCGCCGTGTCGACGAGGGTCTTCTGCCTCTGGCCGACGATCCGGTGCACCTGTATCTGCTTGACGACCGCGTACGGTACGCCCGCCCCGTTGGTGACGAGGATTCGGGCGCCTGTGTTGACGCCTTCACCGCACAGCGGTCGCGTCACCTGCGTCGTCGCGCCGGTCACCGCATCGCTGATGTAGGTGACGGTCAGCGTCGCCAGCCGATCGCGATCGAGCGCCGTCGCGGCAAAGACGGTCTTCAAATCGCCCTCGCCCGCGATATGACCCGGGTCGAGGATGATCGGGAACGACGGCAGCCCGGAGAGGCTGAAGTCGCCGGCGTTCGTGCCGCCGATCGCCACGTTCGTGATGCGCAGCGGGCAGCCTCCCGTGTTCGAGATCGGGAACGGCTGCGGCACCTTGCACGCGCCGATGCTCTGCACCACTCCCGGCGGGAAGGCCTGCCCGGACGGGAACGGCACGTCGATCGACGAAGCCGGCGTGTCGCCGGTCAGCGGACGCGTGATGATCGGCGTCTGCGGATCGTCGGTCGTAATGGTGAGCGTGCAGGTCTTCGGACCGGTCGACGTCGGCGTGAAGCGGACAGTGATCGGCATGCAGAAGTCCTTGCTCACCGGAGCGGGGAACGGCGTGTCGACTACCGTGAAGTCCGCGCAGCTCGACGTCGCGGAAATGACGCTCAGGTTGCACGCGCCCACGTTGCAGACATCGATCCGCTGTTCGGCTGGCGCCGCGACGTCGCACACCTGACCGAAGGCCCCGGATCCGGATACGCGAACGTCAGGCTCCGGCGCATCGCAGGTATGCGTAATGTCCACCGTCGGCCGATCCGGATCGTTGCTGGTGATGCGAATCACCGCGCTGCGCGGTCCGACCGAGCTCGGCGCGCAGGTGATGTCGAAGTCGATGTGCGATCCGGGCGCGACGACGGCCGGAAGCAGCGGACCGCTGCCGACGGTGATGTCGGTGCTGCCGGACACGCGCGCGACGCTGTAGACGATCAGATCGTCGATGCCGGTATTGAAGATCTGCAGCTGCGTCGTCTTCGAGTCGCCGCGGCAGACGTCGCCGAAGTCGCTGGTCACACGGGTGTCGAGCTTCGGCCCTACCGACGCCTTGAAGAAGATCGGATCGTGATTCGACACGGCCCGGCCGAAGGTCGCGCCGTTGCCGGTATACGCGCCGTAGAACGTGCGGCCGACGGTCTTCATCTGCATGTAGTCGCCGAGCACGCGCTGACGGTTGTTGCCGCTGTCCTGCGCGGATGAGAGGAACGTCTGCATCTTCGTGTTCGTCCAGGTCGAGCCCTGATCGCGGCTGAACGTGACGTGCGCCGAGAAGATGGGAAACGCATCCGACGAGAACCCATCGAAGGTGTAGTAGAAGACGCCCACCGTTCCATCGTTGGCGACCGCGACCGACGGAATCGCCGACTCCACCTGGCCGTTGATGAACACTTCGCCGCCGACGATCGGGGTTCCTGAACCATCAAATGTGATCCGGCGAACAGCGAGGCGGTCGTTGCCGGTGCCGCCGTCGCGGTTGCCGTAGGCGTAATAAACATCCCCGGTGGTCGGATCGACACCCGCATGCAGGACGCCGCCGAGCAGCGCGTTCACGGTGCCGAACTTCGGCCGCGGCTGCGTGCTCACGCCGGTCGCCACGACGATGCCGGTGCCGCCGCCGAGCGGCCAGGTCGCGCCGCCGTCCTGCGAGCGATTCAGCATGTAATCGATCGTCTTCGGGTTGTCCGAACCGCAGTTTGCCGTGCAGCGCTGCCACAGCGCATACATGAAGCCGGTGCGCGGGTCTTCGGCGAGCCTGAGGCCGGGGTTGATGCCGGCGGTCGACTGTCCGACCTGGACGTCGGTGACGAAGTTGAGCGCGGCGGTAGGAGCCGCGTCGATATCGTCGGACACTGCGACCTGCATGTTGGGTCCGCCGCTGAAATCATCATAGGCGACGTAGACGTTGTCTTCCGTCGTCGTCGTCGGATCCATGTTGACCAGGAGCCACGGCTGATCGGACGTCAGCAGGCTGCTTGCGGTGTTGGCGTTGGTCAGCTGCGTGGTCGGCGGCACGCCGAGGGTCCTCCAGAGCCAGTTCGCGGCGCTCGTGATGTTCGTCGTCAGACCGCTGACGATGTCGCCCTGATTGAGGAGGAACGTGCCCGCCAGGTTGCTGCCGCGGCTGTAGTCGAACGCCTGATCGCACGGGCAGCCGTTTCCCAGGTTCGTCGGCGGATTCGGAATGGTGTTTTGCGACGTCCACGTCAATCCGCCATCGAGCGAGTGGTAGACGTTGGTGTTCGCGCCCCAGCTGCCGCTGAACGCGGAGATCACGATGTCGTTCGGATTCTGGGGATTGATCGCGATCGACGTCTCGCCGTCGTTCGCCGTGTCGGTGGTGGTCAGTGCCGGGTTCGTGTTGCTGACGACGGTGTCGCGCAGGAAGATCGGCGGCGGCAGGCCGGCGCCTCTCATGTCACCCGACTCGAACGGTCCGAGTGGCCGCACGTAGTGCGTGACATCGGGCGGCCAGCTTCGCGTCGACTCCTCGCCGGATTGGGCGCTGACGGGAGCGCTGGAAAAACTCTGGGCGATGACGAGACTCGCTCCGAGTACAGGAGACAGTAATCGCCACACCCCTGGGCAACGAAGGGAATCGCCGCATGGTCTCGCTCCTTCCAGCCAACGCCGCCGATGTCGAGGGATTGGATCCTGAGAGGGCGCCAGCATACGCGCGGCGAAAGCGGCGATCAACGATCTTTTCGTAGTATTTTCGTCTTAATGGGATGCCCCTATATCGATCCCGCTAGATAGATCTCGCCGGTCGGCGCGGGTACACCGCCGGCAGGTTCCAGCGTGACAGCAACCGTGGCGGGGTTCTGCACGTTCAACGCAGTCGTCAGCGATGCCGTTCCTGCGGATTCAGGCGCAAACACACCTGCACTCACAGGGGTCGCACCTTTCCCTTCAGGGATAACCCAAAGCTGATAGGTCTTTCCGGGATCCAGTGGCGGCAGGTTCTGCGCGACGAAAACCACGCCGCGCGAACGGCTGACGAACGCGCGGCCGGACGCCGCGCTGCCCGGGCCCTGACCCTGCAGCTTGAAATCTGCGACGTCCGCTGCGCGGACGATGTCCGACGTGCGCTGGAGATTCTCGGCGCGCTGCTGGATCGTCTGCACGATCTGTTCGGCTGTCGCCGCGCGCTGCCGCGCCTCGACAAGCTCGCCCTGCAGCGCCTGGACCCGATCCCTGAGCGACAGCGCGTAGAAGCCGAGCACCGCGGCGGCCAGCGATGCCGCGAGCGCGAGCCATCCCGTGCCCGAAAAGCGCTGAACGGAACGCGCCTGCGGAACCGCGGAGGGCGCGGCGGACTTCGCCGCAAGGCTCTCGACGTGCGCGAGCACGCGGCCGCGCAGCGAGGCGGGCGGATCGATCTGCGGCACCGCCTCGTTCAGCCCGCGCGCGACGTCGCCGAACGCACGGACCTCCGCCGCGCATTCGGCGCATGACGCCAGATGCGCCTCGAGCGCGCGCTTCTCCTCGCCGCTCAGCGCGCCGAGCGCGTAGGCTCCGGTGAGTTCGCGCAGCGCCTCGTGATTCATGGATGCCCTACCCCCTGCAGCGCCGCGCGAAGCTTGAGCAGCCCGGATCGGATGCGCGTCTTGACGGTGCCGAGCGGTTCCTGCAGGCGTTCTGCGATTTCAGATTGCGACAGCCCTTCGTAATAGGCGAGCTCGATCGGCGTGCGCTGGCTGGCGGTCAGATCCTGCATGGCGCCGCGCAGGCGGTCGACGTCCTCGCCGGTGATCACCGACTGTTCCTGTGTGGGAATCGGATCGGCCGGCTCGCGAACCGGGTCCGCGGCGAGCGCGACCCCGCCCGGGCGCCGCGTGCGGAGACGATCGATCGCGCGGCTGCGCGTCATCATCAGCAGCCAGGCGGCGAACGTGCCGCGCGCCGCGTCGAAGCGGGCCGCCTGCGACCAGACCTGCGCGAAGACGTCCTGCACGATCTCCTCGGCATCCGCGCGATCGCCGAGCACGCGGACGGCGAGCGAGAACACCGCGCGCGCATAGCGGTCGTAAAGGGTTCCGACGACGGAGGTGTCCCCGGCCGCCAGGCGGACCATCGCCTGGCGATCCTCTTCGGCAACGAGCGTTTGAGTGTCCCTCCTCATCTATTGCTACGAGACAAACGAAGGGTCGGATGGCCCGAAGGATACTCCAACCCCTCCTTCTCACGTTGGCACTGATCCCGCCAGGGCCGCAATTCCTTGGTATCATTGAGCATACGCATGATTGCAACCGCTCTGGCCGCCGTGCTGGTGAACCTGTGGGCCGCGGCGTTCCAGGCACCCTCGACGGGCGCGCCTTACACGGTGTTCTCGCGCGAAGGACGCCGGCCGCTCGCGACGAAGTCCGTCAACGGCCAGGAGATGTTCTCGCTCGACGATCTGTCGAAGTTCTTCGAGCTGACCGTGCGCGAAGATACACTCGCTGGCGGCCTGACGGTCGCGACGAAGGGCCAGACGGTCGTCCTCACCCCTGGACAGGCGCTCGCATCCGTGTCGGGACGCCTCATTTCGCTGCCGGCGCCGCCGGCCCGCGAAGGCAAGACGTGGTTCGTTCCGGTTGATTTCGTGGCGCGCGCGCTCGCGCCCGCACTCGGGACGCGGCTCGAGCTTCGCAAGCCCTCGCGGTTGATCCTGCTCGGCGATGTGCGGGTGCCTCGCGTGGCAGGAGCGGTCGATCCGCAGGGCAACCTCGCGCGGCTGACGCTCGACGTCGCGCCGGCCACGCCGCACACGGTCTCGCAGGACGGCACGAAGCTGGTCATCCGCTTCGAGGCTGACGCGCTCGACGCGACGCTACCCGCCTCTGCCGCTCCGGACCTCATTCAGACCGTGCGGCCGGGCGATGGCCCGGCGGTCATCGTGCTCGATCTCGGTCCGCGATTCGGATCGTTCAGGAACTCCGAGGCGCCTGGCGACCGCGGCGCCGCGCGCATCGTCGTGGACGTGCTGGCGCTGACGTCTCCAACCCCGGCGCCCGCGCCGGGGGCGGCTCCCGCGACTCCGCCTCCCACACCTGACGCGCCACCGCTGCTCGATCTGGCGCCGTCAGGCGGACTTCGGACGATCGTGATCGATGCGGGCCACGGCGGCGACGAGGAGGGTGCCAAAGGACCCGACGGTACGCTCGAGAAGAACATCACGTTGAGCGTGGCGCGGCGGCTCAAAGCCGCGCTCGAAGCCCGTCTGGGCGTGCGGACGATTCTGACGCGCGACGCCGATCAAACGGTAGCGCTCGACGAGCGCGCCGCGGTGGCGAACAACAACAAGGCGGATCTCTTCATCAGCCTGCACGCGAACGCGTCGGTGCGTCCCTCCGCAGCGGGCGCCGAGGTCTTCTACCTGAGCCTCGCGGAATACGGCGACGAAGCCCAGCGCGTCGCCCGGGGCGAAAGCGAGGCGCTCCCGGTTTTTGGCGGCGGAACGCGCGACATCGAAGTTATCCTCTG
This sequence comes from uncultured Acidobacteriota bacterium, assembly GCA_963748295.1. Lineage (GTDB taxonomy): Bacteria > Acidobacteriota > Vicinamibacteria > Vicinamibacterales > 2-12-FULL-66-21 > CAVVIH01. Next base: position 146,433 of record CAVVIH010000004.1, on the reverse strand, counting down.
GGAGATGGCGCAGGCACGCTACATCGAGCAGTCGGCGGCGTTCGCGCAGGCCGTCGAGGGCGCGCTGCGCGAGCGGGTGCCGATGAGCCCCCGCGCGATTCAGCAGGCGCCGTTCCGCGTCCTCGTCGGCGCGAACATGCCGGCGGTGCTCGTCGAGATGGGCTTCATCACCAATCCCAATCAGGAGCGCCAGCTCGGCTCCGACGGATTCCAGACGTCCGTCGTCCAAGCGCTCGTCGAGAGCATCGTCAGGTTCCGCGACCATCGTGCGGCACCGAAGCCTTCCGGCGCGACCGGCGCCGCGCGGTCGGGTGGAGCCGGAGCCCCGCACTGATGTCGCGGCGCATCGCCGGTCTCCTGGCGATTGCCGTGCTGGCAATCGCGGGAATCTGGCTCCTCTTCGTAGCTCTTCCACGCTGGACACGAAAACCCACGGCCGCATCACCCGCCCCGCCGGCGCCGGCCGCGGAAAGAAAAATCACCGCGACGCTGTACTACGTTGCCGACGACGGCATGTCGCTTGTAGGCGTCCAGCGGGAGGTGCCCTTCGGCGAGAGCGTCGTCGATCAGGCGCGGCACATTCTGCTGGCGCAGATCGAGTCGCCGGCCGCGCCGCTCGCTTCGGCGATCCCGGCGGGCACGGCGCTCCGCGCGCTGTACGTCACCGAGCGAGGCGACGCGTTCGTCGATCTCAGTCTCGAAGCGCAGACCAAGCACACGGGTGGGGCGCTCGACGAGCTGTTCACGGTCTACACGATCGTCGACGCGCTGACCGTCAACCTGCCGGCCATCACGCGCGTGCAGATTTTGATCGACGGCAAGGAAGTGGATACGCTCTCGGGCCACGTGGATCTGCGCCACCCGCTGCAGAAGAATCTCCAATGGATCCGGGAAAAAGATGGATCATGATTTCAGATTAGTGATTAGGGATTGGTGATTGCTCACAGCTGAGAGCTAAGCTGAAGCTGAGAGCTGATAGCTACGGAGTATTGATGACGAGAAGTGATGGACGCGCCCCGGCGCGCATGCGCCCGACGAAGATGACGCCGGGCTTTATGGGACACGCGGAAGGATCGGTGTTGATCGAAGTCGGACGCACGCGCGTCGTGTGCAGCGCGAGCGTCGAGGATCGGGTGCCGCCGTTCCTGCGCAACAGCGGCAAGGGCTGGGTCACCGCCGAATACGGCATGCTGCCGCGGGCGACGTCGACGCGCACGCAGCGCGAATCGACCGCGGGCAAGGTCGGCGGCCGTACGCAGGAGATCCAGCGGCTGATCGGGCGCTCGCTTCGGTCGGTCACCAGGCTGCCCGAGCTGGGCGAGCGGACGATCTGGATCGATTGCGACGTGCTTCAGGCCGACGGAGGCACGCGGACGGCGTCGATCACCGGCGGCTTCGTCGCGCTGGTGCTCGCGCTGCAGCGGCTGCGCGATCTCGGATTCGTCAAGGGGATCCCGGTCCAGGATTACGTCGCCGCGACCAGCGTCGGCGTCGTCGCCGGCACGCCGATGCTCGATCTGGCGTATGACGAGGATTCGAAGGCCGACGTCGACATGAACATCGTCAAAACCGGCGACGGCCGCTTCATCGAAGTGCAAGGGACCGCCGAGGGTCCGCCGTTCGAACGCAAGGCGCTCGACGAGCTGATGGAGCTCGCCGACGGCGGCATCCGCGAGCTCGTCGCGCTGCAGAAGACGATCGTCGGCGACATCAAGGCATGAAGCTCGTCGTCGCGACGACGAATCAGGGGAAGCTGCGGGAGATCAGGGACATCCTTCAGTTCGCGCCCGTCGAGCTCGTCACGCTCGACCAGTTCCCCGCTATCCCCGAACCGGAAGAAACAGGCGCCACGTTCGCGGAGAATGCCCGGCTCAAGGCGCTGTACTACGCGGCGGCGACCGGGCTTCCGAGCGTGGCCGACGATTCGGGTCTCGAGATCGATGAGCTCGGCAACGCGCCCGGGGTTCAGTCGGCGCGGTGGCAGGGCACCGATTACGGCGTCAAGTTCGCGAAGATCTACGAGCTTCTGCGGAAGCGCGGCGCGGCCTCGAGCGCGGCGCGCTTCGTCTGTCATGTCGCGTTCGCGCACGACGGCCGTATCCTCCATGAAACGGCTGGAATCGTCGAAGGCGTCATCGCTCCCGAACCCCGGGGCACCAACGGGTTCGGCTACGACCCCATTTTCTTTTATCCGCCTCTGGGCGTGACACTTGCCGAGTTGGACCTCGATCGCAAAGCCACGGTCAGCCACAGGGGGATGGCCTTTCGAGCCCTGCGGCATTATCTGAGCACCTTCCAACCCTCCTGACCGCCCGCCCGTCGAACGCTCTAGTAACAGGAAGGACGGTCCATGCACGCAGTAAAGGCTTTGATTGTCGCGGCTTCTTTCTTCTCGCTTGCGTCCCCGCTCCCCGAAACAGTTTTGATTACCGGCCCTCTCCCCGAACAGTCGGCTCAGCAGGCCGACGGGACCTGGCATATCCGGCTGAGCGACAACTGGACGCGCAAGGACGGCGAACGCTGGATCAACCTGCAGCTGCATCAAGGCGATCGGCGTCAGATGGGCGTCGGTGTCCGGCCGTCGGAGCTCCAGGGCCTTCCGAGCGGCGACGAAAACCTTTCGGCGCGCGACGTGCGGTTCACGCTGCGCCGCGATGCCGGCACGTTCGACTTCACCGGCAGCTTTACCAACGGACTCGGCGCCGGCACGTTCTCGTTCTCGCAGAATCGCGACTACGTCACCGCGATGCGCGGAAGATTCGGCCAGCTGGACGACGATGACGTGATGCGCCTGGCGATCCACGACGTCAGCCGGGAGTTCGTGAGCGCGATCGAGCGCGAAGGCTACAAGCCCGACCTCGACGGCCTGCTGCGGATGCGCATTCACGGCGTGGACGCGAAGTACATCCAGGACATGCGGCAGGCGGGGTTCGACAAGGTCCCGGTCGACGAACTGGTGAAGACGCGGATCCACGGCGCGACGCCTCAATACGTTCAGGCGATGGCGACGGCGGGCTATCGCGGCCTGTCGCTGGACGATCTGGTCAAGACGCGCATTCATGGCGCGACGCCGGAGTTCGTGCAGGACGTGAAGAAGGCCGGCTACGACAAGCTCGATATCGACACGCTGGTGAAGATGCGCATCCACGGCGTCACGCCCGAATTCATCCGCGAGATGCGAGAGCTTGGCTTCAAGGAGCTCAGCATCGACGAGCTGGTCCAGGTGAAGATTCACGGCGCGACGCCGTCCTACATCCGGCAGCTGCGCGAACTCGGCTTCAAGGAGCTCGCGCTTCGCGACATCGTCCAGATGCGGATCCACGGCGTGTCGATCGATTTCGTCAAGGAAATCCGCGCGCTCGGCTACCCGGACGTCACCGTGCCGGAGCTGGTGAAGCTGCGGATTCACGGCGTGACCCCCGAGTTCATCAAAGAAGTGCGGGACGCGGGCTACAAGGAAATGTCCGTCGGGGACCTGGTGGATTTCAGCATCCACGGCCGTCGCTGGCTGCGCAAGCGCGGCTAGCCGCCGAACAGGAACGACAGCGCGAACGGCAGGCGCGCGGCCCATGCCCCCTCGGAATGGGTCGCGCCGTGCTCGATCACCATTCTCAGCCGGCGCGGGCCGAGCCCCGCCTTCTTCAGAATCTGCTCAAGCCGCATCACGTTGATGACCGTCTCCTCGTTCCATTCGGCGCGGCTCGTCTCCGACGTCCCCACACCCAGGTAGACTCGCGCAGGCCACGCCTGCGCCCGGCGGGCCCGCCGCAGCATCCGGCCGCGGCCAACGTAAAGCGACGGACTCTCGATCAGCAGGCGGCCGAATTTGCCGGGCGCCTCGAGTGCCGTGAACAGCGCCGCGACCGCGCCGTAAGACGATCCGCCAACCCCGGTATTGGATGGCCCACGCCCGACCGGAAACTCCCGTTGCACGAACGGCATCACCTCGCGCACGACGAACTCCACATACCGCCGTCCCAGCGGCCGCCTCGCAAACGGATTGCGGTCGTCGCTGACCGGCAGGTACTCACGCGCCCGCCGGATTTCTCCGTGGTCGATGCCGACGACGACGATCGGAGGGATGATGCCCGCTTCGATCAATCCAGTGACGGTTTCCGCAACCCGCCACGTGTTGCCCGCGAACGCGCGAGCGGGGTCGAAGAGGTTCTGGCCGTCGTTCAGGTAAAGGACCGGATAGCGCGACGCGCCGTGCTTCGGAGGACCGGGAACGAAGATGGTCAGCCGCCGCGTTACGCCGAGCGCCGCGCTCTCGATGTGATGGGTGTGGAAGTGTTGCAAGACGCTGGAATCAGCGGGACTGTCTCAATTGATGGCTTGAAACTGCTTGAGATGATGAATGTCGTGCCCGGCTATCTGGGCCATGATCCAGCCGACGGTCAGCTCGCCGTACTCGGGATGCGTGAACGGCCGGCCGATCTGCTCGGGGGTCAGCTTCCGCCACATCGCGAGGTTCAGGCGGCGCAGGGTGATGTACGCGTCGAGGGCCGTGTGCGCATCGCTCCCTTCGTCGAGCGGCATCCAGTCGTCCTGTGAGAAAGCCTGGGCGGTGTACCCCGACTGCGTCAGGGCGAATCGCGCGCGCGTCGTGAGCGCGAGCTCGGTCTGCGCGAGGTGAATCAGAATCTTGCGCGCGCTCCACTTTCCCGGCGCGTAACTCCGCTCGAACTGCTCGGCCGTCCACCTTCCCACGGTCTGACGGATGCGCTCCGGTGTCTCTGCGAGCGCAGCGAGCGGTTCGCGATTTCCGAGATCTTCGCCATACGGATTCGATGCGGCCATGACCCGTGATTGTGCCACACTCCGCGTCCCCCCTCATATGATTAGTGGAACACTGGCTGTGCGAGACACGTATGGAGATCCTGTGAAGCCCAAGCCACTGGCCCTGCTCCAGGGCACCGTCGACCTCCTGATCCTCCGCGCCATCGAGCGCGACGCCGCGCATGGCTATGCGATCGCGCGCTGGGTTCGCGAGCAGACCGACGGCGTCCTCGGCATCGAGGATGCCGCGCTGTATCAGGCGCTGCACCGGCTCGAAGCGAAGGGCTGGATCGAGGCGTCCTGGGGAGTGTCGGAGAACAACCGGAAAGCCAAGTACTACGCGCTCACTGCGTCAGGGCGGCGGCAGCTTCGCGCGGAGATGTCCGCGTGGAAGCGATATGCGGGCGCCGTCTTCAAGCTGATTGATTCGCGCCGATGAAAACCAGCCGGTTCCGCCGCCTCTTCCGGTTCTCCTCACGCTCGCCCGGCGACGTGCGGACGCAGATCCAGGACGAGTTCACGTTTCACATCGACATGCGTGTGGCCGACCTGATGGCCAGCGGCGTGCCCGAAGCGGATGCGCGCGCGCAAGCACGGCGCGAGTTCGGCGATCGCGAGCGCGGCGCCGCGGGCTGCGAGCTTTACGGCGCGAGGGTCGAACGCAGAAACCGGCTCAGGACAACGTTCGCCGACTTGTTCCAGGATCTCCGCTATGGCCTTCGGCTGCTCGGCCGCGAACGCGGCTTTGCGGCCGTGGCCATCGTTACGCTGACGCTGGCGATCGGTGGCAACGCGGCAATCTTCAGCCTGGTCAATTCGCTGCTGCTGAAGCCGCTGCCCGTCGCGGCGCCGGAGCGACTCGTCAAGATCCACCCGGGCGGCAGCCGCGTCTCGGGTCCGAACGCGCTCGACTTCAGGGAGCGGACCACCGGCCTGTCGGATCTGATGCTGCAGCGCGGCGCGGCGATGAACCTTCAGACCGACGGCTTGCCGCTGAAGCTGATGGGGAACGTCGTGACGCGGAATCACTTCACGGTGCTTGGCGTGGCCGCGGCACGCGGGCGCGTGTTCCTGCCGGCGGAAACGCGCCTCGACGTCGCCGTCATCAGCGACAGGCTGTGGCGCGGGCGGCTTCAGGGCGATCCGGCGATTGTCGGCCGCACGGTGACGCTTGACGGCCGTGCCTACGAAGTGCTCGGCGTCATGCCGCCGGGCTTTCGCGGCATCACGCCGCCGGCCCTGCTGCGAGACTTCTGGATTCCGTTCGACGAGCGGCGCGACGAGGATCGCCTCGCCACGCGATATGAGGCGATTGCGCGGCTGAGGCCGGAGACGAGCCGCGCCGCCGCCCTCGCGGAACTGCAGGTCGTCGCCCGGCAGTTGAGGACCGAACACCCGCTGCTTCCCGAGTCGTTCACGGGAGTGGAGATCTACGGCGTCGACAGGCTCGACGCGTTCAAGGGCGTCGCGAAGGCGCTGCTGCCGGTGCTCATGTTCGTCGGCGTACTGACGGTTGCCGCCGGCTGCGTCCTGCTCGTCGCGTGCGCGAACCTTGCCGGCCTTCTGCTCGGCCGCGCCACATCACGGCAGCGGGAGATCGCGATACGCGTGGCGCTTGGCGCCGGACGCGGCCGCGTCATTCGTCAGCTGCTCACCGAGAGCCTCATTCTGGCGCTCGCGGGCGGCTTGGGCGGCGCGCTCCTCGGCGCGTGGGCGGTCGGCTCCGTCAACCTCGCGGTCGCGCAGCTGCCCTTCCCCGTCGAGTTCGATGTGTCGCTCGACTGGCGCGTGCTGGCCTACACGTTCGTCGTGTCGGCCGTGACGGCGCTCATCTTCGGCACCGCGCCGGCGCGCAGCACCGCGAGGATCGACCTCGTGCCGGCGCTCAGGAACGAAGCCGGCGGGCCGAAGAGCCGTCAGCGTTTCCGCCGCGCGCTGATCGTCGCGCAGGTCGCAATCTGCACGCTGCTCCTCGTCTGGAGTGGCTTGTTCCTTCGCAGTCTCGGCCACGTCAACAGCGTGGATCCGGGGTTCCAGCACGCAGGCGTTCTGCTGGCCGACGTCGCACCGCTCGATCTCGATGGCCGTGTACCGCCGCGGTTCGTCAGCGGGCTCATCGACCTTCAGCAGCGCGTCGAGCAGCTGCCGGGTGTGGACGCAGCAGGCATGTCGACGGTCGTCCCGCTGGCGCTGATGGGGCAGGAGAACTTCGGCGTCTTCGAAGAGAGCGCGGCGGGCGGATCACGCCGCGTACGCGTGGAAGCCATGCGGCTGACGCCGGGCTGGTTCGAGACCGTCCGGATTCCGATTCTGGCGGGGCGCGACTTCACGTGGCAGGACCGCGAGAATTCGCCGCCGGTGCTGCTGGTAAACAGCGCGCTCGCAAAACAGCTCTGGAACGGGGACGCCGTCGGCAAGCGGCTCAAGTTCTACGGCGAGAACGACGCCCTCCTGACCGCCGAAATCGTCGGCGTCGTCGCGGACAGCAAGTACTGGACGATCGGTGAAGCGATCAAGCCGACCGTATATCTCGCGACGCGGCAGCATCGAATGGGCGCGATGACGATGCACGTGCGGACGGCGCAGATGACGTCAACCGCGTCGGCAATTCGTCAGCTCGTCGAGCAGGCGGGCGGCATGTCGGTCGAGCTGAAGCCGATGAGCGACGCGGTCGCGGTGTCCCTGATGCCGGCGCGGGTCGCGGCGATTCTGACGACGGTCTTTGGGGTGCTCGCGGCGCTGCTGGCGATGGTGGGCGTCTACGGCTTGCTGTCGTACATCGCCGCGCAGCGGTCGCGCGAGATCGCAATCCGCAGCGCGCTTGGCGCGACGCGCCCGGCGCTCGTCGCTCTGATGGTGCGCGGCGCGATGATCCTCACCGCGATCGGCCTCTTCCTCGGCGCGTCGGCCGGCGCGTTGACCGCGCCGCTCCTCAGCGGGCTGACGGTCAACGTCTCTCCCACCGATGGCCTGGTGATGGGCGTCACGACGTTGCTGGTCGCCGGCGCCGCGCTCGTCGCGAGCGCCACGCCGGCATTGAAAGCGGCCCGAGTTGATCCGCTGGGCGTGTTGAAGGCTGAGTAGCTCTCAGCTTCTCAGCTTTCAGCTTTCAGCTTTCAGCTCTCAGCGCCGAACGCCGAACGCCCAACGCCGAGCCTACCAGCCCGGCCTGAGTCCAAACTGCCACAACCAGCCGCGGTTGGGCCGATCGAGCGGACGGACGTAATCGATCTCCGCGACGGCAAAGCCGAACAGGTTGATCCGCGCGGCCGCGCCAACGCTCACGACCGGCTGCTGGTCGCTGACGAAGAGCGAACGATCGGTGCGTCCCCATGCCATCCCGGCGTCGGTGAACACCGCCAGCTCCACCGGGACCCGACCGTAAAACTGATCGCCGCCAAAGGCGCCCCAGAGCGGGAAGCGCAGCTCGGCGTTGGCGACCGCGACGCGGCTGCCGATCAGGCGATCGAACGCGGGGCACGAGCCATCCGGCTGCACACCGCACTCGCCCGTCTCGAACGTCCCTGAATCGTAGCCGCGCACGAGGCCCGGATAGCCGAGATACAGCGTCGGCAGCCGGCCGTCATCGGCGTCGCGGCCGTAGCGTCCGTAGTAGAGGCCCCGCAGCGCAATCGTGTAGGGGCGGAACGGCATGAAATACGTGCGCAGGTCGGCGAGCACGCCCGAGTACTGAAGCGAGCCCGTGCTCTGCGAGAACTCGAGCCTGGCGCGGCTGCCGAGAATCGGGCTCGTCAGGCCGAAGATCGACGTGTCGTAGACCAGCGCGCCGCTCGCCTCGCCGAGATTGAGCGACGGCACGTCCAGCAGGTCCTGTTCCTGTTCGTCGATCTGCTCGCCGGTCTGAAGCGAATAGAACCTCGACGTGACATCCTGCTTGATGCCGATGCGCCGGAAGCCGCCGTTGCCCTCCACGCGGAGCGAGCGGCTCAACGGATACGAGATCATCCCCGAGTACCGACTGATCGCGCTGGAGCACGCGAAGCTCGCGTTCGAGGTAGACGGACTGTCCGTTGACGTCGACGACGCCCGCCTGGAATCCGCGCGCGACGTACGGAATCTGATCGATCGACACGCCCCAGTTCCAGCGGTGGGTGCGATTCAGATAGAAGAGCGTGCCGCCGAATTCATCCAGGCGGCTGGTCGCCTGCACGGACGTGCCAACCACGTGGTTTCCCAGCACGTCGCTGAAGAGGAACGAGACACCGCCGGCCGCGTAAGCGCCGAACGATCCGACGCCGACGCCGATCATCGGCTGTCCCGCGAAATCGAGCGACAGCCCCGGCGAATAGTCCTCGGGCTTGAACGGCTCCGTCGACATCGGCAGCCCGGGCACCGGGTTGGTGATCGCGGTGAACACCGGCCCCTCACCCTGCGTCCGCGGCGGCAGCACCGCGGCGTTGATCGGCAGCTTGACCGGCTCGATGCCGGTCAGGCGATTCTGCTCCGCGTCCAGCGAGTAGATGTTGTAGCCGTCGTTCTCGTAGGCGCTGAACACGACGCGGCCCTGCGCGACCGACAGCGCCGGACTCAGCGCGGTGATGCCGCTCGCGCCGGTCAGCATGTTCGTCATCTGCGTCGGCTCGCCGCCGCCCGCGGGGATGCGGTAGACGTTCGAGATGCCCTGGTGATCGGAAACGAAGTAGAGCGAGCGACCATCGGGCGACCACTGCGGCCCGACGTTCTTCCCGTCGGCAAACCCGCCGAGCTCGCGTATCGCCTTGGTGTCGACGTCCATCAGCGCCAGCCGCATCTTGCCCGCCGCGAGCCGATCGAGATCGGTCGTGAAGCGATCGGTCGCGAACGCCAGCACGCGTCCGTCCGGCGAATACGCCGGATCGAGTTCCGCAAACGAGTCGTTGGTGAGCCGCTCGAGCGACGACTTCTCGAGGTTGTAGACGAAGAGGTCGTTGAACCCGCCGACGAGCGCGCTGAACGCGATCGACTTCCCGTCGGGCGACCACGCGGGGTTCAGCACCTCGTCGATCTCGGGCAGCTTGATTTCGCGCTCGGTCCGGCCGTTGTCGACGTCGACGATCGTCAGGATCGGCGCGCCGCTGGTGATGCCGGGGAACACGAAGCGCTTGCCGGCCGCGTCCCACGCGCCGGCTGACGCCAGGAACTGCAGGCTCTCGAAGTGCGCGCTCGTCGCGGTGTTGGTGATCTTCCGGATGATCTCGCCGGTCCTCGCGTCCGCGAGGTACATGTCGATCGAGAACAGGTCCTTCTCTGAGAAGAACACGACGCGCGACCCGTCGGGACTGAGCTCCGGCCCGACGTTCAGCTCGCCGCCGCCGCGTTCCTTGTTGATCAGCGGGCGCGAGAACTGCGCCGGCATCTGCGTCACTTCGGCGATCGGACGATACGCCGAGAAGATCGCCGCGTGCCATTCCTGCGAAAGCGTCTTCGTATCCGTCTGCAGCACGCTCTCGATCGCCTGCTGGTAGCTCGAATCGCGGCCGGCGGCCGCGCGCAGCATCTGGCCCACCGCGCGATCGCCATAGCGTCCGGCGATGTACGCCCACAGCGCGTGGCCGTAGCGATACGGGAAGTAGCGCGGGTTGTCGAGTTTGTCGATGTCCGGCAGGCGCTCGCGGCGCGCCGACTCGCGCATCCACATCGCGGTGTGCGGATCCACCGGACCGATCGACAGATACTCGGCCATTCCTTCGATGAACCACAGCGGCAGCCCGAGCGCGCCGGCGACGTTGCCGCTGACGTTCGTGCCGGTGATGTCGGTACTGGAACGCATGAACCAGCTCGTGCCCCAGCACGTGGTCGGTCGACTCGATCGGACCGGCAAACGGCAGCACGATGCGGCGCTTGTACGCTTCGGTGACGCCGCCGGTCCCTTCACCGATCTCCCCCTGGATGGCGTTCGTCTGGCGAAAGTGCGGACCGCTGGCGTAAAGGATCAACGGCTGACGGCCGCTCAGGTCGTGGTCGAGCAGCGTCGAGAGGCGCGTGTACCAACGCTCGGCCATTCGAGCGGCCATTTGCGCGGCCTGCGCTTCTTCCGGGTAGTAGTAAATGTCGAAGTGCGTCGTCTTCAATACCTCGAACTTGAAATCGCGGTATTGAACCTTGTTGCGGCCGAAGTATCCGCCCTGGGCTGCCGCGGACGCGGGCAGGCCAAGGCTGACGGACAAAGCTAGTGCAGCGGGCAAGAACCTGGACTTCATGATCCCTGGACGCTGCAACGGATGTACCTGGTCAGGCTGCTAAACTCCGGCTCATGCGGGCCCTCTACGTCATCCTCCCGATCGTCGGCATTCTGGTGATCGCGTATCGCTACTACAGCGCGTTCATCGCCGCCCGCGTGATGGCCCTGGACGACTCGCGGCCGACCCCGGCCCACGTGCGGAACGACGGCCACAACTACCACCCGACGCACCGGCTCGTCCTTTTCGGCCATCATTTCGCCGCCATCACCGGCGCCGGCCCGCTCATCGGGCCAGTGCTGGCCGCGCAGTTCGGCTACGCGCCCGGCCTCATCTGGCTCGTGGCGGGGGTCTGCCTCGCTGGTGCGGTCCACGACTTCATCATTCTCTGGGCCTCCACACGGCGCGGCGGCCGATCGCTGGCGGATATCGCGCGCAGCGAGATCGGCCCGATTGCAGGCGCTACGGCCGCGATCGCCATCCTCTTCATCATCATCATCGCGCTTGCCGGCCTGGGGCTCGCCGTGGTCAACGCGCTCCAGGAAAGCGCCTGGGGCACCTTTACGATTGGCGCCTCCATCCCGCTCGCGCTGTTCATGGGCCTCTACATGTATCGCGTCCGGAAGGGGCACATTGGCGAAGCCACGGTCATCGGCGTGATCGGGCTGTTCCTGGCCGTCATCCTCGGCAAGCCGCTCGCCGCCTCATCGATCGGCCCGTGGTTCCACCTGTCGCGCGAACAGCTGATCGTCGCGATGGCGGCCTACGGCTTCGTCGCGTCGGTGCTGCCGGTCTGGATGCTGCTCTGCCCGCGCGATTACCTCAGCTCGTTCATGAAGATCGGCACGATCGCGTTCCTGGTGATTGCCGTCGCCTTCGTGAACCCGCCGCTGCAGATGCCGGCCTTCACCGAGTTCACCGCTGGCGGAGGGCCCATCATTCCGGGCCCGCTGTTCCCCTTTGCGTTCATCACCATCGCGTGCGGGGCGATTTCCGGGTTCCACGCGCTGGTCGCCTCGGGCACGACGCCGAAGATGATCGACCGCGAATCCGACATCCGGCCGATTGGATTCGGCGCGATGCTGATCGAGGGCATGGTCGGGGTCATCTCGCTGGTCGCGGCGGCCGCGATGTTTCCCGGGGACTACTTCGCGATCAACACGGCCCCGGCCACCTTCGCCACGCTCGGCATTCCAGTGGTGAACCTCCCGGAGCTCGAGTCAGCGGTCGGCGAATCGGTGGCGGGACGGCCGGGGGGCGCCGTGTCGCTCGCGGTCGGCATCGCACAGGTTTTCAGCGGGTTGCCCGGCATGCGCGGCCTGATGGACTACTGGTACCACTTCGCGATCATGTTCGAGGCGCTCTTCATCCTGACCACGATCGACACCGGCACCCGGGTCGCGCGGTTTCTGGTGCAGGAGTTCCTCGGGCAGTTCTACGCGCCGATGGGAAGGCAGGAATGGATTCCGGGGGCGGTGTTCTCCACGCTCATCGTGTGCGTCGCCTGGGCCTATTTCATCTGGACCGGCAGCATCAGCACCATCTGGCCGATGTTCGGCATTGCCAATCAGCTGCTGGCGGCCGTCGCCCTGGCGGTCGGCACCACGGTCATCATCAACGGCGGCAAGGCGCGCTACGCCTGGGTGACGATGATCCCGCTGCTGTTCGTCTCGATTACCACCCTTACCGCCGGGGTCATGAGCGTCCGCGACAACTTCTGGCCGATGGCCATCGGCCCTGACTCGGCGCTCAACTTCCAGGGCTACCTCAATACCGGCCTCACGGTAATCATGATGCTCCTGGTCGTCGTAATCCTCGCGAACGCGGTCTGGCGGTGGATTCAGGTCCTGCGCGGACGGGTGCAGGCGGTGCCGTTGGCGGTTGAGTGAGTAGCTTTTCACAGCTCAACAGCGGTTGCGCTCTGTTCCCAACCGATGACAGAATCTGTCCCCATCCGATGACAGGCTTCGTTCCCTCCCGAACCGAATTTTGACTCTCCGGAGAAACAGCATGAAACGAAGGGCGTTGCTCGTGGCGGTCGCCGTAGGTTTGATTACAGCCGGGCTTGGCGCGCGTCAGGCGCGCCGATCGCCTCACCGGCGATGTTCTGAAAGGCCTCGAGTTCCGGAGCATCGGGCCGACGCTCACGACCGGCCGCGTCGTGGATGTCGAGATCGATCCGAAGAACCCGAGCGTCTGGTATGTCGCCTCGGCGTTCGGCGGCCTGTGGAAAACCGGTCAACCGCGGCATCAGCTTCCAGCCGATCTTCGACGACTACACCTTCACGCTCTGCTGCGTCGTCGTCGATCCGAAGGACTCTAACGTCGTCTGGCTCGGCACCGGCGAGAACAACAGCCAGCGCAGCGCGCACTTCGGCGACGGCGTCTACAAATCCACCGACGCCGGCAAGACGTGGAAACGCGTCGGCCTCGAGAAGTCCGAGCACATCGGCAAGATCCTGGTCGATCCGCGCAACTCCAACGTCGTGTATGTCGCGTCACAGGGTCCGCTGTTCTCCTGCCGGCGGCGATCGTGGCCTCTACAAGACGACCGACGGCGGCGCGACGTGGAACAAGGTGCTGAACATCAGCGATGACACCGGCATCAGCGACATCGTCTTCGATCCGAAGAACGCGGACGTGATCTTCGCCTCCGCGTATCAGCGGCGGCGCGCAGTCGGGCAGATGATTGGCGGCGGTCCCGAGGGCGGCATCTTCAAGACGACCGACGGCGGCAAGACCTGGACGAAGCTGACGCAAGGGGCTGCCGACCGGCGATATGGGCCGCGTCGGCCTCGGCGTCGACGGACGCAAGAACCCGGCAACGGTGTTCGCGCTCGTCGACGCGAAGCGCCCCGAGTCGGGTTTCTTCCGCTCGGATGACGGTGGGAATTGCTGGACGCGGATCGGACGCAGTGGAAAGCTCCGGCCGCGGCGGTGGCGGCGGACGCGGCAACCAGCCCCCGACGCCGCCGACCCCGTGCGCGCCGCTCGGCGCGGCCCCGAAGCCTCCGACGGAACCGGTGGCTGGCCGCGGCGAACCGGCTCCGGCACCAGCCGGCTGTCGAACAGGACCCGGCCGAGGAAGTCGAAGAGGCCGAACAGGAAGCGCAGAGCAGGCCGGGCGCGGCGGACGCGGCGGCGGGCCCGCACGACGACTGCTACCGCGGCGGCGGCGCGCAGTACTACCACGAGATCTTCGTCGACCCGCATCGACCCGACACGATCTGGTCGGTCAACGTGAACCTCGAGCGCACCACCGACGGCGGCAAGACCTGGCAGCAGACCAACATCGAGACACCGGCGTCCACGTCGATCACCACGCGCTCGAGTTCGATCCGACCGACCGAATCACATCCTGCTCGGCAACGACGGCGGTCTCTACGAGTCCTACGACGCCGGCAAGACGTGGCGCTTCTTCGCAACGCTGCCCATCACGCAGTTCTACCGCGTGTCGGTCGACAACGCGAAGCCGTTCTACAACGTCTGCGGCGGCACGCAGGACAACTTCTCGTTCTGCGGTCCCGTCGCGCAACCGCGAGCCGGCTCGGCGTCCGCACGAGCGACTGGTACATCGTCCTCGGCGGCGACGGCTTCCAGACGCGCAACGATCCGGACGATCCGAACATCGTCTACGCGAGCTCGCAGAACGGCGGCATCGCCCGGGTCGACCTGCGCAGCGGGACCAGTCGCGCTCGATTCGCCCGCGGTGCCGATCGGCGCCGACGGGCGGCGGTGACGACGCGATGGGCGGCGCGCAGCACAGCCAGCAGCAGCAGCAGCAACAGCAGCCACCGGGAGGGCGCGGCGGTGAGGGCGGACAGCAGGGCGGCGGTCAAGGCCGCGGCGCCGGGCCGGCGGCCGTGGGCGGAACGATCGCGTGAACTGGGATGCGCCGTACATCATCAGCCCGCACAACCCGCGCCGGCTCTACTGGGCGAGCCAGTATCTCTACCGCACCGACGATCGCGGCGATAACTGGACGCGCATCAGCCCGGATCTCTCGCGCAATCTCGATGCGTTCAACATCCCGATCATGGGCAAGGTGTGGCCGCGCGACTCGTCGCGCTCAACACCTCGACGACACGCGCTCAGCAACGTCGTCACCATCGACGAATCGCCACTGCTCGAGGGCCTGATCTACGCCGGCACGGACGACGGGCTGATTCAGGTGACCGAGGACGGCGGGAAGAACTGGCGGAAGATCGAGCAGTTCCCCGGCGTGCCGCAGTGGACCTACGTGACTGACGTCTTCGCCGTCGCCGCGTGAGGCCGACACCGTCTTCGCGACGCTGAACAACTGGCAGCGCGGCGACTACAAGCCGTACATCGTGAAGAGCACCGATCGCGGGAAGACGTGGACCAACATCACCGGCAACCTGCCGCCCAAGCACGACGTGTGGTCGATCATCCAGGACCACGTGAACGGCAACCTGCTGTTCGCGGCACCGAGTTCGGCCTGTTCACGAGCTTCGATGGCGGCAAGTCGTGGGTGAGCTGCGCGGCGGGCTGCCGCTGACTCAGGTGCGCGACATGACCGTCCAGAAGCGCGAGAACGACCTCGTGCTCGCCACGTTCGGCCGCGGCTTCTACGTGCTGGACGACTACAGCGCGCTCCGGGAGGTCAACCCCGAGGCGCTCGAGCGAGGAGGCTCGGCTGTTCCCGCTGCGCGACGCGGTCTCTATAACCGCGTCGGGCCAGTCGCCGGCAGGGTCCGCGGGCATCGGCCGCTGTCGGGCCTGTGGACGCGCGGCGAATCCGCCATTCGGCGCAGTGTTCACGTATCACGTGAAGCAGGCGCTCCCGCGGATCAGAAGCTCGTGCTGACGATCACCGACGACGCGGAAGCCGGTGCGCCGGCTCGATCTCGAGGGACGGCGCCGGACTGCGGCGCGCGGCGTGGAACCTGCGCGCGATCGACCGGCGCCTCAGGCCGAACCAGGGTCAGGGTGCGGCGGCCGCGGCAGCAGGGCGGAGGTCAGCAGCCGGCGGCGGACGCGGCGGCGGCCGCGGCGCCCAGCTGGCCCGCTCGTGAGCCCGGCCGCTACCGTGCGACGCTCGGCAGGATGTCGGGAGACATCGTGACGCCGATCGGTCAGCCGCAGGCGTTCGGCGTGGTTCTGCCGCAATAACAGTCAACTCCCAAAAAAACCAACGCCCAATCCCAAAGTAATTCTGAGTTGGGAGTTGGGAGTCGGGAGTTGGGCTTTTTTTGGGAGTTGGGCTTTTTTGGGAGTTGGGAGTTTGGGAGTCGGGAGTTTACATATGCACAAGTCCGCCGTTCGATTCGCGTTGCCGCTGATGGCGCTCTTCTACTTCGGCCCGACGCTGGCGTCGCAGGGACAGGGAGGCGCCGCCGTCGAGCCGATCCGGATGGTGAACGCTTCAAAGGATCCGCTGCTCGCGGGACTCCGGTTCCGGTCGATCGGGCCGGCCAGCATGGGCGGACGCATCGACGACCTCGCGATCTCGGAGACCGATCCGAGCATCATGTATGTCGGCTATGCGACAGGCGGCGTCTTCAAGTCGGACAACGCGGGACGACGTTCACGCCGATCTTCGAGACATATGGCACCGCCTCGATCGGCGACCTCGCGCTGCATCCCGACGAATCCGGACGTTCTGTACGTGGGCACCGGCGAAGCGAACAACCGGCAGACTTCGTCGTTCGGCGACGGCATCTACAAGACCACTGACGGGGGCAAGACGTTCACGCACATCGGATTGAGGGAGACGCAGACGATCGCGCGCATCGTCATCGATCCGAAGAACCCCGAGACGGTTTACGTCGCCGCGCTCGGTGCGCCTGTTCGGGCCGAACAAGGAGCGCGGCATCTACAAGACCACCGACGGTGGAAAGACCTGGAACAACGTCAAGTTCATCGACGAGCACACCGGGTTCACCGACCTGGCGATCGATCCCGCGAACAGCAACATCCTGTATGCCGCCAGTTATCAGCGCCGGCGGAGCGGCTGCTGCTTCAACGGCGGCGGTCCCGGCAGCGCGATCTGGAAGACCACCGACGCGGGCAAGTCCTGGACGAAGCTCACGGGCAACGGCCTGCCTCCCGGAACCTACGGCCGCATCGCGCTCGACGTGTCGCGCTCGAATCCGAACGTCGTTTACATGCAGATCGAGGCCGGCGAAGAGAATCAGCCGATGCCGCAGCGCGGCGCCGGACGAGGTGGTGGCGGCGGCGGTGGTGGTGGCGGTGGCCAGTACGACTGGTGCAACAACGCGGGTCCTAGCAAAGGCTTTGGCGGCGGACGCGGCGGCGGTGGTGACGAGCAGCAGACGCAGGCGCAACCACGCACGGCGCCCGCGCTCGATGCTTCGCGCGGCGGCGTTTTCAGAAGCGACAACAAAGGAGCGGGCTGGCTGCACGTCAGCAATTGCAACTCGCGACCGATGTATTTCAGCCAGCTTCGCGTCGATCCGTCGAACGACAAGGTCGTCTACGTCGCCGGCCTGCCGGTCGCGAAGTCGCTCGACGGCGGCAAGACGTTCGCCACGCTGAACGAAGGAGGCGGCCACGGATCGCCCGGCCACGTCGACCAGCACGCGATCTGGGTCGATCCGAAGAACCCGAAGCACGTCGTGATTGGCAACGACGGCGGCCTGAACGTCACGCTGGGACCAGGGCAAGACGTGGGACTTCGTCAACACCATGGCGACGTCGCTTGCCTACTGGGTCAGCGCCGACATGCGCCGTCCGTACTACGTCTACATCGGACTGCAGGACAACGGCAGCTGGGGCGGGCCGAGCGCGACCCGCAACAACAACGGCATCCTCAACTCCGACTGGTTCGGCATCGGCGGCGGCGACGGATTCCAGACCGCGGTCGATCCGACCGATCACAACATCGTCTACACGGAATCGCAGAACGGCAACACGAACCGCTACGACCTGCGGAAGAACGGGTCGGTGAGCATCCGTCCGCGCGCGCCGGGCGGCGGCCGCGGCACGCAGACGACGGGACCCGAAGGCGCCGAAGGAGCGGAGGCCGGCCGCACGCCCGCGCAGCAGGCGCAGCAGGAGAACACGCCCGGACAGGGCGGCGGGCGCGGCGGACAGGCGCCGAACGTGCTCAACGCGCGCGCCGGCGATCAGTACCGCTTCAACTGGAACACGCCGTTCTCGCTCTCACCGCACGACCCGCGGATTGTGTGGCTCGGCGGCAACCGGCTCTTCAAGATCGACCGATCGCGGCGACACCTGGACGGCGAGCGAGGACGTCACCAAGCAGGTCGATCGCAACACCCTGCCGCTGATGGGTGTGCCGGGCGATCGCACGATGCTCTCGAAGAACGACGGCGTGACCTCCTACAGCACGATCATCTCGCTGTCGGAATCGCCGGTCGCCACGGGCGTGGTGTGGGTCGGCACCGACGATGGGAACCTGCAGGTGAGCCGGGACAACGGGGTGACGTTCACGGACGTCAGCAAGAACCTGCCCGGCCTGCCGGCGAACCACTATTACTGGATCTCGCGCATCGACGCGTCGCACTTCGACGCCGGGACGGCCTACGTCTCGGTGGACGGGCACCGCGACAACGATCTGAAGCCGTATCTCTACGTCACTCGCGACTACGGCAAGACGTTCCAGAGCATCGCCGCCGACCTGCCGCAGTTCGGGAACATCCAGGTCGTCCGCGAAGATCCGAAGAACCGCGACCTGCTCTACGTCGGCACCGAGTTCGGCCTCTACATCTCGATGAACGGCGGCAAGAGCTGGCAGAAGTTCATGAACAACCTGCCGACGGCGCGCATCGACGACATCCTGGTCCACCCGCGCGACAACGACCTGATCGTCGCGACCCACGCGCGCGGCGTGTGGATCGTCGACGACCTCACGGCGCTGCAGCAGATGTCGTCGGCGGTCGCCGCGCAGGACGCCGCGCTATTCGACGTACGGCCGGCGGTGGCTTACATCAGCGACCGTCAGTCGGGGCAGCAGGTGGCCGGCCATAAGTATTTCGAAGGCGAGAACCCGCCGCGCGGCGCGTCGATCAACTACTTCCTGAAGAGCGCGTCGGCCGGCGACGTCCGCGTGACCATCTCGGACATGAACGGGCGCACGCTGCGGACGATCACGGGCACGAAGAACGCCGGCATCAACCGGGTGATGTGGAACCTCACCGCCCAGGCTGCCGAAGGGCAGGGCCAGGGCCGCGGGGGTGGTGGTGGCGGCGGCGGTCGTGGAGGCGGCGGCGGTCAGCCCGTCGATCCCGGCACTTATGTGGTGAGCCTCGAAGCCAACGGGCAGAAGTACTCGAAGTCCGTCACCGTGCTGGAAGACAGCTGGCTGGGACAACGATAACTCCCAAAAAGGCCAACTCCCAACTCCCAAAGGCTCCGTGTCTTTGGGAGTTGGTGTTTTTGGGAGTTGGGAGTTCTAGAGAGTCCACCCCTGCCTCTGTAATCTCGTCTCAGGTACTGATTCGGATCTTCATTTTGCTTCGGCGTGTTCGTGGATCCGCATGCTGGCGCTAGAGATAACTCCCAAAAAGGCCAACTCCCGAACTCCCAAAGGCTCCGTGTCTTTGGGAGTTGGTGTTTTTGGGAGTTGGGGAGTTCTAGAGAGTCCACCCCTGCCTGTAATCTCGTCTCAGGTACTGATTCGGATCTTCATTTTGCTTCGGCGTGTTCGTGGATCCGCATGCTGGCGCTAGAGATAACTCCCAAAAAAGGCCAACTCCCAACTCGCAAAGGCTCCGTGTCTTTGGGAGTTGGTGTTTTTGGGAGTTGGGAGTTTAGAGAGTCCACCCCTGTCTGTAATCTCGTCTCAGGTCCTGATTCGGATCTTCATTTTGCTTCGGCGTGTTCGTGATCCGCATGCTCGCGCTGTCGTAGAGGATCTTCCCGCCGGCGCGCAGTGACGCGATGCCGAGCAGCATGACCTCGGTCAGCGGCGAGGCATATTCGAACGGAGCCGAGATCTCCTGCCGCCCCTTGATCGTGTCGATCCAGTTCATTTCGTGATCTTCGTGCGGGATGCGGGCCAGCGTCTGCTTCGGCGCCGGCGTGGCATCGTGCGTGGACTGCGGCAGCAGGCGCGGGCGGAGGCCGTAAGTGTCCTGCAGCATCTTGCCCTTGCTGCCGATGTAGAGGATCCCGCCCTCGCCGTTCAGCGCTTCGTCGCCGACCTCGACGGGTTTCGGCGGTGTCAGGCCGCCGTCGTACCACGTCAGTTTCAACGCGGGCATGGTCCCTCGCGCCGGGAACTCGTAGTAGGTCGTCGTCGCGTGCGGGTAGCAGACGCGGTTGAACGGCGTCGAGAGCGTCTCGATGCTGGTCGGGTACCCGAGCTTGAGCGACCAGAACGGATGGTCGATCAGGTGCGCGCCCATGTCGCCCAGCGCGCCCTGTCCCCAGTCCACCCAGCCGCGCCAGTTGAACGGGTGATAAATCGGGTGGTAGTCGACCGCCGGCGCGACGCCCAGGAACAGCTCCCATGAGAGCTGATCGGGCACCGGATAATTGCCGGCCATCGCGCCCGCGAGCCGCGTGTTGATGCCGGTGCCGTTCCAGCGCAGCTGCTGCTGGTTGTCGGGCAGCGGCGCCGGACGCGGGATGCCCTGCGGCCAGTACCCGAGCGGGCGGTTGGTCCAGACATGAACCTCGCGGATGTCGCCGATGACGCCGCTGGTGATGTATTCGTAACCGAGGCGCGCCTCGTCGCGCGAGTGCCCCTGGTTCCCCATCTGCGAGACGACTTTCCTCTCCTTCGCCTTGCCGGCGAGGTGCCGCGCTTCCTGCACCGACCAGCAGAGCGGCTTCTGCACGTAGACGTGCTTGCCGGCATCCATCGCCGCCGACGCGATGACCGCGTGCATGTGATCCGGCGTCGCGACGATCACCGCGTCGAGATCCTTCTGCTTGTCGAGCATTTCGCGGTAGTCGCGATAGCGCTGCAGCTTCGGCATCTGCTGCTCGACGAAGCGCTGGACGTTCGCGCGCTCGTCCTGCGCCGGGCGCTTCTGGTTCGCGGCGAGCTGCGCGGCCGTCGGCTCGCGGCGCCGGTTCTGGTTCTGCGCCTGCTGCTGGGGCTGGGGCTGTGCAGGCGGCTGCGTCGCCTGGGTCTGATACCGCGAGAGCGCTCGGTCGAGCAACGAGTCGTCCACGTCGCAGACCGCGACGATGTTCTGGCTCATCACCGCGCGGGTGTTGTTCGCGCCCATGCCGCCGATGCCGACCGTGGCGACG
Source organism: uncultured Acidobacteriota bacterium (assembly GCA_963748295.1). Taxonomy (GTDB): domain Bacteria; phylum Acidobacteriota; class Vicinamibacteria; order Vicinamibacterales; family 2-12-FULL-66-21; genus CAVVIH01. The sequence continues at coordinate 125,266 of CAVVIH010000004.1, read as the reverse complement.
TTGACCGTGTCGCTCGGCGCCTGCAGCCCGCGCCCGAGCACATGCCGCGGCACGATGAGCAGTCCCGCCCCCGCCGCGCCCGCCGTCGTCACGAACTCGCGCCGCGATACGCCTTCGCTTCCCGCTGCCGGCTGCTGTTTCTCCTGATCGCTCATTGCAGTTCTCCCAGGAATGTACGCGTCATATGCCGCGGATTCTATAACCGTTCGCAAACCGGGCGGCCTCATGGTGTAATACGCCGCACTATGGCTGACCTCACGCGACGCGAATGGGGATCCCTCGTCGCCGCCGGGCTGCTCGCCGCGCCCCTTCGACGCCTGGCGTCCGCCCAGACCGGAGGATCCACCGTCGCCGGCGTCCGGATCGGGACGCAGAGCTACAGCTTCCGGTCGCAGCCGCTCGATGAGGCCATCGCATCCATGCAATCGATCGGGCTCGGCTTCTGCGAGCTCTGGCAGGGGCACGTCGAACCACGCGACCGCAACAACGCGCCGGCCGGCGCGGATCGGCGCGAAGCGCTTCGGCAGTGGCGCCTGACCGTCCCGCTCGAAACGTTTGCTGACATCCGCAAGAAGTTCGATGGCGCCGGCGTCAAGCTGACCGCCTACAATCTGAGCTTCCAGCGCGACTTCACGGACGATGAGATCCGGCGCGGGTTCGAGATGGCGAAGGCGCTCGGCGTCGACGTGATCACCGCGTCCGCGCACCTGTCAGTGATGCCGCGCGTAGACCCGATCGCGCAGCAGTTCAAGATGCGCGTCGGCGTGCACAATCACTCGAAGGTCGCGAACGACGAATTCGCGACGGCGGAGGACTTCGCCGCCGCGATGAAGGGCGCCAGCAACATCGCCGTCAACCTCGACATCGGCCATTTCACCGCGGCGAACTTCGACGCCGTCGACTATCTCGAGAAGCATCACGATCGCATCGTGTCGCTGCACATCAAGGATCGGAAGCGCGATCAGGGCGACAACCTGCCGTTCGGCGAGGGGGATACGCCGATCGTTCAGGTGCTGCGGCTGCTTCGCGATCGCAAGTGGGATATTCCGGCGCAGATCGAATACGAGTACAAGGGCGAAGACACGAACAAAGAGGTCGCGCGCTGTCTCGAATACTGCAAGAAGGCGCTGGCTTGAACGTGCCTTGAATGTGCCTTCCGGCTAAAGCCGGAAGCTACAAGACGCTTTGTTTGTGGCGCTTTTTCTGTGGCTTCCGCCTTTAGGCGGAAGTTCAACGTGCGACGTGGCTTCCGCCTTCAGGCGGAAGTGACGCGTGAGATAGGGATCATTCGATGCTGAACACATGCTCTCTTGCCACAGTCCTTGCGACTGCGTGGCTCACAGCCGTCTCCGCCCAGACGTCGCAGCCAGCGATGCGCACCCAGGACATCCAGACGACGAAGAACGTCGAGAACACGCTGACGGCCGAGGAGAGGGCCAAGGGCTGGCGGCTGCTCTTCGACGGCAAGAGCACGAGCGGATGGCGCGGGTTCAAGCAGCAGGCGCCGCCGGCGGGATGGCAGGTCGTCGACGGCGCGCTGACGCGCGTCGGCGGCGGCGGCGACCTGATGACCGTCGATCAGTTCGGCAGCTTCGAGCTTCAGCTCGAATGGAAAATCGCCCCCGGCGGCAACAGCGGCATCATGTTCCATGTCAGCGAGGACGAGGCCGAGACCTACTACACCGGCCCCGAGGTCCAGGTCCTCGACAACGGGGCCCACAAGGACGGCAAGGATCCGCTGACGTCCGCCGGCTCCTGCTACGCGCTCTACGCGCCTTCGAAGGACATGACCCGTCCACCGGGCACGTGGAATGCCGTGCGCCTCGTCGTCAACGGCAGCCGCGTCCAGCACTGGCTGAACGGCACCAAGGTCGTCGAATACGACATGGCCAGCGACGAGTGGAAGAAGAAGGTGGCCGCCAGCAAGTTCAACGAGTGGCCCAAGTTCGGCACGCTCCCCGAGGGCTACATCGTGCTGCAGGACCACGGCGATCGTGTCGCCTACCGGAACGTGAAGATCCGAGTGTTGAAATCAGGGGCCGGGGGCCAGGGGCCAGGGGCCGGCACCGGCCTCGCTGATTAGCAACAGAACGGATGCTTCCCGGCCCTGGCCCCTGGCCCCTGGCCCTGGCCTGCCCTGGTCCCTGGTCCCTGGTCCCTGAAAACAGAGAGAGGCTAAATGACCGTCCGCATGCGCCTGTCCGTGATGATGTTTCTCCAGTACTTCATCTGGGGCTCGTGGTTCGTCACGATGGGAACCTATCTTGGCCAGACGCTGGGGTTCAGCGGGTCGCAGGTCGGCCTCGCCTACGGCGCCACCGCCATCGCGGCGCTCGTCTCCCCCTTCTTCATGGGGATCGTCGCCGACAGGTTCTTTGCGTCGGAGAAACTGCTGGCGGCGCTGCACCTGGGCGGCGCGGTGCTGATGTGGATGGTTTCGACGCAGACCGAATGGGGTCGTTTCTATCCCCTGTTGATCGCCTACGCGATGTGCTACATGCCGACGCTGTCGCTGACCAACGCGGTGGCGTTCCACCACGTGCAGGATCCGGCCCGCGACTTCCCGGTCATCCGCGTCCTCGGCACCATCGGCTGGATCGTCGCCGGCATCATCGTCGGCAAGGTGCTGCGCGCGGATGCGCTGGCGCTGCCGATGCAGCTGGCCGCCGGCGCCTCGGTGATCATGGCCGCGTTCAGCCTCGCCCTGCCGCACACGCCGCCGAAAGCCGCCGGCGCGCCGTTCTCGGTGCGCGACGCGATCGGCCTCGACGCCCTGCACCTGCTCGGCAACCGCTCGTTCTTCGTCTTCGTGATCGGATCGTTCCTGCTCTGCATCCCGCTGCAGTTCTACTACGCGTTCACCAACCCGTTCCTCAACGAGATCGGCGCGCCCGAACCCGCGTTCATCCAGACCTACGGCCAGATGAGCGAGATCTTCTTCATGCTGCTGCTGCCGGTGTTCCTCGCCCGCCTTGGCGTGAAGTGGATCATGGTTGCCGGCATGGGGGCGTGGGCGCTGCGCTATCTGGCATTCGGCAACGGCGACGCCGGCGCGGGCATGTGGCTGATCTACCTGGGCATCGTCCTGCACGGCGTCTGCTACGACTTCTTCTTCGTCGCCGGGCAGATCTACACGGATCAACAGGCCGGCGAGAGGATTCGCGCCGCCGCGCAGGGGCTCCTCAACTTCGTCACGAACGGACTCGGCTACTTCATCGGCGCCTACGTGTCGGGCCAGGTCGTCGACGCCTATCGGCTGACCGACGGCACCCACGACTGGTACCGCATCTGGCTCGTGCCCGCCGCCGCCGCGGCCGCCATCATGGTGATGTTCGCGCTGCTGTTCCGCCCATCACCTCAAGTGACCAGAAGCACGTCGCACGTGTAGCACGTCGCACGCGACAAGTCGCACGTCGCACGTAAACACGTCGCACGTGGCTAGGCCCAGTACGCCTTCCCGGCCTGCTCGTGGATGACGACCGACTTGAGGAAGGTGATCGCCTTCTTCAATCCTTCGGCGCTCGACATCGCGCTGTCCTCGTGCTCGATGCTGAGCACGTGGTCATAGCCGACGAAGCGGAGCGTGCTGACGATGTCGTTCCAGACGAGCGCGTCGTTGCCGTAGCCGACCGTCCTGAAGATCCACGAGCGTTCGAGCTCACGCGTGTACTTCTTCGCGTCGAGGACGCCGTTCTGCATGACGTTCGCGCGATCGACCCGGCAGTCCTTCGCGTGGACGTGGAAGATCGAGTCCCCCAGCGTGCGGATGGCCGACACGACGTCGACGCCCTGCCAGAACATGTGGCTGGGATCGAAGTTGCAGCCGATGACGCGCGGCGCCATGTCGCGCAGCCGCAGCATCGTCTCCGGGTTGTAGGCGACGAAATTGGGGTGCATCTCGATCGCCACGCGAACGCCGGCGGACCGGCAGATGCGCGCCGTCTCCTTCCAGTACGGCTTGACGCGCTCCTTCCACTGCCACTCGAGCATCTGCGAGAACTCGGGCGGCCACGGCGACACGATCCAGTTGGGCTGTGCCGCTTTCGGATCGCCGCCCGGACAGCCGCTGAACGTGATGACGGTGTTGACGTCGAGGCGCTGCGCCAGCTCCACGGTCCGGACGAACGTGTCGTGATGCTCGCGCGCGATCTTCGCCTGCGGGTGGAGCGGATTGCCGTGGCAGCTCAGCGCGCTGATGACCAGTCCGCGCCGGCGGATCGCCTCGCGGAACGCCGACAGCTTGCGCTCGCTGCGGAGCAGCACCGCGGGATCGCAGTGTGCGTTGCCCGGGTAGGCTCCCGTGCCGATTTCGACCGCCTCGACGCCGAGGTCGACGAGGTAGTCGAGCGCCTTCTCGAACGGTTTGTCGGCGAACAGAACAGCAAAGACACCTATCTTCATACGCTCACCCACGCTCTCGTCTGCGCCGCCTTCTCGACGGCGTCCAGCACGCGCTGATTGCGCACACCATCCACGAAGCTCGGCGACGGGACCCGGCGGTCGGCCATCGCTTCCAGCAGCTCGTACACCGTGTGCACGAACGTGTGCTCGTAGCCGATGATGTGCCCCGGCGGCCACCACGCCTTGATGTAGGGATGCTCCGGCTCGGTCACCATGACGCGCCGGAAGCCGCGGCTGGCGACGGGATCCGCCTCGAAGTACACCTCGAGCTCGTTCATCCGCTCGAGATCGAACGCGACGCTGCCCTTGCTGCCGTTGATTTCGAAGCGGTTGTAGTTCTTGCGGCCGGGCGCCATGCGCGTCGCCTCGATCGTCCCCATGGCGCCGTTCTCGAACCTCGCCAGCGCCGTCGCCGCGTCGTCCACGGTGACCCGCCCGGTCCGATCGGCATGGCCCGGCAGCGGCCGCTCCTTGACGAACGTCTCGAGGTGGCCGGCCACTTCGGCGATCTCGCCGACGAGGAAGCGCGCGAGGTCGATCGAATGCGCGGCGATGTCGCCGAGCGCGCCCGAGCCGGCCTTCGTCCGGTCGAGCCGCCAGACGAGCGGGAACTTCGGATCGGTGATCCAGTCCTGCAGATAGGTCCCGCGGTAGTGGCGGATCTCGCCGAGCTCGCCTCGCGAGATGAGATGCCTGGCGAGCATGACGGCCGGCGCCCGCCGGTAGTTGTGGCAGATCATGTGCGTCACGCCGGCCTTTTCGACCGCCGCGAGCATCCGCTCCGCATCGGCCAGCGAGTTGGCGAGCGGCTTCTCGCAGAAGACGGTCTTGCCCGCCTCTGCTGCGGCAATGGCGATCTCCGCGTGCGAATCGCCCGGCGTGGCGATGTCGACGAGGTGAATGTCCTTGCGCGCGATCACCTCTTCCCAGCTCGTCGACACTTCTTCCCAGCCGAGCTCTTTCGCGGCTGCTTCGACGTTCGGGCGCGTGCGGCCGCACAGGACCTTCATCCGCGGGCGGAGCCGCGGCTTCAAGAACGGTGTGACCTGCCGGTAGGCGTTGCTGTGGGCGCGGCCCATGAACGCGTAGCCGATGAGGGCAACGTTGATTTCGCCAGACTGCGTCATTTCGACGGCGCCTTCTCCGGCTTCAGTTTCGGATCGAACGTGCGCACCAGCCGGGCGAGCGCGAGGATCTCTTCCTTCGTGAACTTGTCCTTGTTCGGCAGCATGGCCGTGCCCGGCACGCCTTCGGTGATCGTCTTCGCGATCGCCTGCGTGCTGGTGCCCTGCTTCCACTCGCGGTCGACCAGGCTCATGGTCGGCAGCGGCGACTTGCCCTTGGGGCCGTGGCACGGCAGACACACTTTCGCGTAGTTCTCTTCCGCCTTTGCCGCCGATGCCGAAGCGCCCGCCTTCGCCTCCGGCTTCGCCGGTGTTGGCTTCGGCGGCGGCGGTATGGGCGGGGGATTCTGCGCTGCGCCAACCGTCACGAGTCCTGCCAGGCTCAACGCTACGACCGCCGCCACTATGCTCGCTCTTTTCATCGGTTCACCCCGACAGGGGGACAGCCCCCCTCTAACGACTCGGCAATGTGCCTGTCCTCACAGGCACGAAACTGACCCGCTCCGCCCGCCGCGCGGCGAGCGCTCCTACATAACATAATCCGATGATTAACAGGAGCCAGCGGAACCCGGTCACCAGCGACAGGTACTCCCCCACTCCGCCGACCATCGCGCCGAGCAGATTCGTGCCGTAGTCGCGGGCGAGCGAGGTCGAGCGCTTGATGGCCGATCCGAACAGCAGCCCTGCGCACAGGATCGGGCTGAACATCAGGAGCGCATAGAACACCGACTCCGCGGCGCGGCTGTCGAACCCGATCCGGCCGATTGGCAGGAAATAGTTGAGGCCGAGCAGCCCGATCAGCACCGCGCCTACCGCCCACGGCCGCGTGATCTCGACCTTCGACACCACGAAGTTCGACACCAGCGCCATGGACAGGACGGCGGCAATCGCCAGCGACGCGACCACCCACGTCGATCCCCACAGCAGCGCGAACTGGATGATCGACTTCGTCTCCAGCAGCATGAACCCGGCGCCGAGCAGGAAGAACTGCCACGACCACGCCCCCGCCTGTCCTCGCACCACGCCGAGCACGACGACGACCGAGACGCCCAGGATGAGCGCGAGGGCGGCGAGGTAGTGCCGCGGGATGTGACGGTCGCGCAAGTAAAGGAAGGGCCAGTCGTCGGATGACGGCTCGACGCCGGCATCACGGACGTGGATGCGCCCCGGACTCGGCGCGTGCGACTGCCCGTAGGCCGTGACGCGATCGGGAATCACCGGATCCGCCGTCAACGTCGCCAGCCTCGGACCCGCCATGATCACACCCAGGTACGCGCGCGCCTCGTGCACGTGCACCCACGGCTCGCTGCCGAACGACACCGCGGCGATGTTCGCGAGTCGATCGACGAGCCACCGCTCGCGGAAGTAGTTGTAGACGACGAGCAGGCCGTCGGGCTTCAGGCGATCGCGGACGGCGCTGAACGACTCCTCGGTGAACATGTAGCTCTCCAGCCGCACGCCGGAAAAGCTGGACTGCATGGTCAGCGAATCGATCAGCGCGAACACGACGAGGTCGTATTTCTTCTTCGTCGTCCGCAGGAAATGCCGCGCATCGTCGTTGTGAACCGTCACCCGCGGATCCGAATACGGACGATCCGGGTGGTGCTCACGCCCGAGCCGGAGGATCACCGGATCGATCTCGACCGCATCGACGTGCTTCGCGCCGTGCCGCAACGCCGCCGCCACGTCGGTTCCGGAGCCGGCGCCGAGGATCAGCACCTCGTCGAACGTGTCCCCGAACGCCATGAACGGCCACTGGTAGAAGTATTCCTTGTGATCGAGCGGCGCCATCGACTGGTGGAAGATGTTGTTGACCTCCACCACGGTGTCCTCGCCTTCCTGACCGACCGTGACCTTGTAGTACGGCGACCAGATCGCGCCCCGCGCCATGACGTGCACGATCACCAGCGTCGCGCCGAGGAGCGCCAGGTCCGCGCCAATCGACAACGGGTGACGGCCGAGATCGCCGAAACCACGGCGCTTAGGCGTGGTGTCGGCCGGATCGCCCGCGAGCAGCAGCGGGACCGAGGCGGCGAACCCCAGGCCGAACCACCAGGTCGGCGAGAGCTGCAGCCACGAGATGATGCCAAAGGCGGCGACGCCGGCGAGGCTGCCCAGCAGGTTGATCGTGTAGCTGCGCAGCGGCGGCAGCGTCGCCATCTCGCGCCCCATTCGCTGCGCCAGCGTCGCGAACAGCGCGGCGACGATCACGAACAGCAGCGGCAGCAGCATCGTGCTCTCGACGAGCACCACCGGTTGTCCGGTGCCGCTCGTGAAGTAGATGCTGCCGGGAGCGCCGACGCCGACCTCGAGCCGGAAGAAATACACGGCGAACACGACGACCGCCTGGAGCAGCGGGAACCAGACGAACAGGCGCGCGCGCGCCGGCGCGAGCAGGCAGCCGACGCCGATGCCGAGGAAGCTGGCGAGCAGGATGAAGTTCGAGAAGTAGCCGAGCAGCCGGATGTACGACGGCATCCAGCGGATCAGAGCGACCTCGAGGAACAGAACGAGAAACGAGGCGAGAAAGATTCTCGCCCCGACGATGCGGGTATCATGACGCGGTACGGCAGTCGCGCACGCTCTCATGCCTCGTCGGAGCCCAGCTTGGCCAGCACCTCTGGCGGGCAGCCCTTCCACTCGGGCACGAACGTGTTGCCGATGTAGCCGAGATCCTCGATGCCCATCTTGCTGGTCCAGAAGCCGCTCGCGGTGAGATCGCGGAAGCTGCGGAAGAACGTGCGGCCATGCGACATGCCGGGCTTCAGCTCGCCGTAGGTCGACACGTCGTCGAGGATCTCGCGCCGCTCGGCGTCGGCGGCGGCCAGGAAGGTCTTGTCGAAGCGCCGCTGCGACTCGAGATCGAGCCAGGCCAGCCCGCCGCGCATGGCGACCTGGCGATCTTCCTGGTCGATCATGATGAAGTCCATGAACTCCGGCACGCCGGCATCGATCGCGCCGCCCGACCGTTCATCCTTGGGAATGATGAGGTCGGACAGCACGCGCACGGTCTGGTACTCGTGCTGCGTGAAGAACTGCGGCTTGAACGCCGTGCCGGTCTTCAGCGCGGTCTGCTTCGCCGTCTGCGCCAGATGATGCGCCTGCTGCGCTTCCGCCTCGGTGAACGCGAACCCCGCGGCGACCGGCGCCGCGGACAGCAGCTTGATCAGGTCACGACGATTTATTTGATCCATGTCAGTGTCCATGCATCTTCCGGCTAAAGCCGGAAGCTACAAACGTCCTGTAGCTACAAACGTCCCTGTGGCTTCCGCCTTTAGGCGGAAGCACCTGTCTAAACCGCGCCGGCTTTGCGCTGCTCGGCGATGTACTCGCTGGTTCGCATCGCCAGCGCGAGGATCGACCACGTGCAGTTCTTGTCCGGCTGCGTCACGAACGGGCCGCCGTCGGCGACGAAGACGTTCTTGCAGTCGTGCGCCTGGCAGTTCGCGTTGACGACCGACGTGCTCGGATCGCTGCCCATCCGGGTGACGCCGAGCTCGTGGATGATCCGGCCGCCCGGCGCGATGCCGTAGCCGCGCTCGCGCGACGGCATCGTCCCCATCGGCGTGCCGCCCATCTCGGTGATGATCGCGCGGAACGTCTCCTGCATGTGCTTCGCCTGGTCGATCTCGTAATCGCTCCACTTGAAGTGGAAACGAAGCACCGGGATGCCCCACTTGTCGACGACGGTCGGATCGATCTCGCAGTAGCTGTCCTTGTTCGGGATCATCTCGCCGCGGCCCGAGAAGCCGACCTGCGCGCCGTAGAAGCGCCGGTAGTCGTCCTTCAACTGCTTGCCGTAGCCCGGACCGGCCGGCGGCGTGCCCGATCCTTCGATGCCGGTGTAGTTGTGAATGCCGCCCATGAACCCGAAGTTCGGCATCCGGCGTCCGCCGTACGGCTCGATGTGATAGCCGCGCGGGAAATCGAGCTTCTTGTTGTCCATCCACCACGGCATGAAGATGTGCATGCCGCCGACGCCGTCCTCGTTGTGCGCGGGCATGGCCATCAGCTTCGGGATGAAGCCGTTGACGCTGACGCCGGTCGTGTCCGTCAGATACTTGCCGACGTTGCCGGTAGAGTTGCCGAGGCCTTGCGGGAACTTCGTCGACTTCGAATTGAGGAGGAGCCGCGCCGATTCGCACGCGCTCGCGGCGACCACGACGATGCGCGCGCGGACGTGATTCTCGCGGCGATTGACCTTGTCGATGTACGCCACGCCGGTCGCCAGGCCGGCGTCGTCAACGGTCACCTCGCGCGCCATCGCGTTGGTGAGGATCGTCAGGCGCTTGGTGGCCATCGCCGGCGGCAGCAGCACCGACGGCGACGAAAAATTCGAGTGGGTCGCGCATCCGCGATTGCACTGTCCGCAGTAGTGACAGGCGGCGCGGCCGTTGAGCGGCTTCGTCAGGATCGACAGCCGGCTCGGAATGCACGTGATCTTCAGGTTGTCCGCCGCCTGCTTGATCAGGCGCTCGAAACACCGCGGCTTGGGCGGCGGCATGAAGATGCCGTCGGGGTCGTTGTGGAGGTTCTCGACGCTGCCAAAGATGCCGATCAGCTGATCGACCTTGTCGTAGTACGGCTTGAGATCGTCGTAGGAGATCGGCCAGTCGTCGCCAAGGCCGTCGAGGCTCTTGCGGCGGAAGTCGTCCGGCCCGAAACGCAGCGAGATTCGTCCCCAGTGATTGGTCCGGCCGCCGATCATCCGCGATCTGAACCAGTCGAACTGGCTGCCGGGACCGGTCGTGTAGGGCTCCCCTTCGAGCGTCCAGCCGCCAAGGGCCGCGTCGAACTCGCCGAACTGCTGCTGGGGCGTGGCCGCCCCGCGCCGCGGCGTGTCGTATGGCCACTTGAACATCCAGTTGTTCTTCACCGGGTCCCAGTTCGGCCCGGCTTCCAGCATCACGACGTTGGCGCCTGCTTCGGTCAGCACCTTGGCCGCCATGCCGCCGCCGGCCCCAGAGCCGACGACGCAGACGTCGTAAACAGTTCGGCTGCGGACTATTTGCACCGGAGGATTTTAGTTCGAAACGCGGTCAGAGGACACGGTGTGAGAGGAAGAGGAGAAGGCCGGAGGTAACGGAGATCTCAACACGGAGACACGGAGACACGGAGGACGCACGGAGGCACACTGAGTGGGCCTGTGGCCCGCCCGCCTTCGGCGGGCCGGACGAACGCGGTCAACGGTCGAACTACAAACGCCTCGAGATCGCGTGGGCGCTTGTAGTTCGGCCGTTGAGCGCGTTCGTGCCGCGCGTAGCGCGGCGCCACAGGCCTGCTGTCACGTCTGATAATCGATCGATCCACCGCGCAATCTCCGTGCCTCCGCGCCTCCGTGTTGAAAACCCCGTGTTCTCCGTAAACTCCTCATCTCTAACACCGTGCACTCCTTAACCTCTAACACCGTGCTCTCTAGCCAACACCGTGCCCACCTAACCGTTACTTGAACCAGCAACACAATACGCGTTAGCATCCGCCGTCATGCGCTCGCTGAAACCGCTTGCGGTCGTCGCTCTCGCCGCCATGCTCCTCCCAACTGTCAGCGCGCAAAGCGGATTCACCGGCCGCTGGAACTTCACCGGCACCGGCGAACATGCCGATCGCGTCTACTGGCTCGAGGTCACGGAAGCGAACGGCGCGTTGTCGGGGCTCTTTCTCAATCGAACCGGCAGCCCGGTGGTGCTGGAGACGGTGAAGATCGAGGACGGACAGCTGCTCTTTCAGATGCGCGGCGGACGCGGCGATGCGCAGCCGAACAAAGTGCGTCTCGAGGGCGGCAAGCTCGTCGGCACGATCATGGACCGCGGCACCGCCATCCCGGTGACTGGCGTCCGCCCGCCGAAGTGGCCCGCCGCGAACGCGAATGCGAAACACACTCTCGGCAAGCCTGTGGCGCTGTTCGACGGCAGCTCGCTCGACGCGTTCGGCTTGCAGAACGCCGGCCGGCCCTCGGGCTGGGCGATCGAAGAAGGCGCGATGTCCAACGCGCCGCGCGCGAACAACCTGATATCGAAGGAGAAGTTCAAGGACTTCAAGCTCGAAGCGGAATACCGGGTCCAGGCGGGCAGCAACAGCGGCCTCTACCTGCGCGGCCGCTACGAGCTTCAGGTGCTCGACGACTTCGGCAAGCCTGCCGAGAAGACCGGACACATGGCGATCTACGGGTGGACGCCTCCGGCCGTCAACGCCAGCAAGCCAGCCGGTGAATGGCAGACGATGGAGGCGGTGCTGGTGGGGAACCGCGTCACGGTGACGCTCAACGGCCAGAAAGTGCACGACAACGCCGAGATTCAGGCGATCACCGGCGGCGCGCTCGACGCCGACGAGACCGCACCCGGTCCGCTCCTCATTCAGGGCGATCACAACCGCGTCTCCTATCGCCGGATAGTCATTACTCCCATCACCTCAGCGTCACGGTGAAGACAGCCGTCAGCTCTCAGCTGTCAGCTGCGCAGCTGAAAGCTGATAGCTGAAAGCTGTTAGCTGAGAGTCCTGTCAAAGTAAGATCCGCGGGATGGCCCTCAAGCTTTCCGGGATCCCCTTGCTCCTGCTGCTCCTGCTGCTCGGGACGGCTGTTCCGGCGTTCGCGGAGTTCTACACAGACTGGCTCTGGTATCGCGAAGTCGGGTTCGAGCAGGTTTTTCTTCGCGCGCTGACGGCAAGGGCCGCCACCGGTCTCGTCACCGGTCTCGCCGTATTTGGCGTGCTGTGGCTGAACCTGCACCTCGCGCTGCGGACGTTACGCAGCCGCGAGTTCACGATCAGCACCGCCGATGGTCCGCGCGTGATCTCGGTGGACACGCGGCGCATCCGTTCGCTCGTGTTGGCGGCCGCGCTGGTCCTGTCCGTTTTTGTCGGCCTCTATGCCGGATCGCACTGGGACACGTGGCTCTACTACCTCAACGCGGTTCCGTTCGGGCGCGTCGATCCGGTTCTGGGGCACGACATCTCCTTCTACGTGTTCGCGCTGCCGCTGTTCGAGCACGTCCAGGGCCTCGCGCTTGCGGTCGTCATCCTCTCGATCATGGGCGTGCTCGGGGCGCACGTGATGGCGGGCAACCTGGCGTTCGACGCGGTTCACGGCGTCTACGCGAGCCGTGCCGCCAGACGTCATCTGTCGCTGCTCGTCGCCACGCTGCTGATCGTGCTGGCGTTCGGCGCGTGGCTCCGCATTCCACAGCTCCTGAGCGCGGCCTCGGGCGTAATCGCCGGCGCATCCTACGTCGACGTTCACGCGCGCATGCCGACGCTCCGCCTGCAGATCGCCGCCGCGCTCGTTGGCGCCGCGCTCGCCGCTTACCAGGCGTTCGCGCACCGCCTGTGGCCGGTGCTCGCGGCGGTGGCGATCTACGGCCTGGTGGCGGTCGGCGGCGGCATCTACGCCAGCATCATCCAGCGCTTCGTCGTCGCGCCGAACGAACAGGTGCAGGAAATCCCCTACATCCAGCACAACATCGAGGCGACGCGTGCGGCGTTCAACCTGGACCAGGTGGTCGAGCGGGCGATTTCCGGCGAAGCGCGCCTGACCCGCGCCGACCTCGATCGCAACGCGGTCACGATCGAGAACGTGCCGCTCTGGAACGACCAGCCGTTGCTCGATACGTTCGGCCAGCTTCAGGAGATCAGGACCTACTACGACTTCGTGTCGGTGGACAACGACCGCTATTTGATCGACGGCAAGTACCGGCAGGTGATGCTGTCGGCGCGCGAGCTGAACTCCGCGAGCCTGCCAAGCCGCACGTGGATCAACGAGCGCCTGACGTTTACTCACGGCTACGGCCTGGCGCTCGGGCCGGTCAACGAGGTGACGCAGCCGGAAGGGCTGCCGGTCCTGTTCGTGCGCGATCTGCCGCCGGTGTCCACCGGCGACCTGAAGGTGACGGAGCCCGCGATCTACTTTGGCGAGCTGTCGAACGACCACGTGTTCGTCAAGACGAAGACCGAGGAATTCGACTATCCGCGCGGCGACGACAACGTCTTCGCCGTCTATCGCGGCGAGGGTGGCGTGCCGCTGTCGTCGCTGTGGCGCCGGCTGATGTTTGCGATCCGTTTCCGCAGCACCGACACGTTCTTCTCCCCGACCCTGACCGCCGAGAGCCGCGTCATGCTGCACCGGCGTCCGCGCGCACGGGCGTCGAAGATCGCGCCGTTCCTGATGTTCGATCCGGATCCGTATCTCGCGATATCCGACGGCCGCCTGATTTGGGTCCAGGATGCCTACACGACGACCTCGCGCTATCCGTACTCGAGCTCGATCACCGGCCTGAACTACATCCGGAACTCGGTGAAGGTGACGATCGACGCGTATCACGGCACCACGCGCTTCCACCTGCTCGACGAAGCCGATCCGATCGCGCGGACCACGGCGCGCGTGTTCCCGACGCTGTTCCGTCCGCTCTCGGACATGCCGGAGGACCTCCGCACGCGCCTCCGGTATCCGCAGCAGATCTTTGCCATGCAGGCGGCGATGTTCACCGCGTTTCACATGACCAATCCCGCGGTCTTCTACAACCGCGAGGATCAATGGGACATTCCGGCGTTCGAAGTCGGCCGCGGGCAGGCAGTGCACATGGAGCCGATCGAGCCCTACTACACGATCATGAAGCTGCCGGGCGAGCAGGGACCCGAGTTCATCCAGATGCTGCCGTTCACGCCGCGCCAGAAGGACAATCTCGCGGCCTGGATGGTGGCGCGCAGCGACGGCGAGAACTACGGCAAGCTTGCCGTGTTCCAGTTCCCGAAGCAGACGGTGGTCTTCGGCCCGCGGCAGATTGCCGCGCGCATCAGCCAGGATCAACTCATTTCGCCGCAGATCACGCTGTGGAACCAGCAGGGGTCGGAGGTCATTCAGGGCACCCTGCTGGTCATCCCGATCGAGGAATCGCTGATCTACATCCGCCCGCTCTATCTCAGAGCGGCCACCGGCAAGATTCCGGAACTGAAGCGCGTCATCGTCGCGCACCAGAACCAGATCGTGATGGAAGAAACGCTGGACGAGGCGCTGCAGCGGCTCTTCCCGCGCCACGGCGGCCCACCCGCCCCGCCGACGGCCGGTCCCGAACCGGCGCCGGTTGAAGCTGCGCCGGCCGGCGCGGCCGCGACAGACGCCGCGACGCTCGCGGCACAGGCCCGCGATCACTACCAGCGCGCGCTGAAGGCGCAGCGCGAGGGCAACTGGGCGCTCTACGGCGACGAGATCAAGCGGCTCGGCGAGATTCTCGACAAGCTCGCCCGAAAGCAGTAGCACGCGAAGCGGCGGCCCCGAGCGCCACGAGAAGCGGGCGGCTCCGAGCGCCAGAATTGACAGAATTCGGACCGGCGGCGAGAATCGCTGCACGGGGTTGCACACGTCCGTGCTGACGCGTCGTCACGCTCTCCTGCTCGCCGGTGTCCTGCTCACGCTCAGCGTGGGCGGCCTGACCCACCAGCCCGATCCTCGCACCGAAGGATCGACCCTGCCGGAGAAGCTCACGGACAAGCAGTTCTGGAGTCTCATCACCGATATCTCCGAA
This sequence comes from uncultured Acidobacteriota bacterium, assembly GCA_963748295.1. Classification (GTDB taxonomy): domain Bacteria; phylum Acidobacteriota; class Vicinamibacteria; order Vicinamibacterales; family 2-12-FULL-66-21; genus CAVVIH01. The sequence goes on along the minus strand of CAVVIH010000004.1, from coordinate 110,226 downwards.
CCCGACGGTTCGTTCCGCTCCGACAACCTCCTGTCGAACGAGATCTTCCTGCAGTACGTGATTCCCGATCTGGTGCACACCGCGCGGCCGCAGCGTGTGTATCTCGGCGTCGGGCCGGAGCAGAACTTCACCTATATCGCGGCGCTTCGCCCCGGATGGTGTTCATCGTCGACGTCAGGCGCGGCAACCTGCAGCTGCACCTGATGTACAAGGCGCTGTTCGAGATGTCGGAGACGCGCGCCGATTTCGTCGGCCGGCTCTTCTCGAAGAAGCGCCCGGACGGGCTCGGCACGAAGTCAACCGCGTCGGAGATTTTCACCGCCTACGCGAAGGTCGACACCAGCGACACGCTCTACCAGCAGAATCTGCAGGACATCCAGAATCATCTCGTTCGCGCGCGGAAGCTGCCGCTCGAATCCGACGACCTCAAGGGGATCGAATACGTCTACCACGCGTTCTACTGGTATGGCCCGATCATCCAGGTACCTGGTCGTCAACCGGCGGCCGCGGCTTTCGCGACGCGCCGACCTACGTGGACCTGATGATCGCCGACGATGGGAAAGGACAGAACAGGAGCTTCCTGGCCAGCGAGGAGAACTTCAAGGTCCTGAAGGAACTGCACACGAAGAATCTGTTCGTGCCGGTCGTCGGCAACTTCGCCGGCCCGAAAGCGCTGCGCTCCGTCGGCAGATATATCAAGGATCGCAATGCGCTGGTGTCGGCGTTCTATCTCTCGAACGTCGAACAGTATTTGAGCCGCGAGGGCCGGTGGTACGTGTTCTGCGCCAACGTGGCGACGCTGCCGCTCGACCCGGCCAGCACCTTCATCCGATCGGTTCGCAATGGCATGTACGGCCGGGGCGTTGGTCTGGATTCCGTGCTGGGAAGCATGTCAACGGAAGTGAAGACGTGCGGGAACCAAAGATAGACTCGGCGCTCGGCGCTCGGCGCTCGGCGCTGGGCGCTGGGCGCGGTAGCTTCCGCCTTTAGGCGGAAGTCCCGCTTTAGGCGGAAGTCCGCGTAGCGTTATTCTTCTCGCAACGTAACAGCCGGATCGACACGGCACGCGCGGCATGCGGGAATGAATGTCGCGAGCGCCCCCGCAGCGATCAGCAGCACCCCGACCAGACTGTAGGCCTTCGGATCGAGGGGATTGAGCCCGTACAAGTATCGACTGAGCACCGGACCTGACGCCAACGACGCGAGCACACCCGCGCCCAGTCCGAACAGCATCGCCCGACCGCTCGTGCCGACGAGCACGCGGATGATCTGCGGCCGCGTTGCGCCGAGCGCAAGGCGCAGACCAATTTCGCGGCGCCGTTCCTCCGCGGCATAGGCGAATACGCCGAACACGCCGACAGCCGCAAGCGCGAGTCCAAGCACGCCTACGCCCCACGCGACCGCGGCGCCTGCCCGCGATTCCTCGAGGCGCCTCCAGATGTTGTCGCGGACCGGCCATGTCCGCACTGTCGCTGACGGATTGATTGCGCTCGCGAGTCCCCGTATCCGCTCCACCAGCGCAGCGTCCGCGCGCGAAATAATCCGGCCCGTCGTCACTGGCGTGAAAATCATCGGCTCCACCTTGTCCAGCCTTAGCAGGTGGGCATCACGGACGACCCCGACGATGGTGTAGGTGGCCTGAACGTCGCCGTTTCGTCCGATGTTCAGCACGGTGCGGCCGAGCGGATTCTCGGCGCGCCAGAACGTCCGGGCCATGCTCTCGTTCACGACAGCTTCACCCTTGTTTTGCGGGTTGAACATGGTGCCGTTGACCATCGGCAGCCCCAGCACGTCGAAATAGCGGGAAGAGACGCGACTCGTCAGCACGAAGCGGGGCTCTCGTTCGTCAGGAAGGCGGACCTGCATGAAGAGGTTCGTTTCGAGCGGCGACGGGCTCGCGATCGCGACTGCCGCCGATTCGCGCTCCAACTGCTCCTGCAGCTGCCTGGCGAATGCAAGCCGCTGCTCGGGCGAAAACCCGTCGACAGGCAATGCCGCCGCGGTGATCACGACATCGTCCATCGCGAACCCGGGATCGAAGGACATCGCATGGGTTACCGCACGGGTGAGCAGCGCGGCGCCGATGAGCAGCACCGTGCAGATGGCCACTTGTGCTGCGAGGAAGGTGGTGCGGATCGCAATACCTGCCGGCCTCGTGGATGACCGATCCATCGAGCTGAGAGGGATGATGCCGCGCGTCACCCGGAAGGCAGGCGCGAGCGCGAAGAACACGCATGCGAGCGTCGATACCGCCAGGGTGAACAGGAGCACCAGGCGGTCTGGCGCCAGGCGCGTCTGAACATAGGAAGGAATCTCCTCGCCCGCATAACTGAAGAGGATCGGCGGGAGCACCACGGCAACAGCAATGCCGAGCAATCCCGAGCCGAGCGACAGCACTAACCCTTCGGTGATCAGCTGGCGGATGACCCTTGCGCGGCTCGCGCCAATCGATAGCCGCGTCGCGATCTCGCGGCGGCGAGCGAACGCCCGCGCAAGCTGCAGGTTGCCGACGTTCGAGCATACGAGCAGGAGCACCAGGAGAACGGCGCCCGCCATCAACCCCATCAGCGCGAGGCCGTCACGGTCGATGTCCAGCGCCGTCGTGCGCCGCACGTCGATCCGCCCGGCCTGGCGGCCCTGTGACGCCGCATGTCTCTCGTGCAGCAGCTGCAATTCCTCGCGGGCCGCACGCTCGTCGACTCCTGCCGCGAGCCGGCCGGTGATCCCCGTGTTCTGCTCCTGCTTCATCGTCTCGAGGGCCGTCAGGGGCATCCAGAGATCCACCTCACGGCCCAAGCCGTCGAACCGAGGTTCGGCCACGCCGACGATCGTGAACGGGCGCGCGGCGATCCTGACCGATCGGCCGGCGATGGACGGATCGGCCGCGAAGTGGTGCCGCCAGGCCCGGTCGCTCAGCACGACGGCCGTGCGAGGGTTTCCAGGACGATCGTCTTCCGCGATGAAGCCGCCGCCGAGCTGCATGCGCACGCCGAGCACGTCGAACACGTTCGCGCTGGCCCAGATGATCGAAATTCCGGCGTCCGGATTGTCTCCAAGATAGGTCCGGTTGCCCGGGAAGGTATGGACGATCAGCCCGCTCAAGGAGCGCGTGTGGGCGCGCATGAAATCGCCTTCTTCCACGGTCAGCCGCGGTCCGACACGCCCCGGCTCGCGGCTTCGTGCCCTGACAACGACAACGGAGTCGGGGTCCTCGATCGGCCAGGGCACCAGCGAAATGGCCTTGAACACGCTAAACAGGCTGGTGTTCAGCCCGATGGCGAGCACCAGCGCGAGGCCCGCGGTCAGAGAGTATGTCGGCTGCCGCAGCAGGCTTCGCACCGCGTAGCGCACGTCCTGCAGCACGCTCTCGACCCACGGCGCGATCCACACGCCTCTCGACGCTTCGCGCATGAGCGTCACGTTGCCGAGCGCCTTCCGCGCCCGCGCACGCGACTCCTCGACCGGTATCCCCTGCGTCTCCAGCTCGCGCCGCTTCATCTCCTCGTGAAACTGCAGTTCCTCGGCGAGATCGCTGTCGAAACGGCGGTTCCTGATGCGCGCGAGCAGCCGTCGAATGAGCTCCATCGGTGCGTCTCCGTGACTCCCAGCGCCGAACGCCCAGCGCCCAGCGCCCCCTTCAAGCCTCTTGAAGCACCCGCTGAATCGCGCCAATCAGCCGATCGAACTCGGCCCGCTCGGCGCCGAGGTGTTTCCTTCCTGCCGGCGTGAGCGTGTAGAAGCGTGCGCGCCGGTTGTTCTCCGACGGCCCCCACTCCGCTCGGACGTAGTCGTTGAGCAGCAGGCGCTGCAGCGCCGGATACAGCGAGCTCTCGCCCACCTGCAGCACGTCTTCGGAAATCTCGCGGACGCGCTGCGCGATGCCGTAGCCATGCCGCGGCCCGCGCGCGAGCACGCGCAGCACGATCATGTCGAGGGTCCCTGGCAGCAGGTCAGGCGGTGGGCGCTTCATCGCTCTCCCATCGTTTGTCGATGGGTGAGAGCGTAGTGAGGCCGGAAGCGCTTGTCAAGACCCCAAGCTACCCGCCGATGAGGGCACGGCGATCACGGTGTTTGAGATGAGGAGGTAAACGGAGAGCACGAAGTTTTCAACACGGAGGCACGGAGACACGGAGGACGCACGGAGAAAAAAGAAGACGTTTACAGCGTGACCCGGGTGGCCTGTGGCGCCGCGCTGCGCGCGGCACGAACGAGGCCAACGGTCGAAATACAAACGCCTCCAGATCACGCGGGCGCTTGTATTTCGGCCGTTGACCTCGTTCGTCCGGCCCGCCGAAGGCGGGCGGGCCACAGGCCTCTTAGGTACGATTCCCTGCAGGTTTCGTATTCAACACCCGTGTCACCCCGTTCTTCATGAGCGGAACGTTGAAGTTCAATAGGAGACCCGCCGGATAACCCGTCAGCTTCAGATACGTGATCAGTTGTGCCCTATGAACCGGCAGCACGCCGATTACTGCTTTCACTTCCACAATCACAGTGCTGTTCACAACCACGTCCAGCTTGTAACCAGCGTCGAGGGCCACGCTCTTGTAGCGGAGCGGAAGTTACAGCTCGATCCCGACCATCATTCCTCGTTCTCTGAGCTCGTAGGCCAAGCACGTTCGGGACCGAGGACTCGAGCAGCCCTGGACCCGAGTTGTCGGTGAACTTCTATCGCCGAGTTGATGATTCCACCGGTCAGCGTGTTGAGCCCATCCTCATTCGCGAGCGCCATGACATCGCCGTTGCAAGATGCGTTTCACCGCCAAAACGCCTTGAATCGTGCGAGCTCGGTCGGCTCGTACTCAAGAACTGCGATGATGCGAGCCAAATGGGATCGCGAAAACCGATCGGTCCGAGGCAGCCGGTCGCCCCGCGCTTCGCGCGGGTGTGCTGAGGGGTGGCCGACCTGAAGCACGCAAAGGTTTCTCCCGGCGTGTTTCAGGTCGACCACCCCTCAGCACGCCAACGCCGGCCGGAGGCCGGCCGGCGACCGGCTGCGGGTCCGAGCAGTCGATTGCAACCGGATCAGCCTCCGTGAAACTCCGCGAATCCGTGCCTCCGTGTTGAAGCTTGTCCCGTGAACTCCGTCAACTCAGCGTCTGGCTGATCAGCGCACCACCCGCATCGGCAGCACGGCTTCAACCTGCTTGACGCCCTGGCTGGCCTGAATCGAGATCAGGTAGTCGCCGCGCGCGACCGAGGTCAGCGGCAGATCGATCTCGGTCTCGGCGACGTTCGGGCGGCGGACGAGAGTGAGGTTCGTCAGGAAACCGCCGCGGCCGTTGAGAAGGCGGGCCGTGACCGTCGCGCCCTCGGAGTCGCTGCCGTGCACGGTGAACCGGATGAGCAGGCGATCGCTGCGCGCGAACTCGCGCGAGGCGGACGGCGTCGCCGACGGCTCGTTGCGCGCGGCCCGCAGCTCGAGCGCGTTGGTCGTCCGGATGATGGCCGGCGAGCCGATCCAGAGCCCTGTCGCAGGATCCGGGACCGTGACGGTCCGCGTGTGGCGATCGATGACTTCCCCTGCCCCATTGCGCGCCGCCAGCGAGATCTGCAGATGACCGGGCGGCGCCTCGAACGTCACCCCCTCGCGCGTGACTTCCCCGTCGAATGCCTGACCCGACGCGCTGGTCGCCACCGCTATCGCGCCGGCGATCGGTTCCGCCGCCTCGCCGGTCTCCGGCTCGCGCGGCGTCCAGACGACGCGAACCTGCGGCCGGCCCTCTGGACCGAGGCTGGTGCCGACCCACACGTCGACGGTGCGGTGCGACGCCGCGGGCGTCAGTTCGGAGAGCGCCTGCGCGACCGCCGGCGGCAGGTTGCTGACCTCCTCCTTTTCCTTGGTCGCCCGCTGCATGTCGCGGATGGTCGGCGCCCAGTACCCCGCGCGCGCCCGCACTTCCAGTCCCGAGCGCTTCACCTTGACCTTGATGCGATGGAACTTGCCGTCGAGCGTGCGCTGCGACGGCGCGTAGCCGAGCAGATAGTAGGCGCTCGACTGCGTGACGACGCGGCGGAGGGCGCGATCGAAGTCGTTCGTCGTGAACGACTCCGCGCCGGTTTCCGTCGCCAGCGCCTGCAGCATGTCGAACCGCCCGCTGCGGTTCATCGTCAGGCCGAGCGGGTTGAGCGTGTAGATTGCCGTGTTGCTGTCGTTCGCCGACTGGATCAGGTCGTTGATCATGTTCGGCTCGTCGCGGCCGAGCCCGCGCATGCCTTCGCTGATCAGGATGATGGCCTTGCGTCCCTGGCGGAGCGTGCCGAGGTGGACCGCGGCCGACTTGAGCGCGGAGAGCGTCACCTGCGACCGGATGCGCTCCACGCCCTCGCGCGCGTACATGTGCGCTTCCTCGAGCACGCTGCGCACCGGCGAATAAATGCCCGATCGTCCTTGCAGCGCGCGCACCTTCTCGCCAAGCTCGAGCCGATCCCGCGTGAAGCGAATCGCCTCGATCGGCGTCAGCGGATCCATGAAGGCGACGAGATCCGTCGGGCCGAACGCGTTGCGCACGAACTTCATCAGGTACTCGCGCCCGTAGAGGGCGCTGGTCAGCCGGTTGATGTGGTACTCGTCCCAGAAAATCAGGAACACCCGCACGTCGTCGCGCGAGGCTTCCGCGGCGGCGTGCTCCCGCGATCGGATCGGCAGCGACAGCTCGTTGCCCTCGGGAGGTTGTCCGGTCACCGCCACGAACTTGAACGACGAGATCGCCTGCGTGATGTCGTCTTCCTGGATCTCGAAGTCCTCCGCCGTCAACTCGTGGACCGGAAGCCCCTTCCGATCGATGACGGTGGCATCGACGCGAACCAGTTCCGCGCCGGTGCGGATGGGCGGCGGACGCTGCGGGTCCGTGGGTGCGGGAGGATTCTGCGCGGCGGGTGGCTGTGACGGCGATTGTGATGGCGGCTGCGCCGGCGGCGACTGCGCGCACAGGGTGACGAGCGCGAGCGCACAAGCGGCAATCGCGATTGTCGTGCTCCCTCCGCGCGCCTGCACGAGGTGCCCAGCCATCGTCTTTCCGTGTCTTACCTATACTTACATGCGGGAGTTGCTCAGATCCATCGGAAGCCGCACGACGAACGTCGACCCCTTCCCGAGGCCGTCGCTGTGGGCGGTCACCGTACCCTGGTGCAGTTCCATCAGGTGGCGGCTGACCCAGAGGCCGATGCCCAGGCCGCCATAGGTGCGGGACGTGGACGGCTCCGCCTGGCGGAACCGTTCGAACACGTAGGGCAGGAACTCCGGCGCGATGCCCACCCCGGAGTCCCGGAACGAGATCTCGACGTGCTGACCGGCGACTTGCCCGCTGACAGTGACGCCTCCTTCTTCCGGCGTGAACTTCGCCGCATTGGTCAGCAGGTTCAGCACGACCTGCTGCAGCCGGCTTCGATCCGCGGTGGCGACCAGGCACTGCTCGAATGACGTCGCCACCTTCAGCGATTTCTCGTTGAACACCGGCTGCAGCGATTCGGTGATTTCCTGCACCAGGTCGCCAACCTCAACCGGCTCCAGCGTCAGCTCGATCTTCCCCGACAGGATGCGCGACAGCTCCAGGATGTCGCCGACCAGCTGCGCCTGGGTCTGCGCGTTGCGCTGAATCGACTGCAGCGCCCTTGCCGTCGTCGCTTCGTCGAGGATGCCGTCGGCCAGCATGCGCGACCAGCCGAGCAGCGCGTTCAGCGGCGTGCGCAGCTCGTGCGACAGCGTCGCGATGAACTGATCCTTCAGCTCGTTGGCCTGCTTCGCCTCGCGGTAGAGCCGCGCGTTCTCGATTGCCAGCGAGGCGCGCGCCGCAAGCGACTCGGCGACCTCCAGCTCCGCCGTACCGAGCCGCCGCTCCGATTCCGCCGTCGTCGCGAGCGTGATCGCGCCGATGTTCCGATCCGCGCGCCGGAGCGGGACGACCACCGCGGAGCGGGGATCGAGCGCGCGCAGCAACTCCAGGTGCTGCGGATCCCTGGCGGCGGCGACGAGCATATCCGTGGTGATCACTTCGACCAGCTGCGGAGTCCCCGAGCGGATCACTTCGGGCACGCCGGTCGGGTCGCCCGGCCTGGCTGGATACTTGCGGCCGAGCTCCTCCGCCCAGCGCATCTTGTCGGGATTCACATGAGCGGCCGCGAGCTGCTCGATCCCGCCGTCATCGCGCAGCATGTGCACCACGCACCAGTCGGCGAGCTGAGGAACCGCAAGACGTGCAATCTTTCTGAGTGTGGCTTCCGCGTCGAGCGTTGACGCCAGCAGCGAGCCGGCTTCCGCGAGGAAATGCGCCTGCGCTTCGGCGACGCGCCGCGCGTCGTACAGCAGCGAGTTGTGAACCGCTGACGCCGCGACGTTGGCCAGCGCCGCGGTCGTGCGCCTGTCGACGTCGCTGAAATGATTGTCGGTGTGGCTGTAGAACACGACCGACGCCGTGGCCGGCGCCCCGACGACTTTCAGAGGCGCCGCCAGCATCGATCGAATGCCCTCGGTTCGATAGACGGGATGACGTGCTTCGAGCTCGGGCGCGGCGAACACGTCGGCAAACACCACGGGCTCGTCGAAGTCGACGGAGCCCGGACGCCCGACCGATGCCGCGAGAAACGCATCCGAGAGTCCGCGCTGCGCCTCGACGCTCCACGTGCCGTCGTCCTGCTGACGCCAGACGGCCACCGCGTCAGCCTGCACGAGCTCCATGCCCAGATCGACGATGGCTCGTGAGAGCTCGTCGCGATCGAGCATCGAGATCAGGCGTCCGGAGGCGGCGGTGAGAAGTGTGAGCCGCCGCTCGAGATCGGCGTAGCGCGCGAGCGCCACCTGCATCTCGATATCCTGGCGCCGGGTGTCGGGGGTCTCACGCCCGGCGCCGAGGTCATCCGTCTCCGCCGAAGGGGTACCCACTTCGGTGATTCTACTGGGTTCTCTCCGAAGAGGGAGGAACCAGGCCCTTCAGCCGCATGTAGGTGACGATGTTGCCGTAGTGCTCGAAGTCGTGGTGCGTGTTGAATTCGAGGAACGACAGCTTCGAAATCTCTCCGACGAAGCTCTTGATCATGGTTGGTCCCGCCGCGTCGGTCATGCCGGCATGCGCCTGGTCGCAGAACGCGAACGAGTCGGCCAGCGCCTTGGTCAGGTCGGCCTTCGTCTTCTTGGTCTGCTCGATGCTGGTGGCCGGCTCGAACCCGCCCGCCGGCGGCTTCTCGCCTGAGACCATCCCGCAAATCACGAAGTTCGCATCAGCGATGTGTCCGACCAGCGCACCGAAGCTGCGGACGTCCGGCGTCGGCTTGAAGGCGAAGTGCTCCTCCGGCATCTTGTCCGCCGCCTTGGTGATGTAGCCCTTGATGATGTCGTAGCTTCTCTTCGCACCCGCCGTGAGCGGATTGGCAGGTGGGGTCTGGGCCAGCGCCGTCCCGGCCGTCACGAGGGTCAGGATTGCCGAGTACACGAGGATCCTCATCTTCATTGCAAATCGCTCCTTTATTTCTATTTCGCGGTACCGGCGGCGATTACCCGCGCGGGCTCCTGCCACGCGCGCCGGATCGCCTGTCCGAGTTCGGGATCGACTTTCGACAACTGCTCTGCGAGCGCGTGCGCGTCCTTCTCCAAAAGTCCGATGCGCGCGAGCACCTGCTCGCGGCTGGCGTCGCGATTGATGGCTTGCTGCAGCATGGCCACCTGGGCCACGAACAGTACGAGGCTCTGCTGGATCTCGGCGTTCACGTTGCCCATTATCACACCACTCATGGGTTGTTGGTCCCTGACAGCCGATCCGTGATCGCCGGCAGCCGTCCCGTGTAGGTCTTGTTGAATGCGGACACCTCCTGCATCAGCCGATCGAACGCCCCTCGGGCGGCATCGAGCTCCTTCAGCCGATCCTGAAACACATTCAGCGCTGCGTCGGTGGGTCGATATCCGACGCCGCCCGCGACGTCGCCGCCGCTGCCACCCACCTCGGAGAGCAGCCAGACGAGGTTCATGTAGAGCTTGTATTTCTCGACGTACCACTTGTCGTCGCTGTGCATTTCCGTTCGCGACAGGAAGTGCAGCTCCGTCTCGTACATCCTCTTATAGATAGCCGCGAGCGCTTCGTCGAGCTGACGGTTGGACGCCTGCTGCTTCCGCTGGTCCTCGACCTGCATGCGCATGATCTCGATGCGGTTGATCTTGTCCGTCACGTCGTCCATCGCCTTCACGATGTTGCGTTCGAGCGCCGTGCTCGCGGCGAGATCGGCATCGGTGGACGACAGCGTGACGTCGCGCGTGACCTCGAACGGCTGCGAATACTGACGGCCGTTATACGTCAAGCGCACCGTGTACTTGCCGGGCGCCGCGCGCGGCTGCCACCGCTGCGCGCCAAGTCCCCAGTGCGTCACCGGCCGCTCGCGCCCCACCCACCGGCCCGCGTCCCAGATGTGAGGATTGTCGGGCGGAATCGAGCGCAGCACGGGCTGCGCGGGAACCGGATACATCAGGTTCCACGTCGCGCGATTCATGCCGCTGCGCCCCTGCACCTCCGTCTTGCTGATCACTTCGTTATCCGCGCCGACGATCTCCATCGTGATCGGACTCGCGGGGGCCGCCTTCAGCGAGAACACGAACCGTGCGTTCCCGCCATTCGCAGCGCGCGTCGCCGGCCTCGGCTTGTAAAGCTGCAGCTCCGCGGTCGAATCGAGGGTGTCCTGCTGCTCGAGCTGCCACATGTCGCGAAGAATCCACAGACCGCGGCCGTAGGTTGCGACCACCAGCTCCGGCGCGTTCTTCGGAACCTCGATCCAGTTGACCGGGGCGGCGGGAAGTTTGTCCTTGAACTGCGTCCACGACTTCCCGTCGTCGCGCGAGTAGAAGAAGCCGTGGCCGGTGCCGGCGAAGATCATGCCGCGGCGATGCGGGTTCTCGGCAATCGACAGCGCATAGTCGAGCGGGTGGCCCTTGGGCAGGCCGCCGTCGATCCGCGTCCACGTCTGACCGAAATCGGAGGTCTTGAAGAAGAACGGATCGCGGTTGTCCACGAGATGATAGTCAACCGCCATGTACGCGGTGCCGGGATCGAAATGTGACGAGTCGATCCGTCGCACGATGCCCCACGGCGGCATGTTGACGTTCTTCGTCAGATCGTTCCAGCTCTTCCCTTCGTCGCGCGAGATCCAGACCTTCCCATCGTTGGTCCCCGCCCAGATCACGCCGCGCTGGGTTCTCGACGGCGCAATCGCCGACAGCACCGCGCCGTAGAACTGACCGAGGTTGTCGCCGACGACGCCGCCCGAGAACTGGATGCGGCTCGGATCCTGTGTGGACAGATCCGGGCTGATCACCTGCCACGTCTGGCCGCGATCGCGCGTGCGGAAGATGACCTGGCAGCCGAAGTACACCGAGTTGTCGAACCAGTCGATTGCCAGCGGAGGCGACCACTGACAGCGGTACTTGAGGCCGACCGGATCGGAATCGAGCGTATGCATCCAGGGGCTGACGGACCGGCGCAGGCCGGTCAGCTCGTCGAAGGTGGCGACGTGCGCGGCGTAGCACGTGCCCCACACGAAGCGATGGTTGTTCGGCTCCGGATACGTGAATCCCGACTCGCACGACGGCATGTCTTCCTGCGCCGGCTGATTGCCGCGCCCGTCGCCGCCGCGGCCGCCACCACGCCCGCCGCCTCGCCCCGCTCCAGCCGGCGATGGTTCAACCCTCGGCGGCGCGTAAGGGGGAACGTTCTCGGGCACGATCGGCCGGTTGCTCGCAATCCTCATGCTTCCGTCGTCCTGACGATCGGAATAAATCCAGTACGGATCGCGTTGATCGATCGTCACGCGATACATCTGGCCGATCGGCAGTGAGACGTTCGTCAATCCGCTGGGATTGGCAGGCGACCCGAATATGCCCATGCCGCCGTCGCCGGTGACGATGTAGTGGCCGGGCAGGCTCGGAGTGGGATCCCACCAGATGTCGTGGCAATCGCCGCATCCGCCTCCCCCAACTGTCCAGATCTTCCCGCCGTCGCGCGAGCGCCACAGCGTGCTGTTTGCGATCAGCAGATAATCCGGATCGTTTGGCGAGACGCGGATGCGGATGTAGTAGCCTGCGCGTCCAATCAGCCGGCGATCCCAACTCGCGTTCGACCACGTCGCGCCGCCATCGTCGGACCGCCACAGCGAGCCCTGCGCTTCGGACTTCAGCCCCTTGACGCCGTCGGCGCCGGTCTGAATCAGCGCATACATCCGATTGCCGTCAGAAGGCGCAATCGCGACGTCCGTCTTTCCATATGGTGAGCGCGGCAACCCGGGATGCGTGATCTTCGTGAAGGTGCGGCCGCCGTCCTTTGACAGGTAGATGCCGCTGCCCATGCCGCCGCTGTGCAGGACATGCGTCTGCAGTTCGATCTCCCATGTGCCGGCCAGGACGACGTCAGGATTCTGCTGCGACATCTGAAGGCCCGAACAGCCCGTGTTCTGATCGACGAACAGCACCTGCTGCCAGGTCTTGCCGCCGTCTTCGGTGCGGAACACCCCGCGTTCGCGCTGCGGTCCGGTCGCGCGGCCCAGCGCACAGGCAAGGACGATGTTCTCGTTGGTCGGGTGGATGACGATCGTGCCGATGCGTCCCGTCTCGGCGAGCCCCATCTTCGTCCACGTCTCGCCGGCATCCGTCGACTTGTAGATGCCGTCGCCCATCATGTCCATGTCGCGGACCGCCCACGCTTCGCCGGTGCCTGCCCAGACGACGTTCGGGTTGCTTTGCGAGACAGCGAGCGCACCGATCGCCTGCGACGACTCGTTGTCGAACGTCGGTTTCCAGGTCGAGCCGCCGTCGGTCGACTTCCACACGCCGCCTGACGCCGCGCCGGCGTAATACACCCCGGGCTTGCCGGCGACGGCCGCCGCGGCTGCGATTCGCCCGGCGCTGGTGGGGCCCGCGTACTCGAATCGCGGAGGGCCTACTGGCTCAGCCGGCTGGGGTCCGCCGCCGCCCCTTCCCCCGCCGCGCTGCGCGAAGCTGGCTGCAGGAATGAGCGAGAACGTCAACAGGAAGGCAATGAAGGAACACACTCGTCGCAGGAAATGTCGCGGCATCGGGGACCTCGTCAAATTCAGCGCGGCTTGAATACCACGAAATACTGGTGATCGAGAAACTCGCGCGTTTCGATGTGACGAACGGGCGATTGTACGCCCAGAGGCCTACGGAGCGCTCTTGACCCCGTAGGCCTTGAGCACGTCGTCGAGGGCGAGCGTGCCGACCACGGACGTGAGGTCCCGGCGGCTGACGACTGCCAGCGTGCGCCGCCGGCCGAAGAGCCGGAGCGCCGTTTCGAGTGACTGATCCGGGTGCACGATTGGTGAGGTACTCGGGGTCTCGGTGGAGGTGACATCCTCGGCGGGCCGCATCGCGTCCTCGACGCGCAGCACATGGCTGTCGCGTTGGCGCTCGTGCGACGGCAGCAGCAGCCCTTCCTGCGCGGCGACCATCTCGAAAAACGTGACGGCGCTGAGCTTGCGCGCAACAAGGTAGGCAATGAGGTTGGCCACCATCACTGGCAGGATGATTTCGTAGCTCGCGCTTACCTCGAACACCATGAAGACCGAGGTCATCGGAGCGCGGAACACCGCGGCAAAGAACGCACCCATCCCGACCAGGACGTATGCGCTCGGCGGACTGGTCGCGACCGGCCAGTACAGCTGCGCGAGCGACCCGATTCCTCCACCGATCATCGCTCCCGTGAAGAGCGTCGGCGCGAACATGCCGCCCGGCGTTCCCGCGGCAAAGCAGGCGGCGGTCATGAGCATCTTCGTGATGCCGAGCATGAGGAGCAGCTGCCAGACGAATTCGTCGTGGAGCGCCCCGTCGATGGCTCCGTATCCGGCGCCCATCACTTCCGGGAATACGAGTCCGGTCAGCCCAACCACGATCCCCGCGGCGAACGGGAGCACGAGGCGCGTCTTTCGCGATAGAACCCTGAGGCGCCCGCGCAGCCTGCCAAGCAAACGCACGAAGAGCGTGCCGACGAGGCCGCCGACGAGCCCCACGAGCGCATAGACTACGAGCTCGGACGGATGGTTGAGCCCGAACTCCGGTACACGGAAGAGCGGCTGATCTCCGAGGAACCATCGCGATACCACGACCGCCGACACCGCGGACAGCACGATCGATCCAAGGACGCTCGCATTCCACGACCCGATGACCTCTTCGATGACGAAGAGCACGGCGGTGATCGGCGTGTTGAATGCCGCGGCGATTCCCGCCGCGGCGCCGACCGGCACGATGACGCGCAGCCGATCGCGCGGCAGTTGAGAACATCCGGCCGAGCCTGGACGACATGCCGGCGCCCATCTGCAGCGCCGGATCCTCGGGACCCAACGAATTGCCGGTCCCTATGGAAATGGCGCACGCGATGAATTTTCCAATGACCGTGCTGGAGGGCACGTAGCCATCCGAAATGTACAACGCTGCCTTCGTATGCGTCAGGCCGCTGCCGGCCGCGTCGGGAAACACCAGCAGCACCAGCAGCGCGGCGAGCCCGCCGCCGAGCGCCGGTGCGAGTACGGTGGCAATCCGGTTTCGGCCGATTGGCGTCCCCAGCGCGGACCAGCTGATCAAGTCGATCGCGTAATGAAAGCAAACCACCAGCAACCCGGCGACGACGCCAATCGTGATTGAGAGGAGGAGAAAGCGCTGCGTTTCGGAAAGCCGCGGGCGGGCGAGCGGAAGCGGCAGCACGGGGGGACGGTTCACTGCCTCGCGTCCTCGGCCGCGCGCACACGCTGCAAGACTTGATCGATGGCGGCCGCCTCGCCCGTGGAGGCGTGACACTCAGAGGACGCCTGCCAGATCCGTGATGCGAGATCGAGCTGCTGTTCCGCGATGTGAGCATCGGCGCGTGTCGGGCGATTCACCCGGCGGCCCGCCTCGGTCCGGAGGGCCGGCAACGGATCACCGGCAGCGCAGCCGCTCGTTTGTTGCAACACCGCGGCGAGCAGGTTGTGCGCGCGGCGCGTCCGCGCCACGATCCGGAGTCGCGGCATTGTCGGATCCAGCGCGAGCACACGCTCGACGATCGACAGCCGGGCGCGCAGATCCTCACGGCGCGGATCGATCAGCACGGCGCGGGCGAGCGTCGCGCGTGCGTCGGCCGTCCGGTTCGCCCGCGCCTCGACCTCGGCCAGGTGAGCCAGCAGTTCGACATCGCGGGGGGCCGCAGTCGAGGCGGCGCGTAGCAGCTGCACGCCCGTCTCGACCGCGTTCTGCTGGATCAGCAGGTCCGCCACACGCCGGAGCGTGTCAGTGGCGGAGGCAGGCACTTCGGTCTTGAGACGCAGCAGCTCCGGGAGAATTTCGTCATTCGCGCCGACGGACCTGAGATAGTCAACCAGCTCGAGTCTCGTCTCGAGGCGTCCGGTGGACGATTCTGGCCACTCGCCGTAAATTGCTCGCTGGTACGACGCTCGCGCCGCCGCCGTGTCGCCCTGCGCCGCGTGAATCCGTGCGAGCCCCCGGTTGAGCGGGCCGTTCGTCGGATCCTGCTGGAGCAGGTGGACGAAGTAGCCTTCCGCCTCCGGAAGGTGCCCGAGCGCCTGCAGCGTCAGCGCAAGCTCCCGCTCCGCCACGGTATTGCGCTGATCGAGCGAGAGGCTCGCCCGGTATTCCGCCACGGCAGCATTCAAGTCACCGCGGGCTGCGGCTTGATGGCCATCGTCGAAATGCCGCGACGCGCGCACGCCACGCACGCGCCCGTGGACCGAGGCGAGCGTCGCCGCGGCCGCGACTAAGGGCGGCGACCAACACGATTACGAACGCGACGAACCGAACCGGCACCTAATCCATGGTACTGGTACTACCACCCCGCATGCCAGCATGGCGCCGCTGACGTTGAGCTTTGGGCAAATCCCTCACGGACCTGCCGCTGACGAGAGCCTGGCCGCTTTCATCATCAAGTAAGTTGCGCTCCGGAGTGCTGGTGGTGCGGAGCCGGGGCTCGATTCTCGACATGCACACGGCCACATGTGCGAAGGGCGACCCGTGCGTGTTGTTCATCGCTTTCGAGTCGCCCATTGATGCGTATCCGGTGGAGAAGGTGAAATAGCGCCCAGCGCCCAGCTCCCAGCGCCAACGCCCCGCCTGAGCGCCTATCTTCCGGCGCGCTCTTCCTGCATCCGCGCCGGCAGCAGCCGCTGGATCGCCGGCAGCAGATGCCGGTCGGCGGAGGTTACGAGCGACACGGCGTGTCCGGTGCGACCGGCGCGTCCGGTCCGGCCGACGCGGTGGACGTAGTCTTCCGCGACGAGCGGCAGGTCGTAGTTGATCACCAGCGGCAGGTGCGCGATGTCCAGGCCGCGCGCGGCGAGGTCGGTGGCGACCAGCACGTTGACGCGGCCGGCCTTGAAGTCGCCGAGCGCGCGATCGCGCGCGCCCTGGCTCTTGTTGCCGTGAATCACGGCGGTCCGGATCCCCGCGCGATTGAGGTGCTCGCCGACGCGATCGGAGCGCCGCTTCGTCTTGCAGAACACGAGCGCCTGACCGTCCGCTGATCTGGTCAGCAGATCCCTCAGCGTGTTGCTCTTCGCGCCGTCAGGAACGGCGTGGACGCGGTGCGTCACCGTCGGCGCCACCACGTCGCGCTCGGAGACGTCGACGTGCAGCGGCGAGCGCGTGAATTCCGCGGCCAGACGCGTCACTTCCTTGGACAGCGTCGCCGAGAACAGCAGCGTCTGCCGTTCGCGCGGGAGCGCCGGGAGGATGCGGCGCAGCGCCGGCTGAAAGCCCATGTCCAGCATCCGATCCGCTTCGTCCAGCGTGAGGATCTCCACGCCCGACAGATCGACCGTGCGCTGCTGCATGTGATCGATGAGCCGTCCGGGCGTCGCCACGACGATGTCGACGCCGCGGCGGAGGGCCTCACGCTGCGGGCGCATCGCGACGCCGCCGTAGATCGCCGCGACCTTCAGGCCGGCGGCCCCGCCGTAGTCCGCGAGCGATCGATGAACCTGGATCGCCAGCTCGCGCGTCGGCACGAGCACGAGGCCGCGAGGCCCGCGCGCGCCCGGGCGCCGACGGTTTCGCACCAGCAGCCGATCGATCATCGGCAGTCCGAATGCGGCGGTCTTGCCGGTGCCGGTCTGCGCCCGCGCGAGCAGATCGCTCCCGTCGAGGACGATTGGAATTGATTGTGCCTGGACCGGCGTCGGCGTGGTGTATCCCAGCCGCGCCAGTGGTTTAGTAAGAGTGTCCGAGAGCCCGAGTGTCGTAAACGGCATTGAAAAAAATGCTCCTGCATTTGCCCCAGAGCATCTCGCAGAGATGCCTCTGGTTTAGCCTGGAGCATCTCGCAAAGCGCCGCAGGCCGGTTATGTGTATCCCCGTCCCATGTGGACGCAGGAATCGTGTCGTAGCTATTCGAAAAGTGAGGGGAAGCGAGTCAGGGAAGGCTCGTTACGCCAAACCGCGGCAAGATCCGACGGACCATAATAGCACAGGTTGGCGCGATTGCCGCTCGGAGGCGCCATGATTATCGAGATGCGGACCTACAAGTTGAAGCCCGGCAAGCGGTTAGAGTTTCTCGAGATCTTCCGGACGAAGTCGATGCCGGCACACGCCGAGATCGGCATGAAGGTCCTCGGTCCATTCCTGTCCATAGAAGATCCGGACACGTTCTTCTTCATGCGCGGCTTCCCCGACCTCGCGTCGCGCGATCCGATGAAGGCACAGTTCTATGAAGGCGAGTTGTGGAAGCGCGAGCTCGAAGCCCTCCTGATGCCGATGATCGAGAAGTACGACGTGGTACTGGTTGACGATCCGGAGGGGCTGATTCACTGTAGCGAGGGGGATTCGTGCCCCCCTCCGACAACTCACGATGGGACGTGACTGGAGGGCTCGAATGCCTGAGCCGGCCAGCCACATGAGTCAAGGAGGACAACGCATGAGGATTCGAATCCTGCCACTGGTGCTCTGCTGCCTGATTGTCGGCGCCGCGCTCGGCTGTTCCGAGCAGCCCACCGCGCCTTCGGCCGCTGTGTCGGCATCCACCACAGGGTCACCCGCTCGTTTCGGGAACCGCACGCCGGGTGTCGTCTTCGTCACCAGTCAGGGGTTGTATTACGACACGTTCGTGGTCAAGGATCCCCTGCCGATGAAAGGCCAGTTCCAGCTCTTGACGGACGGTCAGACCGAGTTCGGTCCCGGCCAACCGGGATACCTGGGCGGACGGTGGTGGGAAGATCTCAATGGCAACGGGATCCAGGATTCGTCGGATCACTTTTTCCTCTGCCCCTTGCTTCCGCCCGGCCGGCCGACGCCGTAATGGCTGTGACTTCGATGCGACGCCGTGAGCCCACGGCGTCGCGTTCGGACGAGAAGCGGCGTCATGCGCGGCTGATCGCTGCATGCACGCTCCTGGTGTGGTTGACGTGTGCGCCGGCGTTCGCGCAGGAGCAGTCACGCCTGTTTGCCGGCGCCCTGGCTGGCGTCTCAGCGCTGTCCGCCGATGCACGTTCCGTGACGAGCGGGTCCGACGCGGCAGTGTCGCTCTACGACCCGGGCCTCGGACCGGCGCCTCAACGTATTCGGCGGAATCCATCTCGCTCGAGTACTTCAGTATCCAGGCGAACTGGATGTGGAATCGCAACGACATCACGCTGGTCTCGTCGTTCACGACGCCGCAAGGTGGAGGACATTACCAACAGGTACGGCATAGCGACCAGCACGCGTTCGTGCTCGACGGCCTCATTTACTTTCGTGGCCTGACCAGCGCTGTTCGACCTTATCTCGGCACCGGTCTCACGGTCGTGCATTTCTCCGGCAATGACATCGTGAGCTCCGCCGCTCATGGGCTCGAGCCTCCATCAGGCGACATCGAGTCGACGCATATCGGACTGCGCTCCCATGTCGGCATCGATTTCAGGCTGTCGCGAACGGTCAGCTTCCGCTATAGCTTCAGCGAGACGATCAGCGGCAACCCGGTCGGCCCTTCGCTTACGCCACCGGGACAACGTGGCCTGATGAACTTCCAGAACCTGTTCGGATTCGTCGCTCGTTTCTAGTGATGATGAAAGTCCGCGTATGGGCATCCGGGCCAGAACACTGGCGCATGCTCCATTCGCTCTCCCATGACGCGCGCGTGGCAGATCCGGCAGGGATTCATCGATCGGATGTTCGTCCCCAGCGGCACCACCGTAAGGGCATTCTCGAACACGCACAGCGACGCACCGGCTTTCTTCGTCTCCGCCAGATCGAGCAGCGGTCCGGACTCGGCCATCCGCGCCACCAACGCTGAATACACCTTCGACTTCAGCCTCGCCGGCGCGCGCTCGGGCGCGACCTGCCCCATCGTGTCGACGAGATGTTCGAACCACTGATCGTCTGACATGGTGCTACTCCTTCAGCCACAGTTCCTTGAACCAGCTGCGTGCCCGCGCCAGCGTTCGCTCGACGGCTTTCTCGGTTGTTCCAATCGCGCTGGCCATTTCCCGCGTGCTTCGCTGTTCCCAATAACGCCACAGCAGGGTCAGTGCATATCGTTCGGGCATCTGCGCGAGGATGCGACGGACTTTGTCGCGCATCCGCGCCGCATCAATCTGCTGGTCCAGGGCTGGAGATTGCGGCTCCGATGTCGGCTCGACGGAATCAACGTCGTCGAGCGGCTCCGGCAGTCGGAGGCGCTGGCGGTACACGTCTTCGACCTTGTGGCGGGCGATCCCGAGCAGCCACGCGCGGAGCGACGACTCGCCCTGAAACCCTGTCAGTCCGTTCAATGCAGCAAGAAACACGTCCTGGACCACATCGTCCACGAGCTCCGCGCGCGGCGCGAGGCGGTGGCGCGCGTAGGTACACGGCGTCGATATGCGCCGCGACAAACTGCGCCGCGGCCTTTCGGTCCTTTCGAAGAACGGATGCGACCAGTTCCCGTTCATCGGGGTCCATCGAGAACCGCGCGACGACTGGCCTGGGCGGGCCTGCCGCACCCGGCGATTCACGGTCCATTACCTTGATTGTCGTGGAAAGGGAGGATTCCCCCTCGATTCCGAGATTCACACTGAGTTCCGTCAGGACTCAGATTCGAGCAGGAGATCTGCTGGCGATGATCGAGAAGTACGACGTGGGGGCTTGCTGACGATCCGGAAGGCTTAGCGAGGTGGTATTACGCTACTTGCGGATCGCCTCGCGGATGCTTTCGGAAATGGTCTGTTCCGGCTGTTTCCACATCCGCAGCATGATGACAGGCGGCAGCAGACCCAACCCGACGAGGAGGCTCCAACCGGCTGCGGACGTCAGGTTGACGGAAAGGCCGATGGCGCCGAGGCCGAGCAGCCACCCACCGACGATGAGTGCCTGGATTGATTCGATTTTCATGTGATCAGCGTAGCAGGGCGTGCCGCGCGAAGCTGTTCCAAACTGCACAGCCGGCAGGTGTGGTCACCCCGCCGTGCCGTGCTCATCGAGCCAACGAAGAAGATGCGCGACGCTGCCGGTCGCGAGGGCAATGCTCGTGTCGGCCGCGCCGTAATAGAGGTTGATGGCGTCCCCGTCTTCGCCCAGCGTGTAGCCGCAGGGAAACGTGACGTAGCCGACGTCCCCCTCGCGTTCGTACGGCGCCTCCGGACCGAAGATCCACGAATCGCCGCGCAGCACGCAATGCTCGGCTGTTTCGAGATCGAGGAGCGCCAGCCCCAGGCGATACAGGACCCCGGCTGCGGTGTGGCGTACGCCGTGATAGAGCATCAGCCACCCCCTCGGCGTTTCGATGAGCGGTGGTGACAGGCCGACGCGATTCGCATCCCACCAGGCGCCCCGACGTGCAGGCAGCACCAGCTTGTGGCCGCCCCAGTTGCGGAGATCCGGTGAGAACGAGATCCACACGTGCGCGCCCCGGTCCGTGACGGGACGATGCAGCAGAGCGAAGCTGCCGTTGATGCGGCGTGGGAGCAGCGCCGCATCCTTGTCGTCCGGCTGCATGACGAGACCGAGCCGCTCGAAGTGACGGAAATCCTCGGTGAGTGCGAGCGCAACGCCGGGGCCTCCGCGACTGTACGCGGTATAGGCCACGACATACCGGCCCAACTCCTCGACGAAAGTGATCCGGGGGTCTTCGATGCCCCACAGTTCTTCTGGATAGCGTTCCGGGTCGGGGCAGAGCGTCGGCTGCGCATCGATCGTCCAGCCGTCAATCCCGTTGACGGATCTGGCGGCGCAGAGATGCGAGTGGCCACGCCGGTCCTCGACCCTGCAGAGCAGCAACGTGGTGCCGTCCTGAAGTCGGGTCGCGCCAGCGTTGAACACCGTGTGGGCCGGGTACGGCCAGTCGGCCGCCGTGAGAATCGGGTTGCCCTCGTGTCGATGGAACAGCGTCTCGTAGTGCTGGACCGAGGTCATGATGTTGCCTGCAGGTCCCGCGCAGACGCGTCGTGCACGACCAGCGCTTCGGGTGCCCGAATCTCGTGCAAGGCGAGCAGACACGAGAGCGTCGCCTCGGCACCCTGGTTCTGATTGGGCCTGTCGACATGCAGTCCGTCGCGACAGCCGCCAGTCGATGGGTCGTAGAGCCAGTGCTGCAGATGGTTCTCGCCGAGGAACCAGTTGAACGCCCACCGCCCGCGTGTTCTCCAGCGTTCGTCGCCGGTCACGCGGTACGCGTCCAGGCACGCCGATACGATGCCCGACGCTTCGACGGGCTGCTGGTCGAACGCTGCGCGTGCGGCCCCCCGCTCGTAGAACCCGTTGGATCCGATCGCGGCAAATTGCTTGTCCGGAGAGGATTGGAGGGATACGAGCCAATCGAGCGAGCGCACGCCGGCCTCGACCATGTCCGTTCGTTGCATCCGGTCACCCGAGATGATGAGCGCTTGAGACAAACGGGCGTTGCAGTACGTCAGGGATGACTCGAACCAGGGCCAATCCCGCTGCGCCGTTCGCTGAAGCAAGTCAAACAGACGCTGCGAGAGCTCGACGCGCTGCGCTTCCACGGCGGTGTCGCCCTGGAAGGCGCGCAGGTACTCATCGATCCCGAGGAGTGCGTAGGCCCAGGCCCGCGGGCTCGTGAATGTGCCGACCGAGGGCCTCGCCGCGTGGAACAGATCGCCCGCCAGACTGTGCCGGCCAGGATCGCCGGCGCGGCCCACGACAGCACCGAGCGCCCACAACGCGCGTCCGTGGCTGTCCTCCGATCCGCAGGGCTCGAGCCACTGCCGCGAGTACGAGAGAAAGTTTCTGAAACGGCCGGACGTCCGATCGAAGGCGTGGTTGACGAACGCCAGGTAGCGTGACGCCAGCGCCCGGACCAGCAGCGGCTCATCGGTGCCTGCGTCGCCGAGCAGGGTCATGAGCAGCAATGCCCGCGCGTTGTCGTCCAGGCAGTAGCCGTCTTCGTAGCGCGGAATGCTGAATATCGCGTGCTGGAGCATCCCCGTGTCGTCGGTCATCGCCTGCACGTGCTTCAGACTGATCTCGGGCAACCCGGCGGGGCGGCTCGCCAGTGACCGCGCGCGGAAGGACGTACGGCGGCGGTGCGTATTCTCGGTCATCGCCCGCGAGAGGCTCGCCGCGTAGCGGGCGCCGACCGCCGGCCACGTCATGCCTACGCCGTAGGCGGCCGCCCGCGCGCACATGGCCTCGCGCCGGCCGTGGTCGCCGATCAAGTCGATCAGCTCCCGTGCAATCGCGTTCGAATCCCGCCACGGTACGAGGACGCCGCGCCCGTCGGCGAGAAGCTCGCGCGCGTAGATGTACGGCGTCGACACGACGGCCTTGCCTGCGCCAACGGCATAAGCCAGCGTGCCCGACGTGATTTGTTCAGGCTGAAGGTACGGCGTGATGTAAATGTCCGCGGCCGACAGGAACTCGGTCAGCTCGTCCTGGCTGACGAACCGGTTGTGGAAGAACAAGCTGTCGGCGACGCCGAGATGTTCCGCCCGCGACTCGAGCATCAAGCGGTACGACTCCCCCTCGTGTTCGATCACATGCGGATGCGTCGCGCCGAGGACGATGTAGATGGTGTCGGGGTGGACCGCCAGGATCGCCGGCAACGCGTCGATGACATGCTCGATGCCCTTGTCCCGCGACAACAGTCCGAACGTCAGAATCACCGTCTTGCCGGCGACGCCCAGCCGGTGCTTGCTCCGGCTGTCGACCGGCACGTGCGGGATGCCATGCGGGATCAACTCAATCTGGTCGTTGGAGATGCCGTGGACCCCCCGCAGCAGCTCGGCGCCTGATGTGCTCATGACGACGAGGTGGTTGGAAAGCCGCGCCAGCTCCTCGATCACCGCCAGCTGCGCGGGATTGGGCGCCGAAAGGACCGTGTGCAGCGTTGTCACGATCGGTACGCGAAGCTCGCGCAGCAGCGTGAGCACGTGCGCGCCGGCCTTGCCGCCGAAGATCCCGTACTCGTGCTGCACCGAGAGCACATCCACCTGGTTGACGTTCAGGAAGTCCGCCGCGCGCCGGTAGGAGCCAAGGTCGCTTTCGGCGATCTCGAACCGGACCCGGGAAGGATACGCATGCCGGCGGCCGGCGTCGTTCATCGCGAGCACGAAGCCGTCGGCGTGCGGCAGCTCGTTGGCGAGCGCCTCGGTGAGGTGGGTCGTGAACGTGGCAATGCCGCACTGGCGCGGCAGGTGGTTGCCGAGAACGGCGAAGCGTTTCAATTCTCCAGAATTCATATCGTGAGGGGCCTCAACTGGTGCCATTGTTGCGGAGCGTCATCGTGGTCCCGTGCGACCATTTGGAAAAGCAGCCACCGCACATCAGCGCGGTGAATGACGCCTGCTCCGGGGCGCTGATGGAAAGGACACGCGATCCGGAATCCTCCAACGGCACGAATCGCGCGCCGCACGCGGCACAGCGCTGCTCCTGATCGGATCGTCCCCGCGTCGCCGAAAGGGTGACCGTCGTCATAGATCCGTCCCAGCTTCTGCCGCGTGCACGGCGGCGAGGCCCACGGGGACTGCGGCGAAGTGATCGGGCTCGCTGCTGCAAATCCACCCGGTGTCGTCGAGTGTCTCTGGGTTTGGCTTCGGCGCGGTGCTGGAGCCCGAACCGTTCTGCCGGCGGCGGCCGAACTGCATCGTGCCGCCGCAGTCTCCGACACTGCACGGTCTGCGATCGCCTCGTGAGGGATGCATGGGAAGTCCTTTCAGATAGCGCGAAGGGCGACCTGTCGAGCCAGAATGCGAGGACCGCGGGCGGGAGCGGACCGCAACTATCGGGTCACAACGGGGACGCCGTAGTGAGTCCAGCAATACTACGCCGCCCTGACGTGTGCCGACTGTTCACTGTTGAACAGCGGTCACAGGGCGAAACGTGCGCTAATGCACAGAGAGAGATCTAGGACAATTTCGGAGAAGAGGCAGCAGGAATGACAGCATCACCGGGGAACAACGGGTATCACACGGCCAACCATGTGTCCGTTCTGCAAGGGCAAGATCATCGACACGCTGGCGAAGGTCCTCACCGAGAAGACCTTCTGGCGCTGCCGCGGATGCGAAAAGACCTGGACGGTTGCAAGCCTCAGTAACCGCCGGTTCATCTGAAACAGCCGGAGAACTACCTTCCGTTGATCTTCGCTTCCCATTCGGCGGCGGCAGACTGCTTGTTGGACGCCTTATAGAGCTGAACGAGCGTCCGGGCGGTCTCGTCGAGATAATGACGCTCGCTCGCCGGCATCGCGGAACGGTGACGGCTCATGCCGTCATGCCCGGCGACGAGCATCGGCTCCGCCTGCGCATAGTCCTTCCGGGCGGCAAGCGAGACGCCCAGCCGGCTCTGACACAGATACCGCTCCCAGGATTCCACCCCCGTCTTCTCGTAACCTTCGAGCGACGTCCGGAACGCCTGGAGGGCCTGGTCGGTCTTCCCTTGTGAGTCGAACACCTGCCCGAGCGCGCGCAGGCCATTCAGCCGTTCGCGATGCTGTTCGCCCAGGACGCGGCGGCGTGCTTCGTCGCACTTCGTCAGCAGCTCCTCGGCCCGCGTGTACTGCCCCAGGCTCTGATGGACCAGCGCAAGCCTCTCCATCTCGAACAACGTATCCGGATGCTCCGGTCCGGAAACGCGCGTGCGTGCTTCCAGCACCGTCTCGAGCATCGATTTCGCCTGATCGTATTTGCCCTCGAGGCGGTAAATGGCCGCGAGGTTGGCCATCACCTGCAGCGTGGCCGGGTGCTCGGGACCCTGGACGCGGCGCTGAATCTCGAGCGCCTTCACCAGGAGCCCCGCGGCCGCGCGATTGTCGCCGAGGTTTCTGTGAATCCGCGCCAGGTTGTTCATCGTGAGCAGCGTGTTCGGATGGCTCTCGCCGATGACGCGCTTGCGATCCTCCAGCAGCTTCGTGAAGACCTTTTCCGCTTCCTCGAGTCTGCCTTGCTCGATGTAGACATTCCCGAGATTGTTGATCGTGGTCAGCGTGGCCGGATGCTCGTCGCCGAGCACACGCCGCCGGATCGCAAGCGTCTGATCGAGGAGCACTTCAGCGTCGGCATACTTGGCCTGCGCCAGGTAGATCGTCGACAGATTGTTCATGCTCGAAATCACGTCCGGGTGCTCTTCGCCTTTGACGCGGCGTCCGATTTCGATCGCCTGCTTGCCGAGCACTTCAGCCTCTTCGTGTTTGCCCTGACGGTGGTAAACCTGCGACAGGTTCGCCATGATGGTGATCGCCGCCGCGTGCTCGGGGCCTGAAACACGTCGTCTGATCTCGAGCGTCTTCTCGAGCAGCGGCGCCGCGAGGTCGTCCTTGCCGGCAAAGCTGTAAACCAGCCCGAGGTTGTTCATGGCGAGGAGAGTATCCGGATGCTCGTCGCCTGACATCCGGCGCCTGATTTCAATCAATCGCTGGAGCGTCGGGATGACGAGGTCTGTACTTGCCCTGCAGGTAATAGACGTTCGCCAGGTCGTCCGTCACGCCAAGCATGTCCTCGTGCGTCTCGGGGATCAGCTTCTGCTTCAGCTCGAACGACCGCTCGAGTTGCTTCTGCGCCTCGGCATACAGACCGAGATCGCGATACGTGCGGCCGATGGTGCGGCGGATGGACGACTCGATGTCAGGCTGATTCGCGAACTTGTCGCCGACCCGTGCGGCCGCGCGATCGAGTGCGGTGCGGACCTTCAGGTCAGGGTCCGGCTTCCGTGATGGCCCCGCCTGCGCGTAGGCGCTTGCCTGCGCGAGCAGATCGTTCGTCAGAAATTCGCTGACCGCTTGCGAAGCCTGCTCGGACGCCACCGCCGCCCGTTCTGCCCGCCGCGCGCGAATCGCCTCGCGGGTCGTCGCGACGATGCCGCCGGCAAGGACGATAAAAACAACGGCGGCCCCGGTGACCAGCGCGCGATGACGGCGGACGAACTTTCCCAGCCGGTAGCTCGCGCTCGGCGGCCGTGCGGTGATGGGTTCGTCCTGCAGGTAATGCCGGATGTCCGACGCAAGCAATGCCGCCGATCCATAGCGCCGGGTCTTGTCCTTCTCGAGCGCCTTCGCCGCGATGGTGTCGAGGTCGCCGCGATAGATCTTGCTGATCGAGCTGAGGCGCTTCGGATCCTCCTGCTGGATCGTCAGCACTGCCTCGTGCACCTTCCGGCTGATCGAGTACGGCAGTGTTCGCGCGAGCAGTTCGTAGAGGATGACGCCGAGCGCGTAGACGTCGCTCCGCGTATCCACCTCCAGCGGATCCGCGAGCACCTGCTCCGGGCTCATGTAAGCCAGCGTCCCCAGCAGCTGTCCGATATCCGTCTGGCGCGACGCCTGCACGTCGCTGTCGGTCAGGCGGACGACGCCGAAGTCGAGGATTTTCGGCTGGCCGCTTTCGTCGACGATGATGTTGCCGGGCTTCAGATCGCGATGGATCAGCCCGCGCTGGTGCGCGTGATCGACCGCGTCGCAGATCTTCGCCATGATCTCGAGCCGCTGCGGAACGCTCAGACGATGCGAGTTCACGTAGTCCGTCAGCGTCTCGCCGCGGATGAACTCCATCGCGAAGTACGGCTGCGGGCCGAAGCCGCTGTCCGCCGTGCCCGCCTCGTAAATCTGCGCGATGCCAGGATGCTGCAGCCGCCCGAGCGCCTGTGATTCCTGCTGGAACCGCCGCAGCACCTCCTCGTTCGCCAGTCCGGGCTTGATCACCTTCAGCGCGACGATGCGGTGCGGATGGATCTGCTGCGCCTCGTAGACGACGCCCATCCCGCCTTCGCCGACCAGGCGCAGGATCCGGTAGCTGCCGATTGTGTCCGGGATGGGTGTCGATGACGTAGCGGCCGTCGAAACGGAACGCTGCGTCACGGGAATTCCGAGCAGTTCCCAGGCAGGCCGTCCGAGGACGCTGTCCCCTTCCGCCGCGCCCGCCAGCATGGCTTCGACCTGACGTTGCAGCTCGTCGTCGCCTGCGCACAACTGCTTGATGAGCGCGCCGCGCTCGTCCGCTTCGTGATCCAGCAGGACCTGACAGATCTCTTTAATCCGTTGCCAGCGTTCGGGAGTCATGGGAGTGAAGGCGCGGATTATACCGCCTACTCGAGCTCGCTGCGCAGCCACGCCTTGGCAAGCCGCCAGTCGCGGTCCACCGTGCGCGGCCCGATGTCGAGGATGTTGGCGATCTCTTCGATCGACAGCCCGCCGAAGAACCGGAGCTCGACGATGCGCGCCTGGCGCGGGTCGAGGGCGGCGAGCCGCTCGAGCGCCTGATCGACTTCGATCAGGTACCCGAGATTCTCAGCGGCAAGGGCCGGCGCCTCGTCGAGCGGCACCTTCACGTCACGTCCGCCGCGCTTGTCCGCTCGATGCGCCCGCGCGTGATCGATCAGGATGCGCCGCATCACGCTCGCGGCGACGCCGAAGAAGTGGGCGCGGCTCTCGCCGGGCAGATCGCGCTGATCGATCAGCCGCAGATACGCCTCGTGCACGAGCGCGGTCGGTTGCAGCGTGTGGTCCCGCCGCTCGCTGCGCATGTAGTAGGCGGCGAGGTGCCGCAGTTCGCGATACACGCGGCGGAAGAGGTCCTCGGAGGCGGCTTCGTCCCCTCTCCGGACCTGGGCGATCAGCTGGGTGATGTCTTGGTCGGACATAGTGATCCCGTCGTCTTTTATCATGGAGGCCTCGTCGTCATCTATTGATGGCGGAAACGGCGGGAATTTCGCGCCATGGGGGCGATCTTCGAGGCTATGAAGCGTTTAGGACCATTTGCTTGAGTTTCAGCCTGCCCGCGGGTAAGCTCCACCCACCCCGCGGGAGGACCCATGCCTGATATCCAGGAAGTGCTGTCTCGCCAGCTCGCGGAAGGGCAGCTGACGCAGGAACAGTACGATCGGCTGATCCGAAAACTGCAGGCCGAAACCCAACAAAGAGTGGCGGCCGTCTCGGTGCCTGCCGCGCCGCCGGCGGCCGACGCCCCAGTTCAGCATCTCAATCGGCTGCAGGGGCTGTCCGATCAGCTGTACCGAAAGGGCGTAGCGGTCTACATCGCGCTGCTCGTCGGCGGCCCGATCGCATTTCTTCTCATAACGCCGCTTCGAAGCTGGCTTCTGCTTGGCCAGGCGAAGCTCGTGTCAATCCTCACGCGCGATGGCACGCCGCTGCTCCAGGCACAGCTGATCGCGTATGCCGCGGCCATCCTGCTGTTTGGCTTCGTGCTGCATCGAGCGGCGCGCGGCCTGTTCGCGGAACTGGCGCCCGCGATCTCCCGCTCGCATCCGGTCAACGCGGCGCTGCAGCAATCCAGTCTCGACGATCAATCGAAGTCGATGGTGGTCTACTCGCTGCAGGCGAGGCACGCGAGCGGCTGGGCCTCGCTGATTGCGCCCGGACTCGCGCTCAGCCTTGCCCCGGGCAAGCAGCTGCGCAGCTTTGCCTTGGCTTGCGTGATCGCCATCTTCGCGGCCGGTCCGGCAGACAACCCCGCCGGCAGCGCCGCGATTGACGGCGCCATCGTCGCGGCCGGCGATCGTCTGGTCGATCGAAGCGGAGATCCGCCCGGACTCGTAGAGCTCTATCGCGGCGATCCTGCGCGCGGGCTCCAGCGGATGCGTCAGGCTGCTGAAGGCGGAGACGCCAGTGCGAACGCGCTGCTCTCGCGGATGTATTTCGCCGGGAGCAACGTGCCGCGAAACGACGAAGAAGGTCTGCGTCTCGCCACCGCCGCGATCGGTCAGGGCCACATGGAGACCGCGGGACGGCTTGGCAACAGGCTCCTGTGGGGATTCGACGTGCCGAAGGATCAGACGAGAGGCCTGGCGCTCGTCAAACAGGCCGTCGAGCCGCCGTCGAAGCCTGACGGGCGGATGCTCTTCTACATGGCCCAGGCTTACTGGTTCGGCGGCGGCCTGGCGGCGGACAAGCCAACCGCGGCGCGCTGGTTTGAGCGCGCGGCCTCGCAGGGGTATCTCGCAGCGCATGGGAACCTTGGCAGCTTCGCCTCCGAGAACAAGCGGTGGTCGGAGGCCATCGATCACTGGCGCCGCGCGGCGACGGCCGCCGGCATCGCCGAAGCCCAGCACAACCTTTACAACGTCTACTACGACGGCGGCTCCGGTGTTCCGCAGGACTACGATCTCGCGCGCGCGTGGCTGGTCCGAGCGGCGCGTCAGGGCAATGCTCACTCGCAGGCGCTGCTCGGCTACCACCATTACTCCGGCAAGCTGATGAAGCAGGACGATGTCGAGTCGCTGCGGTGGTCGATGCGGGCTGCGTTCCGCGGCAGCGCGGTCGGCATGCACTATGGCGGTCACGTGCTCGCGAGGATGTTCGATCGCACCGGCAACCGCGCATCGCTCAAGCTCTCGCACGTGTTCTACAGCCTGGCGACCGCGAAAGAGTACGAAGGCGCCCGCGAGCGGCGCGACCAGATCGCGGCCCTGCTGTCTCCCGGCGAAATCACGGATGCGCAGCGAATGGCACGGGAATTCGAACAGGAAGCGAACGACTTGTCGGAGATGGAGTTGACCAGCACCGGCACCGGATTCTTCACCGACGTCGGCGTCGCCATCACCAACGAGCACGTCATCGGCGAATGCGCCAAGATCGCCGTGCAGACCGCCGACGGCATCACCGCCGACGTGCGCGTGATGGCCGCGAACATGGATCTGGACCTCGCGCTCCTGCAGGTCCGCGCCGAACCCGCGAAAACGATCAAGACCCGGCTGGTGGCGTTCGCGCCCGAAGAGCCGGCGCTTGGCGAACGGGCGACGGTCTTCGGGTTTCCGCTCACCGGTCTGCTCGCCAGCTCCGGCAGCCTGACGACCGGCACCGTCACCGCCCGCGCGGGCATCGAAGACGATGCGACGCGGCTGCAGTTCTCGACGCCGGTGCAGCCCGGCAACTCCGGCGGCGCGCTGCTCGACGACCACGGTCGCGTGATCGGGGTCGTGCAGGCGGGCCTCAACCCCATCCAGCAGGGGAAGCAGACGTTCGTGCCGCAGAACGTCAATTTCGCGATCAAGGCGAAGGAGCTGCGCGCGTTTCTGACGGCGAACGGGCTGGCCGCGCGCGTCAGTCCTGACGAGAAGAACACGCTCGATCTCAAGCAGCTCGGCGTGCTCGGGCAGTCCTTCAGTGCGCGGATTCTGTGCTATCGCAGCGGCGTGGAGAGCGGAATCGACAAGATGCGGCGGTAATAGGCGTGACGACCTAGCCGGAATCAGATCGTCATCCCGGCGCGCTGCATGACGGTCCGCAGCGTGTCATCGACGCTGCCCGAAGAGACCGCGTCGATCACGAACGTCTCAGTCTCCGGGTGCTCGTGCTTCAGATAATCGGCGACGTCATGATACAGACGCCGCAGCTGCTCCAGCAGCGGCGCCTGTTCGTGCAGCTCGCCCTGCGAGTCGCCGCGAGCGCGCAGGCGTTCGAGAGCGGTCTTCACCGGCACATCGAGGAGCAGCAGGACGTCGGGCAGGCCGGTGCCATACCGTCGCGTCAGTTCGGGCACGAGCTCCGCTCGCGGCCGCTTCAGCATCGTCGCCAGCGACAGGCCGAGCTCGAACACCGACGGGGGTGTGCCTGCCTCCTTGGCGTGCTGCGCCGCCCAATGCACGATCTCGTCGTAGCTTCCGGGCGAGCCCGAATCGAGCAATTCCCGCAGACGCCCTTCCAGCGCCAGGTCGGCATGCTTCCGGATCATCGTCGTGTAGATTGGGCCGTAGGCGAGCGTATCGACCAGCGAGTGGTGCTCGGTGAGCAGGAACGCCGGGCGGAATGCATCGAGCAGGCAGCGCTCGACAGGGCCGTGCAGCGTCATCTGCAGATACAGCGCCGCTCCCTTGAGCTCGAAGCTGCCGAGCGCGTCCGACGCGCGTGAGAACCGATGCAGCCGCTCCGAGAGGCGCGCGAAGGGCGCGTTCGGGGTCAGGTGGTAGGTCGGACAGGTGAGCGACAGCGTGCCGCCATGTCCTTCGGGCCACATTTCGGCAAACCGGCGGATCACCGAGGTCTTGCCGCAACCGTCGATCCCCGCGACCGCCACGACACGTCGATCTTTCTTCATGGTCATCCGCACAGCCTCACGGCCCGCGGCACGATCTCCACGTCCGCCGCGCGGACCTTCGAAACCTCCCCGTCGACCTCGAAGTCGACCGGAGCGTCGGCGACGATGCGCACGCGGCGCGCGCGATGGGCCTGGGTATGCTCGCGTCCGGTGAACTGCCCTCGGTACAGCGCAAGGATGAGCGCCACGATTGACCGGCGGGCCATCGGCTCCCACACGTTCACCGCGAACGAGCCGTCGTCGGCGGCAACCGGCGTGTCGTAGTGCATGCCGCCCGCGAAATAGACCTTCTTCAGGATGCCCAGTGCTGTCATTCGGAGCGGCTGAAGCGGCCCGTCGTCGAGCGACACGTTCACAGCGATCGGCTCGAAGCGCCCGATCGAAACGAGGGCCGCATATGCGATCGCCAGGTCGACGTTCGTCTTCTTCAGCGCCCGCAGCGCCGCATCCGGCGCGTTGAAGAACGCGTTGCCCTGCGCGACAACGCCGAGCGAGGCGTTGAGCACGAAGTAGCGCCTCCTCGTCGCACCGGCGGGGTCGGTGAGCGTTGCCTTGCCGACGTCGGCGCAAACCGCCCGCGCGCGGTCGAGCCGTACCGGAAAGCCGGCTAGCCGCTTGTCATCGGCGAATGGCCTGTGGAAGTCGTTCGATGAGCCGAGGCCGATGGCGCCGAGCGCCACGTCTGCCTGGTTGTCGATGATCGCGTTGAGCACACAGTTGACCGTGCCGTCACCGCCGGCAGCCACCACCACATCGTGGCCCTGGCCCGCCGCGCCAGCCACGGCGCGATCGGCCTCTTCGACGCTGCGCGTCGCGGCGACATCGAAGACGGTTCCGCTGTTCTTCAGCGCCGCCTCGACGCGGCGCCAGCGCCGGGCTCCATGGCCCGCGCTGGCCCGTTCGTTGAGGATGATCAACATGGCGCCGGATCGATGCGGTTCACGATCGTCTCCGACAGCGCCGAAGCGGGTTCCTTGCCGTTCAGGCGGACCCACTGCTTCTCGTTCGCGAGCCGCTCCAGCGACGGACGCGCGCGTGCCTGAAAGGCGGTGAACGCTTCCAGATTTCGCTCCGCGGCAAAGCCGGTCTCGTATCCGGACAGCTTGGCCTTGCGATTGAATGCCTCTTCGGGCGCAATGTCGAGAAAGAAAGTGATGACCGGCTCGGGGAAAACCTTCATGAGATCGAGCATCGCCTCGGCATCGCCGCCGTGCGCGACTTCCGTGGCCCAGTACCTTGTACCAGTAGCCATTCGCCAGGATCACGTCCGCCTTGCGCTTCTGCGCAAGATCGAGCGCGGCATAAAGACAATGGGCGAGGAACAGCATGCGCGCCATCGGGCTGAGAATCTCGAGGAACGTATCCAGCTCGGATGGCGACTTGAACGCCACGCGGCCCCGCGTCGACGGGTCGAGCAGCATGTCCCAGATCGTCATCGGCACGATCTTCTTCTTGCCGCGTTTGCTGAGCGCTTCGCCGATGCGCGCGATCTGAGTGGTCTTCCCCGCCCCGTCCGGACCGGTCACACAAATGAGCGTCGGTTTACCAGCCATGATGTCTCCCTCTCGCGCGCGATCCCCGAGCGCAGGTCCTCGAGCGTGCCGCAGGCATCCATCCGCGGGTCGGGCGGATGGTTGCCGATCAGGAACGTGTTGATGGCCGCCTCTTTGGCCGGCAGGTCTTTGCGTGGATCGTTGCCGATCATCAAGCACTCCTCGCCGCGTGCCTGCAGGCGTTCCAGAAGCTCGCGATAGTAGCGCGGATCGGGCTTGCAGCACGTCATCACCTCGCTGTGCGAGATGAAGTCGAAGGCGAAGTCGTGCAGACCGCCGGCGTGCAGCCGCGTCCGGACCGCGTCGAGCGGCCACACCGGGTTGGTGGCCAGGACGACGCGGTAGTCGAGCCGCCGGGCGAGCTCCAGCGTCTCGCGCGCACCGGGAATCGGCACGAAGTGGCCTGAGAGATGCGGAAAGTCGTGGACCAGGAACTCGCGGACGATGCGATCGAGCGTGTCCCGGTCGACCCGCGAATGCCGGGCGAGCGTGTCGAGGAACACCGTGTAATTGGTCTTGGCGCTGCCGTGCGCCTGCAGCCGCTCGGCCGCCTGCCAGAATGCCCGCCGGAAGCGCCACGGATGAATCGCCGGCCAGAAGCGCCGGAACGCGCGCAGCATGAAGCGCAGCTCGAGGCCGCGCCGCTGCATGTCGACCAGCGTGCCGTCGAGGTCGAACAGCAGCGTGGTGAGCCTAACCTTCAATGGAGACGATCCCCCGGTCGCCGTCGACGGTGACGTTCTGTCCGTTCTCGAGCCGCCGCGTCACGTCGGCGATGCCGATCACTGCGGGCAGGTGATACTCACGTGCGGAGACCAGGCCGTGCGACAGCGTGCTGCCGGTCGACGTCACCAGCGCCGAGGCGAACGCGTAGATCGGTGTCCACGCCGGATTCGGCGTCGGCGTCACGAGCACATCTCCCGAGACGAACGCGGCGACGTCGGCGGCCGTCTCGACGACGCGCACGCGGCCGGACGCGACCCCCGGGCTCGCGCCCACGCCGCGCAGTACGTGGGGGTCGCCCATGCCCCCCGCCGCTTCTTCGGGAACGAGCGGCGCCTGGTCGACAAACCGGTCTGGTGGCCGTGCCTTTCCCGCACGCTCGAAGCTGGCTCGCCGCGCCTGAACCAGGTAGCGGCGCGTGAACGTGGGCCGCTCGAGCGCACCGTAGATTTCGTCGAGCTCGAGGAAATAGATGTCATCCGGCTGATCGATCACGCGTAGCGCCGTGAGGCGCCCGCCGAGCTCCGCATAGAGCCGGCGCAGCGGCCGGTAGAGGCGTGAGGCGTAGAAGTGGTGCTCCTCGTCGATGCGCATGAAGTCGTGCAGCGTGGTCAGCACCTCGTCGAAGAACCTGGCCGCCCAGCTGCGCTCGCCCAGGCGCGCGAGCACTTCGCGGCGTGCCGCGTCCTGACGCGCCTTCTGCCTGGCGGTCACGTCGTGATGATGACGGCCGGTCCCGCCGGCCGCGTAGCCGCGCAGCAGGCCGAGGATCACCTGCGGCGCCTCGCCCCAGGTCGGCTCGCGCAGATCCCAGTTGGTTGTGAGGTGGCCGTTCAACTGGATGAAGTGGGCGAGCGCCCCGGCGGACTCCCCTTCCAGGCTCGCGAGCGCCTCATCGAACCGGCCCGCGATCACCAGCTCGATCAACCGCGGATCGCTGGAGAAACGCTCGAACAGCGTTTCGAGTTCCACGCTCATGCGCAGCGTGCGGTTGTCGGTCAACCCGGCGGTCAAATCGGTCACGAACCCCGGATCCTTCCGCCCTCGCAGGCGTGCGCCGATCTGCTCCACCACATAGCTCGCGGCCATCTTGACGACGTAGATGGCCAGGTCGGGCTCCATGTAGCGGCGCGCAACCCGTTCGATCGCGAGCCGGTGCTCGAGCAGTTGCGGCGTGCTGAGAGCCGTGACGTCGATCGTGTCGCAGTCGTCCATCTCGACGATCAGTTTCTGGAGATGGGCATCCCAGGTCCGGTGAATCTCGCGCGCGTGCGGAAGGATCGCGGCGCGCATCAAGCGGCTCAGCGCGAGCAGCCGCGTGCCCAGCGGGCCGGCGGCCGGCAGGAACGCGAGCAGCTTGAGCCCCTCCCACAGATACCCGGGCACGAAGCGCACGTGCGCGAGCGGGTTCGGGCGCAGCGAGCCCGGAATCGAGAAGAACTTCTGGTTCGAATAGACGTAATGCCTGATCGTCCGCGCCACGTCGTCCGGGCGGCGCGCGATCAGCCCGAACCGCTTCGCGAGCGTCTCGGTATTGACGCCGAGAACACCCTGCAGCACCGACCAGCCGAGCGGCGAGATCGGGCGCGGAAATCGCTCCTCCGCCAGCTCGCGGGTCCACACGATTGGCCTCTCGCGGCGCGGTTCGAGCGTCGTGATCGGACGCGCCTGCAGAAACACGACTTCGTCGCCGCGGAGGGCCCACTCGACGTCCTGCGGATGGCCGAGCCGCGCTTCAATCGGCGCAATCGCGGCGTGCAGCGCGCGCAGCACCGGATCGGCGGGCGCCGGACCGCCTCGCGGAATCCGCGCGCTCTCGCCGCTCTCCTCGCCCTGCATGAGGGCCTCGCCCGTGCCGCTCGACCACGAGACGACCGCTTCGTCCGGGTGCGCTCCCGACGGATCGCAGGTGAACAGCACGCCGGCGCGTGTCGCCGGCACCATCTCCTGCAGCAGCAAGGCGATCCGCACGTGCGCCGGATCGACGTTGTTGCGCAGCGCGTGCGTGATGACGCCCCAGTCGCAGGCAAACGACCAGCACGCGCGGGCGGCGTCGGCAAGGCGATCGTGAGGGACGTTCAACTCCGAGTGGAACACGCCGGCGAACGCGGTCGCGGTGGAATCTTCCGCCGTCGCCGACGAGCGCACGGCCAGAGGCGCGGTCAGCCGGCTCGCGGCCTGCTCGAGCGCACGCATGACGTCCGGCGGCACCGGCGCGCAGCGAAACTCCGCCTTGAGCGCGTCGGCGCGCGCCTGCAACGTCCGCTCGTCTGAATTCTGCGGGATTGACCGGTAG
The DNA here is from genome assembly GCA_963748295.1 of uncultured Acidobacteriota bacterium. GTDB lineage: Bacteria > Acidobacteriota > Vicinamibacteria > Vicinamibacterales > 2-12-FULL-66-21 > CAVVIH01. The sequence continues at coordinate 74,232 of CAVVIH010000004.1, read as the reverse complement.
AGCTCCTGGAGTCGCGGCTTCCAGACGCCGAAGACGCGATCGAATCCCTCGGCCGTCAGCACCACGCCGCGCGGCACTGGCAGACCGAGCGCCTGCAGCGACGCGCAGCCAACCGCCTTGCCGCCCACGCGCGGCCGGTCCTCGGTCCGGATCGCGTCCAGCTCGACGATCATTCGAGCGCGTTCTTGAGCTGCTCGAGCTGCGCCACGGTGACGCCGAGGTCGCGGGCGAAGCTCTCGTAAGTTTCCTCGCGGCGATCGCGCCCGGCGAGCGGCGCTTTGACCGTGGTGCGCATGCAGTCGTAGGCGCACTTGGCCAGAATCGCGACGAAGATGCCCCCGCCCACGTCCCGCGCGAACACACGATAGACGCGCCACGGGATCATCATCCGCGCCGCCATCAGACGCAGGCCGCTCGCCTGTTCGAGCGCGTTCATCCTCAGTACGTCCTCGCGCGGCGGGAACAGCATGCCGCGCCACATCCGCCCGTAGGCGTTCCACTTCTCGCCCGCATCGCGCGTCGTGTTGAGATCGGTGTAGGCCTTCTCGATCGTCGACATGTGCGTCGAGCGGCCGCGCAGGAGGCGCGTCACGCTCGCGCACTTCCGCTCGGCATCGTGGCGGAAGTAGTACGACGTCCTGGGCTCAACGCGCGCGATCGCCGACCGCAGCTCCGGCATCGGCCAGATTCGGTTGACGAGCGACAGCGCGTGGTAGACGAGATTCTCCGTCTTCGCCTTCGCGACTTCGGTGCCGAACAGGCCCCAGTCGATCGGCTGATGCCGCACCAGGTTGTGAATGTCGGCCAGCTCGCGCAGCCCGCACTTGTAGTACGGCAAGTGCACGCACAGGTGATGGAGATTGTCTTCGGGCGCCATTGCTTTCGCAGGCTGCCCGTAGAAACCGACATCGACCACTCGAGTCCAGATGGCGTCGTAGTCCATCGTGTAGGGCGCGAGCGGCGTGATCAGGCCCCAGTGGGTGCCCACCATGAGCTTGAGGTCACGGCTGAAGAACGGCGGCGCGTGGTGCGAGAACTTCTCCTGCTTCCGCGGCGAGCCGCCCACCAGCTCCGCCGCGCTGAAGTAGCGCATCTCCTGGAAAATGTCGTACACGGCATCGAGATCCTGCTTCCGTACCAGGATGTCGACGTCGTTCATCTTCTTGTAATAGGGATCCCGGTAGATCGTCTCCGCGAACAGCACGCCCTTGAGGATCACGACCGGGATGTGCCGTTCGGCGAAGCGCGCGAACAACAGGCGTGCGTTCTTCAGACGAGCCTCGTTCGCGTCGCGGACCGCCAGGGCGCGCTCCTCGAAGCGCGTCCGTACCGACGCCGGCACGCGGTCGGTGCAGCCGAGCGCACGCAAGTTCGACCAGACCAGCGGCACGGTCGCATTCAGCTCCGCCAGTTCGTGGAAGAGCTCCCAGTCGATGGCCGTCTGGGCCAGGCGAAGCGCCTCGGCCCGTTCGTCAGGTTCGTACCTGGCCGAGGTGCAGAGAACGAGAAGACGCTCGGTTTCGTTCACACCGCTGTCCTCCGCGGGAATAATCGGTCTGTGCGCGTCAGATCGCCGGCTGACCGAGGAAGCCGAACTCGCGGCCCACTGCGGCGGTCTTGTCGATCACGTAGTCGAGATCCGCGCGGGTCAGCGTCGCCATCACGCTCATCCGAATCCGATGGCGATCGCGAGGCACCGCCGGATACTCCACGCCGTTGACGAAGATCCCCTCCTCGAAGAGCCGGTTGATCACCCGGTGCAGATCGATGGGCGCCGGCACGGGGATCGGGATGATCGCCGACTGCACGTCGGTCTGGAAGCCCGCGGCCTGCAGTCCCTTGACCAGGTAATGCACGTTCTCGTGGAGTTGTTTCACCCGCTCGGGATGATCGCGCAGAAAGTCGAGACCGGCGAGCACCGAGCCGACGACGCCCGGCGGCAGCGAGGCCGAGAACATGTAGGGCCGCGACAGCAGGCGCATGTAGTTGATCACGTCGCGCTTGGCCGCGACGAAACCGCCGGTGACCGCGAAGATCTTGCTGAACGTGCCCATGACGATGTCGATCTGCCCGTCCATGCCGAAGTGCTCGGGCGTTCCGCCGCCGCGCTCGCCCAGCACACCCGTGCCGTGAGCGTCGTCGATCGACAGCAGCGCCGCGTACTGATTGCACAGCCGCCGGATCTCCGGCAGCGGCGCGATGTCGCCGTCCATCGAATACACGCCCTCGACACAGACGATCACATTCGTGAAGGCGTGTTTCCAGCGCACCTGCATCAGGCGGCGGCGCAGGTGATCCATGTCGTTGTGATTGAAGTGCACCGCCTCGAACCTGCCCAGCTGGATGGCGTCGTACAGGCTGGCGTGGCTCTGCGAGTCGTAGACCAGCACATCGCTCGGGCCCAGCAGGCCGGTCGCCCAACCGAGGTTGGCCATGAAGCCGGCAGAAAACAGCATCGCCGCTTCGCAGTGTTTGAAGGCGGCGAGGCGCTCCTCGAGCTCGCGGTGCAGCGTGGTGTAGCCGTTCAGGAGAGGCGGCCCGCCGCAGCCGATGCCGAATTTCCGCACCGCCTCGATCGTCTTCTCGATGACGTACGGCTCGTTGGCGAGCCCGAGATAGTTGTTCGAGCCGAGCATCAGCACGTCGCGGACCTGACCGGATCGGCGATCGCGCACGGGCATGCGCGCGCCGGTCTGGCCGACGACTTCGCGCATGATGAAGTCGTCGTTCACCAGGTTCGCGAACACCGGGTTGAAGAGCGTCGCCTTGCCTTCGATGGTGTCCCACCCGAGGCCGAGGCCGACGAAGTCCTGCAGCGAGAAGTTCTCGGCGTTTTCCTGAATCGGACCGTCCGCGGCTTCCGACTCCGGGGTCAGGTGACGTCGTCGGGTCATGTCGGCCTCGCTAGGTGGAGATGGGGCGCTCATTATAATGTCCTTTCGTGCCGCTGCCGACAAAGCAGACCCCGCAACCGGCCGGTGCACTTTTACTGGGAAATCTCGCCAGTTATCGCCGAGATCCGCTGAAGCTGTTTCTCGATTCCGCGCTGGAATCGCCGGAGATCGTGCGGTTTCGGATGGGATATCTGCCGCTCTTCCTCATCGTCGAGCCGCGGTATATCAGGCACGTCCTCCAGGAGAATCAACGCAACTACGTCAAGGGCGTGAGCTACGAAAGTCTGCGGATCCTGCTCGGCGACGGGCTTCTGACCGCCGAGGGAGATCTCTGGCGGCGCCAGCGTCGCCTGATCCAGCCCGCGTTTCACCGGCAGACGCTCGTCGGCAAGCTCGATCTCATCGCCGGGTGCGTGCAGCGTCTGGTCGATCGCCTCGACCGGCACCGGCACGCGCGCGTGCCCTTCGACCTCGTCCCCGAGATGATGCGGTTCGCTTTCGACGTTGTCGGCCGAACGGTGATGGGGATCGACATCGCAAACGAAATCGACGAGGTCGAGCACGTGTTCGCCGAATCTGTGCAGTTCGTCTACGAGCGGATGCAGTCGCTGGTGAAAATGCCGGAGTGGTGGCCGAGCCACGGAATGCGCCGCTTCAAGAAGCTTCGCGAACGGCTCGACGTGCTGGTGGTGCGGGTGATCGAGCAGCACCGGCAGCGGGACCAGAGCGGCAAGACGCTGCTCTCGATCCTGATGACGGCACGCGATTCGGATACCGGCGAGGGGATGTCGGACCGGCAGCTCCGCGACGAAGTGCTCGCGTTCCTTGGCGCGGGCTATGAAACGACGGGTGACGGGCTGTCCTGGATTTTCTACCTCCTCTCAACCTCCAACGACGTGCAATCGCGCCTCGAAGCGGAAGTGGACACCCAGCTCGGCGATCGCGCTCCCGACGACGCCGCGCTGTCCCGGCTGACGTTTGCAGAGCAGGTCATCGACGAATCGTGGCGCTTGTACCCCCCGGCGTGGGGTTTCACACGCTCAGCGGTGGAGGCCGACGTCATCGACGGACACGAGATCCCGAAGAACGCCATCGTCGTCATCAGCCCGTACGTGAACCATCGGCATCCGCGCTTCTGGACCGATCCCGACCGCTTCGATCCGGAGCGCTTCGCGCCGGGGCTCGACATCCCGAACTTCGCCTACTTTCCTTTCGGCGCCGGGCCGCACATGTGTATCGGCAAGCACCTGGGTCTGCTCGAGGTGAAGATGGCACTGAGCATGATCGCGCGACGTTTCCGGATTCGGCTCGCGCCTGACCAGGCGATCCGCCCGGAGCCAGGGATCGCTCTCCGGCCCGTGCCGGCGATGATGGTCACCGTGGAGGCCCGCACGTGATCGTGCTCGTGACGGGCACCTCCAGCGGCATCGGCCAGGCGACCGCGGCACGGCTGGGCGCCGCCGGCCACACCGTCTTCGCCGGACGCCTCGATGGTCCGTCGAACGCGCCGCCTGCAGGCGTCATCGAGCTGGATCTCGACGTTCGATCGGACGACTCGGTGGCGGCGTTCGTGGAGACCTCGCTCGCGCGCGGCGGACGCATCGACGCGCTGGTGAACAACGCGGCGTATGGCCTCAGCGGCTCGCTCGAAGAGACCACGATCGCCGAGGCGCGTCTGGTGCTCGACACGAACCTGTTCGGCGTGGTCCGCACCGTGCGTGCGCTGCTCCCGCATTTTCGCAAGACTCGCCACGGCCGCATCGTCAACGTCAGCTCCGGCGCCGGCTTCACCGCCGAACCGTTCGCCGGCTGGTACACGGCCAGCAAGTTCGCCGTCGAAGCCTTCACCGAAACGCTGTGGCACGAAGTGCGTCCGTTCGGTGTGCACGTTTCGCTGGTGCAGCCCGGCTGGTGCCGCACCAACATCGTGCGTGACGCCGTTTTCACGGCGCAGCCGGTCGCCGACTACGATCCCTGGCGCCAGGTGTGCATCGCGGCGGCATCCGGGTATCTCGAAGCCGGCATGCCTCCCGACGACGTAGCGCGTTGCGTGCAGCGAGTGCTCGATGCCCGGCGGCCGCACCTGCGCTATCGAGTCGGCGCCGATGTCACCTCGTCGTTCTGGTTCCGTCGGATCCTTCCGGCGAAATTCTTCCATGCCATGGTGCACCGCTACTACCGCCTGCACGAGCCGGGACGGCGGTAATGCGCGGCTTGCGCCACCCTGGCGAAGCGGCTAAGATTTGCCCTCTTTCACCCGTCGGCTAAGAAACGCATTCGACAATGGGTGGCAGGCATGGAGAGTTTCGGGGCTGACGCCGGTGTCGTGGCCAGACCTCGGGGAGGGAAGGCTGGCGTCCTGTTCGATCTTCAGCGCGCCGGCTTCCCGGTGCCTGAGTTCTACTGTTCGCCTCCTGATCTGCACGCCGCCGTCAACCGCCTCGGATTCCCACTCGCGGTGCGATCCGCCGCAACCGGGGAGGACGGGATCCTCTCGTCGTTTGCCGGGCAGTTCCGCACTTACCTGAACCTGCGAACCTTCGCGGCCGTGGAGCAGGCAGTCCATCAGTGCCGCGAGTCGATGTACGCCGACTCGGTCGCCGACTATTGCCGCCGCAGCGGCATCGATCCGGCGACGCTGCAGATGGACGTGATCGTCCAGCGGATGATCGAGCCGGAGCTGGCGGGCGTCGCCTTCACCGTCAATCCCGTCACCGGCGCCGAAGAGGTCGTCATCGAGGCATGCGAAGGCCTCGGCGACGCGCTGCTCGCCGGACATCGCACCCCGCTTGCCGCGGACAATCCGCTGCTGCTGAAGTATCGCGCGCCGATCGAGCAGATGGCGCGCCGCATCCAGCGCCATTACGGCGCGCCACAGGACATCGAGTTCGCGGTGGAGCGTGGCACGGTGTACGTGCTGCAGTCCCGGCCGATTACCCGGATCGCATTCGACCCCGCGGTCGGCGAGTGGACCAACGGCGATTACCGTGACGGCGGCGTGTCCAGCAGCGTGTGCACGCCGCTGATGGCCTCGCTGTACGAATTCGCATTCCAGCAGGCGCTGGTCGGGTATCTGCGCGAGATGAAAGTCCTGGACGGAGATTTCCAGGCCTCGCGCGTGTTCTTCGGAAGACCGTACTGGAATCTCGGCGCGGTGAAGCGGTGCCTGGCAAAGCTGCCGGGATTCGTCGAACGCCGATTCGACGAAGATCTCGCAATCGAGGTGCAGTATGAGGGTCCCGGACTCGCCACGCCGGTGTCGCCGCTGTCGGTGATTCGCGCGCTGCCCGCGATCGTCGCGATCACCGGTCTGCTGAAACGGCAGGAGCTCTTCGATCGCGAATTCCTCGCCGGCGGCTTCGACGCTATCGAGCGGAAATACGATCCACTGCCGGCGGATGTCGATCGCAGCTTCCGCGATCTCGTCGAGCGGGACTACCGCCTGACCGAGGTCAGCTACTTCCGGACGATCTTCTGCGCCTCGCTCGCCAAGCTCGATTTCACCGACTCGTTCCCCGACGCCGACTATCGCATGCTGGTCTCGGCGCTGCCCGAGATGCGTCATCTCGCGCCGACGCGCACCCTTCGCGAGATGGCGCAGCGCGGAGCGATCGATGTCGACGCGCTGATGCGTCGGTTCCGGCACCACAGCCGGCGCGAGCTCGACTTGCGGATACCGCGGTGGGACGAAGATCGGGCGTTCGTCGAGGAGCTCGCGGCGAACTACAGCGGCGCGGCTGGCGACGATCCCCGGCCCGCATACGAGGCGGCGCGCGCGGCGGCACGTGCGGCATTGCCGTGGCGCCGGCGCGGCAGCTTCGATCGGAAGCTCGATCGGCTGCGCCGGTTCGTGTGGCTGCGCGAGGAGATGCGCGACCTGTCGACGCGGCTGTATTACCAGATACGCCGGCACGTGCTGGAAATCGCGCGACGCCGCCAGCTCGAGGACGACATCTTCTTCATGACCTTCCAGGAGATCATCGCGGACGAGCGCGCGAACATCGATCGCCGGAAGGAACACTTCGACAGCTATCGCCATTTCAGCGCCCCGAACGAGATCGGCGCCCGGTTCACGTTCCAGGGGCCCGCCGGCAGAGACAAAAGCTCGGATGCGATGCGCGGGATAGGCGCGAGCCAGGGAACCGTCCGAGGCGTGGCGCGCATCGCGCGCTCGGTCGAGGAAGCGGGGCGCGTCGAAAAAGGCGCCATCCTCGTCTGCCCGTTCACCGATCCCGGCTGGACCGTCACGCTCGACCGCGTCGCCGGCGTGGTAACCGAAGCGGGCGGCCTGCTCTCGCACGCCGCCGTCATCTGCCGCGAGTACGGCATACCCGCGGTCCTCGCAGTGCCGAGGGCGACCGAGCGCATCCGCGACGGTCAGACCATTACGATCGACGGAGGCCGCGGCATCGTCGAGCTGACTTCGGAACCTGGTCGCCCTTCCGCCTGAACGCCTCCAGCGGACCTACTCGTATTGGAGCGCCTCGACCAGCGATCCGCGCACCGCCACCAACGACGGACCGATCGCTGCAAGAAATGCCGCACCGAGGATCACCGGCGCGACGGCCAGCGCCATCGCGAGTGGAAACTGATACTCGAGCCGCATGCCGGCGACGTCCTGGCGGACGATCTCGAGGACGTAATAGAGGTTGACCGCGCCGACCGCGTAGCCGAGCACGAGCCCCAGAAATGCGGTGCTCATCGCCTCGATCGAGATCGTCACTCGAACCTGCTGCTTGAAGCCGCCGACCGCGCGCAGCACGCCGAACTCGCGGCGCCGGTCGGTGATCGCCACCGTCAGCGTGTTGACGATGCCCAGCACCGCCACCAGAACGGCAATTGCGATCTGGACGTAGGTCAGGGCGAACCACTGCTCCGCGATGCGAAGGATGTAGCTGCGCAGCTCATCGTTGTTGAGCACGAACACCTGACGGACGCCGGCGTACCGTTCCAGGATGCGCCGCTTGACGTCGCCGACATCGGCATCCCGATCGAGGTAGACGCGGTAGTAATTCACCGAGTCGTCGTTCCAGTACCGCTGGAACAGCGAGCGATCCATGATGATGGCCCCCTGGGGATCGGAATAATCGACGACGATACCGACGATCGGCAGGCGGATCGGTCCCGCGGGTGCCACGAGCTCCAGTGTCTCGCCGTGTCGAAGGCTGTGCAGCTGCGCCAGATTGTCGGAGACCAGCACGCCTTGCCCAGCCGCCGCGACGCGGTACATATCGCGATTCCCCGACACCACGCGCACGGGGGTCAGTTCCTCGACGCTCGACAGGTCGAGCGCGAGGAGCATCACCGGCGTGTTCCGGAACATGACTCTCGGATTGCGAAGTGGTTGCAGGTGGCGGATGCCGGGAATGGCCTGAAGCTCCGGCGTCATCTCAGCGGGGAAGCGGAGCGTCCGGACCGCGAGCTCGGGAGCTGGAGTGACGAACAGGTCCGGATTGAGTGCCGTGCGGACCCACTCCAATATCGTGCCGTAGCTCGCGCGCGCCATGCCGGCGAACGCCACGACCAGCGCCACCGACAGCATCACGGCCGCGACCGTCGCGGACGTGCGGCGTGGCGCTTGAATCAGGCTGTCGGCGGCCAGTGCGCCCTCGACCGGCCGGACGGCTTTCAGCACGGGCCGGATCACGCGGGCCAGACCGAGAGTCAGCCGCGGCGTCAGAAGCAGTATCCCGGCGACCGCGAGCAGGTAGCTCGCATAGAAGAGCGCACGCGAGCCGCCGCCGAATAGACAGCCGACGGACGCGATCGCACAGGCCGCCGCCAGAAGCGCACGCAGCCGGTTCTCGCCGGCGGACAGCGTCTGGTACTTGCCCTTTTGCACCGCCAGCGCCGGGTCGATTCGCGCCGCGGCGCGAGCGGGGATGACTGCCGCCACAAGACTCGTCGCGATCCCGACTGCGAGCGCCGATATCAGCACTCGAGGGCTGATGTCGATCTCCCCTCCTGCGGAGGCGATCCCGAACGCGCCGCTGAGGAGCCTGCCGACGGCGTCGGCAATCTGCCGGGCGATCAGTAGCCCACTGACCAGGCCGATCGCCGAGCCGATGACCCCGAGCACCACGCTTTCGCCGAGAAACAACCACTGGATCTGTGCCCGTGTGGCCCCAAGCGCCCGCAGGATCCCGATTTCCACGCGCCGCTCGGTGACGGCAATCGCGAACGCGTTGTAGATGATGAACATGCCGATGAAGAGCGCGAACAGGCTGGAGGCGCTCATCATCACCGAGTACGACGCGATCATCGCCTCGAAGTGCCGGCCGCGCCCGGAGGGCGGCTCCACCTGGAATCCGGGTCCGAGCAGCGCCTGGAGCTCGCGAGTGCCGTCGGCGATGCTGCGGCCGGGCACGAGCGCGAGGTCGATGCGATCGAACATGCGGCCACGGCCGAACATGTGCTGCGCGGCGTAGACGTCCATCACCGCGAGGTTCCCGCCGAACGCGCTCGCCAGGCCGCTCGCCCGCATGATGCCGCGGACGGTGAACTGTTTCTGCCCTTCGCCGGAGCCCAGCCCGAGCCTGCTGCCAATCGTCAGGCCGTTGGCGTCGGCGAACGCCTTCGACAGCATGAGCGAGTCGGGCTGCGCGAGGAACACCAGCGGGTCGTCGATCACCGCTTCGTCGCCGCTTTCGAGGTCGTAGTCGCGCAACCCGCGGTCGCCGGTGAAATCGACCGCGAGAATGAGGAGGCTGCCCGCGCCGCGGATGTTCGTGCCGATCACGGCTTCGATGACGGGCACCGCGACGCGCACCGACGACGACGACTGCACGCGCTCGAGGACTTCTTCAGCGAAGCCGGTTTCTCCCGCGCTGACCTGCAGCTCGGTCTTCCCCGCGATCCGATCGACCGTTCGCGAGAACGCCAGCAGCACGCTCTCGTTGGCGCTGTTCATGCCGACGAACACGGCGACGCCCAGCGCAATCCCGGCCGTCGTCACCAGCGTTCGGAGCACGTGCTTGCGCACGTAGGGCCATGTAATGAGCCGCAGCAGGATCATCGGCGAAGGCCGTCGGACGGGACCTCAGACGTGAGGCAGGCCGGTTTCAGCTGGCGCTGGTCCTGCCACGGCGACGGCATCCCGGTCGCTGACGAGCAGGCGGCGGAGCTTCCGCAGGTCGCTCAGAATCTGCCGGGAGGCACCGAGCTGCTGCGCCAGTTGTTTGAGCTTGTAATCGACGACGTGAAGCGCGTCGAGACGCCGTGCGGCGCGCTCACGCGCCGCCTCGTCGACATCCCGGCGGATGTCGTTGCGGACGGTTTCCACTTCGGTCGCGAGCAGGCGCAGATACTCCTGCGCGTTCTCGATGCTGTCGAAAGGATTCTCGGCCATGGATCTGCCCTCTAGTTCGCGGACGGATCTGAAGCGCCGACGCCAAAGCGGTGATTGTATCCGCTTTTCCACTATTTCTTCAGCTCTACCAGTTTGACTCTTGTAGCTTCCGCCTTTAGGCGGAAGTCACGCACATGATAAATTCTGCCGCATGAAACCCACACGCGTCGCGCTCCTCGCCCTGCTTCTGCTGCCCGTCGTCACCACCGCCCAGACCTCCGACGAGCAAGGCGTGCGCGCCGCCGTCAACCAGTACTTCCGCGGCCACGCCACCGGAAACGGCGACGAGATGCGCAAGGCATTCCTGCCCACTGCCCACATCGAGGGCAATCGCGACGGCAAGTTCGTGTCATGGACCGTTGACGAGTACCGCTCCCGCTTCACCGGCAAGCCGGCGAACGACGAGGCCTCGCGCAAGCGGACGATCGACAGCGTTGACGTGTCGGGTACTGCGGCGATGGCCGAAGCGACCCTCGTCCACGGCGCGACGACGTTCACCGACTACTTCGTGTTGTTGAAGGTCAACGGCGAGTGGAAGATCGCGAACAAGGTCTACTCGTCGCGGCCGACGAAGTAGAGCGTCAGGACCCAGGTTGATTCAGGGTCCGCGGCCACGTCGGAATCTATGGACAGCATGTTCAAATCTGTCTATCATCCCGCCCAACAAGTCCATCCTGAGCTGGGAAACCGCATTGGGGCGGCTGAGAGGTTACGACATGGCCAAACAGAAGCAAGACGATCCTCGTCTGGGCGCCCACCCCTTGCTGAAACAACTGCTCGAGGTTGGCCCGGACGTACGGGCATTCCGGGGGTATGTCGCGCCCGAGAAAGACAGTGGCCGGGTGCGCCTATACCCCTCGCTGGGCGATCTGAGTTTCAGCATCGACATCAACAAGAGCGACATCGTGGCGTCGGCGGATGCCCCCGAAACGCTGTTGCCGCACGGCGGCACAATCATTTGGGTCAGGCCCGACGCAGAGGTGGTTTGCCACGGCGATCGGATCAATACCGTGGTCGCGCGCCGCTCGCGCCAGGGCGGTGCGCTGAATGCGTCGGCCGCCAGCGTCGGAACGGCGGCGGGCCCCCTTGTCGAGGTGCAGAAGGGCCGCCTGAACATCCGGTTGCGAGCGCGCGTGATGAGTTCCTGCGCGTCCTGTACCTGCTCGAGCTGTGAAACGAACCCGAGCTGCACGTCGACATGCAACCAGGTGAGGGCCATACCCTCGGTGGTGGTCGGCCCGTGAGCAGCCCCGAACGAACGCTCGTCGCGCCGGCGGACCGCGAGTTGGCCGCGACGTACGAGCCTGTACTTCGGTTCGAGGCTCCTTACTTGATCGAGAAGCTGGTCAAGGATCGAGTGGTCGACACGCCCGAGGAAGGCGAGGCGTTGTTCGCCGAGGCGAAGAAGTTCCTGATCCTCTCGTACGTGGATACGGACGTGTCGTGGAACATGTACTCCACACGCGTCGACGAGGCGTGGCATCAGTTCGTGCTGTTCACCAGCCAGTACGTCGACTTTTGCCGCCAGTATTTCGGGGAGTACCTGCATCACAACCCGAGCAATGCACCCGAGGTGCCGGGACGCCCGGTGCTGAAGCCGTCGACGTTCGAGGGATTCCGCGCCCGCTACGAATCCTTCTTCGGCGAGCCGCTGCCCGACGTGTGGCATGACGATCGATCGGTGTCGTTGTCGCGTCGCGTGATCAACGACCACGCGGGGCGCTCGCGGGTGTCGGTCGAAGATGGAATGGCCTGCCTGGCGGGCCCGGGCGGCAGGATCGACGTCGAGGTCAACGAAATCGCGCGGGACGCGTTGGAGTTCATTTCCTGCACCGGCTCCTTCTACGTCCGCGAACTACCGGGTGTCCTCACCGACGAGGAGAAGGTCGGCCTGATCGCGACGCTGGTCGAGCACCGCGTTTTGCGCGTCGCGTCCTGATCACCAGCACTCGGCGATCTCGTCGAGCGGAAACGTCATACTCACCCGCGCCCACTGGTCACCGACGCGCCGCAGCGCCGGTTCGGCCCGCGCGATCCACTCCGGATGACGGTCCCGCCGATCGGTGACGTGGAACTCCTCGACATCTCCAGCCGGGGGTCCGAACCGATCGGCATTCCGCCGGGCCTCACCCATCAACCGCCCGGCGCCGTACGCCACCACTCGGTAGTGGCGGGTCACGTTGGACCCGCTCATCGCCAGGCGCACGTGATAGTCCTCCCAGTAGCGCAAGTACGCGTCGAAATAGTCCATGTCGGCGACCTCTCGCTCGCTGAACCCCGCGCTGAGAAGGTCGCGGGCCCACAGTCGTTCGATGTTGCCGCGCTGCACGAATCGATGGTCGGCCGGCAGGCCTCCGGCTGATTCGAACGTCGAGATGCACGACGGGACGGGATGGCGGATCGTGATGACACCGTCTGCGCAGGCGCCGAGAACGGATTGGAACAGGCCTGGCGCATAGGCGGCTTTCGTCGCCTTCTTCGGAACGACGATGTGGTCGTCGTGACGGTCGGCCGCGGCAAAGAACACCTCCACCATGGCGAGGTACTCGGCCATCGTGTGCAGGCTTTCGACCCACGTAGTGCCGGACCGGTCGAATCGCCACGGCGCTGCCTCCGGGAACCCGTCGTGCGCGAGCACCGCCGGCACACGACTTGGATCATGTCCAAGCGCGCGAAACAGCTCCTTGGTCAGGTACTTGCCGCCGCTGCGCGGCGCGCCGACGACGAGGACGAAGCGGAATCGCTGCTGCACGGCGCGGATCGCGTCGACGTCGCCGATGAGCAGCGCCACGAACAGTTCATATGCCCGGCCGAGGTGACGCATGCCGGCGTCGCTCTCGCCAATGCGCTGCCGGAGTTGCTGAGAGGCGCCCGGGGACAGCCGGCGGCCGAGTCGTTCCGGCCGTTCTTGTCCGTAGCTGGCCCAGCTGGACCCGTCGAACTCAACGCCGGCGAGCCACGAGTCCAGGAATTCCAGGAACGGCACCGACGGCGGGATATGCGCGTCGGTGAGGGTGATGCGCACGCTCATCAAGCCTCCAGGACTGTCACCGTGAGCCGGCGGTCGCGTTAGATGCTAACGTAACGCTGTCGCGTGCGTTACGAAGGAAATCCGTATTCCTGATTCGAAGTACGGCCCTGAGTTCTGGCACTCCAGTTGGGAGGACGGTGGAGGGGAATTCACCGCCGCCGAACGCGGCCGCCTGCTCGCCGCGCATTGGCCGCAACTCGAGATCCCGCCAGGCAGCGAGGTGCTGGTGCCGATGTCGGGAAAGTCGCCCGACATGGCGTGGCTGGCCGCGCGCGGATTCCACGTCGTCGGCGTCGAGATCTCGCCGATCGCCTGCGAGGCGTTTTTCGCCGAGCAGCAGATCGCCGCTGACCGCGCGGCTGCCGGCCCGTTCGTGCGCTGGCAAGGCGGTGGCGTCACGATTCTGCAGGGTGACTTCTTCGATCTCCACGGCACATACGCGGCAGCGCTGGACCGCGGCGGTCTCGTCGCGTTGCCGGATCACGACCGACAGCGGTATGCGCAGCACTTGAGGAGTCGCCTGGCCCCGGGCGGTGTGCTGCTGCTCGTCACCATCGAGTACGACGCCGCGCGAAGAAGCGGTCCGCCCTTCCCGGTGTTCCCCGACGAAGTGCGCCAGCTGTTTCCCGGCGCCGCCGAACGCGCACGCCAACCACTCCGCCGTGCGCGCTGGGAAGCAGTCGGCGGTGCCGACGCCGTCGTGTGGGTGATGGAGACGCGGCGCGGTTAGATGTCGCCGTGCCTCACCGCCTGCCCACGTCGAACGACACGCCGTGGGACACCCGCCAGTGTTCTGACGCGTTTCGACCGAAGGATTTGAACCAGCGCGCGTCGGTTCGCATATCCCAGGTCTCGTCCACCGGGATCTTGAGGCCGCCTCCGGCATTGACTTCGAACGCGACCCTGGACTGCGTGCCGATGACGGAGCCTTCACGCGACACGATCGGCGCACCGTACTGCGCGAGACCAATTCCACCCGCGAGATACGGAGTGGTTCGGCCGATTCGGGGGAGGAAATACAGCACACTCGCGCTCGAGCTGAGTGCGTTCAACTGCCCCTCGGCCCGGCGATAGCCAACCTCTGTCTCGATGCCGAAAGCCGGGTTCAGCGGAAAGGTGACCGCCGCGCCGATCGGAATTGACCCGCGCGAATCGAGCGAGACAAACGGTGTTACTTCGATGACCGGCGGGCCCGTGCCGTCGGGTGCGGGAACAACACGCGCGTCCTGCGCGTGCGCAGGAGATGGCATGATGGCCAATACGAGAATGGCCATCACATTTGTGGCGGTGAACGCTTTCATCAGCGGCCCCTTTCTTCAGATGTAGACGAGCCACGCGGCGAAAAGGCCGGGGCCATATCTGCTACACTTCGGGCGCCCAATCTCAGCCTGGAGCTATCGATGAATCCGGCAGCGCAGGTCACGTTGCTGCTCGCGGACCTCAAGAATGGCGATGCGGAGGCGATCGACCGCCTGATTCCGATCGTCTATGACGAGCTCCGCCGGCTGGCCGCACACTATCTGCGCGATGAGAGTGCGGCGGCGACGCTGCAGCCCACGGTCCTCGTGCACGAGGCCTACCTCAGACTCGTCGCGCAGGACATGCCCGACTGGGAATCCCGTTCCCACTTCTTCGGCGTGGCCGCCCACCTCATGCGGCAGATCCTCGTCGATCATGCCCGCAAGCATCGCAGCCAGAAACGTGGCAGCGGTCTCGCGCCGGTCTCGCTGGACGAGGTCGTCGTCGGTTCGCCGATGAAGTCCGACGACATGGTCGCGCTCGACGACGCGCTGACCGCGTTGGCGAAAGTCGACGAGCGCAAGTGCAAGGTGATCGAGCTGAGATTCTTCGGCGGCCTGAGCGTCGAGGAGACGGCCCGCGCGCTGAACCTGTCCATCGGCACCATCGGCCGCGAGCAGCGGTTGGCGGAGGCCTGGCTCCATCGCGAGCTGTCGCAGGGCAACAGTGAATCCTGAGCGCTGGCAGGCGGTCGGCGACATCTTCGAGCAGGCGCTCGCCACGCCGACCGGTCAACGGACGATGCTCATCGATCGAGCGGCCGGCGCGGACGAGGAAGTCCGGCGCGAGGTGCAGTCGCTGCTTGCCAGCCATCGTGCCGCGCCCGGCGGATTCGTCCAGCAGCGCATCCGCGATGCGGTCGAGTCCTTTCATCGAACGACCGAGGTCACCGGCACCCGCATCGGACCGTACCGACTGATTCGGGAGCTCGGCCGCGGCGGCATGGGCACCGTCTTCCTCGCCGAACGGGACGACAACCTCTATCAGGCAACCGTCGCGATCAAGCTCGTTCGTCCGGGAATGGACACCGAGTTCGTCCTCGCGCGCTTCCGCCGCGAGCGGCAGACGCTCGCGCGCCTCCAGCATCCGAATATCAGTCATCTGCTCGATGGCGGCACGACGGACGAGGGGCTGCCATACATCGTGATGGAGTACATCGACGGTCCGTGGATTACGGCATACGCGGCTCAGCATGCGGTGGGGGTTGCCGTCCGGCTGCGCATGTTCATGGACGTCTGCTCCGCCGTCGACTTCGCTCACCGCAACTTCATCGTCCATCGCGATCTGAAGCCGGGCAACATCGTCGTCAATCAGCAGGGCGTGCCCAAGCTCCTCGATTTCGGCATCTGCAAGCTGCTCGTCGGCGAGAGCTTTTCGAGCACCGACACGCAGTCGCCGCCGATGACGCCGAGCTACGCCAGCCCGGAGCAGCTGCGCGGCGAAGCGGCGACGATCTCGTCGGACGTCTACTCGCTCGGCGCGGTGCTTTATGAACTGCTGACCGGCAGGTGTCCGCGCAAGTTCGACGGCATGCCGCTGCTCGCCATTCACAAGGCGCTCGACACGCCGGTGCCGCCGCCGAGCCGCGTGGCTGGCGATCGGCGCATCGCACGTCAGCTTGCGGGTGACCTGGACAACATCCTCCTGCGCGCGCTGGAACCGGAGCCGCAGCGACGCTACGAATCGGCGGCGCAGTTCGCCGAGGATCTGCGGCGTCACCTCGACAACGAGCCGCTGAGAGCGCACGCGCAGACGTGGACCTACCGCAGCATGAAGTTCGTCCGGCGGCATCGGGCGCCGATGATTGCCGCTGCGTGCGTCTGCATCGCCATCATCGCCGGGCTTGGCGTCTCGTTGTATCAGGCACGGATCGCGACCCAGCGTTCGCAGCAGATTCGCACGCTGGCCAACAAGCTCGTGTTCGATCTGCACGACGCCATCGACGATCTGCCCGGCTCGACGAAGGCGCGCCAGATCGTGGTGGAGACCGGCGTGCAGTATCTCGACTCGCTCGTCGAGTCCGCGCGAGGAGATCCGCACGCGGAGAAAGATCTGGCCAAGGCGTATCGGCAACTGGGTGACGTGCGCGGCAACGAGGGCTCCGCGAACCTCGGTGATTTGCCGGCGGCGCTCGCCGATTACCAGAAGGCCGTGCCGCTTCTCGAGAGCGCCTTGCGCAAATTGCCTGGCGATATCGAGGCGCGCGCCGAGCAGATCGTCCTTCGCAACCGGATCGCGTCGATCCAGGCCTCGGGCGGAAAACTCGCCGATGCGCTCCGAACCTACGAGGAGGCGATTCGCCTCGGCTCCGCGAACGGCGAGACGAACGATGCCTCGTTTCGCGGCGCGCTGGCGGCCGCGTACCTCGGCGCGAGCACGACGAAGCGCAACATGGGCGACTCTCGCGGCGCGTCCGAGGGCGCCGTCGAATCGATTCGTCTCTACACCTTGGTCGGGGCAAAGGACCCGGCCACGACCCAGAGCCTCGCATCGGCGTATGCGGCGCTCGGCATGAGCGAGTCGATGATGGGACGACTCGACGAAGCGCTCGCGAACTTCCGGCGCGTCACCGCGATGATGGAAACACTCGTCGGAGCCCAGCCGCAGAACATGGCGTGGAACCGGAACCTGATGCTCGCGTACGGACATGTCGCCGACGTGCTCGGCAATCCCGATCTGCCAAGCCTGGGCGATCGAGTGGGCGCACTTGCCGCATATCGACAGGCCGCCGGTGTGGGCAAGCGCCTCTACGAATCCGATCCGGCGAATTTCCGCGGCGCTCTCGACTACGGCATCGTCCTCAGCCGCGTCGAGACCGTCATGGACGACAAGGACCCGGCTGAAAAAATAGCGGTGCAGCGGGAGTCGCTGCGTGTCCTCGACAAGGCGCTCGAGACCAGCCCGACGAACCTGTCGCTGCTCATCTATCGCGCGCTGATCAACCTGCACCTGGGCGACACGCTCGCGTCCGGTGGACAACTCGACGCCGCGCGCGACGCGTATCTGACGACCGTCGCGATTGCCGAGCCCGGCCTCAAATCCGGGCATGCCTCGGTATACGTGATGGTGCTGCGCGCGAACCAGAAGCTTGCCGTGAATGCGGTGGCACGCGGGCTGCGAGCCGACGCCGTGTCGTTCGCCGAGCGGACGCTGAAGCTGTCGGAGAATCCGCCTCCCAAAGCGTCGGGCGCCCACGCGGCTCCGCGCGGCCTGTCGGCGATGGGCCTGACGTATGCCGCGCTCTATCGAAGCCCCTCGCGCAAGCCGGGCGATCTGGAGCTCGCGAAGTCGTGGCTCCAGCGCGCCGCGGACGCCTGGCATGCCGCGCAGGGGAAGCCGGAGTTCGCTACGCCCCACCGGCGCGAGATGCACGAAGTCGAAACGACGCTTGCGGAATTGGAGAAGCGGTGATCGCATGACCGATCGAACTGTGCCCTCGGGGATCGCCGGGATGCAGGCATACCAGCGCAGGGTCGTCCGCGAGACGTTCGAGTCGATCCGCGACCAGGCAGGTCCGGTGTCGCTGCTCTTCTACGGCAAGCTGTTCGAACTGGCGCCCGAAGCCCGCCGGCTGTTCCACAACGATCTCGCCGCGCAGGGCCGGAAGCTCATGACCATGCTCGAATCCATCGTCTCGTCGCTCGACAACTTCGACGGCATGCGCGAGCGCCTGCGCGAGCTCGGACGCCAGCATGCCGGCTACGGCGTCAAGCCTGGCGATTACGAGACGCTGATGGTGGCGCTCTCCTGGACGTTCGCCCAGGCGCTTGGTCCCGATTACGACGCCGCCGCGCGCGAAGCGTGGCGAGTCATCCTGACCGAAGTGTCCGAGACGATGCGGTCCGCCACGGGCAGCGCGACGTAGCGACGAGTTTTTCCAGGTCCCGTACAACGAACCAGCCGGCGGTGAGCCGGCTGGGTGCGACGTGCCGTAGCGAGTCAGAACCGCTTGTAATGGAGAGTCACGGACTTGCTCTTGCCTGGCTTGACGGCGCCGAGCGCCGCAATCAGCCCGCCGACGTAATCGCCGGTCGCGCCTGAAGGTGCCAGGGCGACCTCGCACCCGCGTGCCAATTGCTTCGAGCTGCCGACCGGATCCCAGTCGCTATACGGCGCGCTGACGAGATGGGTGTAGGCGTTCACCAGTGGGGAGGTGGTCAGCAACAGGCCTCTGGACTCCTGCCCCCAGATCGTTTCGCCGGTATGCGAGTATTCATTCGCCACTTGGCCGTCGATGTCGCCATCGAAGGACCGCGCCACCTGAAGCCCCAGCAACGTGACGGGCGAAAGATTCTTCACTTCCATCTTCACGTCGACGCCGCGTTCGGCCGGCACGACCGTAAAGGTCTGTTTCAACTCGATCAGCCCATCGAGCGACGTGCGCGTGATGATTCTCTTGTTGTCGGACACGATCGAAGGGCCCCAGCCCTCCGCCGCAATGTTCACGTCGAAGCCGTGCACCGTATTCACCGCGTCGTAAGTGCACACCGCATAGCCTTCGCGTGGTACTGATGTGACGTGCGCCTGCCGGCGACTCGAGCCACGAGATGTTGCCGTTCTCCGTGATGCAGACCTTCAGGAACGTCAGTCCGCTGCCTGAAGTAAAGCAGTTGTTCTCTGTGGATAGGACCGCGATGATGCCTGGCGCGTCCTTGTCGATTTTTGCCTGACTTCCTTCTTGTCCCTGTCCGGTCGCCCGCTGTGCGCCGGTGGTGGTGGCCCCCAGCATTCCAAGAACGACGAGCCCGTGTGCGAAGCGCTTCATGACGAATCTCCTTTTGCGTGTGCTGCAACGCCTCCTTTCTCGGGGTCCGACGTTGCTGTTTTTTGCTGCCTCGGTCCTACGGGCGCAAAAGGGGTGGGAAATCGATCACGGGGATTTCGGGAGGGGGCGATCAGACGGCGGGGCGTGGGTTAGCGAGCGCGCAGGTCAGCGTCTGGTCTCACCATTCCGGCTGATCTCCAGCAGCGCGCGCAAACCGTTGTAGAAGGTTTCCTTCCTGTACCTGACCTCCCACTCTTTCAGCAAGAGCCTCAGCTCGTGTTCGGCGGCTTTAATCGTGGCCTGCGCTTTCGGCCGGTTCTTCCGCAACTTCCGCACCTTGTTCATCGCGGCGACGAGATCGGGCTCGAGGTCCTTGCGCGAGCGCCGGGCGCGTCCGATCCAGTTCGGTGGAATGTTGCCCTGCAGCCTGGAGAGTGCCCTGATTGGGGAGCCATTGGCGGAATCGAACAACCTGGCTTCACGCGGCATCATGAATCTCCGTTCCCGATCGGAATGGAAAACAGCTGCGGCCCATTGTAATGGCATACTCGAAGTGGCGATGCGAATCGTGGTGCTCGGCGGCGGATTCGGCGGCGTCGCGACCGTGCGGCATCTGGAGCGGCGGCTGCGCGCGCGCGCGGACGTCGAGCTGACCCTCGTGAGCCGGGAGAACTTCTTCGTGATGACTCCCCTGCTCTTCGAGGCCTGCACCGGCAGGCTGGAGCTGCGCCACTGCGCGCAACCTATCCGCGCCGCGCTGCGATGGGCGCGTTTCATTCAAGCGACCGTCGAACGCGTCGACGTGGGCCGTCAGGTTGTCCGTGCCATCGACGCCGCCGGCTCAGGATTCGACCTGCCCTACGACCACCTCGTCGTCGCGCTCGGCGCGTCCACCAACCTGCAGCTGATTCCCGGCTCGCACCACGCGTTCACGTTCAAGACGATGGCGGATGCGCTCGTGCTGAGGAATCATGTGATCGAACAGCTCGAGCTGGCCGACGCGGCGGCCGATTCGACGAGACGAGCGGGCTGCCTGACAATCGTCGTCATCGGCGGCGGCCTCGTCGGCGTCGAGCTGCTCGGCGAGCTGAGCGCGTTTGCCGACGATGTGCTGCGGTTCTATCCGCGGATCCGGCGAGAGGAGATGAAATTCCGGCTGTTCGAGGCCGGTCCGCGCATCCTGCCGGAGATCGATGAGAAGTTAGGGGCCGTCGCGATGCGCGTCCTGCAACGGCGCGGCGCCGATATCCGTGTGGCGACGCCGGTCCGCTCGATCGAGCCTGGGCGTGTGCAACTGTCCAATGAGACGCTCGAGTCCGGGACGATCGTGCTCGCGGCAGGCATCGTGCCGAACGCCGTCGCGAGCGCAATTCCCGTCATGCACGATCAGCGCGGAAGGATAGCGGTCGACGAGACGATGCGGAGCCGCAGCCACCCGAACGTGTGGGCGCTGGGCGATTGCGCGACGATCCCCGGACCCGATGGGCGGCCCTATCCCGCGCTCGCACAGCACACGCTCCGCGAGGGGCGCCAGCTCGCGCGCAACGTGCAGGCGGTGGTCGACGGCCGCGCACCGTCGCCGTTTCTCTTTCGATCGCTCGGCACGATGGCCTCGCTCGGCCACACGCGCGCTGTCGCTACTGTTTTTGGGTTTCGTCTGACCGGCTTTCCTGCCTGGTGGGTCCGCCGCACGTACTACTTGTTCCAGATGCCTCGATGGGATCGACGCCTGCGCATCGTCCTCGACTGGACCGTGGCGCTGTTCTTCCGCCCTGACATCACGAAGGTGGAGTTGCAGGTGGAGCGGGAGCTGCGGGCTGGAGAGCTGGCCCGGCACCTGCCTTGATCGTTTTCGCTGCCGCTTTGCGCCCGTGTCGGTAAGAGGACGGTGCGCAAATGATGACCGAACGGCAAATCCAGCAGATGCGAACGAGTTTCGACCGGATCCAGCCCGTTTCCAACGACTTAGCGTTCCTTTTCTATATCCGGCTCAACGAGCTCGACCCTTCGGTCAAATGCCTGGTGCAGTCCCCCTGCAGCGAACAGGCCGAGCAGCTCGCCCGTCTGCTTCCGATTCTGGTCGATTGCGTGGAGCGTCCGGCGCACATCGTCGACATCGTCGCGTCGCTCGGGCTGAGCTCCCGCACCCGCGTGCGTTCGATGCACCACCCGGTTGCCGTAAAGGCGCTGTTGTGGTCGCTCGAGAAAGCGCTCGGCAGCGCGTTCAATCCCGAGCTGCGCAGCGCCTGGGCGGCCGCGTATGAATCGCTCGCCGCGACGATCGAGAGCGGCATCGGTCCGCGCGACGCCACCCCGGCGGCGGGCATCGGGAGATGGATCACCGAGTCTGCGGGAAGGCCGCAAGGATGAACCGGGCCACCTGTGCAGGTTCGTCCATCTGGACGAAGTGTCGAGCGCCTGCCACGAGAAACAGCTCAGACCCGGGAAAGAGCTCATGGAAGCGCCGGGCGACGCCTGCATTCAGGTAAGGATCAGCGTCACCAAAGATGATCCGGACCGGACGTCTGAACTCTGCCAGCTTCAGCTGCATTCTTGTGCGTGATCGGATGGTCGGCAACAGATCTTCGTTCAAGCGAAAGAAGGCAGGACGAGCGCTTGGCGTGGCGTCGAACTGTTCATAGAGCTGTGGCAGGAATTGATCTCTGACCTCCGCGTCTCTGAAAAACCTGCCAACCTGCCATCGATACATGCGACGGAAGACCCAATTACCGAACATCTGCGACACAGGTCGTGCGATATTTCTGACCAGGGGTGTCGAGAACAGCCAGATTGCCTCCGGCGGGCGGAGCGTCGGCATGGCACAGTAGTAGGTATTCAGCAACACCAGCACAGCGACGCGCGTGGAATGCTCGAGAGCCCAGTCAATCGCCGGTGGCCCGGAAGCGTCGTGCGCAATTAGGACGACGTGCTGAAGCCGCAGTTGAGTGATTACCGCATCGAGATCACCGGTTTGATTGTCCGCGGTATAGGGATAGCCAGCAGGTTTATCCGAAGCACCCCATCCAAGAAAGTCAAAGGCAATGACACGGCGCGGTGGCGAGAGATGAGGAACCAGACGGTCGTAGAGGTGCAGGTTGTCCGGGAACCCATGCATCAGAACGATCGCCGGTTCCTCTCCCGGGTAGTCCCGGACATAGATCCGGTGCTGACCCCGCTGCACGAAAGTCTCTTGGTAGACCATCATCCAAAACTCGCGGCTCGTGCGATCAGAACCACCCCTGCCACCACGACAACGGCTCCGATGGCTCGCGCGACGCGCTCACCTGCCGGTGCGAGTCGTTCGACGGTGATGGCCGCCGTCACCACCGCCATCGCGCGAAGATCCATGACCCCGATGGCCAGGAGGATCGCCATCAGACCGGCACAGCAGTAGCTGCAGTGGAGTCCGAGTCGCATGCCGTGTCGCCAGGCGGTGCCGGCGTCGGCCGGCAAAGTGTGGCCGCGCTCAGGTTCCTCCCGGCAGCAGGCAAGATGACGCGCCTTCCACGCGGTGAACTGGAGCGCGCCGGCGATCAGCACCACGAGGGCGACCGCCATCGGTACGGCGCGCGCCAGCACCGGTTGCTGCATCTCGATGGTTGCGAGCGCGACGCCAAGTGGAAAGACGGCCATTCCGAAAGCGGTCCAGACGAGAAAGTAGCCCGCCCCCACAATGGCTGTCAGCGCGCTCAGACGCGTCTCGCCTCGCCTGCCGACGGCTTGTCGGTAACGCTGCAGCATGGGTACCAGGGACGGCAGCATCATCGCCACCATCATCACGACCCACATGGCGAGGAACGACGCCGCAGCGCCGGGCCACGTCTGTTCCGGCATCCGCATCCACGCCATCGACATCGTCCAGCCGCCGGGCATCGGCATCCCGCCCATTGCCGACATGGAGGTGCACCAGACGATTGTTACGGCCGCACTCGCAGCAAAGAGCGCCGCAGAGACGCCAAGGAACACGACAACTACCCCTTCCTCAGACCTTGTAATCGTGCTGTCCGTCGCCGTCAGCGTTTGGCGGACTCGAGGTCTTCGGTGTTGCGCTCGTCGCGCTTTCGGAATGCGGCTTCTCCGGCGTCGGACACCTTGACCCACTTCGCGTCAGGCGAGGTCTCGGCGTCGTAGTTGTCATGCCAGTTCCACCACTTGTACGGCGGGGTCTGCGGATAGCCCTCCGGCGAGTCCTCCCACTCCTCCTGCCGTCCGAGCGCGGTGATGTCGAGATAGTTCCAGGTGCTTCCCATCTGCTCGTCGCCGCGGTTGTTGATGAAGTAGGTGCGGAACACCTTGTCGCCGTCGCGAATGAACGCGTTGGTACCGTGCCACTCGTCTACGCCGAAGTCGGTGTCGAAGCTGTCCTTGATGGTGTACCAAGGCATCTTCCAGTCCATCCGAGCCTTGAGACGATCGATGTCCGGCTGCGGCGCGCGTGAGGCGAACGCGAGCGTGGTGTCGCGGGCGTTCAGATGAGCGACGTGCGCGACCTGGTCGGCCAGGAACGAGCAGCCGCGGCAGGCATGTTCGGGCCAGCCGAACACGCCGGGCTCGAAGAAGGCGCGGTAAAGAATCAGCTGGCGGCGGCCGTCGAACAGCTCGAGCAGGCTCGCCTTGCCCCTGGGGCCGTCGAACTCGTACGACTTTTCCACGGCCACCCACGGCATCCGCCGACGCTCGGCGGCCAGCGCGTCACGGGCGCGCGTCAATGCCTTCTCCTTCACGAGGAGCTGCTGGCGCGCGGCTTCCCACTCCTGCGCCGACACGACCGGGGGCGCGTTCATTGGAAGACGACCTCTTCCGGTTCTCCCTATCTCTCTCTCTTTGTTCGTGCCCATTTCTCTCTCCCTTCATCAGGCGTCGCTATCGTTCACCCGTCCGTGGGCGTCTACCCTCTAGTCGAACGGGGCCCGGTCAGTTCGACACCGCCCGTCCTTGCGCCACGCCTCTCTAATGGATGACGGGTTCAACGCGATCCGGGTTCGCTCGAAAGATGATGTTTGTCATCTTATAGAGCACAAAAAAATCACCTCTTCAATGCCGCGTGATAGAACTTCCTCGCGCCGTCGAGAATGGCCCTCCGGTCCTGCTCGTCCGTGAATGCCCGAGCGACCGTCAGCGTGCCCGCCATCCCCGTGAAAAGCGCAATCGTCTTCTGTCGCCGCTCCTCCTCCGTTTGGCCGGGTATGTACTGCTCCATTCGGCGGATGTGCGTACGCAAGGCCTGCTGAAACGGACCGCGCGATGCTTTCGGCCGACGCGCGATCTCGGACGCCAACGCGGCGACCGGGCATCCGCCCGCGATGTCGTCACAGTGCCGCGGGTCCAGATAGGCATCGATCAGCGCCTGCAGCTCGCCGCCTGCCGGTGCCTTCTCGATTGCCGCGGCGGCGCGGTCGCCGGACTCCTTCAGGGCCGCCTCGAACGCTTCGACGACGAGTCCCTCCTTGCTGCCAAAGTGCCGATAGAAGCCGCCGTGCGTCAGGTGGAGATCGCGCATCAGGTCGGCGATGCCCGCGCCTTCGGTTCCGCGGCTGCGAAATCGGCGGGAGGCGGCGCGGACGATGCGCTCGCGTGTTCGCTGCTTGTGATCGGTGGGATAACGCATGGACCCCTTGCTTCAGATGATATATATCATCTCATGCTGGCATGGCAAGCGCAGCATTAGCGGCCGGGTGACGGGTCATCGAGTGGGAACGGCCGACAGGCGCACCACGGTGTCACGTTGCCGCACCTCGATCGGCTCGAATCCGCGTGCGTCGTACATGCAGCGCGGGCCGCGGAAATGGCCTGCGTCGCTCTCTTCGGGTTGGTTGAGGGGATACCCCTCGATCCACGCTGCACCCCGCGTCGGGGCGTCCGCGATCACGCGATCGAGCAGTGCCGACGCTATCCCGTGCCGTCGGAACGGCGGGGCGATGACGAAGCACGAGACTCCGATGACGGATGTTGGCTCGGGTCCGCCGGGATCGGCATGTCGGTAGAGGCCATAATCGGAGCGTCCTTCTGGACTGATCATTACTTCCTTCATGCTGCACCTCGTGCCAGCGTCGGCCGTTGACGATCTCCTCAAACGTAGCGAACGCCGATTAGGAGGGCAAGGTCAGCTGCTGGGAGGGGACGTCGCATTGCTATGATGCGTCGATGCGGCTGCGCGACGCGATTGACATGCTCGCCGACAGCGGTGTCGAAGCGTCAGTGCCGACGATCTGGGCGGATCTCGGATGCGGCGATGGCACGTTCACGCTGGCGCTTGCCGACCTGCTGGCCCCCGGAAGCATCCTCCACGCCATGGATGTCGACGGCTCGGCGCTTCGAAGGATTCCTTCTACACACAACGGTGTGACGATCACGACGCACCGCGGCGATTTCATGAGGCAGCCGTGGCCATTCGCCGATCTCGACGGCATTCTCATGGCCAATTCGCTGCACTACGTCGAACATCAGGCGTTGTTCATTCGCGCCATGCGCGCGCCGCTTTATGCGGTCGCTATTGAACAGCACTGAACTGCGGCTGCAAGGTGGCGCATCAGACTGCTAACGACGGGCTGCTCATCGTCGCGTAAACGTCATGATCCAGTTCGTCTCCCACGTCTTTCCTCCATCGTCCGAGAACGCCTGTTCCCAGCGCGGGGAGTCCGGGTTCGCGCGCGTCCAGAAGAAACGGCACAGAACCTTCTTGCCGTCGACGAACTCGTCGCCAAAGAACTCACCCACATCGCCGGCGAACCTCCCCACCATCGGCGGCAACAGAACACCTGGATTCACGGTGTCCGCCCAGTGCAATGCCCATTCGCCGGTCGCCGGATTGAACAGGCGGAGGGTGACGCCTTCGATGGCGCTGCCGTCGCGAACGGCTCGATACCGATCGAGCTGACCGAGGCCGTCGAGCAGCGGCTGCACGTCTGAGTGCGCGTCGAATTCAACCCATTCGGTTGACCGCTGCATTCGTCCCTTCAAGTATCTGTTATGCACATTCCACGAGCCGTGCAGGAAGTCGAAATCGTGCTTGCTCGCGCGTGCGGCCTGGACACCGTCGCCAAGCATCGAACGTGACGTCGGTTCGAGATCCAGAACAGCTGGCACATGGCCGGCGAGCGTGCTGTCGGCGGCGATCGATTCGAGGCGTTCAGGAGAGCCGTCCATAGTTCCTATCCATATCAATACGTGTTCACCTTCCCGCACCGGCAGCCGTGTGAACGTGTTCGGCGCCGGTTCTGTCATGAATAGGCCTTTGAGCGTTACCCCACGGGTCTGCAGGCGTGGCGCAACTTCGCCCTCGAACTGCGACACCAGCGAATCGTCCGCCTGCTTCGGCAGCGCATAGACTGCTGCCAGCACGGTCGTCGGATTGCGCGGCCGCGTTCCGGGTGTCGTCCGATCGCCGTCGAGCGCGAACCCTCCGTCGGGCCGCACGGGCCGGAGTAACAGCACGTCACTGACGTCCAGCATTGTGGCGTTCGCGGCCGTCTTGTGTGCCGCCCACACCGGGCCTCCGTAGAAACGCTCGAGCGCCTGATGGCGGCTCGCCATGTCGGGAAAGCCACGGATCCAGACGAATCGATCCGGACGCCGCCGATCGCGGAACTGCCCGACGATGGTCATTCCCAGTGCTTCCTGCGATTCGATGAAACGGCGGTCGAACAGATCGATCAGCACGTCGCGTTGACCAGGCTTGACCGTGTACTGCCGCAGTTCGATCACTGGACAGCAGTGGCGAGGGGTGGAGACTCCGGCGTTCATCGAGACTCCGATCGCGCACGCGAGCAACGCGGCAACTGAGCGCATATACCCATGACCGTAATCGATCCATGGCCGGACGCCACGGGCCAGTTCCGACAAATCGATCCGGCCAGCTGGCCCATCAGTCTTGTCTTGATCAAGTATTCTTGTCAGGCCAGTTGGAGTGCCTGAACAGTGGCCACGTGGATCCTTGCGCTCGACCTGGACCGGACGCCTGGGCGGTCTCTCGCACAGCAGATTGCGGCAGCCCTGTCGGCGGACATCCAGCGCGGGCGGCTTCGCCCCGGCGATCGGCTGCCGGGGTCACGAACGCTAGCGGGAATGCTGAAGGTTCATCGGCAGACGGTTGTCACGGCGATCGACGATCTCGTTGCCGAGGGCTGGCTCGTGTGCAGGAGGGCGTCGGGAACGTTCGTCGCTGACGGCATGCCGGACGCACCGGTCAGTCGCCGGCGCGACACCGAGCGATCTCGTCGAGCCTCGCCGTCGCGATTCGCCCTGGAGTTGGCGGAGCGCGCCGCTTCCCGAGCTCCCGCGCGACGCAGGGGCGGGCGCGCTTCTCATGTCAGGCACGCGCCCGGATGTCCGCCTGTTGCCCGCAGAACTGATCGGTCGCTACTATCGCCGCTCGATCGGCAAGCGCGGGCGCCAATTGCTGTCGTACAACCATCCAGCAGGGTTGCCTCACCTTCGACAGCAACTCGCGCTCATGCTCTCACTCACGCGGGGCCTGGCCATCGACCCCGCGTCGATCATGGTGACGCGTGGCAGCCAGATGGCGCTGACGCTGCTGGCGCGGGCGCTGATTCGCCCCGGCGATGCCGTCGCCGTCGAACATCCCGGGTACAGGCCGGCGTGGGAGGCATTCAGGCTTGCCGGCGCCGAGGTCCTGCCCGTGCACGTCGACGATCGCGGCCTGGACGTCCGCGCGTTGCGTCAGTTGATTGCAAGACGCCGGATCCGCGCCGTCTACGTGACGCCGCATCATCAGTTTCCGACCACCGTCACGTTATCCGGTCCGCGCCGGCTGGAGCTCCTGGACCTGGCGGCGCAGGAGCGCTTTGCCGTGATCGAAGACGATTACGATTACGAGTTTCACTACAGCGGCAAGCCCGTCCTGCCGATCGCCAGCATCGATCGAGCGGGCGTGGTGGCATATGTCGGCACGCTCTCGAAGGTGCTGGCGCCGGGCCTCAGGATTGGCTTCGTTGCCGCGCCGTCGGACCTGATCGAGCAGCTCGTCGCCTACCGCTCGTTCGTCGATCTGCAGGGCGATCACGTGCTCGAGAGTGCGATCGCGCAGATGCTCGAGGACGGGTTGATCCAGCGCCACGTCCGCAAGATGCGCCGCGCGTATCGCGCACGCCTCGACACGCTTGCGGCAGCGCTTCGCTCGCAGCTCGGTGATTTCCTCACCTTCCGCGAACCTTCGGGCGGTACTGCGATCTGGGTGCGCACGCGCTCGACTCGGCTGATGGCCCAGTGGGCGCGCGCGGCTCGAGACCGCGGCGTGGTGTTCGACGCGGGCGGCGCGTTTACGCTGAACGGTGCGCCTGCACCTGGTGCGCGCCTCGGTTTCGCGTGTCTGACGGAAGACGAGATCGGTCGCGCCGTCAAGGCGCTCGCCGCTGCGGCGCGGATGCTCCAAGCGCCGCCGCCAGGACGTTCGTGAGCTCGCGTCCGGCCCTCCCGTCCTCGTCGAGCGCCGGGTTGTAGATGGTGACCTCGAGTCCAACGGCCCGCCCAGTCGCTACCGCGACCCTCAAGATCGAGCTGACGTCGTTCCAGCTGAAACCATCCGGCAAGCGGTAATCGACGGCAGGCATGATGCGGTCGTCGAGGCAATCGGCATCCAGATGGATGAAGAAGCCTTCGAGCTCCGGCCTGGTCAATCGGTCGAGTGCCGCTTGCATCGCCCTCTCGACGCCCAGCTGCCTGACCGTCGTCAAGTCGAGGGCCAGGATGTCGGCCGCCAGCGGTTGGCTGCCGGTACTGACGCTGTTCATCGGCGTCGCGAAATCCGAACGCCACCGTGTCCGCCGGACGGACCAGCGGACCGCGTTGTTCGAGGTCTGTCAGCAGCGCAGGACCGTACCCGGTTGCGAAGGCGAGATCCATCGAGGCCGCCTCGCCGTTTGGATTCGCCGCCGGTTGGTAGAAGTCGGCGTGTCCATCGACGAACAGGAGGCCGAACCGGCCGCGCCGTTTGAGCGCGAGCATGGCGCCGAGAAGAATCGAACAATCGCCGCCCAGAACCAGCGGAAACTCACCAGCGTCAAGCACGCGACCGATCGCATCGGCCAGTCGCGGACTCCAGTCTGCGATCGCACGTGCGTTGAGCGTAGCGGTCGCCGCGTCACGCTCGTTGCTATATGGCAGCGGCTCGACGCGGCCGGCATGCCTCGCGCCCAGGCGGTCCGCCAACCCGTTCTCGAGCAGCGCCTGCGGCAGACGATCGACTCCCGTCGGCTTCAGGCCAAGCACGGACGGCGCTTCGATGATGGCGTAACGACGCTGGCGGATCGTTCCATTCATGCCCGTATCGGCTCACCGATGCCAAGCAGGTTCCCCTCGCTGTCTCTGAACCAGGCGCCCCTCTCGCCGACACCTTTGCTTGGATAGTTCCCTTCGATCTCCGCGATGCCATTCACCGTCTTGAGACCGGGCAGGTCGTATTCCTCGAAGACCACCCCACGCGCTCTCAGTGCCGCGACAGTGGTCTCGATGTCAGCGACCTCCCATCCCATCTGCGTGTGGCTACCAGATGCGGCTCCCGCCGACTCGAACAGTGCAAAGTACGCGCCGCCGCAGCGGTAGCGAAGGCCGCCAGGCCTCTGCTCGACTGGCTCCAGCCCGAGCTTCTCCGAGTAGAAACGCCTGGCCCGCTCGAGGTCCTTTACTGGAAGCCGCGTCGCCACGGGCGAATCTGTGAGCATCGTGTTACTCCTCTCGCATCATCTCCGAAGGTATCGCGGCGCACACGCACCACGGGCTCTTGTGGCTTCCGCCTTTAGGCGGAAGGTTCCTGAGATCTGACGCGCGTACAAAGCGCGATCGATCATCGGCAAGCAGCCGATGGTGAGGCGGGAATCGGTTAATCGCTCTGACGCACGACGACGAGTGAGGTGTCGTCGGTCAACGGGTGAGGGGCAGCGAAGTCCTGGACGGCCGCCAGGATGGAAAAGAGCACACGATCGGCGGAACCGGTCCGAGCGAGCCGCAGTTCTGACTCGAGGCGCTCGTCCCCGAATTCCTGATCTGCGTTGTCGCGCGACTCGATCACGCCGTCGGAGTAGGCCAGCAGGATGTCACCGGCGCCCAGTTCGACACGTCCCGTCCTGAAGGGTGCGTCGGCGGCCATGCCGAGCAGCATGCCCCCTTCCGAAAGCGACTCCAGCTGTCCGCTCGCCCGCAGGAGCAGGGCTGGAGGATGTCCGGCACTGCAGTAATCCAGCATCCCGCTCGCCGGGTCGAGGCGCGCCATGAAGACGCTGGTCAGCGGCGCGTGCATCCGGCAGAACTCGCGATTGACGCCGGCCACGATCGCGTGCGGCTCCGACGTCACGGCTGCGTGCACCCGGACCAGGCCGACGAGGCACGGGGTCCACATGCCCGCCGCCAGTCCTTTGCCGCAGACGTCGCCCAGCGCCAGAATCAGCCCGCCGCTCGCCTCCTCGACGGTGAAGAAGTCACCCGGAAGGTAGCGCACGGCAAAGATCTCGCTCGCAATCTCGAAGTCACCGCACCGCACCAGGCGCGGGGCGCAGAGGCGCCGGTGGACCTGCGCGGCCTCGAAGAGCGCGCTGTGAAGATCGCCATACTCTTTCTCGAGTGTCGCGAACTTCGACATCAGCTCCCGGCGGCGCGTCCGGCGGGACACATTGACGCGCGGCGGTGAGATCGGAATACCGCCCGGACGCCACGCAAGCGCTCCTGACCGACCCATTGGAACAGCCCTCATTCCATGAACTTGTAGCCGGTGCCGTGTACCGTCACGAAGAAGCGCGGTTCCTCGGGATGCGGTTCCAGCTTCTGCCTGAGGTGAACGATGTGTGTGTCCACGGTTCGCGTATTTGGGTAGTTCTGATAGCCCCAGACCGCATCGAGCAGGCGATCGCGGCTGAGTGTCTCCCCGGGATGGGCGATGAAGTACGCCAGCAGCGCGAACTCCTTCGTCGCCAGCTCGACGATCGTGCCAGCGCGTCGCACTTCGTTGCCGCGGATGTTGACTTCAACATCACCGAAGCGAAACACGTCGGGAATCGGCGCCTGCGGAGGCACTCGCCGGAGCACGGCTTTGATTCGCGCCATCAGCTCGCGGATCGAGAACGGCTTGGTCACGTAATCGTCGGCGCCCAGCTCCAGCCCGACGACCTTGTCGATCTCCTGCCCTCTGGCAGTCAGCATGATGATCGGGATCGACGGCCGCTTCGCTTTGACCTGCTTGCAGACTTCGAGACCGCTCATGCGCGGCATCATGACGTCCAACACGACGAGATCGGGATCGTCGGCAAGGGCACGCTCGAGGCCCGACACGCCGTCATCGGCGCTGATGACCTCATAACCCTCGTATTCGAAGTTGTCACGCAGGCCAGCCACCATCGCGGGTTCGTCCTCGACGATCAGAATGCGCGTCCGTCTGACCGCCGGGCCTCCGGCGAGGCTCAACGGGGCACCGTTTCGTGTCGTCTTCATCCCGCCATCCTCACTGCGTCATTGGCCGGCTGCTGGATGTCGCGCTCGAGGGGGAGCGTCAGCGTGAACTTGCTGCCCTTCCCCGGTGTGCTTTCCACTTCCACCTCGCCGCCGTGGGCGTGTGCAATGTGGCGGACCAGCGACAGGCCAAGGCCGCTTCCCTTCGTGTTGTGCACCAGCGGGTTGCCGGCGCGGTAGAACTTCTCGAAGACTTTCGCCTGCTCGTTCCGCGCGATGCCGATGCCGTGATCCACGACTTCGAGCTTCAGCACGCCGTCGGCGCGGTACAGCTTCACACAGAGGAACTTCTCGGTATCCGAGTATTTCAGGGCGTTGTTCACGAGGTTGACGAGCGAACGCGCGATAGCTTCCTGGTCCACTTGCACCGGCGGGATGCTCCAGTCGATGCTGTGCTCCAGCGTGAAGCCGTGCTCATGAATCTGCGCGCGGTAAGTATCCAACGTGTTGCTCACGAGCTCCGCGAGGTCGGTTTGCCTGAAGTCGTACTCCTTCCGCCCGGCCTCGATGCGCGAGAAGTCGAGGATGTTGTTGATTAACGCGGTGAGCCGCTCACTCTCCGTGCGGATGATGCGGTAGTACTCCTCCACCTTGGCCTCCCCCTGGATGCGCCCCAGTTCGAGCGTTTCCGCGTAGAGGCGGATGAGCGCGAGCGGCGTGCGCAATTCATGCGAGACGTTCGAGACGAAGTCGGACTTGAGGCGGGCCAGCGCGACTTCCTTGCTGACGCTGCGATAGGTCAGCACGAGGCCGCCGACCAGCAGCAGCGAGAAAATCCCGAGAATGAGAAAGCTGTTGTGGACCCAGCCCCGCACCTTGTCGGCCACACTCGTGCCCTGGAACTTGATCCCCAGCGCCAGCCCGCGGAACACATCGTCGAGATTACGAGATACCTCGGGCTCACCCTCTGTCCACCCGGTCGACGCGGCGATGAGGCCCTCCGCATGCCCGCCTGAAGGCGACGAGCCCGCATGGCCGTCGGAGTCCGCGGGATAGACGATCATGGCGAGCGGATTTCCACCTTCCTCACCCAGCTTGTAGGCGATGAGCTCCTTGAGCATGCTGGGGAAGAACGTCTGCTTCAGGTAGTCCGGTTCGAAGCTGAGCCCGCCCAGCGCCACCCGGTCCTTCGGGAGCTGCGGCAACGAGAAAAGTGCGCTCGTCCTGAAGCCATACCCGTCGGCGCTTTTCAGCAGCTCCGGTACCAGATGATCCCCCGAGCCCTCGCATGGGCCTGTTCCAGCATCCCCTTGGCTTCCATGCCGAACCAGCCGCTGAGCATCTTGCCGACGCGCTGGTGTTCTTCGCGAAAATGCGGATCGCTCAACCGCTGCGGCTGCGACCGAAGCACGAATCCTTCCTTCGCGTCGAAGAGATACGCATGCGCCAGCCACGGGCGCTTCGACAGGATGTCGTCGAGCTTTTTCCCTATGTCCGACTGGCTGTCAGCGGCCGGCGACGGAAAGAGCGCCCGCGCCTCTTCCGTCATCTTGTAGGCCTTTTGATTGATCTGCTTCTCGGAAATGGCGAGCATGTAGTGGAAGTCGCCGAGGATCGCGCCCTCCAGCACCTTGTCGCGCTCGATGGATTTCAGGTGGTAGAAGTTGAGGTAGATGAGCGCCGCCGCGGGCAGCATGACCGCCAGCGCCAGCGTCAGCATGAGCCGGATTCGATTGTGGCCGCTCCAGAACTTTCTCAGCCGATAGCTTTTGCGGGTGCGCTCGCCGCTGGGCTCCATGCCGTCCTCCCTGGCTCCCGAATGCCCTCAGCGTAACCCAGTGCGTGTGAGGCTTTGTTACGGACTCGTTAAGGAGTGTCAAGGATTCGTAAGATCTCTCCGACTCCCTCTTCGAACAAGCGGAAGATGGTGTCCGTATCACCTAGGACCAGGGAGTCTGATGTGAGCATGAACTTTCCAAACGAGACGCCGGAATACCGGGCCGCCCGTGATGCCCTCCTCGCGAGCGAAATCGCGTTGCGCCGCCAGATGGAGGCGGTCGCCGTTCAGCTTCGAGCCCTGCCGCCCGGAGGCGAAGTGCCCGAAGACTACGTATTCGACGCCGCCGGTGCAGAAGGCGCCGCGACGGTCATCCGCATGTCAGAGCTCTTTCGCGGCGGCGACACGCTGATGATGTATCACTACATGTTCCCGCGACACTCCGGGGACGAGCGCGCCGGCCCGACCTCGGGAGCCCTGGCGAACGTGCCGCTCGCCGAGGGTCCGTGCCCGTCCTGCACGGCGCTCATCGACATGTGGGACGGCACGATGCCGCATTTCGAGGGCTTAGGCGGCAATCTCGTCGTCGTGGCACGAGCGCCGATCGCACGGGTCGCCGCCTTCGCGCGCGACAAGGGCTGGAAGCATACGCGGTTGCTCTCGGGGGCGAACAACACGTTCCGCCGCGACTACGGCGGCGACGGTCCGGATGGCGAGCCGGTGCCGATCCTGACCGTGTTCAAACGCTGGCCCGATGGCGTCGTGAGGTTGCACTGGGCCAGCGAATTGATTCACGAGCTGCCAGATTCCGGCCAGGATCCGCGCCACCTCGGGACGGTCGAACCACTCTGGACCCTGTTCGACCTCACGCCTGCCGGACGCCCGGCGGGCGACGAGCAGATGGCCTATCCCTGCTGTCACGGTCCGCGTGACAACTCGGCGACGGTGCCAGGGTCAGCTCGGTAACCTAGAACAGGAACCTCGCACCGAAGATGCCGTCGGCCAGCGCTCCGATCGGAGCGCCGATCAGGAAACCGCGCACACAGGGAAGCCGCCCTGCCGCGTGAGCGCGTCGGGATTGACGTCGAGAGTGACGGCGAGAGGCCTGAAGCCGATCCCTTCCTGCATGTGAAGCATCACGAATCTCCGTTCCTGATTCGAATGGAAAGCAGTTGCGGCCTATTGCAATTGGACTCTCATTTGGGCGTCTTTCAATAACACACCAGCTTGACCTGAGATGTCCGTGGTGGTACAAGCGGCGCCGAAATCAAGCTGCGGGGACCACGCGCGGCGTTCATCCGTAGGGGAGGAGCCCATGTTCCCCACTCGTTCTCTTTCCGCGGTGGCGCTGCTCCTTCTCGCGGCTTTGGGATGTCACAGCCACAAGCCGCCCCAGCCCGCCAGCGCTACGTCGCCGTCATCAAAGGTTCTGCAAGCCTCGAGCACGCCGGGCTCGCTCTTCAGTTTCGAGCGGCAGAGCGATCCTGTTTCCCGGGCTCTGGTGGCGGCGTATCGCGGCTACCTCGCCGCGCCGAACGACCAGGCGGAGTACGACCGGAACACGAGCGCGCTTGCGGAGGCGCGTCGCACCCTGCGCGAGAACGGGAGAATTGCCACCGCCATTCTCGGCAACGAACTGAAGCGCCTTGACTCGCCAGCGAATCACGACCGCGAGCGGCACCTGCTCCTGTGGCTGCTCGCCGACGTCGCCACACCCGAGGCGTTGGCAACACTCGCCGACGTCGCGATCGCGCCGCCAACGCCGGAGGAATTCGAAGGGATCCCGATCATCGAACAAGCCGTCGCACTGGCGCAGCTCGGCCGCGTCGCCGCAACCGGCAATCGTGCGGCGCGCGAGCAGATTCTGCGCGTCGTGGCGCGTGCCGACCGCAATCTCGAGCTCCGTCGTCAGGCGATTGCCGCGTACTACAGCGTTAGTCCCAGCCGTTTTCGCGCCCGTCGTGAGGTGACGGCCGTCCTGCCGATCGCGGACCGTTACCTGGCGCACCAGACGTTCTGACAACGAAAGACGACGCACATGCGCTTCAGGAATTCGGCGGACACCCGTCTGCGACCTGCGGCGATCTTCGTGTGCATCGTTGGCGCCGTTGCCGCCGTCGGTGGCGGCTCGTCGCGCGCGCGTGGGCGCGTCGACTGCGTGGCGGTCGTCGCGAGCGGAACGATGGACGCGGAAGTGGCCCAGCGGTGGTGTCCATCGAGCTGGAGTACCTACTGGAATGCACTGAATCTGAGCGACGAGAGTGAGTGGACGGATCTGACCGAGTCCGGATCGAACAAGTGTCGGGCAGACAACCTGGTCGTACGCATGATCAATTCGGCGGTCATTCTCGACATGATCACCGAAGCGCACAACACGACGTCGATCAACCTGGCTAAGTTTGATTGGCTCTGGGACCATGTCGAGCCGCACAGCAGCTCCGGCTACGACACGACGTGCGAAAACAAGATTGCCACGAACGATGCCGGGTCCACCTCGATCCACCTGGGGTTCTGGCTGAAGTCGGTAGCCTATCGCGGTGCGGTGCTGGTTCACGAGGCGGTCCACGACTGGGAGGGGCACATCGACGACGACGAGTGCGATAACGGGGGATCGTGTGATGACGAGTTCGGCAACTCGAACGCCAATACGTGGACGGTGATCTACTACGATCACGCCATCGATTCCTACAGGCGGCGTCCGTCGAGCACGGAGCTCCTTGCGGTGAACTTCGGCAACGATGTGTGCGGTTTTGCGCCGTTGCTCTCGGAATTCGAGCGGTCCGACGTCTTCTGGAAGAGTCGGGACAAGCTCGAAGGTGGCTTTGCCAAGAAACCGCCGGAGAGCCAGTGGCCGATCACGGTGGGAAAGCGCGACTCGGACCCTGACTGGAACTTTGGCGGCATCAACTACGAGGCCGATCACTTCTTCGGCGCGCGTTGGGGATGCACGAACGTGTGCAACCCTGTCGACTACGTCTGGCCCAACGGGAAGAAAGCGTGCAATGAACAGTACCAACCGGGCAACGCGCAGGTGAATCAGTGGAACAGGGACAGGTGCATCGCGGCCAACCAGGTCGTCGCCGGCGGGGTCACACCGGCCGAGCGGCAGCAGGCGGCGCAGACGTTCACGGCCACGAAGAAGAGCTGCGTGCCCGGCTACGGCGATGCGTATCTCCAGCAATACTGCTCCACCCTGACGAGCACGTCCTCGACGGTGCCGCAGCTCGATTCCAAGTGGCAGCTGGACGACGAACCGGGCTTCGATTCGGAGGAGGCTCTCGCCGACTGCGAGCGGAGCTTCTGCGATGCGAAGTTCAGCACGGCCTGGAAGGCGACCGCCCGCGCGGCCTGCTATGAGTGGGACGATCGGATTGGCTGCGTCGACGCCGTGTGCGGCGATCTGTCCGCGCTTGCGCGCGCTCATGGAACCAGCAGCCAGGAGTATTTCGATGCGGTGAACTGCCGCCGCAATTACGTGGAGCACAACGGCGACGAGCACGCCTATTACACGGACCCGGAGAGCGTGGGGCCTTGCCGACGGCAGTACATCAGCTGCGTCAATTCCAAACAGCGCGACGCCTGGCTGGCGGCCAGACAGGCGGGCACGTGCAACCTCGTTCCCGCGTCGGCGCCGTGGGCGGGCAACTACCAGCTCAAAGCCCTTTCCGCGCTGCCCGGCGCGAGCGACTACGACACGTACAAGAAAGACAACCCGGACGTGGACATCAGCGAGTGCGTCATGGGCCTGCAACTGTGCGAGGCCATTCAAGACAGCATCAGCAGGCTGTCGGCGAAGCTCGTTGCCGAAGGGTACCTGGTGGCGCCGCAGGTTCAGGAGAAACTCGACCGCCCGAATCCACCGCCTTACGAGCGGCTGGTCAACGCCGGGCATCGGCAGGTTCGCGAGCTGGCGGCGATTGCGTCCGGAAACGTGAAGTCTGACATTACCGCGGAGCGCGCGCTCGAGATGCTCGCGACGCCGCAGGCATCTTTCATCCTGTCCGACCTGCTCGGCACCGACACCTATTTCGCGGCGCTGGGTGCAAAGGGGCGCGAGCCCGTCTTCGGCACCGCTGCCGTGCAGAAGGGCGCGGGGGCCAGTCTCTGCGTGACGTGCGCACGAACCCCGGCGCAGCAGGCCATCATGCGCCAGCTCGCAGCCGAGAAGAGCGTCCGCGAGCGCGCGGAGTCCGCCGCGACCGCCATCATGCTGCAGCGTGCCGCGGCGCTGCTGTCACAACAGCAGCGCTTCGCCTACACCAAGCGCCTGGCCGCAGCCACAACGGCCGCACAGGTGAACGAGGTCTTGAATGCGATCGACGCACAGGTCAGGGCCCGATCGCCCGTCCCCTAGAGTGCGGGGTTCTGAGGTAGACGTCACTTGGCTAGCGTTGAAACAGCGTTCCGGAGTCAAGGAGAGGATCCCATGAGCCCAGGCGAGGAAAAGAAACTCTCGACAGAATTCACGCCAGAACAAGTTGCTGAGGAAACAAAGGGGGTTGATACCAGTCTGCCAGAGGACGCGACGACCCATCGGCGGCCGCTGACCTCCGCGCGTCAAGTGGGCGGCGCCGAGCACCGGGCGGGAGAGGAACAAGAGGGTGAGGAGTCACCTCCTCAGCAGATCCCGACGCCTAAAGAATCCACCTCGGCGACTCAATCCTCCGAAAGGAGCATAGCTGTGGGCCTCTACTTCAAGAACAAGACGAACGAGTTCCTCTGGGTCGCGTATGCGTACCGCGCTTCCGGGGTGCGAGGGCGGAGTCGATTGGGCCAAGAAGGGTTGGTGGCTGATTCCGCCGGGAATGACGAAGAAGGTTCGATCTGGCTACGTCGGAGGCCAGAAGTTCTTCTTTTTCGCCGAGGCCGACGACCTCAGCCCTTTCTGGGCAGGTCCGTTCTTCACCCATCTGCCATGGTCGTCCTTCGATTGGTGCTGGACAACGGCCAGCACCAATGGAAGGACTCTGGGGCTGCGCAAGCTGGGACCCCTCTCTGTCTTGTACTGGGACTACACGGTCGGCCTGGTCAAGTAGCGACGTAGAGGTCGACGGCCTTCGCGCCGTCGCGGCACGGCATCTCATCGGATTACTTCGGCGGCTCGGGGTCTGGCTCACCGCAGCCGTCGACAATCGGGTGGTAGATCCATCGATTGACGTGTTTCACTTGCCCTTCCCAGACAGCCTCCTGCCCGGGCGACATCCCGGCCGGACGTGGGTCTGTCGAGTCCGGCTTGCGTGGCGGCGGAACCTCCGTCGTTCGTTCGCACCATCGCTTCAAGTGATCGTCGAAATCGCCAACCTCGCAATCCTCCTCCGTGATCTTCTGCACGCTTTTGACCGGGTGCAGCTCGTTCCAGCCCTCGTGGCCCGCATCGTAAACCCAGCGGCCGGTGATGACGACGGTGTCTCCCTCCCCAAGGCTTCCCGCTTTGTCGAAATCGCGATTGTCGTTTGAGCCCGCTGCCCATGCAGTGGCGAACACCGAGGTGATGAGTGGAGCGAGGAGCAGAGTGATCAACCAGCAGGTGGCCCAACCGATCAAGGGAATGCTGCAGAACGCATCGACGACTGGATTGGAAAAGATGCTGAGAGCGGCGCACACCGTCGGAATGCGATCGCCCTCGATCTCGCAGTGCAGAACCGGGACCAAAAACGGCGCGTCGGCGGAGGTGGGCGCGACGACCGGAGGCCCGAAATTGGTGAACTCGAACTCGACGTACACGCCCTTGAACCTCGCCGACGGCTGCTCGTCGGCCGAACCGGGATTGTGAGGCATCGGCATGTTCGGTTGCTGTGCGATCAGCTCTCCCTGGGGGCCCTTGATCGCGGTCTCGTGGTTGGGCACGCGATTGTCCTTGCCGCGAAGCATCGAACTCAACGACGTCGGACAGAGCACGATCCGAATGCTGAAATCGTTGTCCAGCTTTTCGAAACCGCTCTTGTCGTCCACGGTATTGAATTCCGCCATTCGCCCAATGGCACACTTGTCTCCACCCAGGCAGACGAGCTTGCCATTCAGCAGGTACTCACAAATCCGCTTGAGGAGCCCGAGCCCCCCGCCCGAGACAATGGAATAGATGTCGCCCCATGTCGACATCGATCCGCCCGGGAGATCTGGCTGCTTGTAATCCTCAGGCTGAACACAGGTCGTATATTGAGGAGCCGACATGTCGTTTACTCCACGTAAACGGTGACGCCGCCGGCGAGCTGATCTCCGTCGAAGGCGTTGATGTTGATCGCCTGTCGGCCCGCAAAGCCATCCGGTGCCGTGATATCGACGGCGATATTTCCCTCTTCGCCCGGGTCGAGCCTCAGTTGCCCGGGCTGAACCTCGACTCGCCAGTCAGCCGGTACACGAAAGTGCTCGCGACCGTGCCGAGCGAGCGCGGCGCGACGGTTGACGGCGATTTCTTCCCTCGAAAGCGCGGGCTGGCGAGCCGGCGGCTCCGGACAGGGCACCGCCGCCGGACGCTCGTAGAAGTCGGCCTCGATCCGCACCGTGCGCGCAGCTCGCCCGTCGTTTCGCACAGGAATCGCGAAGAGCGCGTGCGGTGAGTTGAGCGGCTTGACGTCGGTATTCTCCTGGCCCAGATTGTTGAGCGGGTTCGCATCATCCGACCAGATCAGTTGCACCCGGATGCAGTAGTGCCCAGGGATCGAAGGCGTCTTCCACGGAATCCTCGCGTAGGCTGGGTGTCCGTTCGCTCCCTTCACCGGCAGGTCCACGCTCTTCACGCCAATCAGGTTAGGTGCGCCACCGATACCGAAATCGATGTACCGAGAACCGGACCGGCAGGCCAACAGCCGGGGCCTCGATCGAGTTATTCCAGACGCGCGCGACAAGTTCGTACAGAGTGTCCGGTTCGAGGCTTGTCGATGGCACCGTCACCTGGTTCTTCTGCAACCAGATATCAGGATTGTTCCAGGTGACCGCAAAGCCCTGACTCATCAGGTAGGACTGGGAATAAATGCACGGGTCAGGGCGGCGGTAAACGTCGTCCGGTATTGGGAGGCACCGGCCACGGCGTTTCCAGTCGAGACTCGAGTCCTGATTCTGCCGCCGGCGCTCGCGTCCTCGACAGACCACCATGAGGAAACGCGCTAGGGCGATGAGCAGCGCGAGAATCCAGAGCAAGAAGACAATCAGCAACGTGAGAGTCCAGCTCATCGTCACTTTCTGTCAATCGGCGCGCTCGTGGGGACGTCTTGCGAGCCGCCAGGACTAGACCCGTTCGGATTTTTGCTGCAGACGAACGCATTCTTATACATCTAAAACGGTCAGGTCCACGAAACGTTTTCCAATTGCCTTCGCGCCCGGCGAACGAACCATGCCGGGCTCACCCGCCGGCGACCTGGTAGGACGATTCGACGCTGGGACCGCCGTCTGCGCATCGTTCTCGACTGGACCGTCGCGCTCTTCTTCCGGCCTGACATCACGAAGGTGGAGTTGCAGGTGGAGCGGGAGCTGCGGGCGCTCGAGGCGTCGACGGCGAGGTCGGTTGATTTGAAGGCGCGGCCGCAGACACCACCGGGCGATTCCCCGGCGATAGCGCGTTCCGCAGCACGCGCCAGGCCTGCCACAGGTGACGTCGCTCGTGCGCCGCAATCACGTGCAGGCCGGTGGCAAGGCTGAATCGAACGCCGCGAATGAACGGGTTCGGGAAGCGCACGCCAGCCAGGTCGATGTCCGCGTAGCGCCGCAGGAACGCGCGGACCTCGTCCTGCGACGCGAGGAACTGGCCGATCGCGTCGGCAAGCGAGGGACCATGGCGCGGTTGGATACTTTGGTGCGCCTTGTTCTTGAATCGAGACTTCACCGGCGGCTCGAGCATTCGGACGAACCAGCCGCCGATCACTCCCGGCTGTGCAGGGCCGCTTCGTTTCCGGCCCTGCGTCAGGGCACGTTCGGCCGCCGGCTGCATCGCGCGCAGATACACACGGTTCGCGACGGCCAGATGATCGAGGCATTCCGCAACGCTCCACGAGTCGGGGGCCGGGCGCCAGGTGCCCAGCGTCTCGGTCAGGCCACTCACCAGCATGCGTGCGTCGCGTTCTACGGCGTCGAAAGCCTTCTCCAGCGCGACGATATCTGGTCTGTTATTTCCTTTCCCCATACTTCCATACCCTAGGGTACGGAGGTCCTTGTTGTCAATACCACGAGGTATGGAGACAATTAGTTCCAATGGCGCGCAAAGGGACCGGCAAGGAACGCCTGGGGGAACCGACGCTGACCGCGTCAGACTGGGCCGAGGCGGCGCTGCAGCTGATCGCGGAAAAAGGCTTGCGTGCCCTCACCGTCAGCGCGCTTGCCTCCAGACTGGGAGTCACGAAAGGCAGCTTCTACTGGCACTTTCAGGGCCGGCCCGAACTGCTCGCGGCCACCCTGTCGCGATGGGAACAGCGTGCCACGACGGAAACGATGAAAGGTCTGGATGCGGTGACCGATCATCGCCTCCGCCTCGAGCTGATGCTGGACGCGGCGTCGCAGCCGCCTCGATCGCGATCGCTGTATGCCGCGCTGGCTGAAGCCGCTGAGGATCCCGTCGTTCGCCGCGTGCTGGACCGTGTTGCTTCGGCACGAATCGCGTACCTCGAGGTCTGTTACAGCCACCTCGGGTTCTCCCCGGCCCTTGCCAGGTCATACGCTGTCTTTGCTTACGCCGCGTATCGTGGCCTGCTGCAGCTTGCCCATGAAGCGCCTGCCGCGCTGCCGGCGGACTG
The DNA here is from genome assembly GCA_963748295.1 of uncultured Acidobacteriota bacterium. Taxonomy (GTDB): domain Bacteria; phylum Acidobacteriota; class Vicinamibacteria; order Vicinamibacterales; family 2-12-FULL-66-21; genus CAVVIH01. The sequence goes on along the minus strand of CAVVIH010000004.1, from coordinate 31,999 downwards.
GAAGGTCTACGCGGGTGTTATTCGGAAGGCGCTTATTCCAACAGTTCCCAAACGGCGTGTGAGGCGGCGTGCGTCGAGGACGTGAGCGCTGCGAAGTCGAGGCCTCAGACATCGTGCCGTTTTTTCTCCTCGTGCTGGGTCTGTCGATTCCCCTGTGGATTCTCGGGCCGATCGTTGGAGGAGAGCTGCTGCCGGGCCTGCCTGTGAGCGCGCTGCAGTTCCTCTGCCCCGTCACCGCCGCGTCGCTTCTGCTTTACCGTCAGAGCGGTGCCGCTGGAGTCGCCGCGTTCCTCAAACGATCGTTCGACTTCAGGCGCATCACCGATCCCGGCAGGTACGTCATGGCGTTTCTCCTGATTCCAGCGACCTATCGCTGGATTGATCGTCAAGGGAACCGCAGGATGGCGTTCGGCGCGGGCCGTTCGAGCGCAGCTTGTCGCTCGCGCGCGGTCAGCGACGGCGTCAGGCCGTTGACGAGCGCATCGAGTGACGCGTATCCGCCCAAATGCGCAAACTGCCTGAAGACATAAGGGAGACCCTCTGCGCCGAGCAACGAGTTCGCGTCGGCGATGTGAAAGTGCAGATGAGGCCCGATCGACGTGCTGCCTGACGAGCCGAGCCTCGCGATAACCTGGCCGCGGCGCACTCGCTGCCCGGCCTTTACGGTAACGCTGCCTCGCTGAAGGTGCTCATAGAACGCGAACTGGCCACTGCCGATGTCTATGGCCACGTAATTGCCGCTCGCATTTTCCAGCGCGACGGGCTGTGCCGCTTCGTCGAGCGTATCGTCGAGTGCGGCAACGACTACGCCGTCGGCTACTGCGAGGACGTCTGAACCGAAGCCATTCCACTGGTCAGGCCGAATACCGGGATTGCGCACGAGTGACGCCGGCAGGTGGAAGCGTGATGAAATCGATCGCAAACCGTCCTGGAATTCGCGCACGCCCATCCACGGTGTAGATCGCTGTTCGATGCCCTCCCTTGAGCAGCGGGTCGTAGATGGCCACCCAGGGACCGCCGCGCAGCGGCGGATCGAGCGTCGCGACCGGCTGCGACGACACCAGCGAAACGCCGCCCTCGACAACGGTTCGAACGGATCCCGATGCGCGCACAACGTCCAACTCGACCAGATGGTTCACGGATGCCGGTGGTGGCGACCCGACCGGCAACGCGATCCAGAAATTGACGACGGCGCGTGCACCCGGACCGACGATCTGTGGTGTCGCGTGATCGTTTCGAAAGCCCGGGCGAACGATACGCCGCTGCAGATCGGAGTCCTTGTACTCCGCGAGCATCCGTCCGTCGGCGGCTTTGACTTGCACGGCGTTCAGCGAGACATCCACGGAAAGAAAATTCGTGATGTGAAGCTCGTAGGCGAGTTGAGTACCTGCTCGACTGATTGAACGGCACGGGTGGGAACGGGACGAGCAGGTCGACTGACTGAATCACCGGCGCACGCGGTGGAGCTTGCTGTGCAGCTAACGCCATCAGCATCGTGAAGCCGAGAATGACGTGAGAGATCTGCGGCATCCCTACGGCAATCTGAGCGCGACGAGTGGATCGACCCGCGTCGCTTTCCTTGCCGGGAAGTAGCACGCGGCGAGGCCGACGAGAAACATGGCGCCCACGACGAGGGTCAGCGTCAGGGGATCGTACCTGTGGGATGCCCCAGATCTGGTTGGCGATCAAGCGAATAGCGAAGTAGCTGGTGGCGAGACCGAGCACGACGCCCACTCCGATCAAGCGCAGGCCGGCGCTCGTCACCATCCTCAACACGTCGGCGCGTGTAGCGCCGAGCGCCATCCGGATACCGATCTCGTGCGTCTGCTGCGAAACTGCGTAAGCGATGACGCTGAAGACGCCCATCGCGACGAGCATGAGCCCCACCGACGCGAAGATCCCGACGACGACGAGGCTGAAGCGAGGCTCGGCGTACGAGAATTGCTTCAGGTAGTCGGTCAGCGTACCGGTCAAGGTCAGCGCCACACCGCGATCGACGCCCCACACCTCTTTGCGCACGCTGTTGAGGAGCGCTCCGGGCTCTCGTTCGGCCCGCATCAGGATGCCCCGCTCGAATGCGCCCGTGACGCTGTAAGGAACGAAGACTTCCGGTCTGACAGGATCCTTGATCCCGTTGTTCTTTGCGTCGGACATCACGCCGATGATCTCGAAGAGCGCGTTCTGCACGGGCGCGTTCGGCAGCGTTTCGAGGTTTTTGAGCCTGACGTGCTGGCCGATCGGATCTTCCGGGCCGAAATACTTGTTCACGAAGGTCTGATTGACGACCGCGACGCGGCGTGCGGCATTCACCTCGACGTCGGACAGGAATCTTCCGCGAACGAGGCGGAGGCCGAGCGTCGGCATGTAGCCCTCGCTGCACAACTGGTAGATCGCGTCCCAGCGCTCGGTCGGCGTCTTGCCGGGAATCTCGATCTCCGTTCCAATTCCCCCATACGGCGGCAGCGTCGAGGTCGCTGTCGCAGCGACGACGCCGGGCAGCGCCTGCAGCCGCGGCAGCAGCGTCTGGAAGAATCGCTGCTTGTCGGCCGCAGAGTCGTACTGGCCGCGAGGGAGCGGCAGCCGGGCGACGAGAATGTTGTCGGGGTTCAGCCCGAGATCCACGCGCTGCATGACGACGAAGCTGCGCATCAACAACCCGGCCGCGGCGAGCAACGTCAGCGACAGCGCGATCTCGGCGACGACCAGGCTGTTGCGAAGCCAGTTGCCGCGGAATCCTCCGCTCACGCCCTTGCCAGAATCCTTCAATGACTCGACCACGCTGCGCCGGGCAGCTTGCAGTGCTGGCGCGAGGCCGAAGACAAGTGCGGTGCCGACAGCGGCGGCAAGGCTGAACAGCAGCGCGGGCCGGTTCAACCGGATCACCGCCTCGCGTGGAATGTAGCCCTCGGGAATCAGCGCGGCGATGCCTTTCGCGCCTGCGAACGCGAAGAGACAGCCGACCGCCGCGCCGGCGGCCGCGAGCAGCAGACTCTCGATGAGGAGTTGGCGGATGAGATGTACTCGGCCGGCGCCAAGCGCGCCGCGAATCGCCATCTCCTTTTCGCGTCCGGTGGCGAGCGCGAGCAGCATGTTGGCGACGTTGAAGCAGGATATCGCCAGCAGCAGCGCCGACCGCCGCCGCGAGCGTATACAGCGTCGTCTTGAACTGCCCGACGATGCTGTCGACCCAGCTCGTCGACGGTCACGGTGAACTGTTTCGGGTACAGGTCCGGGTGGTCTTTCGCCACGCGCCTCGCGATGACGTCGATATCCGCGGCTGCCTGCTCGAGTGTGACGCCGGGCTTCAGCTTCGCCTGAAACATGAAGTAACGGCGCGCGAGCGCCGAGTCGCCGCGGTTCAAGACGACCGGACGATACACGTCTGCGTTCATCTTCGTGAAACGCGGCGGCATGATCCCGATGAGCGTCATCGGTACGCCGTTCAGCGTGAACGTCCTGCCGACGACGCCGGGATCCAGACTGAAGTGGCGCGCCCACGCCTTGTACGCCATCACGAACACCGGGGGCGCGCCCGGCTTCGCGTCATCAGGCGTAAACGTACGGCCCAGCGCCGCCGGCACACCGAGGAACGCGAACAGGTTCGGCGTCGTGAGGCCACCGTTCAACTGCTCCGTCCCCTCGGCGGTCGTCATGAGGACGTCCTCGAAGCCGCCACCGATGACGGCGTCGAAGACATGGTTCTGTTCCTGGTATTCGAGAAACTCGGGTACCTGAAAGGCGGTCCGTCCGCCGGGCCGAGTGCTGGTCGCGTCGCGAATCATGATCTGGGCGACACGGTGCGCGTCCGTGTACGGGAACGGATCGAGCATCACGTTGTAGATGACGCTGAAGATGGTCGTGGCGGCGCCGATGCCGAGGGCGAGCGTGAGGACGGCGAGAATCGTAAAGCCGGGCCGCTTGGCGAGCCCGCGGAGTCCATACCGGAGGTCCTGCCAGATTCCCTGCATAACGCTCCTAGTCGAGGCGGCGATCCTCCGCCCGGCAATGCGTGATCGGGATGGTCCGACAGTTAGACTCGTGGTTCTGAGAAATGGTTCCGTAGCACCATGCCGACTCGACCGCTCGCGGGCCACCGATCATAAGACCGGCCGCAGTTTCATCCGCGCCAGGCACTGGTTGAACCGTGGATCGGCGCGCAGGCGGTCCCACTGAGGCGCAACAGCGAGATGGACCAACCCAGGATCGCGTACGTCGAGGGCGCCTTGGAGAAGCTCGAAGGCCTTGTCGAGGTCTCCCGCTTCAGCGGAACGCGCCAGGGGCCCAATCATGGTGTTGCCACGCCCAATTATGGTGCTGCCACCCTCATTCGCCATCAGCGCAGTCACCCAAGCGCTGCTCATGTGTTTGAGGATGCATCGGTGCGCCGCATCGAGACCTTCGTGATCGAAGGCGTGCAGGATTTCGGCGACGATCTCCCTCAGGGCGGCACGGGCTTCCTCGCTCAGATCACGCGCTTCGACTCGTTTGAGATCTTCCACGATTTGACGTTTGAAGTCGCCTTTCTTCCAGTAGGCGCCCACGAGCAATTCACGAGCGAACAGATGGCGCGGATCGCGGTCGAGCGCCTTGTTCACCCACACGATCACGTCGTCGTACCGGCGCTGATTCCACAGCGAGGACGCGAGGAGCACGTGCGCGAGCGCCGAAGTCGAGTCGCATTCGAGACCCATTCGCTTCAGGTCGAATCCGCGCGTCAGCTGACCAAGGGCCTCCATCAAGCCGCCGTAATGGAGGTACGCTTCCGCGTGATTCGGGTTGATCGCAAGCGCCCGCTGGAAGCTGCGCTCCGCCGCGGTCCAATCCCACTCACTGAAGAGCATCACCTGTCCCAACGCAACCTGCCCGTCCGCGCTCTTATCGTCCAGGGCAAGTGCGCGCAACGCGAGGGTTTTGGCTTCGGCGAGCGCTTCAAGGTGCGGCACGTCGTGGGCCGCTGCCTGCGCGACCTTCGTGAGCGCCAAACCGGCGTGCGCGGCGGCATAGGCCGGAGCGACTTCGGTTGCCGCCAAGAATGCTGCAACGGCGTCGGACAGCTCGAAGAAGGACCCCGAGCGCAGATGCGCCCAGCCCCGTGCGACGAGCTCGGAGGCTTCGGGCCCTGGCGACTCGTCGGCAATTGCCCCAGGACGCCTGAGGAACTCGAACCACGGCGAATCCACCATCGCTCGTGTCGCGTCCAGCTGACGTTTCAGCGGCCAGAGGTCGCTCAACAGGTCCCGCGCTGACTGATAGCGATCCTCTGCCGATTTCTCGAGGCACTTGAACGTAATCCGTTCCAACTCCGACGGCACGTCAGGGTTGCGTCCGGTCATGGATTCGGGAGCTGAGCGCAGGGTGGCCTCCATCAGCTCCTCGCGCGTCGATCCGGAGAACGGAAGGTGCCCGGTTGCCATTTGATAGATGACGACCCCGAGGCTGAAGACGTCGCTTCGCGGGTCAACGTTGCCGCCCGTGATCTGCTCCGGGCTCATGTACGGTCCCGATCCGATCACGCGACCGATTGCAGTCCCGGAGTCCAAAATCCAGTCGCCACTGCGGACTGACTCATCGCGGAGCTTCATTTTCGCAACGCCGAAGTCGAGCACCTTCAGATGCCCGCGCGATGTCACCATCAGGTTGGCGGGTTTGATGTCGCGGTGCGTGATGCCTTTGGCATGCGCCATTTCCAACGCGTCGGCAGCCTGCACGGCGATGTCGACGACCGCCGCCGGCAAGAGCGACCGCCCCGCGACTCTGGCCGCAACGGTCTCCCCGTCGACATATTCCATGACGATGAAATGCAGACCGTCGCTTTCACCGACGTCGTAGATGGTTGCGACATTCGGATGATTCAGCGCGGAGGCCGCGCGGGCTTCGCGCTCGAAGCGCTGCATTCGTTCCGGGTCTCCCGCCAGGTCCCCAGGGAGAATCTTGATTGCGACGGTCCGATCGAGCCGCTGGTCCCGCGCGAGATACACCTCACCCATGCCGCCGGCGCCAAGCAGTGACACGACCTGATAGTGGCTGAGCGTTCTGCCAGCCAGCGCATTCTCGTGTGGCTCACTCGACGATCCACGGGCCAGCTCAACTGCCGGCCGCTCCAGAAACGACTCGGCATCCGCCTCGTACGAGAGCAGCGACTGCACATCGCGCAGCACGGTCTCGTCGCCACCGCAGGACGCCCTGACGAACGCCGCACGGGCGGACGGGTCTTTATCGAGTGCAGATTGATGGATGCGTTTGACGGTCGTCCAATGGTCCATCACAGGTTGGTTCATGTCGGACTCCTAGCCTGAGGGTCTGGAACCGCGTCGCCACGGTGTAACATACCGTCCTCTGTTTCTAGAAGGCGCCATCCGAGCGGAAAAACTGTCATGTCGCCGAATTCCGACAGCGGACCTACCGAACTCCTCCGAGCTTGGAGCCACGGCGACGGATTGGCCCTCGGCCGACTGATGCCGCTGGTCTACGACGAGCTGCACCGGCTCGCCCGGCGCTATATGCGCCAGGAGCGGCCCGATCACACGCTGCAGGCAACGTCGCTGGTGAACGAGGCGTACCTGCGCCTGATCGATGTCAATCGAGTCGAATGGCGGGATCGCGCGCACTTCCTCGCTGTGGCGGCGCAGATGATGCGACGGATCCTGGTGGAGTCCGCCCGCAATCGGCGACGCCAGAAACGTGGCGGCGGTGCCGTTCACCTCAATCTCGATGAGGTGCAAGAGCTGCCAGACTCGAAGGAGCACGACGTCGTTGCGCTCAGCGATGCGCTCAGCGGGCTGGCGACGTTCGATGCTCGTATGAGCCAAGTTGTCGAGTTGAGATTCTTTGGTGGCCTGACCGTTGCCGAAACAGCGGACGTCTTGAACATCTCACCGGAGACTGTCATGCGGGACTGGAAGACCGCGAAGGCCTGGCTCCTCCGTGAGTTGAGACGACGCTACCCCTCGGCTTCGACCGAGCATCGCACCCCGCGCATAACGAGCTGAGAAATTAGCCGGTCGTCATTACGCCGACGAGGCCTGCTGTCACGGTCCTCCGAGTCCGCCCCATCAATCCCGAGTAGTCGCCTAGTGGGCGAGCGATCAACTGGCCGTCAGATCGGCGTTTATAGCGGTAAACGTTGCGCTTCAGCTGCGGCACTTCATGATCGCGCGAGCGCCGACGGCTGCACGCGCTGGTTGGTCGGCGCCTGCTTGACGTGCTCACCTCAAGTCTCCGCCTCGTCCGATCGCTGCTTGCCTCGCCTGTGCTGCCGGCCAATCAATGACGTTCAGAGGATGCGAATACCAGTGATGAGCGATTGCCATTTGCCGGGCAGCTTCGTTGGGTGAGACGCGACCCGTTGCAGTCCCGAGGCCCGGGCATGCCACTCTTCGGATTCTCGTGGACGACGATATGTTGTGTCGATGTACGGCAAGGAGCATCGCCCACATCGCCGTGTACACATGGTCGGTGGTCGAAATCGCCATTGGCACGCGCATCGTCGGAGTATGCGCAACAAACGGGTGCTTCGGATGACCCGTTTCGATAGTGAACGATGTTCCGATCGGCTGCTCGCCCAGGTACTCCTGCAGGATATGCGCTTGAACCCGTTCCATCAGCTGCACGCCAAAGAACCGTATAATCGCAAGGTCAACACCGCCATCCATCAACCCAAACGAATTCGCCGCACTGACCATACAGTCAAACTCCGGCAGCGCCTCGAATCGGCCGCAGACCACCGATACCCCGGGACGTTTCTCGAATGCCATCTCCCACTCGCGGCAGAGCGCTTCATTCGGGTCGACAAGAATGAGTTCGATGTCAGCGTTGTTCATTTCATTCATGGAATTCAAGTCGGCTACCTACTAGCAGGCCGACCGGTATATCTCGGCCGACTCCGCAAGGCACGCAGCATAACGCCAGAACGGCCTCGCAGGAAATGTCGGCCAAGTCCCACGTCGCAGGGCACTTGTTCAACTGATCTCTTCCGACGATGGCGGAATAGGCCGATCTGCATAACACCTCGCCAGCGCGGCGCGTGTTGCGGCTAGGTGGACAGGTCCTGCCTTGTCTTTTGGTCGAGTGCGAGGACATAGAGCTGATAGCCGGCAGCGGAACAGAAGCCGAAGGCAGACACGACCACCAACACCCCCGCTCCGAAGATTGTGCCGACCAACAACGCCGTCAGGAGCGCGAGAAGCGTCGCGCTCACGAACATCGCGGCGAACAGCGCCGCTCCCGCAGTCAGCCTACTGCGGTGCAGCCCTGCGGCCGCGACGACCGCTGTTGCCCCACCCAGCGCTGCGAGCGCAACCCAGATGTAGCGGAGGTCTTGCCCACCTGTCCCAATGGCGCGGATCAAGGCGAACGCGAAGGGAAGTACCGCGAAAACGCTCGAGAGGACATGCAGACCCCGGCCGCGAGCGGATCGCTTCATTGCCTTTGGACCGCATTGTCCGCCTAACGACGATTGGAGTAAACCGCTGCTGGAAATGCTCGGGCACCGGGGACGAACGCCCGAACCGCAAATCACTGCTTCGATGACGGCACGAGCTGGAGGCCGAGTGCGACTGCTCCTTGCATCGGCGGAATCGTCACACCGGCCGCGGCAAGTTGCCGCCACACCTCGAAGTTCAGGTCGCTCCTTAACGTGCCGGCGGTCTTCAAATGCTCCGTGCTCCACACCTGGAGCTGAAACCGGAGCGCACCGAGGCCCACCTCGACAAACTCGACTTCTGCCCTGGGATCGGGCAGGACATCGCGGTGGCGGGCCGCGGCCGCGAGCAACACCTGACGCACCAGCTCGGGGTCGGACGTATGCGACACATGAAACGACAGTGTGTAGGCGGTCAGCTTGTTCGGTCGACTCCAGTTCGTCACTCGCTCCGACACGAACAGGGAGTTGGGCACAATCATCGCCACGCTCTCGTCGGTGACGATGGTCGTGGCGCGTGCCCCGATCTCCCGCACTTCGCCAACCACCCCGCCAATCTCAACGCGGTCTCCCATCTTGATCGGGCGTTCGAACAGGAGAATGAGTCCGCTGAAGAAATTGTTCGTGATGTTCTGCAGACCGAAACCGAGTCCCACACCGACGGCGCCGACGAGGACGTTGAGCGAGGTAAGGTCAATGCCAGCGCTCTGAAGGATCACCAGAGCACCCAGCGTAATAATGACGTATCGCACTATGGCGCCGAGCGCCTCGCGCATGCCGATGTCGAAGCCGCGGCGCGCCAAGGCAGTGTCGACGAACCAGCGGGTGACGCGACGTGTCACCCAGATCAGGGCCACTGTTAGCGTGATGACCGTTAGCAGCCTGAGCGGAGTGAACTCGCTGCCCGCGATCCCGGAGCTCAGAAAGGTTGCGATGCGATCCCACACGTCGGTGAAAGACTGCATGGGTAGATCTTAAGACCGTCGGCCCAGCATCTCTCGAGCGCACCGCATTTTCGACGCCAACTCATCGTTACTGCCGACGCGACGCGTTTTCGAGACGCGGAGGCATCTGCTTCAGCGCAAGACGTTTTCCGGTCGCGTAAACAAACGTCGAACGACGTAACGCTCGAGGGATTCAGTCGAGGCTGCGGCGCGTTTCTGCCGATCACGAGCTGGCGTCCGGATTGCTCCGCCCGAGCCACGTACCTCGCGAGGAGAACCTCGCCCACTCGGAGGAGGCCCCGTGCGTAAGCTACTGCTCCTGTGTCTTTCCCTTCCGCTCGTGCTCGGAGCGCCGTCCGCGTCAGCACAGTTCACGACGTGCACGATCGACCCCCAGGATGGTCCGGTGACCGGCCAGGTCGGGACAGAGTTCACGTTCTTCATCACCGTGACCGGCTGCGCGTCGTCGAACAAGCAACCCTCGTTCAAGGTCGTCGACGGCCGCCTTCCCCGAGGTACGAAGCTGTTCGACTTCGCCGGGAGCTCCGGACTGATCAACGGAGTTCCTAAGACCGCCGGTAGCTTCACATTCACGGTCCAGGTCAAGGACGAGACCCGTGCGACCGACACCGAGACCTTCACGGTCGAGATCCTCCCGCCCGAGGCGCCGACGATCACGACGGAGGCGCTCGGCAGCGGAACGGTCGGCGAGTTCTACTGCTGTGGCAACCTGTTCGCCAGCGGTGGGGTCCAACCCTACACCTGGTCGGTGGTCGCCGGGACTCTTCCTCCCGGCCTGGAGCTGCCAAATGGGGAGAATACGATTTCCGGAACGCCCACGACGGCCGGCACGTTCACCTTCACTGTCCGCGTCACTGACGATCTGGACGCGTTCAGCGAGAAGGAGCTGTCCGTAACAATCAACTAGGCGTCACCTGGCCGCATCGGGGATGCCCTCGATGCGGCCGGCGATCCAAGAGTCAGTAGTATTAGGCTCACCCGAATGGGTCCTGCCTAACGCCGTAGTGACTACGATCCGCTTAGAACTGCTGGGCACAAAGCGCGCTCGCTGAGGTTTTGATACAGCCTCTAGCGATGAGTCATATCCCCCTGCTTTCAACGCTTACCCGGCGAACCGCCTTGCCAGATTGTCTTGGTCGGCCGCTCGAAGTGCGACTGGCGTGAACCATTCGTAACCCGCCGCGAAGTAGCTCTCCGTGAGAGTCACGAGCGCGCCGGTACTGAGTGGAGTTGAGCGTCTCGATACGAAAGCTGCTTTGGTCAAGGTGATGATCGAGGCAGCCGTGAGAAAGAAAGTTGTCGAAGTGATCGACCGAACTGAAGATCGATTCTGGTAGTCCAGTAGATGCGATGACCGGCTGATTGCTACTGACGAAGCGATCCCACTCGCGCCTCGCCGCTGTTTTCCGAGGTGACTTGCGGTAGGTCATGATCGCGTCAGCCGCCGTCGGCTGCAAAACAGGATCATAATGCCGGATGCGGCCCGTTGACTTTGCGCGCTGGACGACGACGCTGACGGCGTCGTATCTGGCGATCACGGCCGCGCTGATTGCGATCCTCGGGAATACCGTTCCAGGCCGCGCCTGGCTGGTCGCGGTGCACCTGACGCTTTCCGGGTTGTTGCTGATCCTGAACCGCGCGAAGCCGTCGGCGGGAATACTTCGCGTGATTCTCGATTGGCATCCCTTGATGCTGTTTCCTCTCCTCTACAAGGAAGTGGAGGTGCTCGCGCCGGTCATCGGCGACTGGCGGTTGACCGCGGCGATTCCGGCCTGGGAGTCGGCGCTGTTCGACGGGCAACCGAGCCTCTACCTGAGCGAACGGCTGGCGTTCGTGCCGCTGTCCGAGTACCTGCATTTCTGCTACCTGTCGTATGTGATCGTCATTCCATCGGTGACCGCGTACTGGTACGTCAGCGGACGGCGGACGGCGTTCGGCGAGCTCGTGCTGATGCTCTCGACCGTGCTGCTGGGGAGCTACCTGTTCTTCATCCTGCTGCCGGTGGACAGCCCGTACTACCTGTCGCAGCGCCTGGGCCCGCCGCTCTCCGGCCACCTCTTCTTCGATCTGGTTCATCAGATGTCGGCGCGCGGCGGCGCCCGCGGCGGCGCGTTTCCCAGCGCGCATGTATCGGGTGCGGTCGTGGTAAGCCTGGTCGCGTGGCGGCACCAGCGTCGGCTCGCTTACCTGCTCGTCCCACTCACCGGGAGTGTGATGATGGCCACCGTGTACGGCCGCTTCCACTACGCTCTCGACACACTTGCGGGCGCGGCCCTCGCGATCGCCGTCGTGGTGGGGTATCGATATGTTTTTCGCCGACGCGCCCGGTGAGGCGACGTCGTAGTGCTCGTTGCGTCGCCTTCTCGCTGTTCCCCTGCTCGGAGATGCGACCACTTCGCGATCGAGCTGCGACAACTATCGTCTTTTGGTGAGGGAGTTTAACGAAACCGGCGCGGCACTCGCGGCGTGTACTCCGCGCAGAGGAGGACGACGATGGGCGTGTCTTTCCATTCCAGTGGCTGGCGCCGCTCACTCATTCCTGTCATCGTCATCTTAGTCCTGGCCTGCGCGTTGCGCACGATCCAATACCTGGGACGCGGCTCGTTCTGGGCGACGAACTATCGTTGGCCCTGCGTTTCCAACAACGGTCGCTTGCGGACCTCGTCTCGCAGCCGCTTGGCTATCGTCAGGTGGCACCCATCGGATTCGTTGCCGCCGTGAAAGCCCCGAGCGCACTGCTGGGTGTGAACGAGCTCGCGCTCCGGCTCGGTCCATGGATTGCCGGCTGTAGCGCCGTCTTCCTGTTCTGGCGAGTGTCGCTGCGCGTGCTTAGCGGTGTCGCACTCCTGGTCGCGCTGATCTTGTTTGCAGTAAGTCCATCGCTGATTTGGTACAGCGGCAACGTCAAGCCGTATTCTGGAGATGTAGCCGCCACCCTGCTTCTGGTGCTCTTTGCGCTGCGATTCCAGGAACGGCCCGACGATCGTCGCCAGGCGATTGTGGCTGGCCTGGCCGGCGGACTCACGATGTTCTTCTCGTTCCCGGCTGTTGTAACGGCTGGCGTGCTCGGCTTGATCCTTGTGTTGTGGTGGTTACGCGAACGCCCGCAGGCGTCGGTGTTGCCGCTGTGGCTGGGCGCGCTGTGGGCGTCCGCTGCCCTCGCCGCGGGTGTTCTCGCTGAAGCTCACATCTCCCGGCGACGAACGCGTACATGCGCCGATTCTGGATCGATGGGTTTGGTACCGGCGCCATGGAACGGTGTCTCGGCGCTCCTGTGGATTCCCGATCGCTTGTTCGACGCCCTCGGGTTCCTGCTGCTGTTCATCGCTGCAGAGTGGACGATCGGCCGATTCCTGCTGAGTGCCTGCGCTGCTCTCGCTTGTGTTGGCCTGATCGCGTTGGGGCGTCACTCTCGTTGGAAAGCCTCTCTGATTGTTGCCCCGGCTGCAGCGGCCATCCTCGCGTCATCTGTACGGCTCTTGCCCTTTCACGGGCGCGTGAGTCTTTATGCGGGTTGGCCGCTTCTGGCGCTCGCCATGGCTGGACTGGAGGCGATTCACAAGTGGTTGCCGGGAAGAAAACGTCTGGTGCCAATCGCTTTAGCCGTTTTGATTGCCGGGACACCCGCGGGCCCGGTGCTGCTTGTGTAACCCACCGCCTTACCGGTACTCAGGAAAACACGCCCGGTACTTGCTGCGCTTGCAAACCGCCGGCAACCGGCGATCGCCTCTACGTTTACTTTGGGGCGCAGAAGGCCATTGAATTCTATGGAGCGCGCTTGGGTTTTCGCGATTGGGTTAGCGGCGGCTGTCATCGCGAAGAGCCGCGCGCTTACTTCCGTGAGATCGATCAGTTCCGAGACCAGCCGCGGGTATGGTTCTTCTACACGCATTCAGCGCCTGGTTACCGGGAGCCGGAGGTCATCCGATCGTATTTCCGCACCATCGGGGAAGAGCGCGATCGGATCCCGGATCCATTCGACACACGGGGACAGGGCGAGGCTGCGGCCTACCTCTATGACTTATCCGATCGAAAACACCTTGCCACGACGACGTGGGATCGTCACCAGTTTCCCAAGCCGACGACGGGAGCACCGCGCATTCTCTGCGACGGCACGCGAGTTGGAACAGAGTGATACTCGGTTATCGCCTGTGGCGAACGGCGGTCGGCAGCGGTGATTACCCTACGGTCGCGGCAATCTGCGTGCGGCAGGCGCTGACCATGCAACGTTGTCCGCCTCGCTCTTCGGTTCGGGGAAGAGGGTCACCGTAATGTAATTCTTCGTATTGAGGTATGTGCGCGCAGCCTCCTGGATCACCCCCGGCGACACCTTGCCGTAGTGCGCGGCCATGTCGAAGAGGCTCTCGAGATCCTCACCGTGCTGGTAGCGCAAGTAGATCTGCGTCATCAGGTAGTTGTTCTGCTTCATGTTCGTCTCGTGCTCGCGCACCAGCGTTTCCTTGACGTCGTTCACCTGCTTCTCGGTCGGTCCGGCTGACTTCAGATCCTCGATGTCGGCGAACACGCGTTTGACGAGATCCTCTGTACGGTCGGGGCTGCACCCGAAGTCGATCGACACCGTGTACTCCGACCGCGGCATCTTCGTGTAGCTCGGGCCGACTCCGACGCTGTACGTCCCTCCCAACTGCTCGCGCAGGATATCGCGCAGCCGGTTCTGGAGAACCAGTCCGAGCGCCCGGATCGCGATGCGTTGCGTCTGGTCGTACACGAAGGGCCCTGTGAACACGACGCTCGCGCGGCTCTTCGGCTCGATTCCCTTGAGCACGCGTTTCTCGACGATGCCGGTGGGTGGATGCACGCCGACGTCGCTCCAGGTTTCGCGGCGGCCGGTGCCCGGCAGCGAGCCGATGTAGCGCTCGACGAGCGGCTTCATCGAGTCGAGGTCGAAGCTCCCCACGAACACGAACGTGAAGTCGCTCGCATCCGCGAAACGGTCCTTGTAGAAGGCCAACGACTTCTCGAGATCCATCTCATCGACGATCTCCGGCGTCATCACGCGCCGCCTGAAGTGGTTCTGCGACAGCGTCGTCTGGCGCATCTCGCTGAAGGCGAACTCGGGAACCGCTTTCTGGTTCGCCAGAAGCGTCTTCCGCTGCGCCTTCAGCACGTCGAAGATCGTCTTGTCGGCCCGCGGCTGCGTGAACCTGAGATAAATGAGCTGGAACAGCGTTTCGAGATCCTTCCGCGAGGCCGATCCGCTGAGCCCTTCCTCGAGCTCGCCAATCGTCGGCGTAACGGACGCGACTTTTCCCGACAGCGCCTTTTCCAGGTCGATCGCGCTGAATTTGCCCAGGCCGCTGGCTGCGATCACCTGACTGGCGGTGCTTGCCGCGATGTGGTCCTTGTCGCTCGCGAGCGAGTGGCCGCCGGGGCTGATGGCCCTGAAGACCACTTCATCCTGTTTGAACGTCGTCGGCTTCAGCACCACTTTCACACCGTTGGCCAGATCCCATTCCGTGATGCCGTATGCCTCACGGGTCGTCGTCTTGACAACCGCGGCGCGGCTCCGGAATGGAATCGAGAATTGGCCGGGTGCCAACCGTGTCGACATACGCCGTCAGTTCCGCCGCCGTGGCGGCCTTGATCACCGCGGCCAGCTTCGCCTCGTCAGGCGTGACCAGCCCCGGCTTCTCGGGCGCGTTCACCAGCACGACGCGGTTGCGATCGCCCGTCGACTCCTTAGCGAGCGCGTTCACTTCTTCTAACGTGATCTCGGGCAGAAAACGCTGGTGCAGCGCGTATTCATATGCGATCCCCGGTATCGTCTCGTCCGTGGTGAAGTTGCGGATGTACTCCGCCGCGAGGATCGCGGAGTCCCGTGTATCCTTCTCGACGAGCAGACGCTCGTAATTCCGCAGCACGTTCCGCTTCTGTCGCTCTATTTCTGCCGCGGTGAAGCCAAAGCGCGCCACCCGCTCCGTCTCGGTGAACAACACGCCGAGGCCGCGCTCAATCCCGTCCTCCTTGACCGTCGCGGACAACGTCGCCGCTTCCATCGACTTCACGAACACCCCGCGGCCCGCCCCTGCAAAAAGAAACGGCGGGTCCGGCTTCTGCGCGAGCTCCGTGAGCCGGGCCGACAGCATCCCGCCGTACAGGCGCTCGACGATCCTCTGCCGATAGGCACCCACAGTCGTTCGATCGCGGCCAGGGAACTTGTTGAACACGCCGACGTTCGTGCCGCTCGCTTCCTTGTCGGTGGCGATCGTGTAGAGAGTGCCCGGATGATCCGGGACTTTGTATTCCGGTCGCAGGCGAGGCACGCGTGTCGCCGGGATCGAAGAGAAGTGCTCTTTGATGAGTCCCTCGACGACTGTCTTGTCGAAGTCGCCGACGGCGATGACGGCCATGAGCTCCGGCCGGTACCAGTCGGCGTAGAACTTCGTGAGGCGATCGTGCTTGAAGCCTTCGAGGATCTCTTTCTTTCCGATCGGGAGCCGCTCGGCATATCGCGAACCCTTGAGCAGAATCGGGAACTGCTTGTCCTGCATCCTCGCGCCGGCGCCGCGGGTGCCTCGCCACTCTTCGATGACGACGCCGCGTTCCTTGTCGATCTCGGCCGGATCGAACGTCACGTTGTGGGCCCAGTCCTCGAGGATCTGAAACGCCTTTTTCAACAGCTCCGGCTTGTCGGTGGGAAGACGCAGCATGTAAACCGTCTCGTCGAAGCTCGTATAGGCGTTGATATCGGGCCCAAGCCGCATGCCGACCGACTCCATGAACGCGACGATCTCCTGCTTTGGAAAATTCTTCGTCCCGTTGAAGGCCATGTGCTCGGTCAGGTGAGCCAGGCCAAGCTGGTCGTCGTCCTCGAGGATCGAGCCCGCGTTGACCGCAAGCCTGAGCTCCGCGCGATTCTCGGGACGCTTGTTCGCGCGGATGTAATAACGCAGGCCGTTGGCGAACCTGCCCGTCGTGATCTGCGGATCGACTGGGATGCGCTCGCCAAGCGGCGCCGTCAGCGCAGGGCTTGCGCCGGGCTGCGCCGGCCTAGCGCCCTGCTGCTGCGCCATCGTCACACCGGTGACAAACAGGACAGCGGCGGTACCAAAGAAAGTTCGAAAACGCAGGCCGGTGGTCATAGTCATCAGCGGCTCCTGGAGCGCGAGCACTGTGGGACTGACTCGGAAGACGAGGGGATATCTACGACGATGGGACCGCGGCGGATTCTACGCCCAAGGGACGGTTGGGGACAACCCCGAAGATGAAGCACCTCGATCGAGTGCTGCGGATTCAGGCGACAATTGGCAGAGAGCCCCTGCAGCCTGAAGGCTCCCTCAGCGCCCCATCGTGCCGCGCTACCACTGCATCGACACTGTGAGAGCCCGGACGCCGCGGCCCAGCGCGGGCGCGAGGGTCACTCGCGCATTACCGCTGCGATGGAACAGGTTCGCGTCCCTTCTGACGAGCGCATCAATACCAACACCTATGGCGGTCCCGAGGCCGCCGAGCACGAGGGGCACCGCAACGTAAGCTCCCGCAGTTGGCTCGCCGCAACTGAAGAACACCCCAGGCTCGCATTCGGCGTTCTCTTCTGTAATGACGGCCAGAAAGCCAAGAGCTGCGCCCGATGCCAACCCGATCAGCGCCCCATTGACGAGCGTATCGGGAGGACGTTGGATGCTGAGGATGGTTGGGTACGGGACGTTCTTTTCTTGCTGATCCTTCGTGACGAGGACCAGGGAGTCAGGCGCGAGGGCACCGATGCGGCCGTGCCACTCGCGCCCCTGATCGTCGGTGATGCGCACCTTCTGACCTTCCTTGACACGTTGCCGGATCCTGTCGGCATCGCTCTGGGCGGACGACGCTTGGACGGCCTGGGTGGGCTCCTGAGCCAGGGTCGACTTGCCGGAACCATCGGATCCGGACGAGAGAGCGGCGATGAAGGCCAGTGACGCGACAGCTGTAGTCATGTGATCCTTTTGCGTGTGCGCAAGAGCACGCGCTGCTGCAGCGTTCATGCTCCCATCAGGGAATGGCTCGGCAACCCTAGCACCGGGCTTGGTTTCGCGTTTTGATTGAGATCAAATGTTGCCGGCGGCCTACGCTTTCACGCCGCGCGCACTCAACAGTGGCCTGTTGCCGAGCGAGACGCGGAAAGCCCAGATCGCGAGTGCGCTCACAAGCAGGACAGCGATAAGTGAGCTCCGGCCGTACCATGCGCCGAACTCGGTAGTGAGAATGGACTGAGCGACGATGCGGTACCCGCAGGTGCCGATGACCACGACCAGAAAGCCATAGCGGATGGCTCCGAAGAGCCACAGGCCCAGAAACACCGGATACGTGGCGACGCTGATCCAGTCCCCGCGAAACCCGGGCGCGAATGAGCTCCATCCGTACGAGAGCAAGCAGAAAGCCGCCGTATAGAGCCAGGGATTCCGCAGTAACGTCCGAAACGCCGCAAGGAAGAAAAAGGACCCGGCGGCGATCGGGAGGCCAACGCTGAGCGAGGACAGTATGCCAGCGGCCGTAAACTGCGCGCTGGACAAGTGCGACAGCACGAACTCAGCCCAGTGTGAATCGAATTCAGCGACCGTGACGGGGGGTGCGCCTCGATGAATTCCGAAAAGAACCGCGGCGAGATATATGCACCGGTACGCCAGAATCACAGCTAGACCGACCAAGACATCGCGCGCAACGAGCGGATCACGCCATCGGCCTGCGAGCAAGCGCGCCCACCCCAACAGCGCGTGCGGCCACCAGCGGCGGACCCATGGCTCCAGCGCGATGTAGACAATGGCCACCCACGAGCCCAACGCGAGGGACAGCCAGAACACGGGTCTAGTGACGAGGGCGTTCATCGCGCTGTCCGCGAGCAACAAAAGAAATCCCAGTTGAGCGAAGAACGCTAGGGTGCCAATCCGCAACGCACCGCGCAGGTCGGCGCGGCCGCGCAGATAGTTGTGCCGGGCGCCGAAAAACGGCGCGATCCACACAATGATCAAGAGCAACGCACTTAGGTAATCGGTGCGTTGAGGGAAGAATGGTTCCCGTGCCGTCCAGGGGAACAGCACCTCGAAGGAGGTGACCCCCGCCGCCGATGCGACCGCCTCGACGCGAACGGGCAAGTCGGGACGGCCGGGGTACGAGCCCGACCAGACAACGCGCGCATTCGCCTCCGATTGGGGGCCGTACGGAGGAACGATTTCCTTGAACCGTGCCATCTCCAGACCCGCCGCCGTGAAGAGGGGGCCCCAATCCGGCACGAGCATCGGTGCTACCGGGGCATCCTCGCGACTGGGCGGCGCAGCAAATCGCAGCAGCCGTCCGTCCAGGTCGAGATCGACCGGATAGGCCGTCACGCACGGCCGGCAATGAATCGAGCGGCCTGGCGGCCCCATTGGAGATGGATGGCGGAACCAGGGGCCCGTGCGTCTGCGCATACCAAAAGGACACCGGGGCCGGTCGAAGACCCAACGCCGCCTTCCACTGCGCGCGTCCGGAGCCATCGCGAGAGACCCGTGCCGCGGTGTACTCGAGATAGCCACGTTCGTTGCGGAATCCGTACGCAACATCGGCCGTTGGCTTTGCCGTACCCGAGGCCGCGCACGATATCCCGCGCCTTGGCTGCAAGCACCTCTGGCGGATTCTCCATCGGCACCATGCTGACGATCTGGACCTTGCTTGTCAGGAGGAGCAAGCCACTGAGTGTGACACCAATGAGGGCGAGCAACGCGACGGCAACCGCCGGCCGCAAAACGGTGTCCGGACTCGCAGCGGCCACCAGGTCAGGCGAGGGCGTGTCTCCCGCCGCCAGCGCTTCCGCGAGCGGGTCGCCGCCTGGCAGCAAGGCGGCGACTTCGAGTGCCGACGCTGGTCGGAGGCGGGGGTCGGCCTCGAGGCATCGCAGAATCGTGCGTTCGACCGAGGTCTCCATGTCGGGCACGAGCATCGATGGGACCGTTGAGAGATGCGCTTCTCGCAAGCGAAGCAACTCCGCCGCGTCCTTTCCCGCGAACGCCGGCCTGCCCGTGAACAGTTCGTACATCACGAGGCCCAACGCATAGATGTCGCTCGCCGCGCTGCCGCGACGCCCGGCCAGCTGCTCGGGCGCCATGTACGCCGGAGTGCCACTGCGGAGATCTGCCGCGTCCAACTGCTGCTCGGCCACGGCGGCCAGCCCGAAATCCATGATTCGGACCTCCCCCTGGCTGTCGACCATGACGTTGCCGGGCTTGAGATCGCGGTGGAGGACACCCCTGGCGTGCGCGGCGGCTAGTCCTGCACAGAGCTTCCTCGCGATCTCAACGCCCTTGTGCGCCGGCAGGCGACCAATCCTTTTGAGCAGTGCCGCGAGATCCTCACCATCGACGTATTCCATCGACAGGTAGAGCTCGCCATCCGCCTCCCCGATGTCATACACACGACACACGTTTGGGTGCGAGATCTGCCGCGCCAGCCGCACCTCCGAACGAAGGCGGGTTCGAGCCCGCTGATCGGAGCGGAGCGCCGTCAGAAACTTGAGCGCGACGGGTTGTCCGAGCTGGAGGTCCTGGGCGCGGTACACCTGCCCCATTCCGCCGCGGCCCTGCAAGGCGACGATACGGTAACGGCCGGCGAACAAGGCCCCTGCCCTGAAACGCCCCTCGGTCAAGGGTCCGACCGCGCCTGTCGGCGTTCCGCACGACGAACAGAATTGGTGTGAGGCGGTGACCGGCGCGTCACAGGCCGGGCAGGAGAGGCTGGCCGTCTCGGGACACTCTCCGCCGCTACGATCCAGGAGAGGGTGCGGGTCGTCGGCGGCGACGAGCATTCGCTCGACTTGCTGCATCAGCAGCGAGTCGCCGTCGCACGCGCCTCGGAGCCAGGCGCGGCGACCGGCGGCGGGTTGCTCCAGCGCCGACTCGAACAGCTCGCGGATGCGGCGAAACTGGGCGGGCGTCAGTAAATGGCTTGGAATCGGCTCGTGCATTGGGCAATCGGGTCAGGACCCTGGGAGGTCACCGCCCTCGACGTTTGAGGCGAGGGCCCTTATCATCGAGGGTCACGCATGGACGACGCGCCGGATCCGCAACACGTCACCGAATGGCTCGCCGCGTGGCGGCAAGGCGACGACCAGGCCCGCAACGAGCTGTTTGCCGTCGTCTACCCGCAGCTCCGCCAGATCGCCTCACGTTTCCTGCAGCACGAACGTGGCGATCATACACTTGAACCGGCTGCCCTGGTGAGCGAACTCGCCCTTCGGCTGCTCGGCTCTGGCCCGATCGACTACAACGACAGAACGCACTTCTTCGCGCTCGCCGCGCAGATGATGCGGCGAATCCTCATCGATCACGCGCGTGCGCGCGTTGCAGGAAAGCGCGGTGGCGTACAGCAGCGGGTGAACCTGTCATCGGTCGAAGACTGGCGACCGACGCCCCAGAGCGAAGACGTCCTGCTTCTCGAGGACGCGCTGTCCAGGCTCGAACAGGCGGATGCCCGGGCCGCAAAAGTCGTCGAGCTGCGTTTCTTCGGGGGGCTGCACGAGCAGGAGGTCGCCGACGTACTTGGCGTGTCGGTGATTACGGTCAAGCGTGACTGGAAAGTCGCGCGCGCCTGGCTCATCGACCAACTGCAGCCTCGGTAATTCCCGACCTTCCCGTTCCCTGTCTTGTCGTCAGAGCCGCATCATCCACGTGCGTGATACGCGCGCGCCCGTTCTCCCGCTCTTAGAAGTAGGAACCAATCCCAGCGCCGCCAGGGCGCGACTTATCCGGCCGGCCCGCTGCCACGTGCATCGGCCCCGAGGAGGAGATCACGATGTCTCGTGTGCTCAGACTGACAATCATGCTCGCGGTGGTGCTGCTGCCAGCACTCGCGTCGGCGCAGATCGATTTCGACAAGACGGGTTACTACGTTGCAATGGGCGACAGCGTCGCCACCGGCGAGGGGGCGATGCCGGTGACTGCCGGATATGCCTACAGGCTCTATGACCACGGCGTGTTCGGCGCGAAGCAACAGACGGACTTCGCCAACCTGTCGGTGCGCGGTGGCCGGAGCTGGGATGTGCGCGATCACCAGGTGGCGCAGGTGCTCTGTGCGGAGCCGGCGCAGCGGCCCACCGTGGTCACGATCACGGTGGGGGCGAACGACTTCCTCAGGAGCGACTCCAACATTCTGGGAATCGTCTCGCGCGTAGTGGAGGCCGTGAATCTCCTGCTGAACAACTCCACACCGTTCGTGAGCTCGCCCGTTCTGGACCCGGTCACGGGACAGCCTTGCCGTCCGCTCACCAATGTGACGATTCTGGTCTCCAACTACTACAGCATTCCTCACCCGGTGCCCATGATCGCGGCGCAACTGGACGCCGCGTTGCGGGGGTTCGATCAGGCGCTGTCGTTCCTGCTGCCGCTCGTCCACGTCCCGGCGGGCTCGGAGGTGGCAATGGTCGATCTCTACACGCCCTCGTTGGGGCGGCAGGGACTCGTCACCATCCAGCGGCGGCTTGGCTTCGAAGGTCCCTTCAACTTTGACATCCACCCGACCAATGTCGGGCACGCCTTCATCGCGCGGCAGTTTCAAGAGGCGTGGCAGAAGCTGCAGTAAATGACAGGACCAATCGCGCTACGCCGGAGAGGTGGCCAATGATGCGGTTGCCCGGTTGCTTTGACCTCACGTCGGGCCCTCGCGGTCCGGCGCTCCTGACGCTGGCGTTCGTGGTGGCGGCCGGCCCGGCCTGCTCGCTGAAGAGAATCGCGATCAACAGCGTCGCCGACACCCTGTCGAAAAGTGGCGGTACGTTCGCATCCCACTCGGATCCCGAGCTGATACGAGACGCCGTGCCGTTCTCTCTGACGCTCGTGGAGTCGCTGCTCGTCGAAGTGCCCAAGCACCGCGGGCTGTTGCTGACGGCCTGCGCAGGCTTCACACGGTACGCCTACGCGTTCGTGGACAGGGACGCCGAAATGCTGAAGATGGACGACTACACCCGGCACGCGAAGCTGCAGGACCGGGCGCGGATGATGTACCTGCGCGGCCGCGAATACTGCCTGCGCAGCCTCGAGTTGGGTTATCCCGGCATCACCGGGAAGCTCGCTGAAAATCCGCGCGACGCCGTGGCGGTCCTGCAAAAGAAGGACGTGCCGCTCATCTATTGGACCGGCGCATCGTGGGGCAAGGCGGTGGCCCTGAGCCTGGACCGGCCGGCGCTCGCCGGCGATTTGCCGACCGTCCAGGCGCTGGTCCGTCATGCCCTTTCGCTCGACGAATCGTTCAACGCCGGCGCGATTCACGAAATGATGATCACGCTGGAATCGCTGCCGGCCGACATGGGCGGCAATCGCGAGCGGGCACGGCGGCACTATGATCGGGCGCTCGAGCTGACCCACGGCAACGCGGCCGCGCCCTTCATATCCTACGCGATGGGTGTGCTGCTTCCGCAGCAGCAGCGCGTGGAGTTCGTCGCGCACATCAAGAAGGCGATCGAAGTTGACGTGAACCGCGAGCCCAGGCTCCGGCTCGCCAACATCCTCGCGCAGCAATACGCACAGTATCTCCTCGACCATCTCGACGAGCTGTTCCTTTCGGACAAGGAGGGGGAGCGTGGGTCTCACAATTAGGACCGCCGCCATGCTGGCGGCTTGCATCGGCGGGGCCGTTGTGCTCGAGGGCCAGGGGCCGCTCAAAATCGCGACGATCGCTCCTGACAACTCGATCTACGTAAAGGCGCTGCGCGAGATGGCCGAGGGCTGGAAGAGAAGAACCAACGGACGCGTCACGACACACATCTACGCCGGCGGCGATAACACCGAAGAAGGAATGCTGCGGAACATGCGGCCGACCTTCAGGAAGCTGCACGCCGCGCAGCTGTCGTCGATCACGCTCGGACACGTCGACCCCGCGTTCAACGTGTTCGGTCTTCCGATGTTCTACGAGTCTGTACCGAGGAAGCCGATCGCGTACCTGGAGACGCTCGGACCGGACCTCGAGAAGCGCCTCGGGGCGAGGGGCTACAAGGTACTGAACTTCGCGTACGTCGGCTGGGTGCACGTCTTCAGCACGAAACCGGTGTCGAAGGTGGACGATTTGAAGAAGCTGACGCTATACACGTCCACGGGTGACGACCGCCTCGCGAAGTGGTACAGCGCCAACGGCTTCAAGCCGGTTCAGCTCGACGCGACGTCGATGCTCACGTCGCTGCAGACCAACATGATCGAGGCGGTTCCCTCTCCGCCGCTGTTCGCGCAGCTCCTCACGTGGTACAAGGCCGCACCCCACATGATGGCCATCGGCCTTGCGCCGCTGATGGGCTCCACCGTGATGTCACTCGATGCCTGGACCAGGCTGACAGGCGACGACCAGCGCATCGTCGCCGAGGAGGCGAAAAAGGCAGGAGAGCGGCTGCGCGAAGAAGTTCCGCGTCTCGAAAAGGAAGCGATCGAGGCAATGAAGAAGACGGGGCTGACGGTCACGGCAGTAGACGCGGCCGAGTGGCGGCGCATGGCGGACCAGGTCGGCGATGCGATGCGAAAGGACGGCGTGGTGCCAGAAGAGATCTTTGCCCTCGCGAAGCGTGAGCGCGATGCTGTCCGCGCCCGCAAGTAGCCTGCCCGCCGGCTTCCTCCTGGCCAGGCGCACCACCCGCGCCCTGTGCGTCAGCGAGGAGCTCGTCGCCACCGCGGCACTGGCCGCGATGGCGTTCCTGCTGCTCGTCGAAATCGTGTTCCGTCCCTGGTACGGCTACCTGATTCCAGGCTCGCAGGTGATCATCCGGCACCTCACCATGTGGGTGGCGCTGCTGGGCGCGGCGCTCGCGGCGCGGGACGGCCGCCTGCTCGCGCTCGCGACGGGCACCTTCCTGCGTGGAAGGCCGCGCAGGTGGGCCGAGCTCGCCAGCGCCACCGTCGCGGCAGCCGTAGCGGCGATCCTCTGCGTTGCCGCCGTCACCCTGGTGTGGGAGGAACGCCACATCGGCACGCGCCTCACCTCGGGACTGAATGCGTGGATGTCGCAGTTGGTGCTGCCCCTCGGCTTCGGCCTGGTAGCCGTTCGCCTCGTGGTGCATTCCTCAGCGCACTGGAAGGGACGCGGCATTGCCGC
This sequence comes from uncultured Acidobacteriota bacterium, assembly GCA_963748295.1. Classification (GTDB taxonomy): domain Bacteria; phylum Acidobacteriota; class Vicinamibacteria; order Vicinamibacterales; family 2-12-FULL-66-21; genus CAVVIH01. Next base: position 7,576 of record CAVVIH010000004.1, on the reverse strand, counting down.
CGCGGGTCTCACGGCTGGCGTCGTCATCGCGCTGCACCCAGCACTCGTGGAAGGCTCGCCAGGCTGGGCCTGGGTCCTGCTGCTCGTCGCCGCGGGAGCGCTTGGCGCGCCGCTCGTCGCCGTCCTTGGCGGGCTTGCGGTGTTCCTCTTCATGGCGGCGGGGGTCCCACCTCCCACCGTCGTTGGGTCTGCCTACGACCTGACAACTCATCCCACTCTGCCGGCTATTCCGCTATTCACGCTCGCAGGCTTTCTTCTGGCTGAGGGAGATACGCCCGCACGGCTCCTCCGAGTCTTCCGCGGCCTCTTCGGCTGGATGCCAGGCGGCACGGCAATCGCGTGCGTCGTCGTGTCGTCCTTCTTCACGATCTTCACCGGTGGATCGGGCGTGACAATCCTCGCGCTTGGCAGCCTGCTCCTGCCCGGGCTGCTCGAGGACGGGTATCCCGACCGCTTCTCGGTCGGCCTGCTGACGGCGTGCGGATCGCTCGGGCTGTTGCTGCCGCCTGCCTTGCCGCTGATCCTGTACGCGGTTGTCGCGGAAATCCCCATCGGTCAAATGCTCGTGGGCGGCATCCTCCCCGGATTGCTGCTGACCGGGCTGGCCGTGGCTCACAGCATTCACCGGGGGACGGCCGCGGGAGTTGCGCGCACGCCATTCGAGCCGCGCGAGGCGGCCGCGGCGCTGCGGCACGGTAAATGGGAGGTATTGCTGCCGGTCGTCGTGCTCGGCGCGTTCTTCGGCGGTTACGCCACCATCGTCGAGACGGCGGCGATCACCGCAATCTACGCCTTTGCCGTCCAGGTCTTTATCCTGCGCAACATAGGGTTCGACGATCTCCCGCGCGTGTTCGCCGAGTGCGTCACGACCATTGGTGGCGTTCTGATCATCCTGGCAGTCGCCCAGGGCTTCAGCTTGTACCTGGTCGACGCGGCCATCCCGGCGGCGCTCATCGACTGGACGCGAGCGCACGTGGAGAACAAATACGTCTTTCTGCTCGGGCTGAACATCTTCCTGTTGATCGTCGGGTGCCTGATGGACATCTTTTCGGCGTTGTTCATCGTCGTGCCGCTTGTCGCGCCGATCGGCGCCGAGTTCGGGATTCACCCCGTGCATCTTGGCATCATCTTCATCGCGAACCTCGAGCTCGGTTACCTGACGCCGCCGGTCGGCCTGAATCTGTTCCTGGCGTCATACAGATTCGGACGTCCGCTGCTGGACGTCTGCCGGTCGACCATCCCCATGTTGATCATCCTCGGCATCGGCGTGCTGCTCATCACATACCTGCCGTGGCTGACGACGGCGCTACTGCCGTTCGTGGGTAACTGACGCGCCACGATGCGGCAGGGCTGAAGCCCCTGCGCGACGACGTGAAGCTGACGACGCGACGTCTGGAGGCGCTGAATCACACCAGCCGGTTCTTCAGGGCCTTCGCGACCGCTTCGGACTTCGAGTGGACCTGGAGCTTTTCGTAGATACGCCGCATGTGGAAGGAGATCGCGTGCGTGGTGACGCCGAGTTCCTTTGCCGCGCTCTTGTAAATTGTGGCCTTCGACCATCATCCGCAGGAGGCGTGTCTCGTGCGGCGTGAGCTGGTAATCGGCGTCCTCGGGCGGACGAATCTCGCGGAACAGTGCAATCACGCGGCACGCGACCTCGGGCGACATCGGAGAGCCGCCGTCCACGGCTTCCCTCAGGCTCTCGAGAAGCCTCGCCGGCGGCATCTTTTTCAGCAGGTATCCGCACGCCCCAGCACAGAGCGCCCCGAAGATCCGCGTGTCGTCACCTGCGGTGCGGCTGCCCAAAGGATTGAACCGGTACACGCCCCCACGTTGGTGCCAATCCAGTACACGCCTGCGCGGGCTTCGAGCACGCGGTTGATCGTGGCGCTCGGCAGGCCAGCGCGAATGCCATAGGTCGTGAACCGAACACCGTCGAATCGACTGAGGCCATCGCGCGTTGAAATCCACATGAATCCACGCGAATCCCGATAGATCCTGACGATGTAGTCGCCAGCCAGGCCGTCTGCGGTCGTGTACCGGCGCACGGGCATACGCTCGGCATTGGCCATGCCGACGAGCGCGACGGTGGCGAGCATCAGTCCGCATGCCGCGATCGGGAACAAACGGCGGCCGGCCATGGCGTCGAGATTATAGGCGCGAAGAAGATAGGTTGTTGAGGACCAGGACACTCACATATCCCTGGGCGTTGTTGAGCCAGTTTCCGTTCCCATCGTCATCGCCGCACATTCCGACGTCGTAGGTTCCAGCGTTCAGGCCGGATATGACAGATGACAGCATGACAATTTCCTTTTCTTCAATTTCGCGTGAACGGTCTCTAAGAGTCCGAAGTCCCTCGCGGGAGACGCCAGCCGAACGCGGCGCCTCCCGCATGTGGTTAACGGTGATCGCACCCGAGCGCTCATCGGATGTCGATGTCGAGGTGCTGGTGATGTCGGCGAGGAAGGCGAAGTCGGCGAGGACGGTCCTGAGCCTCCACCGCACGCCGCCGCGCTGTGAAGCGTCACGAGTGCAACGAATACGATGACTGACTTCTTCATTGGTGTTCTCTCTGCGGCGGCATCCCGCCTGCATCGTTGTCATTGCCGTCAGTGGCGCAGCCCGATTGACTTTCCGCCGGGTCTGTGACGGCGTCGACCGCGCCGTCTAGGTGTCCATTTGACGGCAGAGGACTTCGCGATCACTGCTCACGTGCGCAGGATCGCAGCGAAGATCTGTTGGGAAAGTCTTGTGCTGACGGCGTGACCCAGCCTGCCGGGCTTCCTGCTACGTCAATGCGTAGCGGCTGCCAGATGATTCCTACACTGAAGGTTCGAACGCTCCGCTCGGGCAGGGCTGAAGCCCTGCGCTACGACGTGAGCCGTTGCCGTTCCGGATGATGATGTCGAATTCCGGACTGCCCCGCCTCTGCTCTGGCGTGAGGCGGAACACGACGGGAAGTCAGCGGGTCAAAAATGTTCCGCATGCGCGCCGGCCCCGGAGCCGCTGATTCCCACTGCCAATGGCAACCGAGTGCCCAAGAGGCGGCGCCAGGGCGAAAGACCCGAGTCCGCCATGCTCCGACCAAAACCCGAGCGGTCGTCACCACACCGCAAACTTGGCGGAGGCGCCGGATCGGAGATCCGAATTAATTCCGGAGGCGCTTTTTCCGCGCGTCCGGCCGAGGCGCGGCGGGGCCGATATGCTCCGCCGCTTCTTAGCCGCTCACCACAGACCTCCGCCCCACCATCCCCCGTTCCACGACACACTCCCGCCGGTTTCGACACTAAGGGTTAGCCCGGCCGGTCCGGGGCGGAGCCCGAGTCTCGTGTGAGTTCGTCCCGGCACAAATCCGGCCTTTGCTCACTATAGGTAGGAACTTCGAGGAGCTCGCAATGCATCGCTGGCTGGTCACACTTTCACTTGTCCCCATGACCGCGCTCCTGAGCGCTGGCACCGTCCGCGCTCAGGAAGCGCCTGCAGCAGGTCCCGCCGGAAAGGAAACGGCGGCGGTCAAGCCCGCCGCCGACCCGCCCGCGGATTTCGTCATCGGTCCCGAAGACAAGCTGTCGATCGTGTTCTGGCGCGACAAGGAGATGTCCACACAGGTGACGGTCCGGCCCGACGGCAAGATCTCGCTGCCGCTGCTCGACGAGGTGCAGGCGGCGGGCAGGACACCCGCGGACCTCCGCGCGCTGCTCATCCAGGAGTCGAAACGCTTCTTCAGCAACCCGCACGTCACGATCGTCATCGACGAGATCAACAGCCGCAAGGTCTTCATCACCGGGCAGGTCGTCAAGCCCGGCTCCTTTGTGATCGTCGCGCCGACGACGGTGCTTCAGCTGATCGCGATGGCAGGCGGCCTGAAGGACTTCGCCGACAGCAAGAACATCCTGATCGTCCGCGAGGAGCACGGCCGGACGTCGAGTTATCCGTTCAATTTCAAGGAGATCCACAAAAATCTCCAGCAGAACATCCAGCTGAAGCCGGGCGACACGGTCGTCGTGCCGTAAGAGGAAGACATGAAGGACCGATATACGCCCGCTGCGATTCTGAGAACCGCCTGGCGCCGCAAATGGCCGATCGCGCTGCCCACAGTCGTCATTGCGGTAGCCGCCTCGTGGTGGATTCACCGGCTGCCGGATCGCTATCAGTCGTACGCGCTCCTGCTGGTCGTTCCGCAGCGGGTTCCGGAGACGTTCGTGCGCTCGACCGTGACGATGCGGAGCAACGACAGGCTGCAGGCGATCACGCAGCAGATTCTCAGCCGGACCGAGCTGGAGCGGATCATTCGCGAGTTCGATTTGTACGCCGACGAGCGGAAGACCGCGGCCATGCAGGACATCGTCGACTCGATGCGCACGCGCGACATCGAGATCAAGCCGCTCAAGGGGGACGCGTTCCGTCTGGGATTCATCTCCGAGAGTCCGGAGGTCGCGATGCGGGTGGTCGAGCGACTCGTGTCGCTCTTCATCGACCAGACATCGGTCGATCGTGCGGCGCTCGCTGAGGGTACCGACCACTTCCTCGAGACGCAGCTCGAGGACGCCCGCCGCAGGCTGATCGAGAACGAGACGAAGCTGACGGAATACCGCCGCCGGCACAACGGCGGACTGCCGACCCAGCTCGAGGCGAACGTGACGGGCCTGCACAACACCGAAATGCAGCTGCAGGTGCTGGCCGACTCTCTGAACCGCGATCGCGACCGGCAGCTGGTCCTCGAGCGGTCGCTCAAAGACGCCAACCTCAGCGCGCTGATGGAAAACGGCGCGCGCGGCGGCGCAGATCCGTCGGCGCTTACCGCCGCCGAGCAGCTCGAACGCGCGGAGGCGTCGATGAGGGACATGCAATCGACGCTGACCGGGCAGCACCCCGACCTCGTCGCCATGAAGCAGACGATCGCCGAGCTGCGGAAGCGCGCGGAAGCCGAAAGCGTTCGCCAGGGCGGGACGGCCGGTCGGGACGCCACGGAAGCGATTCGCAGCAGCCGTCTGGAGGATCTCCGGACGGAGCTGTCGGAAGTGCAGCGGCAGGTTGCCGAGAAAACGGCCGATGGTGAACGGCTTCGCAGCGCCCTGCTCAACTATCAAAAGCGCATCGAAGGTGCGCCCGCGCGCGAAGCGGAGCTGACGGCGCTGATGCGCGACTACGACACGCTCCAGCAGAACTACCGCGGCCTGCTGGCCAAGAAGCAGGAGTCCTCGATTGCGGCGAACCTCGAGCGGCAGCAGATCGGGGCGCATTTCAAAGTTCTCGATCCGGCGCGGCTGCCCGAGGAGCCATTCGCCCCGAACCGCGCCCGTCTCTACGCGATTGCCGTCCTTGCAGGATTGGGAATCGGCTTGATCGCCGCGGCGAGTTTCGAGCGGTTCGACCCCAGGCTGCGAACGCAGGACGACGTCCTCGCCGCGCTCGGGCTGCCGGTGCTGGCCGCCATTCCTCTCGTGTCCGCCTCGCGTCCGCGCGTCGGTCGGACCGCGGCTGTCTTGTCGCTCGGGACCGCTTTCGTTGCGTGCGCTGCCGCGCTCGCGTGGCGACTGTTGAAGTAGGCAAAGGAGACGGACCAGGTGAATAACGCGAGCTACGCGGAGGCGTCGGCAGGATCGATCAGGCTGTTCGATCTTCGCGACACGAGCCGGACATCAGAGCAATCCGCTGAAAGCTGCCCGTTCAGCGATCTGGACGATCGGCGGCTCATCGTCCATCCGGAGGCGGATCCGGTATTCGTCGAGCAGTATCGGCATCTCGGGACGGCGCTGCACCACGCGCAGCTCAAGGACGGAATCCGCAGCCTCCTGGTCACGAGCGCCGTCGGGTCCGAGGGCAAGACGCTGTGCGCGACGAACCTCGCGCTGATGCTGAGCCGATCGTTCAAGCGGCGGGTCCTGCTCGTCGACGGAGACTTGAGGAAACCGTCGGTCCACCAGCTGCTCCAGATCGAAAACGGCGCCGGGCTGACCGACATTCTCAAGAGGCCGGGCGGGCGCCTGCCGGTCCACACACTGCCGCCGGCGCTTTCCGTGATCACCGCCGGGCACCACGACCCGGATCCGGTTTCGCTGCTCGCGTCGGATGCGGCCGGCCGGTTCCTGTCGGAGGCACGCGACGATTTCGACTGGGTCGTGGTGGACACGCCGCCGGTCGTGCTCTTTCCGGATGCCGAGCTGGTCGCCGACCGGCTGGATACGTGCGTCATGGTCGTGAGTGCGACCACCACATCGCCGCAGGTGGCCGCACGTGCGGTCGCGGCAATCGGTGCGTCGCGCACGCTCGGGGTCGTCCTCAACCGGGCCCAGCCGACGGAAGTCGCCGCGGGGTACGGCTACGGCCAGTACGGATACCCGCAAGGCAACGGCGGGCGCCGCCGCCGGGCGTGGTTTAGTTCGAGTCGAGGCTGAGGACGACATGGTCATCCCCACCCCACGTTTCGTCGTACTGCTCACAGGCGAGACCTGTCTCCTGCTGACGTCGGTCGTTGCCGGTACCTTCATGCAGCTCGGTCCGCTCGCGGTGCCAGCTTTGGCCGGCGGCGGTGGCATCCTGCGCGTCATCCTGATGGTCGGCATCTGTCAGCTGTGCCTCCACTACGCGGACCTGTACGACCGCCCGCGAATCCAGAACGCTCGTGAATTTCTCACCAAGTTGATCGCGGCCGTCGGCGCCACGGCGCTGATTCTTGCGTTGCTGTACGCGTGGTTTCCCAGCTGGGTGATCGGGCCCAATGTCTTTGTGATCGCAGGCCTGCTCGTGATCTCGCTCGTGCCGTCGTGGCGTCTGACTTTCGCGTGGCTGACGGCACGGGTCGCACCGCGCAAGCGGCTGTTGATCGTCGGCACGAATCGGGCGGCCGTGCAGCTGGCCCACGAGCTCGACGATCGCCGGCACGAGGTCGGCGTCGAAATCGTCGGGTTCGCCGATTCGGATGACGGGCGAGTCGGCCAGAGAGTGCTCGGCCACCTCGTGGGCGCCGTCGAAGACATTCCGGCGATGATCCAGAGCACTGGCGCGGATCGCATTGTCGTGAGCCTGTCGGACGCGAGGGGCAAGCTTCCCATGGATCAGCTGCTCGACATCCGGCTGCGGACCAATGTGACCTTCGACCATCTGGCATCGGCGTACGAGGAGTACACGGGGAAGATTGCTCTTGAGACTCTCCGTCCCAGCTGGTTCGTGTTCTCGTCCGGGTTTCGCAAGACTTCCCTGCTGCTGACCGGAAAACGCGCGCTCGATTTGGCGCTCGCGCTCGTCGTCCTCGTCGTGACCGCGCCCTTCCTGCTGGCGGCGGCGGCACTCGTGAAACTGACGTCACCAGGCGGCGCGATCTACAGCCAGGACCGGGTCGGACTGAACGGCCGCCTGTTCAGGATCTACAAGCTCCGGACCATGCGTGCGGACGCGGAAGCCGTCACCGGCCCGATCTGGTCCGCGTTGAACGACCCGCGCATCACGCCGGTCGGCCGGTTTCTGCGCAAGACCCGACTCGACGAGTTGCCGCAGTTGTGGAACGTGCTGCGCGGCGACATGAGCTTCATCGGCCCGCGGCCCGAGCGCCCTCAATTCGTCACCGACCTGTCCG
>CAVVIH010000003.1:0-321820 GCA_963748295.1 uncultured Acidobacteriota bacterium | reverse complement strand
GATCGAACTGGTAATACGACGGGTGATACGAGAAGGTATGCAGCAGATCCGCTGGCCGGCGGACCAGCGCGCAGCCCGCTTCGAGTAGCACATCGAGCCACTTGTGCGGATCGACCGCCACGGAATCGGCGTGTTCGATCGCGCGCAGGCTCGCCGGCGCGCCGGGCACGCTCGACGCGAACGCCCCATACGCGCCGTCGACGTGGAACCAGACGTCGTGGCGACGGCAGACATCCGCGATCTCCGCCAGCGGATCGACCGCTCCGGTGCTCACGGTCCCCGCGGTACCAACGGCCAGGACCGGACGATCGCCGTTGGCGACGTCGGCGACGATGTGCCGCTCGAGCGCGGCGACATCCATGCGCTGGTCGGCGTCGGCGGCGATCCAGCGAATGGCATCCGTGCCGAGGCCGAACAGATCGGCGGCCTTCTGGATCCAGGTGTGGGTCTCCGTCGACGCGTAGACGCGCAGCGGCGCAACCGCGCCGCGCAGCCCCGCGGCCCGCGCTTCCGGCGCTTTGGCGCGGCGCGCGGCGAGGAAGCAGACGAAGTTCGCCATGTTGCCGCCGCTCACCAGCAGACCGCCGGCGCCGGCGGGAAACCCAATCAGCTCCGCAATCCACCGGATGGTCTGCGCTTCGATCTCAGTGGCCATCGGCGACAGCCGCCATGCGCCGACGTTGGCGTTGATGGACGATGCGAGCAGATCGCCGAGCGCGCCGAGAGGTGCCGCACTGGAGGTGATGTAACCGAAGAAGCGCGGGTGTCCGTTGAACAACGAGTGGTTGAAAAGCAGGTCGCACGCTTCGTCGAGCAGCACGCGCGCGTCGGTGGGCGCGTCCGGTAACGCCCGGTCGGCCTGCAGCGCCCGTCGCACGTCGGCCGGCGATTCGTCGCGCATCACCGGGCCGTCTGGCATCGTCTCCAGCCACGCGGCAATCTGATCGACGAGGCGATGACCGGCTTCGCGGAATGCGCTGCCGGTCATATCGAGGGCGGCGGTACAGGCCGCTAATCGTCTCGGCGTTCTTGGTCGGTGTCATCGCAGTCCTTCGAACAAATCGGTTTCCCGCGTCCGGCCGCCATTCACCAGGCTGAATGCGCGGTCATCCACTCCTGCACGCCCCAGAGCGCGCGATGGTGTTCGTCGGCCAGTCCCGCGAGGTTCTTGTAAATGCTCATCTGCGTGCGATGGCACTGCACCGCGCGCCACACGGTCGGCCACACCGCACTCGTATCGATTCTCGTTGTGACTCCCCAGTCCGGGTCCGGGAATGACCTGCCGCTCGACGCGGTCAACGGGTCCTGGTCAACTTCTTGAGCGCGGATTGATAGGCGGCCCAGGTCTTCGTGCTCCAGGCGATGTGATACAGCTTTGCCACCGCGTAGTCGCGATCGGCGGCGCGTACCCAGGCGGCGGCGATCGTGAACTGGGAGATCGCAATGTGATCCGGATGACGTAGGCGCCCTCGGGGCCGAACGTGATCACGACGTCCGGCCGGATGCGGCGGAAGTGGCCGGCGATCGCCTCCTGCGCCCGCGCGGGATCAACAGTGTCGAGCGCGCCGTCGGGATACCCGAGCATCGACACCTCGCGGACGCCCGAGCTCCTTTGCCGCGGCGCCGAGCTCCGCCTCTCGCATCCGGCCGACGATCTCCGGCGCAGGACGCTCGCCGCCGTCGCCGAAGCGCCCGCGTTCGCCGCGCGTCGCCATGACGAGGTAAGTCTCAACTCCTTCCGCCGCGTCCTTCGCCAGCGTCCCGCCCGTCCCGAGCGACTCGTCGTCCGGGTGGGCGAGGACGCACATCAGGCGCAGCGTCTTCATCTGACGATGACCGTCTCGAGATATTCCGCCGGAACGACAAGCCCGTGCGCCGCCGCGCTCGTCGCAGCAGCGTCAGCAGATCGGCTTCGAGCGCCGCCTGACGCTCGGCGTCGAGCGCCGCGAACGCTTTGTGGACCGGGCCGTAGAACGTGCGGAACACCTCGACGAAGTGCTCCGCGAGCGATACCGGAACGTGAAGTCCCGGACGCGTGCCGATCGACTTCGCGCCACCGAACAGCTCTCCGAGGTGGCCCTTCGTTCCCCACTGCAGCGGCGAGGGCACCCGGGAGGTGGCGGCACGTACGCGGCGATGACCCTGAACATCTGGCCGAGGAATCCTTCCGGCGTCCACGCGGCGAGGCCGATGCGACCGCCGGGCCGGCACACCCGCAGCATCTCGCTGGCCGCCGCACGTGATCGGGCGCGAACATGACGCCGAACGTCGAGAGGACCGCGTCGAAGCTCGCCGGGGGGAACGGAAGGTTTTCGGCGTCGGCGACCTCGAACGCGACATCGAGCCCTTCCGCCTCGGCGCGGGGGCGTCCGCGTTCGAGGAGCGCGGGGACGTAGTCGGTCGACGTGACCTGCGCGAAGCGCCGCGCCGCCGCCAGCGTCGCGTTGCCGTTGCCCGCCGCCACGTCGAGGATGCGGTCGGACGAGCGGATGTCCACGGCCTCGCACAGCAGCTCGCCGACGATCTGCAGTGTCGTGCCGACGACGGCGAAATCTCCGGAGGCCCACATCGCCTGCTGCCTCGCCTTGATCGAAAGGCCGGTGTGGCGCCGGCGGTAACAGTGGTCATGGTCCGATCCTTTCGCCGTCGACCTAGCGGCCGACGACCCGGCGCATCCGGGCGAGATGATGGTAGCTGTGGCGGACGGCGTGATCCTCGAGCACGAATTGACACGTCAGCGGCGCATCCGCGTAGAGCGACACCGGCGCGGCACTGGCGAGCTGTTCGTCGGTCAGCGCGCGGATCGCTGCCGCGGCGGCAGCGCTGTTGTGGCGAAGCAGATCGACCGCCACGTTCTTCGTCACCGCGGCGTGTTCGGTGGCGTGTCCGGCGTTCATCGCGTCGATGTCAGCCGCAGTCACGCCCGTCACCGGCTGATCCGCAGCGATGGTCTGCGCGAGCTGCACTTCGATCGGGTACACGCTGGCGACGTGGTGCACGATGACGCCCAGCGTGCGGCCGTCGTGCGGCATCGGTGTCCGCCACTCGGCTTCCGACAGGCTGAGGGCAAACGCGATCAGGGCGCGCGCGCCGTCTTCGAGACGAGTGGCAAGGGCCTCCGCCAGCGGGCTGGCGGTGGCGATCGGCGTTTCGGGTTGCAGGGTGGTGTGTGTCATGCGGCGAACTGTAGCAATCGCGCGACAGGCGCAGCTTCCCCGGATCGGGTCATTTTGCAGCGACAACGCGAAATGGCCGGTTCGGGCCATGCGTCCGGCTAGAGCTGGACCTACGCCAACGGTGGCCGGTGTAGAGGCCGACTGCAGATCGGCCAGGGTCGGGCTGAAGCCGGACGCTACAGCAGGCCCAGTTTGGCGGCGTGGGCGACGGCGGCCGATCGCGACGGGACGTCCAGCTTCGACAGCGTATTGGCGACGTGGCGATGCACGGTGTGCTCGCTGATGCACAGGCGCTCGGCAATCGCCTGGTTGCTGAGACCGGCCGAAATCAACCGCAGCACTTCGAGTTCGCGCGCCGAGAGGCCGCTCGTGTTGCGAGCGCTGGCGCCCGGTTTGCCCAGTGGCCGGCCTGCCATCCGCTCACGCATTTCGCGTGCGATCGATGCGTCGAGCTTCGCGTCGAGTCCGGTCAGCGCCTCCAGGCACCGATCCACTTCCGCAATGGCGGCAGGCAGCGCGATTCAGCTGCTCCAGCACCAGCGCCAGGTTCATGCGCGCCCGCGCGGCTTCGAACGGCGCGCCACTGCGATCGAACAAATCGACGGCGTCCTCGAGCTCGCGCCTGGCGAGGTCGCGATTGCCATCGGCAACGGCAATCAGCCCGGCGGCCAGGCTCGCCGACGCCAGCAGCGGCGACGTCTGTGCCGTGGTCGCGATGTCGCGCAACTCGGTGAATGCGGCGCGCGCACGATCGAGATCCTGATCGCGTCCGGGCGCGGCGCAGGCACGAATCAGCACTTCGAGCGCCGCGCCGCGCTCGGTGCGGTTCTTCGCCGGCAGCCGCCGTAGGTAGCGCTCGGCGAGGTCCGCGGCGGTGCGCGGATCGCCGCGATCAAGGGCGATAGCCGCGCGTCCGAGCAGGGCGATGGGATGGGTACCGCTCCGCTCGAACAACGAGGCGGCTTCATCGAGCCGTCCCTGCCGGCGCCGCAGCTCACCGAGGCGGGCCAGTCCGTCGGTGGTCATGCCGGGACGACAAATCGCGAGCTCGTCGCACGCGCTGGTCAGCTCGCGCTCGGCTTCGTCCCAGGCGCCGCGCCAAATGCATACCGATGCGTACTGGGTACGGCACACCGCAAACAGCGGCTTCAGTCCCCACTTGCGGCTGTGTTCCTTGATGCGGTCGCACCACTGCACGGCGCGCCCGTGATCGCGCACACGATCGCACGCGCCGATCAGGTAGCAGCCGGCGAGGCCAATGAGCAGACGATCGCGCAGCTCTCCGCCGAGGATCGCGGCGCTCACTTCGTCGAGCGCCCGCATTCCCTCCGTCACGCGTCCAGTCGTCACCAGCGCAAAGCCATACAGCGCCCGGCCGACCATCTCGTAATCGATCGCGCCGAGCGTCTGGCCGATGCGGATCGCCTCGCTGGCCAGTGCCTCCGCCTCTTCCGGATCGCCATCGTCGAGCAGCGCGAACACCGCGGCACGCGCGGCGAGCCACGCATGCTCCGCCGATTCCGGCTGCCCATCGAGCAGACGACGCGCGCGCTGCAGCCAGCCTTTGGCCACACCGCCTTCGCCACGGAACGCGGCGCTGTCCCAGGCGATCCAGACCGCGACCCGGGCGGCTGCCACCACGTCGCCACGATCGCGATACGCGAGATACGCCCGCTCCCGCGCATCGAACACGACCTCGGCAAGATTGAGCCACCAGGCGGCGACGCCGAGCCCTTCGAGCGCCTCAGGTGTCGTCTCGCGCGACAATGCCCGCTCGAAGGCGAACTGCGCCTGCAGCCAATCGCCGGCCTCGAGGGCGACGTTACCGGCGGCGAGCTCGTCGGCCGAGAGAGCAGGATGCACCGAGCCCGATTATATCGGGGCAGCCACCGGCGCGAGGCGCCACAGTCATCCACACACAAACGTCGCCTCTCGCGCTCCGGACCAGGGGCTGCTCGCGTGCGACGAAGGTCGCAAGGTCATTCTCGCGCAACCCCTCGGCCATCGATCAATTTCTGCCCGCTCGACGTCCTTCTCGAGGGCTGCGATCGCCGCGAGCCCGCCGATGTCTCTCCACGTGGGGGACACCACGGTACGAATAATGTCCGCGGCGAGCTGGAACTCGAGACCGGGGAGCAGGCAACGCCGAAACGCTGCCAGACGGCCTTTCGCATACCATGCGATGCGCTCGGCGCGATTCCGACCGGACAAGCCGGAGGAACGCTTCGACCGCGCCGTAGCCGACGATCGCGACCGCCATCGCGTCAATCACTAGCCCAACGAATCGCGAGACGCCGAGGAGCACCTCGTCCATCAGTCCCGGCCTTGCGATTCGTGATCCTGTTGGCCACCCGGCTGGGATCGTCGTCCGACGCACGCTCCCCTGGCTGACCCAGAGCGGGCGATTCGAGTGACCGGGCCGCGGAGCACGAAATACGGCACGATCGCGAGCAGAAGCGCCACGTCGATCGCTTCGGCGGGATAGATGCGCCGGAACACGATCAGCTGGTAGACGAAGTCGAGGACGATCGCGAACACTGCCAGCTTCCCAATCGCGATGAGGCCCTCGCGGATTAGGCGCCGGCGGTCACAGGGCTGCCGAGAATGGTCCCGAGGAACGGCGATCGCCCGGTCCGGGCGTCGCGCAATCCGTCGCGGACGGCGAACAGCGTCGACACGATCGGCTGCAGCAGAAGGCGAACGTGAGGGGCCTGCTGAGTCGTCCAACCAGGTGCTCCCAGATGCGCACCAGCGTGTCTTCCATGGCCGGTCATCCCTGAGGCGCCGGCCGTACGCAGCGGAAGCCCAGATGACAGGTCGACGTGTCGATCGGTTCCGGGAATCGTGCGGCCGGCCGATAACGTCGGCAGTAGTTGGGCGCGCAGAGGTGGAGCCGCCCTTGATCACCTTGCGTGGAATTTCGGATCGCGGGTTGGCCGGGATCATAGCTGTCGCCCTCTTGTGGCCCTCGCGGATTGTGCGGCGTGCAGCAGGCCTTCACGACCTCATTCGGATGCTTGGCGACGTACCAGTCGGTCGTCCATTCCCAGACGTTGCCGATCATGTCGTGGAGCCCATAGCCGTTCGCGGGAAACGCGCCGACCGGCGACGTGCCCTCATACCCGTCGGTCGCGAGGTTCTGCCAGGGAAACTCGCCCTGCCAGGTATTGGCCATGTGGCGGTCGTCGGGCAGGAACGCGTCTCCCCACGCGTAGTCCGCTCCCTCCAACCAGCCCCGTGCCGCGAGCTCCCACTCCGCCTCCGTCGGCAGCGACTTGCCTTCCCACGTGGCGAAGGCTTCGGCGTCGCCGCAGGTGACGTGCACGACCGGATGTTGCTCGAGCCCGTCGATGGTGGTGGCCTCACCATGCGGATGCCGCCAGTCGGCGGCGCGCATGAACGTCCACCAGTTCGTGAGATTCCGCAGATCCACGGGACCGGCGGGCCGCGCGAACACGAGCGAGCCCGCATACAGCATCTCGGGCAGCGCACCCGGATACTGCGCGGGATCGGGCGCCTTCTCGGCGAAGGTCAGGTGACCCGTCGCCTCGACGAACCGCGTGAAGCGCGCATTCGTGACCGGAGCGCGATCGATCCAGAACCCGTCGACCGACACGAGATGGGCCGGGCGCTCCTCCGGATAATGATTGTCCGAGCCCATGCGAAACGTGCGCGCGGGAATCCATACCATGTCAGCGAACGGAGGCTGCCGCACGTCCTGCGCTTGTTCCACCGCATGCAATCCGGGACCACGTTCCATGGCTCGACTCGCTTTCATTGCGAATATAACAGCGTGACGGAAAAGCGAGTTGCTGGCCCGCTGTTCCGGCGAGCACTCGGGCGGCGAGATTCGCTCGCCGCCCGCTCTCGTCTGACGTCAGCCTCGCGGCATCAGCTTCTCGACGATCTGATCGACGGTGAAGCTGGCTGCCTTTTGTCGCGGTGGGAACTCTTTGAAGCTTTCGAGCCACTCGTGCACGACCGCCTGCGCGGCGTACTGATACGGGACGTGCTCGACGAACCAGTCGTTGTATTTGATGCTGTCCTCGCCCGCCTCGAACGGATCCGATCGCAGATCGAACATCTTGGGGATGCGCATCTGCTTCAGCGGCTCGCGCCAGACCTGAGTCCCGTCGCGAGCTGCTCAGCGAACACGATCTTGTACTGTTGCACGCGCAACGCCATCAGGTCGCCATCGTCGCTCCAGTAGATGAAGCCGTTGCGCGGGCAGGGCTCCTTGCCGGACAGGAACGGCAGCAGGTTGCAGCCATCGATATGCACCTTGAACTTCGTGCCGCCGACATCGTGTCCCTTCTTGAGTTTGGCGACGGTGTCCGGATCCCCGGCGGCAGCCGCGAAGGTCGGCAGGAAGTCCGTGAGCGACCCGATCTCGTTGATCACCTCGCCGGGCTTGATGACGCCAGGCCACCGCATCACGCAGGGGACGCGCCAGCCGCCCTCCCAGTTGGTGTCCTTTTCGCCGCGGAACGGCGTCGCACCACCGTCCGGCCAGATGCACTCTTCCGCGCCGTTGTCCGTGGTGAAGACCACAATCGTATTCTCGGCCACGCCGAGATCGTCGAGCTTCTTCAGCAGATCGCCGACGTAGCCATCGAGCTCGACCATCCCGTCCGGGTAGAGGCCGTGCCCGGTCTTGCCCACTGACGATGGCTTCAGATGCGTGAACACGTGCATGCGCGTGGGGTTGAAGTAGCAGAACCACGGCGCGTTCTCTTTCGTCTTGCGCTCCATGAAGTCGAAGGCGGCGGCCAGGAATTCCTCGTCCCCGTCTCCATCCGCTTCTTGGTGAGGGGGCCCGTGTTCTCGATGGTCTGCTTGCCAACCTTTCCGAACACCGGATCGACGGTCGCATCGTCCTTGTCCGTCGCCTTGCACTTGAGGACGCCCCGGGGGCCGTATTTTGCCTTGAACTTGGGGTCCTTGGGGTAGGAGTCATACTCGGGCTCCCCTCGGCGTTGAGGTGATACAGGTTCCCGAAGAATTCATCGAAGCCATGCACCGTCGGCAGGTGCTGGTGGCGATCGCCGAGATGATTCTTGCCGAACTGCCCGGTTGCGTAACCCAAGCCCTTGAGCACCTGTGCGATGGTCACGTCTTCGGCCTTGATCCCCAGGCCGGCGCCGGGCATGCCGACCTTGGTCAGGCCTGTGCGGATCGGCTGCTGGCCCGTGAGGAACGCCGCACGGCCAGCGGTGCAGCTTTGCTGGCCATAAAAGTCCGTGAACATCCCGCCCTCGCGGGCGATACGATCCATGTTCGGCGTGCGATAGCCCATAACGCCGTGGTTGTAGCAGCTCAGATTGAACCAGCCAATGTCGTCGGCCATGATGAAGAGAATGTTCGGCTTGCCGCTCTTTGCCATGTGAGTCCTCCTGTACACTTCGTAACACCTGCGTGGCATCCGAGCGCGTTCGGACGCGTAGCCTCCCCCAATCGCTCGACTTAGTCGAACACTCTCTTCCAGTCGTTCTTCATGCTGACCACCGTCCAGCCCTCGCCTTCGCGCGCTCGAGCGACTGCTCGGCGCCGGCGACGTAGGCGAATTCGCGCCCTGTCGTCGTGGAGGACCAGCAGCCGCAGCGCCGGACGGTCGTGCCCACCGGCGAACTGCAGCATCGGGATATCGCCGTTGGAGTTGCCGACGGCGAGGATCGGCCGGCGGCCGATCCGGCTCCAGATGCGTACCGGCTTGACCGGACCGTCGTCGAACACGTCCGGCTTGGCGATGTAGGCGAGCGTCCGGCCACGCCGTCCTTGTAGCGAGCGCGATGGAGCTGCCGATGACGCGCTCGGGCGGCATGCCGTAGATCTCTCGGTGATCGGACGCATGAAGTCGCGGTCGCCGCCCGAGGCGATGTAGGTCGTGAACCCGTTGCGACTCGAGATACGCAGCAGCTCGACCATCGGCAAGTAGCCGCACTCCGAGAGGGCCGGCCCAGCGTCGGATGCTGTCCCCCGCGAGGAATCCGTCGACGGCAGCCTCGTAGTCCTCGATCGTCATGCCCGCGAACGCTTGAACATGCCGCCCAGCAGCACCTTCACGTCACTGTCGTCGCCGCGGTAGTGCTTGGTGATCACGCCGCCGACCACGCGTAGTCCTTCTCGTACGCGGCCTTCCACGGCTGGCGCTCGCGCAGCGACGGTCCGTCCGCCATCCGCCGGAGCCGCCGGAAGAGAAGGCGAGCCCGACGGGCATCGGCTTTTCGCACCAGAGCGTGCCGTCGTTGTCGAATACCGCGATGCGTTCGACAGGCGGGATGAACCCTGGACCTCCAGCCGTGGTGACCCGCAGAACGAAATCAACAATTCCGGACTTCGCCGCGCCATCCGTCCAAGAGTCCAGCCCTGGTCTCGCTTCGTCGGGAGAGATGGACGAGTGTTGTCGTTCGACCAAGATAGTCATGACCGCCCCCCTAGATTCACCTTGCCGACCTGGATCGAAACACACCTCCGTTCCAACATGCCGTGCCAGGCCACGGCATATCGTGGGCAGCAGCCGCGCGCCTCGAGGGATCCGCAGGGATTCCAGCCAAAAATCGGCCCAGCGTGTCGGATGCTGCTCTCATAGAGCAGACAATGTACCTGCCTGGTGGCGGCGGCCGCTCAGTGCCTACCTGCTTGAGCCCAACGGCACCAAGTCTGACCAGAGTCTCCGGGAGAAGGTCCAAGCTGCCATGCGCATTGGGCACTGCGCAGGTGGACTGTCAGGGCCGGCGTCGAACCTCTCGTCTGGGTGCGCTGGGATTGGACTGGGGAGCGATCTCGACGAGGCGCCAATTCCCGGGAGCGGAGTCGCCCGACGAGGCGGCCCCTGAGAGTTTCGTATCATTCCGCGGAGGTGCTCGCGGTGTGACGCTACCGCGACGGTTCCAGCTAGCTCGAGGCACCAGCGTCAGAACAGGCTGATCGTTGGCGGACCCGACGAGAAATAGCGGTAAGTGATCTGAGGATATTAAGCGGTCTTACACAATTTCTTCGACGATCGATCTGGACAGGCCCGCAAGTTGCTGAATACAAACGGCATCGCGTGACGTTAAGATTTGAAGGTGGGTTTTGCGATAGTATCTTACAGGCCGCCCGCAACTCGTTGATTCTAAATATACGGAGAGATGTCCGAGTGGTTGAAGGAGCACGCTTGGAAAACGATTCGGGCCAGCGCATCGAGTAACACCGAAACACTCCATCGCGCAATGGATTCAACGGCTTCCCGCTACACAATGCTCCTCGATGCGACGCCGTAAACGGCGGTGTTTGTCGGCGGTTTTCGCGACCTTACACAGTTTCTACACAGTTCTCGGGATCACTTGCTGCCGTATGCGCCGGACATGTTTCTCGGTACACGTCGGTCCTTTCCGTGCACCGGTAGTTTTGCTATGGTGCTCCCCTAGCAGCCCGTGGTTAAACGGCCCTTCTGACGCGCCGACAGGTAGCAGCTCGAAACGATGATGCGGCGTGAATCCAGCCGATTGATCAGCGGATGGTGCCTGGTGGTGACGCCAGAAGTCGACGACCTGGGTCCGCAGCGCGATGACGAGGGCGATGAGCGCCGCCAGCCGCCCCTGCAGGCCGCGCGGCGTGCCGACGCCGATGAGGGTCCGCATCAAGAGTCCGAGATTGAAGCCGCCGATGTGCACGAAGCAGCCGTTTCAAGATGTTCGTGTGCCCCCGCAGATGCGTGCGCCGCATCCCACCGGTCTCGTAGAGATGCGCATTCGGCCGCTCCAGTCGCTCGCTTCGGCGCCGCTGCAACGCCCGCCCGCGCGTGCCGCGAATGCGTCGACGATTGGCATACACGGCGTCGCGGGCCGCCGGCCTTCTTCTTCCAGTTGCGCCGCCCGCGATCGGGCTCGGCGATGTAGGTCCGCAGGTCGAGCGCCGCCAGATCGACGAGCACCTGATTGCTGTGGTACCCCTTGTCGGCGACGACCTCGTCGATCACCGCCGTCTCGCCGTCGGTCGCCGTCGGCCACGGCCTCGAGTTCTTCGGCCGCCGTCGTCAGCGTCTCGGCGATCGTCGTCGTGTCGCCCTGATCGGCGCCCTGCACCGTCACGCCGACGACCGCACCGGTCTCCAGATCGACCGCGTGTTCGGCCTTGTGGGCGAGATGCGTGCGGCCGTCCTTCATCTTCGTGATGCGCGCGTCGGGGTCGTGCGGATGCCGCCACTCGGTATTGCGGCCTTTCTTCGGGCGCTTGCGATCGAGCCGCGCCAAATCGGCCCGCGTCGGCGTCTCGATGCCCGAGGCCTGCGCCAGTCGCGTCAGAAACTCCTGGTACGTCTCGCCCGAATCGCGCCGCACGATGCTCCGCAGCGCCGCGTTGGCCTCCAGCGTGGTCGCATCGATCCCGATCGTCTTCCCCTTGACGAGATCCGCCGTCGCCAGGACCTGCAGGATCCACGTGAAGACCGCGCGGTGCGTCTCCAGATCGATCAGGCGCCGCGTCCGCGAGATCGTGGAGTGCTCGGGCGGCGTCTCGTCGAGACCCAGGCCCAGGAAGCCACGCAGCGCGAGCGAATCGGCGGTGCGCCACGCGATCCCGCGCTCCGAGTCGATGCCCTCGAAGTACCCGATCAGCAGCAGCCGGAAGTACGTGCCCGGCGTCAGACTCGGGCGGCCCACCGTCGTCCGCGTAGAACGGCGCGCACTGCGCTTCGACGAACTCGTCGAACGCGTGCGCGTCCAGGACCTGATTCAGCCGCTGGTAGAACGGGTGCCCGCCGGTCGGCGGCAACTCATTGGCGGCAATCCACAATCCTGGCGTCCGTGCTCGGTCCTTGCGACGACCCATGGCCATGCCGGGAGTGTAGTACGGCGGATCGATCGTGTCGATCCCCTTTTAACCACGGGCTGCTAGCGCCCAGCAGCGACGACTGGAGGGAACAACGTGATGCAGCTCGACGATCCTGTGAAGCTCGCATCCGTTTTTCTTGCGCTGAGTGTCGGCATTCGCAACCGCGCAAACACGCGAGGTGGCGAGATATCCCCGTGTGAACTACACGGACGCCTCGCCACACAAGTCGGCCTTCGCGAAGGTCAACGGTGTCAGCCTCAATTATCTGGACTGGGGCGGCGATGGACCGGCTCTGGTCATGATGCACCGGGATCGGTGACGACCCACACGTCTTCGACGATCTCGCTTTCGCTCCTGCACGACCGCTTCCGCATCATCGCCTACGCTCGCCGCGGCCATGGCCTGTCGGACGCGCCGGCGGGCCCCTACGATGCGGCAACGCTCGCCGAGGAATTCCGGCAACTGGCTGACCACCTTGGCATCACGCGCATGAGCGTGCTCGGCTGGTCGATGGGCGGCAATGAAGCTACCCGTACGCCGGCCAGTATCCCGAGCGCGTCGACAAGCTTATCTATTTGGACGGCGGCTATGACTGGTCCTCGCCGGTCTTCTTCAAAGCATTCGTCGACATTCTCGCCGCGAACGGTCCGGGCGCTCCGGATCCGCGATCAATTCACGCGGTCCGGACCTGGTATAGACGGCATGGCTCGGGAAGGCCGTGCCATGGACCCCCGGCTTGAAGCGTATATTCGTGACGTGGCTCAGCCCGATGCCGTCGGAACCTTGCATCTGGCGCCGAACGACCACGCGTCCGCCGCGGTGTTCGCGACGCTCGGCAACTGGAAGCGCGACTACACCAAAGTGCAGGCGCCAACGCTCGCGCTCTATGCCACGACGTTCTTCCCCCTTGATCGTTCGGATCCTGCGCTCGTACAGAAGCTGCGCGATTTCAATCAGACCATCATGCTGCCCTTCCGACAGGCCAGCATGGAGCGTGTCCAGCGCGAGCTCAGACACGTGACCGTCACACAGATCACCAGAGCCGCAACCATATGACGATCGGGCTGCAACAGCCGGAGGCGGTCGCCGCGACGATCCGCGAATTCCTGCTGACGTCACCACCTCGGTGACGTGACGATTGCAGGCTCGACGCGACGGCGATCGGTTCTCTCGGTTGGCGTGCGTCAGCGGACTTCCTCGATCTCGCTGGGTCGCCACGTCCTGTCGAAGAACGGCTGCAGCGGTCCGTAGAGGCGAAGAATCACGGTCCATCCCTTGCCGGGCCAGGTCTGCACCCAGTTGCCCTCCTTGCCTGACGGCGCCGTCGGCCCGAAGTAGACATCCACCGAGGTATCGGGGTTGATCGCGACGCCCTTCTTCTGGCTGCCGATGCTGGGAAACTGCTGATCGGTCTGCAGCATCGAGCGCGTCTGGGTGTCGTAGAGCACCAGCGACCAGAACTGCTTGGCCGGGATGCCGGCCGGCAGATGCAGCTTGTAGGTCTTGCTGCCGTCCATCGGCTGGTTCTTCGCGTCCACGAATGCGGCGGCGTACGCGGAGCCGGCGCCGACCCTCTGAATCGCCATCGCCGGCGTGATGCCGGTCGCATAGAAAAAGAAATACGAGCGCGCGTCGAGCAGGCGCGCGCCATGGTGCAGGAACTCGTGAGCTGCCGCCGACGAACGGCGTGTTCCACGCGCTGTCCGGATAGAAGAACGCCTCCTTCAATCGGCACCGATAGGCGAGGGCGCGGACCGTGGCCTGCCCGACCGCCGCCGCCTCGGTGAGGATCTTCTTCATCCGCGCATCGGGCGCGAACGGTGTGCCCTTCTCGATGCCGATCGAGGCCAGCAGTCCCAGCGTTTCGGGATCGATCGCGTCGGCCGGCTCCTCCTGGATGACCTCGTTCACTTCCTCGAAGAACGAGGCGTCCATCGCGTGGATCGTGTTGAAGGCCTTCCCGGACACGTTGACGAAGTTCGTCGCCGGCGGCTTCGCGGCGTCCGCCAGCGGATAGATCCGCAGCTGCTGCTTGATGGCGTCCACACCCGGCTTCGGATCGCCGTTCACTTGAAAGCCACGGGTCCCGAACCAGTTGTTGAAGGTTCGGGACTTGAACGTGTGGTAGCCCTCGGGCGGCGTGCCTGTGAAATCAGGAGGGAGGAACAGGAACTTGCCGCCCTTCCCCTTGTCGGGTCCGGCGATCCCGAGGTCGGTGACGTAGCGGAACCAGAATCGTCGACCAGTCCGAGCGTGTTCGGCGGACTCTGAGAACGATGGGGCCGTTCTTGAGATTCGAGCCACGCCATCGCGTAGATGCTTTCGGTATTTGCTGTGAGATACAGCGATCGCGAGTCCATCAAGACTCGAAGATGGTCACCGTCTGGTTGTCCGGCCCGAAGTCGCGCAGCCGCTTTACGGATGGCGGCCAGTGACGCGGCGGGCATCGAGGTCAGGAATGCCTGAACGGCGTGCTGGAAGTCGAGGTTGTCGAACACCTTCTCGACCGTCGCATCGTCGGGAAACCCATCGGTGAAGCGGAGCGTCCCGAGCCGCGTCTCGACGGTGTCGGGCATCGTGATCGACTTCGGGATGTCCGTGGCCATCTTCGCTTTCGCCATGTCGTCAGCTCACCTTCTCGACGTCGGGCATGACCCACGTCTTTTGGAATAGAGTTTTGTCCGTCCCGTCGAAGTGCGCGATCAACCAGAAGCCTCTGCCGGCGGTCGGAATCCAGTTGTTGGCGAGGCCGTCCGGCGCTTCGCCCGACGTAGATATCGACCGAGCCGTAATTATTCGTCGCCATCGGCTTCTTGTCGTAGGACGACAGGCCCACGCGGTTCTGGGGGTTGTGGATGAAGGCGTTGGTCCGACTTGGTCGGCGACGATCGACCAGAAGTCCCGCGCGGGCGTATCGGCTGGGACGCGCAGCCGGTAGCGTTTGTTGCCGCGGAACAGTGCGCCGTGCTTATCGCGAAAGTTCTTAGGTGGTCAGTGGCGGGGATCTTCCTGGGATCGGCGAGCCGCTTTGGCGCCCAGGTGGCCCAGTACGCGAACGCCGCGGCGCGGTGGTCGTAGTCGAGCCTGCCGTTGCCATAGTAGGAGAAGCTGAAGTTGTTCTCGGGCCGGGTGGCCTGCCACTGACGATCGGGCCAGAACTTTTCGAATGAGCGGTTGACGAAGCCCTCCTTCATGGTGGCCGCGGCTTCTCGCGCGGCTGCGCTCAGGCAGCTTGGCGCGTTCCGCTCGGCTGCGAACGGCTTGCCCTTCTCGATGCCGAGGCTCTTCAGCATGGCCAGCATCGCGGCGTCCTCGCTTGCGGCGGGTCGGCGGCGATCGCGTCCGCGAGGAGCTGGAAATCGCTCAGGTCGTAGGTCGGCAGCGTCTTCCAGACTTTTGGATAGGCATCGACGTATCGAGTCGGCTTCGCGGCGTCCGTCAGCCGATACGCTTTCAGCCGCTGGCTATAGGCGACGGCGTCCGCGAGCGTGCCCCCGCCGACGGTGATCGGCCGGAGGGCGACGTGGACGAAGACCGTGGGCGAGGGCACGACGAGTAACCCGCCGGCGGTTTCCCCCCATAGCCTGGCGGCAGGAACGGATACTTGCCGCCCTTCCCGGCGTCATCACCGCTGGCCCGATGTCAGCTAGCGGGACCTGCCAGGTCTCGATGGCGCTGCCGAAGAACACGGTCTTGTCGGATGCGGGCGGCACCTCTAGCACCTTCGGTCCTCTGCTGAAGGTCGAAGCACCGTGCGTACAGTACGGCGTCTGGTTGTTGGCCGTGAGGAACTCGTGGCGCGGCTCCAAGACCTTCGAGAAGAAAACGATGTCGCCGAAGTCGGCGTCGGGGTCGCGCTTGCGTGGCCCGGATGGCGGCCATGCTGACGGCCGGCATTCCCCAGATGGCCAGCTCGATGGCGCGTCGATGGGTGGTGCGGTCGTCAAGTGAGGTGGCGTTGAGGAGTTCCACTGATGCTTCGGTGCTGCTCATGAGGCCCCTGCCTTCCTGCTAATGCGGGTGAAGGACAAAACGCCCGCCTTCTGAAGGTGGCACCGTGGTTGCGCACACTTACGCCAGATCCGCCAGGATCCAAGAGGATCCGCAAGTGTTTGCGGCGTCCCAAGGGAGAGGTCTGCGTCCTCCCACGGAATGCCGTGACTACTTCCGAAATTCCGTGGGCTCGACCGCCGGCGTCTGCCTTGGCGGCATGACGAACCAAGCGCGCGAGCAGGCCCGGAAGTGGTTCAGGCAGCCTCACTGATGAATCAGCTGAACAAATCACCCGGTGTGCGGCCACCTCTTGGAGGAGCGCCGTAAGTGATCGGATGACGTTCCAGGTCTGACACAATTTCCGCGACGATCGATCTCGGCACGCTCGCAAATCGCTGAATACAAGCCGCATACGGAGCGCCCGGATTTGAAGGAGGGTTTTGCGATACACTGTTCCAGATCGCTCGCAAGTTATTGATTTTAAACGGAGAGATGGCCGAGTGGTTGAAGGCGCACGCTTGGAAAACGACTCCGGCGACGCTCACCAAGTAATACCGAAACACCCCTTCACGCAATCGATTCAACGACTTCCCGCCACAGAATGCGTCTAGATGTGAACCCGTAAACGTCGGTGTTTATGCGTTTTCGAGGCGACCTTACACAGTTTCTACACAGTTCTGAGCGGCACTTATTCGCGTACGCCGTGATGCTCCTGGGTACGCGTCGAGGACCATCAGCGGTGCCTTCCTTCTAAAAAGATCGGGGCTCAATGCCCGCGCGACGCAAGCGTCCTTCGCGGTCATTCCGGTTCATTTCCTCCGTCGCAAACGGGTAGCGGGAATTCGGACTGGCGAGTGGGCCACCAAGGGCGAAGCGCTGCATTATCACACCGGCGAAGAAGCCGAGATAGAGGATCCCAAATATCAAGTCCCACCATCGGCACGGTGCCCCGGCTGAAGACTTCCATGAAGTACAAAATTGCCCAGCGGTACATGACCGAGTATGACCGCCACGAGGCCCGGGTTATACCAGGTCTTTAGCTTGGAATTGATGATGACCCCATGGACGATCACCTGACCTACGAGTCCGAACAGCATCTGTCCGGTACCCAGCCAGATGACGCCAGGGAGCAGCACCGGTACAAGGTAGAACACCCAACCAAGCACGTTGATGAATGCTGCGTTGTTCTGGTTGAGAGGATAGCGATCAGGCGGACCGTCCGGTTTCGGCGATAAGACTTCGTTGCAGATCCAGGGAAAGCCCCCGGGCCAGGCATACTCCTCGAACTGATGGAGAATCAGAACGATGAAATTCAGCGCAAGGAGTTTCTGCACCCAAACGATGTCGTTCCAATTCCACGCCAGCCACACAGCCATCACGGCCGCAGGAATCAAGCCCAGGGTGTACCAGTGTCTTCGAAACACGTTCATGTTTTGATTCGCTTTCGCTGGACGGCTAGTTCCCCCGCGGCGTCAGAGCTGGCCGCAACGACTCAGGTTTAAAGAACCGGCTCCCAAGAGCCGCCAAGATGATCGGCGTGAAACCGATCACGGCGGCATAGACCAGCAGGCCCGCATTGCCGATCACCCCGTTCTTGTAAAACCCGTAGCCGATGAACAGCAAGACATGAGTGACGGCTCCGGCAGCGAACGCCGCGCCCACGACCTTGCCGCTGTATGGTCCGCGAATCGCGCAGGCGTAAATGACCCAGAGTGGACAACGGAATAAACAAGAAGACGCTGCTCCATAGGCCGGTGTTGTAAGCGCCCTGCGCGATGCCCCCCGCGGTGTGCAGAAGTCCGTTGGCAAAGATCAATCCCCAGAAGCTAAGGCCGATGAGGACGTTGCGCCTGCAGATGTACGCCGCTAGCGGCGCTCCAAACCACATGAGAGCGATGTTCACCACCGGGTAGAACGACAGGGGAATCGGGCATTCCGGGTAGGGCGCAAAGCCCAGGTTCTTGCAAATCATTTCCTGGATTGAGTAGTCGAAGCCCATCACCGGCAGGCTGTATTCCTCGAACTGATGCACCCAGTAGAGCGGCGCGGCAAGCCACGCCAGCCACACCGCATCACGCCAGCGCGATACCGAGGTGTTGCCACGGAATGTGTCGGTCGTCAGCAGGATGGCGACCATCACGATCGCCCCGCCCACCCCTATGAACGGCCAAACGTGTAGAACCAGTGCTGTTGCATTGTTGACCTCTGTGCTGGATAGGAAAAACGTTAAAGCGTCCTTTTCAGTAGCGCGGGAAGTTCTGCTCGACGGCGTTTCATGAAGTCGCGAAGCCCCTTGGGCGTGAGACCCAGTGCCTCCGCGATCATCGGCTGCGCCACGAACGGCCACAGGCAACTGCCGACGAGGGTCACGAGGAACTGATCAGCCGGGACAGGCGCGATCTTTTTCCGCTTGGCGCGTTCGTTGATCTGCTGTTCCACACGCTCAAGCGACCGTCGTGCGGCCTTCCGTCGCTCCGCCGAGTAGAAGTCATCGACGAAATCAGGATGTCGCGCCGCTTCGCCAATGACATAGCCGAGCAGATATGGGTGCTTGGCGAGCCTGGTGTGATAGGCATCGACGAATCGTTCGATCTTCTCGTCGAGCGAAATGTCGGACCCCAACATCTGGAAGATGCCGGGAACGAATGACGAGGCGATGCGAAGCCAGACGGCCCGAGCGAGGTCCGCCTTCGATCGGAAGTGGTAATGCAGGAGGGCCTTGTTGACACCTGCCTGATCGGCGATCTCCTGCATGCGCGCGCCGTCGATGCCGCGCCGGACGAAGATCTCGTCGGCGGCGTCGAGGATGCGGGCTTTGGTGTCGGGGGATGGTTGCCCAGGCGGTTTAACCATCTGGTTAGCAAAGGCAACGGCTGTGCCTCCCATTAAATCGTCGATTTCCTTGGGTCTTTGTGAGAATTCACCCTGTGCCCCTCCAACGCACCACGGTCAGCGGTTAGGACCCACGGCATTTCGGAGGCAGAACCCACCCCACCAGGCGGAAGACCGCCCGGAACTGAGAGTCGTAGTGCACTAGTCTGGCGTCAGGGAGTTCGTATCGGGGAACGCTAGGATTTGAAGAAGCCTTGGTGCGCGTGAAACGCTCGACCAGCGGCCTTCATCGCTTTCCGTTTCAGCGCATCGATTACGGTCCTGCGAGGTCGTAGGCAGCACGCAGCCATGCGGTGAGCTGTCGGTCCACTTCTGCGGGAGCAGTGAGCCGGACTTCCACGTGCCAGCGATTCGCGGAGGTCTGCTCTCGTTTCTCGACTCGCGGGCTACGGATGTCGGTTGCTGATTTCAGCGTGAGGACGAGCGATGTGCGTCGGGTCGCGACGCCGGCAAATGCCGTCTGTCGCACCAAATGGATTGAGGTTTTCTTCGCTTCCTCGGCCACGGGGCCGAGTGTCCGGACCACCTCGAGAATGCGGCGGTACGTCGCGAGCACCGACGGATCTTTCTTCGCGAAGTGCGACTCAACGCTCATTAGGAAGCAGATTGTAGCCGAGGCGGCGAGGGCGGCATCAGAAGTGGAGGCGCCGCGACGCATCATATCGAGCGCGCCAGAATGTCCAGTCCTCTCGCGGCGGTCCGCTTGTCGATCGCCAGTGACGGCAGCAGCAGCACCGTCGATCCTTCGGTCGACACGAGCAGCCCGTTGCGGCGGCACTTGTCGTGGATGGTGTCCGCATAGTCCTCGTCGCCGACATCGATTCCGATCGCCAAACCCTGGATGCGAACCGCTGCCGGTTGGTCGAACTCGAGTTGCAGCAGGCGGACGCGGAAATACTCGCTCATCTCTGCCACGCCGGCCAGCAGCCGCGGTCGGTTCGCCTTGAGATCGCGCAGAGTGGCGATCGCCGCGGCGACGCTGCGCGGGTGCCAGCCGTAGGTCGAGTAAAAGGTTCCCTCGTTCTCCTCCATCGACGTCGCGATCGGCGCAGTTGCGATCACCGCGCCAATCGGCGCCAGCCCGCCGCTCATCGCTTTCGCGACGCACAGCATGTCGGGGTCGAGGTCGAAGTGCTCGCATGCGAACAGCCGACCGGTCCGGCCGAATCCACACGCGACTTCATCGGCGATGAACAGCGTGCCGTAACGGCGGCAGAGGTCGCGTATCCGCCGGATGGCGTCTTTCTCTGGAATCAGGACGCCGAGATTGATGCTGATCGGCTCCATGACGAACGCGGCGACGTCGCGCCGCTTCAGCCGCTGCTCGATGCGGCGCAGCGCCTTCGCGTCGAGTGGCGGTGCGATTTTGGCGCAGTGCGGCAGCAGGTTCTTGATGTGTTCGCGGTTGTCGGAGGCGCCGATGCTCAACCCCGCAAGCGTGTTGCCGTGATAGCTGCCTTCGAGCGACAGGAAGGCGCGGCGGCCGGTATGGATCATCGCGGCCTGCAGCGCAAGGTCGACCGCCTCGGATCCACCGGTCGCGCGGAAGCATGTCGTCAACGGACGGGGGGCCAGCGACGCGAGCAGCCGCGCGAGCTCCGTCCACGGCGCATACGCGTAACCGGGATAGACGTAATCGGGCCCCTTGAACCGTCCGATGGCTTTCGCGATCGCCGCGGGGCGCCACCCGAAATTGCCGACGCACCAGCCCATCACGAAGTCGATGTACTTCCTGCCGCGCGAGTCGGTGACGATGCTGCCATTTGTGGCGGCAACCTGCAGTTCTGCTGGCTCCTCTCTGGCGAGCGGCTCGCGGCGTCGAGCGGGCATGAACGATCCTTTCCGTGCGCAGCTACGGCGACTGCGCCATTATCGGGGATCAGGGCGTTCGCCGTCTTGGCGCACACTCGCGATCTGCCCGCCGCCTGGCGTCGGTATGTTTCTCGAGCGCCGCGAAGGAGATTCCGAGATCGACTACGAATCTGCAGCAACTGATTGGAGTCCAGCGCCACCGGTCGAGGATCGATTTTCATGGATAGCGATCCGGCGGGGCGAGACGGCGGCTCCGTCCTACGCGAATCCGGAAGTGGCCGCCGCGAAAACCAACAGAACAATGCCGCCGGTGCGCACCACTTCTTCGGCGGCCTCATTGATCGAAATGCGGGGAACAACCACAGATCGCCAAGGCGACGCACATCTTTGCGATTGGGTGCCCTTGCCCGACAAGGCACGACGCTCGGGCAAGGCTGATGAATGGTCCGACGTTCCGGACGATAAGGGCTATGGTCCAATGCGGGATGCGATCGTGCGACACGTGAAGGAGTTGCTAGACCGGCTGGTGGGAGGTCAACCAAACAGCCGTAAGTGATCGGGCGACATTAGAGGGTCTTACACAATTTTTGCGACGCCGCGGACGGTGACCTCCGTAAAGTGCTGAATGCGAAGGCCATCGCGGAACCGTAAGATTTGAGGAGGGTTTTGCGCTACACTGTTCTGGACTGCTCGCAAGTCGTTGATTCTAAACGGAGAGATGTCCGAGTGGTTGAAGGAGCACGCTTGGAAAGCGTGTGTAGGGGAAACTCTACCGTGGGTTCGAATCCCACTCTCTCCGCCAGCCTTCGCTCACGCGCGCTTCCGCCGAAGCGTGAGCTTCGGCTCGGCAAGCCAGACGAAGGCTGTCGCGCCGAAGCCGCGTAGCGCCGAAGGCGGACCTCAACCCATCCGCCGCCGCTCGCGCTGAATTGCACGCGAGCTCTGGCGCGATGGCTCCCAACAGGGATGAGATCGTGCCATAGCGCCGAAGGCGCGAAGGCGGACGAATCCCACTCTCTCCGCCAGCCTTCGCTCACGCACGCTTCCGCCGAAGCGTGAGCTTCGGCTCGGCACGCCAGACGAAGGCTGACCTCAACCCATCCGCCGCCGCTCGCGCTGAATTGCACGCGAGCTCTGGCGCGATGGCTCCGAACAGGGATGAGATCGCGCCGTAGCGCCGAAGGCGCGAAGGTGGACGAATCCCACTCTCCCCGCATGGGTCATCACTCCGAGCGTAGGGCACAGGTCGGATCCGAGCCGGCGGCCCGGCGCGCGGGCACGAAGCACGCCACCGCCGTCGACAGCAGGACGACTGCGGTCATCGCAATCCAGGCCGTCGCATCGGTCGTCTCCGTGTTGAAGAGCAGGGCGCGCACCACCCGCGCGGCGCCTGCCGATCCCGCCATCCCGATCGCCAGGCCAAGCACGGTCATCGTGAAGCCGTGTCGGAAAACCAGCCCGTACAGGCTCCGGCCCGAGGCGCCGAGCGCCAGGCGGATGCCCATCTCGCGACGCCGGAGTGTGAACACGTAGCTCGTGACGCCGTAAATGCCGAGCGCGGAGAGCGTCAACGCGACGCCGGCGAGCACGGTGAGGAGGAGCGTCGCGTAGCGCTGGCTCGCAATCGATTCGCTGGCCGACGCCGCCAGCGTCTGCACGTCGGCCAGCGCGATCTCGGGGTCGACCGAACCCACCACACGCCGCAGCGTGCCGGCGAGTGCGGCCGGTTGCGTGGTCCGGCTGCGCGCGACGAGCAGCATCACGCCCCAGCTGCACTGAGCGTGAGGCACATAGACGAGCGGGCGCTCGTCGTCGGAGAGGCCGAGGTACTTCACGTCGCCGACGACGCCGACGATTTCGCGCAGGACGTTTTCGTCGCGCCACGAGCGGACGCGGCGGCCGATCGGCGACTCGCTGCCGAACATCTTCCGCGCAAAGCTGCGCGACACCACGATGACCGGGGTGCTCGTGGCGCTGTCATGGGCGGTGAATGCCCGGCCTTCCAGGATCGGAATGCCGACTGTCTCGAAGTAGTGCGGCGTGATCACATTCCACTGGCCGCCGACATCGGCGCCGGCGGGCGGCTCGGGTCGGCCTTCGGCGAGGAAGACGCGCCCGAGGCCGAAGCCGCCGCCGCCCACTGGCACGAACGAGGTCGCCGCCGCGCGTTCGACGTCCGTGGACGCTTCGAGCCGCGTGACGACATCCGCGACGAACTGCGCGGTCGCCTCATCGGTCGGGTAACGCGACGCGGGGATCGACACGCGTGCGCTCAGGACCCGGTCGACGCTGACGCCAGGGTCGACGCGGCTGAGGCGATCGAAGCTGCGGATCAGCAGCGCCGCGCTCGTCACGAGGACCACCGCCGCCGCGATCTCCCCGACGACGAGGATGTTACGCAGCCGCGTCACACGGCGCGACGAACCCGACCTCTCCGCTCCCTCACCGACCGCGCCGGCCAGGCGCAGCGCGGAGATGGACAACGCCGGCATCACGCCGGATATGAACGTCGCGACCAGACCGATCCCCACGGTGGCCAGGAGGACACGGGCGTCCAATCGGATGTCATTCAGGAACGGTGTCCCCTCCGGCGCGATCAGCACGAGGCCTTTCATGATGACCAGCGCGAGTCCCAGTCCGATCGCCGCGCCGGCAGCGGAGAGCACCGCGCTTTCGACCAAAAGCTGCTGCAGGAGCCGGCGCCGGCTGGCCCCGAGCGAGAGCCGGACCGCCAGCTCGCGCGCGCGGCCCGTCCCGCGCACCAGAGCGAGGTTCGCGACATTCGCGCAGGCAATCAGCAGCACGGCCACCACCGCGCCAAGGAGCACGTAGAGCGCCAGCCGCACCTCCGCGCTGACGATGTAGTTGCGAAGCGGCACGAGCGTGTTGGTCCACCCGGCTCGCGACTCGGGATGTTCCTGCGCGACCCGCGCCGCGATCGCCGCGACTTGCGCCCGGGCGGCGTCCGGCGACACGCCCTCGCGCAGACGCGCCAGGCCGACGAAGATCATGTTGTCTCGACGCGTGCGGGTGCCGTCGTCGAACGCGGCGGGCCGCATTGGGAGAAACACGGCGGTCTCCTCGGGCCAGACCTGCCGTGCCGGCACGACACCGACGATGTCGTGGGGCACGCCCGCGAGTCGAATCGTGCGACCGACGACGTCGTGAGCACCGCCGAACCGGCGCTGCCATAAGCTGTCGGTGATCAGGACGACGCTCGGGCTCCCCGGGGCGTGATCGTCCGGCACGAACGTCCGCCCCACGAGTGGCCTGACGTCAACCAGCGAGAAGAACCCTTCCGTGACCTGCGCGCTCTGCAGACGTTCGGGATCACCCTCGCCGCTCACGTCGACGGCGCGTGGCTCCCACAGCGCCACTTCGGCGAAGAGGTCCTTCTCGCGGCGCCAGTCTTCGTAATCGGCAAACGAGACGCTGCCCATCTCGATGCCGCGCCCCGCGTGCTCGCTGACCGGCACGAACAGACGATCGGCGTGCGGAAACGGCATCGGACGCAGCAGCACGGCGTCCACCGCCGCGAAGATCGCGGAGGTCGCGCCGATGCCGAGCGCGAGGGCCAGCGTGGCCGCGACCACGAACCCTGGCTGGCGCTTCAGCGAGCGGACGGCGTAGCGCAGGTCCTGGCGCAGGCAGTCCAGGAGGCGCGGGACGGCCGCGCCAGGCGGCGGATCCGGCGGCGCCGGGACGGGCAGCTTCCGCCACCCGCCCTGTCGCAGTTCGGCCTCGGACAGGTCGTCCAGTGCGAGCCGCCGCGCCTCGGCGCGGGTCCGGCCGTCGCGCACGAGTTCGGCGACACGCTCGTCGAGATGCAGCGACAGCTCGTCGATGATCCCGGCCTCTTCCGCCGGTGGGAGATTCAACGTCGCGAGACGGCGGCGCAACTCCTGCGTCCACTCAGACATGTTCGAGCTCCGTAATGCGGCGGATCGCGTGGACGAAGTCGGCCCACGTGCTGCGGTGCGCAGCCAGCTCTTTGCGCCCGAGCGCCGTGAGTTTGTAGAACCGGCGCCGGCGCTCACCCGCGCGCTCGACCCAGCGCCCCTGAATCCAGCCGCGGTGTTCGAGCCGGTACAGGAGCGGATAGAGCGACGCGATCTTGAAGCGGATGCGGCCGTCGGAGCGCTCGTCGATCAGCTTGCCGATCTCGTAGCCGTGACGGGCGCGGTGTTCGACCAGCGCGAGGACGAGCAGTTCGGCGCTGCCCTTTTTCAACTCGCGGTCCAAGCCGGCGTTGATAGGCCTCATAGCGACATATTACATAAGAACATGTTAGGGAGGCAATTACCCCCGCTCATCTCGGTAAGCAAGAGGAGCCGAGCCCGGCCGATGGGGCCCGTTCCACCTTCGAGTGCCATTTCCAAGATTGACGACGGATAATTGAACTCACAGTCAGCCATGAACCAGAGACAACAGCTTGGCGTCTCGATACTGGCCGTTCTGACCCTGGCCGCCCTGGTCTCGCCGCGTCAGTTGGTGGCGGAATCAGGCGCTCGCGCTGATCCGATTCGTCGCACGTTGGTCTTTCGCGGCGCGGAGCGTGAGTATTTTGTCTACTTGCCCGCTGAATTCAATCGTGACACCAAATACTGGCCGCTCGTCGTGGTTGGAGGCGTCAGCGGGCGCAATTTCCTTTCAAATGGAATCGCGCAACGCGTCACGGAATCTGGATTCGACGCGATAATCATTTCCCCGAGCTTTCCGGCCGATGACATCAATGCCATCCGTTTTCCGACGCTGGGTGAAGGAGAGTTCCTCCAGGACGTCTTGAGAGATGCGCGGAAAGCGTATCCACTCCAACCCAAGATGCTACTCACGGGCTACTCACGAGGAGGTCAATTCGCGCATCGGTTTGCCCTGACCTTTCCGGACCAGGTCAGAGCCGTGGCACCGTTCGCGTCCGGGAGCTGGACGACTCCGGACGGCAGGTTCCTGGTCGAGGAACTCGGAGAAGTGCGGAATCCGCGCACGTTTCTCTCGAATGCGTCGAACGCGTCCGCGATACCAGCACGACTGAAAGACTTGTTCGAACCTCGTGTTGCCAGGGTCGTGGACTCGAAAGCGGCGGCCGGCGCGCAGAATGTTCCCTTCCTGGTCATGTGCGGAACGCTCGATCCTCGTCAGCCGATCGCGAAGGAATTCGTACGAAGCTTGGAAGCCCTCAGGTACCAAGTGGAGGTCGAATGGCCACGAACCCCGCATCTCTGTGGCGACGACGAGAGTCGGGCGGATTGTCAGGCAGAATTCCAGAAGTATTCCCGTGGTGCGGCCGCGTTCTTTCTGAAGATCGTTCAGCGGGAGCGCTAACGCCCGCCGAACGGCGGGTACATCGCCGGTGGTCTTTGAAAATCGACCCGCGCGATGTCGGCCCACTCGACGTACTCGGGGCGCTCGCGGCCGTCGACGAAGATCAGCATGCCGGCGTTCCGCTCGCCGAGATCGCCAGCGCGATCGAGCTGCAACTCCTCGCCGCCATGGAGGGTCACTTTCGCGCGCCCGGCGCCGCGCTCGTCTTGACCACTAGGCGTGATCGAGGCGATCAGGCCGAGCGGAATGGTGTAGTCCACGCCCTGTGACGGCGCATCGAGCGTCTCGGTGGTCTCGCTTTCGTCGAGGTCGTAGACCAGCCGGCCGGTGAGACGCCGGCCCCCTCGGGTGGTCACGCTTCCCGTGAGCGGACGCCCCTGCGCGAAGTCGTTGTAGGCGGGCCCGCTGCCGCCAGCGCTGAAGTCAATCCGCTCGAAGGCGGCCCAGGAGACCAGTACCCGACCGTAGCGCGGGTCGTCGACGTAAATCCCGCGGTTGGTGTCGCCGACTTCGCGGGTGCCGGAGAGCGCGATCTCGCGGCCGTCGAGCAGCGTCACCAGCGAGCTGTCGCCCGAACGGCGCGCGATCGAGCGGATGGTGTCGAAGCGGAGCCCGAGCGCGCCGTTGGCTGTGCGGCCGTTGAGTTCGTCGACGCCGGTGCAGTCCTGGCGGTCCCATTGAACGAAGCCAGAGAAGTTCCCCTGCCGCGTGTGCACGGTACCGTGCAGCCGGGCGGGGACGGCGCCCAGCCTGGCGGTGGGGAGGAGTTCGATGGTGCGGACCGACACGCGCGCCGGAGGTGGTATTCCCCCCGCCCAACTCGCGAGATCGACAACGCCCCGGCTGTCGTCCCACACCCGCACGCCGTCGTCGAAGTCATTGGCGGCGTTGCGGTTGAGGTCGAACACGGTGCCGCTCTTGAGCGTCACGCGCACGCGAAAGCCTCGCGCCTCGATGCGAGTGATGTCGCCGAAGCGCGCCATGAATGGCCGGCCGAGATCGATCTGACGCTGCCCGAGAGGGATCTCGAACCCGAAGATCGTGATCGGGCGGCGCTTTTCCGCCAGCTGCCCGGCCGGCGTGTGCGTGGCCCATGGGTTGTCGCCCTTCAAGCCGTTGAAGTAGTCGCCCCAGAACGCCTCCTGGTCCCGTCCCCAGCGCAGGCGCCCCAGGTATGTGGCGCCGTCGTCGGTGGTGACGCGGCCGTAAAGGAAGCCCTGGTCAACCTGCTCCGTCAACGCGATCGAGGAAGTGGTCGCGGGTACGAGCAGGACGAGCAGGCTCACGAACGCCCCGACAGAAATTGAAGTTCTCTTCATGATCGGACTCCGCGGAAGAGGCCGTCAGCAATATACTTTATATTACAAAGTAAGACAAGAGCACGAGGCCGACGTCGCCTGTCTCGAGCGAGCTACGGGCAGTCCTGCTTGACAGCCGCGCCGCATGGCGAATATATTCGCTAGAGCGCGAATTTTTTCGCCCATACTCGGAGACGTCGTGCCGCGACCTGATCCTCCTCATCTCACGCGCCGCGAAGCGCAGATCATGGAAATCCTCCACCGCCGCCGCCGCGCCACCGTGGAAGAGATCCGGGCCGAGCTGCCCGACGCGCCGAGCCCGTCCAGCGTGCGAAAGCTGCTCGACATCATGATCGATCGCCGCCTGCTCGGCCGCGAGTACGACGGCCCGCGCTTCGTCTATTCCCCGGCCGCGACGCCGCAGGATGCGAGCCGCTCCGCGCTGAAGCAGCTCGTGCGCACGTTTTTCGACGGTTCACCCGGTTCCGCGGCCGCGGCGCTGCTCGGCATGGACGCCGAGCCGCTGTCCGCCGAGGAATACAAGCGGCTGAGCGCGCTCCTGAGACGCCGCCGCGAGGGAGGCACACGATGAGCCCGTTCGCACTCGATATCACCGTCCGCGCGTCCTCGCTGCTGGCTGCTGCGGCGCTCGCCGATTTCGCCCTGCGCCGCCGCGCGTCGGCGGCGACACGGCATCTCGTGTGGACGCTCGCGATCGTCGCGCTGCTGGCGCTGCCGATTGCGTCGCTGGTCCTCCCGGAATTGACCGTGCCCATTCCGATCGCGCGGCCGTTCGCGCCGCCCGCCGCCCTCACCGGGACCGCCTCTTCCAACGCGGTGGTCACACCGGACGTGGCCTCGCGTGCGGTGCCGGCGGGCGCGTCCGCGCTCGCGAACGGGCCGCGCCTGACGCCGCGCGCCGCGATCGCCGCGCTGTTCGCTGTGTACGCAGCCGGCGTCGTCCTGCTTCTCGTGCGACTCGTCCTCGAGCCGTTCGCCCTCGGCCGGCTGACGCGGGCGTCACGTGACGTGACCGACGCCGCGTGGCGTCGGCTGCGCGACGACGCGGCGGCGCAGCTTGGCGTGTCCAGGACGGTGCGCCTGGTACGCAGCGAACGCGACGTGATGCCGCTGACGTTCGGCACGATCGCGCCGACGATCGTGCTTCCCGCGTCGGCCGACGAGTGGACCGACGATCGCCGGCGGGCGGTGCTGCTGCACGAGCTGGCGCACATCGCGCGGCGCGACTGCCTGATCCAGCGGATCGCCGCCTGCGCGTGCGCGCTGTACTGGCCCCATCCGGGCGTGTGGTGGGCGGCGAAGCGACTGCGTATGGAGCGCGAGCTCGCCTGCGACGATCGCGTGCTCGCCTCCGGCGCGGCCGCGGGCGACTACGCCGGGCATCTGCTCGACATCGCCCACGCATTCCGCGCGGCGCCAGCGCCGGCGACCGCGCTCGGCATGGCGCGCACACGACAGCTCGAACGCCGGCTGCTCGCGATCCTCGACGAGGCGCGCAATCGCGCGGCGCTCGGCCGCGGCCCCGGCAGCGCCCTCGTCGCGGTGGCGATCGCGGTGTTCCTGCCGATGGCCGCCCTCCGCGCGGCGCTCGTGCCGATCGAACCGCCGCCTCAAGCGCCGTCGCCCGCCGCGAGCGCGCAGGAGTTGACCGGAACGTGGGAGGTTCATCCCTCGCGGGATCCAGGCCGGGTACAACTCAACGTTCGCCGGGGAAACTCGAACCATGGCAGGACGATGGCGCTCGCCGATCTCGAGCGGCTGGCGGGAACGACGCTCGCATCGGCCTCCACGGTGCACTTCCCGATCCGGCGCGAGGCGGGCACGTTCACCATCGACGGCACGTGCCGCAACAGCGCGTGCGCGGGCACGTTCGTCTTCGAGCCCAGCGCCACGTTCGGCGCGGAGCTGGAGAAGCGCGGCATCGGCCGGCCGACGCCGCAGGACCAGTTCTATCTCGCCGTCTCCGACATCGGCATTGCGTATCTCGACACGCTGGCCGCCGCCGGCTACGCGACGCCGGACCTTCGCACGCTCGTCCGTGCGGCGCAGCACGGCGTCGACGGCGGATACGTCAAGGACATGGCGGCGCTCGGCTACCGTCTCGGCACCGTCGACGCGCTGATCCGCCTCCGCGATCACGGCGTCGATCCGGAATATGTCCGCGGCATGTCGGCGACTGGCCTCGCGAAGCTGCCGGCCGACGACCTCGTCCGCGCGCGCGATCATGGCGTCGATCCGGAATATGTCCGCGGCATGCAGAGCCT
This sequence comes from uncultured Acidobacteriota bacterium, assembly GCA_963748295.1. Classification (GTDB taxonomy): domain Bacteria; phylum Acidobacteriota; class Vicinamibacteria; order Vicinamibacterales; family 2-12-FULL-66-21; genus CAVVIH01. Next base: position 292,228 of record CAVVIH010000003.1, on the reverse strand, counting down.
CGGCCACAAGCTCACGATCGACGGTTTCATACGCACGCGGGATCACGGCGTGGATCCGGAATACGCCCGCGGTCTCGCGTCACTCGGCTACGGGGGACTCAGCGACGACGCGCTGGTCGGCGCGCGCGACCACGGCGTCGACCCCGAGTATGTGCGCGCGATGGCGGAGCTCGGCTACAAGGGGATCCCGATCGACGCGATGATCCGCATGCGCGATCACGGCGTCGATCCGGCGTACGTGCGGCGGCTTCAGCAACGCGGCATCTCGAACCTGAGCGTGGACGAGATCATCCGCCGGCGCGACCGCGGCGACGATCGCTAACGCCCTTCGGAATTTTCGAGCACCGCGGGGTAAAAACCCACGGTCCCAACCAGCGTTGATCGACCGATTCGCCGAGTGTCGAAGACCTCGGTCATGGAAACTGTTGATCGAGCGGGACTAATCGTCCGGTTCGAGACTGGGAGCACTTGACGTGATCGGCCGGCCGGCCGCGGTACCTGTCTTGCGTCAGCATCATCGGGCGTGACCGCGATTCAGGTCTCGCTCTCGCCTTTCATCCATTTTTCATGGGAGGGCGTGATGACGTTGCGGACGGCGTGCCGTATGTCGCTCTGGCTGGGCGTCGTGTCCGTGCTGGCGATCGTGACCGCGCACCTGGCATTGACGGACATCTACCACCGAGAAGCCGATGTGTCGCTGGAATGGAACGCTGTACGGGTTTCGTTCCTGATTATCATCACGTTTCATGCATTCGCGTTGACCGCCGCCTGGAAAGGGCGGGGATAACTGCCGTTTTTGGGGATCAAGGCTTTGCCGCGATCAGGTACAACCGGCGCGCGGTGGCCAGATAAAGCGCATCGCCGACGAGCGCCGGACGTGAATAGAGCGGCGCATCCATCTCGATCTGCGCCAGCAATTCCTTTCGCCGTCCGGCACGAAGAACGGTCATGGTGCCTTCGACGTTCCCAACGTAGAGCCGGTCGCCGGCCAGCAGGAGGCATCCCCAGATCGCCTCGTTCGTCTCGTGCTTCCAGACGTGGGCGCCGGTTGCCGCGTCCAGACAATGAATTGTTCCGCCCAGGTCCCCGACGTAGAGCAGACCGTCCTTCACGATGGGCGTTCCCACCACGCGGCCGACTTCGCGAGAAGTCCAGAGGAGCCTGCTCCCGGTGACGTCTCCCTGGCCGTTGGGACTGATCGCGTGAATCAAAGAAGGTCCGTTGCCGTGCAGAGGATCCTGGCCCATGGCTACGAAGACGCGGCCGTCGGCGAAGACCGGCGAAGCAATGATCGAGCTGCGCGAAAGGACGCCGGGGCGCGGAAGCCAGCGGGCGTCTTTCGGGTTGCCGTCAAATCGCCAGAGTTCGTGACCCGACGCCGCGTCGTAGGCGCGCAGCCAGCCATCTCCTCCGCCGAAGAGCACCTGCATGCGCCCGTTGACGTTCGCCGCCACCGGGCTGGACCACTGGCCGTGCAACACCTGCCCGCCAGCGCCGATGGCGCGCCAGACCACTTCGCCCGAGTGCTTGTCCACCGCGATCAGACTTGGGGCGCGTGGCGAAGGGACGCGCGTATGGCCTTCATTCTGGCCGTTGGAAGTACTGACCATCAGCAGATCGCCCACGGGCAACACTTCGCTGTTCGTTGCTTCATGCGGAAAGACACCCAGGCGGGCGCACATGTCCAGCTCCCAGACGCGGAAACCCTGCGTGTCGAGGCAACGGAGCTGGCAATCGGCGGTGACGTAGTACAAGCGGTTCCCTTCCACATACGGCGCACTTGTCGTCGAAGCCAGTAGGAACTCCCGCAGGCCGCGCTCCACTCGCGGGGCCACGTCCTGCCAGAGGAACGTGCCATCCGTCACCCGAAAGGCCATGAGCACGCCGGACTCTTCCTGAAAGGCGGGGTTCATTTGCCTGGAGTTGTCGGTGCCCACATAGACCGCATCGCCGGCAACCACGGGACGGCCAAGCGTCTCGTTTCCCAACTCGACGCTCCAGACGATGTTCCGCCCGGTCGTCGTATCCCAGTCAACCGGAGGATTCCCCGTCTGAGCCACCGTCGTCTGGGGTTGGGGCGCGACGGAAGGCGCGGGCTTGAGAGGTGGGACGACAGGCTTTCCAGACTCGACTCCCGCGATTCGATTCAACGCCCACTCGGCTTCGTTACGCAGTGTGGGATCGTTTGCGGCCTCTCTCAGCGCCTCCCGGGCCGCCTGTGCCTTCGGCCCGATGCTTCCCAGCGCCCCGGCCGCGAAAATGCGCACATAGAGGAATTCATCCGTCAGAGCTTCGATCAACTGCGGCACAGCGGAGTGCGCGGCGGGGCCGATGCTTGCGAGGGCCTCGCACGCCGCCCATCGGACACCGGGAATCGGATCGCCCACGGCTCTGGCGAGGTCCTCGGTCGCCGCCGCCGCATTCGGACCGATGGACGCCAGGGCCTCCGCCGCGTAGATGCGGACGTGGGGGTCCTCGTGCGAGAGAGCCTGGACCAGAGCGCGTACCGAAGGACTGGCCTTCTGGCCCAAAGCGCCCAGGGCACGTGCGGCATCGCCCGCAACTTCCGAATCCTCGTCACCCAGTGCCCGTCTCAACGCCGGTTGAATCGATTCCGTATAGGGCGCCAGGTCAATCAAGGCATCGACGGCGCTGCGCCGGATGGAGGTCTGCTCGTGCCGAAGCAGGTCCACCAGCAGCGGAATACTTGGCGGACCGATCCGCCGGATGATTTCAAAAGTCTTCAGTTGCAGGTCTTCATTGCGAAGGTTGAGGAATCGTCTCAGCACGGGCAGCGAACGCCCCGCTCCTTGGACGAGGGCGGCTTCGGCGGTTGCCCGGACCTTCGGGTCGTCGGACATCACGCGATTTGCCCAGTCCTTGGCCAGGCCCGGCTGAGGGAGTGAACGCGTAGTTTGAGCGAGTCCTGTTATCGTCAGAAAACAAAGCAGAGTGCAGATGAACAGGATTCGCATGGGCGCGACCATCTTATACGCGCCACGCAAGGGCACCTCGTTGACGTGCAATAATCCGCGTCGTCATGCCATTGGCCCCCGGCACTCACCTGGGTCCGTACGTCCTGCAGTCGCTTCTCGGCTCGGGCGGCATGGGCGAGGTGTACCGTGCCGAGGACTCGCGGCTGCGGCGCACGGTCGCCATCAAGGTACCTCTCGCCCGACCTGGCCACGCCGGATCGGGTCACCCGCTTCGAGCAGGAAGCGCGCGCGGCATCCGCGCTCAACCATCCGAACATCCTCACGATCCATGACGTCGGCCGCGAGCGTGGCACGGCGTTTATCGCGATGGAATGGGTCGATGGCCGCACGATCCGCGAGATGCTGAAGCAGGGCCAGGTCCCGCTGCGCCGCGCGATCCATCTGGCCCGGCAGGTCGCAGAGGGCCTGGCCAAGGCGCACGCCGCCGGCATCGTCCATCGCGATCTCAAGCCCGAGAACGTCATGGTGACCGGAGACGGGCTCGCCAAGATCGTCGACTTCGGCATCGCCAAGCTGAACGCGGAAACGGCTGTCTCGCCACGACCGGACGTGCCCACGGTCACGCATGCCGGTGCCACGGCATTTGGGAGCGTGCTGGGAACGCTTGGCTACATGTCGCCCGAGCAGGCGAGCGGCCAGCCGGTGGACTTTCGCTCGGATCAGTTCGCGCTGGGACTCCTGATCTACGAGCTCGTCACGCGCACGCGTCCGTTCGAGCGCCCGACAACGGCGCAATCGCTGGCGGCGACCATCGATGACGACCCGGCGCCGATCGAGTCGCTGAGTCCCGACGTGCCTGCGCATCTTGCCGCGGTCGTCGCGCGCTGCCTCGCCAAGAATCCGGCCGAGCGCTACGAATCCACGGGGGATCTGGCTCGTGATCTCAAGAGCATCGACGAGTCGAGCTCGCGCCACACGGCCGCGGCTCCCGTTCGATCGCGATCGACTTCGACGCGCACCGTCGTCATGACGATCGCTGTCGTTCTGATCGCCGCAGCCGCGTCGCTGGGCTGGTGGCGAAGCCGGCCGGTCGCCGGCGACGCCGAGGGCGGGCGTCCGCTGATCGTGGTTCGTCCCTTCACCAGCCTGTCGCCCGATCCCGCGCAAGGCTACTTCGCGGCCGGGATTACCGACGAAATCCGCGGCCAACTGTCCCAGGTGGCATCGCTGCGGCTCCTGAGCCGCAACGGGCTGGACGGCTACAAGGACGACGTCGCGCGCGCCGTGCGCGAGCTCGGCGTCCGCAACTTCGTCGACGGCAGCATCAGGGTGGAGGGCAATCGCGTGCGGGTGAGCGCGGAGCTCGTCGACGCTTCGAACCAGCAAACCGTCTGGTCCAATCAATACGACCGCGACCTGGCCGATGTGCTGGCGGTGCAGAGCGACATCGCCCACCAGATTGCGCGTTCTCTGCATACGAGCCTGTCGCCCCACGAGCAGACGAGGCTGCAGAAGCGGCCGACCGAGAACGTCGAGGCATACAAGCTGGCCGTGCAGGCGGGGCGGCTGAGCATGTTCGATCGTGCGCAGAACCTCGAGGCGATTGGCATGTACCGCAAGGCGCTCGCGCTCGATCCGAAATATGCCGACGCGCAGTCGCGGATCGCGTACCGGCTGATGATGATGGGCTATTTCTACGACGATCCAGCGAACATCGACAAGGGCATCGCCGAGGCCCAGGCGGCATTACGCATCGATCCGTTACTCCCGTACACCCATTACGCCCTCGGCTCCGGGTACGGGATGAAAGGCCGTGACGCGCTGTCGCGCCAGGCGTTCCTGCGTGCCCTGGAACTCGACCCGAACAACACGCCGGCCATGAACAACTTCTCGACGGAGGAAGGATATTTCGGACGGTTGGAGGACTCGGCGTACTGGTCACGCCGGTCGTTCGGGCTCTCGGGAAAGCGCGACAACGACTTCTACCATCTGGTGGTCCCGTTGCTGAGTATCCGGGCCGACGCCGAGACTCGTCGGTTACTCGAAGAGGCGGAGCGTCGGTTTCCGACCTTCACGCGAGTGCAGATTCTGTTCTCCATGCTCGAACTGTTCGAGGGACAGGTGGACAGGGCGGTGGCGCGCACGAAAGAGCTGGTGGCGCGCAATCCGAAGGACGAGGAAGTGAGGATCCATGGCGTCGACATCGCCTTTTTGGTGGACTCCCCGGATCTCGAATCGGCGCTCGAGCCGCTCATGGAGCATTCGGCCTCGATCTACCTCACGGTTGCGGAAACCGTGAGGCTCCGCTACGCGTATGCGCTCGCCAGGCGCGGAGAGTCCGCGAAAGCGTCCGCCCTGCTCGCCGAGGCCGAACGGGTCGCGCGCGAACGCATCGACGGCGGCAATCAGATGCCGGCGTTGCGGATCGAACTCGCCGCCGCGGCCGTGCTCCGCAAAGATCGCAACGCCGCGCTGGAGTGGCTCGCGCGTGCCTATGATGGTGGATATCGCGAGTACGCGCAGATCGAACGCGATCCCATCCTGGCCGAGCTCCGATCCGACCCGCGCTACCGCGACGTCCTCGATCGGATGCGGCGCGACGTCGACGCGCAGCGGGCCCGCGCCGCCGAACGGGGACTGCTCGACCTCACCAACCTGTTCGAACCCGCCAAGTAGTTGTCCACCGTGGCACGTCGAGCGAAGGTAACCAATCTACCGCGGCTGGAGCCTCTTGAGCGCCGCCGCGGCCGGTTCATGACGCGGATACAAGTCGAGTGCGGCCCGATACTCGGTTGCCGCCGCCGGCGCGTCCCCCATCTTTTCCTTGATCATCCCCAGACGGTAATGCGCGTTGGACTGACGCACCGGCTCGGCGGCTGTCATCGCGAGAAAACGGCGCAGCGCCGATTCGCCACGCGCAAGATGTTGTCCTGACACCGCTGCCAAACGTCCGAGATTGTAGAGACTGGACGACTCGTCGGGGAGCCGCGCGAGCCGATCGTCGACGATCTTGAATGCTTCGTCGAAGCGCTTGGCGTTCTGGAGAATCGTCACCAGGGCGTCGACGGCGGCGGTGCGATCCGGATATTCCGCCATCAGCGAACGGTAACGCCGCTCGGCCGCTGCCCAGTCCTTTTCGTGCTCCGCGATGCGTGCTTCGGCCATGCCGCCGCGATAGGCGTCCAGCGTCGCGATGCGCGCCGCTTCCGCCCGCGCCTTGTCGATGCCGCCTCCGACAATGCCCGGGGCATTGAGGAAGAAGTCCAGCCGTGCCTCGGCGGCGTCGATGCTCTTCGGATCGAGCTTGACCGCCATGTTGTACGCCTCACCCGATCGCCGTCCGATGAACGGCTTCCGCAGAAACCCGGCGCTCGACAGCTGACGCGAATAGGCGTGTCCCAGCCACATGTGGTACAGGGAGCTGGTCGGATCGAGCGCCACCGCCCGTTCGAAAGCGCTTACGGCTTCGTCCCTCTTGCCCGCGTTGTGCGCCGCCCGTCCGCGCTCAAAAGCCGCCTTTGCCTCCGCCTCCGCGCCGACGCTTCGGCGCGACAGGTCCGCTGACGAATCCTTGACCTGCCGCGCCGACGCATCAGCACCCACTCCGACGATCAGGCAGAGGATCACCGCCCAGCGCATCACTCACTCCGCAGTGCGGCGACCGCGTCCAACCGCCCCGCGCGCCACGCCGGCACGAAGGTCGCGACGATGATGACGATGGTCAGGGCCGACGGAACGACGATGAACGTGATCGGATCGGCAGACGACAGGCCGAGCAGCACGCCCGCCATGGCGCGGCCCAGCGCCAGCCCGCCGGCGAGGCCGAACACGAGCCCGATGAGACCGAGGCGTGCGCCGTCGCGCATCAGATGCGCCACCACTCCGCGCGGCGCCAGCCCCAGCGCGATGCGCACACCCATCTCGCGCGTGCGCTCGGCGACGCTTCGCGCCACCACGGCGTAAAGGCCGATCGACGCAATCAGCAGCGCGAGGAGCCCGAAAAAGCTTGCAACCGCAACGCCGGTGCGCGAGGCCGCGAAACCATTGGCAACCGCCTGCTCCATCGTGATCGCGCCGAACGCTGGCAGTGAGGGATCGATGCCGGCAATCACCTCACGAAGACGCGAGAGCGTCCGGGCGGGAGTGTCGCGGGTATGGACGACGAGTGTTTCCCAGTCGCGATAGCGCTGCTTCAGCGGCAGATAGGCTCGTCTCGGGGTGACTTCGCCGACGGTTGCGAACTTCGCGTCGGCGATCACGCCGACGACGGTGACTTCGGGTCCGGACACGCTGTCGTAGCGCGCGAGCTGGCCGACCGCGCTCTTCCCCGGCCACAGGCGAGCCGCCAGCGATTCGCTGACGATCATGACGAGCGGCGCCGCGGCGTCGTCGTGAGACGTGAAGTCGCGCCCGGCCTGGAGCCGTACGCCGAGCGCCGGTATGAACTCGTCGGCCGCGAACGTCGCCTGTGCGACGATGGTCCCGTCCCTTGAATTCGCCAGCCCGTCGACGTACAGGCGAACGCCGCGATCGTGGGTGTCGAATGGCGCGGGATACGCAAAGCTCGCGGCGACGACGCCGGGAAGCAGGCGTGTTCTCCGCAGCACTTCGTCGTAGAACTGCAGCCCTCGGGCCCGGTCGTAGCCCTGAAGGCCGACGTTCATGGAAACCACGACCCGATTGCGCGGCTCGAACCCCAGGTTCACGGTGTCCGCCATCGTCAGGCTGCGCACGAACAGCGACGCGGCGATCAACAGGATCACCGACAGCGCGAGCTGGCTGACGACCAGCACTTTCCTCGTTCGCGACGGGCGGCCTGAGTCCGATCGGCCGAGGCCCAATCCGCTGGCGGAGGAAGGAACCAGCCTGGATCGGCCCGCTCGCACCGCCGGAATCACGCCGAAGAACACGACCGCGGCGACCGCGATCGCACCGGTGAAGAACATCACCCGGATGTCAGCGGTTGGCCCGAAGCCGACCTGGAACGGGAATTTCGGCGTGAGGTACGGCTCCAGCGGCGACGCCAGGCGCATGGCCGCCATGCCTAGAGCAACCCCCGGTGCAGCCGCCAGCAGCGACTCGACCAGCAGTTGCCGCGTCAGGCGCCCTCTCGAGCAGCCGAGCGAGAGCCGGATGGCGATCTCGCGAGCTCTCGACGCGGTCCGCGCCAGCTGCAGCACCGCGAGATTCGCGCAGATGATCAAGAGGACGGTCAGCGATCCGACAATGCCGAGCGCGGACGAGAGCTCCAGAATGCGCGGCTTGATGATTGCGGGATTCTCGAAGCCGACCTTCGCCGGCAGCAGGCTGACGCCGACGTTCGTGTTGGACGCCGGATACGCCGCTTCGAGTTGTCTCGCGAAGTCGGCGGCGACAGCCTGCGTCCGTTCGAGATCGAAGCCAGGCCGGAGTCGTCCGACCACGAGCAGCAGTCCGCCACCGCGTCCGTGCAGCAGCGCTGGCGCGCTTGGCTGCACGACCGGCTGCATGCCGATCGGAACCCAGACCTCGGGCCAGAATCCCAGCCGCCGCATGCCCTTGAATCCACGCGGCGCCACGCCGGTGACGACGAACTCGCTGCCGTTGATCCGGATGACGCGCCCGGCGACATTCGGATCTCCTTGAAACCGGCGTTGCCATGCGTCGTAGCTGAGGACGGCGAACGGATTGCCGCCCTGCGGCGCGTCGGCGGCGGTGAAAAAACGGCCGGCCGCCGGACGGGCGCCGAGCACGGAGAAGAAATCCTCGGTCACGATCTCCGCCCAGACCATGTCGCCCGTCGCGTTCCCGGCGGCCTCGGGCACGACGAGATTCACGGGAGCGCCGAACATCGCCGCGAGCCCGGCGAATGCTCCGCTTCTGTCGCGGAAATCGACGAAGTCGTCGTAGCCGAGCGCGCCGGTGTTGCCGGTCCGGCGTCGCGGGTGAACAGCGCGGCGAGCTCCTCGGGAACCTGCGCCGGCACCGGACGGAACATGATGCAGTTGATGTAGCCAAAGACGATCCCGTTCACGCCGATGCCGAGCCCCAGCGTGAGCGTGACGGCGAGGATGAAACCAGGGTTGCGGCGCATCCCTTTGACCGCGTAGCGCACGTCGACGCGCAGGTCGTCGAACCAGCGCGCCCCACGTTCGTCGCGCATCGCCTCGCGATGACCCTCGACCGCGCCGAATGCGAGGAGCGCCCGCCGCCGCGCTTCGGCAGGCGGCACGCCTTCACGAATCAGATGCTCGGTTTCGGTCTCGAGGTGAAATCGGAACTCCTCGTCGAGACGCGCCTCCGCGTCACCGGGCCGAAGAATCGAACGGGCGCGGGCCACCAGCCCTTTCCAAAGGCTCATTTACCCCTCGACGATCAGGCCGATCGTCTGCGCGAAGCGCTTCCACTTGTCGACCTCGCGGTCGAGCTCGCGGCGCCCGCTGGCGGTGATCGTGTAGTAGCGGGCGCGGCGGTTGTTCTCGGTCGTCCGCCATTCGCTTTCTATATCGCCGCGATGCTCGAGCCGCTGAAGCGCCGGGTAGAGCGATCCCTGGTTGACGTCGAGGCGTCCTCGGGACATCTGCTGAATCCGGGCGCCGATGCCCCAGCCGTGCATGGGCTCGAGCGACAGGGCCTTGAGGACGAGGAGATCGATGCTGCCGCGCAGCGGATCCGGTTCGGTGGTGCGTTGTGAAGGCATCGAGGCTCTTCTCTTTGAGTCGAGAGGAGTGTAGCCACGAGTCCTCTAGAAGTCAAGAGAAGGTCTTGATTGCAGATTGCTGAGATTGCAGGCTGGTGATTGTTGATTGCTGATTGCTGATTGCGGCGCCGCTGACGAAGTCGTGCGAGTTTGTTCCTGTCGCTGTCACAGGATGGTCTTGAGCAGCATGACGCCCGGGATCTGCATCACCACGTGCGCGCTCATGTGTCCCGCCATCGCCGCTTCCAGGCCGTGCCTCCAGTCAGATAACCAAACGCGACTCCAGCCACTCCGTTGAGCACCAGCGCACGCGCGACAAGCGCTGACGTCAATGGAGTGACCACCCGCCGTCGCCGGGAGATGTCCTAACCCGAAAATAAACGCCACCACGATGATCGCCGCCCAGAACGCACCGGCGGAGCGTGCGCTTCCACCATCGTCCACCAGGACGAGGAAGAGAAAGAGGATCAGAACCTCCGGAGCGCGTAGACGAGCGAAGAAGGCATAGGAATCTCGAAATCGACGACTCGGAAATTCGAGAAAGAAAAGGTCGAGAAAAGAAGAAGGAGAAAGACGGATAGACTAGAGTCGAGAAGCTGCGGACGAGGATAAGATCGAGCGAGGGAAAGAAAGAGGGGAGGAAGAGAATGGAGAGAGAGGAAAGCATTGGCATATCGGACGCCGTTTGATCGACAGGCAGGCTGGCAAGCAGATCGACCGCGAATGGGAGAATCGCGACAACGCCAAGCATGCCTGCCACGAACAGCACGACGAAGACGCGCCAGTTGAAAGGCCGAGGCAAGCGACACCTGTCCCTACAACACGACGCCAGCGCGCCCAGATTACCTGAGGACGATTGACATGCACGGCGAAGACGATCAGGAGGGACAGCAGCAATGCGGTGAGACAACCCACCAATGCATAGCGTACGGCGACGAGCGCGAGCAGCATCACGAGCACGCCAGAGGCGAGCAGCAGAGCGCCGAACAGACGATGCATGCGCGCCCAGAGAACGGGATCATTCAACGTGGCGCGCGTCCGCAGGCCCATGATCGGGTTGGGGCGAAGGCGCGGCATGACGTTGCCCAGCGCTGCGAGTCCGAGGCCCAGCAGCATCAGGAATACTCTGGCGGTCGCGGGTGGTGCGCCTGCCGCTATGGCGACGACCGTCAGGTGAAACACCAGAAGAAACGCAACCACCAGCGCCACCACCAGGTCGTAGGTCGGCCGGAAACGCGAGACCGACCGAGGCTCGAGCGCTTCGGGGGGCGCCCATCCGCCGAACGCCCGCTTTAGCACGGCAAGGCCCGGCCGCGACGTCGCGAACAGGAAGGAGAGCCACAGGACCACCGCCACCGCTGGAATGGCGAACGCCAACCAGGCGCGCGGCGCTGACTCACCCTCGACGTCGAAGGGCAGCAGGATTCCCAGATCGAACGTCACGGCCGCGGGCAGGCGCGGCAGCATCAGCACGGACAGCACGAACGTGATCGCGATCAACACCCCCGGCAGCCATTTGCGCATCGGTCCCTCCTACTCCGGCCCAGTCCAACATGTGCGCGACCAGCTCCTGCATGACGGTCGCATTCAGCTCGTAGATCACGCTCGTGCCGTTTTTCTCGGGCACGATCAGATTCGCCGACCGCAGCACGGCCAGGTGCCGCGAGATCGTGGCCCACGCGGTCGGGAAGTGCTCGGCGATTTCACCGGACGGGCGCGGCCGCTCGCGGAGCAATCGCAGGATCTCCCTCCGCGTCGGGTCGGCAAGCGCTCGAAACGCCTCGTTTGGAACCATCCCGGCGCGTTTCTTAGCCATTGAACTAATTATATGATTAGCTAATTAGCTAATAATGTCAAGCGACTCGATGCGCTCGTGGAGGTCAGGACAAGTCATTCCGACTTTAGGATCCTTGCGCGTCTTGCCGGGCGCCGGCTGGACGTGGCAGTAATCGCAGTCATCTAGAGGTGAAGCTAAGGTCGGAACGCGCCAAGCGCTAAATTCGCTGCATACATGGCGCCCCGGCGCAGCCATCGAAGTCGCGCTTCCGGCGGTTCACAAATGAGGAACGCAACATCAACACCGGCATGAGACGTCTGCACTGGCACCAGGAGGGGCGAAGGGACCAAGCTATCGCTGCCCAGCGCTACGCGCGCTCCGCGACCCAGGTGTGTCACGGCGTAGCTTGTCAGCATCGTCCGGACTGGGCGATCCGGCGAGAGTGCGAAGCCGGAGAACACGGCTTGCCCTGGGAGATACGGCCGCTCGAGTGTGAGCAATGGCAACAGCCTCGATCTCGGCGCAAACGGCAACAGGCGGACGAGCGGATTCGGAAGCCCGGTCAGGCTGAATGTGACGTAGTAGGTGGATGCTTCAAAGATGCCCCGCCCCCAGGGCGGGAGACGGGACGAGATCGCGGCCTGCAATGATCCGGTGAAGCCCGTTGCAGCAATCGGACCGGAAAGCCACCACTGCCCGCGAGGCCGTTCGCGCAGCGATATCGTGAGATCGGCCATCAGGCGGGCGGGGTTCCTCTCGATTTCGACATCATCCGGCGTGATCGGCTCGAGCAGGCCGGAACGATTGAGCTGCGCCAGGCTGCGCCGGAGCTTTTCGACGTCAAACACCTCCCGTTCCTGCAGGACCATTGCGCGACGGAGCGTGGACTCATTGACCCGATAGTGGCCCGAAAAACTGATTCGACCGACGACATACGGGGATCCCGTCCGCACTCGCGCCGTAACGTCTACCACATTCCTCTCGCTTCCAGCCGGAATCGCTCCGTTGGCTGCGGAGACCTTCAATTCCGCAGCGAAGTCAATGCGGCCCCGTGCTTCAGCCATCCGCTTCGCATCGAGCAGGCACTTGCACAGATGGTCAACTGGAAAGCCCGCGTTCGAATCGGTGATTGTCTTTCCGTGCTCGCTGAAGGACCCCTCAATGCTGACGTGACGTACGCCGGATTTGGCGCCCGATTGCACCTGCAGCGTTATCGTCGCCTCGCGTCCTGTCGAATGTCACATCTCCGATCCCGACCTGCGCGTCGAAGTAGCCGTTCGAAACATAAAAAGAACGAAGGCGCGCGAGATCGGCCTCGAGGGCGCGAGCGTCATATCGTGGACGCCGCGTCCAGACGCCGGGAATCCGCCGCCGGACTTTGAGTTCCTCGAGCACCTCCTTCAGCGCATCCGTGTCGAACGCCGGATCTCCAGCGAATCGCACTTCACGGATCCGATATTCCGGCGTTGCGCGCGGACGCTGGTTGCCCTTGTCGTCGCTGACCAACGGCTGAGCCGCCGCGGCCCTGGGGCCGACCAGCAGGCACAGGAGGAACACGGCAGATTTCATCTCTCTTGATTAGATGCGCGAAGCCTGACGACGGTCTTGTTTTGGCGACCAGGCCGTCGCGTATCCTTATTAAACAGGCCGTAGGAACACCCATGTCAATGAAAGGATGTTTCGATGACGACCAGCGTGATGAAGCCGCGGGTGACATCCTTCGCGCCGCAGTTCCTCGTCGATGACCTTGAACGCTCGATCGCGTACTACAACAAGCTCGGTTTCGCGTTCGGCGAACCGTGGGACGGTTTTTACGCCATCGGCAAGTTGAACGGACTGGAACTCCACCTGAAGGAAGCGCCCAAAAACCAGGCGGAGCGCACCTGGCGGCGCGACAGTGAGCATCTCGACGCCGCGGCCGGCGTCGACGGCATCGAAGCGTTTTACGAACAGTGCGTCGCCAACGGCGTGACGATCATGAAACCGCTTGCAGCCACCGCCTGGGGGACGAAGGACTTCTATATCCAAGACCCCGACGGCAACATCATCTCCTTTGGCGGCCGCTGATCATGGGCTGCTCAGCCCGGTGGGGTCCCACAACCGGCGTGGACGTAGTGCGAACCCGAGTCGTCTCCTGCGATTGGCGTCAGCCCCAGACTTACACCTTCTACACGCATGTTCGGACCAATCCAGACCGTTGATGGCCAGACGCCGACAACGAATCGCCGCGAGTATTGCGCCGGCAGGATCCGAAACCATGATGAACGGGAGCCGTTCCTCTCGCGCCACCCTGGCCACCGAATCAGCCGACTCACCATCCCCGATCGCCAGCACCAACGGGCCGCGTCCGCACGCGGACTCGTACGCCCTGCGGAATTCACGGAGCTGTTCGAGACTCGGCTCGCACCACGAGGCCCAGAACGTGAGCACCACGCGGCGCCCGCGCATCCGTCGCAGCGACAGCTCGGCCCCTCCGCCAGCACGGAACGAGAACTCCGGCGCCAGGTCACCGGAAACGACGCCAATCTGCAAGGGCTGCCACGACACCCGCCCTCCCGGCTGGGTGTAGCCCGCGAGCGTATCGCCGAGACGCGACCGCGACAGGGGCGCTTCCTCTTTGAACACGATGTGTCCCCGGCGATCGACGACCACGGGGTGGCGGGCGTCTTCGAGACGCCGAGCAATCGGGCCCATGCGCCGTCAACGTCTTCGCCGACGACGAGCGCGGCGTGCGTGTCTACCGCGGCGGGCGATCGCCCCGGCTCGACGCCGGCCGGAAGCAGGACGACCGCGACGACCGCCGCACGGCGGCTCGCTTTGAACCCGCGAGCCAAATCGTCAATCGTTTCTTCCCACTTCTCGGTCGCGAAGTGCACCACCATCGTGGTGGCGCCGTCGGCAGGCGCGCGGCCAGAACCCCAGAGACTGAAGTGCCCGACGATGGCTCGTGTTCCGTCAGGTCGCACACCGTGAAGCGGTACGAGCGGCAGCGCACGACGCGTCTTTTTCGGCAGGGTGACGAGGGGCCGCGTGGAATCGGTACGGTCGATCCGCAGGTGTGACCGCTCACCGGCACCATTCCGCCGCCGCTGCTGATTCGTGTGCCGTACACGTCCAGACATTGGAGCTCGAAGGCCACTGGAGAGGCTGAGTCTTCGGTCACGAAACGGTGCTCTTCCACTCGCTGACTGGTGTGACCGAGGCCGCCATGCATGGCCACCATCGGCGTCAGGACCGGCGTGTCGCAGAACCGACGAACGATCGATCCGGCCGCCCGGCACCCAGCTGTCTACGGCATCGACCATTCCATGGTGTCTGACGTGACGGACCACGACCGGCCGCGACGCCGCGGCGTTGATGCGGCCGCTGACCAGCACGCCTTCAGTGCGGATCTGCACGCCGGCGATTGCTGGACCAGCAGCGGACGCAGGAAGGATCGTTGCCAGCACCGCGGCAAGCTGGCTCTTTTCGTCCAGGGCATCGCGAATTGCCGGACGCGCGGCAACAAGCGCGTGATCGCGCTCCTCACGAATCCGCTGGCGCGCTTTTCCTTCGATATAGCCTTCACCCACGGCGACGTCGTGGAGATCCACCTGGGATCGCCCGACGCCTGGAGCTCCAGCCCCTCATCGACGACCGCGAGCGCGAAACGGAGGCGGATCGTAAAGGTGAAACTGTCGTCGACGCCCCACCACGAGATGGTGCCATTCCCGGTGATCGTGAGGACGATCCGGCCGGGCTCCAAGTCGAAAGTCGCGGCCCCCCAATTCGGCCGGACCTTGGCGCGCACCCGATACTCGAGAACGGGAATTCCGCGGGCATGTCCTGCAGCACCTGCGACTTCAGCAGCGGCAGGATGAAAATGGCGGCCGATCGCAATCGCGAAATCAGCGCCGGAGCAACCAGACCGCCCGACATGCTGTCGATGGCCCCCGGTCCCAGCGTGCGATCGGTGAGCACCATCATGAGTCGCACGGACCCATGGGATGGATCGAGGCGGTAATCCCAGCGCCGGACGCTGTCCGGCATGCTGACCTGAAACGTGACCGGCTTGAAGTCGGCGCGCAAGACATTTCGGAGATCTGCTGCACCCGCACGACCTCATCGCCCGCGATCGTCGTGCCGGCGGCGGGGGGAGGAAGCTGACGCTGAGGGATTCCCGATCGAGTCCGACGAACGTGCCGCCAAGAATCGGCCCGAATCGCCGTGCAAGGAATCCCGTGCTGATCGATCCAGTATCCGGTCCGGGATCGAACGTCGTCTTCACGACATTCCCGTTCACGACGACGTCGCCGTGGAGGAACTCGGGAATCGAAGGCTCTGGTGATCCACGCACCCACGCGCGCACGCCGACTCGAATGCTCACATCCGATGGGGTAGGAAGGTCCCAGATTCCGGGTCTCAGCCGTGCGACGGCGATCGCGCCGCCAATTACATGGACCCTGTGGAAGCGAGAGTGTCGGACTCAGAGAGTTGCAATTCTACGGCCGCCTCCACACCCGTACGTTGGGAGGCAGGAACGGGATCGCCCTCGCCCCTCGGGGTGTCGTCGACGAGCCTCTTCATGCGGTGCGGCAGCACCGGGTGCCGGGTGTCCTCGTTCTCGTGGACGGCAGCCGGGATTTGATTCACCGCGCCGACCGACACTTCCACCGCCACATCGTAGTGGCCCATCAGATCGGCCATCTGTCCACCCCTAACTCGTGCCAATGCACGTCACGGTGAAGTTGCCATCGGTGGGGGTCCCCGATGCCTGAAAGGTCACCTTCGAATCTTCTTCGGTTCCGTCGAGATTGAAGCTGCACTTGATCGTTGTCGTTATCCACGGCGCCGCCGGCGTCGCGCACGCGCGGGCGGCAGTTCGCGCTCCACGCGCCCGCGGTGGCGCTGTTGGTGACGATGTGCAGAAACACGTTGTCACCGCCGTCCGTTGAATCGGGCAACGGATTCATCGCGGTGAAAGTGCCGTCGACTCATTCGGCTCGGTCCAGCCGAACTCGATGCGCGTCGCTTCCAATGCCGTCGGTATTGGTCCCCAGGATGGTGAGCCGGCGAAGCTGAGGCAGGTCATCCAGATAGTAAATGATCGAACATCCCGTGAAGCCAAGAAGCCACAACACGATCGCAAGAACCAGCAGCGGGGCGAGGATTATCAGCTGGTCGATCATCCAGAACCTCCCGTTCAGTTCGGTGGATGGTTTGGCCGGACTCGATCCGTTCTGATAGGTAGAACGGCGTGCGCGCCCGATTCGAACAAGGCAGCGGGGCGACTGTCCCGCACGTATGTCAGTCTCGCGGGATCCCGATCAACAGGCGGTTCTTTGGTGTGATCGCCTTCGGAATCAGCCTGGCGTCCTGGTGCGACAGCCCCGCGAGGCCAGGCTCATCGCACGCATCGCATCGACGGCCATCGGCCTATCGAGCCATGTGCTTCAGCCATCCGCTTGGCATTTACTGGACCTTCACGCTCGTTATCGCACTCGCTGACATTCCGTGGCTCGTGACCGTCGCCAGGATTTGATAAACGCCGGTTGAGCCTTCATATCTCAGGGTTGACTTCAGGTTGGCGGTCCCGTCCCCATTCGTCAGTCCGCTGATGGTCATCGTTCCGCCTAGCGGGTTGGTGACGACGGCTGACGCCGCTGCGTTCCTGACAGCCTGGGTGCCCAGCTTCGCTGTGACCTTGATGGTCAGGGTGCGCTCGCGCCCGCCTCCGGTGACGGTCCCCGACACCGTCACGTTCAGACTGGCAGCGGCGAGGACCAGGGACCCGGTTGCTGAACCTGCATACCCGGCCGACATATCCGTCGCGGTGACGCCGAATGAGAACGTCCCGGATGCGCCCGCTGGCGCTGCGAGCGTCAATGTGGACGACGCGCTCGCGCCAGGTGCCAGCGAGGAGATCGAACTGGGCGAGAACGCTGCCGACCATCCACTGGGCATAGCCGCTGCCAGGCTGAAGGCCGATGCCGAACAGGTCGAGCTATTCCTGTTCGTGACCGTCATCGTGTAAACCATCGGGCCGCCCGACGACAACGATACGGCCGGCTCCTCTTTCGTGCATGTCGTGCCGGCGATGGTCAGCGATCCGCTCGCCGAACCTGAGTACCCGGCCGACATATCCGTCGCGGTGACGCCGAATGAGAACGTCCCGGATGCGCCTGCTGGCGCTGCGAGCGTCAATGTGGACGACGCGCTCGCGCCAGGTGCCAGCGAGGAGATCGAACTAGGCGAGAACGCTGCCGACCATCCACTGGGCACAGCCGCTGCCAGGCTGAAGGCCGATGCCGAACAGGTCGAGCTATTCCTGTTCGTGACCGTCATCGTGTAAACCATCGGGCCGCCCGACGACAACGATACGGCCGGCGGGGCTTTCGTGCATGGCGTGCCGCCGCCGCCCAGGCTCACGCGAATCATCGCCCCGGCGAGTTCCGTGGACAGCGTCTCGATGCTCAGAGCGCCATCGCTGAAGATGTGTCCCACGTCCAATCTCGACTCATAGGCTGTGGTCGCCGGATCCAGATCGATCTGGTGGCTTCCGCCCACGGTGCTGTGGAGGGTTACGCCGGCGGCGATGTGGGCATCGAACCCCACGGCCGCGCGCGACTCGACGTAAAGGTAGCTGCTGGTGGCCGAATTCCAGATTTTCAGCGCCTTCGGATGGCCGCCCGAAATGTTCTCGTAGTTCTCGATCCAGTAGTCGCCGCTCGACGAAACGGTTTGAATCGCCGGCGAGCTGCCGGAATTGAGCCAGCCGAGCCGCTCTTTCTGGTAGGCATTCATGTGTCCCTCGGCGGCCTTGCCCATGACGTCGCGATCGTCGCCGTACTCGGCACTCTTGCATCCGCTCGGCTCACACTTCATCGCTTTTGAGTGAAGGTTGCCGAAATTGTGCCCCTGCTCGTGGGCCATCGTTCGGACCGTGTAGCTCCCATTCACCCAGGATCGCGGACCCCTCACGTTTCCCATTCCGGAC
Organism: uncultured Acidobacteriota bacterium; assembly: GCA_963748295.1. GTDB lineage: Bacteria > Acidobacteriota > Vicinamibacteria > Vicinamibacterales > 2-12-FULL-66-21 > CAVVIH01. The sequence goes on along the minus strand of CAVVIH010000003.1, from coordinate 273,860 downwards.
CAACCGCATCCACTCGTTCGCGGGAAGGCGAAGACGCGGCGATTGTACGAAGCGAGGTTGTAACCCGCGCTCGTGGCTGCCGACTCCGCGGCTGTGGCCCAGGCGTAGTAGTCGCATGTGGCCGTGCTGGCATCGATCGTGAACCAGCCCGCCACGGTGAAGTTCATGAAGGTCTGGCCGTACGTGTTTTCTAGGTAATAGTTGCGGACTTTATCGTTGACCGTCGCGACGGTTGTGGGACTGAACGGCTGCGTGGGGTCGGACGCGAAGTTGAAGAGGATCACCAGTATGTTCTGGTGCCCCAGCGTCTCCGTTGTGGATGCTGCCAACGTCGTCACGCTCGTGGCCGTAAGCCCATCATCCGCAAGATCGCCGGCGACGCGAACGCGCGCTCCGGTCGGCAGATCCGGCATGCGGCCATCTTGAAACCGCAGGGGGATTCGCCTCTTCTGCGAATGCAGGAAGTGCAGCAATCGCCCCGTGTTCTCGTCGTCTTCGTATATCGCCTCGAGCTCGCCCTCGAGCACCACCGGACCCCTGCCCGACGGACCTGCTGAGGGTCGTTGCGCGAGGGCAGACGCCGGATGGACCAGCCCAGCTCCTGAGAAGAGAAGAGCAAATAGCGCGAGTCCGAGCTGGCGGCGCATTGAAAACCTCCTTCACGCTTTGGAGCACGACTACAGCGGACAACGTGAACATGCCGGTCGACCGACGCCCGGCCGGTTGTCGGACCGCATGAGCGCGTCAAAAGATGACTGGGATGTCAGCCGCGCGTGGATGCCGTCACGCGGTCAAGCGCAACTGTGGTGCCGACGGATATGCCAGCGCTCGCGTGGGGATAAAGCTCTGAGTGTTCAGGCGGTTAGTTCGCAGGCGACAACAGTTCACGATCCACGCGACCGCGTCGGGCGCATGCGGATTCGTGATCTCCGGGGCAGAACTGTACTTAATCGCTCAATACGAGTGGCCCCTTCACCGCTCTCGCGGGATCCCGATCAACAGGCGGTTCTTGGGTGTGATCGCCTTCGGAATCAGCTGCGTCCTGGTGCGATAGCCCCGCGAGGCCAGGCTCATCGCACGCATCGCGTCGATGGCCATCGGCCCATCGAGCCAGCCGGCGAGCGGCCCGGCGTCGCACCGCGCCAGGTCGTGACAGCATGGCAGCACCGCGACACGGGCTGAGGCCGCGACCGCGGCATCCAGAATGCGATCGGTGAGCGCGCCACAGGCATGGCTCGAGACGACAAGGTCGGTGGCCTCGAGCGAGACGTGGCTGATGTCCTCCGCAATGCGAGCGACGCGCCCCTGCAGACGCGGCCACTCGGCCACGAAGGCCTCGTGCAGTGCCGCAGCGGACGCCGGCGGCGCCGGGTCGACGACGAGCGCCTGCGGCGAGGCGTCGTCGAGCAGGAGCATCACGTGCGCAAGCAGCCCGTGACCACCGGCAACGTCGAGGACCCGGCCTCCCCGGCACCATCGTCGCACCCGCCGCCCCACTTCCCACGCTTCGTAGAGCTCCTTGCGCGGCAGCCGCCCGACCCCGCACACCACGCGGCCGATACGGTCGAACAGCGTGTCGCCTGGAAATCGGGCGAGATCGTGCGCCGTCAGCCGGCTGCGCGCTCCTGGCGAGAACGTCACCGCATCATCCTAGCGCGCCGCGGGTCCGCGCTATCTGCTTTGTATCTCGGGCCACAGCGCCGGAAGGTCGGCGATCGATTCCAGGAGATGTGTATGCGGTGCGCGCGACAGCCTCTCGCGATCGTGCGCTCCGGTCAGAACACCAACGTTCCAGCGGACGCCGGCGTTGGCGCCCGCCCTGAGGTCGAGGTCGGTGTCTCCGACGTTCGCGACTTCGTGAACGCTGTGCACGTTCGTACGCTCCATGGCGCGGAAAATCATGAACGGGGCGGGCCGGCCTTCGCTGACGTCGTCGCCGCAAATTACGGCGTCCACGACGCCTGCGTCCCAGCGCAGGCCCTGCAGCAGCAGCTCCGCCAGATCTCTCTCGAATCCTGTGTTGAGCGCCACTCGAACGGCCCGCGCCCGGAGATCGCGAAACACCGCGTCGGCCCCTGCAATCGCGTGTACGCCGTTCGCACGATACGCATTGGCAAGATGTTCGCGAAACGCGGCGTAGGCGGCGTCGGCTCGTCGCACCCGCTCAGGTCCATCAGGGATGAAACGGGCGATCGCCTGCCGTTTTGACGCGCCGCGGACGCCCGAGAGGTCACCCTCGCTGACCTGGATTTCCTGTTCCGCCAGGGCCGCTACGAACGCCGATGCCACGTGATCGGGATCCTTGATGGTCGTTCCAGCGAGGTCGAACACCACGAGCCCGACTCGAGTCACGTCTGAACCTCTGCGCGGGACGCCAAGGGATACGTGCAGGTGGGGCACCGCGACCATGCCCGGATCGCGGCAGGGGGGGACACGAGACCAGGGTCGGGCGGAGGGGTGACGTCACCACCTCGCAGGAAAAGAGGACCAGGCTCACACGACGCCCGCCTGCGACAGGCGCCCCAGGACGGTGTCGGCGGCGTGTCGTCGTGGAGCTGTCGGCAGGGTTCGGTATGTCGAGGGCGGCACGCCGAACACGCGCCGGAAAACGCTCGAGTAGTGCGAGTGGCCGGCGAATCCGTGGTTGGCCGCAATCTCCTCGACCCGCACATCCGATTCGCCAAGCGGCGTCAGACTCGCAAGAAGGCGCAACTGCAGATGATGCTTCGCCAGCGTCCGGCCGGTCACCTTCCGAAAGACGCGACTCGATGGTTAATTCGACGACGCTGGCGTCTGAAACGAAACGCCGCCAGCCAGTCGCCTGGATCAAAACGCTTCGTCGCGGAAATACAAACCGGTAACCGGCCACCTGCGCACGGGCCACAAACGAGGGGTGATTGGCGGCGCAACGAACATACCACCGCGACCAACGAGTTGGCGAACACTACGGGAAGACCTGCGAAAGGCGTCCTTCCGGCGAATCAGGCCGTCGCGAACCCTGCTGAGGATTCTCTCAATCTGAGCCGGTGGTTCCGTGTGACCAGCTTCCAGCCGGATCATGCCGTGGGCCGTTTCCGTTCCCCATTCCTCATGATTCCGGCGTGCTCCATCAGAGGCGCGGCATCTTGTCGGACATCGCACATTGCCGCTCCGCATGGCAGAGAACAACTCGACGACCGCCGGAACATCCGGTTGCGATAATCAAAGGCAGAGCCCGGGCGTCGGGTCGAACGCCTCGAGGCGTACCATTCACGAAGATCGTTCGCAGCCTGAAACCAAACACCAGCTCAGAGTCCGACAAGATGGGCAATGATTTCACCGATCGTACCACTTGCGGGCCGAGGCTTATGGCGAAGGGCCGCCAGGTCGATGCCGGCGAATCAGCGACTTGATTCGAAAGGGAGTTTGCCAGACGTGGCGAGCGCATCGACGTCAGCCACGAGGGCCTCGGTCTGGGCGGTGCGCGTCTCCATCCCTCGTTAGTGATTCAGTCTCAGGTCCGATCGACGCCGGGTCGTCGTCCACACACAAAAAGCCAGATTCGTAGTCCCCAGGGCCTTTATGCATGAGTCAGGTCCGCCGAAGGGAATTGGTGACCGGACGTAGACTAAGGGACGGAGGCAACAATGTCGGAACGGAAACCAAAGGAACGGCGAAAACGCCGCGCCAGTGTGCGCGGCCTCAGCCGCCGATCCTTTCTGACAAGCGCAGGAACGGCCGGCGTTGTCGCCGCTCTCGATGGGCGCGAGCTCATCGCACAGACCGCGTCCGCCGCCCAGCCTCAAATAGATGAACGCCTCGGCGCCATGCAGGTCACGTTCCGCGTCAATGGAAAGGAGCACCGGCTTCTCATCGACCCGCGAACGACGCTGCTCGATTGCCTGCGAGAGACCATTGCGCTCACCGGAACAAAAAAGGGGTGCGATCACGGGCAATGCGGCGCGTGTACCGGTGCACGTGAATGGCCGGCGCGTGAACTCGTGTCTGACCCTTGCGTTGATGCATGAGGGCGCGGAGATCACCACGATCGAGGGGCTCGGCACTCCCGACGCATTGCATCCGATGCAGGCGGCATTCGTCGCACGCGACGGATACCAATGTGGGTACTGCACGTCAGGCCAGATCATGTCTGCTGTCGCGCTGCTCAAAGAGCCCTGCGGCCCCGACGACGCAGCCGTCAAGGAGCTGATGAGCGGCAACATCTGCCGCTGCGGCGCCTATCAAAACATCGTGGCGGCGATCCAGCAAGCACGCAGGAACACCTTAGCCCCTCGGCAGGAGCGATCCGATGCACACGTTTGAATTCATCCGACCCGCAGATTCCGCGCGCCGCAGTCGCGACTGCCTCGAAAGCGAAGACCGCGCAACAAGGCGCGGACATCCGCTACGTCGCCGGCGGGACAACGCTGATCGATCTGATGAAGCTGAACGTCGAAACGCCCGCCCGGGTCATCGACATCAATCGTTTGCCGCTCGACACCATCGAACCGACGCCTGACGGGGGCTTGAAGATCGGCGCCACGGTGCGGAATTCAGATCTCGCCAACCATCCGGCGGTGCAACGAGACTATGCCGTGCTGTCGCAGGCGCTGCTCGCCGGCGCATCGGCGCAGCTTCGCAATATGGCGACGACGGCCGGCAATCTGCTCCAGCGAACGCGGTGCGTGTATTTTCGCGACACCGCCATGCCCTGTAACAAGCGCGAGCCCGGAACCGGCTGCCCTGCCATTACCGGCAGCAACCGCACGCTCGCGATCCTCGGTACAAGCGAGCGCTGCATCGCGACCAACCCGTCGGACATGTGCGTGGCGATGGCGGCGCTGGAGGCAGTCATTCACGTGCTGGGGCCGAAAGGCTCACGCGCGATCCCTATCGGTGAGTTTCATCTGCTGCCCGGCACGACGCCAGACCGCGAAACGGTGCTCCAGCCGGGCGATCTCATCACGCATGTGACGCTACCGCCGCCAGTAGCCGGGAGCAAGCAGATCTATCTGAAATTGCGCGACAGGGCGTCGTATGAATTCGCGCTCGCATCGGCAGCCGTCGTGATCACGATCGCGAACGGGAATGTGACGCGCGTACGGATTGGGCTGGGTGGCGTGGGCACCAAGCCCTGGCGATCCCCCGAGGCCGAAGCTGCGCTGACCGGTCAGCGGGCAAACCCGGCGAACTTTCGAAAAGCGGCGGAGGCAGCGCTGCGCCGCGCCAAGCCGCAGAGCGAGAACGCGTTCAAGATCGAGTTGGCCAAACGCTGCCTCACGCACGCCCTGCAAACGGCGGCGACCGCCTGATTCGCTGAAGGACCGACCATGCCAACCACACAGGAAACCCCGACGATGCCACCGATCGGCCGCGACACGCCGCGCGTGGACGGCCCGCAGAAGGTGACCGGAAGGGCGCAGTACACCTCCGACTTCCACTTTCCCGGGATGCTGTATGCCGTTCCAGTCGAGGCGACGATCGCCAACGGCAAGGTGATCACCCTCGACACGGCCGCGGCCGAGAAGATGCCCGGCGTGCGCGCGATTCTTCATCGCGGCAACATCGGCAGGGTCTTCCGCTCGACCGTCGGACAGGGGTTCGAAGGCATCTGTGAAGAGCGGCGTCCGCCGTTCGAGGACGATGTCGTTCGCTATTACGGTCAATACATCGCGCTCGCGGTGGCGGACACGTTCGAGACGGCCAAGGCTGCCGCCGATGCGGTGCGCGCGACGTATTCGAAGGACAAGCCAAACGTCGAGACCGAGCTCAAACCGGACGACGATCCCGACACCGTTGTCACCACTTTTGGCGTGCGCCAGCGGGTGGACAGCCAGCGTGGCGACGCGAACGCCGCGTTTGCAGGCGCGCCGGTCAAGCTGGACCACACGTATGTCACCCCGTCCGAGACCCACAACCCGATCGAGTTGCACGCGACGACCGCGATCTGGGAGGGCTCGACGCTCACGCTCTACGATTCGTCGCAGGGAGTCGTCAACCTTCAGAGCGTGCTCGCACAGATGTTCGGCTTGCCGACGGAGAACGTCCGCGTCATCTCGAAGTTTGTCGGCTCGGGTTTCGGGAGCAAGCTGTTTCCATGGACGCAATGCCCGCTCGCCGCCGCCGCGGCGCGGCAGCTCGGAAAGCCGGTCAAACTCGTGGTCAGCCGCAAGATGATGTTCCAGTCGGTCGGGCATCGCCCGCGCACCCAGCAGCGGGTGCGGATAGGCGCCACACCCGATGGCAAACTCGTCTCGCTCCAGCACGATTACCTCTATCAGCGGTCGATGCTCGATGCTCACCACGAAGACTGTGGCGAAACGACGCCGTTTCAATACAGCGTGCCCAATCTCCGCGTGACCTTTGGCCGCGCGAAGCGGAATATCGGCTCGGGAGCCGACATGCGCGGGCCCGGCGCGGTGCCCGGGCTCTATGCGACCGAGTCGGCGATGAACGAGCTGGCCGATCAACTGAAGATCGATCCGGTCAAACTCCGCGTGCTCAACGAGCCGAAACTCGACGAAGGCCTGGGGGTTCCGTTCTCGTCGCGCCACTTGCTCGAGTGCTTTGAACTTGGCGCGGAGAAGTTCGGCTGGTCCAGGCGCACGCCCGCGGTCGGCTCGATGAAGCGCGACGGCCTGACCCTGGGCTGGGGAATGGCCGGGTGCTCGTGGATCGCCGCACGATTCCCCGCCGCGGCGAGCGTCCAGCTCCGCGACGACGGCACGGCTCGGGTTGCGTGTGCCACGCAGGACATCGGCACCGGCACGTACACGATCCTCGCCCAGCTTGCCTCGCAACGGACCGGCGTGCCGCTCGACAAGGTCGAAGTCGCGTTGGGCGACACGTCTCTGCCGGCCGGACCGCTCTCCGGCGGTTCGATGGTGACCGGGTCCGTCGTCCCTGCGGTTTTCAAAGCCGCCGATGGCGCGATCGCATCGCTGATGACCGTCGCAATGACGACGCCCGGTTCACCGTTCGAGAACCGCAAGCCCGACGATCTGGCGTTCGAGGGCGGCCGGGTTTTCGTGAAGGCTGACGGCGCCGCGAAGGGAGTCCCCTTCGCCGATGTGCTCCGGCGCGCGAACTTGCGCCTGGTCAGCGGCAGCGGCGAGTCCGAATCGACGTTCGGCAATCCAAAACCGAAGTTCTCGACGCACTCGTTCGGCTGTCACTTCGTCGAGGTCACCTGGCAGCCGGAAATCGCGCGGCTGCGCGTCAGCCGGGTGGTGACGGTCATCGACGCGGGGCGCATTCTCAATCCGCTGGCCGGCCGCAACCAGATCGAGGGCGCGGTCGTGATGGGCATCGGCATGGCGCTGTTGGAGCACACGTCCTACGACCCGCAGAACGGGGCGCCGATCAACAGCAACCTGGCCGACTACGTGATGGCGGTCAACGCCGACGCGCCGCCGATCGACGTGCATTTTCTCGACTTCCCGGATAAGGAGATCAACGAGCTCGGCGCGCGCGGCATCGGCGAAATCGGCCTGGCCGGCATCGCCGCCGCGATCACCGCGGCGGTCCACCACGCAACCGGCGTTCGCGTGCGCGAACTTCCGGTCAAGATCGAGAATCTGCTGGCCTAAGCTTCCCCCGACCCCGAAGCCTTCCACGTCGTTGTCGAACCACCCCGCGGGTCGCGGCTCAAGCTGAACTACGAGCCGAAGTGGCAGCGCGCCCGCTACTCGTCCGCCCCGTAGAGGCACGCTCTGCTTCTTCCTCTTGACATCCAAGAGGACACGCGCGCATCATGCCCCAGCCGCTCTCTTGGTGTCCAAGAGGAGCAGGTGCCGGAGTCCCCCATGTCCGACTCGACCGACGTCATCCAGGGCACGCTCGACATGCTGATCCTCAAGAGTCTCAGCCTGGAGCCGATGCACGGCTTCGGCGTCACCCAGCGGATCGAGCAGATCAGCCAGGGCGTCTTCCGCGTCAATCCAGGATCGCTGCTGCTCGCCTTCAAGCGGATGGAGCGGCAGGAACTGATCAGCGGCGAATGGAGTGCCAGCGAGAACAACCGCCGCGCCAAGTACTACAGCCTGACGCGCAAGGGGCGGAAGCGCCTGGAGGCCGAGGCAACGGACTGGAACCGCCGTGCCGCCGCGATCGCACGGCTGCTCGACGCGTAACCAGAGCGGAGACAGACGGAGAAACGCCATGTTGCGCACGATTGGTGACGGCCTGCGGGCGTTGTTTCGTCGGGGAACGGTCGAGCGCGAGCTCGATGACGAGGTGCAGCACTACCTCAACCTGGCGACGGAGGCGCATGTGCGCGCCGGCATGACGCCCGAGGCGGCGGCGCGCGCCGCGCGGTTGGAGATGGGCGGCATCGAGTCGACGAAGGAACGTGTGCGTTCGGGAGGATGGGAAGCGCACGTCGAAACCGTGTGGCGCGATGTTCGATACGCCTTGCGCGCAATCCGCCGCAATCCCGGTTTCGCAGCGATCGTCATGCTGACGCTGGCGCTCGGCACGGGCGCCAACACGGTGATGTTCAGCGTGGTCAATGCGGTGATGCTTCGTCCACTCCCCTATCACGACGCGCCTCGCCTCGTGCTGATATGGACCGACGACGTGCGCCGGGGGCTGCATCGAGAACCGACCGCCTACCGTACGATCACCGACTGGGCAGCCAGGAATCGCACGCTCGACGACGTGGCGTTCTACACGACCCAGCGCGTCGCGGCGATGACGAACAACCCCGCCAGGCGCGGTCGCGCGCGAAGCGCGCTGGTGTCCGGCAACCTCTTCGACTTTCTTCGCGTCCCGCCCCTGCTGGACGCGCGATCTCGAGCGCCGACATTTCCGCGCGCGCGCCGGTCATCGTCATCAGCTACTCGTTCTGGCAGCGTCAGTTCGCCGGAGCGGCGGACGTGATCGGCAGAGGCCTGACGATCGACGACGCATCCAAGGGAGGTCTCGGGACGGTCACGATCGTCGGCGTGATGCCAGTCGGCTTCTACTTCCCCGACAAGCAGACGGACATGTGGACGCCGGCGACGACATATTGGCGGTTCGCGCGTGAGAGCGACGAGCGGTTTCCGCAGTGGGCACGCCGCTGGACGGCGATCGCGCGACTCGCGCCGGGGGTGTCGGTCGTACGGCACGTGAGGACATGAACCGCATCGGCCACGAGTTCGATGACGACGTTCCCGACCACCGCTCCGGACTTTCCGGGCTTCAACACCACTGTCACGCCGATCCTCGACTCAATTGCGCGCCCATCTGCAATCGGCGCGGCGGCTCCTGCGGCCGCGACCGCGCTCGTCCTGCTCGTCGCGTGCGCAACGTCGCCAATCTGCTGCTCGCCCAGGGCGCGAGCGTCACACGAGTTCGTCGTGCGCCGGCCTCGGCGGGACCGACAACGCCTTGTAATTGTCGGGGCGGCCTCGTTTTGAAGCTCGAGCTGCGCGGCCGTCCAGGCGCCGCAAGGGAACGCGGGTATCAGTACCGCCGCCGCGGCGTTCGTCCCGCGCATCGACGAGCTCTCTCTCGACCTGCGCGTGCTGTTGGTCACCACGGCCGCATCAGTGGCCGCGGCGGTCGTCTTCGGCACGGCGCCAGCACTTCGGCTGTCCGCCGCCAGGGCGGACGAGGTGCTGAAGGAGGGTGGGCGGGGCGCCGAATCCGCTCGCGTGCGGAAGGGCCGCGGTGTGATGGTGCTGGTGGAGTGCGCGCTGGCAATCGTGCTGCTGGCCGGCGCAGTGCTCCTGCTCAGAAGCCTCGACCGGCTGTTGTCGATCGATCCCGGCTTCGATCCGCGCGGTGTGCTCACCATGCGGCTCGAGTTCCCATCCGACCCGCCTCCGACCGCGGAGGAGCGCAGGCAGACCTCCGTCATCGCGCCGGCGCGCGCGCAGGCACGCACGGAGCGGATGCACGAGCTCGATAGCGCGGGTGCCAGAAAGATAGCTGGCGTCGAGGCCGCAGCCGCTGTCGATGACCTGTTCATCGCCGGCGCCGCGAACGAATCGATCACGATTCCCTCGCGCGCCGCCAGCCGAGCTGACCGCCGAGTTGAACGAAGGGTCGGTCAGCGCCCGGGTTCTTCGCGGCCATGCGGGTGCCGCTGCGCCGGGGGCGATTCCCGACCCCCGCCGATTCGATGCAGAAGATCCGGGCGCTCTGGTCCCCGGTCACGACCCAGCTGTCACTCGCCGAGAAGGAGCGGCGCGCCGTTCCCGAGCCTGTCGTGGTGAACGACCAGTTCGTCAGCCGGTTCTTTCCCGGCGAGGATCCGATCGGCAAGCGCTTCTGTATCGATCCGACGAACAAGACCTACTGGTTCGAGATCGTCGAGGTCGTTGGCGACATGCACCGCCAGGGACTCGAGCGACGGACCGTTCCCGAGTATTTCGGACCATACGTGCCCGCGCCGAACGGGCGCGTGGATCTGCTCGTGCGGACCCGGGCAGAGCCGCTGGCGCTTGCGGCCGCGGTCCGTCAGGAAACGCGAGCGAAACCGACCGACGATTCGGCATATAAGCACACCTTCTCACGTCACAATCGGGAGCTGGGCGCGAAGCTCGAAGTGCTCCATGCCGTGCGCGAAGGGCCGGCCGTTCCAGGCTTCGAACATCGGCTGATGCGCGGGTGCATACCCGCTGGTCGGCAGCCACGCCAGATAGAACCAGTATAGCGCCCGCAGCTCGACGTCGATCGAGCCCTTGATGTCGATCTCTGCGATAAGTGTCGCATCGAATGTGGTGATGCTCACGTCCTCGCCGGCGCGGTACCGCGTCCGGAACCTCGAGGCCCACGTCGTACCGACACTTTTCGAGAGGCACGATTTCCGGATCGTCCCACTGATATCCCAGCCACTGGCCGTCGGCGAGGCCGCGCGCCTCGGCCCACGCGACGAGTCGGGCGATGGCTTGCGGGACGCGATCGCCCTCGTAAGGACGATGCACGCGGATGTACGCCACACGCCGCGCCGGCAGATGGCGCACGGTGACGACGAAGCCGTCCGGATTGTGGCCCTTCCGGCAGGCGTTCGAGCCTGTGGCGCTGGTCGACTGACAGCGCTGCCTGCATCTCATCCCTGCGCTCACGGCGGAACCGCTCGACGTCGAATCGGCGCGGCGGCACGCCGTAATGAGCGCGAAACGAACGCGAGAAGTCGGAGCTCGAGGAGAATCCGCACGCGAAGGCGATCTCCGTGAGCGTTGTTCCCTTCCGATGCGACAGCAGATACACCGAGCGCTCGAGGCGGACGCGCTTGATGAAGTCCCCCAGTGTTTCGCCCATCAGGCCGCGAAAAATCCGGTGGAAGTGGTACGACGAGAAACAGGCGGCGCGGGCGACGTCTTCGAGCCTTATGGGCTGGGCAAGGTTCTCGGTGACGTAGTCGATCGCGCGGTTGACGCGGTCGACGTAGTCGAGTTTCTCAAGCTTTGGTCCCACTAACCCGCTACAATATCGCGCATCACGTCACATTGAGGAGGATCGTTCGATGCGAGCACTGGTAGCCGTGTCTTTCGCGGTGATGTTCAGCGCCGGTTTCGTCGCGGGCGGGAAATGGCAGACGCCGGTCGGAGCCCAGGGATTCAGCGTGACGATGGAATGCGCCTCGTCCGCTCCGCAGATCCGCACGACGCTGTACTTCGGGCTGTCGCGGCCGAAAGGCTCGATCAGCGAGCTGGAGTGGCAGATCTTCCTCCGCGATGAAGTGACCAAGCGTTTTCCCGACGGCCTCACCGTCTGGCAGGCCGAGGGTCAGTGGCTGAACCCGGCCGGCATCATCGATCACGAGCAGTCGAAGGTGCTGCTGCTGGTGCACGCCGACAGCGCAGCGGCGCGGCAGTCGGTGCAGGCGGTCATCCAGGCGTACCGCAAGGCGTTCGAACAGGAATCGGTTCTCTGGGAAAGCTCCCGGGTCTGCGTCGCGGCGTAGGAGGAGCAACGCGGGGGTCAGAGCCCCTCTAGAATCGCGTGACGAGCGCCACCCGGAACGCGCGAGGCGACCCTGGCGTGATGTTGTTGTTGTTGTGCGAGAACGCGTAATAGTCCTCGTCCAGCAGATTCTCCAGATTGATTTGCGCCGACAGCGTTCTCGTGAGGTTGACGAACACGGCGCCGTCCACACGCGTGAAGGCCGGCAGCATCACGGTGTTGTCGGTTGACGTGAACACATCGCCGGTATGGACGATGCCGGCGCCAAGACCCCAGCGCGGCGTAACGTCGTAACGATTCCAGAGCGAGAACGAATGGCGCGGCACCTGCGCCAGCCGCGCGCCCTCCCGCGCGCTCGCCGACAGCGTCGTCGTAATACGGCCGTCCTGGTAGGCATACCCGCCGACCGCGCTCCACGACCGCGTGATCCGGCCGCTCAGGCCGACCTCCACGCCATTCGTCCGCTGCCCGTCCACGAGAATCGAACGCGTCGCGTCGGTGGGATCGGGAATGACGACGTTGTTGCGGTCGAGACGGTAGACCGCAGCGGTGAACGACAACGACGGGCGGATATCCCACTTGGCGCCGACCTCGTAGTTGGTGAACTTCTCCGGTTCGAGCGACTGGTTGGTCAGCGACAAGGATGACAGCTGTTCGCCGGCACGCGGCGCGTACGTGAGGCTGTAGCTCGTGTAGATCGAAATCGGATCGCGCGGCTTGACGATGACGCCGACGCGCGGAGACAGCAGATTGTCGGTGCTCGCGAAATCGGCGCCGGTGCGATTGTTGTGGAAGTCCACCTCGAAGCGATCGAACCGCAGGCCGACGACGGCCTGGACGTGGCGCGTCAGTTCCACCTGGTCCTGCCCGTATACCGCCGCGAGTGTGGCAATGCCGTGATTATCGGCATCGGTCGGGCTCGCCCGGAACGTCAACGGCACCGAGACCGTCGGCGCGCTGACCGGCACCGTGAAGGCCGTGACGTTCGGACCGATCGACGTGAAGTAGCCGGTATTCCGCAGATTGTCCGTGTCCTGCCGGCCGAATTCGGCGCCGGCCAGGAAGACGTGCCGGATGCGGCCGGTCAAGGCGTTCACGTTCAGATCCGTCTGGTTGAAGAAGTTCCGGCGATCGGTCGCATTGTTGTAGGCGGCCAGCGCCACCGTCGCCCCGTCCGGGCTGACGGCGCTCCCCGGATAGACGTTCTGGTAGAACTTGTCGTAATCCGCGAACGACGTGCGGTTGCGCAGCAGCAGCGGACCGTCGAATTTGTGGTCGACGGCAGCGGTGAAGGCATTGACGGTGACGAAAGCATTGCTCTGATTCGGATCGCCGAAGAAGGTCGATGCGGCGGTTTCGACCGGACGATCGCCAAACGACGGAATCCCGCGATCGGCGGTGCGATCGTCGCGGAAATGTTCATAGCCAAGCCGGAGCGTCGTCGCGCTGCCCAGGCTGAACGCGAACGTTGGATTGAAACCGTAGCGCTCGAGGCCGACGCCGCCGCGGTACGAATCCGAGTTCTCGTACATGCCGGTCACCCGCGCGGCAACGGCAGTGCCGAGCGGACGATCCAGATCCAACGACACGCGGCGATTGGCGTGCGAACCGGTTTGCAGGACGACCTCGTGCGCCGTATTCCAGTCCGCCTGGCGGGTGGCGCGATTGATGACGCCGCCGGCGCCGCCGCGTCCGAAGATCATCGCGTTCGGTCCCTTCAGCGCTTCCACGCGCTCGACGTTGTAGAGATCGCGGAAATACTGGACGTCGTCGCGGACGCCGTCGACGAAGAAGTCTGCCGTCGTGCTGTTGCCGCGGAGGACCGGCGTATCCCGGTTCCCCTCGCCTTGCGCCATGCCGACGCCGGGAACGTACCGCACGACATCGGCCATGCTCTGCATGCTCTGCTCGGCGATCATGCCGCGCGTGATCACGGTGACCGACTGAGGCACGTCGCGCAGCGGCGTGAGCGTTTTGGTGGCGGTCATGGAAGGCCCGGCATCGGAGGCGCTGGCATGTACTTCAACGCTTTCCGATACCGGTCGGACGTCGATGGCGTAGACGTTGGCGCCGCTCAAGCTGAATGCGAGCCCGGTTCCCGTCAGCAGGCGTTCGAGCGCCTGCCCCGGGGTGTAGGTGCCGGCTACGCCCGGCGAATAGATGCTGGATGCCGTGGCCCGCAGGGCCGGCGCAAGTGACACGACCATGCCGGTGGCGCGTTCGAACGCGGCGAGCACGCCGTCGAGCGGCCCCGCGCCGATGTCGAAACGGAAGGCCGCTTGATGCTCAGGCTCCGGACGCGGCAGCTGGCGATAAACCCGTAAATAACAGAAGCGCAAGTAGATAGCCGATGAATACCGACTGACGTCGACGACAACCCCCGAGCATGCGAAGTCCCTTTCGGTGCGGATACAGCTGACGGTGAAAGTGCGAACAGTCTCACTTTCTGCTCATGAGCGTATCTCCGACCAAATTGGTCGGTCAAGGGGGAAATGGTCTTAGACCTCGCGCAGCACCTGCGCGGGATCGATCCGCGTGGCGCGCCAGGCAGGAATCCATCCGGCGACGGCACGACGAGCATGAGACCGATCGTCGACGCGACAAGCGTGTCGCCGGATCCTGCGGCGCGAGGCCGTACAGCAGACGGCGCTACGAAGCGCGACGAGCCACAGCGAGGTCAACACGCCCGAGGACGGCGCCGCCCAGGACGAACAGCGCGATTCGCTTCAGCATACCCTGCAGGACGATGACCTGCGGCTGCCCGCCAAGCGCGAGGCGAATGCCGATCTCCGCCCGCCGCCGGGCCGTGGCCATTGGCGAACTCACGCCATACAACCCGACGCCTGAAAGCAGCAGGCGCGATCGCGCCGAAGAATCCAGCCAGCATCGCCAGCAGGCGCTCCTGCGCGACCGACGCCTTCAGGTCCTGCTCGAGACCGCCGAAAGGTGAACGTGACGCCCCCTTCGAGCGCCGCGGAGGCTGGCTGCGAGTGTGGGCATCAAGTCCGGCGAGATCGTCGGCCGTCACGCATGACTGATACGGAACGGCGCGCCCGGCGGCGCAAGCCCGGCCGACTGGGCCAGGGGCAGATAGACCGTCGGTGGCGCCGCATCGCGAAGCGACTGACCGTACACCGCGTCCGCAACGACGCCGACAACCGTGCAGCCGGCGCGACCACACGGGCCCGCATGAATCGTGCTCCCGAGGGGCTGGCCCTCGGTCAACAGGCTGTGGCGAAGCGCCTCGTTCGATCGACGCGCGACCCGCGGCGCGCTCGAGCCATCACGTGGTTCGAACTCTTCTCCCGGCCTTGACCGCGGCGTCCGGTAGGTTTCGAACCAGCCGGGCGTTATGAAATTGAAGGCGACCTGCCGTCCGACCTCGGCACGCCTGTCCGCGGGCGTCCGTCAGCAGTCCCCCGCCACCTGTGCCGGCCGGCGTCCAGACGGATCCCGGCCGCTTGCACGACGCCTGGGATCGCCGCCACCGCCTCGAGCATGACGCCAGTGCAGCTGCGCCGGGGTCGTGCCGGTCCGGCAGCCGAACGCGCCGTGCTCGCCGAGATCACGAGCAGTACCCTGCGGCTCGAATCCGAGCGGTCACATTGACCAGCCGATTCACCGTTCCTGACGAACAGGCCAGCGCCCGCAAGGAGCACAATTGACAGCGCCATCTGAACGATCACGAGCCCGCTGGACCAGCAGCCGATCGGATCTGTCGCACCGCCAGGCACGTCCGGTCTCCATCCCTCAGCGCCTCCATCGGCGGCACGCGCGTCGCGTACAGGGCCGGCAGGGTCGCCGACACAACACGGCGGCGAACGCGGCGACGGCGACGGTGAAGCCGAATCACCCGCCAGTCGAGTCGCAGCATCGACCGAGAGCGAGCCCCTCGGCAAACGGCAGCAACGCCGATGAGCGCGCGGCTCGGCCCATCGCGGCAAACAGCATCCCGCCCGCAGGCACCGCGCTCCCGTGAGCGTCAGCGCCTCGACCAGCTGCTGCCTGGCCAGTCGCCACGCCAGGCGCACCAAGCGCGAGACAGGACACTCGATGTCGCCTCGCCGCGTGGACGCTCGCGATAGCAGCAGGTTGGCGATGTTCAGGCAGACGATCACGAGGACGATCCCCGAGACGATCGAGAGAATCACGAGCGGATACTGATACTGTCTGGCGCAAGCCGCGACCGATCGGAGATGCCCTGTCGAGGCATCGACGATGCACGAAGGGTTCTTGTCAGGAACTGCGGGAGCGCGTCAGGGCCGACGATCTGCGGCTGCAGCGTCCGCAGCGCGGCAGTCGCCGCTGCAATCCCCTGGCCTGGCTTCAGTCGCAGTATCACGGTCAGAACCAGCGCCCGCTCGCTGTTGATGACCAGCGACCGACTGGCCGCGCACCTGAGCGCTCCGGCGCCGAATGGAATCGCGACCTCGAACGGCTGGCCGACGTCGACGACCGGTGAACCACTCGCGGAGCGACGCCCACGACCGTCACGGGGACGCCGATCGACGAGCAGTCGCGATGCCAGCAACATCGCGGCGGCCGCCGAAACGGCGCCGCCACAGGTCTGTCAGCTGATGACGGCGACCGCGCCATCAGGCCCACCTCCGCGGACATCGTCAGCCGGCGTAAACGTTCTACCGATGACGGCAGGGACGCCGAGCGTATCGAAGAAGTTTCCGCTCGCGAACGAGCCCGGTGACCGGCTGCATCTCGCCCCCCTCCGAGAGATCGAGACGCTCGAAGGGTCCAGGCGAACGCGCCCTCGAACGCGTCGGCGCGCTGCCGGCAGCCGCTCCCACATCGCGTAGATTCCATCCCGCCGCCGGCCTGGAAACCGTAACGCAGGGGCGTCGTCCGAGGTGATGGTGACGAGATCCTGCGGGTTCCTGACCGGCAGCGGCCGCAGCGCCAGCCCGTTGGCGACCGAAAAGATCGCCGTGGTCGCGCCGATGCCAAGCGCCAGCGTGAGGAGCGCCGCGCTCGTCACCGCCTGGAGCAGACCTTGCATCGAACGAAACGGCGAGCCGCAGGTCGCCGACCAATCCGCTCAGCACGTGGCCTCCCCATTTTCAGAACGCTCTGCCTCTTCACTGCCGGCGTCGGATTTTTTCATAATTTGTGAGTATATGCAACGCCAGCTCCTCACCGATTTCGAGCTGATGATCCTCCTCGCCATCCTGCGCGCCGGCGAGGACGCCTACGGCGTTCGCATCGCCGACGAGATCGAACAGCACCGGCACGCCGGAGCGTCCTGATGGGCGCCGTCTATGCCGCCCTCGATCGCCTCGAACGCAACGAGCTCGTCTCGTCGTCGGTCGGCGACCCGACACCCGAGCGCGGCGGCCGGGCCAAACGCTACTTCGAGGTCACGCCGCGAGGCCTTCGCGCCGTCAAACAGACGCAGCACGCGCTGGTCGCGCTGTGGACCGACTTGCCTCAATTGAAAGAGAGGCGCGTATGACCCGCTCCGATCCGCCGCGGTTGGCGGCGGCACTGCTCCGCCGCGTTCTCGACGACAACGAGCCACTCGCCGGCGACCTGCTGGAGCGATTCGCGGCTGGACAGTCGCGGCTGTGGTTCTGGAGAGAAGTGCTCGCGGCAGTCGCCGTCCGCGCGCTTCAGCAGCGAGCTCGCGAACGCGCGATCCGCCGGCACGTCAACCTGACGGGAAGTCCAGTTCCGGGCGTGGGAGGTTTGGGCCTCGTCGTGCTCGGCGTGCTCGTATCGCTGCGCCCGTGGGTGTTGTGGATGTTCGTGCCGGCGTTAGCCGGTGGTGTGGTCCTGGGACTCACGATCGCGCTGCTGCGACGCGATCGCTCCTGTCCGGCCCGGTCAGGTCGAGCCGGATCCTTTCCGACCTCTAGGCCGGCTGCCGTTTCCGTCGGGTTCCTGATACCAGCGCTCGCCGGATCGGTACTCCTCTTCGGTGCGCCCGAGCAGCGCCAGCGCGCGCTTGGGCCGGAGGTGCGCGCAGGCAAGCGTGATCGCGTTGATCAGGGCCATCGGCGCGACGTAGGAGCCGGTGATCGAAGGGCTGGCGATGGGTGCGAGCAGATACCCGTCGCAGTGCATCGCGATCGGCGTGGTGCTGCCGTCGGTGATGCCGAACGTCGGCACGCCGCGTTCGCGCGCCCTGAGCACGGTGTGCACCGTATCCCGCAGGCACCGGCCGAAGCTGATCGCGATCAGCAGATCCCTGTTGGTCAGGAGATCGACCTTGTGCTGGAGGTTGCCGGCGCTGGCGGCCGGCGCTTCGGCGTTGAATCCGAGCGGCATCAGGCCGTAGGCGAGAAACCACGCCAGCGACGCCGCCAGATCGACGCCAATGACCAGGATCCGGTTCGAGCGGTGGATGCGCGTCGCCAGCTCCACCACGCGGTCGGCATCGAGCGTCGACTTCAGGACGCTGAGGTTCTCCCTGTCCCGTTCGAGCCCATCGTCGATGCGGCCGCCGACGCTGCGCTTCTCCTGCGACGCCGCCTTGAGCACCGTGTATGGCGTGATCTGCCTGACGAAGTGCTCGCGGAGGTCCGCGGCGAAGTCTGCGAAGCGCTCGTAGCCCAGCGCCTGGATCGTGCGGACGACGGTCGCGGCATCCACGCTGTAGCGCCTGGCCAGCTCCCGCGACGACAGAAAGTAGGCTTCCTTGGGGTTGTCGAGGATCGCTCTGATCAACTGCCGGCGATTGCGGCTGAGTGACGTGCGCGCGAAGCGCACCTCGAGCGGCGTCGGTGAGGCTTCACCCTGATCTCCGTCCCGGCGATTCGTCCTCGACGCACTCATGGCCGGCTGCGAACAGTAGCACACGCGATCATCGTGCTGCAACGCTTGTTGTTACACGGTTGACACTGTGCAACGAACGATGTTAGATAGGCACCTGCTGAACAATAACGGGCGCGTCGCTTGCGCTGACTGTCCTCAGAGGAGGAGACAGTTCTATGTTTAGGATTGATCGAACAGCACGACGTGTTGCTACGCGGGTGGCCCTCGTCCTCGCCATCCTCCTCCTGCTGGTCCCGCGCGCGGTCGCACAGACGACCTCCACCATCGAAGGCACGGTGACCGACGGCACGGGCGCGGTCGTCACCGGCGCAGAGATCAAGGTGAGCGGAAAGACGGTCGCGGCCGAGCGGACGGCGACGACCTCCGCGACCGGCGTCTACCGTATCACCGCCCTGCCGGCGGGCGACTACACGCTGACGATTTCGGCGAAAGGTTTCGCGCCGCGCAGCGTCGCGCTCGAGCTGACGCTCAATCGCGTCGCCGTCCTCGACGTCATGCTGCAGGTCGAGGGCGTCGAGACAGTGGTCGACGTGAGCTCACCGCTAGTGGACGCGACGACCTCCGCGACCGGCATCACCATCACGCCTCGCCAGATCACCGAGCTGCCGGTCAACGGACGAAACTATCTCGACCTGCTGCAGCTCGTGCCGGGCGTCGCCATCATGCGCCAGGTCGATCCGAACAGCGACAGCGCCAACCCGGTGCTGGGGGAACGAAGCGGGAACAACAACTTCCTGATTGACGGGCAATCGAACAAGGACACCGTCAACGGCGGGCCTGCGCAGCAGTTCAACCAGGAAACGATTGCCGAATTCCAGGTGCTGACCAACGGCTACAAGGCGGAGTTCGGACAGGCGTCGGGAGCCGTCATCAACGTCATCACCAAGAGCGGCGGCAACGACTACCGCGGAATCGGGTCGCTGTTCTTCCGTGACGACGCGCTCGATTCGACGAACTCGCTGGACGAGACGAGAACGGATCCGCTGCCGCTCCGCCGCTACGACTCCAGCATCGCGGGCGGTGGCCCGGTCCGCAAGGACAAGTTCTTTTTCTTCGGCTCGGCGGAGCACATCAGCGAAAAGCGTCAACTCGACTTCAAGTATCCGGATACCGGCAGCGCGGTGGTCAACCAGCTGCTCCGCGATCAGGAAGCTCCGTACGATGTTCCGACGCGGCTGTCCGAAACGCGTACGTTCGTCAAGTTCGATCAGCGTGTCGGCCAGCACCAGTTGACCGAGCAGCTGAACTACACCGACAGCGACGTCAAGAATTTCCTGCCGCTGTCGGCGGCTTCGAGTTTGCCCTCGGCGCGAAACGATTCCGACACCAGCCGAATGCTCCTGTCGTTCGCCGACACGGCGTTGCTGGGGAATCCGAGCAACCCATACGTCCTGACGCTGCGTGCCGCGTTCCGGAGCGAAGACAGCGCGACGGATCCGTCACAGACGGATCTGACAGGGTCGACGTCCTACAGTCCCTATGACTCGCGGTGCACCATCGCGACCTGTGCCATTCTTGGCAATCTCCCGACGGTCGGATTCGGCAACATCCGAACCGCGTCCAATCTCGATCAGCAATACGCGGCCTTCAACGGCAGCATCAACAAGCTCTATGGCAGCCACGATCTGAAGGTCGGCATGAACTTCCTGCGGACGGTGGTCGACGGCCTCGATCCGCGGCTCCTGCAGAATCAACTATTCGCGACGACCGGCGACTTTGAGCAGTTCGGCGCCGCCACCGCCGGTGTCTATCTGCTCGCCGACGCGGGAGGGCTCACGCCTCGAGACGACGAGATCCATCTGCGCAACAACTACACGGCGCTCTTCGTGCAGGACGATTGGAGAGTGCACGACACGCTGACGCTCAATCTCGGCCTGCGCTGGGATTACGACTCGGAGTTCGAGGCCAAGAAGAACTTCGCGCCGCGTGTGGGCGCCTCCTGGTCGGTCACGCCGAAGACCGTCGTGCGCGGGAGCTTCGGTCTTTACTACGATCAATTCCGCCTCGGCCTGGCGCGCAACGTCCCGGCCTTCGGCGGCACCGATCAGAGAATTGTCCAGTACCTGGTGTTCCCGCGCGGGTTATACGGGTCGCCCTCATTCGTGTCCAGTATTGCGTTGCTGAGCGGTCTCCCGGGCGCCTGTTTTTCCAACAACCTGGTCGGCAACCTGACCGACGCCCAGATCGCCGCCAACGGTACGCGCTGTCTCTTCCCGGGCCTGGCGATATTGCCGATGATCGGCGTGGATCGGCTCAACAACGTGGTCGCGTCCGGCCGCTCGCCGGTTCCGGCCAACACGGTGATCACGAGTGACAATGTCCAGACGCTGACGGGGCTCACGCCGCAGCAGTATGCGGACCAGGCGAGCGCCGCCATCGGGCTGGCGGCGGGATACTTTACCTTCGGCCCGACCGGCTTGTTGACCAATGTGATCATTCCGGCGCAGCTTCGTCCCACCGCGGTCGCCGAGAGCTTCGACACGCCGCATACGCTCGGCTACACGGTCGGAGTGCAACGCGAGCTGACGCAGGACATGTCCGTCACGGTCGACTACTTTCACCGCGACATCCGCAATCTGCTCGGTTTGCGAAACTCGAATATCGCCTTCGAATCACGGGTGCTCGGCCGGCGGTTCCTTCCGCCTTTCACGCAGGGACCGATTCGGACGTTCGGACCGTTCTACGAAGGCACGTACGATGCGCTGATCATCGATTTCCGCAAGAGATTCAGCCGCCGTTTTGCGCTCGGCGCGAGCTACACGTATGCCGATGCGACCGACAACGCGATCGGCATCGAGTCGCTGCCGTCGGACAGTTTCGTCGGCACGGTGCCGGCCGTCACCGAGCCCTCGACCGGGAGGACGAACGTCAACGGTTCCTTCACGCGAGCCAATGGCACCCTCGTACAGCAGGCAAATACGTTCCTGAACGGTCCCGACCGCGACAAGGGACCTTCCGGTCTGGCGCTCGATCATGTTCTCCAGGTCAACGGGACCGTGGAGCTGCCGTACCAGTTTCTGGTCAGCGGGATCTTCCGGGCGCAGAGCGGCTTTCATTTCAGCCGTACTCCCGCAACCGGCCCGCTGGTCGACGCGGACGGCGATGGGTCGGTGAACGGGATCGACGTCGATGCGGGACGCAATGCGTTCACCGGGCCCGCCCTGGCCAACCTCGACATGCGTTTCACGAAACGATTCAACATCACGAACCGCATCAAAGCGGACGTGCTGCTCGAATTCTTCAACATCCTGAACCGCCAGAACCCGGCCGCCGTCGGGACCCGCGAGGGTGTCTTAACCCAGCCATTCGGCGAGTCGATACAGGTCCTGCCCGGACGCGAGGGGCAGATCGGCTTCAGAATCGAGTTCTAGGGGCGGTGAAGAAGCTGCAACTCGAGCGCGTGGAACTGCGGGAAATCGAGCTGCCGCTCAAGGCCCCCTTCGAGACGAGCTTCGGGCGCATCACGCGGCGGCGCATCCTGCTCGTCAAGGTGCTGGACAAGGCGGGAATGTCCGGCTACGGCGAGTGTGTCGCCGGAGAGAACCCGTTCTACAACCACGAGACGATCGATACCGCGTGGCTGATGACGACGAAGTACATCGTGCCACGGCTGGACGCGGTGCGGATCGAGCAGGCGGCGCAGGTGCGCGACGCGCTGGCGCCGATTCGCGAAAACCGGATGGCAAAGGGCGGGGTCGAAGCGGCCATCTGGGATCTCGAGGCGAAGCTGGCCGAGCAGCCGCTGTGGCGGTACATCGGCGGGACGCGGACCGAGATCGCGTGCGGCGTGTCGATCGGGTTGAAGGATTCGACCGAAGCCCTCCTCGAGAGCGTCGGTCGTGAAATCGACAGCGGGTATCAGCGGATCAAGATCAAGATCAAGCCAGGACGGGACGCACAGCTCGTCGAGGCCATCCGCCGGGTGTTTCCGGACATCACGCTGTCGGTCGACGCCAACTCGGCCTACTCGGTCGAGACGGACACTCCGCTCTTTCAACGGCTCGGCGAGTTCAACCTGCTGATGATCGAGCAGCCGCTGGCGCCTGGCGATCTCGTCGACCACGCAAAGCTGCAGCGTGCGGTCGCTACCTCAATCTGTCTCGACGAATCCATTGTCAGCCTGGCGAACGCACAGCACGCGGTCGAGCTGGAAGCGTGTCGCATCTTCAACATCAAGCTCGGTCGCGTCGGCGGCTACAGCGAGGCGAAAGACATCGAGTCGTCCGCGCGGGCGCACGGCATCCCCGTCTGGTGCGGCGGAATGCTCGAAGCGGGCATCGGCCGCGCGCACAACATCGCCCTGTCCACGTTGCCCGGTTTCACGCTGCCCGGCGACGTCTCCGCCTCCGCACGTTACTGGAGCGAAGACATCATCGATCCGCCGGTGACGGTGAGCCGGGCGGGCACGATCAACGCTCCGACCGGCCACGGCATCGGGTTCGCGGTGAACGAAGCCCGCGTCGAGGCGCTGACGGTTCGCCGCGAGACGCTGCGTTTCTGACCCCTATTTGGAGACCCTTCGAATGTCACGAATCACGTCAATCACCATCCTCGTTCTCGCTGCGACTTTGGCCGCCGCCGATGTCGCGTCGGCGCAAGGCACGCGACTGCTGCGCCGGCCGACGGTCAGCCGCGAGCTGATCGCGTTCGAGTACGGAGGCGATCTCTGGACGGTGCCGCGCAGCGGCGGACAGGCGCGCCGGCTGACGTCGACGCCGGAGGTCGAGATCGATCCGCATTTTTCGCCTGACGGGTCGCGCCTGGCGTTCACCGCGACGGTCGGCGGCAACACCGACGTTTACGTGATCCCGACCGCCGGCGGCCAGCCGACGCGGGTCACCTACCATCCGGGGGTTGACGCGGTGAGGGGATGGAGCCCTGACGGAAAACGGCTGATCTTCGCCTCGACGCGCGACGCGATGCCGGTCCCCACCGTAACTCCCTACTTCAGGCTCTGGTCGGTGGCAGGCGCGGCGAGCGGAACGAGTGCCTTCGTGCCGGGCGACACGCCGGTTCCGTTGCCGATGCCGCGGGCTTTCAGCGGCACGTATTCTCCCGATGGCCGCCGCATGGCCTACGAGGACGTCGCGCTCGGCTTTGCCGCCGAGTGGGCGCAGGAGCAGACCAGCCAGTGGCGCCACTATCGGGGAGGGCGGACCCATCCGATCCGCGTGATCACCCTCGCCGACTATTCAGTGGAGAAGCTGCCCTGGACCAACAGCAACGACTCGGCGCCGATGTGGATAGGCGACACGATCTATTTCCTGTCCGATCGCGCCGGCACGACGAATCTCTTCAGCTACTCGGCCGGCTCGAAGCAGGCGACCGCCCTCACCCGTCACGACGACTTCGACATCATGAGCGCCTCCGCGGGACCGGACGCGATTGTCTACGAGCAGGCCGGCTACATTCATCTGTTCGAGCCCGGATCGAAGCAGGCGCGGCGGCTGGCGATCGAGGTCGCCGGCGACTTCCCATGGGCGCGGCCGCAGTTCAAGAAAGTCGCGGACATGATCCGCAGCGCCGTGCTGTCGCCGACCGGCGTGCGCGCGGCATTCGAGGCACGCGGCGAGATCTTCACGGTGCCGGCGGAGAAAGGCCAGCCGCGCAACCTGACGCAGAGCCCCGGCGCGCACGATCGCAGCCCGGTATGGTCGCCGGACGGCCGCGAGATCGCCTGGGTGTCGGACGCGAGCGGCGAATATCAGCTGATGATCGCGGAGCAGACCGGCGCCACCAAGCCGCGAACGATCGCGCTGCCGTCGAGGGCGTTCTTTTCGACACCCGCGTGGGCGCCGGATGGCAAGCACCTGCTGCTCGAAGACAACCACCTTGCCTTGTGGGCGATCGACGTCGCGAGCGGGACGCCGGCACGCGTCGATACCGACACTTACGATGATCCCGGGCGCCGCTTCGACGCGGCCTGGTCGCCGGACTCGCAATGGATCGCGCTACTCGAAAAGCCTCGACAGCCACCTGCGCGCGATCTTCATCTACTCGCTGGCGGAGAAGCGTACGTATCAGGTCACCGACGGCCTCTCGGACGCGACGGCGCCGGCGTTCGATGCAGGCGGCAAGTACCTCTACTTCCTCGCGAGCACGAATTACGGTCCACGGACAGGTTGGCTGGAGATGAGCTCGGTCGATCGGCCGGCCACGCGCGCCATCTATCTGACCGTGTTGAGCGCGAGCGAGCCGTCCCCGTTCCTGCCTGAAACCGGCGACGAGCCGGTGCGCAGCGACGCTCCGCCGGCTGGCGCGGCGGCCAAGCCGGCTGCGGCGGCGCCGGCAGCGCCCGCGCCCGTGCGCGTCGATATCAAGGGCATCGACCAGCGCATCCTGTCGCTCTCTGTGCCGGCGGGCGATTATTCCGCGCTCGCGTCGAGCGCGGCCGGGACGATCTTCTACACCGAAACGCCGCGGGGCAACCCCAACGCGCCGCTGGTCCTGCATCGCTATGTGTTGCGCGAGCGCCGCGCCGCGCCATTTCTCGAAGGCAGCATCCGCTCGTACACGCTCTCGGGCGACGGCAAGAAGCTGCTCTACCGCGCCGACGGCAACCGCTGGGGCATTGTCGGAACCGAGCGTCCGGCGAAAGTCGGCGAGGGCGCGATCGACGTCACCGCGCTCGACGCCTGGATCGATCCGCGCGTCGAATGGGCGCAGATCTTCCGCGAGACGTGGCGGATTCAACGCGAGGACTTCTACGACTCGACCATGCACGGCGCCGACTGGCAGGCGGTCTACGACAAGTACAGCCCGCTGCTGCCCTTCGTGGCGCATCGCGCCGACCTCGGCTACCTGATCGCCACCGTGGGCGGTGAGCTTTCCGCCGGCCACTCGTACCTGACCGGGCCAGGTGACGAGCCCGGCGGTGATCCCGTGTCTGTCGGCATGCTCGGCGCGGACTACACGGTCGAGAACGGGCGCTATCGGATCCGCCGCATCTTCACGGGAGAAAACTGGAATCCCGAGCTGCAGGCGCCGCTCAGCGCGCCCGGGGTGCAGGTCAGCGAGGGCGACTACGTGCTCGAGGTCAACGGCCGGCCGGTCGTCGCGCCGGTCAGCATCTATCAGGCGTTCGAAGGCACGGCGGGACGGCAGACGCTGATTCGGGTCAACAGCACGCCATCGGCCGAAGGCTCGCGCGTAATCACGGTGGTGCCAATCGCCAGCGAGGATGCGCTGCGCACGCGCGCCTGGATCGAAGGCAATCGCCGCCTCGTCGACAAGCTCTCGGGAGGACGCCTGGCGTACGTCTGGCTCCCCAACACGGGCGGCCCTGGCTATACGGCGTTCAACCGGTCCTATTTCGCGCAGCAGCACAAGGAAGGCGCGATCATCGACGAGCGTTACAACCAGGGTGGCATGGTCGCCGACTACATGGTCAACGAGCTCGATCGGCAGTTGATGGGCTATTTCGCACGGCGTGACGGCAAACCGTCGACTTCTCCGGCGGCCGGCCTTTACGGACCGAAGGTGATGATCATCAACGAGTCGGCCGGCTCCGGCGGCGACGCTCTTCCTTACTACTTCAAGCTGCGGAAGGTCGGTCCACTCGTCGGCACCCGCACATGGGGCGCCTTGATCGGCACGCTTCAGATTCCCGCGACCATCGACGGCGGCGGCATCACGGCGCCGTCGCTCGCCTTCTATGACCTGCAGGGCCGCTGGGCAGTGGAAAACGAAGGCGTGGCGCCGGACATCGAGGTGGAGAACATGCCGGCCGACGTCATCGCCGGCCGCGATTCACAGCTCGAGCGCGCGGTGCAGGAGGCCATGAAGCTGCTCGCGCAGCAACCGCCGCATCGCGTGACCAGGCCGGCGCCGGCCCGCCGCGCTGCGCCCGGCGGCGGCTCGCAGCAGTAGGCTGACACGGTCGCCGCGCCAGCAGCGCTCACGCGGAGGACCCTCGATACGTCTGAATTACGCGATCGTGTTCGTCAGCGACATGCGCCGATCGGTCTCGTTCTATCGCGACACCATCGGCCCGCGAGGTCCCCTATTCATGGCTCGATTACTCGCACTCATCGCCATCAGCGTCCTCTCCGTCGTCGCTCCTTACGGCCAGCAGGCCCAGAGCCCGGCGACGCTCACACGCACCGAGCAGATGATTCCGATGCGCGACGGTGTTCGGCTTCACACACAGATCTACAAGCCGGTCCGCGCCACCGGGCCGCTGCCGATCGTTTTTCAGCGAACGCCGTACGGCGTCGGACAGAACACCGCCGAAATCGTCGCGTCGGCCCTGGTGGATTTGCCCGCGGACGGATACATCATCGTGCTGCAGGACATCCGCGGCCGATTCAAGTCGGAAGGCAGCTTCGTCATGCTGCGGCAGCCCCGGCCGGCAAAGGCCTCGGGCGGCGATGGTGCCAAGGCGATCGACGAGAGCACCGACACCTACGACACGATCGAGTGGCTGCTCAAGAACGTCGAGGGGCACAACGGGCGCGTTGGAATGGTGGGGACGAGCTATCCGGCGTGGCTGGCGGTGATGGGTGCGCTCGATCCGCATCCGGCGCTCTCGGCAATCGTGCCGCAGGCTTCGCCCGCCGACATGTGGATTGGCGACGATTTTCATCACAACGGCGCATTTCGTCTGAGCTACGGTCTCGAGTACGCCTACAGGATGGAGTCGTCCAAGGAAGACACCAACCCGGCGACGCTGATCGACCGCTACGACACCTACGACTGGTATCTCGCGCTAGGGCCGCTGTCGAACGTCAACCGGAAGCATTTCCGTGAAGCGATTCCGACCTGGAACGACTTCGTTCGTCATCCGGATTACGACGAGTTCTGGAAGCGCCAGGCGTTCGCACCCTGGCTGACTCGGGTCACGGTGCCTACGCTCAACGTCGCCGGCTGGTGGGATCAGGAGGACTTCTACGGCCCGATCAAGATTTACGAGCTGTTGGAGAAGCACGACAAAACACGCGAGAACTTCCTCGTCGTCGGGCCGTGGAACCACGGCGGCTGGTCGCGCGGCACGGGCCGATCGCTCGGCCGCGTCGACTTCGGCAGCGATACGGCCACTCACTATCGGCGCAACGTGATGGCGGCGTTTCTCGCGCACTACTTGAAAGGCCAGGGTGCGCCGCCGGCGAGCGAAGCCCTGACCTTCCGGACCGGCGCCAACGAATGGGTGCGCCACGATACCTGGCCGCCGGCGACGAACGTGGCGCCGCAGCGTCTGTATTTTCACGCCGACGGAAAGCTCGCGTTCGCTCCGCCGCCGGCTGCGCAGGAACCTGCGTACGATACTTACGTTTCAGACCCCGCGAGCCCGGTGCCCTATCGGCCGCGGCCGATCACGCTCGGACGCGGCTGGCCGACGTGGCTGGTCGAAGATCAGCGGTTCGTGCACGGGCGGCCCGATGTGCGCACGTATGTCAGCGATACTCTCGCCGAACCGGTCGTCGTTTCCGGCCGGATTGCCGCACATCTGTTCGCGGCGACCAGCGGCACCGACAGCGACTGGATCGTCAAGCTGATTGACGTCTATCCGGAAAAGTACGCGGCTGACGAAACGATGAGCGGCTATCAGCTCATGATCGCCGGCGACGTCGTGCGCGGCCGTTACAACAAGGGGTTCGAACACCCAGCACCGCTCGTCCCGAACGCCGTGGTCGAGTACACGATTCCGTTTCCCGCCAACGATCACGCCTTTCAAGCGGGACACCGCATCATGGTGCAAGTGCAGAGCACGTGGTTTCCGGTCATCGACCGGAACCCGCAGCGCTTCGTGCCCAACATCTTCCTCGCGACGGCTGCCGACTTCCAACCGGCGACACAGCGCATCTACCGGTCTGGCGAGCGGGCCTCGTACGTCGACATGCCGGTCGTGAAGCACTAGCTGCTCGTGACGCTGCTCGCGTGGCTGCTCGTCTGCGTCATCTGGAGCACCGTCTGGCTGTTCATCAAGCTCGGCGTCAGCGACGTGCCGCCGTTCGCCTTCGCCGCGACCCGTCTGCTCCTGGCGCTCGTCGTCCTTCTCCCGATCGCGCTGGTTCGCCGCACGCGGCATCCGCTTACCGCGGCCGATCGCCGGCTGATCGCGATCACCGGCACGATGCTGTTCACCGGCAACTATGCGCTGCTCTACTGGGGCGCCCAGTACCTTTCATCCGGACTGATGGCAGTGCTTCAGGCGATTACGCCGGCGTTCGCGCTGGTCGTCGCGCAATGGCTGCTGCCTGACGAGCGAATCACGGCGACGAACGGCGTCGGCCTCGCGCTCGGCCTGCTCGGCGTCGCCGTCATCTTCGCCGACGAGCTGCAGCTTTCGGGAGGAACTTCCGCAACCGCCTGCCTCGCCGTGGCGGGATCGGCTTTCCTGGTCGGATGGGCCTACGTCCTCGTGCGGGCGCGCGGCCGGCATCTCCCCCGCACCATCCTGATGACCGGACAGATCGCTGCCGGTGTCGGGCCGCTGCTGCTGCTGTCGATCGTCACCGAAGGCAATCCATTGCGGGCGCACTGGACCGCGACGGCGATCGGCGCGGTGCTCTACCTCGCGCTGGCGGGATCGCTCCTGGCGTTCTGGCTGAATTACTGGCTGATGGCGCGGATCGGCCCGACGCGAATGCTCCTGACGTCGGTGCTCGAGCCGCTGCTCGCGGTCTTGCTCGGCGCCATCGTGCTGGGCGAGCGGCTCTCCAGCCGTGTCGCGCTGGGCGGCGCGCTCGTGCTCGCCAGCGTCGCGCTGGTGATGAAGCGCGACAAGAACTGACCGGCTTCAGCGCCGCGGCGTCATGACTCGTTCGTCAATCGGCACGTTCAACTCATAGCCGGACCAGACGATTTGCGTCGACGTCTCCGTCTCGTGATTGGTCATCACCGATTTCGACGGCTGCCAGGCCGCGCCCTGCTTGACATACCCGGTGTGGACCAGCGTCTTGCGGGGCTTGTCCGGGCTGCTTGCGAAATAGTCGATCTGGCTGATCCGATACGTGTCGTCGTAATAGATCTTCAGCAGCGTATAGCTCGAGTATCGGTTCCGTGGCTTCGCCTCCACGATCGTGCACGTGCCGGCGGGGCACGGTCCCTGGCTGACACGGCCGGTACTCGTAGTCGTCCACCTGCCACTTCAGGATGTCTTCGTACCAGAAGTCGCTGCTCACGAACGCGGCCTGCCGGCCGCGGTCGGCGATACGCTGCACCCGGTTGGTGCGAGGGGTGATCAGCCATTGCTGGTCCTCGCCGGCATTATTCGACCAGGAGATCAGCTGCGTGTCCTTCAACGCCGTCGGGGCGTTGATTGTGACCCGCGCCTGGTCGTTCGCGTCCTCCGCCTGGTTCTCGATCATCTCCAGCACGAAGGTCCGCTGTCCGGTCGATTCGCTGCCGCGCGTGAGCGTCATCTCGCCGGCGACCTTGAGCGTTTTGTACGCGGACAGCGCCACCTCCGACTTCTGCGCGACATCACGCCCCGACTGAGGAGCCTGGGTGGCCATGAGCACGCACGGCATCAGCACGAGCAACAGTGTCTTCGGCATGGTGAAGTCCATTCGTCGTCCCCGTAAACGCCACCAGAAGAAACGAGATACGAAGAGGTCGCACAGCATCGCCAGCACGAGTCCGACCGCCGTCATGCCGCCGAACGTGCGCATCGGCGTGAACGCCGACACCAGCAGTACCGTGAACCCGAGCACGATCACGATGCACGTGGCGATCATCGACGGTCCGGTGTGGCGAAGCGCCGCTGTCAGCGCGTCGCCGCCCAGCCTGCTTCGATCGAGATACTCGTGAATGAAGAAGCTGGTGTCGTCGACGGCAATCCCCAGTGAAATGCCCATGATGAAGACCGTCGCCATGTCGATCGGACGGCCGGTGGCCCCGAGGATCGCGGCGACCAGCCCGACCGGCAGGATGTTGACGAACGTCGCCGCGGCGGCGAGCCTCCATCGGCGCAGCGACAGGAAGAACATGGTGAAGCAGACCGCGGACATGACCAGCACGCTGATCACCTGGCCGCGCGACATGACGTTGTCCATGTTGGCCCACAGCACCGTCACGCCCGATACCTTTGCCGACACGTCCGGGACATTCGCGAAATGCTTCTCGAGGATCGACGGTATCTCGCGCTGGCTCAGGAGCTCGAGCTTCGAGTTGTCGAGATACGGGAAAAACACGACCAGGCGATACGCGCCGAGCCCGTCGTGCACGTAGCTGGGGATCTCGGTGTTCCCGCCGGAGAGCGCGAAGATGTAGGCGTCGGTCACCGAGGCATCGTCCGCCGCGAACCGTGCCACGGAATTCCCTTCCGCCAGCGCCGGTGCGACTTCTGAAAAGATCGACGCCGGCCCGACGACCTTGGTGACTTCGGGCAGCGCCTCGATCTCGTCGCTGGCCTCGAGCACCGCCGTGTTGAACGCCGCGTCGACGATCCCCGCATTGTTGCTGCGCCGGATGACCACGCTGAGCTGCGCGCTCGGCAGGCCGGCGGCGTCGAATCGCGCGTAATCGATCCGCAGGCGCTCGTTCGGCTGGATCATCGTCAGATAGGTGGAGTCGTAGCTCACCCTCGAGATCAGAAACGCCATCACCAGACAGGCGACGGCAGTCGCCGCCACCAGCCGGAAGCGGATGCGCCGCAGCCGTGTGAGCCACCGCGCGAGCGCGGCGACGGTGTCGGCCGCCCACTGTTCGCCGGCAAAGAGCGGGCGGTTGTCGGCCAGCTCGCCGGCTGCGCCCAGCCAGAAGATGCACGACGGCAGGACGAACATGATATGCAGGCCGGACAGCAGCTCGCCGGCCGCCCCGAAGAGTGCCATCTCCTGAACCGGCGTGACCGGAATCACCGCGAGCAGCCCGAACCCCAGCGCCGTGGTGACGTGCGAGACGAGAATCGGGCGCGCCAGCTCGCGCCGGATCGCGCGCGCCACGTCGGCGGCGCTGCCCTCCTTTCCGGCAAGCCAGCTCCTGATCCAGTTGGTGACATGAAGGCTGGAGGCGATGCCGAGGGTAAAAGTCAGACCGGGCAGCGCGATGGTCACCATCGTGAACGGCCGGCCGCTCACCAGCATCGCCGCCACGAGCGTCGCCGTCGTCAGACCGATCGGCGCCAGGATCGCGAGCGTCGTGCGCCACCGGAAGCGCAGCATCGCCAGCAGCATCAGGGATGCGACGACGACGGTGCCGGGAATGAGCACGACGAAGTCGCGCCACGACAGCCGGTTGAGATCGGCGTTGATGACGGCGGTGCCGGCGACCGCCGACTGGGCAACCGATGGATGCGTGTCGAGGATGCGCCGCACCTCGGAAACGAGCCGCTGGCGCACGGTGTCGGGCGTCGAGGGGCCGGTGTGCTCCTTGATCAGCAGCGAAAAGGCTTCCGGCGCCTTCGAGTAGACGAGGAACTCGCGCGCGAACGGATGCCGCAGCAGCGCATCACGAAGCGCAGGTCCCTTGGCATCGAGCGGACCGAAGAACAGCCCCTGCTCCTCGCGCTGCAGCACCTCGAGGCTGGTCGGCGAAATGACCCGGCTGACGCCGTCGATGCGCTCCAGCTCTCCGGTCAGCGCGCGCGAGACGTCGCCGGCGTCGCCGATGCGATCGTCGCGCAGCCACACGGTCGCGAGCATCCAGGTGTCCAGACCGAAGAGCTGACGCTCCTGATTCAGGGTCTGGAGGGTCGGATCCGAGCGATCGAACCAGATGTCGATCGAGTTGTTGACGATGGCGCCGCCGCGATACAGGTAGATCGCGAGGATGAGAACGAGCGTGAGATCGACCGCGACGATCGCGTGCGGCAACCACTGCGCCGCACGGCGGAAATATGTGCCCATGGCTCACCGCGACAGTTCTATGCGCACGTAACTATACAGCTCGAGGTCGTCCTCCCAGATATCGAGCACGCCCGGCTTCGATCCCGCGCGGAACGCGGTGAACCGGAAGCCTACGTTCAACGTGGGCGATTCGGCCAGCGCTTTTTCGAGCGACGCCATGACGCCGTGCCCGCGGAAGACCCAGTCGAACGAATACCCCGTCTCGAGCTGCAGCGGGAGGCGCCCGGTCTGCGCCAGCCGCAGGCCGGCTCTTGCCGCCGATGCGAAGGGAATATCGGCCCGATCTCCCCGGGTATCGGCCATGAACTCGAAGCGGGGAATGAAGTTGTAGTGCCCGCCGAAGGCGCCGAGCCGCTGGTATTCCGCCGCCGCGGCAACGTAGCCGTAGGTCCGGTCCTGCCCGGTCACGTCGATCGCGCCGCGGCGCCCGAACCCTTCCGCGAAGAAGCGCCAGTCGGCGCGCGTCGTCTCGAGCTCGCCACCGAACTGCAGCACGTCGGTGTAGACCGCATCAACCGACCCGAGCCGTGCGTCCGGCGTGAACCGCGGCACGAACGTCGGCCGTCGGTTCAAACCGCCGTAGACGTGCACGCTCCAGTCGAGTGCGAGCTCGGTGCCGGAGACGCGAACCGCGATTGCCTGATCGCCGAGGCTGCCCCGATCGGCGACATCGCGGGTCTCGACGCCGAAGCCGAAGCGTTGATCGCTCTCGGGAAGCGGCTGCCGGCGCCATCCTGCAAGCGCGTAGGCGTCAACGGAGACACCCTCGAAGAACAACGTCGCCTTGATCGTCGGTTGACTCAGACGAAGCTCGGGGTGAACCAGCGAAAACGGCGTGTTGGCCGGGCCGAGGGGATCGAGAGGAGAGTCGGTGAAGCGTTCCCAGCGTTCACGGAGCAGACCGGCTGACACGGCGACGTCCGCCCCGCGCCACGTGACCGTCGCTTCCCCGTCGATTACCGCGCGGCGGAGATTCGATCCGTAGACGATCAGGTCGCCGTTGAAATCGAGATTCTTGAACAGCGAACGATCGTAGGCAACGGACGACCAGCCGCGGATCTCCGCGTCGGCAGCGGCCCGGCCGGCCGGCTCACGGGGAAAGAGCGCGCCCTGGATCTCGGCCGCGCCCGACAGCTGCCCGGCCGCGCTGGCACAGGGCACTGACAAGACCGCCGCGAGCGCCGCGGTGACGCGGTAAACGCGAAGGCGCCGCAATGATTACGCGTGCACCCGCGCCGCGGCGTCCGGCTTGTTGAGGAGACTTTCGTCCAGTCCGAAACGGATGCGGCTCTGCGCGATCCGGGGATCGTCGGGATCGAGCCCGCACGTCAGCACGTTCGGCACGACGCTGTAGGTCGCCGGATCGGATCCCAGCGCGGCGTCGACGATCTGACCGCCCGGGCTGACGGTGTACCAGTTCGAGTAGTCGATGTTGTGATGTTTGGCGTGCCGCCGCGTGATGTAGCGTCCGAGCCGGCCCTTCGGTGTTCTGAAGTGGCTGAGCAGGTGCAGCCACTCGAACACCAGATAGCCGCTGACGCCGCCGCCGAGCACCGCAATGGCGGCGTGCTTGGCCGGCAGCAGGATCGCCAGCAAGCTGGCGGTCACGAGCGCCATCGGCAGCGCGAACCACAGCGGCGTGAAGAGCAGGTCCCGGTTGCGCGCCTGATCGTGATGTCCGTAGTGCAGTCGATAGAGGGCGTTGAACAGAAACTGGTTGCGCGGCGCCGGCGCGTGGAAGATGTAGCGGTGAATCAGGTGCTCTTCGAGAAGATAGAGCCCCCAACCGAGGGCGAAGAGCCCGACGCGTGTAGAGCTTGCGCTCGGTCAGCGCGAGGGCGAGGCCGCCCGCGCCAACCAATACCATGACGCGAATACCCGAATCGGCGATGTAGATTCGGAGGAGCTTTTGAAGGTCACTCATACTTGCCTGCCTTCTGGCCCTTAATTACGTCGCGAGCGCGCGGATGTTCACGCGCCCGGCTGTTACGGCTGAGCTTTGCCCCAGCTCAAGGTTACCACGGAGCTGCTCGAGTGTCGCTCGATACCCCGCCTCGACGATCTCGTCGAACGAGCTGAAATCCAGCAGCGAGACCGGCGCGTGCGGCACCTGCACGCAGACGTCGGCGTCGCGCTCCAGCGATTCCTGCGATTGCGCGCTTTTGACGAGCGTCGACCAGAGAAGAATGCTGGCGATGTTCGCATCCTTGGCGGCGAGCCCCTGCTGCGTGCTGACGTTCACCGCCAACACTTTACCCCCGTTGCAGAGGCCGCGCATGACGTCGACGGGCAGCCGGTTCATCAAGCCGCCATCGACGAGGAGGTCGTGGTCCTGCACGACGGGCGGCAGGATTCCCGGCAACGAGACGCTGGCCCGAATCGCCGTTCGGACGAGATCGCGCCGGTGCACGACCATGCTCGCGCGCGTCAGATTCGTGGACACGCAGAAGTAGTTGAGCCACAGATCCTCGATCGGCACGTCCTCGAAGACCCGCTCGAGCGCCCGCGAAATCCGCTGCCCCGACGCCAGCGACACGAACGGCAGCGTGAAGTCGAGCAGCGAGCGGCGCGTCGCCAGCCGCCTCACCGCATCCTGCATGGCGCCGCACGGCATCCCGAGCGCGAGCATTCCCCCGACGATCGCGCCGCTGCTGGTGCCGCCCACCAGGTCGATCGGAATACCAAGCTCCTGGATGGCGAGAATCGCACCGATGTGAGCCATGCCTCGTGCGCCGCCGCCGCCGAGGACCAGCCCGATGGCGCGGCCGCTCACGAACCTCGCGAGCCGCTGGTAATCGGTGGCGCAGCCGGCGCGAACGTGGTGATGGACATCGACCTGACGCGCGGCGAGCCAGGCGCGTGTGCCATTCGGGCGCGTCGCAGCCGGCGGGTGCACCAGCACGAGATCGCGCCGCGGCCCGAGATCGTCCGCGCGAGCCGGCCGCAGCAGCGACTCGACCTCGCCGGGCACAGGATCCGTCCCCGCCAGACCAACCGCCAGAATGTGATCCGCCTGACGCACGCACTCGCGCGTCCACTCCGAGGGCCCAGCGTCCGCCTCGTAGACGACGAACCGGTATCTGGTCTCCTGCTCGTTCAGCCATTCGACGACACGGCCGTCCGCCGCCCGGTTCGCCGGCTGCCCCGTCGTCTCTTCGAACGCGCGCTCGAAGCGTTCCCGAGTCAGATGCACAGTCGGTCCGAACGCTCCGAGTGCGGTGGCCAGCGACGAGGCGACGTCGCCGAGCGGAGCGCCGCGTCCTGCGGGGACGATCGCAATCGTCGCGACCGCAATCTCGGCGCGTGGGGAGAGGATGCTTCGCCGCAGCCGCAGGAGGGCGACGTGCGCGATCTGTTTCATCGCGGAGGGGTACTTCTCGATGAACCGATCGAACGCGTCACGGGACAGCCGCAGGAGCTCGCTGTCCCGCATGGCGCGAATCGTGGCGGAGCGCGGCTCGTCGATGAGAAGAGCCATCTCGCCCACCACCTCGCCGCGGCCAACCTCTCCGATCACGGTCACGCTGCCGTCCTCACGCTCGACGGACGCGCGCAGCCGGCCGGTGACGAGCACGTACAGGCAGTCGGCCCGTTCGCCCTGCCGAATCAGGATTTCCCCGCTGCCGAGACGAACTCGATCGAACTGCGCCGTCAGCTCGTCGCGGGTCGACGCGCTCAGCCCCTCGAACAGCTCGGGGAACGGGATGAAGTCACTGCGCTGGTCCAGCACCGATCGCCGCTCCACGTTCGGCATTGGCGGGCTTGCGCTGCAGGGACGGCAGCGGAACACCGTTGGCGATCGAGCGCTTCATCAGGTCGGTGCCCATTTCCCAGACCGGCCCCAGCACCTCCTTGGAGCTTTCGAGCACCTGATCGAGCGCGTTGACGAAATAGTCGATTTCCTTCTCGGTGGCGATCAAGGCAGGCGTGCAGTCGAGCACGTCGGGATCGTTGCCGGCGGTCTGCGAAATGATCCGGTGGTGCCGCATCAGCGCCATGACGATGCACTGGCCGAAGAAGCCGTCGGCGGTGTCGCACGCGAGCTTCCACGCCATCCGCTGCCGCAGCGTCCGCGGCGCGCCGAATCGCACGCCCGCGAAGAGCCCCTTGCCGCGCACCTCGTGGATGAATTCGTGGCGCTGCTGCAGCCCGCGCAGCCGCTCCTGCAGCACCGCTCCCATCCGCGCCGAATTCTCGATCAGCCCTTCGGTGTCGAGCACGTTCAGCGTCGCCAGCCCGGCGACCATCGCGAGATTGTTGGCCTCGAACGTGGAGAAGTGCAGCGCGCAGTTGTCGACGTTGTCGACGACCTTGAGAAAGATGTTGCGCCGCATCAACGTCGCGCTGACCGGCACGAAGCCGCCGCTGAGCGCCTTCGCCAGGCAGATCATGTCGGGCTGCAGATCCCAGTGCTCGGCGGCGAGGAACTTCCCCGTGCGGCCGAGCCCCGTCTGGATCTCGTCGAGCACGAACTGCGTTCCGTAGAACCTGCACAGAGCCTGCGCCCGCGGCAGGTACTCGTCGCCGGGCGTCACGAATCCTGCCTCGCCCTGAATCGGCTCGACGATGAACGCGGCGACGTCGCGATTCTTGAGCGCCCGTTCGAGGGCGTCTGCATCGTTGAACGGGACGAGCTCGCAGTCCGGCAGCATCGGCTCGAAGCCCGTTTGCCACCGTTCCGGCTGGCCGGCGAGCGACAGCGCGCCGTAGGTGACGCCGTGGTAGCCGTTCCGCGTGGCAACCAGCTTCGAGCGGCCGGTGGCGCGGCGGCTGAACTTCATCGCCAGTTCAACCGCTTCCGATCCCGAGCTTCCGAACCGCACCACCTCGAGGCCCGCCGGTGCGCGCCGGACGAGCTCCGAGGCGAGCGCGCCAGCCAGCGGCGACGCGTCCATCTGCACCATGTTCGGCCAGTCCTGCGCCACCGCATCCGTCAGCGCCTGCTTGATCGCCGGATGGTTGTGGCCGAGGTTCAGAACGCGATAGCCGCACAGGAAATCGAGATACTGGTGGTCCTCGTTGTCGTAGACGTAGCAGCCCTGCGCGCGCGTATAGAGCTTGTCCAGGCCGACGAGCTTGAGCGCCTGGACGAACGTGGGGTTGAAGTGCCGATCGCCGAGATCGAACTTCCGCGGCAGATGATCCCGAAACAGTTCGGCGGCGTCGAAGGCCATAGTGGATTCCCTCAGGTCGTGCAGTGCGCGAGCCGCTTGATGTTCAGGAGATTGCGATAGCTGACGTTGTCGGTCGTCGAGTTGCCGCCGAACGTACCGCAGCCGAGCGTCAACGACGGCATCAAGCCGGTGGTGAAACCGATCACGCCGTGGGTTGCCGGCGAGTTCGCGAGGATCCGGCTCACCGGCATCGCCGCGGCAAAGCGGTCGATCTTCTCCGCATCCGGCGTGTGGATCACCGCCGTGTGCCCGGCGCCTTCGTGCTGGAGCAGCTCGATCGACAGCGCGAAGCCCTCCTGCTCGTCCGCCACCGTGAACAGGCTGAGGATCGGCGCCATCTTCTCATGCGCGTACGCCGGCTCCATCGATCCGCGCGTGACGGGCACGACGATGACCTGAATCGGAAAGTCCCGCTTGATTCCGGTGAACGCCGCGATCCGTGCCGCCGCCTGCCCGATCACTTCGCTGCGCATCTGGTGCGTCGTGGCAACGATGACAAACGAGCTGAAGCGCGCGATTTCCTCCGGACTCAGCACGGCGGCGCCGGTTTTCTCGAGCGCGGCAACGAACGCCTCGCGCACCGATTCGACGACGATCAGATTGTTCTCCGATCCGCACACCAGGCCGTTGTCGAACGACTTGCTCAGGACGACGCTCTCGGCCGCATAGGCGACGTCGGCGTCAGCGCAGATGAGCGCCGGCGCGTTGCCGGGACCCACGCCAATCGTCGGCGTTCCGGAGCCGTAGGCGGCCCGCACCATGCTCGCGCCACCGGTCGCGAGCACGAGCGAGACCTTCGGGTGGCTCATCAGCGTCTCGCTCTTTTTGCGGGAATTCCCGCTCTTGATCCACTGCAGCAGATCCGCGGGCGCGCCACAGGACGTCAGCGCAGCCTGGATGATCGATCCGATGCGCGGGCCGAGCTCGCGAATCGAGCGCGGGAACGACAGGATGAGCGCATTGCGCCCCTTGATCGCAATCAGCGCCTTGAAGATGGCGGTGGCCGCGGGATTGGTCGCCGGAATCAGCCCGACGACAACGCCGACCGGCGCCGCGATCTCGCTCACCTTGCTGACGGGATCGCTCGTCAGCACGCCGTGAGCCGGCTGACCGACGAGCGAGCGATACACGGCCATGCTCGCGAGCAGGTTCTTCGCGGTTTTGTCGGGCACGTTGCCGATGCGGGTCACGCGGACCGCGTCCTCCGCGAGCTCGCGCGCGCACACCGCGAAGGCCTGCGCCATCGTCAGGAGCAGCGCGTCGATCCGGTCTTCCGGCCAGTCGACGATCTGCTTCTGTGCGGCGATGGCGCGGTCGACCAGCTCGTCCACTTCCGGATCGCGGGTCTCGAAAATCGCGTCCCCCAGACGCTCATTGGCGGTCCGCAGCTTCATCCCCGCGTTGCGGCCGAGCACCAGGTAGACCTCCGCCAGCGCGCGCGGGTTCGCCTCGCCGAGCCGATCCGAGATCCTCCCGGCCGAGACGACGCGCCTCGACCTCGGTGTGCGCGAACGCGCTCGCCGACCGAGGCCTGCCGTCGAGGATGCTGATCTCGCCGAGAATTGCTCCGGCTTCGACGAAGCCGAGGACGTCCTCCGAGTCGAGCTCGCTGCGATCGAGCTCGATGCGGACGCGGCCTCGATCGATCAGGTAGAAGCAGTCGCCCTCGGATCCCGCCTTGAAGATGCAGCTGCCGGCAGGAAAAGTGATGGCGCGCGCGTAGGCGTCGACAACCCCCGAGTGATCCCCGGCGAACCGAGCACGCTGTTCACTGTCAGGCACGGCCATCGGTTCACCCGTTCAGTCGAGGGCTGCTTGCCCATGCGGCAGTCCCCAATGGTAGGAGAAAAGCCCGTTGTGTCAAGGGGCATCGCCGAAGCCCGCGTGTTGACCGGGCGGAGGCGTAGCCGATAGAGTGAGCGCCCAGTGAGCGTCAGGATCCCGCCGAGCCCGTCTGCGCTGCCGGTTCTCGGCCATTTGCTACGCTGGCGCAGGGATCCGCTCGGGTTCATCATCGATTCTTCCCGCCGCGGCGACGTCGTCCGGCTGAAGCTCCCGGGTGACACCTACCTGCTCAATCACCCTGCGCACGTGAAGCACGTGCTGCAGGACAACCATCAGAACTACGTGAAAGGGTGGGTGTTCGATCGCCTCAAGGCGTACTGGGGCGAGAGCCTCCTGACCGCCGACGGCGTCAAGTGGCGGCAGCAGCGGCGCCGGGTCCAGCCCTCGTTCAAGCGCGAGCACACCAACGAGTTCGCGCCGATCGTCGCGCGCCGCACCGGCGAGATGCTCCGCCGCTGGGAGGACGCCGCCGAATCCCGCAAGGAGCTCGTGCTCTACGACGAGATGACGCAGCTCGCGCTCGTGATCATCGGCGACGTGCTCTTCGGCGTCGAGCTGTGGAAGGACGCCGAACGGCTGGCCCGCGCGTCGCAGGTCGCGCTTCGCGTATTGAAGACCCGTGTCGCCGCGCTCGCGCCGCTGCCGTTGTGGGTGCCGACGCCCGACAACCGCCGCTTCAACGCGTCCATGCGCACGCTGCACGAAGGCGTTTCACGCATCGTCGAGCAGAACCGCAACTCCGAGAACGCCGCCGCCAGCTTCCTGACGATGCTGATGGAGGCGCGCGACACGGAAACCGGCGAGCGCATGAGCGACGAGCAGCTGCACGAGGAAGCCATCGGCATGCTGCAGCAGGGACACGACACCATCGGCGAGGCGCTCGCGTGGACGTGGTACCTGCTGTCGCTGCATCCGGAGGTCGAACAGAAGCTGCACGCCGAAGTGTCGTCCGTCGTCGGCGATCGAGTTCCGGACGTTGCCGACCTCGAACGCCTCACCTACGGCCACATGATCGTGCTGGAATCGCTGCGGATGATCCCCTCCGGTCTGGATCATCCCGCGCAACGCGCTCCAAGAGGATGAGATCGGCGGCTACCGCATCCCGGCGGGATCGACCGTGCTGCTCTGCCCCTATCTCACGCATCGCCATCGCGACTTCTGGGAGAACCCGGAGGCGTTCGACCCCGAGCGGTTCCGGCCGGAACGCTCGAAGGGCCGGCCGCGGCATGCGTACTTCCCGTTCGGCGGCGGTCCGCGTCTCTGCATGGGCGTCGACATCGCGATGATGGAGACCCTGCTGATCATCGCGATGATCGCGCAGAAGTACCGGCTGCACCTGGTGTCGTGCCACCGCGAGGAGCCCGAGTGCGTCCTCGACATGATCCCGCGCAACGGCGTCAGGATGACGCTGCAGCGTCAGGTCCCCGCCCCGGCCCTGGTGAGCTGAAGAAAAGCCTGTCGGGAGCCATCACCGACGCACCACGGCGTACTCCAGGCTGATGATGCCGGACTTCTCGTAGACGCGGCGATTCATCAGCCGGAGCTTCGACCGTTTCGCCGGCGACGGCAGCAAGGGAATCCCGCCGCCGAGCAGCACCGGCACGATCGCCGCGTCCACACCGTCGACGAGTCCCTCGTCCAGCATGCTCCTGAACAGCTCGCCGCCGCCGAACAGCCAGATATCCTTGCCGGGCTTCGCCTTCAGGTCATCGACGAGCGCGCGGGCGTCCGGCGCGATCGTCACGCCTGGATGGTCGCTCTGCTTCATCGTCCGCGAAATCACGAACGACTTCACGCCAGGCATCGAGCCTCCGCCGCCGCCCATCTTCGCCATCGCCTCGAAGGTCCTGCGGCCGATCAGCAGCGTGTCGAACCGGCTGAAGATCTCGCCGAAGTCGATCTCGGGGTCGCTGACGATCCAGTCGGCTTCGCCGTTCGGTCCGGCGATGTAGCCGTCCAGACTCATGGCCACCCCGTAGCGAACGCTCCTTGCGGGCCGAACCGCCGTGTTGTCCTGTTTGCGGGCCATAAGAACCCCATTAGTTAACGGTCATTGCGTTTCGTATGTGGAAAGTAAACGATGGTTTACTATTTGTCAAGTATGACCCCACGACCCCGAACCATCGACGACGCCGGAATCCTCGAAGCCGCGGGCCGCATCATCTCCCGGCACGGCCCCGCGCAAGTTCACGCTCGCCGATGTCGGCGACGAGGTCGGCCTCTCCGCCGCCGCGCTCGTCCGGCGCTTCGGCTCGAAACGCGGGTTGATGCTCGCGCTCGCGCGCTCGGCGCGCGACTCGGTGGACGCCTGCTTCGATCTCGTCCGCCAGGCGCACAAGTCGCCGCTCGCAGCGCTGCTCGCCGCCGCCACGGAAATGACGCGGTTCGTCAGCTCCCCCGAGGAGATGTCCAACCACCTCGCGTTCCTGCAGACCGACCTGAGCGATCCCGATTTCTACGAAGTGATGCTCGAGAACTCGCGCCGGATCATCGATGGCTATCGCAAGCTGCTGAACGAGGCGGTTGGCGCCGGTGAGTTGATGCGGTGCGACACGGCGCGGCTGGCGCGCGCGGTGGATGCGATGTCGGGCGGGTCACTGATCAGCTGGGCTGTGCATCGGGGCGGAACTGCGGAGGCGTGGGTGCGCCACGATCTCAACACGCTGCTTGAACCGTATCGTGTGAAACGAGGTAAGGCCGCAGCTCGGGCGGCACGCGTGAAAGGGAGGACACGGTGACTGAGATGAGGAGGTTGCCGGAGTGCACGAAGTTTTCAACACGGAGGCACGGAGGCGCGGAGTTACACGGAGAGAACATGTCTGCAGCGTGACATGAGTGGCCTGTGGCGCTTCGCGCTGCGCGCGGCACGAACGAGGCCAACGGCCAACATACAAGCGCTGGCATCTCGAGGCGTTTGTATGTCGGCCGTTGGCCTCGTTCGTGCCGCGCGGAGCGCGGCGCGACAAACCGCCGATGTCACGCTGCAAACATTCATCTCCGTGTAACTCCGTGCCTTCGTGCCTCCGTGTTAAAGCTCCGTGTCCTCCGCCCAACTCCTCTCCTCTAACACCGTGACCTCTTACTGGTCATTCAACACCGTCAACGGATCGACGAGCGTTGCACGATACGCCGGCGACACGCACGCGAGCAGCGCGACGATCGCCGTCGCACCCGTGACCGCGGTGAGGATTAGCGGATCCGTGGGCTCGACGCCGAAAACCTGGCCTTCGAGCGCACGCCCGATCGTCACGGCGCCGAGCAGGCCGAGCACGAGGCCGCACGCAGTCAATATCAGCCCTTCGTTGAAGAAGAGACGAAAGATCCCTCGAGGCGTGCTCCCGAGCGCGACTCGGATGCCGATCTCGCGCGACTTCTGCGCCACGACGTAAGCCAGAACTCCGTAGATCCCCAGCACAGACAGCAACAGCGCGACGATCCCGAATACGCCCGCCAGGCCCATGGCGAGCCGCTGCGCGACGACGGACTGCGCGGTGCGCTGCGTCATGGTTTGCGTGTCGGAGAGCGGCAGGTCCGGATCGATGGCCGCGACCGATGCTCGAAGCGCCCTGATCACGCCGGGAAGCTCGCCCGCGGTCTTGACCGCGAGCCATCGCAGCCGGCTCGGCACCGCCATCTGCCGGTACGGGAAGTAGGCCGCGCCGGTGGAGTCCGACTGCCCGGTGAGGCTCTCGAACCTGACGTGGCGAACCACGCCGACGACGGTGGATGGCTCGGAACCGCCGCGGCTCAGGCTCTTGCCAATCGGATCGTCGTCCGGCCAGAACCGCTTCGCCAGCCGCTCGTCGACAATCGCCACCAGCTGCGTGTTCTCACGATCGGAATCAGAGAAGTACCGGCCGCGAACGAGCGGCGTGCCGATGGCCTCGAAGTATCCGGGCGTCACGCTGACGACGGATGGAAGGACGGGAGCCGCATTTTGTTGCGGCGGGACGTCGGCAGCCGAGACCGAGGCCGGGCTGGTCCGGCCGCTCAGCGCGATGTTCGAGGTGATGCCGGCGGCCTGCACGCCGGGAATGCGCCGGATCGATTCGAGAATGCGGTTCAACAACTCCGCGATCGATTGCTGGTCGCTGTACCGCGATGGCGGCGGAAAGATCGTCGCCGTCG
This sequence comes from uncultured Acidobacteriota bacterium, assembly GCA_963748295.1. GTDB lineage: Bacteria > Acidobacteriota > Vicinamibacteria > Vicinamibacterales > 2-12-FULL-66-21 > CAVVIH01. The sequence goes on along the minus strand of CAVVIH010000003.1, from coordinate 230,263 downwards.
TCACGCGCTGCGGATCGAACCCCGCGTCGACGGCGAGGAGGTTGCGGAAACTGGCCAGCAGCAGGCCGGCGCCGGTCAACAGCACGATCGACAGCGCAACCTGCGCGACGACGAGGCCGCGCCGGAAGAAGCGCGACGATCGTCCGCTGGTGCCAAGTCGATTCCCCTCGGCGAGAGTCTGATTCAGGTTCGAGCCGTCGACGAAAGTAGCAGACACGAGTCCGATCAGCGCACCCACCAGTATCGCCGTGGCCAGGATGGCGAAGACGACGGTCGCGTCGATCTGAACCGCCGAGCCGTTCGGTATGTCCGCGAGGCCGCTCGATGCGAGCGCCCGAAGCATCGCGTGACCAACCGCGAGGCCGGCGACGCCGCCGACTGAGGCGAGCAGCACGCCTTCGACAATCAGCTGGCGTACGACGCGGAACCGGCTCGCGCCGAGGGCGACGCGTGTCGCCAGCTCGCGCGTGCGGCCGCTGGCGCGTGCGAGCGCCAGGTTCCCGATGTTGAGTGCGCCAATCAGCAGCACGAACGCGGCGCCGCCCCACAATAAATAGAGGATGCGGCGAACGCTCAGCGTGAGCGCGTCCTGCAACGGCGTCACCGCCGTGTACATGCCGAGCTCGGCAAACTGCAGGTCCGGAAAGCGCCGGATCGTCTCCGCGTTCAGCGCATCGATCTGCGCCCGGACCTGATCGACCGATGCGTCGGGCCGCAGGCGGCCGACGTGATAGAAGCTGTATCGCGTGCGCGATGCCTCGGATCGGTGTGCGGGCGTAAAGGCGAGCGGAATCCAGAATTGCACGTCGTCGTTCGCCGTGCGGGCATGGCCGGCGGAACCGAGGTCGAAGAACGAGAACCCGCGCGGCATCACGCCGACGATCGTGTAGGCCTGACCGGTGAAACCCAGGCGCAAGGTCCGGCCGATCACCGTCGTGTCGCCGCCATAGAGCCGCTGCCAGAGGCCATGGCTCAGGATGATCTTCTGATCGGCGCCAGGCTCGCCTTCGGCTTCGGTGAACGCGCGTCCGAGCGCCGGCTGCACCTGCAGCACCCGGAACAACGACGGCGTCGCCCGCATGCCGCGGATTTCCTGCGGAATTCCGTCGATCGTCAGCGTATCGAACCAGAAGCCAAACAACGCCTGGTCCTGAAGGGTGGTGACTGCCTTCAACCGATCGAGGTAGGCGGGGACCGTGTTGGACAGAATGTCGGTTGGCGAGATGGTCGGGTACACATCGCCCATCGCCACCAGGCGATGCGAGTCGGGAACCGGGAGCGGCCGCAGCAGCACGGAGTGAACGACCGTGAAAATCGCGGCGTTGACGCCGAGACAGATTGCCAGCGTAAGGAGAATGCTGAGTGTGAAGCCGCGATCCTTGACGACGAGCCTGGCGGCCGCCTGCAGATCGCGGGCGAGTCCGAGGCTCAGCCTCGCCCACGGCCGGCGTGGCTCCGGCGGCGCGAACCGCACGATGATCGGCTCTTCGTCGAGCAGCTCCTGACCGACCGCCTCCCAGTCGGGCATCTGCTGCTGCAGCTCGATCCAGGCATCCTCGTCTGAAAGGCCGCCGGCAATCAGGCCGTGATACGCATCCTCGATCTGGGCCGCCAGCTCCTCGACGATCTTGAGCTCGTGCTGGGGCGGCAAGCCGAGCGGGCGGACGTGCTCGCGGACGAGGCGCTGGAAATCACGCAAGATCGAGCCCCGCTGCGGCCTGCACCGCTTCCATGAACGCGCGCCAGTTCCGGCGCCGCTCGGCCAGCATTTTCCGGCCCGCGGCGGTCAGCGTGTAATAGCGCCGGCGCCGCTGGCCCGCCTTCTCGACCCACCGCCCGGCGATCAGGCCGCGGCGCTCCAGGCGATAGAGGATTGGATAGAGCGACGCCACGTGAAACGAGACGGTGCCGCCGGTGCGGAGGTCGATCTTCTGCGCGATCTCGTAGCCGTGGCTCGGCCGGTGCTCGAGCTGCGCGAGGATCAGCAGTTCGGCGGTCCCCTTTTTCAGCGTGCTCTCGTCTGGTGGTGTGACTCCCATATATGTGAGTCATATATATGCGAATTGCGGGGGCGGAGTCAATGGTGGCGGCGTTGGGCGCTCGGCGCTCGGCCCTACTCGCTCCGAAGGGCAATGGCTGGATCGGTGAGGGACGCACGCCGCGCCGGATACCAGACGGCGGCGAGCGCGGCGAGGCCGAACAGCGCGGCGGCCCCCGCCAGCGCCATGGGATCGTGGGGCGACACGCCGAACAGCTCACTCTCGATGAACCGCGTCGTCATCAAGGTGATGGCGATGCCGAGCGCCAGGCCGGACGCGATCAGCCGCGCGGCCTGCCGGACGAAGAGGCGGGCAATCTGCCGCGGCGCCGCGCCGACGGCGAGCCGGACCGCGACCTCGCGTTCGCGCTGCCGGACTGCGTAGGCGATCACGCCGTACAGCCCGACCAGGGCGAGCACCGCCGCGGCGGCCGCGAGCGCGCCGAGGAGCGTCGTCATGAACTGCGGCCGGGTAACCAGCTCATCGACGGTCGACTGCAGCGGACGGACGCGGTCGAGCGCGAGCTCGGGATCGACCTGGCGCAGCGACTCGCGAACCTGCGGCACCGCTTCCGCGCTCGCGCCGGACACCCGGATGATGAGGAACGCGAATCTCGTCGGCGCCTGCATCAACGGGACGTAGACATCGGCAAGCTCGTTGTCGTCGATGCCCTGGCGGACGTCGCGCGCGATGCCGATGATGCGCCGCCGCACGCTCGCCGGCGGCCCGGAGCGGACCGACTCGGAAATGTCGATGTACGCGCCGAGCGCGCCCGAAGATGGACCGAGGCGCTGCGACAACGTCTCGCTGAGGATCGCGACCGGTTCGCTGCCGGGGCGATCGCTCGAGGCGAAGCGCCGGCCTGCCGCCATCGGGATCGCGAGCGCGTCGAAGTAACCGTCCGTGACGCCGTGCACCGCGGCTCGTGTGGACCCGCCGTTCTGCCCGGCCGGTGCGATCGCGATCAACGCCGGCTGCTGCACCGGCCAGGCGTTCGTCAAGCCGGCGGTCCTCACGGCGGCAGTCCGCCCCAGCGCATCGAGCATCCGATCGAAAGCGCCGGCCCACGCCGCGGGATCCGGGTAGCGCGCCAGGCGAAGCGTGAGGGAGCCGGTGACGACCTGGGAGGCGTCGATTCCCATGTTGACGCGAAGCATCTCGCCGACCGATCGCAGCATCAGCGACGAACCCGACAGCAGCGCGAGCGACACCGCAATCTGAGCGGTGACGAGCACGTTTCGCATGACACGACTCCGCGGGCCTTCGGTGGCGCCGCGGCCGCCGGCGTGCAGGGCCGCGAGGCCGGGCCGCAGCAGCGCAATCATCGGCACGAGCGAGCAGAGGATGGCGGTCGCAGCGCCGACGGCTGCCGCAAACCCGACGACGCGAAGGTCGGTGCCGAACGCCACGGCGCCGCCAGGGGCCGAGCGTCCGAGCTGCTGTTGCGCCAGCGGCGCGAGCCACGAAGTCAGCGCCGACGAAACGATCACCGCGAGCAGGGTTGCGACCGCGGCGATGATCGTGCCTTCGGCGATCAGCATGCGCGCAATCGCGGCGCGGCTGGCGCCGAGCGCCGCGCGCATGGCAATCTCGCGCTGACGACGGGTCCATCGTACGAGCAGAAGGCCGGCGACGTTGCCGCAGCCGACGAGGAGAACGAGGGCGGCGGCGATGCTTGCGGTCGTGAGCGGCCGCCGTATCTGTGCGACGTGGGCGTCGTGCAGCGATTCGAGTCGAGCGGACCAACCCTCCGGCACCCCCGCCGTTCCCGCGCGTACGAGACGGCTTATGCGCGCGGAGGCGTCGGCGGCGGTGACGCCTGCTTTGAGGCGCGCCATGTACGGAAACGTCGGCGCGCGCAGCGGCGCCAGGATGTCCGTGTACGGATTGATGTGCCAGAACGACGGCGGCATCACGCCGATGATCGTGAACTTCTCGGCCTCGTTCGGGCGATCGCTGACGTAAGCCGCGAACGTTTGGCCGACGATCCCCGGGTCGCTGCCGAAGCGCGTCGTCCACAGGCGATGCGAGATGATCGCGACGTTCGGTCCGCCGGTGACGAATGCCTTGGCGTCGAACCCGTGCCCGATTGACGGCTGGATGCCCAGCCCGCGAACGAACCCTTCGGTGACCCACGCACCGGGCGCCGACTCCGCGTACTGACCGCCGAGCAGGTAGAACATGTCGAGGTCCCACGCGACGGGGTGCTCGATGACGTCGGAGAGGCTCGTCCAATCGAGCTTCTCCATTCCCCGCGGCATGTCCTGATCGGGTGCGGCGTAGCGGATCCAGTAAAGACGATCGGCGGCGGGATAAGGCAACCCGGTGAACAGGTACGCCTTGACGACCACGAGCGCGGTCGTGCAGAGCGTCATGCCGAGCGCCAGGGTGAGGATCGCGGCAGCGGTGTAGCCACGCGATCGGAGGAGGCTGCGGATCGCGAAGCGGAGGTCGCGGAGAAGGGCCATGGGGCATAGGACGCGCTTCGCATCCTCTCTGTTAGCAGCGGAACGCCCGCCTGACATAGAGTGACCGTGGCACTCTCTTGACGCGACCACGCCTCACAGCCGCCGGCGACGTCGAGCCAACCGTCTGGGATGCGCTCATCGGCGGCGCCCTCGGACTCCTGCTCATCTACGCGGCCGGGTACATCCCGTACCGGATTCTCCACTGGCTGGTCCTCGGGCTCGGCTGGCTGTTCGTCCTCGTCATGTTCCCGTCTGCGCTGGTGATGATCTGGACGCGCGTGTCGAGCCGCGTGTGGGCCGCAGTCAGCAGGGTGCGGGGCGATGTCCGCCCCGATTCGCAGCTGGGCAGGCTGACGCGGAATCGGCGCAATCGCTGCTGGGAGGCCACAGTCGTGCGCGGCGCCCGCCAGGTGGAGATCCTGATCGAAGGCGCCGACGAACCGAACCCTCAACTGCTCGCGTCGGCTCGAAATCTCATCGCTCGCTTCGACTCGCTTGAATCGCAGGTGATGGCGTTCGTGGTCGGCGAAGCGGAAAGCGTTGCGCCGGAGGATCCCGAGATCGCCGGCGAGATCCGTGCGCTGGAGATTTCGTCGCTCAAGTTCTATTGGCCGGACCGTCCGGGCCGCGTCGAGATCGATTTCAAGGGTCCGGACGAAGATCGCTTCTGGGCGTGCGAATACGTCGACGGAGAGTTGAGCGGGCTGGATTACGATTCGTAAGCACACCGGGCGGTTGTCCGATTTCGCCCGTAGCGTCCCGCTTCCGGCCACCTGCGGGATCAGATTGCACAGCATTTTCAACCACTTGCGTCCGGAACTATCCTTGCTCTCGACACTGCCCGGTCCTCGATAGCTCGGAGGTCATCCCCCAATGCGGCAAGCGTCCATCCGGCTCGCGGTGGTGGGGCTCCTGTTCTGCGCGCTGGTGCACCTCGCCGGCGCCGTCGCCGACGCGTGCACGGCGTTCTGCGCCGTCGATGCGGGCGGACGCGTGCTCGTCGGCAACAACGAGGACTACTACAACCCGCGAACCAAGCTCCGGTTCGTGCCGGCGACCCCCGGCACTTACGGCCGCCTGTATGTGGGGTTCGACGACATGTGGCCGCAGGGCGGCATGAACGAGCGCGGGCTGTGGTTCGACGGCTTCGCGACGCCCGCAGTGAAGGCCACCGGGTCATCCAGCCTGCCGCACTTCCCCGGCAACATCGTCGACAAGGCGATGGCGGAATGCGCGACGGTCGAGGAAGTCGTCCGACTTTTCAGCCAGTACAACCGCGGCTTCCTGACGCGCGGGGTCCTCATGTTCGCGGATGCCGGCGGCGACGCCGTGTCGATCGAGCCCGATGCGATGGTGCGCAAGACACGCCGGCATTTCGTGCAGACGAACTTTCATCAGTCGCGGCCGCAGACCGGCTCGACGGATCGCCGCTTCTCGATCGCGACGTCGATGCTCGAGCGGGCAGGCGAGGACATCTCGGTCGATCTGTTCCGGCGGATCCTTGCCGAAACGCATCAGAACGGCGCCTCCCCCACGCTCTACTCCAACGTCTACGACCTCCAGTCGCGGACGATGTACCTGTATTACTTCCACGACTTCGAGCGCGTCGTGACCTTCAACCTGTCGGAGGAGCTGAAGAAGGGCGAACGCGTCCTCGACATCCCGTCACTCTTCCCGCCGAACGCCGAGGCGGAGGCATACGCGGGTAGGAACCGCCGCAATGAAGGCTGGACGCTGGTGCCTGCCGCTGGGATCGCAATCGTCGCGCTTCTCTGCCTCGCCCTCGGGCTGACCGTCTTTGCGTGGATTCACGCCGGCCGGCGATTCCGAATCGGACTCGTGGCGATGGCAGGCGCGGTAGCGATCGTGATCGTCGGCTCGGCCGTCGTGCTGCACCGGCAGCAGCGCTCTGAAAAGTGGCTCGAGTTCTCGATCGGGCCCGCGTCCGGCGATTCGACCAGCATCAACCCGACGATGATCCGATCGGACGGGATGACCCTCAAGGTCGCGCTCGCGACAGCGTTCGACATTCCCGCCGCGCGCGTCATCGGGCCAAACTGGCTGGGGCAAACGCGGTACGCCATCACCGCGGTCGTCAGTCTCGACGACCAGGCGTCCTTCCGCTCGCTGCTTCAGGAAGAGTTGAAGAACCGGCTGAACCTGCAGACGCACCTCGAGGTTCGTCCCTTCGACGTGCTCGTCCTCAGCGCGACCGGCACGCCGCGGCTGCAGCGCGCGCGTCACACCGACACCGGCACCTGGGTGAGCTACGAGAAGGCCGTGCTGCGTGATGCGACGATGGAGCGGCTCGCGTCGGCTCTGCAATCCATCGCCGGCCGTCCGGTCGTCGACGAAACCGGAATCACGGGCAAGTACGATCTCGACTTCGGATGGGGCGAGGATCGGGTTGCCTCGCTGACCGCGGTGCTGCACGATCGATTCGGCCTGCGGCTGTCGCCGGAGAAGCGCGAAATGGAAGCGCTGATCGTGGACAGCATCCGGCGCGATGCCGGCCTGGTGCTGCTCGAGGGAGCGGATCGGCTGACGCGCGGCGCGCCCCCGGATATCCGACGGAAGATCGCAAACCTTCTGACCGTCCGCTGAGTGGAGACTAGCGGCCCGGCTGCCGGAACCCTTCCAGGATCTTCAGGTACTCGCCATCCTGCACGCGCCCTGACGCGCCGGCTGTGATCGATCGGAGCACGCGCCTGGCCTGGCTGCGCTCCGGCGTCTCCGCATCTTCCGCCGCCTTGCGCGCCAGCTTGGTGAGCCGATCGCGCAGGCCCATGAGCGCCACGTCCCGGTTGTCGCCGGCGAGCTGCGCCTCGAGATCGAAGATGTCTCCGAGCATCCGCCCTTCGGCGTTGTCGGCATCCTGCTCGCGTTTGAGCGCTTTCTTCACATCAGGCTGCCGTGACATCTCCTCGAGCCGACGCGCCTCGGCGGACACGTCAAGCAGTCCCTTGAAATCTGCGACGACCGCGTTCAGCAGGTACACGATCTCGGGAGGGTCTGCCGCCGACGCAATCCTTGCGCGCCGCTTCTCGAGCATGCGTCCCGCCAGTGCACCGTCGCGGCTGCGACGGCCCGACTGCATGGCTTGCAGTTCCATCCACTCGAGCCCGTCGAACGCGACGTCGTCCGGCGGCAGCGTGTGGCCGCCGCGGAACACGGCGAGGAAATGCGGCGACGTCAGCTTGCGATCGAGCAGCCGCATCTCGAGGTAGTTGAAGTCCTCGGTGCCCGCGGTGCCGAATACCGGAAACGTGACGTTCGATCGTGGTTTCGCGTCCGGGTAGCCCGCGCTCGAGGCGATGACGCCGGCGATGTTGTTCTTGGCGCCGAGCGCGATCCCCGTCGCGACGCGGGCGCCGCCGGACATGCCGGTGAGGTAGACGCGCTGCGGATCGATCGAGAAGCGCCGGCTGACGTCGGCGCTCATGGCCTGTGCCGCCGCCCCCGACACCGTGTACGGACCGTTCCGCGAATTGTTCGAGGCGGCGACGACGTAGCCGTACTGTTCGGCGGCCGCCTGATATTTCTCGACCATTGCGCGGCCGCGCGCCGCAGGGTGGAATGCGAGGAGCAGACTCCATTTGCGATCGGCCGAATAGGTCGACGGAAGGTACAGCGCGTAGGTCTGCGACGGATCGGCCGCACACTCGACGCGGTCGACGATCGCGCCGGGTTGGAGCTCCTGCGCGGGCGCAGCCGCCGCGCAGATCGACAGTGCGATTATCCCAACGACCGTCAGCCTGATCGGTGTGTTGCTCAAGCTGGACTCTCAGCGGCCCGGTTGTACTACGCCGCACACGTAGACGCAAACCGGCAGAGTCACTCCGCCCGAAGTGCCTCGCTTGCTTGAATGCGCAGCCCACGGCGCGCTGGCCCCAGCGCGGCAAGCAGGCCGACGATCGTCATCATCGCCGCGACGGTGAGCAGGATGACGGAGGCACGGCCGACACCGAGATCCGTGCTGAGGAACACCGCACCCGACAACAGCGATCCGAGCAGCAATCCCAGCGAAAGCTGTCGCGTCACACGTCCGACGATGCTGAACAGCAGCCGATGCGGCGCGGCGCCGAGCGCGGCGCGGATGCCGATCTCGCGTGTGCGCTGCGCGACGGTAAACGACATCAGCGCGTAGATTCCCGCCGCCGAAAGCAGGAGGACGCTGGCCGTCAGGAACGCAAGGGCCCAGGCGATGTGACGCCAGATCGCGCGCTGCTGGTCGTAGAACTGCGACAGCCGCCCGACATGGCGCAGCTGCAGCGCGGGATCGACTTCGGCGCCGAGCAGGCGAAAGCGGTCGACGAAGCCGGCGGGAACGTTGCCGCCGAATCGCACCGACAGCGTAAAGGGATGCACGTCTCCCGGCGCCGCGGGATGATAGACGGTCGGCTCGCCGTCGAAGCCTGGCGCCGGTGAAATGGCCGGGAAGTCGGCCACCACGCCGACGATCTGGTACCACGGCGTGGACGTCTGCCCGCGCGAGTAGCGGAATAGAGTGCCCAGTGCGCCGCGATTGCCGATCAACTTCTGCGCGAACGTCCGATTCACGATGACGGAATTCGCCGCACCGATATCGGAGGCATCGAACGCGCGGCCGGCGAGCATCTGCGCGCCGTAGGCGTCGAACATCTCGATGCCGACATCCAGCGTGCTGACCTCGGCCGAACCCTCGTCGCGCAACGAGGCGTCTTCGAGCTCGATCCAGCGGCTCGGCGCAAAGCCCGGCATGCTCGACGAAAACGCGACCGCCGACACGCCGGGCTCGTCCTGCAGACGCGACATCAACTGGAGCTGACGTGTCCTGACGCGACTCGAGTCAGTCGCCGAGGTGTCGTCGCTCAGTGCAACGGTGCCGACGACGAATTTTCCGGCAGCGAACCCGGGTCCCTCGACCTCGATGCGCAGCATCTGTGCCGCCATGAAGACCGCGACAGGCAGGACTGCCACCGCAACCGCGATCTGCGCGACGACGAGAGAGGTCCACAGCGGTCCAAGGCGAGCGCCGCTACGGACGTTCAACTCGTGAAGGCTCGCGCTCAGCCGGCTGCCCGTCGCCTTGAGACCGGGCAGCACGCCCATAATCGCGGCGGCGAGCGCGGCCAGTCCGAACGCGTAGATCACGGTCGGCGCGGAGAGGTCGAAATCGATCCAGAACGGCGCGGCGCCGTTCGCAGGAATCAGAGCCTGGATGCTATCCAGCGCAATCTTCGACAGAAACAATCCCGCGGCCGCACCGACGACCGACAGCGCAAGCGCTTCGATGAACAGCTGCGCGAGGATGCGCCTGCGGCTCGCGCCGAGCGCCGTGCGGACGGCGAACTCGCCGAGCCGCGTCACCATCCGCGCGTAGGTGAGAATCGCGAGGTTCACCGCGACGACAAAACAGAGCGCCCCGATCAGCAGCTGGCCCAGGCGGAGCATCAGCACGATACGGGGATGCTCGAGCTCGAGGTGCTCGCGCGTGTAGGGCAACACCAGGGGTCGCAGACGCTCGTACTCCCTGGGATATGACGCCGCGGTCCGCCGGCCGATCGCAGTCAGTTCCGCCTGTGCACTCTCCATCGTCGCACCAGGCGCCAGGCGGCCGAACAGGTAGAGCGCAGGGCCGCGCAGCCGTTCGTACGTCAGAGGATTCGCACGCAGCGGGGTCCAGAACTGGTGGTCGACTGGAAACCTGAAGCCCTGGGGCATGACGCCGACGACGTTATGCGCGACACCGCCGAGACTGATCGCCCGGCCGACAATCTGCCGGTCGGCGGCAAAACGCGACTGCCACTCCTGATAACCAATCACGACGACAGGCGGTGCGCTCTCCCGTTCGTCGTCGGGGACCAGATATCGGCCGACAAGCGGCGGGCTGCCGGCGAGCACGAAGCCCGATGCGGTCATCTCGGCAACCTTGACCGGTTCGGGCGGCGCGGTGCCGTTAACCAGATTGTGCTGCGCGCTGCGAAATGCGCCGAGCTGTTCGACCGACGAGAGCTGCTGCCGCCACTCGACGAAGTCGTGCAGCACTCTGCGCTCGGGGCTGCCGGGATTGGCGGTCGCATACTGCAGCGCGACGACACGATTGCCATCCTTTGACGGAAGGCTCGGATCGAGCACCTCGGAGATGACTTCGAAAGACACCGCGCCGACGGCAATCGCCACCGCCATCGCGAAACCGCCGACGATCGTCAGGCCGCGATGCTTGACGAGCATGCGGACGCCGAGCCGCGCGTCGAGCGACAGCGCGTCCAGCCAGGCTAGTCGCCGCGTATCACGGCCTTCCTCCTTGTACTTCTCGACGCCGCCGAACGCGACCAGCGCCTGCCGCCGGGCTTCCCCGGGATCGAGGCCGCGCTCGCGCACGAGCCGTTCGGCTTCCATCTCGATGTGGAAGCGCATCTCCGCGTCCATGGCCGCGTCGAGGCGATCCCGACGCCACAACGTGCGCCACTTCCCCATCCCCGGTCAGATCTCCTTTCGCGTCGTCCGCAGCGCCATCGCGATCGCTTCCGCGAGCCGGTTCCAGCTCGCCGCTTCCTCGCCAAGCCGGGCGCGGCCGGCCGCGGTGAGGTGATAGAACTTCGCCTTGCGGTTGTTCTCCGACGTTCCCCACTCGGCGTCGATCAACCCCTGCTGTTCGAGGCGGTACAACGCGGGATACAGTGCGCCCTGCTGAATCTGGAGCGCACCACCCGAAATCTGCTGAATGCGCAGCAGCACGCCGTAGCCGTGCAGCTTGCCGAGCGACACGGCTTTCAAAATGAGAAGGTCGAGAGTGCCTGGCAGCAGGCCCGAAGGTTCGTTCACGGCTGTTCTCCTAAACGCAATAGGAGAACTATGACAGGCGCTCTCCTAACCTGTCAAGGAGAGTCGACGGGCGATGCGATAACATCCCGCCGATGAGCGACCCCACGACCGCGCAGGTTCTTGCCCGGACGCTTCAGCGTGCCGGCGTCGAGGTGATGTTCGGGCTGCCGGGCGGCGAGATCCTCGACTTCATCGAAGCGGCGCGCCAGGCGGGCATTCGATTCGTGCTCACGCGCCATGAAGCGACCGCGTCGTTCATGGCCGACGTCTCCGGCCAGATCCGTCGACGTCCGGGCGTCTGCGTGTCGACGCTCGGTCCCGGAGCCGTGAATCTGACGCTCGGTGTCGCCAACGCGTTTCTCGATCGATCGCCGGTTGTGGCGATCACCGCCTCGCTGGCGCGAAGCGCCGTGCCGTACGCCACGCATCAGCAGCTCGATCTGAACGCGGTCTACCGTCCGATCACCAAGCAGACGGTGCTGCTCGACGGCATCGATACCGAGATCAAGGTACGGCGGGCGCTGGATGAGACGACGGCGCTCCGGATGGGGCCTGTCCACATCGCGCTTCCGAGCGACGTCGCGCGTTCGGCGTCGCGCGAGTCGGAGGTCAGCGCGCCCGATCGCCCTCGTCCAGTCCCACCCGCGTCATCCGGCGATCTCGACCGCGTGGCCGCGGCATTGTCCGCGGCGCGGCGGCCAGTACCTGATCGTGGGCCTCGACGTGAACCCGCACACCGAAACCGCCGCCGTGCGGACGTTCGTCGAACGCATGGGGTTGCCGGCGTTCGTGACGCCGAAGGCCAAGGGCATCGTTTCCGAAGATCACCCGCTTTTCGCCGGTGTCTGCGCCGGCGTCGCCGGCGATCCGGTAATCGTCGAGTTCCTCGAAAGCTCGGATCTCCTGGTTGGCATCGGGTTCGAGCCGGTCGAATCGGACAAGCTGTGGCATCAGAGCTGCCCGCTCGTATCCCTCGGTCCGGTCAGCATCGCGTCCGGTGAGTTCCGCCCGCGCGCGGAGGCGGTCGGCGACCTGACGGCATCGCTCGCCGCGCTCGCTGACCGAATCCGCGTCCACAGCCCATGGAGCAGCGACGCCGTACAGCAGCTGCGAGACCGCCTGCATGTCGTGCTGCGGCCGGCGGCGCCACCGCGCGGGCTCTCCGGCTACGAGCTGACGCGGACGCTCCGCAGGCTGCTTCCGCGCGACACGATCCTCGCGACCGATGTCGGATCGATCAAGTCGATCACCACGCAAGCGTGGGAGGCGTACGAGCCGCTCACCTTCTTCGAATCGAATGGCCTGTCGGCGATGGGCTACTCGTTCCCGGCGGCAATGGCGGCGCGACTGCAGTTTCCGGATCGGCCGATCCTCTGCACCATTGGCGACGGCGGGTTCGGCATGACGCACGCCGAGCTCGAGACCTGCGTGCGCGAGCGGCTGCACTTCCTCACCGTCGTCTACAACGACAGCGCGCTGAGCCTGATCGACGTCGCGCAGCAGAACCGCGGCTACCCGACCTACGGCGTGAAGCACGGCTGCGTGAACTTCGCGGCGGTGGCGTCGGGGTTCGGCGTCTGGTCGCGGCGGGTGGAAACGATGCACGCGCTCGAGGAGGCCGTGCGTGAGGCCATGCGCGTCGAAGGACCCGCGCTCATCGACGCGGTCGTTGATCCTGCGGAGTATGCTGCCCACCATCCCCGCCCTCGCTCACGTGAGAAACCGTGAGCCACGGCGGGCAAGCCCGCCGAAACGCGGTAGCTGTCGGCACGCCTCGCGCGTGCTGATCGTGCTCGCCGCGCTCGCCGCCTCGTGCACGCGCTCGGCGATTCCGCAGGCGCTGAGCGACCGGGACTACTGGAATCTGATCGAATCGACTTCCGAGCCGCCCGGCAGCTTCAACCTTTCCGAGAACTTCGTGTCGAACGAGCCGCGGCTCCCCGAAAACGTCAGGTGGCTCGCGTCCGAGGGCGGCGTGTACATTGGCGTCGGACCGGAGCAGAACTTCAGCTACATCGCCCGCGTCCGCCCGGCCATGGCCTTCATCGTCGACATCCGGCGCGAGAACCGGAGCCTGCACCTTCTATATAAGGCGCTGTTCGAGCTGTCGCTCGATCGCGTCGATTTCGTCTCGCGGCTGTTCTCGCGGCCGCGGCCGCCCGATCTCGGGTCGCGATCGAGCGCGCGTGAGATCTTCGAACAGTACGACGCCGTCGCCCCGTCCCAGGAAATTCGCGCGTCGAACCTCGCGCTCGTTCGCGAGCGGCTGTTGAACACGCGCACGCTGCCGTTGGATGCGGCCGATCTGGAGTGGATCGACCGCGCGCTGACGGCGTTCTACACGGACGGCCCGAACATCCGGTTCTGGGGTTCGCGAACGGTCGAGCGCGACAGCGTGCAGCCGTCCTATCGCCAGCTGATGTCGTCCATGGACATGACCGGTCAGACACGCAGCTTCCTCGCGTCCGAGGACGCCTTCATGTTCGTCAAGGAGCTGCAGTCGCGGAACCTGATCGTCCCCGTCGTCGGCGACTTCGCCGGGCCGACGGCGCTGCGACGGATCGGAGACTACGTCCGGTCGCGAAAGGATGTCGTGCAGGCGTTCTACGGCTCGAACGTCGGCGTCTATCTCAACAGCGTGCAGACGCGCGCGTTCTGTGCGAACCTGCGGACGCTGCCGTTCGCGGCCGATGCGTGGTTCGTCGAACGAGACGCCGTCCGATCGATCGGCGCGAAGCTCGACGCTTGCCCGGCGCCGGATCCTCAATGAAGTTAGAAGTAAGAAGTAGAAGTAGAGGCGTCCGGAGTAGGATTACTTCTTACTTCGTACTTCTAACTTCCATGCTGCCATGGTGCTGAACGTGATTGCGGCGGCGTTGCTCCTGACGATTCAGACCGCGGGGCCGGAACACGTCACGTTTCCGACCGAAGACGGCGGGACCATCCATGCCGATGTGTACGGCCGCGGCGATCGCGCCGTGGTGCTGGTGCACGGCGGACGCTTCAACAAGGAGAGCTGGGCGAAACAGGCGCCGGCGCTGGTCGAGGCCGGCTTTCGCGTGATGGCGATCAATCTCCGCGGCTACGGCGAGTCGCGCGGACCGGGCCAGCAGGACATCTTCACCGCGCCGCTGCACCTGGACGTGCTCGCCGCCATTCGCTACCTGCGCAAGACCGGCGCGAAGACCGTGTCGCTGGTCGGCGGGAGCCTCGGCGGCGGCGCCGCCTCGGCGGCCGCCATCACCGCGCCGGCTGAAGTCTCGCGCCTGGTGCTGCTGGCGTCCGACGTCGAGCACGCGGAGAAGCTGCGGACGCCCTCGCTGTTCATCCTCGCGCGCGACGATACCTCCGGCGACGGCCCCCGCCTGCCGCGCATCCGCGCCTGGTACGACAAGGCAGCCGGGCCCAAGGAGTGGATCGTGCTCGACGGCTCCGCGCACGCGCAGTTCCTGTTCGACACGGATCAAGCCGACCGCGTCATGCGCGAGATGATTCGATTCCTGTCAGCGCGATAGGCGCGTCCGCACGTCGCACGTGGCACGTCGCACGTCGCACGTCGCACGTCGCACGTCGCACGTCGCACGTAACACGTCGCACGTGGCCGTTACGGTTCGCGCGGCTGAAAGAGCGCCTTGAAATCCGCCCGATCCTGAATCGGCGCGAAGATCGGATCCTTCTCCAGGTCGCGCGGACGGAACCGCTCCGGGATGCTCTGCAGCCAGGCGATCGCGAGATCGGGATCGCCCTTCTGCATGCAGGCGCGCGCGGCGGGCACGCCGAGATCGCGCGGACCCAGCCCCTTCCCTTTGAGCTTCTCCAGCTCCACGCACGCTTCGGCGAACTGTTTGTCTCCCAGCAGCGCTTCGCCGTAGGAGAGCCGCAGCCGGTGATCGTCCGGCCGTGCCTTCACCATCTCGCCATACGCGGCGGCCGCCTCCTTGAACTTCCCCGTCGCGACGTGCGCCGCCGCGGTTGCTTCCTGCAGTCCGCGCCGCACCGACGCCTGATAGCCCGGCAGCGTCGTCCGCTTCACGAAGTCGATCGTGCGATCGATCGTGTCGCGCGTCTCGTCGGCGTCGTCGACGATCTCGAACGCATGATGACCGCCGGGATAGTTGAGCAGCGAGACCGGCGCGTTCTGGCTGGTGGCCATCGTCACCAGCTCCGTCATCGCGCGGTTGACCGGCGGGCGATCGAGCCCGGCGCGGACGAAGAGAATCGGCAGATCGCGGCGGAACTCGGTCACCTGCGCGGCGCCGTAATACATCACAGCCGACTTGATGGCGGCCTGCTTGGGATCCTGCACGAAGGGCAGCGACCTCGACACGTTTCCCGAACCGGCGTAGAGCGCGATGCGATCGCGATCGATCCTCAGGCTCGATCCGTTCGCCAGAAGGTGCGCGATGAGCGCCTCCATGTCCTTGGCATACGTCTCGAGGCGGAGGTCCGGCAGAATCGCGGCGACACCCTGGGACGCGGCGATCTCTGCCCACGCCTTGTAGAACGGATTGCTCCGCTGCGCGCCGGTGGCAAGGTTCGAGAAGATCACCGCCGGCAGCGCCGTGGCTCCCCCGCCCGGACGATAGATGTCGAGCCGAAGCTCGCCATACGGCACGTCCTTCGTCACCTCGATCGCGGACGGCGCGGGCGCCGGATAGAAGAATTTCATGTCCTGGGCGGTGGTCGTCGCGACGGCGAATACGGCGGCGGAAGCGGCAAGAAGTGTTCTGCGCATGCGGACATTCTTCGGACGGGCACGAGCGGAATCCAGCGTCGAGGGATAACCGCCGCCGGCGCGTGACGAGACGCGGATTTCCGCGGATCACGGCTCTCGACGAAACGCGGATTTCCGCGGATCACGGCTCTCAACGAAACGCGGATTTCCGCGGATCACTTAACGAAACGCGATTTCGATCAAGAACGAGACGCGGATTTCCGCGGATCACCGCTCTCAACGAAACGCGGATTTCCGCGACCACGGCTATCACGAAACGCGGATTTGCGCGGATCACCGCTCTCACGAGACGCGGATTTCCGCGGGTAGCTGCCGTCCGGGTTAGAGTTGCTCTCGGCGGCAGGAGCCCGATGAGCAGCCCAAAACTGACGATCCCGCTATTCCTTGTTGCAATCACCGCACTCGGCCGGCCGGCCGCCCAGGCGCCGGCAGTCTGGCCGGGAGCGAAGTGGCCAACAGCGTCGCTGCAATCACAGGGACTGTCGGAGGCGCCTCTCGCGCAACTCGATCGCCAGATCGGCGAGGGCCTCTACGGCAACGTCGATCGCCTGCTGGTAGTCAGGCGCGGCCATGTTGTGTTCGATCGCCGGTACGCGCGGAACTACCGCGAGATCAGCCGCGGACATTCGGGCCCGCTCGGGTGCGGCGAGGGCTGCACGGATGCCGCGGCGATGAACGAGTTCAACTATTACCACCCCAACTGGCATCCGTACTACCAGGGGCGCGACGTTCACACGCTGCAGTCCGTCACCAAGTCGATCGCCGCGACGGTCATCGGCATCGCGCACGGCCGCGGCGCGATCGCGTCGCTCGATGCGCCAGCGTTGTCATTTTTCAGGGACCGGGATCTGTCACGGATAGACAAGCGACTCGAGCGCGCAACGCTGAAGCACGTCCTGACGATGCAGTCGGGCATCGAGTGGCACGAGAGCGATCGGCCGCTCGACGCGACGAACACGACGTATCAGCTCGAGAAGAGCGCCGACTGGATCGCCTTCACGCTCAGCCAGCCGATGGATGCCGACCCCGGCACGAAGTGGACCTACAACAGCGGCGGCAGCCAGCTGCTCTCGGGAATCGTCCGCAAAGCCACCGGGCAATTCATCGACGAGTACACCAACGCCGCGCTCTTCCGGCCGCTTGGCATCCGCGACTTTCACTGGAAGAAGACACCCACCGGCGAGCCGGACACCGAAGGCGGCCTGTACCTGTCCGCCGAAGATCTGGCGAGGATTGGTTACCTGTATCTGCGCGGCGGCCAGTGGAACGGCGCGCGGATCCTTCCGGCGGACTGGGTCAAGGCGGCGACGACGCGGCATGTCTCCGGGCTGCCGGGCGGATGGGGCTACGGCTATCAGTGGTGGATCGCGTCGCGCGAGGGCCTCGACGTGTGGGCCGGACGCGGGTTCGGTGGACAGTTCCTGATCGTCATCCCCGAGCGTGACATCGTCGCTGTCGTCCACGCCTGGAATGTGTTCGGCGCGCCGGCACGGCCACTGTTCGATCCATTCGTAAGCGCGCTGATCGCGTCTGAGGCAGCCGGTGCACGCAAGTAGTCTGCGGTGTCAACGGACGAACACACGCCCTTGCGCGTGCCACTTGCCGGCCGGCGTTCGCACCTCGAGCCACAACGTCTGGCGGCCCGGCGGCGCTCGAAACTCGAAGTCGTAGGTCTCGCCGACGGCGATCAGCTGCTTCGCCGGTCCGGGCTTGCAGCGCTCGGGCGGAACCGGCGCGCCGTCCTTTGTCAGCGGATGCCAGGTCACCGGCCCGTCGGCCGTCTGCAGCGTCACCGACAGAATCTCGCCTGGCGTGATGTTGATCAACCGGATGCGATGGAGCGCGCCCGCCTTCCACACGAAATCCGGGGCCTGCTCGTTATTGATCACCGTCAAAGCGCCGCGCGCCGGGCCGTTTCTTCCAAGCACGATGACGTGATCGGTCGCTTCGTCGAACGTTTCACCCGGTTCGACGACGAGCATCGGGCCGTAGAGACCTGACGCGAGCTGCGTGTGATCGTGGTTGTGGGTGTGATACATGAACGTCCCGGTTCGCGGGGGCGTGAACCGCACGACGAACGAATCGCCTGGTTCGATGAGCGGCGTCACCCGCAGGCCTGCGCCACTCCAGCCGTGGACGCCGTCGTAGTAACTCTCCAGCTCCATGCCGTGCCAGTGAATCGCCGTCGCCTCCGGCAGGCGATTGACGAGCGTGATCTCGACCGGCTCGCCGCGAGCGAGCACGAGCCGCGGGCCCGGCACTTGAACATGACGCGATGGCGCGGTCGCGTCGTCCAGGATGAAGCCATATGCAGGGGCATCGCCAAATCGCTTCTCCTCGGTCTGCATGACCAGCGTCAGTTTGCGCGGCGCGGAGGTCGCATCGCCGCTCGACGCCTCCCGCTTCCGCGGCGAACCGACTACGGTGATACCGAGAACCATGCCCGTCATGCCAAAGTTCGCATGATGGCCGCCGCCGTGTGCGCCGGCGGCCTTGCGCGATTCATCCACGTGCAGCGTCGGCGACACGTGGGTCATCACGTGGCAATGGAACAGCCAGTTGCCCTCGCGTTCCGGCTTCCACGTCAGCGCCATGGTCGTGCCCGGCTGCATGACCTGCGTCACGACGCTCGGCTTTTGCTCCGGTGCGAAACGATTGTCGCGCGCGAAGTCGCCGAGGCTGTCGACGTCGAAGTAGAAGCCGTGCAGGTGCATCGGGTGCACCTGCGTGCTGAGGTTGATCACGCGCCAGCGGACCGCTTCGGCGAGCCGGTACTGGAGCCGTTCGGTGTGCGGCCAGGCTCGCCCGTTGATCAGGAACATCACGTCGGGCCTGAGCTTCAGGAACGCCGCGCCCGGGTCGGTTTGCGCGGCCAGTTCCATGAGCTCGGGCCGCGTGAGGCTGGTCCACTCGGTGATCACGAACACACGGTCCGGCGCCGCTGCGCCTGGCGGATCGACGATGAACGCGCCCGACAGCTGCGTGTCGCTCGCACCGCGGAACTGCAGCGGCATCCCCGTGGACGTCGCCCAGTAGAAGTACGTGCCGGCCGGGCCTGACCTGAATCGCGTCTGCCGGGTTTCACCGGCGGGAACGTCGAGAGGTGTGCATGACGGGAGGCCGCGCTCGCAAAGGCCGTGCACGCGCAGCGTCGTCGTGAGGTCGTTGCGAACGCTGGCGGCGACCTCGGTCCCTTCGGACACGCGGATCAACGGAGCCGGAATCGACAGCGGCGACACGCCTTCGCCGAAGGCTTCAATCGTGATCGCCGGCCCGTCTTCGCCCTTGGGCCGCCACTCTCCCGCCCCCGCGCGCAGCTCGAGCGTCAGCACGCCACCGTCGAGCGTGCCCGCCGGTTTCGTGTTGTCGTTGGTAGTGACGTTGGGAAGCGTGGACGCGAGGATGATGGCCGCCAGCGATCCGACGAACATTGCAAGAACCCCCTGGATGTGAGGGCTCAGAATAGGCGCTCCGTCGGAACCCGGTCATAAGGGAACGGTCACGAATGCGTTAGCGATCGAGCAGGACTGTTGAACGGACCGGGAAGATCCGACACCTGTGCAGGAGGATTGGAGCCGATGGATGCTGGTCAGAAGTGGGTATGGTCCTGAAGTACTGAGTGGCGCTGGGCGCTCGGCGTTCGGCGCTGGGCGCTCGCTTGCCCGCCGGAGCGCACAGCGCGAAGGTGGGGCGCTCGGCGTTGGGCGCTGACTCCCCCAACGTTTCCTTCCCTCAATCAAGGCGGCATGGATCGCCGCGACTCACCGTCCGGCACTTGTTGAAGAAGGCGTGCGTCATGTCGACGTAGGCCCGGCCGTCTGCAGCCGATCCCCAACCCGGCACTTTGGAGAACTTCCCCGGCTCGTGGAGCTTGTAGCGCCGGAAGTAGTCGGCGATCCGTTCCTGTTCCGCGTCGGTCAGCTTCTGCGTCGGCCGGCCGTCCGCTCCCAGTGGCGACAGCACGACTTTCGAATCGAGCCCCTTCTCGTCCTCCATCAGCATCAGCCCGACGATCGAGCCGCGCACCATGCGACCGCCCTCGATCGCAGGTCCCAAGACCAGAACGTCGAAGGGATCGCCGTCGTAAGAAATCGTCTGCGGAACGAATCCGTAGTTGACCGGATAGCCGCCGACCTCCGGCGGCATGACGCGATCGATCGCCCGCGCATTCGCCCGCATGTCGAACTCCCATTTCCGGCGGTCGCCGCGCGCAATCTCGATGTAGGCGTTGACGTTCCCCTTCTCGTCGAAGGGCGGCGTGTCGCGCCAGAGGTGACGGGCGTGCGGTTTCGCCGCGGTCAGGCTGGCCGCAAGTGCCGTCGTCGCCTTTTCGGGGAGGACGTTCGGAACGCGCTGCGCGGTCTGCGCCGCGAGCGCGAGCGGCACGCACGCGATCGGCAGCGCCCGCCAAATCCAGCGAGTCATTCGGTCTCCAATCTTAATACCTCAGGTCGGGGGTGAAACCGGATTGCGGCAGGGAACGTCCTCATAAGAGGGAGGAGGCACGATCCCAAAGGTGATACCGATGCACAAACCCTTGCAAACTGCTCTGATGGCGGCCGTTTTCGCGGCCATGACATCTCCGGCGTCTGCCCAAACGGCTCAGAATCCCGCATCCATCAGCGTGGACGTTGGTGCGACGCTGCCGCGAGCGGCCCAGGCCGCGCGCGTGCATCTCCTCGGTCTTCTCGACCTGTACAACATTGCGCTGTACACCGCGGGTCCGGCCGGAGACCTCCAGCGCCTCGCCTCGCCGGATGTCGCCAAAGCGCTTCGCATCGAGATCACGTATGAGGAAGACTTTCGCCGGCAACTGACGATCGACTGGCAGCGTGAGCTGGTTCCGCCGCTCAATCTCGCCGCGATCGAGCACCTGCGTCAGACGTTCGCGCCGCTGAAAAAGGGTGACGTGGTGCAGATTGAATACACGCCGTCGAAAGGCACGACGCTCCGCGTCAACAGGGCGGTCGTCGCGTCAGGAGTGAATCACGATCTGATGCTGGCGTTTCTGGATCACTGGCTGGGACAACGCCCGGTGTCGGAGGAGCTGAAGCGGGCGTTGACGAATCGAAGTTCGTACCGCCTAGGCTGATGCGGTAGAACGAATCCATCTGTTCACGATCGGCAACTACTATCGACGATAGTTGCCTCAGCCATGGAAATTCCGGATGGCGAAAACCCTGCAATAAGGAGACACGATCCGGCGTATATATAGGTGAGCATGCCAGCCGACGAACGCGCGCCCGCCGTATTCGTCGTCGACGATGACCCCTCAGTCAGAACCGCGATCAAGCGGCTGCTGGCCTCGGTAGGCCTCGCCTGCGAGACCTTTGGAACCGCGGTTGAATTCCTGAAGCGCGTCGAGCAGGGCGTCAGCGGCTGCGTTTTGCTCGACGTGCGCATGCCCGGGCTCAGCGGAATGGACCTGCAGCGGATCCTGAACGCTGACGGGAACGATCTTCCCATCATCTTCGTCACGGCGCATGCTGACGTTCCGCTCACCGTTCGGGCGATGAAGGCGGGCGCCATGGAAGTGCTGACCAAGCCCTTCGACGATCAAGTGCTGCTCGATGCGGTGTACCAGGCGCTCGAGCGCGAGCGCGTGCGCCGCGCCGAGCGCGAGGAGCTGCGGCGGTATCGCGAGCGATTCGAATCGCTGACCTCCCGCGAACGCGAAGTCATGGGCCTGGTCGTCACCGGCATGCTGAACAAGCAGGTGGCGGATGCGCTGGGCACCGCGGAGAAGACGGTCAAGGTCCACCGCGGGCACGTGATGGACAAGATGCAGGCCGGATCCTTTGCCGAGCTCGTTCGCATGGCCGACCGTCTCGGACTCTCCATGAAGGACTGACGGGCCGCACGTCGAGGCCATCTTGCGATCGATACCCGCCACGCTCGACCCGCTCCTGCTGACAGGAGTGATCGTCTTCGCGCTGCAAGCGGGGATCATCGCCGCGCTGCTGCTCGAACGCCGCCTGCGCCGGCGGGCCGAGTCGCAGAACCGCGCGATTCTCTCCTCGATGGCCGCCGACGTCGCGCTGCTCACGCGCCGGGGCATCATCGAAACCTGCAACGACAACTGGGCGCGATCGATCGGCACGGAAAACCCGTTCATGCCGGCGCACGTCGGCGATGCCTGGATCCCCGCATCCAAACAGGTGCCCGCCGAGAATCAGGGAGACCTGATGCGCCTCCGCCAGGCGCTCGACGATGTGATGGCCGGACGCGAGCGCGAGCAGATCATCGAGTACCGCGTGGCAGTCGGGGAACGATCGGAGATGGTCGCACCTGCGCCTTCGGCGGCTCGACCGCGGCGATGGCGGCGCGGTGATCGCGCACGTCGACATTACGCCGCGCAAGCGCATGGAGGCGGAGAACCAGAAGACCCTGCACGAGCTGGCGCACATGAACATGCGGGCCGGGATGGGCGAGCTGGTGTCGGTCGTCACCCACGAGATCAACCAGCCGCTGACCGCCTCGCTCGGCAACGCGCAGGCGCTCCGGCGGATGCTCGCCTCGAAGCAGCTGCCGGAGGGCTCGGAGTTCCTGCCGATCGTCGAGGACATCATCGACGCGAACCGGCGCGCGGCGGACGTGATCAACCGGATCCGGACGGTGATGCGGAAGGAAGAATTCGAGATGCAGCCGCTCGACTTCAACGCCATCGTCGCCGACATCATCCGGATGCTGAACCCTTCGGCGGCCAACGAAGGGATCGTGATGACGGCGGATCTCGATCCGGACCTGCCCGCCATCCCGGGCGACCGCGTGCAGCTGCGCCAGGTGGCGATGAACCTGATCGTCAACGCGGTGCAGGCGACGCGTTCCAAGGGAGGCGAGCCGCCAATCGTCCGGGTGAAGACGTCGGTCCGCAACAGCGACGTGGCGCTGATGGTGGAGGACGGGGGGACGGGGTTCCGGAAGACGCCTCACGTCTGTTCGAACCCTACTTCACGACGAAACAGGAAGGGCTGGGCGTCGGTCTGTCGATTACGCGCTCGATCGTGGAATCGCACGGCGGCACCATCGAGGTCGCCAATCTCCCCGAAGGCGGCGCGCGCTTTTCAGTGATTCTTCCTGTTCACTAGCAGCAACGCCCCCTCGTCGATTTCTCCGGCCGCGGCAGACGCAGCGGGCAGCGTGAACGAGAACTCCGCGCCGGAGCCCGGCCGGCTCTCGACCGACAGACGGCCGTCGTGGTCGGCCACGATCGATCGGCAGATCGCCAGCCCCAGGCCGAGCCGCTGTGTCTTCGACGTGATGAACGGCTCGAAGATCTCGTCGACGCGATCGGCAGGGATGCCGGCGCCGTTGTCGGTGACCGTGACGCGCACGCCGCCGTCCGTCCGTCGACGTGCTCACGAGCAGGCGCCGCGATGACAACGGCATCGACTCCATCGCGTCGCATGCGTTGATGATCAGGTTGAGCAGGACCTGCTGGAGCTGCACGGCATCGCCGTCGACGAGCGGCAGCCCCTCGCCGAGCTCCTTCGTCAGAGAAACGCCGCGCGAGATGATGTCGGTCCGGGCGACGTCGACGACGCTGGCGACCACGTCGTTGATGGCCAGCAGCGTCCAGCGGCGATCGCCTTTCCTGAGAAGCGTTCCGAAACGGGTGATGACCGCCGCGGCGCGCCGGTTGTCGTGCGCGATCGCCTCCACGATCTCGCCGAGCTCGCGGAGGTCCGGCGGATCGTGCAGCAGGAAGCGCCGCGCCGCGCTGGCGTTCGCCAGGATCGCCGCCAGCGGCTGATTGACCTCGTGTGCCAGCGCGATCGACAGCTCCCCGGCGACCGCGACGCGCGACAGGTGCGCCAGTTCCCGCTGCTGCTGATGCATCAGCAGCTCGGCGGACTTCCGCTGGGTGACGTCCACCTTCACGCCGATCATCCGCGTCGGACGCCCCTGGTCATCGCAAATCGTCCGGCCCTTCGACAGGATCCACTTGATGCGGCCGTCGGGGAAGACGATGCGGAACTCGACGTCGATCTCGCCGCCCGCCATCGCGCTCACGGTCGCCGCGGCGAGGAGCGGGCGATCGTCGGGATGCACGAGCGCCTCGAACGTCGCCGGCGTCACCGGCACGTCAGGCGGCACCTCGTATATCTGGCGGGTGATGTCGGACCACATCAGGCGGCCGGCGTCGACGTCCCACTCCCACCGGCCAAGCTGCGCGGCATCGATCGCGATCGCGAGTTGTTCCTCGCTGCTGCGCGCCTTGCCGTCGGCCACCGCTCGCTCGCGAATGACCGCCGCCAGCAGCATCACCGGAATCCAGGCGACGATCAGGAACGACTGGATCGCCAGCGCGTTCTCCTGCGGTGAGCTGGTCACGAAGGGGCCCTGTCCGAGGACGGCGCCCCAGATCGCCACCAGCGCGCAGGAGAGGATTGCCGCGCTCGCGCCGAACGCGCCGAACCGGACCGCGGCAGCGACCAGCAGCGGAACCGGCGCGTACAGCAGAGCGGGGGACGTTCCCGGGCCCGGCTCGCGGGCAACGAAGACGACCCAGCAAATCGCGACGAGCGCACCCAGACCGCCCAGCGCTTCCGCGATCCGGCGGCCGGACGGCTTCTGAAATCGCAGCAGGTGCTCGGCGCTGGTCATGATCGCGGGAACGAGCGTGAGCGCCGCCAGCACGTTCGAGAAGAACCGCGTGCGCCAGACCGTCCAGTACCCCGAGTCCCCCCATTGGTTGATCGCCACGAACGCGGCGTCGAGGAACGACGAGAAGAACGGGGCCGCGATCCCGGCGCACACGAGGAACAGCGCCGTGCCGCGGACGGTGTCGAAGACCGATGTCGATCCACGGTACTTGCGCACGAGGCTCGCGCCCAGCAGCGCTTCGGTGCAGTTGCTGACGTACCAGCAGAGCACCATGCCGGTTGGAACGCCGCTCTGGAATTGGACGGCGAGGTGGGCGCCAAGGACCGCCGCCAATATCGCCGGCCACGACCGCCGCGGCGTGAGCAGGAGCCCCGCCATCAGGATCGAATTGGGTGGCCAGAGCGTGGAGACGGGGACAGGCGAAAGCGTCAGCGAAAAACCGAGCCTGGCGCCAAGGTAATAGCCGAGGGCGACGACGAGCGCCGCCCCGACGGTCGACTTGAAGAGAGGCGCAGACGCGGGTCGGCCGCTGTCGCGGCTCAACGCCTCACCCCACGGGACGAGCGCTTCGGGATCTCTTTTAAGAGCGCCACGGGCACTGGTTGCCCATTATGAATCCGTTCGGCCTGGTCAGGTCTAGGACTAAAGTCCCAAGGCGCGGTCCCTTTGGTCCAATAGCCGCCTCTCCGCCGTCTCGCGTATCGTTCGCATACGCAAGCGACACCGCTTGATACTGCTTGAGAGAACTGCGTCTCGCCCCTATCGTGTGCCTGTTTTGGTGCATGGCGGTCCCGGCTTCCGCGAATTCCCGCGCAGCGGAGGCCTCCGACGTCACACGCGTACTCGTGCTGCACCATTACGGCCAGGAAGTCCCCTTCCGCACGGCATTCGATCCCGCGATCCAGGACGCGCTGCGATCTGCAAACCCCGGACCCGTCGACGTCTACATCGAGAGTCTGGATACTTTCCGCTTCCCTGCCGCAACCGAGTCGGGTCTGGTCCGTCAGTACCTCAGGGCGAAGTACGCGGACAAGAAGATTGATGTCGCCATAGCGGTGACCGATGCGGCGGTCGCCTTCGCCAGGAAGAATCGCGACATCTTCAACGCGCCGATCGTCGCGTTCGTGACCGCCGGCAAGCTCGAACCGGGCGAGGACTACGTGACCGGTCTGCGCGGGAAGCTCGCCATCGGCGAAACCCTCGACCTTGCGTTGCGGCTGCTGCCCGCCACCGAGCACATCTTCGTCGTCGACGGTGCGCTGCAGAACTCCGGAGATGCCGAAGCGGAGTTCAAGCGACACATCCAGTCGATCGATCGTCCGCTCGACGTCGTGTATCTCCGCGACCTGCCGATGAACGAGCTGATCGATCGAATCAAGGCGATACCGGACCGATCGATCGTGTACTTCGTCAAGCAGATGATGTGGGATGGTTCGACCAGCATCGATGTTCGCGAGGGGCTCGAGCAGGTCGTGCGCGCGTCGCCGGCGCCGATCTTCAGCCTGACGAGCGAGCTTATCGGTATGGGACCGGTCGGCCTCTACCGCTGGCAGGTCAAACCGGATGCCGCGCGGCTGGCGGAAATGGCCACGCGGATCGCACATGGAGAGAAGGCCCGCGATATTCCTCCCGGCCTCGCGACGCTCGCACCCACGGTCGACTGGCGGCAGCTCGTGCGCTGGAACATTCCCGAGAGCCGGCTGCCGGCGGGCAGCATCGTGCTGTTCCGCCCGCAGTCGCTCTTCGATCTGTATCAGCGCTACGTCGTCGGCGGCCTGCTGATCTTCGGCGTTCAGCTTGCGCTGATCGTGGGCCTTCTCGTCCAGGGCGTCCGCCGCCGCCGCGCCGAGGAACAATCGCGGACCAGCGAAGCGCGCTACCGGAGCGTCGTCGATACCCAGAACGAGATGATCTGCCGGTACCTGCCCGACTCGACGCTGACCTTCGTCAACGACGCGTATTGCCGTTTCTGGAACAAGAGCCGCGAAGAGCTGCTCGGCAGCAAGTTCGTCGACTTCGTGCCGGCGTCGTGGCGCGACGTCGTGCTCGACAATCTGAACCGGATCCGCTCCGGGGTTGCCGCGCACGAGCATCCGGTCATCCTTCGCGACACCACGATCGGCTGGCACCGCTGGATCAACCACGCGATCCTCGACGAGCAGGGGCATGTGGTGGAGCTCCAGGGCGTCGGCCGCGACATCACCGATCAAAAGCGCGCCGAGGAAGCCGTCGGCCAGCTCGAAGCGCGAAACAGCGCGATCCTCCGGGCGATCCCGGACCTGATGTTCATGCTGCTGCGCGACGGCACCTACGTCGACTACCACGCGCGGGACTCGGAGCTGCTCTTCATGTCGCCCGATCAGTTCATCGGGCGGACCATCCGCGAAATCATGCCCGGGGCGGTCGGCGACGACGATGATGCAGGCCCTCGAACGGGCCTGCGACTCCGACGAGCCGGTCGTCATCGATTACGAGCTGCCGACGAAGGAGGGGGCGCGCCAGTACGAGGCCCGCCTCGTCTATGCGGGACACGATCGCGTGCTCAGCATCGTTCGCGACATGACGGAATCGAAACGGACGCTGGAGCGCAACCGCGATCTGGCAGGACGGCTGATTGCCAGCCAGGAAGCCGAGCGCACCCGGATCGCCAGGGACCTGCACGACAGCGTCTGCCAGGACGTCGCCGCCGTCAGCGTCGACCTGAGCCACCTGCGGAAGCACGGCGCCGACATTCAGTACCCGAGGTTCAGGAGCTGCTGCTCGCCCTCGAGCGCCGCACAGCGGGCGTGGCCGAAACACTTCGCCTCCTCTCCCACGGACTGCACCCGAGCGTGCTCCAGCACATCGGCCTGGTCGCCGCGCTGCAGGCGCACTGCGCCGAAGTCGAGCGGCAGCACGACGTGCAGGTGAAGTTCTTCTCGGACGGCGAGGTGGAGCCGGCAAGCCGTCTGGTCGCGCTGTCGCTGTTTCGGATTGCGCAGGAGGCGCTGCAGAACACCGCACGGCACGCGCGCGCCCGGCACGCGACGATGTCGCTCGCGCGCACGACGCGGGAACTGTCGCTCACGGTCACCGACGACGGGGAGGGATTCGACGTCACCGCCAACCGCCGCAACGATGGGCTCGGTCTCGTGAGCATCGAGGAACGCGCGCGTCTGGTCCAGGGCCAGGTGACGGTGCGGTCCCAGCGCGGTAACGGAACGACGATCACGGTCCGCGTGCCGGCCCAGGTGGTCGATAGCACTCACGGACGGGACAAGGAACAACGCCACGAGGCGCGGCGCCCGGCGCCCGGGCGCCGCTAGGGAACTCGAGAGAACATCATGCGCCGTCCAACCGTGCTGCTCGCCGACGACCACGTCGTCTTCACGGACGGCATCGTCCGCATTCTGAAAGAACGCTTCGACGTGGTCGGCACCGTCACCGACGGGCAGATCGATCGTCGAAGCCGCCGCCCGCCTCCGTCCGGACGTCATCGTCACCGACATCTCGATGCCGACGCTCAGCGGCATCGAGGGACTGCGGCAGCTGAAGGCCAATCACGATGAAAGCCGGGTGATATTCCTGACGATGCACTCGGATGCGCGGCTGGCCGCCGAAGCGTTCCGGCTCGGCGCCAAAGGCTTCGTGCTGAAGCAGTCGAGCGCCGACGAGCTCGTGAAGGCGATCGAAGCGGTGCTCGCCGGACACACCTACATGAGCTCCGTCCTGACGGAAGAAGTCCTCGCGCTGATGGCGGAACCGGGCTCGTCGTCGGGCACGGAGTTGAGCTCGCGGCAGAAAGAGGTCCTGCGTCTCATCGTGAACGGCCACCGGACGAAAGAGATTGCCGCCAACCTGAACCTGTCGCCGCGCACGGTCGAGACGATCAAGTACGACATGATGCGGAATCTCAACGTCCACTCGACGACTGAGCTGGTGCGGTACTCGATTCGAGAACAGGCTCGTCGATTTCTGATCCGGCCGGCCTCACCCGCTCATCCCCGACAGAACCAGGTGGATGATGGGCGTCTCCGCATACACGAGCACCAGCACGAACGCGCCAAGATAGGCCATGCGGATCGTGTGCTGTGGCGGCGCCGTCTGCG
Source organism: uncultured Acidobacteriota bacterium (assembly GCA_963748295.1). Lineage (GTDB taxonomy): Bacteria > Acidobacteriota > Vicinamibacteria > Vicinamibacterales > 2-12-FULL-66-21 > CAVVIH01. Next base: position 201,519 of record CAVVIH010000003.1, on the reverse strand, counting down.
ACAGCCCCATCGCTGCCAGCAGCCAGCCGAAGCCGGCCACCGGCGCGACCGCGTAGGTCACGCCGACGAACGCGATCAGGAGCGCGTGACGCGCTCGATGCAGCGGCGAGGGCCATCGACTGAGGAAGGCCGCCGCGACGAGCGCCTCGAGGATGAATCCGCCCCACGTCAGCGCCAGCCCCAGTCGCTGCAGGGCGGGCGGCTCGACGAGCACGGGCCCGTCGAGCAGTTCCGCCCCCTGAGGCAATGCGACGAGCGCGGCGCGGTTCGTCGCCAGCTGCTTGTCGCTGAGCCCTCCGACGGCGCGAGAGAGATCCGCGAATCGTTCGTCGGTGACCAGCGTGACGCGGAAGAACCGCGCGTCGAGAAAGTCAGGGGCCAGCAGTCCCTTCCAGAGAATCGCGCACAGGAAAGCGCTGCCGACCAGCCACCGGCTCATGTCGGCAATTGCCGCGAACGGCGACGCCACCAGCAGGCACAATCCGACGCCGAGGCACCAGTAGCCGAGGAGATAGATGTGGTTGTCGGACAGCGGCCAGTCGAGCACGAGGCGCGCGACCACCAGGCCGGAGAGCATCAGCCAGGTTCCCGCGAAGCGCGTCAGAGCCGGAAACACGAGCGCAAGGCCGGCGGCGAGCCAGGTCAGCCCGCGCACCGCGCCTTCACCGGGAGGACGAAGCAGCAGGATCAGCAGCGTCAGCCGAAGCGGCGTGCCCTCGTCGGCGAGGCGGTCAACGATCCCGCGCGGGGTCCACTTCATCGGCGTGGAAGGTGATCTCGCGGACGAGTTTCTCCGACACATCGAGCATGCGCGAGACGTCGGCCCGCCAGATCTCCACGCGAACGGCGGCCACCGGCCGCTGATTCCGCCGCTCGCGCGCGATCACCGCGCGCGCGAGCCCTTCGAGCGCGCGCCGGTGCGGCCAGGTGACGACGCGATGCGCCTGATCCTCGAGCGACGCGGGGATCGCCAGCTCCTCGGAGCGCGCCGGCGCGGACACATAGAGCCGCACCCATCGGAACGGCAGACCGTCAACCGACGCGAACATGCCGAAGCCGCCGCCCTTCCACGGACTGAGGTACGCCGTCCTCGCCAGCGTCATCTGGCTGAGCGCGACCGTCAGGAGCAGCGCCGCCGGCAGGGCGATCGCCAGCCGCCTCGGCATTCTCAATGCAGCACGACGACCTGATAGCCGCTGGACACGCGCTGGTAGTGAGTCGTGCCGCACTGCGAGTAGGCGACGCCGCCGACGTTGACCGGCGTGCATCCGGCTGGCAGCGTGGCGATGATGGCGCCGGCGGGCGCCGGCACGACCTGGTAGGCGACCTCGCCTCCCTCCATGACGCGCGCGTAGTAGACGCCGTCGGCGTAGGTGTAGCTCGTCTCGCTGACGACAACCGTCGTCGAGGCCTTGGGCGGCTTCGAGAGCATCGTGCCGATCGCGATGCCGGCCGCCACACCTCCGGCCACAACCGCGGCGGTCTTCCAGGCCTCGTGGCTCTCGTAGCGCTCGCCGACGACGACGCCGCCGTGGCGGCTGACGGCCGCAGCACCTTCCTCGGTGACGACCGCCCCGCCGCGAACGCCGGCCGCTCGTGCCTGACCTTCATCGTTGACCGCGACGGCGCCGCGCCGGGTGACCGCAGCGGCTCCTTCGTCAGTGGCGACGGCTGCACCTCTGCGACCGACCGCCACCGAGGCTTCCTCACCGTGCGCCACCGTGCCCTGCCGTGTCGAGCGCACCGAACGATCCGCCTGCACGGCGGCGGTGAGCACGACGATCCCTGCCAGCATCGCGGCGCCATTTCCAAGAGACGTTCTGTTCGACATCATGGCCCTTGCTCCGTTATTTCTTCTGCGCCGCGCCCATCGCCTTCGCGGCGTTCGCTTTCAGCTCGGACTTCGGAATCCGCTCGACCATGGGAATCTGTTCGTAGCCCTGCGGGACGTTGGCAACGAACTGGCCGTCCTGCGGCTGCGCCTTCAGATTCCAGTTGTTGAATACCAGTTTCGAAACCGGCTGCCCCGGCTCTTCTTTGTAGGTGATCGAGACCTGACACGGCAGCGTGGGCTCGGCCGAGGCCACCGACAGCGTGAAGTCGACCGCCTTCAATGCGTAGGAAACCTCCTCGCACGATCTGCCGTCGACCGTCGTGCGCCTCACCCAGCCGCCCGTCGACTCCTTGTCCGCGAAGGAATCGTACGGAGAGCTGTAAAGGAAGTCCGCCGCGGCGATGCGGAGGTTGTAGCGGTCGCCTGCGATGTCGAGCGTCTCGTCGACATTCGATCCGCCCGGAAACGTCGCCCACACCTTTTGCGTCGCGCCGACCAGCGTGACGGTCTTGCCGTCGTAGGCCGTGGTGATGTTCCGTTCGTCAGAACCTGTCGTATGCAGCCACAGGCGATCTGGACGCCTGACGACGACGTCGCGGGTCAGCGTGTAGGCCGATTTCTGGCCGTTGCGGCCAACTTTCTCGTGCGTTTCCGCAATGGTGACCGAAAACGCCTGCGTGTTCTTCAGCGTGTCGCTCATCTTCCGCAGCAGCTCGTCTCCGCGCGCCGATTTCTCTGCCGGCGTTGTCGGCTCCGGCTGGCCGGCGCAGGCTGCACCCGCCAGCAGCGCCATCGCGGCCAGGCATCGACACAGGCGGCTGCCGCCGATCGTGGTCATGGTTCTCTCCTTCCCGATTACTTCGCGCGTTCGACCTGCGTCAGCAGCGCGCGTGTATACGTGATGTCGACCAGATCGCCGACCTTGAGCTTTTCGATGTTCGCCTTGTCCTCGATCCTGCGCGTCACCGTGCGCCCATCGGGCGTAGTGACCGTGACCGACGGCGCCGCGGGATCGATGGCCTTGACCGTGACGGTCATCTTGTCCTGAACCGTCAGCGATCCGGCGGGCAGCGCGCTCTTCGCGCGGTTCAACGCCGCCGCCACCGATGCCGCATCGGGCTGTTCGCCTGCCGGCCTGACCTGGAACACCAGCGATTCGTAATAGGTGAACTTCACCTTGTCGCCGACCTTCAGCTCGTCGAAGCGGCGGAGCTCGGGTCCGGCGACGTAGGTGTCTTCGACGCCTTTCTCGTCCCGCAGCGTGATCGTCCTGGCCGTGCTGTCGATCGCCTGAATCGTCGCCGTCGTACTCAACGCCGCAGCCTTCGTGACGGTCTGTCCCGCCGCTGCCGGTGCGGCGCCGGCCATGCACAGCGCCATGACCAGGGTCGTCGCCTTTATCGTCATCGTGTCCTCCGTGTTGTCGGCATCAGTCAGGAAGCTCGATCGTCAGTGGGCGTCCCCTGACCCGTTTTCTTCGACGCGCGGGAAGGGACTGATGTGCAGCTCGCCGCGGAGGGCGGACTTGATCGCGGGCACGAGATCGTCGCCCGCCCTCACTTTCAGCACGTAGCCGAAGGCGCCGGCCGCGAGCCCCCGTCGAAGCATGGTCCGATCGGCATGGACCGTCGCGAACACGATCCGCGCCGCGGGATGCCGCCGCAGAATCGCCTCGGCGGCTGAGATGCCGCTCAGGCCGGGCATCACGATGTCGGTCACGATCACGTCCGGCGCCAGCCGATCGGCCGCGTCGACCAGCGACTGGCCGTCGCTCACCGTGGCGATGACATCGAACTCCGGCTCGAGCAAGGCGCGCCAAAGCTGCATCGTCGCCGCGTGATCGTCAGCGAGCAGGACACGCCTGCGAGTCATCCGGATCACCTTCTTCCGCCGGTTTGGGGCAAGGATAGAAACGATGCCGGGTGGCGGTAAGCGGGAGACTACGCACCCGGGGGCGGGAGAACTACGGCGTGGGTGCGGAAAATGTACGGTCGTACGGCCGCATATCCCGTACTTTTCGACCGCCGACCCTGCACGCAATTTCCCGGTTTTGCAGCTGAACCTTTGCCGCACTCTGGCAATAACCCGGCAATTGCCCGACACTTGGATTGGGACATCGATCCAAGGGGGTGCGAGCCGATGTGGGGAATGGACCCGGACGTCTGGAAGCAGTTCGAGCACATTCGCGAAATGGTCAAGCTTAGCCAGCAGAGCCCGGTCAAGGAGTGGCCATTGGTGTTCGTCGAGGAATTCGGGTCGCTGCTGGTCGTCCGGGAGTGGCCCGGCGGCAATATCACGGCCTACACGGCCTCGAAAGAGCCGGCCGGGCCGACTAGGCGCCCTCCATCCGGGACACCGTACTTTTACGTCCGCAATCCTAGTACTTCTCCTCTCCTCCGGCAGTAGACTTCCGCTTCACGCCCCAGACCGGAAACTTCTACTCTGCGGGCCATGGGCCGGCTCAGGCGGGCCCGGCAATCGAACATGATCAAGCTATCCACGGTGACGAACGAGACGGTCCCCGACGCGCCGTTCCCGGACATGATCTGGGTACCTGCGGCCACCTATGAAATGGGGTCGGCCCATCACTATCCCGAGGAGCGGCCGGTCCACAACGTCTCGGTGGACGGGTTCTGGATGGACAAGTATCCGGTCACCAACGAGGAGTTCGCGCGCTTCGTCGAAGCGAGCGGACACGTGACGTTCGCGGAGGTTCCTCCGGATCCCGAGCAGTATCCCGGCGCGCTGCCGGAGATGATCTACGCGGGCTCGCTGGTGTTCGTACAGCCGAACGGCCCGGTCGATCGGCGGAACATCGGCAACTGGTGGACGTTCATGCGCGGCGCCGACTGGCGGCATCCGCACGGCCCCGAGACGTCGATCGAGGGGCTCGCCCGCCACCCGGTGGTGCACGTCGCGTTCAGCGACGCAGAGGCTTTTGCGAACTGGCGCGGCAAGGCGCTGCCGACGGAAGCGGAATGGGAGCTGGCCGCGCGCGGCGGGCTGCAGCGCGCGCCCTACGCCTGGGGAGACCGGTTCGATCCCGGCGGCCGCTACATGGCCAACACCTGGCAGGGTGAATTCCCCTGGCAGAACCTGGCCAGCGACGGCTACGAGCGCACCTCGCCGGTCGATGCGTTTCCGCCGAACGGCTACGGCCTGTTCGACATGATCGGCAACACCTGGGAATGGACGACGGACTGGTACCATCCGAAGCATCCGAACGAGGTGTTGAAGGCGTGCTGCACGCCGAAGAATCCGCGGGGCGGTAACGAGGAAGAGAGCTGCGATCCGGCCCAGCCCGGAGTCCGCATCCCGCGGAAGGTGATCAAGGGCGGTTCGCACCTGTGCGCGCCGAACTACTGCCGCCGCTATCGTCCCGCCGCCAGATTCCCCGAGCCAATCGACACCTCGACGTCTCACCTCAGCTTCCGCTGCATCGTGCGCCCCCGCGCCGCGGGCGGCGCCTGAGCATGACGCGGCTCCCTCACCGGCCGGCGCATCCGGGACCGGCCACTTCACAGGAACGCACATGAGCGAGTTCTTCAAGCAGGCGCGGCGCTTCGCCAAACCGTACCGGGTCGACGGCAGGAAGCGGTTCCGTCTCGACGACATCGATCCCGACGACCGCGGCGATCTGACGAAGGAGGACAAGCCGCGGGCGCAGGAGGCGCTCAGGAAGGGCGTCGAGGCGATCGCGCAGCTGCAGGATCGCCTCTACGCTCAGGATCGATGGGCCATGTTGCTCGTCTTCCAGGCGATCGACGCCGCCGGCAAGGACAGCGCGATCAAGCACGTGATGTCCGGCGTCAACCCGCAGGGATGTCAGGTGTACTCGTTCAAGTCTCCCTCGTCCGAGGATCTCGATCACGACTTCCTCTGGCGCTGCACCAAGGCGCTCCCCGAGCGGGGACGCATCGGCATCTTCAACCGCTCCTACTACGAGGAACTGGTGGTCGTCCGCGTGCATCCCAATCTCCTGGAGCGCCAGAAAGTGCCGCCCGAGCTCCTGAAATCGAAGAGCCTCTGGAAGGACCGCGCCAAAGACATCAGGAATTTCGAGAGCTATCTCTCGAGGAACGGCACGCTCGTCCGGAAGTTCTTCCTGCACGTGTCGAAGAAAGAGCAGGAAAAGCGTTTCAGGGAGCGGCTGGACAAGCCCGAGAAGAACTGGAAGTTTTCGATGGCCGACCTCGAGGAGCGCGAGCACTGGCGCGAGTATCAGAGCGCGTACGAGGACATGATCCGCTGGACCGCCACCCCCGACGCGCCGTGGTATGTCGTGCCCGCCGACAACAAATGGTTCACGCGCGTCGTGGTCGCCGCGGCAATCGTCGACGGCCTGGTCGGCCTGAATCTCGAGTATCCGGCGGTCTCGAAAGAACAGCGGCAGGAGATCGAGCGCGCGAAGGAAGCCCTCGGCGGTGGACGCAAATGACGCACAGGGCCTTCGTTGCCGTTCTGGCGGCCGTACTGGCGTGCGTCCCCGCGACAACCGCGTCGGCACAGACGGATGCCGACCGTGTCCGCCGGCGCCGCTGACGCGCAGACCCAGCCGGCGCCGCGTCCGAAAGTGGGGCTGGCGCTCGGCGGCGGCGCGGCGCGAGGCATCGCGCACATCGGTCTGCTCCGCTGGTTCGAAGAACATCGCATCCCGGTGGACGTCATCGCCGGCACCAGCATGGGCGGACTGATCGGCGGCGCCTACGCCAGCGGCATGACCCCCGACGAAATCCAGACGCTCATGAAGGAGTCGGACTGGGATCTCATGTTCCTGTCCGACTCGCCGTTCCGCTACAAGACGTACCGGCGCAAGGAGGACGCGCGCGCGTTCCCGGGACAGATCGACTTCGGCCTCAAGGGCGGCTTCAAGCTGCCGAGCGGGCTCAACGCCGGCCAGCAGATCGAGTTGCTGCTCGATCGGATCGCGCTGCCCTACTACGAGCTTCGCGACTTCGACGCGCTGCCGACCCCGTTCCGCTGCGTCGCGACCGACATCAGGCGTGGCGAGCCGCTCGTGATCGGATCGGGTTCGTTCTCGCGGGCGCTGCGCGCGACGATGGCGATCCCGGCGGTGTTCACGCCGGTCGTGATGGACGAGCGGCTGCTGGTGGACGGCGGCGCCGTCAACAACGTGCCGGCGGACGTGGTCAAGGCGATGGGCGCAAACGTCGCCATCGCCGTCAACGTCGGCTCGGGCACCGACGAAGCGCCGGTTCCGACCAGCCTGTTCGGCATCCTCGGCCAGACCATCGACTCGATGATGTCGACCGGCACGCGCCTGGCGCTGAAATCGGCGGACATCGTCGTCGTGCCGGATCTGAAGGGACTGACCGGCGCCGACTGGCGCCGGGTCGACGATCTCGTCGCCCAGGGGTACAAGGCGGGCGACGCCATGGCGATTCAGCTGCTCCGCTATCAGGTCGATGAAGCGACGTATGCGGAGTGGATGCGCGGCCGCACCTCACGGCGAAAACAGACACGCCGCTGGTGCGGAAGATCACCGTCGAAGGCGTTGCCGCGGACGAAGCCACGCAAATCGCCGCGCTGCTTCAAGACACCCATCTGAATCGCCCCGTCGTCCGCGACGATCTCGAGACCAGCATCCTGCGTATTTCCGGCACGGACCGCTACGAAATCATCGCCTACAGCCTGAGGCCGGCGCCCAACGGCGCGGAGCTGGTGCTCAACGTCACGCCGAAGTCGTATGGACCGCCGTTCCTCCTGCCGGCGATCGACGTGCAGAACATCGACTCGAACTCCTTTTCGATCAGCATGCGGCTGCGGCTGGCGGTTTACGACATGCCGCTTCGCAATTCGGAGCTGCGCTTCGACGTCGGCATCGGCAGCGATCAGCGGGTCGCGCTCGAACTCTACAAGCGGATCGGTCATCGTGGATTGTTCGTCGCGCCGCGCGCCTACTTCAACCGCGACAGCCTGAACGGCTATGACAGAGACGGCGAGCTGGTGGCCGAATATCGCGTGAAGCGTACGGGCGTCGGCGGCGACATCGGCTACTCGACCGGGATGCGCAGCGAGGCGCGCTTCGGCTACGACGAGGTGGACGTCCGCGCGCGGCTTCGGGTCGGCGTGCCGACGCTGCCGGAGGCCAATGGTTCCGATCGAGCGTTCACGCTGCGGTGGGTGTTCGACGGCCAGAACAGCCCGCTGGTGCCCTCTCGCGGCATGTTCCTGCGGACCGCGCTCGCCTATCACCTCGATACGCCGGAGATCGTCGACCCGGAGGATGCGGCGCTGCTGCACCCGCGTGACGTGCCACAGGGCGAGGTGCGCGTTTCCTGGTTCAAGCGGGTCCGCCCGAAGCAGCGTGTGTTCTTCAGCGGCGGCGGCGGCACGTCCTTCGGCGAGGAGTCGGGCTTCAACAAGTTCCGCCTCGGCGGCCCCGCGCGCCTGGGGGCCTTCAACAACGACGAGATTCGCGGGGACAACTACATCCTCGGGGTAGCGGGCATCCTGCACGAATGGTTCAGGCTTCCCGACGTCATCGGCGGCAACGCCTACGTCGGCGGTTGGCTCGAACAGGGGTCGGCCTTCAACGGCTGGGATGACGCCGAGTACAAGACCTCCGCCTCGGTGGCGGTCGTGCTCGAAACGCTGCTGGGGCCTGCGTTTCTCGGCTTCAGCCAGTCGCTGACCGACGGCAACAGCCGCTTCTATCTCGCGCTCGGGCCGTTTCTGCGATAATCAACGCCATCCGCATGGTGAAGCGAATCCCTTCGATGGGCCTCGCGCTGGCCTTGAGTGTCGCCGTGTGTTCGATGCCTGTTAGCGGGTGTCGTGACGCGCAGACAACTCCGCCGCCCGCCTCGAGCACGTCGGCCGACGCGGTATCAACAGCCGCCAACCCGCTGTTGAAGCCCTGGACCGGCGATCTGGACGGCATGGTGAAACGCCGGGCGATCCGCGTCGCGACGACCTACAACAAGACCAACTACTTCATCGACATGGGCGTGCAGCGCGGCGCCGTCTACGAGGCGTTCAAGCTGTTCGAGGACGAGCTGAATGCCTCGCTCAAGACGGGGAACATCCGCGTGCACGTGGTGTTCGTTCCGCTGTCGCGCGACGAGCTGCTCAAGGCCGTCGTCGATGGCCGGGCCGACATCGCGGCAGCCACGCTGACGATCACCCCCGAGCGCCAGAAGCTCGTCGACTTCGCACAAGCGAACTACACCAACGTCAACGAGGTCGTCGTCATCAGGTCCGGGTGCGCCACAGTTCGCGTCCGTCGAGGACCTCTCGGGGAAGGAAGTGTTCGTCCGCAAGTCGAGCAGCTACTACGAGAGCCTGATGACGCTGAACTCGCAGCTCGCGTCGAAGGGCAAGCCGCCGGTCGTGATCAAGCTGGCGCCCGAAGAGCTCGAGACCGAGGACGTGCTCGAGATGGTGAACGCCGGCCTCGTGAAGATCACGATCGCCGACAGCCATCTGGCGGAGTTCTGGAAGAAGAGTACTGCCGGGCATCGTCGTCCACGACACCGTCGCGGTGCGCACCGGCGGCCAGATCGCTCCTGCGATCCGCAAGAACAGCCCGAAGCTGATGGCGGAGGTGAACGGCTGGATCAAGCGGCACGGTCAGCGGACCATGTTCGGCAACCTGATGGTGCAGCGCTACCTCCAGAGCACGAAGTTCGCGAAGAGCGCCACGTCGACCGCGGAGATGGAGCGCTTCCGGCGCACCGTCGACTTCTTCCGTAAGTACGGCGATAAGTACAACCTCGATTACCTGCTGATGATGGCGCAGGGGTTCCAGGAATCGGGGCTCGATCAGAGCGCCAAGAGCCAGGTCGGCGCGATCGGCGTCATGCAGGTCATGCCGGCGACCGCCAAGGACCTGAAGGTCGGCGACGTCAAGCAGCTCGAGAACAACGTGCACGCGGGCGTGAAGTACATCCGCTTCATGATCGACCAGTACTTCAAGGACGAGCCGATGGATCGCGCTCAACCGGGGATTGTTCGCGTTCGCGGCCTACAATGCCGGTCCCGCTCGCGTCCGCCAGCTGCGCAAGGAAGCGCAGGAACGCGGCCTCGACCCGAACGTCTGGTTCAACAACGTCGAGCGGATCGCGTCCGAGCGCATCGGCCGCGAGACGGTCACGTATGTGAGCAACATCTACAAGTACTACATCGCCTACCGTCTCGCGTCGGAGGAAATGGAGCAGCGGCGTCAGCTGAAAACGCCGCAGTCCAAGTAGCGCAGGCCTTCAGGCCTGCCTGGCGCAGTCCAGTCGCGCGCCTTCAGCCGGCTCACCGGGCAGGCCGTCCGCGCGGCGCGCGGAAGATCTCGTAGACGGCGCCGTTCGACAGCGAGACGATGAACAGGTTGCCGTTGGGACCGGTGTGCATGTCGGTGCCGACGCCGAAGTTCCGGCCAATCAGCAGGCTCTCGCTCTCGGTGATCTCCCACTTGTGCAGGTTGTCGGCGACGCGATCCTGCGAGCCGTGGATCGTCGGTCCCGATGCGCGCGGCGGTTGCCCGTCAGGTTGAAGTGAAACAGGTGGCCGCCCTCGAGAAACGGGCGCGCGCCGGCGACGAACAGATCGCCCTCGAACTGCGGGCCGAGCCCGCGCCCGGCGACGAAGCCGATCGCACCCGGGGCCACTTCGAACTTCCACGAGAACTCCGGGGCGCTGTAGTGCGCGCCCGGCAGCATGAACAGGCGCGGCGAGCGCCTGCGCCGGCGTGTTCGCGATGTTGACCGGCGACCACCGCAGCTGCTGCAGCCCGAAGTAGGTCGGCGCAAACGGGTCGGGCGGATCCGGCGTCACCGTCGTCTCGATCGCCTTGAACTGCGCGATGCGCTCGGGCGGTCCCATGATCTGCACCCATCCCGAGTTGAAGCCGGGCTCGACGCGGTTCAGCTCGCTGAACGAATCGTCGCCGTTCTCCTGCTCCCACAGTTCGCCTGACTCCGGATCGAACGCCATCCCGAAGCTGTTGCGCAGGCCGTAGGCGTAGATCTTCTGGATGTTCGCGCCGACTTCGCCTGCCGATCGCGGCGCCGGCCTCGAAGAACGGATTGTCCTCGGGCGTGCTGCCGTCGTCGTTGAGACGCAGGATGACACCGGTCAGGTGCGCATCGTCCGGTTCCGGACCGCCGAACTGATCGTCGGCGCGGGTCGGTCCGCCGGGGCCGTCGACCAGATTCTGCAGCTGCCCGCGACGACCGTTGTCGCCGATCAACACGTACAGCTTGCCGTCCGGTCCGAAACGGATCACGCCGCCGTTGTGGTTGCCGCGCGCCGGCTGCGTCTCGTCCCCCTGTCCCGCGCGGCGTCGGCGCGCCGTCGTTCTGAAACGCGCGCAGCATGATCAGGTTGCGATCGAAGTGCAGCGCGCTTCCATCCCAGACGAAGCGATCGACGCGGTTCCCGAGCAGCGGCACTTCGAGGACCTCGCCGCTGTCCGGCGCGAACATGTTCGCGTCGAGAGCATTCGCGCTCGTCGGGAAAGAACGGATCGGCGGGCGGCGCCGTGCTGCGGCAGGTCCAGTACAGATACACGCCGGGATTCGGCGGAAAGTCCGGGTGCAGCGCGATGCCCAGCAGTCCGCGCTCGGAATTCCTGTTCACGCCGAGGTCGAGGACGGTGCCGGCAACCACGCCGTCGACGACACGCTGCACCTGCCTGTGTCCTTCTCGATCACCAGCATGTCGTTCTGCGCGAGAAACGCGAGACCGATCGGCAGGTCGAACCCCGAGGCGACCGTCCTGACGCGCAGATTCGGATCGAGCATTTGCGGAGCGGCGCCCTGGGCCCGCGCCCCGTCGTGGACGACGAGTGCCACTGCTACCAGTCCCGTCACCCAGCACATCGGGTTCAACAAAACACGTCGTCGGCTCATCAGCACCTCCCCCTCGTCGAGCGGACGCGCAATATCAATTCCCGCCCACGCGATCGATCGCGCGCGCGAATCACCGCGTGATTGCTGCGTCGAGGTAAGCGGCAGAGCCGTCGCCGCCGGTAATTGCCTTACAACCGGCGTAACCGCGCGCCCAGCCCTGCCGCGAGTGCGGGTCCCGGTTCGGACGTATGCTTGTAGATCGCCGGAAGAGCCGGCGACGCAATGACCGCGCAGAGCTCGCAACCGCCCGCCAACGCACCGCGCCCGCCGGAGTCCAGCGGATCGCCACCGGAGCGCGCGCCGTCGCGGCCGTGGCGCACCGAGGGACTGCCGAAGGGCGAAGCGCCGCAGCGAAGGCCGCGCTGGTACACGATGGCGGCGTGGCTGGTCGGCTACCTGGTGCTGTTCGGCGTGCTCACCATTCAGGATCGATTGTCCGGACCGCAGGCGATTCCCTACACCGAATTCAAGACCCAGGTCGGCGGCCGCAACGTCGGCGAGCTGTTCGCGCGCGGCAACACGGTAGAGGGACAGCTCAAGAAGGCGGTGCCTCGTTCGGACGATCCGAATCGCACGTATCAACAGTTCACGACCGAGCGTCCGACCTTCGCGAACGACGATCTGCTGAAGGAGCTCTCGGACGGCGGCGCCACCGTGCGCGCGACGCCGCTGGTGCAGCAGCGCGGGTTCCTGACCAACCTGCTCATCTCGTTCGCGCCGATCCTGCTGCTGGTTGGCTTCTATCGTGTGGATGTTCAGGCGGCAGCAGGGTGCGATCGGCGGCATTCTCGGCGGACGGCAGAAGCGGGTCGATCCGGAGACGGTGCGGGTGACGTTCGAGGACGTCGCGGGGATCGACGAGGTGGAAGCGGAGATCAACGAGGTCGTCGATTTCCTGAAGGAGCCCGGGAAGTACCGCCGTCTCGGCGCCCGCGCGCCGAAGGGCGTGCTGCTGGCTGGCCCGCCGGGCACCGGCAAGACGCTGCTGGCGCGCGCCACCGCGGGCGAAGCGAAGGTTCCCTTCTTCAGCGCGAGCGCATCCGAGTTCATCGAGATGATCGTGGGCGTCGGCGCCAGCCGCGTGCGCGAGCTGTTCGCCGAGGCGCGCAAGGTGGCCCCGGCGATCATCTTCATCGACGAGATCGACACGATCGGCCGCACGCGCGGCGGCGCCCGCGCCGTGGGCGGACACGACGAGCGCGAGCAGACGCTCAACCAGATCCTCACCGAGATGGACGGCTTCACCGGCAGCGAAGGCGTCGTCGTGCTGGCGGCGACCAATCGTCCCGACGTCCTCGATCCGGCGCTGCTGCGCCCCGGCCGGTTCGACCGCATCATCATGGTGCACCCGCCGGATCAGAAGGGGCGCGCGCAGATCCTCGAAGTGCACACGCGCAAGGTCCCGCTGGCGCCCGACGTGGATCTCGAGCAGATCGCCGCGTCGACGCCGGGGATGACCGGCGCGGATCTCGCGAACCTCGTCAACGAGGCGGCGCTGCTCGCCGCGCGGCGTGGAGAGAACGCCGTCTCACAGCGCGATTTCACCGACGCGCTCGAGAAGGTGCAGCTCGGCACCGCGCGCAACGTGGTGATCCCGGAAGAAGAGCGCCGCCGCACCGCGTACCACGAGGCGGGGCATGCGCTGCTTGGCATGCTGCAGCCGGGTGCCGATCCCGTCCGCAAGGTGTCGATCATCCCGCGCGGCCGCGCGCTCGGCGTCACGCTGTCGACGCCCGAAACCGATCGCTACGGCTACGACGCGAACTACCTGCGCGGCAAGATCATCGGCGCGCTCGGCGGCATGGCCGCCGAGCAGGAGGTCTTCGACATCGTCACCACGGGCGCCGAAAGCGATCTGGAGGCGGTGACACGCATCGCGAGAGCGATGGTCGGCCGCTGGGGCATGTCGGAGCGGATCGGTCCGCTCTCGGTGCTGCCCGCCGAAGGAGATCCGCGCATGGCCGGCGTCTCCGATGCGCTGCTCGACGCGGTCGACGAGGAAGTCCGCCGGATCACCGAGGAGTGCTACGACGAGGCGCGGCGGCTGATCAGAGAGAACCGCGACAAGCTCGATCGGATCGTCGCCCAGCTGCTCGAGCACGAGAGCCTGAACGAGCCGGAGATCTACGCCGCCGCCGGCCTCCCCCGGCCGGCCAGTACCCGGCCGCCGGCGCCTGTGCCGGCGTAAGAATCACCGCATCGGGTTCGTGAGATCCAGATCCGACCGATTGAGCACGTTGTCGACGCTGCCGACGCGGAACCAGCGCCAGCCGTAGGGCGGGATGTCGATGCGATGCGCGCCGTCGTTGTGCGCCTTGCTGTGATGGCCGTCGAACAGCTCGACCAGCACGTCGTCGTTGGCGCAGCCCACGTTCACCCTGACCTTCTGCCTCGAGCTGCTGAAATTGTGAACCGTCATCAGTGACGTGTCGCGCCAGTCGTAGCGCAGCATCAGGACCTCCGGCGCGCTGCCGCGCAGCACGGTGAAGCCGCCCCAGGCAATCTCGGGACACTCCTTTCGCATCCGGATGATGCGTTCCGTCCAGTTCAGCAGCGAATCGGGATCGCGCCGCTGGTCGGCGACGTTGAGGCGCTTGTAGCCGTAAGTCGGATCGTTGATGACCGGCCGCACGACGTTCCTCGCCCGCGAGAAGCCGCCGTGCCGCTCCGCCGTCCACTGCATCGGCGTCCGCGCGCATTCGCGCTCGGGCAGCCGCAGGTTGTCGCCGATGCCAATCTCGTCGCCGTACTGCATCATCGGCGTGCCGGGAAGCGAGAACAGCAGGCTGAACGCGAGCTCGAGCTTCCGCCGATCGTTGCCGAGCATCGGCGCGAGGCGCCGCCGGATGCCGCGATCGTAGAGCTGCATACGCTTGGTCGGCCCGAACGCCTCGAAGACCTTTTCGCGCTGCTCGTCGGTGAGCCGCCCGAGATCCAGCTCATCATGACTGCGCAGGAACTGGACCCACTGCGCGTTGCTCGGACGCCGGCGCGTTTCCTCGAGGACCTGGATCAGCGGACCGATGTCGGCGGTGGCGAGCGCGTAGTAGAGCCGCTGGTTGACCGGAAAGTTCAGCATCATCTGCAGCCGGTCACCTTCGTCGCCGAAGTACTGCAGGCTCTCGTCAGGGGGCACGTTCGCTTCGGCGAGCAGGATCGCCTCGCCCGACCGCCACTGGAGGAAATCGCGCATCTCCTTCAGCAGGTTGAAATCCTGCTGATGCTCGACGCCGGCGCCTTTCTTCTCGATCAGGAACGGCACCGCGTCCATCCGGAATCCCGAGACGCCGAGCTGCAGCCAGAAGCCCATGATCTTCTGAATCTCCGCACGCACGTAGGGATGCCAGGTGTTCAGGTCCGCCTGATGGTCGTAGAAGCGATGGAAATAGTACTGCCCCGACTGCCGGTCGAGCGTCCAGGTCGTCTTCTGCTCGCCGGGAAAGACGATGCCTTCTTTGTGGTTCTTCGGCCTGATGTCGGACCACACGTACCACTCGCGAAAGAACGGATCGCCGGCGCGGGCCCGCTGAAACCAGGGTGAATCGATTGACGTGTGATTGACGACGAGATCGACGATGACGCGGATGCCGAGCGCGTCCGCCTGCTGCATGAAGGCGACGAAGTCGCCGAGCGACCCGTGCTTCGGATGCACGCCGTAGAAATCGGTGACGTCGTAGCCGTTGTCGCGGTTGGGCGATGGAAAGAACGGCTGCAGCCAGATGCACGTCACGCCAAGGCCCTGCAGGTAATCCAGCCGGCGCATCAAGCCTTCGAAATCACCAACGCCGTCGCCGTTGGCGTCCTGATACTTCTCGACGTCGAGGCAATAGATGACGGCGCTCTTGTACCAAAGGTCGGCAATCGCCATGCCCGGACCTATGCAAGAGGTGTGACGGGCCCCAATGGTCCAGGCAGTTACCGCCCGTCGTTACGCTGTCACCTTTCACGATGGACGCGCTCTATTCATTGGCGCGCAAGCTGTTTCCACGCGCCAAGGGAGGAGAGAGCCACCCATGCGACTCATCGGCGCTACCTCGAGCCTGTTCGTTCTCGCGATGACGTACGCGCTGTCCGGCGCCGCTCCGGCGCCGCAGGATCACCGCAGCGCTCGCGACGGACAGAACATCTTTCGTTTCGACACGTTCGGCGATGAGCAGTTGTGGACGGATGCGCTTCGTATGCACACCGTCATTCCGACCCTGACCCCAGCGACCGCGCTCGCCGTCGGCCTCAAGGTCGACGTCGACGCGCTGCCGCCGGAGATCGTCGCCGCACTGCGCGCAGACAAAGTGGATCTGACCAGCCCTGCGAGCACGGCGGTAACGATTCTGCTCCTGCGGTTGAATGCGATCGTCGGCGTGATGGGCACTGTCAGCGAAAGCGGCGTGCTGACGAAGGTCGGCATCACGTGCGCGCTCTGCCATTCGACCGTGGACGACTCGTTGACGGCCGGCATCGGCAGGCGTCTCGACGGCTGGGCGAACACGGATCTCGATGTCGGCAAGATCGTGGCGCTCTCGCCGTCGCCGCTTCTGGACGACGAGACGCGCGGCCAGTTCCGCGAATGGGGACCGGGGAAATACGATCCGCGCCACCATGCATTCGACGGCACGAACCTCATCCCGCTCAACTCGCCTTCGCTGCCGGTCGTCATTCCGCCGATTTACGGACTGAAAGGCGTGCTCTGGGAGACTTACACGGGCGACGGCGCCATCTCCTACTGGAACAGCTACGTCGGCGTCGGACAGATGGGCGGACACGGGAATTTCAGCGATCCGCGAATCGGGCTGTTCATCAGGCAGACGCCTGATCTCGTCACGCCGAAACTCCCGGACCTTCTCGACTATCAGTTGACGCTCGACGTGCCGAGGCCGCCGAAGGGCAGCTTCAATGAAGCCGCCGCGCGGCGCGGCAAGCAGGTGTTTCACAAGGAAGGGCGATGCGCCACCTGCCACCAGCCGCCGAACTTCACTGACGTCGTGAACACCCCGAACCGGCGGGTGCCGTTCCTCCACGACCCCGCAGAAGTCGGCATGGATCCCGCTTACGCGGATCGAAGCGCGACCGGCAAGTACCGGACGACGCCGCTCCGCGCGCTCTTTCAGCATCCGCCGTATTTCCATGACGGCAGCGCCCCTGACCTGAAGGCCGTTGTGGATCATTACGATCGGCTGTTCCGGCTGAGGCTGACGGCGGCGCAGAAGGCGGACCTGGTCGAGTACCTGAAGTCGCTGTGATAGGGTGGTGGACCGACACGCCGCGTAAATCCCTTACGCGGCGTGTCGAATTCGCCGGATTCGCCGCAGTGAAGAGGCCTTTCCAACAGTGAGATCGCTTCGTCGAAACCTGCGTCAGCTGGCGATCGCCTGGATCGTGGTCCAGGCGGTGTCGCTGTCTGCGCTCGCGGGCTTCGACTGCTGCGCCGCGCATCAGCCGGTGAAACGCGACGTCGCGCCGGCACAGGCGGCCGAGGGAAAACCCTGTCCCATGCACGCGGCCTCGCGGACCCCTGCGCCCGAAAAATGCGTGATGCGCGGCACCTGCAAAGGTCCCATGACGGCGCTGCTCGTGCTGCTCTCGAACAACGGTATTCCCTCCGAATCGCCAGTGGCGGGCCCGGATTTCCACGCCAGCCCGTCGCCGAATCCCTCGGTCGAAACCTTCATCGTCCATTTCGAATCTCCCGACCCTCCGCCTCCCCGAGTCTGAACGCCGCCGTTCCGGTGTCGTTCGTCTCGCAGGTTGCCGCGGAGGTCATCGGTGAAATGTTTGCGAATGGCTGCGCTCGCGAGCCTCGTGCTCACGTGGGCGTTACCAGTGTTTGCACAGCAGTCGGTTGAATACGGAAGCATCAGCGGGCGCGTCCTCGATCCGTCGCACGCGGCGGTGCCCGGCGCGCAAGTGACGGCACGGCACGTTCAGACGAACGTCGCCGCGTCGAGCGCAACAGACGCGGATGGCCGCTTCCGTTTTCCGTATCTGAGGGTGGGAACCTATGAGGTCGCCGTCCGCCTGCACGGGTTCGGCGACTGGACGCGGATGCTGGCGCTCGGCGCCGGTTCAGCATTCGAGCTGCCGGTCGTGCTGCGCGTCGGCGCGGTCGACGCGAGCGTCACCGTCACGGCCGAGGCCACCGTGCTCGAAGCGGCGCGCAGCCAGATCGCGGCAACCGTCGGCGAAAGCGAGGTGCGCAGCCTGCCGTTGAACGGCCGCAACTTCCTCGAGCTGGGACTGCTCGTGCCGGGCGTTTCACCGACGAACGTCGGCAGCACGCAGCTCTTCCCGGAAACATCCGCCGTGCCCGGCGTCAGCCTCTCGGTCGGCAGCCAGCGCAACCTCTCGAACAACTTCATCGTCGACGGGCTCTCGGCCAACGACGACGCGGCGGCGCTGAGCGGCATCACCTATGGCGTCGACGCGATCGAACAGTTCCAGGTGGTGACGTCCGGCGCCCAGGCGGAGCTCGGCCGCGCGCTCGGCGGATACGTCAACGTCGTGACGAAGAGCGGCACGAACGAGCTTCACGGCACGTCGTATGCGTACCTGCGCGACGATTCCTGGAATGCGGCGAATGCCCTGTCGGGCAGGACGCTGCCGATGAATCAGCAGCAGTTCGGCGGCAGCGTCGGCGGGCCGGTGCTCGCCGACCGCACGTTCTACTTCACGAACCTCGAGCACCGCGACCTCGATCAGACTGGCCTCACGACGATCTCGGACGCAAACGCCGCCGCCGTCAACACGCACCTCTCGGCGGTGGGTTATCAAGGCCCCTTGATCGCGACTGGCGAGTTCGCGGCGCCGGTTAATTCCACGAACCTCCTCGCCAAGCTCGATCACCAGTTGAGCGGGCGCGATCAGATCAGCGTACGCTATGCGCTGTACGACGTCAGCTCGCGAAACGCCCGCAACGCCGGCGGCCTCAACGCGCCGAGCGCCTCGACGGGACTCGAGAACCTCGATCAGACGTTCGCGATCGGCAACACGCTGATCCTGTCCTCCCGCACCGTGCTCGAAACGCGCGGCCAGCTCGCCTACGGCAGCCTCGATGCGCCGCCAACCGATCCGATCGGCCCCGCCGTCACGATTGCCGGCGTCGCCACCTTCGGCACGTCGTCCACCAGTCCGACCGCGCGATGGAACCGCATGGTGCAGATCGTCAACAACCTGTCGCACCAGGCGGGCGAGCATGCGCTGCGGGCCGGATTCGACGTCCTGGTCAACGACGACCGGATCACCTTCCCGCGCGCGGCGCGGGGCGCGTACACGTTCTCGTCGCTCGCGAACTTCCTGGCCGGAACCTACAACAACGGGGGCTTCACCCAGACGTTCGGCGCCACCGAAGTGCCGCAGCACAACGCGAACGTCGGCATGTATGCGCAGGACGAATGGAAGGCCGGCTCGCGCATCACGTTCAACCTGGGACTGCGGTACGATCTGCAGTTCCTCGAGACGATCCAGACCGACAGCGACAACATCTCACCGCGTATCGGCATCGTCTGGTCGCCGACCGAGTCGCGCCGCACCATCGTCCGCGGCAATGCCGGTTTGTATTTCGACCGTGTTCCACTGCGCGCGGTTGCCAACGCGGTGCTTTCGGCGGGCAACACGACGGAGCTGGACAACCTGCGGCAGATCGGCGTGTCGCTCTCGCCGACGCAGTCCGGCGCGCCGGTCTTTCCGAACATCCTGAGCGGTCCCGTGCCTTCCGTGACGCTGCCGAATCTGACGACAATGGACCGCCGGCTGCAGAATGCGCACTCGCGGCAGGCGAGCGTCGAACTCGAGCATCAGGTGGGCGAGCGCGCATCGGTCAGCGTCGGGTATCACTATCTCCGCGGCACCGGCCTGCTGATGGCGATCAACCAGAACGTGCCGTCCTGCGTGCCATCCGGAACCAACAACGGCTGCCGCCCGAACCCGGAGTACGCGAACAACACGCAGTATTCTTCCGCGGGCGAGTCCGACTATCACGGCCTCCACGTGTCGTTCATGCAGCGGCCGTCGCGCTGGGGACATTACCGCGTGTCGTACACGCTGTCGCGATCGAGGAACAACGTCGGCGAGTTCTTCTTCAGCCAGCCGATCGATCCGTTCGACCTCTCGAAAGACCAGGGGCGCTCGGACGACGATCAGCGGCACCGGCTGGTGATCAACGGCGCGGTGCAGACCTCGATGGCGCCCGCGGCGACCGCCTGGCAGCGCCTGACCAACGGCTTTCAGCTGAGCGGCATGCTCCAGGCCTATTCGGCGCTGCCGTTCAACATCCTGTCGGGGGTGACGACCATCCAGGGCACGCCCGGACGTCCGATCGTCGAGGGCGAGTTCATCGAGCGAAATGCCGGATCGAGCAGCGCGTTTTTCAGTCTGAACCTGAGGGTGAGCCGCACGTTCCGGCTGACACCGCGGCTCCAGCTCGAGGGAATGGTCGAAGGCTTCAATGTGACGAATCACACCAACGTGGTGACGCGGAACACGGTTTTCGGCACCGGGGCCTACCCGACGGAGCCGCTGCCGGCGTTCGGCCAGCCGACCAACGTCGGGGAGCCGCGATCGCTCCAGGTCAGCGCGCGGATCAGGTTCTAGATTCGCAGTACAATCCGGCCGTGCGTCTTTTTCCCATCGTTCTGGCCGTCGTCCTTGGCGCTGCCGCGCAGCAACCCCCTCCGCAGAGCCCTGAACAGCGGTTCAAGTCCTCGGTCGATGTGGTGCAGGTCGACGTCAACGCGGTGGACAACAGCGGCCGGCCGATCGCGGATCTCACCGCCAAGGACTTCGTGCTGCGGGTGGACGGCCGGGCCAGGCCGATTGTGGCGGCGCAGTTCGTGAAAGTAGCCGCGGCGGCGGATGCGCCGCGGCCGGCCGCGCCGGTTCACTACAGCTCGAACGCCAACACGGGTGGCGGGCGCCTGATCATGATTGCCGTCGATCGCACGAGCATCGGGACCGGGCGTGCAAAAGCGGCGCTCGAGGCCGCGAGCCGTTTCGTCAGCACGCTCAACGCCGCGGATCGCGTGGCGCTGGCGACGATTCCCAACGGACCGCAGGTTCCCTGGACCGCCGATCACGAGCTGGTGCAGCGGCTGATCACGAAGATCGAAGGAACGGCGATTCCGAGCTTCGGCAATCGCAACATCGGCATCTCGGACGCGCTCGCGTTCGAGCGCCGCAACACAGCGGCGATGCAGTCGGTCACCGAACGGGAGTGCGGGGTGGCGATGTCTGGCGGGCGAGGCGGCAGCTCCGAGCTCGTGATTTGCGCCGGCGAAGTGAAATCGGAGGCTCTGCAGGTTGCCACCGACGCACGCGACCGGACGCGACGGACAATCACCGGCCTGCAGACACTGCTCGAGGGATTTCCGCCGAGCAACACGCCGAAGATTCTGGCCTTCATTTCCGAAGGACTCGTCACGAACGGGGAGCCGTCGCCGCTCAAGTGGCTGGACACGAAAGCCGCCGCGGCGCATGTCACCATCTATCCGCTGCACATCGAAGTCTCCGGGCTGGACGCGTCTCAGCGAAAACCGCCGGCGAAGGCGATGGAGGATCGCACGCTCCAGGAGGACGGGCTCGCGATGCTCGCCCAGGCCACCGGCGGCGAGCTGTTTCGCGTCATCTCGAACTCGGATTTTGCGTTCCAGCGCCTGTCGTCCGAGCTGACCGGCTACTACCTCCTCGGCTTCGAACCCGACACCCGCGACCGCAACGGGCTGCCGCACGCGATCAGCGTCGAGGTCAAACGCAAGGGCGTCACGGTGCGATCGCGGCGCCAGTTCACGATCCCGGTGAGCAACACCAAGACGACCGAGGAGCTGATCGTCTCGACGCTGCGCGATCCGCTGCCGGCATCCGAGATCGGCATCAAGATGACGACCTACTCGTTCCGCGATCCGCGGCAGCAGCAGCTCCGTCTCTTCGTCGCCGCCGACATCGATCGCTCGATCAATCCCGACGGCGAATTCTCGGTCGGCTACATCATCGTGGACTTCGAAGGCAAACTGATCACCAGCCAGATGGACTCGGCGCTCCCGCGCCCCGAACCGGAGCACAAGGGCACGCAGCGGTATTTCAGCTACGCGCCGGTCGATCCCGGCAAGTACACGCTGAAGCTCGTCGTCGTCGACGACGCGGGGCGGCGCGGCAGCCTCGAGCGGGTCATCGAACCCAGACTCACCGAGGCGGGCCCGATTCGCGCGACGGATCTGATCATCGGCGAAGGCGCGGATCGCGGGTGGGCACTGCCGGTCGCCCCCTCGGTCACCGGCGAAATCACGAAGGGCACGCTCTACGGCTACATCGAGCTGTTCGGCGAGACGGCGGAGACCTTCGCGCGATCGAGCCTGACGCTCGAGATTCAGCGGCAGGACGGCTCCGCCCCGCTGCTGCGCGTGCCGGTACAGCTGGAGACGCCGAAGACCGAGGGCCAGTGCACCTGCCGCGTCGCTCCCGCCCGGGTGCGCCTGTCCGACCTGCCGCCCGGCGACTACGTCGCCAAGGCCGTCATCGCGATGGGCGTCGACGCCGTCGGTCAGGTCAGCCGGCCTTTCAGAATAGCGCCCCACCAGTAACCCGTCCGTCGCACGTGGCACGTCGCACGTAGCACGTGACAAGCCGCACGTCGCACGTCGCGACGTCGCACGTTGCACGTTGCACGTGTCAGGCTCTTCATATATGCTGTGCCCACATATGGGCATGAATGCTTTGGCGCGGGAGCTGAAGCGCGGGAGCACGGAAGTCCTGATCCTGGCGCTGCTCGAAGAGCGTGACCGGCACGGCTACGACATCGCACGCCTCATCGAAGAACGGTCGCGCGGCGCCATCTCGTTTCACGCCGCCTCGCTCTACCCGACGCTCTACCGCATGGAAGAGAAGGACCTCATCGAGGGACGCTGGGTCGAGAAGGCCGGGCAGCGGCGCCGGAGGTATTACCGGCTGACCGCCGCCGGCAGGAAGACGCTCAAGAGCCAGCGCAGCATCTGGGACGTCTTCTTCGAGGCGCTCGATCGAGTCGCCCGCATCCGGCACGAAACGGCATGAACTGGACCGCACGCGTCCGCCGCGCGCTCGAACAGGCGGCGCCGGTTCCCGACGACGACGTCATCGAGGAACTGGCGCAGCATGCGCGCGCCATGTACGAAGCGGCGCGTGCGGACGGCTGCTCGGAAGAAGAGGCCGACAGGCGTGTCGCCGGCATGCTCGGCGTGTGGACGAAAGAGTCCACGGCGCTGCACCACCGTGCGCGCCGCCCGGCCGCGGTGGCGCCGCCGCCCGCGGTGTCGGCGTCATGGTTCACCGGCCTCGCGCATGACGTTCGCTATGCCGCGCGCCTGCTGCGACGGCAGCCGCGCCACTCGCTCGTCGCGATCGTCACGATGGCGTTGGGCCTCGGCGCGACAACCGTGCTCTTCAGCGTGGCGTATGGCGTGTTGATGAGGCCGCTGCCGTGGCCCAATGGCGATCGGATCGTGGTGATCAAGGAAACGCGCGGCGGTACGCCGCCCCGCTTCGGCGACCTCACCAATGCCGCCTATCTGGCATGGCGCGAGGATGCCGCGACCATCGAGCAGGTGGCGGCGTGGTCGCAGCGTCTGGTGACGATGACCGGCGCTGGCGAAGCGGACCGCATCCGCGTCACCGCCGGCACCGCGAGCCTGTTTTCCGTGCTCGGCGTGCGCCCGTTGCTCGGAACGTTCTTCGAACCGAAAGATGAAGCGGCTGCGGTCGCCGTCTTGTCCGAACGCCTGTGGCGGGAACGATTCGGCGCCGACCGCGGCGTTCTCGGCAGATCCATCCAGCTCGATGGCCAGGCCCACACGATCGTGGGCGTGCTGCCCGACGCGCATGCCTTTCCCGACCGCCAGGCGCGTGCGTTCGTGCCGTTCGCGGTGCGATCGGCGGCCGGCAACTCTCTGTCGCTCTTCAACGCGGTCGCGGTGCTCGGTCCCGGCGTCAGCCCGGCGCAGGCGGCTGCGGAAGGCACGGCGCGCGGACGGTTCGCCGCGGATACGGGAATGACCACGCAGGCGATTTTCGGCAACGGCGGTCCGATCGAGATCACTGCCCGGCCGATGCGCGACGCGCTCGGCGCCGACGTGCGCCGCCCGCTGATCGTGCTGCTGATCGCGGTCGGCCTGCTGCTGGCGACGGCGACCGCGAACGTCGCCAGCCTCCAGCTCGCGCGCGCGGTGGCGCGGCGGCGTGAAATGTCGATTCGCGCCGCGCTCGGCGCCGGCAGCGTCCGCGTGCTGCGCCAGCTGCTCGTAGAAGGCATTCTTCTCGGCGTGATCGGCGGCGTCGCGGGCCTGGCGCTTGCCTGGCTGTTGAACCAGTCGCTCCCCTCGCTGCTGCCGGCTGATTTCCCGCGTCCCGACGCCCTCGGCGTCGACGCCGTCGTCGTCGCCTTCGCGCTGGCCGCCTCGGTGGGAACCGGGATCGCCTTCGGGATTCTGCCCGTCCTGCGGGTGCGGCGGCTCAACCCGGTCGAGGCGCTCGCCGAGGATGGCGCCGCGCCGGTTGGCGGCGGCACGCGGTCTCGCACCGCGCGCGCCCGGCTGCTCGTGATCGCTGGGCAGGTTGCGATCGCGTCGGTGCTCCTCGTCGGCGCTTCGCTGCTGGGCCGCAGCTTTCTCGCGCTGCTCGATGCCGACCGCGGCTACGACGTCACCGACGTCCTCTCGGCGCGGCTGTCGATGCCGGCGACGATTGTCCCCGCCCCGGAGCGGAGGTATGCGATCGTCGATCGGGTCCTCGAGCGGCTCGCCGCTACGCCTGGGATCAGCGAGCCGTCATTCACGTCGGAACTGCCGCTGACACCCGGCGGCTCGACGAGCGCATTCAATCTCAAGTCGCCGAGAGCTGACGGCGGCATCGTCACGGTTCAGGCGTCACCACGCATCGTGAGTCCGCGCTACTTCCGCGCGCTTTCGATCCGGACGGTCGCCGGCCGCGTCTTCTCCGAGTCCGACACCGACGCATCGGAGCTGGTCGTCGTGGTGAACCAGGCGTTCGCGCGGCGCTACCTCGGCGACACGCCGCTCGGCGCAAAGCTGCCGGTCGTCGCCTACGAACGTCCGAAGGGCGTTACCGAGAGCACCGTCATCGGCGTGGTTGACGATGCGCGCTACCCGTTGTCGGCCGAGAATGCGCGGCCGGAGCTGTACTACTCGCACCGGCAGTTCGGCGGCCGCCTGACGGTGCAGAACATCACGCTGCTCGCGAAGACGCCGCAGCGTACGGGCCCCGGGCGGAGCGCGTTGATCGCCGCGGTGCGCGAAGCGGATCCGCGGCTCGTCGCGGATGCGGTGATGCCGCTCGAGGATCGCCTCATTCTGACGCTCGCGCGGCCGCGCCTTTACGCGATGCTGCTCGGCGGATTTGCCGCGTTCGCCCTGATCATCGCGGCAGTCGGTCTCTATGGCGTGCTGTCGTACGCGGTCACCGAACGGACCAGAGAGCTGGCCATCAGGTCCGCGCTCGGCGCGCGGCGCGCCGACATCCTGCGGCTGGTGCTTCGACAGGGACTCTCGGTGACCGTTGCCGGCCTTGCCGCAGGCATGACCGTTTCCTTGTGGCTCACGACACTGCTTGCCAGCGAGCTGTACGGCGTCGTAGCACACGACGCGTTCACGTTCGTTGCGGTGCCGGCGCTCCTGCTCGCCATCGCCGCGCTCGCCTGTTTCCTCCCCGCGCACCGCGCTGCGAGCCTCGATCCCATCAGGGCCCTGAAGGGGAACTGAGGTTCATTCGTTTCGCAACGCGGCGACGGGATCGATGCGCGCCGCGCGAGCGGCGGGGACGAGGCATGCCACGATCGTGACGCCGATCAGCAGAAACACGACCACCGCGATGATGACGGGATCCATCGCGCTCGTTTCGTAGAGAAACGTCGCCAGGGTCCGCTTCAGCACGAACGCGCCAAAGAGGCCCAGCCCCGTTCCCGCGAGCGCGGGGACCAAACCACCGGCAAGGACGATTCGCAATACCGCCGACGCATTTGCGCCAAGCGCCATGCGAATGCCGATCTCCTGCGTCCTCGCGCGGACGCCGTGATGCACCACGCCGTAGGCGCCGATCATCGACAGGATCAGCGCAACCCCCGCCAGCGCGGCGAGCAGCAGCGTCTGCAGCCGGCGCAGCGCGACAGTGTCGCCGAGCCGCTGCTCGACTGTGAGGATGCCGTAGGGCGGCACGTTCGGATCGAGCGCGCGCATCGCGGCGCGAACCGCTTCGCGCGAGCCGTCGGGATCGCCGGCAGTTCTGATCACGATGTCCATCTGCCGGTGGTAGCCCGGCTGAAACATGTAGGGAATCGCACGCTCGTCGAGCTTCTGCCGGCGCATGTCGGCGACGACTCCGACGACCGTCTTCCACGGATTGGAGGCAGCCGGATCGAGACCGTATTTCAGCCGCTTGCCGACTGGATCCTGGCCGGGCCAGAACCGCCGGGCCATTTCCTCGTTGATGACGACGACCTGCGGCGCTCCGTCCGCCAGATCGCCGTCATTCAGCGACCTGCCGCGGAGCACCGGGATGCGCATGGCCTCGAAGAACCCGGGGATCACCTGGTCCTCGGTCAACGGCGGCGCGGGGTCCTCGGGCCGCTGTGCCGGCTGCCCTTCGAGCGCGACGCGGTAATCGGGCTGACGATGGATGAAGAAGTCGCTGACCGCGCCGACCGCCACGACGCCCGGTAAACCGCGAAGCCGCTGCATCGCGTCTCCATAGAAACTCGCGAACTTCGGCCGCTGATACTCGCCCGGCAGATCGACCTGCAGCAGAAGCACGTTCGTCGAGTCGAACCCGCGCGACGAAGACTGCACCCGCATGAAGCTGCGAATCAGCATGCCGGCGCCGCAGAGCAGGATCATCGCCAGCGCGATCTCGGCAACGACGAGCCCCTGATGAACCCGGCGGCCGCCGCGCGACGCGAACGCGCGGGGACCGCCCTCGCGCAGCGTGTCGGACGGATTCATCATCGAGAGCTGCAGCGCGGGCAGCAGGCCAGCCAGCAGGCCGGCGGCAATCGACGCGGCGAGCAGAAACAGCAGCACGCCCGCATCGACGTGAATGGTTTCCGCGCGCGGCAGCGCGCCGGCGGCAAGGCGCTTCAACGCCGCCGCCCCTGCCCAGCCGAACAGCAGGCCGACGATGGCGGCGAACATCGAGAGCACGAGGTTCTCGGCGATCACCTGGCGCACGATTCGCAGCCGCGACGCGCCCAGCGCCGTGCGAAGCGCCAACTCGTGGCGTCGCGCCGCTCCGCGCGCGAGCGCGAGATTCGCCACGTTCGCGCAGGCAATCAACAGTACGAACCCGACGGAACCGAAGAGCAGCCACAGGGAGCGCGTCGTGGTGGATCCAATCACGCGATCGACGAGCGGATCGGTGATGACGCCGAGCGCTGCGTTGGAAGCCGGATACTCGGCGCGCAGCTGCGCCGCGATCGCGTCCATTTCTGCACGCGCCGAGGCGATCGTTGCCGAGGGCGCCATCCTGCCGAGCACGATGAGCGCGTCGACGGCGCGACTGCCGGCGTCCTCCCAGTCCTTGCCGAAATACAGCGGCCGCCACAACTGCACGTCGGGAGTCGGCAGGTCGAACTCGGGCGGCATCACGCCGACGATCTCGACGGTCATGTCGCTCACCTGCATCATCCGACCGATGACCGCCGGATCGCCGCCGAACCGCTGGCGCCAGAGGTCGTGGCTGATGACGGCGGTACGCGGCGTCGCGATGTAGTCGCGGTCCTCGAGCGTCCGGCCGAGAAGCGGCGCGGTACCGAGGAGCTGGAAGAAGTTCGGACCAACCTGTCCGGCGTGGATCCGCTCCGCGTCCGGGCCGGTGCCCACGGTGTCGCGGGTGAACTCGGGACGCATGTACGCGGCCATCTGCTCGAACGTCCGGCTACGTGTCTGCCAGTCGCGGAAATTGAGGTACGAAGATCCGTCCGGCAGGTTCTGACGGATGTTCTTCGTCCACAGGACCGCGATGCGGCTGGCATCGTGATATGGCAGATCGCGCAGAACGACGGCACGGAGCACGCCGAAGATCGCCGTGTTGGCGCCAACGCCAAGCGCCAGCGTGAGGACCGCTATCGATGCGTAGCCCGGGTTCTTGCCGAGCGTACGCAGGCCGTACTGAAGGTCGCGGACAAAGCCATTCATCGCGTCTCCTGAGCGATGCCGGCTTAGATGCGGAGATGCGGCTGAAGGTTGGAAACGGGCTAGGCTGTGGGCCGCAGCTCGGACCTGACGCGTTCGCGCTCGTGATCGATCTGATCGGGGGTCGCGCCAAGCCTCTGCAGAATCATCTCGGTGAGCGCGAGCGCAACCTCGCCTTCCGCGGAGACGACCGTCTCCGCGCCCGCGTCGCGCAGCCCCGGCACGTCGCGGAGGTAGGGCGCGCGCGCGAGCACGCGAATCGCAGGATTGAGATCCTTGGCGTGCGTGATCGTCTGACGTCCGTCGGCCATCCCGGCAGCAGTGAGGATCAGGTTGGCTGCCTCGCCCGCGCCGGCCTCTGCGAGCGTGTCGCGATGCGTCGCGTCGCCGTACACCGCACGAACGCCTTCGTCGCGAAGCGCGCGCACGGTGTCGACGTTCAGATCGACCACAATCGGCTCGACGCCATTGTCCCGCAGCAGACGGGTTATCGTCTGGCCCGTCGGTCCGTAGCCGACGACGATCGCCCGGTGCGCCGGGTCGACGCGTGATGCCTCCACCAGTTCGGCATCCGCCCGGCGCGAGCGGTCGACGATCCTGCGAACGCGCGGATGCGCGAGCGTCCAGGCGTCGATCGGCGCGATCGTCCGGTAAATGATCGGATTCAGCACGATCGAGACGATGGCGACGGCCACCAGCACGTTGGCGGCCTCGCGCGTCAACAGCCCGAGATCGGAACCGACCCGCGACAGCATGAACGAGAATTCCCCGATCTGCGCCAGCGCGACCGCGACGGCCAGGTTGGTCGCGAACGGGTAACGCAGCACCCAGGTGATGAGGAAGGCAATCAGCGGCTTGCCGATCATCACTACGGCAAGCGTGCCGGCGAGCAGTGGCGGATTGTCGAGAAGAGCGGCGGGATCCAGCAGCATCCCGACCGAGACGAAGAACAGCACGGCGAACGCGTCGCGCAGCGGCAGCGCTTCCGAGGCGGCGCGCAGCGAGTACTCGGATCGGCCGACGACAAGGCCGGCGAGAAACGCACCGAGCGCCATCGACACGTTGAATATCAGCGCGGAGCCGACAGCGATCCCGAGCGCGATCACCAGAACCGTCAGGGTGAACAGCTCGCGCGAATGGGTGCGGGCGACGTGATCGAGCACCCGCGGGATGATGCGCGTGCCGACGGTTGCGGTAAACACGACCAGCGCGGCGACCTTCAGGCCGGTGACGAGCAGCGCAAAGCCGAATCCCTGCCCGCTCTCTGCCCCGCCAAAGAGGATCGGCAGCATCACGAGCGCGACGACGGTGAACAGATCCTCGACGACCAGCCATCCGACTGCGATATGACCGGTCTGCGTGTGCAGCACGTTATTGTCGGACAGCACGCGAATGAGCACGACCGTGCTCGCCACCGACAGCGCGATGCCGAAGACGACGCCGCTCGACCAGCTCCACCCGAAGCTCTGCACGAGCAGCGCGCCGAGCACCGTGGCGACCGCGCTTTGCGCGACGGCGCCGGGAATCGCCACACGGCGGACCGCGAGCAGCTCCTCGATGTGGAACTGCAGGCCGACGCCGAACATCAGCAGGATGACGCCGACCTCAGCGAGCTGCTCGGCCAGATGGGTGTCGGCGACGAAGCCCGGCGTGTTCGGACCGACCGCGACGCCGGCCAGCAGGTAACCGACGATCGGTGAAAGCCCGGCGCGCTGGGTGAAGTAGCCGAACACGAGCGCGGCGGCGAGGCCTCCGGTGAGGGTGAGGATCAGATCGACCGAGTGCATCCGTCATTCTGATTCATCGGACCTACTTGCGTCGAGGTTCGCCGGCGCGCAGAGCGTTGGTTCAGGCGGTCGCGGTCTGCGCGGCCCGCCTCAGCGTCAGGTTGGCCAGGCCGCCGAGCACGCCGAGCGCCAGCAGCGTCACGGTGACGGCCGGCGTCCAGAGCGCATCGACGCCGAACGCGCGGTCGAGCGAATATGCGCCCGGACCGGTCAGCGCGAGCGCCGCGGCGATGACGCCATAGAGCAGCGGCACCTCGATCCCGTTCGTCGCCGCAAACACCCCGTGCTGCCAATGCACGCTGGCTGCCGCAACGATCATCACCGCCAGCATCAGCGCGGCCGCGACCGGCTGCAGCAGACCCAGCGCGAGCAGCAGCCCGCTCGCGATCTCGGTCGCCGCGGCGGCAAATGCAAAGAGCCGTCCCGGGCGGAAGCCGAGCGTTTCGAAGAAGCCCGCCGTTCCGGTGAGTCCGTAGCCGCCGAACCACCCGAACAGTTTCTGCGACCCGTGGGCCGCCATCAGCGTTCCAAAGACCACTCGCGCCAGCAACAATCCTGCGTCCATGAGCACAACCTCCAGCTGCAGCGGCGTGTCCAATCCCCCGCCGCGTTGATGAAACTATATTATATATAGTTACTATATGTAAAGTAGTTACTTGCTAGAAGTACAGGCCTGCGCTATCATTGGTTGATGGCGGATGCGCGAACCCACCCCCCGGAGCTCTGTGCCCGGTTCCATCGCGCCAGCGAGCTGATCGGCCGCCGCTGGACCGGCGCGATCATCTTCGTGCTGCTGAAGACCAAGTGCCGGTTCGCCACCCTTCGCGACGCCATCCCCGACATCACCGACCGCATGCTCAGCGATCGGCTCCAGGAGCTCGAAGCCGAGGGCATCGTCGAACGCACCGTCATCCCGGAAACGCCCGTGCGCGTCGAGTATGCGCTGACGAAAAAGGGCCGCGCACTGGCCGGCGCCATCGAAGCGATCTCGACGTGGGCGGATAAGTCGGTCGACTCGAGTTCGAGACAGCTGACAGCTGATAGCTAACAGCTGATAGCTGCTCTTGACACCTTACCGTATGCATTCTACAGTAGCGTCCACACATGACTGACGCGACACGCGAAGTCGTCAAGGGCACGCTCGACATGCTGATCCTCAAGGCCCTCGAGCTCGGGCCGATGCATGGCTGGGGGGTGGCGGACCGCATCGAGACGCTGTCGCGAGGGGTGTTCCAGCTGCAGACCGGCACGCTCTACCCCGCGCTCCATCGCCTGGCGCGCAAGGGATGGGTGGACGCCGAGTGGCGCACGACCGACAACGCGCGCCGCGCCAGGTACTACCGCCTCACGCCGGCCGGCCGCAAGCGGCTCGAATCGGAACGCGACTCCTGGGTGCGGGCGACGTCTGCGGTGAAACGGATCCTCGACGCGATCTCATAGGACCAGGCAGGGAGGACAGTGATGTCGTGGCTCCACGGTATCCGCCGCCGGCTGACGGAAACGCTTCACCCGCAGCACGAGGACGAGAGCCTGCAGCAGGAGCTGCGCGATCACGTCGAGCGCGAGGTCGCGCGACACGTCCGTGACGGCCTCTCACCTGACGAAGCGCGCCGGCGCGCAGCCATCAGGAGCGGCAGCGTGCACGCCGCGCGCGAAGCGGTCGGCGACGAACGAAGCGGACGCATCTTCGAGGATGCCGCCGCCGATCTCCGCTTTTCGGCGCGCGCGCTCAGGCGCAATCCCGGCTTCACCGCGGCGGTGGTGATCTCGCTCGCGCTCGGCGTCGGCGGCACGACCGCTGTCTTCGGCGTGGTCAATGCCGTCCTCCTCAGACCACTCCCCTATCCAGACTCGGATCGGCTGTTCAACATGCGGATCTGGTGGGCCGACTTCTCTTCGACGCTCTCCCCCGCCGATCTCGAAGCGCTGAACGAGCGGCCGGACCAGGCGCGTTTCGGCGCGTATTTCCGCCCGGATGACGGGTTCGCGATGGAGACACCCGCGGGACCCGAGCTGGTGAGCGGCGCGTTCATGACCGCCAGCCTGCCGCACGTCCTGCAGGTGCAGCCAATTCTGGGCGCCGGCTTCTCGCCGACGCCGAACGCGCCCGAGGCGCTGATTGGCGAAAAGCTCTGGCGCGAGCGCTACCAGGCATCCCCCGACGCCATCGGCCGCGCGATCGTGTTCGACGGCGACCCTTACACGATCGTCGGCGTGATGCCGGATCGATTCAACGTGCCCGGGCAGCGTGACGGCGCCGCATGGCTGAAGGCGCTCGCACGCCAGCCGACGCGCCGCGGGCCGTTCTATCTGACGACCATGGTGCGTCTCGAACCGGACCTGTCTGCCGAGGCGGCGGCCGCCCGATTCACCGCCGAGATCAGGCCCACTCTGCAATCGAAGTTCGCCGTCGAGCCGAACTGGGAATACCGCCTCCGGCCGATGAAGGACACCATCGTCGGCAACGTGAGGCCGACGCTGCTGCTCGTGCTCGGCGCCATGGCGCTGGTGCTGCTGATCGCGATCGTCAACGTCACGAACCTGTTTCTCGCGCGCGGCACCGTGCGCGCCCGGGAGCTCGCGGTTCGCGCCTCGCTCGGCGCCAGCCGCGGCCGCCTCGCGAGACATCTGCTCGCCGAATCGGCCCTGCTCGGAACGCTGGGCGGACTCCTCGGGATCTGGCTTGCCGCCGGGATTCACCGCATCGGCAGCACCGCGGCGAAAACGATCCTGCCGCGCATCGACGAAGTTCAGATGGACACCACCGTCGTGGTGTTCGCGGTGCTCTGTGGCATCGCATCCGGGATCATCGCGGGCATGCTGCCGGCGCTCCGTCTGCCGTGGCACCGGCTCGCGACGTTCCTGCGCGACGGCGGCCGCAGCGCGAGCGACGGCGCGGGACGCGGCCGCACGCGCCAGGCGCTCGTCATTGCGGAAGTCGCGCTGACCGTCACCGTCCTCACCGGCGCCGTGCTCCTCGGCAAGAGCTTCGTCCGGCTGCAGGCCACGGATCCCGGTTTCAAACCTGCAGGTCTGGCCTCTTTCCGCCTCTCGCTTCCCGACGAGCCGTACGCGACCGAAGAACGGCTTGGCGCCTTCCTGACACAGCTCGAAACCAAGCTGGGAGCGATCCCTGGCGTGCGGTCGATCTCGTACTCGCTCGCGCTGCCACCGGACTGGCTCGTGATGTCGAACAACTACGTACTCGAAGGACACTCGCCCGGATCCCAGGGCGCGGATGGCGTAGCGGAGTGGAACGCGATCTCGCTCGACTACTTCTCGACGATGGGGATCAGGATGATCGCGGGGCGCAACTTCAGCCGGGACGATCGGACCAACGGTCCGGATGTCGCGATCGTCAACGAATCGTTCGTCCGGCGGCATTACCCGGACGGCAACGCGCTCGGCCGCCGTTTCAAGAGCGGCAACTGGAACCCCGCGGGTCCATGGACGACGATTGTCGGCGTCGCCGCCGACGTGCCTTACGGGCGCGGAGTCTGGGGCGGCGCCGACCTCACGATCTACCGACCTTACGCGCAGAGCCTGTGGTCGCAGTCCGCCTACGTGGTCCTCAAGACGGATGGCGATCCCGCGCAGCTCACGCGGCCGGCCGAACAGGCCGTGAAGTCGCTCGATCCGCGGCTGCCGCTGCGGGACGTCGCGACGATGACCGAACGGCTCCGCATGTCGGTCACCGAACCGCGGCTTCGCACGCTGCTGTTCGCGCTCATCGCCGGGCTCGCGCTGGCGCTGTCGGTCGTCGGCATCTACGGCGTCATGGCGTACCACGTCAACCAGCACCGGCGCGAAACGGCGATTCGGAGAGCGCTCGGCGCGCGCGTCGCCGACGTGGTCGGCGCAACGATGACACAGGGCTTGACGCTGGCGCTGACGGGCATCGTGCTGGGCACCGCGGGCGCGCTCATGCTGACCCGGTGGCTCTCGGCCATGCTCTTTCACGTCAGCCCGCGGGATCCGGGGGCGATCGCGACCGTCGCCGGCCTGCTCGCGGTCGCCGCGGCGGTCGCGTGCGGGATTCCAGCCCTGCGCAACGCGCGGATCGAGCCGGCGTCGGTGCTGAGGGATGAATGAACTGTTTCAATTGATCAACCGGCGCGCTGGCATCACCAGCGACCCGACGCGGCCGGACGCAGGATCGCGGGCGACGATCCGCAGCTCGTGCAGGTAAGGCGTGACGCGCACCGTCAGCGCGAGCGGCAGCGCGTCCGCCGACGCCGCGGCGCGTTCGATGATCGTGCCCTTTCCGGTCCGCGCGATCTCCGCGACGAGCAGATCGACGGACGCGGGGATCGACGCAACCGTCCCCGGATCGAAGCGCAGGCTGATCGTGACCGTCGAGTCCGCCTTGTCGTAGTCGAGGTCCGCCGAGAGACCCACCTGCGTCGAGGCCAGCGGCCCTTCGAGCGCGTCACGCAGTGCGGCGTCCCTGGCCTTGCGGTCGAGCACCGGCGCCGCGGCAACGTATCCGGCGCGGTGCCGGACCGCGAGCCCCTTCCTCTTTACTTCCACGCGAATCGTTCGGTACCGCCCGTCAGTCTTCGTGTCGGTCGAGTAGTATCCAAGCACGTAAGACAGCCGCGAATCGTCGACCGCGCGCGAAATCGAGACATCCAGCGCGTTCGTGTTCGTGAACGCGCGGCCGCCAGTGTCCTCGGCAACGACTTCCATCGTCTCCATGTTGCCGCGGACCATGTCGAATGTCGTGAAGCTCGCACGCCCTCGCGAGTAGGTGATCGCGCCCATCAGGCCGCGCGCGTCTACGGGATACAGCGATGCCTGCGCATCGTTCAGCGCACGCGTGGTCTTCCGCATCTCTTCCAGGAACTCGGCCCGATCTTGTCCCGCCCGACCCGCGGGGATGGGAAACACCTCGGAGGCCCAGACCACGTTCTTCCGGCCCGCAACCCCTGACAGATGCCTGGCGAGCGTTTGCAGTGATCGGAAGGTACGGAGCCAGCGCTGCCGGCCGAAGAAATCCGACACCGCCGTCGACGGATCGACGATCCACACCGTACCGAGATCGGCTCCGGTTTCTGCGGGCGGTTCCATCGACGCGTCGTAGACGCCCGTGACGCGCGCCTGGTAGGCGTCGAGCGCTCGCCGAAGCGACGCTCCGTCTGAGCTGAAATCGTGCAGCACTCGCATGCCGCTGCCGTCGAGCACGTAGAGCGCGACGGTGTTCCCGCTCGCCATCCGCGAGAGGTAAGCGTCGATGTGACGGCGCGCGAACCACTGGCTGTCGAATGCGGCGTTCACGCGATCGAGGACGAGGACGACACGCGCGGAGGCGTCCTGGATGTGATTGGAGACGCGGATTCGCGCGGATCGTTCTCCGCTGACGCCGGGCTCGTCGCGAACCTCGGGCGCCGGCGCGGCCGGATGCGGCGCACGCGTGTCCCTCGCTTCGAAGATGCTGATCGTCTGCGGAACGCCATCTTCAGTAATTGCGAACCCGTCGCGGCTCAGCCCCTCGACAGGGTTTCTCGACCGATCGGTGACGATGACGTGAACTTCGACGAGCCGGGTCGCGGTGCGGAATGGCTCCTGCCGGGCGACGCCGATTGATGTGGACAGGGCGATTCCCACTCCGATGGCGGCACAGAGTCCGAGGCGGGACATCAGGCTGAGTCTATATGGCCACTCTGTTTCGTGCCTCGAAAGCCGCACACGGAAGCTGAAACTCCGCCGCGCGGCACACTCCTGTCACGAGGGAAAGATACCGGCCCGCCGGGCTTCGGGCTAACGGTGCATGTCCCTTAAAGATCGCCACTTACGCTGTGTGAACCTGATTCCCCGGCGGCAGCGCCGGCCTGCGGGAGAACCGGCGGTTGTGGGCCTCGTTTTGCTCAGAAAGCCTTTCTGACGAACTGATGGCCCAGCTGCTCGCCCTCATCGTGTTCCTCGCGCCGCTCGCCTTGCAGGAGTCGAGCCCTGCTCCGGCGGTACCGGTCAAGGTCGACGCGGCCACGGTCTCGTTCGAAGTCACCACGAACGTGTTCTCCACGACGGTGCGTGGAAAGTCGACCACGCTGGTCGTCAACACGCAGCTGCGCGACGCGGGCGCCGCGCTTCACCTCGAGCGCATCGAGGCCACCGTCCCGGTCGCGACGCTTCGGACCGGAATCAAGCTGCGTGACGAACACATGCGCAAGTACATCTTCGAGACGCCTGACGGGCAGGTGCCCGACGTGCGATTCTCAGCCGACCGCGCGCAGTGCTCGCAAGCCCCCAATGCCGGCACGTATACGTGTCCCACGTCCGGCATCCTGTCCATTCGCGGCACTGCGCGTCCCCTTCAGCTCGAGTTGAAAGTCTCGAGGAACGGCGACGGCTTCAAGGTCACCGGCGACACCAGCGTCACGCTGAGCAGCTACGGGATCGAGCGGCCGTCGCAGTTCGGCGTCACCACCGAGGACACCGTCAGAATTCACGTGGAGCTGAATGCGAAGGGCACGGTGCCAACCTCGGCGCAGGCACGATGAGCCGCCGGTGTGAGCTGATTCTCGTCGTCGCGGCGATCGTTCTGGGCCACGCCCCCGCTGCTCTCGCGCTGCCGACGATGATCCGGCTCGGCTACACCGGCTGCGCGACGTGCCACTTCGCGCCGCAGGGCGGCGGTCCTCTCAATCCGTATGGAAAATCGATAGACGAGGCGCAGAGCCTGCGCGGCGGCGAGTACCGGCCGCGCGATACGCGGGTGATCCGTACCCTGAGCTGGAACCGCAGGATCGCGCAGGACCTTCGGCTCGTCCTGCCCATGCAGCGCACGTGGTCCGCGCACGATCCGGTTGAAGGATCGGTGCGGGCACGCCTTCAATATCGCAACTTCACGCAGCTGCCCAGGGGATTCGCGGTTCACGTCGTGGCGACAGGCGAAACCGATGACGCGCCGCGCCCGGTCCGCGCCTACGATCCGGCCATCGAATCGTCGTCGCCAGTTCTGAACGTCGCGCTCGTCCAGTACCGCATCCGGCCCGGTCTGGAGGTTGCGGCCGGCCGCGACCAGCTTCCGGTGGGCGTCAACGTGCCGGATACGAGCCTCTTCTTCAGATCGCGGAACCGCCTCGGCTTCTACGACTCGCCAACGCAGATCAAGCTTTACTGGGAAGGCAAGCATCACCGCGTGATCCCGTACGCCTTCGGTCCGGGCGGAAACGAGCCTTCCGGTGAAGCCGAATCGGGCGGAGGCGCGATCGCGGAGTTCGATGTGTTTGGCAACGGGCATTCGATGGTGGGCGTCGACGCGCTGCACGGCGAGTCTCGGAACGGCAGCCGCCAGGTGCTCGGCGTCCACGCCCGCCTCGGCTTCGGCGCCTGGGGCATCCTCGCGCAGCACGACATCACCGACCGCGATCGGGATACCGTCGCCGGCACGTTCCGTCAGCAGGCGACCTATGGCCATATCTTCTGGGCCGCACGCGAGTGGCTCGTCTTCTCGGCGATCGGAGAGCGGCTGTCGGTGGAGAACCCGTTCGACGAACGCCGCAACGGCGGCGCCCTCGAAGTCGCGGCGCGGCTGACGAGCATCGCCACCATCGGCGCGAGCTTCCGCGTCGCGCACGATCCTGTCGCCGATCGGCTCGCCCGATCGATTACGTTGCAGCTCGCGCTCAAGACTGTGTATTAGCTCGGGGCTCGGGAGCTCGGGGCTCGGGGCTCGGGGCTCGGGACCCGGCGCTCGGCGCTCGGCGCTCGGCGCTCGGCGCTCGGCGCTGCGAAAAGAATCCCCGAGAATCCGCGTCCCCTTGTGAGAAATCCGCGTTGATCCGCGTTTCGTTGTTAGCGCGCGTTGATCCGCGTCCCGTTAGAGATCCGCGCTAATCCGCGTCCCCTGGTGAGAGATCCGCGTTGATCCGCGTTTCGTGAGATCGACCAGATCCGCGCTGATCCGCGTTCCGTTGTAGCGCCGCGTTGATCCGCGTTTCGTGAGATCAACCAGATCCGCGCTAATCCGCGTTCCGTTGGAGATCCGCGCTGATCCGCGTCTTGTGGCAGAATCTCGCGATGCTTCGACCGACTCTCCGCGTCTCACTCCTGCTCGTCACCGCAACCGTCATCGGCGTCTCGGCGCAGTCACGCGACTCCTGGCCGCACTGGCGCGGCCCGTCGCATACCGGCGTCGCCGCCGGCAGCGTCCCGCTGTCCTGGAACGACTCCGAGAACGTGCGGTGGAAAATCGAGATCCCGGGCCGCGCCTTCTCGACGCCGGTGGCGCACGGCGATCGCCTCTTCCTGACCACCGCGATCCCGACCGGCACCAAGGCCGCCGACGCGGCGGCGCCGGGCGGCGGGCGCGGCGGCGGCGGAGCAGGCGCGGGCGAAGAGCATCGCCTCGAGGTGATGGCGATCGATCGGGCGAGCGGCAAAACGCTCTGGCAGCGCACCGCTACCACGTCGCGGCCGCACGAGGGATATCACCATCAGTACGGCAGCTTCGCGTCCAACGCGCCCGCAACCGACGGACAACGCGTCTACGCGTTCTTCGGATCGAGAGGCCTCTACGTCTACGACCTGGACGGGAAGCCGCTCTGGCAGAAAGACTTCGGTCTGAAGATGGCGATGCGCCTGGGATTCGGCGAGGGCAGCGGCACGGTCGTGCACGGCGGCCGGGTGTATCTGCAGTTCGATCATCAGCAGGAAGGCTTCGTCGTCGCGCTGAACGCCGCCGACGGCAAGGAGCTGTGGCGGGCGCCGCGGATGGAGAACTCGA
This sequence comes from uncultured Acidobacteriota bacterium, assembly GCA_963748295.1. Classification (GTDB taxonomy): domain Bacteria; phylum Acidobacteriota; class Vicinamibacteria; order Vicinamibacterales; family 2-12-FULL-66-21; genus CAVVIH01. The sequence continues at coordinate 163,147 of CAVVIH010000003.1, read as the reverse complement.
GCTGGTCCACACCGCTCGTCGTCGAGCACAACGGCGCGCGGCAGCTCGTCGTCACGGCCGACACGAAGGTCAAGGCATATGACACCGACACCGGCAAGGTCGTCTGGGAAGTGGCGGGGCTCGGCACCAACCCGATTCCACAGCCCGTGCAGTCCGGCGACACGGTGCTCGTGATGAGCGGCTATCGCAACCCGCGGCTCATGGCGATCCGGCTTGGCCGCACCGGTGACCTGACAGGCACGGACGCCGTCGTCTGGGAATCGACGAGAGGCACGTCCTACACCGCGTCTCCGGCACTGCACGAGAACCGGCTCTACGTCATCGCCGACAACGGCATGCTCAGCGTCTTCAACGCGGCAACCGGGGAACCCCACTACCTGCAGACCCGACTGCCCAAGCCATACAACTTCAAGGCGTCGCCGCTCGTCGCAAGCGGCCGCGTTTATCTCGCGACGGAAGAGGGCGACGTGGTCGTGGTGAAAGCCGGCAGCTCGTTCGAGGTGCTGGCGACCAACACGCTGGCGGATCAGTCGTTCATCGCGTCGCCGATCGCTGTCGGCAATGACCTGTTCCTACGGAGCCGGACGCACTTGTTCCGGATAGCTGAGTAGAGACGCGGATCATCGTGGATCTCTTCACGGAACGCGGATCCTCGCGGATCTCTTCACGGAACGCGGATCCTCGCGGATCTCTTCACGGAACGCGGATCCTCGCGGATCCTTTCACTGGACGCGGATGAGGACGGATCCCAGCCTAGCCGCGTCCCTTGACTTAGGGGGGCGCAGCCGATACGCTGCGGTCATGGTTCGCCTCGTTGCCGGATGCGTCTGTTGTTGCCCGGGTTCCCCGGGTGGCCGTCGCGGCCGAGGTCTGCTGAACAAACGATGATGAAGTAATGGCGCCGCCTGGCGGCGCGCATCGTCAAGGACCCCAAGCCCGACAGGCCATCCGGCCTTCGGGCTTTTTTGTTTTTGCCTGCGGTTCAGGAGATTGATGTGGCTTCTACGTTGTTCGAGCGGGCGGGTCTTCTCGCAGCGATCGGCCGGACTCCCCTGCTGCAGCTTCGCCGCCTGGCTCCCGTCAAGACGGGCGTCGAGCTGTTCGTGAAGGCGGAGTTCCAGAATCCCGGCGGATCGGTGAAGGACAGGGCTGCCCGCGCCATCATCGAGGACGCCGAGCGGCGCGGCCTGCTGCGCGGCGGATCGAGGATTCTCGACGCGACATCGGGAAACACCGGGATTGCTTACGCGATGATTGCCGCCGCGCACGGCTACGGCCTCACGTTGTGCGTGCCGGGAAACGTCACTCCCGAGCGCCTCCGCATCCTGCATGCCTACGGCGCCGAGGTGGTCCTGACCAGCGCGATGGACGGCAGCGATGGCGCGATCCGCGAAGCACAGCGGATCTTCGAGTCGGATCCACACCGCTACTTCTACGCCGATCAGTACAACAACGACGCCAACTGGCGGGCCCATTACGACACGACCGCGCCGGAGATCATCGAGCAGACCGAAGGCCGCATCACGCACTTCGTCGCCGGCCTCGGCACCAGCGGAACATTCGTGGGCACCGGCCGGCGCTTGCGCGAGCTGATTCCGGACGTGCGACTCGTGTCGGTGCAGCCCGAATCGCCGCTGCATGCGATTGAGGGGCTGAAGCACATGGACACGTCGATCCGTCCCGGTATCTACGATCCGTCGCTGGCGGATGAAGACGTCGCGATCTCCACCGAGCGTGCGCAGGCGCTGACGCGGCGGCTCGCCACGGAAGAAGGGCTGCTCGTGGGTGTGTCGAGCGGCGCCGCGCTGGCCGCATCGCTGGATCTGGCGTCGCGCATCGGCAGCGGCGTCATCGTCACGGTGTTTCCCGACAGCGGCAGCCGCTATCTGAGCGAACCATTCTGGGACGCGGAGGACACGGAATGACCATCGGGATACAGACGGATGTGCTCGACACGATCAAACGGCACGGCGCCGCGGCGTTCCCCGACGAATGCTGCGGCGCATTGATCGAGCGTGACGGCACGATTGTCGTCGCGCTCGCGCTGGAGAACACGACGCAAGAAGGCGCCGCGCGCAGGTTTCGTATCGGTCCTGATGGCTACCGGAAAGCAGACGTCTTTGCACGCGCCGCGGGCGGAACGATCGTCGGCTTCTACCATTCACATCCCGACCAGCCCGCTCGTCCGTCTCAGTACGACCTCGATCACGCGTGGCCGAATCTCGCGTATCTGATTCTCGCGGTCGACGCCGGAGTGCCAGGCGACGTGAAGGTCTGGCAACTTCGCGACGATCGGTCTGGCTTCGATGAAGGAGAACTGCAATGGCACACAAGGTCCTGATCCCCACGCCGCTTCGGCCGTATACCGGCGAGCAGGATGCCGTCGACGTCGAGGCCGGCACGGTCGGCGAGGCGCTTGCGGCCCTCACGACGCGGTATGGCGATCTACGACGCCACCTCTACACAGACGAGGGGCGCCTGCGCACGTTCGTCAACGTCTACGTCAATGACGATGACATCCGCTACCTTCAGCGCGAGTCGACGCCGCTCGCCGAGGGAGATGTGTTGAGCATCGTCCCGTCCGTTGCCGGCGGGGCGCCGGAGTCGAGCGTCGCGGAGCCACCGGCGCTCACCGATGCCGAAGTCGTGCGTTACAGCCGCCATCTCATCCTGCCGGAGGTCGGCCCTGACGGGCAGCGCCGTTTGAAGGGCGCGCGTGTGCTGCTGGTCGGCGCCGGAGGGCTTGGATCGCCGGCCGCCCTCTACCTGGCCGCCGCCGGCGTGGGCACGCTCGGCCTCGTCGATTTCGACGTCGTCGACGCGAGCAACCTGCAGCGGCAGATTCTCCACGGCACGCCGGACGTCAACCGGCCGAAGCTGAAGTCGGCAGCCGACCGTCTCAATGCGCTGAATCCCGAAGTGCGCGTCGAACCGCACGAGACCACCCTGTCATCGAAAAATGCGCTCGAGCTGCTGAAGGATTACGACGTAATCCTCGACGGCACCGACAACTTCCCCACGCGGTACCTGGTCAACGACGCGTGCGTTCTGCTCGGGAAGCCGAACGCCTATGGCAGCATCTTCCGGTTCGAGGGACAGGCATCCGTCTTCGCGACCAGGGGCGGACCGTGTTACCGCTGCCTCTATCCCGAACCCCCTCCTCCAGGGCTCGTGCCGAGTTGCGCCGAAGGCGGCGTGCTGGGGGTTCTGCCTGGCGTGATCGGCACGATTCAGGCGACCGAAACGATCAAGCTGATTCTCGGCGGCGGCGAGACGCTCGTCGGGCGGCTGCTCCTGTACGACGCGTGGCGGATGCGGTTCCGCGAGCTGAAGCTCCGGCGTTCTCCGGAGTGTCCCGTCTGCGGCGACGCGCCGACCATCCGCGAGCTGATCGACTATCACCAGTTCTGCGGCGTTCCGGCTTCGCCGTCCCCATCGGCCGGTCTCAGGCCGGAACAGGAGACGACGGTCGAAGAGCTCAAGCAGCGGACCGATCGAGGCGAGGCGGTCTTCGTGCTCGACGTGCGCGAACCGCAGGAGTTCCAGATCTGCCGCATCCCGGGCTCGACGCTGATTCCGCTCGGCCAGCTCGGGTCGCGAGTGGATGAAGTCGTCAGCGCCGGCGCCGGCCGGCCGATCGTCGTTCACTGCAAGTCGGGGGCGCGGAGCGCCAAGGCGGTGCGGCTGCTCGAGGAGCGCGGCGTGGCGGCGAAGAACCTCAAGGGCGGCATTCTTGCCTGGATCGATCGGATCGACAGGACTCAGCCGAAGTACTGACTGAGCTATCAGCTATCAGCTATCAGCTGTCAGCTTGTTAGCTGAGAGCTGTCAGCTGAAAGCTGAGAGCTTGTCTAACTATGCTTAATTTAATTATAGTTAGTCCAATCACATGAAGACGCGCGACCCCGAAACGCTGCTGCCGCTCAAACCGGTCGTCTTCCAGGTGCTGCTTTCGCTCGTCGACGGCGAGCGCCACGGCTACGGCATCGTCCAGCAGATTGCCGAGCGCTCGTCCGCGCGGATGCAAATCGAACCGGGCAACCTCTATCGGACGCTTCGTTTCATGCTGGACGAGGCGCTGATCGAAGAGTCGGATCGCCGCCCGCCGCCCGGCGAAGACGACGAGCGGCGGCGCTACTACCGGATCACGAGGTTCGGGTCCAGCGTCGCGTCTGCCGAAGCGGCGCGGCTCGCCGAGCTGGTGGCCGACGCGCGGGCGAGGAAGCTTCTGAAAGGGCGCGCGTGATCGACAGCCGGCGGACTAGCGGGGAGCGGTTCTACCGGCGGCTGCTGGTGCTGTTTCCTCCGGCGTTTCGCGACCGCTTTGCCGCGGATCTCGTCGAGCTGTTTCGCGACAAGCGGCGCGCGGCAGCGGCACGCGGACGGCTCGCGCTCGCGGCGTTCTGGATCGGCATCGTCGCTGACGTCGCCGTCAGCGCCATCGCCGAGCGTCTCAGACGGCAACCGGCAACAACCGACACACGAGGCTTTTCGATGCAAGGGCTCTCGCAGGACCTGCGCTACGCAATTCGGACGATCGTGCGGCGTCCGGCGCTGTCGATCGTCATTGGTACTTACGCTTGCCCTCGGCATCGGCGCCAACACGGCGATCTTCAGCCTTGTGAACACGGTGCTGCTCCGGCAACTGCCGTATCCTGACGCCGACCGCCTGGTGGCGATCTGGGAACGGCAGCTCGATCAAAGCGGCGGCGAACGTCCGGTGCGCCCCGCGAACTTCTTCGAGTGGAAGGGGCGGAGCACGTCCTTCGAAGATGTCGCGTGGTCCAGCTTTGGCAACTTCATCCTGACCGGCGACGGCGAACCCGAAAGCGTGCCCGGCTATCGCTTCTCGGCAAACATGCTCGACGTGCTCGGCGTGCAGCCGGCACTGGGTCGCGGATTTCGTGCGGAAGAAGACACGCCGGGCGGACCTCGCGTCGCGATCCTCGGCGACAAGTTGTGGCGGCGACGATACGCAGCCGATCCCGGCATTCTCGGACGTTCCATCACGCTGAGCGGAGACAGCTACACGGTGATCGGCGTCATGCCGCCTGACTTCAAACACCCTGAACGCGCGGAAATCTGGACGCCCGTGGCACTGAGCCAGGAGCATGCGGCCAGCCGTACCCGTACCGTCCTGAGGCTCGTCGGGCGCCTGAAGCCCGGCATCTCCCGCGATGTCGCTCAGGCGGAGATCGCCGGACTCTATCGCGAGCTGGCAGGCCGGTACCCCGACGTCAACAAAGGTCTGACCGCAAGCCTCGAGCCTGTCGGAAGTACTGGCGACGCGAAGCCGCTGCTGATGATCCTGTTCGCGGGTGTCGGCTTCGTGCTGCTGATCGCGTGCGCGAACGTCGCAAACCTGCTGCTCGCCGATGCCGCCGCCAGGCGCCGGGAGCTCGCCGTACGCGGCGCGCTCGGCGCCAGCCGTTCGCGCGTCGTTCGCCAGCTCTTGACGGAGAGCCTCCTGCTCGCCATGGCCGGAGGCGCGCTGGGCGCTTTCCTCACGTGGTGGATGCGCGACGGCCTGACGGTGCTCTTCCCGTCGAACATCGCCAACCTCAATCTTCCGCTCGTCGAACGCATCGACGTCGGCCCGCGCGTTTTCGTCTTCGCGCTGCTCGTCAGCCTCGCCACCGGGCTCGTTTTTGGGCTCATGCCGGCGTGGCAAGCAGTACGCAACGACTTGCAGGGCGCGCTCAAAGACGACGGCCGCGGCGGAACGCGTTCGCGACGCACGCATGCCGTTCTCGTCATCGCCGAAGTGGCTCTCTCCATCGTGCTGCTGGCGGGAGCGCTGCTCATGGTGCAGAGCTTCATACACGTTCAGCGCCTGCAGTTCGGGCTCGACGTCGACCACGTTCTCACCGGGCGGGTCATCCTTCCGGACTATCGCTATGGAGATGAGTCCAAGGTCGAGCGATTCGCCCGCGATCTGATCCCCCGTTTGCAGGCGATTCCCGGGGTGGAGGCGGCGGGCCTGACCAATTTTCTGCCGCTGAGCGGCTGGTCCGGTGGCATGCCGTTCTCCATCGAGGGTCAGCCGCCGCTGACCCGCGCGGAACAGCCATCGGCCGGCTATCAGGTCGCGACTGAGAACTATTTCCGCGCCATGGGTATCCGGCTCGTCAGCGGCCGCGTGTTCGCCGATCGCGACAAGCAGAACGCACCGCCGGTCGTCGCGATCAACGAGACACTCGCGCGACGGTACTGGCCCGGACGGAATCCCGTCGGCACCCGCGTCGTGGTGGACCTGCGGTCCGGCCCGGTGGTTCACGAGGTCATCGGCATCGTCGCTGACGTGAGGGCATTCGGCCTGGAGCAACCCGCCGAAGGAGAGATGTACTTCTCCTATTGGCAGCAGCCTGACTGGGTCATCGGCATCGCGCTTCGAACGGCGCGCGACCCGTCGCTGCTCGCGCGGCAGCTTCGGGCGGCGGTTTGGAGCGTCGATCGCGAGCAACCGGTCACGCACGTGCTTACGATGTCCGAGCTGGCGGCCGAGTCAGTCGCGTTCCGGCGGATGGGCATGATGCTCGCGGGCGGCTTCGGCCTCCTCGCGCTCACGCTCGCCGCCATCGGGATCTACGGCGTGCTGAGCTACTCGGTGAGCAGGCGCACTCGTGAGATAGGCGTTCGCGTCGCGCTCGGCGCGACGCGCCGCGAAGTGGCCGCACTCGTCGTTCGCGAGAGCCTGACGATGACAACGGTCGGGATTGTCATCGGCCTCGCGGCGGCTGCCGGTCTCACGCGATTCCTCACGAGCATCCTGTTCGAGGTTCAGCCAGGCGACCCGCGCACGTACGCCGCCGCGGGCGCCATCCTCGTCGCCGTCGCGTTGGTGGCGACGTGGCTGCCGGCGCGGCGCGCGGCATCGGTGGATCCACTGATCGCGCTTCGGGCGGAGTAGAAGAGAGCTATCAGCTGTCAGCCTTCAGCTTTCAGCTCATGTTTGAAGCTGTTGCTGAGAGCTGACAGCTGACAGCTGAGAGCTGAGAGCTAAACTTAGGCATGCGCCTCGTGCCGCTCGACTCGAACAATCTCGATCACGTTGGCCGCGGCTATCCACGTCCTCTGCTGCGTCGCGAACACTGGTATTCGCTGAACGGGGAATGGGAGTTCGCGATCGACGCGGACGGGGCGTGGCAGGTTCCGGCCGAGGTGAAGTGGCGCGATCGCATCCAGGTTCCGTTCTCGCCGGAAACACTTGCCAGCGGCATCGCGGATAGCGGCCTGTATCGCGCGGTGTGGTACCGCCGGCAGTTCGAGATCCCACGCACCGATCCCAACGAGCGCCTGTTCCTCAGGTTCGGTGCGGTCGACTACGCGGCCAAGGTGTGGGTCAACGGCACCTGGGTCGGCAATCACCGCGGCGGTTACACGCCATTCAGCTTCGATATCACCAGCCTGATCGACCCTTCCTCCGGCAGGTGCGAAATCATCGTCTGCGCCGACGACGATCCGCAGGATCTCGCGAAGCCGAGGGGAAAGCAGGATTGGCAGCTCGAGCCGCACTCGATCTGGTATCCGCGAACCACCGGTATCTGGCAGACGGTCTGGATCGAACGCGTGCCGCGCACCGCGTTGAGCCGCATCACGTTCACGCCGCAGCTGGCGCGATGGGAAATCGGCGTCGGCGCGTGGATGGATGGCGAGCCCCGCGAGCGCCTGCGCCTGTCCGCCACGCTGAGCAGCCGCGGCACGCTGCTCGCCGCCGACACCTACACGGTCGTGTCCGGCGAGGTGCACCGGCGAGTCGCGCTGTCGGATCCGGGAATCGACGATTCGCGCAACGAGCTGCTGTGGAGTCCTCATGCACCGAACCTGATCGACGTGCAATTGGATCTCTGGGGCGAACGCGGCGAGCTGCTCGATCGCGTGATGTCCTACACGGCGCTGCGCTCGTCGACGGTGCAGGGGGATCGCTTCCTGCTGAACAGCCGGCCCTACCATCTCCGCATGGTCCTCGATCAGGGGTACTGGCCGGAAGGCGGGCTGACGGCGCCAGACGACGCCGCGCTGCGGCGGGACGTGGAGCTGGCGAAGTCGATGGGATTCAACGGCGTGCGCAAGCACCAGAAGATCGAGGATCCGCAGCTATCTCTACTGGGCCGATCGGCTGGGACTCGCGGTGTGGGAGGAGATGCCGAGCGCGTATCGGTTCACGGCGGATGTCGGTGCGAGCGACTGACCCGCGAATGGTTCGAGGTGATCGCACGCGACTACAGCCATCCCTGCGTCATCACGCTGGGTGCCGATCAACGAATCGTGGGGCGTGCCGAACCTGCCGGACAATCCGACCGAGCGGCACTACGTGCAGGCGCTGTATTACCTGACTCGTACGCTCGATTCGACACGGCCGGTGATCGGAAACGACGGCTGGGAAAGCGTCGCGACCGACATCATCGGCATCCACGATTACGACGATCAGGCCCGATCGCATCGCCAGGCGGTATCACGCCGAAGAAGTGCTGCCGCGGCTGTTCAAGCGGGAGCGCCCGGGCGGCCGCGTGCTCGTGCTCGAGGGACACGCGCACGCCGATCAGCCGATCATGCTGACCGAGTTCGGCGGCATCGCGCTCTCGCGCGAGCAGGGCACGTGGGGCTACGCGCGGTGCCGGACGCCGGAGGAGTTCGCGAACCGGTTTCGCGAGCTTCTGGACGTCGTCCGCGACCTGCAGGTGTTCTCGGGGTTCTGCTACACGCAGTTCGCCGACACCTATCAGGAAGCCAACGGGCTGCTCTTTGCGGACCGCACGCCGAAGATTCCGATCGAGGAAATCGCGGCGGCGGTGTGCGGCCGCATCGCGGTCCGCTCGGATGGTCTCGAGCAGCTGACGCCGCTCGATCGGGTCGAGCTGAATGCACAAACGCCGCCTGACGAAACCGGACGGGCGAACGCTCCTGCTCTATGCGACGCGAGCCGATTGCCGGGGACCCGAACGCGCCGAGCCCCGCGGGCGCCGTCATCGTCGCCGGCACGCGCCCACCTGCGCTGGCATCCGCTGCGCGGCGAATGGGTCGCCTATGCGAGCCATCGGCAGAACCGCACGTTCCTGCCGCCGCCCGAATACAACCCGCTCGCGCCGACGACCGATCCGTCGAATCCGACCGAGGTGCCGGCGGGCAACTGGGATGTGGCGGTGTTCGAGAACCTCTTCCCGACGTTGACGCCGTCACCGGCGCACGATCCGCCGGAGCTTTCGGTCCCGACCGCGCCCGGGCACGGGGTCTGCGAGGTCGTGGTGTTCACGCAGGACGCCTCCTCGTCGCTCGGGACGGCTGCCGCTCTGGCACCTGGAGCTGCTGATCGAAGTGTGGGCCGATCGGTACGCGGAGCTCGGCGCGCGGCCCGAGGTCCAGTACGTCTACCCGTTCGAGAACCGCGGCGTCGAAGTCGGCGTGACGCTGCATCATCCGCACGGTCAGCTGTACGCCTATCCCTTCGTCCCGCCGGTCCCGGCGCGCGAGCTCGAACAGCAGCGCGCGTATTTCGAGCAGAACGGCCGTGGTCTGATCGAGGACCTCGTCGCGCGTGAAGTGTCGGAGGGCGTCCGGATGCTCTACGACGGAGCTGAGGCGGCGGCGTTCATGCCGATCTGCGCGCGCTACTCGTACGAGGTCTGGGTCGCACCAAAGCGCGCCGCGGCTTCGTTCGCGGCGCTCACATCATCTGAGCGCCGGGACTTCGCCCGCGCGCTGAAGACGGTGCTGCTGAAATACGACGGCCTCTGGCAGCGGCCGTTTCCCTACATTCTCGCGTTCCATCAGGCGCCGACCGATGGCCGCGACCATCCCGAAGCGCACCTGCACGCCGAGTTCTACCCCGCATACCGCATGCCGGGCCGGCTGAAGTACCTTGCCGGCAGTGAGATCGGCGCCGGCGTGTTCACCGCCGACACGCTGCCGGAGCAGAAGGCGGATGAGCTCCGCAGAGTGATCGTCGACGTCGACGCCTGAACCGGGCACGCGATGCGGGCACGGTTCTTGGACTACAGGACGCCGTGAAAGACCCGACAACGCCCTGCGAGAGCTTTGACGTCATCTGTTTCTCCCACCTCAGGTGGCATTTCGTTTTTCAGCGGCCGCAGCATCTGATGACCCGCTGCGCCCGCGAGCGGCGCGTCTACTACGTCGAAGAACCGATCGTCGACGCGGATGCGAAGCCGTACCTCGAACTGCAGCGCCATGGCGGCGTGACGATCGCAGTGCCGCACCTGGATCGCGCCGGTCGTGAAGACGATCACATCCGCACGCTCCGCGCGCTGCTGCTCGAGCTGATCGCGAAAGAGCGCATCCATCGCTATGTGCACTGGTACTACACACCGATGGCATTGGCGTTCACATCACACCTCAAACCACGGACCGTCGTCTACGACTGTATGGACGAACTGAGCGCGTTCGCGCACGCGCCGGCGGCGCTGACGCGGCGCGAGGCGGAGCTGCTGCGCCGCGCCTCGGTCGTCTTCACCGGCGGCCAGTCGCTCTACGAGGCGAAGCGCGGACAGCATCCGAACGTCCACGCGTTTCCAAGCAGCGTCGACGTGCCGCACTTCGCGCGCGCGCGTCAGATTGATGTCGATCCCCCCGACCAGGCCGGGATCCCCAGACCTCGCCTCGGATTCTTCGGCGTGATCGACGAGCGGATGGACATCGAGCTGGTGGCCGGCGTCGCGGCGGCACGGCCCGACTGGTCGATCGTGCTGGTCGGACCGGTCGTGAAGATCGATCCGGCGCAGCTGCCGCGCGCCGCGAACATTCACTACCTCGGTCAGAAGTCGTACGACCAGCTGCCGGATTACATCGCCGGCTGGGACGTCGCGATGCTGCCCTTCGCCCGCAACGATGCGACCCGCTTCATCAGCCCGACGAAGACGCCCGAATACATGGCGGCCGGCAAGCCCGTCGTCTCCACTTCGATCCGCGACGTGATCCGCCCCTACGGCCAGCAGGGCCTCGTGCGCATTGCCGACACGGTCGGCGATTTCGTCGTGGCGTGCGAGGCGTCGATGGCGGACGACCCGATTGCGCGCATGCGCGACGCGGACGCATTCCTGCGCCAGACGTCCTGGGACGGCACGTGGACGCGGATGCGCCGTCTCATCGAAGCCGCCCTCGGCGGCGCCGCCGCGCCGTCCGGCGCGGCCGCCGCCGGTTAACCCACTCGTCCGGGAGGGTTCCATGTTCGATTACCTGGTCGTCGGCGCAGGGTTCGCCGGCGCAACGATCGCCGAGCGGCTCGCCGCCGACGCGGGCAAGAAGGTGCTCATCTGCGATCGCCGGCCGCACATCGGCGGCAACGCCTACGATCACTACGACGAAGCGGGCCTGCTCGTCCACAAGTACGGGCCGCACATCTTCCACACGAATTCGCGCGACGTCTACGACTACCTGTCGCAGTTCACCGACTGGCGTCCGTATCAGCATCGGGTGCTTGCCTGCGTCGACGGACAGCTCGTGCCGATTCCGATCAATCTCAATACGGTCAATCAGCTGTACGGCACGAACCTGACGTCGTTTCAGCTCGACGAGTTCTTCCGATCGGTCGCGGAGCCGTGCGCGCACATCCGCACGTCGGAGGACGTGATCGTCAGCAAAGTCGGGCGCGAGCTGTACGAGAAGTTCTTCCGCAACTACACGCGGAAACAGTGGGGCCTCGATCCGTCGGAGCTCGACGCGGCGGTGACGGCACGCGTGCCGGTCCGGACCAATCGCGACGATCGATACTTCACCGACACCTACCAGGTGATGCCGCTGCACGGGTACACGCGCATGTTCGAGCGCATGCTCACGCATCCGAACATCAAGATCCTGCTGAACGCCGATTACCGCGAGGTGCGGACGATGATTCCGCACAGCGAGGTGATCTTCACCGGACCGGTCGACGAGTTCTTCGACTACCGCTTCGGCAGGCTGCCCTATCGATCGCTGCGCTTCCAGTTCGAGACCTGCAACGTCGAGGTCGCGCAGCAGGCGCCGGTCATCAATTACCCGAACGAGAACGCCTATACGCGGGTGACGGAGTTCAAATACCTGACCGGCCAGCAGCACACGAAAACGACGCTGGTGTACGAGTACCCGCAGGCGGAAGGGGATCCCTACTACCCTGTTCCGCGGCCGGAGAACCAGCAGACCTACCGCAAATACCAGGCGCTCGCCGACCAGACCGCCGGGGTGCACTTCCTCGGCCGGCTCGGGACCTACAAGTACTACAACATGGATCAGTGCGTGGCGCAGGCGCTCGCGTACTATCGAAAGGTGCTGGTGGGGGGCGAAGATCTGGCGACGACGGCGTAGTCTGAGGCAGACCTGAAGGTCTGCGCTACGACAGCAGGGCAAGGACAGCCGTAGCGCAGACCTTTAGGTCTGCCCGGTCTCACGACAGCCGTAGCGCAGACCTTTAGGTCTGCCCTGAGCCAACCCCGGTCGTACTGGTTTCGTCTAACGGACACGCGCGAGGTGTCCTCATGTTCGAAAACTTCTCCAGCGACTTCAACTCAGCGTTCCGCCGCACGTTTCGGAAGCCCGCGCTGGCGCTTGCGGTCGCCGCAACCCTCGCCGTGTTCATCGGCGCCGCGACGACCGCGTTCGGGCTCGCCCGCGCGGTCCTCTGGAGGGCGCTGCCGTTCCCCGACGATGGGCGGCTGGTGTTCGTGTGGGAGGACGTCGAGCGCGACGGGAGCCTGAACGCGACCCGCGCCACCGCGGCGCGCTACGCTCGGTGGCGCGACCACGCCACCGCGGCGTTTTCGTCAATCGCCGTCTTTGCCGCGGGGGGGTTCACGATCGACACGCCGGCCGGCGCCATGTCGATCCACGGCGTTCGTGTGTCGGCCGACTACTTCACGACGCTCGGTGTCGCCGCGCGGCTCGGCCGCACGTTCACTCGCGCCGACGAAGTGCCCGGCCAGAGCAACGTCGTCATCCTGTCGAATGCATTGTGGTCGGAACGGTTCGGCAGCAAGCCGGACGTCATTGGCACGACGCTGCGTCTCAACGGTCAGGCGTACACGGTCGTCGGCGTCATGCCGCCCGGCGTCTATCCCGGCTGGCCGGTGAACCCGGCGACGGTGACGATCGATCCCGAGGATCAGCGGCTCTGGATCCCGATTCCACGTACGCCGCAGCTCGATCAGAGCGGCCGCGCGCACGTCTTCGGCGTCGTGGCCAGGCTGGCGCCAGACGTCACGCCGGCGCAGGCACGGGAGATCGTGAACGCCTCCAACGACGCCGCGGCGCCGGACCCGCATGCGGGACGCGTGACGCTGCTGCGCGAGCAGTTCGTTCGCGACGCGCGAACACCGCTCCTTGCGCTCGCCGGCGCGGCGCTTGCCATCCTGCTCATCGCGTGCGCGAACCTTGCTTCCGTGTATGTCTCCGGATTCGAGGCGCGGCGCGCGGAGTTCGCGGTTCGCGCGGCGATCGGCGCCGGCGCCTCGAGGCTCGTGCGGCAGGTGACGATCGAGGCCCTGTTGCCTGCGCTCGCCGGCGGCCTGGCCGGCATCGCGCTCGCGCGGCTGGCGCTCGCGGCCATCCCGTCGCAGCTGCCGCCAACGGTTCCATTCCTCACCACGCCCCGGGTCGATCTGTCGGCGGCGGGCATCGCCATCATGCTGGCGATCGTCGCGGCGCTGGTGATCACCCTGTGGCCGATCCGCCGGCTGGTCATGCTGGCGCCGGCGCCCCGCGGCGTTCCCGAGCGGCCGCGACGAACGATCTATCGCGTGCTGGTCGTCTCGCAGATCTCGGTCGCCGTCGCGTTGATCGCCGCGGCCGGACTCCTGTCACGCTCGCTGCAGTCGGTCCGCAGCGAGGATCCCGGTTTCGACATCGAGAACGTCTTTGTTGCAACCATCGGACTCCCTTCCCCGCAGCCGATGGACGCCAGGCGCATCGCTGCGGCAGAGCGCGAACTGTTGGCACGCGTCGCCGCCGTTCCCGGGGTCCGCGCCGTTGCCGTTGCATACGATCACCCGCTTCAGGCCAACTGGAGCGAATCTCCGGCCGTGTCGGGCGACACGACGTCGCAGGACAGCCGGCTCGATGCGGAGCTCCGCATCGTGAGCCCCGGCTACTTCGAGGCGCTGGGCGTCGATGTCCTCGAGGGCCGCAGGCTCGTCGAAGAGGACGATCTCGACAGGCCTGGGGCCGCGGTGATCAACGAAGAATTCGCGCGGGCGCTGGGCGGGCGCGTCATCGGCCGGCGGCTGCGAGCCTCCGCGCCACAATTCACCTACCCGCAGATCGCTGCGAGTGACTTCGAGATCGTCGGGGTAGTAGGGAACGAGCGATTCCGCGGTCTCGAGGCTCCGCTGCGGCCAGCCTTCTATCTGAGCACGAGGCAGTTCCCGCAGACGGGCGTGGATCTGATGGTGCGGACATCAGGTGATCCGCTGAACCGCGCGAGCGACATCCGCGCGGCGGTCGCCGCGCTGGATCGCGCCATCACGTTCAGCCAGCCGACCACCCTCGGCAGAATCCTGGCGGATCAGCTCGTGGCTCGCAGGGTGACCACCAGCGTAATCGGCACGTTCGCCGGCGCGGCGCTCCTGCTCGCAGCGCTCGGCCTCTACGGCCTGCTCACGATCCTCGTCGCCACCCGCACGCGCGAGATTGGTGTGCGGCTCGCGCTCGGCGCACCGCCGCACGTCGTCGCCCGCGGTGTCCTCCGCGAGAGCCTGCAGAACGCCGCGGCCGGCGTCGCGATCGGCTGTGCGCTCGCGCTGCTCGCCGGCCGCCTGATACAGGGGTTGCTGGTCGGCGTCTCTCCCGCCGACCCGGTCACGCTGTGCACGGTGGCTGTGACTTTGATAATCGTCTCCTGCATCGCCGCGGTCGCACCGGCGTTACGCGCATCGCGCGTGAACCCCATTGAAGCGCTCCGCGCCGAATAGGACTTCAGGAGATCACAGGAGATCATACCGACTCGATGTAAGGATCAGATCCGATATTCTTGGCTCCTGATCTCACTGATCCTCCTGTTAAACCCCGAATCACCTCGCCGCTTCTCTACAAGAGGACAAGAGGACAGGAGAACGGTTTTTCTCCTGATCTCTTATCCTCCTGTTAAGAACTCACGTGATCGACAGGAGGTATGGGAATCCCGGCCACTCGGTACTTGGATGGCTGCGGGCCGGCGATTGATGCGGTCGTGGGAAACACTGCCGCGGCCTTCTCGGTGCTCGACGGATCGAAATTCAGGGCCCGGCCGCGCTTCATCACCAGCAACAGCCCCATCTCATCGCCGAGCGCGACGAACTGATCGTCGGCGCCGCGATATTGCTCGACGCCGGCCACCGGCTTCAACCCCGCGCTCGCCTCCTTCACGTCGTCCACGACAAAAGCAATCTCGCTGGCATGAAGGATGTCGTCCGTACCGAACTCTCCGGGTCGCGCGTTTTTCAGATCGTGGCGGGCGATGTATTCGACGACGTTGCCGCCGGGGTCGAAGAAGAAGATTGAGTGCGCGTTCCAGTGGCGGAAGTCGACGATTTCGTCGGGAAGCTGGGGATCGCGCAGGCGCGCCGGTATCGGCATCAGCGGCGATCGGGCTTTCTGCCAGGCTAGCGCCGCGAGGATCTTGTTCTCGGGGATGTTGAACGCGAAGTGGTAGAAGGGCTTGCCGTGGCGATCCTCCGCGGGGCGGAATGTCAGACGCGTGGAGCCGCCGGCGATCGTCAGCTGGCCGGCCTTCTCGTCGAGGACGCGCAGCCCGAGCACGCGGTTGTAGAACTCGCGCATTGCCGTCAGCGGCGCTGACGTCAGCAGATCGAGCGCGCGGATTCTGATTCGTTCATCGCCGGACACGGTCTCCGGCCTTCCTGTCGCCTCGCCCTCGATCCACTCGAAGTGCGCCGCAACCAGCGCTGACGTCGTCCAGGAAACGAACTCGCGTCGGCCTACCACCCCACCGCCTTGCCCTTGTTCTGCTCGTCGAGCCACTTCTTGAGCGGCGCGAAGTAGTCGGCCATCGCGCTCGCGTCCATCTCGCGCTGGCCGGTGAGCACCTCGAGCGCTTCCGGCCACGGACGCGACGCGCCCATCTTCAGCATCGCCTCGAGCTTCTTCCCCGCTTCCTTGCTGCCGTAGATCGAGCAGCGATGCAGCGGCCCGGTGCAGCCGGCTTCCTTCGCGAGCGCGCGATGGAACTGGAACTGGAGGATGCCGGCGAGGAAGTATCTCGTGTACGGCGTGTTCGCGGGCACGTGGTACTTGGCGCCGGGATCGAAGAACTCCTCGCCGCGGGGCGCCGTCGGCGCCACCCCCTGGTATTTCAGCTTGAGGTCCCACCACGCGCGGTTGTAGTTCGCGGGCGCGACGGATCCGTCGAACACCTGCCAGCGCCATTGATCCACGATCAACCCGAACGGCAGGAAGGCGAGCCGCTCGAGCGCGGCGCGGAGCAGGAGCGGTATGTCATCGGTGGCGGGCGGCGCCTTGTCGAGCAGGCCGATCCTGACGAGGTACTCCGGCGTCACCGACAGCGCGAGCGTGTCGCCGACCGCTTCGTGGAAGCCGTCGTTCGCGCTGTCGCGGAAGAGCGTCGGCAGCGTGTTGTAGGCGCGCTGATAGAAGTTGTGGCCGAGCTCGTGGTGAATGGTGGTGAAGTCCTCCGCGTTGACGTCGATGCACATCTTGATGCGGAGGTCGTCCAGGTTGTCGACGTCCCACGCGCTCGCGTGGCAGACGACCTCGCGGTCGCGCGGCTTCACGAACAGCGAACGCTCCCAGAACGTCTTCGGCAGCGGCGCAAAGCCGAGCGACGTGAAGAACCGCTCGCCGATGCGGACCATCTCGAGCGCGTCGACCTTCTTCGCCTTCAGCCGTTCCGTGAGATCGACGCCGGCGCCGGCGCCGGCCGGTGCGACGAGCGGGTAGATGTTCGACCAGTCCTGCTGCCACAGGTTGCCGAGCAGGTGCGCCGGAATCGGTCCCTTCTCCGGAACGATCGACCCGTACTTCTCGCGCAGGCGGGTGCGGACGTACGCGTGCAGAGAGATGTAGAACGGCCGCAACTGCTCCCAGAGCCGATTCAGCTCCTTCGCGAACGCGTCGGGCGGCATGTCGTATTTGCTGCGCCACATCGCGCCGGTATCGGCGAAGCCCAGCGTACGCGCGCCCTTGTTCGACAGCTCGACGAACCGCGCGTAGTCCTTCCGCATGGGGATCGAGATGGTGTGCCATCCCTCCCACACTTCCTGCAGACGCTTGGGATCGCGATTCTCCGCGAGGATCTCGGTGATCTCCTCGATGTCGAGGCAATCCTCGCCCTGCGCGCCGGACGGACAGTACTTGCCTCGCCCGTAGGCGCCTTCCATCCCCGCCAGCAGCCGGGTGACCTCCTCCGCTTCTTTCGGGTCCACCGGCGCGGCGACCGTCAGCGAGGTCCTCAGGAGATCCAGCTGACGCCGATCCGCCGGCGTGACCTTCGCGTCGCCGAACTTCGCCGCCTGCTTCGCGAAACCGGTGGCCGCGTTGACGAGCGCCTCATTCGCTTCCGCCGCCATCGTCTCGGTGTCGGGAGTGATGTAGGTGGCCTGCGTCCAGCCCGCGCGGCTGGCTGCGTTGCCCAACCGGAGCATCTCGGCATTCACATGCTCGAGAAAGACCTTCGCATCCGGCTGGGGCGGCGCGGACTGCGCAGAAAGGGTAATGGCCAGCAGGAGCGAGCAGCAGGCAGCAGAGCTTAGCCGTCTTAGCATTCAGACATCTTAAAACGTGCGACGTGCTACGTGCCACGTGCGACGTGCCACGTGCGACGTGCGTCACGTGCGACGTGCCACGTGCGACGTGCGACCGTGCGACGTGCCGACGTGCTGGTTGGTCACGTGCGACGTGACTCATTTCCACCGCTTCTCATCACCGAACTTGAAGGCGACCTTCGGCGTTTTGGCCGGATTGACGGGAACAGGCTTGCCAGCCTTCGAGTAGGTCGCGATCGGACTGCCTGTTGGCGGCGGACCGCTCTTGCCGTCGTAGTTCGCCTTCTCGTCGTAGACCGCCACGACATAAACGCTCGCGGCCGTGACGCCTTTGAAGGTCGCGACGCCGCCATTCTTGGTGACGGTCTGCAGGCTGAGCGGACGGCTCTCCGAGGTCGGATCCGGATGATCGAACAGGAAGACGAGCACGTCGTTCTTCTCATTCACCGGTCCCTTGCCTGTGTACGACACGGTGACGGTGAGATCCGCTCCCTGGCGCGCCATCGCGGCTGACGCGACGAGCAGGCTCACCACGCACATCAGGACTGTCACGGGAATGCTTCTTCGTATGACGCTGTACATTGAAATGCCCTCCAGCCCGCGACAGGTGCGCGAGCGGAGTCTTAGACGAGAATCAGCAGCGGGACGTTTTATGACGCGGATCTAGACGGTCAACGCGGCTCTGGTGACTACTGACGCTTCGTCCCACCATTCGTCACTGGTCCGATTTCCGGCGGAGAACTTCCAGATTCCCGGTGTGCGCGGATCGCACGCGGATGAAGTCGCCGTGTTCCAGCTTCATTTCGCTGGCAATGCGCCGGATCTCGTTGTCCTCGATCGTCCTGATCGACGCGTCGGTCGCGCTCACCGCGAAGAGACAATGCAGCAGCGCGAGCTTCTGATCGCGGGTCGCGATGCGGCTGAACTCGCGCGTGACGATGAAGTCCTCGGTGCCGCCGTGGCGCAGCGTCTGCGTCGTCGCGATGCGGACGACCAGCCCCGCCTGATCGCCGGGCAGGCCGCCGTGCTCGGCCACGAGCTCGGTCATCAATGCCGATTCCTCATCGCTGACGTCGTGATCGGCGCGCGCGACGCGGCTGAGAATGTAGGCGAAGCCGGCGACATAGCGTGCCTGGCCCGGATCGAGATCGGTCAGCGCCTTCTCGATCTCGCCAAGGCTGTCCACTTGCGGACTCTTCCTCGCCATCCTCCAGTCCCAGCCACCGCAGAATCGACATGATTTCAGTCTAGCGCGAGTGCTACAGCAGGTATTCGCTCGAGTTGTAGAATCGTCAGGTGATCTCCTTCAACAAAGTCAGCAAACAGTCACGGCCAACAGATCCTCTTCGTCGACGCCTCCTTCCAGCTCAACCCAGGAGAAAAGGTCGGCCTCGTCGGCCCGAACGGCGCGGGCAAGACCACGCTGTTCCGGATGATCGTCGGCGAGGAAGCGCCCGACGAAGGCGACGTGACGGTGCCGAAGAAGCTGACGATCGGCTACTTCCGCCAGGACGTCGAGGAAATGTCCGGCCGCTCGGTGCTGGACGAAGCGATCGCCGGCAGCGGGCGCGTCGGCGACCTCCACCACGAGCTGGAAGCGCTGCAGCACGCGATGGCAGATCCCGCCGCCGCTGACATGGATCGCGTCCTCGCGCGCTTCGGTGAGGT
The DNA here is from genome assembly GCA_963748295.1 of uncultured Acidobacteriota bacterium. GTDB lineage: Bacteria > Acidobacteriota > Vicinamibacteria > Vicinamibacterales > 2-12-FULL-66-21 > CAVVIH01. The sequence continues at coordinate 143,777 of CAVVIH010000003.1, read as the reverse complement.
GCAGGAGGAATACGAACACCTCGGCGGCTACGCGCTCGAGAGCCAGGCGCGCGAAGTGCTCCACGGGCTTGGTTTTTCTGACGAACGGATCGACGGCGACGTCGGCGCGCTCTCCGGCGGCTGGAAGATGCGGGTGGCGATGGCCCGCGTGCTGCTCGGACGGCCGGACGTGCTGCTGATGGACGAGCCGACGAATCACCTCGACATCGAATCGATCATCTGGCTCGAAGCGTTCCTGAAGTCGCAGACGGGCGCGCTGCTGATGACGTCGCACGACCGCGACTTCATGAACCGCATCGTGACGAAGATCGCCGAGATCGACGGCGGCGAGATCACGAGCTATTCGGGCAACTACGACTTCTACGAGCGCGAGCGCGCCATCCGTGAAGCGAACCGTGAAGCCGCCTATGCGCGTCAGCAGGCGATGCTCGCCAAGGAACAGCGCTTCATCGAACGATTCGCGGCGCATGCCGCGAAGGCCGCGCAGGTACAAAGCCGCGTCAAGGCCCTCGAGAAAATCGAAAAGATCGAACTCCCCAAGAAGCGCCGCGTCGTCGAATTCGAATTCCGGCAGCCGCCACGCTCGGGAGAACAGGTCGCGGTGCTGGAAGGCGTCACCAAGGCCTACGGACGCCATCTGGTCCACGACCATCTGGACCTGACCATCCGGCGCGGCGAGCGCTGGTGCGTGATGGGCCGCAACGGCGCCGGCAAGACGACGCTGCTCAAGATGGTGGCCGGCGCGCTTGCGCCAGACTCCGGCGCCGTGCGGCTCGGCGCCAGCCTGAAGCTCGGTTACTTCGCGCAGCAGGCGCTCGACATCCTCGATCCAGAGCTGACGATCTGGGAACAGATCGAAAAGGACTTTCCGCACGAGTCGACCGGCGTCCTGCGCAATCTGCTCGGTGCGTTTCAGTTCTCGGGCGATGACGTCGACAAGCGGATCAAATCCTTGTCGGGCGGCGAGAAGACGCGGCTCGTCATGGCGCGGATGCTGCTCGATCCGCCCAACTTCCTGGTGCTCGACGAGCCCACCAACCACCTCGATCTCGCGACGAAGGAAATGCTGGTGACGTCACTCTCCCAGTTCGAGGGCACGATGCTCTTCGTGTCGCACGATCGCTCGTTTCTGCGCGGCCTCGGCAACAAGGTTCTCGAGCTCGGAGGCGAGAGCGGCACGGACGCCGAGCCGCACGTCTATCCCGGCACCTACGTCGAGTACGTCGCGCGAACCGGGCACGAGGCGCCGGGGGTTCATTCGTAACTCCCAACTTCCAACTCCCAACTCCCAAAGAGCAAAGGCCCAAATAACAATTTGGGAATTGGGAGTTGGCTGTTGGGAGTTGTTTACGCGTTTCGTGTAGCCTTACGCGTTGCGTAACCCTGCGGGCCCAGGTCCGGTCGTGTTTTCAACCGGTTAGAGGCACTTCCAGCGGTATGCGGATTGCCTCCGCAGGTGCGCCACACCAAGGAGGATTTGCGATGAAACGGCTCCCCGTATTGTTCGCCGCTTTTACCGTCGCGTTACTTGCGACACCAACCGTTATTGCTCAAGAGGGTTCGCAGGCCCAGTCGCTCAGGGCCGATCTGAAGGGCCTTGAAGAGGTGCCTCTGGTATCCACTCCCGGCCGCGGGCCGAGTTCCGCGCGCGGGTCACAGACGATGGGACTGCGCTCGAGTACACGCTGACATTCCGGGACATGCAGTCCGATGTCACGCAGGCCCACATCCATCTCGGGAAGCCGCTGACCAACGGGGGAATCTCGATCTGGCTGTGTGGCACACCTTCACGCTTCCGGCGCCGGCTGCCCGGGCCGGCTGGCACGCCGCTGTGTCACCGGCGCTGCTGACCGAAGGAACGGAGAGGTCATCGCGCACCGTGACGGCAGCTGACGTCATCGGGCCGGCGGGCCAGGGCATCGCCCCCGGAGAGTTCGACGAAATACTCGCCCACATTCGAAGAGGGCGCGCCTACGCGAACGTCCACACGGTGCAGTCCGCCCGGCGGAGAGATCCGCGGACAGATCAGCCCGGGCGGCGGCGGCCAGTAGATCCTTCCGCCTAAAGGCGGAAGCTACAGTCAGGAGCTCCTGCGACGGGAGCTCCTGACCACTTCCCGCCTCAGTCCCCTGAACGCCTCGAGCATTTCCTCATAACTGAAGTTCGCGTTCCGGCCGCTCGGGTTCGGCAGCACGAACACGCGCGCGCCGTGGATGGTCACGTCCTGCGGGCCGGCGACGATCCGCAGCGTCCCGCGCGTCTTCACGCCGTCGAGCAGCGGAACGATCGCACGATAGAGCGTGACACCCACGAGCGCGACGACTCGCGGACGGTATCGGCGTATCTTGCGCTCGAGAATCGTCCACCCTTCCACGTACTCCGCGGGCCGAAGCGTGTCGATCCCTGGACTCGGCCGTGCGATCAGGTTCGTGATCCCGAAGCCCCACTCGATCAACCGGTCGTCATCCGCATAGGTGATGCGTTCCGGGACGAGACCTGATTCCCAGAGCAGCTTCCAGAAGCGATTCGAGAAGCCGGCGAAATGGTGGCCGGTGATCGCGGATCGGACGCCGGGGTTGATGCCGACGAACAGCACGCGCAGGCCGGGCTTGATGCGATCCTTCAGCCGCAGCGCCGCCCAGTCGGGCGCAATCGGCGGTATAGTCGTTTTCGCCATGAACTGGTTATTCAAGGAAGAGCCGACACACTACAGCTACGACGACCTCGCGCGCGACAGGAAAACGTCCTGGACCGGCGTACGCAACCCGCTCGCGCAGAAGCACCTGCGAGGGGTTCAAAAAGGCGATCGCATCTTCTTCTACCACACCGGCGACGAGAAGTCGGTCGTCGGCGTCGCCAAGGCGCTGGGCGCCGCGTATCCGGATCCGGCCGACAAGACGGGCAAGCTGCACGCGGTCGACGTCGGGCCGGTGAAGAAGCTCGACTCACCCGTCACGCTCGCGGCGATCAAGGCCGACAAGTTCTTCGCGTCATTCCCGTTGGTGCGGATGTCGCGCCTCTCGGTGATGCCGGTCAACGACGACGAGTGGGATCGGATCGAGGGAATGGCGCACAAATAACGTGCTGCGTGCGACGTGCTACGTGCGACGTGCTACTTGTCACGTGCTACGTGCTGATCGGTTTGAGAAGCAAGAACCCCAGCGGCGGCAGCGTGATCCGCAGCGAGTCGTTGTGCCCATGCGAGGGGATGGCCTCGGTGAATACGGTTCCGCCGTTCCCGAGATTGCCGCCGCCGTACGCTGCCGCGTCGCTGTTGAGCATTTCGGTGTAGGCGCCGGCGCGCGGGACGCCAATCTGGTAGCCGTCTCTCGGCACCGGCGTGAAGTTCAGGACCGCGATCACGAATTCCTGCTTGTCGCGCGAGCGGCGGATCAGCGACACCACGCTGTTCTCGCTGTCGTTGCAGTCGATCCACTCGAACCCGCTGCCGTCGAAATCCTGATCGTGCAGCGCGCGCTCGCGGCGATAGACATGGTTGACGTCGGCGACGAAGCGGCAAAGCCCGCCGTGCAGCGGATCCTCGAGCAGGTGCCAGTCGAGGCTCCTGTCGTGGTTCCATTCGCGCACCTGGCCGAACTCCAGCCCCATGAACATCAGCTTCTTGCCGGGGTGCGCATACATGTAGCCGTAAAGCGCGCGCAGGGTGGCCGCCTTCTGCCAGTCGTCTCCCGGCACCTTCCCCCACATCGATCCTTTGCCGTGCACGACCTCGTCGTGTGAAAACGGCAGGATGAAGTTCTCGCTGAACGCGTAGAGCAGCGAGAACGTGATGTGCCGGTGCTCCCAGCGCCGGTAAACCGCGTTCTTGCCGATGTACTGGAGGATGTCGTTCATCCAGCCCATGTTCCATTTGAACGTGAACCCGAGGCCGCCGAGCCAGGTCGGACGGCTCACCGACGGCCAGGCGGTCGACTCCTCGGCGACGGTGATCGAGCCCGCGGCTTCGCCGTGCGTCAGCGCGTTCAGCTGGCGCACGAACTCGATCGCCTCGAGGTTCTCGCGGCCGCCATACCGGTTGGGCACCCACTCGCCCGCATGCCTGGAGTAATCGAGGTAGAGCATCGACGCCACCGCGTCGACCCGCAGGCCGTCGACGTGGTACTCGTGCAGCCAGAACAGCGCGTTGGCGAGCAGGAAGTTCCGGACCTCGTTGCGCCCGTAGTTGAAGATCAGCGTGCCCCAGTCGCGGTGTTCTCCCTGGCGCGGATCCGCGTGCTCGAACAGCGCCGTGCCGTCGAACCGCGCGAGCGCATGCGCATCCTTCGGGAAGTGGCCCGGCACCCAGTCGAGAATCACGCCGATGCCGCTGCGATGACACGCATCGACGAAATACTTGAAGTCCTGCGGCGGCCCGAACCTGCTCGTCGGCGCGTAGAACCCGGTCACCTGATAACCCCACGATCCGGAATACGGATGCTCCATCACCGGCAGCAGCTCGATGTGGGTGTAGCCCATCTTCGTGACGTAGGGAATCAGCCGATCTGCCAGCTCGCGATAGGTCAGGTAGCGGTCGCCCTCCTCCGGCAGGCGTGCCCACGATCCGAGATGGACCTCGTAGATCGCGACCGGCTCGTGCAGCCACCATTCCTTGCCCGTGCGGCCGCTCATCCAGTCGCCATCGGTCCACTCGTAATCAGGGCGGCAGACGACCGACGCGGACAGCGGCGGCACTTCGAACGCGAACGCGAACGGATCGATCTTCTGCATCACCGCGCCGTACGGCGAGCGCAGCTCGAACTTGTACCGCTGCCCGGCATGCACGCCCGGGATGTAGATCTCCCACACGCCGCTGGCGCCGAGCAGCCGCATCTGATGCACGCGTCCGTCCCACCCGTTGAAATCGCCGACGACGCTCGCCCGCGTCGCGTTGGGCGCCCAGACGGCGAAATGAACGCCGTCCGCGTGCCCGACCTTCAGCGGGTGCGCACCGAGCCGATCGTAGATGCGTGTGTGGTTGCCTTCGCCGAACAGATAGAGGTCGTAATCCGAAACCACTCTCCCGTAGCGATAGGGATCGTCCAGCTCGACGACGGTCCGGTCGCGGTAGGTGACCTTCAGGCGGTAATCGGGAACGCTGGCGAGTCCTGGAATGGCCGCTTCGAACACGCCGGCAGCATGCCGGCGGACCATCGGCGCCTCGCGGCCGTCGTAGAGGATCGAGACGCTCTCCGCGGCGGGCAGGCAGGCGCGGACGACGAGCGTGCTGGCATCGAGGTGAGGCCCGAGTATCGAGAACGGATCCGAGTGGCGTGCGGAAGCGACCGCCTCGATGGCGCTGTCGCTCGTCGTCTTCACTGCGCGGGCTCCTCGATCGCGACAGGCTGCGGCTGTCGCGCCGCGCCAGCCATCGCCCGCGCATCGTTTCGTCAGGCCTGTCGCCGGGGCCGCCGAGCGACGTCACGCCCGCGGATAGTAAGCGGGGCACCAGCCGGTGACGCCGGTGAGCGTGACGACGGCGCCGAGGAAGGCGAGAGGACCGCGCAAACGAGAGGACGGCGGTGGCGCCGGCGAGCAGGCTCATTCCGGCAACGGTCCGCGCCACCCGCTCGACGTCGCCGACGTTCTGCACGCCCATGCGCTCGTGGACGTCCTCCTGCGTCAGCATTTCGAGCTCGACGAGCGCGCCGGCCAGCGTGTCGTTGTCGGGCTCGACCAGCGTGGCGCCCTCGAGGCCGAGATCGATGATCGGCGTCCGGCGGCGTCCGTTGTTCAACGCCAGCGCGCGCTCGAGCCCGTCGAGATCCTCGTCGATATTCACGTAATGGTGCGCCACCGCGAGCCGCCGCAGATGGCGGCGGCTTCGCTTCGTATCCTCGCACCAGTCGGCCCCATAGACGATGATCATTTCACCTCCGCGTTAACGGTACACCGCACGTCGCACGTCGCACGTCTCAGAGCGCCATCAACAGACTTGTCCCCGTCAACAGCAGCGCGGCAATGAGCAGCCATGGCGCGGCTGCGATCGCCTGGTGCCTGGGAAAATCGGGACCTCCGCTCGACACACTCGACCAGGCGGTCACGGCCTGCCAGCCGGCCAGCGTGCAGCCGAGCGCGGCGAACGCGAGCAGCCAGCCGCCGCCGAGGATCAGCCGCGCCGGCCCTTCGCGCATGCCGGGGAGCCAGACGCCGAGCGCGGCCGACAGCGCCCACGCGCCCGCCGACACGAGGGCGATCAGCCTGAGTCCGCCGAGCAGACGATCGGCGGCCTGACGGCGGACCTCGGCGCGCAGCGCCTCCTCGGCGCGGCGCCGTTCTGATTCGATCTGCGAGCGTTCGAGCTCGAGCCGGGCGCTGTCGCGGTCGAAGGCTTCCTTCAGCGCGGCGACGACCACGCCCGCCAGACGCGCTTCGATCTGGCCGAGCGCGTTCCCGGCCGGCGAGGCCTGGAGGGCGGCCGGATCGGCGCCTTCCGGTCGCCGCATCCGTCCCGCGACCTGAACGAGACCGCTGACGGTATCGAAGACACGCATCCACTGCGCCCAGCCCATGATGTCAGCTTATGGAGAGTCGAAGGACGAGAGCAAGCGGGGCTGTCGAACCTAGCGCGCGACAGCTTTCTCCGCGAGTATGGCATCGACGTAGGCGGTCACGAGCCCGGGAAGATCGTCGACCGGCCCGTAAAGCGTGAAGACCTTCCGGAACCGCGGCCCGCTGATCGCGAGATCCCATCCCTTGCCGGATTGTGAACGGAAGATTGACAGTTTCCAGAGCTCGAACGACGGTCGCCAGCGCTTGATGACGGCCCGAACCGCGGACGCCAGCTGGGACTGGACCGCGGGATCCGCCAGTTGGGGGCAGGTGATCGTGACTGGCATCGTATTGCTGCCATACCGTAGCGCGCCTCCTGGCGCGGTTCAAGCTAAGCAATAAAGACAGCTGTCAGCTGTCAGCTTTCAGCTCTCAGCCGTTGGCGTGCTGAAGGCTGATCAGCTGATAGCTGATAGCTCAAGACGGCCTGGATCGTGAATACAACAAGCCGGAGGCCTGCCGATGGACGAGAAAAAGCCCGACACGAGCGTGTACTCCGCATCGAAGGCTCCGGAAACGAAGCGCGAAGCGGAAGAACGAGAAACGGTGCGTGATTTCAGGTTGATTCCAGGTGGGAAGCGGGGTTCTGAGAAGGCTATCGGCATGTCGGCCATGGACCGCGAGGCAGTGCCGAACCACGGCGAGAACCCGAAGGTGGAAAAGTTCGGCGACTCTCCTGACATCGCCTGACCCCGGTTTTCCGGAGGTTGAACGACTTTACCGGAGGGTGAATTCGCATACGTCCGGTCGATCACCTGAGTTCCTAACAGGAGATCAAGAGAACAGGAGAAAAAATATTCCCCTGTTCTCTTAATCCTCTTGTAGAGAAGCGGCGGGCGTGACTGACCCTTTACTTGCCGGCAGGGACGGATCCGACGATCGATCTGAGAAACTGCTGATCCCAGAACTCACACTGCTCCTGCCGGAGACGAACACCCTTCCTGAACGGCAGATCGAGAATCAGGTATCTGGCAGCGCCGTCCCCAATCCCTTGCGGCGCTCTGACCCGATGCCATTTCAGGCTCTCGCCACCGTTGGGATCGCCGGTCGCGGCGAAGCGCGTCCAGTAGTCCATGATCGAATTGGAGAGCGCGCGCTCTTCGGGGTTGAGCGCGTAGACGACCGGCATCACGAAATTGTTGCCGAACATGAAGTTCGGGTCGATGCCGTGGATGACCTGATCCCCGGCCACGGCGGCAACCTCGCGCTCGAATGAATACATGTAGACGCGTGTGCCCGTCCGCGACACGAGACTCGCAACGCGGCGGACCTCGCAGAAGGCCTCGACGTCGCCGGCGATCTGGGAAAGCGCGTGCTTCGGCGATCGGAAGCTGGCCGCGGGATACTTCGCGAGGATCGCCGGCGCTTCGGCGTCCCCGAACTCGCTGCTCACCGCGGCGTGGTACTCGCTCTCGGTCAGCCCTGACGGGTAGCTTCTGTCCGCGTAGATCCATCCTTCGTCGCGCGTCGCGCCGATTATCAGCGGGACTCGATTGAACGTTCCGTCTTCGTACAACCGCCGCGGCTGATCCGGAATCTCGAGGCCGTCCACGACCGGGCCCCAGGCGGCGCGCGGCGTCTCTGCCCATTGCTGCTGCCCCGTCGGCAGCGCCAGCATGATGTCGTTGCGTGGCTTGGCGCGGAGACACGCGAGGACTTCCGAAGGATTCGTGCAGCCGACTGCCGCGGCGAGCGACGCGCCCACGGATTCGCTTTCAGACAGCGTTGGCCACAGCGACGACGCGTAGCCGCTCTGCATGATGGCGCGCTGAAACATCCCGCCGCTTCCGGGCGATACGAGGTGCAAGCTCACGCTGTGGCCGCCGGCCGACTGGCCGGCGATCGTGATGTTGTCCGGATCGCCGCCGAAGGCGGCGATGTTGTCGCGCACCCACGCGAGCGCCGCGCGCTGGTCGAGAAGACCGTAATTGCCGGAGGACGAATAGCCCGGGTTCTCGGCGGTCAGTGCCGGATGAGCGAGAAACCCCATGGGCCCCAGCCGGTAGTTGGCCGCGACGACGATCGTTCCCGTGCGTTCGGCCATCAGGCGGCCGTTGTGTGCCGCGTTGTTTGCGCCGGCCGAGACGAACGCGCCGGTGTGAATCCAGAAGATGACAGGCGCCGGCGATGCCGGAGCGGGATCGGGAGTCCAGATATTCAGCCTGAGACAGTCCTCCATCCCGGTCACCGTGGCGCTGCCCGGCGGGTTCACCTGCAGGCAATTTGGCGGTGGTGTTATCGCCATCCGCGTGACCGGCGACCACGGGGCGACGGGCTGCGGCGGTTTCCACCGTAATTCGGTCAACGGCGGGGCCGCGTACGGGATGCCGAGAAAGGCGCACGACGAGCCGTTGTCCTGTCCCTGCACGTTGCCGGGAATGGTGGCGGCGAAGCAGGATGCGCCCTGTGTCTGCGCATCATGGCTTTGAAATGACACGGCCGCGAGCAACGTGGCGATGATTGCTGCGAGGCCTCTCCCGCTATTCCTCATGACGTCCTCCCCCATCGCGGCCGCGCGGCCGCCTGGCGTTCACCCGGTAATACGGGCCGGGGTGCCGCTGCGGAAGAACCCCGTGCTAGACTCCCCGGAAATCCCACCACCTGTTCACGCACTTTCGCTTCCGTTTCGGTAGCCACTACCCGTAGAGAGAGATGAGCGAGTTCGACGAGATCTACGCGGCGTACGCGGGAGCGGTATTCCGGTATGCGCTCAAATGCGTCGGCCGCCGCGATGTGGCCGAGGAGATCGTCAGCGAGGCCTTCCTCGCGCTGCACCGGAACATCACGGTGGTGGACGTCAGCCAGCTGCCGGCGTGGCTGTTCGCGGTCGCGAAGAACCGCGCGATCGATCACTGGCGCAGGACGAACGTGGAGAGGCGATACCTCGAGACGTACGCCGCTCCCGCGGAGACCGTCTGGCAGCCCTCTGTCGAGTCGTGGCTGGCCGACGCGAAGGGACTGAAAGCGGTCCACCGGGCGTGCCTGATTCTGCGCTACGTGCACGGACTCGATCGCGCCGCGATCGCGCGCCGGCTCGGCCTGACCGAAAACCAGGTAAAGGGTCATCTGCAGTACGCGCTGACGATCCTGCGCCGCGAGATGGAGAGGGCGTTCTGATGGCACGCGATCCACGACTCCCCTCCGACGCCGAGCCGTTCGAACAAGGCGCATGGGCGTCGTCGAACTGTCCGCCGATCGATCTCGTGCAGGCGTCGCAGATGGACGTGCTGCCTGCGAATCTTCAGGCCGCGATCTCCGCCCACGTCGAGAGCTGTGCGGTCTGCCAGGCGCTTGTGCAGGCGCTCGACGATCTTTCGGTCTCGCAGATGACGGCGGATGAGCAGAATCGCATCGCGAGCCGCGTGCGTGCGGGCAGGGGCCCGGAAAGGAGCGAAAGCCGGCATCGTCTGGCGCGATGGACGGCGGCGGGCGCCCTGCTCGCCGCTGGACTGGTTCTTCTCGTCCAGCTGCGGCATCCGGCGCCACCGGTGGACGATCCGACCCGCACCATTCCGGCGCTGGCGCTCCGAAAGCCGGAGTTGTCGCCGGCGGGAAGCGACCTCGTGTGGCGCGGGCCGGATCCCGGAACCGCGGACCAGCTCGCAAGCGCGCTGGAGCCGTATCGTCTGGACGACTATTCAGGAGCCGTCCAAACGCTGCAGGTGTTCGTCAGCCGGCACCCCGCCAGCGCCGCGGGACATTTTTATCTGGGAGTCTCACATCTGTTCGCCGGCAGTCTCGCCGAAGCGATCGCAAGGCTGGAGGAAGCCGACCGGCTTGCGAAGAACGACGCCGCATTGTCGAACGACACATCGTGGTACCTCGCGCTCGCATATCTGCGGGCCGGGCAGCCCGATCGCGGTGTCGCCAGGCTGAACGCGATCTGCTCGGCTGGCAGCGCGCGATCGGCGAATGCGTGTGCGGCGCTGGCCGCGCTCAAAAAGAAGCCATGAATCGCCTGGCGGCGTTCCTCCTGCTGGCCATGGCGGGGCTCATTCAGGCTCCCGACCGCGGGGCGGCATCCGTCGAGGCAATGGTGCTCGACGCCGAGAACCTCGCCTACTTCGAGGCGTTCGTGCCGGCGCGCGCGAAGCTGGAGGCCGCGCTCCGTGCGGCGAGACGGCTCGGCGATCCCAGGCTGACTGCCATCTGTCTGGACCGCCTCGGATCGGTGCTCGACTTCGAAGGACAGATCGGCGCCGGTGGAGAGCGACACAGAAGCGCGCTCGAGATCGCGCGCGGGATGGACGACCAGGCGACGGTTGCCTCCGTCCTGGCCTCGATCGGTCACGAGCACTGGCGCCAGTCCGAGTATGACGCCGCGCTGGACGTCCTGCACCAGGCGGAAGCGATTCAGGATGCCATCGGCGATCGGAGCAGCCTTGCGCGGACGCTCGTTTTCATCGGCCGCGTTCACTTCAAACGCGCCGAGTACTCCACGGCCAAGGACTATCACTTACGCGCGCTGGCGTTGCTGACATCGAGGGCGGATCGCCGCTGGGCGAGCATCGCGCTCGAGGATCTCGGCGACGTCGCGCTCGAGCAGGGCTTTTTCGTCGAGGCGCTGGACGCTTTCGAGCGCTCGCTCGACGTTCGCCGGGAGCTTGGCGACAGCGGCGGCGAAGTGTACATGCTCAACGTGATCGGGCGCGTCTATCTGCAGCAGCAGGCCTACCGCGAAGCGCTCGGCTGGCACGCTCGCGCGCTCGCACGATCCGATGAGGGCGACACGCTTCCAAGCCGTGCGCTCGTCCTGTATCACATGGGGATCGCCTACGACGGGTTGCGCGATCCTTCGAAGGCTCTGGACTTCTACGGCCAGGCGCTCGCGCTCAAGGAACGCCTGGGGGACAGACGGCAACAGGCCTGGATACGCGGACGCATGGGCGACGCCCATTTCACGCAGCGCGAGTACGACGCCGCGCTGCGCGAGTACCGGCGCGCGGTCGCCATCTGGCAGGAGATCGGAGATGCGCGCGGCGCGGCGACAGGGTTGTCAAACGCGGCGCGCGCCAGCCTCGAGTTCGGCGACTACGAAACCGCGATAGACCTGTTCCGGCAGGCAACCAGGCTGCTCGGCGTCAGCCAGCCGGCGTTCGAAGCCACCGCGCTGGCCGGCATCGCCAGGGCCTACGCTGCCTCCGGCGACGAGCCGCGCGCGCTCGAGCATGCGAGACGTGCCGTCGAGAGGTCGCACGACGCGCCCGACACCGCGCGCTGGGCAACGCTGCGGACGCTCGGCGGGATCGAGCGGCAATTTGGAAACCTGGGCGCTGCCCTCGACCACTATCTCGAGAGCGTGGCGGTGATCGAGTCGCTGCGGGAACGCCTGATCCCTTCAACCGAGGTTCGTGCGGATTTCCTCGAAGGCAAACAGGCTGTCTACAGCGAGGCCATCGAGATTCTCATCGAGCTGGGGCGGGTCGAACAGGCGCTCGAAATGGCGGAGCGCTCACGTACACGCGCGTTCCTCGATCTGCTGGCAGGCCGTGACGTCAAGACCCGGCCCGGCGACGGTGCGGCGCCGCCGTTCACGACCGCGCAGGCATGGCGCGAGGCCCGGCAGAGGAATGCAACGGTCGTGGAATACTTCTCGACGGCCGAACGGCTGATCATCTGGGTCATTGCGCCTGACGGTTCCATCCACGCGAGATCATCGAAGGTTTCCCGAACTAAGTTGACCGCGCTCGTCGGCGCCGTCAGGCCCCGGTTCGATTCGACAGCAACCCGGTCGCCTGTAGAGCCGCCGGCCACACACCTGCTCCAGGCTCTCCATCGAGTCCTCATCGAGCCGATCGCGGATCTGCTGCCGAAAGAGGCCGATGGCCTCGTAACGATCGTGCCTCACGGGCCGCTCTTTCTCGTCTCGTTCGCGGCACTGCTGGACGCGAACGGCCGCTACTTCGTGGAACGGCACACGCTCAACTACAGTCCGTCGATCGGCGTGCTGCGCTACACCCAGCGCAATCGCGATCGGGTCCTCGACACCGGGACACCGCGTCTGCTGATCGTGGGGAACCCGGAGATGCCGCTCTCACCGGGCACGCTGGAGCCGCTGGCGCGGCTGCCGGGCGCGGAGATCGAGGCCGATGCGATCCGTAGACTCTATTCGGACCCGAACGTCATCGCCTTGACTGGATCGCAGGCACGCGAACGCACGGTTCGCGAGCTTGCCCCGGCGCGGACGATCGTGCACCTCGCCACGCACGCCGTCGTCTTCGACGATGAGCCGCTGAGGAGCTTTCTGGCGCTCGCACCCGACTCCCCTGCGAAACGAGCCGCGCGCGATCCGGACGGCGACGGTCTGCTCACGGTCGCCGAAGCATTCGGACTCGATCTCCACGCCGATCTGGTGACGCTCTCCGCGTGCAATACCGGCCTCGGCCGCATCAGCGGCGAGGGCGTCGAGGGACTCTCGCGGGCGTTCATCTACGCGGGCGCCGCAAGCGTGCTCGTGAGCCTGTGGCCGGTTGCCGACACCGTCGCGACGACGCAGATGACGGAGTTCTACGGTCGATTGAGCGCGACGCGGACGACCAAGGCCGCCGCGCTGGCGGCCGCACAGCGGCACCTGATCGAGGCGCTCCGCGCCGGAAGGATCACGTCGCTCTCAGGGCGGCCGCTCGACGAGACGCCGCTCCTGTGGGCGCCCTTCGTGCTGGTGGGGGAACCGCGGTGAATTGCACCTACACGCTGTACAACCGATAGGTCGCGTGTTCGCCGATGCGCGACACCCCGTGATCCTCGAAGGGCAGGCCCGCGTCGCCGACGATGTCGCGGACGGTCCGCGAGACGAGGACTTCACCAGGTGCGGCGTGCTCGGCGATCGATGACGCGAGATCGAGCGGCCCGCCGGTCGGCTTGCCGTGGGCGACCGTGCACTCCCCTGTATGGATGCCGACCCGAACCGCGACGCCGAAACGGCCGGCGGCTGCCGCCAGCGCGGTGGCGCAGCGGATCGCGCGGGCGGGGCCGTCGAACGCGGCGACGAAGCGTTCGGCGGATGATTCGATGGTGTGGCCTCGGAACCACTCCGACTCGCGCGCCGCGTGGTCGAGGAATGCGGCAGCCCCTGCGCCTCCTTCGATGCGCGCGTGCACGACCGTGGCGAGCACGCTGTCGAACGGCGCCAGCATCGGCGCCTCGATGATGAAGCGCTCGATCTCGGTCAGCAGTCCATCCTGGTCGCCGACAAACGGCAGGTGATCCTGCCCCGGCAGCTCGACGAACCGCGCGCCGGGAATCCGGCTGGCGACGTAGCGCCCCTCCTCTACCTTCAGGCAGCGGTCGTCCTTGCGGTGCAGCACCAGCGTCGGCACGCGAATCAGCGGCAGGATGTTCCTGATGTCGATCTCCGCGTTCATCTGCGTCAGCGCGAGCGCGGCCCCCGGACTGGCGCCCATCCGCAGGTAGGTGCTCCACCAGGCGCGGAACGCCGGGTCGGCGGCGACGCTCGGCGCCCGCTCCTCGAGGCCGATCGGTCCGCCCCAGTCGGTGCGGATCTGCTCGTAGAAGGCCTCGCGCTGCTCGCGGGTCGGCGCCCACGGGTATTCGGCGTCGCGCAGACGCTTCGCGTAGGTGCCGATCATCACGAGCGCGCGGGTCTTGTGTGGATAGGTGGCGGCGAAGAGCGCGCACATCGGGCCGCCTTCCGACACGCCGACGAGCGCCGCCTGTTCGGACTTCACCTGATCGAGCACCGCACGCACGTCGTCCATCCGCTGCTCGAGCGTCGGCAGTTCCGGCGCGCGATCGGAGAGGCCGGTGCCGCGCTTGTCGATCAGGATCAGCCGCGAGAACGCGGCGAGACGGTTCAGGAATCGCGCGAACGAGGGCTCCGCCCAGAAGTAGTCGAGATGCGACACCCAGCCCATCACGAAGACGAGATCGATGGGACCGCCGCCGATGACCTGATAGGCGATGTTGACGTCACCGCTGCGCGCGTAATGCGTGTCGGGCGGCTGCTGAACGGAGACGGGCACCGGCACGTTGTAGGCAGCGGCCGGCGCGGGCTCGCGGCGAGCCACGTCGTGATCGCGGGCGTCGGCCGGCACCGGCAGGTGATCGGCCATTCCCTCTTTTTTCGTGACCGTCGCGACGAACCGGTAGCCGCGGCGGTGCGCCGTCTCGATGTATTGCGGCGTGCGCGGATCGTCGCCAAGCGCGCGCCGGATCTCGCGGACGCAGACCTTCAGCGCGCCGTCGCCGACGTGGACGTCCGCCCAGGCCAGATCGAGCAGCTCGTCCTTCGTGACGAGCTGTCCCGGATGCTGAACCAGGTACTCGAGCACGCCAAAGGCCTTCGGCGCCAGGGGAACGGTGTCGCTTCCCCGGAGAAGCAGGCCTGCGGCTGAATCGAGACGGAAGGAGCCAAAAGTGTAGGCAGCCATTGGACTACCCAGGCTGCCACTATCTTGCTCCGACTGGGTCATTCGTGTCACGTCCGGCGATCGGCTGCCGGCGGCAGGTCGCGGACGTCCCGCGACAGCCACAGCGCCAGGAACGAGAGCAGTTCGTCAGCCGAAGTGAAGTGCGCGGCGTCGCCGGAGCGGATGTGTTCCACCCGCCCCGAGCAGTCGCCGCGCCTGATGTCGGCGTCAGCCCTGAACTGCACCCTGAACGAACGGCTGGTCAACGTGCAGGCGCTCACTGCTGTTTCGACGCGATGTAGTAGTAGTTGATCGGATCGTGCGGCAGCGTTTCGACCCGCGCGTCGCGAAACCCGGCCGCCGCAAGCATCTCGAGCGCGCGCTCGCGTCCCCACATCGCGCCAAGCCCCGGACCACCAGCCGCGAGCGAGACCGACATGCAGTGCATGCACGAGATCGTGTACATGAACGGCGCCAGCGGGCTGCCGATGTTGTCGGCCAGATGCGTATGGCCGAGGATGTCCTGCATCAGGAACACGCCGCCCGGCTTCAGCGCCGCGTGAATGCGCTCGAGCACTACCGCCGGCTTCGCCTGGTCGTGGATCGCATCGAACGCCGTCACGAGATCGTAGGCGCGCGGCGTATCCAGCTCCGCCATGTCGCCTTTGACGAACCTCGTGTTCGGCGTGCGCCTTCGCGCCGCCGCCTCGGCCGCGACGGTGATCGCCTCGACCGAGGCATCGACACCGGTGAAGTGGCTTGCCGGGAACGCCTCAGCGAGCTCGAGCAGCGCGCGTCCGCTTCCGCACGCCACGTCGAGGACGGTGATTCCGCTCTTCAGCCGGTCCGTCAGTCCGGGAACGAGCGGCAGAATGTGCTGCTGCAGCGCCGCAACCACCGTCTGCTGGCTCTCTTCTGCCATCACCTCGTGGAACCGGGCATACTCGCTGTACGGCACGCCGCGGCCGTGCGCGAATGCTTTGACGATCGCATCTTCGGCGCCGCCGAGCACCGCGATCCACTGCGTGGTGACGGCGATGTTGTTCGGGCTCGCCGCGCGCGTCAGCGAGGCGGCATGCGCCGCGGGCAGCGCATAGCGCTGCAGGCGCTCGTCGAAGGTGACGATGCCGCCGGTGACCATCGCGCCAAGCCACTCGCGAACGTAGCGTTCGCTGAGGATGGCGCTCTCGGCGAGATCCACGGCCGTCCAGGCGGCGCGGGTGGTCATGACGTCGAACAGCCGCGTGCGGTGGCCGACGCTGATCATGAGCGCGAGCCCGGCGTCGTTCAGGATCTGCGTCATGCGATCCGTGAACACTTCGGCGGGTGACTTGTCGATTACGGGTGCGAGCATTTGTGACCTCCCCGGAACGCCGAGCGCCGAGCGCCCAACGCCGAGATCACACACTATCAGCGCTCCCGGAGCCTTTCATTCGAGCGGCGTTAGAAAAGGGTAAACGATCGGTTAGCGGGGGCGCCGCTCGTAGACCGTCGTCTGCCCCTGCCTGTCAAATGTCAGTATCAGATAGGGTTGGACGGATCCGCCCGGCACTTCCATCCCCGGAGATCCCATTGGCATTCCTGGAACGGCGAGCCCGCTCACCGTTGTCGGCCGCTCTTTCAGGAGGCGATGGACGGCATCCGCCGGGATGTGGCCTTCGATGACGTAGCGCCCGACCTGCGCGGTGTGGCAGGAGCCCAGCTCCGCGGGTACGCCAAGCTTCGCCTTCACTGCGCTCAGATCCGGCAGGTCCTGGACCTTTGCGTCGAACCCGTTGGCGCGCATGTGGTCGACCCACTTCGCGCAGCAGCCGCAGGTCGGGGTCTTGTAGACGTTGAGCAGCGGCTTCACCGCGGGCGGTTTCTGTTGTGCGGAGGAGATCGACTGCGCGGCCAGCAGCACGAAGGTGACGAACAGCGCAAGCGATCCGGAGCGTCGCGGCAATATGGTCATCCCCGTAGTTTAACGTGGGAGCATTAGCACGTGACAAGCCGCACGTAGCACGTGCACTAGCACGTAGCACGTACGCACGTCGCACGTGGCTCTATTCAGCGCGAAGCGCCTCCGCTGGTGCGACGGCGAGCGCGCGGCGGGCGGGGACCCACGCGGCGATCAGGCCTGCGGCCATCATGATCGCCGCGAGAGACACGAGGCCCCAGGGGCCGCTGTCCTCGGGCAGCCGGAAGGCAAAGATGCCGCGGGCGGCGCCCAGCGCTTCTCCGATCGCGATGCCCGCGAGCGCGCCAATCGCCGGCGCGAGGCACGTCCTGCCCATGACCGACTTGAGAATGTGCGCTCGCGAGGCGCCGAGCGCGGCGCGGATTCCGATCTCGCGCGTTCGCCGCGTAACGGACAGCGAAAGAATCGCGTACGTCGCCATCAGCGAAAGGAGCAGCGCCATGCCTCCAAGCCCGGCGAGCGCCGCGCCGATGCCCGCGAACACCGCGCGGTCCTCACGGCCGACGTCCGAGAGCGGAACGATCTCCCTGACTTGTATGCCCGGGTGGACGGTCGCAATCGCGGACCGGATCGTGTTGGCGATACGCTGACGATCGCCGGATGACCGAAGCGCGACATGAAACACTTCCTCGGCGCGCAGCGGCACGTAGACGCCGGCGGCCATCGTTTCGTCGCCCGCGCTCAACCCGAGATCCGGAACGACGCCGACGATCTCGTGCCATGGTTCCGGCGAAGCGCCAGACTGCGCGCGGACGAGTCGCAGCCGGTGGCCCACCGGATTCGCACCGCCGAAGAACTTCGTCACGAACGGCTGATTCACGATGGCAACCGGCGGCGCGTTTTCCGCGGCGTCGGACGTGCTGAATGCACGGCCCGCAAGCACTGCGCCGCCAAGCGTCTCGAAGAACCCGCGATCGGCAGCGACCACGGGCGCGGGGTTCAGGATCGAACCGGACTGTCCATCCGTCCTTTGGACTTCGATCATCTCGAGCGGCGGACTCAACCCCGGAAGCGACGTCGCGGCGCCCGCGGCGACCACACCCGGGATCGCGGCGACGGCGCCGGCAATCGCCGACGGCGTTGAATACTGCGCGTAGATGCGCGCGGTGAGCACTTCCCGCGCGGGCACCGGCACCGCGGGGCTCATGTAGCCGGCAACGCCGCGCGCCATGATCAGGGCGCCGTTCAGCAGCGCGATCGACAGGGCCACCTGGACCGCGACCATGATGCCGCTGGCGATGCCAAAGCCGGCCGACGCCTGACGAGTTCCGGCCATCAGCAGTCCCGCAGTGTCCCGGCGGGTCGCCCGCAGCGCGGGCACCACACCCGCGACGGTGGCGGCAAGAAGCGTCGTGCACACCACGAAGAGCATCGTGCGCGGGCTGGCGGTGAAGTCGACCCACACCGGCATGTCCGTCAAGGTCCGCCTGATCCACGCAAGGACCGCCTGCGAGGCGGCCAGGCCGAGTACCGCCGAGGCGCCGCCGAGCACGAGGACTTCGAGGAATACGCCGGCGACGATCCTGCCGCGGCTCGCGCCAAGCGCGGTGTGGAGCGCCAGCTCGCGGGCGCGCGCCAGCGTTCTCGCCAGTACCAGATTCCCGACGTTCGCCGCGATCACCAGCAGGACCGCGACGAGGCTGCCGACGAGCACGTACGTCAGCATCTGGAGTCCACGCGACATCGCCTCCCCGAAGGTCATCGCGACGATCCGCTGGCGCTCGACGCCAGCCGAGCGTGCGTCGAACTGCGTCGAGAGCGCGGTCAGCTCCGCATTCGCGGCAGTGACGTCACCCGCTTCATACAACAGGCCAAACACTCGCGCCGCGCGCCACTCGTCGGCTCGCGCGTCGGGCTCGTCTCCAAGGGGGACCCAGATCTCGCCGGAGCTTGGAAACCGGAAATCGTCGGGGACTATGCCGACGACACTTCGACGGACGCCCGAGAGCGTGATCATCCCGCCGACGATCGCGGGATCGCTCGAAAAATGCCGGCGCCAGACGCTCTCGCGCAGGATCGCCACGCCTGTGGCGCCCGGCAGCGCATCGTCCTGCTGGAGCGTGCGGCCGGCAACAGGCCCGTGAGGGAAGATGCGCGTGGAATCCGGCGTCATGTATGCGCCGTCGACGGGAACGATCTCGCCGTTCGGCAGCTGAAGGTTGAATTGTGTCTGGCGCACGGCGCCGAGATGCTCGAAGGTCTTCGCGTGCTTCGAGAGGAACTCGAACCTTTCGAAGCCTACGCTCGCGCGCTGGGCCTCGGGGTCGGTGTACGCCTCGACCAGCACGAACCTGTCGGCCGCGGGATACGGCAGTCTGGCGTAGAGCACGGCATCGAGCAGCGTAAAGCCGGTCGCCGCCATGCCCATCCCCACGGCCAGCGCGAGCACGGTCGCGAAGGTGACGACCGGTTGTTTGCGCAGAGTGCGAAGGGCGAGGCGAAGCTCGAGCACACCAGGACCTCGAAGCGGCAAAGGCATGAATGTCTGATACGAGTCGCGGCTTACCGCGGTTCAGGGGGGACGCGGATGGCCGCGGGTTGATGAGCCCGGGACGCGGATCGGGCGCGGATTCTATGACTCAACGAAACGCGGATCGGCGCGGATACTTTCAATTTACGGAACGCGGATCGGCGCGGATTCTTTCAATCTACGGAACGCGGATCGGCGCGGATTCCTTCAATCTACGGAACGCGGATCGGCGCGGATTCCTTCGATCGACGGGACGCGGATGCACGCGGGTTCAATGCAGGAACCGCAAAGTTCGATGTGAACGCGCGTAAGGTGGGGTCAGTTGCTCCCGAACGCCCAGAGTGCCGACGACGTCCTCACGTACAGCCGCCCATCCGCAAACGCCGGCGTCGCATATGTATCCTCACCGAGCGCGTTGATAGCTTGCGGCGTCAGATCCTCTCCGGGCGCAACCACGACGATCGAGCCGTTCTCGGTGCTGAAGAAGATGTGGCCGTCGGCCGCGACCGGCGACGCGAAGTGCGGGCCCGGCGCGCCGGTCAATCGTCCCTGCTTGATCAAGGCGCCGGTGTCCGGATTCAGCAGCGTGACGATGCCGTTGTCGTTCACCATATAAAGGAGGCCGCCATAGAGCAGCGGTGACGGCAGCTGCGGCACGCTGCGCTGATACCGCCAGCGGATCGCCTTGCCGCTCATGTCGCCCGAGCCCCCCAGCCGAATCGCGAGCATGCCGTTTTCGGAATCGAGCGCGGCGCGGTAGTAGGTCCATTCGTCCTTCGTCAGCGAGCCGTTCACGTCGAGATCGGCGACGTCGAACCAGAACGCCTGCGTGAACTTCGGGAACTCCGTCTTCGACAGCGTGCCGTTGCCGTCGGCGTCGGCCGTCTTCCAGACTTCCTCCGCTGCCGGCACGGTGACCTTGTTGCCAGGATCGTTCACCGGCGCGCCGTAGCCGTTGACGTAAATCGTGTCGCCGCCGATGACCGGCGTCGACTTCATCTCGAACGACAGCCCGCCGACCCACCACAGCTTCTTTCCGGTCGCCGCGTCATAGGCAGTGAGCAGGAACGATCCGGGCAGCAGGACCTGATCCTTCCCGTCAGGGCCTCTCCACACGATCGGCGTCGAATGGCCGCTCTTCGCTTCGGGCCTGTCGACTTTCCACTGTACGCGGCCCGTGCGTTTGTTGACCGCCATCAGGAACGATCCGATGCTCTGATCGCAGGCGAGAATCACGAGATCGCCGACGACGATCGGCGACGCACCCATGCCGTAAATGTTGTTGAACGGGCCCAGCGCCATTGCCCAGCGCTGTTTGCCGGCCGCGTCGTACGCGATCAGCCCGTAGTCCGGAAAAAACACGTAGATGCCGTCGGCCTCGACGGCCGGGCTGGGCGACGCGGGGTTGTTGCGCTTATCGACGACCTTGGTCCTGACCTGGGGCGCGGTTCGCTCCCACAGGATCTTTCCGCTGTTGCGATCGACGGCGAACGTCGTCAGCGCATCGCCGCGGAAGCCGGTGAGGTAGATGCGATCGCCGAGCAGGATCGGCGACGAGTGCCCCGGCGGCAGCGCGGTCCGCCAGACGACGTTCTTCGACGGCCCGAACTCGGTCGGTACTTTCGTCGCGGTCGAGACGCCGGATCCGTTCGGTCCACGGAAGCGCGGCCAGTCCGGCGCGGACGCGGCGGCGAGCGTGAGGACGCCGAAAGTAAAGACCAGGATCGGTGAGGCGAGATACGTCGAGCACTTGTTGTGCATTCGCGCAGTATACGCCTGGACGCGGGTCGCGCGGATGCACGCGATCTTCAGGTCACGAAACGCGGATGCACGCGGATCTTAGGTCACGAGACGCGGATGCTCACGGATCCCCTAGGGAAACCAGACGCGAATGTCCGCGGATCTCCCCAAAGGCACCAGACGCGGATGCACGCGGATCTCAGGTCACGAAACGCGGATGCTCACGGATCTCCTAGGGAAGCCAGACGCGAGTGTCCGCGGATCTCTCCCAGAGGCACCAGATGCGGATGCACGCGGATCTTCAGGTCACGAAACGCGGATGCTTCACGGATCCCCTAGGGAAACCAGACGCGAATGTCCGCGGATCTCCCCAGAGGCACCAGACGCGGATGCACGCGGATCTTCAGGTCACGAAACGCGGATGCTCACGGATCTCCTCGGGAAGCCAGACGCGAATGTCCGCGGATCTCCCCAGAGGCACCAGACGCGGATGCACGCGGATCTTCAGGTCACGAAACGCGGATGCTCACGGATCTCCTAGGGAAGCCAGACGCGAGTGTCCGCGGATCTCCCAGGCGAAACCAGGCGCGGATGCTGCGGATCTCCCCAGAGGCACGGGACGCGGATGCACGCGGATCTCAGGTCACGAAACGCGGATGCTCACGGATCTCTCCAGGGAACACCAGACGCAAATGCCCGCGGATCTCTCTGGGAATCCGCTCCATCCACGTCCTTTTGTCAACGAGCGTCCGTGTCCATCTGCGTCTCGTTAGCAAAACAGGCTATCCGCGCCGATCCGCGCCCCGTTAAGCCAAAAGGAATCCGCGTCGATCCGCGTTCCGTTAGCCAAACGGATCCGCGCCTGTCCGCGTCCCGTTAAGCCCAAAGGCTCCGCGCCGATCCGCGTTTCGTTAGCAAGAGGATCCGCGCCGATCCGCGCCCCGTTAAGCCAAAAGGATCCGCGGCGATCCGCGTTCCGTTAGCCAAACGGATCCGCGCCTGTCCGCGTCCCGTTAAGCCAAAAGGATCCGCGCCGATCCGCGTTTCGTTAGCAAGAGGATCCGCGCCGATCCGCGCCCCGTTAAGCCAAAAGGAATCCGCGTCGATCCGCGTCTCGTTAGCGAAGGATCCGCGTCGATCCGCGTCTCGTTAGCAAGAGGATCTGCGGCGATCCGCGTCCCCGTTTATCGAACCCGCGTGCCATCCGCGTCTTCAACGATTTGAATGCGGCGCAGCGTCTCCAACCGAAACTTGGATTTTGTGACGATCGGCGTGGCCGGAGCCGTCACAGCGCGCGAGTGACGGGCCGGAGACGGTCCCCGCGACAGCGCCATCCGTACACCCCTGACACCGTTCGTCCCGATACCCCAGCGGCCGCGCCATCGATCAACGGTCGAGCGGTCCACTGGCGTCGTGATTGCTCCTGGACGGCAGTCCATCAAATCGTCTTTCACTGTTTCTCAAGGAGTCGTCCACTCATGTTGAGGACTACAAGCCGCCTGGTGCTGGGGCTGGCGCTGCTCGCTGCGAGCACGCTGCCGGCGGTCGCCCAGCAGACCACAGGCAACATCAGCGGGCGCGCGCTCGATCCGCAGGGCGCGGCGATGCCCGGCGTGACCGTCACGGCCCGGAGCCCCCAGACCGGGTTCAATCGCGCGGCGGTGACGGATGCGGAAGGAATCTATCGTCTGTCGGCGCTGCCGGTCGACACTTACGATCTCACGATCGAATTGCAGGGCTTCTCCAAGATCGAGCGCAAGGCGATCGTCGTCAACGTCGGCCAGACCGTCGAGCTCGACTTCAGCCTCACCGTCGCCGGCGTCGCCGAGAGCGTCACCGTGACCGGCGAAACGCCGCTGGTCGAAACCAGCTCCTCGTCGGTCGGCGGCGTCGTCGACGTGCAGAACATCGAGAGCCTGCCGCTCAACGGGCGTCAGTTCGCGAACCTCGCGCTGACGATTCCGGGCGTCGGCCTCGGGTTCCATTCGGACCCGACGAAGAGCACGCAGTTCTCGCCGCAGATCGCCGGCGGCAACGGCCGCAACGTGAACTATCAGATTGACGGCGGCGACAACAACGACGACACCGTCGGCGGACTGCTGCAGCTGTTCCCGCTCGAGGCGATCCAGGAGTTCAACTTCCAGACCGCGCGCTACAAGGCCGAGTACGGCCGCAGCAATGGCGGCGTGATGAACATCGTCACCAAGAGCGGCACGAACCAGTTCCAGGGCAGCGGCTTCACGCTGTTCAGGGACGACTGGATGAACGCGAAGACCGAAACCGAGAAGATCAACGAGGTCGACAAGCAGGACTACCGCCGCTATCAGTTCGGCGGATCGTTCGGCGGGCCGATCGCGCTCAATCGCGCGCACTTCTTCGCCGCGGCGGAGCGGTCGCAGCTCGACACCAAGCAGGCCGTCGATACGCTGGGGCTCTTCCCGAGCGAGAACGGCATCTTCACGACGCCGGTGCGCGAGAACCTGATCACGGTGAAAGGCACGATGAACCTGAACACCGCGCAGTACCTCGCCGTGCGCTACGGCCGGAACACGAACTCCCAGCCGTACGGCGCCGGACCGCTGGCGCCGGTCAACAACTGGGGCGAGAGCAAGAACTCGTTCAACTCGATCAACGTCAACCACAACTGGGTGCTCGGCGGATCGAAACTGAACGAGTTCATTTTCCAGTATGCCGATTTCTCGAACGCGATCACCGCGAACAGCCTCGACCCGTATCAGATCTTCCCCAACGGCGTGACCATCGGCCAGAACCCGAACACGCCGCAGCAGACGCAGCAGAAGAAGTGGCAGTTCCGGGACGACTTCTCGTGGCACTCGGCCGGGATGGGCGGCCTCGGCCACGATTTCAAGACCGGCGTCAACTTCATCAACGAGCCGCGGCTGTTCATCACGTTCAACGTCGGCACCGGCGGCTACGCCTTCCAGCACCTCGACAACAACGTCAGCGGCCCGATCTCGCTGGTGACGCTGCAGGGCGGCTCGGCGGAAGCCAACATTCCGACGAAGCAGTTCGCGGCGTACTTCCAGGATGACTGGCGCGTCACCGACCGGCTCACGCTGAATCTCGGGATTCGCTACGACCTGAATACCGGCTTCGCGATCGACCAGGCGCTGAACCCGAATTACGTGATGATCGCGGAAGCCGGGCGCGCCGGACTGCTGCAGGGACTGCCCGGATTCGAGGATTTCGGCAAGGACGCGAAAGAGGATTACGACAACTTCCAGCCGCGCGCCGGCTTCGCCTACGACGTCCGTGGCGACGGCAAGGACGTGGTGCGGGCGGGATACGGCCGCTACTTCGACTTCGGCTACACCAACGCGAACGTGCTGTTCGCCGCCGTCAACGCGACCGGACTCGGCGCCGGCACCGTGTTCGAAGTGCAGAACGCAAACGGGATCCGGAACCCGGACGGCAGCTTCTTCCGGGTGAGCGATCCGATCTCCAACATCCAGTCGCAGAACGAGGCGGGCGGCGCGCTGCCGCTCAATCGTCACGTCGCCTCGCCGCGGCTGAAGCAGCCCTACACCGATCAGATCTCGGTCGGGTGGTCGCACGAGCTCGATCCGTCGACGGTGATCGACGTCGACTACATGCACGTCGAGGGACGCGACATCGCCTGGCGGCCGCGCCTCAACGGGCGTCACCCGGGAGCGCCGGATCGTCCGCTCGCGCTGCTTGGCATCAACCCGAGCCCCGCGGACGTCGCGATCGCGATCAGCGACGGCCGGAGCCGCCACGACGGCCTGAACCTCGGGCTGCGGCGCAGGATGAACAAGGGCATCCAGATGTCGGCGTGGTATTCGCTCTCACGATCGATCAGCACGACCGGCAACAGCGGCGACGAGCTGGACATCATCAACATCCAGAACACCGCCGACCCGTTCAACGACGTGCAGTTCGGCCCGTCGCGGCGCTCGGACGCGCGTCACCGCGCGACGATCAGCGCGATCTTCCAGCTGCCGATGGGCTTCCAGGTTTCCCCGATCTTCCGCTATCGCTCGGGGCTGCCGGTCAACATCGTGGACGGCGTCGATCTGAACAACGACGGCGTCAACCAGGACATCCCGACGCGCGCGTTCGCGTTCGACGGCGTCGGCAACGCGCCGAAGGACATCGGCGAGTGCAAGACGATCAACTGCGGCCGCGGCGCCAGCCTCTCGCAGCTGAACCTGCGGGTGTCGAAGAGCTTCGCGCTGATGCAGGGAATGCGTCTGGAAGCGATCGCCGAGGTGTTCAACCTGTTCAACGCCATCAACCCGTCGAGCTTCGGCCCGGCGACGCAGTTCCGCGATCCGCAGCAGCTGATCGGCGCCGACGGCCTGGCGACGCCGAATCCGAACTTCCTCCAGCCCACCACCTACGCCGGCGACTTCCAGGAGCCGGAGCAGCGGGTCGGGCAGATTGGGTTCAGGATAGTGTTCTGACGATAACAACTCCCAAGAAAACCAATTCCCAACTCCCAAATCCTGGGAGTTGGGAGTTGGGAGTTTTTTGGGAGTTGGGACTTTTTTGGGAGTTGGTTTTTTTGGGAGTTGGGAGTTACTTCTTAGCTTCCATCTCTTTCCGCAGCCGCTCTTCCTGCTCCCGCAGTTCCGGCGTGAACTCCGCGCCGAAGTCTTCCGCTTCGAAAATCTGCCGGATTTCGATCTCTGATTCGCCCGGCATCGGGTTCGGGCATTTCTTCACCCACTCGACCGCTTCGTTCAGAGACTTCGTCTCCCAGATCCAGTAGCCGGCGATCAGTTCCTTGGTCTCGGGGAACGGGCCGTCGATGACCGTCCGCTGCTTTCCCGAAAAACGGACGCGCTTGCCCTTCGAGCTTGGGTGAAGCCCTTCGCCCGCCTTCATGATTCCCGCCTTCACGAGCTGCTCGTTGTAGTCGCCCATCTCCCGCAGCAGCTGTTCGCTCGGCATTTCCCCGGCCTCGGACTCCTTCGTGGCTTTCACGATCACGATAAAACGCATGTTGTCTGCTCCTTAAACGCGTTGGGGGCCAGCGACCGGGGTCCGGGGACCGGAAAAATCGGAAACTCACGGCCTGTCATTCTGGCCCCTGGCCCCTGGCCCCCGGTTCCTGACTATGGGTCGAACGGGAAAGCCGGAGATCGACAGCAATGGCGGATCGGAAAACGCTCAGCCGGAATGGCCCCGCTGGACGGGGTGCCGGGACAGCTGACCGAGCGCATGGACATTCGAGACCCATACCTCTTCGGTGCTGGCAGTCGTGCAGTGCAGGTCCCGCAGGAGACCGTCTCGGAGGCTGTAGATCCATCCGTGCACCGCAAGCGACTGCCCGCGCCGCCACGCGCTTTCCACGATCGTCGTCTGGCAGACGTGGCGCACCTGCTCGATCACGCTCAGCTCGCACAGCCGATCGACGCGCGACGTCTCCGTCGTGGCCTCTCTGACGATCGCCTCGTGACGATCGCGGACGTCCTGCACGTGGCGCAGCCAGTTGTCGATCAGGCCGAGCGACGAACCGAGATACGCCGCGCGCACACCGCTGCAGCCGTAGTGTCCGCAGACGATGACGTCCTCGACCTTGAGGACGTCAATCGCAAACTGCAGCACGGAGAGGCAGTTGAGATCCGTGTGGACGACGAGGTTGGCGACGTTGCGGTGGACGAACAGCTCACCGGGGAGCAGCCCGACGATCTCGTTCGCCGGCACCCGGCTGTCCGAGCAGCCGATCCACAGGTATTTCGGCGACTGCTGCGAAGAAAGGATCTGGAAGAACATCGGATCGCGCTGGGTCGTCCGCTTCGCCCATTGGCGGTTGTTCTCCAGCAGATGTGGAAGCGTGCGCACAACGGTGCATCATATCTGAGTCACGGCGCTGGGCGCTCGGCGTTGGGCGTTGCTCGGCGTTGGGGAGTTGATTTGCAGCAGTACGGACCGGATCTGTCCCGCATCCATCACGAAGGGTTCGGTGCGCTTGCTGACGGCGCGGCGACGGCCGTCGTGCGGCTGTTGAGAGCCGCGGGCATACGCGACGGGCTGATCGTCGATCTCGGATGCGGCAGCGGCATTCTCGCAAGCCGCCTGCTGTCCCGCGGGTATGCCGTGCACGGTGTCGACGCCTCGGCGGCGATGATCCGGATCGCCAGGCGGGTGGCGCCAGGCGCAACGTTCACCGTCGCTCGGGCCGGCGCCGCGACGCTCCCCCGCTGCCGCGCCATCATCGCGACCGGAGAATCGATCACGTATCTCAGCCACGGCTCGCGACCCGATACCTTGTTGCGAAACGTGATCCGCCGCTCATCGCGGGCGCTCGAGCCTGGCGGGATCCTGATCTTCGATGCGATCGTCGCCAATCCGCAGCGGCCGCTCGCCTATCGGACCTGGCGCGCGTCGGAGAACTGGGCGGTGCTGACGGAGTCGAGCGAGGACGTGCGGCGGCGGATCGTCACCAGGCGGATCACGGCGTTCGTGCGCGCGGGACCCGGCTACCGCCGCACGGCGGAGCGGCATCGCGTGGGTGTGTTCCGCCGCGAGGACGTTCGGAAGATGCTCGACGCGGCAGGCTTTCGCACGCGCACCCTGCGTGGATATGGCAGGGCGACTCTCCCACCGCGTCGCCTCGTATTCGTCGCAAGGCTGAGAGCTGATAGCTGACAGCTGATAGCTGATAGCTAATAGCTGATAGCTGGTTTACCTTGGCTGTTTCTGAACGTATGCGTCGATAGCCTGGTAGCGCGCACGGTGGGCGTCCGGGGCGTCGCGTATCGTTTCATCGAGGTGCAGCACGCGCTGGTCGCGGTCGTAGCGCGGCCACTTGGGCAGCCCTCCGCCATTGGGATCGCCGGCGCGCGCGAAGTTCGACCAGTAGGTCGTCATCGCGTCGGAGAGCCGCCGATCGCTTGCCTCCCACGGCACCTTGGGCAGCGAGAGCGCGAGCGTGCCGAACACGTATTCGATCTCGCCGGCGTGCCGGGCGCCGATGTCCCGCGACGTGGCCGGGACGCCGTTCGACGTCTGATCGGCGGGGACCGGGATCTTTCGATCGAACAGGTAGCGGTAGATCGGGGATCGGCCGGTCTGGCGGTGCGCCTCGATCCACTTCCATGTCGCGTGTCCGATGAAAAGGTCGCTCGTCAGCGCCGCCGCCGATTCCAGCGCCTCCGCATCACTTGACGCGGGGTATCCTTCAGGATGGCGTCGGCCTGATCGCCAAAGCGTTTGCGCGTGTCGGCCACGAAGCTCTCCGCCGTCGGCTTCACCTTGCGCAAGACGACTCCGGCGCGCACCTCGTCGGCGTTCCAGCCTGCGAGCAGCGGGACCTGCGCCTGTCGTCCTGCCGCGAATGTCGCGGCGACGTCTTCGGTGAGGAAATAGTTGTCGATGGTTGGAGCGAACCAGCGGGACTGCATCCCGAGTGCGGCTTTCAGCACCTCGTCGCCTGTTTTCGCCCGCAGCGCGGCGAGCGAATCCGCGCCAGCGGTCTCGGCGAACTTCACGCCGTGCTGCTCGGACTCCGCCAGCGATCGCGGCGCGAGGGTTCCCGACGAGCCCGAAAAGTAGGCGCCGCTCTCGCCGATCGCCTTGTGAAAGAGCCCGCGCGCGAGCGGCGACGCCATCAGCGCGCTCACCGCGAACGACCCGGCCGATTCGCCGAATATCGTCACGTTCCCCGGGTTCCCGCCGAACGCGGCGATGTTGTCCCTGACCCACCGCAGCGCCGCGACTTGATCGAGCATGCCGTAATTGCCCGACGTGCCGCGCCCCGACTCGCGCGTCAGCTCCGGATGCGCCATGAAGCCGAACACTCCGAGCCGGTAGTTGATCGTGACCAGCACGACGCCCTTGGCTGCGAACGCTTCGCCATCGTGACGGGGCTCCGCGCCGGCGCCCGCCTGGAATCCGCCGCCATGGATCCAGACCATCACCGGCAGCCG
Organism: uncultured Acidobacteriota bacterium; assembly: GCA_963748295.1. Lineage (GTDB taxonomy): Bacteria > Acidobacteriota > Vicinamibacteria > Vicinamibacterales > 2-12-FULL-66-21 > CAVVIH01. Next base: position 114,773 of record CAVVIH010000003.1, on the reverse strand, counting down.
ATCGGTCGACGCTTTCGCCGGCGTCCAGACGTTGAGCGTCAGGCAGTCCTCGCTCAGGTCCTTGAAAACGATGTCGTCGAAGATCTGCCCCTGCAGGCAACGCGGCCCGAAGCTGGTCGCGTCGCGAACCCCATCCCACGGCGCTGCCGGCTGCGGCGGCTGCCAGCGACGTGAGCCGACCGGCGGCGCCGCGTACGGAATGGTTTTGAAAATGCGGATCCCTCCGTCGGAGGTCGCCGACCCTTGAACGAGACCTGTGGTCGTCTTCACCTGCGTCGCAGGTGCGACCGCTTGGATTGCCAAAACTGCCACAATTGCCAAAATTGCCATAATTGAATTCAGATTGAAGCTCATTTTTGGCAATCCTGGCAATTTTGAATTCTGGCAATCCAAGAACCTCAGTAAGACCATCCTATCGACAGCATGATGCCGACGTCATTCGTGTCCGCGGCAGGATTCGGCGGACGGCTGTCGTAGGTGTTGTAGCCGGACAGCGAGACGAAGAAATCCTTCCAGAGCTCGCGTTTGACGCCGGCATCGAGCTGCAGGCGTTGCCGGCCGGTGTTGCTCAAACTCGGGTAGTACTGCAGGCTGATGTCGAGGTTCGTCTTGGGCCGGTCGTAGGTGTAGAACGAGGTCGCGAACACGAAGAGCGCCTCGACGTTCTGCGTCGCTTCGACGTCGACGCCGCGCTCGTCGTTGAACACGAGCCCGGCGCCGATCATGAGTTGCGCGCGATTGCTGTTGACCAGCCGCGGGCCGACGGAGAAAGCGATCTGCGAACGCAGTTCGAGCCCGAGACTCTCGTTCGTTTCGAACCGGCTGGCGCCGGCGAGGAACCAATTCTGCCAGGGATACTTCAGATATGAGGCCTCGATCGATCCTCGATCGTCACGGCCCTCGTCGTCCTCTTTCTGCGTCACGTGTGAGCGACGCGGTGAGCCGGGCGCGAGACGCGGGCCTGCGATAGACCGTGTCCGAGTTCAGGTTCAGCTGTGCGACCTCGCTCGACCGCGTGTAGTTGAACCCGACATCGATCGATCCGTCGAGCTGCTCCCAGAAGCCCTGCCCCACCGGGGTGACGATCGTCACCTCTGTCATCTGCAGCGACACGGCGCCTTGCGGGGTGACAACCGAGAGGGATCGAGCTGCCGCCGGCGCGAGCGTGCCGACGAACCGGCGGTTGTCGGACGTCACGACTTCGACCACCCGCGCCGCGACCACGCTCACGAGCTTGTCCCATTCGAGGTAGAGCGTGCCGGCGTCGTCCGTCTTGAACTCGAGCCTGCCGCGCTGGAGCTGGACTACCTCGCCGGTGATGCGATCGCCGTTGGCGAGCGTGACGACGTCGGTCCGGCCCTGCGCGTAGGCGGCTGCGCTGACGGCCAGGGCGAGATGGAGAGCCAGCGCCACACGTGCGGAACGCGTCATGAGCGGCCTGGCTCCCGGTCGGAGTGCTAGCTTCCCTTTTTCGCCGCGTACGGATTGCCGCCGAGCGCGTTGGAGATGTCGGCGATCGCGCGCTGCGCGCGTACGCTGTTGCCGGCGTCATCGAGAGGCGGAGACACCACGGCAATGCCGAACTTGCCCGGCGAGACCGCGATGATGCCGCCGCCGACGCCGCTCTTGGCCGGCAGACCAGTCGCATAGAGCCACTTGCCGGAGTCGTCATACAGGCCGGCGGTGGCCATCACCGCGAGGACGCCCGGCACCTTTGCCGGATCCATCACCTGCTTCTTGGTGACCGGGTTGGTGCCCGCGAACGCCAGCGTTGCGGCCATCGTCGCCAGGTCCTGTGCGTTCACCCCGATCGAGCACTGCCGCGTGTAGAGATCGACGGCCTGCTCCCAGTTGGTCTTGATGTAGCCATACGCCAGCATCAGCGCGCCGATTGCCTGGTTGCGCTGGTTGGTGTCGGACTCGGACTTGTAGACGTCCTGGAGCACGCTCAACTGACGCCCGGCCGAGTCGTTGTGGAAGCCGATGATCTTCCTCCACACCTCGTCCGACGACGAACCGGTCACCATGCTGGTTGCGGAGATCGCGCCGGGGTTCACCAGCGGGTTCATTTCGGGCGCGCCGGTTCCGACCACGGTCCTGACGCCCTCGATCGCGATGATCGAATTGAACCGCGCGCCGGTGGCGTCGACGCCGATGCGCTTCTCGACCGAGTCGAGCCCCTGCTCCTGAATCACCTGGGCCATCGTGAAGACTTTCGAGATCGACTGGATCGAGACCTCCGTCTTCACGTCTCCCGCCGTGTAGACCTTTCCGTCGGCGGTGACGAGGGCGATGCCGAACAGGTTCGGATCGACCTTCGCCAGTGCTGGTATGTAGTCGGCGTTCTTGCCTTCCTTGAGGTTGCGGAACTTGCTGTAAGCCGCGTCGACCGCCCTTTGCACGTCCGCTGCTGCTGGCGACTGGGCGTGCACGAGCGTGATCGCGCCCAGCGCAGCCGCGGCGATAGCACAGGCGGCAACCGATACGCTGCGTTTGTACCGTGTCATCACTAGCCTCCGAGTTTCCACGAGAAGTTGTACTTGAACGAGAACTGCACTTTGAACCCGTCGCTCTGGAACCCGTCGGAGAAGTTCTCGCGACGGCCCCACTGCAGCTCGCCGCCGAACATCACGTTCGGCACGGGGTAGTAGAGCAGGTTGCCGAGCGCGTAGTGGCCGGTCTTGAACGCGTCCGGTGCCTGCGCATCGGTGTTGTCGTTGTCCTGCCATGAGTAGCCGATCGCGGTGCTGTAATGCTCGCTCCAGGTGTGATCCAGGAAGATGCTGAGGGCGACGATCGGTATTGGCTTGCCGACGATCGGCGTTATCGGGTTCGAGAAGTTGTTTTCGATGCCGATGTCCACCGGTGAGTCGTTCATTTCGTTCTGAATGCCTTCGCCCACGGTGAACTGCATCCGGAGGGCGTCGCCTTCGCTGGCCTTGAAAACCGAGCTGACGTTCCATCCCCAACCGGTGGCGTCTCCAGACAGGTCGAACGCGTCGTCGAGAGTGTCGTCCCAGTTGATACGCCGCAGCATCCCGGCGGTGCGGACGTGGCCCCAATCCCCCGTGTAACTGTACGCGGCCGCAAAATCTGGCAGCGGGAAACGCGGCCGGATGCCGGTGAGCTCGATACGGTCGGCATAAACCCCCTGGTCGCCGCTCGCGCCGGGGCGCAAGAGCGCGATCATGAAGTTGCTGTGATCGGTCTGGTACGGCGTGTAGCGAAGCTGCACGTTGCGGTACCACGGAAGGCCGGTAGGCCCCCAGTATTCCAGCGAGTTCGGGAACACATCAGGATCGGTAAAGGGACTCCAGTACCTGACCGGCCCCGACAGGGCCGAGCTCTCCCCAGGCATGGCGCAGGCGGAACGTGGTCTGTCCGGAGTCCACGCCGGTGCCAAACAGCTCGAACTCGAAGATCGTCTTGAGTTCGCCGGCAGGCGTAGGCGTCGACGACCTGAAGCCGAGACGGCTCTGCCGCACACCTGCAAACGTGTTGTGATCCTCACCGAACTGGTTCTCAAATCTCGGCAGCCTGGTCAGCCGCAAGGTGTCGTACCAATCGGGGTCGATTTGTTTGAAGTCGTGGCCGATGTCGAGCATCGCAAAGCCATAGATCTCGAAACTCGTCTTCGACGGCGCCGCGCTCTGCCTGGCGGAGGCATAGGGGTTGCCACCGAGCGCGTTCGAGATGTCGGCGATCGCCCGCTGTGCGCGCACGCTATTGCCGGCATCGTCGAGCGGCGGCGACACGACGGCGATGCCGAACTTGCCCGGTGAGACGGCGATGATGCCGCCGCCGACCCCGCTCTTGGCTGGAAGCCCGGTGTGATACAGCCATTTGCCCGAGTCGTCATACAAGCCAGCGGTGGACATCACGGCGAGGACGCTGGGGACGTTTGGCGAGTCCAGGACCAGCTTGCCGGTGACTGGATTCTTTCCGCCCGCGGCCAGCGTGGCCGCCATTGTCGCCAGATCCTGCGCGTTCACCCCGATCGAGCACTGACGCGTGTAGAGATCGACCGCCTGCTGCCAGTTGGTCTTGATGTAGCCGTATGCCAGCATCAGCGCGCCGATCGCCTGGTTGCGCTGGTTGGTGTCGGACTCCGACTTGTAGACATCCTGCAGGACGCTCAACTGTCGTCCCGAGGCGTCGTTGTGGAAGCCGATGATTTTCTGCCACACCGCATCCGAGGTCGGTCCGGTCACCATACTCGTTGCCGAGATCGCGCCCGGGTTCACGAGCGGGTTCATCTCCGGCGCCCCGGTGCCGACGACGGTTCTGACGCCTTCAACCGCGATAATCGAGTTGAACCGTGCGCCCGTCGCATCGACGCCAATCCGCTTCTCGACCGATCCCGGCCCCTGCTCCTGGATGACCTGAGCCATCGTGAAGACCTTGGAGATCGATTGAATCGACACTTCGGTCTTCACGTCACCGGCGGTGTAGACCTTGCCGTCGGTCGTGACCACCGCGATTCCGTACAGGTTGGGATCGACCTTGGCCAGGGCCGGAATGTAGTCGGCGTTCTTGCCTTCCTTGAGTGTCCTGTACTTTGCGTATGCGGCATCAACCGCCTGCTGGATTTCGGCGGGCGACTGCGCGTGTGATGGTATCGGCAACGCGAGCGCCGCCAGAGCGATCAGGCACACCCGGGCCGAGAGACTCCGAACACGTCCACCCATATCTGACCTCCACGCTTTCATTCCGATGTCTGATGGCGTCATTTCACATTTGCCGCTTCCCAGGCGCGCACCTTCCGGCGCCCTTCGTCGAAGATCCGCTCGTAGTTGCCCTTGCGAACCTTGAGGCTTGCTTCCGGCGTCAGCAACCGCCAGACGGGCGCCCACATGTCGAACACCGCGTAGTACGGAGCCGGCCCGGCGGGGGCGACCGTATCGGTGCCGAAGAGGAACCGGTCGGGATACTTGTTGAGCATCGCCGCCACACGCTTGATGGACTCGGGCGAGGCGATCGCGTACTTCGCGACTTCATCCCACGAGATGTCGAAGCTCACGTGATCGAACGCCGGATCGGTGACGATCGCTTCGACGATCCCCAGTTGCGCGGGATGGCGCACCGCCGCCTGCCTCGGAGACCTGGACGGGGTGGACGATGCGGCCGAGGCCGATGTGGGCCCAGATGATCGTCGTCTTGGGATGGCGCTTGAGCAGCGCTTTCATCTGCGTCAGGTAGACCGGCTCGGCATCCTGCTTGGCGAACGGCACGTCGATGTCGTTGTGGAGGATGACGACGAGCCCGGCTTCGGCGGCGAAGTCGAGGATGCGATCGAGCGCCGGATTCGTCAGGCTGGCGGTCTCGCCGTGGATTTTCGCGCTGACGAATTCCTTGTGAACGCTGAACTCGCCGATGCCGGTGAACACGCCGGGGAACGTCTTGAGCACCCGGCGAATGTGATCGACGCCGTACATGTCGGCCGGGTTGAAGCCGGTGATCATCGGATCGAAGCGCGCCTGCTGCTCGGGCGTCAGCGAGCGATACATGCTCGCGATGTAGGCGTCGGTGAAGGAGTAGTAGTAGAGCGGCGCGTCGCTCTGCAGGTAGTAGGTCGGCGCGAAGTCGCCGGAATTCGCGTGCGACCACATCTGCTGGAGCGGAATCCCGAACAGCGTCGACCGCCGCACGCGGGTGCCCATGATCTGGAGGAACTGGCGCGCGTCGATCCCCTGCTGGATGTAGTTCGTCAGGTGGAAGTGCGAGTCGTTGAACTCGTCGGCGGCTCCCTGAGCCTTCGCGCCGGTCGGACGCGCCAGGACCGCCAGCAGCGGCAGGATCGCCAGGGCCGCGAGAACGGCCGCCGAACGGTACGCGGGCGTGCGCATCATCTTCGTCGCGTCCATCAGAAGTTCATCTCGAAGTTGATGTGGAACACCGTCCCCTTGGCGCCGACCGGGTACGTGTAGGCCGTGTATCCGACGGGGGACCCATCCACGTACATCCACTCGCCATTGACGCGGATCCCGCGCTGCTTCATGGGGAACCAGTTCGCGCCGCCGCGCACTTCCCACGGGTCACCGTGCTGGCCGAAGATCTGCGACCAGCTGAAGTACGCCTGCAGGATGCTGGCGACCGGCATCGCCGACGCCTGCATCTGGTAACCGTTGTCGTTGATGTCGGCGATGCTGCTCGTGTTGACGCCGGTGAAGTTGCTCAACCAGCGCCAGTAGTACTCGCCTTCGAGCGCCAGGCCTTTGTATTTCACGCCGGCGTCGACACTCACCATCTGGTAGTCGACTTCGTTCACGGTGATGCCGGGGCCGAACAGGTCTGGCGTGAAGATGACGCTGCCGTCCGACAGACGGATCTGGCTGTTCTCGATGCCTTCGGTCCCCGGCTGGCTTTGCTTCTCCTCGAGGCTGTGGGTGTAGTGCCAGGCGATCCGCGTTGCCAGCTGCTGGTGACCCTCGTAGTCGCCGAACCCCGCCCACGGCCCGAACTCGCCCGTCGTTGGCATCCACGCGAGCGAGAAGGACTGCGTGTCGAACCTGTTGTCCAGTTGCGCGGCGCTCACGCCGAGCGTGCTCAGGTTGTTGGCGAACATCGCCTGGTACTTGACCTTGGTGTGGAGCTCTCCTTTGAGCCAGACGCCCGAGGTGTACGAACCCCGGAAGAACTCGTCGGCAATCAGACGATCGTCCACGCCGAGCCAGTAAGGGAACTGGCCTTCGGTGCTCCGTACAGAAGGCAGTGAGGTGATGCCGGCGCCGAGGTTGACGAACCGGTTGAAGTTCCAGCTGATGTTGCCGGCGCCGACGACCTGCGCCGGATCACCCTGTGACGAGTTGGAGGACCAGACGTACAGGTAGTAGCGCATCTTCGGCGTGAGGAACCAGCCGGAGAACGGCAGAAAGAATTTCTGCAGCTGGATGTCCTGGCGCCGCACGACGGTCTTCGTGTTGCCGAAGAAGTCGACGTATGACTCGTCCAGGTTCCGCTGGTTCAGATACCGGGCGTAGGTGAAGAGCCGCACGTAAATCTGGCCCTTGTCGCCGTCGAAGATCAGGAACCCGACGTTGGGGATATGGCGCGGCGCCTTCGACTGCGTCGTCCCGGGGTCCACCGAAGCGCCGGTGACGAACTCACCGCTGCAACCGTCAGCGACCCAGATGCTGGCCTGGTCGTAGCCCCAGGTCCTCCCGAGCAGGCATGGCGCCGCGCCGGTCGACCGCACCAGCACGACGCCAGCCGAGGTATCGGCGCGACAGCTGGTTCGCTCGCCGGGCTTCGATGCGCATGCGATGGTGGCCACGGGAGCGCTGGTGGACTGTGCGGGTGACGGATCGGATTTCGTCTGGGGCGGATCCTGGGTGAACGTGGAACTCGCGATGGAACTCGCGAGAAAGAGAGCGAACGTGAATGTGTGCATCCGCCGCCGGTCGAGCACGGCATATGCCACGGCCGCGGCGATCGCGGGTGGTGGAACAAATCATTGAGAACCAATCGATTGGCCGCCGCGGGCAGGGCTGGAGAGCAGCCTCCGCCGCTCCTGTATTCCGGAGGAACTCCGAAAAGCCGCGCCCTCTCGAGCCGGCCCCATATGCCGTGCGCTTCCCGGATCGGCGTGAAGCTGCGCGAAATCAAGACGTTCCGGAACGCATGCCCACTGGTGCCCGCCGGTACGACACGTGCTGTCCTTCAGTGCCAGCGCGGAATCCTTCCGCCTTCTGCACTTTGCATCTGTTGATCCGTGGCGCTCAGCACCAGGACGGCGGTCATCGCGTGGCTCATCACGGCCGTGTACTACTTTTTCCAGTACACGCTGCGATCGGCCCCCGCCGTCATGATGCCGCAGCTGTCGGATGCGTTCGGCCTGACGACGATGGGCGTGGCGTCGCTGGTCGGGCTGTTCTACTACGGGTACTCTCCGTTCAGCCTGGTGGCCGGCGTGGCGCTCGATCGGCTCGGCGCCCGGAGTGTCGTTCCGATTGGCGCGGCCACTGTCGGCGTCGGCGCGCTGCTGTTCGCAACCGGTAACAACGAGGCCGCGAGCGTCGGGCGCTTCCTTCAGGGCGCCGGCGGCGTCTTCGCGCTCGTCGGCGCCGTCTACATCGCCACCACCAACTTCCCGGCATCGAAAGCCGCGACGTTTATCGGCGCGACGCAGATGTTCGGCATGGCCGGCGGGTCGGCCGGGCAATTCGCTGTCGGACCGATGATCTCGTCGGGCCTGGCCTGGAGCACGTTCTGGATCGGCATGGGGATTGGCGGGCTCGTGATCAGCGTCGTCCTCTACCTGCTGCTGCCTCCCGCGAAGCCGCCGGCGCCCGATCCTGCCTGGGTGAAGAACGCCCTGCGGGCGATGGGGCTCGTGTTCCGGAATCCGCAATCGATCCTGTGCGGGATGATCGCCGGCCTGCTCTTCATCCCGACGACGATCTTCGACATGGTCTGGGGCGTTCGATATCTGCAGGAAGCGCACGGCTTCGATTACGGATCCGCCGTGATGCGATCGGCCACCGTTCCGGTCGGCTGGATCATCGGCTGTCCGCTGCTTGGATGGCTGTCCGATCGGATCGGGCGGCGGAAGCCGGTGATTGCTGCCGGAGCGGTCGTGCTGCTTGCGTGTCTTGCCTGGATCCTCTACGGCCCGACCGGCGTGTTCCCGCCCTACGTCGTCGGCCTCACCGCCGGCCTGGCGTCGGGCGCCGCGATGCTGCCGTATACGGTGATCAAGGAAGCGAACCCGCCGAACGTGAGCGGCACGGCCACCGGCGTCATCAATTTTCTGAACTTCACGTTCAGCGCGCTGCTCGGGCCCGTGTTCGGCTGGATTCTCGTGAGTGTGGCCGGCGGCGCCAGCAGCATGACGCTCGATCACTACCAGATGACGTTCACGCCGCTGATGTACGGCGTGGGCATCGCCATCGTTCTGACCTTTCTCCTGAGGGAGACCGGGCCCGCGGTCAGGCCGCAGGCTGCGGCGACAGTCGAGACCAAGCTATGACCAGAGAAACCGGAACCGGCAAATACGAACAACTGCTGGTGCGCTGCCGCAGTCTCGAGGCAGTGCCCACGGCGGTGGCGCATCCATGCGAGGCATCGGCGCTCGCCGGCGCGCTCGAGGCAGGCGAGAAGGGCCTGATCAAACCGATCCTGGTCGGGCCCGAGGCGAAGATTCGTGAGATCGCGACGCGCGAAGGCCTCGACCTCGGACGCGCGCGGATCGTCGATGCTCCGCACAGCCATGCCTCGGCGACGAAAGCCGTGGAGCTGGTCCGGAAGGGCGAGGCGGAGCTGCTCATGAAGGGGAGCCTGCACACCGACGAGCTGTTGAGCGCGGTGGTCGCGCGGGAGACCGGTCTTCGGACGGGACGCCGCATCAGCCACGTCTTCATCATGGACGTGCCCACCTATCACAAGGTGCTGGTCGTCACCGATGCCGCGATCAACATCGCGCCGACGCTCGAGGACAAGGTCGACATCTGCCAGAACGCGATCGATCTCGCGGTGACGCTCGGCGTCAGCGCGCCGAAGGTGGCGATCCTGGCGGCGGTGGAAACGGTGACCTCGAAGATGCCGTCGACGATCGACGCCGCGGCGCTCTGCAAGATGGCGGACCGCAAGCAGATCGTCAATGGCATCCTCGACGGTCCGCTGGCGTTCGACAACGCGATCAGCAAGGACGCCGCGAGAATCAAGGGCATTCGATCCGAGGTGGCGGGCGATCCCGACATCCTGCTCGTCCCCGATCTCGAGTCGGGAAACATGCTGGCGAAGCAGCTCACGTTCCTGGCGAACGCCGACAGCGCCGGCCTCGTCCTCGGCGCCCGCGTGCCGATCATCCTGACGAGCCGCGCCGACAGCGTCCGCTCACGGATCGCCAGCTGCGGCGTCGCCGTGCTGGCCGCCCACGCACGGCGGCAGGCGCTGCAGACGGCAACCAGCTGATAGCTGACAGCTGATAGCTCCGGAGGCCACATGGAAGACTACGCCGTCGTTCTCAACGCAGGCTCGTCGAGCCTCAAGTTCTGCGTTTTCGAGAGGCCCGAGGCAGAAGCCTGGCGGATCGCGGCCAAAGGACAGATTGATGGCATCGGCACGTCGCCTGGTTTCAAGGCCAAGGACGGCGCCGGCGCCACCGTGGCCGAGGACCGGCTCGATGCGTCGGTCAAGGACGGACGCGCCGCGCTGGACTCGCTTGCCGCGTGGCTGCGTTCGCGCTACGGCGGCGCGCGCGTCCTCGGCGTCGGCCATCGCGTCGTCCATGGCGGCTCGCGTTATACCGGTCCGACGGTCGTGACGCCGGAGGTAATGAAAGAGCTGCGCGAGCTGATACCGCTGGCGCCGCTGCATCAGCCGCACAACCTCGCGGCGATCGATGCCGTCTCCGAGCGTCTGCCGGGCGTCCCCCAGGTTGCCTGCTTCGACACCAGTTTTCACCGCGGCCAGCCGGCGGTCGCCGAACTGGTGCCGCTGCCGGCCGACATCCGGCACGCCGGCGTGCAGCGATACGGCTTCCACGGTCTGTCCTACGAATACATCGCGTCGGTGCTTCCCGAGGTGGCGCCGGAGATCGCCCGCGGGCGCGTGATCGTCGCGCATCTTGGCAGCGGCTCGAGTCTCTGCGCGCTGAAAGATCGCAAGAGCATCGACAGCACGCTCGGGTTCACCGCACTCGACGGACTCTGCATGGGCACGCGGCCGGGTTCGCTCGATCCCGGCGTGGTCCTCTACCTGTTCCAGATCCTCGGCCTCTCGGCGAAAGAGGTCGAGACGATCCTCTACAAGAAGTCGGGACTGCTCGGGATCTCCGGTATCAGCAACGACATGCGCGATCTGATCGGGAGCGCCGAGCCGGCCGCGCGTCTTGCCGTGGACTACTTCGTCTATCGGGTGGCCAAGGAGATCGGCGCGCTCGCCGCGGTGCTGGGCGGCATCGACGGTCTCGTCTTCACCGCCGGGATCGGCGAGAACTCGCCGGAGATTCGCCGACGCATCTGCGAAGCCTCGGCGTGGCTGGGCATCGACTTCGACGAGAGCGCCAACACGCAGACGGGCCCGCGGATTTCGCGGTCCGGAAGCCGCGTATCCGCATGGGTGGTTCCGACCAACGAAGAACTGATGATTGCGCGCCACACGGGCGTGGCGCTCGGACTTATCGAGGCCCGCACATAGCGGGCTCACAAAGGAGCATGACGATGGTTGCGATCGCGCCGCAGACCAAAACGGCTGAAGGAGCGGCGCCGGCGTGGGACGGCTTCCGCACCAGCCTCTGGCAGAAGGACATCAACGTCCGCGACTTCATCCAGCAGAACTACGAACCCTACGACGGCGACGAGAGCTTCCTGGCCGGCGCGACCGCGCGCACCGAGAAGATCTGGAACAAACTGACGGACATGTTCGTCGAGGAGCGCCGCAAGGGCGTCCTCGACGTGTCGCAGATCCCCAGCTCGATCACCGCGCACGGGCCCGGCTACATCGACCGCGACAACGAGATCATCGTCGGCCTCCAGACCGAAGCGCCGCTGCGCCGCGCGATCATGCCGAACGGCGGCCTGCGCATGGTGGTGAACGCGTTGAAGGCATTCGGCTACGAGCCCGATCCGAAAGTGGTCGAGGCCTTCAGCAAATACCGGAAGACGCACAACGAAGGGGTGTTCGACGCCTACACCGCCGATATCCGGCGCTGCCGCAGCTCGCACGTCCTGACCGGGCTGCCCGACGCCTACGGCCGCGGCCGCATCATCGGCGACTATCGCCGCGTCGCGCTCTACGGCGTCAAGCGGCTGATCGACCGCAAGCAGGAGGAAAAGCGCGAGCTGGATTCAGCGCATTCCACCGACGCCATCATCCGCGACCGCGAGGAGCTGAGCGAGCAGATTCGCGCGCTCAAGGAGCTCCAGCAGATGGCCGCCGCCTACGGGTTCGACATCTCGGGGCCGGCGCGGAACGCGAAGGAAGCGGTGCAGTGGCTGTATTTCGGCTACCTCGCCGGCGTCAAGGAACAGAACGGCGCGGCGATGTCGCTCGGGCGGACGTCCACGTTCCTCGACATCTACTTCGCGCGTGATCTCGCGGCGGGCACGCTGACGGAAGAACAGGCGCAGGAGATCATCGACGACTTCGTGATCAAGCTGCGCATCGTGAGGTTCCTGCGCACGCCTGAATACGACGAGCTGTTCGCCGGCGATCCGACGTGGGTCACCGAGTCGATCGCCGGCATGGGCGACGACGGCCGGCCGCTCGTCACGAAAACGAGCTTCAGGCTCCTGCAGACGCTCTACAACCTGGGCCCGGCACCGGAACCCAACCTCACGATCTGGTACTCGCCGCGGCTGCCCGACGGCTTCCGCCGCTTCTCGGCGAAGGTCGCCATCGACACCAGCGCGCTCCAGTTCGAAAGCGACGAGACCATGCGGCGCGCGTGGGGCGACGACGGCGCGATCGCGTGCTGCGTCTCGCCGATGATGATCGGCAAGCAGATGCAGTTCTTCGGTGCGCGCGCCAACCTCGCCAAGTGCCTGCTCTACGCGATCAACGGCGGCCGCGACGAAATCAGCGGCGAGCAGGTGGCGCCCGCCTTCCCGCCGGTCTCCGGCGAGGTGCTCGAGTTCGACGACGTGCTCGCCAGGTTCGAACGGGTGATGGACTGGCTGGCGGGCGTCTACGTCAACGCCATGAACGTCATCCATTACATGCACGACAAGTACGCGTACGAGCGCGTCGAGATGGCGCTGCACGACTACGCGCCGCTGCGGACGATGGCGTTCGGCATCGCCGGGATGTCGGTCGTCGCCGACAGCCTGTCGGCGATCAAGTACGCAAAGGTGCGCGTCGTCCGCGACGCGACCGGGCTCGTCACCGACTACCAGATTGAAGGGACGTTCCCGCAGTTCGGCAACAACGACAACCGCGTGGATCAACTGGCGTCCTGGCTCGTCAGCTCGTTCATGACCCGGCTCAGGAAATACCCGACCTACCGCAACGCGCTTCACACGCAGTCGGTGCTGACGATCACCTCGAACGTCGTCTACGGCAAGGCGACCGGAAACACGCCGGACGGACGGCGGCACGGCCAGCCGTTCGCGCCCGGCGCGAACCCGATGCACGGCCGCGACAGCCGCGGCATTCACGCCTCCGCGGCGTCGGTCGCGAAGATTCCTTACCGGGATGCCGCCGACGGAATTTCGCTGACGACCACGCTCGTCCCCGAAGGACTCGGCAGGATCGCGGAGGATCGCATCACGAATCTCACGTCGATCCTCGACGCGTTCTTCGGCAGCACGGGGTACCACATGAACGTGAACGTGCTGAATCGCGAAACGCTCCTCGACGCGGTGGACCATCCGGAGAAGTACCCGAGCCTGACGATCCGCGTGTCGGGGTACGCCGTGAACTTCGTGCGGCTCACCCGCGAGCAGCAGATGGACGTCATCAACCGAACCTTCCACGGAGCCTAGTCATGGCCGACGGCAAGGCGATCCCCTTGACCCCGCTCGAGGCGAGCAGTCCCTATGAGCTTCGAGTGAGTCTCGGGGAAGACGTCCCGGAAACCGACGTCCGGACGGCCCTCGCCACTGGCGACATGGGCTTTCTCCACTCGTTCACCACCGGCGCCACGGTCGACGGTCCGGGTGTGCGCGTCGTCGCCTGGACGGCGGGATGCATGTGGCGATGTCTGTATTGCCACAATCCCGACACGTGGACGATGACCAACGGGATTCCCGTATCGATCGAACAGGCGACCGCCGAGCTGCGGAAGTACCGGCACGGCCTGAAGATGATGGCGGGTGGCCTCACGGTGAGCGGCGGCGAACCGCTGATGCAGCATCGGTTCGTGCTGAAGCTGCTGACCGCGGCGCGCAAGATGGGCATTCACACCGCGCTCGACACCCAGGGCTACCTCGGGGATCGCCTCACCGATCGCGACCTCGAGGTGATCGATCTGGTGCTGCTCGATCTCAAGGCGTGGGATCCCGAACGCCATCGCCGGCTCACCGGCATGGACAACGCGCCGACGCTCGAATTCGCCAGGCGCCTTGCGGCCCGCCGCCTGCCGGTCTGGGTCCGCTTCGTGCTCGTGCCAGGCCTAACCGACGATCCGCAGGAAATCGCCAGCATTGCCCGCTTCGCCGCCGACCTGGGCAACGTCGAACGTGTGGACGTCCTGCCCTTCCACCAGCTGGGCAAGTACAAGTGGCACAAGCTCGGGCTCGAGTACGAGCTGGAGAACGTCAAGCCGCCGAGCATCGAAGCGGCCGAGCGTGCCTGCGAGGCGTTCCGGTCGGTGGGATTGAAAGCGCATTGATGACATCCTCGACGGCTTGCAGCTTCTGCCTGGCGGCAGTTGTCGCCGCCTACTCGACGCTCGAACCGCAGAAGACCGGCGCCGACCTGTTCGTCCGTGTCGGCCTGACGGCGGAGGACGCCGACGCGGCGCGGAGCGGCCAGCGCGTGGTTCGCGTGTTGCCGTCGGACGTGGACACCGAGATCGCCGTGGCCGGCGCGATCCGCATCAAAGGCGATCTCGAGCGTCTCGCGGCGTGGCTTCGTGACGTCGAGCAGTTCCGCCGGAGCCTTGGCGATGACGCAGTCGGCGTCATCGCCAATCCCGCCCGGGCAGAGAACTTCTCCGGGCTGCCCGCCGACGAAGCGCAGCAGCTGGTCGCGTATGCGGCCGCCTATCAGCGCGGCGGCGACGCGGCGCTCGGCGCGGCGCGAGACCCGAAGAACCCGCAGGCACTGGCGGACGAGTTCAAGGACATGCACAGGCGGGCAGCCAAGGTGTGGCAGCTCGCCTACCCGTTCGCCGTCTATCTCGAGGAGTTTCCGGCGAAACGTCCGGCCGGCGTCGAGGACCGGTTCTACTGGACGCGCGAAACAGGAAAGCGGAGCCCGGTGCTGACGCTGCACCACGTCGTGCTGGAGCGTCTGCCAGACAAGAGCCTGCGCCTGGCGGACAAGCAGTTCTACGCGAGCCGCGACATCGATGCCGCCCTGCTGATCGGCCAGGCGACACCGGCCGCAAACGGCGGCTTCGATCTCGTCATCGCGCTGCGCGCGCGAACGCCAAAACTCGGATCCGCCGCCGCACGCCTGTTGCGCGACCGCGTCAGCCGGGAGGTCGCCGATTCATTTGGCCTGTACCTCGACTGGCTCAAGCAAAGCTTCGCGCTAGGGTGAGCCCGCCTTCTCGACCCGCGTCCCCTCCACACGAAACACCGGAGCCACGTAGTCCGGCGGCCTGAAGGCCGCGGGGATCGCCGCGCTGTTGCCGTCGCGAATCGACGTGTAATGCGGCGACATGATCTCGACGCCCGCTTCAAAGAACGCATCCTGGATGCGCGCGTGCAGCGCCGCATAGATGTCGATCATCTCGCGCGCCGAGGCGGTGTGGGCGTTGATCTCGTAGGTGACGTAGAAATCGTTCAGCGCCGTCTGCCAGACGAACGGCTTCGGCTCGGGCAGCACGCCGGGCGTGGCGAGCGCGGCACCGATCAGCAGGTCGTGGATCTTCCGCCACGGCGCGTCGTAGCCAATCGTCACGCTGGTATGCAGGATCAGCCCGAGCGTCCCGGCGTTGCGCGAATAGTTGATCACCGAGCCGCCGAGGACGATGCTGTTGGGGATCGTGATGTCCTCGTTCTTGATCGTTCTGATCCGCGTGGCGAGGAGCGACGTGTCGATGATGTCGCCGAACGCCTCTCCAAGCTTGACGCGATCGCCGATCCGAAAGGCGCCGGTGTAGGTCAGGACAATGCCGGCAATCATGTTCGACAACGCCGAGCTCGATGCCAGCGAGACGAGAATACCCATGAACACCGACACGCCGGCAAACGCCGGCGAGTCCGACGCGGGCAGATACGGAAACACCGCGACGACGCCGAACGCGATCAGCAGGACGCGGACGATCTTGTTGGTCGGATCGGCCCACTCGGCGGGGAAACGCGGAAACACGAGCCTGCCGCGCTCGATCTGTCGAAAGAACAGGCCGACGAGCTTGATCGCCCCGTAGACGATCGCCGAAATGACGACGACGAACAGCGCGTCCGGCAGGTAGCCGATCACCGCGGCGGCCGCGACGCGCGCCGGGGTCACCACGTACTCGAACAGCCTGAACGAGACGGCGCGCGTCCAGGGGAACAGTCCGAATACGAACGTGAGATAGAGCTGGAGTATCACCAGCACGATCACGAACCGCGTCAGGCGGATCGACCGGTCGAGGGCGCGGCCGAACCCTTCGGGCGATACGACTTCTGCCTGCAGCAGCCGCAGCGACGCCGGCGCCCGCTCCACCAGGCGCTCGACACGTCCTCGCATCGCACGCGTCGCACGCCGGATCAACCATACGACCAGCACGAGAACGATCGTGGCAAGCACGCCGTAGATACCCGAACGAATCAGCGTTGCCGGCGCATAGCGCAGGCGCTCGGCGCGGATCGCGGTTTCCAGCTCGCGCGCGTACTGCTGCGCGATGGCAGGACGCGGCGCGCCGAGGCTCCTGGCGTCCCGCGGCGTGACGACCATGATCAGCCGCGGCCCGGCGCGCAGCTCCGACGCTTCTCCGCTGTCGAACACCTGCACGCTGGGATTGAGAATGCTGCGATCGCGGACGATCTCGGCCAGCCGCTGGCTGATGCGATCGGCGCGGAACTGCGCTGTGTAGGGGCCCGCGCCAGTCGTGATCCAGATCACCGGCTCGCCGCCGACGAACACCGGCGCCGCACGCTCGGGGTCCGCTTCGGGATCCTGGGCGGCGGACTGGGCCTCCGCTGATGCCGGGGGTGGATTCTGAGCGATCGCCGTTCCGGGCAGCATGAAGACGACGAGCGCCGTCGTCAACGTCGCGCGCCGCGCCGCGATCGAGAACATCGCACGAGCTTCAGCACGCGCTGTGCCAGCAGCAGCCGCCGAGCTGGAACGGAGAATCACCGGATTCCTGCGGTCGACACGGCAGGCGCCGTCAGGAGCCGCGTGATTCCTCCACTATTTCGGAGGACCTCCGACATCACGCCGCGCTTCGAGATCCGTTCGTCCCTGCGCACGTCAAAAGCCCCGAAAAAATGGCGTACTGCAGAAAGTTTCCACTTGGGCGACTTCTGGCACGTCGGGTGCTCTGACTGTCGCTGAAAGGATCATCAATGCGGCAGATTCAGAGTGTGTTGTTCGCGGCGGGAGTGTTCGTCGCCATGCTGCCAGTCGCGGCGCAGGCACAGGACCAGCCCGTCAACTTTTCACTCGGCGGCGGCTGGACCGCGCCGAACTCGGAAGTGCGGGACCATCTCGGTGATGGCTACCACTTCAACATCGGCCTGCAGGTCAACGTCACGCCGGTCATCGGTATCGAAGGCTTGTACAGCTTCAACGGCCTGGGAGACAAGCGGATCAGCATTCCCGTGAGCCCAATAGAGGGCGGGGATACCGTGCCCACGGACTTCTCCGCCGACATGAACATGCAGTACGGAACGGCGAGCCTCGTCTTCCAGAAACCGGACGGCGGGGTCAGACCGTACGGACTGATTGGCGCGGGGGTGTATTACCGCCCGGTGAAAGTGACCACGCCAGGCGTCGGGTTCGTGCCCGGCTACTGCGATCCGTGGTGGTATGTTTGCGTCCCGGGCGGCTTCGTCCCCGTCGAGAACATCATCGGCGAGCGCAGCTCCACGGACTTCGGCATGACCTTCGGCGGCGGCGCCAATTTCGGCACGTTCTACACCGAAGTGCGGTATCACTACATCTGGGGTCCGGAAATCGCACCCGAGGTCAACCCGCTCGAGACCTCGACCCAGAAAGCCGACGGCAAGTTCCTGGCGATCACATTCGGCTTCCGCTTCTGATTTCGTTCGACCGGCCTCGCCCGTGACGAACTCCTCCTCGTCACGAGCGAACGATTGCTGAATGCCGACGAACTCGGCATTCAGCAATCACTAATCGCTAATCGCTGATTAGCTCTTCTTCTTGAACGCGTCGTCGACCTGCTTCTTGATGTCCTTGTAGTTCTTCTTCAGAAGCTTGTTCTCGTCCTCGGTCAGGATCCTGAACGGGACGCGGACGACGCTTTGCGGGAACTTGACGTTGAGCCAGGTACTGGCCGTGGGTGATGGGAACCGGGAAATAGAGACGTCCCAGACAGCCGCGGTTCTGACTGAGCTCGACCTGGTCGTAGGCCATCTCCCGGCTGCCGGGCTGCGAGAAGAAGCCGATGCGGCATGCCTGCCGCGCCATCGGCGGGAAGTAGTCGATCCGGTCGTGCACGACCGTCGCCCGCCGTTCCATCGCGCGGAGGTCCACCTGCTGGTAATCGCGGTTGGAGGGCAGCGGGATCGTGGCGCCGTCGGGAGTCTCCAGCGACAGCGCGTCACGCGTGAGCGTGTAATTCGGCTTGCCGGGGACCATCGTGGCGCCGATCTCGATGAACAACCACTTCTCGCCGACCGACTGGTTCGCGGTGCGGTAGCCCAGGCTGACGTATCCCTCGTTGTTGTAGGCGATGCGGATGTACTCGCCTTCGATGGTCATGATCTGCGGCACGCCCGCCTGCGGCACCTTGATCTGCGGCTTCGCGTCCTGCGCCAAGACGGTCGCCAGCGCCCCGAGGAACGTCAGCGCGATCGCGATCAGCGCTGCTGAATCTCGTCGTCTCACTTCAATCCTCCTCCATTACGTTCTGCGCCGCTTCCTGACCTGCAGTTGTGCGAGAGACCGAGCGAGCGATGCGTTGACGGTGGCCACCTCTTCGTCCGAGATCTTCTCGCGGAGCCTCGCCGCCGCACGGGCGCGCGCTTCCTCGACGCGGGCTTCGTCGATTTTCTCGGCGGGAATCGCCATGTCCGTGACGATCGAGACGCGGCTGCTGCTCACCTCGACGAGTCCCTCGCCCACCGCGAGGAAACGGTCCTGCCCGTCCTTGCTGACGATGATTTCGCCCGGCTCGATCTGCGTCATCAGCCTGACGTGGCGGGGATAGATGCCCATCTGGCCTTCGACGCCGGGAAGCGTGACCATGTGCACGTCCTCCGAGAACACGATGCCCTGGGGCGTGACGATCTCGAGTCTCAGTGTTTCTGACATATCTTTTTAGCTATCAGCTATCAGCTATCAGCTGTCAGCTATCAGCCTGTCAGCTGCTGCAGCCTTTGGCGATCTCCTCGATGCCGCCCTTCATGTAGAAGTTCCCCTCGGGCACGTCGTCGTGCTTGCCGTCGAGGATCTCCTTGAAGCCGCGGACGGTATCGGCAACCGGCACCTGACTTCCCTCGCGCCCGGTGAACACCTGCGCCGAGCTGAACGGCTGGCTGAGGAAGCGCTGGATCTTGCGCGCGCGGTACACCGTGAGTTTGTCCTCGGGCGACAGCTCGTCCATCCCGAGAATCGCGATGATGTCCTGGAGATCCTTGTATCGCTGCAGCACCTTCTGGACTCGCCGCGCGACGTCGTAATGCTCCTGGCCGACGATCTCGGCCGCCAGCGCGCGCGATGTCGAGGCCAGCGGATCCACCGCCGGATAGATGCCCAGCTCGGCGATCGAGCGTTCCAGCACGATTGTCGCGTCGAGGTGCGCGAACGTCGTTGCCGGCGCCGGATCGGTCAGATCGTCGGCGGGAACGTAGACCGCCTGGAACGACGTGATCGAGCCCTTCTTGGTCGACGTGATGCGCTCCTGCAGGACGCCCATCTCGGCGGCCAGCGTCGGCTGGTAACCGACGGCGCTGGCGGTGCGGCCAAGCAGCGCCGACACTTCCGACCCCGCCTGCGAGAAACGGAAGATGTTGTCGATGAAGAGCAGCACGTCCTGGTTCTTCTCGTCGCGGAAGTACTCGGTGATGGCGAGGCCGCACAGCGCGACGCGCAGACGCGCGCCCGGCGGCTCGTTCATCTGGCCGTAGACGAGCGCGATCTTCGAGGCGCCGAGGTCTTTCTGGTTGATGACGCCGGCTGTCGACATTTCATGGTAAAGGTCGTTGCCTTCGCGCGTGCGCTCGCCGACCCCGGCGAACACCGAAAAGCCGCCGTGGAGCTTCGCGATGTTGTTGATCAGCTCCATGATGACGACCGTCTTGCCCACGCCTGCGCCGCCGAACGCGCCGACCTTGCCGCCCTTCATGAACGGGCAGATCAGGTCGATGACCTTGATGCCGGTCGTCAGGACTTCCGGCGACGTCGACTGATCGACCAGCGGCGGCGGCGGACGATGGATCGGGTAGCGCTTCTCGGCCTTGACCGGTCCGCGTTCGTCAACCGGATTGCCGGTGACGTCGAACACGCGTCCCATCACGCCTTCGCCGACCGGCATCGAGATCGGAGCGCCGGTGTCGGTGACCGTCATCCCGCGCCTGAGCCCTTCGGTGCCCGACATCGAGATCGTCCGGACCCAGCTGTCGCCGAGGTGCTGCTGCACTTCGAGCGTCAGCGTGACCGGCTGCTGCTCGACCGTGTAGTCGACCGTCAGCGCGTTGTAGATCGCCGGCAGCGTGTCGGAAAACTCGACGTCGACGACGGGCCCCATGACTTGCACGATTTTGCCGGTGTTCATGATTTTGGCTCTCAGCCCGCTCAACCCGCCTGGCCGCCGGCGATCTCGAGCAGTTCCCTGGTGATGTTCCCCTGACGCAGCTTGTTGTACTCGAGCGTCAGCGCGTTGATCAGGCCTTCGGCGTTGTCGGTGGCGTTCTTCATCGACACCATGCGGGCGCTCTGTTCGCTCGCCTTCGCGTGCAGCAGCGTGAAATGCAGATAGATGTTCAGGTAGTGGTTGATGAGATAGCTCAGCACCGCCTCGGCGCCGGGCTCGAACACCGCTTCCTCGGTATCGGCGCCGAGGACTTCTTCGGAGTCGACGTCGGGTATCTTCATGCCCCTGATCGCGCCGATCGGCAGATACTCGATCGACACCGGCTTCCTGGGTCAGCGTGTTGACGAAACGCGTGGCGATGACGCGCACCTCGTCCACTTCGCGTTTCTGGAACAGATCGCGAGCGAATGCCGCGATCGCTCGTCGACTCGGCAAACTGCGGCGAATCGCCGTAGGCGAACTCCGCGGCCAGCTGCCGCCGCGTGCGCGCGACGAACTGCGAGGCTTTCCGTCCGGCGGTGATGTAGAGCGTCGTCGCCGGATCGTACTGCGAGGCCAGCCTGAACACGTTGGTATTCAAGCGCGCCGCACAGGCCCTTGTCCGCGGCGATCAGGATCACCGCACGCTTGCGCACCTCGCGCCGCTCGAGCAGCGGATGCGCGAACTGGCCGATGTCTGAGAACCGCGCTTCGCTGGATCCGATACAACTGGCGCGCGAACGGCGCCGCGGCGAGCGCCGCCTGCTGCGCCTTGCGCATCTTCGAGGCAGCCACCATCTGCATCGCTTTCGTGATCTGGGCGGTGCCCTTGATCGACTTGATGCGGCGGCGGAGATCGCGAGGGCTGTTCATAGACTTCGTAGCTGTCAGCTATCAGCCGTCAGCCATCAGCTGACAGCTGATGAGCTGAGAGCTACTTCTTCCACGTCTGCTTGAATTGATCCGCCGCCGCTTTCAGCGCGGCGATCAGCTCGTTGCTGAGTGCCTTCTCCACCGAGATGCGCTGGAGCAGATCCGCTTTTCGCGTGGTCAGGAAATCCGTCCAGGCGGCCTCGAACTCCTTGATCCGCTCCACCGGCACATCGTCGACATAGCCGTTCTGCACGGCCCAAAGCACGCCGACCTGCACTTCGACCGGGATCGGGTTGTACTGCGGCTGCTTGAACATCTCGACGATGCGCTTGCCGCGGTCGATCTTCCCCTGCGTCTTGGCATCCAGATCGGAACCGAACTGCGCGAACGCCGCCAGTTCGCGGAACTGCGCCAGGTCGCCTTGATGCTGCCCGGCCACCTGCTTCATCGCTTTGATCTGCGCCGCGGAACCGACGCGCGACACCGACATGCCGACGGAGATCGCCGGACGCACGCCCTGATAGAACAAATCGGTCTCCAGATAAATCTGTCCGTCGGTGATCGAAATGACGTTGGTCGGAATGTACGCCGACACGTCGCCCGCCTGCGTTTCGATGATCGGCAGCGCCGTCAGCGAACCGTTGCCATACTTCTCGCCGACGCGCGCGGAACGCTCGAGCAAGCGGCTGTGGAGATAAAACACGTCACCGGGATACGCTTCGCGGCCCGACGGGCGCTTCAACACGAGCGACACCTGGCGGTACGCCACCGCGTGCTTCGAGAGATCGTCGTAAATGATCAGCGCGTCCATGCCGTTATCCATGAACCATTCGCCCATCGCCGCGCCGGCGAACGGCGCGAGATACTGGTTGGTCGCCGAATCGGACGCGGGCGCCGCGACGATGATCGCTGTAGGGCATCGCGCCGGCTTCTCGAGCATCGGCGATCACGCGGGCGATCGTTCGATTGCTTCTGGCCGATCGCGACGTAGATGCTGTAGAGCGGACGGAACGTCCGATCGCCGCGCTTCTCGCCGCCTTGTTCAGCCGCGCCTGGCTGATCATCGTGTCGATGCCGATCGTCGTCTTGCCGGTCGATCGATCGCCGATGATCAGCTCGCGCTGGCCGCGGCCGATCGGGATCATCGCGTCGATCGCCATGATGCCGGTCTGCACCGGCTGGCTCGACCGATACGCCGCTTGATGATCCCCGGCGCGATCTTTTCCACCGGATACGCGACGGTGCTGGGGATCGGCCCCTTGCCGTCGAGCGGCTGGCCGAGCGTGTTGACCACGCGTCCGAGCAGTCCCTTGCCGACCGGCACCTGCAGCAGCTTGCCGGTGGTGCGGACTTCGCTGCCCTTCCTGCAGCCGCGGTGTAGTCGCCGAGCATGATCACGCCGACTTCGGTCTCTTCCAGGTTCAGCGCGAGGCCCGTGACGCCGTTCGCCGAAATCGAGCATCTCGTTGAGCATCGCGTCGGTCGAGCCCCTCGATCTTCGCCACGCCGTCGCCGATCTCCCGGATCGATGCCAACGCTCTGCTTCCCGGCCGCGGCGCGCGCCCCGGCGATTTGCGCTTCGATTTCCTGTACCAGGTCAGCCATGGATCAATCTCGCTTCCACTCTCACAACCGCGATTCGAGCGCCGCCAGCTTGGCGCGGACGCTGTCGTCGTAGACGTCGCTGCCCACTTTGATCCGCATCCCGCCGATGAGAGCCGGATTCTCGCCAAAGATCGTCTCGAGCCCGGCCCCATAGATGCGTGCCAGGTCCGCATCGATCTGCTTGCGTACGCCGTCGGCGAGCGGCGCGGCGCTCTCGATGCGCGCGGTGTGCCGCTCGCGATCGAGCCGCACCAGGCGGAGAAACTGCGCGAGCGTCTGCACCGACCCGCGGCGCGTCGAGGACGCGAGACGCAGCGCGACATCACGAGCGCGGTTCGTGTCCAGCAGCTCGCCGACGAGGCAGAGCCGAAACAGTTGCCGCGCCGCCCGCTTGATCTTCTTGTTGCCAGTCATGAGGACTCGTCGCGCGTCAGGACGCGAGCCGGCTGGCGGTCTCTTCGGCGAGCCGGCGATGATCCTCCGGCGTCAGCACCTTGCCGGTCACCGCCGCCGTCGTCTGCACCACCAGCTTGCCGACCTCGTGCCGGAGCTCCGCGAGCATGCGCGCGCGATCGCGTTCGGTCGCCTCGTGCGCCCGCGCGACGATCTGTTCGGCCGACGCCGCCGCTTTCCGCGTCTCTTCCGCCTGCACGCGTGCGGCGGCCGCCCGGGCCTCTTCGATCAGCTGCTTCCCTTCGCCGTCGGCCTTGCGCAGGACGTCCTGGCGCTCGACCTCGATCCGCGCCAGCTCCGCCTTGATCTTCTCCACGTTGGCGAGCCCCGCGGCGATCTGCTCGCGGCGGGCGTTCAGCATCTGCAGCAGCGGCTTGTAGGCGAGCCCGTAGAGCGCGGCGCAGACGATGCCGAAGCTGACGATCTGGGCGAAGAGATGCGGCCAGTCGACGCCGAATGTGGCGGCGATCCGCTGGAGCTGTCCGCCGCTTTCGGCGGCGGTCTGCGTCGCAAGCAGGAGCATGACCGCCTGCCCTACTGGACGAGAAACAGCGCGTAGAACACGATCGCTTCGGCGAAGGCGATCGCGAGAATCGACTGGACCATGATCTTCGTGGAGGCGCCGGGGTTGCGGCCAACCGCGGCGGATGCCGCGGCGCCAATCAATCCCACGCCGATCCCGGCGCCGAGTGCCGCCAGTCCGACGTGCAAGCTTCCGATCATCGCGGTCGTCCTTTCTTGAATCCTTCTCAGTGATGGGCAGCCGCGGGCGTTTCCTCGTGGTGACAGATCAGCAGCGTGAACACCGCGGTCAGGAGCATGAACACCAGTGCCTGGACGAGTCCGACCAGCAGCTCCATGAAGTAAAACGGAATCGGCAGCAGCCAGCCGAGGCCGGGCACCATCCTCGACATGGTCTCCAGCATGTTCTCGCCGGCGAAGACGTTGCCGTAGAGGCGGAAGCTGAGTGAAACCGGACGGAAGAGAATCGACACGATCTCCAGCATCCCGGCCGCGAAGAACACGACGATCATCAGCAGCCGCAGGACCCCCGTCGTATCCCCTTTCGGCGCGAACAGCTCCTTGAGCACGCCGCCCGGGCCGACTTCCTGCAGCGCCCACACGAACCAGAGCACCATGAAGACGAGCGCCATCGCCAGCGTCATGTTGAGATCCGCGTTCGCGCCGCGAAACAGCGGTCGCTCGATCACGAACCCGTGGTCGGTGTGGTGTCCCCATCCGATCGTGCCGACGCCAGGAATCAGGCCGGCCCAGTTCGCGGCGAGGATGAAAATGAAGATCGTCGCGAAGAACCAGAAGGTCTTCTCGACCAGGTGGCGGCCCATGATGCTCTCGAGCAGGCCGTAGATCCCTTCGATGAGCCATTCGAACAGGTTCTGGGCGCGCCCGGGAACCTGGCTCAAATTCCGGGTCGACGCCTGCGCGAACAGGATCAGGCCGAGCGCGACGATCCATGTGACCACCATCGAGTTGGTGATCGGAAAGCCGAACGGCCGCGCGAGTTCGACCGCGCTCTGCGACAGGCTGTGTGCCTCGGGCTCGTAAAAACCCAGGCAGATCACGTTGAGCACATTTGCCCCGGTGACCCTCGTGGTCAGCACGGGCCGTGCCACTCGGCAACGACTTTCCCCCTCAACACTTTCGCGCGCGTCGCGTCCGGTGCGTCAGGTCGATCGTGCTCCGATATGCCGGACGTTCTCCGCGATGCCGGAGGTGACTTCGCCAGCCTGGATCGGGCGGATCTGATGCAACATGCGGGATCTCCGCCACTCGCGCGGATTCCGATGCACGTTCTTCACGCTGGTACGTCCGGTGCACCCGGCGCAACGCTAATTCGAGAGGAGAGGGGTCAGTTATGCATCTACGACAGGTGACCGGGACGGTGGTTTTCCTGACAGCGGCATGTGCGGCGATCGCGTATGTGAACGCCCAGGCTGGCGCGGAAACGTTCAGCGCGACCGCGACGGTCAAGACGGCGGGCGGCGCGACGGCGACGGCGCCGGTCACGATCGTCGTCGACAAGAAGCTGACGCAGGCCGACGTGGACCGGCTGAGCGCGGCGTTCAAGCAGGGCGGGGCCGCCGGACTGCGCAAGGCGCTCGGCGGGGCCGCCCTTGGGGTCGATTCGGCTGGGCAGCGGCCAGCCGACGCCGGCCCGCATCGCCATCGAGCGCACGACCGACAAAGGCCGTCTGCTGACCCTCGTCACCGACAAGCCGATTCTGTTCCTCGGCGCCGGCGTCCCGGGCGCCAAGCCGAAAGAGGGATACGACTTCGCGGTCGTCGACATCGAGGTCGATGCGTCGGGCAGCGGATCCGGATCGCTGGCCCCGGCAGCCAAGATCACGCTGAAGCAGGGCGCGTTCGTCGTCGACGACTACGCGCAGGAGCTCGTCAGGCTGACCGGTGTGAAGAAGGTGAAGTGACCGAGCACTCGGAGACCTCCGGGGCAACGCTGAACATGGACGCAGCCGATTCGGGCGCGCGCGAGGATCAGCTCGACTTCGAGCACTTCATCGCGGAGCTCTCGCTCCAATTCATCAATCTTCACGACGACGAAGTCAGCGACGCGATCCGGAATGCGCTCGGACGGATGTGCGAGCGCATGGGCCTCGAGCGAGGCTCGCTCTACCGGCTGGACGGGAACGGCGCGGTGTTCGATCCCATCACCTGGACCGCGGCCGGCATCGCGGCTGACGCCGCCATTCCACAGAAGGACCGTTTTCCCTGGACGATCGAACGGCTGCTGCTCGGCGAGGTCGTCAGATTCTCGAACAGCGAGGAGATCGAGAGCGAGCCGGACCGCGAGGCCCACAAGACGGCCGGCACCGTGTCCGCGGTCATCGTGCCGGTCTCGGCCGGCGGGGACGTTGCCGGCGCCGTGGAATTCGACGCGACGACGGGTCAGCGGACGTGGACGCCCGCAACGCTCCACCAGCTCAGAGTGGTCGGCAGCGTGTTCGATCAGGTCCTCGCCAGGCGGCTGCGCGATGAGGCGGTGCGCACCACGTCGGCGGAAGTGCAGCGCCTGAAGGATCAACTGCAGGTCGAAAACGTCTACCTGCGGAAGGAAGAGCGCGAGCGCATCGGCCTGACCCGCATCGTTGGCGAGAGCCCGGCCATCAAGCGGGTGCTCGAGCAGATTCAGCAGGTGGCCGCCACCGACGCGACGGTCCTGCTGCTCGGCGAAACAGGAACCGGCAAAGAGCTGTTTGCCACCTACATCCACGAGCTGGGCAAGCGCCACGCCCGCGCCATCGTCCGTGTGAACTGTGCCGCGATTCCGGCGACGCTGATCGAGAGCGAGCTGTTCGGACGGGAAAAGGGGGCCTACACCGGATCGCTCGCGCGGCAGATCGGCCGGTTCGAGCTCGCGAACCATTCGACGATCTTCCTGGACGAGATTGGCGACCTGCCGGCCGACGTCCAGGTCAAGCTCCTTCGCGTGCTCGAGGAACGGACGATCGAGCGCCTCGGCAGCCCGCGTCCGATCGAGATCGACACCCGGATCATTGCCGCGACCCATCGCAACCTCGAACAGCGAATCGCCGACGGGTCGTTTCGCGAGGATCTCTACTACCGCCTGAACGTCTTCCCCATTTCCGTCCCGCCGCTCAGGGAGCGCCCGGAAGACATCCCGCTCCTGGTCTGGCGGTTCATCGAGGAGTTCTCGAGGGCGTTCGGAAAGCGCATCGATTCGATCGACAAAGCGACGCTCGCCGGTTTGCAGCAGTACTCCTGGCCGGGCAACATCCGCGAGCTGCGGAATGTCGTCGAGCGCGCGATGATTGTCACGACCAGCAGACGACTCACGCTGGCGCCGCCCCTCACGCAGACGCCGGCGCCTCGGCGCAGCACGAAGCTGATCGACGTCGAGAAGGATCACATCCGCTCGGTGCTGGACAGCACCGGCTGGCGAATCCGAGGCGCCGGCGGAGCGGCCGTGCGTCTCGGCCTGAAGCCGACGACGCTCGAAACGCGGATGGCGAAGCTCGGTCTCAAACGCCCGGGCCGCCCCTGAATCGTTCCGCCGTGCTGCGCCTCCGGCATCCCGTGGACCCTCTGTGTCACCGGGGGCTGCCTCGCCGCGGGCGGCCGGACGAGGGAATCCCAGAGCCTACCGCAAGCCGTTCAGCAGAAACGGGTAATGCGCGCCCCGCGCGCGTGGAAGCAGGCGTTAGGTAGTGGAACAGCTGGTGCTAGGTACCGACCGTATGGTGCGGCTGACCATAGCCCTCACGCCGACGCCGCCGCGCTCCACGCACGATCTCCTCGAGGCATTCCGATTCCTTGCGTTGGGCACGCGGCTCGAACCCGGCTGCCGCGGCTGTTCGACCTGGAGCGAGCGCGAGCGTGTTCACTACGTCGAGGAGTGGGCCACCGAGGCGGACATGCGCCGGCGCGTCCGATCGGATCCGTTCACGTCGCTGCTGACGCTGATGGAGTCAGCCGACGCGCCGCGCGTGCAGTTCGACTTCGTGGCGTCCTCGCGCGGTCTGGACTACGTGGCGGAAGTGCGCGGCGACGAGGTCATCTGAGAAGCGCGACATCAACGCGCCGGAGAATTGACGGTATGAAGCGGAACAAATACGAGAAGGAGCTGCAACGGCTACAGGTGCAGCTCAGCCACCTCCAGCGCTGGGTCAAGGAAAAAGGCCTGCGCGTCGTCATCGTGTTCGAGGGCCGCGACGGCGCCGGCAAAGGGGGCACGATTCGGGCGATCACCGAGCGCCTCAGTCCACGTGTGTTCCGCGTCATCGCCCTGCCGGCTCCCTCCGATCGCGAGAAAAGCCAGATCTACATGCAGCGCTACCTGCAGCATTTCCCCGCCGCCGGCGAGGTGGTGATCTTCGATCGCAGCTGGTACAACCGGGCCGGCGTCGAATACGTGATGGGGTTCTGTTCGAAGAAGGAGCACGATCGATTTCTCGATCTGTGCCCGCAAGTCGAGAAGTTCATGGTCGACGGCGGCGTCATCCTGATCAAGCTCTGGCTCGAGGTCAGCAACGACGAGCAGAAGCGCCGGTTCGAGGCGCGGATCCAGGATCCGCTCCGGCAGTGGAAGCTGAGCCCGATGGATCTGCCCTCGCGCAAACGGTGGTACGACTACTCGCGCGCGCGAGACATGATGCTGAAGAAGACCGACACGCGCGCGGCGCCGTGGGTCATCGTGCCTTCCGACGACAAGCGGACGGCGCGCCTGAACACGATCGCGCACCTGCTGTCGGCAATCCCCTACAAGAAGCTGAGCGCCGACAAGATCAAGCTGCCCTCCCGATCCTCGAAGGGCGCCTACGACGACGACAAGGCGATCGCCGGGCGCCGATTCGTCCGCCAGCGGTATTGATCCGGAAAAAATCGTCACGGAGCATGGCAATGAAACGGTTCATCCTCGTCACGGCACTCGCGATCGTCGCCACCCAGGGCGCCGCGCTGCGGGCCGGGCCGCGGACGACCAGCAGGCGGCGCCACAGAACACCGTGCCGCCCGAAGCGCTCGACAAGCTGCTGGCGCCCATTGCGCTCTATCCCGACGCGCTCCTCGGCCAGATGCTGATCTGTTCGTCGAATCCCGGAAAGGTCGCGGCGCTCGCCGAGTGGGTGTTGTCCCACGAAGCGCTCAAGGGCAGCGAGCTCCAGGAGGCGGCGTCGACATCCGGGTTCGAGCCGAGCTTCGTCGCGCTGGCGGTCTTCCCGGACGTGCTCAACGCGATGGCCGCGAATCTCGAGCGGACCGCGCAGGTCGGCCAGGCCTTCACCGCGGACCGGACCGCGGTCTTCGCCAGCATCCAGCGGCTCAGAGCCAGGGCGAAGAACGCCGGCACACTCAAGAGCACGCCACAGCAGACCGTGGAAACGCGCAGCACGTCGTCGGGCGAGCAGGCCATCATCATCGAGCCCGCCAACCCGCAGGTCGTCTACGTCCCGCAGTACAACCCGCAGACCGTTTACACGTCGAGCACTGTCGTCGTGCAGCAGGAGAACAACAGCGATGCCGTCGCCGCCGGGTTGATCGGCTTTACGGCGGGCATCGCGATCGGCGCCGCGATCGACAACGACTACTACTACGGCCCGTACGGTTGGCATGGCGGCGCGTACATGTACAACGACGCGTGGGACGACTTCTACGACGACCGCGAGGACGCCCGCGAGGACTGGGCGGACAACCGTGAGGATCTCGCGGAAGAGCGCGGCGATCGTGCCAGGGAGACGCAGGAACAGCGCACCGACCGCGCTCAGAACCGTCAGGAGGCACGGCCCGAGTCACAGGCGCAGCGCGATCAACGGCGCGCAGACGCGCAGGCCGCTGGAGCAGACGGGACGAAACGAGCGAATGCGCAGGCGACCGCCCAGGAGCGGACGGCGCGCACCGGAAGTCAGGAGTCTCGCGGCTACAGCAGCCAGGGCACCAGGCCGGCCCCGGAACGCAGCGGCACCAAATCCGACGCGTTTTCCGGGTACTCGAGCGGAAAGTCCGAGCGCGCGGCGAGCCAGCGGGGAAAAAGCAGCCGCAGCAGCTCGCGCGGAGGAGGAGGGCGACGCCGATGAGAACGAGCAGCATCGTGTCGAAGGCGGCGGTGTGCGGCGCGGCGATGGCCGCCATCCTCGTCAGCGCGGCGTGCTCACGCTCCACCGCGCAGCAGACGTACAACACGCCGGAAGAAGCGGTCCGCGCGCTGGTTGACGCGGCCAAGGCCAAAGATCTCGATCAGGTCATCTCGATCTTCGGAAGCGACGGCCGAGAGCTCGCCGATTCCTCCGATCAGGCGACGGCGCGCAGGAATCGCGAAGTGTTCATCGCGGCCGCCGCCGAGCGGTGGCAGCTGGTCGATCAGCAGGACGGCCGCAAAGTCCTGGTGATTGGCAACGAGTCGTGGCCCTTCCCGGTTCCGCTCGTCAAAGATCAGAAGGGATGGCGTTTCGACACCGAGGCCGGCAAGGAAGAAGTGGTCGCGCGCCGGGTCGGACGCAACGAGCTCGCGGCGATTCGCATCTGCCGCACGTTCGTCGACGCGCAGCGGATCTACGCGCAGCGAGGCCACGACAATCAGCCCGCGGGGCTCTTCGCGAAAGCGTTCCGCAGCGATCAGGGCCGCCAGAACGGGCTGTTCTGGCGCGCCGGGCGCGGCGAGAAGCGGAGCCCGCTGGGCGATCTGGTGGCACAGGCCGCCGAGGAAGGGACCGACCTCGCGAAGAGCGGCGCCCAGCCGTCCCCCTTCCATGGGTACTACTTCAGGATCCTGACGGCACAGGGTGCGGCCGCGCCAGGCGGCGCGCGCGACTACATCGTGGACGGCAAGATGTCCGGCGGGTTCGCGCTCGTCGCATGGCCCGCTCAGTACGACGTCACCGGCGTCATGACGTTCGTCGTGAACCAGGACGGCGTCGTGCGCGAGAAGGATCTCGGCGCCGGGACGGATGCGACGGTGAAGAGCCTCAAGGCCTACGACCCTGATTCATCGTGGGCGCCGAGCGGCGACTCGCCACAATGAATCGGGATCGCTGACGTTCGCTGATCGTGTTACGCCGTGGCCCGTGACATCGGCGCCGCGGCGTAAGTGATTCCGCTCTCGACCACCGAAACCGTGGTGCCCGCCTTCCCCGAGAGCATCAACTCGAGATCATCGATGGCGCCGATCGCCGCCGGCTTGCCGGTCGCCGCCGCGAAGCGGCAGGCAGCCGCCACCTTCGACGTCATCGCTGGTGTGCCGAATATCAAGCCGCGAAGCGCTTCGGGGGATGCACGCCGGATCGCATTGCAGCCGCCTCTTTCCGTGTCCATGTAGACCGCGTCGGTGTCGGTCAGCAGTACGAACATGTCGGCGCCCAGCCCCCGCGCCAGCACCTGCGCCGCGAGATCGCTGTCGATCACGCATTCGACGCTGTTCAGCAGCCTCGCGCTCCCGTTGTTCTCGCAGACCACCGGGATCCCGCCGCCGCCTTCGACGATGACGACGGTGTCGCGGCGGAGCAGCCATTTGATGGTGGGCAGCTCGAAGATGCGCGTCGGCTCCGGTGAGGCCACGACGCGGCGCCACTTGTCGCCGTCGGGCCGGAACACCCAGCCCTTCGAGGCCGACATCCGCTCGGCCTCGTCTCGCAGATACATCGGCCCAATCCACGTCGTCGGGTTCCTGAGGGCCGGATCGTTTCCGTCGACCTCCGCCATCGACAGGACGGTTGCGACCGGGCGGTCGAAAGGCAGCAGGTTCGCGAGCTCCTGCCGGAGAATGTAGCCAACCATCGCCTCGGTCTTTGCTCCCCGCGCTTCGAGCGGGTAGGCTTCGACCTTCGCGCCGGCCGCGCTCTGCAGCGCGAGGTTGCCCATCTGAGGGCCGTTCCCGTGCGTAATCACCAGCTGATGTCCAGCAGCGAGCGAGCCCAGCGACGCAGCGATGCGGCGGATGTACGCACGCTGACCCTCAGCTGTCAGGGTCTCGCCGCGCCGGGTGAGTGCGCTTCCGCCCAGCGCCGTCACGACAAGCATCGTCATCTCCCGTTCAGGCAGATTTACTCAGGTGCCCGCCGCCGGTGCACGCCGCCTGCCATCCGCCGGTTCTCGACGGCGGCGGGTTAAGGTCTTGTCATCCGGCCTCTTGCACTCGTCACTCGAGCTGCCCGGAACATCCCCGGCGTGACTGTCACCCCGGCATCTCGGACTGTCTACGGGATTCCGGGGGAGTATCTGACGAGGGCGGCAAAACAGACCCGGATTCAGCGCGCACGCGGGGCACGCGCTTCGCACGGGCAAACGGCTGATGATGAGTCGTAAGGGGCGGGGCCTGCTCGCGGCGATCGCGCTCGCGGCGACAGCCGTCGCAGTCGCCGGCGCCCAGTCGGGGACGCCCAGCCCGCAGACGCAGGCACCCGAGCCGCCGCCGCCGGACTCGCTCGGCAGAAGCAATCCTCGAGGCACTGTCCTGGGCTTTCTCAACGCGGCCCGGCGAGGCGAGAACGAGCTCGCGCGGCAGTACCTCGACACTCGCCTGTCCGGTGAGGCGGCCGAAGATCTGGCCCACCAGCTCTTCGTCGTGCTCGATGCCCGACTCCCTGCACGGCTGACGCTGATCAGCGACAGCCCGGACGGCTCGCGCGCCGATCCATTGACGCCGAACCGCGAACGGATCGGCACGATCGCCAGCGGCGCCGGTGAGGTTGACGTGTTCCTCGACCGCGTCGCACGCGGCAAGGCGCCGCCGATCTGGCTGTTTTCGGCAGCGACGCTGCACCACGTTCCGGTGGTCTATGCCGAAGTCGCGGCGCAGCAGGGAGACACCATTCTGCCGGGTTTCCTGACCCGCCGTGTCTGGGGCGTTCGTCTCGTCGAGTGGATCGCGGTTCTGATCGGACTCCCCGTTCTGTACCTCGCGACGATGCTCCTGAACCGGCTGCTGACGCCGGTCGGGGCGTTCGTCTGGCGCCGGCTGTCAGGGAAGCCAGTCGTCCTGAAGCGCAATGCGCTGCCGATCCCCGTCCGGCTGCTCGTTCTCGCCTTCGTGGGCCGGTGGCTGCTGTCGATCCTGCCTGTGTCGCTGCTGGTTCGGCAGCTATTCAGCAGCGCCGCCAGCTTCATCTCGATTGTCGCGACTGTCTGGCTGCTGATTCTGCTCAACGGCGAGATCGAGGATTACATCCATCGCCACTCGCCGCGCTCCAACGGCGCCGCGGCTTCCTCGCTGCTGCGCGTGCTCCGACGGACCGTCGACCTGATCGTCATCCTGGTCGGCTTCCTCGTCATGCTCCGCTACTTCGCGATCGATCCGACACCCGCGCTGGCCGGACTGGGCGTCGGCGGTATTGCCGTCGCGCTGGCGGCGCAGAAGACGCTGGAGAACGTCATCGCCGGCGCGTCGCTGATCTTCGATCAGGCCATTCGCGTCGGGGACGTCCTGAAGGTCGGCGAGATCACTGGAACCATCGACCACATCGGGCTGCGCTCGACGCGCATCCGCACGCTCGACCGCACGGTGGTCAGCATTCCGAACAGCCAGATTGCGAACGCGAGCCTGGAAACGCTGTCGATGCGCGACAAGTACCTGGTTCCATCCACTCGTCGGGCTTCGCTACGAAACCTCGCCCGAACAGCTGCGCGCCGTCATGGACGGCATCCGCCGGCTGCTCGAAGCGCATCCGGCGGTGGAAGCGGACTCGGTGCGCGTCAGGTTCTTCCGGCTCGGATCGTTTTCGCTCGACATCGAAGTGGTGGCGTACTTCTTTGCCGCCGACTGGGCCCGTTTCCTGGAAGTGCAGGAACAGCTGCTCCTCAGCGTGACGGACATCGTCCGGAGCGCCGGAACCGAGATCGCTTTCCCGTCGCAGACGATGTACATGTCGGATCCCTCGCGGCCGCAAAACTCCGGAATACCGGAGCACCTCCGGGCTCCGGAGGTTCGGAGCTGACGGCGCGGCGCCACTTCCGGCCTTCCACTCATCCCCAAGCCCTTCAGCCAGTTGCACTACTCGATTGCCGGGCGTCTGCCGGCCGATCTGGAACGCACCCTGCTGACCGAGCGAGGCGGCGGGGTGCGGATCGTTCCTCCGTCCAAGGAGCTGTCGAAAATGCGCGTGCAGAAACTCGTCCCGGTGCTGCTGGTGATGCTCGCCGCAGGATCCGGCCAACTGATCTCCCAGAGCCGCGGGGCTCCGGAAACTTTCACAGCCAACGCCCACGTCCAGGGAGGGAGCACGGGAGCCGCGGCCGCGACCGTCCAGGTCCACATCCAGCGCTACACGCCCGAGTTCGATCGGACGTCCGTCGAGACCGCGCTGAAGACTGGCGGCTACCGGTCGTTCGTGTCGGCTCTGAAGAAGGCGCCGGAGGTGGGCTCGGTCACCGTTGGCGATCAGAAGTTTCCGATCCGGTGGGCGCGCGAGCAGCCATCCGGCAAGGGCCGCACCATCGTCGTCGTGACCTCCGAGCCGATGTTCTACGTCGGCGGCGGCCGCGTCGACGCCAAGCCGCGCGAAGGGTTCGAGGTCGGGCTGATTCAACTGCAGGTGGACGACGTCGGGCTTGGCAATGGCACGATGGCCGCAGCCGCGCGGGTGAAGCCGGGCGGCGAGGCCGGCGTGGTGGTCGAAGATTACGCCGACAAGCCAATCAAGCTGGTGACGGTCGTCCGCAAGTCCCAGTAGGACGCACCAGCGACGTGCTCAGGGCAGCCGTCATTTCGCTGCTGATCGTCTCCTCCGCGAGCGCGCAGGAGCTGGAGCCCAGAACGTACTCGCCGTCGCCGATCGGCACGAACTTCGTGGTGATCAGCGCAACCCGGTCGGCGGGCGGCGTCTTTACGGATCCGTCGCTCCCGATCACGAACGTCGACGCGACGATCGGCGTGCTCGGTCTCGCGTTCGGCCACACGTTCAATCTGTTCGGCCGGCAGGCGCTTCTTCTTGGCGTGCTGCCGGTCACCTGGGGCGAGGCGTCCGGCGACATCGGCGAGCAGACGCGAGCCGCCAGCCGGCGCGGCCTCGCCGATCCGCGGGTGCGCCTCTCGGTGATCCTGAAGGGCTCACCGGCGATGACGCGGCAGGAATTCGCCAAGGCGCCTCGCCGCACGATCATCGGCGCCAGCCTCATCGTCGCGCCGCCGGTCGGCCAGTACGACTCCACGAAACTGGTCAACCTGGGATCGAACCGCTGGTCGTTCAAACCGGAAATCGGGTTGTCGCATCCGGCCGGCCGCTGGACGATCGACGTCTACGGCGCGCTCCTGCTCTTCACGACGAACGACAGTTTCTATCCAGGATCCAGCGTGCGCCGCCAGGATCCGATCTTCTCGATGCAGTCGCATCTCAGCTACACGGTGGCGCCGAGGTTCTGGGTGTCGGTCAACGGCACGTGGTACACCGGAGGACGCACGAACATCGACGGCGTCGACAAGGCGGACCTTCAGCGGAACACCAGGCTGGGCGCCACGGTCGTCTATCCCGGCGGGTAGACGGCAGTCGATCAAGGTTGCTTACAGCAGCGGCGCGACCACGAGGGTCGGCGCGGACTTCCGGACGATCACGCTGGCCTG
This sequence comes from uncultured Acidobacteriota bacterium, assembly GCA_963748295.1. Classification (GTDB taxonomy): domain Bacteria; phylum Acidobacteriota; class Vicinamibacteria; order Vicinamibacterales; family 2-12-FULL-66-21; genus CAVVIH01. The sequence goes on along the minus strand of CAVVIH010000003.1, from coordinate 79,284 downwards.
GCAGATCGTGTTCTGACGCGCACGGCGCGCCGCTACTGCTGTTGCTCGAAGCTGCCGCCGAGCGCCAGGTGCAGGTTGACGCGCTGCACGCGCTGCTCGGCCTGCATGCGGATCAGCGCGGACCGGGCGGCGTTCAGCGCCAGCTGACGCTGGGTCACGAACCGCAGGTCGGTGCTGCCCACCTTGAACTGCGTCTGCACCACATCGAACGCGCGCTGGGTGTCCGCGAGTGTCTGGGCGAGGATCTGCTCGCGGTCCTTCGCCGCGATCTCGGACGACAGCGCGTTCTCGACTTCGCCGAACGCGCGCAGGCCGACCGCGGCATAGGCGGCAACCGCCTGCTTCTGCTCGGCGGTCCGGATCTCGACCTGCGTCTTGAGCGCGCCGCCGCGGAAGATCGGCATCACCAGGTTGGCGCCGAAATTCCAGATGGGGTTGTCGCGCTCCTCCAGCACGAACAGCTCGCTCGAGATCGAGCTGACGCCGGTGGTCAGCGCGATCGCGGGCAGCCGCGCCGCTTTCGCTTCGTGCACGCGATTGAACGCCGCGGCAATGCGGCGCTCGGCGGCGATGACGTCCGGCCGGCGTTCGAGCAGCTGCGACGGCAGTCCCGCCGGTATCGGGGGTGGCTGACCCGGCAGCGTCGGGGTGATCACGGCCGCGGCCGAGGGGTAGCGGCCCAGAAGAATCTCGAGCGCACGAATCGCCTGCTCGCGCGCGAGCTCGACCTGGCGGAGGTTGTCGCGCGAGGCGCCCGCGTTCGCGCGGGCTATATAGACCTCCTCGTCGTTGCCGACGCCGATTCGCGACCGCTCTTCGGACAGCCGCACCAGCGACTCGTTGTCTCGAATCGCGCCGCGGGCGACCTCGGCCTGCAATCCTGCTTCGGTGGCGAGGAACCAGTTCCGCGCGACGGTTGCGGCAATCGACTGGCGGGCGTAGGCGAAGTCCGCCTGGACGGATGCGGCATCGGCCGCGGCCGCCGCGCGGCCGTAGCGAACACGGCCCCAGATGTCCAGCTCCCATGTGATCGTCAGCGCCGCGCCCTCCAGGCCCGATTGGTCGCCCGACATCTTGCCGCCGCCGCGCGCGAGGAGGTCGGCGGTCGGATACAGCCTGGCCCCTGCCTGCTTCGTGTACAGCACCGCCTGCTCGACGCGCGCCGCGGCAACCCGCAGATCCGCATTGTGGCCAATCGCTTCGAGAACGGCCGCAGTCAGCTGATCGTCGTGGAAGGTCGAGAGCCAGTTGTCGGCAATTTCACCGGGTCCGGCGGGCGTCGAGGGGCGCCATTCCGCCGGCACCTCCACCGTCGGCAGCGCCTCCTCCTTGATGGCGGCAGTGTCAGGTGGCTTCTTCAGGATGCATCCCGAGAGCGCCCCGAGCATGACGACGGACATCGCCAGCGCCGTCCGGCGTGCGACTGCCGCGGCCGACATCAGTGCCCCACGCTGATGCTGTGCTTGATGATGATGTAGTCGAAGTACGACGACACCCGCATCAGCACCTTCCGGATGATGTGAAGCATCGCGAGATGCTCGGTGTAGATCGCGGCCGAGCCGCGCGCGCCGGCCGCGAGGAACAGCGACTTGTCGACATCGGCGACGACGAGCTTCACGGGGAAACGGCCGGGCGGTGCGCTGATCAGCGTCGAGGGAAGATTGCCCTGGGCGTCGAGCTGCCCCTGCGACTGCGCCCAGATCACCGAGTCCACGTGCGCCTTGATGATGCGCCCGGGGTAGGTGTCCAGCGTGATTTCAACTTCGTTTCCGGGCTCGACCTGATGCAGCTCGTTCTGTCCGAACAGCGCGAAGATCTGGTAGTCGTTGTCGACGAAGGTCATGACCTCGTTGAACGGCATGCCGGCGACGAAGAACCCGGGCCGGAGGTTCACGTTGACCATCCGGCCGTTGCCGGGCGCGAGCACGGTCGTCTGCGCCAGACTCCAGCGGGCGGTCTCCAGTTCCGCGCGCGTCGTGTCGACCTGCGCCTGTGAAACCTGCAGCTGCGCCTTCGCCGTGGCGATCTGCGCCTTCACCTGCGCGACCTCCGAGATGTCGCCGCCGACGCGGCCGGAAAGCTTTTCCTTCACCTTTTGCTCGGACGCGCGCGCCGCCGCGAGCTGCGAGGTCAGCTCGCTCACGTTCGTCTGCGCCTGCTCGAGGTCGAACCGGTTGCCGGCGCCGGTCGAGACGAGCTCGGTATTCTGCGCGACGCGCTTGCGCGCGAGCTCGAGAGAGGCCGTCAGAGCTCCGACCTGCGCCGTGGCCTCGTTCAACTGTTCGAGCAACTGGCGCTCGCCTGACGCCGCGTCGGTCAGCTTCGCCTCCGCCTCGTTCACGCGGGCGCGCTCTGCCCCCACCTTCGCTTCCTCCGCCGCGAGACGCGCCTCGAGCGACTTGACGTCGTTCTGGTACGGCGTCGGATCGATCTTGAACAGCACGTCGTCCTTCTTCACCGGCCGGTTGTTTTCGATCGGCACGTCGATGACGCGGCCGCGAACCTGCGAGACGATCGGCACGACGTAGTTGACGACGCGGACGTCGGTGGTCGTCGGCGCGAAGATGTTCGAGCAGCAGCAGCATGGCCGCAATCGCGACGACCGGGAAGATCGCGACCGCCACCTTCCAGGGCGTGGTCCACGGCAGCAGCTTCAGCTTGATGAAGATCAGCCAGACGAAGAACGAGTAGACGCCGAGCAGCAGGATTTCCATCTATCGGACCTCGCGCTCCCGGTACTTCGATTCGAGCGCCGCGAGATCGGCGCGAAGCGCGTCGAGCTCGTCTGGCGGGACCCGATCCTCGAGCAGCGCCACTCGATCACGCAGGCTGGGAGGGACGGGCTCCTCGCCGGGATACGCCTCGTCGTGTTCGGCGTGAGGAAGCTTGTCCGTGCCGTAGGCCATCTTGTACATGACGGGCTTCGAGTACGCCCAAATCCAGGCCAGCGGCCAGAGCAGCCCGCCGAAGACGAGCGACAACAGGCAGAGAGTCCGGATCGCCTCGAACTGCGGGTGGTGGCGCTTGTGGGCGATCTTCTCCGGCAGGACGTGCACCATCCAGAACAGGACGATGAGCACGACGGGGACGACGAACAGGATGACGACCGCCAGGAATCCCGCCAGCTTGTCTTCCAGTTCCGGGGACAGGAAGGATGCCTGCGCGCTCCCGGGCAGCGCCAGGACGAGGACGACAAGCCACAGCGAGACGATCGCCTGCTTCAATCCGGCCGTGGCACGGCCGATCGCGTGTTTCTGATATGGGAGCATGGACGTCATCCCGGTGCCCGGACGATCGCTCGAAGGCTCGGGAGATCGTGGTCACCCGTGCGCGATGACAGCACTGGTCGTGCCACGAAGCACTCCGGCCGCTTCCGTCGTCATAAACGAATGATTCTTCCGGATTAGCGTTGACTACCCTGGCAGGCGTGCCGGGTCCCGGATCCCTCCGACATTGCGGGTATGCTCCGGGATGCCGTAGGCACGATCCGGCTCCTGTCGAGGCCAGGAATAGCGGCCGGGTACGTCTGTTGCTCTTTTCCTGGTTCAGACATCAATAGTCACAACCGGTCGTGAGCTGCTGCGAACTGCGAGCGATCCAGGAGTCCGTGCCATGAACCCCGTGAAGGTCGCCGAACTGCATGCCCTCTCGAAAGGGGTCCGCGCGACCCGCAGGCAGAACGGTGGCGAAATCGTTGGAGAAAGCCCAGCGGTCCGGCGTGTACTCGAGCAGCTCGAGCAGGTCGCGGTCACCGATTCCACGGTGCTGCTCATCGGGGAAACGGGCACGGGCAAGGAGCTGTTCGCCGCCCGGATACACGAGCACAGCGCGCGGGCCGGCCGCGAAATGGTCCGGGTGAATTGCGCGGCGATCCCGAGCACTTTGATCGAGAGCGAGCTGTTCGGCCGTGAAAAGGGGGCGTACACCGATGCGGTGGCGCAGCAGATCGGCCGTTTCGAGCTGGCCAACCATTCCACGATCTTCCTGGACGAAATCGGCGATCTCGTGCCGGAAGTCCAGGTCAAGCTGCTGCGGGTCATCGAGGAGCGGCAAATCGAGCGGCTGGGCAGCCCGAAGGGCCTCCCGGTGGACGTCAGGATCATCGCGGCCACGCATCGCGACCTCGAGCGACGCGTCGCCGAACAGGCCTTCCGCGACGACCTGTTCTATCGTCTCAACGTGTTTCCCATCCGGATTCCCCCGCTGCGCGAGCGGGTGGACGACATCCCGCTGCTGGTCTGGCGTTTCGTCGGCGAGCACGCGAAGCTGCTCGGCAAGCAGATCCACGAGATCGCGCCCGAGACGATGACGGCCTTGCAGCGGTATCCGTGGCCTGGAAACATCCGCGAACTCCGGAACGTCGTGGAGCGGGCGCTGATTCTGACGACGGGACCGCGGCTCTCCATTCCGCTTCCGGCCACGTCCGCGTCCGGCCTGAACCGCAGCGTGCGGCTGGCGGACGTTCAGAAGGAACACATCCGGAGTGTGCTCGAAACCTCCGGCTGGCGGATTCGAGGGCTGGGTGGCGCGGCGGAGCGGCTCGGGCTCCGGCCGACCACGCTGGAAACGCGCATGGCCAAGCTGGGACTTGCCCGGCCGAAAGCGTCGTAGCCCGAAATTCTACGGACGGATATTCACGGCCGACGTGAGCTGGAACTGCATGCGGGTCTCCGCCGGCAGTTGCAGATGCTCCTCGCCGCTGGCTGACACCGCGGCGCCCGTCACACCGCCGATCGCCGCGCCGATCGCCGCCCCTTCCCCGCCGCCGGCGATGCCGCCGACGATCGCGCCGAGGCCGGCGCCGCCGCCGACCTTGCGGGCCGTCTTCTTGCCTTCACCTTTGCCCTTCGTTTCGACGTATCCGGTCGCGACCTCGTACATCATGCCGCCGAAGCCGACGGCGTTCAGCTTCAGCGAGATCTTGTCGCTGCCTTTCATGCTGCCCGACTGCTGCACGTGAACCGCTTGCAGGACGGCGGATGCGCCGCGTGGAATCACAACGGACCCGCCGACGCTCACCGGATCGTCGACCACGCCCTTGAACTTCTGGCCTGCCTGCGAGGCGTCCACGTCAATTGCCTGGGTCAGGCGCACGTTGATAACCGTACCCGCCGGGACCGTCACCGGCTTCGGACGCGGGGCCGGAGCAGGCGCCGCGCCTGCCGGCGCCCGAGCGGGAGCAGCTGCCTGGGCTGGCGCCGGCGTCGGCGCCGGCTTGCGCGCGGTGAACTCCACCGACACGGCGTCGTGCAGCGCCACCTCGGACACGCTGCCGTTGTCGAGGAGGATCCGCACGCTCCTGCTGTCGCCGCCGATGAACACGCCCTCGATGACCTTTCCCGACTTCATCTTGATCCGGTCGGCCGACACCGACACGCCGGTCGCAAGCGCCAGCACCAGAACGGCCGAACCCCACCTTCGTGTAGACATGTCTCGGTCTTTTCTCCGTCTTCGCGCTACTTGGCGATCGGAAGTGACGCGGCAATCTGCAAGTCGATCAACAGCCGCAGCTGATGCTCCACCTGCAGGAAGCGCATGGCGGTACGCGGCGACAGCGCCGCCTTGACGCGCTCGTAGCACTTCGCCTCGACCGCCTGCCGCTTTCCCTCCAGCTCGATCGCGCTGGTGGCGAGCTTGTCGGCAACCGCGTCGGTCAGGCTGTCGTAGTTCTTCGCGTACTCGGCGATGAGCGCGACACGCTCGTCGCCAAGCTTCGCCATCTCCGAGTCGTACTCGCGATAGATCGGCCAGAACTTCGCGTCCTCGTCCTCCGTGAAGCCCATGACCTCGGTGATGATCGCCACTTTCTGCGCGCGCACGTCGCTGCGCAGCAGCTCGGCGTACGCCGTCAGATTGAGGGTCCTGGTTTCGCGGTCGTCGCTCTGCGTTCCTTGCGCCTGCGCGGCGACACTTGCAGCCATCAGCAGCACGAAGGCCGCCGCCGTCCGTCGAACCACGTCGATACCCTCTACTTCTTCTGCTTCGGCGGGTAGTTCTTCATGATCTTCTTCACCGCCTCGTTGATGCTCTTGTCGCGTTTCTCGGGATTCGCCTGCGTGTTGACTTCCTTCACGCCCATTCCGCGCCACGCGAGCTGTGCCTTCTTCGCGTCCGCGAGATCGATGACGAGCGTACCCGACGAGAATGTCCCGCACCTGCGTCGTCGTGGTGCCGCCCGCCCAGCCGCCGCCCCAGCCCCACCCGTAGGCGCCATAACCGCCGCCGCCCGAGCTGTACGTCGAGATGTCCTTCTGCTTGTCGAACGCCACGTGGTAGACGACGAACAGGTCCGGATTCTCGTCGACCTTCTTCAGCCCCTTGGCCGCCAGCTGCGCATCGATCGCGGTGACGATGCGGTCGTCAATGAGCTGCTGTCCGACCTTGGTGCCGTCCTTGTGCGCGTAGGTCTTGAAGCTCGCGAAGTCTGCGGTCTTTTCGTAGTCATAACTGGTTTTCTGGGCGAGCAGGACCGCCGGGGCCAGCAGGCCGGCGACTGCCACGATCACGAGTTTCTTGTGCATTGGGATGCCTTCCTTTTCGAGAGCTGTTGTGCAATTGCGGAGCCGACCCGGTTTCCCGCTCGGTGCGGCGCGTGCCGCCGTTTCCGCCCCCTTTCGCCGCCGTTCGCCATCCGGAATCACGGAGGAACTCCGGTCGAACGGAGGCCCGTCGTGAGCGATCACCGCCCGCCGTGGGGCCGCATCCGGCCAAACTGCGGACCGAGCGACGTTTCACGGCTGTTTCCGCGGTGTCGTGCACCGGGCACACTCCCTGCTGACAGGCCTGCGGACAATTGCGGGAGCAGTCCGCCACCAATGCCTATTGCGATGCGTACCGACGGCGACAACGTCTATCGCGTGGAAATCCAGGGCACGCTGAAGAAAGCCGACCTCGATCGATGCCAGGAGCAGCTCGCGGCCGAGATGCGCCGCGTCGGCCCGGTCCGGCTGCTGTTCGTGCTCAAGGACTTCGACGGCTGGGAGCCCCGGAAGGACTGGAACGACCTGACGTTCTTCGTCAAGCACGGCGACTCGATCGAGCGCATCGCGATCGTCGGCCCGTCGCGATGGAAGGGCGAGAGCCTGATGTTCGCCGGGGCCGACCTGCGGAAGGCGCCCGTGGAGTTCTTCGCCGAGGACGACGCGGCTGGCGCCCGCACCTGGCTGTCGTCGTGAGTGAGTGCAACCCGGGCGCGCGCACACGCCCACGGAAGGAAACAGAACGATGAACCTCAAGAACCGTGCACGACGCGCCGCAGCCGTCCTCGCGCTGGCGGCGATCGCGATAGAACCGTCGGCGCGGCTCACCGCCGCGGCGATGAGTCAGGCCCAGTCCCAGCCTCCGGCGAAACCGCCGGCCTCGACGCCGTCAACCACTCAGGCCAAGCCGGCAACGCCAGCTGCCACCACCGCGCCGGCTACGACCGCAGCGGCCGCGCCGATCGACGGCGGGTGGCCGCGCGTCTACGACGTCGGCAACGGCGCCACGATCCTGGTCTATCAGCCGCAGGTGGCCACCTGGGCGAACCAGAAAGACCTGGTGGCATTCAGCGCCGTCTCGCACCGCGACAAGACCGCCACCAAGCCGGCGATGGGGACGATCAAGCTCGAAGCGCAGACGCAGGTCGCGCTGCAGGAGCGGCTGGTCAGTTTTCGCGGGATGAAGATCACCGAAGCGAACTTCCCGACGCTGACCAAGGAGGCCGTGCGGGATATCACGGACACCATCACCAAGACGATGCCGCCTGACGATCACGTGATCGCGCTCGATCGCGTGCTGGCGAATCTCGACAAGAGCCAGATCGTGTCGAAGAACGTGGAAGGCATCAAAGCCGATCCTCCGAACATCTTCTTCAGCAAGACGCCGGCGGTGATCGTCAACGTCGACAGCGAGCCGATCTGGAGTCCCATCAAGGACAACGATCTCGAAGTACGCGGTCAACACGAACTGGGATCTGTTTCAGCACGTCCCCTCGAACACCTACTACCTCCTGAACACGGACACGTGGCTGAAGACGACAGACCTCAAAGGCGCATGGACGCCCGCGGGAACGCTGCCCGCGAGCTTCAAGAAGCTGCCGGACGAGGAGAACTGGAAGGACGTCAAAGCCAATCTTCCGGGCAAGCCGCTCAAGGCCGCGGCGATGCCGAAGGTCTTCGTGACGTTCACCCCCGGCGAGCTCATTCTCCTGACCGGCGAGCCGAACTACCTCCTCGTGACGGGCACGAAGCTGCTGTGGGTGAGCAACACCGAGAGCGACGTGTTCCGGCTGGGAAAGACCGGTCCGGTTTACTACCTCGTCGCCGGACGCTGGTTCTCGGCGTCCGACTTCACGGGCCCGTGGACGTTTGCCACGCCGTCGCTTCCGGAGGACTTCAAGAAGATCCCGCTCGAGCACGAGCGCTCGCGCGTGCTCGCGTCCGTTCCCGGCACCGATCAAGCCGCGGAAGCGGTGCTGCTCGCGCAGATCCCGCAGACCGCGCGAGTCAAGAAGAGTGAAGTGAAAGCTCCGGATCTCGCCTACCAGGGTGAAGCGCAGTTCCAGCCGATCGAGAAGACCACGGTGGAGCGCGCGGTGAACACCGACAAGGACGTGTTCAAGGTCGGCGACGCGTATTACATGTGCTACCAGGGCGTGTGGTTCACCGGGCAAGAGCGCAACCGGACCGTGGGTCGTCGCCGAATCCGTGCCCGAGCAGATCTATCAGATCCCCGCCAGCTCTCCGGCGCATCACGTCACCTACGTGACGATCGAAGAAGACGATGACGACGAGTGGGTGACGTTTGCCGCCGCCGCGGGCTACACGGGAATGATGGTCGCGTGGGGCTGCACGATGTGGGGCACCGGCTGGTACTATCCGCCCTACTATGGCTACGGCGGCTTCTATCCGTACTACTACCCGCACTTTCCGACCTACGGCTACTCCGCGTGGTACAACCCGTGGACCGGTGCGTATGGCCGAAGCGCGCGCGTCTACGGTCCGTACGGCGGCGCCGGCGTTGGCGCCCGCTACAATCCGCGCACCGGCACTTATGCGCGTGGTGCAGCGGCCTACGGCCCCTACGGCGCCCGCGGCGTCGCTCAGGCGTATAACCCGCGCACCGGCACCTACGCGGCGACGCGGCAGGGTTCCAACGTCTACGGCAGCTGGGGCTCGACCGCCGTGCAGCGCGGTGACGACTGGGCAAAGACCAACCGCTACACCAACCGCTCCACCGGCAACACCACCCGCACGATCAGAACCGACGAGGGCTCGGCGGTCACCCGGCGCGGGTCCGAGGGCGGACGGGTTGCGGTCGGCGACGGCGGAAACGTCTACGCAGGCAAGGACGGCAACGTCTACCGCCGGCAGGACGGCAACTGGCAGAAGTACGACAGCGGCGGCTGGTCGAATACCGACCGCCAGCCTCCGGCGACGGTGAATCCACAGGACCGTGCGGGCGACAGGCCGGCGACTCGGGAGCAGCCGGCGACCACGAATCGCGAGCACGATGGATCGCAGCACCACGGAGCAGCTCAATCGTGATGCCGCGGCGCGCCGCGAGGGCACGCAGCGCAGCAGCGACTACGGCAACTATCGCAGCGGCAGCGGCTCGCGCGGCACGGGAAGCTATCGCGGGGGCGGCGGGTCGCGCGGAGGGGGAGGACGCCGGTGAAGAGTCTGAAGCTGCTGGCGCTGGCCCTCGCCACCTGCGTGCTCGGCACCACCGTCGCGGCGCAGAAGGTCGAGATCGAGACGAATCGTGACGAGAAGGCCGACTTCACGAAGATCAAGACCTACTTCTGGCTGCCGCCGGCGCCGCTGGTGAAGAACACCACCGACGCGCTGAGCAACCCCAACCTCTCGCAGGAGGTCCTCGGCCCGCACATCGTCGCGGCCGTCGATCGGGAGTTCGCGCGGCGAGGGTTCACGCAAACCGACAACAAGGAGGCCGCGGATGTGCTCGTCGCCTACTTCGCGGCGCTGACCGTCGGCTTCAGCCGGACGTATCTCGGCGAATACTACGGCTACGTCACCGGCTGGGGATCGCCGATCCCGCCCGGATTCGCGCCGACCACGTCGTCGACGATTTACGAGCAGGGCGCGATCGTCATCGACGTCGTCGATCGCGCGGCGAACCGGGCGATCTGGCGTGGCGTCGCCAGGACGCGCGTGCATCAGGATACCAAACTCGACTACCCGCATCGAGCGGATCGACGACGCCGCGGAGCGCATGTTCCAGAAGTTCCCGATCCGGCCGCGGAAGTAGCAGGCGACATGCTGCGGAATTCACGGGCCGTCGTCGTTGCCATCGCTGTCGGCCTGGCGAGCAGCTCTACCGGTGCGCAGACGCCGGCCGCCCCGCCCTCGCAGGAGTCGTTCGCCACGGCGCTGGCCGCCGCGGCGAAGACGACCCAGACCTCCGATCCGCCGGCCACCCTGATGTATGCGAACCGGCCGATCGTCGAGTTCCGCGCGACCGTCCTGTCACGCAACCCGGTAACGCGCGCCGCCGGCGCGGTCGAAGCACTCGACAAGCTGCTCGATCAGGGAACCGGCACGCAGGTGTTCACGCAGGCGTACGGCGAGGCGTACGTCGTCGGCGTCGGCGGCCACCCGGTCTTCGCGGTTTTTCCGGCGGACGCCGATGCGCTGGTCGCCGAGCGGGCCGACACAAAAGCGGCAGAGGGAGCACGGCGGCTGCAGATCGCGATCGACGAGACGGTCGAACTGCGGCGCCCCTACGCGCTGATCAAGGCGATCCTGCTGGCGCTCGTGGCGACGGTGCTGTTCATCGCCGGCGTGACTGTCCTGATCCGCGCGAATCGCCGCGTTGCCGCTCGTCTGAGCCAGATCGCGGAACGGCATCTTCAGCGGCTGCCCGGCGGCGCGGCCATCACCCGTGTCGCCGACGCCCGGGAAGGCGTCCGGCGTGTCGTCGGCTTCTTCTCGCTGATCCTCGGCGCCGTGCTGATGTACTCCTGGGTGACGTTCGTACTGAACCGGTTTCCCTATACACGGCCGCTCGGCGAGTCGCTGCGCACGCAGCTCGTGACAGCGGTGGCAACCCTGGGCCGCGGCTTCGTCGATCAGCTGCCGAACCTGCTCACGCTGTTCCTCATTTTTCTGGTCGCACGCTTCTTCGCGCGGCTGATCAACCTGGCCTTCGCGGCGGTGGAAGAGGAACGTGTCGCGATTCCCTGGGTGTATCCCGAAACGGCGCAGCCAACCCGGCGCATCGCGGTGGCGCTGGTGTGGCTGTTCGCGTTGATCGTGTCTTACGAGGTACCTGCCGGGCGCCGATTCCGATGCGTTCAAGGGCGTCAGCGTGTTCGTCGGCCTGATCATCTCGCTCGGATCGAGCAACATCATGAACCAGGCGATGAGCGGTCTGATGCTGATGTACCTCCGCGCGCTTCGCCGCGGCGACTTCGTCAAAGTGGCGGACATCGAGGGCACCGTGATGCACCTTGGCACGCTGTCGACGAAGATCAGGACGCCGCGCAACGAGGAAATCACCATTCCGAACGGCATCGTCGTGTCGCACGCCGCGACGAATTACTCGCGCAATGCCGAGGTGGGCGTCCTGACGCCGACCTCGGTGACCATCGGCTACGACGCGCCGTGGCGGCAGGTCCACGCGCTCCTCACGCTCGCGGCCGAACGGACGCCGGGCGTGCGGCGGGAGCCGAAGCCGGTCGTGCTGCAGAGCGCCCTCTGTGACTTCTACGTGCAGTACACGCTGCTGATAAGCCTGGAAGAGCCGCAGCGGCGCGCCCGCATCATGGACGTGCTGCACGGCAACATCCAGGATGCGTTCAACGAGTACGGCGTGCAGATCATGTCGCCGAACTACGAAGCGGATCCGGAGGGACCCAAGATGGTGCCGAAGAGCCGCTGGTACAGCGCACCCGCGGTCGCGGACGGAAATGGCGCAGCCGACGGGGCGGCGGGCCGGAAAGGGGAAGAGATCGCCGGATGAGCGTACCCAATCCGCAACTGCGCGCGGCGGAATCGATCGAGAACGCGATCGCGGAGCTGTCGAACGCCCTGATGGAAATCGACCACCTGGTCGACAATGGTGCGGCCGTCGGGTGGGTGGCGCGCGCGATGAACAACTACCTGTCGGTGAACGAGGCGACGCTGAACCTCATCGCCGATGTCGTTCGGCCGGACGGGCATCCCGAGGTGCTGAAATGGATCGAGGGCCTGAATCACCTCGGCGACATGATGCACCACTCGATGGGCCGTCTGATTCTGGTACGTCGACCCCCGCGGAGTTCCCGCTCAAGCTCGAATACGTCGACGTGCCGCTCCTGATGACGCGCGCGTGTGATTACCACCAGAAACATGCCGATCCCAAAGACCTGCAGATCGTCTGTCGAACGATCGGCGAGGTGCCGCAGGCCTGGGCGGATCGCGTCGCCGTCGCCGTCGTCGCGGACAATCTGCTCTCGAACGCGGTGAAGTTCTCGAACCCCGGCGGTCAGATCGTGGTCCAGATCATGTCGGGACCCGGCGGGATCGTCTGCAGCGTGCTCGACAACGGACCAGGCCTGACGCCGGCCGAACAGGTGCACCTGTTCGAGCGCGGAGCACGCAGGCGTGATGGTTTATCGGCGAACCCGGCGTCGGCCGGCTACGGGCTGGCGATCGCCAAGGAGTTCGTCGACCGCATGGGCGGCCGGCTGTGGTCCGACAGCGAGCCGGGACGCGGCGCCTGCTTCTCGTTCCGGCTCCCCTATCACCCATGAGGAACCGGTGGAGTCTTTCCAATGCCTCGCCATTCGATCACGGTCCATCGTCACCGGTGTGCTCGAGCGAGGCTGCGCGACGTCGTAACGCGGCGCTGACGGCGTGTTTCGTTGCGTCGATTGCGGCGTGAGCGGTGGCCTTCTTTTTGCGGATGAGAGGCGCGTCGTGGATTGCTGGATTGGCGTCGTTCAGGAGAGCGACCGGCGCATCGTCAGGCTGGCCGGACGGCTGGGTGAAGAGCAAGTGCCGGATCTGCTCGAGGTGTGCGCCGCGCCTGGCGTGCAGCTCGATCTGAGCGACCTCGTGTCCGCGGACGCGGCCGGCATGGACGCGCTCCGCCGGATGCGCGCGCGCGGCGCGTCGCTCGTCAGCGTGCCGGGCTACATCCAGATGAAGCTTCAGTCGTCGTTCGAGGACGCGGCGCCGCGGCGCCAGCAGACCTCGCGATGATGCATCATATCTTGTGGGCCATCGCGTCGCTGCTGAGTCGCCGACGCGGATTGCGGTCACACGCCCACGCGTGAGAAGGAGAAGTCATGAGGATTAGAACGTTGCAGATGCTTCGGGTCAGCGGTGCGGTGTGGCTGGCCGCCGCCGCGCTGTGGTGGTCACCCGTCGCGTCCGGACAGAACGCCATCGAGAAATTCACCGGCTTTGCGATCAACATGAACAGCGGACCGAAGACGGCAACCGTCGACTTCGCGGTCGAGCGGTGGTCGACCGACGCCGAACGGGAGACGCTGCTCGGGATCATCAAGGAGAACAAGGATCCCACCGACAAGCTGCTTCGCGCCCTGCAGAAGATGCCGAAGGTCGGTTACATCCGCACGCCGGAGCGGCTCGCGTGGGATCTCCGCTACGCGCGCCAGAGTAAGCTCGAGGACGGCGGGCGCAGCATCGTGGTCGCGACCGATCGCCCGATTGGCTTCGCGGAGGCGCGCAACCGGCCACGCACGATCGACTACCCGTTCACGATCGTCGAAGTGCGGCTCGACAAGAACGACCGGGGCGAAGGCAAGATCCTGGCGGGGACGCGGATTTACGTGGACAAGAACCAGGACATCGTGCTCGAGAACTACGGGCAGCAGCCGATCCGCTTCAACGAGATCAAGCCGCTGAAGTAGTGCGGGAGAATTCACACGGATGTGGTGACGGTGACGCTCGTTGCGGCCTTCTCTCTCTCCTCTCCGCAGCGGGCGCACCGCTCATCACTGGCTCCGGCGCCACTTGCCAACGGAGAGCGGCTTTCCGCTCTCGTCTTTCGTCGTCAGCGTCAGCACGTCGTTCTGAACTTCCCAGTGCCTGGGGCGATTGATCGCCAGCGGACCCTTGTTGGCAACCTGGCCCTCGACGGTGTAGGTCAGCGTGTGGTTCTGCAGGTCGATCGCCGTGCGCCCCTCGGTTGAGATGACGCCGTCGCGGATGTCGATGCCGGCCGCGCGCAGCAGATCGGACGACTGCTGATCGGCGCGGATCTCCATTTTCAGGTTCCCGAAATCGTCGTAGAGGAGGTCGCCCGATCCTTTCAGCGCGATCGGCGCCTTTCCCGGCGGGTAGACCTCGAACGATTCGAGCACCCAGCGTCCCTCGAGGAACTTCCGCGCCGCTGTGACGGAGCCGGCGCCCGTATCGACGGGCCCCATCGGGATCGGGCGCTCGCGCGGCGCGCTCTTGCAGGCGGCGGCGAGCAGACAGGCCAGCGCAATCGCGCACGTCCGTCCAACGATCAGCGTCATCACTGTCTCCCTTTGCGTCCCGGATAGGTGTCGAAGAGCGCGGTCACCGTGGTCTGAAGGTCCTGCTCCCGCGTCGCCGGATCGTCGCTGACGTACTGACGCGTGTGCGCCTCCCAGAGCGGCGTCTCGGTCGAGCCCCTGGGATACAGCACCACTACGAGCTTGCCGAGCGTCTTGGTCGGCGCCGGCTGCCCCGATGCCGCCGGCGGCGCCTTCTCCAGCGCCTTCAGGTCGACGTCGGTGCCGCGCACGACGTGATACTTGACGATCGCGTCCGCCGCCGACGGGTCGGCTTTCGTGAAGCCGAGACTTGCCATCTGCGCATCGATTGCGGCGGCAATGGCCTTGTGCACCGACGGTGTCAGCGCTTCGTGCCCCTTCGCCCACGCATACGTCTTGAGCGCGCCGAAGTTGGCCCGTTTGTCGAACGAGCTTTCGACCTCGCCGATTTTCTGAGGCACGGCGAGCAACAGGAGGAGCGCGCAGACAAGACTCTTCATGCCGCGCGAGGATGCAACGCGTATGCCCCGGCTGCGCGAGTGTCCCCGGACTCGCCGCAGTCACGCAAACCGTTTTTCTCACGGTACTTGGTGACGATCACCGCCTGCAGTAGCAGACGGCGATCGCCTCCGGCAAACCGGAGAAACTCCGGCATTCCAGATGGGCATGGCGCCCCTGCAACGGCGTTTCAGGGGTCTCCGAGCCGGTGCCGTCGGCGGTATTCTTGCTGTCCCTAAAAGAGCGGCAGACCGCACGTAGCCACGTCGCACGTGGCAGACATCACCAAACATGTCGTTCTCGAACCGTATTCTCGTCGGCCTGGCGAGCGGCGTGCTCCTCGGGCTCTTTCTCGGCGAGCGCGCGGTCGCCGTGAAGTGGGCCGCCGACGGCTTCGTCAAGCTGCTCCAGATGACGGTCCTGCCCTACGTCACGGTCTCGATCGTCAGCAGCCTCGGCCGGCTGCGGTATGAGGATGCGAAGCAACTGGGGCTGAAAACCGGGGCGGTGGTCGTCGCGTTGTGGCTCGTCGCGCTGTTCTTCACGTTCCTGATTCCGCTGGCGTTTCCGCACATGCAGAACGCCAGCTTCTTCAGCACGACGCTGGTGGAGCGCCGGCCGCCGTTCAACTTCGTCGATCTCTACATCCCGTCGAATCCGTTCTATTCGCTCGCCAACAACGTCGTTCCGGCGGTGGTGCTGTTCTCGGTGATCCTCGGCGTGGCGCTGATCGGCGCCCCGCGCAAGCAGCCGCTCCTCGACGTGCTCGACGCGGCGTTCGACGGGTTGTCGCGCGCCACGCGGTTCGTGACGCGGCTGACGCCTTACGGCCTGTTCGCGATCGCCGCGACCGCGGCCGGCACGCTCAACCTCGAGCAGCTCGAACGCCTGCAGGTCTACCTCGTCGTCTACGTGCTGGTGGCGCTGCTCGTCACCCTCTGGGTGCTGCCGGGCCTGGTCGCCGCGCTGACGCCGATTCGCGTCGGCGAGATCTTCGCGCTCACCCGCAACGCGCTGCTGACGGCGTTCGTCGCCGGCGATCTGTTCATCGTCCTTCCGGTGCTGATCGAGGCGAGCAAGACGATGATCGAACGGCTGCAGCTGCCGGATCAGGGAGCCGCGGCGCTGCCGGAGGTCATCGTGCCGGCCTCCTTCAACTTTCCCCATACCGGAAAGCTCCTGTCGATCAGCTTCATCCTGTTCGCCGGCTGGTTCGCGGATGCGGTCGTCAGCGTCACGGACTACCCGCGGCTCGCGTTCACGGGACTCGTGACGTTCTTCGGCAGCCTCAACGTCGCGGTGCCATTCCTCCTCGACCTGTTCAGGATTCCCGCCGATACGTTCCAGCTGTTCCTCGCGAGCGGGGTCATCAACTCGCGGTTCGGCACGCTCGTCGCCGCCATGCACACGGTGACCGTCGCGCTGCTCGGCGCCTGTGCGATGGTCGGCGCGCTGCGATGGGACCGGCCGCGCATCGTGCGCTACGCCGCGGTCACCGCGGCGCTCACGTTTGCGGTGATCGGCGGCACGCGGGTCGTGTTCACCAGCATGATGAACCAGCAGTACACCAAGGACAAGGTGCTGGCCGGCATGCACCTGCTGCACGACACCTCGCCGGCAATCGTCCGCAAGTGGCCGGATGGTTCCGACATGCCAGCCGAAGGACGGCCGGCCCTCGACGCGATTCGCGCGCGCGGCTCGATCCGCGTCGGGTTTCTTTCCGACTCGCTCCCCTTTGCGTTCTTCAACCAGCACGGCGATCTCGTCGGGTTCGACATCGAGCTGGCGCACCGGCTCGCGAACGAGCTCG
The DNA here is from genome assembly GCA_963748295.1 of uncultured Acidobacteriota bacterium. Lineage (GTDB taxonomy): Bacteria > Acidobacteriota > Vicinamibacteria > Vicinamibacterales > 2-12-FULL-66-21 > CAVVIH01. Next base: position 62,503 of record CAVVIH010000003.1, on the reverse strand, counting down.
GCGTGCAGCTCGAGCTGGTTCAACTCCAGCGCGACCGGTTCGACGAGTCGCTCGAGCGCGGCGCCTGCGACCTCGTGATGTCCGGTGTCGCGGTCACCACGCTGCGCGCAAGCCGGACGACGCTCTCGAATTCGTACCTCGACGAGACGCTCGCATTCGTCGTGCCCGACGAAGCCCGCGAACGATTCACGACCTGGGAGGACATCCGGTCGCGCGGCGCGTTGCGAATCGCCGTACCGAACGTGCCCTACTACATCGACAAGCTGCGAATCATGGTGCCGCAGGCGACGATCGAGCCGTTTACCGATTTCGAAGCGACCTTCAAGGCCGGCCGCTCGGGCGCCGACGCCATCGCGCTGCCGGCGGAACGCGGGTCGGCGTGGACGCTGATGTACCCGGCCTACTCGGTGGTCGTCCCGGAGCCGGGCACGGTCAAGATCCCGCTCGCGTATCCGATCGCCCGTCACGACCAGGCGTTCGCCGCCTTCGTGAACACGTGGATCGACCTCAAGCGGAAGGACGGCAGCTTCGACGCGGCGTTTCAATACTGGATTCTCGGCAAGAGCGCGGCCGCCAGGACGCCGCGCTGGTCGATCATCCGCAACGTACTGCATTGGGTGGAGTAGGCCGTGAGCACACAGAGGTCCGACCGATCGTCGCTGGAACGCTTCCTCGGCATGTTCACGGAGGTGCGCCCCGGCGAGGGGACGACGGCGCTGCTGCTGGCGCTGAACGTGTTCCTGCTGCTGATGGCGTATTACGTCCTCAAGCCGGTTCGCGAAGCGCTGATCCTCGGCGAAGGATCCGCCGAGCTGAAGACCTACATGTCCGCGGGACAGGTGGTGCTGCTGGCCTTCGTCGTGCCCCTCTACGGACGGCTGGTCGCGATGTTTCCGCGCATCCGGCTGATCAACATCGTCACGGTCTTCTTCACCTCCTGCCTGATCGTGTTCTACGTGCTGGCGAATTTCCACGTGCCGCTGGCGATCGTCTTCTTCCTCTGGATCGGCATCTTCAACCTGATGGTCGTCGCGCAGTTCTGGTCCTTCGCCAACGACGTCTACACGAAGGAAGAAGGCGAGCGGTTGTTTGCCATCGTCGGCTTCGGCGCCTCGCTGGGCGCCGTCGTCGGCGCGCGCACGGCGGATCGCCTGATCGAGCCGCTTGGCGTGTATCAGCTGATGCTGGTTGGCGCCGGGATCCTCGTCGCGCAGCTCGTCATCACCAACAAGGTCGATCGGCTTGAATCCGGCCGGCGGGCAACGCCAGGGACAGCGGCGGCGCCGGTGCACAAGGCCTCGGGGACGAATGCGTTCGCCATGGTGTTTCGCACCCGCTATCTGCTGCTGATGGCGCTGATGCTGATGCTGCTCAACTGGGCCAACACGACGGGCGAGTACATCCTCGGCAGCATCGTCAAGCACACGGCCGGCGAGATGATCGCCTCGGGACAGGCGAACGGCCTCACCGAGGGCCAGCTGATTGGCGACTTCTACTCGAAGTACTTCACGGCGGTGAACGTGCTCGGCCTGCTGCTGCAGCTGTTCGTCGTGTCCCGTGTCGTCAAGTACCTGGGCGTGCCGTGGGCGGTCATGATCCTGCCGATGATTTCCCTGGTCGCCTACAACGTCCTGGTGTTCTTCCCCGTGCTGATGGCGGTGCTCGCCGCGAAGGTGGTCGAGAACTCGACCGACTACTCGCTGAACAACACGGTGAGGAACATGCTGTTCCTGCCATGCACCTACGAGCAGAAGTTCAGCGCCAAGCAGGCGATCGACTCGTTCTTCGTCCGCATGGGCGATGTGCTGTCGGCAGGCCTGGTGTTCGTCGGCACCACGGTGGTCGCGCTGCATCCGCGCGGCTTCGCCGCGGTCAACGGCGTGATCGTGCTCGCATGGCTCGTGCTGGCCTGGCGGGTCGGCCGCTACTACAAGGTGCTGTCAGAAGCGCACGAAGCGCCGAAGATGAAAGTCTAGGCGCGGGCGATTCCCAGCTTTTTCATCCGGAAGCGGAGCGTGTTGGGGTGCAGCTGCAGCCTCGCCGCCGCGTTGTTCGCGCCGTTGATGCGCCAGCCGCAATCGTTCAGGATGCTTTCGATGTGCGCGCGTTGAACCGCCTCGAGCGATTCGTCGGCCGGATGCACCGCTTCGGCTGTCGGGTGCGCGGTTGTTCGTAAGTGTCGTCGAGCTGCAGCGTCTCGCCCGAGGATCGAATCATCGCCCTCTCGATCACGTTCTCGAGCTCGCGTACGTTGCCGGGCCAGGCGTGCTGCTGGAGCGACTGCATCACCGCCTGCGGAACTTTCGTGATGCGCCTGCCGAGATCCCGCTGGTGCCGGTGAATGAAGAACCAGACCAGGTGAGGAATGTCCTCCCGGCGATCGCGCAGCGCCGGCAGGTGGATCGGGAACACGCTGAGGCGATAGAACAGGTCCGCTCTGAAGCGCCCCGACGCGACGTCCGCCTCCAGATCGCGATGCGTTGCGGCGATGATCCGCACGTCCACTTTCTTCGTGCGCGAAGAGCCGACGCGCTCGAATTCCCCTTCTTGCAGCACGCGCAGGAGCTTGGCCTGGAGCTCGGGCTGCAGATCGCCGATTTCGTCGAGGAAGATCGTCCCGCCGTCCGCCAGCTCGAAGCGTCCCTGGCGCATCGACACGGCTCCCGTGAACGCGCCCTTCTCGTGACCGAACAGCTCGCTTTCGACGAGCGTCGGCGGCAGCGACGCGCAGTTGACGCGCACCAGCGCCCGCCCGCCCCTGCGGCTGCGATCGTGCAGCGCGCGGGCAAACAGTTCCTTGCCGGTCCCCGTCTCGCCGAGCAGCAGCACCGACGAATTCATCGGCGCGACCTGTCCGAGCCGCGTCAACGCCAGGCGCAGCGTCGCGCTCTCGCCGACGATGGCGTCGAAGTCGTGATAGGTCTTGATCTCTTCCTGCAGATAGACGTTGTCGGCTGTCAGAGCGGCGTTGAGCCGCTCGATGGTGGCCAGACTCGCCCGCAGCGCCGTCGCGTGGCGGCACCGCTCCAACGCCACGCCGAGGATCTCGGCAATCAACCGCACCCGCTCGATCAGCGGATCCGGCCAATGGCCCTGCACGTGGTGCGTCCACACGATGAGGCCGCAGATGACCTGCTCGGCGACGAGCACGGGCACACCGAGGGCCGACCAGAACGGCTGGCCGCCCGCGGCCTGGCGCTCCTCTATCGGAAGATCGCCAGGGCGCGCGACGCCGACCACCTCGTTGCGCGCCAGCCGATCGAGCATCCATCGCGGCGGAGGCGTCCCCGCTTTCACGCCGCTGCGCGGTAGGGCATCGTCACGCCAGGTGTGCACCGCGCTGATCGCGCCTCCATCGGCGAATTCCACCAGGTTGCAGACCTCGACCCCGAGCGGCCGGCCGATTTGTTCGAGGGCCCCGGCGATGGCGGGCGCGACCTCCTCGACGTGGAGCCGGGCGAAACGCGACGAGAGCGTGGCGGTGAGGCGCTCGAACTGTGGCAGCTCGAGCTCGTGGGCGGAGGCCGCGCGAGAGAACGCTACAAGGGTCATAGATGCCGATTCTTACCGGCGGCGGGTCTGGCCGTGGAGCGGAGATCTACGGGAGCGGGAGGGGAAATTTACGGGATGGGGTCTGAAAAACTACTGAAAACGCCCTGATGATCGCGAAGGGCGATCGCTGAGTCAAACGGCCGAGGCGTGACTTTACGTCCGCTAAACCGTGGCGACCAGCTTCGCGAAGCGCGGCGGGTCGAGGATTCGCGCCAGATGCCGGCCGTCGAACTTCACGAGCCGCCGCCGCTCCAGTTCCGCCGACGCGCGGCTCACCGACTCCAGCGACAGGCCCAGGAAGCCGGCGATGTCCGAACGCGTCATCGGCAGCGTCACTTCCTCGTGGACCGACACCGGATCGCAGCGCCCCTTCATCTGCTCCAGGAACATCGCCAGGCGTCCCGCGGCATCGCGGCGGCCAATCAGAATCGCGCGCCGCTGCGATTCCCGCAGTTCGTGCGTCACCTTCGCCAGGAACTTGAACTGCAGGTTGGCATCGTGCTTCAGGAGCACGGTGAGTTCGTTGATCGGAAGCCGGTAGAGGGTGACGGGCGTAATGGACTGCGCGCTGTTCGTATAGTGGCCGTTCTCGGCGAGGCCGAACAGATCGCGTGCAAACAGAAACGCCCCGACGACGCGCTTGCCGCTGGGCAGCTCGCGATAGGCCTTGACGACCCCTTCGGCAACCGCGAAGACCCAGTCCGCCGAAGCGTTCTCCCGGTAGATCATCATGCGCGCCGGCAGCCGCAGCCGCAGGCCGATGCGCGCGAGGTCCTCACGCTGGCGGTCGGTGAGCACCACCATCTCGCTGTCCGCGGGGGTCTTGAGAAAGGGAATGGCCCGCAGGTGCGGAGCGAGATGCGAGGTAAGCGGAACGGGCTTCTTCATGGCGCGACCTGCTCGATAGTGCAGGGCCAGCGGGGTTCATTCACAGTATACGTTTTCGCGGCCGAACCGGGCGCCGCGGCTGGCTGTCTCTTTTACTTCCGCGGCTGAGAAATAGGACTTTGGTCGTAGGCACGGCATTCCGGAGCGATCCCCGCGTATCATCCCGTCGCGAAGCTGAGCTGGCCTGCGCATGTCACACACCACGCGACCCCGCGTGCTCCTGGCGGACGATCACCCCGAGATCCTCACCGCGCTCCGGAGGATGCTCCTGCCGTATTGCGACGTCGTCGGTCAGGCAAGTGACGGCCGCGCGCTGCTCGAAGCGGCGGGCACGCTGCACCCCGATGTGATCGTCGTGGACGTGCGAATGCCCGGCATCAACGGGCTCGAGGCGTGCCGGCTGCTGAAGCAGGCCGCACCGCTGACGAAGATCGTCGTGCTGACCGCATCCGATGACGAGGCGGTCAGGCGGACGGCGTTCGATTTGGGCGCGTCGGCGTACGTCCTCAAATACCAGATCGCCGATCGCCTGGTTCCCGCAATTCTCGACGTGATCAGTTAGACGGCAGGCGCACTTCTATCCCGGTGCCTTTCCCCGGCCTGGACGACACCGTCAGACGCCCCTGAACGAGCCGCGCACGTTCGCGCATGCTGACCAGGCCGAGCGAGTCCTTCCGGCGCACCGCCTGCGGATCGAACCCGGCGCCATCGTCGACAACGCGAAGCACGATCTCGCCGCGGCCGTATGTCAGCGCCACCGTGGCGCGTTTCGCGCTGCTGTGTTTCACCACGTTGTGCAGCGCCTCCTGCGTAATCCGGTACAAGCAGACCGCCAGGTCTCCTTCGATCGCAGCAGGCAGGCCCGACACTTCGAAGCCGATATCGATCTGCCTCGCCTCGGAGAGCCCTTCGCAGAAAGCGCGGATCGAGCTTTCGAGTCCCAGCTGTTCGAGCCTCGCGGGATGCAGCTCGTGGGAGAGGCGGTGCAGCGCGGCGCCAATGTCGTTCGTCCGATTCGCCAGCTTCGACACCTGCTCCTGGATATGCGGCGGCGCGTCCGCGAGCTGATGCCGGAGTACGCCAAGCTCGGCGCCGAGGAGCGTGAGGCGCTGCCCGACATCGTCGTGAAGCTCTCGCGACAGACGGGCACGCTCGTGCTCGGAAGCACTGATCAGACGCGCACCCAGGTCGAGTAGCTCGCGCTCGAGGGCGGCACGGTCTGTTCCGCAGATTCGTGGAGGTCCCGCGCCCGATCGTCGTGCAATCAAACCCCTCCCTGAAGCGCGACACGGCTTCCTTTATTTAACGAAACTCTGCGCTTGACCGAACGTATATATCGTGTATAGTGTGCATATTGATATGCACAGTCCGCTGACAATCTCTCAAGCCGATCGGCGACCGATGTATCTGCAGATCATGGAGCAGATCAGGCACCGCATCGCCATTGGAGACTGGCAGCCCGGACAGGAAATCCCGTCGATTCGGGCACTTGCGGTCGCGGTCAAAGTCAGCGTCATCACCGTCAAGCGGGCGTATCTCGAGCTGGAACGTGAGGGGGTCATCGTGACGCGGCAGGGGCGCGGGTCGTTCGTGTCCGACACGGTCGATCTCGGAAAGTCGCTGCGCAACCAGATGCTCGACGAACACCTCGCGGCGGCGGCGGACATCGGTCGCGAGCTGGGATTCACCCCGGAGGAGCTCGAGGCGCGGCTTCGCGGGCTGATCACGAGAGAGCAGGACGAACAATGAGCGAGTGTGTCGTGGAGTTCAACGGCGTCCACAAGACCTATCCGTTTTTCGAACTGCGTGACGTCAACCTGCGGCTCGAGGCCGGACAGATCATGGGGCTGGTCGGCCCGAACGGCGCAGGCAAGTCGACGACGATTCGGATCCTGATGGCGCTCGTGCAGCAGGACGGCGGCACGGTTCGAGTGCTCGGGCAGTCGATGCCGGCCGACCAGGCGGCCGCGAAGCGTGACATTGGCTTCGTGTCCGAGGACATGGGCCTGTACGCCGGGGAGACGCTTGCCTGGCACATGCATTTCGTCGCCAGGGTGTATCCCTCCTGGGATCCCGACTACGCGCGCCTGCTGCAGCGGCGCTTCAACCTCCGTCCCGAACAGCCGATCAAGGGTCTGTCGCACGGCGAGCGGGTCAAGGCGACGCTGCTGCTGGTCCTCGCGCACCGGCCCCGCCTCCTCGTCTTCGATGAACCGACGACCGGCCTCGATCCGGTGGCGCGCCACGAGATCCTCAACGAGCTGATGGAAGTGGTGAGCGACGAGCGGCGCGCAGTGCTCTTCTCGTCGCACCACACGCAGGACGTCGAGCAAATCTCCGATCAGATCACGTTCATGGATCGCGGCCGGATCATCGATTCGAGCGACAAGGAAACGTTCCTCGAGCGCTGGCGCAGGATTCAGCTGGACGTGCCGTCAGGGATGGTCCTGGCGATGATGCCCGGCGTGATCGACGTGCAGACCGACGGACGCCTCGCGGTCGCGACGACGAACGCTTACGCGCCTGGCCTCGACGTCGGCGTACGAGCGCGCGGGCGCGGTCGTCCGCGAGGTGCAGCGGATGACGCTCGAGGAGATCTTCGTCGCCAACGTCATGAGCAGCCGGAAGGAGGTTGCATGACCGGGTCGATCGTCGGTCAGCTCGTGCTGAAGGATTTGTATCTGACGCGCTGGATTGCCGCCGGATCGACGCTGGCCGGCCTGATCGCGGTCGCCGTCGCTCCACTCGGCTCGACGGCGTTCTACGTCGGCAGCGTCTCCTTCATCTGCGTGCAGATCGTCCTCATCGTGTTCCTCGTGACGGTCGGCGTGGTGCAGGAGAAGAAGGACAAAGCGCTGCTCTTCATCCTCAGTCTGCCCGTCTCGACGACGCAGTACACCTTCGCGAAGATGGCCGCCAACTTCATCGCCTACTTTGTTCCGTGGCTGCTGCTCACCGCCGCGTGCCTCGCGATGATCCTCGCCAGCGACCTTCCTGACGGCATGATGCCCGCCGTGACGGCCATCTCCCTTTACTTCCTTTGTTACTACTGCGTGCTGCTCGCGGTGGCCATCTCGACGGAATCCGCGACCTGGATTCCAGTCGTCATCGTCTTCGGCAACGTCCTGATCAATTTCTTCATCCCGCTCGTCTTCAGGCTGCCCTCGGGCGGGAACCAATCGAGCGGGTCATCGGCCTGGGGCCTCGACATCCTCGCCGTGCTGGCACTCGAGATCGCCCTGTCGTCGGCGGCGCTCGTCATCGGCTTCCTCGCGCAGACGCGCAAGAAGAACTTTGTGTAGGAGCTGGAACATGAATACCCACGAACGGCTGCACGCCCTGGACGCGGTACGCGCATTCGCGCTGCTCCTGGGCATCCTCTTTCACGCCGGCTTCTCGTTCATTCCGGGAATGATCCCCGGCATCTGGGCGATTACCGACACGTCTCCCAGCACCGCCATCAGCGCCGTGCTGTTCGTGTCCCACATCTTCCGCATGTCGCTGTTCTTCTTCATCGCCGGCTTCTTCGCCCGCATGATGTTCCATCGCAAGGGAGCCCGCGGCTTCTGGGCCGATCGCGCCAAACGTATCCTGGTTCCTCTCGTCGTCGGCTGGATGATCCTCTTTCCGGCGATCGCAGTGGTCTGGGTGTGGGGCCTGACCAAGACCTTTGGCGATCAGATGCCGGCGCCTCCGGCGGAGATGATGTCGCGGCCTGGAGCGTTTCCGCTGACGCACCTGTGGTTCCTGTACTACCTCCTCGTGCTCTACGGGAGCGTGACGCTCGTTCGACGCGCGGTCGTGGCGTTCGACAGCGCCGGCAGTTTCCGCCGTTCGATCGATCGGGCAATCGGCGCCGTCGCCGGCAGCGGTTCGGCCGCGATCGCTCTCGCTCTGCCCGTGAGCCTGGCGCTCTACTTTCGAGCCAGCTGGTTCTCGTGGTTCGGAATCCCGACGCCGGATCAGTCGCTCATCCCCGAGCTGACTTCGCTGGTGGCGTACGGCACCGCGATCGCGTTCGGATGGCTCGTGCATCGGCAGGCGCATCTGCTCCAGGTCTGGCAGCGCCAGTGGCCCGGCCACCTGGCGGCGGCCGTCGCGATGACGATCGTGTGCCTCTCGATTGCCGGGGTCGTGCCGACGCTCGCTCCCGCGGCGCGCGGACCGCAGACGATGATCTATGCCGCCTGTTATGCGCTCGCGATCTGGTGCTGGGTGTTTGCAATCGATCGGCATCGCGCAGCGCTATCTGTCCTCGGAAAGCACGGTCAGGCGTTACGTTGCCGACTCCTCTTATTGGTTGTATCTCGTCCACCTCCCTGTCGTCGTGGCCTTCCAGGTGCTGGTCGGTCACCTGCCGTGGCACTGGAGCGTGAAGCTGCCCATCATCCTTGCCGCCAGCTTCGCCGTTCTCTTCGGCAGCTATCACCTGCTCGTCAGGTTCACCTTCATCGGCGCGGTGCTGAACGGCCGCAGATATCGGCGCGGTTCCGAGCCGCCGAAGCCGGAAACGGTTGCTGTCGATGACGAGTGCCTCGTACGCCTCGAAGGAGTCCACAAGAAGTACGGCAAGACCGTCGCGCTTGCGGGGATCGATCTCGAGGTCCGGCGCGGCCAGCTCGTCGCGCTGCTCGGTCCGAATGGCGCCGGCAAGACGACGGCGAACTCCATCATGCTCGGACTGCTGCAGCCGGACGAAGGAGAGGTGCGTCTGATGGGGCGCTCCCCGCTCGACGTCGACAGCCGGCGCCGGGTCGGCGTGATGCTGCAGGAAGTTACCCTGCCGGTTACGGTCCGCGTCCGCGAGCATGTCGAACTGGCCGCGAGCTACTACCCGGATCCGCTCAGCGCCGACGAGGCCATGGCGGTGACGGGCACGACGGCGCTGGCGCGCCGGAAGTACGGGGCGCTGTCGGCCGGTCAGAAGCGGCAGGTGCAGCTCACCATTGCCATCTGCGGGCGGCCGCGGCTCCTCTTCCTCGACGAGCCGACCGTCGGTCTCGACGTGCAGGCCCGCGAGGCGATGTGGTCGGCGATGCGCGCGCTGGTGGCCGCCGGATCGTCGATCGTGCTGACGACTCACTACCTCGAAGAAGTGGAGGCGCTCGCGGATCGCGTCGTCGTGCTCGCGCACGGCCGGGTGATCGCCTCCGGCAGCGTCGACGAGATTCGCGCCGTCGTCTCGCGCAAGCGGATCACCTGCTCGAGCCGGCTCACCGCCGACGAGGTTCGCAGCTGGCCCGACGTGGTCGAGGCAACCGCGGATGCCCGGCGGATGCAGATCACGGCCACTGATGCAGAGGCGGTCGTGCGCCGCCTGCTGGCGACCGACGGCGCCTTGCGCAACCTCGAAGTCCGGCAGGCAGGGCTCAACGAAGCGTTCACCGAGCTGACGAAGGAGGCCGCGTGATGACGACCAGCAACCTGACGGCAACCGCGCCCGCCGGCGCGTTCCATGAGATGCCCACCGGCCGCCTCGTTCGCGCGTATCTGCTCGAAGCGCGGAACGAGTTCCTCCAGCTGGTGCGGTCGCTGGGCATGGTGATCCCGTTCCTGCTGCTGCCCGCGCCGTTGTACGTGTTCTTCGGCGTCGTGCTGGCCGGCTCGTCGCCGGACGTCCGCGCGAATCCCGAGCTGGCGAACTACATCTTCTCGGGATGGTGTGTCTACGCCGCGATGGGGCCGGCGATCTTCGGGGTCGGCTGTCCGCTCGCCGTGGAGCGCGAATCGGGACTGCTCAAACTCAAGCGGGCGCTGCCGGCGCCGACGGGATCGTATCTGGCCGCCAAGATGATCATCTCGATGGCCTTCGCGCTCCTTGCCGTTGGCAGCGTTGTCGTTGCCGCGCTCGTCGCGGGGAAGATCACGCTGACCGGCGGCGAGCTCTTCCGCCACGCCGCGGTCATGGTCGTCGGCGCGATCCCGTTTGCCGCGATCGGCCTGTTCATCGGCTCGTGCACCAGCGGCTCCGCCTCGGCGGCGATCGCAAACATGGTGTTTCTGCCGATGCTGTGGCTCGCCGGACTGTTCTTCCCGGTGCCGAAGGCGCTGGAGCCGTGGGTGGTGATCTGGCCGGCGTTCCACTTGAACCAGATAGCACTGGCGGTCGCGAACGTCGAGGGCTTCAGATTCATCGATCCGGTGATGGCGGCGGTCGTGCTTGCCGGTGTGACCGTGCTGTTTGGCGGGCTCGCCATCCGGCGGCTGGCGCGCGTGGGATAGCACTTCGCACGCCGCACGTAATCACGAACATCTTCGTCGGACGCGCTGGTTGATTGCGGATGACGAGGGCGGGTTTTCCCCGAGTCCCAGCGTATGCAGGAGTTCGTGGATGATCGTCACCACCAGGTGCTCGCGATCGCCGGACCAGTGCCGTTCGACTGCGCGGCTGCAGACGTAAACCACGCGGCTGCCGGGATGCGTGTACGCAAGGGTACGCCCGCACGTCTCGTAGGCGCTTCCATCGCGGAACAGGATCAAGCGCATGTAGTCCTGAACGTCCACGCCGAGCGTGACCAATCGCTCGGCGAGAGGCCGTCCCTCTTTGTCGTGAAAGTCCGTGAGAGTCTTCTGGCATTGCGGGGTCGCGAGGCGCCGCGACGCCTCGGCCAGAGTACTGCGGATAGCGAGCGCAATCGCCGGATCCGGAATCTGGACGCGATTCCACTCGTCACCCGACAGGGCGACCGGCACGACGAGCTGACAAATGAGCAGACCTCCGGCCGCGACGCGCATGGGTCACTCCTGTCTGAGGCCTCCAAAAGGAAATGCGCGCGGGGCGGCGGGCATTTCAAAGAGGTTCGACAGCAGCGACGCTGGCGGCGGTGCTTTACGAGGGGCGGCTCGCCGTAGTTCTCACGGCGGTGAAAGGGAGCTACGACCGCTGCCGGACGTAGCACATGACAAGTCGCACGTAGCACGTAGCACGTAGGACGTCGCACGTCGCACGTCGCACGTGGTTCAGTCGAGATACTTGATCAGCAGGACTTCGTTGCCGCGCTCGTTGTAAACGAGCTCGTCGGCGACCTGGCGCGCGATCAGCATGCCGAAGCCGCCGGGACGCAGCCCCATCTCCGCCCGTGCCAGCGCCGACTCGGTGACCGCCTCGGGCGTCGGCGAGCAGGTGGCGTGCTTCAGGTCCTCACGATCGAAGCCCTCGCCCGGATCGCGGAAGTGATAGACGATGGCGCGGCGGGTTTTGGCGGCGGTGACCTCGATCACCTTTTCGGCGTCGAAGCCGGCGCCGTGCTCCATCGCGTTGAGCAGCATTTCGCGGAACGCGGCGAGCAGCAGATCGCGATTGGCGCGGCCGGTCTCGCGTTGCAGCTCGGTCATGAAGCGGACCAGCCGCTCCGCCGTCAGCAGGTGACACGACACGCGCAGCGTGAGCCAGTAGTCGGCGCCTGAGACCACCTGGATGCCGTCCTTCCAGCTGTCCGCAAAGACGGCGGTCGATGCCATCGACGCGACCTCGCCGTAGTCGATCGGTTCGGTGAAGCAGGCGAACACGTGGGCGCGGATGGCTGCCACGAGATCCTTGTGCGCGGCGGAGGGCGCCAGGACGATGGACCTGATCGCGGGGCGCACGGCGGAAAGCTCCGAAACGAGCGCGAGGTCCTCGTCGATCGGCGTCGCCAGATCGGTGATGACGACGTCGACGGCATGGGAACGCACGCGCCGGACGGCCTCGACGCCCCCCATGCAGGTTTCCAGCTCGCAGCGGTTGAAGTCCAGGACGGTGCCGAGCGTCGACGAGAGCGACGCATCGGGGCGAATCGCGAGAATCCGCCGGCGCGGCATCGCTGCCGTCCGCCGCTTCCGCAATTCAGCCACGTCCATCGTCGTGCTCGCGTATCCAGATTACGTCAACCCTGCGTGCCGCTGATGATCCGGAAGTAAGCGCGCCAGGGCCCGACCTCGTCGGAATACTGCCGGGCCAGGACCCGCGAGATCTGCACGACGTGATCGAGATCGTGCGCGACCCAGCTGGCGAGGAGCTGGCCGAGGGTGACGGCGCCAAGCTCGGGGTGCCGGCCGCGACGCTGAAGATCGGCGACGGTGATGCCGAGCGACGCGAGCTCGCGCAGGTTCTCGCGGCGCAGCGCCGCGAACTCGTCGAGCAGCATGTCCAGTGAGCGTCCCTTCGACGACGCGAACTGCGCGAAGCGATCGAACTTCTCGAACGCTCGCGCTTCCCCGTGCTGGAGAATGATCCTGGCGCGCGGCACCCAATCGGTTCGTTCGCCATGGATCAGGTGTCCGATGACGTCGTACGGACTCCACGTCTCGCCGCCCTCGTGCGCCGCGATCAAGCCCTCGGGGAGTCCACGAAGCAGTGCGTCGAGCGTCGCGGGCGTCCGCGACAGGATCGCGGTCGCCTCGTCCATTCGGAACGGCCGGCGCGTGCGATCGGTCTCGATTGCCATCCCCGCCAATATACTCCCCTCCCCGTCATTTGAAGCGGAATCGCACGCCGACCACGATCGGGAACGTGAGCCGCCCGGTGTCGTTGTTGATTTCCTCGAGGCCGGTGCCGACAAGTTGATCGACCTCGGACAGGCCGCCGACGTGGCGAACGCCAATCTGCGCATTCAGGTCCACCAGCTCCGTCACGCGGAGCAGTATGCCGGCGCCGACGCTCCATGTGAACGCGGCGGTGTCATCGTAGAAGTCGGTCTGATCGACGACCAGGTTCGCCTGCGGCGCGGCCAGCACCACGTTGATGCTGTTGAGGAATGCGCCGCCGATCGTCCCCTCGCCGTAGACGCGCAGGTCGCGTGTCGAGATCGGAAAATACCGGCGATAACCGAAGTCGAGGCCGATGACCCTGTAGTCCGAATACTGGCCGTAGAGGCTCGATGGTCCGACGTCGCCCAGTCGCACGAGATCCGCATCGGCAGACTGGTAGGTGAAGATCCCCCGCAGCTCCGACCATTCGTCGAGGGCGTAGCCGCCGCCAAAACGCAGCTGTATGCCACTGCCGTAGACGTCACCGTACGAGTTCGGCAGAATCGCGGCCGACTGCCCCTCGAGCGTGCCGATCGCCCCCGAATTCACGTTGCCGTTGATGCTGAAGTCGAGCCCGATGCCGAAGTCCAGCACAATCCGCGATTCGCCCTGAGTCTGCGCGCCTGCGCTTGCCGCACTCGCGAGCAACGCCAACGCGGACACCGTGCCACGCCACACCCAACCACGACTATGCATGAGTGCACTCCTTGCTGTCAGCGTAAGAGCATCGTCGTGGCCTAGGAAGCGTAAGACTACGGACGGAACGAACGGAGAACTACGCGCCCGTTATGCGGAAAGTACGGTGGGCCCTACTACCACTGGTAGTAGGCGGCAATTCACCGTTAACCTCAGCCCCTTCAACGCCATGCCCGATTTCGTCCCTGGAGGCATGGTGCGAGTTCCGGAGGAGCGTCCGATGAGGAGACCAATCATGACCGCCCTGTTTGCCGTCTGCGCCCTGGTGGCGGTCGCGGCGCAGACGAGGCTCGAGGTCACGGGCACCGTGAAGGACCCATCGGGCGCGCCGATCGACCACGCGACGGTCGCGGTCTTCACCGCCGAACAGACGACCGTCGCCACCGGCCGGACCGACGAGCAGGGCAAGTTCAGGCTGCATATTCCAAGCGCGGGGCGCTACCTTTTCGTCGCCTCGGCCGCGCACCTCGGTGAATCGCGCATCGCGCTGCAGGTCGGCGAGACGAGCCCGGCGCCGATTGACGTCGTGCTCCAGTTGCAGGGCGTCCAGGAAGACGTGACGGTCACCGCGTCGCCGAACCTCGTCGAGGACGTGCAGCGCGTCGGGCAGCCGGTCAGCGTGATCGACTCGCTCGACATCGCGACGCGCGTCACGACCGCGGTGGCGCAGGCGGTCGAAGGGGAAACCGGCGTGCAGCTGCAGCAGACGAGCCCGACGATGGCGGGCATCTTCGTGCGCGGGCTGACCGGCAACAAGGTGAACGTCTTCATCGACGGCGTGCGCTATTCGAACGGGGCGCAGCGCGGCGGCGTCAACACGTTCCTCGACCTGATTGAGCCGGGGTCGCTCGACACGATTGAAGTCGTGCGCGGCCCGTCGAGCGCGCAATTCGGCAGCGACGCGCTCGGCGGCAGCGTCCAATTCCTCACGCGTCCGCCGGCCCTCGGCATCGACGGCGGTCCGCGCTGGGGCGGGTCGGCGTCGGCGAGCGCCGGCACCGGGCATCGATTCGGCGGCGGCCAGGCCTTCGCGTCCTACATGAGCCGCTCGCTCGGCGTGGCCGGATCGCTGTCCGGCCGCGGCGCCGGGCTGATCAGGCCTGGCGACGGTATCGACTCGCACGCGGCCGTCACACGGTTCCTCGGCGTCTCCTCGGACCAGCTGATGGACGAGCGCCTCCCGGACACCAGCTTCCACCAGATCGGCGGCACGATCCGCGCGCAGTGGGCGTTGTCGGACTCGACCCGGACCTCGTTCAACTACATGCGCACGTTCCAGGACGACGGCGACCGTTACGATCAGCTGCTCGGCGGCGACGGCAACCTGATCTCCGAGCTCAACGCGCTGTCGCTGGATCTGTTCTCCGCGCGATTCGAGACGCTCGGCACGGGCGGCTTCGACCACGCGTCGTTCACGTATTCGCTGAACAGCCAGCGTGAAGAGCGTGTCAACCAGGGCGGCAACGGCAACCCGAACGCGACGATCGGGCACGAGCCGGAACGCACGACCGCGCACGGCCTCCAGGGCGTGCTGACGAAACAGCTGTCGCCGCGCGCAACGCTGTCGTTCGGCGGCGACGTGTATTTCGAGCACCTCACGTCCGACTCGTTCAACGTCAACCCGGTCACCAACGCGGTGACGCCGCGGCGCCCGAGAGTGCCGGATGGCGCCACGTTCACGCAGGGCGGCGTGTTCGCCCAGTCGATCTACGACCTCAGTCCGGACAAGGTCCGGCTGATCGGATCGCTGCGCGTCGGCGGCGCCAGCTACGAAGCCAAGGCATCCGACAGCCCGATCGTCAACGGTCAGCCGCTCTGGCCCGACGACTCGCTGAGCGTCGCGAACGTCACGTTCCGCGTCGCCAGCGTGTTCACCCCGCAGGAGCCGTGGACGTTCCTGCTGTCGATCAGCCGCGGCTTCCGCGCGCCGCACATGACCGACCTTGGCACGCTTGGCCTCACCGGTTCGGGGTTCGAGGTCGCGGCGCCGGACGTCGAGGGACTTGGCGGCTTCGTCGGCACCACGGCGGACGCGTCGGCCGTATCGACCGGACGGCCCGTGGAACAACTGGAACCGGAGAGCAGCCTTCAGTACCGAGGCCGGCGTCGGCTACCGCCACCGGATCTTCCGCACCGACCTGACCTTCTTCGTCAACAACGTGCACTCGAACATCCAGAAGCAGGCGCTCATCCTCCCGCCGGGCGCGGTCGGCATCGAGATCGGCGGACAGCCCATCACCTCGCAGAACGCCAACGGCGCGGTGTTCGTGCCGCTCTCGACGGTTCCGGTGCTCGTCCGCGCGAACTTCGACGAGGCGCGCATCTGGGGGATCGAGCACACGGCGCAGGCGCGGCTCGGATCCAGTGTCACGCTGAACACCGCGTTCACCTACCTCCACGCGATCGATACGACGACCGATCTGCCGCCGAACATCGAAGGCGGCACGCCGGCGCCGGAACTCTGGGTGAGCGCGCGCTGGACGTCGAAGAGCAACCGCTGGTGGGTCGAGCCCTACGCGCACTTCGGATGGGAGCAGTCGAACCTCTCGACGCTCGATCTCGGCGACCGCCGGACGGGCGCCGGCCGCAGCCGCAACAACATCGCCGCGTTCTTCAACAACGGCGCGCGGGTGCGCGGCTGGATCGGCCCCGGCGCCGACAACGTGACGGGGAACGCCGACGACGTGCTGATCGTCACCGGCGAGACGCTCGCGCAGATCCAGAACCGCGTGCTGGGTGTCGGCGTCAATTCCGCGCCGCTCTACAGAGCGGTCGGCGGTTACAGCACTTTCGGCACGCGCGCCGGCTTCCGCCTCGCGCCGCACGAGCTCGTCGTCGACTTCGAGAACCTCAACGACGAGAACTACCGCGGGATCAGCTGGGGCGTGGACGCGCCGGGATTCGGCGTGTCGGTGAAGTACCTGGTGAAGTTCTGAGACGCGGATCAACGGTCACTTTTAGTACGCCCTTCATGCCCGGATGCAGCGGGCATTCATACGGAAAGGTGCCGCGTTCGGTGAGTTTGAACTGCCAGCCGGTGCCTGACTCGAGATCGCCGGAACGGAATCCGCCCGCCGGCGACTCGACGCTATGAGGGAACGGATCGTCGTTCTGCCATCTCACGGTCTGGCCGACTGACACCGTCAGGTCCCCGGGTCTGAACTGCGTCCCGTCCATGACGATGTCCGCCGCCTGGCCGGAGGCGGCGGCATTCATTTTCTCAACTTCTTCGGACGTCAGCTTCGGCGCCTGCCGCACGTACGCGACCAGCCGCCAGATGTCCTCGTCGCCAAGCGTCGATCTGAACGCCGGCATGCCGGTCCAACTTACGCCGTGGCGAATGATGGCAAAGAGCTGTCCATCGCTGAACTGCTGGATCTCGGCAGAGGCCAGGTCGGGCACCGGCGGGTACATCTTCGGCCCCACATCAGTCCGGCCGCGGCCATCCGCCCCGTGACATACGGCGCATCGTCCTTTGAAGTTGTCCGCCCCCGCGCGCCACGCTTCCGGATCGCCCGCAACCGGGCTCGCCGCTGACGCCAGATCGGATGGGATCGCCAGCTGGACCAGATGCCGCGCGACGAAGCTCTCGACCCGGTTCGGCTGGCGATCCGCGGCAAGCCCGACGCGCTTGAGGACTACGACGCCGGCGGCCGCCCCGACGATCACAACAACGATGGTCGCGAGCGCGAACCGTCGGAAAGTCATCGCACCGCCTCCTCGGCAGGCATCGCGGTGCGCCGCATCGGCTGGCTGCATCCGTATGTGAGCGACCTCCAGAGCCATTCAGCGGGTCCAAAGCGGTAGTACTTCAGCCAACCAGTACCTGAATGCCGCCTGTACCGTGAAGAGCGCGAGAGCCATCGGGAGCCCGGCCACGGGCCGAACCTTTCCAAGCCCCAACGCGTAGCCGGAAAACAGGAGATCGAGTACCGCAATCTGCGCCAGGTAGTTGGTCAGCGCCATGCGGCCGGCATCGCCGACGGGTCGCAGAAGCTGCAGAAGCGCAGGCCACTTGTTCATGAGGAGCAGCGCGACGCTCACGTACGTGAACGTCAGCCACTGATCGCGAAACAGGCCGAAGGAACCTTCAATGCCTGCCCACGGCAGCACCCAGTCGGCGGCGAGCCAGGACACGAGACCGAACGCGGCCATGCCGCCGAGCAGCCGGCGGTGCTTCTCGACCTGCTCGAACACCTGATGGCGCACGTATAGAAGGCCCATGATGAAAAGCGTCAGCGTGACGCCGGGCACGAAGAAGAACGGCTGGCTATAGAACCAGGCCATGTGCCGCAGGCGCGCGGTCAGGAGGACGACGTAGCTATTCTGAGCTTCAGCGGCATCGACGGCGGCGTTGACGCTGTCCGCGAGGGCGAAGCGCGCCTGGTACGCGGTCTCGACGCTGTCCGGCCCCGTGGTGAACACGAGGATTAGAGTGTAGGCGAGGTGGAAAAGTGACAGCGCGACCGCGGTCAGCACAGCGGTGACGACCAGCGCGCGGGTCGACCACTTGCGAATCAGCAGCAACGCGACGCCCCACGTCGCGTAGCCGAGCAGAACGTTGAATCCAAACAGCGCGTGCGCCGCGAAGCCGAACAAGGCGAGCACGCCCAGCCGGCGGAGATACAGCGTGGCGAACGGCAGGCCGCGCTGCTCCGCTCGCCGGAGCTGAATCGCAAAGCCGGCGCCGAACAGCAGCGCGAACGTTCCATGCGATTTGCTCTCGACGAGCCGCCAGATGAGCGTGCGTACGACTTCGTCGACGCCGCCGGGATCGGTCGAACGA
Source organism: uncultured Acidobacteriota bacterium (assembly GCA_963748295.1). Lineage (GTDB taxonomy): Bacteria > Acidobacteriota > Vicinamibacteria > Vicinamibacterales > 2-12-FULL-66-21 > CAVVIH01. The sequence goes on along the minus strand of CAVVIH010000003.1, from coordinate 44,073 downwards.
TCGTGGAAGTGGACGACGATCATCCCGAGCAGCGCGAGACCGCGCAGGACGTCGAGGGCGTGGATCCGTTCGGCGTCTTCGCCCTTGATCGCTGCCACTGTGTCGTGGGCGACTATCGACATGGCAGCGATGTCAGTAACCGCGCACGCGTTCGGCCAGCCACTGCCGGACCGTCGCGCGCATCACGTTCCCCACGACCGCAGGATCGTTCGCGATCAGCCGCTCGGCTTCCTCCTGAGTTGCGGCCAGCAGTACGACCATCCCGACCATGCGATCGGTCGAGCCCGGCTCGGTGCCCTGACGGAACCGGCCGGCCCCGATCAGCTTGTCGCTGTTGGCACGCAGGAACTGCATGTGCCCGTTGATGCCGGCCTGCTCGAACACGCCCTTGCTGTCGTCCCAGGCAGACCCGCGTTCGTAGATCGCCACGAACACCGGCTGCCGCGCCTGCGCAGCCGGCGCCGGGGGCGCCTGTTCGCCGAGGGTCTCGAAGGATCCCGCCGAGACGCCGATGAGGACCGCCACCCAGAAGAGCCGTTTCCTCGGACGCATGGCACCTCCTTGCGGAGGCAATAGTACGTCACGAGGGACCCTGGCACTTTTCTTTATGCCGTAACCTCGGCTCCCGCTGCCGCGGTCGCGATGAGCGCGGCCACGGCTCCCGGCTGCGAGACATAGACCGAGTGACTGCCCTTGACCTCGACAACCGTGGAACCGGCGCGCTTCGACATCGCACGCTGCGCATCCGGCGGGATCATTCGATCTTCGGTCGCGACGAGGTACCAGCTTGGCTTGCCCTTCCATGCCGGCACGCTGATCGCGCCGCCGAGCGCCTCGACGCCCCACGGCACTTGCGAGTCGGCCATGAATGCCGCCGCGTCCGCATCGACGTCCGCGGCGAACGAGCCGTGGAACTTCGCCCGGTCCAGGAACAGATAGCCATCCTGTGGAGGCAGGATTGGCGGCACCGGCGCGCCGGGCGACGGGTCCTTGATCAATGCGGCGACCGACTCGCCCTTGTCAGGAGCGAATGCGGCGATATAGACCAGCCCGGCGACCTTCGGATCGTTGCCCGCTTCGGTGATGACGACGCCGCCGTACGAGTGGCCGACCAGAATCACGGGGCCGTCCTGCCGGGCGATGATCCGCTTCGTTGCCGCGACATCGTCGGCGAGCGAGATCGTCGGATTCTGGACGATCGCGACCGTGTAGCCATCTTTCCTGAGCGTCTTGTAGACGCCCTCCCAGCCGGATCCATCCACGAAGCCGCCGTGCACCAGCACGACGTTCTTCACCCCGGTCGGTGTTGTTTGTGACATGAAAGTCTCCTTGTCCTTAAACCCTCTCTTCAAGCCATTCGACGATGTCGGCCAGGACCTTGTCCCGGTCGAAGTCGTTGAGCAGGTCGTGCGCATGACCCTCGTACAGCTTCAGGGTCTTGTCCTGCGAGCCCGCCTCTGCGTAGAACTGCTCGCTGCCCTTCGGGTTCGTCGCCTTGTCCGCGGTGCCGTGCAGGATCAGCACCGGCAGCGTGATCAGCGCGAATTCGCGGTCGAGGCGATCGTCGGCGCGGGCCAGTGCCGCAACCGTGGCGGTCGGCTGCACTTCGTCGGCAATGAGCGGATCCTCGTTCATGAACTTGACGATCTCGGGATCGCGCGAGAAGTCCTCGTTCTTGAGACGGAGGATGTGAATGTGCGGGGCGATGTGGCTGAGGCCCTTGACGACCTGCAAGGCGAAATCCGGCGCCGCCACCTTGAACGCGAAGCTCTCGCAGATCAGCCCGGCGAGCTTCGCCTGGTGCTCGAGCGTGTAGACGCAAGAGGTGACGCCGCCCGCGCTGTGGCCGAGCAGGTACAACGGCAGGGCGGGCTCGCGCGACTTCGCAAGGTCCACGAGCGCATCGACGGCCTGGATGTACTCGTCGATGGAGTCGACGTAGAATCGCTCGCCGTCGGACTTCCCGCGTCCCGGCAGATCGAGCGCATACACCGCGAAGCCCCGCTCGACGAGACGCTCCGCCGCCCAGATGTAGTACCCGCTGTGCGAGTTCACGCCATGGCAGATGGCGACGACGGCACGCGCCTGCGTGTCCGGACGCCACGACCTGACGAAGATGCCGCGCCCATTCGGTCCGACGATCTTCTCTTCTCTCGCGCTCACGACTCCGATTGCCATGTCAGCCTCCTGATCCGAGAACCACGCTACGCCTTGATGAACGCGAGGAGATCGGAATTGATCTGGTCCTTGTTGATGGTGCACATGCCGTGGGCGAAGCCGGGATAGACCTTGAGCACCGCCCCCTTCACCAGCTTCGACGACAGCATCGCTGACGCCCCGATCGGCACGATCTGGTCGTCGTCTCCGTGCATGATCAGCGTCGGGACGTCGACCTTCTTCAGGTCCTCGGTGAAGTCGGTTTCCGAAAACGCCTTGATGCAGTCGAGCGCCGCCTTGAAGCCGGCCTGCATGCCCTGCATCCAGAACGAGTCGCGCACCCCCTGGGACACCTGGGCGCCCGGGCGGTTCGCGCCGTAGAACGGCGTGGTCAAGTCCTTGAAGTACTGCGACCGATCGGCGAGCACCCCGGCGCGGATCTCGTCGAAGGCCTCGATCGGCAGGCCGCCGGGGTTGGCGGCGGTCTTCAGCATCAGCGGCGGAACCGCGCCGATCAGCACGGCCTTGGCGACGCGCGTCGTGCCATGCCGGCCGAGGTAGCGCGCGACTTCGCCGCCGCCGGTCGAATGTCCGACATGGATGGCGTTGCGGAGATCGAGCGCGGCAACGAGCGCCGCCAGATCGTCGGCGTAGGTGTCCATCTCGTTGCCGTTCCACGGCTGGCTCGATCGCCCGTGGCCGCGCCGATCGTGAGCGATGCATCGGAACCCGCGCGACGCGAAGAACTCCATCTGCGGGTCCCAGGCATCGGCGGTCAGCGGCCAGCCGTGGCTGAACACGATCGGCTGTCCGGTGCCCCAGTCCTTGTAATAGATCTGCGTGCCGTCTTTCGTCTCGACAAATGGCGCCTTTGCGGTCGAGGTTGCTGTAGATGTCGTCATCGACTTGCTCCTTCGGTATTGAAACTGGTCGAACATAGCGCCGTGGCGCGGCGGCGCGCATCACGCAATCGAGTGGATATCGGCTACCACTTTCGGCCGCCGGCCGGGTCGTGAGGGATGATGATTTCGCGGCGGCCGAACAGGTAGGCATCCATCGAGTGGGCCCCCGGACCGAGCAGCGCGAGCGCCGCGGCGTCGGTCATGAGGAACACCGCGGCGACCCTGTCGATCAGCACGCCGGCGGACGTCGCGGGCGCGCCGGCCATCACGACGACGATCGTGGCGATTGCCGCGACGGCGACGGATGCGGGCGTGAGGAATCCGGCGACCAGCGTGATGCCGCTCGCGATGGCGAGCAACGCCGGCGCCCACATCAACGTCGGCGCGTCGGCGTTCGCGAGGTAGAGTCCCCCCTGAATCGTCGCCGCGCCTCCGACGACGAGCCGAAGGAGGAGCAGGCCGGCGCCCGGCCAGCTTCCCGGAAACGTAGAGAAGTACCGCTGCACCACCGACGAGCGTACGGCGCGGGCCCTCGCGGCGAATCCCTAGTCGCGGGAATGCGGCGATACCACTTTCGGGTTACAGCTGGATGATTCCGCGCCTGACGGCGATGGACACTGCCGCGGTCCGGTCGCTGGCGCCAAGCTTCTCCATGATGTGCTTGACGTGCACCTTGACGGTTTCTTCGGAGATGGCCAGGTGTTCGGCGATCTCCCGGTTGCGGTTCCCGCCGGAGACCTGCTGGAGCACTTCGATCTCGCGCTCGGTCAGGGCTTCGTCCGCGATGTGCTCCGCGAGCTGCGCGGCCACCTCCTGCGGGATGCGCTTTCTGCCGGCGTGCACCTGACGCACCGCCTCCACCAGTTCCTTCGGAGGCGTGTTCTTCAGCAAGTACCCGCGCGCGCCAGCGGCGAGCGAGCGTTGAATGTCCACGTCCCCTTCGAAGGTCGTCAGCATCACGACGCGCGCGTCGGCGAACTCGGCGAGGATCGCGCCCATCGCGTCGATGCCGCTGACGTCGGGCATCCTGAGATCCATCAGCGTGACGTCCGGACGATGCTGGCGGAACAACTGGATCGCCTCGCGGCCGGTCGACGCCTGCGCGACCATCACCATGTCCGGCTGGCTGTTGATGATGGCGGCAATGCCTTCGCGAAGCAGCGGATGATCGTCGACGCTCAGCACGCGGATTCTGGCCCGTTCGCTCATGGATGTTTCTCCGATCTCGCAGACGCGTCGCGGGGGAACGCGGCGCGGCCCGGCACCCGCAGCTCGACTTCGGTGCCCGCCTCGGCGCGGGTGCGGATTTTCAGCGTGCCGCCGATCCGCTCCGCGCGTTCCCGCATGCCGGTAATCCCCCAGTGGCCGTCAATCCCGGAGCGTACCGTCTCCGGATCGATCCCGCGCCCATCGTCCCGCACGAACAGCCGCAGCTCCTTCGGCCCGTATTCGAGCTCGATCTCGACGCTGGTGGCGTTGGAATGCCGGAACGCGTTCACGAGTCCCTCACGTCCGATGCGATAGACCTCGTCGCGCACCGCCGGGTTCAAGGGCCGCGGCTTGCCCTCGACCACCACACGATATGCCGGCTGGTGTCCGATGGCGAGCTCCTTCTGGATCCCGGAGAACGCGTGTTCCAGATCCAGATCGGGCGTGCTGGTCGCGCGCAGCCCGCGCACCGCGTTGCGCGCCTCGTCAATCACTCGTCTCATCAGATCGAGCACGCGCGCAACCGACGCCTTGGCCGGCGAATCGTCCGGCAGTTTGTCGGCTGCGACGTGAAGCTGCATCGACGCGCTCACGAAGCCCTGGAGCAGCGTATCGTGCAGCTCCTGCGCGATGCGCGTGCGCTCCGTCAGGCGCTCCTCGAACCTGACACTGAGCTGCCGCGCCATCTGGAGCATGCGCAGACGGTAAGCGCCCCAGCCGGCCAGCCCCAGCACCAGCAGCGCGAGCACCTGGAATGACGGCGCCTGCCAGAACATCGGCTGAACCGCGAACTGCAGCGTTGCCTCCGGACCGTTCCACATTCCATCGCTGTTGGACGCCATGACGCGAAACCGGTAGTCGCCCGGGGCGAGGTTCGTGTAGACCGCCTGGCGTCCGGCGATCGGCTCGCTCCAGTCGGCGTCGAACCCGTCGAGCCGGTATCGATACATCACGCGCTCCGGAACCGAGAGGCTCAGCCCGGTGAACCCGAGCGCGACGCGGCGGCTGCCGGGCGGGATGGCGACCGCGCGATGGATGTCCATGTGCGCGCCGTCGGCGGCGATCGTCTCGATCTGCGTCAGCGCCGGCAGCGCACGGCCGCCCGCCATGTCGGGATCGGCGACCGAGATTCCGCGGCTCGTCGTGAGCCAGATGCGGCCGCGCGCGTCGGCGACGATCGTGCGATGCCGCTTGACCGAATCAACCGCGAGGAGCCCGTCGGCCACGCCATACTGCCGGACGTCGCCATCGCGCAGCGCGTCGTTCAGGAGCGCGTCGCGATCGACGCGCAGCACGCGATCGGCGGTGTTGATCCAGAGAAAGCCGCGGCGGTCCTGCGCGAACCCGAGGATCGATCCGTGAAGCGCCGGCGGCGCTTTCAGGAACGCGCGCGGCTGGCCGTCGTGCATCACCGCAAGCCCGGCGGTCGTGCCAATCCACAGACTCGCTTCCCGATCCTCGAACAGCGTGTTGACGTCATTCGCGGGAAGGCCGTCGCGGGCGGTATACGTGCGCCAGCCGCCGCGCGAGAATGCGCTGAGACCGTCTGGAGTGGCGAACCAGATCGTACCGTCGGCACCCTGGACGATCGCCGAGACGCTGTTCGAGGCGAGCCCGCTCGTCCGGTTGTAGGTCGTCGACTGGCCGTTACCGATTCGGCTCGCGCCGGCGCTGAGCGTCCCGGCCCAGATCGCGCCGTCGCGGGAACGCATCACGGCGTAGATGCTGTCTTCCGCCAGACCGTCGGCTTTCGTGAAGCGCTCGCTGCGAATGCCGTCCTGCGACGTCCGGAGCCGCGTCACCCCTCCACGCTGGCGTGCCACCAGGATCTCGTCGCCGGCGCCGTCAATCGAGTAGATCACGTCGCGATCGATCCCTGCCTGTTTGACGTCGTGAACGATGCCGTCACGAATCCAGTAGAGGCCGCCGTTGGTCGGCGCGAACCAGACGCGCGCCGAGCCGTCGACGAAGATCGGTCCAACGCCGCCGGCTGGCACACCTTCCGCAGCGGACAGCGTCGTGAACACCGGATCCCGCCACCGCTCGATGCCGCGAGCCGTGCCGACCCACAGGTTGCCGTCGCGATCCTCGAACACGGCTGATACATGGCGGCCCGAGCGTTCATCCGCTTCCGTCATCGCCACGATTCCCTGGCGGGTCACTCGCACGAGACCGCTGCGCCCGGCGGCAATCCAGACGTTCGACGACTGGTCGCGAATCATCGCAAGCGCCGGCAGGTCGTGCAGCGCGGCTGGCACATTCGATTTGGTGATCCCGGAGCCGTCCCATCGGACGATGCCCTTGTCCGTGCCCACCCAGAGCTCGCCGCCATCGCCGGCGAGCAGGCAGTTGATCTTGAGGTCGGGCAACCCGGCGGTGATCGGCGTGGCGCGCGTGCCCTGCACGCGAACCAGTCCCGCATCGCGGGTACCGAGCCAGAATTCACCGTCGCCCGTCTCGGCGAGCGCGATGACGAACGAGGCTCCGGGCACGGGAGCGCCGGTGAGCGGATCGAAGCGGCCGTCGCGATAGGCCAGGGCGCCGCGGGCGAGCGTGGCGAGCAGCATCGTGTCGCCGCGTCCGCGCGACATCGCCGATACGACCGACTCCGCCGACCCGGTGCTCGCGAGAATGTTCTCGAGCGCGCCGTTGTGGTACCGCACGAGCGCCGCGCCGCGCAGCCGCGCCCATACGCTGCCGTCGGCGGCCGCCGCGACGCCGAGCACCGTCGGGCCCGCGCTCGTCGTGGTGCCTCTGGGTTCGAACAGCTGAAACGCCAGCCCGTCGAATCGAACCAGTCCCTTTTCCGCGGCAATCCACAGATAGCCATCGGCGGTCTGGGTGAGCCCAAATACGGGACCGCCGGGAAAGCCTCGCTCGCTTCCCCACGCGTCGCGGATGTACTGCGACAGCGAGCGTGCCGGATCGAGCGCGTCAGGCCGCGCGGCGAAGCACGCGATCGCCAGCGCCAGCGCGAGGCACGCGATCCGGCAGCTAGGGCAGGAACTGGAACCGCTCAATGACGACCTCGACGTCGCTCTGCGGAGGCGCGGGCGCGTACCTGAAGAAATAGAGATTCATGCGGACGCGTTCGGCGCCGGGCGACGGCACACCCGACGTGAACTCGTGCTGCGCGACCGCCGCACCATCCGCGCGCGCGCCGCGCACGGTACGAAACGAAGCGCGGCCGGGTTCCCATCGAAACGAATGCGTCAGCGTGCCGGCCGGCGCGGAGAACCTGGCGACGTTCGCCGGCACGTAATAGGGCTGGACGACGTATTGCCCGTTCGGGGTCTTGGGATCGCCCCACTGGCTGATCTCGATGTCCAGCTCGCGGTGGTTCTGCTCCGCGCTCTGGTCGTCCCACGAAAACATGCCGAACGCGGCGGCGGGATCGAGGTTCGCGACGTCCCTGACGGTGAAGACGTAGGTCCCGTAACCGAGCGTGCGCGTGAGGACGACTTCCGCGCTCGTCCATCGCCCGTCCCGCAGCGCCAGCTTCAGGTGAAGGAATCCGTCGGCGTCGACCCAGGCATTCGCGGAATCGTACTCGTTGGGGCCGCCGCGGTCGCTCGGAACCCCGCGAACCTCCCATTGATAGCCGCTGAACGAGAGGACCTTCGGCGCCGCGGCGGCGTCCGCGGTTCCCTTGATCGTGGCCACCGCGATGACGTCACCGCCCGGCTGCGGCAGTGAATCGACCGTATGCGGCGGCCGGTAGCCAGGCCCGACGAGCAGGGCGCCGTACTCGGTACCCAGATGAGTCCTGCTCTTCCACGTGGAATCCTGTTCGATGCGGGTGAACGGCTCGGCGGTGAGCGGCTGGACCCACCAGACACCACTCCTCGCGAACAGCACGATCTGCTGACCGGGCCGGGCGCCGGTGACGCGCCCGCTGATCGGCGCCATTCTGTCCGAGCCGCCGGCCGACGCCTGCGGCACGACGGCAAACTCGATCGCAGGCGGCTGGGCCGCGCGCGGCTCGCGGCAACCGGTTACCATCACGCTGGCAATCATCGCGGATGCGGCGAGACGCACGAAGTGGCAATCCGCGAACATACTCTGATACTTTCAGCCACTTCTATCACGGAGCAGGCCACCGATGCGACTCCTGACGGTTCCGGTGCTATTGGCATGGCTGGCTGCGGGCAGCTTGGGAACGCTGGCGCAGCAACCGCCCTCGGACGACCGCATTGTCCTCGTCACCGTCGACGGGGCGCGCACCGAAGAGATCTTCGGCGGGCTGGACGTCGCGGTCCTGCAAAGCACGAGAAGGGACTCGCAGCGCAACGAAGACTCGCTGGCGTATCAGCGCTTCTGGGCGCCGACGCGCGAGGAGCGGCGCCGCAAGCTGATGCCGTTCTTCTGGGATCTCGTGACGAAAGAGGGCTCGATCGCCGGCGATGGCGACGCCGGCAGCAGCGTGCGGCTGGCGAATACGCACTGGTTCTCGTATCCGGGCTACGCCGAGATCCTTCTCGGCGAAGCGCACGATGCGGCGATCAAGAGCAACGATCCGATCCGCAATCCCTTTCCAACCGTCCTCGAGACGATCAGGGAACGGCTGAATCTTTCCCGCGATCAGGTGGCGACGTTCGCATCCTGGTCGGTGTTCAACTACATCACCGAACACACCGACGGCGCCACGCTCGTGAACGCGGGCGTCGAGCCGCTCGAGACACCGGATCCGGAGGTACGGCTGATCAACGCGCTCCAGCGTGACGCGGTGACGCCGTGGGAGGGCACGCGCGCGGATGCGTTCACCTTCCGTCTGGCGATGAAGCACCTGGCGACCGCGCGGCCGCGCGTGCTGTACATCGCGTTCGACGAGACGGACGACTGGGCACACGACGGCCGCTACGAGCACGTCCTCAACGCGTTCTCGCGCACCGACGGTTACCTGCAGGAGCTGTGGATGTGGCTGCAGAGCCAGCCGGATTATCGCGGCCGCACCCACCTGCTGATCACGACCGATCACGGCCGCGGCCACACCGGCAAGGACTGGCGCGACCATGGCGCCAAGGTGACCGGCGCGAACGAGGTCTGGATTGCGTTCGTCTCGCCGCGGATGTCGCAGCGCGGCTCGTGGCGCGCTCATCCGCCGCTTTCCACGAGCCAGATCGCCGGCACGCTCGCCTCGTGGGTCGGAATCGACTGGAACGCGATCCACCCCAACGCCGGCCGGCCGATTCGCTGACGAGTCACAGCTCTGTCATGGCACTCCGAATGCAGCGGCTGCGCGCATGCAACCCGGGCACGACGGCCGCGAGCCGCTCGACTTCTCGCCCGTCTACGCCGTGGACGGCACGCGCGGCTCGCAATACGCCGCAGCAATCCCCGAGCTGCTCCGCGCCGGCGCGCCGCGCGAGCTCGATGACGACGCGATGGCGTTGTTCCTGCGGCTCGGCTTCTTCGTCGGCGGCGATACGCCGTTTCGCGCGATCAGGGCGGCGCTTCCGCCGCCTCCCGATGCGCCAGCCCCGAACACGCTCACACGCCCGCAGCTCGCCGATGCCCTGCTCGATTTGTTTCGCGCCGCGATTCGCCGCCGGCTTCCATCGGCGGCCTACGTGCACTGCCGCTGAGCGGCGGCTGCGACTCGCGGCACATCCTCCTCGAGCTGATCGAGGCCGGCTGCCCGCCGTACCGAATGCGTGACGGTGCAACACCATCCGCCGAGGGGCGACGGGGACGCGCAGGTGGCCGCGCAGCTTTGCGGCTGGCTCGGGATTCGCCATCGCGTGCTGCCGCCCACCGCCGACCGTCTGTCCGCCGAAGAGCACAAGAACACGCGCACGTCGTACTGCACCACGGAACACGTCCAGTTCGTGCCGCTCGCGCGGCACCTGGTTGCGGCGACTGCGGAGACCTACGACGGCATCGCCGGCGACGTGCTCACGCAGAGCCGGTATCTGGATCCCCGGCTGCTCGCGTCGTTCCGCGCCGGCCGTCTCGACGAGGCCGCCGCGCTCCTGCTCGACGGGTTCGGCAAACAGGGGCAGGAACCCGCGCTGCGCTGGATGCTGACCCGCGCCGCGATGCGGAGGTTCAGCCGTGAACGAGCGCATGCTCGACTGGTCCGCGAGCTTCGCCTCCACGCCGACGCGCCGAATCCGATTGCCTCTTTCTTCTTCTGGAACCGCACCCGCCGCGCGATCGCGCTCTCGCCGTTCTCGCTGTTTGCGCCGGTGACGGTTCATGCGCCGTTTCTCGATCGCGATCTGTTCGAGTGTCTGATGGCGACGCCGGCCGAGGCGCTAATGGACCGTCGCCTGCACACCGACGCCGTCGCCGCCAGATGGCCCGAGGCGGCCGGCGTGCCGTCCGCTCGCCTCGACACCGCCGCATCCTGCCGCCGCTACCATCGCGCCGTGGCGGCCGGTCTGTTCCAGCGGCTGATGACGTCGCAGTCCGAGCTGCTGCACCTGCCGTCGCTGCTCGCGCGGTGCGCCGCGGCGGCGCTCGACGGACGCGGCACGCGCGTCTGGTTCGCCTCGCGCGTCACATGGCTGTGCCAGGTCGAGCGGATCGCCGCCGGTAGAGCCGCAGCGTGAGGCGCGGCGCGACCCGCAGCGCGGCGACCGCGGCTCGCGTCTTCCACGCCGGCGTCAGCCGCGTCGATCGCGACAGCCACCGCATCGCGGACGACGCGTCGCCGCGCACCAGGTATTCCTTGCCGTGCTCGCGCGCGAGCCACCCGCGGAGCTGCGCGCGTCGGCGCACGGCGACGCGGCGGTGTTCGGCGTCGAGTGCAAGAACGTCGATCGCCTTCGTCAGCACATCGACCGCACGCTGAAGCTCGTCGCGCTCGGTGCCCGACAGATTGGCGCCATGCACGCATCGCGTCACGACCGCTTCGCGGCTGAACGCGAAGCGGCAGCCCGCCTTCGCCATCCTGATCCACAGATCGAAGTCCTGTCCCCGACGCAGCTGCGGATCGAACGATCCGACGCGGTCTATCGCCGGCCGCCGCGCGAGCACGGATGACATCAACACGGTGCACCGCTGTGACAACAGTGACGCAAGTGTGACTGGACCATGTGACGGCGCACCGTCCATGAATCGTCCGTGCGGTGGGTCGCTGCCATGGACAAGATCGGCATCGCCGTCCACGACGTCGGCACCGCTTCGTTCAGTCCCACCGAGCTGATACTCGAGCATCGACGGATGCCAGCGATCGTCCGCATCGAGAAACGCGATGAGGTTGCCGGTGGCGAGACGCAGGCCGGTGTTCCGTGCGGCAGCAGCGCCCTGGTTCGACTGGTGGACCAGCCGGATGCCGATTCTCGACGCCGCGACGGCCGCTTCGATCGCCGCACGATCGGGTGAGCCATCGTCGATCACAATCACGTCGTCAGCCGGCCGCAATTGCGACGCGACGGAAGCGAGCGCGGCATGCAGGTGCGCGGCGCGGTAGACGGGAATGATGACGCTGACACGCTCCAGAGATTGCGCGGAAATCATTGGTGCGTCCTCCACGCGATTGCGTGCGAGCCGCCGGCCGCCCCTGCGATCAGTACCCGTAATCCGCGTCTCGTGCTTTGTGTAATCCGCGTAAATCCGCGTTTCGTCATCTCGTCGTAATCCGCATAAATCCGCGTTTCGTACCTTTGTGTAGTCCGCGTAAATCCGCGTTTCGTGATTCGTGATCCGCGTCTCGTAAACTCCGCGTAAATCCGCGTCCGAATTTGCAGAAACGTGATGCCCTTCGCCCGCTCGCGGGCGAACAGGTTGCACCCGCAGATGCGGCACCAGACGCACGCGTTACACGAACGTCAAGGGGCATCACATGAAAAGACCTGTCTTCATCGTCGGCTGCCCGCGGTCCGGAACGACGTTGTTGTATTCCATGCTGCTCGCAGCGGGCCGACTCGCCGTCTATCGGAAGGAGACGTATTTCTACGACCTGCTGCGCGCGTTTTCCGAGCTTCCGTCACCGCCGCGCGCGGGAGCGGTTTCTCGAGCGGTACCTGTCCGGATGATCTCGGCAAGGTGCCAGGGCTCGACGTTGCGCCGCTCGTCAAATCCGCGCTCGATGGCTGCATGTCGTCAGGGGACTTTCTGCGCGTGTTCATGACCGAGCTCGCCAGACAGCAGCAGATGGAACGCTGGATGGAAGCGACGCCGACGCATGTGCTCTGCATGGCCGACATCAAGCGGCTTGTCGGGCGACGCGCTGTTCCTGCACGTGATCAGGGACGGCCGCGACTGCGCGCTGTCGCTCGAGAAGCAACGCTGGATTGGCACGCTGCCCTGGGATCGCGACCGCGCACTCGGCGTCGCGGCGCTGTACTGGGAGTGGATGGTGCGCAGGCGGCCGGACGTTCGGCAGAAACGACCCATCGTACATGGAAGTGTGGTTCGAAGACCTCGTAGCCAGGCCACGTGGTGACGCTGGAAAGAATCGGACGCTTCATCGATCACCGGCTCAAGTACCGACCGCATCAGGCGTCATCCGCTGCACGCGCTGAAGCGCCCCAACACGTCGTACGACAGCGAGCGCGATCGCCCGAGACTTCAACCCGATCGGGCGCTGGAAGGACAAGTGCGGACCCGCCCGTCTGCGGCTCTGTGAGTCGGTGATTGGCGGCAGTCTCGAAGACCTTGGGTATGCGCGCGCGGTCGGTGAGCTCACGCCGCGAGAGCAGGCGCGAGCCGCGGCGCTGCGAAGTGTGTATCTGAATGCCTTCGCGCTTCGCCAGTACCCTGAAGCGGCGCACGCCGCTCGGCCGCTTCTTCACGCGAACGAGCGTGTGGAACGAGCAGCCGTCAGCCGCCGAGAAACCGTTCTTCCCGGCGACCGTTCCGACGGCCAGCGACTCTTTCGTCTAGGGCAGGCGCATCAGCGCCGGCGGTTGCTGGCGTCGCCGTCGAATTCCCTTCCCGGCGGCGCCTGCTCGGCGCCGACGCGGCCAGGCTTGATGTCGGCGCGCGCATAGCTTTCGGGCTTGACCGGAACGCCCGCCATCCCGCGGAGCATCGCGAGCTGACCGACGTGCGTCAGCGCGTCGGCGAGCGGTCCCTGGATCAGTTTTTCGATCGAGCCGGTGAACGGTCCCTCGGCCGCCAGCGCGCGATCCAGCGCGGCGAGGCCCGAGAAGAACCGATTCACTTCGATCTTCCAGTCGTCGCTCCCGTCGGCCTTCCACTCGTAGCCGCCTCGCGCCAGCGAGACACCCCACGTCATCAGGTCCGCCATGTGGGCGACGATCTGAACGGGACTCCGCGTCGACGGCCCGAAGTCCCGGCTGTGAAAATCTGCCGGCACATCCCGCAGCACCTTGGCTGCACGATACGCGAGCGTAGCGGCGACATGACGCAGCACCGCGCGTTCGCGGTCGGACGACGCCGGGGCGTCCAGGGCTTGCTGGTCTTGCATCTCCGTATTCTCCACCGAATCGGGTGGAAGGAATCAGCGTTTGCCCGGTGTGAGCGGGCCGAGTCGAAGCCCCAGCGAGGCGAAGCCGTACACGAACTTCTTGAACTCGGGGTGGAGGAAGTCCGCACCGAAGCGGTATTGCTTCATTTCCTTGAACGCCTGATCGGCAGTCCACCCGTCACGCGTCATGCGATACACGGCGGTCATGACCCCGGTGCGATGACGTCCGCCCGCGCAGTGCACGTAGACCGGCTGGTTCGCGGGATCGTTGACCAGCTTCAGGAACGTCGTGATGTCCTGAAGCGTCGGCTCCTTGCGGGTGGTCATCGGAATCCGATGGAACATCATCCCCGCGGATTCGACGAGCTGCTGTTCGGCGTCGAGGCCGTCCTGCTGCAGGTCGATCACCATCTTGACGCCAAGCGCGGCGAGCGCCGCGTAGTCGCCACCTTCCGGTTGAGCTCCGCGATAGTAGGCCGGGACTCACCGCGCCGAAGTTGTCGATTCGAATATTGGCAAGCGCCGACCTCGAGCTCGACGCTCTGCCGGACTCGGCCTTTTCTGAGCCGATTGCCGCCGCCGGCGACCAGGCGATTGACAGAGCGAGAACGTAAGGAAAGAGAGCTCTTCTAATTGAATGCATGGGACTTAAGGGGGCAAGGGTGGTACCACCGGGACATGCAGTTATGACGACGACTTTTGCGGATAAGTTTGCGGATTCTGCGGACAGCTCGTCAGCAATTCCTGGTCGTCCGTAGATATTGCGCGTGATCCATCAGCCGCGCTTCCGGATCCGGCTCGGCCTTGAAGTAACACCACCCGTCGAGCCTGCGGCCGTCCTCGAGCGTCACGATTGTCGGCCGGCGCGCATACCAGGACGGATGACGTTCGAAGCGATCGAGCGCTTCGAGGTGGTTCAGGTCGCGAAGCCGGTAGGCCTCGCCGTAAACCGTTCCGGGTCCCTCGATCGCCATCACCAGCTCGTCGCGTACGTAGAACGACGCGTCGATGGCGCCGGTGCCGATGAACTCGGCGCCATCGAGCAGGTGATGGTTCTCGCATCCTCGTCGAAGCGAGCCGTAGACGAACAAGGTCAATGGCACGCGAACGACGTGACCTCGTCGATCGGCCGTTTGCCGGGCTTTTCGAGCTTCTTCAGCACCTCGCGGGTCACGCGCAGGTGGTAGCGCGCGAATCCGCGCCAGAGCCTTGTGACTATCGGAAGGAATACGCGCGAGATACTCCTCGCCATCGGTGCTCACGGTCCAGTCGTTGCCGGGAAACGCCGCGCCGCCCTGAAACAGAGACGGGCTCCCGGCGACGATCGGCGTGTACTCGACGCCGAACATCGCGGCGGCTTTCACGTAACCGGCGATGAACTGCGCGTCGGGCACGAACGATTGCAGCGAGAGATAGGCGCGGCCGAACTGGGTATAACCGCTCGAATCGGTCTCGAACAGCTCGGGATCGATCTGGCCGACCGTCTCGAACAGCGCCGCGGACGTGGCAAGCGGCGGTGGCGATGGAAAGTTGAGCACGACGTAGTTGGCCGGGAAGTCGAAGCTGGAGGGATCGTCCGAGTCGAGCAGGAACGCGCTGCCCTGCGACAGCACGTAGCCCAGGCTGTCGGTGAGCACCTTGACGTCCTCAATGCTGGCGGCATTCGGCCCGTCGTCGATCACCGTGTAGACGTAGGCCGGGTTGGTGTGCCCGGCGAATCCGCCGGCGCCGACCGTGAACCGCGTGTTGAGTCCGTCGATCGTCGTGATCGCGCCGGTGGCGGTCAGCGCATCGACGACGCGGCTGACGATGCCGCATTGCAGAAGGTGCGTGGCAAACGCCTCGCGTACCTTCAACGACTGATCCCGGAGCGGGCTCGTGTCGATCACCGCCGGGTTGGCAATCGGCTCGACCGACCCGAACTTGTTCGCCTGCAGCGGGCTGCAGAGCGACACGAACAACACCGCCGCAACGACACGGGCGCTGAATCTCATGGCGTGCTCCTCTCGACAGGGCCATTCACTTTAGGGGCTCGCTGCCCCTCACGGGAGGGGCAAGATACGTTTGGTATGCCGGGAAACTACGGGCCAGACTTTGAAAAAGTACGGTTACGGCCGTGGGGCGCGTAACGCTTCCGGTTTCGTCATGCGGCGCGTGCACCGGCTTCGACTCGGGCGAGCCGCGCTGCGCAAGTAGACGGCGAGCCAGACCATCACACCAACCGACAGGAACTCGCTCTGCCAGTTCTGGAACGACTGGAACCAGACCGGCTCGAGGTGACTAGTCGGCAATCACCACGCGCTGCCCGTGCATCGCCTGATCGCTCAGGAGCTGCGAAGCGTTGCGACGTCCGACACGGGCCAGCGGCTGGGAGCGCCCGTACAGGTTTCGGTGAATTGGCCCAGGTCGTGCTTCACGGTTGAGATGTGCGGAGAAGGGTGACGACGGCGGCGGGGGCGCGCAAATTGGACCACTCCGCGACCGCGCTCGACGAGAACGTCCGGGAAATCAAGCGTTGGGAAGAGGCGACGCGTCACGCCAGGTCGAAGACCGAGCAGCTCAGCGACTGGATCGCGGCAAAAGCGGCGACCGGTCCGGTGATGCTGGCCCACCTGATCTGGTTCACGGGATGGATCGCCGCGAACGTCGGGCTGGTGCCGGGAGTGCAGCCGTTCGATCCGTTCCCGTTCCCGTTCCTCACGATGACCGTCTCGCTCGAGGCGATCTTCCTCGCGCTGTTCGTGCTGGCCAGCCAGAACCGTCTGGCCCGACAGGCCGACCGCCGCAGCCATCTCGATCTGCAGATCGATCTGCTGGCCGAGCGCGAGATGACGGCCGTGCTGCGGCTGCTGCGCGACATCGCGGCCCACCTGAAAGTCGAGACGAGCGTCACGTCGGAGCAGCTGCGCGACCTGGCGAAGAGAACCGACCTTCATCAGCTGACGAGCCGGATGGCCGAGTTCGACGACGAACAGACGAACGAGTCGCCCGCACAGACAGCGAAGTGAACGGCCGCTGCTACTTCGTCGACGTCACGGGTCCGAGCCGGCTCAGCTCGTCGGCGCTCACCATCGTCGACGGGCCGTGGAAGAGCGCGTTGAACAGCAGCTTGTAGGTCGCGCGGTTCTGGGCGCGGAAGTGCACCTGGCTGCCAAGCGTGACGACATAGCCGCGGCCAACCTTGAAAGCGACGACGTTGGCCTGATCGCGCAGCAGGTCCTCGCCGAGCAGCCAGCCGCTCTGAAGGATCGGGCCTGCTGCGGGGTAGCGCGCCACGACCTCGGGACGGATGCCGAAGGATGGCGTGATGCGGTAAGCCTGATCCGATTCGAAGAACACCGGCCAGGATGCCGGCATGCCGAACCCGATCGGGTGTGACGGATCGAAATCGTTTCGCAGCAGCGAGCCCGGGCAGTAGAAGAGCGACTCGGGCTCGATCACGCGATCGCGCAGCGTCGCCGAAAGGCTTGCGGGGCTGGAGAACGTATCGCGCAGCACGCGGGTCACGTCGGCCGCCGCGTCGCGGCCGCCTGCGCTCTCCGCGGCGCCGCCGCGTCCGCGCCGGCCGCGTGCTTCGGGCAGCGCCTTCGCAATCGGGAGATCGAGGAGCTGCTGCGCGGTGTCGACGGCGTTGCCGATCGCGACGAGCGTTCCGCCATCACGCACCCATTGCGCGAGCTTCTTCCATCCGGCCTCTCCGACGCCGTACGCCCATTCGAATGATTTGTCGTTCCGCGCCGGATCCAGTCCGCTGACGATCGTCTGCCTGGTGATCCCGGTGGGCAGCACGATGGTGTTGTACTTGCTCGAGAGATCGCCGGCGAAATCGGTGGACGACACGACGTCGTGCTTGAAGCCATACTGCTCGAACGTCCATTTCAGCCAGCCGCCGGGCATGTTGTTGGCGCCGCGCCACAGGCCGATGCGGGTCCCGGGCTTCAATCGATAACCGCTGACCGGAAGCGCCTCGTCGAGACCGGTCACGACCAGCCCGGTTTCCTTCGAGGCGGCGTCCAGCACGCCGCGCGCCTCGGCGCTCGGCGGAACGATCCAGGTGCCGGGCGCGTAGGTGCGGCCGGCAACGGCTGCGCGCGTCAGCGGTCCTGAACACCGGGACGTTCGCCGCCTGCAGCCGCGCGACGGCGATGAACGCCGCGTTCGATTCGGGGCCGATCGCATAAGCCCAGCGCGGCGCGGCCGGCAGCGGCGACTGGCGCGGCTTCAGATCGCTCACCCGCGTCAGCTGCGCGTCGAACGCGGTCTCGATCGGATCGACGTCGACGCCGAGCAGATACCCCAGCGTGTGGCCGGTGACGTCGTACGGCGCCTTCGGCGGACCGCCGGGAAACAGCCGCAGATCCGGATAGATCTGCCGCTCGAGCATCGTCTTGGCGAACGCGCCGTAAGGCTGCGCGACGCGGATCACCCAGGATCCCGCGTCGTAGCGTTTGCCGCCCGCCGTGAACGGCGCCGCGGCCTGCTCGATCTCGACGGCGCCGATGCGCAGCACGTCGAGCAGCTCGTATGTGGCCAGCGGATCGCGCTGCACGGCGGGGACGACGAAGGCGTACGGCGCGCCTTTCCAGTTCACCCAGTCCTTGTGCACCTTGTAGAAGTTCGTCAGGAACTCGGTGCGGTACTTCGCGACGTGCGAAATGCCGGCGAGCGCGGCGGTGAGCCCGTAGTCGACGATTTGCGAGAGGCGCCACTCGCCCTTCGTATACGGTTTCGGGAAATTCTGACGCGCCTCCTGCGGTCCGAGCGGCCGGTCCTTGCCCGCGGGGTTCACGAACGGGTCGGCAAGACTCGCCGAAGCGATCTCGGTGAGGATGCGCGGTTGCCCGTGATACAGCATGTACTGCCGCGCCGGCGCCCACTGGTCGTACCCTTCGACCGACGCGATCCCTTCCTTGCCTTCGGCAATGAGCGCCGTGGCCATCGCCTGGCCGACCGTCGCCTGCTCCTGGCCGAGGATCGGGTGAATGTTGCGGATCGAACGGATCCATGAACGGCGGAACGAAGATGCGCGAGCCGGTCGATCCCTGCTGGTGCATGTCGTGCGTGATCACCGGCTTGAAGTGGTTCTGCACGCGCTCGACCATCATCCGCGTTTCTTTCTGCGTGAACATGAACCAGTCGCGGTTGTCGTCGTGGCCGGCGTACTTGTGGTAGAGGTCGGGATAGACGCGATTGAAGTTCGTGCCCTTCGTCTTGTACCAGTGATCGACGACCAGATGCTGGCCGTCAGGATTCTGCGACGGCACCAGCAGCAGCACCGCGTTGTCGAGCATCTCGCGCACCGCCGGGCTGTTCTCGGTTGCCAGCTTGTGGCCGAGCAGCAGGATCGTCTGCCCGTTGCCGACCTCCGTCGAGTGAATCGTCGCGTAGAGCAGGTAGAACGGCCGGCCTTCCGCGGCGAGCGTCGCCGCCTCGGCATCGGAGAGGCCGCGCGGATCCGCCAGCCGCCGGTTGATCGCGACCAGCCGATCGAACCGCTTCAGGTTCGCCGGTGAGCTGATCGTCACCAGCGCGAACGAATTCCCCATCGTCGTCTTGCCGATCTCTTCGTACCTGACGCGATCGGTCTGCTTCGCGAGGTGCTGGAAGTACTCGAGGACTTTCGGATACCGCGCGAGCTCGCCATCGGCGCCGATGGTGAAGCCGAAGAAGGCCTCGGGCGTCTGGACCTGCGCGGATGCGGGAGCGGCGCCGAGGACGAGGGTTGCGGTCAGCAACAGGGCGGAAACGCGGGCGAACGAGCGTGTGCGCATGGCCCAGAATAGTAACCTCGAACGCTCGTTCAGGTTCCATTTGCCCGCAACGCCAGCGTCGGCTCGATCCGCGATGCGCGCCGCGCGGGCAACCACGCAGCCAGCAGCACGATCGCCATCAGAACAGCGACGATGGCCGACGCGGCGGCGTTGTTGACCGACAGATCGGTGGCGCGCCCGAGCTCAGCGAAAGCCATGCGCGAGAGCAGCGGACGTGAGGCGGCCGCGATGACGACGCCTGCTCCGGCCCCAACCGCCCCGAGTGCCGCCGCCTGGCGAAGAATCATTCTCTGGACGTCGCGTTGGCTCGCGCCGATCGCCATCCGCAGACCGATCTCCTGTGCGCGCTGGCTGACGGTGTACGACACGAGCCCGTAGAGACCCATCACGGCCAGCAGGACCGTCGTGGACGCGAAGGCACCGAACAGGCCGAGGTTGAAACGGCGGGGTCCCAGCCATGCGTCGATGAACCCGCGCATCGGTCCGGTAGTCGAAACGGCGGCATCGGGATCGACCGCGCGCAGGTGCCCCAGGAACGTCGACCGGAACGCATCCGGATCGCCATCGGTGCGCAGGCGAAGCATCCAGAACTGGTTGTTCCTGAGCGGCCCGGCGCCGTCACGATGTACCTGCCGCAGCGGAATGTAGACGTCCAGGGCCGGTGGCGCATCGAGCGCGGCCTGACGTACGTTTTCGACGACGCCAACGATCTCGACGGGTCTCGGTCCGTCGTTGTTGTCGTCAATCAGCAACCGTTGTCCCACGGCGTTCCCAGAAAAGAATCGATCGGCGAGCGCGCTGCTGACGGTTGCCACGGGCGGCGAGCCCGGCCGATCGCGCTCCGTGAACAGCCGGCCTTGCAGCAGTCGTGTCTGGATTGCGGGAAAGTAATCGGGAGAGATTGCGCGGATATTGGCGCTGGATCGCTCGCGGTCCCCGGTCGGCTGACCGGCGACGGAAAACGGCACCGTGTAGAGAAGGCCGCTCAACGGCGCTACCGAGATGACCCCGACGTGCTCGACGCCCGGCGAGGCCGCGAGGCGATCATGCAGCTGTTCGTAGAAACGCGATATGTCCTCAGGCGATCGGTAGGTGGGCGGAATGGATATGCGCGCCTGGAACACGCCATGCGGGTTGAAGCCGGGATGCAGGCTCCGAAGCCGCAGCAGGTTCTGCACGAGGACGAGCGTAGCGAGCATCAATACGAGCGCCGCGGCGATTTCGGCCACGACCATGACATTGCGGACTCGACGATTCCAACGATCGCCGATCGTCCCGCGGCCAGGGCCGAGCGAGTCACGCGCGCGTGTGCGGGTGGCGGCTGCGAGCGGCGGGACCGTCAGCAACGCGGTCGCAAGCGCAGCGATGCCAATCAGCAAAGCCATGACGGCTGGATCAACGCTCACTTCGTCGAGCCGTGGGATCGACGGAGGCGCCAATGCCGTCGCGGCGGCGAGCGCCTGAAGCCCGACGATCCAGCCGAGAACGGCGCCGGACACCGCGAGCAGGCACGCTTCGACGGCGAGCTGCCTGACGAGGCGCCGCCTCGATGCGCCCAGGGCGACACGCATTGTCAACTCGGCGCGGCGGCCGTTGGCGCGAACGAGCGCAAGCGATACCACATTTGCGAGCGCCGTCGCCAGCACCAGGGTAACCGCGCCCAGCAGCGCCAGCATCGACCACCGGAAGCCGGCGACGAGGGCTTCGTGAAGGGGTACGGTCGCCACGGCTTCCTTGCGCGCGTATTCGACCGGGAACTGCTGCCGGAGCGAACGGCAGATTGCCGTCAGCTCGGCGTCTGCCTGCCTGTCGTCGTTGCCGGGATTCAACCGGCCGAACAGCCTGAGGAAGTTGACCGAGCCGCGAACGTGGCGCAGTGGATCGCGATCGGGGACGAGTGCGGTCACGACATCGATGTCTCGAAGCGGCAGCGGAAAGTGCGCCGGCAGCACGCCGACGATCACGAAGGGCTGGCTGTTGATGCGGACGCTGCTGCCGAGAATGTCGGGAGAGCCGGCATATTTCCGGAGCCAGAGACGGTAGCTGAGGACCACGACCTGCGGCGCGTCAGCGCGGTCGTCGCGCTCGTTCAACAGACGTCCGGCCGCGGGAGCAATGCCCAGGACATCGAACGCATTCCCCGACATCCGCGCACCCTGAAGTTGTTCTGTTACGCCATCACCGGCGAGACTCGCGCTCCAGTATCCGTACGCGGCGAGGCCCGATAGTGCGCGCGTCCGGCCGCGGTAATCCATGAACTCCGGGAGGGAGAACGGAGCTGCGGGGTTATCCGGGCGGACCGATACGACCCACACGAGCTGCTCCGGTGATTTGAAAGGCAGCGCCCGGACCAGCACGGCGTTGACGATCGAGAACACCGCGGTGGTGGCGCCAATAGTGACCGCCAGAGTGCACACGACGGTCACTGCGAAGCCGCGGTGTCGAGCGTACTGCCGGAGCGCGACGCGGAGATCGTTCGCCACGGTCCGCATGCTATCGGAGGCCGGCACGTCGATTTGCGACATCGATCCGACGGAGCGCGCCATCTGCTTGCCAACCGTCGGGCACGGCGGGATAGTGGACGCATGCCCTCCGGTTCCGAACGGCTCGCTCGCAGGGTCGTCGTACTGGTCGTCCCGCCGGTCGACGAGCTCGATCTGGTCGGCCCGCTGCAGGTTTTCAACTCCGTCAATCGCCTGGCGAGACGGGCCATCTACACCATCGAGGTCGTGACGAACGCCGATCGGCTGACGCTCGAAGGAGAAGGCGGCGTGTTGACCTTCATGGCCCGGCATCACTTCGACGAGGTGAAAGGCGCCTGCGACTCCGTCCTGCTCGTGTGCGGGCTTGCCAATCGGTCCGTTCGCGACGCCGCACTCTCGGCGTGGCTGAGGAAGATGGCCGGCGAGGCGCGGCGCGTCGGCGCGGTGTGCGTCGGCGCCTTCCTGCTCGCGGAGGCCGGGCTGCTGAACGGCCGCCGGGCGACCGCCCACTGGAAGTTCGGGCGCGAGCTGGCGGCACGGCATCCGGACGTGCGCGTCGAGCACGAGCCGCTCTGGGTCCGGGACGGCAACATTTATACGTCGGCGGGAATCTCGGCCGGTATCGACCTCGCGCTCGCGTGGGTTGAAGAAGACTGCGGCGTCGGCCTCGCGCACGAGGCCGCGCGCGAGCTGGTGCTGTTTCTGCGCCGCCCGGGCGGGCAGCCGCAGGTCAGCGTCTCGCTGGCGTCGCAGGCGTCCGAGATGCTGTCGCTCCGCGAGCTGCAGATCTGGATCGCCGAGCACCTCGAGTCGAGGCTGTCGGTCGAGGATCTCGCGGATCGCATGTCGATGAGCGTCCGCAACTTCGAGCGCGTGTTCACGCGCGAAGTCGGCACGACGCCGTCGCAGTACGTGCTCCAGGTGCGCGTCGAGGCCGCACGCCGTCAGCTCGAGCGGACCGACAGGGGCCTGAAGCAGGTTGCTGCCGCCGCCGGATTCGGCAGCGTCGACGTGATGAGGCGCGCGTTCGTCCGGCTTCTGGGGATCACGCCCGGGCAGTATCGCGATCTCAGGACGTGACGGTCAGTTTGCCCGCCGGCCGTACCGCAGATAGATCGCCGGCAGCAGGACATGCCCGCAGCGCCCACGGCGCAGGCGGTAAAATCTGCAGCAAGGACATTCGACCTGATCTATTGTGCTGGGGGCACAGTCGTGCCTGTCAGCTCGCCCCTCCAGAAAAATGACTGAAGCTCATCAAAAATCTGCCTGGACTCGACAAATACGCGGCGCCTTCACCATCGTGCGCAGACGCGGTCTGGGCTACGTCACCTACCTCGTCAGCGGCGTCGCATGGCCGAAGGCGGCACATCGACTGCTTTCGAGCTCGATGCCGTGGCGGGCGCTGCGGTCCCTGTTCGTTGCCGGAAGCGCCGTGACCACGTCGTCGGCGACCGACGATCAGCTCGAAGGGCTTGGGATACTGAGCCGCGCAACCGAGGGTCGAACGGGATCGGAACAGCCCGCGCCTGAAGCAGTCGAGGCGCTGATGACCCGCGCGCATGCCGCCAACCTGACCGGGATCCGCCGCGGATTCGCGCACCTGGTCAAGCTGCCGGACGGCTCCGCTGCCTTCGCGCAACTCCCGGGTGTACGGCGTCATCGCAGCCGTGGCATCGCGTTCGCCATCGATCGCGACGTCGATCGTGAAGCATTCAACGCGTCGTACGGCGCCAGCATTCTGACCGAGGCCAGCGCGCGGACGCTCCTCCGCGATGTGCGGGCGAAGGCTACCGAGCTATCGCGACTACGCGCCGATCGATTTCGGCGGCGGCTTGACCGCCGGCCGATTCGTGTCGACCGACAGCGGAACCGGCCGGTGGGATTTCTTCAACGGCCGGGTCGTCGCGCCGATCGTCAAGGGCAAGCGGGTCCTCGATCTCGGATCGAACAACGGATCGCTGCTGCTCATGATGCTGCGAGCGGGGGCGTCCGCTGTCGTCGGATTGGAAATGACGCCCTCGATCGCCGACGTCGCCAGGTTGAACGCCAGGATTCTCTGCTGGCGCGACATGTGTGCATACGACATCCAGGTACTGACGCGGGACATGCGTTGCTTCCTGACCGAGGATCTGGGCCGCTTCGACGTGGTGACCGCGTTCTGTTCGCTCTACTACGTGCCGGCCGACGACATGGCGCGCGTCATTCAAAGGGCTGCGCGGATGGGAGCGGAGCTGATCCTGCAGGCGAACGAATCGATCGGAAATCTGCCGGCGCAGGCGTCAGTCCTGCGGAACATCATGGCGCACAACGGCTATCCGATCGTGACTGTCTACGAGGAGCAGGACTTCGTTCGGCCGCTCCTCGTCGGTCAGGCGCCGGTCGGGTCGGCCGCGCTGGTGTGACCGGATCGTAGAAACGCTCGCGCCGATCCCTGACCTCTTCGAACCGTTGTGCCCTTCGCGCCGTCTAACGTCTGGTAACATATCTCCCACAATGTGGTTCAAACGCAAGGTGTCCGCGCTCGGCGATTTCGAACAGCTCGTCCTTTTGGGGGTGCTGCGGCTCGACGATGGCGCGTACGGCGCGGCGATACGGCGCGAGATTCACGAGCGCTCGGGACGCGACGTCTCGATCAACGCCGTCTACACCACGCTCGACCGGCTCGAGAGCAAGGGGTTCCTCAAGTCGTGGGTCGGGGAGCCCACCGCTGAGCGCGGCGGCCGCAGGAAGAAGTTCTATGCACTGCGGCCGGCCGGGGTTTCGGCACTGCGCCACGCCTACCACGCGTTCACCGCAATGACGGACGGCCTTCAGAAGCGCCTGGAGACGAAGTGATTCGCCGGCCTCCCCGGCTCGCCGTCAGGCTGTTGACGATGCGGCTGCCGGCCGACTGGCTGGACTTCGTCATCGGCGATCTCGCGGAAGAGTTCGCCTCTCGCGCCGCCCGCATCGGCTGTCGCTGCGCACGCCTGGTTCTGGTGGCAGACGATTCGCTGTCTGATCCTGCCGCCGCCGGTCCGCCGCGCTCCGCAATTGTTCAGAACCTCCGGAGACTCCAGGATGCGTACCGTGTTTGCCGATTTTCGTTATGCGCTGCGAGTGATGGCGCGGACGCCGTCGTTCGCCGCGGCCGTCATCGGCGTTCTCGCGCTGGGAATCGGCGCCAACACCGCAATCTTCAGCATCGTCAACGCCGTGCTGCTCCGTCCGGTACCGTACGAGGAGCCGGAGAACCTGGTGCGGCTGTTCCACACGCCGCCGCAGAGCACTTTCCCCGGGATGCGGACGTTCTCGCTGTCGCCCGCGAACTTCTACGACTGGCAGCGCGACTCGCAATCGTTCGAGGCGATGGCACTGTATCGGGTCAGGCAGTTCGCGCTGACCGGGACGGGCAACGCGCGGGCGCTCGTCGCCGGCGCGGTCGGCGCCGGCTTCTTCGAGGCGGTCCGCGCCCGGCCGTCCCTCGGACGGGTGTTCCGGGCCGACGAAGACACGCCGGCTGGGCGCCACGTCGCGATCCTGAGCGACGGCTTCTGGAAGAGCGAGTTCGGCGGCGCGCCGAATGTGATCGGACGCACGATCAAGCTGGACGGCGAGGCGTACACGGTGGTCGGCGTCATGCCGTCTACAGTGTCGTTGCCGGCCTGGAGTGTGATGGCGCGCGACATCTGGGTGCCGATGGCGCTGTCGGATGAAGCACGCGCCGTCCGCGAGAATCACAACCTGCAGGCGATCGCACGGCTGAAACCAGGCGCGGACCTGTCGCGCGCGCAGTCGGAGCTCGACGTCATCTCGGCACGCCTCGAGCGCGAATACCCGGAGGCCAATGCCGGATGGGGCGCGATCGTCATCCCGCTGCAGGAGGTGATCGTCGGCGACATCCGCATGCCGCTCATCATCCTGCTCGGCGCTGTCGCGCTCGTGCTGCTGATCGCATGCGCAAACGTCGGCAATCTCCTCTTCACGCGCGCGCTCACGCGCCGCAAAGAGATCGCGATCCGCTCGGCGCTGGGCGCGGGACGCGGCCGGGTGTTTCAGCAGCTGTTGATCGAGGCGGTCGCGCTCGCCGCGGCGGGCGGCGCGCTCGGCCTGCTGCTCGCGAATGCCGCGCTCTCCTCGGCGTCGACCCTGCTCGCGAATCAGGTGCCCAGGGCGGACGAGATCTCGATCGACGCGCGCGTGCTGCTGTTCGTCGCCGGCGCGTCGATACTGACCGGCATCCTCGCCGGCACGCTTCCCGCGCTGCGCGCCGGCCGTTGCGATCTCAACGACGCGCTGAAGGAAGGCGGACGCGGCGACAGCGCGGTCGGCGTCGGCACGCGCCGGCTGCTCGTCGTCTGCGAGGTCGCGCTGTCGGTCGTGCTGCTGATGGGCGCCGGCGTCATGGTCCAGACGCTGCTGGCGCTCCGGAACGCCGACCCGGGGTTCAATCTCGACAACGTCTTGACGATGCAGGTGGCGCTGCCGTCGACGAGATATCCGGAGGCCTCGCAGCGCACCGCCTTCTTCGACTCCGCGCTGGCGCGGATGCGCGCGCTGCCGGGTGTCGAGTCGGCCGCGACGATCGACGACCTGCCATTCGAAGGCGGCTCGGTGCAGCCGATCGTGCTGGAAGGCCGGCCCGAGCTGCTGCCTCGCGATCAGCCGACGGTGCAGGTGCGCCAGGTGACGCCAGGCTATATCCGGGCCATGCGGATAGCGCTGCTGCGCGGCCGCGACGTCGCCGACAGCGACGTCGAAGTCCTGCTCGTCAGCCGCGAGGCCGCGACGCTGTTGTGGGGCGACGACGATCCGATCGGGCGCAACATCACGCTGCCGTTGATGTCGAGGACCGAGCTCCGCCATGTGGTCGGCATCGTCGCCGACGTGAAGCAGGGGGAACTGGCGGAAGCGCCCGCGCCGACCGTGTATTACTACACGCGCGAACGGGACTGGAACTACGCGACATTCGTGCTCAGGACGGCGGTGCCGCCCGCGACGATCGCCCAGGCCGCCGCCGGCGTGATTCGCGCGATGGATCCGGAGCAGCCGGTCGAGAACATCCGGACGATGGTGCAGGTGCGCGACGAGCGGCTCACATCGCAGCGGTTCAGCGCGCTGCTGCTCGGACTGTTTGCGGTGGTCGCGCTGGTGCTCGCGTCGGTCGGCATCTACAGCGTGCTGTCGTACATCGTTCGCGGACGCTCGCGCGAGATTGGCATCAGGACCGCGCTGGGCGCGCAGACCGGCGACGTGCTGCGGCTGGTGATCGTCGAGGGGATGACGCCAGCGCTCCTCGGCATCGCGGCGGGCACGATCGGCGCGCTCGCGGCGGCGAGAGTGCTCGAGGGACTCGTGTTCGGCGTCAGCGCGTCCGATCCGCTGACGCTCGGCGCGGTGGGAGCGACGCTCGCGCTGGTGGCGCTGATGGCGAGCCTCGCGCCGGCATACCGCGCCTCACGGATCGATCCGCTGAAAGTCCTGCGCGCGGATTAGCGGATCACCACACGAACCGGAAGACGCCGAGCGTGGCCTTGTTGGGATCCGGCCGCTTCGGATCCTCCACCTTGTAGCGGTCCGGCACCGTCGTCCAGCCGTCGTAGATGCTGCCGCCGATGAGGAAGCGGCCCTTCACGATTGGCTGTGGCTGCGGCGTCGTCGATGGGTCGGTGAAGAACAGGTTGTATGCCCGCTTCGGCTCGGCCTTGCCCATCAGGTCGCTCTGCGGCACGTATTCGGGAATCCCATCGCCGTCGACGTCCGCCTGGATCCAGTCCACGTGCAGGAGGCGGTGATAGGTGCGATCGGTGATCAGGCCGCGCAGCTGCGCGTTGAAGCGGCTCACGATCGACTCCGCATCCGGCCGCGAACGCCTGACCGCGAGGTGGAGCGGCCGCGTGATGAGCGGCGTCGTGCCGATCTGCAGCCTGGCGGGCGCCTCCTCGGGATAGTTGTTGACGATGTACTGCACGACGAGGTCGTCGATCAACGTGTAGTCCACCTTGCCGTCGAGCAGCAGCCTGACGCTGTCTTCGTCGGTGCGCGATCGCACGAAGGTCGGGCCGGACTGATCGATCGCGTCGCCGTACGAATACCCTTCCACGATCGCGATCCGTTTGCCGGCGAGGTCGGCGAGCTTCGCCGCCGAGACGTCACCGCCGCGGCGCGCGACGAGAATCAGCCGGTTCTCCAGATAGGGCTGCGAAAAGAGCAGCACGCGCTCGCGGTCGGCATCCTTCCACGCGGCCGCGCTGCCGTCGAACTTGCCGCTGAGCAGTGACGGCGTGAACTGCGCCGCTTCGACAATCGCCGTCGTGCTCTTGACGCCGATGCGGCCGAGCGCGGCTTCCACCAGGTCGAGGGCGAAACGAGGTTGTCCCGTCTGGTTGGTGAACGGCGTCCATGCCGTGGATACGAGCCGCAGCTCGGTGGTCTGGGCGGATGCCGCGAGGGAGAGGGCTGCGATCGAAACTACAAGGGCCCTGGTGAAACGCATGACCGATTCCCGCTAGCGCGTCCCCTTCTGTTTCCCCTCTATTGTCGCATCCATCTTCTGGTCGGGCAGCCGTTCGAGGCCAACCAGCTTCCAGGAACCGCCATCCCTGCGGAAGAACGCGCGGACGGGCTGCTTCCATGCCGGGAACGCATCGCTGTCCGCGGCGATGTCCACCGCGACGAAGCCGCTCGACGGGAGGCCGTCGGGCGCGGGAATCGTCGTGGTGGTGCTTTTCGTCTCCGACAGCGGTTTAATCGCGGCCGTGTTGTTGTCGAAGGTCATCCACGCCGCGCGGTATGCGGCGGGCGCCTGGGCGACGCCGCCCGCGACCGCGGCGTTCTCGACGGTCAGTCCGCCGGACTCGAGGCGCGGGTTCACGATCGGATTCACCGCGGTCAGGTAAACGCTCTTGACCTTCTCGCGCCGCTCGATCAGCACATCGGCCAGATGCTTCTCGGCCTCGGGATCGCTGAACTGGCCCGTGTGCACCGCCGCCCTGATCATCTCGTCGGTGAACGCGGCGATCCGCCTCGCCGCCCAGAACGCGTCGTCGTCGCGCAGCTCCATGTACGCCGTTGTCGGCGTCTGCGGCCGCCACGCCCGCGGATCGAATACCTTGCCTTCGAACTTGCCGACCGACGGGTACTCGACGTAGTCGACCGTCTGCCACGGGCTCAGGCCGAAGCCGAGCGTGAAGAACCGCTTCCTTGACGGCCCGCCCTCGTAGAAGTACTCGTAGCTCAGATCCCACTCGTGCTTGTCGTTGCACATGCCGAACGTCGAGCCGACGTCCTGCAGGTAGTGCTTGACGATGGTCTTCCCGTTCTCCGTGGCCAGGGTGTCGATCGAGTTCTTGGCCTTGATGTCGGTGAGGTTGGTCCACGCGCCGAACACGCGCAGCGCACGCAGCTCGCGCCGGTGCTGGTGCGGTACGAGATCGTTGGGATCGTCGGGGCGCGTGCCCACGTACTGGTAACCGCCGAGAATCTTTCCTGACAGCAGCCGGCCAGCGATGACGCGGTAGGTGCCATCGGCACTCCGATGGACGTTTTCGAGAATGACGTTGACGTCGTCTTGCGAGAACGCTGTTCTCTTGCCGTTCGGACGGCGAACCGTCGCCTCCGGGTGGATCGACGCCTTTTTCGGATCGAAGGTCGTCAGGAACGACTCTACCTGGTTGTAGCCAAGCGCCCAGAAGATCTTCGTCGCGATCGCGACGGCGGCGGTGGCGCCTTCGGGCGCGTGCGGCGGATCGAACTCGAGGAACCAGGTCTCCCCCTTCGCGTCCGTAGCCGTGAACCCGGGATGCGCGCCTGACGTCTTCTCCCGGATCAGGACCCACTTCGAGGGATCGGGCGGCGTGCCGACGTTCGCGCCGCGCACCAGCTCCTCGATCGTCACCGGCCTCGCGCCGACGCGGTTGGTGAACCAGCTCGAGTCCGGCACCTCGTCGATCGTGTTGATGTTCTTCGCGCGCAGGCCGGTCGGCTGATATTTCGAGGTGACGAACAGGTTGTACAACAGCTCGTACATCTCCGACTGCTCGAACGGCGCTGCCTTCGAGGCGTCCTGCGATTCCGGCTCGCGGGCGATCGGGTCGTCGGGATAGAAGCGCGGGCCCTGCATGGTCGCGCCGGCGCTGAAGAGACCGATGGCGCCGGCGGACAAAGCCACAAGAGCGGCGCGGCGGGCCCGCGTTGAAAAAATTGATGACGTCATATCTATCGACCTAGAAAGCGGACGAGGAAGAGAAGATGAAAGACAGGCCCTCCCGGCTCTTCGCGAGCTCGACACGCAGCGGCGTGGCGAACGGCCCGTGGAAGCGGATGCCGAGGCCGAAGTCGTCCTTGAGCCCGTCGAGATCGAGATCCGACTTGCTCGCCGTGACCTTGCCGGCATCGTAGAAGAATGCCAGGTCGAGATAGCGATTCACCATGACGCGCCATTCCGCCTGGAGCAACAGGCTGTTCTGATCGCGGAACCGCCAGCTCGAGTACCCGCGCAGCGTCGAACCGCCGCCAAGCGCCGGCAGCATGAAGAACGGCGTCTGCTGGCCGTCCTTCTCGGTGGCGCTCTGGACCCGCCCGCGGAGCGACAGCACCCAGCTTTCGCGCAGGATCGGGATGTGCTGGATGGCCTCGTACTCGACGATGTTGAAGCCGAACTGGTCATCGCGATCGGCGTAATCGTGCACCGTCACGCCGTAGAAGCCGCCGCGCCGCGAGTAGCCCGGCGATGTGCGCCAGTCGAAGCCAACGGTCCCCTCGGTGTGCAGGTAGTCGACCTCTGCGCCGAGGCCCGGCAGCGTTTCTGGCGTGTACCTGGTTTCAACCGACGGGAAACTTCCCTCGCCCGGTTGCTGCGACCACTGGGAGAACTCGACGCCGCCCCGCAGCATCAGGTTCCGGCGCGTCGGAAACACCGTCAGCAGCCCGGAGAGATAGGGCTGCTGAAAGAGGTAGTTGGTCCGATCGTCCTTCGACGAATTCGTGCCGAAGCCGTAGAACCCGACCTGCGTCGCTTCGCGCCAGCCGCCGAGCACGGTCAGGGCGCCGCGTCGATTGAACATTCGCGGCGCGACGAACTCCACTTCAGCGCGCTTGTAGCCGGAGAACGTATAGCTGGCACGCGCATCGAGGTAGTTATAGGCACTCAGGTATGTGACGTGGCCGATGCCGAGCGTGAAGCCTCCGCCCGAATACGCGTTGTCGAAGAACGGATGCCATCGCGGCCTGCCCCCGGTCAGCACGGTGTCGAGCCGGTGGAAGAGCCGCTCGGCCTGGTTGGACTCGTAGGGATGCAGCACCTGCGCCTTCGCGGCCTGCTCCTGTTCGATCGCCGCCTGCCGCGTCGGCGGCTGCGATCCGGCCTGGGGCGTCGCCTCGGCGGTGGTATCCGGCGGCGCCTGGGCAGCCGCGGCCGTGGCCGACACCGCAACGAAGGCAGCAATGGTGAGGAGTTTCAACAGTCTGCGACCGCGCACGTGTGACCACCCTCCAATGCGGGATGAGAGGAAATTTCCCGCGCCTGTCATTCTAACTCTGGCGTGGCGGGTACTTTTCGAAATAAGCTCGCCCGTCGATGAATGTGGCAGTCGTGGCGCTGACGGCGGTGCTGGGAGCCCAACCGGCTCCCGGGTTCCTGCAGAAGCCGCAGGCGGGTGCGATCCGCGTCATGACGTGGAACATCTACCGCGATTCAGTGTTTCCAGCGGACGGCGAGGCGGTGGATGCCTCGGCGGCCAGCCGTCCCGCGCAATTCGCCCGCGTCCTCCAGGCGCTGCAACCCGACGTGTTGTGTCTGCAGCAGGTCACCGTCGGCGCGGCCCGCAGCGCGGCGCTGGTCAACAGCATCCTGCCGCTTCCTGACGGCGGGTCATGGCATGCGCACGCCGCGGAGGACACCGTCATCGTTTCCCGTTTCAGGATCAGCGCGCGTTCCGAAGGCCGCGTCGAGAACGGCGACCGCCGGCGCGGCCACGCGATTGCGCTCATCGACATGCCCGCGGCGAGCCTCTACGTCGTCTGCGCGCATTTTCAGTCGGGCGATGACGTCGAGGAGATCGCGATGCGCCGTCAGCAGGCGCAGATGATCGTCAGCACCGTTCGGGACGCCAAGGAGGGCCGCGGCCAGATTGCGCTGCGGCCACGCACGCCCTTCGTCATGCTCGGCGACTTCAACGCCATCAACGCCCGTCAGTTCGTCGATGCGCTGGCGGCCGCCGAGCTGCTGGCCAAACAGGCCGGTGTGCGCCGCCAGGGGCTGGACTGGGATCGCTCGCCGGTGACCGACGCGCTGCCGCGCCACAACGGCGAGGGATCGCGGCGCTATACATGGCGGGACGACCTCGATCGCTATCCGCCGGGGATTCTCGACCGTGTGCTCTACAGCGACAGCGTCGTCACCAGCGTCAACGAGTTCGTCCTCGACACGACCTCGATGACGTACCGAGCAGCTGGTACAGGCTCGCCTCAGGCTCATCGACGTCATGCGCGATCCCCAGGCAGGCATTCACGACCACTATCCCGTGGTCGTCGATCTCGCCTTGCGGCGTTAACCGCCGCGCGCGGCAACCCGTCCGCATCGAGACTCTTATAACAACCAACACATCAGTAGTTTGAAGTCGAACTGTCGAGTAAAGACAAATATCGTCAGTTGTGGACAGACAGATCGACAACGGCTGTGCTGGGATGCTTCGGTTCTTGCACAGGTCCGAGGAGGAGGTCTGATGGTCCCTGAACGCGCGGGCAACCATGTGCTTCGGGAACTCGCACGA
Organism: uncultured Acidobacteriota bacterium; assembly: GCA_963748295.1. Classification (GTDB taxonomy): domain Bacteria; phylum Acidobacteriota; class Vicinamibacteria; order Vicinamibacterales; family 2-12-FULL-66-21; genus CAVVIH01. The sequence goes on along the minus strand of CAVVIH010000003.1, from coordinate 11,421 downwards.
TCGGACCGCAGTGTGTTCGAAGAGCTGGCGAAGGATCTGGTGCCGCATCCTCTGCAGCGCGGAAGTGTGCTCGGCACTCCACGCGTGATGACGGACTCCGTCTACTTCGTCGAGTCCGGCATCGTGTCACTCGTGGCGAGCACAAAGGCCGGCAGTTCGGTTGAAGTGGCGCTCATCGGCAGGGAGGGAGTGGCGGGCATCGCGGACGCGCTAGGCAATCAGCCCTTGCCTTACGGCCTGGTCGTTCAGATACCCGGGCTGGCGTATCGCGCGCCAAAGAGCGTCATCCGTGAGCACATCCTCTCCTGCAGCGCGCTGCACGAGCTTCTGATGGATTACTCGCAGAGCGTGATGCACCAGCTGGCCCAGTCCGCTCTGTGCAACCGGTTTCACACGTCCGTGCAGCGGCTGGCGCGCTGGCTCCTGCTGACGGCCGAACGCGCCGAAACGAACCGGTTCGAGCTCACGCACGAATTCGTCGCGCAGATGGTCGGCGCGGCGCGCTCGGCGGTCAGCGAGGCCGCCTCGACGCTGCGCGAGAAGGGGATCATCGACTACCGCAGGGGCGTCCTCACCATCCGCGATCCGAAACGCCTGCACAAGTTCGCGTGCGAGTGCTTCGATGCCGTTTCGCACAACGGGAAGGGATCGGCAGAGGCTTAAACTGGTTCCGTGCTCGAACTGCGTCCCATGCTGGCGACCTCCGCCTCGAAGCTCCCGCAAGGCGACGACTGGACGTATGAAGTCAAATGGGATGGCTATCGCACGCTCGCGTGGAAGCACGGCACGCGCGTCAAGCTGCTCTCGCGGAACCTGAAGGACGCGACCGCGCAGTACCCTTCGGTTGCGCGCGCCATCGGCCAGCTCAATGCCGACGCCGCACTCCTCGACGGCGAAATCGTCGCCATCGACGAGAACGGACGGCCCTCCTTCCAGGCGCTCCATCATCAGTCGTCGAAGGCCATCGTGTATTACGCCTTCGATCTGCTGCACCTGAACGGCCGCGATTTGATGCGGATGCCCCTGGAGGAGCGTCGTGCCGCACTGGCCCCCGTCGTCGAACGCACGCACGTGCTCCGCTCGGAACCGCTGCCGGGAACGCCGGAGCAAATCGAAACCGCCGTGCGCAATCTCCAGCTCGAAGGCATCGTCGCGAAGCGAAGGCTGTCGCGGTACGAGCCGGGGAGACGAAGCCCGTCGTGGGTGAAGGTCAAGTTCAACCAGCGCCAGGAATTCGTCGTCGGCGGCTTCAAGCCGAAGGGGGCGGACTTCGAGTCGATTCTCGTCGGCTACTACGAGGGCCGCAGGCTGCTCTACGCCAGCAAGGTGCGCGCGGGCCTCACGCCGCACCTGCGTGCGGAAATCCTGCGCCGGATCTCACCGCATCTGGCACCCGCGTGCCCGTTCGCAAATCTCCCCATCGAGAGGAGCGGCCACTGGGGCGAAGGCATCACGGCGGAAGACATGACGAGCCTGCGCTGGGTGAAGCCGAAGCTCGTGGTCGAGGTGTCGTTCGTCGAATGGACGCGGGATGGATTGCTGAGGCACTCAGAGTTCGCCGGCATCCGCGAGGACAAGCGGCCTCAGGACGTCAGGCGCGAAGACGCCGGCGCGTGAGCGGGGCGCGTCTCAACCGATCACGAATCAGGCCGACATCGTTGCGGGCGGCCGGATCTGCTGCCACCCTTTGTCGGACATCTTGCGCTTCCACCCTTCGGCGAGCATGAACGCGTCGACGGCGCGATCGCAGCGCTCGGTCAGCAGTATTCGTCCTTCGACGAGGACGCGAATCTCGAATCGTCCAGGCCAGGACAGCAATGCGCACCGGGCAATCCGCTCGTACCGGCGCATCGTCCACAGCGTGCCGATGTCTTCACACGTCTCCTGAGCGGAAGCGAGCGGTGTGCGTTTGCGCATGACAGGGGCCCTCGAGGTTGCCGACCCAGGATGGCAATCCGACTGGCGCCCGGTGAGCGGCCAGGAGAATCAGGCGCCTCCGTTTCGAACCATACGTCCGAGTGAGGCGCCTCGTCCCTGCCGATCACCGGCCGCCAGACGGCCGTTTCCATCAGGATGCCCGGCGGGCGCGACGTGCGCACGACGACGGCGCAAACAGTCTTTAAACTTGGGCCGGGAACCTGCGTTGTATAATCAAGGATTGCGACCGCAGCAATAACGGAGAGGTACCGAAGTGGTCGTAACGGGGGCGCCTCGAAAGCGTCTTGTCCGCAAGGGCACGTGGGTTCGAATCCCACCCTCTCCGCCACCCTTCGCTCGCCTGCATTCGTGAGCGAGCTACGGGTGGCAAGCCAGGCGAGCTCACGCTCGTTACTCCCAGGACGGAAGTCGAACGGCTCATGCAGAAGAGAGCTTCCGCCTGAAGCCGACACTACACCCACCGCAGTGGGCGACGAAGCGCCTGCCAGTGCTTCGCCAGACTCGGACCCAGCAGAGCCGCTGCGCCGCCGGCCCAGAAGGCGGCGACGCACGCGGCGGTCGAGCTCTCGCCCAGGAGGATCTGCGACGCTGCCACCGCAAGGATTCCCCAGATCACGACTTCGTTCAGGGTGGCGATTCGCTGCGACCAGGACGTGCGTGGGACGCGCGCAATCTGTCGCAATACCTCCGCTCGCCACGCCGGAGAGGGCACATCCAGGAGCGCGCGAGTCAGCAGCAGATCATCGGCGCGGGCCGCGTCGTACGCCGCGCGGCACTTGTCACAGACGAGCATGTGCGCGGCCATATCCGGCGGTAGCTTGCCCAGGCCGCGCCCAGCCGCTCGGACATCGTTGTCGTACAGGTGGTCGAGGAAAGCTTCGCAGTTCAAGGGACCATCAACTCCTTGCGCAGCGCCTGACGTCCCCGATGGAGCCGAGTCTTGACGGTCCCCTCCGGCATGTTCAGCGCGCGAGAAATCTCCGTCACGGACATCTCTCCCAAATAGTAGGCCAGGACGACGGAGCGTTCGGGCTCCGCCAGGCGCGAGACCGCTCGCCTCAGCCGCTCGCCCTCCTCGGCCTTGACGACTTGCTCGTCTGGAGCCTGTGCGCTCGACGTCGCCGGCGAAGGCGGAAACGTATCGTCCCCCGGCCAACCGGACGCCACGTCGCGCCGCTGCGAAGAGCGAAAGTGATCGGCCACGCGCCGCAACGACAGGGAGTAGATCCAGGTGGAGAGCCGGGACGCTCCCTGATAGCGCGGCAACGCACGAAACGCGTCCAACAGGATCTGCTGCGCCACGTCGTCGCGGTCGGGCCCCGTAATGCCGCGACGCCCACAAATGGAGTACACGAGCGATCCGAAGCGGTCGACGAACGAGCGCTGGGCGTCCTCGTCTCCGCGTCCGCAGCGGCGCGCCAGGTCCAGATCCCCATCATGGCATCGGCCGCCGCCGGGATCAGGCGCCAGCGCCATCGCCCGAAGCCGCCGACGTGGCGCGAGCCTTCAAGTAATCCACATAGGCGCGGTGCATCTCCTCTTCCATGACTTGTTGCTGTTGCCACTCGTTCCTGCCGGCCACGAGCCAATGACACACGCCCGCGATGCCCAAGGCGGTCACGACCATCCCCCACACACGGTGACTCGGCGCGAGGCCGAGCAGGAGAGCGATGCCAACGGCCAGACTCGCGAGCGTGGGCTTGAGCGGATGGCCCGCGCGCTCCGGTGGCTTGGGAGGCTCCGGCTCTCGCTCGGGAAGCGGCACCCCCTTTTCGATGGCCGCGACACGCTCGCGGCTGATCGCCTCCACATGAGCGATGGCCGCACGGGTCTGGATGTACCAGCCAGCGACCAGCATGGCGAACACTCCGAGAGGAACCATGAATCCAGTGTCCAAGCGAGCCCCCCTATTCGCGGCGAGGTTTGCATGCCGCTATGGTATGTGTCGGACCTCGCCCGCATCTGGTTTTCGGCTCAAGCATTGACGGTCGGACTGCCGTCGCTAATTCGCTCGAAAACACTGCGGAAACCTCTTTGCGTCCCTGGTCGTATAGTTCTACTATGCAGATCATATGGCCCGCCGCGAGCATCTCGGTGAATTTGAGCAGATAGTTCTGCTGGCTGTCCTTCGGCTTGGCGAGGACGCCTACGGGGTGCCGATTCGGTCCGAGATTGAAGCGCGAACCGGACGATCGCAGACGGTCGGCGCGCTGTACCGCACTCTCGACCGACTCGAAAGCAAAGGCTACGTGACCTCCTGGTTCAGCGACCCGACTCCTGAGCGCGGTGGCCGATCCAAGCGCTATTTCAGGGTGCGGCCTCTCGGGCTTCGGACGTTGCGGGCCAGCCGCGATGCCCTGGCCGCGATGTGGGAAGGTCTGGAGACGCAGGTGACCCGTGGTTCCTGAACACTCCGCCTGGATCCGTTTGTTTGTTCGCATCGCCGCATCCCATATGTCGGAGGAGGAGCTCGGCGATGTGATCGAGGAGTACACGGCCACAAAGCGGACGCGTCTCTGGCTGCTTCGCCAGATGCTCAGCACGATTCCGCGAAGCCGGTCGCGCTTCGCCATTGACGAGAAGGGAAGTCGCGAAATGCTGTCGAACCTCTCGCAGGATGTCCGGTACGTGCTGCGTACGCTGCGCCGCAGCCCTGGATTCGCCGTCGCCGCAATCGCACCGATCGCGCTCGGCATCGGCATCAACACGGGTGTCTTTTCGATCCTCAACAACGTGATGTACCGGCCGCTTCCCGCTTCGAGCCCGAACGAGCTGCTCAGCATCTACCAGGACTTCCACGGTGTCCAGAAACGCCTCGTCTACGGTGCGCGGAGCATGTTCTCGTTGCCGGAGTACCGTGCCTACCGTGATGCTGCCACGCAGACGCTCTCAGGCGTTACGGCGTACACGAAATCCTGGGCGGTCACACTCGGCGGACAGTTTCCACAGGAAATCGAGGGTGTGCTGGTAGCCTGCAACTATTTCGATGTCCTGCAGCTGCGGCCTGTGATCGGGACGGGGTTCACCGCGGCCAATTGCGATGTCCCGAATGCGCCGCCGACGGTGGTTCTGAGCCATGCACTGTGGACGCACGCCTTCGCCGCTGACGCGGAGATCGTCCGGAAGACCGTCACATTGAACGGACAGGAGGTGGCGGTCGTCGGCGTCGCCCCTCGGGGCTTCGACGGTACCGAACTCACACGGGCGGCGTTTTTCGCGTCTCTGTCACTGCAGCCGGCGTTCTCTCCGGAACGAAATGTTCTCGAAGACCCGCAGGTCAGCTGGCTGACGCTCTTGGCGCGCCGCCATGAAGACACGGCGATCGACCAGGTGCGCGCCGAGCTTGCGGTTGTCGCCAGCCAGATCGATCGGCAGCAGCCCGGACGCGCGACGGCGTTGCTGGTCGCGCCGGCGACGGCGCTGTCGCTGCCTGTTGCTCGGCGGGACTTCGTCGGCGTGGCGGCCATCGTGTTAGTGGCGTTCGGGTTGATCCTCTTGATCGCTTGTGCCAACGTCGCGAACGTGCTGCTTGCGCGCGGCGCGGCTCGATCCCGTGAAATCGCCGTCCGCCTGGCGGTGGGCGCCAGGCGCGGACGACTCGTGCAGCTGCTGCTCACCGAAAGCGCAATGATCGCGCTCGCCGGAGGAGTGGCAGGTTCGCTGCTGGCGTGGTGGTCATTCCAGGCACTTCTGCCGTCGCTGCTCTCATCCGTCCCCGGCATTTCGCAGCCGAGACTCGATGCCCTTCCGAATCTGACTGTGCTGTGGTTCGGACTTGCGCTGACCGTGACGACCGCAATGGCGTGCGGTGTGGTGCCAGCCCTTAAGGCGTCGAAGCAGGAACTGCACGCGGTCATGAAGCAGGACGGCGCCAAGGGGACAGACCGAGCCGGCGGCTGGCTCCGCGGCGCGCTCATCAGCATTCAAGTGGCGGTCTGCATGGTCCTCCTGATTTCCGCGGGCCTGTTGTTGCGTGCGCTGCACGCGGCTTACACCATCGACCCTGGTTTCGAGTACCGGAATGTCGCAGTTGTGTCGGTCGATCTGCGTGGTCCCCAATACGACGACGCCACCGTGGCGGCGTTCCGAAGGCAGGCGACTGAGCGGCTCGGGTCGCTGCCCGGCGTGGCCGCGGTCGCGCAGGTGAGCAAAGTTCCGCTGAGCCCCGGTCGCAGCCAGGACACCTTTCGCCTACCGCACCAGGAACAGACGTACGAGTTCGACGTGAACACCGTGTCACCGGAGTACTTTTCGTTGATTGGAATCCCGATCGTCAGCGGCCGCACGTTCACGCGCGCCGAGCTCGATCGAGGCTCGCGCGCTGTGATCATTACCGAAGCGACGGCCCGGCGCTTGTGGCCCGGCCAAGATCCCGTCGGCCGTACCATCGTTGCGGCATCGAATCCCCAGGCGCCGCTGGAAATCGTGGGCGTCGCGAGGGATGCATACGTGTCGCAGGTTGCCAGAACCGAATCGACGTACATCTATCTGCCGGCGACGCCATCCGCTCAGCGGCGGCTGGCTCTGCTCGTGGGGAGCAGGATTGACTTCGAAGCGCTCGCGACGAGCATCCGCGCCACGATGCGAACGCTCGACCTCGGGCTCCTCGCACAAGTGCAGCCGCTCGAAGCGAATCTGGACTTCTGGCGGAGGCTTTCGCGCGCGATGGCGATCCTCTCCGGATCGCTGAGTCTGCTGGCGCTGGGGCTTGCTTCGATCGGCGTGTACGGTGTCGTGTCCTACTTGGTGACGCGACGACGCCGCGAGGTCGGAATCCGGATGACGTTAGGTGCCAGCCCGCGCGCCGTGCAGGCGCTAATCCTGCGCGAAACACTTCGCCCTGTCGCCGTGGGCATGCTGATCGGGGTGATGGGCGCGGGGGCCGCCTCACAGGTTCTCGAGAGCAGGCTACTCGGCGTCAGCCCGCTCGACCCGATCGCGTTCGTCGGCGCGGCCATCTTTCTGCTGACCGTCGCGGCGGCCGCGACCCTTCTGCCGACGCGCGAAGCGCTGAAGATCGACCCGATCACCGCGCTCCGATACGAGTGACGATGAAGCGGACCGCGGCGCAACGATCAGCTCTCTCTTGCGCCCTCAAATGTCCGTTCAGAAGCGAACACCGAGGGCGAGGGGAACCGCGTATGCTCCCCTCATGGGATCACTACACAGAGCGCGCCGTCCTGCCGTCATTGCCGCGGTACGACACTGCGGACCACGCGACAGAGCCGATCGGGCTGTTACCGCATCTGTAGCGGCTGCAATCACTTGTGGCACGTGACAGGGGAGGGTGGGACATGTCCGCGACAATCTACGATCCTGCGTTTCCCGACCACGACGTCGTCCGCCGCCTGGATGTCGGCGACGAGGTCCGGAGCAAAGAGACGTCGCGTGAAGCGGGGGCGTTGCAGACCGCGATTTTCAACAGCGTGAATTTCTCGAGCATCGCCACCGACGCGAACGGGGTCATTCAGATCTTCAACGTCGGCGCTGAGCGGATGCTGGGCTACACGGCCGCCGAAGTGATGAACCAGATCACGCCGGCAGACATTTCCGATCCGCAGGAAGTGATCGCGCGCGCCGCGGCGCTGAGCGTCGAGCTCGGAACTCCGATTACGCCAGGCTTTGAGGCACTGGTCTTCAAAGCCTCGCGCGGGATCGAGGATATCTACGAGCTGACCTACATCCGCAAGGATGGGAGCCGCTTCCCGGCGGTGGTGTCTGTCACGGCGCTGCGCGACGCGCAAGACGCGATCATCGGCTATCTGTTGATCGGCACCGACAATACCGCGCGCAAGCAGGCGGAAGAGGCGCTGCTCAAGGCGGGGGCCCTGCAGAGCGCGATTTTCAACAGCGCCAATTTCTCGAGTATCGCCACTGACGCGAAAGGCGTCATTCAGATCTTCAACGTCGGCGCCGAGCGGATGCTAGGCTATACGGCCGCCGAGGTGATGAATCAGATCACGCCCGCCGACATTTCCGATCCGCAGGAAGTGATCGCGCGCGCGAAAGCGTTGAGCGTCGAGCTCGGAACCCCGATTACGCCGGGCTTCGAGGCACTGGTGTTCAAGGCCTCGCGCGGAATCGAGGATATCTACGAGCTGACCTACATCCGCAAGGATGGAAGCCGCTTCCCGGCGGTGGTGTCAGTCACGGCGCTGCGCGACGCGCAGAACGCCATCATCGGCTATCTGTTGATCGGCACCGACAACACCGCGCGCAAGCAGGTCGAAGAGGAGCGGAAGAAGCTCGATCAGCGGCTGCGCGACCAGCAGTTCTACACGCGCTCGCTCATCGAATCCAACATCGACGCACTGATGACCACCGATCCGTCCGGCATCATTACCGACGTCAACAAGCAGATGGAGGCGCTCACCGGTTGCACGCGTGACGAGCTGATCGGCGCGCCGTTCAAGAACTACTTTACCGATCCGGAGCGAGCCGAGGCAGCGATTAAGCAGGTGCTCAGCGAAAAGAAGGTCACCAACTACGAACTGACCGCGCGCGCCAGGGGCGGCAGGCAAACCGTGGTGTCCTACAACGCGACCACCTTCTACGACCGGGACAGGACTCTGCAGGGCGTGTTCGCCGCCGCGCGCGACGTCACCGAGCGCAATCGTCTGGATCAGGTCCTGCTCGAAAAGAACGTCGAGCTGGAGAGCGCCAAGTCGGTGGCGGAACAAGCGAACCTCGCCAAATCGGATTTCCTGTCCAGCATGAGCCATGAGCTGCGCAGCCCGCTCAATGCGATCCTCGGGTTCGCCCAGCTGATGGAGTCCGACTCCCAGTCGCCGACGCCGTCCCAGAAGGAAAGCATTGCCCAGATTCTCGTTGCCGGATGGCATCTGCTGGACCTGATCAACGAAATCCTCGATCTCGCGGTGATCGAGGCCGGGACGGTCTCGCTGTCTGGAGAATCGGTGTCGCTGGACGAAGTCATGCTCGAGTGCCGGTCGATGATGGAACCGCAGGCGCAGCAGCGTGGCATCAGCATGACCTTCCCCGAGTTCGACAACCCCTGCTGGGTCAGTTCCGATCGGACCCGGTTGAAGCAGATTCTCATCAACCTGCTCTCCAACGCGATCAAATACAACAAGGCGCAGGGAACGGTCGTCGTGGACTACACCGTGATCGCCCCGAACCGCATTCGCATCAACATCACGGACACCGGTGCGGGATTACGTCCGGAAAAGCTGGCGCAGCTGTTCCAGCCGTTCAATCGTCTCGGACAAGAGGCCGGGGGCGAGGAAGGCACGGGCATCGGCCTCGTGGTGACCAAGCGCCTCGTCGAACTGATGGGGGGCGCAATCGGCGTGGACAGCACCGTCGGGACGGGAAGCGTGTTCTGGATCGAACTGATCTCGGCTGCTGCACCGCAACTTGCCGTTGAAGGAGGCGAAGCTGCCGCACATGCCCCACCGCACGTGCCGCACGGCGCGCGGCTGCGCACCCTGCTCTGTGTTGAGGACAACCCGGCCAACCTGAAGCTGGTTGAGGAACTCATCGCGCGCCGCCCCGATCTGCGCCTGCTGACCGCGGTGAACGGGACTCTCGGCATCGCGCTTGCGCGCGCCTCGCAGCCGGAGATGATCCTGATGGACGTCAATCTGCCTGACATCAGCGGTATCGAGGCAATGAAAATCCTGCGCGAAGACCCGGTCACTGCGCACATCCCCATCGTGGCGCTCAGCGCGAATGCCATGCCCCGCGACATCAGGAAGGGCCTGGAGGCAGGATTCTTCCGGTATCTCACCAAGCCCATCAAGGTCAGCGAGTTCATGGACACGCTGCGCATGGCGCTGGAATTTGCCGAACAGCGGGCCCCGGCAGCCCGCACGACGGGGCTGCGCATCCTCGTCGCCGAGGACCATCCCGTGAATCAGGAGGTGGCGAGGCAGATCCTGCAGCGGCTGGGGCATCACGTCGTCGTGGCCGTCGATGGCCGCGCGGCGCTCGCCGCGCTCGAGCAGTCGGGGCGCGGGGCGTTCGATCTCGTGCTGATGGACCTGCAGATGCCGGTGATGGGCGGGCTCGAGGCCACGGCCGCAATCCGCGATGCCGAGCGCGCCTCGGGGACGCACCTTCCGATCGTGGCGCTGACCGGGCACGCGATGCAGGGCGACCGCGAACGGTACCTGGAGGCCGGCATGGACGGGTACGTCACGAAGCCGATCGACGCCGTCCGAGCTGGCCCGCGTCATCGACCAGGTCGTGCCGCCCGCTGCAGCGCCCGGGACGGTCGCCGCGGCGGCAATCCCGGTGGCGCCGAGCGTCGCAGGCCGGCCCGCCTTTGACGAGCGGGTCTTCCGTGCGAGGCTGGGTGACAACGCGCGACTGTTCGAAAAGATGGTGCGTCTGTTTCTCGAAGACTGCCCCGCCCGGATGCGAGCCATGCGGCACGCGATCGCCGCCGGCGACGGCGAGGCGCTGCGCGAGCCCGCGCACGCGTTGCGGGGCGCTGCGGCAAATTTCGCAGCCGCTCCGGTGGTCGAAGCCGCACAACGACTCGAGCTTCAGGCTAAGAACGGGGAACTTTCTCAGTCGCGGGCTGCGTACGATGTGCTGACCCGGGAGCTGCAGCGCCTGCGGCGGGCGCTCCGCCGCGCCAGCGTTCGGCCGCGCGCGACCGCAGGCCGCCAGCGGCAGAGGGAGCAGGGCCATGAGCAGCATCCTAGTCGTCGAAGATGACCGGTCGACGCGTCAACTCCTGACGGAAATCCTGAAGACCGCCGGATTCTCGGTCGCGTCGGCGACGGACGGCGTGGACGCCCTGAAATGTCTGCGCGCCGGCTCCTACGATTTGATGCTCCTCGATGTGTGGATGCCGAAGATGAACGGGCTGGACGTGCTGGCCGCGCTGCCCAAGGAAGGGGCGCGCCCGCGAGTCGTCGTGATGACCTCGGACGACACGCCGGAAACGCTGCTCCGGGCGGTCCGCGAACAGGCGTGGCGGTACGTGGCGAAGCCGGTCGAGCCACACGCGCTCGTCGAGCTCCTGCGCGAGGTGCTGGCCCAAACCGCGGTGGCGCCCACGATTGAAGTGGTGTCAGCGCGACCGGACTGGGTCGAGTTGCTGGTGCCGTGCGAGCGGGCGGCGGTGGATCGAATCGAGAGCTTCATGACGCACCTCGAAGGCGATCTCGCGGCCGACGTCCGAGAGTCGATAGGCTATGCGTTTCGGGAGCTGCTGATGAACGCGATCGAATGGGGCGGAGGGCTCGACCCTTCCCGCACCGTGCGGGTCGCTTTCCTCAGGGCACAACGGATGTTGCTCTATCGCATCGCCGATCCTGGTCCCGGCTTCAACGTGGAGGGGCTGTTGCACGCCGCCATCGGCCAGCCGGAAGACGATCCGATGGCGCACGCGATCGTGCGCGAGGAAAAGGGGCTGCGACCAGGTGGATTCGGCATTCTGACCGTGCGTGCGAAAGTCGACGAGCTGCTCTACAACGAAAAGCGCAACGAGGTCGTGTTCGTGAAGTATCT
>CAVVIH010000002.1:0-694211 GCA_963748295.1 uncultured Acidobacteriota bacterium | reverse complement strand
AGGCTACCGCGCGGCCGTCTACGCGACACACAAGGCGATGCGCTTCGCGGCACTCCGCACCGGCGCGACGGTGCGCAAGGTGCAGCTGTACGGAGACTCGGCGCTCGCCTCCGCGGACGAGATGGTCGAGCGCCTGGTCGGGTCGGTCAGCAACGCGACCCGGATGATCGGCATCACCTGGGTGCACTCGGGGACGGGCGTGAAGCTGCCGGTCCGGCGCGATCGCCGACCGGCTCGCCGACCTCAACGAGCGCAGGCCGGGCGCGCGGCGCGTGCTGCTGGTCCTCGACGGCGTGCACGGGTTCGGCGTCGAGGCGACGCCGGTCTCGCAACTCGGCTGCGACCTCTTCGCCTCGGGTTGCCACAAGTGGCTCTACGGCCCACGGGGACAGGGATCGTCTGGGGCCGCCCGGAGGCGCCGGGCGGCTTACCACTCGTTCGACCAGCGCTGGGCGCTCGCAGCCGGCGTTCCGAGTTCCACGCTCGCGCTCGGCCGCGAGCGCGTGCAGCGAGCGGATCGCTCGAGCTCGACAGAGCAGCTGAAGTCACGGCCTGCGCCGAGATCGACGGCGTGCGCGTCCGGACGCCCGCCGACCCCGAGATCTCGGCCGGGATCGTCTGCTTCAAGCTCGACTCGGCCGACCCCGACGCAGGCGGTCTCCCGGCTGCGCGAGCGCGGCGTCCGCCTGAGCGTCGCGCCGTACGCCACGCGCAACCTCCGCGCGGGCGCGCCGCTGTCCGTGACGAGGCCGACGAGGCCGGAGATCGTGCGGTCGCGCGGGCGTGACCCGCGCGGCGCAGATCGTGGTGGTGATTCCGCGCGGGTGCAATTGGACGCAAATTCATCACGACCACACCCGAAGTGCCGGGGGCCCCACTAGGGCCAGCACCGGTGGGTCGGGATCCGTGCGCGCGGCAAGGACGCCGGCGCGCACCTGCTCGTCGTACCCGCGCCAGGAGCCCTCCGCGTGATCAGTCCGCCTCCGCTCTTGCTGGTCGACACCGAGAGACGAACCGACGAGAGGAGCGACATATGTCACCGAAATGAAGGCCTTCAGCGGCTTCGTCGCGACGACCTGCGAGGCGGCGCGCGCGTCGACGGCGACATGCTCGGACCTGCCGATCTCCGAAGAGTATGGCGCTGATGAGGCTGCACCTCGCCGGCGAGGCGCGCCGACGCCGGTCTACCCCGGGGACCAGACGCCGGCGAGCTACACGACCTGGCTTCCCCGTCGACGACATCGAGGCGGCCGTCGACGCGCGCGTGGCGCGCGGCGTGAGCTTCGAGCGCTACGAGGCGCCGCTCATGACGAGCGCGGCATCCTCCGTGCGACGGCGGGCCGGACGACCGCGTGGTTCAAGGACCCCGCCGGCACGTGCTGCCGTGCTCCAGCCCGCCGAGCAAGGACGCCGACGGCGGCATGCTCTGGTCGAGCGGACCGCCCCGCGGATCCCTCGCTGCGCCGGCGGCGAGCGGGCGCAACTCGGTGCGAACGTGGCGCGGACGCGGTCCTGCTCCCCCCGCGCGCGTCCCAGGATGCGTCCGGAGACGAGGCGGCGGCGAAGTGTGTGCGACGCCTCGCGTCCACGCGACGCGGGCGGGCTGGCTTGGCCGGCCCCTCGACCCGCGCGGTACGCCCGCGTCAGCTGTACGCGACGGGCGGCGCTCGCGTCCTCGTCACGCGCGCAGGCGCGCGCGCGCGCCGGGGATGAACTACGTGAAGGTGAGCCGGCCTCAGGCAGGCTGACCGAGACGTCGTCGCCCGCGTCGGGAAGCGTGGCACGTTCCGCGACCCTCCAGAACTGCTGCTTGGGCCGGTGGTCGCATCGGTCAGCAACTTGCTGGAGCGCGACCCTAAGGGCGCTACGCGCCGCGGGCAAGCGCGCTCCGGATCACGCCGCGCCGCAGAGGCGGCGCCTCGGCAGCCGGGACCTCGCGGTAGTCCGGCAGCGTCTTGAGCACCTGCTCGGCGCCCGCCGGCGCGTAGATCGCCAGGATCGACATCGGCTCCCAGCCGGTGTTGACCGTCGAGTGGAACGCGCCCTTCGGGATCCAGACGGCCTGGCCGGGACGGACGGCGAACGTGCTCGAGTCGTCGACCATCTGCTCGCCGGTGCCCGCGAGCACGTAGAGGATCTCGTCGGCGTCGGGGTGGTTGTGGCGCTCGTGGCCCTGGCCGGGCAGCAGCACGACGTGCATCAGGCTCACGTCGGGCTCCTCGGCGGTGCTGTCGCCGGAGACGAGCGGCTTGATGACGCCCCAGTCGAACGTCATCGTCGGCAGCTCGGCGGGGTCGATCAGCTTCGATGGCATGGGTTGGCTCCTCTAGGCGTGGGCGAGCGCCTTGAAGCGGCGCATGTTCTCGGTCATCGCGATCTCGGTCGGCAGGCGCTCCATGCTCGAGGCGCCGAAGAAGCCGACGATCCCCTCGGTGCGGTCGAGCACGTACTGCGCGTCCTCGGGCTCGGCGAGCGGGCCGCCGTGGCAGAGCACGATCACGTCGGGGTTCTCCGCGATCGCGGCGTCGCGCATCGCCTGGATCTCCTCGACGCACTCGTCGAGCGTCTTCGCGGTGTGCGCGCCGATCGTGCCCTTGGTGGTCAGGCCCATGTGCGGGACGAGCACGTCGGCGCCGGCGGCGGCCATCGCGGTCGCGCTCGCCGGGTCGAAGACGTAGGGAGCCGTGAGCAGCCCGAGCGACGCGGCCTCGCGGATCATCTCGACCTCGAGCGCGTAGCCCATCCCGGTCTCCTCGAGGTTCGCCCGGAACGTGCCGTCGATCAGGCCGACGGTGGGGAAGTTCTGCACGCCGGCGAAGCCCGCGTTGCCCACCTCGCGCAGGAAGTTCGGCATCAGCCGGAACGGGTCGGTGCCGCAGACGCCGGCGAGCACGGGCGTGTCGCGCACGATCGGCAGCACCTCGTGCCCCATGTCCATCACGATCGCGTTCGCGTCGCCGTACGGCATCAGGCCGGCCAGCGAGCCGCGGCCCGCCATCCGGTAGCGGCCGGAGTTGTAGATGATGATCAGGTCCGCCCCGCCCGCCTCGGCGCACTTGGCCGACAGGCCGGTGCCCGCGCCGGCGCCGATGATCACGCCGCCGCCGGCCAGCGTCGCGCGCAGCTTCGCGCGCGCCTGATCGCCCGTCATGCGCTCGCCTGTCAGGTACGCGTCCAGCTTGTCCGCCATCGCGTCGGCGAACTCGTCGTCGTTGACGTTGCAGTCCAGCTCGACCAGCTCGACGTTGTCCGCGATGCCCTCGCGCAGCGCGCCGAACAGCGCCGCGTCGGCCTCCGGGTCGTGGAACGGCTGCCCTTCGGCGTCGATCATCGAGACGCCCTTGAGCGGGATGAAGAGCGCGACCGGCCCGGTGGCCGCCGAGAGCTTGCGCGCGATCTGCCGGCCGAGCTCGGCGCACTCCTCCGTCGTCGTGCGCATCAGCGTGATCGACGGGTTGTGCACGTACAGGTTGCGGCCCTCGAACTGCGGCGGCACGGTGTCGCGGCCGCCGAAGTTGACCATGTCGAGCGCGCCGAGCGAGACGACCTGCGGCAGCCCTGCGCGGCCCGCCGCCTCGAGCCGGTCCGGGCCGGCCGACAGCACGCCGCCGACGAGCTCGTCGCACAGCTCGGTCGTGGTGACGTCGAGCACGCCGCGCAGGTAGCCGGCGTCGGCGAGCGCCTCCATCGCCTTCCCGCCGGTCCCCGTCGCGTGGAAGACGAGCACCTCGTAGCCGCGCCCCTCGAGCCGCTCGCGCGCGCGCGTCACGCAGGGCGTCGTGACGCCGAACATCGTCGCCGCCACGAGCGGGCGCTCCGAGCTGGTGCTCGACCGCCGGCGCCTGCACCATGCCGGCCATCGCCGCGGCCGCGTTGGCGAGGATCTGCGCCGAGATCGAGTTGATCCCGGCGACGTCGGTGACCGACGCCATCAGGCAGACGTCGGAGCCGCCGATGTAGTCGCGCGTGTCCCCGGCCGCGACGGTCGAGACCATCAGCTTCGGCACGCCGACCGGCAGCGCCCGCATCGCCGCGGTGGCGATCGCCGTGTTGCCCGAGCCGCCCGCGGCGAGGATGCCGTCGAAGCGGCCCTCGGCGTGCAGGCGCGCAGCGAGCGCCGCGGCCGCGTCCACCATCGCCCCGACCGCGTCGCCGCGGTCGGTCAGGGCGCCGAGGTCGGCGCCGGTCTCGCGCGCGACCTCCTCGCGCGTGATGTCGGGCTCGCAACCGCGCGGCGGGCCGCCGGTGCCGGTGTCCGCGACGAGCACGTCGACGCCGGCGAGCTCGAGGCGCTCGCGCAGGTAGGCGTACTCCTCGCCCTTCGTGTCGAGCGTGCCGATCAGCAGGACGGTCGGCGGCATCAGCGGTACTCGATCGTTTCCCGCGCGCCCGGTCTGCGCCGAGCGCAGCATCGCGTCGCAGATCTCGGCCGCGCGGTAGCCGTCCTCGAACGTCGCCCCGTGCGGCGCCACGTCGCCGTCGTCGCGGATCGCCGTCAGCAGGTGGTGCAGCTCGTGCACGAACGAGTGCTCCCAGCCGATGATGTGGCCCTGCGGCCACCAGTGCTCCCAGAACGGATGGTCGGCCTCCGACACCAGCACGTTGCGGAAGCCGGCGTTGCCCTCGGAGTACTGCAGCTCGTTGAGCCGCTCGAGGTCGAACGCGAGCGATCCCGCCGACCCGTTGATCTCCCACGCGAAGTGGTTCTTGCGTCCCTGGCAGAAGCGCGACGCCTCGATCGTCCCGACGGCGCCGTTCGTGAACGCGACGGCGGACTCGACGGCGTCGTCGACCTCGCGGCCGGGCTGGAAGGTCGCGGTGAGCGCGGACACCGCCGCGATCTCGCCGACGAGGTAGCGGGCGAGGTCGATCACGTGCGCGCCGAGGTCGCCGAGCGCGCCGGAGCCTGCGAGCGACTTGTCGAAGCGCCAGATGTTCCCCTCGGTCGTGCCCCACTCCTGCAGGTAGCGGCCGCGGAAGTGCTGGATCTCGCCCAGCTCGCCGGACTCGATGATCTCGCGCGCGAGCCGCACCGCCGGCACGAAGCGGTAGTTGAACGCGCACATGTGCTTCACGCCGCTCGCCTCGACGCGCTGCCACGTCTCGTAGGCCTCGCCGGCGTCGCGGCCGAGCGGCTTCTCGCAGATCACGTGCTTGCCCGCCTCGGCCGCCGCGATCGTCGGCTCGGCGTGGAGGTTGTTCGGGCCCGAGTTGTCGAACAGGTGCACGCGCTCGTCGGTGACGAGCTTCTGCCAATCGGTCACGTATCCGGCGAACCCGTAGCGCCGCGCCGCCTCGGCGACCGCCTCCTCGTTGCGTCCCGCGATCAGCACGAGCTCCGGCATCAGCGGCGGCGGCCAGGTCATGTACGCCAGCTTCTTGTAGGCGTTCGAGTGCGCCTTGCCCATGAACGCGTACCCGAGCATGCCGACGCCGATCGGCTGCACCTCGCCGTCGCTGCGGGCGTCACCCATCGTGACGAATCCGACCTTCGGCATCAGGCCTCCTTTGCGAACGCCGCGTCGAACGCGACCGTCGAGGGCGCGAAGTCGTTGCGGCGCACGAACGCGAGTGCGTCGGGCGCGCCCCAGTCGCGGTCCATACCCGAGTCCTCCCACTCGATCGACAGCGGGCCGCCGTAGCCGACGCGATTGAGCGCGCGGATCATCGCCTCGAAGTCGACGTCGCCGTGGCCCGGCGAGACGAAGTCCCAGCCGCGCCCGGGCTGCCCGAAGTCGAGGTGGCCGCCGAGGATCGACGACCGCCCGTCCAGGCGCTTGACCGAGTCCTTGATGTGGGCATGGAAGATCTTCGGCCCGAACTCGATGATGAACGCGGCCGAGTCGAGGAACTGGTGCTCGAAGTGGCTCGGGTCGAAGTTGATCCCGAAGCCGTCGCGGTCGCCGATCGCCGCGAGCGCCTTGCGCGTCGTGACGAAGTCGTAGGCGATCTCGGTCGGATGCACCTCGAGCGCGAACCGCACGCCCTCGGACTCGAAGACGTCGATGATCGGCCCCCAGCGCTCGGCGAACTCGTCGAACCCGGCCTCGACGACGCTCCAGTCGTTCGGCGGGAACGAGTAGAGCAGGTGCCAGACCGGCGAGCCGGTGAACCCGGTGACGGTCTCGACGCCGAGCTGCGCGGCCGCGCGCGCGGTGTCCTTCATCCGCTCCGCCGCACGCCGGCGCACCCCCTCCGGGTCGCCGTCGCCCCAGACCGCGGCGATCGAGCACGCCCTTGTGGCGCTCGTCGATCGGGTCGCACACCGCCTGCCCGACGAGGTGGTTGCCGATCGCCCATACGCCGAGCCCGTTGCGCTCGAGCAGATCGCGCCGGCCGGCGCAGTAGCCGGGATCGCTGACGGCCTCGGCGACGTCGAAGTGGTCGCCCCAGCACGCGAGCTCGAGCCCGTCGAAGCCCCACTCGGCGCACTTTGCAGCGAGATCGGCGAGTGCGAGGTCGGCCCACTGGCCGGTGAAAAGGGTGACGGGACGGCTCATCTCAGCTCTCCTCGGGATTGGCTATCTCGAGCCGCACGCCGGCGGCCAGGTACTCGCGGGCGACATCGCCCGCCAGCTCGGAATCGGTGACGATCGCGTCGAGCTCCTGCGCCCGCGCGATCGAGAGCAGCGAGGAGCGCCCGAACTTGGTCGCGTCGATCAGGCCGATGCTGCGCTCGGCGCTCGCGCGCGCTGCGTTGATGACGTCCGCGAGCGGGCGCCGGGCCGTCGTGAGGCCCTGTTCGAGCGTCACGCCCGCCGCGGACACGAACGCAGCCGCGAAGTTGAGCTCGGCCAGGAACTCGACGGTCCAGCGCCCGGCCAGCATGCGCATGTGCTGATCCAGCTCCCCGGGCGTCACGACGACGTGGATCGCGTCGGCCTGCAGCTCGAACGCGATCGCCGGCGAGTTGGTCACGAGCGTGAGCTCGTTCGGCGGGTCCTCCACGAGCCGGCGCGCCAGCGCGAGCGCCGTCGAAGACGCGTCGAGGAAGATCGTCATGCCGTGGCTCACGTACCGGACCGCGTGCGCGGCGATCGCGGCCTTGGCCTCGCGCGCCTGGTCGGAGCGCTGCGTCCACGCCGTCGCGATCGCCGGCGCGCCCGGCGCCGCGTTCAGCGAGCGCGCGCCGCCGTGCACCCGCTCCACCAGGCCCTCGCGCGCCAGCTCCTCGAGATCGCGGTGCGCCGTGGCGGCGGACACCGCATGATCGCGCGCCAGCTCGGCGACGGAGACGCCGCCGTCGCGCTGGATCCGCTGGAGGATCTGGGCCCGTCGGAGTGCAGGAGGCACGGTGTTCAGACGCGCTCCACGAATTCCCTGCGCGTGACTTTGACCTCGAGCGGCCGGAACTCGTCGATCGCCTTGACGAGGTGGTCGGCGTAGCGCTCGAGTGCCGCCTCCCCCTTCTCCGGCGTCGCGCGCATCGGGTTGCCGATCACGCCGGTCCTGGAGAACTCGCCGTGGTCCATCGGGAACACGAAGTACTGGTAGCCGTCGAACTCGACGTCCGGCGCGCCGTCCTTCTTGATGAACGAGTCGGGCAGCCAGCGCGGCACCTGCGCGCGGTCCTCGGCGGCGTGCTCCATCTTGACCAGCGCCGGGTCGTGCGCCATCACCTGCGAAGTCTCGAGCTCGGATGCGTGCCAGCCCGGCGTCTCGTCGGCGGGGTTCTCGAGCAGGCCTTCGAGGATCCCGATGTAACGCTCGGCGTAGGGCTTGTAGAGCGCCACGAACGCGCCGGTCTGGTACTTGATGCGGCGCAGCAACGGATCGATCACCTTCGTGTTCGAGCCGTGCCCGTTGACGAACACGAGCTTGTTCCAGCCGTGGTGGATCAGCGAGCGCGCGATGTCGAACAGCACCTCGTTGAACGTGTTCGCACGCAGCGTGATCGTGCCGACGCCCGACTCGGTGTCGCGCAGGTGCTGGGGGGAGTAGCCCGCCCACAACGGCGGCGCGTAGATCACGTCGGCCTTCTCGGCCGCGCGCCGCGAGACCTCGAGCGCGGTGATCGTGTCCGTCCCGAGCGGCAGATGCGCGCCGTGCTGCTCGCAGGACCCGATCGGGATCAGGATCAGGTCCGAGCGCTCCTGGAACCAGGCGATGTCCGGCGGCGCGAGGTCCAGCAGGCAGTGCGAGGTCGGACGGCCGTCATCCGGCATGGGCTGGCTCCTTGACGAGGGTGAGGTAGCGGTCGGCGACGAGGTCGGCGAAGGCCGGGTCGTCGACGTGCGCGTCGACCTCCTCGAAGGCGATGTCTTCGCGCAGCGCATCGCGCAGCGCATCGATGAAGGCGCGGTTGGCGGCCGGGTCGTAGAGGTCGCCACCCTCGATGTCGACGAGCGAGAAGCCGCGCGCCGGCACGACGACTCCGACCGCGCCGGTCGACCCGGCGAGACGCTCGGCCACGAGCCGCCCGAGCTCGACGCCCTCGGCCTCGGAGATCCGCACGAGCGTGGCGACGGGATTGTGGAAGTAGCTCTTGCGGTCGCGGAACCGCTCGGGCACGGTGTCGCGCGCGCCCTGGTTGAAGAAGTCGCAGCAGCCGGGGACGACGACCTGCGGCAGGCCGTGGCGGCCGGCCACGGTCAGCCGCTCCGGCCCGGTGGCGTGCACTCCGTCCATCAGCGAGTTGGCGAGCTCGGAGAGCGTGTAGTCGACGACGCCGGCGAGCGCGCCCGTAGCGGCGAGCTTCTCCATCGCCGGGCCGCCGACGCCGTTGGCGTGGAAGATCACCGGCGCGTGCCCGGCCTCCAGCAGCCGCTCGCGCAGCCGCATCACGCCGGGCGTGGTCTGGCCGAGCATCGTCACGCCGACCGTGCGCTCGCCGAGCGCGCCGACGGCGCCGCCGCCGTCACGCGCCATGCCCGTGATCGCGGCGGCGGCGTTGTCGAAGATCGCGCGCGAGATCGCGTGCAGGCCGAGGATGTCGACGACCGAGTGCATCACGGTCGTGTCGGTCTCGCCCATGAACGGGGCGAACTGGCGCCGGCCCGAGGCGCTCGGGCTGACGACCAGCTTCGGCACCCCGACCGGCAGCGCGTGCATCGCGCCGGCGCCCATCAGGCCGCCCTCCGCGCCGCCGAGGCACAGCGCGCCGTCGAGCCTGCCCTCGGCGAACAGCGCCAGGCAGGTGGCGCGCACGCCCGCGAGCATGCGCTCCACCGCGGCGCCGCGCGAGCCCGCCGCGCGGATGCCCGCGAGATCGTCGCCGGCGGCAGCCGCGACCTCCGCGTGGCTGACATCGGGCTCGCAGCCCGCCGGCTCGCCGAGGATCCCCGTGTCGATCACGATCGGCCGCGCGCCGAGCGCGCGCAGCCGGTCGCGGACATACGCGATCTCGTCACCCTTGGTGTCGAGGGTGCCGATCAGCGCGATCCAGGGATCCTGGGCCACGGCGGTCGTGTCAGACCGCGGCGCCGACGGAGTCGACCGCCTTGCGCAGGCGGTCGATCGACTCCTGCACGTAGCGGTCGTAGTAGTGCTCGGGCAGCGCCCCGGTCCCGTGGTCGCGGAGGAACTGCTCCATGCCCTGGCTCGCGCCCGCGTCGGCGGCGTCGGCGATCTCCGTGCGCTCCGAAAGCGGCGTGCGATCGATGGCGACGACGAACTCGACCGTGAGGTACTCGTCGTAGCCGATCGCGGCCAACTCGGAGACGATTCCCTCCCAGTCGATCGCGCCTTGGCCGGGGGGCATGCGGTTGTTGTCGGCGACGTGGAAGTCGACGAGGTAGGAGCCGGTGTCGCGGATCGCCTGGCGCCAGTCGGCCTCCTCGATGTTCATGTGGAAGATGTCGAGCGAGACGCCGCAGTTGCCGCCGACGTCCTTGGCCAGCGCGACAGCCTGATCGGCGCGGTTGATGAAGTACGTCTCGAAGCGGTTGAGCGGCTCGAGGCCGATCCGGACGCCGACCTGCTCCGCGTGCGCCTGGCACTCCTTGAGCCCCTCGACAGCCCAGCGCCACTCGTCCTCGGGCGAGCCCATCGGGACGACCTTGCCGACCGTCGAGGGCACGATCGTGAGGATCTTGCCGCCGAGCGAGGCGACCAGCGACAGGCAGTCCTTGACGTACTGCACGCTCGCCAGGCGCACGTAGTGATCCTCGTGCACGAGGTCACGACCGCCGGTCATCAGCGTAACCGAGCCCCAGCACTCGACGCCGTTCTGGTCGAGCAGCCGCTTGACCTCGTCGGCGTCGTAGACCGCCGGCTCGCCCGAGATCTCGATCCCGTCGTAGCCGCTGCGACCGAGCCGGGTGATCGTCGTCTCGATCGACTCCTGGCCGCATCCAGTTGTGCATCGCCACCTTCAGCGCCATCCGCTCCTCCTCCTCATGGGCCGTCGACAGGCCCATCTTGCCGGGGTTCATCACGTTGTTGGGATCGAGCGCCGCCTTGATGCGCCGCATCGTGTCGAGCGCGGCACCGTGCTGGCGGCGCATGTACGGGCCGAGCTTGATGCCGACGCCGTGGTGGTCGTTCATGACGCCGCCGGCGTCGAGTGCCGCGTTCATGCCGTCATCCCAGATGCGGTCGTGCAGCGCGAGCGCGTCGGGCCCGCCGTCCGGCAGCTGAAAGCGCTGCGGGCCAACGGAATTCAGGTGGTGGCGATCCACCACCACATGACCGGTGTGAAGCCGGCGGTTATCTTTCTCCACTACTACGGCACGGGACCGGCGGCGAAGCTCGCCCAGGGCGTTCGCAGCGCCGTCGACCTGCTCGGGAACGCGCCGGCGAACCGTCAATGAAGTTTTTCTTCTTCAGCCCAGATCGACCGCCAGCATGTCGCGGCGATCGCGAAGGTATAGCCGCGTCCCGACCAGCACCGGCGGCGTCCACGCCAGCTCGGTCAGGAGACGGGCCTTCGCGGCAATCCTGAACTCCTTGGTCGACGGATACGCGATCATCAGCGAGCCGTCCTGCGCGACCGTGATCAGCTTCTGATCGGCCCACACGAACGACGCCTTCTGGATGCTGCGCTCCTGCCAGTGGATGTTTCCGGTCCGCGCGTCCACCGCGCTCAGGATTGCCTGACTTCCCTTTCCTCCGCTCGAGAAATAGATCGTGTCGCCGATCCGCATCGCGTTGCCGTGGTGGAGGCGCAGCCGGTTCGAGCTCCACAGCTCCTTTGCCGTCGTCTGCTGACCGTTGCGCTGAAGCTCGATCACTTTCGAGCCGGCGTTGTACTCGGAGGAGATGAACAGCAGGTTGTCAGGGCCCCAGACCGGCGTCGCGATCGCGATGGAATACTCCGCCTTGAACGGCACCTGCCACTGCAGATCGCCGTTGTGCGGGTTGACGCCAATCATCGCGCCGTCCATCAGCTGCGCGATCTGCTCGAGCCCGCCGACGTTGATGAGCACCGGCGACGAGTAGACGTTGCCGAAATCATTCTTGCTCCACGCGACTTTCCCGTCCGCCTGCTGAAACGCCATGACGGCCTTGCCGCGGCCGCCGACGGGAACGACGATGGTGTCGCGAAACGCGATCGGGCTCGACGCGTAGCCGTACATCATTCGCGACCCGCCAAGGCCCGACCACAGCTCCTGGGTCCAGAGCAGCTTGCCCGTTTTCTTGTCGAGACACTGCAGCCGGCCGGCGACCCCGGTGGTGAACAGGCGATCGCCGACGACGAGCGGCGTCGAGTACGGGCCGTTGCCCAGCTCCGGCGCGTCGCTCTGAAACGTCATCGGCGTCGTGTGTTCCCACAGCGTCTTGCCGGTCTCGGCGTCGGCCGCGAGCACGACTTCCTGCTTTGGCTTTCCGTACATCGTGTAGAGCACGCCGTTCTCGACCGCCGGCGACGAATATCCCTCGCCAAGCACGCGCTTCCAGATCACCCGCGGTCCTGACGCGGGCCACACGTCCTTCAAGCCGGCCGCTTCGGTCTGGAAGTTGCGATGCGGTCCGCCCCACTGCGTCCATGGCACGCCGGTTGCGGCTGGCGCCGGCGCGGGTTTCGGCGCCGGCTTGCGGGACTGTCCGAGCACCGGCACGGCCAGGGCCATCGTGAGGAAGGTGCGCCGATCCATTATTCGAGTCCCTTCACGATCCGGGCGCCGCGACGAGCGGCACCACTTTCGCCTGATTGGCGGAGGCGGGTCCGGAGCGCGGCGAGAGCCGCAGCTTCGGCAGCAGGCGATCGAGCGTTCGCATCATTTCCTGGACCATGCGCGGAATGCGGTGCGAACGGGGATAGACCCAGCCCGTTTCCCTGACGAGCGTGCTCCCGGCGAGGCGGGTGCAATGCAACTGGCCGGTCCGCACTTCCGAGGCGACCGCCTGATACGGCAGGATGCTCACGCCGAGGCCGACGCGGATCATCGCCTTGATGATCTCGACGTTTTCGGTCTCGGTGACGATGCGCGGCTTGATTCGCTCGTGCAGGAAGAACTCGTCGAGCACGCGCCGCGTGTTCGATCCGGCCTCGAACAGCACGAACGGCAGGCGCATCAGGTCCTGCGCCGTCACGCGCCGCCGGGACGCAAGCGCGTGCGCCGGCGCGGTGACGAGCAGCAGCTCTTCCTGCATCACTGGCACGCGTGACGAGATTCGGATCGTCGATCGGCAGCGTCAGCAGCGCCAGGTCGGCGTGGCCGGATCGGAACTTCCTGATCACGCGGGTGGCAGTGCCGGGTGTGACCTTCACCTCGATGGCCGGGTGCAGCCGCCGGTACTCTTTCACCAGCAGCGGAAAGACATAGAGGCAGACCGTCATGCCGCCCATCAGGCGCAGCGTGCCGGTCAGCGCGTCCTGACCCTCGCGGATCGCCAACCGCGTCTCCTTCATGTCGTTGAAGATTCGATAACCGAGCTGAAGGACCTGCTCGCCCGCCGGCGTGATGCGCACCTTCCGGCCGATGCGGAGAAACACCGGTTCGTTCAACTCGTCTTCGAGCAGCAGGATCTGGCGGCTGACGGCTGACTGAGAGAGATGCAGGTGACGCCCGGCGGCGGTGAAGGAACCTCGTTCGGCGACGGCACGCAGGATTTCGAGCTGCCTGAGGTCCATGCGAGACCATACGGCACGCGCGGACGCGTGGTCAACAACTATCCTGAAAACTCATCGACGTCATACCGAGATTGTATGGGCCGTGCGCGCGAGCGGCGCTATCATCGCCCATGCACCCCAGACGAGTCGTTCCTCTCGCGATTCTTACTGCAATCGCGGCGCTGGCCTTGGCGCTGCCTCCCGCCGATCCGGTCGTGGTCGGCGGTCCGATCGACTCGGGCGACACCGCGTGGATGCTGACGGCGGCGGCGCTCGTGCTCCTCATGACTCCGGGACTGTCCTTCTTCTATGGCGGCATGGTGCAGCGCAAGAACGTCATCTCGACGATGCTGCAGAGCGTCGTCGCGATGGGGCTCGTGAGCATTCTGTGGGTCGTCGTCGGCTTCAGCCTGGCGTTCGGCGACAGCATCGGCGGCATCATCGGCAACCCGCTCACCTACTTCATGTTCAACCGCGTCGGCGGCGGGACGCATCCCGATCTCTCACCGACGATTCCGCTGGCGCTCTTCGCCCTCTTCCAGCTGAAGTTCGCGATCATCACGCCCGGCGCTCATCACCGGGTCGTTCGCCGAGCGCGTCCGCTTCTCGAGCTGCGTGCTCTTCATGTTCCTGTTCAGCATCTTCATCTACTCCCCGCTGGCGCACTGGACGTGGCACCCGCAGGGCTTTCTCCGCCAGTGGGGCGTGCTGGATTTCGCGGGCGGGACGGTCGTCCACATGTCGGCCGGCTTCGCCGCGCTCGCCGGCGCCATCGTGCTGGGCCGGAGACGGATCCACCTGGCGAGCGAGCCGCACCAGCCGGCCAATATCCCGTTCGTGATGCTTGGAACCGGCATGTTGTGGTTCGGCTGGTTCGGCTTCAACGCGGGCTCCGCGCTCGGCGCGTCGGCGCAGGCGGTGATGGCGTTCGTCACGACCAACACCGCATCGGCCGCGGCGGCGCTCGCTTGGATGTTTTACGACGTGTTGAAAGGACGCAAGCCGTCGGCGCTCGGCATCTGTGTTGGCGCGGTCGTCGGCCTGGTCGCGATCACGCCGGCCGCCGGGTTCGTCAACGTCGGGCAGAGCATCCTGATCGGCGCGATCGCCGCCGCGATCAGCAACGAGGTCGTGTACTGGAAGTCGAAGTCGACGCTCGACGATACGCTCGACGTCTTCCCCTGCCACGGCGTCGGCGGTATCGTCGGCATGATCGCCACCGGCGTGTTCGCCAAGGACGTGGGCCTGATCTACGGCACCCCGAGGACGTTCCTGATCCACCTCGCGGCGCTCGGCATCGTCGCCGTGTTCGCCGGCGGCGGGTCGTACCTGCTTTACAAAGTGACCAACGCGATCATCCCGCTGCGCGTGACCGACGAGCAGGAAGATCTCGGCCTCGATCTGAGCCAGCACGGCGAGAGCCTCGACATCGTCGAAGTGAAGGCGCCGCGGCGGAGAATCCTCGACGTCGCCTGAGCGTCACCAGCCGAGGAACCAGATCGGCAGCACCGCGGCCACCGCGGCGACGAACTGCAGCGCGAGTACCGGCAGCGCGCGTTTCGGCTCGGCAGGCAGCCAGCGGAACGCGAAATACGCGATCACCGGCAGCTGTCCTGCCATCAGAAGCTGCCACGTGTGCGCGGCGGCCCCTTCGTCTTCCTGCGGTTCGATGCCGAACAGCGCGATGTATCCCAGGATGATCGCGAGCGCCGAGAGCGACATGGCGAGCGGGACGTATCCGCTCGGCCGTTTGAGCAGTGTGTCGGTCATGCGGACCTGCTTTCGTCAATAACTTTACATCGCAAAGTTACACTTGGCAAGCCCTGCCAGCCCCTCTGACGGTGCCCTGACCCCTGATTTCGGTTTTTGACGCGTACAGGGCCAGGAGGGGTGAATCCATGCGAATTCCACGTCGAGCACTCGTATCAGCGGTCTGCGTCGTTGTCGCCGCAGTCATCGTCCAGGCGGAGCGGGCGTTCGTTTACAGCGAGGTGGTCGTTCCGGGGGCGGTTCTCACCAACGCACAGGGCATCAACGCGGGCGGGACCATTGTCGGCCTCTACCGCGACGCCGTTGGTCGTACGCACGGCTTTGTCTGGGAGCAGGGCGCGGTCAGGACGATTGACTACCGCGATGCGGCGGGAACCCTCGCGGCTTTCACCGACGCCCGGGGGATCGGCCCCGGCGGCGAGATTGTCGGCGGCTACCGGATGGCCGGCGAGCCGGCAGTGAACGTCCACGGGTATCTCCTGAAGACGGATGGAACGTTCGTCAACGTCGACTTCCCTGCCCATACCAACACGATTCCGCAGCGCATCCTTCCCGATGGGACGATCCTGGGCTGCCGTCACGACACAGATACGATGACGACGATGCGAGGTATTCGCATCTCGAGTTCGGGGGATTACGACGAAATTGACGAGGAAGCGTCGATGAGCAACGGCGCCACGCCCGATTCGAGCCTGATCGTCGGACTGTTCACGAACATGATGACCGGCCGCGGCGAGGGATACACGGTCGAGGACGGCGTTTTCACTCCCTTTGTCGTGCCCGGAAGCACCCAGACGGCAGCCTGGGACGTGAACCCTCGCGGCGAGATCGCCGGTGTGTATACCGACACGGCGGCACGCGTGCACGGATTCGTGCGCGACCGCAACAAGTACCTGAGCGTGGACGTGCCTGGCGCCAGAAGCACGCGGGCGTTCGGCATCAATGCCGGCGGCGACGTCGTCGGCGCCTTCGTCGATACGGCTGGCGTCACACGGGCGTTTCTGGCCAGCCGGACGCGAGGACACCAGAAATAGGTCCTCAGAACCACGTTCGAATACCGACCGCGAGCCGCACAGTGCTCGTCTCTTGGCCCGCAGCCTCGGCGAAATCGGCCGTGCCGAAGAACGCGCGGTTCCATGTGACCCCGAAATACGGGGCGAACTGGCGCCGGATCTCGTAGCGCAGGCGCAGGCCCGTTTCGAGGGAACTGATGCCTGCGCCGATCCGGCGTTCGGGGTCCGACTTTCCGTAGATCTCGAGCTCGACGAGCGGCTGCAGCACGAGGCGATTCGTCAGCAGGAGCTCGTACTCGGTCTCGATGCGGAAATGCGTCCGCCCTGATTCGCCGATGTAAGCTGTCGCTTCGACCTCGAACCAGTACGGAGCAAGTCCCTGAATGCCGATGGCCGCCCACGTCCGCGCGGGTCCCGGCCTGAAGTCCTGACGCACGCCGGCGACGAGATCCCACCATGGGTGAATCGCCCGGCCGTAGAGCGCCTCGGCCTGGGCCGCCGCGACGTCGCCGTTTTCCACCTCGCCCTCGGTCCTGAACCAGAAGCGGTTCACGTCGCGACCAATCCAGCCGCGGCTGTCCCAGTTCCCGCCTGTGCCATCGCCTGCCTGGAATTCGAGCTGATCGAACAGCACGTAGTAGTGCACGGCGCTGTCGTGCACGGCGTGTCCTCGATCGTGCAGGTCGGGGAACGCCGCGGCGCGGTCCTCGTCGGTCACCGGCGGAATTCCCGCCGGGTATTCCTTCTTGCCTTCGGGCTTCTGCTGCGCCGAATGGTCGTGCGCCCCCGCGGGCGGTTTCTGGGGCGGCTTCTCCTGGCCCTCCGATGGCGAGGTAGTGGCAAACACGAGAAGAGTGGCGGCCAACACGGTGCGAAGGAATAAGCCGCTCATTCCCGCACCCGCACTTCCCTGAACATCCCCGCTTCCATGTGGTACAGCAGGTGGCAGTGATAGGCCCAGCGTCCGAGCGCGTCGGCCCTGACGCGATAGGTCCGCTTCGTGCCCGGCGGCATGTCGACGGTGTGCTTGCGCACGTGGAACTGCCCCTGGTCGTTTTCGAGATCGCTCCACATGCCATGAAGATGGATCGGGTGCGTCATCATCGTGTCGTTGACCAGGACGATGCGCAGCCGTTCGCCATAAGTGAGCTCGATCGGCGTCGCCTCCGAGAACTTCAGCCCGTCGAACGACCACGCGAAGCGCTCCATGTGTCCGGTGAGATGCAGCTCGATCGTCCGGCCCGGATCCCGCCCGTCCGGATCGTCGAACAGGCTCCGGAGATCCGCGTACGTCAGCACCCGGCGTCCGTTGTCTCTCAGGCCAATCCCCGGATCGTCGAGCCGCGCCGCCGGCATCGTCGCCTGCATGTCGACGAGGGGGTTGCCGCTCTCGTGTCGGCGGATGTGGTTGCTCCTCCATTGCCGCCATGTTGTGGCCTGCGTGCGGATCGGCCGCCGCCGGTTTCTGCGCGGGAGCCATCTCATGCCCCATCGCGCCGTGGCCCATGTCGGCCATCGTGACGAGTGGCCGCGGGTCAGGGTTCGGCACCGGCGCGCTCAGACCCTTCGCGCACAGCGAGCGTTCCCGCGGGTGTATCCGGTGCGATCCATCGACTGCGCGAAGATCGTGAACGCGTCCTGACCGCTCGGCTCGACGATGACGTCGAAGGTTTCCGCGACTGCGATCCGGAACTCGTCGACCGTCACCGGGTGGACGTTCTGGCCGTCGGCGGCCACGACCGTCATCTTCAGGCCCGGAATCCGTACGTCGAAGTACGTCATCGAGGAGCCGTTGATGAAGCGAAGCCGGACGCGCTCGCCAGATTTGAACAACCCGGTCCAGTTCCCTTCTGGCGTCGCGCCGTTCATCAAGTACGTGTAGGTGTAGCCGGACACGTCCGCGAGGTCGCCGGCTTTCATTCGCATCCGGCCCCATGCGGCGCGATCCGACAGCGTTGCGCCAACGCCATGCTTCCGCGCGTCCTGGAAGAAATCGCCGAGGGTGCGCTGATTGAAGTTGTAGTAGTCGGACTGCTTCTTCAGCTTCGCGAACACACGCTCGGGGTGTTCGTCGGTCCAGTCGGACAGCAGGATGACGTGTTCGCGGTCGTACTTGAACGGATCCGGTTCGCGAGGGTCGATGATCAGCGCGCCGTACAGTCCGAGTTGCTCCTGAAACGCCGAGTGGCTGTGATACCAGTAAGTGCCGCCCTGCTTCACCTTGATCCGATAAACGTACGTCTCGCCCGGTCGAATTCCGTTGAAGCTCAGTCCGGGGACGCCGTCCATGTTGGCCGGCAGCAGGATGCCGTGCCAGTGGATCGAGGCATCACTGTGGGGAAGGCGATTCGATGCCCGCACCGTGACCGTGTCCCCCTCTTTCCAGCGCAGAACCGGCGCGGGAAGTGAGCCGTTCACGGTGTGCGCGATCCTGGGTGAGCCGGTGAAGTTGACGAGCGTCTCGCCCAGGTTCAACTCGAAATCGGTCCCAGCGAGGACGCTGGCGGCCTGACGGGCTCGTGTGTCCTGCGCCCACGCGAGGTCATCCCAGCATCCGAGTCCTGCAGCCACCCCGCCCATGGCGAGCCCTTTTGCGAACGTCCGTCGGTTTACATCCATTGACGCCTCCCTGACTGCGAGTCAGGTCATCCCTAGACTTTGGCGATCTGCTGAGAGTGGAAAGGACGCAGCTCGATCGAGCGCGTCAGCGAGAGGCGATCAGATGCGGAGGAGGACGACGTACCGGCGAACGTTGTCACGTTGCCGGGTGGAGCACCGTCCGTGGGTCGAACCAGCTGGATGTCGCCGCCGGCATGAACCCGCCTGGCACCTGGATGGTCGCGAGCGGCGCAGCCAGCAGGCGCGCTTCTGCGCGCACGGCCACTGCAGCCGACTGGGCCTGCGCGAGTGTTCTGCAGCAGAAGTCTGTATTGGCGGACTGTATCGTGGCGCTGACGCCGTTAGATACGGGCGCTGTCTCGAGGCTCGAGCAATGGTGCTGGTCGGCCGGGTCGACGGCCTTGGCCGCGGCGGCCGGTTTCTCAGGGCAGAACGCCTGACACACCGACGCGAACGCCTGTCCCGAGGCAAGCAGCGCGATCAGCAGACCGCCG
Source organism: uncultured Acidobacteriota bacterium (assembly GCA_963748295.1). Lineage (GTDB taxonomy): Bacteria > Acidobacteriota > Vicinamibacteria > Vicinamibacterales > 2-12-FULL-66-21 > CAVVIH01. Next base: position 675,321 of record CAVVIH010000002.1, on the reverse strand, counting down.
GCGATCCGTCCAGGGAACCCACGCACGTTTCGAGTATATAGCGTATGCTGTGCGCTCGACGACAAGGTCCGCGCTGAGGGATGGAGGCAAGCGATGGACACGACGCAGAGGTTCGCGATTCGCGCGATCGTCCTGTTCGTGATCGTCATGGTGCTCTGGGTGTTCGGCGTTCTCCGAAGCGGTCCGCCGATCGTCTATTCCGAGACTCGCATGGCGCAATCGAACGTCGAGACCGCCCCGCCGCAACAGAGCTCCCCCATGACACCAGAGCAACAGCAGCAACTCTCGAAGATGCCGACGATGCCGGAAGACCGGCGGGTCAAAGCCGAGAACATCGACTCGGTGATGTCGATGGGCGACGTCATCCTGCTCGACGTGCGCGAGCCGAAAGAAATCGAGGAGCTCGGCGGCTACGAGGGTGCGATCAACATCCCGGTGACACAGCTCGAGAAGCGTCTTGGCGAGCTGCCGAAGGACAAGACGATTCTCACCGCTTGAAACGGCGGAGGCCGAGCCGCGCGTGCCGCGGCTTTACTCGAACAGAACGGTTTCAAGGTCGCCGGGTTCTGCGGGCTGAAGGACTACAAGGGCTCCAAGGCGAAGCCGCCGAAAAAGAGTGGCGGCTAGAACGGGTCGTCACCTTTACGGGCGAAGCGGCTGGCCCCGACGAGCCGGGAGTCCAGCTCGACGCCAGCGGCCGGCTCCGCGCGGTGGAGACTGCGGAACACCCACCTGACGGCAGGGACGGTTGTCGCGGCGCCGAACGCGATCAGCGCCGGGCCGACGATGCGCCGCTTCTGACTCGAGAGTCTCTCCGCAAGGATGAGTCCGACCCCGACTCCGAGCGCGGCTCGTGTCGCGACCACGAATCCAAAGATTGGCAGAGGTAGTGTGACTGTGCGCATGCTGCAGGTGTTGCAAACACCGTGCAAGCGCGCACTCAGCTGTTACGAGGGCGAAAGCTCATACTAATCGGTCCGTAGCGCGATCAGCGGATCGACCCTCGCGCCGCGGTGCGCCGGGATCGATGCGGCGGCCGCGCCGACGACGGCGAACAGCACGGCGACGCTGACGAGAGTTCCTGGATCGAGCGGCGTAATGCCGAACAGCATGCCGCGGAGAAAGCGGGTCACGACAACCGCGCCTGCCAGACCGAAACCGATGCCAATCGCTGTCAGCGCGAGGCTCTGCCTGAGGATCAGGCCGAGCACCTGCGCTCGTTGCGCTCCCAGCGCCATCCGAATCCCGATCTCCGTCACTCGGCGGCTCACCGTGTATGCCGTCATGCCATAGAGTCCCAGTGCCGCGATGAGCAGCGCGAGGCCGCCGAACAATCCGGAGAGCACGGCCACGATCCGCTCCTGCCGGACCGACGCGTCCACATGTTCCGTCAGCAGCTGGAATGTGAATGCAAGGCCCGGATCGACGCCCGTCACCGCCGCGCCTACGCTGCGTGCAAGCTGCAGCGGGGATCCCACAGCGGGGCGGACGCCGACGCTGATCGCAGTGGGACCGTTCGGTTCGTTTCCCACTGCCTGCGCGATCGGCAGGTACACGATCGGCTGGATTCCCTCCTTCTGCGAATCGAAGATCGCATCATCCACGACACCGACGATCGTGCGCTGCACGCCGCCGTCCCCGGATCGCGGGTAAGGAATCGTCTCGCCGAGCGGGAACCGTCCCGGCATGAGCGCGCGCACGAATGCTTCGTTGACGACGACAACGGGCGACGCTTCGGCGGTGTCCCGTCTGGAGAAGTCGCGGCCGAGCCGGATGCTCGTGCCGTACGCAGCGAACCAGCCAGGCGTAACGAAGTTGAATTGCACTCGATTCTGGGAATCCCCCATCCGCATGCCGCCATCGACCGGCGTCCAGATCGAGGCTCCGGCGTGCGCAACACCGGGCACGCTGCGCGCTGCATCCACGATCCGCTGAAACAGCTCCAGCCGATCGCCAGGATCCGTGCGGACCCGCTGCGTGTCGACGTTGACGACGAGCACGCGGTCAGGATCGAACCCCAACGGTACGCGTGTGAGGCGTTCGAACGAGCGCACGAAGAGCGCCGCGGCCACGACAAGCGTCAGCGACAGTGCGACCTGCACAACGACGAGGCCGCTGGATAGTGTGGCCAGCCGGCCGGCACCGGGGTTGCCTCGACGCGTCGCGCCCTTGCAGTTTCAACACGTCCATGGAAGCGTGGCGCGTCGCGTGGAACGCCGGGACCGCGCCGAAAACACCGACGGTTGCGACCGAAACGCCCGCGGTGAACGCCAGGGTGCGCCAGTCGACCGACAGATCGAGGATGATGCGATCGGCGGCCGTCGAGAGCTGGGCGACGAGAGCCTGACTACCCCACCCGGCGATCATGAAGCCGCCGATCGCGCCGAGCGCTGCGAAAACGAGGCTCTCGATCAGCAGCTGACGCACGAGGCGTGCTCGCGGCGCGCCGAGTGCGAGGCGCACGCTGAGTTCATGCCGCCGCGCCATGCCGCGCGCGAGCAGTAGGTTCGCGATGTTGACGCACGCGAGCACCAACACCAGCAACACCACGACGAGGACCGTGACGAGCGGACGCGCGTAGGACTGCCGGAGTCCGGTCGGACCTCGAACAGGAAGTGAGGTCCCGGCGGCCGCAGACACGAGCGTGAACGGTTGCGCGTTCTGCGGCGGCCTGACCGTGGACATTGCCTCCGGTGTCACGCCAAGAATCGCCGGCTGAAGCGTGCGAAGCGATGCTGTTCCCGCTTCGATTGATTGGTCCGGCTTCAGACGCAACATCACCAGCAGCGGCGACCTCCGCAACGTCGAACGATCGCCGTGAATCAGCGGCTCGGTTTCCAGTGGCAGGGCCACATCGAACGCGCGGCCGACGTCGACACCGAAGAACCCCGGAGGCGTGACGCCGATGATCGTTACGCGAGTGCCGTTCACCATCAGCGGTCGGCCGACGACATCATTGGCTCCGCCGAACCGGCGTCGCCAGAAGCCGTAGCTGATGACCGCGACCAGCCCCTCGGCGCCGCCACCGGGGCGGTCGTCGTCCGTCGCGAAAGTTCGTCCGAGAATGGCGGGGACGCCGAGCGTCGAGAAGTACGCGCCGCTGGCGAAGATCCCTTCCGCGATCTGGCGTTCGCCAGTTGGCGTCAGGTCGAATCGCGCCGGCGTCCAGGCCAGGCTGCCGCCGAAGAGATCGCGGTGCGGCTGGAGCGCCTCCCACATGCCGAAGGTCCAGCCCGCGGCCGGGTATCCGCGAGCGATTGCCGCATCGGACGAGATCGTCACGAGCCGGTGCGGATCGGCGACGGGCAGGGGACGGAGAAGCAGGCCGTTGACGACTCCGAAGATTGCGGTGGTCGCGCCGATGCCCAGCGCAAGCGTCAACACGATGATCGCGGAGAAGCCACGCGTTCGCGTGACCAGCCGCAGCGCGAGCCGCAGATCTTCCCGGATCGTCTCCATCGTTGGAGAAGGATACCTGAGTCTAAGGAGTGCGGCGCCTTTTCGCGCCCGCCTGCTCTGCAGTGCTCAACCCGTCGTCTATCGAACTAGTCGTCGAGTACGAACGTGAGCAGCATGTTCACCTGGTACTCCACAATCTTTCCCTTCTCCAGGCGGACGTGTTGTTCCTTGATCCAGGCGCTCCTGATATTCCGGATCGTTTTCTGAGCCCGCGCGAGACCGCTGTTGATCGCGTCCTCGAAGCTCTTGGTCGAAGTGGCGCTGATTTCCGACACTTTCGCAACCGACATGGATGCCTCCGTTCAGCGATAAAAGACGCGGCTCATCATGTGTCGTGGCGCCGTAGTGACGCAAGCTGGAGGACCGGACGCGGCCGGTGATGGGACGCTGATTCTCGCGGATCACAGCAAGACGCGGATTTCGCTGTTACGAGCGGCGAAAGGCTCGTACAGGAAGCGTCAGCCGTTCGTCCCTGCACGTTTGAAATCGGCAGAATGCCGCGCGTTCGGCGTTCGCCACCGCGGGCATGCTGCTTGCCACGTGCGGGCAGCAACGCATCCTCGATTCATGGCTGCAGGAAGGACACGACGCATGACAGGTCCGCGCTCCACGACCGCAGTCCTTGCAGGACTCGCCACCGTCACTCTGATCCTGTTCTCTACTCATGGCCGGGAGGCGCGTGGCGCCGCCCCGCCTTACACCGTGATCGACCTCGGCACGTTCGGCACCGTGCAGAGCGCGCATGCTCTGGACGTCAATGACGCGGGCCAGGTGGTGGGAATCGCGGCCAACCGCGCCTTCCTCTGGCAGAACGGCACGAAAACGGACCTCGGCAGGCTGGCGAGCGGGTCGGGCGCATCCGGCGCCGGGATCAACGAAGCCGGCCAGGTTGCAGGCTATGCCACGCTTACGACTCCGCCGACGGGGACGCATGCGGTGTTATGGAGCGGCGGCGCGATCATCGACCTCACACCTGACCTCCCTGCAAACCAGGGAGGCGCCGCAACGGCCATCAATGAGGTAGGACAAGTCGTCGGTCATGTTGCCTGGGGGGCCGCGTTTCTCTGGCACAACGGCGTCCGCACGTCGCTCGGAGATCTGGGCGGCGGCAGCAGCGCGGCGAGCGACATCAACGACAGCGGCGTGGTCGTCGGCGCGTCCTACACGACCGATATGACGCCGCTCGGGCTGATGCAGCATCCGTTCATCTGGCAGAACGGCGTCATGACGGATCTCGGCGTGCTCGCGGGCGACGAGGACGCCATGGCGGCCGCCATCAACAACGCGGGCCAGATCGCCGGCTCCTCGGGCCGCACCGATCCGGACACCTACGAGTCCTTCTATCGTGCGTTTGTCTATTCGACTGGCGTCATGACTCCCCTGCCCGTTCCGAGTCCGGAAGTCTACGCCAGCGACATCAACGAAGCCGGCGTCGTCGTCGGGACGATGCGGGCGGCTGGCGGCGTGTCGAAGTTTCACGGGTGGATCTACGCCGACGGCGTCGTGACGAACCTCAATACGCTGATCCCCGCCGGCACCGGCCTTCACATCCAGTATCCGAATGCGATCAACAACGCCGGCCAGATTGCCGCAACCGCGCTGGATGCGCAGGGCCACAACCACGCGGTCCTGCTGACGCCAAGCGACGGGCCGGCGCCGGCGCCAATGCTGTCGATCGGCGACGTCGCGGTGACGGAAGGCGCGAGCGGCACGCGGATCGCCAGCTTCCTGATCACGATCTCGCCGATGGCGGGCGGCGACATGACCGTCGGCTACAGCACCGCCAATGGCACCGCCGCCGCGGGCAGCGACTACGACGCCGCGGCCGGGACATTGACAATCCCAGCCGGCCGAACGAGCTGGGCGGTCAGCGTCACGGTGAGAGGCGATCGCAAGCGCGAGGCCGACGAAGTGTTTTTCGTGAAGCTGTCGAACGCCACGGGCGCGGCGATAGCCGATGGCCAGGGAGTGGGCACGATTCGCAACGACGATAAGTAGAACCTGCCGTCAGCGGATGAGCGCCGCGGCCCAGGCCACTTCCACCTCGGTGTAGGCGGCGAAGACAAAAGGTTGCGTCTCCAGGAACCTGGCCAGCGCGTCGAGGTCGAGGCCCAGTTCGCGCAATCGGCCGGGTGCGATGGACAGCTGTCCATTCTCCGGTTCGTAATGCGTGACCAGCTTTTGCTGGGGGTCGAACGCGTCGTGGATCGATTTCACGAGGTCGTCGGCGAAGTGCCGCTCGCGCCCGATGCGCGTGTCCGGTTCGGCGGGCATTCCGTGGTCGGCAGTGATCGCCATCACGTATCGGTCGCGCCCGACCTTGGCGTCAAGAGCCTCGATGACACGGGTCAGATCCCGGTCCAGCGCAGCCAGCGCCTCGCGTAGCTCGGGTGAATCAGGCCCGTAGCGATGTCCGATGTAATCCGGCGTTTTCAGGTTGACGAACAGAAGATCGGTGACTTCGTCCGACCCCAGCGGCTCGCGTTCGATCATGAGGGTCAGCGCGTCGGTCTCGAACTTCGAGAACAGCGACGAGCCACGGATCTGGTCGGGGCTGGCAATCGGATGCCCCATCCAGAAGCCATCGCTTCCTTCCCATAGCGCTCGGGCGTTCACGCCCTTCAGATAGTCCGGCAACCGGTAGCACTCTGGATTGGTCTCCCAGCCTCCGGTCTCGAGGTTGTAGCTCGCCGCGATGACCGGATGGCCATTGAACTGGCAGGCGCCATGTCCGGCCAGCGGAAGCGCCGCGCGCGCGACACTGCCCTGGCCGATGATCACGGCCCGTCCGTCGGTCTGGAGGTTCCAGACGTCCGCAATCGTGAGTGCCATCAACAGACGGGGAGAGAGGCCGGCGTATGCATCGGTGGCTTTGGCGGTGACGCGGTCGAAGAACGAGTTTGCGGCGATCCCGTGAACACGCGGGTCCGCTCCTGTTGCGATGGTGGCGTGAGCGACCCCGGTGATGGTGGGCAGGTAGTTGACCCGAGCGTTGGTGAACCACGCGCCTTGCCTGCGCAGGCGACTGAGCGTCGGCAGTACGGCGTCATGACGTTCGAAGTAATCGAGGCGCATCCCATCCAGGACCGCCAGCACGATGAGACGCGGTCGGACCGCGGCTGGCTCGAGGATTGATCGCAGTGACCGGCCGGCGATGGTACCGGGCATGGACGCTCCGAGAAGCGAGGCCAGCGTCGGCGCCATGTCCTGCTGGCTGACTGGTTCAGGGAACGTCCCCGCGCGGATGAACGCGGGGCCGTAGAAGAAAAATGGTATGCGGCTGTCGTAATCCCACGGGCTGCCATGCATGTAACGCACCGTCGGATCGCGCCTGCTGATGAAATGACCTTCCTTCGGGACCACGACGATCTGACCGGAGCGTCCGGGGTAATACGCGCGGGCGACCCGCTCGAGGAAGGACTGCCGGAGTTGCCGTGACGGGCGCGCGCGGGCCTGCTCGGATGAAAGCGTGGCCGATGGTACAGCGGCCAGCCAGCACAGAATGCCAGCTGCCGCGAGAAGCGTCCAACGCGTGAGGGACTTCGGCATCGCGATTAGTCACAGGCTCGCCGGGCTGCCCGCGCGTGTCGCGGCCAGCGCCCGGCGATCGTCGGCCGCAGAGCGAATGAGCGTCAGCGCGGTGTAGAGCACGACGGCAATGACCCCCCATCGGACGGCATCGAGCGGCAGCGATTTCACGAGCCACACGGCGAGCAGCACACCGGGAATGCCACCGACGGTCAGCCCGATCGCGGCAGGCGCGACATAGCATCCGCTCTTCACGAACCGCATCGCCGCCACCAGCCCCATGAATGCGCCTGAGCCCATCATGATTGGAAAAGCTGCACGGGGGTCCATGCCGAGGAGGCTGAAGAGCACCAGGCTCGGTCCGTAGCTGCCAATCCCCAGCGTCACCAGCGCACCAAGGGCGAAGTTGCCCACCCACGCGAGGACGAGCGGCCCCGGTGCGAGCGCCAGCGCCGCTCCACCAGTTGGATAGAGTCGCAGCAGCCCCATTGCCATGAACAGCCCGGCGAGCAACAGCGCCGTGGCCATTCCTAGCTGGATCACCCGCCGCGGCAGCCGCGACACCGCTCCCGCACCGACCCAGCCGCCAGCCATCATGGCGACGATGAGCGCGACGAGCTGCTTGGAATCGACCGACACGACGCTGATGAACGCAAACGCCTGCACGACCACCGGCAGCGTATGACCGACCAGCATCGTGCCGGGAATCCGCTCGTCCGGCACGAGCGACAGGAGTTTGTAGGTGGAGGTCGTGGTGGCGAACGAGCCGATGCCGAGCGTGTCGAAGAAGTTCGTGACGAACCCGATGATGGTGTGGAGCAGTCCGGGCGCAGCCACCCGCGCTGGTGCGCCGCGCGTGAGCGAGCGTGACCGATAGAGTGCGGCCACCCAGCGCATCACGTAGAGGCCCGCGAGCGTACCGAGCGCGAGGAACAACGCGCGGACAATGTCCATGCGCGCGAAGCGTAACACGTCCGCGAAGCGGTATGAGAAACTGACGCGGCTGAACGCGATGTCTGATGGACTTGCAGTCGACGCCCATGCGCTCAACGTCTTCCTGGCGGCGGAAGCCGTTGCCGCCGCGATCGTGGTAGCGGCGGGAGGGTTGTCGCAGCGTGCCGCGAGCGTGAGCGAAACGATGGAAGAAGCACGCCGCGAAGCGGCGGGCGCCGAGCGCTAAAGGGCAGTTCCTCTACGTTTCGCGAAGCACCCGCGCCGGATCAATCCGCACCGCACGGGACGCAGGCCTCCAGACCGCAAGCACGGCCACCGACGCGAGCGTGGCTGCAGCGCCCACGAGAGTGGCCGGGTCGGCCGCGTCGAGGCCGTACAACAGGGGCGCAACGAAGCGCGACAACCAGACAGCGGCAAGCAGACCCACAACTGTGCCGGCTAGCACGCACATGCCGATGCTGGTGAGCATCAGTCTCACGATGTCAACACCCCGCGCGCCGAGCGCGAGACGGATGGCGATCTCGCCGCGCCGTCGCGCGACGGTGTGGGCGATGACGCCGTAGAGACCGACCGCCGACAGCAGCAGCGCGACCGCGCCGAAGAATCCAGCCAGGCGCGCCACGAGGCGCTCCTGTGCGACGGCGGCCAGCACATCTTCGGCAAGGATCCGGAACGTGTACGTCAGACGGGGGTCGATACGGCTCAGCGCGGCCCTGACCTCGTGCAACAGACTCTCGTGGCTGCCCGCCGCACGCATGCTGAGACGCAACGGCATATTCGGTCGAAGGTCGGCGGCTTGCGCGAGCGGGACGTACACCACCGGGGGCGGTGCGTCGCGCAGCGAGTTCCCGTACACAGCGTCAGCGACGACGCCGATCACGGTGCAGCGGGCGCTGCCGCACGGTCCCGCGTCGATGGTCTCGCCGATCGCGGCACGACTTGACAGCAGGTCGCGGCGGAACGCCTCGTTGACGATCGCGACACGTGCCGTGTCCATGCTGTCGCCGGCGTCGAAGTCGCGCCCGGCCCGAAGGCTCGTCCCGTAGATGGCGAACCAGCCGGGCGTGACGAAATTGAACCCGAGGACCCCGCGACCGACGTCCGCACGCCTGCCGCGGGCGTCGGTCAACAGGCCGCCACCGCCGGTGCCCACAGGCGTCCAGATGGATCCGGCAACGCGCGCCGCCCCGGGCACCGCCTCGATTGCCGTACGAATCCGATCGAACAGCCCGGTACGCGCGGCCGATTCGGCCAACGAGCGAGGCATGTGCACGGTGACGACGAGCACACCCTTCGGCTCGAATCCGAGCGGAACGCTCACGAGCCGATTGAAAGTCTGTATGAAGAGTCCTGCGCCCGCGAGCAGAACAATCGAGAGCGCCACCTGCAACGCGATCAGCCCGAGTGTCAGCAGGCCCGCTCCTCCTCCTGCAGACGTGCGCCCTTGTTCCTGCAACGCCTCCCGAGGCGCCACGCGGCTCGCGTACAGCGCCGGCGCCGTTGCGAAGAACACGACTGTTATCAGGCTGACGCCAGTCGCGAAGGCCAGAACGCGCCAGTCAGCCGGGACATCGATTGAGACAGGCCCGCTCGACGCTGGAAGCTGCGCCACGAGCGCGCGACTCGCCCACATCGCCAAGAGCACGCCCGCGACCGCGCCTGCGCCGCACAGCACGAGCCCCTCGACGAGCACCTGTCGCGCCAGCTTCCAGCGCGACGCGCCGACGGCCAGCCGCAGGCTCACCTCGTAACGCCGCGCCGCGGCGCGGGCGAGGAGCAGGTTCGCGATGCTCACGCACACGATCCCGAGCACGAGCGACGAAACGGTCGTCAACACGACGAGGGGGCGCTCGTACCGCTGACGGAGTTGGGAGCGGTCCGAGATGCCGGTTGAAGCGGGAACGACAATGAACGGATCTTTCATGAACGGAGGCGCCCCGGGGCCGATGATTTGCGGCTGCATCGCCCGCATCGCTGCGGTGGCGTCCGAAAGCGTCTGTCCGGGCTTCAGGCGCAGCATCACCGTCAGCAACAGCGCCCGTTGGTTGACGCGAAGGGCGCGATCGCCGTGCACGAGCGCTTCGGCACTGAACGGCATGGCGACATCGAAGGGCTGACCAACATCCACACCGCGGAAACTCTTGGGGATGATGCCGACGATGGTCAGCGGCGTGCCTTCGATTGAGAGGCGTGACCCCAAGACGTTGGCGGTGCCGCCGAAGCGGCGCTGCCACAGGGCTTCGCTGATCACGACCACGCCGCCATCCGGCCCGCCACCCCGCACGTCGTCGGCGGCCGTGAACGTCCGGCCGGCGAGCGCGTGAACGCCGAGCGCCTCGAAGACGCCGCCGCTCGCAATCAGCGCGTTGAGCGGCTGCGCCTCGCCCCCGTCCGACCCGGCGACTTGCAGGAATGTCCAGGTGAAACCGCCGTCGAACGCCTCGGCGCCCTCCCGGAACCGATCCCACATGGCATAGTTCCAGCCAACGCCCGCCTGAAAGCCGAAGCGGAGTGCAGTGGCCGAGGTGACGGTGACGAGACGCTGAGGCTCCGCTACCGGCAATGGCCGCAGGAGCAGACCGTTGGCGACGGAAAAGACCGCGGTCGTCGCGCCGATGCCGAGCGCGAGCGTCAGGATTGCCGCGAACGTGGTTGTCGAGCTGCCGCGAAGAGATCGGAGCGCGAGCCTGAGATCACCGGCGATCCCCTGAAGCATCGGACCTCCCTGTCCGGTTTCCCGGCACGGCGCGTGGCCGGCGTCCGTATTTATTCACAATATGTGAACATTGGCAACTGCTCCGGCGCGACGCGCCGCTTGACGGGCCTGCGGGACTTATTCATAGTTTATGAAGATATGCCGCGCGAGCTCCTCACCGATTTCGAACTGATGATTCTCCTGGCCATCCTTCGAGTCGGCGACGACGCCTACGGCGTGCAGATTGCGAGAGAGATTGAAGTAACCGGCGGCCGGCGCGTGCTTCTGGGCGCCGTCTACGCCGCGCTCGGACGCCTGGAGCGTAATGGGCTGGTGGCGTCGACGATCGGGGCTCCGACCGCCGAGCGCGGCGGCCGCGCCAAGCGCTTTTTCCGGGTGACCGGGCGCGGCGTGCGTGCCGTCAAGAGCACGCAGCAGGCACTTGTCGCCTTGTGGCGCGACGTGCCCCAGCTGAAGGAGAGGCGCACATGAGCGACCGTCACCCGCCACGCGTTGCACTCGCGCTTCTCGAGCGTTTCGCACCCGACAGCGAGCCATTGGCCGGCGATCTCGTGGAGGAGTTCGAAAGGCGGCCGTCCATTGTGTGGTTCTGGGTGCAGGTGCTGGCGGCGATTGCCGCTGGATGGGGCACGTGCACCGATGAAATCCGGCCGCTGCGGCTCGTGGATCTGCAGCCCGCCGACGCGCTGGAACGTACCCGTCGCTTGAGCCTTCGGTTTCCGTCGGTCAATCTCAGCGCGAGCCCCGTCACCGGCGTGGGCGGCCTCGGACTCGTGATCCTTGCCTCCCTCGTGACCCGAGTCTCGCCGACCATGTGGTCGCTGCTGCTCGTGTCCGCGGTCGCCGGATGCGCGCTTGGCGTTGTCATGATTGTCGCGCGTCGGTACGGCGACGAGCGCAGCGATCGCGACGTGAACGTCCGCCTACGCCATCATTAAACTCGAATCGCTTAAGAAATCGAATGGGACCCACTGTCTCTTGATTTGCCAGCCGATCCGCAGCAGCGCGCCCATGACGCGACGCGCCTTGGCGGCAGGCCAGTTGCTCACGCTGCCTGAGCGCAAGTGCTTGCGCGCGGCTGACCGCCTCGCCCACGCGAGCCGCACAACGCCATGAGTGTCGCGCTCGCAGCCTTGATCACCATCGCTGGTGGTTTTCTCGTCGCACTCGCGATTGTGCTCATTCGCTTCAACCGAAACAGGAGTCGGACATTCGATGGCCACCATTGAAAGCGATGGATGGACCCTGATCTCCGCCGAAGACAGACAGGCGGAGCATCCAGACACGTTCCACATCCCATCCCGAGAGCAGCGTGATTCGCTCGCGCGGGGCGATGGTGCCCAACTGCTTTTCGACATTGAAACCAGGGACGGAGACCGCTTGATAGACCGCGGCGTCGATCGACTTTGGGTCATTGTGAAGGAGCGAACTGGCAGCAACTACCTTGGCGTCCTCGACAGTGATCCGGGATCTGCCGAGGGCCTGAACCTTCACGCTGGACAGCTCATCACATTCCGCTCCGAGCACGTTGCGGAGATTGATCGGCCACCGCGTGAGTACATCGAGAAGAAGTACGGTGCTACCTTCTTCGAAGACTGAAGCTCGCGCGAGGCAGCCTGGACCGGAATCAAGCGAACAGCAAAAAAGGCCCGGAAACTCCGGGCCTTTTTGCGTTGTGAAATCCGGATAGATAGGTGACACATCGCTGGGTTCTTCTCTTGGCCCAATCAGCCTAGAGTGGAGCCCCGATGACCAAAGGCAGATCAGCCCGTCTCGTCGCGAGGGTTGAAAGCCTCATCGCGAGCAGGAATCTCGCGCGAAGTGTAGCGCGGACCTGCCGCCAGTTCGGCTGGTCGCGGAAGACCTTCTACAAATGGAAAAAGCGCTTACGCGGCGCACGCCGAAGCCAGCGCTGTGCGATCGGCTCGCGAGCGCCCCATCGGTCGCCCGCGCGCCACGCCGCAGGACGTCGTCAGCAAGATTCTCTATCTCCGCCACACGTACCACTTCGGGCCCCGCCGGATCGCCGACTACCTGAAGCGGTTTCACCAGAGTGGCCATCGCACCGTCCTCCTGCATCGCATCCTGGTAAGCACGGCCTGAGCCGGCTGCCGGCCAATCAGAAGCACCGCTCCGCAGGAAAGCGCTGGCAGCGGTACGAGAAAGCGCAGCCAGGGCATCGTCTGCAGCTGGACGTGAAGTTTCTCGAGCGGATCCCGGGCACCCGGAAGCGTCTGTATCAATTCACCGCCATCGACGATTGCACGCGATCCGCGTGCTCAAGATCTACGTCGCCTCCAATCAGCGCACGGCGATCCAGTTCGCCGATGAAGTGCTGCAAGCGGCTGCCCGTTTGGATCCACGATTCCGACGGAAACGGCGCAGAATTTCAATCGCAGTTTCACTGGCATCTGAGGCGCTGGACATCCGCCACGTGTACATCCGCCCACGGACGCCGCGCTCAACGGCAAGGTTGAGTGGTCCCACCGCGTAGACGACCAGGAGTTCTATCATCTGCTGGACAAGAATGGCATCACGCGACGACATCCACTTGTTCAATGAGAAACTTCGCGAATGGGAGGACTACTACAATTACCATCGACCGCACGGGGCGCTCGACGGCCAAACCCCCTACGAGCGCCTCGTCGCGAAGACGAGAGCCGGAGTGTCACCGACGTCGTAAGACCCTACAGGTGTCCTTCCTGAGAGATAGGTAACACCGTATTCCGGACACATGGGTGACACTTTGCCCCTTCACGAGGAGGGGGCATGCCTTGGAAGGAGTGTCACGTCATGGACGAGCGGCTCCGGTTTGTCGCCCGCCTGCTCGAGGGCGAGAAGATGGCGCCGCTGTGCGCCGAGTTCGGGATCTCCCGGAAAACCGGCTACAAGATCTTTCGACCGCTACAAGGACTGCGGCGTGCGCGGCGCTCACGCGATCGCAGCCGGCGGCCCGTATCGGCACGCCAATCGGCTGCCGCGCGCCGATCGAGGCGACGATCGTCCGGCTGAAGCGCGAGTATCCCGGCTGGGGCGCGCCGAAGATCCGCGAGAAGCTGCGGCAGCAGTTGCGCCGGCGCTGCCGCTGCCGGCGATCAGCACCGTGCATGCGGTGCTCGATCGGCACGGGCTGGTGCACCGCCGGCGACGCCGGCGGCGCCGCGCCGACGGGCACGCGCCCTCTCGCGGCCGACCGACCCGAATGCGCTCTGGTGCGCCGACTACAAAGGCGAGTTCATGCTCGGCAATCGGCGGTACTGCTATCCGCTCACGATCACCGACTTCGCCAGCCGCTATCTGCTCGACGTGCGAAGCGCTGTCGACGACGCAGGAGAAGTTACGCCTTTACCGTCTTCGAGCGCACGTTCAAGGAATTCGGCCTGCCGCTCGGCGATTCGCACCGACAACGGCGTTCCGTTCGCCTCGCGCCGCACGCCCTCTATCGCCTCAGCAAACTGGCGGTGTGGTGGCTCCGGCTGGGCATTCAGATCGAGCGCATCAAGCCCGGGCCATCCCGCAGCAAAACGGCCGGCATGAGCGGATGCATCTGACGCTTGAAGAAGGAGGCGACCAAGCCGGCCGCCGCCAATGTCCTGCAGCAGCAGGCCCGCTTCGATGCGTTCATCGAGCACTACAACCACGAGCGGCCGCACCAGGCGCTCGGCGATGAAAGTGCCCGGCCGACGTCTACGCGCCGCTCGCCGCGCGCCCTATCGCGGCCTCGAGGACCTCGACCTATCCGTTTCACGACCAGACGGTCACGGTCACCCACTGCGGCCGCATCTGTTTCAAACGGCCGCAAGGTGAATCTCAGTCAGGTCTTTGCCGGCCAGAACGTCGGCGTGACGCAGGTCGGCGAGCGCATCTGGCTCGTCACCTTCATGCACTACGATCTGGGCTACTTCGACGACGAGACGTGCCGGCTCGAACCGATCGACAATCCGTTCGGCCCGAAAGTGTTACCTATGTCTCCGGAATGAACTGTCACCCATGTGTCCGGAATGGACCAGTGAAAGTTGGTCGGGGCGAGTGGATTCGAACCACCGACCCCTCGGTCCCGAACCGAGTGCTCTACCAGGCTGAGCCACGCCCCGACAAAAGCGTGAAGGCCCATTCTACCCCATCATGGCGAATTGAGCGAATCTGGTCGCCCGGGGCCTCCTCCTCCACTCGCCGGCAGCACCATTACCGGCCTGTCGTTGCGATCTCGATCCCTTGATCGCACCGGCGCGTCGCCCGCTCGCCGAGCTCATCACTTCCTCGGAAGTGTTGTGCGGCCGCCGCACAGTGTCCTTCGTTCCCGTTCGAACTTCTTACTTCTAACTCTTCTTACTTCCAACTTCGAAGTGCTACGATGCCGCGCCCGCGGCGCACGCAGTCCCGCGCGCGCTTCAGGTGTGTGGGAACGCCGGAGGGTTCCTGCTTGTTCGAGGATGGAAACACACGGAGGGAACCATGCGACATCGTTCGTTTGCACTGCTGATCGTTTGTGCGGGAATGCTGGCCCTGCTGCCGTTGGGCGCGCAGCCGCAGCTTCCGGAGCAGGCACTGGGAGGACAGGAGCGCGCCAAACTACACCGGAAGGCCGACCGCGCGATTCCGAATCAATACATCGTCGTGCTCGATCAGGACGCCGACGGCGATGAGATCGGCACCAGCCGCAAGGCCGAGGCGCTGCTGAGCGGACGCGGCCGCGTGCCGGAGGCGGTCTGGGCGCACGCCTTGAAGGGGTTCAGCGTGCAGATGACCGAGGAAGAAGCGCTGGCGCTCGCAGAGGATCCCGACGTCGCCTACGTCGAAGAAGACGCGGTGATGGAGATCAACGTCACGCAGACTGGCGCCACGTGGGGCCTCGATCGGATCGATCAGCGGTCGCTGCCGTTGAGCACCACCTACAGCTACACGACGACGGGCGCCGGCGTGAACGTGTACGTGATAGATACTGGCATTCGCCGCACGCACTCGGATTTCGGCGGCCGGGCGTCGATTGCGGTCGACACCGTTGGTGACGGCCGCAACGGCAACGATTGCAACGGGCACGGGACCCACGTCGCGGGCACGATCGGCGGCACGACGTGGGGCGTGGCGAAGTCGGTCCGGATCTTCGCGGTGCGCGTCCTGAACTGCAGCGGATCCGGATCGACGTCGGGGGTCATCAGCGGCGTGAACTGGGTGACTGCCAACCGCGTGAAGCCGGCGGTCGCGAACATGAGCCTGGGCGGCCCCGCCTCCAGCTCGCTCGACACCGCGGTGAACAACTCGATCAAGGCCGGCGTGACCTACGCGGTGGCGGCCGGCAACTCGAACAGCAACGCCGCGAACCAGTCGCCGGCGCGAGTCGGCGCGGCAATCACCGTCGGCTCGTCGACGATCATCGACACCCGGTCGTCGTTCTCGAACTTCGGCAGCGTCGTCGACGTGTTCGCGCCCGGCTCGAGCATTCGCTCCGCGTGGTTCACGAGCAACTCGGCAACCGCGACGCTCAGCGGCACGTCGATGGCCTCGCCGCATGTCGCCGGTGTCGCGGCGCGCATCCTCCAGTCGAGCCCCGGCGCGTCGCCGGCAACGGTCCGCAATACGATCGTCAACAACGCGACGACGAACGCGCTCAGCGGCATCCCGACCGGCACGAGCAACCGGCTGCTGTTCCGGTCGGCATCGCAGTAAGTCAGCAGGACGCCAGGCGCATGATCCACATCCTCGCCGTCATGTGCCTGGCGTCTGCACTGCAGGCCCCTGTGACTTTCGTCACCATCGCTCGAGGGGATCAAAGCGGCATCGACCGCCAGCGCGAAGCGACCGTCCGCACGGCGGAAGAATGGCAGGCGCTCTGGAAGGAGCATCAGCCGGACGAACCGCCGCCGCGCCTCGATTTCTCGAAATCGATCGCTATCGGCGTCTTTCTCGGGTTCCGGAATACCGGCGGCTACAGCGTCGCGATCACGTCGATCGAGCGCGCAGGTGACGACATTGTCGTGACGTGGAAGGAGTCCAGGCCCGGACCGCAGGACATCACGTCACAGGTCCTCACGTTCCCCTTCCACATCGTGCGGATCGAGCGCCTGGACGGCAAGGTCGTCTTCAAGCAGGCCGGCCGCTAGCAGCCCTTGTGGTAAAAGTCAGTGTGAGATCAGGCAGAGGGGCTTCAGCCGCGCTTCTGCCACAGAGCGAGTGCATCGATGATGAGTTTTCTCCGTCGCTCCATCTCTGCACCATACTTGCTCTTCAGTCCCGAAAGATCGGCTGGTACGGCGCGATCGGGAATGTTGCCGTGATACACGAGCGCGTCCGCCTCGTCGCCCAATGTGACGTTCGGTTCGCCGAGTAGCTCGATCGCCGGCATCCCCGCATATTGAGTTCCCTTTACGACGATGTAAGCAGGGTCGGCCCGAGCCCGAACGTGGCGCGGCCCTTTGCCGCACCTTTTTCGCCTACCAGCGGCCAGATCGACCAAAAGCGTTCAGCTCCGAACTTGGCAGCGAGCTCGCCTGGAAATCCGCCGCCGATCTTTTCGCAGTGCCCGGCCCCATAGACGGCAAGGCCTTTGAGATGCGGCTCAAGGACTTGTTTGGTGATGATCTCTCGGATATTTCCACCGCGGTTCACCAGGGGCACGAGATCTCAGGATGTCAACCACGACCTTCAGCGCGGTGAGCGTATCCGCGTGGGTCGGCGGCGACAGCAAGATTGATTGGGCCCATATCGTGCGCGCCTCGCGTTTCCGTTTGCCCATCGCCATGGGCGAAGTGTAGTACCAGATGTCGATCGTGTCGCTCCCGGAGCTGGCACCGGTAAGTAGTATTTTCCTTGCCGGAACCTCACACGCCCGAGGGCCGTTGTTGACTGCGCGTCCGCTGCCGTTCACCTTTCGTCGTGGCGGTTCATCACATCGACAGTCGTGTCGATCCTTCAGGTAGTATCAATACCGTTGACAACTGGCAATCCGATGCGCAAATCGCTCTTGACGATTGTTGTTCTGGTCGGGATCTCCGGGCTGACGGTCGTCCCGTCTGCGCAGGACAGCTCAGCACGGAACAGGGCCGCTGAGACCATTCGCCGGATGTTGACTCGCCTGCACGACAATGGCGAGTTCACCGGCACTGTGCTCGTCGCCCGTGCGGGGGTGCCGGTCTATCGCGACACGATTGCGCGCACCGCGGACGAAGCGCGTGAGCTGGCGGCGCCGTCCAACATCGCGTCACTTGCGAAGGCGTTCACCGCGATGGCGGTGATGATGCTCGCGGAGCAGGGCAAGGTGAAGTACCACGATCCGATCGACAAGCATCTGCCTGATCTGGCTGGCGCCGCCCGTGGAATCACGATTCGTCACCTGCTCACGCACACGTCCGGCATTCCCGACGTCGGCGATCTCGGCATCGATCGCCCCAACCTGCTCGAGCGTGACGTCGTCGATGCAATTCGAGCCAACCACACGCGATTCGCGAGGCCCGGCCTGCGGTATCGCTACAGCAACGCGGGGTACGTGCTGCTGGCGATGGTGGTCGAGCGTGTGTCGGGACAGACGTTCGACGACTTCCTGCGCGCGAGAATCTTCGATCCGCTCGCGATGAACCGGACCCGGCCAGTCGCGCTCCGATCGAAAGGTGCGACGAAGGGCGATGGCGGGATCGCTTCGACGGTCGACGATCTCCTCAAGTGGGACCAGGCACTGACGGCAGGAAAGCTCGTAGGCGCGAAGACGCTTGCGGAGGCATTCGTGCCCGCGCACGTCGAAGAGGGAACATCCACATATGCGTTCGGCTGGAACGTCGCGCAGCGGAATGGCGACACGCTCGTCTGGCACACCGGCAACTCGGGCGGTCAGCGTGCATTCCTCGGCCGCCGTATCGGCGACCGCATCACGGTCATCATCCTGACGCAAGGCGACAGCCGACGGCTCGAGATCGCGGATGCGATCGTCGACATCCTGAACCACCGGCCGTTCACCCCTCCGCGCCTGTCGGTCGCGCGCAAGATGCTCGCGATCGTCGAAGCAAGGGTGTGGACGGCGCCATCGCGCTCTACCACCAGCTAAACACCGCCGAACCGAACGGCTACGATTTCTCCGAACCCGAGCTTAACGGTGTCGGCTATGCGCTGCTCGGCCGGCGCGACACCGCCGGCGCGATCAGGGTCTTCGAGCTCAACGCGCAGCAGTTCCCCAAGTCCTCGAATGTCTTCGACAGTCTCGGCGAGGCGTTGGCCGCGGCCGGCCGCCGCGATGATGCCGTCAAGGCGTACTCGCGTGCAGTCGAGCTCGATCCAAGCAACATCAACGCGCAAACGATGCTCAAGAAGTTGAAATAGCTAGGGGGCCGCGTCTTACTTTCACCACGGCCTGCTAGCGGGTTGTCTGTTCTCCGACGAGCGATTCAATCTCGCGAATCACGTCGTACGCGGTCAAATCCGGCTGCAGCGGCGTGACCGAAATGTACCCGTCCTTCACCGCGCGGTAGTCGGAGCGGCCGTCCGACTCCCACTCGTTGTCCCCCTCCTCGATCCAGTAATAGGGATTGCCGCGCGGATCGAGGCGAGGATCGACGACGGTGACGTGATTGCGCTTGGCCTGGAACGTCGTGCGGAATCCCTTCGGCGTGCCACGCGGCACGTTGATGTTGAGGAAGATGCGCGACGGGAGCCCGTTCGCGAGCACCAGCTCGGCGACGGACGCGGCGGCGGCGGCGGCAGGGCCGAAGTCGTACTCCTGACGCGTGCGCTCGAGCGACACGGCAAGGCTGGGAATCCCCAGCAGCGCCCCTTCCATCGCCCCGGCCACGGTGCCCGAATACGTCACGTCGTCGCCGAGGTTGTAGCCCTTGTTGATGCCGGAGACAACGAGATCCGGCGGCCCCTTGAAGATCTGCGTGATGCCGATGTTGACGCAGTCGGTCGGCGTGCCGTCGACTTCGTAGACGTTGTCGCCCGCGATCTCCATGCGCAGCGGACGCCGCAGCGTGAGCGCGTGGCCGATCGCGCTCGCTTCGATGTGAGGCGCGACGACGATGACGTCGCCGACGCGCCGCAGCGCCTCCGCCAGCGCATGAATGCCCGGCGAGCGCACGCCGTCGTCATTGGTTACCAGGATTCGCTTCATTTCGACGAGGTGAAAACATCAAGTATATACTCACGGCCCTGACCTGCGAGGCCGCGCGAGCCAGTCGCGTTATCGAAAACAGACCGTGAGGTGCACCATGCTTCGTCGCGTTTCTGTGCTGTCGATAGCTCTCATGCTGTTGTTCGTGATGTCCGGTGCGCCCGGTGCACAGAAGGGCAAGATTCGAGCCGGACCTCGTCGGTACGCCGGATCTGATCGTTCGGGAAGACATGCTCGGCGGCCAGTGGCTCGTGCGCGTCGAGAAGCTGAGCGCCGCAGCCTGCAGCGTCATCGAAGGGGGCATTACGCCAGGCGATCGCCTTCTCGTCCGATTCACCGTCGGCGTCGCGAACGTCGGCGACGCGGACATTTTCATCGGCAACCCGCAGGACCACATCGACGCCGGAGACGGATTGTTCGAATTCGCGCTGTGTCATCAGCACTATCACTTCAGGAACTACGCGAAGTACGAGCTGATCGACGCGGCTACGGGGAAGGTCTGGCGTGCGGCGAAGCGCGGATTCTGCATGCTCGACACCGATCCAAACCCCGCGTGGCTGAGCGGGCCCCCAGGCCCTGGCCTGTATCGCTCCTGCGGATCGACGCGAGGTCGAGGGCTTCCAGGGCATCAGCGTCGGCTGGACCGATACATACCGCTTCTTCCTGGGCGGGCAGTTCTTCGTGCTGGACGGCGGGGACGGTCAGGATCCTGTTCCGCCCGGCCGCTACATCATCCGGATTACGGCGAATCCGCCGTTCACGCCGGTCGCCGGCGAGCCGTGTCCGTACACCGACGGGGCGTTTTGCCACATGCTGCCGGAATCCGACTACGCCAACAACGTGGGAGAGACGGAGATCGTCATTCCCGATCACCCGGGACGCGCGCCGGTCGGACCGCTCTCGAAATCGAAGGTCCTCGCCGAGCCCGCTGATTGTCACGAGCAGGCAGCGAAGAAGTAGTTCGCTACCGACCGGATCCGCCGACCGCCTGACGGCAGCAGGTACAGAAGCGCGGTCGCAACGAGCGCGAGCGCGGATCCGGTCAGAAACGCCGCGTGCGGGAGAGACCCGCGTCCAGATGAACCCGAACAGCAGGCTGGCGATCAGGCTGCCGACGCCGAGCACGGCGTTGTAGTAGCCGAACGCGGTGCCGCGTTCGGACGCGTCCGCGAGGTCCGCAATCCACGCCTTCTCGACGCCTTCAGTAAACCCGAAGTACAGGCCGTAGGAAAGAAACACCGCGATGACGAGCGCGGGCGTGTCGAAGAATCCGAAGCCGGCATAGACGAGCGCGTAGACGATCCAGCCGAGCCCGATCATCGCGCGGCGCCCGAAGCGATCCGACAGCTCGCCGCCGATCACCGACGAGCCCACCTTGACGACGTGCAGCGCGGACCACAGGAGCGGCACCCACACGGCCGCGATACCCAGATCGGTGAGTCGAAGCAGAAGGAATGCATCGCTCGCGTTGCCAAGGGAGAAGAGGAGGATGATGGCTAATGCCTTGAGTAGATCGGGGCTCGGGGCTCGGGGCTCGGGGCTCGGCGCTGGGCGCTCGGCGCTGGGCGCTGATGCGGGCGCGGTGGTTCGCACATTCGGCACGCGCAACAGCAGGATCACGACGATGATTCCCGGGACGATCGTCAGCGCGAAGAGCGTCCGGTAATTCTCGGGATAGAAGTACAGGAACGCGGTCGCAAGCAGCGGACCGAGCACGGCGCCGGCATGATCCATTGCGCGATGGAAGCCGTAGATGCGGCCGCGCTGTTCGGGCGAGGCGAACGTCGCGAGCATCGCGTCGCGGGGCGCGCCGCGGATGCCTTTGCCGAGCCGATCGGCGAAGCGAAGCGCCAGCACGTGCGTCCATGACGAAGCGAGTCCGATCAGTGGTCGCATCGCTGACGACAGCACGTAGCCGACGAGGACGATTGGCTTGGGGGTTCCCCACTTGTCCGTGAGCCTGCCCGACAGGATCTTCAGCACGCTGTTCGCGGCTTCGGCAACGCCCTCGATGATCCCGAGCGACATCGCACCGGCGCCGAGGGTCCGCGTGAGGAACAGCGGCAGCAGCGGGTAGACCATCTCGGTTGCCGTGTCGGTGAAGAAACTCACCCACCCGAGCAACCATACGGGCCTGGGCAGGCCAAACCTGCCTGCCGCGCCGCCCGAGTTCCTTCCGGCCCCCGGTCCCCGGCCCCCGGCCGCTACACTTTCAGGAAGATCTTTCGGCGGTACATCCACGCGAGCAGCGCAAACAGAACGGCGAGGTTGGCGAACGCGTACATGAGCGATGCGTTCTTCGGCGAGGCGATCGGCACCAGCAAGGTGACGTACAGATAATTTCCGAGGCCCGTCTCCCGGCCGTCAGGGCCGCTCACCTGAATCAGGCCGAGCGTCTCCGCCAGCAGGCCGGACACTACATATAAGGTGATGGCGTTCGATCCGAGGATCACGAACGGCTTGGTCCAGCCGCGCCACCCCTTCACGTCGATCGACCAGTAGCAGATGGCAAGCAGCAGCGAGGCGGCCCCGGCGGTGAACAGCACGAACGAGCTGGTCCAGAGGTTCTTGTTGATCGGAAACACGGTGTTCCAGAGATAGCCGGCGGCGATGCCGGCGATGCCGGCGATCACCAGGCCGGTAACCTTGCGCTCGGGAGTTTCCGGCGATCCGATCCAGAGGCCGGCGACGATCCCGAGCAGCGCGGTGCCGATCGCGGGCATGGTGCTGAGCAGACCCTCGGGATCCCAGCGCGGCTTCCACAGATGTCCCGACATCAGCGTTCGATCGAGCCATGCCCCGACGTTGCCTTCGGGCGACAGATCGCCGGCGACCCCTCCGGGCGCCGGCACCAGGGTCATGATCAACCAGTAGACAACGCACAGCGAGAGCGCCAGCGTGGTGAGGATGACCGCAGGCCTGAACCAGTCCGGGCTCGTGCTTCTGCCGGATGGGGTGACGATCAGCTTGTAAGCCGACGCGGCAAACAGATAGCAGACGGCGATGCGCGCCAGCACGCCGGGGATGCGCCACGTGGACACATCGAAGCGCGGATAACCGGCGAGGAACAGGCCGAGCGCGAAGATGATCGCCGAACGGCGGACGATGCTGCCCCAGCTGGTGCTCTTTCGCGACAGCGTGATCGAGACGCCGACGATGAACAGGAAGAACGGAAAGATGAGATCGGTCGGCGTCCAGCCGTTCCACTCGGCGTGAAGCAGCGGCGCGTAAACGTTGCCCCAGTCACCCGGATTGTTGACGATCACCATCGCCGCCATGGTGATTCCGCGAAGGACGTCGAGGGAGACGAGGCGGGTCGATGCGGCGGTCCGCTCGAGCACGCGCGTGGCCATTCGAAGGCCAGTATAATCGCGGTGAAGGTTCATCCCGTGTCCAAATCGTTCGACGCGGTTCTGGTCGTGGCCTTCGGCGGGCCGCAGGGCGCGGACGACGTGCGCCCCTTCCTGGCCAATGTGCTGCGCGGGCGGCGCGTCGCGCCGGAACGCGTGGACGAGGTGGCGCATCATTACGACCTGTTCGGCGGCGTCTCGCCGCTGACCCGCATCACCACGGCCCAGGCCGAAGGCCTTCGCGCACGGCTCGCGGCAGCCGGCACTCCCCTTCCCGTGTTCGTCGGCATGCGCAACTGGCATCCGTACCTCGCGGACACCCTCGCGGAGATGTCGCGCGCGGGCGTTCGCCGCGCCATCGGGTTCATCGCCGCCGCGCATCGCAGTTATTCGAGCTGCACCCAATACCGCGAGAACGTCGACGCGGCGCGCGCGGAGATCGCGCGGCGCGGGTTGGCCGACGTGCAGGTGACGTTCGTGTCCGACTGGTACGCGCATCCGGGCTTCATCGACGCGAACGCCGAGCACGTCAAGCGAGCGGTACTGACACTGCCGGACGAGGTGCGCGATCGCGCGCGGTTGATCTTCACCGCGCACAGCATTCCCGTGTCGATGGCCGAGCGTTATCCCTATCGGGAGCAGTTCGAGGCCACCGCGCGGCTCGTCGCGGACCGTGTGCGCGACGTGATGAACGCCGAGAACGCGGCGTGCGTGTATCAGAGCCGCAGCGGCCGGCCCGAGGATCCCTGGCTGGGACCGGACGTCAACGAGTATCTGCGTGAAGAACGCGCACGCGGACTGCAGGCGGCGGTGCTCTGCCCCGCCGGGTTTCTCTGCGATCACATCGAAGTGCTGTACGATCTGGACGTCGAGGCAGCCGCGACCTGCCGCGAGATCGGACTGCCGATGGCCCGCGCCGAATCGGTCAACGATCATCCACGCTTTCTCGACATGATGGCCGACGTCGTGCTCGGCGTCATGCGCCGCTACGAACAGGGACGGCCGCTCGAGGTGGTCGCGGGGGTGTCAGCATGAGTGTTCTGCAGCGCGTTCAGCCTTCCGCAACCGCGATCGGCGCGCTGGCCCTGGCGATCTGGGGATGCACCGTGTCCACACAAACGACGCCGCGTTCGGGCCTGACGGCCGTTGACGGGCTGAAGGTCGGCCACCACACGCTCACCGCACGGCCGACCGGCTGCACGGTCATCCTGGCGGAGAAAGGCGCGGTCGCCGGCGTCGACGTCCGCGGCAGCGCGCCGGGGACGCGCGAGACGGATCTGCTCGATCCGGTCAACACCGTGGAGAAGGTTCAGGCGATCGTGCTCTCGGGCGGAAGCGCCTACGGCCTCGATACGGCGCACCGGCGTGATGCGCTATCTCGAGGAGAACAACATCGGGTTTCCGATCGGCGGCGGCGTCGTGCCGATCGTGCCGGCGGCGATCCTGTTCGATCTCGGCGTTGGCGACTTCAAGATCAGGCCCGACGCGGCCTGCGGCTACGCCGCAAGCAAGGCGGCGTCGAATGGACCCGTCGAGGAAGGCAACGTCGGCGCCGGCGCCGGTGCGACGATCGGAAAGATGGCCGGCCGGGAGCGCGCGATGAAGGGCGGCCTCGGCAGCGTGCACGCGGAATTCCCTGACGGGCTCGTCGTCGCGGCGCTCGTCGCGGTCAATGCCATGGGCGACGTGATCGATCCGTCGACCGGCCGGATCGTGGCAGGCACGCGGACTGCCGACGGCCGCGGCCTCGCCGACGTCCGCACGATCATCATGCAGCGGCCGCAGGAGCTCGAGCAGCTGCCGCTGCAGAACACGACGCTCGGGGTCGTCGCGACCAACGCCAGGCTGACGAAGGCGCAGGCGAAGAAGCTGGCCGCGATGGCGCACGACGGATTCGCCCGCGCGATCGTGCCGTCGCACACCAGCATGGACGGCGACACGATCTTCGCGCTGGCGACCGGGACGAACAGCGCCGCCGCCAACGTCGATCGCATCGGCGCGATTGCCGCCGACCTGACGTCGCAGGCCATCCTGCGAGCGGTCCGCGCCGCCAGGAGCATCCCCGGCTACCCCGCCGCGTCGGACATGCGCTAGCAGCCCGTGGTGTGGTCCGTTGAGGGTTCAGCCATGGGGTCGCGGTCTCACCGTACTTCGGCCAAGACGGAGTTGAAGAAGATGAGCGCAAGCTCACGGACGGATTCGTGGACCGCCTGGCGATTCACGCCGGCGGCATCCCGGCATATGGGCAACACCTCTCGCCCGCGCGGCGTGCACTCGTGGAGAAATGTGTAGTGACCGACGTCTCCGGGCAGCACGGTCAGCTTGGCACCTTTAATCAGCGACGCGTAGCGTTCCGCGTTCGTGAGCGGCGGCGCAATGACGTCTCCGTTCCCGACCACGATGTGGACCGGAACGTTGATGGGACGCAGGCCGCTCTCCGTGAATCCGCTTCCGAGGGCGGGGGCGATGGCGAATACGGCTTTGATGCGTCGATCTTGGTAGGAGACGCCGGACCGGCGAAGCGATTCACGCACTACCGCGTCGCTGTTGCGGATCAGAGCAAACCTAGCTGGCGCCTCGGGAAATTCGTTCTGCGGCTCGCATGTAAAGTCACGCTGCGCCGATCCGCAGAATCCGTCGAACGTGCTTTGACTGAACCGGCCGCCAGCGGCGGCGATTGCGGTGTAGCCTCCGAGCGAGAACCCGGCTGCACCGATCCGACGATCGTCAATCCGATTACCGAACACCGGATCGCGTAAGAGCGAGTCGATCACCAGCTTGAGATCTGTGGCTCTCTCCCAGTACAGGAGAAATCCTTGCGGCGCGGGCTCCTTTTCGGCGGAGGTGTTTCCGTGGTGATTCACGGCCGCGACGATGTATCCGTTCGCGGCGAGATGAATGCCGAGCCACATCATCATGACCGCGGAACCGCCGGTGCCGTGGGACATGACGACCAGCGGATACTTCCGAGACCGCTCAGACAGCGTTGCGGCGGGCGCGACCTCCACCGGCACGAAGATCTGCTCGGCCACAGGTCCGCCAAAGATCGTTTCGCGCCGCGTCGCGGAGTCGACCGGATACCAGATCGCCGTCCGCAGCGGACGTGGGTCGGTCCGCGACCAGTTCATTCGCGACGTGTCGACGTACGGCCGCGTCACCATTCCGACGACAGCCAGATTCTCGGCGGACCGTGACTGCGCCGGCGACATCGTGACCAGGCTGAACGCCACCGTGATCGCGAAGCGAAGCACCAAGGCTGTCATAAGGCCCGATGGTACCCGAAAGCACCGCGCACCTGCGGGTTGCACCGCGGGCTGCTAGCGCCGCCAGCCCCGCATACAACTTTTACGCGCGTCCGGTCGTCCTATCCGCGGCGGGTACAGGGGATACCACGCTTAACATCCTTAACAATTCAGCGCTGTTCCCCTGCCGCGCTCCGTGTGACAATCGACGCGGATCTTCGCCGATCACGTCGATAAACGGAACGCGGATCCTCGCGGATCACGCCGGTAAACGCGACGCGGATTGTCGCGGATCTCAATGCCGTAACAAATGAGGGTTGCTCAATGCGAATGTTCAAGAAGTTGCTCGCGCTGACGGCGGTCGGCGGCGCTGTCCGCCCCGGCCGCGGCCCCGCGCAGATGGTGGTCACCAGGGATGCGGTCGCCAGCGGCGACCTTCCGTTCCCGATGCCGGGACGGCCGATGAAGACCGGCACCGGGCAGATTCGCGGACGGGTGCTCGCGGCGGAAACCGGCTCACCGATCCGGCGCGCGCAAGTGCGGATCTCCGGCCCCGACATCGGGTCGAAAGCGTCGCTCACCGACGGCGAGGGACGCTTCGAGTTCCGCGAGCTTCCCGCCGGCCGGTTCACCGTCAACGCGAGCAAGTCCGGCTTCGTCAACGTGCAGTACGGACAGACGCGTCCGTTCGAATCGGGACGTCCGATCGAGCTTGCGGACAAGCAGGTGCTCGAGAACGCGGACATCGTCATGCCCCGCGGCAGCGTCATTGCCGGGCGCATCGTCGACGAGTTCGGCGAGCCGATGCCTGACGTCGCCGTCACGGCGCTGCGGCAGCAGTGGTCCGGCGGACGCCGCAAGCTGACGCCGGCGCCCGGACGGATCGCGCAGACGAACGATCTCGGACAGTTCAGGCTCTACGGCCTGCCGCCCGGCGAGTACTACGTGAGCGCCACGATGCGGAACACGGGCGCCGAGTTCATGGCGATCGAGATGCTGGCGGCTGAGGGTCTGCGAGGCGGCGGCGGCGCCGGTCCAAGCGGGTCCACGCCGACGTCGGGATATGCGCCCACCTACTTCCCCGGCACGCCGACCGCGAGCGACGCACAGAAGGTCACGCTGATCGCAGGTCAGGAGAACTCGAGCGTGGACTTCGCGCTCGTGGCGGTGCGGCTGGCCAAGGTCACGGGCATTGTCATCGGCTCCGACGGCAAGCCGCTGAGCGGCGCGATGATCAACCTGGCGCCCGCTTCCCGCGGTGATTTCATTCTCAGCATGGGCAGGGCTGCGCGCCCGCACCAACCAGGATGGCGCGTTCACGCTGTCGAGCGTCGCGCCCGGCGACTACACGCTGCAGGCCAATTCGATGCAGGTGATGACGAGCTCCGAAGGCGGCAACACGATGGTCTTCCGGATGAGCGCCGGCGGACCGGGCGGCGAAGGTGAATTCGGCTCGCTGCCGGTCAGCGTGGCCGGGGAAGATATCCCGAACCTCGTGCTCGTGACGTCGAAAGGCAGCACCGCCACCGGCCGCGTGACGTTCGAAGACGGCACGAAGCCGCCGACGATGAGCAACATCAGGATCACCGCGATGGCCGCGGACGGCGACGGGCCGGGGATGTCGTTGGGCGGAGGACCGGGGTCCGGCGCGCCGAAGCCCGATGGCTCCTTCGAACTCAAGGGAATGGCTGGTACGCGCATCATCCGCGCGGTGAATCTGCCGCCGGGCTGGACGTTGAAGGCCGTGCGGCTCAATGGCGTCGACGTCACCGACTCGGGCATCGACTTCAAAACCGGAGACGCGGTCGCCGGCCTCGAGGTGGCGCTCACGTCGCGCGTCACCGCCGTTACCGGAACCGCGACCGGCAGCGACGGCTCACCGCTGAAGGACTACACCGTCGTGATTTTTGCGGACAACCCCGAGCTGTGGAGGGTGCCGAACACGCGCTGGGTGTCCGGCCGCCGTCCGGATCAGGAGGGGCGCTTCAAGTTCGAGAACCTGCCGCCGGGCACCTATCACGCGGTCGCGGTCGATTACATTCCGCAGGGCGAATGGAACGACCCCGAAGTGCTCGAACGTCTCAAAGGCAAGGGACGGCGGTTCACGCTCGGCGAAGGCGGGAACGAAACGCTCGCTCTCAAGCTGACCTCAGACTACTGACGCGCGTAAGTCCCAACTCCCAAATCCCAAATCCAACTATTCCCAACTCCCAAACGAATTCTCCCAGTTGGGAGTTGGGCGTTGGGAGTCCGTTTGGGAGTTGGGAGTTGATCCCTGCGCTATTTCTCCTCACTCAAAAGCGCCGTCGCCTCGCTGTCCTCGTCGTCCTCCACCGGCCCCTGCCGCCGCGCGTAGAGATACGCGATCGTGAAGATCACGACGATCAGGCCGAACGACCACCACTTGTTGATCTCGAAGGCGATGTAGTGCGCCGAGTGCAGGTACTCGATCAACAGCTTGACGCCCACCCACGCGATGATGATGAAGGCGCCGTCGACGAGCGCCGGGTAGCGCCGGACGACCGCCAGCAGCTTGCCGATCACCATGCGCATGGTGATGATGCCCAGCACGCCGCCTGAAATAATCACCCACGTCTTGCTCGACATCGCGACCGCGACCAGGATCGAGTCCACCGCGAAGACGATGTCGGTCAGCTCCACCTTGACGACGGTGGCCCAGAAGGCGCTCAGGCCGAGCGCCGCGCGCGCCGGTTTGATGGCCCGCCTTTCCCCCGGCTCCGAGTGGTGGCCGAAGAAGTGGTTCCAGGCGAGATACAGCAGATACAGCGCGCCGACGAGCTTGACCCACGCCACCGCCAGCAGGTGAACCGCGAGCAGCGTGGCCAGGATCCGGAACGCAAACGCGCCGAGGATGCCGTAGCGCAGCGCCTTCCGCTGCTGGTGCCTGGGCAGCCCGAGAACCAGGATCGCCAGCACGAGCGCGTTGTCCGCGCTGAGGAGTCCCTCGAGCACGACCAGCAGCGCAATGGTCAGGAAATCTGAGAAATGAACGTCCATTCAGCAGGGTGGCCGACTTGACACGATCCGTATCAAGTCCTATATTTGGATCGACGCATGATCCAACACAATCTGTACTTTATCAGCATGGCCGCCCGGATGCTCGACATGCACCCGCAGACACTGCGGAAGTACGAGCGCCTCGGGC
The DNA here is from genome assembly GCA_963748295.1 of uncultured Acidobacteriota bacterium. GTDB lineage: Bacteria > Acidobacteriota > Vicinamibacteria > Vicinamibacterales > 2-12-FULL-66-21 > CAVVIH01. The sequence goes on along the minus strand of CAVVIH010000002.1, from coordinate 645,812 downwards.
TGGTGAGCCCGACCCGCACGATGGGCAGCATCCGGGTATATACCGACGACGAGCTGGAACGACTGAAGCTCATCAAACACCTGGTGGACGAAGCCGGCGTCAATCTCGCGGGCGTACAGCGCCTGCTCTCGATTGCCGAGTCCGTGCAACGGATCCGGCCGCTCATGCACGACGAGGAAAATCCGGACGCCCGGCGCCGCCTGGCGCGCGAGATCAAGAAAATCGGAGAGATGGTCGGCCTCTGAGCCTTGCAAAGGTGCCAGGTGCCAGGTGCCAGCCAGACCTTCGTGACACATCAGCCTGATGGAATTCAAGGACTACTACCAGACGCTCGGCGTATCGAAGGCCTCGTCGGAGAAGGAGATCAAGCAGGCGTTCCGCAAGCTCGCCCGCAAGCATCACCCCGACGTGAATCCGGGGGACAAGTCCGCGGAGGGCAAGTTCAAGGAGATCAACGAAGCCTACGAGGTGCTCGGCGATCCGGCGAAGCGGCGCAAGTACGACGAGCTCGGTGCGAACTGGCGCATGTACGAGCAGGCGCAGCAACAAGGCCAGCCGTGGCCGGGCGCGGCGGACTTCGGCGGCCAGGGCGGCGCGTGGAACATCAACATGGGCGGTCCGGGCGGCTACCGGACGATGACCCAGGAGGAGATGAACGAGATCTTCGGCAACGAGGATCCGTTCTCCGACTTCTTCCGCACCTTCTTCGGCGGCGGCGGCCCTCAAGCGGGCGGACGCCAGCGCGCCGGGCGGGCGCCGCGCAGCGCCAACGGCCGCGACATCGAGAGCGAAGTCGAGCTGACGCTCGAGGAGGCGTTCCACGGCGCGACGCGCCGCGTCTCGATCAAGCAGGACGGCCACGCGCGCAGCGTCGACGTGCGGATTCCGGCCGGCGTGAAGGACGGTTCGCGCGTGCGTGCCGCCGGCGAGGGCGAGGCGGGCTCGAATGGCGGCGCCGCCGGCGATCTGTATCTGCGCGTCCGGCTGCGGCCGCACCCGGTCTTCGAGCGCAAGGGCAACGATTTGCATGCCAAGGTTGCGCTGCCGGTCACGACAGCCGTCCTCGGCGGCGAAGCCCAGGTGCCGACGATCACCGGGTCGGTGCGGCTGAAGATCCCGGAAACGACGCAGAACGGCCAGGTGTTCCGCCTCAAAGGGCACGGGATGCCGACGATTGGCAAGCCCGATGAGCGCGGCGACTTGTACGCCTCGGCGGAAATCCAGGTGCCGCGTACGCTGACGAAGGAACAACGCCAGCACTATGAATCGCTGGCCAAAATCGAGAAATAACTGTCGTGAATATCAACAAGTACACCGAGAAAGCACAGGAAGCCATTCTGGCGGCGCAGCAGTTCGCCGACCGCGAGGGCCATCCCGAGATCCTTCCCGAGCACCTGCTGCTCACACTGCTCGAACAGAAGGACGGGATCGTGCCGACGCTCGTGCGGAAGCTCAATGCCGATCCGTCGGCGCTGGCCGGCGCGGTCCGCGCCGAGCTCAATCGTCAGGCGCGCACGCATGGCAGTACACAGGTCGCACTCTCGCCGAGGCTGCGGCGGGTCACGGACGCCGCCGAACAGGAAGCCGAGCGTCTGAAGGACGAGTACGTCAGCACCGAGCATCTGCTGATCGCGATGGCGTCCGAATCTGGGCCGCGCGCCGTCCGCGCAGCTGCTGCAGCAGCACGGCATCACCAAGGACACGATCCTTCAGGCACTGACGTCCGTCCGCGGCTCGCAGCGCGTGACCAGCCAGACACCCGAGAGCACCTACGAAGCGCTCGAGCGATACGGGCGCGACCTCACTGAGCTCGCGCGGCGCGGCAAGCTCGATCCGGTCATCGGCCGAGACGACGAGATCCGCCGCGTCATCCAGGTCCTGCTCCGCCGCACGAAGAACAACCCGGTGCTGATTGGCGAGCCCGGCGTCGGCAAGACGGCCGTCGTCGAAGGGCTCGCGCAGCGGATCATCCGCGAGGACGTTCCGGAAGGGCTCAAGAACAAGCGCATCGTCGCGCTCGACATGGGCGCGCTCGTCGCCGGCGCGAAGTATCGCGGCGAGTTCGAGGAGCGCCTCAAGGCGGTTCTCAAGGAAGTGGCCGATGCGCAGGGACAGGTCGTCCTGTTCATCGACGAGCTGCACACGGTGGTCGGCGCGGGCGCCGCTGAGGGCGCGATGGACGCGTCCAACATGCTCAAGCCGATGCTGGCGCGCGGCGAGCTGCACACGGTGGGCGCGACGACGCTCGACGAATACCGCAAGCACATCGAGAAGGATGCGGCGCTCGAGCGCCGGTTCCAGCCGGTGCAGGTCGACGAGCCGAGCGTCGAGGACACGATCAGCATCCTGCGCGGCCTGCGCGAGCGCTACGAGATTCATCATGGCGTGAAGTTCAAGGACTCGGCGCTGGTGGCGGCGGCGGTGCTCTCCCACCGCTACATCACGGATCGATTCCTGCCGGACAAGGCCATCGATCTCGTGGACGAGGCGGCTGCCCGGCTGCGCATGGAAATCGACTCGTTGCCGAACGAGCTCGACGAAGTCCAGCGGCGCATCATGCAGCTCGAGATCGAGCGCGAGGCTCTGCGCAAGGAAAAGGACAAGGCATCGAAGGAGCGCCTCGAAAAGCTCGAAAAAGAGCTGGCGAACCTGAAGGAGGAGAAAGATCGCCTGGCCGCCCACTGGTCGCAGGAGAAGGAAGCGATCCAGGCCGTGCGCAAGCTGCGCGAGGAGCTCGAGCAGGTGCGGCTCGAAGTCGAGCGCGCGACGCGTTCGGGCGACTACGCGAAGGCGTCGGAGCTCCAGTACGGCCGGCTGCCGGAGACCGAACGCCGGATCAAGGAGCAGGAAGCCCGCCTCGGCGAGCTGCAGAAGGACAAGCGCATGCTCAAGGAGGAGGTCGACGAGGAGGACATCGCCGATATCGTCAGCCGGTGGACCGGCATTCCCGTCAGCCGCCTCATGGAAGGTGAAATCCAGAAGCTGCTCAAGATGGAAGAGCGCCTGCACGACCGCGTCGTCGGTCAGGACGAGGCGATCGGGGCGGTCGCCAACGCGATCCGCCGCGCCCGGGCGGGGCTTCAGGATCCCAACCGTCCGCTCGGGAGCTTCATCTTCCTTGGCCCGACCGGGGTCGGCAAGACCGAGCTCGCGCGGGCGCTCGCGGAGTTCCTGTTCGACGACGAGCACGCGATGATCCGGATCGACATGTCGGAGTACCAGGAGAAGCACACGGTGTCGCGGCTGATCGGCGCGCCTCCCGGCTACGTCGGATACGAAGAGTCCGGTCAATTGACTGAAGCGGTACGGCGGCGCCCCTATGCCGTCGTGCTGTTCGACGAGATCGAGAAAGCGCATCCCGAAGTGCTGAACGTGATGCTGCAGCTGCTCGACGACGGGCGGCTCACGGATGGCAAAGGGCGGACCGTCGACTTCAGGAACACCGTGGTGATCATGACGTCGAACGCCGGCAGCCACTTCATTGCCGCGGCGGCGGCGCGCTACGAGCTCGAAGCGCGGGCGGAGCTGGACGAAGGGACGCGGCGCGAGGTCATGAACACGCTCCGCGAGCAGTTCCGGCCGGAGTTCCTGAACCGCATCGACGAGATCATCATCTTCACGCCGCTGACACGCGAGCAGCTGCGATCGATCGTGGACATTCAGCTGCGCAGCCTGATGAAGCGGCTCGAGGAGCGCAAGATCCGCGTCGAGCTGACCGATCGCGCGAAGGACCTGCTGATCGAGGATGGCTACGATCCAACCTACGGCGCGCGGCCGCTCAAGCGCGCCATTCAGCGGCGCATCCTCGACCCATTGGCGATGCGGGTGCTGCAGGGCGAATTCAAGGAAGGCGACCTGGTCAGGGTCGATGCCGTCGGCGGCGAGCTGCAGTTCAGCCGGCAGGTCGTCGCCGTTCCCGCGTAAGGACAGGATCGACGCATGGCAGACGAGCGACACGGCGCCGACGTCAACCCTCGCGGGCGGCGCCCTGGCGATCGGCGACTCACCCCGCGCCGCGGCGCCGGGTCGGCGATGTGGATCGCGCTCGGGTTCCTCCTGTTGCTGGCGATCGGCCAGCTGATCTTCTTCTCGCTGCAGTCCGGCGACGCCATCCCTTACAGCGATTTCAAGCGGCAGCTCCAGGACGGACGCGTCTCCGACGTCGTCATCGCCGAGGACCACGTCCGCGGCACGCTGCGAACGGACGGCGGCGGCACGCGTGCGTTCCACACCGTGCGGGTGGAAGATCCCAAGCTGGTCGAAGAGCTGATGGCGAAAGGGGTCGGCGTCAAGGGAGAGATCACGAACCGCTGGCTCGGCGAGATCTTCGGCTGGGTGATCCTGCTGGTGTTCCTGGTCGCGGTGTGGAGCTTCATGTTCCGGCGGATTGGCGGCGCCGAAGGCGGCGTGATGTCGTTCGCGCGCAGCCGCGCGAAGATCTACGCGGAAGACGACGTCAAGGTGCGCTTCGGCGATGTGGCGGGCGTCGACGAGGCCGAGGAGGAACTGCGCGAGATCGTCGAGTTCCTGAAGAACCCGCGAAAGTATACGAGCCTCGGCGGCCGCATCCCGAAAGGCGTGCTGCTCGTCGGGCCCCCCGGAACCGGCAAGACGCTGCTGGCGCGTGCGGTGGCGGGCGAGGCCACGGTCCCGTTCTTCTCGCTGAGCGGGTCCGAGTTCGTCGAGATGTTCGTCGGCGTCGGCGCGGCGAGGATTCGCGATCTCTTCACGCAGGCCGAGAGCCGCGCGCCCTGCATCGTCTTCATCGACGAGCTGGACGCGCTCGGCAAGGTGCGCATCCAGACACCGATGGGCAGCCACGAAGAGCGTGAACAGACGCTCAACCAGCTGCTCGCGGAGATGGACGGATTCGATGCGCGGAAGGGCGTCATCGTGATGGGCGCCACCAACCGTCCCGAGGTGCTCGACCCTGCCCTGCTCCGTCCCGGCCGGTTCGATCGTCAGGTGCTGGTCGACAAGCCCGACGTCCGGGGGCGCGAGGCGATCCTGCGCATTCACGTCAAGCACGTGAAGATCGCCGAAGATGTCGATCTGAGGATCATTGCCGCCCGCACCGCCGGCTTTGCCGGCGCCGATCTGGCGAATCTCGTCAACGAGGCGGCGCTGCTCGCCGCCCGGCGCGACAAGCGCGCAGTGGACCGGCACGACTTCCACGAAGCGATCGACCGGGTGGTTGCCGGCCTCGAGAAGAAGCGCGTCATGAGCGACAAGGAGCGCCGCATCGTCGCGTATCACGAGTCGGGGCACGCGATCGTCGCCAGCGTCATGCCCGGGCTGGATCCCGTGCACAAGATCTCGATCGTCCAGCGCGGGTTCGGGGCGCTGGGCTTCACGATGCAGCTGCCGCTGGAGGATCGCTACCTGATGACGCGCACCGATCTTCTCAGCCAGCTCGCCGTGCTGCTCGGCGGACGGAGCGCGGAGGAAATCGCGTTCGGCGAGATCTCGACCGGCGCGCAGAACGATCTGCAGCGTGCGACCGACATCGCCCGCGCGATGGTCACTGAATTCGGGATGAGCGACGCGCTCGGGGCGGTCAGCTACAACGGCCACAAGCACGGCGCGTTTCTCGACCTGCCATTTGGGCCCGAGCGCGGCAACTACGCCGAGGAAACCGCGGTGAAGATCGACAACGAGGTCACGCGCATCATGACCGAAGCGCACGACGCCGCGAGGGACATCCTGCGGAAATGGCGGACGACGCTGGATCGGCTGTCGGAGCGTTTGCTCGAGAAGGAAGTCATCGAGGCGGACGAGTTGAAGGCGATCATGGGTCCGCTTGACATTGCCACAGGGGGCGCGCAAAGTTAGCGTTCAGCCGATGGAAACCGAGGCTCCATATCCGTCGATCGGCGTGCCGCCAATCGTGCTGCTCGTGGAGGACGACGCGGACACCCGCGATCTGTATCAGACCGCGCTCGGATTCGCCGGCCTGTGGGTCGCTCAGGCGGCTGATGCCGACGACGCGCTCGAATACGCAATCGATCTGCGGCCCGACTCGGTGCTGATGGACATTGCCCTCCCGGCGCCGGGCGACGGATTCGGGCTCGCCAGGGCGCTTCGGGAGAGCACACGGTTCAGTGAGACGCCCATCGTCGCCGTCACGGGTCTGGAGCCCGGGAAACTCGGAGGCCGACGCGGAGCTGTTCACAGCCATCTTCTACAAGCCCGTGCGGCTCGACAACGCTGGTCCGGCGGGTCAAATGGCTGAGCCTGAAATCATCCGTCCTGCGGGAGCGCAGCGCGCGCGCCCGCGCGCGCGTGCCCCAGCTGGTCGCCAAGTCCACGGAATTGCTCAATCGATCCGCCCGTATTGGCGAGCGGCGCCTCGGCCTCCTCGGCGGTTCTTCCGACGAGGCATCGCTCGCAAGCACGACCGTCAGAACGTGCCCGAAATGCCGCAAACCGCTCCTGTTCTCCGAGCAGCGCACGCTCGACGGGACGACGTTTGACTACTACTCTCCCTGCCGAAACGGGTGTGGGCTGTTCTGTTACGACCATTCGCGCCGGAGCCTGGTCACACTAGTCGGATAGCCGCCGGAAGCGCTGGCAACTTCCTACCCTTAGGCACATAATCCGTACCGAGAAGGTCTGCAAGAGCGGAAAGGTGTCAGCGGTGAGCGCCCCGGCAAAAGGAATCGACGACCGTCTCCGCGAGAGCTTCGAGAGCGCCACCGATACCGTTCGGCGGGCTCAGGAGCGGGCGGCGAATGCCGTTCAGCGCGCCGCCGAGATCCGCGAGGCTGTCAAGAAGGCGCGGACGGCACCGCGCGGCGGGTGGGAAGCCGGACAGAAGGCCATGGCGATGGTGCAGCTGGCCGCGGAAGAGACCGCCCGGTCGGCGTACGAAAAGGACCGCTTCCTTGCGGTTGCCAGCCACGAGCTTCGGCAGCCGATCGGCGCGGCCCAGGCGGCGCTCGAGGTGCTCGAGGCGAGCCGGACCCCGGCCGAAGCGGCGCGTGCGCGGGCGGTCCTCCGGCGTCAGCTGGTTCACATGGCTCGCCTGGTGCAAGACCTTCTCGACATCTCTCGTTACGCGCTTCAATCCAGCGATCTGCAAAAGGCGCCGCTCGATCTTCGCCGCGTGATCGAGACCGCCGTGGAAACGATGTCTTCTCCGGTCGCCTCCAGTGGACTCACCCTCGAGGTGGTGATGCCGGACGAACCCGTCTGGATCGAAGGGGACGAGCACCGCCTGGTCCAGGTATTCACCAACCTTCTGTCGAACGCCGTCCGTTACACGCCGGCGGGAGAATCGATCACGGTAACGCTGAGGACGAACGGCGGCCTGATCATCACCGAAGTCGCCGATACCGGGCGCGGCATCGATGCAGACGATCTCCCTCACCTGTTCGAGCCGTTTTCCCGCGGTCACGAGGCCGTTCAGGACGGCTTCGGAATCGGGCTGGCCCTCGTCCGCGGCATCGTCGAGCGCCATGGCGGATCGGTCGCCGCGACGAGCGACGGCGCCGATCGGGGCAGCCGCTTCACCGTCGTCCTCCCCGCTCTGGACCAGTCGTTCCTGCCCCAGCCGCCGCGGCCGTAGGACCATTTTCGCGAATGTCAGAACAGGTCGCCGATCAGCAGTTCGAGCAGATCCTCCAGCACCTCCAGCAGGCGCGCGGATTCGACTTCACTGCGTACAAGCGCGCCAGCCTCATCCGGCGCGTGGCCAAACGGATGTACATCGTCGGTGTCGAGAGCTTCGAGGCGTATCTCGACTACCTGCAGGTACACCAGGAAGAGTTTTCGGCGCTGTTCAACACGATTCTCATCAACGTCACGTCGTTCTTTCGCGATCCGGAGGTATGGTCGACGCTCGCGAAAGACGTGCTGCCGGCGCTGCTGGCGGAACGCGGCGGGAACGACATCATTCGCGTGTGGAGTGCGGGATGCGCTTCCGGCCAGGAGCCCTACACCGTGGCAATGATGCTGGCCGAGGCGCTCGGACCGGAGGTCGTCGCGCGAGCGCGTGAAAATCTACGCCACGGACATAGACGACGAGGCGCTGAACGAGGCGCGGCTGGCGACCTACGACGAACGGCAGGTGGCCGACGTCCCGCCCGAGCTGCTCGACAAATACTTCGAGAGGAACGGAACGAGGTACACCTTCAACCGGGATCTCCGAAGGTCGGTCATCTTCGGCCGGCACGATCTGCTGCAGGATGCGCCGATCTCGCGGATCGACCTGCTGCTTTGCCGGAACACGCTGATGTACTTCAACTCGGACGCGCAGGCGCGAATCCTGGCGCGGTTCTACTTCTCGCTGACGCCGATCGGCTGCGTCATGCTCGGACGCGCGGAGATGCTGTTCAGCCACGCGGCGATGTTCGCACCACTGAATCTCAAACGCCGGCTGTTTCGTGCGGTGCCGCGTCCGAATCACCGCGATCGTCTCTTGATTCTTGCCCAGACGGGTCGTGACTTCATGGCGAACCACAATCCCTCGCACAACCGCTTGCGTGAAGCGGCATTCGATTCGGATACCGATCCGCGAATCGTTCTCGACCCGGCCGGACTCCTGGTCGCGATGAACTCGCCCGCGCGCGAGCGATTCGGGCTCTCCGGCCATGACGTCGGGCGGCCGTTTCAGGATCTCGAAGCTTTCGTACAGGCCTACCGAGTTGCGCCGCGCCGTCGACGAGGCCATCCGCGAACGGCGCACCGTCACGATCAAGGACGTCCACTTGATACGCGACGGGGAACGACGGCACTTCGACGTCGTCATCTCGCCATTGCTCGACGATGACGACGCGCTGCTCGGCGCGCGCATTGCCTACCACGACGTGAGCGCCTTTCGCGTGTTGCAGCTCGAGCTCCAGCACTCCAAGCAGGAGCTGGAAACCGCGTATGAGGAGCTGCAGTCCACGAACGAAGAGCTGGAAACCACCAACGAGGAGCTGCAGTCCACCGTCGAAGAGCTCGAGACGACCAATGAGGAGCTGCAGTCCACGAACGAAGAGCTGGAAACCATGAACGAAGAGCTGCAGTCGACCAACGAAGAACTGCAGACCATGAACGACGAGCTGCGGGTGCGCAGCTCAGACCTCAACTCGACGAATGCGTTCCTGCAGTCGGTGTTTGCCAGCATGCGGGCCGCCGTCGTCGTGATCGACAGGGACTATAAGGTCCTGGTCTGGAACCATCGGGCCGTGGACTTTTGGGGAGTACGCTCGGACGAGGCACAAGGCACGCACTTCTTCGGGCTGGACATCGGACTCCCGGTGGGCGACCTCCTCGGATCGATCAAGACGGTGCTGAACGACGGCACCGAGCAGCAGGAGCTGACGGTTCCCGCCATCAACCGCCGCGGAAAGCCGATCGAGTGCCGGGTGACGCTGGCGCCGCTGTTCGGCCAGGGGCAGCAGGCGTCCGGCGTGATTCTGCTGATGGAGGAACGGAAGGACTAGCGAGTCAGGCCTGTTCTCCGGTCGCCGGCTCCGGCACCGGTGCGTCGATCGCGCTGTCCGGCGTGTCCGTGTGGTCGGGGACGATGTGGCCGGCGGCGCGGTTCATCAGGAGATGACGGACCACCGCCGCGTGCTCTTCCGCCGCACGCGCGCGCTCCTCGAACGCGCGCGCCACCCAGCCATGCTGACGCGACCGCGCGCGCTCGGACATCTTTCTCGTCAGCGCCGCGCGCTCTTCGAGGGAGCGCAGCGCCGCCCACAGCGCGCGATCCACCGAGTCGGTCTGCGCGGCGAGCATGCTGTCCGGCGAGTAGACGTGGCCGACGCGGCATCTGAACCGCAGGATGCCCTCCTCGTCGGCTTCCCACAGCGTGCCGTGGCATTCGGGGCAGCTGAACACAGACACCACACCCGGGCGGTCCGTCGAAGTGACCGCGAGCGGCAGTTTCCCGAGGTCGGGTTCCATCGGCCTCAGATGAGGTCCAAGACGGGGCGATCCGGCGGGCACGGACTCGCGGGTGAGCGCCGTCAGGAGCAGCGGAATCTCGCGAACCGGCAGCACGTGGTCGATCCGAACCGATTGCATCGCGCTCCGCGGCATGCTCGGCGCAAATGCTTCCGCCGGATCCTGCACGACCGCGATCCCTCCCGCTTCCTTCACCGCCGCCAGCCCCGCGGTGCCGTCATCCAGCGAGCCGGTGAGGACGATGGCGATCACGCGCGAACCGTAGGTGCGCGCCGCAGATCGGAACAACGGATCGACGGCGGGCCGGACGCCGTTCTCCGTCGGACCGTGAACGATCCGCACGGTATCGCCTTCCACCACCATGTGATGGTCCGGAGGGGCCAGGTAGATGCGGCCGTACTGCAGGCTGGTTCCGTCGACGGGATGGGCGGCCGGCAGCCGACCTACCCGGTTGAGGATCTCGGGGAACAAACTGCGCCCCTTGGAGAGGTGCAGGACGATCAGGACGGCCGCTTGGAGGTCGCGAGGGAGCTGGGCCGCGATCGTGCTGATGGCCTCGACCCCGCCGGCTGAAGCGCCAATGACGATGATGTCGTGATGAGCCAATACAGACACCTCGTGCATCTTCCGTACCGTAGTACAATTCGCCGCGTTTCCTGCCACTTCTGCTAGAGGATCCCGATGAATCGATATGGATGGATTGTTCTCGTCGCCCTGGTTCTTGCCGGAGCTGCGCCGCGCGCGCAGTCGCCTGCCAATCCTTATGTACGGGATCCGAAACAGGCTGTAGACGAAGCCTACACCCGGAAGCTGAAGGAATACACCACCGCCACGCATTTCAATTCGCCGCTGACCGACTACCTGCCGGCGTCGAAAACCGTTCCGACGCCTCAGGTTGTGCTCGGCGACGTGGCGGGCGCGCCCGGGAAACTGCCGTACTCGCACGAGGTCTACGCCTACATGCGGCTCGTCGAGAAGGCGACGCCGCGCGTGAAGGTCTACTCGATCGGCAAGACCGAGGAAGGGCGCGAGATGATCGCGGTCGCGGTGTCCTCCGAGGCGAACCTCGCGAAGCTGGATGAGAACCGCGCGCGGCTGGCGAAGCTGGCGGACCCGCGGACCATCAAGATGGACGATGCGGAAGCGGATCGTCTCGTCGATCAGTCCGTTCCCATCTACTACATCACCGGCACCATCCACTCGCCGGAAACCGGCTCGCCGACGGCGTTGATGGAGCTCGTCTACCGCCTCGCGGTCGACGAGAGTCCCTACATCCAGAAGATCCGCAGCCGCATCGTCACGCTGATCACGCCGGTGGTGGAGGTCGACGGCCGCGACCGCCAGGTCGATATCTACAAGTGGCACCTCGCCAATCCCGACAAGCACTGGCCGCCCACGCTCTATTGGGGCAAGTACGTCGCGCACGACAACAACCGCGACGCGATGGGGCTGACGCTGGCGCTGTCGCGCAACGTGCTCAATACCTATATCAGCTGGAAGGCGCAGGTCATCCACGACCTGCACGAATCGGTCGCGTATCTGTACGACAACACCGTCGGCGACGGTCCATACAACGCGTGGCTGGACCCGATCCTGACCGACGAGTGGCAGATGATCGGCTGGCACAACGTGTCGGAGATGACCAAGATGGGCATGCCGGGCGTGTTCACGCATGGCACGTTCGACACCTGGACGCCGGGCTACCTGATGTTCATGGCGGCGACGCACAACGGCATCAGCCGGCTCTACGAGACGTTCGGCAACGGCGGCGCCGACACGCTCGAGCGGCGCCTCGGCCCGAACGACACGGCGCGCAGCTGGTACAAGCAGAACCCGCCGCTGCCGGTGGCGATGTGGTCGCAGCGGAACAACAACAACTATCAGCAGACCGGACTGCTCGTCTCGCTCAATCATTTCGCCGACAACAAGAACCTCTTCCTCAAGAATTTCTATCTGAAGAGCAAGCGATCGATCCTGAAGCCGAAGACCGAGGGGCCGGCCGCCTACGTCTTCCCCGCCGACGATCCGCGTCCCGGACCGCAGGCCGATCTGCTGCGCATCCTCCAGCTGCAGGGGTGCGAGATCTCGAAATCGACCGCCGCGTTTACGGTGACGATGCCCGCGAAACGTCCGGCGCGCCAGGGCCAGAACGCCCCTGGTGGCGGGAACGGGAACGGCAGCGGCAACGGGGCCGAGGAATCATCGGGCGGCCCGAAGAAGGAAGCGGCGAACGACGCGCCCGAGACGCGAACGTTCCCGGCCGGCAGCTACATCGTGCGCATGGATCAGCCGTACAGCCGGATTGCCGACATGCTGCTCGATTACCAGTACCTGGGCGCCGGACGATCCGCAGCGGAACCCGTACGACGACACCGGCTGGACGTTCGGCGAGCTGTTCAACGTCAAGGTCGCGCGGGTGGCGGACGTCAAGGCGCTCGACGCGCCGATGGAGCGCATCGCCGCCGACATCGCCGCGCCGGGGGGCGTGGTCGGCAGCGGCAGCGTGTTCGCGGTCAATCACAATGCCGACCCGTCGCTCGCCACGCTGCGCTATCGCTTCCGCGGCGCGAGCGGCGTCGAATTCGACGTCGCCGAGGAGCCGTTCGAGGCGGGCGGCAAGAAGTTCAACCGCGGGTCGTTCATCATCCGCGGCATCAAGGCCGACGAGCTGAATCGCGCGGCGAACGAGCTCGGCCTCACGCCGGTCGCGCTCGACACTGCTCCGTCGGTGAAGATGCATCCGGCGCGCGCCGCCCGCGTCGCGCTGATGCACACCTGGATCAACACGCAGGACGAAGGCTGGTGGCGGCTCGCGCTCGATCAGCTCGCGATTCCGTTCGAGTACATCAGCACACAGGATGTCGCGAAGGACGCGCAGCTGCGCGCGAAGTACGACGTCATCCTGTTCCCGCCGGTCGGGCGCGCCTCGGGGCAGACGATCATCTCGGGCATGCCGGGGTTCGGCAACCCGATCCCGTGGAAGACGACGGAGCTGACGCCGAATATCGGCAAGATCGATTCGACCGATGACATCCGGCCCGGGCTCGGATGGGAAGGCATGGCCAACCTGGAGCGGTTCGTTCGCGACGGCGGCGTGCTGATCGGCGTCGACGACACGGCGAGTTTCGCGGTGCAGTTCGGGCTCACGCATGGCGTCTCGGTGACGCCGGCGCAGCGCCTCAAGATCACCGGCGCGGTTCTGCGCTCGAAGCTGGTCGACGGCACCAGCCCGATCGCGTACGGCTACGACGACGCGCTGTCGATCTATTCGTCGGACGGTCCGATCTTCGGCGTCAGCAACACGGTGGGCGGGCGCGGCGGACGCGGCGGCGGCAGCGGCGAAGCCCGCCGCGCCACCGGGCGCGGCACGCCGGACGACCCGGATCTGCCGCAGGGCCGTCCGCCGTCGAGCCCGCTGCCGGAGGACCCGCGGGTCGAGCCGTGGCAGGCGGCGCCGATTCGCGAAGATCAGCTGCGCAACGGCGTCAACATCATCCCGCCGGCGCAGCGTCCGCGCGTGGTGTTCCGCTACGGCGACGCGCGCGATCTGCTCGTCTCGGGTCTGCTCGACGGCGGCACCGAGATCGCGCAGCGGCCGATGGTGGTGGACGTGCCGATCGCCAAGGGGCACGTGATCCTGTTCTCGAACAATCCGATCTGGCGCGGCGAGACGCACGGCAGCTACTTCATGGTGCTCAACGCGATCCTGAATCACGACAGCCTGGATGCGGGGCGGAAGCTGGATCAGAGATAGCTGGTTGGAGATCACGGTGTTTGAGTGGGAGGAGTCAGGCGGAGGTCACGAAGCCTTCAACACGGAGGCACGGAGGCGCGGAGGTACACGGAGGGTAAGACGGCCTCACGGCCTGTGGCCCGCCCGCCTGCGGCGGGCCGGACGAATCGGGCAACGCTCGTGAATACAAGTGGCGCTGGTCTGCGTTCGCCATTTGTATTCACGAGCGTTGCCCGATTCGTGCCGCGCGGAGCGCGGCGCCACAGGCGTCTACGTACGATTCGCTGCAGGTTTTGTATTCAACACCCGCGTCACGCCGTTCTTCAACAGCGGAACGTTGAAGTTCAACAGAAGTCCCGCCGGATAGCCCGTCAGCCTCAGATACGTCAGGAGTTGCGCCTTGTGAACCGGCAGCACGCCGAGTACTGCCTTCACCTCCACAATCACGACGCTGTTCACAACGACATCCAGCTTGTAACCAGCATCGAGGATCACGCTCTTGTAGCGCAGCGGAAGTTCTAGCTCGATCCCGACCGTCATTCCTCGTTCTCTGAGCTCGTAGGCCAGGCACGTCCGGTACGAGGACTCGAGCAGCCCCGGACCAAGTTGCCGGTGAACTTCTATCGCCGAGTAGATGATTCCACCGGTCAGCGTGTTGAGCCCATCCTCATTCGCGAGCGCCATGGCTTCGCCGGTTGCAAGATTCGTTTCACTAGCGAAATGCCTTGAATCGTGCGATCTCGGTCGGCTCGTACTCAAGAACTGCGATGATGCGAGGCAAATGGGATCGCGAAAACGGATCGCTCCGCGGCAGCCGGTCGCCCCGCGCTTCGCGCGGGTGGTGTGCTGAGGGGTGGCCGACCTGAAGCACGCACACGTTTCTCCCAGCGTGTTTCAGGTCGACCACCCCTCAGCACACCGACGCCGGCCGGAGGCCGGCGGGCGACCGGCTGCTTGTCCGAGCAGTCCGTCGCAACCGGGATCAGCCTCCGTGCGTCCTCCGCGACTCCGTGTCTCCGTGTTGAAACCTCCGCGTACTCCGTCACCGCCTCATCTCCAACACCGTGGCTCTGGCAACCGTCAACTTGACCACATACTAACGAATTAGTAAGGTGCGCTCGAACCACGCGGACAACGGCAAGTGGCGGGAGGGGCGAGTATCTGGCCGTCGCGCTCGATTAGGTGCGCGAGAACGGGTCTATCCCATTTTCTGCATCGACGACAGGAAGTCGCCGTTCGACTTCGTCTTGCCCATCTTGTCGAGCAGCAGTTCCATGGCCTCGACCGCCGACAGCGGGGCCAGGACTTTGCGGAGCACCCAGACGCGGTTGAGATCTTCACGCGGCAGCAGCAGCTCTTCCTTGCGGGTGCCGCTCTTCTGCATGTCGATCGCCGGGAACACGCGCTTGTCGGAGAGCTTTCGATCCAGGTGGATCTCCATGTTGCCGGTGCCCTTGAACTCCTCGAAGATCACGTCGTCCATGCGCGATCCGGTGTCGATCAGCGCGGTGGCGATGATCGTCAGCGAGCCGCCCTCTTCGATGTTGCGCGCGGCGCCGAAGAACCGCTTCGGCTTCTGCAGCGCGTTCGAGTCCAGACCGCCCGACAGCACCTTGCCCGAGGGCGGGATGACCGCGTTGTAGGCGCGCGCGAGGCGGGTGACGGAGTCGAGCAGGATGAGGACGTCCTTCTTGTGCTCGACCAGGCGCTTCGCCTTTTCGATCACCATCTCGGCGACCTGCACGTGGCGCTGCGCCGGCTCGTCGAAGGTGGACGAAATGACCTCGCCCTGCACCGAGCGCTGCATGTCGGTGACCTCTTCGGGCCGCTCGTCGATCAGCAGCACGATCAGGTAGACCTCGGGGTGGTTCTTGGCGACCGACTGCGCGATGTTCTGCAGCAGCATCGTCTTGCCGGTGCGGGGAGGCGCGACGATCAGGCCGCGCTGGCCGCGGCCCACCGGCGTCATCAGGTCCATCACGCGCGCCGAGAGGTTGTCGGACGCCGTTTCGAGGACGAAGCGCTCCTGCGGATAGAGCGGCGTGAGGTTCTCGAAGAACAGCTTGTCGCGCGCCTGCTCAGGCGCCTCGAAGTTGACCGCCTCGACCTTGATCAGCGCGAAGTAGCGCTCCCCTTCCTTGGGCGGACGGATTTGTCCCGACACCGTATCGCCCGTCTGCAGATCGAACTTGCGGATCTGCGACGGCGAGACGTAGATGTCGTCCGGCCCCGGGAGGTAGTTGTAGTCGGGCGCGCGGAGGAATCCGAATCCGTCCGGCAGCACTTCGAGCACGCCTTCCGAGAAGATGAAGCCGCTCTGCTCGGTCTGCGCCTTCAGGATCTGGAAGATCAGGTCCTGTTTGCGCATGCCGGTCGCGCCCGGGACGTTCAGGTCCTTCGCGATCTGCGTGAGCTGCTGGATGCTCTTGTCCTTCAGCTCGGTGATGTTGAGTCCCTGCCCGCGGCGGCCGTCCTGCCGTTGAGCGCCCTCCTGGCGCTGGCCGCCCGGCTGCGGCTGCTGCGGCGGCGGACCCTCGGGCCGGCTGCCGCCTTCAGCGCTCTGCGCCGCCGGCTGCTCCGGTACGGGCTCTTGTTCGGGTGCCTGCTCGACGACTTCGGCAGACGACTTTCCCTGCGCCGGCGCCTGATCGGCGGCCGGACGCGCGGACGTGCGCTTTGTGCTCTGTGGCATGGGACTACGGGCGTGTCAGTAAGGGTGGATGGTCGTTGCTACGGTTGATTGACGACGTTACGGTTTTGTTGCTATTCGGCGGAACGGGCGAAGCGCCCCGGACGCGACTTGAGGAGTTGTTCGTGAAGTTGTGCTCACCGGAGTATAGGCACCGCCGCAGGAGGTGTCAAATCAGTATCTCCCCGGGCTTTCGCCGATGGCGATGATGCTGCACTGGCGGACGGTCTTCAGTCCGAGCTCGCGGGCGCGTGCGACGACCGTCGGGGCATCGGCGCCGGGGTTCAGCCACACCTCCGGAATTTGCTTGGCCGCCACGTCGTCCATGACGCTCACGCCGACGTGCGGGGGAACATAAAAGGTCGCCAGGTCGATCGGATCCGGAAAATCGAGAACCGACGCATACGTTCGCTGCCCTTCGACCTCGGTCTCGTTCGGGTTGATTGGTATCGTCGTGTATCCCTGCTTGTTGAACGCGCGAAGCGCCTTGTTGCCGAATTTGTCCCGGTTGCTCGAGGCGCCGATGACGGCGACAGTCTTGGCCATGTGCGAATTGTACCGACAAGTGTCAGAATCGCCTCATGGCGACCCTCGCGGAAATACTCGAGGCGCGAACGGTCGAGGCAGCGCCCGAACTCGTCGAGTCGATCGAGCGCGGCCGGCTGCGCTGCTATGCGTGCGGCCACGAATGTCCCATCCCCGAGGGCGCGCTCGGCGTCTGCAAGGTGCGCTTCAATCGCGGCGGCAAGCTGCACGTGCCGTTCGGCTACGTCGGCGGCATCCAGTGCGATCCGATCGAAAAGAAACCGTTCTTTCACGCGCGGCCGGGGGCGCTCGCGTTCAGCTTCGGCATGCTCGGCTGCGACCTCCACTGCTCGTACTGCCAGAACTGGGTGACGTCGCAGGCGCTGCGCGATCCCGACGCGGTGTCGCCGCCGATCGACGTCGATCCTGCGCTGCTTGCCGATGAGGCCGTCCGCCTCGGTGGCCGCGTGGTGGTCAGCACCTACAACGAGCCGCTCATCACCAGCGAGTGGGCGGTCGCGGTGTTCAGGGAGGCGCGCGCGCGTGGACTGATGACCGCGTACGTGTCGAACGGCAACGGCACGCCGCGCGTGCTCGAGTACATCCGGCCGTGGGTCGATCTCTACAAGGTCGATCTCAAGAGTTTCGACGACCGCCACTATCGCGAGCTCGGCGGCCGCATCGCGCCGATCCTCTACACGATCCGCGCGCTGCATCAAATGGGGATCTGGCTCGAGCTGGTGACGCTGCTCATCCCGGGCTTCAACGACTCCGAAGACGAGCTGACGCGGCTGACGGCGTTCGTGGCGGAAATCTCACCCGACATCCCGTGGCATGTGACCGCGTTCCACAAGGACTACCGGATGAACGATCCGCAGAACACCACGCCCGAGATGCTGATGCGCGCCGCCGGCATCGCGGCGGGCAACGGGCTTCGCTTCGTCTACGCGGGGAACCTGCCGGGACAGGTGGGCGATCTCGAGAACACGCGCTGCCCGCAGTGCCGCTCGCTGCTGGTCGAACGCTACGGCTACTTCATCCAGCAATACCGCATCACCGCGGACGGCCGCTGTCCGGACTGCGCGACGCCGATTCCAGGCCGCTGGGGCGCGCAGTTCGACGGGCAGATCACGTCCTCGCCGTTCGTGCCAGGGTCGAGGAAGCTGCGAATTCTGTAAGTTGGGCGAGCGTCAGCGCGTCTTCAGCGCCGCGTCAAGCGAGGTCTTGAACGTGTCGAACGGGTGCGCGCCTTCGACGACCGCGTCGATCTCCATCGGCTGGCCGGCGGGTGGCGTCTTGCCGACGAGGAACATCGGCGTGCTGCCGACGCCGAGCGCGCTCATCCTGGTCACGCTCTCGCGGACGGCTGTCTTGTACTTGCCGGAGTCCATGCATGCGCGCAGGCGTCCACTGTCGATTCCGGCCGCTTGCGCCAGCGCGACGATCTCGTCGGTGGTGCGCACCGGAGTCTGAAAGAGCTTCGCGTGCAGCTCCCAGAACTTGCCCTGCTCGGCGGCACACGCCGCGCCTTCGTGCGAGCGGAAGGCATCCGGATGCAGCTGATCGATCGGCAGGTGAACGAACACGTGGCGCACCTTGCCGGTGTTGACGTATTCCGCGTCGATCTGCGGCTGCGTCGTCAGGAAGTGGCGTTTGCAGAACGGGCAGTGATAGTCAGAGACCTCGACCAGCGTGACCGGCGCGTTCGGCTGGCCCTTCACCGGCGCGCCGCTGAGGTCGATCGACATGTCTTCGATCTTTGGCGCGCCGAAGCGTCCGTTGGTCGCGGCTTTGAGAAAGTCCCGGATCTCCGCGACGTCCTTCTTGAGCGACGCGACTTCCTTCTTGAGCGCCTCGACCTCCTGCGGTGACTGCGCTGCCGGCGTGCTGCCGCAGGCGAGAAACGCGGGGATCGACAGGATGAGAGCTGCTCGGATCGTTGCGCGCATAGGCTGCAGCATATCGCAAGGCCGTCTGGAGAGCTATTGGACGCGCCGCGCGCTCACGATCCGTATCGGCGGGGTGAGCGTCTCCCCTTTCGCCGGCGCCATCTGGATCTTCCTCACCACGTCCATCCCGCGCACCACCCGCCCGAACGCGGCGAAGCCCTGTCCGTCGGGGTTCCTGGCGCCGCCGTAATCGAGCGACGGCTGATCGCCGACGCAGATGAAGAACTCGCTGCGGCCGGTGTTCGGCTCGGCGCGCGCCATCGAGATCGTGCCGTTCTTGTGAAGCAGCTTGGTGGCGTTTGTCCGTTCGAGCTGAATTGCCGGCGGGAATTCGGACTGTCGCGCGCGGTTCGCCCGCGCCTGGATCACGGCGATCTTGACCGGCTTCTCCTGCTGGTTGTCCGGACGTACGGTGCGATGGAACACGCCCTCGTCGAACAGCCGCGCATCGACGTAGTGGAGGAAGTTGCCCGCGGTGATCGGTGCGCGCACCGTATCGACCTCGATCTCGATGTCCCCCGCGTCCGTGGCCAGCAGCACGCGAACGGGCGCAGCCGGCCCCTGCGCGAGCACGATCGACAGCGTGAGCAGCAACAGTATTGCCTGCATGGAAGGCGCGACTCCTTTAGTTGGCCGGAAAGATCTTGCCGGGGTTCAGAAGCCCGAGCGGATCGAACGCCTGCTTGACCCGCTTCATCAGCGCGATCTCTTCCGCCGACAGCTCGATCGGCAGGAATGGCGCTTTCGAAAAGCCGATGCCGTGTTCGCCGCTGATGGACCCTTCGAGGAAGACGACGCCTTCGAACAGCACGCGCTCGGCCTGCCGCGCGCGCGCGATCGCCTCGGTGTCGTTCGCGTCGACCATGATGTTCACGTGGATGTTGCCGTCGCCGGCGTGTCCGAACAGCGGGATGCGAAGACGGAAGTCCTTCCTGATCTGCTGCACGAGGGCGAAGAGGTCGGGGATGCGCGACTTGGGAACGACGACGTCGTGATTGAACTTCAGCGAGGCGACCGTCTTCATCGACATCGACAGCTCGCGGCGCACGCTCCACAACTCCGCGCGTTCCGCGTCACCCCGTGCCTGCAGCACTTCCGTCGCTCCCGCGTCGCGGCACGCCTGCTCCACCCTCGACGCCTCCTCCTCCACCGCCGAAGGCACGCCATCCACATCGAGCAGCAGAATCGCGCCGGTGCCTTCCGGCGCGAGCGAACGGCGCTGAAGATACTGGGCGACCGCTTCGAGCGACTCGGCGTCGACCAGCTCCAGCGACGCCGGCACCACGCGCGCGCGTACGATGTTGGATACCGCCGCGACGGCGCCTTCGACGCGCGGGAACGAGGCCCTGACCGTCGCCTGCACCGGCGGCCGCGGAATCAGCCGGAGCACGATCCTGGTGATGATCGCCAGCGTGCCCTCGGATCCGACGAGCAGGTGCGTCAGATCGTAGCCGACGACGTTCTTGACGACCTTGCCGCCGGTTTCGATGATGTCGCCGGTCGGAAGCACCGCCTCGAGGCCGAGCACGTACTGCTTGGTCGTGCCGTACTTGAACGCGCGCGGTCCGCCGGCGCACTCCGCGACGTTGCCGCCGATCGACGACTGGCGCAGCGACGCCGGGTCGGGCGGATAGAAGAGGCCCAGTCGTTCGACCGCATCCTGCAGATCGCCGGTCACCACGTTCGGCTCGACGACAGCGATGAGGTTCTGCTCGTCGATCTCGAGGATACGATTCATCCGGTCGAGCGCGATCACCACGCCACCCTGCACCGGGACCGCGCCGCCGGTGTAGCCGGTGCCGAGTCCCCGGGGCACCATCGGTACTTTGTGTCCGTAACAGAGCCGCGCAACGCCCGCGACTTCCGCAGTATTGCCGGGCATGACGACGATGTCCGCCGGCATGCCCCGCTTCAGCGCATCCGTGCCGTAGGCGAGTCGCGTCTGATCGTCCGTGTGGACATGCTGCTCGCCGAGGAGACTGACGAGTTGTTCGTGGAGCTCGCGGAGCATGTGGGTTTATGAAATCGAGGGGACCGAGTTCACGGTGTTGGAGGATGAGGAGGCAACGGAGATCACGGTGTTTTTACCGCGGAGGCACGGAGGCACGGAGGTACACGGAGAAGACACGATTTCAGCGCGGCAGCATGGCCTGTGGCGCCGCGCTCCGCGCGGCACGAACGAGATCAACGGCCGAAATACAAGCGCCAGTCTGATCTCGAGGCGTTTGTATTTCGACCGTTGATCTCGTTCGTCCGGCCCGCCGAAGGCGGGCGGGCCACAGGCCACCTCCGTGAAGACTCCGCGACTCCGTGACTCCGTGTTGAAATCTCCGCGGCCTCCGTCCAACTCCTCTTGCTCAAATACCGTGAGCTCTATCGAGCGACCGCATTCCTGCGCCCTTCGAGCGCCCGAACGAACTGGATGATTCGGTCCGTTCCCCGCTTCAGCTCTTCGAGCGAGGTCGCATACGAAAGGCGGATGAAACCAGGGGCGTCGAACGCCTCACCGGGCGTCACCGCGACCCGGACTTCGTCGAGCAGTGCCTGCGCGAGGTCGGCGGATGTGCGGATGCCGTCGGGCGACAGGAACTCGGACACGTCGGGGAACAGATAGAACGCGCCGGCCGGGCGGACGAGCCGCAGGCGCGGCTCTTCGGCGAGCCAGGCGGCGACCTGATCGCGGCGGCGCCGATACTCGTCGAGCATGTCGGTGACGCATTGCTGCGATCCGGACAGGCCGGCGACGACCGCCTTCTGCGTGATCGAGCACACGTTCGACGTCGCATGGCTCTGCAGCGCGTTCGAGGCGCTGACGACCGGCGCCGGCGCGAGCGCCCAGCCGCAGCGCCATCCGGTCATCGCGTACGCCTTCGACGCCGAGCCGCACAGCACGGTGTGATCGCGCAGCGTGCGGGCGAGCACGCCGACAAGGTTGTGCGGCGTCGGGTCGTAGATCAGCTTCTCGTAGCAGAGATCGAGCAGCACCCAGATGTCGCGCCGCGCGGCCTCGCGCGCCACCGCCTCGAGGTCGGCTTCGGAGATCAGCGCGCCGGTCGGATTGCCGGGCGAGTTGATGATGATGCCGCGCGTCCGCGGCGTCAGCGCGCCGAGGAATGTGTCGGCGGTCAGCCGGAAACCGTCCTCGGCATGGGTGCGCACGACCACCGGCGTCGCATCCGCGATCTTGATCTGCTCGACCAGCGTCGGCCATCCCGGCGCGTGCGTGATGACCTCGTCGCCGGCGCCGAACAGGACCATCACGGCATTGAAGAGCGCCTGCTTGCCACCCGCGGTGACGATCACCTCGGGCGTCGAGTACTCGACCCCGTAATCGGCGCGATAGCGCGCGGCAATCGCGCGCTTCAATTCGTCGGTGCCGGAGTTGTTCGTGTATTTCGTGAAGTTGGCGTCGATCGCCGCGTGCGCGGCGGCGGAGATGTGCGGCGGCGTCGGAAAATCCGGCTCGCCGGCCCCGAGGTCGACGACGTCGATGCCCTGGGCTTTCAGTTTCAACGCTTCGGCCGCCACTTTCATGGTCGGCGAGACGGCAATGCGCCTGGCACGCGGGGCTAGCATGGGTCCCTCACCGGAGTAGTCGCGTCGATTCCCGCGCGAGCTGCTTGTCGCGCAGATGCCGCTCGACGAGCTCGGGAACGAGCCCGTTGACGGATCCGCCGAGCGCGACCACTTCCTTGACCAGCCGGGAGCTCACATAGGTGTAGGGCTCGGCCGGCATCATGAAGATTGTTTCGACATCCGGGCTCAAGTGGCGGTTCATGAGCGCCATCTGCATCTCGTACTCGAAGTCCGACACGGCGCGCAGCCCGCGGACGATCACGCTCGCCCGCCTCGACCGAGCGTACTCGACGAGGAGCCCGTCGAAAGTGTCCACCTCGACATTGGGACGATCGCGAAACACCTCTTTCGCGATGTCGACGCGCTCGGACACGCTGAACAGCGGCGCCTTCTCCACGTTCAGCAGCACCGCGACGACGATCCGATCGAAGAACCGCGAGCCCCGCTGGATGATGTCGACGTGGCCGTTCGTCAACGGATCGAACGACCCGGGGTAGATTGCGACGATGTCGCTCATGGTGTCTCCGCTCGGCGATAGAACGACAGGGCGCTGTCACCCGACCGCAGTTCTCTGACCCGCGACACGCCGCCGCTCGCCGCGGGCGCCTCGTTCTTCGACGCGTGCTCGATGACGACGACCGTACCGGCGCCGGCGACCTGGTCCGCAAGCGCCACCGCGTCGGCCAGCGTATCCGCGCCGTAAGGGGGATCGAGAAAAATGATGTCGAAGCGGGCGGCGTCCAGCCGCCGGATCGCGTCCGCAAGTCCCGCGCGGATAATAGCATAGCGGTCGTCCACGCCGCACCGCTGGAGGTTCGCTTCGACCAGCCGCACCGCGCGCGGATCCTTCTCCACGAACGTGACGTGCGCCGCGCCGCGGCTCAGCGCTTCGATCCCCACCGCTCCGGTTCCCGCGTACCCGTCGAGCACGTGCGCACCAACAATCCGCGGCGCCAGAACATTGAACAGCGTTTCGCGCAGCTTGTCCGACGTGGGCCGCAGGCCGTCCCAGTTCGGCGCTTCGATCCGCCGTCCCTTCAGCTCACCGGCGATGATGCGCATCAGCACCTGAAGCTTCCGCCTAAAGGCGGAAGCCACAAAAACGCACGTGACAAGCCGCACGTCGCACGTAAGCGCGTCGCACGTAAGCACGTCGCACTAAGCACGTCGCACGTAAGCACGTCGCACGTAAGCACGTCGCACGTCGCACGTAACAAGGATCATCCCACCCCCACCAATCCGAATCGCTGTTCCCAGCTCGAGCGCACGAACGCGACCAGCGCTTCGTCGCGCGCGGTGTCGTCGAGCGCGGCGACGGCTTCACGGCGCGCCTCTTCCATCAGCGCCTGATCGCGCAGCAGATCGCCGACGCGCAACGTCGGCATGCCCGATTGCCGCGTGCCGAAGAAATCGCCGGGCCCGCGCAGCGCCAGATCGCGCTCGGCGATGACGAAGCCGTCGGTCGTCTCGGTCAGCGCCTTGAGCCGCTCGCGCCCCTGCTCGGTGATTGGCGCCTGATACAGCAGCACGCAGAACGAGTGATGCGCGCCGCGGCCGACGCGGCCGCGGAGCTGGTGCAGCTGCGAGAGCCCGAAGCGCTCCGCATGCTCGACGAGCATCACCGACGCGTTCGGCACGTCCACCCCCACCTCGACGACGGTCGTCGAGACCAGGAGGTGGATCTCTCCGCGCGCGAACGCGTGCATCACGCGCTCCTTCTCGTCCTGCTTCATGCGACCGTGCAGCAGCGCGACGCGGTAGGCGGGAAAGATGTCCTGGGCCAGATGGTCGGCCATCTCCGTCGCGGCGCGGAGGTCCACCTTCGCCGACTCCTCGACCAGCGGATAGATCACGTAGGCCTGCCGCCCGGCGTCGAGCTGCTGGCGGATGAAGTCGTAGATCTCGTCGCGTCTCGATTCCGGCTTCGCGATCGTCTTGATCGGATGCCGCCCCGGCGGCATTTCACGCATCACCGACACGTCGAGGTCGCCGTAGGTGGTGAGCGCGAGCGTCCTCGGAATCGGCGTCGCGGTCATCACCAGCACGTCGGGATGCATGCCTTTCGCGCGCAGCGCCGCGCGCTGCATCACGCCGAACCGGTGCTGCTCGTCGATGATCGCCAGCCCGAGCTCGCGGAAGCCGACCGGGTCCTCGACGAGCGCGTGGGTGCCGACGACGAGATGGACGGAGCCGCCGGCGAGCTCCGCCTGGATCTCGCGGCGCTTCTTCGCCGGCGTCGCCCCGGTCATCAGCGCCATCCGGAAGCGCGAGGACTCGAGCAGGCGCCGGATGGTGATGAAGTGCTGCTCGGCGAGAATCTCTGTCGGCGCCATGAACGCCACTTGAAACCCGTTCTCCATCGCCACCAGCGCCGCCATCAGCGCGACGATCGTCTTGCCCGATCCGACGTCCCCCTGCAGCAGGCGGTTCATCGGCTGCGGACGCTGCATGTCCCTGACGATCTCGCCGAGCACCTTGTACTGATCGCCGGTCAGCTTGAACGGCAGCACGCGGCGCGCCGCCTCCCGTGTCGCGTCGGTGATCACGACCGAGCGCGGCTTGCGCTCGGCTTCGGACCGGCGCTTTCGCAGCACCAGGCCGAGCTGGAAGAGGAAGAACTCCTCGAAGATCAGCCGGCGCTGCGCGGGCGATCTGAATTCGTTGAGCTGTTCGAGCGGCGTGCCGGCCGCCGGAAAGTGGACGTCCATGAGCGCCGCGCGCCGATCGACGAGGCGTTGCCGCTCGCGCAGGTCCGCCGGCAGCGGATCCGCCAGCGCGTCCGGCATCTGCGCGAGCGCGTTGTGCACCACGACGCGCTGCATCTTGGTCGTCAGGTTGCCGGTCTTTTCGTAGATCGGGACGATGCGCCCGGTATGCAGCGTGTCGTCGTCCTGGCCGTCAGCCGCGTGCTCGGGATCGCCAGGCTCGGAATCCGATTTGAGGATCTCGTATTGAGGATTCTGCAGCTGCAGGCCGTGCGACGTGAGCTCCAGCTTGCCGTAGAGGATGACGCGCTGCCGCGGGTGAAAGATGTCTTTCAGGAACGGCTGGTTGAAGAAGACCGCGCGCAGCGAGCCCGAGCGATCGCGCACGAGCATCTCGAAAATCTTGAAGCGCGGCCGCCGCGTCGGGCGCACGCCGGCGGTGACGATCTCGCCGACCACCGAGGCGGCCACGCCGGGACGCAGGGAGGCGATCGTCTGGAAGGTCCCGCGATCTTCGTAGCGGATCGGAAAACGATAAAGGAGGTCTTCGACCGTGTGGAGCCCGACGCGCTGCAGATCAGCGGCGCGGCGCGGTCCGACACCCTTGAGGTACTGGAGCGGCGTCTGGAGGAGATCCATTCACTGGATCACCGTGGCCTCGCCCTTCCCGACGCGGATCTCACGGATGCGCGACGGCAGCTCGAACGGGTCGTCCATGTTGATGCCGGCCGGACGCTCGGTCGTCTTCGAGTAATACGAGAGCAGCTCCTGGACGAGCGTTTTCGGAATCGCGACGCCCGAAATCTCCGCGGACTCGAGCTGGAACCGGCCGACGCCCTCCTGCGTGACCAGGACGCCGGTTGCCGTGAGCGGAAGCTTTCCGGTGAGGTACGACAGCGGATCCAGCCATCCGCGCTGCTTCTGGGCCCGGACGGCATCGAGATCGACGATCGCCCGCCCGCTGACGCGGCCGTCGCCCAGCGCGATGAGCGTGGGTTCGACGATTCCGACCGGCACCTGATCGCGCGCGTTGTAGCGCAGGAACGAGGTGACTTCGGTGTCGGTCATGCGGGTCGTCAGTCCGGAATCGGTCCTCGCGCGCGGCTTGTTGCCGGTCTCGACGATCCGGACGAGCTTGCCCTGGAAGCGATCCCCGTCCTGCTTGGTGAATCGCGGCGGTTGCTGGGCCCCGACGTGCGCCATCGTCGCCGCGCCGAGCAGAAGGAACACTGCGGCCGAGACTCTGGGCTTCATAGATTGATTTTATAGCTATCAGCTCTCAGCTGTCAGCTATCAGCTCTCAGCTACGACGTTCCGCCCGGTCGCGCCCTTGCCCGCATCAGCAAGTCGAGCTTGCGGTTCTCGATGTTCTCCTCGAACAGCCGGAAGCGGGCGCGCTGACGGACGGTCAGCACTTCGTCCACCGCGGCGTAGGCAGCCTGCAGCTCGCGCAGCGCGCGGTCGTCGTGATCGCGCAGCGCGGTGAGCGCGTCGAGGATCGCCTTGTCGTCGGGCTCCCCCTCTGCGCGCGGCCCGGCCAGCTTCCGCAGATTCTGGACGAGGCGCGCGCGCGCGACGGTGTTGCGCCGCCGGGTGACTTGCAGGCTCTTCAGCCGCGGCACGAACTGCATGTACTGCGCGTCGTCCATCTGGAGCATGCGCCGCGCCTGGATGAGCGCGTATTGATCGAGCGCGTTGGCCAGCTCGGCTGGCTTGACTTCGCCGGCGGCTGCCGCGCCGCGGCCGGCGCGCTTCTCCTCGACCGGCGGCGTCTGCGCGACGACGGCGGTTCCCGAGACGAGCGTAAGAAGCGCCGCGCACAGCATGTGTCCCTTGCGCATGAGCAATCACTCTCCCGACTTCTTGAGATCTTCCGCGAGCAGCGCCAGCAGCGTCGCGCGCTCGGCTTCGGTCAGGTTGTCGATCGCGCGATCGGCGGCATCCGGCCGCGGCGCGAGCGCGGCCGCGTGCGCATCGTCCCAGGCAGAGTGTTCGGCGGCCTCACGCACCGCCTCCCACCCGTCGTCGGTTCCAGGCGCATCGGGTTCGAACAACGGATCGGCGGTGGCGACCGGGGTCGCGGCTGGCGTGATCTCGTTGTGTCTGGTTTCGCGGGACATCACCGCGATCAGCACGAGCGCCGCAATCGCGCCGGCCGCCGTCAGCCCGCGGATCGACGTCAGCCCGGCGAGCCATCCCGCGCGCGCGTCGTGCGACCCGATGCCCTGGTCGACCCGCTGAGCGAAGTGATTCCAGAAGAGCGGCGATGGCTCCGGCACGTCGGCGCTCGAGCCGCTGGCGAGCGCCGCGCGCAAGTGCTCGATCTGCGTCCGGCACATGGCGCACTCGTCCTGGTGGCGCACCCGTTCCGCCGGCAGGCTGCCCTCGAGCAGATCGATGAACTCCGACTCGGTGAAATGTCTCATGCAAGCAGCTTTCGCAGGTTCGCCAGCGCGTGAAAGAAGTTCGCCTTGACCGCTCCGACGGAACTGCCCAGGATGCCGGCAATCTCCTGGTGCGGCAGATCGTGATACACGCGGAGGATCAGCGTGGCGCGCTGTTTTGGCGGCAGCCGGAGAATCGCCGCGCGGACCTCCGCGGCGCGTTCGCCGCGCACGAGCGCGTCAGCCGGCGTTTCGACGCCGGCATCGATCTCCCGGGCGCCCAGAGGCGCGGATCGCGGGGTCTTCAGCGCGGCGCGATTCAGGCACACGTTGACGGCGATCCGGTACAGCCACGTGTGAATCGACGACGTTCCCTTGAAGCCGCGCAGCCCGCGATACGCGCGCACGAACACGTCCTGCGCGAGGTCGGCGGCGTCCGCATGGTTGCCGCTGAAGCGGTAGCAGACGTGATACACCTGCCGCTGGTGCCGCTGGACGAGCGGGCCGAACGCGTCGCGATGGCCCGCGAGGCAGGCCTCGACGAGCGCCCGATCGTCGCGCGACGTCCAGTCCACCGGCGCGGCCGGCGCGGGCGCGACGTCGAGCCGCCAGTCAGTCGCCACGCTGAAGTCCCACGACCGCGTCACCATATCCCGCGTTCGTACGTTCCTTTCTCCGGCTGGATGGCACGTCGCTCACAGCGTTAGACCCGGCGGTTGTCATCAATGTTAAAAGCGGCGCGACTCGAGCGTTGACTTTCGCTTTTTGTTTGCGTATAGTTCGCGCATCATGCTCCCACTTACGAAGCGTCAGCGGGAAATCCTGGACTACCTCAACGATTTCATCCAGCAGCACGGGTACGCGCCCAGCCTGGAGGAGATCGGCCGGCGTTTCAACCTCTCGTCGCTCGCGACCGTGCACAAGCACCTCACGAACCTCGAGGAAAAGGGATTCATCAAGCGGGCGTGGAATCGCAGCCGGTCGGTGGAGCTCGTGCCCACGCGCGTCGGCAGCCGGGCGGTGGAATTGCCGCTCCTCGGGTATGTCGCGGCAGGCGTGCCCATCGAGGCGGTCGTCGGCAGCGAAACGCTGGCGGTTCCAGAGGATCTCGTCGGCAAACGCGACAGCTACGTGCTCCGCGTCAAGGGCGACTCGATGATCGACGAGCAGATCCGCGACGGTGATTATGTAATCGTCGAGGATCGGCGGACCGCCGACAACGGCGAGATGGTCATCGCGCTCGTACACGGCTCGGATGTCACGCTCAAGAAGCTGTTTCGCGAACACGGCCGCGTGCGCCTGCAGCCGGCCAATCCGGCCATGCAGCCACTCTTCCTCCAGCCGGACCAGGTGCAGGTGCAGGGCGTTGTCGTCGGGGTGATGCGCCGCTATTGATATTGATTTCGTCTGCGCCGCAGGCGGACAATCGGCGCATGAAAGAAGACGAACGCAAGCAAATCAACTTCACCATCGTGCCGGACGATTCGGGCGAGGTGCCCCGCACCTACGCGAATTTCTGCGCGATCTCTCATACACCGTTCGATTTCACCCTGTCCTTCTGCGAGGTGATGCCGCTGTCGGAACGCGACATCAGCGCGGCCGAAGCCAGCCACGTCGTCCGCGCCCCGGTCCGGGCGAAGGTGGCGGTGCCGCTCCAGGTCGTCCCGAACCTGATTGCCGCGCTCCAGGAGCACATGCGGGTTTTTTCGGAGTCAACGGGCGCAAGTTGGGACAAAGGCCCTGTACATTGAAGATTGCAGATTGCTGATTGCAGATTGCCCGAGCTCCCGAGCCCCGAACTCCCGAGCCCCGAGTCCAAGCCCAACATTCGTCCCCCCATTCGTCTAGACGAGTATGACCGGACAGGCCATTGCGATGCCTGCGGCCACGGATCGGCCAGCGCCTGAGGACACCACGGCTCGTCTGGGGCACCTGTTTGACACTCATCACCAGCGGCTCTACCGGCTTGCCCGCCGCCTGAGCGGCAGCAGCGAGGATGCGCGGGATGTCGTGCAGGAAACCTTCCTGCGCGCGGCCCGCTCGCCGGGCTCGCTGCCGGAAGGGGCCCCCAATCAGGAAGCCTGGCTGGTTCGCGTCCTCATCAACATCTGCCGCGATCGGTGGCGGCGGATTGCGGTGCAGCGCAACCACGCCTGGGTGACGGCAAGTCCCCCGGACGGCGAGCGCAGCGATCCGGAGCCGGCGCTGATCGCCAAGGCGGTCGTCCAGCACGCGCTCGCGCTGCTGCCGCCGCGGCGGCGCGCGATTCTGGTCATGTATGAACTCGAAGGCCTGCAGATTCCGGCGATTGCCAAACTGCTCGGCGTCACGCCGGTGACCGTGCGCTGGCATCTGTCGATTGGCCGAAGGGAGATGGCAAGAGCCGTGGAAAGCGGTGGTATCCGATGAAAGACCTCAAGACCGTGCTGCGTGAGGGTGACCCGGCGGCGACGGACGAGGGTCTGTCGCTCGAACAGGTGCACGCGCTGCGGCGCGCGATGCTGAATGCCGCGCGGCGGCCCGACGTGGTCAGAACGCCGTGGCAGCGGCCGCTTGCCGTCGCCGCGATGATCGCGCTGACCGTAGGCGCGGGCATCTTCGCGGGCCAGCGTCTCGCGCAAACGCCGCCAGGTCGGCTTGATTCGCCGGCGGCTGCCGCGCCGGCGGAAGGACGCCGGCAGCTTCAGTTTTCGACTCCGGGCGGAACCCGCATCATCTGGGTATTCGATCCCGACTTCTCAGTGAAGGAGACCGTACCATGACGTGCGGACACCGCACCGTTCTTCTGGCCGTCAGCGTTCTTTCGTGCGCGGTCCTGCAGTCAGCCGTTGCCGCGCAGCAGCCGGCGCCTGCCGCGCAGACGCCAGCGCCTCCCGGGCAGACGCCAGCGCCGGCGGCGCGCGCCGATTGGCGCTCGACGACTCAAGGCTTCAGCGTCGTTCTCGTGCTCGCGGATCTGCAAGCGTCGACGGCTCCCGACGACGTGCCGCCGGCGGCGCGCCGGGCGCTGGCCGACATGAAGGACTTCCTGCCCTACAAGTCGTACAAGCTGCTCGACGCCGCATGGATTCTCGGCCAGGGCACCTCGGGGACGACCACGCGGCTGCGGGGCCCAGACGAGCAGGAATACGAGCTGAGGATGTCGACGCAGACTGCGTCACCGACCGCAGTCACCTCCGCGCAAGAGGGCCCGGGTGCGGCGCGCACGACGACCAGCACCACCGTGTTCGTTCGCTTCACGCTGAACGAGGCGATGAGCAGCGACATCGCGCACGTCGAGGCGGTCCTCGCAGAGGAGGCGCGCCGTTCGGCGGAGACAACCCGCGCCGCGCAGCAGCGCCAGGAAGAGATCGTGCGCCTCGAGGCCGAGCTTCGGGCCGCTGAACAGCAGAAGAACGAAACGAAGGCCAAGGAGATTCGCGCGGCGCTGGCGCGGGCCCGCAACCGCTCGATCGTCGAGCCGCGGTCCTCAGACGCGAGAGTACATCGAGGCGCAATCGTCGGTCCCGTCATCGACACCAGCTTCAACATGGACATCGGCGAAACCGTTGTGGTCGGGACCTCACGCCTGAAGGGCAACAGCCGCGCGCTGATCGCGCTGTTGACGGCCGTCCCGGTGAAGGGATCGCGCATGCCGACGGAAGCGCGATAGACAACTCCCAACTCCCAAAAAGGCCAACTCCCAAAAAGCCCAACTCCCAAAAGGCCAACTCCCAACTCCCAACTCCCAAGACACGGAGCTTTTGGGAGTTGGTCTTTTTTGGGAGTTGGGAGTTGTCAGTTGCCAGCGCAGTACAATCCGAGGCATGGCCACGCGCCGGATGCCAAAGCCGCCGAAATCGCCCGCGGACACACGTCAGATCCTCGAAAAGCTCTACGCGCAGCATCCCAACGCGGATACGGAGCTGCACTTCTCGAACGCCTACGAGCTGCTCGTCGCGACGATTCTCTCCGCGCAGTGCACCGATGAGCGGGTAAACCAGGTCACGCCGGCGCTGTTCAAGCGCTATCCCGACGCGCGCACGCTTTCGCGCGCGACGACCGGCGAGCTCGAGCCGCAGATTCAGTCCACCGGCTTCTTCCGCGCCAAGTCGAAATCGCTGGTCGGCATGGCGACCGGGGTCGTCGCCCACCACAACGGCGAGATCCCACGGACGATGGACGAACTGGTGACGCTGCCGGGGGTCGGCCGGAAAACCGCGAACGTCGTGCTCGGACACGCGCTCGGCGTCCCCGGACTGCCGGTCGATCGTCACGTCCTGCGCGTGTCGAACCGGATCGGCATCGCGAAGAGCGAAGATCCCGAGATCGTCGAACAGCAACTCACCGCTGCCACCGAGCCGAAGGACTGGACCCGCACCTCGGACACGCTCATCCTTCACGGCCGCCGCATCTGCAAGCCCCGGCCGCTCTGCGATCGCTGCGCCGTGAGAGACGACTGCATTTACTACCAGCGGGTGATTCGACCTTCGGGTATCGGGAGCTCGGGAGCTCGGGGCTCGGGAGCTCAGGGCGCTCGGGGTTCGAAGGCCGGGAGCGAGCGCTCTGAAAGCAGAAAGTCCGTCGAAGCCTCGCCGAGGCCCGAAGGGCCGAGGCAAGGCGGGGGTGGGGCCCCGCGACAAACCAAGAAATGACTCGGCAACGGTTCACCCAGCTCGTCGAAGAGGCCCTTCGCGAAATCCCGCGCCGCTTCCGCCGCGAGATGAAGAACGTCGCGGTCATCGTCGAAGACGAGCCATCGCCGGCGATACTCGAGGAGATGGAGATCGAGCCCGGCGACACGCTGTTCGGTCTCTATCAGGGCACTCCTCTGCCGGAACGCGGATGGGCGTACGGGAACACGCTTCCCGATCGCATCTCGATTTTTCAAGGGCCGATCGAAGAAGCGTGCGCCGACGACGAAGAGATCCGCGATTGCGTGGCCGAGACGGTGATTCACGAGTTCGGGCACTACTTCGGGATGAGCGAAGAGGAGATCGAGGAGATCGAAGAGAAATACTGGCGCGGCGAGTCGCTGGACGATGTGTGACGATGGCGACCCGTCCGCGGCCGCGCAAGCGTTTCGGCCAGCATTTTCTCGAGCCCGCGTGGGCGGACAAACTTGTCGAGGCGGTCAAGCCGTCCGCCGATGATGACTTCCTCGAGATCGGTCCCGGCCCTGGCGCGCTGACGCTGCGCCTGGCGCCCAGGGTCCGGCGCCTCACCGCGGTCGAACTCGACCGCGACATGATTGCGGCGCTGCAACCGCGCGTTCCGGCGAACGTGACGCTCGTCAACGCCGATTTCCTCGAATTCCCCTTCGACTCGCTTCGCTCGCTCAGGGCAGGCCATGCGCGTGGTGGGCAATCTTCCCTACAACGTTTCTTCTCCGATCCTGTTCAAACTGCTGCGCGACGTATCGCGGCGACGGCGATCGGGTATCCGTGATGCCACGCTGATGGTGCAGCGTGAGGTGGCGGAACGCATCGAAGGTTCGCCGGGAACCGGTGACTACGGCGTGCTCGCGATTCTCGTGCAGCGCCACGCCGGCGTGCGGCGCGTGCTGACGCTGCCGCCCGGGGCATTCAGGCCGGTCCCGAAAGTGCATTCCGCGGTGATCCGGCTCGACTTCCGGCCGCCGGAGGTCCCGGTTCGCGACGAGCAGGTGTTCGAGCAGATGGTTCGCTCGATCTTCACCCAGCGGCGCAAGACGCTGGCGAACGCGCTGCGGCCGTTTGCCGAAATCCGGGGCGCCGAGGCGCGGACGGTGCTCGCCGCGGCGCGGATCGACGGCGTGCGGCGGCCCGAAACGCTTTCGATCGCCGAACTGGCGCGTCTCTCGGACCTCCTCGCTTCGCCGTAAGCGGAAGCTGTGCTATAGTTTCCGCGAGTTTTCGTCCGGCGCTGCCGTCCCAGCGGCCGCTCCGGTGAATGCGCGTCCCGACGCGGCGCCTGCCGCTCGTGGTCCCGGCTCCTCCCGCCCAGGGCGGCTCTCCGGCACCAGCGCGTTCGATGTCGAAAACCGAACGGCCCGACAACACCATCGATTCCAGAACGATCGGATTTGGCGCAAAGGAAACGACTGACGGGAACCAGTGACCACTGACTTTCCTCTCGAGATCATCCCTCTGGGTGGCCTCGGAGAATTCGGCATGAACATGATGGCGATCGCCTGTGGCGACACGGCCATCCTGGTCGATGCCGGCGTGATGTTCCCGGAGCCCGAGCTGCTCGGGGTGGACCTGATCATCCCCGACCTCCGGTCGCTCCAGCAGTACCGGATCCAGGCGCTCGTGCTGACGCACGGGCACGAGGATCACATCGGCGCCGTGCCGCACGTGCTGCCGTTCGTGCACGGGCCGGTCTATGGCACGCCGCTGACGATCGCGCTGGTCGAGTCGAAGTTCGACGAGCAGGACGAGGAGGTCAGGAAGCGGCTCGTGCGCGTGCGGCCGCGCGAACGGGTCACGGTGGGCGCGTTCACGATCGAGTTCCTGCGCGTCACGCACAGCATGCCGGACTGCGTGGCGCTGGCGATCGAGACGCCGCATGGCGTGATCGTCCACACCGGCGATTTCAAGATCGACCAGACGCCGATCGACGGCGAGCACGTCGATTTCCACCGGATCGCCCAGCTCGGCGCGTCGGGTGTGCTCGCGCTGTTCGCCGACAGCACGAACATCGACCGGAAGGGATTCACCGGGTCCGAGGTCGAGGTCATCGATGCGTTCGAGGAGGTGTTCACCGGCGCCGACGGCAAGATTGTCGTCGCGCTGTTCGCGTCGAGCCTCTACCGCATGCAGATCCTGGTCGATCTGGCGGCGCAGTTCGATCGACGGGTCGCGTTCGTCGGCCGGGGTGTCATCGAGAACTCGGAGATCGCGCAGCGGCTTGGATACCTGCGGATCCCCGCGGGCGTGCAGATTCGCGACAGCGAGGTGCGCAACTTCCCCTCGCAGGACGTCGTGTGCATCTGCACGGGGTCACAGGGAGAGCCGCAGGCGGCGCTCCCGCGGATTGCGATCGACGACCACCGGCACGTCCGGCTGAACCCGGAGGATGTCGTGGTCTTCTCGGCCCGCGAGATCCCGGGCAACGAGAAGGCGATCGGCCGGGTGATGAATCACGTGGCCCGGCGGGGGGCCGAGGTCATTTACGAGGGGATCAAGCACGTCCACGTCTCGGGCCATGGGAGCGAGGAAGAGCTGAAGCTCATGCTTTCCCTGGTCAGGCCGCGCTACTTCGTGCCGATACACGGGGAGTACCGCCAGCTTGCCCGCCATGCGCGGGTGGCCTCCCGGGTCTCCGCGGGCACCCAGGTGCTGCTGGCCGAGAACGGCGACGTGATTCGCTTCGACGCCGAGGGGGGCGCGGATCGCGGACAAGGTGCCGTCGGGCCGGATCCTGATCGACGGCACCCGGAGCGGCGAGGTCGGCGACGAGGTCCTGCGCGACCGCCGGCACCTGTCCGGGGACGGGCTGGTCGTGCCGGTCGTCGCCATCGGCCGGCAGTCGGGAGTGCTCGAGGAGACCCCCGACGTGATTACCCGGGGATTCGTGCTCGATGCGAGGACGGAGGCGCTGCTGAAGGAGATCCCGGGATTGCTGTCGGCAACGATCGAGGGCGCGAGCGTCGAGGAGCGGACCGACCCTGGCCTCATCAAGGAGAAGATTCGCGTGGACCTGCAGCGGTTCTTTCGGAAGCGTTCGGGACTCCGGCCGCTCGTGCTGCCGGTGATCATGGAGATTTGATGGCAGGATCCGCTGTTTCCAGGCGACTGAGCGAGTTCGTCGGCGTCGCGCTGTTCGCGCTCGCGCTGATCTGGTTGATTTCGCTGGCCAGCTACAGTCCGGACGACCCGGTGTGGTTCTTCAACACCGCCTCGGATATCCGCCCGGCGAATTTCGCCGGCCGGGTCGGCGCGTTCGTCGCGGAACTGTCGCTGCAGCTGCTCGGCTACGCCGCGTATCTGATTCCAATCGTGATGGTCGTCATCGGCTGGCACTACTTCTGGTGCCGCGTGCTCGATGCCGCCTACACGAAGGTGTTCGGCGCCGCGCTGCTGTTCGCGTGCGTGGCCGCGTTCCTCTCGCTCGCGTTCGGCAGCCTCGACGTGTCGGGCAAGTCGTTCCTCGCCGGCGGCTACATCGGCAAGTGGCTGGCCGCGAGCCTCGCGGATTACCTGAACCGCACCGGCTCGATCATCCTGATTCTGACGCTCCTCTTCCTGGCCATCGTGCTCGTGACGCAGTTCTCGTTCGGCCGGCTGTTCGCCGTGCTCGCGGAGCTGGCGCGCGATCGCGTCGCCTCCGCCATCGCCGCGATGCGCCTGCGCCGCGAGGAAGCGCGCCGCGAGAAACAGCGGCAGGAAGTGCTGAAGAAGCACCTCGACAAGGGCAAGGAGGTCAAGCCGAAGGTCACGACCGCGCCGGTCATTCAGACCGCCGCCGAAACGGCCGCGTCGCGCGCGGCCGCGCGTCAGCCCCCTCGCAACGAGCCGGCGCCGGCCCCCGCTCCGACCAAGACGTCGCGTACCGCAGCCATGGTCGAAGCCGCGACCGCCGCCCTCAAGGCCGCGGCTTCGCGGCCAACCCCTCCGCCGGCGATCAAGCGCGCCGCGCCGACGCCGCCGGAACCGATGCTGCCGCTGCCCGAGCCCGAGAGAGTGCCCGCGGAGAAGCGCCGCGGCGCGTACGCGCATCCGCCGCTGGCGCTGCTCGACGCGCCGAAAAGCGAACGGAAGATCGACGAGCGCGAGCTGATGGACGGCGCCAAGCTCCTCGAAGAGAAGTGCCGCGAATTCTCCGTCGAAGGCAACGTCGTCCAGATCCATCCGGGCCCGGTGGTCACGACCTACGAGTTCAAGCCGGACGCCGGCGTCAAATACAGCAAGATCACCGGCCTCGCCGACGACCTGTGCCTGGCGATGCAGGCCGAGTCGGTGCTGATCGATCGAATTCCGGGCAAGTCGACCGTCGGCATCCAGATCCCGAATCCCAACCGCGAACAGATCTCGCTGCGCGAGCTGCTCGAATCCGAGGCTTACCGCCGCTCGCAGTCGAAGCTGACGCTCGCCCTCGGCAAGACGATCCACGGCGAGCCGTTCGTGTGCGATCTCGCGACGATGCCGCATTTGCTCATCGCCGGGTCCACCGGCACCGGCAAGTCGGTCAGCGTCAACGCCATGCTCTCGAGCATCCTCTTCCGCGCCTCGCCCGACGAGGTGCGGCTGATCATGATCGATCCGAAGCGGCTCGAGCTGGGGATGTACGAGGACATCCCTCACCTGCTCACGCCGGTGGTCGTCGATCCCAAGCTGGCGGCGAACGCGCTGCGCTGGGCGGTACGCGAAATGGAAGAGCGCTACAAGACGCTCGCCGCCGTCGGCGTCCGCAACATCGAGCAATACAACCGGAACCTCGCGCACGCGCAGGCGGAGAAGAAAGGGCCCGTGCTCGACGACGACGGGAACGAGATCAAGCCGCTGCCGTTCATCGTGGCGCTGATCGACGAGCTGGCCGATCTGATGATGGTGGCGGGCAACGAGGTCGAGGAATCGATCGCGCGGCTGGCGCAGATGGCCCGCGCGGTCGGCATCCACCTGATTCTCGCGACGCAGCGGCCTTCCGTCGACGTCATCACCGGCCTGATCAAGGCGAACCTGCCGGCGCGCATCTCGTTCCGCGTGTCGTCGAAGATCGATTCGCGCACGATTCTCGACGGCAACGGCGCGGAACAGCTGCTCGGCAAGGGCGACATGCTCTACCTCCCGCCCGCCTCGTCGCGGTTCGTGCGGCTGCACGGCCCCTACATCTCCGAACAGGAGAGCGCCAGGCTCGCCAGCTTCCTGCGCAAGCAGGGCAAGCCGACCTACGACGAGACGATCACCGCCGACGAGAAGCAGGCGGGCTCCGATCTGGAATTCGAGAAGGACGACCTCTACGACGAGGCGGCGCGCATTGTCGTATCGAGCGGCCAGGCATCGATTTCGTACCTGCAGCGGCGGCTGCGGATCGGGTTCAGCCGGGCGGCGCGCCTGGTCGACATGATGGAAGCCGAAGGGCTGGTGTCCGGGGCCGCCGGCGGCAAGGCGCGCGAAGTGCTCGTGAAGAAGGATTACTTCGACGAAGTGGACGCGCAGTTGCGCTAGAGGCCTTGACCCGCTCGATTGTGAGCGTTTGATCAGGCTTGTGGGTCAAGGCCGCCCGCGCGTCAGCGCGGCGGGACCTTGCTAGACCTCCAGGAGACGGGTGGAGACATGGAGATCAGAACTGGGGCGGTGCTGCTCGCGGGAATGCTGGCGCTGGGTGCGCCGTCTGCCGTTTCCGCACAACCGTCGTACGACCTGTATGCGAAGGCCCTGGCGAACGAGCGCGAGCTGCGGGACGCCGGGCGGCCGCCGACGGTTCGTCAGATCCGGGCCGGGGTTGCCGCCTACGAACGCGTGGTGCACCGCTACCCTCGCAGCGGCTACGCCGACAACGCACTGTGGCAGGCGGCCAATCTGTCGGCGCTCGCCTACGAACGATTCGGCCAGGCTGCCGACAAGCGCACCGGGATCCGGCTGCTGACGCTCCTCAAATCCGGCTATCCGTCCAGCTCCCTGGTGCCGCAGGTTCCCTCGGTGCTCGCGCAGCTCGATGCGACGAAGCCCCCAGCCCCGGCCGCGCCGGCGCGTGCGACCCCGGCTGCGCCCACACGTGCGACCCCCGCGGTCGCCGCCGTCGATCCGAACGTCACACCGGCGCTGGAACGCTCGGATTCGATCGTCGCGCGCGAGATCGCGGAGCCGGGTGCGCCGGCCAGCACTGCGGCGGTGACGCCGGTCGTCAATGCCGCGGTCATCAAGGGCATCACCAGAACTGCGATGGACGATGGCGTTCGCGTCAGCATCGAGATCGATCGCGAACTGACCTTCCGGCAGGAGCTGCTGCAGAATCCGAAACGGCTGTTTTTCGATCTGAAGGGCGCGAGCCCGGCGACCGAGCTGCTCGATGCGACGATGAAGTTCCCGGATGGCGATGTCGTCCGGGAGATCAGGCTCGGCCGGCACCCGAACAACACGACCCGCGTGGTGATCGACACCGAGGGGATCGAATCGCACAGCGTCTTCACGCTCTACAACCCCTATCGGGTGATCGTGGACTTTCGCCGTTCGGCGCCGCTTGCCGCCCGGACGGCGCCGCCGGCGGCGGCCCCGGTGATCCCGGTCTCGACGACCGGACCGGCCGTGCCGGAGCCGAAGCCGGCCGCCTCGTCACCGCCCCTGCCCTCGCGGCCGGTCGCGAGCCCCGAGCTCTCCGCGCCCGACGTGCCATCGGCGAACAGCAACGGGCAGTTCTCGATCGCGCGCCAGCTCGGCCTCGGCATCTCGCGCATCGTCATCGACGCCGGGCACGGCGGCCACGATCCGGGCGCCAAGGCGAACGGCTTGAACGAATCCGACCTCACGCTCGACGTGGCGATCCGGCTGAAGAAGCTGCTCGAGAAGCAGCCGGGCATCGAGGTCGTGATGACCCGTGAGACCGACGTCTTCATTCCGCTCGAGGAGCGCACCGCGATCGCGAACCGCGAGGCGGCCGACCTCTTCCTGTCGATCCACGTGAACGCGAGCCGCAACGCGAACGCGCGCGGCGTGGAGACCTATTTCCTGAACTTCGCGACCAACCCCGAGGCGGAGGCGGTTGCCGCCCGCGAGAACTCCGCATCCGGCCGCACCATGCACAGCCTGCCGTCGATCGTGCGGGCGATCGCGCTCAACAACAAGATCGACGAGTCGCGCGACTTCGCCGCGACGGTCCAGAAGTCGATGGTGAGCACGCTGTCGCAGAAGAACAAGAGCCTGCGGGACCTCGGCGTCAAGCAGGCGCCGTTCGTCGTGCTCATCGGCGCCGGCATGCCCAGCGTGCTGGCCGAGATGTCGTTCGTCACGAACAAGCAGGAAGGACAGCTGCTCAAGACCGGCGCCTACCGCCAGGCGATCGCGCAGGCGCTGCAGGACGCGGTGCTGCGCTATCAGCGGTCGCTCAAGGCGAAGACGGCGATTGCGACCAGGGAGTGACGCTCTTAACGCCCAACTCCCAAACAAAACCCAAACTCCCAATTTGCTTCCTGGTCCTGGGGTTCTTGGGAGGTGGGAGTTGGAACTTGGGAGTGCTTTTGGGAGTTGGGTTTTTTGGGAGTTGGGAGTTGCAGCTAGGTCGTATTCCCCGGCGTGACCCGCAGCGCCTCTGAATCGGGCACCGGCTCGAGGTTGTAGCGTGCGCGCAGGAGCTTGATGCCGATCAGGATGCCGCCGAGGAGCGCGCCGAGCACGGCGGCGGCCAGCAGCATCGCGCCGGTGAGCCCGAGCGAGCCGATCAGCACGTCCGACAGAGTCGTCGTCTGGACGGGCTCTTCGATCACTCGAACCATGATGGGATTGGCCGGCTGCAGCATCTCAGCTCTTTAGTGTTGGACCCTCTCCGCGCCCGTTTAGTTCCCTACTTCCACTCCGAGCTCGTGAAGGCCAGCTCGACGAGGGTCCGCACGGCGACGCCGGTCGCCCCTTTCGCCTGCCATGGCTTCGCCTCGTCCGCCCATGCCGTGCCGGCGATGTCCAGGTGCACCCACGGCAGGCCGCCGGCGAACTCCTTCAGGAACATCGCCGCCGTGCACGAGCCCGCAGGACGTCCGCCGGTGTTGACCATGTCGGCGATCTCGCTCTTCAACTGCTCCGCATACTCGTCGTAAAGCGGCATCGGCCAGAGGCGATCGCCCGCCTTCGACCCGGTCCGGCGCACGAGATCGACCCACTCGTCAGGTTGACCGAAGAGGCCCGATGCGGCGCGGCCGAGGGCGACGACGCATGCGCCGGTGAGCGTGGCGACGTCGACGAGATGCGTGGCGCCGAGCTGCTGCGCATACCAGAGGCCGTCCCCCAGAATCAGCCGGCCCTCGGCGTCCGTGTTCAGCACTTCGACGGTCTTCCCGCTCGCGCCGGTCAGCACGTCGCCAGGCTTGATCGCGCTGCCGCCCGGCATGTTCTCGGTCGCGGGCACGATGCCGACGACGCGGATCGGCGCCTGGAGCATCGCGGCCGCGCGCAGCGCGCAGATCACGGCGGCGCCTCCCGACATGTCGTCCTTCATCCGTTCCATGCCGTCGGCCGGTTTGATCGAGATGCCGCCGGTGTCGAAGGTCACGCCTTTCCCGACGAGGCCCAGCACAGGTGACGCGGGCGCGCCCGGCGGTTCGTGCCTCAGCACGATCATCCGCGGCGGTTCGACGCTGCCGCGCGCGACGCCGAGAAGCAGCCCCATCTTGAGGCGCGCGATATCGTCCTCGTCCAGGATCTCC
Source organism: uncultured Acidobacteriota bacterium (assembly GCA_963748295.1). Lineage (GTDB taxonomy): Bacteria > Acidobacteriota > Vicinamibacteria > Vicinamibacterales > 2-12-FULL-66-21 > CAVVIH01. Next base: position 605,036 of record CAVVIH010000002.1, on the reverse strand, counting down.
ACTTTCAGGCCCGCCTCGCGCCCGATTGCGGCCGCGCGCTCGGCAAAGGCCGACGGGGTCAGGACGTTCGAGGGCTCGTTGCAGAGCTGCTTCGAAAGGTTGGACGACTCTCCCAGGATCCGGCCGCGCTCGACGGCACGCTCGAGCGCCGCGATGTCTCCGGCGCCGGGCGGAACGACGACGAGCGTCTGCTCGGGCACGTGGAGATTACGCTCGCCGCTTTTGTAAGCGTCGCCGCTGAACGTCGCCAGCACCAGGCCTTCGGTGATCGCCTGCACCGCAACGCCGGCCTCGAGGTTCCCGCGATGGAAGAACGCGATGCGCGGCACTCTCCGCTGCCGCGCCGCCAGGCTTGCCGCGGCCGCGATGCGGCGCAGCCGCTCGGTGTCGAAGTCTTTCGCCGGGCCTGCGCCGATCAACGCGACGCGGGCCGCGCGCCACGGCCGGTTCAGCGGGCACAGGAAGAGCTCGTAGGGGCGTCCCTGTATCTCCCGCGTCCGCAGCGCCTGCGCCAGGATGCTTCCCGCGGCTGCCGCGAGGTCGGGCATCGCCGCGGCGATGTCCTCGCCTTCGAAGACCGGCATGACGAGGAGATCGGTGTCGACGTCGGAGGGTTGGGACGCGCGAAAGATCAATCCAGGCACGACTGCAGGCGGCATATCCGGCGATTATAAGGTCAGACCTGCTAGAATGACCTCAGCATCCCAGCCCATCCCTCCGGGAGCGTGCGTCATGAGAGCCCGAACCGCTACTCTTCGTCTCTGGCTGCCCGCGCTGTTCACGGCCGCCCTGATCTCGATCGCGGCCTCCCCTTCCGGCGCTGAAGACAAGAACGGCAGGCCGTCTATTTCAGTCAAGGCGAATCCCGCCATGGGCTTCGCGCCGATGCGCGTGGTCGTGACCGTTGATCTGAAAGGCGGCTCCGACGATTACGCCGAGTTCTATTGCGCGACGGTCGAATGGGACATCGTCTCGCTCGACGGCAAGGGCGACGGCAACAAGTCGGAACAGCGCCTCGAATGCGACCCCTACGAGCCCGGCAAGAGCGAGATCAAGCGGCGCTACGTTCGCGAGCAGATCTTCAGGTTCCCGGGCGATTACACGATTCGCTTCAACCTGAAGCAGAAGGACAAGGTCGTCGGCGGCGGCAGGACGTCACTCAGGGTCCGCGGCGGCCTGGGAGACGGGCTCACGCAGTAACGCGATCTCTTCGGCCGCGCCGTCGCGAATCCGCCATGCACGGCATTCGGGCCGATTGGCGGTCATCAGCGACACGATCAAATACACGAAATCAGGATAGAAGGCCTCGGCGACGTCCGACGCCGACGGCGCCGCGCCCGACCGGGGGTGCGAGTGGTAGGCGCCGATCACGTCGCGATCGCTGCCCCGCAGCCGCTTCATCAGCGCGATGTGATCGCGAGGATCGATCCGGTAGCGCGTCGGCCCGCGCTCGAGGTTCCGCGCGCGAACCGCTTCGTCGATGCGATCGCCCGCGCCGACGAGCAGGCCGCAGCACTCGTCCGGCGCAGATTCCTGCGCGTGGGCAACGATTGCGTCGATCGCCGACTGCTGAATCACCACAATCACTGACAATTCTGGCAATTATTCTTACAAGAGATCAGGAGATCAGGAGACGGTTGGTTTTACAGGAGATCAAAAGGACAGGAGAAACTGAATTCAAGAAACACTGGCTCCTGATCTCCTGATCTCCTGCAAATCCGTCTCGTGATCTTCTGATCTCCTGTGAACAATGGCGGTTGTAGCAATACCCATTACACCTCGACGATCATCGCGGTGCCCATGCCTCCGCCGACGCAGAGCGACGCGGCGCCGCGTCCGCCGCCGCGCGCCTGCAGCGTGTGGATGAGCGTCGTGAGCACGCGGGCGCCGCTGGCGCCGATCGGGTGCCCGAGCGCGATCGCGCCGCCGTGGACGTTCACCTTCGCGGGATCCAGGCCGAGCTCGCGCACGACGGCGACCGACTGCGCCGCGAACGCTTCGTTCAGCTCGATCGTGTCCAGCGCGTTGAGCTTGACCCCGGCGCGGTCCGCGGCCTTGCGCATCGCCTGCACCGGTCCCATCCCCATGATCATCGGATCGATGCCGGTCGTGCAGTACGCGAGCACCTTCGCCACCGGCCGGCGTCCGAGCTCGCGTGCCTTCTGCTCGGTGGAGACGACGAGCGCGGCGGCGCCGTCGTTGACGCCCGAGGAGTTGCCTGCGGTCACCGAACCGTCCTTCGCGAACGCCGGCCTGAGCGCCGCAAGCTTTTCGACCGTCGTGCCCGCGCGCGGGTACTCATCGCGCGTCACCTTCAGCGGCGCGCCTTTCTTCTGCGGCACGTCGACGGGAACGATTTCCTTGTCGAAGCGGCCGGCCTTTACCGCTTCTTCAGCGCGGCGCTGGCTTTCGGCGGCGAAGGCGTCCTGATCCTGTCGCGAGATGCCGTAGCGCGAGACGATCTCTTCCGCGGTGTTGCCCATGTGGCAGCCCTTGATCGCGCAGGTCAGGCCTTCGTGCAGCATCGAGTCGACCGCCTCGGCGTTGCCCATGCGATAGCCCCAGCGCGCGCCCTTCAGCAGATAGGGCGCGTTGCTCATCGACTCGGTCCCGCCGGCGATCACGAGGTCGACGTAGCCGGCCTTGACCGCCTCCACCGCGTGCACGACGGCCTGAAGCCCGGAGCCGCACACACGGTTGACGGTTTCCGCCGGCACTTCAACCGGCAGGCCCGCTTTCAGCGATGCCTGACGCGCGACGTTCATGCCGGCGCCAGCCTGCAGCACGCAGCCCATGATGACGTCGCCGATGTCGGCGGGATTCACGTCCGCCCTGCGAATGGCTTCCCGGATGACGATGGCGCCGAGGTCGGCGGCCGAAAGATCTTTCAATGCGCCGCCGAACGCGCCGATCGGCGTTCGACAGGCGCTCAGAATCAGTGACATTCTGTGCTCCCGTGATCCGTAGCGCAGCCCTTCAGGGCTGCCTCGCGCGGCCGATGCAGGCCTGAAGGCCTGCGCTACGACCGATCATGTCTTCAGTTCCTCTCTGTCCTTGAACTGTTCCAGCGCTTCGGGGTTGGCGAGCGCCTCGCGGTTTTTCACCTCGCGGCCGTGGACGACCTCGCGAACCGCGAGCTCGACGATCTTCCCGCTCTTCGTTCGCGGGATCTCGTTGACCTGCACGATGCGTGCAGGAACGTGCCGCGGCGTCGTGTTCTCGCGGATGCGGCGGCGGATTCGATCTTCCAGCGCAGCCGTCAGCGGCTCGCCGTCGCGAAGGCGGACGAACAGCACGATCCGTTCGTCGTTGTCCCAGCGCTGGCCGATGACGAGGCTTTCGACGATTTCCTCGAGCTGCTCCACCTGTCGGTAGATTTCCGCGGTGCCGATGCGCACGCCGCCCGGGTTGAGCACCGCGTCGGAGCGGCCGTAGATGATCATGCCGCCGTGCTCGGTCAGCTCGACGTAGTCGCCGTGATGCCAGACGTTCGGGTAGCGCTCGAAGTAGGCGGCGTGATAGCGGCGTCCATCCGGATCGTTCCAGAAGCCGACCGGCATCGACGGGAACGGCATGGTGCAGACGAGCTCGCCTTTCTCTCCCGTCACCACCCGGCCTTTCTCGTCGAAGACCTCGACCTTCATCCCGAGCGCGGCGCCCTGAATCTCGCCGCGCCAGACCGGTGCGATCGGGTTGCCGCCGACGAAGCAGCTGACGATGTCGGTGCCGCCCGAAATCGAGGCGAGATGGATGTCGCGCTTGATCTTCGAGTAAACGAAGTCGAAGCTTTCCGGCGCCAGCGGCGATCCGGTGGACGTCATCGTCCGCACGCTGGCGAGGTCGTGCGTGTCGATTGGCGCGAGCGCGGCCTTGTTCACGGCATCGATGAACTTCGCCGACGTGCCGAACAGCGTCATGCCCGTGGCGTCCGCGAAGTCGAACAGGACGTTGCCGGTCGGATGGAACGGCGATCCGTCGTAGAGGAGGATCGTCGCATTCGACGCGAGCACGGTCACCAGCCAGTTCCACATCATCCAGCCGCACGTGGTGAAGTAGAAGACGCGGTCGTCCGGGTGAATGTCGCAGTGGAGCTGATGTTCCTTCAGGTGCTGGATCAGCGTGCCGCCGGCGCCGTGAACGATGCACTTGGGGACGCCGGTCGTTCCTGACGAATACAGGATGTAGAGCGGGTGGTTGAACGGGAACCGTTCGAACGTCATGGCTTGCGCCGGGACATCGCCGACGAAGTCGCTCCACCGATGCGCGCTGCGCACGGCGCCGACGTCGGGCCGCTCGTGCACGTAGGGAACGACCACCGCGTGTTCGACGGAAGGCAGCGCGCGAACCACCTCGGCGAGCCGCGCGAGCGAATCGTGCGCCTTGCCTCCGTAGAAGTAGCCGTCGGCCGAGACGATCACGCGCGGCTGAATCTGCCCGAACCGGTCGAGCACGCCCTGGACGCCGAAGTCCGGCGAGCAGGACGACCACACGGCGCCCACGGCCGCGGCGCCCAGCCCGGCGATGATGGCCTCGGGCATGTTGGGGATGTAGCCGGCGACGCGGTCGCCCGGACGGATGCCGGCGCGCTGCAGGGCCGCGGCAAACGCGCTCACGTCGCGGGCGAGCTGGCCGAACGTCAGCGTGCGATGGCGCTGCCCTTCGCCGTTGAACAGGATCGCCGGCGCATCATCACGGCGCTTCAGGACGTTCTCGGCGAAGTTGATGCGCCCGTCCGGAAAATAGCGCGCCCCCGGCATCTCGCCGGGCCGCTCGACGGTCCGCTCCCCTTTTTCACCGAGGATGCCGCCGACGTCCCACATCGTCTGCCAGAAGTCCCCGTTGCGATCGATCGAGAAGCGATGCAGCGCGCTGTAGTCGGGAACAGGAACGCCGAATCGCGCCGCAACCGTCTGCATGAAGGCCGTCATGTTCGCCTGCGCGATGCGTTGCGCGGACGGCGTCCACAGCGGCGTTGCCCGGGTGTCGCTCATTGTTCGGAGCCTTCGAGGGTCGTCTTCCACCGGGCGGCGGACTCGAAGACCTGTTCGAGCGTCTCGCCGGCGGTGAGGTCGTCGCGCAGACGGGTCAGCACCGAAATCAGATCGTCGAGCGCCCTGGCGATCGCCGCGGAATTCGTCGCGGCGACGTCCTGCCAGATTCCTGGCGGGCTCATCGCGAGACGCGTCGTGTCGCGAAGCCCCCGGCCCGAGAGCGCCAGTCCTTCTTCCTGGACGCGTTCGCCGACGATGTGCATGAGCGCGCTGACGGTGAGCTGGGGAAGGTGACTGAGGTATGCGAGCAGCGTGTCGTGCGCGTCGGCGTCCATTCGCAGCGGCACGGCGCCGAGCGCGGACACGAACGCCTCGAGGCTGTCCAGCGTCGCCGCCGGCGCGGGCGTCGTGAGAATCCAGGGACGGCCGGTGAAGAGATCGGGACGCGCTGCCGCGATGCCTCCGGCAGCCGATCCGGCGAGCGGATGGCCGCCGGCGAAGCTCAGATGCGCGGGCAGGGCCTGCGCCTTGCGAATGATCTCGCGCTTCGTGCTGCTGACATCGGTAACGATCGCCGGCCTGCTGATGAAGTCGGGGAGTCGTTCGAGCACTTCGAGGTTCTGCCGCACCGGCGCGGCGAGCACGATCAGGTCGGCCTCCGCGACCATGCCGAGGTCGTCGGCGCCGACATCGGCCGCATGCTCGCGCATCGCCGCTTCGAGCACGTGCTTGCGGTCGACCGCCAGGATCAGGCCGCCCTGCCAGCGGCGCCGGATGGCCATCGCCAGCGACGCGCCGATCAGGCCGAAGCCGACGATGGCAATCCGCTCGAACGGCGGCGGCTCGGCGCTCGACGACGCGTTTATGACCGGCAGCGGATGTGCCACGGGCGGCTAGACACCCCAGCCCCGCCGCGCGACCGGTTCGAGGCAGATGCTCCGGCCGATCGCCGGGGCGATGATCCGCAGCTCCGCCATCAAGCGATCGAACTGGCTCGGGAACAGCGACTGGGCGCCATCGCTGAGCGCGTGATCGGGATCGTGGTGCACCTCGATGATGAGGCCGTCGGCGCCGGCGGCCACCGCCGCGCGCGCCATCGGCGTCACCTTGTCGCGTCGTCCGGTGCCGTGGCTCGGATCGACGAGCACCGGCAGATGGCTCAACTGCTGGACGACGGGGATGGCGGAGATGTCGAGCGTGTTGCGCGTGTAGCTTTCGAACGTGCGGATGCCGCGCTCGCACAGCATCACGCTCATGTTGCCGCCCGAGAGGATGTACTCCGCCGAGAGGAGCCACTCCTCGATCGTGGCGGAGATCCCGCGCTTGAGGAGCACCGGCGTTCGAGTGCGGCCCAGCTCGCGCAGCAGCGTGAAGTTCTGCATGTTGCGGGCGCCGACCTGCAGGATGTGCGAGTACCGTTCCACCACATCGATCTGGCTGACGTCCATCACTTCCGACACGAGCTTCAAGTTGTGGCGGTCGGCGGCCGATCGCAGGAGCCGCAGGCCTTCCTCGCCGAGACCCTGGAAGCTGTAAGGGGAGCTTCGCGGCTTGAAGGCGCCGCCGCGGAACACCTTCGCGCCCGCGTTCTTCACCGCCGCCGCGCTCGCCTCGACCTGTTCTTCGGTCTCCGCCGAGCAGGGGCCTGCCATGACGACGACCTCGTCGCCGCCTATTCGAACGTCGCCGATCGTCACGACGGTGTTGTGCGGCCTGAAGGTGCGGCTGGCGAGCTTGTACGGCTCGGTGATGCGCAGCACCTCCTGAACGCCGTCGAGCACCTCGACCAACCGCGGATCGAACGCGCGGTTGCCGCCGACGGCGCCGATCACGGTGCGCAGCGCCCCGGTCGAGCGGTGCACGTCGAACCCCATCTCGACGAGCTGTGCAATCACACGCTGGACCTGCTCGTCGTTGGCCAGCTCCTTCATTACCACGACCATGACTTTGCTCCCATCTTAATACGTGCGACGTGCTACGTGCTTACGTGCGACGTGCGAGCTGTCCCGTGCGACGTGCTGCGTGCCACGCGCCTAGTGACGCCCGTGGATCAGCACGTAGTTCGTCGCACGTGACAAGTTGCACGTCGCACGTAGCACGCAGCACGTCGCACGTGACGTTATTCATCCCCATGCCCATCCGCAATCCGTTCAAGCCGCCGCGCCTCGTCGATGACGCGTTCGAACAGGCGGCGGATGGCGCCGTGATCGAGCGGGCCGCCGTTGACGTTCTGCACGTGCGCGAGCACTTCGGCCTCGCGGGCGGGCTGGTAGACGTCCATGCCCGCCTGTTTCTTGACGCGGCCGATCTCGAGCGCGCACGCGGCGCGCGCGCTGAGCAGGCGCACGAGCTCCTCGTCGAGCGCATCGATCCGGCGCCGCAGCGCCTCGAGCTGTATTACAACCTGCTCTTCAGCCACCGGACATACTCCGAGGTGCGCTCGCAGAGGTCGGCGGCGCCCGCGTGTTCCGCCACGAAGTTGACCAGCGCGCTGCCGACGACCGCCGCGTCGGCGCTGCGGCAGGCCTCGGCCACGTGATCGGGCGTGGCGATGCCGAACCCCAGCGCCGTCGGCATGTCAGTGCACGCGCGAACGCGCGTCGTCAGCGACGCCGCATCGGCGGCGAGCTGGTTGCGGACGCCGGTGACCCCGAGGCGCGAAATCAAGTAGAGAAACCCCCGCCCGAGCTCCGCAGATCGGCGGATGCGCGCGTCGGTGGTGGTCGGGCTGATCAGGAAGATCGGATCCATCCCGGCATCGAGGATCGCCTCGCGCATCGGACCGGCCTCCTCCACCGGGTAATCGAGAATCAGCACGCCATCGACGCCGGCATGAGCGGCCCGCCTCGCGAACGCCTCGACCCCCATGCGGAGGACCGGGTTCGCGTATGTGAACAGCACGATCGGGGCGGCGACGTGCGGTCGCACACGCTCGATCAGGTCCAGCGTTCCGGCCAGCGTCATGCCGCCGGCCAGCGCGCGTTCCGTGGCGCGTTGGATGACGGGGCCATCGGCGAGCGGATCGGAAAACGGCACGCCGACCTCGAGCACGTCGGCGCCGCCGTCGGCAACTGCCCGCAGCAGCGCGCCCGATCGGTCGCGATCCGGATCGCCGGCCGTGAGATACGTGACGAGACCGCCACGGCCGGCGTCTCTGATGCGCGCAAACGTTTCGGTCATCCGCGACGTCATCGCGAGCCCTGTGGCGCTCCGCCGAGCGCCTTCTGAATGCTCAGGACGTCCTTGTCGCCGCGGCCCGAGAGGTTCACCAGCACGATTTGATCGCGCGACATCTGCGGCGCGAGCCGGCAGGCATAGGCCACGGCGTGCGCGGACTCCAGCGCCGGCAGGATTCCTTCCTCGCGCGCCAGCCGCCGGAACGCCTCGAGCGCCGCGTCATCGTCTATCCAGGCGTACTCCGCGCGCGCGGTGTCGTGGAGCCACGCGTGCTCGGGTCCGACCGCGGCGTAGTCGAGGCCTGCGGAAATCGAATGCGTCAGCTCGATGTTGCCGTCGGCGTCCTGCAGCACGTACGTCCGCGTACCCTGCAGCACGCCGGCGCTGCCGCCGGCAAAGCGGGCAGCGTGCGCACCGGGGCTGATCGAACGGCCGCCGGCTTCGACGCCGATCAGGCGGACGTCGCGATCGTTCACGAACGCGTCGAAGATGCCCATCGCGTTGCTGCCGCCGCCGACGCACGCGACGATGGCATGCGGCAGCCGTCCGATTTGCTGATGGCACTGTTCGCGGGCCTCGCGGCCGATCACCGATTGGAATTCGCGAACCATCAACGGATAGGGATGCGGACCGAGCACCGAGCCCAGCAGGTAATAGCTGTCCGCGACGGTCGCGACCCAGTCGCGCATCGCTTCGTTGATCGCGTCCTTCAGGGTCCGGCTGCCGGCGTCGACGCGCCGGACCGTGGCGCCCAGCAGCTCCATGCGGAAGACGTTCAGCGACTGGCGCTCCATGTCCTCGGCGCCCATGTAGACGTCGCACTCGAGATTCAGCAGCGCACAGGCGGTTGCCGTCGCGACACCATGCTGCCCCGCGCCGGTTTCGGCGACCACCCGCCGCTTCCCCATCCGCTTCGCGAGCAGTGCCTGGCCGAGCGCGTTGTTGATCTTGTGAGCGCCCGTGTGGGCGAGATCCTCGCGCTTCAGGAACAGCCGTGCTCCGCCCAGCGCTGCGCCGAGCCGGCGCGCTTCGTAGAGCGGCGTCGGACGGCCGACGTAGTGGCGGAACAACTCGGCCAGCGTCTCGCGGAAGCTGTCGTCCGCGCGGGCCGCCATGTAAGCGGCCTCGAGCTCGGCCACCGGCGCGACGAGCGTTTCCGGCACGAATCGACCGCCGTAGTCGCCGAAATAGCCGCGGCTGTCGGGATCGCGCTTGCCGAACTGAATCACCGGGATTTTCTGGTTCACAGGTTCCACAGTCATGGTTCGCGCACCGCTTCAAAGAACGCGCGCAGCTTGTCCGGGTCCTTGACACCGGGAGAAGACTCCACGCCGGATGACACATCGACCGCATACGGGCGCACGGCGCTCAGCGCCGATTGGACGTTCCCCGGCTGCAAGCCGCCCGAGAGGATCACGCGGCGCCGGCGCGCGGCGTCCGCCGCGACCGTCCAGTCGATCGGCTTGCCGGTGCCACCGCGCTTGATCGGGTCGTGGGCGTCCAGCAGGACGGTCACGTGGGACGGCACCGCGTCGAGATCACGCCCCGATCGAACGAATCGCCAACCGCGACCGCCTTGATGACCCGATGCGAGCTGCGCGCGTAATCGGACGGTGCTTCGTGTCCGTGAAACTGGATCGCACCGAGCGCCAGCAGGCCTGCCACCCCATTCACGAAGTCCGCCGGCTGGTCCACGAACACGCCGACCGTCGTCAGAAACGGCGGCAGCTGGCTTGCGATGGCGCGCGCCCTGTATGGATCGACGAACCGCGGACTCTGCGGCCAGAACACGAACCCGACCGCGTCGGCGCCGAGCTCCGCGGCCAGCAGCGCATCCTCGAGCCGGCGGACGCCGCAGATCTTCACACGCGGGCGCATTGCTCCCTCAACTCGCGCAGCGCGCTGCCCGGATCGGGCTGCGCGATCAGCCGCTCACCGATGAGAAACGCGTGATAGCCCAGCGTGGACAAGCGCGCCACATCCTCGCCGGTCCTGATGCCGCTTTCGGCGACCAGCGTGATCTGCGGCGGAATCTCGGGAGCGAGCGCGTCGAATATCGAGAGATCGACTGTCAACGTCCTCAGGTTTCGACTGTTGACGCCGACGATCTCCGCGCCCGCCTCGAGGGCGCGAATCAGCTCCTGGCGATCGTGGACCTCGACGAGCGCCGCCAGCCCGAGGGTCCGTGCCTGGGAAATCAACCGCGCCAGCGGCTCATCGTCCAGAGCGCCGACGATGAGCAGCACGGCATCCGCGCCGAGCGCTGCCGCTTCCAGGAGCTGGTAGGCCGAGACGATGAAGTCCTTGCGCAGCAGCGGGCGATCGACGGCCGCCCTGACGTTCGCGAGGTGCTCGAGGGCGCCGTCGAAGAACGTCGGCTCGGTGAGCACGGAAATCGCCGCGGCGCCCGCGCGCGCGTACGCGGCGGCGTGCGCCGCCGGGTCGTAGCTCTCGCGCAGGATGCCCTTCGACGGCGACCGCCGTTTGCACTCGGCAATCACCCGGGGCGGCTGCGAATTGCGGAGCGCGGCGGTGAACTCGTGTCCGGCCGGCCGGCGCGTGATGCGCTGTTCCAGCGCGCGGGCGTCAACCGCCGCCTGGCGCACGGCGACGGCGCGTCGCGTCGCAGCCACGATCGTGCCGAGGAGATCCGCGCTCATCACGATACGGCCGCCTCCGGCGCCGCCTGCGACGCGCGAACCAGGCGGTCGAGCACGGCCGCCGCTCTGCCCTCGTCGATCGCGGCTTCAGCCATCTTCATGCCCTCGCCCAGGTCGGCCGCCGCCCCGGCGATGAGCAGCGACGCCGCGGAATTCATCAGCACGATGTCGCGGGCAGGGCCCCGCCCGCCCGCCAGAACGTCGCGCGCCACCTGCGCGTTGGCGCCGGCATCGCCACCCTTCAACGATTCCGGCGTCGCCTTCGGGACGCCGACGTCCGATGGATGGAGATAGAACGTGTTCACCGCGCCGTCACGACACTCGGAGACCTTGGTGTACCCGGTCGTCGAGATCTCGTCGAGTCCGTCCGCTCCGTGGACGACCCAGGCGCGCCGCGCGCCAAGGAGCGACAGCGACCTTGCGACGAGCTCGGTCAGCTCCGGTCTCGGCACCCCGACCAGCTGCCGCGATGCCCCGGCGGGATTCGTCAGCGGTCCAAGGAGGTTGAAGGCCGTCCGCACCCCAGAGATCCTTCCGCGTCGGCCCGGCATGGCGCATCGACGGGTGGAACGTCGGGGCAAAGAAGAACGCGATCCCGGCCTCCATGAGGCAGCGCTCCACGACGGGCGGCGGCGCGGCGACGTTGACGCCGAGCGCCTCGAACAGATCGGCGCTGCCGCACCTGCTCGAGACGGATCGGTTGCCGTGTTTGGCGACTCGCACGCCGGACGCCGCAACGACCAGCGCGGCAATCGTCGAGACGTTGAACGTGTGCGCGCGATCGCCTCCTGTTCCGCACGTGTCGAACACGTCTTCTGGAACGCGCGAGAGCTTCGTCGCGCGCGCGCGCATCGTCCGCGCGAGGCCGACGATCTCGGCGGGCCGTTCGCCTTTCATGGCGAGGGCAATCAGCAGGCCGGCGATCTGCGCCGGCTGCGCGCGCCCTTCCATGATTTCGTCCATGGCTGCCGCCGCCTCGTCGGTGGTGAGGTCCTGGCGCCGCTGAAGCTTCTCGATGAGCGTGGAGAACATCACAACTCCAGAAAATTGCGCAGCAGCTTCCGTCCCTCGGGCGTCAACACCGACTCGGGATGGAACTGCACGCCGTGAATCGGCGCGGTGCGATGCCGCACGCCCATGATCGTGCCGTCTTCCGTGCGTGCCGCGATCTCGAGCTGATCCGGCAACGGGCTCGGCGACGACCAGCGAGTGGTACCTGCCGGCGGTGAACGGCTGAGAGACGCCCTTGAAGACGCCTTTGCCGTCGTGATGCACGGCCGACACCTTACCGTGCATCAGCTCCCCGGCGCGGACCACCGTGCCGCCGAACGCCAGGCCGATGCCTTGATGCCCCAGGCAGACGCCGAGGACCGGAATGCGCGCTCCGAATGTCCTGATCGCTTCGACCGTCACTCCCGCGTCCTCGGGCCGCCCGGGCCCGGGTGAAATCACGATCCGCTCCGGCTGCATGCGTTCGATTTCCGGGATCGACACCTCGTCGTTGCGGCGGACCACCGTCTGCGCGCCCAGCTCGCCCAGGTACTGCGCCAGGTTGAACGTGAACGAATCGTAGTTGTCGATCAGCAGAATCACAGTCCGGCTTCCGCCATGGCGAGCGCCTGCAGCAGCGCCCTGGCCTTGTCCCGCGTCTCCTCGAACTCCGCCGCAGGGTTCGAGTCCGCGACGATGCCGGCGCCTGCCTGCACGTGGGCGACGCCCCCGCGAATCGTGATCGTGCGGATCGCGATGCAGAAGTCGAGATTGCCGGCGAAGTCGATGTAACCGATGGCGCCGGCGTAGATGTCGCGGCGCGTCGGTTCGGTTTCGGCCAGGATCTGCATGGCGCGAATCTTCGGCGCCCCCGACACGGTGCCGGCCGGGAAGCACGCGACCAGCGCGTCGAGCCGGTCGTGGCTGTCTGCCAGCTTGCCGTCCACCGTGGAGACCAGGTGCATGACGTGCGAGTAGCGCTCCAGCGCCATGTACTGCGGCACGCGTACGCTGCCGACCTCGCAGACCCGTCCGAGATCGTTCCGGCCGAGATCGACGAGCATCACGTGCTCGGCGCGCTCTTTCTCGTTGCGCTTCAGCTCCTCCCCAAGCCTGAGGTCCTCTTCCTCGCTGCTGCCGCGCGGCCGCGTGCCGGCGATCGGATGCGTCTCGACCCGCTGGCCTTCGACGCGGACCAGCATCTCGGGAGACGAGCCGACGATCGCAAGGCCGCCCATGCGGATGAAATACATGTATGGCGACGGATTGACGTGGCGGAGCGCGCGGTAGACGGTGAACGGATCCGCGTTGATGTCGGTCTCGAACCGCTGCGAGAGCACCGCCTGATAGATGTCGCCCGCCGCGATCCGCTCCTTGATCGCACGGACGCCGGCCTCGAACGTCTCCCTTGGCTGGTTCGATCGCACGTCGCTGGCCTTCTTCGTTTCGGGCTCCGGCTGCGACAGTCCCCGTTCGAGCTCGCGCTCGAGGAACTGAATCTTGGCGCAGGCAAACTGGTACAGCGCACGCAGGTCCTCGTCGGCGGAAATGCGCGCGTTCGAGATGATCAGGATGCGGTGCTTGACGTGATCGAACGCGAGCACGGTGTCGAAGAGCATGAACCCGGCATCTTCGCCGCTGCCCGGGGCGGAACCGTTCCACGAGGCCCGCGCCCAGGCGTCGGCGAGCACCGGCTCGAAGATCGGCGACGCGTCGTAGCCGATGAAGCCGACCGCGCCGCCGGTAAAGCGCGGCAGGCCGGCGACGAACGGCGACTGGTACTCGGCGACGAGGCGGCGGAGCACCGGGATGAACGCTTCGTCCGATTCGGTTGTCGCTCCGGAACGCTCGAGGATCGTCTTGCCGGCGCGCGCGCGCAGAACCAGGAACGGGTCCTTGCCGAGAAACGAGTAGCGCGCGACGCGTTCGCCGCCTTCCACGCTCTCGAACAGGAACGCGTAGTCGGAGTGTTCGGCAATCTTGAGAAACGCGGACACCGGCGTCAGGAGATCGGCCATGATCTCCTTCACCACCGGCACGAACGTTCCGCGTCTGGCGAGGTCGACGAATTCTTCGAAGGTGGTCTGCTTCATAGCACACTCGTGGGCTGCGGCACCGCCAGCGCCTGCGTCGCCGAGGCGTGGAACAGGCCCTGCGGCGGTCTCTGTCCGGTCCACAGCTCGAACTGCCGTTCGGCCTGCGCGACCAGCATCTCGAGACCGCCGATCGTCAGGCATCCGGCTTCCTCGGCCGCGGCGAGCAGCGGCGTGACCGGCGGCGCGTAGACGAGATCGAACACGATCTCGCCGTCCATGTCCGCGCCTTCCATCGGATTCACTGGATCGGACACGCTCCCGGCGCTGGTGGCATTCACCAGCACGTCCCAGCTGCCGGCCGGTGGCGGGAACTCTCCCGCGACGCCTCTCGCAAGCTCGGCGACCGCCTGCGCGGCTTCGCGTCGTCGCGCGGAAATCGTGACGAGCGCCCGCTGGTCGGCCAGCGCCACGGCCACCGCCCGTGCCGCGCCGCCCGCGCCCAGGACGGTTGCACGCACGCCCTTCAGGTTGACGCGGCCGGACAACGGCCGCAGAAACCCTTCGACGTCAGTGTTGGCGCCAATCCACTTGCCGTCGCGAACCACGATCGTGTTGATCGCGCCGACGCGCCGCGCGACCGGGTCGATCTCCTCGACCGCGGACATCAGCGCAACCTTGTAAGGCGCCGTGATGCTCACCCCGCGTACGCCGATCGCGCGGGCGAACGCGAGGAAATCGACGGCGCTCGCCGCCTGGAGCGGCAGGTAGACCGCGTTCAGACCGAGCGCCGCGAACCCCGCGTTGTGCATCGCCGGCGAGAGCGAATGCATCACGGGCTGACCGACGACGCCGTAGACCGCCGCGTCTGCCTTGACGCGGCGGATCCGGAAATCACGCACGAGTCGATCGGCGCCGATCTGTCCGGCCGCCACGCCGGCGCCGGCATAGGTCCAGTGATTCCGCAGCCGCGCCGATAGAACGCGTGTCGGGACGCCGGCGTCGCCCATGGCGACGAGCACGTGCGGTGCATCGCCGTCGCCAACACCAGATGCAAGCCCGAACAGCGCGAGCGTATCGGTGAGGCTGCGAGCCTCGATGGCGATCTTGACGATCTCCGCACCTGTCGCGCGCATCTGCTGGTATCGGTCGGCCAGGTCGTCGGGCGCTTGCGCGTAGAGGTGCGACGACAACACGACACCGCGGCCTTCGCGCGCGGCGATGATCTCCGGCGCGAACGCGGCAGCCGCCTCGACGTCCACGAACTCGGCGCCCAGTTCCGACGCCGCCAGCAGAATGCGCCGCCGTTCCTCTTCCGTTCCCCGAAAGCGCCCGCCCTCCCATTCCGGCCGGCAGGTCACGACGACGGGACATCGGCGGCCGGCCAGCGCAGCCGCGGCCTCCGGTCGATCGACCGTATCGAGGCGGAGCTCGACCAGGTCGGCGTGCTCGGCGGCGTCGCGCGCGCGGCGGATCTCGTCCATCGTTCCGCCGGTCACGGTCACGCAGATCCTGGGCTGGTTCATCCGGACGCCTCGATCCCTCCGAAAACGAAAAAAGCCTCCTCAGCGATGCTGAGGAGGCTTGCTTGAATCTAGCGCCTGCGCCGCAGGCTTACTGGATCGCCCCCTCAGCAGACGCAAACCACCACCAATAGGACGTCATCCCAAGAGAAGCGCGGTGGACGCGGCTGAGCAGGGTCATGAATCGAAGCGGAACGATAGCACCTTTCTCCTCGACCAGGCAAGCAGTTGCTCCGTATAATTGACGATAGCGCCCCTTTTCCCCTGTGAACTCATGAAATTACGCACAGCTCTGGCGGCCGCGGCCGCCGCCGTTTTGCTCGGTGTCTCGCTTCCCGCCACCACTCCCCTGATGCCGCTCGAGGAGGTCAGACCCGGGATGGTCGGCATCGGAAAGTCGGTGTTTCAGGGCACCGAGCTGCAGGAATTCAAGGCACACATCCTCGGCGTCCTTCACAACGTCCAGGGCCCGCGGCGCGACCTCATCCTGGCGCGCCTCGAGGGCGCCGGGCTCGCGGAATCGGGCGTGGCGCAGGGCATGAGCGGCAGCCCCGTCTACATCGATGGCCGTCTGATTGGCGCCGTCTGGTACTCGATCGGTGCTTTCTCGAAGGAGCCGATCGCGGGAATCACCCCGATTGCCGAGATGAAGGACGCGACCGCTGTTTCCCGCCGCGCTGGAACGCAGCAGGCCCGCCTGGAGCTGCCGATTACTCGCGAAGGATTGACCGCGGCGCTCCGTGCGACGCAGGCACGGCTCGCCCCATTCGCCAGCCGTCCGGCGGATGTGCAGGCGATCGGGCTGACTGCCGCCGCCGGCGCGCAGCTCGGTACGATGCTGCGGCCGATCTCCACGCCGCTCGTGATGAGCGGCTTTGAGCCGGAAACGATTGAGCTGCTGTCGGGTCCGTTCCGTGAGGCGGGGTTCACCCCGATGGTGTCGGGCAGCGGCGCCGCCGGGCAGGCGCCATCGGAAACGAAAATGCCCGCGGGGCCGCTCCGCGAAGGCGACGCGATTGGCGTCTCCCTGATCACCGGCGATCTCGAAATGGGCGCCACCGGCACGGTGACGCACATCGACGGCAACCGCGTGTATGCGTTCGGCCATCCCTTCTACAACCTCGGCCCGACCCAGTTCCCGATGACGCGCGCGTACGTCTACACGGTTCTCCCCAGCCTGCTGACCTCGTTCAAGATCTCGACGTTGGGGGAGACGATCGGGACGATGAGCCAGGATCGCGCGACGGCAATCGCCGGCACGCTCGGAGCGGGACCGAAGCTGATTCCGATGTCGGTCACCCTCACGCGCGACGGCCAACCGGCGTCCTCGGCGCGGACCTTCAAGTACGAGCTGGTCAACGACCAGCTGTTCTCGCCGCTGCTGGCCTACGTGGCGATGTTCAACACGCTCGGCGCCTACGAGCGGCAATTCGGCGCGACGACCTTCTCGGTCAAGAGCCGTGCGCGGATCAAGGGGCACGCCGATCTCGCGGTCGAGGACGTGTTCACCGGCGACAACCCGCTGCTCGGCGCCGCCACCGCGGTGGCCGGTCCGTTGACGATGCTGCTGTCGAACGACATCGAGCCGATTTCTCTCGAAGGGCTCGACGTCTCGATCGACACGGCGGAGACCCCGCGCAGCGTCAGCATCGAGCGTGTGTGGCTCGACGAGGTCCGGCCGCGCGCCGGCCGCACCCTGCCGCTGAAGGTCCTGACGCGAAGCTATCGCGGCGAGGAGACGATTTCGACGGTCAACATCGACATTCCGGCGAACGCGTCCGGGTCGCTGTCGATCCTCGTGAGCGACGGCAACCAGCTGAACGCGCTCGAGCAGCGCGAGCTGCGGCGGTCGCTCGAGCCGCAAACCGTCGCGCAGATGGTCCGGCTGCTGAACGACACGCGCCGCAACAACCGCATCTACATCCGGCTCCTCACCGGCACGCCCGGCGCCGTCGTCAATGGCGAGGCCATGCGGGCGCTGCCGCCGTCGGTATTAGGTGTGTTCGAGAGCGATCGGAACGGCGGCAGCTTCACGCCGATTCGGAGCGCCACCGTCGGCGAGTGGGAACTGCCGATGCAGTCGGCGGTCACCGGGTCGCGGCTGCTGACGATCCAGGTGGAAGGCGGACCGGCCCGCTGAGGCGCGGAAACTACCCATTACATATGCAGAAGATGACGGCGCGCGCCTTCGTGTGCGCAGTGTTAGCCGCCGCGGCCTGGGCAGGACTGTCCGCCGCGGCCCCGACGTTCTGGACGGTTTCATCGCAGGCGGATTTCCTGAAAGGCGACGTCGAAGACCTGTCGATCGACAGCGACGGACGGATGTTTCCCGGGCCGTCCGCGGCGCTGATCGCGGAGACCGCCGCGCCGTTTCTCTGGACCGTTGCCAGCGGCAGCGACGGGAGCCTGTGGGCCGGCTCGGGCAACGAAGGCAAGGTCCTGAAGATTGCGAAGGATGGAAAGGCGACGACATTCTTCGACGCCGCCGAGCTCGAGGTCCACGCGATTGCCCCCGCGCCGAACAACGGCCTCTACGTCGCGACCTCGCCGGACGGCAAGATCTACAACGTGGCGCCGGACGGCACCTCGAAAACGTTCTTCGATCCCGACGACAAGTACCATCTGGGCACTTGCGGTCGACAAGTCCGGGAACGTCTACGCGGCGACCGGCGACAAGGGACAGATCTACAAGATCACCCCTGACGGCCAGGGCACCAAGTTCTACAAGGCGAACGTCACGAACGTCGTGTCGCTGGGGTTCGCGTCGAATGGCGACCTGATCGCGGGCACCGAATCTCCCGGACGCGTGTTCCGCATCGATCAGAACGGCAAGGCGTTCGTCCTGCTCGACTCGCCGTATCGCGAGATCCACAAGATCCGCGTCGCCGAGGACGGGACCATCTACGCGGCGGCGATCAAGGGCACTGGAGCGCCGTCGAGCAGCGAAGATCGAAGCGCCGATCAGACCCCCTCCGAGCCGGCGCGGCCGCCGGTGCCGTCGGTGTCGACCGAGATCACGACGATCGCGGTCGTCGGCGACAGTTCGATGGCTGCGGGAGCCGGGTCGCCGTTGACGTCATCGCCGCGCCGATCCGGTCGCGGCGGCATTTACCGTATCAAGCCCGATGGCATCTGGGATCTCATCTGGGACACCGGAGACGACGTGCCCTATGACGTCATCGTCGAACCGGGCGGCAGCCTGCTGGTTGGCACGGGCACCGAAGGAAAACTCTTCCGCATCAGCGGCGATCCGGCGCGCGCGACGCTGCTCGCCCGCGCCAGCGCCCGTCAGGTCACGGCGCTTCTCCGCGAAGCGTCCGGCCGCATCGTCGGCGTCACCAGCAATCCAGGAAAACTGTTCACGCTGTCGTCCAGTCCCGCCCGTCGCGGCTCCTACGACTCCGACGTGAAGGATGCCGGGACGGTCGCCAACTGGGGTGTGATCCGATGGCGAGCATCGGCCCGCGCCGGACAGATCGAGTTCTTCACGCGCAGCGGCAACACCGCGACGCCCGACGAGACGTGGAGCGCCTGGTCGAAGGCGTACCAGCAACGCGGACGGCGAGCAGGTCACGAGTCCGAACGCGCGCTATCTGCAGTGGCGCGTCGTCATGAGCGGCGACGGCACGCAGTCGCCCGTGCTGACGTCCGTCACGACCGCGTATCTGCCGCGCAACCTGCGGCCGGAGGTCGCGAGCATTACCGTCCACCCGCCGGGGACCGTGTTCCAGCGGCCGTTCTCGACGGGCGAAATGGAAATCGCGGGGTTCGAGGACAACACGTCGGATGGCCGCCAGCCCGCGCAGTCAGGGTCGCCGGGCGGCGCCAGCGGTCTGGCCGCGAGCGCGCCGCCGCTTGGCCGTCGTGTGTATCAGAAGGGGCTTCAGACGATCGTGTGGAAGGCGGAGGACGACAACGCCGATCGGCTGCAGTACGACGTGCTCTATCGCCGCGAGGGAGAAACCGTGTGGAAGCCGCTGAAGCGCGCCTTGTGGGATCCGATCTTCGTGTGGGACACGACGTCGGTGCCCGACGGGACGTATCTGGTGAAGGTCGCGGCGTCCGACGCACCGTCGAACTCGCCCGCCACCGCGCTGGTCGGCGACATGGAGAGCGTCACGTTCGACGTCGACAACACGCCGCCGCGGATCGAAGTGCAGCCGGTCACGCGCACGGGCGTCAGAACGACGATCACGTTCGCGATTCGCGACGAGCAGTCGCCGGTGCATCGGGTCGAGTACTCGCTCGACGGGAGCCGCTGGCAGATGGTCTATCCGAAGGACGGGATTCCCGACTCGCGCCGCGAGGAGTTCGACGTCGTGCTCGACGGAGGGGAGACCACGCGCAGCGTGATCATCAGGGCAGCCGACACGATGAACAACATCGCGACGGCGAAGGCGGAAATCAGACCGTAGTCTGTCTCAACCGATCTTCCCGCGCACGGTGGTGTGCGCGACCAGCCACACGAGGTTGACGGCGACCGGGGCGCCCGCCAGCTGCGCGGGCTCGAGCCGTCCCTCCGAGATCGCCTTGAGGAGCTCGGTCACGTTCTGGCGTTCGTGATCGTTGCTCAGCACGGAGAGACCCGACACCCGTCCTTCCCTGGTGACGACCGCCGACAGCGCCAGCACCATGTCCTGCTGCGAGGTGCGGCTTTCGAGCGTATCGCCCACGAGGCCGCCGGTGAGCGGCAGGCTCGGGAGCTGCATGCCCGGCTCGAGGCGCATCGGGTTCAGATCCGATCCGGGCGGCGCCGCCATCACGGCGATCACGTTCACCAGCGAATCCTGACGCTCCGGGGACGCGAAGTGCAGCATTCCCAGAACGACGGCGCCGCAAAGGAACGTGGCCGCGGTCGAGGCGAGGCCGATCCAGACGAGATGGAGATCCTCGAACAGCCGCCCCGCTCGCGCCGACCATGTCTCGTGGGCCTCGGCGCGCATCCGGCTGATCACGCCGGGCGCGAGGCCGGTCCAGTCGTCAGCCGGGCCGGGGGCTGCCGCCAGCCGCAGGGCCTCTCCCACCGACTGCAGATCCCGCTGCTCGCGGGCGCACGGCGGGCAATCCTTCACGTGAGCTTCGATGGCGATCAGCTCGGGAACCGGCAGCTCGCGATCGTGGTAGGCCGCGAGACGCCGCCGCACTGCCGCGCAGGTCAACAACGTCATACGTCCCTCAATCGTGCCCGGAGCGCTTCGCGGGCGCGGGCCAGGCGTGACTTCACCGTGCCCACCGCGATGCCGAGCGAATAGCCGATTTCCTCGTAACTGAGCCCGTCGATTTCCCTGAGCACGACCGCGGTTCGCTGATCGAACGGCAGATCGTCGAGCGCCACCCGAATCCGGTCCGCCAGCTCCTTGCGGTTCAGCACCGTGTCGGGATCACCGCTGGTGTTCCGTTCGGGAACGTCGCCGTGATCGCGCACATGCTCGTCGAGCGACACCTGCTGCGACCGATGCCGCCGTCTCCACCAACGCTGCCGATTGCGCGCCTGATTGACGACGATGCGGTAGATCCAGGTGCGGAGGGCGGAGTGGCCGCGGAAATTGTGAATCGTGCGGAACACGCGCAGGAACACTTCCTGCGACAGATCGAGCGCCTCGTTGTGGTCCCCCAGCAGGTTCAGCGACAGCTGGTAGACCATCCGCTGGTGTTCGCTGACCAGCTCGGCGCAGGCGTCCTCGTCGCGGGCGGCGCACCGCTGTATCAGGGCGGCTTCTCTGCCGCCTACTTCGGACCAGGTGATGGCTCGAACGGGCTTCACGGAGAGTCCTTCCGCCATCTTAGCACCCCGAGACGCGCCCGAGAATCTTCGCGCTCTATGGACATTTGACACCGCGGCGGGCTGGGGGTTCCCTCGGCCCGCCAACTCCCAAAAAGCCCAACTCCCAACTCCCAAAAACTCCCAACTCCCAAAAAATTCCCAACTCCCAACTCCCAAATTCTGGCCTGCCGTAGAGAATCCGACGCTCCCCGTTGGGAGTTGGGTCTTTTTGGGAGTTGGGAGTTGGAAGTCCGTTTGGGAGTTGTGGAGTTGGGAGTTAGCATAGAGCCATTGAAAAAAGTGCTGTTTGCGGGCGCCCTGCTGTCCCTGAGCCTGGCGGTCGCCTACACCTTCGGGGTGACCCGCCGGGAGGCGAATTACCGGGAGCTGCTGCTGGTGGGCGACGCGGCGGTGGCGCGCGGCGACCTGACGGCGGCGCTCGAAGCCTTCAGCGCGGCGGTGGGCGTCAAGCCGGACTCGATGGCCGCGTATCTGAAGCGCGGCGAGGTGTATCGACGGCGGGATGAGCTGGAGGCCGCCCTGGAGAGATCTCCGCCGGGCGGCCGATCTCGATCCGATGGCGCCGCGGCCTCGCGAGCTGCTGGGGGACGTCAGCTACGCGATGGGGCGCTTCGATCGCGCCGCCGAGCGCTACGGCGAATACATCGCCCTCGACGACAGCTCGCATCGACTTTTCTACAAGCTGGGGCTCGCGCAATACCGCGCCGCCCAGCCGGCGGCCTGCGTCGCGTCGCTGAAACGCGCGCTCGTCATCGAGGCGCAGTTCGCCGAGGCGCAATACGTGCTCGGGCTCTGCCTGCGCGACTCGCAGAAGCCGCGCGAGGCGCTGATCGCGCTGCAGCGATCCATCGAGCTGGCGCCGGCGATGCTGCAGGCGCGGGAAGAGCTCGCCGACGTCTACGGACGGCTCGGACGGGCCGACGATCGCATCGCCCAGCTCACCGTGCTGCGGGCGCTCGAGCCGGGGCCGTCGCGCGAGATCGCGCTGGGGCTGGCGTACGCCGCGATCGGCGATTCCGCAAACGCAGTGCAGACGCTCGGGGCGGCGGCGCGCCGCTATCCGGACTACACCCACACCTACGTCGCGCTCGGCCGCGTGTGGCTGGACCTCGCCCAGACGCGCGAGGATCGCATCGCGCTCGAGAAAGCGCTCGAAGCGCTGCACACGGCGGCGCGCGCCGACGACAATGCGGAAGCGCTCATGCTGCTGGGCCGCGCGCTGCTGCAGGCCTCCGATCCGCTGGCGGCGGAGGAGGTGCTCGAGCAGGCCGTCAGCAAGCAGCCGGCGGAGCCAATGGCGTTCGTCTACCTCGCGAACGCCGCCGAGCAGCTCGGCCACACATCGACCGCGCGGGACGCCCTGATGCAGTACCACGCGCTCGAAGCCGGCGCCTCGGACCCGCGCCGGCTCGGACGGTTCGCGCTCCGGATCGCCGAGCTGTCCATGCGCCTGCGTGACTACCCTGCCGCCGTGGCCTGGTACCAGCGCATCGCCGACGCCGGCCACGCGGATGCGGCCGTCCTGGCGCGCCTCGCGGAGGCTCAGGCGCGCGCGCAAGCGCTAGGTGCGATCAGATCAACTCCCAACTCCCAAAAAGGCCAACTCCCAAATGAACTCCCAAGTTCTAAATCCAGACTCTCAAAGAGCAATTGCCCAGGAGAGAATTTGGGAGTTGGCTTTTTTGGGAGTTGGGAGTTAATCGATCGCCTATTTAGCCAGCTTTGGATCGACTCTGTCCCTCAAGCCATCGCCCAGAAAGTTGAATCCGAGCACCAGCGTGGCAATCGCCACGCCCGGAAAGATGGTCAGGTGCGGCGCGTCGAAGAGGTGCGAGCGGCCGGCATCGAGCATGGTGCCCCAGCTCGGGGTCGGCGGCTGCACGCCGAGGCCGAGAAAGCTCAGCGCCGCCTCCGCGATGATCGCGCCCGCCATGCCGAGCGTGGCCTGAACGACGACCGCGGGAAGCGCGGTCGGAAGCACGTGGTGGAGAATGATTCGCCCGGAGCCGGCGCCAAGCGCGCGGGCGGCCTGGACGAAGTCGAACTCCCGTGCGCGCAGCGCCTGGGCGCGCACGAGCCGTGCGTAGCCCACCCAGCCGATGATCGACAGCGCGAGCACCACGTTGGTCAGGCTCGGCCCCAGCACGGCGACGAGCGCAATCGCCAGCAGGATCCCCGGGAACGCCATCAGCACATCGATGACCCGGCTGATCACGTCGTCCACCCGCCCGCCGAAGTAGCCGGCAGTCGATCCGAGCAGCATGCCCACCAGGGACGAGACCGACACGACCGCGACGCCGACCAGCAGCGAGATTCTCGCGCCCGAGAGGATGCGCGCGAGGATGTCGCGTCCGAGCTCGTCGAGGCCGAACGGGTGCGCGAGGGTCGGCCCTTCCAGCCGCCGCGCCAGCTCCTGCGCGCTCGGGTCGTACGGCGTCAGCAGCGGCCCCACGAGCGCGGCGCCGACGGCGATCAAGACGATGACGAGGCCGACGCGGATCATCAGTCGTAGCGGATGCGCGGGTCGAGCAGCCCGTAGGTGACGTCCGTCAGCAGGTTCATCATCACGTAGGTGAACGAGATGAACAGGATGCAGCCCTGGACGAGCGGATAGTCGCGAAAGTTGATCGCCTGGATCAGCAGGCGGCCGACGCCGGGCCACGCGAAGATCGTTTCCGTGATGATCGTGCCGGTGAGCACGGCGCCGAACTGCAGGCCGATGATCGTCACGATCGGAATCAGGCTGTTGCGGAAGGCGTGCCGGACGACCGCCCGGACGCGCGAGGCGCCGCGGGCGCGCGCGGCCAGCACATACAGCTCGCGCAGTTCCTCGAGCACGCTCGCGCGGGTCATACGCGCGAGAATGGCCGCGAGCGCCGCCCCGAGAGTTACCGATGGCAGCACGAGATGCCAGATCGTCCCGGTGCCGGCGACGGGAAGCCATCCCAGTTGAACCGCGAACAGGATCGCAAGCAGCGGTCCCAGCCAGAAGTTCGGCATCGAGATCCCGGCGAGCGCGAGCGTCATCGCCGCGTGATCGATCGTGGTGCCGCGGTACACGGCGGCGACGATGCCGAGCGGGAGGGCGATGAGGATCGCGACCGCCATGGCCGCGACCGCCAGCTGAATCGTTCTGAACAGGCGGCTGGCGATCTCCTGCGAGACCGGCGTGCCGAACCGGAACGACGTCCCGAGATCGCCGCGCACGAGCCCCGTCAGAAATGATTTGTATTGCACCAGCAGCGGCCGATCGAGGCCCAGCGTGTGGCGGAGCTGCTCCACTTCTTCCTGCGACGCCGTTTCGCCGAGCATCGACTGCACGGGATCGCCGGGCACGAGGTGAATCAGCGCGAACACCAGCGTGGCGACGCCCAGCAGCACCGGGATCGTGAGCGCGAGCCGACGAACGAGATACCGAACCATCGATTGACTGTGCCAATACTACCGGACTTCCACGTCGATCCGGAGGCGCCGGAGCATCTTCGCCAGCCCCTGACGGGTGACGCCGAGCGCACGCGCGGTCTTGCCGCGCTGGCCGCCGCACTGAGCCAGTGCGGCGAGCACGAACCGGCGTTCGAACTCTTCGCGCGCGGCGTCGAACGTCGCCGCCGTCGGCGCCGTGCTGCGCACGATCTGCGCCGGCAGCAGCGACGGCATCACCCGTCCGCGCCTGGGCGCGTGCACGGCCAGCGACGCCATCACGTTTTGAAGCTGGCGCACGTTGCCCGGCCAGTCGAACCGCGTGAGCGCCACGACGGTTTCCGGCGCGAGCGTCGCGCGCGAATCGACACGCCGCGAGGCTTCCTCCCAGAAGTGCGCGGCCAGCTGCGGAATGTCGGCCTGCCGTTCGCGAAGCGGTGGAACCGAGATGCGCACGACGTCGAGCCGGAAGCGGAGATCGGCCCTGAAGCGTCCGGCGGCCACTTCGTCCTCGAGGACGCGGTTCGTTGCCGCGATGACGCGGACGTCGACGCGCCGTGGATGGTTCTCACCGACCCGTCGCACTTCCCCGTCCTGGAGCACCCGCAGCAGCTTCGCCTGCGCGCGCAGCGAGAGCTCACCCACTTCGTCCAGGAACATCGTGCCGGCATCCGCTTCCTCGAACAGACCCTGTCGCTCGCCCACCGCGCCGGTGAATGCTCCACGAGCGTGGCCGAACAGCTCCGCTTCGAGCAGCTCTTCCGAGAGCGCGGCGCAATTCACCGCGCACAGCCGGCGCTCGCGTCGCGAACCGAGGGCGTGGATACCGCGCGCGACCAGCTCCTTGCCGCTGCCGCTCTCGCCCTCGATCAGAATCGGATATGGCGCTCTGGCGGCGCGCGCCATCGCGTCGCGGACGTCGTTCATCACCCCTGCCGATCCGATCAGATCGCGCAGCGCGGGGGCGGCGGCCACGGGCATCGGCCGATCGAGTACTGCCCGGATGCTCGGCGCGAGCGCCAGCGCGGCGGCACGCAGCAGCGACACGGCTTCGGCCATGTCCGGATCGGTCGACGCGGTCCAGCGGCACGCGAGCACGGCGACTGTCTGGCCGGCATATTTGACCGGGCTCGCGGCCTCGCGCGGCTCGCCAGATCCTGACCAGCAGGATGCTGCGGCGGCCGCCGCCCGTTCGACGATGCGATGATCGCCGGTCCAGGGACGGCCGGCGCGCGCGAGAAGGCGTCGTTCGGTGCACGAGGTGACGACCTGCACGTTCGCCGCGCGCAGCCGGTCGCAGACCGTCCTGCAGACGTCCTCAATCGCCGTCCGATCGTCCGAGGCGCCAAATGCCTTCTCGAGCAGCAGCTGCACGTCGTCCACCGCCGCGTCCGACAGCGTGGACGCCCGGACCGGCGGAGACGAGCGGGCGTTGAGCGCGATCTCGAGTTGCGATCTCACGATCGGCGGCAGCGGCAGACGATTGAGAGCGCCGCGGACGAGCCCGGCGAGCTGGGCAGGGCTTCCGCTGGCATCTGCATGCATCGCCTGAAGCATGACCGCCCGAATTCTGAGACCCATCAGCGGCAGGTGCGCCGCGGCGGCAGAGGCGAGGCCGTCCCGCGCGGCCGATGCGACCCCCGGCAGATCGCCGATCGCGCAGTGCGCCAACGCCTTGGCCCGGGCGGCGGCCGCCGCCGTGCGCAGGTCCGCGGGATCGCTCAGGTCGGAAGCCTGATTCGCCGCCGCGACCGCCTCCCGGAGCCGGCCCCGGGCTGCATGGATTCGCGCCGCCAGGGCGAGGGCTCTGACCTGAACGGCGCTGTTTGCCAGCAGCCGCGTGACGCCGCCGGCTTCGTCGTAGCGCTGCTGCCAGTAGAGGCAACGTGCGAGCGCAAGCCGGGCCTGGTCGGCCTCCGCCTGATGCGCGATCATTTCGGCGGCGGTGATCGCGCTGCGAAGCGCGGCTTCCGCTTCGGTGAAGCGGCGCTCGTCGGTCCACGTAATGGCAATCGCCACGCTGCAGCGCAGTCGATCGGGCTCGTCCGGCGCCAGCGCATGGGCCTTTTCGAACTGTACCGAGGGCATCGGCGCTGCGGCCGCGATCTCGCAGGATCCAGCCGAGCTGCTCGGCGCACCGTGACGCGTCGCGCAGCTCGCCGCGCATCTCGAGCACGCGGACCGCGCGGCGCAACAGCCGCTCGGCGGCAGCGTGCCGGCCGCGGGCGGCCAGGCGGCACGCGCGAGTGTCGGCGGTGAACACGGATCGCGCCCGGCGCACCTCGACGTGCCGCTCGTGCGTGGGCGCCGAAACGGTGTACGCCGCGGCGGATTCGTGCACGAGCGAGAACGTTGGCCGGCGATCGGAAAACGTCGTCGCACCCAGCCGCGTCAGGAACCGGCCGGGACTTCCCTCCGCCGCGCGGGCCGCCGCATGCACTTCCGCCACTGCGGGCCCTTCCTCGAGATCCGCATAGATCATTGACGTCATTGCCGTCACTCCGAGCGGATCCACGGCCACGCACCGCGGCCCGCCGGCGTCGCGGACGAAATGCATCACCACATGACGCCGTGCGCTTTCGAGTCCAAGCGCGGAAACCAGCCGCGCCGCGCCGTCGTTCGCGCCGTGCTGCGGCTCCAGCAGCACGCAGACATGCCGCTGACGCAGGTGCGGCCAGAGCCACGGGACCGATCGCAGCACGGCGCCGCAGACCGGGACGTAACCCTGGATACGCGCCGCTCGCGCGATCTGCGTCTGCAGCGTGCGCAGCCCGGAGCCGTCGGTACCAGCCACCTCGAGCGGCGACGCGCCCGCGGGGCTCGTGTCCGACAGCATCTCCTCAACCGCGGTGAGCACGCGTCGCGGTTGAAGGGTGACACCGAGCGTACGGCCGGCCATCGTTCGGCCGCTCGTACTCGTCACGCGAACGACGAGTGAAGCACGCGAAGCGCTGAGCCAGATGCCGTGCGCTTCGAGAAAACGTGTGGCGTGCGCGATCGCCCGCGATCCAGACGCTGGTCCGATCCGCACCGGCGGCCCGACCGTATATGCCTCGAACGTGCGATGCGCGTCGGCGAAGCCGTAGTCCACCAGCTGATTCAGCAGCGGATGCCGCAGCCGCGCCAGCGTCGCGCACATGTCGTCCCACGCGAACGCCGCCGATCCCTCGGCCGCCGGCGCGACCATCACGCGAACGGCGCCGCCGGTCGCGATGTCAATCCAGGACGAGGCGCCCACGCGCATGAAGCGATCGGCGAACAGCTCGGACATGTGTCGCCGATCGCCAGGTGCAAGACGATCGCCCGCGCGAGAAGCCGTGCTTTTGCGCCGGAAACAGGCGTCCGCGCGCCCGGAGCGCGCAGAAACTTCGTATACAATTGGCCCGTCAATGGTGCGTTTTCTCACCGCCGGCGAATCGCACGGCCGCACGCTCGTGGTGATTCTGGAAGGCATTCCCGCGGGCCTCACGATCGATCTCGACTCCATCACCCGGGACCTCCGCCGCCGCCAGGGCGGATACGGCCGCGGCCGCCGCATGGCCATCGAGAGCGATCGTGCCGACATCGTCTCCGGCGTTCGCGCCGGCGAGACGCTCGGCGGGCCGATCGCGATGCTGATCGAAAATCGCGACTGGCCGAACTGGCAGCAGACCATGCACGTGGCAGCCGAGGCGCCGGAGGGGGCAACCGGCGCGCGGAAACCGCCGGTGACGCGTCCGCGTCCCGGACACGCCGACCTCGCCGGTGTCGCCAAGTACGGGCGCGACGACGTCCGCGACGTGCTCGAACGTGCGAGCGCGCGCGAGACCGCGGGGCGCGTCGCGGCGGGAGCGATCGCCAAGAGCCTGCTGCGGCAGGCCGGGGCGCAGATCACCAGCCACGTCAGGTCGATCGGACCGGTCCACCTGGACGACTCGATCCGTGTGTCGTTCGAGGCCGCGAACGCGCTGCCCGATGATTCGCCGCTGCGATGCGTCGATCCGGCAATGCAGCAGCGCATGATCGAAGAGATCGATCGCGCGCGCGAAGCCGGCGACACGCTCGGTGGCGCGTTCGAAGTGATTGCCGACGGCGTGCCGGTCGGCCTCGGCAGCTACGCGCAATGGGATCGAAAGCTCGACGGCCGGCTGGCGCAGGCGGTGATGTCGATTCCCGCCATCAAGGCGGTCGGCATCGGGCTCGGGCCGGAAGCGGCCGTGCGTCCAGGCTCCCGCGTTCACGACGAGATCCTCCCCGATCCGAACGGGCGCACCGTCACGGGCACGATCCGTCCCACCAACAACGCGGGCGGACTCGAGGGCGGCGTCACCAACGGCGAACAGGTGCGCGTCTCGGCGTGGATGAAGCCGATTTCCACGCTGATGAAGCCGCTGCGCTCCGTCGATCTCACGACCATGCAGGAAGCTCCCGCGGCCATCGAGCGCAGCGACGTCTGCGCCGTCCCCGCCGCGGCCGTCGTCGGCGAAGCGATGGTGGCGCTGGTCCTGGCCGATGCGCTCGTCGAACGGTTCGGCGCCGACACGATCGCGGATCTCGAGCGGGCGCTGGCGGCGTCCCGCGAGAGTCTTCGCGCGCGCTTTCAGGCGAGATGATCCGTCCAATCCTCAAATACGGGGACGCGCCGCTCCACCATACGGCGAAGGACGTCGTCCAGTTCGACGATCAGCTGCAGCGCCTGATCGACGACATGGTCGAGACGATGTACGCGGCGCCGGGAATCGGGCTTGCGGCGACGCAGGTCGGCGTGCCGCTTCGGGTCTTCGTCGTCGATCTCTCGGTTGGCCGCGATCCCAACAAGCTGATCGTGATGGTCAATCCGGAGTGGGTCGCGCGCGAAGGGATGCAGCTCGAGGAGGAAGGCTGCCTCAGCGTCCCGGGCTTCAACGCCACCGTCGTCCGGCCCTCGCGCGCGGTCGTCCGCGGCCTCGATCGTGATGGCGAGCCGCAGACCGTCGAAGGCAACGAGCTGCTCGCGCGCGCCCTTCAGCACGAGATCGACCACCTCGACGGGGTAGTGTTCGTCGACCGCCTGCGGGGGATCAAGCGCGACATGATCGTCCGCAAGATCACGAAGCTCAAACGCTCAGGCAAATGGTGACCGTGTCTGCCCCGCGGATTGCGTACTTCGGCACGCCGGAGTTCGCGGTCCCCACGCTTCGCCGGCTGATCGACGCCCGTCATCGCGTGATTGCCGTCGTTTCGCAGCCCGATCGGCCGCGCGGCCGCGGTCACCAGCTGGCGCCAACCCCGACGAAAACCGTTGCGCTCGAGCATGGCATCGAGGTGCTGCAGCCGGAGCGGATCCGCGACGAGCAGTTCCTGGAGAGGCTCGCGGCTCTGTCGCCGGATCTCGGCGTGGTCGCGGCGTACGGCAAGCTGCTGCCCGAGGCGCTGCTCCGGATTCCGCCGCTCGGCCTGATCAACGTGCACGCGTCGCTGCTGCCGCGATGGCGCGGCGCGGCGCCGGTCCACCGCGCGGTGATCGCGGGCGACGAGGTCACCGGCGTGACGATCATGCGCGTGGTGAAAGAGCTGGACGCGGGGGCGATGTTCGCGGCCGAGTCGCGGCCCATCGGTCCGGACGAGACGAGCCCGCAGGTCGAGTCGGACCTCGCCGTCATGGGAGCGCGCCTTCTTGTCGACGTCGTGGACCTCATCGCCTCCGGACGTGCGACGGAAACCCCGCAGGACGAGACCAGGGTCACGCTCGCGCCGAAGATCGCCAAGGGCGAAGGCGCGATCGACTGGAACCGCCCGGCGCGGGCGCTGCACAATCTGATTCGCGGGTTGCAGCCGTGGCCGCTGGTGTCCGCGCGCCTCGAAGGCGAGCGTATCCTGCTGCACGCGTCGCAGCCAACCGAGGAGATCGTGGACCGGGCGCCCGGCGTGATCACGCGCGCCGACGGGGACACGCTGGCGGTTGCCGCAGGAGATCGACATACGCTGCGGCTGCTGTCGATCCAGCGGGAAGGCCGCCGTGCGATCTCGACGCGGGAATTCCTTGCCGGCCGGCGCATCGTGCCGGGCATGCGACTCGACAACGGATGATTGCGCCGGCGCGGATCGCTGCGTACGAGGCGCTGCTTGCGGTCGAGACCGGCCGCGCGGATCTGCCGCACGCGCTCGCGCGCTCACGCGACAACCTGCCGGACGAGCGCGATCGCGCGCTCGCCGGCGAGATCGCCACCGGCACGCTGCGCTGGCAGGCGGCATTCGATCACATCATCGCCAGTTTCTCGTCGCGCCCGCTCGCGAAGCTCGATCGCGAGGTGCTCGTCGTCGCACGCCTCACGATGTTTCAGCTGCTGCATCTCGATCGGGTTCCGGCGTCGGCCGCCGTCAACGATGCGGTCAGCCTGACGCGCAAAGCCGGCAAGAAGAGCGCCGCGCCTCTCATGAACGCCCTGCTGCGGCGCGTCAGCCGCGAGCGGCAGCGTTTGCCATTGCCGCCGAGGCCCGATTCTCCGGACGATCGCGATGCGGCGCTCGACTATCTCGCGACTACGCTGTCGCATCCGCGCTGGCTGGCTGCGCGGTGGCTCGATCGATACGGCTTCGAGGCGGCGGAAGCATGGGCGCGTTTCAACAATGCCGCCGCCGCACTCACGCTCCGCGCGAACCGGCTGAAGACGACGCGGGGAGAGCTGACGGAAGGGCTCCGAAATGCAGGCGTCGAGACCATCCCGACACGGCTGTCGCCGGACGGTTTGATCGTCCAGCACGGAAACCCGCTCCGATCGTCCCTGGCGGGCAGCGGGACCTTTGTCGTCCAGGAGGAGGCGTCGCAACTGGTGACGCTGATGACGCAGGTCGGGCCTGGCGAAACGGTTCTCGATGCCTGTGCGTCGCCTGGCGGGAAGACGACGGCGATGGCTGCGGACATGAACGATACCGGCCTGATCGTCGCGTCCGATGTTCGCGATCGCCGGATCGATCTGCTTCGACAGACAGTTGCCGCGTCGGGTGCCACGAACATCCGGATCGTGCAGGCGGACGCGTCGCGGCCGTTGCCATTCGGCGCTGTGTTCGACTGCGTGCTGCTCGATGCGCCGTGCTCGGGACTGGGTACGCTGCGGCGCGATCCGGATCTCAAGTGGCGGCGGAGGGAGGCTGACTTCCCTGCCCTTCAGACGCTGCAGCGCGCGCTGCTGCGCGAGGTCGCGGCCGTGCTGAAGCCAGGCGGCCGGCTCATTTACTCGACCTGCTCGAGCGAGCCCGAAGAGAACGAGACGGTGGTGCGCGAGTTCAGCGCGGAGAGTGGATGGAGAGTGGTAAGGCCCGAGCGCCTGCCCGCACCGGTTGCGACGCTGATCAACAAGGAAGGGTTTCTGAGGACATACCCATTTCGCGACGGGGTCGAGGCATTCTTTGCGGCCGTGCTCAGACGCGGGTAGGCGCGGAGGCGTCACGAGACGCGGATTTCCGCGGATTCGTCGGGTCTTGAGGACGACGCGGTGTTAGAGAAGAGGAGTTGGCGAAGGCCACGAAGTTTTTCAACACGGAGACACGGAGGCACGGAGAACGCACGGAGGTGGCCTGTGGTCCGCCGGCCTTCGGCCGGCCGGACGAATCGGGCAAGACCCCCGAATGCAAGTGGCCGTCGCGATCAGAGCCACTTGCATTCGCGGGTCTTGTCCGATTCGTGCCGCGCGCAGCGCGGCCACAGGCCACTCATGTCACGCCGATGCAATCTTGAAAACTCCGTGTACCTCCGTGTCTCCGTGCCTCCGTGTTGAGACCTCCGTGAACTCCGCCTCGCTCCTCATCTCAATCACCGTGAACGCCGCAAAACAAAAGTAGAATCAAAATGGAGGGCCCCGATGGCGAAGCTGCGCGGCACGCTCAGAATCCTCTCCGGCATGACGTCACGCATCATGCGGATGCTCATGCGCCTCGCCAAACGCTGGGCAGCGCCGGGAGCGGGACCGAAACTGGTCGCCGGATGATGGGCTTCTGCAGATCCGCGTAAATCGGCGTAAATCCGCGTTTCGTAAAGCCAGAGAGATTCCGCGTTGATCCGCGTCCCGTTGCGAGCCGCGTTGATCCTCGTCTCTCCCATTTGCTGGTAAACTAGTCTATTCATGGCTTTTACAACCCGCGTCTGGGGCGCTGGCAAGCTGCTCCTGCTCGCGGGCGCCCTCGTGCTGACGTACGCGCTGTTCGCGGCCGCGTCGATGCGCGTGGCGCTGAAGCTGCGCGAGGTCGAGGTGCCGCTGCTGACCGGCAAGACCGTCAACGACGCCTCGACGATACTCGCGGACTACGGGCTGAGCCTGAAAGTCGAAGAGGGGCGGCGCGTGGACGCGAAAGTGCCGGCGGGACAGATCCTGACGCAGGAGCCGGCGTCGGGCGCGCGCACGCGGCGCGAACGGAGCGTGCGGGTCTGGGTCAGCGCCGGGCCGCGGTCGAGCATCGTCCCGCAGCTGGTCGGCGAATCGGAGCGCACGGCGCAGATGCGGGTGCAGCAGGAGGGATTTGCGTTGAAGACGCTGGCGGAGATCCGCTCTGCCGAGTATCCGGCCGGGTCGGTGGTGGCGCAGACCCCGCCGGCGAAGAGCAAATCGGAGCAGGTGTCGATGCTCGTCAATCGCGGTGAGCGCGGGGCGACCTACGTGATGCCCGACCTGATCGGCGTGAACGGCGATCGCGCGGCGGACCTCCTGCGCGCGCGCGGATTCCGCGTCGCGGTGGTCGGCGATCACCCGTATCCCGGCGTGCCCTCCGGCGTCATCCTGCGCCAGAATCCGCAGGCCGGGTTCCAGATTGCGCCGGGCGAGGCCATTTCAATCGAGGTCAGTCGTTGAACGTCCAGATTGCCCCGTCGCTGCTCGCCGCCGATTTCAGCCATCTCGCGCGGGACATCGCCGCCGCGGAGCGCGGCGGCGCCGATCTGCTGCACCTCGACGTGATGGACGGCCACTTCGTGCCGAACTTCACGATGGGGCCGCCGGTCGTCAAAGCCGTCCGCCGCGTGGCGACAGTCCCGCTCGACGTGCACCTGATGATCGAAGAGCCCGATCGGTACATCGAGTCGTTCGTCGAGGCCGGCGCGTCGATGATTTCGGTGCACCAGGAAGTGCTGCCGCACCTCCACCGCACGATTCAATTCATCAAGAGCTTCGGCGTCCGTGCCGGCGTCGCGATCAATCCGTCGACGCCGGTCGTGGCGCTCGAAGAAGTCGCCGGCGACGTCGATCACGTGCTGGTGATGTCCGTGAACCCCGGCTTCGGCGGCCAGACTTTCATCCCGCGCAGCGAGTCTAAAGTCAGGGCGGTCCGTCAGCTGCTCGACCGTGCCGGAAGCCGCGCGCCAATCGAGATCGACGGCGGCGTCGATTTCTCGAACGCCGCCAGGCTGGTCGCGGCCGGCGTGAACATCCTCGTCGCCGGCACGACGATTTTCGGCGCTCCCGACCCGGAGCGTGCGACGCGGGAGCTGCGCGAAGCCGCCCTGGCGCCGGCCGGGGAAAAGGATCGCGCTGACCCGCGAGATCCGCCGGCTAACGCCAGCGCCGCGCGCGCGTCGCGACAGCCCACGTCCACGTCGGTGGTGCGGGTGCGCTACGCGGAAACCGACAAGATGGGCGTCGTCTATTACGCGAACTACCTGGTGTGGTTCGAGGTCGCGCGCGCGGATTTGCTGCGCGGCCTGGGCTGGACGTATCGCGAGATGGAGCTGGCCGGCGTGTCGCTGCCGGTGATCGAGGCGCACTGCGAGTATCAGCGCCCGGCGCGCTACGACGAGGAGCTGGAGATTCGAACGGTGGGACGCGTGCTGTCGCCGGTGCGCATGGAATTCACCTACGAGGTTCGCCACGTCGCGGGAGGCCGGGTCGCCGCGTCGGGGAGGACCGTTCACGCCGCCCTGGACACGAGCGGCAAGCCGTGCCGGCTCCCGGCGCGCATCCGGGAGGCATTTGCATGAAGGCGCTGGTGACCGGCGCGGCCGGATTCATCGGATCGCACCTGACGGGTGCGCTGCTCGATCGCGGGTATCAGGTGACCGGCCTCGATTGCTTCACCGACTACTACCCGCGTCCGATCAAGGAGGCGAACCTCGCGGCGAACGCCGGGCGCGAGGGATTCACGTTCATCGAGGGCAGCGTTCAGCATGCGGACCTCGGTGCGCTGCTCGACGACAAGACGCACGTGTTTCATCTCGCCGCGCAGGCGGGGGTTCGCAAGAGCTGGGGCCGTGATTTCCGGATCTACACGGAGAACAACGTCGAGGCCACGCAGCGGCTGCTCGAAGCGTGCGTCGGCCGGCCGCTGCATCGCTTCGTCTACGCGTCGAGCTCGTCGCTCTACGGCGACAATGTCAGCTTCCCGATGCGGGAGGATGCGCTGCCGCAGCCCGTCTCGCCGTATGGCGTCACCAAGCTCGCGGCGGAGCAGCTGTGCTACCTGTATTTCGTGAACCACCAGGTGCCGACGACATCGGTGCGGTACTTCACCGTGTATGGACCGCGGCAGCGGCCGGACATGGCGTTCAACAAGTTCATCAAGGCCGCAATGACCGGACAGCCGATCACGCTTTACGGCGACGGCGAACAGACTCGCGATTTCACCTACGTGAGCGACGCGGTGGCGGCGACGGTCGCCGCGGGTGAAAAAGGTGTTCCGGGCCGCGCCTACAATGTCGGCGGCGGGTCCCGGGTGACGGTGAATCATGTCCTCGACATCATCGGCCGTCTGACGGGCAAGCCGCTCGACGTGCGGCGCGAGGCGGTACAGAAAGGGGACATGCGCGACACGTTTGCGGACACCACGCTGGCGCGTGCCGATTTCGGCTTTGCCCCCGCGGTGTCCCTGGAAGAAGGGCTGGAAGCGGAGTATCGATGGCTTTCGACGACATCTGCGCTCGCTCGATGAGGCGGCGCTTCACGTTTTTCGTTCACGCGGCGTCGCTCGCGCTCGCGGTGTTCCTGGCAGGATGCGCCACCTCCTCGACCAAGGTTCCCGTCGGCACGCTGGAGCCGGACAAGTTCCTGTGGGAGAGAGGCACGGCGGCGTTGAACGATCGCAAGTGGTTCAGCGCGCGCGAGTTCTTCGAGACGCTGAACGAGACCTACCCGCAGAGCGCGTATCGCGCCGACGCCAAGCTCGGGATTGGCGATTCACGCCTCGGCGAAGGCAACGCCGAAGGCTTCGTGCTCGCGCAGAACGAATTCCGCGAGTTCCTCGCGTTCTACCCCACGCACCGGCGCGCCGACTACGCGCACTTCAAGCTGGCGATGACGCACTTCTACCAGATGCACGGGCCCGAGCGCGATCAGACGGAAACGCGCGAGGCGATCAGGGAACTGACCGCGTTCCTCGAGCGCTTCCCGCGCAGCTCCATCGTGCCCGAAGCGCAGGAAAAACTGCGCGAGGCGAAGGATCGGCTCAGCCAGTCGGAGTATCGCGTCGGCTTCTTCTACTTCCGCAACAAGTGGTATCCGGGCGCGATCGAGCGGTTCGCGGCGGTCCTCAAGGCCGACCCGCAGTTCACCAACCGCGACGCCGTCTACTATCACCTCGGCGAGTGCCTGATGAAGATCGAGCGTCCGGCGGAGGCGCTTCCCTACTACGACAAGCTGATCGCGGAGTTCGAGACGAGCGAATACCTGGAGCACTCCAAGAAGCGGGTGGACGAGATCAAGGCCGCGCTCGCTGCGCAGGTAAAGAAGAATTGACCGCGGCCGACTGCGTCAGCACGTGATTGAAGCGCCGGTAGTAGTCGATGCCCGAGACCACCGCGGTGATCACCGCGACCCACAGCGCGACGGTGCCAAGCACGAAAAACTGCTGCAGGTGATGCTGGCCGAGGATGAGCAGCAGGATGGCGGTTACCTGTGACGCCATCTTGAACTTGCCGAGCGGCGAGGCGGCAATCACGACGCCGCGCGCGTGGGCGATGCTGCGCAGCACCGTGACCGCGAATTCCCGGCCCAGGATCACCGCGACCATCCACGCCGGCACCACGTCGTTCTGCACCAGCGACACGAGCGCGGCCGTAATCAGCAGCTTGTCCGCGAGCGGATCCAGCAGCTGCCCGAGCGTGGTCACCTGTTGACGCCGCCGCGCGAGGTAGCCGTCGAGCCAGTCGGTGATCGACGCCAGCCCGAAAATCGCCGCCCCAATCAGCTCCTTCCCTTCGAATTTGGTCAGAAGCACCACCACCAGCAACGGGACGAGAAAGA
The DNA here is from genome assembly GCA_963748295.1 of uncultured Acidobacteriota bacterium. Lineage (GTDB taxonomy): Bacteria > Acidobacteriota > Vicinamibacteria > Vicinamibacterales > 2-12-FULL-66-21 > CAVVIH01. Next base: position 568,275 of record CAVVIH010000002.1, on the reverse strand, counting down.
TGCGGCCGAGGCTCAGCGCATTGGGGAGATTCATTCCTGAGGGGATTTTACCTTAGCTAACAGCCGGCGGCTGTCAGCTTTCAGCACAGAACGCGGAGCACTGAGAGCTGACGGCTGAGAGCTGACAGCTGATAGCTGACAGCTGATAGCTGGGATAACATCATCGATTGAGATGAAGGCCATTTTACTTGCCGGCGGCAAGGGCACGCGCCTGCGTCCGCTGACGGTCCACACGCCGAAGCCGATCGTTCCCATCTTCAATCGTCCGTTTCTCTACTACCAGCTCGATTTGCTGACGCAGGTGCCCGAGATCGACGAAGCCATCCTCAGCCTCAACTACCAGCCGCGCCGGATCGAGGAGATCTTCGGCGACGGCGAGGGGCTCGGGATCAAGCTGCGCTACGTGGTCGAGCCGCAGCCGCTCGGCACCGCCGGCGCGGTGCGCTACGCCGGCGACTCGCTGACCGAGTCGGTCGTCGTCTTCAATGGCGACGTGCTGACCGACGTGAAGCTCGGCGAAGTCCTCGCGCTGCATCGCGAGCGGAAGGCCAAGGCGACCATCGTGCTGACCCCGGTCGAGAACCCGCGCGCCTACGGCCTGGTCGAGACCGACGCGCGCGGCAACATCCAGCGGTTTCTCGAGAAGCCCGGCGAGGACGAGATCACCTGCAACACGATCAACGCCGGCATCTACGTGCTCGAGCCCGACACCTTCGATCGGATTCCGAAGGACACCGCGTGGTCGATCGAGCGCAGCTTCTTTCCGTCGCTGATCGAGCGCGGCGAGACGTTCGTCGCCTACGTGCACAACGGCTACTGGATCGACATCGGCACCCCGGCGAAGTACCAGCAGGTGCACCACGACGTCATGGACGGCCGCTATCCGGCGCCGCCGTTCGCCGGCACCCAGAACAAGGCCTGGGTCGCGCCCGGCGCCCGCATCGAGGAAGGCGTCGAGCTGCAGGGGCCCTGCTTCGTGGACGAGGGGGTTGTCATCAAGACGGGCAGCAGGGTGCTGCCCTATTCGGTCATCGGCCGTCAGACACACGTGGACGAGGCCGTCACCGTCGACGGCGCCATCGTCTGGGCGAACGGCTGGATCGGCCGCGAGGCGCACGTCCACCGCGCCATCCTCGGCCGCAACTGCCACATCGGCCGCAACGCGGTCATCGAGAATCCGGTGGTGCTCGGCGACAAGACCGTCATCACCGATTACAGCAGGCTATGACTACCAAACAGCAGGCTATGAAAATCAATCCGTCGATCTTCAAGGCGTACGACGTCCGCGGCCTCTATCCATCCGAGGTCAACGAGGACGCCGCGCGGCTCATCGGACGCGGGTTCGTCGCCTATCTGAACGCGAAGCGGATCGCGGTGTCGAGGGACATGCGCCTCTCGTCGCCGTCGGTCGCCGCCGCCTTCATCGACGGCGCCCGCATGCAGGGCGCGGACGTCGTCGACTACGGGATGATGGGCACCGACATGATGTACTTCGCGGTCGCGCGCGACGGCCACGACGGCGGCGCCCAGATCACCGCGTCGCACAACCCGAAGGAGTACAACGGGATCAAGCTGGTGCGCCGCGAGGCGTTCCCGCTGAGCGGCGACGCCGGCATCGGCGACATCCGCGACATGATCGTCAACGACGCGCTGCCGCCGCCGGCGAAGACCCAGGGGTCGCTGTCGCAGAACGACGTCGTCGACGATTACCGGAAGCACGTGCTGTCGTTCATCGATCCGTCGATCGTCAAGCCGTTCAACGTCGTCCTCGATGCCGGCAACGGCATCGCCGGCATGGTGGCGCCCGGCCTGTTCGAAAAGCTGCCGACGAAGATCGACACGCTGTGCTTCGAGGTCGACGGCACGTTTCCCAACCACGAAGCGAATCCCTTGATCGAGGAGAACCGCCGCGACATCGTCGAGCGCGTCAAGCGCGATCGCGCCGACGTCGGCATCGCCTGGGACGGCGACGCCGATCGCTGTTTCTTCATCGACGGCGGCGGCGAGTTCATCGCCGGGGATTTCGTCACGGCGCTGCTCGCCGAGGCGTTCCTGCTGAAGCACCCCGGCGCGAAAATCGTCTATGACGTGCGGGCCAGCTATGCCGTCAAGGACACCGTCGCGAAATACGGCGGCACCGCGCTGATGAACAAGGTCGGCCACGCGTTCTTCAAGCGGCGCATGCGCGAAGAGGGGGCGATCTTCGGGGGCGAAGTGACGGGCCACTACTACTTCCGCGACAACTTCTACGCCGACAACGGGTTCATCCCGGCGCTGCTGATCCTGGAGCTGATGTCGCGCAAGGGCCAGACGCTGGCGGAGCTGCTGGCGCCGCTGCGCGAGAAGTACTTCATCTCCGGCGAGATCAACACGCGCGTCAGTGACATGCGGACGACGCAGGTGAAGCTCGATGGGCTCGCCGCGAAGTACAACGACGGACGCGTCTATTCGATCGACGGCTTTTCGGTCGAGTACCCCGACTGGCACTTCAACGTGCGGTCGTCGAACACGGAGCCGATGCTGCGGCTGAACCTGGAAGCGGTGACGCCCGAGCTGATGGAGAAGAAGCGCGACGAGGTGCTGGCGTTCATCAGGGCGAAGTAGGCGCGCACGCTGCGGGGGGCTCCGGAACGTCAATCCGAGGTGAGCCGCCCGCGGGGACGTCAAAATACGTCACCCACACCTCCGTGTCGCCAACAATCGTGTTCCGGGCGAGGTGCACGTGGCCCTGGCCCGGATCAACAAGCGCTTCTCCTGCCGAATAGGTGCGACTGACGCACTTGCCGTTTTCTTCCCGGTAGAACGTCAACCGGCCCGATTTGATCAAGATCACCGCGGGACCGGGATGACGCTGCCAGCCGGAGTGGCCTCCAGGAGCGAAGATGATCTGCTGCATTACGGTGTCTTCGGCACCTCGCACGTATACGGTTTCGGGACCGCGGAGAGCATCCTTGACCGAGAGTTGGACGTTCACGTCGTCGAAAAAGGCTGCCCTGGCGACAACGACGCCAACGGTGCCCGATTCTGGTGTGGTCAGTGCTGCGGCTGTCAGCGTCGCGACAACGGCCGCCGCGATCGCCCCGGTTGCCAGCTGGTTCTTCGCCATCGTGCATCCTCCGTCAAGGTTCACCTTCTAAAACGGTGGTGCCCGCTGGAAGTGCACAACTCGAGAAGCGATCGAACACAAGGCGCTCGAGCGCTCTGGTCACCAGGCCAGCTTCACTCCAATCCGCGCGTCGCTCACTTCGAGAACGTGACCTGATGACGGGACGAACGACAGGAGGCCTCGCGCCGGAATGGGTCATCCGCGGCCGACCGGCTGTAGATGCCGATCTCTCCGTCGAGCTTCCCGCTGAGGACGGTTGAGGAGATCGACGACCCCACACGTCCCCGTCGGCAAGTAGAATCGCGAAGGGGCAAGCTCCTCCATCACATCGGGCCCGCAATCATAGTAGAAGTAGACCGCAGCCGACCCCGCCCAAACTGAACTCTATGTTGTCTGGCCACACCCTGGCGAAGTCGACGCCGTCAGCGGTCCACCCGGGGTACACCCTCGCGAAGCGCGCCCCCCCGAACTCAATCCTGACGTCTGGCCCGACCTGACGAATCATCGCGGAGTATTTCCTGGACATCGCTTCCTCGGGAAGCACGCTGCTGCACGTGTCGGCCGCGGTAATGGTCAACACCCACGACCCCGACACATCGGGCAATGGCCTGTCAATCGGCAACTCGAAGTCGCGCGTCTGATGATCCGTCACCACCACACGTTGGAAGTGGTCTCGATAGGCCGGCTTCGTCACGCGTAGTTCGATGTCACCAGCCACTCCATACAGAAAGTACCGGCCGTCCGGGCCGGTGGACGCGAACAGGCCGCGACCGGTCCCGTCGGTCACCTTGAGTTGGGCGGACTCGACCGGGCCCGCGGGAGCGGTGACGTCCGTCACGGTGCCTGTCAGCCTGAACGTGCCTTCCGGCACGGCGATCACTTCCCTGGTGCTGGTCAGGCCAGCGTAGGCGGCTGAAAGGTCAATGGTTCCGTTCTGCTGTGCCGTGAGAAGCCCCGGTGCCGAGACAACGAAGGCAACCCAAGGGCTGCGCCACGACGCGCTGGTCGTGATGTCGCGGGAGCTGCCGTCGGACATCTGGACGGTGGCCGTGAACTGCGTGGGAACCCCGGGCACGATTGAGCGCGGCCCGGTGATCTCGAGTCGCGTCGGTGTCGGCGTCGTCGTTCGCGGGGGCGTGGGCGCGGCCGGCGACTTTTCACACGCCGACACGATCGCTGCCAGCCCCAGGGCAAGTGACGCGCCGATGAAAAGCCACGTTCGTGACATGAGGCCCCGTACTTCCCAAAACGACGGCCCCTGGTCAAACCGCACAGTGCCCGATTCCGGGGATACGTCCCGGGCACCTCACCCTTCGGCCCACGTCTTCTGTGCGTTTTCCGCTTTTCGCGGCGTTTAACAGGTGTATGAGGCGGCATCTTCCGGCTCGGATGTTTCTGGGGGCTGGGCTACTCGCCGCCGCTTTGGTTGTGTCATGCGGTGAGGAGCAGCGGCCGCCAGGTGCGCCCACTCCGCCCAACCAAGTCCTGACCGTGCAAGCGGTGACGATCGCGGGCCCGGCTTCGGTCCATCCGGGCACGTCGGGGCAGTTCACCGCGATGCTGGAGCTCGGCGACGGGACGGCGAGGGCCGCCACAAGCGCGCGGTGGTTCACCGGAAACGCGACGGTGCTGATGATCGACGCCAACACGGGCGTGGCCACCTCGCGCTTCGCCGACATCTGGGGCCAGACGACCCTCGGTGTCGAGGTGTCGCTCGCCGGCAGCGGACTGACCGGTCAGACCCGTGCCTCCCGGGAGATCCTCGTGATGCCGGACGGCACCTTCCGGCTCGTCGGCGTCGTCACGCAAGAGGACGGCGTCGGCATCCCCGACGCCACGCTCGAGGTCCGCCTCACCGAGAATCTCTCGTCGAGGGGCGTCACCGGCGCCAACGCCGATGCCACCGGGCGGTACCGGCCTGTACGGTGTGCCCGCCGAGTCGTATCTGCACGTTCGGCGAGGCGGCTACGTGCCGGTGACAGAGCGCCTCCAGATTGCGAGCCACACGACTCGGGACTTCACGCTTCGGATCGACAGCAAGGTCCCGTCGTTCGACGGCACATACACGATGACGGTGGACGCCACGAGGTGTACAGGATTCAGTACCCCTCTCGAGCCGCAATACCGTTTGCGTACCTACACCGCCACCATCAAACAGTCCGGCGCGCGATTGACGGTCGCCCTCTCCGACGCGCCGTTAGCCCCGGGCTCTGCCGGTTTCTCGGGCATTGCCACACCAACGGGCGCCGACATGCAGCTCCGCAGCTTCTACGACTCCTACTACTTCAACCCTACTTCCTACCCGCCGCTACCCGATGTCGCCGAACGGCTCGCCGATGGCACCTTTCTCGAGACCAGCGGGCGGGCCAGGCTGACCGGCACGCCGGATCGCTTATCCGGAACCGCTGACATGTTGCGCCGGTGGGGCTCGTTTGAAGCCCATCGTTTTCTCGGCGGCTGTTCCCAGCCGCGACTTACGCTGGTGGACCGACGATGACACGCGGATCCCGGGCGCGACTGATCGCGGTGCTTGTCGCGGGCGTCGTGGGAGCCTGCGCAGGCGGGTGTGCCGCCACCGCGGCGCCGACCGGCGTCGTCGTGATCACGCTCGACACGACGCGCGCCGACCGGCTGTCGCCATACGGCTTCATGAACGTGTCGCTGCCCGCGCTCGAGCGGCTCGCACGCGAGGGCGTGGTGTTCGACGCGGCGACCTCGGTCGCGCCGCTCACGCTGCCGGCGCACACCAGCCTCTTCACCGGCCTGGTGCCACCGCGCCACGGCGTCCGGGACAACGCCGACGCGCCGCTGGCCGAGCGCTTCACCACGCTCGCCGAGTCGCTCACTGGCCGCGGTTTCCGGACGGCTGGATTCGTCGGTTCGATCGTTCTCGATCCGGATCGCGGCCTCGCGCAGGGATTCCAGACATACGCCGGTGTCACGGCGGACCCGAAGCCCGGCGAGCGGCGCCGCCAGCGTCGCGGCGATTCTGTCGTGAATGACGCGCTTGAATGGATCGCGCACATCGGCGATCGGCCGTACTTCCTCTGGGTGCACCTCTACGACGCGCATCGGCCCTACGATCCGCCGGAACCCTATGCGACGACTGTACGGGCACAACGTGTATGTCGGCGAGATCGCGTTCGCGGACTCACAGATCGGACGGCTGCTCCTCGATCTGGAGCGGCGGAAGCTCCTCGATCGATCCGTGGTGGTCGTGGCGGGCGATCATGGCGAGTCGCTCGGCGAGCGCGGCGAGCGCGACCACGGCATCTTCATTTACGAGAACGTCCTGCGCGTGCCGTTGATGATCCGCGCACCCGGTCTGGCCCCGGGCCGCGTCGGCGAGGTCGTCCGTCTCACGGACGTCATGCCGACGATCCTCGATCTCCTGGACGTGCCGGCGCTCACGACAGATCTCGACGGCATCAGTCTGGTGCCGCTGATGTCCGGACGGGCCGCGGGTCTCGACCTCGAAGCCTTCGCGGAATCGGTGCAGCCTGAGCGATTGGGCTGGAGCGCACTCGGCGCACTGCGCGCCGGCCGGTTCAAGGTGATCGACGCGCCTCGGCCCGAGCTGTACGACCTGGCGCGCGATCCCTTCGAAGAAACGAACATCTATGCCGACCGCCGGGCGCTGGCGGACGCGATGATCGCGCGCGTGACGGCGATCCGGCGCCAGGCCGGCCCGGCCGCGCCTGCGCCCACGCCTCGCGATGTCAGGGACCGCCTGGCCGCGCTGGGGTACGTCGCGACTGACCGCTTCCGCCCAACGCCGGATCGCGGACGGCTGCCGGATCCGAAGGACGTCATTCACTTGTTGCCGCAGTTGCGATAGACGCTGTCCGAATTCTGGAGTTCTCGTTTCCAGGGTTCACGACGGTGAAGCCGAGCGATAGGGTTCAGGAGGATCGTACGGCCAATGCGCAACGGCCTTCCTCACTTCGAGAACGTGACGCGATGACGGGACGAACGACAGGAGGCCTCGCGAGGGAATCGGTCAACGTATGCCGGGTAATCTTGCGCCGACCGGGTGTAGATGCCGATCTCTCCGTCGAGCTCACCGCTGAGGACCGTTGGCGAGATCGCGAGAGTCACACGCCCCGACGGCAAGTAGAATCGTGAAGGGACGAGTTCCTCCATCACCGAATACCCGCTGCAGAAATAAAGGTAGCCAACGCAGCCGAGCTCGCCCAGGTAGAACTGGACGCTATCTGGCGCCACCTCGGCGCCAGACGTGGCGTCATCGATGACGTTGGCGGTCCAGCCGTCGAGCGTCGCGAAGCGCGCGCCGCTGAGATCGATCCTGATGTCCGTTCCCACCTGTCTGATGATCGCGGAGTATTTCCTCGACATCGCCTCTTCAGGAAGCGCGGTACTGCACGTGTCGGCGGCGCTAATGGTCAACACCCACGCCCCCGTCACATCGGGCAACTGCGCGGCGAGCGGCAGGTCGAGGTTGAGCGTCTGGTGGTCTGTGACCACCACGCGTTGATCGAGCGTTCGATAGCCCTGCTTCGTCACACGCAGCTCGATGTCACCAGCCACCCCATGCAGGACGAAAAAGCCGTTCTTGGCGGTGTGAGTGTCCAGCCCGCGACCGGTTCCGTCCTTCACTTCGACTAGGGCGTACGAGACCGGGCCCGCGGGAGCGGTGACATCGGTCACCGTGCCTGTCAGCCTGAACGTCCCTTCGGGCACGGCGATCACTTCCCTGGTGCTGGTCAGGCCAGCGTAGGCAGCTGAAAGGGCGACGGTCCCGTTGTGCCGTGCCGTGAGAAGCCCGGGTGCCGAGACGACGAAGACATCCCACGGGCTGCGCCAGGACGCGCTCGTCGTAACGTCCTGCGAGCTGCCGTCGGACATCTGGACGGTGGCCGTGAACTGCGTGGGAACCCCGGGCACGATTGAGCGCGGCCCGGTGATCTCGAGTCTGATCGGCGTCGGCGTCCCAGAGCTTCCTCCCGGCGGGGGGGTGGGCGACGCCGGCGACTTTTCGCACGCCGTCACGATCGCTGCCAGCCCCAGAGCAAGTGATGCGCCGGTGAAGAGCCACCTTCGTGACATGAGGCACCTCGCGTGCGTTCGCCGCGATTCGATAGCTGCCCTGCTCTGATTCTGTGATTCCGCCCGTACTTCCCAAAACGATGGCGCTTGGTCAAAGTGCACAGCCCCGATTCTGCGGATCCGTGGATCCGCCTCCAGCAAGGGGAGAGGCGTATGATCGGCCTCGCATCCCAAGCTGTCGCCCATGAAAGAACGGTCGAAAAAGACACGCCGCGAAGACGGGGGCGATAACCCCAAGCCAGACTCGTCCCTGACGTTGCTGGAGCGGGCACGCGCCGGCGACCGCGCCGCGCTCGACGCGCTGGTCGCGCGATACCTGCCGCGCCTTCAGCGCTGGGCGAGCGGACGGCTGCCGCACTGGGCGCGCGACCTGGCCGACACGCAGGACGTTGTGCAGGAAACCCTCTTCCAGACGTTTCAGAGGATTGAGACGTTCGACTCTCGCGGCGAGGGAGCGCTGCAGGCGTATCTGCGTCAGGCCGTGCTCAACCGCATCCGGGATGAGCTTCGGCGCGCGAAACGACGCCCATCGAAGGCCGAGCTCGACTCACAGGCCGAAGGGAGCGATCGATCTCCGCTGGAGGAAGCCATCGGGCAGCAAGCGATCGAGCGCTACGAGCAGGCGCTTGCGAGTCTGCGCCAGGAGGATCGCGAGCTGGTAGTGGCGAGGATCGAGCTGGGATACACGTATCCGGAAATGGCGGAACTCCTGCACAAACCCACGGCCAATGCCGCGCGCATGGCCGCCGAGCGGGCCATCATCCGGCTCGCCAGGGAGTTGGGGAAGGCGCAAGTGTGATGGAGAACGACGCCGTCCTACGCGAGCTTGCCCGTGCGGCGCTCGACGGCATCCCGGCCGATTGGGCGTCGGCCGAGTCGAGTGCCGTCGACGATTCGATGCGGAGGCTCGTCCGCGACCTGAAGCTGATCGCCGAGATCGCTGAAGTGCACAACGCCGTGTCGTCTTCGAGCGATCGCGGGGCCCATACCGATGCACAGAGCCCCGGCACCGTGATGATCGACGACGAGCCGCTGCCGCAAGCGCTGCAGACGTGGAGTGTGCTCAGTCGGTTGGAGAAGATTGGTGAAGGCGGCTTTGGCGAGGTTTACCGGGCCTGGGACACGCGGCTCGATCGAGAGGTGGCCCTGAAGCTCCTCCGCCGGCAGGATTCGCAGCACGCCCGCGCCCGATCCACCGTCATTGACGAAGGGCGGATGCTGGCGCAGGTGCGCCATCCAAACGTGGTGACCGTCCACGGCGCGGACCGAAGCGCGGGGCGAGTCGGGCTCTGGATGGAATTCATCCACGGGCGGACACGTCGAGCAGGTGCTGAGCGATCAGGGACCGGTCGGCGCGGCAGAAGCGACGCTGATTGGGATCGATCTCTGCCGGGCGCTCTCAGCCGTGCACCGCGCCGGACTGCTGCACAGGGACGTCAAGGCGCGCAACGTCATGCGCGAGGACGGCGGCCGCATCGTCCTCATGGATTTCGGGACCGGGGTGGACCAGACGGACGATGCAGCCGGCGAGGCATCGCGCCTCGCAGGGACACCGCTGTACATGGCCCCTGAGATTCTGGGGGGGCGGGCGGCAAGCGTCCGATCGGACATCTACAGTGTTGGCGTCCTTCTCTACCGGCTCGTGACGCGATCGTATCCGGTTCAGGGGCGCAGCGTGGCGGAAGTACGCGACGCGCACGCGCGAGGAGCCCGGACGTTGCTGCGTGATGCGCGGCCGGACCTGCCCGAGAACTTCGTTCAGGTTGTCGAGCGTGCGCTCTCGCCCCACGCCGAAGACCGGTACGCGAACGCCGGCGCGATGGAGGCGGCATTGGCCGCGGCCGTCGAGGCGCGAACGTCGTGGCCGTGGCGCAAACTGACGATCGCGGCCAGTCTTCTCGTGCTGCTCGGGACGGGATCGCTCTGGCTGACCGGCGGCACATCGCCGCCGCCCGTGATCACCGTGCTGCCGTTCAGGAATCAAAGCGTCGAGCCCGACAGCAACTACTTCGTGGACGGGCTGACAGACGAAGTAATCCGGAACCTCTCGGTGCTTGATGGTCTGACGGTGACGTCAACCTACTCCTCATTCACGTTCAAGGACAAACCTCGCGATGTGCGTGAAGTGCGCAGGCAACTGAACGCGGATTACGTGCTGGACGCGTCGGTGCTGCGGGCGGGGACACAACTCCGCATCAACGTGCAGCTCGTGCGCGCCGCCGACAATGTACCGATCTGGTCGGAGAAGTACGACAGAGAGTTGAAGGATGTTTTCGCGATTCAGGAGGAAATCTCGCGAGAGATCGTCAACAATCTTCGACTGAAATTGGGCAGGGGCCAGCGCCGTTACTACGAGAATGTGGAAGCGTACGAGCTGTACCTCAGGGGGCTTGCGCTCGTCCAGCGCGGCACTGTTCCGAATCTGCAGAAGGCGGCTGACTGCTTCGAACAGGCCCTGGCCAAGGATCCGACGTTCGCACCGGCTCACGCAGGGCGGGCGAGCGTCTATGCGCTCATGTTAGTGCTCCCGTTCAACGAGATCCCGTTCGAGACCGCCCAGCCGATCATTCGTGCGGCCGCCGACAAAGCGCTCGAGCTCGATCCGCTGCTCGCCGAGGCAGAGGCGGCCAGGGGTTTGGTGCTCTCAGGCCAGTTCGACTGGTCGGGCGCCGAGAAGGCCTTTCAGCGCGCCATCGATCTGAACCCAAGCCTGACCGCGACCTACACCATCTATGCATTGTCGACGCTGCGACCACTGGGAAAGCATGACAAGGCGCTGCGCCTCCTCCGGGTGGCGCTGGAAAACGATCCCCTTTCCCTGGATGTGCAGCGAGGGATCGGTTGGGTACAGTGGGAAGCCGGCCAGTACGAGGGCGCGATCGAGACGCTCCAGCGCGTGCGCGAGGTCGATCCGGACTCTCCTTTTGTGGACGAATCCATCGCGCGTGCGTTGACGTCAGCGGGCAGGCCGGTTGAGGCGTTACTGGCGTTCGAGAGAAGTGACCAGCGCATGGGTCGGCCGCGAAGGAATCCCGGGCTGGCGCTGGCCTATGTCTTGTTAGGCAGGCGCGCGGAGGCGGAAGCGGTGGCCGCGGAGCATGAGGGCGGCGATCCCTACGCCCTGGCAATGATCTACGCCGCCCTGGAGGACAAAGACCGCGCGTTCGAGGCGCTGGAACGGTTGGCTGTTCAGAAGCCGCAGCGTGTGCCGCGCTTGCTGGTCCAACCGGTGATGGCGGGGCTCCGCGGCGACCCTCGCTGGGCGCCGTTTCGCAAGCGGTTCAACCTGCCGTAATTACTTCCGCGACAACTTCCACGCCGACAACGGGTTCATCCCGGCGCTGCTGATCCTGGAGCTGATGTCGCGCCAAGGGGCAGACGCTGGCGGAGCTGCTGGCGCCGCTGCGCGAGAAGTACTTCATCTCCGGCGAGATCAACACGCGCGTCAGCGAGATGAAGACGACGCAGGCGAAGCACGACGGCCTCGCCGCGAAATACACCGACGGCCGCGTCTATTCGATCGACGGCTTTTCGGTCGAGTGCCCCGACTGGCACTTCAACGTGCGGTCGTCGAACACAGAACCGATGCTGCGGCTGAACCTGGAAGCGGTCACGCCCGAGCTGATGGAAAAGAAGCGCGACGAGGTGCTGACGTTCATCAGAGCCAAGTGATCGCGGAATGTGGATCTCACAGGAGACAAGGAGATCAGAAGAGGAACAGTTCAACAGATTTGTAACTGGCGGGTAGATCGAGAACGTGGCCTCCTAGTTCCCTATTCGATAACACACCGGATTCCACCTCTTGTTTCGGGCCCGTCATTTGCTTCGGGCCTTCACATGCTCGTGCGTTGTGTGCCCGTCGTGTGCGCGCTGCTCCTCGCCATGCCTGCCGCCGCGCAGACGACGACCGAGGACGGAATCCGCGCCCTGCTGCGCGGCGAATATCAGGCCGCTGCGCGGATCCTGCAGCCGCTGGCCTATGACGCACAGCGGCCGGATCCGATCGCCCAGTTCTTCCTTGCGGTCCTGTATGAGACGGGCCGAGGTGTCCAGCCCGACCAGTCACGCGCGTGCGGCCTGTTCATGCGGGCCGCGGCGCGCGAGAATCCGTTTTCCCACCAAGCTGCCGCGGTTGCGGCGTTCCTGCGCGGGCAGATGAATAACATCCCGCAGTTGTGCGTGGCGGATGGCTTGCGGAACGACCCAAAGGAGTCGGCTCCCGAGCCGAGCCGGCGCGATGTACGCGATACGAGTCCCAGTCGAACCGCCGATGGCGTCGCCGCCCTGGCGCGCGGCGACTATCAACGGGCCGTCGAGATCCTCCAACCGATCGCCGAGAACTGGCAAAAAGAGGACGTAGCGGCGGAGTTCTTCATGGCCGGCCTGTACGAAGCCGGGCGCGGCGTGCCGCAGGACTCGGTGCGCGCGTGCGCGCTATACATGCTCGCGGCCGACGATCATGACGCTCCGTTCGGGCGGCAGGCGTCGGCGTTAATCGACGGCTTTCTCGCACGCAGCCCAGAGTTCAGCAAGGATTGCCAGCTCCTCGTCGATACGGGATTCGATCACGGGTTCGAGCCCGCCACGTTCACTCTGGCTTCCGGACACTTCGTTGACTGGACTCTTGCGTCGGCGACGGTGACGCACGAAGGCCGGACCAAACGCACAGAGATCGATTTCGAGCCGTACTCGGGTGCACAGTTCCTGCCGCTGCAACACACCGAACTTGCCACAGGACCAACCCGATCGCTGACACGGCACTTCATCGAAATATTTCGCTGGCATCCCACGGCGAGATCAACGGCGTGGGCACTGGAGTGGTATCTCTTCGAAATCGTCGGCAATGAAGTCATCGATATCAACAGGGTAGAGTCCATTGCCACCGTACGAAGCGATACGCCACCTTCTTCGCGAGTGTTCGACGTTCGCCAGTATGCGGTGGTGCGCGTCGACGGCGATGGGAATGTTGAGTGGGCATTGCTGAAGGGGCCGAATCCGCAGACGCAGCCGATCGCCTCGGAGGCCGAACGACGCGACGTTCGCGCCCAGGGTGAGGCGCGCCGGGCGGCGAATCTGCGTATCGACTGGAAGAGGCGATATGACGTCCACCGGCAACCGACAATGTCGTACACCGACGCCGACGGATGCGGCCATATTCAAGTGCACGGATGGACAGCCGATCGCGCCGAGGCCATCGTCGTGCGTGTCGACGGTTCCGCCCTCGGACTCTCGACGCAGCCGACAGCGTTCGACCTCGCGCGGGAGTCGGCGAACATCTCCATAGAGGCGTACGTCTACCCCGCTGCCCGGCCCGAGTTCGATTTCTGTTCCGATGCCGTGGCGATCTCGGTTCCGCCCAATTCAGTCTGGCCCGAGACCTGGCGCGCCGTCGCTGGCACTGTCACCATCGAGGTGTCCCCTCCTGGCGTCCGGTCGCACGCACCGCAGCTGCGCCGCGCGACGGTGACGTTGAGCGGTGTGGTGTTGCAGAACGCGGCTGGCACGACGGTGAGAATGTCGCGACCGGTGACGCTGACGGCCATTGTTGGATCGATGGGCGGATGAGTCTCGATGGAGGCGCTGCGTCTCCGCGCCGATTGTTGTGTAAGGGCTGCGACAACCAAGGCGCGCACGGCGCGCCTGCGAGGCGGAGCGGGGCGCAGGGGTCCCCGCGAGCGACGAGCCGGGGTGTGGGGCGGAGCCCCACGGAAATAAGCGGGCTACGGGGATCGAACCCGTCTAGCTGGCTTGGGAAGCCAGAGCATTACCACTATGCTAAGCCCGCACCCTAAACGACGATGTTACCAGAGGAAAGTAAGAAGTTCGAAGTAAGAAGTACGAAGTAAGAAGTGAAGTCTTACTTCTAACTTCGAACTTCTTACGTCGAACTTTTCAGCGCGTAACTCTGATCGCCGTGACCACCTGCTTCGTGCCCTCGCCCGTTTCCGTCGTCAGCTCGATCGCGTAATCCCCTGCCGCCAGCGGCGCCAGCGTGAGGTCCGCCATGATCCACCTCTGACCGGTGGCGGCGTCGGTGCGCTCGCCGGTGGTCAGCGGAATCGGCAGCGTCTGCCCCGTGCGATCGAGGATCTTGGCGCCGGACGGTTTGACGCCGTCGCCGACGGGCAGTTCGAGGCGAAGCCGTTCGGTCCGGCTGAACCGGAAGTCGGCGGCGGGCAGGTATCTGTTCCCCGTCGATGTGCCGCGGCGGAACGCGAGCGGTTGTGCGCCGCCGGGGTTCGCGTCGATCGAGTCGGTCAGCGGCACCGGACTCCCCTCGCTCGTCAGCCGCGCGCGCACCTGCACGCGGTCGGCGCTGCCGGCCGGCAGCTTGATCGGCACGACGAACCCGCGTTCACCAGGCTTCAGCGCGACGCTCGCCGTCGTCGACGCGGCGCCGGCCTTCACCTCGATCTCCGCCGTCGCGCCGAGCGCGTACTCGTCGGCGCGCGTGGAGGACGCCGGCAGCTCGCCCGCGACCCAGACGGTTCCCGCATCGCCCTGACGCTGCACGGAAGCGTTGATCCGGAAGCCGCTCTCCGGCCTGATGCGCGAGAGCATGCCCATCGCGGCGTTGAACGCCGCCTTCTCGGGACTGGGCTTGTCGGTGCCGGCGCGCGCGGCAGCCACGTCCTCGGCGGTGGCGGCGCGATACCCGCGCCGTGCCCGGATCTGCACGCCCGGCTGCTTGACGCGCACCTGCAGCCGCCGGAACTTGCCATCGAGCTTGGTGTTCGTCGAGTAGTAGCCGAGGAGGTAATACGACGTCAGATCGTCGGAGATTCGACGGAGGCCCACATCCAGATCGTTGTTGTTGACCACCGCAAGTCCGTCGGTAGCCAGAGCGAGATCGTGAAGTGATTCGAGGCGGTCGCGAAGAATCGCGTGGTCGACGTTGACAGGTGGCGGCGCATCGGGGCCGATTGGATAATCGAATACGGGCAGGCCGCGCGGATCCATCGGATAGAAGCTGACGTTCATCCGGTTCGCTTCGTCCGTCAGATCCCGGAAGAACACCTCGTTGTCCATCATGGCGAGCCGCATGCGATCGGTGGCGCACTGCTGCAAGCCAAGCGAATCCGGATCCGTCTCGCGGTTCTCGTTGGTCGTCAGCTTGCCGACGCGATTCACGCCGATGTCGTCGGTCCCATAGTGCTCGGTATACCTGTCCGTCTTCCTCGGCCGCATCATGTCGTTGTCGGGACGGAACCTCACCCATCCTTCGGTGATCGTGATGACTGCCTTGCGCTCCTCACGAATCGCGCCGAGGTAAAGCACGAGGTCCTCGATCGCCTCGAACGTCGCGCGCTCTCGTTTGCGCGCGATCATCTTCGTGGCCAGCACCGAGTCCGTCTTGCCGCCGTCTTCGGCGTTCGGCAGGGGCGGATAGCACGCTTTGTAGGCGAACTCGCGGTTGTCGTTCATCAGGCTGTGGCGCTTCCCCCAGGCCCAGTTGGTGCGCAGCCCGTCCTCGATGACCTGCGTCTTGCGCGCCAGGATGACCTGCGACGCGGCCATCTCGGGGGTCATGATCCCGACCAGATCGTCGGCGCCGATGATGCGATCGAGGAGCCGGATGATCGGTTCCCCGATGTTGTGCGAGCCGACGACGCTCACGTTCCACGTGTCGAGAAAGATCACGAACACGCGGCTGCGCGGGTTGGTCGCCAGTTGCAGCATGTCGCGCTGCGAGCTCGGCTCGCGGCGGCTCTCCGACGGACCGGCCGGCGTGATCACGACGTGCTCGAACGACTTGATCTGCTGGACGACGCCGTCCTCGAGCACTTCGAAGTCCTCCGCCTTGAGCCCGGCGAGAGGTTTCCCGTCCTTTGTCGGGTAGACGTCCACGCGGACGAAGTTCGTCTCGACGCGGATCGGCGGCTGCTGGGGAGGCGGTGGCGCGGGCGGCGTTTGTGGTGATGTCTGCGCGGCCAGCGAAATCGCGGTCGCGATCCCCGCGGCGACGCATACGGAAACAACCGGACGAAGACTCAAGCTGTGGCGCACGCAACACCCCGCGGTCAGGCTTCCGGCTGGCGGCACCAGTGTAACTCCCAACTCCCAAAAAGGCCCAACTCCCAAAAAGGCCCAACTCCCCAAAAACTCCCAACTCCCAATAAAACCCAACTCCCAAAAGAGCGAAGAGCTTGACCTGAACCGCGGAATTTTGTTTAATCATTGCTCCCCCTGAACCATAAAAGGTTGGTGAGCGCGTGAGAGGCGCGTCCACTGTGAACGCATATCCCGTCCAGCCGGGCGCGAAAGTGCTCTGGTGTCTTCGCCGCAGAAAGACCGACGTGCGGTGCGTGATCTTCGCGTCCCACGTGCCGGTCGAAGTCCGGGTCGTCCAGGACGCCGATCTGGTGCTGACCGAAACCTTCCAGGAAGAGTGGCTGGCGCTGAACTGGGCGAAGGTTTACGGCGAGCGGCTGAAGGAACAGGGGTATTACGACAGCCCCGGCGGCTGACCGCAGTAAACTTACCCCACTCATGCTGATCGCACTCATCGCCGCGGCCGCGATAGTGGCCCAGTCTCCCTCTGCACCGTCGGCGTCTTCCTCGGCCATCGACAAGGCCGCCGCCGCAATCGAACAGGAAATGCTCGAGTGGCGCCGGCACCTGCACCAGAACCCCGAGTTGTCCAACCGCGAGGCGGAGACGGCGAAGTTCGTCGCCGGCAAGCTCCGCGCGTTCGGGCTCGAGCCACGCGAGAACGTCGCGCGTCACGGGGTGGTGGCGCTGTTGAAGGGCGGCCGCCCGGGCGGCGTCGTGGCGCTTCGGGCCGACATGGACGGCCTGCCGGTCACCGAAGAAACCGGCCTGCTGTTCGCGAGCCGCGCGAAGGCCGAGTACGAAGGCCGTCCGGTCGGCGTGATGCACGCGTGCGGCCACGATACGCACGTCGCGATGCTGCTTGGAGTCGCGAAGGTCCTGTCGGGCATGCGCGCCGAGCTGCCGGGCAGCGTGAAGTTCATTTTCCAGCCCGCAGAAGAAAACGTGCCGCGCGAGGAGCGCCCGGCCGGTGCGGAAGCGATGGTGGCCGCCGGCGTGCTCAAGGATCCGGTCGTCGACGCGATCTTCGGCGTGCACGTCTACGCGAACATGCCGACCGGCCAGATCTCGTGGATCAGCGGCCCGATGATGGCCGCCGCCGACAGCTACGAGATCATCGTCCGCGGCCGGCAGACGCACGGCGCGACCCCCTGGGCCGGCGTCGATCCGGTCGTCATCGGCTCGCAGATCGTGCTCGCGCTCCAGACGATCGTGTCGCGGCAGGTCGACATCACCGCGCAGCCCGCCGTCGTCACCGTCGGCCAGTTCGAGGCGGGGGTGCGCAACAACATCATTCCCGATTCGGCGCGGCTGGTCGGAACGATCCGGACGTTCGACGATGCGATGCAGAACGACATCCACGAACGGATTCGCAAGACCGCCACGCAGATTGCCGCCGCGGGCGGCGCCACGGCTGACGTCCGCATCGATCGCGGCTATCCGGTCACGGTCAACAATCCCGAGCTGACGAAGCGCATGCTGCCGACGCTTCGCCGCGTCGCCGGCGACAAGGTTGTCGAAGGAAAGAAGATCACGGGCGCCGAGGACTTTTCGTTCTTTCAGCGGCAGGTGCCCGGCTTGTTCCTGCTGCTCGGCATCACGCCGCCGGCGGACGTCGGCAAGGCGGGTCAGAACCACTCGCCGAAGTTCTTCGTCGACGAATCGGCCCTGATTACCGGCGTGCGCACGCTCGCGCACCTTGCCGTGGATTACCTCAACACACGCGGCGGCAGCGCCGCAGGAGCGAAGTAGATGCGCGCACGCTCGGTGATGGTAGCGATGGCGCTGGCGTGTACGTCCATGGCGGCGGCGCAAGGGCCGACCGACGGCAACACGCCGGCGGAACGCCACAAGTCCGGACATTCGAAGCTCGGCGAAGCCTTCGACGAGGGCCCGCGCGAGAAACCATCGCGGATCGACGGCATCGGGGAGACGCACTTCCCCATCACGACGTCGAAGCCCGAAGTGCAGCAGTGGTTCGACCAGGGGCACACGCTGCTCCACTCGTTCTGGTTCTTCGAGGCGGAGCGCGCGTTCAGGTGGGCGGTGAAGCTCGACCCCGATGCGCCGATGCCGTACTGGGGGCTCGTACGCGCGACCAGCGGCACGCGCGCCGCCGCCTTCATGAAGGAAGCATCGAAACGGAAGCATCGCGGCACCGAGCGCGAGCGCGACTACATCGAGACGTGGGAGATCCTCTTTCCGGACGGTCCCGCGCCGCCGGATTCGCGCAACCGTTTCAACCGCGCGATGGAGAGGCTGATCATCAAGTACCCGAATGACGTCGAGGCAAAGGCCTTGTACGCCGAAGCGACGATGGGCGGGAATCGCGTCGGCACAGAGCTCTTGATCAGACAGATTCTGGCGGCCTCGCCGTTGCACCCGGGTGGCCATCACTACCGCATTCACAACTGGGACGACGAGGACGGCGCGCAGGCGCTGGAGAGCTGCCGGAAGTACGGCGAGCTGGTGCCGGGCATCGGCCACGCCCTGCACATGCCCGGGCACATCTACGCCGGCCTCGGCATGTATCACGAGGCGGCGATCTCGCTCGACGCCGCGACGCGCGCCGAGATCGGCTACATGGGCCGGCGGATGGTGTTTCCCTACAACACCTGGAACTACGCGCACAATCGCAACTATCTGAGCTACGTGCAGGAGCAGCTCGGGCTGCCATCGGAAGCGATTCGCGGCGCACGAGAGCTGCTGGCGGTGCCGCTCGATCCGAAGCTGAACGACGCGACGCGGTTCAGTCCTCACTGGCAGGGGGTTGCGGCGCTGACGCGCGCGCTCGTGAAGTTCGAGCGCTGGAACGAGATCCTGCAGGCAGGCTCGATTCCGTGGGGCGACTCGCTGCGCGACAAGCTGTCGCGCGGACACGCCGAAGCGCTGGCGAAGCTGGCGACGAACCATCCGGACGGCCCGAAGGCGGTCAGCGACTTCGACGCGCTCAAGAAGGACGTCGAGAAGCCGGAGAATACGTCGTACAAGCTGCAGTTCGAGGTCCAGTCGATGGAGCTGGCGGCGACGCTCGCGTTCAAGCGCGGGAACGTGCTCGAAGGCCTCATGCTCCTCGCCCAGGCGGCGCCGAAGGAGCTGGAGCTGCGCGCGAGCTACGACGATCCGCCGTTCTTCCCCACCCTGATGTACTCGAAGCTCGGCTACGCGTACCTGGATCAGTCGAGCCCGAAGCTCGCGGTGGATGCGTTCGAAAAGGGACTGAAAGCGGTGCGCAACGATCCGTTCGCGCTGGCCGGCCTGGCGCGCGCGCGCCAGGCGGTCGGCGATTCGAAGGGCGCGACCGAGACGCTCGCGCAGCTTTACCACGTGTGGCAGGACGCCGAACCGGGACTGCGGTGGATGAACGACGCGAAGGCGATCGGCATCCAGGCGACCGCGACCGATCGCTCCGCCGGTCCGCAGCGTAACTACAAGCGGACCGCGCTCGACACGTACGGCCCGGCCGTGTGGAAGCCGTTCGCCGCGCCGCAGCTCCAGGCCCGCGATCACACCGGCGCGGCGGTGACGCTCGACCAGTTCCGCGGCCGCAATGTCGTGCTGGTGTTCTATCTGGGCGTGGGGTGCGCGCACTGCGTCCAGCAGCTGAAAGATCTGAACGAGCGCAAGGAGCGATGGAAGGCGCTCGACACGGACGTCCTGGCGGTGAGCGCCGACACGCCGGAGTCGAACGCGAAGTCACAGGACTCGCTCGCCGTCCGCCTGCTGTCGGACGGCCAGTTCGAGAACGCCCGGCGGTTCAAGTCGTACGACGACTTCGAGGAGATGCCGATCCACTCGACGATCCTGATCGACAAGGATGGAAAAGTGCACTGGGCGCGGCACGGCGAGGGGCCGTTCACCGACTACGAGTTCCTGATTAAGCAGCTGCAGCGGATGAACGAGTTGAAGACAGCGGCGGGGACTTCTACCGCACAGCGGTAGCGCAGGCCTTCAGGCCTGCCATCGCAAAAGTAGCGTAGGCCTTCAGGCCTGCCATCGCCGGTGGGCTAGGGCTTCACGACCCAGGCAAGACCGCCGGTGATCGCCGGCCGCGACTCGATCCGGGTGACCGCCTGGACCACGAAGCCGGCCGCCGCGGTGGCGCCGGCGGCGATGGCGAGGGCGATGAGCGCGGCGGCGAGCGTGCCGGGCCGCCGGAACGTCTGCCGCAGGGCGTGCGTGGTTTCCATCCGCACGCCGTCGAGCACCTCGCGCGCCGCCTCCACCACCACGCGGTCCCGCAACTGCGTCGCCCGCAGGCCGAGGCCGATCGTCAGGCACTGGACCGACATCCACGTGTTGGTGCGGACGCCGGACGGTCCCCACTCGTCCACGCTGCACTCGATCAGATCGCCGACGATCGCATCGCGCTGATCGATCGGCAGCAGCAGCGTCGCCGCACGCACCGCGGCTGGCAGGTGGAATCGGCGCATCAGACCCCGTCCAGAATCGCTTCGTAATCGCGCCACATGTTGACGTAGGCGGCCCGTGACGCGCGCAGCGCGCGCAGCGCCGACGCGCGCAGCTTGAAGTAGCGCTTGGCGCGGCCGCCACGCTCCGGCGTGCTGGCGCCGAGCCGCGACGTGACCAGCCCCTTCTGCTCCAGCCGCCGCAGCGCGACGTAGACACTCGCCCGCGAGACGCGCCGGCCGGTCCGCGTGCGCACCTCCTCGATCACCGGAATGCCGTACGCGCGATCGCCAAGCCGCAGGATCGCCAGCATCACGAGGTGCTCCATTTCGCCGAGCGAGGAGGCGCTCATCGCGCCTCCAGTGTCGGCGAAACGCGGCAGAAAATCCAGCGCCGCCGCGCCGCGTCAATTTAGTTGCTCTGGTGAACCAATTCGTGATACACGCTTGCGCATGAGCACACTCTGGCAGGACGTGGTCTACGCCGTGCGCGGCATCCTCAGGAGCCCGGGCTACGCGGCGGTCACCCTGCTGACGCTCGCGCTCGGCATCGGCGCCAACACCGCGATCTTCAGTGTCGTCCACGGCGTGCTGCTGCGCCCGCTTTCCTATCCCAACCCCGAACGGCTCATGTTCATCACGAGCCAGTTCACCGCCCTCAATTTCGACAAGTTCTGGGTATCGGTCCCCGAGTACCTCGAATTCCGCAACCGGAACAGGTCCTTCTCGGGCGTCGGCGCCTATCGGGAGGGCGCCGTCAACGTCGGCGGCTACGACCGGCCGCGCCGCGTCAACTCGGCGGTCGTCACGCACGATCTGCTCACCGTACTCGGCGTTCAGCCCCGCTACGGACGGCTCTTCACGGAGGAGGACACGCGACCCGGCGCCGAGGACATCGTCATCATCTCCGATGCCTTGTGGCGAAGTGACTTCGGGACGGATCAAACGCTGGTGGGACGAACGATCGCGATCGACGGCTCGAAGATGCGGGTCGTCGGCATCATGCCGCCGGGCTTCGATCTGCACGACGAGCGCGTCGACGTCTGGCTGCCGATCGGGATCGATCCAAAGA
This sequence comes from uncultured Acidobacteriota bacterium, assembly GCA_963748295.1. GTDB lineage: Bacteria > Acidobacteriota > Vicinamibacteria > Vicinamibacterales > 2-12-FULL-66-21 > CAVVIH01. Next base: position 546,569 of record CAVVIH010000002.1, on the reverse strand, counting down.
ACGTCCAGAGTCGGAGCGGCCATTTTCTTTATCTCGTCGGCAGGCTCAAAGACCAGGTTTCCCTCGACGAGGCCCGCAGGGAGCTCGAGGGAATGCTCGCCGCCTGGAAGCCGGAGTTCGCATCGGGCACGCATGCGCCGAATCTGAAGACACATCGCCTGCAGTTCACGCCCCTGCACGCCGAGCTGGTAGGCGGCATGGCAAGAGCAATCTGGGTGCTCCAGGGCGCCGTCGGATTCGTGCTGCTGATCGCCTGCGCGAACATGGCGAACCTGCTGCTGGTCCGCGCCGGCGCGCGGCAGAAGGAATTCGCGATCCGATCCGCGCTCGGCGCCGGGCGATGGCGCCTGGTCAGGCACTTTCTGACCGAGGCCGTGCTCCTGTCGCTCGTCGGCGGCGCGCTCGGCGTGCTGGTCGCGATTGCCGCGCTTCGCGGACTGCTCGCGGTGGACGGTGGTTCGCTGCCGCGCTCCGCGGAGATTTCGCTCGACGTCACCGTGCTCCTCTTCGGCCTGGCCGTTTCGCTGCTGACCGGCTTCCTCTTCGGCCTCGCGCCGCTCGTGCAGCTTCGCGAGCGCATCGTCACGCTGTCGCTGAAGGAAGGCGGAACCCGCGGCACCGCCGCTGCCGATCGCATGCGCGTGCGACGCGCCCTGGTCGTGACCCAGGTCGCACTCGCGATCGTGCTGGTCGCCGGCGCCGGCCTGCTGCTCAGGAGCCTCGCGAACATCACGGCGGTCGATTCCGGTTTCAACCGCGATCGGATGGTGACGTTCGGCCTGGTGCTCCCCCGCTCGACATATCAGTCGGCTCAGAGCACGGTTGATTTCTTCGGCCGTCTGATCGGAAGCATCAACGAGCTGCCGGGCGTCACCGGAACCGCGGCGATGACCGGGCTGCCGCCGGTGCGCGCGGTCCTCGCAAACGACGTCGATTTCGAGAACTACATGGCTCCCAAGGAAGGCCCGTTCGAGAACGTCGACTACTTCCAGACCGTCACGGTCGATTACCTGAAGACGATGGGCATCAACGTGACCCGCGGGCGCGGCTTCGAACCGTCGGACGCCACCGGCGGCCCGGTCGTGCTGATCAACGAGGCGCTGGCGAACACGTTCTTCAAGGATCGCGATCCGGTCGGCCAGCGCGTCAACCCGTTCTTCGGTCCCAAGGCCCCGCCATGGTTCACGATCGTCGGCGTCGTCCGCGACGTGAAGCAGGGCGGCGTCGCCGAACGGACCGGGACCGAGCTGTACTTCCTGTTCGAGCAGGGGCCGCGCCTCACCAACTTCGCGCCCGCCAGCATGAACGTCGTCATCCGCTCGCCGCGCGGGCTCGACAGCCTCGCGCCGGAAATCAGCCGCCTCGTCCAGGCAGCCGACCCCGGCCTGCCAATCGTCCGCATGCGCACCATGGACGACGTGTTCGCCGAAGCGGTGTCGAGACCCAGGCTGCTCGCGTCGCTGCTCGGCGCGTTCGCAGGCTTCGCGCTGCTGCTGGCGGCGATGGGCACCTACGGGATGCTCTCGTATACCGTCACGGAACGCCGCAAGGAGATCGGGATCCACATGGCGCTCGGCGCGAGCCGCCTCGGCATACTCGGCATGCTGCTGAGCGCGGGCCTGCGCGTGACGATCATGGGTGTGATCGTGGGATTGGCAGGCGCGTTGTGGCTCACGCGGCTGCTGCAGACACAGTTGTTCGAGGTCAAGGCCACCGATCCCGCCACGCTGGCGGTCGTGGTCGCCTGCGTGATGTTCGTCGCGCTGCTGGCGAGCTACCTGCCCGCCAGCCGCGCGATGTCGCTCGACCCGATGCGGGTGCTGCGAGAAGACTAAGACAACTCCCAAAAAGGCCAACTCCCAACTCCCAACTTCCAATTTGGGAGTTGGGCTTTTTTGGGAGTTGGGAGTTATTTCTCCTCGCTCACCTTGACCAGTGCGCGCATCCATGGGTGGATGCAGCACTGGAAGCGGTGGTCGCCCGGAGCCAGGCCTTCGACGACGCTCTTGCCGCCGCCGGGGATGTCGATCACTCCGGGAGAGACGCATTCCGACGCCGGCGTCAGCGGTGGAATTCCCGGCTGGCTGGTGTTGAGCGGCGGCACGCGTCCCCCGCCAAACTGGGCCACATGGGTGAAGGTATGGACCCTTCCCCCTTCGTTGCTGACAGCGATAGCCTTTCCAGCCTTGATCGTCAGGTAGCTGGGCTCAAACGCCCAGGCCGGATGCCCGACCACTGACGGCGCCAGCGGTGACAGCCGGAAGGCGTTGAATTCGGCGAACGAGACGGCTCCCTCGCTGAGCGTGCAGCCGCCGGTCGGGGCCCAAAGGGGGTCGGTCGGATCGCAGTCGTCCCAGAGAACCACTTCACGCTTTCCGCGCTGCTTCTCCTTTTCAGCAGCCACATCGACAGTCGCGGCCGCAGCCACGAGTAATCCAACACACGCACTCAACGACACGAATATCCCGCTACGACGCATTCTGGCCTCCTATGAACAAGGGGTTGCTACGCGCAATCGCAGTGCCTGGCGCGGGGTTACGAAAATCGAATGAATTGGAGCGGCGAGCGGCAGAGCTTTACCCTGCGCGAAAGAGAATTGCGCGCGTCGTAAATACCCAGCCAGCGGAATCGACCCTGGTCGGCAAGAAGTCCCAATAGTTTTTCAGAGTTCTTCAGGCCGGCATCACGACCTCCCGGACGGCCTCCGGGTAGATTCAGTCGTGGAGGCTTTGATGAAGAGGCTTTTCGTGCTGGCTGCCGCGGCCGTGCTCGCAACCGGTTGTTCCCCGCTCCTGTTTCCCCCGGCGCAGGCGGGCCCTTATGGATATGCGCCGCCGTCGCGCGGGCGGGCCGCCTACGCGCCGGAGCCTCTGCCCTACGAGCGATGGGACAACGTCATGCGGCTGCCGCACGGCAGCGTCATCGACGTGCTGACGCGGGACGGCGCGGCGAACGTCGGGCCCTTCCTGGGCGCTGATATTCGCAGCGCGCGCATCATCGCCGATCGGCAGGAGCGCGAAATCGAGCGGGCGGAAGTCGTCCGGGTCGATCTCGTATCGCTGCCGGGATCGAACATCCGCTCCGTGGCCAGGGGCGCGGCGGGCGGCGCGATGCTCGGCGTGGGCGTCGCTGCGCTGTTTTCGGCGGTCATCGGCGGCGACTTGTGGCCGCCCCCAGGCGCGCTCCTGCGTACCGGTGCGGCTGCCGGCGGTCTCGCCGGAGGCGGCGCGGCTGCCGCGAACCGGCAGTCGCGCCTCATCTACCTGGCACGTTTCTAATGTTTTTGTACACGGCAACGTTATTAATCTTCTGCCCCTGCGCATCAGTGCCCGTCGTCGTCACCGTGCGCGTCTTGCCGTCCGCCGAGACGACGTTCTTCTGCGTGGACAGACCTTGCCGCCCTTCTTGTTCACGATCTCGAGCGTGTTTGCATCGATGCGTTTCGCCGCCGCGGTATCCGCATTGGGATTGTTTCCGGTGATTGGCGAATCCTTGCCGTCGAGGTTCGTGGTATAGGACCACTCCTGGGCCGCACCCGACGCTGGTTCCGTCTTGACAGAGATCTTGTAACCCTTCCCCGCCATTTCGTAGGTGGATGTCGTGGCCTTCGGGCCGGGACCCGGGTTGTACTTACTCTTGGCGACGTTCAAATGCCAGGTGCCGACGAAGGGGTCCTTGGATTGCGCGGCAGCTAGAGCCGTCAGGACGAGTATTGACGCCGCGAACGCCGTGACGACGCGCGTAAGTCTCAGTGTCATTCGTTCTCCTTTGCGGAACGCGGAGAACGTATCACAAGGGAATGCTGAAGTTCGAATATCGAATGCTGAAGTAACCTCAGTGGCGGCGGCAAAGCTCATTAGTGGGAGTGGCGCCTTCGCTCTACAATACCGGCGCGCTGCGCGAGACGATTTCGATGATCAGAAGACCTGTTGTTTCGCACACTCCCCTGCCTGCCGTCATCCTCGTCGGCCTGTTCCTCTCGGCCACGGCAATGAACGCACAGCTGCCTAAGCGAGATCAGCCGCCGAAGCCACGTGAGGGAACGGGCGTGATTCGCGGGCGCGTCACCCGCGCCGATACGGGCGAACCGCTGCGCCGCGCGCAAGTCCGCGTGGAGGAATGGAGCACGGATAATCCCATGGGCCCCGCCGCGACCATGACGGACGCCGAAGGGCGGTATGAGCTGACGCAGCTCCCCGCCGGGCGCTACCAGCTCAAGGCATCACGTGGCGGGTATGTCGAGGTCGCCTACGGTCAGCGGCGACCGTTCGAACGTGGACGCCGCTGGAGCTCGGCGAAGGCGCCGTGCTCCAGAACATCGACTTCGCGCTGCCGCCAGGCGGCAGTGGTCACGGGACGCGTCGTCGACGAAGCCGGCGAGGCGGTCGTGAGCGTGTCCGTTTCACTCTCCCGGCCGCGGTACATCGATGGCGCCAGGCGATTGGTCGACGCAGAGCGGCAGCTCCACGGACGACCGCGGAGAGTTCAGGATTTTCGGCGTGCCGCCAGGCGACTACGTGATCGTCGCGAAGTTCCACGAGATGGACCTCGGCTCGAGAGATCGTATCCGGTACGTGCCGACCTACTATCCCGGCACGCCGCTCGCGAGCGCGGCACAGCGGGTCACGGTCGGCGTTGGCCAGGAGGTGCCCGGGATCATGATCGCGCTCGCCCGCGCGGCGACGGCGACATTCGCGGCGTCGTCCGCGGCTCCGGCCATGCCTCGATCCGGCCCATTCACGTTCGTGAGCGCTCGAGAGATCGGCGGCCCGGAGGCCTATGGCCATCGGCGATGGCCATCGGCCGCGGCGACGGATCGTTCGCGATCGCCGGGCTGCTTCCCGGCACCTACTGGTCGAGGCGCACTCATGTCAGGGTCGGAGTTCGCGTTGACGGAGGTCGTCGTCGATGGCTCCGACGTGGCGGCGTAACCCTGCTGCTGTCGAAAGGCGCGACGGTACGGGGCCGGATCCGCTTCGACACGGGCGACCCTCCGAAGGGCTTCGCCCGTCTCAGGTCGTTCGTGATGCCGACCTTCGTGGATCAGATCCGCATGGCCGACATGAGCGGGCGGTCTGCGCCGGTCACCCGTGACGACTGGACGTTCGAACTGCAGGGCTCAGAGGCCGTGGCTTCATCCGCGCTGGCACACTGGGCGATTGGCATATGAAGCGCGTCCGGCTGGAAGGCATCGACGTCACCGACACGCTATTGGACTTCACTACGGACATCGACGGACTCGAGATCGAGTTGACCGAGCGGTTCACCACAGTCTCGGGCGCGTGTTTCGGACGATCGCGGCGGCGTGGCTCTCGACGCCACCGTGGTCGTATTCGCCGACGATGCCGAGAAGTGGGGGCCGCACTCGCGCTTCATCGAGAGCGCGCGTCCCGATCAGCACGGCCGATTCACGATCCAGGGGCTGCCGCCCGGCCGGTATCTGGCGATTGCCGTGGGATATCTCGAGCCTGGCGAGGAACGGGATCCGGATCTGCTCGAGTCATGGCGCCAACTGGGACGCCGTTCACGCTGTCGGAGGGCGAGACGCACGCCCTCGATCTGAAGCTTTCCGCGTCTTGACGGCGTTCGACCCGATCCAGATCCTCGATCCTGCTGTAAGATGTTGCCGCCGCGCCGGCCGCGTGGATCAACCGACAAGCATGACCGCCTTGCCATCGCCCAGCGCGATCGCCGTTGTCGTCGCGCATCCAGGTCACGAATTGATGGTCTATCACTGGATCGAGCAGCATCAGCCGATCTACTGCTGCCTGACCGACGGCTCCGGAGGCGCGGCGACCTCACGCCTGTCTTCGACCACCGGCTGCTCCACGACGTCGGCGCGGCGATCGGACCTATCTACGGCCGCTATCCGGACAAAGAGATCTACCGGCTGCTGCTCGAGGGACGCGTCGACGTGTTCGTCGCGATCGCGCAAGAGCTTGCGGACGCGCTCGAACAGGCGGGCGTGGATTGCATCGCCGGAGACGCGGTCGAAGGATTCAATCCGGCCCACGATGTCTGCCGGCTGATCGTCGACGGCGCCGTCGACATCGTCCGCCGGGGGACGGGACGCGACGTGCACAACTACGAGTTCCTGCTGGACGGCCCGCCCACCCAGGCTCCCCGCCCGGGATCGCTCGATTATCCGGCTCGACGACGTGGCGTTCGAGCGGAAGCTCGCGGCGGCGCGCCGTATGTGGAGATGCGTTCGGAGGTGGAGGCGGCGATCGCCCGTCATGGCCGGCAAGCCTTCGCGACCGAGTGCCTGCGCCCGGCCGCGACGACGCTGCACCTGGCACACTTCGAGCAGGCAGCTCCCGTCTACGAACGCTTTGGAGAGAAGCGCGTCACTGAAGGCCGCTACGCCGACGTGATTCGCTATCGGGACCATGTGGGTCCGGTCGCACACGCGATCGCGGCGGCCTCGAATCAGACGGAACCCTGGACGGCCAGCGAGGAGCCGACGACAACCGCTGCTTCCGCGCCCGGAAACAGCGGCAGCTTCATCGAGCCATCTCACGAATTCCTGAACCAGCGTGACGCGGAGCCGATAGCGGCCGGGAGCGGCGGGGGCCGCGATCCGCATCCAGTACGCGGCGGTGCCGCCAGGCGAAACGGGCGGCCGCAACGCTGTACGCAGGCCCTCGGCGACGACCGCTTCGTCGGCGCCGTCCCTGAACCAGCGATACGACAGCTGCACGGGAAAGGGAGGAAAGCTGCCGAGCTCTTCGCGGCTGCCGTTCTCGACCTCCACGCGAACGTCCGCGGTGCTCCCGCACACGGCGAATGCCGGACACTGCCGGATCGCAAGTCGCAGCTGCGCGCAGACGGCGTCGGGCAGCGCCGGCATGCGCTGCGGCGCCGGTACTCCGCCAGCTCCAGCTCCATCTGCGCCATTCTCGCCGCGGTATGTCGGAGGTATTCGTCGAGTTCTCCGGCAATTCCGGTCGCGGCGAGTGGCTCGTGCATCAGCTCCTCGTACAGATGAAGATAGCGTTCGACGGCGCCCGCGAGGTCGGCGCGGTCGCGAATGTACCGGCTCACCGCCGCCGCATCGTCCGCATCGTATCGCTGCACCTGCCGCGCAATCGCAACGGGATCGGGACGCGTCACGCAAAAGCCGCGCGCCGAAATTCCAACGCCGGAACTCGGCGACGTCGGCGCTGGTGACGAGTGGACCGATGCCCGAGGTATCGGCGAGCACGACCGCCGGGCCAACGGCCATCGCCTCGAGGGCGCACCGGGCTTTCGCAAAGACGAGATCGTACCGGCGGAGGACTCTTCCGGAACGGTCGAACTGTTGGCCGCACCGGACCCGACGACATCGACGGGAGGTTCATCCGCGCGCAGGCATCTCGACGGCCTCGAGGTACGTGGCCGGCCCCGGCGTAATTGCTGAAGACGAGGGCGCGCTGGGGCGGGCGGCAGCGGCGGACGCGGAACGAACCGGCTGGTGTCAACGGCGTTGTAAATCACACGGGTGAGAGGTTCGGGAATTCGGTACTGCTCGGTCAATCGCTCGAGACAGTTATTGTCGACCGCCACGTAGCGCAGGATCCTGCCCATGCGTGGAGGGGCCGACATGTGCGCGCGCCGGTCGTGGCAGACGAACAGGCAGCGTGCATTCCGAAACTGCAGCACCGCTGCGACGGTCTCGACGTGATGGTTTCCGTGAACGATGTCCGGTTCTTCCGGTGCGTCCTGCAGCTGCGAGAACACCGGGATGCCGGCGGCGGATCTCGTCAGCAATCCCGCCGAGCTCCGGCGAGTACACCATGGGTTCTGGCCGGCCGCCTTGAAACCAAAGGCCAGATCGCGCAGAGCGGTCTCCGTCCCTGTGCGGCTCGCGAGCGTGACGTTGGTGATCAGGATTCGACGAGTAGGCATGAGCGATCGCCGGCAGGCCGCACGGGTAGGATTCTAGCGCAGAGTTGCCGTCGCGAGTCCGTGAACACCCGGCACCGGCGATAGTCGCGCCGATGCCGGGCTCGCTCGACCCCCGTCACGGCTGAATCGTGAAGTTCCCCGACTCACCCGCGACACCAGGTGACTTCAGCCGCGCGATCTTCACGCGCGTGACCGTCTGAGATCCCCACGCGGCCTGGACCCTGATCGAGTGCTGACCATCCGATGCCGTTCCATCGACGATCGAGATCGGATATGTTGCGATCGAGAGCCTGCGCCGGACGATCGCGCTCGGCGATTCGCCGTATCGCGAGGACGCGCATTTCTATCTGGCGAAGGCCTACCTCCGGACCGGGAATATCGAGGAAGCGATGAAAACGCTGACGGCCACGATCGCGCTTCCGGAGCACGCGCGTGGGAGGCAGAACGACTCTTGCGGGACGTGCGTTCGTTGCCGCGTTGAATTTGGTCGGATACGTCTATTGGCGTCTATCGGTTGCCATTCATGGACATAGGAAATGTGAAGCCGATCGGAACCAAGTGCGCGCGTTGTCACGGACAAGCGAATGTCCTGCTAGACGGACGGACGCCGGATGGCCCGGTGGAGGAACACCCGTGGACCTGTCCGCGCTGCCATATGGCGAACACGATCATGGTCCCAAGCAAAGTCGTTGGGGTTGCAATCGGGACAGGTGTCATTATTCGCTCCGGTCAGTCAAACTAAACGCCCGCTTGCGCCAGGCGTTGGCCGCACATACGCTCGGCGGTCTACTCCAAAAGTAATGAAGGAGGAGTTGCCATGAGACGAATCACTGTCTTGCTGGTTGCGGCTGCGACATTCGTGGGCGTTGTGGCCTTTACGGCGACCACGTCTCGCCACGCCACGGCTCAAGAGGCCGCCCCGATCTTCGTAACCGAGGTTCCGGCTGGATACCGCGACTGGAAGGTGGTCTCGGTGGCCCACGAAGAGGGCGACCTCAACGATATTCGCGCCATTCTGGGGAACGACGTGGCGATCAACGCATATCGGGCGGGAAAGCTCCCGTTCCCGGAAGGCGCGATCGTTGGCCGAATCGCCTGGAGCTACGTCCCGTCGGAGGAAAACAACAAGGCCTTCGGCCGTGCCCAATCTTTCGTGGCAGGCGCCCCCACGGAGTTCTACCTTCAGTTCATGGTCAAGGACTCAAGAAATACGCCGCGACGGGCGGCTGGGGGTACTCGTCATTCGATAAGGACGGCAAACCGAGCCCTGCGTCAGGTATGAAGACGTGCTTTCCCTGCCACGAGGCTGTCAAAGGACGCGACTTCATCTTCACCCGCTATACACCTTGATAAGAGATTGCAGAAGAGGTCAGGGGCAGGTCAATCTGGCTCGCACAGACCTCGCACAAACAGAACCGCCGCCCACGGAGGCGGCGGCTGTGACCCACTAATTGCGAAGGAATTTGGTCGGGATGCCGGGATTCGAACCCGGGACCCCCTGACCCCCAGTCAGGTGCGCTACCAGGCTGCGCTACATCCCGTAATTTGAAGTTGGAAGTAAGAAGTACCAAGTTAGAAGTGTACTTCGGAGTGCGAACATCCCGTACTTCTTACTTCTTCTAACTTCTTACTTTTCACTTCTTCTTCTTCTTTGCCTTGCCCTTCTTGCCGTGCGGCTGATGGTGCTGCTGCGGTTGCGGCTTCGCCGTTGCCTTCGGCGGCGGCGCGGTCTCGAGGTCGAACAGCTCGCCGTTGCCGCCCCGGTGCCCGGGCGAGCGCGACAGCAGGCCCGCGAGCGACTTCAGGCCCTGCTTGACCTGCAGGATCCGCTCGCGCATGTCGCGGCCGAACAGCTCCGCCAGGCCGCCCATCCCTGATTCTTCGACCGGGCCGGCGGTCTCCTCGGCCATCTTGCGCCGCGCGCCCGCCAGCGTCAGGCCTTCGACGAACAGCAGCTGCTTGATCCGCAGCACCCGCTCGACGTCGGCTTTGCGGTAGACGCGCTGGCCGCCTTCGGTGCGCGTCACCCCGAGATCGGGAAACTCCGCTTCCCACGAGCGCAGCACGTACGGCTGGATGCTCGCAAGCTCGCAAACCTCGGGCTGCCTGAACAACGAGCGGTTCGGGATCTCGACCTGGCCCATCAAAACCCTACAAAGTATAGCAGCACTTGGGAGTTGTGAGTTGGGAGTTGCCCGCCGCCGCTTGCCGAGCGTCGAGTGGCAAGCTTCGGCGAGGTCTCGCCGGAGCGCCGGGAATTCATTGGGCGCGTAGGCGGAGGCGTCCGTTGGAGTTGCGGAATTGGGAGTTGCCCGCCGCCGCTTGCCGAGCGTCGAGCGGCAAGCTTCGGCGAGGTCTCGCCGGAGCGCCGAGAATTCACTGTGCGCGTAGGCGGAGGAGTTGACACCCTATAATCGCCCCGGTGGACAACATCGTCTCGTGTCCGAACTGCGGCGCAGTCGTCCTGCCGCGTGAATCCGGCGGCTTCTGTCCGCAATGCCGGACGCCGCTCGGCGAATCGGTCGACCAGACGCGGCTGGCGGACGACAGCAGCGGCGCGAGAAAGACTTCCCCGACTTCGTCCGGCGTCCGGCACGGAACGGGCTCCAGCGGCTGGCTGTCGAGCTCGGGCGCGATCGATCACGGCCGCTTTCAACCAGGCACCGCTCCTCGGCGGCCGCTACCGCGTGGTCGGACGCCTTGGCCGCGGCGGCATGGGCGAGGTCTACCGCGCCGACGATCTGAAGCTCGGACAGCCCGTCGCGCTGAAGTTCCTGCCGGCGGAAGTCGACCGCGATCCGGCGAAGCTGATGCAGCTGCACACCGAGGTGCGGATGGCGCGTCAGGTCGCCCATCCGAACGTCTGCCGCGTTTACGACATCGACGAGGTGGACGGCCACACGTTCCTGTCGATGGAATACATCGACGGCGAGGATCTCTCGGCGCTGCTCAAGCGCGTCGGCCGCTTTCCTTCCGACCGCGGGCTGGAAATCGCGCGGCAGATCTGCGCCGGCCTCGCCGCCGCGCACGAGCGCGGGATCATCCACCGCGACTTCAAGCCCGCCAACGTGATGCTCGACGGCAGCGGAAAAGTGCGCATCACCGATTTCGGCCTTGCTGGCATTTCCGGTGAAGCGATCCGCGCGGGAACTCCTGCGTACATGGCGCCGGAGCAGCTCGCCGGCAGCGAGGTGACGGCGCGCAGCGACATCTACTCGCTCGGCCTCGTGCTGTACGAGATCTTCACCGGCCAGCGCGCGCTCGAAGGCAAGAATCTGGCGGAGCTGATCAACAAGCGCGAACAGGCGGCGTTCGTACCGCCGTCGGCCATCGTGAAGGATCTCGAACCGGAGATCGAACGCACCATTCTGCGGTGCCTTCAGCCCAGCCCGACGGCGCGACCGGCGTCGGCGCTTGCGGTCGCGGCGGCGCTGCCTGGCGGCGATCCATTGGCCGCCGCTCTCGCAGCGGGCGAAACACCCTCACCCGAAATGGTGGCGGCCGCGGGCTCGCGCGACGCGATCTCGCTCCCGCGCGCGATCGCCGGCGCGCTCTGGGTGGGCATCTCGCTGGTCGCGCTGCTGCTGCTCTATCAGCGCGTGATGCTCGTCAACATCATCCCCACGCCGAAGTCGCCGGAGGCGCTGCTCGATCGCGCGCGGGAAGCGCAGGAGAAGCTTGGCTACGGTCCCGGGTTCGACCGCGCTTACGGGCTCTCCTTTTCTCTCGACTACCCGCGATACATCGCATCGACGTCGGCGGCGCCCGATCGATTCAAGCGACTGAAAACCGGCGGGCCGCCGACTCTCGTGCTGTGGTACCGGACGAGCCCGCGGCTGCTGGTTCCGCTCGGGGACGAGAACAACGTGATCGGACAGAATCCGCCGCTGAACGTCGGCGACATGACAATCCTGGGCGTGGACGCTTCGGGACGCCTGTCGGAGTTTCATGCCGTTCCACAGCCGCTCGAGGCGAAAATCTTATATCCGCCTGCGAACTGGAAGCCGCTCTTCGAGGCCGCCGGCTTCACGATGGACGGCTTCGCGGAGGTGCCTTCCCAGATGGTGCCGGTAGTGTACGCAAGCGAGCGCAAGGCATGGAACGGGATGCTGCAGGGAACCGGAACGGACGACGTGATTCGCGTCGAGGCGGCGGCACAGGCTGGACGTCCCGTGTTCTTCGCGCTCATCGGGCCGTGGACGCAGTCGGCGCGGGCGCCGGCCTCCGCTCCCCCGCTGTTTCAGTTCGTGATCGCGAACGTGGCCGCGCTCGTCATGCCGGCGCTGATGCTCGCGGGCGTCGTGCTCGCCCGCCACAACGTGAAGCTGGGTCGCGGCGATCGCCGGGGCGCATTCCGCGCGGCCAGCATCCTGTTCGTGTTGAACCTCGTGGGCTGGCTGTTCGGCGCGTCTCATGTGGGCGTGCTCGGACCGGACACTCAGCGGTTCTTCGGAGCGGTTGGCGGCGGCCTGTTCAACTCGGCGCTCCTGTGGCTCACCTATCTCGGCCTGGAGCCCTACGTTCGAAAGTATTCACCGGACAGCCTCATGGGCTGGACGCGCGCGATCGGCGGCCAGTGGCGCGACTCGCGCGTCGCAACCGACGTGCTGATTGGCGTCTCCGCCGGACTCGCGATGACGGTTCTCTACGGGCTCCACAACGTGCTGCCGCCGATGTGGGGATTACCCGAGCCGATGCCGATCGTCTCGAACACGCGCGCGCTCCTCGGTCCCCGTTTCGTCGTCGGCGGCATTGTTGGTTCGATCGGCAACGCGCTCTCGCAGGGCATGCTCGGGGTCGTCGGCATTGTCGCGCTGCTGATGGTGCTCAAACGTGCATGGCTCGCCGCGCCGATCGGCGTGTTGATTTACACGCCGGTCGTGATCGCCAACATGTTCCCTGCAGGGACGCCGAGGCTCGATCTGGCGATCGGCGCCGGAATCATCTCGATCCTGATTGCCGTGATCATCCGCTTCGGCCTGCTCGCGAGCATCGCCGCGCTGTCGACGCACTTCATCCTGCTGCGCGCGCCGCTGACGACGGATCTGTCAAGCTGGCGCGGCTCGCTGGCGCTCTGGTATCTCGGATTCTTCGTGCTGGTCGGATTCGGAGCCGCGTATGTCGCACGCTCCGCAACGTTGCCAAGGCTGGAAAACGTCTCAGCGGGTCACCGCTTCCTGACCTGGATCCTGATCGGCGTTCCGAACATCCCGAACGAGTCGCGCAGCCGATTAGCCAGGAACCTCTCGTACGAGAAATGAAACTCGGTCGCGACGTTCGTGAAGAACACGAAGGTTGGCGGCGCGATGCTGGTCTGCGCGGCGTAGAGAATCCGCACGTGCCTGCGGCCCGGGCTCGCGGGCGGGTGGACGGCGGTCACGGCCTGAACGAAGCGGTTCAGCTCGGGCGTGGGGATCCGCCGCATGCGCGCTTCGGCGATCTTGTCGATTGTTTCGAGCACCTTGCCGGCACGCTCACCCGTAGTCGCCGAAATGTGGAGAATGGGCGCGTAGTCGAGGAACTTGACCTGCCGGCGCAACTCCTCGTCGAAGGTCTTCGAGAAGTCCGCGCCCGCGCCCTTTCATCAGGTCCCACTTGTTCGCGACGATGACGATCCCGCAGCCCGACTTGTCGGCCTCCCCCGCAATCGCCGCGTCCTGATCCGTGGCGCCCTCGGTCGAATCGATTACGAGCACGGCGACGTCCGCCTTCTCGATCGCGCGCCGCGCGACGATGACGCTCACGGCTTCGAGCTGGCCCGATCGCGCCACCCGCCCGGGCCGCCGGATGCCGGCCGTGTCCACGATGCGGAATGTCCGCCGGTGCCATGTCAGGAGCGCATCCACCGTATCGCGCGTGGTGCCCGGCATCTCGCTGACAATCGAGCGCTCCTCGCTGCAGCAGACGGTTGAGCAGCGACGACTTGCCGACGTTTGGCCTCCCCACGATCGCGACCGCGGTGGGCGGTGGATCGGTTGATTTCGCTGACTCGCGCCTCGCCGGCAGCCGCTGGATGACTTCGTCGAGCAGGTCGCCGACCCCCTCGCCATGTTCCGCGGCGATCTCGACGACCGGCTCGAGGCCGAGTTTGTAGAACTCCATCGATCGCCCGCGCGCCCGCTTGTCGTCCGCCTTGTTGACCGCCATCAGCACCGGCACGGTCGTCTTGCGAAGGACGTTTGCGATCTCCTCGTCGCCCGGGACCAGACCCTCGCGTCCGTCCACGACGAACACGATGACGTCCGCGGTTTCCAGCGCCCGTCTCCCGTGCACCACGACAAGCTCATGCAGCGGATCCTCGTTTGCGCCGAACATCCCGCCAGTATCGACAAGGCTGAACGTGTTTCCCAGCCACTCGGCCGGCAGCGCGATTGACGTCGCGGGTCGTTCCGGCGATTGCGGTGACGATCGCCCGGCGGGAACCGGTGACTCTATTGAATAGCGTCGATTTGCCGACGTTGGGACGGCCGACGAGGACGACGTTGGCAAGCCCGGCGGAAGCGTTTCAGGGCCATGTGGAAAGTCTATTTAGCACCGAGCTTGACAGCGTAAGTGTAAGTCTTTATAGTAGTTACAAAGCCTGAGGAGCGCCTAAGCATGATCAAGGTTGACATCGTCAACGAGGTGTCCAAGATCGCCGACATCACCAAGGTCAAGGCCGAGGTGGCGGTGGACGCCGTGTTCGACGCGATGCGCCTTTCGATGCAGCGCGGCGAGCGAATCGAACTGCGCGGCTTTGGCGTCTTCCAGGTGAAGCCCCGCAAGCGGGGCATCGGCCGGAATCCTCGGACAGGCAAGGAAGTCCGCATCCCTCCGGGGCGCACGATTCGCTTCAAACCCGGCAAGGACCTCCAGAACATCGGAGGCTGAAACCCCTTCCGAAAACGCGCATTTGGAACACGAAATACCCGCCGGGTCCCCGTCTCCTCCGGACGATCCTGTAGTTCGCGCTGACGCCTTCGAACCGCAGCGCCCGTTCCCCGCGTTCACCGTTCCGGCGCCGCGGCAGCGCTTCCAGCACAAGCTGGAAGCACGTGCTGCTGTTCGTCTTCACGCTGTTGTCGACCACGCTGGCAGGCGCTTGCCATTATGAAGCGTTCGTCTCCGATTTCAGCCGGGTGCCTGTGACGCTGGGGCTCTGGGGGTTCCTGCTCAACGGGCTCTGGTACAGCGGAACGATGCTGCGCGATTCTCGGCGCGCACGAGTTCGGCCACTATTATCTCTGCCGCAAGTACAACGTTGACGCGACGTTGCCCTACTTTCTGCCGGCGCCGCTGCTCACCGGAACGCTGGGCGCAGTGATTCGCATCCGCGAGCCGTTTCCGACCCGAACAGCGTTATTCGACATCGGCGTCGCCGGACCGATTGCCGGATTCGTGGTGCTCGTCCCGGCGTTGTTCCTCGGCATGATGCTGTCGAACGTCACCCCGGAACCGCCGATCTCGGCCGGGCTCGTCTCCCTTGGAGAGCCTTGCTGTTTCGTCTGGCGGAGCGACTGGTGTTTGGCGCGTTCCCTGACGGCCAGGCCCTCAACATCCACCCGATAGTGTTCGCCGCGTGGTTCGGCATGCTCGCGACGGCGCTCAACCTCCTCCCGTTCGGCCAGCTCGATGGCGGGCACGTCAGTTACGCCACTCATCGGCCGCTGGGCCACACCGCTCTCGCTGGCTACCGTGCTGTTTGCCGTGGCATGACGTTCGTGTCGACCAGCTGGATGTTCATGACCGCGATGATGCTGGTGATGCTGGTGCTGCTGGGACCGCGTCACCCGCGGGTCATCTACGAATACGAGCCGCTCGGCCCCGGCCGGAAGGCGATCGCGGTGATCGCGGTAATCATGCTGATCCTCTGCTTCACGCCGGCGCCGATCGAGCCGTACGAGCTTGATCGCGATCTCGCCACTCAAATCCCAAATCCCAAAGCCCTCGCAAGCTAGCGCTCAGCAGCAACACTCATCGGGTCCACGTCGATGATCGTGCGGCGTCGAATCTCCGGTCGAGTCTCCAGCGACCTTCTGCAGCGCCTCGCGCATCGCGGTGCGGTGCGTGCCCTTGATGAAGAATTGGGCGCGGTGCTCCCCTTTGAGGCGGCTGAGCGGCGCGGTGGCGGGGCCGAGCACGCGATAGGGTTCGCCGCCCCACCGCAGCGCGCGGACGATCTCGCCGCAGTCCTGCATGGCCGCCTGAAGTGTTCGACCTTTGATGACGACGTTGATCGAGCGCGACTGACGGCGGGTATCGCATCGCTTCGCGGAACCTGATCTCCTCGTCGAAGAAGGCGCGGTAATCCTGACGGCAGGCGTGGCGGATGCTGTAGTGGTCGGGATAGAGCGTCTGGACGACCGCCTGTCCCTGGATTTCGCCGCGGCCGGCCCGTCCCGCCACCTGGGTGAGGAGCTGGAACGTGCGTTCCGCGGCGCGGAAGTCGGCAAGGCCGAGACCGACGTCGGCCGAGATCACGCCGACGAGCGTCACGCGCGGGAAGTCGTGGCCCTTCGCGATCATCTGCGTGCCGACGAGGATGTCGATCTCGCCGGCGCCGAAGCGTCCCAGCAGCGCGGCAATCGCGCCGCGCTTGCGAATCGGTGTCGCGATCCACGCGGGCGACGCGCGCCTCGGGAAAAGTCGCCTGGATCTCGGCTTCGACGCGCTCGGTGCCGAAGCCAATCTGCTCGAGGTACGGCCCGGCGCAGTTGCGCGCACACTTTCGGCAGCCCCATCGAGTAGTTGCAGTAGTGGCAGCGCGCGCGTTGCGCGGCGCGGTGGACGGTCAGCGTGATGCTGCAGTTCGGGCACTCGAGCGTGGCGGCGCACTGGCGGCAGAAGACGGCGGTGGCGAATCCGCGGCGGTTCAGCAGGACGATGGCCTGCTCGCGTTCGGCGAGCCGCGCACGCAGCGCCTCGACCAGCGCGGCGCTCAGGATCGACGTCGGGACCCGCGGCCGCATACTCGGCGCGCATGTCGACGATCTGGACGGCGGCTAGAGGACGATCGAGCACGCGCTTGCTTGCAGCGTGACGAGCGTGTACCGCCCGTTCAGCGCGTTCTGATAGCTCTCCATCGACGGCGTCGCGAATCCGAGCACCACGAGCGCGCCGGCTTGCCGCGCCCGCATCACGGCGACGTCACGGCCGTTGTAGCGCGGGCTCTCCTCCTGCTTGTACGACCCGTCGTGCTCCTCGTCGACGATGATCAGGCCGAGCGACCGAATCGGCGCAAAGACCGCGGAACGCGTGCCGACGACGACCTTGCACGTCACCGCTGCGGATGCGATGCCACTGATCGTGCCGTTCGCCGTCCGACAGTCCGCTGTGCTGAATCGCGACGCCGGTGCCGAACGTGCGCCGGAACGCGCCCGCGACCGCGGGCGTCAGCGCGATTTCCGGAACCAGCAGCAGCACGCCCTTCGCCTGCTCGCGGACCTGGGCGGCGAGTCGAAGATACAGCTCCGTCTTGCCGCTGCCGGTGACGCCATGGAGCAGCGCCGTCTGGAATCCTCCGCGCGCACCGAGCGACGAGAGATCGCCGAAGCGCGTGCTGCTGATCGGCCGTCAGTTGCAGCGGTTCGGCGCGGCTCCGGCACAGTGACGGCCTGCTCGAACGGATCGCGATCGACGCGGCGCCGGCTGAGTGCCGATGAGGCCCAGCCGTGCGAGGCTCGACAGCGACTGCGCCGAGATGCCGCGTTCGGCGAGCTGCGTGGTTTCGATGCCCTCGGGAGCGCTCTTCAAGAGCGCCAGCGCTTCGCGCTGGCGCTCTCGGCGCTGAGTCGCCAGGCTTGCCCGCCGTAGCTTCAGCGAATGCGGGTCGCTCGAGTTCGACATCGAGCCCCTGCGCCGTGATCACGCGACTCTCACCGACCTGAACGCGGATGCGGATCCCTTGAGCGGCTTGGTCAACGTCACCAGCGCGTCACGTTCGAGGGCCAGCAGCGCGGCATGGCCGCCGCGGCTCTCCCGGTGAGGCTCGCGACGCGCGCCGGTCCGCCCGCGAGCCGTTCGAGCACCTCGCGACGGAGCGCCGCGCTCCGTCAGCATCCGCGCGTGGCCCAGCTCGGTGATCGCCGCATGCCGCTCGGATTCGACCCACGCACGCGGCGGCATCGCCGCGGCAATCGCCTCGCCGATGCCGCACGCGTAGGTACTCGGCGACCCACGTGGCCAGGCGGACGACCTCTTCGGGCAGGAAGGGGGCGGGGTCGAAGACGTCGATGATGTCCTTCGGTTCAGGGACCGAGGGCCGGGGGCCGGGGGCCTGGGGTCGGGGGCCGGGATGGCAGGCTCTTCCGGCGCCTGGGCCCTGGCCCCTGGTCCCTGATCCGGCTCAATCCCGATCACGCACCCGGTAATTACGCGATTTCCCAGAGGCACGAGGACGCGAGCGCCAGCAACGGAGTCGGGACGCCGTCCGGGACCGCTTAGGTGAGGCTGTCGAGCGCGGGAACCGGCACCGCGACGCGAACGAGGCGCATCGGCGCTACTCGGCCGGACTGCGGCGGTCCTGCAGCAGCGCGCGGACCTTCTTCATGTCTTCCCACGTGTCGCGCTTTCGATCGGGGCTCCGCAGCAGAAACGCCGGATGGAATGTCGGGATCAGCTTCGCGCCGCGGAAGTCGTAGACCCGGCCGCGCAGCCGCGAGATCGGATCCTGCGTCTTCAGCAGCGCCTTGGCGGCGAACGTGCCGAGCGCGACGATCACCCGCGGCTGGATGGCGTCGATCTGGCGGAACAGGAACGGTTCGCAGGTTTCCACTTCGTCCGGATCGGGATTGCGATTGCTCCGGCGGCCGGCACTTGATCACGTTGGCGATGTACACCTGATCGCGCGTCAGGCCGATCGCCTCGATGATCTTCGTCAGCAGTTGTCCGGCGCGGCCGACGAACGGGATCCCCTGAATGTCTTCATCGGCTCCGGGCGCCTCGCCGACGAACATCAGATCCGCATTTGGATTGCCGACGCCGAAGACGATCTGCGTCCTCCCCTGCGTGATGCAGCTTGCACCGGGTGCAATCGCCGATATCTTCGCGAATCGCCAGCAGGGGGATGTGTGACTCGTTCGCACGTGGCACGTCGGACGCGGCACGTGACAGCGACGTGCGCGTCGCACGTCGGACGTGCACGTCGCACGTCGGACGTAGCACGTCGCACGTCGGACGTCGCACGTGTTCGCCACTTGCTGTCCCGACTGATTCCGGTCACGCCGAGCTCTTCGTAAAAGCGGAGATGTTCTGCCAGCTGCGACTTGTCCATGGGGACTATTTTGCCGCAAGCGCGAGCAGTTGTTCGGCGCGATCGAGGATTCGGACGGCGAGGTCGCTCTTGGGGCCGAGCGGGATGGTTTCTTCCGCGCCGCGGGAAATCAGCGTGGCGGCGTTCATGTCGGAGTCGAAGCCGGCATCGGTCCGCGAGATGTCGTTCGCGACGATCAGATCGGCGGCCTTGCGGACGCAGCTTCTCGCGTCCGCGCGCGACGGGATCGCCGCTCTCGGCAGCGAAACCGATGAGCAGCGGCCGCGCGCGCTCCCGGCGGGCGGTGCCAAGCTCGGCGAGGATGTCCTTCGTTCCGCACCAGGCGCAGCTCCAGGGGCGCATCGCTCTTTTCAATCTTCTCGGCCGCGCGCCCGCTGGCCGGCGTGTAGTCGGCGACCGCCGCGGCCATGATCACCATCTCAGCGCCGGGCGCCGCCGCGTGCACGGCCTTGTGCATTTCCTCCGCGCTTCGCACCCGCATCACTTCGACGCCAGCCGGCACGTCGAGCGGCGTGGGTCCGGAAACGAGCACGACTCGCGCTCCCCTGCGCGCGGCTTCCGCCGCAATCTCGTAGCCCATGCGGCCGCTCGACCGGTTGCCGATGTAGCGGACGGGATCGATGTCTTCGTAGGTCGGCCCGGCGGTGACGACGACCAGCTTGCCGAGCAATGCGCCCGACGGCGCGAGAATGCGCCTCGGCGGCTTCGGCGATCGCCTGCGGCTCGGCGAGCCGGCCCTTGCCGATCCAGCCGCACGCGAGATAGCCCGGCGCCCGGATCGACGAACCGCACGCCGCGCGCCGCGAGCGTCGCCATGTTGCGGCGGACTGCCTCGTGCTCGAGCATGTTCGTGTTCATGGCCGGCGCCATCAGCACCGGCGCGCGGGTCGCGAGATAGAGCGACGTCAGGAAGTCGTCCGCGATCCCGTTGGCGAACTTGCCGATGATGTTCGCGGTCGCCGGCGCGACGATGAAGCAGCGCGATCCCGGTGGCGAGCGCGATGTGCTCGATGTTGGCGTTGGCGCCGCGCGCGAACTGGTCGGTGATCACCCGCCGCCGGGTGATCGCCTCGAACGTCACCTCGCCGACGAACCGCCGCGCGGAGCGCGTCATGACGGCGGCCACCTCGTGGCCGCCCTTCTGCAGCTCGCGCACGACCTCGACCGCCTTGTAGGCGCCGATGCCGCCGCTTACGCCCAAGCGCTATGAGAGCCATCTACTTCAGACTCTCAGCAGGCCTAATCAGCCTGTCGCTAGTCAGACACGATTCAATCTACAATCAGCCTTGAACTCGCTTCGACCTTGCCTTCTTTCACTTCCTTCTGCGCGATCTTCACCAGCTTCTCGCTGCCCGGTGGTGCTGCGGCGTGCAGCCGCGCAGCAGCTGCTTGGCGCGGGCGCCGGCAACGACGACGAACTCGAACGTGTTGGGAGCACTCTTCTGTCGGTCACTTACTCAGATCCTTTCGAAACGTCTTCACGATCTGCTTCCGCCATCGGGCGCATCGAGCGCAGCCGCGCCCGTTCGGCCAGATGATCGGCCTGCAGCCTGTCCACGCAGCCTCGAGCTCGTCGTTCACCACGACGATACTCGTATTCGACGAAGGCGGCAACTTCCGCCCGCGCGGTGGCGAGCCGCCGCTGCATCGTCGTCCTCGGAGTCCTTGCTGCGGCCGCGCAGCCGGTGCTCGAGCACCTCGTAACGACGGCGGCAGCACGAAGACGCCGACCGTGTCCTTGCAGCGCAGCCGGACCTGCCGGGCGCCCTGAACGTCGATGACGAGCACCACGTCCCGGCCGGACGGCCAGCTCACGCTCCGCGTCGGCGGCACACGTCCCGTAGAGGTTGCCGAAAACGTCCGCCCACTCGAGAAAGGCGTCCGCGGCAATCATCGCTTCGAACGCTGGCGCGTGTAATGAAATTATAGTCGACGCCGTCGTTTTCGCCGACCTCGGGCCGCCCGCGATGTGTAGGACCGCGAGAGCGACAGGTTCGGGCACGACCTGGACCAGACGCTCGACAATCGTCGTCTTTCCGGTGCCGGACGGCGCCGAGACGACGAACAGCTGACCGCGAGGGGATGTCACTCGACATTCTGCACCTGCTCGCGCATCTTCTCGAGCTCGGCCTTCAGCTCCACGATCAGCTCGGAGACGGCTGGTCCCTCGGCCTTCGAGCCCGCCGTGTTGACCTCGCGGTTCATCTCCTGCAGGAGGAAGTCGAGCTTGCGCCCGCAGGGCTCGGGAGATTCGGTGAGCGCTTCCAATGATCCAGGTGACCGCGGAACCTGCACGACCTCCTCGGTGATGTCGGAGCGCCCGACGAACTTCGCGATCTCCTGCGCGACCAGTGTCTCGTCCGCGAGCGCGTTCGGCGCGCAGTTCTCTGGCGCGTTCGACGAGCCGCGCACTGCAGAGCGTCTTGAGCCTTCCTCCGTCGGCGACCGTTGCGACCCGCTCGAACAGCACGCCAAGGCGCGTGCGCCGTGCCGTCGAGATCGACGCGCAGGTAGCCTCCCTCGCGCATCCGCATTCGTCTCGAGATCGTCGAGCGCGTCGGTCGAGCGGTCTGCTCGACGCGCGTCCGCCAGCGGGTCTCCTCGACTCGGCCTGTCGTCTGTTCTTCTCTCGGATGGCGAGCGCCTGCGGGAATCGGACAGGTCGCCCGCGGTGAGCGCGCCCTGCACGAGCCCCAGTTCGCGTGCGCGATCGAGGGCGGGCTGCAGCGCGGCGACGAACGCCTCGTTCAGCTCGACCTCGACTGCTCGACTGCCCGGCGCTGCTGCACGCTGACGCTTGACTTCGACCCGTCCGCGCGCGACACGCGACTGGACGAGCTGCGCGCAGTCCGCGCTCTCGAGACGCGGAGAGGAACGCCGGCAGCCGCAACTGCAGATCCAGGAAGCGATGGTTGACCGACTTGATCGTCACCGCCACCGACGCCACGTCGTCGTCACGGGTCTGCGAGGCGAAGCCGGTCATGCTCTTGATCATCGTTTTCTGGCTACCTGCGGCTCGGCCGCGAGCTCCGGCTGCTCTTCCTTCTCGAACAACTGGAGCGCATACAGCTTCGCATAAACGCCGTCGGGGCGCGCGAGCAGCTCGTCATGCCTGCCCTGCTCCACCACCCGGCCGGTCTCCAGCACGATGATGGCGTCGGCGCGGCGCACGGTCGACAGCCGGTGCGCGATCACGAACGCGTGCGGTTCCGCATCAGGTTCGCGAGCGCTTCCTGGACGAGTCGTTCTGATTCCGCATCGAGCGACGACGTCGCCTCGTCGAGGATGAGGATCGGCGAGTTCTTGAGCAGGGCGCGGGCGATCGCGAGGCGCTGCCGCTGGCCCCCCGAGACTTCGCTGCCCCCGCTCGCCGATGCAGGTCTCGTAGCCTTCGGGCAGATCGACGATGAACTCGTGCGCGTGTGCGGCGCGCGCCGCCTGCTCGATCTCGTCGCGTGCTGGCCTGCGGCGAACCGTAGGCGATGTTGTTGGCGATCGTCGTCGTCGAACAGCACCGTCTCCTGCGTGACCATGCCGATCGTTGCTGCGAAGCGATCGGATCGTCACATCGCGGATGTCCAGGTCCGTCGATCCGGATCGCGCCGGCACGACACGTCGTAGAAGCGCGGTAGCAGGTTGACGAGCGTGGTCTTGCCCGCTCCGCTGAGGCCGACGATCGCAACCATCTGTCCGGCCGTGCACAGTGAAGCTGACGTCCTTCGAGGACCGAACGCCCGGATCCGTCCTCGGTACTTGAAGCTGACGCGATCGAATTCGATCGCCTGGCGCAGGCGATCCGAGCGGCGCGCGCCCCTTCGCGTTCGGCGACCTCCGAGTGCGTATCGAGGATCTCGAAGATTCGCTCGGATGCGGCGATCGCCTGCTGGATGTTCGTGTTGACGCGGCTCAGACGCTTGATCGGCCCGTAGAGCATGAAGGCGGCGACGACGAAGACCATGAAGTCCCCTTCGGTCATGCGTCCGCCCGCGATCTGACGGCTGCCCCACCAGATCAGCGCGACGATGCCCGAGCCCGCCGAGGAACTCCATCAGCGGCGGCAGGATCGACGACCGTGCTCGTCACCTTCAGGTTCGTGCGATAGAGCCGTTCGGCCGCCGCGCCGAAGCGGCCCGCCTCGTGACGCCTCCGCGCCGAACGCCTTGACGATGCGATGCCCGGTGAACGCCTCCGCCGTGACGTGTGACAGGTGCTCGAGCTCCTCCTGGCTGCGCCGGGTCGTGCGGCGGATGCGTTGTCCGAGCCGCACCAGCGGGTAGATGACGATTGGCGCGCCGGTGACGACGACCAGCGCCAGCTTGTAGTCGAAGATGAAGAGGATTGCCGCGTAGCCCAGAACGGTGAGCCCTTCGCGCAGCAGATCGCCGATCGTCTCCGACACGGCCTGCTGCACCATGTTCACGTCGTTCGTGATGCGCGACATCAGCTGGCCGCTGGTGCGCCGGCCGAAGAAGGACGCCGACTGCGCCAGGATGTGACGGAACAGCTGATTGCGGAGATCGCGGACGACCCGCTGCCCGATGTCCGTCATCAGGTAGGTGGAGAAGTACGCGCCCAACCCCTTGAAGAGATACAGCGACAGGATCGCGAACGCCCACGTGCGGAAGTCGACCGGCAGGCCCCACCGGCCGACCGCGACCTCGCGCGGCAGCACGCCGTCCATCAGCGGCTGAATCAGGATGACGACGGCGGACGAGGCGGCAGCGTAGAACAGCATCGCCGCAAAGCTGCGGCAAAACGCCCGCGGTAGGGACGGGCGTACTCGAGCAGGCGAAGGAACGGATTCACTCAGTGAACCGGTATTTCAGCAGCACCCACAGGGCGACGATGCCGTCGCGCCAGGTGATCTTCTTTCCTTCCTCGTACCCGCGGCCGTCGTACGTGATCGGCACTTCGTAGACGCGGTAGTGCCGCTTGAAGATCTTCGCGGTCATCTCGGGTTCGATGCCGAAGCCGTTCGAATGCAGCGTCATGGACCGCACGACGTCCGTGCGCATGACCTTGTAGCAGGTCTCCATGTCCGTCAGCATCGTGTTGTACAGCACGTTGGTGATGAGGGTCAGCAGGCGGTTGCCCGCGTAATGCGTGAAGAGAAACACGCGGTGACGGCCGAGGAAGCGGGAGCCATACACCACGTCGGCGCGTCCCTGGCAGATCAACTCGATGAGCTGCGGGAACTCCTCGGGCGAGTATTCCAGGTCCGCGTCCTGGATGATGACCAGGTCGCCGGTCACTTCCTGGAAGCCGCGCCGCAGCGCGGCGCCCTTGCCGGCGTTCGCCGGCTGCAGCACGAGCTTGAACTGCAGCGTCCCGCACCAGCTCCGCGAGGATGTCCCTGCGTCCCGTCCTTCGACCCGTCGTCAACGACGATCAGCTCGATGCGGAGCGGAACCGCGAGCACGCGCCGGATGATTTCCTGGATCGTCTCCCGTTCGTTGTAAACAGGCATGACGACGCTGAGGAGAGGGTTGACGAGTTGCCCTCGCAGCCGCGACATCAGGCGTGCGCCCGGTGGCCTGTAGCCGCGCGGATGCGTCGCGCGCCACCGCCAGGCGGTTTCGACGATCGCGTCGAATATCCTCGTACATCGGCTCCCAGCCGAGATCTCGTCTTGATCCGGGCGCTCGACGCGTAGAGCACGGCCGGATCCCCTCGCGGCGCGGACCAATCTGGTAAGGGCACTGTGCTTGCCGCGTCGCGCTTTCGACGGCGGCGATGACTTCGCGGACCGAGGTGGGCCGCCCGTTGCCGAGATTGTAAACGTTCGAGGCGCGCGCCGAGCGCAGCGAGTCGAGCGCCAGCACGTGGGCGGACGCGAGATCCGTGACGTGGATGTAATCCCGCAGGCAGGTGCCATCGTCGGTCGGATAATCGTCGCCGAAGATCTGCGAAGCGGTCCCGGCCGAGCGCGGCGTCGATGGCCCTGCGGGATGACGTGCAATCTCGGGCGCGTGGTCCTCTCCCAGCTCCCCTGCCGGGTCGGCGCCGGCCGCGTTGAAGTAGCGAAGCGCGACCGAACGCAGGCCGTACGCCCGCTCGAAATGCGGCAGCGCGCGTTCGACCGCCAGCTTCGTCTCGCCATACGCAGTTGATCGGCCGCGTCGGGTGCGACTCGGTGATCGGCGTCTCCTCGCGGGTTGCCGAATACCGCGGCGCTCGACGAAAACACGAGGTGCTGAACACCGCCCGACACCATCGCGTCCAGCACCGACAGCGCGCCGCCGACGTTGTTGCGGTAATAGCCCGCCGGATCCTTGACCGACTCGCCGACCGATAGCCAGGCGGCGAAGTGCATCACCGCGTCGATCTCGTGCGCGGCAATCACGTCGCGGAGCCTGGCGGTATCGTGAATGTCGCCGTCGACAACCGCACTGGCCTTGGCCACGGCATCGCGATGGCCGGCCGAGAAATTGTCGTAAACGATGACCCGCTCACCGCGCGCGGCGAGCGCCTTGACGGCATGGCTGCCGATGTATCCGGCTCCGCCGGTGACGAGGACCCCAGACTGGTTCATGGCCGGCCCATGGAGAAGTAGGTGAACCCCTGAGCGCGGATTGTATCGGGATTGTAGATGTTCCGGCCGTCGAAGATGACCGGCGCCGCGCATCAGCTTCCGCATCCGGCCGAAATCGGGCTCGCGAAACTCGTTCCACTCCGTCACGATCGTGAGCGCGTCGGCGCCGGTCAGCGCGGCGTAGCTGTTGTCCGCGTAAGTGATCTTGGACCCGAAGATGCCGCGCGCCACTTTCATCGCCTCGGGATCGTAGGCCTGCACCGCCGCGCCAGCCGAGAGCAGGCCGCTGATGAGCGGAACCGCGGGCGCTTCGCGCATGTCGTCCGTCTTCGGCTTGAACGCCAGGCCCCAGACGGCGATGCGCTTGCCCTTCACATTGCCGAAGTGCGCGTCCATCTTCTTGAGGAGCAGCCGCGCTTCTGGTGTTCGTTGACCGACTCGACGGAGCGCAGGATCTGGAAGTCGTAGTCCCTGTCGCCGGCAAACCGCAGCATCGCCTTGACGTCCTTTGGAAAGCAGCTGCCGCCGTAGCCGACACCCGGGAAGAGAAACGAGCTTCCGATTCGGCGGTCCGCGGCGACGGCATGCCGGACCTGATCGACGTTCGCCCCGACCTTTTCGCAGACGTTCGCCACCTCGTTCATGAAGGAGATGCGTGTGGCAAGCATCGCGTTTGCCACGTACTTGCACAGCTCGGCGCTGGCGCAGTCCATCATCATGATCGGCGCGCCGGTCCTCGTGAACGGGGCATACAGCTCGCGCATCAGCTCGGCCGCACGGGGGTCTTCGGCGCCGATGACGACGCGGTCGGGCTTCATGAAGTCGTCGATGGCGGCGCCCTGCTTCAGGAACTCCG
Source organism: uncultured Acidobacteriota bacterium (assembly GCA_963748295.1). Lineage (GTDB taxonomy): Bacteria > Acidobacteriota > Vicinamibacteria > Vicinamibacterales > 2-12-FULL-66-21 > CAVVIH01. The sequence continues at coordinate 520,043 of CAVVIH010000002.1, read as the reverse complement.
GGTTGCTGACGACGCTGAACGGGTGCGTGGTTTCGCGGCGGACGATTTCGCGGACCTTCGATGCGGTGCCGACCGGCACCGTGCTCTTGTTGACGATGACCTTGTAGCCGTTCATCGACTTCGCGATGTCTTTGGCGACGGCGAGGACGTGCTGGAGATCGGCGGAGCCGTCTTCTCCGGTCGGCGTGCCGACGGCGATGAAGATGATCTGCGAGTTGCGAACGCCCTGGGTCAGCGCGGTCGTGAACGTGAGACGCTTCTCCGCCCGGTTGCGGCGGACCATCTCCTCCAGACCGGGCTCGTAGATGGGGATCTTGCCGCGGCGCAGCGTGCGGACCTTCGCGGCGTCCCGGTCCACGCAGATGACGTCGTTGCCGTTTTCAGCCAGACAGGCCCCTGCGACCAGACCCACATACCCGCTCCCAACCACCGCGATCTTCATTCGCCCAGGCTCTCCTGTTCAAACCAAACCCCTAATTTCAAACCAAACCCCTAAAGCTAACACGGCCGCAAAAACGCTGTCAATCTACTGAAGGGCAAGGATTTGCCGTTCATGGCGGCTGTGCTAGCATGAGCGGCGCGTGCGCGTCCTCATCGACTACCGGCCGGCGCTGCGCCAGCGGACGGGCGTCGGCGAATACGCGCATCAGCTGGCGTCGGCGCTTGTGCCGCGGATCGGCCGGGACGGCCAGGTGGTGCTCTTTTCGAGCTCCTGGAAGGATCGGCTGGCGCCGGGAACCGTCCCGGGCGCGGAGGTTGTCGATTCGCGCATCCCGGTCCGCGTGCTGAACCGCGCCTGGCACCGGTGGGAGTGGCCGCCGATCGAGTCCTTTGCCGGGCGCGTCGACGTCGCGCACTCCATGCACCCGCTGATGCTGCCGTCACGCGGCGCCGCGCAGGTGATCACCATCCACGACCTGTATTTCCTGGACCACGCCGAGGATACGGAACGCGAGATTCGCCGCGACTATGCCGCGCGTGCACCGTCGCATGCGCGGCGTTGTGATGCGATCGTGGCGGTTTCGGAATACACCGCGTCGCAGATCCGATCGCGGTTCGGTGTTGCGGCCGAGAAGATCACCGTATGCTCACCAGCAGCCCCTGCATGGGTTTTGCGGTCCGCAGCCTCACGGCCTGCCCTGAGCGAGCGTAGCGAGTCGAAGGGGCCAATTCTCTTTCTCGGCACGCTCGAAGCGCGGAAGAATGTTCCCGTCCTGCTCGAGGCGTATGGCCGGCTGCTGGCGCGCGATCCGCAGACTCCTCCGCTCGTGCTGGCCGGCCGGGCCGGTGCCGGGGCCGACGCGGTGCTCAATCGTCTGAGTCAGCCGCCGCTTGCCGGGAAAGTGCGGCATCTTGGATACGTGGCGGACGAGCGTCGCGAACAGCTCTTCAGAGAAGCGTCGATGCTCGTCATGCCGTCGCTCGACGAAGGGTTTGGCATGCCGGCGCTCGAGGCGATGACGATCGGCGTCCCCGTGGTCGCGGCGAACCGCGGCGCGCTTCCCGAAGTGGTCGGCGATGCCGGCCTGCTCGTCGAGCCCGATCCCGAAGCACTCGCCCAGGCGATGAAGCAGATCCTGGACAACCAGGCGCTCGCGCAAAGACTGGCGACGGCCGGAGTCGAGCGTTCGAAACGCTTCACCTGGGAAGGCAGCGCCGCGAAGCTGCTGGACGTCTATCGCGCCGCCATCGAGCGCCGCGGCCTGAGCGAGCGCCGCGAGCCGGGCCTGCCCTGAGCGAGCGAAGCGAGTCGGCGAACGTAGTGAGTCGAAGGATGATGCGAATCGGTGTCGACGCGCGTGAGCTGCTCGGTAGCGCAACGGGTGTCGGCCGGTACCTGGGCGAGCTGCTGAAACGATGGGCCGCGCGGCCGGATCACGAGCGCCGCCGGTTCGTGCTCTATGCCCCGGGTCCCGTGCCCCTCGATTTGCCGCCCGATGCCGCCGACATCCGAATCATCGGCGGAAAAGGCAGCGGACGGGGCACGTGGTGGGAACAGACCTCGCTCGGTCATGCGATTCGCACGGATCGCCCGAACGTCTTCTTTGCGCCGGCCTACACCGCGCCGCTCGGAACGACCGTGCCTCTCGCCGTGACCATTCACGACATCTCGTTCGTCGCGCATCCCGAATGGTTCCGCGCCGGCGAAGGTCTACGACGGCGGTGGCTGACCCGGCGCGCCGCGGCCACCGCGTCCGTCATCTTCACGGATTCCGAGTTCTCGAAGCGCGAGCTGGAGACGCACTTCCGCACGGATGGGGCGCGCATTCGCGTCGTCGCTCCGGGCGTCACGCCCAGAACGCTCCCCGGGCCTGCGCCCCGGCGTGAACCGCTCGTGCTGTTCGTCGGCTCGCTGTTCAACCGGCGCCGGCTCCCGGATCTCATCGAGGCATTTGCCCGGGCGACCCCTTCGCTGCCCGACAGCCGTCTCGTCATCGTCGGCGACGATCGGACCTGGCCGCCTCAGGATCTCGAGCGGATCGCCGCGCATCATGGCGTCGGCGGACGGACGCGGTTCATGTCTTACGTTGCCGACGCGGAACTGGCGGACTTGTACGCGCGGGCGAGGGTTTTTGCCTTTCTGTCCGAGTACGAAGGGTTCGGGCTCACTCCGCTCGAGGCGCTCGCGGCCGGCGTGCCGCCGGTGGTCCTCGACACTGCGGTCGCGCGAGAGGTCTACCGCGACGCGGCGGTGTTCGTGCCGCCCGGGGACATCGGCGCCGCGGCGGACGCGCTGCGCGAGCTGTTGACCAACCCGCAGGCCGCGGCCCCGATTGTCGCGCGCGCGCCGGCGCTGCTGCGGCAGTATTCGTGGGACGACGCGGCGGAGCGCACGCTCGCCGGGATTGAGAGTGTCGCCCGCCCATGACGTTGTCGATCGTCATCGTCAATTTCAACGCGCGCGCGGATCTGGAGAACTGCCTCCGATCGCTGGCCGAGGCGCCGCCTGCGATCCCGCACGACGTGACGATCGTGGACAACGCGTCCACCGACGGATCGCCGGCTGCCGTGCGCAGCGGGTGGCCGGCCGTGCGGCTGATCGAGCTGGCGAAGAACGTCGGCTTCTCCGCGGGCAACAACGCCGGCATCCGCGCGACCCGCGGGGAGTTGATCCTCCTCCTCAACAACGACACCATCGTGCCGCCCGGCGCGATCGATCGCCTCGTCGCGCGCCTGCAGGCGCACCGCGAGGCCGCGGTGGCGGGGCCGCGGCTGGTGGATGGCAGCGGACGCCTGGAGATCTCGTTCGGTCCGATGATTTCGCCGTTCGCCGAGTTGAGACAGAAGACGATCGGGCGGCTTTACGACCGCGGATTCGGTCCGCGTCGAGCGCTGGGCGGCCCGCGCGTCATCACGAGAGCGCTACGTCGATTGGGTCAGCGGCGCGTGCCTGCTCGTGTGGCGCGCCGACGCCGAGGCCGTCGGCCTGCTCGACGAGCGCTACTTCCTCTATACCGAGGACGTCGACTTCTGCGCCGTCAATCCGCGCGAAGGGCCGGAGCGTCCTCTTCACCCCGGAGGCGCAGATTACTCACCTGCGGGGCCGATCGCGGGCGACCGTGCCAGGCAAGATGAACGCGGCCTACCGCCGGAGCCATCTCGCCTTCTACGACAAGCATCATCCTCACTGGGCGCGGCTGCTGCAAGCGCCTACTTGAGACTGAAAGGCGCTCTTCCTAACTGACCCAACTCCCAAAACTCCCAACTCCCAAAAAGGCCAACTCCCAAACTTCTCAACCTGCCGCTTGGGAGTTGGGCATTTGGGAGTTGGGCGTTTTTGGGAGTTGGGCCTTTACTGGGAGTTGGGAAATTCAGATCATTCAGACGTGCGGATCGCGATCGATGCGCGCAAGCTGCGTGACTACGGAATCGGCACCTACGTCCGGAACCTGCTGCGGCATCTCGCCCGTCTGGACCAGACCACCGAGTACGTCGTCCTCTGCCACGAAGCGGACAAGCAGATGGCGTCGCATCTCGGCGAGAACTTCCGGCCGTGCTCGATTCGTCGCCGGGCTACTCGATCCGCGAGCAACTGAGCAGTCCCGCTCGACTTGCAGCGCATCGCAGTCGACCTGTTCCACGCGCCGCATTACGTGCTGCCGCCGCTGACGCCGTGCCGCTCGGTGGTGACGATTCACGACTGCATCCACCTGCGATTTCCGCAGTACCTGCCGAATCGGCTCGCGCATGCCTACGCCCACAGCTCGATGTGGATCGCGACGCATCGCGCCAGCCGGATCCTGACGGTGTCCGAGGCGTCGAAGCGCGACATCCTGCGACTTCTTCAATGTGCGCGAATCGAAGATCGACGTGATCTACAACGCCATCGACGAACGGTTCTGGGAGCCGCCGCCCGCCGAGGAGATCGATCACGTCCGCGAGCGCTATCAGCTCGACGATCCGTTCGTGCTGTACGCCGGGAACATCAAGCCGCACAAGAACATCGAGCGGCTGATCGAAGCGTTCCACACGCTTCAAGAAAAAGGGTTTCGAACAACGTCAAGCTCCTGATCATCGGCGACGAGATCTCGCGGTATGCGACGCTGCGGCGCGCAGTCCATCGCCACAAGCTGCACAAGCACGTGCGTTTCTTCGGCTTCGTCCCGGACAAGACGCTGGCGAGCTTTACCGGCTCGCGGCGGTGTTCGTGTTCCCCTCGATCTACGAAGGGTTCGGCCTGCCGCCGCTCGAGGCGATGGCGAGCGGCACGCCGGTGATCACGTCGAACGTCTCGTCGCTGCCGGAGGTCGTCGGCGATGCCGCGGTGCTGATCGATCCCTATCGACCCGATGGGATCGCCGACGCGATGGAGCGCGTGCTGACCGACGAGACGCTTCGCGCACGATCTGCCGGCGCCGCGGGCTCGAGCAGGCGCGGCACTTCTCCTGGGAGCGCTCGATCGAGCGCGTGCGCCAGATCTACGGCGAGGTGCTGCAGCATTGACGGCCTTCGACTCGGCCGACACCTGGCGCGCTCAGGCCGGGCCCGGCGGATCGCGCGTCGCGGTTGTGCACGACTGGCTGACCGGCATGCGCGGCGGCGAGAAGGTGCTCGACGCGCATCTGCGAGCTGTTTCCGCGGGCTGACGCTGTTCACGCTCGTCCACGTCCCGAACAGCGTTCGCCGCGCTCGAGAGCGCGATCCATCCGAACGTCGTGGTCGACCGGCTGCCCGCGGTCGGCCGCTTCTATCGGCATCTGCTGCCGCTCTTCCCCGCGGTCGTCGAGTCCTTCGACCTCGACCGTTACGACCTCGTGATCAGCAGCAGCCATTGCGCGGTGAAGTCGGTGATCCGACCGGGCCGGGCGGTGCACGTCTGCTACTGCCACTCGCCGATGCGTTACGCCTGGGACCAGTTCAACGCGTATTTCGGTCCGACAGGTCGGCAAGGTTGCGCACGAAGCTGCTGCGGCCGGTGCTGGCGCGGCTGGCGAGGTGGGATGCGGCGACGGCGGGGCGGGTGGACGGCTTGTCGCGAACTCGTCGCTATGTTGCGGGGCGGATCCGCCGATACTATAATCGCGGGTCGACCGTTGTGTATCCTCCTGTAGATACAGAGTTTTATCGCCTTCCCGACAGCCTGCTCCAGGGCCAGCACCGAAGGCCCGGCGCCGAGCGCCCAGCGCCCAACGCCGAGCGCCGAGGTTTCCTGGTTGTTTCCGCTCTCGTTCCTTACAAGAAGATTGATGTCGCGATCGATGCGTGCCGTGCGGCTGGAGCTCCGTTGAAGGTCGTGGGCAGCGGCCGGAACTCGCACGCCTCCAACGCCGGGCCGGCGCCGACGTCGAGTTCCTCGGCTGGCGCTCGAACGAAGAAATCCGCGAGCTGTATCAGCAGGCCACCGCCGTCCTGCTGCCCGGCGTCGAGGACTTCGGCCTGGTGCCGGTCGAAGCGCAGGCGTGCGGCTGCCCTGTCGTCGCCTTAGGTGCGGGCGGCGCGTGCGAAACGGTCGTCGACGGCGAGACCGGCGTCCTGGTGCCGGACGGATCGGTCGAAGCGCTGACCGCCGGCCTGCACCGAGCCCGAAAGATTCAGTTCGACCCCGCCGCGATCCGAAACCACGCCCTGCGCTTCTCACGCGATCGCTTCAAGACGGATTTCAGCGCGGTTTGAGGACGCGCTTACGTCAGGGGCCAGGGGCCGGGGGCCGGGGGCCGGGATCAGCGGGCGTGAGTACCAGCCGCCTTCATTGCCGCAAGATGTCCACGGGCGTGAGCATAGGCCGAAGTCGAGGCCAACCAAATGATGCGGCGGCATAACCGGCTGCTCGTGTTGCTGTACGTCATGACCGACGCCATCCTCGGCATGGCGGCGTTCGGCCTTGCGTACGCGTCCGGTTCTACAGCGGCGATTCCCGTCTGGAAAGGCATTCCCCCAGTCGAGTGGTATGTCAGCCTGCTGCCGTGGGTCGGGGCGCTGGTGCCGATCGCCTATCACGTCCAGGGACTGTATCGGCTGCGGCGCGGCCGCTCGCGCGTGGACGACTTCTTCGCCGTGTTCGTCGGCAGCACGCTGGCGGTCGTGCTCGGCATCATCGGCACGCTGTATTACAGCACCTACTATCTCAGCGACGAGCTGAAGAATCGAGGGCGTCTACGAAGTCGCGCAGCTCGTCTGGCTGATCTTCCTGGTCATCAACGTCACGCTTCACCTACACCTCCCGCGAAGTGGTTCGCGAGGTGCTGGACCGCCGCTGGAAGGCTGGCATCGGACTCAAGCGGGTGCTGATTGCCGGCGCGAGCGATCTCGGCCGCCTGGTCGCCGACAAGCTGCTCGAGCACCGCGAGCTTGGCTTCAAGGTCATCGGGTTCCTCGACGATCGTGCGTCGGGCGATCACATCGGCTACCGCGGGCTGCCGCTGCTCGGCATGCTGCCGATGCCGACGAGATCATCCGCCAGGAGAAGATCGATCACCTCTACGTGACGCTGCCGCTCGAGGAGCACGTCAAGATGCTCGGCCTCGTCGAAGCGACGAACCGCGAAGGCGTCGACGTGCACGTCGTCCCCGACCTGCTGCAGTTCATCGCGCTGCGCGCCCGGCTCGAGAACCTCGACGGCGTGCCGATCATCAGCCTCAACGACGTGCCGCTGCGCGGCTTCAACAGCGTGCTGAAGCGCGTCGATCGACGTCGCGACCTCGGGGCTCGCGCTGTCGGCGCTCGCCATGCCGTTCCTGATGATCGCGGCGCTCATCAAGCGGTCGTCGCAGCGGCGCGGTGTTCTACACGCAGGAGCGCATGGGGCTCGACGGCAAGGCGTTCCAGGTCTACAAGTTCCGCTCGATGTACGAGGGAGCGGAGGACGAGACCGGCCCGATCTGGGCGCGCGAGAACGATCCGCGCTGCACGCCGGTCGGCCGCTGGCTGCGGCGCTTCGACCTCGACGAGCTGCCGCAGTTCTGGAACGTCTTTCGCGGCGACATGTCGATCGTCGGCCCGCGTCCGGAGCGTCCCTACTTCGTCGAGCAGTTCAAGCACCGCATCCCGCAGTACATGCTGCGGCACAAGGTCAAGGCGGGCATCACCGGCTGGGCGCAGGTCAACGGGTGGCGCGGCAACACGTCGCTCGAAAAGCGCATCGAATACGACCTCTACTACATCGAGAACTGGTCGGTCGGCCTCGACATCAAGATCATGTGGCTCACCGTGCTCAAAGGCATCCAGAAACACGCGTACTGATTGCAGCGAGTGGCAGCGAGTGGCGAATGCGGACTGAGCGGAGCGGGGCAATGGGATCGCACGAGCGTGATTGCTGAATGCCAGGATCGTCATCACCGGCGCAGCCGGGTTCATCGGCTCCCATCTCGCGGAAGCGCTGCTCGATCGCGGGCACTCGGTGGTCGGCATCGACAACCTGGCGACCGGCAGCACGGCCAACATCGCGCATCTCGCCAACCGCGATTTCCTGTTCATCAAGCACGACGTCACCAACTACATGTTCGTCGAAGGGCCGGTCGACGCGGTGCTGCACTGGGCGAGCCCGGCCAGCCCGATCGACTACCTCGAGCTGCCGATTCCGACGCTGAAGGTCGGCGCGCTGGGCACGCACAAGGCGCTCGGACTGGCGAAGGAAAAGAAGGCGCGCTTCGTCCTGGCGTCGACGTCAGAGGTCTACGGCGATCCGCTCGAGCATCCGCAGAAGGAAACCTACTGGGGCAACGTGAACCCGATCGGCCCGCGCGGCGTCTACGACGAAGCCAAGCGCTTCGCCGAGGCGATGACGACGGCCTACCACCGGTATCACGGGCTGGACACGAAGATCGTGCGGATCTTCAACACCTACGGACCGCGGATGCGCCTGCACGACGGCCGCGCGGTGCCCGCCTTCATGAGCCAGGCGCTGCACGGCGAGGACATCACGATCTTCGGCACCGGCAAGCAGACCCGGAGCTTCTGCTACGTCAGCGATCTGGTGGAAGGCATCATCCGGCTGATGGATTCGAACGTCAACGATCCCGTCAACATCGGCAACCCGCACGAGATGACGGTCGAGGAAATCGCGCGCGAGATCCTGCGGCTGACGGGATCGAAGAGCCAGATCGTCTACCGGCCGCTGCCGGAAGACGATCCGAAGGTTCGACAGCCCGATATCACCCGGGCGCGGACGCTGCTCGGCTGGGAGCCGAAGGTGACGCTCGAAGAGGGCCTGAAGAAGACCCTCGAGTACTTCCGCGAGAAGGTCTAGCGCCTACGCCGGCTTCCGCTTGTCCATCGGCGCCGGCGTTTTCGACTTCAGCTGCTTGATGCCGCGCTGAATCCGTTCCGCCACTTCCCGCTCGTTCTGCAAAGCCCTCATCGTCGACTGCGCGTCGCGGACCATCTCGCCGAGCCGGCTGCAGCTCTCGAGCGCGTGGTCCATGACCGCCCGCTGCTCGCCGAGCGTCTCGACGTTCAGCCTGACGTCCTCGAGCATGTTCAGGATCACGCTGGTCTTGACCTGGACCTCGTCTACCAGCTGGCGGCGGCCCTGGATTGACGCGAGCCGCGTCTCGGTTTCGGCGATCGCGCCGAGCAGCTCGTCGACGCGCTCGCGGAGCGCCGTCACGTCGTTGCGGTGGCTCTCGACGTACTCGAGATCGGCGCGGCTCTTCGCGCTGATTTCGTGAACGGCATCGACCTGCTGCCGCACCGCGTGGACCACGGTCTCGCGCTCGGCGAGCTGTTCCATGCGGCGCTCGACCTCCGACGTCGCGCTCTGCAGCTCGTCGAGCCGCGTCTGGAACGCGCCGAGACGCTTGTCGGCCGCCGCGATGTGGCGCCGGCGCTGGTCCGTCTCCTTGGTGCTCGCGTCGAGCGCCTGGAGCTGGCCGTGCGCTTCGTGCGCCTGCATCGCGACCTCGAGCTGCTTCGCCTCGACGCGCGCGAGCTCGGACAGCAGGTTGTCCTTGACCGCCGCGGAGCGCTCGAGCTCCTCGGCAAGGCTCTGCATCTGCGCGACCCGCGCGGATGCCGTGTTGGCCGCGGTCTCGCTGCGCGCCAGGATGTCGATCAGCCGGCTCTCCTGCGCGGTGACGTCGTCGTCCGCGACCCTCAGCGCGCCGAGCCGTTCCTGCGCGCGCGCGATGTCCGACAGCAGCTCGGTGACCTGTTCGGCGGCCGGCGCCAGGCGTGCCTGCGCCGCGCTGACGTCCTCCAGCTTCTGGATCGCTTCGGCCGCCTTGTGCGTGACGCCTTCGATGCGGCTGCGGATCGCGTCGAGATCCGCGCGTCGCGCGTGCTGTTCCTCGAACCGCCGATCGGTCTCGGCCGCGAGGCCGTTGAGCGATCCGAGGCGGGCCTCGAGCTGCTCGAGGATCTGGCGCTGTCCGCTCAGGCGCGTCGTCCGCTCCTCGAGCTGGCCGACGAGCGAGGTGAGCGCCTCCGCCTTGCGGCTGCTGTCGTCGAGGGATCCGAAGCGGCTCGACACCGCATCGATCCGCGCCTGCAGATCCGGCAGGCCGGCCGCGAACGCCGACGCCCGCTGGAGGAACAATTCGATCTGCGACCGCTCGCCCGCCATCGACTCGCGCAGCCGGGCCGCTTCCGAATACAGCGTATGAACCTTCTCGAACTCCGAACGGACCAGATCCACCTGCTGGCGGCTGGCGATGAGCGCGTCGTAGCGCGCGCCCGTGACGCGCGCCAGGTCGTTGACCTGCGTCAGCGCCTGCTGCAGGTCTTCGACCGCGCCCTGGCTCGCGAGCACACCCTCGGCCCGCTCGCTCGCGCCGCGCAGATCCCGCGAGAGCTGATCGACCCTGGCGCCGATTGCCGTGACCTGCGAGTCACGCGCCGTGAGCCCCTGCGCCGCCTTCTCGATGCTGTCGATGGAGCTCTGGAGCACCTTCACGCGTTCGTCGAAGCCCGCCAGCTCACGCCGCTCGAGCGCGACGCGCTCGGTCTGCACGCGGACCAGATCGGCGGTCGCGCTCCGCGACTGCTCGAGCCGCTGAATCTCGCTCACGAACTCCTCGCGTGCGCGGGTGCCGGATTCGAGCTGCGCACCGACATCGCGAGCCATCTTCTCGACGCGCTCGACCAGCTCCTCGGTCGTCGTCGTCTGACGCGCGGCGTCCTCGAGCTTCTTGGTCTGGACTTCCATGTTCCAGATCATCTCGTTCAGCCGGTTGGACTCCATCACCGCCCGTTCCACGATGTGCTTCTGGTTCTCGAGCGTCTTGATCTTCTGACCGGTGTGCTCGGCCAGCGCGTTGAGCGCGGTCAGCCGCTCCTCGGCGAGCCGTCCGGTTTCTTCCAGCTGCGCCAGCGACCCGAGCCGGCGCTGGACGTCCTGCACCGCCTCGGCGCTCGCCGCCGCGTGCGTGCGGGTGTCCGCGGAGGTCTGCTGCATCTGCGTGAGCTCGGCGGTAAGCGCCGCCGATGCCGCGCGAAGCTGCTCGACGTCCGACTGCAGCACGCCGGTGCGTTTGCCGATCTCCCCCGCATCCTTCGTGACTTCCCTGACGTCGGCCCTGATCCGCTCGACCCCGGCGTGCTCTTCCTTGAGCGCGTCGAGCGTTTCGCGGGCCTCGATCGCCCTCGCCGCGAGGTGCTCGATGGCCTGGCGATGCTGCTGCAGCTCCCCGTCCGGCGCGGTCAGGCGGGCTGCTTCCTGCTCGGCGCGAAAGACGCCGTCGGTCAGCGTGCCAATCCGTGCATCGACCGCCTCGAGCTCGACCGAGCGAGTCTCCGCCGCCTCCAGCCGCTGCGACACCTGATCGAGCCGCGCGTTGGCCTTGGTGACGAGCTCCTCGACGTCCTGCAGGTTCTTCCCTGCCGTCGCCAGCTTCGAGGCCTGCAGCTGAATCTGCGTCAGCATCGTGCTGAGCGCCGCGCGCTCTTCCTTGGAGGTGGCAATCAGCGCCTGCAGCTCGTCGGCCTGCTGCTGCGCCGGTTTCGTCTGTGTTTTCTTGAATGCCTCGAGCATCGGGGGAACTCCGGTGGGCCAGGATGTGTAGGTTTGTGAAACGTCAGCGTCTGGCGTCTACAGCCTGATTGTCGGTCGCGCCGTGACCCAGCTTTACGACCTGACCGAGGTAATGGAACGCCGAAACGAACGTGATTGCAAGCGACGCGTACACGAAGACACGCACGACGGACGACTCCCGGTTGAGGTAATTGAAATACAGCGCCACGACCCCGGTGACGATGTAGGTGGCGGTCGCGATTTTGCCGAAGATGGACGGCTTGAAGGTGCGCGGCCCAACTGCGAGGTTCACGACGGCGACGGTGAGCACTATTGCAACATCCCTGCTGATTACCAGGACCGTGAACCAGAGCGGCAGACGATTCGCCGACCCGATGTCGGGCAGCGTCAGCATCACGAACATCGTGACGAGCAGCAGCTTGTCCGCCATCGGATCGAGCCACGCGCCGAGCGTCGTCTTCTGACCGGTCCATCGCGCGATCAGCCCATCCAACAAATCTGTGATGCCGGCGGCGAAAAATGTAACGAGCGCCCAGCCGCGATAGCCGTACATCAGCAAGATCACGAACGCCGGAATCAGCAGCATCCGGAGGATCGTGAGCTGGTTGGCGGCCGTCAGGTTCATCGAGTCGAGCTCTCGGCCAGTTCCTCGAGCTTCCTCACCGCGGCAACCGCCTCGGCGCCGCTCACCGGCCGGGACAGCAGGAAACTGCCATCGTCAGCCGGGCGCATGACGCCGGCCTCGACGACGAGGGAGGCGGCGGCGTACGCCGGGTGCCCCTGGGATACGTCAAGGAACCGACGTTTCGAAGAGTCCTTCCAGCGTTCGCCGAGCGCCGGCTTCTCGCGGCCGATCAGCGTCAGGACGCGGCTCGCGGCCTGCGCGAGATCCGAGCGGCGGACCGCCGCGTCCGGCTGGAACGTGTGATTGGGATACACCTCGATCAGCCCGGCGCGGGTGACGGCCTGGATCCACGGCGTGGCCCAGTGTCCGCGGACGTCGGTGATGACTACCGCGCTCCGGCGCGGCGACCGCTTGATCACGCCGTCCAGCCGGACGCCGAACAGCGCTGCAAGATCCGCGCGCGACAGCGACGCCGCGTTTGGAATCGCGTGGAATTCGGCCGGGAGCGTCGCGAGCAGGAGCCTCTCGCGAAGCGCGTCGATCCGTTTCTCGACGGCGTCGTTCACTTCGAGTGCGACGACGCCCTCATAGGCTTCGATCGCCTTGCCGAGATCCCCCTGCGCCTCGTGCAGCTCGCCGAGCGCCATCAGCGTGCGCACGTCGGTGGGCTCCTGCTCGAGCGCCTGCTGGATCAGTTCGACCGCGCGCGGGAGGTTGCCGGCGCGGCGTTCGACGACCGCCAGCTCGCGCAGAAGGAAGGGACTCTGCGGGGATGCGGCCAGCGCCCGCTGATACGCGTCGCGCGCCTCGTCGAGGTTGCCGCTCTCCGCCGCCTTTCTCGCCATGGCGACGTCGTCCTGCAGCCCGCGGAACCGCAGCACGTCGATGCGGCTTCGGAGGCCCGACAGGTCGGCGTCGGACGCGATCGCCGCCTCGAAGCTTTGCAGCGCCTGGTCGCGGTTGCCGAGCGACAGCAGCGCCTCGCCGCGTCCGACGAGCGCCGGGACGTAGCGCGGGTTCATCACCACGGCGTTGTCGAAATGCGAGACCGCCGCCTTCGGGTCCTTTCGAGCGAGCTCGACGTAGCCGAGCCCGGCTTCGGACGGATAGAAGTCCGGCGCCATCTTCAACGTGGTCTCGAAGTTCCGTTCGGCCGCGCGCAGATCGCCCGCCTGGAGCCACAACCAGCCCGCCTTGTGGCGCTCCTGCGCCGCGGGCGTTCCCATGTCGCCCGGCGCGGCGGGAAAGATGAAGTCCGGATACTTGTTGACGCTGCCGCCCGCCGGAAGATCGGGCGCTTTCGGCGCGCACGCGGCAGCAGCCGCCAGCACCGCGGCGAGCGTCAGGTGCAGCACCGGCCGGAGCGAGGCGGTCGTCTTCATGAACTTTGCGCGGCGGCGGCGAACTTGTCGAGCACGCGGCGCGGCAGCTCCGCCTCGATCACGATCTGCCCGTCCGATGCGACGTGACGCAGGATGCGCCCGACGCGATAGAGATGTGAAATCTGACTGCGATCGGCTTCCGAGGCGGCCTTGAACTCGAAGGTGACGCGGGTGGTGTCCAGCGCGAGGCGCGACTCCATCGCGGCGATCAGCTCGTCGCGTCCCTCGCCCGTCAGCGCCGAGACGCACAGCGCTCCCGGATATATCGCGGTGAGCCGTTCCCGTTCGGCGGCGTCGAGCCGGTCGCATTTGTTGAAGACGTCGAGCGTCGGGCACCGTGTCGGCGCCGACTTCGGCCAGCACTTCCCTCACCGCGTTCATGTGCCGCTCGCGATCGGGGCTCGACGCGTCGACGACGTGCAGCAGCAGATCGGCGGCCGCGACTTCTTCGAGCGTGGCGCGGAAGGCGGCGACGAGCGAGTGCGGGAGACGCTCGATGAAGCCGACCGTGTCCGACACCAGCAGCTCGCGGCGGTCCGGCAGGCGCACCTTGCGGACGAGCGGGTCGAGCGTCACGAACAGCGCGTTCGAGGCGGCCGCCTGGTCGCCGGTGAGCGCATTGAACAGCGTGGTCTTGCCGGCGTTCGTGTAGCCGACGAGCGCCACCGTCGGCACCGCCGACTTGTGCCGGCGCTCGCGGAGCTGCGCCCGGCGGCGCCGCACCGCGTCGATGTCCTTGGCGACAATGCTGACACGATGGCGGATGCGCCGGCGGTCCGTTTCGAGCTTGGTTTCACCAGGGCCGCGCGTGCCGATGCCGCCGCCGAGACGCGAGAGCGCGTCGTTCGCGCCGACCAGGCGCGGCATCAGGTATTTGAGCTGGGCGAGCTCAACCTGGAGCTTGCCTTCGCGCGTCCTGGCGCGGCGCGCGAAGATGTCGAGGATCAGCTGCGTGCGATCGACGACCTTGCGATCGAGGATGCGCTCGAGGTTGCGCAGCTGCGCGGGGCTCAGCTCGTTGTCGAAGATCACGACGTCGGCGCGCGACCTCATCGCACGACAGGGCGAGCGATTCGACCTTGCCGCTGCCGAGAAACGTCGCGGGATCCGGCTTCGGACGATCCTGCAGCACGCGCAGCACGACCGTGCGCGCCTGCCGCGGCCGCAAGACCAGCCAGCTCGTCGAGCGAATGTTCCGGATCGAATTGCCGGGAAGGGCCGCTGAACAGCCCGACGAGCGCCGCTCGCTCCCGGCTGTCGGGCGTGTTCGGCCGCTGAGCCGATGCACGCATTACTCGAGCGATTCTAGCACGCGGTCCCACGCAATCGCGCCCGCGCGAACGAGCTGCGGACGGCCGGAAACGATCGCGACAATGGTCGACGGCGGACCGCCCGGCGCCGGTCCGGCGTCGAGCACGGCGTCGAGGCGCGCGATCGAGTTCAGGATCGATGTCGCCGGCCGACGCCGGCGCCGGTTTGCCGGACGGGTTCGCGCTCGTGGCGGTCAGGCAGGCTGCCGCGGAACGACACAACGCGGTCGCGACCTCATGAGCAGGCACCCGTATACCGACGGTATTCCCGCCGACCGAGCACCCGGCGCGACACGGAAGAGGACGCGGCCACGACGATCGTCAGCGGTCCGGGCCAGAACGCGCGTGCCAGGCGCATTTCGATATCGCCGAACACTGCCCGCTTCGCGCGCCTGATCGATGTCGGCGGCGATCAAGGGAATGGCCACGCGCCGCCTCGCGCCCCTTCACGTCGAACAGCCGTTCGACCGCCTCGTCGGTCCGCGGATCCACCGCCAGTCCATAGAGCGTGTCGGTCGGATACGCCACCACGCCCCCGCCGCGGACGATCGCGGCGACCTCGGCGATGGTTGCCGGATCCGGTTCACGAACGGAGACCGTGTAGCGCTTCATGACGCCGCGCACGCATGCGCCGAGCGGCTGCCGAGCGCCGAGCGCCGAAGCGCCGAGTCACACTTCCTCCGTCGCCGGCGCCGACGTTGGCGGTCAACGGCGCGGTGACCATCAACCGCCGAACCAGGCCGGCGAGCAGCACGAGGAAGATCGTATCGAGCAGGAACACCGCCCGAATGCTGACGGCGCTGAGCATCCCGCTGACGATCGGGCTGACGGCCAGGCCGGCCAGCGACGCGGTCGTCAGCAGGCCGAAGCCCGTGCCGCGTGCTGAAGCCGGCATGATCGTGGCCGCGGCGGTGTAGGCGGCGGTGGTCGCAATTCCGATCGCGACGCCGAAGAACGACGTGGCCAGCACCAGCAGCCCCGATGTTGTCTGCGAGACACGTAGATGAGCGTCCCGACGGACGCGGCGGCCCCGGCGCCGGCGATGACGACACGTGCCGACGCCGTGCGCAGAAGCGCGCCGCTGAGATGATTGCCGACCGCGGCGGCGCCCGCGCCGATCGAAAACAGCGCGCCCGAGATGATCGGCACCGTCTGGACCGGCGTGCCAAGCCCCGCGATGTAGAGCGGCAGGACGGGACCGAAGCTGCGGTCGACGAACTGCAGCCCGAACACCACGAGAATCAGCAGGAGAAAGTTCTCGAACGCCAGCACGCTGCGAAACGTCACGCGCTGGTCCTTTCTCGCGTGGCTGGCGGGTTCCGCGCGGTGCTCCTTGTACATGAAAAACACGATCACGAGCGCGACGAAATAGAAGCCGACGTGACGAAGAAGGCGCGCCGATCCCGACGATCTGGGCGACGGCGCCGCCGATGACCGGGCCGAGCGCCGGGCCGAGCCGCTGGGCGGTCTGCACGACGCCAATCGCGTGAGCGGTCCGATCTTTCGGCGCCGAATCGGCCGCCATCGTGATCGCCAGCGCGCCATAGCCGGCAAACAGGCCCTGGACGATGCGCAGCGCGAACACGTGCCATGCCCTGGTGACGAACGCCATCGCCGCCATGACGATGACGAAGCTCACCAGCGACCGCTCGACCATGATCTTGCGCCCGAACCGGTCGCCGAGCGCGTCCCCACAGCGGCGACATCAGCGCCGTGATCGCCGGCGTCACGCCGAGGCACAGCCCCGACCACAGCGCGATCTCACCGACGTCGGTGACGCCGAGCTGCTGCAGGTAGATCGGCAGGAACGGCATCACCAGCGTGAAGCCAGTGAAGCCGATGAAGCTGGCCGCGGTTACCGCGAAGAGGTTCTTCCGCCAGCCCAAACGTCAGAACCTCACCCGCACCATCCGAGACTGCTCGACGTGGATAGTGTCGATGAAGCGGATGCGGGGAGGATCGCTCTGCATGACGAGCGACGAGGTGCGGGTGCCGTCGCCGAAGAAGCGGACGCCGCGCATCAGCGTGCCGTCGGTCACGCCGGTTGCCGCGAAGATGATGCGCGAGCCGGACGCGAGATCCTTCGAGGTGTAGACCTTCTTGAAGTCGCTGATGCCCATCGACCGGCAGCGCTGCTCGTGCTCCGGCTTGCTGACCACCAGCCGCGCGAAGATCTCGCCGTTCAGGCAGCGCATCGCCGCGGCGGTGAGGACACCTTCGGGCGCGCCGCCGGTCCCCATGACGGCATGTACGCCGCTGCCGACGACCGAGGCGGCGATGCCGGCCGAGAGGTCGCCGTCGGTGATCAGCCGGATGCGCGCGCCGGTCGCGCGGATCTCCTCGATCAGCGTCTCGTGGCGCGGCCGTTCGAGCACGATGACGACCAGATCCTCGACGTCGCGCTCGAGACAGCGGGCGATCGCGCGCAGGTTCTCGGACACCGGCGCGTCGAGGCTGACGGCATGCTTCGAGCTCGGACCGACGACGAGTTTCTCCATGTAGAGATCGGGCGCATGGAGCAGACCGCCTCCTTCGGAGGCCGCAAGCACGGCGATCGCGTTCGGCGCGCCGGTCGCACAGAGGTTCGTGCCCTCGAGCGGATCGACCGCGATGTCCACCTTCGGCAGGTCGAAGCCTTGCGCCGGGCTGTTCTTCGCCGCCATGCCGACCTTCTCGCCGATGTAGAGCATCGGCGCCTCGTCGCGCTCGCCTTCGCCGATCACGATGGTGCCGTCGATCGGCACGGTGTCGAGGCACTCGCGCATCGCCTCGACCGCCACCTGATCGGACTTGTGGCGATCGCCCTGGCCCATGGTGTGGGCGCAGGCGATCGCGGCCTTCTCGACGACCCGGAGGAACTCGAGCGAGAGGTCTGAGTTCATCGAAGCTCCAGCACGCTACGCGCGCACTTTGTCGGTGAAAGGCGGCAGCTCCTGGCGCGTCGGGCGATCCTGCCGGAAGCCGAGCACGTAGTCCGCCTGCATGATCTTGTGGATTTCGCGCGTGCCCTCGTAGATCACCGCGCCCTTGCAGTTGCGGTAGAAGCGGCCGACCGGGTACTCGTCGGAGTAGCCGTTGGCGCCGTGGATCTGCACTGCGTCGCCGGCGGCGCGCTCGGAGGCGACCGTGGCGAACCATTTCGCGAGCCCCGTCTCGCGGGTGTTCCGCCGGCCGTTGTTCTTCAGGAAGCCGGCGCGCAGCCACAGGAGGCGCGCGGACTGATAATCCGACTCCATCTGCGCGATCATTTCCTTGACCAGCTGGTGCTCGGCGATCGTCACGCCGAACGTCTTGCGCTCCTTCGCGTAGTTGACGCTGGCGTCCCGGCACGCGCGGATCAGCCCGGTCGCGCCGGCGGCGACCGTGTAGCGGCCCTGATCGAGCGCGAACATCGCGATCTTGAACCCCTCACCGGGCCGGCCGACGAGGTTCGCCTCCGGCACCTCGACGTCTTCCATCTTGAAGAAGCCGGTGTTGCCGGCGAGGATGCCCCACTTCTCCTTCAGCGTGCCGCTCGAGAACCCCTTGAACCCGCGCTCGATGATGAAGGCGCTGATCCCCGACGGATCGCGCTGCTTCTTCTTCTCGAGATCGCTCCAGGCGAACACCAGGAAGTTGTCGGCGACGTCGGCCAGCGAGATCCACATCTTCTCGCCGGTCACGAAGTACCGATCGCCCTTCTTGATTGCCGTGGTCTGAATGCCGCGAACGTCGCTGCCCGCGGAGGGTTCGGTGAGGCCGTAGGTCGCGATCTTCTTTCCCTGCGCCTGCGGCACGAGATACCGCTGCTTCTGATCCTCGGTGCCCCACGTGAGCAGCGACAGGCAGTTCAGCCCGGCGTGCACCGACATGATCACGCGCAGCGAGGTGTCGACGTATTCGAGCTCCTCGCTGATGATGCCGAGGCTCAGGTAGTCCATACCGGCGCCGCCGTACTCCTGCGGCACCGAGCAGCCGAGCAGGCCGAGCTCCGCCATCTTGGGCAGGATTTTGGGGTCGAACCGATGCTGGCGATCGAGCTCGCGGATGTGCGGCGCCACTTCGCGCGCGCCCCATTCGCGCACCGACTGCTCGAGCAGGGTCTGTTCTTCCGTCAGATCGAAGTCAATCATTAATGCGGTCCTTTGCGATCGAATGAACGGCTATTTTAGTCCTTCAACTCCAACGCCCAACTCCCAACTCCCAACTCCCACGTCCCAACTCCCAACTCCCAAGTCTTTTCCTGGGCCTGGTGTTCTTGGGGTTGCGAGTTGAAACTCGGCGTTTGGGAGTTGGCGTTTTTGGGAGTTGGGAGTTTTGGGAGTTGCTGGGAGTTGGGAGTTTGAGGCGCGAGCCCAGCGAGCGCCGAGCGCTCAGCCGCGGTGAATCTCCACGCGCGTGCCGCGCGCCAGCCCGAGCTGCGCCTCCGCACTCGCCGCGTAGACCGCCAGCTCGAGGTGATCGGAGCTGCCAAACAGCGCGCACACTTCACCCGGAGCGATCTCGCGTGTAGGTCGAGACGAGCCTGGCGACCGGGCGATCGCCCGCGACGATGCGAATCGGCTGTTGGCGGGCGAACGTGTCGAAGGTGCGGCGATCGATGTTGGAGACGAGATTGCCGAAGCGATCGACGGCGAGGACCACCCCGGTCAGGAGCTCGCCCGAGTCACCGGCACCGGGATGTCGAGCAGGTGCGGGTTGGTGAGCGGCCGGCCGAGCGCGGAGAGCTGCGTGCCCTTGGCCAGCCACGCCGCCGCCGGCGCGAAGCGATCGCGGCCTTCGAACGTCCGGCTCACGGTCGGCCGCGCGTAGCGCCGCTCGGTCAGCTCGACGATCTTCCGCGGCGCGTCGCTCTGGAACACCGCGGTCAGCACGCCGTTGTCCGGCGCGACGAAGCGGTAGTCCCCCACGTCGGCGGCGATGCCGCGCCGCGCCGATCCGACGCCGGGATCGACCACCGCGACGAAGATCGTCCCGGCCGGGAAATACTTGTACGAGGCGGCGAGCTGCAGCGCGCCCGCCAGGACGTCGTGCGCGGGAATGTCGTGCGTGATGTCGACGAGGGTGACGTCCGGGCAGATCCCCAGCACGACGCCTTTCATCGTGCCGGCGTAGTGATCCCGGGAGCCGAAATCGCTCATCAGAGCAATAACCGGACGCATCCCTGAAGGATACAGGAAGTCGGGTGAGCTAGGAGGCGGGGCTCGCCGCGGCCTTTGCTTCCACGGCGGCGGCGCGCCGCAGCAGCATTTCGCGGGTATTCGTCTTCAGCAGGAACGAATCCAAGACGTTCAGCCCCTCGAACATCCGGATGATGTCGCGGTTCTGCAGTACGCGTTTCGGCCCGCCGGCGCCGGAGTGGTGCCGATGCCGGAGGCTGGTGTCGTCGACGATCTCGTACTTGGTGAACGTCGCCCTGTCGACCGCCGACGAGCAGAAGAAGCCCATCACGATCCCGCCCGGCCGCAGCATGCGCACGATCTGCTTCGCGAGCGTCGTCGCGGCGTTCTTGTCGAGGAAGTCGAACACGTCCCAGCACAGGATGCCGTCGACGCTGGCGTCGCCGTGGCGGAAGCGCTTGTCGAAGACCGCGGGGAGTTGATCGAGGGTGCCGGCCTTGGTGTGCCGCTCGATATCAGCCAGCAGATCCTCGATGAACAGCTTGCACCCGAGGCGTTCGCCGAAGTGCTCGACGTTGGTGCCGATCACCGGCCCGAAGTCGAGCAGCACGGGGGACGGCTGCTGCGTCAGCGCCGTCAGGAACTTCGGCAGGCCTTTCGACACCAGGACCGGCTCGTCGCGCGCGGCGGAGTCGGACTCGGTCGCACCCGGCCGATCGGGACGTTTGCCGCCCCATTTGAGAATGTCGCCCAGCATGAAATGCGCGGGAACGCTCCAACCCGGTTACACGCGGTCCGCCTGGCGGATTTCGCGCGGACAAGGAAAATCCTGAGTCGAGCCGAGTGCACGCCCGTTCGAGCGTCCCCGTAGAAGTTGCTGTGAACTAGCGGGTTCCCGCCGCAGCGCCCGCCGGTGCCGGCTGACCCGGCTGACTGGGCTGGCTGGCCGCCGCCGGCTTGCTCTCAGCCTTGTGCTCGGCTGGTTTGGCGCCGGTGCCGGACTTCTGCATGTCGATGCTGCCGCGGAAATGCGCACCTTCGGCGATCGCCACGCGGGGCGCGGCGATGTCGCCATCCACCGAGCCGTTGTCGCGGATGTCGACTTTTTCCGTGGCCGTCACGTTGCCGGTCACTTCGCCGAGAATGACGACCGACTTGGCGAACACCTGGGCCTTGATGCGCCCATTGGGTCCGATGGTCAGCACGTTCTGACGGAGCTCGATCTTGCCGTCGACCTGACCCTCGATCGTCAGATCCTCGCTGCCGTTGAGCTCCCCCTTGATGACGACGGACTTTCCGATGTTCACAGTCGTTTTCTCCATTCCTCGCAGGGGTTCGCTGGGTGCGCTGGTTGTGCGGATCGATTCCGTTGCCGCCGGAGGTGTACTCACCGGTGTCGTCTGGCTTGGGCCGGAGCCTGCCGGACCACCCGGCTTCACCGCTTCATCCCGTTTCCACATGGGCAATCTCCACCTGTCCGAAAACTATTCTTTGACCTTCGCAGGGTGACTTTTGTCTCGGCTGGGCAGCAGGTTTTGCCAGTATACGAGTCGGCGCTGCGCCCTGTCTAGTCCTTTTATTGCTGCGAGTTAGCGTGAATGCTATGATCAGGGATCAGCCATGCGCATTTATTTCGATCATAACGCCACGACCCCGGTCGACCCGGCGGTGGTCGAGACAATGACCGCGGTCCTGCGTGACGACTACGGCAACGCGTCGAGCGTGCACCACTTCGGCCAGCAGGCGAAAGCCCGCCTGGACGACGCCCGGAGCGCGGTCGGCACTCTTATCGGCGCGGAGGCCTCGGAACTTGTGTTCACCAGCGGCGGAACCGAGGCGGACAACTTCGCCATCCGGGGGGTGGCCGAGGCGCTCGAGCCGACCGGACGCCGGCACCTGATTGCCAGCGCGATCGAGCACGAGGCGGTGCTCAACACGCTCAAGGCGCTCGCCCGCCGCGGGTGGCGGACGACGCTGCTGCCGCTGGATGCCAGCGGCATCGTCGATCCGGAGCGGCTGGAGGCCGTGCTCACCGACGACACGGCCCTCGTGTCGGTGATGCATGCGAACAACGAGATTGGGACGATCCAGCCAATCGCGGAGCTTGCCCGCATCGCGCATTCGCGCGGAACGCTCTTCCACACCGACGCGGTGCAGTCGGTGGCGAAGATCCCCGTCGAAGTGGGGGCGCTCGGCGTCGACCTGCTGTCGCTCTCGGCGCACAAGTTCAACGGCCCGAAGGGCGTCGGCGCGCTGTGGATCAAGAGAGGCACGCGGATCACCGCGACCATGACCGGCGGCAAGCACGAGCGCAATCGCCGCGCCGGCACGGAGAACGTGCCGGCCATCGCCGGCCTGGGCGTCGCGGCCGTGCGCGCGCGGACGAAGCTCGCGGCTGAAGGTCAGCGTCTCGCCGCGCTGCGCGATCGGCTCGAGCGATCGGTGATCGAGCGCGTGCCCGGGACCGCCGTGAACGGCGCATCGGGGCCGCGCGTGCCGAACACGACGAACATCAGCGTCGACGGCGTCGAGGCCGAGTCGCTGTTGATCGCGCTGGACCTCGAAGGGATCGCGGTGTCGACCGGCTCGGCCTGCTCGTCGGGCACGCTGGAGCCGTCGCACGTGCTGCGCGCCATGGGCCTGCCGTCGCACCGCACGCAGAACTCGATCCGCATCAGCCTCGGCGCAGGGAACACGGACGCGGAAGTGGATCTGTTTCTGGAGAAGCTTCCTGGGCTCGTGACGAAGCTGCGGAGTCTGACGAGGGTCGCGAGATGAAATTGTTAATTGCTAATCGTTAATCACGGGCAACAGGGACGTTGGGATCCGGAGGCTTCCGCTCTTGTGCGAACCTCCGCTATAGCTGGAACCGTCCGTAGCGAAGCTGTAGCCGTCTGGTAGGCTGTAGCGTCCGGTGGTTGCAGGGCCACCGCAACATTAACAATTGACGAAACCATGAAAGGATCGTCGTCGCCATGTCCGGCGGGGTCGACTCCTCGGTGGCCGCCGCGCTGCTCGCGCGGGCGGGACACGAGGTGATCGGACTTTCCATGCAGCTGTACGACCAGCGCGAGGGAGAGATCCGCTTCGGCACCTGCTGCACGATCGACGATCTGCACGACGCGCGGCGGGTGGCGGCCCGGATCGGCATTCCGCACTACATCATGAACTTCGAGCGGCAGTTCGCCGATCAGGTGATCTCGAACTTCGTGCACGAGTACGCCGCCGGGCGGACGCCGATCCCGTGCGTGCACTGCAACGGCGATCTCAAGTTCGCAACGCTCGCGGATCGCGCCTCGGCGCTGGGCGCGGAGCAGGTCGCGACCGGACACTACGCGCGGGTGGCGTTCGATGAGGCGAGCGGACGCTTTCAGCTGAAGCGCGGCGCCGACGCGGCGAAGGATCAGTCCTATTTCCTTTTCACGCTGACGCAGGACCAGCTCGCGCACGCGCTGTTTCCGGTCGGCGATCTCGACAAGGCGCAGGTGCGCGAGCACGCCCGCGCGCTCGGGCTGCCGGTCGCGGAGAAGCACGACAGCCACGAGATCTGCTTCGTCCCCGACGGCGATCAGGCGGCGTTCGTGGGCAAGCGTGTCGAGATGGCTGAGGGGGCGATCACCGACGTCACCGGCCGTGTGCTCGGCCGCCACGCCGGCGTGCATCGATTCACCGTCGGTCAGCGCAAGGGGCTCGGCATCTCCTCCCCCATCCCGCTCTTCGTCGTCGGCATCGACGCCAACGCCGGGACGGTGACCGTCGGTCCGCGCGCCGCGCTCGAGCGCTTCGAGCTCACCGCGTCCAACGTGAACTGGATTTCGGGCGAGGCGCCCGCGGCCGGAACACGCGTCACCGCGCAGATTCGCTATCGCCACCGCGAGGCGGGAGCGGCGATCTTTCCGTCAGGTCCGGGCAAGGTAGCGGTGACGTTCGACGAGCCGCAGTCCGCCGTCGCGCCGGGCCAGGCGGTCGTCTTCTATGACGGAGATAAGGTCGTCGGAGGCGGTTGGATTGACTGACGCCCGGCGCACGTAGCACGTAGCACGTGACAAGTAAGCACGTAGCACGTCGCACGTAGCACGTAGCACGTGATTAGGCGCTGAGCTGCGCCTCTCCGAGGTGCTGCGGGAGTCCTTCCAGATATTTCTCGGCGTCGATCGCCGCCATGCACCCTGATCCCGCGGCGGTAATCGCCTGGCGATAGATGTGATCCTGCACGTCGCCGCACGCGAAGACGCCCGGAACGCTCGTGCGCGTGCCGGTGTGCGTGACGAGATAGCCGTTGGCGTCCATGTCGAGCTGACCGGTGAAGAGCGACGTGTTCGGCGTGTGGCCGATCGCGACGAAGACTCCCTCGACCGGCAGCTCCTTGCGCTGGCCGGTGATGTTGTCGCGCAGCAGGATCGCGGTGACCGCGCCGCTGGCGAGGTCCTTCACGTCCTCGACCTCGCTGTTCCACTCGAACGAGATCTTCGGGTTCGCGAACGCCTTGTCCTGCATGATCTTCGACGCGCGCAGCGTGTCGCGCCGGTGGATGACGCTGACGTGCGAGGCGAACCGCGTGAGGAAGATCGCTTCCTCCATTGCGGAATCGCCGCCGCCGACGACGGCAATCGGCTTTCCTCTGAAGAAGTAGCCGTCGCAGGTGGCGCAGGTGGAGACGCCGTGCCCCATCAGCCCGCGCTCGGACGGAATTCCGAGCAGCCGCGCCGAGGCGCCGGTGGCGATGATGAGCGTTCTTGCCTGGTACTCGGCGTCATCGGTCCGCACGCGAAACGGCATCGACTGGAGATCGACGGCCGTCACATGGCCGCGGACGATATCCGCTCCGAAGCGCTCGGCCTGCGCGCGCATCTCGGCCATCAGGTCGGGACCCATGATCCCGTCCCGGAACCCCGGCCAGTTCTCGACCATCGTCGTCATCATCAGCTGACCGCCGGCCTCGAGGCCTTCGATGACGAGCGGGCGCAGGTTGGCCCTGGACGTGTAAAGGCCGGCGGTGAGACCCGCCGGCCCTGAGCCGATCACGATGACGTTCCGGACGTCTGTCATTGAGGCACCGTTGCGGTGTCAGACGTGCTTGTCGAGGAGCTTCTTGAGCGCGGACTTGTCGGCAAGGCCGACCACCTGCTCGACGATCTCGCCGCCCTTGAACAGCAGCAGCGTGGGGATGCCGCGGATACTGAAGCGCGACGCGACGTTCGGGTTGTCGTCGACATTCAGCTTCCCCACCATCACGCGGCCGTCGTAGTCGGTGGCCAGCTCGTCGACCGTCGGCGCCAGCCGGCGGCACGGGCCGCACCACTCCGCCCAGAAGTCCACGAGCACCGGCTGCGATGCCTTGATGACCGACTGGTCGAAATTGCCGTCTGTGAGGGTCTGAACCTTCTCGGATGCCATCTGGAGTCCTCCGCGTTCCGGCCTGTGCCCCTGTTTTCAGGCGTCCAGCAACGCTCTATACACTTTGACATACTCCCGGGCGGATACGTCCCAGGAGAAGTCGAGGCTCATCCCGGCTGCCTGGATGCGCCGCCAGACTGCCGGGTTTTGATACATCGCCAGCGCCCGCTGAACCGAGTGGACCAGGGCCGACGGCGTGTATTCCCTGAATTTGAACCCGGTTCCGTTGCCGGTCGCCGGATCGAAGTCCGCCACGGTATCGTCCAGCCCGCCCGTTGCCCGGACGACGGGGACGGTGCCGTAGCGGAGGCTGTACATCTGGTTGAGCCCGCAGGGTTCGAATCGGGACGGCATCAGGAAGATGTCCGATCCCGCCTCGATCAGGTGCGCCAGCCGTTCGTCGAAGCCGATGGTTGCCGCCACGCGGCCCGGATGCCGGCGGGCCAGCGCCTTCCACTGCGCTTCGTAGCCGCGTTCGCCGCTGCCGAGCATCACCCACGTCGCGTCGAGCGACATGAGGCTTTCGGCCGCGGCGGCGATGAGGTCGAACCCCTTTTGATCCGTGAGGCGCGAAACCAGGCCGATCAGCGGACGGGTCAGCGCGGTGTCGTCCGCCGTGAGACCGGCCGCCTCGAGCAGAGCGCGCTTCGCGTCGCGCTTGGCCGAGACGTCCGCGGAACTGAACGACGCGGGCACGAACGGGTCGCGCTCGGGATTCCAGCGGTCGGTGTCGATGCCGTTCAGGATGCCGACCAGATCGGCGGAGCGCCGCGACAGGATGCCGTCGAAGCCGAATCCCAGCTCGGGCCGCACGATCTCTTTTGCATAAGCCGGGCTGACGGTGGTGATCTTCTCGCTGAAGTTGATGCCGCCCTTCAGGTAGCTGATCTGCCCCCAGTACTCCATCGCCTGCACGTTGAGCATTTCCCACCCGAGGCCCACGTAGGCGAGCGTCGACGGCGGAAACAGTCCCTGGAACGCGAGATTGTGGATCGTGAACACCGTGGGGACGCCGCCGACGATCGGATCGGCGCTCAGGTACATCTTCTGATAGACAGGCACGAGGCCGGCCTGCCAGTCGTGCGCGTGCAGGATCGAGGGACGGGTGCCGCGGTCGCGGACGTATTCGAGCGCCGCGCGGCTGAAGAACGCAAAGCGGAACGCGTTGTCGGCGTAATCGCCCGACGCGGTGCCGTAAATCCCTTCGCGATCGAACAGGTCCGGCGCGTCGACGAACGCGACGCGGACGTTCTCGCCAAGCGGCCGTTCGTAGACGCCGAACGGCAGTTCGCCGGGTCCGAAGGCGACGCGGAGATCCTTGCGGACGGCATCGGCGACGTCGATGCCGCGGTAGCGCGGCATGACGATGGTGACGGCATGACCGAGGCGCGCGAGCGCGTCAGGCAGCGCCGCCGCCACTTCGGCGAGGCCGCCGGTCTTCGCAAAGGGATGCGCCTCCGGCGTAATCATCACGATGTCGAGCCGCGGCGCGGCAGGTTGACCCTCCGCCTTCTTCGGCTTCGCCGCCCGCTTCGGCGCGGCGGCCTTTGGCGCGGCCGAACTCTTCGCGGTGCTGGTGGCGCGCCGTGCTGATTTCGTTGGCGACGCGGCGGTGGTCAGTGGTGCGGGTGTCGATGGCTTCGACGCCGTCTTGCGGCGCGTGGACTTCTTCGTGTCTGACATCTACTGCTTCAAAACCTCGGTGAACAAAACCTTGAGTTTATCACGGGACTGAGGACGCGGAGAAAATCTAACAGGAGGCACGGAGGACGCACGGAGAAGAACTCTAGAAAGACGTTAAGGCAGCGTGCGTGAAGGCCTGTGGTGCCGCGCTGCGCGCGGCACGAACGAGGTCAATGGCCGAAATACAAGCGCCAGCATGATTCGGAGGCGCTTGTATTTCGACCATTGACCTCGTTCGTCCGGCCCGCCGAAGGCGGGCGGGCCACAGGCCCTCCGTGCGTCCTCCGCGACTCCGCGACTCCGTTGTTTGAACTTCTCCGTATCCTCCGTCCAACTCCTCCCCTCTAGCTTCGTGAACTGAAAACGACAATCATCCAGCCGGCGATCGTCGACCGCGCTGCGCTTCGAGCGCGCGTCCGCGCGCGGCCTCGCGCTGCGCCTCCGCGTGCATGCCTTTGCGGCTGTAAATATCCGCGAGCACGTAGTGGCCGAGCGGCGCGAACTCCGATTCGGCGCCCACCTCCAGGCCGCGTCGCGCCAGCGCAATCGCTTCGTCGAACTGCCGTCCCTCGTCCAGATAGAGCTTGGCCAGGTAGAAATGTCCCTCGGCGAACCGCGGGTTCAGCTCGATCGATTTCTTGTAGCGCGGCCTCCTGCTCCGTCCGGTTGCCGAGCTGTTCGTATAGCCGGCCCAGATTGAACGCCGCCTTGTAGGAATTCGCCTGCGTCTCGATCTCGCGGCGGTACATCTCGATCGCCGTCTGCACATCGCCGCGCTGTTCCGCGATCAGCGCGAGATTGAAATGCGCGAGGCGGACGTCGGGTTTCTGCGCCAGCGCCGCGCGGATCTGGGTTTCGGCGCCGCTCAGATCGCCGCGCTTGATCGCGACGACGCCGAGCGCGTTGCGCGCCGCCGCCACGCGGGTGTCGTCGGCGAGCGACTGTTGAAAGGCGGATTCCGCCTTCGCCAGATTGCCCGTCTCGACGTACAGCTCGCCGAGCTGGTAGCGAATCCAGGCATTCTTCGGGTCTTTCTCGAGATACCGCTCGTAGCCGAGAATCGCCGCATCGTAATCCCGCATCGCGCGGTAGGCGCCGGCGAGGTTGACGATCGCCAGGTCGTACGACGGGTTGATCGTCAGCGCCCGCTTGTAGTGATCCGCGGCAGTCTTGAAATCCGCCTGGCGGAAATACTCGTTGCCGAGCATGACCCACGCATCCAGCACGTTCGGATCCTGCGCGACGACCTTCTTCAGGCGATTGAGCATCGCATGCGTATCGCCATCGTCCGCCTCGCGGGCCGCGGTCATCAGGTTGAAGATGTCGATCTTGTCCTTCGGATCGGGCAGCACGGCGCCTTCGCGACGCGCGGTGTCGGCAAAGGAGCCGATGTAGCCGAGCGCGGCGAGCCGCTCGCGGGTTTCGGGATCGACCGCCGACGGTCCGGCGGACGCGCCCGCGTCTTCGACCGCGACGCGCGCCAGTTCCACCGCCATCCGCTCGGCGATCTGCCGCTGCTCGTCGAAGATGTTCTTCTGCTCGCCCGGATCTTTCTGCAGGTCGTAGAGCTCGGGACGCGTGGTGTTGATGTACTTGAACCGCCCCGACCGCAGCGCCTTCAGCTCGCTCCAGCCGAAGTGATTGCGCGCGTAAAGCGATTCGCTGTACGCATCGAGATTCAGATCGCGCGCGGCGCCCGTCATCAGCGGCGCCAGGCTGCGGCCCTCGACGCCGGCTGGCGTGGCTTCGGTCAGCAGGTCGAGCACCGTCGGCAGGACGTCCTCGGTCCGCACCGTCGAGGACACGCGCCGGCCTTTCATCGACTGATACGGCGCCCTGACGATGAACGGCACGCGCATCGTCGCGTCGTAGACGAACAGTCCGTGGGTGCCCTCGCCGTGCTCGTTCAGGCTCTCGCCGTGATCGCCAATCGCCACGACAATCGTGCGATCCGCCAGCTGATTGGTGTCGAGCCATCGGAGCACGCGGCCGATCTCGTGATCGACGTAGGCGATCTCGCCGGCGTAGCGGCGATCCGCGAAGCGCGAGCGGAACGGCTCCGGCGGATCGTAGGGCGTGTGGGCGTCGTAGAAATGCAGCCAGGCGAAGAAACGCTCGCCGGCGTGCTTCTCGAACCACGGCATCGCGTTGTCGACGACCTCGGTCGCTCGCCGCGCGACGCTGCCGAGCGACACCTGCTGGTACTTCGAGACGTCGAACTTGTCGAAGTAGGTGTCGAACCCCTGGTTGAGGCCCCACTTCGAATCGAGCACGAACGCGCCGACGAATGCGCCGGTCTGGAATCCTTCGGCTTTCAGCATCGTCGCGAGCGTGCGGTGCTTCGGATCGAGGACGTAGCCGCCGTTGTCGCGGACGCCATGCTTCGGGGGCAGCAGGCCGGTGAAGAGCGTCGAGTGAGCCGGAAGCGTCAGCGGCACCGGCGCGATCGCCTGCTCGAAGAGCACGCCCTCGGACGCCAGGCGATCGAGATTCGGCGTCGACGCGGTGTGATCGCCGTAGGCGCCGATTCGATCCGATCGAGTGGTATCGAGCGTCAGGATGATGACGTTGAACTGGTCGGGCCGAGCCGCGCCGGCGATTGCTCCGAGATCGGTGCCGGCGGGCGTCACGGCGCTGCGAGAACGGGTGGAATACGCCCAGTAACCGGCGGCAAGGATGGCGATGCACACCGCCGCGAGGACGAGGCGAGCTCGAGCGTTCATTCCTGTAACGCTATTTTATCTTCGCGAGCGCGTCCTGGGCCGGCTTGAACGCCGGGTCCGCCTTCAGCGCGAGCTTGTAGCGGCGCTCCGCTTCCGCGCGATTGCCGCGGTTGGCGGCGATGATGCCGAGGTTGAACTGCGATGGCGCGACCTGGTATCCGAGCTCGATCAGCTGCTCGAACTGCGTGGCGGCGAGGTCGACGCGCCCGAGCTGCATCGCGGTCGATCCCAGCCCCGATCGCGCGCGCACGTTCGACGGGTTCAGTTCGACCGCGCGCGTGAACGCGTCGAGCGCCTCTGCCGGCCGCTGCGCGCGCCGGTATATGACGCCGAGCGTGTAGTGTCCGTAGTCGGAGCGCGGGGAGAGATCGAGCCCCTTCCGGCAGCGGACGATCGCCGGGGCGTGCTGGTTGGCGTTGGAGAGGACCTTTGCCGCCTCGATGTGCGGCGTGGACAGCTCGGGATTGAGCAGCGACGCCGCGTCGTACTCTCCCAGCGCCGCGTTGGTCTTTCCCTGCGCGGCGTAGGCGTTGCCGAGATAGAGATGCGCTTCGAATGCGCGGACGTTCATCTTCACGATCTGCTGCAGCGCGGTCACCGCTTCGGCATGCTGTCCTTTTCCCAGCAGCGACAGCGCGCGGCTGAACGTCGCCCGGTACTCGCGATATTGCCCGATGTGGTCCTTGGGATCCTCGTTGGTGTCGCTCGCGGCGGACGGCGAGAAGGAGCCAAGGTAGCCGAGCGATTGAAGCCGTTGAATGGTTGCCGGATCCGGCTGTTCGTTGCGCGTCGGCCGCGCCTGCTTGAATTGATCGTTGACGCGTTTGAGCTCCGCTGCCAGGCGGCCGCCGACCGCCGCCTGCGCGGTAGCGACGTTCTTCGTTTCGGCGCGATCGTTCCGAAGGTCGTAGAGCTCCGGCTTTGGCGCGGCGACGAACTTCCAGTCGCCGGCGCGGGCCGATCGCAGTTCGCTCCAGCCGAAATGCAGCCGCGGATACCAGCTCTCGGCCACTGATACGGGCACCTCTTTTCGCGATCCGCCCTTGACGAGCGGCGCCAGGCTTTCGCCGTCGTCGCCGGCGGCTCGCGGATTCGCGAGGCCGGCGAGCTCGGCGATCGTCGCCGGCAGATCGATGTGGCGCACCTGCTCGGACACGATGCGGGGCGTGATGCCGGGACCGGCGATGATCAGCGGCACGCTGAGCGTCGAGTCGTAGAGAAAGAATCCGTGATCGGGTTCGCCGTGTTCGCCGAGCGATTCTCCGTGATCGGCGGTCACCACCACGATCGTCCGCTGACGGTCGAGCGATCCGAGCAGCGCGGCGATCTCGGCGTCCGCGAATGCGACTTCCCCGTCGTACGGACGTCCCGGCGCAAGCGCCGCGTACTTGGCCGGCGCCTCGTAAGGCAGATGCGGATCGTAGTAGTGCGCCCACAGAAACCACGATCCCTTCTGCGCCGCGATCCACTTGCGCGCGGCGGCGGTCACCTGATCGGCGGGGCGATTGAGATCCGCGAGCGCCACCGTGTCCGCCGCCTGGATCGCGATGCGATCGTCGTACTCGTCGAAACCCTGATCGAGACCGTAGGTCTCGGCGAGCACCGCGCTCGCCACGACCGCGCCGGTGCGGTACCCCGCGGTCTTGAGCCGCTCGGCAAGCGTCGTCGCTTCGGGCGGCAGCGTGCCCATGCCGTTCAAGCGGATGCCGAACGCCGCGGGATAGCGGCCGGTGAGGATCGCCGTGTGCGATGGAAACGTCAGCACCGCATGCGCCGTCGCGTCGGCGAAGCGCACGCCCTCCGCCGCGAGACGGTCGAGCGCCGGCGTATGCGCGCCCTTGTAGCCGTACGCGCCAACGCGATCGGCGCGCAGGGTGTCGATGGTGATCAGAAGAATGTTCGGTCGCGCGCCGGCCGGCTGTGTGGCTGGCGCGGACGAGAACAGCAGCGCGACGAACGGAAGCGCGATCAGGTGCCTTCGATGCACGGATGAGGATGGTACTACGCTGAATTCGAGCGGCAAACTCCAAGAGATCGGTTCGTGATGTTCGCCGTGTTGGATCGCCCCGGCACTCGTCCCTGCCAGCCGGGCCTTTCACCGCCGTTTCACGCATGTGATGGTTCGTGTGACGGCGGCGCGGAACTTGCTCCTTGCCGGCGGCACGCAGACGTGTATGCCTGCCCTCTTTCCCAACCAAAGGAGTGGCTCCTCAGATGA
This sequence comes from uncultured Acidobacteriota bacterium, assembly GCA_963748295.1. Classification (GTDB taxonomy): domain Bacteria; phylum Acidobacteriota; class Vicinamibacteria; order Vicinamibacterales; family 2-12-FULL-66-21; genus CAVVIH01. The sequence goes on along the minus strand of CAVVIH010000002.1, from coordinate 488,199 downwards.
AAATGAAGTTGCTCGCGCTGCTTGTCGCTGCGGCGGCTGTGCTTGGCAGTCCGGTCCGCGCGATCGCCCAGATCGGCCAGACCGCGACGCTGGCCGGCACGGTCACCGATGCCAGCGGCGCCGTCCTGCCAGGCGCCACGGTAACTGTCACTGGTGAGGCGGTTATCGGCGGGTCTCGAACCGCCGTGACGGACGGGAACGGCGTGTACCGCTTTCCTGCGCTGCCGCCGGGAACCTACAGCGTCAAAGTCGAGCTAGCGGGGTTCCGCACCGTCACCCAGGAAGCCCGGCTCCAGCTCGGCCAGACCATCACCATGGACGCCAAGCTCGATCCCGGTCTCACGGACACGATCGAAGTGACGGGCTCCGCGCCGACGGTCGACGTGAAGAGCTCGGCCGCGCAGAAGAACCTCACCGAAGAGATTCTGGAGTACATCCCGTATTCTTCGCGCTTCGGCCCTGATGCCATCATGCTCGCCCCGGGCGTCAACCCGAACAACCTCTCGTCGTTCGGGAGCGGCGGCACATCATCGAACGCTTACATGATCGACGGCGTCGACGTGAGCGATCCCGAGGGTGGTACGCAGTGGCTGTTCGCCAACTACAACTGGTTCCAGGAGGTGCAGGTCATCGGCCTGGGCGCGCCGGCGGAGTACGGCGGGTTCACCGGCGTCGCCTCCAACAGCCTGTTTCGTTCGGGCGGCAACCGCTTCTCGGGTCTGTTTGAGACGCTGTTCCAGAACGACGCGCTGAGCGGCGACAACATCAGTGACGAACTGCTCGAACAGAACCCGGACCTCACGCCCGGCAATATCGACTACTTGACCGACACGACGTTTCAGGTCGGCGGGCCGATCCGGCGCGACAAAGCTGTGGTTCTTCACATCGTTTCAGTACCTACCGGCCGAAGACGACGCCCGCCGGATTCCCACCGGCCGGAACCGAATCGGACAACGGCGCCCGGGCCCGCCTCGAGAAATCTCCGCGGTTCCTGTTCAAGCCCACGCTGCGGCTCGGGCAGTCGGATCAGTTGACCGGCTTCTTCGAGACCGACTCCTACACGGTGGACGGACGGTTTGCCGGCTCCAACGTGTCGCCGGCGGCAACGCTGCACCAGGATTCGCCTGAAGTCTCCTGGAACGCGAACTACACGAAGGTGCTGTCCGCCTCGTCGGTGTTCGACGTGAAGTACTCCGGCTTCTGGGGCTATTACTACCTGAGTCCCTACAACGGCGACGACACGATGGGGTGGTACGACGTCTCGACCGACTTCTACTCGGTCAACAGCTACTACTTCTACAACGCCGATCGCGTCCGCCATCAAGCGAACGCCAGCCTGACGAAGTTCGCATCGGGCTACGCGGGCGAGCACAACTTCAAGTTCGGCGCGGAGTTCGAGAAGAGCTACGTCAAGAGCGAGCTGGGATATCCGGGCGGCGGCTACATTCTCGCCGATCAGGGCGTGCCCTACTACGCGTACCTCGGCGGCGGTTATCTGCAGGACGACGTCAACACGCGGTTCACGCTGTTCGCGCAGGACTCGTGGAGCCTCAACCGCAAGCTGACGCTGAACCTCGGACTGCGGATGGATAACAACCGCGGGTTCGTGAAATCGCTCGACGACACGGTGCTGACCACCACGGCGTGGGGCCCGCGCCTCGGGTTCGCGTTCGACGTCACGGGCAACGCGAAGACGGTGATTCGCGGCCACTACGGCCTGTTCTTCGACGGTGCGAAGAGCACGTACTACAACCTGCTCGACGGCACCATCCCGCAGTTCGGCACCGAGGTCGATCCGGTCACGCTCGAACCGATCGGCGATCTCCACCAGCTCACGCCGGGCGGCGTCGCGGCCACAGTGGATGACGACATCAAGCAGCCGCGGATGGATCAGGCCCTGGTCGGCGTCGAGCACGAGCTGTTTCGCAACTTCTCCGTGGGTGCCAACTACATCTACAGGAAGAACAAGCACTTCATCGAGGACATCCTGATCAACGGCGAGTTCACGAGCTTCCAGCTCGCCGATCCGGGACCTGACGGGGAAGAAGGGACGTCGGACGATCCGGGCACGTTCCTCACGGTCTACGACCAGGTGAACGATCCCGGCGACAACCGGTTCCTGATCACGAACCCGGACGACGCGTTCCGGAAGTATCAGGGGGTCGAGCTGAGCGCGAACAAGCGCTTCTCAGATGGCTGGATGTTGCAGGCCTCGTGGGTCATCTCCAAGATCACGGGCAACATCAACAACACCAGCCAGTTCGGCAACAGCGCCGAGTACGACGAGCCGAACGTCGATCCGCGCTTCCAGCCGTTCCGCGAAGGACGCCTCGGCCGTGACAATACCCACATCGCGAAGGTCCTTGCGGCGTATCGTGCGCCGTGGGACGTGATGGTGTCGGGCGCGTTCTTCTACACCACCGGCGGCACGTTCACGCGCACGGTGCGCGTCACCGGCCTCGGCCAGGGGCGCAGCGACATGTTCGCGGAACCCCGGGGCAGCCAGCGTCTCGACGGCCAGCCGAGTCTGGACATCAAGCTCGAAAAGCAATTCCCGATCAGCACTTACGGGCGTCTTGGTGTCACGTTCGAAGGGTTCAACATCTTCAACAGCAGCGCCGTCGACGACACGTTCCCGCGGGTCGGATCGAATTATCTGATCCCGCAGTCCGTTGTGACGCCGCGGCAGTGGAGGATTGGAGGAGTCTTCCGCTTCTAAGGCGTCACCGCGAGGCCCTCTCCTTCGGGGGAGGGCCTCTTTCACGTGCGACGTGCGACGTGCGACGTGCGCACGTGCGACGTGCGGCGTGCTACTTCTAACGTGCGACGTGCTACATGCGAGCAATGTCGCATTCCGACAATACAAGCGGCCGTATGTCGGGCTCCTGTTGATTGGATCCGCGGCGTTCCCTCCTGCTCACTCCTTTTCAATTGCGGACGGATTCACGGTCAAGGGACCGGCGGTGTGACCGCTGTGCCGGCGCGCAAGTTGCTGATGCGCGGTGCGCGCAGGCGAGTGGGCCTGCATTCAATCCACAAGGAGTGACTCTCAGATGAAAATGAAGTTGCTCGCGCTGTTCGTCGCCATGATGTCGTTCGCGGCGGCGCCGGCGCTCGCGCAAATCGGTCAGACGGCCTCGCTGACCGGCACCATCACCGATTCGAGCGGTGCGGTTCTTCCGGGTGTGACGGTTACCGTGACGAGCGAAGCGGTGCTCGGCGGATCGCGGACGGCGGTAACCGACGAGACCGGCAGCTATCGCTTCCCCGCGCTGCCGCCGGGCACGTATACGGTGAAGGTCGAGTTGAGCGGGTTTCGCACGGTCAGCCACGAGGCGCGTCTGCAGCTCGGGCAGACGATCACGGTCGACGCCCAGCTGCAGCCGGGCCTGACCGACACGGTCGAAGTCATCGGCACGGCGCCGACGGTCGACGTCAAGTCGTCGGCGGCGCAGAAGAACCTCACCGAGGAAATCCTCGAATTCATCCCCTACTCGTCGCGGTTCGGTCCGGATGCGATCATCCTCGCCCCCGGCGTCAACCCGAACAACCTGAGCGCGTACGGCAGCGGCGGTGAATCCTCGAACGCCTACATGATCGACGGCGTCGACACCAGCGACCCCGAGGGGGGCACGCAGTGGCTGTTTGCGAACTACAACTGGTTCCAGGAAGTGCAGGTCATCGGCCTCGGCGCGCCGGCCGAGTACGGCGGATTCACCGGCGTCGCCTCGAACAGCCTGATTCGATCCGGCAGCAACCGGTTCTCGGGCCTGATCGAAACGCTCTTTCAGAACAAGAGCATGATCGGCGACAACATCAGCGAGGAAGTGCTCGCCGAGAATCCCGACCTCACGTCGGACAAGCTGGATTACGAGACGGACTCGACGTTCCAGATCGGCGGCCCGCTGAAGCGCGACAAGGTGTGGTTCTTCACTTCGTTCCAGTACCTACCGGCCGAAGTCGTCGCCCTCCGGCTTTCCGCCGCCGGGCGGCGCCGGCAATTCCGGTCCGACCGAACGCAAGGAGACGTCGCCGCGGTTCATCTTCAAGCCGACCATCAGGCTCGGACAGGCCGATCAGCTCACCGGCTTCATCGAGTACGACAGCTACACCGTCGAAGGCGCCGGCGCCGCCTCGAACGTGGCGCCGGAAGCCACGACCAAGCAGACCGGACCCGAGATCGCGTGGAACGGCAACTACACGAAGGTCCTCTCCCCCTCGTCCGTGTTCGACGTGCGCTACTCCGGCTACTCCGGCTACTACGCGCGCGAGCCGTACAACGGCCGCGACCTGATGGGATGGATCGACTTCGACACCGACTTCTATTCGGTGAACAGCTACTACTACCTGCGCGCCGACCGCGTGCGGCATCAGGCGAACGCGAGCGTGACGAAGTACGCCTCCGGGTTCGCCGGCCAGCACAATCTGAAGTTCGGCGCCGAGTTCGAGCGCAGCCAGTCGAAGACCGAAGTCGGCTATCCCGGCGGCGGCTGGGTGCTCGCCTCCTACGGCGTGCCCTACTACGCGTACCTGGGCGGGAACTACCTGCAGGATGCCACCAACAATCGCATGTCGGTGTTCGTGCAGGACTCGTGGTCGGTCGGGCGGAAGCTCACGATCAATCCGGGCCTGCGCTTCGATCACTACCGCGGATCGCTGAAGGCGGTGGAAGGCACGCTCTACAAGGCGAACGCCTGGGGCCCGCGCCTCGGCTTCGCGTATGACATGTTCGGCAACGGCCGCACGGTCGTCCGCGGCCACTACGGCCGGTTTTTCGACGGCGCCAAGGCCAACTACTACAACCTGGTGAACCCGTCGGATCCGCTGTATGGCGTCTACATCGATTCGGTCACGCTGGAACCGCAGGGCGAGCCCAGCCTGCTGAATCCGGGCACGTCGATCGCGACCGTGGACGACGACCTGAAGCAGCCGCGGCTCGATCAGTTCATCATCGGCTTCGAGCACGAGCTGTTCCCGAACTTCTCGGTCGGCGCGCACGGCATCTTCCGCGACAACAAGGACTTCATCGAGGACATCCTGATCAACGGCGAGTTCGCGCCGATCACCGTCCCCGATCCCGGTCCCGACGGCGTCGAGGGCACGGCCGACGACACCGGCAGCACGCTGACCTTCTACGATCAGATCAGCGATCCGGCGGAGGATCGCTTCCTGGTCACCAACCCGGACGATGCGTTCCGGCGGTATCGAGGACTGGAACTGACGGCCAACCGGCGGTTCAAGGATCGCTGGATGCTGCAGGCGTCGTGGGTGATCTCGAAGATCACCGGGAACATCAACAACACCAGCTCCACGGGCAACAGCGTCGAGTACGACGATCCCAACCAGGATCCGCGGCTGCAGCCGTTCCGCGAAGGCCGGCTCGGACGCGACAACACGCACATCGCGAAGGTCCTCGGTGCGTATCAGGGTCCATGGGGCCTGATGGTGTCGGGCGCGTTCTTCTACACGAGCGGCGGCACGTATACGCGGCTCGTCCGCGAACGCCTGGAGCAGGGCAGCGTCGATCTGTTCGCCGAGCCGCGCGGCAGCAACCGCCTCGACGGCCAGCCGAAGTTCGACCTGAAGTTCCAGAAGGAGTTCCCGATCGCCGACGGCCGGCTGGGGATCACCGTCGAGAGCTTCAACCTGTTCAACCACGGCGCGGTCGACGATCGCTTCACGCGGGCGGGCAGCTCCTACAACCAGCCGCAGGGACTGGTCGCGCCGCGAACCTGGCGATTCGGAGGAGTCTTCAGGTTCTAGGGTCTAATCGCTTGACACGTGCGGCGTGCTACGGTGCTACGTGCGATGTGCGGCTTGTCAACGTGCGCACGTGCACGGCACGTGGCACGTGGCACGTCGCACGTGGCACGTCGCACGTGGCACGTCGCACGTTGCACGTGTTGTAATATCGGCGCTGTGCGGGAACGTCCTCCTTCTTCGAGCCGCGCGGACTCGCGCGAAATGGCGGAACTGCGGCGGCTGAAAGAGAATCACCCGGATCTCGGATCCGCCGTCGATCTCCAGATCGAGCTCCTGCAGCTCCACCGGCGCGTGCAGCCGCGGGTGCCGCTGCCCTCCATCCGGCTCGAGGCCGAATACCTGAACGGCCTGCTCGCCAACGGCCATCCAATCCTGCAGTTCGAGCACATTCCGGTGGACTGGGGCGACATGCGATTTCTCGTCCGCGCCACGGCGTCGGCGATGCGCTCGCACGACGCGCTCGAGGAGGCGGACGGCCGCCGGGCGGAGATGCTGTCGCGCGATTCGATCGCGCTGGCGGCGGCGCGCGAAGGTCTGGTACGAGTCGGTGCGCCCGGGCGCGTCGTCCCTTGCGGCGGAGGATGCGGCACTCGAGCACGTCTTTCAGCTGGCCATGCGGCCGTTTCTGACGCGCTCGGCGGAAGCGATCATGGCGCGCAGCGATTTCGCCGGCTGGCGCCAGGGCGCGTGTCCGCTCTGCGGCGGCGAGCCGGATCTCGCGGTGATCACGCCGGCGGCGGACCGCGTGCTGATCTGCGGCCGCTGCGCCGCGCGCTGGCGCTTCGCGCAGCTGATGTGTCCGTTCTGCGCCAACGACGATCGCCGGCAAATGACCTCGTTCGCGAGCCGCGACGGCCAGTACCGGCTCAACGCGTGCGACGTGTGCAAGCGGTACATCAAGGCGTACGACGCGCGTCACGCGTCGCGCCCGGTCATGCCTGCGGTGGATTCAGTGGCGACGCTGCCGCTCGACGCGGCGGCGATTCAAAGGGGCTATCGCTAGGAAAGCCCAACTCCCAAAAACCCCAACTCCCAACTCCCAAAACCCCAGCCCCAGGAAACGAATTGGGAGTTGGGGTTTTTTGGGAGTTGGGAGTTGTTACTGATCTTTAGCGATGACGTCGGCCGCCTTGGTCGACAGCCAGTTGAAGATGTGCCGCGTTTCCCAGAACCGGCCGGTGTTGGAGTTGGCGCCGAGCACCACGACCGCCACCTGATTGCCCTGCGGCAGCCGTAGCAGCGTGGCGAGGCAGTAGCCGGCCTTGGTGATGAAGCCGGTCTTGCCGCCGACGACGTCCACTTCCCCGCCGGTGACCAGGCGGTTGGTGTTGTGGATGGTGATGGTCCGGCGGCTGGTCGACACCTTGTATTCCGCCGTGCGCATGATCGGCGCGATCCGCTCGTCCGCGGCGGCAAACGAGATCAGCCGGGACAGGTCGTACGCCGACGAAATGTTCTCGGCCTTGAGGCCCGAAGGATCGGTGAACGACGTGCTCTGGAGCCCGAGCTCGACCGCCTTCTGATTCATCCGTTCGATGAACTGTTCCGTGCTGCCAGGCGAGAGGCGCGCCAGCGCGCGGGCGGCGGCATTGTCGGACGCAATCAGCGTGAGGTGCAGCAGGTTACCAAGCGTGATCCGCTCGTTGCGCCGCAGATACGTCGTGGAGGCGGCGTAGACGTCGCTGCGCTCGACGGTGACTTCCTGCGTGAGATCCGGATTCGACTCGAGGAAGACGATGGCGGTCATCACCTTGGTGATGCTCGCGATCGAGCGCTTGTCCTGCGCGTTCTCCTCCCATAGCACCTGGCCGGTTTCGGGATTGAAGATGATCGCGGCCGCAGCCCTGATGTCCGGCACGGTGGCGCCGCTCGCGTCCGTCTTGAACCGCGGCGTCATCGCCTCCTGCAACACCCGGAGGCGCGCCTGTTCGCGCGCGCGGGCGGCCGCACGGGCACGGGCCAGCCTGGCACGGCGGGCTGCCGACGAACTCGCGGAATAGGTCGTTTTCTTCGCCGGCGCGTTCGCCGCGGGCTTCTTGGCCGGGGGCGTTGCGGGCTTCGCCGCGGCCTGCGGCGCAGCAGTGACCAGACCAGGCAGGGACAGGACTAGACCCAGCGTGACGGTACACACACGGACCAGAATCAGAGGGCGGATCAGACGCAAGAGTCCTCCCTGACGACAGCGGCTGGCTGGGAACAACCGTTGCGAGGTAAAAATGGGACGTTCGCGAGTGTCACTAACAAAGGCCATCGCTGGCAACCAGTTATGTAACTTCCCCTACGGATCTGCAGCTAAAACACGCCGGCCGAAGGGGCGCACGTGCCCACGGGCCCCAGCCATACAAGACAAGTACCACCACAACCGTTCCGGACCCGTGGCACAATGCTGAGAAAATCCCTGTCGAGCGCATCGGTAGTCATCCAAGCTAGTCGACATTTTGTCTGCCACCCGACAGTCAACCGTATCGCCGGCGTTCTTGTATGGATTCTGACTTCCTGCGCCAAACCGAATACGCCGCCATGCGCGCCACCATCCGGGAGCGCGGCACGGCCCGGCTGGTGCTGGTCCCGATCATCTTCATCGCCTGGGCGGCCACGTCGGTGGCCACGGCGGCCGTGATCGCCGTGGCCCTCAGCACGCTCGTCCCGCTCATGGTCCTGGCCGCCGGCTTCGAGGGCATCTACGCCCTCTATACCAATGTCGAGCGGATCGGCCGCTACGTGCAGGTCTTCCACGAGCGCGAGGAGGGCTGGGAGCACGTCACGATGGAATTTGGACGCCGCTATCCCGGCGGCGGTCCGGATCCGCTGTTCGGCCGGCTGTTCGCGATTGCGGTGTCGATCAACTACATCCCCGCCGCCCTTGGCGGGACCCCCGTCGAGCTGGCGCTGCTCGCCATCGCCCATCTCGCGGTGATCTTCCGCATGCGCGTCGCGCGCGTCGCCGCGGCGGGTCAACGGGCCGCGGATCTCGAGAAGTTCGAAGCCCTTCGGGCTTCGAAGAGCTACAATCCCAACTCCCAACTCCCAACTCCCAAAGAAACCCAACTCCCAAAGAAACCCAACTCCCAATTCCCAAAAAACCCCCAACTCCCAATTCTCTTCCTGGGGCTGGGGTGTTTGGGAGTTGGGAGTTGGCCTTTTTGGGAGTTCCGCGCGAGCCCGCGTCAGTAAGTGAGCGCTATAGCGAGCAGTAACGCGCGGGCGGTGCCCTGCCACGAGTTCGTCGTATCGAACTCTTCGTCGAGCGAGTGGGTGCCGCGGGAGCTGCCGCCGCCGTCGATCGTCACCGCCGGAATCCCGAGGTTGATCGGGACGTTCGAGTCGGTGGATCCCTCGTCCAGCGTGGGCGTCAGGCCGAGCGCCTTCGTGACCGACACGGCGGCGGCGATGATTGGCGCGGATGAAGGCACCTGGCCGGCGGGCCGATCGCCGACCAGCCGGCAGTCGAGCGTGAGCTGACCGCGCTGTCCCCACCGTTCGTTCTCCTCGGCGAGCGCCTGTTCGAAGGCCCTGAGCGCGGCGGCGTCGAGCGCCGTGAGCGCCGCTTTGTCGGCGGAGCGGAGATCCAGTTCCAGCCACGCCTCGAAGGGGATCGAGTTCACCGAGGTGCCGCCGCCGATGCGGCCGACGTTGAAGGTCGTCTTTGGCTCGGTCGGCACCCGCAGCTCTGAGATCTTCGCGATCGCCCGGCCGAGCGCATGGATGGGATTGGCGAGGCCGAACGCGCCGTAGCTGTGGCCGCCCGGGCCCTTGTAGGTGACCCGGTAACGGCGGCTGCCGACGGCGGTGTGCGTAATCCCCATGCCCGAGCCGTCGACCGACACGAAGCGATCGATCCGCCCTTTCAGCTCGCGCTCGAAGAGGTGCTTCACGCCACGCAGGTCCCCCAGACCCTCTTCGCCGACGGTGCCGACGAAGGTTATCGACCCCGGCGTCTGGACGGCGGCCTCGTTCATGGCGCGAATCACGCCGACGAGAACCGCGAGCCCGCGGCAGTCGTCGGCGATCCCCGGGCCTTTGAGGACGGCCCCCATCCGGGTCGTTTTGACGTTCGTGCCCTCGGGAAAGACCGTGTCGAGGTGCGCGCTGAACACCAGGTGCGGACGCGGCGCCGCACCCGGTCGCTCGCCGAGCACGTTGCCGGCGGTGTCGATCCGGACGTTTTTCAGACCGAGCCCTTCGAACACCGCCTTGAGCGCGGCGGCGCGTTTCTGTTCCTTGAACGGCGGCGCTTCGATCTCGCAGAGCCTCACCTGCTCGTCGAGGATGGCCGGCTCGTTGCGCCGCGTCGCGTCGACCGCGCTCTTGATCGCCGGCGTGGCGAGCAGCCGCTCGCCGATGGTTGCGGGTTGTTCCTGCGCCTTCGAATGCGCGGCGGAGAGCAACAGCAGACACGTAGTGGTCAGAAGAATTCTCACGGTCGTCATTATGATGCAACGCGGATCCAATAAGTTGTTGTCTGGAATTCAAGTGCCCCGTAGAACTTCCAGCGGGTCGTGACCAGACTTCTGGCAGGACATTTCTGTTAGTCGCCGTTGCGCGAACACAAAGTCGCGGAAACCTTCGGGATTTCGCGGCGTCTAACGAGGAAGACCGGCCAGTTCGATGGTCTCGATTGCGTCGAACTCTGCGGTACAGGAATTGCTCCGTGGCGGGACGAGGGATCCGGCATGATGAGCCTTGTTCGTCTCCTCGGCTTCAGAACGTTGACATGCGGGTGCGTGACCGGCCACTACCGTGAAGTGGCGACGAACCGCGAGATCACGTACGTCGAGGAGAAGGGCACGACCTGCGAGCACCACGGGCATCGCCGCAATCACACGCTGACGGCGGCGCGCTTTGGTGGCGGCACGGTCGCGGCCCGCGCATCTTAATCGCCGGCGCCAGCCGGCACGGTTCCCGACAAGATGACGGGGGCCGGAGCGTTCTTCGCCGCATGGCGAGGGACCTTCGGCCCTTTTTTGTTGTACGTCTTGGTAGACTTCCCTGAGCGATGCATCGCGCGCCGACCGCCGCCGGGCGGCTCCAACCCTACAAGACGATCTCGCGGAACGGCGCCACGCTCCGCTTCTACCTGGGCGATTGCCTCGAGGTGTTCGAGGCGCTCGGGCCGGGCGGCATCTCGGCGATCGTCACCTCGCCGCCCTACAACCTGGGCGTCGAATACCGCAGCTACCGCGACCGTCTGCCGCGCGGCGATTACCTGCGCTGGACCGCCCGATGGGTCGAGGCGGCGGCCAAGTCGCTCGCGCCGGACGGGTCGCTGTTCCTGAACGTCGGCGCCAAGCCCACGGATCCCTGGACCGCGCTCGACGTCGCGCAGGCGGCGAGGCCCTTTCTGACGCTCCAGAACACCATCCACTGGATCAAGTCGATCGCCATCGACCGCGATGCCGCCGGATCCGCGGCCGGTCTCACGCGTGACCTCGCGGTCGGGCACTACAAGCCGATCAACAGCGCCCGCTTCCTCAACGACTGCCACGAGTTCATCTTTCACTTCACCGCCGGCGGCCGTACGCCGCTCGACCGGCGCGCCATCGGCGTCCCCTACCAGGACGCGTCGAACATCGATCGCTGGCAGTCGGGCGGCAGCAATCGCCGCTGCCGCGGCAACACCTGGTTCATTCCCTACGAGACCATCCAGAACCGCGACAAGGAGCGCCCGCACCCGGCCACCTTCCCGCCGCGCGTCCCGGACCAGTGCCTCCGCCTGCACGGCCTGTCGCGGCTGCAGCTGGTGATGGATCCGTTTCTCGGCCTCGGCAGCTCGGCCGTCGCGTGCGCCAGCCTGGGCGTCGACTTCATTGGTGTGGAGATCGACGAGCACTATTTGAGGGAAGCGATCGCGCGGCTCAAATAACTCCCAACTCCCCAAAAAGGCCAACTCCCAAACGGGCAACTCCCAACTCCCCAAAAGGACCAACTCCCAAAAGGACCAACTCCCAAAAGGTGGCAACTCCGACTCTCAAGAGGTCGGTTGGACGCGTTTGTGCTTGGGTATGGAGAGTCCCCGAATGCGCAATTCGGACAAGCCATACGATCTCCGCGAAAGACTCCTGAGATTCGCCTGCGACATCGTCTTGCTGGTGCAGTATCTGCACACTCAGGGGCCTGTCGCGAAAGCACTTTCTTATCAGATCCTCAAGAGCGGAAATTCAGCCGGCGCCAACTACGAGGAAGCCGATGATGGCTCGAGTCCCCGGGATGCCGTCGAGAAGCAAAGGATTGCGCTGCGCGAGCTGAAAGAAACGCGCTTCCGCCTTCGCGTCCTGCGAAGAACCCGGCTGCTGACGGATACCCACGACCTGGTGATTGCCGAAAACACCGAACTCATCAAGATTGTGGCGACGATCATTCGCAATGCACGCGGCGGCGGCTCCGACGAAGCCGCATCGGACTCAACACGACGTTAGAAGTTAGAAGTTTCAGAATGTTGGGAGTTGGGCCTTTTTTGGGAGTTGGGAGTTGAGAGTTGGACGCTTTGGGAGTTGGCTTTTTTGGGAGTTGGGAGTTGTCGATGTCTGTACAGAGCAAAGCCCCGGCGCCTCGTAAGAAGGCCGGGGCTTTGCTCTTTCCCGTAGGTTAGAACCGAATCCGCGCGCCGAGCTGCATCTGCCAGCGGGACTGCAGGTCGGAGCGGATGAACTGCTCCTGCGGCGTCTGCAGCACGCCGTTCAGGAAGATGTTCCGCAGATCGTAGGTGATCGCGCCGCTCGTGGCGATGGTTGGCCTGACGACGAGCAGATCGTTGAAGTTGGCGTACTCGAGCAGCCCGTTCTGCGAATCGAACAGGTTGATCAGGTTCAGCATGTCCATCGTGATCTCGGTCTTCACGCGCTTGAACGGCAGGCCCAGGTTGAACCGGAAGTCCAGCGTGTTGATCCACGGCGCCCGGCAGGTGTTCCGCTCGTGGATGCGGCCGATGAAGTCGGCCAGGCACGGCTCGGCGTTGACGAACGTCATCAGGTCGTTGAACGTGCCGTTGACGAACGTGAACTCGCTGGCGCTCGCCGGGATGTAGAGCAGGTCGTTGGTGCCGCGCACGTCGCCGTTGTAGTCGAGGCCGTAGTTCGCCGACCACGGGCGTCCCGACTGGCCGCTGTAGAACACCGACGCGGTGGCCGTGAAGCCGCGGCCGAGCGGGATGTCGTAGCCGCCCGAGATCGTGATGCGGTGGCCTGGATCGAAGTTCGAGCGGGTGTTCGGCGGGTTGTTCGGATCGCCGGGCACGTAGACGTTGCCCCAGTTCGAGGCGGCCTGCGACGAGGTGCCGTCCATGATCGACGTCGACTCGCCGTAGAGGTACGCCGCGCTCATGAAGAAGCGATCCCGCATCGGCCGGTCCACCTTGAACACGACGCTCCAGGCATCACCCTCGTCCGTATTCGTGAGGAAGATCACGTCGCTCAGCGTCGGCACCAGGTTGCGCTGGTAGACCGGACGGCCGTCAGGGCGCGAGCCGACCTGGCGCAGGTTCAAGTTCTGATACTTGATGTCGTGGATGTTGCGCGAATACAGCAGCTCCGCCGTGCCGATCAGGCCGAAGAACCCGAGCTGGCGATCGTAGGCGACGTTCGTGCGCAGCAGCGACGGGTACTTGTAGTCCGGATCGATCAGGTCGATCTCGTTGGTGGCGGTATTCGCGCCGACGACGCTGGTGGGCTGCTGCGTGGCATCCGAAATGAACGGGATGCGATTGTTCACGTTGAATCCGGCGGTGATGCGGCGGAACTCGATGCCGGTGTTGCCGTACTGGTTCGACAGCCACACGTACGGCGTGCGGCCCGAGAACAGGCCGACGCCGCCGCGAATCTGTTCCGCGTTGTTCTGGCCGATCGCGTAGTTGAAGCCGGCCCGCGGCGACCACATCACGCCGCTCGGCACTTCGTCGGTCTTGAGCCCGAACGCCGCTTCGGAGGCCGGGTTGGCCGTCGGCTTGTCGGGGAAGATCGGAATGTCCGCGCGCACGCCGAACGTCAGCGTCAGGTTCGATCGCGGCCGCCACTGATCGCCGAGATAGAACCCGAACTGCCGCACGCTGAACCTCGCGGCCTGCTGCGGATCGCCCGTCACCGAGAAGCTGTAGTCGTACCGACTGCGCGAGCCCCTGCTCGAACAGATCGAGGCTGTTGAACTGGTAATTGCCGAAGTTGTCCCGGATGAACAGATTCCGGAACTTGAAGAACTCGTTGTGCGTGCCGAACGTCAGCGTGTGGTTGCCCTTCAGCCAGGTGAAGTCGTCGGTCAGCTCGATCACGTCCTGGTCCAGCTCGTTCGCGGCCGAGAAATTCTCGCGTCCCGCGCGCACGCGGCCCGAGCTCAGGCGTGACCTGGATGAACGGGAACGGCCGGTCCTCGTCCGGCTGCCCGGTGCGTTTATCGCGCACGTTCTGATAGGTGAAGCGCAGCTCGTTGACCGCGGTGCCCCACGCGCTGTTCAACTGCGCCACGGTGGAGTTCGTCTTGTTCTTGATGCGGTAGAACGCATCCGGCATGAAGTACTCGCCGGAGGAGCCCGCGCTCGGGCGTCCGATGTCGTTCAACCCGTTCAGGTAGTTGTGCCGGACCGTCAGCTGATTTCCCTGCGCGACGTTGAAATCGGCGCGGACGAAAAACTTGTCGGAATTGATCGTGCGGATGAACTCGTCGGTGCCCCCCGGGTTGTAGTTGTAGCGCGTCTGCAGGATGTTGAGGAAGCGCTGGATTTCCGCGTCGCGGCCGAACTGCTGGCCGCTGCCGGCGATCGACACGCCGGCAGGATTGTCCTTGCGGCTCCAGTCGACGTTGCCGAAGAAGAACGCGCGGTTTTGCACGAACGGGCCGCCGACGCTGCCGCCGAACTGCTTGTCCTTGAACTGCCCCGACCTTCGTGCCGGTCGGACTCTCGCCGACCCAATCCTGATTGCGCCCGAAGTAGTAGCCGGTGCCGCGCAGGGCGTTGCTGCCGCTGCGCGTGATCGCATTGATGCCGCCGCCGGAGAACCCGCCCTGGCGCACATCGTAGGGCGAGACGACGAGCTGCAGTTCCTGGATCGCGTCGAGGCTGATCGGCTGCGTCTCGGTCTGGCCGCCCGGCGTGCCCGACGCCGCGAGGCCGAACAGGTCGTTGAAGACCGCGCCGTCGATCTGCACGTTGTTGTAGCGGTTGTTGCGTCCCGCGACCGACAGCGACATCGGATCTTCGTTCAGGCCCGTCGGGTTGAAGTACGGCGACGTCCGCGCGATGTCGACGATGTTGCGCGAGATCGTCGGCAGGTTTTCGACCGCCTGCTGCGACACGTTGTCGGCGGTGCCGGCGCGCGAGCTGTCGATCACCGAGCTGACGCCGGTGACTTCGACGGTTTCCGTAAGCGTATCGAGCTGCAGCTTGAAGTCGACCGTTTTCTGTTCGCCGAGCCCGACGGCGACGTTCGGCGTGTCGAACCGCTTGAAGCCGCTCATCACCGCGGACACCGTGTACGGGCCGACGCGCATGTTGAGGATGGTGTAGTGCCCGTCGCCATCCGTCACGGCCTCGTAGCTGGTGCCGGTTGGCGTGTGCACCGCGGTCACCGTGGCTCCTGGCAGAACGCCGCCCTGCGCGTCGGTGACGACTCCCGCAAGGCTTCCCGTCGTGACCGTCTGGGCCGACGCATACGTCGCCCCGACGAGCAGGCAGAGGACGCTCGCTATGGCCCTGAAACGCATAGTCATTCTTGTCATCACCGGACTTTCCGATTCCGAAATTTCTTGCCGCTTAGATTGTGTAGGTAAGAAAGCGCCGACGCACGCTGCGCCGGTCAAAAACTATATACAGAAGTCCGGCATCGCCGCGCCGTACGGCGGTCTTTGCAGAGATTTTATTTGGGGGGCGTCAGCGGCGGTGGCGGCGGCCGCAGCGAATACTCCGTCCGATGCCGCACTTCGACGTTTGGCCGGCTGACCTTTACTTCAATCGTCCGTCTCCGCTCTCTTTGGATCCGGATTGTGGAGTAGTAACCAATCACGTAATAGTCGCTGGTCTCCGCGTCGATGCGCTTGATGCCCTTGTCGAAATCGTTCTGATTGACGACCGCGATGCCGCCCGTCAGCTCGGCCAGCACGCGCAGGCTGTCCTGCGACGTGCGCACGTAGTTCTGCCACTCCACCATGTCGATCTTCTCGTCGAGATCCGGGCCGCCGACGAGACCTCGCGGGTCGATCGTGTAGATGGTGGCGTTCGCGCGATTGGCGGCACGGGTCAGCTCCGAGAGCTCCATCGCCAGGTCGGCTTCGGCGAACTGGTTGCCCTGTTTCATGAACGGGTTGTATTGGTAATCGGACCCGCTGTCGCCGCTGCCGTCGCCCCCTGGCCGCGCGTAGCTGTTCGGCATTCTGCTTCTGCCGCGTCTGCTGGAACGGATTGAAGTCGTAGCCGTTGCTCACGTAGATGAAGGCCTTGCGCCGGTTGTGCACCGTCTCGAGGTTCTTCATGATGTCGTACGCCGTCGAGAAGGCGACGTGCGCGCGATACCTGATCTCCGCGACGCCCTGCGCGCCTTCCGGCTGATCGAGAATTTCTTTCGGCGCGAGCCCGGCGCCCGAGATCTTCTGGATCGCGGTATCGAGCCGCTTCTGGTCGTACGTCAGCTCGACGGCCAGCGACGACGGTCCGGTCGACACGATGCCGAACATGTCGCCGTCGTGAATCAGCTCTTTCGAGATCTTCTTGAAGAGATCGCGGATGCGGCCGGTGTTCCTGAAATCGAGGTGCAGGTCGTCGACGAAGATGATGAAGATGCGTCCCGCCGCGTCGTTGGTCGGACGCGCCGGCGGAAGGATGATCCCCTCCTGCGCCGGCGGCGGTGGCGGCGCCGCGACGTTGTAGCTGCGGCCGCCGTGCGTCAGCGTGAACGAAATCACCTGCTGCTTGACGCCATCCTCGAGACTTCGAACTCGTCTTTCTTGAGATCGGAAATGAACTGCCCGCGGTTGTCGCGCACGATCACGTCGGTCGTGATCAGCTCGACGCCCGTGCGGATCACCTGATCGGTGCGCGCGATGGCCGTCTGCGGCGGTTGCTGCGGCTGCGGCGGCGGCGTCGCCGGCGGATTCTGCGCCTGCGTACCGCTTCCCGCCAGCGCGAGGGCCATTGCCACGGCGGCAGGCCACGTCTTCTTCCGTCCGGGGTATGCGTGCATTGGTTGAATTATAGAACTTTAAAGGTCGCCGGCGTCGTCGGGACCGGACGGCTCGTCCGAATCCTGTCCCTCGGTCTCGCCTGCATCCTGTGCCTCAGTATGGCTGGCGGGCGTGTCTCCCTGCGGGCGTCCTCCCCGCCGGCGTCGTCGCTTGCGGCGCCGGCCGACGACCGCCCGCAATGAATCGAACACGGCTTCGTACTGTTCGAGCCCCGCGCGCACTTCGTCGTCGGTGACCCAGCTGTCGGGATTGAGACGTTCCGCCTGGAGCTTCAGTTCTTCCCGCCGAGCGGCATCGGCAATCCGCTCGTCGATGCGCGCGAGGATCTCCGCATGGCGGCCGCGCAGCCGCACGATGCCCTCCCCGCCAAGCCGTGCCTGCGCCGGGCTCGGCATCAGCGTCGTCGCCTCGACGATCTCCTCCTGCGCTAGAGCGAGAGGTTCGACCTCATGCTGCACAGGCGGCGCCTCGACGCTCGGCGATCGCCTCGATCGCTTCGAGGCGTTCGCGCGCGGGTTCGATCGCGGTCGCGGCCGATGGCTGCCGCTCCTGCTCACGCTCCCGTTTCGGCGTGCGGGGCACGTTGACCAGGGTCCTTGCCGCTTCTGGTGCTGTTGCTGCGGCCCCTTCGACGGGGGCGCGGCTGGCGCGGCGCGGTTCCTGAGGCGGCGGCTCGGCTTTCAGGATTCGCGTCCAGTCGAACTCGACGTCGGGGTTCAGCTCCTCGAGCAGGCGGATGGCGTCCTCGTCGAGCGCTGATCTTCCGACCTTGATGCCTGGCGGAGTACGGAACCAGTACAGCACGCGCGAACCTCTTACCTCGTCGGCGATCCTGTTGGACGACGAACGTGTTTTCATAACCGCGTTTGTCGCGGCTGAACCGGAGGTGAGGCAGGAGTTATTTCCTCTTTTGACTTTGGGTACGTGCGGCGGTCTTGCGCGCCGCGCCGGCCCTCGCGGGCCGCGCCGCGCTGCGGCGCGGCGCAGGCGGCCGTCCGTTTCTTTAGGCGCCGCGGCCGCGCGCTTCTTTGCCGCGGGCGCCGGTTTCGCGGCTGGCTCGGCCCGACTCGGTTCCCGGCGCGGGCCGTCGTGCGTCGGCGTCGGGGCGCGGTGCACCAGCGTAAAGCGGGTCTGATCGCCGAGCGTGTGATAGCTCCAGATTTCGCTGACGTGGACGTCGTTCTCCGTCGCGAGCCGTCGGGCCATCTCGACCGAGCCGGCCGGCACGTATAAATGGAAGGGCGCCTTGGCTCGTCCGAGGTGCGCCCACTGTGCCCGGGCTTCGAGGTGGTTGACCGATTCCGAGGTTTCCACCTCGACGGTCCCCATCAGCTTGTGGCCATCGGTCGGTGGCGGTCAGCACCAGATCGGGAAAAATCACCATCTGGCCGATCTTTACAGGCACGGTCTGGTCGCGCCCCGATGTTGGCCGTCATCTCAACACGGCGTTTCAGTCGCACCTGGAGCAGACGAATGACACGGTCGTGCTCGAGCTGCTCGCGCACGGGCCGCACGAGTATTGGGCTCACTTGACCTCCCGAAGGACAAGGCCGCGGGTGAATCCTGCCAGCAAACATGATAAGAACCGCCAATTATAGTCGGGTTTCGCCGCGGATTGTATACCGGCGGGTGCGAATTGCACCGCTTCTTTATGTCTCTTCCGCCTCAAAATGATGCGGTGATTGCGGCGGCCGAGATCACCTCTGCCCATTCAGCCACCCGCACCCTCCTGATTGTTGACGACGACCGTCGGTCACCGATACGTTCGCGCGCATCCTGAAGCTCGAGGGTTTCCAGGTGGCGACGGCCCTGTCGGCCGAACGACGGGCTCGAGCTGGCCAATAATCTCCGGCCGGACGGCATCCTCGCTCGACATGCGGATGCCGATCACCAGTGGCCTGCAGTTCCTGAGGCTGGTGCGATCGAAGCCCCCATCGTGGATGTGCCCGGTCGCGATCGTCACCGGCGACTATTTCCTCTCTGATCCCATCCAGAACGAGCTCGAAGAGTCTCGGCGCGGCGGTGCGGTTCAAGCCGATGTGGCTCGAAGATCTCGTGGCGCTCGCCCGTACTCTGGTTTCCGGGTGAACGACCGATTCCTTCGTGCCTGCCGGCGTGAGCCGGTCGATGCCACGCCCGTCTGGTTCATGCGTCAGGCCGGACGCTACATGTCGTGCTATCGCGCCATCCGTCAGCGTCATTCGCTCCTCGAGATCTGCCGGCGTCCCGAGCTTGCCGTCGCCGTCACGCTGCAGCCGGTCGATGCGATCAAAGTCGACGCCGCGATCCTGTTCTCCGATCTGCTGCTTCCCTTCACGCCGATGGGGCTGGTGTTCGACTTCGTCAAGGGCGAAGGCCCGCAGATCGAGAACCCCATCCGATCCGCGGCGGAGGTGGATCGCCTTCGCGACTTCGATCCCGAAGAAGGCCTGCCGCACGTGCTCGAGACCATCCGTCTCTTGAGGCGCGAGCTGCGCACGCGCGTTCCGCTGATCGGCTTCGGCGGCGCGCCGTTCACGCTGGCCGCGTATGCCATCGAAGGCGGTCCGTCGACGACCTACTCGCGGACCAAGGCATTCATGTATTCCGAGCCGGCCGCATGGCACCGGCTCTGTGACAAGTTCGCGACCAATATGGTTTCGTATCTGCAGGCGCAGATCGAGGCGGGCGCGCAGGGGCTGCAGATCTTCGACTCGTGGGCCGGCGCGCTCGGACGCGCGGACTACCAGGAGTTCGCGATGCCCCATTCGCGCAAGATCTTCGATGCGCTCTCGGGCCGCGGCGTGCCGCTGATTCACTTCGGCGTGGGGACCGCCGCTATCCTGAAGGAGATCGCGTCGGCGGGCGGCGACGTGATCGGCCTCGACTGGCGGCAGCCGCTGGACGAAGGCTGGTCGGTCGTCGGTTTCGACCGCGGCGTCCAGGGCAATCTCGATCCGAGCCTGCTGCTCGGGCCTGCCGGGCGCATGCTGACCGCCGCCGACGACGTGCTGCGGCGCGCGGCCGGCCGTCCGGGACACATCTTCAATCTCGGCCACGGGATCCTGCCGAACACGCCGCTCGAGCACGTGCAGACGCTCGCGCGGCACGTACACGAGACGAGCTCCGCGCGCGAGCTGCGGAATACCTGACTCCGGAGACTCCGGAATCCATGGCGGTCGTCATCATCGGCGGCGGCATCACCGGCCTGGCGGCCGCGTACGAGCTCGCGCAGCGGCGCATCCCGTTCACGCTGCTCGAAGGGTCCGGCCGCCTGGGCGGCCTGATTCGGACCGACAGGATCGACGGGTTCACGATCGAGGCCGGCCCCGATTCACTGCTCGCGCAGAAAGCGGCCGGCATGAAGCTCTGCGACGAGCTCGGCCTCACGCCGCGCCTGATCTCGACGACTCCCCCGCGCCGCGCCTTCGTCCTCGCACACAAGCGACTGCACCCGCTGCCCTCGCCCTCGGTGCTCGGCATTCCGGCGACGTGGTCGGGGATTGCCCGCTACGACCTCCTGCCGATCGCCGCGCGCGCACGGCTCGCACTGGAGCCGCTCGTGCGGCGTCGCGCAGCCGGCAGCGGCGACGAATCGGTGGCCTCGTTTTTCCGTCGCAGATTTGGCGACTCGACGGTGCGGCTGATTGCCGAACCGCTGCTCGGCGGCATTCACGCCGGCGACATTGAACGGCTCTCGATGCGCGCGTTGTTCCCGCGCCTGATCGAGATGGAGACGCGCGGCAGCGTGCTGACATCGCTGCGCCGCACACGGCAGCCGGCGGTCGACGGTGTGTTCCGGTCGCCGGCGGGCGGGATGATCGAGATCGTCAACGCGATCCAGCAGCGCCTCGATCCGGGAGCGATTCGACTGGACGCGAAAGCCTCGACGCTGCGCCGGACCAGTGCCGGATGGACCGTCCAGACCGATCGCGAGCAGCACGCTGCACGCGCGGTGATCCTCGCCGTGCCGGCCCACACCGCCGCTCACCTGCTCGAGGCGGTGGACGAGGAAGCGGCGCGGCTCTGTGCCGAAGTGCCCTACGCGTCGACAGCGAGCGTGACGCTCGCCTGGCCGCGCGGCGCCATCGATCACGAGCTGGCCGGCAGCGGGTTCGTGGTGGCGCGCCTGCCGGACGCGCCGCGCATCACCGCGTGCACCTGGGTGTCGTCGAAGTGGAGCTGACCGCGCGCCGGCGGGCTGGGCGCTGATCCGGGTCTTCATCGGTGGCGCCGCCGATCCCGACGCGGCGAAACTCCCGGACGACGACCTCGTCTCGATTGCGGGCCGCGATCTCGCGCCTGTGCTCGGCATTCGCACGCCGCCCGAGTTGACACGCGTGTACCGCTGGCACGACGCCGGCGCACAGCACAACGTAGGTCACCTCGATCGTGTTCAGCGGATCGAGGGCCGCCTCGTTACAAACCCCGGCATCGTCGTCGCCGGCAGCGGGTTCCGATCCGTTGGCATTCCCGACTGCGTGGCCGACGGCCGGAGCGCGGCTGCCGCAGCCGCGTCGCACGTCGCCGACCTGCTACGATAGCCCTCAGGAGACTTCAATGCTGGCGCGCTTCGCGAGCTTTCTGATCGCTGCTTCCATCGTCTGCTTCGGATCGCCGGTGAGCGGCGAAGGCGAGCTTCCCCCGCAAGTCGACCGCCTGCTGCGCGAGATCCGCGCGAAGGACACGGGACAACTCGCGGTGTCGGAAGAAGACGGCCGGTTTCTCCGGGTGCTGATCGCGGCGAGCGGATCGAAGCGCGCGCTCGAGATCGGCGGCGCGAGCGGCTACAGCGCGATCTGGATGGGACTGGCGCTGCGCGAGACGGGCGGGCATCTCATCACGATCGAGTACGACCCGGTTCGCGCGAAGGAGCTGGCGGAGAACGTCAAGCGCGCCGGCCTCGCGGACGTCGTCCAGGTGCTCGCCGGCGACGCCTTCGAGAAGATCCCGCCACTCTCCAGCTCGTTCGACTTCGTGTTTCTCGACGCGTGGAAGAAGGATTACAAGAAGTTCTTCGACCTGGTCTATCCGCGCCTGGACAAGGGCGGACTCTTCGTCGCGCACAACGTCGTCAACAAGAAGAACGAGATGACGGACTTCCTCGACGCGGTGCAGAAACACCCGTCCCTCTGGACCACGATCGTCTCGCCGTCAGGGGAAGGGATGTCGGTGTCGCTAAAGAGATAGGGGCCGGGTACCAAGGTACCAGGTGCCGGGTGCCAAGGTGCCAGGTGCGGTGCCGGGTGCAAGGAACCAGGCATCGTGCCCGCTATTCCTCGGCGACTGGCGCTGCTACGGCCTTCTTCGGCGTGCGCTTCTTGCGCGGTTTGCCGGCGCGGAGGCCTGCGGGGATGGGTTCGTCGCTGGGTTCGAGGCGCGACATGCTCGTGAGAAACTTCTTGACCCCGTGCTCGTCGAACTGCACCCGGGTGTACGCATCCTCGACCGCGACGACGGATCCCAGACCGTACGTGGGCTCCACGACGCGGGCTCCAACCTCGAACCGCTTCATTACGGGCTCCTTGACGGCAAACGGTCGCGTTGACCGCCGCAACCTTAAGCCTATCTGATATTTAGGGCGCTCGTCAACCGTACTTCCCGCAGCCCTTCGACTCGCTGCGCTCGCTCAGGACAGGCCGCGAGTGGGCCTATACGTACAGTTCATCGCGGTGGGACCCCTTCACATCATTGGCGTTTCCCTGGACCTCGGCGGCAACCGTCGAGGCGTCGACATGGGGCCGTCGGCGTTTCGAATCGCCGGCCTTGCCGAACGGCTCACCGGCCTCGGAATCACCGTCGTCGATCATGGCGACCTCGTGGCGCCCATCCCTGAAATCAAGGCGGAGGGCGACCCGCGCAAGAAGTACATCCGCGAGATCACGCGCGTCTGCGAAAAGCTCTACAAGACGTCGCTCGCAGCGCTCGAGAGCGGCGGTCTGCCGCTCGTGCTTGGCGGCGACCATAGCCTGGCGGCCGGGTCGGTCGCCGCGTCCGCTGACTTCATGCGGCGCGAGAACAAGCCGATCGGGCTCATCTGGGTCGATGCGCACGGAGACATGAACACGCCCACGAGCAGCGGCAGCGGGAACGTGCACGGGATGCCGCTTGCCGCGCTGCTCGGCCCCGAACCGGCGGAGCTGTCGCGCATCGGCGGGTTTTCGCCCAAGGTCGTGCCCGAACACACGGTGCTGATCGGCCTCCGCAACCTCGACGAGCGCGAGAAGGAGATCGTCCGCGCCTCCCGGGTCAATGTTTTCACCATGAAAGACATCGATCGCTCGGGAATCGCCTCCGTCGTCGAGCAGGCGCTGGCGATGGCCGGCCGGGACACCGGCGGAATCCACGTGTCGTTCGATCTCGACGTCTGCGATCCGTCAATCGCCCCTGGTGTCGGCACGCCGGTCAAGGGCGGACTGGATTACCGCGAGGCCCACATGGTGATGGAGGTAATTGCCGACTCGGGGCTGCTCCGCTCGCTCGACCTCGTGGAGGTCAACCCGATTCTCGACGACCGCAACACAACGGCCGTGCTTGGGACGGAACTCGCGGCGTCGGCGCTGGGACAGAAAATTATCTGACGGTGACAAATCCCAACTCCCAAAAAGGCCAACTCCCAAAAAAGGCCAACTCCCAAAAAAGGCCAACTCCCAAAAAAGGCCAACTCCCAACTCCCAACGGCCAACCCCGGAATTTTCGCGAGCCGTCAGGGGTTTCACGTGCCGGATCGGCTGAATTACGATTGGGGATGGACGGGAGCCAAACTTCGAGGAGGGACAGATGCGAAGATCTGGTTTGACCATCGCGGCCGCAGCGCTGGCCACCGCGTTCAGCGGGACGCTGATCGCCCAGAAGACAACTGAGGTACATCCCGGGCGCGGGGGCAGCCCGCACGTGAAGAGCGAGTACACAGTTGACGGCGCCCACATTTCGCTGACGTATGGGCGGCCGTCGCTGAAGGGACGGCCGGAGGCGCAGCTGATGCCGCCCGGCAAGGAATGGCGCACGGGCGCCGACGAGGCGACGCTGCTCACCACCGACAAGGCGCTGAAGTTCGGCAGCGTCAGCCTGCAGCCGGGCACCTACACGATCAACACCGTCCCGGGTTCCGAGTGGCAGGTGGTGATCGGCAAGCTCGGCGACAAGGGTGAGAAGCAGTGGGGCATTCCCTATCAGTCGACTCTCGAGGTCGGCCGCGCGCCGATGAAGGTTGGAAAGACGAAGGCGCCGGTCGAACAGCTGACGATCTCGGTGGACGACACAGCCTCAGGCGGCGCGCTCCGCGTCGAGTGGGGTAATTCGAGCGCCACGGCTCCGTTTACCGTCGGCTAGCACGTGACAAGCAGCACGTAGGACGTCGCACGTAGCCCGTGACGTCTTACGTGTTCTTCTTTTCGTACCATTCGTCGTGCTGCGACCAGGTGCCGCACTTCGTGCACTGCGTCGCGCTCCAGCGCTTGCCGCACGACGGGCACTCCCCTTTGGTTTCGAACGTATTCCAGACGTACTGGCATCCCGGGTTGCAGGCCCACGCATCCGTTTTCGCCGGACGCCACTTGCACGCCGGACACCTGACGCCGGCTCCGTGATCGTCGAGGTTGTCGATCAGCTCCGGCGCGAGCCGATCCTTCCCGCGCAGCAGCAGCGCGACGACGGGAAGCAAGAGCAGGTATTCCATATTTCGGTTTTAGCACGGCGTTGCCGCGTGCGCGAGAGGAACTTTCGTCAAACCGGAGGCGCGACGGCTGACGTGAGCGCGCGGTACGCCATGAAACCGTTGGCGACGTCGATTGTGACGTGCAGAAGGATGGACGCCGCGAGCGATCCCGTCAGCAGGTACAGGCCCATCGCTGCCGCGCCGGCGATGCCGGTCAACAGAATCCCGCGCCTTCCCTGGTAGACGTGCGCGACGCCGAACACGGCAACCGCCGCGGCGACGGCCGCGGCGCCAGGCAACCAGGCCAGCAGGTAATACAACAGGTAGCCGCGGTACAGGATCTCTTCGCAGATTCCGGCGGTGATGGCAAGCGCGCCGAACGTGCGCATCTCGCGCGGCGTCGTCGGCAGGATGACGCGCACGCCGGGCTGCGAGTCGAGCTGCGCCCGGATCTTGCCCTGTGCGACGGCCGACTGCGCAACCGCGCGCGCCTGGGATGCGAAGAACGTCACGGCGGCGGCGGTCAGGACAATCGTCCACAGGCGCCCGGCGCCTTGCGGCGCGACGAGCCCGAGATCGACGGACGGCCGCCCCGCATATACCCACCATCCCATGAGCGTCAGCGTCAGGCTCCACTGCAGCACGATGGTCCACAGATAGTCCCGAACGCGCGCGTCCGCCGCATCCGCCTCGACGCGCCGGGCGAGACGGGAGACGTGCCAGGCGGCGTATGCGGGGAGACCCAGCAGGAGCGTCAGGGCAAAGAGGTGATCGAACCAGGTCATGGACGTTTCCGATCGAGCGGCACGAACACGCTCGTCCAGCGGAAGATGACGTCCCCGGATCTGGGCGGCGCGCACTTGGTCCGCCGGAGCATGGTGTCCATCTGCCCGAGCAGCGCCAGCATGCGCTTGACCTCGCGAGGCGAGAGCGCGGCGCTGAGCTGGACGCCGTGAAACTTCCCTTTCAGCGCTGCTCCGCCGCGTTCGAACGCCGCATCGACGTCTCGCGCTGCCTGCCGTAGCACCGCGCGAAGCGTCCGCAGCGCCTGCCGATCGCCGCCTGCCGACGCGCCGGCGGGAACGGCCAGCCGCTCCGCGACCGGCGCGTAGACCGCCTCGGGTCGCCGTGTGCCGGCTCGTCGATCGACTTCACCAATCAGCCCGGCCTGTTCCAGCATCCGGACGTGGTGATAGATCGCACCCGGCGGCCGCCGCAGGTGCGCCGCCAGCTCCCGCGCCGAGGCACGGCCGAGGCCGGCGAACGCCTGAAGGATCTCCAGCCGCGCCGGCGAGATGAGGATGCTGGTCTGACGCCGGTTGAGAACGAGCATGCCGGGCCGCTTGCGGCGCGCCATATAAATTCATTAATGATCAAGTTTAAATGTTATGTCAAATGGATTTATATTGCGCACCTGGCACCCTGGCACCTGGCACCTTGGCACTCCGGCACCGTACCTTGGCACCCGGCACCTTTCACCCTGGCCCGTTGCGATATAGTGGACGAGACGGGCCGCTAGCTCAGTGGTAGAGCACCTGACTTTTAATCAGGGTGTCCCGGGTTCGATCCCCGGGCGGCCCATCCTCCGCTCGCGCGGGCTACGCCGAAGCGCGAGCTTCGGCTCGGCAAGCCATCAGCTCGCGCCTGCCAACGTGAGGGTGAGCTACGGATGGCAAGCCATACGCCCACGCCTGCGCCGTTGACACCGTGCGGCTGACGGGAGCAGGATCGAGTCGCGACCGCTCCCGCCGCGCCAGCGCCTGGGAATCGGTCTGACAGGCAGGTGCGTCATGGCGCGCGCATTCAGGAGTTTGCCCACCATAGCGCGGAGCGCGACGGTGGGTGGCGTCGTGCTCTTGTTGACCCTCGCCGCCTGCAGCGACTCGGATTTCGAGATCCTCGGCCCTACCCCGCTCGACGAGGGCATCATCATCTACATCCACTCCGACTTCGCCGGACCCTCGCAGGCGCTGAACGTCGACGTCCGGGATCTCGATCGCGTCGAAGGTCCGTGTTCGGAAGGCGGAGAGGGAGAGACACCGAGCTGGCACGAGTGCGTGTCGTCGATTCGCGTACTGCCCGGATGGTCGGCGACGCTCTTCGAGGACGAGGACTTCGCCGGCCGGAGCGTCACCATCACGACCGACACGCCGAATCTGCGGGATGTTCCCGGACCGTGCGACGATAGCTTCAACGACTGCGTCCGCTCGATTCGCGTCAGAAAGAGCACGTGAAGCACGTCGCACGTCGCACGTGACAGCAGCACGTCGCACGTGCTCGTTCACCCGACGTGAATGCGCGGCCGCCGCGCGGGGTTCGGCTCCGCCTGCCGCAGCACTTCGCGCGTGACCGGCGCGGTATCCCCTTCTCCGAGCGCCAGGAACTTCAGCAGGTAGGCAATGGGATTGCCTTCGGTCCAGCCAAAATAGGCGTGCGGAATGTTGCCGGTCTGATCCCGGCAGTACAGAAGCAGCGCGGCAATCGCGTTCGGCACGGCGGGGCTCAAACAGCGGAAGACGCGGTGCGGACCCACCTGAACGCCCTGGACCGACAACCGGCCGCTGAAATCGGAGGCGTCGGTCCCCCTGATCTCCACGAACAGGACCGGATCGCGCTCCGGAAGATGATGCGAGTCCCGCGCCTCGCGCAGCTTGGATTCGTACTCGGCTTCGTCGCCGAGGTCCGGGCGGTTGGCGATGATGCGAAGCGGCGCCGACCCGATGGCGCGGAGGAACTGCTGGGCGCGCTCGTCAGGATCGACCCCCTCGACGCGCAGCTCGGTCGATCGCAGCACGCGGCTGGTCAGCGACGTCGCGACGATCGCGACGATGAAGATGGCCGCAATCTTCAAGCCGTCGGGCCGCTCCTCGACGTTGACCAGGATCGTGTAGCCGAAGATCACGGTCAGCAACCCGAACCCGAGCCACGGCCGGCCGGTCCGCCGCGCGGCGAGCGTGACCGCCAGCGCGCCGGACCCCATCAGCGCGAGTACTCCGGTCGCGTAGGCGCCGCCCTGCGACGTCACGTCGGCACGGAAGAGCACGGTCACCAGGATGCCGACGCCGGTGAAGATAACCACCAGCGGACGGCTGGCGCGCGCCCATTCGGGCGCCATGCCGTAGCGAGGCAGATAGCGCGGCACGAGGTTCAGCAGCCCGACCAGCGCCGACGCGCCGGCGAACCACAGGATGATCACCGTGCTGACGTCGTAGAACGTGCCGAACACGTGCCCGAGATGCTCGTGCGCGACGTACGCGAGCGCACGTCCGTACGCAGCCCCGCCCTCCTGGAACTCCTCTGCCGGGACCAGCAGCGTCGTCACGACGCTGCTGCCGACGAGCATCACGCTCATGATGTACGCGGCCGTCGTCAGCAGGCGTTTGGTGTTGCGGATGCGTCCGGCCGGATACTCGGGTTTGTCGTCGGGATCGCCTTCGACCAGCGGCATGACCGCGACGCCGGTCTCGAATCCCGAGAGGCCGAGCGCGAGCTTGGGGAACAGAAACAGGGCGAACAGGATCATCGGCAGCGCACCGCCGTGCACCGCCACCGTCGTGGACTTCCAGTTGTCCCACAGATCCGGATGGTGCGCCACGTAGTTCAGTCCGTAGCCGATCACGATCACGTTCAGGAGCAGGTAGACGGCGACGATCGGCACCGCGAGCCCGACCGCTTCGCGGAAGCCTTTCAGGAAGATCGCGCCGAGCGCCAGCAGCAGGATGATCGTCAGCAGGATTTCGTGATGGAACACGCGCGGCGTCAGCGGGTTCTCGATGATGTGCGCCGCGGCGTCCGCGGCCGACAGCGTGATCGTGATGATGAACCCCGTGGCCGCGAATCCCAGGAGGCAAAGAATCAGTGCCTTGCCGCGCCAGCGCGGGAGCAGCTGCTCGAGGATCGAGATGCTGCCCTGCCCGTGCGGGCTCAGCTCGGCGACCCGGTGATACATCGGCAGCGCGCCGAACAGCGTCAGCAGGACGAGCACGAGCGTGGCCAGCGGCGCCAGCAGTCCCGCGGCGAGAAACGCTATGCCCGGCTGATACCCCAACGTCGAGAAGTAGTCGACGCCGGTGAGGCACATCACCTTCCACCACGCGGCCTGATGCGTGATCTGGGTGGCCTGGGCTGTGGTCGACTGCGCGCCTTCGAAGAACCAGCGGCGGAATCGTTCGCGGGGACCGGGCGACGGGGCCTTCATGCGAAGAGAAGGAACCTTACCACATGTTCTCTCGACGCCGGCCCGGTCGTGCCCTACAATCGACACCCACTGTGAGCAAGCGTCTCGTTGAAACGTTGAAGGGCGTCGGGGACATCTACGCGGGCGGCGAGCTGCTGCGCACCACTCCCTACGAGCTGCAGGTCTGGTCGGTCGACGGCGCGACGCCATCGGTCGAGATTCAAGGGCACATCGACATCAGCGGGATTGGGGAGGCGGTCGTCCTGGCCGGCCCCGACACCCTGACGCTGCGCCTCGACGATGGGCGGACGCTGGCGTTCACGCTGACGGCGAGGACCCGGACACATCGTCGGGCGTGGCGGTCTCGAGCGCGCCTGACTAGCGCCGGGCGGCGGCGATCGAAGCCGGCCGCTCAGGACGCCGGTAGACTCTCCAGCTGCCGCCCGCCGTCGTCGGCGTCCATCCGTCGCGCTCGAGTGCCAACGCCAGCGGCGATCCGCCCGGCGACAGCGCGCACGCGATGTCGAAGCGCTCGAACATCTCGCGGTAGTTGCCGGTGCGTTCGAGCTCGATGTGCCCCATCACCAGCTCGCGCGGGAATGGATCCTGGCGGCTGTCCAGGAACACCTTGCGGTGGCGCATGAACCAGATCAGGTAGCCGCCTTCGTCGTAGCGGTTGTAGAGGCGCCCGGGACATGAATCGATCGCGGCAATGGCGGTCGGTGACAGAGGGCGCCAGGCGAGCCGCGGCAGCGGCCTGCTCCACGCGATCGCCACGAACAGCGCCGCGCCGGTCGCAACCGTCGCGAACGTGAGCGCGTTGAGCCGCAGCTTCTTGTCCGACTCCGTCCGCGGCGCTCGCTCCGGCACTGAGCCTTCGATCAGCACGCCAATCGTCGGCATCGCGCAAATGACGAACGGCGCCACGTTGCGGAGGCTGCGCGTGCCGAGGACGAACAGAAACGCCGTGCTCGACACGAGCGTCAGTGCCTCGTACGACGCCGCGAGCGTGCGCCGCTTGAGGATCGCGAGGACGCCGACCGCGGCGGCAATCCCCCAGAACGGCAGATCCTGAGGGTTCGTGATCGACGGTGAGCGCCACTCGATGACGCCGTAGTCCTGCAGGCGCTGCAGCGAGTGCGGCACCTCGAGCCAGAGCGACACCCCCAGCGGCGTCGATGCCGTGGCGACGAGGCACAGGAACCCGATGATCGTCATCCGCGGCAGCGCGGATCGATCGTGGACCGCCACCGAAATCCACGACGCGATCACCAGCACGCCGCCGAGGGCGACCGCGCCGTGCATGTTCGCCCACAGCAGGAACAGCACCGGCAGCCACCACAGAAACCGGCGGCGCACCAGCATCGCCAGCGTCACCGCGGACATCGTCAGCGTCATCACCTGCGGGCGCAGGCACCAGGCCGGGCTCGACAGGACGGCGCCGAAGCCAATCAGCGCGACGCGCACGATCATCGGGCCCGGCGTGAGCCGCGAGACGATCCACCACGCGCCGGTGACGGCCGACGCGCACAAGAGCGTCAGCAGCGGAAAGCCGCCAATCGAATAGACGGCGTAGAAGATCACCTGCGTCAGCCACTCGTGGTTCGGCCAGTGCTGACCGTTGACGGTGAAGGTGAACTCGTCGTGCAGCATCACCCGCCCGGTACGCCACATTTCCTCGCCGGTGCGGAGCTGCCACCAGGTGTCGGATTGCGCCGGAATCAGGCAGGCCGCCGCCATGAGCCCGACGAAGAGCAGGGCCATGGCAAAGCGTTCGCGGGGGAACAGGCGGGCAAGCGGCTGCATGTGCTTCGGCGATCGAACGGTCGATCGCGAGCAAAACAGGGACCGCTTCCGCGATCGAGGCAGGCCTGAAGGCCTGCGCTACTTCGCTCAGGGCAGGCCTGAAGGCCTGCGCTACGGTTGCAGCGGCAGGCGTAGCGCAGACCTTCAGGTCTGCCCCTGCGGATTACAGGTTTTTGTTTTGATTACAGAATCAGCCGCTGCGGCGCGACCAGGTCGGGCCGACGCGTTCGGGGACGTCGAGCGCGCTGAACACGCCGAGCGCCTCCATTTTGATCAGGAAGTGCTGCCGCTGCTCCTCCAGCCCCTTCACCTCGTCGTCGAAATCCGCGAGATGCTTCTCGTAGACGAGCATCTCGCTCCAGTACTCGACGAGGAGGTAGCGCGAAGGCGCGGCGAGATCGCGCAGAAACGAGCTGCCGAGAAACGATCGACTTCGCCGCGACAGCTTGGTCCAGTCGCCGTCGGCCCCGTAAAACCGCTCGAAATCCTCGCCACGGCCGGGAACTGTTTCGAACTGCCAGACGACTGCGACCACGCGATGCCTCCAGGGAGCGTCAGTGTATCAGGCCAGGCGCTCGCCGAACCACCGGGTTGCCTGCTCCATTTCGCGCGGCACCAGGCCATGGCCGGCGTCGTACCACGACAGCGTGACGTCGGCGCCCGCCTGTTTGAGCAGCGTGGCAAGCCTGCTGGTCGACGCCTGCGGGATCATCGGATCCTCGCGGCCTGCCGATATCAGGACGCTCGTGCCCTGGAGCGACGGCGGGCGATCGGGCTCGAACGGGACCATCGCACGCAGCAGGATCCCGCCCTTCAGTGCTCCTGGATGCGAGAGCAGCAGGCTCGCCGCGATGTTGGCGCCATTCGAGTAGCCGAGCGCCACCACGCGCGAGGGATCGAACTTGTATTTCGCCGCGGCTGACGCGATGAACTGCGCGAGATCCGCGGTGCGCGCGTGCAGATCGGGCAGGTCGAAGACCCCTTCGGAAAGACGTTTGAAAAAGCGCGGCATGCCGTGCTCGAGGACGTTGCCCCGCGGGCTCAGGACGGCCGCGTCGGAGCTGACCATCCGCGCCAGCGGCAGGAGATCGTTTTCGTCGCCGCCCGTGCCGTGCAACGCGAGAATCGTCGGCGCGCCCGGAGATGCGGACGGCAGGAATCGGTGAATGTGGTCGGACACGTGTGCGGATTTGTAATACAGCCGTTATACCGGCGCGGCGCTTCCGGAGGGTGACGTAACTTTTACGTCGCTCATGAGAAGTCCATACACGATGGTGCCGTCCGCCGCGCGCACGGGCACCGCGTCGAATTGACGGCGATCGCTGCCGGATCCGCAGGAAAAGCGCGCGCCCGCGCCGCCGAGCGCGGCGACGCAATGCGTCTCCACGTCAGCGCGGATTGATGACGGGAGGCAGGATGTCAGGTTTACACCGCGCAGTGCGCCGCTCGCGACGCGCAGCGAGCGATCGAAGACGACAATGTGATCGAGCGACGGCGGATCGCGCCGCGCAGGCGAACCGAACCAGATGGCGCCCGAATACAGCAGCGCGGCGACGGCCGCGGTCGTCGACACGACGCCGATCGTCGACCAGCCGACGGCGAGATTGACACCCGTGAAGACGAAGATGACTCCAGCCGCGAGGAGAACGAGCGAGAGCGCGCGGGAGACGCGGAACATGTGTGGAATTTTTGCGCGCCCGATCATACGCGAACTGTTTCTACGTGAAGCTCAGCCTTTAAAAGATCGCTGTTTTCACAAGATCGTGATTGCGATGCGACCCGATGTCTGCGACACTCGCCCAGGGTATATGGCAGCGTTATTGCTCCGCGTCCCTCGTGGCCACTGAGCACATCGAGATGCCCCAGACCGTCACGACCCCCAATCCGACACGCCAGGCGACGCCGATTCCGCTCGAGCGCGTGACAGGCGTGCATGTGCTCGTTGCCGACGCGGACGGCGGCACCCGGACGGTTCGCGAACAGCAGCTGCTGGCCGCCGGACACCGTGTGTCCGTGGCGCGTACAGCCTTTGAAGCGATCGTGAAGGCCACCTGCCACGTGCCCGACATGATCCTGCTCGATTCTTCTCTCCCAGACATCGCGCTGAGCGAGACCGTCGCCTTTTTGGGCACCTGCCCGGTGACCTCGCACATTCCGATCGTGCGGCTCACGCGCGGCCGCGCGGTGTCGCAGCGCGTGCTTGGCGAGATCCGTCGC
Source organism: uncultured Acidobacteriota bacterium (assembly GCA_963748295.1). Lineage (GTDB taxonomy): Bacteria > Acidobacteriota > Vicinamibacteria > Vicinamibacterales > 2-12-FULL-66-21 > CAVVIH01. Next base: position 455,437 of record CAVVIH010000002.1, on the reverse strand, counting down.
CGATCCAAGTAGGAACCCGGTTCTCCCCTCGAATACAGCAGGTGGCAGCTTTCAGCTGTCTTCAGCGCCTCGTCGCTGACCATGTCGCCTGCGTCGAGCCGCAGCCGGGAAACTCCCAGAACTTGACCTGGCCGTCCACCCTGTCGAGCAGAAACAGACCGTTGATGGTCGTCATCGGTCCCTCGATGCGGCCGTTCGAGTAGTTGAACGAGCGATACGACTGCACTGACGGCGCGCAGGGGCCCGGCACGCAGATCACTTCCGGTGCGGTGTTGACGCTCAGGTTCGGGAACGTCTGCGTTCCCGAGCATCCGTTGAAGCTGTGCCCCACCGTGATCGTCGTGACCTTCTCGTCCGCGGACACGGTGAAGCTGATCGGACTTCCCTGCGACGTTGTACCGCTCCATTGCCCGGTGATGTCGCGGCGCGACGGCGACGTGGCGCTGCCGCAGGCAATCAGGAGTGCGCACGCAGCTACAGTCAGGAGGCGTGTCTCGATCATGTCGGGCTCCGTGCGAGAAGATACCGGCCCCGGCGTCGTGCAGTCGTGACGAACCGCTGAAGAATGCTGAAGATTCATGAGCGCGGGTTTCGCGCTTACTGGTCCCTGAGCGCCACCGCCGGATCGACGCGGGAGATGCGCCGGGCTGGCAGGACGCTGGCGGCCACGGCTACGCCGCCGAGCACAGCGAACACCACGCCAAACGTCACCGCGTCTGCCGGTCCGACGCCGTAAAGGAACGCGCTGAGCATGGGCGCGGCCTGCCAGGCCACCAGCGCCCCAACCACCAGCCCGACGCACGCCGCGAACAGGCCCCGGCGTACGATCCAGGCGATCACCTGACGCCTCTGCGCGCCCAACGCGATCCGGATTCCGATTTCGCGCGTTCGTCGCGATACCTGATAACTGACCAGCCCATAGAGGCCGATCGCGCCGAGGAGGAGCGCCACCGCGCCGGTGAACTCGAGCATCGCGGCGAGCAGGCGTTCCCGCTGGTAGCTCATTTCGGTCCGGCCGGCAAGCGACGATTCCTGTCCGACGTGCACGTCGGGATCGACTGACACGACAACCCGTCTGAGCTGTTCGAGGATCGGCGCGGCCGATCCGCTGACGCGGACGAACAGCCGCGGGTCTCTCGCATCGCGTCCCCACAGAGGCAGATACACGTACGGGTAGGCGCTCTCGCCGGGTTGCGCGGCGTGGATGTTGGCCGCGACGCCGACGACGCGATGAGGTTCACGATCGATCAAGACTTCCCGATCGACGCCGTTCTGCTTTGGCCAGAGCCTCCCGGCCAGCGCTTGATTGACGATGACCACTCCGCGATCGCCGTCAACGAAGTCGCGGCCAGCGACAATCGGAATGGCCATCGCGGCGAGAAAACCCGGCGACACCTCGTTCTGCGGCACCTTGATCGGTTCTGCTCCCGGCAGTGCCACGTCGATGTCGCAGCACCAGCCGCGCTCCGCAGGCACCCTCGCCAGGACCGCGCGTTCGACGCCGGGAACGGTTTCAACTCTACGCAGCAGTTCGCGTTGGTACGATCGTGCTCGCTCGAGACTGTAGCCGAGCCGGCTCGGCCGCAGACGGAAGTGCGCAACCTTGTCCGGATCGATTCCCGGCCGCACCAGCACGGCCCGCATGCTCTGGAACAGCAACCCCGCTCCGATCAACAGCACGGCGCACAACGCCGTCTGGATGGCGATAGCCGAGAGGCCCGCGTAGGAGCGCCCTCGCATGGCGGTCGCCACATCGCGACGCGTCGTGTGGTATGCGGGGACCAGCCCAAAGACGATCCCTGTCGCCACCGACAGGACGGCCGACATCGTCACCACCCGCCAGTCGAGCGTGAGACGCATGTCCGGGATCTGGTAGCCGAAGAATTGTTCGAGCAGCCGGCAGCCGCCGACGGCGAGCCACAGCCCGATCAGCCCTCCCGCGCCGGATATCAGGAGGCTCTCGGTGAGCAGCTGCTGCACCAGCCGGCGCCGTGAAGCGCCGAGCGACAGGCGCACGGCGATCTCCTTGCGGCGCGAGTCGGCGCGGGCAAGTAAGAGACCGGCGAGATTCGCGCAGGTTATTGCGAGCAGACAAATCGTCGCGGCAGCGAGCAACGAGGGAAACACGCCAAGCGCCTGGCGGACGTTCGGGTGAAGACCTCGGAGGGGCTCCACGATCACTCGTGAATTCCTGTCGTCCTTGCCGGCCACTTCGGCAAGCCGATCGTGGTGGACGGCCAGTTCCGCGCGCGATTCCTCGAGCGAGGCACCGGGTCGCAGCCTGGCGACCGCCACGCCGTCCGGCTTCGCGGCAAGCGTCCACAACCCGAATGTCTCACCGAGATAGATCCCGCCGAAGTCCTGTGGCGCGACGCCGATTACCGTAAACGACTGTCTATTGAGCCGGACGATCCGCCCTATGACGGACGGATCTCCGTCGAACGTGGCGATCCATGTGCGGTAACTCAACACGACGGACGAGGGATCGTTCGTGCTGGTGAAGAATCCGCCAACGTGCGGCGCCACGCCCAACAGGTCGAAGTAATTCGCGGAGACCTGGGCGCCCTGAACTTCGACCGACCGATCGCCGTGGGACAGCCACGTCCAGCTCCAGTTCTGCGCGGCCATGCCGGTGAATGCCGTCACGTGCTGGCGAACGTAATCGTATTGAGCGGCGTTGAGAACGTCCCGCGCGCCCGTGTCGCGCTCGTCGACGCGGTGAAGAGCGACCAGGCGGCCGGCGTCTGCGGCGGGCGACGTGCGCAGATAGATCGCGTCGAAAAAGCTGAAGATCGTCGAATTCGCGCCAATGCCAAGCGCGACGGCGGCGAGCGCCACGGCGGTAAAGCCGGGGCTCCGTTTCATCTGCCTGAAGGCAAATCGCAGATCGTGTCCGACGAGGACGAGATCGATCCTCATGTCGTTCCTCCGGCGATGATTCCACAGGATACGAGAGCCAGACGTCGCTCGAGATACCTGCGTTCGGCAGGATTCGTGACCAGCGCGAGGGCGCGGCGATAGGCGGCTGCGGCTTCGTCCCAGCGTTCGAGGCGGCGCAGCAGGTCGGCTTTCGCGGCCGGGAGCAGGTAATACGACGACAGTTCCGCGCGCGTCTCCAGCTCGCGGATGCGATCGAGCGCGGTTTCGAGGTCCGTCGCCATCCCGAGCGCGACAGCCGCGTTGAGCTCCACGACCGCCGTCGGCGTCCAGACGCGCAGTGCCTGGTAGAGCGCTGCGATCTGCCGCCAATCGGTCGCCGCGGCGGCCGGCGCGGACGCGTGCAGCGCCGCAATCGCCGCCTGCGTTTGATACGGCCCTGGAGTGCGCTTCGTCAGGGCGGCATCCAGGATGCGGCTACCCTCTTCGATCAGCCGGCGATCCCACAGCCGCCGATCCTGATCCTCGAGCGTGACAAGCTCCCCTTCCGGCGTCAGGCGCGCGCCGCGGCGCGCGTCGGTCAGCAGCATCAGCGCGAGTAGTCCCTGCGCTTCGGGGTTGTCCGGCATCAGATCGACGGTGAGCCGCGCGAGGCGAATCGCTTCCGCGGCAAGATCGGGCCGCACCAGTGACGGCTCGTCCGTCGCCGTGTAGCCCTCGTTGAAGATGAAGTACAGCACCGACAGCACCGTGTCGACCCGCTCGGGCAGTTTCCTGAAGACCGGAATCTCGAACGGAATGCGCGCCTCGCGGATCTTTCGTTTGGCCCTGACCAGCCGCTGGGCGGTCGTCGCTTCCGGTTCGAGAAACGCGCGGGCGATTTCGCGCGTGGTGAGGCCGCCGAGCGAGCGAAGCGCCAGCGCGCAGCGCGCGTCGGGCGCGATCGCCGGATGGCAGCAGACGAACAGGAGGCGGAGCCGGTCGTCCTCGACCGGCTGCGGATCGCCAGCGTCCGCGGCTTGCCGATCGGGCGAGAGTTCGACGGTCCGATCGCGACGGAAGCGATCGATCGCCACGCGTCGGGCCACGGTGTTGAGCCAGGCGGCCGGGCGATCTGGCACGCCATCGCGAGTCCACGCCTCGATTGCTCGGGCGTACGCTTCCTGCAGCGCGTCTTCGGCCGCGTCGAAATCGCCCGTCAACCGGATCAGCCCGGCCAGCACGGCCGGGCCCTCGGTGCGCGCGACGCGATCGAGCAGGCGCGTCAGGAGCATGGGAGCGAATTGACCGGCGCGAAGGGGCGGATCTCGACCGTCCCTTCGCTCATGCCTGGCATGCGTTCCGCCCACTCGATCGCCCGATCGAGGTTGTCCACCTCAATCACGTAGTAGCCGGCGAGCTGCTCTTTCGTTTCCGCGAACGGGCCGTCGACGGTTCTGGTCCGCCCGCCCGAGAAGCGAATGCTCGTCGCCGTCGCGACCGGCCTCAGCTCGGCGCCGCCGAGGAGGACGCCGGCTGTCGTCATTTCCGCCCCGTACGCGTTGTGGTCCGCGTAGATGCGGCGCATGTCTTCCTCGCTCAGCGACGACCAGACGCGCTCGTCGCCATAAATCAGCAGCATGTATCTCACGGTTCTGCTCCCTGGGCCACGGGGATCGTGGTCCATTCTATCGACGCAGGAGCCGCGGCGAGATCGACTGACGCTTTAGAATTTCCGAACTGCGCGAGGATTGAATGGGACCTGAAACCGCGGAGGGAGGACGCAGGAAGAGGATGGGGTGGCCGTACAACAAATGTGCGCGCGCCGGAGGCCACTCGCCCGCTTGCTGGCCGAAGACGTTTTCACGTCTTCAGTTAGGAAGATGCGCCAGCTCTCATTCAGCAAACCCCTTCATGCTGCAACCTGACAAACGATCGCTTGCGCGTGTTCGCACGTTGCCGCGTTCCGGAACTTGTTGCTCGAGAACCGCCGCCCTTCTTCTTTCCCGCGATTGCGTGCATCTTGTGTTCGCCGGGCCGCTTCGGTTTCTTCTTGCGAAGTCCCGTTGCATCCCGAGAACTAATCTGCTTCGCTTATCGCTGACCAACGAAGCTGACGTGTCACCGTTCGACGCGCGCAGCGTTGGAGAATCTACGCCGCGACTATTCGCGTGTCAAGCGAGATCGTGCGTGCGACGCAAGAAATTTGAAAAATTATTTCTGTCGAGTTGCTTCGCTGCTACGTCAGATCCCCTAATCGTCGGCCAAATCGCGATCGTGGTTTCCTCATTCCGAGCCGTCAGCGCGAGTCACATGAACAACGCGATCGTCGCCTCGATCAGATACGAGGACGCGCCACGGATTGCAGCACACCTCGCAGTCCTGAACGAAGCTGCCGGTGACGTCAGGCTCGACGTAGATTTCGACGTGCTCGCCGCAAAACGGACACGTGATCTGGAACTCGTCTGGCATTCCGGCAATCCTACTGCGTTGCGACTATCCTCTGTCCGGCGGCTCGAAGCAGGAACGATCGTCCGGTCGAATCGACCAGCCGCACGACCACGTCGACGCTGACGTCCGGTTCCCATTTCGGTCCATTCCGCGCCACGACTTCGTACGCTGGTGCCGTCTCGGCCCGCGGCCGCTGCTCCACCTTTGCCGACCACATGTCGGCGCTGTGAAGAACCCAGCTCGTGTCAGCCGTCACGCTGACTGGCACCTGCGATCCGTCGTCGGTAGCGATCTGCAGCACGGCCGCCAGCGGCTTCCCATCCGGCGGCGAGATCGGCATGAAGTCGCGCCACAGGGTAGCGCTCAGCGTCAGCGTCTTTCCGTCAGCGACGATGCGTGTGGGTGCGGAGACGAGTTGAGCGCGGGAGACGTCGGACGGCGAAGTGGGTGACGACGCACCGCAGCCGCCGATGAAAAGCAGTCCGATCGTGAAGGCGACGATCGATGTGCGTGGCACGTCAAGCCCCTGAGCTTTGCCTCCCGTCATGTTATCATCGGATGTTCCGGCGGCCTCGCTGGAGCGCGTCAGTACTGCATCGGGTCCCCATCGTCCAGAGGCCCAGGACGTGGCCCTTTCAAGGCCAAAACGCGGGTTCGAATCCCGCTGGGGACGCTCCATTAGTTGGCGGCCAACTCTCCTCCACTCCCGTTGGGGATGCCATTCCTACAGGTGACCATACGCGGCATCGTCAGAGTCGCCTAACGGCGCGCCGGTAGACGACCTCCATCATCGATGCTATATTCGGCCGTGGTTCCGGGCGTGAGGAGGCTTCCATGAAGTTCGGCTTAGCCATCCTGGTAATCGTCGCCCTCGCCGGATGTTCCAGGGAAAGCGTCCCACGCATACCGACGGCTCCTGCTTCGCCCGTCACAACTCCCGCTCCACCAGCCCCGCCCACTGGTTCCGCGCTGCTCTGGGTAATGGTGATCGGTGAGAGCGGTGCTTGCATCGACGGTGCCACGATCCAGATCGTACGCGCGGACGGCGTAGGCGAGCCCATCCTCCAGAGGACTCCCTGCGGCGCGTGGGACGATGACGGCGGTCTGCTCCTGACGGATCTGACGCCGGGCGTAGAGCTGACGCTTCGTGGCGCGGCAGGCGGCTACGCACGACGCGAGATGAGCTTCCTTCCGTTTCCGATGCCGGGGTCATACCGAGCCGTTTTCATCACACTGTCGAAGACACAGTAGCCGCCGCAGCGATTCACGCGGCAATCCCTGAGAATTTCCGCGTGCAACGTTGTCCGGTTCCCGCTGGGGACGCCAAACCTGCTTGATCGCCGATCACCACCTCGTCATTCAAGCGGCCTGACGCCAGCACGGTAACGCTCACGGTGTCGGGCACCTATACGATCCGTCGACCCCAGCAGCGCCAACGTAGTTATCATCAATGTCAATGTCACGAATCCCTAGCAGCGGCGTCTGGCGCGTCCTCAGCCTCGCCGCCGTCTTCGTTCTCGCCGGCTGCGCGGTTGGCGCGGCGCAGCGGCCGGCCGGCGGGGCGCCCGAGGTGCGCGTCCACGGCGCGTTCTCGAAGATCCGGACGACGCCTGAGCACGCGTACGGCTACGTGGTGCAGCTGTGGCGCGCCGGCCCGCAACTCGTCGGCTTCTTCAAATTTACGGAAGGGCAGCAGTCGGACTTCGACACCGGCACGCTCGACAGCGTCGAGTACGACGCCGCCACCGGGAAGCTGACGTTCGAATCGTACGATCGACAGTTCCGGTTCAGCGGCACGCTGCGCGAGAAAGAGCTCACGGGAACACTCACGCGCGTCTATCCTCGCCCCGGCGGCGGCGAGGGCCGGCAGACCGAGGACGTCATGCTCGCCGCAAGCGCCCGCATGCTCGAGGCGATGCGCGATTTCCCGACCATCAAGGAATGGAACGTGGAGGCGGCCAAGGTCCTCGCCCGCTCTGGCCCCTCGAGCGCGAAGAAGTAAACCGTTCCCCGCGGTCCGGTGCATCACGGTCGGACGGCCCTACGCGGCCCACCGCCCGACTACGTTAAACGGTGTAATGCCCGCTGGGGACGCTCCATTAGTTGGCGGCCAACTCTCCTCCACTCCCGTTCGCGCGGCGCGCCAATTCTTCGGCAGCGGCACTCCCTACTATTTCACTTCGGGAGGAGGCAGATTGAAATAGAACGTGAGGGTGAAGGAAACGGACTGATCTGGATAGTCTGGAGGCAGACGGACCGTCGGGCTGGACTTCAGAAGGGCTCGGAGCGTCGGTTCATTGAATACTGCAACGTCACTCGGTTCCTTGATTGACACATCCGTCAGCCTGCCATCTTTATGCACGCTGAAAGTAGCGACGACCTGCGCCTGTTTTCCGCTAGCCATCGCCTCCGGCGAAGCATTCAGCTCGGCTATCCAGTTTCTGCGCACCTGCGCGACAAATCGGCGAAGCCACGGGCCAAACTCGACGCCCTTTGTATCGAACTCGATTCCTACAGTTCGGTCGGGGGGCGGCGCAGCGCGGGGACGTGCTGCCTCCGCGAGCCGGGAACGTTCCTGCGCCAGCGTTGTGCGAAGGCCCGTGAGCCGGACATCGTTCACGTCGCCTGCCCGCACTCGCACAATAGTGCCAGAGGCCAAAGTCACGTCCACGTCGGACCTGCCGACCGGGGCGGTTCCACGCGTTTGCAGCACGAATAGGAGAGCCGGCCGCACCGAAGGGTTCGCCTGTGTCATCATCGCGCTGCGAACGATGGCGGTCCCGTACTCGTGCACGTCCTGCGGGGGAACCGCAATGCGAAGCCCGGAGTGGAGGGTTATCTGCAAAGGAGCCTGGCTGTTTCGCTGTCGCATCGCTTTCGCGCCCACGACCCACGTGTGGTCGGCGTCGGGGAGCTCGCTCTGTGCGATTCCAGCGGCGGAGCACACGGCTAGCGACACGAGTAACGCGCAGCCGCTCCTCATTGAGACTCGCCTCCTGTAGGGATGGTGGGCATTATAGCCGAGCGCCGATTCGCAATGCGATCCGCTTGCTAGAAAGAAGCTACGCGCCAACGCTACAAGGATGTACGGCCTGCAGGGCCTGACCGACCGGAGCCGCTGGATCGCCATGGCTTGGTGCGCCGGCAGCCGCCGGCCGAACGCATTGCTTCAGTTTCGTGTGTCGATCACGCGGCAATCCGGGAGAAATCGCGCGGCCAACTTGGCGTAGTTCCGCCTGGGGACGTTCCCCCCTTCCATCGCCTTTGGCTTGGACGGTCCGCTCAGAACCGCGGCATGAGTCCGCTCTCGACTTAGAATCAGCGCATGCCTGCTGACGCCGCGGGTGTGTTCCGCATCCGGGAAGCCGACACGACGCTGCCCGATGACATTCCGAACAGAGCCTGCACCAGCACCGGCTGCACGGGCACGATGTATCTCCGCGAACCGATCGAAGAGCTACCTCCTCCGGCGCACCTGGAGTTTCCACGATACGCCACATGGGTGTGTGCGAACGATCCGTCGCATGTTGAATTGCTGACGGAAAGCCAATGGTTTAGGGCAACACTGGCGCAACGCGACAAGAGGCACCGTGAGATGCAGAAAATGGGTCATTCGCGTGCTCGCGCCGGAGGAGAACGTCAACCGTCCAGACTGACGACTTGGTTCAACGCCGCACGTCGATGGTTCACCCGCCCGTATTCCGGATCGCGTTGACGCCGAGTCTTGCCATGCAGTGCACAGCGCCGGGCTGTCAAAGGATGATCTTGTCGCTGATTCCCGCAGATGAACCTCGCGGGCCCCGCGTAGTCGCTGACATAGTCCTTCAGCTGCGCGCCGACTGGGCTCGCGTCGAGTGCTTCGCTAGTCCCCTTCCGGCGCTCGTCCGGATGCGGGGACAAGTTCCGACCCCGTACCCTTGGGCGTCACACCACCCTATCTCGCGCCAGAGAAGCTGAAGCAGTCGTTGAACCGCCGCTTTAATCATTAAAAAGAGCACCCCCAGCACAATGAAGGGTAGCAACACCACCGCGAGGACGATGCCGGCGAGACCTAGGGGCGTGTGGGACTGCTGCCTATCGATCTTCGCTTCGACGGCGAACTGTTTTACCGCCTCCCACTCGTATTCCGTGACGTTGCGAGAGTGTGTCTTGTCCCGCTGACAAACCCAGCGGCGATACAGATGCGGCCATTCGGAGAAGTGATCAGGATTGCCGTCTGGGTATTCCTCGTGCGAGAGCACAAGATCCATCGTTCCCTCGCATCCGCTCATAACGCACAGCTTCGTGGGACACGGCTCCAACCTGCCCGGCCGTATCTCCAAGAGGTCCGCTCCGTGCGGGTGTTCGACGTTCAGCGAGGTGGGAAGCGTCCCAGCGTGCCAATCCTCCATTGGGGGTCCCCCTTACTGCCTATTGCCGTACCTTCAGTAGATCCTCGCCCGGTGTTGGCCGATGCTCGAGCCCGAGCACCAGCCGTCCGCGAGCATCGAACGACAGGGTACGTTCGAATGGTACGCGTCCCTTAATCACTCGCGGCGAGGAAGCCCACAACGGCAGGTCAGGCGAGGGCGAGTCGACCACGAAATCCGAAGCATCGTCAACTCGAACCAAAGTCCACGCCGTACATGCGGTCTGGTTGTTGAGAAGCTGGCCTCCCACGCGCCGTCGACCCGTGTTCGGCCGCAAACTGCCTACGCGTTCTCGGTTGGCGATGCTGTACATCACATCGGTTCTCAGCACGTACTTTCGGCCGCTGACGACTGGCGCACCTTCATGCAGTTGCAAATGCACGAAGATCAAAGCCGTGCCGCGCTCGGGCCGGACGGAGAACCGCCACGCCCGATCCTCGCTGTAGAACTTTGTCTCGCCCCCGGTGAAGTCCTCATTCAGGTAAACCATGAACGTGAGCTGGCTGCGCTCACCAGACGGCCGCCTGAAGTAGCCATCAAAGTGCGGGGCAAAGCGTTGTTCCGAGTCGTATCTGTAAAAACGGAACCGTTCGTTGAAGCCGACGGCGCGGCATGCTCCGATGTTGTTGGGCAGGAAGCTTGAGGCGCGCTCCCACCATTGGTGCGCGAGCGATGGATTGTCCACGATGAGTCGTGCGTTGTTCCGAATCTCCTTCGCCATGACGAAGCCGCTCGCCGTGGTGATTGTGGCCTCCTCGTATCCCGCGTGCTCGCTCATCGCTACAAATGCGCCGCACTCCTCGTGCGTCAGAAATCCGCGGATGAGGAAAACGTGGTCGCCGTCCAGCTGCCTCTTTTCCACTCTCGCCTCCCCAGCTTTGCCGGCAGAAATTCAGCCGCGACGCGTGAATTTCTTCGCGGTGGCGGGATGACTTGCGTAGATCTCCAGATCGGAGGCTCGAACCCGCAGCAATTCAGGCCCTGCGAGCGCCTTCCTCCTCGAGACTCGCATGATCTACTGTCCTCCGGTTGTTAATGCGAAGAAACGACCACTCGCGGCTCGAACATACCTCCACCCTGGCGCGAGCGGAGGAGAGACGTCGGGGGGAGGTATGGCCGAGCAATTCCTGTCGGCCTCGGGCTGAGGATGCAAGGGGCCTTTTTGCGTCAGCCCCCGAGATTCCGCCGCACACGGCGTCGGGCGAGCAACCCCGCCACCCCGGTGCCGACAAACAGCAGGGACGCGGGCTCCGGCGTCGGCGCGGCGGGCACGAAGTCGTAGGTGATGCTGTCGGCGAAGAACAGCCCGCCCGGGTCGGCGAATGGACCTCTGAAATTCGCTGTCGCGATCCCGCTGCCGGTGAACGTCGCGATGAAGAGCGGCACGCTCCCAGGCGTGGCGCGGCTGGCGAAGCTTTCGTAATTCGCAAGCTCTCCGACGAACGTGAACGGCAGGCTGATCGATGTCCGACCCTCGGCGAGAATGGCGGACGTCACGTTGCCCGCCGTGAATCGGAGCTGGCCGGCGAGCCAGGTCTGCTCGTAGAGCACGTGATCGAATTCGCCGGGCAAGCCGCTGTCGAACGACCCCATGACACTGCTGCCGAGGTTGAGGATGAGTGCATCGCTCGCCCGGCATGGGTTGCATGCCCAGAACCCCGACTGGTATCCGGGGAACGTGGCAGCTCCCGACAGCGAGAACCCGTCGCCGGCGAGCGTGAACGGGCCGCCGCTGATCGGCTGCGCGGTGACAGGACCGCTCGTGACCGTTAGCGGATCGGCCAACGCCGGGGTTGTGCACAGCAGCCCGATTCCGGCAACGACGGACATAGATTGGACAACGAGCTTCCGCATTCGACACCTCGGGCTGTGCCGCCGCAATCGCGATGCCGCAGCCGTTCCTGGCACTAGCACCGGCGATCTGCGAGCCGTTTCCGCATGAGAGCCGTGAGCGCGCCCGCGACGAGCAGCATGGTGCCTGGCTCGGGCAGGGGTCAGTGTCGTCGAAGCTGAGTGCGAATGCCGGAGTCGCGCCGCAATGATTGGCTGCCACGGGTCGGTCTCACCGGAGATGCTGAAGCGAGCCGACATCGGGCCGGTGATGCCTGCACTGCCCTCGAAAAGCCAGTCGCCAACGAACGAGGAGACCGACAGAAAAACATCGTGCTCGCCGTCAACTGCACCCGCCCGGGTGATCTCACGCCGGAGACATGGGTAACACGGTTGGACCAAACGGATTCTCGATTCGACGCGCCAGTCCGCTGCAATGGCGGGTTAGGCAGAGTAAGTCGTCACGTCATTGCGGCACTCAAACTGACCTGCCTGCGATCGAACTGCAATGTGACGCGCGAGCCGTCGTCCAACGCGTCGTAGCGAACAGCTTCAAGTCGCAGCCCGACCACTCCGAAGCGAGTGCCGATGTCGTCCGCTCGAAAAGACGCACCCAATTCCTCTGCAACGAAGCTAACGGGTCCGTCTTCACTTGGTCTCCAGAAGACGACGCCGAAGTCGAAGTACAGCCGATGCCACCGCGAAGCGAACATTAAGAAGTTCACATTCGCGGGTTCCACAACGACTCCTACGTGGCTGACCCGATCGCCACGAGAGCCCCGCAAACGAGTCCGACAATGTCTGGCTGGTCGCCATTGATTTCGACAGCTTCGGGGAATGTCACGCTTCTGCCTATCTGATAGTAAGCCGACCAGCATAGCCCGGTCGGAGCCCCAGTCGAACGGGGTGGGCGCCGGTGGTGTTCAGGTTGTCTGCCGTGAGGGAGCCGGGGCTGGATGTCAGCGGGGTGATCAGTCGCACGCCGTCCGCTCGCGATCTACTCGACGACGTCGCCCTCGCTGCCGCCGGCACAGGATGTTTCGTGATGATCAACTGGCGCATCCACGAAGTGGATCTTCCGTCCGGTCTCGATCCCCATGTCCTTGGCGATGTTGCGGAGGATCTCTTCCCGTCGACCGCGTGCCCAAGTGGGCGTTGCGCTGTCCCACTGAACAGCGGACGGCAGATGTACCTCGCAAGGCGGGCTGTACATTTGGGCCAGCGGCTTGTAGCCGATCGTCAGGTGGCCAACTGCTCCGTCGGGTCTGCGTTCGGCGTACGCCCAGCGTCCATCACTCAGCCGACAGACTTTGTACCCTCTTACGACAAATTCAATAGCGTCCGCCGAGTACCAGAAGCCAACCAGCCCGCCGATCCCACCCAGTGCGGCGGCGAGGAAGATGATCGCTTCGGCGACGCGAATGTGCTCCCGCAGCACATAGGGCGCTGTGATGGCGATGAGTGCCGCCACCGTGATCCAGACGCAGGTTGAAGCGACGGGCCACAGCGCCGTCGACGCGACGCGCAGGTGATGGCGCATGTTAAACGCGGCATCACGGGAGTGCTGGGCAGGACTCGTCGTTCCCGTTGGCTGCATGTTCGTCACAATGGCGCGACGTTCGGCGTACCGCTCGCGGGCTGCAGCGGCTCGAACTTGAAGCCGGCTTCCTGCAGGCTCCGCATATGTTCCAGAAACGCGCGCAGTTGGTCCAACTGGGTATGCTTGGCGACGCTAATACCTTCACGCCTTTTTCAGACAGGCGGAGGAGCAGCCGACCATAGTACGCGAGGCCGCCCATCACGACGCCAGCGACCGGCGGTAGCGGTCTCTAGAAAACCGGGTCTATTGAAGCGGAGTCGCGGTGTAGATCAGGCCCTTCTGATCCGAGAACACTGCGAACTTGCACGAGTCCTGGAGATCTTTTATCGAGAACGTGTAGCTGGCTTCGTCCGTTGAGACTTGCGCCTCAAAACCAGCGGGGATGGAGAAGCCTGTCAATTCCTGTAGCGGCGCAAACCGCTTGTTCGCGGCCCACGCCTTGGCTTCCGCGGTATTGATCTGGCGCGCCCCAGTGATTGCTGCCCGACGCCGAGCGACCTGCGCGTCGGTAGCTGGCGCATTGGGATCACAGGGGGCAGGTTGCGCTCTTGAGAACCCTGAACCCAGCACAATGGCAGCGGCAACAGCAACTGCATATCTGAGCATACTCAACCTCCGCTTCTTCTGACCGCGATTCGCCGACCACGGTTGGGGATTATATGGGCAGCCGCCAATGCTAGAATTGGCGCATGCGCGAATTGACGGCGCGCTTCACATTTCCCCTCCTGCTGCTTGTTCCGTTCCTGGTCGGCTGCAGAGGATCGGCCCCTTCCCTCCCTCGGTACACTGTGACAACTACCCCGGTGGACGTCGCGGGTGCAGGCTTCGGCGTGTGCATCGCAGTTGACCGTACTGATGCGCAAGGCGTCTGGTGGTGGCAACCGGGACCTTCGGGGTGCGCCAGCCGCATCACGGGTCCAGCAGTTTTCCGAGCGGAGCGCGCGCAGGTGACGACATCCACAGATTCAAGATTCGTCTCTGCAAGCTTCACGCTGCAACTCCACCGCGGCACTCGCGATGTCAAGCTCGCGCTGCAGGACTCCGAGATGCGCATCACGGGTTCTGATATACGGGTTTCAACTCAGCGCCGAGCGGATCTCGAGATTCCGCCGGCTTTTGACCGCTAGCAACCGCGTCGCGCATGCGCGCGTGCGCTCTCACTGCTCATCAGCCTGAAGCGGCTGTGCGCTCGCGCGGATAAGGCGCAGCTCCTCACGCTGTGGCGGGAGCCATGAGCGAGCTACCGCTTTTTTGGTCCTTGTCCGGACTTCTCGGGTGGCGGTTCGCTCGCCTTGATTGTCTCTGGTTCAGCCAGCTGCAGTTCGGTCACGTGGAACGTGCGCGTGCACGCGTGACACGTGTAGGACTTCAGTCCGTCGTCAGCCTCGAACACGAGACGGATGTCGACGCATTGGCAGAACGGGCATGTCGTGACCGGCAATTTGGCACCGACCGCTTTCCTCGCAGCGATGGCAAGTATAGCTGAGGTCTGGGCTGGGCGCAAAAGTGATCCATGACCCCGCCGCGATGGAACGCATCGGCGCTTCGTGCGCGCAGTCGTGGAAGGCGAATTAGGGGTGTCACTAACTAACACGCCTAAAGCCAGCCACCGAAGCGCGCACCTAGGCAGGTCAGTTGAATACAGCGTTGCCGAGGGCCACCAGTAAGGCCAGTCCCACCATGACTACGCCAACCACGGTCATGATTTTCCTCGGCCGCACCGGCGAGCGTGTTGTCTGCTTCCATAGCTCGCGCCGATTCTAGCAGGCGCTCTGCCTGTGCGCGCTACCGTGAAACTTGACCATCTACTTCACAGAGTTCTGGGCCGTGCCCTCACAGAGCGAGACGCTCTCTGCCGGTATCGCGACATCAATGGCCAGCTTGGTGGCCCGTTCGTCAAGCGACAAGCTTCTGGTACTCCCTCACGTCATTCCGCTCAGCAGCAAAAGCACCCTGGCGTTCATGACGCAGTGGGGCAGGAAATATCAACCCTACCGATTCGGTTCCGGCGTCGACGCCTATCAATACGTTGTCGAATCGACGGCGCTTCAGGATAGCTGGACTGAAATCGGCAAGGTCGACTACATGCGAGTGATCAACAAGCGCGCGATGCTGGACGCCTCGATCAATTTCTTCGGCTCCCAGTTCCGCTCAAAGTTCACACCAGCAACACGCCGATCATCGACGATGTCACGTTCGCCCGGAGCGGCGCTTACAACATGCCCAGACCGTCGTCGACGGAAAAGGCCGGACGTTACCGAATCTCACCATCGACGACTTCATCGTCGAAAAGACGGCAGCCCCAGACGATCAAAACACCTGTTGCCAGCAGCGGATCTACCGATCAGCATCGGCGTAATTATCGACGCGAGCCAGAGCATGGAGAGCAAGATCCGCACAGCTCAGCGCGCAGTCGACCGCTTCTTTTCGATGATTCACAAGGAAGATGAAATCTTCCTCATGACCTTCGCCATGCGGGCGTCGCTCATCGCCGACTTCACCTCCGATCGCACACAACTCAGGAACGCGCTGCTGACCTGGGTCAACGTCGGCGGTGGCACCGCGCTGTACGACTCGCTGTATCAGGCGCTGCAGAAAGTGAAACAGGGCCGCTATCAGAAGAAGGCTGGTGCTGCTCGTCACCGACGGCGAAGACACCACGAGCCTGACGCGCTTCGACAAGGCGCTGCAGAACATCCGCGAAGCCGAAATGCTGGTCTACAGCGTCGGGATCAAGGGAGCGCCGGGATTCGACATGGGAACCGATCCACTTTCCGGAAACTCCAGATCGAGCACACCGAACAACACCACCGTCGATATGAAGGTGCTGAACCGGTTCGGCGAAGCGAGCGGCGGCAGGGCATGGGAGATCTCCGAGGCCGCATTCGGCAAGAACATGGACGCGGTTCTCGACACGATTGCTGCGGAGCTCCGCAACCAATACAGCATCGGCTACTACCCGAACCATCCGGTGAAAGACGGCAAGTGGCACAGCGTCCGAATCCGCCTGAAGAATCCCGACTACCTTGCTCGCGGCCGCAAGGAATACCTCGACAAGTAACTATGCGAGTGCTACCGGCCCCTCGCCGCTGCTGCTCCAATCCGGAAATCCTGCGTCGTCGTCTCGCCGTCCCGCAGTGTGACCTTCGCCGACGACGGCACGAGCTGCTCGAGCAGCGTCGGATCGTTCCACTCGCCCGTCTCCAGGTCCGGCAAGAGCCGCGACGAAAGTACTCGCCGGGCGGAGGCCCTTGACGCTGAAGGCGCCGTCTGTGGCCGGCCGGGTCATGCGGATGCGGCGCGAGCCGGGCGTCCAGTGTTTGCGGTCGGACGAGAAGACGAGAATGTAGTAGTCGGTCGCCGCGCGGCCGCTGCTGTCCTGGAAGACGCCGGTCAGGCTGGTCGGCTTGTCCGTGTATGTGACCGTCCAGTCCACGTTTCGTTCGGGTTCACGCGAAGCGGCGCCTCGAAGGCCTCGCGGCCGTTCGCGGTGGACGATTTGATCGATCCACTTCTCGATGCGCGGCGCGGCGCGTTCCATTTCGTCACGAAGCGATACGTGTCGGGATGACGCCCGCGAACGTGAAGCGTCCCTCGGCATCCACGCGGCCGCCGCCGCTCGCCTGAACCTGGCCGCCCGATCCCGGCGGCACAGCCCGAACGAGAGCGTCTGAAGTTCGGCGGCCGTCGGCTGCGAGCCCTCGAAGACGACGCGCCCGTTGATCGCGACGCCGGGCTGAAGCGTCAGCGGGACGTCGAGATCCTGGCCCGCTCACCATCACGTCAGCCGCCGCCCACAGCGTCGGCGTGTTGGGCGGCGGCGCGCCGCGGCCGCCGTCCACTCCGATGATCGCTTTGACCGTGTACGCGCCGGGCGCAACGCCGGTGAACACGTAGGTGCCGTCGGCACGCGGTTGCGCCGACAGGCCCGCGCAGGCCCGCGCCCGCGACCATTTCGGTTTGCGGGCCGGCCCGCACGAGCCGTACCGAGAGGGACGGGGGAAGCGCGCCTGCCGTCGAGTTGATCGTGCCCGAGATGGTCGCGCGTCGGCACGAGCTGAATCGTGATGTCGACGCCCGTCGCGCTCCTCGCTCATGCCGAGGGCGATCGTCGCCGCCGCCCCGATGTCGGTGACGCCGGGATGAAAGATCGGTGCGTAGTTCACGCGCGCGTGATGGCGGCGGAGTGTCGGCTGGCCCGGCTTGACCGTGGCGGTAGAGGCGCCGGCGCGAGCCGCCTGTAACGCCTGCCGCACCTCGGCCGCCGTCAGCTGCCGGATGTCGTCGTTGCCTCGCCCCGACGGGACGGCTGGGCACGACGGCCACGAGATAGCCGCCCGGGGGCAAGCCGTACGCGCGGTACTCGCCGCGATCGTCGGTGAGTCCGACGCTGCCGGTGCTCGGCGCGCCGAGCGTGCGCTCACCGGTTACCGCGTTGTAGCCAAGCTTCAGCACCCGCACGTTCACGCCAGGCACAGGCCGGCCGCCAATGTCGCGCACGATGCCGGTGATCACGCCGCCGCGCGCGATCGTCATCGCGAGATTCGCGACGGCCTCGGCGTCTTTCACGACGACGGGCGTGCCCGCACGGTCCGGCCGTGACGCGCCGTAGCTCGCTCTGAGATAGCCGTTCTTGAACGCCTGCAGCTCGTACCGGCCGGCCGGCAGCCCGCGAAAGGCGAATGCGCCGCCGTCGTCGGTAGTCGTGGTCTGACCTGGCGAAGTGCCGCGCGACGTTCGTGAGCGTCACGCGTACGCGGCGCGCCGGCTGCTTCGCCGTCGCCGGCGACGAAGACCGTGCCGGCGATCGACGCGGTGCCAGCCGCAACGCGCGCGTTATCGCGCACTGGCGGCTGCGCCGGATGCCGCGGCAGCGCCGCACGCGATCGCGAACGACGAGAACAAAGCGAGAGCGGTCGATCATCGGATTGCCTTCACACGGAGATCGAGCGTCTTCGGCGGATCGTCCGCGGCGATGCTCAGCCTCGTTGCCTGGGTCGCGAGCGCCTCGAGCGTGGCCGGATCCCTCCACCCGTCGATATCCGCGGCCCCGACCGCGATTGCGTAGTAGTCGCCGGGCGGCAGGTGATCGATCGTGTAGACGCCGGTTCGCGTCACCAACGCGCTCTTGAGCGTTCGCGGAGACGCGCCGTAGCCCGACCACCTCCGCGGATCGACAGGAAACACGAGAACGACCGCGGTCGGGCTTGTGGCGCCGTGCTCGTCGGTCACCGTGCCGGACACCTTGGACGGCCGATCGGTGTAGGTCACGACCAGTGACGTTGCGTCCGCCTGCAAGTCGAACACGCGGTCCGTGATGTCCTTGCCACCGAGCGTGACGGACCGCACGAACCACGCTCCGCCTCCCAGCGCGAAGGCCGGACGATGTACTGGCCGCCGGCGGCGACGGTGGAGAACGTCAGCGTCGCGCCTTTCGTGGCCTGCCACAGAGAACTGCCCTGGTTCGCCGGACGGCGTCTCGAACGTAATTCCCGCGGCCGGCGGCGGCGGGGTGCGCCGCGCCGTTGTACTCGATCCGGCCTTCGACGCGAAGCGCGGGCCGAAGCGTCGACGACGAGATCGGAGAGGTCATCTGCGCCCACGGTGACGGGTTGGGAGATCCAGTACGCGGGCTGGCCTTGTTCAATCGCCCTGGAGAGGAACCTGTTGGCCTGCGTGAGGACGTACTCGCCGGCCGGCACGCCGAGCAGCGTGAAGCGGCCGGTTGCATCGCTCATCCCGGTGACGGTGTCCAATCCGACATGTTCCGGCCCGCTGGCCAGACCTCTCGTAATGACGTCGGTCATCGCGGCGCCGACCAGCCGGATGGTGGTCGGCGGCGGAGCCGATCCGTCCGGCGTCACGAGGCGGCCGGACACGCGTACCGCCGGCACCGGCCGCACCGAGATCGTGATGTCCTCTCGTTCCTCGCCGCTGTCGACCGTAATCGGCGTCGCCGCGCCCGCGGTCGCCGCGGCCGGAAAGTACGTCGTCGGATACACGGCCATGCGGCCCGCCGCCGACGGCGGCGGAGGAATCAGCACGCGATTCAACGTCAGCAGTGCGAAGTCGCCCACCTGTTGCGTGCGAGGCTGCCCGAGCAGCGACACTTCGGCGACGCCCGCGAAATAGAGCTCGCTCCGCAGCGCATAGTCCGGCTTTTCCAGGAACGCGGCCGGCACGGTGGTCTGCGTGGACGGCACGAGAACCACGTACGTCCCTGGCATCAACTGCGAGAGCCGGAACATGCCGCGATCGTCAGTCGTCGCGGCTCGGCACGAGCTCGGAAATCACTTCCATGTTGCCGTACCGCGTGCGTCCGGCGACGACGTCTCTTGATGAGCGCCCGCACCGCGACGCCGACGACCGGTTCGCCGGCTTCGTCCACGACGGTGCCGGCGATGACGCCGTACTTCCACACCTTGAGCGTGATGTCCGTGAGCCGCTCACCCTCGGCCAGCGACAGGAGCTGGCTCTGGCCCCACGCCCGGCGGTCGCCGTACTCTCCGGGCGCATAGCCGTCCTTCTCGCTTGCAGGTAGTACTCGCCCGGCAGGCAGATCCGTGAAGAAGAAGCGGCCTTCGCCGTCCGCCATCACGCGGCCACCCGGCGCTGCCGGATTCTCGAGATACTTCGGCATCGTCAGTCATGACGATGGCCTCAGGCACCGGATCGCCGGTGGTGGCGTCCACGACCTGGCCGACGATCATCCCGGTGCGTGGCCCAGGCGGAGCGCCAGCGACAGGGAGGACCTGCGCGGAGCCCGAAGTCGTCAAGGACAACAGGACCACGAGAGGCCCGATCCGACGAGCTTGAGCGAGCTTGGTCACGACATTTCAATCAGAATATGCAGGAGGCTCCAGCGCGCGCGCCACCCTCGGTAGGGTCAACCCTGTGCGACATCACACTCAGCGACGCTCGAATACGATTCGCCGGATGTCGAGAACTGTTTCCGACGCCTGCATAGGGTCCTCGCCAGGCGATGGCAGAGGATGTTCCAATACCAGTCGTCCGCGATTATCCAACGAGAGGGTGCGCTCGAAGGTGGCGCCAGGGGGCTGATACACGTCGCGGAGCAATAGGCGCATGTTCTGTCGGCGGAGGCTTGAACGTACCGACTGGCCCTCATAGCTAGTAACGAGTGTCTCGCCGTCGAGTCGATAAGTCGTGGACTCGCGCGTGCCGTTTTGTGGACCTTGTCGACGCCCAAGCGTGTCGTAGGTCACATGGGTTTCCACACGTATCTGTTCGAGCCGCAGGGTGGCGGTGTCCTGCGTCACGATGAGCTCGTGCCCGGCAATCTTCTGAGGTTCCACAGCTATCCAACGTCCGCTGAAATCTGGGGGCGGCTGAGTCGCGCCGAGCGTCAGGGGAATCGTAACCAGGGCGAGTGGGGTCAGCCGGATATGACGCATCGTCCCTCCTCCTGACCGGTAGCGGCAGGGCCCACTGATAATCTACCGCAGAGTGGTCGAACCCTTTTAGACTCACGAACCCGCGTTCGTAATCGCCGTCAGAGGTGTGAGCAGCAAGACGCTCGGCGAGCCCGGGATCGGCCAACGAGTCCGCCTCGACCTCCGACCAGCGCAGCATCTGCTGCTCATCGTGCGAGAGCGTGATACCTTCGGTCTTCGCCCGCGCAACCACCTTGTCGATAAAAAACTCCCGCGCTTCCGTCTGGGTGTTCAACATGACGAGTCCGCGCTGGACTGATCCCGCGCTGCCGCTTGTCGGGGATCGGTCCGGACCGAGCTGGTGGATAAATACTTACAATTGCCGGCCACCAGTAGGCGGCCGCGATCGCACGCCACCGCTCGTAGGTTGGCCGCCATGGGCGAACCTGCGCAGCAGCCGCGCGAGAGGCGCCGCGAAGAACGAGTACAGAAATCCTATCCAGATCACAACGGCGACCGTCAGAGCTGCAGTGACGAAATTCAGAGCCAGCAGCAATATGGCGATGGCAATGAGCAGGGCTGGTGTTGCTACCGGTCCCAGCCACTCGACCAACCGGAACGGTTGCAGGAGCCAGTGATTGGAGAGCGCCACGGAATCCGGATCGAGGCCGACTCCCGCGACAAGATCGCGGGATCCCTTCAGATGGTCTGCCCCTTCGAATTCGCGTTCGAGGTCGACCAGCAGTCGTCCCAAAAGTCCTCGCCTGAGCGGCTCCGGCGCCGAGGTTTCCAGAAGCTGGTAACCTAGCGCGACTGCTTCGGCGTCCCTGCCCTGCAGCCGAGCCAGTTCGGCAGACTGCCACACCACCTCCACGTGATCGGCGGCCATCCGTCTGGCCGCCGCGTTCACGCGTTCGGCTTTTTCCAGTTGACCGGCCGATGCCAGCAACCACGCATATGCGACATGGTGCGTCACTTCGGCGGGCTGCAGTCGTATGGCCGTGAGGACGCTGACCTCGGCGTTGGCGAGAAGCCCCGCCTCGCGTTCGGCGTCGAATCTGATCATGTACAGCTGCGCATCGTGCGGTTCAACTGATAGCGCCCAGTTTGCCGCTACGATGGCCTCGTGGTACTCGCCGAGCGCATGACGAACGAGGCCCATGAGCAGCCAGTAGCGCCGATCGCTCCAACGGTCCGCGTCGGGTATCTTGTCGAGTGCCGCCAGCGCGGCGGGCGCGTCGCCGGCCTCGAGCAGCCCTGCCGATCGCCGCAGGACATCGTAGGATTCACCGGTCATCGCGGATCGCGGTCAACGGAGTCATGGGAACCGGCCCGTGACCCACAGCAACCAGAAGAAGGGCGGGATGAGGACAACGGCGCTGACGAGTGCGGCGACAAATCCTGGTCCCCACATGGACGCATACTCACCGCCGCCAAACGACTCGTGCCAACGTACGCCAGGGGTTTGCCAGCGCACCAGCACGGCTGCCCA
Organism: uncultured Acidobacteriota bacterium; assembly: GCA_963748295.1. Taxonomy (GTDB): domain Bacteria; phylum Acidobacteriota; class Vicinamibacteria; order Vicinamibacterales; family 2-12-FULL-66-21; genus CAVVIH01. The sequence continues at coordinate 433,405 of CAVVIH010000002.1, read as the reverse complement.
GAGCAGGTTGATCAGCGTAAACGACCATTTCGGTAGCAGCCTGGCGCGCGCCCCGCGGTCAGGGTCGAGTCCGAAGCCCACGATCGCTGCCCACGCCACGGCGAACTCCAACAGCAACACCAGGATTCCGCCCACCACCATTCTGCGCTGCACCGTTTCGGGCAGCTTGAGGCGACGCGCATTCAGGACAGCGATGGCCGTTACAGCGACCGGACCACCGAAGAAGGCGAGCCAGAACTGCGAATTGAGCCGAAAGGGCGGGCGGTTCACGACGGTCGGTCGCCACCCGGAAAGCGCCGGAGTCAAGAGATCCGATTCGCGGTCGTCCATGGTGATGTCACGTCGGCACCGCGCCTCGATCAGATAGCCGGCTGCTCAGGCGAGGCCACCGAAAACACAACTATATAGTCAACTCGCACTGGCCTCAGAGCTTCACGACATGATCGGCGAACGAATCGATCGCCTCTGCTTGAACACGGCACTACGTCGGCCTAATATCGGTTCGCCGGACACTGGCACCAACCGAGGAAGGGCATCATGCATCGCATCGTGGACTCCCGTTGCGTTCTTGCCGTGCGCGATTTGCAGGCATCCACGCGGTTTTATGTCGACGTGCTCGGATTTCGCAGGGACTTCGGCGACGGTTTGGATGGCTGGAGTTTTCTGTCGCGGGATGCGTTCAAGATCATGCTTGGCGAATGTGCTGGCGAGAAGCCAGCAAGCGAGTTAGGAGACCACTCGTACGTGGCGTACCTGATCGTGGAGGGCGTCGATCAGTTTCATGCGGAAGTTGCCGGGCGAGGAGCACAGGTGTTGTCCCAACCTGCGACCGAACCCTGGGGTCTGCGGGAATTCAGCATCCGCACACCGGACGGGCATCGCATCCGATTCGGAGAACCGACCGGCGTTGCAGGCTAAGTGGACGTGCGCCGGACGTTCTCGGCACGCGGGCCTTTTGGTCCTTGGCCAACCTCGAACTCGACGCTATCACCCTCACGCAAATCCTTGAGCCCCTCGCCATACACCGCACTCTGATGGAAAAAGTATTCGTTTCCTCCATCGTCCTTGATGAACCCGAACCCCTTGTCGACTCGTAGCGTTCGAATCTTTCCCGTCATCATCGCACCTCGCAGGATCGTAGATTTCTTGCGGACGTGCACTACTGCTACGTCCCATTTTTCCTTGGATCGACGGACCGGTGAATGCGTGGGCCGGCGCGCGGATCAACTTATTGGAACAGGGGTGGTGCGGCGACGAGAAGGCAGCGGTGCGTTTTCTGCGCGCAGCGCCTCCCCCGTCACGTGCCACATGTAATTGCAGCCGCTACAGATGCGGTAGCAGCCCGATCGGCTGGGTCGGGTGTTCCGCAGTGCCGTACCGCGGCAATGAGGGCAGGACGGCGCGGTTGTGTGAGGTGATGCCATTAGGAAAGCATACGCGGTTTCCCCTCGCTCTCGCTGTTCATTTTTGGACAACATTGAACGGAAGCCGCCCAGTTCTGAAAAACGCTGTCCTAGTCCCGGGTAGCGTTTCGTCTGCCGGAGAGACGACTCCACTCGACAGACTCACAGATTTGCCTGTGTCTTCGTCCGGCTTCGTACTTGCAACCTGAGCGGTTGGTGGTCCATGCATAGACTTCGAGCCGACCTCCAACGTGACTTCGTCACCCGTGAGCCTCCCGAGCTTCACTCGCTCGCCTGCCTCGTACATGGCGCGCTCGCGGCGCTGCATACCCTAGGCGCCGTCTACAACTATCGGCGGAAGAACTGGGTGGACGTCGCCGCCCACGTGGCAGCCGCGCTTTATGACGCGCGCTCCGCACGCCACCATTACCGGACCGAACAGGTTGCTCTTCGACGGCTGTCGTCGCGCTAGACCATTCGCGTTTTGGGATTCAGCGTCCGCACGCTGAGAACCCAGGTCTGCGACTCAACGCACGACGTCAGGCCTTCTAGAACCCTCGGCAGATTGGGCCGCACTGTGCGATCAGCGACGCGGCGAACCCCTTCGGCGCGTGCTGCGGGCCGATGATGCGAAAGGCGACGGCGTCGTCCGGTGTGGGATCCGGATTCCAGCTGTCGTGGGGCGTGTGCTCGGAGATCTGCATGACGTCCGCGACGACAGCCCCGTAGGACGCGGAGAATGGCAGTGACAGCTCGATCTTCGTGGTGCCGCCTCGTGGCACGTCGACAACGAAACTGCGGGTGATCCCGCGGTCGGCTGCGCTCGTTACGGCGCCGATCGTCACCTCGGCGCCGCGGCTGTTTGCGTTTCCGGAGTTTCGAATGACTGCGGCGATGTGGACGGTCGCCGCGGTCCGGGTAACGACGATGTCTTCCGGCGCGACCGAGAGATCGGCAGAAGGCCAGGAGGAGGGATCTGCCGCGAGGAGACCGGGAAGTGTCGACAGGCCGTCGCTCACTTCCCTGCAGTCCGAATGCCGCAACCGGATTGTCTCGACCGCCGGCGCTTCAGCGAGCCATTTCACTTCGCTGTCCGTGAGCTCGATGCGTCCCGTGCGAAGCCAAATCTCTCCCCAGCCACCCGTCAAAGTGAAATACGCGACCGTACACAGGTCGCGCCTGCGCGGTGAAAGTCCCGCTTCGACGGAGAGCTCGTCGCAATAGGTAATGCGCCACTCGTCTTCGACGGCCTTCTTGCCACGATATGGAGCGGCGACATCGTGGAGCCACGTGGCGAACGGAACGTCCGGGAGCGCCGCATCCAGGCGGCGAGCACTCACGCTCTTCGCGGACGCAACGTAGAAGCGCGCATCGAACCTGTAGTGCTGCCAAGGGGTGACACGGGCGTGCGCGCACGCGCGATGAGCGGAGTCGCCGCGCGGTGCGCAAGGCGCGTGATTTCTGCATCGCCACGGGCGACCGCGGCGATGCGCTGTCTCGAGCTCTGCCGTTAACTGCCGAACCCGAAAGAGATTGACGTTCGCGTCATCCTCCGCCAGCATTGCCCACCCGCAGAGATGGCGCAGCAATCTCCACCGCCCGGCGTGACGCAATTGCTGGTCGAGTGGCGCCGCGGCAATCAGGCTGCGCTCGACGAACTGTTTCCGATCGTCTACGACGAACTGCGGCGACTGGCGCGCGGCTACCTGCGCCAGGAGCGGCCCGGGCACACCCTGCAGCCCACCGCGCTGGTGCACGAAGCGTATCTGCGCCTCGTCGGCCAGCGGTCTGTCAGCTGGGAGAACCGCGCCCAGTTCTTCGGCCTCGCCGCGCAGATGATGCGCCGCATCCTGGTGAACCACGCGCTCGGCCGCCATGCGGCGAAGCGCGGCGGCCACGCCCAGCGAATTCCGCTGGACGATGCGCTCGACGTGCTCGAAGCGCGCCAGGTGGACGTGATCGCGCTCGACTCAGCGCTGAAGGCACTGCATGACCTCGACCCGCGTCAAAGCCAGATCGTGGAGCTTCGATTCTTCGGCGGGCTCACCGTTGACGAGACCGCCGAAGTGGTTGGCATCTCCGCGGCGAGCGTCAAGCGCGAATGGACGGCGGCAAAGCTGTGGCTCCTTCGGGAGATCGACCGCCAATGAATCCAATCCCTCCGGAGCGCTGGCAGCGAGTCAAGGACATCCTCCAATCCGCGCTCGAGCGCGAGCCTGCCGATCAGCCGCGATTCCTCGCTGAGGCATGCTCGGGCGACGAGGCGCTGCAGCGCGAGGTCGAGTCATTGCTCGCCTATCAGTCCCGCCATCAGGGGTTCATCGAGACCCGCGCCGAAGACGCCGCACGACTCGAGCAGCATGACCCCTCAGCGCTCGAGGGGCAAAGGATAGGCGTCTACAGGATCGTCCGCGAAATCGGGCGTGGCGGGATGGGGGCCGTGTATCTCGCCGAACGCGATGACGAGCAGTACCAGCATCAGGTCGCCATCAAGCTCGTGAAGCGCGGCATGGACAGCGAGCTGGTGATCCGCCGCTTCAAGAACGAGCGGCAGATTCTGGCGAACCTGACGCACCCGAACATCGCCGGCCTGCTCGACGGCGGAACGACAGACGAGGGACTTCCCTATTTCGTCCTCGAATATGTCTCGGGCACGCCGATCGACGTTTACTGCGACGCGCATCAGCTCAGTGTCGTCGAACGCCTGAAGCTGTTTCGCACCGTGTGTGCGGCCGTGCAGTATGCGCACAGCAACCTGGTCGTTCACCGCGACCTGAAACCGGGCAACATTCTCGTGACCGCCGACGGGACGCCGAAACTGCTCGACTTCGGAATCGCCAAGCTCCTGGACGTTGACCGCTCCTCCGATCTCACCGAAATGACGCTGGCTGGCCGGCCGATGACGCCGGAATACGCGAGCCCCGAACAGGCCCGTGGCGACGCCGTCACGATTGCGAGCGATGTCTACTCCCTGGGGGTCGTCCTCTACGAGTTGTTGACCGGCTGCCGGCCGTACCGATTCCGCAGCAGGCTCCCGCAGGACATCAGCCGGGTCATCTGTGAAGAGCAACCGGCGAAGCCGAGTACGGCCGTGAGCCGTGCGTCGGATGCGCCAACGGAGAGCGGCGGCGTTCCGCCTGCACCCTCGGCGGCGCACGGAATCAGCCGAAAGCGTGGCGTCGAGCCCGCCAAGCTGAAGCGCCAGCTTCGGGGCGACCTCGACAACCTCGTCTTGATGGCGATGCGCAAGGAGCCCGAACGCCGCTATGCGTCGGTCGAACAGTTATCCGAGGACATCCAGCGTTACATCGAACGCAAGCCGTTACGCGCGCGGCGCGACACGTTCCTCTACCGCTCGGGCAAGTTCGTTGAACGGAACCGCCTCGCCGTCGCGGCAGCCACGCTGATCGTGTTGATCCTGATCGGCGGAATCGTCACGACGACGCGGGCGGCCCGCCGGGCAGAACGCAGGTTCAACGATGTCCGGACCCTCGCCAATTCGTTCGTGTTCGAGTTCCACGACGCGATCAAGGACCTTCAGGGAGCGACGCCGGCGCGCGAACTGGTCGTCCGACGCGCGCTCCAGTATCTCGACAGCCTGTCGCAGGAGGCCAGAGGCGACGGGTCGCTGCAGCTGGAGCTGGCGGCCGCGTACGTGAAGATCGGCGACGTTCAGGGGAATCACAATTTCTCCAACCTCGGGGACACCGCCGGCGCGACTGCAAGTTATCGCAAGGCGGTGGACATCCTGGAAGCATCAGTCGCGGCGAATCCGGCCGCGGCGCAGGCCCGGCGGGATTTGTCCGTCAGCTACGTGAAGCTTGGTGACATGGCGTTGCAAGCCGGCGATGCTGCCACTGCATTGGCCAGCTACAGCAAGGCTCTGGAAGCGTCCGAAGCCTTGCGCGTCACAGCGCCGTCGGACCCGGACGTCCGCCGCACCGTCGCGTTCAGCCATCACAAGGTCGGGAATGCGCTCTCGGCCAACGGCGATGTGACACGCTCTCTCGAGCACCATCGGAGCGCGTTGGCGCTTCGGAAAGCGATTCTCACCGAAATGCCCTCGGATGTCAGGGCCAACCGTGAGGTCGCCATCAGCAACGCACGCATCAGCCGATTGCTCCGCGACCGGGGCGACTTGACTGCTGCTCTGGACCATGCGCGCATGGGCATGAGCATCTCCGAGAAGCTCGTGGCCGCCCAACCCGATAACGCAGAAGCGCGGCGGGATCTGGGAATCGACTATCAGGACCTGGGCCTGATCCAGATCAAGATGGGCGACTTCGCGGGAGCGATCGAGCACTTCCGCAAGAGCCTCGCGATGGACGAGGCCGCGCTCGCGTCGGATCCCAGGAACGCGGGTGCACAGCGGGATGTGGCATTCGGCCATTCTCAGGTCGGCGATGTCCTCACGTTGCGCGGCGACTACGCGGGAGCGGGCGAGAGCTACCGGAAATCCGTGGCGCTGCTCGACGCGCTGTCAGCCGCGGATCCCGGCAACGTCGAGCTCCCGTCCGAGTCAGCCTCGGTCTACAGCGTTCTTGGCGACGTGCTGCTGAAGGCGGGCGACACCATGGGGGCCGCCCAGAGTTATCGGAAAGCCCTGTCGATCCGCGAAGCCGCGGCCCGTGTCACCGGCGCCAGCGAGGTCACGCATGCGACCGTTGCGGAGTCACTCGTGCAGCTCGGAGCGCTCTATGCCTCGCTAGGGTCGAACCAGAGCCTGCCGGCGTTTTCGCGCCGCGATCACTGGCGTGAAGCCAAATCCTGGTACCAGCGGGCTCTGGACACCGTTGCTGCGATCGGCAAGCGCACCGCCTCTCCTCCCGCGAACGCGCCTGCGCCAGAGGAAATCAGGCGGCGTCTCGACGCGTGCGACGCCGCCCTCGCGAAGCTCTGACCGCCAAACCAACGTCCGCAGCGCCTACGGCTGAATCGTGAATGTCGCGGACTGGCCGGATACGCCTGGTGTCTTCAGCCACGTGATTCTGATCCGCGTCGTGGCTTGCGGGCCCCAGCTGCCCTGAACAGTGACGTTTTGTTTCCCATCCGACGGCGTGCTCGGCAGGATCACTACCGGATAGCTGGCGCCGGAATCCTTTGAAAGCTCGATCTTCACAGTCTCGAGTGCGCCGAGGTTGTTCGCCCAACCGATCGCGACCTTGGTGCCTGCTATCCACACCTGCCCCGCCGCGGGCGCTGTGACGTTGACGAAAGGCGGCTCGAGTTTGAAGTTGCCTGGATTCAGTCCCTGCGCCGACGCGCCGGCAGGCGGATTGGCCCACACCACTGCAACGCGGGCGGTGGCCGTCGCGGTCCCCGGCACGAGCACATTCGCGGTCTTCTTGGTCGCGACAATGTTCGCCCCGCCTGGCAAGGTCGTAAATGCTCCCCCGCTGCCGGCGGTGCTCAGTTGCACGTTGACGATGTCGAGCTCGCCGAGATTCGTCGTCCAGCCCTGCTTCTGCGTGGTGTCGAACCCCCAACTGCTGTTGGCTTTCGGCGTGGTGACCTTGACGAATATCGGCGCGATGGTGAAGTTGACATTGCTCACGCCGTTCGCGGGTCCGTTGGTCCAGCTGATCCTGATTCGAGCCTGAGCGCCAACGGTCGCCGGGCCGCTCACTCGCCAGGAGAACGTTCCGATCGTGGCGGCGGTGTTCTTGACGGCAGGACTCACGACCTCCGGATAGGTGACGCCGCCATCCCGGCTCAATTCGATTCGCACGAACGCTTCCGTTCCAAGGTTGTGACTCCACTTGACCTGCTGCAAGGATCCGATGCCGACGTTGACCTTGTTGGCATTTGGAAACGTCACCGCGATCGACGCGGTGCCGGTCAGGACGCTGAAAGCTGCGTTAGAGGCATCTGTTGCCGTTGCGCCGCCGCCGTCCCGCGCGACCACCCTGATGCGGCCATTTGTCGTCGTCGGGGCGGGTGCGGCCCAGACGCAGCTGCGGGCGGTGCTGCCGAGACCTGTGCATCCGGAAATCGGCGAATACGACGCGCCGCCGTTGCTGGAACTCTCCACGTCGAATTGAGTGATGGCCCCGCTGGCCGTCCAGTCGATACGGTAGGACGTGCCGGTGTAAAGCTTCTCTCCTCCGTTAGGAGACGCCACGGTCACGCCGATCGCGCCGCCTGACGCACCGGCTTGATTCACGGTGAACGTATTGCCCGCAACGGTGAACGTGCCGGCGCGCGGGCTCGTACTCGGGTTGGAGCCGACGGTGTACGTCGCGTTCCCGCTTCCGGTACCACTACCGGCGGTGATCGTCACCCAGCTCAACGCATTCGTCGTGGTCCACGCACAGGTTGAGGCTGACGCGGTGACGGCGATGCTCCCGGGCCCACCCGTGGAACCAAACGACTGGCTGGTTGGGGATATCGAAAACGTACAGGGCGGCGGGTCGACGCCGGCCTGATTGATGTTGAATGTCTGCCCGGCGACAGTCATCGTGCCGCTCCGCGGCGCGGTGCTCGAGTTCGCAGCGACCGAATAGTTCACGCTCCCATTCCCCGTGCCGCTGCCGGACGTCACGGTGACCCAGCTCAGTGCCTCGGTCGTCGTCCACGAGCAGCCGGCGCCAGCCGTCACCGTGATGCTGCCGGAACCCGCGGCCGAACTGAAACTTTGACTGGTTGGCGTGATCGAATAGGTGCAGGTGGTGTCTCCGATCTTGGCGATGAAGGCATCCGAGTTGCCGCCGTAAGTCGGTTGGAAAGGACTCGCGAGCGGGAAGTTTGCGGAGACAGTGCTCCCAATCACATACACGGCCCCCGAACTGTTGACGGCAAGATCGCTTCCGACGTCGTCCGCATTGCCACCAAGGTAAGTGGAGTACACGAGACCAGCGCCGGTGGGGTTTACTTTGGTGACGAACGCGTCATTGGCGCCCCCCTTCACGGCCTGCACGGCGTTGTGGACGGGAAAGTTGTGAGCAAACGCCTGACCGGTAATATAGGCGTTGCCCGCCGCATCCAGGGCGATGCCATTGCCGAAATCGTGACCCACGCCGCCCAGCATCGTGGAATAGATCAGGCCGCTCCCGGCGCCGTTCAGTTTTGTCACGAACGCGTCCTGACAGTCTTTTGGTTGCGTGATTGTGCCGCAGTCGCCTCCCCCACCGACCGTCTGAAATGCACCGGCAGTGGTCGGGAAATCTAGAGAGGAGGTAGTGCTGCCGGTCACGTACGAGTTGCCCGCAGTGTCCACGGCAATCGAGTGGGCCACCTCGAAGTCACTTCCGCCGAGCAGCGTGGACCACGCGACCGACGCAGCCCCAGACAGATACGGCTTCAACTTGACGACGAACGCGTCGCCGAATCCACGCAGTCCCGTTTGATAGGCGCCGGGCGTCGTCGGAAACCCGCCCATCGTGCCTCCCGTCACGTACACATCGTCAGCCGCATCGAGCGCAATGGCACGCCCCTGATCCCCCAAGCCGCCACCCAGGTAGGTGGAATACACGAGCGTGGAGGCATCGGGACTCAGCACGGAAACGAACGCATCGCCGAATCCGTTCCACTCCGGCTGAAAAGCGTTTGCGGTCGTGGGAAAGTCCGACGCGGCGCCGGTCTCTCCCGTGACGTACGCGTACCCGGTGGAGTCGACGGCGATTGCATAACCCAGATCGTCACCACTCGACCCGAAGGCCACTGCGTAGACGAGTGAACCGGTGGGGTTGAGCTTCGCCACGAGCACCTCGTTCTGCCACAGAGAAAGCGCGGTCAGGACGCCGAACACGCCGGTGACATAGGCATTGCCTCCGCTATCTACGGCAATGCCAAGACCCGCATCATTACCGTTGTTGCCGAAGTAGGTAGAGTAAAGAAGCGTCGTGCCCGAGGGATTCAGCTTCGTGACGAAGGCATCGGAGCCTCCGGCCTTCATAGGTTGTATTGCATTCGCGACCGGAAAGTTGAGCGATGACGTGGACCCTGTGAGGTAGATGTTGCCCGCTGCGTCAAGTGCGACGTCCGTTCCGCTGTCGGCCTGGGAACCGCCGAGGAACGAGGAATAAAGCAGGACCGGATCGATGATCAGCGGACTGCTGGAATCGTAGTCGCCGACTTCGAAGCCAACCACACCTTCACGGATCACGTAGCGACCTTCCACCTGCCGACGCACACCATCGGTGTCCTGGTAGAGCGCTGGCCTCTGCAAGCGAACTTCCCCACCGGGTGTACGCAGCACCAGGTCGCCGGCGGCGTCGACGTCGATGGCGTCCTGGCCGTCAAATGTCAGCCGGATTGCGTCGGGCGATGAGCCCGGCGCAACGACGAAGTCTGTACTCGAGGGCGGCCTGATTCCCGTAGTAGACCAGATCCACGCCGGGATAAACGCTCTTGTAGTGCACTCGGCCGTAGGTCGGCACGTTCTCCTGGCGGCGCTCTGAAGGGTTGACTTGAAAGTAGTTGATGATCCCCGGCAGTTGCTCGAGGCCTTCGATCACAGGTCGCTCATTCGAGCCGACGAGCCGCATGCGCAGCACGTCGCGCGGTTCGCTTGCCTGAGCCTTGCGGCCTCGTTGCAGCGTGACCACGGCTTCTGTTGGAGTGAGGAACAACGTGTACCCCACCCCGCGCGAGATGAAGTGGACCTGGGGATCGGTTTGTCCGCGGTTGGCTTCGAAGCTCACGGGCAGCGACGCTGTCACGTCGATTGGGGTGGGGGCCCTGCGGCTCAGCTCCTGCGCCGATGGTGGTGCGTGCACGGCACGTCGGTGCGGCGCCGCGGCCAGCCCGACGCAAAGTCCCAGCGCTGATAACGCGTAAAGTCGGTACCGATAGGGGTTAGCCACGGCCGTTCTCCTTTGCCGTTTGCCGACGGCGATTCTTCGCTCACCTGCTCACGCAGGAAACGGGAAGAAAACGGCTCAGGAGCGCAAATGTATTTGGGTTGGGGGGGTTATCAGGACAACGTCAGCGATTTCTTGAACCGCCGACCATTAAACGTATAGCCATTCTTCTCGTAGAACGCGTGTGCATCGGTCCGATGGTTGCCGGACGTCACGACTGACACCCGCGCACCGCGCTGCACGAGAATCGTTTCCGCACTCTGCATCAATAGTCGGCCGATTCCGCCGCGTTGGCGGGCGCTCGCCACCGCCAATGCCATGATCTGGCCGTAAAGCTCGTCGCTCTCGTAGAGCGGACCAATGCGGGTCCCGATAAAACCGACGATCTGGTCGCCATCGCAGGCCACCAGCGTCTGGTAGTCGTGATCCCTGAGGATCGACTCCAGCCGCCTATGCATCTGACTTGACGTCGTTCGATACCCCAGATCGCTGACGAGTTGAGCTATTTGATCCGAATCAGCGATCGTAGCCTCACGGATTGCGATGCTCGCCATCGGACAGTCCTGCAGCCACGCGAAACAGCACGGTGTGACGCCCGAGCCCTTTGGGCGCGAACCACGTCACATATTCGTGGACCAAATCGATCTCGGCGACGTACTCGCCCGGTTCGCTCGGTGCCGTGACCTCGATCGCCAACATGGCACGCTGTCCCGGCCCGATCTCGACGGGGAGCCGCGTGCGCGGGTTATCGAACGACCGGAGGATGTCACCGTCCGCGGTCCGGCGGCTGAGATGGTAGCTCGCATACACGGGAAACTGACTGACTGAACTCCAGACGGCGTTGCCACGATTCTCCAGCGCGATAGTGACTCGGAAGATGGACTCCGGAGCGACAACGGAGGGCGCGTCGAGGACGGAGAGTCGGCCATCGTAGAACCGCGCGAACAGATCGCGGTCTGCGCCCTCGGCCTTCTCATATACCCCACTGAAGGAATCGCTCACCCGCGAGGCGCGGAGACGGAGGCCTGCGTCGACGAACGTCCGATGCCACTCCTGGAGCAGGTAGGTCTGTTCGCTGATGCCGGCCTCGATTTGCGCCCGGCCGAATGCGGCTTTAGCCTCCTCGGTCGCGCAGTAGGGCTCGACGAACGCGAGCCGGCCGCCGCGCCTCAGCATGCGCGCGATGTTCGCGGCAACCGGCTCGAGGCGTTCGGCATGGTGCAGCGCGTTCATCGCCAGGACGACGTCGACGGTGCCGGTTCGAAACGGCACGTCGCGCATGTTCGCGCGCACGCGATGATAGGAGACGCCGGAATGCGTCTCGAACAGACGGCCTACCGTCAAGTGGTGGTTGATATCCACGGCGCAGCAGTCCAACCCGCGCCTGGCCATGTGAGATGTCGACCACGTGAGATCCGCCCCCAGATCGACCAGGCGCTCACCGGGACGCAGCTCGAGGTGTGACAGCAGGAAATCGAACGCCGGCACCGAGGCCCGAACGTTGCTGAAATACCCCGGTTCGGCGTAGTACCGCGAGTCGTTGCCGTAGGGCAACGCGAGAATGGCCTCCTTCAGTGCGCCTTCCGCTCGCGAGAGATCCTCGAACTCGTCGTTGATGCCGCCAAGCGCGGCGTTGCGTTCCGTACGCCGGACGCCCTCGCGCTCCTGAACCACATTGGCATCCTCGTTCACGGCACTCAGGTCCAGCACACGGTCGCGCCACGGATAGGCCGCTCGACACGATTGACAGACCAGCGCTTCGTCCGCATCGTTCTCTGCAGGAGACCAGGTTTCCGCGAGGCAGCGGGGACACGCGATCAGCGAGGCGAGAGCAGCCAGTCGGGATGGCATTACGGCGTCACTCTAGGGTCGATACCGCACGCGGGTGTCTCGGGGCACTGCGAACGCGTCAGACACCTGCGACTATTGTGGCAGCCTCGCTCGCCACTCTCCGGCTTCGACAGGCTTGCCCCACGCATCGTAGAGATTCGCCAGCCGCTCGACGGTTTGCCGAATGCTGTTCGAGTCCGGCGCCTTCGCGCGCGTCAAGGCGTCGAACGCTGCCCGCAGTTCTGACTCGGCCTTGTCATAGCGTTTCTGCTGTTCGTACATCTCCGCCAGTCTGATGATCGTGATGATTGTCAGGGGGTGGGCCGGGCCGAAGACCCGGCGCTTGGCCTCTATCGTTTTCACGAAGATCGGTTCCGCTTCTTCATAGCGACCGAGCTTATAGTTCAGATTCGCGAGATTATGCGAACCAAGGATCGTATCGCCATGATCCTGTCCGAGTTTTTCAAGTCGCACCTTTGTCGCCGCAGCTTCCATTGACAGCGCCTCGGTATATCGTTGCTGACCGTGCAACGTGGACGCCAGCTCACTCATCGTCCGGAGGGTATCGATATGCTCATCGCCGAGCACCTTCCGCTGTGCCTCGAGTGTTGCTCGCAGTAGACGTTCGGCATCCGCCCACCGTTTCTGTTGGTTGTACAAACCTCCAAGGTCGTAGTTGACCTTCAGCGTTTCAGGATGTCCTTCACCCAGTGCGCGCCGGCGCCGCTCCCCGACCTCCAGGTAAAGCCGCTCCGCGTCAGCGTAGCGGCCCTGAAACCAGCGCAGGTTCCCAAGCTCGTGAAGGGCGCGCAGGGTCTGCGGATCGTCTTCGCCCAGCGTTGCCCGTGATCTGATGGCAGCGTTCTGCAGGAGAGGTTCGGCCACAGGGTAGAGGCCCAGACCCACATAGACCTTGCCCATCGTCGCCATGAGCCTCGATTGGACTTCCGGTTGGCTCGCCAGCTCGCGGTCGATCCGTGCGGCACCGAGATCGAGAATCTCTCGGGCCGTCAGCGTGTTGCCTCGTGTCTCGCTTGGATCCGAGACCGTGAACAATCCTTCCACGAACTCCAGGACCTGGGTCGTCGTCGCAGATTCACGGGTGGCCCGATCTCGTTCCGAAGCGATGCGCCGTGCAAGAACGGCCATCATTCCAGCGAATACGACAAGAACGACGACGATCGCCGTCGCGGCAGTCACCATGAGTCGATTGCGACGGACAAACTTCTGTACCTTGTCCGCGGTACTGGGCGGACTGGCGATGACCGGTTGATCGTCAAGATGACGCCGAATGTCAGCCGCGAAATCCGATACGGAGCCGTAGCGACGGGCACGGTCCTTCTCCAGCGCCTTCATCGTGATGCAATCGAGGTCGCCACGTAGCGAACGCGCGAGTCGCGCCGGGTCCGAATTGCGATTGCCTTCGGCTTCTGTCGATACTCGCACGAGCTGACTGACCCTCGTGCTGGGACGCGGCGCATCCACTTCGCGGATCGTGCGACGGATTTCGTCCAGTCCCCTTTCCTTGAATAGCTGACGGTCAAATGGCAGCAGGCCGGTCAGCAGCTCGTACAGCACCACTCCCAGCGAATAGACATCTGACCGCGTATCGATATCGACGCCGCCGATCTCCGCTTGTTCCGGGCTCATATACTCGGGCGTCCCTATGAGGCCGCCCAAGGATGTGTATAGCGTGTGCTCGGTGAGCGGCTGACTTATCGCCTTTGCAACGCCGAAATCGATGATCTTCGGTGCCGGTTGTTCGTCCTGCAACGTGACGAGGATGTTCGACGGCTTGAGGTCCCGGTGGATGACGCCTTTCTGATGCGCGTGCTGTACGCCCTCGCAGACATGCAGAAACAGATCGAGTCGTTGCGCCGTCGTCAGGCGCCCACGGTCGCATACGCCGTGAGCGATTCCCCGCGTACGTATTCCATCGCGAAGTACGGCCGCCCTTGTGGCGTCGCACCGGCGTCGAACACTTTCGCGATGGCGGGATGGTTCATCATCGCGAGCGCCTGCCGTTCAGCCTCGAACCGGGCGATGACCTGTTTGGTATCCATTCCGGCCTTGATGAGCTTCAGCGCGACCTGACGACGGACCGGTTGCGTCTGTTGCGCCAGCCACACCTCACCCATGCCGCCTTCGCCAATGCATTCGAGTAGACGGTATGGGCCGATGGACGAACCACCGTCGGCGGCTGCGGAGTGCGTGTGCGTCACCTGCGCTCGTGGTCCAGTGCCATCGTCGCTCATGAACTGCCTCCGAGACTCCATCGCAAAAGGGATGAGGGTGACGACGCGTCGGGTTTGTCGAGCCTATCGAAACATCGGGTGAAAGCTGGCGACCATTGCCACCAGTTGTGCGACCGCAAATGCGATGGCTGTGGCAACACGCTGGCCCGCGGAGACTCTGCTACCTGACCGGGCGACTGCCACGAATCCGAACCCGCACGCGATCGCCATCGCAATCGTCAAAACGATCTCGATGCGGGTGAACGTGCCGGTAAACATTCGCGCGATTCCCAGCAAGAACATCCAGATGTTGATCATCACGCCGAACCAGAACGTAAAAATCGGCGCGGCCGCCGATGGGCCACGGGGTGACCCACGCGCCACAAGAACGAGCGCTGCAGCCGGCGGCATCACTTGGACGATGTGTCGAACGAATGTGTGGCTGACGACACCAACGAGTAGAAGGGCAAGAATTAAAGTCGCCAGGCACAGACTGACCACCCGTCGCGACTCCATCGTTCCGCGGGGATCACGTCTAAGCAGGCCCGCGAGAATGACTCCCGCAAGAAGAGACGACACCAGATAGACGGCTTGGATAGTGCTCATCTCTGTGTCAACGCTCGTGGCTTCCAATCCAGAGTCAGCGCCACCGATTCGACTCCTGCTTGAGCCAGTAACGAATGCCGCGCCCGGCATATGGTTCCTGTTCGAACCGTGGGATCACGTGCATGTGCGCATGCATCACGTCCTGCCCGCCGACAGCACGGCAGTTCCAGCCGACGTTGTAGCCCTGTGGCCGGTACGTGACGTCCATCCATCGCTTGACCTCGGCGAGCAACTGAAACGTCGCCGACACCTCGTCGAGCGTGAGATCGAACACGGTTTCTGCGTGGCGAACAGGAATGATTACGCCGGAGCCGAAGAGCGCCCCCTGTTGACGGGGGTTCTGCAGAAATAACGCCGCGTCCTGACGGCACACGAGCCGCTGATCGGGATCGTCGGCCCAGTGGCAGAAAGGGCAATCTGTCGGGACGGCGTGCATTTCCGGGAACAGTCTAGCGCGCCGCCCCCTGCAATCGTGCAACGAGTGCCGGCAGCTGTTGAATCACCATGATCCGCGTGGCGGGATTGAAGCGCACCATCGCAAACGACTGGCCGTCCGGCGAGACGTCCCAGTTCCGATGCGGCGTGGCCGTCACCATGTCGGCCACCGGAAACAGCATGTGCCGCGCTTTGACTTCGAGGACGGTACCCAGTCCCAGGCTTGCGGCGATGAACTCCGAACCGAGACCCGCCCCGGTGCGGTAGAAGAGCTCGCGTCCGTCGCGGCTCCAGCCGGGTTCGGTCCCTCCGGTCAGGGAGACCTGGACCTGGTCGCCATCACTCGTGAGCGATCGGACGTACACCTGACTTTGGCCGGACTGGTTGGACACGAACGCGAGCCGGCGTCCGTCCGGTGATATCGCCGGAAACCCTTCGTCGAAGCGCGAGGCCAGGAGGGGCTCGATGGGCCCCTTGCCGCCGCCGCGAACCCACGCGAGATCGCTGCCGGCTTCCGGTGAATTGGCGACGGTGATGAGCGCCGATGCGTCCGGCATCCACACCCCGCCATATCCGAGTTGCTCGGAGCTGAGCAGCACATCGGGAGCCTGTGGCCTCGTGCGCATCAGCGTGAGGATGCCTTTTCGCACGGACGTGTAGCTGATGGCCCGTCCGTCGGGCATCCAGACCGCATCGTGGCCATCACGATCGAAGGTGGCCCGGCTCAGTAGTCCATCCGTGAGGCTGAGGAACCAGACGTCCCGTCCATCCGGCGAGTTGAAGTCGAGCGCCATGCGGCGGCCATCCGGCGAGTACATCGGCGCATGGAAGTTCCGCTTCTCCGCCGTCGCGGGCCGGATGCTGCCGTTACGGCCGATCAGCACGAGCGACCGTGGCTCCTCGGGGATGTACGCCACCGTCCCGTTGCGGGCGGCGGCGAACTGCGCCGTGTTGTTGCCGCCGATGGCCACGCCAGCCGCGATGATCACCGGCGCGCCGCTCACGCGACCGCTGGATGAATCGAAGGCCGACGCGTAAAGCGTGCCGTCGGCGATGGCGTAGACCAGGTACCCGGACGTATAGCGAACTTCGACCACGTCCCGATCGATCAAAGGTGACGTCCGGCCGGTCTCGAGGTCGAGGAGCAACGCCGGACCGGTCGATACGCCGAACGGTGTGCGCAGGACGATGGCCGTCCGTCCGCCGGGCAGGATGCACATCGGCGCGAGACCGAAGTGTTCTTTCCCGAATCGCTTGGACACTGTGCCATCGGCCGCCAGGCGCAGCAGGCCGGCGTCCTCGTTGCCGCTCCTGAACCAGATGGAGCCATCTTCAGACCAGGCGGCGTGCGCCGTCATCTGAATGTCGTGCGGCACCGGGCGGGCATTTCCTCCGGCGATTGAATAGCGGAACAACTGCCGGGTCTGGCCGAGGCTGCCCAGGAACTCGCTGCCGTCGGCCGACATCACATAGTCGCCGAGAAACGGCACGACGCCGGGCAGCGGCGCCGGATCTGTTTCATCGAGCGCCAGACGCATCGTGCGGTTCTCGCCGTCGCTCGCAATCGCCGGAAACAGCAGGGTGCTGCCGTCCGGGGTGATCGCAATCTGACGCTGGATGGCAGTGCTGGCGCCGCCGTAGTTCGGCACGATGACAGCCAGCCGGGACCCCGGTTGGTGTGCCGCCTCGGGTCTCGGCTGCAGCCAGCCCCACACCGCCAGCCCGGCAAGCGCCGTCGTCGCGATCGGCCACACCCAACGCGTCGCGCGACGCGTGCGGACGGCGGTCTGCGGCGCCGAAACTGACACCGGGCGCGCTGCCAGATCGCAGAGATCCAGCGCCAGGTCGTCGGCGTGTTGATAGCGGCGCGCCGGATCTTTCGCCAGGCACTTCCCGACGATGCGCTGGAACTCGCGCGGCGTGTTCGGCTTGATCTCGGCCAGCGGGCGCGGCTCGTCGTCCAGGAGGTGCGCGATTGCCTCTGCCGCGCTGCGCCCGGCGAACGGCCGTTCCCCGGCGGCCATCTCGTACAGGATGCATCCCAGCGAGAAGACGTCGGTGCGCCGATCCACGGGGAGGCCGGCCGCCTGTTCGGGCGCGAGATAGCCCACCGTCCCCAACACCATCCCGGCCATGGTGCCGAGCGCCGTGGGCGAGTTGGCGCCGACCGGGCCCGCGCCACCCGGCTCGATCAGTTTTGCCAGGCCGAAGTCGAGCACCTTCGCGCGGCCGTCGCGCGACACCATGATGTTCTCGGGCTTGATGTCGCGATGGACGATGCCTGTCTGATGCGCGCTCGCAAGGGCGCTGGCGATGTCCGAGGCGATCGTCAGCCACTCGGCGATCGGACGGTCGCGGCGCTCGGTCAGGCGTGCGCGCAGCGAGACGCCGTCGAGGTACTCCTGGACGATGTACTGCGTGTGGCCCTGGACGCCGATGTCGTAGACCGTAGCGATATGCGGATGATTCAGCGCCGCGGCCGCACGGGCTTCCTGTTCGAAACGCAAGAGCCGCTCGGGATCCGCCGAGAACTCCGGCGGCAGCACCTTGACCGCCACCTGGCGGCCGAGACGGGAGTCCACAGCCACATAGACCTGCCCCATCCCACCCGCGCCAATCGGCGCGCCGATTTCGTAGGGGCCCAGTCTCGCGCCGGCAGGCAAACTCATCGAAGGCCCGTCACGCGGTACAGATCGGAGCGGTACTCCTGATACCCGTATACGTAGGCCGACCGGTCGGGAGTGATCAAAGCCTGAACGAGCCCGTAGACCCCGACACGGTCGCGCGGCAGGAGTTCGCGAACCAGTTGACGGCGGCCGCTCTCGAGATCGATCTCGAAGATCCTGGCCGGCAACGATCCCGGGTTGAACACCAGGAGACGTCGGCTATCCGGCGTCCACTGGATCGGCAGGTCGCTCGGGCCGCACCCCGGCACCACCCGCGATTGTCCTCCGTCGAGCGGCACCAGCAGGATCTCGCCGCCGGCGACAGAGGCCGCCACGTACCGGCCATCGGGGGAAACCGGTGAGAGCGACCGGTTGCCCCAGCTGGCGAACCGCAGCTCGAGCGATTCGGAGATGCGCCGCGCACCACCGCCGGAGAAGCCGATCACGCTCGCGACGCTGCGGCCCTGGGCATCGTTGGCCAGCACCAGCACGCGGTCGCCGTCAGGCAGCCATCGCGCCGCGGTGACCATTGGAAAGCCGGTCTCGATCGTCCGTTCCTTGCCGGCGGCAGTCGGCATCGCGACGACAGTGCCCGCTCGGATGGCGAGCGCCCAGTTCCCGTCGTGCGAGAGCTCCTGCGGCAGCCCGTAACCGAGGCGAACGGGCGACGAGCTGTCCATGCTGCGGAGGAAGACGGCGGTGCGGCCGGGATCGCGCTCGGACGTGACGCGGAGCAGCACCTTCCTTCCGTCGTTCGAAAGATCCACGGCGTTCGATCCTTCCAGCCAGGAGAGGTCGCGCTCCACGGGGTCCGCTTCTGTTCGGCCGAGCACGTGGTTCACCAGCGTCACGTGCGCCACGAGTGACGCGGTCGCCGTCGGCGCGTCGAGGAGGACCAGCGTGCCCGGCGCAGTCAGCAGGATCCTCAGCTTGCTGCTGCGGTCGACGGCGTAGAGGCTCGAAGCCATGCCGGCGCGTGCGGCGGCGAACCAGATCTCGCGGCCGTCAGGCGACCACGCCAGGTTCCACCAGTCCGCCCAGTCCTTCGACAGAGTCTGCCGATGCCCGGAACGATCGACGACGACGACCGACCACAGGCCCGACGCGTCCAGTTCGAAGAAGGCCACGCTGTCGCCGGCTGGCGAGACACGAGGCGCGAAGATCCTGGACGCCGATTCGTAGAGCGTCGTCCCCAGAGGGTATTCGAGCCGCTGCTTGCTGCCGACGACCCTGAGTGCCGCCAGACTTCCGCCGTCCGGCGCCCAGTCGGCAGCCGACACGTTCTCGGCGAGCTCGCGCGGCGTTCCACCGCTCGCAGATACCACGGCCAGCGTGCCGTAACTGACGTACGGATTTCCCGTTTCAACGCGTGGCAGGAGAAGGGCGAGCTCCCCCGATCGCGACACTGAGAGCAGCTCGGCGTTCGGGAGGCCGACCGGCAATTCGCGGGCCTGCGGCCGGACCTCGAAGACTTCCCGTCCTCCTCTCCAGGACGCGCTCAGGAAAACCGTTTGCCCGTCAGGAGCGAAGCGGGCGTTGACGAAGTGGCCCGCCTGGTAGGTAAGGCGCTCGAAGGCAACCGGGGCGGCCGCGGCCGGATCCGCGCCGGCGGGCCACCCTGCAAAGTGCCCCAACGCGAAGCCCAGTGCGAGTAGAGCCACGCCAGCCACGACGGTCAGGGGACTGCCGGCGCGCGCACGGACGGCTGACGTGACTTCGGCCGGTGGCACGAGCGTGCCGGCGGGTGGCTCGCATCCTTCGGCAGTTCCTCGAGCGCAACGCGCGCCTCGCCGATGTCGCGCAGGCGCTGCTTCGGGTTCCGTTCCAGACATCGCTCCAGCACCCAGCGTAGCCGTGCTGGCGTGTCACCGGGCAACGCGCGCCAGTCGATCTCCTGGAGCAGCACGGCGGCGATGACGTCCGACGCTTCGTCTCCCGCGAAGGGGCGCCGGCCGGCCAGCATTTCGAAGAGCACGACGCCGAAGGCCCAGATGTCGGCGCGTCGATCGACCGCCTTGCCGCGCGCCTGCTCGGGCGGCATGTAGGCGGCAGAGCCGAGAATCGTCCCGTGCCTTGTCGCGCGAGCCGTGATTGTCGGCGACTGGCCGGCGGGGTCCGACGCGCCGGTCGGATCGACCGCCTTCGCCAACCCGAAGTCGAGAACCTTGACCGTTCCGTCCGCGCCGATCTTGACGTTGGCCGGCTTGAGGTCGCGGTGAACGATCCCGTGCTCGTGCGCCGCTTCGAGCGCCTCGGCGATCTGTTTCGCGATCGGCATCGCCTCGTCGAGCGGGATCGGCCCGCGGGCGATGCGCGCCACGAGGTCTTCGCCGTCGACGAGCTCCATCACGAGCGCGCGCTTGCCGTTCGACTCCTCGAGGCCGAACACCGTCGCGATGTTCGGATGGTGCAGCTGCGCCAGGAGCTGCGCTTCCCGGGTGAACCGCCGCAGGCGATCGCCGTTCTCGGTAAACTCCGCGGGGAGCACCTTGATCGCGACGTCCCGATTCAACCTCGTGTCGCGCGCGCGGTAGACCTCTCCCATCGCGCCCGCGCCGATGGCCTCGAGGATCTCGAACGGTCCCAGCCGGGTGGCGGGCGTCAGAGACATTGGCAGAGGGCGCCGTTGACGACTCTCGTGGTCGCAGTTCTTCCGACCATCCTCGCTGTCATTGGATGAGTTAGATACTACAGGGAATTCTCTACCCGAAGAGGATTTTTCTGGCTATCAGGCGGATGAGGTCCGATTCGCGGTCACGCCATCGGCGTACCGGCCGCGCATTCGTATGGTAACCTCTCGGCCGTCTTAGGCCGACGCGTCTGAAAACGGGGGAGGTCTCAGATGTCCACGACTAGCGCTCACCTAGCCAGGTGCAGCCGCACCATCCTTTGTCTGGTTGCCGTTTCGTGCATCGCAGTTCCTGCGGCCGCTCAACTCGATCGCGGTCAAATCACCGGCACGATCAAAGATCAAAGCGGCGCCGTCGTTCCCGGCGCCACGGTCACCGCCACCGATCTGCAAACGCAGGCGGCGCGGACGACCGTCACCGACGGGAGCGGCTTCTATACGTTCCCGAACCTCTCGCCGTCGCGCTATACGATCGCGGCCGAGCTACAGGGGTTCCGCAAGGTCGTCACCGAAAACGTCCAGCTCGACGCGCTGGCGGTCGTGAACCTCGATTTCATGCTGCAGGCCGGGGCGCTGACCGAGAGCATCACGGTCAGCGCGACGACGCCGCTCCAGACCGATGTCGCTGTGCGGAAGACGGTCGAGGCGAAGGACATCGAGCTGCTGGCCTTCTCCGGCAGGAACCCCATTGGCGTCGTCGGTCTGAAGGCCGGCGTCAATGGCGGCAACTTCAACAGCCGGGGTTTCGACGATCTCGGCAACGGCGGCTTCAACATCAACGGCAGCCGTCCCGAAGAGAACAACATCACGATCGACGGCGCCGTCGCGATCCGCACCCGCTCGTCAGGCAACATCATCGGCATCCAGAGCGTCGATGCGATCCAGGAAGTGCAGGTGCTGACCGCGAACTACATGCCCGAATATCGGCCGCGCCAGCGGCGGGCAGATCCGGTTCATCACCAAGAGCGGCAGCAATCGTTTCACCGGCAGCGCCGCGTTCTTCCTGCGCGACGAGTCGCTGCAGGCCAACACCTGGTCCCGCAACCGCAGCACGAACCCGCTCGACAACAGCGGGCCCGGCGCCGTTCGACTACAAGCAGTACGGCTACTCGCCGGCGGACCCGATCCCGGGCGAGATGTTCAAGGACAAGTTGTTCTTCTTCGGCGCGCAGGAATGGGTCAACTTCTTTCCGGTGCCACCAACACCGCGACCGTCCCGACCGAGGCGATGCGGCGCGGCGACTTCAGCGAGCTGCTGAATCCGGACAATGGCTTCTTCACCGGCCCTCGCATCATCAACGACCCGGTGAACGGCCAGCCGTTCCCGGGCAACATCATTCCGCCCGAGCGCCTGTCGCCGAACGGCCTCGCGTTTCTGAATACGTTATCCGCTGCCCACCCCCGGCTTCCGGCAAGGCACGGCCAACTTGATCCAGAGCAGCGACCAGCCGACCGACCAGCGCAAGGACAACCTGCGCATCGACTACCGGCTGACCGACAGACACCACTTCGTCGGCCGCTATTCGGGCTACGCCTTCACTGGAGCTCGCGGCCTTCCAGGGGCGACGTTCCCCTTCGCGCGTCGTCTCTTCGACCGGCCCAACTTCACGTCGACGTTCAGCTGGACCGGCACGCTGACCAACAACCTGATCGCCGAAGCCAGTTACAACCGCTCGCCGCGACGACGTCTTCATCGACGTCTTTACCGACACGGACCTCTACAAGCGAGCGCGGACGGGCATCACGTATCCGTACATCTTCCCGGGGAAGGAAATCGACGAGAAGATCCCGACGATCAACGTCGGGACGCCGTTCAATACGATCGACGGCGGACCGTATCCCGGCTCGTCGCGCGGCCCGATTCACACGTTCACCGGCTCCTCGACCTACGTCAGAGGCCGGCACACGTTCAAAGCCGGCATCGTCGTCGAGTACTCGGGTGAGGACGACTTCGACCAGATCAACGTCAATTCAATCCCGGGCGGCACGAACAATCAGAACGGCCAGTTCGAGTTCTCGGACAGCCGCGCCGGCGGCACCGGCCTCGGCATCGCGAACGCGGCGCTTGGCCTGTTCAGCAACTACGCGGAGATTGGCGAGCGGGCGTTCACCAAGTGGCGGTCCGCTCGCGACCGATATCTACGTCCAGGATTCGTGGCGGCCGACCAGCCGGATGACCGTCGAGGGAGGGCTGCGATGGGTGTTCTGGCCGCCATGGTACTCGACGACGAACAACATCGCGAACTTCGATCCGCGCTTCTTCGACCCCGCGCAGGCGGCCGTCATCAATCCCGCGAACGGCCGCATTCTCAGCGGGTCGCGCTATAACGGCATCGTGCTGCCGGGCGACGGCTTCGAGGGTGACGGCAAGAACCTTGTCGTGGCGCAGGATCCCGCAGTGCTGGCCCTGTTCCGGGGCGAGCCGCGTGGCTTCTCAGACATGCACTGGAACGTGATCGAGCCGCGCCTCGGAGTGTCGTACTCGATCGATCGACGGACGATCGTCAGGGCCAGCGCGGGCGTGTTCCACCATCGCGTCACGCTCAACGATTCGACGGTGCTCGGCGGCCAGCCGCCGTTCCAGCCGATGGTCACGGTCGCCAACGGCCTCGCCGACATTCCAGGCGGCACGTCAGGGCTCGCGTCGGACCTGCCGTTCGGGAGCACCGCGCAGGATCCGGTGTTCAAGCACCCGACATCCTACATGTGGTCCGTCGGCGTCCAGAGGGAGATTCCGTTCGGGTTCGTCGTCGATGCGACGTACGTCGGGCGCCGCGGCCTTTACCTGCCGCGCGAGCGGAACATCAATCAGCCGGAGGCAGGGACGGTCCAGGCGCACCCTGGCGTGAACATCGCCGCGCTGAGGCCGTACACCGGTTACGGCGCACTCCGGTTGTCGGAGAACGCCGGCAACTCCAAGTACCACAGCCTCCAGCTGACCGCCGACCGTCGCTACCTCAACTCGTTCAAGATTGGCGTCGCGTACACCTTGAGCAAGAGTGAGGACAACGGCAGCGACAAGCGCAACGTGGTCTGGAACACCTATGACGACAGAGGGTTCTGGGGTCCCGCCAACTTCGATCGGCGGCACAACTTCAACATCTACTACATCTATGACCTGCCGTTCTGGAAGGAGCAGAACACGCTGATCAAGAA
The DNA here is from genome assembly GCA_963748295.1 of uncultured Acidobacteriota bacterium. GTDB lineage: Bacteria > Acidobacteriota > Vicinamibacteria > Vicinamibacterales > 2-12-FULL-66-21 > CAVVIH01. The sequence goes on along the minus strand of CAVVIH010000002.1, from coordinate 409,645 downwards.
CCTGCTGGGCGGCTGGCAGATCTCGGGAGCGACGTTCATGCGCTCGGGCCGTCCGGTGTCGGTGGTGCGCACCAACCTCGATACGGCCGGCGTCGGCGATCCGGCGTTCGGACAGCCGGTCGACCTGGTGGGCGACATCAACGCGGGCGCGAACCGGGAGTTCTCGAACGGCAGCGATCAGAACTTCTGGTTCAACCCGGCCGCGTTCGCGCTGCAGGCGCGAGGCACGTTCGGCAATGCGCCGAGGAACCTGATCTACAACCCGGGCGAACAGCAGTGGGACATCGCGGTGTTCAAGAACTTCAGCCTCGGGGGCACGAAGCGCGCGCAGTTCCGTGCCGAGTTCTTCAACTTCCCCAACCATCCCAACTGGGGGAGCGTGCAGACCGGCACCCTGACCGGCGACATCCTGATCGCGGATCCGTCGAACGCGAACTTCGGCCGCGTGACATCGAAGACAGGCCAGCGCGACATTCAATTGAGCGTGCGCTTCCTGTTCTAGAACGGGCGGAGCGCGGCTTCAAAGGAGCCGGGCGGGTTGACCCGCCCGGCTTTTTTCTTGGTGGCTATACGACCGAAGGACACCTTATGAGACGCATCCATCAGGATCGATCGGCATTCAAAGCCGTGTCACTGGCATTCGTCATCACCGTGCCGCTGCTCCTTCCTCAGACGTCCGCCGGTCAGGCCAGGCATACCCTCTGGAGTCTGCGGCGGGCCTCCGGCTGCACAATGTCGCCGCCGAGCCGGCCGTCCTGCAAGGCAAGAAGGGTGTGCGCCTCACCATGTCCGAAGAGACGCTGCGCGCGACGCCGCCCCAGGGGTTGGCGGACATCGAGCAGCTCGCGATCATCGACGGCCTGGAGTTCGCCAACGGCGTCATCGAGGCGGAGATTGCCGGCGCGCTGGCGCCGAACGCGGGTGAAGGAGCCCGTGGCTTCGTGGGCATCGCGTTCCGGCTGCGCAACGACATGAAGACGTACGACGCCTTCTACCTTCGACCGACGAACGGCCGCGCCGAAGATCAGGAGCGACGTAATCACGCCGCCCAATACATCTCGCATCCGGACTGGCCCTGGTCGCGGCTTCGCAAGGAGACGCCGTCCAGGTATGAATCGTACGTGGACCTCGTGCCCGGAGTATGGACCAGGGTGAGGATCGAAGTCCGTGGCGATCGCGCTCGCCTATACGTGCACGGTCACGAGGAGCCGACGCTGATCGTCAGTGACGTCAAGACGGGCGCGGACGGCAAAGGCGCGGTCGCGCTGTGGGTCGGACCGGGAACCGTCGCTCATTTCCGGAATCTGACCGTGGAACCGCTCCAGAGCAAGTAGTCGTCAAGCTTCAGGATCTGGCGGGTGCGGTCTCGGCTGCTGCCTGAAGAGCCTGATAGCGCGTAATCGCCGCGCGCGCATTGAACAGCATGCGATCGCGGCCGAGCCGTTCAGCCAGATCGGTGTTTCGTCACCATCTCGAGGACGTTCGAATTCAGCCCCACCAGCCAGAACACGATCCCGCGTTCGGCCGCTCTCGTGTCCGCCTCGCATCACCGCCTGCAAGGCCGAGTATTCGATGTCGGGCACCCGGCTCATGTCCAGCGCCAGGACGCGCGGCTTGTGCTGCGCGACCAGCGCGTTGATCTGATCGGCGACGTTCTGTGCGTTCATGAAGAACAGGCGGCCTTCGGGCCGCACGATCAGCAGGCCTTCGAAGGTCTCGTCATCCGGGTGTTCGGGCGACAACGGCCGCAGCACGTCCGCCCCGCGCTTGCGGCCGATGACCGACACCACCGGGTGAGCCGTCTGGCTGGCCAGGCCGATCATCGACACGACGATCGCGACGACGATCCCCTTGAGCGTGCCGAATACCAGCACACCAACGCAGGCGATCAGCGCCCAGCGGAATTCCATCGACCGCACCGTGCGAATAGTGAAGAACTCTGCCGGCTTGATCAGCCCGACGGAATAGACGATCACGACCGCCGCGAGCGTGGCGTTCGGCATCAGGCCCAGCATTGGTGCGATCAGCAGCATGGTGGCAACCGAGGCGCCCGCCGTCACCAGCGATGCGGTCTGCGACCGCCCGCCCGCGGCGCGTACGACCGCGGTCTGCGAGGTGCCGCCGCCTGCCGGCATCGAACCGAGCAGCGCGCCTCCCAGATTGGCGGCGCCGGTCGCGACGAGTTCACGGTTCGCATTGATCGGCGGATCGCTCGCGTGGGCAAAGGCCCGCCCCGCCGCAATGGTTTCAGCGAAGCTCATGAGACTGATCCCGAGCGCGCCCGGGACGAGTCGTTGGATCAGAGAGAGATCCGGCATGGTCAATGGCGGCAGGCCTTGCGGTATGACGCCGACCGTCGAGACGCCGAGCGCCTGCAGGCCGAAGAACCACGACGCGGCGATCGCGCCGCCCACGGCCACCAGCGGCGCCGGAGAATGCGGCCACAGTCGCTCCATGCCGATCAAGACTGCGAACGTCGCGACGGCCACCGCCAGCGTGATCAGCGACGCGTCCGGCATGTGCTGCCCAACGGCAACCAGATCGCGGAAGAAACCGTGTTTGGTGATGTGGATTCCCAGCAGCTTCGGCACCTGGTCCAGGACGATCACCAGGCCGATGCCCGCCTTGAAGCCGGTCAGCACCGGCGTGGAGATGAAGTTCGCGACGAACCCCAGGCGCATCACCCGCGCCAGCATCAGGATCGCGCCGACCAGCATGGTGAGCGCGGCAGTCGCCGTGAGGAGCTTCGCCGCATCGCCGTCGGGAACGACCAGACCGAGTTGCGTGCCGGTCAGAATCGCCAGCGTCGTCGTGGAAGTGACGCTGAGCACGCGCGACGAGCCGAGCACCGCGTAGATCACCAGCGGCACGAAGGCGGTATAGAGGCCCACGGCAACCGGCAAACCGGCCACCGTCGCATACGCCATGGCCTTGGGCAGGACGACCGCCGCGGCGACCAGGCCCGCGACCACGTCGAACCGCAATGCGGAGCCCGGTTCGCCTGTCTTCGCCGCCATCGCAGCATTCTAATCCCGTCGCCAGGGGTGTATGCTTCAGGTCTCGCGTCGCGGGCCCTGCGCATGACGTCCGAAAGGAGCGACGGCTATGGAGAGGGTGAAGTTGCTCGCAGCGGCGTTCCCTTTGGTCGGGATCATGATGGTCGGCTGCGGGTCCGAACCAAGTCCCGTACCGACCGACGCCTTCGGGCCCATCGGCGCCTCCGGTCGAGAACCTGCCCACCGCCCGACCGTCACCACCGAGTTCGGATGCGCGCTCCCTGACAGCCGGCGTGAGGGTCGAGGGGGATTTCTCGAAACTCTCAATCGACGACGCGTCGTGCCCGCCCACACAACTACCCCACGTGAACACGCCGTGTCAGCACTACGACTTCGTAGCACCCAGCACCGGCATCCTTCGCGTCAGCCTGACCTGGGATGAAAGGACCGAGGCGGGCGGGCTGGTGGCCGGTGAGATCGAGGCCGATCCGGGCTGGCTCACCGACACGGGCGTTTATCGGATCGTCAATCCGAAGGTGCTGCGCGTGCGAGTCGCGGCCGGAGAGAACTATCGGATACTCGCCTTTCTGGTCACGTCGCACCTCGATTATTACGGCTGGCTGGCCGGTCCTTTCCAACTCGTGGCGACCATGGAGTAGGTTCAGCCCTCGATAGGAATCCGCTTGCAGCCCCTGCCGCGGCGGTGTTCGCCATGCGGTGCGGTTTCTCATCACTAGGGCGCCTGCTAAGCGGCGCCGGTCTGGTATAAGCGGACGATGTCCAGCTTGATCCAGGATCTTCGCTTCGCCTGGCGATCGCTCCGGCGGAATCCCGGCTTTGCCATACTCGCGACGTTGACGCTGGCCCTCGGGATCGGCGCCACCACCGCGATCTTCACGGTGGTCAACGGGGTGCTGCTCCGCCCGCTGCCGTATGCGGCGCCCGCACAGCTGGCCAACCTGTGGGTCGACTTCGGCGTCGGCGCGCAGTCGCTTCCCGCGATGTCTCCTGGTGATTTCAAGGACTACCAGACCCGCAGCCGGTCTTTCGAGATGCTCGCCGCAGGCTCTGGAGGACAGGTGGTCGGCGCCACGGGCGCCCTCGCGGGCGAGGGTCTCGAGACGGAACGGGTTGACGTGTCAGCGGTCACGGCCAACTTCTTCCCGCTCCTCGGCGTCGCCCCTGCGTACGGGCGCGACTTCACGGCCGAAGAGGAAAAGCCGGGAGGACCGCGCGTCGTCATCCTGAGCCACCGGCTCTGGATGCGTCGCTTCGGCGGCGACGCGACCCTCGTCGGAAGAACCATCCGGCTCGATGGGCTCGAGCAGACGGTCGTCGGCGTCATGCCGGAAAGCTTCCGGCTGTGGTTGCCATCGGAAGCGTTCTTGATCACGGATTCGGACGTCTGGAAGCCGCTCCAGTTCAATTACGCGAACATTCCGCCGCGGAACTTCACGTTCTTCACAGTGTTCGGAAGGCTGAAGCCGGACGTCACGTTCGCCGAGGCGCAGGCGGAAATGTCGGCGCTTGCGCAGCAGCTGCGTGCGGAACACGCGGTGCACGAATCGGCGGGCATGCAGGTGCGCATCGTGCCGCTGCAGGAAGACGTCGTCAAGCACGCGCGGGATCCGCTCCTGGTGCTGTTCGTTGCCGTCGGCTTCGTTCTCGTGATCGCCTGCGCCAACGTCGCGCACCTGCTGCTCGCTCGCGCGACGACCCGCGAACGCGAGATCGCCGTTCGCGGAGCGCTCGGCGCGTCGCGCGCCCGGCTGCTACGGCAGTTGGCGACGGAGAGCATGCTCCTGGCAGCGCTGGGAGGGGCGGCGGGCCTCGTCATCGCTTACGTCGGCACACGCGCGCTCGGCTGGCTGCAACCCGCGAACCTGCCGCGCCTGGACGGAGTCCGTATCGACGCCACCGTCGTGTTGTTCGCATCGGGCGCCACCCTGGTGACAGCGTTCGTGTTCGGGCTGGTGCCTGCCATGCGCGCGGCAGCGATGGAGCTGAACCGCACGCTTCGTGCGACGGGGTCGCCGTCCCGCGCGCAGACGCGCGTGCGAAGCGCGCTGGTGATCGCGGAAATGGCGCTGGCGCTGGTGCTGCTGATAGGCGCGGGATTGATGGTGCGCAGCTTCTTCGCCCTCCAGCAGGCGCAGCTCGGGTTCGATCCCGATCGCGTGCTGACGTTCAGGCTCGCGCTGCCGTTTCCAAAGTATGCAGACCCGAAGCTGCGCCTTGCCGCCCTCCGCGAGACCGAGCGCCGGCTGCGCGCCCTCCCCGGCGTGACAGAGGTGGGCCTCGTCTCGCAGCTGCCGCTGACGGGCAGCGGACCGCTTTCGCCGTACGCTTACGACGAAGCCACGGCGCGCAATTGGGAAAGCGAGACGTCGGATGGCCGCAACGTGTCGCCCTCGGTACTTCCGGGCGATGGCCACGCGGCTGGTAGCCGGCCGGATCTTCGACGAGCATGACGCGCAGGCCGGACGCCGGATCGTCATCGACACGACGCTGGCGGCGCGCGCCTGGCCCGGCGAGAACCCGGTCGGCAAGCGGCTGCAGGTCGCGCCGAACGGAACGCCGGAGCGGTTCGCCGAAGTGATCGGCGTTGTCGAGCACATTCGTGCACACGACCTGTCACGCGCAGTGAGGCCGCAAATCTACTCGCCAATGGGTGCGGCCGGGCGATTGGACGTCGTGATCAGAACATCGGGCGATCCGGCGCTGCTCACCCATCCCGTGCGCGATGCGATGCGCGAACTGGACCCCGAGGTGCCGATCGATCGGTTGCGGCCGATGTCCGCATATACCTCCGCAGCGCTCGCCGAAACGAGTCTCAGCCTCCTTCTGATGTCCCTGTTCGGCGCTGCGGCGCTGATCCTGTCGTGCGTGGGTATTTACGGGCTGTTCTCCTTCGTCGTCGGACAGCGCACCCGCGAGATCGGTATCCGGATGGCGCTCGGACAGGAGCCCAGGCAGATCCGCAATCTCGTGCTGCGCGAGGGGCTTCGGCTGATTGCAATAGGTACGCTGATCGGAAGCGCCGCGGGCTTTGTCCTCGCGAAGAGCGCGGCAGCGATGCTGTTCCAGGTCCGTCCCGCCGACCCCTCCACATTCTCGGCCATGGCTGCGCTGCTGATGGTGGTCGCACTGGCGGGCTGCTGGGTTCCCGCGCGCCGCGCAACGGCCGTGAACCCGCTGGTCGCGCTCAAGCAGGATTAGACTCCTTCAGTTTCCGCGTTCGCAGGCGATTCCTCTTTTCCGATCCCTGCCCTTCGGGTAGACTGCCGCAACCCCATCAATTCAATCGAATACGTCAGTCAAACGTGCGCGACCCGGTTAGCGTGCTTCACCTGTGAGAAGAAACATGTTGAAACGTGTGATCGCGATCGCATTGGCACTCGCGCCTGTCGTCCTCTCGGCCCAGGAGAAACCGACGCTAATCGTCAAGGCGTTCACGACCGCCCAAGGGGTCGACTTGCCCTACGACCTCAAACAACTGCACGGACAGCTCGTTGCCGAATTCAAGGTGATGCTCGGAAAGGAGTTCACGGTTGCCGCCGAAGCGCCGGCAACTCCTTCAGGCAAGGTCTTCACGCTCGATGGAGAGATTGTGGCGTGGCGGCCGGGGAACGCGGCGAAGCGCATTCTGGTCGGCATGGGCTCCGGTCGCGAGGCGAGCGACGTTGCTTATCGCGTCACCGACGCCGCCGGCGCCAAGGTGGTCGACAAGAAAGACACGATCCGAACGAACTTCTATTCCCAGGGCTCGGGATCGACCGGCACCCTCGGGCATCCGATTGCTCAGAAAATCGCCGAACGGATTCGAGAGGCGAAACTTCGATAGAACCGTTCGGACTCGAGTCGGAGCCTGCAGGCGGCTTCAGGGTGCCAGACCCTCGACTCTGCTACACTCCCGCGCATGAGCAACATGATGCGCGCGGCGATTTCGCTTTCCCTGATCACGCTGGTCGGCTTCGCGCCTTTCGTCCGATTGCAGGCCCAGGCACGCGAGGGCGTCATGGGCGATCTGCTCAACGACCTCGCGGAGGTCGAAAAGAAGGTGCTCGACCTCGCAAATGCGCTGCCTGATAGCGCCTGGGCGTGGCGGCCGACAGCTGGCGTGCGTTCAACCGGCGAAGTGTTCCAGCACATCGCCGCGGACAACTACTTCATGCCGGCGCTGATGGAGATCGCCGCTCCCAAGGAAACCGACATCACGAGCGATTATTCAACCGCGGCGGCGTGGGAGAAGCGTCCGCTGGATAAGAAAGCAGCGATCGCGGAGCTGCAGAAGTCCTTCGCTTTCCTGCGCACGTCGATGACGGATGCAACCGATGAGCAACTGGCAAAGGCCTACGGACGGAGAAAGGCCTCGGGCCGCGGCTTGTGGATTGCAACCGTCACCCACCTGCACGAGCATCTCGGTCAGCTGATCGCGTACGCACGCAGCAACAAGATCACCCCGCCCTGGAGTAAGTAACGGCGAGTGTCTGTCAGCTGCGTTGACGGTCAGTGCGCCTGAGCGGCCAGCCGCGCCTGCGTTGCGTCGTAGCTCTGCGCTTCTGAGCCTTCACCTGATCCCGTCCGCCACGTAAAGATTGGACAGCAGCCGGGAGTACATGTGCAGAAACGAGCGCCCATCGGGCGTCACCGAGACCTGCGACAAGCGGATGCCCGCGACCTGTGACGGGGTCAGTTCCTTCCACAGCGTTCGCTGACCTCTGGCCAGATCAATCCTGAAGACGCGGTGCGGCACGTTGGCCACTCCGGCGACGAACAGGGAGCGACCGTCGGCGCTCCAGGTCACGGGGAATTCGCCGCGAACGATAGTCGGGATCTGGACGGACGCGCCGCCGGCGATCGGATGGATCGCCGCGATACCATCCCGCCCGACCAGCGCCACGCGGGATCCATCCGGAGAAACGGGCAGGTCCCAGAATCGGCCCGGGGTCACACCCGGGCCGGTGAAGGGACGCATGTTTCCGTCCTCGAGGTTCTGAACGTATGCCCGCAGCGCTTCGTTCCGCGGAGCGCCGAGAAAGACGACGTGCCTGCCGTCGGGCAGCCAGGAGCCGGCGGAGATCGTGAATCCTTCCGGGTTGGGCAGCGACTTCGGCTCACCCGGACCGATCGGCAGAATCAAGAGGCGGGATGGCGGTCCGTAGTTCACCGCCAGCACGGATCGCATGTCGGGCGAAAAGTCGAACGCTTCGCCCTCTCCGAGACGAAGCGGGTCGGACCGGTCCACACGCCGAAGCCAGGTCGTCAGGTCGCCCTGATCCGTGATGAGCACTGAGCGGCCGTCGGGCGAGATCGCGTTGGCTGTCCCCTGCTCGAACAGGCTGAAGTCCCGGGGCTGGGTGTCGCCCCCAGCGTACAGATCGATGTTGCGCATCGATGTCTCACCCGCGAAGAGCATCCGCCCGTCCCGTGCGATGTCGAGGACCTTCCACGCCGTCGGCAGGGAGTGCACGATCCGGGTGCGCCCGTCTGGCGTGGCGCCACGAAGCGACGCGCCGGCGCCGGGTGAATTGCTCGCGGTGAACCAGACCTCCGAGCCATCCGGCGACCAGACGAGCCCTCGCAGGCCGATCAGGCCCGACGCCAGCGTCGTCTTGCGCCCGGATAGATCGACGATCGCGACGTCACCGTTGTTGTCGGCGAACACCGGATGGTCGGTGAACGCGATGCGCTGCCCATCCGTCGAGAATCTTATGTCGGCGATGTAGCCGCTCGTCTCGTACAGCACCTTTCCGATCGGAAACTCGAGCCGCTCGCGTCCTTCGACGTGCCGGACGATTGCCAGCGACGATCCATCGGGGCTCCAGTCCGCTTCACGCACGTCCTCCACGATCGGACGCGGCGCGCCGCCGAGCAGCGGCACGCGCGCGAGGGTTCCCTTCCCCATCCAGCCGACGTACGCATGATCGATGGAAACCGCGAGCTCGCCGCTTGACGAGATCGCGAGGAGCTGCGCGCTGGGAAGGTTGAGTGGCGTCGAGGTGGCATTCTCCGTACGAGACAGGAACGTGCGGATCGGCCCTCCGCGCCAGGCGGCTGCATAGACGACCGTCTTGCCGTCCGGGGCGAGGCGGCCATTCCAGATCGAACCCTGGTCGAACGTCAGGCGCGTGAAGGTCGGAGGCTCCGCCGGGCGGACCCGCGAGTTGCCAGCGAGCCAGCCACCGGCGAGCACCCCAGCCGCCACCGACGCCGCGGCGAGGGCGGCGGCAGCGGCGAACGACAACCGCCGTGGCTGACGGCCGGCGAGCGGGGTTGCCGCGGCGTCCGATCCGACGCGCAGCGCCTCGAGATCGAACGCGAGATCCCGCGCCGACTGAAATCGCTCGCCCGGTTCCTTTTCGAGGCAATGACGAACCGTGCGGTTCAACGCCTGCGCCAGCCGCGCATCGCTCAGCGTCAGGTCCGGCGGATCCTCCTTCAGGATCGCGTTCATCGTTTCGACCGCGCTGTCGCGCCGAAACGCATGCCTCCCGGTCAGCATCTCGTAGAGCACCGCGCCAAACGAGAAGATGTCCGAGCGGTGATCCGCGGCAGCGCCACGGACCTGCTCGGGCGACATGTAGCCCGGCGAACCGAGCATCAGCCCATCGGCTGTCCCCGCGTGGGTCATCGTCGCGGCGGCCTCCGCCGCAGACGGAATGAGGCGGGCCAATCCGAAGTCGAGAATCTTCACGTGACCGTCCGCGGTCACGAAGATGTTCTCCGGCTTGAGATCGCGATGGACGATGCCCCTGTCGTGGGCGGCGGCGAGCGCACGGACGATCTGAACCGCGAGCTCGATCGCGCGGGAGGGCGCCATCGGTCCTGAATCGAGGCGCTGGCGGAGGGTACTGCCCTCGAGCAGTTCCATCACCGCGTAGGTCACGCCGTTTGCGGTGCCGAAATCGTGGATGGCCAGGATGCCGGGGTGCGATAGCGCGGCGACGGCCTGTGCTTCGCGCTCGAAGCGCGCGAGCCGATCGGGATCGGCGCCGAACTGCCCGTGCAGGACTTTGATCGCGACGAACCGGTTCAGTTTCGGATCACGGGCGCGGTAGACCTCACCCATGCCGCCAGCGCCAATCGCACCGATGATTTCGTACGGGCCGAAGCGCGCGCCAGGGGTCAGCGTCATCGCCTGCAGATTATAGCGAGGCACCCGCGCTCGCTCACCTCACGCGTCACTTGCCGAAGGCGTACGGGTGACTGTCGGTTGATTCGCGTCCGCTCACAATATCGAGAGTCCGGGCGACAAATGTAATCGGCGACAGCAGCGATTCGCGCATATGGCGCCGATTTGTGGCGTTCGGGCCGGAATGTCCTTTGCCCGCCGGGCATCCATGCTGCGCCTCCGGCCACGGTCGGTTCTTCTGTGGGTGACGGTTTTCCTTGTGACGGTCGGACCGGGAATCGCTTCGTCCCAGCAGCAGGAGCTGCCCGCACCCGAAGCGTGGGAGGCGCTCAAACGCGGCGATGCGGCGAAGGCCTCCAGCCTGTTTCGTGAAGCGCTGGATCGCAATCCGCGCCATCCGATTCTTCACTTCGGCGCCGGCTGGGCGGCGTACGCGCTTGGCCGGTATGACGCCGCCACGTGGTCGTTGAAGCGCGCGCTCGAATACAACCCGTCATTCGTTCAAGCGGCGACCCTGCTCGGCACGGTCGCCTACGCGAACAGCGACCTCGATCTCGCGATCCGGTCCATGGAGAAAGCCGCGGCGCTCGCTCCCCAGAATGCGGGCATCCGACAGCAGCTCGAGGAGTGGCGTAAGGAATCGGCGGTCCATGCCGGCCTGAACGAGACGACGAGCGTCCGCTTCCGCGTGCTCTACGAGGGAGCCAGGCAGCAGGCCATCGGCGACCGCGTATCGAGCGTGCTCGAGTCAGCCTACTGGACGATCGGCAAGCAGTTGAACAGCTATCCAGGCGAGCCGCTCTCCGTCATCCTTTATACCAATAAACAGTTTCAGGACATCACGCGGGCGCCCGCGTGGGCCGGCGGCGGCTACGATGGCCGCATCCGCCTGCCGGTCAGCGGCGCCCTCCGCACGCCCACCGTATTGGACCGCGTCGTCCGCCACGAGCTGGTGCACGCGATGATCGCCCACATCGCCCCGCGCAACGTCCCGACGTGGGTCAACGAGGGACTTGCCAGCGTGCTGGAATCACCCGATCGCGCATGGGTGAGCAAGGCGCTCGCCCGGACGAGCGAAGTCTTCGCGCTCGAAGATCTCAGCGCCGGGTTCGATCATCTGAACGGCGGACAAGCGCTGGTGGCATATGCCGAGAGTGCGCTGGCGGCCGAAATCCTGTGCGAGCGTCTCGGGCCGAACCTCGGAGTCTTCGTTCAGATGGTCGGCAGCGGGCACACACCCGATCAGGCCCTGAGCACATTGAACGTCCGTCCAGAAGCCTTCCACGCCGAATGGCGGAAGCGCATCGGTATCCGCTGAACGCGGGTTCAGCGCCTTTTCGCGCGAGCCGAGACGCCGCGGCCGTGAAGTGATACGCTCGCGACATGACGCACCTTGTACTCGCCGTATTGATCAGTTTCCTCTCCTCCCCTGCCTGGTCGCAGGGCGCCAAACCTGATTTCACCGGCAAGTGGAGTCTCGATGCGGCCAAGAGCGATTTCGGCCAGATGCCGGCCCCGGACTCGATCGTCCACGACATCGATCACAAGGAGCCGAACGTCAAGATCACGACGACGCAGAAGAGTGCGGCCGGAGAGACCTCGAACACCCGCGCGTTCAGCACGGACGGCAAGGAAAGCACGAACAAGATCTCGATGATGGGCGCCGAGCATCCGGTGGCCACCAGCGCCAAGTGGGAAGGTCAGAGTCTCGCGGTGTCCGCGTCCTTCGAGGCGCAGGGAAATGCCATTCAGTTGAACGACACCTGGACGCTGTCGCCCGATGGCAAGGTGCTCACGATCGCGCGCGTGGCGAAAACCCCACAGGGCGATTTCACGACGAAGTCGGTCTACAACAAGCAGTAAGCCGCTGCAGGATGAGCCGTCGGGGAGGCGCGCTCGTCTGGCGCGCCTCCTCGTACTACTGGTCGTCTTCGGTACACCATCTACGCCTTCTTCCTCGCCAGAAAATACAACGTCGCGAGTCGCGTCCCTTCTTCCTCCAGGCTGAATCCATTCTCGCGAAGCCATCCGCGCCATGGTTCCGGATCCTGCGACGGATGATGCGCGAGCAGCGGTGAGATGAGCCAGGTCCGCCAGTCCACCCGAATGACCATCAGCAGGAACTGCCCGCCCGGCTTGAGGACCCGCGCGACTTCCCCAATCGCCTTCGAGCGCTCCCCCCGCCGCAGATGATCGACGGCATAGGAGCTGACCACGGCGTCGAATTCTCCATCGCCGAACGGCAATTCTCGCATGTCACCCACTCGGGCGGAGGCGCGCTCGGTCACACCAGCAATCTGCGCGTTTCTCATGAAGCGCTCCGGCGTGTTCTCGTCGATGCCCCAGTACCCGCTGTAGATGTCCACGCCGATCGCGGTGGTCTGCGGCCGTGCCAGCAGGACCCCGATGGCTGCACGTCCGGATCCCGCGCCGACGTCGAGCACTCGCCCGGAACCCGAGGTCAGGAAGCGCTCGGTCGGCAGCGACATCGGGCGGCCGAGCATCAGGTTGAGGATCACCACCGCGACTGCGCCCCAGATGGCGAGCAGCGTCAGTGGGAGGAACACCCAGCGCGGCCAGGAGCGCCACATGGCAATTGCCGCAAGAATGCCCGCAACAATCGGTGGCGCGAGCATCGCGTAACGCAGCGACCAGCTGTAGCCGAAGTCGTAAAAGATGGAATTCATGCGGTCACGATAGCAGTTGTTCCTGAACGCGTGCTGAACAGGCGACAATGAGCCGTGGCTGCTAGCCGCCGGGGTGATCGGCGGACTGTGCAGTCATGCGAGGAGCGGCCGTCATGGGCGGCGGGATCGGATCCGCCGGATCGGGCCAGTACACGCGCGACAGGTAGTGCAGCGCGATCCCGACGCCCCAGCGGTTCGGCGTCGTCCAGACCGCCAGCGCCGCCAGCATGACGAGCATCGTCACGCCCAGCGCCCGATGCGAACGCAGCACGCCGAAATAGATCACGGCGATCATCGCGACAAGTGGGAGCCGATCGCCGAAGATGGTGAAGGCCCAGGTATCGCCGGAATTCCGCGCGAACACCAGGCCGCAGACCGAACAACGGTCGAAAAACGACCACCCGGAAAACAGCCGTCCCTCACCGCAGTGCGGGCAGCGCTTGCGCAGCCCGCGCCGAAGCGCCGCAACGACCAATTTGGAGTCGGCGGTGGTACGCGTCACTTGCCGAAAGCGTACAGGTGGCCGTCGGTTCTTATATAGATGTGTCTGTCGGCCAATGCCGGTGTGGCCAGTATCGCGCCGTCGAGCTTGTTTGTTGCCAGCACATTGAGCTTTGCACCAGCATCCAGCACCACAACGACGCCTTCTTCGGACGCAATGTAGATCTTTTCGTCCGCAGCGACCGGTGACGAATAGTAATAGCCCGGCGCTCCCAGCCGCGCGGTGTACAACAACTCGCCGGTCTTCGCGACTCGACAGGAAACAAGACCGCCATTCTGGAAAGTGTACAGTCGTCCGTTGTAGTACAGCGGTGACGGAACACCTGGCACACCCTTCCTCTCCGACCACGCGATATTCGCCTGGCTCACTTCACCGGTGCCGCCCGGACGTACTGCCACGACGCGAGCCGAGTTGTTCGCATAGAACTGCGCCGCCCGCTCAGGGTTACCCCGTTCGGCGGCCGTCTCGAGAATGATGTCCGGCGCGGCGAAAAACAGCAGACCGTCGCCAATGACTGGTGTGCTCTTCCCGGACGGCGGCAGTCCTCCTACCCACCATCGCTCGGCTCCATCCGTAAGGGCGTAGGCCATCAGACGCTGGTTCGGCTTGAAGTCACCTCCGAGCACGACGATCTCGTCGATGCCGTCATGACGCCAGTGCACCGGAGTCGACCACCCATACTGAAACATCGAACGGTCCGTCTTCCAGATCGTCCGACCGTCACGGCGATTGACGGCAAGCAGGTAGGCGTCTTTCCCCTGATGGTTGAGCACCAGCAATTCACCGGCGACGATCGGTGAAGAGACTGCCCCATAGGGATTCTCGGGTAAAGGAAGTCGCCGTTCCCATTTCAGGTTTCCGTTCAGGTCGTAAGACAGCAGCCCGTACGATCCGAAGTAGACGTAAACGCTGTCTCCGTCGGTAGCAGGCGTGGCGCCGGCCGGGCTGCTCAGCTCATGAACTTTTTCGATTTGTTCGGGCGTCACAGTGCGCCGCCAGAGGATTTTCCCGGTGCCGCTATGGATGCAGAGGGTGGAGAGGCGCTTGTTCGCCGCGTCGAATTCCGTCAGGAAAACACGGTCGTCCGACACGATCGGTGACGACAGTCCAGGCCCCACTGGAATCTTCCAAAGAACATTCTGGTCGGGGCCGAAGTGAACGGGCGGCGTGCCGGCGCCGAGGCCCGAGGCATTCGGCCCTCTGAATTGAGGCCACCACGCCTTGCTGCTCTTCTGCGCCACGACGCTGAAGCTCGACGACAGGAAGGCCGCGAGAAGAATGGTCCGCAGGACTGGGCGATACATGGTTTTCTCTCCACAAAAGAGAGCGCCTTTTCGCCATTGTCCTCCTCGGCCTGCCACTCGTCCAGCGATTCAGGAACAGTACCGAGACTTGCCGCAACGGCCTTCGGCTTGCAGTCTGGTGCCCGCGTCATAGCACGTCCGTCGTGTGCGAGCCCGGCAGGAGGTCATCGATCATGAAACGCACGTCCATCACGCTCCTGATGCTCAGCTGTTTCTTCCCGTCTCCCGCGCACGGCGATCCTGTGGTGCTTGGCCGGCACCTGATTGCGTCCGACCAGGGAAGCAGAGAGAGCATCCAGCTCGGACTTCCCGGCGTTTTCTTCTGGGGCTTTCCAGATGCGGGCGCGGATCTCTTCGGCGTGGTGCTAACTGCTGACGATGTGGGCCGCACGTTCCGCTCAACTGCCGAGAGCGATCCCGACTTCGCGTTGGCAGCGTCGATGCTCACGAACGGGGTGACCGATCGGGTTCGGTCCTCGCTTCGCTTCGCGGATGGCGGCTGGGGCGCCGAGGACGATTTCGAAGGCCTCCCGCCGACCTTCACGATGATCCCTCAGCCCGGGGACGTGATCACGGCGATCAGCTTCCGCCTGGATGCGTTCCTGCGACAAGAGGGCATCGAGAACGGCGTCCCCTTCCGTCAGTGGCAGTACCGCGGTGTCGTGAGTATCGAGGGGATACGTCCGGGAGGCACGCCGGGTCCGAATCCCGATCCCGTTCCCGAGCCTGCCACGCTCGCGCTCGTCGCCACGGGACTCGGGCTCGGTCTGCGGTCTCGCGGGAGGTGGAGGGGACGGGCGCCTACAGCTCACGCGAGGTAGTGGTGCTAGAATCGGCGCCATGAGCGAACTCGACCGCGCGCCACTCAAGGTCCGGCGACCTCTCTACTGGGTCTGGTTTGTAATGATGATCCTCGCTCTGGTGGTCGCCATCGGGAACGTGTTCTTCAAGTAGGCGGAGGTCGCGGAGAAGTTCACACAGGAGCCACGGAGCCGCGGAGGTACACGGAGGTTGCCTGTGGCCCGCCGGCCTTCGGCCGGCTGGCCGAATCGGGCAACGCTCGTGAACTACAAGTGGCGCTGGTCTGCATTCGCCATTTGTATTCACGAGCGTTGTCCGATTCGTGCCGCGCGCAGCGCGGCGACACAGGCAACTCTGTCAGGGCGACTAGGCTTTCAGCTCCGTGCGTCCTCCGCGCCTCCGTGCCTCCTGTGTGAACTTCTCCGTGGCCTTCGCTTCCTCCCTCTCCTCTAACTCCAAAGAAACTCACCCTCCCCGACGCACCTCGCAGTGCAGCTGCACGACCGCGTCCTCGAATTGCCGTACACCGAGCCTGAAGGAATTGCTTGCGCTCGGGCGCGCGGACGTCTAGCGTATGCGTCACATCACACGAGGATCTGCGCTATGGCCACGTTCACGCTCAACGGGTCGAGCCGGTCGTTCGACGGCGACCCCGACACACCGCTGCTGTGGTATCTGAGAGACGAACTGGGGCTGACCGGCACCAAGTTCGGCTGTGGGATCGGGATGTGCGGCGCGTGCACGGTGCACGTCGACGGCAAGGCGATGCGGTCGTGCCAGTACCCGATGTCAGGGATCGACGGCCGCAGCATCGTCACCATCGAAGGACTCAGCCGAGACCACAGTCATCCGGTTCAGCGCGCCTGGATCGCCGGCAATGTCGCGCAGTGCGGCTACTGCCAGGTCGGACAGATTATGCAGGCCGCGGCGCTCCTCGCCGAGAAGCCGCGTCCCACCGACGCCGACATCGATACGGCGATGGCCGGCAACATCTGCCGCTGCGGAACCTATCAGCGCATTCGCGCGGCCATCAAGCGCGCGGCGGAGACACAGTCATGACCCTTCGACAAGCTCAGGGCAGGCCGCTTCGACTCGCTCCGCTCGCCCAGGGCAGGTCCGTCGTCACCGCGAACGTCAGCCGGCGTCATTTTCTCGGCGGCATCCTGTCGGCAGGTGCATTCGTGGTCGCCTGCCGCTTCGTGCCCGAGTCCCCGGTCGAGCAGACACTCGGGTTCCGCTCGGCGGTGGACGGCGCCGCGCTCCATCCGACGGTCTATCTCGGCATCGATCCCGACGGCACCGTGCACATCGTGACGCACCGCTCGGAAATGGGCACGGGCATCCGCACGTCGCTGCCGATGGTCGCCGCCGACGAGCTCGACGCCGATTGGGCGCGCGTCAGGATCGCGCAGGGCGTCGGCGACCCGCGATACGGCGATCAGAACACTGACGGATCGAAATCCATTCGCGACTTCTTCGACGCGTTCCGGCAGGCCGGCGCATCGGCGCGCGTGATGCTGATCCAGGCCGCCGCCGCGCAATGGCAGGTGCCGGCGACGGAGTGCGAAACCGGCCTGCACGAGGTCGTGCACAAGCCGTCGGGCCGCCGCGCCGCGTACGGCACGCTCGTGCCCGCAGCCGCCAAGCTTGCCGTCCCGGATCCGAAGACGCTGCAGTTCAAGCCCCGGACCGCGTGGCGGTACATCGGCAAGGATCACCCCATCTACGACCTCGGCGACATCGTCAGCGGCAAGGCTGTCTTCGGGATGGATGCCAAAGTCGACGGAATGCTGTACGCCTCCGTCGAGCACCCGCCCGTCCTCGGCGCGACGCTGAAATCCGTGGACGACAAGGCGGCGCTCGCCGTGCGCGGCGTCCGTCAGGTCGTCACGCTCGATCCGTGGAAGCCGCCAATCGGGTTCCAGCCGCTCGGCGGCGTGGCGGTGATTGCCGACAACACGTGGGCGGCGTTCAAGGGACGCAAGGCTCTGAAGCTCGAGTGGGACCCGGGCCCGCACGCCTCGTACGACTCGGTCGCATATAAGAAGGAGCTGTTCGCCGCCGTGCAGCAGCCGGGCAAGGTCGCGCGCAGCCGTGGCAACGTCGATGCCGAGTTCGCGAAGGGCGGCAAGGTCGTCGAAGCTACGTACTACGTCCCGCACCACGCGCACGCGACTATGGAGCCTCCGGTGGCAGTGGCGGATTTCCGCAACGGCAAGGTGACGGCGTGGGCGCCCGTCCAGAATCCGCAGTCGGCACAGGAGACGGTCGCCGCTGCACTGGGCATCGACAAGAGCGACGTGGTGTGCCACGTCACGCTGCTCGGCGGCGGCTTCGGTCGCAAGTCGAAGCCGGACTTCGTCGCCGAGGCGGCGCTGCTCTCGAAGAAAGTCGGGCGGCCGGTCAAAGTGGTCTGGAGCCGCGAGGACGACCTGCAGTTCGACTTCTATCACGCGTGCGCCGCCGTCTCGCACAAGGCAGTCGTCGACCGGCGCGGACGTCCGACCGCGTGGCTCGCGCGGTCGGCGTTTCCGCCGATCGCGTCCACGTTCACCGCTGGCGAACGTTACGGGATGGACATCGAGCTTGGAATGGGGCTGACCGATCTGCCGTTCGACGTGCCCGCGTATCGCGCGGAGAACTGTCCGGCGGACGCGCACGTGCGCATCGGCTGGTTCCGGTCCGTCGCCAACATCTATCAGGTGTTCGCGGCCTCGAGCTTCGTCGACGAGCTGGCCCACGCGGCGCGTCGCGATCCGCTCGAGTACCAGCTGGATCTGATCGGCCCGGGCGCCGTGCTGGATTTCAAGGCCGACGGCGTCGCGGAGTACTGGAACTACGGCGTGCCGATGGACAAGTACCCCTTCGACACGCGGCGGCTCCGGCGCGTCCTGGAAATCGCCGGCGAGCGCGCCGGGTGGGCGAAGCGTTCACGGACCAAAGGGCATGGAATGGGCATCGTCGCGGCGCGCAGCTTCACCAGCTACATCGCGTCGGTGGTCGAGGTCGAGGTGGACGGCGAGGGCCGGGTGCGCATCCCGCGCGTGATTCAAGTCGTCGATGCGGGAACCGTCGTCAATCCCGATCGCGTGCGCGCGCAGTTCGAAGGCGCTGCGGTGATGGGCATCGGTCTCGCGATGACCGGCGAGATTACCGCCGAAGCCGGACGCGTGGTGCAGAACAACTTCCACACCTTCCAGGTGCCGCGGATCATCGACGCGCCGGTCCAGGTCGACGTCCACATCGTCGAGAGCGATGCGCCTCCGGGTGGCGTCGGCGAGCCGGGACTTCCGCCGATCATCCCGGCGCTGACGAATGCAATCCATGCGGCGACCGGGAAGCGCGTGCGGGAGCTGCCCATCTCGAAGACGAAGCTGGTGTAACGGCTCGCAACGCGAGCACGCTTCGGTCCCGATGACCGCAACGTGCTCGCTCAGGCTTTCGAACGCTGCTACTTGATAGCGACGATGATGAAGTCGACCGGCTTGGCGCTGGCGTTCTTCGACTCGTGGGCCGTGCCGCGGCCGATGTACTGCACGTCGCCACGCGCCCATGACGTCTTCGCCGGCTTGCCATCGACGGCCAGCGACATCTGCGTCGGGCCAAGCGCGATCACGACCTGGTCGTAGTCGTGCTTCGTGCCTGCCGGTTCCTGGAACTTCGGGTCCGCGGTCGAGCGATAGACCATCGCCCGAGGCCCCTCGGCGAGCACCTTCATCGCGAGTCCTTCACGCGCCGCTGGCAGCGTCGCCTTTCCGGGTGCCCCTGACTTGAACTCGACCACCAGAGCGTCGACCGCTGTCGTGCCGGTGTTCTCGCCGCTGTGAGTGGACGCCGGCATGAACGTGGCCGTTTCGACCGGCAGTTCGGCGTCCTGCGCCTTGCCGTCCGGCCCGGTGAACTTCACCTTCCCTGCCGTGAGCGGAATCACGACGTGATCGGGATGTCGATGCATGGCGGTCTTCCCTCCCACCGGGACCGAGACCCGTAGTACGCGCACGCTCGGGTTGTCGACGATGACCTTGTAGACCTCTGGAGAAACTTTCGCGGCATCCTGGGCAAAGGCAGCGCCGGCCCAGAACAGCGCGCAAACCACGAGCGATACGACCCTGCAGGTCTTCATGAAGACTCCTCTCGACATTGAAAGAATGACCGCCGGACGGCGGCGAGGGATTATGTGCCTCTAGCTCAGCCGGGTCAAGCATACCCTATTGCTTGACATGAGTGTGCGCTGACAGCACACTCTGTCGTTCCTACCAACTCAACCGTTCATGCATCCGGCCGTTCGTCCGCCGTCGGTGGGCGATCGGGCGTCCCCCCGGGAGGTGGGCGCCTATGATGAAACACTCCATTGGACTTGCCGCTGCGCTAACGCTCGGGGTTGCGAACTCGGTGTTCGCACAAACGGGGCTGCCAACGACGCAGCCGAATCTGCTGCAGATCTACCGCGAGGAAGTGAAAGTCGGCCATGTTTACGAGCACGAGCGGGTCGAGGTCGGCTGGCCGGCTGCATACGAAAAGGTCAAGTCGCCGTACTACTATCTCGCCTTCGTCTCGCTGACAGGACCGAACGAGGCGTGGTTCGTGTCGCCGTTCGACTCGCACCAGGCGCAAGCGGAATCGATGAAACTCGACCGCGGTAACGCGATCCTCGCCGCGGAGCTCGCCCGGTTGCACCGCGCCGATGGCGACCACCTGACCGCGGCGCGATCGATCCAGGCGATCGCTCGAAAGGATCTGAGTCACGGCGATTACCCGGACACGGCAAAGCACCGGTTCTGGGAGGTTTCGACGTTCCGCGTGCGGCCAGGACACGATAGCGAGTTCGAGGCCGCCGCCAAGGCATATGGCGCGGCCGTCTCCCGCTCGGGCGCACCCGTCAGCTACCGCGTGTACCAGGTGATTGCCGGCATGCCGGGGTCAACGTATCTGATCTTCAGCTCCGTCGTGTCGTTCGGCGATTTCGACAAGATGATGCTGGACGATCAAACGATCATGAAGGCGTTCAATGCGGACGATCAGAAAGCGTTCGAAAAGTTCTTCCGCGAGGGGCTGATCACGACCGAGAGCCAGCGGTTCGAACTCAATCCTCACATGAGCTACGTCTCGCCCGAAGTACGGGCGATCGACCCCGCGTTCTGGATCAAGAAGAAGCCGGCTGCGAAGACGACGACGCCACCGCCGACGCAGCGGTAACCTTACCGTCGTGGAATGGGCGGCGGGCCGTCAGGCACGAGCCACTTGTAGGTCACGCCGCCCGTCTTCGCTGCCCATTCCTTCTTGATGGCGTCGAGCCTCGCGCGGTCCTGGAAGAGATCGACCGCCGTCGCCGCGAGCGCCTGCGATGCGCGCAGCATGCCCTTGTGGCCGATCGACATGCGGCTGCTGGCGACGACCGGCCATGCATGCCACGGGACGTCCTTCGGCGCGGTGGCGACCGAGAAGTGCAGCGTCGGCGCGACCCAGCTCACGTCGCCGACATCGGTGGATCCGCCCGGCGGGTCCTTGGCGATCGGCTTGAGCGGCTCGAGCGCCGACAGCATTCCCACCTCCTTCTGCCCTGTCGCCTTCTGCAGCTCGCGGGCGAAGGCCTGCTCCTCCGCGGTGTAGGACGGCTCGCCGACCAGGGCCAGGTTTTCGTGCAGCAGCTTCAGCCCTGATTGCAGGATGTTCATGTCGCTGTAGCCGGTCTGGATCGTCAGCGTATGCTCGACGCCGGCGATGAGGGCGGCGCCGCGCGCGATCTCCTGCACCCGCGCGAACACGGTGTCGACACCCGGGCGCTTCGAGTCCCGGACCCACGTGAGGATCCGCGCGTAGTCGGGGACGACGTTCGGGACGTCGCCGGCCTTCTGCACGGTGTAGTGGATGCGCACCGTGGGCTTCACGTGCTCGCGGAGGAGGTTGAGGCCGTGGGTGAATGCCTCGATCGCGTCGGCGGCGCTGCGGCCGTTCCACGGATCCGCGGCAGCATGGGCGGTGCGGCCGCGGAACTCGACGACGAACTGCACGTTGGCCTGCGCGCCCTCGTAGTCCACCTTCGTCTCGTCGGCCGGATGCCAGACGAGCACCGCGTCCACGTCCTTGAACACGCCTTCGCGGATCATGTAGATCTTGCCGCCGATCGATTCCTCGGCGGGCGTGCCCAGGAACCTGATCGTACCGGTCAGCGTGCCGGCCGCAATCAACTCCTTGATCGCGAAGGCCGCGCCCAGGCTCGCTGCGCCGAACAGGTTGTGACCGCAACCGTGGCCGGCGGCGCCTTCCCGCAACGGCTCCTTCACGGCCGACGCCTTCTGCGAGATTCCCGGCAGCGCGTCGTACTCACCCATGATCGCGATCACCGGCCTCCCCTGCCCGTAGCTTGCGACGAATGCGGTGGGCATCCCCGCCACCCCGCGCTGGACGGTGAAGCCCTTCGCCTCGGCGTAATCGGCGAGCACCTTGGCGGATTCGTCTTCACGCAGCGCGGTCTCGGCGAGCTCCCATACGCGATCGCTCAGCGCGATGAGGTCGTCTCGTTGCTTCGCAACCAGTTCGAGCGCGGTCTTCTTGGCGGGTGTCGCGTGTTGCGCGCCAGCCGGGACCGCGAGACCAAAGATGACGAACGCCAGGGCGGTTCTCTTCATGGCTGAAGTGTATCCTGAGGTAATGAGCCGAACCTCCGGCAGATTTCGCATTCCCGTTCAGCGGCATTCTGTTGCGTCATCGATCAAAGGGGTGCGATTCATGGTGTGTAGACGGCTGATTGCCTCGGTCCTGATCGGCGTGTTGGCATTTGCGTCTGCGGGCTGCACCACCATGCAGACGATCCGTCCGGCCATGCCGGGCGACGGACCCTTCCGTCCCGTGCAGACGGGCGACACGCTGGTGGTGCTGACGAAGGGCGGTGAGCAGGTGAGCTTCGTCGTTCAGCGGATCGAGGGTGACACGCTCGTCGCATCGGACGGCCGGCGTTTTGTCTTGTCGGAGCTGGCGCGCGTCGAGAGGAAGGCGTTCAGCGGCGGGAAGACCGCCGGACTAATCGCGGCTATCGCCGGCGGAGCCTTTCTGATAGTTGCCATTACCGTCGGTGTCTGGCTTGGGGAGAATTCGCAGTGACCCGACACGCAGCGCCGCAGCTTGACGCAAGGCGTCGAGCTCGAGCATGCCGCTTGCGATCAGCGACCGGACCTGTTCACTGTTCCGGTAATCGGCCAGGAGACTGCGGCGGCTGCTGGTGTACGCCTGGTCCATCGTGTAGGCGAGCACCGTCTCCATCACCAGGCCTTCCTCCGTGTTCGTGTCTCTGAAACGACGTTTGAAGTCCGCGAGCACCGGTGCGAAGGCCGGATCGTCCCATCGCTCGGCGCCAGGCTCGAGGCGCAGGAACTCGTCGAGAACGGCGGCGTAGGCAGGACTGGCCGGCCGGCGCCAGAACGCGACGTCGGGACCAAACTCGCTGACGTAGAACGGAAGGTAGAGCGTCGCGCCAGCGGGCACGCGATCGATGATTGCGGGATTGAAGCGGCGCACTTCGCCGGCAGTGAGATCCGCCCGCTTGACGATCTCGGTCAGCATGATCACGCGCGGCGTGCGCATGGCGTGGATCGACAGTCGCGGCGTCGACGCGATCAGCTCGCTGACGTTGAAGGTGTTGCCGAAGACCATCTCCGCGTAGAGATGCGAGCGGTAGCCATAGCTGCCGAACACCTGTTGGTATTCCCGGCCCGGAAGCGTTCGCAGGTCGCGGGCGAGCTGCGAGCCGAGAAGGTAACGGGTCCGTACGTCCTCCCCACCCAGATACTCGCCGACGATCAGCGCTCTTCCGACATTCGTTCCGCCCGCGTTGTGCTCGGACAGCGCGGGGATGAAGGATCCGTACTTCGTGGCCAGGACCGACAAGTACGCGGCGCAATAGGGCGCCTGGGTCGTCTGGTTCCGATCCTGGATGGTGATCGAGGTGAAGTAGCTCAATCGCGTCCAGTTCTTCCGCTGCCACTGGCAGAAGCCGATGGCATTGGCGTTGGAGCGGCGCGTACCGCTCAAGCCCGATTCGAAGATGACCTGGGCCAGGCCAATCTCCGCGGGCACGCCGAACCGCTCGTAAATGGCGCCCCACTCGGCGAGCAGCTGGCCGTACCTCGGCGTGTTCATGTTGAGCGCATCGCCGCGCGTCGAGTTGTGCAGCACCGGTCCGGCCGCGCGTTCCATCAGCACCGCTACCTGCTCTCGCCGCTCATCCAGCTTGCGCGCAAGCGACCGGCCGTCGAGGCTGAAGGCAATCGCCGGATCTGTCCAGGCGGCCTGCCGCGACCAGTCGCCTCTCGCCGGAAACGTCGCCAGGAGCCGTCCGTCGGCGGCGCTGCCGAACGCGATCGAACCGTCGGGAATGGTGAAGACGTGGCGCCAGAACGGATAGCCGGGCCTGAACGCCCGCATCGCGGCCACGTCCGCGCGCAGGCGTGCCTGCACCACATCGCTCACCATCTGCGGCGGACGAATCGTCGCGGCTGTTGGAGCCGTTGGCTCACTCAAACGGCGTACGACGACGTTCGACGCGGCTAGCGGAACCGCCAGGCACACCAGCACCAGGCCCAGGAAGGCTTTCGATCTCATCATGCGTTGGAGATGTGCCCGGGAGGGGTGCAATGGATGCGCCACGGACCCGTCGGGGAGAGTGTCGCGATCCGGGTCACGTGCGGATGACGAGTTTGAGCTTTCGGGGTCAGATCTTGTTTCTTGCACGAATGTCCTCTTTTAGAGCCGTGTCTGGAAGTGGACATGCGTGCAAGAAACAAGATCTGACCCCAACGACGCCGGTAAGATAACGCGCTATGGCCGAATCGAAGCTGACGATCGACGAACGCCAGGCCGGCGACGTGACCGTCCTCGTCCTGACCGGACAGATGTTGCTCGACGACGGGGACCTGGTGTTTCGGAAACGGATTCACGACCTCATCGATCGGCGCCTGCCGAAGGTCGTGGTCGATCTTGGCGGCGTCACCTACATCGACAGCTCCGGCGTCGGTATGCTCGCCGCCAAGCTGAAGACGCTCAAGGAGCATGGCGGCGACATGAAGCTCCTGAATCTAACCCGCCGGTCCGAGAGCCTGTTCGGCATGCTGAAGCTGTTGATCGTGTTCGAAACGTTTGAGGACGAGGCCGCGGCGGTGCGCAGCTTCGCTCGCGCGGTGCGGTAGACTCTCCGGTATGGCGTCCCCCGTTACGTCGAGGTCAATCGGGTCCGGCCCGCGGGTCACCATGCGCGAAGCGATCCTCAGCGGCTGGCTGCTTTGCGGAGTACTCGACATCGCTGCCGCCTGCCTCCAGTCGTGGATCCAGGCGGGCCGTGCGCCGGCGGACGTCCTGCGCGGCGTCGCCTCCGCGTTGTGGGGCGCCGCGGCGATGAAGGGCGGTCCAGGCATGGCCGCGATCGGTCTCGCGATGCACTTCACCGTCGCGCTGACGGCCACGCTGATCTTCTATGCGCTCAGCCGCCGGCTGCCCGTCCTGCGGACCGCGCCGCTGTGGATCATCGGGCCGCTCTACGGCATCGTCGTGTTCTGCGCGATGAACTACGGCACCCTGCCCGCGCTGTCGTGGGTGCGCAGCCTCTATCTCGGCACGGCGCCGCGGTGGCCCGGCTCGATGGGCTGGCCGCAGCTCCTCATCCACATGGTGTGCGTGGGTACGCCGATCGCGTGGGGCGTCAGGCGCGCGCGGTAGCGAAGCCTCGCGACGCCTTTCGCCGTAGCATTTGTCGCGTGACCAGCTCTCTCGCCGGCCTTCGCATCGTCACCACTGCCGTGAACGTCCCCGGACCCGTTGCAGCCGCCATGTTGCGCGGCATGGGCGCGACGGTCGTCAAGGTTGAACCGCCCACCGGCGATCCTCTCGAGAAGTTCGCCGCCGCATGGTACGCCGATCTCTCCGCGGGAATTGACATCGTGCGTCTCGATCTGAAAACGGACGACGGCCGCGGACGGATTGACGAACTGCTGGCGCACGCGGACGTCCTGATCACCTCGAGCCGCCCGGCATCGCTTCAGCGACTCGGCCTCTCGTGGCCGGAGCTTCACCGCCGTCATCAGCAACTGTGTCATGTAGCCATCATCGGCTATGCCGCGCCCCGGCATGACGTCGCGGGACATGACCTGACCTACCAGGCCGAAGCGGGACTCGTGAAGCCGCCGGCCATGCCGACAGCGCTGGTCGCGGATCTTGCCGGAGCCCAGCGCGCCGTGATTGCGGTACTCGATCTGCTATTCGGCCGCGCACGAACCGGCGAACCCGGTTTCGTGGAAGTGTCGCTGGCGGACGGTGCCGATCTGTTCGCGGCGCCGCTCAGACACGGGCTCACAACCGAGACCGGCATCCTCGGCGGACACCGCGCCGCGTACAACATCTACCCGGCACGCGACGGCTGGGTGGCGGTCGCGGCACTCGAGCCGCACCTTCGCACGGCCCTGGCCCGCGAGTTGGGCGTCGATGTCGAGGATCGCACCGCGCTGGCGGCAGCGCTGTTGCAGCGGCCGGCTGCGGACTGGCACACGTGGGCCGACGTCCGCGGCCTGCCGCTCACTGCGGTGAGAACGTAGGGACGGTCAATCGGATTCTTGCCGGGTCGATCAGTGTCACCTGCGGCGTGTCGTCGCCGCCGCGCCAGACGGTCAGCCGCGCCGATCCAGGACTCAGCGGATTCGTCGTGTCGATCACGGCGCGCATGTTCTCGGCGGTGAAGCTCGCCCACCCGGGCGCGACCTGCAGCACTCCGAGCGATCCTGCGGACACTTTCCCGTTCCCCTTTCCCACGACGATTGTTCCCCGTGCGGAGCGGGCGCCCTGGTCCTGCGAGATATCCAACGAGATCTCGCCGGCCTCGGTCCGCGTGCGCAGTGTGAGGCGACGCTTGCCGTTCGGCGTCATCGGGCGGCTCGGCATGTCGTCGGTTCTCGTGAGGAAACGTCCGCCCCGTTCGCCGGTGACGACGCCGTCGCGCAACGCATGAACGCCGTTCACGAACACGTGGCGTATCCCTTCCGAAAGAACGGCCGGATTGTCGTAGGTCGCGCGATCGATGACGGTCCTCGGGTCGAACACCGTCACGTCGGCGACCATGCCCGGGGCGAGGTAGCCTCGATCGATCATGCCGATCGTCGCCGCCGGAAGCGCGGTCATTTTGCGGACGGCGTCCTGCCAGGTGAGGATCTTGTCTTCACGGACGTACTTGCCCAGGACCCTGGGGTACGAGCCGTAAAAGCGCGGATGGACCGCGGTGTTCGTCGACGCGCCGCAATCGCAGGCAATGGAGCTGTCCGGGTACTGCAGGATTTTCTGCACGTC
The DNA here is from genome assembly GCA_963748295.1 of uncultured Acidobacteriota bacterium. Lineage (GTDB taxonomy): Bacteria > Acidobacteriota > Vicinamibacteria > Vicinamibacterales > 2-12-FULL-66-21 > CAVVIH01. Next base: position 382,895 of record CAVVIH010000002.1, on the reverse strand, counting down.
CGGCTCGATGCCGAAGTGGGCGATCATCGACGGGTTTCCCTGCTCGAGCAGGCGCACCACGGCTTCGCCGGCCGACACCTGCATCTCGCTCATCACGTCGGTCAATTTCCGTCGCGTCTCCGGCAGGTAAATCTCCACGAAGCGCGCGGCGATGGTCTGCTCGGCTTCGCGGACGATTCGCTGCCGCTGTTCGGGGTCGGTAAACCGCTTGAGCATCGCCGGCCGTCCACCGTCCTGCGCCCAGGCCGGGATGATCAGCGCACCGAGCGCGGTCTGCCCGGCAAGGTATGGATAGACGTCCGCCGCAGCATAGCGGCCCTCGCGGGTGGACGCGGCGATTGAAGCAAGCAACTGCTCCGCGGTGCCCCGCTCCTTGCCCGTCGCCTTCATGTGCGTCACGACACCGATCAATCCCGCGGCCTTCGCGATGCGCAGCGTCTCGTCGATGCCGACGCGGGAGCTGAATTCCGTCTCCGGAGTGAGCCGATCGTGGTTCGTGAAGTTCGTCCGCCACGGCGCGGCGGCGGATACCACCTGAATGACCTCCTCGGTTCGCGCGAAGTAGGCGGGCCGGTAATCGAGCCCGGCGGAGACGCCCCATGCGCCGGCCTTCATCCCGTCGGCGATCAGGCCGCGCATCCGGTCGATCTCCTCACTGCCGGGCCGGCGATCGGTTGGTCCGACCACGGCAGACCAGACGCTGTTGAATCCGATGTAGGCGCCGACGTTGACCGCGAGGCCGGCCTCGCTCAGACGTGCGGCCTGCTGGCGCAGGTCGACCTGCCCACCGCCGTCCGGATTGGTGATCTCGGTGGTCACCCCCTGCGTCAGCATGTTCTCGGCGCGCGCGAGCGCGGCCGCCGACACATGGCTGTGGATGTTGATGAAGCCGGGAGCGACGTAGAGGCCGGTGACGTCGATGTCGTGGGCCGCCAGGTCACGCGGAAGCTTGCCGATTCTGGCGATCCGGCCGTTCGCGATGGCGACATCCGCACGGTACGGCAACAATCCTGAACCGTCCAGGATGGTGCCGTTCCGCAGCACGATGTCGTAGCGCTGGGCGGTGCCGACCGGCGGCGGCACCCCCGCGAGCAGGCCCAGCAACATGCAAGCGCATACCTTGCCCTGTCGGATCATGAGCCATAAGATACCGCGGCAGCCGATCACCGGCCACAGGACGAGGACCGCTACTCATGGAACCGCGAATCGCCGCTCTTGCCGACACACTGCGACTCAACACGAAGCTGTTTCGCAACTGCCTCGAGTCCCTCAGCGAGGACGCCGCGACACGGCGACCTTCCGCTGCGACCAACAGCGCGAGCTTCGTCGCCGCGCACCTGGCGGACTCACGCTTTTACCTTCTGCGGATGCTTGGCGCGGAGCGTGAGAACCCGCTGGCCGCCTACCTCGGCGCCGCGCGCAGCATCGACGACGTGAAGCAGCTGCCGCCGCTTGGTGAAACGCTCGCTGCCTGGGCCGCGGCGTCTCACGCTCTGCGCGATCGGCTCGAGACGCTGACCGCCGCCGAGCTCGACGGACCGACAGCTGCTCCATTCTTCGCACCGGAGCAAACGATGCTTGGCGCGCTGACGTTCCTCGTGCAGCACGACAGCTATCATCTCGGACAGCTGGCGTTCCTCAGGAAGCTCGCCGGACTGCCGGCGATGCGCTACACGTGATCGGGCTGCCGACCCTCGAGGCCGGTCACTTCTCCGCGATACGCACCTCGGCTCGCATCCACGGATGGATGCAGCACTGATACTTTTCGACGCCGGCCTCGTCTTCCTTCTCCCTCGACGACGCGCCAGGAGCGAGAAAGTCCCCCCGGCAGCCAGCCGCCCGCACTCGGGGGCGACTGTTGTCAGTCCCGTAAGCTCGTTGAGGAGCGGGACGATTCCGCCGCCGAACTCTTCGACTTCCGTAAACGTGTGCACTTCTCCCCCGCGATTCTCCGCGACGAGATCCTGTCCGACCCGCATCGTCACGTTCGGCGGCGCGAAGTGCCACCCGCCGATCGAATGATGCAGCCCGAGGAGATCGAGGAACTTGTCGAAGCGGACGCCCCCCGATCGGATGCAGGTGCCGGCGCCGAGAGCGGCGTTGAACGTCTCCGGATCGCAGGCGTCGAACATGGTGACGACGTGCTGTTGTGCTGCGGCGCCCGGTTTTGCCGCAAGCGGGGCAGGTTGGGCAACCACAGCGGGCGGCGCTGTCTCGACAGTGGATGGGCTGACCGGTGGCGATGGTCGGTTCTCGCATCCGACGAACACGGCCGCAGCACCGGTCACGACGATGAGTAGATGAGATCGAATCGACATGGCGTGAAGCTCCTTGCGCGCGCGATTAAGCAAACGCGGAGCCTGCCATGCAACAAATGCCTGCGACGATTTCCGCCGTCTGCGCGTCGTCGCGAGAAAGGAACTGACGTCCGCCAACGCTGTCTTACCGATTGTGTAAGACGATGACGGAACTCATCGGCTCCCGCGCTCGGCGCGTGGTTTCCGCCGCGCGGAGCGTGTCGGCCCTTTCTCGACCGCATTCCGCCACGCGAGTGTCAAGGCTTCGCCGAGCGCCTCCTCGTCGGCGGTATCCAGCCGCACGGTTGTGCTTCCCTGCTCTCCCCACGCACCCGCCGCCGGGACGAAGACGCCTGGATAATCGCGGACGAAGCCGCGCTGCCGGTCCGGTGTGAGGTTGACCATCCCCCAGTTCTTGTCCGGATAGCCGAGTGTGGCAAAGATGCGGCCGCCGACGCGGAAGTCGGGATGCCCCTGGTGCGCCTGTTCGACCGCGTCCTTGAGACCGAGCGCAATGCGCCGAAACCGGGCTGGCGTCACTCGCGGATGATCGGCCCGGGGGCCGGTGTTGTCAAGGAACGCGAATTACTTATATGCCACACCGGCGCTCGCGGGACCGCCGAGCGGGATCACCTCACAATGCTTGAATCCAGCCTCACGGCACCAATTGCTGAAATCGGCGCCGGTGAAGTCGAACGCGTCGCCGAACTCCACCAGCATGTTGAGCGACATCATCAACCCGAACGCGTTCTCGCGCCGCGCGTCGTCGATCAGGTTTTCGATGACGACGAACGCCCCGCCCGGGCGCACTGCGTCGTACGCCTTCGCGATCAGCTGCCGTTTCTTCTCCAGGTTCCAGTCGTGCAGGATCATCCCCATCGTCACCACGTCGGCGGGCGGCACCTGCTCGTTGAAGAAATCGATCGGCCGGGCGGAGACGCGCTCGGCGACGCCGGCGGCGGCGATCTTCCGCTCGGCGATGCGCGTCACCTCCGGCAGATCCAGCGAGACGCACGTCATATGGGGATGAAGCTTGGCGACGAAGATCGAGAGCTGGCCGCTGGCGCCGCCGACGTCGCACATCGAGCGGTAGTTCGAGAAGTCGAACTTCTCGGCGAACGCCTGGAAGTTGCCCGCGGAGATGCCGCTCATCGCCGCCATGAACTGCTCGAGCCGTTCCGGCTTGCTATAGAGCTCGCCGAACATCGACGCGCCGGTATGCTTGATCTCGTTCTGCGGCTCGCCGGTGCGCAGCGCTTCCGTCAGGTCGCCCCAGAACCTGTATAACCGTGCGTTGCACATCTCGAGGAACCCGCCGATGAACGCCGGGCTCTTGCGATCGAGGAACAGCGCCGTCTCCGGCGTGTTCCGGTAGCGCCCCTGCGGGCCGTCGCCGTCGCGGTCGAGAAAGCGCAGCGCCACCAGCGCATCGAAAAAGTCCGGGTTGGCACGCGAGTGCAGGCCCAGCGCGTTCTGCAGCTCGAGGGCGGTCATGCCGGTTCCATCCAGCTTCGTAAACAGCTCGAGTTCCAGCGCCGACAACAGGACCTTTGCCGGCCAGAAGCCCATACCAACTTCCATGATGCGCGCGGCGGACAATGCGGGCGTCGTGATTTGCACCGTTGTGCTCTCCATGCAATCGGTAAATGTGGTTCGGAGCGACGTAGCATAGCAGAGTCGAACGGCGCTTGATCTTTCCCGCCGTCAGCCAGCAGAATGCGCCGCATGTGCACTCTCGCGGCGGCGCTCATGACTCTCCTCGTCCTCGCTCAGGCGCAACCCGCGGACCTGCCGGCTCCTGATCCCGCGAGGGTCGGCGTCGAAGCGGCGACCGAGGCTTACCTCGATACGATTCCGGCCGACAAGCGTGCCCAGTCAGACGCCTACTTCGAGGGTGGCTACTGGCTGATGCTGTGGCGCTTCCTCTGGAGCTCCGCCGGATTGCTGGTGATCCTCAATGCGGGCCTGTCCGCAAGGTTGCGCGACTTCGCGGCGCGAACGACGCGAAGCCGCTTCCTGCAGCCGGCCATCTACTGGATCGGGTTCTCGCTCTTCGTGTTCCTGTTTTCGCTCCCCCTGGCCGTCTACGCGGATTACTTCCGAGAGCACCAGTACGGCCTCTCGACACAGACGTTCGGCGCATGGATCGGCGATGCGCTGAAGTCGCTGGCTGTCGAACTCGTGATCGGATCGTTTGCCGTGAGCGTCTTCTACGCGGCCTTGCGCCGGGCCGGGCGAAGCTGGTGGCTCTGGGGCGCCGGAATCGCGATCGCATTTCTGGCTCTGGGCGTGGCAATCGGGCCGGTGTTCATCGCGCCATTGTTCAACACCTACACGAGGGTGGAGGATCCGGCCATCCGGGAACCGGTGCTTGCGGTGGCACGCGCGAACGGCATACACGCAGACGCCGTATGGCAGGTGGATGCCTCCCGGCAGACGACGCGGATCAGCGCGAACGTGAGCGGCATGTTCGGCACCGAACGGATCACGCTGAACGACAACCTGCTGAAGCGCGCGTCACGCGGCGCCGTGCTGGCGGTGATGGGCCACGAAATGGGCCACTACGTTCTGAATCACACCTACGAGATGCTGCTCTCGTTCGGTCTCGTCATCGGCGTGGGCTTCGCGATCGTCGCGCGGGGATTCCCCGCCGCGGCCGCGAGGTATGGCTCGCGCTGGCGCATCGGCGCCGTGGACGATCCGGCTGGACTGCCGCTGATCCTCCTCCTGTTCGGCGTGTACTTGTTTGCCATCACGCCAATTACGAACTCGATCGTCCGGACGAATGAATACGAAGCGGATGTCTTCGGCCTCAACGCGGCACGACAGCCCGAGGGGTTCGCCGAAGCGGCGCTGCTTCTCGCCGACTATCGCAAGCTGCATCCGGGTCCGATGGAGGAGCTGATCTTCTTCGACCACCCGTCCGGCTACACGCGCATTCTGACCGCGATGCGGTGGAAAGCCGAGCAGAGCAAGCGCGAATAGTGCGTTTACTTCCCTCCGCCCTTGACCGTCTGCTGGAGGACGGCCGACACGCTGCCCAGGTGGTTATTCGTTCCGGCGTAACGCGCCTGCATGGAGTGCTTGCCCGACGAGAGCGTCGCGATTGTCAACTGTGCGCCGCCGCCGGTTACCGGAACGGTTGCGATGACGACGCCATCGCGCACGAAGTCTACCGATCCCGCTGGCGCGCCGGCACCTGGTGCGACCGCACTCACCGTGGCGGTGAATGTGACGGCCTGGCCACCGCGCGACGGGTTCGCCGACGAGGTGAGCGTGGTCGTGGTACTGGCGGCGTTCACAGTATGCGTGAGAGCCGTAGATTCGCTCGCCGCGAATCCCCCGCTTGCCGAGTATTGGGCGGACATCGCGTGAATGGCCGCGTCGAGAGACGCGATGCCGACCGTTGCCTGCCCGTTGGCCAGCGGCGCGGTTGCGACCGGCACCCCGCCGCTCAGCAGCGTCACCGTTCCGCCCGGTACACCTGCGCCGCTCGACACGACTATCGTGAATAACAGTGGCTGGCCATGCGTCGAGGGGCTTGGGCCGGACGATTGCAGCGTGGTGACAGTGGGCCGCGGGACGATGGTGAGAATCCCCGGGTGCAACGTAATCGCATAGTTGGGCGCGTCGATCCACTCGGGCACAACGGTGTAGGTGCCGATCTCGCTGGACGCGGCCGCGGCGGTCATCCACGTCGGGCCGATACTGAGTACCGACGGGCCTTCACCATTGACGAAGCCGGTGGCTGTAACGCCGAACGCCGGCAGCGGGTCGAGATACAGCTTCGATGTGTTGTTGACGGTCACCGTCAGGGGCGCCGGGATGACGTTGATGGAGGCCGTCGCTGAGGTCTGATCGTAGAACGCCGAGTCCGCCGGTACGAACGTCACGGTGAGCGCTGCCGGCTCGGTGTGGGTGACCGCGAGTACCGTCCCGGCCGGCGGCGAGTACGAGAACTCGCCCGGAACATCTGCGACGGCACTCAACTGCGCCGGTCCGAGCGCGGTGCCGTATGTGATCTCTGTTGGCGGCAGCCAGGTAATCACCGGCAGTTTCTTCAGCACGGTCAGGTCCGCGGACGCTTCCTCTGCTACGAAGAAGGACGAGGCCTGCCCGAGACGGACGCGGATGGCGCCGGGATAGTCACCGGGCACTGCAGTGACGCGGAACGACGTCGTCGGGGGGCGCGCCGTGCCCGTGCCATCGGTCTCGGCTGTCGCAACCACCGTGTCCTCGTAAACGAATTCGACTGGAAGACCGACGACCGGCGATCCGGGACCGGTGACCGTTGCGGAGAGCTGCGCCCAGTCGTCGACTCGCACGGTCACGTTCGGTATCGTGAACTGCGAGAACCCGGTCAGGTGGCCTTCAATCGTGTAGCCCTCTGCGGTCCTGACACGCCTCGAAACGAAGAACCCGACGATCTTCACCATCGGCGGCGTGGTCGTCGTCGAGGCGCCGTATGCGTTGGGCGCGAACACCGGGAGTGCGATGATGCGCGGGCTCTGCGTGAAGGCGCTGTCGATCACGCCACCGCGGCCGCCGTTCGCCGACGGATCCCAGCTGGCATCCCGGTCCTGAGCAATGAGCTCCCCGAATGCCGGCCCGAACGGTGCGATGACAGCGCCGCCTGCGCTCGAGAAAGACTCACCCACCACGTGAAGGTATCCGGCGCACGCCACGATCTCGTCGAAGAAGTTCGATTCGCCGATGGCGATCGGCCAGGCGGACTGGCCCTGGAGCGGCGTGACACGGTCGTAAAGCACCAGCGACATCGGGCGGCCTTGATCCTCGAGGGGATCGAAACCCCCCAAGCTGTCGTAATACACGTCCGGATTTGGGCCGGTGGGATCGAACGTGTCGGTCGGATCCCACGGGGGTGTTTGCATCTCGATCCACTTGTCGGGGATGCCCAGCGGCCGCAAGCAGGGCGATCCGATCTGAGCGTGTGCCGTAGCCGCCCAAAGGACGACTGAAAGCGATGCCAGCGCCGAAATTTGTAAACGCTTACGCATAAGTGTCCCCACCCAGGTCGCGTCTATCCTGAAATAGTTGTCTCCGCTCGAACAAAAAGTCTGTCCGCAACGGGGTTTTGGTCCTTCGAAGGATTGCAGTCGAAAGGAGTGCGGGGTTCAGTGCAAAACGCTTTCCAGCAGGCGGTCTATTTCACGAGCGTCCACGCGATCAATCCGCCGGCCGCGGCGCCAATCGGCATGCCTGGAAACCAGCCGTTCTCTTCCATCGCCTCGCCGTCGCAAAGCGGTATCATCTGCCGCATCCACCGTCAGAGGAGCGTCCTATGTGGGCACAGGGCTTGGTCGAGTACCGGGCTGCTCGACGCAGCCATCGCCAGCGTGAGCAGCATCCCGGGCCGCATCGACGCCGTGCTGGGCGATGGATCGAGCCGATGGCTGATGATTGGCGGCGCGGCGGTGTTTGTTTACTGGGTATTCAAGCGCCGCTGACAAACGCTGAGTCGCCGATTCTCCAAAATCCTGAACGAAAGTTCCAACCGGATGCTCGACCGTGACGCCGATCCGCCTCGAGCGTTTCACGCAGCTCAGTTTGCGCTAAGTCACTGTCACCGCGCGCGATAGCGTTGGACGAGCTTCGCCGGGGTCTCCCCATTGCACTACCAGGACACGTCGCGGGTTTACGGGCAACAGCGCCTGACCCCGTTCATCGTTCACACAAGGAGGAACGAATGTTCAGACGTTTCCTTGGCGTAATCATGATCGTGTCGTGTGTCGCGTGGCCGGGAGTGGCCATCGCGCAGGAACGCGCACCGCATACAGGATCCACCGCGGTGGGCATCGACGTCGGCGCGTTCCTTCCGAAGGAAGGCCAGCTCGATAACGCGCTGGTCGTCAACGCGCTGCTCGAGTACTACCTGACGCCGCGCGTGAGCCTCCGGACCGCATTCGGCTTGACCGATCCGGGGTTTAGCGCTGAATCGTCCGACTCGCTGCGGCAGGTCCCGCTGCGGCTGGACGTGAACTACAACTGGGAGCGCGGCAAGTGGCACCCGTTCGTGGGCGCGGGCGCCGGCGCCTACTTCCTGCGGTTCAAGGACAACGGCCAGGCGATTGGCGACACGGAAACGAAGGCCGGGTTCAACCTCGGCGGCGGGATGGAGTACCTTCACGGGCCGCACCGTCGCGCTCAAGGGTGAGGCGCGGTATCACGTGATCGGTAACACGCGGTCCGGACTGGATCCGTCAGGGTTCGTGGTGACCGCTGGATTGAAGAAGTACTGGTAGGAGCCGATAGTCGTCGTGTAATGCCTAGAGCGCAGAAGCGATCGAGCCGGCGTTCGAAACCGGCTCTACTCGGTTTACATCGTCGAGCTCGATCGCAAATCTGTGCGAGTTCCATGCGCGTTTGCCCCGCTTTACGTGGGGCAAACGGCGCACACCCCGGAAGAGCGATTCGAGCAGCACAAGGCTGGCGGCATGCTCGCGGCGTGGAAACCGCATCGCTTCGGCGTCCGCCTGCGCTACGACCTCATGAAAGGCATCGGTCCGTTCAAAACCCGAAAAGAGGCAGAAGCGGCGGAGACGGCCGTGGCAGCGGCGCTGGAGAAGCGCGGGCATCGGGTCTTCTGGGGTTGATCCCCTCGAGCATCCGATACACGCGCGATTCGTGGTCGTGCCACTTGACCGTGCGCACGAGCGCCACGTCGCTGCGTTTGTCGAGATCTTCCACCAGCCGTCGATAGACCTCCGGCGATCGATGAAAGGCGCCATGGACGATGATGGCGTCCACCTCCCGCCGCCGCAGTTCGTCCATCCCGGCATCGTCCGGGAACGAATCCATCATCTTGACGAGGGCCTGGTGGGATTGGGGACTGAAGCCGCTGTATCCGTTGACCAGCCGGCGCCAGTGGAAGGTCGAGAAGTACCATGTAGAGAGGCTCGAGTGTCATGTCCGGATCGATGAGCGGCAGTTCGAAGATGACGCGGGCTGATGATGGCAGCGCGTCGTATACCGGCGGCGGCGACGGCCAGAGATAACGCAGCCGGACGCTCGATCGGTATTCGAGCAGGATCCCTGCACCGAGAATTGCGAGCGCAGCCGTCGTGAGCACGCGCCGACGGGAGAGCGTCGCGATGCGCGCCGTGCCGAAGCCGACGAGGATGGCGAGCGACAGGCCGACGAGCATGGCCATGCGGGCCGGCACACGGAGTCCGTGGTACGGAAGCGCCACCGAGTGCAGAAACGGGTACGTGTAGCCGTTGAATCCCAGCGACGCATCGAACGCGAGAACGAGGCCCAACGCGTAGGCCATCCGCGCCGCGGACAGCGGCGGCCAGAGCGCGACGATGACGAGCAGCGGCACCGTGATTCCCTGGAACAACTCACGCTCGGGACCGCCCAGGTTCAGCCTCCAACTCGCGAGTCCGAACATCGCGTTCGGGTACGGCGCCGCGAGATAGTTCTGGGGCTCAGCACTGTAGATCTCGATCTCCTCCACTCCCCGTTCCCCCGACGCCTTCACGCGCGTGGAAGTAGGGGATCGTGAACGGAATCGTCAGCAGCGCCGCGAGCGCGACGCCGGCGGCCAGCGGCCGGAGCGCGCGACTCGCCTGCCAGCGGCCGGCGCCGAGCATCACGATCGGCGCGACGACGGCGAGATAGGTGACGAAGAAGATGCCGTAGTAGAACGACGACAGGGTCTGCAGCGCGAGGAAGAATCCCGCCAGCACGCCGTCGCGCAGCCGCCCGTTGGCGATCGTGCGGTGGATCGGCCCAGAGACAGAGCGGCATCCACTGCGCCATCTGCAGCTCGACGTGCCCGTAGTGGAGAAACCGATAGGGCAGGAATCCGAACACCGCGCCGGCGAGCAGCGCGGCGCCCGTGTGGCGCGTCAGCGATCGTCACCAGTACGAACATCGCGAGCGCCGACAGCGCGAATCCAGACAGGAGCAGAACGTTGTAGGCGATCACCTGGTGCACGCCGGCCCAGACGAGCGGCGCGACCATCAGCGACGGGACGATCATCGCGTCCGAGAACGCCAGCGCGTGGCGCTCCGGATGGAAGATGTTCGCGTCGAAGAGATGCAGCGGATCGCGCGGCAGCTGGTGCGCGATCCACGAGAGCCGCCAGGTGGAGAGCAGCGGATCGCCATAGTCGGGCACGACGGTATCGGTCAGGAAACGGACCTGCGGATACGTCATGACGGCGGTCAGCAGCGTGTAGACGATCGCGGCTAGCGCGAACGCGCCTGCCGGTCTCTGCCAGGTCGCTTCCCCGCCGGCCGCGCGCAGCTGGACGACGTCGTCGCGGAGGGGCCCGGCGGCGCGAATCGCGGAACCCAGCGCACGGCCGATCGACAGCGGAAACGGACGCCGGCGGACGAGGAGGTGGCGGACGACGAGAATGGCCGCCGTCCAGGCGAGTACGCGGCCGGGCGAGGTGGCGGAGATGCGCACGCCGCCAAGGCGGAACACGACACCGCCCGACATCGCGACGAACAGGGCAAACAGGAAGAGCATGCCGACGGCGGCGTCGGCTGCCCGGGCCCAGAGCGGAAGATCGCCTGGAGCGCGGTGCACCTTTGGAGGCTACGTCGCCGCTTTCCGCCCGTCAAACACAGCCACAAAACTCCGCCGCCAGGATGACGAATGTCTTTCCCTGGATAGCCGCGGCCGCGCGCCCAGGCGGGACGACTGCGGGACAGGTCCGGCTCTCACCCCGGCGTAATGTGCACCTCCTTCAGCAATTTTCGCACGGGCGGTCAGGCCGCCCTCCGCCGGCAAGGCGCGAGCGGCTTCGGCTCAACTCTTGCTGAGCTGAGCCAGGCTCCTATGATCTATTGCCCCGCGTGCGGCGAATCCCGGTGGGTGTATCCCCGCAGGCATCCCCTCGGCGGTGTCTCGAAGCACCTCGCGGGGTGGAGCGCTTACCGATGCAGGGCGTGCGAATGGCGCGGATGGGGGCGTGTTCCGGACTCCGATCGCGCGCCCGTTCGTCTCCTTTACAAGCACGCGTGTGAATACGCGGCAAGCGGGCTGCAGCGTGTCGCAGCGCTGCTGGCGCGTCCGCGCGTGGCGGCGTGGCTGGTTGCTTCGATTGCGATCGCCCTCGTTACCGCTGGCGTGCGGTTCTCCGTCGCGAAGCCGTCCAGCCAGCCCATTGAGTCCGCAGCAACCCAGCCAGTTGAAGCGGCGCCCAGCGTTCAAGAGCCGGTGGTGCCCGAGCCTCCTTCGGTGCAAACAGCCGTCGAACAACTCACAGTACCTGACCTTCGCCGCGGCCACTGCGCCCGCAGAACCGCTGCGCGTCGAACCGACTGCGGGACGTCGCCGCACCGCCGCCGCTGCCACAGTCGCGCCAGGCGCTCCGGAATTTCGAGGATCTCTCGCGATCAACTCGGAGCCGGCGGGCGCTGCCGTGACGGTGGATGGCCAGTTCATCGGCAACACGCCGGTCGTGTTGAAAGACGTGCGCGCGGGCTCACGCGTCGTGCGCATCCAGTCGTTCGGCTACGAAGCGTGGTCGGCCGCCACGCGAGTCGTCGCCGACAAGGAGACGCGCGTCAACGCCACGTTGCAGCGCGCATCTCAGTAGCTTCCGGCTTTAGGCCGGAAGCTCCGCCTTCAGCCGGAAGCTCCGCCTTCAGCCGGAAGCTCCGCCTTCAGCCGGAAGCCCGACCGAACCCCGACCGAGAACTTTGACCAGTCGCCATCGTAGTACATGACATGCTCATGACAACTACGTCCGTTCTGGAAAGCCGGCCCGTCAGCCGTTACATCGGGGTGGTCACCGGAGAAGCGATCATCGGCGCGAACGTCTTTCGCGACATGTTCGCGGCGGTCCGCGATATCGTCGGCGGCCGTTCCGCGACGTACGAAAAGGCGCTGGCTGAAGCGCGCACGGTGGCGCTGTCGGAAATGGAAAAGCAGGCCGAGGCGCTCGGCGCCAACGGTGTCATCGGCATCGACCTCGACTACGAAGTGCTCGGTCAGGCCAACGGCATGTTGATGGTCAGCTGCAGCGGTACCGCCGTCGTCTGCTGAAGATCCCCACCCGATTCGCGCGGCTCGTCACATGCCGATTGAACGGGCCGCGCCCGTCCACTACGATGCACCGCGTTTCGTGATTCAGACCATGGAGGGTCTCATGACGCAGTTGTGCATGGTCGTCGTGGCGCTGGCGTTCTCGACCGGCGTTTACGCACAGGGCGGCGCGAAGGACGCTGCGGCCACGAAGGCCGCGGCGGCGGCGCTGCAAGGTACGTGGATCCTGACGACGGTCAACGGCGAGCCGTTGTCGGAGGAGCTGGCCCTGACGATCGCGGGCGACAAGTATCACCAGACCGTCGGCGGCACCGTCAACGAGCGCGGCACGATCAAGATCGACGCAAGCAAGAAGCCGATGACGATCGACCTTGCGATTGCGGAAGGATCGGACGCGGGCAAGACGCAGCTCGGGATCATCGAAGTCACCGGCGATACGATCCGCGGTAACCTCGACACGCCGGGCGCCGGACAGCGTCCGACCGACTTCAACATCAAAGACGGTGCGATCATGTTCGTGGGGAAGAAGAAAAAGACGTAACGTGAGGTCGTAGTGACGCCGGACGAGGCGAAGGCGAGCGCGACACTCACCTACAACGCGGCTGCCGATACGTACGAGCGTAAGGCCAAATGGCGTGGGAGTTCGTCAGAAGCACGGAGGTTCTATGCTCGGTTCTCTGGTCCTGGCCGTTCTCGTCGCGCATGCCGCCGCGGCTCCCTACCCCGCCGTTCAGTCCACGGCCGCTCAGCAGCCGCCCGCGGCCGCGAAACCGGCCGCCCCTGAAAAGCCCTGGCCGCCGGCCGGCGTGATCCGCATGGAAAAAGGCATGACGGCGCCACGGCTCATCAAGGAAACCAAGCCCCGGTACACGGAAGACGGACAGGCGTGCCCGGATTCAGGGCAGTGTCAGCCTGGAAGCCGTCATCGAAAAGGACGGCACCGTGGGCGACGTGCGCGTCTCGCGTTCGCTCGACAAGAAGTTCGGGCTGGACGACCAGGCGGTCGCGGCATTGAAGGAGTGGCGGTTCACGCCAGGACAGAAAGACGGTGCCGTCCTCCCGGTGCTCATCGAAGTCGAGATGACGTTCACGCTCAAGTAACTTTCAGGGCGATTCCGATCGGGCGACGGTCAGGCGCTGCTGATCGCGGAGCATGCTCGGGCTGAGGCCGTGCGCCCGCTGGAAGTCGCGCGCGAAGTGGCTGCGATCCGCGACGCCGACCTGCGCCATCACCTCGGCGACGGTCAGCGTCGTGCGTTCCAGCAGCAGCCGGGCGCGGGCCATGCGCAGCCGATGCAGGTACGCGCCCGGCGAGGTACCGATCCCCTCGCGAAACAGCCTGGTCAGATGCGCCGCTGACACTCCCGCCATTTCGGCGAGCTCGGTGATCGTCAACCGCCGATGCAGCTGCCTTTCCATCGTCTCGATCGTCTGGCGTACCCGCATATCCACCCGTGCCCTCCCGGATGGACCACTCCAAACCGCGGGCCAACATACGTGACTGCTCAAGCATATATGCCTGTCCGGTCATGCATGATGTGCCGGCCGATCCCTGCGAGGTGAACTCGGCACTCGGCCACGGACGAGGCGGATCCCGAACTGCCGCGCTCGGACCGGGCGGCGGTGTTGGGTAATGGATTGCATATGCGGTCAAGCATGGCTGCAGGAACGGTACATGACGTCCTGGCCCGGCGCCGCTGCCTGGTGTGCGAGTTCGCCGACGAACGCTGGGAGCCGGAGGAGACCGATGAGATCGGGCCCGCGTGCGCGCGCTGTCACGCGCCGACCGAGCGGGTGGCGATCGTCGAGCGCCGCCGCATTCACTCGGGCGTGAATCCGCACGCCGCCGCGCTCGGCCGCCTCGGCGGACTGAAAGGCGGTCCGGCACGAGCGGCCAAGCTGACCCCGCGCCGCCGCCGCGCCATCGCCAGGGCCGCTGCGCTCGCCCGCTGGCGCCGCCGGACCCGGGCGCGTCGACGGAACGCGCGGAAGTTGGAAACTCCCGCGCATGACGCAAGTGGAAACTCCCTGCATGACGCAACTGGTCAGCCACAGCATGCGGCCGGTCAGCGGCGCGGGCACCAGCACTGGCAGACGGGGTCAGCGCGGATACGTCACAGCCGCGCTGACCCTGCTCGACAAGGTTCACTTCGCCGGCTGATCATATCCCTGCAGGCGGCGCACCCAGATGTTGCGGAACCTGATGGGGTTGCCGTGGTCCTGCAGCGTCAGCGGCAGCTCGGGAGCGTGCGGCTTGTACTCGGCCACCGCACGATAGACCGTCTCGCCGCGGACTTCCTTCCGGTTGTGGACGACGACGCCGTTCCAGAGCACGGTCGTGAACGCCGGCGACACGAGCGTCTGCCCGTTGAAGCGCGGCGCCTCGAAGACGATGTCGTAGGTCTGCCACTCGCCGGGCGGGCGCGCGGCGTTGACCAGCGGCGGCCACTGCCCATACAAGGCGCCGGCCTGCCCGTCGGCATACGACGGGTTGTTGAAGCTGTCGAGCACCTGCACTTCGTACTTCCCCATCAGCAGCACACCGCTGTTGCCGCGTCCCTGGCTGTTCGCGGTGATTTCCGCCGGCGTGGCCCATTCGAGGTGCAGCTGGATGTCGCCGAAGCTCTCGCGCGTGCTGAGCGGACCCGAGCGCGGCGCGACCTCGAAATACCCGTCGCGCACGATCCACTTGGGTGCGGACAGCGCCCCCTGCTCGTCGCGGTGCGTCCACTGCGACAGATCCTTGCCGTCGAACAGCACGACTGCATCCGACGGCGGCGCTCCCGCGATCTTGCCCGGCGCCACCACCCGCGGATGCGGCCGCGCCGGATCGTGCACGTGGTACGGGAGCCCCGGCAGCATCGGCGTATCGGTGAACCCGAGATCCGCCGGTTTCTGCGGAGGCGGACCGCTGCTCTGCCCCGCCGGAGGCTGCTGTGCGATAGCAAACGCCGCGGCAATGATCGCGAATACCAACGCCGCGGCCGAACGCTCGACGACTCGTCCTTCGAGATTCATGTTTTGAACGTCCTCATGAGTTGTACAGGATGACGATCACGCCGATTGCGAACCCGAGGCCCCACGCCAGCACTGCGGACAGCACCACGAACAGCGAGATGCGGTACCAGTTCACACGCGCAGGAACGCTCATGCGTCACCTCACATCGGCGCGTCCGAACACCTCGAGCATCTGCGCCTCGGATGGCGGCCGCAGGATGTTGCCGTCGGCGAATTCGTTCGCCTGAGGATACCCCGACGACCGGATCCGTGCGGCAGCGTCGAGCACATCGTACTCGGTCCGGCGAAGCTGCACATCGGGGCCCAGCAGAAGCCAGTAGGCGCCTGGTTCGCCGAATGGCATCCCGACACTCCCGGAGTTTACGATGCGGCGGTTCTGCACGCGGCGATCGAACTGCATGTGCGTGTGGCCGCAGACGATCAGCGGCTCGGAAACGCCCTCCAGCAGCGCGAGCACGCGTTCGTCGGGCGTGAGCCGGGTGAAGATCTGCGTGTCGCTGGTGGGCGTGCCATGGCAGAAGAGGACATTGCCGGCGCCGGCGACGCTGAGCCGGACGGTCGGCGGCCAGCAGTCCAGCACCGCCTCGTAGTCGGCGGGAAGCTGGTCCGCGTTCCATTGAATGACGTTGCGGAATGCCGCCGGCACCGTTCCGGTCTCGATACCCCTCATGCGCGCCAGGACCTCCCGGTCGCCGTTGCCTCGAAGGAAATGCACCGGCGTGTCGAGCGCGAGCAGGCGCGCGATGGCCTCGCGCGGCATCGGTCCGGGCACGACGTCACCGCCGACGACGATCGCGTCCACGTGCGCCCCGCGGATCTCGTCGAGCACCGCTTCCAGGGCCGGAAGGTTCCCGTGAATGTCGTAGATCGCCGCGACGCGTTCAATCACGGTGTGGCAGGCGCCGGGACCGATGCGATCCAGACGAAGGCGCACGCCGCGGCGCAAAGTAGCGGGAGCCGGCACGTCATGCCGTCCAGCGTACTCCACCAGCGCAAGGCGCTTGCGCGATTATCGAACGCTGAGCTTCTAGCGCGGCGACAGCCCGTGCCACGGCCCCGCTGGATTGGCTGGGGCTGCCGCGCGCGGCGATTCTGCTGGCGCTGTCGGCTGCGGTACGCCGCCCGATGACAGCTGGTCCATCAACAGGCGGCACGCGGTGGCGGAGCTGGTGGTGACGACCGCGATGCGTGAGGTGTTCGACCCGGCTTCCTTGTAACTGAAACGCACGGCGGGCATGGCCTTCGTGCCGTAGTAGAGCGTGCCCTCCTGCAGGCGGCCGATCGAGCCCGCTGTCATCGGCATCACCCAGATGCCCGCCCGCTGCGCATACGTCATGCCCATGAAGGCCGACGACGCGTCGACGTTCGCCAGGAGCGCCAGGTCGCCGTTGTCCAACGTGCCGATCGCGGCCGGCACGTTCATGAAGCGCTGCTTGTGCTTCTCGAGCAGAAAGGTTCCTGTCGCGCCGAGCGTGGTCAGATCGGCGCCGGCGCCAGATGCATCCGCGGCCGCGCCTCCGGGCACGAAGATCGTGTTCCGCTTCACCAGCATCAAGCCGAAGATCAACACGACGCCGCCGCTCAACGCGGCGCCCATCTGCCATGACGCCGGGTCGCCGGGCGTCTCGTCGGCGACGAGCACATAGTCGGGCAGCATCTGCACGCCGCCGTATTCGAAATTGCTCTGACGCAGCTCGCGAGAGAGGAACTCCTGCATCGGCCGGACCATGCCGTTGATCTCGATCTCGCGCGGCTCGCTTCCGAACCGGTGCGAGGCCGGAAGCTGCACGAACAGACCGCGCGCGCTTTCGCGGTCGACGATCGGCACGAACTCCATCTTCAGCTTGGTGATGTTTCCCTCTTTGTCCTGTTCGCCGTATTGAAAGCCGGCGCCAGGCACGAGCACCCCGGTCGTGCGGATGAAGGTCGCGCGGCCGATCGCGCCGGGGGAGAGTTGTCCGAGCTGAACAGGCCGTGCGATCGCGCCGTTGTCTACCGCCTCGAGCCAGCCGGTGGCGTTGAAGAAGAAGATGCAGGCGGCGACGGCGCCGATGATGAAGTTGCTGGGTACGAAGTTGACGCGGTGGCGGGCCAGCGTGTTGTTGACGGCCGCAGCGACACCGAGCACGCGATAGACGAGCACCATGGAGGACTCCTCGCGAGGCGACTGTTCGGCTGTGCTGGGGGGAATTCAATTGTCGCTGGTGGATCCCGGCCGGTCAAGCCGGCACAGAGACAGAATTACCCGCTTCCACACTTTTTCCCCGCACACTGCGTAAGATTCGCCGCGCACGTATCTCATCCATTCACCACGTTTCCAGGTCCGCACCGCAAGTGGCTGATACCGAAAGAGGATTACAGTTCTGTTGCAGTGTCGGCTTTTGCAAGCTGGGCGGATGACCAAGGGGGGACCGAGCATGATCTGGCTGTTCCAACGGCACGGCGAGTATCTGTCCTGCGAGGTCCGCACCTGCCTGGAGAACGCCGGGTTCGAGCTGTTGATGTCGTGGGCGAACCGCCAGGAGCTCGAATGGTATTCGAGCGAGTCAGAGCTCGAAATCCGCTGGCGCGTCCTCCGCCGTCAACTCCAGTACCAGGGCTGGGGAGAACTCTACGCGCCGCTCGTCGAGTGAGGGGCAATTCAGTGCGACGTCTGTGCCTCGGCGTCAGGCTGCCCGGTCTTGCGCAGCGTCAGCGGGAGGTACTGGTCGATCTGTTCTTCCGTCAGCGCGCGCGCGGGTGACTGCGCGCCGCCGCGCCCGCCGCTCGACACTGATTGCGCCGCCAGTCCCTGCTCGTCGATGTCGCCGAACTGCTGAACGAGCGCATCACGGCGCGCGAGAATGGCATTGCGATCCAGCAGCCCGTCCTGCACCTCGGCGAGGAGCGCGCGATAGCGCTCGCACAGCAGCCAGAGACGGTTCGCCAGGTATCTGTGCCCGAGGAGACGATCCTCGACGCCGAGCGATGCGACGATCGCGTAGGACACGAACGCGAGCGAGAGCACGACGACGAGCGCAAGCTGCACGGTGCGGCCGGCGCCGAGCGCGATGGCGACACTCAGCCCGACCGAGATGCCGAGCAGAACCAGGATCGCCACGCGCGCGTTGAGCGCGAGGCGGGTCAGGCGGTCCGCGGCGCGGGCGTGGCGCGTGTAATTCTGCGCGACGTTGCCGAAGCTCAGACGGATGTGATCAACGATGGTGAGGTTGAACATGCCGGACCGGGTGCAACGATTGCGCCACTGAACCTGCTCAATGCTATAGTCCCAGCGCTGCATGCTGTGGCTGAATCCTTACGGCATCGTTCTCCAGGCGATTGCGATTCTGCACTTCGCGCGGCGGCGGCCTGATGCGTTCTGGCTGTGGGTGATCCTGATCGGCGGCGGGCTCGGCGCGGTGGTCTATATCCTCGTCGAAGTCCTTCCCGACGTCGGGCTGCTGCGCGGCGCATTTCAGGTGTTTCCCCGGCGCCGCCGGATCAAAGAGCTGGAAGCGGCGGTCCTCGACAATCCGTCGATCGGCAACTACGAGGAGCTCGGCGATCTGTACCTGGACGATCGGAAGTTCGCGAAAGCGCGTGAATGCTACGATCGCGTGATCAACCCGCGAACGGAATCACCGGACCCTTTCTATCGACGCGCGCTCAGCGAAATCGAGCTCGGCGATCTGCAAGCCGCGGCCGACGATTTCGCGCAGGCGATCAAGCTCGATCCGAAATACGACTACCACCGCGCCGCCGGGCTGCAGGCGGACACACTGGCGAAGCTCGGACGGCACGACGAAGCGGCGGCGCGCTTCGCGGAGGTGACGCAGGTGTCGACGCTGTCGGAGACGCAGTACAACTATGCGTCGCTGCTTGCGACAATCGGACGCTCCGACGAAGCGCGCGAGTGGGCGCAGCGCGTGCTCGCCAAGAAGCCGACGATGCCGGCCTACATGCGCCGCCGCGAACGACCGTGGTTCCGCAAGGCGAGCGCGCTGATCAAGAAGCTGCCGGCGCGATCCACCGCCGCCAAACCTTAGCCGCCGGCGTAGCGATACCAGCCAACGACGGCGAGCACGGCTCCCACGATCGCCAGGATCAACCAGACGAACTGTGACATCCGGTCGGGTGCGGTGCGTTCCTGCATGAGGGAAGCTCCTCTGTGATGTCTGACACCGTCTTGGCGCGCCGGTTCCCGCGCTGTTGCTGAGGTCGCGGAAGCCTACCGGAGTGGCGAGACACCGTCAAGAATCAGGTCAGTCCTTCTGCGGAATGGCGTTCCCTTCGTGCCGCATTTCAGCGATGCTGACGTGAGAGGGAACCGCCATGTCCGTCTTCACCAATCCTGCGTCCAAGGCGCCTGCAGATGCCGCCGCGTACGTTGCGGCCGTGCTCGATCTCGTCGGCGATCGCGATCCGCTTGCCGTGCTGCGCGACACCCCTGATGCGGTGCGGCGTGCAATCCACGGCCTCACGCTTCAGCAGCTGCGCGCGCCGGAGCGGCCCGGTAAGTGGTCGATCGTTCAGGTGCTGCAGCACCTCGCGGACGCGGAGGTGGTCTGGGCGTGGAGGATGCGCCTGATTCTTGCGCAGGACCGGCCCGTACTGACCGGCTACGACCAGGACCGCTGGGCCGAGCGGCTTGGATATGCCGATGCGGATCCGGCGCAGGCACTGGAGGAGTTTACGGTGATACGCCGTGGCAACCTCCGCCTGCTCGAACGCGCGACGCCTGAGGATCTCCGCCGCGTCGGCGTGCATGCCGAACGGGGTGAGGAGAGCGTCGAACATCTCCGGCGGCTGTTTGCCGGCCACGATCTGCTCCACCTGCGCCAAATCGAGCGAATCCGCGCGGCCGTCCGCTGATCCGCTGCCCCGCGAGATCATGGCCGCGGTGTCTGAATCGCGGACAACGCACGTGCAGATCGACCCAGGATCTGACACACGTCGGGCGGACTGCCGTTGTGCGCTCCGCGCGAAGCGGCGTCGTTTACAGGGAGATTCCGCGATTTATTGTGCCTGCGGACGCGTGGCACCTGGTTGGCAGGTGGATGCTCATGCCCACGGAGCCGGCCGAACCGTCAGAACAGTCGGACCAGCACGCGGGCGCAGAGTCGGTCCAGGAAGTAGGGCCTGGGCCGGCTCGCCTCAATGCTCTCCACAAGCGCGTGTCCAACCTGTACGACCGCCACGTCAGGGCGCTGACCGCGATGCAGCGCGCCGACTTCCATCTGGCGCGTGCGGCACGCATGCTGACGCACGCGATCACGCGCAGCGACTGACCACCAACCGCAACGCCTGAGGCGCCGCGGCGTTTAGCCGGCCTTTGCGAGCTGCGGCTTGCGGTTTTCGCGTCCCCCCGGCATTTCGACGGTCGCCGAAATCTGCGCGCCTTCGGCGACGAGCAGGACCGGCGTGTTGATCTCGCCGTCGATCTCCGCAGTGGACTTCGCTTCGAGCCGCTTGGAGGCGACGAGACTTCCCTCGACGGTGCCGGAGACGATGATTGTTCCCGCCGCGATCTCACCGATGACCTGAGAGCCCGGCGCGAGCGTCAGCGCACAGCCATCCAGCCTGATCTTCCCTTCCACCCGGCCCGCGATCACCAGATCCTCTGCGCCGGTGATCTCACCCTTGATGACGATCGATTGTCCGTTGTTCATCGTGCCTCCGGCCCGGGCACGTGGCAAATGGCATTCCCACGGTTCAAGCCACGAAGTTGCGCCGAAATCATCGCATCCTGCCGCATTCGCGTGGTTTGCGACGATTGCGAAACCGTCACCGGATTACAGTCTCGTAGCGGCAATCGGGTGAGCTGGTTATATACTTGTAGGGACCTATGGCAAATCGTTCACGTCCCACCCTGCTCAAGCGCGAACGCGAGAAAGCGCGTATCGAAAAGCAGAAAGCCAAAGAGGCGCGCCGCGCCGAACGCACCCAGCGCCCGTCGGTCGACCGGGAGGGGAGTGTCGATCCGGACATCGCCCACATCCAGCCAGGGCCTCAGCCGCTCGCGGACTGGCAGATCGATTCCGAGGACGAATCCTGAAGTAGGGGATCAGGCGCGCTGCGCGACTTTCAGCTCCGCGCCACGGCGCGCGGACACCGTCGCAACGGTCAGATACAGCAGGGCCAGCAGATCGGCGGTGACGTGGGCGCCGACCAGGCGCGTGGCCGACACCGCAACCGCGAGGGACAGGGGAACAAGACCAAGCCGCATTTCGGGGAGCCTCCGCAGTTGAGATCACGGCAAGTCTCCTGCCCGGGGCGAGATATCCAGAAACCACTGAAAATACAGGGAATACGGACCGGCGGGTGTGGAATTAGTCTCCACTACGGTGGACTTATTTCTCCACTGTGGAACCCCGTTCGCCAGCTGGGATATCGCGGGCGCCACCGCGTACTGGCTTTCATTTTTGCAGCTGAGGCGCCGCGCATGGTGGCGACACTCGGTCAGCGCCTTGCCGAGAAACAGTCGGACCACGAACTGCGGCAGGCTGCGCGGCGGCGGAGCGCGCGTGCCTTCGCACCGCAAGCGATCGTTGCGCACGTAAAGATCGTCGATGTTTCGCGGGTCCATCGCTGCGGGAAGATCCGTCAGGTGATGAATGACGGCGTCCGGCGCGGCATGGCGAACCGCCTCGATGAGCGCGTCCGTGTCGAACACGTCGCACACGACGGCATGCACCTCAACACTCTGGACTTGGAGCGCACGAGGATGTAGCCTCTTCGGTAACCCGATGACACGAACTGGTTTGCGATCTCTCCGGATCGCGCTCGCCCTGCTGGCGGTGCTCGCTGCCGGCATTCGCGCGAGCGCCGCGCAGGCGCCGGGTGCGGCTGAAAGTCCAAAGGCGCCTCGAGCGACGACGATCAAGGGCGTGCAGATCGAACGATCAGGCGACGTGTGGATCGTGAAGATCGAAGCGGATGGACCGCTGCCCGCGCCGAAGATCGGCGAGCTGGACGCGCCGGCGCGCGTCTTCCTGGATTTTTCCGGCGTGCGTGCGCGCACGGGCACCGTGCAAGGCGTCACCGGCGCGCCGGTCGTGCGCGTCCGCACCGCGGTGAACAGTACGTCGCCGCTCGTCGCACGCGTCGTGATCGATCTCGCGTTCAAACAGCCGATCAGGACCGAAGACAAGCAGATCGCGACGGGTCTGTTCAACGTGCTGATCGGTGAGGTGACTCCCACCTCCGCCGAACTTCCGCACCCAAACCGAACGCCCAGCGCACAGCGCCCAACGCCGAGCCCTCAGCGCCCAACCCCGAGCGTCCAGCGCCGGCCGACGTCCCCCGAGGCATTCCGCCGGTCGGCTCGCTGCCGCCGCCGGTGCGGCCGGGTCCGCCACCCGACACGTCGCCGGCGTCCGGGCCTCCGTCCGCGCCCGCGTCCGCGCCTTCCGCATCCCCAGTGCCCGCGCGGACGACGACGGCACCTGTTCCGCCGAAGGATGCGGAGCGGTACCTCGAGCAGATCGGTCCGACGCTCACGCGATATCGCAAGCTGAGGCCGGCGCTGGCGAACATCGACCGTCAGGATCCGAAGCCGCCTGAAGATCTCACCGCGGTCCGCGAGGAGTGTGCGGCCGTGCTCCGGGCGCTGACGGCGCATCGGGCGTCAGACGCGCTTCGTCCGACGCACGATCTACTCGTGCGGTCGGCGTCGTTCGCGCTGATGGCGGCCACGCTTCGCAACGACGTCGGCCTGCGCGCCGATCCCGAAAAACTGCGCAACGCGGCCTCGGCCGCGGCCGGGGCCCTGCTGCTGCTCGACCGCGCCTGCGCCGAGCTGGGCTGTTCGGCGGCGGAACCTGGGCGTTAGCAATAAAGCAGAGCCGGATCTACCCGGCCTCGTGGTAGGCTGACCTTTCAACACAATAGTCCGTCGAACTGCGAGCGACGGTGTCGAGGGCGTGTATGGTTCACGACTCCCGGGGTCGAGGCTCGCTCCGTCGGTTCATGCCTCTGCTGATCTCGCCGCTGGCGATAGCGGCAGCGCTCTGGGCTGAGATCGCAATCCATTCATTCGCGCCGCAGGTGTCGCTGACGCCGCTGTCGCTCGCGGTGGCGCTGATGGGGTGGTACGGAGGGCTCGCCGCCGGACTCTTCTCGCTGCTGCTGGCCGCAGGGGGCATCGACTACTTCCTGCTGGTGCCCGGGACGTTCTGGACCTACGGAAGCGTCGCGGACGTGCTCGAATTCACCCTCTACACGGCGAGCTGGCTCGTCTTCTGTCTGCTCATCCAGAACACGTACCGGCGGACGCGCCAGGATCATCTCAGCCGGCTCGAGGCCGAACGGCTGGCGACGCACGCCGATCGGCTCGCCCAGTTGACGGCCGGGCTCGGTCAGGCGCGAACGCCTTCGGCCGCGATCGAAGCCTCGGTCCAGGAGCCGGTGCACGCGCTCAAGGCGGACGCCGGCATGTTCCTGCTGATCCGCGGGGACGGCGGCCGGGCGGATCTCGCGCGCGCCATTGGCTACAACATGGAGGACGTGAACCCCTGGAACGGCGCGGCGCTCGACGATCGCAGCCCGGTGGCCGACGCCGTTGGCCGCGGCGCGGCGGTCATCGTCGAATCGAAAGCCAAGAGCAACGCCGAATACCCGCACCTCTCCCCCGCTTTGTATCCCCGCTCGTTCGCGGCGATCGCCGCGGTGCCGCTCGTCATCGGCAGCCGCGTGGTCGCGGTGATTCGCCTCGACTTCCGGAAACCGCGGCGGTTCTCGTCCGAGGATCGCGAGTACCTGTTCTCCCTCGGCGCCAGCGCCGCGCAGGCACTCGATCGCACCTGGCAGTACCGAGTCGGCGCAGCGGGCGCGCGTCGAAGCCGAGAGCCTGCGCGCGCGTGCGGATCAGGAGCTCACCGAGCGGCAGAAAGTCGAAGAGGCGCTGCGCGCGAGCGAGACACAGTATCGCACTCTGGCGGCGCGCACGAGCCGCCTGCACGGGCTGACGGCGGCGCTCTCCGAGTCCGTCACGCTGCGGGCGGTCGCGCAGGCAGTCGTCCACCAGGGCAAGATCGTGGTGGGGGCGACGAGCGGCGAGGTGATGGTGCTCGGCGAGGATCGCACCTACCTCGAAACGCTGTATTCCGAGAGCCAGAGCGGCGGCGATCCGCAGCGCAAGCGGCTCGTGCTCGAACCGGGCTTCAGCGCCACCGAGGCGGTCAGCACCGGCAAGCCGGTGTTCGTCGGATCGTTCAACGAATGGCAGGAGCGCTACGCGCGGTCGGCGGCGCTCGCGGCGGACGGCGGGTTCGTCTCGTACGCGACGCTGCCGCTGATGATTGAAGGGTATTCCACCGGCGTGCTCGCGTTCTACTTCACCGTCCCGGTCAATTTCGACGAGAGCTACATGGCGCTCCTCGTCTCGGTCGCGCAGCATTGCGCGCAGGCGCTCGATCGCGCGCGGCTGTACGAAGCGGCGCAGCGCGCGCGCGCCGAGGCGGAAGCGGCAAACCGCCTGAAGGACGAGTTCGTCTCGATCGTCTCGCACGAGCTGCGCACGCCGTTGAATGCGATCCTCGGATGGACGTCGATGCTGCAGCGCGGGTCGCTCAACTCGACCGTCGCCGGCCGGGCGCTGCAGTCGATCCACGACAACGCCACACGGCAGACCCGACTCATCGACGAGCTGCTCGACTTCTCCCGGATCATCGCGGGCCGATCGCGCCTCGAGCTCGAGGATCTCGATCTTCGGGATTTGATCCGCGGCGTCGTCGAATCGGTCTTCCCGACCGCCGCGGCGGCCGGCCTCGATCTGCAGATGTCCGCGATTCCGCCGGTGATCGTGCACGCGGACGTGCGGCGGCTCGAGCAGGTGTTCTTCAACCTCCTGAGCAACGCCATCAAGTTCACGCCGTCGGGCGGGCGTGTCTCGATTGAAACCCTCGAAACGGACGGCGTCGTCGAGGTGAGGGTCGCCGATACCGGCGTCGGCATCGAGAAGGAGTTCCTGCCGTTCGCGTTCGACCGCTTCCGCCAGGCCGACAGTACGACGACCCGTACGCATGGCGGTCTCGGGCTCGGCCTGTCCATCGCGCGCCAGCTCGTCGAGGCGCACGAGGGCAGCATCGAGGCGCAGAGCGAAGGAAAAGGACGGGGCTCGACGTTCGTCGTACGACTGCCGATCGCCGGCCACGGCCGCGAGCGCAACGACGGGTCCGACACGAGGCCGCTTGCGGCGCCAGCGGTGCCGCCGGCGACGCCCCGCCTCGATGGCGTGCGCGTGCTGATCGTGGACGACGAGCCGGATACGCGCGAGATCATCTGCCACGAGCTGGAAGGCTGCGGCGCCAAGGTGACCGAGGCGGGCACCGCGTCGGAAGCCCTGGAGTTCCTGCACTCGAACGAGGTCGACGTGCTGCTCGCCGATGTCGCGATGCCGGACGAGGACGGCTATTCGCTGATTCGAAAGATTCGCTCGTCGCCGGCGGCCCGGGTGGCGTCGATTCCGGCCGCGGCGGTGACGGCGCATGCGCGGGACGACGAGCGGAAAGAAGCGCTCGCGGCGGGGTTCCAGCTGCACGTCGCGAAGCCGTTCGATCCGGCGGAGCTCGCCAGAGCCGTCGAGACACTCGTGCGGGGTAGCGGAGTCGTGCACTGAAAGTAAGAAGTGTGAAGTTAGAAGTAAGAAGTAGTGATGGAGTCCGAGTAGGATTACTTTACTCGTACTTCTGACTTCTTACTTTCCATGCGCCCTCGTCATTCGGCTCTTCTCGCTGTTATAGCGCGCCTCGGCGCTCTCCCTGGCCGCCCAGTCCCTTCGACTCGCGGCACTCGCTCAGGACGGGTCCCGCGACGCCCGTCCCATCTCGGTGATGACCTTCAACATCCGGTATGCGACGGATCGCGACGCGGAAAACCGATGGACGGCGCGCCGGCAAATGCTGATCGATCTGCTCCGGAAGCAGAACCCGGATCTCATCGGCGTCCAGGAAGCGCTCGATCAGCAGCTCTCCGACATCGTCCGCGCGCTGCCGGGCTATACGGTCGCCGGTGTTGGACGTGACGACGGCCGCGCCGCGGGTGAGTATTCGGCAATCCTGTTCAAGAGCAGCCGGTTTCGTGTCGCGCAGTCGGGCACGTTCTGGCTCTCCGAGACGCCGGAGGCGGTCGCGTCGCGCACCTGGGGCAACCGGATTCCGCGCATCTGTTCGTGGGCGCGTTTGATCGATCAAGGCGGACAGGCGCTGTGGATGTACAACGTGCACCTCGATCACGAGTCGCAGCCGTCGCGGGAGCAGAGCGTGCAGCTGCTGCTGCAACGCATCCGGAGCAGGTCCGGGCGCGACGAGCCGGTGATCGTCACCGGCGACTTCAACGTCGGCGAAGGAAATCCCGCTCTCGAGCCGCTCCTGGGCCGCTCGGCAGGCGACGCCACCGTTCATCGACACGTTCCGCGCGCTCCATCCGGACGAGAAAGAGGTCGGCACCTACACGGCGTTCGAGTTCGGCCGCACGAAGGGGGATAAGATCGATTACGTGCTGGTCGAGCCCGGGACAGAAATCCTGCGCGCCGAGATCCTTCGATTCAGCCGCAATCGCCGCTATCCGTCCGACCACTTCCCTGTCGCCGCCACGATCCGGATTCGCGGCGCCTCCTGACATCACGTGTCGTCTGCCAGCGTCATCGTCGTCGGCGCCGGCGCCGCCGGCCTGGCGACCGGAATCTTCGCGGGCCGGGCGATGCAGCGCTCCGGCGTTCTGGTGATGGATGGCGCGCGAAAGCCAGGCGCCAAGATTCTGGTCAGCGGCGGCTCGCGCTGCAACGTCACCAATGCCGTCGTCACCGAGGCCGATTTCAACGGCGGGAATCCGCGAATCATCCGGCGGATTCTGCGCGGGCTGAGCGTCGGCGAGCACGGTCGGCGTTCTTCGCCGGACTTGGCGTTCCGCTGCACGAGGAGCCGGGCGGCAAGCTGTTCCCGGACAGCAACCGGTCGCGCGACGTGCTCGACGCGCTCATGCGGGGGTGTTCGGACGCGTCCGTCACGGTCCTGGCCGATCATCGGGTCACCGCGATCGCGCGCACGCCCGCCGGGTTCGACGTAACGACTTCACGCGGCGCCTTTTCCGCGCCGACGGTGGTCCTCGCAACCGGCGGTCGGTCGCTGCCGAAGAGCGGCAGCGACGGCGCAGGCTACGACCTCGCGCGCTCGCTCGGCCACTCGATCGTCGACACCACCCCTGCACTGGCTCCCCTCGTGCTGTCGAACACGGATGACTGGACGATTCATCCGCAGCTGAGCGGCGTTTCGCACGATGCGGCGCTCGACCTCTGGGTGGACGGCAGGCGCGCGGTCGAGATCCGTGGGTCGATGTTGTGGACGCACTTCGGGATCAGCGGTCCTGCCGCGCTCGACATGTCACGCCACTGGCTTCGTGCTCGCCTTGACGGCAACGATGTCCAGCTCACCGCGCGGCTGGCCGGCGGCCTGGGTTTCGACGAGCTCGATGCGCGGCTGCAACAACTCGCAGCCGAGCGGCCGCGCGCGTCGGCTCAGAGCTCGCTGGCCGCCCTGGTCCCGGCATCGGTCGCCGAGGCGGTAACGCGGCGCCTCGGCCTCGACGGCAGCATTCAGCTCGCACGGCTCGCGAGAGAAGACCGGCGGCGGCTCGTGCATGCGCTCACACGCTGGATCGTGCCGGTCGTCGATTCGCGCGGCTACAACTTCGCCGAAGCGACAGCCGGCGGTGTGCCGCTCACGGAGATCGATCCCGCGACCATGGAGTCGCGCATCTGTCCGGGTCTTTTGCTGGTTGGCGAGATCCTCGACGTGGACGGGCGGATCGGAGGGTTCAATTTTCAGTGGGCGTGGTCGAGCGCGCGCGTGGCGGCGCGGGCGATCGCCGCGCGGGGGTGAGATCGGCTATTTGACGCCGAGCAGGCGATAGCCGTCGGCGTCCGCGAAACCACGCTCGCCGGCCTTCTGCGCGGCGCGCGCACGGGTGACGAGATCGCTGAATCGCGCATCCGTTCGCAGCGAGTCGAAGAGCGGGTTTGTTTCGAGCGCTCGCACGCAGTGCATCCCGGTGTCGACCGCACGCCCCAGGAGGCGGATCGCCATGTCGCCGTCGCGCAGCGTCGCGGAGGCGTGCGCCCAGTAGTAGAAGCCTTCCGGATCCGAGAACGCACGAAACGCCAGCAGCCGATCGACGGCGGCGCGCCCTTCCTCGAAACGCTCTTCCACGCCGGCGGCGATCGAATCGACGATCGCCGCGAGGTGTGCGTTCAGCGTCAGCGAGGCTTTCACCGTGCGGCAGATCGACAGGGCGTCATTCGCACGGCCAATCGCGAGCAGCGAGAGAATGGTGACGTACGGCGGCTGCTCGACGTCCATCTCCATCGCCTTCTGGAATTCTCCGTTCATGTAATACGAATGGGCGACGCTCGTCCGAATCGACGGATCGAGCCGCTTGGCGCGGTGATCCGCCGCGAGCGATGCCTCGAGCAGCCCGAGGTAGCGGCATGCGTGGACGAGCCCGGCGTACAGTTCGGGATCGGAGCTGTTTTCCTTCAGCCGGCCGAGCAGCCTGACGACGGCGGGCAGCGCCCGCCCGGTCTCGACCTCCGCATTCGTATACAAGTTGTGCGTGAGAGACAACTCGGGGTTCAACTCGAACGCGCGCTTGAACGCCGCCTCCGATTCTTCCAGGTAGCGCTCCGCGCCCGCTTCCAGACTGTACTTTCCGATCACGCGCAGGCACCTGCCAAGCCGCGCCCACGCCGGAGCGTAGAGCGGATCGGCCTCTACCGCGCGGCGATAGAGGTCGAGCGCATGCCCCCACTGCGACGACGACACGCTGAGGCGGTTGGCCTGGAGATAGTTCGCGTAGGCCTCGGGATTGGCGGGCACGTCATGGCGAAGCAGCCGCTGTTCCCTGCTCGAAACCGGCAGCGCCAGCGCTTTGACGACCGCCGAGGAGATCGAGTCCTGGACGCTGAACAAATCGTTCAGCGGCACCTGCTGCGCGTGCGACCAGAGCACCGTTCCCGACAGCACTTCGACCAGCTGGACGTTCACCCGCAGCTGATCCCCCGCATGCAGCAGCGATCCGATCACGACGGCGTCGACGTTCGCCTGCGCCGCGACGGTGGAGAGATCCGCGCCGCTCGCGCCGAGTCGGGCGCCGGTGAGACTGGACCGGACGACCAGCGACTCGAGACTCGAGAGCGACACGGTGATCGCATCCGGCAGGCTGTCGGCGAGAAAATCGATCGCCGGATCCGGACGCAGGATCTTGAATGGAAGGACGACGAGACGCGTCGTGGCCCGGGCGACGGCCCGGCTGCCCACGTCGCCCCGCGTGAGGCACGCGCGCAGGTCGCTCGCCATCTCCTCGGAGCTCTGATACCGATCCGCCGGCGCCTTGGCCAGCGCCCGCTGGATCACGTTGTCGAGGTCCAGCACGGTGAGCGATCCGACGAGCGCGGGCGGTTGCTGATTGAGCACGGCGTTCAGCACATCCACCGGGTTGTCGCCGGCAAATGCCTGGCGGCCGCTGAGCATCTCGTACAGCACCGCGCCAGCCGCGAACAGGTCGGTGCGCGCGTCGACCTCGTGTCCTCGCGCTTGTTCGGGCGACATGTAGCGTGGCGTTCCGATCAGCACGCCCGGCATGGTCATGAACGTACTGTCGGTCTCCAGCATGACCGGGCGCGCCAGGCCGAAGTCCAGCAGCTTGACGCCGTGCGGCGTCAGGAAGACATTGGAAGGCTTCAGGTCGCGGTGGATGATGCCGCGCTGATGCAGCGCGTCGAGCGCCGAAAGAATGCCCAGCGCGATCGAGATGGCTTCGGTCGCCGGCAGCGGGTCGCGTTCGATCCGCGTGGACAAGGCCTCGCCCTGCAGCAGCTCCATCGCGAGAAACGGGTCGCCTTCGTGCTCGCCGATCTCGAAGAGCTGGCAGATGTGAGGATGGCTGACCGCCGCGGCCGCGCGCGCCTCGCGCAGGAACCGGTCGCGCATCAGCGAGTTGGCGGCGGGCAGGATGGTCTTGATCGCAACCGGACGCTGCAGGCGCTCGTCCAGCGCTTCGTAAACGACGCCCATTCCGCCCTGGCCGATCTGGCGGATGATGCGATAGCGGCCGATCCTGTCGATCAAGGAAGGAAATGAACGAGCGCTTCCGTCGCGCGGTGGATCTCCGCCGCCGCGCCGGCGCTGGATCCGAGCCAGGCCAGCGCAACCACGGAGGCGACGACAATCGATCTGGCGAACCGCGGCGACGGGGTGCTCAACGCTTCGCCCGACACCAGGCGGCGGACGCGCGCCTCGAGCAGCACCGGTTCGTGGAACGCGCTCCACACCGGCGACGCCAGGCGGTTGCCCGCGCCCGCTGCGAGCTTCGCCACCTTGACCAGCGCGGACGCGAGCTGCACCGCGCGCCGTTCGTCACCCGCGACCGCCCGCGCATCGGCGCGGCATTCGGCGTCGGCGCGCCAGCGCTGTTCCAGCGCCCGTGCGGTGGCGGTCCAGCCGAAGAAATCCGGCGCGCAGAACATCGCGCAGCGCTTGATGTTGTCGCGCGCCGCGCGGTGCGCATGCTCGTGCGCGAGCGCGACGTTCAGCTCTTCGTGCGTCAGCGCGCGGCGCGCCTCGGAGCCGACGAGAATCCGCGTCTTGAACACCCCTGCGAGCGAGAGCCCCGCGAAGTGATCGACTTCGTACGCCTCGGTGACGCCGTCGTCTGGAATGGCGGATGGCAGCGCCGCAAGGACACGACGCGTGCGCAGCGCGACCGCGGCAACTGCCGCTGCGCGTGCCAGCGACCGCAAGACGATCGCCATCGCCATGACGGACAGCGTCAGCACCAGGCGGCCGAACGATTCGTCCGATTCCGACGGCTCGAACCGGAGGTGCGCCGGCAGGAACACCATTGCCACGAACAGTGCGGCGATGCACCCCGGAAACAGCCGCATGGCGAGCAGCCACTGCGCGTTCGGTTGCCACTGCCGCCTGATGATCAGCCGCCCGGCGGCCCACACGACGGCAGAGGCGATCAGATTGACGGCCGCGAACCAGGCGAAGCCGAGCAGCAAGATCGTCAGCAGGAGCCTCACTTCTGACTCCTTTTGAGGCTCGCCTTCTTGTCCTTCACGAGGCGCTCGAGCTCGTCGAGCAGCCGGTCGTCACGATTGCCGACGACGTCGACCAGGTTGGAGAGCAGCGGCGCCGCGGCTTCGCCCGCGAGCAGACCGTCGACCAGGCCGGCCGTCAGCGTCGTTTCGATTTCATGCTCGGCGAGGCCGGCCGTGTATAAAAATGCGCGTCCTTCGCGGCGCCTGGTCGCGAGTCCCTTCTTGAACAGGCGGTCGAGCGTCGTCATCACCGTGGTGTAGGCCATCTTGCGGCCCAGCCGCGCCTGGACGTCGCGGACCGGCAGGCCGTTGCCGTCGCTGGCGCGCCAGAGGACCTCCATCACGTCCCGCTCGAGATGACCGAGTGCCGTGTGCAGCGGATGTTTCTTCGCCCGCCACCATCCGAGAGCCGAACCCCACTTGCCCATGTGCCGCTCAGTATTGGGGCGCAGGGAAGGCTGTGTCAACCTCTCGGTTCTCGAGGCGGTCCTCGCCCCGTTCGTCCCAGACATCCGCTTCGGCGATGGCGCGGACGTCAGGGTCATTTCGCGTCTCGCGCACCAGCTCCGCACGCGGATCGACGAAGCCCCACTCGCGCACGTCGATCATGAAACTGAAGCGCGAGATCAGCGGGCCCCGCGTGTAGTCCGTCTCGTCGGTGTCACGGCCGGCGTCGTTGCGCGCGCGATCGAGCAGCTGCCTGACTACCCATTCGGGCACGTTCGACCGGTAACCGGGGTAGACGTAGTCGAACATCACCAGCTGCGCCAGCAGCAGCGGCCAGTGCGGGCCGGCGCGCTGCACGATGCGCTCCCAGTCGAGCGTGTCGCCCAGGCACAGAATCAGATGGACGACGTCCGACATGTCGTGACGATGACGCTCGCCGATGAAGAGGCGATGCCAGATCAACTCCTCAGCCGGGGCGATGCGGACAGGGGTCGCGGCGAGAATCCCGGGGCGGCTGTGTTGAATCCACCCTTCGTCGATGCGGGCCACGCCGTTGCCCATGCCGTAGATGAGGTCGACGAAGTGGTCGCCGATCGTCGCCTTCCCCAGCCAGTGGGGATCCTCGAGCCGCGTCACGAAGCCGGCATCGCGCAGCGCCCGCGCGGCCGGCACCACGGCCTTGGGCTCGAAGAAGAGATCGAGATCCTTGGTCTTGCGGTAGATGCCTGTATGTTCGTAGATGGCGTAGGCGCCGGCGACGACATAGGGAATGTTGGCGGCGTTGACCGCCTCCAGCGCACGCCGGTAGATGGCGCGCTCCTCTTCGGGAATCCAGAAATCCCCGTGCGTGACCGATTTTCGCTCTTCAGGGGTCAGGCGCCGCGGGCGGCGTCCCTTGAGATTGGGCACGTGCACCTCATCCTTAAGGCGCCGCAGCGTCGCGGCCCAGTCGGATTGCAGCAACACCCGCGCCAGCGGTCAGATCTTGTTTCTTGCACGCCGCCCTATTAAGGTGACGGCGTGCAAGAAACAAGATCTGATTCCCCGCCCCGCACCTCAGAGGACTGGATCGCTCAGTACGGCCGGAGCCACACGCACCCCGTCAACCGGCTTCTCCACACCCTGGGCATCCCGATGATTGCCCTCTCGCTGCCGCTCTTCGTGGTGGCGTACTTCGTCCCGGGGTTCTGGATGGCGCCGGCAGCCCTCTTCGTCATCGGCTGGGTGTTCCAATTCGTCGGCCACGGGATCGAAGGAAAGCCGCCGGAGTTCTTGAAGGATCCGCGGTTCCTCTTCGTCGGCCTTCGGTGGTGGTTCGCCAAGATCCGCGGCAAGGCGTGAACCGTTCCGGCGTCTAAACCTCAGCTCGCCCGGCTCGTCAAGCAGGCGCCGGGCCGTCGGGAGATTTCCAGCGCGCGCGGCCGATGAAGAACGGGCCGAGCCGATCCAGATAGAGGGACGTCTGCTGCGTCTTGCGCATTGCCTGGACCAGCGCCGACAGTGGAAACAGATCCTTTCCGATCAAGCCGATCACGAAGTCATTGTCGTCGCGGTCCAGCCCATGGCACGCGAGCCTGACGTCGTGCGCATAATCGGCGGCGCCGAAGCTGATGCCGAGGGCGCCATGCTCCGCAAGGATGGTGCGCTGCTCTTCATCGGTCAGGTGCGCGAACTTGCCGTTGCGCCTCAGCGGATACCAGACGCCCCACTGCCAGTCCGGATTCAGCACATTGCGGCGCGGCCGATCGACGAGCGTGTTCCTGAGATCGGGTTCGTAGCCGAGCGCGTAGGTGCGGCCGAACATCGCCAGCTCCGGCTTGAACACCAGATCGGCAAAAGGGCCGCGATTGAACAGCGGGCGCACGGTGTCGACGAAGGCGTTCGGATCCGTGTCGAGCGTGACCACGGCGATGCCGCGGGGATCGTTGAGATCCTCGTAAAGCACGCCGGTCATGTTGGCCTCCGCAAGATACGTCGCGACGCCGGCCGCGTCTCGGCAGTTGCCGAACGCCATCAGCTGCATGAAGAGCCGGTCGTCGGACCGCTGTATCACGCCGGCCTTGCGGCCGCCCTTCTCGCTCAAATCCGGCGGCTCGATACGGTCCCGTCCGGTTCCAGTGTGGGTAGACATCAGTTTGCTATTCTATTCCTTAGCTATGCCGACAACCGACCATCGTCAAACCGCCAGGGCCCACGTCGATTCCTTGATCGCCAGGCTGCGGACCCTGCCCGATCAGAAGGGCGTCGCGGCGCTCGTCGAGGAAGCCGACGCGTTGGCGCGGGCGATCTCGGCGTTCCACATGGAAGGCATCAGGTTCCGCATCTACAACGTCGATCGGCTGGTGCACAAGGACACGCAGCTGCCGCCGGATATTCCGGGGATCGTCGCCGAGGTGCGGCGCGAACTGGAAGCGGCCGGCTTCCACACCCGATCGCATCAGGCGCCGGGCTAAGCCGCGCCGCGCTCGAAACCGCCGCGCTCGATCCGGCGCGCCGCTGTGCGGTAAAATATCGGGTCGGTCCGGTTCAACAATCCACTACACGAATGCTGACTCATCTGCACGACCTCGAGTCGCTCGAGGCCGCTATCGAAGAATCGCGCGAACGGCCCGTCCTGCTCTTCAAGCACAGCCGCACGTGCGGCATCAGCTGCGAAGCGTACGACGAGCTGCACAGCCACCTGGAGTGTGTAGCTTCCGGCTTTAGCCGGAAGCCACCCGCTTACAAGGTGATCACCGTCCAGAGCCACCGGCATGTTTCCGACGAAGCCGCCACGCGTCTCGGCGTGCGTCACGAAACGCCGCAGGCGATTCTCCTGCGCGACGGCAAGCCAGTCTGGAAGGCCTCGCACTTCCGCATCACCGCCGCCGCCCTGGCAGAAGCGCTCACCTCGTAGCACGTCGCACGTCGCACGTCGCACGTGCACGTCGCACGTCGGATCCGTCAGGTCCAAAGCCAGGCCGCCCCGCGCACGCCGCTCGCGTCGCCGTGAACCGCGCGGCGGACCGGCGTTGCCACCGCATCCGAGAACACGTACGGCTTCCACAGTTCGGGAACCATCTCGTAGAGGCTCTCGATGTTCGACATGCCGCCGCCGAGCACGACCACGTCGGGGTCCAGCAGATTGATGACGGAGGCGAGCGCTCGCGCCATGCGGTGCGCGTAGCGTTCGAGCGACGCACGCGCCGCCACATCCCCCTCCAGAGCGCGTTGTGCGATCGTTTCTGGCGTCAGCGTGACGCCGGTGTCGCGCGCGTGCTCGCGCATGAGGCCCGGACCTGACAGGAATGTTTCGATGCACCCGGTGCGTCCGCAGTAGCAGGCCGGTCCCGGCCATTCGGACGCGTCGGGCCACGGCAGCGGGTTGTGGCCCCACTCGCCCGCGACGGCGTTCGGGCCCGTGAGCACCTCGCCGGCCACGACGATGCCGCCGCCGGTTCCGGTGCCGACGATGACGCCAAAGACCGTGTGGCACCCGGCGCCGGCGCCATCGGTCGCTTCCGAAAGCGCGAAGCAGTTGGCGTCGTTGGCGAGTCGGACGCCGCGTCCGAGGATCCGTGTGAGATCTTCTCTCAGCGGACGTCCGTTCAGCCAGGTCGAGTTCGCGTTCTTGACGAGGCCGGTCGCCGGCGAAATCACGCCGGGCATGCCGATGCCGACGGTCGCTCCGCCGATCACTTTCTCCGCCTCTTCAACCAGGCTGACGATCGCGCGCAGCGTGGCGTCATAACTGTTGCGCGGCGCCGGGATGCGGTGCCTGAACCGCTCGTGGCCGTCGCCGTCGAGCGCAATCGCCTCGATCTTCGTGCCGCCGAGATCAATTCCGATGCGCACGGCGATAGCTTTCGAGAATCGCGTCCGCGGCGGCGTCCGCCGGCTCCATCACGCGCAGCTCGGTGACGCCGAGCGACGGATCGGGCGACGGCAGTCCATCGGGATTGAACCAGATCGCGTGGATGCCCGCGGCGCGCGCGCCCTCGACGTCGGCGACCCACGAGTCGCCGATCATGACCGCTTCTCCGGCGCCGGCCTGCAGCCGGGCCAGCGCGATCGCGAAGATCGCGGGATCGGGCTTCGAGATGCCGGCCTCCTCGGAGACGACGAGCGCGTCGACGTATGGCGTCAGCCCGCACTGCTGCATCTTCTCGCGCTGCTCGGCGAGCAGGTTGTTCGAGACCACGCCGATCCGTGCATGCGCGTGCAGCCGCTCCAGCACCGCGCGGGCGCCCGGCACCGGGCTGCGTGCCTTGACGTAGGCGGCGCGATACTCCGCGGCTGCGCGCGCGGCGGCCTGCTCGTCGCCGCCGGCTGCTTCAAGCAGGCGGCGGAATCGCTCGATGCGCGCATCGTCGATCTGGATCTCCCCTTTCACGACCTGCACGTGCAGCGTTTCGAGATGCTCCGCATGCGCGCGCTCGAACGCGTCGAACGTCGTCTCAGCGAAGCACGCGTGGCTGGCGTACACCGCGGTGAGCGCCTTCCGCGCACACTGCCGGTGATCGAAGAGCGTGTCGTCGAGGTCAAAGAGGATTGCGCGCAGCATGCTAGACTGAAATGGATGTCTGTGCCGTCGGTGGTGATTGCCGCAACAAACTTAATGCCGGGGCTGCGCGATCGTCTTGCCGAAGAAGGCGATCTGCTTGCCTTCGCCGATACCGAGCCAATCCAGGCGCTGCAGGCGATCCTGTCGCAGAAGCCGCGGCTCATCGTGCTCGAGCGTCTCTTCGCCGCCACGCCGCGCGGCGCCGCGCTGATCAACCGGATCAAAACCGATCAGCAGCTTGCCCATGCGGAAGTGCGCGTGATGTCGCACACCGGCGACTACTCGCGCGTGGTGAAGCAGGCTGCCGTGGAAACGCCCGCCCCGGCGCCGGCCGCCGCCGCCGCGCGCGAGGTTGCGCACCAGACGCCGCCGGTCGCCACCGAGGAGCCGCCGCGTCAGCTCGATTGGCACGGCACGCGGCGCGCACCGCGCTACCGCATCCGCAAGGGAGTCGAGATTCAGCTCGATGGAAACGGCGCCTTCGTCGTGGATCTCTCGGCGATCGGCGCCCAGGTGCTGTCGCCGACGATTCTTCGCCCGAACCAGCGGGTCAGGATCAGCGTGCCGACCGATGAGTTCGTCATGCGGTTCCGCGGCGCCGTCGCCTGGGCGAAGTTCGAGCTGCCAAAACCGACCGAGCCTCCGCGCTACCGCGCCGGTGTCGAGTTTCTCGATGCCGACGGCGCCGCGATGGAGGAATACTGCAACCGCCACAAGCTCTGACGCCGATCAGCCGATCGCGAGCTGCGGCGCGAGAATCCCC
The DNA here is from genome assembly GCA_963748295.1 of uncultured Acidobacteriota bacterium. Classification (GTDB taxonomy): domain Bacteria; phylum Acidobacteriota; class Vicinamibacteria; order Vicinamibacterales; family 2-12-FULL-66-21; genus CAVVIH01. The sequence goes on along the minus strand of CAVVIH010000002.1, from coordinate 345,728 downwards.
TCCCGGAGAATCGTGTCTTCTCGGGCGGAGCCCGTCGAGACGATCGCGGCGCGTACGCCCGTGATGTCTTCGAGCCGTGCGATGTAGGCACGCGCCTCGCGCGGCAGGTCCTCGAACCGCCGCACGCCCTTGGTCGGCGCCGTCCATCCGGCCAGTGTCTCGTACACGGGCTCGCACGCGGCGAGCTGCGCCACATCGCCGGGCATCTCGGTGAGCGATGTGCCGCGGCAGCGATAGGCCGTGCACACCTGCAGCTCGGGCAGCCCGTCGAGGACGTCGAGCTTCGTCAGCGCCAGCGCGTCGAGGCCGTTGACCCGCACCGCGTAGCGCACCGCGACCGCGTCGTACCAGCCGCAGCGGCGCGGACGCCCCGTCACGGCGCCGAATTCCTGTCCCGTTTCGCGCAGCCGGTTCCCAATCTCGCCGCTCAACTCGGTCGGCAGCGGCCCCTCGCCCACACGCGTCGTATATGCCTTCGCGACGCCGAGCACCGTGTCGATCGCACGCGGCCCGACGCCCAGACCGGTGCAGACGCCGCCGGCGGTCGCGTTCGACGAGGTCACATACGGATACGTGCCGTGATCGATGTCGAGCAGCGTGCCCTGCGCACCCTCGAACATGATCGCGCGCCGCGCCTGACGCGCGCGCGCCAGATACAGCGACACGTCGGTCACCCACGGCTCCATCCGTTCCCACGCCCGGCGCAGATCGTCGAGCACCTGACGCCAGTCCATGGTCGATTCGGGAATCAGCCGGTTGCGCGCGGCGACGTTGTGCTGCACCGCCTCGGCGAGCGCCTCGGGGTTCGCCAGATCGCCGACGCGGATGCCCCGGCGTCCCACCTTGTCCTCGTAGGCCGGACCGATGCCGCGCGACGTCGTGCCGATGCGCCGCTCGCCGCGCCGCGCTTCGCTGAGGAGATCGAGGTCGCGGTGATACGGCAGGATGAGGTGCGCCTTGTCGCTGATGACGAGGCGATCGCCGACGCGGATGCCGGCCTGCGCGATCTCGTCGATCTCGGCGAACAGCGCCTGCGGATCGACGACGACGCCGTTGCCGATGATGCAGGTGATGCCGTCATGCAGGATGCCGGACGGCAGCAGCCGCAACACGAACTTCCGGCCGTTGGCGTAGACCGTGTGTCCGGCGTTGTGGCCGCCCTGATAGCGCGCGACGATCGAGAAGTTCGGCGTCAGCAGGTCGACGATCTTGCCCTTGCCCTCGTCTCCCCACTGCGCGCCGAGCACGGCGATGTTCATACCTGAAGTATTCTACATTGCGGCCATGGTTTTCCTCAGCGGCGAAACGCTCACGCTGGACGAGCTCGTGAGCATCGCGGATCGCGGCGTGACGGTCGGCCTGACCGAAGCGGCGATACGCAACGTGGACGCGGCGCGCGTGATCGTGGACGAACAGGCCGCCGGCGACGTGCCGGTGTACGGCATCAACACGGGATTCGGCGCGCTCGCCGAAACCACGATCCCGCGCGAGGACCTCGCGGCGCTGCAGCTCAATCTCCTGCGCAGCCACGCCGCCGGCGTCGGCGAGCCGCTGCCGGAGCGCGCGGTGCGCGCGTCGATGGCCCTGCGCGCCAACGTGCTGGCGAAGGGCTTCTCAGGCGTGCGGCGCTCGACGCTCGAGCAGCTGCTCGCGCTGCTGAACCGGCGCGTCCATCCCGTCGTCCCGAGCCGCGGGTCGGTCGGCGCCAGCGGCGACCTGGCGCCGCTCGCGCATCTGGCGCTCGTGCTCGTCGGCGAAGGCGAGGCGGTGGTCGGTGACGATCGGCGCGTGCGGCCCGGCCGCGAGGCGCTGACGCTGGCCGGCCTCGAGCCGATTGCGCTCGCGCCGAAGGAAGGCATCGCGCTCATCAACGGCACGCAGCCGTCGACCGCGGTGGCCGCGCTGGCGGTCGCGGGCGGCGATCGGCTGGCGCGGGCGGCGGACATTGCCGCCGCGCTGTCGATCGACGGGCTGCGCGGGTCGGTCAAGCCGTTCGACCCCCGCATTCACGACGCGCGCCCCTATCCGGGACAGCGGCAGTCCGCGGCGAACATCCGCCGGCTGCTGGAGGAGAGCGGGATCAACAAGTCGCACGAGCAGTGCGGCCGGGTGCAGGACGCCTATTCGCTGCGGTGTGCGGCACAGGTACACGGCGCCGCGCGCGAAGCGCTGACCTTCGTGCGCAATATCATTCACGTCGAAGCCAACGCCGCGACCGACAACCCGATGGTATTCGCGCGGGAGGCGGAAATCCTCTCTGGCGGAAACTTCCACGGCGCGCCGGTGGCGATCGCCGCCGATCTGCTGGTGATCGCGCTGGCGCAGTTCGCCACGATCAGCGAGCGGCGCTCCGATCGGCTGGTCAATCCCGCGCTGAGCGATCTGCCGGCGTTCCTGACGCCGCGCAGCGGCCTGCAGTCCGGCTACATGATGGCGCAGGTGACCGCTGCCGCGCTCGCGTCGGAGATCAAGACACTGGCCCATCCGGCGAGCGTCGACACGATCCCGACGTCAGCCAATCGCGAAGATCACGTCAGCATGAGCATGGGCGCGGCATTGAAGGCGGCGCGCGCGCTGGAGCTGGCGACGCACGTCGTCGCCATCGAGATCCTCTTCGCCTGCCAGGCGATCGATCTGCTCGCGCCGCTGCGGACGTCGCCGATCCTTCAACGGGTGCACCGACGCGTGCGCGATCTCGTGCCAACACTCACGGACGATCGTTCTCCCGCGCCGGACATCGAAAAAATCTCTCAGCTGATCGTTGATGGCGATCTGGAATCCTCCTGCGGCGCAGAAGTCAAGTAAGAAATTTTTCAATTTCAAATTGACAACGCGCGCGTACGTTTTTAGATTGCTAACCTTTGGTGCGTCGCCCGTCCGCGATGCGCCTGCGGTGCTGCGAACCGAATCCCTTCATCATGAGTATTCTCAGCCGCCATGTCAGCGCTCCACGGGGCGCGACGATCTCCTGCAAAGGATGGCCTCAGGAAGCCGCGCTGCGGATGCTCATGAACAATCTCGACCCCGACGTCGCCGAGCGTCCCGACGATCTGATCGTCTACGGCGGATCCGGACGCGCCGCGCGAAGCTGGGAGGCGTTCGACGCGATCGTCGCCGCGCTGCGCGGCCTCGATCATGACGAGACGCTGGTCGTGCAGTCCGGCAAGCCGGTCGCCGTCTTCCGCACGCATCCCTGGGCGCCGCGCGTGCTGATTGCCAACGCGCTGCTGGTCCCCGTCTGGGCGACGTGGGATCACTTTCGCGACCTCGAGGATCGCGGCCTGACGATGTACGGCCAGATGACCGCCGGAAGCTGGATCTATATCGGTACGCAGGGGATCCTCCAGGGCACCTACGAGACGCTCGCGGAGCTCGCCCGCCGCCACTTCAACGGATCGCTGGCGGGACGGCTGGCGGTAACCGCCGGTCTCGGCGGCATGGGCGGCGCCCAGCCGCTCGCCATCACGATGAACGGCGGCACCGCGCTGGTCGTCGAAATCGATCCGTCACGGATCGAACGTCGCCTCGCGACGCGGTATGTGGACGAGCGATGCGGGGATCTCGACCTCGCGCTGGCCACCATCGACCGGTGGCGGCGGGACGGCGTGGCCCGGTCGCTGGCGCTCGAGGGGAACGCCGCCGACGTCCTGCCGGAGCTGGTGCGGCGCGGCATCACGCCGGACGTCGTGACCGACCAGACCTCCGCGCACGATGCGCTGAACGGCTACATCCCCAACGGCCTGACGATCGACGCGGCGTCGACGCTGCGCCGCAGCGATCCCGACGCCTATCTAAAGAGGTCGATGGCGGCGATGGCGGATCACGTTCGCGCGATGCTCGACCTCAAGCGGCGCGGCGCGATCGTCTTCGACTACGGCAACAACATCCGCGCGCAGGCGCACAATGCCGGCGTCGGCGACGCGTTCGACATTCCGGGCTTCGTTCCCGAGTACATCCGGCCGCTCTTCTGCGAAGGCAAGGGACCGTTCCGGTGGGCGGCGCTGTCGGGCGATCCGGCCGACATCCACGCCACCGACGATCTCGCGCTCGAGATGTTCAGCGGCGACGAGTCGCTGTGCCGCTGGATTCGGCTGGCGCGCGAGCGCGTCGCGTTCCAGGGGCTGCCGGCGCGGATTCTCTGGCTCGGCTACGGCGACCGCGCGCGCTTCGGCCTCGCCCTCAACGATCTGGTGCGGCGCGGACAGGTCGGCGCGCCGATCGTGATCGGCCGCGACCATCTCGACGCCGGCTCGGTGGCGTCACCGAATCGCGAGACCGAGGGCATGCGCGACGGCAGCGACGCCATCGCCGACTGGCCCGTCCTGAACGCGCTGCTCAACACATCGTCCGGCGCCACCTGGGTGTCGGTGCATCACGGCGGCGGCGTCGGCATCGGCTATTCGCTGCACGCCGGCATGGTGGTCGTCGCCGACGGATCGCGCGAAGCGGACGAGAAGCTGCAGCGCGTGCTGACGACCGATCCAGGCCTCGGCGTCGTGCGGCACGCCGACGCCGGATATCCCTCCGCCATCGAGGCGGCGCGTCACCGCGGAATTCACATGCCGATGATCAATTCGGGAGGCTCGGGCCGATGATGATTCCAGAACGTCCGGCGCTCGAACGCCGGGTACTGTCCATCCTCGACGGCTCTGCCGGCACACCGCGGATTCCCGTGGTGCTGGGTGGATGCGGAAGCGGCCGGACGTCGCTGCTGCTGCGGCTGCGCGATCTCATCGGCCGCGATACGTGTCAGTACCTCGACGTCGAATGCCTCGCCACCACGCCCGAGCGGTGCCTGCGCGCCGTCCGCGAGGCGTCGCCGTTTCCCTCGCATCCTTATGGACGGTCGAGCCAGGCCGATCCGAGCGCGCGGGACGCGTTCGACGCGACGCTCGCGCTGATCGACAGTACACGAGCCGCCGGCGGCGGGCCGGCGACGTTCCTGCTCGACGAGTTCCTCGAGCTGCGCACGTTCGAGAGCTTCCCCGGCCTGCGCTCGGTGCTGCGCGATCTGATTTCGGCGCTCGCCTCGAGCGGCAATCGCTTCGTGCTGACCACCCGCTACACGGCGCGCGCGATGCGCCTGCTGCGCGACGCGCCGCCGCAGTTCGAGATCATCCACGTCGCGCCGCTGACCGCAGCCGAGATCCGCGCCACGCTTCCGGCGACCGCCGAAGGCACCAGCCCGCCGAACGCGTTCCGCGAGGCCGAAGAGGACCGCGCGCGCGACGATCTCGCGCGGCTCGTGCAGGTGCTGGCCGACGGCAGGCCGTCGTACGCGCGGCTGATCACCGAAACCGCGGCGATGACCGGCGGCCGCGGCGCCGCCGACCCGGTGAGCGCGCTCTCGGCGCTGCTCGCGCCGAACGGGCAGCTCACCACCATCTGCAGGTTCTGCTACGAGCTGCGGCTGCACCGGGCGCGCGGCTACGGCGCGCTCAAGGCGATCCTCGACGTCCTCTCGCAGGAGGAGCCGCTGACCCTCACTGAAATCGCGCAGCGGCTGCACCGCACGCCGGGATCGACGAAGGACTACCTGTCGTGGCTCGAGGACGTGGATCTGATCACGTCACGGCAGAAGCGATACAGCTTCACGGATCCGGTCATGCGGCTGTGGGTGCGGCTGCACTGCCGCGCGGTGCCGCCGGGCGACGAGGATGTCGCGCGCGAGGTGCACGGCTACGTGATGGCTCGCCTGCCCCGCTCGGAGCCGGCGCTCGCGCTCGCCGGCGATCAGACGGATGCGCTGCCGGCGAAGAACTGGGGCATCATCGAGATTGACTGAGCGCGGCAAGCGCCGCCTTGGCGGCAGCCTGCGCCGCCTCTTTCTTGCTGCGCCCTTCGGCGCGTCCCACCGGCTCGCCGCTGACGAGGACCTCGACGTCGAAGCGCCGCCGGTGCGCCGGCCCCGTCTCAGTGACGAGCCGGTACGACGGCAGCCCGCGATCGTTTCGCTGCAGCCATTCCTGCAGCGCTGACTTGTAGTCCTCGGTGAACGCCGCTTCGGCGCCCCGCCGCTTCGCTTCCTCGATCAGATCGTGGAACTGGCGCTCGATGAAGTCGCGCGCCGGCTCGATTCCGCCGTCGAGATAGACCGCCGCGATCAGCGCCTCGTAGCAGTCGGAGATGAGCGCGTGCTTGCGCCGTCCGCCGGTCTTTTCCTCGCCGCGCCCCAGGATCAGGTAGTCGCCGAGCTTCAGCCGCTCGCCCAGCCGGGCGAGCGAGGTCGCCGACACGATCGACGCCTTCAGCTTCGACTTCTGCCCTTCGTTGTGCTGCGGAAAGCTGCGGAACAGCATGTCCGCAATCACGAACCCCAGCACCGAGTCGCCGAGGAACTCGAGCGACTCGTTGTCGATCACGCCGCCGCTCGCATCCTCGTGCACGCGCGACCGGTGTGTCAGCGCGTGCTCGAGCAGGCCGCGATCCCGGAAGCTGTAGCCGATGGCGTCCTCGAGCGGCGCCAGCTCGGTGCCGAATGGCATCGCCGCCGGCGAGGTGACCTCGTCGCGATGGCTCTCGATGATCCGCGTCGCCTGTTCCGCCTGGCTCTCTTCCACCGCCACCCGCATGTGACTCATCGAGAGCGGAAATGCCGTGCGCGACTGGTCGGCGGTGACGATCGCCGCGATGCCGTGCGTCTCCAGCAGGCCTTTGACGACGTCGGCCTCGATGAGCGACGGGGTCCGGAAGATGACCACGAATTCCATGCCTACATCACACCGCCACCCGCGCCGCCTCGGGCCGCTCGATCTTGATCAGGATCATCGTCATGTCGTCGTGCTGATCGGCGCCGTCGACGAACGCTTCGATTTCCCGCAGGATGCGCTCGCGCAGCTCCCCCGAGGCCAGGTGGCCGTGCTCCTCGACGAGGCGGTTCAACCGGCCTTCGCCGAAGAGATCTTCCGCGCCATTCATCGCCTCGGTGATGCCGTCGGTGTAGAGGACGATCACGTCGCCGTCCTGCAGCATGACTTGCTCCTCCTCCAGCAGCTCGGCAAACTTCGCCGCCGCCCCGTCGATGCGGAGGCCGACGACCATGCCATTCGGCGTCAACACCTGGGCGTCGCGCGACAGCGTGCCGTTACCCGGCAGGTAGATGAGCGGCGTGTGTCCGGCGCGGGCGAACGTCATCACGCCGCGTTTGAGGTCGAGCACGACGTACGACATCGTGATGAAGCTGCGGCTGTCGAGGTTCTCGGAAATGATCCGGTTCACCTCGAGCAGCAGTTCCCGGGGCGAGTGATAGATCTGGCTGAGCGACAGCATCAGGCCCTTCAACTCCGCCATGTACAACGCGGCTGATGTGCCCTTGCCCGAGACGTCGGCGATCAGCACGCCGAGGCGCTCGTGCCCCAGCGGAAAGAAGTCGTAGTAGTCCCCGCCGACTTCGCGTGCGGGCACGCAGAGCGCGGTCACGCCCAATCCCGGCATTTCGAGCGGCCCGCGCGGCAGCAGCGACATCTGAATCTGCCGGGCGATACGCAGCTCTTCTTCGAGCCGCTTCTTCTCCGCCGCCGTCAGCAGGAGGTTCTCGATGCTGCCGGTCATCTGGTTGAACGACTCGGCCAGCTCGCCGAGCTGATCCTTCGTGTTCACATTGATCCGGTGCGTGAAATCTCCCTGCCGTACGCGTTCGGTGCCCATGAAGAGCTCGTGGATCGAGCTCGTGATCGAGCGCGCCAGCGCGAAGCCCATCGTCAGCGCGGCGATCTGGATGATCAGGAAGAGCACGGCGACGAAGATCACCCCGTAGACCAGGAGATACGCCATGTCGGCCGCTTGCGCCGAGGACATTCGCTTGTACAGCTGCTGGATCTGATACGTCACGGACACCCACGTGCGCAGCGGCGCGCCGGTCGTCCAGTCCGTGGCGTCCAGGTACACCACGCTGTGGCCGAAGAACGAGGTGGGCCCCGATGCGGAGTCCTCAGGCCTGGTCAGCACCGCGCCGACGGCATCACCGGCGGACTCCGTGCTGCGGACCTCGACGTGTCCGGCCTTGACGCCGGTCTTTTCGTGAAGCCGATCGACGAGCATCTCGTCGACCGGGATGTCGACGACGACCAGGCCGACGCGGCCCTTCGCCGTGACCGCGTGGCGGACGGCGCGTGCAACCAGCTCGATTTGCCCCGGCGTATCGGGATCCGGCACCGCAATCGTCCCCTGCCAGCCGGACGACGTTTTCTTCAGCCAGCCGGGAGTCTCCTGCGGGGGCGCGATGTGGCGCCATTCGCCCGCCACGACGCGCTCCCCTTCCTGTTCGGGAATGAACGTCATCGAGACGAACGGATTGTTGAACGCCGCGGACCCATTCTGCTGTACCCGGGTAACCGTCTGGTGGACGCCAGCGGGCGTGCGGGAGATTTCGGCGGCAGCCACCTCGGCCAGTGACGTGGCGTCGCGGCCGATCTCGTCGTAACCATCCTTGAACAGGTACGCACTGACATTCATCGACAGGACGAACGCCCCGAACAGAAAGAAGCCGATGATGAGCAGCGCCGGCACGACACCGATGAAGATGTACGAAAGAATGAGTTTCCGCCGGACGCGCCACAAGAGGCGGCGCTTCAGCAGCAGAAAGAGGCGGGCGAGGAAGTACCTCAGCGCGATCAGCAGCGCGATGGTCGCGGTCGTACTGAGCACGCGCAGGAACGCCGGCGGCTCGACGAACACCCGTACGAGCGTGACCAGCACCTTGACCGCAAACCCGACGAGGAAGAGGCGGCCGGCCCACGAGCGCAGCAGGAGATCGCGTGCGGGTTCGGACGGTTCGTCAGGCGGGAGCGGCAAAGTCGGCCGTGCCTGCCCGCGGCGTGGCGGCGCTGGCGTCTGCGCGACTCGTCTGAGGGCCATGCGAATGAAGATCGAATAATATCAGATGGAACTCAGCGACTTTTCCGATTCGAAGGATTCCGCGTGAAGCTGCCCGATAGCGCCCGGTTCTCGACAATCTGCATCCACGCCGGCCAGGATCCCGACCCGTCGACGGGGGCGATCATCGTGCCGATCTACCAGACGTCGACCTACGTTCAGGAAGAGCTCGGCCGCCACAAGGGCTACGAGGTACGCGCGGACGCAAAACCCGACGCGCGCGGCGCTCGAGCGTAACATCGCCGCAATCGAGAACGGCAAGGCCGCCTATGCGTTCGCGTCGGGGATGGCGGCGATCGGCGCCATCGCGACCATGCTGAAGGCCGGCGATCACGTGGTCGTCACCGACAACACATACGGCGGCACGTTCCGGCTGTTCGACAAGGTGCTGTCGAAGTACCAGCTGTCGTTCACCTACGTGGACACCTCGCGGCCGGAGCTCGTCGAGGCGGCGATGCGTCCGGAGACGCGCCTGCTATTCGTCGAGACCCCGACCAACCCGGTGATGCGGCTGACCGACATGACCCGCGCCGCGGAGATCGCGCATACCCACGACGCGCGCCTCGTCGTCGACAACACGTTCGCGAGCCCGATTGTCCAGCGTCCACTCGATTACGGCGCGGATCTCGTGGTGCACAGCACGACGAAGTACCTGAACGGGCACAGCGACAGCGTCGGCGGCGTCGTCGTCGCGGCGCGCGACGACGACAGCGACTGGCTGAAGTTCATTCAGAACGCGGAGGGGGCGATCCTCAGCCCGTTCGACTCCTTCCTGGTGCTGCGCGGTACGAAGACGCTGGCGCTGAGAATGGCGCAGCACAGCGCCAACGGCCTGGCGCTGGCGCAGTTCCTCGCGTCGGATCCGGCGGTAAAGAAGGTTTACTATCCGGGATTGCCCACCCACCCGCAGCACGAGCTCGCGCGGCGTCAGATGAACGGGTTCGGCGGGATGCTGACGTTCGACGTGGGGTCGTTCGAGGCGGCGAAGTCCGTGTGCAATCGCGTGCAGCTGATGGCGCTCGCCGAAAGCCTCGGCGGGGTCGAGACGCTCATCTGTCATCCGGCGTCGATGACGCATGCGTCGGTGCCGCCGGATCGGCGCGCCGAGATCGGCCTCACCGACAGCATGGTCCGCATTTCCGTAGGGATCGAGGATCCACAGGATCTGATCGACGATCTGCGCCAGGCGCTGAAGTAACTCCCAACTCCCAAAAAACCAACTCCCAAAAAGCCCAACTGCCAAGAAATTTGGGAGTTGGGAGTTGGTATTCTTGGGCGTTGTGCTTTGTCAGCGGTGCGTGCCCTCGCCTACCCAGGCGAGATAGGCGTCGTTGCCGTCGACGATCGGCAGCACGATGAATTCCGGCACTTCGTACGGGTGCATCTCGCGGACGCGATCCCACAGCGCGCTGACGCGCTCGCGAGACGTCTTGATGAGCAGCTGCCGCTCGGTCTCCCGCTCGATGCGGCCCTCCCAGCGGTAGACCGAGTCCATCAGCGGTAAGAGGTTGACGCAGGCCGCCAGCCGCTCCTCCACGAGGGTGCGGCCGAACGCTTCGGCGTCCGCATCGGCAGGCAGCGTCGTCAGCACCACGACATAGTCAGACGTCATCCGATCAGAGCTCATTCGATCCGTCGCCTCCAGCCGCGATTCTTCGTCGCCGGCACTATCCTTCCGGGACGGTTGTGACGAAACGTATTGTACAAAGGACCCGCTCGGATCGATGCCACCCGCCGCCGAAATCACCCTTGAATCGCAACCGCGTCCACGCCGCTCCAGTGGCGCCGAGCCGCTTCGGCGCAAGCGCGCGGCGCCGACGGCGTCCGGCACGGTCCGCTGGCGCAGAGCGCTCGATTACCTGCTGCTTTTCGTGACCGTGGTGCTCGTCGTCGACGGGCTCGTCGGCGACAAGGGGCTGATGGATACCATACGCGCCAGGCGGGAGTCCGCCGAGCTCGCCGCCAAGGTTCAGCAGCTGCGCGAGGAAAACCGCGCTCTCCTCGAACGGGCGCGGAAGCTGGACAAGGATCCCGGGACGATCGAGATGCTCGCGCGCGAGGAGCTTGGCCTGATCAGGCCAGGCGAGGTGCTGTTCATTCTGAAGGACGTCCGGAGCCGCTAGGAGACAGTCGAGGACCCCCCCGGGGTAGCGCAGTGTTCGGCCACCACGTCGATCAGGTGGTCGATGTCCACCGGCTTCGACATGAACTCGGCAGGATGCAGTCCGGCGGCGCCAGCCTCCCCCATCGCTGAGATGACGATGATCGGCACCTTGGCAAGCGTCTCGTCGCGCTGAAGTGCGGCGCTCAGCTCCCAGCCGTTCATCACCGGCATCATCAGATCGAGCAGAATCAGGTTGGGGACAGGGCGCCCTTTCAGGACGGCGAGCGCCTCGCGACCGTTCGCGGCGCACATCACGCGGGCGCCGGCAAGCTGCAGCGCAAGCGCCATCATCTCGCGGATGTCGTCGTTGTCCTCGACCAGAAGTACGTAGCCGCTCATACAAGGTCACGGCAGGACGCAGGCCCACCGCTAGTTCTACAGATGCACCCCCTATGCCATCTGGCCTTCTGTTCGAGCTGGGCGGTTCTCGAGCTGAGCCGGGTCCGACAGTGGCGCCGCCGCGAGCTGCTGGCGAACCGCAAGCACCGGACACGGCGCCGTCCTGACCACGCGCTCGGCGATGCTGCCGAGAAGCAGGTGCGGCAGTCCGGTGCGGCCGTGCGTGCCCATGACGACCATGTCCGAGCCGTAGGCGATAGCGGCGGCCACAATTTCGTCGGTCGGCGACCCGAATCGCACTTCGGTGGTGATGCGCACTTTCTTCGCGTGCGGCGAGGCGACCCGGCAGAGACGGTCCTTCGCGTCCTGGTGCCGACGTTCGCGGACCTGCGGGTTGTCGGGGAGATAGAACTCCCAGCCGCCCGCGGTCGTCATCGGATCGTGCAGCACGTGGATCAGATGCACGGTCGCATCGAATCGTTCGCCAAGCGCCACCGCATAATCGACGGCTTCGTCCGAAGGAATGCTGAAATCCGTCGCTACCAGAATGTGTTTGATCGTCGGCTTCATGGAATCGCCTCCGCAGGAATGAAGGCGAAAGCCGTACCGGATGTGAATGGGCGAAAACCGCCGGGAATCTGCGCGCGGGGCTGATGCTGGCGCGGAGAATTCCGCACTGCACGCGGATAAACCGGCTCGCGCTATACTCGGTTCCGCATGTTGATCCACGAGCTCACCCACCATCAGTGCGCCGAGATTCTCGAACGCGTCGAGTTTGGCAGGCTGGCGTGCTCGCGGCTCGATCAGCCGTACGTCGTGCCGATTCGCTTTTCGTACGATGGCGATCGCAACTGCCTTTACGGCTTCTCCAGCGTCGGGCGCAAGATCGAATGGATGCGCGAGAATCCGAAAGTGTGCGTCGAGGTCGAGGACATCGAGAGCTCCGAGCGCTGGACCACGCTCGTGATCTTCGGACGCTTCGAAGAGATCGGCGACTCTCCGGAGCAGGCTGGCTCGCGTCAGCGGATCTGGGAGCTGTTCCAGCAGCGCCCGCAATGGTGGTTCCCGGCTGCCGCGAAAGTCAGCGGACGCGAACCGCACTCGATGGTCATCTACCGCATCCAGATCGATCGCATGACCGGCCGGCGCAGCACTAAAGGGTGACACGGCAGCGGAAGAATTCGCCCTGGTGTGAAATTGTCCGCACCGCGCGGCGAAATCGGGCCAATTTCCCCAGCAAATCATCACCTTCAGGCCGGCATCCTCCCTGCAGCACGGCTATCTGAACTCCGCCAACGCGTTCTATATACTTCGGTTAGACGCATGCCCAATCCCAGAATCCTGGTAGTTGATGACGAGGCGCTCATCCGCTGGTCGCTGACCGAACGCCTGAAGTCCGAGGGCTACGACGTGCTCGAGGCCGACGCCGGGCGGCCGGCGCTCGATCTGCTGCCCGAGGGCATCGATCTCGTCCTGCTGGATTACAAGCTGCCGGACATCGACGGGGTCGCCGTCCTCCGGAAGATCAAGGAATTCGACCAGGACATCCTGGTGATTCTGCTGACCGCGTACGCGACCGTCGAAACCGCCGTCGAGGCGATGAAGCTGGGGGCGTATCACTTCGCCAACAAGCCGTTCAATCTCGACGACATCGCCGCCACCGTGGCGCGCGCGCTGGAGACGACGCGGCTGCGGCGTGAGGTGCGCCAGTTCCGCACCAACGCGGCGCGGCCGTTCACGCTGCACAGCATCGTCGGATCGTCCGATTCGATGACCGCGCTCCGCCATCTGGTTGCCAAGATTGCGACCAGTCCGGCGTCGACCGTCCTGCTCACCGGCGAGAGCGGCACCGGCAAGGATCTCGTCGCCAAGATCATTCACTACTCGAGCGACCGCGCCGCGCGGCCGTTCATGAACATCACCTGTTCGGCGCTCCCCGAGCAGCTGCTCGAAAGCGAGCTGTTCGGCCATGAACGCGGCGCCTTCACCGACGCGCGGCTCCAGAAACGGGGCCTGCTCGAGACCGCGGACGGCGGCACGGTGTTCCTCGACGAGATCGCCGAGATGGTGCCGGGACTCCAGGCGAAGCTGCTGCGGTTTCTCGAGGAGAAGGCGTTCAAGCGCGTCGGCGGCGCGGCCGACATCCACGTCGACGTCCGCGTCGTGGCGGCAACCAATCGCAACCTCGAACAGGAGGTGGCGAAGGGGCGGTTCCGCAGCGATCTGTACTATCGCCTCAACGTGCTGCCGGTGTCGATGCCGCCGCTCAGGCAACACGCGGAGGACATTCCGCTGCTCGTCGAGTACTTCATCGACGCGTTCAACAAGGAATTCCGGAAGAAGGTGCTGGGCGCCGCGTCGACGGCCTACACGGTTCTCCAGCAATACGGGTGGCCGGGAAATGTCCGCGAGCTGCGGAACGTGATCGAGCGGGCCATGCTGCTGACCGAAGGCGATCGGCTCGAAGCGCGGGATTTTGCGTCGCTGACGACCGGCACCGCCGCGGCCGGCGACGGCTTCGAGCTGCCGGCCGGAGGCGTCGACCTCGAACAGCTGGAACGCAACCTCGTCGTCCAGGCGCTGCGGCGGTCGGGTGGCAACCAGACGCGCGCGGCGGCGCTGCTCGGACTGAACCGCGATCAGATCCGATATCGAATCGAGAAGTTCCGCCTCACCCTCACACCATAGACGCCTGCCCGCCGCCGTTGGGCGATGGCGGGCTTTTACGCGATCGCGCGGAATCCTTCGCGGTCTTCTTGACGCACGTCCTCGCCGACAGGCCGATTTCCCGCGTGCGGCGCATGGCAACAGCATTGCTGCCTGCCTGCAGTGTTACTTCGAGGTGGTCCATGAATGCCAGTGCATGCGAGGAGCGAAGCGCGAGACCGGTGCGTCTGGATGATCTCGCCTGCCGCATCGAGGCGGAGTTCAGGGAGATGCCCGGCATGCGCCTGACATTCGCGCAGGTGATGCGCTTGTGGAATCTGTCACGCGATCAGTGCACGCGCGTCATGGACTACCTCAGCAGCATGGGCACGCTGGTGCAGGACGAAGAACAGCGGTTTCATATCCTGGATGACGCATCATGATCCTTCGACCATCGGTTCTCTGTCCCATCGACTTTTCTGAGAGCTCCCGCGGCGCGCTCCGGTACGCGCGCGCGATCGCCGCGCACTTCGCGGCGCGTCTCACCGTCGTCGCGGTCGACGACCCGCTCCTGGGAGAAGCGGCTGCGCTCTCGACCGCGGGCACTCCCGTTTCCGAGGACACCGCGCGGGAAATCGACCGGTTCGTCCACCAGACATTCAAAGATATCCGCCGGGACGGCATCGACCTCCGGTGTGAAACTGCGACTGGAAAACCGGCTGCCGAAATCCTGCGCGTGTCCCGGGAGCGGAACTGCGATCTGATCGTGATGAGTTCGCACGGGCTGACGGGCTTCCGCAAGATGTTCTTCGGGTCGACGACCGAGCGCGTGCTGCGCGAAACGTCGGTGCCGGTGCTCGTGACGCCCGGCGCCGATCACGGCCCGACCGAGGTCGAGGACGTTTCTGCGGCGGTGCGGCGCGTGCTCGTGCCGGTCGATCTCACCGCGGCCACCGGCTGGCAGCTGCGCTTCGCGCGCGGGCTGTCCGAGGCGCTGAATCGTCCGCTGCTGCTTCTGCACGTAATCGAACCCGTTCGCACGATGGTTGCCGCGCAGTCGCGCCTCCTGCACGTCGAGGCCGAGCGCCGTTCGCGAGCCGAAGCCGGCCTCGACGGGCTGCTGCAGATGCTGCCGCCGAGCCTCAAACCGGAGGCGCTCGTCGCGTATGGCGAACCGGCCGAAGAGATCGCCAAAATCGCCAACGACCGCGACGCCGGGTTGATCGTGATGGGGCTGCATTCGTCGCCAGTGACAGGCCCGCGCATGGGATCGGTCACCTACCGCGTGCTGTGCCTCGCGCCGCGGCTGGTGCTCGCAGTTCCGCCGGTTCCTGCGGGGTCCGGGGCACTCGACGCCGTAAGCGGAGCGGTGGTTGGGACCTGAGCGTGGCATAGTGTCGCATGCGCGGCTCGCTCCATCGTGAACCAACCGACCTCACGGGCATTGCGCGGCACTACATCCGGGATTTGATCTACGGCGCGAACGACGGGATCATCACGACGTTCGCAGTCGTGGCCGGCGTCACCGGCGGGAGCCTCTCCACCGGCGCGATTCTCATCGTCGGCGTCGCCAACCTCTTCGCCGACGGCCTGTCGATGGGTGTCGGAAACTACCTGAGCATCCGGTCGCACGAGAGTGCACGGGCGGCGCAGAACCTCCCCGAGGAAGAAGCAGCGCCGGCGCGGCACGGGATCGCCACGATGCTCGCGTTCGTCGTGGCCGGCGCCGTGCCGCTCTTTCCGTATGTCGTGCCGATCGCGGCCGATTTCCGGTTTACGGCCTCAATTGGATTGACGATGCTGACGCTCTTCGTCGTGGGGTCTCTGCGGTCGCTGGTGACCGTGGATCGCTGGTGGACGGCCGGTCTCGAGATGCTGCTGCTCGGGATCCTCGTCGCGGCGGCTGCGTACGGCAGCGGCGCGCTCGTTGCCACGCTCGCGGGGGCTTGACGACCGCGACGTGCTTACGCGCTCGCGAGCGGGAGCGTGAGCTCGGCGACGGTGCCGCCGCCCTCGCGGGGACGCAGGCTGACGGTGCCGCCCTGGAGCTCCATCAGCCGTTTGACGATCGGCAGACCGAGGCCGGTTCCCGTTTTCTTGGTGGTATAGAACGCCTCGAAGACGCGCTCCATGACGTCACCGGGAATCCCGGTGCCCCTGTCGAGTACCGAGATCCGGCAGACGCCGCCGAGCGGCTCGGCGGTCACGATCACGCCGGAGCCTCCGGACTGACACGCGTTCAGCAGCAGATTGAGCAGCGTCGCGCGCAGCATCTCGGCATCCGCGGCGACGAAGCAGGGCTTGTCCGTGAACGCGACAGCGGCACAGTCGTTCCCCAGCGCCGCACGGGCGCTCGCGATCGCGTCGCGCACGATCGGCGCAAGCTCCACCGGGCGGACCGACGGGGTTTGCGGCCTGGCGAACCGCAGGATGTCGTCGAGCTTGGCGTTGAGCGCGTCGAGCCGCTCGATCATCGCGCGAATCACTTCCCTTTCCTTCGGCGGCGGCTGAAGCCGCGCGTCCAGCACCTCGAGCGACGCGCGCACGCCCGCCAGCGGGTTGCGCACCTCGTGGGCGACCACCGCCGCGAGCTGTCCGAGCTGCGTCAGCGTCGCCTGCGCGGCGAGCTGGGCCTCGGCGAGCTTCCGCTGGGTGATGTCGCTGCGGATCGCGAGGTACTGGCGCGGGTGGCCGCGCTCGTCGAGGAACGGCACGATCGTCGTGTCGACCCAGTAGAACGTGCCGTCCTTGGCCTTGTTCCGGATTTCCCCGCGCCAGACGCTGCCTTGCGCAATCGTCTTCCACAGATTGCGCATGAACTCCTTCGAGTGAAAGCCGGAATTGATGATGCGATGGTCCTGGCCGAGGAGCTCCTGGCGCGAGTACTTCGAGATCTCGCAGAACTTGTCGTTGGCGTAGTTGATGATCCCGTGCTGGTCGGTGACCGCGACGATGGCCGCCTGATCGAGCGCGAACCGGATTTCTTCGAGGCTTACAGGAGGGTGCACGCAACGATCGTGATCCAAATGGTGCCCGAGTGCCAAGTGGCACCTTGCACCGCACCTGGCACTATGGCACCTTGGCACCGTACATGGCACCTGGCACCCGGCACCTGGTACCTGCGGCGGTCTGCATCGCAGCCCTGACCACACTCGCTGTCGGTTCGTGGAGCCCTCCTGCGCCGCGTGATCTCCTTCGCGCGATCGCGCAAGTCTCCGATCGGGAGTGGGCCGCTGTGGAGCGCGGCGAGCCGCTGGCGCGGATTCTGACCACCGATCGGCGCGAGGTCGCCGTCGTCGGGGCGGTGCGGATTGCGGCCAGCCGCGACCAGCTGGTCGCGCGGTATCGCAGCATCGACAACCTGAAACGCAGCGCGATCGTGCTCGACGCCGGTGTGTTCAGCCGCGAGCCTCGGGTGTCGGACCTCGATCGTCTGGCGTTCGAGGATCACAGCCTGGACCTGCGCGACTGCCGGGCCGGCGACTGCCGGGTCAGGCTGGCCCCGGAGGACATCGCGCGCTTTCATCGCGAGGTCGACTGGAACGCGCCGGACTGGCGGCTGCGATCGGCGGCGGTCTGGCGCGAAGTGCTCGCCGGTCATGCGGCAGCCTATCAGCGCGCTGGGCGCACGGCGCTGCCCGTATTCGTCAACAGGGCGGAATCGTTGAGCGTGGCCTCCGAGCTCGAGCTGCTCCTCGCGAGCTACGCATTTCTCGCCGACTACTCCCCTGGTCTCTTCGCCTACTTGCGCAGCCTCGGTCCCGAGGGACTCCCGGGGACCGACCGCGTGCTCTACTGGACCAAGGAGGACTTTGGCGTCCGGCCCATCATCCGGATGTCCAACCAGATCATTCAAGGCGCCGCACGAAGCAACGATCCGGTCATCGTTACGTCTAACCAGGTGTATGCCGATCACTATCTCGACGCGGCAATCACCGCCACGCTCGCGCTGACCGCGCCGGACGATGACGGGCGCTCCTTCTACATGATTTCAGTCAACCGCGTGCGCACGAGGTCGCTGACCGGTTTTCTGAGGACGATGATCAGGTCAACCGTGCAGAACCGGAGCCGGGACGCGATGCAGAAGATACTCGCCGCCACCAAGTCGGCGCTCGAAGCCGAGCAGCGTCGATGATCCGCGACCTGCGATACGCGGGGCTGACGCTGCTGCGCAGCCCGATCTTCACGCTGACGGCGACACTGGCGCTCGCGCTGGCCATTGGCGCGAACGCCGCGATCTTCGGCCTGGTCGACGCGCTTTGGTTCAGGCCTCCCGGGGTTCACGATGCCTCCAGCCTCGTGCGCGTGTTCGCCACGACATCGTCCGAACACGAAGCATCGTGGTCGTTTCCCGAGTTCAAAGACATCAGAGACGGTGTCAGCGCCTTCGATGGCGGCGTGGTGGCCCGCGGCCGCCGCGGGGCGACGCTGGCTGCCGCGAACGGCACGCCGGAGCTCGTGCTCGTCAACGTCGTTTCGAGCAACTTCTTCACCACGCTCGGGGTGAACGCGCTCCACGGCCGTGTTTTCACGGACGCGGACGAACGGGATTCGGCGGCGACGGCGGTCCTCGGGCACGCGTTCTGGGAGCTGCGATTCGGCGGCGATCCCTCCATCGTCGGACGAACGATCTCGCTCGGCCGCGGGGCCTCGATTCCGGTGACCATCCTCGGCGTGCTGCCTCCGGCTTTTCGTGATCTGGACGCGGCGGCGGATCGCGACATCTGGCTGCCGCCGGCCACCTGGCGTCAGCTCGCGGGCCAGAACGAGCTGCAGGATCGCACCTCGCGCTGGTTCGAGGTCTTCGCGCGGCTGCGGCCGGGCGCGTCCGCGGCGTCCGCGCATGCCGAAACGTCGGCTCTCGCTGGCACTTTTGCCGCACGGTTCCCCGCGGCGAGCGCCGGCCGCGGCGCCCGGGTGGTTACGGACTTCGACTACCGCGTCGAATCCGGCGGCGCGAACGCCGCGGCGCTGCTCGCGCTGGTCCTGCTCGTCATCGCGATTACGTGCGTCAACGTCGCGAACCTTCTCATCGCCCGGGCTGAAAGTCGATCCGCCGAGCTGGCGCTTCGGACCGCGCTCGGCGCCGCGCGCTGGCGGATCACCCGGCAATTGATGGCCGAGTGCATCCTCCTCGGAGCCGCGGGCGCGTTGGCCGGCCTCGCCGTGGGCTCGTGGCTGATTCATCTCCTGCCAGCCATCATGGGGGCGCCGCCAGGATTCCGATCGTTTCTGGTGTTCCAGACGGACGCGCGCGTGATTGCGTTCACGCTCGGCACTACGATCCTGACGACGCTTCTCTTCGGGATCGCTCCGAGCCTGATGGCAACGAGGACCGACGTCGGCTCGATCATCAAGGGTGGATCCGGATTGGCGGGCCTGGGCCGGCCTGGTGGCGCGTTCAAACATGCGCTCGTCGTCGCGCAGATCGCGGTGTCGCTCGTGCTGCTCTGCGCCGCCGGCGTGCTGGTCCGCAGCTTCGCTCAGACACAGCGGGCCGATCTCGGATTCGCGCGATCGCCGGTCCTCACCGCATGGGGATCGAGTGGTGACGTGCCGCGGGCGACGGCCATGCAGGCAGTACGCGATCTGGAGGCACTGCCGGGCGTGAGCAGCGTGGCGGTCGCGATTCGAGCGCCGCTGAGCCTTTCCGGCGGCGGCATGGCGCAGCCGATTTATCTTCCGCATGCTCCGGCCGACATTGCAGCCGGCCTTCCGTCCGTGAAGTTCAACGCGGTCAGCACGAACTACTTCGCGGTCATGGGAACCCGGCTCCTGAAAGGACGCGGCTTCGACGAGCTGGAACAGCAGGGTGCCGCACCCGCGATCGTCGTCAACGAGCGCTTCGCCGCGCAATTCTTTCCCGGCCAGGACGCGATCAACGGCGTGGTTCGCCTCGGAGGATCCACCGGCGCCGACCATCGCATAGTCGGCATCGTACAGAACGCGGTCATCAACGGAATCGGCGAGGCGCCCGAGCCGTACGTGTACCTCCCCTACTGGCGGGAGTCGTACGGCGAAATCACGTTTCTCATCGCGACGGCCGGCGACGCGGCGTTGCTCGCCACGCCGGCGCGCGAGACGCTGCGCCGGCTCGACAACCGGCTGGAACCGCGCCGCCTGATCACCATGCGCGATTACATCGGCCACGCGGCCCGCGTCTATCAGACAACGGCGTTGCTGGCGACAACGCTTGGTGCAATCGGCCTGATTCTGACGGCGCTTGGTGTGTATGGCGTCATCGCCTACCGCATGACGAAGCGCAGCCGTGAACTGGCCGTGCGCGTGGCCATCGGCGCGGCGCCGCGGCAGGTCCTCTCGATGACCCTCGGCGAAGGTCTGCGCGTCCTCCTTCTCGGTCTGGCGATTGGAATTCCAGGCGCGCTAGTGGTCACGCGGCAGATGACGTCGCTGCTCTTCGGCGTGCAGCCCTGGGATATGCCCGCGTTTCTCGTGTCCTCGTCGCTGCTCTTTCTCGTCGTCGGAACGGCGGTGCTCATCCCGGCGCTGCGGGCGATGCGTCGTGAACCCCGCGGCGCTGCTGCGGAGCTAGTCATCGAACGCGCGTTTTCACGCGCCACTGCGACAAAATCCCCACATCATTGCCCGCTGGATCGGCTATCCTTCCGTAGCAAAAGCAGTTCCGTCGGGCACCTTCGTTGCACTCCACCAGAGCGGAGGTCCTCATGTATCCCCGTGTTGGCGGCGGCGTTCGAGGATGGGCCGTCGCACTCGTTTCGTTCGTTCTCGCACTCTTTGCGCTGTCCTGCAACGATTCATCACCGACCGCGCCGACACCTCCGGGTCCCGGCACGTGCACGTTTCAGCTCGTCCCATCCACACCGACGATCGAGTCGCAGGGCGGCGCAGTAACCGTCGGCGTTACGACCAGCGCGCAATGTTCGTGGACGGCGCGTTCGGATGCCGAGTGGCTGACGATCACCGCCGGCGCCAGCGGCACCGGTCCGGGCACCGTGTCGCTGACCGCGTCGTCGAATCCGGGCACCGCCAATCGCGAAGTGGCGGTCACCGTGGCGACGCAATCCGTGCGGTTCACGCAGCGCGCACGCACGGACTGCACCTTTACCGTCAGCGCACCGAGCCAGCGGTTGGGGCCTGATGGCGGGCGTGGGCAAATCACGGTGGCCACAACCGCGGGATGCGGCTGGACCGCGGCGTCGAGCGAAAGCTGGCTGGTGCTCCAGCAGACCTCCGGAACCGGGTCCGGCGCGATCGATTACACGGTCGGCCCTTACACGGGAACAGCGGAACGGTCGGCGCAAGTCGTCGTCGCGGAAAAGACGCTGATGTTTCGGCAGGATCCCGTGCAGCGGCAATGCGAGTACAGCGCAAGCCCCGCCGATTTCCGGTTGCACTGGCACGGGCTCGGCGGCGACTTCAACGTCGAGACGCAGGCCGGCTGCGGATGGACCGTTCGCTCCACCGCCGACTGGCTGACGTTCGGCGGCGGCGAGTCCCGCGAGGGCCCCGCGAAGGTGTCGTTCTCGATCGGAGAGTTCACGGCTGATGCGACGCGCCAGGCGCCAATAGAAGTGCGGTGGCCGTCGGCGACTGCCGGCCAGAACATCTGGGTCACCCAGGAAGGCTGCCGGTACGGGATGAACGAGACGCCGCAGACCTTCGGAGCCGCAGGCGGAACCGGACGAACGGACGTCGTCACGCAGCCGATCTCGATCGACTGCATGCAGGGGTGTCCGTGGACGGCGGTGAGCACGGTGCCGTGGATTCGCATCACCAGCGGCCGCGGGCCCGGGGAGAACCCGGTGCTGTTCGTCGTCGATCCCAATCCCGGTCCAGGAACGCGGACCGGCGAGATCGTCGTCCAGACGCGCCGGCTGATGATCACGCAAACGTTTTGATCTGGAGGATCCAATGAAAGTCAGCGACATCATGAGTCAACCGCCCCAGACCTGCCGCCTCGATACCGACCTGGCAGCGGCAAGCCGGCGCATGAAGGAGTTCGACTGCGGCATGCTCCCCGTGCTGGACGGCATGTCACACGTGGTCGGCGTCCTGACCGATCGCGACATCGCGATCTGCGTAGGCGACCGGCGGCGCAGCGCATCGCACGTCGCCGCGCACGAAGCCATGACGCGCAAGGTGCAGACCTGCCTGCCCGACGACGACATTCGCCGCATCCTCGGTCGGATGGCGACCTGGCGGCTGCGCCGGCTGCCGGTCGTCTCTCCCGACGGCGACCTGCAAGGCGTGATCTCGATCGACGACATCATCCTCTGGGGCGTCGAAGAGGGCGGGCTGTCGTCCCGGGACCTGGCAGACGCTCTGCGCTCGATCTGCGCTCGACACGCCGCCATCGACGACGAGCCGCTGCCAGCGTTCATGGCATGACCGCGCGGCGTGTCGGGTCCGACATCCGCCGCCTGCTCTCGGCGAGCGCGGCGATGATCGGGCCCGACGAGTTGCGTACCCGCCGCGACACTCTTCCCTCCCCGGTTCAGCGTTATCTCGAATACGCGCTGACGGACGCCGCGCCGATGCACGACGCGCATCTCCGGCATGGCGGCACCTTTCGTACCGCGCCGGGGAAGAATTGGCTGCCGATCGACGGAGAGCAATACTTCTCGGTCGCGGCTCCAGGATTCATCTGGAATGCGATTGTCCGGCCGGCACCGCTGGTCTGGATTGCCGCCCGCGACAGTCTGGTCGACGGGCGCGGCAACATGCGGGTGAAGCTCCTGTCGATCGTGACGATCGCCGATGCCTCCGGACCGCAGATCGATCAGGGCGCCAGGCTGCGATGGCTTGCCGAGTGTGCCTGGTTTCCGTATGCGTTTGCCGCGCCGTGCGTCGAATGGAAGCCGATCGACGACAGCAGGGCGGAGGCTCGCCTGATTGGGGACGGCCTGCCGGTCAGTGCCGAGTTGACCGTGGACGGCGAGGGCCGCCTGACGCGGCTGCGCGCGCAGCGCTACCGAGACGTCGGCGGCGGACACGCTGTCGTGACGCCCTGGACCGGTGTTTACCGGCAGTATCGTGACTTTCACGGCGTGCGTGTCCCCACCGCGGTCGAGGTCACCTGGGAGCTGGACGGGGGACCGTTCAGCTACGCGCGCTTTGAAGTCGCCTCTCTCGAGTACAACATCGCGCGCGTTGCATGACCTACTTGACGGCGATCGTGCCTGTCATGCCGGCCGAGAAGTGTCCCGGGAACGTGCACACGAACGGATAGGTTGCGGCTGCCGCCGGGACCTTGAAGATCAGTTCCACGGTTTCGCCGGGGCCTGCGAACTTCGTCTGGGCGAGGACACTCGACTTGAGCGCCGGGTTGATGAAGTCTTCCGCCCTGAACATGGCGCCGGCTTCGACGAACTTCGCGACGATCGTGCCCGGCTTGAGAATCACCGCGTTGTGCGCCATGGCGATCTTCGGAACCGTGCCGGTCGACGTCAGCTTGATGCGGATTGTCTCGCCGCGCTTGGCGGTGATCCGCGTGATGCTGTATTTCATGTCATCCCCGCTCGTGATCGTTATGGTGCGCACGGCGTTCGGCACGCGATCGCTAACCTTCGGTGCAGTGGACTTGAGCGCCTGGGCGAACGCCGATGTCGAAACGAGAGTCATGGCGATGACGATGAATGAAAGCCGGAAGTAACGCATTGACAAGCTCCTCCTGAAATGACGCGATCGACTACCAGCTTCGCAGGGCAGGCGTTTCGTGCCTATGACGGCCGTCATATGTGCGTACAATCGGCGGATGTCGACGCTGGAGGAAGTAGAAGGACTGCTGCGGGTCACGCCCGTCTTTCGGAGGCTGTCGCCGGACGATCGCCGGAAAGTGGCCGGGGCCACGTCGATCCGTCGCTTCGACAAGGGCGAGATGATCTTCGAGCAGGATACGCCCTCGGACGCCTTCTACACGATCGCGTCCGGGCGGGTGAAGATCTTCAAGATGCTCCCCTCGGGGAAGGACCTGATCCTCGAGGTGTTCGGCGCCGGCGATCCGCTCGGGGCCGTGGCCGCCTATGATGGCCGGCCGTTTCCGGCGAGCGCGCAGGCGCTGGAAGACACGACCTGTCTCTTCATTCCACGGGCAGATTTCTTCCGGCTGCTCGAAGATCACCCCTCGCTCGTGCGCGGGTTGATGCTCGGCATGACCGTTCGGCTCGTCGAGCTGACCAACCGGCTTGCCGAGTTGAGCGGCGCCCGGATCGACTCGCGGCTCGCCCGTTTGTTCCTGAAGCTGGCGCGCGAGATGGGCCGCCCGGAGCGCGGCGGCATTTTCATTCCGCTGGCGCTTTCGCGCCAGGAGCTCGCGGACATGACCGGCACGACAATCGAGACCGGCATCCGCATCATGAGCCGCTGGGGCAAACAGAACGTCGTGCGAACCGAAAAAGACGGGTTCGTCGTCCTCGATCGCGCGGCGCTCGAGGCCACCGCGGCCGAATGATTACTTGCGGCTGAGCGACCGCACGTAGGCGACGAGCGCGTGGAGCTCCTGCTCCTTGAACTGCGGGTGGCTCGGCATCAGCGGCTTGCCTTTTATCGCCCCGCCCATCTTGATGACACGCTCGATTTCTTCGTCGCTGAGCGCGTCCATATACGCGCGATCTGTGTGATCGCGCGGCGGTGGTTTGAGCACGCCCGCGGCAGGGCCGTCGCCTTTTCCCGTGTCCCCGTGACAGGCGGCGCAGTTCGTCTTGTAGAGCGTGCGTCCCTGTTCCAGCATCGCAGGCGTGACCGCTGCGTGGGCTGCCTCATCTTTCTTCTTGTCGTCCTTGTCGTCCTTGTCGTCGTCAGACGAGCAGCCGCTCGCCAACGTCAGCCCCACCGCGAGCGCCAGCATCGCGACCACCGTTCGCGTCCGCTTCACACGCCTGCCCAGAGCGGGCGCAGCGAGTCGAGCGGGCCTGCCCTGAGCGAGCTGAGCGGGCCTGCCCTGAGCGAGCGAAGCGAGTCGAAGGGGAAGCGCGAACTTGAACACCGCGACAGCCATAGGTCCAAGCGTCCACAGCGTCAGCGACCCGAAGAGAAGCACTGTCGTGCCGCCAACCGACAACGACGATGTCAGATATGCGCCGGCGGGGCCGAGAAGGTAGAGGTCCGGCTCGAGCGCGAGCACGCCGAGCACGCGGCCCGCATCCACGGGATTCAGGACGAGCCCTGCCGCCAGTGCTTCGATCGGCATCGCGGTGAATGCCAGCGATCCCATGAGGATCAGGTCGTAGAGAAGCACGAACAGGAACCACGTCATGATCCCCGCTCCCTGCGCCTGAACCGCGGTTCGGCTCGTTACCGATATCAGCAGGCCGATGCCCGCCATGGCGACGCCAATCACCGACGCGAGGGCTGGAAAGAGCGCGTAGCTCGCGAGCGCTGACGGTCCCGCACTCCAGCCGATCAGAATGCCGGCGGGAATGAAGCCGGCGATGGTCGCCGCGGAAAGAGCGGAAAGGATGCCGGCGTGCTTCCCAAGCAGAAGCCTCGTTCGCGTGAGTGGCTGCGCCAGCAGATGTTCGAGCGTGCCGCGTTCGCGCTCGCCGGCAATCGTCGCAGCGCCCATCAGCACCGCGACGAGCGGCGACAGCAGGAGGCAGAGGTTCATCAGCGTCGCGGTGGTGCGGCCGAACGCCTGAACACCGAGGCCCGCGCTGCTGCCGATACCGCTCGCGGCGGCCGCGAGGCCAAGCAGGCCGAGAGCGGCCGCATAGCCGATCAGCCATTTGTTGCCAATCGCATCCTTGATTTCGCGCATGATGAGCGGCCTGGCCGATCCGGCGCGCCCGGCGGACGCAGCGGCGGTTCCTTGCCGTTCTCGCACCTGACGCTTGCGGATGTCCCCGACCACGCGTCCATCTTCGAGAATGACCTGGCGATCGCCCGCGGCGAGCAGCTCCTCCCCGGCGTGCGTCGACACGATCACCGTCCGGCCCTCGGCCGCCGCTGCGCGCAGGCGGCCGGCGAGCCACTCACGGCTTGCTGCGTCCAGGCTCGCGCTCGGCTCGTCGAGGATCAGAATCCGCGGATCGGTCAGCAGCGCAACGGCGAACGCAAGTCTCTGACGCAGGCCACCCGACAGCTCGACGACTTTCGTCTGTGCGAACTCCTGCAACCCTGCCTCGCGCACGAGAACCTCGATGCGATCAACGGACGCGCCGCGGATTGCAGCGAACAGTTGCATCGCTTCCATCACCGTGACGCCGGGATGCAACCCGCAGCTCTGGGGCATGTAGCCGATGCTCGAGCGCACCGCGCAGCCCTCTCCGAGCGGATCGCGCCCGTCCACGCGGATGCTGCCCTCGAAATCGGTGATCCCCAGGAGACACCGCAACAGCGTCGACTTCCCCGCTCCATTCGATCCGAGGAGCAGCGTGATCTCGCCGGCCTCCAGGCGCAGGCACACGTTTGAAAGCGCCGTGCGGGCGCCGAAGCGTTTCGTGACGTTCTGAATCTCAATCATTGCGTCCTCCGCGACGCCGCAGCCATCAGTGGATGGTCGTCGACCACGACTGGCGGCTGAATGAACAACGGGAACATCCGCGCGGCGGCCTCGAGCGCCAGGTGCGCGGGTGTATAGAGAAACGCCTGCGCCGCCGGACTGCGCCGCATCAGCGCGTCCATCACATCGTCGACGCGATGTGGAACGTCACCGATGCCGTCGCGGTCGGCGTCGTAGCCGCGGTACTGGCTCCAGAAGTTGCCGCGGCCGTCGGCCGACCAGCGGGCGCGGTCCGAAATGTGGCGCCCGAGCGGACGAACGTCCGTGAGATTGTCTGCGAGCTGGTTGTCCGTCAGCGTCAACGCGGCGTTGCTCTGCATGGCGAGGCCGACCTCGTTGCCGGCGATGACGTTGCGTGACAGCCTGGCCGTTCGCGAGGCGATTGTCGCCACCCCCTCCGCATACACGCCGATTCGGTTTCCGACGATGATGTTGTCCTCGGCGAGCAGATCGCCGATGTCCTTGAGCAAAACGCCGTAAGCGGCGGCCCCCTGGCGATGCTGCTCGATACGATTCCCGCGAAGCACCAGCCGGTCCGACATCATCAGCGCCGATCCCAGCAGGTTGGCGACCAGTCTGTTGTCAACGATCGCGGCATCCTGCGAATACATGGAGTGGATGCCGTACCTGCAGCGTGTCACCTCATTGCCGGACGCGACGACGCCTTCCGTGAACGAGAGATAGATGCCGTCGCGCGCGTCCGCGATCCGGTTGCCGACGATCTGGGAGTCGCGGGCGTTCCAGATACTGACGCCATGGCCGGGGCGGGCCCCGTGCCGCTCGCCGGGGACGACCTCGTTGTTCCGGATCACGTATCCGCTTCCCGCCTCGGCATGAATGCCGAAGTAGACGTCGCGGACGACGTTGTTCTCGATTCGGTGGCCGTTGCCGGTGGCTTTGATGCCGGCTGCCTCCTCCGTGACCTGGCGGCCGCTGTTCCGGACGATGAAGCCGCGGAAGACCACGCCGTCACCGGTAAGGGTGACCACGCTGCCCTTCCCGCCGCCGTCGATCGTCGCGCCTTGTGCGCCGATGACGACGAGCGGCCCATGGACGACGATCGGGCCCTGGTGCACACCACCGTCGACTGTCACCGTCGCGCCAGGTTTCGCCGCCGCCAGCCGCTCCTGCAGGGTGGCGCCGTGCGCCGCATCCGGCAGGATGGCGCTGGCAACCATCAGGCTGAGCACGGCCGCTATTGCGCCGCAGTTTGCTGACGCGGGCGCCGGCCTTCGCTCCTGACGCCTGCCGAGGCGACCGCCGGCGACCAGAACGACTGCCGCGATGACAACCACGAAGACACCGCTCGAGATCGCCCCGCTGGAAACGAAGTTCCCCATTTGCGAGGTTCCGAGCACGAGCGGTGTGAACGGCTTCAACCGGATCGGCGCATGAGGATCCATGCTGTGGCCGAAGGTGTAGAGACGCCACTGCAGATCGAGAAGGATCATGACCGGCGTCGCTACGGTGGCGGCAATCGCGGCCGACCTGAGCCACCGGTGCAGCGGTGAGAGCAGGCACAGGGCGACGAGCAGCGCAATCCCGATTGGAAACAGAGCGGTCTCGAGCTGCGGCACTTCGATCGGCGGCATCCCGATGTAGTGGTTGAGGATATTCAGTTCGCGCAGGTCGCCGGCCATGCCGCTGCCATATGCCGTCAGGCGCAGGCCCTTCGGGTACTGCGGAGCGCGCATCGTCATGGTCCAGAGCGGCAGCATGCTGCTCAGCCAGACCAGGGCGGCGGCTGTTGCGCCGCTCAGAATTCGGATCACCGTTCCACGGGTCATGCGCCACCTCCAGCGGCACGCACTTGCAGAAGATCCCCGACCGACCGAATCAGGCGACCCTGCCGATCGGCCGCCGCTTTGGCGGCGGTAGCTTCGTCCTTGTAGGCGACGACGCCACCGCCCATGGGTGTCTTCAGCCCGGCCGATTTGACGAACACCGCGGCGCCGCCGTCAATCCACTGGGACGTGGCGGCGTCGTGGAACCAGAGCCGCAGTCCGCTCCTGTCCTTTTCGCCGGAGACCGCCTCGAGGAGGCACGCGATGTCGTCGAAGACCCGCGCGTCACCCTGCGGCGCCCGATATGCGGCCGCGAAGACCGGCTCGCTGATGAGCATTCCGCAGTGTGCGCATGGAGTTCTGTCGACCTCGATCCGCGGCGGGCCGTCATCCCCCGCACGGCACGCGACGGCAATCGAGAGCATCAGGCCGAGCATGGCCGCGAGTCTGGCAGTCATGGCCAACCTACTTCGACTCGACGATCAGCCACCCCTGCATCTCGAGGTGCAGCGCGGAACAGAACTCCGTGCAGTAGTAGCTGAAGGAGCCGGGCTTGTCGGCGACGAACTCCACCGTCGTCGACTCGCCGGGGTCGAGGCTCACCATCACGTTTTTCGTCGGCACCGCGAAGCCGTGTGTCGCATCGGGTGTTCCCTCGACATTGGTGAGATGGACGATGACCTTGTCCCCCACCTTCGCGGGAATGATGTCCGGCGTGAAGTGGCTGCGGACGACGTTCATCCAGACCTCGACTACTCCCGGACGGCGCACGATGCGGGCTTCCTTGGCGCTCGAGATGGCGTTGGGACTCTTCTGCATGGACGCCGGCGACACGCCTGGCTCGTAGACCTCGTGCGCCTTGATGACATCCGCCTTCACCATCTGCGCGTAGTGCGGTTCGCCGAAGCCGATCGGCATGTCGGCGATCAGTTCCATCTTTGGTCCCGAGATGTCGATCAACTGGAAGTTCTGCGGATGCAGCGGCCCGACGTTCGAATGCCGGTCGATCGACCACTTGTTCATGGCAATCAGATACTTGCCTTGGGGATCCATCGTGTCGCCCTGCGCGGTGGCGAGATGGCCGATGTTGTAGTGAATCGAAACCTTGTCGACCAGCTTGAACGCCTTGTCGGCGGGGTGATACGGCTCGCCGAGCGTCCACTTGGCGACGGCGCTCTCGAGGTAGAGGCTCGTGTACGCGTATCCCTGGTTGTCGTACTGCGTGTGCAGCGGTCCGGCGCCCAGATCGACTTTGCCCGCCACCACCGCGTCGAACTTCAGGATCGGGATGCCGAACTTGTCTTTGCCTTCGAAGTTCTTCGCCTCGATAGCCTTGAGGATTCGATCGAAGCCGTAGACCGTCGCATGGGGGTCCAGCTTGCCTGATACCGTGATGTAGTCGCCCTTGGGCGCGATGTCGACGCCGTGCGGGCTTCTCGGCTCCGGCGCGAGGTACAGGAGCCCTTCGGCAATCGCCGTTTCAAGCGAGATGACGCGAATGCCGTTCAACTCGGTGTACTTGCCGGCCGCGACGACCTCCTCGGCCTTCTTCCAGTTCACGATGTGGAGGAAGTCGAAATCGAGCTGCGACGCGCCGACTTCCAGCGGCGGCTTACCCTGCGCGAGGCCGCCGGTCGCCATCTCGACGTTGTAGGAGTTCATGAACGCGTAGCCGTAGCTCGGTCCCTTGCCGGCGTCCGCGAGATCCTGCGTATACGGCGGCAGCTCGAGCTGGAAGCTCTCTTTCAGGTTCATGCGGCCGGTGGCGGGATCGACGCGCAGGAAGGTCGAGTAGCCGCGGTAAATGTCGGCGTAGCGGTTCAGATGATCGTCGACGGTGACGCGCTGCCCTTTCTTGCCGTCCCAGCCTTTCAGCGCCGGGACCTTGGACGAGATGTGCACGTATTTCGTGTCGGGCGTCGCGAAAATGCCGCCGTGCGACGTTTGCAGGTTCGGGACTTGAAGGATCTGTTTCGTGCGGAAGTCACCGAGGTCGACCATTCCGATCCGGCCGTGCGCACGGTCGTTGATGTAGAGCCAGCGGCCGTCGTACTTGCCGTCGGTCTCGCTGAGGGCGGGGTGATGCGAGTCGCCCCAGCGGAGGTGTTCGCCCGAGCTGTTCGACTTCTCGCCGAGCGCCTCCTCTGACCAGTCGGCCCCGTATCCATAGCCCTGCCACGGTTCCGGCGTGAACACGGCGACGGTTTTCAGCAGCCGCATCGAAGGCACGCCGATCACGTGCACCTGGCCTGAATGGCCGCCCGACGCGAACAGCATGTACTCGTCCCTGCCGCCGGGCGGCACGAATGTCTTGAGCGCGCGGCTTGCGTCCTCGGGGCTCAGCCCCCGCGATTGGGCTATCTCGAGCAGATCGCCGGTCCCTCCAGCCACCGACCTGCGGCTGCACGCGCCAATTGTCAACGTCGACAGCAGCCCCACTGACAGCGCGGCTACCAAGAGCTTCTTCATCGCACTCCTCCGTTCCTCTTCGTCGTCTGCGTGAGTATGGAACGCGGGTGCAGTGGCACATATGACGTGCGTCATATGCGCGATCGAGCCAGGCGGCTATCGTTTTCCGGCAAGGAGGCCCTGATGGAACTAACGCCGACGTCCACGGTCCGCGACATGGTGACAGCCGATTTCCGCGCGGCTGCGGTGTTTCACGGATATGGCATTGACTTCTGCTGCGGAGGCAGAAAAACGCTCGAAGAGGCATGCCGCGAACGCAACCTGTGCGTCAGCGAAGTGGCGCGCGAGGTCGCGAAGGCGTGCCGCGTTCCGGACGCGTCGACACGCTATGCCGATCTCGACACGGCGGCCCTCATCGCGCACATCGTCGACGTCCATCACGAATACGTGCGCCAGGCGATGCCCGCGCTGGTGGCTCATACTCAGAAGGTCGCGAAGAGCCATGGCGCGCTTCACCCGGAGCTGCTGGACGTCGCGATCGTGTTCGACAGGGTCGTCCGGGAGATGACGCTGCACATGGGCAAGGAAGAGGGAGTGCTGTTCCCGTATATCAGCAGGGCGGTGCAGGCCGCCGAGGCGGGAGGCGAGCCGCCGACGGCGCCATTCGGATCGATCGACAACCCGATCCGGATGATGGAGGACGAGCACGAGTCCGCCGGCGCGGCGATGGCGCTGATTCGCGAGCTGACGGACAACTACACGCTGCCCGAGGGCGCCTGCACGACGTATCGCATCTGCTTCAAGGAACTCGAGGCGTTCGAACGCGACCTGCACGAGCACGTGCACCTGGAGAACAACATTCTGTTCCCAAGGGCGCGGGCGCTGGAGAGCTGCAAACGTTTTGCCTGAGCCGGACGATCATGCCGGCACCGACTCGGCGAACCTGGTCACCTCGTCGAGCGACGGCACACCGTTCATCGCTCCCAGGCGCGTGCAGCTGATCGCGGCGGCGGCGTTCGCGAACCGCAGCGTCCTCTCGAGCGGCCAGCCGCTGAGGACGCCGTGGATGAATCCGCCGCGGAACACGTCGCCGGCGCCGGTGGTGTCCACCGCCGACACCGCGAAGCCTGGAACCGTAATGAGATGATCGCCTTCAAGCGCCATCGCACCGCGCGCGCCCAGCGTGACGATCAACGCTGAGTGCGCCGGGCGGCGGAGCTGCGCCAGGGCACGCGGCGTGTCCTTGATCCCGGTCAGCTCGCGCGGGATGTGCTCGGCGAAGATTGGATACGTCACCGCTTCCACGAGCTCCATTGTCTTTGGCGTGACGCGATCGAGGTCGCTCGTCACCGGCCTCCCCAGGCTGCGCCCGAGTTTCCCTGCGACGATCGCCGCGTTCTCGTCCACGTCGTCGACATGAATCAGCCGTGCCGCGCCGAGCACCTCGGCCGGCAGCTCGCGGGCCCGGAGCCGCAGCCGTTCGTCCCGATCCCAGAGGACGATGCGCTCACCCGTCCGCTCGTCGACGATGATCAACGCGAACTGGTTCGCGCCGTCGCGGATCACCGCCTGCGTCAGATCGATCCCGCGCTCCCCCATCTCGGCGCGGATTCGCTTGCCGTTCTCGTCGGTGCCCGTCGCGCCGATGTAGCACGCGGTCAGCCCGAAGCGCCGGCAGGTCGCCAGCGCAGTGGCGGTCTGGCCGCCGCAGCAGATGGTCTGCTCCTGGATCCGCAGCTTCGAGAACGCGCCGTTCGGCTCCGGATAGGACGGGATGCGGTTGACGTAGTCGACGGAGTTCGCGCCGACGCCGACGACGTCGTAGCGGGGCTGGTGCGAGTCGCTGTGTGTCATCCAAGTCGCTCCGTCATACGAACCAACGCTGCCGCTTGCGGCCCTCGTCGTATTCTTTCTTCGCGGCATCGACGGCATCCTGCTCCGACACCTCGGCTACCGGCACGTCCCACCACGCGCCGTGCCCGGGGACTCTCGCGGCCGCATCGATCCGGACGTAGACCACCGCCGTGCGATCGGCGCGCCGCGCCCCGGCGAGGGCGCGATCGAGCGAGGCTTCGTCGGTCGCCGTGAAGACCTCCGCTCCGAGCGACGCCGCATTCGCGGCAAGATCCACCGGCAGTTCGGGGCCATCCAGCTCGCCGGTCGCCGCATCCCGGAACCGGTACGACGTTCCGAAACCACCGGAGCCGACCGATTTCGAGAGCGAGCCGATGCTTGCGAAGCCGCCGCTGTCGACGATGACGACAATCAGCTTGAAGCCTTCCTGGATCGACGTCACCAGTTCCTGCGCCATCATCAGGTAGGACCCATCGCCCACCATCACGTAGACGTCGCGGTCGGGGTCGGCCATCTTCACGCCCAGCCCGCCGGCGATTTCGTATCCCATGCACGAGTAGCCGTACTCGAGGTGATAGCCCTTCGGATCGCGCGTCCGCCACAACTTGTGCAGCTCGCCGGGCAGGCTGCCCGCGGCGCAGACGACGACGCCCGTCGCGCCCGCCGCGCGATTGACCGCGGCAATCACCGCGCCCTGGTGGATCGGAATGGTAGGCGGCGGGCTGGTCCAGCGTTCCGATTCCGCGCTCCACTCGGATCGGAGCCGGGCGATGTGCTCGCGATAGTCGGCTGGCGTCGAGAAGCCGGCGAGCAGCCGGTGCAATTCCTCCAGCGTCACACGGGCGTCGGAGACGATGGGGAGCGCGGCAAGCTTGCCGGCGTCCATCTCGACGACGTTGACGCCGATGATCCGCACGGCAGGATTCTGGAATGCTGACTTTGACGCGGTGGTGAAATCGGTCAGGCGCGAGCCGATGGCAATCACGACGTCAGCATCCCGGCACGCCTGAATACCTGCGCTCGTGCCGGTGACGCCGATCGATCCGAGCGACATCGGATCGTCCCAGGCCATCGCCCCCTTTCCCGCCTGGGTCTCTCCGACCGGAATGCCAGTGCTGGCGGCGAATTCGCGCAGGGCGCCGGTGGCATCGCTATAGAGCACGCCGCCGCCGGCGACGATGACCGGCCGGCGGCTCGCGCGAATCAGATCGGCGGCCTTGCGCAGCAGATCGGCGTCCGCGCGCGCGCGCGGAACCGTCCAGACCCGCTCGGCTGAAGAACTCTGCCGGGTACTCGAAGGCCTCGGCCTGCGTATCCTGCGGCAGCGCGAGCGTTACCGCGCCGGTCTCGGCGGGCGACGTCAGTACGCGCATCGCTTCGGGCAGCGCGGACAGCAGCTGTTCGGGACGGTAGATGCGATCCCAGTATCGCGACACCGGCTTGAAGCAGTCGTTGACCGAAACATCCTGCGAGTGCGAAGACTCGAGCTGCTGAAGCACGGGTGCGGGCAGGCGGCTGGCGAAAATGTCGCCGGGCAACAGCAGCACCGGCACGCGGTTGATCGTGGCGGCCGCCGCGCCGGTCAGCATGTTGGTCGCGCCCGGACCGATCGACGACGTGCAGGCGAACGTCCGGAGGCGATTGTGCATTTTGGCGTAGGCCGCGGCCGTGTGGACCATCGCCTGTTCGTTGCGGCACTGGTAGTAGCGCAGGCAGCGCTGCATCTGATGGAGAGCCTGGCCAACGCCAGCCACGTTGCCGTGGCCGAAGATGCCGAACATTCCGCCAAAGAGCGGCTGTCGCGCGCCGTCGCGCTCGGTGTGCTGGACGGCCAGAAACCTCACGAGCGCCTGCGCCATCGTCAGCCGGACTGTTCTGGACACGATGGTTCCCTCCGCCTGTTCCTTGCGCGGGCATTGTACTTCGCTGACGCAACTCGGTACATACTGTGCGCTACCCGCATGCATGCCTCTGGCGCGCCCGCCCTCCGGATGACCGGCATCTGCAAGGCCTACCCCGGGGTCGTGGCCCTCGACAACGTCGATCTCGAGGTGCGTGCCGGCGAGGTCCACATTCTCCTTGGGGAGAACGGCGCGGGAAAGTCGACGCTCATGAAGATTCTGAGCGGGGCGATTGCCCGCGACGCCGGCGCGATCGAGGTCGACGGCCAGCGTGCGGAGATCAACGGGCCGAGAGCTGCACACGATCGCGGCGTCCGTGCCATCTATCAGGAGCTGACGCTCGTTCCGTATCTGTCCGCGGCCGAGAACATCTTCCTCGGGCGCGAGCCCAGGCTGTTCCCCGGCGTCATCGATCGGCGGCGCATGCTGTCACAGACGCGCGACGCGCTGGCGCGTCTCGGACTCCAGGTCGATCCGGAAAAGGCCGTCCGCGAGCTTGGCATCGCGCAGCAGCAGATGGTCGAAGTGGCCAAGGCGCTGGACGATCGCGCCCGCGTGTTGATCATGGACGAACCGACGTCGGCGTTGTCCGATCGCGAGATCGAGGAGCTGTTCGCGACGATTCAGCGGCTCACCGCCGGCGGAACCGCCGTCATCTACATCTCGCACCGGCTCGAGGAGGTGAAGCGGATCGGTCATCGGGTCACCGTGCTGCGGGACGGGCGGCGCATCGCCACGCGCGAGGTCGCTGACGTGTCGATACCGGAAATGATCCGGCTGATGGCGAACCGCGAGCTGGCGGAGCATTTCCCAAAACGGCGGGTGCCGCCGGGCGAGGAGCTGCTGCGGGTCGAGCACCTGCGCCGGCGCGGCGTTCTCGAGGACATCAGCCTGTCGGTCCATCGCGGCGAGGTCGTCGGCATTGCCGGGTTGCTTGGCGCGGGCCGGACCGAGCTGGCGCGCGCGATCATGGGCGCCGATCCCCGCGACGGCGGAAGGATTTTCATCAACGGCGCCGCGGCGGAGGTGCATCATCCCGGCGATGCCATCCGGCAGGGCGTCGGCTTCCTGCCGGAAGATCGCAAGACCCAGGGCCTGGTCCAGGGCCTGTGCGTGCGCGACAACATCTCGCTGCCGTCGCTCTCGCGGCTCGCCCGCGCCGGCATCGTGCAGGGCGCGCGCGAACGGCAGATCGCCGGCGGGTTCGTCAAGGACCTGCGAATCAAGACACCCGGCGTGGAGCAGGTCGTCGCGCAGCTGAGCGGCGGCAACCAGCAGAAGGTCGTGCTGGCGAAATGGCTGGCAGCCAACGCGGACGTCCTCATCATGGACGAGCCCACCCGCGGCATCGACGTCGGCGCGAAGGTCGAGATCTACGAGCTGATGAACGGCCTGACCGCGCGCGGCGCCGGCATCCTGATGATCTCGTCGGAGCTGCCCGAAATCCTCGGCATGAGCGATCGCATCCTCGTCATGCGCCTCGGGCGCATCGTCGCCGCCTTCGACCGCGCCGAGGCCACGCAGGAACGGATCCTTCAGGCTGCGCTGGGTCACGCCGCATGACGACTGCGTTCGGCCGCCGTCAGCTGGGCACGATCCTGGGACTCGTCGGCCTCTGCGTGCTGCTGACGATCCTCACGCCGCACTTCCTCACCATCTCCAACCTGCTGAACGTCACGCAGCAGACGACGATCAACGCGATCATCGCGGTCGGGATGACGTTCGTGATCCTGTCGGGCGGCATCGATCTTTCTGTTGGATCGATCGTCGCGCTGGCCGGCGTCGTGCTCGGCAGCGCGCTCCAGGCGGGGCTGCCGATTCCGGCGGCGATTGCGTTGAGCCTGGTGATGGGCGCGGTGTGCGGCGCCGTGAACGGGCTGCTGATCACGCGCGGCGGCCTGCCGCCCTTCATCGCCACGCTCGGCATGATGAGCATCGCCCGCGGCCTCGCGCTCATGTACACGGACGGGCGGCCGATTTCCGGCTTCGACGCCGCCTTTCGCGGCCTCTCGACCAGCAGCCCGCTGATGATCCCCGCGCCGGTGATCCTGATGATCGTCATCTACGTCGCCGCGCAATTCGTGCTGACCAGGACGACGTTCGGGCGCTACGTCTACGCGATCGGCGGCAACGAAGAAGCGACCCGGCTGTCGGGCGTACGCGTCGCGTTTCACAAGACGATGGTTTACGTGCTCTCCGGCGTCACCAGCGCCATCGCCGCGGTCACGTTGACCGCGCGGCTGAACTCGGCGCAGCCCATCGCCGGCATGATGTACGAGCTGGATGCGATTGCGGCGACGGTGATCGGCGGGACCAGCCTGCTCGGCGGATCGGGCACCGTCAGCGGCACCCTGGTGGGCGCCCTCATCATGGGCGTGCTGCGGAACGGCCTCAACCTGCTGGGGATTTCGTCATTCCTGCAGCAGGTGGTGATCGGCGCCGTGATCATCGCGGCGGTGCTGGTGGATTCGATACTGACACGGAAAAGTAAGAAGTAAGAAGTTAGAAGTAAAAACGCCCCTGCACGTCCTACTTCTTACTTCGTACTTCTTACTTCCTACTTCCCTAGAACGTGATGCGCGCGCTGAGCTGCATAATCCGCGGATCACCGGACAGCGACGCCATCGTGCCGAAAGTTGCCGCGTCGCTGATGTTGCGGTTCGGCAGCCCGAAGTTCGTCGTGTTGAACAGGTTGAAGACGTCCCACCGCACGGTGGCGGCGACGCGCTGGTTCAGGCGGATCCGCCGCTGCACCGTCATGTCGAAACTCTGCCAGTCGGGTCCGCGCAGCCCGTTGCGGCTCTCGTCGCCAAACGTGCCGGACGCCACCGCCTGGAACGCGGCCGTGTTGAACCACTGCTCCACCGTTTCAGGGCCGTCGGTGTCGTCGGAAACCTGGTTGGGCAGGCCGGTCATGTTCTGACCGACGTTGTTGTTGCTCTGGTTGACCGTGAACGGCCGGCCGGAGCGCCAGGCGTAAATGCCCGAGACGACCCAGTCGCGGGCGAGCCAGTGCTGGCCGAGCGGCAGCTCGACGACGAAGTTCGTCGTCAGCCGATGCCGGACGTCGTAGTCGCTCGGTCCCCACCACAACTCGAGATCCCGCGAGTTCTGCGGAAACGAGTTCGATCCTTGCGTCGTGAGGTGCTCGGAAGTGTTGTCCTTCGAGTCGGCGAGCGTGTACGACACGCCGAACGCGTAGCCCCTCGAGAAGCGACGCTCGACGCCGACGTCGATGCCCTTGTATTCCGAACGGCCGTTCTGCGCGCGCCACTCGATGAACCCGAAGTTCGGATACGGTATCGCGCCCAGCGCGTTGTTGCCGGCCGCATTCGGCAGCCGCTGGTTCAGGTTCACGAGCGAGCCGAGGTTGGTTCCCTTCGTGTAGACGAAATCGGCCGACAGGATGACGTCCTTCCACATCTCGCGCTGGAAGCCAGCGCTCGTCTGATAGATCGTCGTCTTCGGCGCATCGTTCGTCACCGCCCGCAGCCGCAGGTTGCGCAGCTGACCCGCCGCCGGATCGAGGTTTGGCGGGGTCAGGAAGTTCGGCGGGATCCCGTTGCGCAGGATGAACACCGGCGAGCCGGACGTCTGCGTCACCGCGGTGTTGATCAGCCCCGGGACGTTGAGCGCGAGCTGGTCTTCGCTGCCGACGCGGTCGAACAGGTTGTAGAACATCCCCCATCCGCCGCGCACGACGGTCTTGTCGTCCAGCCGGTAAACGACGCCGACCCGGGGCGCAAAGTTGTTGGTATCCGGCTTGACGAGACCACGGTTTTCGAGCGAGCCGCTGCTCGCGAAGATCAGGTTGCCGGTGCCGGCCGGGTCGAAGTTGGTCTGCGCGTCGCTCGACTCATACGCTGGCGTGATGAAGTCGTAGCGCAGACCGAGATTCAACGACAGCTTCGAGGTGACCTTCCAGTCGTCCTGCACGAAGAACATCGTCGCCCAGTGGCGCTGTTCGACGACCCACACGTTGGAGAGCTGCAGGTCGGACACGTAGCCGAGCAGGTAGTCGGCCATCGGGTTGCCGGTCCAGGCGTTTCGAAAGCGCATCGCGCCACGAGTCGCCGGAACGTCGAGGTACTCGTTGGCCATCGGCGCCAGAACGTTCGCGCCGAACTTGAAGGCGTGGTCGCCGCGCAGCCAGGACAGCGTGTTGAGGAACTCGAACTGGTTCGTGTGCTGGAACTTCGGCAGGAAGTCCGGCGAGCCGATGCGGCCGAGACCCGAGCCGCCGAAATACCCGTCGATGGTGATGCCGGGCAGTCCGCCGGCAACCTCGGGGTTGGTGATCGACCCTGGAATCGTCGCCTCGGGCGGCGGCGCCAGGCCGAACGCCTGGTGCACCGCGTCGGAATCCGCCCGCGACCATGACAGGCGGAACTCGTTCACCATCGCCGACGACAGGATGTGCGTCCATCCGCCGACGAACGCATTGGTCTTGATCGACTGGTTGCCGAACGCCGACGTGCCGGTGCCGTCGACGACCCCGCCGAAGGCGCCGGGAATGTTGCGCTGGCGGTTCGAATAGATATAGCGGCCGAAGAAGCTGTCGTTCGCGTTCGGCCGCCAGTCGACCCGCGAGAGCAGCCGATCGGAGTCGTCGGTCAGGTCCGCGAGGCGGAAGAAGTTGTTCGCGCCCGGCTGGTTCGGCAGCGGCACGAGATTCATGATCGCCACCGCGTACGGATCCATCATCTCGGCCGGAATCGTGTTGTTCGGGAAGTTCAGCCCCGTCGCCGGATTGCGAATGGCCGCCGAGAAGACGCCGGCGCGGTCCGCCTCGGTCGGCACGCGGGTCAGGCGCGTCACGCCGCGGGTGATTCGGGTTCCTTCGTAATCGGCGAAGAAGAACGCGCGATCCCGCAGAATCGGCCCGCCGACGTTTCCACCGTACTGATGCTGGTCGTTGGCCGGCTTCGGCGAGTTGGCGCGCTTGGAGAAGAAGTCGATCGAGTCCATCGAATCGTTGCGGAAGAACTCGTAGCCGGTGCCGTGGATACTGTTGCTGCCCGACTTCGTCGAGACGCTCACCGCGGCGCCCGGAGACCGCCCGTACTCCGCCGAATACGGGCTCGTGACCACCTTGAACTCCTGGATCGCGTCAACCGACGGACGCGACACCTGCGTCGTCAGCTCCTGGACGTTCTCGGAGATGCTGTTGTTGTCGACGCCGTCGAGCAGGAAGTTGTTCTGCAGGCCGCGGGCGCCATGGACGTTGATGCCGCCGGTCCGGCCGAACGACGTGCCGCCACCCTGTTCCGTGTAGCGATCGCCCTGCACGCCGGGAACGAGCGCCAGCAGGTCGTCCCAGTTGCGGATCGCCAGTGGCAGGTTGGCGACCTGCGACTGCGGGATGACGGTGCCGAGCGTTGCGTCGTTGGTATTGATCAGCTGAGTGCTTTCCTGCACCGTGACGCTTTCGGCAAACGAGCCAATCTCCAGGCTCGCGTCGACACGCGCCCGCTGCCCGACTTCGAGCGTCACGATCTGCGAGCTCTTCTTGAACCCGTTCATCTCGACGTCGATGCGGTACTTGCCGGGAATCAGGTTGACGATCAGGTACGACCCCGTCTCGCTCGTCGTCTGGTTCGAGGCGACGTTCGTCGCGAGGTTGGTGACGGCGACCGTGGCGCCCGGGAGCGCCGCGCCGTTGCCGTCCTTGATGACCCCGGTCAGCGTCGCCCGATCGACCTGAGCAGAGACGCTCGACGAGACAAGCGCAACGAGGAGCGCTGCGACAAGCGTGGCTCGCTTCATGTTTCCCCCTAAAAAGAGTGCGTTCAGTGTGGTGGTCAGACGAAAACCTAATCCGCACGCGCGCCGATGTCAACCAACGGCGTGTAACGACCCGGCCCGTTGCATCGACGTTGCACGACTACGTGATGCTCGCGACGGCCCTGGATTGCCCGGTTCGGCACGCTTCGGTCGCGGCGAGCGCGACACGCAGCGCTTCGATGCCGTCGGACACCTTGACCGGCGGTTCGCGATCCGCCAGAACGTTCTGCGCGAAGTTCTGCAGCTGCAGCGTGTACGCGCGCTCGAACCGCTCCATGAAGTACGGCACCGTGTCGTGGGCGATGGTGTTCTTCGTCATCATGAGGATCGGTGTCTCGCGGATGTAACCGATGCGAACGGTGCCGGCCGTGCCCAGCAGTTCGGTCGAGATGTCATACCCGTAAAAGCCGTTGCGCGTCAGGTCGATGACGCCAAGGCGCCCGTTCGCGAACACCAGCGTCGCAATCGCGTTGTCGATGTCGCCGATCGTCGCCAGCTCCGGGTATGCGAGCGTGCCGCCGATGGCCGAGACCGTCGCGACTTCGCCCATGAACCAGCGCGCGAGATCGAAGTCGTGGATGCCCATGTCGACGAGAATGCCGCCGCTGCTCGCGGGGTTCGCGTACTCCAGGCTCGGGCGATAGGGATCTCTCGACGTCGCCTTGAACACGCACGGCGTGCCGATGCGTCCCTCGTCGACCTGCTTCTTGCCGGCCACGTAGCCGGGATCGAAGCGCCGCATGAACCCCATCTGGAAGAAGCCGTTGTGGCGTGTCACCGCGTCCTGGACCTCGCGGCACTCGGCCAGGCTGAGCGCCAGCGGCTTCTCACAGAAGACCGGCTTGCCCCGCTCGAGCGCCGCAATCGCAAGATCCTTGTGGGTGTGCGTCGGGCTGACGATGACGACGGCATCCACATTCGGGCTCGCAATCATTTCACGCGGGTCCGGGTAGGCCTCCGCGACATCGAACTCCTCGGCAATCTGCGCGGCCAGTCCGGGGCTCACGTCGGCAACCGCCGGCAGCCGGGTTTCGGGAATCCGGGTGGCGAGATCGCGCGCGTAGACGCGGCCGAGACGACCGA
Organism: uncultured Acidobacteriota bacterium; assembly: GCA_963748295.1. Lineage (GTDB taxonomy): Bacteria > Acidobacteriota > Vicinamibacteria > Vicinamibacterales > 2-12-FULL-66-21 > CAVVIH01. The sequence goes on along the minus strand of CAVVIH010000002.1, from coordinate 304,409 downwards.
GTCCAATCAGACCGATATTGAGACGACGACGGGCGGCGGTCATCGATTTGCGTTCTCTTTGGTTACGAGGCCAATGCGGACGGTGACGTCCGGGGGCACAGCCTCCCCCTTCAGCACTTTGACCGCGGTCTCCACCGCAATCCGCCCCATTTCATCTGGGAACTGCGCCACGGTGGCCTCCATCGTCCCCGCCAGCAGCGCCTTTCTCGCATCGTCAACGGCATCGAAGCCGAGCACGCGGATCTTGCCGGTCTTGCCGGCCGCGGCAATTGCTTCGATGGCGCCGAGCGCCATCATGTCGTTGCACGCGAACACGGTGTCGATCCCCGGATGCGCCTGCATCATGTTTTGAAACACCGTGAAGCCCTGTTCGCGTTCCCAGTTCGCGGTCTGCGAGGTCGCGATCGTAATGCCGGGCGTCCCCTTGATGGCATCGCGGAACCCGCGGATACGCGAGTCGCCCGTTTCGTGGCCGGGAATGCCCTCGAGGATTGCGACGTTGGCCTTGCCGCCGGATGCCTTGACCAGGTACTCGCCGATCAACTGGCCGCCGCGATAGTTGTCGGAACCGACGAAGCTCGCGGTCTTGATGTTCGCGTCCGCCGCCGCCGCCGCATCCAGCCGGGTGTCGACGATGACGACCGGAATGCCGGCGGCATTGGCTTTGGCAATCGCCGGAACGACCTCGCGCGAGCCGGAGGGCGTCAGCGCGAGCGCGCTCGACTTCGACTGAATGAGGTTCTCGACAATCTGCATCTGGCGTTCGACGTCGACTTCGCGCTCGGCGGCCTGCACGACGAGGTCGACGTCGAGCCGCTTGGCGGCTTCCTCTGCCCCGCGCTGCATTTCGATGAAGAACGGGCTGTTCAGCGTCTTGAGCACGAACGCGATGCGCGGCTTCGCGTTCGGGTTGGCCGCCTCGCGATTGCAACCCGCAAGGGCCGCGGCCGCCGGAAGCAGTGCAAGGGCGAGAAAGGCACGACGTATCTGCATGTATAGCTCCGTTGTTTCCGATGAACAGAGATATCACATCCATCAGGTAAGATGCCGTCAATGACGTTGACAGCCCGGACGTGCGCTCTTGCCGGTACTCGTGACGCTGACAGGCGGCGCGCCCGCCGCAGCGCAGATCGTGGCGGAGCATACGTTCGAGGCGCCGGACGGCGGTGAAGCGGTAGCGACGATCTCAGCCGGCTGCAGGCGGTGCGACTGGAGCGCGTCCGGACGGGAGGCGGTGGCGCTGAAGTTATCGGTTGACGGCGCTTATTCGCAGCACGTGCTGTTGACACGCGGAGAACGGCCGGTTGGCTACGCGGTGATGCTGGGCGCGATTCCTGCTGGAAAACACCGGCTGACGCTGGAACGGGACGCCGGGTGGTCGGCGCGCGATGCAGGAGAGGTGGTGACCGGAACTGTCAGCGTCCGGATTCACCACCCGGACAGTCCGGAATACAGGTGGCTGTCGAAGGCGCCGATCCTGCACGCGAGACCCGGGACCCTCGAGCGCTTCAGTGATGTGCCGCTCTTCATGTATGCCGAGGCGGGTTCCGATGGCGGCTTCGCCTACACCGTCATCTTCTCGCACGAAGACGGCGGTACGCCGACCGACCGGCTCATGGCCACCTGGGGACGTTCGACGGACATCGAGTACGTCTACGGGTTTTCCGCGGCCGCTCCAGCGGGCGAGTATCAGGGGCGCGACCACGAGATCCTTCCCTTCCGGGGAACCCGCGCCGGCTCGCATCCGCTGTTGTGGGTCTCGACCGACAACAACATGGTCAGCGACCAGGGACCCGAGAACGCGGTTCGCTTTGCCCCCGCTCCGCAACTCGTCAAGCTCGTCAACGCGTCGCGGGAAACCGTGATGGACTTGAATCCGTGGCTCTACAAGGTGATGGCGTCCGAGCTCGCGCGCGAGGGGCGGATCGATCCGGCCGCGGCGCCGGGCAGCGGAAAGGTCGCCGACCCCCGCGAGTTCGCGATCGTGCAGGCCTGCGGCGATCTCAAGGACGCGACGATCGCGTTCGATCTCGGCGTCGACCCGGGGACTGGCGAGCTGGCCTGGCATCCGTCGGATGCCGGCGACCCGCGCTTCAGGATCGCGCGCAGCGGCTGCTTCCGGAGCGCGGTGCGATTGCCCGCGGGCACGACGCTGGCGCAGCTGCGGTCGATCCGCGCCCGTGCGTACACCCGCCCGCCGCGCAACGAGGAGACGCCGCTTCCGTCCGGCAGCGGGCAGGTCGTGTTGCGCAGCGTCAATTCGATCCTCATGCTGGACCAGGCATTCGGGCCTGTTGCCAGCCGCTTGTCGTGGAGGGGCACGCTGCAGCTCTCTGGAGAGTCCGCGCCGGTCACGATACCCGTCAAACGCTGGTGAGATCCGAACGATGCCTGCCCTTCCGAATCCCGTGTATATGTTGGCGATCGATCACCGCTGGCAATGGGTCCAGTGGTGCGACGAGCGCCGGGTCGATCACGCCCGGATCCGCGAGGTCAAGCGCCTGGCAGCCGACGCGTTTCTGCTCGCGCGCCGCGATTCGAACGATGTCCTGGACTTCGGCGTCCTCCTCGTCGATCTCGTGTTCGGGCCGGAAGCGTTTGCGCGGGCGCGGGCCGGAGGCGGGACCGCCGGCAACCCGGCCGAGCGCGCCGGCGTGTTTCCCCTCGAATGGACCGACACGTTCGACAAGGCGCTGCCAGGGGCGTTCGCGAAAGTGCTCGTGCGCCACCGCGAAGATCTGCCTCCCGACGTGGTGGAGGCCCAGCTCACGATGCTCGAGGACCTGCAGCAATGGTGCAGCGCGAAGGGTAAACCGCTCGTGCTCGAAGTGCTCGTCACCGGCGCGACCGAGGATGCGGCGTTCGAACGCGAAGGCAGGCCGCGGCTGCTGGCTGATTACATCAGGCGTGCGTACGCAAGAAAGATCGTGCCGGACTACTGGAAGATCGAAGGTGTTCCGGATGCGGAGGCGATGCAGATCGTGGACGGTGCCATTCTCGAACGCGAGGGACCACGTCAGCTGATTCTCGGCAAGGGCGCGGGACTCGAGACGGTGGGCAAATGGTTCGAATCCGCGCGCGGCGCGGCGAGCGCGGCGGGGTTCGCGATCGGCCGCACGGTTTACTGGGAACCGGCCTGCGAGTATCTGCTCGGACGGGCCGCGGCGGACGACGCGGTGCATCGCATGGCGGCGAACTACCTGGCGGTGATCGAGCTATGGCGGCGGGCGCACGCACGGTGAATCAGGCGCGCGCGGACTTTCACATGCCGGTCGGCCGCGCGATCATCGGCATGCGGGGATCGGGCGGCGGCCACGAGGCTCGGAACTCCGCGTAGCGCGGGTCGTCGCTGGCGGCCATGGAGCGGCGCGTGCCCGCGAGCACATTCAGATAGTAGGCATCATGGCCGAACGCGGTCACGAACGGATGGTACCCCTCGCGCACGACCACCAGGTCGCCGTCCGCGACAGTCACCGTTTCGTCGAGGCGGCCGTCCATCGTGTAGAGCCGCTGGAATCCGAACCCGCGAGGATCGCGCATCCTGAAGTAATACGTCTCCTCGAGGTCGACCTCGTGCGGCGGGTTGTCGACGTCGTGCTTGTGCGGCGGATAGCTCGACCAGTTCCCGCTCGGCGTAAACACCTCACAAATCAGCAGGCGATCGGCCGGAAACGCCGGCGGCACGATGTCGACGATCTGACGTGTGGCATTTCCGCCGCCGCGAATCTCGTAGCCGCAGTCTTCCGGCCGGATGACGCGCGGCTCGAGCGTCTCGGTCGACAGCGCGCGGCACTCGGCGATCTCGGTCGGCGCTTCGGCGCGCAGCTCGAACCGGTGCCCCGACGGGAGATAGAGAGCGTGCGGGTAGGACGCAAAGACATTCGCGCGCGGACCCAGCCGGCACGACGGGCCGTCATCCCACGTCACCGTGCAGAAACCGCTGAGAAGCACCAGACAGCACTCCTGCCCGTCGGTGCGCGCGCCCCACGTCCCGCCCGGCGCGATGCGATGGACCGTGAACGTGATGTAGTCGAGCCCGGCTGATGCCGGCGTCACCTCGAGCAGCACCCCGGCGCGATCGGGCGGCGCGTTGTGCGACCTGATGAGAAGAGGCGGCGGCTTGGGCACGCGTTCATGATGATGCTACACTCCGCGCCTGTCCAGTTTCCCCGCACCTCCTCCGGACCGCCGCGGCTTCGATGTTCTCTGCATGGGCCGAAGCTGCATCGATCTGTACGCGCATGAAATCGGTGTGCCGATCACCGCCGTGCGCAGCTTCGACGCTTACGTCGGCGGCTGCGCTACCAACGTCAGCGTCGGCACGCGGCGGCTCGGACTGCGCAGCGCGCTGCTGACCGGCGTCGGAACGGATCAGGTCGGCGACTTCGTGCTCAGTTTCCTGGACGCCGAGCGCGTCGAGACGAAGTTCATCCCGCGCTTTCCCGATCGCCGGACGAGCGCGGTGATCCTGACGATCATCCCGCCCGACAAATTCCCGCTGACGTTCTATCGCGACAACTGCGCGGACATCGGGCTCTCGATCGATCACGTCCGGCGTGCGCCGGTCGCGGACAGCCGTCTCGTGTTTCTCACCGGAACCGGCCTGAGCGTCGAACCGAGCCGCACCGCGACGATGCTGGCGGCGGAAATCGCGAGCGGCGCCGGAACGACCGCGCTTCTCGACCTCGATTACCGGCCCACCGTCTGGCCGTCGGCGGAGGCCTTCGGGGTCCACGTGCGCGCGCTCGCGAAGATCTGCCGGCTCTCGGTCGGGACGGAAGAAGAACTGCAGGCGGCAACCGGAGAAACGGATGTGGAGCGGGCGGTGTCGGGGCTCTTCGGCGGACAGCTCGAGATGTTCGTGCTGAAGAAGGGCGGCGAGGGCTGCACCATCTTCACGCGCGACAGCGCGCCGAGCCACGTGCCGCCGTTCAGGATCGAGGTGTTGAACGTGCTCGGCGCGGGTGACGCGTTCGCCAGCGGCTTCATCTACGGCTACCTGCAAGGATGGTCGCCGGAACGCGCCGGCCGGTTCGGCAACGCGGTCGGCGCTATCGTGGTGACGCGTCATGGCTGCGCCAACTTCATGCCCACGCTCGGCGAGGTGCGCGAGTTCATGGCCGGGCACCACGAGCCGATGGCCGCGGATCTCGCGTAAGCATGGCCATCCGGGTTGCCAACGCTCCCTGTTCCTGGGGCATCCTCGAGTTCGACGGCCACGGCCCGGCGCTCGCCTGCGCGCAGGTGCTCGACGAGCTTGCCGCGACCGGCTACGCGGGCACCGAGCTCGGCGACTGGGGCTTCATGCCGACCGACCCCGCGGCGCTTCGTCACGACATCGAACGCCGCGCGCTGACGCTCATTGGCGCGTTCGTACCGGTCGATCTCAGTAATCCCTCGGCGCACACGGAAGGCATCGAACGTGCCGTGCGAACGGCACGCCTGCTTCGGGATGCCGGCTATCCACACGCGTTCGTCGTGCTTGCCGACATGACCGACGGCAACGCGCGGCGGGTCGCCGTCGCGGGAAGAGCCGGCGACGCCGACGGTCTCAACCGCGCGCAATGGGACGTCCTGACGCGAGGCGCGAGCGCGATCGCCGGCGAAGTCCGCGAGCAGACCGGATTGAGGACGGTGTTCCATCCGCATTGCGGCTCGTTCGTCGAGACTGCCACGGAACTCGATCTGCTGATGGAGCGGACGGACTCATCGCTGCTGGGGCTGTGCCTCGACACCGGCCACCTGACGTACGCGGGAGCTGACCCGATCGCGGTGCTCGAGCGCTACCGACATCGCGTCTGGCACGTGCACTTCAAGGATTGCGAGCCGGAGATCGCCGCTGACGCCCGCCGCACTGAAAGCGACTACTTCACCGCGGTTCGCAACGGCGTGTTCTGCGAGCTCGGCCGCGGCAGCGTGAATTTTCCACGGCTGGTGGACTCCATGCGGCACGGCGGCTACGACGGCTGGATCGTCGTCGAGCAGGACGTACTCCCCGCGCTTGGCACACCCGAAGAGAGCGCGCGCCGCAACCGAGCGTATCTGCGCACGCTCGGACTCTAAGCCGACAACAGGTATCCGCTCGCGACGGATTCGAACGCGGCGATCTGGCTGCGCTGCCACGCGTCGTCCTGCCCGAGCTCCCGCGCCAGCAGCGCCGCGACGGCCGGCGCCATGCGGATGGCCTCGGCGGCGTCGAGGAACAGCGCGCGAGAGCGGCGCGCGAGGACGTCCTCGACGGTGCGCGCCATCTCCATGCGTGCCGCCCACACCACCTGCGCGGCAATCAGCGGCAGCCGATCGCCCAGACGCGCGGCCAGCAGCGGATCCTTGTGGCTCAGTTCCTGGATGTCGTCCGCATCGGACCCGTAGCTCGCCAGCTCGCCGAACTGCTCCGCCGCCCAGTGATAGCCGTGGATGCGCAGCTCTTTCGTCACGCACGGCCGCTCGGGAAGCCTCGCGAGCTCCACCGCATGATCGACGGTGTCCTCCGCCATGTGGCGGTAGGTCGTCCACTTCCCGCCCGCGGTGGTCAGGATGCCGGACGGGTCGATGTGAATGGTGTGATCGCGTGAGAGCGCGGCGGTGATCCGGCTGTCGCCGCTGCGAACCAGCGGACGGATCCCGGTGAACACGCTCAGCGCGTCCTCACGCGTCGGCGCCTTGTGCAGATAGAGGCTGGCGGTCTCGAGAATGAACGACACTTCGGTTTCGAACGGCGCGCGGCTCGAGCGACGGCTCGTCGATCGGAGTGTCCGTCGTGCCCACCACGGTGTGGCCGTGCCACGGAATCGCGAACATCACGCGGCCGTCGCGCGTGTGGGGCACCATGATCGCGCTGTCGCCCGGCAGAAACGACCGGTCGAACACGAGGTGAACCCCCTGGCTCGGCGCGATCAGCGCCGGCGCGTCCGGGTCTGCCATCCGCCGCACGCCATCCGCGAACGGCCCGGTCGCGTTGATGACGATTTGCGCCGATGCGATGAGCTCGCGGCCGGTCTCCAGATCGCGCGCCACCACGCCGTCGACGGTTCCGTCGGGCCCCTTCTCGACGCCGATCACTTTCGCGTAGTTCAACAGCACCGCGCCCTGCTCGGCGGCGGTCTGCACGAGATTGATCAGCAGCCGCGTATCGTCGAACTGCCCGTCGTAGTAGATCACGCCGCCGCGCAGGCCCTCGCGGCGGATCGTCGGCAGACGCTCGAGTGTTTCCTCGAGCGAGAGGATCGACGACTGGCCGAAGCCGTACTTGCCGGCCAGCAGGTTGTAGACCTTCAGCCCGATCCCGTAGAACGGCGCCTCCCACCAGTCGTAATTGGGAACGACGAAGGGCAGGTTGGCGACGAGATGCGGCGCGTTCTGCCGCAGGATGCCGCGCTCCTTGAGCGCCTCCATCACGAGCGGGATGTTCCCCTGCTCGAGATAGCGCACGCCGCCGTGCACCAGTTTGGTGCTGCGGCTCGAGGTGCCCTTTCCGAAGTCGCTCTGCTCGAGAAGAAGGACGCTGTAGCCGCGCGACGAGGCGTCCACGGCGACGCCCACGCCGGTCGCGCCGCCGCCGATGACGACGAAGTCCCACGGGCCGCGGTGCCGGGCGGCCCGTCCGAGCATGTCGTCGCGGGTCATGCGCCGCTGCCCGCCGGGATCCAGCCCTTGGCGCGGCTCACCGCCTCGCGCCAGCGCTCGCGCAGCCGCTCGGCATCGGCGCGGGCCATCGCGGGCTCGAAGCGGCGCTCGACCTTCCACTGACGGCCGATCTCGTCGAGCGAGGACCAGAAGCCGACCGCCAGCCCCGCCAGGTAGGCGGCGCCGAGCGCCGTGGTCTCGGTGACCGCCGGCCTGACGACCGGCACGCCGAGCACATCGGCCTGAAACTGCATCAGGCCGTCATTGCTGGCGGCGCCGCCGTCGACCCGCAGTTCGCTGAGCGTGATGTTCGAATCCCGGCGCACCGCTTCGAGCAGATCGTCGACCTGATACGCGATGCTTTCGAGCGCCGCGCGGGCCAGATGGCCTCGAGTCGTGCCGCGCGTGATGCCGATGACCAGTCCGCGCGCGTAGGCGTCCCAGTGCGGGGCGCCGAGGCCGGCAAACGCCGGAACGAGAAACACGCCGCCGTTGTCGGTGACCGAGGCCGCGAGCGTCTCGACCTCCGAGGAGCGGCCGATCATCTCGAGGCCGTCGCGCAGCCACTGCACGACCGCGCCGCCGATGAAGACGCTGCCTTCGAGCGCGTATTCCGTCCGGTTGCCAATCCTCCACGCGACGGTCGAGAGCAGCTTGTTCTGCGAAGCGACGCGCCGCGTGCCGGTGTTCTGCAGCAGGAAGCAGCCGGTGCCGTAGGTGTTCTTCGCCAGGCCTGGCGACACGCACATCTGTCCGAACAGCGCCGCCTGCTGGTCGCCGGCGATTCCGGCGATCGGCACCTCCGAGACGCCCAGGTCTTTCGAGACGTTGCCGTACACCTCGCTCGACGAGCGCACCTCCGGCAGCATGCCGGCCGGGATCTTCAACAGCGACAGCAGGTCGTCGTCCCAGGCCAGGGTGTCGATGTTGAAGAGCATCGTGCGCGAGGCGTTGCTCACGTCGGTGATATGGACCTTGCCGCCGGTGAGCTTCCACACCAGCCACGAGTCCACCGTCCCGAATGCCAGCTTCCCCGCTTCCGCCCGGGCGCGGGCGCCGGGCACGTTGTCGAGCAGCCACGCGATCTTGGTGCCCGAGAAGTAGGCGTCGATGACGAGCCCCGTGCGCTCGGACACCATCGCCTGATGGCCGTCGGCCCTCAGCCGATCGCAGAGATCGGCGGTGCGGCGGTCCTGCCACACGATCGCGTTGGCGATCGGTTGTCCGGTCTCCCTGTCCCACACGATCGCGGTCTCACGCTGGTTGGTAATGCCGATCGCCGCGACGTCCTGGGCGCGGATGCGCGCCCGTCCGAGCGCCTCGACGGCGACGGCGAGCTGCGTCGCCCAGATCTCCTGCGGGTCGTGCTCGACCCATCCCGGCCGCGGAAAGATCTGCGCGAATTCCTTCTGGGCGATTCCGACGATCGCGCCATCACGATCGAAGAGGATCGCGCGGGAGCTGGTGGTGCCCTGATCGAGCGCAAGAATGTAGGCCACGCTGATACTGTATACTCCCGCCGCGCAAAGACGCAGATCTACGATCAAAGAGCGGATCACGGATCAAGCGATCAAAACGAAACGCGGATTTGCACGGATCAAACAGATCAAGACGAAACGCGGATTTACGCGGATCAAACAGATCAAGAGGGTTGACATGCGCGAAGCGCTCGCCGAATTCTTCGGCACGTTCGTCCTGATTCTCTTCGGCGTCGGGGTCGTCGCCCAGGTCGTGCTCAGCCAGAACACTGCGGGCACCTATCTTTCGATCAACCTCGCGTGGGGACTGGGCGTGACGATGGGATGCTACGTCGCGGGCGGCGTCTCGGGCGCGCACATGAACCCGGCGGTGACGATCGCGCTCGCGATCCATCGCGGCTTTGCCTGGAGCAAGGTGCCGTACTACGTGGTCGCGCAGGTTGCCGGCGCGTTCGCGGCGGCGGCGATCGTCTACTTCACCTACGCCGACGCGTTTACGCACTTCGATAACGGCATCCGCCAGGTCGCCGGCCCCCAGGGGACCGCAGGTGTGTTTGCCACGTATCCGCAGCCGTTTCTCGGCATCGCCGGGGGGTTCGTGGACCAGGTGGTCGGCACCGCGGCGCTGATGGCGGTGATCCTCGCGGTGACCGACGCGCGCAACGCGCCGCCCGCTGCCGGCATGGCCCCGCTGATCATCGGGCTCCTGGTGATGGCGATTGGCATGTCGTTCGGTTACAACGCCGGCTACGCCATCAACCCCGCTCGCGACTTCGGTCCGCGGCTGTTCACGGCGGTCGGCGGCTGGGGCTTCGACGTGTTCAGAGCTTCAGGCGGTTGGTGGTGGGTCCCGATCGTCGCCCCCGTCGTCGGCGCGATTCTCGGCGGCGCCGCCTACGACGCGTTCATCGGTAATCGCTTTCCGAAAGGCACATCGCCGGCAGCCGACCTGCCGCCAGCGTGATTCAGTCGTCGCAAGAGCCAACGGAGTCGCGGAGTTAGCACGGCGGGCCACAGGCCTCTGGCCTAGATTTGAATTTCTTCGTGATCTCCGCAGGACTCCTCGAACTCGAACTTCGCGATCTACTTCCGAGGAAACTGGTCAGGATTATCCGTGAACACCGCATCCACATCGAACTCATAGAGGAAGCGGCTCATCTCGTCGCGCACGGATCCGTACCTGCCGGTGCTCGCTGACCGGAACGTCCACGGCGTGACGGTGAGGCCGGCGGCGTGCGCCCACTTCACCATCTCGGGGATCTGCTCGACGATCGCCTTGTTCGGCCCGAGGCCGGTGGCCCAGGACGCAATTCCGCGGATCTCGTCGGCGGTATCCAGCTTGATGCCGTCGCGCACCTCGACCAGGATCACGCGCGGCACGGCGGGGAGATCCTTCGCGAGCTGCTTGACGGTAACCTCATCGAACGACTGGATGATTACGGGCGTGCGGCCGTCCGGCAGGCCGTTCTTCTTCAGCGCGTCGGCCAGCAGCGTTTCGGGCTTGACCCCGTTCGCACGGTAGAACGCAGGGTCCTTCAGCTCCGGATAGAGGCCCGCCTTCCCTTTCACCAGGTCCACCGCTTCCTGAAACGTCGGAATCCGGGCGCCGGCGAACTTCTTGTCGAACCACGAGCCGGCGTCGAGCCGCTTGATCTCCGCCAGCGTGAAGTCATGGACGCGCCAGCCGCGCACGGCGGCGGCGCCGCTGCCCTCCGTCTACGGCGCGGTCGGGAAAGACCTCCTCGACGTTCGTCGTGCGCTCCAGCGTGAGGTCGTGGATGCAGACCAGGACGCCATCCCTGGTGACGGCAAGATCCTGCTCGACGTAGTCCGCGCCCTGCTCGAGCGCGAGCCGGTAGGCCTCGAGCGTGTGCTCGGGGGCGTACGCGGAGGCGCCCCGGTGCGCGACGAGCTGCTTCTTCGCAGGCGGCGTGAAAAGGGACAAGGAAATGGAAATGAAGAGCGCTAAGCCGACACGAATCATAACCCTCTCCTTCTATCTCCCTGTCCCTGTTTTCGTCAGAACGTGAGCTTGACCCCGAGCTGCAGCTGCCGCGCGTCCTGCGTGGCCGTGATCGTTCCGTAGTTACCCAGGCTGCGGTTGGCGTTCGGCGCGCGGAAGTTGGTCTTGTTCAGCACGTTGAATGCCTCGAGGCGGACCTGGATGCGGGTCTGGTCGCCGAGCGGCAGCGGGAAGTCCTTCGCCGCCACGAGGTCCATCTGCCAGAACCACGGCCCCCGGACGCTGTTGCGCGGCGCATTGCCGAACGGCTGGCTCGGATCACCGGGCACGGTCACCGTGTCGCGACTCAGATAAGTCGCCACCGAGTCCCGATCGCCGTACGGATCGCCGTTGACGTTCGGACGGTAGTTGTTGGCGCCGCGGAAGTCCTGCTGGATGCCCGACACCTGGAACGAAGCCGTCGGCGAATACTGGAGCGTCGCGACCTCGCCTGATGCCATGGTGTTGATGCCGCTCAGCGTCCAGCCGCCCAGCAACGCTTCCGTCAGCGCGCCGGCGTCTGTCAGATACTTCCGGCCACGTCCAACAGGGACGTTCCAGACGACGCTGGTCGTGTTGTTGAGCGGCTGATCGTAGGCCGACGTTCCATAATCGGCGTCGAGATTGTAGAAATCCTGCGGCGCCGGGAAGTTGCCGAACGGCCCTTCGAGCGAGCCCGCGCCGTTGTCCTTCGCCTTCGACCACGTGAACGAGTTCAGCATCATCAACCCGCGGCGCATCCGGTACTCGGTACTTGACCTGCAGCGAGTTGTAACGCGAGATGCCGCCGTTGAACGCGTAGGTGATGTCCGCGAACTCCTGAATCGGCCGGCGCGACTGGAGCGACAGCGTCCCCTGCGGGTTGTTTGGCGCCGCCTGGTTGAAGTTCGCAAACAGCAGCAGGTCGTCGGCGCGATTGCCGACGTAGGCGACGTCAAGCACCATGTTGCGCGCGATCTCGCGCTGGACCGAGATGTAGTAGCTGTGCGCGCGGCTCGAGTGGTAGTCCTCGGGCATGAAGGTGATGTTCGAGGCCAGCGGGTTGAATACCACCGGATCGGCAAACCCCGACGGGTAACCCTGCTCGGTCGTCCGGAAGTTCGGCGTCGCTGCCGTCTGGTTGGCAACCGCGTTGACGACCTGCGGGCCGTTGATCGGCAGGATGTTGGCGGCGCCGGCGCGGTGGAAGTGCACGTAGCTGATCCCGTAGCCGCCGCGGATGACTGTCTGCGGCGTGAGCGACCAGGCGAAGCCCAGGCGCGGACCGAAGTTGTTGCGGTCCGGCTTGACCAGCGAGCGATCCTCGAGCGAGCCGTCGCTGGCGAAGATCATCTGGCGCGCATCCGGATCGTAGTTCGAGAGGACGTTGTCCTTCTCCCAGTGCGGCGTCGCGTACTCGTAGCGCAGCCCGAGATTGAGCGTCAACGAGTCGTTCATCCTGAAGTCGTCCTGCAGATACGCGAAGTGCATCTGCTGGCGCACGTTGGCAATGAGGATGTTGCTCAGCGCGTACTGGCTGCGCAGGCCGAACATGAAGTCCGAGAGGTTGTAGAGCGGGTTTGCCGCGCCGGACGGCCGCGAGAATTGTCCCGCGTACGAATCGCGGCCGTACAGCGGATTGACGTCCTGGACTTCCGTGGCGATGTGCTGGAACTCGTAGCCGGTCTTCAGCGAGTGACGGCCGGTCAGCCACGTGTAGTTGATCTTCGGGTTCCACATCTCCGGGATACTGCCACTGCGGGTTGGTGGCCTGCCGTCCGAGGTCCGAGAAGCCGGTGATGAGCTGCGTCGGCAAGCCGCCGGCGATGCGCTCGTCGGTCGGCAGCCCGGCGATGCCGTAGTCGTCGAGCGCGCTCGCCGAACCCAGCGCCGCCGGGTTCTTCCCGGCAACCGTCCGCGACCAGCCGAAGCGCCCTTCCAGCAGCGACGATGCCGACCTGGCCCAGGTGAAGCCGGTCACGAACTGCTTGTTGCTGACGTAGGTCTGCGCATTGCCGCTTCCCCCGGACGGCAGCGGCAGCGGCGGCTCGTCGAACAGGTCCGCATCGCGATAGCCGAACCGGCCGAATGCGGTCAGCGCGTCGTTGACCTGGATGTCGCTTTTGACGTTCCACTTGTCCGTCGTGTTGGTGAACTCCTGGAGGATCGAGTAGTTGTTCGCGGCGGCGGACGAGGTCGGCTCGGGCAGCTCGGTCAGGACCTTGCGGGCGAAGGCGGTCATCGGGATCGGCGTGCCGGCTGCGTACGTCGCGCCGGTGAGCGGATTGCGCACGTCGACCGACAGAATCCCCTGGCGCTGCGTCATGTTGGGGATCGTCTGGAACGCGACGTTCTCGCGGGTCTGGCGGAAGCCCTCGTAATCCGAGAAGAAGAACGCCTTGTTTCTCAGGATCGGCCCGCCGAGCGTGAAGCCGAACTGATCGCGGCTCATGGGCGGCTTTTCACCGGTCACCGGTTTGAAGAAGCCGGTCGCGTTGAGATCGGTGTCGCGGAAGAACTCCCAGCCCGCACCGCTGAACCGGTTCGTGCCGCTGCGGTAGGCCACGTTGATGACGCCCCCGGCGCTGCGGCCGTACTCGGCGCTCATGTTGTTGGTGACGACCTTGAATTCCGCGACGGCGTCCGGCGACGGCTGCATGACCTGGTTGGAGAATCCCTGGTTGCTCGTTCCGTAGGCGTTGTTGTCGATGCCGTCGAGCAGGAAGTTGTTGAACGTGCTGCGCAGGCCGTTGATGTTGAACGATCCCTCGCGCACGGTCTGCGACGATCCGGTGTTGAGCGCGGACATCCGCACGCCGGGGCTGAGCAGCGCCAGCGCCGAATACTCGCGGCCGTTCAGCGGCAGCTGTACCGCCTGTTCGCTGGTGATGACCTGACCGCGCTGGCTCGAATCGGTTTCGAGCCGCGTCGCCGCGCCGACGACCTCGACCGTTTCCGTGAGATTGCCGGGCGTCAGCTGCAGGTCGACGCGCTGCCGCGCGCCGACGGTCACCTGAATGTTGTCGGCCAACGCCGTCGAGAAGCCCTGGAGCTCGGCGGTGACCTTGTAGCGGCCGACGCGCACCGTGATGAACTCGTAGCTGCCGTTCTCGTCGGAGACTCGCGTCACCGCGATGCCCGTATCCAGGTTGGTGAGCGTGACCGTGGCGCCGGGAACGACGGCGCTGCTCTTGTCACGCACCGTGCCGACGACGGTTGCTGTGTCGAACTGTGCAAATCCCGGGGCGGGAAGCGACAGCGCGACGAGACAGAAGAACCAGAAGGCAATCGATCGTTTCATGACGGGCATAGTACCCACCCTCCCCGAAGTGTATGTAAGCGGCGCGTGAAATCGCCGTAACGAGCAGGGGCGTCACGATAGCACACTATAATCGCCGCTTCATGCTGGACACGCCGAAGCCGGCCGGGTCCGTCGCGGCCGTCCCGCCGGCGTCGATCGACGCCGAGTACCGCCGCTACCGGCGCCAGGTCTTTGCCGGAATCTTCGCCGGCTACGCGGCCTACTACCTGGTCCGAAACAACCTCGCGCTGGCTATCCCCGACATCCTACGCGACCACCCGGAGTACTCGAAGGCTCAACTCGGGCTCGCGCTGACCGGGCTCTCGATCGCGTACGGCCTGTCGAAGTTCCTCATGGGCTCGGTCTCGGACCGCAGCAACCCGAAGTACTTCCTGCCGCTCGGCCTGATCCTCTCGTGCGCGATCATGGCGGTCTCGGGCCTCTACAAGGGCCTGTACGCATCCCTCGGCATCGTCATCGCGCTGCAAACCCTCAACGGCTGGGTGCAGGGCATGGGCTGGCCGCCCTGCGGCAAGACGATGGTGCACTGGTTCAGCACGAAGGAGCGCGGGCTCGTCGTGTCGGTGTGGAACGTCGCGCACAACGTCGGCGGCGCGCTGGTCGCCAACCTGGCACTCGCCGGCGTGCTGATCTTCAACGACTGGGGGGCGAAGTTCTACTTCAACGCGCTGATCGCCGCCGCGGTGGCCGTCGGCGTGTTCTTCCTGCTGCAGGACACGCCGCAATCGCGCGGCCTGCCGCCGGTCGAGGAATACAAGAACGATTACCGCCCCGACTACAGCGCCGACCACGAGCGCACGTTCACCTTCCGCGAGATCTTCTTCGAGCACGTCCTCAACAACCGCTATCTGTGGGCGATCGCGATGGCGAACGCGTTCGTCTATTTCGTGCGCTACGGCGTGGTCAACTGGATACCGACGTACCTCGAGACGGCGAAAGGCTATTCGTTCCGCGAATCCAGCCTGGCGTGGAGCCTCTACGAGTACGCCGCGATTCCCGGCACGATCGCCTGCGGCTGGATCTCGGACAAGGTGTTCAAGAGCCGGCGCGCTCCCGCCACGATCCTGTTCATGGCGCTCACGCTCGTTGCCGTCGTCGTCTACTGGCTGAACCTGCATGGGCCGCTCTGGATCGATTACGCGGCGCTCATCGCGATCGGCTTCCTCATCTACGGGCCGATCATGATCATCGGCTTGCATGCGCTCGATCTCGTGCCGAAGAAGGCGGCGGGAACCGCGGCAGGGTTCACCGGCTTCTTCGGCTACGTGTTCGGGTCCGCGATCGCGGGTACCGGCGTCGGCTGGATTGCCGATCGCTGGGGCTGGCACGGCGTCTTCATCACGATGGTCGCCTGCTGTGTGCTGACGATCGTATTCAGCGCGATGACGCTGGGCCACACCGTCGAGAGCGGCCGCCGTTAGTTGGTCCGCTTCCGGCTGTCCAGCTCAACAATCCCTCGTCAACTTGTGCTGTATAGTTGACGTTTTTCCTCCGAGGGCATACATGAAGATGAGCGGCACGCAGTTGCCTGAAATCATCAGAACGCACGAGCAGGCGATCCTTCGCGAATGGATGCAGCGGCAGACAGAGAGCATCACGACACGCCGCGACCTGATGAGCGAGGCCGATCTGCACCGGCAATCACGCGATTTCCTGAGCGCCTTCGTCCAGGCGAGCGAGTCCGGCCGGCTCGATGACGTCCACGGGCCGGCCTGGGCGAACGTTCGCGAGATGCTCAGCCGGGTCTCGCAGGCGCGCGCGCTGCTGGGGTTCAGCCCTACGGAGACGGCAACCTTCGTGTTCTCCCTGAAACAGCCACTCTTCAAGCAGCTGCGCGAAAGCATCTCGGATGGCGGTGCGCTCGCCGACGAGATCTGGAGCGACGACGGCGGTGATCGACGCGCTCGGACTCTACACGACAGAGGCCTACCAGAAGGCGCGCGACGAGATCATCGGGCGCCAGCAGCAGGAGATGCTCGAGCTGTCGACGCCGGTGGTCACGCTGTGGACCGGCATCCTCGCGCTGCCGCTCATCGGCACGCTCGACAGCGCGCGCACGCAGGTCGTCATGGAGAGCCTGCTGCAGCGCATCGTCGAGACGGGGTCGCTCATCGCGATCCTGGACATCACCGGCGTGCCGACCGTCGATACGCTGGTCGCGCAGCACCTGCTGAAGACCGTGGCCGCCGCCCGCCTGATGGGCGCCGACTGCATCATCAGCGGCATCCGTCCGCAGATCGCGCAGACGATCGTCCACCTCGGCGTGGACCTCAACAGCGTCACCACGAAGGCCACGCTGGCCGACGCGTTCGCCGTCGCGCTGAAGCGTACCGGCCAGGCCGTTGTTCGCAAGTCGGCCGCTCCGGGGGACCGGCCGGCGCGCCAGGCGCCAGCGCGGACTAGTTCGATGGAACGCATTCCGATCCTCAAGATGGGGGCGTTCCTGCTGGTGTCGATCCAGGTCGACATGCACGACCGGCTCGCGATGCAGCTCCAGGACGACCTGACCGCCCGCATCGCCGAGACCGGCGCGCAGGGCGTGCTCATCGATATCTCGTCGCTCGAGATGGTCGACTCCTTCATCGGCCGGATGCTCGGAAACATCGCGGCGATGTCGCGCGTGCTCGACGCCGAGACCGTGGTCGTCGGCATGCGCCCGGCAGTGGCGATCACGCTCGTCGAGCTGGGCATGTCGCTGGCCGGCGTGCGGACGGCGCTCAACGTCGAGCGCGGCATGGATCTGCTGTCGGCATCACTCGATGGAGCTGGGCGTGAGAATGGCCACAGCCTCCGCTGATTCGCTGCCGCTGGCGTCCTCGGAACACATCGTCATCGTCCGGCAGGCGGTCCGGCGGAAGGCGATCGAGCTCGGCTTCAGCCTCGTGGATCAGACGAAGATCGTCACGGCCGCGAGCGAGCTCGGCGCGGAACACGATTCAGCATGGCGGCGGCGGCCAGCGCGACGATCGAAGTCGTCACCGACGGCGTGCGCCGCGGGCTGCGGCTGATGTTCGAGGACGCAGGTCCGGGAATTGCAGACATGGCGCTCGCCATGAGGGACGGATACTCGACGGGCGGCGGCCTGGGGCTCGGCCTGTCCGGCGCGAAGCGGCTGTCGAACGAGTTCTCGATCACGTCCACTCCGGGCGCGGGCACGCGCGTGGTCATCACCCGATGGAAATGACGTCGCCACACCGCCGGGTGCCCGTCACCGAACCCAGCCAGCCCTCCGCCGCGCGGTTTGCGGCGCAGGAAGCCGCCGAGGCCGCCGGTTTCGAGCAGGAAGACGCCCATCGGGCGGGCATCGTCGCCACCGAGCTGGCGACGAACCTCGTCAAGCACGCGGCGGGCGGCGGCGAAATGCTGGTGCGACCGGTGCGGAGCGCGCGGTCGGCCGAGGTCGAGATTATCGCGATCGATCGCGGACCGGGCATGGCCGACGTGGCACGCTCGCTCGCCGACGGACATTCCACGGCCGGAACGTCCGGCACCGGCCTCGGCGCCGTGCAGCGGCTGTCCGACGACTTCGACATCTACTCGCAGCCCGGAGCGCGGCACGGTCGTCCTGACGCGGCTGCGCGCGGAACCGGACCACGCGGACCGGCGCCGCATCGGCTCGAGTTCGCCGGCATATCGATTCCGAAGGCCGGCGAAACCGTCTGCGGCGATGCGTGGCAGGTTCACCATCATGCCGATGGCGCGTTCGCGTTCGTCGCCGACGGGCTCGGGCACGGCCTGCAAGCCGGCGAAGCATCCAGCGCCGCGATCGGAGCGGTCGATACGCGTAACGAAAGCCGATGTGGCGATCTTCCTGGAGGACATGCATTTCGGCGCTGCGGCATACGCGCGGCGCGGCGGCAGCGATTGCGGAAATCCTTCCGGCGCGCGGCACGATGAAGTTCGCCGGCGTCGGCAACATCGCCGGGGCGATCTGCCGTCCAGGAACGGTGCGGCACGCGGTTTCGCTGAACGGAACGCTGGGCCATCAGGCGCGGGAGTTTCGCGAGTACTCGTACCCGTGGGAGGCTGACGCGGTTTTCGTGATGCACTCGGATGGGCTCGGCTCACGCTGGTCGCTCGACGACTATCCAGGACTTCGACTGCGGCATCCGGGTGTAATCGCCGCCGTGCTCTATCGCGACTTCAACCGGCAGCGCGACGACGTGACGGTTGTCGTCGGACGTGAGGCGGCGTGAACGGCCACCTGTTGTCCGTGCGGCTGCTGCAGGAGCACGACGTCGTCGACGCGCAGGCGCCGCGCCAGGACGATCTCGGCCGCAGCTTGGTTTCGACACGCTCGAACAGACCCGCATCGCCACCGCCGTTTCCGAGCTCGCGCGCAATGCATTTCAGTACGCCCGTGGCGGCCTCGTCGACTATCTCGTCGAAGGCGCGCTGGCGCCGCAGGTCCTGACGATTCGCGTGTCGGATCACGGCCCCGGCATCGCGAATCTGGACGACGTCCTGTCGGGGCGGTACCACTCGCGAACCGGGATGGGGCTTGGCATCGTCGGCACCCGGCGGCTGATGGACACCTTCGAGGTGAAGTCCGACTCGTCGGGAACGACGATCACGATCAAGAAGATGCTGCCGCGGCGCGCGCCGATGCTCACGACGGCGGGACTCGAGCAGCTGGCCGCGCGGCTGCTGGCGGAGCCGCCGTCCGGGCCGGCCGAGGAAATCAGACAGCAGAACCAGGAGCTGCTGCGGGCGCTCGACGAGCTGCGCGCCCGCCAGGAGGAGCTCGAGCGCGTCAACCGCGAGCTCGAAGACACGAATCGCGGCGTGGTCGCGCTCTACGCGGAGCTCGACGAGCGCGCCGATCACCTGCGCCGGGCCGACGAGCTGAAGACGCGGTTCCTGTCGAACATGACCCACGAGTTCCGGACGCCGGTCAACTCGATCCTCGCGTTGACGCAGCTGCTCGCGGAGCGGCTCGGCGCGAGCCCCGAGCAGAAGGACGAGCTGTTCTACATCCGCAAATCGGCGCAGCAGCTGTCGGACCTCGTCGACGACCTGCTGGATATCGCGAAGGTCGAAGCCGGCAAGATCGAGGTTCGCCCGGCGCCGTTCGAAGTGGCGGCCCTGTTCGGCGCGCTGCGCGGCATGCTGCGGCCGCTGCTCGTCAACCAGTCGCTGGCGCTGCAGTCTTCGAGGATGCCGGACGACGTGCCGCCGATCTACTCGGACGAGAGCAAGATCTCGCAGATCCTGCGCAACTTCATCTCCAACGCGCTGAAATACACCGAGCGCGGCGAGGTCCGCGTCATCGGCGCGGCTGACGCCGCAGCGCGACGCCGTGGAGTTCGCCGTTGCCGATACCGGCATCGGCATCCCCGAGCAGGACATCGAACGCGTCTTCGACGAGTTCGTGCAGATCGAGAACCCGCTGCAGCGCCGCGTGAAGGGCACCGGCCTGGGCCTGCCGCTATCCAAGCGCCTGGCGGAGCTGCTCGGCGGCACGATCTCCGTGCAGAGCACGCTTGGCGTCGGGCTCGACGTTCTCGGTGACGATTCCCATGGTCGTACCGAGCCACCAGAGCGGCGCTGATTGCGCCCATCGCGGAAGGCCGGACACCGGTGCTCGTCGTCGAAGACTCCGAGGAGGATCTGCTGCTTTACGAGCGGCTGCTCGAGGGCACGCGGTTCCAGGTCGTGCCGGCGCGCTCGGTGGCCGCGGCGGAATCGGTGCTCGACGCACTCCGTCCGGCGGCGATCGTGCTGGATCTCCGTCTGCAGGGCGAAGAGGCCTGGGATTTCCTCACCAGGCTCAAGCGCGAGGAGCGAACGGCGCCGGTCCCGGTCATCGTCGCCTCGACGATCGACGATCAGCAGAAGGGTTTCGCGCTGGGCGCCTCAGCCTACGGGGTGAAGCCGATTGGCCGCGGCTGGCTGCTGTCCAAGCTCGAAGCGCTGGTCCCCGATCCCCGGATCCTGCGGGTGCTCACCGTGGACGACGAGGAAACGTACCGCTTCATCGTCCGCGAGATGCTCAACGATCCGATGTACGAGATCGCCGAGGCCGGGTCGGGCGCCGACGGGCTGCGCCTCACGCATGAACTGCCGCCTGATGTAATACTGTTGGACCTGCGTTTGACCGACATGACCGGCATCCAGGTATGCGAACGGCTGAGGCAGGATCCGAGAACGGCAAAAGTGCCAATCATCCTCGTCACGTCCCAGGCCCTGTCGGGCGAGGAAACGCGGCGCCTCAGCGACGTGTTCGCCGTCCTGCCCAAATCCACGCTGACACGCGACAGCCTGCGGTCGACGATTCACCACGCCGTCACCAGGCACGCCGATTCCGAGGCGCCACGGTGACGCGGCCGGCCACGATTCTCGTCGTCGACGACCAGGACGCCGGTCGATTCGTCAAGGTACAGACCCTTCGCCGCAGCGGGTTTACGGTGATGGACGCGGGAACCGGATCCGACGCGCTCGACCTGATCGCGAGCCAGCGTCCGGATCTCGTCATCCTCGACGTCAACCTGCCCGACATGAGCGGGTTCGAGGTGACGCGGCGGATTCGCGCGTCCGAGCACGGCCCGCCGACCCTGCAGATCCTGCAGATCTCGAATACCGCGGTCGAAGCCGAGGACCGCGTGCGCGGCCTCGAACAGGGCGCGGACGTGTACCTGATCGAACCGATCGACGGCTCCGTGCTCGTGGCTACCGTGCACTCGCTCCTTCGCGTGCGGCGCGCCGAAGCGGCGCTCGCCCAGGCGCTGCAAAGCGAGCGTGACGCGCGCGAGATCGCGGAGCAGGCGAACCGGCTGAAGGACGAGTTCATCGCCACGCTCTCGCACGAGCTGCGAACGCCGCTCAACGCGCTGATGGGCTGGATCTGGCAGCTTCGCAACGCGACGCTGGAAGAGCCCGCGCGCGAGCGGGCGCTCGACAGCATCGAGCGCAACGCGCGCATGCAGGCGCAGCTCATCAACGACCTGCTCGACATCTCACGCGCATCCAAGGGCAAGCTGCAGCTCGAGATGCGGCTCGTCGATCTGAAGCAGGTGATCGAAGGCGCGATCGAATCGGTGCGCGATTCGATGACCCTGAAGAACCTCGACGTCCAGATGGACCTCG
The DNA here is from genome assembly GCA_963748295.1 of uncultured Acidobacteriota bacterium. GTDB lineage: Bacteria > Acidobacteriota > Vicinamibacteria > Vicinamibacterales > 2-12-FULL-66-21 > CAVVIH01. The sequence goes on along the minus strand of CAVVIH010000002.1, from coordinate 282,916 downwards.
CGCCGGTGCTGGTGGCAGGCGATCAGGCGCGGCTGCAGCAGATCGTCACCAACCTGCTGACCAACTCGGTGCAGTTCACGCCGCCGAACGGGCGCGTCACGGTGACCCTCGCCGCCGAAGGGCGCGACGCGATCCTGGCCGTGCAGGACACCGGGGCCGGCATCGAACCGGCGTTCATCCCTCACGTCTTCGAGCAGTTCCGGCAGGGCGAAGGCGGCTTGAGCCGGAAGCACGGAGGACTCGGACTCGGACTGGCGGTCGTCAAGCAGCTGATCGAACTGCACGGCGGATCCGTCGGGGTCTCGAGCCCGGGCACCGGAAAGGGCGCGACGTTCATCGTGACGATTCCGCGCGAGGCCGCCACGGAACGCGGGGACGGCCTGCTGCTGGACAACCTCAAAGTGGTGATCTTCTCCGAAGCGGGCGACGAATCGGCCATCCAGCCACTGCTGGAGTCCTCGGGTGCGCGCGTGACCGTGCAGCCGCTGCCATCCGGCGCCCCGCCGCCAGCGACGGCGGCCGATTGCGATTTGATCGTCAGCGAAGCCAACGGCGCGGTGATGTATCGGGTGCCCGCCGCGATCTCGCCTGCCGCCACGTGGCAGGTGCTCCCGACCTCCGCCCAACCCGCCGAGATCGTCCGCCGCATCGCGCAAGACGTTCTGAAAGTAAGAAGTTAGAAGTAAGAAGTAAGAAGTAAGTAAGAAGGTCGAAATGAGAGGTAGACTTCGTACCTCTAAGCAACTTCTTTACTTCTTACTTCTTACTTCTGTACTTCTGTCATGTCTGTCAAACAGGAGAACCTCGAGAAACTCGGCCCGCGCCTCCGCGTCGTCTGCAACGGCGACGAGGAGGTGAACAACCTGCGCGCGCAGTTGTCCGCGGCGGTCGAAGTCAAGGAACAGAAGCGTCCCGCCGGCGAGGCGATCGAGAAGCTTCAGCAGGCGGTCAAGCGTCCGCGGGAGGCCGAACCCTTGCCGAAGCCTCCCTCCGATCAGCCGGCCACGGACGCCGTGCGCGTCAGCTGTTTCGTCCGGCTCGCCGGTCCCGAAGCGGCCGGCGTCCAGCTTCCAGGCAACACATACCAGCGCGGAAATCTCGTGACGGCGCAACTGAGTCCGCGCGAGATCGAAGAGGTCATGAATCAGGGGCCGGCGAGCGGAATCTCGTACGTCGAAATGGGCGAACCGCTCTCGCTGCCGCACCCGGTCATGAGCGCCCGCACCGCGGCAGAACCGGCGCCCCGCACGGCCGCAGCTTCGGATCCGTACTCGCAACCGCGCGTGCTGATCGGCATCGTCGACGTCGGCGGGTTCGACTTTGCGCACCCGGATTTCGTCGTCAACGGCGCGACCCGCTTCGTGCGCATCTGGGATCAGGGTCTGCCGGCCGACTCGCCTTTTGGCGGGCCTCCCGAGCCGTTCGACTACGGGGTGGAGCTCACGCACGAGCGCATGCAGCAGGCGCTCGACTGGAGCGCGACGCACAAGATCGCGCCCACCGATCTGATCCGCCAGTCGTCCCAGACACCCGGCGCGCACGCCACCCACGTCGCCAGCATCGCTGCCGGCAACAGCGGCGTCTGTCCGGAGGCGGCGATTGCGGGCGTGCTGATCGCGCTGTCGGAAGAGGAGCGCGATCGCCGCGCGACGCTGTTCGATTCCACGCAGGCTCGCGCATGCGGTCGACTATCTCTTCGGCCTGGGGGAACGTCTCTACGGACGTCCCATTCCGACCGTCGTCAACGTCTCACTCGGCACCAACGGACACGCGCACGACGGCACCAGCGCGATCTCCCAGTGGATCGACGCCGCGCTGATGACGCCGGGGCGATGCGTCTGCGTGGCCGCCGGCAACGCCGGCCAGGAGGCGCCGCAGTTCACCGGCGATCTCGGATACCTGACAGGCCGAATCCACGCGAGCGGGCAGGTCCCCGCGCGCGGCCTCGAAACCGACCTCGACTGGCAGGTCGTCGGCAACGGCATCGCCGACGTGTCCGAGAACGAGCTCGAGATCTGGTACGAGCCGGGGGACGAGTTCTCCGTGCGGCTGCGCTCCCCTTCCGGCGTGTGGATCGGCCCGGTGGCGCCGGGAACGTATGTCGAGAATCACCGGCTGAAGAGCGAAACGTTCGTATCGATCTACAACGAGCGCTACAACCCGGCGAACGGCGCGAACCGCATCTCGCTGTTTCTCAGCCCGCGGCTGAAGGATCGCGTCGTCGGCATCGAGGCGGGTACGTGGATCGTGCGGCTCCACGGCATCGAGGTGCGCGACGGGCGGTTCGACGCGTGGATCGAGCGTGATGACCCCAGGCCTCTCGGACGCATCGGCGAGGTCGACGCCTGGCGGTTCCCTTCGTACTTCTCGGCGCGGAGCAATGTCGATCGCACGTCGGTGAGCTCGATTGCCTGCGGGTTCCGCGTCATCTCCGTCGGCAACTGTGAGGACCTGATGGAACGGATCCATCGATCCTCCAGCCAGGGGCCGACGCGCGACGGCCGCAACAAACCGGAAATTGCCGCCCCCGGCACCGATGTGGTCGCCGCGCGCGGATTCTCGCCGCCCGATCGGCGCTGGGTCGCGATGACCGGAACCAGCATGGCGAGCCCGTTCGTGACCGGCGTGGCGGCCATGATGCTGATCAAAGAACCACGGCTTACGGCGACCCAGATCGCCGGCATCATGCGGCGGACCGCGCAGCCGCTGCCAGGATCCGATTACCGGTGGCAGGATGCGGCGGGCTTCGGCCGGATCCGACCCGAGGCGTGCCTCGCCGAAGTGCACAAGCCCTTCACGCCCGTGGACCTGGACAAACAGTCATGAAGATCACGGTCTTTCATGCCGCCGACGGCGACTGCTTTCTGGTGACCTCCTCGGCGGCTCCCGTGCGCCGGATCCTCGTCGACGGCGGCCGCAAGGCCTCTTACGAAGCCAATACCCGCAAGGTCCTTGGCAAGCTGCGGGACAACGACGACAAGCTCGACGTCATCTGCGTCTCGCACATCGATGACGATCACATCTCAGGGATCCTGCGGCTGGTGGAAGACGAAGTGGAGTGGCGTGCGTTCGAGTTCCGCAAGACGATCGTTCCGACGGCAAACACCGCCGTCGATCGCCAGGCCTCCGGAGATCGGCGAGGTCTGGCACAACGGATTGTTCAGGCTGGTCGGTGACGAGATCGGCGCCGAGCCGGAGATCGTGCTGTCGAACGTCGCCACCCTGCTCGCCGGATCGCCGCGGGACGATGTGCGCGAGCGCGCCGCGGCGCTCGACGATCTGGCGACCGGTGAAATCTCGTCGATGGAGCTGTCCCGCCGCCTGTCCACCGAGCAGCTCGGGATCGCGCTGAATCCGCGCACCGGCGGAAAGCTCGTGAAGCGCAGCGCCTCGGGCGCTCCCGGGCCCGGCGAACGAGTGACGCTCGACAGCCTGGAGATCTTCCTGCTCGGACCGTCCGATGACGACATCGAAAAGCTCAGGGAGGAGTGGCAGAAGTTTCTCGACCACAGCCAGCAGGCGCTCGAGGACCTGCACAAGGCCATGCTCGACGACGAGGAGCGTCTCGGCACGCTCAGCCCGCAGATTGTCGCGAACCCGCTGATCGATCAAGCGCTCGGTGAGGGGCTCGATCAGGTGACGGAAGCCAATCTCGCCTCCATCATGCTGCTGGTCGAGGAAGGCGGCGTCTCGGCACTTCTGACCGGCGACGGCGTGTCGACGGAAATCCTCGAAGGACTCGCCCGCCACGACAAGCTCGATTCGAAGGGCCGCATTCACGTGAACGTGCTGAAGGTTCAGCACCACGGCGCGCTCGCCAACGTCGAAACGAAATTCGTCAAGCAGGTCACGGCGGACAACTACATCTTCTGCGGCAACGGCGCGCACACCAATCCGGAGGTCGAGGTGGTCGAAGCCTTCGCGAAGGCGCGCCTGACCGGCATCGACGGCGATCCGCCTGTCGGTCCGGCGTCACCATTCAAGTTCTGGTTTACCAGCAGTCCGGAGACGCCGGACACGACGCAGTCGAAGAGCCGGCAGAAGCACATGAAGAAGGTCAGCGATGCGGTCGCCGCGCTGCGAGCCGGCAACGAGGCGCGCATGAAGGCCGAGTTCATCAAGGACGGTAGCTTCGAGATCGAGATCTAGGTGGAGTGGCGGCGTCTGGGATCGACCGGCCTGCGGATTTCACGCCTCGGACTCGGGTGCGGCAACTTCGGCGGCATCGGCTCGGCGCCCGCGTTCTTCGGCATGGGCGAGAGCGAGGCGCAGGCGTTCGAGCTGATGGATCGCGCGTTCGACGCCGGCATCAACTTCTTCGATACCGCGAACGCCTACGGCGGCGGCCGCAGCGAAACATACATCGGCCGCTGGCTGCGGACGAAAGGACCGGCCGTCCGCGACCGGTTGCTGCTCAGCTCCAAGGTGTTCAATCCGGTCGGTCAGGGGCCGAATGACCGCGGCCTGTCGCGTCGCCACATCCTGCAGCAGATCGACGCCAGCCTCACACGCTTGCAGACCGATCGGCTCGACATGTACCTCATTCACGAGCCCGATCCGGATACTCCACTCGAGGAGACGCTGCAGGCGCTCGACGATGCGACGCGGATGGGGAAGGTGCTTTACGTCGGCGCCAGCAACATCGAAGCGTGGCGTCTGACGAAGGGGTTGTGGATCAGCGACAAACGGGGATGGCGTCGCTTCGACTGGGTGCAGAATTCGTTCAGCCTGCTCGATCGCGCCGCGGAGCGCGAGATGTTTCCCCTTTGCGTGGATCAGCAGATCGGCTTCACCGCGTTCAGTCCTCTGGCCGGAGGATGGCTCACCGGGAAATACCGCGCGGGCCAGCCCTATCCTGAAGGCTCACGCATGACGCTCAGACCGGAGCCGTATCGACATCTCGAGCGCGATCGCGTGTATCACGGGTTGTCGGCGTTCGGCGAGGCGGCACGGGCCCGTGGCGTGCCGGCGACCGCGCTTGCGATCGCCTGGGTACTCCATCAGCCGTGTGTTGACGCCGCGATCATCGGGCCTCGAACCGCGTTGCAGCTCGCCGAGGCGGTGACATCGATGACGATCTCACTCTCCGATGACGAGGCGCTAATGATCGCGGCGTGCTTCGAGCCGTAATCGCGGATTTCTTCGCAGGGTCCGCGCAATAATCCGCGGCGTGTGGGGAAAACTCCGGCATTCAGGAGCCAGCTCCAACCAATCGGAGTTGTTGACGGCAACGATCTTCGCAAATGCTGCGAATTGACACGTTCGCGCGGCACGGAAAGTGTTATAAGAATTTTCGTCGTGCCGCATCGTCTGTGCTTTGCCGCTGTCTGTCTGCTTGCGCTCACGGTCACAGCCCGCGCCACTGGGGCGCTCTCGCCGCGTGCTCTCCCTGGGTCCCAAACAGCTCCTGCTCAAACACCGGCTCAAACACCGGCTCCGCAAACGCAACCGCCCGCGCCGCCACCAGGCTACGCCGGCACCGACACGTGCCTGGTCTGTCACGGCGACAAAGAGGAGTCGCTCAAGGGCACAGCGCATGCGCAGGCGAAGAACCCGCGTACGCCGGCGGCGACGCTGGGATGCGAGAGCTGCCACGGCCCCGGGCAGGCGCATGTGGACGACGACGCGAAAGGACACATCAAGAAGTTTGCGCAGCTGCCGGCCGACGAGGTGAGCGGAACGTGCCTGTCGTGTCACAACCGCGGCAATCACGCGGGCTGGGAAGGCAGCACGCACGAGAGCCGCAACCTGTCCTGCAGCACCTGCCACAGCGTGCACAGCCCGAAGTCACCCGAGCGGCAGCTCGTCAAGCGGACGCAGACCGAGCTGTGTGCGACCTGCCATCGCACCCAGGTCGCCAAGACCGAACGCGCGGTCGCGCACATGCCGGTGCGCGAAGGCAAGATGTCGTGCTCGTCGTGTCACAACCCGCACGGCTCGATCAGCAACGTCAAAGCGCTCAAGACCGGCAGCTCCGTCGCCGAGCTGTGCATCAGCTGTCATACCGAGATGCGCGGGCCGATGCTGTGGGAGCACGCGCCGGTCAGGGAGAACTGCGCCAACTGTCATGATCCGCACGGCTCGTCGAACGACCGCATGCTGGTCGTCCGGATGCCCATGCTCTGCCAGCGCTGCCACGTCGCGACGCGGCATCCGTCGTCGATCTACGACAAAGATGAAATCACCGTGAACAAGAGCAACCGGATGTTCGGACGGTCCTGTGTGAACTGCCACTCGAACGTCCACGGGTCCAACCACCCGTCCGGTCAGTTCTTCATGCGGTAGCGGCCGGAGGCACATGTTATCCCTCGCGTTGGTGAGTCTCGTCGGCTGGTTCGGCATCGCGGTGCCGCAACAAACGACTGCGCAGGAAAAGCCGCCGGCCAAACCGCAGGAGAACCGCCGGCGGAGGCCGCCGGCGCAGCCTCCCGAGGCCCCCGCCGAAACCGTGGTAAGCCTGTTCGAGCCGACCTGGCAACAGTTCGAAATCGGCGGCCGGTTCAGCAGCATCGACGGCGATCCGGCACGGTTCCAGCGCTACGCGGACATTCGCGACGGCATCCTGTTCACCAATGCCCGCTACGCGCGCGCGCATCCGGAAGGTAACTGGGCGTATCGCGTCGCCGCCGACAACGTCGGGTGGCGGGATCAGCGGTTCTTCGGCGACTACGAGCGTCCCGGCCGCTTCTCCATCTCCGGGCTGTGGGATGAGATTCCGCAGTTCTACAGCGTCGACACCAAGACGCCGTTTACCGAGTCCGGCGGCGCGTTGGTGCTCGACGACGCCACGCAGCAGCGAATCCAGGCCGGCCAGGCGAACCTCAACGCTTACGTGCCAATCGCGCCGCAGTTCGATTTGCACGAGCGGCGCGACATCGGCAGCGTGAGCTTCGTCGCGACGCCCACGGCGCAGATCGATCTGAAGGCGACTTACACGATGCAGCGTCACGTCGGCGAGCTGCCGTGGGGCGCGAGCTTCGGCTTTTCGAACGACGTCGAGGTCGCCCTCCCCTACGATTCGCGGACCAACGATTTCACGCTCGGCGCCGAATGGAACAACGACCGCAGCATGCTGCGGGTCGCATACACGGGCTCATGGTTCGACAACCTGGACGACACGCTGGTCTGGGACAGTCCGCTCCGGCTGGATGACCACCCCTCGTCGGGGCCCGGCCGCGGACGCATGGCGCTGTGGCCGTCGAATTCGGCGCAGACGGTCAGCGTCGCCGGCCACACCAAGCTTGCCCGCCGCACTCAGCTGACAGGCTTCATCTCATTCGGGTCCTGGAACAACGACGAGCCGCTCCAGCCGTTCACCATCAATGCGGCGGTGCCGCAGCTCGCGCTTCCCCGTGCCACCACGCAGGGAGACGCCCTCGTGGTTTCCACGAACCTGAGCCTCGTGTCCCGGCCGGCGACCGATGTGCGCGTCAGCGCGCGCTTCCGGCGATACGACTACAACAACGACACGCCGCATACGGCGATCCCCGAGTTCATCAACTACGACACGTCCATCAAGGTGTCGTCCACCGGCGGTCCCGAGCCATACTCGCACACCCGCAACACGTTCGATGCCGATGCGACGTGGAGCGGGCTGAAACCGGTTGCGCTGACCGCTGGCTACACCTACAACGGCAACTCGCATGATTTCCGCATCTTCGAGAGCACAGGCGAGCACGTGCTGCGGTTGACGGCTGATGCCGTGGGGTCCCAATGGGTGACGTTCCGCGCGCAATACGAGATTGCCGACCGCAGCGGGTCCGGCCTGGACGAGGCGCTGCTCCTGCAAATCGGCGAGCAGCCCCTGCTGCGGCACTACGACATGGCCAATCGAGTGCGCAACCGGTTCACCGGCCAGGTGGACTTCGTTCCCAATGACCTGTGGGTGTTCAGCGTCTCTGGCGGCCTCGGCAAGGACGATTTCGACGACAGTTATTTCGGCCTGCAGGAGTCGACGTTCCGGACGTTGTCGCTGGGCGCCGACTATCGAGCTGAGAACGGTCTCGGCGCCGGCGCGAGTTACAACTTCGAGCGTTACGGCGGCTTTCAACAGTCGCGCTCCGCGAGCCCCGGACAGGAAAACGACCCGCTGCGCGACTGGACGACCGATTCGACCGAAGACGTCAACTATTTCTCCCTCTACGTCACGCCTCCCAGGATTGGGCAGAACACCGAGGCGCGCCTGTCCTATGACTTCAGCTACGCCGAGGGACGCTACCTCTACGGGATCGTGCCCGGCAGCCCGTTGACGCCGCCAAACCAGCTGCCGAAGGTGTACAACAAGCTCCAGCAGCTGCACATCGACGTGCGGCAACGCCTGACGAAGCAGCTTGCCGCAACGGTGTCGTACCTATACGAGCCGTTCCGCGTTTATGATTTCGCGTTCGACCCGACGGTGGTCAACGGCATCGTGCAGCCCAGCTCGCTCGTGCTGGGATATGTCTACCGTCCGTACACGGCGCACGCGGCCGCGATCGGCCTGAAGTATTTCTGGTAGTCTGATGGGACCTTACGTCCCTGGAGGCTCAATGCTGAAGTCCCTCTCAACGAGAACGCTTATGTCGGTTGCTGCCTTGACGTTCGTCGCCGGGATGGCCGCACCGGTGGCCGCCGCAGGGCAGGACGAGGCGCAGGTCAAGCGAGGACAGGAAGTCTACACCGCCCAGAAGTGCTCGCTCTGCCATCAGATCGCCGGCAAGGGCAACAAGGTGAGTCCACTCGACGGCGTCGGCGCGAAGCTGTCGGCCGACGAGATCAAGCAGTGGATCACCGATCCCGTGGCGATGGCGGCGAAAGCCAAGTCGACCAAGAAGCCGCCGATGCAGAACAAGTACGGCAAGCTGCCCGCGGCCGACATCGACGCGCTCGTCGCGTACATGCAGAGTCTGAAGTAGCGAGCCTTCCGTGACGCGTGAAGCGCTCGCGCGACATCCGCTCGCGATCGCCGGCGCGCTGATCACCACGACGGCTGCCGTGGTGTTCATCGCGCTGGTGATCGCGATGTTCGCTGGGCTGTTCAACAACCCGTACGCGGGGCTGGTCGTCTTCATTGCCGTTCCCGCCCTGTTCGTGCTCGGGCTGCTGCTCATTCCGCTGGGCATGTGGCTCGAACGCCGCAAGCTGCAACGCGATCCAAGCGCAGTCGCCGAGTGGCCGATCTTCGATTTCCGCCGCCGCGAAGTTCGCCGCCGGGCGCTGCTGTTAGTCGCCCTCACCGCCGTCAACGTCGTCATCGTGCTGGTCGCCGGCTACGGCAGCCTGCACTCGATGGAAACCCCCACCTTCTGCGGACAGGTCTGCCACGCGCCAATGCACCCGCAGTTCAGCGCCTGGCAGGCGGGAGCGCATCCGCGAATCGCGTGCGTGCAGTGCCACGTCGGCGAGGGCGCAGGGGGCTTCGTCTATGCCAAGCTGAATGGCGTGCGGCAGCTCGTCGAGGTCGCGGCCAACTCGTATCCGCGGCCGATTCCTCCCGGGGCGCACATGAAGCCCGGCGCCCAGGCGGTCACCTGCAGCGGCTGCCACAAGACGAGTCGGATCGTCGGCGACAAGATCCGGGTGATTCGCGAGTATGCGGATGACGAGGCGAACACCGAGACGATCACGGTGCTGCAGATGCACATCGGCGACGCCGCGTCGTCCGGCCGCGCGATTCACCGGCACGTCGATCCATCCATTCGGATCGAGTACATCGCCACCGACGAGACGCGCCAGACGATCCCGTACGTCAAGCTGACGGACGCGAAAGGACAGGTCAAGGAGTTCATGGCCGAAGGTGCGACCGAAGAGATGGTTCGCACCGGCGTCCGGCAGACGATGGACTGCATCGACTGCCACAATACCGTCGGCCACCCGATCTCCCCCACTCCGGAGAGGGCGGTCGATCAGGCGATCGCGGCCGGGCTCATCAGCCGCCAGCTCCCCAACGTTCGACGCGAGGGGGTCAAGCTGCTCACGGCGGAGTACCCGACCCAGGACGAAGGGGTGCGCGCGATCGAGCGCGGCCTGCGGACGTTCTACGAGTCACGCGGGGTCGATCAGCAGGCGCTGGCGCGTTCGGTTTCGGCGCTGCAGGACGTGTATCGCCACAACGTGTTTCCGGCGATGAAAGTGACGTGGGGCTCGTATCCCACGAACCGCGGCCACCTCACCTCCGATGGCTGCTTCCGCTGCCACGACGACTCGCACAAGGCAAAGGACGGGTCGCTCATCAGCGGCGACTGCGAGTGGTGCCACAAGCAGATCGAGCGCTAACGATTGACGTGCTTGGGCGACGCCTTCCCCAGGATTCCCAGGAAGCGGGACGCGGCGACCGGCGGCGTCACCTTGCCTTCTCTGACGATTTCGCGGGCGGTGATGTCGCGGCCGTACAACAGGCGGTTGGCGCTGTCATCCGATCGCAGCGTGGAACCCGCCAGCGAAATGCCCGCGAACACGCCGCGCGAGCGTGAATACGAGAGGATTTCCGCTTTCATCACCGCGTCGGTTTCGGCGGTGGCCGTCCGTCCCTTCGGGCCTGCCGCAACGGAGGCGTCGCCACCCAGCTTGACCTTGCTCGTCATCACCGAGTCGGCGCCCGCCTCGTTCATGACCAGCAGCACGAAATCCACCGCTTCGCCGCCGAGCTGGAAGCCGACGCTGAGACCCTCCATCGCGAACATCGCGGGAGCGCTCCACGGGCCATCGAAGTCCGCGCCCGACCGGCAGGTAATCACACCGCGCCCGTAGCTGCCGCCGACGATGAACGCGCCTTTCTTGACGGACGGAAAGACGATGACGCATTCGGACTTGTCGAGCAGGGACTGCGGAATGTCGTCCGGCACTCCGAGAATCTCCTTCATCACCGTCGCCGACTGGCCGAGCCGTTCGATTTCCTCTTTCTGCGCGACTGCGGGCATCGCGGTGACGAATGCGAGCACCGCCAGCAAACCGACCCTTTTCATCGAGCCTCCTCGATAGTCTGTCCTGCAACGTCCACTCGAGATTGATGCGGCCTGACGCAGGAACGACGATCTCAGAGCATACGCGAAAACACGCTGCACGAACCAACGGTCAACTCTCGTGTGCCAGCCTCTTGTTTTTCTGATCTTCCGTCGTGCTCTTCGTATCGTCGTGATCGTCGTGATGGCCGTCAGCAACGGCCACCCTGATTACGTGCCGGCTACCGGCTCGCGCGCGACGTGAACGCCCATGCCCTTCGGCACCTCCAGCGCGTCCTCCTTGTCGACCCGCGCGAAGTAATCCAGGCACAGCGCGACGAGCCCGGTCCAGCCCGTCTGGTGGCTGGCGCCGAGACCGGCGCCGTTGTCGCCATGGAAGTATTCGTAGAACAGGATGTGATCGCGCCAGTGCGGATCCTCCTGGAACTTCCGGGTTCCGCCGTATACCGGTCGCCGGCCGCTCTGGTCCCGCAGGAAGATCGCGGACAGGCGCCGCGCGATCTCCTTGGCCACCTCGTAGAGCGTCATCTGCTGGCCCGAACCGACCGGACACTCCACGCGGAAATCCTCGCCGTAGAACTGATGCAGGTTCAGCAGGCCGCGGATCAGCAGCACGTTGACCGGCATCCACACCGGGCCGCGCCAGTTCGAATTGCCGCCGAACATGCCGTTGTTCGACTCCGCCGGCAGGTACTGCACCCGGTATTCCTGCCCGGCGACGTTGAACACGAACGGATGCTTGCCGTGATACTTCGACAGCGATCGGATGCCGTACGGGCCGAGGAACTCGTTTTCGTCGAGGACGTAACGCAGGACGCGCGTGAGCTTTTCCTTGTTGCAGACGGCCGCGAGCCTGCGTCCGGCAAAGCCCGTAAAGGAGTCGTCGGCCGGCGCGATCTGCCGCAGCAGCTCGGGATGCCGCTTGCGGAACAGCCCAACCAGTTCGGTCAGCCTCGCGAACCGCCCGTGCGTGTCCGGTTCGATCACCGTCGCCGCGCACAGCGGCAGCAGGCCGACCATCGAACGGACCTTGAGGCGCATCGCGTTGCCGTCGGGCAGGTGCAGGAGGTCGTAGAAGAATCCGTCCTGCTCGTCCCACATCTCGTCGTGGTTGTCACCCACCCGATCCATGGCGTAGGCGATCCAGAGGAAATGCTCGACGAACCGGAACGCGACCTCCTCGTACATCACGTCCTTCTCGGCGAGGATCAGCGCGATCTCGAGCATGTTCTGGCAGTAGAACGCCATCCACGCGGTGCCGTCCGCCTGATCCAGGTATCCGCCGGTTGGCAGCGGCGCGCTGCGATCGAAGATGCCGATGTTGTCGAGGCCGAGGAAGCCGCCGGCGAAGACGTTGCGGCCCTGCGGGTCCTTGCGATTCACCCACCAGTTGAAGTTCAGCATCAGGCCGTGGAAGGAGCGCTCCAGGAACTCGATGTCGGCCCGGCCGAGGCGCTTGCCGAGTTTATAGAGAAACAGCGTCGCCCACGCATGCACCGGCGGGTTCACGTCGCTGAAGTTCCACTCGTACGCCGGGATCTGTCCATTCGGGTGCGCGTAGAGGCTCTTCAGCATCAGCAGCAGCTGATCCTTCGCGAAGTCGAAGTCGACCAGCGAGATCGTCAGGGTGTGAAACGCCAGATCCCACGCCGCGTACCACGGGTACTCCCACTTGTCCGGCATCGAGATGATGTCGCTGTTCAGCATGTGGAACCACTCGGCGTTTCGCGCGCTGCGGGTGCGCTCGCCGAGGAGCGGGTGGGCTTTGTGCTCGTCCAGCCACCGGTCGAGATCGAAGTAGTAGAACTGCTTCGACCACATCATGCCGGCAATCGCCTGCCGGAAGACGCGGTGCTGATCTTCGTCGAGCTCCTTCGGCGTCACCCGCGCGAAGAACTCGTCGGCTTCCTGCTGCCGCTGCGCGACCTCCGCGTCGAACGACGCAAACGGATCCGGAGACGCGTTCGCGCGCAACCGCAGCCGGACGACGGAGGATGCTCCGGCTGGCACGGTCAGTTCGTAGTGCGCGGCCGCCTTGGTTCCCGTGTGCGCGGGGTTGACGGCCTCCTTGCGGCGCCCGATCACGTATTCGTGAAACGCGTCCTTGACGTATGGCGAGGGGTTCGGCTGCTGCCACAGCCGGGCGGCGTTCGACTCGTTTTCGGTGAACAGCAGCTCCGGCCCGCGCTCCGCGTGGAGCGTGAGGTCGCCGAGCTCCGGATGAAACGCGTGGATGACGCCGCCGTTCGTTTTTGTCAGCACGGGCTTCGGCACCTGGTCGCCCCACGACCAGGTGTTGCGGAACCACAGCGTGGGAAGCACGTGCAGCGTCGCGGCCTCCGGCCCGCGGTTGTGGGCGGTGATGCGGATCAGGATGTCTTCCGGACCTGATTTGGCATATTCCACGAACACGTCGAAGTAGCGGTCGCCGTCGAACACGCCGGTCTCGAGCAGCTCGTACTCCATCTCCTCCCGCGACCGCCGCCGGTTGGTCTCGATGAGATCGCCGTAGGGAAACGCGGCCTGCGGATACTTGTACAAGCACTTCATGTAGGAGTGCGTCGGCGTGCTATCGAGGTAGAAGTAGTACTCCTTGACGTCCTCGCCGTGGTTGCCTTCGCTGTTGGTCAGGCCGAACAGGCGCTCCTTGAGGATCGGATCGCGCCCGTTCCAGAGCGTGACCGCGAAGCACAATCGCTGTTTGTCGTCCGAGAGCCCGGCGAGGCCGTCCTCACCCCAGCGATACGCGCGCGACCGGGCGTGGTCGTGCGTGAAATAGTTCCAGGCGTTGCCATCCTCGCTGTAGTCCTCACGGACGGTGCCCCACTGGCGCTCGCTGAGGTACGGCCCCCACTTCTTCCAGGGCAGCCGTTTTTCGCGCGCCTCGTCGAGGCGCTGCTCTTCGGTCCGCGCGCCGGCCTGGGGTGCAGGGTTCTGCTGCGTCATGACAGTTGTCCTTCGAAGGTACGAGGCGGGTTCGGCCGCAATTCCCGACGTTGGATTGCAACGTTGATGCGGCGGCGGCCGCAATGCTACTGGAAAAATACGGTCGGCGCGGCCGGAAAGTACGGGAAGCTGCTGGAAAAACTACTAGGCGCTCACCACCCACGCCGGGCCGGCGCCTCCGATCTCACTTACCTCCCCTGGCGCCCAGCTTCGCCGTCCACTCGGCCGCGCGCTCCGGCTTACCCCAGGCGTTGTAGAGCTCGACGATCCATTGGCCCGTCTTGTCGACGGCGCTCTTGCCGTTGGCCGGAATCAGCGCGGCGCGTTCGGTTAGTGCTCCGTAGCCGCCGATCAACAGCTTCTCGGCCTCCTCGTATCGCTTCTGGCCCGACAGCGCGGCGCCGAAGATCGCCTGCGCAAAGTAGCGGGTCCACGAGTCCGCGGCCGTCCTGTCGCGGGTGACCAGATCCGCGAGCAGCGATTCCACGTCCGCGTAGTGCTGCTGGTTGAGATGGACGAGGCCCAGCATCATGAGGTCCTCGATCGTGTCGGGATTCCGTGGTCCCAGGGCGCGCTGCCGCGCCGCCAGCGCCTCGGTGAGGAGCGTCTGCGCCTTCTCGTATTTCCGCTGCTCGCGATAGAACGCCGCCAGCCTCTCCATCGTCGTCACGGTGTTGTAGTGGTCGTTGCCCTGCACGCGGCGCTGGACGTTCAGCGTCGCGATGAACAGCGCTTCCGCTTCATCCGGCTTGTCCAGCTCGCGGTAGACGCCGGCGAGGTTCGCCGCGGTCCAGAGCGTGTCGGCGTGATCCATGCCGAGGGCGCGGCGCCGGCCTTCGTAGGCCTTCGTGAAGAGCTCCTGCGCGCGGGCGTAATCTCCCTGTTTGACGTACTGCGCGCCAAGGTTGTCCATCGTCCGGAGCGTGGTGACATGGCCGTCGCCGGCCGTGCGGCGCTGGATGTCGAGAAGCTGCAGGTAGAGCGCCTCGGCTTCTTTCGGCCTGTCCTGCTGGGAATAGAGCACGGCGAGATTGCCCATGATGAAGAGCGTGTCGGGATGCTCCTCGCCAAGCACGCGCTTTCGAATGGCAAAGATCTCCGAGTAGTAGGGTTCCGCTTCCTTGAACCTCCCCTGCCGAAGGTACATCTGCCCGAGGTTTACCCTCGTGTTCATCGTGTTCGGGTGTTCGGCGCCAAGGATTCGCTTGCGTGCCTCGAGGGTCTTCAGCAGAATCGGCTCGGCGTCGGCGAAGCGGTTCTGCGCTACATAGAGCGCGCCAAGATTGTTCATGCTGCCGAGCGTGTCCGGATGTTCGTCGCCCAGCACGCGCCGGCGCGTGGCAAAGACCTCGAGATAGAGAGGCTCGGCTTCGGTGAACTTCCCTTGATTCTTCAGAAGCAGTCCGTAGCTGCTCGTGGCGGCCAGCATGTCGGGATGGTCGGGGCCGAGCACGCGGCGATACGCGGGGAGCGCCTTGAGGTAGAGCGCTTCCGCTTCGGCCGGCTTCGCGTCTCGGCTATAGGCCTGCGCGAGGTCGCCCATGACCGCTATCCGCTCCGGGTGATCGGCGCCGAGGACCCTGGCCTGAACCCCCAGAAGGTTCGCGTAGACCGACTGTGCCTGCGCGTACTTGCCGTCCAGCATGTAGGCCCTGCCAAGCAGCAGCGTGCTGGTCAACGTCGCGGGATGCTCCGGTCCCAGCGTGCGGCGCTCGGCCGCGAGCACCTTTCTAATCAACGCGACTGCCTCCGGGTAGCGTCCCTGATACTGGTAAAGCAGCGCGAGGTTGGACATCGCCATCAGCACGTCCTGATGATCGTCTCCATGCGCGCGGCGCAGTCCTTCGATGGTCTTCAGGTAGAGACTTTCCGCGGGCTTATACTTCCCTTCCAGCGTCGACAGGCCCGCAAGGTCTCCGATCGTTTCCGTCGTCAGCGGGTCGTCACCGCCGAGGGATGACCGGCGGAGCTCGAACGCGCGCTCCATCTGCTGCCGCGCCTGCGGATAGAGGCCCAGATCCCGATAGACGGCGCCGATGGTCTGCCGAATCGAGGCCTCGACGGCCGGCTGGTCGCGGAACCTCTGGCCGATTCGTGCGGCCGCCCGATCGAGTGCGGTGCGCACTTTCAGGTCGGGATCGGGCGGCGTATCCGGCCGCGACTGTTGGGCCGCGCTTGCCTGTGCGAGCAGATCCTTCTGGAGGAATTCGTTGACCGCCTGCGAAATCGCCGCCTCGGTGTCGGCGCGCTGCTTCGCAGCAAGCGCCTGGTTCCGCTCCTGCTGCGCCTGCGTTTGAGCCTCGAGCGCACGATTGCGCTCCTTGATGACCTCATCCCGCTCTCTGGCAACCTGGCGTTCCGCCGACACAGCGTTGGCCTCCGCCCTGCTCGCGCGCACGGCCTGCCAGGTGCTCGCCACGATCCCGAAAACGAGCACGACGAAAACGGCCGCAACGCCGCCGACGACCGCTTTGTGGCGGCGCGCGAATTTCTGAAGCTGATAGCTCGCGCTCGGCGATCGTGCTGTGATGGGCTGATCGGTGAGGTAACGCCTGATATCGTCGGCAAGCGCCGCGGCCGACGCATACCGGCGCGTTTTGTCCTTCTCGAGCGCCTTCGCGGCGATCGTTTCGATGTCGCCACGGAACGTTCTGCTCACGGAGCTGAGGCGGGCGGGATCTTCCTCGCGAATCGCCTGAACCGCCTCGTGCAGCCGGGCGCCGATGGCATACGGCAGCCGGCCCGCCAGCAGCTCGTAGAGAATCACCCCCAGCGCATACACGTCGCTTCGCGTATCCAGTTCCAGCGGATCCGCGAGCACCTGTTCCGGGCTCATGTAAGCGAGCGTGCCGACGAGCTGTCCGACGTCGGTCTGCCGCGTCGCGTACGCGTCGATGTCGGTGAGCCGGGCGACGCCGAAATCGAGAATCCTCGGCTGACCGGACGCGTCGACGAGGATGTTCCCCGGCTTCAGATCGCGATGGATCAGCCCGCGCTCGTGCGCGTGCTGGACCGCGTCGCAGATTTTCGCCACCAGCTCGAGGCGCTGGCGGGTGTCGAGACGGCGTTCGGCGGCATACCGCGTCAGCGTCTGCCCGACGATGAACTCCATCGCGAAGTAGGGCTGAGTACCGGCGCCCGTGTCCGCGGTGCCGGCTTCGTAGATCTGCGCGATGCCTGGATGCTGCAGGCGGCCGAGCGCCTGCCATTCGCGCTCGAAGCGGCGCAGCATCTCAGAGCTGGTCAGACCCGGCCGGATGATCTTCAGCGCGACAATGCGGCGGGGAGGATTCTGTTCGGCTTCGTAGACGGATCCCATGCCGCCTTCCCCCACGAGCCGGAGGATTCGATAGCGGCCGATGGTCTCGGGCAGCCAGCGGTCCGAGGGCAGACGCTCGTGGATACCGGCCGTGCGCGTCGCCTGGCCTTCAGCCCCCGCACTGTCGAGCGGGCGGTCGGATGTCATGGATGTGCCGGCGATTATACAGACGTTCACTCTTCTATAACTTTTGCTCTATGGCTTCTTGGCCGGATCTGCGTAAGCTGAGGTATTACCTGAAACGCGAAGGTTCGAATGCTGCGACGAGTCTCCTCTCGGGAGCCTCGATTCGGACCCGGCGGGACCAGCCTTGCCGAAGGTTTGTGCCTGTCGGGAATCCTCCGACGAAAAGCCCGGTTGGACAGCATCCGCGACCTTAAGTCAGCTGCAGGGGAGACTTCGCATTTTTGCCGGGAATCCGGCGCGACCGAAATTACAGAATTGCCTTACAGTCGAGTTAGGTCGCTCACAATCACGGCGAGCGCGGCGGATCGGGACCTCCTTGAAAAGTGGGTTCGCGCGTCCACGACGCCCCAGCGCGTTGTCCGGCGCAGCCGCATCGTCCTGCTCTGGCTCGATGGGATGACGGCCGCCGAAATCTCCACTCGAGTTGGTGTTTCCCGCCCCACCGTCCATCTCTGGGTTCGCCGATTCGCCGGCGCAGGTCCGGAGGCACTGCTCCACGACGCTCCAGGACGAGGGCGGCCGCCGTCCTTTGACGTATTCGATCTGCGTACGCGCCTCGCCGAGGCGCACCTGCTCGACGAGACGGGGCAGATCGTGGATCTCGAGCGCGCCGCGCAACTGCTTCACGTCAGCACTTCCACTATCTGGCGCACGATGCGCCGCAAATCCCTCCGGTAAGTCAATTTCGCAAGCCGTTCGGTCCTGCTCCGCGAGCGGTTCTGGCACACGCGTTGGGTAGCCAGGACTCCTTTTTCACGCTTTCGATTCGGGAAACGACAGGACTGCTTCCGGAGGATTCATGAAGTATCGAACTCGGTTGCTGTCAGGCGCCGTCCTGACAGCCGGCTTGCTGGCGCTGTGTCTAGGTATCGTTACGTCGGCGGAGGTCTCGCGGCCCGCCGCGGTGTTCGATCGCGTGATCGGACTCGCATCGTTGCCTGATCTCGAGTCGATCAGCCGCCTGCCGGACCTCCGGCGCCTCCTCGATCGCCGGACCATCCGGGCTGCGGCCAGCGCCGCGCAGGATCCGGCGCCCGCAGCGACCGTCAAGACCGACAAGGGCGACTACCATCCTTTTGAAATCGTGCAAGTGAGCGGCGCCGGATGGCAGCCCGATGAAACCGTGGAACTGGTCTTCAAGGAGGATCCGTGGTTCGCGGACCAGGAAGAAGTCATCCTCTATGCCGTCGCCGAACCTGACGGCACGATCTTCAGTGACAAGTTCGTGACGGATTTCCACGACGCAGGCATCACGTTCACGTTGATCGCGACCGGGAAATTATCCAGTCGCGTCGCGTCCACGACGTTCACGGACGCTGCCACCGCGAGCGGAGATCTCGACCAGTGCGCCAACGCAGACGCCGGCAATCCGGCGTGCGCCGGCGGCGGCACGTCATGGCAGAACGGCAACCTGAACGACAATCAGGCGGACTACCTCGAGGGCGACTCGGTTCCGTACCGGCTCAAACTGAGCAACCTCGCCCTCACGCACCCGGTTACCGGCACTCCGCTCGTTCACCGCGTGACGATCGCGTGGGACACGACCAAGGGAAACAAGCACGCACTCGACTACCTCACGACCTACAACCAGACGGTCCTCCTTGCCGACCCGTGTTCGGAGATTCCGGGCGATCATTGCGACGCGACGAAGCAGTTCGACACCGAGAACATCCCGCTCGATCCGAGGGTTGCGGCCGGCCCCGACGGCGTTCCCGGCAATGGCGACGACATCATCCAGATTCCAGGCGTGTTCACGCTGTTCGGTGGCACCATCACGGCGATCACCTTCCCGCCGACGGTTTCGCCGCAACCGGCGTCACCGACGTCTCCTTACGCCATCGCGACGTCGAGCCAGTGCAGCAACAACAACGGCACCTATGCCGATGACAGCACGACGTGCGTCACCATCGACTTCGTCACGACCGTCACGAACCCCGTGCTGGCATGGGCCGGCCACATTGCCACCCGCAAGGACTGGGGTGCGAACCTTTCAGCGATCGCGATTCCCGGCTCGCCGTATCACACGAGCTTCACCGACCTCGACGGCAGCGGCGGCAACCAGGATCGGTCGCTCAGCGCGGGCGCGGTGTTCTTCCCGGCGGCGCTCACGATCATCAAGGAGACCATTCCGTCGCCCGACAGCACCGATTTCACCTTCGGGACTACCGGCGCTGATCTGCCGGCCAGCTTCACGCTGAATACGTCGGCGGTGGGCACGACCGATCGCCAGACATTCTCGTTGACCGATTCGACAGTGCGGACGGTTACCGAACAGGGCCCGCCCGCGGGCTGGACGTTCACGAGTTTGACCTGCACAGTGACGAAGGATCCGCTGCTGGGCGGAACGGGCGGCACGGCAACGGTGTCGTCGCAGACGGCGACGATCACGCCGAAGGAAGGCGACACGATCCAGTGCAAGTACGTCAACACCAAGCGTCCCAAGCTGACGGTCACCAAGGTCCTGCTCCCATCGACCGACAGCGGACTGTTCGACCTGAAGATCAACGGGACGACACACGTGACCGACGTGGGTGACGGCGGCAGCACGGGCTGCCCAGATCGCAAACATCGGCTCCAACTCGTTCGGCGAAACCGCGGGCACCGGCACCAGCCTGTCGGATTACGTCACGACGATCAGCGGCACAGGATGCAGCGACAACGGCGACGGCACCGGCAGCATCACGCTGGCGGCTGGCGACGACAAGACCTGCACGATCACGAACAAGCGGAAGGGCTCGATCGTCATCGTCAAGGACGCACAGCCGAACGATCCGACGGACTTCAAGTTCGGGGCCGGCGGCGGCCTGTCGCCCGCGCTCTTCTTCCTCGACGATGACGGCGATGACACGCTGTCGAACACGCGGACGTTCTCGGGGCTCGCTCCCGGGTCGACGTACTCGTGTCCTGGAGAGCGTGCCGGATGGCTGGGTGCAGGCCAGCGCGACGTGCAGCGACGGCAGCCCGGTCTCGGCCATCGACGTCAGTGCGGGCGAGACGGTGACGTGTACGTTCGTCAACACGAAGAAGCCCAAGCTGACCGTGGTCAAGGTGCTAGTGCCGGCGAGCGACAGCGGCAAGTTCAACCTGCTGATCAACGGGACGACACACGCGACCGACGTAGGTGACTCCGGCACGACGGGTGCGCAGGAGGGGATCGTCGGCTCCAACTCGTTCGGCGAAACCGCCGGGACGGGCACGAGCCTTTCGGAGTACGTCACGACGATCAGCGGAGCCGGCTGCTCCGACAACGGCGATGGCACAGGCGCGATCACGCTGGCGTCCGGCGACAGCAAGACGTGCACGATCACGAACACTCGGAAGGGCAAGATCGTCGTCGTCAAGGACGCTATCCCGGACGATCCGGCGAACTTCAAGTTCGAGGCCGGCGGCGGCCTGTCGCCCGCGCTCTTCTTCCTCGACGATGACGCGGATGGCACGCTGCCGAACACGCAGACGTTCTCGGGTCTCGCGCCCGGGTCGACGTACTCGGTGGCGGAGAGCGTGCCGGATGGCTGGGTCCAGACCAGCGCGACGTGCAGCGACGGCAGCCCGATCTCGGCCATCGACGTCAGCGCGGGCGAGACCGTGACGTGCACGTTCGTCAACACGAAGAAGCCCAGGCTGACCGTCGTCAAGGCCCTGGTGCCGGCGAGCGACAGCGGCAAGTTCAACCTGCTGATCAACGGCACGAGCCACGCGACCGACGTCGGTGACGCCGGCACGACCGGCGCCCAGTACGGCACCATCGGCTCCAACTCGTTCGGCGAAACCGCCGGCACGGGCACGAGCCTCTCGGACTACGTCACGACCATCAGTGGCACCGGCTGTAGCGACAACGGCGACGGCACCGGCGCGATCACGCTGGCGGCCGGCGACGATAAGACCTGCACGATCACCAACACCCGGAAGGGGAAGATCGTCGTCGTCAAGGACGCCAACCCGGACGATCCGACGGACTTCAAGTTCGGGGCTGGCGGCGGCCTGACACCGGCGCTCTTCTTCCTCGACGATGACGCGGATGGCACGCTGCCGAACACGCAGACGTTCTCGGGGCTCGCGCCCGGGTCGACGTACTCGGTGGCAGGAGAGCGTGCCGGATGGCTGGGTCCAGACCAGCGCGACGTGCAGCGACGGCAGCCCGATCTCGGCCATCGATGTCAGCGCGGGCGAGACCGTGACGTGCACGTTCGTCAACACGAAGAAGCCTAAACTGACCGTCGTCAAGGCCTTGGTGCCCGCGAGCGACAGCGGCAAGTTCAACCTGCTGATCAACGGGGACACGCACGCCACAGATGTGGGTGACACCGGCACGACCGGCGCCCAGTACGGCACCATCGGCTCGAACTCGTTCGGCGAGACGGCTGGAACGGCCACGAGCCTCGCCGACTACGTGAAGACCATCAGCGGCACCGGCTGCTCCGACAACGGCGACGGCACCGGCGCGATCACGCTGGCGGCCGGCGACGACAAGACCTGCACGATCACCAACACCCGGAAGGGCAAGATCGTCGTCGTCAAGGACGCCAACCCGGACGATCCGACGGACTTCAAGTTCGAGGCCGGCGGCGGCCTGACACCGGCGCTCTTCTTCCTCGACGATGACGCGGATGGCACGCTGCCGAACACGCAGACGTTCTCGGGTCTCGCGCCCGGGTCGACGTACTCGGTGGCGGAGAGCGTGCCGGATGGCTGGGTCCAGACCAGCGCGACGTGCAGCGACGGCAGCCCGATCTCGGCCATCGACGTCAGCGCGGGCGAGACCGTGACGTGCACGTTCGTCAACACGAAGAAGCCCAAGCTGACCGTCGTCAAAGTGCTCGTGCCCGCGAGCGACAGCGGCAAGTTCAACCTGAAGATCAACGGGACGACATACGCGGGCGACGTGGGTAACGGGGGCACGACCGGCCCGCAGTCTGCAACGATCGGCTCGAACTCGTTCGGCGAGACGGCTGGAACGGCCACGAGCCTCGCCGACTACGTGAAGACGATCAGCGGAGCCGGCTGCAGCGACAACGGCGACGGCACCGGCGCGATCACGCTGGCGGCCGGCGACGACAAGACCTGCACGATCACGAACACCCGGAAGGGCAAGATCGTCGTCGTCAAGGACGCCGTCCCGGACGGTCCGACGGACTTCAAGTTCGAGGCCGGGGGCGGCCTGTCGCCGGCGCTCTTCTTCCTCGACGACGACACGGATGGCACGCTGTCGAACACGCAGACGTTCTCGGGTCTCGCGCCCGGGTCGACGTACTCGGTGGCAGGAGAGCGTGCCGGATGGCTGGGTCCAGACCAGCGCGACGTGCAGCGACGGCAGCCCGATCTCGGCCATCGACGTCAGCGCGGGCGAGACCGTGACGTGCACGTTCGTCAACACGAAGAACGCAACCATCACCGTGAAGAAGGTGATGGTCGGTGGGACGGCGGACTTCACGTTCACCGGGACGCCCAATGGCACCATCTCGACCAGCGGCGGGATGATCAACGCCAGCGTCGCGCCTGGCACCTACTACTCGACGGAAGTCGCGGTCGCCGGTTGGGATCTGACCAGCATCGTCTGCGACGATACCGACAGCACCGTCAACCTGGGCTCGCTGAAGGCGACCTTCAAGGTAGCCGCCGGCGAGAACGTGACGTGCACGTTCACGAACACGAAGCGCGGCGGGATCGTCGTCAAGAAGGCGACGATACCGTCGGGGGCGACCGGCAGCTTCACCTTCACGGGCAAAGCGGCTGGCACCATCGGCGACGGCGGTGAGATCGCGGTGCCGAATCTGATACCGGGCACCTATTACTCGACCGAGAGCAATCCGACGCCGGCATTCGATCTGACGAAGATTGTGTGCAACGACACGGACAGCTCCGTCGACCTGGTTACCCGCAAGGCGACGTTCGTCGTGGCCGCGGGCGAAACGGTCACCTGCACCTTCACCAACACGCAGCGCGGCAAGGCTAAGGTGGTCAAGACCGTGAGCGGCGTGCCGCCGAGCGGCACGCAGGCGTTCACATTCCAGCTGCGTTCAGGTGCGAGCGCCATCGCGAGCGGGACGACGCTGGAAACCGTCATCGCGAACGCGGCGAACGGCGGTCTCCTGAGCTTCACGACCAACCTGGTACCCGGCCAGACGTACCAGTTGTGCGAGATCGTGATGCCGGGCTGGAACACGACGCTCGGCGAGTTCGTGCCAGGCAGCTTCTATCCGCCGGACGGGGTCGTACCAGACCCGATGGTGGACAACAGCATCCTGTGCGTAAACTTCACCGTTACGGCCGGCGAGACCGAAGACGTTCACGGTGAACAACACACCGCCACCCGGAGGCCGGGCGCTGACGATCGGCTTCTGGAAGAACTGGGCGTCGTGTTCGGGCTCGAAGGGCGGCCAAAAGCCGGTCCTCGATCAGGTGCTGGCGAGCTTCCCGATCAACTTCTTCTATGTCATTCAGGGATCGCCGACGCCGGCGACGACCCACGGGATCTGGCTGGGCCGGGTATTCGTGGACACCTGTCAAGAGGCGGTGGCCCTCCTCAACAAGAGCACGATCGTGGGCCTCAAGAAGAAGGCGAGCGATCCGCTGTTCAACATGGCGGCGCAACTGATGGCAGCCGGTACTCAACGTGCAGGCAGGCGCGGGAATCTGTCCGAACAACCTGCTCGCAATCCAGAACGCGCACGCGCTGCTCTACAAGTACAGCTTCAATGGCACGACGTATTCGCCGAAGCTGACGGCAGCCGACGCGGTGAAAGCCAATCAGCTCGCCGCGTACCTCGACGCGTACAACAACACGACCGCATGTCCGGCGGTGCCTCCTCCGTCGTAGGCCCAAGCAGGGCGCTTTCCCGGGGCCGGCCGTTCTGGCCGGCCCCTTTTTTTTAGGCCCAGACGCATTTCAGGAATGTGAGCACCCCGGCAGAACTGGGGTGCTCCCCCGCTGTTTCGACACGTCACATTCCCGTCATCCGAACAAGAAGCTGAAGAAAACCACTGGTCTGGCCGCTGCCAGACCTCTGGCACACCGGTTGCCCCGAGTGTGACGGGAGCGCGCACCTTCGTGTCGCTCCTACCCTAGGTCCCAGTTCACCCTGCTCCCCGGCGGAATCACGTTCATCGCGCCAGTCCCATGACCGGGCGGCGCCTCGCGAATGACGAATGAGAGGGATGCAGGCATGGCAGGCATGACAGGCAGGATGCTCGGAGCAATCGCCACACTGGCCGTCGCAGGCTCGATTGCCGTAACGGCGCAGGGACGTCCCACTCCCGCCGCCGCGTCGGTTTCATTGAACAAGCCGACGACCGCCGCGTCCACTGACGCCGTATGGCCGCAGCTGGGCGATTGGGTCACCTTCAGCGCGACGTATCCCAAACAGGCGGAGAAGTACGACGTCAGCGTCCAGGTTGTCTGCTACCAGGCGGGGAAGATCGTGTACGCCGAGTCGCGGCCGTGGCAGCAGCAGTTCCTGCTCGGGTCGTACGTGTCCGAGTGGCAGACGTCAGGCGGAGGCGCCGACTGCGTCGCCGATCTCTACTACTGGACCTTCGGCGGCGGTCAGAAGTTCAACTGGCTGGCGACCACCAGCTTCTACGTCGCGTCGAAGTACTGAGCGCTAAACGAGACCCTTGTCCCTGGCCCAGATGGTCAGGGCGACGCGTCCCTCCACACCGACCTTCCCGAAGATGTTGTGGAGGTGAATCTTCACCGTACCCTCGCTGATGGCAAGGCGGTCGGCCACTTCTTTGTTCCGCAGGCCGGCCGCCGTGCAGCGAATGATGTCGAGTTCCCGCGCGGTCAGGAGATCGACCGGTGCACGCTCCCCCTCCTGACGCCGCAGCAGCGATTGCATCGCGGGGCCGACAACCTTCTGCTCGAGCCATTCGCCGCCCGCGTGCACCTTCCTCACACACTGCGCGATCTGCTGCGGCGCCGTATCCTTCAGAAGCACGCCGCGGACGCCCAGACGTATCGCCTCCACGAGCTCGGCCTCGCGGACGAGCGCGGTCAGCAGAATCGTCGGCGTACGCAGCTTCCGCCGTCTTGAGCTGCCGTAACGCCGAGATTCCGTCACCGCCGGCCATCACGAGATCGAGAATCAGCACGTCGGGGCGCCACCACCGCACGGCCGGCAGCACCTCATCTCCGCGCGTGCATCGAGCGACGACCTCGATGTCCCCCTCCGTCCGGAACAGCTGCTCGAGCGCATCCAGGACGAGAGGATGATCGTCGGCGAGCACCGTGCGGATCGGCGGCTGCACCGGCGCTTCACCCATGAACAAGTCCCGGGCGGCGAGAATCGATGCGTGAACGATCCTGCGGAACCACCACTTCGAGCCGCGCGCCTCGACCGCGTTCGGACTCGATCGTCATCGAACCTCCGATGGTGCGGACGCGCTCCCTGATCACGACGGGTCCGGCGCGCCGCGCACTCAGCTCGCGGTCCCCCAGGCGCCCCTCGAAGTCGAAACCCTGCCCGTCGTCCTCGATGACCAGCCGCCAGCACCCGTCGCGCTCGGCGAACTGCACGACGACATTCGACGCCCGGCTGTGTTTGCGAATGTTGACGAGCGCCTCCTGCACGATGCGCGTGAGCTCCTGACACAACCGCGGCGCCAGCTGAAGATCGGTCAGATCGCTCAGGAACCGCGCGCGAATGCCCGTGTCGCGCGAGAAACGTTCGACGCACTGTGCGATCAGCTCGAGCACGCGTCCGGACCGCGCGTCCGGAGGTTCGAGCTGGTTCATCACATCACGCAGGTTGAGCAGCTCGACGCGCAGCTGTTCCTGAATGACGTCCAGCGCCTGCGATCGCTCGGCGTCGAGGACCGGCAGCAGACGCCGTCGGAACGTCTCGAGGCGCAGCTGGAGCGAAAAGAGCGACTGGAACACGCCGTCGTGCAGCTCCCGCGACATCCGCGCCCGTTCGATCGCGCCGACGCGCGAGCGCAGGCGGCCGACCAGGTACACGCTGTACAGCGACGGCTCCAGGTGGCGGCACAGCTTCTGGAGAAAGACGAGGCGCCGCTCGGCCGAAGGGATAACGGCGTCGCTCACGAGCAGCAGCCGCCCCACCCACTCGTCGCCGACGCCGATGCGGGCGCCGAGCATCGTGCGCCAGGGATGAGCGTCGGACAATTCACCAGGAATACGCGCTGAGACGTCCCTGAGGCGCCGCCCATCCCGGCCAAGGGCGAGCACGACGTCATCCGCGCCCGGGCCCGGTCGGCGCACCGCATGCCACGCGTCCACTTCAGGTCCGAGGTCGAACAGATACATGCGGAGGCGCGCCGGCTCGAGCTCTACGACGTCGGTCTGCGTCTGATCGTTCGGTCCGACCACCCGGGCGCGCCAGAGGAATTCGCGTTCGTTTTCGACATCGCGCAAAACGACGAGCGCGGTCGTCATGTGGAACGCATCCACAATCTCGCGGGCGGCCCCGCCCAGTGCCGCGCGAAAACCATGCTCCGGCCTCGTGAGAGCGAGCGCTCGGGCCAGGGTGCTGGACTCGGCGCGCAGGTTCTGCTCGCGCTCGGCGATGATGCCGACACCCACCGACAGCAGCAGCAGGTAGCCGCAGCGAATCATCAGCCGGTTTGGTTCGACCGGCGATTCCATGAACGGCAACACGTCGGTGAGGGCGACGCTCGACAGCAGGAGCACGATCGTAAGCAAGCCCGTTCCGAGCGTCGCCGCGAAGCCCCACCGATACCCCGCGCTGATCACCGTAAAAGTGAAGAGAGCGAAAAACGGGCTGCCGAAACCACTGGTGAGGGTGGTGACGATGCCCGGCAGCACGATGTCGACGACGAGGAGCGCCGGGGTCCACCGCAACACGACGGCGGGCTGCAATCGCAGCAGCACCCAGACGGCCGCCGAAAATGCGACGTACGCGGCGAGCAGACCGCGGCACAGGGTCGCGAACCTCAACGGCTCGGTTGGATCGACGTAGACAGCGGCCAGCGACACCGCGGCCAGAAGCAGCCGCCAGACGACCAGCAGGTGCTCGACGCGCTGCCGCTCCACCGCGTTCGTCCTCTGTGGACCGCGGGGCCGGAGCCTGAGCGAGATTGTCACGATGGCCCGCCTCGGGGCTTGGGCAGTCTGCTCCTGGATGGTTCCGCACGTCAACCACCCCCTGGGCCATAATCAACCCAGCGGCCCAATCATGACGATCGCCAAACGTCTCATCATCCTGCTCACGGTTCCGCTGCTGGCGCTGCTGGGGCTCGGGCTCTTCACGCGAATCCAGCTCGCGAGAGTCGAGGAACGAAGCCGCTTCGTCGCCGAATCCCGCATCGTGGCGCTCGCCACGCTGGGCAACCTGTCGAGAAGCTTTGCCGAAATGCGCGTGAACGCGCGCAGCCATCTCCTGGCCAGCGACGAGTCGCAGCGGGCGAAGTTCCGCGCGGCCTTTACCGACGACGAGCGGGAAGTCGATCGGCTGTTGCGGGAGTACGCGGACGAACTCCTGCTCGCCGACAAGGAGCGACGGCTGCACAGCGACTTCCAGACGCTGAGCCGTGAGTGGATCGAAGGGGCGAAGCACGCGATGTCGATCGCGGAAGCCGGGCGGCGGGAGGAAGCGGTGGCGCTCCTCCACAGCAGGCTCGGCGACGCGGCGAACGAGCTCAGTCGGGGATCGAATGAGTGGATCAAGTACAACCAGGAGACCGCGACGGCTGCCGGGCGGGAATCGGTGGCGCTCACCGAACGTTTCCAGCGGCAAATGCTGATCGCCAACACGACGGCGCTCCTGCTCACGGCCCTGCTCGGCTTTCTGACATTCCGCCGGATCGTCAATCCGGTCCAGGCGCTGGAGACGACGGTCAAGGCCATCGCCGACGGCGACTATCAAAAACGCGTGCCCTTTACCAGTGCTCGGGACGAAACCGGCGGTCTCGCGCGTTCGATCGACGTGCTCAAAAAGGGCGCCGCCGCGATGGACGAGCAGCGCTGGGTCAAGTCGAACGTCTCGAAGCTCACCCCGGAACTGCAAGGCGCCGAATCGATCGCGGAATTCGGCGATCGGCTCCTGGGAGATCTCGTGCCGATGCTGGGCGGCGGCGTCGCGGCTTTCTACGCGAACGACGAGAAGGCCGGCGTGCTGCGCCGGGCCTCGATCTACGGCATCGCATCATCCTCGCATGCCGCGGATACGATCCGTCCCGGCGACGGGCTGGTGGGACAGTGCGCGCAGGAACGCCGCATCCTGACGCTGACGAACCTGCCTCCGAACTACGCCCGTATCGCCTCCGGCGTCGGCGAGGCGATGCCGGTGCAGGCCACCGCACTCCCCGCGCTGTCGAAGGACGCGCTGCTGGCGGTGCTCGAAGTCGCATCGTTCCGGCCGTTCACGGCGCAGGAGATCGCGCTGCTCGACGAGCTGATGCCGCTGGTCGCGCTCAACCTGGACATCCTGCAGCGGAACCTGCACACGCGCGAGCTGCTCGGGCAGACACAGGGACAGGCGCGCCAGCTCGAAGAGCAGGCAGCGGAGCTGGTCGCCGCGAAACAGAAGGCCGAGGAAGCGACGGAAATGAAGTCCATGTTCCTCGCCAACATGAGCCACGAGATCCGCACGCCGATGAACGCCATCATCGGCCTCTCGCACCTCGCGCTGAAGACCTCGCTCTCGCCGCAGCAGCGCGATTACGTCGGCAAGATTCACAACGCGGGCACCTCCCTGCTGGCGGTCATCAACGACATCCTCGACTTCTCGAAGATCGAGGCGGGCAAGCTGGACATCGAAACCACTGATTTCCGGCTCGACGAGGTGATCGGCTCGGTCACCACGCTGACCGCGCAGCAGCGCGCACGACAAGGGCCTCGAGTTCCTCGCCCACGTGGCGCCGGGCATCCCGGAATTCCTGCTCGGCGATCCGCTGCGGCTCAGCGCAGATTCTCACCAACCTGGTCAACAACGCGGTGAAGTTCACCGAGCGCGGCGAGGTGCGTCTGAACATCGAGCTGCTCGAGCGCACGGGCGAGAAGGTGCAGTTGCGCTGCTCGGTCCGCGACACCGGCGTCGGCATGACGCCGGAGCAGTCCGGCGAAGCTGTTCCAGCCGTTCACGCAGGCCGACATGTCGACGACCCGGAAACATGGCGGCACCGGGCTCGGCCTGACCATCTGCCGCCGGCTCGTCGAGCTGATGGGCGGACGCATCTGGCTCGAAAGCGAACCGGGTGTAGGCACGACGGTCTACTTCACCGTGTGGCTCGGCGTCGGCGTGGCGAAGGGGGCCGGAAAGAGCCTGCCAGAGAAGCTGCGACGCCTTCGGGTGCTGGTCGTGGACGACAACGCCGCGGCGCGGGAGATCCTCCGCGAGCCGTTGACCACGGTGGTCAGCCATGTGGACACGGTCGAGTCCGGGCAAGGCCGCGATCACTGCGGTCCGGGAGCACGACCCCGCGCATCCCTACGACATCGTGTTCATGGACTGGCGCATGCCGGGGATGGACGGCCTGCAGGCGAGCCGCCACATCAAGAGTGACGAGACGCTGACCCGCCAGCCGGCGATCGTCCTGGTCACGGCGTTCGGACGCGAGGAGGTCCGCGAGGAGGCCGAGCGGCATGCAGCTCGACGGCTTCCTGCTCAAGCCGGTCACCAAGTCGATGATCGTCGACACGCTGGTCAACGTCTTTGCCGAGCACGCCGGCGCAACCCGCCGCGGTCCGACGAGGGGCACGACGCGCGGCTTCACGGCGCGCGGATCCTGCTCGCCGAGGACAACGAGATCAACCAGCAGATTGCCACCGAGCTGCTCGTGAGCGCCGGGGCGACGGTCAAGACGGTGCCAGCAACGGACTCGATGCGGTCGACGCGCTCTCGAACGGCCCCCAGCCGCCGCCCTTCGACATCGTCCTGATGGATCTGCAGATGCCGGAGATGGACGGCTATCAGGCAACCGCCAGGCTCAGATCGGACCCGCGGTTCGCGAAGCTGCCGATCCTGGCGATGACTGCGCATGCCACCGCCGAGGAGCGCCAGCGCTGCCTCTCGGCGGGCATGAACGATCACATCGCCAAACCGATCGACCCGAACGCGCTCTTTGAAACGGTCGGCCGGTACCACAGGCCGCCCCCGGGCGAACTGCCTTCGAGCGAACGGCCGTCGAGCAAATCGGCATCGGGCGAACTGCCATCGATCGCAGGCCTGGACGCCAGCACCGGCCTTGCGCGTGTCGGCGGCAACGAGAAGCTTTACCGGAAGCTGCTCGGCCAGTTCGTCGACGGCCAGGGATCGGCGGTGGCGGAAATCAGCAGCGCGCTGAAGGCCGGCGACGAGGCGCTCGCCGAGCGGCTCGCGCACACGCTCAAAGGGGTGGCCGGCAACCTCGGGGCTGGCGACGTGCAGGCCGCCGCGGCTGCGCTGGAGAATGCGATCCGCGGCCGGTCGAAAGCGGGCGTCATCGATGCGGCAAAACAGCAAGTGCGAGTGGCCCTCGAACCGCTGATCCTGTTGCTCCGAAGCGCGGTCGAATCGACGGCGCCGCCGCCGCGTGAAGCGCCAGCCGAGACACTCGGGGCCGGGCCGGTCGACGCCGCACGGTGCCGCGAGACCGCGGCGCGGCTTGCGGCGCTGCTGGCGGACAACGATCCCGGTGCGGCTGATTTCGTCGAAACCAACCAGGCAGTGCTCCGCCCGTTGTTCGCTGACGGGGGCTGGGCCGAGTTCGAGCGGCTCGTCGAGGGCTACTCCTTTTCCGACGCGCAGGCACGGCTGGAGCAGGCGCTCGAAAGCCTTACATGAAGGATCTCTCCGAAAGCCGCGTACTGATCGTCGACGACGTGAAGACGAATGTCGACATTCTCGTCCAGGCGCTGCGCGACGAGTACAAGCTGAGCGTCGCGCTCGATGGAAACGCCGCGCTTCGCAGCGTCGAGAAGGCCCCGCCCGACCTCGTGCTCCTCGACATCGTCATGCCGGATCTCGACGGATACGAGGTGTGCCGCCGGCTGCGCGCCAGCGAATCGACCCGCGAGCTGCCGATCATGTTCCTCAGCGCGCTCGAGGACGTCCACGACAAGACGCGCGGCTTCGAGGTCGGCGGCAACGACTACCTCACGAAGCCGTTCGAAGTGCTCGAGGTCAAGGCGCGCGTGCGTTCGCTGCTCAAGGCCAAGCTGTACGCCGACGCCGTCCGCGAAGCGATGGCGCGGGATCTGCGCATCGCGCGCGAGATCCAGATGGGCATTCTTCCCGCCGATCTCGGCGCCGCGACCAAGGGCACCGGGCTCGACGTGCGCGCGGTCATCGAGCCGGCCCGCGAAGTCGGCGGCGATCTCTACGAAGTCGTGCGCGTGTCCGACGATCGCGTCGTCGTCGCGCTGGGCGACGTGTCGGGCAAGGGCATTCCGGCGGCGCTCTTCATGGCGGTGGCGGTCACCATTCTCCGCACGCTCGCGAGGCAGTCCGCGGAGCCGGACGAGATCCTGATGCGGCTCAACGACGAGCTCGCCGAGCAGAATCCGCGCGGCATGTTCGTCACGATGCAGTGTCTCCTCTTCGATCTGAAGGAGCGGCGCGTGTCGGGCGCCGGCGCCGGGCATCATCAGCTGGCGCTACTCTCGCCAGGCCAGGCGCCGCGCCTGGCGTTTGCATCAACCGGCCGCCCCGCGGGGCTGCTCCCGTCGAATCCGATCGAGCAGGAGAGCCTGCCGCTCGAGCCTGGCCAGACGTTCGTGCTGTTTTCCGACGGCGTATCCGAAGCGATGAACGATGCCGACGACTTCTACGGCGAGGAACGGCTGCTTGCCACGCTCGGCGCGCTGAATAGCGCGACGCCCGCGGACGTCGTCGCGGGCGTGCTCGCCGACGTGCGGGCGTTTGCCGCCGGCGCCAAGCAGTCGGACGACATCACGGTTCTCGCGGTGCATTACGCAGCGAAATAGAAGCTGTCAGCTATCAGCTGTCAGCTATCAGTTGGCCGCCGCCAAAGCTGAGACGGTCGGGCAGGACGCCGCCAGCGGTGACCTTCACCGCGCAGTACTTGAACTCCGGAATCTTGCCGAACGGATCCAGTACCGGGTTGGTGAGCATGTTCGCGGCCGCCTCGTAATAGCAGAACGGCACGAACACCGCGCCTCTCGGCATGCCGTCATCGGCGCGTGCGTACAAGGAGATGCTGCCGCGCCGGGACGCGATCGTGAGAATCCCGCCGGGCGCGACGCCGTGGCGCTCGAGATCGAGGGGATGAATCGACGCGACCGGTTCCGGCTCGAGGCCGTCGAGCGCCGTCGCGCGGCGTGTCATCGAGCCGGTGTGCCAGTGTTCGAGCTGGCGGCCCGTGATGAGGACCGTCGGATACTCCGCGTCGGGCCGCTCCGCCGCCGGAATGAGATCCGCCGGAACGAACCTGCCACGGCCATCCCTCGTCGGGAAGCGATCGACGAATATGATGGGATCGCCCGGATCGTTCTCCTTGACGCACGGGTAGGTGACGGAGGATTCGCGCTCCAGCCGCTCCCACGTAATGCCGGCGATCGAGTCCATACACGTGCGCATCTCGTCGAATACCTCGCGAGGGTGGCTGTAGCGCCAGTCCAGGCCCATGCGCTTCCCCATCTCGACCAGCAGCCAGAAGTCCTCTCGTGCGTCTCCTGGCGGCTCGATCGCCTTGCGCCCGAGCTGCACCATCCGATCGGTATTGGTCACGGTGCCGATCTTCTCGGGCCACGCGGTGGCGGGCAGGACGATGTCCGCGAGGTAGGCGGTTTCGGTGAGGAAGATGTCCTGCACGACGAGGTGATCCAGCGCCGCCAGTGCCTCGCGCGCATGATCCACATCCGGATCCGACATCGCCGGGTTCTCGCCCATGATGTACATGCCGCGAATCTCGCGCCGCTTCGCGGCATGCATGATCTCGACGACGGTCAGGCCGGGATCCGGATCGAGCGTCGTCTTCCACAACGTCTCGAAGCGCCGGCGCGCCTCCGGCGCCGCGACGCGCTGGTAGTCGGGATAGAACATCGGGATCAGCCCGGAATCCGATGCGCCCTGCACGTTGTTCTGGCCGCGAAGCGGGTGAAGGCCGGTGCCGGGCCGGCCAATCTGGCCGGTCGACAGCGCGAGCGCAATCAGGCAGCGGGCGTTGTCGGTCCCGTGGACGTGCTGTGAGATGCCCATGCCCCAGAAGATGATCGACGCCTTCGACGTCGCGTAGAGCCGCGCCACGTCACGGATCGTCCCCGCGTCGATGCCGCAAATCGGCGCCATCGCCTCGGGTGAGAACTTGCGGACGTTCTCGACCAGGGCCTCGTAGCCGGACGTGCGATCGCGCACGAACGCCTCGTCCACCAGCCCTTCCTCGACGATGACATGCAGCATCGCGTTGAGGAGCGCCACGTCGGTGTCGGGGTTGAACTGCAGGTAATACAGCGCATGCCGCGCCAGATCGCTGCGGCGCGGATCGGCGACGATCAGGTTCGCGCCGGCCTTCACGGCGTTCTTCATCCACGTCGCCGCGACCGGATGGTTCACCGTCGGGTTGGCGCCGATGACGACGATGACGTCCGAGTGCTGCAGGTCGCGGACCTGGTTCGACACCGCGCCCGAGCTGATGCCTTCCATGAGCGCCGCCACGCTCGACGCGTGGCAGAGGCGCGTGCAGTGATCGACGTTGTTCGAGCCGAAACCCGTGCGCACGAGTTTCTGAAACAGGTAGGCTTCCTCGTTCGTCCCTTTCGCCGAGCCGAAGCCGGCCAGCGCCCGTTTCCCCTGGCTGTCGCGGATGTGCCGGAGACCGCCGGCCGCGAGATCCAGGGCCTCGTCCCACGTCGCCTCGCGAAACACCTCGTTCCATTTCTCCGGATCGACCCTGAAGTCCTTGTGCTTCGCAATTCCCGCCTTGCGAATCAGCGGCGTCGTCAGGCGATGGCCATGCTGCACGTAATCAAAGCCGTAGCGGCCTTTGACGCACAGCCGGCTCGAATTCGCCGGTCCGTCCTTTCCCTGAACGTACAGGATTCGGTTGTCCCGGACGTTGTAGGTCAGCTGACAACCGACGCCGCAATACGGGCAGACGGAGTCGACCGTCCTGTCCGGCCTGACCATGGCGGCGTCGCGGGCAGGCATCAGCGCGCCGGTCGGACAGGCCTGCACGCACTCGCCGCAGGCCACGCAGGTCGAGCTGCCCATCGAGTCGTCGAGGTCGAACACGATCTTCGAGTGGCCGCCGCGGAACGCATAGCCGATGACGTCGTTCACCTGTTCTTCACGGCAGGCCCTGACGCACCGCTTGCACTGGATGCAGGCGTCGAGCTGCACCGCGATCGCGGGATGCGAGAGATCGGCCGGCGGCTGGCGGCGCGCCGCAAAGCGCGGTTTGCCGACGCCGAGCTTTTTCGCCCAGAGATCCAGCTCCGAGTTGAGCGTGTGTGGTGATTCCGCGACGTCGGCGAGCAGCAGCTCGATCGACATCTTCTGGCTGACGAGCGCACGCGCGCTGTTGGTCGTGACCTCCATCCCGTCCTTCGGGTAGCGGCAGCACGACGGCGCCAGCACGCGCTCGCCCGTGATTTCGACCATGCACGTGCGGCAGTTTCCGTCGGCGCGCATGCCCTCCATGTAGCAGAGGCGCGGGATTTCGATGGCGTGATCCTGCGCGGCCTGGAGAATCGTTCGATCGCTTCGGCCCGTGACGGCCTTGCCGTTGAGCGTGAAGGTGACCGTGCTCATGCCTTCACTTCCCCGGGGAAGTACTTCAGCACCGACAGCACCGGGTTCGGCGCCGCCTGCCCCAGTCCGCAGATCGACGCGTCCATCATGGCTTGCGACAGCTCCTCCAGCAGGGGCCGATCCCAGCGCCGTTCGGCCATCAGCTGCAGTGCCTTTTCGGTGCCGACGCGGCACGGCGTGCACTGGCCGCACGACTCGTGCGCGAAGAACTTCATCAGGTTGCGGGCCGCGGCGGCCGCGCCGTCCTGATCCGACAGCACGACGATCGCGGCCGAGCCGATGAAACAGCCGTACGGCGTGAGCGTGTCGAAATCGAGCGGGATGTCCGCCATCGACGCCGGCAGGATGCCTCCTGACGCGCCGCCCGGCAGATAGGCGTAAAGCGCATGACCGTCGAGCATGCCGCCGCAATGCTCGTCGACGAGCTCCTGAAGAGTGATTCCAGCCGGCGCGAGGTGAACCCCGGGCCGCTTGACGCGCCCGCTCACGGAAAACGATCGCAGCCCCTTGCGGCCATGTCGTCCGTGTCCCGCAAACCAGCCAGGGCCCTTCTCGATGATCTCGCGCACCCAGTGCAGCGTTTCCATGTTGTGCTCGAGGGTCGGCCGGCCGAACAGCCCGACCTGGGCGACGTAGGGAGGGCGCAGCCGCGGCTCGCCACGCTTTCCCTCGATCGACTCCATCATCGCGGACTCCTCACCGCAGATGTAAGCGCCGGCGCCGCGCCGCAGATGGAATTCCGGGATGGCGCACGGCGGATCGGCCTGGAGCGCGGCGAGCTCGCGCTCCAGGATCGCGCGGCAGCCGTGATACTCGTCGCGGAGATAGATGTAAACGGCGTCGATGCCGACCGCCCACGCGGCGATGATCGTGCCTTCGAGGAATCGATGCGGATCGCGCTCGAGATAATAGCGATCCTTGAAAGTGCCCGGCTCGCCCTCGTCGATGTTGACGGCCAGCAGGCGCGGGGCCGGTTCGCCGGACACGATCCGCCACTTCCGTCCGGCTGGAAAGCCGGCGCCGCCCAGGCCGCGAAGGCCTGAATCCTCCATCATCTTGATGACGTCTGCGGGCGTTCGCTCACCCCTGACGCACGCGGCGGCGAGCGCGTAGCCGCCGGCGTCACGATAGGCGGCATACCCGATGTGTCCCGGCGTGATGCTGACGTCGGTCGCCGAATGGGTGACTTCACCGGATCGCACGCGCGATACGACACGTTCGACGGTGGCGCGGGGCACCGGATTCTGCCCGACCACCGCCACCGGGGCCGTCTCGCAGCGGCCCACGCACGGGGTGCGCAGCACACGGACGTCTTTTCCGAGGATGGCTGGCAGTCTCTCGAATAGTTCGTCAGAGCCGGCCAACTCGCAGGCGATCGAATCGCAGACGCGGACGGTGATCGACGGCGGCGCGGGCTCCCCTTCCCGGACGACGTCGAAGTGATGGTAGAAGGTGGCGACCTCGTAGACCTCGGCCATGGCGAGCTTCATCTCGTCCGCGAGCGCGACGAGGTGGGCGGCCGAGAGGCACCCGAACCGGTCCTGGATGCGGTGCAAATGCTCGATCAGGAGATCGCGGCGGCGGGGAGCGTCGCCGAGCAGGTCGAGCAGCTCTTCCCGCGCTCCGGGATCGACACGGCGGCCGCGCGGCGTCGCCCGTACGCGGGATCGCTTGCCGGCGGACTGGGTCATGCCGAATGGTACTACTTCACCGCGTCGCCGCGGGCGCGGCCGCGAGATCGATATGCCACTTGTGCTCGAACACCTCTCTAAGTCTCGATTGATTTAGAGCGAATTCTGTAGCTTCCGCCTTAAGGCGGAAGCTACACGCGCGCGCATGGCTAACGGGACGCCGGCGATCCGATGGCGAAGAGCGTCGATTGCCCGCGCACGAACATGACGCCGTCCGACATCGCCGGTGTCGCCATCACCAGCTCGCCCATCGAGTTCGATCCGAGCTTCCTGAACTCGCGGCCGGCGGCGATGATGATGATGTCGCCGTCCTCGCTGGTCAGGTAGATCTTCCCGTCAGCGGCGACCGGCGACGCGCTGAAGCCGCTGCCGACCGGCTCGAGACGCTGCCGGTAGATCTCGTTGCCCGTCTCGATCTCGTAGGCGTCGAACACGCCGTTGTTGGCGAGCACGTACAGGATTCCCTGGTAGGCCAGCGGCGTCGGCATGTACGATCCGCGGCCTGTCTTGCTCCATGCAATCTGTCCGCTGCTGGTCTGATCTTTCGCCAGCGTGAGATCGCCGCGCGCGCCCGGCTTCACGGCGAAGATCGGACGCTCGGGCCCACGGCCGCTGGCGACGATCACCAGTCCGTTCGCCACGAACGGCGTCGGCGCGGTGATCTTCGAGCTGCCGCCAAGCTTCCACAGCTCCTTGCCGGTTCGCGGGTCGTACGCACGGATGTAGTTCGAGGCGTTGGTGACCAGCTCATCCCCCGCTCGGGGTCGAGACGACGGTTGGCGTGCCCCACGACGGCAGCTCCTGCCGGTCGGTTTTCCAGAGGGTCTTACCGGTCTGCGCGTCGAGCGCGAGCAGGAAGGAATCCCCCTGGGTATCCACCTGGACGAATACCATGTCCTTCCAGATCACCGGCGAGCTCGCCGGGCCCCACTCGTACGACGGGATGTCGTACGCGCCCATGTCCACCCGGCCGATGTCGACCTTCCACAGC
This sequence comes from uncultured Acidobacteriota bacterium, assembly GCA_963748295.1. Classification (GTDB taxonomy): domain Bacteria; phylum Acidobacteriota; class Vicinamibacteria; order Vicinamibacterales; family 2-12-FULL-66-21; genus CAVVIH01. The sequence goes on along the minus strand of CAVVIH010000002.1, from coordinate 245,174 downwards.
GGGTTGCCATTCACGTCGTAGGCGTGGACACCTTCGGATCCGAACCACGCGACGACGATCCGGCCGTCGGTGGCCGGAGACGCGCTGGCGTAGGTGGACTTGATGTGGCGCTTGTTGCGCGGCGCACCTTCGTAGGCGATGCGCTCCCACGCAATCTTGCCGGTTCCCTTGTCGATCGCGTAGAGGACGAACTTGTGATTCGAGCGGTCCTCCGAGGCGTCGCCGTCTCCGTAGAGTCCCGGCTTGAAGGTCGCCTTACCCTTGCTGCTGATCGCCGACGTCACGAAGACGCGGTCGCCCCAGACGACCGGGCTCGAGTGCGCAAGGCCCGGGATCGGCGTGCGCCACAGAATGTTGTTGCCGGTCTTCACGTCCCAGGCATCCGGCAGGTTCTGCCCGTCAACCACGCCGGACGCATTCGGTCCGCGGAACGACGGCCAGCTCGCCGCCGCCGGCTTTGCGACGGGCAGATTCGGCGCGCGTTCCGGGCCGCTGCGCACGATCTTGCGCTCGGGAACGGCATCGGCCTCGCCCTGCGGACGCCACGTGCTCTCGCGCATCACCATCTGCCGCGGTACGCAGTCGTCCGCGACCGTCGTGAGCATCAGCCGTGTCCCTTCGACGCGATACTTGTAGCGCCCGGGGGTCGTGCACGGCCGCGCCGGCGAACCGCCGGTGGTTTCGACGACGACCTCGTCCTTCTCCAGCTTCCATGTTCCTTTCATCGCCGGCCACTCCTTGCCGACGATGGAGAACGATCCATCATCGCCAAAGGTGATGGTGAAGAAGCCGTAATGGAGCGGCTTCGAGGGAAGCGCCGCGGGTTGCTGCGCTGCGAGTGACAGCACGAGCAAAAGGTTCGTCATCATGGGCGCATCCTAGCACGTGGACGAGTTTGTGATCTCGAGCCGGTCGGGCATCACGAAAGTGCGTTTCGCACGTGCCGACGCCAGCGTCTCGTCGCGATAGTAGCGCGCCAGAATGGACGGCCTCCAGGTCAACAGATCCGGGTTGCGCCGCGCGAAATCATCCCAGTCGAGTTCACGATCTCCATCGTCGAGCCGCTCGGCGATCAGAAGCACATAGGCCGTCGTGATCGTCTCGTGATACAGGTCTGGTTTCCCCTGCGCGTCGGCGAAGCGGCGCAGGCCCGCGACGAAGCGCCCGAGCGCTTCGGGAAGCGGCGACTCGCGCAGATACCACCACGCCACACGGACGTGCTCGCGATGGTGAAATCCTTCCGGTGGCGCCTCCCCCGCCTCGAACAACCGAATCAGGCTCTCGTTGTCCACGTGCCCTCCCGCAGTACAAAGCAAAAGGGGCTACGGCGAATGCCGTAACCCCTTTTGAAACAATCGCTGCGGGCACCGCCGAACGATTCGGCGCCCGCTCTTCTCATTCTAACCCAACCCGGACTACAGCCTACAGATGCCGGGCGACGAACGGAATGCCCCGCCTTCCCCAGAACGAATGGTCGGCCGGAAAGACTTCCTGCTCGGCCCGCTCGGCGGCGCCGAAGACCTCGTAGATCCGGCGCACCTGCTTGAAGCTGTCGACGCTCGATTCGATCGGAAAGATGTTGTCCTTCTCACCCGATTCGGCGAAGAACGGACGCGGCGCGACGAGTCCGGCGACGTCGTGCATCTCGGCCCAGTTGAGGATGCCGGGCACGAAGTTGTCGATGCAGTGGCTCAGCGTGCCGATGCTGTCGCTGAACGTGTTCAGATATCCACTCACCATGGCGGCGCGAATCCGCGGCTCGAGCGCCGCGGCGAACAGCGTCGTCGTCCCGCCGCCGGAGATTCCGATGCAGCCGACCCGCCCCGCATCGAGATCGGCGCGGGTCGCGATGTAGTCGATCGTGCGCATCACGTCCCAGACCCGCCAGCCGATCAGCGTCTGGCCCAGCATGAGTGCGCCGCCCGCCACCGGATCGCAGGCCTTCTGCCCGAGACCGCGGCCCGCGCTGCGGGGATCGCGGCGGCATCCGAATCCGATCTGCTCGATCGCCACGGCGGCCATGCCGGCTTCCGCGACCTGAATCGCGAAATCATGCGCGTACCCGCTCCTGTCCGTTCGATCCCTCCCCTGCTCGTCGATCCCGACGATGTCGTCGACGCCGCGGCCGTGGCCGGACAGGCAAATCACTGCCGGAGCCGGCGAGACCGCTCGCGCCGGCGTGAGGACATACGCCAGGACGCTCATGCCCTGACGGCTGTCGAACACCACTTTCTCGCGCCGGTAGCCGGGAAAAGCCCGCGTCTCGAGGACCTTGGGCCGAAGCGCCGCGGGCGCTGATGGGAAGCCCCCGAGGAGATCGACCAGCTTCGCGCGCAGGGCTTGCTGCCAGGCTTCCGCCTCGGCGCGGGTCTTCGCTTGAAATCGCAGCTGCCGCGGCGCCTGCGCATACAGCTCGCGCGTGGACGCCACCGGATCGAACTGTCTGTCGTCGAGACCGGTGTCGAGGCCAGTCAACGGGCCGGTGTAGGCCGGTTGCGCGGGCGCCTGCCGGGCTGTAGCCGGAACGCCTTGCGCGATAGTGACGGCGGCCGCGAGCCGGCCGAGCTCGCGGCGGGAGATTTTCGACATCCGTTGCTCCTGTCCGGGTCGTGGGCTTTCGTTGTCTGCGATCGTTCTGCAGAATTTACTCCTCCCACCCCGTGTCACGAAATCCCCGGGACAACCACATACCCGGTGTGTTGTCTCATTCTGGGGCTCTTCAATGAACACTCGCGCCCGCTCTTACGCCCGCCCAGTAGCCACCGTGTTGCTCTCGATCATGACACTCGGCCTCGCGACGGCATGGCTCACCGCGCAACGAGCGCTGTCGGAACCTGGAAGCGAACGAGGCGGCGTTGTCGTGTCACGCGGGCTCGCCACGGTCCGGCTCGAAAACGGACCACCCGTCGCGGCGCTCGAGGTCGGGCCAGTGACCCCGCTTGCGCTGGCGGCGGCGGACTTCGACGAGGATGGAGTACCCGACCTCGTCGCGGGTGTCGTTGCCGGCGACCTCGCGTTGCTCGCTATCTATCGCGGCAACGTTGCCGCCGTCTACGGCGATGCGGGCGGTGCATCCCCGTTCTTCACCCCCGTCAGGATCGAGCTTCCGATCGCGCCCGATTTCGTGGCGACTGGAGATTTCGACGCGGACGGACATCTCGATGTCGCGGCAGCCTCCCGCCGCGCCAGCGTCGTTGCGTGGCTGCGGGGCGACGGGACCGGCGCGCTCGCGCCCGCGCTGCTGATTCCCCTGCCCGCCGGCGCCGGCGGGATGGCCGCCGGAGAATTGAACCGCGCCGATGGGCTCGCGGATCTCGCGGTGAGCGTTTCCGGCGAGCATGGAAGTCAGGTGCTGGTGTTCGCAGGTCCCGACGGCGCCCTTCGAAGCACTCCCAGCACAATCAGCGTGCCGGCGCCAGGCGAAGTGACGATCGCCCAGCTCGACGATGACGCGCTCGGGGACCTGGCAGTGCTGGCCGGCAACGAACTGCTGATCGATCACGGAAACAGCGAATCGGAGCCGAGCGCAGCCTTTGCCGCAATGTCGTTGTCGCGGCACGTGCTGGGTGTTCGTCCGGTGGCGATGGCCGCGGGGGCCTTCGACTCTTCCGGCGCGGGCGGCCTGGCACTCGTTGACGAGGACGGCGCGGTCCACACGCTCACGCGTCGTCGGGGAACACCGGCTGCGTGGCGGTTCACGACGGTGACAGGGAGTGAGGACACCGAGTTGGCATCGATGCAGCATGGAACGGAGCCGCTGCTCGTCGCAGCCGCGCGATTGTCTGCATCAGCGGCCGACGACCTTCTCATCATCGACCGCAGCCGCCGGCGGATCTCGTTGTACCGCCGGACGCCGTTCGAACCCCGGCGATCATCGAGCTCACCGGCGCCCCCAGGGCCGTGCTCTCCATGCGCCTCGACGGCGACGCGACGAGCGATCTGGTCATTTTTCAAGACGGCAGCGACGCTCCGAGCGCGCTCGTGTCGGCGGCGGCCCGCACGTTCGTCGTCAACGACGCCGGCGACGACCCTGACTGCGACCTCACCGACAACGCCTGCCGGATCGGTCCGGTCGACACGACCGGCAAATGCACCGGAGGTTGTAAGTTCAGGGCCGCCTTGAACGAAGCCAACGTCAGCGGCGATCTGGACGCGATCGAGTTCGCGCTCGGCGGCGGAACACCCACGATCATGAAACGGGGTGGGGCGGATTGGATCGCGACCTCCCCGATAACGATCAATGGAAACACCGGCGGTGCGACGCGGGTGCACCTCGACGCCGGGGGGGCCGGCAACACCCTGATCGTCCGCGGAGGGAGCAGCGCGATACGCAATCTGGTAATCACCGGCGGCAGCCCCGGCATCAATGTTTCGATCAATGGCGGCAACCTCTTCGAAGGCAATTGGATCGGCCTCGATCCGAGTGGAACGTCGGCGCCTGGCAATCCCGGTCAGGGCATGCTCGTGGTCACGCCGAACAACACTATTGGCGGAACGACGAGCGCCGCGCGCAACGTCGTTTCCGGCAGCGGCCTGAACGGCATCGAAATCCGCAATGCCACTGGCAACAGGGTTCTCGGTAATTTCATCGGAACGGACGCGAGCGGCACGCTCGATTTGGGGAACGCGCTGAGCGGCGTGTACGTCGAGCTCTCCGGCAGCACCACCATCGGAGGCACCGCCGCGGGTTCCCGCAACGTCATCTCCGGGAACGACGATCCTGTTAATGGGGGCATCCTCGCGAACATCAGCCCGAATCTGGCGGTGCAGGGCAACTACATCGGGACGACCGCCACCGGCAACGCCGCGCTGGCCAACGCCGGACCCGGGCTCCGCCTCGTGAGCGGATCGAACGACATCATTGGCGGGTCAACCGGGGCGGCGCGCAATGTGATCGCCGCGAACGGCGCCGACGGCGTGGTCATTCGTTCCATCGGCGTGTCGGCGAAGACAGCGATTCAAGGTAATTACATCGGCGTCGCCGCGAACGGCACGCTACTCGGCAACGCCGGGTTCGGAATTACGATTCAGGGCACTCACGACAACGCGATTGGCGGGACGGCGAATGGCGCCGGGAATGTCATCGGCGGCAACGGAAGCGCCGGGGTCGCCCTGCAGTTTGCCGGCTCCCAGCCCGTCGGCAACCTCGTTCGCGGCAATTCCATCGGCTCGAACGGCGCGCTGGGCATCGACCTCGGCGCCGACGGCGTGACACCGAACGACGTCTGCGACGCCGACACCGGAGCGAATGGCCGGCAGAATGCGCCCGTCCTGACGAGCGCTCCCGGCCTCGGCGCATTGCAGGGGACGCTCAACAGCAGGCCTTCGACGACCTTCGGTACTCGACTTCTACTCCAGTCCTGCGGGCGACCCGTCGGGATACGGCGAAGGCCAGACTTTCCTCGGTTCCAAGACCGTAACGACAGACGCTGGCTGCCTCGCGAACCTCAGCGCGACGTTCAGCAAGCCCATCCCGGCGGGCCACGCGGTGACCGCGACTGCCACGGATCCGGTGAACAACACCTCCGAGTTCTCCGCCAGCGTGGTTGTGCCTGCGGCCATCGTCGTTACGGCGCCGAACACGGGGGTGAACTGGGCGATCGGAAGCGTCCAGAAAATTCAGTGGTCGCACAATCTTCCCGCCAAGTCGCTGGTGAAGGTCGAAATCAGCCGGGATGCCGGCGCAACCTTCAGCGTCATCGCTGCGTCGGTCAAGAATGGTGCGACCAGCGGCACCTTCAACTGGACGGTCACCGGCCCTGAGACCAGCGAGGCGCGGATACGGGTAACATCGGTCAGCGATCCGTCGATAAGCGACGTCAGCAACGTCAGCTTCGCGATCGCCGAGCCGTTCCTGACCGTGACCAGACCGAACCTGTCATCACACACGTGGGGAATCGGCACGAAGCAGACGATTCAATGGGCGAGCAATCTTGGCAGCCTGGAGAAGGTGGTGATCGAGCTCTCGCGCGATGGCGGTGTCACCTACCCGATCGTCCTGCTGTCGGCGACACCTTCCGACGGCAAACAGGCCGTCACGGTCCAGGCCGGATGGGCCACGCTGACGGCGCGCGTGCGGATCACGTGGCTCAAGAGCGCAAGCGTATCGGACGCCTCGGATCAGAATTTCGCGATCCAGTAGAGGCGTGAAGGCCTGGCGCGCCGGAGCTGATCTTTACGGTATCCTGCGTGGACGCTGGTCCGCCAGCGCCATTTTGCCGGAGCCTTTCATGATCAAATCCACACGTCGACTGCTGTGCGCGCTCACCGTTGTCCTTTCATTGATCGTGATCGTCCCGGGCCGCGCCCAACAGCAACAAGCGCCCAATCAGCCGGGGACGAGGTGGACGGAGAGTCAGATGCGCGACGCGATCGACGTCGCGCGGGTCGGACGGAAGCTGACGCCGAAGTCATGGCCAAACGGCAACCGCGTCGCCGTCTGCCTGAGCTTCGACACCGACACCGAAGCGCCGCACCTGCGTGACGGCACGACGTCACCGACGACGATCTCGGCGGCCGACTTCGGCGCGCAAGCTGGCGTGCCTCGCATCCTTCGCATGCTCGATCGCTATCAGGTGCCCGCGACCTTCTTCATGACCGCGGTGGACGCGATGCTGCATCCCGAGATGGTAACGGCGATTCAGAAGAGCGGCCGGCACGAGGTCGGTGTCCACGGATGGATTCACGAGTTCACTCCCCGCCTCGAGCCGGGCGAAGAGGAACGGCTGCTCGATCAGGCGATCGAGCACCTCACGAAAGTCACCGGCAAGCGTCCGGTCGGATACCGGGCGCCGTCCTGGGCGTTCAGCGGGATCACGCTCGATCTGATCCAGAAGAAGGGGTTCCTCTACGACAGCAGCCTGCAGGCGCTTGACGAGCCGTACGAGATCGTCTCGCGCGGCAAGCCCACGGGGATCGTCGAGCTCGCGATCGACTGGACCCTCACCGAAACGCCGTACCTTGGCCAGAACGGGCGGATGCCCTCGCCGGCGCTGCTGTATCAGCTCTACCGCGACGAGTTCGATGGCGCCTACGAGGAAGGGACGATGTTCGTGCTGACGCTGCACCCGTACCTGAGCGGACATCGCGCACCGATGAAGCATCTCTCCGAGTTCGTGGCCTACATGAAATCGAAACCGGGCGTCTGGTTTGCGACCGCGGCAGACATTGCGAAATACGTGAAGGAGCAGCGATAGCCGTTCAACATATAGTTATGTGGCGCGTCCACCATTTGCGAGGGAATCACAATGGAATCAGCGTATGGCGTCACCCGGCGGGACTTCCTTCAGACGAGCGTCGCGGGCGTGGCCGGCGTCGCCGTCGGAGCGCCCGGCCTGTTCGCCCAGAGCGGCCGCGATACCGTGGTCGCCGAAATCGCGCGCAATCATGATGCGACGATCCAGGCACTGCGCGAGTGGATCGCTCTGCCGTCGATTGCCGCCGAGAACGTGGGCTATCCGCAGGGTGCGGAGTACATGGCGCGGCTCGCACGCGAGGCCGGCTTCGGCCGCGTCGACCTCATTCCGACAGCCGGAAAGCCTGGCGTCTTCGCCACGCTCGACGCCGGCGCCCCGACGACGCTGGCGCTCTATTTCATGTACGACGTCAAGCAATACGACGCGTCGGAGTGGAGTTCCCCGCCGCTCGAGGGCCGCATCGTCGATCGACCCGGCGTCGGGAAGATCATGGTCGGGCGCGGGGCGACAAACACGAAGGGCCCGCAGATCGCGTGCCTCGCCGCGCTGCGCGCGTTCAAGGCCGTGGGACAGAAGCTGCCGATCAACCTCGTGCTGGTGTGCGAAGGAGAGGAAGAGATCGGATCGCCGAACTTCCGCGAGATCGCGCTCAAGCCGGAGGTCGAGGCGGCGCTGCGCAAGGCAGTCGGCATCATCATTCCGCTCGGCAACCAGGACCTCGATGGGTCCGTCCAGGTGAGCCTCGGGGCGAAGGGCGTCATCGAGCTCGAGCTCGTCTCGTCGGGTCAGAAATGGGGCCGTGGACCGACGAAGGATATCCACTCGAGCTACGCGGCGCAGGTGGACAGCCCGGCGTGGCATCTCGTGCAGGCGTTGAACACGCTCGTCAAGGCCGACGGTCACACGCCCGCCGTCGAGGGCTTCTTCGACAAGGTGCGGCCGCTGAGCCCTGAGCTCCGCCAGATCCTCGATGCGGCGATCCCGCGCCGCAACGAAGCCGGCACGAAGAGAGCCCTTGGCGTGTCGCGATGGATCGGGGACGAGCCGTGGAGCGATTCGCTCGCGCGGCTCGTGTCGCAGCCCACGATCAACATCGAAGGGATCGTCGGCGGCTACACCGGGCCGGGCGGCAAGACCATTCTGCCCCACCGCGCGCTGGCAAAACTCGACGTGCGCCTCGTGCCCGACATGACCGCGACGGGAACCCTGGAACTGATCAAGAAACACCTCGCGAAGCACGGCTTCGCGGACGTCGAGGTGAACATGACCGGCGGCTACGATTCGACCGCGACGCCGGCCGACTCGCGCCTCGTGAAGGCGATGCTGGAGACATACAAGAAGTCGGGTGTCGAACCGCTGCTGTGGCCGCGGCTGGCCGGCTCGTGGCCAGGCGTGACATTCACGGGACCGCCCCTCGGTCTACCCGCCGGACAGTTCGGTCTGGGGCACGGCGCCGGAGCGCACGCGCCGGACGAGGACCTGGCTCGATCGAGGCCTCGAACCCGAAGGTGGCCGGCATGGACGGCGCGGTTCGATCGTTCGTCGATTTGTTCTATTCCCTGGCGTGACACCGGCCTGCTGAAGCCGGTGTCGCCACAGGGCTGATCGAGTCCTACTTGGGCGGATAGATTCGATCGGCGATGGTGTCTCGATGGAAGCCGGAGTGCTGCCGGATGTCGGCCCATCCACCGGCGGTCGCATCTCCCGCCGACGCAGAGGCCACTCGATCCCCGGCCACATCCTGCCACGAGTTGTAACGGGTAATCGTCGCAAACGTCCAATCTGACCCTTCGATGTGCGTCAGCAGGACGTTGCCTGTCTGGATCTTGCTCGCGGCGCCAGGGGCGCTCAGCGACTTCAGGAGCTGCTCACGATGACCGGGCACCGGACGGTGAACACCGACGATGTACACCTGGCTCGACGCGTTTGCGGATCCGCCAAGTCCCATCTCCCTGGTGAAGTCCGCCCACGACGGTCCGCTTACGAACGTATCGTTGTGCCAGGCGTTGAGCGCGCGCTGCGCGTCGGTTTGAGCCGGCGCCGTCGCCGTGACCTCTGCTTTCGGACCAAGGTGCTGTATCACCACGTAATCCCAGTCGTCACCCTCCTGGTGCCGGAGCACGACGAAGTGGGTGGGCATCGGCGAGGTCTTGTCCGGCTCCATCAAGGACTTGCCGAGCGCCGCGGCCTGTCCAGGCGCCGCCTTGGCGAAGTGAACGTGATAGACGTCCGTCCCGGTCGCGGGGGCACCTTGTGCGAACGCCGGCGTCGCAGTGACGACTCCGCTGAACACTACGAGACCAGCAACCATCAATCTCATCGAACCTCCTGTGCCCGCGGACCGAACATCGAGCCGGCAGCTTGAAGATACTGCTGCCCTGTTCGGGAAGCCTGGGCAGGGAGACGATATCACGGCTGAGCTAGGTGGCCGTCGCAAATCTCAGTGTCGCGGGCTTCATTCAGGCATCCGCTCGCAGCGCCTCGACCGCTTGAATCCGCAGCGCCCGTCGAGCCGGGCCGAGCGCCGCCATCAGTCCGACCAACCCCATGATCACCGCTACCGCCAGCAACAGTGGAGCGGCGCGCCCAAAACCGAGGCCGATCGCCACGAATGCCGCGCCCGCCAGGATCGATCCCAGCAGCACGCCCGCAGCGACCTGCCACGCGGCGCGTCCGAAGACATTCAACATCACCCGTCGCGGCTGCGCGCCCAGGGCGGTGCGGATACCAATCTCCCGCGTGCGCTGCGCCACGATGAACGACATCATCGCGTAGATCCCTGCCGCCGACAGCAGCAGCACACTGGCGGTGACCAGCCCGACCGCCCACGCCAGCGAGCGGAGGGCCGACCGCCCTCCTTCATATCGGTCCGCCAGTACTCCGACGTCGCGAAGTTGCAGCGCGGGATCCACCTCGGCGCCAATCTCGCGGAAGCGATTGATGAAGTTCGCCGGCGCGCCGGCGACCCGTACCGACAGCACGACGGGATCGATGTTGCCCACACCGGCAGGGTGGTAGATGGTGGGCTCGCCTTCTCGGGTGAAGTTGGGAGGGGTGGCGGGATAATCACGCACGACGCCGACGATCTGAAACCAGGGAGCCGCCGGATCCGCTTCGTCCCTGACGTAGCGGAAACGAAGGCCAAGGGGGTTGCCATCCTGCAAATACATCTGCGCAAAGCTGCGATTGACGACAACCGTCGGGGTGCCGACATCGCCGGACGTGAAGTTCCGCCCGGCAAGAATCTGCACGTCATAGGTATCGAACATATCGACACTCACTCGGGTCACGCTCGGTACCAGCGCATTGGTGACGCCGACGTCCGGAACGTGATCGGTCCGGTTGCTCAAGCGCGCACCCTCCTCGAAGCGAACCCGTTCGCTGCCGGCGAATCCAGGAATGCCTGACGAAAAGGCCACGCCGATCACACCGGGCTCGGCTTTCAACCGGGAAATCAGCTCGACCTGCTGTGCCGTGATCCGATCCGGGTGCACGCTCACAGCGTCAGCGCTCAGGCCCGCGGTTGCCACGACGAACGACTCCGCCGCGAAACCCGGACCGGCCATTTCCATGCGTATGACTCGCGATGCGATGAATACGGCCACCGGCAGCACGGCGACAGCGACCGCGACCTGCGCCACGATCAGCGTCGTCCACGTGGCGCCCAGCCGAGTCCCGCTGCGCCCATGCAGCTCGTGCAGGTTCGCGTTGAGGCTGACGCCAGTTGCCTTGAGCCCGGGGAGGACGCCCATGATGATCGCGGCCAGCACCGCGAGTGCGAACGCGTAGAGCACCGCGCCGGGCGACAACGCGAACCTGACCCAGAACGGCATGCCGCCGTCCCTGTCATTCAGCGCCTGGATCACATCGAGCCCGTAGTGAGCGAGCCCCAACCCGGCTGCCGCGCCGACGATCGCCAGCACGAATGCCTCGATGAACAACTGCGTGAGAATGCGACCGCGGCTGGCGCCCAGCGCGCTCCGCACGGCAATCTCGCCGAGCCGCGTCACGGTGCGCGCGTAAACAAGAATGGCCAGATTGATCGCGACGACGAAGGTCAGGGCCGCCACGAGGATCTGACCCGAGCGCAGCACCCACACCATGGTCGCGTCGAGGGTGTCGCGCGTGTAAGGAACGACCACCGGCCGAAGCGTGCGCCCGCTCTCAGGGTGGACATCTGCCGTCCGGTGCGCAACGGCGGCAAACTCCGCCTGTGCCTGGTCGATCGTGACGCCAGGCGCGAGGCGGCCGAACATGTAGATTAAAGGTCCCTCCCAACGCAGGTACTTGAGCGGATTCTCGCGGAGTGGCACCCAGAACTGGTGATTGAACGGAAACTTGAACCCGTCGGGCATGACGCCGACAATCGTCCGCGGCACGCCGCTGAGACCGATCGAGCGCCCGACGACGTTGCGGTCGCTGCCAAAGCGGAGCTGCCACGCGTCATGCCCGATGACGACGACGGGCGTGGCGGACTCCGATTCGTCGGCGGGCAGCAGATAACGCCCCAGCAACGCCGGCGTCCCGGCGATCGCAAACGCCGACGCGGTGATTTCGGCAACCGACACCGGTTCGGGCGCAGTGTCGGCAGCGACGAGATTGTGTTCCGCATTGCGATACGCGCCGAAGTGCTCAATCGTGACGAGTTGACCGCGCAGGGCGGCGAACTCGTGGATCACCTGCCGCTCCGGGCCGGCATCCGAACCGACGAACTTGAGCGAGACGACCCGCCCGCCTTCGGGAAACGGCAGCGCGGGATCGAGCATCGCGGAGATCGACTCGACCACCGTCGCGCCAACCGCGATCGCGACCGCCATCGCGAATGCACCAACCACCGTCAGGCCGCGATACTTGACCAGCATCCGCACGCCAAACCGGAAATCCAGCAGGATGGCGTCCAGCCAGCGCAGGCCGCGGACGTCGCGTCCGGCTTCCTTGTATTTCTCGACCCCGCCAAAGCTGACCAGGGCGCGCCGGCGCGCCTCCTCGGACGACAGGCCCTGCTCCCGCGTCAGGCGCTCGGTCTCCATCTCGACGTGGAACCGCATTTCGTCGTGCATCTCGGATGCGACGTGACTCCCGCGGGTGATGACCCGCCAGTAGATTCCGATCCGCGTGGCCACACGCCTGATGAGGTGCATCATCTCAGCTCACTCTCCTAAGCAGCCAAGGAGAGAGACGAACGTTCGCGCGTCGATGTTCCCCTGAGAGCGCTATTTTCCGGCTGCCTCAGATCTAGTTTTGAAGTATAAGGAGTGGCGTCATGAACATCGTGCTCTGGATCCTCCAGGCGCTCCTCGCGGCGGCGTTCCTGGCTCACGGCCTGCTCTTTCTCTTCCCGCCTCCAGAGATCGCGGCGATGATGAATGCATCGCTGCCGCGCTGGTTTCAGCTGTTTCTCGGCGTCGCGGAAATACTGGCGGCGGTCGGATTGATCCTTCCCGGACTGACGCGAATCCTGCCGTGGCTGGTCACCTGGGCAGCCGTCGGCATCATGATCGTGATGGTGTCGGCGACGATCTACCACGTCGTGCGCGGCGAGATCGGCTCGGCCGCCACCACGCTGCTGCTGCTCGCGATGGCGGCGTTCGTCGCGTACATGCGGCATCGGGTGATGCCGATCGGAGTCAGGCGCGCGGCGTAGCGGGAATCCTGACCTACAGCTTCAGCGAGGCAAGGTATTCGAGCGAACGCGGAATCTGCTTTTCGGATTGCGGATGCTCGTCTTCGATGAAGTGGAGCTTGACTCCGGCCTTGTTTGCCGCCCGAAGCACCCCCGGGATGTCGACCATTCCCTCTCCCAGCGCCACGCTCGTATCGTCTGGAGCACTTCCAGTCGGCTCGATCTTCGTGCCCTTCCTCATGTCTTTCAGGTGTGTTGACGGGAACCGTCCCGGGTACTTTGCAAACAACTCGACAGGGTTGCCGCCCCCGTGCACGATCCAGAAGACGTCCATCTGGAAGTCGACGATCCCTGTTTCGGTCTGTTTCGCCAGCGCGTCGAACAGCGTGCCGTCCGGTCCTTGCTGAAACTCATACCCGTGCGCGTGATAGAGGAAGCGCAAGCCGGCATCGCGCATCGCGCGCCCGGCCGCCGTGAAGACCGGCACCGCCTTGTCGACGTCTGTGCGCGAAAAGCGCCCCTCGTGCGGAATCCACGCGCACATCACCTGTCGCGCACCGAGCGCTTGCGCTTCTTTGACTACGCTGCCGACATCCTTCGCAAGCAAGTTGAAGTCACCACCCGTGGAGACGATGCGCAGCCCGGCCTTCTTGACCTGCTCCGCAAAGTCGGAGGCCGGGAGCTTGTAGGTGCCGGCGGCCTCGACTTCCTCGAAGCCCCACCCGCGCACCATCGCGAGCGTGCCCGCGATGTCCCCTTTCTCGAACAGGTGGCGCAGGCTATACAGCTGCAGCCCGATGGTTCCCGTCGCTGGGTGCTTCAGGGTTCGCTGCGCGTACACCGGGAGTGAGAGGGCCCGCCGCGGCATCACGGCGGCGGCGGCCAGGCTCTGGAGGAATCTGCGTCGGCTGGTGGTCATGGCGCGATTCTACGCTGCTCCGGGTAATCCGCGGTCCGATCCGACCTGCTGCGCTTAAGGTTGTGCCGACCATTTGCCCCAGGTCGGGAAGCCGCTGAAGCCCGGCGTCAGCGTGAACGTAATCTGCCTGATGTCGGTGCCATCCGCGTTCATCGTGTAGACCTCCAGGTGGCCGCGTTGACCGTGCAGTCCAACCCTCCTATGGAACCCGATACGGTCTCCCGTGGGTGACCAGGTCGGCTTCGTGACATTCACGTTGCTCGGCGTGGGCTCTGCGTCGAAGTTCGTCAGCCTGACGGCATCCGAGCCGTCCGCGTTCATGACCCAGATTTCCGGCCTGCCCGTCCGGTTGCTCGCGAACGCGATGGCGTTGCTCTTCGGCGACCAGTCGCAGCGGAAGTTGTCTCCGGCCAGCCCCGGCTGCCCGGGAGGCTGCGCCGGGCTGGTGAGGTTCGTCAGGCCGGTCCCGGGGAGGTTCACGATGTAAATAGGTGCTGATTCGCCGCTGGTTTGCGTATGACCGGCCAAGTCGCTGCCGGAAAGGAGGTTAGAGAAGCGTCTGATTCGCTTTTCGTGGAGGGAACGCGTTAGACTCTCAGCGCTTCTCAAAAGAAGATACAGATGTCCACTGCGGCGCACGTCCTCCGCTTCGGCGTGTTCGAGCTCGACACCCGGTCCGGTGAGCTCCGCCGACATGGACTGAAGATCCGTCTCCCGGATCAGTCCTTCCAGATCCTGAAGGTCCTGCTGCGCCGTCCGGGCGAGGTGGTGACACGCGACGAGCTTCGCCACGTCCTCTGGACGTCGGAGACGTTCGTGGGTTTCGAGGTCGGCCTGAACAGCGCCGTTCGCAAGCTGCGCGAGGCGCTCGACGACTCGGCAGAGAATCCTCGTTTCGTCGAGACCTTGCCGCGGCGCGGGTATCGATTCGTCGCGTCGATCGACTCGACCGAGCCGGACCTGGCAGGGGCAGCTGTTCCCGTCGCAGCGACGATTCCGTCCGAGCCGGCGGCCGTGCACCCGGCTGCGTTGCCAACGCAATCAGCAACAACGTCCCCCCGGATCCCCGTCCGGCGTGCAGCGGGCCTCCTGCTTCTCGCGCTGATGGTCGCCGGGTGGGCGGTCTACGACCGCGGCGAGTGGAAACAGCGCGCGGGTACCGAACCGATCCGTGCTGTCGTGGTGCTCCCGTTCGAGAACCTCACCGGGGACACGGCGCAGGACTACCTGGTTGCCAGCGTCACGGATGCCGTGACCATGCATCTCGGACACGTGCGCGGTCTGGATGTGGTCTCTCGAACAACCGCCCGGCACTACAAGGACACCGCGAAGCGGCTTCCTGAAATCGGGCGTGAGCTGCCGGTCGATGGCGTCGTTTCCGGAACGGTCGGGCGGTCCGGGACGAATATTCGAATCACCGCGCAACTCAGTCGAGCCGCAACCGACCGGGTCGAATGGGGGAATTCTTACGAAGGCGACCTGGGCCAGATGCTCGGCCTGCAACGACGCATTGCGTCCGACATTGCCGCAGCGACCGGCCGGCCCGCGGCAGTTGCCCGGCAGACTCCGCACGCCGTCAATCCGAAGGTGTACAGCGCCTACGTGAAAGGGATCACCGCCAAAGGCCAGATGCGATATGACGGATTCATCACCGCCGTCAAATATTTCGAGGAGGCCATCGCGATCCAGCCTGACTTCGGCGAAGCGTATGCGGAGCTGGCGATCGTTCAGGTCCAGTTCCTGTTTGGCGGCCCATTTTCGCCGCACCAGGCCATGCCGAAGGCGGAATCGGCCGCACGTAAGGCGCTGCAACTCGATCCAACGCTCCCCCAGGCGCACCAGGCGTTGGGGCAGATACTCAGCCTGTATCACTGGCGATGGGAGGAGGGCGAACAGGAGCTCCGGAAGGCTGTTGAGTCGCAAGCTTTGACAAGCTCGCTGTTGCGCAAGGGTCGGTTCACAGAGGCGATTGCCGTGGCAGAAGGTGCCCGGAAGCTCGACCCGCTCTCGGTGAATGCACAAGTAGCACTCGGATCCGCCTACTGCGCCGCGGGCCAGTACGACCGCGCGATCGGCGAATTGCGTCGGGCGCTTGAGAGCAGCCCCGGCAACAACCGCATCAATTTCCAGCTCGGGATCACGTTCGTCTCGATGGGGCGGCTCGACGACGGCATTCGCGAGCTCGAGCTGGCAGCGAGACCTGCGCGCGGCCACAACTCCAGATTGGAGGCATACCTGGGCTATGCGTACGCTGCGGCGGGCCGGACGGCAGACGCCCGCGGAGTGCTCAAGGAACTCGAGGCGCACCGGCGCGATCAGTACGTCTCCTGGTTCGGGATCGCGCTGATTCACGATGCGCTGGGTGAGAAGGGCCCTGCACTCGCGGCGCTCGAGCGAGCCGCCCAGGAACGCGCCGTGGAGTTCGGCCTGCTGGCACAGTACCCGCCGTTCACTGCGATCGCCGCTGAACCGGCATTTCACGCCGTGATGCGGCAGGTCGGGCTGCCCTACTGACCCGCATCACGGCTACAAGTTCGGCCTCAAGTTCCTTCTTCTAACCCTGCCGCGTGGACGGACATGTCGCAGCGTATCTCGCGATCGCGCAGCGATTTGGCTGGTGACACGCAAACAACAGCCAAGACAGGCTGCCAGTGGCCGGCATCCCGGTAGGATTGCTCACCGCCGATCAGTAAGTTTCGAAGATCGAGCCGAATACCTGGAGACTTCCATGAACATGAAGATCGCAATTGCCGCTGTTGTCGCATGTGTCGCGTTCCCCCTGCTCGGGGTCGGACCAGAGCACGTCGGCAACGCGGCCACAATACAGGGGCGTAAGCCCCCGAAGCCCTCGCCCACCGGGATCGCCACCCTCAGCAAACTCCCGTCGCTTGGGAGCAACGCCGAAGCACATGGAGTGAACGAAGCTGGCACGGTGATTGTCGGTCATAGCTTCGATCGGGCCGGCTTGCTGTACGCCGTGAAGTGGACGATGCAGAACGGATCGTGGGTGATCGCCAAGCTGCCCTATGCGGGGAAGGCCGCTCAGGCAAACGGCGTCAATGACGGTGAGGCGGTAGGCTGGGTCGGCAGTGCCCCGCGCTATCCCGCTCTCTGGCCCGGGGGCGCTGGATACAGTCCGCTGGGCTGCGCGAACGAGGCAGGAGAGGCGCACGCCATCAGCGCCGACGGAGACGTTGTCGTTGGTCAGAGTGGCGGCCGTGCTGTGGCCTGGCCGCTGTCGGCGCCCTGCACGGAATATCTCACGCCACTGGTATCGGGGGTTTTCGCAGCTGCCACTGCCGTGAACGCCGACGGCAGCATCATCGGCGGGCGCGCCGCCCGCAATCCCACCGCTGCTTCTCTGCCGGTGCGCTGGACCGGCCCTGCGGGAGCCCGGTTGATGGAGGATCTCGACAGCCGACCGGGCGCCGTCAGTGGAGCCAACCCCGCCGGCGACCTCGCTGGTTACGTGACGAATGGATGCGCGGTGGAGGCCGGCTGTCTCCAGGCGGCAATCTGGTACGCAGGCGGAGGCTCGCCGCGCTACCTCGAGACCCTCGGGGGACCGCACAGCCGGGCCCTCGACATCAATGCAGCGGGCGAAGTGGTCGGGATGAGCACGTCATCGCAGGGGGTCAGTACGGCGTTCTTCTGGTCTGAGGCCACGGCGATGCTCAGGCTTCCCGTCAACAAGTGGGGCGTTGCCAATGCGCTCAGCGAGGTGCGTCCGGACGGCACTCGCCTCGTCGTCGGCATGGACGCCCAGGCAAACGCTGCCATCTGGTTGGTTCGGAACCCTTGAGCGGCCCGACGTCCATTGTCTGTTCCGTCAACTTGTGCACGCTGGTCGAGGGAGCTCCACATGCCTGTAAAAATCACCATCGGTGGTTTGCTGTTCGCGTTGCTGGTGGGAAGCGGTCTCTCGGCGCGCGCCAGTGGCACCGGGCCACTGATTATTCGCGAACCGGTTGATGACACGTTTACCACCGGTTATTGCGGATTCCCGATGGAGGTGCACACGACCGGCACGGCCATGGTGCGGGTGTTTCTTGACCAAAGCGGCAATTTCGAGCGCGCGTTGATTACGGCCCCCGGAACGCGCGTCAGCTTCACAAATCTTGATACCGGCGAGTCCGTTTGGACACCATCGGTGAACATGGTGCAGGAGACGGCCAATCCGGATGGCACCGGCATGCAAACGCTGCGCGGCCTGCTCTGGCACCTCGTCGTGGCCGGCGAAGGTCTCGTGACGGCTGATGTGGGCCGGATCGACTTTCAGTTTACGTTCGATGAACAAGGCAACATCGAGAGCGAGGAAGTCGTCTTCGCGGCGGGACAGTGGCCGGGGCCTAACGTCTTCTTTGATACGCTGTGCTCCGTTCTGGAATAGACAGTATGTGGGTTTCAGAGGTGCGTCCGGACGGCACTCGCCTCGCTGACTGAAGCTGACGATCCTCAAAAAGCGAGGAACGTCTGCAGCATCGGCGTCCAGCCCTTCATCCCTGCGGTATACGGAGTAAAGGCCCCGCTATAAGGCGATCTGTGGATGTCCATCAGTTCTCCGGTGAGCCACAGCCGCTCGGTCGGCAGGAAATACCACTTCAAGCCGCCGCCGTACTCGTGAGAGTCGCCAAACTCGCCGAACACCTTCGAGCCGCGGACATAGAGCTGGAGCTTCTTGGGCGAAACGAAGTGCCCCGCCGCCAACTCGAAGCCGTGGTCGAAGGTGAAATCGCGCGGCAGCGGGCCGTCCGCTTCGAAGTCGTTCACCCAGCGCATGAAGTACTGCCCGTTGACCGAAAAGCCGCTCCGTTTGAGGCCCCCGTCAATCGCCCACATCCTGTAGGTGGCTTTATCGAGTGTGACTCCAGGCGCGAACGCGCCGGTCGAGAAGGTCAGGACGCCGTCGGAATTGTACAGTGAAGTATTGTCAGGGCTCGATTGATCGAGATTCGAAAAACGGTCCTCGCGGGATCTCGTAAACGCGGTGCCAATTCGAATGCGAATGTTGTCTGATGCGAAATAATCATCGTACATGTGGCGTGATTTGCCTGGTTCCCCGTAGGGCCCCAACGGTTCCCACCAGAGACTGCCGGATCCCACCAGATGCGTATCGATCTTGTTTGCCGAGATATTCAGGGTATTGAGGCCGTTGCCGACGAACACCAGATAACTCAACCCCTTCACGGGTTCTCCGTTCGCCCAGACTCCTTGGGTGAACCCGGGGCGGAAGAAGTTGTCCGCCATGCTCCTGTCGATGGCCGAGAAGAATGGGAACGTGCCAACCATCGATCGGCTGCCGGGAACGCCCGTGTAGCCTCCGGTGATCGTGAGGGCCTTGCTGAATTGCCAGCCAATGTCGCCGGCTACGATGATCGAAGCGGCCCCGGCGGACGTCCACACGATGACGCGATATCGCGCCCTCTGGTCGAAAATGTAGCCGCCCAAGAAGAACATCGCGCGATTGACCGTGATGTCGTTGCGCGCATGAACGTCCCGGACAACCCCCAGGTGGTCGGTGAACGTCTCCTCGGTGCCTAGTGTGTTGAGATATCGGAGCTGGGTATTGACGTTGAACTTCAGGAGGAACGGCACCTTGGCGTCTTCGGGAGTTTTGCCAGATTACGATTCCATCGCGATAACGATCGTCGGTTGTCTGTGGCGGAGCAACCACGGCGAAATCTGCCGGTGTCGGCGGCGCAATTGGCTGGCCGACGCTAGACAGATCCGGCGCCGCCGACACATACACACCCGGTGCCGCGCCCCCTTCAAACCGTCGCTGCAACCGGTCTACCTGTTCGAGCAGTAATTTCTGCTGCTCCTCCATCCTGCGCAGCAGTTCCCAGACCGCGGCGTTTTCCGCCTTCATGGCGTCGATTTCGCTCTGAAGGTCCTTTGGCTTGGGATCCTCAGCCGCCGGGTTCTTTGCACTGGCTGGTTTGTTTTCCAAAACGGCGGCCGTGATGTTTGGTACGGCTGCGGGAGACTGGCCGAAGGCAGAAGTCGTGAAGGCTGTTACTGACGCCAGCGCCAGCGCGATTGAAACCTCGACTAATGCGCGGGGTATCGACACGTGAGCCTCCCTGCCGAAGCCATCCTGAAATGATCGAAGGACTGGAATTGCGACGGTGATGCAATGGAGGCTCCTCGCAGACGATCCCAGGCCGGGTTCGCGCGAGGAGCCCCATGTTCAGCAGAGCGTTACGGAGAGGGCCAGGCCGGCCTCGCTGGTTTCCTTGTACTTGCTGTTCATCTCTTTCGCGGTTTGGGCCAGCGCTATCACGGTCTCGTCGAAGTTGACACGGTGCCTGGACGCGATCTCGTTGCTGGCGATCGCAAAGGCAGTCCAGGCCTTGACCGCGCCGAATGCGCACCGCTCGATGCACGGAACCTGGACGTAACCGGCGACCGGGTCGCATGTCATGCCCAGGTGATGCTCCAGCGCCGATTCGGCCGCATTCTCGACTACCAGCGATGGTGAGTCATACGCGGTAGCGACGAGTGCCGCTGCCATCGACGACGCGACGCCGATCTCTGCCTGGCAGCCGCCCTCGGCCGCAGACAGCGTCGCATGGTGCTTGCAGAGGTAGCCGACGGCCGCGGCGGCGAGCATGCCGTCACGAACCTTCTGCAGCTCGAGCTTCCGAACCTCCATCAGCGCAAAGACCAGCGCCGGCATGACACCGGCGGAACCGCCGGTCGGAGCCGTGATCACGAGGTGGCCGCGCCCGTTCTCTTCGGACGCCGCCAGCGCGAATGCCGACAGAGCGCCGATACCGCGGTCTGCCTGGAACTTGTCGTCCTGGACCCGCTTGTAAACGGTCGCCGCCTTGCTGTGCAGCTTGATCGGGCCGGGCAGCACGTCGTCCTCCGGCATCGACAGCCCCGACTTCACGGTCGCGACCATCGCGTTGATGATCTTGTCGACGAACGCATAGACCTCTTCTTCACTCTTGCCCGAGATCGACGTCTCGTTGGCAAGCATGATCTTCGCGATCGAAGTCTTGTTGGTGTCGGCGTGCGTCCGCAGTTCTTTCATCGTCCTGAACGGGTACTTCGGCGGGTTCTTCTTCGGGGGCGTGTACCCTTTCCACTCGATGAATCCGCCGCCCACTGAGTAGTACTCCTGCTCGAGCAACACTTCCTTGCCGGCGAGGAGCTTGACCGTCATCGTGTTCGGGTGCTTGAAGTCGCCCTTCGTCGCGTCGTAGATGACGTCCTTGAGGCTCACGTCGATCGACTTGTCGCCGAGCTTTACCGGGAACACCTGGTCAGGCTTGTCGCGCAGGCTGTCGAGGAACTTCGGGTCGACGGTGGCCGGCTCTTTCCCGACCAGTCCCGCCAGCGCGGCTCGTTCCGTGCCGTGTCCCTTTCCCGTGGCGCTGAGGCTTCCGAACAGGTTCACCTGAAGCTTCGTCGCCTTGGCGAGCTTGTCGGCCGGCAGTTTGGCGGCCCGCTGGTAGAAATCGTAGGTGATGCGCATCGGACCAATCGTGTGCGAACTCGATGGTCCGGGCCCCACCTTGTAGAACTCGTCGACCGTCGTCAACACCGGCCCCGCCCCCTTCTTCACGACATTCAGGTCGGCGGCGAGCGGCGGCGGTGTTCCCTTGACCGGCGGCTTACCCGACGACGCCGGCGGCTGAGCCTGCTGCGGCAGCGTTGCGATGGCCATCGCTGTTCTCGCTTCGAGCGAGACAGTCTGACCCATCATCACCGCGGCAGCTCCGCCGACAGCGCTTCGGATCAAGAAGTGACGGCGATCGACGCCTGGGGGAACGTCCTGTGAGATCAATCCGCTTGTATCAGCAAGCGGATCGTCCTGAAAGGCTTCAGGGAGGCTCTCTGTAGAGCTGAGTGCCTTTTCATTTTCCTTGTTTGACATCGCGACTTGCTCCCTTTCATTGAGATTCAGCTCGCGCCGACCCGCGGCGACAGTACAACGGCGGTAGCGCAGGGGGCATGTCGTGTGCCAGAGCTTGGCGCGCAGAATCATGCGTGTTTTCGTCTGCGTTGTTCCGGGAACGGCCTTGGATATCCGGTACGACGGAGTCCCTCCGAGATCCCGGAGATGCCCCTCCGGGTAAAGCAGTCCGTCGCTCGGTCTCCGAAAACGACTAGAATCGGCTCAACGTATGTCCGTCGAGTGGCATTTCCTGATCGCCCTCAACGAGCACTTCCGACCTCTGAAGGACCCGGTCGCGATCCAGGAAGTCGCCGTCCGCCTGATCGGGGAACATCTCCGCGCCAGCCGTGTCAACTATGCGCACATCGATGGCGACGAGTACGTCATCAACCGGTCGTATGCCGACGGCGTCGCGCCGATCGCCGGTCGAGGCCCTGTCGGCAGGTTCGGCCAGGCGATTGTCGACGCGGCCCGCCGCGGCGAGACGGTGGTCGTCGATGATGTCAAGACGGATGCGCGATTCACGCTCGCGGAGCGCGAGCAGCTCCTTGCGCGCGAGACTGCGGCGTTCGTCGGCACGCCGCTGATCAAGGATGGTCGATGGCTTGCGACATTCAGCATCCACAGCGCCGCGCCGCGGACGTGGACCCGCGAGCAGATTGCTTTGGTGGAAATCACTGCCGAGCGGACGTGGGCGGCCGGCGAGCGGGCCCGCGCCGAAGAGGCAGTGGGCCGGACCGACAGCCGGCAGACATTCCTGCGTCGCTTGAACGAGACAATCCGGCCGCTTGGCGATCCTGCGCGCATTCTCGAAGAGACATGCCGCCTGCTCGGGACACACCTTCGCGTCAACCGCGTGGCGTACTGCGAGATTGAGGGCGACGAAGGCACCATCGTCCACGATTACGTGGACGGTGTGCCCTCCATGGTCGGCCGCATTCAGTGGGGCGATCTCAGTCGGCAGCCGCAAGGCGGAGATCATGCGGGGCAGCCTGCTGTCCGTCAATGACACGTCGAACGCGCCGCACACCTCAGAAGAGCGGGCGGCGCTGGAGGCGGCGGATATCAGGGCCTACATTGGTCCACTGTTGATCAAGGACGGCCGTTTGGTCGGCGCGTTCGGCATACACAGCCGCTCGCCACGCGTGTGGACGGCCGATGAAATCAGCCTCGTTCAGGAGGTTGCCGATCGGATCTGGGCGACGCTCGAGCACCGCAAGGCGGAAGCCGGACTGCGCGCGAACGAAGAGCGGCTGGCGTTTCTTCTGCGGCTGAACGACGCGCTCCGCCCCTTGAGCGACGCCGAAGCCATCCAGGAAACTGCCGCGCGGCATCTGGGCGAGTACCTCGGCGTCAACCGCGTTGGCTACGCCGAACGCGAGGGCTCCCAGTACATCATTCGCCGGGAGTACACACGAGGCGTCGAGCCGCTGGTCGGACGCCCGCCGCAAATCACCGTGGGGCCGAGGTTGGGCGAGGCGCTGCAGCGTGGCGAGACCATCGTTGTCGGCGACGTGCAGACGGATCAGCGCCTGAGCGACGACGACCGCGCGACGTTCCGGGCGCGGCAGATCGCCGCGTTTGTCGGCGTGCCCCTCCTCAAGGACGGGCAGATGGTTGCCGCGTTTGGCGCCAATCAGAACACCGCGCGAGTGTGGACGGCGGCGGAGATCGAGCTCGTTCGCGAGGTCGCCGAACGGACGTGGGATGCCGTCGAGCGTGCCCGCGCCGAAGCGGCACTGCGTGAGCAGAAAACACGGCTCGGTCTTGCGCTGGAGGCGTCGACCGGCGGCTCCTGGACATGGGACCTCCGCACGAATGCGGCCGATTGGGATGACGTCTTCCGCGCCCGATTCGGGTTCAGCCCGGAGGAACCACCAGTGTTCGAAACGTGGCTCGAGCGCGTGCACGCCGACGACCGCCCGTGGATGCTGCGCACCTTCGAAGAAATTTCGCAGTGGAGGGATACGTGGGATCACACCTATCGTGTCCCGGGCCCGGATGGAGCCGTCCGATGGATACAAAGTCTGGGAAGAGCCGATCGCGACGCGGCCGGCCGCCTCTCGCGGCTCACCGGGCTCGAACTGGACGTCACCGAGCGCCGCAGGATCGAGGACGCGCTCCAGGCGCGCCGTGACGAGGAACACGACCTCGCGTTGCAAACCCTGCTCGAGACCGCCACTCAGGGCATCGTTTCGGCCGACGCGGCCGGCACAATCGTCTTTGCGAATCGTGCGCTGGAGTCGATGTTCGGCTGGGCCGCCGAGGAGCTGATCGGGACGCCTGTCGCGCGGCTGGTACCCGTCGATGTCTCACGACGGCACGAACGCCGTGGCCGGCCGGGACCTCGTCGGCACGCGCAAGGACGGGTCCATCTTTCCGATCGAAGTCTCCGTCAATCACGTTCCGACCCCCGGCGGCGGACGCGCGTTTGCGTTCGTGACCGACATCACCGAACGCCAGCGTGCCGCGGCGGCCCTGCAGGAGCGCACGATCGAACTGGAACGCCGGACGACCCAACTGAGTCAGATGGCGTGGGATCTGACGCTTGCGGAGCACCATGCGCGCGAGCAGATCGCCAGGACGCTGCACGATGGGCTCCAGCAGCTCCTGGTCATCGTGGCCTTGAACCTCGACCAGCAGTTGAAGCGGGAGACCGAGAAGTGGCGCTGCGCCGAGCGAGCTGCTCGCCGAAGCGAAGCAGCAGCTCGACGAAGCGATGGTCGTCGCGCGGTCGCTGAACGTCGAGCTGTTTCCGCCCGTGCTGCAGCGTTCGGGACTTCCGGCTGCCCTCACGTGGCTGGCGAACTGGACCGAGGACAAGTACAAGCTGAGTGTCCAGACCAGCCGCCGATCCGCGCGCTGATTCCGGGCGGAAGGATGTCCGCACGCTGCTGTTCGAATCGGTCAGAGAGCTTCTCTTCAACGCGGTCAAATACGCGCGAACCGATCGGGTCACGCTGACGTTGGAGCTCGATGGCGACGATCAGTTGTGCATCGCCGTGACCGATCAGGGAGTCGGGTTCGAACCGGCGAAACTGGACGATCGATCGAAGGCCGGCCAGGGCGGCTGGGGGCTGTTCCGCATCCGCGAGCGGCTGACGCTGCTCGGCGGGCGGCTGGACATCGACAGCGCGCCCGGAAGGGGAACCCGGGTCCGCCTCGTCGCACCGCGGGACGCGGCGCAGCCCACTGTCGCCGGCGGCAAGGAGTCGAGCCTCGCAGTGACTGGAGCGGCCTCGGCGGCCGAGGACGGCCGCAAGTCCCCGGACGCGCTCAGGATTCTCATCGTCGACGATCACGCAGCGGTCAGGCGTGCGCTGCGCGACCTGCTGCATCAGCGGCCGCAGCTTTCGGTGGTCGGCGATGCGTCGAACGGCTTCGAGGCAATCGCCCGCGCACATACGCTGCGGCCCGACGTCATTCTCATGGACGTCGCGATGCCGCACATGGACGGCGTCCAGGCGACCGCGCGCATTCGGGCCGAGCTGCCCGACATCCGGATTATCGGGCTCTCGATGCTGGCTCGCAATGAGACCGCCGACGCGATCGAGCATGCGGGGGCGGCCCGGTTCTTCGTCAAGGGGACCGACACGCAACGGTTGCTCGAACACCTGCTGGACTTTCACGCATCCCGCGGCGCAGACGAACGCGCAAGTCCGTAGTGCCGACCCGCCCTCGCGTCCTGCTCGTCGACGATCATCCAAGCGTCGTCAAAGCTCTCCAGCGCGTCCTCTCATTCGACTGCGACGTCGTCGGCGTGATCGCCGACGGCCGCGAAGTCGCCGACGCCGCGACGCGGCTTCAGCCGGTCGTGATCGTCATGGACCTGAACCTGCCGAACGTCAGTGGGCTTGAAGTCTGTCGCCAGATCACACAGGACAATCCGCAGGCGAAAATCATCGCGATCAGCGCCACCACCGACGATCACATCAGGAATGAGGTGATGGCCGCCGGCGCATCAGGCTTCGTCGACAAGTCGGCGGCAGACGAGCTGGTCGTCGCCATTAGACGGATATGGACGGAGTCGGCGAGTTAGATTGGCGCTGACGCGTTGCGATCGATCGGAGCCAGCTCGAAGAACCAGGCGCTCAGCATCCAGAACGGCAGGATGTCGGCGAGACGGGTGTTCACCGAACAGAACGAACGGCTCGGGGCAAACAGGTAGTTCGTGTAGGGTCCCGACAGCCAACTCACGCCGGTCTTGCGGACGGGAGTCAAGCCTGCCTGGCTCGCGACCGCCAGAATGCCCTGCTGGCTGAAGAAGCGAACGTGACCGCACTCCAAGTTGTAGGGCAGATCCGCAGGCTGCACCACCTCGGTCCATGCCCCCTTGAAGACGAATCGATTGAGCACCGCCACAAAACGGTCGATCGTCCAGATGCTGGCCGGGCCGAGCGCCGGCAGGCGGCTCAGCGAGGATTCGATCTCAAACGGGCCAAAGCCGTTCGGGACGGTGACAAGCACGCGGCCTCCCGGACGCAGGAGCTGCACGCCCGCTGCGAGCATGCGTTCCGGCTCGTGAACGTGCTCCAGCACGTCGGCGAACACGACTACGTCGAAGCGTCGGTCTTCTTTAAGAAGAGACTCGATCGTCGCGAGACGGAACTCCACGTCCTGGAACGTTGACGTATCGCTTCGCGTACTCGATGCTGGGCTCGTGGGTATCGATGCCGAGAACACGGTTGCCGCCGACGGCCAGGAAACGCGTGAGCGCCGCGCCGTTGCCGCAGCCGACGTCGAGGATCTGCAGATCCTGCTGACGCTCGGCTCCGCATGCGGCCGAGGGCCTCCCGCATGAGGCGTGCTTTCTTGGTATGGCCGAAGACGTTCTCGCGAGGGAGCTGCACCCAGCGTGCGATTCTATCCTCGTCGGCGTGCTAGAATCAGTGACGAAGCGCTCCGTGGGAGGAATCATGAGGAGAATCACCAGCCTCTTCTTCATTGCTATTGCGATGACCATCGCCGTGGTCGCCGCGATTCCCGCCACCGAGGTCAACGAGTACTGGCCGCAGTGGCGCGGGCCGCTGGCGAGCGGCGTGTCGCCGGCGGGCGACCCGCCCATCGAGTGGGCGGCCGACAAGAACATCAAGTGGAAGGTGGAGATCCCCGGCAAGGGGTCGGCCACGCCCATCGTGTGGGGCGACACCATTTTCGTCCTCACCGCCGCGCCTACCGACAAGCGCCCGCCGGGGAAGGAACGGCCGCCGGCGGCCGCTCCGGCTGAGGGCGCGCAAGCCGGCCCGCGTCGCAACCTGCAGCCAGAGTTCATTCAGCAGTTCATCGTCATCGCCATCGATCGCAAGGATGGACGCACGCTCTGGCAGAAGATCGTCCGCGAGGAGCTGCCGCACGAAGGCTGGAACCCCAATGCCACCATCACCTGGGCTTCGAGCTCCCCGGTCACCGACGGCGAGATGGTCTACGCACATTTCGGCTCGCGCGGTCTCTATGCGCTGGACATGAAGGGCAATGTGAAGTGGGAGCGTGACCTCGGCGACATGGACACTGGTGGTTTCGGCGAGGGCAGTTCGCCGGCCCTCGATGGCGACCGCCTGGTGGTCAACTGGGATCATGAGGGCGACTCCTTCATCGTGGCGCTGGATAAGAAGACCGGCAAGGAACTGTGGCGCACCCCTCGCGATGAGAAGACCACGTACAGCACGCCGCTCATCGTCGAGCACGGCGGCAGAAAGCAGATCATCACCCCGGGCACCAGAAAGGTCCGTAGCTACGATCTTGCGGATGGCAAACTGCTGTGGGAAGGCCCCGGACTGACGAACAGCTGCGTTCCCTCACCGGTGCATTCGAACGGCGTGGTCTACGTGATGTGCGGCTACGGCGGCAACGCGCTCCATGCCATTCGGCTGGCGGAAGCGAAGGGCGACATCACCGCGGCGCCCCAGGCATTCGTCTGGAAGTACGACCGCGATACGCCCTGGGTCCCTTCGCCGCTGCTCTACGGCGACGAGCTTTACTTCCTGAAGAGCAACAGCGGCATCCTGAGCGTCTTTAACGCGAAGACCGGCGAGAAGCTCTACGGCCCGCAGCGCCTCGAGGGGGTGCCCAACGTGTACGCATCACCCGTAGGCGCCGCCGGACGCATCTACATCGCCGGGCGCGAAGGTGGCGTCGCCGTCATCGCGCGCGGCCCGGCGTTCAAGCTGCTCGCCCTCAACCAGCTCGACGACGGCTTCGACGCCTCCCCCGTCGTCGTCGGCAACGAGATCTACCTCCGAGGCAGAAAGCACCTCTATCGCGTCTCGAAGGATTAGTGGACCGCTAGATCTCCGTCAGGTGCTCTACCCTGCCGGTGCTGTCGCCGAGCTGCTCGGGGTGGACACCGATGCGATCGAGCAGCGTGAGGTAGAGATTCGTCATCGGCGTGTCGGTCGGGTAGACGATGTGCCGCCCGGGCCGCAGGCCGCCCCCCTTGCCGATCACCGCCACGGGCAGATCGTTGTGCGTGTGCCGGTTGCCGTCGCTCAGGCCGCTGCCGTAGACGATGATCGACCGATCGAGCAGCGTGCCGTCACCGTCCGGGGTCTCCTTCATCTTCTTCACGAAGCCGGCGAAGAGCGCCATCTGCATCGCGTTGATCGTGGTCACCTTCTCGATCCATTCGGCATTGCCGCGGTGGTGCGTGAGCGGATGATGCGGATCGGGGACGCCGATCTCGGGGTAGGTGCGCATGCTGCCTTCCCTGCCCATCATCATCGTGATGACCCGCGTCGAATCGGTCTGGAACGCGACGATCTGGAGGTCGCACATCAGGTTGACGTAGTCGGCGTACAGCACCGGCACGCCGGTGGGCTTGTCGATTCCGGGCGTGAGGCCGGTGGGATCCTTCTCGGCCAGTTCGATCCGCATCTCGATCTCCCGGACCGACGACAGGTACTCGTCGAGCTTCCGGCGATCGGTCGGCCCGAGATCCCCCATCAGCCGCGACGTGCGATCCGTGACGAGGTCGAGAATGCTGCGGCGGTGCAGCAGCCGGCGCGCGCGCACTTCCGGCGGAACGCTGGTGTCGATGTCGCCGAACAGCCGCTCGAACACCAGCCGGGGATTCGTTTCGGGAGGCATCGGCGTCGCTGGTCCGCGCCAGGCGAGGCTGTTCGTGTAGGCGCAGGAATAGCCGGAATCGCAATTGCCGACGGTCCGCGAGTCGTCGCATCCGAGCTCGAGCGAGGAGAATCGCGTCCGGCCGGCGAGATGCGTCGCCGCAATCTGATCGACCGACACGCCGTTGTGGATGTCGGCGCCGGCCGTCTTGCGCGGGTGCACGCCGGTCAGGTACGAGGCGGCCGCGCGCGCGTGATCGCCCGGACCGTCGCCCAGCGCGTTGCCGTTCTTGTGCGCGAGGCCGGAGAGCACGAGCATGTCGTCGCGGAACGGTTCGAGCGGCTGCAGAATGCGCGTGAGCCCGAACCCGGTGCCGGCCGCGGATGGCGTCCAGTCGGCCATGGTCACGCCGTTCGGCACGTAGGTGAACGCCAGGCGCAGCGGACGCTCGCCTGCGGCGCCACTCATCCCCTTCGCGAAGGCCGGCGTCATGGCGTCCAGCGCCGGCAGCGCAATCAACGCGCCCATCCCTCTCAGGAACGTCCGTCGCGGCAGATGTCGCCCTGTAATGATCATGGTGTGACTCGTCGCTGCTGGAACGGCAGACTGTTCACGATCTCGAGCACCAGCGCCGAGAACCGGTACTGGCTGGCCGGCAGCCGGTCCGCGATCGCCCTCACCGTGCGGATATCGTAACCCTGAAGCCCGCGGCCGAGCGCATACGTCATCAGTTTCGAGGTGAGGCACCGGGCGAAGGCCTGGCGCTGCTTCACCAGCACGTCACGCAGTTCCTCGGGCCCCCGGAACTCGTCGCCGTCCGGCAGGAATCCCGTCGCATCGATCGGAAAGTTTCCGTCGGTGGTCCGCCAGGCGCCCACGGCGTCGAAGTTCTCGAGGCCGAAGCCCAGTGGATCCATCCGGCGATGGCATGACGCACACGTCGGATCCTTGCGATGCGCCTCGAGCTGCTGGCGCAGTGACGCCGCGGTGCCAATCGACGCTTCGTTCAGGTTGGGGACATCCGCCGGCGGATCGGGCGGCGGCGCGTCCAGCAGGTTGTCGAGAATCCACTTGCCCCGCAGCACCGGCGACGTGCGTGTCGCGTAGGACGAGACGGTCAGCACGCTGGCGTGCGTGAGCACGCCGGACCGTGGCGTGCCCGTCAGATCGACGCGGCGGAACTCCGGCCCGGCGACACCGTCGATCTCGTAGTGGTTCGCCAGGCGCTCGTTGAGGAAGCTGTACTTCGCGTCGATGAAGTCGAGAATGCTGCGGTCTTCGCGGATGACGTACTCGACGAAGTGCTCCGTTTCGCGGCGCATGGACGTCCGCAGGTAGTCGTCGAAGTCCGGAAACCGCTCGCGATTGCGCGTCAGCGACTCGAGCGCGCGGAACTGCAGCCACTGGCCGCCGAACTGCTCCGCGAGCGAGCGCGACCTCGGATCGCGCAGCATCCGCCGCACCTGCGCCGACAGGACGCCAGGATCCCGCAGCGTGCCGGCGTCGGCGGCGCGTCGCAGCGCCGCGTCAGGCATGCTGGCCCAGAGAAAGTACGACAGGCGCGTCGCCAGCTCGTGCTGCGTGATCGGGCGCGCGGTTCCACCCGCCACGGCGGGGCGATTGCGTTCGATGCGGAAGAGAAAGTCAGGCGACACCAGCAGCGCCTGGATCCCGACCGCCAGGCCTTCCTCGAACGACCCCTCATCCTGCTGCGCCCGCCGCACGAGGGCCACGTACCTCGCGACCTCGGTGGAAGCGACCGGGCGGCGGAACGCGCGTCCGGCAAGAGTCGTCATGATACGTGTCGCACACGTCGCCGTGTGCCCGCCGCTCCTGTGGCCGCAGCTGTAAACCAGGGTGCTGCTCTCGCGGGATGGACCGGTGACCTGCGCGTAGGGTCCGCCGACGTCCACCGTGCTCACGCGCACGCCATTGAGCGGAATCTTCTGCAGCTCGGCTTGCCTCTCGTCGTACGCCTTGCGCCTCTCCGCGATCCGTTCGGCCGATGCGCCTGGCCGGAGGATTGAACGGCTTGCGCGGCACGTCGCGCGGCGATGGATTTGGACCGCCATAGCGCGCCGGCAGCCCTTCGTAGATGCGCGGGATCGCCGCCGCCAGATCGTGGTCTCCCGACGACAGCCGGATGCGAAACTGCACCGCCTGTCCGCCGAAATCCTGCTGATCGTCGTCGAACCTGGCGGAGGTCTCGGCGTCGAACGCCAGCGACGCCACCTCGCGCCCGTCCGCCCAGAGCGTCACCGTAATCGGCGCGGAGCCCGCCGGCCGCAGGCCGCCGAGCCCGACGCGGACGACGTAGTCCGCGTCCGCCGGGGCGCGATAGGCGGCATGGAACGCGTTCGGCAGGCTCAGTCCGGTCAGGTCGTACTGCGCCGGGACGACGCGCGCGTCCCCGCTGCGCCGGCCCTCGGAACGGAGCCGCGTGAGCGTCGGTGTCATCGGCGGCACACCGAAGAGCGCGGTCCGTGCAACCCGCTCCGCCGCCGTCATGTACTTTTCCATCAACGCCGGCGAAAGGGACAGCACGTCCGCGATGTTGTCGAAGCCGTAGCCGGAGTCATCCTGCGGGAACTCGTCCGCGGGACGGGTGTCGACGCCGAGCAAGTCGCGAACGGTGTTGTTGTACTCGGCGCGGTTCAGGCGGCGCGCGGTCACGCGTCCCGGATCGGGCGGCGTGAGCCGATCGATCCGCGCCAGCTCGCGCGCGAGCCAGGCGGCGACGGCCTGGCGCTGATGCTCGGACGGCTGCGGCTCCTCGTCCGGCGGCATTTCACGGTCGCGCAGCTTGCGGACGACTTCTTCCCAGCGATCGCGATGATCGACGAGCGCCGAGACCGATGTGAACGCTTCGAAGTTCAGTTCGCGTTTGTGCGTCTCGTGGCCGTGGCAGGTGACGCAGTGCGCGGAGAGGAACGGCTTGACGATGGTCTCGAAGCCGTCAGTGGAGGCGGCGTTCAGGATCGGCGCCGGCGGGCGCTGGGCGACACCCAGCATGCCCGTCAGCATCACCAATGGGGCGACCAGGCCGCCGGCGATCACAGCGCGCATACGCCGCTCATTATGCGGCATGAAACGCCTCCAGCAGTTACTTTCCGTAGCTCGGCGTCCGCTCGAAGACGTACCTTCTGCTGCGCGGTCTCGAACAGGAGCGTCGGCTTTCCTTCGGTCGTCTGCGGCCAGAACGCGAGGCCCGCAAACGGCGGCCCGGTCAGAATCAGCCGGCGCGCGCCCGATTGATCCTTGTGCTCGCCGACCGTCGACTTCCATTCGCCCACGTCGAGGGTGATGCCGGTCCCCTCCCGCCGGAACTCGATCGTGCCCAGGCGCGGGTTGGTCCACGAGCCGAGGACCGGATCGACGAAGGCGGCTTCGGGAGTCAGCGTGATTTCCGCGAGCTGCTTCTTGATGGCCTCCGCCTGCTGCTGGATGCCGAACGCGAGCGCCTTCTCGGCCTCCTCGTTCGCGTCGAGCAGCAGCTCGACGAGCCGGCGGCGGACGGCGCCGATGTAGGCGTTGGCCGCCTGGGCGTTGGTCAGCATGATGAACGCGACGCCGTGCTCGGGGAAGAAGGTGGCGTCGGCGCTGAAGCCGAACGTGTTCCCGCCGTGGCCGATGGCCGTCAGCCCGCGCGACTCGTCGATGAACAGCGCGAGTCCATACGACTGCTTGGCGCTGATCTTGACGCGCGGCTTGCGTCGCTCGAGCAGGTTCGCCTCGCTGATCACCTGCTTGCCATCGAGTTTTCCGTTGCCCAGCTCGAGCAGCAGCCAGCGCGAGATGTCACGCGCGGTCGACCAGGCGCCGCCCGCCGGCATCACCGAATCGACCCCGCGCTCGTACTCCGTGGGGATGTTCTCCGTGTCGAACGTCAAGGTGCGGCCATGCGGACGCGCGTGCTCGCGCTTGCGCGCGGCGTCGAGGTCGAGCACCGTCGACGTCATGCCGAGCGGACCGATCACCTCGGACGTCATCGCTTGCGCGTACGCCTGCCGGAGATCCTTTTCTCCGGTTGCCGTCATCGCGGCGGCGTACCCACCCGAGGCCACCATCAGGTTGCTGTACTGGAAGGTCTCGCCAAAGCCGGTCGTCGGCTTCATCGCGCGCACGAGCTCGATGCGCGACGCGGGCGTCGATCCTTTCGCCTCGAAGATGAATTCCATGTCCCATCGCGGCAGCCCCGTGCAGGCGCACACGGTATGCGCCATCGTCACCCGCGCGGTCGCCTCCGGATCGCCCAGCGCAAAGGTCGGCATCAGCTTCGTGATGGGGCTCTCCCACGCGAACTTCTTGCTGTCGACCAGCCGCGCCATCATCAGCGACGTGAGCGGCTTCGTCATCGAGCCGATCATGAACAACGTCGAGGGGGTCACCGGCTCGTTGGTGCCGCGTTCGCGGACGCCGAGGCCTTTCTCGAGCACGATCTTGCCGTCCTGCACGACCGCCAGCGCGACGCCGGGCACGTTCGTCTGCTTTCGTGCTGCTTCCGCGAATGCGACGAGCTTCTCGAGGCGGGCGGCATCGAGCGGGTGCGCGCGGCGGCCCGCGAGATTCTCTTCGGCCCGCGCGGCGGCGTCGAGGCTGCCGACGGCGACATTGAGCTGCGCCCCACGCCGCTCGGCAGCCGCAATGGCCCCGTCAATCAACGTGACGTAATACGTCTTCCCCTTCCGCCGGGCCGCGCCGGCGACGATCCGCCGCTCCTCGGCGCTCGTCTCGTAGGCGATCTGCGCGATCTCGTCCCATCCTGACGTGGCCGGCGGCTTGCTGGTGAGTCGCACGGTGCGGCTGAAGTCCGGCCTCCAGCGCTTCCAGCCCTGGGCGATCGCTTCCTCGATGGTCGGCGCCGTGATCTCGAGAAATGCCGCCGACAGCTCGCGCTCCGGCTCCTGGATCACGATCATCGACTCGGTCTGGGCGACGTGCCAGCCCTTGCTCACGGTGAACGTGGCCCCTGACGCGGTCGTCAGTTTCGTATCCTGGGGGAGCTCCTTGAACGCCAGCGTCGGTTGCGCGGCAGCGGCTGGCGCAGGCGGTGTCGGTGGTGTCTGTAGCGGGGCGCCCGCCCAGGGGGTCGCAGCAGCAAGCAAAACGACTGAGATGAGCGTCTTCATAGTGCGCGCATGGTCACTACGTCGTTTGCCTGGCGCGCCCTGAGTAATGTCGAAGGGAGTGAACTACTTTCCGTTGAACGCCCGCTCCACCGCGTCTTGCGGATCGGTGGAGACCGGATGATCCCGCCACAGCCACCGCAGCATGTCCGGCATGATGGCGCCCGCCTGCTTCTGGCTGTGCCGGCCGATGCCCCACGTGTAGTTGAGGTCGTAGCCCTTGTCCGAGAGCGCGCGCATCAAGCGCACGTTCTGCAGGAACCAGTCACGCGTCTCGTCGTACTTGCCGTCCTGGCCGACGCCCCGATTGTCGTTGCGGCCGTCCTGCAGGTAGATGCGCAGCGGCTTCTTCTCGTGCTTCCGCACGATGTCGGCGTAGGCATGACCGCCGCGGATATTGGTGAAGCTGCCGATCATGCTGAGCACCTTGCGGAACTCGTCGGGACGCTCCCACGCCACCGTGAAGGCCGCGATCGCGCCCGAGCTCGCGCCGCCGATCCCGTGGCGATCGGGCTCTTTCGAGATGTTGTATTCCTTGTAGAGCGCGGGCATCAGCTCGTTCACGATCACCCGCGCGTACTTGTCGTCGAGCGTGTTGTATTCGGTCGGCCGGTTCGTATCGCGATCGCCCCAGTTCTGCGGCGTCGGCTCGGGTTGATCGGGGCGCCGGCCGGGATTGATGAAGACCGCGATCATCACCGGGATCTCGCGCCGGTAGATCAAGTTGTCCAGGACGTTCGGCGCCCGCAGGTCGCCGTCCATGTTCTTGAAGGCCTGGCCGTCGTTGAAGATCATCAGGCTCGCCGGCGACCTTCGCGTCGTACTGCGCCGGCACGTACACCCAGTAGGTGTGCTGCGTGCCGGGATAGGCCTCGCTCGGCAGCGTGAACGGCCCGCGGACTTCCCCCTTCGGAACGCCGTCGCGGGGTGAGGAGTCCGGACCGAGCTGGTAATGCAGGTCCGGATTCGGTGCCGGTGGCGGCGCCTGGGCAGGCGGCTTGAAGAATGCCGAGGAAAGCGAGGCCCAGACTCCACACTCGCACGGACATGCGGCACATATTACTCGACCGCGCCCGTGTTGCTGACGAACGCGAGCATACGGCTGTCGGGCGACCATGATGGGACGTTGATGGTGCCCTGGCCGCCGTAGACATAGGCGATCACGCGCGGCGTGCCGCCGGCTATCGGAAGCAGTCGCAGATAGACGCGCTGATAGTACGGATGGTCCGACGCAGCCACTGCTCTCGGAAAACTGATGAACGCAATCCACTGGCCGTCCGGCGAGATGTGCGGAAACCAGTTGTTGTAGTCGTCGTCGGTGATCTGTTCCGGATGGCCGCCGTCGGGATCCATCCGCCAGATCTGCATCGACCCGCTGCGGACCGAGTTGAAATAGATGTGGCGTCCATCCGGCGCGTACTCGGGACCGTCGTCGAGCCCCTTGAAGTCGGTGAGCCGGACTTCCGCGCCGGTGCCGTCGGCGGCGATCCGATAGATGTCGAACTCGCTGTTGCGGCCGCCCGTGAAGACGAGGAACCGGCCGTCCGGCGACCAGCCATGCAGGTACGACGGCGACAGCTTCGTGATTCGCTTTGGCGTTCCACCGCGGGCCGGCACGGTGTAGACCGTGGAGCTTCCTCCGGACGCCTCGCTCTGATCGCTGATACCGAGCATCGTGCCGTCGAACGAGAGCACGTGATCGTTGTTGTTGCGGTTGGCGACGCCGGTATCAATCAGCGTGGATTGTCGCGTGGCGAGATCGAAGCGGTACAGCCCGCCCCACCCTTCGCCGCGGCCGCTCCGGTTGTAGATGAGCGCGCTGCCGTCGGTCGTCCAATTGGGCGCCTCGAAGGGCGTCGCCGACCGGTACACGACCTGGCGATGACCGGTGGCGAGGTCGAGCGTCTCGAGCACACTCCCGATGAAATCGCGATAGGGCACGAAGTCTTCCCTGGCGGGACGAATGATGCGGACGTCGCGAACGATGACGCGCTCGGTGACGTCCGCGTTGTGCGAACACAGCGCGAGACCGACATACACCTTGTCACCGAGATCCAGGTCGGCGATTTCCGCGGTGGTGAAGGTGTCGCCGTACCTCGCCGCCGAGAAGATGTAGCGTCCGCCCTTTCTTTCGAGCTGGATGACGTCGGCGCCCTTGGCGCCGGGCATCTCCGTCTGGGCGGTGATCGCGCCGCGGCCGCGGCGGAATTGCAGCGAGGCCAGCCCGTCGCCATGGATCACGCCGTCCACGTAGGGCGCGTCCGCCTCGAGGGCCGGACGCACCATCCACCCTGCCTTGCGATGCGGATCGACGCCTTTTCCGATGAACTCGACGCGGGCCTGCAGGATGAAATCGCCGGTCATCCGCTTCCAGACGAAGCGAAACTCGTCGCGTTCGCCCCACATGTTCGTACCGCCCGCGGCGAGGCTGTACTCCTGCGAGACGGCGTTGTAAACGGCAGAACCGGCGATCTTCGGGGCGCCTATGTCCCCTTGCCCGTCGAAATCACCGATCGGACCGTCCGGCCCGGAGAGCGCCGCACCGCTGCTCGTCAGCACCAGCGCGGCTGCGACGGCAAGCGTAGCCCACGCACCGGATCTCCTCGACGGCACCCCTGGCAGCATCTGGCTCCTCTCAGGCGTTTGTCTTCGCCTTCCAATCCTTCAGCCGCTCGGCGATCAATTCGCCGCGTTGCCGATCGTCCGGTCCGTCCAGAATGCTGAGGTCTTCGGGATTGGCGCGCATGTAAACACCGGACGTCCGCGCGTTGACTTGCGGGTCAGCGTCCGAACGAGTTGTAAAATACCCGGCCGCGCGATCGGCGGACTCGAGGCGGATCTCTCCGATCCCTTCCAGCTTCGGCGCATTCGGGTGACGGGGCCGTTCGCCGTTCCAATAGTAGAAGACGCCGGGAGGATCCTTCTTCCCCTTCGCCGCTTCGCTCCAGTATCGCGCTGACAGGGTGCCATCCTCTTGCCATGAGCGGCCCCCCACATCCAGCGACCCGTCGCGGTCTCGCGAGATCCGCAAGAGGCTCACAGCCGAAGGCTCTGCCGAGCTGCGTTCCGTCAGAGAAAACTGCCACCACATCCCCTCGATGTGGCCGGCGCGTCCCTCCTTTTCTATCGCGTTGCGAAGCTTCTGATTCATGGCTCTCATCTCGGCGGCGGTGGTCGCATCGGCGTAGCGTACGCACGTGAGCCCGAGGAGATCGCTTGGAAGCTTTGCGCCACTCGCATGGAGGATGAATGTTCGGCGCATGCCGAGGGCTGCACCGAAGAGACCGGCTTCGAAGACTACGTTGTCTCGCGGAGAAGCCTGACCGGACTCCGATGGATCGGCTGCGGGTGGACTCGTGGTCGTCCAGTCGTCGCGCGCGAACACGAATGCCGCGAAATCGACCTCACGCGACAGCTCCAGGAGCCGCTCCAGTGTAGTGGTTCCCGGGTCGAACGAAGTCGTCCACGGTTCTACGTGCGCGACGTCTTCGAGACCGCGCGTGAGCGCCTGCACCAATTTCGCCTGTTTTCCTGACGAGCCTAGGAAGATACGAGGCTTGTCCTTCATTGGTGTCTCCGACCCAAGTGTATCGGCGTCTCAGAAAACTTCCGTTCGGCCGAGCATCCTGTCGGCCCACGGAATGAAGTACTTCCAGTTGGGGCCGTCGGTGTGGCCGCCGTCATGCTGCCGCCAGGCCAGCTGCCCGTTCAGCAAGCCCTCGTTGACGGGCGGCATCTTCTCCGTTCTGTAGTCATCGGATCGGCCGAGGTCCCTGGCGCCGAGCAGCCGGAACACGGGCTGTGCGGCGATGGCCGCCATGAAGCTCCCTTGCTGGTCGAGCCACTTGGCGTCGCCTTTCTCCGGGATCCCGTAGCTGATGAACGTCGGCCGCGGGGCGCACAACGCGATCAGCTGGTGCGCGTCGACGGGAATGTCCCCCGCGTTCCGCGAGCCGAAGCTCGCGTCCTCGGCGCCGTACTTGAGGAAGTTGCCGGCCATCCAGTGGTACTCGCCCGCGCCGGTCAGGTTCTCGACCGCTTCGCCGAAGTTGCGGCGATGCAGCTTGGTGCCACCCTCGCCGGACGAACCGATCAGCGCGACCGCGAAGCGCTCGTCGAAGGCCATCGTGATGAGTGCAGCCTTGCCGTAACGCGAGACCCCTTCGATGCCGACGCGCCTGGCGTCGACGGTCTTCAGCGTTTCGAAGTAGTCGAGCGCGCGCGACGCGCCCCAGGCCCACGCCCGCAGCGAGCCCCAGTCGTCCGGCTTTCGCCGCCCGCCTTTGTTGACGAGGCCGATGATGCCTTCGGTCAAACCGGCGCCGTTGTCGGCCTGGATGCTCGCGGGGCTCAGGGACGCGTAGCCCCAGCCTGCGGCAATCAGCTGCTCCGTCGCGGCTGACGGAGGGAGGCCGTTGCCGAACATGATCATCACGGGCACCGGCTTCGACGCCGCCTTCGGCGTCACCAGTGTCATCCGGATGTCGACCGCAATCGACGGGAACGACGAGTTGTCGGCGTGCCCGATCAACTGCCTGGCGATGACCGGATGCGATCCCAGCGACCGTTCCTCGGTTGCGGTTTCGGACCACGTTACCTTCGGCACGCTGCGCGGAATCCGGCCGACGACCTCGCGCTCGAAGAGCTCGACGATCTCCGGCCGCCGCTGGGTCTTCCAGGCGCCGGCCGACGTGACCTTCTTGCCGTTGGCGAGCGTGAGCACCTCGGGAAGTACCGGATACGGGTTGGCGAGCGCCTCATCGTAGTTGGCGTGATTCGGCGCGGATTCGTTGCCGCTCGGGCCAGGGCGCAGCTTGCGGATGCCGAGCTGCGCCATCATCGCCTGATGGTCGGCCGCCGTCGCCGCGGCAAGTGCCTGGCGAGCCGCCTGGTCCGGTGGCTGGCGTGAGTAGGCGACGCCGATCCATGGAAGGACGAGCATCGCGAGAAGGG
Organism: uncultured Acidobacteriota bacterium; assembly: GCA_963748295.1. Classification (GTDB taxonomy): domain Bacteria; phylum Acidobacteriota; class Vicinamibacteria; order Vicinamibacterales; family 2-12-FULL-66-21; genus CAVVIH01. The sequence continues at coordinate 206,389 of CAVVIH010000002.1, read as the reverse complement.
TTGGAGTAGCGCGTTCGAGCACGTTCGGCGAAGAATATCAGGGAATGGGGATGCTCCTTGTACTCGTCCTCGCCGGCGCGTCCGCCTTGGCCCAGCGCCAGCCGATCGTCCAGCAGCTCGTCTTCACGCCGTATCACGCAAACGGCATCTACGAGGTCGGCGACAAGGTCGGTTGGGACGTGACGCCGGCGTCGGCGCCGCCGGCGTACGCCTACAGGTGGACCATTCGCCGCAACAACGCGGTGGTGCTCAAGGAGGGCAAGCTCGATCTGTCCAGCGGCCGGGACGCGATCGAAATCGCCGCCGACCAGCCCGGAATGATCTACGTCGCGGTCGAGGCGGTCGGCGTCCTGGCGGCAGCGGCGGCTGCCGGGGAGGGGGAAATGCGTTTCGCGGGCGGCAACGCCGGGCGCGATACGGGCTTCTATGCCGTTGGCGCCGCGGTCGCTCCGACGAAGATCGGATTGTCGACGCCTCGCCCCGCCGACTTCGACGCCTTTTGGGACAGCAAGCTGGCGGCTCAGGCGAAGGTGCCCATCAACCCTGTGATCACTCCGGTAGAGACCGACGTGCCGGGCATCGAGATCAACTTGTTCGAGCTGGATGCGCTCGGATCCAAAGCGCACGGGTACGTGGCGAAGCCCGCGAGAGAAGGAAAATTCCCCGCCCTCATTCAGCTGCAATATGCGGGAGTCTACGCGTTGAACGCGCGCGCGGCTGCCCTTCGCGGCGCCGAAGGCTGGTTGATGATCAACGTGGACTCGCACGACAAGCTGCCGACCGACCCCTCGGGCAACGTCCCGCGCACCTACCAGGCCGTCGGCAATACCGACCGCGAGACGTCCTATTTCCTCAACATGTATCTTCGCGACTCCCGCGCGCTCGACTATCTGCTGACGCGTGCGGACTGGGATGGCCGGACGATCGTGGTCACGGGCGGCAGCATGGGCGGCCAGCAGAGTTTCGCCCTGGCGGGCCTGCGGCCAGAGAAGATCAGCGCGGTGCTGGTGTGCGTGCCGGCGGGAGCGGACACGAACGGCGATCTGCACGGCCGCAAGGCCGGCTACCCGAACTGGCCATCGGACAATCCCGACGTGATGAGGACGGCTTTGTATTTCGATCCCGCCAATTTCGCGGCGCGCATCAAGGCGCCGGTCATGGCGGGCATAGGATTCATCGACACGATTTCACCGCCAGCGGGTATCTGGACGGTGCTGAATCAGATCTCCGGTCCGGTGGAAGCGCTGCCGATGATCGACTCCGAACACGACAACCTCACGCCCGACCAGGCGCGGCCGTGTTCGATGCGCACGAACGATATTCTCGATCAACTGGTGCGGGGGGGCACGTTCACGCCTCAGGCTCCAGTCCGCTAGTCGGTTCGAGCCGCCGGATATACTACAACCCCATGTCCCTTTCTCCTGGAGCCCGGCTGGGCCATTACGAAATCGAACGCGTTCTTGGCGCGGGCGGCATGGGGGTCGTGTATCGCGCCTTCGACTCACGGCTTCAGCGTCCGGTCGCGATCAAGTTTCTTCAGCCCACCGACGACGCCGATATCGCGCCGCGGCTTCTGAACGAAGCGCGGCTGGCGTCCGCGCTCAACCATCCCAACGTCTGCACCGTCCACGACGTCGCCGAGCACGGCAACCAGAGCTTCATCGTCATGGAGTATGTCGATGGACGGCCGCTCGATGACATGATTGCCGAAGCGCACCTGGCGCCGGCGATTGCAATGGACATCGCCGCGCAGGTCGCCGGCGCGCTGGCGCACGCCCACGACCGGAACATCGTGCACGGGGATTTGAAGGCGGCCAACGTGCTGGTGTCGGGAGCCGGACGCATCAAGGTCGTGGACTTCGGTCTCGCTCGACGCCACGGTGCCGCGGAAGCTACGGCATCGGAGGTCATGACCGGCGGGACGCCGTACGCGATGTCCCCCGAGCAGCTGCGCGGGGGCCGGGCCGACTCGCGCAGCGACGTCTGGGCGTTTGGCGTGCTGCTCCAGGAGATTATCAGCGGAACACGGCCGTTCATGCGGCCGACGGTTCCCGAGTTGCTCGCGGCGATTCTCGTCGAGCCGCCGACGCCGCCGCCGGCGAGCGTCCAGCCTCCCGTGCGCCGCATCATCGATCGATGCCTGGCCCGCAATCCAGACCGCCGCTACCAGCGGGCCGGCGAAGTCCTCGCGGCGCTCGATGCCATTTCGAGCGCCAGACTGCCGGCCGTTGCCGCCGATGTCGAGGCCGGCTGGACGATCCCCATTCCGCCGGCGTTGTCAGCTGCCGGAACGAGTCAGATCGTCCTCGTCGGCCGGGAAGACGAGTGGAATCAGTTGCAGACGGCGTGGGCGCGGGCCGCTGCGGGCCGCCGCCAGCTCGCGCTCGTCGCCGGCGAGCCCGGGATCGGCAAGACGCGTCTCGTCACCGAGTTTGCCCGCTCGGTCGGGCCGACGGCGACAGTTCTGCTCGGCCGCTGCGATCCAGAGGCGCTCGTTCCACAACAGCCTTTCGTCGAAGCACTGGAATGGTATGCCCGCGAGTGTCCGCCAGGGATCATCGAGTCGCACCTCGCCGACATCGACGGCATCTGGGAGCTGGCGCAGATGATCACGCCGCTCTCCAGGCGGGTTGCGCTGCCGGCGCCGCCCGTGGAGTCCAGCCCTGAGGGACGGCGGTATCGCCTGTTCGAGGCCGTCGCGACGCTCGTATCCCGCATCTCCGCCGCCCGGCCCCTGCTGCTCGTCCTCGAGGATTTGCACTGGGCCGATCGGCCCACACTCCTGCTGTTGCGGCATCTGCTGCGATCGTCCCACGAAGCGCCGCTCTGCATCGTTGCCACGTACCGCGAGACCGATCTCCATCGAACGCATCCGCTCACCGAAGCCCTCGCCGAGCTGCGCCGCGAGGAAGGGGTCACGCGCATCGGCCTTCGCGGGCTCGCCGAGGACCAGGTCGCGTCGTTCATCCAGAACTGGACCGGTGCAGAGACCTCGTCGGCTCTCACGCGTCTTGTTCTCGGCAACACCGAGGGGAACCCGTTCTTCATGAGCGAGGTTCTGCGTTACCTTCGCGAAACGGGTGCACTCGAACGCGTCGGCACCGCAGCCGGCGTGAGGACGCAATCGGAGCTGGGAGGCTTGCCGGAAGGCGTCCGCGAGGCCATCAGCCGGCGGCTGGCGAGGCTGAGCGAGGACTGTAACCGGGTGCTGGGGCTCGCAGCCATCGTCGGGCGCGAGTTCGATCCGCAGGTGCTGAGCGCGGTAGCGGACATGAGCGAGGATCGACTCCTCGACGTGCTGGACGAAGCCCTCGGGGCGCGGCTGATTCAGGCGGTGCCGGGCGCGGCCGATCGCTATTCCTTCACGCATGCCCTGGTGCGGGACACGCTCTATGGAGATCTGGCACCCGGACGCCGATCACGGCTGCACCGCTCCGTCGCCGAAGCGCTCCAGCGTCTGAGGCCGCTGAGCGCCCCGCTAATGGCGGACCTGGCACACCATTACGACCAGGCGCGTACGGCGGCGGATGCGCCAAAGGCCATGGACTACGCGGTCAGAGCTGCCGAACGCGCCGCCGAAGGTTTCGCGCTGGAGGAAGCGGCACGCTTCTACGACATCGCCCTGCGTGCGATCGATCTGTTGCCCGCGGATCCTTCCCTGAACGCCCGCCGTTTCGATCTCCGCTTCCGGCGCGGGCGCGCATTCACCGACCTTGGCATGTGGGCAGCCGCCCGGACAGAGCTCGAAGCGGCACTCGCGCTGGTGGAGCCGTCAGCGGCGACCCAGCGCACGGAGCTGCTGCTCGAGCTGTCGAAGTGCACGTTCTGGCTCCTCGATGTGCCTGCCGTCCGGCGCTACGCCGACGAGGCGCTGCCGCTTGCCGAATCGCTCGGCCGCGAAGACCTGGCCGCTGACGCGATGTCGTGGCTCTCAGGCGTGCTGAATGCCGAGGGCGACGTGCCGAACGCGGTGGCCTTGGACCGCCGCGCCATGGCGCGAATCGGTGGACCGAAAACGTTCGGTCTGACGCGCGCGGTGATCTCTCTCTACCACCTCGGGTTGGTCGACGAGGCCGTCGAGCGGGCGTTTCAGGCGGTCGAAAGCGCCCGCGCATCGCAGGACCCGAACTTCCGCGTGTACGCGCTGCAGCACCTCGGCATCAGCCTGGCCGGAGTCGGGCGCTATGCGGAGGCCTGCGCCGCCTTCGACGAGCTCCGCGAATTCGGTCGCCGCCACGGCGTCCTGCCGATGCTGGCCCGCGGCATAGCCATGTGCGCCGGCACGCACATCGCGCTCGGCGACTACGCGCGCGGAGAGGAGCTGGCGCGCGAGGCCCGCGAGCTCGCGAGGCGCATCAGTTTTCCACCGCCGCTCGTCAGCGCGGGCATCGATCTGCTCACGGTCTACGCGCGTTCGCACGATCCCGGTCGCGCGGAGACGCTGTTCGGCGACGTTACCCGCGCCGTGGAGGCGGCCAGCGGCTGGCATGGCTGGCTCTGGCGCCTGCGTCTCAGTCAGGCTCGTGCGGAGCTGGCTCTTGCCCGTGAGGACTGGCAGGCCGCCATCAGCGCGGCCACCGAGGGTGTCGCGGACAGCGAAGCACGAGCCAGGCCGAAGTACGCTGCGCTCGGCCTTATGACCCGCGCGCGCGCCAGAAAAGCCGTGGACGAAGTGCCGAAGGCCATCGGGGATGCCACCCGATCCGTCGAGATCGCGAGAACCCTCGGCGATCCCACCGTGCTGCTGAACGGGTTGCACGTGCTGATCGGCCTGGATGGTACCGATGCGCTCAGCGCGGAAGCTCACCAGTGCCGCGAACGGATCCTGGCGCATCTGGACGATGCCCGTCTGCGCGAGTGTTTCCTGGCGAGCAAGCTTTCTATCCCGGTGACGAAGGGGCGCTGAATAGAGGCGCGAGCGTCACTCGCGCGCGCTGCCCTCGATTGCCTCGGTCACCGGATTCCACCGCACGGGACCTCCTGAACGCAGCGAGGCGTTCGCGATGTGCGAGGCGCGGGCCGCCTGATGAGCGACCCTGATGTTGGCATTCGGCACCTTGCGGCTGCGGATGCAGTCGAGCCAGTTTCCGAGATGAGTGAGCGTTCCGTCGCCGCTCGACCGCACGAGGATCTCGGGCTCGGGCGCCTGCGTGCCAGCCGCCCACGCCGCATCGTCGCGATAGAACGCCAGCCGGGAGCGGTCGACCTTCAGCGTACCGCGATCTCCACGAAACTCGAGCCCGCCATCGTCCACCCGGCTGACATACGTGCCGAGGTAGGCCGCATCGAAGTCCTTGGGATAAACGAGCGACACATTAACTGTGTCCGGCGTATCCCAGGCCTTGATGTAGTAGTTGTGTCCCGTCGTCGACGCCGACGCGGGCGCCTCGACGTTCATGTACCAGTGGACGACGTCGATCCAGTGCGTCATCAGATCGGTGATGCCACCGCCGCCGTAGTCCCAGAAGTGCCGCCACTGGTAGAAGCGGATCGGTTCGAACGACCGATCGGACGCCGGCCCGAGCCAGCGCTTCCAATCCAGTTTCTCGAGAGCAACCGGCGGGAAATTCGTTGCCGTGGCGTGCTGGTACCAGAAAGTCTGGACGAAAGTGATCTGGCCCAGCCTGCCGGAATCAATGATCTGCTTTCCGAGCACCCAGTGATCCCAACTGCGCTGTTGGGTGCCGGTCTGGACGATCTGCTTCGAGGCTTCGACGACGCGGACCATCTCAGCGCCTTCGGCGATGCTGTGCGAGACCGGCTTCTCGACGAAGACGTCCTTGCCTGCGGCGACCGCGTCGAGCGTCATCGTCTTGTGCCAGTGATCGGGCGTGCCGATGACGACGGCGTCAATGCCGCGATCGTCGAGGATCTTCCGGTAGTCCGCGACTTTCACTGCCGTTGGACCGGCGATCTCCGCGGCCTGGAGCAGCCGCGGCTCGTAGACATCGCAGACGGCAACCAGGTCGTTGCCGGGCAGCTTTTTCAGGAGCGTCATCAGCCCGCGCGCACGACCGCCGGTGCCGATCACACCAATGCGGATCCGGTCGTTGGCGCCCTGCGCCTGGCTCGCGGCAAGGCGCGCGCCGACGATGAGTCCGGGGGCGGCGGTCAGGAACGCCCGGCGTGTGCAGGACATGCGATACCTCCGGTGGCTGGTGGTGAACGGTCAGAACGCCGGCCTGTTCTTACGATACGAGTTCTTGATGGCGATTTTCCCGTCGCGGAACGTGAACAGATCACACCCCGTCACCTCGACGCGCTTCCCGTCTCTTTGCGTGCCGGTGAACGTCCATTCCGACACGCCACGATTGCCCGAGATCAAATGCCGTGGATTCGCCCAGTGCGCGTCAGGAAATGCTTCGAACACTGCCGCGTATGCCGCGCGTACCGCCTCTCTCCCTCGTTCCGCTGTCCGTTGACCTGCGGACCGGCGGATGCTTCGAACACACAGTCGTCGGTCATCATGGACATCAACGCGTCCAGATCGTGCCGGTTCCAGGCGTCCGCGAAGCGGTCCAGTAATTCGACTGCATCCTCGCTCGAACCTGCGGCGGTAATGGTGTCCGGGTCGCGTTTCATGCGGGAATTGTAGCCGCATCACTCTTGCTCCGGGCGATTGCCTTGCTGTGCCTTGCGCGCCACACGAATGGAGCTGCCCTTGAGCCGTTTATTGCGCGCGCCTGCCGCGAATCCGTTCCAAGTTGTACAGCATCCCTCCGGCTGGCGTCGTCGGGTCATCGATACCACTGCGCAGCGAGACCTTGATTGTTCGGCCCGCCACGTTGATCGATGCTTGTTCGAGGGACTGCTCGCGTGCCTCAAGGTATTCAACAGCCAGCTCATTCTCGCCGGTCCACTTCAGGTTTGCTCCATAAGCGTTGGCGCTGCGAACGGCACCGTACAGCCAGGCCACCTCGTCACTCGCAGGTCCATCTGCTCGAACGGCGCCCACAGCGCCATCGCTTCCTCAGAGGCTCGACGCATATTCCCATCTCGTCGCGGTCCTCAATCCCGTCGTTCACATTGAGGCCGTGCACCGTCGACCCAACAAGGCCCCGCAGTATGGTGCAGCGTTCAGCTGTTTCGCGATTCACCTATCACGCCTCCACGATGTTGGCCTCGGTCGTGAAGTGCGTCCCGAGAGTTGGGAGGCGTCCACTGAAGGTCAAGCCCTCCAGTACCTTGGCTGTAAGCGAGTGATTATGTAGTAGGGGCTCCGGGGACGCAGCCATCGAATGTAAGAGAGTGTGCGGCTCGGGTACTTGCAGCTGGTGGTGTCCTCTCTCTACGGGCTGCCACTAACCGCTTCAGAGCGTCTTCAGAAACGCGATGAGCGCGCGCTTGTCTTCAGCCGTCAAGTTCAACCCGTACCGGTGGCCCGGGATGGCCCGCGCGCGTGTATCCGGCGGGTTCCATCCTTTGGGGACGTAGTCGTCGCGCAACCGCGCCGGATCGAACCACTCTTCGAGCGTCGTAATCGAGCCCGAGTGCTCGAACGGTCCCCGATACCATAGGCCTTTGAGCGACGGCACCTTGTAGTAGCCGGTCCCCTTCCGCGTCTTCAGCGCGAGCCCCGGATCGAGGCCAACCCGCGTGCGCATCACGTCCGAGGCCGGCGGCGACGACGGATGCGCGAAGGGCGTGAACCCGTCGACCGGCACCAGCCGGTTGTTGGTGTAGAGCGGCGGCGTGTGGCACGTGGCGCACCCGGCACGGTCGAAGACCCGCTCGCCGCGAGCGGTGACATCGTCCGGCCGGTTCGGGTTCGGCGGCGGCTGCAGCGAGTAGATGTACTTTCCAAGCGCCAGCATCGCTTCGTCGCTGTAGCGATACCGCAGCGCGCGGTCCGCCGCCGGGAGGAACGTGTGCGGTCCGATTGCGCCGTCCTCCGCGACGGTGACGAGGATGCCGTAGCGCGCGATGTCTTCAGGCCCGCGGTTGCGATGGGTCGCGGTCGCGTCGAGATATCGCCGGTCTTTGACGCCGATCAGGTCCAGGATCCTGGTCGTGAACCACGGGCTCGCGTTGAATCTGACGAACGTCCCCAGGAATGCCTCACCGTCGACACGGCCGACCTGTTCGGCCGTCATCGTCTTCAAGGTGGCGTTGATGTCGTCCTTGAGCCAGGGTACGCCGTAGCTGGAATACGCTCTTTCGTTCGCCGGCCGGGTCCGGCCTTCGCGCCGGCGGATCTCGTCGAGCGCATCGAAGCTGAAACCAGGCAGGGATCCCCATTGGAGGTTGCGCTGCGCGCCGCGGACGATGCTGCCGTCGGGCAGCACCCGCGTGTGGCACCCCGAGCATTCGGCCAGCGTGATCTTCAGCTGCCGATCGTGATCGATCAGCCATCGCACGCCCGGAATCGTGCCGTCGGCGGCGACCGTCACGCCCTCGCGCGCCATCTGGTCCGGATCGTCGGCCCACCGGAACGCACGCGGATCAGCGGTGCGGAACTCCGCGAGATGCAGACCGTCGAACACCTCGCGGCCGGCCGCGATCCAGTCGGCGTCCGATGTCAGCTTCGCCGGTTCGATGAGAGGCTGCGGGCCCTGCTGCCGCATCCAGTCGCGATACCCTTCCGGTTCGCGGCTCTTGATGTAGACCGGGTAGGTCCGGACTTCGTCGACGGGCGCGGCGTAGTACTCGCCTTCCGTGTAGTACTTCGGCGTGGCCCTGACGCCGGCGACGGGCAGCGCCCAGCCCGCGAGCGCCTCTTTGGTCCAGAGCCGCGGCGCGCCGGTCCGCGCCGGCAGCCGGACAGCGAGCGACGTCACGCACGCGAGCGCAGCGGCCAGCAGCGCAAATCGATGCGCCATACCTTCAAGTCTAGCAAACGCTTCACGCTGTGTCCCGGCGGCGCATCGATCCGCCGTTTGCCAAATTGATTCGGAGTAGCTGGTTTGCTAAGGTCGTCGTCATGTCCGAGCGTTCGACCGAGCAGATACGCGAATCGCTCGACTCCCTGTATCGCGTGGATTCGGGACGAATCCTGGCAACGCTGATCCGCTTGCTCGGTGATTTCGATCTTGCCGAGGAGGCCATGCACGAGGCCTTTGCCGCGGCGTTGGACACCTGGCCTCAGGCCGGCGTACCGGATAAACCGCGCCCCTGGCTCATTTCAACCGCGCGCTTCAAAGCGATAGACGGAATGCGGCGGCGGGCGCGCTTCGACAGCGTACAGAAAGACCTCGGGCACTACCTCGAGTCGGGCATCGACGAAGCGCCTTACGAGGATGGGGAAATCGAGGACGACCGCCTCCGTCTCATCTTTACCTGCTGCCATCCCGCTCTGCCGCCGGAAGGACAGGTAGCGCTCACGCTGCGTGAAGTGTGCGGCCTGACAACCGAGGAGATTGCCCGGGCATTTCTCGTGGCGCCGGCGACGCTCGCGCAGCGCATCGTGCGCGCGAAGGCCGTCATCCGCGATAAGGCCATCCCTTACCAGGTGCCCGTTTCGCAGGAATTACCGGCACGGTTGGGAGCCGTACTTCAGGTCGTGTATCTGGTCTTCAACGAGGGCTATTCAGCGGGAACAACAGGAGCCGGACTGAGCCGCGAGGCGATCCGCCTGGGCAGGCTGCTCGTCGACTTGCTTCCAGAGCCCGAAGTGATGGGCCTCATCGGGCTCATGTTGCTGCAGGAGTCGCGCCGCGCCGCCCGAAGCTCGCCTGAGGGAGACTTGATCTTGCTGGACCAGCAGGATCGCTCGTTGTGGAATAGAGATCAGATCGCCGAAGGCATTTCGTTCACCGAACACGCTCTTGCATCGCGCCGTTTCGGTGCTTACACGCTGCAGGCGGCCATTGCGGCCGTTCATGCCGAGGCTTCCTCGCCGGCATCGACTGACTGGCGCCAGATCACACTGCTCTACGACCGGCTGATTCGTATTCAGCCGTCTCCGGTCGTGGAACTCAACCGCGCAGTTGCGATCGCCATGTGCGAGGGGCCTGAGCAGGGGCTTCGTCTCATCGACGCCTTGCTGGCCCGCGACGAACTCGCCAGCTACCATCTCGCGCACTCCGCCCGGGCGGACTTGTGCCGCAGGCTGGGACGACTTGCCGAGGCGCGAGATTCGTATGAGAAGGCGCTGGCCCTGGTTCGGTCCGAGCCAGAGCGTCGGTTCCTCGCAGGGCGGCTGAGGGAGCTGCAACAACAAATTGGCTCTGCTGTCGATTTTCCCTATGCCCCGCGACTATAGGTTGAACGAGCCAGCGGGCAAGATTCCGCTGCTGGCCCAACAAGCGGAGACGGGCGATGAAATACATCTGTTTGGGATACATCGAGCCGGGGAAATTCGAAGGCATGACCGAGCACGAGCGAAACGCAGTGTTCGACGAATGCTTTGAGCACAACGACCATCTGCGCGCCAACGGACATCTTGTTGCCGAAGCAGGTCTTCAGCCTGCCGAGACCGCGGTGACCCTGTACTGGAAAAACAGCAAAGTCGCGACCACCGATGGTCCCTATGCGGAAACCAAAGAACAGCTTGGCGGCATTCAAATCCTCGAGGCGCGAGACCTCAATCACGCCATTCAGCTTGTCTCACAGCTTCCAGGCTTCAAGTATGGACTTGGGCCGATTGAGATACGGCCGCTTGTGGATTTGAGCGAAATGATGAAGGAGAGCGAGCAGCGGCGACGAACGAACACGGCACGTTGAGCGCGAGCCGTGGAGGTGCTATCGTGGACCCGGCTTACAGGAAGCCTCCAGTCCGCGGGCAGGACCGAGTCCACCTGAACAGGTTCGTCGATCAGCAGGGTTCATTCGCGAACCTCCTTTGCCCGGCGTAAGCGGACCACGGGCACTCATGAAGGAGGCTCGTATGCCCGCTCGTCTGCTCCCGTCCCGTCCGAACCTCGATCAGCTTCGACACCAAGCCAAGGATCTGCTGCGCGGCGCGCGCGCGGGCGAGGCGTCGGCGGTCGACGACTTCCGCGCGTTTCATCCAGAGCGTATCGATCCCGCGAGCGCCGCGCTCGCCGATGCGCAGCTCGTGCTCGCACGCAGCTACGACGCCGCGAGCTGGCCGCAGCTCGCCGCGGCCGTCAGGGCGATCGACGCCGTCGAGCGCGACGACATGGACGCGCTCCGCGACGTCGTCGCCGCGCATCCGGATCTCGAGCGCGCCCGCGGCGGTGCCCGCGACCGCGGGTGGCCCGCGCCGCTGGCGGAGGCGGGGGATCGCGCCATCCGCCGGATCATGCAGGGGCTGCGCGATCGAGGCGTGCATTCCGCCGACGCGCTCGCCGCGAGACCGGACCTGCAGCCAGCGCTCGAGACGATGCGGTTGCTCGGCCGCCTCGGCGGCCGCCCGGCGGGCGACTGGGTCGGCGGCTCGGTCGAGGTGCTCCGCGGATCGGACTACGCGCTCTGCGTCGAGATCGGCGCCGAAGTGCGCGACGCCCTGTCGCACACGGCGCTCGCGCTCGAAACGTACGCGCGGCATCCGGAAGGCAAGCACCGGATCCTCGAGGTGATGGCGGAGCAGGGCGTCGCGCTGCCGGACACGCCACCGATGGCGGTCCATCGCGGCCGTTTCGATCTGCTCGAACAGCACCTGCGGCGCGATCCGGCGATGCTCACTCGGACGTTCCCGCACGACGAGATCTATCCGCCGTCGCTTGCGTGCCACGCGGAACACAAGCTGGCGCTCCACGGCGCGCCACTCGCGGGTGCCACGCTGCTGCACATGGCCGTGGACTTCGAAGAGCTCGATGTCGCGCGCTGGCTGCTCGACCGCGGCATGGACGTCAACGTCCGCGCGGACGTGGACGCTGACGGCTTCGGTGGCCACACCCCGCTCTTCAACACCGTTGTCACATACAACGCCGGCCGGAAGGACGAACCCCTCGCACGCCTCCTGCTCGATCGCGGCGCCGATCCGAATGCGCGCGCGTCGATTCGCAAGGAACTCCCGCACTTCCGCGACCCCTCGGTCCACGAGTACCGCGACGTGACGCCGATCGGCTGGGCACGGCAATTCCACGACCAGGGGATGGTGTCGCAAGGCGCGCTGCGTCTGATCGAGGAGCGCGGGGGCAAGTTCACTTTAACTACGGAAGTACTATGGCCTGGAGGCCGTGGAAACGCGCACCCAGGCGACGGAGGCGCTCCGGCCGCGATTAGTGAATGCGCGGTGCGAAACCCTCGTGCCACAACCACACACTGGGGAGACCCCTCGGATCGCCCTCCCACGCGTCGTGATGTAGGCGCGTTGTCACGCGCGCGGACGACACCTTCCGGCTAAAGCCGGAAGCCACAGAGACTGTTTACCCGCCGCGAGGCAAGACGCGAGCGAGCGCGGCGAAGCGAGCCACAGGCACGGAGCGAGCCGGCGAAGCGGCGAGTGAGTGGCTGTGTACCGAGCAGCCTGGCTCGCTCCCGGCTGCCATGTAATGATGCTGCGTACGGTTGTGGCTCCTGGAGGAGGATCGCAAATGTTCCGACGTTCCACGTTTGGCGTCGCCACCACGATCGTGGCGCTGCTCCCCGCCGTTCTGGCGCCGAACTGGCAGACGCTGGCACAGACGCCTGTGAAGCCGGTCATCATTGCCTACGTGTTTCCGCGAAACGAGCTGATCGTGCCGTCGGAGATCGCTGCCGACAAGTTGACGCACATCAACTACGCCTTCGCCGACGTCAAGGACGGCCGCATTGTCGAAGGGTTCGCCCGTGATACGGAGAATTTCAAGTTGCTCGCGGATCTCCGACGGCAGCATCCCCATCTGCGGATCCTGATCTCCGTCGGCGGCTGGACCTGGTCCAATAACTTCTCGGACGCGGCACTCACCGCCGACAGTCGCCGGCGTTTCACCGACAGCGCGATCGCGTTCGTGCGCCGGCACGAGATCGACGGCGTCGACATCGACTGGGAATACCCAGGTCTGCGCGGCAACAACAACGTCCATCGTCCGGAAGATCGAGAGAACTTCACGGCGATGATGACGGAGCTGCGACAGGCCCTCGATGCCGAGGGGCGCTCTCGAAGCCGACACTACCTCCTCACGTTCGCCGCCGGGGCGTTCCCAGACTTCATCGCGCAGACCGAGATGGACAAGGTCCAGGCCCTTGTCGACTTCGTCAACTTGATGACCTACGACTTCCGCACGTCGGATCCGATCGCCGGGCACCACGCCAATCTTTACCTGCATCCCGCCGATGCGAAGAAGCGCTCCGTCGACAGCGCCGTACGCGAGTTCATTGCGGCCGGTGTTCCGCCGACGAAGATTGTCGTCGGGGTTCCGTTCTACGGCCGCGCATGGGCCGGCATTGAGGGGGAAGGCACGGGCCCGTATCAGCCAGGCAGCCGCCCCACCGCACGGATCGAGACGAACTACGGTCCACTGTCGGCGACACTGATCGATCGCGGCGGCTTCGTACGGATGTGGGACAGCCAGGCGCAGGCCCCGTATCTCTGGAACAAGGAAACCCGCACCTTCATCTCGTACGACGATCCGGAATCCCTGCGCCTGAAATGCGCCTATATCCGCGACAAGGGGTTGGCGGGCACGATGTTCTGGGAGTACTCCGGCGACAAGACAGGCGTGCTGCTCGATACCCTGTTCACGTCGTTGCGTGGTCCTGTGGTGGTTACACCACGTACACCTCGCTGAACGAGCGACGACTCATCCGGGGCATCCTCCCCTCAGCTGGTCAACGCGGCGCGCTCGCGCACCTTGTCGAACGTCCACTCTTTGAGCAGCTCGCCGTCGCGGAACACCTCCACCATCTCATCGGTCCCTGGGGTGTCCTCGGCCACCGTGGTGTGCACGCCGTTGATTCGCACGAGCTTCAACCGGCCGGCCTTGGAGTTTTTACCGGGATCAGTGACGGGGGCCTTCGAGACGGGGGACCAGGTGTTGTCAATCCGCACGGCAGAGCACTTGAAGGCGAAGCGCTGGGTGTCGCGGTCCACCTTCTGGAGCAGCCCACCTCCCGAGCCCATCGTCAGGTTGTCGGCCGACCAACCGTCCAAGGCCATGGCCTCCAGGATCGTTCGGATGGTGTCGTAGTCAATCCCATCGCCCTGGATCACCCTGACGTGGTCGTCGAGCACCTTGAACCCCTTGGCGTTCATGCGTACGCCGAATGCGGCACCTAGGCGGCGAAGGACGCTCAGGACGACCTCGTCGGGCTTTCCACTGTCCGGGCGGATCACGACCGCACCGCGCCGTGCCATCACCGCGTCGCGCAGGCGCTTGCCCCATAGCTCGGAGACGGCGTGGAAGATGTCGTACCGAGTCCGACACTACTGCGACGAGCGGGGCGTCAGGGTAGGCGCGCAGCATGTTGGTGTACGCCTCCAGCTCTCGCTCTCGCCCCCACGCGGTGATCGTCGAGTGCTCGGCGGCCGGAATGGAGAACCCGGGCATCTGGGCGCGGTAGTACCGCATAGCCAGTTCGCAGCCGGCCAGGTTATCTGTCCCTGTGAAGTTGACGAGGTGGGCCGCTCCACCGAGTGCGGCGGACTCGTCGCTCGTGGAGCCCCGGTAGCCGAAATCGTGCAGCTTGAACGCGATCAGGGAAGGATCGCCTGTGCGCACGAGGTACTCCTGCCAGATGCGCTTCATCTCGCGCGACTGCGTGGCCACCGTAGTCGGATACCAAACCTGGACGAGGAGCGTCTCCAGGTAGTTCGTCAGCCAGGGCACACGCGGATCTGTGTTTTCAATGGTCATCAACACGTTCCGGTTCCACACCGGCGACCCCTCGGGCACGGCCTTGATCCGGACTGGCAGGCGCCCGCCGTGCACGCGAAGGACATACTCCCATCCCTCGCGGTTGAACAGGCTGCGGTCCCCTAAGTGCTGAGAGAAGAACTCGTCGGCCTCTTCGATTCCCGGGCGCGTGACGACGGCGCCGACGACGTACTCTCGGAGGAGGTACTGTAGGCCGAAGAACACAGACGTCGGCCAGCGGCCGCCCCGCGATTCCATGTACGAGTAGACGCCCGTCGTCCCGGGAGGGTATTGGCGCCAGTGTGTCACCTTGTAGCTGTCGGTCTTGAGAATCAACGATCCGCGCATGGACTCCCTGTCGACTTCGCGCTGCGGTTTCTTGGCCCTATACTACCGTGGCGGTCCTGTCGTACCTCTAACCCCGTCGCTGGTGTCGATCGTCGAGATGTTGGCGCCATCCACGAATCCCGTCTATCTCGACTTGCGTATCGATTGGCGAATGTTGGCGTTCCTCTGCATCGCCGGCGCGCTGACGACCATTCTGTTCGGACTCGCACCGGCACTACGTGCGTCGCGGGTTGCGCCAATCGGCGCTCTCCGAGGCGGAGAGCCTCGAGCTTAGACTGCGCCACAGGCGGTTTTCGCCTTGATGGAATTCGTGATCCGCGCGGAGGTAACCTGACGTTGAAGCGACGTCGGCAATCGTCGATATTCGCGACCTCGCTCGCCATGGGCCTCCTGGTGGCCTCGCCGCATGCGTTGCCGCAAACCGTGGGCCGCGACGCTTTCGCGCGGCTGCCTGGCGTCACCTTACACTATGTGGACTGGGGAGGAACCGGCCCTCTTCTGCTGTTCCTGACGGGCCTCGGCGACAGCGCTCACGCTTTCGACACCCTTGCTCCGCAGTTCACGGATCGAGCGCGCGTACTGGGGCTCACGCGCCGGGGCCAAGGCCAATCGGACGCGCCAGAATCGGGGTACGACCCGCCGACGCTGGCCAGCGACATCCGCGCATTCCTCGATCTGGTGGGGATCGACAAGGCAACGCTGGTCGGCTTCTCGGCTGCAGGGTCTGAGATGACGTACTTTGCCGGGGCCTATCCACAACGGATCGACAAGCTCGTATACCTTGACGCCGCAAACGACAACCGCAGCGCACACGAGCTCGCAACAAATCCCCGCTCGAAATACCCGCTCCCGCTTCCGGATCCGCCCGGTACACTCGGTAAGATCGTCCGCGCCTCGCGCGTCGCCGATCCCGACTACACGAGGGTCTCGGCGCCGGCGCTTGCGTTTTTTGTCATCTACGAGACGACCTACATCCCCGCCGATGCGGACGCCGAACTACGCGCCCGCATCCTCAGGCGATGGGAAGAGTACGGAAAGCCGTTTCAGCAGCAACGCATCGCGCATTTCGTTCGCGACATGCGAAAGGGCGAGGTGATTGAGCTGCATGACGCCGAGCACGGCGATTTCCTACAGTCAGGCCGCGTACAGACGCGCACCGTCCGCGAGATGCGGCGCTTCCTGTTCTCGTCGCCGTGACGGCACCACTCTGGATTGCGACGGAGCCGCGAGCGAGTGCCCGCCTGCGCGCCGAAGGCCCCTCGCTCGACAAATCCGACATCGAGCTACGGCGGCCTCGCCGACCACTCGGCAACGGCAAAAGCGCGAACAGCAAACAGCGGACGAGTGAACGGTGTAGGGTCTGGGGACGCACCACTCAAATAAAAAGAAGAAGCGCAGCCGACCGCCCGGCTACGCGCGATGCCACGAGGTGAGACGCGAGCGAGCGCAGCAAAACGAACCACACGGCGCGGCCGCCTACGCTCGACGGAAATGCGGCTTCGGCGAGGTCTCGCCGTAGCTTTAGCGAAGGCGGAGCGAGCGGGCGGAGTGCGAGCGAGTACGGTGTAGGGAGCCCGGGGGCGAAGCCCCTCGAGAAAGATTGGTTGCGGGGGTGCAACCGGCGGTTCCTGCGGCTGTGGGGCGGGGCTGCGTGACTCGCGCTTTCCGATGGCTGTTATCCCGATCAGTTCGACTCGCGCGATCGACGAATGCTACGCCTCATAGCCGCGCCTGTCCGACCGCGAACTGGGGACGATTTCGTTTACGTGCGGCTGCGCATTGTCTCGATAATTGCCGGTAGGTAGCTCTGATCGATCTTCGAACTGCATCGCGGTGCGTCTGCGGCCAGGCCGGTCAGGGTGGATCGTTCCACGTTGGCGCTGTAGTGCCCGAGCCGGTCCGGTAGCCTCGACCTTGACACGCAGCTCAGGCTCGAACGGCTCATCGTCGCTCCGTCGGCTTTCCCTCGTACAGCCTTTGGCCATTCCAGTCCGAAGCGCTCGATATCGGTCACCATGCAACAGCCGCGCCCTGAACCCAGACGCTTGCCCCTCAGAGCACCGCGTGGCCGGTGACACTGAAGCCAGTTGCCGTCATCAGCATCATCGGCTCGGGGAGCTGCTCGATGCCATGCACCCATCAGTCTTGGCAAGTCCTGCAATCTTCACCGCTCGCGGCCCGAGTTCCTTGCTCGAACGCGTTCCATCATGTCTGTGCCGCACCACGGGCAGTGGCCCATTGCGATAACGCAACTGCCGCCTTCGTGAGTTTTCGTAGCCTGAACTCGCCGGTCTCGCTGCTTTAGACACTCAGCTGAAGCATAGCGCCGCTCCCTGTGTTTGATGTGCCTCAGCAGGTCATTTAAACAGGCGCGACATCTGTTAGCTCAGTTGTCGGCGCGATCTTCATCCCTCATCATGTATCGCGTGCTCCCTCAGCGTTTGAGCCATCAGAGATGAAAGGTTATTATGCAATGCACTAGACGACTTCCATGTATCATTCGTCTCATAGCTTATGCCGAGAGTCTCAAGTTCACTCCCTTCAGGCGGACTTCGACGGATCCTCGAGCTGGTCAACTTTAGTGCTCCGGCGAATCTGCAAGAGATGGCCTTCAAGACCATCCTCGAGCATTGGTTCACTGTGCCAACACGATTCCCGCAGCACTACCAAATGGCTCACGGAAAGGGCGCAGCGGCGGGGATCCGGCACCGGAGTACCCGATCCGTGAAACCGTTCCTCACAGCAAACGCCATCACGACCGAGATTCTCGACAAGGTCTTCCACCCCACTGGACCCGGCGCGCAGCCTGGCTCCGATATTCCTGGCACCGGCAAATCCTTAAAGCTGGTCAATCTTGCGATTCTCCTCTGCGTTCGACACGTCGCTCGAGAACGGTTCCTTTACCTGCACCCTCAAAGAGCTCCGCGAGATGGCCGTTCACTACAACTCCTACGACTCGGCCGACTTATCCCAATCTCAAGTCGAACAAGAATTACTTCGACCGCGCGATAAGGGCGCGGATCTTGAATTCAGCGGACCAGGCCTCAAGAAAGCCGGCGACCTGATTCAGGCGATTGCGCGGAGGCGTGATGGACGTCGCCCAGGCTCTGGAGGACCTTCTTGAAGAACTCGTGACCGTTGGTCCTTCGACAAATTGAAGACGGCGTAGCGGCCGCTCGTCGCGATGAAGGCCAAGACCAGTGCCTGCGGTCGGCTCGCGTGCTCGAGGCCGGCGCCTGTCGACGCCGTCTCTCTGCCGGAAGTCTCCGACGACGTGGACGCGGCCGTAGCGGGAATGGCGAACCCGAACCCAAATCCGGCAGCGCAGGCCGACATCCGCACCGAACGAGCTCCTCCACTCGTTCATCAAGGGCTCCGCGATTCAACGATCCAGAATCAGCGCAAGCTGTCCCGACGATGAATCCTGTGATACTGAAGGACCCCCACGGCAGTCCCTCCGCTGCGCCGAAGCCAAACTGCATTCGCGCGTCGGTGGCCTGCTGGCCTGGTGTGCCGTCGACTACAAGGTCACCAGAAGCTCGTTTCCCTAGGCGTCGCTACGCTGACCGCTGAATTCGCGAAGATGAAGGCCGACAAAGGCGGCTGCTGTTCCAGTCCTTTCACCAAGGACTATACACTTCACGACCGAGCCTCGACATTCAGGAGGCCGCTGACGCACACCTGATTCTGCTCTGCCGGTTCCTCATGCTAACCTCGACGATACCAGTACAAGCAACTTGAAGGGAGCGCTGGACCTGCGCAACTGCTGCGGCCACCCAACGGGATATCAACCGGATCCGGTGCAGCTGCAGGCCTCTTACGCTGACATCATGCAGCTCGTCTTCCTGAATCCAAAATTCACCTGAAGTCCTGCTGTCGAGTGATCAGGCTGGTTCGTCATGCACCGTCGACCCGACAAGACCTCGGAGTATGGTGCAGCGCTCAGCTGTTTCGCGATTCACGATCACGTCTTCGCGCCTCTCGGTCGTGAATCGCGTTCCGACAGGCCGGAGGCGTCCACTGGAGGTCAAGGCCCCTGCGGAGTCGAGCGAGCGCACGTCGCTGGCCGCGGTTCGAATGACCTGGGCCGTCGAGGAGCGTTCTTGGGTTTCAGTGTCATTGGAAGCTCCAGGCTCAAGCTGCAACGACGCTGATCCGACCAGCCTTCCGCGAGCGGGGCTTTCGTCGAATCACGATCTCGACGTCCTGGTCGAGCGCCGTCAGCAGGTTCATCAGGCGTTCGACGGAGAAGCCCGCCAGCTTGTAGTGACGAAGTGCGGAGACCTTCGGCTGCGTGACTCCCAGCACCTTGGCCGCGTCTGCCTGGGAGAGCTTCCGCTCTTCCAGCACCTGATTCAGCGCATAAGCGAGGCGCAGCTTGGCCTGACGCTCGGCGGCATCGGGAAACCCGAGATCCGCGAACACGTTTCCGGTGCCGCGAGTGACCGCTTCTCTCCGTTCAGCGTTTCGGCTTGCCATAGTGCTCCTCGTGATCCCTCTCGGCGGTTTTCAAGCGTTCGGCGATGAGATCGACATCCCGCTTCGCGGTTCGGATGCCGGACGGCGACTTCTTCTGGAACGCGTGCAGGACGTACACGGCTTTCTCGAACCGAACCGTATACACCGCCCGATACGCGTTGCCGTCGTGCGACTCGACGATCTCCAGCACGCCAGGACCGAGCCCCTTCCACGGCTTCGCCGTCGGCGCAGTCCGCCGAACTGCGCGATGCCGAGGGCGTTGCCCATGTCCTCCTTGACCGCCGCCGGAAAGCTCAGGAAATCGCGCTTGGAGGACCCTACCCAATGCAGCGGTTTCTCGTCGGCAGCCAGGACGCGTCGCACCCTCACGATTATCCCAGTTCTGGGATATTCGGGCAAGCGTGCACCGGTTCTACCGTCACGTCAGGTGCATGCTTCCGGTGCATTTCGAATCTGTGATCGCCGCGATGTTGCGCGAACCTCGATCTCCGGCGATAATGCTTGGGCTGGTTGCCCTTCTGGCGGCCAGCGCGACCTCGAACTCGACGCAACCGCGGAGGAGACCATGTCCCCTATTGCACGCCGCCCGATGCCGTCGAGCCTGCCCCCCGCCGCGTAAGTAATCCGGCCGGTCGGGCCGGCTCCCATCGCTTTCAACAACAACCAAGTTGACGGCCGCAGTCCACGTGTCTGCGATGGCCGGGTGCGCGTGCGCGCGCAGCAGGGGAGCTTCGTCTTGAAACATCAGAATCGTCGTCGCAAACAGTCAGCATTCGAGAATCCGGATTTCGCCGAGGCCCTTTACGGGGCTTCGTCTGATCGTCTTTCCTCAGGTCGGCAGGGAGAACGAAAGGCACGTCAGTTCTGCCGACAGGTGCAGCGGGCGCTCAACCTGGCGCTCGCAGATCGCAATGCTGACGATGGCATGAACGATCTGTTCGTCGAGGACGTGTCGCCGGCGCCGGACTGCGGGCACCTGTTGGTGCACGTGGTCATCCCGGCCGACCGGCCGGTGACGGAGGCGCTCAGCGCGCTCCGTCGAGATGCGCCACGCCTCCGTTCGGAAGTCGCCATGGCCATCACGCGAAAGCGTGCGCCGGAGCTGTCGTTCGTACCAGCTTTCCCGGATGGAGGTGAGGATGAGTGAGCCATCGCTCGCACCCATCCAGACCTGGCTGACCGCGCCAATGAAGCACGACGTGTCGGAGGCGATCGAGCGCCTCCGACGCGCGCCGGACGTCCAGCAGATCGCCGTCATGCCGGACGTACATCTTGCGACCGACGTCTGCATCGGCGTGGTGGTCGCGACCTCGCGGCTGATCTATCCGCAGGCTGTCGGTGGCGACATCGGCTGCGGCATGCTGGCGGTTGGCTTCGACGTGGAAGCGACCGCGCTCCAGGATCCTGGGATAGCTGGCCGAGTCCTCGCTGGACTCGGCCGCGCCGTGCCCGCTCGTCGGCGGAACCGTCGCGCGGCGATTGCGCCGCCGTCGGACCTGAAGACGGCAGACGCTGAGTCATCCACAGCTTGGAGGCGATGCGCCGTAACGAAGGAGCTGATCGAGTTTGCGACACTCGGCAGCGGAAACCATTTCATCGAGCTACAAAGCGATGAGGACGGTCGCCTCTGGCTGATGGTCCACAGTGGATCGCGAGGAATCGGTCCGGCGATTCGCGATTACCATTTGGCTCACGGCGAGGACGTTGGCGGCGGGCTCCGGGCACTGGATGCCACCAGCGACCAAGGGGCCAGGTATCTCGACGACGCCGCCTGGGCGCGGCGCTTCGCGGACGCAAGCAGGAGAGCGATGGCGAAGGAGGTTGGCACCGTGCTGAGAACACGCTGGGTGCACGCCTCTGTTGGGAGACGGTCATCACGACCGACCATAACCACGTGTCGCTCGAACACCACGGTGGGCGTGAGCTCTGGGTCCATCGGAAGGGCGCGATGCCGGCCGGACTCGGGCAAGCTGGAGTGCTGCCAGGGTCGATGGGCAGCGCCAGCTTCCACGTGGAGGGACGCGGGCACGAAGCGGCGCTGTGTTCGAGTGCCCACGGCGCCGGCCGCGCACTGAGCAGGACAGCCGCGCGGGCCAAGGTGACGGACCGAGAGTTCCGCCGCCAGATGGAAGGCGTGTGGTACGACTACAGGCTGTCGGAGAAGCTGCGAGACGAGGCTCCGGCTGCGTATAAGGACATCAAGGCAGTGCTTCGCGCGCAGCGAGATCTTGTGAAGGTGACGCGCGTGTTGCGTCCGGTGCTGAACTACAAGGGCGTGTGATGAATAGCAATGATCTCGACGAGACACCAACCCCGGTGCTTGTTCAGCGAACCCTCGCGTTGGCGCGAGCCGAACCCGTCACGCAGTCGGATGAGTATTGGGCGCACGTCCGGGCCTTGCACTTCCGATCCGGCAGGGACATCTTCGAGGAGGCCGTCAGGCTCTGTGCGAATCCGGATCCGATTCTTCGGGCGGTCGGCTGCAGACATCCTCGCCCAGCTCGGCGTCCGAAAGGGAGCCGAGATGTCGCAGCCTACCCGTTTGCAGGCGAGTCGGTACCGATCCTTGTCGCTCTCCTCGCCGATCGGGAACCGCTGGTCACCGCTTCCGCACTCTATGCATTGGGCCATCTCGGTCTCGGCGAGTCAGACGCGCATGGCGCGACTGGCAAGTCATCCGTCGGAGCACGTCCGGTGCGCTCTCGCGTACGCCCTTGGAGGCCGCACTTGATCACCTCTCCGTCGATACGCTGATCGCGCTTTCTGACGATCAAGACGACCGACACTCGAGACTGGGCGACGTTTGCACTTGGTGCTCTTGTCAGAAGAGGACTCGCCGGCCATTCGCGATGCACTCGTCTGCTCGCCTCACGGATGTCGACGATGAGGTTCGAGGAGAGGCCATGGCCGGACTGGCCAAACGGCTGGACGAGCGTGCCGTGCAGCCGTTCTCCGCGAACTGAGCGAGCCGAACGTCATGACGCTTGCGATTGCAGCCGCAGAAGCGATGCCTCGCCCCGAGTTCTACCGCATCTCGAAGCGTTACATGCCGCGAACCCTGACGATCAGACAATTTCTCGAGGCTTGAATCGTTGCCGCGAAGCGCTTGGAAGCTTAGTCGGGAAAACCTTGTGCACGCGCGAGCCGAGCGAGCCCATACGCGCAATGCCTCGAGGAAAGCCGCGAGCGAGCGCAGCGAAGCGAGCCACACGAACGGAGCGAGGCGTCGAAGCGCCGAGCGAGAGAGTGTGTAGGGGATCCGGGGGCGAAGCCCCCGGATCAAGGTGGTTGCGGGGGCGGGATTTGAACCCGCGACCTTTGGGTTATGAGCCCAACGAGCTACCGGACTGCTCCACCCCGCGTCAGGAAACACCTATTGTAGCACGCTTCTCGGCCTGCCGGTTCACATCAATCAAGATCTCACCAGAGGATTCTCGACGAGCTTTGTGAACGCGCGAAGAAATCCACAATTGGGGCAGCCGCAAGCTCAACCGCTGGTGGATAATGCCGCGTGAAGTATCAGCACCGCGTGCTCGGGATGCTGTCGCTGCTGTCGATCATCACCTACATCGATCGCGTGTGCATCGCCGTCGCCGGGCCCAGAATCCAAGACAGCCTGCACATCAGCCCCGAGCAGTGGGGCTGGGTGACGAGCCTGTTCTTTCTCTCCTACAGCGCGTTCGAGATCCCGTCGGGCGCTCTCGCTGACCGCATTGGCCCCCGCCGGGTCTTGACCAGAATCGTGCTGTGGTGGTCCGCATTCACGACGTTGACGGGCGCGGTTTCCAGCTACTCCATGCTCCTCCTGGTACGTTTCTGTTTCGGAATGGGAGAAGCGGGCGCATATCCCAACGCATCCGCGGTCATCGCGCGCTGGATCCCCGCCCATCGTCGCGCGCGCGCCTGGGGCACCATCTGGATGACCGCGCAGATTGGCGCTGCCAGCACGCCGCTCCTGGTCGTGCCGATCCAGGTGCGCTACGGCTGGCAGGCGTCGTTCTACGTATTCGGTGTCCTCGGAGTGGTGTGGGCCGCGGTCTGGTACGCCTGGTTTCGGGACTCGCCCTCGGAGAAATCCGGTGTCAGTGCCGTGGAGCTGAGCGAAATCGGGCCGGCATCCTCTTCCGGTCATCACGGCATGCCGTGGAGAGTGGCAATCCGCAGCCCTGTGTTCTGGCAAATCGCCGCGGTTGGCGCGTGTTACGTGTACTCGCTCGCCTTCTATCAGTCGTGGCTGCAGACATACCTGGTAAAAGGACGCGGATATACCGAGGCGGCGCTCATGTTGTCGTCGCTGCCGTATATCGTCGGGGCCTGCGCGAATGGCGTGGGTGGCATCCTCAGCGACTGGCTCGTTGGTCGCCTCGGCCTGCGACGCGGGCGGCGCACCCTCGGCGTGTTCGGTCTCGCGTTCGCCGCCGTCTTCATGGCGGCCGCGGTCCTGACGAGCAGCGGCGCGTGGGCGCTGGCCTTCCTGTCGCTCGCCTACGCCGGCATCCTCCTGCAGCAGCCGAACCTCTGCGCGGTGTGCCTCGACACGGGCAAAGCGCACGCGGGCACGGTCTTCGGATTCATGAACACCGCGGCCAACGCCGCCTCCGCTGTCGCGTCGATTGTCTTCGGGTATCTGGTCGCGTACTCAGGAAACTACAACGCGCCCTTCGTCCCGATGCTCGTGCTGCTGTGCCTCGGCGCGGTGTTGTGGCTGAAGCTCGATCCGTCGCAGGACATCTTCGAACACGAGAATGCGGCGGCGCCGCTGGCCGTTGCTATCGAACCCGCCAGGTAGGCGTCCGCCCACTAAGGGAGCGGCGTCACGTCGAGCGACGAAAAATCCAGCAGCGATTCGACGCCGGTCTCCTCTTGCTCGATCGACGCGGCGCGCCGGCCTGGACAGGTCAGCGGCTGGCCTTCGCGCGCCAGCAGCGGATCGAAATAATGCGGCGCGATCTCCGGCGCCACATACCCGATCTTCTCGCCGTTTACGAGGACCGCAATGGCGTGACGGAAATAGCGGTTGTCTTTCTCCACCGCCAGCACCGCCGTAAACGACGTCGGCAGTCGCTGGACCCGCTCGATGTAGGCCAGCCCGCCGACGACGGGGATGCGCTGCAGCAGGAATTCGGCGGACGCCACGGCCCTCAGATCCGGGGCAGCGTGACTTCCTGCTGCCGGAGATACTTGCCCTTCTTGTCGCCGTACCAGATCTCGCACACCTCGTCGCTCTGGAAGAACAGCACCTGCGCGATCCCCTCGTTGGCGTAGATCTTCGCCGGCAACGGCGTCGTGTTCGAGATTTCCAGCGTCGCGGTCCCCTCCCACTCGGGCTCGAACGGCGTGACGTTGACGATGATGCCGCAGCGCGCGTAGGTGGACTTGCCGAGGCAGACCGTCAGCACGTCGCGCGGGATCCGGAAGTACTCGACCGTCCGCGCCAGCGCGAACGAGTTGGGCGGAACGATGCAGAGGTCGGACTTGATGTCGACGAACGAGCGCGGATCGAAGTTCTTCGGGTCGATCACGGTGTTGTTGATGTTCGTGAACACCTTGAACTCGTCCGCCACCCGGATGTCGTAGCCGTAGGACGACAGCCCGTAGGACACGACGCCGCTGCGCACCTGCCGCTCCTCGAAAGGCTCGATCATCCCGTGCTCGCGCGCCATCTTCTTGATCCAACGGTCGGCCTTAATCGACATGAATGTCTTCACACCTTTCCGTCATCTTCGCAGCAGCGCCATCAATATCGAAAACAGAACGCTCAACACCAGGCACGTCACGACGGGAAAGTAGAACCGCGTGTTGCCCCTCGCATACGAGATGTCCCCGGGCAGCCGTCCGAGCGGCACGCCGATCATCACCAGCACGCCGATGAAGGCGATGACCAGCCCGCCAATGACCAGCAGCTTGCCCATGACCTACCGAGCGAGGTCGACCCCCTGGAAAAAGTACCCCAGCTCGAACGCCGCCGTGTCCGGCGCGTCGGAGCCGTGCGTCGCGTTGTTCTCGATCGACGTGCCGAACTGCTTCCGCAGCGTACCCGCGTCCGCCTTCGCCGGATCGGTCGCGCCCATCAGCGTGCGCCACTTCTTGATCGCATCCGGCGCTTCGAGCGCCATCACGACCGCCGGACCCGACGACATGAACTTGGTCAGGCTCGGAAAAAACGGCCGCTCGCGATGCACCGCATAGAACCCTTCGGCTTCCGCCTGGGTCAGGTTGACCATCCGCATGGCACGAATCTGGAATCCCGACTCTTCGATGCGCTGAATAATCTGGCCGGTATGCTTCGCTTTGACCGCGTCCGGCTTGATAATGGCAAATGTACGTTCCATATCTGCCGAATTATGTCATATGGCTGAACACGCAAAAAAACACACTGAGGCCGAAGATCACCTCGGCGCCGTCGAAGGCGATCGGTCGACGGACCCGCAGCAGGGCAATCAGAACGCGCCCGCGCTCAACGACAACGGGCAGCCGAACGATCCGATCAAGATCTGCGAGGACGTGATCGGCGCGAACGCGGACGGCACCGAAGGTTAGTCCGGGGGCTTCGCCCCGCCGGACCCCCATCGCCGTCGCTCGCGGGGCCCCTTCGCCCCGCTCCGCTCGGCCGCGCTGACGCGCGGAACGGCTACCGCGCGCCGGCGGTCGTCGTCGTCGTTGGCTTCGAGGTACTTGTCGTACCACGCGAGATAGCGCTCCAGCCGGTCCTTCCGGTAGCTGGGCGTCGTGATGCCGTGGTACTGGCTCGGATAGATGATGAGCTGGGTGTCCACGCCCAGGCTCCGCAGCGCCTGATACATCTGCTCGCTCCCGAGCAGCGGGACGTTGAAGTCCTTCTCACCGCACAGGAACAGCGTCGGCGTCTTGATGCGGTCCGCCTTGAAGAACGGATACGACACCTTCATCCAGACATCCGGGCTCTTCCACGGCGGTCCCAGCTCGTTCTGGTACTGGTTGATGTATTGATCGGTGCCGTACATCGAAATCTGGTTCGAGCTGCCGGCGCCGCTGATGCCCGCCTTGAAGCGCGTGTCGGTCGCGATGATGTAATTGGTCAGGATGCCGCCGTAGCTCCAGCCGCCGAGCCCGAGCCGATCCGGATCGGCGAGGCCGATCTTCACCACGTGGTCCGTCGCGCCGAGCAGGTCGACGACTTCCTTCCCGCCCCAGTCCGCGAAGATGGCCTTCTGGAACGTGCTGCCGCGGCCGTTGCTGCCGCGATAGTTCACCGCATACACGACGTAGCCGTTGGCGGCGAAGAACTCACGCTCGAAATTGAACGAGTGCTCGTCCTGCCCGTTCGGCCCGCCGTGAATGCGCAGCAGCGTCGGATAGCGCCGGCCAGCCGTGTAAGTCGGCGGCTTGACGATGAGCCCGTGAACCTCTGTACCGTCGCTGCTGGTCGAGGTGAAATCCTCGGTCGTTCCCAGCAGCACGTCCTGCAGCCACTTGTTGTGCGAGGTGAGCTTCCGCAGCTTCCCACCCTCGAGCGCGTGCACCTCCGGCAGCGTCGTGGCGTTCGACGCCAGCACGGCGAACGCGCCATCCGAACCCGACGACGGACTGTTGACGACCTGACGTCCGTCAATCAGCTTCTCCACCTTGCCGCCCGCCGCCGGCACGCGCGCCAGGTACTGCGCACGGTCGTCAACGACGACTAACGGTGAGGGACTTCCCGTCGGCGGACCAGAATGGGCTGGTGACCGGCCGATCCAGCGACGCCGTCAGCGGACGCGGCTGGCCGCCGGCCGCGGGGATCACCACGAGTTGGGCCTGGTCGTACGCGCTCCACTTCAGCTCGTCGCCGAGCAGATACGCGATCGACTTTCCGTCAGGGCTCCACGCCAGCCTCCCCGACTCCTCCGCCGTCGTCGTCGTCAGCCGCCGGGGCTGTGCGCCGGCCTTCGCGTCGATCACGAACACGTCCCGGTTCGGGAGCTTGTCGACGTCGCCTTCGCCATGCCGGCGGATGAACGCGAGCTGCTGGCCGTCCGGCGACCAGGCCGGCGCCGTCTCGTCCATCGCGCCGGACGTCAACGTCTCGACCTTCTTCGAAGCGATGTCGAAGAGATAGAGGTGAGAGCGCTCGCCGCGCAGGAACCCCTCGCCATCGGACTTGAACGCGTAGCGGTCGACGACGATCGGCTTCGGCGTCTTCGCGGGCCCTTCGGTCGCCTTCTCCGCCGCGTCCAGTGCGACCTGCACCGCCTGATCCGGGTCCTCGACGACGAGTACGAGGCGCTTGCTGTCGGGCGACCAGGCGTAATCGGCCACGCCGGCCTTGACGTCGGTGAGCTTCGTCGCTTCGCCGCCGCCGCGCGGGAGCAGCCAGACCTGCGCCTTCTTCGCGCCCTGACGGGATGACACGAACGCCAGATACTTGTTGTCCGGACTCCATCTCGGACGCGATTCGCTGTCTGGCGTGGAAGTCAGCTGCACCTGCTCGGTGCCATCCCACTTCACCATCCAGATGTCGGTGTCGTTCTTGTCGGTGTCCTTGATCGCGCGGGTCACGGTGTAGGCGACCCAGAGGCCATCGGGCGACCGCTGCGGATCGCGGACGTCCTGGACGTTGAAGATGTCGTCGACGTTCAGCGCACGCTTTGCTTGCGCCTGCGACGGTGTTGGAACGAGCAGGCTGACAAGAACAGCGGCGACCAGAGCAAATTGGCGTGATCTCATCGAATTACCCATGAAGAAAAGCACGTAGCACGTCGCACGGACAAGCCGCACGTCGCACGTAAGCACGTAGCACGTTACCGTAAGGATTCCATGACTTCGTCGAGCGCGGCGCGCGCGGGGCGGACCCTTTCGAGCGGAAGCGTCGCGAGCGGCTCGTCCACGAGGTTGAGCAGCGAGACGAAATCGTCCTTGTCGGGCTCGATATAAAGGATGCCCGTCGCGAATTCGCCGCGGCGCGCGGTTTCGTGGAGCAGCTTGATCGCCGCGAGCTTGTCCGCGGGATCGTAATCTTCTGCGACCTTCTTCAGGTACAACTTCGAGCCGTCGTGCATCTCGACCTGCTTGGTCGTGCCCGGGTCGTACTCGACCGAGATGTCCTCGAAGAATGGAACGAAGCTGATGTCGCCGAGCGGCTCGTCGTGGTCCTTGGCATAGGCGTAGCTCTTCGTCGAGCCTTCGTGGTCGTTGAACGTCGTGCAGGGCGAGATGACGTCGATCATGCACGTGCCGCGATGGCTCAACGAGGCCTTGAGAATCGAGAGCAGCTGCTTCTTGTCCCCCGAGAACGAGCGCGCGACAAACGACGCGCCGAGCTGGATCGCCAGCATGCAGGTGTCGATGGGCGGCAGGTCGTTCGCCACGCCGCTCTTCGCTTTTGACCCGAGGTCCGCGGTCGGCGAGAACTGCCCCTTCGTCAGGCCGTAGCAGCCGTTGTCTTCGATGATGTAGATGATCGGCAGGTTGCGGCGCATCAGATGGACGAACTGGCCGATGCCAATCGCTCCCGTGTCGCCGTCGCCGCTGACGCCGATGGCGATCAGCTTGCGATTGGCGAGCATCGCGCCGGTGCCGACCGACGGCATGCGGCCGTGCACGGCATTGAAGCCGTGGGCCGCGCCGAGGAAGTAGGCAGGGCTCTTGCTCGAGCAGCCGATTCCCGACAGCTTGATCACCTGCCGCGGGTCCACGCCCATCTCGAAGAACGCATCGATGATGCGCTCCGAGATTGCGTTGTGGCCGCATCCGGCGCAGAGGGTCGTCTTGCCGCCCCTGTAAGGCGCAGTTTCCAGGCCGATGCGGTTGGTTTTCTTGGGCGGCTCAGAAGTTGTCATAGAAGTTACTCCCCGCCTGCGGCCAGGCCCGCCGAGATGCCGGCCTTGCTCATCGACTCGCGACTCTTCCGGCCCTCCTGGATGAGGATCTCGTCGGTGATCGAGCGCGCGTCGATCGGCAGGCCGTTGTAGTGCAGTACGGACCGCAGTTTAGCGATTTCCTCGGGCGTCATCTCGAGGCGCATCAGCCCGAGCATCTGCGCGTCACGGTTCTGCTCGACCACATAGATCCGCTTGTAGCGCTCGACGAAGGCGCGCAGGTCGTCGGTGAAGGGATACGCGCGAAGGCGCAGGTACCCGGCCTTGATTCCCGTCTCGCGTTCGAGCTGGGCACGGCTCTCGTCGATCGCCCAGTGGCTGGTGCCGTAGCCGACGATGCCGATCTCCGCGCCGCCGGGGTCGTCCACCTCCGGCTTCGGTACGTGCTTCCTGGCCGTCTCGAACTTGCGCGCGAGCCGCTCCATGTTGTTCACGTAGTCGTCGGGCCGCTCGCTGTACTGGCCCTTGTCGTTGTGGCCGGATCCCCGCGTGAAGTACGCCGGCATCCCGTCTCCGGGCACGGTGCGGTATGGGATTCCGTCGCCGTCCACATCCATGTACCGTCCCCATGAACCGAGACGTGCGAGCGTGGCCTGGTCCAGCACTTTCCCGCGGTCGAGCGGGCGCTCCGGATACTCGAACGTGTTCGACATCCAGGTGTTCATGCCGAGGTCGAGATCGCTCATCACGAAGACGAGCGTCTGGAAGCGCTCGGCCAGGTCGAACGCGTCCATCGACATCGTGTAGCACTCTTCGACCGACGCCGGGATCAACATGATGTGCTTCGTGTCGCCATGCGACAGCACACCGGTGAAGAGCATGTCTCCCTGCGCGGTGCGGGTCGGGAGCCCGGTCGACGGACCGACGCGCTGGATGTCGAAGATGACGCCGGGGACTTCGGCGTAATAGGCCAGGCCCGCGAACTCGCTCATCAGCGAGATGCCCGGGCCGGCGGTCGACGTCATCGCCCGCGCGCCCGCCCAGCCGGCGCCGATCACCATGCCGATCGAGGCAATCTCGTCCTCGGCCTGCACGATCGCGTACGTCGCCTTCCCTGTTTCCGGATCCATCCGGTACTTCCGCATGTAGCCGATCAGCGATTCCGGCAGCGAGGACGAGGGCGTAATCGGATACCAGGCGACGACGGTGACGCCGGCCATCATGCAGCCGAGCGCAGCCGCGGCATTGCCCTCGACGAGGATCATGCCGCCGGTCTTGTCCATCGGCTCGATCCAGTACGGGTCCTGCTTGATCAGGTTCTTCTCGGCAAACGCGAAGCCGGCGGTCAGAGCCCCCATGTTCAGCTCGACGGCCTTGGCCTTTTTGCCGAGCTGCTTCTTCAGCGCATGCTCCATCTGGCTCAGCTCGATATTGAGCAGCCGGGACAGCACACCGTCGTAAATCATGTTCTTGACGAGGCGGCGCAGCTTCGCGTCCTTGCAGACCTCGCTGACGATCTTGTCGAACGGCACCGGGTAAAACACGAGGTCGTTCCGGAGCGCGTTGAGCTTCAGCGGCTCGTCATAGAGAACCGCGGCGCCAGCCTCGAGCGACAGCGTGTCTTCCTTTGCCGTCTCCGGGTTCATCGCGACGAGGAAGTCGATCTCCTTCTTGCGCCCGATGTAGCCGTCCTTGTTCGCGCGGATGGTGTACCACGTCGGCAGCCCGGCAATGTTCGAGGGGAACATGTTCTTGCCGGACACCGGCACGCCGCTCTGGAAGATCGAGCGCAGCAGCACGAGGTTGGCCGTCTGGCTGCCCGATCCGTTGACCGTGGCAACCTGGATGCTGAAGTCGTTGACGACGCGGGCGGCAGACGAAGGGACGGCGGTCTCCTGGACCGCGACATCACTCGAAGACATGGTTGTCCTTCCGCGGCTGAAAGAGGAGCTTCTTGCTGGATTATAGACGCGGATCGGCGCTGATCTCTAACACGAGACGCGGATAGCCGCAGATCCACTGAAAAACGAAACGCGGATAGCCGCGGATCCACTGAAAAACGAGACGCGGATGGGCGCGCGGATCTCCTAGAAGGCTAACGTCGGAGGGCCTCCTGCACGGCGGCGCCGATGTCGGCCGGGCTCTTCACGACGTGCACCCCGGCCTGCGAGAGCGCGGCCATCTTTTCGGCGGCGGTGCCCTTTCCACCGGCAATGATTGCACCCGCATGGCCCATCCGGCGGCCCGGCGGCGCCGTCTGACCGGCGATGAACCCGACGACCGGTTTGCGGAAGTGCTCCTTTATATATGACGCGGCCTCTTCCTCGGCCGTCCCGCCGATTTCGCCGATCATGACGACCGCTTCGGTCGCCGGGTCGGTGGCAAACAGCGACAGCGCGTCGATGAAGCTCGTGCCGATCAGCGGGTCGCCGCCGATGCCGATGCACGTGGTCTGACCGAGGCCGAGCCGGGTGAGCTGGTGAATCGCCTCGTAGGTGAGGGTGCCGCTCTTCGAGACGATCCCGACCCGCCCTTCCTTGCAGATGTGGCCGGGGATGATTCCGGCTTTTGCCTGTCCCGCGGTGATGAGCCCCGGGCAGTTCGGCCCGATGAGGCGCGTCTTCGAGCCGCGGACCAGCATCAGCGCGCGCTGCATGTCGAGCGTGGGAATGCCTTCGGTGATGCAGACGGCAAGCGCCAGCCCGGCGTCGGCCGCCTCCATGATCGCGTCGGCGGCGAAGGGCGGCGGAACAAAGATGACCGAGGCGTCCGCGCCGGTCTCCTTGACCGCGTCGGCCACCGTGTTGAACACGGACCAGCCTTCGTGGATGGTGCCGCCCTTGCCGGGGGTCACGCCGCCAACGACCTTGGTGCCGTACGCGGCCGCCTGCTTGGCGTGAAAGGTTCCTTCGCGGCCGGTGATGCCCTGGACGATCAGGCGGGTGTTCCTGTCGATTAGCACTGCCATGTCAGCGTTTCCCGGCGGCGCGCGCGGCGTCGACCACCTGGCGCGCCGCCTGGTTCATGTCGTCAGCCGTTGCGAAATTCAGCCCGCTCTCGCGGAGCATCTGTTTGCCCTTCTCGACGTTGGTGCCTTCCATCCGGATGACGATCGGCACCGTGACGTGCAGTTCCTTGACCGCGGCAATCACGCCTTCGGCGAGCACGTCGCAGCGCAGGATGCCGCCGAAGATGTTGATCAGCACCGCCTTCACGTTCTTGTCGGACATCAGGATCTTGAAGGCGTTGCGGATCTGCTCGGCGTTGGCGCCGCCGCCGACGTCGAGGAAGTTGGCCGGCTCCCCTCCCGCCAGCTTGATGATGTCCATCGTCGCCATCGCCAGGCCGGCGCCGTTGACCATGCAGCCGATCTCGCCGTCGAGCTTGATGTAATTGAGGTTGTATTTCGAGGCCTCGACCTCGAGCGGCGCTTCTTCGCTGGCGTCGCGGAGCTCCTTGATGTCCGGGTGGCGATAGAGCGCGTTGTCGTCGAAGTTCATCTTCGCGTCGAGCGCGAGGAGATTGCCCTCTTCGGTCACGATCAGCGGGTTGACCTCGATGAGCGAGGCGTCGGTGGCCTTGAACGCGTCTGAGAGGGCCGTCATCAGCTTCGCGGCCTGGCCGATCTGCGCACCCTCGAGCCCGAGTGCGAACGCGAGCTTGCGCGTCTGGAAGGGGCCGAGGCCGGTTCCGGGGTGGATGAACTCCTTGAAGATCTTCTCCGGCGTCTCGTGCGCGACCTTTTCGATCTCGACGCCGCCTTCCTTGCTCGCCATCAGCACGGTCTTCTCGGTGGCGCGGTCGATGACCATGCCGAGGTAGAGCTCGCGCTTGATCCGGAGGCCCTGCTCGATCAGCACGCGGCCGACCTTCTGCCCTTCCGGGCCGGTCTGGTAGGTGACGAGCTGCATGCCGAGCATGTCCGTCGCCGCGCGCTCGGCCTCGTCCGGGTTCTTGACTACCTTGACGCCGCCGCCCTTGCCACGGCCGCCGGCATGCACCTGCGCCTTGACGACCACCGTGCCGCCGCCCAGCCGCGTCGCAACCGCCTTCGCGTCGCCGGCGTTGAAGACGACCTCGCCCTGCGGCACCGGCACGCCGTACTTCGCCAGGATCGCTTTTGCCTGATACTCGTGGATTTTCATAACACAAACCTTAATCATCCTCTGAGGCGCGCCGCTCGATCAAGAGGTGGTGAATTGGGAGTTGGGAATTGGAAGTTGGGAGTTCGCAGTACAATTTGAACGATCCGGCCACTCGAAGCGGGATCGCCATCATCATGTCGCCGCAATTTCGTCGTGTGTTCTCATCCTCCGTCGGCACCAAGCTCCTCATCGGCCTCACGGGACTCGCGCTGTTCGCGTATCTGATCCTGCACCTCGCCGGCAACGCCGCAATCTTCCTGGGGGCGGACGCCTTCAACGAGTATGCACACTTCCTGATCTCGAATCCGCTGATCGTGCCGATCGAGATCGGGCTGCTGCTGGTGTTTCTGCTCCACATCTACAAGACGGTCGCGATGTGGATGGCCAACCGGCGGGCGCAGGCCGGTCGGCTATGCGAAGCAAGAGCTGGCGCGGCACACGAGCCGCAAGAGCGTCGCCTCGTCGACGATGATCGCGTCGGGGGTGCTGATTGCGCTCTTCGTCATCGTTCACGTGAAGCAGTTCAAGTTCGGGACGTTCTATCTCGTCGAGGGCAGCGACGCGGTCCGCGATCTCTATCGCACCGAGATCGAGGTGTTCCAGCACCCGCTGTGGGTCGCGTTCTACGTGATTGCGACGCTGCTGGTCGGGCTGCACCTGCGCCACGGGATTGCGAGCGGGCTGCAGTCGCTCGGGCTCGACCATCCAAAGTACACGCGCCGGATCACGGCATGGGGCGTCGCCCTCGCGGTCGTCATCGCCGGCGGGCTGGCGGTCATCCCGGTGCTGGTTCACCTCCTTTTCTAGGGCTTGTATGCGTCTGGACTCAAAGGTTCCCGGCGGTCCGCTGGCAGAGAAATGGGACCGCCACCGCTTCGAATCCAAGCTGATCAACCCGGCGAACCGCCGCAAGTACACGATCATCATCGTCGGCACCGGGCTGGCCGGCGCGTCCGCGGCGTCGGCGCTCGGCGAGCTGGGCTACAACGTCCTCAGCTTCTGCATCCACGACAGCCCGCGCCGCGCGCACAGCATCGCCGCGCAGGGGGGCATCAACGCCGCGAAGAACTACCAGAACGACGGCGACAGCATTCAGCGGCTGTTCTACGACACGGTCAAAGGCGGCGACTACCGCTCGCGCGAGGCGAACGTCTACCGGCTCGCGCAGCTGAGCGTCAACATCATCGACCAGTGCGTCGCGCAGGGGGTGCCGTTCGCGCGCGAATACGGCGGGCTGCTCGATAACCGATCGTTCGGCGGCGCCCAGGTCTCGCGCACGTTCTACGCCCGCGGGCAGACCGGACAGCAATTGCTGCTCGGCGCCTATCAGTCGATGATGCGCCAGGTCGAACGCGGCACCGTGAAGTCATTCCCGAACCGCGAGATGCTCGACCTCGTCCTCGTCAACGGCCAGGCAAGAGGGATCGTCTGCCGCAACCTGATCACCGGCAAGGTCGAGCGGTACGGCGGGCATGCGGTCCTGCTCTGCACGGGCGGCTACGGCACCGCGTACTACCTTTCCACCAACGCGGTGAACTCCAACGTGACCGCGGCCTGGCGCGCCCACAAGCGCGGGGCGTTCTTCGCCAACCCGTGCTTCACGCAGATCCATCCGACGTGCATCCCTGTTTCCGGCCACTACCAGTCGAAGCTGACGCTGATGAGCGAAAGCCTTCGCAACGACGGCCGTGTCTGGGTGCCGAAGAAACAGGACGACGATCGCCCCCCGGATCGGATTCCCGAGTCCGAACGCGACTACTACCTCGAGCGCCGCTACCCGAGCTTCGGCAACCTCGTGCCGCGCGACGTCGCGTCACGCAATGCCAAGAGCGTGTGCGACGAAGGGCGCGGCGTCGGCGAGAGCGGCCTGGCGGTCTATCTCGACTTCGCCGACGCCATCAAGCGGCTCGGCGCCGACGTGATCAGGATGCGCTACGGCAACCTGTTCGACATGTACACGAAGATCACGGACGAAGATCCCTACAAGGTCCCGATGCGGATCTACCCGGCGATCCACTACACGATGGGCGGGTTGTGGGTCGATTACAACCTGATGAGCAACATTCCCGGCCTGCACGTGCTCGGCGAGGCGAACTTCTCCGATCACGGCGCGAACCGGCTCGGCGCGAGCGCGCTGATGCAGGGGCTCGCCGACGGATACTTCGTCATCCCCTACACGCTCGCGAATTACCTGGGCAGCACGACGTTCGCCAGCGTCACCGACGGATCACGAGGCCTTTGCCGAGGCGGAGAACGCGGTGCAGGCGCGCATCGACAAGCTCCTCTCGGTCAACGGCAAGAGGACCCCGCGCGAGCTGCACCGCGAGCTGGGCGGGCTGCTGTGGGACGAGGTCGGCATGGCGCGCAACGACGCCGGGCTGCGCAAGGCGCTCGCCCGCATTCCGCAGCTCCGTGAGGAGTTCTGGCAGAACGTGTCGGTGCCCGGCCCGAAGAACAACCTGAACAAGAACCTCGAATACGCGGGACGGGTCGCCGACTACCTCGAGTTCGCCGAGCTGCTGACGCTCGATGCGCTCCACCGCGCGGAGTCCTGCGGCGGCCACTTCAGGGAAGAAAGCCAGACGGCGGACGGCGAGGCGCTTCGCAACGACGACGAGTATCTCGTACGTCGCTGCGTGGGAGTTCAACGGCGCCGGGCAGCCGCCCACGCTCCACCAGGAGCCGCTGCTGTTCGAATACGTCAAGCCGTCTCAGCGGAGCTACAAATAAGCTCCCAGCTCTCAGCTCTCAGCTTCCAGCTCCGAGTAGACGGAGCATGCAAAGCTGACAGCTGGCGGCTGGCAGCTGAAAGCTATCTATGCGTATCTTTCTCAAAGTCTGGCGCCAGGCGGGTCCGAACGAGGCCGGGCAGTTCGTCGATTACACGGTCGAGAACGTCTCCGCCGACATGTCCTTCCTCGAGATGCTCGACGTCGTCAACGAAGACCTGATCCGCAAGGCGCAGGATCCGATCGCGTTCGACTCGGACTGCCGGGAAGGCATCTGCGGGTCCTGCGGGTTCATGATCAACGGCATCCCGCACGGCCCGGACCCCGGCACGACGGTCTGCCAGCTGCACATGCGGCGGTTCACCGAGAACATCCGTCTGACGCTCGAGCCGTGGCGGGCAAGGGCGTTCCCGATCATCAAGGATCTCGTGGTCGATCGCAGCGCCTTCGATCGGATCATCCAGGCGGGCGGCTACACGTCGATCAACGTCGGCGGCGCGCAGGACGGCAACACCATCCTCATCCCGAAGAACGTCGTCGAGCAGTCGATGGATTCGGCGGCCTGCATCGGCTGCGGCGCGTGCGTCGCCGCCTGCAAGAACGCGTCGGCGGCGCTCTTCACCTCGGCGAAGGTCAGCCACCTCGCGCTCCTGCCGCAGGGACAGGTCGAACGCTACGGGCGCGTGACGGCGATGGTGGATCGCCACGACGCCGAAGGGTTTGGCAGCTGCTCGAACGAAGGGGAATGCGAGGCGGTGTGCCCGAAAGAGATCCCGATCACCAACATCGCCCGGATGAACCGCGAGTACTTCAAGGCGATGCTGGCATCGTGACGGTAGCGTAGCTTGCGTAGCGCAGGCGCTCGAGCCCTCCCGTGCCACGTCAGATCTTGATCGACGTCGGTCAGTTCCTTGACCGCCGCCGCCGACTTCTTCAGCGCGGCATCTTCGTCCGGCGTCAGCTTGATCTGAATGATCTGCTCGACGCCGCGGGCGCCGAGCTTCACCGGCACGCCGACGAACAGATCGCGGATGCCGTATTCCCCCTTGAGGAAGACCGAGCACGGCAGGATCTTCTTCTTGTCCTTGAGGATCACCTCGACCATCTCCGCCGCCGCCGATCCCGGCGCGTACCAGGCGCTCGTGCCGACGAGCTTGGTGATCTCGGCGCCGCCGTCAGCCGTACGCTTCGCAATCGCGTCGATGCGGTCCTTCGACAGCAGATCGGTGATCGGAATGCCGGCGACGGTCGAATAGCGCGGCAGCGGCACCATCGTGTCGCCGTGGCCGCCGAGCACGAACGCGTGGATGTTCTCCACCGACACGTTCATCTCCATCGCGATGAACGTCCGCATCCGCGCCGAGTCGAGCACGCCAGCCATGCCGATGACCCGCTCGCGCGGGAACTTGCTCAGGCGGTACACCGCCTGGCACATCGCGTCGAGCGGGTTGGCGACCGGCACGATGATCGTGTTCGGGGAGTACTTGACGATCTGCTCGGTCACCGACTGCATGATCTTGTAGTTGACCTGCAGCAGGTCGTCACGGCTCATGCCCGGCTTGCGCGGCACGCCTGACGTCATGACCACGACGTCGGAATTGGCCGTCTGCGCCCACCCCTCGTCGTTGGCCCCGTAGCCAACCACGCGCGAGTCGGATCCCTCGATCGGACACGCTTCCAGCATGTCCAGCGCCACGCCGGCCGCTTTCTGATCGGCGATGTCGATGATGACGACGTCGGCCAGCTCCTTGTCGGCGATGGCGCGCGCCACCGTCGCGCCGACGTTGCCGGCGCCTCCCACCACTGTGACTTTTCTGTTCATGAAAAGCATGCTTCTAGTTTACAGCTGCTTCGAGGTCGCCGCTCGACTCGTCCGTGCGTTCAAGTCCCGATGCGGTGACCCGTGACAATTACATGTTGGCGTATGTTCATGACCGCGTCGGCGAACTGCGACGTCTTGAGCTCGCTCGCTCCCTGCATCTGCCGCGCGAGATCGTAGGTGACCTTCTTCTGCTGAATCGTCGCTCGAGGCCGCCCTCGATCAGGTCGGCGGCTTCGTGCCAGCCAAGGTAGCGGAACATCATCACGCCCGAGAGGATGACCGATCCGGGGTTGATCATGTCCTTGCCGGCGTACTTGGGCGCGGTGCCGTGGGTCGCCTCGAAGAAGGCGATGTCGTCGCTCATGTTGGCGCCCGGCGCCATGCCGAGTCCGCCGACCTGCGCGGCGCAGGCATCCGACAGGTAGTCGCCGTTGAGATTGGGCGTCGCGAAGACGTCGTACTCGGAGGTCCGCGTCAGCACCTGCTGGAACACGCTGTCGGCGATGCGATCGTTGACGAGGATCTTCCCCTCGCGCGAGGCGCCGTTGCCGACTTCTTCTTCGGTGACGATGTGGTCGCGGAATTCGGCTTTGGCGAGCTCGTAGCCCCAGTCGCGGAAGGCGCCTTCCGTGAACTTCATGATGTTGCCCTTGTGGACGAGCGTCACCGTCTTGCGCGTGTTCGCCACCGCATACGCGAGCGCCTTGCGGACGAGGCGCTTGGATCCGGTCTCCGAGATTGGCTTGATGCCGATGCCCGAGTCCGGGCGGACTTTCTTGCCCATCTCGTGCTCGAGGAAGTCGATGATCTTCTTCGCTTCCGGCGTGCCCTTGGCCCATTCGATGCCCGCGTACACGTCTTCGGTGTTCTCGCGGAAGATCACGACGTTCATCCGCTCGGGATGCGTCACCGGCGCCGGCGTGCCGGTGAAGTAGCGCACCGGGCGGACGCACGCATAGAGATCGAGAACCTGGCGAAGAGTAACGTTAAGACTTCGAATGCCGCCACCCACCGGGGTGGTAAGTGGCCCCTTGATTGCAATCCGATACGCGCGGACGGCTTCGAGCGTGTCATTCGGCAGCCACTCGCCGTGTTCCTGGTTCGCCTTCTCGCCGGCGGGCACCTCGAACCACTCGAGGCGGCGTTTTCCTCCGAACGCTTTCTCGCACCGCGGCATCGAACACGCGAACGCTGGCGCGCCAGATGTCGGGTCCGGTGCCATCCCCTTCGATGAACGGCACGATCGGATCGTCGGGCACGACGAGGCGTCCGTCCTTGATGGTGATCGCTGTTCCTGTCGACGGCGGCTTCAGAATGCTGAATGTCGGCATAGCTCGGATTAGGTCACATCACCGGCGCGTCGTTACCGGATCTTCACAGAACCTGTGGAAAAGTTTGTGGAAAACAGCCGCGTCGCGTGCAGCGAAGCCGCATCAATACGCGACTTGGAGCGGTTTGCACCACGATGGTGCGCAGGAGCCTCTTTTCCCGGCCGCGCAACGGCACATTATATATGAACGTCCATGCACATCGTCATCGCTGACCAGCTGCCCGCTTCCGCCGTCGAACTCCTCACGCGCGTACCCGGTTGGACCGTCGACGCAAAGGCCGGCCGCGCGCCCGACGTGCTCGCGCGCGATCTCGCCAACGCCGACGCGCTCGTCGTCCGGAGCGCAACCAAGGTCGACACGAAGCTGATCGAGGCCGCGCCGAAACTTCGGGTGATCGCCCGCGCCGGCACCGGGGTCGACAACGTCGATCTGGCCGCCGCCACCGCGCGCGGGATCCTCGTGGTGAACGCGCCGGGCGCGAACAGCGTCAGCGTCGCCGAGCACGCGCTGGCGCTGATGCTCGCGCTCTCGCGCGCCGTGCCTGCCGCCGACGCGGCGATGAAACGATCGGTGTGGGACAAGAAATCACTGATGGGCGCGGAGTTGCGCGGCAAGACGCTCGGCCTCGTCGGGCTCGGGCGGATCGGACAGGAGGTC
Organism: uncultured Acidobacteriota bacterium; assembly: GCA_963748295.1. Lineage (GTDB taxonomy): Bacteria > Acidobacteriota > Vicinamibacteria > Vicinamibacterales > 2-12-FULL-66-21 > CAVVIH01. The sequence continues at coordinate 166,421 of CAVVIH010000002.1, read as the reverse complement.
GCGGCTCGCGCGCGATCGTTTGGCATGAACCTGGTCGCGCACGATCCGTTTATTTCCGACCGTGTAGCGGCAGGACTTGGCATCGAATTGCTCACGCTCGACGCGCTCTGCGCGAAGTCCGACTACATCAGCCTGCATCTGCCGGCGACGACCGAGACGAAGGGGCTGTTCGACGCCGCGCGGCTGAAATCCTGCAAGCAAGGTGTCCGGCTGGTGAACACCGCGCGGGGCGAGCTGGTGGATTCCGCCGCGCTCGCCGATGCGATCGAAAGCGGCCACGTCGGCGGCGCCGGCATCGACGTCTTCGACATCGAGCCGCCCACCGAATGGCGCCTTGCGCGGCTCCCGCAGGTTGTCGCGACACCACATATCGCCGCATCGACGGTCGAAGCACAGGAACAGGTCGGCCTCGAGACTGCCGCCGGCGTTCGCGACTTCCTGCTCGACGGCACGGTGCGGAACGCCGTCAACTTCCCGGCAATCTCGAGCGAGGAGATGGCGCAGCTGCGTCCGTACCTCGCGCTCGCCGATCGCCTCGGTGCGCTCGCGGCGCAACTGTCGGACGGCCGGACCCGCGCGCTCGGAGTGCGCCATTACGGACCACTCGTCAGCGGACACGGCGAGCTGCTCGTCAGCGCCGCGGTCGCGGGCATGCTCCGGCCGATGCTCTCGTCAGGAGTGACGTTCGTCAACGCGCGCGACGTCGCCAGCGAGCGAGGCATCGAGATCATCGAGTCGCGCAGCTCGCGGTCGCGAAACTTCGCGAACCTTCTGTCAATCAAGCTTCACACGAGCGCGGGCGACACATGGCTGGAGGGAACGGTGTTCGAGCCGGGCCGGCCACGGCTGACGCTGATCGACGGCGTCGATCTCGAAGCGCCGCTCGAAGGCACGCTGCTCGTCGTCCACAACGAGGATCAGCCCGGCGTCATCGGCGAGGTCGGGACGATTCTGGGCCGGCATGCGATCAACATCGCATCTTTCACGCTCGGCCGCGACGCGAGCGGCGCAACCGGTGTGGTGAATCTCGACACCGCCGCAACCGATGCGCGCGCTGCAGGATGCTGTGAAGGAAATCAGGAAAGTGCCGGCGGTACGCGACACGCGCGTGGCGACGGTCAGCGCAGCGTGAGGCGCCGGATGGATCCGGTCGTGCGATCCGTCAGCTCGACTGCATCGGCGCCGACCGATTCGACCTTGTAGCGGGCGCCGATCGAGTCGCCCGCCTTCACCATGAACATCTCGCCATCCTCGGCGGTGACGATCGCCGTGCGCACGGCGCCGTCCGGCATTTGATCCGCGGCGACACCAACCAGCTGCAGCAGCGGTTCGGGAAGCACGATGGGCGCGGGCGAAGCCGTCACCGGAACTGCGGCGGCTGTCGCTCGTGACGCAACCTCGCGCGGCGCGAACGTAAACGGGTTTCTGGACGGACGCTGCGGCATGGGAGCCGTCGCGAGGTGGTCGCGCAGCCGAATGGCCTGGGCCTGCACGTCCTCGGCGAGCGTTTCGGTGCCGGTGCTCTGGACCGGCTGCGGCTCTTGTGCGGGATACGAGGGACGCTCACCGATGCCGGCGGCGGAAGCCAGCCATGCGCCGAGAACGGTTGCGCAACCGAGATACGCCGCCGCGCGCGCAGGAGTCATGTGAAGAGGCACGAGCATTGTACAACCTTCCCGCGCTTCACGCTGCAGCTTTGTAATGGCTCAGTGCAATTGTGGTAATATTTGCCGTGCCCCCTGTTTCAACCCCTGGGCCCTCGGCAAATCCAGTTCAACTCTCCGCAATCGCCGTCATCCCCGCAAGGTATCAGTCGACCCGTCTCCCGGGCAAAGCGCTCGCCGACATCGATGGCCGGCCGATGATCGAGCACGTCTACCGGCGCGCCTCGGCGTCGCGGTCTCTATCCGCCGTCATCGTCGCGACCGACGACGAGCGCATCCTGCGCGCGGTTGAAGCGTTCGGCGGCGTCGCCAGGCTGACCTCGGCAGCGCACCCCAGCGGCACCGATCGGCTCGCCGAAGTCGCCGCCTCGCTCGATTGCGATCTCGTCGTCAACGTCCAGGGGGATGAGCCGCTCATCGAGCCGGGCATGATCGACGAAGCGGTCGCGCCGTTCGCGCTCGATGCCACGCTGCCGATCAGCACGCTCCGCCGGCGCATCTCCGATCCCGTCCGAGCTCGCCAACGCGAACGTGACGAAGGTCGTTGTCGATCGCGACGACAACGCGTTGTATTTTTCGCGCGCGCCGGTGCCTTACGCGCGGCCGGGCTGTCCGCCCGCCGTGGCATGGCGCCACGTCGGCCTTTATGTGTATCGCCGCGAGTGCCTGCTGCGGCTCGCCAGCCTGGCGCCGACCGCGCTCGAGCAGTCCGAAGCGCTCGAACAGCTGCGCGCGCTCGAGCACGGCATCCGCATCAAGGCGATCGAAACGGCAGTACGACTCGATGGGCGTGGACACGCCGGACGACCTCGAGCGGGTCCGCCGGGTTTTCCGGGAATCGGTCACAACATGATGCGGGAGAACAGCGAACACAATGGCTGACCCCAGACCTGTCAAGTACATCCTCGTAACCGGCGGCGTCGTTTCCTCACTCGGCAAGGGTCTCGCAGCTGCCTCCATCGGCGCCCTGCTCGAAGGCCACGGATACAAAGTCGCCCTCCAGAAATTCGACCCCTACATCAACGTCGATCCCGGGACCATGAGTCCCTACCAGCACGGCGAAGTCTACGTGACCGACGACGGGGCGGAGACCGACCTCGATCTCGGCCACTACGAGCGCTTCACCAATACGACGACGACGCGGAACAACAACTGGACGACCGGCAAGATTTACCTCTCGGTGATCCAGCATGAGCGGCGCGGCGATTATCTCGGCCGCACCGTGCAGGTCATCCCGCACATCACCAACGAGATCAAGGACAGCATCCGCGCGGTGGCGAAGGACGTCGACATCGTGCTGGTCGAAATCGGCGGCACCGTCGGCGACATCGAGAGCCTGCCGTTCCTCGAGGCCATCCGTCAGCTCCGCCAGGACGTCGGCCGCGAGAACACGCTCTACATCCACCTGACGCTGGTGCCGTTCATCGGCGCGGCCGGCGAGCTGAAGACGAAGCCAACGCAGCACAGCGTCCGCGATCTTCGGGCGATCGGCATCCAGCCCGACATCCTCCTCTGCCGGACCGATCGCTTCCTCGATCAGGACATCAAGCGCAAGATCGCGCTGTTCTGCGACGTCGACGAGGAGGCGGTGATCACCGCCAAAGACGTGGCCGAGCATCTACGAGGTGCCGCTCGTGCTCGCGGCGGAGGGGCTCGATCGCATCCTCCTGGAGCGGCTCAAGCTGCCGAGCACCGAAGCCAAGATGGGGGCCTGGGCCGACCTGGTCGATCGCATCAAGAATCCGGCGGACGACATCACGATCCACGTCGTCGGCAAGTATGTCGGCTACGAGGACTCGTACAAGAGCCTCAACGAGGCGCTCTACCACGGCGGCTTCAAGCACCGTCTGCGCGTGAACATTCGCTGGGTGGAAGCGGAAGCGCTCGAGCAGCCGGGCGGCGAGAGCCTGCTCGACGGCGCCCACGGCATCCTGGTCCCGGGCGGCTTCGGCGATCGCGGCACGCGCGGAATGATGCGCGCCGCGGAGATCGCGCGCGAGCGCGGCATCCCCTACTTCGGCATCTGCTACGGCTTCCAGTGGGCGGCGGTCGAATACGCGCGGCACGTCGTCGGCATCGCCGACGCGGATTCGACGGAGTGCGCGCCGGACACCAAGAGCAACATCATCTACAAGCTCCGCGATCTGCTCGGCATCGACGATCTCGGCGGCACCATGCGGCTCGGCTCGTATGCGTGCGAGCTGAAGCCCGGCTCGAAGGCGCGTGAGCTGTACGGCGAGCAGGTCATCCACGAGCGGCACCGCCACCGCTACGAGTTCAACTGCCTGTACGAGAAGGCGCTGACCGACAAGGGACTGCAGATCGTCGGGCGCTCGCTCGACGGCAAGTTCGTCGAGATCATCGAGCTGCCGACGCATCCGTGGTACGTCGCGGTGCAGTTCCATCCGGAATTCAAGTCCAAGCCGCTGAAGCCGCATCCGCTGTTCGCGGGCTTCGTCGAGGCGAGCCACCGCCACAAGCTCGCGGCGAGGCAGCAGCCGGCCGAGTCCGTGGTAGGTTAAGCGGCGTGAAGCCGATTCAGTTCGCAGGCCTGACGGTCGGGGGCGGCGCGCCGCTGCTCCTCGATCGCCGGTCCCTGCGTGATCGAAAGCGAAGCGCACGCGGTGGGCCTGGCCCAGGCGCTGCGCGACATCGCGCGCCGCGCCGGCGTGCAGTACGTCTTCAAGGCGTCATACGACAAAGCGAACCGGACCTCCGGCGGATCGTTCCGCGGGCCGGGGCTCGACGAGGGGCTGCGCGTGCTGCAGCGCGTCCGCCAGGTCGCGGGCGTGCCGATCCTGACGGACATCCACGAACCGGGGCAGGCCGCGCCGGCGGCCGCGGTGGCGGACGTCCTGCAGATTCCCGCCTTCCTGTCGCGCCAGACCGATCTGATCGTCGCGGCGGCGAAGACCGGCCGGGTGGTGAACCTCAAGAAGGGACAGTTCCTGGCGCCCGCGGACATGCGCCACGCGATCGCGAAGGCGACCGGCGCCGGCAACGATCGCGTCATCGTGACGGAACGCGGCTTCAGCTTCGGCTACAACAACCTGGTGGTCGACATGCGCGCCTTCCCCATCCTGCGCGCTCTCGGATACCCTGTGGTCTACGACGTCACGCACAGCCTGCAGCTGCCGGGCGGAGGCGACGGCGTCACCGCCGGCCAGGCGGAGTACATCGAGCCGCTGGCGTCGGCGGGCGTCGCGGCCGGCGTCGACGGCGTCTTTCTCGAGGTCCACGAGCGTCCCTCCGAAGCGAAGAGCGATGCCCAGAACGCACTTCAACTCGATCGCCTCGAGCCGCTGCTGCGGCGGCTCGTGCGCATTCACGCGATCGCCACGGAACCGGCGCTTGCAGAGAAATCCTGATGCAGTCTGACACCGCCTCCGCGCTCGATCTCGCCCGCAAGGTCCTCAAGATCGAGGCCGCCGCGATCCTCGGCCTGGTCGATCGCATCGACGGGCAGTTCGAGAAGGCGGTCCAGCTGCTGTTCGAATGCCGCGGCCGGGTGATCGTCACCGGCATGGGCAAGTCCGGGATCATCTGCCGGAAGATCGCCGCCACGCTCACCAGCACCGGGACGTCCGCGTGGTTCCTGCACCCCGCGGAAGCGATCCACGGCGACCTCGGCGTCATCCGCGAGGAGGACGTCGTGCTGGCGCTGTCGCACAGCGGCGAGACCGACGAGCTGCTGCGGCTGCTCGAATCGATCCGCCGGATCGGCGCGAGACTGATCGCGATGACCGGCGATCCGCAGTCCACGCTGGCCCGCGCGGCCGACGTCACGCTCGACTGCTCGATCGCCGAGGAAGCGTGCCCGATGAACCTCGTGCCGACGGCGAGCACGACCGCCGCGCTCGCGCTCGGGGACGCGCTGGCGATGACGCTGCTCGTGCGCAAGGGTTTCAGGGAGGAGCAGTTCGCGTCTCTTCATCCGGGCGGCAAGCTCGGACGCCGCTTGACGCGGGTCGAGAACGTGATGCACAGCGGCGCCGCCGCGCCAATCGTCCGTACCGACACGCGCATGCCGGACGTCATCCACGAGATGTCCAGCAAGCGCCTCGGCATGACCTGCGTCGTCGATCCCGGCGGACGCCTGGTCGGCGTCGTCACCGACGGCGACCTGCGGCGGCTGATGATGCGTGCCACCGACGTCGTCGGCCTCACCGCGGGCGACGTCATGACCCCGCGGCCGATCACGATTGCGCGCAACCTGCTCGCGGTCGAGGCGCTCAAGAAGATGGAGACGCACAAGATCACGTCCGTCATCGTCGCCGACGGCCGCGGCGCGGTGGAAGGCGTCGTCCACCTGCACGACCTCCTGCGCATGCAGATGATCTGAGCGGCCGCGGATGACGACAACTTCTGAGGCGAAGGCCTCGAACGTGCGGCTGCTCCTGTTCGACGTCGACGGCGTCCTCACCGACGGCGTGGTGGTCATGCACACCGACGGCTCCGAGTCGAAGGGCTTCCACATCCGTGACGGCGCCGCGATCGTCTGGGCGCAGCGGGCGGGACTCAAGGTCGGGCTGCTCTCGGCGCGCTCGTCGGGCGCGACGACGCACCGGGCGGCGCAGCTGGCGGTGCGGATCGTCGTGCAGGGCGTCGCCAACAAGGTGACCGCTTACGAACAGATCATCCGCGATGCCGGCGTGGACGAGGCGTCGGTCGCCTACATGGGCGATGATCTGCTGGATTTGCCCGTGCTGAAGCGCGTCGGCTTCTCGGCGGCGCCGGCCGATGCCGCGCCGGAAGTGCGGGCGCACGTGCATTGGGTCAGCACCGCTCCGGGTGGACGCGGCGCGGCGCGTGAGATGATCGAATTCGTTCTCCGGGCCCAGCAGCGCTGGGACGATATCGTGCGGCAGCACTCCTGATGGAAAACCTGCTTCCCCTGCTGAGCGCGCTCCTCGCGCTCCTCGTCGGCCTCGCGGTCGGGAAGGCGTGGGAGCGCTACAAGCTCCAGGACGGCCGCTGGATCGATCGCCGGCGCGCCCGGGAATCGCCGCACTACATCCTCGGGCTCAACTTCCTCGTCAGCGGCCAGATCGATCCGGCGATCGACGAGTTGACGCGCGCGGCGGAGAGCGCCGGCGACGCGCTCGAGATCCGGTTGATCCTCGGCAACCTGTATCGCGAGAAAGGCCAGGTCGGGCCCGCGATTCAGGAGCACCAGCAGCTGCTCCAGCGGCCGGATTTGAAAAAGCTCGAGCACGCGAACGTCCTGCTCTGCCTGGGGCTCGACTACAAGAGCGGCGGCTTCGTCGATCGCGCGCACGAGGCGTTTACCGGCGTCCTGCGGCTCGATCCGGAGAACCAGCACGCGCTGACGAATCTCGAGAAGCTGTACGAAGAACAGCACCAGTGGACCGAGGCCTACGCCACGCGGCAAAGGCTGGCGGCCCAGCAGGACGAAAAATCCGCGCAGCGGCACGACGAGATCCTCGCGTTCCTCGAGAACGAGCTGGGGCTCGAGGCGCTTCGCCGCCTCGACATGCCAGAGGCGCTGCGGCGCTTCCAGGCGGCGATCGCGCTCGACGCACGCAACGTGCCGTCGTACCTGAACGTCGGCGACGTGCATCTGCAGCAGGGTGAGGTGGCGACCGCGATTGCGGCGTGGGAGCGACTGGTCGAGCAGTCCCCCGACCGCGCGTATCTCGCGTTTTCGCGGCTGGAAGCCGCATACAAGCAAGCCGGCACCGCGGCCAAGTTCCCGGAGCTGTGCCGGCGCCTGATTGACGCGAACCCGCAGGACTGGCGCGCCCGGCTCGCCCTCGGCCGCCATCTCGGCGCGCAGGGTCACGCGCGCGAGGCGCTCGACGTCATGTTCGACGCGCTCGTCCAGAACCCGCACACGCTGGTCGTCCACCAGGCGATCTGGCAGACGCTCTCGCAGCTCGATCTTTCGAAGTCGCTCGTCAGCCGCTACGTCGAGCTCACGCGCGACGCCGTCTTCTATCTCGACGCCCACGTCTGCATCCGCTGCCGCTACCGCAGCACCGAGCTGCTCTGGCAGTGCCCGCACTGTCACGAGTGGAATACGTTCGTGGAGGAGAGGATCGCGCCCGCGAAGGATAGCGAGGCGACACTCACCAGCTGACGGACGCAATTCCCGACGATCACGATGATCACGACGACCACGAAGCATCTCTTTGACGTCGTGATCTTCGTGATCGTCGGGAACGTCGTGAACGAGCGACGTTCCTACCTTAATAGCTCATACACGCGCCTGACTTGCTCACGCGTATCGTCCATTGTCCCGTCGGTTCGGATGAGGTGATCCGCGCGACTGACCTTTTCCTCGATCGGCCACTGCGCGTTGAGGCGGTCGCGGGCTTCCGCCTCGCTCAGGCGATCGCGCGCCTGGATGCGGCGGATCTGTTCGGCCGGTTCGCAGGCGCAGACGATGACGGTGTCGAACTGGTGCTGCTGGCCGGTCTCGAAGAGGAGCGGGATGTCGGCAATCGACACAGCGGGTGCCGGCGGGCAGGTTCGCCGACCATTCGCGGATGCGGCTGTAGACCTCGGGGTGGATGATCGCTTCGAGGTCCGCCCGCGCGGCGCGGTCGGTGAACACGATGCGGCCGAGCGCCGCGCGATCGAGCGAGCCGTCGGCGCGCAGCAGCGCGCTGCCGAAGCGCTCGACCACCCGCGCGAGGCCGGTCGTTCCCGGCGCGACGGCGTCCCTGGCCAGCCGATCGGCGTCGATGGTAGCGGCGCCGAGCGCGGCGAACGCTGCCAGGCAGACCGATTTGCCGGTCGCGATCCCGCCGGTCAGCGCGGCGCGCACCATCGTCAGGCCATGCCCGTCCGGGCCCGCGCGGCGGCGACGGTGTTCTTGAGCAGCATGGCGATCGTCAGCGGGCCGACGCCGCCAGGCACCGGCGTCAGCGCGCCGGCCACCGACGCGACCGCGGGATGGACGTCGCCGACGATCACCGACCCGCGCTTGTCGAAGTCGGCGAGGCGCGGCGAATCGGCGCCGAACAGCGCGCGCGCCGCCGCGAGATCCGAGACCCGGTTGATGCCGACGTCGACGACCGTGGCGCCGCGCTTGACGAAGTCCGGCGTCACGAAACCGGCGCGGCCGATTGCCGCGACGAGGATGTCGGCCGACGCGGCGACCGACGGCAGGTCCGGCGTCTTCGAGTGGCAGATCGTCACGGTCGCGTCGCGCTGCAGCAGCAGCATGGCCATCGGCTTGCCGACGATCTCGCTGCGGCCGATCACCACCGCGCGCGTGCCGGCGATGCGCACGCCGCTCCGCTCGAGCATCTCGATCACGCCCGACGGCGTGCAGGGCGCGAGGATGGCCCTGCCCTGCACGAGCCTGCCGACGTTGACCGGATTGAAGCCGTCGACGTCCTTGGCCGGGTCGATCGCGTCGAAGACGCGTTGCGTGGCCCCGCGGCCCATTGCCGATGGCAGCGGCGACTGCACGAGGATTCCGTCGTGTTCGGCGCTGCGGTTCAAGCGGCCGACCAGGGCCAGCAGCTCGTCGAGCGTCGCCGTCGCCGGCAGGCGTTCGAGATCGACGCGGATGCCTGCCTCCGTTCCCGCCCGCACCTTGTTCCTGACGTAGATCTCCGATGCGGCATCTTCGCCGACCAGCACGATGCCGAGGCCGGGCGGACGGCCAGCGGCGGCGGTAAAGTCACGAACCGCGGGGAGCACGGACTCGCGTATCGCGGCGGCGATCGCGTTCCCATCGAGGCGGCGGGCAACCGGGGATTGGATGTTGGACAAGGATGTAACAGCTTTCAGCTGTCAGCTCTCAGCTGTCAGCCTCAGCCTTCAGTTCTCAGCTGTTCCGCTAAAGCTGACGGCTGATAGCTGACAGCTGACAGCTGAAACAATAAACCGCCGGCCGTAATCGGCCGGCGGTCACCAATCACGTCGCGTCCGCGACGGTCTTTATCACGCGGTGCGGAGCTTGCTGTGTTTCCGCCCGTATGCCAGGTAGAGGACCAGACCGACGGCAAGCCATCCGCCGAGCCGCAGCCAGTTCGTCCAGCCGAGGCCATAGATCATCGCCCCGCAGGTCACGATGCCGGCAATCGCGACGAATGGAATCGCCGGCACCCTGAAGCCGCGCTCGAGATCCGGGCGCCGGTGCCGCATGATCCACACGCCCGCGCAGACCAGGATGAACGCGAACAGCGTGCCGATGCTCGTCATCTCGCCGACGATGTCGCCGGGAACGAACGCGCCGAACAGGGCGGTGAAGACGAAGAACAGGATGTTCGACTTATAGGGCGTGCGGTATTTCGGATGGATCGCCGAGAACACCGGCGGTACGAGGCCGTCACGGCTCATCGAGTAGAACACCCGCGACTGGCCGAGCAGCATGACCAGGATGACCGACGAGAACCCGGCGAGAATCGCGACCGTGACGGCGCGCGACAGCCACTCGTAGCCGGTCATGTATTTCGAGATCGCGAACGCGACCGACGCCTCGCGGCCGGTGGAGCGGAAGTCCTCGACCGTCGCCACGCCGCTGAGCACGTAGGAGAACAGCACGTAGAGGACCGTGCAGACGACCAGCGATCCGAGGATGCCGATCGGCATGTCCCGCTTCGGGTTCTTCGCTTCCTGCGCCGCCGTGGACACGGCGTCGAACCCGATGTACGCGAAGAACACGACGCCGGCCGCGCCTAATATCCCCATGATGCCGCCGTAGTTGTGCGTCACGCCCTGGTGCGTCACGTAAGTCGTGGCTTCCGGGATGAACGGCGTGTGGTTCGCCGGGTTGATGAAGCCCCAGCCGATCGCGATCACCATCAGCACGATCGTCACCTTGACGACGACGATGATGCTGTTGACGAGCGCGGATTCCTGCGTGCCGCGGATGAGCAGCGCGGACAGCAGGCCGAGGATGATCACCGCCGGGATGTTCATGATCCCGTGCTCGCCGGTCGCGGCGGCGACGTCCCACGGGGAATGCGCCCATTCGTACGGGATGCGCATCCCGAACCATTCGAGCACGCGATTGAGGTATTCGCTCCAGGCGATCGCGACCGTCGCGGCGCCGACGGCATACTCGAGCACGAGGTCCCAGCCGATGACCCAGGCGACGAACTCCCCCATCGTCGCGTAGGAATAGGTGTAGGCGCTGCCGGCGACCGGAATCATCGACGCGAACTCGGCATAGCAGAGGCCCGCGAACGCGCAGCCGATGCCGGCGACGATGAAAGCGAGGGTGACGGACGGGCCGGCGCGATCGGCAATCGCCGCGGCGGTCCGCACGAACAGACCGGCGCCGATGATCGCGCCGATGCCCAGCGCGATCAGCGATACCGGGCCCAGCGTTCGCTTGAGGGTGTGCTCGCCGGTCGACTGCGCGTCGGCCATCAGGCTGTCGATCGACTTGGTCCGAAACAGCTGGTTGGTCGATCTGTCGCCTCGCTGCGCTTGAACTCTACTTTGCACCGGGTGCCTCCTGCACAGGGGACCGAAGGAGAAAAACGAATGGATTATATGTCGGCGGACGCGGTCTCACGCAAGGATCCGCAAGTAGTGCCGGACTCGATCCTCGGGATCGACTACCAGCAGGTCGGAGATCACCGCGACGGCTGAGGCCCCTGCCGAGATGACCTGCGGCGCCGTCTCGATCGTGATGCCGCCGATCGCGACGACCGGCTTGCCTCTTCCGGATGCCTCGCGAATGAGCTCGAGGCCGCGCGGTTCGTAGCCCGTCTCCTTCGTGCCGGTCCGGAAGATCGGGCCGACCGCGACGTAGGTGGCGCTGGTCGCCAGCGCCTCCCGCACCTGAGCCGCGTCGTGTGTGGACACGCCGACGAGTGCGTCCGGCCCGACGATCGCCCGGGCGTCCTCGACCGCCAGATCGTCCTGGCCGACGTGGACGCCGGCGGCCCGGCTCAGGGCGGCGATATCGGCGCGATCGTTGACGATCACGCGCGCGCCCGCTGCCGCCGCCACCATCGCATCGGCCAGGTCGAGGAATTCGGCCCCGCTCTCGGTTTTCGCCCGCAGCTGCAGCCAGGAAGCGCCGCCGCGGACGCAAGCGGCAGCGAGCGCGACCGGATCGACGCCCCGCGCGCGGCAGAGCCCGGTGTCGATGATGGGATAGAGCGCGGGAACGCCCAGCGGGTTACACCGCCTCCGCGAGCTTTCCGTCGGACTTCTTCTTCTCGGTGAGGTACCGCTCCATGAACGCCGTGCTGAGCCGCCCGGCGATGAAGTCGGGGTCGTTGAGGATCTTGAGGTGCATCGGGATCGAGGTCTTGATCCCCTCGATGACCGTCATCTCGAGCGTGCGCCGCATCCGCGCGATCGCTTCCTGCCGGTCGCGGCCGTGCACGATGATCTTGGCGATCATCGAATCGTAGTACGGCGGGATGGTGCACTCGGAGTGCGCGTAGGTGTCGACCCGGACGCCGGGCCCGCCGGGCACGCTGAACGCGTGGATCACGCCCGGCGACGGCGTGAAGGTCTCGGGATCCTCCGCGTTGACGCGGCACTCGATCGCGTGGCCGGTGAACGTGACGTCGCCCTGCTTGAACGACAGCCGCTCCCCCGCCGCGATCCGGATCTGCTCCTTGACGATGTCGATGCCGGTGATGAATTCGGTCACCGGGTGCTCGACCTGCACGCGGGTGTTGACCTCGAGGAAGAAGAAGTTGCCCTTGTCGTCGAGGAGGAACTCGAACGTGCCGGCGTTGGTGTACTGCACCGCGCGGGCGGCGTCGACCACCGTGCTCCCCAGCTTGCGGCGCATCTTTTCGGTGACCGCCACCGACGGGCCTTCCTCCATCAGCTTCTGATGCCGGCGCTGAATCGAGCACTCGCGCTCGCCGAGGTGCACCACCGCGCCATGATGGTCGCCGAGGATCTGGAACTCGATGTGCCGCGGGTTCTCGACGTACTTCTCGAGGTAGACGTCGCCGACGCCAAACGCGGCTTCCGCCTCGCGCTGCGCCGTCTTCAGCGACTTGCCCAGCTCGCCCGGCGCGCGGACGACGCGCATGCCGCGGCCGCCGCCGCCGGCGACCGCCTTGATGATGATCGGAAAGCCGAGATCCTTGGCGACCTTGAGCGCCTTCTCCTCGCCGTCGATCGGGCCGTCGCTCCCCGGCAGGATCGGCACGCCGGCTTTCTTCATCGCGCGGCGCGCGCGGGCCTTGTCGCCGAGCAGCCGGATGACGTTCGGCGCCGGGCCGATGAACTTGATGTGGCACGCCTCGCAGACTTCGGCGAGATACGCGCTCTCGGACAGGAACCCGTAGCCGGGATGGATGGCGTCGGCGCCGGTGATCTCCGCGGCGCTGAGCACCGCCGGGACGCTGAGGTAGCTGTCGGCGCTGCGCGCCGGGCCGATGCAGACGTCCTCGTCCGCGAACCGCACGTGCAGCGAGTTCTCGTCCGCTTCGGAATAGACGGCGACGGTCTTGATCCCGAGCTCGCGGCACGCGCAAATCACGCGCAGCGCGATCTCGCCGCGATTGGCAATGAGGATTTTCTTGAACATCGGGCCTAGGCCGTCTTGATGGCGAACAGCCGTTCGCCGTACTGAACCGGTTTTCCGTTCTCGACGTATGCGCTTACGATTTCGCCTTCGTACTCGGAGGTGATCTCGTTCATCAGCTTCATCGCCTCGATGATGCAGAGAACCTGGTCCTTCTTGACGCGCTCGCCGATCTCGACGAACGGCGCAGCCCCGGGCTCCGGAGAGCGATAGAACGTGCCGACGATTGGCGACTTCACGACCGCCAGTTCGACCGACTCGTCCTCGGATTCTTTGACGGCGGGCGCCGGCGAGGGTGCGGCGGCGGGCCCGGGCCCGATCGGCAGCGCGGCCGGCGCGTGGGCGACTTGAACGGGTGCGGCAAGCGGCGGAAACCCAACGCCTGCCTTTCGGATCCGAAGCTTCAACCCGTCGCGTTCCAGCTCGAACTCCGCCAGGTCGTGCTTTTTCACGAGCTCCAGAATTCGTTCGATGTCCTCGAACTTCAATCACCCTCCAGACGACTCACGTGCGACCTGCTACGTGCTGACGTGCGACGTGCGACTTGTCACGTGCGACGTGCCTACGGACTCGGGCGTGTCAGCACTTCGCAACCCGACGCGGTCACCAGCACGTCGTCTTCGATCCTGACCCCGCCGACGCCGTCCACGTAGGCGCCCGGCTCGATCGTGAAGACCATGCCCGGCTCGAGCGGCGTGTCGACGAGACCGGACGCGAGGCGGCCCACGCGCGGTTCTTCGTGGACCTCCAGCCCCAGACCGTGCCCCGTCCCGTGTCCGAAGGCCTCGGCGAGCCCGTGACGTTCGAGCACGCCGCGCGCCGCGGCATCCACCTGACTGGCGGTGACGCCGGGCCGGACGGCCGCGATCGCGGCGCGCTGCGCCTCCGCGACGGCCTCGAACATGCGGCGAAACTCCGGGGGCCCGTCCCCGACCTGAACCGTACGGCTCAGATCCACGCAGTATCCGTCGTAGACGCCACCAAAGTCCAGCACGACCCCGTCGCCCGGCTGCAGCAACCGGCCGCCGGGCCGCGCGTGCGGCCGTGCGCTGTTGGGGCCCGACGCCACGATCGTCTCGAACGCCGGCTTCTCGAACCCGACGCGGCGCAGCAGCGCTTCGATATCCCCGGCGATCTCGACCTCGCTACGGCCCGGACGCACGAACGCCGGCACTTCGGCGGCAGCCGCCGCCAGCCGCCGGGCGGCTTCGCGGAGCGTTGCAATCTCCCGATCGTCCTTGATCATCCGTGCGCGCTCGATCACCCGTTCGGTGGGCACCAGCACCGGGCAGGCCTCGGACGGCACCAGCGGGGTCAGCGACGCGGCCGCGAGGCCGGCCGACAGCCGGTTGAAGCGGCTGACCGACATCCACGCGGCTTCGATGCCGATCCGGTGTGCCCCCGTCGCTCTCAGCCGCCCGATCAGCGTCTCGTCGTAGCTCTCGGGCGGAACGACGAGCTCCACCGCGTCCTTCAGGTCCGGGTCGCTGCCGAGACACGCGCGCGCCGCGGTGACATAGCGAAAATCCACTACCAGCGCGCATCGATCGCCCGTCAGGACGACGATGCCGGCGCTTCCGCTGAAGCCGGTGAGATACCGGATGTTCGCCAGATGCGTGACGACCAGCGCGTCGAGCGACAGCGCCCGCATCTCGTTGCGCGCGTGCGCCAGCCGGGGGAGGAACGTCGTGGACGGACGGATGGTCATCGCCTGCCGGCTCAGCGGCCTGTATTGATCTCGGAGTCGAGCTCCAGGCGGGCGCGCTGAATCGCCGCCAGGAAGCGTTCCAGCTTCGGCAGCGCCGGATCCTGCGTCACGGCCGGGGCTGCCACCGGCGTCGCAACCGGTTTCTCGACCGGCTTCTCGACCGGCCGCTTCTTTTCGGCCGGCGTCTGGGCCGGCGCCGGTGCCGGTACCGGCCTGCACGGCCGGCGCGGGTGCTGCCGGCGGCGCGAACGGCACGACCGTCGAAGCGGTTGCCGGAATATCGGCCGGAGGCGCGGAAACCGCGAGGGGGGCTGGAGGCGCCGCGGCTTCAGGCATGCGGTCCGGCACGTCACCACGCCGGTGATGGATGTCGGCGAGCGCCCGGATCGCCGCCAGGTTCTCGGGCGCCGCGCGCAGCACCTGCTGGAGCTCGGTTTCGGCCTCGTCGAACTCCCCCAGCTCGAGGAGCGATCGTCCGAGCGTGACGCGGGCCGACAGATACGCGGGATGTCGCTGGAGGCCGGCCCGGCAGGTCTCGACCGCCTCATCGAAGAGGCCGGCCCGCCGGTATTCGTCCGCGAGCGCCGCGAACGCGATGGACGCCGGGTCCTGCTGGACCCGGCGCTTCAGTTCCTCGATGCGCGGAAAGTCCGCCATGCGGACAATTCTACAATCAGGGCAGCACGGTTATCGCGACCGTGACCGTCGCGAACTTCCCGCTGCTGTCGGTGACGAGCAGCGTGACGTTGTAGGTGTTGGCCACCGTGAAGGCGTGGTTGATCGTCGGTTCACCGGTGGTGACCCGCGGCGCACCGTCGCCGAAGTCCCACGTGAAGCTCTCGATCGTCTGTCCCACTCCCGCGCGCGAGCCCGACGCGTTGAACGCGATGTTCTGACCGACGCGCACCGAGGTCGGCGAGAACACGAACACCGCCGTCGGGATAGTGCCGGCCGAGACAGTCACTTGCTGCGTCGCGGTCGCGGTGCGGCCGAACTCGTCCGTGATGGTCAGAGTGACGTGGTAGGTGCCGGCCAGATCGAACGAGTGATCGGTCGTTCTGCCGGAAGCGTGAGCCCCGTCGCCGAAGTCCCACGAAAAGCTCGCGATGCTGCCGCGGCTGGTGCTCGCGTCGAAGAACACGTCCTGGTTGTCGACCGGCGTCGTCGGCGCGAAGGTGAACGCCGCGTTGAGGCCGTCGGGCGGGATCACGATCTTCGGCGGCACCAGGCGGATCGCCGCGGTCTTGATGGTCGCGTTGTTGAAGTCGGTGCCGAACGGCCTGACAACGATGTCGACGATCGTGCCGGTGTCGACGCCGACCGCCGGACCCGGGGGCGCGGTGTAGACCGCCGTCGCGCGACCTTCCGCGTTCGTGAACAGCGTGCGCTGTGAAAGCGAGCCGAAATCGACCGGCGTGCCGTTGACGTGAATCTCGGCGCGCATCTGCACGTCACGCAGCGGCTCGCCATTCGGACCCTTGGCGATGACCGTGATGAGGCTCTGCGACGCGCCGTCCTGCGAGAGGACGTCCGGCGATACCTGGACGACGATCGACCGGGCGAACTCCGACGGTCCCGTGAGGGGCGGCGCTTCCTGGTCGTTCATCGTGCAGGACGCCACCAGCGCCGCGAGGCATGCCGCGCCTCCCAGCCGCGCCGTCTTCCCAACAAATGCGTAACTCATATGACTACTCACCTGGCCTCAGGACAGCAAGGGCTATGAAGGATCCGCGAAGTTGCCGAAATCGATCGAAATCCGTCCCATCACGCTGACCTCGCGGCCCTCCTGGTCGCGGCCGTAGAACGTGACCTCCGCGATCGTCGAGATGATCACGCCGTTGATGAGCAGCGCCTTCAGCGGCGCTTCCTGCTTGGCGACGTGGCGCACGATCTCGAAGGAGCCGGTGACCGCGTCGCCGCGGATGGTCAGAGTGAGGCCGCCGTCGAAGCCGAACGGCACGTCGATGCCCGGCCGGTTCTGGCCGTCGGCTCGCTTGTACTCGACGCGATAGCGATTGATGGTGATCGAGTTGGTCGAGGACGGCGAGAGCAGCGGATCCTTCATCGCCAGCCGCACCGTGACCTGACCGATGTCGTTGTAGACACCCGGGACGTCGTCGACGACCGTGAGCACGTCGGAGAGCAGGATGCCGCCGAACTTGTCGGGCTCGGCGCCCGGCGCCGCCTCGAGCGCGTCGAGAATGAGGAAGGCCGAGCCGGTGCCCTCGCGCGTCATGTCGCCGCACCCGCTCGAGGCGAGCATCAGCAGGACGGCGCCGACCAGCACCACGCCGGATCCCCACACCGCTTTCTTGCGAATGGTCATGTTCAGTCGTGCTCCGAAATCCATGTCGCTTCCCTTAGCCCTTCAGAATGCGCGGCGTGATGAAGATCAGCAGCTCGCGGCTCTCGTCGGAGTTGGCCTCGCGCTTGAACAACCAGCCGAACAGCGGAATCCGGTGCAGCATCGGCACCCGATCGCTCGAGGTGTCCTCGCGGGTGACGAAGATGCCGCCGATGACGGTGGTCGCGCCGTCGTTGATCTGGACCTGCGTGTTCGCGCGCTGGGTGTCGATCGGCGGGATGCCGTTGACCTCGCGGCTGAAGTCGGCGGTCGCGTTCTCGATCTCCACCTTCATGATGACGGTGTTGGCGGCGGTGATCTGCGGCGTCACGCGCAGGATCAGCACGGCGTCCTTGAACGTGACGGTGACGGTGTTGTTGGCGACGGTCTGAATCGGGATCTGAATACCTTGCGAGACCTCCGCCTGGATGTTGTTCTGGGTCGTCAGCCGCGGCGTCGAAAGGATGCGCCCCTTGCCGGAGTTCTCGAGCGCCGTCAACGCGACGTCGAGGTTGAACGCGCCGTTCACCGCGCCAAGCGCGAGGCCGATCGCGGATGTCGCCGCGGCCGCCGGCAGGTTCACCGCGGTGCCGGTGTTGTCGATCGGATTGCCGCGCGGATCGGTCGCGGCGGATCCCTGCTGGCCGCCGACGCGGCCGCCGATGCTGCCGCGGTTCGGGAACGCGAGGTCGGTCGTGTTGCCCAGCTCCGGCGCGACCCGTCCGTTGAGACCCCACTGGACGCCGATGGCGCGCGCGAAGTCGCGCGACGTCTGGACGATGCGGGCTTCGACTTCCACCTGCGGCTCGGCGCGATCGAGCGTGCCGATCAGCGACGCGGCGGTGTCGAGCCGTGCGGGCAGGTCGGTGATGATGAGGGTGTTCGTGCGCTCGTCGATCTGCACGTCGCCGCGGGCGGACAGGGCTGCCTTTCTGATCAGCGGCGCGGCTTGAGCGGCCCGGGCATAGCTCAGAGGGAACGTGCGCACCACGAGGGTACCTGCTTCGGCGGACGACCTGGCCAGCGCCTGTCTCGAATCCTGTTCCTTGCGCAGTGTATCGATTTTCGCGATGCGAACGATCGTGCCGTCGACCGTATAGTCGAGCTGATTGCCGCGCAGGATGACCTCGAGGGCCTGATCCCACGGAACGTCCGTGAGCACGATGTCCACCGACCCCTGCACGTCGGGGTCGATGATCATGTTCAGTCCGCTGACCTCGGCGAACAGGCGCAGCACGGTCCGCAGATCACCACCGGTGAAGTCGAGGCTGATCGGATGCCCGGTGTATGTCTTCTGTGCTCCCCCGATCGTCGTCGGCCCGGCGGGTGACGGCCCGGGTGGCGCCACCGGGCTCGCCGGCGTTGAGGGAGACTGCGCAACAGGCGATGACGGCGGCGCCGGCGGCGCGCTCTGGATCGGCGAGAGCACCCGCGGCGACGACGCGGTCGCGGGCGGCGTCTGAGCGGCCGGAGACGGCGAGCGCTCGGCCTTGGGGCGCGCGGCGAGATTCGGCGCCGATGCCCTGGTGACCGGAGGCGCCACGAGCTTCAGCGCCGCCATCGGATCGGCGGGCGGCCCGGCGGGTGCGGCCGGCGTGATCGACGAGACGTTCGCCATCGCCTGTTCGAGCGTGATCGGCGGCTCGGGCTGCACCGGCGCGGCGGGCTCTTCCGGCGGCGCGACGAGCACCGCGTTCTGCGTTTCGTTCTGGCTGAACACCACCGCGAGGTCGCGGCCCGCTTCACCCGAACGCTCGACGCGATACGTCGTCGTCGGTTCGATCTCCATCACGACGCGGGTGATCACCGGCTTGTGGCTGTTGAGCGCGACGCGCACCTTCTTGACCATGCCGCCAATTTCAGTCTGGCTGGGTGCGCGGGTGATGACATTCGGAAAATCGAGAATCAGACGGCGCGGCGCGGTTTCGCTTTCCGTCACCCGCGCAGGTGCGAGATGCCCGTCGCCGCTCAACGTGACGATCGTCGCCGTGTCGGAACGGCGGCTCTGCACACGCTCGATGGCGGTCGCGGGCACCATCGTCGCCGAACTGGCCGGCGCCGGTTCCTCGGCGGCGACCGCCTTCTTGACCGGCACTGCCGCTGCCGGGCTCGGCGTGCTGTTTGCTGCTGCGCGAGCGGGCGTCCCGGACGATGGGGTGAGCTCGACGCGAATCGTGTTGCGCGCGCTCCGTACTTTGTATTCGGAGGGACCCGACAGGTCGAGATGCACGCGCGCGACCGCCCGTCCATCCGCCGCGTTGGCCTGCTCCACGCGCACGCCGGCGATCGGCCCGTGACGCCGCACCTCGTTCCGCGCCTCGGCGACCGACACGTTCCGCATGTCGATCGTCACCGTCAGCGGATTCGGACGCGCCACCGAGTAGGCGACCGGTTCGCTCGCTTCGATCAGCACGGCGTTGCCGGCCGCGGACACGCCGATCAGCCTGACGGCCGAGGTCGTGGCCGCCAGCCCCATGCTGGTCGCCGCGGCGATCGCTGCTCCTACTGCCAGGGTCACAGCCCGCTTCGCGATCACGCGCGGCTGTGCCGCTTCTCCCGTCTTCGCGCTCATCGATTCGGCTCTTTCCAGTATGCGTAATCGCGTTATGTATCAGTGGCATGGGTCATGGATTGTCGGAGTCGGGAGGAGTGCCCCGTCCATCGGCCGGCCGCACGGCCTTGGGCACCTCCCGCTGTTTCACGAGCGACAGCGGATCGCTGACGTCCTGCGAGAACACCACTTTGTCAGCCACGATCGACTTCACCGAACCGTCGAACAGGCGATCGCCGGTGCGAACGATGAACGTCTTGCTGTCGCTCCCCTGAATCATGGCGATGAAGCCGCCCTTGTCGCGGACAATTCCCTTGACCGTGACTTCGGCGATCAGCAGTCCGGCGACGCCCGACGGCCGCGACGCCGTCGTCTTCGGATCGTTGCCGCGCCCGAGCAGGCTGAGGAACGGATCGCGGCGCCCCTCGGGCTCGTACGAGAACGGCGCCGGCGGAGCGGGCTGAGCGCCCTTCGGCTGCTCGACCGCGCCGGCGACTCCCGGCGCGGCCGGGGCCGGCTTGGTCTCCGGCGTCTGTGCCGCCAGCATCAACGCGCAGCCGAACGTGAAGAGCCCGCAGAGCAGGATCGTTTTCCTCATCACGTCCTCACTTCGTCGACGGCTGCTTGGGAACGGTGCGGGCGCCCTTCTTGGCGACGACGCCTTCCTGCAGCACGAATGTGGTGGCCAGGCATTCGGCGACGATGGTGGTGCCGCTCGCCGCATCGTTGGCGGCGCGAATCGAGATCTCGCTGATGTTGATGATTCGCGGAAACTTGCTGATCCGATCGAAGAACGCGCCCAGGTTGTGATACGTGCCTTCGGCCTGCAGCCGGAACGGCACTTCGGCGTAGAGCGTCTGCTGGACCGTCGGCTGCGGCGTGAAGCGCTGAATCGACAGGCTCGACTGGGTGGCCAGCGTCTGCAGGCGCCGCAGGATGTCGGCGACGTCCTTCTGCTCCGGCAGCACCGCGGTCAAACTGGCGAGCCGCTCCTCGAGCTGATCGACCTGCGCCTGGAACTCCGGCAGGCGGCGCGCGGTAGCCACGCCTTTCGCGACGTCCTTCTTGAGCGTGTTCAGACGCGACTGGCGCATGTTGATGTCGGCCTGGAGATCGGCGACGTAGAAGTACCAGAAGCCGAACACCGCGCCGGCGCACACCAGGACGAACGCGCCGATCTGTGCCTGCCACGGAAGTTTGCTGAGCGAGAACTGCATATGGGTGCGTGCTAATTGGCCCCGCGTCCGCCGCCGCGGCCACCAGGTTTCGCCGCCGGAGCCGCCGCCGCCGGCTGCGGCGCGTCGGGATCGAAGTAGGTGGCCTTGACCGAGAACCGCACGATCTCGTTGCCGCTCTTGTCGGACTGCACCTGGCTGTCAACGATCTCGACCGGCTTCTTGAACCGGTTGGTGCTCTCCAGGTTCACGATGAAGTCCGACACCGCCGTCATCGACGTGCCGAAGCCCGTGATCGTGAAGTCCTGCCCGGTCTGCTTGAGGTCGGTCAGCCAGAGGCGATCGGGCAGACTGCGGCTGATCTTGTCGAGGACGTAGACCGGCGCGCTCTGGCCGGACCGCAGCTGCTCGATGAGCGTGACGCGCTGCTGCAGCTGCGCCTTGCGGCTCTCGAACTTCTGCACCTGGCTGAGCACGCCGCGCAGCTTCAGCGTTTCGGCGTCGGCGCTGGGCGATCGCCTGGTCGATCGAGGTCGATTGCTGGTGCAGGATCCAGAACCACCAGCCGATGCCGAGCATCGTCGCGATCAGGATGACGGAGGCGCCAATCGTGACGCGGTGCGCCGCGGGAATCAGCGCGCCGCGCGGCTTCTTCGCGCGTTCGCGCTCCGCCGCCAGGAGGTTGATCCGAATCATCGGTCACCCGCCCGGCGAAGCGCCAGCCCCACCGCCACCGCGACCGTCGGCCCGACGGCTTCGGCGGCCACGTTGAACTTCTTGGCGTCGAACGACACCTTCTTGAAAGGATCGAAGACTTCGACCGGCGCGTTGAAGCGCTCGCCGAGCATCTCGAGGAACCCTTCGGCGCGCGACGCGCCGCCGCTCACCACGACGCGCGTGATGTGCTCGACTGTCGCGCTGGCCTTGAAGAAGTCGAAGGTCTTCTGCACCTCGAGCATCACGTTCTCGGTGACCGCTCGCAGCACCGGCGTGGCATCCGCGTAGCTGGCGCCCTCGACGGCCTCGCCGCGCTTCAGGCGATCGGCCTGCTCGAACGGCAGATTCAGCTCCTTCTGGAGCGCTTCGGTATAGGCGTTGCCGCCAATCGAGATGTCGCGGGTGAAGACCGACTGATCGCCGTGCAGGATGTTGATGTTCGTGGCGCTGGCGCCGACGTTGAGCAGCACGACGACGGCCGCGGGCTCGACGCCATAGTTGGCTTCGTAGGCGTTCTGCAGCGCAAACGCATCGACGTCGACGACGACCGCCGTGCGGCCGGCCTGTCCGATGACGCCGGTGTAGTCGGCGATCTTCTCTTTCTTGGCGGCAACCAGCAGGACGTCCATCGTGCTCTTGCCCGCCGCCGCGTTGCCCTGGTCGAGGATCTGGTAATCGAGGTTGACGTCCTGGATGTCGAACGGGATGTACTGCTCCGCCTCCCAGTAGATCGACTCGGACAGCTCCGCTGCCGTCATCGCCGGCAGCGAGATTTTCTTGACGATGACGGCGTTACCCGACAGCGACGCGGCGACATCCTTGGTCTTGATGCCGCGCGAGTCGAACAGCCGCTTGATCGCATCGACCACCGACGCGCCGTCGATGATCGCGCCGTCGACGATGCTGTCGGGCGGAACCGGCTCGCTGCCGAAGGCGGTGACCTTGTAGGCCTTGCCGACCGATTTCAGCTCGACGGCTTTGACAGCGCTCGAACCAATATCGAGGCCGACCAGGGCTTTGGTTCTGCGAAACACCAGTGATTCCTATCGTTGAGAATCGAGGGTTCGAGAGCGCCGGACACACCTGCAACCGCGTGATCGGCCGCTCGTTCGGAGGGTCGGGGCGGCAAGTTGGGTGCCACGGCATCGAGACGACGAAAACCGGCAGAAATGCGCAGTTGTGGAATCAGGTGCTGCAGAGCCGGGAAGGGATGGTTGACAGTTTTGTCGCGCCCTTACGGTTGTGTAATAGTAGAATCTGCGTACAGGCGCAGATCAGCGCGGATGGCCGTCGATTGCGTCAGTCCGATACCCGATCTGCGATGATCCGCGTCTCCGGATCCGGGTGGTCGGCGACCTGATCCGAGCGCCCCCGCGTCTCTTGACAATCCCCGCAATCGTCGGTATCCTCTTGGTTTGCCGTCCTTTGAATGAGGCCGACTGCCTGCGCTGACGTCCTCGTCGGCGCCGAACTAGCGGCGGTCGACCCGAAATAATGGTGAAGGCCACGGCCAGGGACCCCCGCGGAGTTCGCCGGGGATCTCATCGACGGCTGCTTTGGCCGAAAGGATTTCAATGGGTTCGTTTGTCCCCACTGCCGGAAGTGTCGAGCGGCAGTGGCATTTGATTGATGCCGAGGGCCAGGTCCTCGGCCGGGTGGCGACCGAGGCGGCGCGACTCCTGCAGGGGAAGCACAAGCCGATCTACACGCCCCATATCGATGTCGGCGATCACGTGGTGATCGTCAACGCGGCGCGCGTACGGCTGACCGGCCGGAAGGAAGAGCAGAAGGTCTACCGGTATCACAGCGGCTACGAAGGCGGGCTGCGTGAAGAGCGTGCGAAGGAAGTCCGCCAGAAGAGCCCGGCTCGGATGGTGGAAGAGGCGGTGCGCGGCATGCTCCCCAAGACGAAGCTGGGCGAAGCGATGTGGCGCAAGCTGAAGGTCTATGCGGACGCGCAGCACAAGCATCAGGCTCAGAAGCCGCGTCCGTTGAACAAGTCAGGCAAGCGCGAGGTTGCATAACGTGGCAGCAGCAGGCATTCAGTACTACGGGACGGGACGGCGCAAGACGTCGACCGCCCGCGTGTTTCTCCGCCCCGGCACCGGCGGCATCATCGTCAACGCCAAGCCGCTCGAGACGGCCTTCCCCACCGAAGCGCTGCGCACCCAGATCAAGCAGCCGCTGGCGGTCACGGAAACCGGCGACAAGTTCGACGTGCTCGCGACGCTCGCGGGCGGCGGCATCGCCGGTCAGGCCGGCGCGCTGCGCCTCGGCATCGCCCGGGCGCTCGTGGCATACAACATCGAGCTGCGGCAGCGGCTCAAGAAGGCGGGTTTCCTGACGCGCGACGCGCGCATCAAGGAACGCAAGAAGTACGGACAGAAGGGCGCGCGCAAGCGCTTCCAGTTCAGCAAGAGATAAAAGGAGACAATTTGACCGGCATCGCGTTGAAGGATTTGCTCGAGGCTGGCGTCCACTTCGGCCACCAGACGAAGCGCTGGAACCCGAAGATGAAGGCGTACATCTTCGGGGAGCGGAACGGGATCTACATCATCGACCTGGCGAAGACGGCGAAGCTGTTCGGCGAAGCCGAGCGCTTCACCTCGAACTCCGCGTCGGAAGGCAAGACGATCCTGTTCGTGGGCACCAAGCGGCAGGCGCAGGACGCGGTCGCCGAGGAAGCCCAGCGATGCGGCATGTATTACGTGAACCAGCGCTGGCTGGGCGGGCTGCTGACGAACTTCACGACGATTCAGCGCAGCCTCGGCCGCCTGCGCGACCTCGAGGCGATGGAGACCGACGGCCGCTACGACACGCTCTCGAAGAAGGAGATCTCGCAGCTCGAAAAGGAAAAGCGCAAGCTGCAGAAGAACCTCGAAGGCATCCGCAACATGTCCCGGCTCCCCGACGCGCTGTTCGTGGTCGACACGCGCAAGGAGAAGATCGCCGTCGACGAGGCGCGCAAGCTGAAGATTCCGGTGATCGGCGTCGTCGACACCAACTGCGATCCGGATGAAGTCGATTTCGTGATTCCCGGCAACGACGACGCGCTGCGCGCGATTCGGCTGTTCGCCGCCCGCATCGCCGACGCGGTGATCGAAGGCCGCACGATCCGCGAGTCGGCGCAGGCCCAGGACAACGAAGGCGACGGCGACGATCGCGGCCGCCGCTCGCGGCCGGCCCGGCAGACGCGGGAGCAGGCGACGTCCACGGCCTCCGTCTAGGGCCGTTCGAAAATGTTTGACGCGCCGGCCGGGATTCCCCGCGCCGGCTTTTTGTTGTACTAACGAAGACAACTCCCAACTTCCAACTCCCAACTCCCAAGGGAGAAAGAAACAAGGAATTTGGGAATTGGGAGTTGGGTTTTTTGGGAGTTGACGAATGGCGACTGCAATGGAAATCAACGCGGAACTGGTGAAGAAGCTGCGCGATCAGACCGGCGCGGGCATGATGGAATGCAAGAAGGCGCTGGTCGAGGCGAAGGGCAATCTCGAGGAAGCGGTGACGATCCTGCGCAAGCAGGGGCTCGCGCAGGCGACCAAGAAGGCCGGACGCTCGACCAACGAAGGGATGGTCGGCCACTACATCCACATGAACGGCAAGATCGGCGTGCTGGTGGAAGTGAACTGCGAGTCCGACTTCGTGGCGCGGACCGAGGACTTCCAGAGCCTGACGCGCGAGATCGCGATGCACATCGCCGCCGCCAACCCGCAGTACGTCCGTCGCGACGACGTGCCCGCCGACATGCTCGAGCGCGAGCGCGCCATCTACCGCTCGCAGGTGGAAGGCCAGAACAAGCCCGAGCCGGTGGTCCAGAAGATCGTCGAGGGAAAGCTGAACAGCTACTTCGAACAGGTCTGCCTGCTCGACCAGCCGTCGATTCGCGATCCGAAGGTCACGATCGGACAGGTCGTGCAGCAGGCGATCGCGCGCCTCGGCGAGAACATCGCCATCCCGCGCTTCGTGCGGTTCAAGCTCGGCGACAACTAATTCCCAACTCCAAAAAATACCAACTCCCAAAAACACCAGCTCCCACGAAACCCCGACTCCCGAATCAGGGAGTTGGGAGTTGGGAGTTGGCCGTTGGGAGTTCTCGCTTTCGCTTCCGATATAATCCCCGAATATGTCCGCGCCAGCCTTCCAGCGTGTCCTCCTGAAACTTTCCGGCGAAGCGTTGATGGGTGAACAGGCCTTCGGGATCGATCCGGCCACCACCACCCAGATCGCCAAAGAGATTGGCGAAGTCCAGCAACTGGGCGTGCAGACGGGCGTCGTCATCGGCGGCGGCAACCTGTTTCGCGGTCTGGCGGCGAGCGCGCGCGGCATGGATCGCGCGACCGCGGACTACATGGGCATGCTCGCGACCGTCATCAACGCGCTCGCGCTCCAGGACGCGCTCGAACACAGCGGCGTCATCACGCGCGTGGCGACCGCGATCGAGATGCGCGCGGTGGCGGAGCCGTTCATTCGCCGCCGCGCCGTCCGTCACCTCGAAAAAGGCCGCGTCGTCGTCTTCGCCGCCGGCACCGGCAACCCGTATTTCACTACCGACACCGCCGCTGCCCTTCGCGCGATGGAGATGAAGGCGGACGTGATCCTCAAGGGCACCAAGGTGGACGGGATCTACACCGCAGACCCGATGCTCCATCCCGAGGCCACCAAGTACGACGAGATCTCATACCTGAAGGTGCTCGAGCAGCGGCTGAAGGTGATGGACGCCACCGCCATCTCGCTGTGCATGGACAACAAGCTGCCGATTGTCGTCTTCAACCTGCGCAAGCCCGGCAACCTCCGTCGCGTGATCATGGGCGAAAGCGTCGGCACGACGGTCAGGGCTTCGTAACGAGGTTCGTTTATGGATGTGAGTGACCTGAAAGGCCTGTTTGCCGAAGTCAAGAAGCGGATGGATGGGCAGATCGAGCACGTGCGGCGGGAGCTCGGAGGCGTACGCACCGGCCGCGCGTCGGTGACCATCCTCGACGCCGTTCACGTCGAGGCGTATGGATCCTCGATGCCGCTGAACCAGGTCGCGTCGCTGTCGATTCCCGAGCCGACGATGATCGTCGCGCAGCCGTTCGATCCGTCGCTGATGGGGGGAATCGAAAAAGCGATTCGCAGCTCCAACCTCGGCCTGAACCCGACCAACGACGGCAAGGTCGTTCGCATCCCTATTCCCGCGCTGACCGAAGAGCGCCGCCGCGAGTTGTCCAAGCTCGTGCACAAGTACGCCGAGGAAGGACGCAACGGCGTCCGCCAGGTCCGCCGCGACGCCAACGATCGCCTCAAGAAGCTTCTGAAGGATCACAAGATCTCCGAAGACGACGAGCGGCGCAGCCTCGACGAGGTGCAGAAGATCACCGACAAGCACATCTTGCTCATCGACGATCTGCAGAAGAAGAAAGACGGGGAGCTGCTCGGGAAGTGAACTCCTCAATTTGCTAATTGCTAATTGTTAATCTCGAGGCGACTGGCTTCGTTTCACCTTCACGGACGGCTTGTGGCAAGCCGTCCGTGCCGTGAAAGAGGCCGAGCGCCTCTGATTGACAATTAACGATTAACAATTCCGGTTCTGTCCATGTCCTATTTCACCCACTTGGAATGTTCCGTCCCTTGCGGCGTCGGCCCCTACGATCCACGGCAGGAGCAGCACCTCTGCACCTGCGGCGCTCCCCTGCTGGCCCGCTACGATCTCGATGCGGCGAAGGCGTGGTCCCGCGAGTCGCTCGCCGCGCGCGAGCCCAACATGTGGCGGTATCGCGAGCTGATGCCGCTCTTCGACGGCGAGTCCCCGCTCACGCTCGGTGAAGGCTGGACGCCGCTCCTCCACGCACATCGCCTCGGCGAGCGTCTCGGCCTCGACCGCCTGTTCGTCAAGGACGAATCGCTGAACCCGACGAACTCGTTCAAGGCGCGCGGCCTCTCCGCGGCAGTGACGAGAGCGGCGCTCCTTCGGGCCAGGACGCTGTCGATTCCGTCGGCGGGCAATGCCGCCAACGCGATGGCGGCCTATGCGGCAGCCGCGGGGGTCGAGGCGCAGGTGTTCATGCCGAAGGACGTCAAGGTCCCCTTCATCCGCGAATGCGAGCTGTATGGCGCGACCGTGAACCTGGTAGACGGCCTGATCACGGATGCGGGGCGGATCGCCGCCGAGAAAGGCAAGCCGCTCGGCTGGTATGACGTCTCGACGCTGAAGGAGCCGTATCGCATCGAAGGCAAGAAGACGATGGCCTACGAGCTCGGCGAGCAGCTGGACTGGAAGTTTCCCGACTGGATCATCTACCCGACCGGCGGCGGCACCGGGATGGTCGGGATGTGGAAGGCCTTCGAGGAAATGGAAGCGATCGGCTGGAAGCGCGACACCGCCCGGCCGAAGATGGTGTCGGTGCAGGCCGAACACTGCGCGCCGATCATCAAGGCGTTCGAAGAAGGGGCCGAGCGTTCGACGATGTGGCAGAACGCGAGGACGGTGGCGGACGGGCTGCGGGTGCCGAAGGCGATCGGCGACTTTCTCGTGCTTCGCGCGATCCGCGAAAGTAGTGGCGGCGCGGTCGCGGTGACGGACCGGGACATGGTCGAGGCGATGCGCGAGCTGGGCTCGATGGAAGGCATCAGCGCGGCGCCCGAAGGCGGCGCGGCGCTGCACGCGCTCAAGCTGCTGCAGCGGCAGGGACGGGTGAAGGCGTCGGACACCGTGGTTCTCTTCAATACCGGCGGCGCCCTGAAGTACCTCGACGTGCTCGCCTAGTCGCCGAACGAGACGCCCATCGCGCGCGCGGTGCGAACGACGTCGAAATCGACCGGCACGTTGCGCGTCCGGCCAACCACCTTCTCCAGCGGCACGGACACGATGTCGGGCGGATGGAAGGCGACCATGGTGCCGAACTCCCCCGCCATCAGAAGCTCGACGGCACGCGACCCGAAGCGCGTGGCCAGCACGCGGTCGAAACTCGTCGGCGCGCCGCCGCGCTGCAGGTGCCCGAGCACGACGCAGCGCGTCTCCTTACCCGTCAGCGCCTCCAGCTGCGCGGTGACGGCGGCGCCGATGCCTCCGAGGCGCTCCGCCACTGCCGCGTTCCCCTCCTTGATGATCGACACCTTGCCGCCGACCGGCTTCGCACCCTCAGCGACGACGACGATGCTGAAGCGCGCGCCGTAGGTATCGCGGTGCATGATGCACTCCGCCACCTTGTTGAGGTCGAACGGGATTTCCGGAATCAGGATCACGTCGGCGCCGCCGCCGACCCCGGCATACAGCGCGATCCAGCCGGCATACCGCCCCATCACCTCGACGACCATCACCCGGTGATGCGCTTCGGCGGTCGTATGCAGCCGGTCGATCGCCTCGGTCGCAAAGCTCACCGCCGTGTCGAAGCCGAACGTGTTCGTCGTTTCGACGATGTCGTTGTCGATGGTCTTGGGGACGCCGACGATCGGGATGCCACGCTTGAAGAACTCATGGGCGATCCCCAGCGTGCCGTCGCCGCCGATGACGACGAGCGCATCGAGCCGGAGCGTGTGGTACATCACGACGCAACGGTCCGAGTAATCCTGCTTGCCGCCGGAGGTATCGACCGGGTAGGCGAAGGGATTGCCGCGGTTCGTGGTACCGAGAATCGTGCCGCCGATGCGTAGAATGCCGGTGACGTCGCGCGGTTTCAGGATCCGCGAGCGATCCGGCTCGATCAACCCGTCGAAGCTGTCCTCGAGGCCGAGTACCTGAATCTCGTAATGGGTCGCCGCCTTGACGACGGCCCGGATCACGGCGTTGAGCCCCGGCGCGTCGCCGCCGCCGGTGAGCACACCGACGCGTTTCACTCCAGATCGGTTTTCCGGCGCCACTGCCATCGCGAAAGTATATCTGTTGTACGATAGAGGTTTACGCGCGCATACATTTTCGCTGCCGAATGGACACCCTCGTCGACCTCTTCCTGCACCTCGATCGCCACCTCGCTGAGTACGTCGCGCTCTACGGCGCCTGGATCTACGCCGCGCTCTTCCTGATCATCTTCGCGGAGACCGGGTTCGTGCTGACGCCCTTCCTGCCCGGCGACTCGCTGCTCTTCGCCGCGGGCGCGCTGGCCGGCACCGGCGTGCTGGACGTGTGGCTGCTGCTCGGGCTGTTGACCGCGGCGGCGATTCTCGGCGACGGCGTCAACTACTCGATCGGACGATACGTCGGCCCTCGCATCTTCAACAGCGACTCGCGCGAGGGATTCTGGGCGCGCGCGCTCAACCGCGAACATCTGACCCGGGCGCACGACTTCTTCGAGCGCTACGGCGGCAACGCGATCATCCTTGGCCGGTTCGCGCCGATCATCCGCACCTTCGTGCCCTTCGTCGCCGGCGCGGTCTCGATGACCTACTCGCGGTTCGTCTTCTACAACATCTTCGGCGGGATGCTCTGGGTCGGCATCTGCGTCGGCGCCGGCTACGCGTTCGGCAACGTCCCGGTCGTCAAGAACAACTTCTCGATCGTCGCGCTCGGCATCGTCTTCGTCTCGCTGATCCCGATGGCGATCGAGCTGCTGCGCGAAATCCGCTCCCGCCGGGCCGCCGCAGCAACGGACCGCTCCTCCAACTAGCCGTCGTCTGGCGTTCGCGTCCCAATCCGGCTAAACTCCGCCCGCCGGCCTTCAAGGAGGGAGACGCGAATGAGTTCGCTCGATTTCTGGTCCATGGCTTTCGTGTTCATGCTGTCGGCGTTCGTCGGATTCCAGGTAATCCAGAACGTTTCGCGCCTCCTGCACACGCCTCTGATGTCGCTGACCAACGCGATCTCGGCGATCGCCGTCGTCGGCTCGATCATGATTGCCGGCGAACAGGCGACGACGCTGACCACCGTGCTCGGCACGATTGCCGTCGCCGCGTCCGTGACCAACATCGTCAGCGGCTTTCTCATCACCGACCGCATGCTCCGGATGTTCCGCGATCGGGGCCCGCGGTCATGATCGCGCACCTCACACAAGCCACTTACCTCCTCGCAGCCGCGCTCTTCATCCTGTCGCTCCGGTGGCTGAACCATCCGCGCACCGCCCGCCGCGGGGTCGCCGCCGGCGTCGCCGGCATGACCGCCGCGATCGTCGGCACGCTGCTCTACCCGGGAATCGTCAGCTATGCGTGGATCGCCGCCGCGTTCGTGGTCGGCACCGCGATCGGCATTCCGCTGTCCTGGGTGCCGCTGACCGCGGTGCCGCAGCGGACCGCGCTGTCGCATGCCTTCGGCGGCATCGCCGCGGGCCTGGTGGGCACCGCGAAGTACTCGCTGTGGCTCCATGAAGGGGAGCTCACGGCATTCCGCACCGCGGCGATCGGCGTCGAGGTGATCCTCGGCTACCTGACGTTCACCGGCAGCCTGATGGCGGCCGGCAAGCTGCAGGAGGTCATCCCCACCCGGCCGATCACCTACCGCGGGCAGAACCTCGTCAACCTCTCGCTGCTGGCGATCGCCGTCGGCGCCACGATCGTGCTGGTGGCGCGCCCCGATTACTGGTTCCTCTTCCCCGTCATCATCCTGCTGTCGCTCGTCTTCGGCGTGCTCCTGATCCTGCCGATCGGCGGCGCCGACATGCCGACGGTCATCTCGCTGTTGAACTCCTATGCGGGGCTTGCCGCGGTGGCGATGGGCTTCGTGCTCGAAAACAAGGTCCTGATCACGGCGGGCGCGCTCGACGGCGCGTCGGGCCTCGTGCTGTCGGTGATCATGTGCCGCGCGATGAACCGCTCGTTCACCAACGTGCTGTTCGGCGCCTTCGGCCAGGTGCAGGCGACGCAGGCGGCCGGCGAGGCGCGCGTCGCGAAGAGCGGCACGCCATCCGATGCGGCGGATCTGCTGCAGAACGCCAACAGCGTCGTGATCGTTCCGGGCTACGGGATGGCGGTCGCGCAGGCGCAGCACCGCGTGCGCGAGATTTACGATCAGCTGACCAAGCGCGGCATCACCGTCAAGTTCGCGATTCATCCGGTGGCCGGACGGATGCCCGGACACATGAACGTGCTGCTCGCCGAAGCCGAAGTGCCCTACGAAGCGCTGGTCGAAATGGACGACATCAACCCCGAGCTGCCGCAGACCGACGTGGTGCTGGTGGTTGGCGCGAACGACGTGGTGAACCCGGCCGCGCGCCACGACAAGGGCAGCCCGATCTACGGGATGCCGATCATCGACGCGGACCGCGCCCGGTTCGTCATCGCCAACAAGCGTTCGATGAACCCCGGCTTCGCCGGCATCGACAACGAGCTGTACTACGCGGACAACACGCTGATGGTGTTCGGAGATGCCAAGTCGGTGCTCGGCGAGGTTGCGAAAGCGCTATCGGGGACTGCCGTCAGCCACTGACCGGACCGGTTGACGATCGGAGCGGCAGCTCAATCGTGAACGTCGAGCCGAGCCCGGGACCGGGGCTCGCCGCGCTGATCGTGCCGCCGTGCAGCTCGACGTAATGGCGCGCGAGCGCGAGGCCGAGACCGAGCCCGCCGATCGCCGGGTTTCCCGTTCCGTCGACGCCCTGCCAGAAACGCCTGAACACGCGCGGCAGCGCGTGCTCCGGCATGCCGATGCCGGAGTCCTTGATGGTCAACCGCGCGATGCCGGGCCGCTCTTCCAGCGTGGCGACGATTCGCCCGCCTTTTGGCGTGAACTTGACCGCATTGGTGAGCAGGTTCCAGAGAATCTGCATCAGCCGGTCCGGGTCGCCGTGGTACGGAAAGGTGGGAGGCAGGCTCGCTTCGAGCCTCAACTCCTTGGATTCCGCCGCGGGCCGGATATTGTCGAGCCCCTGTGTAACGAGCTGCGTGAGATCGATCGGCTTGAACTCCATGCGGATCTTGCCGGTGACCACCTGCGACGAGTCGAGGAGATCGCTCACCAGTTGCGTCAACGACTCGGCGTTGCGCGCCATCACCTCGAGCGCCTTCTCACGCTGCGAGTCATCCAGCTTCCCCTGCCGCAGCATCATGATGTAGCCGCCGACGGTATTCAGCGGCGTTCGCAGCTCGTGCGAAAGCATCGCGAGGAACTCGTCCTTCGCGCGGCTCGCCTCTTCGGCCTGCCGCCTCAGCCGGTTCTGCTCGGTGACGTCCCGCGCGATCTTCGAGGCGCCGACGATGGTCCCCTCGTGGTCGCGAATGGGAGAAACGGTGAGCGAGATTTCGACGAAGCTCCCGTTCTTGTGGCGCCGGATCGTCTCGTAGTGCGCGACGCCTATCCCGGCGCGCACCTGTTTGACGACGTGATCCTCTTCGGACAGCCGATCCTCGGGGATGATCAGGGAGATGTGGTGTCCGATCGCCTCCTCCGGGGTGAAGCCGAACATCCGCTCCGCCGCCGCGTTCCAGGTCAGAATCACGCCGTCGAGATTCTTGCTGACAATCGCATCGTCCGACGAGGCGACGATCGCGGCGAGCCGGGCGGTCGTCACTTCCGCCGCCGGGACGTCCGAGAGTGTGCGTTCCTTGTCCGTGCTCATGCGTCGAGGTTACCGTCGAGACGCCTCACCGAATCTTCCCGCGCAAAGTCTCGAACGCCCGCATCGGCAAAGTCTAGCATGCGCGTTTTCGTCGCGTTGCCGGATGCCCCTGTGCATGTTAGACTTGGGAGTTCACTGACACAGTCGGTCAGCGACAGTAGCCCAGAACACCCACTCTTCGCTCGCGTGAATCGTGAGCGAGCTACGGGTGGCAAGCCACTCACGAGTGGGCGCATAGCTCAGCTGGGAGAGCGCGTGGTTCGCAATCACGAGGTCGGGGGTTCGATCCCCCCTGCGTCCACCAGCCTTCGCCTCGCCTGCATTCATGAGCGAGGCTTCGGCTCGGCAGGCCTCGTCCCTGAAACTGTAGGGCGAAGGCTGTCGCGCCGAAGCACCGCCGATCGTCAGTGCTAGGTGCGAAGGCGGACTGCCCTTTTCACACTTCCCCCGATCCCTGAGGCACCGCCGGCGTGCCGCCACGGCGTGCGAGCATCGTGTTGACGAGGCCGCGCAGCGCGGCGGACGCGATCGCGTGAGCGGCGGTAATGCGGCCCAGATCGTCGAGATCGGCCTGGCCGATGTCGGATGGCGGACTCAGGGCGTCGATCCGGGACGACAGATCGGCCAGCGCCTGCGCCGTCTGCAGCGCGCCACGGTACAGAAGCTTTGAGGGCTGAAATCTCGTTGGGATCAGACATCGCACACGCCTCTGCACACAGGATTACAGGATTGGTATCCGCGTCGACGAATCGGTCATTCAGCACGCGCCGCGGCGTCCCCGCTGATCGTCGATTATCGCGGAAGATCTCGGGAATGAGCCCGTTAGCGCCCTCGGCACGAAAATAATCCGACTGGTGCGCGGGTTGCAATCTCGTTCCTGCTCCTTACCAATGTCGGCGCCTTTGACCGACCTGCCGCTCTCTTCAATCTCGGCGTCCGGACTGATTGACGGACTCGGTCGCCGTGTCCTCGCGTTCGATCGCGAAACGGGCGTGATGCTCGAGAGGCTCGTGCTCCGCCCGGAGCTCGCCGCGTTCGAGGCGGCGATCAAGGAGCGGGTCGACCTGCTTGCGGCGATTGACGACGAACGGTTTGCGCGTCCTGGCACGGTGCAGCGGGATCGGGAGACCGGCGATCTCGCCGTTGTCTCCGAGTTCGTCGCCGGCAGCCGGCTCTCCGACATCATCGAGAGCGCCGAGGAAGCGGGCAGAATCCCGGGCGTCGACGTCGCGCTGGGCTTCCTGCTCGAGGCGCTTCCCGCAATCTCCACGTTCCACAACGTCACCGGCTTCGCGCACGGACTGATCGAGCCGAGCCGGATGCTGATCACGCCGGGCGCCGGCCAGGTCGTCTTCCTCGATCCGTCTTTTGGTTCGGTCGTGGAGCGGCTGGCACTCTCGCGCCACCGGCTCTGGACCGAACTGGGCATCGCGGGCGCACACGCGGCTGGTCCCGTGCACCTCGATCCTGCCGGCGACATCTCACAGCTCGTGCTGAGCGCGATGATGCTCGTGATCGGACGACGCCTTCGCGAGGACGAATACCCCGAGTCCCTGCCCACGCTGCTGAGCGAGGTGCTCGAGGTCGCGCAGATTCGCGGCAGCCACCTGTTTGCGACTGCTCTGCACCGCCTGCTCGAGCGTTCGCTGCCGCTGCCCGGCAACCGGCCGTTCGCCTCGGCCGACGAACTGGCCAACGAGATCCGGCTGCTGCTGCGGCGCGAGATTGGCACTGAAGTCTGCCGTCAGGCGCTGCTCGATTTCGTCGAGCAGATGGAAGCGTCGGCCGGAGAGGCCGGCGGAAACGGATCGCACGCCGAGTCACATTCGGGCAACGGGCGCCACGGCTTCGGCCTCGACGATCAGATGCTCGACTCGATGTCCTTCGAAGTGCTGGACGAGGACGCATCCGAGGAGAGCGGCGACGCGTTCGAAGAGGACGCCGAGGACGAATCATATTCCGAGGTCTCGCTCGACGCCGACCCGTTCAGCGAACCGGTCGCGAAACCGGAAAGCGATCCGGAACCGATTGCGGCGACAGCCTACGCGTCGGAGATTCCCGAATACGGTTCGTCGTCCGACCACGGAGACTCACCTTCCACAGATCTCGCGTCACTGGAATCCGAGACGCCGCTCGACGAATTCCCCTCGCTCGACCGGTCGCCGGATGAGTCCTCTCCCGCCTCTGACGTTTTCGGATCGGATCCGGCGCCCGCGGCCGAGAGCGAGAGCACGTCCGACGCGCTGTTCGCGCAGGAAACAGAGACCGAGACGGAGTCGGAAACGAACTCGGTCGCGTCGCGGAGAAGGAAGCGTCAGCACAGGTCCGCGCGCGCGAGAAAGGACAAGCTTCGCTCCAGCGCGAAGCCGCAGCCGCCGCTGCAGCCGCCGGTCAAGCCGCAGCCGCAGGCGGAACAGAAGCCGGCGAGCCCTTCCGGCTGGCTGGTGTCGGCCGACCACGCCGCGGCATTCACGCCGCCCGTACCGGACGCGCCCAAGCCGGCTGCGGCCGCGCCCGCGCCGCCGCTCGTCACGCCGCCGCTGCCGCAGCACGCGCCGATGCCCCTTCCCGTGCAGCTTCCCGCTGCCGCGCAGTCGATTCCGCGCCCGGCCGCGCCGATGCCGGTTTATCCCTCGATCCAGACAACTGCTGCGTCCCCGACGATTCAGCCTCCTGCGCCGGTCTCACCACCGCCCCCGGTCCGTCAGCAGCCAGCCCCCGCATCGAGCGGCCCGGTACGGCTGAAGAGCGAACCACCGTCAGGCTACACGCCGCCCCGCTCGAGCGAGCCGATCGCGCCGGTTCCCTATCAGCAGCAGCACCAGCAGCGATCGGTGTTCGCCGAACCGGAAGAGACATCCAGCCGTTTTCCGTGGAAGCTGGCGATTGCGGCGCTCGTGTTCGTCGGGATTGCCATCGCGGGTGGCCGCTACATGATGACGGGCCAGAGCGACGAGGCAGCCGCGAAGGCTGCGACGACGCCCGCGCCGGTCGAACCGCCGCCTGTCACAGCCTCGAAGGTCGATACCGGAGATGTGACGATCGAGACGCAGCCCACGGGAGCGCGCGTCCTGCTCGACGGCAAAGCGGTCGGAACGTCGCCGCTGAAGCTGGCAGGTGTTCCGGTCGGTCGCCATGTCCTCACCTTCGTGTCTTCGTCCGGCGAAGTGACCCGCACGATCAAAGTCGCCTCAGGAAAAACGCTCGAAGTAGACGCCTCGATCTTCTCCGGATGGCTGGCAGTGTTCGCGCCGATCGTCCTGGAGATCTCGGAGAACGGCAAATCGATTGGCACGACCGAACAGAGCCGCCTGATGCTGCCGCCCGGGCGCCACGAGCTGACGCTGAGCAACAAGGAGTTCGGCTACAAGGCCGTGCAGGAAATCAGCGTCGAGCCTGGCGAAGTGCGCTCGCTGACGATCGATCCGCGCGGCGACGCGAACTTCAACGCCATGCCGTGGGCCGAAGTGTGGATGGACGGCCAGAAGCTCGGCGACACGCCGATGGCCAACACACGCGTGCCGCTCGGCACCCGCGAGTTCGTTTTCAAGCATCCACAGTATGGCGAGCGGCGGATCACGGCCATCATCCGGGCCGATCAACCGACGCCGGTCAGCGTGGATTTCACCAAATCTCAGTAGACGGCGACGTGCCAGCTGCGACCTGCGACGTGCGACGTGCTACGTGCGGCTTGTCACGTGCGACGTGCCAGTCCTTGCAGATTCGTAATGTTCGAGACTGATTTGGGGCGGCGCCCCATGGGCTGAATCGCGCCATTTAGCCGCAATGTCGTAACTTCCGGCCATTTCCCCGCGTCTGGATTGCATCCCCGGCTGGCATCGAGCTTGCCCTCGCGCGTGACATCACTCTTCTGAAGCGAAGGATGTCAACCATGTGGAACTGGATTGCCTGCTACGTCACCGGCCACGATTACAGCGTCAGCTGCGACGGCGGCTCGATCTTCCTCAGGTGCCTCATCTGCGGCCGGCGGTCGCAGGGGTGGACGGTGCACAGCAATCCGTCGCACGCGCATCGGCCCCACGCCTGAGTCCCGTCCCAGTTGAAATGTGGGGGCGCGGCCGATGAGAATAGGCCAGTGGCCGCGCCGCGCATCACGAAGGAAGAGCTGAAACTCCGGCTGGACGGTCCCCCTGACGCGCGCCCGGTCATCGTCGACGCCCGTCTGAAGTACCCCTACGAACACAGCACGCTGATGCTGCCCGGCGCCATTCGCCTCGGCCCGGGCCTGATCGATTCCGCGCGCCTTCCCCGCGACCGCGACATCGTCGTGTACGACTCGGATCCGAGCGAGCTGGTCAGCGCGCGGCTGGTGTCCGACCTGACTCGCCAGGGCTTTCGCGCCGCTGCGCTCGTGGGCGGCATCGCTGACTGGCTGAACGCGAAGCTCCCGACCGACACGAAACCGGCGCCGCAGGCGGCGCCACCCGCGCCCGGCTCCCTCAAGGGGTGAATACCGAACTTGCGCACCTCGTCGGTGCCCGGACCGCACTGATCAGGACCCTGCTGTCGACCGGCGCCTTATCCCCTCCCGAGGCCGCCCTGCTCGTCCGCCAGTTGAACATCGTCACCCTCGCGGATCTCGGACCCGCTGTGGACGATGGACGCGTGGCGCGGGTTCTTGGAAACGAGGCGACTACGCGAGTGACCGCGTATCTTGCGAGCGCGGAGCACCCTGTGATTCCGCTGGGCCGCGCGCTCGATCTCGGCGATGAGCTGATCGCCCAGCTTGCGCCGATCGTGGCCGGCGGCGGGCCGCCTGACGTGCATCTCGAAACCGCCGGCGACGCGCGGCGGGTCGATTACGTCGTCGCGGGTGTCGTCCTGGTTGTGCGCGCATCGGATACGAAGCGGGCGATCGAGCTGATCGCGTCTTCAACCGGCGCCGCCGACGTCCTCCATCGATCGGCTCGACGGCTCGTTTTCACCTACCGTCAGACCGAAATCGACATTCGCGTACCGGCATCCGACGAGTACGGCAGCGTGCTCTTCTCCGCAACCGGTTCCCGTGCGCACCTGGCCGCGATGCACGGCCGCCGCCGTGCCCGACCGCTCTGCGCGCGAGAGGAACAGGTGTATGCGGAAGCCGGGCTTGCCTGGATTCCGCCGGAGCTGCGCGAGGGCGCCGGCGAAGTGGAAGCCGCCGCTGCCGGAAAGCTTCCCGCGCTGATCGAGCGTCATCACGTGCGCGGCGATCTGCACATGCACACCACGTATTCCGATGGCCGCGACACGCTCGAAACGATGGTGGAAACGGCGAGCGCGATCGGATACCAGTACGTGGCGATCACCGATCACTCGCACACCTCGGCTGCGTCACGCACACTGGCCATCACGGACATCCCGCGGCAGCGAGAGGCGATCGCGCGGCTGCGCGAACGCTACCCGGCGATGGCGATCCTTCACGGCGTGGAGGTCGACATTCTCGCCAACGGCCGCCTCGACTTCGACGATGAGGTGCTGGCGCAGTTCGATCTCGTGATCGCGTCGCTGCACGATCGGGCCGGCCACGATGCGAAGCGATTGACGCGGCGGACGCTCGATGCGATTCGCCACCCGCTGGTCAACGTCATCTGCCATCCCGAGAACCGCGTCATGGGCAGACGCGAGGGCCATCCGCTCGACTTCGACGCGGTGTATGCCGCGGCGGCGGAGACCGGCACGGCGCTCGAGATCGACGGCGCTCCCGGCCACCTGGATCTCGATGGCGCTCACGCGCGAGCGGCTGCGCGGGCCGGCGTCACGCTCGTCGTCGACAGCGACTGCCACCGCGCGGCCGCGCTCGATCGGCACATGAATCTCGCCGTCGGCATCGCGCGCCGCGGGTGGCTCGAGCCCGCGATGGTGCTGAACACCCGGCCGCTCGCCGATCTGCTCGCGTTCGTCGGCGCCAAACGCCGGCGGGGCGGGTGGTAACATGGACTGACGCCCGCGCGCAGCCTGACAACATCGCCTCATGAAGACCAGCTGGACCGTATTGGTTTCTGTTCTTGCCGCCTCCGTGTCCGTTCTTGCTGGGCAATCCACGCCAGCGGCAACCGAGGTCGCGGCGGCGCTTCAGCGGAAGTACGACTCGATTCGCGGTTTTTCCGCGGACTTCACACATCAGCACCAGAGTGGTGTCCTCGGACGAAAGGTCTCCGAGTCTGGTTCGGTGCTCGTGAAGAAGCCGGGCAAGATGCGATGGGAGTACAAGACGCCGGAGAAGAAGCTGTTCGTCTCCGACGGCGTCCGGATCTATTTCCACGACCCGGGGAGCAACCAGGTCACGGTCAGCGAGGTTCCGCAGGGGGATCAGGCCGCCAGCGCGGCGCTGTTCCTGACCGGCAAGGGCAACCTCGTTCGCGATTTCAGCGCGAGCTTCATCCAGGGCGAGGGCGCCCCGCCAGGCACCTATGCGCTGCGTCTGGACCCCCGGAAGCCGCAGGGCGAGTACGACTGGCTGGAAATCGTCGTGGATCGCGACACCCTTCTAATCCAAAGGCTTACAGCGGCCGAAAAAGAGGGGGGACGTTCGACATTCCTGTTTTCCCGGTTCAAGGAGAACGTCGGAATCGGGGACAAGCCCTTCGTATTCGAAATCCCACGAGGCGCCGAAGTCATCCATGCTGGACGAGCGAAGTTCTGAGCTTCGGGGCCGGTCCCGAATCCTCGCGGCGGCGCTGGCCGCCCTCCTCCTGGCGGGGTGTGCCACGACGTCGTCGCTCAAGAACGGGCAGCAGGCCGAGCGCGCGGACGACTTCGATCGCGCGGTGATCGAATACACCAAGGCCCTGCAGGAACACCCCGATGATGCCGAGGCTCGCGGCGCCCTCGATCGTGCGCGCCTGCGCGCGTCGCAGGACCATTTCTACAAGGGCCGCCGATTCGCGGTCGCCGAGCGCTACGAAGAGGCGCTGCCGGAGCTTCAGCTCGCGTATGAACTGAATCCGACCAACGGCGACATCGACACCGCGCTGCGCGACACGCGGCAGAAGCTGCGGACCAAGGTCAGCGTCTCGCGCGCGGGAAAGACCCAGCTCGAAGCGCTGGTCGAGCGCACGCGCGACATGCCGCCGGCCGGCCTCATGCTTCCGGACGGCGTGAAGCTTCCTGATTCGCTGGTATTCAGCCAGGCGAACAGCCGCGCGGTGTTCACGGCGATCGCCCGGTTCGCAAACTTGAACGTCGTGTTCGATCCGGCGTTCCGCGACGACATCATTTCGGTCGATCTGCGGAACACGACGCTGCCCGAAGCGCTGTCGGCGGTGACCGGCAGCACGCGCACGTTCTATCGCGTCACCGCGCCGCGCACGATTACGGTCATCCCCGACACCGCGCAGAAGCGCCGCGAATACGAAGAGTTGATCGTTCGCGTCTTTTATCTCAGCAACGCCGACGTGAAGGAAGCCATCGACCTGCTGCGCATCGTCGCCGACATCCGGCAGGTGTCGGCAATCACCGCGACCAATGCCGTGTCGATCAAGGACACGCCCGAGCGCATCGCCGCGGCGGCGAAGCTGATTTTTGCCATCGACAAGGCGAGGCCGGAGGTCGTCATCGACGTCGAGCTGCTCGAAGTCGATCGTACCAAGCTGCGCGAGTACGGCCTGCAGATCGCGTCGCCTGGCGATCCGCCGATCGGCATTTCGGGATCGGCCGACGTCAACCGCCCGGGCCTGACGCTGGACAACCTGATCAACCTCACGAGCGCCGACGTGTTCATGGCCGGCGTGCCCGGGATCTATTACCGCCTGCTGAAGAACGACGTGAACACCCGGACGCTGGCCAACCCGCAGCTGCGCACGTCGGAAGGCATCACCGCACAGGCGCGATTCGGCGAGCGCATTCCGGTGCCGAACGCCACCTTCGTGCCGATTGCGTCGGGCGGCGTCAACACCCAGCCGATTACGTCGTTCGCCTACGAGGACGTCGGCGTGAACATCGACATCACGCCGCGGACGCACCACGAGGACGAGGTGTCGCTCACGATCAAAGTCGTGCTGAGCAGCGTGTCGGGCGCGGGCTTCGGCGGACTGCCGACGTTCGCGAACCGCGAGATCTCGACGACGATCCGGCTCAAGGACGGCGAGACGAACATGCTCGGCGGGCTGATTCGCGACGAAGAGCGGATCGTCATGTCGGGCGTGCCTGGGCTGAGCGATCTGCCGCTCATCGGGCGCTTGTTCGCCGCCAACCGCAAGGAAGTGCGGCAGTCGGACATCATCCTGACGCTGACGCCGCACATCGTGCGGGTGCTCGACCTGACTGAGGAAGATCTGCGGCCGTTCCGGGCAGGACGGGACAGCGGCGCCGGAACCGCGGAATTGCCGCTGCCGCAAATGCCGCCGCGGGATCGCATCGATCTTCCGCCCGGCATGCAGAGTCCCGCCGAGCAGCAGCCGGCGGGCAGGCCGTTCAATCCGCTGTTCTTCCCCTACCCGCGTGCCGACCACACAGCCGGGGCTGCCAACCGTTCCTGGCACGCCGGTGCCGATGACGCCGCCGAAGAAGCCGGGCGGCGGCGGTTAGCTTTCGACCCGCTCGACCTGCGCGCCAAGCGATTTGAGACGTTCGACCAGCGAGGCGTAGCCGCGCTCCACGGTTTCGAGCGGACCGACGCGGCTCTCCCCTTCCGCCGCAAGCGCCGCGGCTATCAGCGCCATTCCCGACCGCAGATCGCGTGTGTCCAGCGCCTTGCCGCGCAGCTTCGTCGGACCGGAGACGATGATGCGATGCGGATCGCAGAGGAACAGATCGGCGCGCATCCCGCTCAGTTGTTCGAGCGCGAAGAGCCGCAGCTCGTACATCCAGTCGTGCACGAGTGTCCGGCCGTCGGCCTGCGTGGCGAGCACCGTGACCAGGCTGACCATGTCGCTCGGGAATCCAG
This sequence comes from uncultured Acidobacteriota bacterium, assembly GCA_963748295.1. Taxonomy (GTDB): domain Bacteria; phylum Acidobacteriota; class Vicinamibacteria; order Vicinamibacterales; family 2-12-FULL-66-21; genus CAVVIH01. The sequence goes on along the minus strand of CAVVIH010000002.1, from coordinate 124,425 downwards.
GCCAGAGGCCGGTCGTCAGGCGCCGCGCAGCCGTGAGCGACGAGGGCTCGACGTCGAAGCGCTGGTCGTCCCAGCTGCACTTCAGCCCCATCTTCCTGAGCGGCGCGGCCACGACTTCGATGTCCAGCGGACGGGCGCCCGACACCTCGATCTCGCCTCCGGTGATCGCGGCGACGACGCCCCAGCTGCCCGCTTCGATGTAGTCGCCGTCGAGACGATGGGTGGCGCCGCCGAGCCGCGCCGGCGCGTCGATGCGCAGCGTCGACGTTCCCTCCCCTTCGATCCCGACTCCCATCCCGCGCAGGAAGCGGCACAGCTCGACAACGTGCGGCTCCGTTGCGGCATGGCGAATCTCCGTGCGTCCCTTTGCGGCCGCCGCGGCGAGGAGCGCCGTTTCGGTGCCGGTCACCGACGCCTCGTCCAGATAGAACGACGCGCCGGTCAATCCCCACGGCGTCTCGAGCGCGTGCCCCGGCTCGTCGAGCGGCACGGCGCCCATTGCCGCAAGCGCCTGCAGATGCGTCGAGATCGAGCGGCGGGTCGGAAAGTCTCCTCCCGGCGGCGCCAGCCGCGCCGATCCCTTGCGCGCGAGCAGCGGGCCGAGCAGGAGCACGGATCCGCGCAGCTTGCCGACCAGCGTGGGATCGGGCCGATCGGTCGTGACCGTCGCGCACCTTACCCGCAGCGTCGGCGTGCCGACCCCCTCGACCGACGCGCCGAGGCCGGTCAGCAGCGTCGCCAGCACCTCGACGTCGCGGATGCGCGGCACGTTGCTCAGCACGCACTCCTGATCCGTCAGCAGGCACGCCGCGAGCAAGGGCAGCGCGGAGTTCTTGTTTCCCTCGACGGCAATCCGGCCCGAGAGCCGCCGGCCGCCTTCAATGCGAAGCGTCGCCATCCTGCATGTCTCCGAGATAGACGATTTCCTCGCGGAGCTCGACCCCGAACCGGTCGCGCACGCCGCGCTTGCAGCGCTCGATCAACGCGCGAATGTCGCGCGCCGACGCGCCGCCGTGATTGACGATGAAGTTCGCGTGGGTCGTGGACACCATCGCCTGGCCGGATCGCGCGCCTTTGAGGCCGGCGCGATCGACGAGCGCGCCGGCGGACGCCGGAATGCCGTCCGGGACTCGATCGCGAGCGGCGACCGGATTCTGGAAGATGCAGCCCGCGCTGGCCGACTCGAGCGGCTGCGTGCGCTTCCTGAACGCCAGCGATTCGCGGGCGACCGCGCGCAGCGCCGCGGGATCGCCGACGCCCACGCGGAACACCGCCGCGACGACGATCTCGCCCGTGCGGTGGAGCCGGCTGTAGTCGTAGCCGAATTCCATTGCCGCCGCCGGCGTCTCGTCGATCGCGCCGGACCGGCTCGCGAGCGTCACGCTCTCGATCAACTCGCCGATCAGCCGTCCCCGGAAGTGCGCGTTGCCATGAATCGCGCCGCCGACCGTTCCCGGTGTACCGGCCCAGGCTTCGAGTCCCGAGATGCCCCGGTAGATCGTCCAGCGCACGAGCCCGTTGATCGTCACGCCACCGTCCGCCCTGACGCGCTGCGGATCGATCGCCGCCACGTCGCCGCCGTGCACGCGGACCACGAGCCCCCGAACACCCGCGTCGGAGACCAGCACGTTCGAACCGCCGCCAAGGACGGTGACGGGCACGCCGGCGCTCCGCGCGATCGCCATCGCTTGGCGCAGCTCGGCGGCGCCGTGGAGATCGATCAGCCAGTCGGCCGGTCCGCCAACGCGAAACGTGGTGAGCGGCGCGAGCGGCGCATTCCGTTTGAGGCGGCCGTCTCCGAACGCGTCCGCGATCGCGCGATCGAAGTCGGCACTCATCGTTGACGCCCCTCGAGACGGCGACGCTGGCGCTCGAGCGCGTCGATCGCCGCCTCGCGCGTGCAGGGGGTGAACTCGATCCAGTCCCCCGGCGCAAGCTGTCCGGCGATTGGGAGATCGGCCGTGATCACGGTGGCAATCTTCGGGTAGCCCCCGGTGGTCTGGCGATCCGCCATCAGCAAGATCGCCTGGCCCGACGCCGGCACCTGAAGCGAGCCAATCGGTGTGGCATCCGACAGGATGTCGGCCTTCCCCGAATGTCGGAGAACCGGCCCATCGAGACGGTAGCCCATGCGGTTCGAGCTGGGCGTGACCAGGAACCGCGAGTTGAACAGCGTCTCGAATGCCGCATGCGTGAACAGCACATCGTGCGGCCCGCGGATGACTCGCAGGCGCGCCGCCCCGCGCGGAAGCTCCAGTGGCGCGCCGCGCTGCGCATTGTCGGCATCAGGCAGCGCGTCGCCGGCATCGACAGGCAACGCGGCGCCGGCGGTCAGCGCGCGGCCTCCGAACGGGCCGATCCCGCTGATGAGACTCGTGGCCCTGCTGCCGAACACCGATTCGACGGCGAAGCCGCCGCGGACCGCGAGCACGGCGCGTGCGCCGGCAGCTCGCGAACCGAACCGCAAGCGCGATCCCGACGGAATCACGAACCGCTGATGCATCGGCACGCCGCGACCGTCGATGCTCAGGCTGAACTCGGCGCCGGCAACAGCGCATGTCACGCTCCCGTGCGCCTCGAGCTCAGGACCGATCAGCGTAATTTCAAGCGCCGCGGCAGCGTCCTCGTTGCCGACGAGGCGGTTCGCGAGGCGATGCGAATAGGGATCCATGGGACCGGCGACCGGTACGCCGTCCCCCTGGCGGCCCCAGCGGCCGAGATCCTGGACGGTGGTGAGCATTCCGGGGCGCACGACGATCAGTTGCGGCATACCGGCATGAGCTCTCAGGAGTGCGCGAGGAACTCGGCCGAATCGATCGGGCGGAACCGCACGCGGTCGCCCGCCTTCAAGAGGAACGGCTCGCGCCTCGACGGATCGTAAGGTTTGACCGGCGTCCGCCCGATGATGTTCCATCCGCCCGGCGTCGCCGACGGATAGATGCCCGTCTGGCCGCCGGCAATCGCGACGGAGCCGGCGGGAACCGCGGTCCGCGGGGACGCCCGCCGCGGCGCGGCGATCCGGCGGTCGACCTCGGCGAGATAGGCAAACCCGGGCACGAACCCGACCATGTAGACGCGGTACGTCGCCGAGGCGTGGATCGCGATGACCTCCTCGTCCGAGCAGTTGCCGAAGCGCGCGACCTCGGCGAGATCGGGACCGAACTCGCCGCCGTAGCAGACCGGAACCTCGACGACGCCGCCCGCCTCGCTGGCGAGCTCGCCGAGGCCGGACGCGATCGACTGTATCTCCGCCTCGAGCCAGCGTGCATCCGTCGACAACGGATTGAAGTAGACGGTGACCGAGCAGTACCCGATCACGACATCTTTGATCGCGCTGCCGACACGCTCGGCGAGCGCCCGCCCGAGCGCGAGGCACCACGCATTGACGTCAGGATCGATGCGTTCCGGCAGCTGCACCAGCAGCGCCGAGTCTCCCGCAGGCAGCAGCTGGACGTGGAACATCGGATCAATGGGCGCGCCGTTCCGCCAGCGCGCCAAGCAGCTTGTTGTGGATGTCGTCGAAGCCGCCGTTCGACATGACGATGACCAGATCGCCCTTGCGGGCTTCTCGCTGGACGGTGCGGACGATCTCGTCGATGTCCGGAATGAACCGCGCGTCGGCGCCGCCGGCCTTGAGGTCGGCGACCAGCTGCTCGGCCGACAGCCGCTCGTGCTCCGGCAGCGACGATCGGAAGACGGCGGGCAGGATCACGTGATTGGCCGGGGCGAACGCCCGGGTGAACTCCGATTGAAAGATGCGGCGGCAGGAGGTCGCCGAGCGCGGCTCGAAGATCGCCCAGATCGGCCGGCCCGGGTGTGCCGATCGCACGCCCGCGAGCGTCTCGGCAATCGCTGTCGGATGATGCGCGAAGTCGTCGTAGACCGCGACCCCGCCCTCGGTGCCGCGCAGCTCGAGCCGCCGGCGAACGCCCTTGAAGCGCCTGAGCCCCTCCCGCATGCTGTCGGTGTTGAGACCGACGGCGGAGCCCACCGCAATCGCCGCGAGCGCATTGCGCACGTTGAACGCCCCGAGCAGCGGCACCTCGAAGCGTCCGGTCGGCTCCCCCTGCTTGCGCACGCTGAACGCCGTGCTCGTGCCCGAGGTCACGAGGTCGTGCGCCTGCCAGTCGGCGCCGTCGGCCAGGCCGAACGTCTCGACGCGGCAGTGCGCACGGGCGCGCAAGGCCAGCGCATCGGCGTTGTCGGCGCCAAGCAGCAGCAGCCCGCGGCGGGGCACCAGGTTCACGAACCGCCGGAAGGCGAGCCGGATGGCGTCCAGATCCTCATAGATGTCCGCGTGATCGAACTCGATGTTGTTGACGACGGCGATGTCCGGCAGGTACTTCAGGAATTTCGCGGTCTTGTCGAAGAACGCGCTGTCGTACTCGTCCCCTTCGATCACGAACTCGCGGCCGCCGCCGACGCGATAGCTGCTCTCGAAATTGCCGGCGATGCCGCCGATCAGCACGCTCGGGTCCGCGCCTCCATGCGCCAGCAGCCATCCCGTCAGCGACGTGGTGGTCGTCTTGCCGTGCGTGCCGGCGATCACCACGGACCTCGCGCCCCACAGGAAATGATCGCGAATCGCCTCGGGCAGCGAGCAGTAGCGGATCTTCCGGTCCAGGACTTCTTCGAGCTCCGGGTTGCCGCGCGAGATGGCGTTGCCGACGACGACCATGTCGAGCTCCGCTGCGATGTTCTCGGCCCGATACCCCTCGAGGATGGTGATCCCCTGGTCGCGAAGGAAATCGCTCATCGGCGGATAGACGTTCTGATCCGAGCCGCGCACGTCGAAGCCCTTGCTCTTCAACAGTGCCGCGAGTGTGGCCATGGCCGTGCCGCAGATGCCAATCAGATGAATGCGAGTCATGTTCCTATCGGGCGCGGGCGCGCGTTGCACGCCCTCACGAGACCGCCGCCTCCTCGATAACGAGTACCGGCTGCCCATGCGCCACCACGCGCGCCGCGACGCCGAACGGCAGCGTGAGCGTCGCGCCCGGCGTGTGGCCCGAGGGCAGCCCGAAGAGCACCGGCCCGGGGAAATCCGACAGATAATCCGCGATCACGGCGCGGACCGGCGGCGTGCCGGTCGCCTCCTCGCAGCGCGGCAGCTCGTTGAAGACGATCGCGGACGCCCGCGCGAGGATGCCGCTCAGCCGCAGCTGCGTCAGCATCCGATCGATCTTGTAGGGCCGCTCGCCCGTTTCGTCGATGAAGAGGACGTGTCCTGGCGGCGGGCTGAAGGCGTAGGGCGTCGCCAACGACGACACGAGCTGCGTGAGCGTGCCGCCGATCAGCATGCCGCGCGCCTCGCCAGGCTTGAGGATTTCGACGCCTGGATGGGTAATCTCCCCTGCCGGTCTGGCGCTGCCCGCCACCCGCATGAACGTGTCGAGGTCGTATCCATCCGCGCCGCGCGCGAACCGTCCTTCGACCATCGGCCCGTGAAACGAGACGAGCCCGCAATACAGCGTCAGCCAGATCAGCAGCGACGTGTTGTCGCTGTAGCCGACGAAGATCTTCGGGGTCTCCTGAATCTCGGCCTCGGACAAGAGCGGCAGTAGATGGACGCTGCCGTAGCCGCCGCGGACCGCGATGAGCGCGGCCGTGCCCGCATCGTTCCAGGCATCGCGCCACGAGGCCGCCCTCAACCGGGCGGCGCCGGCGAGGTACAAGTGCCGCTCGAAGACGCGTTCGTCGTAGACCGGGTCGAAGCCGATTCTCTGCAGCTCCAGCACGCCGGCATCGAACTCGTCACGGCGGAACGCGCTGGCGGGAGCGACGAGCGCCACGCGGTCGCCTGGCTGGAGCGCCCGCGGCTTACGCATCGGCGAGCGACAGGGCCGTCACGCAAACCTCGCCATCTCGGCGGCAATCGCTTGATGCTCCTCGTTGCCGAGCGCGGCGCGCATGGCGGCTGGCGCGAGCGGCTTCGGGTGCGCGGGCGCGAGAAAGCGTTCCTTGACACGCCGATGACGCGCCAGCGCATCCTCGAGGCGCTTGACCGGCAGCGTCCCTTTCTCCGCGGCATGGATCACCGCTTCGAGCGCCGCCGACTGCTCTTCCTGACTGGTGTTGCACATCAGCACCGCGTCGCACCCGGCGGCAATCGCCGCGACAGTCGCTTCCGGAATGCCGTACCGACCGCTCACCGCCTTCATCTCGAGATCGTCGCTCAGCACCAGCCCGGTGTATCCCAGCCGCTTCTTCAACAGGTCGTCGACGATGATTGGCGAGAGCGTCGCCGGGCGCTCCTCGTCGAGCGCGGGAAGCAGGATGTGCGCGGTCATGATCGACGCGACCCCCGCGGCAATCGCCGCCGTGAACGGCACGAGCTCGACGGCCTCGAGCCGATCGGGCGGGTGCTCGATCAGCGGCAGTTCGTGATGCGAGTCGGTACTGGTATCGCCGTGCCCGGGAAAATGCTTGCCGCAGGCCGCGATGCCCGCGCGCTGCAGCGTCTCGATGATGACCTTGCCGAGCCTGGCGACATCGACCGCCCGTTCCGCCAGCGCACGGTCGCCGATCACCGGGTTCGCGGGATTCGTGTGCACGTCGAGCACCGGCGTGTAATCGAGCGAGATGCCGACCGCCTTCAGCTCCGTCGCCAGCGCGCTGGCAAACTTCGCGGCGAGCTTCTCGTCGCCGCTCCGGCCGAGCGTAATCATCGGCGGCCAGACCGTGAACGGCGCCTTCAACCTCGCGACGCGGCCGCCTTCCTGATCGACGCTGACCCACAGCGGCTGTTCCTGGGCGAGCGTCTGCGCCTCCCGGGAAATCTCGGCCACCTGATTGGGCTCGGCGATGTTGCGCGCGAAGAGGATGATGCCGCCGAGGTCGAATTCTCTGGCAAGTGACCGCAGGTCGGGGGGAATGGAATGTCCGGTGAACCCCGCGATCGCAATCTGGCCGATGTGACGACGGATGTCCTTGAGCGACACTCGAATAATTATAGGTGCGACCGAGCCCGGAGCCGCAGATAAGATGACCGCATGACACGGCTTTCTGCTCTCCTCGGCTGCTTGCTCCTCGCCGGCGCGCCACAGGCTCCGATCGATCTCTCGACCTACCGGATGGTCGACCTGACGCACGCATACGGCAGTCGAACCGTTTACTGGCCAACCTCGCCGACGAAGTTCTCGCTGGAACGCCTGGCGTACGGAAAAACCGAGGCCGGCTACTTCTATGCGGCCAACACGCTGTGCACGCCGGAGCATGGCGGCACGCATCTGGATGCGCCCCTGCACTTCGCGGAAGGCAACCGGTCGGCGGATCAGGTGCCGCTCGAGCAGCTCATTGCGAAGGCGGTGGTGATCGACGCCCGGCCGCAGGCTGACAAGGATCGCGACTACCGGCTCACGCGCGAGGACGTGCTCGCGTTCGAAAAGGCCCACGGCCGGATCGCCGCAGGCACCATCGTCCTGCTTCGAACCGGCTGGAGCCGCCACTGGCCCGACGCGAAGGCGTATCTCGGCGACGACACGCCGGGCGACGCGTCGAAGCTGTCCTTTCCGTCGTATGGCGTCGACGCCGCGCGGCTCCTCGTCGAAGAGCGCCGGGTTGCCGCGCTCGGCATCGACACCGCCTCGATCGATTACGGCCGCTCGACGGATTTCCAGGTGCACCGTGTCGCGGCGGCGCAGAACGTTCCGGGTCTGGAGAACCTCACCAACCTCGATCAGCTGCCGGCAACGGGCGCGCTGGTCATCGCGCTGCCGATGAAGATCGAAGGCGGCTCCGGCGGACCGCTCAGGGCTGTGGCTCTGGTCAAACGATGAGAGCCTTGCCAACTCCCAACTCCCAAAAGCATCCCAACTCCCAATTCGTTTAATGGGTCTCGGGTTTTTGGGAGTTGGGGTTGGGAGTTGGGAGTTGGAACTTGGCAGTTGGTCTTATTGGGAGTTGGTCTTTTTGGGAGTTGGGAGTTATCACTGACTATAATCCTCCGGTGTACATCGACGCCTCAGCGCCTGCGCGCATCGACCTCGCCGGCGGCACGCTCGACATCTGGCCGCTGTACCTCTTTCACGATCGCGCGCAGACCCTGAACGCCGCCGTCAGCCTGCGGGCGCGCTGTTCGATCCGGCCGCGGACCGACCAGCGGATCGTGATCGTTTCCGGGGACACCGGGTCCCGCGTCGAGGCCGGCCACTGGAGCGAGCTGAAGGCGAATCACGACGTCAAGCTTCTCGGCCTCCTGCTCCATCATTTCCAGGTCGCCGGCCTCGAGCTGCACACGTCGTCCGAGTCGCCGGTTGGCGCGGGCATCGGCGGCTCGTCGGCGATGAACATCGCGGTGTGCGGCGCGCTGTCCGCGTGGACCAGGAAGCCGCTGCCCGAGGAGCTGATGCTCCACATCGCGATGAACGTGGAAGCGCAGGCGATCGACGTGCCGACCGGCGTGCAGGACTATCGGCCCGCGCTCTACGGCGGGGTCTCGGCAGTGGAGCTGCGGGTCGACGGCGTCCGCCGCGTGGCGCTGCCGGTCGAGGCCGGCGAATTGAGCCGGCGCCTCGTCCTCGCCTATACGGGCGCCACCCGCAATTCGGGAATCAACAACTGGGAAGTGACCAAGCGCCACATCGACGGCGACCGCGAAGTGCAGCAGCGGTTCGCACGGATCCGCGACATCGCGGAATCGATGCGGACGGCGCTCGAGCGCGGCGACTGGGCCGCGGTCGGTCAGTATGTCGCCGACGAGTGGGACAACCGCAAAGGGCTGGCCCCGGGCGTGACGACGCCCGCGATTGACGCGATGCTCGCCGCCGCCCGCCGTGCCGGCGCGTGGAGCGGCAAGGTCTGCGGCGCCGGCGGCGGCGGCTGCCTGTTCTGCATCAGCCCGCCGGAAGCCGTGCCGGCGGTCGCCCGCGCGCTCGCCGCCGAAGGCGCCCAGGTCCTCGACTTCCATGTCGAGCACGATGGGCTGCGCGTCGAGACCCGGGCCGCCGCCTGACTTGAGCCTTGAACCTCGAGAACCTCGCGATCTCGCGCGTGTTCGCCGAAATCGGCGACCTGCTGGAAATCAAGGGTGAGAACCCGTTCAAGATCCGCGTGTACCGCAATGCCGCGGAAACGATCGCCCACTCACCCGAGCGGCTGGCCGATCTGAGCCGCGAGGCGCGGCTCGCGATTCCCGGCATCGGCAAGGACCTGGCGGCGAAGATCGCCGAGCTCCTCGAAACCGGCGCGATCGTCTATCACCAGGCGCTTCTGCAGGAATTCCCGCCCACCGTCCTCGACCTGCTGCATCTGCAGGGTGTCGGCCCCAAGACCGTCGCGCTCCTCTACCGTGAGCTGAACATCCGGACCCTCGACGAGCTCGAGCGCGCGGCGCGGGACGGCCGTCTGCGCGGGATCAAGGGCATGGGATCGAAGAAGGAGGCGCTGATCCTGAAGGCGCTCGAAGAGCGCGCGCGGTTCGCCGGCCGCCGGCTGATGGCGGAGGCGCACGATACCGCGGCGGCGCTCGTCGCCGCGCTGCGCGAGCGCGCCCCGGACGCGGAGATCTGGCCGGTCGGCAGCCTGCGGCGCGGGTGCGAGACGTGCGGCGATCTGGACATCCTGGCCGCGGGCGCGCCGGCCTCGCTGATGGAGGCGTTCACCTCGTACCCGCTCGTGGAGCGCGTGCTGGCGCGCGGCGAAACGAAATCGAGCGTGCTCCTGTGGGGCGGCTTCCAGGCCGACCTGCGGCTGGTGCCGCGCGAGAGCCTCGGCGCCGCGCTCCAATACTTCACCGGCTCGAAGACCCACAACATCGCGCTGCGCGATCGCGCGATCCAGCAGGATCTGAAGCTCAACGAATACGGACTGTATCGCGAGGACGGCACGTCGGTCGCCGGGGCGTCGGAAGCCGGGCTGTACGAGTATCTCGGACTGTCGTTCGTACCGCCGGAGCTGCGGGAGAACCGCGGCGAGTTCGCCGCGGCGGAGCGCCGCGAGCTTCCCGAGTTGATCACGCCGCAGGACCTGCGCGGCGATCTCCACATGCACACGACCGCGACCGACGGCCGCGCCGACGCGGCGACGATGGCGATTGCCGCGCGCGACGCGGGGCTCAGCTACATCGCCATCACCGATCACAGCCGCGCGCTGGCAATGGCAAACGGCCTCGACGAGCGCGGCGCCCTCGAGCACGCGCGGCGTGTTCGCGCGCTCAATGGCAGTATCGAGGGCATGACCGTCCTCGCCGGCATCGAGTGCGATATCCGTCCCGACGGGTCGATGGACCTCGACGACGAATGCCTGGCGCAACTCGATATCGTCATCGCCTCGGTCCACTCGGCGTTCAACCAGGACGAATCGCAGATGACCGAACGCATCCTCCGCGCGATCTCCTGTCCCTGGGTGGACGTGCTGGGACATCCCACCGGCCGCCTGATCCTGAAGCGCGACGGCTATCAGCTGAACATGGAACGGGTGATTGCGGCCGCCGCAGCCGCCGGCGTGGCGCTCGAAATCAACAGCCAGATCGATCGCCTCGATCTCGACGAGCATCACGCGCGGCTGGCACGGGACCGCGGCGTGAAGCTGACCATCGATTCCGATGCGCACTCGCCCACCGCGCTGGGCAACACCCGCTGGGGCGTGGTGATCGCGCGGCGCGCCTGGCTGACGGCGAACGACGTCCTCAACACGCGGCCGGTCGACCAGTTCCGCGCCTCGCTCAGGCGGGCACGCACGAGGGCCGGCCGATGAGCGGCGAGCGCGCGGACAAGCTCGAGGAGATCCGGCAGCTGTATTTCAAGACGACGCGGAAGACGATCCTGCGGGACTTCGATCGCGCCATCGACATCCTGAAGTCACTGGAGACCGAGGCCGAACGCGAGAAGGCGGCCGTCTACATGGAAGGGCTCGCGGAGCTGCGCAAGGAGTTCAGGCGCCGATCTAACTGAGCTTCTTGACCATCATCTTGCGGGCGGCGAGCCGCAGTACTTCGGGCACGTTCCTGTCCACCCCCAGCATCTTGATGTCCCTCTCGTTGAGCCGGTGCAGGAGCTGCATGGAAATCCCGGCCGGCGTCTTCGGGTTCTTCGCCAGCCCGAGCACCACGCCGTAGTTCTTCGTCCAGGTGCGGTTCGCGGCGATCACACGAAGGACTTCTTCGGTGACGTTGGCCATCTTGGCGAACGATTCGACCTCGCTCTCGGTCAGCTTCGGGCTGCTCAGCACCGCGGAGGCGACCAGCCGGTTCGAGTCGCGAATCAGCTGCGAGCGCTGCTCGCGCGTGCCCTTCATCGCCAGTTTCATGCGGTCCACGATCGGCAGCGACGAGAGGACCCTCGACTCCTTCGCCTCGTCATCGGCGTCGTCTCCGTCGGTCGTGTCGCCCAGGGTCTCGAGCAGTGGAAGCGCCGCGTCAGGGGTCGGGGACGCGGCCGGCTTCACGCCACGGCGCTCGAAGAACGTCCGCAGCTCGGCGGAAATCTCCGCCCGTCCGAGGTACGCGCTCAGCGGCCCTTTCGGAAGATTGTCGAGCGTCGTACTCGCAAGCGCCGCGATTTCAGGATCGCCATCCTCGGTGAGCATCGCGAGAAGCGCCAGCGCCTCGAGCGCCCGCGGCACGAGCCCGCCCTTCGCCGCCGCGAGCCGCAGCTCGCGCGCGACTTCCGAGCGGCGGAACTGATCGATCACCGGAGAACGTATGCCTGGATCCATCACGGAGAGATTCTACCGAAAGGCGCTGCGCATCTGCTCCACCGACAAGGCGAGCGCCCGTTCGTCTTCGTTCGCGAAGACCTCGATGCCCGCGACACCTTTCGCGCCGGCGCGTGCGGCGTCCGATGCGCGCGCGCCATCGATGCCGCCAATCGCCACTACCGGCAGCCGGACCGCCTCACAGACCTGTCGAAGCGCGGCGAGGCCTGCCGGCTGGTGTCCCTCCGGCTTGCTGGTCGACGGAAACACGGCGCCGAAAACCAGATAGTCGCAGCCGCCTTCTGCCTCGACCGCCTGCGCCTCCGCCAGTGAATGAACAGAGCGGCCGATGAGGAACCCGCGGGGCGCGAGCCTGCGTGCACGCGGCGCTGGCAGGCAGTTCCCGCGGAGATGGACGCCTGCCGCGCCCGCCGCGAGCGCGACGTCGAGCCGGCCGTTGACCACCACGCGCGCGCCCGTGCCGCTCACGCCCGCGACAGTACGTCTGACGAACCCGGTCAGCGTCCGGTCGTCGAGATCGCGCTCGCGAACTTGAACGACATCGACACCGGCCCGCGCCGCGCGGACGATCGCCGCCGCGAGCCGATCAAGGCTCCCGCGGAAGCGTCGCCGGTCGCTCACCATCATCAGCATTGCCGTCGGCCCTGTGCCTGGCCACAATCGCCGTGGCGAGCTCGGCGATGCCGGCCAGTGTCGTAATGGCGCCGATTCCCGACACTGCGCCGCGCACGAACGGGCTGGCCAGAATCTCCTGGATGTCCGGGTAGGCTTCGATGAACAGGTTGCCGTTCCAGAAGTTCGTCCACGGCGCGATCACGAGAATGAGGCCAGCCTCGAGGAAGTAGGCAGCGAACAGGAGGCGCGTGAAAAAGGAGATGTCAGCCTCCGCTCTGCACGCGCGCGAGCCGATCGATGCGTTCGGGGACGTCGCGATAGTCCCCGGCATCGGATTGCAATTCGAGGAACACGGCCAGCGCCCGGGCGGTCTCTCCGGATTCGTCGAGCGCGACGCCGAAGTCGTACATCAGCTCCCGGCCTTCTTCGACGCTCGTGGGCGGAGCTTCCGACGCGCGTTCGAGCCACTCGAGGGCCTGCAGCATGTCCCCGCGGCTCCGCATCATCCGGCCGAGTATCGCGCCCGCCTCGAACCGGAGGCGCGGCGCCTGCGCGGCGCGTCCGGAGCGCGGCCTCGGCCTGTTCCATCATTCCCATCTCGAGATACGTGCGCGCGAGCGTCATGTGCTGCGCGGAGAAATTCGGCACGTCGGCGGACGACATCTCGTCCTCCGCCGGCGAATCGGCGAGCTCTCAGTCGCGAGGCGCGGGCTCGTCATCGAGCGTGCTCAACGCTCCGGTCAGGTCGATCTCCTCGACCTCGGCCTTCGAAGACGCAGCCGGCTTGAATGCGATCGGCGCTCCCGTCGGCACCGGTGCGGCGGTTGTATCGACGGCTTTGTAGACCGACTCCGGCGGGGTCTCGCTGGGCGCCTCGTCGGCCGCCGGGGCGCCCTCATAATTCGATTCCGGCGAAGCCGCGTCCGCTTCCAGCGACGCTCCCTCCGCTGACATCTCGCTCGACGGAACATCGCTGACGGATTCTGCCGGCATCTCTGAGAGATCGAAGAATGGATCGGTCGCCATGAACGGCGCCTGTCCGCTCAGGCGTTCTGCAATCTCGGTGTCGGGATCCGGCACCCGCAGCATGACGAGCGCGCGACGGAAGCGATCGATGTGGGCCGCCTCCCAGGGCTCGCGGGCGACGAGATCTTCCGCGATCACGCGCGCCTCGGAGGCCTGTCCCGCTTCGAGGTAGGCGTCGGTCAGCATCACTTGCGCTTCGTACATCGCCGATTCGAAGCCGCCGTCCACGCACACCTCGACGAGTTTCAGCAGCGCGGTGATCTGCCCGGGCACGCGGCCGACGAAGTTCTGCAGCGTCGTCGCCGCTTCCTGGAAGTCCGAGGCTTCGATAGCTGCGTCCACGACCGCGTCCACGCACGCGAACGGCGCATCCGGGTTCGACACCGCCGAGCGACTCACCGAGGTCGAGCAGCCGGTAACGCGCCCCGTAGTCCGCACGAAGGAGCGAAGGCATCAGCTGGCGCGCCGACTCGACGGCGCCGACGCGAAGATCCAGATCGACGAGCGCCATCAGCAGGTTGGGATCGTTGCCGGCGGTGTCGCGATCGAGGAACTCGCGCGCCCCGACGATGTCCCCCGAGGCGATCGCTGATTTCGCGAGCGCGGCCCTGGCCTCGGCGTCGAACGGCCGCAGCCGGACGACCGACCTGAGCGCGTCCAGCGCCTCCGCGGTCCGGTCCTTCTCCAGGAGGTCCGCGTGCAGCGCCTTGTAGCGATCCGCCGCGTCGTCCTCCTCACCCATCTGCTCGAGCACCTGCGCGGCGGCCAGCCGCGCGTCGAAGTCGGAAGGATCGACCCCGCCGAGGCGCACGACGATCTCCGCTTCCCCCCGGCGGTCGCCCCGGGCCTTGCGCTTCGCGGCCACCGCGTTGAGGTGCGACTTCGCGTCGGCGAGCAGTCCCTGCAGCGCGGAGATCTCCGCGAGCTGCAGCTGGGTGGCTTCGTCGTCCTTGTTGATCTTGAGGATTTTCTTGTAGAGCGCGGCGGCCTTCGGGTAGAAGCCGTCGCTCATGAAGTGCTCGGCGATGCGCGAGTACTGGCCGATGGCGAGATCGGTCTGGCCGGCGCGCGCGTAGAGGTCACCAAGCGCGTTCGCGGTGTTCCAGTCGCGCGGCTGGTCCTCGACCAGCCTGACGTATTCGGCGATGGCGCCGTCCAGACGACCCTGACGGAGAAGCTTCTCCGCCTTTTTCAGCGTGTTGTCGCGGTCGAGGGCCAACGGGCTTCTCCACGGGCCGGAGACGCCGGGGAGCGGCGTAGGGGGTCAGTCCATCCTATCAAACAGTGACGGCGGACGGAACGACCGACGGTGGGCGTCGGAGTAACCAAACTGTGAAACGGCGGCGAGATGGTCCTTTGTGGCATACCCCTTGTGCTTGTCAAACCCGTAACGCGGGTCGCGGCTGTGGAGCTCCAGCATCATCCGGTCGCGGGTAACCTTGGCCACGATGGAGGCGGCTGCAATCGCGGTGCAGCGGCTGTCCCCATGCGTCACCGCCCGTTGCGGCATCAGCAGGTCGGGGATCTTGAACGCGTCCACCAACACGAAATCAGGACACGGCGCGAGGCCGAGCACCGCGCGCAGCATCGCCTGCAGGGAAGCCTGATGGATGTTGATTCGATCGATCTCCTCGCGGTCGGCCGACGCCACGCACCAGGCGACCGCGGTCCGGGTGATCTGGCGGTACAGCTTCACGCGCTCGAGCGCCGTGACCGTCTTCGAATCGCAAATCCGTGCAACGTATTTCTCGGGCTGGAGCACCACTGCCGCGGCAACGACCGGGCCGGCGAGGCAGCCGCGGCCCACTTCGTCCACGCCGGCAACGTAGTTGAACCCCATCCGCCGGATGGCGTTCTCCACGGTCCTGAAGGCCCGAACCTTCATAGGGATCTACGCTTTCTTCTGCTCCTTCATCCGCGCCGCCTTCCCCTTCAGATCGCGGAGGAAGTACAGCTTCGCGCGACGCACGCGCGCCGACCGCACCACGTCGATCTTGTCGATGATCGGCGAGTGCAGTGGAAAGATGCGCTCGACGCCCTGGCCGAACGACACCTTCCGGACGGTGAACGTCGCACGCGAACCGCCGCGGTGCATGCCGATCACCATGCCTTCGAACACCTGGATGCGTTCCTTGTCGCCTTCGCGCACCTTCACGTGAACGCGGACGGTGTCCCCCGGCTTCATCGCCGGGCGCTGGGCCAGCTGCCCGCGCTCGACGGTTTCTACGGCAGTCATTACTTTCTCCCTTCTCAAATTCCGCTCCGATACTTCTTTTCAATTCTTCTACTCTTCTTTTCCGTATCTCTTCCACAATTCCCGATCCTCGCTGCCGAGCTCGGCGCGTTCCAGCAGCTCGGGACGCTGCTCCAACGTTCGTCTCAGCGCCTCGCGCCGGCGCCAGCGGCGTATCTCCGCGTGATGCCCGGACAGCAGCACCGGCGGGACGCCAAGCCCCTCGAACTCCGCGGGGCGCGTGTACTGCGGAAAGTCCAGCAGCCCCGACGCGAAGCTGTCCGCCGCCACGTTGCTCTCGTCTCCGACCACCCCGGGGATCAGCCGCGCGACCGCATCCACGATCACCAGCGCCGGCAGCTCCCCGCCCGAGACGACGAAATCTCCGATCGACAACGCTTCGGTCGCGAGATGGTCGCGCACGCGCCCGTCGACCCCTTCGTATCGGCCGCACAGCACGACGACATGATCGAGCCCTGACAGCCGCTCCGCCTGCCGGTGGGTGAACAACGCGCCGTCGGGCGACGTCAGGATCACCGCGCCGGGCGCCCCTCGGTGGTCGCGAATCGCCTGCACCGCCCTGAACAGCGGCTCCGGCTTCATCACCATCCCCGCCCCGCCGCCAAACGGCACGTCGTCGACTGTCCTGTGGCGATCGGCGGTGTGGTCCCGCAGATCGTGCACTTTCAGATCCAGCAGCCCCCGCTGGATCGCCCGTCCGACTATGCCCTCTTCGAGCGACGCTTCGACCATCCGCGGGAAGATGGTGACGATGTCGAACTTCACGGCTTCTTCGTTCTATTCAGCTCGAGGAGCCCTTCCGGCAGCCTCACGACGATGGCCCTTGCCGGCACGTCGATTCGCAAACAAATGTGCGCCGCCATCGGGATGAGCAACTGCCCTTCGGCGCCGTCGACCACGAGAACGCTGCGCTCCAGCGGCCCCTCGACGTCAGCCACGCGGCCGAGCGATGTGTTCGCCTCGTCGCGAACCTCACAGCCCACGAGGTCGTGCCGGTAATACGTGTCCGCGGGCAGCGGCGGCAGCGTCGCCGCCACGACCTTCAGCTCCGCGCCGGCCAGCGCCTCGGCATCGTTCATCGTGTCGACGCCTTCGAGCGACACGATCGGACGGCCCTGATGGAACCGCACCTCACGAATGCCGCGCGGCGTGGGCTCGCTGCCCACGAACAGCACGGCGCCGGTCCTGAATCGATCCTCGGCGAAGTCCGTCTCGGGGTTGACGATTACCTGGCCTCGATTGCCGTGCGCGCGTGCGACACGGCCGACGAGCAGCAGATCGCCGCGCTCGTCATCCGTCATCCCTGAACTCGAGCGTCGCTTTCATGCCTTCGAGCTCGGCGGTCGCGCTCACCAGCGTGCGCATCGCGGCCGCGGTGCGTCCCTGGCGTCCGATGACGCGCCCCAGATCGCCCGGCGCCATGAACAGCTCGACCAGCGTCTGGCCGCGATGCTGCCGCTCCGTCACGCGCACCGCATCGGGATGATCCGCGAGCGCGCGGGCCACGACCTCGACGACGTCACGCGCGCGGCTCACGATGCTGGCTGTTCGGCCGCCGCCGGAGCGGCGGGCATGCGCCCGACGAGCGTCCGCACCGAATCCGACGGCTGGGCGCCCGACTTCACCCAGTAGTCGTACCGCTCGCGGTTCAACTCGAGCGACTCCGGCTTGGTGCGCGCATTGTAGTGCCCGAGCACCTCGACGAAGCTGCTGTCGCGCGCCGCGCGCGAGTCGGTCACTACCACGCGGTAGAACGACCGCTTCTTGGATCCTGTGCGTCTCAAACGAATTGCTAACATGTTTCTCCTTAGCTCTCACGCTTTCAGCTTTCAGCTCTCAGCTTGCTGACAGCTGATGGCTGACGGCTGATAGCTCCCCCACTCATCTCATCAACGATTTCATCATCCCGAGACCGCCGCGCTTCTTGCCCATCGCGGCCATGCCGCCGATCTGCTTCAGCATCTTCTTCATCTGCACGAACTGCTTCAGCAGCCGGTTGATCTCTTCGACCGACGTGCCGCTCCCCTTCGCGATCCGCTTGCGGCGGCTGCCGTTGATGATCGCGTGGTTGCGGCGCTCCTTCGGCGTCATCGAGTTGATGATCGCTTCGATGCGCCCGAGCTGCTTGTCGTCGACCGCTTCGCGGTTGGCGGCGAGCTCCTTCAGGCCGCCCATGCCGGGAAGCATGCCGAGGATCTGCTCCAGCGGTCCCATCTTCTTGATCGTGCGAAGCTGATCGCGGAAGTCCTCGAGCGTGAACTCGTCGTTGCGGATCTTCCGTTCGAGCTTCTCGGCGTCCTCGACCGAAACCGCCTCTTCGGCCTTTTCGATCAACGAGAGGACGTCGCCCATCCCGAGCACGCGCGAGACGACCCGATCCGGGTGGAACGGCTCGAGGTCCTGCAGCCGTTCGCCGCTGCCGACGAACGCGATCGGCACCCCGACGACGCCGACGACCGACAGCGCGGCGCCGCCGCGTGCGTCGCCGTCCATCTTCGTGAGCACGACGCCGGTGACGCCGATACGCCGGTTGAACTCACCGGCGCTCTTGATCGCATCCTGCCCCGTCATCGCATCGGCGACATAGAGCAGATCCGAGGGACCGACGGCGGCCTTGATCGCCTCCAATTCGTCCATCAGCTCGTCGTCTATGTGCAGCCGGCCGGCGGTGTCGACGATGACGGTATCGAAGCCGCTGTTGCGCGCTTCGGTCATCGCGCCCGCCGCGCGGCGGACGGGATCCTTCTCGCCGGCGGGGTCGAACACGCGTACGCCGGCCTGCTTGCCGACCACCGAGAGCTGTTCGATCGCCGCGGGCCGCCGGACGTCGGTCGACACCAGCAGCGGATGGCGGCCCTGCTTCGCCAGCCACCGGCCAAGCTTGCCCGAGGTCGTCGTCTTGCCGGAGCCCTGGAGGCCGAGGAGCAGGATGACGCGCGGCTTCGCCGACGACGGCGGCAGGCCGCCGGTCGTGTCGCCGAACAGCGCGAGCATCTCGTCGCGGACGATCTTCACGACCTGCTGCGCGGGCGACAGGCTCTTCAGGACATCCTGATCCACCGCGCGATCGCGGACGCGGTCGATGAACGCCTTGACGACCTTGAAATTGACGTCCGCCTCGAGCAGCGCCATCCGGATCTCGCGGAGCGCGGCCTCGACGGTCTGCTCCGTGAGACGCGCCTCACCGCGCAACGACCGGAAAACGTCCTGCAGACGTGTACTGAAGGGAATCGAACATGATTCGCCGGGTTTCGCCCCTCAGACGCTGCTAAGGGGTTCAGACGCAAACAGTTATAGTAACTTGAAATGCCAAAATTGCCAAAATCGCCGGAATTGCCAATTTGGCACTTACACCGAGGACAGCTTGTGTCCCAGCTTTTCCTTCTTCGTCCGCAAATACCGGCGGGTGTGCTCGGACGCGGGGATTTCGAGCGGCAGCCACTCTGAAACCGAGAGGTTGTATCCCTCGAGACCGACCAGCTTGCGGGGGTTGTTGGACAGCAGGCGCATGGAGTGGACCCCCAGATCGCGCAGGATCTGCACGCCGATGCCGTAGTCGCGCTGGTCCGGCTGGAACCCGAGCCGCTCGTTCGCCTCGACCGTATCCAGCCCCTGATCCTGCAGCTCGTAGGCGCGAATCTTGTTGGCGAGGCCGATGCCGCGCCCCTCCTGGTTCAAATAGAGCAGAACCCCCCGGCCCTCCTGGGCGATCCGTTCGAGCGCGGCGTCGAGCTGCGGGCCGCAATCGCAGCGCGCCGAGTGAAAGACGTCGCCGGTCAGACACCGTGAGTGAACGCGCACGAGCACCTGCTCGCCGTCGCCGATCTCCCCTTTGACCAGCGCGACGTGCGTCTCACGGTCGATCGTGCTCTCGTACGCGAGGACGCGGAAGTCGCCGTGATCGGTCGGCAGCGACGCCGACGCGACCCGCTGCACCAGCGCCTCGGTCCGCATCCGGTACTGAATCAGATCCGCGATGGTGATCATCAGCAGCTTGTGCCGCCGCGCTACCTTCGTCAGCTCCGGCACCCGCGCCATCGTCCCGTCGTCGTTCAGGATTTCGCAGATGACGCCGGCGGGATACAGGCCGGCGATCCGTGCGAGATCCACCGCAGCCTCCGTCTGACCGGCGCGCACCAGCACGCCGCCGTTGCGGGCCTTGAGCGGAAACATGTGGCCAGGCCGCGCCAGGTCGCCCGGCCGCGTCCTCGGATCGATCGCGGTGAGCACGGTCGCGGCCCTGTCGCTCGCGGAGATGCCGGTGGTGGTGACGCCTTTCGCCTCGATCGACACGCAGAAGGCGGTATCGAACCGCGCGGTGTTCTGCGCGACCATCTGCGGCAGATCGAGCTCGGCAAGGCGGTCTTCCGTCATCGGCATGCAGATCAGGCCGCGGCCGTGCTTGGCCATGAAGTTGATCGCGGCCGGCGTGATCTTCTCCGCGGCAATCGTCAGATCGCCTTCGTTCTCGCGGTCTTCGTCGTCGACGACGATAATCATCTCGCCGCGCTTGATCGCGTCAATCGCGTCCTCGATCCGGGCAAACGGTGACTTCGTCCTGCCGCGGCGCTTCGTGTTCTTCGCCATGTATCCCTAGCCTCGCAATTCCATCGCCCGTACCATGTACTTGCCGAGCATGTCGCACTCCAGGTTCACCGCGTCCTCGGCGCGCGCCTCCTGCAGGTTCGTGTGCTGAAACGTGAACGGGATCACCTGTACGTTGAACTGATGGTCGCCCAGCCCGGCGATGGTCAGGCTGATCCCGTCGACGGCAACCGATCCTTTCCGCACCAGGTAGCCGGCAATCATCGGCGGATACCGCACCGTGAGCCAGTACCAGTCGCCGCTCCGGTGAAGGCGCTCGATCAGGCCTGTCGCGTCGACGTGGCCCTGCACGAAATGTCCGCCGATTCTCGCGTCGGCCCGAAGAGAGCGCTCCAGGTTCACACACATGCCCGTCTTCAGATTCCCAAGCGTGGTGACACGAAGCGTCTCGGGCGACACGTCGGCGTGAACACAGCCGCCACAGGTCGCGACGACGGTCAGACAGACGCCGTTGACCGCGAGACTGTCGCCTGGTGAGAGATCCGCCGCCAGGTTCGTCGAGACGCGGATCCGCTGACCCGCCGCCGAAGGCGCCAGCTCTTGGACGGTGCCAACCGACTCAATCAAGCCCGTGAACATAACCCTCGATCAGGATATCGTCGCCAACCGGACGCACGGAGCCGTCAATCAGCGCCCCCGCCGTGCCGACGGGAAAGTCCGCCGCCGGCACTCCGCGCGGACCGGCCGCATGCGGCGTCAGGAAGAACTGCAGGCGATCGACCAGTCCGGCGCGCCAGAACGCGTCGTGCAGCGTGGGACCGCCTTCGATGACGATGGATGAAAGATCCAGTGCGGCGAGCCGCGCCAACGCCGCGTCCAAAAAGCGATCGCGCGCCGTGTCGTCGTCCAGGGCCTCCACGCGCGCTCCCGCTGCTGCCAGCGTGTCGGCGCCCGCTCCAGCCTGCCGGACTGCTGATGCCGTCGTCATGATTATGACGGGGCCGGCGGCGTCCGTCGAGAGCAGGCGCGCCGTCGGCGGCGTGCGCAGACGTCTGTCGAAAACGACCCGCGCGAGCGGCCGGTGGCGGAACGCGCCGCGCGGGGTCAGCAGCGGATCGTCGACGAGAAGCGTCCCGGAGCCAATGCCGATCGCGTCGACTTCCGCCCGCTCGCGATGGATCGCGCGGTTGGCGGCCTGCCCCGTCAGCGCCGTCGTCAGGCCCGGTGCTGCGGCGACGCAGCCGTCGAGCGTGAGCGCGGATTTCAGCGTGACGAACGGTCGTCCCTGTTTCATCCGCGTGAAGAACGCCGAATTCAGGCGTTCCGCACGATCGGCCATCAACCCCACGTCCACATCGATTCCTGCCGCGCGCAGCAGCGTGATTCCGTTGCCGGCGACAACGGGGTTCGGATCCCGCACGGCAATGACCGCACGCCTGATCGCCGCGTCCACGACTCTCGGCGCGCAGGGACCGGTCCGCCCGATGTGGGTGCACGGTTCGAGCGTGCAGTAGAGCGTGGCGCCCCGGCTGCGCGCTCCGGCATCCGCGAGCGCGCGAACCTCCGCGTGCGGTCCGCCAGCGAACTGGTGCCATCCTCTGCCGACGACGACGCCGTGGGCGTCGACGATCACCGCGCCGACCATGGGGTTCGGAGACGTACGGCCGCGCCCGCGCTCGGCCAGCGCCAGCGCCCTGTTCATGTGCAGGACATCGGCCTCGGTCACCATTTTTCCTGGAACAGCGCCTCCACGTACTCTTCGGGCGAGAACGGAATCAGGTCGTCAATCCCCTCGCCGACGCCGACGTAGCGGATCGGCAGCTTGAGATCGTTCGCAATCGCGACCGCGATGCCGCCCTTCGCCGTGCCGTCCAGCTTCGTCAGCACGATGCCGTTGACGCCGGCGGCCGACATGAACTCGCGCGCCTGCGCCAGTCCGTTCTGGCCGACCGTCGCGTCGAGCACGAGCAGCACTTCGTGCGGAGCGCCTTCGACTTCCCGCGCGGCGATTCTGCGAATCTTGTCCAGCTCGGTCATGAGGTTCACCCGCGTGTGCAGACGCCCCGCGGTGTCGACCAGGACGGTATCGCGGTTGCGCGCCTTGCCAGCGGCAATCGCGTCGAACACGACCGCCGCAGGGTCGGCGCCGGTGCGTGCGCGGATGATGTCCACGCCGGCGCGGGTGGCCCAGATCTCGAGCTGCTCGACGGCCGCGGCCCTGAACGTGTCGGCCGCGCAGATCAGCGGCGCCTTGCCCGAATCCTTGATCAGACGCGCGAGCTTGCCGACGGTCGTCGTCTTTCCCGTGCCGTTGACGCCGACGATCATCACGACGTGGGGCCGGTGCCCGTTCGATGCCGGCACGTCCGCGCCGCGCAGAATCGAGAGAATCTCCGACTTCACCAGATCGCGGAGCGAGGTGTCGCGGCTGCGCCGATTCCGCACCGCGGTGATGATGCGCTCAGTGGCGGCAACGCCGACGTCAGCCGAGATGAGTGCTTCCTCCAGCGCCTCGACCGTGTCGAGATCGATCTCGCGGCTGCGCCCTTCCGGCGTGTCGGCGCGCTTGACCACGTCCTCGAACCGACCGACGAACTGCTGCGTCGTCTTCGTCAGCGACTGTTTGATCTTGTCGAAGAAACCCATCGTCTACCTGTCGACCTCGTGCTTCTGCCTGCGTCCCATCAGCGCCTCGACCGCGTCGCGCGGCGGCGTGCGGCCGTCGAGCACCGCCGCCATCTGGGCCGTGATCGGCAGCTCGATGCCATGGCGATCGCCGAGCGCGAGCGCGGCGCCGGTCGTGCGGACGCCCTCGGCCACCATGCGCATCCCGCTCAGAATCTCCTTCAGCGATTGCCCTCTACCGAGCTGCACGCCGACGTGACGGTTCCGGCTCAGATCGCCGGTGCACGTCAGGACCAGATCGCCCAGCCCGCTCAGCCCCGCGAGTGTTTCGCGCCGGCCGCCCTCAGCGGCAGCCAGCCGCGAGATTTCGGCGAGGCCCCTGGTGATCAGCGCCGCCATCGCATTGTGGCCGAGGCCGAGGCCTTCGACCACGCCGGCCGCGATCGCGATGATGTTCTTCATCGCGCCGCCAATCTCCACGCCGGCCACGTCGTCGCTGCCATACAGACGGAACGCGGCGCCGCGAAACTGCTCCTGCACGCGGACGAGCGCGTCCGAGTCGGCCGATGCGGCGACCGCGACGGTCGGCAGCTCGTGAGCAACTTCCACCGCGAACGTCGGGCCCGAGAGCGCGACGATCGGCCGCGCACCGCCGGTTTCGTGCGCCAGCACTTCGGACATCCGCTTCAGCGAGTCCGGCTCGATCCCTTTGGTGGCGCTGACGAGCACCGCCTCCCCGGAAATCGCGCTGGACGCCGCGTGAGCGACGGCACGAAGCCCGTGCGACGGGACCGCAAAGACGACGAAGCGCGCGGCGGCGAGCGCGGCGCCCATGTCCGTGGTGGCGGTGATCCGTTCCGGTACGCGAACGCCGGCCAGATAGGAGGGGTTCTCTCGATCGGTCGCTATCCGCTCGACGATTTCGCCGTCCCGTCCCCACAGCCGGACCTCGTGGCCGATGCGGGACAGATGCACCGCCAGCGCGGTGCCCCAGCTTCCAGCACCCACGACGGCGATGGACTCTCCGCCGCCTGTCATTACTTCAATGGTACTCGCAACAGGCTGTCGTACTGGGCGCCCTTCGGGGAGGTCCGGCTGCGGAACAACGTCACGCTGGTCTGCGTGAACCTCGGAAGCGCCACCGGATGACTGGCGAGAATCGCACGGACGGCTTTCCCGCCGGCGCCGCGCATGTCCTTTACACGGGCAACGGTGAGATGCGGCGAATACGGCCTCGCTTCCGGTTCGTAGCCGAGCCGCACCAGCCGGTCGCTGACCTCGCCGTACAACGCGATCAGCGGCTCCCGGCCGGAGGCGACGCCAATCCAGATCACTCGCGGAGGCGCGGCCGGTGGGAACGTGCCGAGACTCTCGAGCGCGAGATCGAACCTCGGAGTACTGAATGGCGGCTGCAGCGCGGATGTCAACGCGGCCGCGCGCGCGTCGTCGACCTCACCGATGAACCAGAGCGTCACGTGCAGATTGGCTGGCTCGACCCATCGGATCGCCGCCGCCGGTGCGGTCCGCCGCACGCGCTCCTTGACGTCGCGCAACTGTTCAGCCGCCGACTCTTTCACGGCCTCCGGCAGCTCGACCCCAATGAACAGTCGCATGTCGCTACATCAAAGTTCGTCTCACCATATCGAGCGCGGCCTGCGTCGCGTTGAACTTGACCTGCGTCCGGCCGCCGAACAGCCACAGGGTCCGCACGCGCGCGGCGCCTCCCTGACCGATCACTGCTATTGCAACCGTGCCGACCGGTTTCTTTGGCGTACCTCCCGAGGGCCCGGCGATGCCGGTGATGCCTACGCCGATGTCGGATCCGACGCGTGTCCGGACGCCCTCGGCGAGCGCGACCGCCACCGGTTCGCTGACCGCGCCATGCTGCTCGATCAGTTCGGCAGGGACGTCGGCAAAGATGGTCTTCGAGTCGTTGCTGTAGGCGACGACGCCGCCCAGGACCCACGACGAGCTTCCCGGCACATCGGTGAGCCGCGACATCAGCAGGCCGCCGGTGCACGATTCGGCCGCTGAGATCGTCAGCCGGCGATCGCGCAGGATCTCGCCCACGACTTCTTCCATTGACCGGCCGTCGGTGCTGAACACGTCGGCTCCGAGCGCGCTCGCCAGCCGATCGCGCGCCTCCGTAATCAGGCGCGGCGCGTTGACGGGATCATCCGAACGCGCGCTCAGGTGCAGCTCGATCTGCCCTGGCGCGGCAAGGATCGTCGTCTCGATTGGAAAGCTGCCGGTGCGCCACGTCGAATACAGCGGCTGCGCGATCTCTTCGACGTGCGATTCCCCCTTGCCTGCCACGAACAGCGATGCCCGGTAGACGCGTGCCTGCCCCGCCGTCTGTTGCAGCCTCGGCTCGACGAGCTTCTCGAAGATCGCTTGCAGCTCGCGCGGAGGGCCGGGCAGAAGCACGACGATCTTTCCATCGTGCTGCAACAGCAGGCCGGGGGCCGTCCCGTTGGCGTTGGGCAGCACCTCCGCGCCGGCGGGCACCATCGCCTGCTTGCGGTTCACCGCTGGCATCTTCAGCGCGCGGCTGGCAAACCGCGCTTCGATCGCGGCGACGATGGCGGGATCTTCGGTCATGTCGAGCTGGAGCACGTCGGTGATCGCATCGCGCGTCACGTCATCGTCGGTCGGGCCAAGCCCGCCGGTCAGAATCACCAGTCCGGAGGTCGCCAGCGCGCCCGCAAACACGCGCGCGAGCTCGGCGCGATCATCGCCGACGACAGCCTTTCCACGCAGCTCGATGCCAAGGGCGCCAAGCCGGCCGGACAGATAGAGCGAGTTGGTGTCGATGCGGCTGGTTCCCAGCAGCTCGCTGCCGACCGCAATGACGGCAGCGGTCTTGATCGGGGAAGCGGCTGCGTCATGCGATCCAGCCTGGCAGGAGCCACAGGAGCGCACGCAGGCTGAGGTTTGCGTAAACCGCTGCCATCGCGTCATCTGCCATGACGCCGAGCCCGCCGTGGAGCGCTTCGAGCCGTCCTGCGGGAAATGGTTTGATGATGTCGAAAATCCGGAACAGGAAGAACCCCACGATGGCGCCGGAAAGGCCGACAGGAATGAACGCCAGCGTGATCAGCATGCCGACGACCTCGTCGACAACCACTGGCCCCGGATCGATGCCGCCGAAGTAGCGCTCCGCGGTCGTGCCTGCCCAGACGCCAAGCGCGAAGAGGCCGACGATCAACGCGACCTCGACGGCGCGCGACTGCGTCCACCAGACGATCAGGTATGCAACGAGTCCGGCCGCCGATCCGACGGTGCCCGGCGCGATCGGAAAATATCCTGCATAGCCTGCGGTGGCGATGAACACCGCGAGACGAGTGCCGGCGCCGCTCACGTCGCGAGGCATGAGCCGTCAGGCCTTGATGACGCGGGTGTCGGAGAAGCGGTCGTGGAGCGCGCGGCCGTCCTGGCTGAACAGGATGGGAACGAAGCCAAGTCCGGCGGGCAGCAGCGAGAGCGCATACGCGACCGCCCTGACGACCGCGGTGCTGAACGGCACGCGCATGCCGGCGTCAGGCTGCTGCGGCACCACGCGGATGCCTGTGGCCATCTTCCCGATCGTCTGGCCACCCGCGGCAGTGAACAGAACGAAATAGCCGCCGTTCAGCAGCAGCAGGAAGGCGATCACCGGCATTTTCGGGAGCACCGAGATCTCGGCGAACGTCAGACCGGCGAGCCGAAGCGTCAGGTAGATCACGATGGCGTCGATCGCGCCGGCAATCGCGAGATCGATCATGGCGGCGACGACGCGCGCCGCCACCGGGGCGGCCTGACCCGCCTCGCTGGTCTGTGTATCCGGAACGGGTTGCACCGCCACCAGCCGCGGTGGCGCGAGCGCAGGTTCCGGCTCGAGGCCGAGCTCCGGTTCGCGATCCGGATCGGGTCGCGCCGGCGCTGGTTTGGGTACCGGCGCGGCACGCCGCACCGCGAGCGGCGCACGGGGAACGGCTGGCGCCGAGACGAGCGGCGCGTCGTCGCGCAGCCCGCCGCCGGAAAACAGCGGAAGCTCGGTCTTGCCGATTGGCGGCGGCGCCGAAAGCGGGAGATCGGTATACGGCCCGATCGGCGCGTCGGCGGACGTGATCGGCAGATCGGCCGGCGGCGGCTCGCCGGTCAGGGAGAACTCGTACCCGCAGTTACGGCAACGACTGCCGTTGCCGAAACTGATGTACTGACATTTGGGACATCTCATTGACGCTGGGGATTACTGCGGCCGGCTGGCGTTGGCCGAATCGAGCAGCTGACGCTGGATCGTGCCGCGCAGCGCGTCGGCGCGAGGCCGCAGCGGATCGCCGTGCCGGATTCCTTCGAGCACATCCATGGCGTCGTGCAGACGGCCGCTGCTCTGCAGCCGCTGCGCGCGCGTCAGCGCGGCCTCCGCGGACGAAGGAATCGGGAGCCGCTCCGGCGCAGGGTGAGCGGTGACGGGACGCGGTGACGGACCCGGCGGGACCCACGGAAAGTACGCCCCGTTCCACAGCCACGCCGCGAGAAACACCACGCCGGCCCCGGCGAACACTCCTGACGCAATCCACGCGAGACGCGACGAGGCAGCGGGTTCGGGATCGTGAGGGAGCGGATCGACAACGGCGCGGCGGCGCGTGAGCGGCCGTTGAACGCCGGCGCCGTTCGCCGACGCGTTCTCGAGCCGGTCCAGCCGTTCGAGGAGCACCACCGCTTCCTCGCTTGCCGCCCCTCGTTCGACCGCGGAGGTCAGCAGCCGGCGGGCGGCATCCGCATCGCCGCGCTGAAAGGCATCGACTCCGCCATGCAGCAGCTCCTCGGATTCGCGCTGGCGCTCGGCGATCGCGCCCCGCGCTCTTTCGATGTACGCCCGCGCCCGCGCGTGGCCCCGGTCGAGGAAGAGCACGCGCGTCCAGACGCTGATCGCGAGCTCATGCTGTCCGAGGAAATAGTGGTCCAGACCGGCGAGCAGCAGCTCTTCGACGCGGGCGTCACGCTCCCGCTCCGGCACGTCTCCCGGATTGGGGAGGCGGTCGGTGCGGAGCGGGTCGGTCATCGACAAAAGCTGAACTGGAGCGGCAGTATGAGGATTATGAACGCGCGCAGGACATCGGTCAACTCCAACGATTCCGTCCCCGACGTTCACCACGCCTAATGACGCTTCATCCCACCGCTTCAAGCGGTTGTAGGAAACGCTTCAAAAGTTTGAAGAACGCGTGATGCGCGCCAACTCGTTATTGGTCCCTAACTCGTAGCACCCCAACAACGTGCGCTTCGATTCGCGAGACAGCGAATTCACGGCGTGCCGCATGCAACGGATCACTCACACCATCACCATCGGTCCCGGCGATTTCCAAATCGCGCGCGGCTGGCTGGTTTCGTTATTCGCTTCAGAGGAGGAAACTGATGTCACGCTTTTTACGCGTGGCGGCAATGGCGACAGTGCTGTTCGTCACAGCCTTCGTCCCTGCCGTGAGCTCGGCGCAGCTGACGCGCGGCACAATCTCGGGAACCATCAAGGACAATACCGGCGCGCTGCTGCCGGGCGTCACCATCATCATCACCAACAACGCGACCGGTGTCGTGCGCACGGTGGTGACGGATGCGAGCGGTTTCTATCGCGCTCCCGCGCTGGAACCCGGCACTTACACCGTCAAGGCGGAGCTGCAAGGCTTCAAGGCGCTCGAGAACCGCGAAGTGCCGGTCATTCCGAACTCCGAAGCCACGATCAACTTCTCGCTCGACGTCGGCGGCCTGACCGAAACGATCGACGTCACGGCGCAGGCCGAAGCGGTCACGCTCAACAAGACGAACGGCTCGATCGGACAGACGTTCACCGCGCGCCAGGCGTCGGAGCTGCCGCTGCCCGCGCGCAATCCGGTGAACCTGGCGCTGCTCGCGCCGAACGTGACCAGCAGCGTCGGCCAGACGGCGATCTCCGCCAACGGCCAGCGCTCGCGCAACAACAACTTCATGATCGACGGCACCGACAACAACGACGTCAGCGTCACGCTGCCGACCGTCCCGGTGCCGCCCGACTCGGTCTCGGAGTTCAACGTCCAGACCAACCCGTACAACGCCGAGTTCGGACGCAACTCCGGCGCCCAGATCAACATCATCACCAAGTCCGGCACCAACAGCTTCCACGGCAGCGCGTTCGACTTCTACAGCGACAGCGATCTCAACGCGCGCGACAACCTCGAGAAGCAGAGCGGCGCGACCAAGCCGACGCCGTTCGAACAGCATCAGTGGGGCGCCGGCGTCGGCGGGCCGATCGTCAAGAACCGCGCGTTCTTCTACGGGCTGTTCCAGAACACGCGCCTGCGCCGCGACGTGCTCGGCGCGACCACCCGCGTGATCACGCCGAACGGCTTCGCCGCGCTGCAGGGCGTGCCGCTCGGCGCCGGGCAGACGGCGGCGAGCCGTCAGGCGGTGCTCGACCGGCTCGGGTTCCTCCCGGACGTCTACGACCAGGGCGTCGAGTTCAGGAATCTCACGAACCTGTCGGTCAACGGCGTGCCGATCGAAACCGGCCAGGTCAACGTCTCGCGCGTGGGTCCGGCGGACGACTGGTACTACATCGGCCGCGGCGACGTCGAGGTCAGCCAGAACAACATCTCGGGACGCTACATCCGCCGCAAGCGTGACGACACCAACTTCACCAGCAACACGGCGTTCGGTGCCGGCGTTCGCCGCCAACCAGTCGACGATCGACCAGAACCTGTCGTTCAGCGGCACCCGCGTGTTCGGCGCCAGCATGCTGAACGAGGCTCGCTTCGCGTGGATCAAGCGCGACCTCTCCTTCCCCGAGAACGATCCGGACTCGCCGACGGCGACGATCGGCGGGCTCTTCACGATCGGCGGCAACAACAACTTCCCGCAGGGCCGCGTGCAGAGACACCTATCAGTTCCAGGACATCCTGACGATGCAGCGTGGATCGCACTCGCTGAAGGCGGGCGCGGACATCCGCTACGTCGACCTCGACAACCTCGCAGCGTTCGACACGAAGGGCACCTTCACCTTCAACAACCTGCAGGACTACATGAACAACTTCGCGACGACCTTCGTGCAGGCGCTCCAGACCGCCAGCTTCGTCGCGACGCAGTGGAACCAGTCCTACTTCATTCAGGACGACTGGCGGCCGACCTCGAACCTGACGATCAACCTCGGCCTCCGCTACGAGAACAGCACGGTGCCGCTCGGCCTGTTCGGCGCCGAGGATCCGCAGGTCCAGGCCGCGCTGGTGCCGGGTCCGGCGAAGCGCGACAACAACAACTGGGCGCCCCGCGTCGGGTTCGCCTACAGTCCGAGTCCGACCGGCGGATTCGCGCGGTGGCTGTTCGGCGAGAACACCTCGTCGATCCGCGGCGGCTACGGGAAGAGCTTCGACATCCTCTTCTACAACATCCTGACGGTGAACGGGAGCGAACTACCCGCGCGTCGTCGTCGGCCGTCTGGACAACGCGCAGAACCTCTATCCGAACATCGCGCCGGTGACCGGCGCGGCGGTGTTCAATCCGCTCGCGACGTTCGTCAACTCGCCCGAAGACACGGAAAGCCCGGAGACGCACCTCTGGAGCCTGTCGTGGCAGCGTGAGATCGCGCGGCAGTTCGTGTGGGAGGTCGGCTACACCGGCAGTCTCGGCCGCAACGGCATCGCCCAGGGCCAGGCCAACTACGCCGTGTTGACGCCCGAGCAGGCGGCGACGGTTCGCGCCACCCTGAGCGGGACCTCGATCCCGACGGTGCAGCAGCGCCGGCTGTTCCCGCAGTTCGGTCCGCGGGTCCTGATCCAGGCCACGTCCGAGAGCGAGTACAACGCGATCTACACCTCGCTCAACCGGCGCTTCGTCGAACGGCCTGCAGTTCGGCGCGGCCTACACCTACAGCAAGCTGTACAGCGATGGCGACGAGTCGCTGGCGCTGGGCTTCACGGCGGGCTCGCCGCAGATCCCGCAGGACTACGCGGACCTCGACGCCGAGTGGAGCCTCTCGGCGTTCGATCGGCCGCATCGTCTGGTCGCGAACTGGCTGTACGAGATGCCCTGGTTCAAGAGCTCGCAGAACGCCGTGTTGCGTCAGGTGCTCGGCGGCTGGCAGGTCGCGGGTGTCGACGCAGTTCCAGTCGGGCCAGCCCTTCACGATCGTCACCGGCGTCGACTCGAACGGCAACGGCGGCGGCGGCGATCGTCCGAACCTCGGCACGGCGGCACGCTGATCGCCGGATCCGCGAGACCGGAAACCTCCGCACGTTCACGAACAACGGCGCCTACGTCGCGCCGCTCGGCTCGAACGGGCTGCCGCTGGCGTTCGGCCTCGGCAACGGCAACGTCGCCGCAAACGGACTGCGCGGGCCGGGATTCCAGAACTGGGACGTCTCGCTGTCGAAGCGCTTCACGACGGTGGCGCGACCAGGCGCTGACCGTGCGGTTCGACTTCATCAACCTGTTCAACCAGGACAACTACGGGAATCCGGTCAGCAACATGAACAGCCCGGATTTCGGCAAGAACACCAACGACTGGGGCGAGCGGCAGATCCTCGTCTCGCTCGGCTATCGCTTCTGATCGTCGTGACGTGATCGCCTGCACGTGATAAAAGTCACGTGCATGGCGATCATCGAATCCATACCGAACGTCAGCGAAGGCCGGCGGCCCGAGGTCGTCGAGCGCTTCGCTGACGTGATCCGCAAGACGTCCGGCGTCCGCCTCCTCGACTACTCTTCCGACGCGTCCCACAACCGCTCCGTCTTCACCCTGGTTGGCGATTACGAGCCGCTCAAGCTCGCGACGCTGGCGCTCTTCAAAGAAGCGGCCGCCGCGATCGACCTCCGAACCCACACGGGCGAGCACCCGAGGCTCGGCGCGGTCGACGTCGTCCCGTTCGTGCCGATCGAAGGGGCGACCATGGAGGACTGCGTCCGCCTGGCGAAAGACGCGGGCGCCGCGGTCGCCAGCCAGTTCGGCATTCCGGTGTTCCTTTATGAGGAAGCGTCCGCGAACCCGCTGCGGAAGAACCTCGAGGACATCAGGCGCGGAGAGTTCGAGGGGCTTGCGGCGAAGATGTCGTCGAAGGATTGGGCCCCCGACTTCGGTCCGGGCCAGCCGCACCCCTCTGCCGGTGCGAGCGTCATCGGCGCGCGGATGCCGCTCATCGCCTACAACATCAACCTCAACACCGATCGCGTGGAGGTCGCGAAGAAGATTGCCGCCGCCATCCGCCACAGCAGCGGAGGCCTCCGCTACGTGAAGGCGATGGGGATCAAGCTCGAGGATCGCAACCTCGCGCAGGTGTCGATGAACCTGACGAACTATCAGAAGACGCCGATCTTCCGCGTCTTCGAAATCGTCAAGCGCGAAGCAGAGCGCTATGGCGTATCGGTTCTCGAAAGCGAAATCGTGGGGCTCGTCCCGTCAGCGGCGCTGATCGATGCTGCAGGCTTCTATCTGCAGCTCGAACGGTTTGGCTCCGAGCAGGTTCTGGAGAACAAGCTGCGGAGCACGTAGCACGTAGCACGTGACAAGCCGCACGTAGCACGTAAGCACGTCGTGCACGTGTCACGCGATCTCTTCGTCCTTCCTCGCCGGCGCGATGCCGAACGCCCGCATCTTCCGATACAGGTTGCTCCGCTCGACTCCCAGCACGTCCGCGGTTCGCGAAATGTTGCCGTGCTGCGAGGCCAGCGCGCGCAGGATGTACTCGCGCTCGAAGCGCTCGCGCGCCTCGTGCAGCGGCATCGGCACGCCGCCGCCCGCGTCGGCGACGACGAGCGCGCCGCCGTCGAGGAAGGTCAGATCGGCGGCGACGATGGTGTCGCCCGGGACCATGATCATGAGCCGCTCGATCACGTTACGGAGTTCCCGTACGTTGCCCGGCCATCGATACGCCTGCAGCGCCGCCGCCGCGGTCGAGTCGAGCTTCTTCGGTCGCCGCCCGTACTCGCGGGCGAGGTCCGCCATGAAGTGTTCGGCCAGCCGCGGAATATCTTCCGCGCGATCCCGCAGCGGCGGCACGAAGATCGGGATGACGTTCAGGCGGAAGTAGAGATCTTCACGGAATCGCGCCGCCCGAATCTCTGACGTCAGTTCCTTGTTCGTCGCGGCAAGCACGCGGACGTCCACCTTGACGCTGGTGGTTCCGCCGACCGGCTCGACGACCTGCTCCTGCAAGGCGCGCAGCACCTTGGCCTGCGTCTTCAGGCTCATGTCGCCGATCTCGTCGAGAAACAGCGTGCCGCCGTCCGCCGCCTCGAACTTGCCGCGCCGGTCCGAGGTGGCGCCGGTGAATGCCCCCTTCAGGTGGCCGAACAGCTCGCTTTCTATCAGCTCCTCGGGAATCGCCGCGCAGTTCACTTCGACGAAGGGGCCGCCCCGGCGGCGGCTCAGCGCGTGGATGCTCCTGGCCACCAGCTCCTTGCCGGTGCCGTTCTCGCCGTAGATCAGCACGCGGCCGTTGGTCGGCGCGGCCATGGCGACCTGCTCACGCAGCTGCGCCATGACGTAGCTCTCGCCCACCATCGTCAGGCGCTTGTCGACATGCGCGCGCAGCGCCCGGTTCTCCGCCTCGAGCCGCCGCTGCCGCACGGCGTTGCCGACGACCAGCACGGTCTTGTCGAGCGACAGCGGCTTCTCGACGAAGTCGAAGGCGCCCATCTTGATCGCGCGGACCGCGGACTCGATGTTGCCGTGGCCGGAGATCATCACGACCGGCGCGTCGACGCGCCGCTCGCGCAGCCGCGACAGCGTGGCGAGCCCATCCATCCCCGGCAGCCAGATGTCCAGCACGATGACGTCGTAGGGCACGCGCGTCACCCGGTCGAGGCACGCTTCCCCGCTGTCCACGGAGTCGACGTCGTACCCCTCGTCGCGGAGAACGCCGCTCAGCGCGCTTCGCACGCCGGCTTCGTCATCGACGATCAGAACGGAGGGTTTCATGAAGCTTGTCTAATTGCGGATTGCAGGTTGCAGAGTGCAGACTGGGGATTGCAGAGTTGCGCGATTGCGGATTGTTCGATCGACCACCCAATGCTGCAATCAACAATCAACAATCCCCAGTCTGCAATGTGCAATCTGCAATCCGCAATCGATCAAGTGGGCAACTCGATGGTAAAAGTCGTGCCCACCGGCTTATTGTCTTCCACTTCGATGCTGCCGCCGTGCTCGGCGACGATCCGGCGGACGATCGCCAGGCCGAGGCCGCTGCCGCGGCGCTTGGTCGAATAGTACGGCATGAACAGTTTGTCGCGATCGCCCGGCGGGATGCCGGGGCCGTTGTCCGAGACCCGGACTCGGGCGACGCCGTTCACTCGATCCTGGCGCGTTTCGACGACGATCGTCGGGGACTCGCCGCTGGGACGGAGGGTCGCCTGGCTGCCGCCCAGCGCTTCCACGGCGTTGTCGACCAGGTTGATGACGACGCGGCGCATCTGTTCGACGTCCACCCGGACCGGCGGCAGCGTCTCCGCGAAACGGCGCTCGATCTGGATCTCGCGGAACAGGCCGTTGTAAAGCGCGAGCGTGTCGGTCAGCACGCCGTTGAGGTCCGACGGCACCGTGCGCGGCGCCGGCATCCGCGCGAACTGCGCGAACTCGTCGACGAGCGCCTTCAGCGATTCGACCTCGCCGGTAATCGTCGCGGTGCACTCGTCCACCAGCTCGCGCAACGGCGGCGGCGAGGACATGAAATGCCGCCGGATTCGCTCGGCGCAGAGCTGAATCGGTGTCAGCGGGTTCTTGATTTCGTGCGCGAGCCGCCGCGCCACGTCCCGCCATGCCGCCACCCGCTGCGTCCTGATCAGCGGCGTCACATCGTCGAACACGACCACCGCGCCGGCGAAGCTGCCGTCTTCACCCGTCAGCGGCGTTGCCGCGGCGGCCAGATGCAGCTCGCGGCCCTCGCGGGCGATGGCGATTTCCTGGGCCCCGGCGCCGCTCGAACCCGGACGCGTGTGGCGCAGGATGGACTCGAGCGGACGCAGGTCGGGCCGCTGGAACACCTCGTCGACCGGAGAGCCCACCACCGACCGGTCGACCTCGAGCAGCCGCAGCGCCGCGCCGTTCATCGTTTCGATGCGGCCGTCGGCGCCGAGCGAGACGACGCCGGTCGCGATGCGTTCGAGCACGGTCTCGATGTAGCGGCGGCGATCGTCGAGCTCGACGTTCTTGCGTTCGAGATCCACCCGGGAACGTTCGAGTTTCCTCTGGCTTGCCGCGAGCTCTCCCGCCATCGTGTTGAACGCCTCGACGAGCGAGCCGAACTCGTCCCGCGTTTCCGGCTCGATGCGATGATCGAGATGACCCGCGCCGATTTCGCGCGCGCCGGCCGCGAGCCGCTGAACGGGACGGGTAATCCGCTTGGCGAGATAGAGGCCGGTCCAGGTCGCGCTCACGAGAATCATGAGCGTCATGATCAGGAACACGGAGAGATAGACGCCCTGCAGCGGACGCTGCACGACCCTGAGCTTGTTGTACCCCTCGGAGGCATCGCGAATGCGCCGCGAATGCATCGCCACTTCGCCAGAGAGGTAATCGCTGGCGATCACCACGCCGACCGGCTGCCCGCCGGGACCCCGCACCAGCGCGCCCGCGCGCACGAGCTCACCGCCATCCTGGAGCGCCTCGACCGCGGCGTCGTCACTCGCGCCGGCCGCGACCTTGGCTGCCAGGCGATCGGCCGACGCGCGCACCTGCCCCAGCGGCAGGCTCGACGCCTGCACCGCCGTGACGGGCACCACGTCCCGTCGTCCGTTGGCGTCCACCAGCCGATACACTTCGACAAGGCCGACGCGGCCCTGACGCACCTCCGCGCCGATGGCCCGCTGCACGGCGTCCGCATCGCCGTTCTGCAGCGACGGGGCCGGCAGCTCGCGCGCGATCCGCGAGGCATGGCCGGCCAGCCGGCTCTGTCGCTCGCCGTAATAGTCCCCGGCGATCTGCGTCGCCGAGCTGAGCACGTCATCGACTTCCTGGCTGAACCAGCGCTCGGTGCTGCTGCGAATCAGCTCGCCGCCGACGATGAGCACGAGCAGCGAGGGCACGATCGTCAAGCCGAGCATCGCGAGCACGAGCTTCGCGCGGAAGCGGGAGAACGGCAGGCCCCGCCGCCGTTCGACCACGAGCTTGACGATGTTCCGGGCGAGGACGAAGGCGAGCGCGACGACGAGGGTGAGGTCCGCGGCGGAGAGCGCATACAGCACGACTTCCGTGAGGAAGTCCGGCTGCAGCTCGGTGGACTGGTCCGCGAGCTTGAGCATCGCCACCAGCGCCGCAAGCAGCACGAAGATCCCGAGCAGGATCAGGCGCGGGTTGTCGCGAAACGGGCGGCGTTCCGGCGCGGCCTCGAGCGCGGGAGGCCCAACGGATGCACGGGCAGCTTCGGAAACACGAGCCATGAATTACTACGTGCGACGTGCTACGTGCTGACGTGCGACGTGCAACTTGTCACGTGCCACGTGCTCAACGTGCGACGTGCTACTTGATGAACGTGAACTTGGCGAGGCCCGCGATATCGCTGCCCCACGGCCACACGAAGGCGGCGTTGCGCGGCGACGTGTGCGCCCGGACCCGCACGTAGGTACTCGGCGTTGGCCTCGAGCGACCGGCTGCTGAAGAGCGGGAGCCTTTCGAATTCGGTCAGCCACCCGCGCGCGACGTCCTCACGATCGAGCGTTTCGACGCGGTCCAGCCGTCCGTCCGCCGTCCGCGTGACGAGGTACTTGCGCGTCACCGGGTCGTACTTGATGGTGGCGGTCACGGTCGAGGCTTCAATCGTGCGGTCGAGCCAGAGGGTCGCGCCGCGGCGCAGCTGGACGTCGTAGGCGAAGGTGATCGTGACCCCGCTGTGAATCGCCGTACGGACGTCGTCGGTGAACACGTTGGACAGCTTGAACGACACCAGCACGCGGTCGTCGCGGGTGAGCGGGGTGACCTGGATGGTCTGCGCAGCCAGGGATGCATGCAGCACGAAGACGATGACGAGCGCCGCGAGGGCGCGGAGGCGCGGCATCGCTACTCTTTCGCGTTCAGAAGGTCCTTCAGCTCGGACATGAACTCACCAATATCACGGAAATGACGATACACCGAGGCGAACCTCACATATGCAACTTTATCGAGCCGTCGCAGCTCGTTCATCACGAACGCGCCCACTTCTCCGGTGCTCATCTCCCGCTCCGGCTTGTCCTGGAGCGCCGATTCCACCCGGTCGGCGATGGCCTCGAGCGAGGCGACGCTGACCGGGCGTTTTTCGCATGCTTTCAGCAGTCCCGCAAGCAATTTCTGACGTTCGAACCGTTCGCGGCTGCCATCCTTCTTGATCACCATGTACGGGATCTCGTCGATCCGTTCGTAACTGGTGAACCGGCGCCCACAGCCGAGGCACTCGCGCCGGCGGCGGATGACCTCCCCTTCCTTGCTCTCCCGCGAATCGACGACCTTATCGCCCAGGTGGCCGCAATATGGGCATTTCATTGCCGGCCATCCGCTCTGACCGGTTCTCCCATGCTGTGGCGGCGCTCGACGATATCCGGGCTCAACGGCTCGGGTGGCGGGCCGGCAGCATCCGGCGCCGCGGTTTTCGCGAGTCGCTGCACGCCCGCAAGGGTCAGGCCCTCGCCCACCATGAAGATGAGCCCGAGAATGGTCACAGGGACGAATGAAATCGCGTGCAGCACGATCGCCGCTCCCACCGCCCTGTCGTGCGGCGCGCCGAAAAAGGTCTGGACGGCGATCTGAAAGAACGTGTGGAAGCCGCCGATCGCGCCCGGCGTCGGCACCGCGACGCCGACGGTCAGCATGGCCATGACCAGGAACGAAGCGCTGAAGGGGAACGTAATATGGAATGCCCGCGAGGTCAGCCAGATCCCCGCCGCAATCGAGATCCACAGCGGAAACGACAGGGCCAGCGAGGCAACCAGGCGTGCCGGCTGGCGCATCACCGCGAGCCCCTGGGCAAAGGTCTCCACGAAACGGGCAACCGTCCGGGCCAACGCCGCCGGCAGCACTCGTTCGATGCTCAGGGCGAGGCGGCCGAGACGCTCGGGGTGGCCGGCCAGCGCAAACAGCACGGCGAACGCGACGAGCGATCCGACGGCGGCCACCGCGCCGCCGAATTTCACCTGTGCGAGCAGGCCCGGATCATCGGAGAGGACGCCGGCGGCGCCGAGGAACACGAACGCCGCGAAGAGAAGCAGGACCGTCACGAGATCCAGCAGGCGCTCGAGGATGATCGTGGCGAACGCGGCGGTGGCGCTGAGGCGCTCGCGCCGGGCGAGCAGATAGGGCCGAATCACCTCACCGGCGCGCGCGGGCAACAGGGCGCTGGCGGCAAATCCGATAACGGTGGTTCGAAAGGCGGTGACGAAATGCGTGGTGCCAATCGGCGCCAGCAGGTATTGCCACCGCAGCGCCCGCAGCAGATATGTGGACGCGGTCGCGACGAGCGCGAGCAGCAGATCCCCGGCATTCGCCCGCCGGGTCTCCGCCCAGACTTCGTGCATGTCCGCGCCGCGGAGAAAATAACCCAGCAACCCAAGCGTGAGCAGGAGAATCAGGACGGTACGTAGTCTCGACCGCATGCGTGGTTGGTTCCTGAACGGGCTCGTATGGATGTAACCTCATCCACCTGTCGCCGCCAGTTTCTGGAACCCGGGGATGCTCTGAAACTCTACTACGGAAAAGCGCGCCAAGTCTATGGGAAAACGTGAGTTACTGCTGATCGTCGGGTTCACGCTCCTGGCCACGGTGGTTTATGTGGCCACGGCGCCGGAGCGGGCCGACGGCGGCGCCCGTTTCGCGTTCGGCAAGCTGGTGGACAACATCCGCCGCGAAGTCCGCGGAAACCAGGCGTCGACCGAGATGACCACGACGGCGTCTCATGCCCTCCCCGCCGGCGTCTCCGAGCTCCGCGTGAACGTCCGGACCGCCCAAATCACCATCGTCGGCGAGGATCGCGCCGACATCGCCTCCGAGCTGTTCGTCTGGTCGAACGGATACGACGACGCCCAGGCCAAGACGCTGGCGGCGGAGACGAAGCTCAAGGTGGAACCCGCGGGCCCGGCCATGCTCGTCACGATCAGCCTACCCCGACCCCGGCCAACAGCGTGCACGACTCACCCTCCGGGTCCCGTCGAGCATGCGCGTCCAGTTCGTCGAAACGACGGGACGGCTGGAGGTGTCGAACGTCGCCTCCGTGCAGCACGACATGGCACGCGGCGAAGCGACCGTCCGGAAGATTCCGGGACGCGTGAACATCACGCATCGCGGCGGCAAGCTGACCGTCGAAGACGTGGGCCCGGTCCGGCTGAACACGCGGGGCAGCGACGTCGAGCTCTCCAGGGTCAAGGGTGAGACGGTGCTGCAGGTGCAATCCGGTGACATTCGCTGCGGCGACCTGATCGGGCCGGTCGAAGTCGAGACGCTCTCGGCGGACGTCGTGCTCGAACGTCTCGACAAGACCCGCGACGCGCTGCGCATCGTCGCGAACGGAGGAAAGCTCGTGCTGCGCGGCCTCCGCACAGAAGCGCGGATCGAGGGACGCGACGCCGAGATCAGCGTCACGCTCGATCAGGCGGCGCCGCTCTCGATCTTCAACAGCAACGAACGGATCGAGATCGTGCCGCCGTCGAGCGGCTACACGCTCGATGCGGTGGCCAGCAACGGCGAGATCGTCCTGCCGGACGATTTGAAGAAAGCGATCGAGTTCAAGGACGCGCCGGCGGAGCACGAACAGCGCGCGTCGGGAAAAGTGAATGGCGGCGGCCCGGTGATCACCGTGCGCAACAGCCGCGCGGAAATCCGGCTCAGCCTTCCTGCCGCGGCCGAAAACCGCTGAGAGCGGCGCGTTCGCATTGACTCCGCCCGCAGCGGCGAGTAAGCTCACGTTCTTCCGCGAGGCCAACTTGATATCCAGTCCTCCTCTGCTCGAAACCGCGCTTCAAGGGCTCGAACTGCATCGGCGCGGCAAGGTGCGCGACGTCTACGCGATCGGCCACGACCTGCTGATCGTCGCCACCGATCGCATCTCCGCGTTCGACTACGTTCTCGGCTCGGGGATTCCGGACAAAGGCAAAGTGCTCACGCAGCTCTCCGCGTTCTGGTTCGAGCGGATGGGCGACATCGTGCCGCATCACATGATCTCGTGGGACGCCGCGACGTATCCCGAGGCGGCGCGCCGCGACGCCGAAGTGCTGCGCGGCCGGTCGATGCTGGTCCGCCGCACCGAACCGATCCCGATCGAATGCGTCGCCCGCGGATATCTGTCGGGCTCCGGCTGGAAGGATTACCAGCAGACCGGCAGCGTCTGCGGCATCGAGCTGCCGCGCGGGCTGCGCGAATCGGATCGGCTCCCCGAACCGATCTTCACGCCTGCGACCAAGGCGGAGAGCGGCCACGACGTCAACATCAGCGAAGAGGAAGCCGGCCGCATCGTCGGCCGCGAGCTGGTGGAGCGGCTGAAGGACCTCACACTGAAGATCTACGCGCGCGGCGTCGCGCATGCCGAGTCGAAAGGCATCATCATCGCCGACACGAAGTTCGAATTCGGCCTCGCCGGCGATCAGGACGAACTGGTGCTGATCGACGAGGTGCTCACGCCCGATTCCTCGCGGTTCTGGCCGAAGGCGCAGTACGAGCCAGGACGCGGCCAGGCGAGCTTCGACAAACAGTACGTTCGCGACTATCTCGAACAGATCCGCTGGAACAAGCAGCCGCCGGTCCCTTCACTGCCGGATGAAGTCGTCGGCCGCACGCGCGAGAAATACGTCGAGGCGTATCGACTTCTCTCCAACCGCGAGCTTCAGTAGGCGCGCGTGCGGGACCAACTGGAGAAGCTCGTACAGGACCTGCTGGACAAGGGCGTGCTGGACGAGGACGCGCGGCGCGAGTTCGAGAAGGTGTTCATCACCCGCGCGCTCCAGCGCTCCAAGGGCAGCGTCGGCGACGCCGCCGAGCTGCTCGGCCTGCACCGGAACACGGTCGCCCGGAAAATGGGCGAATACCGCATCAAACGGTCCCTCTAGCCTGCCCTGAGCGAGCGAAAGCGAGCCGAAGGGCCTGCCCTGAACGAGCCGACGGGGCCTGCCCTGAGCGAGCGCAGCGAGTCGAAGGGTTAGCAGTCGACACCAGGGACTGCTTGACAAGCCCGCCCGGCCCTATACAATTAGCAGTTGGCCGGGCCGATTGCTAAGCCACAGGCAGTCCGCGCCCCGCCACACGTCCTTTTCCTAAGGTTTTCCGTCGGCGCCGGCGCGCCGCGCTACCAGGAGCAAACACGTATGGCAGCAACCCAGACAGCAACGAAGGTCCGTATCCGTCCCCTGCACGACCGCGTCATCGTGCAGCGCATCGAGGAAGGCGAACAGAAGGTTGGCGGGATCATCATCCCGGACAGCGCGAAGGAAAAGCCGCAGCAGGGCAAGGTCATCGCCGTCGGCAAGGGCAAGGTCGAGAAGGACGGCAAGGTGACGCCGCTCGACGTCAAGGAAGGCGACACGATCCTCTTCGGGAAGTACTCCGGCGAGGAGATCAAGCTCGACGGCGAGGAATACCTGATCATGCGTGAGGAAGAGATCCTCGGCGTGATCAATTCGTAACCACCGAACTGCAATTTCTGAAACCGGAGAAACACACAACATGGCAAAGCAGATCATTTACGGTGAGGAGTCACGCCAGGCGATCCTGCGCGGTGTGAACAGCCTCGCCAATGCGGTCAAGGTCACCCTCGGCCCCAAGGGCCGCAACGTCGTACTCGACAAGAAGTTCGGCTCCCCCACCATCACCAAGGACGGCGTCACCGTCGCCAAGGAAATCGAGCTGAAGGATCCGCTCGAGAACATGGGCGCCCAGATGGTGCGCGAGGTGGCGAGCAAGACTTCGGACATCGCCGGTGACGGCACGACGACGGCGACCGTGCTCGCCCAGGCGATCTTCCGCGAGGGCGCGAAGAACGTCGTGGCCGGCGCGAACCCGATGGAGCTGAAGCGCGGCATCGAGAAGGCCGTCGAAGTGATCGTCAACGAGCTGAAGAAGCAGGCCAAGCCGGTCAGCGGCCAGGCGATTGCCCAGGTCGGGACGATCTCGGCGAACAGCGACGAGACGATCGGCAAGATCATCGCCGAGGCGATGGAAAAGGTCGGCAAGGACGGCGTGATCACGGTTGAAGAAGCCAAGTCGATGGAGACCTCGCTCGAGGTCGTCGAGGGCATGCAGTTCGACCGCGGCTACCTGTCCCCGTACTTCGTGACCGATCCCGAGCGCATGGAAGTCGTGCTCGAGAACCCCGTGATCCTCATCCACGAGAAGAAGATCAGCTCGATGAAGGACCTGCTGCCCCTGCTCGAGCAGGTGGCGCGCGCGAGCCGTCCGCTGCTCATCATCGCGGAGGATGTCGATGGTGAGGCGCTGGCCACGCTGGTCGTGAACAAGCTGCGCGGCACGCTGCAGGCGGCGGCCGTGAAGGCGCCGGGCTTCGGCGATCGCCGCAAGGCCATGCTCGAGGACATCGCGACGCTCACCGGTGGACGCGCGATTACCGAGGATCTCGGCATCAAGCTCGAGAACATCAAGCTCGAGGATCTCGGCAAGGCCAAGAAGGTCACGATCGACAAGGACAACACGACGATCGTTGAAGGGGCGGGCGGCCAGAAGGACATCGAGGGTCGCGTCAAGCAGATCCGCACGCAGGTCGAGGAAACCAGCTCGGATTACGACCGCGAGAAGCTGCAGGAGCGGCTGGCGAAGCTCGTCGGCGGCGTCGCCGTCATCAAGGTCGGGGCGGCAACCGAGACCGAGATGAAGGAGAAGAAGGCGCGCGTCGAGGACGCGATGCACGCGACGAAAGCGGCCGTCGAAGAGGGGATCGTCCCCGGCGGCGGCGTCGCGCTGATCCGCGCGGGCAAGGCGCTCGACTCGCTGAAGCTCGAAGGGGATCAGCAGGTCGGTGCGGACATCATCCGCAAGTCGATCGTCGAGCCGCTGCGCTGGATCGCCACGAACGCGGGCCAGGAAGGCTCGATCGTCGTCCAGAAGGTCAAGGACGCGAAGGGAGACGACGGCTACAACGCCGCGTCCGACAAGTACGAGAACCTGGTGGCCGCGGGCGTCATCGACCCGGTCAAGGTGGTCCGCACGGCGCTCCAGAACGCCTCGTCCATCGCATCCCTGCTTCTGACCACCGAAGCGCTGGTCTCCGAGATCCCCGAGGACAAGAAGGAAGGGCCGTCGATGCCGGGCGGCGGCGGCATGGGCGGCATGTACTAATTGCGAATTGTGAATTGTGAATTGGCCGGCCGGGAGAACATCCCCGGCCGGCTTTTTTATTTCTCAATCTCTGCGAGGAACTTCGCCAGCTCGGCGCTCCACAGCGCCGGCACCGAGTGCGAGCCGTGGCCGCGTGTCGCGCTCGAGATCGGGATCAGCACGAAGCGGCCCCGCTTCACCCGCTTGATCGCCTCCTCCATCATCGGCAGCTCGGGAGGATTCACGAAGTCGTCGGCCGAGTTGATCGCCAGCAGCGGCGCGGCGATTTTCTCGAGGTGCGGCAGCGGGTTGTAG
Source organism: uncultured Acidobacteriota bacterium (assembly GCA_963748295.1). Classification (GTDB taxonomy): domain Bacteria; phylum Acidobacteriota; class Vicinamibacteria; order Vicinamibacterales; family 2-12-FULL-66-21; genus CAVVIH01. Next base: position 81,169 of record CAVVIH010000002.1, on the reverse strand, counting down.
TCCTCCGAGGCGCGGAAGTAATAGATCATGTCGTTCGCGTCGGTGCTGCGGGCGCGCGAGGCGACCTGGTCGGCCAGCCATTTGTCCGCCGCGGCCGCGGTCGAAAACTGCCGCTGCCACTGCATCGGCGTGCTCGTCGCCATCAGCAGGAACCCCATCGCGCTCGCCATCCCGCGCGGCGGCTCGGTGTAGTTGCCGTCGTGCCACGTCGGATCGTTCACGATGGCGTCGACCAGCGCCTTCCGCCACACGCGGTTGCGGCCGGCGATCTCGACGGGATTGCTCGCGAGCGGCACCAGGCCGTCCATGAAGTCCGGATACATGTAGCCCCACATCCACGAGTGCATGGCGCCCATCGACGTGCCGATGACGAGGTGCAGGTGGTTGACGCCCAGACCCTCGGTGAGGAGCAGATGCTGCAGCCGCACCATGTCGGTGTAGCCGTACTTCGGAAACTTCATGCGCAGCCCGTCGCTCGGCTTGCTCGACTGGCCGTGCCCCACGTTGTCCGGAAGAATGATGTAGTGCTTCTCCGCGTCGAGCAGCTGCCCCTTGCCGAAGAGCTGACCGGCGTAGCCCTGGCCGAGAAAGCCGCGGCCCGACCCACCCGTCCCGTGTAAAATCAAAACCGCATTACGAACCACCCCGCTCGCGTCCTTGCGGGGCGTTCCCACCGTGCGATAGTGCAGCTTCACTTCGGGCAGCGTGTCACCGCTCTGAAACTTGAAGCTCCTGGCAATGAAGTCCCCCTCGACGGGGGCCGGATTCGATTGTGCGGACGCCGCTGACGCGGCGCCAAGCAACACAAGCAGCAACACCGGCGTAATACGTCTCGACATGCCGCGCAGTATCGCACGGCGGCGTGCACCTTCGAATTGACGTGGACATTGGAAATTGACGGCGACCCTGGGCGCGCAAGGCGCGCCTGCGAGGGAGCGGCGCGGGGCGAAGGGGTTCCCGCAAGCGACCGAGCCGGGGTTGGGGCGGAGCCCCAAGGAGGAGAGGACACATGCAGAGCTTGCGCAGGTTTGTCGTTGCGCTGTCGATTGCCGCCGTGCCGTGCCTGGCCGCGGCGCAGGAGCCGCCAACCGGCGGGCAGGAACCGCCGCAAGGCGGCGGCCGGGGCGGCCGTGCCCAGGAGCCTGAGATTCGCCCGTACGATCGCGTGATCACGAAAGACGCGAAGTCGGACGAGGGGGTCTTCACGGTCCATCGCATCAAGGACCGGATCTACTACGAGATCCCCAAGGAGCGCCTCGGACGCGAATTCCTGTGGGTCAGCCAGATCGCGAAGACGACGCTCGGCGCGGGATACGGCGGTCAGGCGGCGGGCAACCGCGTCGTGAAGTGGGAACGCCGCGGCGATCGCATCCTGCTCCGCGCCGTGTCCTACGACGTGGTCGCGGACGCCGCGATGCCGATCGCGCGCGCCGTCGACGCGGCGAACTACCACCCGATCGTGATGGCGTTCAACATCGAAGCGCTCGGCAAGGACGACGCGGCGGTTATCGACGTGACGCGCCTGTTCACGACCGACGTGCCCGAGTTCAGCGGCCGCACGCGGGTCGGGGCGCGAACCTTCGACGCCTCCCGCTCGTTCGTCGAGCGCGCGGTGTCGTTCCCCGAGAACATCAACGTCGAGGCGACCCACACCTACAACAACGCCCCGCAGGAGGCGGGCGGCGGCGGCCGCGGCGGCCCCGCGCCTGGTCCGGGTGGCGGTCGTGGCGCGCAGCAGTTGCGTCCCGGCACCCACAGCGTGCTCATGGCCTTCAGCATGGTCCTCCTCCCCGACAAGCCGATGCAGCCGCGGCTCTTTGACGAGCGCGTCGGCTACTTCTCGGTCCGTCAGACCGATTACGGCAAGGACGAGCATCGCTCGCCCGAGCGCCGCTACATCACGCGGTGGCGGCTGGAAAAGAAGGATCCGTCAGCGGAACTGTCAGAGCCCGTGAAGCCGATCGTGTACTGGATCGACCCGGCGACGCCCACCAAGTGGGTGCCGTACATGAAGAAAGGCGTCGAGAGCTGGCAGGCGGCGTTCGAAGCGGCCGGCTTCAAGAACGCGATCATCGCGAAGGAGGCGCCGACCGCTGAACAGGATCCCGAGTGGAGCCCCGAGGACGCGCGCTACTCGGTGATTCGCTGGCTGCCCTCGACGATCGAGAACGCGTCGGGCCCGCACATCCACGATCCGCGGACCGGCGAGATCCTCGAGTCCGACATCCAGTTCTACCACAACGTCATGAACCTGGCCCGCGGCTGGTACTTCGTCCAGGTCGGACCGCTCGACCCGCGCGCGAAGACGCTGCCCCTTCCCGACGATCTGATGGGCCGTCTGATCGAGTACGTCGCCGCGCACGAGGTCGGCCACACGCTCGGCTTCCAGCACAACATGAAGGCCAGCTCGATGTACACCGCGGCGCGCGTCCGCGATCGCGCGTGGGTCAAGAAGATGGGCCACACGCCCACGCTGATGGACTACTCGCGCTTCAACTACGTCGCCCAACCCGAGGACAATATCGACGTCGCCGACCTCATCCCCGGAATCGGACCGTACGACAAGTGGGCGACGATGTGGGGATACAAGCCGATTACATCCGCGCGCTCGATCGAGGATGAGAAAAAGACGCTCGACGAGTGGGCGCGCCACCAGGATGCCACACCGTGGCTGCGGTTCTCGACCGCGGGCTCGGGCGGCGCCGATCCTGGCGAGTTGACCGAAGCGGTCGGCGACGAGGACGCGGTCGCGTCGACGACGCTCGGACTCAAGAACCTGCGCCGCGTCTCGGACATGCTCATGGCCGCCACCACCACGAAGCCGGGCGAGCCCTACAACGATCTCGAGGAGATGTACGGCCGCATGCTCGGCCAGTGGGCGCTCGAGATGAACCACGTCGCGGCGATCGTCGGCGGCTTCAACTCGCAGCAGAAACACGCCGGACAGCAGGGCGTGCTGTTCACGCCGATCTCCCGCGAACGCCAGGCGGGCGCGGTCCGGTTCCTCAACGAGAACGCGTTCGCCACGCCTGACTGGGCGATCAAGCCGGAGATCCTCCGCCGCATCGAGCCGATCGGCGTGCTCGACCGCGTGCGCGCCGGCCAGCAGCGCGTGCTGAACTCGCTGTTGAGCACCGCCCGCATCGGCAGGCTCGTCGAGCAGGAAACGCTCGACGGCGCCCTCGCCTACCGTCCGCTCGACTTCCTCGCCGACGTCCGCAAGGGCGTCTGGCGCGAGGTCTACGACGGCACGACCTCGCACATCGACGCCTACCGCCGCAACCTGCAGCGCGCCTACGTCGAGACGCTGGCCACCCGCATCAACGGCGCCCAGGCCGCCAACAACGACGCGCGCGCGTTCTTCAGAGGCGAGCTGAAGACGCTCGATTCCGACCTGCAGACCGCGCTGAATCGGACGACCGACCGCGCCACGCGCCTGCACATCGAGGACGTCAAGAGCCAGATCGCCCGCGCGCTCGACCCCTCGGTGCAGGAATCGGCCGCCGCCGCCCGCGCGACGACCGACTTCGACGACAGCCTGTTCGATCCGAGCATCGATCCGGATCTGTGCTGGATTGATTATGCGATTAGGGTGAAAAAGTAGGGTAGCTATCAGCGGTCAGCTATCAGCCGTCAGCGCATGCTGGGGGCTGATAGCTGATGCAATGCTGAACTGCTGAATGAACAGAAGGCTGAGAGCTGAAAGCTGAGAGCTGAGAGCTATCTCAACGTAAACGTCATCTCGATCTCGACCAGCACGGGAACCCGTTCGCCCAGCCGGTTGGTGCCGGGCTCGAAGCGCCACAGCTTGACCGTGCGCTCGGCTTCCTGGTCGAGGCCGAAGTTGGGATCGAGCGATCGCGTGACGCGGACGGGACCCACGCTGCCGTCGGCGAGCACCACCGCTTCGAGCGTGACCACGCCCTGGATCTTGGCGCGCATCGCATCGGCGGTGTAGTTCGGCTTCACTTCCTTGATCAGGCGCGGCGAGCTGATGCCGTTGCCCGGCCGTGCGGCGCCGCCGCCGAAGTTCCCGCCGTAGCCCGGCCCGAGCCCTGAACCCTGTCCCGGCCCGACGCCGGTGCCTCTCCCCGTCCCCGCTCCACCGCCCGTACCCGCGCCCTGCGAAACCGTCGGCATCGTCGGCACATTCGCCAGCATGCCGGGCACCTCGACGACGCCGGTCGTCATCGGCTGGGCGGGAATCGTCAGCGGAGGAGTTTCCGCCACCTGCTTTGGCGGGTCGGGCGTGACTTTCGGCGGTTTCGCCGCCGGAACGGTGATCTTGTCCTTGCCGGGCGCCTCGGCCTTTCGTGGGGGATCCGGCATGCGGTTGCCGCCGCCGCCACCGCCGCCGCCAGGCCCGGGCGTGGCAATCCAGACGATCTCGCTTGGCATCCGGTCGGGCTGCGACGCGGGGCTCGGATCGGGAAGCTGGCTCGCGATGAACACGAGCAGCAGAAACCCGAAGACATGGCTAAATGCCGAAAAGCCAAAGGCGTTGCCGAACCGGACGCGTCCCTTGGTGTCGCTCGAGACGTCGCCGGCCAGGAAACGCGAATTCGGGCTCGCGCCCTGATAAGTACCTGACATTGAACGTTCTAACTGCTTATCCGCTTGATCCATTGTGGCTGACGTAGCCGGGATGCGCAAGTTGCAATATGAGTGCCTCTGCCGCAGGCTGTCTGGCCGCGTCTTTCCGATCCCAGCCGCGCGATGGCGTCTCGTTTATTGGACGTCGAAAGCACGGATGTGGACGCATTCTCAACTCCCAACTCCAAAATGACGTTTCAATCCGGGCCATTTTGGGAGTTGGGAATCGGGAGTTGGAAGTCTCTTGGGAATTGGGCGTTGGGGAGTTGGGAGTTGATCTAGACCCGCCCGGCCCAGGCGCCTATGGCCGCGTTGCCGCCGCCATACGCATGAAGTTTGGCCAGCGCATCCGCGGCGCGCGGCAGACTGTGCACGGCAACCAGCACTCCGCCGCGGCCCACGAGCGTCTCGAAGATGTGGCCGTCGTGCGCCTGGAAACCTGCGCGCCCACAGACGGACGCGAGGCCGCTTGCCTCGAGCCCTTCGTCGCTGCCCTGCAGCACCGCGACCAGCGGCCCGCGCGCGACGACGCTGCCGAGCCGTTTGACGTCGAGCCGCGCGGGCGCCTCGGCGAACCTCGACGAAAGCAGCGCGTCAGTCTCGTCGGACTGCTTGGCGATCACCGACACCGACGCCTTGTCGAACCCGTCGTCCACCAGCGCGCCGATGCCGCGATCCGCCCACGCGACGTCCTGAAAAACGCCTATTGTGAACATGGCTCTCCAAGCTGCCAGCTTTCAGCTGATAGCTGATGGCTGATGGCTGATGGCTGATAGCTTCATTCGTTCCAGTTGGCGACGACCACCCGGTCGGCGCCGCTCGCCGACAGCGCGTCGCGGACCGCGGAAACCGCATTGCCGCTCACGTGAACACCGAGCAGAACCGCGCCGGCCTGCACTTCCCGCTCGAACGCGTTCGCGTCTGCTTCCGGAACGCCTGCCGACGTGAGCGCGGACGTCACGCTGCCGGCGACATGCCCGGCGACCTCGCCGAGGCCAGCCGACAACGGCCCAGCCGCGACGATCGGCCCGATCCCCGGCATCACGAGCGCGATCGCGGCGAGGACGTTCGCGCCAAGCTCACCGAGCACCCCGGCCGGCCGCGAGTCCTCGATGTCCGCGCCCGGCGTCGCGTCCATCTGGTTCGCCAGGGCTCCTTCCTCGTCATGGCTCCGCGCCACGACCGAGATGCGATCGCGAGGAACTCCCAGGGCGTGGACGGCACGGGCGCCGGATGCGGCGGCGGATGCAGACTGATACAAACCGAGCACGAGCGGATGCGACATGTAATCTCCGGGTCCCCTGCTATTTCACCACATACCCATCACGAGCGCGGACGCGCGCACGCGGGCGGTTCACTTTCACCGCAATCGATCGCCATTCGCCGCGGTCCTCGGTGAGCGGACGCGTCGGCGTGTAGCCGACCAGGTATTGATACCGCAGTTCGCGCGCGATCCCCTTTACCGCTTCCTGAATGCCGCGCGCGTCGCGCAGGTGGAGCGATCGTCCGCCGGTGATTGAGGCCAGCTCCGCGAACAGCTGCGGCCGTTCGCGACCGATCGCAACGGGATACACGATCACGTTGGCGCCGCGTGCCCGCTTCAGCACGTCTTCGGCGGTCGCCTTGCTGTAGCGGTCGGCGCCGTCGGAGAACAGGAGCAGCGCATGGCGTCCGCGCGCGGGGCCGTCCCGTTCGATCAGGTCGAGCGACTGGATGATCGAGTCGTGCAGGGCGGTGGTGCCCCAGGCGTCGATTCGATCGATGGCGGCGTGCTGTGTGGTGCGCGCCTCCTCGGTTTCGAACTCGCTCCCGATTCTGACAATCCGGACGCGGTCCGACGGCCGGAGCTCATCGATGAACGTGTGGGCCGCCTTCTTCGTCGCCTCGAGCCGCTCGCCGGCCATGCTGAAGCTGCGATCGAGCGCGAGCGCCGCGTTGAGCGGAAAGTCACCGGCCGTGAAGACGCCGATCGTCTGCGGCGTGCCGTCCTCCTGGAGCTGAAAGTCTGATGCCTGGAGCCCCTGGATCGGCTCACCCTTGTCGTCGGTGACGGTGACGTAGACTTCGACGACGCTGACGCCTGATGCGAACTGGGGCAGGCCGTGCAGGGAGGCGGTCGCCAGGCAGAGAAGCGCGGCCGCGCCGGCGATGCGGGAAGTGATAGAATCCCTTCGTTCAGCCAAAGGAGCCATTATGGGATTCGGTCTCGGGATTCCCGAACTGATCGTCATCGTGTTCATCATCATCCTGATTTTCGGGGCGAGCCGCCTCCCCAGATCGGGCGCGGAATCGGCAAGGGCATCCGCAACTTCAAGGAAGCTACGCGCGAAGGCGCTTCGCGCGACGACCGCTGACACTCCTACAGCACGACCCGACTGTCCCCCATCCGTCGGGTGATTCGCTCCCGATCCAGAAACTCCAATAGAGGTATCGCGTACTTGCGCGTGATGCCGTATTTCTCCTTGAACGAGGCGACGTCGACGCGAGCGTCCGCCGTCCCCGTTTTCATCGCCCGCACGTCGGCCTTCAATCCCTCCAGCGCTTCGGCATGGAACACGAGCGTATCCACCTTGACGAGCGACCTCTGCCGCAGCAGCAGCTTGAGGACGCGCTCGACGGTTTCCTTGGTTGACGCCGCGTCGGCGGCAGCGGTCGTCAGGTCGGGTGGCGCCAGGCGCGCCTGGCGGTAGAGATTCAGCAGCCGTTCCTGGACGCGCGATTCCTCCGGCGAGAGCGAAACCGAGTGCCCTTCGAGCGCAAGACGATCGCGTGCCGTGATCTTGCGGCCGGCGACAAGACGATCGACAACGTCGTCGAACACCGCGCTCGCCGCCTTGCCGAATACGCGCTCGCGCGCTTCCTCCCGGGGCATGCCTTCGGCGAGCGGGTTCGCTTTGTGATGCGCCTGAAGCTCCGACGTGAGCTTCTCCGAGAGCGCCTTGACGACGGCCGCCGAGACCAGCAGATCGCCGGCGGCGACGATCTCTCCTGCCGTGACGAGCCGCTCGGCGACAACCCGAGCCGATTCCCCCGAGAGCCCCGCGCGGGTGACGAGCGCGGCACGCGGCAGGCCTGCCCCGCGCCGTTCGGCGACGTAGGCCAGCACCGCGCGATCGATCGTGTCGTCGAGGCTGGTCAGCCTCGCTCTGCCCGCCGCGGTGCGGATCGCCTCCCGCGGCGGATGCGGATCGAGCACCCAGCCGCCGCCAATCGTCACTGATGGTGAGTACGCGCGCACGATGAACCGGTCGCCGCGCGTCAGCACCGCCGGCGCCTCGAGCCGGATGCGCGCGTAAACCGAGTCGCCGGGAGCGGCTTCCGCGATCGTGGCGCCGGAGGCTCGCCGGCTGGCGAGCGCGACGCGGCCGAGCAGCTCGCTCGTGCCTTGATGAAACCTCACCCGCGCGCCGTGTCTCAGCGGCCGCGCGTCCTCGAGCAGATCGAGCGAGACGTCGATGCGCCGCGTGGTCTCGAAGGCGCCGGGCTCGCACACCGTGTCGCCGCGGGAGAGGTCCGCGACGTCAACCCCGCCGAGATTGACCGCGGTGCGCCGGCCGGCGCCTGCGGTCGCGTCCCGCCGGCCGTGCAGCTGGAGTCCCCTCACTTTCACCGCCAGCCCGCGCGGCAGCACGGCCAGCTCCTGCTCTTCGCGCAGCGTGCCGGACACGAGCGTGCCGGTGACCACGGTACCGAATCCCTTGACGGTGAACACGCGATCGATCGGCAGCCGCACAGGTCCGTCGGCGCCGCGTGCCGGCGCCTTCCGCGCTTCGGACTCCAGCGCAGCACGAAGACGATCGAGGCCCTCGCCCGTCTTCGCCGAGACCTCGATGACCGGCGCGCCCGCCAGAAACGAATCCTTGACGAGATCGGCGGCGTCCAACGCCGCAATCTCCCGCATCTCGGCGTCGGCGAGGTCGCTCTTGGTGAGCACGATCACGCCGGTATTCACCTTCAGCAGCCTGCAGATCTGGAAATGCTCGCGCGTCTGCGGCATCACCGACTCGTCGGCGGCGATCACGAGCATCACGAGATCGATGCCGCCGGCGCCCGCCAGCATGTTCTTCACGAAGCGCTCGTGGCCGGGAACGTCGACGAACGCGAGATCCGCCTCGCCGGTCTCGAGGTGCGCGAAGCCGAGATCGATGGTGATGCCGCGTTCACGCTCTTCCTTGAGGCGATCGGGATCGGTGCCGGTCAGCGCCCGGACGAGCGCGCTCTTCCCATGGTCGATATGACCTGCCGTCCCGATCACGACCGGACGCTTCATCCCTTCCCGGGCCTCCTGGGCCTTCTCGCGGAACGCTCACGCTTCCCCGGCCGCTGCTTGCGCTTCCCCTCGCCGGGGCTGCGCTTCGCCCGGGCCTCGCGCTTCGGCTCGGCCTGCCCTGGGCGAGCGGCGCGACTCGATGGGGCCTGCCCTGAGCGGGCGGAGCGGGTCGAAGGGCGTCCCGGCCCGCGGCTGGCCTCGGAAGTCCGCACCGCCTCGAGAACCTCGGCGAGCCCGAGGTCCACCTGGCGGCGCTCCATGTCCACCTTGATCACCTGCACCGTCACCCGATCGCCGAGCCGATACACCTTCCCGGTGTTCTCGCCTTTGAGGACGTGCGCGCGCTCGACGAACCGGTAGTAGTCGTCGGCCATCGTCGAGATGTGGACCATCCCCTCGACGAAGTGCTCGATCAGCTCGATGTAGAGGCCGAAGGCGGTGACGCCGGTGATGTAGCCGTCGAACTCGTCGCCGACCTTGTCCGCCATGAAGCGGACCTTCTTCCACTGCACCAGCTCGCGTTCCGCATCGTCTGCCCGCCGCTCGCGCTCTGAGGTGTGCCGCGCCACTTCCGGCAGGTCGTCGGTCAGCTCCGTCTGCCGGTCCTCGTTCATGGCGCCGTGGCGGAATTCCCGGAGCGTCCGGTGTACGACGAGATCCGGGTAGCGGCGGATCGGCGAGGTGAAATGCGTGTAGCTCGCCGCCGCGAGCCCGAAGTGACCCAGGTTCTCGGGGTCGTAGCGCGCCTTCTGCATCGTCCGCAGCATCAGGAACGCGATCGGCTTTTCCTCCGGCGTCCCGCGCATCTTCTCGACGATTTTCTGGAAGTGCCGCGGGCGGATCTGGTCCGCCTCCGCCCCGAGCGCGTAGCCGAGCGTCGAGATGAACTCCTGGAACTGCTCGACCTTCAGCGGATCCGGATCCTCATGAATGCGGTATAGCGTGGGCACGTCGTTGTCGGAGAGGTACTGCGCCACCGTTTCGTTGGCGACCAGCATGAACTCCTCGATGATTCGATGCGCGACGTTGCGCTCGAGCGCGATGATCTCCTCGACCATGCCTTCGTCGTCGAGGACGATCTCCGGCTCCTTGAGGTCGAAGTCGATCGAGCCGCGGCGGTGGCGGCGCCGATTCAGGATCTCGAACAGCTCCCGCATCATCTCGAAGAGCGGCACGAGGTCGCGGTATCGCTTCGTCACCTCAGGATCGTGATCGCTGACGATGGCGTTCACCTCCGTATACGTCATCCGCGCGTCGCTGTGAATGACCCCGTCGTGCATCTCGTAACGCACGACTTCGCCGCGGCGGTCGATCTCCATCAGACACGACTGAACCAGGCGGTCGACGTTGGGATTCAGGCTGCACAGGCCGGTGGCCAGCTCGGCGGGGAACATGTGCACGGCGCGTTCCGGGAAATACACGGACGTGCCGCGTTCGTATGCCTCTTCGTCGAGGGCGCCTCCCTCGGGCACGTAATGCGCGACGTCCGCGATGTGGACGCCGAGCCAGTAGTTGCCGTTCGGCAGCCGGTCGAGCGTGATCGCGTCGTCGAAGTCACGCGCGTGCTCGCCGTCGATCGTCACCGTCAGCGTGTTGCGGAAATCGGTCCGGCCGCGGATGTCCGACTCGCGGACGGCGGAACCCAGGCGCGTCGCCTCGGCCACGGCCTCCGGCCCGTGCTCGTCGGGAATGCCGTACTTACGGATGATGATCCGCGTGTCGACCCCAGGCTCGTCGATGTCGCCGAGGACCTCGATGATGCGGCCGAGCGGGCCGCGCGCAGACGTGGGCCACCTCGTGATCTCCACCGTCACCATGTCGCCGGGCTTGGCCTCGGACTCTTCGCCGGACGGAATGTGCACGTCCATGATCAGGCGGCGGTCGAACGGGACGACGAAGCCCATTCCCGACTCGTCCTGATCGAACCGGCCGACGACGGTCGCCGATCCGCGCTCGAGAATCCGCAGGATGCGTCCTTCGGCGCCGCGGTCGGTCACGCGTTCGAGCCGCGCGACAACGCGGTCGCCGTGCATGGCCTGGTTCAGATTGCTGCCGGCGATGTACAGGTCGCCCTTCACGTCTTCGAGCGGACGATCCGGGACGACGAAGCCGAACCCGCGCGGATGGGTCGTGACCCTGCCGACCACGAGGTTCATCCGGTCCGGCAGCCCGTACCGCGTGCCCCTGGTCTGAATCAGATCACCGGACTGGACCAGATCTTTCAGCAGCCGCTTGACCGTCGATCGCTCGTCGCGGGGTATCTTGAGCCGCTGCAACAGCTCTCGGGGGGTGGCGGGGTGCTCGATTTTGTCGCGAATCAGCCGCAAGAGCTGTTCGTGATTCAACATATGTTCATCTTATCTTTGTGGGGGGCCTCTTCGGCTCGCTCCGCTCGCTCAGGGCGGGCAGGCCGGGGGCCGGCCCGCTTTTTCCAACCCCTCCAGGCATGGCCGAGTCTACAGACTGTGTGACCGCGACCGACGCGAGCGAGGCATCCGACCTCGACCTGGTGCGCCGTGCGCAAGCCGGGGACACTGAGGCATTTGGCGAGCTCGTCGAGCGGAACCGCCGGGCGGTGTTCCGGGCGGCGCTGGCCGCGCTCGGGTCTCCCGCCGAGGCCGACGACGTCGCCCAGGAGGCCTTCGTAACCGCTTTCCGGAAGCTCGGCGGCTTCCGCGGCGAATCGGCGTTCCGCACCTGGATGCTCGCGATCACATGGCGGAAGGCGATCGACAGGCGCACCAGCATGACCCGCTGGCTTCGGCAGACGGTCACGCAGGTGGATTTCGGCGAGGACGCCCCGGACATCATGGAGACGATGCCCTCACGGTCACGATCGCAGGAAGACGAGCTTGCGAGCGCCGAACTTCACCGAACCCTGCGACGGCTGATCGGCACCCTGCCGAAGAAGCTGCGTGATGCGCTGCTGCTCGCGGGGTCGGGCGAGTACTCATACGAACAGATTGGCGAGATGCTTGGCTCACCCGTGGGCACCGTCAAATGGCGTGTATCGGAGGCGCGAAAAATGTTGAAGCAGAAGCTGACGGCGCTGGGCTACACGAGCAGCGCCGCGGGCGCCATCGCGGCACGAACGAGAAGCTGATCATGCGCAGCGATCTAGAGCTGGACGACGCGATTGACCGCGCAGTGCGCGACATCATGAGCGCGGAACCGCGCGCCGGATTCCAAACCCGCGTGCTCGCGCGCCTCGATGATACCGTCCCCTCAGGGCAGGGCGCATCGTGGTTTACGCTCCCCCGGTTTGCTGCCGCGATGTCGGTACTTGCGGTCGCGATCGCGGTCGCGGCGCTCCTGCGCACGAACGAGGCGCAGGCTCCGGCACCCGCGCCGGTCGTTGCACAGACACAACCGCCCGCGCCGCAGGAAGTCCGCCCCGTCGCCCAGGCTCCACCGGCTCTACCCGAGCCGACCACGGAGCCCGCACGGCGACGCGACGGGCCGCGGGTCAAGTTTCCCCCAAGGGCGTCGTCGCCGCGGCGAGTGTTACAGATCCCGAGGCGACGACGCCTGCTGCGCAGCCGGATCCGGCGGCTGCGGCTGCCGGTTCAGAGCTGTTGATCATCGCGCCGGTGCCGCTCGTCATCGCGCCGCTGATCATTCAACCAATCGTGATCCCGCCGATTCGGCCGCCGCGCTGAGACGGCGAAGGAGACTCAATGTTGAAGCGCATCTTTCTCGTCCCCGTGATCCTCGGCGCGCTTGCATCCGGACCGCTCGTCGCGCAGGAGAAGCCGCCGGCGCCGCTCCGGCCTCCTGTGTTCGGTCAGCCGGTCAATGTCAAAGTGGATCTGACCATCACCGATCAGACCAGCCCGGGAAAGCCGGCCAGGCGGACATTGTCGATGATCGTCGCGGATCAAGAGCGGGGAAGCATTCGCAACCGCGGGTTCGTGGCGCTCGATGGCAAGGGGCGTTTCGACGTCATTCTCAACGTCGACGCCACGCCGGTGCTCATGCCCGACAAGACGATCAGGCTGCATCTCGCGCTCGAATATGCGCCGAAGCCCGATGCCGAGAATGCCACGACGGGCGAAGGCCGCAGCCATCTCAACCAGACGCTGAGCCTCATCCTCACGCCTGGCAAGGCGCTGACGATCTCCCAGGCATCGGATCCGACCTCCGATCGGCGCATCACGGTCGACGTCATCGCGGCGTTATTGTGACGAGGCGACCTTGATGGCTTCGAGGGCGTCGTTGGCCTTGTTGTTGGCAGCCTGATCGAGTTTTCCCGCGAGCCGCTGCCCCTCGTCGATGTGCTCGAGCGCCGCGGTCACACTCCCCGCCGCGGCGTTCTTCCCCACCTGCTGGTATCGCTCGCGCACGCGCCGCAGGGGCGCTTTCGCATCGTCGAAGTGACGCGCCGCGTCGCCGAAGTTCACGTTGTAGACACTCACTCGCGCCTCCAGCAGCGCGCCGCGCGCCTGCGCCAGATCCAGTTGCTGGCGCGCATCGTCGAGCGCGTTCTGGATGCTGAACCGTCCCGACGCGCCCCAGGCATAGCCGAGGCCCAGAGCCACGACGAGGGCCACGACAATCGACAGCAGCAGTTTGCTTCGCGACATAGTGGGTACCAATCATTGTCAAAATCGCCGGAATTGCCAAAATCGCCGCAATGCCCGGCCAAGTCAGCCCCTGAGCAGTATCTGGATGTCGCCAACGTTCGTGCCGGTCGGGCCGGTGACGATCAGATCGCCGAGCCGCTCGAAGAACGGATACGCATCGTTGTCCGCAAGCGCGCGCTCGCGGCTGAGACCGGCGCGGATCGCGCGATCGCACGTCGTCGAATCAACGAGGGCTCCGGCCGCAGGCGTCGGCCCATCGATGCCGTCGGTGCCCGCGCTGACCAGGACGGTTGCGCGCCCGGTTGAGAGCCCGGCCGCAGCAGCGAGCGCAAACTGCTGATTGCGGCCGCCGCGTCCATGCCCCACGACGTTGACGGTGGTTTCCCCCGCTGCAAGCACGCAAACCGGTCCGCTCGCGTCGCGGAAGCGCTGCTCCGCGCGCGCCATGAACGTGCGCGCCGCAAGATTCGCGTCGCCGTTCGTCGGCTCGTCGACCACCGCCACGGCGTATCCCAGCGCTTCGGCGCAGTCGGCCGCTGCAGCAAGCACAGTCCGGCGATTCCCGACGATCGCGAAATGCGCGTCTCGCAGCCGCGGATCGCTCGGCTTGATCGTCTCTTCGAGAACGCCGGCGGCGCCTCTGCGAAGGCGATCCATCACCGCCGCAGGAAGCTCACCCACCGCTCTCGCGATCTCGAGCGCCTCCGCGAACGTCGTCGGATCGGCGGCGGTCGGACCCGATCCGATCGTCGCCGGATCGTCTTCGATCGGATGATGGACGTCCGAGATCGCGAGGGTCAGCGACGATCGGGCGGCGGCGCCAAGGCGTCCGCCTTTGATATCGGACAGATGCTTCCTCACGCAGTTCAGATCGTGAATGTCAACGCCCGCATTCATCAGTACGCGTGTCGCCACGGCTTTCTCCTCGAGCGTAATTCCGTCCGCGGGTACGCACAGCATCGCGGATGCACCACCGGACAGGAGAACCAGCAGCGCCCGATCCCCCGCCTGCCGTGCCAGCTCCAGCGATGCGCGTCCGGCCTGCACGCTTGCCGCATCGGGCAGCGGATGCCCCGCCGTCACCACGATCGCTTCCTTCACCCGATCGCGCAGGATGCCGGCAGCCGTGTGTGCCATCGGCGCGGCGGCCTTTCCTGCTGAGATGAGCACGACGGATCGCGACTGGATCGGTTCGAAGGCGCCGGCGGCGTGTGCGCCGAGAAGGAGTTTCGATGGATCGACGGCGTCAATGGCCGCGCGAAGAATGCGAAGACTGTGAGAACGAAGTTGGGTCAGTGCCGCGGCGAAGGATCCGACCAGCCCGAAAGGCCGGTCACCGCGTTGAACTTGCGAAGCAGCCCGCTGATCAGCTGATCGGCGTCATCTCTGACGCAAAGCTTTTCGAGCTCGTTCAAAACCCGCGCGAGCGCGCGATCGGCATCGCTGATGGCCTGTTCCGAGAAGTACTCGCGCTGAGCCGCGAGGCATTCGCGGTGGCGAATGAACTCTTCACGATAGAAGTCTGTCGGTGCATGTACAGGTGCGCTCAAGAACCCTTCGGTGCTGACGACCGTTGCCATGCGACTCCTCGCGTGGTTCATATGGTGGGGTAAAGCGAGTGTATCCGCGGGAAAGAGCGGCTGTCAACGGGATCGATTACTTCACCGATCGCGCGACCGCGAAGCCGCCGAGGCATCCCAGCAGCATCCCGCCCGCCAGCAGCAGCAGGCAGAGCTCGACCGGCAAAAATGTAAGCGTCTCGACCCCCAGCGCCTCGGCCGCGATAGCGCCGTACCGCGCGCGGGCGACCAGGAAAATGCCCCACAGCAGCGCGAGCGCGGCGAGGGCGCCTACCCCGCCCTGCAGCACGCCTTCGGTCACGAACGGCCCGCGGATGTAGCCGAGCGGCGCACCGACGAGCTGCATGATTTCAATTTCGTCACGCCGCGCGTTCGCCGCCAGGCGGACGACGTTGGCGACCGTCAGCGAGGCGGCCACGGCGAGCATCACGATCACCAGGAGTCCGACCCCCCGCGCGAACCGGATTGCCGCGGTCAGCCGGTTCAGCCAGCGGCGGTCGTAGCGAACGTCCGCGACCCCCGGGGCGCTGGCCAGCGCGGTGGCCAGACCGTCCAGCGCCGGGCCGGTGGCGTCGCTCGCCGGCTCCGCCAGGCGCACTTCGAACGATGCGGGAAACGGGTTCCTGTTCAGGCCGCGCGCCGCCGTCGCGAGGTCCGGGAAGTCCTCGCCGAACCGCTTCGCCGCATCCTGCTTCGACACGAACTCGCGGCGCGCCGACAGCCCGCTCTTCTCGACGAGATCGTCAATTACCTGCAGCTGCTGCGGTGTCGCGTCGTCCTTCAAATAGACCGAGAGCTCCGCTGCCTGGGTCCATCGGTTCACGAGGTGCTGGACGTTCGTGTTGAGGATCAGGAAGAAGCCGAGCACGAACATGCCGGCGGCGATGGTGAGCACCGCGAGGATTGCCGAGCGCCATCCGCGCAACAGGCTGGCCGACGCTTCGTTGAGGAAGTACTTGAAGGAGCCCATGTGTCAGCTGACCTCGACGATCCGTCCGTGATCGAGCGTCAGCGCGCGGCGGCCGACGCGGCGAATCAGCTCGCGATCGTGGGTGGCGACGACGACGGTGGTTCCACGCGCGTTGATCTCGCGGAACAGGTTCATGATCTCGAGCGAGAGGTCGGGATCGAGGTTCCCGGTCGGCTCGTCGGCGAGGATGATCAGCGGATCGTTGACGAGCGCGCGGGCGATGGCGATGCGCTGCTGCTCACCGCCCGACAGCTCGGGCGGAAACGCGTTCATGCGATGCTGCAGGCCGACCCACTTCAGCACCTGGAACGTGCGCCGCTGCTGCTGCGTCATCGGCATGCCCAGCGCGCGCGGCACGAAGGCGACGTTCTCGAGGACGGTCTTCGCCGGCAGCAGCTTGAAGTCCTGAAAGACGAATCCAAGCTGCCGGCGATAGGCCTGCACCTGGTTCGCGGTCAGGGTCGATAGATTGCGGCCGCCAACGACGAGCTGGCCTTCGCTGGGCACGTCCTGGCGGAGCAGCAGCCGCAGCAGCGTGGACTTGCCGGCGCCGCTCGGGCCGGTCAGGAACACGAAATCTCCCTTGTCGACCCGCAGGCTCAGGTCTCGCAGCGCGTAAACGCCGCGGCTGTACATCTTCGAGATGTGCTGCGCCTCGATCACAGCTCGGTATCCAGGATTCGTCGCATCATCTGGTTGACCAGGGCCGGGTTCGCCTTGCCTTTGGTGGCCTTCATCACCTGGCCGACCAGGAACCCGAACGTCTGCTGCTTGCCGGCGCGGTATTGCGCGGCGGCGTCCTCGTTCGCCGCGATCACGTCGCGCACGGCCTTCTCGACCGCCGCGTCGTCGTCGATGCGGGCCAGGCCTTCGGCGGCGACGATGTCGCCGGCGGTGCGGCTCGACCCCCACATTTTTTCGAAGACCTCTTTGGCGATGGGTCCGGTGATCGTCCCCAAGTCTATCAGGCGGATCAAGCCGGCGAGCGCGGACGGCTTCAGCGGCACGCCCTCGATCCCGACTCCCAGTTCGTTCATCTTGCGAAGCACGTCGCCCATGATCCAGTTGCTCGCCGCCTTCGGATTCGTGGCGGCCGCCGCGGTCTCTTCGAAATAGGCCGCCAGCGCCGGCGACTGCGTCAGCAGCGCCGCGTCGGTACTCCGGCAGCGCGTACTGTTCGATGAACCGCCGGCGGCGGGCCTCAGGCAACTCCGGCATGGACTGCGCGAATGCGTTCAATCCACGCGGGGTCGACGGTCAGCGGCGGCACGTCCGGCTCTGGGAAATAGCGATAGTCGTGCGCCTCTTCCTTGCTGCGCATCGACATCGTCTTGCCGGCGCCGGTGTCCCACAGCCTGGTCTCCTGCACGACGCGTCCGCCGCCGCGCAGCACGCCGATCTGGCGATCGATTTCGTATTCCAGGGCGCGCTGCACGTAGCGGAACGAGTTGAGGTTCTTCACTTCGGTTTTCGTGCCAAACTGCGCAGTCCCCGACGGCCGCACCGACACGTTGGCATCGCAGCGCAGACTGCCCTCTTCCATGTTGCCGTCGTTGACGCCGATGGCGACCAGGATCGCGCGCAGCCGGCTGAAGCACTCGCCGGCTTCCGCGGCGGAGCGGAGATCGGGCTCGCTCACGATCTCGATGAGCGGCACGCCGCTGCGATTGAAGTCGAGGTAGGTCCTGCGGTCGGAGTCGGCAAAGCCCTCGTGAAGAGACTTGCCGGCATCCTCTTCCAGGTGGACGCGGGTGATTCCGACGCGCCGGACGCCGGCCTGGGCCGGATACTCGACGAAGCCGGCCGTGGCGATCGGCCGCTCGTACTGCGAAATCTGGTAGCCCTTCGGCAAATCCGGATAGAAGTAATTCTTGCGGGCGAAGATCGACGTCTCGTGGACGGTGCAGTTGAGCGCATGCCCGGCGCGGACGGCGAACTCGACCGCCCGGCGATTGAGGACGGGCAGCGCGCCTGGCAGACCGAGGCAGACAGGACAGACGTTCGTATTCGGCGGCGCGCCGAACCGCGTGCTGCAGCCGCAGAAGATCTTCGATTCGGTCAGCAGCTGCGCGTGGATCTCGAGGCCGATGACCGCTTCAAACATCGCGTACCGCGACGCGCAAGGCGTCAGCCCCGCGGACCCGCCGCGACGACATCGGGCGTGGCATCCGCTTCGAACGCCCTGAAATTATCGGTGAACATCTTCGCGAGCTTGCGCGCCTGTTCGTCATACGCGAGCTGATCGCGCCACGTGTTGCGCGGCCGGAGCACCTCGCCCGGGACGCCGGGGCAGGCCTGCGGCACGTTGAGATTGAACGTGGTATCGGTCTCGTACGGCACGTTGTCCAGTGCCCCCGAGAGCGCGGCGCGAATCATCGCGCGGGTGTGCGCGATCTTCATCCGCGCGCCGACGCCATGCGGTCCGCCCGTCCAGCCGGTGTTCACCAGCCACACGCGAACGTCGTGCCGGGCAATCCGGTCGCCGAGGAACTTCGCATAGACGGTCGGGTGCAGCACCATGAACGGCGCCCCGAAGCAGGTGCTGAACGTCGCCTTCGGCTCGGTCACGCCCTTTTCGGTGCCGGCGACCTTGGCGGTGTAGCCCGAGAGGAAGTGATACATCGCGCCGGCCGACGAGAGCTTGGCGATCGGCGGCAGCACGCCGAACGCATCCGCGGTCAGCATGATGATGTTGCGCGGGTGGCCGGCCTGCCCCGACGGCACCGCGTTGTCGATGAACTCGAGCGGATAGGCGCCGCGGGTGTTCTCGGTCAGCGAATCGTCGTCGAGGTCCAGCTGCCGCGTGATCGCGTCCATCTTGACGTTCTCGAGCACGGTGCCGAAGCGGCGGGTCGTGTCGTAAATCTGCGGCTCGGCCTCTGCCGAGAGCCGGATCATCTTCGCGTAGCAGCCGCCTTCGATGTTGAAGACCCCCTCGTCGCTCCAGCCATGCTCGTCGTCGCCGATGAGGCCGCGCTCGGGATCGCTCGAGAGCGTCGTCTTGCCGGTGCCCGACAGGCCGAAGAAGAGCGCGACGTCACCCGCCTGGCCGACGTTGGCCGAGCAGTGCATCGACATCACGTTGCGCAGCGGCAGCAGGTAATTCATCACGGTGAAGATCGACTTCTTGATCTCCCCCGCGTAGCTGGTGCCGCCGATCAGCACGAGCTTCTTCGCGAAGTTCAGGAGGATGAAGACCTCGGAGTTGGTGCCGTGGTTCCCCGGCTCGGCGGTCAGCCCCGGCATGTCGATGACGGTGAATTCCGGCGTGTGCGCCGGCGCGCCGGCCGAATTCGGCACGTCGATGAACATGTGCCGGGCGAACAGGCTGTGCCACGCGTGCTCGGTGATGATGCGGACCGGCAGGCGGTATCTCGGATCCGCGCCCGCATAGCAGTCCTGCACGAACAGCTCGCGCCCTTCGACGTAGTTCATCATGCGCTTGTGCAGCGCGTCGAAATGCCTGCCGTCGATCGGCCGGTTCACCTTGCTCCACCAGACGCGGTCGGCGCTCGATGGCTCCTGCACGATGAACTTGTCGTTGGGAGAGCGTCCGGTGTGCTGCCCGGTGCGGCAGACGAGCGGTCCTTCCGCGGCAATGAGGGCCTCGCGCCGGCGCACCGCCTCTTCGTACAGGGCGGACACGCTCTGGTTCCAGTACACCCTCGCCACGTTGGTTATGCCATGCGCCTCGAGTCCGCTCCCCTGCTGCTGCACCTGTGACATCGGCTCCTGATCCTTCGAATGAAAGCTATCAGCTCACAGCTCACAGCTTTCAGCTATCAGCTTTCGGTGTTCAAGCTGACGGCTGATAGCTGTCAGCTGACAGCTACAACTTCAAAGATCGTACAGACAGCAGATGAGCCAAGTCAAACAGGGACTATGGTTTGATGCGCGTGAAGACGTCGACCACGCGATCGTCGAACTGGGTGCCGCGTCCGCGCTCGAGCTCGGCGAGCGCCTCGCCCGGGCTGAGAGCCTCGCGGAACACGCGCGGCCGCGTCATCGTGTCGAAGGCGTCGGCAACCGTGACGAGGCGCGCGCCGAGCCAGACGCTGTCGCCGCGGGAGCCCTGCGGGAAACCGCGGCCGTCGGGCCGCTCGTGCGCATCGCGGACCACCGCCGCGGCGGCGGCCAGATACGGCACGCGCGCGAGCAGCGCGCTGCCGATCGCCGGATGCGATCGGATGAGGCTCTGCTCGTCGACGGTGAGCGACGCCGGCTTGCGCAGCAGCGCGTGCGGCATCACCAGCTTGCCGAAGTCGTGCAGCAGCGCGCCGCGCTCGATCACCGAGACGTCCGATTCGGGAAAGTCCATCGCCCGCGCCATGCCGACCGACAGCGCCGCCACGCGGTACGCGTGCGCGTAGGCATCGCGATCGCCCTCTCCGAGCGTCAACATCGACAGCATCGCGTCGAGCGTCTCGTCGGACACGATCGGCAGGGCGCCGATGGCCTTGGCCAGCCGTTCGTGGCGCGCCTGCATTTCACGCTCGAGCGCGTCACGCCATTTCCGCGAATCGCAGGCGTTGCGATGCCACTCGACCCCCTTCGTCACCGCTTCGCGAAGGCGATCGCGTCCAAACGGCTTCGTCAGGTAGTCGACGACGCCGCTCCGCAGGCTCTCGACCGCGGGATCGACGTCGGTCAGCGCGGTGGCCATGATGATCGCGGTATCGGGGTGCTCGTGGCGGATGCGATCGGCCAGCCACAGCCCGTCGCGGCCGGGCATGTTGATGTCGCAGAGCGCCACCGCGGCCGGCCGGCTTCGCAGCACCTGCAGCGCATCCTCGGCGTTCGCGGCGGTCTTCACCGAGAAGCCTATCGCCTTGAGCCAGCGGCTCATCAGATCCCGAATCCCGGTCTCGTCGTCGACGACCAGCACCGACTCCGGCCGCGCGCTCTCCGCGTGCATCGGCACCGGACCCTCGTACATGTGCGTGCCTGACATGCCGCCTCAGACGATCGCCGGTTCGCGGCGGCGCGAGATCGTGGCGGCGAGATCGAGACGCTCGAGCCGCCGATACAGGGCGCGCCGGCTGAGGCCCAGCATCTTGGCCGCCGCCTTCTTGTTGCCGCCGGCACGCACGAGCGCCCGCTGAATGTGATCGCGCTCGACGTTCACGAGCAGGTCGGCATCCGGGGACGCCGCGGCCGCCGTCGGCGCCGCAGCCGCCGCCAGCGGGGCGACGGCCAGGTGGGGCGGCGGCATGCTCACCGCCAGCTCGCGTTCGGCGATGAACTCGCCGTCCGCGAGGATGCACGCACGTTCGATGACGTTGCGCAGCTCCCGCACGTTGCCGTCCCAGGCCGCCGACGTCAGCAGGCGCTCGGCGGCGGGGGTGAGGCCAATCAGCGGCTTCTGCAGCCGTTCCGACGTCTCGCGCACGAACGACGCGGTCAGGTATGGGATGTCCTCGCGGCGATCGCGCAGCGGCGGCAGCCGGACTTCGACGATGTTCAGCCGGTAGTAGAGGTCGCTCCGGAAGCGCCCCGCCGTCACCTCGGCGCGGAGATCGCGGTTCGTCGCCGCGATGACGTGAACGCTGACGCGCCGCGGATCGAGCGAGCCGACGCGGTGCACTTCGCCCAGCTCGAGTACGCGCAGCAGCTTGGCCTGCAGGCCGAGCGGCAGCTCGCCGATCTCGTCGAGGAACAGCGTCCCTCCGTCGGCGAGCTCGAACAGTCCGGGCTTGTTGTCGGTCGCGCCCGTAAACGCGCCGCGCATGTGGCCGAAGAGCTCGCTCTCGAAGAGCGTCTCCACGACCGCCGAGCAGTTGACGGTGACGAACCGGCGATCGCGTCGCGGTCCGGTCCGGTGCAGCGCCCGCGCGACCAGCTCCTTGCCGGTGCCGGTTTCGCCGGTGATGAGCGCGGTGCGCACGTGCGGCGCCAGCCGTCGAATCATCCCGAACAGCTCCTGCATCAGCGGGCTGCGTCCGATCATCCCGCAGAACTCCAGGTGCCTCGCCAGGTCGACCTCGAGCGAGAGCACGCTGCGGCGCCGCTCGGTTTCGTCGCGGACATCCGTGAGCAGCTGATCGAGCCGGCCGAAATCGAGCGGCTTGCTCAGATAATCGCGGGCGCCGAGCTTGATCGCTTCGACCGCGGTGTCGACGGTTGCATAGCCCGTCATCAGCACGGTCTGGCACTGCGGATCGATCTCGCGCAGCGCGCGCAGCACGTCGAGACCGCCGACGTCGGGCATGCGCAGATCGACCATGACGAGATCGGCCCGGCGCGCCTCCATCTGCGCCACCGCGTCGCGTCCGCCGCTGCACGCGACGACGTCGAATCCCGCCCGCCGCGCGAACCGCCCGACCACCTCCAGAATCCCCTGCTCGTCGTCAACCACCACGAGCAAAGGCCGATGCCCTGTCATACGCACTCCTTGAGCTTCTCGATTTCGCGAACCGCCGATTTCAGCAACCGCAGCTGAAACGGGGGGGCCAGCACGGCGCTGGCGTGTTCACGGCCGAAACGTTCGATGGGTTCGTCGCTGCCGGCCATCGCCAGCAGGATCAGCGGGATATTCGCGGGTGTCGTCCGACCGTGCGGCCGACCACCCGGCGAGGTTCGCCGCCAGCAGCACGCGATCGAGAAAGACCGCGAGCACCCCTCCGCGCCGGTAGCGCGTCAGCGCTTCGTCGGATCTCGCGGCCGTGACGACCTTGTAGCCCCACGCGCCCAGCGCCGCCGCCAGGAAGTCGCGTTCGCCTTGATCCGCGTGCGCGAGGAGGATCTCGCCTGCGGAGGCGCGTTCGGGCGCCGGGCGCGCCGGAATGCTCAAGGTGAACCTGGTGCCGGCGTTGACCCGGCTCTCGACGGTGATCTCGCCGCCGTGATCGCGGACGATGCCGTAGCAGATGCTCAGGCCGAGGCCGGTGCCCTCGCCGACCTCGCGCGTCGTGAAGAACGGATCGAAGATTCGCGAGAGATTCGTCTGATCGATCCCGTGGCCGGTGTCGGTGAGGGAGATCTCCACCGCGCCGGCACTCTCGTCGTAGCGCGCGCCTACGCCGAGCCGGCGCACCGGGCGCTGCCGCATCGCCTGCTGCGCGTTGAGAATCAGGTTGAGCAGCGCCTGCTGCAGCTGGCTGCCGTCGGCGACGACCTCCGGCAGGCCGTCTTCGAACTCCGTCGCCAGTTCGACGTCGTTGATCCGCATGTCGTAGCTGCGGAGCGACAGCACCCGGCCGATCAGCTCGGTGACGTCCTGCGGCACGCGCGCGGCGGTCTGGCGCCGGGCGAAGG
Organism: uncultured Acidobacteriota bacterium; assembly: GCA_963748295.1. GTDB lineage: Bacteria > Acidobacteriota > Vicinamibacteria > Vicinamibacterales > 2-12-FULL-66-21 > CAVVIH01. The sequence continues at coordinate 57,919 of CAVVIH010000002.1, read as the reverse complement.
CGAGCAGGTTGCGGACGATGCGGGCGGCGCGTTCGGATTCTTCCGCGATCCGCCGCAGGTCCTGCGCGATCTGCGGCGACGCACGCTCGGCCGCGGGCTTCTGCTCGTCGAGCAGCTCCTCCTGCAGGAGCTGCGCGTAGCCGATGACGCTCGTCAGCGGATTGTTCAACTCGTGCGCGACGCCCGCCACCAGCTGGCCGATGGCCGAGAGCTTCTCGGCCTGCAGCAGCTGCGCCTGCGTCGACTTCAGCTGGTCGAGCGCCGAGACCAGCTGCCCGTTCGTGATCGCCAGCTCGTCGCTCATTTGCTGGAGCTGCCGCGCGGACCGGATCTGCTCGGTGACGTTCTTCGCCACCTGCACGACCGACGCGCCGCCGTTGCCGCCCACCGGGAACGTCGTCACGCTGAGGATCTCGCCGCCGGGCAGCGTGATCTCGGCGCTGCCGGCTGCGTCGTGGCCGAGCGCGAGGCCGACGGCGCAGTTCGGGCAGCCGCCGCCGCAGAAGCCGACCTCGCGGCAGGTCGCGTGGCGCAGCTCGGTGACCGACCGGCGAAGCAGCGACGCCAGCGCGGTGTTGCCGCGCAGCAGCACGCCGCGGCTGTCGAAGACCGCGATGGGATCGGCAATCGCGTCGAAGGTGCGCTCCCACTCGCGCTTCCCGCGGCGCACCCAGTCGTGGAGCCGGGCGTTCTGCACGGCGACGACGATCTGGCCGGCGATGATCGCGAGGAGCCGCTCGTCGGCGTAGTGGAACCGTCCCGCCGGCGCGGCGGCGACGGTCAGCGTGCCCACCAGCTCGTCGCCGGCGAGCATCGGCACGCTCAGCGCGCTGCGAACGGGCAGCTGCGGGACGAGCTCCTCGGGAACCTCATTGGCCAGGTCCTCGATCACCTGCGCGGTCCGCGTCGCGATCACCTTGTCGCTCGGGCGGCCAGGCGCCGCGACGCGGTCGCCCCACGGCAGCCGCGACCGCGCGGTGCCGATGTAGGCGCGCGTCTCGTACGTGCCCGTCCGCTCGTCGCGCAGCCGGATCGACCCCGCGACCGCATCGAACGCTCGCACGACGCGCTGCAGCGCGCCCTCGAGCACGTCCGCCAGCTCCAGCGACCGGCTGATGCCCTCGGCGATTTCGTTGATCGTCTGCAATTCCCAGAACAACCGGCGGTTGTGCAGCGTGATGCGCCGGCGCTCGAGCGCGCGGTCGATCGTCGCGATCAGCTGCGCGCTCTCGACCGGCGTCTGCACGAACGCGAACGCCGCCAGCTCGTACGACCGGATCGCCGACGCCAGCGAGGCAGTGGCCGAGACGACGACAATCTCGGTATCCGGCGAGACTTCTTTCAGCTGTCGGACCGCATCGAGTCCGGGCTCGGAGCCCGCCTCGAGCCGCACCAGCGCGGCATGTATCTGCTCCGCGCGCGCGGCCGCCAGCGCCTCGGCAATCGAGGCCGCCCGGGTGACCCGATACGCGCGCGTCGCCGCCTCTTCCTGCAGCAACTCGACGAGGCGCGAGTCCTGATCGGCGACGAGCAGGGACACCGGCATTTCAGGCATTGAGAGAACATGGATGAGGCAAGAGCAGGGCCGGATCCGCGCACGCCCGCCCGCGTCAGCTATCCGCCTGATGAATCAGGAACTTCGCGGGATTGAACCGGGAGGAAGGCGTTTCACGAACCGTGTGCGTGTTCCATGTGTGAAACGCACACGTGTTTCAGACGTGAAACATTGCAGATTGCAGATTGCGGATTGCAGACTGGTGATTGCAGATTGCGGAGTGCTGATTGGTCAGCGCCGGAGACGGCCATTGCGCTCTGGGCTTCGTTTGGCGGTGATCTGCGACTTGACGAAGATCGAGATCAGTTCATCGGCTACCTTGAGGAGGACTCTAGCCTCCGCGACATCCCCCAGGGCTCTTGAAGCGCCTTCGTCTTCGGGTTCATACACCGATGCAAAGAGCAATCGCCGCGCCCGGCGGCGGAGCGCCGAATTTACTGAGAAGTTCTAGTGGCGACTCTAGAAGGCGGCAGGAATTGCGCGCCGTCGTGACCCGCGCGGCGCACACAATCTACAATCCACAATCCTCAATCACCACTCTGCACTCGGCAATCTGCAATCCGCAATCGTCAAGTTTCAATCCCATGCTTCTTCATCAGCCGCCACATCGTCGTGCGGCTGACCTGCAGCTCGCGGGCGGCGGCAGTGATCTCGCCGCGATTGCGGGCGAGCGTCGCCAGGATCATCTCGCGCTCGGCGCGCTCGCGGGCGGCGGCAACGCTTCCTTCGGGCGCCGGCGCCGCGGGACGCGCGGCGAGCAGCTCCTCGGGAAGATCCTCGGGCTCGATCTGTTCGGACCGCGCGACGGCGACGGCGCGCTGGACGATGTGCTCGAGTTGGCGGACGTTGCCGGGGAACGCGAACTCGGAGAGCAGCGCGAGCGCCGCCGGCGAACAGGCGACGACGCCGGTCGTGCGGCCGTAGCGCGCGAGGAAGTGCCCGACGAGCAGCGGCACGTCGCCGGCGCGCTCCCGCAGCGGCGGCATGTGCACGCGATGCACGTTGATGCGGTAGTAGAGATCTTCGCGAAACGCGCCGGCCTGGATCGCCGCGGGCAGATCGATGTTCGTCGCCGTCACGAATCGCACGTCCACGCGGCGGCTCTCGTTCTCGCCAATGCGCCGGACCTCGCCTGACTCCAGCGCGCGCAGCAGCTTGGCCTGCAGCGCCTTCGTCATCGTGCCGATCTCGTCGAGGAACAGCGTGCCGCCGGCGGCGTGTTCGATGAGCCCCGGGCGCTGGCCCGATGCGCCGGTAAACGCGCCGCGCGCGTGGCCGAAGAGCTCCGTCTCGAGCAGCGTCTCGGCAATCGCCGCGCAGTTCAGCGCCACGAAGGGCCGCTGCGCGCGGGCGCTGCCGCCGTGAATCGCACGCGCAGCGAGCTCCTTGCCGGTGCCGGTCTCGCCGGTGATCAGCACCGCTCCCGGCGCGGTCGCCGCCCGGCGAATCACTTCCTTCACCCGCGTCATCGCGGCGCTCTCCCCCACCAGCGGATCGCCATCGCTCGAGGGCGGCATCTGCCGCTGCAGCAGATCGACCTGCCGCGCGAGTTGACGACGCTCCGCCGCCGAGCGCACGCGCATCAGCAGCTCGTCGCGGAAGAACGGCTTCTGCACGAAATCGACCGCGCCGAGCTTCATTGCTTCGACGGCGCTGTCCACCGTGCCAAACCCGGTCATGACGATGAACGACGCGTCGACCCTGACGTCGCGCAATTTGCGCAGGACGTCGAGGCCGGAGAGCCCGGGCATGCGCATGTCCGACAGGATGACGTCGAACCCGCCTGCCCGTGCGATGTCGAACCCTTCTTCGCCGGTCTCGGCGACCCGCACGGTGTAGCCCGCCTGCGACAGCATGCGGCTCATGCTCTCGCGCACCCCCGGATCGTCATCTATCACCAGCACCCGCGACATCGTGCTCCTTCAGGACAGAAATGCGTACACAACGATATTGACCGCGAACTTCGTGTTGTCCTCGCGCTGGAAGCGCTTGTTCCGCCAGTCGTAGTCCCACTCGCAGCCGTAGTCCTTGTTGCTGTAGAGCACGCCCACGCGTCCCTGGTGTTCGACGCCGCGCAGGTAATCGTGCACGATCTCGTCCCCCCAGCCATTCAGCTCGTGCGACGTCGTCGGCGGCCCGTCGTCGAACACGAAGAAGCTCCGGTAGAGCGGGTGCCTGGCTGCCAGCTTGGGCATCGCCCCATGGGGATGAAAGACGATCTTCATCTCCTCTTCGAAGCTGCGGGCGTACAGCCCGTTGACGTCGTGGTTGCAGTCATCCGAGAAGAGCAAGCCGCCATGCTCGACGAAGGTCTTGAGCCTGCGGCGCTCGTCGGCGCTGAACCGCACGAGCTTGTGGCCGGTCATGAAGAGAAAGGGGAAGGAAAACAGTTCCTCGGACCCAGCGTCGATGACGACCTCTTCGGGGTAGACCGGAATCGTCGTGTATTCCAGGACGGAATTGAGGACGTTGGCGGCAACCTTCGGGTTATAGTCCCAGTCGCCGGATTCGTACCGCAGACGTGTAAAAACGAACTCGGAGCCGCGTGGACGCCCCTGCTCCTCCACCGAACGCGCCATCGGCGCCATTGTATCCGCCGGGCCTATATAATGAAGCTGGCCGGCTGACCCCGGGTAAACGATTGAGGGCCCTAGGCGTAATCTAATGACAGGAGCTCAGACGGCGGGCGTGCCCTCGAGGGAAGCCGACAGCCTGGCGGCCTCGGCTGTCAAGGCTTTACAGGCCGAGGGGCGCAACCAGGAGGCGCGCGACCGCTACGCCGAGCTCGTGGCCCGGCACCAGCGGCGCGCCGGCCGCATCGCTTTTCATTACATGCGCGACGCGGCGGAAGCCGACGAAGCCGTGCAGGATGCGTTCGTCAAGGCGTACTCGCACCTCTCGACGTTCCGCGAGGAGCTGCCTTTCGAGGTGTGGTTCACGCGCATCCTGATCAACGGGTGCCTGGATCGGATCAAGGCTCGAACCCGCCGGGAACGCTGGCTGGTGTCGATGCCGGAGAGTTCTCCCGCTCAGCCCGACTTTGCCGAGCGGATGGCGAGCGGCGGACCGTCGCCGGAAGCCCAGCTGCTCGCGAGGGAGCGCCGGCAGCAGGTGGCTGCAGCGCTCGCGAAGTTGCCGGAACGGCAGCGCTCGGTGTTCATGCTGAGCCACTACGAAGGCTGCACGTCGCGCGAAGTGAGCGCGCTGACGGGGCTGAACGAGTCGACGGTCCGGGTGCATCTGTTTCGCGCAATCCGCAAGCTGCGGACGCTGCTCGGCACGGATGCCGAACATCAGGGACTTGCTGGAGAGAAACGCCGTGTCAATCCTTAGCCGCCTCGGCGCCAATCGGCACTTGGACGACGACGCCCTGCTCGAGATCTGGGCCGCGGCAACCAGTACCGACCGACCCGCACCTGACGTCCTGCGCGCACTGCCGCGCCCGCTTCGCCTCGATCGACACGTGGCTCGACGACATGCGGACCGACGCGCGCGCCGAGGCGGAGGAAGCCATCTCGCCGGAGCGCCTGGCGGCACAGCAGGCGCAGATCTTCAGGCGCCTCGAGGCGCTCGAGCGCCCCGCGCGCATCATCACGTTCCCGAAGTTCACGCGGGCGCGCGGCGAGCAGCGCCGCGTCGTACCGCGCTGGGTCCCCACGGCGGCCGCGGCGGGCCTGGTGATCGGGCTCGCGACGGGACAGCTGTTCAACCTCACCGACATGCTCAACGCGCCTCGTCCGGCGACGAACAACGGGCAGGTCGCCGACAACGTGCCGCGGCCATCGGGTCAGCTGTCGAGCAATCCCTCGGTCGACGAGGCGATCTTCTACGGCGATGCCGACCTCACGGCGCGAAGCGCGCAGTTCCTGTCGACCCTCGACGAGCTGACGCCCCGCGCGCGCGACGACGATCGGCCGCGCTAGGGCGCCAGGGGCACATCAGAGTTCGTGGGTTCCTCACAACCGCTCATTTTCCGCAAGGGCCTCGACATGAAGGAGGCGGTGGCTGGTGAACTGGCCGCCGCCTACCACAGCGCGATCGTCGACGAGGTCCGCGCCAACGACTATCAGTTCAAATCCGGACGCCTGACGCTGTATCTCGCGCGCGAGTTCGGCTTCTGCTACGGCGTCGAACGCGCCGTGGACTACGCCTATCAGGCACGCCGGCGCTTCCCCGGGCAGAACGTCTTCCTGACCGGCGAGATCATCCACAACCCGCACGTGAACGACAGGCTGCGGGCGGCCGGCATTCGCTTCCTCTCCGACCCGGGTGAGCAATCCGATACGCTCGGCCGCGACGACATCGTCATCCTTCCGGCGTTCGGCGTGACGGTCACCGACATGGCGCGCCTCACGAACCAGGGCTGCACGCTCGTCGACACCACGTGCGGGTCGGTGCTCAACGTGTGGAAGAACGTCGTCCGCTACGCGCAGGACGGGTTCACGTCGGTCATTCACGGCAAGGTCAAGCACGAAGAAACCCAGGCAACCGCGTCACAGGCGTTGAAGTATCCGGGCGGGCATTACCTCGTCGTCCTCGACCGCGAGGACGCGGCGTTCGTCTGCGACTACATCCGCAACGGCGGCAGCCGCGAGGCATTCCTGTCGCGTTTCAGCAACGCTGTGTCGCCCGGTTTCGATCCGGATCGCGACCTCGAACGCGTCGGCTGCGCGAATCAGACGACGATGCTGATGACCGAATCGCTGGAGATTGGAGAGATGTTCCGGAAAGCGATGGCCGATCGATATGGCGACGAGCGGCTGCCGCAGCACTTCCGCGCCTTCGACACGATTTGCAGCGCGACCCAGGAGCGTCAGGACGCGGTGATCGCGCTGCTCGACGAACACCGGCTCGACCTCATGATCGTCGTCGGCGGCTACAACAGCAGCAACACGTGCAATCTCGCGCGTATCTGCGCCGAGCGCGTGACGACTTACCACATCGCCGACCCTGAGTGCCTGATGTCGAAGAGCGAACTGCGGCATCGCCCTGTCGGCGCACCGTCAACGACCGCGAGCCGGGAGGAGATTGCGACAGAGTGGCTGCCGGAGGAGCGCAATCTGGTCGTCGGTCTGACCGCCGGCGCCTCCACCCCGAACAACATCGTCGGGCAGGTGATCGAGCGCCTGTCCCTGTTTGCCAGGAGCTGATCGACGGCAGGCCTTTAGGCCTGCCCCATCCGACACCCGTAGCGCAGGCCTTTAGGCCTGCCTCATCCGACGGCTCAACGGTCGAGCCGCGAGAGTTGACGGGTGGAACTGTCCGCCAGGGTAACCGTAATCGTGCGATCCCGGTGCCGGGCAAGGAACTGGTAAAGGCCGGTTCCGGGCTTCACCATCACCGTCGTGTGTTCCCCGAGCGAGAAATATCCTTCTTGAATCTCGTGATCCGCTGACGTCACTTTGACCGTCACGACCGCCTCGTCCTTGTCGCTGGCGCGGCCGAGGCCGTATCCCGCGAGCACCAACGCCAACGACACAACCACCACGCTGACTCTTCGCACGATCCACTCCCGCGTTACGTCCACTGGCCGACCTCGGAAGCAAGCCGGTTGCCAGCGCAAATGTCTTGTAGATGCAATAATTTGCGGGATACAGTAGAGCTGCGCTTCGAACCGCAAATACCCACCGACGGTAAACGACGGGTGGCAGGAAGTCGTATTAGCCCCTGTAACCAGCCCGGAGAGTAAGTTCAATGGCCAGAAAATTTGCGTCGATTCTCGTGGTCGCCCTGCTGGCGGCGTCGGGCGCTCATGGCGAGCCAGCCACCGCAGGAGCCGCCTCCCGCCAAGGATCAGGAAGCGCACGAAACCAAACAGCAGCGGTTCCGCAGGATCCGGACCACTGGAAGTGGTGGATCAATCCCGAGAGCCGGAAAGAAATCGGCATCACGGACGCGCAGTCAAAACAAATCGAAGCGATTTTCGACGCGATGTTCCCCGCTCAACGCGCGAAGGCGAGCCAGCATCGGGATTTGGAGAATGCGGTTGCGAAGCTGCTCAAGGAACGCAACGGCAGACGTGGCAACCGTCACCTCGCAAGTAGAAAAACTCGAAAAGCTTGAAGCGGAGATGAACACGACTCGCACCGTCATGCTCTACCGCATGACCCTCGTTCTTTCGCCTGACCAGCTGGCGAAACTCGAGGCGTTTCGGAAGCGGCGCGACGAAAACCGCCGCAAGTCCGACCATCGATAACCCGTATACTTAAGGGCTCTCTTTCCCAGGATCACAGCACTCTGGAGGCTTTCACCGTGAGTAAGACCGCATCTTTCACCGTTGCGGCGGCGCTGGCCGTCGCGCTCGCGACGCCGGCGTCGGCCCAGGAGCCGCAGCATCAGGCTCCTGCCCCCTCGGCGGACCATGTCAAGGCGCTGATTCAGCAGGCCATGGCGCAGACGACGCCGGGTACGCAGGTACCGGGAGCGCCGGCGGGGCCGGTGGTGAACCTCACCATCGACGAGGCGGTTAACCGTGCGATCGAGAAGAACCTGACGCTGGCGTCGCAGCGGTTGACGCCACGCACGTTCGACTACTCCATCGCCGCGACGCTTGCCGCGTATCGTCCGACGCTGACCTCGCTGTTCAGCAACAACTCGGCGACGGCGCTGCCGACGACGACGGTCGAAGGCGGCACGATCGTCACCACCGACACGCAGCGCTGGAACGCGGGCGTTCAGCAGGCGGTGCCGTGGGGCGGCGGCAACTACTCGGTCACGTTCAATAACAACCGCGTGTTCACGGACCGCGACAATGCCACGTTCAATCCGGCGTTCGGATCCGTGCTGACGGCGCAGTACACGCAGCCGCTGCTCCGCAACTTCAAGACCGACGCCACGCGCACGCAGCTCGAAAGCCAGAAGATCCAGCAGGACATCGCCGAAATCGACCTGGCGGCGACGACCGCCAGCACGGTGGCGCAGGTCCGGAATTCGTACTGGGAGCTGGTGTTCGCGTATCAGGCGGTGGAAGCCTCGCAGCGTTCGCTCGATCTGGCGACGAAGCTGGTCACCGACAACAAGTCCCGCGTGGAGATCGGCACGATGGCGCCGATCGACGTCGTGCAGGCGCAGGCGGAAGAAGCGAGCCGGCGACAGCAGCTGGTGACGGCGCAGGCGACGGTGCGCAACACCGAGCTCGCCCTCAAGCGGCTCATCGTCAGCGGCACGGACGACGACTTGTGGAGCGCGACCGTCAACCCCGTCGATCGGCCGTCGCCGCAGCCGGAACCGATCGATCTCGAGGGCGCGGTCCGCAACGCGCTGCAGAACCGCACGGATCTGATCATCAACCGGAAGAACATCGACAGCACGAATCTGACGATCAACAGCCTGCGGAACTCGAAGCTTCCGCAGCTGAACCTGCTCACGCAGTATCAGCTCGACGGCCGCGGCGGCACGACGATTCCGCGGGACTCGGTGCAGCCGCTCATCCGGGGCGGCTATTGGGATGCGCTGCAGAACATCTCGGCCTGGGACGCACCGACGTGGACGCTGCAGCTGAACTTCAGCTATCCGATCGGCCAGAGCGCCGACGAAGCGAACCTCGCGCGCCAGCGGCTGATCCTCCAGCAGAACCAGGCGCAGATCAAGACGACCGAGCTGCAGATCGCGACCGACGTCACCAGCGCCGCGGTGCAGGTCCGCAACACGCTCGAGGGGCTGCAGGCGGCGCAGGCGTCGCGCGAGTTGTCGGAGCAGAGGCTGAAGGCGGCGCAGAGCAAGTTCGACGTCGGCATGGCCACCAACTTCGAAGTGGTCCAGGCCCAGCGCGATCTCAACGACGCGCAGAACAGCGAGCTGCGCCAGCTGCTGAACTACCGCCGCGCGCTGGTCGACCTCGAGCGCGTCCAGATCAGCCCGCGGTAACGCGTCTCAGGAACCTTGGTGGGTAATGCGTAAACTCGTCGTCATCATCGCCGTCGTCCTGCTCGCCGCCGCCGGTGCGGTCGTCTACAACCGCACCAGCGATTCGGCCGCGGCCGGCGGAGCCTCCGGCTCGGGCGGTTATCAGCCGGGCGGCCGGGGCGGCCCGACCAGCGGCGCGCGCCCGCCGATGCCGGTCGAGTTCGCGGACGTGAAGCGAACCGCTGTGGCGGAACAGATCCTGCTCGTCGGCAACCTGATTGGCGAGGCGACGGTGCAGGTCGTGCCGCGCGTCAACGGCCGGCTGCAGTCGGTCGACGTGAAGCTCGGCGATCCGGTGCGCCGCGGTCAGGTGATCGCGCGCGTCGAAGATCGCGAAATCCAGGAGCAGGTGCGGCAGGCCGAGGCGTCGTATCAGGTGTCGCAGGCGTCGATCCGGCAGCGCGAGGCGGATCTGAAGCTCGCCAAGACGAACCTCGATCGCTCGAAGAACCTCTACGAGCGTCAATTGCTGCCGCAGCAGACCTACGACGACACGCAGGCGCGGTACGAAGCGGCGCTGGCCCAGATCGATCTCGCGCGCGCGCAGTTCGAGCAGGCCAAGGCACGGCTCGACGAGCTGAAGATCACGCTGTCGAACACGCTGATCGTCTCCCCTGTCGACGGCTTCGTCGGCAAGCGCTTTCTGGATTCTGGCGCGTTTGCCAGCACGAATGCGCCGGTCGCCTCGGTGGTCGACATCAGCCTCGTGCGGATGGTGGCGAATCTCGTCGAGCGCGATGTCCGGCGTGTGCCAGCGGGCACCCGCGCGCAGGTCGAAGTCGACGCGTTCCCCGGCGAGAAGTTCGCCGGCCGCGTGAGCCGCGTGGCGCCGGTGTTCGATCCGGCTACCCGCACCGCGGAGATGGAAATCGAGGTGCCCAACCCGGGGTTCCGGCTGAAACCCGGCATGTATGCGCGGGTGCAGCTGACGGTCGATACGCGTGCCGATGCGTTGACGATCCCGCGCGCGGCGCTGATCGCGATTGACGGGAAGAGCGGCGTGTTCGTCGCGGTCCAACCGGAAGCGCAGCCCGCCGCGACGACGTCGGGCGGCCAGCAGGCCGCGCTGACCGCGCGGTTCCTCCCCGTCGAAGTCGGCATCCGCGACGGCGAGCACATCGAGATCACGTCCGGGCTGAAGGACGGCGCCAAAGTGATTACCACCGGCGCCGGCGCCCTCAAGGATGGCGACCGCGTGGTGGCCGCCGCCGGACAGCGTCAGGGCGGCCGCGGCCGCGAGGGCGCCGGGACAGCACGTGAGGGGGCCGCACGATGAGCATTCCACGCACGGCGATCGAACGCCCCGTCACGATGTTCATGATTTCGGGGGTCGTGATCCTGCTGGGCATCATGTCGCTCGCGCGGCTGCCAGTGGACCTCATGCCCGACATCACCTATCCCAGCCTCACGGTTCGGGTCAGCTATCCGGGCGTCGGGCCGCTGGAGATCGAAGAGCTGGTGACGCGGCCGATCGAGCAGGCGCTCAGCGCCACGAGCGGCGTCGAGCGGCTGGAATCCACCTCGTCGGAAGGCTCGGGCCGCGTCACGCTGAACTTCGCGTGGGGCACCGACCTGAACGAAGCGGCAGACGATGTCCGCAACCGGCTCGATCGCGTGCGCGGCCGCCTGCCGGAGGAAGCGGACGCTCCGGTCATGTTCAAGTTCGATGCGAACGCCCAGCCAATCATGGGCGTCGGCGTCGAGGGCAATTTCGATCGCGTCACGCTTGCGCGAGATGGCCGAGAACGACCTGTCCCCGCGCCTCGAGCGCGTGCCTGGCGTCGCCTCGGTCAGCGTCGAAGGAGGACTGCGCCGGCAGATCCACGTCGAGCTGTCGAAGGAAAAGATCACCGCGCTGGAGTTGCCGGTGAACCGGATCGTCCAGCTGCTGCGATCCGAGAACCAGAACGTGCCGCTCGGCGAAATCGACGAGGGCGATCGGACCTACCTGCTGCGCAGCCAGGGTCAGTTCGCGAACCTCGCCGAGATCGAGAGCCTGGTGGTCATGACGCGCGGCGGCGTGCCGGTCTATCTGAGGGACATCGCGCAAGTCCGTGACTCGACCGAGGACCTGCGCTCCTTCACGCGCATCAACGGCAATCCCGGGGTCCGGCTGCGCGTGACGAAGCAGTCCGGGCAGAACACGGTCGCCATTGCCGACGCGGTCCGGGCCGAGGTGGCGCGCATCAACACGGAAATCCCGGGGTTGAAGCTGTCGGTGCTCGACGACAGCTCGATCTTCATCAATCGATCGATCGCCTCGGTTCAGGAAGCCGCGATCCTCGGCGCCATCCTGGTCGTCGCCATCATTTTCCTGTTCCTGCGCAACCTGCGCTCGACGCTGATCATCTGCACGTCGATTCCCATTTCGATCATCGGCACGTTCGCGCTGCTCTATTTCGGCGGCTTCACGCTCAACACGATGACGTTCGGCGGTCTGGCGCTCGGCGTCGGAATGATCGTGGATGCGTCGATCGTGGTGCTCGAGAACACCTACCGTCACATGGAGATGGGCAAGGATCGGATGCGGGCCTCGATCGACGGCAGCGAGGAAGTCTGGTCGGCGATCCTGGCCTCGACGCTCACCCATGTGGCGGTCTTCGTGCCGCTGCTGTTCCTCAGCGGCGTGTCGAGCATCCTGTTCAAGCAGCTCTCGTACGTGGTGATGTTCTCGCTGTCGATGTCGCTGTTCGTGGCGGTCACGATCGTTCCGGTGCTGTGTTCGAGGGTCCTGAAGCCTCCCGTCCACGCCGGCGATCGCAAGGGCCTCATCGGCCGCCTCTTTTCGGTCAGCGAGCGGGCGCTCGAGGGGATGGACGATTCGTACCGCCGGATCCTCCACAAGGCGCTGATGCATCGTCCGACCGTGCTCGGGCTGGGCACGGCGCTCGTCGTCGCGGCCGTCCTGATTCTGCCGACCATCGGATATGAGCTGATGCCGGTGGCCGACGAAGGCGAAGTCAGTGTCACCGCCGAGCTGGCGGTCGGCACCCGCATCGAGCGCGCGCACGATGTGGCGGTGAGACTCGAATCGCTGATCGAGGAGTACGTTCCGGAGAAAGAAATCATCATCACCCAGGCGGGCTCGGGCGGCTTCGGCGGATCCGCGAGCCGCTCGCAGGCGACCATCCGGCTGGTCAACAAGGAGAAGCGCACCCGCACGAGCGAAGAGATCGCGCGCGATCTCAACCGCAAGCTGACCGGCGTCATCCCCGGCGTCATCATCAGCACCCGCGCCTCGGGCGGCAACTCCGCGATGAACCGCCTGATGGGCGGCGGCGACAGCCGGCTCGCGCTCGAAGTCCGCGGCGACGACCTGCAGCAGGCGCGCGAGATCTCGCAGGCGGCGAAGAACCTGATGGACAAGATTCCCGAAGCGGTGCGCAACGCCCGCATCAGCCGCGAGGAAGGACGCCCCGAGCTGGCGATCGAAGTGGATCGTCCGAAAGCCGCGCTGCTCGGGCTGAGCGTCACGAACGTGGCCGACAGCATCCGCACCAACGTGGCCGGCACGCAGGCGGCGTTCTTCCGGCAGCACGGCAACGAGTATCCGATCATCGTCCGGCTCCGCGAGGAGGACCGCGAGCGCGTCGAAGACATCAACGACGTGCTGATCAACGCACCGACCGGCCAGGTCATGCAGGCGAAGAACCTGATGACGATGCGGAATCAATCCGGTCCGACGGAAATCCAGCGCAAGAACCAGGAGCGCATCCTGCGCGTCACGGCGGAACCGGAAATCGCGCTGAGCGAAGCGGTCAAGGCGGTCAACGAGCGCATGGGCGAGGTGCGCGTGTCGCCGCAGTTCCAGGTCGGCTTCGGCGCCGAAGTCGAGGAACAGGAGCGCGCGTTCAAGCAGCTGCAGATGATGCTGATCCTCGCGGTCGTCCTGGTCTACGCGGTCATGGCGTCCCAGTACGAGTCGCTGCGCGACCCCTTCATCATCATGTTCTCGGTGCCGCTCGCGGCGATCGGCGTGGTGCTCGCGCTCAAGCTGACGAACACCACCTTCAGCCTGCAGGCCTACATCGGGGTAATCATGTTGGCGGGCATCGTCGTAAGTAATGCGATCCTGCTCGTCGACTACACGAACATCCTCCGCCGGCGCGACGGCATGGCGCTGCGCGAGGCGGTCGAACTGGCCGGACGGACCAGGCTGCGGCCGATCATCATGACGACATTGACGACGATCCTGGGCCTCGTCCCGATGGCGCTGGCCCTCGGCGACGGCGCCGAGCTGCAGGCGCCGCTGGCGCGCGTCGTCATCGGCGGGCTGACCGCGTCGACGTTGATCACGCTGGTTTTCGTGCCGACGGTTTATACGCTCTTCGAAGAGGGCTGGAAAGGCCTGCGCGGGGGCGCGGTGAAGCACTCGTAAACGGACTCGACATCATGAAAAAGCTAATCACGATCCTCCTCGTCCTCATCGCGGTCGGCGCCGGCGGTGCCGCGTACTACATGCGCGACACGAGGCCCGAACCGACCGTGACGACCATGCCCGTCACGCGAGGCGACGTCGCCGACATCGTGCCGGCCACCGGCACGCTGGAGGCGGTGACGACGGTCGACGTCGGCACGCAGGTGTCGGGTCTGGTGCAGGACATGTACGCGGACTTCAACTCCATCGTGAAGAAGGGCCAGATCATCGCGCGGCTCGATCCGTCGCTGATTCAAACGCAAATCGAGCAGCGCACCGCGAGCGTCGTCCGCGCGGAGGCCGATCTCGAGCGGCTGCGGGTCAACCTCGCCGACTCCGAGCGAAAACAAGGTCAGGCAAAGCAGATGTGGGACAAGCAGCTCATCCCGAGGGATCAGCTCGATACCGCGGACATGAACGTCCTGACCGTAAGTCGCAGATCAAGTCGTCCGAGGCGGCATTGACGCAGGCCAAGGCCGACCTGAACGCTCAGGAAGTCAACCTCGGACACACCGTCATCAAGTCGCCGATTGACGGCATCGTGATCTCGCGTAGCGTCGACCCGGGTCAGACCGTCGCCGCCAGCATGAACGCGCCGGTGCTCTACCAGATCGCCGAAGACCTGGCGAAGATGCAGGTGCTCGCGAACATCGACGAAGCGGACGTCGGCCGCATGCGTCCGGGACAGCACGTGACGTTCCGCGTGGATGCCTATCCGACCGAAACCTTTACCGGCACGGTCCACCAGGTGCGCCTCCAGCCGACGGTCGTTCAGAACGTCGTCGTCTACTCGACCGTGATCGCGGTGCCGAACCCGCAATGGAAGCTGAAGCCGGGCATGACGGCCAACGTCAATATCGAGGTGGCGCGCAAGACCGACGTGCTGCGCGTGCCGGCGGCCGCGACGCGGTTCCGGCCGACCGAAGAAATGTTCACCGTGTTGAATCAGGAGATGCCGCCCGAGTTGCAGCGCGGCGGACGCGGCGGCGCTGGGCCAGCCCGGACGAGGTGGAGCGGCTCGCGCCGCAGGGCGGCGCATCGCAGCCGGCCTCCGGCGCCGCACAGCCGCCGGCGGGCGCGGCAGCACCATCCGGCCACTCCAGCCGCACCGCGAGGCCAAAGTAGCGACGGCCGAGGGAACGCAGGGCCTGAACGGCAGGCCCAGGACGGCGATCGCACGGCCGGTGGACGCGGCGGCGGACGCGATCCGAATATGACGCCGGAGGAGCGCCGCAAACGAATGGAAGAGCGCCTGAAGACCATGACGCCGGAAGAGCGTCAGCGCTGGGAGCAGCGGATGGCGCAGAACGGCGGCGGACGCGGCGGCGACGGCGGCCGCGGCGATCAGGGCTTCGGCCGGCGCGACATGAGCCGCGGCATTGCGGGCAACGTGGCCGCGGGCGGCGCGGTGGCCAGCGGGGCAACGTCGATCGATGCGCTGTTCGCTCCCCTGCCGACGGTCGAGACGCGCGGCCGCGTGTGGCTGTATGTCGACAAGAAGCTCAAGGCTGTCAACGTCCGTCTGGGCATCTCTGACGGCACCTACACCGAGCTGCTCAGCGGGGACCTGCAGGACGAACAGGCGGTCGTAGTAAACATGGTCACTGGTCTGGAGCCGAAGCTCGTGCCCGGCCAGAGCGGCGCCGGCAACAATCCGCTGATGGGCCAGCCGCAGCGCGGCCAGCCAGGCCGAGGCAATCCGGGCGGCGGCGGTCCGGGGCGAGGAAGATAGATTGGAAGTAAGAAAGTCAGAAGTAGGAAGTAAGAAGTAAAGAGCGCTCAACTTCTTACTTCTAACTTCCTACTTCTTACTTTTCAGCAAGGTACCCATGCCTGTTATCTCAGTTCGAAACCTCGTGAAGACGTACCAGGTCGGCGAGGTTGTCGTTCGTGCGCTGCGCGGGGCCGACATGGACGTCGAGGCCGGCGAGTTCGTGGCCGTCACCGGCCCGTCGGGCTCTGGCAAGTCGACGTTGATGCATATCCTCGGGTGCCTCGATCGTCCGACCAGCGGCCAGTACCTCCTCGACGGCAAGGACGTCTCGCGGATGTCGAAGGACGAGCTGGCGTCGATCCGGAACAAGAAGATCGGGTTCGTGTTCCAGGGATTCAACCTGCTGTCGAGGACCACTGCGCTCGACAACGTGGAGCTGCCTTTGCTCTACAACGGCGGCAGCAAAATGAAGTCGGCCGAACGGCACAAGCGGGCGATGGCCGCGCTCACGGCGGTGAACCTGGCGAACAGACATCACCACTATCCGAATCAGTTGTCCGGCGGACAGCAGCAGCGTGTCGCGATCGCGCGATCGCTCATCAACGAGCCGTCCATCATCCTTGCGGACGAGCCGACGGGCAATCTCGACACGCGGACCAGCGTCGAGGTGATGGGGATCTTCCAGCGGCTCAACATCGAGCGCGGGATCACGATCATCCTGATCACGCACGAAATGGACATCGCCGAGTACGGCACGAGGCTGATTCGGTTTCGTGACGGACGCATCCAGCTCGATCAGAAGATCACGAATCGCCGCGATGCCGAAAAGGAACTCGCCGCGCTGCCTCCGCCCGAAGATGTCGATGCCGAGCACGTTGCGAGCGATCCTTCACCATCGGAACACGGCGTCGCCTAGGAGCCCTCGATGTCGATATTCATGACCCTGCGGATCGCGCTGAAGGCGCTGAACCGCAACAAGATGCGGACCGTGCTGACGATGCTGGGAATGATCATCGGCGTCGGGGCGGTCATCGCCATGGTCGGGCTCGGCCGCGGCGCGCAGGCGGCGATCGAGGACCAGGTGAAGTCCGCCGGCACCAACATGATCAACATCAACGCCGGCAACTTCTCGTCGGGCGGCGTCCGGCAGGGCCAGGGCATGTCCAACACGCTGATGCCCGACGATGCCGAGTCGCTGCGCACCATCCCGGGCGTCCAGTACGTCGCCGCCGGCGCCAACAGCCGCGGGCAGGTCATCGCCGGCAACCAGAACTGGAATACGCAGATCAAGGGCACCGACGTCGACTTCCCGTTCATCCGCAGCTGGCAGCCGAAGATGGGCGGATTCTTCACCACCCAGGACGTCCGTACGGCGCAGAAGGTCGCGGTGCTCGGCTCGCTCGTCTCCGACACGCTGTTCGGACCTGACATCGATCCGACCGGCCAGATCATCCGCATCCGCAATCAGCCCTTCAAGGTCATCGGCGTGATGTCGACGAAGGGCCAGTCGGCGATGGGCCAGGATCAGGACGACGTCGTCTACGTGCCGTACACGACCGTGCAGAAGAAGCTGCAGGGACAGCAGCACATCAACGACATCACCGTGTCGGCGACGACCTCGAACACGGCGCCTGTGGCGGAAGCGATCCGCGAGACGCTGCGGATCCGCCACAAGCTCTCGGGCGGCGATCCGGACGACTTCATGGTCCGCACGCTCGAAGACATGGCCAACCTGCGGACGGAAACGACCAAGACGATGACCACGCTGCTGGCGGCGATTGCCGGCGTCTCGCTGGTCGTCGGCGGCATCGGCATCATGAACATCATGCTCGTGTCGGTGACGGAGCGCACCCGCGAGATCGGTCTGCGTCTTGCAGTTGGCGCGCGCGGCAAGGACGTGCTGCTGCAGTTCCTCGTCGAAGCGGTCGTGATCAGCTTGTTTGGCGGCTTGATCGGCATCGGGTTCGGGTTCGCGCTCTCGGACATTCTCGAGCGCACGCTGCAGTGGCCGACGTCGATTCCGTCGAACTCGATCGCCATGGCGTTCGGTTTCGCTGCAGCCACTGGTGTATTCTTCGGGTTCTATCCGGCGCGGAAAGCGGCGCGCCTGGATCCGATCGAAGCTCTTCGGTTCGAGTAGGCCTGCCCTGAGCGAGCGAATCGAGTCGAAGGGACAATCGTAGACGGGCACGTAGTTCATCATTCAAAGGAGCAGAGGCATGAAGCGGGCAAGGATCGGATTGATCGCAGCCGCCATTCTCGCGGTTGCAACCGTCGCATGGGCCCAGAAGCCGGACTTCTCCGGCACCTGGACGCTGGACCCCGAGGCGAGCGGCGCCCCGCCGGCCGGCACAGGCGGTGGCGGCGGACAGCGCGGCGGCGGCGGCGGGCCGATGACGGTCAAGCAGACAGCCGACACGCTGACGATCGAGCGTCAGGGCCAGCAGGGACCCGTGACCACCGCGTACAAGCTCGACGGCACCGAAACCGAGATCACAATGGGCCAGATGACGGCCAAGGCCAGCGCGAAGTGGGACGGCAACAAGATCGTCATCACCACCAAGAGCGAGCGCGGCGAGCAGACGCAGACCTGGTCGCTCGACAAGGGCTTGCTGACGATCGAAGGCACCGGTGGACGCGGACCCACGAAGCGGGTTTACAAGAAGACCACGACCTAACGGAAGTAAGAAGTAAGAAGTAGGAAGTAAGAAGTGGGCCGGGAGCCGCGCTCCCGGCCTTTTTGTTTTTCCGGCCCCCGGCCCCGGTCCCGGGCCCCTGGTCCCCGGCCCCTGAGTCAGCGGCTCTCGTCTCGCAGCAGCTTCCGCAGCAGCTCGCTCACGCTCAACCCGGTAACCGGATCGCGCAGATCCGAGGCCACCTCCGCCAGCGGCCCGAGCACGAAGAATCGATCCCTGAACCGCGGATGCGGCACGTGCAGCCCTGGCTCGTCGACGACCTGGTCGCCGAGCAGGACGAGATCCAGGTCCAGCGTGCGCGGCGCGCCGGCATAGGGCCGCTCGCGTCCGTACTCGCGCTCGATGGCGAGGAGCGCGTCCATCAGCTCGCGCGCGGGCAGGCCGGTCTCGCCGGTCAGGACGGCATTCAGATAGAGCGGCTGCGTTTCGCCACCGACCCCTTCGGGCTCGGTTTCAATCGGCGTCGAGAGCGCTGGATTGTCGATGAAGGATGACAGGCGCTCGGCGGCGAACGCGATCGCGGCGTGGCGATCGCCGAGGTTGCTGCCGATGGCGATGGCGACGCGCGTTACTCGACCCACCTCGTAGACATGACGACGCCGGGGGTGCCGGCGCCGTCGGCGCGGCGGCCGAGGAGATCCGAGCGTCCGGCGAGCGCCTGCTCGAAGAAGCGTTTGTGCTCGACGGTCTCTCCGAGGATCACCTCGAGCATGCTGCGATGACGCGCGTGCGTCATCTTCGCCACCCGCGGGCGCCACTTGGCGAGGAACTCGGCCGCGCCGTCGCGGTCCTCGGTGATGACGGATGCCTGCCGGGCATCCCCCTTCCCGGTCGCCGTGATCGTCGGCTCCGCGACGGTATCGAGCTGTCCGCTCATGTCGGTGATCGCATCGGCGACCCACGCGACGTGCATGTCTTCGCGCGCGATGATGTACTGGTAGGTGTTGTTGAAGTCGTAGTTGCCGACGACGCGGGCGGCCGCGACGTGCCGCTGGTACAGACCAAGCTTGTCGCGATGGAACTCACGCAGCAGTTCGAGCAGATCGGTCGCCTTCACGCGCTTTGCTTTTCCTTACATGTGATGCAGACCCGGGTCCAGGGAATCGCGTTCAGCCGGGCGGGAGCGATCGGCTCGCCGCAGTCACGGCAGATCCCGTAGGTGCCTTTCTCCATGCGCCAGAGCGCTTCCTCGATGGCCTGGAGTATCTTCGCGTCGGTCTGCTTGAGCTTCAGCTGAATGTGAACTTCGTTATTTCCACTGGCCTGGTCGGCCAGATCACCCTGGCGCGTGTTCGTTTCCATCGAGGTCGTCAGCGGCTTGATGCCGCCGCCCGTCGACAGAATCTCGCCGCGCTTGCGCAACAGAGCATCCTTGTACCGGGGACTGATCCATGGGTTGCTTCTCCACAGGCGCGCTTGTCTGCCTCCGCAGCAAAACCTCATCTTAGCAGATATAGACGATGGCCGGCCTCACGTAGCGGTCGCCGCCGATCAAATCGCCGAGCCCTCCGAGCATGCCGCCGAGGTCACGTTTCACCTCGCCGCGATCGCCCTTGTAGGCCGCATGGATGCGATCGGCGAGGCGCGAAAACGGCAGGGTCTGCAGCCAGACGCGGCCGGGGCCCGTCAGCGACGCGAAGAACAGCCCTTCGCCGCCGAACAGCGACGTCTTGATGCCGCCGACGCGGACGATGTCGTAGGTGACGGTGGGATCGAAGGCAGCAAGGCAGCCGGTGTCGACGCGCAGGCGCTCTCCCGGCGCCAGCTGCATCGGCACGATCGTGCCGCCGGTGTGGAAGAACAGCTTCCCCGTTCCCTCGATCTTCTGCAGGATGAAGCCCTCGCCGCCGAAGAACCCCGCGCCGATCCGCTGCGTGAACGCGATGCTGATATCGATGTCCCCCTGCGCGCAGAGGAACGCGTCCTTCTGACAGAGAAGCGCCTGGCGCTGCAGGTCGACCGTCACGATCTTGCCCGGATACGGCCCGGCAAACGCGACGCGCCCGGGCCCGTTGGTCGCGCGGAAATGGGTGATGAAGAAGCTTTCGCCGGCGAGGAACTTCCGCTTCAACCCGCCGAGCAGGCCGCCCTCCATCTTGGCGTCCATCTCGATGCTGTCCGTCATGAACATCATGCCGCCCGCCTCGGCGCGGATCTGATCGCCATGCGCGAGCGAAATGATGACCGCCTGCATGTCGTCGCCGATGATTTCGTGATTGACCAATGCTTGTCTCCTCGACAGGTGCCTTCCGGCTAAAGCCGGTGCCTTCCGGCTAAAGCCGGAAGCTACGGCTTGTCTCTGTAGCTTCCGCCTTTAGGCGGAAGCTCCTTACTCCGCCCGCAGAGTACTAAGCGGCTTCTTCCGCAACACATCCGCGCTCGAAACCACTCCAATCGTCCCGACCAGTGCCGCCGTCAGCAGCGTCCCGATCGACAACAGCAGCGGCGCCGGCTCCCACGGGATCTCGAACAGTACTTCGTGACCGCCCAGCTCAATCCGAGCGCGCCGGCGGCGCCGATGGTGCCGGCGAGCAGGCCCAGCGCGCAGTATTCGAGCGCGAGCATGGTGCCGAGCGTGCGCGTGCTGGCGCCGAGCGTCCGCAGGATGGCGGCCTCGTAGACACGCTGGAACTTCGTCATCGCCACGGCGCCGACCAGGATCAGCACGCCGCTGAACAGCGCCACGCCGCCGACGATCGAGATCGCGAAGATGACGTTGTCCACCACCGTCTTGATTCGCGTGAGGATCTCCCGGCCGTCGATCGCGGTGACGTTCGGGTAGGCGGAGATCAGCTCGTGCTGAAGCCGCGCGCGCGCGGCCTGATCGGACGGTCCTTTGACGAAGCCGATGAACGTGTGCGGCGCCCCGGCGAGCGCGCCGGGACGGAATACGAACATGAAGCCGCCGCTGCGGGAGTCCTCCCACTGCACGCGGCGGATGCTCTTCACCCGTGCGTCGATGTTCCGGCCGAGGACGTCGAAGCGCATCAGATCCCCGACGTTGATGTTGAAGCGCTCGTGGATGCTGAACTCGATCGACACTTCCTGCTCGGCGTCCGCCGGCAGCGCCGGCTGGCCGGTCCAGAACTCCCCCTGCACGATCTGCTCGTTGGCCTCGAGGTTCGAGCGGTAGGTGATCACGTACTCGCGCGCCAGCGAGCCGCGGCCGCGCACGTCGCTGTAGTTCTCCAGGCTGACGTCCTTGCCGTGCACGGCGGTCACCCGCGCGCGCATGGTCGGCACCAGCCTCGCCGGGCCGGCATCGGGCTCCTGCCGAGCGGCGAGCAGCTTCGCCACGCCGTCGACCTGATCGCGCTGCACGTCGACCAGGAACAGGTCGGCGCCGGCGCGGATGCTGTCCATCTCGAATTCGGCGATCAGGTTCTGCTGGAGCGCGCGGACGCCGAGCACGAAGAAGCTCCCGAGCCCCACCGCGAGCAGAATCACCCGCGTCTGGTTGCCAGGCCGGCGCAGGCTCAGCACCGCATGCCTGAGGGGGAACCAGCGCGCGCCCGCCAGCGGCCCGACGGCGCGCACGATCAGCCACGCGGCGGCATAGAGCACGATGGCGACGACGGCAAAGCCGATGGAGACGATGGCGCCGGCTTCGAGCGACGCGGCCTGCCAGGACGCAACGCCAACCAGCGCCGCCGTCACCAGGACCGTGGCGACCACCTGCGCCCAGTCGAGCGACCGCAGCCACTGCCAGGCTCGCGCAGCCCAGCGGCCTGGAAGACTGCCGCTCCGCGACGAATCCACTCTCGGCGCCGGGCCCGCGGGCTGTTCGATGCCGCCGCGCAGGAGGAGCAGCGGCTTGACACGTCTTACCTCGAGCAGCGGCACGAGCGCGAAGAGCACCGAAACCAGGACGCCGACCGCCAGTCCCTGCAGCACGCCCGACATCGTGAGCCCGTACTCCAGCCCCGCGAACGCGGCGGTCAGCGAGTCGGGAATGCTCGCAATCGCCACCGCCGCCAGCACTACGCCCATCAGGCTGCCCGACAGCGCCAGCAGCACCACCTGGAGCACGTAGGTCGCCAGCACGTACTTCGTCGTCGCGCCCAGGCACTTGAGAATCGCGACGCTGCGGATCTTCTGCTGCACGAACACGCGCGTGACGCTCCACACGCCGATGCCGCCGAGCACGACGATGATGAAGCCGACCAGGCTCAGATAGTTTTCGCTGCGCTCCAGATCCTCCCCGATGTCGTCCTCGAGCGCCTTGTACGAGCGCGCCCAGACGAACCGATCGCGCATGCCGTCTTCGCGAAGCCGGTCGGCGAGCGGGGTGACGCCGTCATCGCGGACCTTCAGCAGGATCTGGTTCATCGCGCGGCTGCCGAACGTCAGCAGGCCGGTGTTCCGCAGGTCGGCGAGGTCGACGATCACCCGTGAGCCGAAGCTGAACGCGCCGACGCGGCGGCCCGGCTCCTGCGCGATGACGCCGCGCACCGTGAACGGCTGGCCGCCAATCATGATGCGATCGCCCTGCTCGACGCCGAGCTGCACCAGCAGCTCCGGCCCGACCAGGGCGCCGCGCCCGCGCACGAGGTCGTGGCTGTAGGCCGCGCCATCGCGGAGCGTCAGCGTGCCGTAGAACGGAAATGGCGCCTCGACGCCGCGCAGCTCGACCATCCGCGCGACGTCACGTCCGTGCTCGGCGCGCACCATCGTCGTCGTCTCGACCGACTCCGTCCGCGCCAGTACCGGCGCCTCCGCCAGGCGCTTGTCGATCTCGGCGAGCGTCTCCGGCGTCCATGGCCGGTTCGACGAGACGATGACGTCGGAGGCGATCATCATCCTCGCCTCGCTCATCAGCCCGGTGCGGACGCTCTGGATGACCGAACGGAGCGCGACGATGGCGCCGACGCCGATGGCGACGCAGATGAAGAAGAACAGCAGGCGGCGCCAGGATGACCGCAGCTCGCGCAGCGTCATCCGGAAGACGAACGCCATGTCAGCTGCCCACCGCTTCCGAGACGCGCGCGACGCGTCCGTCGCGCAGCGCGATCGACAGATCGGCGACCGACGCGAGCTCCGGATCGTGCGTCACGATGACCAGCGTGGTCTTGCGCGATCGGTTGATGTCGAGCAGCAGCTCCACGACCGCGTGCCCGGTGGCGCTGTCGAGGTTTCCGGTTGGCTCGTCGGCGAGCAGGATCGGGGGATCGTTGGCGAGCGCGCGGGCAATCGCCACCCGCTGCTGTTCGCCGCCCGAGAGCTGCGAAGGATAGTGATGACGGCGTTCGGCGAGGCCGACTTCCCCGAGCAGCGCGTCGGCTTTTCGCGGGGCGTCGCGATCGCCGAGAATCTCCATCGGCACCAGCACGTTCTCGTAGGCGGTGAGCGACGGCAGCAGGTGGAAAAACTGGAAGACGAAACCGATTTTGCTCCCGCGCAGCCGCGCCAGGCCATCCTCGTCGAGCGCCGTGATGTCGACGCCGTCGATGACGACGCGTCCCGCCGTTGGCGCGTCGAGGCCGGCGATCAACCCGAGCAGCGTGGACTTTCCGCTGCCCGAAGGTCCGGTGATGGCGACGACACGGCCGCCCGCAATCGTCAGGTCGAGTGGGTGCAGGATCGTCAGCGTGCCGCTGCCGCTCGGCACTGTTTTGGAAACACCGTGCAGCTCAATCATGAGGAGGTCGTCATCCGATCGAGAACCGGCCGCAATGCTGCCCAGACCGTGTCGGCGACAATGCGCGCGCCGCGTTCGTTGGGATGGATGCCGTCCCCCTGATTCATGTCACTCAGGCCAGCAACCTTGTCGAGCAGGAACGGAATGAACACGATGTGTTCGTCGCGGGCGATGTCGCGAAATGCGTTGCGGAAATCCGCCGCGTACTCCTGCCCGTAGTTCGGCGGCGCCTCCATGCCCGCAAGCACCACCTCGGCCTTCTTCTCCCGGGCGCGCTTGATGATCGCCACGAGGTTCCCTTTCATGTCCTTGATCGGCAGGCCGCGAAGACCGTCGTTCGCGCCCAGCGCCAGCACCAGCACGCGCACGTCGCCGTCGAGCGCCCAGTCGACGCGGCGAACGCCGCCCGCCGTCGTGTCGCCCGACACGCCCGCGTTGACGACCGTGAAGTGATAGCCGGCTTTGTCGATGCGATCCTGAAGGACGGATGGAAACGCCTGGGTCTCGGGCAGCCCGAGTCCGGCAGTGAGACTGTCGCCGAGCACGACGATCTTCGGAAGTCCCGGTGCGTGTTGCGGTTCCGCCGGCCGTACGGCTGGCGGGGCCGCTGCACGCGATGTCTCCTCGGCCGGCTTTCGGCAGGCAACCGCTGGCGCGCAGAGCATCAGCAGAAACGTGAGCAAGCGAAAGCCCGGAGAGTGCATGTCTCGTTATTATATGACCGCGCCAACGGCTGAGAAGTTCCGTAAGGCGCTCGCGGCAAATGGCTTGCACCGCTCACAGCTGGAAATTGGGCGCTGGAAGCTGGAAACTGACATATGGCCCGAGGCTGGGAATCCAAGTCAATCGAAGCGCAGCAGGACGAGGCGCAGCGCGGAAGAGTCGTTCGCGCGGCGCTGACGCCGGAACAGCGCGCGATGGAGGAGCGGCGGCAGATGCTGATCCTCACCCGCTCGCGCGCGATGGCCGATCTCGAGCGTGCCACCGCCCCGCCCCACAGGCGCATGCTCGAACAGGCGATTGCCGCGCTCGACGAGCAGCTCGCGCAACTGTCGGGCTAGGAAAGGAGCTGACAGCTGTCAGCTGATGGCTGTCAGCTAGAAGGGAACGTGTCTTGCTGAGTCACTCAGGGACATGACCGCGCCCAAGGACATCGTTCGGATTGCCGCCATCAGCGACCTGCACTACAGCCGCTCATCGGCGCAGGGGGCGCTTCAGCCGCTTCTTGCCCAGATCACGGAAGCGGCCGACATCCTCGTCATCTGCGGCGACCTCACCGACTACGGCTTGCCCGAGGAGGCCCGCGCGCTCGCGCGCGAGTTCACCGGCACGCTGAAGATTCCCGTCGTCGCCGTGCTCGGCAACCACGACTTCGAATCCGGCCAGCAGGCGGAGATCCGCACCATCCTCAAGGACGCGGGCGTCGTCACGCTCGACGGCGACACCACCGAGGTGCATGGCATCGGGTTCGCCGGCATCAAGGGGTTCTGCGGCGGGTTCGGACGGCGGGCGCTCGGGCCTTGGGGTGAGGAAATCATCAAGAACTTCGTGCACGAGGCGGTAGCGGAAGCGCTGAAGCTCGAAACGGCGCTCGCCCGGCTGCGCAACGATCGCCTCATCGCGGTACTCCACTACTCGCCCGTCGAGGAAACCGTCGAGGGCGAACCGAAGGAAATCTATCCGTTCCTCGGCTGCAGCCGTCTCGAAGAGCCGCTGCTCCGATATCCCGTCAGCGCCGTGTTCCATGGACACGCGCACCACGGGCGGCCGGAAGGCCGCACGCGCACCGGAGCGCCGGTGTTCAACGTATCAATCACGCTCATGCGCGAGCTGTTTCCGGATCGTCCCTTCCGCATCGTCGAGGTCGACAACCGGCCCGACGACGCCGGTGGTGAACGACGGAAGGGCGACGATCGCCGAACGCTCGAACGTGTGCAGACAGGAGCTTGAGATGTTGCTGCTCGTGCAGACCGTTCTTGCGCTGATGATCGCCCAATCGCCGTCGCCGAAACCGGCCGCGGACGATGCGCTGGCGATCCAGGTGGCGCTCGACCGCGCGGGGTTCTCTCCCGGTGTGATCGATGGCCAGATGGGCGCAAACACCCGGCGCGCGGTCGATGCCTATCGAACCAGCAATGAGACGAACCTCGAGCCATCTGCAGAGCCGCTCACCGCGTACACCATTACCGCTGACGACGTCAGCGGTCCGTTCGCGGAGAGGATTCCGGAAGACATGATGCAGAAGGCGGAGCTGCCCTCGCTGGCGTATCAGACGCCGCTGGAGCTGCTGGCCGAGCGGTATCACGCCTCGCAGACGCTCCTGCGACGTTTGAATCCGCAGGCAACGTTCGCGGCCGGGGAAACCATTCAGGTGCCGAACGTCGAGCCGTTCATCGTGCCCGCGCCGCGGCTCGAAGGACCGGCGCCCAAGCCGCGTCAGGAAACCGGAACTTCTGGCAGAGCGGGCGGCACGGCAGCTGCGCCGCCGGCGGACAAGCCCGACGTTGTCGTCACCCTCAGCAAGGCAGCGAGCGCGCTCACGGTGCAGAACGCAGAGGGCCGCGTGGTGTTCTACGCGCCGGTCACGACCGGCAGCGAATTCGACCCGCTGCCGATCGGAGAGTGGAAGGTTACGGGAATCCATTACAGCCCGGTGTTCCGCTACAACCCGGAACTGTTCTGGGACGCCGATCCGTCGCACGCCAAGGCGACGCTCAAGGCGGGGCCCAACAATCCCGTCGGCGTCGTCTGGATCGACCTTTCGAAGGAGCATTTCGGCCTGCACGGCACGCCGGAGCCGGAGACCATCGGCAAGACCGCGTCGCACGGCTGCGTGCGCCTGACGAACTGGGACGCGCTGAAACTCGCGGGGCTCGTCGAGCCGGCCACGCGCGTGGTGTTCAAGCCATGAGCGAAACCCCGCGAGCCCGGCGACTGCACGACCTGCGGACGTTCGGCGCAGGCGCCGGCTGCGGACTGCTCGCGGGAATGTTCCTGATGGCGTCGATCGTGTGGCAGTTCGGCAACGTGATCGGTTCTCGCTCGGCGAGCGCGCTCCATCCGGCCGATCCGCCGAAAGCGACTGCGCGGTGGCAGGACGGGATGGGCGACGCCGACAGTCCCGTCCTCGACGCGGCTGTCGACGTGCCCAAAGGAACGACCGGCATGTCGTCGGCGCCGGCCACCACTGCCGAAGGCGCCGCGGTAATCGGACCGACCGCGTCGAGCCCCGCCGGGCTCGAGGATCGCGATCTCGGGATGCCGGTCGAAGGCATCGTTCCGGATCAGCTGACGCGCCAGTTCGATCAGCCGCGCGGCGGGGTCCGGAAGCACGAAGCCATCGACATCCTGGCCCCCCGGGGCACCCCCGTCAAAGCGGTCGAGGATGGGCGCATTGCCCGGCTCTTCCACAGCAAAGCGGGCGGCATCACCATTTACCAGTTCGACCCGTCCGAACGGTTCTGCTACTACTACGCCCACCTGGAGCGCTATGCTCCCGGTCTGAACGAGGGCGATCGGGTGCGCCGGGGACAGGTCATCGGATACGTCGGGACTTCGGGTAATGCCCCTAAAGACACGCCCCACCTGCACTTCGCCATTTTCAGGCTGACCGCCGACAAACGGTGGTGGGAGGGCACCCCGATCGACCCCTTCGACGTTCTCCGGTAAGCTTCAAACCTTTCGGCGCCAGCCGTCCGTCCAAGCTTGTGCAGGAGAGGAGCTTGCGAGCGGCCACCATAGCGCCAGCGGACGTGGGCGTGCTGTCCGGCGCCGGGGCGCGAGCCGCCCGCGCGGGAGTAGCCCGTCTGCCGTCAGACACTCTGGAAACGCGATCGGGCCTTCATGAGGGCGATTCGTATGTGGCGAGGGCCGCTGCGGGAGACGTGCCGGCGTTCGAGCAGCTCTATGCAACGCACCTGTCGCGCGTCCACAGCCTCGTCCGGCGGATGGCCGGCGGCCGCGACACCGACGAGCTGACGCAGGACGTCTTCGTCCGCGTCTGGCAGAAGCTCGCCACGTTTCGCGGCGACTCCGCCTTCAGCACCTGGCTGCATCGTCTCGCGGTGAATGTGGTGATCGAGAGATTCCGGTCGGACAACCTGCGGCGGCAGCGGCTGCACAACGGCGAGGAGATCTTCGAGACGCTGCCGGCGCCGTCGAGACGATCGGCGGACATCGCGATGGATTTCGAGGCGGCGCTCGAGAAGCTGCCCGACGGCGCGCGCGAGATTTTCGTGCTGCACGACATCGAGGGTTACAAGCACACCGAGATCGCGGCGATGCTCGACATCTCGAGCGGCACCTCGAAGGCGCAGCTGCACCGGGCGAGGATGATGCTGAGGAAACATCTGGGATAGCTATCAGCTATCAGCTATCAGCTCACAGCTGAATGCTGACGGCTGAAAGCTGACGGCTGAAAAGCTGAGAGCTTGGACTAAGGCCATGCAGGACAGATACACGGACCGCCTTTCGGATTACATCGACGACGAGGACCTCGATCCGCGCGAGCGTGAAGAGATCGAGGCGCACCTGAAAGCGTGCAGCGAGTGCCGCACCGTCCTCGCGGAGCTGCGGGCGGTCGCCGCGCGCGCGGCGGCGCTGCCCGATCGGCCGCCGACAACGAACCTGTGGCCGGGCGTCGTGGAGCGAATCGGCGCGACGACGGTGCTGCCGTTCCGCGCGAAGGCGCGCCGGAACCTCACGTTCACGATTCCGCAGTTCGTGGCGGCCAGCCTGGCGCTGATGGTCCTCTCGGGCGGCATGGTCTGGCTGTCGAAGGTCGGCGGATCGCGAACCGATCTGCCGCCGGTCACCGCGTCCACGGGCGAGCCCGACGCGGCGGCGCCCAGGCCGGCGAAGTTTGGCGACGTCTACTACGACGAGGCGATTGCCGATCTCGAAAGGACGCTCGAAGCCGGGCGCCAGCAGCTCGATCCGCAGACCGTGCGCGTGCTCGAGGAAAACCTGATGGCGATCGATCGTGCGATCGAACAGAGCCGCGCCGCGTTGGGCCGCGACCCGGCGAACTCGTTCCTCAACGCGCACCTGGCGGCGGCGCGGAAGCGCAAGCTCGCGCTGCTGCGAGAGGCGACGGCGCTCACGAGCAAGAGCTGATCGCCTCCTTTTTTGACCGACATGATTGCAGAGAGATTGATGACACAGCACCTGAGAGTCCTCACGACGGCGGCCGCGATGTGCGTGACGCTGACACTCCCTTGCGCCGCGCAACAGCCGGCCAAGGAGCGGCGCGCGCCGGACACCGACGTCACCGAGAACGTGACGAAGGGCGCGCGCCTGAGCATCGACAACTTCGGCGGCGAGGTGATCCTGCGCACGTGGGACAAGGACGCGCTGAAGGTCACCGCCCGTCATTCCACGCGCGTGAAGGTCGATCGTCCGCAACACGCCGACGGCGGTCTCGATTTCGTCGCAGAGCCGCTCGGGCGTCGCAGTCTGTCGATTACGAGATCACTGCGCCGGCATGGATGCCCGTGAAGATCGATGGCACCTACAACTTCGTCAGCGTCGAAGGGGCCCAGAGCGACGTGACGGCGTCGACGGTTCGCGGCGATATCGCGGTCAAAGGCGGCACCGGGGTCGTGCGGGCGAAATCGATCGAAGGCATGATCACGATCGACGGGGCGAAGGGCCGCATCTCGCGCGGAATCGGTCAACGAAGCCATCAAGATCACCGGCTCCAGCGGCGAGATCGTCGCGGAGACGACCAACGGCGACATCACGCTCGTCGGCGTGGATGCGAAGAGCGTCGAGATCGCCACGGTCAACGGCGATGTCACCTTCGACGGCTCGCTCACGCGCGGGAGCTACCGGTTCAACACGCACAACGGCGACATCCGGATGACCGTTCCAGAATCGTCGAGCGCGACGTTCAGCGTGCGCACCTACAACGGGGATTTCACGTCCAACCTGCCGCTGACGGGCGGCAAGCCGTCCGAGGTCGGCAGCGGCCGCCGCGTGATCTTCACGCTCGGATCGGGCGCCGCGGATGTGGAGCTCGAATCGTTCGGAGGCGACGTCAGGATTGTGCGTCCGGGGTCGGGGACGGCAACGAAGCGCGACGATCAGTGAGGCGCGGTGGCGTCCGCCACCCGTCCTCGGCGAGGTACTGTTGCAGGTGCTTCGAGCGTTCCGCCAGCGCGTGTGGATCGGAGAACCTCTCGATCTCTTCCCGGCCGTCGGGGTGCGTGATCACCAGCTCGTAGTCATGTCCGTCACGCTGCCGGCGGACTTCGAAGTGCAGCTTCTCGCGCTGCTTCTCAAAAAACCACAACATCGCCTCCGCTATATCGGCCTATGACAGCTCGACTGTAACCATCAGCGCACGACCAGTTCTCACGGGCAGCCTAAGGCTGCGCTACGACCGCACCGACGTTCATTTGTAGCGCAGCTTCCCGAAGTTGTAGCAGCCCTTCAGGGCAGCCCCTCGTAGCGCGGCCCTTCAGGGCTGCCGACAAGCCGCAACGGTTTCGGGAAGGCGGTGTTCGGAAGCGAACAGAACGATCGCGAGTCCGGTGGCCCGAGACCACGACGAAATGACCAGAAACATCGTGATTTGCTGTTGTTTTCCGAGATTCGGCGGCCCGCCGGCGCCGCGGCACGGGCTTTGGACCTAGCGACCCCCGTATGACTGGGACCTGCGACGTGCAACCCCGGATTCTCATCGCCGACGATCAACCGGATCTGATCGACGCGCTCGGCCTGATGCTGAAGGCCGAGGGGATTCAGATGGAGTCGGTCACCTCGCCCGATGCGACGCTGGCGGCCGTCGCCCGCAGTTCATACGACCTGCTGCTGATGGACCTCAACTACACCGGCGACACGACGTCGGGCCGCGAAGGCATCGACCTGCTCTCGCGCGTCCGCGCGCTCGACGATCTGCTCCCGATCGTGGTGATGACCGGCTGGGGATCCGTGGACCTCGCGGTCGAGGCGATGCGCCGCGGCGTCCGCGATTTCGTGCAGAAGCCGTGGGACAACGGACATCTGCTCGCGACGCTGCGGACCGAGATCGAAGAAGGACGCGCGCGGCGGCTGCAGGTCGAATACGAACAACGCGAGCTGCACGAAGCGCTGCGCATTCAACGGAAACTGCTCCCCGCGTCGATGCCGCAGATCGACGGCGTCGAGCTCGCGACCGCATGGCAGCCGGCGTCAGGGGTCGGCGGCGACTGCTTCGACGCGATTGCCTTTGGCCGCACGAAGCT
Source organism: uncultured Acidobacteriota bacterium (assembly GCA_963748295.1). Classification (GTDB taxonomy): domain Bacteria; phylum Acidobacteriota; class Vicinamibacteria; order Vicinamibacterales; family 2-12-FULL-66-21; genus CAVVIH01. The sequence continues at coordinate 26,768 of CAVVIH010000002.1, read as the reverse complement.
CGCCGTCTCGATCGCCGACGTCGTCGGCAAGGGCATTCCCGCGGCGCTCCTGATGTCGAACCTTCAGGCGACCGTGCGTGCGTTCGCCACCGGCGCCGAACAGCCGGCCGAGCTGTGCCAGCAGGTCAACCGCGTGCTGTGCGGACACATCGCCGAAGGGCGGTTCATCAGTTTCTGCTACTGCGTGATCGACACGGAAGAAGGCACGCTGAGGTACTGCAACGCCGGCCACTACCCGGGCATGCTGGTGCGCGCTGATGGATCCGTCGATCGTCTCACCGCGGGCGGCGCCGTGCTCGGCGTGCTGCCGGCCGGCACTTACGAGCCGGGACAGTTGACGATTCACAGCGGCGATCGTCTCGTGCTCTACACCGACGGCATCACCGAAGCGCGAAACGACGCCGACGAAGAGTTCGGCGAGGATCGCCTGCTCGAGTTCGCGATCGAGAATCGCGCCTGCAGCGCGCCGGCGCTGCAGGCGCGTCTCGGCGCATTCGTCACAGCGTTCACCGGCGGACAGTTGCAGGATGACGCGACGTTGATCATCGTCGCCGTGGAGTGACGCGGTTGTAAAGATCGTTAAGGCCGCATCGTCGAAGGACCCGTCCTGAGCGAGCCGCGCAGCGGCGAGTCGAAGGATTGATCCGCGTCAAATTCCGGGCCGCCGCCAGGCGGTTTCTTGAATAGGTACGAATTACCTCTCTCAGGTGTCCAACAACCATATGGGCTGACGAAGCGCGTGTCCACTGGGATGGTGGAGCGGCGGCTGCCCTATTCATCACTTGACGCGGCGCGCACGAGGTCGGATAGTTGGGACGTAATGCAGCGACCGTGGATGCCGCCGGCGCGATGGATCTTTGTTACCGCAACGCTTCTGGGCCTGTTCTCCACCCTCCAGGCTTACCGGCTCTCGACGCTGAACATGAAGCCGATGGACATCCAGGCAACGGACCTGCTGGTCCTGAACCTGGCGTATTGGTATGTCCCGGCGCTGCTGCTGCCGACGATCTTCCGGCTCGCGTATCGCTTCCGCCTCGACTCGGTCAGCTGGCACCCGCTCGGCCTGCACGGGGCGGCCGCGTTCTCGTTTTCGATCGTGCACTTCGGCGCGATGATCGGCGTGCGGACGCTCCTGTGGCCGAACGCCGGGAAGCCGCCCGACTGGACGTGGGCGTCATTCGGTCAGCGTATCTTTCTCGGCAATCTCGACTGGTCGTTGATGACGTACACGACCATCGTCGGGCTCGCCTACGCCTTGTGGTATCACCGCGAGTCGCAGGCGAGCGCGCTCAACGCCGCACGCCTCGAGACGCGCCTGGTCGAAACCCGCCTGCGCACGCTCGAGGCCGAGCTGCACCCGCATTTTCTGTTCAACACGCTGCACGCGATTTCGACGCTGATTCACTCCAAGCCTGACGCCGCCGATCGCATGATCAGCCGCCTGAGCGATCTCCTGCGCCTGACGTTCGATCGCACCGGGTCCGCGCGCATCTCGCTGCAGGAGGAGCTCGAGTTCCTCCAGAAGTACCTCGAGATCGAGCAGACGCGTTTCCAGGATCGCCTCGGCGTCAACTTCGAGATCGATCCGGACACGCTCGATGCGGAAGTGCCGCGCCTGATCCTGCAGCCGCTCGTGGAGAACGCGATCAAGCACGGGCTCTCGCCGAAGCCTGGACACGGGCTCATCACGATCACCGCCGAGCGTCGCAATGGTTCGCTCTCGCTCGAGGTCCGCGACAACGGCGTCGGCCTCAACCCGCGGTCGCGCGCGCGCCTTCATGAAGGGGTCGGCCTGTCGAACACGCGCGATCGCCTCGACTGCCTGTACGGCAGCGCGCACAAGCTCGAATTCTCCGACGGCAACGGCGGGTTGGCCGTGCGGCTGGAGTTCCCCTTCCACCCTTCCTCGCCCACCGGCACCGAGCATGCGGCGATACGGGTGGCATGACCACCAGAACACGGGTCCTCATCGCCGACGACGAGCCGCTCGCCCGCGAACGCCTCCGGACGCTCCTTGGCGCGGAGGAATGGGTTGAGGTCGTCGGCGAGTGCCAGAACGGCAACGAGGCGGTCGACTCGATCGCGAAGCTCCAGCCCGATCTCGTCTTCCTCGACGTGCAGATGCCCGGGGCGACAGGCTTCGACGTCATCGACGCGGTCGGTCCCGATCGCATGCCGCTCGTCGTCTTCGTCACCGCGTTCGACAAGTACGCGCTGCGGGCCTTCGACGTCCACGCGCTGGATTACCTGCTCAAGCCGTTCGACCGCGAGCGGTTCGGCCAGGCGCTCGGCCGCGCGCGCCAGCAGCTCGAGCGCCGCTCCGGCGGCGATCTCGAACGCCGGCTGCTCGAGCTGGTTCAGGACCTCAAAGGCACGTCACACCGCCTCGAGCGATTCGTCATCAAGGCGGGCGGCCGCGTGTTCTTCGTCCGGTCGGACGAGATCGATTGGATCGAGGCGGCGGGCAACTACGTCAAGCTTCACGTCGCCTCCGACGCGCATCTGTTCCGCGAGACGATGAACGCGCTCGAGGCCCAGCTCAATCCCGACATCTTCTACCGCATCCACCGCTCGCACATCGTCAACATCGAACGGGTGAAGGAGCTCCAGCCGTGGTTCAACGGCGAGTACGTCGTGTTCCTGAAGAATGGGACGCGGCTGACGCTGAGCCGAGGCTATCGGGAGAAGCTCCAGGAGCGGATCGGCCGGACGCTCTAGAAGATCGGCGCTGGGCGCTGGGCGTTCGGCGCTGGGCGTTAGGAAGCTAGCGTAAGTCCCAGCCGAGTGACAAAGCCATCTCCCCATCTCGCAACCCGCGTCCGAGATCCACGCGCAGCACGCCGGCCCCAGGCATCCCCAGCCGCAATCCAATCCCGAGGTCGACGTGGAACCGTTGATCGAAGCCATCGATCGAACGTGCCGCGCGGGCGGCGTCGGCGAACAGCGCGGGCGCGATACGGAACGGGCGTGGGCCGGGTTGAAACCAGTAACGCCACTCGGCGCTGCCAGACACCAGCGTCCGCCCAATCACCGCGTCGGTCACGACGCCGTCGTCCAGCAAGGGGTGCGCGCGGAGAAGCGCGTCGCGCGCCGGCTCGGTGCCGGCGCCGGGCCATAGCGCCAGCGGCGCTTCGTCGCCGGCGACCTGGAACCCGCCGCGCGCCAGGAACGCGCTGCCAGTCGCACGCCGGGGCGTCCTCCAGTCAACGCGCGTGGATAACGTCGCCGTCGTCAAATTGCCGGCGTAGACGCCCACTGCCGTAATCACTCTCCAGTCATCGTCGCGCGCACGACGTTCCAGAGAGGCCGCGAACGAGCCGCTGTTCCCTATCTTGTCGAAATGATCGATGCCGATCCCGAGCTCCGCCCTCCACTCTGGCGTCAACCAGTCCGCCGTCGAGAACTTGGCCGCGCGCCAGGTTTCCTTGAATTCACGATCGGGCGCGTAAGTCTGCTCGTCGTGAAACGCGTCAACCCTCCACACGGAACCAAGATGCCGGGAAGGCGACGGCGCCTCGAACGACAGGCCGATTCGCGGCCGCCGGCTCCACCAGCGCCAGCTGGCGGTCAGCGCCTCGCCGCCGCCGGTCACGCCCGCGATGGTGACGGAGACCTCGCGATCGATGAGCGCGCGCGCACCGATGACGCCCAGCGGCACGACGCCCGATGGAAACACGGGCCGCTCGACGATGGCCGCCTCGACGTTTGCGCGCCCGCTTGCGCCCGGCGCATACGTCACGCTCGACAGCGCTGCAGCCGGCAACTCGGACAGCCTCCGCCGCGCGAGCGCGAGGGTAGAGGACGTCAGCGAGTCGCGCGGTTCGAGCTCCATGAGGTTGGCGGCAACCTCGTAGCGCAGCCTCTCGAGACCGCTGACGTTCACGAGGTCGACGACTGGCTCGCCAATCCGGTTCCACGCGTCGAGCGCGCCATCGAGATCGTCGAGCAGGAAGCGGCTGGTCGCGAGAATGCGCGCGGAATGCGCGTCCGCACTGTCGATGCGAAGTGCATCCGACGCGAGCTTCGCGGCAAGGCTCCATTCCTTGCGGACGACGTGCACGCCGGCAAGCTCGCGGAGCGGAGCCGGATCGCCGGCGCACATCTCCCTCGCAAGCTCGAGCAGCGCTGCCGCGCGATCGAGGTCGCCGGCGCCGGCCAGGCGGACGCCTTCGCTGACCATCGCCTCGCACGTGGTCGTGCCGCCGCCGTCGGCCGCCACGGGCGCTGCTGCTGGCGCGGATGCAGCGCCTTCCGGCGGAGAGTCAGCGGTCGTGGCGGGCGGCGTCGCCAGCAGCGTCCAGTACCCGCTCTTCGCCCATGCGGCGGTGAAGCTCTTCGCGTCGTAGACGCGGAACGGCGCGCGCGCGGGATCGTGCGCAATCACACGATCGCGCCACCAGCCGACGACGACGAGGTAGTGGAAGCGGTTGGGGCTGTCTTCGACGAGGACGATGAGCGGACGGCGGTTCGCCAGATGCTCTGCGACCACCTGCGGGTCTCCCCGGAACGAGACTGCCTGCCAGCCCCGATCGCGCAGCGTCCTGACCAGATCGTCCCCCCGGATGCCGCCTGCTTCCTCATTCACCAGGCCGGCGAACGCATCGGCATAGACGACCGATCCGGTCCAGTAGCGCATCACCATCGCCGCGGCGGCGCCGCCGCACAGTGCCTCTGACTGCGGCAGGTACGGCACGTCGAGGAGGCGCGCCTGATCCTCCGCGGCGGCCCGCGCCGTACAAGGGTAAGCCACCGCCAGGACGAGCAGGGCGGTGGCCAGCAGAGAGCCGACGCGGCCGGATGTCAATCCGCGATCACGACAATCAGGATGATGACCAGCAGGACGATGATGATGGTTGTCGTGGAGATCACAATCGTCGACGCACCGCCCGCAAGATCGTTATCGGCCTGGCGGGCCTGGTCGGCGAGCTCGCGCAAATCGTCGGCGGGGATGGTCGCAACGGCAGCCTCCGCTTTCTCGAGAGAGAGGCCCGCTTTCGCGGCAATCTGCTTCACTTCGGGCCGGCGCAGCAGCGAGCGGATCGCTTCCCTGTCCGCCTGTTGCTCTGCCACCCGATTCTGCAGCGCCTGCTCGAGCGCCGCCTTGCCTGCGACATGCTGCTGAGCGCGCGCGACGGGCGCGATGAAAAGAACTGCGAGAGAGAGTGCAAGCGTTCGCCGGAATCTCGACATCAGACGTCCTCCCGGCCGGACCGAAGCATCATTTGTGCCGGGAAACTGCTGAGGTGCAATTCTGGGCAGTGTGACCACTGTCGCGATACACACGGACAACACACCCGTTGAACAAACGCACGGCCGTCAGGAGGCCGGCGTGTTCGGCGCGAGCTGTTCGAACTCCTCGACGTGCACCGCGCGCGCGTGCGCATCGCGCCATTCGACGAGACCTTCCCTCACCAGGCGCGCGAGCGATTCCTCGAGCGTCACCGATCCGAACCGGCGCGTAATCGTGATCTCCTGATGCAGGTGCTGCAGCGCGTTCTTGCGGATATGCTGCCGCGTCCCATAGCCAACGATCAGCAGCTCCGCCGCCGGCACCAGCCCGCCGCCGATCCGCGGCAGCAGCGTCTGGGTCAGTACGGCCGACAAGGCCATCGCCAGCTCCTGACGGATCGTGTTCTGCCGCTCCGCCGGGAACGAATCCGCGATGCGCGACACGGCAGACCCGACATCGGTCGTATGAACGGTTGACAGCACCAGGTGCCCGGTTTCGGCCGCCGCCAGCGCGATGCGCATCGTCTCGGGGTCGCGCATCTCGCCGACGACGATGACGTCGGGCGCCTGACGCAGCGCCGCGCGCAGCGCGGTCGGAAAGTCGGGCGCGTCGATCCCGATCTCGACCTGCTCGATGAGGCTGGCGTGATGCTGGTGCTCGGTACTCGATCGGATCCTCGATCGTCACGATGTGGCGCGCATCGCGCCGGTTGATCTCCTCGACGATCGCCGCCAGCGTCGTCGTCTTTCCCGAGCCGGTCGGGCCGCCGAGCAGCACCAGCCCGCGCGGCAGCTGCGCCAGCAATTCGACCGTTTGCGGCAGCGCGAGCGTGGACAGACGCGGCACGCGCGTCGGCAGGAGCCTGACGGTTGCCGCAGCCCGGCCGCGCTCCCTGTGCAGGTTGATCCGGAAGCGCCCGACGCCGACGATCCTGAACGACGCGTCGGCGATGCGGTCGACGCGATACAGCCGCTGCGCGTGCGGCGCCAGCGCCGGCAGCACCGCATCCTCGATGTCGACGCCGTCGAGCGGGCCCTCCGCAAGCGTGATGACCTTGGCGTCCAGACGGATCGCCGGCGGCGCGCCGGCGACCAGCAGCAGATCGCTGCCGTTGCGCGCGCCAAGCAGCCGCAGCCACTGCTCGAGCCGGGACGTGTTGCCGCCGCGCACGAGCGACGCGGACTGCGTATCCACGCTCGAGTTCAGCTCGACGATCAGCCGGTCGATGTCGTCGGGATCGTGCGTCACGGCAGCAGCCGCTCCCGGAAGTTCCTGCTCAACCGCAGCCGCTGGCCATCGGCAAGGTGCACCTCGAAGTCGCCGTGCCAGGCCGGCGTGATCTCCTTGATCTGCTCGATGTTCACCACCGTCGAACGATGGATCCGCGCGAACCGCGCCGGATCCAGCTTGCGTTCGAGCTCCGCCATGGTCATGCGCAGCATGTGGCTCCCACTCTCGGTCCGCAGCTTCACGTAATTGCCGTTTGCCTCGAACGAGTGAACGTCGTCGGCGCGGACCAGCAGATAGCGCTCGCCGCGGCGCACGATGAACCGCTTCAGGTACGGTGACGCGGCCGTCCGCTCCGCGAGCAGCTTCAGCAGCTTGCGGCGCGTCTGATCCGCACCGCGCGAGGTTATCTCTTTCTGGGCCCGTACCAGCGCGGCATCGAAGCGCTCGGGGCTGAACGGCTTCAGCAGGTAGTCGAAGGCGTGCACGTCGAAGGCGCGCAGCGCATATTTGTCGTGTGCGGTGACGAAGACCACGACGGGAAGATACGTGTGCGCGACCGCGTCGAGCACCTCGAAGCCGTCGAGCCCCGGCATCTGCACGTCGAGGAAAACCAGGTCGGGCTTCTGTTCAGCGATGAGCGTGGCGGCTTCCTCGCCGTCCACGGCTTCGGCCGCAACCGTCACATGCGGATGGCGTTGCAGGTGCAGCCGCACCCCCTGACGGGCGAGCGGCTCGTCGTCGGCGATGATCGCCCTGAGACGTTCCGGCAGCGCTTCGGCCATGCCGGATCAGTCTACACTTAGAGTTCGTCCCTCAGTTCACCCCGCCTGCGCGCTTCGCGCTTCGGCGAGGCAGGCTCCTCCTACGCCCTTCAGGCTGATTCACTCTTTGAGGCCGGCGATCGGGTCGAGGCGCGCCGCGCGGAGGGCCGGAAGGAGGCACGCGCCGATCGCCGCGATGACGGCCACGGACGCCCCCGCCGCCAGCGCCACCGGGTCTCCCGGTGTGACGCCGTAAAGCATGCTGGAGACGTTTCGTGCGGCCAGGTATGCGATCCCGAGACCCGCCGCGCTGCCGATGACGGCAAGACGCAGCCCCTGTCGTATCACCATGAGCAACACGCCGTGCGGCCTGGCGCCGAGCGCTAGCCTGATGCTCAGCTCCTGCTGCCGCTCGGCAACCGTGTAAGACAGCAGACCGTAGATGCCGAGCGCCGCGAGCGCCACGGCGGACGCGGCGAAGACCCACATCACATACATCAGGAACTGCGGCCGGACGAACGATTCGCCGATCACGCTCGTCATCCGATGGATCTCCGGCCTCGGCTGGGCGGCGTCCGCCCGGCGGACCGACTGCAGGATCGCCTCGGACACTCTCGCCTCGTCTCCGCCGCGCGCCACCAGATAGACGTGACGGAATGGAAACTGGCGCATCGAATGATAGATGGCGGGCTCGGCGGCGTTCTGCAGCGACATGTTCTTCAAGTCCGAGACAACGCCGACGATGACGTGAGAGCGATCCTTCATCAGCGACGCGCCGAGCGGACCGATCTGCGTCGCGAACGAGTGGATCGTCTTGCCGACAGGATCCTCGTTCGGGAAGTACCTGCGGGCGAGCGCCTCGTTGACGACGACAACGCCGCGCGACTCCGCGGTGTCGTGCGAATCGAAAAAGCGGCCGCGAAGAAGCGGCACGCCCAGCGCTTCGAAATAGCCGTCAGAGACGCTGTGGTACTGCGCGCTCGGCTCGTCGCCCTGCCTCGGCGCCGGCGCACCTCGAACGAGGAACCCCATGCGCCAGCCGGCGGACAGCGGCAGGAAGTTCGATGTACCGGCGGCTGTGACACCCGGCTGCTCTCGAAGCGACTGCACCAGCGCGGCGTGGAACTGCTCGACCGCCGGCCACTGTTGATAAGCCGCGCCATTCAGTTGCACGCCGGCCGTCATGACGCCCGACGGCTGGAAACCAGGATCCTCGGCGGCGATTCTGGAAACGGTGCGCAGGAGGAGCGCCGCGCCAGTCAGCAGCATGACGGCCAGGGCGATTTCCGCCGCGACCAGCGTCGAATGAGCCCGCCGGCTCCCCTGCCCCGATCCGTGTCCGCGGCCGCCCTCCTTCAGCACGTGCTGCAGATCGGCGCGCGACGTGAACAACGCCGGGAGCAGCCCGAACAACATCACCGTGCCGAGCGCCAGGATCGCGGCAAACGTCAGCACGCGCAGGTCCAGACCGACCTGCGCCAGCCGCGGTATGTCGATCGGCGTCGAGGCGACGATCGCGCGCGTCGCGCCGAAGGCGACGGCCACGCCGAGGGCGCCGCCGAGCGCCGCGAGGATCAGGTTCTCTGAAAGAAACTGACGGACGAGGCGCTGCCGTGTCGCGCCCACGGCCGCGCGGACGGCCACTTCGCGCGATCGCGATGCCGCGCGCGCGAGCAGCAGGCTGGCGACGTTGATGCACGCGATGAGCATCAGCAGGCCCACGGCGCCGAGCAGAACGAGCAGTCCGGGCTTGTAGTACCCGACGACCTCTTCGTGCAGCGCGATGGCGTGCGCGATCCACCCGCGGTTCGTGCCCACGAACTGGCCGCCGAGCCGTGCGCTCAGGGCGTCGAGCTCACGCTGTGCCTGTGCGACCGTGACTGCCCGCCCGCAGCCGCGCGACGGACTCCATGAAGTGCGCGCCGCGGCTGTGCAGCGCGACATCCCAGATCAGCCGCTGCCAGACGTCCGTCTCCCCGGGGAAGTTGAACCCGGCGGGCATGACGCCGGCGATCACATGATCGTTGTCGTTGAGGCGGATCGTCTTGCCGACGATTTGCGGGTCCGCATCGAACCGCGACTGCCAGAGCCGATGGCTGATGACCGCGATGCGCTCGCGTGAATGGAACGTCCCGGCCGGAAACCCCGCGCCCATCGCCGGCGCGACACCCAGGACCGCGAACAGGTTGCCGCTCGCTTCGATCGTGTTGACGCGCAGGGGTTCCCGATCGGCTCCCTGCAGCGTGATCTCGGGCCTCCACCACGCGGCGGCGTCCTCGAACACCTGCGACAGCGACCGGTAATCGGCGAAGTTGACGGGTGAAATCGGCTCGTGGCCGAGACCCCGATCGTGGTTTGCTTCCCAGATCGAGACGAGACGCTCGGGATCCGCGTAAGGAAGCGGGCGCAGCACGACGCCGTCGACGAGGCTGAAGATCGCGGTCGTCGCGCCAATGCCCAGGGCGAGCGCGAGCACCGCGGCGCCGAAAAATCCCGGCGTCCTGGCGAGATTCCGCAGCCCGTACCGCAAGTCCTGGAGCAGATCCGTCATCGAGCCCACCTCCGGCGCTGGCTTTTGCGGTTAGACGGTGCAGCCTATCTGATCGTTTGTTTCGCCGCGTTCTTTGACAGCTCGCCGCGGCGCAGCTGTCGATACAGATCCAGCGCTTCACGGATGATGCGGACCGCGTCAGCGACGCCCAGCAGATCCTCGACGACCACCTGCTTGTGCTCCAGGATCTTGTAGTCCTCGAAGAAGCGGCGGATCTCGAGCAGCATATGGGCGGGCAGCTGCCCCTTCTCCGTGTATTCGGCAAACGCCGGATCCCGCACGCTGACCGCGACGATCTTGTCGTCGATGCCCTTTTCGTCCCGCATGCGCATGACGCCGATCGCGCGCGCCTCGACGATGGTCAACGGATGAACCGGCTCCTGACTCAGCACCAGCGCGTCGAGCGGATCGCCGTCGTCGCAGAATGTACGCGGGATGAAGCCGTAGTCGGCGGGATAGTGCACCGCGCTGTACAGCACGCGATCGAGCCGCAGCAGTCCAGTTTCCTTGTCCAACTCGTACTTGTTCTTGCTGCCTTTCGGGACCTCGATGATCACCGGAAATACCGACTCGACGAGCGCGTCGTCCACGTAACTGTCGTGCCACGGATGCATGCTTCAAGCTACCACATGCGTTCAGCCTCGGCGCTGGGCGTTCGGCGCTGGGATTGGTACGATCCTCGCTGGTCATCCCGGGATGCGCTTCGGTTATCTCGCGCTGTCAGCCCTGATTGGGCTGGCCGGCATCGTTTTGGGCGATTTTCCACGTGCGATCGCACCGGCCGTGGCCGCGCCGGCATCGGCGCCGAGGCAGGACCGTGTCCAGATTGAGCATGAGATCGTCCGAATTCCAGTCATGCCCGACCCCAGGGCCGAAGCTCCCCGGTTGAGGAAGGCCGGGACCCCCCAGCGCAGCGTCACCGGCGCTCCGCCCGTGACGACGCGAGTGGCCCGAGCGGACAAGCCGGAAAAGAGGGATCCGCTCAGCCGAGCCGTTCAGCGGATCGTTGGCGACGGCCGCTACACGCCTCAACCATTCCCGCGCCCGGCGCGTTGACTCCTTTAAGGCTCTCCCGCGCCGACAGCAAACGGCCGGGCTACACTGGTGTCGCCATGTCACTGCGGACCCGGCTCATCATCGCGTTCCTCTGCCTGTCGGTGGTTCCTCTCAGTGCCATCACGCTGTTCTGGTATGCCTCGACGGTCAACGCGTTCGAGCGCGCCGCCGAACGCGAAGCGACGCAGAGCGCCGCCGAGATCGGCCGGCGGATGGAGTTGATCACGTCGGCGCTCGGCCGCCGGGTCGACCGGATGTTCGAAGATGCGGATGAGAATCCGGATCCGGACATGGCTGTCGATGCGGAGCGCTTTCAGGCGAAGGTTGCGCCTCTCCTCGGCGACGCGGCCATGCTCGTCGACCGCGTCGAGTTCCACCCGGCGTTGCCGGCTGCTCCGTTCGGGCCTTCCGGATCGGAGCTCCTGCCCCCGGCGCCGCCACCGCCCGCCCCCGCGGGCACGCGAGGCGCTTCGCCGCCGAAACCGCCGAAGCCGCCAAAGGTGATCGTTGTCGACGTGCCGAAGATGATCGAGCAGGCGCAGCGGGCGGCCAGGGCACGCACCGACTCCGCGGCAGCCTCCGCGGCGCTCGCACAGCTTGGACCCGTGATCGAAAGCGCTCTGGCGGCCAGCGCTCCGGCCGTCGAAGCGAGCTTCGCGGCGATCGCCGAAGCCGCCTCGCGGGAAGCGAATTCGGCATCCGGCAAGAAGATCGAAATGCAGGTCAGCGGACCGAAGATCGAAGTCGCGGTCAAGAAGCACGGGAAGATGGTCGGCAAGGCGAACGCGATCATGAACCTCGATCACACGCTGCGCCCCGTGCTCGCGCTGGCGCGCCGCGACCAGGGCGAGATCGCATTTGCCATCGATCAAGCGGGGACCGTCTTCACGCCCGATCCGGCACAGAAAGCTACGCTCGACGGACTGAAGATCAAAGACGCCGCCGCCGCCGCGTCGAACGGCGACCCGCGCCGCGTCGGGGACTGGATCGTCGTGGCGCGCAAGGATCCGACCGGCCTGCTGTTCGGGATCGCCCGGCCGATCGCCGAATCATTGAAGGAGATCCGGCGAACCTCGTGGAGGAACCTGTCGATAGGGCTGGGGGTCATCGCGCTGGCGTGCATCGGCATCGTTCCGATCTCGCATCGCATGACGCAGCACGTCTCCTCGCTGAGCGCTGGTGTGCGTCAGCTCGCCGACGGCGACTTCAAGGCGCGCGTGCCGGTCCGGAGCAAGGACGAATTCGGCGCGCTGGCCGTCGCGTTCAACACCATGGCCGCGGATCTGGAACGAAATCAGGCGCTGGTGGTCGAGCGCGAGCGGCTGCGACGCGAGCTCGAACTGTCGCGGCTCATCCAGACGGAGATGCTGCCGCGCGCGCCGCTGCGGCTGGGCGCCGCCGAGATCAAGGGCGTGTCGATCCCGGCGCGCGAGGTGGGCGGCGATTTCTTCAACTACTTCGCGCTCCCAGACGGCCGGCTGGCGCTGCTCGTCGGCGATGTCTCGGGCAAGGGGGTCAGCGCCGCGCTGCTGATGGCCAACGTTCAGGCCACGCTCCGCGCCCGTCTGCCGCTCGAGACCGAGCTGGCCCGCCTGGCGGCCGGCCTCGACGTCGACGTCGACGCGAACACGCCGGGCGGCGTCTATCTGACGCTCTTCCTGGGAATCCTCGACGTCGAGCGCGGCCTGCTCCAGTACGTCAACGCCGGGCACAACCCGCAGTTCCTGCTGCGTGCGGCCGGCGGCATCCAGCCCCTGTCATCCACGGGCCTCCCGATCGCGCTCTATTCCGGTCAAGGCTACAAGGAGTCGAGCGTGCAGATCGGCAGGGGCGATCTCCTGTTCTTCTACACCGACGGCCTCGTCGAAACGGAAAACGAACGCGACGAGATGTTCGGCGCCGATCGTCTGCAGTCGCTGCTCGAAGCGGAGCACTCGCACGGCATCGACATGGTGCTCGAGCGCGTCGAGCAGTCGGTTCGCGACTTCCGTGGCAATGCCGAACCGTTCGACGACGCGACGATGATGGCGCTGAGGATCGAGGAATGAGCACGCCCTGGATTCTGCTGCTGATGGCGGCGCTGTTCGAAGTCGGCTGGGCGATCGGCCTGAAGTACCACGCACGGCTTCACGCGGCTCTGGCCGAGCGTGTGGACGGGGCTGTCGATGGTCCTGAGCATGGTGCTCCTGGCCTGGGCGGCACGATCGCTTGCCATCGGAACCGCGTATGCCGTGTGGACGGGAATCGGCGCCGCCGGCACCGCGCTGCTCGGCGTCTACCTCTTCGACGAGCCCTTCACGCTTGCGCGCATGACGGGCGTTGCGCTGATCGTGTCCGGCGTCCTGCTGCTCAAGGCGGCGTCGTGACCACGCGTGACTCACAGTAGAATGTCGCGTGCCCTTGACGACTCTTTTTCTGCTGCTCCTCGGCGGCGATGCCGCGCTCGTTCAGGATCCCAAAACGCGACCCACCGCGCAGCAGCTGCGCGTGTTCCTCGACTGCAGCGACTGCTTCTCTGACTACCTCCGCGAGGAGGTGCCGTTCGTCGACTACGTCCGCGACCGCACCGAAGCGGACGTCCACGTGCTGATCACGAGCGCGTCCACCGGCAGCGGCGGCCGCGAGTACACGGGCGCCTTCATCGGTCTCGGCAAATACGCAGACCGGCAGCAGACGCTGAAGGCAATCACGACGACCGGCGACACCGAAGACATCATCCGCCGCCAGCTCGCGAACATGCTCCGCCTGGGGCTGCTGGGATTCATCACTCAGGACGGCGTGCCGCAGCGGCTGGAATTCGACGTCAAAGTGGGGACCGAAGAGGCGCGCCCCGCCGTCGCCGGCGACAAATGGAAGAACTGGGTGTTCAGCCTTCGCGGCGAAGCGTCGCTCGATGCGGAGGAATCGAGCCGGCAGGCGCAGTTCAGCGCCTCGGTGAGCGCCGACCGGATCACGCCGGACTGGAAGATCACGCTCGGCGTCGAGCTCGATCACGAGCGCGAACGGTTCGATCTCGACGAGGACGAGCCCTTCGAAGTCTATCGGCGCGAGAACGACTTCAACTGGCTCGTCGTCAACGGCCTCGGCGAGCACTGGTCGATCGGCGCCTCGGGCGACGTCGAATCGTCGACGTTCAACAACACGGAGCTGGCCTACTCCGCCGCGCCGGCGGTCGAATACAACTTCTTCCCGTACTCCGCCTATACGCGCAGGCAGCTGCGCGTGTCCTACGCCGTTGGTCCGCGGTCGGTGAACTATTACGAGGTGACGCTGTTCGGCAAGCTCGCGGAAACCCACATGCGTCACGAGCTGACCACGACCTTCGAGCAGCGGGAACGCTGGGGCACGCTCGAAGCGCAGGTGGAGTTCTCGCAGTACCTGCACGATTTCGATTTCTACCGGCTGGAGACCAACGGCGACGTGTCGTGGCGGATCGCCAGGGGCCTTTCCGTGAACGGCGAGATCAGCGCATCGCGGATTCGCGACCAGCTCTCGCTGCCCGCCCGCGGCGCGACGCCCGAGGAAATCCTGCGCGAGGTCCGCGAGCTGCAGAGCGGCTACGAGTTTCAGCTCTCCTTCGGCATCACCTACACTTTCGGATCGATCTTCAGCAGCGTGGTCAACCCGCGCTTCGGACAGTAACACCAGATTCAGGGGGCACAATGCTACGGGTCGCGTGCGTGTTGTCAATCACCTTGGCGATCACCGGCGTGGCGCACGCCGACGTGACGCTCAAGCAGAAGACCGGCGGCAAGATGGCGATGGGCGGCTCGGCCAACGGCGAGAGCACGCAATACATCAAGGGCATGCGCATGCGCGTGGACGAGCCCCTGAGCGCCACGCCGACGTCGCAGATCATCGATCTCACGGCGCAGCAGCTGACCGTGCTCAACCCCAAACGACGCGAGGCCGACGTCTACGACATGACCAAGCTCGCCGCGCAGATCTCGAAGGTCGCCGGATCCGACGTCAAGGCGCGGCTCACGCCGACGACTGAGACGCGAAAGATTGCCGGCTCGACGTGCACCGTTCACAACATGCAGGTGTCGGTGCCGACCGAGATGGGCGGCGAGAAGATCAACCTGGTGATCTCGGGCCCGGTGTGCCTGTCGAAGGACGCTCCCGGCCGGAGCGAGTTCGCGGCGTTGTACAAGTCGGGGGCGTTCTTCGGCGATCCGCGCACCGCCAACGCGCAGCCGGGCCACGCTAAGGGGCTGGCGATGCTCTATCGCGAGATGGCCAGCCTGGGCGTGCCGCTCGCGCAGGAAATGAACGTCAAGTTCGAAGGCAGCGGGCCGATGGCCGGCATGATGGCGAAGGTCGGCGGCAGTAGCGTGACAACCGAGGTGGTCTCGATCTCGACCGAGCCGATTGCCGACGCAATCTTCGAGATCCCGGCGGGTTACAAGATCAACAAACGCTGAACGGGGATTCGGTGCGTTCGGCGACGATGAACTCGTCGGCGCCCCACGTCATCTGAGGTCCGCGGCGCTCGGAGGTGCCGCGGCGGCGGGGCGTCGGGCTGACGCGGCGATCGGCCACCACGTCGAAGCCGGTGCGACCCCGGAAAGCCACCGACAGGACTTCGAGCAGTTCCAGGTTCTCCCGCCGAACGACAATCCAGTAGGACGCCATCCGTCGAATTTTTCGGCCCGACCGGGCTCTGGCATTAGCCCCGAAGCTGATATATTGACGGTGGCAGCCGCCGGAGGGGCAGCGCATCGCCATGCCAGCCCCATTGTGCCCGCACTGCGGTTGCCGCCAGTCGCGCGCGGTCCTGCCGTCCCGCGACCCCATCGAATACTACTGTCCCGAGTGCCGGCGCCGCTGGCTGTGGGCGGATCCCGACCGGCCACCGCCGCCGAAACGGAAGCGCCGCCCGGCGCGCGTGAAAAAGAAGCGCTAGCGTTTCACGGTGATTCGATCGACCACATCGCGGACGCCGTCCGTCTCTTTCGCGAGCTGCACCACTCGCTGATGCTGCGCGTCGGTGTTCACCGTGCCGGTGAGCGTCACCACGCCATTCGACGTGTCCACGTCGATCTTGATCGCATCCAGCGTGTCGTCGAGCGTCATCTTGGACTTGATCTTGGCGGTGATGGCGCCGTTCCCGAGCGCCGTTTTCGCCTGGTTGGCAGCGGTCGCGGCCGCTTCTCCCACGCGGGCGCCAGTCTCGCGCGCACGCTCCGCGCTGACGGGTCCCGAGGTGCCGACCGGCTTGGACTCGCCATTGATGCGGCGTTCGATGTCCGCGAACGTCCACCAGCCCAGCAGGAACCCTCCGACGCCAACGAGCACGACGATGAGCAGTATCAGTCTGAAAAGCGCTCTGAACATTCCCACCTCCGGAGCACTGCCAACGATAGTGCAGATCTTATGCCCGGTTGCGGACACCCTCTTTCCGCAAACGCACGGCCCCCCAAGCCGCCGCCGCGTTTTGGCCCTGAAACACGCGAAAAACAGCGCCGCCACTGGAACATCGTTTGCCAATTACCTCGACCGTGCACACCATGCTTCAAGACATCCGCATCGCCAGCCGTGCCTTGGTCGCACGGCCCGGCTTCTCCCTGGTGGCCGTGCTCACGCTCGCGCTCGGCGTCGGCGCCACCACGGCCCTTTTCAGTGTCGTCTATGGCGTGCTGCTGCGGCCGCTGCCGTTTCCCGACGCGAACCGCGTCGTGGCGCTCTGGCAGACCGCGAAGGACAACCCCGGGCCGGGGGTAGGCGGATCTGTCGCCCACGTCAATTACCTCGACTGGAAGAACGACGCGCGCAGCTTCGAATCGATGGCCCTCTACTCCACCGCCGGTTTCATCTTCTCCGGCGCCGGCGAAGCGGAGCTGGTGCGCGGCGGCGTCGTCACGCCCGATTTCTTCAAGACGCTTGGCGCTCCGCCGGTCATGGGCCGCGAGTTCACCCGTGAGGAAGATCGCCCGGGCGGTCCCCGCGTCGTTATCGTCTCCTACGGATTCTGGAAGGAGCGGCTCAACGGGCGCAGCGACGTCGTCGGAGCGACGATCGAACTGAGCAGCCGGCCGTGGGAGATCGTCGGCGTCACGCCGCAGGGATTCGCGTATCCCACCGACGCGAGGATCTGGACACCGGTGCAGAACGACGATCAGGACTGCGGCCGCGGCTGCGTCTACCTCAATGGGCTCGCGCGGCTCGCGCCCGGCGCGACGGTCGAATCGGCGCGCACCGAGATGACCGGCATCGCGGCGCGGCTCGAGCGCGAATTCCCCGACGCGAACACCAACGTGACGGTCGGCGTCTCGCGGCTGCAGGATCAGATCGTCGGGGACGTGAAGCCGGCGCTGTGGATGCTGTTCGGCGCGGTGATCATGGTCCTGCTGATCGCCTGCGCCAACGTCGCCAACCTGGTGCTCGTGCGCGGCGCCTCGAGACAAGGTGAAATCGCCGTCCGGACCGCGCTCGGCGCCGGACGCGGCCGCCTCGTCCAGTTCCTGCTGATCGAAAGCGGCGTCATCGCGACAGCGGGCGCGGCGCTCGGGTTGATCCTGGCGTGGTGGGGCGTCGACGTCCTCAAGCAGCTCGCTCCCGGCAACATCCCGCGGCTGACGGAGGTCGGCTTCAGCGCGACGACGTTCCTGTTCGCGCTCGGCGCCGCGAGCGTGACGACGCTGCTCTTCGGCCTGGGACCTGCGCTTCAGATCCTCCGCACGCCGCTGGTCTCGCTGCTGAACGTGCGCAGCGAAACCGGGTCGCGCCGGACACGCTGGAGCCGCTCGGCGCTGCTCGTCGCGGAAGTCGGGCTCTCGCTGATGCTGCTCGTCGGCGCCGGCCTGCTGCTTCGGAGCATGTACCGCCTCCAGGCGATCGAGCCCGGTTTCAAGAGCGGCAACATCACGATCTTCACCATCGGGCTCCCTGGGGCGCGCTACCCGAAGCCGCCGGACGTCGTCCGCGCCTTCAACCAGCTCGACGAACGGCTGACCGCGATCCCCGGGGTTGAAATCGTCGGACGAATCAACGGCATTCCGCTGGGCCCCGGCGAGAATGTGCTCTCCTTCACCAGGACCGATCGGCCCGACCCTGGTCCGGGCCAGGTGCCGAGCGCGCTCTACCGGACGGTAGACGACGACTACTTCAGAGCGGCGGGGATTCCACTGGTCGCCGGACGGTTCTTCGACTCGCGGGACAGCGCCGACGGGCAGCCAACGGTGATCATCAGCCGCGAGATGGCCGATGAGTTCTGGCGCGGCGAGGATCCCGTCGGCAAGACGATCTCGCTCGAGCGCGGCACCGTCAGGACGATCGCCGGCGTCGTCGCCGGCGTGCGGTCGTCGAACATCCAGCAGCCGCCGCAACCGGAGATGTACGTTCCGCACGTGCAGACCCAATCCCGGACGGCGACCTATCTCGTTCGCAGCCCGCAACCCGAAGGACAGGTGCTGTCGGCCGCGCGCGAGGTCGTGCGCGCGATGGATCCGCGTCTGCCGGTCATCCAGCCGGGGACGTTCAAGGCGCTCGAGGATGCCGCGCTCGCGCGTCCGCGCTTCTACCTGCTGCTGCTCTCGCTGTTCGCCGTGCTTGCCGTGGCGCTGGCGGCCATCGGCATCTACGGTGTCGTCGCCTACGTCGTCAGCCAGCGGACGCGCGAGATCGGCGTCCGGATCGCGCTCGGCGCGCGCACCAGCAGCGTCATCGGACTGGTCATCTGGCAGGGATTGCGTCCGGCGTTCGTTGGCGTCGTGCTCGGCATCGTTGGCGCGATTCAGTTCCGGCAGCTGATCTCCGGGCTGCTCTACGAGATCGAGCCGCTCGATCCGGCTACGATTGCGCTCGTGATCGTGATGCTTTCGGCGATCGTGCTGCTGGCGTGCCTGATCCCGGCGCGGCGTGCGGCGAGGATTCCGCCGGCGAGCGCGCTGCGGTCGGAATGACGTTCGATCTCGCTCGGCGTACGACCCACGTCTATCACGACGAGCACGACGATCACGAAGATCTCCTGGAAGACGACGACTCGATGCTCGTGAGAACGGAGAAGGATCGGAGCCCTTACCGGCGTGGCCTGTGGCCCGCCCGCCTACGGCGGGCCGGACGAATCGGGTCAGGCGCTCGAATGCAAGTGCATCACTGATCAATAGGCACTTGCATTTGAGCGACTGACCCGATTCGTGCCGCGCGTAGCGCGGCGCCACAGGCCACGTCTGTAACGCCAATTGGGACACAACCTCCGTGCGTCCTCCGTGCCTCCGTGCCTCTGTGTTGAAATCGTCTCCGTGAGCTCCGTCCCCTTCCTCACCTCTAACTCCGCGATCTCCCAGTCCGTGATAGCTTGCCGCCTATGTCACTCCGCCCAGACCGTCCCCGCCGCGACTCCTGACGCTTTACTACTTGCGCGGCGGAGAACCGCCGACCGCATCTTCCGCGGCACGCTCATCTTCAACCTCGCGCTCACGATCTACTGGCTGGTTGCCGTCATCGTCGGCAGCGGCGGACCGTTCTTCGGCGACCTCGGCATCAGCTGGGACACCCTGGCCGCGGTCGCCGGCGGGATCCTGTTCTTCTATGTCATCTGGGGATTCATCTGGTTCGGCATCAAGGCGGCGCTGCTGAAGTACTGGGCCGGGTTCACCAAGGACGAGCGCCGGCAGGCGTTCTCGTCGCGGATGGACAAGCCGTTCGACGTGGCGGCGTTCGTGGCGCGCCACTCGGAGCGGCGCATTCGCATCATCGACATGATCGGCCGACGCGGCCGGTTCATCGTGCTCGCGGCATCGGGGTTCTACTATCTCTACCGGACCGTCGTCGAGACGCCGACCGCCGGATTCGCGACGCTCTTCCTCAAGGACAACCTGCTCGACGCCGTCATCACGAGCTGGATTTTCCTCGCGTTCTACTACAGCAACAACTTCATCGCGGCGGCGTTCTACGGGCCGCAGTCGCGCGTCATGGACGGCGTGCTCGCCCGCGCGAACTGCCTGCTCATCACCTCGCTCTGGACCGTCTTCAAGTTCGTCATGGTCCCGCTCGGCGCGAGGCTCGCCGTCATCTTCCAGCCCGCGCAGTTCGCCGTCGTCTTCGCGCTCATCTGGGGTTCCTACATCGCCTGCGACGCGCTGTCTGAAATTGGCGGGGCGCTTTTCGGCAAGCAGACGCTTCGGGTCTGGGGCATTGGAGACGTCAACCGAAAATCAATCGGCGGCACGGTATCGGGGCTCGTGGGCGCTCTCGTTCTCTGCCTCGCGATCGTCCTGGGCAACGGTCTGGGCGGCCCATGGATCGTGCTTGCGGTCGTGATTTCCGTCTCGACGACCGCGCTGGAGCTGTTCTCGCCGCGCGGCACGGACGACTTCACGATGGCGAGCGCGAATGCGCTGATCTGCTGGGTGTTCGGCGAGGTGATGCTCTAAAGGCGAGGCGCTCAGCGGCGGACCGCGTTGACGATGTCGCGAATCGCCTGGACGACGATGTCTGGCGCTTCGAGGTGCATGTTGTGACCAGCCTTGACGATCCGCTGAGCGCCGGCTGACGACAGTTCCGCAAGCGCGCGCTGCGCGTCGAGCCGGGCGCGCTCGAGTTCGTCCGCCGGCTTGTCCAGATTGCTTCCATACCCGCCTTCCGCACGCGTCAGGACGATGAGCGGAATCGAGCCGAGGCTGCCCTTCTGCGACGCGGCAGCCCAGCGCGCGTAGTACTCCGCGGACCACTCGCGCTGGCTGTTCTCTGCTTCTTCGAGCAGCGGCTGCGCGGCCGCCCACACATGAAGCTGCTGCAGGTCCGAAGGCAGCCGATCGTACGGCGCCTCGACCGCGGATGCCGTCGTCGCCGCCTGTGTCGCCGCGTTCGAAGCGACCGCTCCCCGTCCTGCGCGCGGCACCGGTATCTCGCGCCCTTTCGCGTCATCCCCGATCCGGCCGGCGTGCGGGCCCATCCTGATGTACTGCTGCTCGCCGATGATGTCGACGAAGACAAGGCCGGCGACATCGGACGCATGGGCCAACGCATGCTGCCTCACGATCCCGCCGCCGAAGGAGTGCCCGACGAGCAAGTCCGGTCCGCGCTCGCCCGCCGCCGCGAGCGCGCTGCGAAGCTCGAAGTTGATCTGATCGTAAGTTCGCGGCAGCGGGCCAGGCTCGCTCCACGCATAGCCGGCGCGGTCGTAGCTGCAGATCCGCACGAACTCGGAGGCACGCCGCTGAACGAGGATCCAGTCGAAGGAGAAGTCGCCCAGGCCTGTCTCGATGATGACCGTCGGCCCGCCCTTGCCTGAGCAATTCAGGTGAAGCTGGTGGCCGCCCGCGTCGATGAGCCGTCCAGGCGCGGCGGGAACAGTGATGAAGAAAGCGGCAGCGAGCCACACCCCGAGCGCGAGCATCGGCAGGACCTCCGAACGTTGGACGGTCGCCGCCGCGAAAAGTACCTCGAGATTATCAGCGGACTTGTGCTCCTGCAGACGAGCTCTCGGCAGCGGTCCGCACGCTTGCACGTCATAGAGGCAGCATCGGGAGGGCTGAGCAATGGAAGTGTGGACTGCTGTCGCGATCGCGCTCGGGCTTTGCATCGTTCTGTTCGTCCCGTTCGCGATCTTCTACATTCGTCGAGGGAAGGCCAAGGGACACACCTGGTTCACCTGGTGGAAACCGCAGGGCCATTCGGACATCGGACCGGACGTCGGCTTCCGGCAAACTCGACCGGGTGCGGACGACGCCCGCGGGGCGCGCTACTGACTACTGCTTGTAGAGGTCTCCCGCAAGGTCCTTGAGACCGGTGTCCACCGCGACGGTGGCGACGACCTTGCCGGGGCCGAGTTCTCGTGCGACCTGCAGCGCGCCCACCAGGTTGAGCCCGGTGGACGTCCCGGCAAAGATCCCTTCTTCCCTGGCCGCGCGGCGGACCATCGCGCGCGCCTCCTCTTCGTCAATGGCGCGTGCCTCGTCGTACGAACCGTCAACCAGATGTGGCGGCCGGAAGCCGGCCGCCGTGCCCTCGACGCGATGCGCTCCGGCCTTCCCCGTCGTGAGGAGCGGCGAGGTCGACGGCTCGAGCGCGACGATTCGGGTTCCGCCGCCAGCCTTCTTCAGCACGTTCGAGACGCCGACGAGCATGCCCGCCGTGCCGACCGCGCCGACGTACGCATCCACGCGGTCAACCTGATCGAGCAGCTCTCGGCCGATGCCCGCGTAGCCGTCGAGCGCGTCGGCGTTGTTGAACTGGTTCGTCCAGAACGTGTTCGGATCCTTCGTCAAATCGGCGATCCGTGCCTTGAACCGATCGAACAGCGCGGGCGTCACCTTGCCGCCGTCGCTCGGCACGATCTCGAGGTCGGCGCCGAAAGCGCGCATCGTGTCGAGCTTCTCCGCCGAGAATGCATCCGACGACAGCGGATGGAATTCGTAGCCCTTCATCGCGCACACCATCGCCAGCGAGGATCCCGTGCTGCCGCCGGTGTACTCGACGACGCGCATGCCTGGCCGCAAGGCGCCGCGCCGTTCCGCGCCTTCGATCATGGCGAGGGCCATGCGGTCCTTGTAGGAGCCGGTCGGATTGAAGTACCTCGAGCTTGACGATCACGTCAGCGGAACCGCTGCCCGTGAGCCGCTGAAGACGGACGGCGGGCGTGCCGCCGATCGTGTGCAGTACGGAATCGGCAAGTGCGGGGGACGGCATCAGTGAATGCGGCATGCGGGCCAATGTATCACGTCAACCGTTACCGCGAGACCGGAGGCCTGCGCCACTGTGGTATCGTCCGCGCGCCGCATGGAGAACGATCTTCGACGCGACATCGTCATTCGCCGCGTGACGCGCCGGCTGATTCCGTTCGCCTTCATCTGCTACGTCGTCGCATACATCGACCGCGTCAACATCAGCTTCGCGGCGCGGGAGCTGCAACGCGACCTCGGTCTCAGCGCGACGCAATATGGCGTCGGGGCGGGACTCTTCTTCCTTGGATACTGCCTGTTCGAGATCCCGAGCAACCTCGTGCTCGAACGTGTCGGCGCGCGTCTCTGGATCGCGCGGATCATGATCGTCTGGGGCATCGTGTCGATGGCGACGATGTTCATTAGCGACGCGTCGTCCTTCTACGTCGCGCGAGTCGTGCTCGGAGTTGCCGAAGCGGGTTTCTTTCCCGGCATGGTCCTGTACCTCACCTACTGGATTCCCGCGGCCGACCGCGCGCGCACCAACGCACTCTTCATGACGGCGGCGCCGGTGTCCGTCATCGTCGGCGCACCGATCTCGGAAGGGCTGCTGTCGCTCAACGGGGTGATGGGCCTGCACGGATGGCAGTGGCTGTTTCTCGTCGAAGGGTTTCCGGCGGTGCTTCTCGGTATGATGGCGCTCGTGGTGATGACCGATCGGCCCGAGCAGGCGTCATGGCTGGCGCCCGCAGATCGCGAGTGGCTGGCCCGGACCATGAGCGAGGAACGTGCCCTTCGTGGCGCTGTGGGCCACGCATCGGCCCTGAACAGTCTGACGAGCGGCCGCGTCTGGCTGCTCTCGATCATCTACCTGATGAACACCTCGGTGACCTATGGGATCTTCCTCTGGCTCCCGCCGATGCTGCAGGAGGTTGCCGGCTCGAGCGGAGTTGGAATCAGCGTCCTGACGGCCATTCCGTTTGCCGCCGCCCTGATCGCGATGGTCCTCGTCGGCCGCCATTCCGATCGCACGGGCGAGCGCAAGCTCCACGTGGCGGCGTGCGCGCTTGCCGGCGCGGCCGGCCTGTTCCTGGCGGTGGCCTTCAAGGGCAATCTGTGGCTGCTCGTTCTCAGCTTCACGATCTGTCAGGTAGGCCAGCGCTCGGTGATGAGCGTGTTCTGGGCGATCCCGCCGATGCTGCTTACGGGATCTGCAGCGGCGGCCGGCATTGCGCTGATCAACTCGATCGGGAATCTCGGCGGGTTCTTCGGGCCGTCGATCATGGGGTGGCTGCGCGATCTCACCGGCGGCTTTTCAGGCGGTCTGCTCGGTACTCGCGGGAGCGTTGCTGGTGGAGGCGATACTGGTCTCTCAGCTGCGACTTCCGGCGGCGACCTCGCCGGAGCCCTGGCGAAGGCGGGCCAAAACTGCGCCCTTGCATTGATGTGATCGAATGATCAGCGTCCAGGATCTGAAAGGCGTCTTCTCGGTCCCGCCCATGCCGCGCAAGCGCGACGCCCGGCGGAGCCTCGATCTCGACGCAGCCGAATGCGTCGTGCGGCACATCGAGGCGGGCGGGATCACGCGGTTCATCTACGGCGGCAACGCGTTCCTCTACCACATCACGCTCGACGAGTACGAAATGCTCCTCGGCTGGTTGTCGGGATTCGGGCCGTCGCGCTGGGCCATTCCGAGCCTCGGACCGTCGTTCGGCCGCGCGGTGGATCAGGCGCGCTTGCTCCGCCGTCATGCATTCCGGACCGCGATGATGCTGCCCTGCGCCGATCCGCGCGACGCCCATGGCATGGAGGCAGGCCTGCGCGAGATTGCCGACGAGGCCGGCATGCCGCTCGTCCTGTATCTGAAGTCCGAGGATGGATTCGGTTCGGACAAGGAAGCGGGGCTCGACGCGGTCGGGCGTCTGATGAATGACGGCCTCGCGATTGCGATCAAGTACGCGGTCGTTCGAGACGACCCGGCGCACGACGCGTATCTCGACGGGCTGCTGCGCCGCGTCGATCGCGCGCGCGTGGTCAGCGGGATCGGCGAACGGCCCGCGGTCGTGCACATGCGTGACTTCAATCTCACGGGGTTCACGACCGGCTCGGGATGCATCGCACCTGAGCCATGCGCCGCGCTCTTTGCCGCATGTCAGGAGAAGAACTGGACCGAAGCTGAAGCCATCCGTTCCAGGTTTCTCCCGTTCGAGGACCTGCGCGACTCGTGGGGACCCGCGCGCGTCCTTCATCACGGAACCGAGCTCGCCGGCATCGCGCCGACGGGTTCCATTCCACCATTTGTCTCGCCGCTCGATCGGACGCAACTCGATCGTCTTGCGCCGGTCGCACGCGCGCTTCGCGAGCAGACCGTATGACCAGAGCGCGGAAGCAGCCATCGGATCTGCGAAGCCATCGCTGGTTCGGCAAGGACGACATGCGATCGTTCGGACACCGGACCCGCGTGAAGCAAGCGGGCTTCAGCCTCGACGACATCGGCGGCAAGCCGGTCATCGCGATCCTCAACACCTGGAGTGACGCCAACCCCTGCCACACGCACTTCCGCGCAAGAGCGGAGGAAGTGAAGCGCGGCATCTGGCAGGCCGGCGGATTCCCGATGGAGATCCCGCTGCTGACGCTCGGCGAAACGTTCATGAAGCCGAGCACGATGATGTATCGCAACCTGCTCGCCATGGACGCGGAAGAAGCGCTCCGCTCCTATCCCGTCGACGGGGTCGTCCTGATGGCAGGCTGCGACAAGACGACGCCGGCGCTCGTGATGGGCGCGACGAGCATGAACCTGCCGACGATCCTGGTTCCGGCCGGTCCGATGCTGCGCGGGAACTGGCGCGGCCAGTTGCTCGGGTCGGGCACCGACCTGTGGAAGTACTGGACCGAGCGCCGCGCCGGCATGCTCGACGAATGCTCCTGGCGCGAGATGGAGGACGGCCTCGCGCGCTCGTTCGGCACCTGCATGACGATGGGAACGGCGTCCACCATGACGTCGGCTGTCGATGCGCTCGGCCTGACGCTGCCCGGCGCCTCGTCGATCCCCGCCGCCGATTCCGCGCATCCCCGCATGGCCACCGCCGCCGGCCGCCGCATCGTCGAGATGGTGTGGGAGGATCTGAAGCCCCGCGAGATCCTGACGACTCCGGCATTCGAGAACGCCGTGATGGCCGCGATGGCGCTCGGTGGTTCGACCAACGCCATCATTCATCTGATCGCGATGGCCGGCCGCGCCGGTGCGGCGCTCGATCTCGACCGATTCGACGCGCTGTCGCGGCGCACGCCGTTTCTCGCCAACATCCGGCCGTCCGGCCAGTATCTGATGGAGGACTTCTACTATGCCGGCGGGCTGAACGGGCTCCTCAATCAGATGCGCGATCTGCTGCACGTGGACTGCATGACGGTGAACGGCCGGACGCTCGGCGCGAACATCGAGGGCGGGATCGTGTGCAACGCCGACGTCATCGTGCCGCGCGAACGGCCGCTTGGTCCCGAAGGCGGCGTCGCCGTGCTGCGCGGGAACCTCGCGCCGCAGGGCGCAGTGATCAAGCACACCGCCGTCCTCGATCGCGCGGCTGCTGATCCATGCGGGCCCGGCGATCGTCTTCAAGAACTACAACGACATGGATGCGCGAATCGACGATCCGTCACTGCCCGTCACCGCCGATTCCGTGCTCGTGCTACAGGATGCCGGTCCGCTCGGCGGTCCCGGCATGCCCGAATGGGGAATGCTGCCGATTCCGAAGAAGCTGCTCGCGGAAGGCGTGCGCGACATGGTCCGCGTCTCGGACGCGCGCATGAGCGGCACCAGCTACGGCGCGTGCGTGCTGCACGTCGCGCCCGAATCGTTCGTCGGCGGACCGCTCGCGCTGGTCAAGGACGGCGACATCATCGAGCTGAATGTCCCGGAGCGGCGACTCGGTCTGCAGGTGTCCGACGAGGAGCTCGCTCGCCGGCGGGCCGCCTGGTCGCCGCGGCAGCCGCTCTACCCTCGCGGGTTCGGCCGTCTCTACTCGCAGCACGTCACGCAGGCCGACAAGGGATGCGACTTCGATTTCCTCGAGGGCACCGCGCCGATTTCGGAGCCGGAGATTCACTGAGGACAGCGATCGACCGTCCAGGACACGAGAATGGGTTTGGGCACTTCGCGTGCTACTTTCTACGCCGTGGTAAGACTCGCTCTGTTAGCCATCGTCGGGCTCTTCGGTCTAGCCGCCGCGCAGCCTGCGGGTCCGGGACAGCCGCCGCCGGCCCGGCCGAACATCTTGCTCATTCAGGCCGACGATCTCGGTTACGGCGACCTGAGCGTCTACGGTCAGGCGCAGTTC
>CAVVIH010000001.1:0-586006 GCA_963748295.1 uncultured Acidobacteriota bacterium | reverse complement strand
GTGAAGCCGACGTCGACCCGCAGCATCGCATCGAGGCTTTGCGTGAAGAGCGCGGCGCCGACCACCAGCGCCACCGACACGCAAATCTGCGCGGAGACGAGCAGCCGCCGCGTCCACGTGACACGTCGTCCACCGGTGGCGCCGGACCCGTCCTCGCCCAGGCCGGCGGCAAGATTGAGTCGGGTCGCCCAGATTGCCGGCCCGGCCGCGATCGCCATTCCCGACATGACCGCCACGGCGATTACGGCGACAACGAGGTTGGCCTCGAGCGGCAGCTCCAGCCGCAGCGCGAGGGTCGGAAGCAGCGCGATCTCCGCCAACCGCTGTCTGGCGCCCATGTAGAGACCGAGCGCGAGGCAGCCGGACGCAAGACCGATCGCCGCTCCCTCAATCAGGTAGCGCCGGACGATTGCCGCACGGCCCGAGCCGAGCGAGAAGTGAATGGCCACCTGCCGTCGCGACGCGGCCGCGCGGGCGAGCAGGACGCCGCCGACGTTCGACGCGGCGGCCACGAGGATCAGCACGCTCAAGCCGGCGAGCACGCCGACGACCATCATCGCGCTCGCGCGCTGGCTGCCCGTCATGACCGTCGCCACTGACGTGCGCAGGCGCCGTCCCGCCAGCGGTCAGGGTGCATTCTCGCCAGTGCCTGTGCCGCGGCTTCGAGCCGTCCCTCTACTTCCGCGCTCGTCCCTGTCGCGAGCGCAAACGCGGTGAACCATCGATTGCCGAGGTCGGTTCGCCATCCTCGATTGAGCACCGGATCGGCGTGAGCGACGGGCACCCAGGCATCGACGCTGCCGCCCATGAAGCTCGATGATCCGAGTGCGCGCGCGACACCCACGATCATGTACGGCCGGCCATTGAGGTGGACACTCTGGCCGAGCACCGCCGGGGACCCCGCGAGGTGATCGCGCCAGAAACGTTCTCCGACGACGACTACGGGCGGCGCCTCGGGCCGATCGTCGGTTTCGAGCAGCGCACGTCCCAGGGTTGCCGCCGCGCCAGTCACGCCGAAGTACGAGCCGTCAACGACTTCCACCATCGTCTGCACACTGGTTTCACCAGCACGAATGACGACAGGTTGCATGTTGACGGTGGACACCATCGCAGCACCTCCGAGGTATTCCCGGGTGATCTGAACCTCGACGAAGGAAAGACCGAGGGACGTCCGTCCGTCGCGATCGACGGTGCCGACCCGCCGCAGTCGGTCGCCATAGGACGCGCTGACCTGCCGGAACAGCAGCGTCTGCGACAGGCCCGCAGTCACGAGCACGGCAAGCAGTCCGACAGCCAACATGGCCGCGGCGCCCGCGGCCGTGAGAGCGCCACCGCGCCGGAACCCGCGGATGACGAGCCGGACGTCACGCGACCAGGCGGGCCATGCCTCTCCTGCACGTTCGAATGGGGCAGCCGAATACGACGCCAGCACGGAGGTCGTCTCGCGGAACAACCACCATCGTGCGGCGAATGGGCGATGCCGGGCGCGCACGCGGGCATAGTCGTCCTCGAGATCCGAGAGAACCTGGTCTCGCGATCGTGCCGGAACGACGAGGCGCACTACCCATCGCACCGCAATCGGCAGCGACGGCTTCATGACTCGTCCAGCAGCGGTTCGAGTCCGAGCCGCATGCTTTCCACGGCGGCCAGGGCGCGACGCACCGCGCGAAGGCCTTTGGGCGAGACGTTGTAGTTGCGACGCGGGCGCCCGGCAGGCGAAGCGCTTGCGAGGTGCGACGTCAGCAGCCGCTTGGCCTCGAGCCGGTCGAGCGTGACGTAGACGGCGCCACGCGCGACCTTCCGTTGCGCGCGGCGCTCGATCTCGCTCCGCACCGCGGGCGGGTAGGCGTGATCGCCGAGGTGCATGACGGCGAGAAGAACCAGGACCTCGAATTCACCAAGCGGCGCGGGCATCGGTGCTAACAATGTAGGCATCTCCGGCCGTGATGTCAACATCGTAGGCATCACCCGGTTCATCCCTGGCCAACGGGGCGCTTCGCCGTCTGCTGGCGCGCGCCGTCGACCACCGGAAACCTGCAACCGGTCCCCAATCACCTACCAACGACGTCAATTCCGTTGAATCCCCTCCACCCGGGCCGTACCCGTGGTACGGCTCGGGTTGTTCGTTTGCAAGTGTTGCAAGTGATGGATTGAGGGTGGATGGGCGGAGGTGTTCACGAACACCGGAGGAGCCGCTCATGAAAGTACAGTCTGGTTCGATTGCTGCTGGCGCTGGCGTTGCTGCCCGCGGCCACGCCCTGCGTCGACGCGCAGGGCACCGCAGGCACTTCACTTGCCGGCACGGTTGTCGATACTGGCGGCGGCATCATTCCTGGCGTCACCGTCATCGTCGAAGAACAACGCGACCGGCGCGACGTTCGAAACCGATCACCAATTCGTCGGGAGCGTTCTCGCTGCCGGCGCTCGACGCCGGCACCTACACCGTCACCGTCTCGCTGAGCGGGTTCAAGACCGCCGGTCATCAACGACGTCCGGCTCGTGACCAACACGCCCGGCAACATCAAGGTGACGCTCGAGGTCGGCAACCTCGAAGAAACCGTCACCGTGCAGGGCGGCACGGAGCTGGTGCAGACGCAGACGCAGACGGTCGCGTCGACGGTGACTCAGCGAGTTGATCAACTCGCTGCCG
This sequence comes from uncultured Acidobacteriota bacterium, assembly GCA_963748295.1. GTDB lineage: Bacteria > Acidobacteriota > Vicinamibacteria > Vicinamibacterales > 2-12-FULL-66-21 > CAVVIH01. Next base: position 583,356 of record CAVVIH010000001.1, on the reverse strand, counting down.
CTGGTCTCGCGCAACGCGCTGAACTTCGTCACGTTCCTGCCCGGCGTCGAGACGACCGGCGGCCCGCGCGGGTCGACGATCAGCGGCCTGCCGCAGAACACGATCAACGTCACGCTCGACGGCGTGAACGTGAACAACAACTTCCAGTCGACCGACGGCTTCTTCTCGATGGTCGTGCCGCGCACGGACGCGGTCGAGGAAGTCACGATGACCGGCGCGACGCCTGGCGCGGATCAGGCCGGCCAGGGCGCGGTCCAGGTCGCGTTCGTCACGCGGTCGGGGACGAACAACCTCGACGGCAGCATCTATCACTACTTCCGCCATCCGATGCTGAACTCCAACTACTACTTCAACAAGATGCGACGGCGAGCCGCGAACGAAGTCATCGTCCACCAGTACGGCGGGCGCATCGGCGGTCCGATCGTGATTCCCGGGCGTGTTCAACGGCCGCGACAAGGCGTTCTTCTTCTTCAACTACGAGGAGTTCTACCAGCCGACCGAGGCGTCGCGGACGCGGACGATCCTGCATCCGCGCGCGCAGGCCGGCATGTTCCGCTACAACGTCACCGTCGGCGGCCAGACACAGGTGCGCGAGATCGAACATGCTGGCGCTGGCGGCGCAGAACGGGCAGATCGCCGACCCTCGATCCGACCACTCGCGGCGGTGCTGGAGCAGATCCGCACCGCGGCGGGACGACCGGCACGATCACCGATCTGGCCGAACCCGCTCAACGCAGCAGTACTTCTATCAGAGCTCGGGCACCGGCGAGCAGCACGCGCCGACCGGCCGGGTCGACATGAACGTCTGACGAACAATCATCGCCTGACCGGCACCTACTACTGGCAGTCGTTCCTGACGAATCCCGGACATCCTCAACAACAACGACGCGCCATTCCCGGGCTTCGCGAATATCGGGCACGCCAGTCCTCCTACCGCACGGCCGGCTCGGCGAGCCTGCGGTCGACGCTCTCGTCCGAACATCGTCAACGAGCTGCGGATCGGCTGGCAGTGGGCGCCGCTGGCTGTTCTCGGGCAACCTCGACCTCGTCGATGTTCGACGACCTCGGCGGCTTCGCCTACAACTGGGGCAACAACAACATGTTCGGCCTGACGAGCCCGGGCGGCCTGACGCAGCCCGAAGATCGCAACACGACGAACTGGAACATCGACAACACCCTGAACTGGCTGCGCGGCAGCCACAGCATGACGTTCGGCGGATCGTTCACGCAGTTCAATCACGCGCGGACGATCTCGAACGTCGTGCCGACGATCATTTTCGGCACCGACGCGAACAACGATCCGGCGGCCGGCCTGTTCAACACGACGAACTTCCCGGGCGCGTCGACCACCAACCTCACCGAACGCGCGGCAGCTCTATGGCCTGCTCACCGGCAGGATCACCCAGATCACAGGCTTCGCGCGGCTGAACGAAGACACGAATCAGTACGCGTATCTCGGTCCGCGCACCGAACGCGTCCGCATGAACGAGCTCGGCCTCTTCGCGCAGGACTCGTGGCGCGTGTCCCCGACGTTCACGCTGAACTACGGCGTGCGGTGGGAGCTGCAGCTGCCGATGCAGCCGCAGAACGACTCGTTCTCGATCGTCCAGCTTCGCGGATCTCTGCGGGCTCTCGGGCGTTGGCAATGGCGTCGGCGGCCGGAACTGCAACCTGTTCCAGCCCGGAACGCTGACCGGCATCAGGCCCACCTACGTGCAGTACGACAGCGGGAATCCGGGCTACGACACCGACTGGAACAACTTCGCGCCGAACGTCGGCGCCGCCTGGCGGCCGAACGTCCAGGACGGCTGGCTCCGCACGCTGCTCGGCGATCCCGAGCAGGCGACGATTCGCGGCGGCTACTCGGTGGCGTTCACGCGCGAGCGCATCGATCGCTTCACCGGCCTGTTCGCGGCCAATCCGGGCGCCGCGATCGCGGCGACCCGCGCGGCCAACCAGAACAACCTCGTGCTGCCCGGCGAAACCTGGCCGCTTCTTTTCAGTCAGTCTGCCAGGCTCGGGCCGCCGCCGTTCGCGAGCGTTCCCGAGTATCCGCTCTCGCCATCGATTACCGCCGGCGACGACATCAACATCTTCGATCCGCCCATCCAGGTGCCGAGCACGCGGTCCTACAGCGTCGGGTTCCAGCGCTCGCTCTCGAGGGACATGGCGGTCGAGATCCGCTACGTCGGCACCCGGCTGCGCAACGGCTGGGCAACCGAGAACTGGAACGAGATCAACGTCACGGAGAACCGCTTCCTCGACGAGTTCCTGCTCGCGCAGCAGAACCTGCGCGCGAACATCGCCGCCGGCCGCGGCGCCAACTTCCGGTACCTCGGCGACGGCACCGGCACGTCGCCGCTGCCGACGTATCTCGCCTACTTCGCCGGCCTGCCCTCGGGGCGCGCGACCGATCCCGCGGCGTATGCCAGCGTCACGCAGTTCGCCAACAGCGCCTGGACGGGCCACCTCGGCCAGTACGAGCCGGACCCGATCGACGCGGGGAACGACCTGCACAACGACGCGACGTTCCGCGCCAACGCCATCCGCGCGGGGCTGCCGTCGAACTTCTTCGTGATGAATCCCGACGTCGACGACGCCAACATCATCAGGGGCGTGTCGAACACGCAGTACGACGCGCTGCAGATCGAGCTGCGGCGCCGCCTCTCGCAGGGACTGACCGTCTCCGCGAACTACACCTACGCGCGCACGATCGAGAACGACCTCGACACGCTGCGCCGCCCGCGCGCGATGATCCTGGAGGACGACGGCGTGCCGCACGCGTTCAAGGTGACCTGGCTGTATGAAGTGCCGGTGGGCCGCGGCAAGCGGTTCGGCGCCAACATGAATCCGATCCTGAACGGCATCATCGGCGACTGGGAGTTCTCGGGCAGCGGCCGCGTGCAGGTGCGCGACTTCCGCGTCGAAGGCGTGCGGCTGGTCGGCATGACCGAGGACGAGCTGAAGGACGCGTTCACCATCCGCGTCGTCGAGGATCCGCTCTCGGGCACGATGACCGTCTTCAACATGCCGCAGGACATCATCGACAACACCCGCCGCGCGTTTGCGACGGATCCGACGTCTGCGACCGGCTACTCGGCGGACGGCGCGCCGACCGGCCGCTTCCTCGCGCCGGCGAGCATGCCCGGCTGCGTCGCGCTGTATTTCGGCGACTGCAGCTCGCCGCGCAACCTGTAGGTGCGCGGGCCGCTGTTCTCGCGGTTCGATCTGAGCTTCAAGAAGCGGTTCCCGTTCGGCCGCGGCGCCAGCTTCGATCTGCAGTTCGATCTGCTGAACGTGTTCGACAACGTCAACTTCATCCCGACGTTCGCGCCGGGCGAGGGGGCGACGATCTTCCAGAGCACCAGCGGCTACACGGACATCAACACCACGTTCGACCCGGGTGGCCGCATCGGCCAGTTCATCTGGCGCATTAACTGGTAAGGGACTGAGTCAACTCCCAAAAAGGCCAACTCCCAACTCCCAAATTCTTTCTCTTGGGAGTTGGGGTTGTTTGGGAGTTCTGTTTGGGAGTTGGTATTTTTGGGCGTTGGGAGTTGGGAGTTGGGTTGTTTGGGAGTTGGTATTTTTGGGAGTTGGGAGTTTCATTTGGGCAGCTTCCGCAGGGTCCGAAGCACCCTGCCGGTGGGCTGCCCCTTTAGCCCGCCAACCGCCCGGACGACGTAATCCCCCGGCGGCAGCGTGTCGATCGGCACCGCGCCGGTCGCGACGAAGCGATCGCGGGCGCGAGTGGCTTCGATCACGGCGGGTGTCGTCACCAGCGCGGGACCGTTGACCGTCGTCGCCAGCTCGAAGCTGACCCACATCGGCTCGCCGCCCGGCTGGCCGTAGACCTCGACTGACGCGAGCACCGAGGGCTCGCGCGTGAAGTCCATGCGCGGCGAGAATCCACCGTTCTTCGAGACGCCCAGCACGACGCCGCTCAGCGACAGCACGCCGGCGGGCGCGAGCTCGGCGCGGATTTCGGTGTCCGCGGTGCCGGCGCGTCCGGTGATATCCGTTGCCGCGACGCGCAGCCGGTAGGCGCCCTCCGGCGCCGCCAGCGCGCCGACCAGCGGACGCACGTCGGTGTCGGTGGCGTTCCACTGCGCGATCGCCCGTTCGTCTGAATCAAACAGCGCCGCCGCCATCGAGGCGATGCTGGCGGACGGGTCGAGCGGCTCGACGATCGTCACGACCTTCAGCTTGTCGTCGCCGGCGTTGCGCGAGACGTAGGCCGCCATGCGCAGCGGCAGTCCGCGGAACACGCGGCCGGAGCGCAGCATCGACAACGGCGTCGGCGGCGCGTTCGGCGGTTCGGGCCGCGGCACCGTGAACTGCGGGCGCACCCGCAGCGTCGCGCCCGGCCGCGTGACGCGCAGCGCGACCTCGCGCCGCAGGCCCTCGCGATCCGACGGATCGGCTTCGAAGCGGATGATGTAGTAGCCCTCGGTCTCGCGTGACACCCGTGCGAGCGACACATCTTCGGGCGTCTGCAGCTGCAGGCGCCTGCCGCCGGTCACCCCCGAGAGGTGCTCGAGCCCTTCGAGCGGGTTGTCGGATCCGATGAACCCGCCGCCGAACAGTCCTTCGGTCTGATTCGATCCGCCGTGCAGCATCGTGTCGTCTGGCTGGATGATGTAGAACAGCGCGCGCACCGCGCTCGCCGCGTCGCCGACGCGCTTGAAGTGATCGACGGTCATTTCACAGCTGCCTGGCGCGCGGCTGAGCACCGCATCACGCCGCGGGCCGGCGAGCCGCGACGAGAAGAACAGCACCGTGGTCGGCCCTTCCCCGCCGCGCATGCTCTCGAGGAGGCCCGTGAGCGATTCGAGCGAGCGCCGCGTGCGGCAGGCCAGCTCCGATCCGGTCTCGGTCTGCGGCGCCTGGCCCACCAGCTTCGACAGCTCGACGTCGATGCGCTCGTGCTCGGAGGTGAAATCCATCTTCAGACCGCCGTACGGAATGGTGGCGAGCGTGACCTTGTCGCGCGGCGCGAGCGTCGCGAGAAATCTGTGCACCACTTCACGAATCGCCCGCTCGCGTCCCGGACGGAACGACGAATCGTCCACGACGAACAGCACGGTGCGCGTCCCGTCGTGCGCGGTGTTGGTCGCGAACGGCGGCGGCATCGGCAACAGGCGCTTCCCGTCGGGCGCCCGTGGGTCGAAGATCGGCACCCACTCGAGCGCGCGCAGCGTGCGCGCCTTTCCATCGAGCTTCAACTGCACTTGATCGGGCGTGAGGTCCTGAATCGGCGATCCGTCGGCGGCGAGGGCAAGGAACTCGAAACTGAAGGGCTCCAGAGGACGCGACGCGGGGGGCGCCTGCGGGCTCGCCAGCACAGCCACAGCGGCGCAAGCCGCGACGGTGTAAGCGATTACAGAAATCCGTGCCGCGAGGGTCAACGGCGACATGCCACGAAGGATACGCCACTACGTGGGATTTGGGATTTGTGATTTGGGATTTGCGACTTGCGGAAGCCATACCCATACGGAGTAGACCGTATAAATCCTATTGACGCTAGTAGAACCCCGAGCGTAGAGTATCGCGCACCTGAGCCTGCGGCAGTTTTCGTGCAATCTGCCCCCGTTCACCGTCGATTCACACCGAACGGGCTCAAACAGGCCTCGGCAACCCGTCATCAGGCAGTCAAACCAGGGTAGGTCGTGAACAGTCACGACGGGAGGAGCCCTCTATGGCGCGCAGTCTGATTCGCTCGGGGCTTGCGATTCTGCTCGTCTTCCTGACGAGCACGCTCGCATTGGCCCAGTCCTCGTCCACCTCAATCACAGGCCTCGTGGTCGACACCGGCGGCGGCGTGCTGCCCGGTGCCAACGTCGTCGTCAAGAACAACGCCAACGCGACGACCTACGAAGCGGTCACCAACAGCTCCGGTGCTTTCACTGTACCCAGCCTGGATCCAGGGACGTATACAGTGACCGTCTCGCTCAACGGCTTCAAGACGGCGGTCGTCAACGAAGTCCGGTTGCTGGCGTCGCGGCCGGGCGAAATCAAAGTGTCGCTCGAGGTCGGCGCGCTCACCGAAACGGTCGAAGTGAAGGCCGCAACCGAGCTCGTGCAGACGCAGTCGTCCACCGTGACGTCCACGATCACGACCGAGCAGATCAACAACCTGCCGCTGGTGTCGAGGAACGCGCTCTACTTCACCGTGTTCCTGCCCGGCGTCGAGACCCTCGGCGGCCCGCGCGGATCCACGATCATGGGTCTGCCGCAGAACACGATCAACATCACGATCGACGGCATCAGCAACAGCAACAACTTCCAGTCGGGCGACGGCTTCTTCTCGCTGGTGACGCCGCGGACGGACGCCGTCGAGGAAATCACGCTGACCGGCGCGACGCCGGGTGCGAACAACGCAGGCTCGGGCGCGGTCAACATCGCGTTCGTCACGCGCTCGGGATCGAACCGGTTCGACACCAGCCTCTACTGGTACTTCCGGCACCCGCAGCTGAACACCAACTACTTCTTCAATGACGTGAACGGCCTCGATCGCAACGAGGTCATCGTTCATCAGTACGGCGGCCGCGTCGGCGGCCCGATCGTCATTCCGGGCCTCTTCGACGGCCGGAACAAGGCGTTCTTCTTCTTCAACATGGAGCACTTCCACCAGCCGACCGAGGCGACGCGCACGCGCACGATCCTCAACCCGCAGGCGCAGGCTGGCATCTACACCTACGTATCCGGCGGCGTGACGCGGTCGATCAACCTGCTCGCTCTTGCGGCGCAGAACGGTCAGTTGGCCAGTCCCGATCCGATCGTCGCCTCGGTGCTGTCGTCGATCCGCGCGTCAACCGGCACGACCGGCACGCTGTCGACACCGGCGAACGCCGTCAATACACAGAGGTACGTGTGGCAGAGCCCCGGCACGCGCAACGAGTACGCGCCGACGAGCCGCGTCGACTTCAACCTGACGGATGCGCACCGCCTGACCGGCACGTATTACTGGCAGCGCTTCAACAGCGATCCGGACATTCTGAACAACGCGGACATCCAGTTCCCCGGGATGACGAACTACGGCATCCAGTCGTCGTACCGCACGACGGGCTCCGTCAGCCTGCGTTCGACGCTCGGCGCGAACCTCGTCAACGAGGTCAAGGGCGGCTGGCAATGGTCGCCGGTCGACTTCTTCGGCAACGTGACGAAGGACATGTTCGACGATCAGGGCGGCTTCTCGCTCGGACTGTCCGGCGGCCCGAACAACACGGATTTCAGCGGCCTGTCGGGCATCAGCCCGGCGACGAACCCGCAGCCGCGCAACACCGACAACTGGAACATCGACAACACGTTGAGCTGGATCAAGGGGACGCACAGCCTCTCGATCGGCGCGACGTTCGCGCAGATCACGCACGATCAGAACAGCTCCAACCTGGTCCCCTCGATTGCGTTCGGTCTCGACACCACGAACGATCCGGCGCGGACGATGTTCAGCACCACGAACTTCCCGAGCGCATCGGCGAACCAGCTGTCGATGGCGCGCCACCTCTATTCGTTGATCACGGGCCGCGTCATCCAGATCGGCGGCACCGCGCGCCTGAACGAGGACCTGGAGTACGTCTACCTGGGCAACCTGAACTCCCGCTCGCGCATGCGCGAGTTCGGCTCGTTCATCCAGGACTCGTGGCGCGTGACACCGGCGTTGACACTCAATTACGGCGTGAGGTGGGAACTTCAGCTACCGTTCACGCCGCTTTCCAACACCTGGTCGAACGTCACGGTTGAAGACTCCTGCGGCGTCTCGGGCCAGGGCGCCGGAGTTGGCGGCCGGTTCTGCAACCTCTTCCAGCCGGGCAACCTGCCGGCGAACGGCGTGCAGCCGAAGTATGTCAAGTACGATCCGGGCAGCCCCGGCTTCGACACCGACTACAACAACTTCGCGCCGAACGTCGGCGTCGCATGGCGTCCCAACGTCGAGACGGCGTGCTGCGCAGAATCCTCGGCGATCCCGAGCAGGCGACCGTCCGCGGCGGCTACTCGGTCGCGTTCAACCGCGAGCGCATGGATCGCTTCACCGGCCTCTACGGCGGCAACGTCGGCGGCACCGACAGCGGCGACCCGCAACAACGGCACTGGCTTCCCGATCGTCCCGGCCGGCGAGTCGTGGCCGTTGCTGTATCGCGAAACCAGCCGGCTGGGTCCTCCGCCGTTCGCGTCGCACGTCGAGTACCCGATCTTCGCGTCGATCGGCGCGGGCAACGACCTCAACCTGTTCGACCCGAGCATCCAGACGCCGTACACGCAATCCTGGATGGTCGGCTTCCAGCGCGCGCTCGGACGCGACACCGCGGTCGAAATCCGCTACGTCGGCAACCGCAACGTCAAGGCGTGGACGACGGAGAACTGGAACGACCTGAACATCTTCGAGAACGGGTTCCTGAACGAGTTCGTCGCGGCACAGAACAACCTGCGCTCGCACATCTCGCAGGGCTGCGGCGGCTCAGCCAACCCGTGCTCGTTCGCCTACCGCGGTCCGGGCACCGGCACCTCGCCGCTGCCGACCTACCTGGCGTTCTTCAGCGGCATCAACCCGTCGCAGGCGAGCAACGCGGCGAACTACACGTCGGGGAACTTCACGAGCAGTGACTGGACCGGGCCATCTGTCACAGTTCGAGCCCGACCCGTTCGATGCTGCCAACGATCTGTGGAACAACCAGGGCGCGCCGGACGAATGCGACGACCGCCGGGCATCCCGGCCAACTACTTCGTGCTGAACCCGGCGGTGGACGACGTGAACGTCACGCGGGCGGAAGCGGGCAGCCGCTATCACTCGCTGCAGATCGACGTGCGGCGCCGCCTGTCCAAGGGCTTCACCATCCAGGGCAACTACACCTACGCCCAGCGGTGGGGCTCGTCGCTCGAAGACCTGCACCGGGATCGGATCTACCTGAAGACCGACAACCTGCCGCATGCCTTCAAGTTCAACTGGCTGTACGAAATTCCCGTGGGCCGCGGCAAGCGGTTCGGGACCGACATGAATCCGATCCTGAACGGCATCATCGGCAACTGGGAGTTCTCGGGCACCGGCCGCGTGCAGGTGCGTGACTTCGGCGTCACCGCCGCCCGCATCGTCGGCATGTCGGAAGACGAGCTCGCGACGCGTTCGAGATTTACGAGGTTCAGAGCACTACACGGCAGCGTGAGCACCTTCTTCAACCTGCCGCAGGACATCATCGAGAACACGCGGCGGGCGTTCAACAGCGACCCGACCTCGCCGACCGGCTATCCGGCCGGCGCGGAGCCGACCGGCCGCTACATCGCGCCGGCCAGCTCAGCCCGGGTGCATCTTCCTCTTCACGTTCGACTGCAACACGTCCGAGCAGATCTGGGTGCGCGGACCGTGGTTCTCGCGGTGGGACCTGAAGTTCAAGAAGCGCTTCCCGCTCGGCGGACGGGCGACGTTCGACCTCGATTTCGAGATGCTGAACGCGTTCAACAACACGAACTTCAACCCGGCGTTCAACCCTGGCGGCGGCGACACCATCTTCCAGGTGACGAGCGGGTACACCGACATCAACACGACGTTCGATCCGGGCGGCCGGCTCGGACAAATCGTGACCCGGTTCAGCTGGTAGCGCCCTCACGGGCTAACTCCCAAAAGAGGCCCAACTCCCAACTCCCAAGGTTGGGGTTGGGCCTTCTTTTTTGGGAGTTGGCCTTTTTGGGAGTTGGGATTTAGCGTATAGCCATGTGCGCCTTCCGCACATCGTAAGCCCTTCCGTTAATTCGACTTTTACCGGTTGACAGCATGCCCTCCTGGCGCTAACTTTCCGCCAATTTCGTCCCGCCGCCGGTCACGGCTCGTGGGGCGAAAATACGACCAACGGGTACATACGTCGTCTCTGGGAGGAGGAGACATGAGGAAACGTGTAGTCGGCCTGATCGCCGCCATGGCGATCGCGGCCCTCGCTACCGCGCCGCTTCTGGCGCAAACATCCAACCTGTCAGGCGTGGTGACGGACGCGGGCGGCGGCGTGCTGCCGGGCGTCACGGTGGTCGTCAAGAACAACGCCACCGGCACCACCATCGACGCCGTGACGAACACCGAGGGCGTCTTCTCGGTGCCCTCGATCAGCGCCGGGGTCTATACCGTCACCGCGTCGCTGACCGGCTTCAAGACGGCGGTCACCAACGACGTCAAGATCGCGCCGGGCACGACGACCAACGTCAAGACGGTCCTCGAAGTCGGCCAGCTCGAAGAAACCGTCACCGTCACCAGCAGCTCCGAGCTGATCAACACGCAGACGCCGACGGTGTCGTCGACGCTGAACGCCGAGCAGCTCAATCGCATGCCGACGCCGACACGCAACGCGCTGAACGCGGTGACGTTCCTGCCGGGCGTGAACACGGCGACCACCAACCGCGAGTCGCGCATCAACGGCCTGCCGGAGTCGTTCGTCAGCATCACGCTCGACGGCGTGAGCAACAACGACAACTTCCTGCGCTCGTCCGACTCGTTCTTCGCGTCGGTGACGCCGCGACAGGACGCCATCGAGGCGGTAACGGTGACGACCGCCGCGGCGCCGTCGACCGTCGGCGGCAGCGGCGCCGTGACAATCAACTTCGCGACGCGCTCCGGCACCAACCGTTTCAGCGGCAGCGCCTACGAGTACTGGCGGCATCCCTCGATGAACAGCAACTACTGGTTCAACGAGCGGGACAATCTCGAGAAGAACGACGTCAAGCTCAATCAGTACGGCGGCCGCATTGGCGGCCCGATCGTGATCCCGGGCCTGTTCGACGGCCGCGACCGGGCGTTCTTCTTCGCCCATTACGAGCAGCTCCGGTTCCCGAACAGCTTCACGCGCACGCGGACCGTCCTCCAGCCACGGGCGCTCGACGGCTGGTTCCGCTACAACCAGGGCGGCCAGGTGCGCGAGGTCAACGTGCTCTCGCTCGCGGCCGCCAACGGCCAGGTGGCGACGGTCGATCCGACCGTGCGCTCGCTGCTCACCGCCATCCAGGCCTCGACGGGCACGAGCGGCGCCGTCACCGCGACCAGCGATCCGCTGCTCAACAGCTACGTGTGGCAGAGCCCGGGCCGGCTGTTCGAGCATCAGCCGACGATCCGCATCGACTACAACCTCACCGACAACCATCGGCTGAGCGGCTCGTATCAGGTGATCTGGGCCGAGCGCGATCCCGACTACCTGAACGCCGTGGACGCCAGGTTCCCGGGCGCTCCGAACTACCGTTTCTTCCACTCGAAGCGCCCGCTGACCTCGATCACCCTGCGCTCGACGCTCGGCCCGAACGTCGTCAACGAGCTGCGCGGCGGCATCACCGCGCTCGGCGGCGCGCTCGTACTTCGGCGACAACTCGAGCAACGGGCCGCAGACCTTCGAGGACGAGGACGGCTACGCCGTCGACTTCGACGCGAACATCGGTCTGACGAACTGGTTCGCCACCAATGCTCCGAGCTGGCGCAGCGCGCCGACGATCAGCATCGACAACACCGTGAGCTGGCAGAAGGGGCAGCACAGCCTGAATTTCGGCGGCTCGTATCTCCGCGCCAGCGCATGGGAGAAGGCGCAGCAGATGGTGCCGGGCATCAACCTCGGGTTCAACACGGCGAACGATCCGGCGGCGGGCCTGTTCACCGGCGGCGCGAGCGGCAACTTCCCGAACGCGTCCGCGGCACAGCTCACCGACGCCCGCGAGCTCTATGCGCTCCTCACCGGACGCGTGAGCGCGGTCACCGGCCAGGCGGCGCTCGACCCCGACACGAACCAGTACGTCGCATTCGCGCCGCGAACACGCGAAGGCGTAATCAACATGTACTCCGGGTTCATCCAGGACTCGTGGCGCGTCACGCCTTCGCTGACGCTGAATGGCGGAGTCCGGTGGGACGCCCAGCTGCCGTTCGTTCCCGTCAACGACATCATGTCGAACGCGACGATGGCCAGCGTCTGCGGCATCTCGGGCCAGGGGGACGGCGGCCGCTACAGCCGCTGCAACTTCAACAACCCGACCGCCAGCGGAGGCGTGACGCCGGAGTTCATCCAGCTGACGAGAGGCACGCAGGGCTACGAGACCGACTGGAACAACTTCGCGCCGAACGTCGGCGTGGCCTGGCGGCCGAACGTCGAGACCGGCTGGCTGCGCACGCTGCTCGGCGATCCCGAGCAGGCGACGATCCGCGCGGGATATTCGATCGCCTACGACCGCCAGGGAATGGGCATCTTCACCGGCGTGTTCGGCACCAACCCGGGCAGCACGCTGAGCCTCAGCCGCGACGCGGGCACGGGGATCGTCGGACCTGGTGAAACGTGGCCGGTCTTCTTCAGCCAGAAAGAACGGCTCTTCAACGCGACGTTCCCGTCAACAGCGACGTTCCCGATCGCGCCACGGCCGAATCGCGCGGACGATCTCGCCACCTTTGCGCCGGACATCAAGATCGCGTCGGCCGGAACCTGGACGGTCGGCTTCCAGCGCTCCATCTCGCGGGACATGGCAGTTGACATCCGCTACGTCGGGACGCGCGGGTGGAACCAGTGGTCGGAGTTGAACTACAACACGATCCGCGGCGAGAACCTGATCAACAACGGGTTCATGAACGAGTTCAGGCTGGCGATGAACAACTTGACGGCGAACAACATCGTCGGCGGCAACCGCGCGGGTTCATTCGCGTACTTCGGACCGGGATCGGGCACCAACCCGCTGCCGATCTATCTCGCTTACTTGAACGGCAGCCGGGACGCGGGCAATCCCGCCGCCTACACCGGTGGTTCGAACACCTGGACCAACACCGGGATCACGCAGGATCTGGTGCGGACGAACCCGAGCCCGACCAATTCCGCGACGGACCTGGACGACAACCTCACGCGGCGGACCAACGCGCTCAACGCGGGTCTTCCTGCGAACTTCTTTATCCCTAACCCGGATATCGACGATGTGAACGTCACCGACAGCGGCGCCTTCAGCGATTATCACGCGCTGCAGATCGAGGTACGCCGCCGGCTCTCGAAAGGGCTGTCGGCCAACATCAACTATCAGTACGCGATCGAAAACGGGTCGGCCTTCGACGGCTTCAGCTTCGGGCGGACGATGGAGCCGGCCGGCAACGTGCGCCACGCGCTCAAGACGCAGTGGGACTGGACGATCCCCGTCGGCCGCGGACAGCGGTATGGGACGAACATGAACGCGTGGCTCGACGGCCTGCTCGGAGGCTGGAGCTTCAACGGCGTCGGCCGTGTCCAGGCTCGCGTGCTCGACCTCGGCAACGTGCGGCTGGTCGGCATGTCGGTCGGCGAGCTGACGGACATGCTGAAGTACGACATCCGCATCAATCCCGATACGGGGCTGGAGGACGTCTTCATGCTGCCCGCGGACGTGATTCTCAACACCCGTCGCGCGTTCAGCGTCAGCACCACCTCGGCGACGGGCTATTCGGATCTCGGCACACCGACGGGCCGTTACATCGCGCCCGACGAAAGCGCTGACTGTCTGGAGGTCAGGAACGGCGACTGCGCGCCGCGCAATCTGATGGTGCGCGCGCCGTGGTTCACCCGCTTCGACATCGGCCTGACGAAGCGGTTCCCGATCAAGGGCTCGGTGAACTTCGAAGTCCGGTTCGACATGCTGAACGTTTTCGACAACGTCAACTTCGACCCGTTCGAGGACACGATTGACGACGACGAGGACATCTTCCGCGTAACCACGGCCTATCGCGATCCGAGCAACACCTACGATCCGGGCGGCCGCCTCGGCCAGCTGATGTTCCGGATCAACTGGTAGCACCCGGGACGACGGCAGGAAGCAGAAATCCTCCATCTGCTTTCCTGCCGTCTGATCTCAGCTATCAGCTGTCAGCTCCCAGCTTCTCGTCATTCCACAATCAGTAAGCGACAATCCGCAATCACCAGACTGCAATCTGCACTCTGCACTCTGCAATAACAGCAGTCCCTGCAATCGTCCCAGCGCACGTTAGTCCCATTCATCGTCACATCTAATTTTCATCAGGCCGTCCGGGCCTGATTCTTCGAGCGTCTATCGCGTGGATACTCGCTGTATGCGTGTTGTGCGCCGTAGCGCAGGCCTTCAGGCCTGCCTTGCGGCGCGTTGGCAGCCCTAAAGCAGCGCAGATAACCTGCCTGCAGCTCACTTCCCGCGCCTCGGAGGAGGGAGACATGAAGGACCGATTCACGATTGTTTCTGATCGTGCTGGCGTTTGTTGCCGGCACGGGCGCCGCCGCATACGCGCAGGGCGGCGCCACGTCGACGATCTCCGGCGTCGTGCTGGATACCGGCGGCGGTGCGATCCCCGGCGTCACGGTGATCGCGAAGGACGAAGCCGGCACGACGCACGAGACCGTCACCAATACGGAAGGCGTGTTCTCGATCCCCGCGCTCAGCGCCGGCAAGTACACGCTCACGGTCTCGCTGACCGGTTTCAAGACCGCGGTCGTGTCCGACGTCCGCGTGGTGCCTGGCACGCCGGCGTCGGTGAAAGTGACGATGGAAGTCGGGCAGCTCGAGGAGACGGTCACCGTCACGAGCAGCTCGGAGCTGGTGAACACGCAGACCGCGACCGTGTCGTCGACGCTCAACGCCGATCAGATCAACCGCATGCCGACGCCGACCCGCAACGCGCTGAACGCGGTGACGTTCCTGCCCGGCGTCAACACGGCGACCATCAACCGCAACTCGAACATCAACGGCCTGCCGGAATCGTTCATCAACATCACCCTGGACGGCGTCAGCAACGCCGACAACTTCAACAAGTCGACCGACGGGTTCTTCGCCTCCGTGACGCCGCGGCAGGACGCGGTCGAGGCCGTCACCGTGACCACCGCGGTCGGCGACGCCGCGACCGGCGGCAGCGGCGCGACGACGATCAACTTCGTCACGCGATCGGGGACCAACCGCTTCAGCGGCAGCGCCTACGAGTACTTCCGCGACACCGAGCTGAACTCGAACTACTGGTTCAACAAGCGCAACGGCCTGCCGCGGAACGAAGTGCGGCTCAATCAGTACGGCGGACGCGTCGGCGGACCCATCGTGATCCCGGGGCTGTTCGACGGCCGCGACAAGGCGTTCTTCTTCGCCAACTACGAGCAGCTGCGCTTCCCGAACAGCTTCTCGCGCACGCGCACGACCCTGCATCCGCGTGCGCTCGATGGCTGGTTCCGCTACAACGTCGCCGGCCAGGTCCGTGAAGTGAACGTCCTCGATCTCGCAGCCAGGAGCGGCCAGGTGGCGTCGATCGACCCCACCGTCGCGAGCCTGCTCAACAACATCCAGTCATCGACCGGGACGGGCGGTTCGCTGACGCCGTCCACCGATCCGCTTCTCATGAGCTACGTCTGGCAGAGCCCCGGCACGCTCTTCGAGCATCAGCCGTCGGTCCGGCTCGATTACAACCTGACCGACAACCATCGCCTCAGCGGCACGGCGCACGTCATCTCCACCGAGCGCGATCCGGACTATCTGAACAACGCGGACGTGCGGTTCCCCGGCGCGCCGAACTACCGGCTGTACTACTCGACCCGGCCGCTCTACTCGATCACGCTGCGCTCGACGCTCTCGTCGACGATGGTCAACGAGCTGCACGGCGGCATCACCAGGGGCGGCGCGTCGTATTTCGGCGACATGGCGAGCAACGGGCCGCAGACGTTCGAGGATCAAGGCGGCTACGCGATCGACTTCGACGCCAATATCGGCCTCACGAACTGGCACACGTCGAACGGCCCGAGCTGGCGCAGCGCCTGGAACTACGCGGTCGACGAGACGCTCAGCTGGCAGCGCGGCAAGCACAGCGTCAGCTTCGGCGGCTCGGCGCTGATGCTCGAGGCGTGGGAGAACGAGCAGCAGATGGTGCCCGGCATCAACCTGCGGTTCGACACCACCAACGATCCGGCGGCGGGAATGTTCACCGGCGGCACCTCCGGCAACTTCCCCGGCGCCTCCGCGGGGAACCTGACCGACGCGCGCGAGCTGTACCTCGCTCCTGACCGGGCGGGTTGGCGCGGTGACCGGCCTCGCGGGCCTCGACGACGCGACCGGCCAGTACGTCGCGTTCGGTCCTG
Source organism: uncultured Acidobacteriota bacterium (assembly GCA_963748295.1). GTDB lineage: Bacteria > Acidobacteriota > Vicinamibacteria > Vicinamibacterales > 2-12-FULL-66-21 > CAVVIH01. The sequence goes on along the minus strand of CAVVIH010000001.1, from coordinate 567,310 downwards.
TATCGCGCCGCGGCAAGATGAATTCCTTCTCCGCGTTCGCGCAGGACTCCTGGCGTGCAACCCCGACGCTGACGCTGAACGCCGGTCTCCGCTGGGAAGTGCAGATGCCGTTCACGCCGACCACGAGCGTGATGTCGGCGGTCACGATGGACGACATCTGCGGCCGGTCGGGCACGGGCGACGGCGGCACCTATTCGCGCTGCGCCTTCTATCAGCCCGGATCGACCGGCGGCAAGGTGCCCGAGTACATCCAGCTGACGAGCGGCACCAAGGGCTACAACACCGACTGGAACAACATCGCGCCGAACGTCGGCGTGGCGTGGCGGCCCAACGTACAGAGCGGCTGGCTGCGCACGCTGCTCGGCGATCCCGAACAGGCGACGCTGCGCGGCGGCTACTCGGTCGCCTACGATCGTCAGGGCCTGGGCTTCTTCGTCGGCATCTACGACGGCAACCCCGGCGGCACCCGCAGCCTCTCACGCGACGCGTCCACCGGCATCGTCGGCCCCGGCGAAACGTGGCCGGTGTTCCTGAGGGAGACCGATCGCCTCTACAACGCGTCGTTCCCCGCCACCCCGAGCTACCCGATCGCGCTGCAGCCGAACCGCGCCGACGACCTCAACACGTTCGCGCCGGACATCCAGGTGGCATCCGCGCACTCCTGGAGCGTCAGCTTCCAGCGATCGATCTCGAAGGACATGGCGGTGGACGTCCGCTACGTCGGCACCCGCGGCGTCGATCAGTGGTCGACCATCAACTACAACGACACGCTGACGATCCTGCAGAACGGCTTCCTCAACGAGTTCCGGCTGGCGATGGGCAACCTGCAGGCGAACAACAACTCGGGCGTCGCCAATCGCGCGGGCTCGTTCGCCTACTTCGGAGCGGGAACTGGAACGTCGCCGCTGCCGATCTACCTCGCGTATCTCAACGGCTCGCGCGACGTCACCAATCCCGCGGCGTACGCGAACGCCACGCAGACGTGGGCCAATTCTGGACTCGCGTCACGGCTCGTCGTGACGAACCCGCAGCCCGAAGCGTCGGCCGGCGATCTCGACGGCACGCTCAGCCGCCGCGATCTGGCCGCGCGCGCGGGGCTTCCGGCGAACTTCTTCGTCATCAACCCCGACGTGGACGACGCGAACGTGACCGACAGCGGCGCGTATAGCGACTATCACGCGCTGCAGATCGAGCTGCGCCGACGGCTGTCCAAGGGTCTGCAGGCGAACGTCAACTATCAGTACGCGCTCGAGGGGGGATCCGCGTTCCTCGGGTTCCAGTACGGCCGCGTGCTCAATCCCACGGCGAACGTGCGCCACGCCATCAAGACGCAGTGGGACTGGACGATCCCGGTCGGCCAGGGGCAGCGGTTCGGCACGAACATGAACGCGATCCTCAACGGGATCTTCGGCAACTGGCAGTTCAACGGCGTCGGCCGCATCCAGGCCCGCACGATCAACTTCGGCAACGTGCGCCTGGTCGGGATGAGCGTCGGCGAGCTGACCGACATCTACAAGCACGACATCCGGAACAGTCCGGAAACCGGGCTGCCGACGGTGTACATGCTGCCGCAGGACGTGATCGAGAACACGCGCCGCGCCTTCAACGTCAGCACGACGTCGCCGACCGGCTACTCCGATCTCGGCGTGCCGCAGGGACGCTACTTCGCGCCGGCCAACGGCGCGGACTGCATCCAGGAAAAGAGCGGCGACTGCGCGCCGCGCACGCTCCTCGTCCGCGCGCCGTTCTTCACGCGCTTCGACGTCGGCCTGACCAAGCGCTTCCCGATCAAGGGGCAGGTGAACTTCGAGCTCCGGCTCGACGTGCTGAACGTGTTCGACAACATCAACTTCGATCCGTTCATCCCGGCCAACTCGAACGCCGCCTACGCCGCCGCCACGTTCGGCCAGGTCACCACCGCCTACCAGGATCCGAGCAACACGTTCGATCCGGGCGGGCGGCTTGGACAGATCATGTTCAGACTGAATTGGTAGGGACTGCGACGGAGACCACGACGACGACAATTGTTAATTGTTAGTTGTTAATCACAGGCAACGAGCTGGACTCGACGATCCGGACGGCTTGGGGCATTCTGCGGCGAGGCGCCCCAAGCCGTCCGAGCCTTCGAAGCAGCTCGTTGCCAATGATTAGCAATTAGCGACTAACAATTGATCTACTGCACCTTCCGAATTGTTCGCACGACTCTGCCTGACGGCTGTCCCTGCATCGAGACTATCGCGCGAATGACGTAGTCCCCGGGTGGAAAGCCGCCGATGGGGATGGCGGCGGTGGCGAGGTGGCGGTCGGCGCTGCGCGTATCGGCGACGGCGCCGGGGATCGAGAGCTTGGCCGGTGCGTTCGGTGACGTCGCGATCTCGAGCGCCATCGAGATCGGCGCGCCGCCGGTCGGGCCGTAGATTTCCAGATAGGCCAGCGCGACAGGTTCGCTGCCGAACTGCAGGCGCGGCGAGAAGCCGCCGCCGCGCGAGATGCCGACCATCATCGAGCTGAGCGTCAGTGGACCCGCTGGCGCGAGCTCCGCCTCGAGATCGTAATCGGCGGTGCCGGCGCGTCCGGATTCGTCGGTCGCCGCCACGCGCAGCCGGTAGGCGCCGGGCCTGGTGACCAGGCCGGTGATCACCGGCGTCGCCGACAGCGCGGTCGCGTCAGCGGTCGACTGCGCGCTCAGCCGGCCGTTGCCGTCGAACAACGCCGCCGCCGCTGATCGCAGGGCGATGCCAGGCTCGATCGGCTCCGCCATCGCGATCACTTTCAGATTGCCGTCGGGGTCTTTCGAGACGAAGCCGACGGCGCGCATCGGCAGCTCGCGAAACACCTTCGGCTCGCGCAGCATGTTCTGCGGCGTATTCGGCTGGCGGCCGCGCGCGTCCGCCCGCGCGATGACGATTTCCGGCCGCGCACGGATCAGCGTCCCGGGCCGCGCGACCGAGATGATCGAGCCGATGACGCAGGCCGTTGCGATCGGTGCGATCGGGCTACGAACGAGATCAAGTAATAGCCGGATGTCTCGCGGACGATCGCGGCACAGCGTCTCGTCGCCGGCGGTCGACAGGTGCAGCCGCCGCGCCGCGGTCACGCCGCTGAGATGCTCGATCCCCTCGAACTGGTTGTCGGAGCCCGAGAAACCCTGCCCCGGCGATGTTCTCGGTCGGCTGCGGGCCGAGCTTGAGCGCCGGATCCTCCGGTTGAATCACATAGAACTGCGCGCGCGCGCCAATCGCCGCGAAGCCGACCTGCTGGAACTGCTCCACCGTCAGCTCGCATCGCCCCGGGCGCGAGCGTGAGCGGCGCATCACGGCGCGGGCCCGACAGTCCGGTCGTGAAAAACATCATCGTCGTCGGCCCTCGGGCTGACCGAGCCCTTCGAGGAGGCCGACGAGCGATTCGAGCGTGCGGCGTGTGCGGCACGCGGCGTCGGACCCAGTTTCGGTGCGCGAGGCCTGTCCCGCGATCGTCGCGAGCACCGTGCGTGACCTTGTCGTGCTCGTTGGTGAAATCGACGCGCACGCCCCCATATGGCATCGTCACGAGCGCGACGCGATCGCGCGGGGTGAGCGCGGACAGAAACCGCCGGACGGCGCTGCGAAGCGGCGCTTCCCGCCCGGTATTGAGCGACTCGTTGTCCAGGACGATGATGATGCCGCGTCCCGCGTCGCTGGCGGTGTTGGAACCGAACGGCGGCGGTACCCAGTCGGCAGCCTGAAGGCCCGTGCCGGCGACCTGAATCCACTGGAGCGACCGGAGCAGCCGCGTGCGTCCGTCGACTCTCAGCGTGACTTCCTCCGGCTTCAGGTCGATGATCGGTGCGCCGTCCGGCCGAGAGCGCCATGAAGTCGACGGCAACCAGCTCGACGCCGGATCTGAACACGGGGGCCTGGGCATCCTGCTGCTCGGCAAGCGGGTGCGCCGCGCCCATCGCGAGCGCCAGCGACGCGGCACGAGCGCCAGAAACGCCCGCCCGATGGCTGTCGTCATCAGGTAGAGGATATCCGGGGACGCGGCAATCCGCGTCGCCAAACGCGTTTGGGGGGCCGGACGTCTAAGGACACGATGATGAAAGATCTCAGCTCCCGCCACGTTGTTGTCTGCCGCGCTGTGCCTCGCGCTCGGCGCCGAACTGACGGCTCTTCCGCAGGGGCCGCCGCCCACGCCCGTGCAGACGGCGCGCGACACGCGCCCCACCGAGGCGATCCCGGTCGGAACGGCGACCGTGTCCGGAACCGTCACCGTGGCGGATTCCGGGCAGCCGGCGCGGAAGGTTCGCGTTTCGCTGGGGGGCTCCGAGATGCGCGGCCGGACGGCCATGACCGACGACAGCGGCAAGTTCGCGTTCATCGCGCTGCCGGCCGGACGCTACACGCTCATCGCCGCCAAACCAGGGCACGTCTCGGTCAGCTACGGGCAGCGCCGCCCGGGCCCCGGCCGTCCGGGGACCCCGATCCAACTGGCGGACGGACAGAAGCTCGCAGGTCAGCCTGCAGATTCCGCGCGGCGGCGTCATCACGGGCACGGTGCTCGACGAGAGCGGCGATGCGATTCCAGGAACGCCGGTTCGCGCGCTCAGGTACGCGATGCAGAGCGGCGCCCGCGTCCTGCAGCAGGGCGGGACGGGCTCGACCGACGATCGCGGCATCTACCGGATCTACGGGCTCCAGCCAGGCGAATACATTGTTGCCGCCACGCCAAGGAACGCGTCGACCGCGGTGGAAATCGATCGCATGCAGGCTGAAGTGGCCGCCGCGCTCGAGATGCGCATGACCAGGGGTGCCGCGGCAGAGTCGAACGCCGCGGAAGCGGAGGCCATGGCCTCCCGGCTCGCGCAGCTTCGCTCGCAGCTTCCATCCGGAGAGCAGACGAATGCCGGATACGCGCCGGTCTACTACCCGGGAACGACGCTCCCCGGGAGCGCAGGGACGGTGGCTGTCGGCATCGGTGAAGAGAAACAAGGCGTCGACTTCCAGCTCCAGCTGGTGTCGATTGCGCGGGTCGAGGGCGTGATCGTCACCTCGAACGGGCCCATGCCGCAGAACGTGCAGCTGACGCTCGTGAGCACGGGGCACGAGGTGCCTGGCGTCGGCAACAACTCGACGCGCGCCGATCGCGAACGGCCGTTTCCGCTTCAACAACGTCGGTCCCGGGCAGTACATGTTGATCGCCCGCGCGACGCTCGGAGGCGGACGCGGCGGGGGGCGCGGCGAGCCGCCGGTGCCGCCTACGCCAGTTGCAACCGAAGCGGCACGGCGGGCTGCCGTGCAGGCGCGGTCGGAGCAGACCCGTCTGTGGGCCATGACCGACGTCGCGGTCGATGGCCGCGACGTTCAGAACCTGGTGCTCACGCTGCAGCCGGGCATGACGATCGGCGGCCGGATCGCGTTCGAAGGCACGACGCCCATCCCTGCCGATCTCTCGCGGATGCGCATCAACGTCTCGCCGGTCAATCCGGGATCGGGAGGCGAGCTGGCGAGCAACGTCAATGGGGTCGTCGACGCCACCGGACGGTTCAGCGTGAACGGGTGTCGTTCCCGGCCGCTACCGGGTGACGGCCTCGGGCGCGCAAGGATGGAGGCTGTCCTCGTCGATCGTCTCGGGCCAGGACACGCTCGACTTCCCGATCGAGGTGAAGCCCTCGCAGAACGTCAGCGGCCTGGTCATCACGATGACCGACAAGGAAGCGGAGCTGACCGGCGCGATCGTCGACGAGAAAGGGCAGCCCGCGCCGGACTACACGATCGTTCTCTACGCCGCCGACCGCGAATTCTGGACGCCGGGCTCGCGACGCATCTTCACGCAGCGGCCCGGAACCGACGGACAGTTCACGTTCCGCAACATGCCGCCCGGCGATTACCGTATCGCTCCGGTGCTCGACCCGGAGCCCGGCACGTGGTTCGATCCCGCATTCCTGCAGCAGCTCGACTCGAACGCGCTGCGCGTGCCGATCGGTGCGGGCGAGAAGAAAGTGCAGAACTTCCGGATCTGCTGGACAGTGATTAAAGTCAGAAGTGAAGTGACGCCAGGATTCGTCAGTTTGTCGCAACAGGCGACCGCAGGAAGGCAATGAACTCCTCGGGCTTGCGCGTCAGCCCGGGGAACGTGGCGAGCGGCCGGCCGTCGACGGTCATGACGGCGTAGAGCGGGAGCGCCACGGTACCAAAGGTAGTGGCCTGGAACTGCTGATGCTTCTCGTAGAGCTCCCCTTCGCCGTCGGTATATAGCCTCACCCTCACGAAGCGCTCCAGCTCGGCGCGAATCTCCGGGCGCGGGAACATGTTCGCTTCCATCCACCGGCAGTTGGTGCACGTGTAACCGGTGAAATCGATCAGGACGAGGCGCTGCTCTTTGTGCAGCGGTGGCGAGAGCGGCATCGTAGTCGTTCACGATCCACGCGAGCTCGCCCTCGAGCGTTCCGGCACCGCGATCCGCCGCCGTCCCGGTCGCGGGTGGAAGAAATGCTTCGAGCTCGCCGAGACGCTTGCCGAACAGGCCGGTGACAAGATACAGGGTGACCGACAGCGACACGATCGCCGCGCTGAGACGCCACGCGCCGATCCGATCGGTCGGCGAATCATGGGCGAGCCGGAAGAGCCGAGCAGATACACGCAGAGCAGGACGCCAAGCGCGACCCATGTTGCGAGCACGGCGTCGCGCGTGAAGATGTTCCAGCCCCAGACGAGATCGACGTTCGAGATGAACTTCATCGCCGCCGCGACCTCGAGGAATCCCATCGACACTTTGACCGCGTTGAGCCATCCGCCCGCGCGCGGCAGCCGCGACATGAACTGCGGCAGCAGCGCCAGCACGAAAAACGGCAGCGCGAACACCGTCGAGAACGCCAGCATGCCGATCAGCGGCCACTTCCAGCTGCCCTGTGACGCCATCACGAGGAGCGTGCCGACGAACGGCGCCGTGCACGTGAACGAAGTCAGCGTGAAGGTTAGCCCCATCAGCAGCGTGCCGATGAAGCGGCTTCCGCCCTCGCGCCGCGTCGCCGCATCGAGCTTCGTCAGCAGCGCCGCCGGCGGCGTCAGCTCGTAGGCGCCGAAGAGATTCATCGCAAACCCGAGGAAGATGCCCGCGATCAGGAGATTGATCCACGGGTTTGCCGCGAACCGGTTCAACCCGGACGCGCCAACGACGAGCGCGAGCAGCATGCCGAGGGCAGTGAACGTCAGGATGATGCCGATCGAATAGACGAACGCGTTGCCGACCGCCGCCCGCCGGCTTCCCGCAGCGTGGTTCGTGAAGTACGACACCGTGATCGGCACCATCGGGAACACGCACGGCGTCAGCAGTGAGAGCGCGCCAACCGTCATCGCGAGCCAGATGAATGCCCAGAGGTCGCCCGTCTGCCCGGCCGCACCGAAAGCGATCGGCGCCCCCTGTGCCACCGCGGCTGCGCCTTCGCGAGCAGGCGTGACCGGCTCGGGACTTCCGCTCGCAGGCTTGCCGACCGTCTTGCCCACCGTAGCCGGCACACTGGATTCAGGTGCCGCGGAGGTGGGAGCAGGCGCTGTCGCTCCAGGCGCCGCGGAGGCGGGTGGGGCGCCCACGACCGCGACTTCCACCGCGAGCTTGTCGGTTTTCGGCGGCAGGCACAGGCGGTCGTTGCAGGTCTGGAAGCGAACGTGAACCTCGACGCGCTGGCGGCCCGCTGGCGCGGTTGACGCCACTTGAATCGGCAGCGAAAACACCGCGGACGATTCGTAGAACTCCGTCTCCATCCCGAAGTTCGGATCGTGTTCGCGCTTCGGCTCAGGTCCGGCGGGCGCTGCAGCGAGGGTAAATGGCTGTCCGGGCGGCAGGGTGATCCGCGTCGGCGTCGGACCTCCGGTCGGCTGCGTCGTCGAGTAGAGATGCCAGCCCTCGTCGATCGTCGCCGTCAGCACGATCTCGAACTGCGCACCCGGCTTGACCTTCAGATCGCGGGGCGAGGCGAGCGACCACGCGATCGGGTTCTCCCCTTGCGCGGCGGTCCGCGGGGTGATGCCGGCGACGAAGAGGCCCAACAGCAGGGCGAGCCGCAGGAACGGGTGCTTCATCAGTACCTGATTACGTTAGACGCCCGATTCTTCATTATAGGTGCGCACCTGGCACCTGGCACCTGGCACCTTGGCACCTGGCACCTCCTGATCCAGATCGCTTAGACTTCCTCACTCATCCAGGGAGGAACCTTGCCGATGCATCGAGCCAGGAAAACCGCCACGCTCTTGGCACTTGCGGCGTTGTTGATTATCTCGGGCCTGGGAAGCCGATCCGACGAAGCCATCCTCGCGCAGGGCGCCCAGTTCGTCGACGCCGCGATTCTGAAGACGTTCCAGTGGCGCAGCATCGGGCCGCCGCGGGGCGGACGCTCCATTGCCGTCAGTGGCGTGAAAGGGCGGCCGAAGGAGGCCTACTTCGGCGCGGTCGGCGGCGGGCTCTGGAAAACCGTCGACGGCGGTGAGAACTGGACGCCGGTCACCGACGGGCAGATCGGCAGCTCCTCGGTGGGCGCGGTTGCGGTGTCCGAATCGAGACCCGACACAATCTTCATCGGCATGGGTGAATCGTGCATCCGCGGCAACATCATGTCGGGCGACGGCGTGTACAAATCGACCGACGCTGGTAAGACGTGGACGCACGTCGGCTTCCGCGACGCCCGCAACATCTCACGCATCCGAATCCACCCCACCAACCCCGACATCGTCTACGTCGCGGCGTTCGGCCACCACGGCGCGCCGAACGACGAGCGCGGCGTGTTCAAGAGCACCGATGGCGGCAAGACCTGGCGCAAGACGTTGTTCAGGGACAACAAGACCGGCGCAGTCGATCTTTCGATCGACGTGCGCAACCCGAACGTGATGTACGCCGTCACTCTGGGAGGCGTATCGCGTCGAGTATCAGATGTCGAGCGGAGGGCCGGGATCCGGGCTGTTCAAGAGCACTGGACGGCGGCGACACGTGGCAGGAGATCACCCGCAACAAGGGGCTGCCGTCCGGCGTGATCGGGCGCATCGGCGTGTCGGTTTCGGGCGCCGACTCGAATCGCGTGTATGCGCTCGTCGAACACCAGAACGGCGGGCTCTTCAGCTCGACCGATGCCGGCGCGACGTGGACGCTCGTCAACGAGAACCGGAACATCCGCCAGCGCGCCTTCTACTACACGCACGTGCATGCGGATCCGAAGAACGCCGACACGGTCTACATGCTCAACACCAGCGCCTTTCGATCGACCGACGGCGGCAAGACGCTGACGAACATCGGCGGCGGCACGCACGGCGATCATCACGACCTCTGGATCGATCCCGACGACCCGCAGCATCTGGTCATCGGCAACGACGGCGGCGCCTCGGTGTCGGCCGCCGGCGGCCAGGGCTGGAGCGCGCAGGACTTCCCGACGCCGCAGTACTACCACGCCGTGACGACGAAGCACGTGCCGTATCACGTCTGCGGCGCGCAGCAGGATGGCAGCACGGCGTGCGTGCCGAGCGACACGAATCTCGGCGGCGGTGGACGGGGCGGCGGCCGCGGCGGCGGCGCCCCGACGGTATACGGCGCGGGCGGCTCAGAGCCCGGTTACATCGCGCCGGACCCGAAGGACCCCGACATCTTCTTCGCCGGCGGCAACAATGGCACGTTCATGACCCGCCTGAACCGCCGGACCGGCGAAGTGCGCGAGGTGAATCCATATCCGCGGATCTACTCGGGCGAGCCATCCGCCGAGATTCCGGAACGATGGCAGTGGACCTACCCGATCGTGTTCTCGTCAGTCGATCCGAACGTCCTCTACACATCATCGCAGCGCGTGTGGAAGACGACGAACGGCGGGCAGACGTGGGACGCGATCAGCGCCGACCTCACCCGCCACGATCCAAAGACAATGGGACACTCCGGCGGACCGATCACCGGCGACATGAACGGCCCTGAAGTCTACGGCACCGTGTTCGCGCTCGGACCGTCGAAAATCGACGTCAACGTGCTGTGGGCGGGATCCGACGACGGGCTGATTCACGTCACGCGCAACGGCGGCAAGACGTGGGAGAACGTGACGCCGAAGGAGATGCCGGAGTTCGGACGGGTAAGCATCATCGACGCATCCGCGTTCGATGCGGGGATCGCCTACGCGGCGGTAAAACGGCCGCTGCTCGACGACCTCGCGCCCTACATCTTCCGCACGTCGGACTACGGCAAGACGTGGACGAAGATCGTCAACGGCATCAAGCCGGAGGACTACGTTCACGCCGTCCGCGAAGATCCCAAACGCAAGGGCCTGCTCTACGCGGGCACCCAGCACGGCATCTACATTTCGTACGACGACGGCGCGTCGTGGAATTCGCTGTCGCTGAACCTCCCCGACACCCAGGTGTCGAGCATCATCGTCGAAGCCAGGGACCTGGTGATCGCGACGCACGGGCGTGGGTTCTACATCCTCGACAACATCGCGCCGCTCCGGGAGTACGCGCCGGCGATCACCACGACAGCCGGTCCGCATCTGTTCGCGCCGGACGCGACGTATCGATCGACGGGTGGCGCCCGCATCACCTACTTGCTGAAGGAACCGGCGAAGTCGCTGACGATCGACATCCTCGACGCGAAACAGCAGGTCGTGCGGACCTTCACCGGTGCGGTCCCGGGCGCAGGGCGCGGCCGCGGCGGGCGTGAAGGCGGTGGGCGCGAGGGCGGCGGTCGGGAAGGCGGCGGACGCGAGGGCGAAGGACGAGAAGGCGGCGGCGGGGACGACCAGCAGGCGCAGGAGGGACGCGGCGGGCGCGGACGCGGCGGCGGCGGGGGGCCGTCGATGGCGGCAGGGCTGAACAACTTCACGTGGGACCTGCAGTATCCCGGACCGACGACGTTCCCCGGCATGGTGCTGTGGGGCGGATCGACGTCAGGTCCCGCGGCGCTGCCGGGGTCGTATCAGGTTCGACTCACGGTGGATGGCGTGTCGAGGGCGCAGCCGCTGACCGTCATGAAGCATCCGCTCCGCCCGGTCAGCGATGCGGACCTGAAGGAGCAGTTCGACTTCGCAATGCAGGTTCGCGACAAGGTCAGCGAGGCAAACAACGCGGTCATCAGGATTCGCGAGATCAAGCAGAAGATCGCCGAACGGACCGCCAAATCCGCCGATCCGGCGCTCAAGGCATCCGCCGACAAGCTGACGAAGAACCTGACCGAAGTCGAAGAGGCGATCTATCAGGTGAAGAACCAGAGCAGCCAGGACCCGCTGAACTTTCCGATCAAGATCAACAACCGGCTGGCGGGCATCCTGCGGGTCGTGAATGTCGGAGACGGGAAGCCTGTTGCCGGCGTTTACGACATCTTCAAGAAGTCATCCGCCGATCTGAAAGTGCAGACCGATCGCCTGCAGCAGGTGCTGGCGACCGATCTGCCGGCGTTCGAGACGGAGGCGAAGCGGCTGGGTGTTCAGTAGTTGGGCGCTCGTCATTGGGCGCTCGGCGCTGACGCATTCCAGGTGAGCGACAGCGTCACCATCGCGCCGGGCTTGCAGCGCTCCGTCATCCACTCCTGGTCAAGAGCGGCGACCGTCTCGTCGCTCTCGAGCGTGAAGCCGGCAGCCGAGACGAACCGGCCTGCCGTCAGCACGAAGCGATACGGTTCGTCGAAGTCAGCGAGCGGTGCGATCGGGCTTTCGTCAGACGACTCCGATTCCTGGCCAGGAACTTCGAACGCGATCGAGAGCGTCGTCTGATCGGCGGTGCGGGTCAGACTGGCCGTGCCTGGAATCCTCAACTCGTCGAGCAGCTTCTGCAGCATCCGATCTGCGCGATCGAAGCGCGCTTCAGTCAACACGAGATAGGGCCGCTCCCGGCGAACGAAACGCACCCTGGAGCTGCTCGGGTCCAAAGACCGCAGACCCGTGAGCATCGGGTGCGCGCCGGCTGTCAACCGATTCAGGAAGTCCTGCTCTTCGCGAGCGCGTTCCGCAGGGTCACGAGCGTCCGAGTGGATGTCCCGCTCTGTCGTCGTCCAGGTGACGGCGCCATCCTGGGACAGATATAAAGTATGTCCGGTTTGCTGCTGCAGGCAGGCCGGGGAACACAGAACGGCGAGAAAAACGCAGAGGATTGCGAATTTGCGGTTCATGTCAGCTTCTCCTGCCTGTATAGACGGCATCGCCTGGAGAAACCGAACGGAAGGAGGGCACTGAATGAAGGGCTCGAGAGAGGCTCTCGAGCGGGTGTACGAGCGTTCCGCGCCGCGGTTGCTGGCGTTCATCAGGCTCAGGATGGGCAGGACGCTGCGATCGAAGATGGAATCGCGCGATATCCTCCAGGCCGCGCTGATGAAGTCCTTTCAGCACCTCGACGATTTCAAGGGTTCGGATACCCAATCACTCGGCGCGTGGCTGGCGCGAATCGCCGAACGGGAAATCGCAGATCGCGTGGACTTCCACCAGCGCCAGCGGCGGGACGCCGCGCGCGAAGAGCCCCTGGATGATGGCGTACCGGTGCCGGCGCCGGTGAAGTCCGCGCTGACGCAGGCGATCCTCGACGAGAAGGCACGCCAGCTCGAGGCCGCGATGGACACGCTCAGCGATGCGCACCGCGAGATCATCCTGCTGCGGAAGTTCGAGGAGCTGTCTTTCGGCGAGATCGCGCGGCGCCTGGGAAAGAGCGAAGACGCGTGCCGCATGCTGCTGGCGCGCGCGATGGTCGCGCTGACGCTCGCGATGAACGACCGACCCACGCCATGAGCGACGTCTCATCCGATCTCGAAGCACTCTTCGCGAAGTTCGTCGAGGCGCACGTCGTCCGCGGCGAAGTGCTGCGCGCCGACCAGCTGTGCGGCGGCAGGTCGGACCTCGTCGGACCACTCGAAGCGCTCATCCACCGCTATCGATCGCTGACCGACGACCTCGGCGGCGACGCGCTCGTGTCGGAGATGCTGAATGCGCCCACGAGCGACGCGCCGGCGTTCGACGGCTTCCAGACCATCGAGCGCATCGGCGCCGGCGGGATGGGCGAGGTGTACAAGCTGCGCGATCTGCGGCTCGACCGGATCGTGGCGGCCAAGGTGCTGCGGCGCGATCCGCGCGTGCCGGCGCGCCTCACCCAGTTCCTCGGCGAAGCGCGCTCGATGGCGCTCTTCTCCGACCGCCGCATCGTCCGCATCTTCGAGTTCAGGCCGGAGCCGGAGCGCCCGGTCATCATCATGGAATACGTGGACGGCTTCGAGCTGGGGCACATCGGCCCGTCGCTCGAGTTCGTTCAGCGGGCGCGAGTGCTGCTCGAAGTCTGCGAGGCGGTGCACTACGCGCACACGCTCGGCGTTCAGCACCGCGATCTGAAGCCGTCGAACATCATGGTGGACGCGCAGCTGGCGCCGCGCATCCTCGACTTCGGCCTGAGCACGGGCGATCCGAACCGCGGGCACCTGAAAGGCACCATTCAGTACGTCGCGCCGGAGCAGCTCGATCCGTCACGGCCGCTCGACGAGCGCACGGACATCTATGCGCTCGGTGTGATCCTCTACGAGCTGATCTGCGGCCGTCCGCCGTATGCCGGCCTGTCGGACGAGCAGATTCTGGCCGCCATTCGCTCCGGGCATCCACAGCTGCCGATCGAACGCGATCCCCGCGTGCCCGAGCCGCTTCAGGCGATCGCGCTGAAGGCGATGGAAGCGGATCCGGCGATGCGCTACGCGTCGGCGCTCGACATGACGGCCGATCTGCGGCGCTACCTGGAAGGCCGGCCCGTGCTGGCGAGGCCGTCCACCTATTCGACGACCCTGACGACCCGGATTGGGACGCACCTGCAGCAGATCGGCGAATGGCTGCGGCTCCGGCTGATCTATCCGCACGAAGCGGACCGCCTTCGCACCGCCTATCGTTCGCTCGAAGGACGAGAAGAGGACTGGATCCTCGAGAGCCGCGCGCTCACCCACACGCAGGTCGCGCTGTATCTCGGCGCGTTCCTGCTGCTGTGCGGCAGCCTGTTCTACTTCGCGGCCGAACGGTGGTACGAAGCGGTGGAAGGCGTGCTCCGGCCGCTCGCGGTCCTGGGACTGCCGTTCGTCGGACTCAACGCCGCTGCGCGCCTGCTGTATCGCCGCGACCACAAAGCTGTCGCGGTCGCATTCTGTCTTGCTGCGGTTTCCCTGCTGCCGCTCCTGCTGATCATCCTTTTTCACGAGACCGGGATTCTCGTCGTGCCGAAGGACACGCCAGGCCAGCTGTTCCAGGACGGATCGATCTCGAACCGGCAGCTTCAGATCACCACGCTGGTCGCCGCCGCATGGTGTGGCTGGCTCGCGATCGTGACGCGAACCGCCGCGCTCAGCACGGTCTTCACCATGCTGACGATGCTTGTCGGCATCTCGGTGCTGGCCGACTTCGGCCTGCGCGACTGGTTCGAGGAGGGACGATGGGACCTGCTGGCGATCTACACCTTTCCTGTTGTCGCGGCACTCGCGGCGCTCGGCACGGCGGCCGAAGGCCGCGATCGTCCGTGGCTCGCACATCCTTTGTACGGCGCATGCGCCTTGCTGCTGATCCTCGTGCTCGAATTGCTGGCACTGGACGGCCGGGCGTTCCAATATCTGGGCTTTTCGCTGCACCCGTTCCAGTCCATCTCCGTCTCCGATCCGCTGCTGCTCGACACCGTTGCGGCGATGACGATCAACGGCGTGGTGTTCTACGTGCTGGCCGACGCGCTGCATCGGCGCGGCACCGAGCAGACGGGCATCGCGGCGAGGATCCTGTTCGCGGTGTCGCCGTTCGCCCTGCTCCAGCCGCTCGGGCATCTGGTGCGGACGAACGACTACTCGCTGCGCTACGACTGGATCTACCTCGCGTGCGCGATCGCCATCGTACTGCTCAGCGAAAAACGGCAGCGCCGCGCGTTCTTCTACGCCGGTATCCTGAACACCGGCGCCGCGCTCTTTTTCATCGCGCATCACCGCGACTGGCTCGACAAACCGACATGGGCGGTCGCCGTGATTGCCGCCGGCCTCGCGGCCCTTTCGGGAGGATTTCTTCTCAGCCGGCGCGGCCGGGCGCTGAATTGAGGGAAAATGCGTTCGAGCTGAAGCTGGAAGCTCTTTTGGAGGATGAACATGCACGTGCCTATACGGAGATGGCCGGCCACTCTGGCCGCTATTTGCACTCTCGCAGCCATGGGCTTCACCGCGTCGATTGCCGCACAGACGCGGCCTGCGGTGAGCGAGCGAAGCGAGTCGAACCGGCCGATGACATTTCTCGATGTCCAGCACATGCGGAACGCGGGGTCGCCGACGCCGAGCCCTGACGGCAAGTGGCTGCTCTACACGCTGTCGGTGATGGACTGGAAAGAAGCGAAACGCCAGACCGACATCTATCTGGTTTCGATGCAGCAGGGCGTGTCGTCAACGAAGCAGATGACGTTCACGAAGGAAAAGAACGAGACGTCACCGCAGTGGGCTCGCGACAACAAGAGCTTCTTCTTCCTCTCCAACCGCGAAGCGCCTGAGAGCTCCGCGAACCGGAATCAGGTTTACGTGATGAATCCCGACGGCGGCGAGGCGCGGCGCGTGACCGACGCGAAGGAAGGCGTCTCGAACTTCGCCCTCAGCCGCGACGGCAAGTGGCTGGCGTATCGCAGCGGCAAGTCCGGGCGAGGAACAGCTCTACCGGCTCCCGTCGATCGCATCGAGGGCGCTTCGCCCGAGCAGATCACGAAGCAGGCGGCGGGCGTCGGCGAATGGCAGTGGGCGCCCGACAGCAAGCGAATCTATTTCGCCGGCGCCGATGCCGCCGACGCCGACGAGAAGCTGCGGCGCGAGAAGAAGTTCACGGTGAACATCCGCAACGCGGAGACGCCGCTCGTCAGCCTGTGGGCGATCTATCTCGACCCGAATCCGGATTCCCGGCTGTCGAAGACACACCGTCTCACCGAGGACAAGACCTACAGCGTCGCCGGCTTTTCGATCTCCGAGGACAGCAAGTGGATCGGCATCAGGGCGTCGTCGGCGAACCGGTACGAACGCAACATCACCCAGGAAGGTCTTTACAGCGACGTATTCATCATGGACGCCGCGTCAGGCACCATCGAGCGGCTGACGAAGAATCGTGAAGTGGGCGAAAGCGTTCCGAGCTTCTCGCCCGACGGCCGCCTCGTCGCATTTTCGGCGCCGGACGACATGGAGAAGTACAGCATGTCGAACGGCCGCGTGTACCTGCGCGCGATCGCCGACCGCGGCAAGCCGTTCCAGAAGCTCGGCACCGCTTTCGACGGCGATGTCTCGGTCGGGATTCTGGTCGAAGGACGGCAACACGATCTACTGCAATGAAGGGATCAAGGCGACCAACCAGGTGCTCGCGCTCGACGTCCAGCAGGGCACGGTTCGACCCCATCACCAGCGTGAAAGGCACGGTTTCCGTCGATCAGGACGATACCGGCGCCCTGCTCGTCAACTACGCGGACGGCAAAACGCCGCCGACGACGTTCACGATTGCCAGCATCGATCAGGATCACGGACCGCGCGGCATGGACGCAATTGACAGACGCCAACCCGCAGGTCCGCAATTTCGCGCTCGGCGAGCAGGAAGAGATCACCTGGAGATCGAAGGACGGATACCAGGTCGGCGGCGTGCTCGTCAAGCCGGTGGGCTACCGCGCCGGCCAGCGCTATCCGCTGATCGTCGCGATCCACGGCGGTCCGGCATCCGCCGATGTCCTCAGCTTCAACGGCGGCTACGACTCCCAGGTCTACGCCGGCGCCGGCTACGTCGTCCTCCGTCCCAATTATCGCGGATCGACCAACTACGGCCAGAAGCACAAGAACGACATCGTCGGCAACTACTTCGCGCCGGGCTACGACGACATCATCAGCGGCGTCGATTACCTGATCGCGCAGGGCATTGCCGATGGCGATCGCATGGGCGCGCTCGGCTGGAGCGCGGGCGGCCACTGGTCGAACTGGATCCTCGTCCAGACGAACCGCTTCAAGGCGATCAGCACCGGCGCGGGCACGTCGAACTGGATCTCGATGTACGCGCAGAGCGACGTGCAGCGCAACCGCCAGTACTACCTCGGCAACAAGCTGCCCTACGACGACTTCGACGCCTACTGGGCGCAGTCGCCGCTGAAGTACATCAAGAACGCCAAGACGCCGACGATGATCCATGTCGTCGAAGGCGATCCGCGCGTGCCGAGCCCGCAGTCAATCGAGCTGCACATGGCGCTGAAGCAGCTCGGCGTCCCGACCGAGTTGTTCATGTATCCGGGCAACACGCACGGCATCCCCGATCCGCGCAACCAGCTCGTGAAAGCGGTCAGCGAGATGGCGTGGATGGACTACTACGTGCGCGGCAAGGGCCAGAAGTTCAGCTGGCGCGACGTGCTGAAGACGCTCGACGAAGATTCGAAGGTGAAGGTGGCCACGGACGGAGACAAGTAGTCAATTGTCCTTCACAAGAGGTTAAGAGGACAGGAGCTGGTTTTTCTAAGAACAAAACCTGATAGCTCCTGTCCTCGTGATTCTCCTGTGAAAGACCGTCTCCTGAACTCCTGGTCTCCTGTGAAAAACCTACCAGACTCTGCAATCAAGAGCCTCCGCCGGGCCTCTTTCCCCACGTCGGCGGCGGCGGCTCCGTCGTCATGCGCTTGATCGGACCCGCCTTCAGCATCTTCATCGCCTCCTCGACCGCGCGTTCGAGCTGAGGATCCTTTCCGGCGATCACGTCTTTCGGCCAATTCTCGACGTCGATGTCCGGCCCGACGCCTTCGTTCTCCACCGCCCACTTCCCTTCGCGCGTGAAGAAACCGCCGCGCGGGGCGATCATCGAGCCGCCGTCGATGAACGCCGGCGTGTCGGCAGTGTGGACGAGGCCGCCCCATGTCCGCTTGCCGACCAGCGGCCCGATCTTGCGGCGCTTGAACATGTAGGGCATCAGGTCACCGCCGCTGACCCGGCCATCTCGTTGATGATCATCACCTTCGGCCCCCAGATCCCGGCCGAGGGACTCGTGAACGGCATGCGATCGCCGGCGACGTTGTTGAAGTAGCCGTCGAAATCGCGCTGACAGCATGTCGATGATGTAGTCGGCCGCGGAGCCGCCGCCGTTGAAACGCTCATCGATCATCGCGCCCTGCTTGTCCTGCTGCGCGAAGTAGTAGCGATTGAAGCTCTCGTAGCCGCCCTGGCCGGTGTTCGGAACATAGCACGTAAGCGAGCTGACCGCCGGAGAGCTTGTCGACCAGCCGGCGGTTGTGCTCAACCCATGCGCGCGTACGCAGCCGCCGCTCGGTCGCGACCGGAACCACGGTGACCTGCCGCGCGCCTTCCATGACCGGCTTCGCATTCACCGCGATGACGGTCTGGCGGTTCGCGGTGCCGTCGAGCAGTCGATAGATGTTGTCGGGCGCGCGCAGCTCGATGCCGTTGATCGACGACGATGTAGTCGCCGACGGCGACGTCGACGCCCGGTGCGGCCAGCGGCGCACGGAGCTCCGGGTTCCAGCTCTCGGTGTCGTAGATGCGCGCGATCTTGTAGCGGCCGTTCTCGACGGTGAAGTCGGCGCCAAGCAACCCGCCCGGCGAGTTCGGCACCTCGGGCATCGCGCCGCCGCGGACGTAGGAGTGGCCGACGGCGATCTCTGCGCCCATGTTGTCGAGCAGGTAGTTGAGGTCGGCGCGGTGATTCACATGCGGCAGCAGCTGCCCGTACATCTGCCTTCATCTTCGGCCAGTCGCTGCCGTGCATGTTCGGCACGTAGAGGTAGTCGCGCTGCTTGCGCCAGCCTTCGTTGAAGATCTGCCGGAACTCCTCGCGCGGTTCCAAATACATGCGCAGGCTGACGTCGAGGCGTCCCTGCGCCGGCCTGCGGTGGATTGCGATCGGCATCGACGAGGAACAGGTTGACTCCGCCGCCGCCAGCCGCCGCGCCGCCGCGGCCGCCGCGTCCGCCGCCACCACCGCCGGTGCGATAGAGCAGTTTGCGGCCGTCGGCGCTCACCGCGTACTCCGCGACGCCGTGCACGAACGCCTGCGACCGGCGATCGCTCGAGGCGATAGCGATGCAGCACGCTGCCGCCGCCAGCACCGCCGCGCCCGGCCCCGCCGCCGCCCGCTTCCATGTAGTAAACAGTGCCAGGTGCGCCAGCCTTGAGCGTCGAGTACCTGACGCTCGGGGACGTTGGGCACCGCGATGATGCGCTGCGGCAGGCCGTCGAAATCGATCTGCACGGTGACCGGACCACGCGGTGGGCGATGGCGGCTGCGCACGCTGCTCGGCGTAGGTCCATCCGGCGGCGCCCTCGGCTGCGTTCGCTCCTGACCTCCACTCCCCTGCCGCCACCGCCGCCGCCTCCACCGGCTGGCCCGGCGTGCACGCTCCGACGCCGCTGATCCTCGTCACTCTCCGGAACAGCGGGCTCGGATCGCTCCTTCTTCAACACCGCGAAGTAGAGCCCGAACGTCTCTTCGCGATCGTAAGAAGTCATGTCGAGCCATTGCGATCGCAGCGCGAAGTCCGTCGAGGCAAGGAACCACAGGTATTTGCCGCCCGAGTCCCACACCGGGAACATCACGTCAGCCAGGCCGTCGGTGACCTGCTTTGTTTCGCCGCTCTCGACGTTGGTGACGAAGACCGCGCGATAGAGCGAGTTCAGCCGGCTCGCATACGCGACCCATTTCGAATCAGGGCTCCAGGTTGGATGCAGCGTGCGCTGCGGCACCATCCAGGGATCGCGTCCGACCTGCGTTGCCTGGCCCGTCGCAATGTCGATCACCCACACCTTCAGATCGGTGTCGTGGTAGAGCAGCTTCTTCGAGTCGGGCGACCACGACGGCGTGTAGTAGTGCTTCGGGTTCGGCAGCTTGATCTCGCGCGGCGGCTGCAGGCCGTCCTGCGATTCGATCACGAGCGCGTTCTCGCCCGACTTGTCGCTGAAGTACGAGACCCACTTGCCGTCAGGCGACCACGCTGGCTCGCGCTCGGCCGAGCCGCTCGAGTTCGTCAGATTGCGGATGTCCCCCTTCTCCGCCGGAATCGTGAAGATCTCGCCGCGCGCCTCGGCGACGACGCGTCGTCCGGTCGGCGACAGCGCAATGTTGCTGATGCGGCTGGTCACCTCTTCCCACCGCGGCATCATCCACGGGAAATCGCCGCGGGCGATGATGTTCAGCACCTTCGACTTGCCACGTCTTCGGATCCAGCTCGTGGATGTACCCGGCCTGCTCGAAGACCACCGGTGCCGGCGCCGGCGTCCATCGACTTCACGTCGAAGTCGGTGAACTTCGTCACCTGCGTGAGCCGCTTCGATTTCGGCTCGAACGACCACACGTTCGATACACCATCGCGATCGGAAAGGAAGTAAACCGTCTCGGCCACCCACGCCGGATCCTTGTCGTTGGAGTCCGTCCAAGGCGGGCTCACGAGGTCGTAGGTCTTGAGGTCGACAATCCAGACCGGCCGATTCTGGCCGCCGCGGTAGTTGCGGCGCTCCTCATCCCACGAGCTGTTGAGGCGATAGGCCACGTGTGTGCCCGACGGCGAGACCTTTCCTTGATAGGCGCGCGGCAACGCCATCGGCGACTCGACACCGCCCTCGGCTGGAACCGTCCAGAAGCGAGTCGTCGCGTTCGGCGCCCACGTCGCTCGCCCCGAGGCAAAGACGATCGACTTGCCGTCCGGCATCCAACCCTGGACGACGTCGCCTCCCGGATGCCAGGTCAGTCGCTTGGGATCGCCGCCTTCCACCGGCACGGTGTAGACGTCGATGTTGCCCGCGTACTCGCCGCTGAACGCGATGCTCCGGCCGTCCGGCGAGAAGCTCGGGTTCGACGTCTGCCCCTGGAAGCTTGTGAGACGACGCGCCAGCCCGCCGGCGCGATCGACGACCAGATGTTGTTGGCGTACGCGAACGCGACGTGCGTGGCGCTCACCGACGGCGATCGGAGCAGGAGCGTCGGTTCGCCATTGGGCTCCGCGGCCGTGAGGGCTGCCACCACTATGGCGGGGGCGAGCCACGGAAGAAAGCGGACGAATCGAGGTTTTGCAGGGCTGAACATCGTGCCTCCGGGTGTGAGCGGTTTCGAACGCGCGTATCGTAACACCAGTCAAAAGGGCCTGCCCTGAGCGAGCCCAGCGAGTCGAAGGGCCAGAATTGGGCGCCCGATAACAATCTTGCCGTCACTAATCTGGCCTGATCGCGATTTTCCCCATAATTTCACGACATTTCCTGGCATCTCGCTTGCGCCCGAACCTCCGCGCGCGGCGCCGGGCACGCAGAACGTGTGTCGTGAGCTCGCGGTCTTGACCCCATGAAAAACGTCCTGCGATTCCTCGGCGGCCTCCTGTTCATCGGCCTCGCGACGCTCACGGTGGCGCCTGCTCCAACACATTTGCTGTGGAAGGCGTCGGTCGCGGCCACCGAATGGGGCTACTGGATCGCGTTCGCCGCGATACTTCCGCTGATCCCGACGCGCAACCAGAACAAGCTCGCCAAGATGGGCGGCGTCATGAGCCTCGGCGCGATCGCGCTGTTCATCATGCCGGTGGTGCGCGCGAGCGAGATGAACAGCGAGCTTCCGAAAGCGTTCAACGAGACTTTCGGCTTCGAGCGCCGTGTGCGGGCGCACGCCTCCGAAGCGGCGCGCTCCGAGCCATTGATCTTTCCCGAGCTGCTCAGGCCACTCGAGCTGCCCGCCGTCCGCTTCGAGGAGCGCGTGTTCCGCACCCGCGAAGACGAGAAGCTGACGCTCGACGTCTACCGTCCGGCCTACGAACACGGTCCGCTGCCCGGCCTCATCGTCGTACACGGCGGCTCGTGGCAGAGCGGCAGCAACGCGGAGTTCGTCGCGCTCAATGCATATCTGGCCGGCCGTGACTATGTCGTCGCCGCGATCAACTATCGGCTCTCGCCGCCGCATCCGTTTCCGGCCGGGCGTGACGATGTGCTCGCCGCGATTGCTTACTTGAAGGTGAACGGGAAGGAGTTCGGCGTGGACCCGGAACGGCTGGCGCTGCTCGGCCGGTCGTCAGGCGGTCAGCTCGCGCTGCTCGCCGCCTACACCGCGGGCGAATCAGCCATCAAGGGCGTCATCTCGATCTACGGACCGACCGATCTGCAGTTCGGCTACGAACACCCCGCGGCGGCGCGGTTGTTCGACACGCGCGAGGCACTGACCACGTATCTCGGCGGCTCGCCCGCCGATGTCTCGGATGTGTACTTCGCCGCGTCGCCGATCAACTTCGTCACCGCGTCGTCGCCGCCGACGCTGTTGATTCACGGGATGCGGGATGGAATCGTGTCGCCGGACGAGAGCACGCGCCTCGAGGCGCGGCTGCTGCAGGCGGGCGTCAAGCATCTGTTCGTGAAAATGTCGTGGGCGACGCACGGATGCGACCGCAGCTTCGGCGGGCCGTGCGGACAGATCGCGACCTATGCGGTGGAACGATTCCTGGACGGCGTGATGGTCGGGCCGCCCGCGCCCGAAGCGCCGAAGAAGAAAGGCGCCAAGGCGACGCCGATCAAGACCGCGGCAACCGAGCCGGATCGAGACGCGGCACCAGCGCGTGGACAATCGCGAGCGCCGTCAGATAAGCGAACGCGGCGATCATGAACACCGGAACGTAGCTTCCGGTGAACTCGAGCAGATTGCCGGTCACCTTCGCGATCAGCATGCCGCCGACCGCGCCCGCCATCCCGCCGAATCCAACGACTGACGCCGACCGCCTGACGCGGAAACGTGTCGGAGACGAGCGTGTAAAGGTTCGCCGACCAGCCCTGATGCGCCGCCGCCGCGAGGCCGATCAGGCCGACGGCCACCCAGAGATTGCTGACCGTCGAGGCGA
This sequence comes from uncultured Acidobacteriota bacterium, assembly GCA_963748295.1. GTDB lineage: Bacteria > Acidobacteriota > Vicinamibacteria > Vicinamibacterales > 2-12-FULL-66-21 > CAVVIH01. The sequence goes on along the minus strand of CAVVIH010000001.1, from coordinate 544,514 downwards.
ACACCATCGGCACCACCGCAACGCGCACAGGCGAGCATTGCGGTTTTCCGGCGCGGCGTTCACCGTCCAGCCGCGCTTGATCAGTGACGACGACAGCCAGCCGCCGCCGATGCTGCCGACGTCCGCGACCAGATAGATCACGACCAGCGGCGGACCGATCGTGCGGCAGATCGATGCCGTGGTTGCGATTGAAGAAGTCGGGGATCCAGAACAGATACAGCCACCAGATCGGATCGGTCATGAACTTGCCGATCGCGAACGCCCACGCCTGGCGATACCCGAGCAGTTCCCGCCAACTGACGGCGTCGGCGATTCCGGCGGATCGCTGCTGATGTAGCGCGAGCTCGGCGGCGCTCACGCGCTGGTGCGATTCGGGCGCGTCGTACAGCGTCCACCAGAACAGCAGCCAGATGAACCCGAGCGCGCCGGTGACCACGAACGCCCAGTACCAGCCGTACGTCAGCGTGATCCAGGGCACGACCAGCGGCGTGACCAGCGCGCCGATGTTCGTGCCGGAGTTGAACATCCCCGTCGCGAACGCGCGCTCCCGCTTCGGGAACCACTCGGCCGTGACCTTGATCGCTGCCGGGAAGTTGCCCGCTTCGCCGAGCCCGAGCGCCAGCCGCGCGAACATGAAGCCGGCGACCGACGCGGAGTACGTCAGCCCGAACATCGCCGAGCACGGCCGCCGCCTGCCCGCCGAACACGGCCGCCTCGGCGTGGGCCATCGCCGCGATGCTCCAGATGACGATCGCGATCGCGAAGCCCGGCTTCGCGCCGACGCGATCCATGAAGCCGGCCCGCGAACAGAAAGCCGATCGCGTACGCGAGCTGGAAGGCGAAGACGATGTCGCCGTAGTCGATCTCGGATCCAGCCGAACTCCTGCTGCAGCGTCGGCTTGAGGATGCCGATGACCTGGCGGTCGATGTAGTTGATCGTCGACGGCGAAGAACAGCAGCGCGCAGATCACCCAGCGATAGCGGCCGACCGCGCCGTCACCTGTCGAGCGACCGAGACCTGCGCCTCCATGCATGCCGAATGCTCCAATCCGTAGCGCAGACCTTCAGGTCTGCCCACGCTGGCAGGCCTGAAGGCCTGCGCTACGAGTCCTCAGATCGTCGGATTGCGGCGATGGATTGCGAACTCGCGATGGCCGAGGCGCTCGGCCGCGGTCTGCCGGCCCGACGCGACCGCGAGCACTTCCGTCGAACAGCCGCTCCGCGGCCGCGTCGAGCGTCTCGGTTCGGTCGAGCACGCCGCTGACGTCGAGGTCGATGTTGTCCGCCATCTGCCGCGGCGGTGCGCGCGTTGCCCGTGATCTTGATCACGGGCGCGATCGGATTGCCGGTCGGCGTGCCCAGCCCGGTCGTGAACACCACCACCTGCGCGCCGCCGCCGACCATGCCGGTGACCGATTCGACGTCGAGCCCGGCGTGTCCATGACCGTCAGGCCCGCGCGCGTGATCGGCGCCGCGTATGGCGACGACGTCGGCGAGCGGCGTGCGCTCGCCCGCCCTTGTGCGTCGCGCCGAGCGACTTCTCCTCGATCGTCGTCAGGCCGCCGCGGATGTTGCCCGGCGACGGCTGCGTGCCGCGGATGTCGAGGCCGAGCGCCATCGCCTCGGCTTCGACGCGGCTGATGACGCGGAGCAGCCGCGCCGCCGTCGCCGGGCTGCGGCGCGCGCGCCGCCAGCAGGTGTTCGGCGCCCATGATCTCCGCGATCTCGCCGAGCACGGCGCTGCCGCCGAGCTCGACCAGCCGATCGGCCACGCGGCCGAGCGCCGGGTTCGACGCCAGCCCGGACGTGTAGTCCGATCCGCCGCATTTGAGCGACAGGATCAGCGACGACGTCGCACGGCTGCGCTCGGCGTCGGCCGCGAGCATCGGCCGCCAGGCTCTGCGCGATCTCGATCGCCCGTCTCGGTCGTGCGGACGGTTCCGCCTTCGCTCTGAATCGCGATGATCTCGGCCGGCTTGCCGGCCTGGCGCGCGGCCTCGGCGAGGTGCTGCGCGATCACCTGCTCGCAGCCGAGCGCGACGACGAGCACGGCGCCGACGTTCGGATGCCGCGCAATACGCCGCCAGCGTGTCGTGCGTGACGCGCATGTCCGGGCCCGAGCTGGCCGCAGCCGGCGAGATGCGGCAGCGCGGTCGCCGACCGGCGCGACCGCGGCGGCGATCGCGCTCGGCGACCACCGACGACGCAGATCACCGTCGGCACGACGAGCAGGTGGTTGCGCACGCCGACGCGGCCGTCGGCGCGGCGGTAGCCCTCGAAGCCGGGACGACGTCACGCCGGCTCCGCGGTTGCGCATCGGCGTGCGATCGAGGCCGTTCGATCGTCGGGCGGCTCGGCGAGTCGCGGCTCGGCATCCGGCGTCGGCGCGGCCAGATCGCCGCGGCCGCGGCGCTCGCGACGTTGTGCGTGTGCACGTGCGCGCCCGGCGGCGATGTCGGCGAGGCCAGTCCGATCGGGCTGCCGTACTTGATGACCGCGCTCGCCGGCGGCAATCGCGACGATCGCGACCTTGTGGCCGCGCGGAATCGCCTCGCGCGACCGTGATCGACGCGCCGGAGCGTCGAGCACGCGGCCGGGCTCGAGCGGCTCGAGCGCGGTGGCGACGTTGTCCGCGGTCGCTGATGACGAGCGCGGCTTTCACTGGTTCACTCCGCTCGCGAGGAAACCGCCGTCGACGGCGAGCATCTGGCCGGTCACGAACGTCGGCGCGTCCGACGCGAGATACACCGCGGCGCCGACCAGCTCGTCGACCCGGCCGAAGCGCTCATCGGCGTGCGCGTCAGGAACTCCTGGCCGCGCGGCCCTTCGAGCAGCGCCGTGTTGAGGTCGGTCCGGAAGACGCCGGGCGCGATCGCGTTGACGGTGACGCCGTGCGGCGCCCACTCGACCGCGAGCGCGCGCGTCAGGCCGGCGACCGCCGACTTGCTCGCCGTGTAGGCCGCGACCTCGTGCAGGCCGACGAACGACGACAGCGACGCGATCGTCGATGATCCGGCCCGACTTGCTGCGCGACCATCGGCGGCCGAAGACCTGACAGGCGCGAAGCGTGCCGGTCAGGTTCGTGTCGATGATGCGGCTCCAGTCCGCCTCGTCCATCTCGAGCGTCGCGACGCGCTGCGTGACGCCCGCGGCGCAGACCAGGATGTCGACGCGCCCGAGATTCTTGCCGGCACGCCTCGCGCAGGCGCTCGAGCGACGCGAGGTCGCCGACGTCGGCGGCGACGCGCAGCGTGCGGCGCCCGCGCTCCTCGATTCGCCCGCCACTTCGTCGACGAGCGCCGCGCCGGCCCGTCGCGACGACGTCGGCGCCCGCATCGGCAAGACCAAGCGCGAGCGCGCGGCCGATGCCGCTCGTGCCGCCGACGACGACGGCCACCCGGCCGGAGAGATCAAACAATGAGGACATCCTCAACTCCAAGCCGATCCTAACCCCGAACCTTGTTGTTGAAGGAAGCGGGTGAAGTCCTGGCGGTTTCGCCCGGTCATGGGAGTCGGGAGTTGGCCTTTTCGAGTTTACCGTGGCCAGCCTCCGGCGGTTCCTGCGCCTGGTACCCGCTCGCCTGTATCAGGTGCTCGTTCATCGCGATTCGTGCGGCCTCCGGGTCGTGAGCCCGGATCGCCTGATAGATCCGCCGGTGCGCTTCCGCGGCGTCGCGCAGATCGCGCGCGAACGCGCGTTCGGCCGTTCTCCGCCGCCGCTCGTAGTAGAGAGTGGATACCATCTCGACCAGCGAGGCGATGATCGGATTCCCCGACGCCGCCGCGACGGCGCGATGGAAGTTGATGTCGTGCACCAGGAAGATCTGCGGTGATTCGAGCGACGCGAACAGCTCCGCGACTTCCTCGGCCAGCGTGGCGAGGTGCTCCGGAGTTGCGCGCTCGGCAGCGAGGCCGGCCGCGCCCACTTCGAGGATGCGGCGCGCCTCGTACATCTCCTCGCCGGTGAAGCCGTGCAGCGCCGCGAGAAAGCTCAGGGGCTCGGCCGCCGAGCGCGGGCGGCCCGTCCGGAATGTAGGTTCCCGACCCGTGGCGCGACTGGACGACCCCCATGGCCGCCAGCGCCCTCAGGCCGGCCCGAACCGTCGGCCGGCTCACGCCAATCTGGCCGGCGAGGTCCCGCTCAGCCGGGAGCCGGTCGCCCGGGCGAAGCTTCCCGCGCTCGATCAGGGCTCGCACGTGGGCGACCACCTGCTGAGTCACTCCCTCGAAAGAGGTTGCGGGCTGATAGCTGGTTGGCTCAGATTTCATAATTGGTCTGACCAATTCTCGCCGACGAACCCGGCCGGCGGCCGCTACGCCCCCAATGGTATGCGATGGATTGGGAAAGGCAAGGGGCCAGGGGTTCCTTTAGGGGAGAAGTGGTAAAGCCAGGGTGGGCGCTGGGGCTCGGCGTTCGGCGTTCGGCGCTAGGCGTTGGGCGCGGGCTGACGGGCGGGAGTCCTGGCTGGCGAAGGCAGGAGGCTGACGGCCAGCGCGCCAACCACGGCCAGCGCCAGCAGCAGCGTGAAGCCACCGGTGTAACTGCCGGTCCGATCGCGAACGGCGGCGACGATCATCGGCACCACCGACTCCGAGACGCTGTCGGCGGTCAGCACCACACCCATGACGCGGCCCATCACGGCGAGTCCGTACATCTCCGCCGCCATGAGCGGGATGATCATGTAGTCGCCACCCAGGCCGATGCCGAACATGAACGCGCACACCGCAAGCATTCCGGGCGTCGGCGCGTAGAAGAGCGGCGGAATCGCGGCCGCCACAATCACGTAGATCAGCAGCATCACGCGCTTCTTGGGCCACCGATCGGCGAGCCATCCCATCAACAAGCGCCCGACCACGCTGCCAAGAAGGATCAATGAGAGCGTCGTGTCGATGGAGACCTGCGGCATCTTGCGGTCGAGGCTCAGATAGAGCGCGAGGTTCTGCATGGTGCCGCCAACGGCGCCGATCGACGCCATGCTGCCGATCATCAGCAGGTAGAACGGCAGGCCGGACAGGATGCCGGAGAGCGACGGCGCCGGCGCCGCACCTGACGTGGCAACTGGCTTCGGCTCGCGGACGAAGATCGCGGCCGGCAGCGCGATGACGATCATCAGCAGACCAAGCGCCCGCAGCGCACCGCGCCATCCGAGGCTCTGCGTCAGTGCGTATGCGAGGAGCGGAACGATCGCGCCGCCGAGGCCGATGCCGAGATACGCGATCCCCATCGCCTTGCCGCGCGCGCGGTCGAACCAGCGCGACAGCAGCACCTGGTTCGGCAGCGGCCCGCCGCACACGTAGCCGAGCGCATTGAACCCGTAGAACAGGTAGAAAGCCCCGAGGCCGGTGACGTACGACAGGCCGACGAGCGCGGAACCGGCCATGACGATGCCGGCGAGCATCAGCCGTCGCGGGCCAATGCGATCGACGAGGCGTGCCGGCGATGAAGCCGAACAGCACCGCGACGATGATCTTGCTGTAGGCGTTGCCGGAGGTGACCTGCTGGCGCGTCCAGCCGAGCTCCTGCACGAAATACGGATAGAACCGCGGCAATCCGTACAACGCGAAGCCGACCACCGCAAACAGCGCGAGGAACGCGGTGACGATGGCGAGGATCTGCTGGGAGCGGATCGATGGCGCGCCGGTCATGTGCGTGCGCCGTCCTTGATTTCACGGAGGCGGATCGCGTCCTCCTGCGCGGCATAGAAGGGATCGAGCGGATAACAGCCGGACACGAGCCCCATGCGCGGGCCGGTGGTGCAGTCGCTGAACGTCCGGCAGATCGCCTTTCTGCGGAGCGGTGCGCCGCGCAGGACGTCAGCGGGAAGCTCCGGGTACGACAGCACCATGCGTCCGAGCCCGACGAAATCGGTCAGACCGTTGCGCACGTTGTATTGCGCGACGTTGGGCAGCCACTCCTGCAGGTACGAATACGCGGAGCCGACGAACACGAGCTGCGGGAACTCGGCCTTGAGCACCGCGGTGGCGTCGATCTGGCGGGCCACGCCGCGGAGCGGATCTTCAGGCGGCTCGTAGCCATCGATCGGTGGAAACGCCGCCGGCCGTTGAACGTGCGGGCAATAGTACGGACTCCCGGCGGTCGTGCAGATCCATCGCACTCCTCGCGCCTGCAGCATCGTCAAGACCGCCATGGTTTCGCGCAGCGCGGCGCCGAGCTGTTCGTTGCGCAGCAGGCCAAAGGCATGGCTGTACCCGTGGCATCGACCTCGGGTTCTCCCTTGCCGAGCGGTCCCTTGCGATACGGCACCGTGTCGAACACCGACAGGCGGACGACAATCTCCAGCCCGGGCACGTCCGCCCGGATGCGATCGATGACGTGCCTGAGAAACCTCGTGCGGTTGTCGAGCGATCCACCGTAAGCGCCTGAGCGCGAGCTCGCGCTGAGCAGCTCGTGCAGCAAATAGCCGTGACAGTGCTTGATGTCGACGAACCGGAAACCCGCATTCAGCGCCAGCTTCGACGCGTGCACGAAGAGATCGACGAGCCGATCGAGCTCGTCATCGGTCAGGACGTGCACGCCGGCGGAAAACGCCCATCCAGCACTGGATGCGCATACGCGGCCAGCGGCTCGGGCGTCGTCTTGCCATTCGGCCGGGCGAAGCGGCCCGAGTGCGTCAGCTGCAGACCGACGTAGAGATCCTCGTCGGCGCGCGCACCGAAGGATTCCGTGTGCGCGCTGACGAGCGCGGTGCGAAGCGCGGCCAGCGCATGCGTCGTGCGATCGTTGACGACGAGCTGATTCGGATTGGCGCGGCCTTCGGGGCACACGGCGACAGCCTCGCCGCCCCAGATCAGCTTCGCGCCGCTCCGGCCGAAGTTCACCCACCGCCGGGTCGTGAGATCGCTCGGCGTGCCGTCGGCGTGGCCGTCCCATCCTTCCATCGGAAGGATGCAGAAGCGATTGCCGACCCGCACGTCGCCAACGGTGAGCGGCTGCGCGAGCGGCGAGGACTCCGGTGGCAGCAGCCGGTCGTCGAATTCGAGCGAGATGCCGGCGGTTTCGAGATGCGTGCGGAACGCCTGCGCGGTCTTCAGGGACGCCACGCGCGGAAAGCGCGCGTCGTTCACGTCCGCTCCACGGCGCCGGCCACGTGGTAGTCGTCCGCCGGCGTTTCTTCGTGTGCCTCCAGGTAGGCGGTGTAGGCGGCGAGCGCGCCCCGGTTGTGGATGCGCGCGAGCTGCTCGACCGCGTCGGCGTCGCCGGCACGGATGCAGGCGACCATGTCGCGGTGTTCGCTTTGCGCGACGTCGGCGCGCCGTGCCAGCACACCCGTGAAGAAGTGCCGACGCACGCGGTCCCAATGATCGAGCGCGCGGCCCAGCATCTGCTCGAGCATCGGCATGCCGGACACGCTGCTGATGGCGAGGTGGAAGCGCGAGTTCAGCTCGGCCCAGGCGTCCTGCTGATCGGTGGCGAGCGCCGCGTCCATCTCGTCGACCAGCGCATCGAGCTCGGCGAGATCCCGCCGCCGCCGGCGGCGGCGAGCGCCGCCGCGCGGGCCGAAACGGTTTCCAGCCCCTCGAGCAGCGTGAACACCTCGACGATCGAGTGCCGTGAGATCGGCGCCACCGTCGCGCCAACGTGCGCGACGCTGAACACCAGCCCCTCGGACTCGAGCAGCCGCAGCGCTTCGCGGACCGGGATGATGCTGATGTCGAGCCGCCGCGCCAGCTCGTCGATCACGAGCCGTTCGCCCGGCGGCAGCTCGCAGCGGATGATCGCCTCGCGCAGCGTTTCGTACACATACTGCTGCTTCGTCACGTGCCGGCGGCTGAGCGGAATCATGCGGCCGCCTGTCCCGCGCTGACAACCGGGCGCGCAGTACGACGCCGCAGCGCGTCGAGGCCGGCGATGCGGCCGGTCCTGAACGCGAACAGCACGCCGACCGCGGCAGCCTCGATCAGGTTCTTGTTGACGATGAGGTAGGTGCCTTCCATGCGAGGTTGGGGGACACCGTCGAGCGGAATCGCGGAAAGGTAGAAGACCAGCAGCAGCCCGAACGCAACGGCGCATCCAAGCTGGGTGAAAAACCCGAGAATCAGCAGCAGGCCGGCGACGACCAGCGCGATGGCCACGCCCCTGTCGATCCACGGGGCCCAGGCTGGATCGGCCAGCGCGCGAAAGAAGTCCGCGAACGGGCCGGAGACGTTGCGCAGGTAGCCTGCGGACGAGAACGGTTCGAGCGGCGCGCCGTCGCGGCCCCACGCCGGGCGCAGGATCTTGAAGTAGCCCTCGTACAGGAAGTGCCACCCGATGAGGGTCCGCAGCAGCACGAGACCAAGTTGTTGGAGACGCGTCATTGGGCTCCGCTCAGGGCAGGGCGAATCATATATGATATGCGGCACCCGAACGCAAGAGCCGGCAACTGATGATGCGCCTGGACACGCGCCGAAAGCCCTCGGACCTCCTGCCCGCCATCGACCGGCTATTTTCGCTGTCCGCGACGAAGATCCTGGCGCTCGAGAAGCGGTGGAACGCCGCCTGGGGCGCACCGGTCTTCACGGTCAAAGGCCAGTATCAGACCCGCGGCTGGACCGAATGGACGCAAGGCTTTCAGTTCGGATCCGCGCTGTTGCAGTTCGACGCCACCGGCGATCGCCAGTTCCTCGAGCTTGGACGATCGCGCACGGTCGAACGCATGGCGCCGCACCTCACCCACACCGGCGTCCACGATCACGGCTTCAACAACGTCAGCACATACGGAACGCTGTGGCGGCTCGCGCGTGAGGGCAGGCTCGAGGCGAGCGACTGGGAGAAGAGCTTCTACGAGCTGGCGCTGAAAATCAGCGGCGACGTGCAGTCGCGCCGCTGGACGCGCCTCGCCGACGGCGGCTTCATTCATTCGTTCAACGGAGCGCACTCGCTCTTCGTCGACACGATCCGCACGCTGCGCTCGCTCGCACTCGCGCACCATCTCGAGCATCGCGCCTTCGAAGAACAGGATGCGGCGGTCGATCTGCTCGGCCGCCTGGTGCAGCATGCGCGCGCCACCGCGCGCTATTCGGTCTACTACGGCGAGGGACGCGACGACTATGACGTGCGCGGACGCGTCGCGCACGAGAGTCTCTTCAATCCGGCGAACGGCTCGTATCGAGGTCCGTCCACGCAGCAGGGCTACTCACCCTTCTCCACGTGGACGCGCGGACTCGCCTGGGCGATGCTGGGCTTCGCCGAACAGCTCGAATTCATCACGAGCGCTGTGGCGCCGGACGCGCTGGCGCCGTTCGGCGGGCACGCGGCAATCGTGGAATGGATGACGGCCGCCGCCCGCGCGACCGCCGACTTCTATATCGAGTCGGCTGCCGCGGAGGATGGCATTCCCTACTGGGACACCGGCGCCCCCGGCCTGAGCGCATTGCCAGGCTGGCGCGACACGCCGGCGGACCCGTTCAACGAGCACGAACCGGTCGACAGTTCCGCCGCGGCAATCGCCGCGCAGGGGCTGCTGCGTCTCGGGCGAGTCCTCGCGGCGCGCAAACAGGACGGCGCTCGCTACCAGCAGGCCGGGCTTCAGGTGCTCGGCGAACTGCTCGACGAGAACGGGCCGTACCTCAGCGTCGAATCGCGACACGAGGGACTGCTCCTCCATTCCGTCTATCATCGTCCCGGCGGCTGGGACTACAAGCCGGAAGGCTCGTGCGTGCCGCACAACGAATCGAGCCAGTGGGGCGACTATCACCTGCGCGAAGCGGCGCTCTACGTCAGGCGCCTCGCGGCTGGCGGACCGTACCTGACGTTCTTCGCCGGACAGCATGGCAACTGAGCTTCCATCGCGCCGCGTCGCGCTGGTCACCGGCGGCACACGCGGCATCGGTCTCGGGATCGCTCGCGCGCTCGCAGCCGACGGCTGGACGCTGGCGCTCTGCGGGATACGGCCCGAGGACGAGATCCGTCCTGTGCTCCAGGAACTGAGAGGCGCGCAGTACTGGCAGGCGGACCTGTCCGGCGCCGCGGATCGCGATCGGCTCGTCGCCGGCGTCAGCGATCGATTCGGCGTCGTCAACGCGCTCGTCAACAACGCCGGCCGCGCGCCGCGCGTGCGCGCGGATCTTCTCGAGGCGTCCGAGGCGAGCTTCGAGGAACTGATTCGCACCAACCTTCAAGGCCCGTACTTCCTGACACAGGCGATTGCCCGCGCGATGGCCGCACGCACGGCATCGACGCCGTCGTTTCACGCGGCGATCGTGTTCATCACCTCGGTGTCCGCGGATCTTGCGTCGATCAATCGCGGCGATTACTGCGTCAGCAAGGCAGGGCTCTCGATGGCGGCCCGGCTCTTCGCGCTTCGACTCGCACCAGCGGGTATCCCTGTGTTCGAAGTCCGCCCGGGCATCATCGCAACGGATATGACTGCGAAGGTTCGGGACATGTACGACAAACGGATCGCGGACGGTCTCGTACCGGAGGGGCGCTGGGGCCAGCCCGAAGACGTCGGACGAGCGGTGGCGTCGCTGTTACGCGGCGACTTACCGTACGCAACTGGAACGGTCGTCCGCGTCGACGGCGGGCTCACGATCCCTTCGCTGTAAACTCCCAAATCCACAAATCCCAACTCCCAAAACACTCCCAACTTCCAACTCCCAACTTCCAACTCCAAACTTCCAACTCCCAAATGCAAACGGGCACAGACGATCGCCGGCAGGAAGTCGAGGCCAAGATCGCGCGTGTCGTGGAGCTGACGCAGAAAGCGGGCGTGCGCGGCATTCTCATCGGCCTGCAGCCCACCTTCGCATGGCTCACCGCGGGCGCGTCCAACCGGATCGACGGCTCACGCGAGCAGGGCGCGGGCGCTCTCCTGATCACCGCCGACGGCCGCCGCTTCGTCGTCGCCAACAACATCGAAAGCCCGCGCCTGATGCAGGAAGCAGTGGCCGGACTCGGCTTCGAGGCCGCCGATTTTCCGTGGACCGACGAGCGCGCCGATCCGGCTCTCCCTTTCTGCATCGCACGTGAGGCTGCAGGCGGTCCGATCGGCAGCGACCTCGCCGCGCCTGACGTCACGTTTCTCGAACCGCCGCTCGCCCGGCTTCGTGCGCCGCTGCTTCCGCCGGAGATCGAACGCTACCGCCGCCTCGGCGCGGAGGCCGGGCGCATTGCCGGAGAGGTCATGCGCAGCGCCTCGCCGGGCACGTCCGAACAGGAGATCGCCGGCGAGCTGGCTGCGTCGCTCATGGCCGTGGACATCCGGCCGATCGTGCTGCTCGCCGCCGCCGACGATCGCATCGCACGTTACCGGCATCCGGTGGCAGGCGATCGGCGATGGAAGGACCGGCTCCTGCTCGCGACCTGCGCCGAGCGCGGCGGTCTCGTCGTCGCGCTCACGCGGATCGTCTGCAGCCGGATGGACGATGACCTCGTGAGGAGAACAGGTGCGGCGGCAGCGGCGTTTTCGGCGATGTTGAGCGCGGCTGCCGCGTCATCGACAGGCGCCGACATGTTCGCGGCCGCGGCCGCGGCTTACGCCGATGCGGGGTTCCCGGGCGAGGAACGGCACCATCACCAGGGCGGCGCGATCGGTTACCGCGCGCGCGAATGGGTCGCGCATCCACGGTCGCGGGAGGTCGCGGCGCCGCCGCAGGCGTTCGCGTGGAATCCGACCGTCGCCGGCACCAAGCTCGAGGAGACGTGCCTCGTGCACGCGGACGGACGCGTCGAGGTCCTGACCGAGACGCCGAATTGGCCGGCAATCGAGACACGGGTGAGAGAGCAACTCGTGCGGCTGTCCGATGTGTGTCTTGTCTGAGACGCGGATTTACACGGATCGGCCGTTCTTAACAAGGCGCGGATTTACGCGGATTTTGTTGCGAGACGCGGATTTACGCTGATTTCTTACGAAACGCGGATTTACGCGGATCTTTTCACGAAACGCGGATTCGCGCGGATCGAGCTGTTCTTAACGAGACGCGGATTTACGCGGATTTTTTTTCGAAACGCGGATTTACGCGGTTTTTTAACGAAACGCGGATTCACGCGGATCGGTCGTTCTTGAGAGAACGCGGATTTTACGCGGATCGGCTCCTTAACGAAACAAATGATCCGCCCAGATCCGCGTTCCGTCAAATCTCCGTGCCGATCCGCGGCTCCGTTAAACATCCGCGCCGATCCGCGTTCCGTGGATAACAAACGATCCGCCCAGATCCGCGCCCCGTTAGACATCCGTGCAGATCCGCGTTTCGTTAAATCTCCGTGCAGAATCCGCGTTCCGTCACATCTCCGTGCCGATCCGCGTTTCCGTTAAACATCCGCGCCGATCCGGTTCCCGGTGAGAACAACGATCCGCCCAGATCCGCGCCCCGTTAGATATCCGTGCAGATCCGCGTTCCGTTAAGCATCCGTGCAGATCCGCGTCCCGTTAAACATCCGGGGCAGATCCGCGTCTTAGAAGAGCAGCCTCCCGCCAAACTGCAGCTGCCGCGGACGGCCCGACATCGACGTGATCCTCCCGAATGACGCCGGCGCGTTGAGCGCAACTCCGGGATTCCCCAGGTTGATGTGGTTGAACACGTTGAACGCTTCGACGCGGATCTGCAGGTTCCGCGTGTTGCCGAACGGGATGTTCTTCTGCAGGCCCATGTCGACCGTCCAGTACCCCGGCGCACGAAGGATGTTGCGGCCGGAGTCGCCGAACGCGTTCACCGGCGCCGCAAAGGCGGTCGTATCGAACCAGCGGTCCGTCGTCGGATTGTCCACCTCGGGGTTGCCGACCAGATTGGCGCGCGCGTAGTTCGTCTGGCCGATGTTCGCGGGATCGCCGTCGACGGTGACGGTGAACGGCTGACCCGAACGCGCGAGCAGCATCCAGTTCAGCTGCCAGTTGCCGAGCACGTACGACAGCACGCCGTCGGTCATCCACCGCTTGCCGCGGCCGACCGGCAGCTCCCACACCGTCGACCAGGTGAAGATGTGCGGGATGTCGTATCCGGAGATCGCTCGATTGGAGTCGATGTCCCAGTAGTTCTGCACGCCGCCGGCGCCGCCGCCGATGCCGTTCTCCACATTGAACCATCCGCTGCTCGTGTCCTCCGACCGCGAGAACGTGTAGGAGACGTTGCTCGCCAGATCGCCGGCGAACCGGCGCTGCGCCCGGAGTTGCAGCGCGTTGTACTTCGACATGCCGATGTCGTCGGAGTAGGTGAACGTGCCGACGTTGTGCGGCCACGGACGCAGCGCGTCGCGCTCGGCCGCCAGCAGCCGCCGCCCGGTCGCCGGGTCGACACCTGGAACCGCCGGCGACGACGCCTTGCCGGCGTACTCGAGACGGCCGTTGTAGCTGCCGACGTAGGCTGCCGCGACCATCGTGTCGTTGGTGATTTCACGCTGCAGCTCGACGTGCCACTGATGCGAGTAGGCGTTCTTGCGATCCGGATCGTTGAAGAAGCCGCTGCTGTTCCACGGGTGCGGACGCGGCGCCGCAAACGGCAGCGAATCGACATCCTCGATGCGCACGATCGGTCCGCTCTCGGTGTTGATGGTGCCGGTGTCGATGCCCGAGAACTGCGGCCATCCCCAGCTCTCGAACTGATGCTGGCCGTACTGGCTCCGCGAGACCATCGAGTCCCACATCAGCGAGTAGCCGCTGCGGACGACCATGCTCGGGGAGATCTGCCACGCCACGCCGGCCCGCGGTCCCCAGTTGTCCGTGATCGGCTTCAGGATGTTGTCCACGTCCCCGGTGACGCGGATGAACTGGTTGAACGGAATCTGCGGCAGCGGCGCTGGCAGGCACGGCGGCGCCTGCCCGCTGCAGACGGGCGGCATCTCGGTGAGCGCGAGCAGCCACTCGCCGGTCTTCATATCCGGGCCGCTCTGCAGACCGTAGTTGCCGGCCGCGCGCGTGACGTAGTCGTAGCGAAGGCCGTAGGTCAGCGTCAGGTTCGACTTGATCGACCACTGGTCCTGCACGTAACCCGACAACGTCGACGTCTTGAAATCGATGTAGCCCAGATCGGGCACGAAGCCCTGAATGCGGGACGGCAGCCCGAGGAGCGCCGACGCCACCGGATCACCCGTGTTGCTCGTCGATTGCGGATTCCGCGTCGACTCCGCGCTGAAGTCCATCTGCCCGAACTGGTTCTTCTGCAGACGCGAGATCTGCAGCATCTGGAAGCCGAACTTCAGATTGTGCCGGCCCCTCAGCCAGGTGAAGTCGGTCGCCGCGTTCCAGTTCGGGTTCTCGCGGCCGCGCGGACCCTGCTCGCCGAGGTTCGGCATGTTGGTCCAGGGTGTCGTCAACCCCGAGACGATGTAGCCGTAAAAGCGATCGATTTCCGGCAGATTCAGCGCCTGCTGCGGCGCGACGCCCAGCTCGTGGAGGAACGGCGCGTCCTCGGTGGGCTGGGTCGCCAGTCCGCCGCGGACCTCGAGCACCATGGTCGGCGAGAACGTGTGGAACCATCCGCCGCCGACGTTGCGATTGATCGAATCCGGCTCCTGGAATCCGCGGTCTCCTCTCGGGATGAACCCGCTGATCCGCCGCTCGGTCCAGCGAACGAAGATGTTGTCGTTGTTCGAGAAGTGATGATCCACCCGGCCCTGGAACGAGTTCGAGTTGTTCTCCTGCTCGCGCGCCATCCGGAAGTTCTGCGCCACGTTCCCGGGAATGTTCGGCTGCACCATGTACGTCCGCAGAAACGACTGCATCGTCGCCGAGATCAGCTCCGGCGGGATGATGTTGTTCGGAAACGGATCGCGGACGAGCCTGCCGTTCTCCACGCGCGTCGAGTACGGGTTGTAGATGATGCGGCGATGGAAGCTCTGCGAAAAATCGCCCGCCAGCTCCCGCGTGGTCGGCGTCGTGATGTTGATGTCCGCGAAATCACGGTAGCGCCAGCCGTCATAGGACCCGAAGAAGAACGTCTTGCCCTTGAAGATCGGCCCGCCGAAGTTCGCGCCGAACTGCGACTGGCGGAAGTCGGGGTGCTTGCTCACCTGCGAGTCGCGGAACGGATTGCGGGCCGCCAGGCTCTCGTTGCGGAAGTAGCCGAAGGTCGAACCGCCAAAGCGGTTCGTGCCGGACTTCGACGTCATGTTGACGACGCCGCCGGTGACGCCGCCGAATTCCGCCTTGTCGCTCTGCGCCTGGACCTTGAACTCCTGGAGGGAATCGATGTCGGGCAGCGCGACGTAGGTGCCGGAGCGCACGCTCGTGTTGATGATCCCGTCCATGTAATAAACCTTTGAGCGGTTCTGCTGGCCCTGAATCGAGGCGTTCACGATCAGCCCGCCGGGAATGCCGGAGTTGCCCTCGAAGCTGTTGATGGCCGTCTCCTGCTGCGGCCCCTGCGCCGTGGAAATCGGATTGACGCCGGGAGTCAGCAGCAGCAGCTGGGTGAAGTTGCGTCCCTGCAGCGGCAGATCGCGAATGACCTTCTCCTCGACCACCGTTCCAAGCTCCGCCGAGGAGGTCTGGATCAACTCCGACTGGCTCTTCACGACCGTCGTTTCGGTCAGCGCGCCGACCTGGAGGGTCACGTTTCGCGCAACCGTCTCGTTGACGCCAACGGTGAAGGTTTCAACCGAGGCCTTCGTGAAGCCCTGAAGCTCCACCGTCACGGTGTACGATCCCGGACGGACGTTGACGAACGTGTAAAAGCCGGAGTCGTTGGTCTGGCGAACGTTCGCGACGTTCGTCGCGGTGTTCGTCAGCGTGACCGCGGCGCCAGGAACCCTGGCGCCGCTCGAATCGACGACCATGCCGCTGACGCCCCCCATCGACGTCTGCGCAGACGCCGACGCGGTGGCGAGCAGGGCGGCGAGACACAGGATGCCCGTGGTGTTGCGCAACATCGACGTTCCTCCTTGGCATCGAACGTTTCCCGGGCGCCGGCGGCCGGGTGGACGCGCTTCCAGTAGGGGTGAGATAGCATGGCTTTAACGGTAAAGTAAACGCCTTTACCGTTACACTTGGGGAATATATCCATGACCATGAAGCGGATCGCGGCCGACCTGGGCGTCTCAGTGACCACCGTCTCCAAGGTCCTCAACGACCAGCCCGACATCGGCGCCGAAACCCGCGCCCGCGTGCTTCAACACGTCGCGCGGCTCGGCTACCGCCCCAACGCGGTCGCGAGAAGCCTGTCGCTCAAGCGCACCCACACGCTTGGCGTGGTGATCCCGGATCTCATGCACTCGTTCTTCGTCGAGATCGTCGCCGGCATCGAGCCGGTCATGAGCGCACGCGGCTACGGCCTCCTGCTCTGCAGCTCGGGTGAGAACCCGGGCAAGGAGCGTTCAGAGCTGGACATGCTTCGCGCGCGGCAAGTCGACGGGATCGTGCTCGCCTCGGCGCACGCGTCGGGCAACACCGACGTGCTCAAGCAGGTAGCCCGCCGCGGCTGCGCGCTGGTGCTGATCGACCGCGACGATCACCCCGGCGTCGACTGCCATCGCGTGATCACGGACGACGAGGAAGTCGGACGGCTGGCCGCGGATCACTTGATCCGGACAGGACGACGGGCGGTGGCGCATATCGGCGGCCCGCCCGTGCTGCACGCAAAACGGCGCGAGACCGGTTATCTCGCCGCCCTGCGCTCACACGGTCTGAAGCCGCGTTCGGAGTGGATCGTGCGCGCCGGTTTCATGGAAGCCGATGGGTATCGCGCGATGAAGCAACTGCTGGCGCTCGAGCCGCGTCCCGCGATCGATGCCGTGTTCGCGGCAAACGACCCGGCGGCCATCGGCGCGATGAAAGCGGTATGGGAAGCCGGCCTCAGCGTTCCGAACGACATTGCGGTCGTCGGCGCCGGCGACGTCAAATATGGAGATCTTCTGCGGGTGCCGCTCACGACGGTGAGCTGGTCGAAGGAAGAACAGGGCCGCCGCGCGGCCGAACTGCTGTTGGATCAGATGGGGCCGAACCCGGACGGGCCGTTCCAGCGGGTCGTCATCCCGCCGTGCCTGGTCGTCCGAGGCTCATCGGTTCGAGCGTAACGGGACCCTTTTGCCGAACGGCCGCACGCCTGACACAATTGGCGCCATGATTTCACGCCGCGACTTCATTGCCACAATCGGAGCCACGGGCGCCGCGACCGTGTTCAGCCGGCATGCCTTCGCCGCTGTTCCGGCGGGCGACATCAAGTTCGGTTACGCCGCCATCACGTGGGAGGGCGACGACCTCAAGGCGATCGAAGAGGTCGCCGCGGTCGGCTTCAAGGGCATCCAGCTTCGCTCGCCAATCATCGAGAAGTTCGGGGACAAGCCGGGCGCGCTCAAGGATCTGCTCGCAAAGCACCGCCTGACGATGGTGGCGTTGTCGAGCGGAAACGTGCGGCTCGATCCCGCGGTCGAGAAGGAAGAGATCGCGAAGCACACGGGGAACGCGAAATTCGTCCGAGACGTTGGCGGGCTGTACCTGCAGGTCACCGACGAGCGGCCGAAGCGCGCCATCGTGCCCGCGGATTTCGAGCGGATGGGCAAGCTGCTGACCGAAATCGGCAAGCGGACCGCCGACCTCGGCGTGCCGCTGGGGTATCACAACCACATGAACAACCTCGGCGAGCGCCCCGAGGAAGTGCGCGCGGTTCTCGGCGCCGCGGATCCGAAGTTCGTCAAGCTGGAGCTGGACACGGCGCATTACCAGATGGGCGGCGGCGATCCGGTGGCCGCGGTCAAGGAATACCGCGACCGGCTCCTGTTCCTGCACATCAAGGATCTGGAGACGCCGATTCCGGGCGCCACCGGCGACCTGTCGCGCTCGTACCGCTTCGTCGAGCTCGGACGCGGCAAGGTGAATCTCAAAGGCGTGCTCGACGCGCTCAACGCCGTCGGCTTCAAAGGGTGGGCGATCGTCGAGCTGGATAAAGTGCCGGACGGTGTCAGGACTCCGAAGGATTCCGCGGTTATCGCCAAGGACTATCTCGAAAAGCTCGGGATTAAGATTTAAGACCCGGCGTTCGGCGTTCGGCGTTCGGCGCTGGGCGCTCGGCGCTCGAGGAACTCGACATGCGCATCTTCGCTCCGTTCGTATTCGCTGTAATCGGCACGACCGCGTCGGTCGCATCGCTGCAGAAAGGGTCGCCCACGGCGCCGAACCGTCTCAGCGACGACGAGAAACGTGCAGGGTGGACGCTGCTGTTCGACGGCTCGACGCTATCGGGGTGGCGCGGCTACAAGCGCAGCGACGCCGCAAGCACGCGCTGGAAGGTCCAGGACGGGATGCTCACGGTGGATCCGAGCGATGGAAAGGACACGCGTGGGGCGCTCGACCTGATTACCACCGACACCTACGACAACTTCGAGCTGACGCTCGAGTGGCGCGTGGCGCAGGCCGGCAACAGCGGCGTGAAATATTTCGTGCTGGAGGATCGCGACACGGCGATCGGCCACGAGTACCAGATCATCGACGACGAGCGGCACCCCGATGCGAAGGTGGGCCCGAAGCGGCAGACGTCAGCGTTCTACGACGTACTCGCCGCCTCCAACCGGCCGCTCAAGCCCGCCGGCGAGTTCAACGCCTCGCGCATCGTCGTACGCGGCAAGACCGTCGAACACTGGCTGAACGGCACGAAAGTGCTGCAGTATCAGCTCGAAACCCCCGAGCTGCAGGCGGCGGTCGATCAGAGCAAGTTCAAGGGCATCGAGCGGTTTGGAAAACTGCAGAAAGGGCATATCCTTCTGCAGGACCACGGGGACCGCGTCTGGTACCGCAACGTGAAGATTCGGAAGACGAGCACGTAACGGCTGCGGCGACATCAAAACAGAGAGGGCTATATGTCCATCCTTCGCTCCTCGCGGCGAGAGTTCATCAAGGTTGCGGGCGCCGGGGCGGCGGGCCTGGCGTTTGCGGGGCCGGCGTCCTCGCAGACGCGCATCATCGGCGCCAACGATCGCGTCCGCGTCGGCATCGTCGGGTTCTCCGACCGGTCGCGCGATGCGCTCATCCCGGCGTTCAAGAAGCACGCGGCCGACATGAACTTCGAGATCGTGGCGCTGTCGGACATCTGGAGCGTCCGGCGCGAGGAAGGCGCGGCATTCCTCGAAAAGACGATCGGCAAGCGGCCGGAGCTGTGCCGGAACAACGACGAGCTGTACGACCGCAAGGATGTCGATGCGGTGATCATCGCGACCGCCGACTTCCAGCACGCGCTGCACGGCGTCGAAGCGCTCCGCGCGGGACGCGATGCCTACGTCGAAAAGCCGATGGCCAACACGATGGCCGATGCGCGCGCGATCAGGGCGGCCGTCAAGGAGACCGGGAAAATCGTGCAGATCGGCACGCAGCGCCGGAGCTCGACGAAGTATCAGCGCGCCTACGATTTCATCAAGTCGGGTGAGTTCGGCCAGATCGTCATGGCGGAGATGACCTGGAACGTGAACCAGCCTGGCCGCTGGCGGCGCCCGAAGCTCGTGAGCCAGCTGCGCGAGCAGGACACGGACTGGAAGCGCTTCCTCCTGAATCGCCCCTACGAACCGTTCGACGCGCGCAAGCACCTCGAATTCCGGTTGTTCTGGCCGTATTCGTCGGGCATTCCGGATCAATGGATGGTCCACCAGATCGATACCGTGCACTGGTTCGCCGAACTGCCGAGGCCGCGGAGCGTTGTCGCCAACGGCGGCATCTATTTCTGGCACGACGGCCGCAAGAACTACGACACGATGACCGCGGTGTTCGATTACGGCCCGTTGAACGATCCGTCGAAGGGGTTCCAGGTCGTCTACAGCTCGCGGATGACGAACCAGGCGGGCGACGTCAAGGAGCTGTACTTCTCGAACGGCGGCACGTTGAATCTCGACACCGGCGAGATCACGCCGGAGGGCGGGCTGGCGGAGAACCACGCGAAGGCAATGGGCATGAAGCCCAACCAGCTCGCGAAGCGTTCGCTGACTGCCGTCGCGGAAAAGACCGTCACCGACGCGAACACCGGCACGGACGATGGCACCGGCGCGAACATGCGCAACTGGATGGAGTGCGTGCGCAGCCGCAAGACGCCGAACGCGAGCATCGAGGCGGGCTACAGCCACTCGGTGGCGCTCTGCATGACGATCGCGGCGCTGCAGACCGGCCAGCGCATCACGTTCGACGATCAGCGCCAGGATGTCGTCATCGGCGCACGCGCGTCGACCGACAGCGCGTCGCGCGAACGTTGAAGATCTGCTATTTGGGGATCCTTGGCGGCGGCAACATCAGCAACACGCACGCGCGTGCCGCGGCTGGTGTTGCCGCCGTTCGCGTTTCGGCAGTGTACGGTCAGAACGTCGAGCGCTCGGCTCAGCTCGCCGACCGCGCCGGCGCTGTCGCCTACGCCGACCTCGATCGCTTCCTCGATCACAAGCCGATGGATTTCGTCGCCATCGGCAGCCCGTCGGGACTCCACGCGGAACAGACGATTGCCGCGATCTCCCGCGGCCTTCACGTCATCGTCGAAAAGCCGCTCGACATCTCCACCGCACGGATCGACACCCTGATCGAGGCCGCCGATCGGGCCGGCGTCAAGATCGCCGTCTTCTTCCAGGATCGCCTGAAGCCCGACGTGCTCCGGATGAAAGAGATGGTGGATTCGGGCCGCCTCGGAACACCGATACTCGCGTCGGGTCGAATCAAGTGGCACCGCCCGGACGAGTACTTCGCCGGGTCGCGCTGGCGCGGAACGTGGGCGCTCGACGGCGGCGGCGCGCTGATGAACCAGGGCATCCATACGATCGACATACTGTCGTGGATGTTCGGCCGTGTCGCGCGGGTGTCGGCCTTTGCCGCGACCCGCGTGCATCCGATCGAGGTCGAGGACACGCTGACGGCGACGCTGGAGTTCGAGAACGGCGCGCTCGGAGGGGTCGAAGCCTCGACGTGCGCGTATCCCGGATATCCGCGTCGCGTCGAACTGACCGGACGCGACGGCACGTTGATTCTCGAAGGAGATTCGCTCATCGCGATCGACCTGCGAGACGGGAGTCAACTCCCAAATCCCCCGCCTACGCGCGCGGAATCGGACCGCGCTACGGCGCGACTTCGCCAGCAGAGCGCGCAATCAGCAACCGTCGGTGACGCTGCGCCGCACCAGCGCATGATCGAAGACTTCGTCAACGCAATCGCGACGAACGGCACGCCTGCTTGCGATGCGCGTGAAGGACGACGCAGCGTCGAAATCGTCGAGGCGATTTATCGCTCCGCCCGCGAGAAGCGTTGGATAGAGATTCCTCGAGCCTGAAAACGAGCTCCCGAGTCCCGAGCTCCCGAGCCCCGAGTTCCCGAGCTAGTCTCTCCGATACCCCAAGGTAGCGCCGCCTTCAACCGGCAGCGCCACGCCGGTGATGAACGACGCGTCGGGTGACGCGAGGAACAGAATCGCGGCGGCGATTTCCTCCGGCGACGCGAGGCGATTGGTGAGGTGCATGGCCGCCTGGCCGCGCAGGATGGCAGCGGGATCGGGCAGCGTCGCCGCCCAGTCGCGCATCAGCGGCGTATCGACGCCGGCGGGACAGACGCAATTGACGCGAATGCCGTCGGCGGCGAGCTCGAGCGCGAGCGCCTTGGTCATCGAGATGAGCGCGCCCTTGCTGGCGACGTAGACCGCGCCGCGCGCCTGGCCGACGAGGCCGGTCATCGAGGAAACGGAGACGATCGCGCCCTTCGTTTGCCGCAGGGCCGGCAGTGCCGCCCGCACGGCGTAAATCGCCCCCTTCAGGTTGACCGACAGGATGCGATCGATTTCTTCGTCGGTGTATTCGTCGATCCCGCGCGCGAAATGAATGCCCGCGTTGTTGACGAGCACGTCGATCCGGCCCCAGCGGTCGCCGCAGGCAGCCACCGCGCGAGAAACCGCTGCGGAATCGCTCACGTCCGCTGTAACCGCGAGCGCATCGCCTCCAGCCTGCCGGATGACTTCCGCGGCAGCCTCGACCTCCTCGCCGATCCGATCGACCAGCGCCACACGGCCGCCGTTCCGCGCAAACTGTTCGGCGGTCGCTCGGCCGATGCCACGCGCGGCGCCGGTCACGAGCGCCACGCGGCCCGCGAATCGTGCGGCCACGCTCACGATTCGACCACGGCGTGGGCGCCCGCGGATGCCACGATCGGACGGATCTCTTCGGCCGCGCGGCGGACGGCTTCGCGGGGCTGCCACTCCCCTGTCATCGCCCGCTGGACCGATCGCCAGATGGCGTCCTCGCACTTCGGGTAGGCGGCAAACCTGGGCGGGATGATCATCGTCTGCTCGGCGTCGCCGAGCAGCTGCCACCGGCGCGCCTCATCCGGACTGGCGCTGGCTTCCGCACGCACCTGTGCGAGCGCGCTCTGTCTACATGGAATCGAACCCCTGCGCGCCTCGCCAAGCTGGGCGTCGAATGACGTGAAATGCCGCAGCAGTTCCGCCGCGCCTTCGCGGTTGCGGGCGGCCGCCGGGATCGCGAACGAGTGGCACCCCGCGTAGGCGGCGCGAATGCCCGCCGGCCCGGCGGGGAGCGGCGCCAGGGCTACGACATCGGCGACGCGGCAGGTCGCCGGATCCTTGTACAGGTGATAGCTGCCGGGCCAGTCGCACACCATCGCCGCGCGGCCCTCGCGGAACGCGGCGGAGATCTCGTCGTAGTGCCACGCCGGCAGCTCGCGCGGCGTCACCCGCCGCACGTGGTGCAGCTCCGCGAGCAGCCCGGCCGCCCACTCCCCTTCGCGCGAATCGAACGTCGGCCGGAGCGAGGCGTCGAAGAGATCGCCGCCCGCGCCGATCAGCATCTCGTAGAACGTGCCGAACAACCCCGAGTCGCGGCCGGGAAAGAGAAACCCATGAAGGCCGTCGCGCGTGAAGAACTCCGCGACGTCCACGAGGTCGTCCCACGTCTCCGGCACACGAAGCGGACGTCCAAATCGCTGCGCGAAGCCACGCTGCTCCTCGGTGTTTTCGAACAGATCGCGTCGGACATGCAGCAGGCGGACGTCGAGGTTGCGCGGCACCTGCATCAGCCGTCCGGAGATCCTCGACAGCTCCGCGGGCCGCGCGAGCAGATCCTCGACGGTTCCCGCTGCGATCTCCGCGTCAACCGGCGACAGCCACTGCACCTGCGACGGCGCGTATTTGGTATGCGTGGAGAGCAGATCGATGCCCGCGTCGCCGGACTCGAACGCGTGCTTCACGTAGGCATTGAGCTCTGGGTGCGGGAGCCGCGTGACGATCTCGACGTGCAATCCGGTCGCGGCTTCGAATGCGGGGATCGATGTCGTACAACGGGTCGTACATCGGACCGCCGACCAGCGCTGCGCGAACGGTTCCTGCCTGGCTCCCCATGGTCTGATCCTACTGCCATCCCCCGTCGATCATCAGCGCCGACCCCGTTACGAAGGCCGCCTCGTCGCTCGCGAGATACAGTGCGGCGGCTGCGACCTCCTCCGGCCTGCCCATTCGGCCGACCGCCTGCGTCGAGCACATGTCGCGATAGGCCTTTTCCGGATCGGGATATTCGCGCAGCCGGGCCTCGACGAACGACGTCTGCACGCGTGCGGGACAGATGCAGTTCACGCGTATCCCCGCGGCGGCATGGTCGAGCGCCATGCTTCGCGTCAAGCCGGCCACCGCGGCTTTCGTCGTGCAGTAAGCGACACGGTCCCTGATCCCGACTACCGCGCCGACCGACGCGATGTTTACGATCGAGCCGCGTCCGCGCTCGAGCATCCCCGGCAGGAAGACCTTCGTCACGTTGAACACGCCGCGCACGTTCACTGCGTACAGGCGATCGAGATCGGCGCCTTCTGTCGTCAGCATCGTCCCGACGTGCCCGATGCCCGCGTTGTTGACGAGCACGTCGAGCGCGCCGCGCGACGCCGCGACCGAGCGCGCCGCGCCGGCACACGCATCCTCGGAGACGACATCGAGCGTGAGGTGTTCGGCGGATCCGCCGTGCGTGCGAATCGCGTCGGCCGTGGACGCGGCCGTAGAGGCGTCGCGATCGGTTGCAATGACGTGCGCGCCCGCGCCGGCCAGCGCGTGTGCGATTGCCGCGCCAATTCCGGATCCCGCGCCTGTTACGAGGGCAACCCGTCCCGAGAGGCTGAACATGGATGTGAAGAGCTCACGGTATTGGAGGAGCTCACGGTATTGGAGATGAGGAGGTTACGGAGTTCACGGAGATTTCAACACGGAGACACGGCGGCACGAAGGTACGCGGAGGTGGCCTGTGGCGCCGCGCTGCGCGCGGCACGAACGCGGTCAACGGCCGGAATGCAAGCGCCCACAGAATCTCGTAGGCGCTTGCATTTCGACCGTTGACCTCGTTCGTCCGGCCGGCCGAAGGCCGGCGGGCCACAGGCCACTGATGTCATGCCGATCAGTATCCGCAACCTCCGTGTACCTCCGCGGCTCCGTGCCTCCGTGTTAAAGGCTCCGCGATTTCCGTCAACTCCTCAACTCGAACACCGTGCCAAACGTCATACGTCGAGCCGCATCTTCTTCTGGATCGCCTCGTTGGCACGAATGCACGCGCGGGCGGAGTGCATCGCCTCCTGCGGCCCGCAGGCGAGCGGTGTGCCGACGCGAACTGCCGCGCAGAAGCGCGAGATCTCCTGCTTCGTCGCGGCCGGCCGGGCGCCGGACGGCGAGTCCGGTGCGGCGACGGCGGCAGTGCCGGCGTTCGTGTTGCCCGGGCGCGTTTCCGACGACTCGGCCGCCGGACCCGAATCGCGCGGCGAGACCTGCACGCCGGTCTGGGTTGCCGCCGATCCCTCCTCGAACAGCTGCGCTTCGTTCTCGTTCTTCACCAGAAGCGTGGCCTTCGTTCCGAAGAAGACCTCGTAGCGGTTCTCGAGCGCGTTCGATTCGATCGACGAGAAGGTTGCCGTGCGGCCGCCAGGGTAATCCCAGATCGAGTAGATGTGATCCGGCACCTCGCGCCCGTCGTTGTAACGATACACGCCACCGGACGCCATCACCGTCGTCGGGTGCGATCCCAGGAACCAGTTGACCGCGTTCAACTGATGGCTCGCCAGCTCGGCGAACAGTCCCTGCGAGTACTTCCAGTACAACCGCCAGTTCCACAGGTGCTCGAAGGTCGGATAACCCCACTGCGACGGGTTGTAATCCGGCGACGGCGGATTACCAACCCGCCGCCAGTTCCCGTTCCTGTGCCACACCATCCGCACGTGAAAGACGTCGCCGAGCAGTCCCTTGGTGACGATGCCGTCGTAGGCGGCCTGATAGACGCCGTTGTACCGGCGCTGGTAGCCGATCTCGAGCAGGCGTCCCGTTCGTTCCGCCGCGCGCGTCATCCGCTCGCACCCGTCGACGTCCCACGCCATCATCTTTTCGCACAGCACATGCTTGCCGGCCTCGAGGCAGCCGACGGCCACATCCGCATGCGCCCAGAGCGGCACCCCGATCAGC
This sequence comes from uncultured Acidobacteriota bacterium, assembly GCA_963748295.1. GTDB lineage: Bacteria > Acidobacteriota > Vicinamibacteria > Vicinamibacterales > 2-12-FULL-66-21 > CAVVIH01. Next base: position 519,191 of record CAVVIH010000001.1, on the reverse strand, counting down.
ACCGCCTCGATGTTCTCCTTCTGCAGCATCTCCTTCCATTCGACGTAGTGCGTCGCCGCGGGAAGCTTGCGCTTCAGGAGCGCTTCATCAGCGCGCTTCAGCGAGTCGGGATTGATGTCCGCCATCGCCTTGAGATCGCCGAACGCGGGGTCGATGTTGTTCAGCAGGGCGCGGCCCTGGCCGCCGACGCCGATGATGCCGAGCCGCACCGGCCCGCCGGGCACCGGCCCCTTCATCGCCGCCGCGGCGCCCAGCAGTCCAAGCGCGGGCGTGCCGGCGAGGGCTTTCAGAAAGTTGCGGCGGCCAATCGCCTGCTGTTCTTCGGTGAGCTGCATATGATCAGTCCTTTTCGATCAACGCTCCGCGGCAGCGGCCGACCACAGACGTCCGCTCCGGGTCGCCGTCGAGCGTCATCAGCACGAGAGTTTCAGGGTGGCGCTCGCAGGACCGCTCGGCGAGCGCGGGGCCTTCCACTAGAATCGCGGTCGACAGCGCGTCGGCAAGCGCGGCGTCGCGCGTGACGACGGTGGCACTGACCACGCCCGAGGCCGGCCAGCCCGTTCGCGGATCGAGCACGTGGCCGTAGCGCTGACCGTCGACGACGACGAATTGCTCGCCGGCGCCGCTCGTGGCGATCGCCGCGTCGCGCAGGCGGAGGCGGGCAACCCGTGCGCCATCCAGCAGCCGCGGCCGGATGTGCACCGGCCATCCGGCGCCATCGTCTCCGATTGCGAGGATGCTGCTGGCGCCGGCGGACAGCAGCGCGTGCTGAACGCCCGCGCGGCGAAGGCGCTTTGCCATGACGTCCAGCGCGTAGCCCTTGCCGATCGCGCCGAGATTCAGCTCCACGCCGGGGGCTTGGAACCGCACGGTCTTCGAGGGCGCGTCGAGCGTAACGAGCTTCATGCCGACGTGCGTCAGCGCGTCGGCGATCGCCCGGCTGTCGGGGAGGCGCCCCTCGCGGTGGAGGAAGCCCCAGCAGCGGCTCAACGGCGTCGACGTGATGTCGAACGCGCCGCCGGTTTCGGCATGAATCTTCGCGGCGCGCTGGAGCAAAGCGAAGAGCGGGCGGCTCACTTCGGTCGGCTGCTCCGCGGCGCACCGGTTGACGCCCGAGAGCTCGCTGGTCTCGCGAAAGACGCTGAGCTGCGCCTCGAGCCGGTCGGCGATGTCCAGTGCAGCACGCGCAGCAGCAACGTGCCGGGCGTCTTCGCCGGGAAGGACGACCTCGAACCGGCAGGCCATCGCGCGCCTGTGGATGCGGAGCCAATGTCCGTCGGCGCGGAGCGGCGACGAAGGACCTTGAAACGTCAGGAGCTGGCGACGGCTGATCGCTCGGGTCGATGCCAACTGGTCCCTCGCCTAAGATGTAGTCGCGAAACTATGGTGTGACCGCAAACCTGTCAAGTTTTCGCCTGTTACGAGCATTCGGTCAGGTAACGGCCCGAGGCTTGTTCCCTTGGACGGCAGTAAAGGATAACCTCCCGGCATGCCTCAGGCAATCAAGCTGGTGCGCTGCGGCGCCCACGGGGCCGAGGTGCCCGGCGTCGAGCTGCCAGATGGCATGCGGCTGGATGTCTCAGGGTTCACCCGCGATTTCGATGAAGCATTCTTCGGCGGCAGCGGCCTGACGGCGCTGCGACACTGGGTCGACGACCGCGGCAACAAACTCACCAGGATCGATCCGGGCGCGCGCCTCGGGGCTCCGATCGGTCGGCCGAGCAAGATCGTCTGCATCGGCCTGAATTACCGCGATCACGCCGCCGAAAGCGGCATGCCGGTGCCCGCGGAGCCGGTCATCTTCTTCAAGTCGAGCACTGCCGTCGCCGGCCCCAATGACGACGTGATGATCCCGAAGGGAGCGTCGAAGCTCGACTGGGAAGTCGAGCTCGCGGTGGTGATCGGTAAGAAAGCCAGTTACGTCGACGTCACGCGGGCGCCCGCGCACGTCGCCGGTTACGTGCTGCACAACGACTACTCGGAGCGCGCGTTTCAACTCGAGCGCGGCGGCCAGTGGGTGAAGGGCAAGAGCGCCGACACGTTTGCGCCGATGGGCCCGTGGCTCGTCGCGAACGAGGACGTGGGGGACGTTCACCGCTTGAAGATGTGGCTGACCGTGAACGGGACGAAGGTCCAGGACGGCACGACCGCGAACATGATCTTCGGCGTCCCCGAGCTGGTCAGCTACGTCAGCGGGTTCATGACGCTGCTGCCGGGCGACGTGATCAGCACCGGAACGCCGGCCGGCGTGGGGTTGGGCATGAAGCCGGAGCCGCGGTATCTGAAACCAGGGGATGTGGTGGAACTTGGGATCGAGAAGTTGGGGACGGCGAGGCAGGTCGTCAGGGCGTTTGATGGACGTTAGAGTTCACGGTGTTCGAAAGAGTTCACGGTGTTCGAGGAAGAGGAGATTGACGGAGATCAGAGAGATCTCAACACGGAGGCACGGAGACGCGGAGACGCACGGAGGGGTGGCCTGTGGCCCGCCCGCCTTCGGCGGGCCGGACGAACGAGGCCAACGGTCGAAATACAAACGCCTCGAGATCATGCGGCGCTTGTATTTCGGCCGTTGACCTCGTTCGTGCCGCGCGTAGCGCGGCGCCACAGGCCGCTCATGTCACGCTGAATTGGTTTTCAACCTCCGTGAACCTCCGTGACTCCGTGGCTCCGTGGTGAAAGCTCCGTAGGCTCTGCCAAACTCCTCGTCCTCCAATACCGTGACCTCCGTCAGCTGGTACATGCACAACATGCGCAGACTCATCACACTCACCGCTCTGCTCCTCACGATCGCGTGCAGCGGAGGCGGCTCGGATGGCACGATGACCGTTGCGGTCATTCCGAAAGGCACCTCCCACGTCTTCTGGCAAAGCATCCACGCGGGCGCCGAGAAAGCGGCACAGGAGCTCGGCGTCCAAGTCGCGTGGCGCGGGCCGTTGCGGGAGGACGATCGCGAATCGCAGGTGACCGAAGTCGAGAACGCCATCGCCCGCGGCGTCGCGGGCATCGCGCTGGCGCCGCTCGATGAATCGGCCCTGGTTGCGCCGGTATCGAGCGCGATGAAGCGCGGCATTCCGGTCGTGATCTTCGACTCCGGGCTGAAGGGCGACGACTACGTCAGCTTCGTCGCCACCGACAACGAAGTCGGCGGCCGCCTCGCCGGCGAGCACGTCGTCAAGCTGCTCAACGGACGCGGACGCGTGATGCTGCTCCGGTATGCCGAAGGACACGACAGCACGTCGAAGCGGGAAGAAGGATTCCTCGGCGCGTTCCGGGATCAGCCCGGCATCCAGATCGTCAGCTCCAATCAATACGGCGGCGCCGACGTCGAGGGAGCCTACAAGAAGGCGGAAGCGGTGCTGAGCAGCCTGAAGGCTCCCGACGGAACGCTGGGCGTGGACGCGATCTTCACGCCCAACGAGTCGTCGACGTTCGCGATGCTGCGCGTGCTGCAGGACAACGGATGGGCGGGCAAGGTGCGCTTCATCGGGTTCGACGCGTCGGACAACCTCGTCAAGGCGCTGCGCGACGGGCACATCGACGGCTTGATTCTGCAGGACCCGCTGAAGATGGGATACCTCGGCGTCAAGACACTCGTCGCGCACATTCGCAAGGAGAAGGTCGAGCGCCGGATTGATACGGGCGTGCAGCTCGTGACGCGCGACCGCATGGATCAACCGGACGTCAAGGAGCTGCTCCAGCCGGACCTGTCGAAATGGCTGAAACAGTAGGTCCGCCGCGCTTCGAGATGCGCGGCATCCGCAAGGCATTCGGCGCCACGCGGGCGGTCGACGGCATCGACCTGTCGGTCAAGGCAGGCGAGGTCTGCGCGCTGGTCGGCCAGAACGGCGCCGGCAAGAGCACGCTCATGTCGATCCTGTCGGGCGCGCTCCGCGCGGACGAAGGCGACATGACGCTCGACGGGGAGCGATTCCGTCCCGCCAATCCCCTCGAGGCGCGCCGCGCCGGCGTCGCGATGATCTACCAGGAGCTGTCGCTCGCGCCCGACGTCTCCGTCATGGAGAACGTCGTGCTCGGCGTCGAGCCCGCGCGGCGTGGATTCGTGCGCTGGCACGAGGCGCGCGACACGGCACGGCGCGCGCTGACCGCGCTCGGCCACGGTTCGATTGACCTCGATGCGCCGGCGGGACGGCTCTCGCCCGCTGAACAGCAAATCGTCGAGCTGGCGCGCGCGCTCGCGGTCGGATGCCGGGTGCTCGTCCTCGATGAACCGACCAGCAGCCTCGGGCGCGAGGACTCGCGCCGCCTCTTCGACGTCATCGCCGGCCTCAAACAGACCGGCCACGCGATCGTCTACATCTCTCACTTCATCGAAGAAGTGAAAGAGGTCGCCGACCGCATCGTCGTGCTCCGGGATGGCCGGGTGGCGGGCACCCTCGATCGTTCCGCAGCCGCTTCGCAGATCGTGTCGTTGATGGTCGGCGGGGATGTCGCCGATCTGTACCCCAGGACGCCCCGCCGGCAGGGCCGCGCAATCCTCGAACTCGATCGACTCGGCGACACCGCGGCCAGCCTGACGCTGCACCGCGGCGAGATTGTCGGCATCGCCGGACTTCTCGGCGCCGGGCGCACGCGCCTGATGCGGGCGATCTTTGGCCTCGAGCCGGTGCGGAGCGGACGCGTGCGGGTTGGAACCTGGAGCGCCGGCGGATCGCCGCGGGACCGGTGGTCGCACGGCATGGGAATGGTGAGCGAGGATCGGAAGGGCGAAGGCCTGGCGACCGGCCTGCCGGTGTCCGAGAACCTGACGCTCTCCCGTTTGCATGGACTCGGACCCGGCCCGCTCGTGCTTCCCGGACGTCAGGATGGCGCCGCGCGCACCTGGATCGAGCGCCTCGGGATCAGGTGCCGCGATCCGCGTCAGCCGGTTGCGCAACTGTCCGGCGGCAACCAGCAGAAGGTCGCCATGGCGCGTCTTCTCCACCACGACGTCGACGTGCTGCTACTCGACGAACCGACGCGCGGCATCGACGTCGCGAGCAAGGCGCAGATCTATGCGCTTCTCGATCGCCTCGTCTCCGACGCAACCGATCCATCCAAGGCCGTGCTGCTGGTGAGCAGCTATCTGCCCGAGCTGATCGGCATGTGCGATCGGATCGCGGTCATGCGCCGCGGCCGCCTCGGTCCGCTGCGGCCGGCAGGCGAGCTCGACGAGCACCGGCTGATGATGGAAGCCACAGGAGCCGAGGACGCGGCGTGAACCTGCGCAGGCTGATCGATACCGGCGGCCCGCTGCTCGGGCTGCTGTTCGTCGCGATCCTGTTCGGCGCCTTGATCGGCCCGCGGTTCTTCAGCGGCGCGAACGTCGAGCTGATCGCCCGCCAGACGGCGATCGTCTGCACCGCGGCGCTCGGCATGACGATGATCATCGTGTCTGGCGGCATCGATCTGTCGGTCGGATCGGTCGTCGCGCTCACCACGGTCGTCGTCGCCGTGATGCTGCGAGCGGACGCCGGCCCCGGCGCGGCGGCGCTGGCAGGCGTGGCGGCGGCCGCGCTCTGCGGGCTGGCCAATGGCGTCCTGATCACCGCGCTGCGCGTCATCCCGTTCATCGTTACGCTGGGCATGATGATTCTGGTGCGCGGCGCGGCCAAGGGTCTGGCCGAGGAACGGCGCATCGAAGCCCCGGCGACCTGGCTCAACGAGCTGATGCGCACGGTCGATCCGGACAGCGCGCTGCTGGCGCCCGCGGGCATCTGGATCGTGGCGCTGCTCGCGCTGCTCGTGGCAACGACGCTCGGCTACACGCGGTTCGGCCGTCACCTGTTCTCGATTGGTTCGAACGAACGGACCGCGCGTCTCTGCGGCGTGGCCGTCGAGCGGACGAAGATTGCGGTGTACACGATTGGCGCAATGCTGGCCGGGGTCGCAGGGCTGCTGCAGTTCTCGCGGCTCTCTGTAGGCGACCCCACCGTGGCGGACGGCCTCGAGCTCGACGTGATTGCGGCAGTCATCATCGGCGGCGGCAGCCTCGCGGGCGGAAGAGGCTCCGTGCTCGGGACCGTCCTCGGCGCGACCACCATGGCGGTGATCCAGATCGGCTGCTCGCAGCGCGGCCTGCCGAACTGGATTCAGCAGATCGTCACCGGAGGCATCATCATTCTCGCGGTGGCTCTGGACCACTGGCGGACGAGGCGATCTTCCAATTAGTGATTTGTGAGTAGTGATTAGTGATTGGGATTTGGGATTTGGGATTTGGGATTTAGGATGGTCATCAACACTCTGACAGTTTCCGACCTGCGCTTTCCCACCTCGCGCACGAACGCGGGAACCGATGCGATGCATCCGGATCCGGACTACTCCGCTGCATACGTCGTGCTTGGGACGGACAGTGGTATCGAGGGTCACGGGCTTGCGTTCACGATCGGCCGCGGCAATGAGGTGGTCGCGCTTGCGATTGAGGCGTTCAGACCGCACGTCATCGGCCGCCGCCTGGACGAAATCACCTCCGACTTCGCCGGGTTCTGGCGCCTGCTGGCTGGAGACTCGCAGCTTCGGTGGCTTGGCCCTGAGAAGGGTGTCATCCACCTCGCGCTTGCCGCCATCGTCAACGCGATCTGGGATCTGCATGCGAAGGCCGAGCGCAAGCCGCTATGGAAGCTGCTCGCGGACATGACGCCGCGGCAGATCGTCTCGTGCATCGATTTCCGCTACATCACCGACGCGCTCACACCCGAAGAGGCGCTCGAGATTCTCGAGGGACAGGCGCCGACGAAAGCCGCGCGCGAAATCGAGCTGCTGAAGACGGGGTATCCGGCCTACACCACGTCGGTCGGCTGGTTCGGATACTCCGACGAGCAAATCCGCGGCCTTTGCCGCGACGCGCTCGCCGAAGGATGGCGGCATTTCAAGGTCAAGGTCGGCGGCACGGCCGAAGACGATGCACGCCGGCTCGGCGTGGTGCGGCACGAGCTCGGCCGGACGTGCAAGCTGATGATCGATGCCAACCAGCGCTGGGACGTCGGCGAGGCGATCGAGCGCGTCAATGCGCTCGCGAAGTTCGACCTCTGGTGGATCGAGGAGCCGACCTCGCCCGACGACGTGCTGGGGCACGCGGCGATTGCACGCGGGGTCGCGCCGGTGCGCGTCGCGACCGGGGAGCACGCGGCCAACCGCGTGATTTTCAAGCAGCTCCTTCAGGCCGAGGCGATCGGCGTCTGTCAGATCGACAGCTGCCGCCTCGGCGGGGTGAACGAGAACCTCGCGGTGATGCTGATGGCGGCGAAGTTCGGCGTGCCGGTGTGCCCGCACGCGGGCGGGGTGGGCCTGTGCGAGCTGGTCCAGCACCTGTCGATGTTCGACTACATCGCGATCACCGGCACCATGCAGGATCGCGTCATCGAGTACGTGGACCATCTGCACGAGCATTTCGTCGACCCCGTCGCCATTCGTGACGGGCATTACCTGCTGCCGACCCGGCCGGGCTACAGCACGGAGATTCGCCCGGCTTCGCGCGAGGAATACGCATATCCGTCTGGCGCAGTGTGGAAGTACGAAGTAAGAAGTACGAAGTAAGAAGTATGAGGCGGCAGTTGAGACTTCTCGTCTGTGCCGTGGCGGTTGCCGGCGCCGTGGCTGCGTCGCAAGCGCCGGCGCCACCGGCTGACGGTGCTCCAGCCGCGTCGACACTCTGGTACCGCCAACCGGCGCCGCAATGGGATCACGCGATGCCGATCGGCAACGGCCGTCTGGGCGCGATGGTGTTTGGGTCGGTCAATCGCGAGCGCATTCAGCTGAACGAGCACTCGCTCTGGATGGGCGGGCGCCAGGATCGCAACAGCCCGGATGCGCTGAAGTATCTGCCGGAAGTCCGCAGGCTGCTCTTTGCGGGAGCGCCGCTCGACGCATACGCGCTTGCCGAGCGCTACCTGATGGGACGGCCGCAGCGCTTGCCGTCGTATCAGACGCTCGGCGATCTGCGGCTGATCTTCGATCACGAAGAGCCGATTTCGGACTACCGCCGCGAGCTCGATCTCGATTCCGCCATCGTCCGCGTCAGCTACCGCGCCGGCAGTGTCCGGCTGACGCGCGAGATCTTTGCCAGCCACCCCGATCAGGCGATCGTCGTCCGGCTCGGCGCCGCCGGCGGCGCGCGGTTCTCGACGTCGGTGTGGATCGAGCGCTCGCAGGACGCGACGACGCAGATCGTTGGAAGTGACAGGCTGGATCTGGTGGGAGCGCTTGCGGGCGGGAAAGGCCTCGCGTTCCAGGGAACGGTCAAGGTATTGCCCGAGGGCGGAAAGCTCGAAACCTTTCCCGAGCGCATCCTGGTCGATGGTGTCAGCGCGGTGACGCTGTTGATCGCGGCGAACACCAGCTATCGCGGTGGCGATCCCGCGAAGATGACAGCACGGCAGATCGCTGACGCTGCCGCCAGACCTTACGCGGAGCTGCGTGACCGTCATGTTGCGGATCATCGTGCGCTTTTCAGGCGGGCCGCCCTTCGGCTCGGGGATGGAGACGAGGAAGCAGCCGCGCGTCCCACAGACGAGCGTCTCGAACGGGTGAAGCGCGGCGAGCGCGACCTCGAGTCTCGACAGCCTGTATTTTCAGTTCGGACGCTACCTCCTCATAGCCAGCAGCCGCCCCGGCGGCCTACCCGCGAACCTGCAGGGACTCTGGAACGACAGCATGAACCCGCCGTGGGACAGCGACTATCACCTGAACATCAACCTGCAGATGAACTACTGGCCGGCGGAGGTGACGAACCTCGCCGAGACCCACCTGCCGTTGTTCGACTTCGTCGAGTCGCTGCGCGAACCAGGACGGCGGACCGCGAACGTCCACTACGGCGCCCGCGGCTTCGTCGCGCATCACATCACGGACGTCTGGGGTTTTACCGCTCCCGGCGATCTGCCTCGATCGGGCTTGTGGGCGACCGGCGTCGCCTGGCTTCTTCAGCACCACTGGGAGCACTACCAGTTCGCCGGCGATCGCGCCTTCCTCGAAAAGTCATATCCCGTGATGAAGGAAGCGGCGGAGTTCTTTCTCGACTACCTCGTTCCCGATCCAAAAGGACGGCTGGTCAGCGGCCCATCCGTCTCGCCCGAGAACCGTTATCGCCTGCCGAACGGGCAGGTCGGCATTCTGTGCATGGGACCGTCGATGGATCACCAGATCATCGACGGCCTGTTCCGCCAGACGATCCGCGCCGCCGAACTCCTTGATCTCGATCGCGAGTTCCGCGCTCGGCTCGACGCGACGCGGCGTCGTCTTCCTCCGCCCGAAATCGGCCGTCACGGCCAGATCATGGAATGGTCGGAGGATTACGACGAGCCCGAGCCGGGCCATCGGCACATCTCGCAGCTCTACGCGCTGCATCCGGGCGACGCAGATCACGATGCGCGGCACTCCGGATCTGGCGAAGGCGGCGAGAGCCACGATCGAACGCCGGCTCGCGCATGGCGGTGGCCATACCGGATGGAGCCGCGCGTGGATCATCAACTTCTGGGCCAGGCTGGAGGATGGCGACAAGGCTTACGAGAACCTGCAGGCGCTTCTCGCAAAATCGACGCTGCCCAACCTGTGGGATCTGCACCCGCCGTTCCAGATCGACGGCAACTTCGGCGGAACGGCGGGCATCGCCGAAATGCTGCTTCAGAGCCACGCCGGCGAAATTCACCTGCTGCCGGCGCTGCCCTCGGCATGGCCCGACGGCGCGTTCAAGGGGCTGCGTGCACGCGGCGGCGTCGAGGTCGACGTGACCTGGACCAAGGGCCGGGTGTCGTCTGCCACGCTACGGCCCAAAGTCGATGGCACTTATCGAATACGCGCCGGCCGGGATCAGCGTATCGTGTCACTGCGTGCCGGTCAGGCGTATCAGCTACAACTGCAATAGGGGGACACAATGAGAACGTTCGTGCTGGGATGCATTGTCGGGCTTTCCGTTGCGTGGCAGACGGGTTCGACCAGTCAGCAAGCCACGCCGGGCGGCTACATCCTCGAGCGCGACGCCGAGGTGGCCGTCAACGAGCCGGGCACGCACAGCGGCGGCGGGCAGACGGTCGGCTACTCGTTCTTCAAGAACGCGCCGGGCTTGAAGCTCGTCTTCAGAAAACGCGCGCTCAAGCCGGGTTCGGGGATCGGCTATCACCTACAGAAAGAAGACGAGATCTACTACGTGCTCAGCGGCCGCGGCCTCATGACGATCGATGGCAAGAGCTTCGAGGTCGGACCGGGCGCGGCGGTCCTGACCAGGCCAGGCAGCTCGCACGGGTTGAAGCAGATCGGCAACGAAGATCTGGTCATCATGATCAACTACGAGCAGCAGGCTCCACGGATTCAGGTGGCGCCGAACGAAGCGGCGCAGCGCGTGGACGTGACGATCGACGGCAAGCCCTTCACGTCCTACATCTATCCGGCGACCCTCAAGAAGCCCGTGCTCTACTCCATTCGCGCAGCCAGCGGGACGGTGGTGACGCGGGGATTTCCGCTCGAGCCCAGGAAGGGCGAACGCGTCGATCACCCGCATCACGTGGGGCTCTGGTTCAATCACGGCGACGTCAACGGCCTCGACTTCTGGAACAACTCCGACGCGATCGAAAAGGAACGCGTCCCGAAGATGGGCACGATCGTCCACCGGCGCGTCGTGCAGGCGACGGGCGGCGCCGAGCGCGGCGTGCTGATTGTCGAGGCCGACTGGAAGTCGGCCGAGGGCAAGGTGCTCGTCAACGAGCGCACGCAGTTCACCTTCAGCGGCGACGGCGACAGCCGCACGATCGAACGTCTGACGACACTGACTGCGGCAGAGGAACCGGTCGTCTTCCGCGACAACAAGGAAGGCGTGCTCGGCCTTCGCGTCGCGCGGGAGCTGGAACAGCCGGCCGACAAGCCGGAGACGTTCACCGACGCGTCCGGCAAAGCGTCATCGGTCCCGGTGCTCGACAACACGAACGTCAGCGGTGAGTACGTGAGCAGCGAAGGATTGAAGGGGGATGCCGTCTGGGGCACCCGCGGAAAATGGACAACGCTGAATGGAAGGATTGGGGCCGAACGGATCGCGATCGCGATGTTCGACCACCCGTCGAATCCCGGCTTCCCGACCTACTGGCACGCCCGCGGCTACGGGCTGTTCGCGGCAAATCCGCTCGGCAGAAAAGTGTTCGACCCGAAGCAATCGGAGCTGACGCTGCGGCTGGAGCCGAAACAGTCGGTGACGTTCAGACACATGGTGACGATCCTGAACGGTGCGGTCACCACCGAGCAGATCGAGCAGCGCCACCGCGCGTTCGCCACGCCTTCTTCGAAGCCGTAGGCGCCCGCTTTCGGCCGGCACGCGGAGATTACCGGCTTACGGCGTGGTGCGGATCCTGCGCGTGGTGCTCGACCAGCAGGTCCGTGCCGAAATCTCCCGTGAAGTCCCGCCACACGATGTGGTGGTGATTCGCCTCGTTCTGCACGTTGTCGTACTCGATCAGGAAGCTCTTGCCCTGCACCCGGTAATAGTGCCCGTTGCCGAGCCCCTTCGCGACCGATCCCATCCAGGCAAACCGGATGTTGGCGAAGCCGTCCGCGCGCACCTTCGCGAGCCGCTGGTCCGCGAGCCCGGACGCCTGCACCGTCGCGTGCTCTTCGATCAGCGTCATCAGCATCTTCTGCTGCGCCGGCGTCATCGATCCGGCTGACAGGCCGGTGTTGTCGACGATGGACGCCTTGCGCGAATTGCTGGTCAGGATGTCGTTCGGGGCGGTCACCGCGATGATGGCTTCCTTTCGCTGCACGTCCGTCAGCGATTCGAGCAGCGTACGCGCCAGATCCTCCTCTGCGCCCAGCACGCGCGTACCCTTGCTGGGCCCGTCCTGCACGACGGCGGGGTTCGCGCCGAGGAACGCAGGAGTGGTGGCAACCGCCTTCCCGCCCGCGATCGTCCAGTTCTGCGCGATGTGATGCCCCTCGTACCGCCAGCCCCAGGTCTGGCTCCCCGGTTCGCCGAAGATCGTGAAGAAGTAGAGCTCCGGGTCGCGCCGGGCGGATCCCTCGATCGCACGCAGCACGAGTTCGAGGCTGCGAATCGTCTCCGCCTTGGTGTAGCCCTTCGCGCTCAGCCCGGCGCCGAGCAGCGCGAACGCCGCCTTCCGCTGGCGCTCGTCCATCGCTTTGAGCGACAGCCCCTGGCGCTCGCGCGGAATGAAGTGCCAGTTGAACCGCTCTTCGGAGTCGAAGGGCCATTTGATCTTCGCGGTCTGCGCTTCGTCCAGCGTTGAGAGGAGCGCTTTCGCGGCGGCGGCCATCGCGGCTTCAGGGGCTCGTGATTGCGCCGCCATCATCACCGCGGCGCCGAGCATCATCGAGAAGGCAAGGATCTTTCGCACGTTGGCTCCTTACTCCAGGCAGGCCTAAAGGCCTGCGCTACGGCTCGCTGAAGGCCTGCGCTACGGCTCGCTGAAGGCCTGCGCTACGGCTCGCTGAAGGCCCTGCGTCTTCGGCTCGCAAGGCCTGCGCTACGACCTAGCGCGCTCGCAGAACCTGACCCGGACGCGCGCCGGTAGCCGCGCCGTCCCGGAACACTTCCACGCCGTTCACCCACACCGTCTTGATCCCCTCCGACTGTGCCTGCGGCGCGGCGGTCGTCGCCCGATCGACCACCGAGCGCGGATCGAACAGCACGAGGTCGGCGAACTGCCCTGGCGCGATCCGGCCGCGATCCTTGATGCCTGCGTTTGCCGCGGCCAGCGTGGTCATCTTGCGAATCGCGTCTTCGAGCTTCAGCACCCCGCGTTCCCTGACATAGATCCCCAGGACGCGCGGGAAGGCGCCAAACCCGCGCGGATGTCCGCCTCCCATCGCGCCGTCGCTGCAGATGTCGGCGAACGGCCATTTCATCAGCTCGGCCACGTCCTTCTCATCCATGCTGGTGGCGACGACGGTCGCCGACGTACCAGCCGCCTCGTTTTCCTTGATCAGTGCAAGCAGCGTGGGCGCCGGCTTCGTACCGCGCTCGGATGCAATCTGCGCGAGCGTCCTGCCCGCATATGCCGGGTTGGTGGGAAACGACGTGAAGAGCAGATCCACCGGCGCCACCACTTCCTTCAAGACCAGCTCCGCCTCCGCCTCGTCGTCATAGTTGCGTTCCGGAAACAGGACCGTCGCGCCAGACTGCCAATACGTATAGGGGTAGATATCCGCGGTCAGTTGCACGCCATCCTTCCGCGCCCGATCCATCGTCTGCAGCAGCTTCGCCGACTGGCCCCACAGATTCCGCATCGCCAGCTTCACGTGGGACACATGGACCGGCAGCTTCGCCTCGCGTCCGATCGTGATCACCTCGTCGATCGCTTTCCAGAAGTGGCGATCCTCACTGCGGATGTGGCTCATGTAGCGGCCGCCCATCGCCGCGACGTCTTTCGCGAGCGCGATTATCTCTTCAGGTTTGGAATAAATACCGGGGTCGTACTCGAGACCGGTCGACAGGCCGAACGCGCCGGCCTGCATTTCCGCGCGGAGCATCTCGCGCATTTTCGCGAGCTCCTCGTCGGTGGCCGCGCGCCGGTAGTCGTCGCCCAGCACGCGCCTGCGAATGGTGCCGTGCCCGACGTACGACGCCACGTTGAGCGCGACGGGCGAGGCCTGGAGCGAGTCGAAGAACTTCGCGAGCGGAAACGAGGAGCCGCCGTCCTGCCCGACGACGATGGTGGTGATGCCCTGGCTGACCGCGGCGAGCACATCAGGGCGTTCGGAGAGTCCGCGGTCGTGGTGGCTGTGCGTGTCGATGAAGCCGGGCGCCAGCGTCATGCCACCGACGTCGATCATGCGTTCCCCGGAGGCCGGCGTCAGTCGTCCAACCTCGACAATCTTCGCGCCGGCGATGCGAACGTCGGCCTGACGGCCCGGCGCGCCGGTGCCGTCCAGGACCATCGCGTTTCGAATCAGGAGCGACGGAGGCTCCTGCCCGCGCCCGCTGGCACCCGCCGCCAGCAGCACCATCGCCGCCGCCAGCCACCGCAATCCGCTCATCCTTGGTCCTCCTAAAACAGGGGAATAGTATCAACTCCCAACTCCTCAACTCCCAACTCCCAAAAACGATCCCAGCGCCCAGCGCCCAACGCCCAGCGCCCAGCGCCCAGCGCCCGAAATCGACATAGACTAACTGGTGTCTTGGTGGACGCGAATTCAGGAGTGTGAGCATGCGGAAGTTCAGGCTTGGTGTGATCGTGCTGTTTGGCGCAACCTCGGCAGCGTTGCTCGTCGCGCAGGCCCAGAAACCGCTGATGTTTGCCGACTATCGCACGGACAAGCCGGGCACCGCCTACAGGATCACGGTCGGCGACCTTCCGAAAGCGTTTGCAACGGAGTCGGTAAACAACAACCCCAAGTTGGCGGCGCGTCCCGACGGCGCCATGCCGCAGGCGCCTGCCGGCTACTCGGTGAGCCACTACGCGTCGAGCCTCGAGAATCCGCGTCTGATCCGGACGGCGCCAAACGGCGACCTCTTCGTGGCCGAGAGCCGGCCCGGACGGATCAAGGTGCTGCGAAGCGCGGTCGGCGCTGACAAGGCGGAAACCACCGATATATTCGCGTCCGGCCTGCGGCGGCCGTTCGGCATCGCGTTCTATCCGCTCGGCGCGAACCCGCAGTGGGTCTACGTCGGCAACACCGACTCGATCGTGCGGTTCCCCTACAAGAGCGGCGACCTCAAGGCGAGCGGGCCGTCGGAAACGATCGTCGCCAAGCTGCCGAGCGGCGGGAACCTTCCCGGCGGCGGCCACTGGACGCGCGACATCGCATTCTCCCGGGACGGCAAGAAGATGTTCGTGTCGGTGGGATCGTTCACGAACGTCAACGATCCCGATACGGATCCGGCCGAAAAGGATCGCGCGACGATCCTCGAGTTCAATCCCGACGGTACCGCCGGACGCGTGTACGTGTCCGGCATCCGCAACGCCGTCGGCCTCGCCGTGCATCCACGAACGGGCGACCTGTGGGCATCCGTCAACGAACGCGATGGGCTCGGCGACGACCTCGTTCCCGACTACATTACGCGCGTGAGCGATGGCGATTTCTTCGGCTGGCCGTGGTTCTACATGGGCGGGCAATGGGATCCGCGCCACGAGGGCAAGCGTCCCGAGCTGAAGGCCAAGGTGAAGACCCCGGACGTGCTGGTGCAGCCGCACAGCGCGTCGCTGGAGATGGTCTTCTACACCGGCAACTCGTTCCCGTCCGAGCACCGCGACAGCGCGTTTGCCGCGCTGCACGGCTCGTGGAACCGGCAACTCCGCACCGGCTACAAGGTCATTCGCGTGCCGCTGAAGAACGGCCTTCCCGTCAATGGCGGCTACGAGGATTTCCTGACCGGATTCGTCACCGCGGATGGTGAGGTCTGGGGACGGCCGGTCGGCGTAGCGGTCGGCAGTGACGGCGCGCTGTTCGTGAGCGACGACGGGTCGAATTCGATCTGGCGGGTGGGCTACAAGCGATGAAGAAGCTGGCGGCGATCGTCGCGTGCGCGCTCGCGATTGCGCTTGCGGCCGAGACTGGCTCGGCCCAGCGGGAGCCGGATCGCCGCGACTGGGTGCAGCTGTTCAACGGCCGCAACCTGGACGACTGGCTGATCAAGTTCCGCGGCCACGACCTCGGCCAGAATCTCCACGACACGTTCCGCGTCGAGGATGGGCAGCTGAGGGTCCGCTACGACAAGTGGCCGGCGTTCAACGGCGAGTTCGGCCACATCTTCTACCGCGAACCGTTCTCGTACTATCTGCTCGCCGCCGAGTATCGCTTCGTCGGCGAGCAGGTACGGCCGGCGCCGTCAGGGCTCGGCTGGGCCGTGCGCAACAACGGGCTGATGCTGCACGCGCCGCACCCGAAGACGATGCTGAAGGATCAGGATTTTCCGATCTCGATCGAGGTGCAGCTGCTCGGTGGCCTCGGTGACGGCAAGCCGCGGACGACCGCGAATCTCTGCACGCCGGGAACTCACGTCGAGATCAACGGCAAGCTGCACACGGCGCACTGCACGAACTCCACGTCGAAGACCTACGACGGCGATCAGTGGGTCCGCGTCGAGGTGATGGTGCACGGCGGCGACGTGATCCGCCACATTGTCGAAGGCGCGACCGTTCTCGAGTACCAGCATCCGCAGATCGGCGGCGGCGCCGCGTCGCCGACCGATCCCGCAGTCAAGATCGACGGTCAGCCGCTCACCGGCGGCTACATCGCGCTGCAGGCCGAGACGGCCCCGATCGACTTTCGGAAAGTGGAGCTGCTGAACCTCGAAGGATGCATGGATCCGAAGGCAGCGAACTACAAGTCGTACTTCGTGAAATCGAACCCGGCCGCGTGTCGCTGACGCGACGAACTCCCAACTCCCAAAAAGGCCAACTCCCAAAAGGCCAACTCCCAAAAAGTGGGAGTTGGGAGTTGGTTTTTTTGGGAATTGGGAATTGGGAGTCCGTTGGGAGTTGTGGAGTTGGAAGTTGGGAGCTGATCCCGATCATCTTCGAGCCGGCAGCGCCCGCGTCGCGCCGGTCGAGATTCCTCCATCGACGAGCAGCGTCTGACCCGTGACATACGCGCTGGCGTCCGACGCCAGGAAGATCAGCGCGCCGGCGAGATCCGAAGGCACGCCGGGCCGCTTCAAGGGAATGCGATCGACGAGATACGCCACCCATTCCGCGTCCTCGTAGAGCACGGCGTTCTGATCGGTTTTGAACCATCCGGGGGCGAGGCAGTTGACGGTGATGCCATGCGCTCCCCAGTCGTCCGCGAGGCTCATCGTCAACTGACGTATCCCGCCTCGGCTCGCGCCGTAAGGCGCCAGGCCCGCGTACCCGAACACGGACGTCACCGACCCGATGTTGACGATGCGTCCGCGGGCTCGCTGGATCATGTGCTGTGCCACCGCCTGCGACACGAAGAACGTACCGCGCAGGTTCGTGTCGAGCACGGTGTTCCAGTCGTCCCACGTCACATCGGCGGCGCGCTTGCGGATGTTGCAGCCCGCGTTGTTGACGAGCACGTCGATGCGCCCGAACGCCTCGATCGCCGCGGCCGTCATGTCGCGGATGCTGCGCTCGCTGCGGACGTCGAGCTCGAGCCCGACAGCCTTGCGGCCAAGGCTCTCGATTTCCTCCTGGACAGGGCCGAGCGAGGCGGGCGATCGGCTGGTGATGACGACGTCGGCGCCCGCCTCGGCGATCACGCGGGCGAACGTCCGGCCGAGCCCGCGACTCGCACCCGTGACGAGCGCGACGCGTCCGGTCAGATCGAACAGGTGCTTCACGGCCGCAGGATCACTTTCATCAGCCCGCCGGTCGGCGTGTGCAGCCTGCTGAACCAGGCGGCGCCTTCGGCAAGCGGCGCGACGGCGCTGATGAGCGGGGCGACGTCGATCTCGCCGCGCGCAACGAGGTCGATCGCCTCCGGGTATTCCCCGCTCGACGCGCACGAACCAAGCAGCGTCAGCTCACCGGTCACGACCGCCTGAAGCGGCAAGTCGACGTGCGGCGCCAGATTGCCGACGAGCGTGACCGTGCCGCCACGACGGACGGAAGCCACGGCGTCGCCCACGGTCTCGGAGTGCCCGACGACCTCGAAGACGTGATCCGCACCGCGGGAATCCGTCAGACGGCGCACGTCGCCGGCTACGGACCCTGACACCGGCTGGACCGTCGCCGCAGCACCGAACTTCGTCGCGAGGGCCCGGCGGCGTTCGTCGATCTCGATGGCGATCGTCCGCGTGCACCCTCTGTGCCTCAACACCTGGATGATGAGGAGCCCGATCATGCCGCAGCCGATTACGGCAACGGTGTCGTCCGGCCGAGGGGCCGCGCGTTTGACCGCGTGAACGGCGACCGACACCGCTTCGACCAATGCCGCGTGTTCGAACGGCATGGCGGGAGGAAGTTTGTGAAGAATCCGGCTTGGCACCGAGACGAACTCGGCGAACGCGCCATGCCGCCGGTAGTCGGCACACGACACACCCAGCACGCGCCGGTTGGTGCAGAGGTTCGACGCGCCGCGCGCGCAGTATTCGCACGCGCCGCACCACACGGTCGAATCGAACGTGACGCGATCGCCCTTGTCGAAGCCGAGTACGCCGCGACCGCTCCGTTCCACCTCACCTGCCGCCTCGTGTCCCATGACGAGGGGCGGGATGCGGCGGCCGGTGGATCCGTCGTAGCCGTGCACGTCGCTGCCGCAGATGCCACACGCGCGGACGCGCACCAGCACGTCGTCGTCTTCGAGCGCCGGAACCGGCACATCGGTGAAGGTGAGCGCGCCAGGAGATGTAAGAAGCAGCGCCTTCAGAATCCGAGCCCTTTCGTCCTGAGCTTGACGCGCATCAGGTACATGTCAGCCGTGATGTACAGCGTGCGGCCATCGTCTCCGAACGCGCAGTTGCCGGTCGCCTGACCCGTCAGGATCGTGCCGAGGTGCTTGCCTTCCGGCGACAGCACGAGCACACCACCCGGTCCCGTCGCGAACAGGTTCCCGGCCACATCGACCTTCATGCCGTCAGGAAGGCCTTTGCGGGTCTTGCTCAACGTCGAGGCGTCGAAGAAGATGCGGCTCGACTTGAAGGAGCCGTCGGCCGCCGCGTCGAACACTCTCCAGATCGGCGCGCTCGGATCCGATTGCGCCACGTACAGCTTCTTCTCGTCCGGTGAAAAGGCAATGCCGTTCGGCCGCGTCATCTCGCGCGTGACGAGCGTGACCTCGCCGCTGCGGCTGCGGCGGAACACGCCCTGATAGGTCATCTCGCGCGCGGGATCCTCGGCCTGCTTTATCAGTCCGTACGGCGGATCGGTGAAGTAGAGGTCACCGTTGCTGTGAAACACGAGATCGTTCGGGCTGTTGAAGCGCGCGCCCTGGAACCGGTCGGCGACGCTCGAGAACTTCGGCGCCGGGTTCGACGTCGGCGCATCCATGCGCGCGATCCGGCGATCGCCGTGCTGGCAGATGACGAGCCGCCCCTCGCGGTCGAGCGTGAGGCCGTTGGATCCCGGTTCGCCGCCGCGTGGCTCGCTTCCGGTGTAGCCGGATGGCTTCAGCCACTCACGGGATCCTTCCCCCTGCTTCCATCGCAGGATGACGTTGCGGGGCACGTCAGAGAAAAGAAGAAACCCGCCGTCCTTTACCCAGACGGGCCCCTCGCTCCAGTCGTACCCTTCGGCGAGCACCTCCACCGATGCATCCGGCGCGATCAACTGGTCGAGCGCCGGATCGAGGCGTTCGATCCGCGGCGCAGCCTCAGGGGGAACCTGCGGTCCTCTCGGGGAATTCAGCATCGAAGCCACCAGCGCCACCGATACGGCGCTCGATCGGAACGTTGACGTCATGTACAGCGGCCTCCAGCCAGCCGTGTCACCGCGTGATCCGTTCGATCTGCTGCCAGATCGTCAACGCGGCGAGCACGCCGAAAAACAACGTGGACCACACCAGCACGCTGGCGCGGACGAATCGTATCCGAATCGCAGCCGGCAGCTCGCGCCGGTTCAACAGGAGCAGCAGCAGCGAATACAGGCACATCATCGTGCCGCCGACGCACGCGGATATCACCAGCAGCGGCAGCGGCTGGTCGACGCCGAGCAGCAGGATGCCGCAGCCGATTGCCACGAGCCCCCAGACCAGCCGGAAGTAGATGCGGCTCTCGGAAATCGCGGAATGCTGCAGGTAGGAAGTCTTGAGGACGTCCGCGGCCAGGCGGCTGGTATAGTCGATAATCCCCATCGCCGACGCGAACAGTGAAAAGGCGCCAACCGACCAGAACAGGACGCCGAACCAGGGTCCGACCATCGCCTGGAGGCGCTGACCCTCGATCTGGAGGAACGCGACGCTGTTCGGGAGGTCCGGCGGATTCCGAACAGCGTCGATTGCGCCAGCAGCGACGTGAGGCAGATCGTTACCAGCGTCACGAGCACGAACGTCAGCGCCTGCTCGACGTTCGCGAAGCGCCACCAGCGGCGCCAGCGCGTCATGTTGGCCGCGTTCGTCTCGAACTGAAAGCGCGGTGCGGACGGCGCAGCTTCCTCGACGCCGGTGACCGGGCTGACCAGCCGCGGCACGTATCGGCCCATGCCGAACCCCTTGTCGCGGATCCAGTTGCTCTGACAGAGATTCTGTCCGCCGCCGGCGCCCGCAAACGCGATCGCGCCCATCAGCAGCGCAAACCCCAGGCCGCGCGGCACTCACCGCCCACGCAGCCCGCGCGGCAGCGCCCGCCATGACGCCGCGTCGATGGCGAACACCACCGCCAGCACGCTCAGAGCGACGACCGCGGCGACCTTGACGAAGATCAGCCGCTCCAGCGCGATGTAGACCACCGGCGCCAGCGTCAGCGCGGCGCCGATGACGAGCAGGTCGCGATCGCGATCGCGCGGGCGCTGCCGCCGAACAGGTAGGTCGCCAGCGTGGCGGAGCTGAGCGCCCAGCCGGGCCAGAGATTCGCGAAATACACCATCACCGCGAATACCAGGCCCCAGTGCCGCCAGAAGCGATTGAATCCCGAGAGCGCGGTCTCGCCGGTCGCCAGCGTGTAGCGCTCGATCTCCATGTTCAGGAAGAACTGCGTGACGACGCCGACCACCGCGCCCCAGAGGAAGACCAGGCCGACCTGCGAGGCGATGTACGGCCAGAGGATGAATTCGCCCGAAGACACGCCGACGCCGGCCGCGACGACGCCGGGGCCGACGATGCGCCAGAGATTGCGGGGCGGCGCTGGTAGTTCCCTGACTTCCTCTGCTCTGACAGAATGTGGAACTGACCGGCACCCTCAAGTTCTCTCCGGTGTCCCGAGTCCCGAGCTCCGAGCCCCGAGCTCCTGCGGTCTAGAAAACGATCTTCGCCGCCAACTGGATGTCGCGCGGAAGATTCGCCTGGCACGTTACCTTGCCGAAATTCGCATTCGTCGGATCCGTGTTCGGGTTCGTGAAAATCGGCTGGTTGAACGCGTTGAGCAACTCGACGTGGAACTGCGCGCGCACGCGATCCGAGAACCGCACCTGCTTCACCGACCGAGATATCCCACAGGTTCAGCCCCTGGCAGCGAATGCCCCGCACGCGTGACGGGAAGTATCGCATGTTGTTGACCAGGTTGATGCGCTGATCGTTGCGCTGCTTCGCCGGGTCGTCCACGCCGTTGGTCTGCACCGCGGCATCGTGGAAATAGAAGCCGCTGATGTCGAACACCGGGTCGTTGCTTGTCCCCCGTGTAGTCGGCCTTCAGACTGTTCAGATCGCCGTTGAAGTAGATGTTGCGGTCGTCGAAGCTCACCGGACGGCCGCTCTGCAGCTGGCCGATCACCTGCAGGCTCCAGCCGCCGATCGACCGCGTTGACGAGGCCGTTCACGTCACCACCCCACTTGCGCCCCTGGCCGAACGGCAGCTCCCAGATGGCGCTGATCGCAAATCGATGCGGCACGTCGAATTCGGACAGCCTCTCTTCGTAGTCCGTGTCGGTCGGATTCAGTCTGAACACGCGCTCGGTGAACTTCGACCAGGTATAGGCGCCGAGAATCGTGTAGCCGTCGGTGAACCGCTTCTCCAGCTTCATCTGGAACGAGTCGTATTGGCTCGTGCCGTCGTCGTCGAACGTCGGCACGTTGCTGAACTGCGGGAACGGCCGCAGCAGCTGCGACCGCTGAATCGTCGCGCCGTTGAAGCCGGTCCTGGCATCAGCCCGCGGAACGGATTCGTGACGTTGCTGGACGAGGAAGTTGTTCGTCGCATCGTCGCGATCGCAGCCGGCTGTCGACAGGTACTGCGCAGGGATCCCATTGAGGTCGATCTCGCCCGCTTGCCCTCCGCCGCCGGTCGTAATGTCCCAGCCGCGGCTGCCGACATATGCCGACCTCGAACAGCCACTGGCCGGGGAGCTCGCGCTGCACGCCGATCGAGTAGCGCATGTTCTGGGAATTGCTGAATTCGATCGGCACGAACCTGCTGATTTCCTGTCCGAGGAACGTGTTCGGCGCCAAGCGAGATTGCCGGCGGGCGCAGAACGCCGCTCGGGAACGGGTTGTTCAGCGTGGCTGGAACGTCAGTCCGATGTCGAGCGTGCGGCGACAGCGACGTGGCCTGCGAGAAGCCGGGCTGGAACGAGCCGCTGATGATGAACGGCACCGTGTAGATGCCCCACCCCGCCGCGAACGACTGTCTTGTCGTTCAGCTGATACGCGAGCCCGACGCGCGGCTGGAAATTGTTCCGTCCGCATCCCAGAAGCCGCGGTTCTCGTCGGACGCGAACAGCAGGCCGCCGCGCGGATTGCACTGCGAGGCCGGAACTTCAGGAATCGGCGCGGCCGCGTAGTTGGCCCTGGCCTGGGCGGCGATGCTGATCGCGGCTTCGGGATCGAATCCCCGCGCGTTGCGGTTCTCCGATTCGGTTGTCGCGCTCTCGTAGTCGTAGCGCAAACCGAGATTCAGCGTGAGCTTCTCGGACACCTTCCAGTCGTCCTGGATGAAGAGTCCCGTGGTAGAGAGTGTTGTTCAGGCGTTCGGTATTGCGGTCGATCGAGCCACTCGGTGGGAAGCCCGAGCAGAAAGCTCGCGATGTCCGAGACCATTCCTGCCGCCGGAGTTGTCCTGCTGCCGCGTGAATGCCGCATTGTTGCGAATCAGGTACTCGCCCGCCTGACGCTCGTAGTTGAAGGCCGACTCGCGGTAAAGGCGGAGGTCGTAGCCGGCGCGGATCGAGTGCCGTCCCATGAGCTTCGTGTACCGTCGGCTGGAACGAGTAGATGGTGTGATGGGTCGTTCCCGCCAGGTTGTCGCCGATGTCGGTCAGCGTGTCGAAGTCGAAGCGCGGGAAGTACCTGGGCGCCGTTGAACTGCGCAGACCACCGACGGCGCGAAGCCCGAGGCTGGCGCGGGTCGAACACGCCCTCGTGCTGACGGATGTTCGGCTCGCGGAACCGCTGCCAGCCGGCGCGGACATTGAACAGCGTGTTCGAGCTCATCGTGTAGACGTGGTCGAAGGTCACGCCGTCGTTCTTCCGGAACAGGAAGTTGCCGACCGGCATGACGCCGTTCACCGTCGCCGAAAAATGCGTTTCGTGCTTCGGTTCGATCGTTGCGGGTGTACCGCACGAACGCCTGCTGCTTGTCGGTCAGCCGGTGATCGAACGCGAAGCGAAATCGAGTAGAAGTCGTCGGTGCGCGGATTGACGGAGAAGTAGTTGTTGTTGCCGGCCGTCGTCGCCGGGCTGATTCGGCAGCGGATACGTAATTCAGCACCGCGCGCGCGATCGGGTTGATGCATTCCCGCCGGAATGATGTTGTTCGCGAACGGCGTGCGGACGACGCGGGCGCCGTCCTGGCGGGCGGAGCTGGGATCGTAAATGATCGTGCCCTGCGCGAGCAGCGCCGAGAAGTCGCCGTTGCGCATCGCCTCGGTCGGCACCGTTCGCGTACCGGGCTCGGGGAACTCGTCGTACAGCCATTCCACCGCGCCGAAGAAGAACGTCGCGATCGCGGCCGTTGTAGAGGCCGGGAATGACGAGCGGGCCGCCAAGATAGCCGCCGGGGCGGTCGTAGGCGACCGTCGGTTTTTCGGCGCCGCTGCGGTTGACGAAGAAGTCCGTCGCCGACAGCGATTCGTCCCGCATGTAGTAGTAGCCCTCGCCTTTGAGCAGATTCGTGCCGCTCTTCAGCGTGACGTTGACCATCGCGCCGGCGGTGTGGCCGTCTGAGGCATCGAAGCTCGCCGTTTCGACCTTGAACTCCTGCACCGCGCCAGCGGGCGGGACGAACGCCACGCGCCGGCCGTTGCGCCATGTTCGGCGATCCGTCGAGCGAGAACTCGTTGCCGCCGGTCGAACCATCCGCGTTGATGGCGGAGGTGCCGCCGTTGTCGAAGGGTCGCGAGAACTTCAGCTCGCCGGTGTAGGCGACGCCGGGCACGAGCCGCGAGAGCACGAACGGGTTGCCGTCCGACAGCGGCAGCAGCGCGATGCGCTTCTCGTCGATCACCTGGCCCGCCGACGCGCTGGCGATCTCGAGCAGCGGCGTCTCGGCGGTGACCGACACGGTTTCCTCGACGCGGCCGACCTCGAGCGAGAGATCCAGCGTGAGGCGATCGTCGACGCGGACCTCGATGCCCTGCCGGATCAGCTTCTTGAATCCGGAGAGCTCCACCGTCACGGTGTACTTCCCGGGCGCGAGATACGAAATCGTGTAGTCGCCTGGCGCTGGCGGTTGTCGTCGACGAACCGACGTTGGTGGCGATGTTGGTGGCCGTCACCGTCGCGCCCGGCAGCCGGCCGCCCGACGAATCGCTGATCTTCCCGCTGATGGTTCCGCGGAAATCCTGTGCGTGAGCCACCGGGGAAACGATCGTGATGGTCGCGGCAGACGCCGCTGCAACGCCGAGCGCGAACGCCAGCCCGCGGGTCCTTAGAATGCGGAGAGTGCCTCGCATACCGCCTCCTCCAACGTTTGCGAAACGCTGTTGTCCGATCTCAGGTGGTCTAGCCAATCCGTCCGAAAGCCCGATCACACGGCAAGCCAATTTCAATTTCGGGCGGCGACGGTAGCACGCGCGGAAAACAGCGAAAAGGACGTAACCGTTACCGCAACCGGCCACGGATGAGCCGATTTGGGCAGGATTTCACGGGCAGGCTCATGGAGGTAACGGACCATTTGCGCACGCCCCCGGGTCGAACGGTATTCTTGCTCCCGGACTGCCCGGCCCTGCCCGCGACCAGGGAGGCATGACAACAGGAGGCGTTTGCCGTGTCTGACATCAAGCTCGTGAGTCGCCGCGAATTCGTCAAGGCAGCGGGAAGCGCCGCCGCGGCCACTTCCCTCCTCGGCGTCGCGCCCGGCGCCGCCCAGCCCGCGAAGCGGCGCTATGCGATCGTCGGAACCGGGGATCGCGCGCAGGGCATGTGGGGCCGGCCGCTCGTGCAGAAATACTCCGACGTGCTCGAGTTCGTCGGCCTGTGCGACATCAACCCGAAGCGCGCCGCGATCGCCCGCGACCTGATCGGCGTGACCTGCCCGACGTTCTCGAACTTCGACGAGCTTTGCGAGAAGGCCCGCCCCGACCTGCTGATGGTGACGACCGTCGACGCCTTCCATCACGAGTACATCGTCAAGGCGCTCGACCGCGGGCTCGACGTGATGACCGAGAAGCCGATGGTCATCGACGAAAAGCAGTGCCAGGCGGTGCTCGACGCCGAGAAGCGCAACAACCGGAAGATCGTGGTGACGTTCAACTACCGCTACGCACCGAAGCACCGGACCGTGAAGGAAGTGATCCAGGCCGGGCGAGATCGGGCGGGTGCTGTCGGTGGATTTCAGCTGGTACCTGGACGTCTATCACGGCGCCGACTACTTCCGGCGCTGGCACCGGCTCCGGAATCGCAGCGGGAGTCTCTGGGTGCACAAGGCGTCGCACCATTTCGACCTGATGAACTGGTGGCTTGCCGCGGATCCCGTCGAAGTCTCAGCCAACGGCTCGCTTCGGGTGTACGGCAAGAACGGTCCCTTCCGCCACACGAACTGCCGTCCGTGTCCGCACAAGAAGGACTGCCGCTTCTACTACGACATGACCACCAGCGCGACGCGGATGAAGCTGTATGCGGGCGCGGAGGACGTCGACGGCTACTATCGCGACGGCTGCGTGTTCCGTGAGGACATCGACATCTTCGACACGATGTCGGCCATCGTGAAGTATTCGAACGACGCCATCATGAGCTATTCGGTGAACGCTCACATGCCGTTCGAGGGCTATCGCGTGGCATTCAACGGCGAGCTCGGACGGCTCGAGGTCCGCGATCACGAACGGCAGCCGTGGGACGTCGCCGAAGCGGACGAGACCGAGATCTACATAACGAAGAGCTTCGGCAAGCGGGTGCGCGTGCCGGTCCAGGTCGCCGAGGGTGGCCACGGCGGCGGCGACGACCGGCTTCGCGATCTCATCTTCCGCAAAGTCGACGCGCCGCCGCACATGCGGCTGCCCGATTCGCGCGCCGGCGCGATGTCGTGCCTGACCGGGATTGCGGCACGCCAGAGCATCGACGAGAAGCGGCCGATCCGCATCGCCGATCTCGTGAAGATCTGACACGCACAGCTCGATGCGCACCTCCGCGCGGATTCTCGCGGCCGGCATTGCCGGCCTGACGTTCGCGAGCATCGAGGCGCAGGCGCCTCGTCCTGCGCGCGAGCTTCTGCGCAGCCCGGACAACTCCCTGATCGTGACGGTCGGGATCGGCCCCGAGCGACGCGTCATGTGGTCCGTTGATTTCGACGGCCAGCCGGTCATCAAACCGTCAGCGCTTGGCATCATCGTCGACGGCGTGGATCTCGGCCGCGACAGCATGCTCGTGACGGCCGAACGTTATCGCGTCGACGAGAAGTACCCATGGCGCGGCGCGAAATCGGAAGCGATCGACCGCGCCAACGGCCTACGGCTCGTGTTCGAGCGCGGGGCCGTTCGATATACCGTCGACTTCCGCGTGTCGAACGATGCCGTCGCATTTCGTCACGTCGTGCCCGGCTCGGGGCGCCGGGTTCCTGACAGCGCTTCGTCATTCAGCTTTCCCGCCGGCAGCATCGTCTGGTCACACGGCCTGCGCGATCACTACGAGGCGGTCTACGAGCGCAGGCAGGTGGAGCTCGTGCCCGAGGGCGATTGGGCCGCGCCGCCGATCACCGTGAAGCTGGCCGGCGGCATCGGCTATGCGGCCGTGACCGAGGCGGACCTCAGGAACTACGCCGGCATGGCACTCGAGGCGGATGGCCGCGGCGGCTATGCGGAGCGGCTGGCGCACGATCATCCCGCCGGCTATCCGTACACACTTCGGTTCGGCGAGGACAATGCTGCACGCCTCGCCGTCCCCGCGCCGGTCGAGGGAACCATCATCACGCCGTGGCGCGTGGTCATCGTCGGCCGCGATCTGCACGCGCTCGTCAACAGCGATGCGGTGCACAACCTCTGCCCTCCTCCGGACCCTCAGTTGTTCCCGAAGGGCCTGCGTACCGCCTGGATCAAACCGGGACGCGCGGTCTGGCGCTATCTGGATGGTGGCGAGAACACTGTCGAAGGGATCAAGGAATTCTCACGGCTGGCCGGTCAGCTCGGATTCGAGCATCAGGTGGTCGAGGGACAGTGGCAGCGCTGGACGCCGGAGGAGCTGCAGGATGTCGTGGCCTTCTCGAAGTCCCAGGGCATCGGCATCTGGGTCTGGCGGCATCGCAACACGCTCGAAGATCCGGAAAAGCGCCGGGCGCTCTTCGCGTCGCTGCACGAGATGGGAATCGCCGGCGTCAAAGTCGATTTCCTCGATCACGAAGCGAAGGAAGTGATCGATCTCTACCAGGACATCCTGCGGGATGCGGCCGCGCAGCAGCTGATGATCAACTTCCACGGCGCGAACAAGCCAACTGGCGAACCCCGCACCTGGCCGAACGAGCTGACGCGCGAGGGGATCTACGGCCTGGAGCATCGGCGAATGAGCGAGTGGGCGACGTTCAACACGACTTTCCCGTTCGTGCGGATGCTTGCCGGCCATGCCGACTACACGCCTGTCGTGTTCGGAGAGCGGCGGCGGGAGACGAGCTGGGCGCATCAGATCGCGAGCGCCGTCATCCTGACGTCTCCCCTGCTCGTGTACGGCGGGCACCCCTCGTCGCTGCTCTCGAACCCGGCGGCCGACATGATCAAGAGCATCCCGAGCGTGTGGGACGAAACGCGGGTGCTGCCGCCGTCGGAGATCGGCGAGCTGGCGATGTTCGCGCGCCGCAGCGGCTCGACGTATTTCGTCGCCGCGATGAACGGGCGCCGGGGACGGACGGTCAAGGTCGATCTGTCGTTCCTGCCCCGGCGGCCCGCACGTGCGCTGCTGGTCCGCGACAACCCCGACAACGACGCCGCGGTCGTTGTCGAGGAGCGCGAGATCAACGGAGCGATAGAGATTCCGCTGCGCGACGCGGGCGGGTTTGTGCTGCGGGTACGGTAACCGGCTTCAGGAACGGCATCATCTGCCGCAGTTCCGCGCCGACGCGCTCGATCGCGTGCTCCTGCTCCGCCGCACGGGTCGCGTTGAAATTGGGCCGGCCCGCCTCGTTCTCGGCGATCCACTCCTTCGCGTAGCGGCCCTCTCTGATCGCCCGCAGCATCCGGCGCATCGTGTCGCGCGTCTGCGCCGTGACGATCTGCGGCCCGCCGGTGTAGTCGCCGTGCTCGGCCGTGTCGCTGACCGAGTAGCGCATGTAGTTCAGGCCGCCCTGGTACATCAGATCGACGATCAGCTTCAGCTCGTGCAGGCACTCGAAATACGCAATCTCCGGCTGATACCCCGCGTCGACGAGCGTTTCGAACCCGGCCTTGACCAGCGCGCTGACGCCGCCGCAGAGCACCGCCTGCTCGCCGAACAGATCGGTCTCGGTCTCCTCGGCGAAGGTCGTCTCCACCACGCCCGCGCGGGTGACGCCAAGCGCGCACGCGTAGGACAGCGCGAGCGCATGGGCCCCGCCGCTCGCGTCCTGGTGAACCGCCAGCAGCGCCGGTGTACCGCCGCCCTCGACGAACAGCTCCCGCACGCGATGGCCCGGCGCTTTCGGCGCGATCATCGTCACGTCGACGATCTCGGGCGGGGTGATCGTGCCGAACCGGATGTTGAACCCGTGCGCGAACATCAGCATCTTGCCGGCAGTCAGGTACGGCGCAATCGCCGTCTGATAGAGCAGCGGCTGCGTCGTGTCCGGCACCAGGATCATGATGACGTCCGCCCACTTCGCGGCCTCGGCCGGGGTGACGACCGTCAGCCCCGCCGCGCGCGCGGCTGCGCGCGAACCGCTCGACTGGAGCAGCCCGACGCGAACCTCGACCCCGCTGTCGTGCAGGTTCAGCGCATGCGCGTGTCCCTGCGATCCATACCCAATGATTGCCACCCGCTTCGACCTGATGAGCGCCATATCCGCATCGACGTCATAAAACATTGTTGCCATTAGACTCCTCATTCCTCGGCCCCGTCCCCTGACCCTACCCCTACACCGAACACGCCACCTGGCCGCCCGCCGTCTCTTGCTGCGCCTGCCGGCGGCCGCCGCTGGCTGCTATCCGCGGAGTCGCGCCTCTCGCCATCGTCACCCGCCCCGTGCGCGCGACTTCGAGCACACCATACGGCCGAAGGATCTCGAGGAAGCCATCGACTTTGTCCTCGGTTCCCGTGATCTCGACGACCAGCGAGTCGGGCGCGACGTCGATGACGCGCGCACGGAAGACGTCGACCAGCTGCATGATGGCGGCGCGTGAGACCGCGTCGGCGGCGACCTTGATCATGCCAAGGTCACGTGACACTGATGTGACGTGGGTCACGTCCTCTACTCGCCGGACCTGCAAGAGCTTCGACAGATGCGCCTCGAGCCGGCCCGCGGCAGAATCGGCGGCATCGATGACAAGCGTCATGCGCGACACGCCAGGCACGTCGCTCCGCCCCACCGATACCGAATGAATGTTGAATCCGCGCCTTCGGACGACCGATGCGATCCGGTTCAGCACGCCCGGCTCGTCGTCCACGTGAATGACGAACGTCGTGGTCTCGGGCGTCATACGTCCGCTCCTGTCTCCGCCAGCGGCGACGGCCGTCGAATCATCGCGTGCAGGTCCGCGCCTGCGGGCACCATCGGGTACACCGAGTCCTCCTGTTCGACCTGGAAATCGAGGAGCACCGTGCCCGGCGTGCGCCGGGCTTCGCCGACGGCATCCGCCACCTGCGCGCGCGACGTGATCGTTCGCGCGGAGAGTCCGTATGCGCCGGCAATCTTCGTGAAGTCCGGGCTGACGAGCGGCGTCGCCGCATAGCGTCCGCCGTAGAAGAACTCCTGCCACTGCCGGACCATGCCGAGATATCCGTTGTTGATGATCGCGATCTTGATGTCGATGCCTTCCTGGACGATGGTGGCAAGCTCCGCCATCGTCATCTGGAAGCCGCCGTCGCCGACAATCGCCCAGACTTCCGCGTCGGGCCGGGCGACCTTTGCGCCGATCGCCGCGGGAAGGCCGAAGCCCATCGTGCCGAGTCCGCCCGACGTGATCAACGTCCGCGGCTGCTCGTGATGGTAGTACTGCGCCTCCCACATCTGGTGCTGGCCGACGTCGGTGGCGACGACGGCGCCGCCGTTCGTCAGCCGCCAGAGATCGTGAATCACGTGCGCGGCATACAGATGACCGTCGTCGGGCAGCTGCTGAATGTCGCGCACCGCCGAGTCTCCCTTCAGCTCGTCGATGCGCGCGATCCACTCCGACGCGCGCGGCGGCACGAGCATCGGCATCCAGCTGCGCAGCACGTCGGCGAGGTCGCCGGCGATCCCGACATCGACCGGCACGTTCTTGCCGATCTCCGCCGGATCGATGTCGATGTGAATCTTGCGCGCGTGCGGCGCGTAGGTCTTCAGATTGCCGGTGACGCGATCGTCGAACCGCATCCCCATGGCGATCAGCAGGTCCGATTCCTGAATCGCGGTGTTCACCCACGCCTCGCCGTGCATTCCCATCATGCCGAGGTTTCGCGGATGCGACGCGGGCAGCGCGCCGATGCCGAGCAGCGTCACGCCGACCGGGATCCCCGACGCGTCGACGAAGGCGCGGAACTCGCGCACCGCGTCGCCCAGCAGAATTCCCTGGCCGGCGAGGACGATGGGGCGTCTGGCAGAGGCGATGAGATCGAGCGCATGGGAACACTGCTGCGGGTCGGGCGCCGGCAACGTGCGCTGGTGACGCACGTGCACGGTCTGCTCCCACCGCGGCTCGCAGGACAGCTGCTGCGCGTCCTTGGTGATGTCGATCAACACCGGTCCCGGACGCCCGGATCGTGCGAGCTGAAACGCCTCGCGCACCACCGGAGCGACGTCCTCGGGCCGCGTGACCAGGAAGTTATGCTTGGTGATGGGCAGTGTGATGCCGATGATGTCGGTTTCCTGGAACGCATCCGATCCAATCAGGCGGCTGCCGACCTGGCCGGTGATGCAGACGATCGGCGACGAATCCATCATCGCGGTCGCGATGCCGGTCACCATGTTGGTGGCGCCGGGACCGGACGTCGCGATCGCCACACCCACTCGCCCCGTCGCGCGCGCGTAGCCATCGGCCATGTGCGTCGCGCCCTGCTCGTGCCGGACGAGGATGTGCCGGAGCGGGAACTTCAACATCGCGTCGTAGACGGGCAGGATCGCACCGCCCGGATAGCCGAAGAGGTCCGTCACGCCCTCGCGTACGAGCGCTTCGCAGAGGATGTCGGCGCCAGTGATCGGCATACGCTTACGTCACAGCTCCTTCCGCGGCGGATGACACGAGCCGCGCGTATTTCGACAGCACTCCGGTGGCATATCGCGGCGCCGGCTCGCGCCAGCGCACCAGACGCTTCGCAATGTCGGCCGGGCGGACGTCGAGGGCGATGCGCCGCCCGGTGATGTCGATGTCGATGATGTCGCCGTCCTGGACCGCGGCGATCGGTCCGCCGACCGCGGCTTCGGGCGCCACGTGCCCGATCATCAGGCCACGTGTCGCGCCGGAGAACCGGCCGTCGGTCACGAGCGCGCACGAGTCGCCCAGGCCGGCGCCCACGAGGGCCGCGGTCACCGCCAGCATCTCGCGCATGCCAGGCCCGCCTCGCGGGCCTTCGTAGCGAATGACGACGACGTCACCCTGCCTTGACGTGGCCGGCGCCGATGGCGGCAAACGCCGCCTCTTCGTTCTCGAACACCCGCGCGGGCCCACGATGCTTCGGCCGGACGTGTCCGGCGGTCTTCACGACACATCCGTCCGGCGCAAGGTTGCCGCGAAGGATAGCCAGACCGCCCGGAGGCGTCGAGCGGAGCGGTCACGGTGCGGACGACGTCCTGTCCCGGCGTTTCCTTGGCGGCTGACGCTTCGTCGCCGAGCGAGCGGCCGGTCACCGTCGCGGCAGAGCCGTCGAGGAACCCGGCGTCGACCAGGCGCTTCGCGAGCAGCCGTGTTCCGCCGGCCCGATGGAGGTCGGCGGCGACATATCGGCCGCCTGGCTTCAAGTCGGCGATGAGCGGCACTCTCCTGCTCACGCGATCGAAGTCGTCCAGCGCCAGCTCGACGCCCGCCTCGCGCGCAATCGCGAGCAGATGCAGGACCGCATTTGTCGAGCCGCCCGTCGCGGCGACGGACGCAATCGCATTCTCGAGCGCCGCGCGCGTCACGAATCGCCGCGCGCCGTTTCCCTTGCGGACGAGATCCATCAGGAGGGCGCCGGCCTTCCTGGCGACGTCAGGCCGGCCCGGATCGAGTGCGGGAAAACCGCCGCTGCCGAGCGGTGCGAGGCCGAGGAACTCGCAGGCCGAGGCCATCGTGTTCGCGGTGAACTGCCCGCCGCAGGCGCCGGCGCCGGGGCAGGCGCGATCCTCGAGCGCGTGCAGATCGGACTCGGTCATGCGTCCGGCCGCGCAGGCGCCGATCGCCTCGTAGACGTCCTGGATCGTCACGTCTCGATCTGCGAACCGGCCGGGCGCAATCGGTCCGCCATACAGCACCAGACCGGGGATGTCGAGGCGCGCCAGCGCCATGGCGCCAGCGGGAATCGTCTTGTCGCACCCGACCAGTGCGATGACGCCGTCGAGCTGATTGGCGCGCGCCACCAGCTCGATGGAGTCGGCGATCACCTCGCGGCTGATCAGCGATGCGCGCATCCCTTCGGTGCCCATCGTGATGCCATCGGACACGGAGATCGTGTTGAACTCGAGCGGCGTGCCGCCGGCGCGCGCGGATGCCTTCACGGACCCAGTTCGCCACCTCGCGCAGGTGGTAGTTGCACGGGCCGATCTCGATCCAGGTGTTGGCGATGCCTACCAGCGGGCGGGACAGATCGTCGTCGGTCAGGCCGGTGGCCTTCAGCATCGCCCGCGCACCGGCCCGGTGGGGCCCGACGGTCAGGGCTGCGCTTCGTCGTTGAGTGTTCGGCGCTCACGGTATCCCTCACTGTTCTACCGGTTGCGGTCATATCATGCAAACTAATACTTTTTTGTAAAATATAAACTTTCCTTATTTATGCACCTGGCACCGCTCTTACCTGGCACCGTACCCGGCACCTCGGCACCCGGGCACCGTACCCGGCACCTTGGCACCCTGGCACCGTACCCGGCACCTTGGCACCCTGGCACCGTCCTTGGCAGCTTTGGCACTGTCCCTGGCACCCCGGCACCCGGCACCTGGCCCTCCGTGCTGTAACGGTTAAGACGTTTACTTAACCGGTAAAGGGTGATACTTGTGGCGGCCCGGGAGGACCGATGGTGAATCTCAGGCCACGCATTGTTGCCGCACTCGTGATCGTTGCTGCCCTGCCACTGCTCGCATCCCCGGCCCGGGCCCAGAACGTCACCGGCACCATCTCGGGCACGGTCGTCGACGACCAGAAGCAGGTCGTGCCGGGCGCGACGGTGACCCTCATCAACGAGGCGACTACCGAAAACCGCGTCGCAACGACCGGCCCGACCGGGGACTTCCAGGTGACCAACCTGCCGCCGGGCACCTACACCGTCCGCATCGAAATGGCGAACTTTCGCACCGTCGAGCGGACCCGCAACGTGCTCAGCGCGGCGGAGCGTCTGTCGGTCGGCAGGATGGTGTTGTCGATCGGCGCCATCGGGGAAACAGTGACCGTCGAGGCGAGCGGCACCCAGGTCAACGTCGCGGAGACACAGCACAGCGGCCTCATCACCTCGAAGCAAATCGAGCAGATCCAGGTCAAGGCGCGGGACGTGACCTCCCTGATGCGCCTGCTGCCCGGCGTGCGCTACGAGGACAACGTCGAAGCCCTGGGCGACAGCTTCGGCACGCTCGTGCCCCACGTCGCCGGCCAGCGCCGCGACTGGAACACGATCATGATCGACGGCGTGCTCGGCAATGAGATCGGCCAGGCCAACCGCATGGCCCAGCAGATCAACCTCGATGCGATTGCCGAGATCAAGGTCCTTCTGAACACCTACCGCGCCGAGTACGGGCGGACCGGCGGCTCCCAGGTGCAGATCATCACCAAGAGCGGCAGCTCGGATTACTCGGGGAACCTCTACTACTACGGACGTCATGAGAAACTGAACGCGAACAACTTCTTCAACAATCGGCTGGGCCGCGAGAAGCCACGGTATCGCTTCAACACATACGGCTTCAACCTGGGCGGGCCGGTACCGCTGGTGAACAAGCAGCGCAAGAGCCTGCTCTTCTTCTATTCGCTCGAGGCGCCGCTGACGGAACGGCCCGGGGCGCTCATCAACTGGATGATGCCGACCGACCGGGAGCGGAGGGGGGATTTCTCGCAGACCGTTGACAACCAGGGGCGCCCGATCTTCATCCGCGACCCGCAGCGAGCCGGGGCGTGCAGCCCGACGGCCGGCGGGGCGGGATGCTTCCCCGGCAACGTGATTCCGACGGACCGCCTGAACCCGAGCGGGCAGGCGCTGCTCAACATTCTCCCGCAACCCACGTTGTTCGATCGCGCCGTCACCGCGGGGAACTTCAACCATCAGACGCAGGCGATTGCCGAGAACCCGCGGCGCAATCACATCGGCCGCGTGGACTGGCGCCCGACGGATGCGGACAGCTTCTACTTCACCTACAAGGACTGGTACTCCGATCAGCGTGGCGTCGGCGGCGCCGGCGGCGTCACCGCCGGACCGGCGGCGTGGGGCTGGTTCAATTCGCATTATCTGAATACGGATCGCGGCCTGAGCGCGAACTACACGAAGATTCTGAAATCGACGCTCGTCAACGAGGCTGCCTTCGGCATGCGCCAGCAGACGGAGCAGTTCACGCCCGTCAGCGACGAGGACTGGGAACGCGCCCAGCGCAGCACGTGGGGCTTCACGCTCGGGCAGTTCAACCCGGAGCTGAACCCGCGCGGCATCCTGCCGAAAGCGACCTTCAACGTCACAAATCCGCCGAACTTCACGTTCGACAATCGCCTCGGGAGCGCGGGTGAAGCCTGGCTGTACTCGTTCCGTAATGATCTGACGTGGACGCGCGGCTCGCACACGTTCAAGACCGGCATGTACTTCGAGCGGCTGCACAACACCGAGGGGCAAGGAGGCGTCGGCGCGCGCGCCTGGGCCGGCGAGTTCGTGTTCAGCACCGACCCCAACAACCCGTTCGATACCAACCACAGCTTCGCAAATGCGTTGCTCGGATCGTTCCGGGAGTACACCGAGGTGGACGCCATCCCTGAAGTGCAGGCGCGCCGGTCGCTGGTCGAGTGGTACGTCCAGGACACGTGGAGGGCCGCGCGCAATGTCACGCTCGATTACGGGATCCGTTTTCTCTATTACAACCCGTGGTACACCAAGCTGCCGGCTGCCGTGTTCGTGCCCGAGCGCTACGTTCCCGCCCGAGCGCCCCGCCTCTTCGAGCCGGCGCGCATCGACAACCAGAACGTCGCATTGGATCCCGTCACCGGCGAGATCCGCCCGAACATCTTCGTCGGCAGCTTTGTCCCTGGTACGGGCGATCCGTACAACGGCATGGTGCTGAACAGCGACCCGGACTACCCGCGCAGCTTCCGCGACAACCAGGGCATCCATCCCGAGCCGCGACTCGGCGTCGCGTGGGACATCCTGGGCGACGGCAGCACGGCGCTGCATTCGAGCGTCGGGATTTACCACAACGCGCACATCACCGCACGCAGCATGGACAGCGCGGCGAACAACCCGCCGGCGGTCAACAGCCCCAGCGTGATCTATGGGTCGATGGACACCCTTCTGCTGCAGGCGTTCTCCACGCGTCCCGGCAATGCCTTCGGCCTGGAACGAGACGCAAAGACGCCCACGAGCTACAACTGGTCGATTGGCGTGCAGCGGGATCTCGGATGGGGAACCGTCATCGACGTGACCTACAGCGGCAGCGTCACCCGTCACCTCGAGATCGTGCAGAACGTCAACGTGGTGCCGGACGAAGCCAGATTCCTCGATCGGCATCCCGAGAACCGCAACCCGCAGAACCCAGCCACTCCGCTGCCTTCAGAGTTCCTGCGCCCCTATCGCGGATATCAGGACATCAACATCCGATCGCACTTCGGCACGTCGGACTACAACGGCCTGCAGATCCAGGTGAACCGCCGCTACATCCGCGGCCTCCAGTTCAGCGTGGCATATACCTTCGGCAAGACGAGCGGCATCGCCGATGAGGACGAAGGCGCCATCAGCGCCGTGCGTCCGGTGCACGACTGGCACTACGCGCCGTACGCGTCGAATCAGACCCAGAGGCTCGTGGTCAACTACACGTGGGACATTCCGGGGGGCAGCCGGCTGTGGAACAACGCCGCGATGCGGCTGGCGTTCGACAACTGGCAGCTTTCGGGCGAGAATGCATTCGTCACCGGCGACTGGATGCCGGTGATCCTGACCACCGCCGACAACTTCGACTTCACCGGCGGCGACGGCGGCACGGGCGGCGACATCGGCGGCGGCGTCCGCACAGTCCGCCCGAACGTCAGCGGCGACCGTCTACAGCGACGGCAACGCGGCACCCGGCGATTCTGGCGGCTGGCTGAACGCCGCGGCGTTCTCCCGCCCCTCGGGACGCGACGACTTCGGCAACGCCGGCCGGTACGTGTTCGAGGGACCGGGCATCAACAACTGGAACCTGTCGCTGTTCAAGAACTTCCCGCTCGGAGGGATGCGGCGGCTGCAGTTCCGGTGGGAGATGTACAACCTGTTGAACCACACGCAGTTTCTCGCGATCGACAACACGGTACGGTTCACCGCGCTCGGCGAGCAGACGAACACGCAGTTTGGAAAGGCCACGAGTGCACGGAACCCGCGAATCATGCAGGCGTCGCTGCGGTTTGCCTTCTAGAGGAGCAGCGCTCACCCGGCGGATGTTCCTCACGGCGCCGGTCGGACTCCTCCTCCACCGGCCGGCGCCGCTCGTTCAAGGCCCGGACGCACGACTTCCGGATCTGCGCGCGATCGAACGCGGGCGGGTCCTGACGGCGGCGGAACGCTATCTGTCCGAACAGCCGGTCACCATCACCGCATTCTCCAGCCCTCGCAGCGCCGGCGGGAAGCACGATTACTTCTCCGAAGGGGATTACTGGTGGCCCGACCCCGCCGATCCTGACGGCCCCTACATCCAGCGCGACGGGATGACGAACCCGGACAACTTCGTCGCCCATCGTCACGCGCTGATCCGCCTCAGCCTCCACGTGCCCGCGCTCGCGGCAGCCTGGCTGCTCACGAACGATCGCCGGTTCGCCGAACACGCAGCCCGCCATCTTCGCGCCTGGTTCGTCGACGACGCGACGCGGATGAACCCGCACCTGCTCTACGCCCAGGCGATCAAGGGCCGCGTCACCGGGCGGGGCATCGGCATCATTGACACGCTCCACCTGGTGGAAGTCGCCCGCGCAGTCGCTGCGCTCGAGCAGGAACAGGCACTACCATCGGCGGCTGCGGAAGGCGATACGCGCCTGGTTCCAGCGCTACGTGACCTGGATGACGACCCACGAGTACGGTCAGGCCGAGCGCGACGCGAAGAACAATCATGGAACCTGCTGGGTGGCACAGGTCGCAGCGTTTGCCGCCTACACGGGACGGGCCGATCTGTCGGCGTTCTGTCGCGAACGCTTCAAGACTGTGCTGGTGCCAGGCCAGATTGCGGCGGATGGCAGTTTCCCCGAGGAGTTGCGTCGCACGAAGCCTTACGGCTATTCCCTCTTCAATCTCGATGCAATGGCGACTGTGTGCCAGATTCTCGATGGGGCTCCGATTCGGCCCGAGCGCCGGACACCGACGCCCGAACCCGGACATCTCTGGCGCTTCGAAACCCCGGACGGTCGCGGCATCAAAAAGGCGCTCGCCTTCATGTATCCCTACATCAAGGACAAGTCGAAGTGGCCTCACACGCCGGACGTCATGTACTACGACGAGTGGCCGGTGCGGCACGCGGCGCTGTTGTTTGGCGGGCTGGGGCTCGGAATGCCCGAGTACATCGATTTGTGGCGTACGCTGAAAGCGGATCCCGACGGTCGATGAAACGATTCGCAACTATTTCATCAGGCAGCCATTGCTCTGGGTGTGAACGGATACTCGATGATCGAGCTCACACGCCGCGCGCTTCTCCGGATGGCCGCCGCCACCCCGCTCGCCTCGTTCTTTCACGCGCCGGAGCTCGCGCTCCAGGGCAGCGGAACCCTCGAGGCGACGATGTTCGCGAACGCCCCATGGCGTGCAATCGGCATGGACGGCGAACAACTGCAGGGCGTGAGCCTCGCGCGCACCTGGACTGGACCGGTCTGCCACTCGGTGATCGCGAACACCGGCCGTATCCCCCTTCGCGTCAGGCACATCGTCCTTTTCGACGTCGCGCATTCGCTCGCGCCTGCAACGGCTTTCTACGGCGAAGGCTTTCAGATGCTGACGCAGACCGGCGGCACGCTGGGCCAGCCGGCGGACCTCGGCAACTACACCGACCCGAAACATTACAAACTGGCCGAGCCCGAGGGCGCGCGCGTCGTTTACGGCCTCGCGGC
Source organism: uncultured Acidobacteriota bacterium (assembly GCA_963748295.1). Lineage (GTDB taxonomy): Bacteria > Acidobacteriota > Vicinamibacteria > Vicinamibacterales > 2-12-FULL-66-21 > CAVVIH01. The sequence continues at coordinate 480,746 of CAVVIH010000001.1, read as the reverse complement.
GCTGAGGACCCCAGACGGCGCGCATCACGTCCTCGCGTTCGACTCCTGCAGGCGATTCACCGGCGCGCTGCACGTCCGGCCGTCATCGGTGCAGATCGTCGTCGAGACCGAAGGCCTGACGCTCGAGCCCGGACAGAAGTGGACGCTCGAAGAGTTTTCCTACGCGTCCGGCCGGGATCGTGACGCGCTGCTCGGCGCGCTTGCGTCGCGCCTCAACGCTGCGCATCCTCCCCTGCGATTTTCGACGCCGCCGGCCGGCTGGTGCTCGTGGTACTGCTTCGGCCCGCGCGTCACCGCGCAGCAGGTGCGCGACAACCTCGACGTCATCGCGAAGCAGATTCCAGGCCTGAAGTACATCCAGATCGACGACGGCTACCAGCCGGCGATGGGCGACTGGCTCGAGACCGGCCCGGCATTCGGCGGCAGCGTGCAGTCCGTGCTGAAGGACATCCGCGAGCGCGGCTTCGAGCCGGCGATCTGGGTGGCGCCGTTCATCGCCGAGGCAGGTTCCAACCTGTTCAAGCAGCATCCGGACTGGTTCGTCAAAGACACCGACGGCAGCCCGCTGAGAGCGGACAAGGTGACGTTCGGCGGCTGGCGGCGCGGACCATGGTACGCGCTCGACGGCACCCATCCCGCCGCGCAGGCTCATCTCGAAAACGTCTTCAGGACGATGCGGCGCGACTGGGGCTGCACGTACTTCAAGCTCGACGCGAACTTCTGGGGCGCGATTCACGGCGGGCGCTTTCACGATCCGAACGCCACGCGAATCGACGCCTACCGGCGCGGAATGCAGGCGGTGCTGCGCGGCAGCGGCGACGGCTTCATCCTCGGGTGCAACCACCCGATCTGGCCGTCACTCGGGCTGATTCACGGCTCGCGCAGCTCGAACGACATCAAACGCGAGTGGAAACGGATCGAAACGACCGCGCGCCAGAACCTGATGCGCAACTGGCAGAACGCACGCCTCTGGTGGAACGATCCCGACGCCGTCGTCCTTACCGGCGATCTCCCCGAGAACGAATACCGGTTTCATGCGACGGCGATCTTCGCCACCGGCGGCATGATTCTGTCGGGCGACGATCTGACCGCCATCCCGCCGGCGAGGCTCGAGATGCTGCGGAAGCTCGAGCCGCCGACCGGCGTCGCCGCGCGGTTCGATGACGATTTGGAAGTCGGGACCGTCGAGCTGAAGGATCGGCGCGTGATCTGCCTGCTCAACTGGACGGATGCGCCTCGATCCCTGTCATTCACGCTGCCGCGTGCGGCGCAGGTTCGCGACCTCTGGGCGGGGAACGACCTGGGTCGTTCGGAAGGCCGCGTCTGGGTCCTCGTCGGCGGGCACGATGGGCGGCTGCTGGAATGCAGAACAAGCTGACGACCTCCATCGGCGTTCTCGGGGTGGTGTTGTGCATCGCCGCAGGCCCGCAGCCTGCAGCCCAGACGGAGCCTGCGCTCAACGTCGTGTTCATCGACGTCGAGGGCGGGCAGGCCACGCTGTTCGTCTCGCCGAGCGGCGAGTCGATGCTGGTGGATGCCGGCTACGCTGGGTTCAACGATCGCGACGCGGATCGGATCGCCGCCGAGGCGAAGCGCGCAGGCGTCTCCCGCATCGACTACATGGTCGTTACGCACTATCACCGCGATCATGTCGGCGGCGTGCCGGCGCTGGCCGCCCGCATCCCGATCCGCACCTTCGTCGATCACGGCGCCTCAGTTGAAAAGGGAGAACAGCCCGACGCGCTGTTCAATGCCTATCTCGCGGTCCGGCAGAAGGGCCGCTATCTCCCGGTTCGCCCGGGCGACCGGATTCCGATCGCCGGCATGGACGTCCGCGTTGTCGCGTCCGACGGCGAGCTGATCACGAAGCCGATGCTCGCCGGCGGTGGCGCGAACCCGCTGTGCAAGGACTTCGTTCGCAAAGAGGACGATCCGACCGAGAACGCACGTTCGGTCGGCATCGTCGTCAACTACGGCGGGTTCCGGTTGATCGATCTGGGCGATCTGACATGGAACAAGGAGCATGGCCTGGTGTGTCCGAACAACCTGATCGGGCCGGTGGATGTGTACTTGACGACACACCACGGCCTGTCATCTTCAGGTTCTTCTGTGCTGGTTCACGCCTTGAGGCCGCGCGTCGCGATCATGAACAACGGGGCGACCAAAGGCGGATCACCCGAGGCGTGGCGGGTGGTGCGATCGTCGCCGGGGCTCGAGGATTTCTGGCAGCTTCACTATGCCGTTGACGCCGGCTCCGAGCACAACGCCGCCGCGCCGTTCATCGCCAATCAGGATGAGACCACTGCGCACGCGATCAGATTGACCGCATATCAGGATGGGCGGTTTCTCGTGACCAACGATGCGAACCGGCGGTCGAAAACGTATGTCAGAAGATAGCTATCAGCTATCAGCTATCAGCTATCAGCTGTCAGCTGTCAGCTTCGAGCTGACGGCCGACAGCTGACGGCTGACAGCTTCTCTTAGAACATCAACCTCACGCCGAGCTGCACGTTGCGCGGCGGGGCCGCCTGGTTCAGCAGGCCGAAGCCGCCGCCGCTGAGATTCAGGCTCTGCGCGCTGAAGCGCAGGTTCGTGTGGTTGAACACGTTGAACATGTCAGCCTGCACCTGCACCTTCACGGTACCCGTCACCGCAAAGATCTTGCGAAGCGACACGTCCCAGACGTGCAGCGCGGGTCCGCGGAACCCGCCACGCTCGCTGTTGCCGCGGCGGCCTTCCGGCGCGGCTGCAAACGCCGCGGGGTTCAGGAATTGGAGCGGATCGGTGAAGTCGCCGCCATACGGATCGCCCACCAGGTCGGCGCGGCGGCCGCCGATTGTGCTGTTGGCGGTCACGGTCAACGGCGCGCCGGTCTGATAGCGCATGATTCCGCTCAGCTCCCAGCCGCCGATCGTCTTGCCGGCCAGGGTGGTCTCATCGCTGAAGAACGGGATCTGCCAGGTCCACGTGCCGACGAACACGTGCGTTCGATCGAAATCGCTCGGACCCCAGTTGAAGTCCTTGTTCTGGTAGTCCTCGGGATTGTCGCCGTTGCCACTCGCGTTGTCATACGCACGGCCGAGCGTGTAGCTGACCGTCGCGCGCAACGGGCCCTGCCGGCGGCTGAGGAACAGCTGCATCGCGTGGTAGCTCGAGTCGGCATCGGTGATGCGCATCTGGATGACGGAGTAGCCCTTGTACGGACGCAGGAAGTTCGTGTTGGCGCGCTGCGCCGCGGGAAGCGCCGCGTTGGCTTCGAGGTCCGCGAACGACGGCTGGTTGATGTCGGGCTGACGCAGCAGGTTCTGACCCTTGCTGCCGACGTAGCCGATTTCACCGAAGATCCCCCAGCGCAGTTCCTTCTGGAGACTCATGCTCCAGTTCCAGGCGCGCGGAACCTTCAGGTTCGGATCGATTGCGGCCAGCGTGCCGAGCGGCGCCGGCACCGGCACGGCACCACCGCCTGGTGACGACAGGTTTCCGTTCTCGTACTGCGAACTGAGGATGTACGGCGGGCTGTTCACTGGTCCGTTACCGGCGCCGCCAAACAGCAGGTTGCCTTCCGGACGATCGTAGAACAGGCCGATTCCGCCGCGGACCGCCGTGTTGCTGTTGTTCGTGGGTGTCCACGCAAAGCTGAAGCGCGGTGCGAACAGGTGCTGGGCATCGTAGAGGCCGCGCGGAGCGCCCGCCGGCACCGCGAGCACGAACGGATCGTTTCCGTTCGGCACCCGGCCCAGCTCTTCTTGAGGAACGCCGTCGCCCACCCTGATCATCCCGTTGTAGAAGTTGCCGGAGTTCGCCACGAGCGTGCCGTTGCGGTTCACGGTGACCGCCTGGGCGGGATCGTAGAGCGCCGGATCGAAGTTCGCCATGTTGTTCGATTCGGTGTAGATAGGCTGGTGCCACGTGTAGCGCACGCCCGCTTCGATGCTGAGGTTGCGCGACACACGCCAGTTGTCCGACACGAAGGCTTCGGCCTGCCAGAAGCGGAACAGCCCGAGCGGGTCGTAGGCGGCTTCCGAGTAGGTCCTGAAGTTGCCGAGCAGCGCATCGGCAAAGGCGTGTCCCGACGTCCGGGAATTGCCGGCCGTATTGAACGTCAGGTTGCCTGCATACAGCGAGCGGCCGTTCTGATCCTTTCGGTTGCGGACGATCAGGCCTCCGGCCTTGAGCGTGTGCGCGCCTCTCAGCCAGCTCAGATGGTCGCTGACCTGAATGTCCGTCGTCGGCGATACCAGCGACCGCGCGACGCCGAAGAAGTTCGCGTATCCGTTGATGGTCGTATCGGGGATGCTGTTCTCGAAGCGGTCGCCGTTGTCGAAGAGCTGCGGGTAGGCGAACCCGTAGGACTCGCGCTGCCAGAACTCGCCGACCGGCGGGATGCGCTGGCTGTTCCATGACCCATTGGCCTTGAACTCGTTGATCAGGTTCGGCGAGACCGTCCAGGCGTGGCCGATCTGATAGTTACGTCCCGGGCGGCGCCTGTTGGTCTGGCTCGTCGGCAGATTCGACGTCGATGAACGTCCCGAAGCGGCATCGACCAGATCGTAGGTGTCGTGGATGATTCGCAGCGTGAAGCGATGATTCTGCGATGGCTGCCAGTCGGCGCGGACCAGATCCTGGCGGAAGTCGAACGGGTTGTCGCCGCCGAACAGCGCATTGTTGGTGATCGGGCGATCGTCGTAGCTGCTCGCGAGCGCCGCCATCTGCGCGTAAAGGTTGGCAATCGCGCGGCCATCGGCGGTGATCCGATCCGCCGGAATGACGTTTCCCTCGAACGGCTGTCCGTTGTTCGGATCCCGGATCACCGTGGTGATCCCGCTGAAGTTACCCGCCCGCATGGCACTGGAAGGGAGCGTCCGCAGCGTCGGCGTCGCGGAACGCCGAATCAGCTTCCACTCCTGACCGGCAAAGAAGAACAGCTTGCTCTTCTGGATCGGCCCGCCGAGGCTCCAGCCGAAGTTGTTGTACCTCAATGGCGGCTTGGCGGCCGACCGCGAATTCGAGAAGTAGTCGTTGGCGTCGAGGTCCTCGTTCGCGGTGATACTCGAACAGGCTGCCGCGGAACGCGTTGGTTCCGCTGCGCGTGACGACGTTGATCGCCGCGCCGGAGTTGCGGCCGTACTCCGCCGAGAAGTTCGCGGTCTTGATGTTCACTTCCTCGATGAAGTCGATGCCGACGTTGCTGATCTGACTGTTGTTGCTGCCGGAGTCCATGTTGAACCCGCCGTCCACCATCAGCAGGCTCGCGTTCGTGCGGCTGCCGTTGACCGACGTGTTGATGCCGAGGCCGGTCATGATGTTGAGCGCGTTGTCGTCCAGCAGCGGAGCGCCGGGAATCAGCGTCGCAAGCTGCAGGTAGTTGCGGCCGTTCAGCGCCAGGTTCTGCACCTGTTCCCGGTCCACGACTCGCGCGATCTCACCCGACGTCGTGTTGACCGACTCGCCGATGCTGGTGACCTGCACGGATTCCGTCACGCCGCCCACCTGAAGCGTGAAATCGGCCGTGACCCTTCCGTCGGCGACAAGGTTCGTTCCCTGCCTGATCGCCTTCTGAAAACCTGCCAATCTCGGCGCTGATCGTGTAAACGCCGATTGGAAGCGTCAGCAGCACATATGCGCCGTTCTGGTCTGTGACTGCTGTCCTCGTCAGACCAGTCACATCATGAAGCGCGGTTACGGTCACACCGGGAAGCACGCCCCCCTGTGCGTCGGTGACCGTGCCGGAGATCCTGCCCGTAGTGCTCTGGGCAGCCAGCGGCAACGCGAATCCCAGAATCGCCGCCGCAACGAAGACCCCTAGTCGACGCGTGGTTCCACACCATCAGCCTCCTCCTCCCTGCTCAGTTCCCCTGATGACCCGTGCCCCGTCGATTTCGACGACGATGACCGTAGCCATCGGGTCGAAGATGGGGCGTTCGATGTTGAGAAATGTGCGCCCGCCGTCGACTTTCGTGTCGATCGCGGCGCCGTCGGCCAGCCGATAGGCCCGTTTGACCGTGTTCTTCATCGCCGGCAGCTCGAACGGCGCACGCGGCTCGACGAAGAACGTGAAATACAACTTGCCAGGCTTCGTCGTGACGCGCCACTCGGTGCGCGCGAGCATGAGCGGCTGTCCCCGTAAATCCTTCGCGCCTTTCCCGCTCGGCTCGCCGAGCTCATCGCCGAAAGGCGTCGGACCCGCGCCGTAAACGGCTTCGCCGTTGACCTTCAGCCACTCGCCCACCGCGCGCAGGAGGTCCTGGCTCGGACGCGGGAATGATGCCGTCGGCCATCGGCCCGACGTTCAGGAGATAGTTCCCGCCTTTGCTGACGATGTCGACGAGCTTGAACGTGATCTGCCCTGGCGACTTCCAGTCGTGGTCGTAGGTCTTGTATCCCCACGTGTGATTGGTCGTGGCGGGCACCTCCCACGCGTCGCTCTGCACGTCGGGCGGGATGACGTTGTCTCCCGTGGTCACGTAGTCGCCGGCGGCGCCGAGGCGCCCGTCGATCAGCGTCTTCGGCTGGAGCGAGCGGACGATGTCGGTGAAGCGCTGGGCCCGCGCGGCGTCCATCATCTGAGGCGTGTCGAACCAGACGAGCGCAACAGGGCCGTAATCGGTCAGCAGCTCACGGACCTGCGGCTCCGCTTTTTCCCTGAGGTACTTGTCGAAGTCCTTCTTGTCGTTGGGGCCGAAGTCCCAGCTGTTGCCGGCGCCGTTGGGATCGTGCCAGTCCTGCGCCTGCGAATAGTAGAACCCGAGCGGCATGTTGTGCTTCGCGCACGCCGCCGCCAGCTCCTTCAGCGCATCGCGCTTGAACGGGGTGGCATCGACGATGTTGTACTTGCTGACCTTCGACCCGTAGAGCGCAAAGCCATCGTGGTGCTTGGACGTGATCACGATGTACTTCATGCCCGCGTCCTTCGCGAGCTGCACCCATTCCTCGGCGTTGAACTTCACCGGGTTGAACTGCTTTGCAAGCTGCTCGTACTCGCGAACAGGGATGCGGGCGCGGTTCATGATCCACTCGCCGATGCCCGGTATGCGCTTCCCTTTCCACTCGCCAGCCGGAATCGCGTACAGGCCCCAATGGATGAACAGCCCGTACTTGGCCTGATGAAACCAGGCCAGCCGCTCCGCGCGAGCCGGATCCGCCTGCCCTGAGCTTGTCGAACGGGGCTGCGGCACCTGCTCGATGGCGGCCGACGGCACACACAGGGTCGCGATCGCCACGATCAGCGACGCGCAGGCGACGCGAGCCGTCATGCCTGCATTCCGGCCCGGCACTCCACGTCGGAGCCGCGCCGGCTGAAGACGGGCGTGAACCGCGGGACGTAGCTGCCCTTCGGCACGTCGATCCTGATCGGCGCGTCGGCAAGCTCGGTCTCATAAACCTGCTCGAGCTTCTGCCGGAGCGCGTAGGCGCGGCGGCGCACGCTCGAATCGTCCTCGGTCGAGTAGGCGGTCGGACGGCCCAACGCCTCGACGCCAATGAGGTATTCGTGCAGTGTCGCTGCCCGGCCGGCAAATTCCATCTCACAGATGTAGCGAAGAAAGTTGCGCACCTGGCTCGCGCGAATGAACGTAGCGCTCTTCAGCACCTCTTCGAGAGCTGCGCGCTTGTCGGCGTCACGAATCGGAAGTGATGCATTCATAGGCCTGCTCCCACGGATGGAAATCTGGATGGAAGGAACTCCTCGCGGACCGGTGAAAAGATGTCGATCAGGACCACTTCTTCCTCGAGCATCGTCGCGCCGTGCTCGCACTGCGACGGGAAGTGAAGCACGTCGCCCGCCGAGGACACGCGCTCCTGTCCGGCAACCGTGAAGCGGACGGTGCCGCGCTCGACGAGCGTGATCTGCTCGTGCGGATGCGCGTGGATGGCCGTCACCACGCGCGGCGCGATGCGCAGCCGGCAGACCATCAGCTGCTCGCCCCAGATCATCTGGCGCTCGATGCCGTCGGCGATCTGCTCGACCGGGATCGACGACCAGTCGCAATGCTGAAACACGCTGCCGTTGGGTCCGGTCATTTGCGTTCTGCGCGGCCCTTGTCGAGACCCGATCCCGAGGCCGCGTACTCCGGCTGCACGTTGACGACGCCGAACTGCCGGTCCTCACGCTCGCGATTCGCCGCCATCATCCACAGGAAATTGATGGCGCCGCCCGGCGCCGCGACGTTCGGGTGATACCCCTTCGGCATCAGCACGACATCGCCTTCGCGAACGATGGTCGCAAGCTCCGGCTCGGACGAATTCGTGTAGACGAGCTGGACGCCAAACGCCGGCGCCGGCATGTCGATGTAGAGGTATGCCTCTTCCAGCATCGCGGCGTGCTCGTGCGGCGGCCACGACGTCCAGTTGCCCGGCGCGCTGAACGTCACGCCGGCGAGAATGCGTCCTGCCTCGACGTTCTTGCCGATGAGGATGTTCAGATCACGCTGGTTTGCGGGTCCGCCGGCGGCGAAGTGAAGGCCAGGATTTTTCTGGACCTCGTCGAAGTCGACGAACTGCGCGGGATACTTGCCCTCGACCGGAGCGGCGATTTCAGCGAGATCGCAGCCATCACTGCCGGCCCCGATTTCCACCTGCGTCTCGCGCGGCACGTAGAGCGCGTCGTAGCGATCGAGGGTGAACGCACGGCCATCGGCTTGGATGGACGCGGAACCGCGGAGCGCGATGAAGCCGGTCTCCAGCCCCGCGGTGTTGAACCGCAGCGGCGCATCGCCGGCATCGAGCACGACACGGCCGTAGTGGAGATGCCGCGAGGCGACCAGTCCCGGCGCAACCGCCTGCGTGCGGCCCTTCCGGGCGCCCGTGTTGCGGACGATGCAGCCTGCGGAAGAGATCGGATAGGTCTCCATGGCTCACCTACTCGAGCGCCAGGCGCAGCGTCCAGCCCTGCGGCTTGCCGGCTGCGAGCGCGATGTCCCGCGCCTCGAGCTGAAGATGAAACGGAATCGGCCCGCGCGCGCCTCGGCCGAGCGGCGAATCGCCGGTCGCGTAGCCGCGCACGGAAATCGGCCAGTCGCTCTGCGTCACGGTGACGGCGAGTTGTCCTTCGCTGCCGCTGAAGACATCGCTCCGCGGCGAGCCTGACGTCGTTTGCCAGTGCGACCCGGTCGCGGGCACGGCCACGCGCCACGTCCGAATCATCGCCGGGGCTGACGCCGTCAGTCGCTCCTGGCGCGAGAGCGACGAGCCATCGAGGCGCCATTCGACCTGCGCCGTGAGGCCTGGATCGACCAGCTCGGACGCACGGCCGCCAACCTGCGCCCAGCGCGTCCACGTGGCCTTCACGCTTCTCCCGTCCGGGGCGGCGTCGATGCGATCGGCTCCATCGGCGGCGACGAGGGTCCGCCCATCGGACAATTCGATGAACGGCACGAGCGAAGGCACGATCTGCTCGACCGGCGCGGCAAACCCGGGCAGGCCGTGCGGCGCCGGGAGGTAGTCGGCGACGCCCGGACGCGTGCCGGTCGTGAACGGCAGCGCAAACCGCAGCGCGCTGTTCCGCACGACCCACACGCCCGCCTGACGACCCGACAGCTGAAATGGCTCGAAGCGCGCGACCGGCGCGAGGGTCGGCGCCGAAGGGAATCGATCGATGCCGGCATCGCTCAACGCAGACGACAGCAGCCGATGCGCGTGCGCAAGCTTTCCGAAGAATCCCGTCGTCTGCTGCCACTCCCGCTCGCGGTTGATATAACCGTAGTTCCCGCGCCCGAAATCGAAGACCGAGAGCAGATGACGCGTGTCCTTGTAATCCCGCCGCAGCCATCGCCAGGCGTTGTAGTACGCGGACGCGATCTGATCGAGCGGCGCCGGCCTGAATTCCGGCTTCGCAGCAAGGAAACCGGCGATGTCGATCGTGTCCAGATAGCCGACGACGCCGAGGCTGCGGCCCCATTGATAACCGTAGCCGTCAGAGGCGAGCAGATCCCACCAGAGGCGCATCTGCACCTTCAGCGAGGGACGGAGCGCGTCCATCACATCCGTGCGGCCGGCGATCTCCGCCGCGTCCCAGATGAATCTCGCGTACTCGTTCGAGTAGCGGTCGAACCTTCCCGTCGGCACCGCGTCGTCGGCGTACAACGCGCCGCTCGTGAACTGCCGCGCGGCCCTGTCGAGCAACGTATCGAGCAGCGTGCGATCGGTGAGGAGCTTGGTCTCCCACGCCATCGCCGCGATGCGCGCCGCGACGCCGAGATAGTTCTCGGGCAGGTTGATCACTTCGCGTTTCACCGGATCGTAGAAACGCGTCGCGTCGAGCAGCGTCCGCCACGACTCGCGTTCGGCCGGCGACAGCGACTGCCACAGGTGGTTGGACCCGAGGTCGCCGCCGTAGTGGCGCAGCGATTGCGCCGCGTACAACTGCGAAAAGCGCGTGCCGCCGTGCCTCACCTCGATGAGCCCGACCTCGGCAATCGCCCTGGGAAGATCGCGTTCGGCAAGCGTCGACGCGCCGGTCAACTGCGCGTATGCCGCAAGCGAACGCATGAACGTGCCCCAGGTGAACTCGCCGGTCGTGAGCGCCCCGTGCACGCGATCGGGCGCAGGATTGAACGACTGAATGGCGGCGAGGTGGGATTCGAGCTCGGCGGCGAGGAAGGTCCGGATCTCGCGATCGAGGGCTGCCGTCACGACGACGCCGTTGTTGGCGGGTTCGAGGGCCGGCGCCGCACCGGCCGTGGCAACGGCAACCAGCGCGACGAGACAGCGTCTGAGCTTCATCACGCCACCACGGGAGCTGCGAATGCCGGCGCGGTGACGAGTGCCGCCGCACCTTGAAGGCGCGGATACTCGCCGGCGCTGACCGGGCGAATCGTCGTCGCCGCGGCGCCCGCAGTCAGCGCGCGCTCCCCCAGCGCCGCGCGCATCGTCTGTTCGATCAGATCCCACGCCTGCGTGATCTCGCCGCCGATGTACACGCGTGCGGGATCGAGGACGTTGATGAGGTTGGCGAGGCCGAGCCCGAGATACCGCGCGGTCGCCTGCACCGCCGCCATGGCCTTCGCGTCACCGCCGCGTGCGCGGGCGAGCAGATCCTCGATGGTGAACGAGCGCTGCTCCGAGGGAACAGGTCCGCCCGACTCGGCCGGACGTCCGAAATACCTGGCGAGCGTCGCGCGGTTCGAGACGAAGGCTTCCCAGCAGCCGGTCGCGCCGCAGGAACAGCGCGGGCCGTCGAGCGCGAGCGTGACGTGCCCGAACTCCCCGGCGATGTTGTTGCGCCCGCGCAGCACCTCGCCCTGGACGATCACGCCTACGCCGAGTCCATCCGAGACCGTCACGAAGGCGAGATCCCCCGCGGCCGTGTGCTCGTCGTGCATCGCCCACAGCTGCGCGAGCGCGCACGCACGTCCCGAATTCTCGATCTGCACGGGAAGCCCCGTCGCCGCCGCCAGCGCGTCGCGCAAATCGACGTTCCGCCAGCCGAGCGTCGGGGCATGGATCACCCGCATCGTCGAGTGCTCGACCATGCCGGGCACCACCACGCCAATGCCCTCGCAGGTGCCCGCATCGCGATGTTCCGCGAGCAGCGCCTTGATCCTCCGGGCCAGGACCGGCACCATCGCCTTCGGATCCTGGACGGTCCCCATCCCCACCACGCCGCCGATCGGCTTGGCCAGCAGGTCCGCCACCATCAAGTAGGTCTGGCTCGCACGGATATCGACGGCAACCACGCATCGCCGCCGTGATTCGACATACAGAAAGGTCGGCTTGCGGCCGCGCACCGTCTCGCCGGTTGCCCCCTCGAAGACGAGCCGTTCGCGAAGGAGGTCGTTGACGATGAGGCTGACGGCGCCGCGGCGGACGCCCATCACGCGGGCGAGGTCCGCGCGGGAGATCGGCTGATGCGCGCGCACGAGGCTCAGCACGATGCGGCGGTTGATCTCGCGCGACGTGCCCTGGGTGGCGATACGGAATTTCCGGGGGTCGATTCTGCGCATTTCGTCCAAAGCTGCGACAAAAGGCCCGATCACCACGCCTCAAGCCCAGACCAGAAGGGCCTTCCTGGGCCAGTTCCCCTGAAATCCAGCCTTTTCGGCCGGGGCATTTGGCCCAAGTGCGGACAAAATAGTGATGTGACGCGGATGTGTCAAGCAAAAAAGGGCGGCGGCGGCTTGATCACGAGACGCGGATTCACGCGGATCTCTCTAAGATCACGGAACGCGGATTCACGCGGATCTCTCTGAGATCACGGGACGCGGATCTCGGACCGGGATCAGGGATCGGTAACCCGCTAATGCTTTCCGATATTCGACCGGCCGACGTAAGCTGAACGACATTCCTGGGGAACCCATGCTGAATGACACGCTGTTTCGAAAGCCGCGCACGCCAGGCCTGCAGGTGCTGCAGGCACGCGGCGATGCGGGCGCGCGCGAATTGACCACACGACGCCTCGTGCTCGACGCCGGCGGCGTCGCCGACTTCTCGAGCAAGGACGAAGAGACCATCGTGGTGCTTCATCAGGGCCGCGGCACGTTCACGGCCGGCGAGATGTCGTCGCCCGTCGCCCGCGCCGGGGTCTTCGAGGAACGCGCGACGGCGCTGTACCTGCCGCCCGGCGCGCGGCTGGAGGTAAAAGCCGACTCCGCTCTCGAGGCGGTGCTCATCTCCACGCCGGCGACGCGGGCGGGCAACCCGGTACTGGTGACGCCGGACAGAGTGCGGGTCAATGCCCGCGGGCGCGGCAACTACTCGCGCGAAGTGCACGACATCTTCGTGGACGACGCGGATGTGTCGCGGCTCATGGTCGGCGAAACGTTCAATCCGCCGGGACACTGGAGCAGCTTTCCGCCGCACAAGCACGACGGCCGCGACGGCGAGCCGACGCTCGAAGAGGTCTACTACTACCGCGTCGATCCTCCCCAGGGCTTCGGCCAGCAGATGCTCTACACCTCCGGCGGTGAGTCGGTCACGCACGCTGTCAAAGATGGCGACGCGGTCCTGTTGCCCTACGGCTATCACCCGGTGTCATCGCCTCCCGGATACAGGCTCTATTACCTCTGGGGCATGGCCGGGGAGCAGAGGCGGCTGGCGCTGCACGAAGATCCCGCCCACCGCTGGATTCACGACGCAGCACTCTCGTGACGGTGTCGGATCGATTCCGGCTCGACGGACGTGTCGCGCTCGTCACCGGCGCGTCCCGCGGACTGGGGGCCGCAATCGCCCGGGCGCTGGCGGAGGCTGGCGCGGACGTCGCGCTCCACGCGAGCCGCGAGACGCCAAGGGCCGCGGCGCTGACGATCGCGAGTGCCTGCGGGGTCCGTACCGCAGGAGTGACTGCCGATCTGTCGCAGCCCGACTCGGCGGATCGGCTCGTCGCCGACGCAGCCGGCGCGCTCGGACCGATCGACATCCTCGTCAACAATGCCGGCATCATCCGCCGTGCGCCGGCCGCCGACCACTCCGACGCAGACTGGGATGACGTCCTCGCGGTCAACCTGACGAGCACGTTCAAACTGTGTCGCGCCGCCGGCCGGACGATGCTGGCGCGCGGAAGCGGCAAGATCATCAACATCGCCTCGCTGCTGTCTTTTCAAGGCGGAATTCGTGTGCCGGCGTATGCGGCGGCCAAGGCGGGCGTCGCGCAACTGACGAAGGCGCTGGCGAACGAGTGGGCGGCCAGGGGCGTCAACGTCAATGCGATAGCGCCGGGATACATGCGCACCGACAACACGCGCGCGCTGCAGGACGATCCGGTTCGCTACAACGAGATCACCAGCCGGATACCGGCGGGGCGGTGGGGGGAACCGGACGATCTGGCGGGCGCGGCGGTGTTTCTCGCGTCGAGCGCGTCGAATTACGTCCACGGCCACGTGCTGGTCGTCGACGGCGGATGGATGGGACGATGAAAGCAGGACGAGAAGCGATAACCGCGGCGATCGAACACGCGGGGATCGTGGCGGTCATCCGCATGAAGGATGCCTCACGGCTCCGTTCGGTGGTCGATGCGATCGCCGCGGGCGGCGTCCGCGTGCTCGAGGTGACGATGACGGTGCCGGGGGCGGTCGAACTGATCGCAGAGCTTGCGCCGTCGCTGCCCGGCGGCTTTCTGCTTGGCGCCGGAACGGTCACTGACTCCGCGACAGCCTCCCGCGTCATCGACGCCGGCGCACGGTTCGTGGTCGGCCCGGTGTTCCGCAGGGACGTCATCGCAACCTGCCACGGCCGCGGCGTGCCGGTGATGCCGGGCTGCTTCACGCCGACCGAGATCCTCGACGCGTGGGAGTCCGGCGCCGACATCGTGAAGGTATTTCCGGCGACGGCGCTCGGCCCCGGCTTCTTCAAGGACGTCCGCGGACCCATGCCGCAGGTCAAGATGATGCCGACCGGCGGCGTCACGATCGACAACGCCGGCGACTGGATTCGCGCGGGCGCGGTCGCGGTCGGCGTCGGCACGGCCCTGCTCGACGCAAAGGCAATCGACTCTGGCAACTATGACGTGCTGCGCTCGAACGCCGAGCGCATCGTCGCCAACGTGCGCGCGGCAAAGGAACAGCACTGATGACGAGAGTGGTGACTTTCGGCGAAATCATGCTTCGTCTCAGCCCTCCCGGGTTCGAGCGGTTCTTTCAGTCGCCGCTGCTGGGCGCGACGTTCGGCGGCGGCGAGGCGAACGTGGCGGTGAGCCTGGCGCATTTCGGGCTGACGAGCATCTACGTCACGCGGCTGCCGAACCACGCGATTGGCGATGCCGCGGTCAAGGCGCTGCGGTCCGAAGGCGTTCGCACCGAGCACATCGTTCGCGGCGGCGAACGGGTCGGAATCTATTTTGCGGAGACCGGGGCCAGTCAGCGCGCGTCCACGGTGATTTACGATCGCGCGCACTCAGCGATCAGCGAGATGGCGCCCGACGCGGTGAACTGGGCGGGCGTGCTCGACGGCGCGGCGTGGTTTCACGTGACCGGCATCACGCCCGCGCTCGGCGACAAGGCCGCCGCCGCGACGAGAACCGCGATCGCCGCCGCCCGTGCCGCCGGCGCGCGCGTGAGCGTCGATCTGAACTACCGGAAGAAGCTCTGGTCGGTGGCGCGGGCGAAAGAGGTCATGGGACCGATGATGCGCGACGTGGATGTGGTCATCGCCAACGAAGAGGACCTGCAGTCGGTGTTGGGGATTCACGTGCCCGGCACCGACGTGACGAGCGGTGAACTCAACCTCGAGGGATTCCGCCAGGCCGCCGAGCGCGTCACCAAGGAGTTCGGGCCGAAGATGGTCGCGATCACCCTTCGCGAGAGCACGTCGGCGAGCGACAACGGCTGGAGCGCGGTGCTCTGGGACGGCGGCTCGGCGTCGATGCTGCACAGTCAGCGCTATGACGTCCGGGTCGTGGATCGCATCGGCGGCGGCGACAGCTTCGCCGCCGGGCTGATCTACGGGCTCGTCACCGGCCGCACGCCGTCCGAGGCGCTGCGATTTGCGGTCGCCGCGAGCGCCCTGAAGCACACCATCCCCGGCGACTTCAACCGCGTGACCGTTGACGAGGTCGATCGCCTGGCCGGCGGGCGATGCGTCAGGCAGGGTGCAGCGCTGAGAGCTGTCCTCGTAGCGCAGGCCTTCAGGCCTGCCTCTCGTCCGACGCTCCCGGGGCAGCCCTGAAGGGCTGCGCTACGAGAGCGCCTAGCCCCTAGCGCCCAGCGCCTAGCTCTCAGCTCGTTTCACCTCGATAGGCGCGAGTCCCGCCGCCTTCAGCTTTTGGTTCAACGCTGGAATTTCGACCGTGCGCATCGCATTCCACCGCGTCATGACGCTCGCCGCCTGCTGACGGGCGCGCGTGATGGCCGCGAGCGTGTTCGCGGTCGGCGCGACATCGGCTGCCTGCATCGAATTCATCAGCGCGCCAATCGATCCGGGAGCGGTGCTCAGCCCCCAGAGCGTTTCCGCCGGCGCAGCTGCTCCGCCGGCCCCGCGGCCGCCGCCCTGAGCCGTGGGCGGACCACCACCCCGGCCGCCGCGTCCTCCGCCGCCCTCACCGGGCCGCGTGCCCTCGAGCGCCGCCGCGCGTTCGTTGAACGCGTCGAGCTCCGCCGCGAGCGCATCCTTCGCCTCGGCACGCCGCTTCGCAGCCTGCTGGCGGACGTCGGCGAGCGTCATCGCGGCGCGCTGGGCGTCGACGGCGCCGTCGTACATCGCTTTCGTCAGCGTGTAGACGCGCTGCATCTCGAGCGCCGGCGTCTTCACGCGCGGATCCTGTTTCACCGTCAGCGGCTGCGTCACGCTCTTCCCGTTCACCGTCAGCTTCACGGTGTAAACGCCAGGGTTGACCCACGGCGTCGTCAGCGCCGGTGCGCTGTTGCGCGGAATCGCCTGGATGGAGAGGCCGCCGCCGCCACCGGCTCGCGCGGGCAGCGGATCGTAGTGCACGTCCCAGATGAATCGATGCATGCCGGTCCTGGTCGAAAGCACTTGCGGCTGGCGGTACCAGTAAACCGGCACCGGCGCGTTCGGCGGATCCGGAATCGGCGTGACCGGATCCTCGCTCGAGTAGCGGCGCACCACGCGGCCGTCCTTCTCGAGAATCTCCAGGGTGATCGGCCCTGACGCGTCCGCTTTCAGGTAGTAATCGATCATCGCGCCGTCAGGCGGATTCGGCGCGGTCGGTTCTTCGACCGGCCATGGCATGTCGGTGCTCGTGTTCCAGCGCACCCGCCAGCCGACCGTCGGTTTGAACAGCATCACCTCCTGGTTGACGGACGAGCCGTCGATTTGCCGGAGCGGCGTGATGTTGTCGAGGATCCAGAAGCCGCGTCCATGTGTCGCGGCGACCAGATCGTCGTCTTTGACGATCAGATCCCTGACCGACGACACGGCCATGTTGAGCCGCAGCGCCTGCCAGTTCGCCCCGTCGTCGAACGACACGTAGACCGCGCGCTCGGTTCCGGCGAAGAGCAGCCCCTTCTTCTGCGGATCTTCGCGCACCGCGTTGACGGTTTCGCCGGCTGGAATGCCGTTGACGATCTCGGTCCACGTCTTGCCGCCGTCGTGCGTTCTGAAGATGTGCGGACGCAGATCGTCCAGCCGCAGCGTATTGATCGCCGCGTAGGCGGTGAGCGGGCTGAAGCGGCCGGCATCGATGAGCGACACCTTGGCCCAAGGACCCACCCCGGGCGGCGTGATGTCCTTCCACGCCAGCCCACCGTCCGCCGTGACGTGAATCAGCCCGTCGTCGGTGCCGACCCAGATGCGGCTGATGTCCTGGTACGACGGCGCGACCGTGTAGATCACACCGCGCTGCGACGGCTGCGACGCCGGAAGGCTCGAGTATTTGCCGACGCTCTTCGGGATCTCCCAGGTCGGCCGCGTCAAGTCGGGGCTGATCTGCTTCCAGTTCGCGCCGCCATCGATCGTCTTCCAGAGATGATTGTTGGCGAAGAACAGCGCGCGCTTGTCGACCTCGGAGAAGACGACAGGCATCGTCCTGACCGTGCGGAACGTCCCTGGCGCGCCAGGACCGCCGCCTCGGCCGCCGCCGACAGGGCCGACCGCCGACACCTGGCCGGTGCGCCGATCGAATCGCGAGACGTTGCGGCCGCCATAGACGATGTCCGGATTCAGCGGATCGGGCGCCACGTAACCGTATTCGTCGACGCCAACCGGGAGCCAGTCGCGAATCGAGATCGCGCCGTAGCTGCCGCGGCTCGAGACGCATGCCGATCCGCTTTCCTGCTGCCCGCTGCACACGCGATAGGGAAACGCGTTGTCAGCCGACACGTGATACATCTGTGCGGTCGGCTGGTTGTACCAGGAGCTCCAGGTTTCGCCGCCGTTCAAGCTGACGACCGCGCCCTGATCCGCCGCCATCAGGATGATGTCGGGGTTCTCGGGATTGATCCAGCCGTTCTGATAGTCCTCTCCGCCTGGTGCGCCCTTGAACGGCGCCCACGTCTTGCCGCCGTCGGTCGACTTCCAGGAAACCGTGCTCGCGACGATCAGCGTATCGGGATCTTTCGGATGCGGCAGCGGGATCGGTAGATCCCCGCCGCCGATTCGTCCAGCGGGACGAGTGTCGGTCGACACGCGCGTCCAGTTCTCCCCCGCGTCGTCGCTCCGGTAGATGCCGCTGCCGCCGCGATCGCCGCCGCTTCCCTGCTCCGCCAGCGCGGCAATCAACGCGTAGAGCCGCTTGGGGTTCGCCGGCGAGATGGCGACGTTGGCCTGGACGACGTGCGGCAGGCCGCCGGTCAACTGTTTCCAGGTGGTTCCGCCATCGACGGATTTGAAGATGCCGCCGTTGGTGCCCGCCCAGACCGAGTTCTCCCACGGCCCCTGCCGTTCTTCCCACATCGTCGCGTAGACGATTTGCGAATTCGATGGATCGACGTCGACGTCGTTGCCGCCGGTGTTCTCGTCGTTGTAGAGGACCTTCTGAAACGTGTCGCCGCCGTCGGTCGATCGATAGATGCCGCGTTCCTCGTTCGGACCGTAAGGATGGCCGAGCGCCGCAACGAACAGGCGGCGCGCGTCGCGTGGATCGACTGCGACCGCCGGGATCTGCTGCGCATCGCGCAGGCCGAGGTGCGTCCACGTGCGTCCCGCATCCGTCGAGCGATACATGCCGTCGCCGGTCGACAGGTCGGGACGATGGAGCCCTTCGCCGCTGGCGACGTAGACGATGTTCGCGTCGGACGGCGCGACCGCGATGGCGCCGATCGAGCCGGTCGGCTGATCGTCGAAGATCGGAATCCATGTCCGGCCGGCGTCCGTCGTCTTCCACACGCCGCCGTTGCACACGCCCATGTAAAAGGTGAACGGCCGGCTCGGATGCCCCGAGGCCGCGCGGGTCCGGCTGGCGCGATGCGGTCCGATGGCGCGCCATCTGAGCTCCGAGAAGAGCGTCGGGCTGACCTGCGATGGCGACTGAGCCGGAGCCGGAATATAGTTCGCGGTCCCCAGCAGAATCAGGAGAACGGGACCGAGAGCGCGTTTGTGCATGGGGAATCCTATACCTATACTGGGCGTACAAAGATGATCCGGAAAGCTCTCGGCGCGCTGGTCGTCCTGCTTCTGATCGGTGTCGTCGGTCTCTTTCTGTACGCGCGCAGCGTGCTGTCGTCGGAAAGCGTCCGGACGACGCTCGAGCAGCAGCTGTCGGAGCGGCTGGGGCAGCCGGTCACGATCGGATCGGCGAACGCGTCAATCTTTCCGCGTGTCGCACTTCAGCTGACCGACGTGACCATCGGCAAGGCGTCGCCGATGACCGTCGGACGGATCTCGATCGCGACGGGCCTCGGTGGACTGTTCTCGCGCCGCGTCGAGGATGCTGAAATCGTGCTTTCGGACGGTCGCGTCCCGCTTCCTGCCTCCCTTGCGCTCGTTCCGGCAGCGAGCGAAGAAACGGCATCCGCCGACGGCGCGTCGTTTACGGTCGTCTCGGTTCGCGTGATTTCGCTGCGGGACATCGATGTCGTGGTGGGCAACACCACACTTCGCGTGGATCTCGAATCCGCGCTCGAAGGCGATCGCCTTGCGGTTTCGCAACTGACGGCGGAATCGCCGCATACCCGGCTGGAAGCTTCGGGTGAGCTCGCGAGCGTCAAGGCGCTGCAGGGCACGTTCAGCGTAAACGCCGATCCGTTGGACGTGGACGAGCTGCTGACGCTCATGTCGGGCATGACATCGCCTTCGCCGGCGCCCGCGCGCGGCGCCTCGACACGACCTGCCCTGAGCGAGCGCAGCGAGTCGAACGGGCCTATGAGCCTCGTCGTGGACATCAAGGCGTCCAAAGGCCGACTTGCGGGCTTCGACTTCTCGAATCTCGGCGCAAAGCTCGACGCAAAGCCCGGACGCATCTCGATGTCGGGTCTCACGCTCAGCATGTTCGGCGGCACCTACGATGGCACGCTGAATCTCGACTCGTCCGCGGCGACGCCACGTCTGCAGCTGCGCGGCGGCGTCAAGGGCATCGACGTCAGCCAGCTTGCCACGCTCGCCGGCGCGCCCGGCAGCATCACCGGTCAGCTCGCAGGCAGCGTCGCGCTCGCATGTGATGGCACGGACGCGAACAGCATGCTGCGGACCGCGCGCGGGACTTCGTCCGCTCAGATCACGAACGGCGTCATTCCGGGGCTCGACATGGTTCGCACAATCGTGCTGGCCTTCGGCAAGCCGACCGGCGCGCCGCCCGAAGGATCGGGATCCGCATTCAGCCGTCTCGGCGGCGACTTCAATCTTCAAAACGGTCTCGTCCGGACCGACAACCTGTCGTTCCAGTCGAGGGACTTCGACATGAACGGCCGGGCGGCGCTGACCGTGCCCGGCGGCGCGATCAATGCGACGGTGGACGTCATCCTGTCCGAGGAGCTCACCGCACAGGCCGGCACCGATCTCCGCCGCTACGCCCAGGAGGATGGCCGGGTGATCGTGCCGGCGCGCATCAGCGGAACGATTGGCGATCAGCAGGTGACCCCCGACATCACCGCCGCGGTGGCGCGCGCGCTCCAGAACGAACTGAAGCGACGCGCCAAGTCCTTCATAGAAGGGCTCTTCAAGAAGAAGAAGTAGGCGCTGGGCGTTGGGCGCTGGGGGCTGGAATCTTCCGAACGCCGAGCGCCGAACGCCGAAAAGTGACATCTGTCACCCTCCGCTCCTGACCTCCCGCACTACCGCCCCTGAGCGGCACGCGTCAGACTCTCCCTCGTCAGGGAGGGCCAATGATTGCTGAACTACGCGGCGTCACGAAGAAATACGGGCCGGTCGTCGCGCTCAATGACCTCACGCTCGGCCTCGAGCCTGGACGCGTCACCGCGCTGCTCGGGCCGAACGGCGCGGGAAAGACCAGCGCCGTGAAGCTGCTCATCGGGCTGACGCAGCCGACACGCGGGCGCGTGTCGCTGTTTGGAACCGAACCCCGTTCCCGCGAGGCACGCCAGCGCACCGGCGTCATGCTGCAGATCTCGAAGGTTCCGGAAACCCTCACCGTCCGCGAGCACGTCCACCTCTTTTCGAGCTACTACCCGGCGCCGATGCGCCTCGAGGCGGCGATTGCGGCCGCGGACCTCGTCAGCGTCGCCGATCGCCGCTACGGCACGCTTTCGGGCGGTCAACGCCAGCGCGTGCAGTTCGCGCTCGCGATCTGCGGCAACCCCGACCTGCTCTTCCTCGACGAGCCGACCGTCGGCATGGACGTCGAATCACGCCGCGGGTTCTGGCAGCAGATCCGGCTGCTCGCGGCGCAGGGCCGGACGATTGTGCTGACGACGCACTATCTGGAAGAAGCGGATGCGCTGGCCGACCGCATCGTGATGATCAGCCGCGGCGAGATCGTTGCCGATGGCACGCCCGCGCAGATCAAGTCACGCGCGGCGTCGCGCCGCGTCCGCTGCATCACGACGCTGCCGGTTCCGACGATCCATGCGCTGCCCGGCGTGCAGTCGATCCGGCAGGACGGCGCCGCGATCGAGATCCTGACCGGCGATGCCGAATCGGTCGCGCGCGAACTGCTCGTGCGCGACCCGATGCTGAGCGGCCTCGAAGTCTCGGGCGCCGGGCTCGAAGACGCGTTCCTCACGTTGACGTCAACGCGATCGGCGCCAACTGATGTGAATCCGCCTGGATCCGTGTCTCGTGAAACTGATGTGAATCCGCCTGGATCCGCGTCTCGTGAAACTGATGTGAATCCGCGTGAATCCGCGTTCCGTGAGACTGATGTGAATCCGCGTGAATCCGCGTTCCGTGAAGCTGATCCGCGTGAATCCGCGTTCCGTGAAGGTGATCCGCGTGGATCCGCGTCCGCGGTGGGAGGTGTGCGATGACCATGACCCGCGTCTATGCGCTCGAAGCCAAGTACGAGCTGCTCAAGGTCGCGCGCATGCCCGGCTTCGCGATCCCCTCGATTGCGTTTCCGGTGATGTTCTACTCGCTCTTCGGGCTCGTGTTCGGCGGGCGCGGCATGGGCGGCATTAACATGGCGACCTACCTGGTGGCGACCTATGGCGCGTTCGGCGTCATCGGCGCTGCGCTGTTCGGGTTCGGCGTCGGCGTCGCGGTCGAGCGCGGCCAGGGCTGGCTCGTCCTCAAGCGCGCGAGTCCGATGCCGCCGCTCGCGTTCTTCGCCGCCAAGATGTTCGTGTGCGCGGTGTTCTCCGCGACGATCGTGTCGCTGTTGATCGCGCTCGCGATCACGGCGGGCGGCGTCCGCCTCGACGTTGCCGCCTGGGCGACGATGGCCGGCACGCTCATCCTCGGGGCGATCCCGTTCTGCGCGCTCGGGCTTGCCGCCGGCTATCTGGTCGGCCCGAACGCCGCGCCGGCGGTCGTCAACCTCGTGTATCTGCCGATGGGATTCGTGTCAGGGCTCTGGATTCCGATCGAGGTTCTGCCAAGTTTCATGAAGTCCATCGCGCCGTGGATGCCCGCGTATCACCTCGGTCAGCTCGCGCTGAAATCTATCGGCGCCGGCGGGGACGCTCCGGCCTGGACGCACATCACCGCGCTGGCAGGATTCACGGTTATCGGGTTGGCGTTGGCCGTGTGGGGTTATCGTCGCGACGAAGATCGGAACTTTGGCTAGAGATAGCGGAATTAGAGGCGAGGAGCCGGCCGGAGGCCACGGAGAAGACCCGTCAACACGGAGGCACGAAGCCCACGGAGTTTTCACATGCTGAAAAGGGGCTGGCGGGAATGGCCTGTGGCCCGCCGGCCTTCGGCCGGCCGGACGAACCAACGCAAGACGGCAGATGCAACGCGTCTGCGAACAAGCGCGCTTGCATCTGTCGCCTTGCGTCGGTTCGTGCCGCGCGAAAGCGCGGCGCCACAGGCCGTTCGTGCTTCGACTGGTTTCTTCGTGATCTCCTTCGTGCTCGTCGTGATCATCGTGATCGTCGTGTTTGCCGTGGGCTAGTGTCAGCGTGCGCGTGTGTGGTGCAACTATGAATAAGACATTCATTGCCGCAATCCTCGCCGGGGGAACACTGATCGCCGTCGGCGTGGCTGGCTCGAAGCCGAAACCCTCAGCGGCCAACGCTCAAGAGTCCGGCACCTTCGTGATCCGCAACGTCCGCGTCTTCGACGGCGAGAAAACCTTGCCGCCGACCGACGTCATCGTCAGGAACGGCGTCATCGCCAGTGTCGGCACGAAAGCGCCTTCGGTCATCGAGGCGATCGACGGCACCGGCCGGACGCTCCTGCCGGGCCTCATCGACGCCCACACGCACGCGTTTGGCGACGCGCTCGAACGGGCGCTCGTGTTCGGCGTCACCACCGAGCTGGACATGTTCACCGATTACAGCTTCGCCGCGGCCATGCGGAAACAGCAGCGCGAGCCCGGCGGCGCGAGCAAGCGGGCCGACCTCTTCTCTGCCGGGACGCTGGTGACGGCGCCGGGCGGGCACGGCACCGAATACGGAATGAAGATCCCGACGCTGACCTCGCCGGCGGACGCCGAGGCGTTCGTCGCCGCCCGGATCGCCGAGGGCTCCGACTACATCAAGATCGTCTACGACAGCGGCGCGGCGTATCAGCTGAAGATGCCGAGCATCGACCGCGAGACGCTGGGCGCCACCATCGCGGCGGCGCGCAAGGCGGGCAAGCTGGCGGTCGTGCACATCGGATCGCAGGCATCTGCCGATGACGCGATCGCGGCCGGCGCGAGCGGCCTGATCCACCTCTTCGAGGATTCGCCGCCCGCCGAGGACTTCACCGCGCGGGTGAAGAAGGCCGGCGCGTTCATCACGCCGACGCTCACGGTGCTCGAAAGCGCGACCAGCGTGCCGAGCGGGGCGTCGCTGGTCGACGACCCGCGCATGAAGTCGCTCATCACGCCCGTCGAGCGAGCGAACCTGGGCGCCAGCTTCCCGAAACGAGCGAACTCGCGCCTGCGGATCGACTACGCGTTTGCCGCCACCAAGAGCCTGCACGACGCCGGCGTGCCGATCCTCGCCGGCTCGGATGCGCCGAATCCGGGCACCGCCCACGGCTCGAGCATTCACCGCGAGCTCGAGCTGCTGGTGAAGGCCGGCCTGACCCCCGAAGCAGCGCTGGCCGCCGCCACGTCGGTGCCGGCGAAGGTCTTCGCCTTGACCGATCGCGGCCGGATCGCAAAAGGCATGCGTGCCGATCTCGTCCTCGTTTCCGGCAATCCCGCCGAGGACATCACCGCGACGCGCGACATCGTGCAGATCTGGAAGGGCGGCGTGCGCGCGGATCGGCCGGTGGCCGGCACGGCGCCGGCGGTGGCTGACGCGGCAACCACCACCGGCATCGTCAGCACCTTCGACAAGGGCGAGCCGTCGGTCGAGTTCGGCACCGGCTGGCAGATCTCCACCGATTCGATGATGGGCGGCAAGTCCGAGGCGGCGATGACCGTAATCACGAGCGGGGCGAACAACACGGCGGGCGCACTCGAAGTCAGCGGAACGGTCGCCGCCGGCGCGATGTATCCGTGGGCCGGTGCGATGTTCTTCCCCGACAAGACGCCGATGACGCCGGTCAACCTGTCGCGATTCAAGGAGATCGTCTTCTGGGCTCGCGGCGACGGCGGTCAGCATCAGCTGATGGTGTTCGCGAGCCGGCTTGGCGACATCCCCGTCGGCTATACCTTCGCGCCCGGCAAGGAATGGAAGGAGTTCGTCGTGCCGTTCTCGCAGTTCTCCGGCATCGATGGCTCGGACATCAAGGGCATCCTCTTCTCGGCGGGCGCGAAGCCCGGCCCCTTCCGCTTCGCCATCGACGAGGTCCGCTTCCGGTGATAATGAGGCGGACATGCGCCTGAGACTGCTGCCGCCGGATTCGCCAGTCGGCTGGACGCCGTTCGCATGGCTGATCTACGTCTCGATCTTCCTGTTCTACGGCTTCCTGGGCAACACGCCGGCCGAGTGGGTGCTCGACGGCGCCGCGCTCGCGGTGTTTCTCGTCCTCTACTTCCGCGGATTCTGGGTCGGCGGCACCGCGCTGCTGCGCATCGCCCTCGCCATCGTCGCCATCGCGGCGATCGTCACACCGCACAATCCCGGCGGCAGCTGCTTCTTCATCTACGCGGCCGCGTTCGCCGGCGAGATCGCGCCGCCGTCACGCGGGATCAAGTGGATCGCCGTGATTGTCGGGATCGTGGCGGTCGAAACGATGATCTTTGGCTTGCACCCGCAATCGTGGGTGCCGGCAGTCGTGTTCTCGATCCTGGTCGGCGGCTCGAACGTCCACTTCGCCGAGATGCGGCGCAAGGATCAGGCGCTGATCAAGGCCCATGAGCTGGCCGAGCAGCTCGCGCGCACCGCCGAGCGCGAGCGGATCGCCCGCGATCTGCACGACCTGCTCGGACACACGCTTTCCGTCATCGTCTTGAAGTCCGAGCTGGCCGCCAAGCTCGCCGACCGCAACCCAGCCCGCGCGGCAATCGAGATCCGGGAGGTCGAGCAGATCTCGCGCAACGCGCTCGCCGAAGTGCGCCACGCCATCCACGGTTACAGGGGCGAGGGATTTGCCGCCGAGCTCGAGAAGGGGCGCAAGGCGCTCGAATCGGCAGGCGTCGCGCTTGAAGCGGACCTCGAGCCGCTGCCGCTCGGCGCCGACGAAGAACGCGCCCTCTCCCTCGGCCTTCGCGAAGCGCTCACCAACATCGTCCGCCACGCCGGCGCGACGGTGTGCCGCGTGACGCTCGCGCGCGAAGCGGACGAGATCGTTCTGACCGTGGCCGACAACGGCGTCGGAGGCGATCTGGTCGAAGGAGCCGGCCTCTCGGGCATGCGGACCCGGCTCGGCGCGATTGGCGGCCGCCTGCACGTCGACGGCGGGGAGGGCGCGCGGCTCGTCCTCTCGATCCCGGCGCGTGAGGCCGCATCCGCCGGCGTTCTGGCGGCGTCGTGATCCGCATACTCGTTGCCGAGGACCAGACCATGGTCCTGGGCGCGCTGACGGCGCTGCTCGAGATCGAGGACGATTTCGAGGTCGTCGCGCAGGCCCGCTCCGGCGACGAGGCGCTCTCGCTCGCGCTGAAGCATCGCCCCGACATCGTCGTCACCGACATCGAGATGCCCGGGCTCACCGGGCTCGACCTCGCGGCACGGCTTCGCGAGAAAGGCTGCAACTGCCGCGTCGTGATCCTCACCACGTTTGCCCGCCCCGGCTACCTGCGGCGCGCGCTCGAGGTCGGCGCGTCCGGATATCTGCTGAAAGATGCGCCGTCGGCGCAGCTCGCTGATGCGATCAGGCGGGTCGCCGGCGGCGGCCGCGCGATCGATCCGTCACTCGCGAGCGAAGCGTGGACCGAACCCGATCCGCTGACGGATCGGGAACGGCAGGTGCTGCGTCTGGCTGATGAGGGACTGTCCGGCGCGGAGATCGCAAAGCGCCTGAAGCTCTCGGAAGGAACGGTGCGGAACTACCTGTCCGAATCGATCGGAAAGCTGGGCGCGCGGAATCGGGTCGAAGCCGCGCGCCTGGCCCGTCAGCGCGGCTGGTTGTAGCCCTTCGACTCGCTGCGCTCGCTCAGGGCTGGCCTCCGCGTCCGTCAGTCGTCGTCGTGCGGCGCGGCGTCACGCCGTTGCCGTACTTCTCGATCTTCCGCGTCTTCATGTTGTAGACGTCGCCCTGGGACAGGACGTAGTACGGCTTCTCCCACGGCTGGTAGAGGTGCGTGTTGTCGTGGACCGCCACCTTCCACTTGCCCATGACCTCGAAGGTGTCGCCCTTCACGATGATCGCCGTGCCTTCGGACAAGCCGATGCCGAGCAGCTTCGGAAACTTCTGGATGACCGGAACCAGGTCGTCCCACCGGTTGCGCGCGTTGATGTGCTGATCGACGGCGGACTTGCGGAGGAACTTGAACGCTTCCTGGTGGTTCGGCTCCGCCGTCATCATGACGTTCGGTCCCGAGGTGTCCCCACGGACGAGATACTCACCCTGAATCGTCGCCCCGGCGGAGCTTCCGCCGATGACGCCGCCGCGCTCGAGTACTTTGTGGAATTCCTTGTAGGCGAGCGTGTTCGCGTACGAGTCGACGATGTTCCACTGGCGGCCGCCGTCGAACCATACCGCGTTGGCTTCGCGAAGATCCTTGACGAACTCCGGCGTGTCCGCGACCTTCGGGTCGTGCGTATGGAGCATCTTGACGTTCTTCAGGCCGCGGCGCATCCAGGAGGCGATGCGCTCCTCCTCCTTGTACTGCCGGATGCTGCCGTCATCGGCGCGATTGCCGCCCGCGGTGGGAACGATGATGACCTTGGCTTCAGGACCGCCGGCAAGCTCGATGAACTTTTCGACGATGCCGGTTCCGTCCGTGCCGCCGCCGCCGACGATGACCAGCGAGCCTTTGGCGGGACCGTATTCCGGCGCGTCCTGCTGGGCGGCCGCACCTGGAGAAACCTGGGCGGCCGGACCCGACGCGATGCTGAGGACAGCAAGGACGGCGAAAAGAACAGCAAGAATCCGTCGGCGCATGGAAACCTTTCCTCCTAACTCAGTATTTCCTTGATCACGTTGCCAGAAACGTCGGTGAGCCGGAAATCCCGGCCGCTGTAACGATACGTCAGCTTCGTGTGATCGATGCCCATCAGGTGCAGGATCGTCGCGTGCAGATCGTGGACGTGCACCGGCTTTTCAATCGCCTTGAAGCCGAAATCGTCCGTCGCGCCGTGGATCGTGCCGCCTTTGACCCCGGCGCCGGCGAGCCACATGGTAAACCCGAACGGGTTGTGATCGCGGCCGTTCTGGACCGTGCCCGCGCCGCCGCCAATCTCGCAGACCGGCGTCCGGCCGAACTCTGAGCCGCAGACGACGAGTGTCTCGTCGAAGAGGCCGCGCGACTTCAGGTCCTTGATCACCGCGGCAAACGGCTGATCCGAGTCCTTGGCGTTCTTCCGGTGCGCCTGGATGTCCGCGTGGGCGTCCCACGGATCGCCCTTCGCGTAGTAGATCTGCACCATGCGGACGCCCCGCTCGACGAGCCGGACAGCCATGAGGCATCCGCGCGCGGTGCTCCCGGGCCCATACAGCTTCAGCGTCGCCTCGGTTTCCTTGCGGATGTCGAAGACCTCCGGCGCCTCGGTCTGCATCCGATAGGCGATTTCCATCGACGAGATGGCGGCCTCGAGCTGCGGATCGCGAATCTGCTCGCGCTCGTTGCGAAGCCGGTCGAGATCGGCCAGCAGATCGAGCTCGCGGCGCTGCTCGGTCAGCGTGAACTTGTCGTTGTGAATGTAGTTGACGAGCTTCTTCGGATCGAAGTCCTTGCCGACGATCTGATCCGGCTTCTCGGTCTTGTCACCGATGAACGTCCCCTGATGCAGCGCGGGCAGGAACGCGTTGTTCCACAGCGGCGGTCCCACCGTCGTCGGAATGTCGGGACAGAGGACGACGTAGCCGGGGAGGTTCTTGTTGTCGGTGCCAAGGCCGTAGGTGAGCCACGAGCCGATGGATGGACGGCCGACCTGGCTGTGGCCGGTGTTCATCATCAGCATCGAGGGCTCGTGGTTCGGGATGTCCGTGTAGACCGAGCGGATGAAGCAGATGTCGTCGGCGCATTCGCCGACGTGCGGAAACAGCTCGCTGACGTCCATGCCGGACTGGCCGTATTTCTTGAACGCGAACGGCGAGCGCATCAGCGCGCCTGTCTTGCGCTCGGTGGCAATGCTCCCGCCGGGCAACGGCTGCCCGTGATACTTCTCGAGCATCGGCTTCGGGTCGAAGCTGTCGACCTGCGACAAACCGCCGTTCATGAACAGAAAGATGACGTGCTTCGCCTTCGCGGCATGATGCAGGCCGCCCGAGGCGCGCACCTTCGGGTCGAGCTGCGAAGCCACCAGCGTGGCGGCAGTGGCGAGCGACTCGCCCACCATGCCGGCGAACGCGAGCATGCCGAAGCCGTTGCCGATGCGGCACAGCGCCTCGCGCCGGGTGACGGGCCGTCTGGCTCTATGGCTCATGATCAGTTCACGAAGAGGAATTCGTTCGAGCTCAGGAGCACCTTGATGTAACGCCCGAGCGGCGTCACCGGGAGCAGCTTCTTCTGATCCGCGGGCGGGCCTGCGCCGGGCACCACGCCCGCCATCATGCCGTCGGCAGTCATCGGCGGCGGACCTTCGCCGTCCGACAGGTTCGACGGCGGCTTCTTTTCTGCGTTCGCGTCTTTTTTCGTGCTCTCGGCCTTCGCGCTCTCGGCCTTGCGCTCCTCGTAGGTGCGCATCGGCTCCTGCGTCAGGTAGGCAACGCCCGCGGCGATTTCCGTCTCGAGCGGATCGCGGCCGAAGATCAGCCGGTACGCCTTGCGGATGCGCGCACGCGCGTCAGGCTCGTCGCCGACCCGTCGCGCCAGCAGCTCCCCCTGCTGCTGCATGAAGTCGCTGTTCATGAAGAACAGCCGCTGGAGCGGCACGTTCGTCGCGAAGCGCTGTTCGGCGGAGATCGTCGGCGCCGGGAAATCGAACAACTGAAGATATTGATCCATGCGATAACGGCTGACCTTGCCGTAGATCGTCCGGCGATTGAACGCCGGGGTCAGCTCGCTCGACGGCCCGCCCATCTTTTCTTCGAGCGCGCCGGACACGAACAGGATCGAGTCACGAAGCTGTTCGGCGGTGAGCCGCTGCCGGTTCGCGCGCCAGTAGAGACGGTTGCCGGAATCCTTGTCGGCGTTGACCGCGACGTGCTCGGAGCCGAGCTGGTACACGGCGCTCAGCATGATCTCGCGATGCAGTTTCTTGATCGACGTGCCGTTGGCGACGAAGGACTGCGCGAGATACTCGAGCAGCTCGGGATGCGTCGGCCGTTCGCCGTTCTCGCCGAAGTTGCTCGGGGTGTTGACGATTCCGGTGCCGAAGTGGCCCTTCCAGATGCGGTTGACGATGACGCGGGCGGTGAGCGGATGCGCGGCAATCGTCCGCGCGAGCTCGAGGCGTCCGCTGCCGGCGCCGAACCGGGGCGGCTCGGCTTCGCTGAGCACGGTGAGAAACCGGCGCGGCACCTCGTCGCCGAGCTTCATCGGATTGCCGCGGATCGCCAGCTTGAGGTTCGCCGGCTTCTCCTCGTCGCGGACGCCGTGCACGTAAGCGAACTTCGGCGCCTGCGCCTTCTTCATTTCCTTGATGTCGTTGCGCAGATCCTCGACGTGCTTGCGGCGGTCGCCCGAGAGCTGCCGCTCGAGTCCCCAGCCGCGGAACATGAGCAGTCCCGGCTTGATGTACTCGGTGTACGCCGGATCGAAGCCGTCCTCGAGATCGCGCCTGAACGCGTCGGTCCAGAGCATCATCCGCTCGGGAGGCAATCCCTTCAGCTCAAGCCCGCACCCCGGACAGAAATCGTCGTTCGTCACGAACTCGTTGGGCAGGTTCGACGGCTTCTTCTTCTTGGTGCCGGGCAGCGCCTTCGCCGCGATGATCTCGTTCTCCTCGTCGATCTCCTTCTTCTCGAACATGATCTCGAGGAGCAGCGCCTGAAACGTCTGGGCCAGCTTCTTCGCTTCGTCGGCGCTGCCGCCTTTCGCGATCATCGCCTGCCAGTCTTTCAGGTAGGGGTAGAACTTCGGCGGCTTCGCCAGGAAGCGGAGCCATCGGTCGAACAGCTCGAAATCGAGCTTCTCTTCGTCCACCACGCGCGCCTTGTCCTTCTTCGGCTCGCCGGTGACCTTCCACGCCGCCTGCATGTATTTCGCCGCGCTCAGCGCGTGCGTTTCCGCGAGCTGGCGGCTCTCGGTCTGGAGGAACTCGCCGAGGAGCTTCTCCTTCTGCTCGATCTTCTTTTCGGTCGCCTTGTATTCGTTGACGACCGCTTTCGGCGCGAGCGGGTACTCGTAATAGGTCGAATTGAGAAACACGCCGGCCAGCGCGTAGTAGTCCCTGGCGGTAATCGGATCGTACTTGTGGTCGTGGCAGCGCGCGCAGGCGACGGTGAGGCCGAGGAACCCGCGCGAGACCACGTCGACCCGATCGTGCCGCTCGTCGGCCCGCGTGACCTCGACTGAGCCGTTGTCGTAGTACCACGGACCGAGCCCGAGCAGGCCCAGCGCGGGCAGCATACGCGGCCGCACCGCGTCGTCCATGAGGTCGCCGGCAATCTGCGCGACCACGAAGTCGGCATACGGCAGGTCGTCGTTGAACGCCTTGATGACCCAGTCGCGATACAGGTAGGCGTTCGGATACGGGTTGTAGCCGCGGCCCTGCGGATCGAGGCTGCGCGGATCGTCCTCGCCGTAGCGCGCGACGTCGAGCCACGCGCGTCCCCAGGTCTCGCCGTAACGCGGCGACGCGAGCAGCCGGTCGATGACCTTCGCGAAGGCGTCCGGCGAGTCGTCTGCCGCGAACGCGTCAATCTCCTCGATCGTCGGCGGCACGCCCGTCAGATCCAGCGTCGCACGCCGAATCAGCGCCCGCTTGGGGGCCGGTTCCACCGGCGCAAGCCCTTCGCGCTCGAGGCGCGCGAGGATGAAACGGTCGATGTCGGTCCTCGGCCAGTCGCGCCGCCCGACCTCGGGGATCGCCGGCTTCTGCAACGGGCGAAACGACCAGAACGCTCGCTGCTCCGCGGTGATCACCTTGTCGGGTTTCGCCGCGGCCGGCGCCGCCGTGCTGCTCGCCGACGTCGCGATGGGCCAGGCCGCGCCATCCTTGATCCACGTCGCCAGCGCGGCGATCTGCACCTCGGTCAGCTTGTCCGCTTTCCGCGGCATCTTCTCTACACCCGTCGTGTGCCGCACCGCGCGCATCAGCAGGCTCGCATCGGGATCGCCGGGGACGATGGCCGGTCCCGACTCGCCTCCCTTGAGCATGCGCTCCCGCGAATCGAGACGCAGCCCTCCCTTTTCGTCGTCCGTATGGCAGTCGAAACAGGACTCGACGAGGAGCGGGCGGATCTGTGCTTCGAAGAACTCGATCGCCAGCGCCGACGGCTGCATCGGCGTCGCTGGAGCCGCCTGCGCCGCCCACAGCGTCGCCCCCGAAAACGCCGCGGAGGCGAGGATCAACGCAGTACGAGGGGAAATCCTGGCAGGCATCGGAGTGGGTTATTATCGCACCTCCCTATGAAAACCCTCGCCAAACTTTCGCCTCTCGGGGTGGTCGCGCTGTTCGTGTTCACCGCGGGCGCCGGGACGCCTCAGGACAAGCCGCGCCCGCCGAAGCGGCCCGGCGTCAAAGAGGCGCACCTTCGCATCCCGATGACGAAGCTCAAGCCGGATAACGTCTTCGAGATTCCGGGCGTGCCCGACTGGATCGTCATCGACGAGCACGTGTGGGTGTCGAACAGCCCTCGCAACAGCGTGGCGCGCATCGATCCGAAGGCGAACAAGATCGTGGACACGATTGCCGTCGGCAAGTCCCCCTGCTCCGGCATTGCCGCGGGGTTCGGCGCCATCTGGGTGCCGAACTGTGGCGACAAGAACGTCTCGAGGATCGACGTCAAGACGGGCAAGGTCGTGGCGACGCTCCCGGTCACGATCGGCAACAGCGAGGGCGGCCTTGCGACGGGCGCGGGCAGCGTCTGGATCATGACCGACGACAAGGGCACCCTCGCGCGGATCGATCCGGATACGAACAAGGTGGTCGCCGAAATCTACGTCGCGCCCGGGTCGTACACGGTCGCCTTCGCCGATAGCACCGTGTGGGTCACCAGCACGGAAAAGAGCGTCCTGACGCGCGTCAACGCCAACACCAACCTGGTCGAGGAAACGATCAAGGTCGGCGGCCGTCCCCGGTTTCTCGCCGTCGGCGAGGGATCCGTCTGGACCGTGAACCAGGAGGACGGCAGCATCTCGCGCGTGGACGTCAAGACGAACAAGGTGGTGGCGACGATCGAAGCCGGCATCCCGGGCCCCGGCGGCGAGATCGCCGTCGGCGAGGGATCGGTATGGGTGACGTCATTCGAGTACCCGGTCACGCGCATCGATCCGTCGACGAACAAGGTCGCGCAGCAGTTCTTCGGCGAGGGAGGCGATGCGATCCGGGTGGGTTACGGATCGGTATGGCTCTCGAATCTTCGTCAGGGCAATGTCTGGCGCATAGATCCGAAGCGAATCGAGGCGACCACGCCGGAATGAACAGGGGCCGGGGACCAGGGGCCAGGGGCCAGAAAAAGACCGCTGCTCTCTTCGAACTTCCGGACCCTGGCCCCCGGTCCCTGGCCCCCGATCACTTCACCGGCTCCAGCCTCACATACCACAACCGAAACGCGACCGGCGTGTCTGGCGCAAGCGATATGAACGGCACGCCGGCCTCGGCGGCCGGCACCAGGCGCGACGCCATGATTTCGAGGCGGCTGAGCGGCTTCACCGCGTCTTTCGGCACTTGCAGGCGGTAGCTGCCCATGCGCGCGGGGTCGCGCACGAGATCGATTTCTCCAAGCTGGCGCCGGTTGAGGAAGACGGTCAGCCTCGGCTGGCGGCCGATGTCGGCGGTCAGCGGGGGATCCATGCGCAGCGTCATCACGTAGGCGGAATCGGCCAGCGGCAGGCGGATGCTGGCAACCTCGGCCTCGGCGACGCGGACCGCGACGTTCCCGTAATCGATCGGATCCGACCAAGCGTCGCCGAAGAACCACGCATCGCGCTCGCCGGCGGTGATGCTGATCGGATCCCCCGCGGCCAATGCCTCTCGTGCGACCAGGAGCGGCGAGAACATGAATGCCGCCCACGCGAGGAGAGCAGCCGCCGCGAGCGCGGCCGCGCGTGTGGCCTGCTGGCGCGTGACGTGAACCGCGCGCCGCCGCTGCAGCACCTCGCGCAGAACGCTTACCGTCCCGGCAATCGCCGTGCACGCGAACACGAGATAGATCGGATACACGTGCTGCGTGAAGCGCCACTCGCCGCCGCCGCCGACCGACCAGGTCAGCGCATACGGTACGAGCGACGTGAAGAGGATCAGGACGAGCAGCCGTCCATGCGGCGACCACAGCGCAGCAATCGCGCCCAGCGCGCCAAAGATCGTCATCACCGGACCGATCGCGCCGCTCCACTCCGCCCACCCCTTCCACTTGTTGAAGAACGGGACCGTGACGAGCCCTTGCGCCGCCGTATCCAGCGTTGATATCGGCCGCGTCATCAGCTTCGACCCGGCATACTCGAGCGCCCCCACGGACTCGTCGAGTGGCAGGCCCTCCGCGTAGCGGTAGTAGCGCGCGTGGTAGTTGAGCGCGTACAGCGGATCCCCGAAGGTCCACCAGCAGTTGAACAGATACGGGCCGGCGAGCACGCTCCACACGACCGCGGAGATGGCGACCGATTTCCATGCCGCGCGGCGGGCTCCGGCCGGCGCCGTGCACGCAATCCAGATCCATGCAGGGACGACGAACGAGAGCGCGGAGATGCGGGTAAGGCTCGCCGCGGCGGTGGCGATGCCGGTGATGACCCCTGTCCGAGTCGACCGCTCGCGCTGGAGGTGCAGGAACGAGCACGCCGACAGCGTCACGAACAGCATGAACGTGTCGTCGCGCCACCCGTCAACGCTCCAGGTGATCGCCTGCAGCTCGATGGCAAGCGCGAACGCCGCGGCAAGGCCGACCAACCGTGAGCAGGCAGTTGCGCCGAGCAGAAACGTCCCGAAGATGGCCAGCGTGCCGCCGAGCAGCGACGCGTAGCTGACCGCGATGTCGCGCCCGCCGGTCAGCCACAGGAAGCCGCGGGTGATCGCGAGGAAGACCGGCTCGCGCACGTGCGCCTGATAGAAATGCCGCATCTCGCGGGCGTAGCGGATGTAGTTGATCGGATCGCCGCCCACGTATGGCACCGGGATGGTGTGCCACACGATCGTCTCCGGGTGCAGCGCCCGCGCAACTGGGACGAGATGCTCCTCCAGCGTCTCCGCCCAGCGCGGCTGGCGGTCGTGCCCATACATCCCCGACAGCGCCTCGAATCTCAGCAGCCCGCCGTAGAGCGTGACGATGATCGCGGCGATGACGAACCAGTCGGTGCGACGCCGCCGTCGCAGGAGATCGTTGCTGTAAACCCCTTCCGGCACCGATCGTCATCCTACTTCATCGTGATCGAAGTGCACGAAGTTAGAGGGAGCGGAGGTTACGGAGATCACGGAGTAGTTCACACAGCGGAGGCGCGGAGTCACGGAGGACGCACGGAGGTGCGTGTCGTTCGGCGTGACAGCGTGGCCTGTGGCGCCGCGCTGCGCTAACCTCGTTCGTCCGGCCGGCCGGAGGCCGGCGGGCCACAGGCCCGTTGTCTTGTTCTTATTGCTTCTTTCTTCGTGCTCTTCGTTTCGTCGTGCTCGTCGTGCTCGTCGTGGTCATCGTGAAATACCGTCGGTACGTTGCAGCGCGACCGTGACGAGCCCCCAAACTCGTGGTACATTCCACCGCCGATGGAGGACCTGCTGATGTCTCATGTGCGCCGTCTGGCGATCGCGATGGCCTGCCTCGCTCTTGCAAGTGTGTCGGGATCGGCACAACAGCCGCCGGACAATCTCTACAAGCCCGTCGACAACTGGGCGCAGCTGCCCGCGGGACGCATCTGGGGATCGACCAGTGCGGTCGACATCGATCCAAAGGGCAACATCTGGGTCGCTGACCGCTGCACGCTGAACAGCTGCGCGGGCCGCACCGAAGAGCCGATCATGCAGTTCGACCCCTCGGGCAAACTGCTCAAGAGCTTCGGCGCCGGGCTCTTCATCTTTCCGCATGGCTTCCACGTCGACCACCAGGGAAACGTCTGGATCACCGACGCACGCGGTCAGGACGGCAAGGGGCACCAGGTCTTCAAATTCAGCCCGGACGGCAAGCTGCTGCTGACCCTGGGGAAGGCAGGCGTTGCCGGTAACGATCCCGACACCTTCAACCAACCCTCCGACGTCGTCGTCGCCAGAAACGGCGACATCTTCGTCGCCGACGGCCACGACAACAACACCAACGCCCGGATCGTGAAGTTCTCGAAGGACGGCAAGTTCATCAAGGCATGGGGAACGCAGGGGTCCAAACCGGGCGAGTTCAACGTGCCGCACGCGATCGCGCTCGACTCGAAAGGACGCCTGTTCGTCGGCGACCGCGCCAACAACCGTATCCAGATCTTCGATCAGGACGGCAAGTTCATCGAGGAATGGAAGCAGTTCAGCCGCCCCAGCGGGATCTACATCGATCGGAACGACGTGATCTACGTCGCGGACTCCGAGTCGAACACCAAGCGGAATCCGGGCTGGAAGCGCGGCATCTACGTCGGCAGCGCGAAAGACGGCAAGGTCACCGCGTTCATCCCGGATCCTGAGCCGGATCCCGACAAGTCGGCCACGAGCGGCGCGGAAGGCGTGGCGGCCGACTTCAAGGGCAACATCTATGGGGCCGAGGTCGGCCCCAAGATGTTGCGGAAGTACGTGCGCGCGCAGTGATTACTTTGTCGGCCACGGCGGTCCCTGGTTGACGGGGACCGCTCCCACGCCTTTGAAGACGAACTTCTGCAGCCGCTTTCCTTCGTAGGTCTCCGTCGTGTAGATGTTCCCCTTCGAGTCGGTCGCGATGCTGTGCACCGCGAAGAACTGCCCCGGCTGCCGCCCGCCGGCGCCGAAGCTGGTGAGCAGCTGCATCGTGTCGCGCTGGAAGATGTAGACCTTCTCGTTCTTGCCGTCGGCGACGTACATGTAGCGCTGCTGCGGATCCTTCGAGAACGCGATGTCCCACACCGATCCGTCGCCAAGCGTCTTCGGCGCGATGATCACTTCCTTCACGAACGTGCCGTCCGGCTTGAAGATCTGGATGCGGTCGTTGGGCCGGTCGCAGACGTAGAGCAGGCCGTCGTTCGACAGCTCGGCGCAGTGCACCGGCGTCCTGAACTGTTTCGCCGGCGGCGCTGACGGATCGTAGCGGCCGATGTTCGTGTCGTCCGGCTTCGCGCCGTAGGCGCCCCAGTGACGCTTGTACTTGCCGGTGTCGGCATCGATCACGATGACGCGCCGGTTGCCGTAGCCGTCGGCGATGAACACCTCGTTCGAGCGCGGATCGACGAAGATTTTCGCCGGCCCGCCGAAGTTTTCCGTATCGTTGCTGCCGCCGCTCTTGCTCGCGTGGCCGATCTGCATCAGGAGCTTGCCGGCGCGCGTGAACTTCAGCACCTGACCGTCCGCGAACGTCTTGGTATCCTCGCCGCGCTCGTTGCCGCCGATCCAGACATTGCCCTTGTGATCGATGGTGATGCCGTGGTTCGACTTCGGCCACTCGTAGCCCTCGCCCGGCCCGCCCCAATGGCCGACGAGATTGCCGGCGGCATCGAATTCCAGCACCGGCGGCGCCGGCACGCAGCATTCCTCCGCCGTCTTCGGATCCGTGGCGGCGCCCATTTCGGTGCGCGCATTCAGCGTCGCCCCGCCGCGGTGAACGATCCAGACATGATCCTGCGCATCCACGCCGACGCCAATCGTCGAGCCGAGCAGCCAGTTGTTCGGCAGCGGCTTGGGCCAGAACGGATCGACCTCGAACCTCGGCGCCTGGACAGTTTTTCCATCCTGCGCCTCGGCGCTGCGTTCGACGACGGCCTGGGTGATACCGAGGCCGATGAGGACCGTCACAAAGGATGCGCCAATCACGACGTTCCGGGATGCTGGCATGCCACCTCCGTTGCCTGCTTACGCGGCGGGCAGTATACACTGCGCGGAATGGACAGGCCCAGGCCCGCGACGCGCCGTCGATGGATCGGCGTGTCAATCGCGGCGGTGCTGCTGCTCTTCACCGGGCGGCCGGCGGCCCACGACATTCCGCTGGACGTCATGGTGCAGGCGTTCGTGCGGCCGCAGGGGCACCGGCTGACGCTGATCGTGCGCGCGCCGATGCACGCGATGCGCGACATCGGCTTCCCGAGGACTGCGGATGGGTTCCTGGACATCGCCCGGGCCGATCCCGCGCTGCGCGCGGCCGCCGGCACGTGGATCGCGGGCAGCGTCGAAGTCTACGAGAACGATCGGCGCACGGGCGATCCACGCCTGGCGGCCGTCCGTGTGTCGCTGCCCTCCGACCGATCGTTCCTCAGCTACGATGGCGCGCTCGCGCAGATGTCCGCACCGCCGCTGACGGCCGAAACCCGGCTCATCTGGGATCAAGGCATGCTCGACGCGGTGCTCGAATACCCGATTCAATCGGACCGCTCGGACTTCTCGATCCGCATGGGCCTCGAGCGTCTCGGCCTGCGCGTCGTGACCGCGCTGACGTTCCTGCCGGCCGACGCCCCGTCACGCGCCTTCGAGCTCTCGGGCGATGAAGGGGTCGTGCGGCTCGACCCGCGGTGGCACCAAGCCGCCGTGCGGTTCGTCCAGCTCGGGTTCACGCACATCCTCGACGGCGTTGATCATCTGCTGTTCCTGTTCTGCCTGGTGATTCCTTTACGGCGTGTCCGGCCGCTGGTGCTCGCCGTGACGGCCTTCACCGTCGCGCATTCGGTGACGCTGATTGCCGCCGCCTACCAGCTCTCGCCCGGCGCGCTCTGGTTCCCCGCACTCGTCGAAACTCTGATCGCCATGTCGATCGTCTATATGGCGCTCGAGAACATCGTGGCGCCGGCCGCGGTCGAGCGGCGATGGCTGATCACGTTCGCGTTCGGCCTGATTCACGGCTTCGGCTTCTCGTTCGCGCTGCGGGACCGGCTGCAGTTCGCCGGCTCCCACGTCCTCACGTCACTGCTCGCCTTCAACGTGGGCGTCGAGCTCGGGCAGCTGCTGGTGCTCGCGGTGATGCTGCCGCTGCTCTACGCGCTCTTCAAGTTCGCCGTCCCCGAACGGATCGGCACGATCGTGCTGTCCGCGCTGGTCGCGCACACCGGGTGGCACTGGATGGTGGAACGCGGCAGCGCGCTCGGCCAGTACGACCGTCCCGCGCTCGACGCCGGCTTCTGGGCGGCGTTTCTCTGGTGGACGATGCTGTTCGTCGCGGCAGCTGGGGCGGTGTGGGGGCTGTCGCTTGCCTTGAGTTGGCGCAGGAACAACAGAACAAATCCCAACTCCCAATTTCCAACTCCCAAATAACTCCCAACTCCCAACTCCCAACTCCCAACTCCCAAAACCCCCAAGCCCAGGAAAAAAATTGGGAGTTGGGAGTTGGCGTTTTTTGGGGGTTGGGAGTTGGAGCTGGGGGTTTGTGCATATGTTTACACCTAATGTATAAACATATGCATGACAGAACCGGACTACCGCACCGCGCTCCAGGCAGCGGTTCAGGAGTACGAGTCGCTCGGTGAACAGCGGCGTGCGATCGACCAGCGCCTCGACCAGCTCGCGCAGACGATCGGCACGCTGTCGCGCCTGCTTGGCTACACCCCGACGCAACCGCTCGGCCTGACCGACGCCTGCCGGCTCGTCTATCGCAACGCCGGCGTTCCCCTCTCCCCGACCGAACTCCGCGACCGGCTGCGCTCGATCGGCGTCGACCTGTCGGTTTACAGCAACGAGATGGCGGCGATCCACACGGTCGTCAAGCGCCTCAACGAGGCGGGGGAGCTGAAGTTCCTCGCCGGCTCGCCGCGCAAGCATCTGTATGTCTGGCAGCGCCCGGTCAGAGCGATGGCGATCAGCCCGGAAACGGCGCAATTCATCCGCGAGCACGGACGGTTTCACACCGATCGTCCCGCTCCCCCTCGGGCTCGCGGCGACGGAGGCCCAAGTGATCGATCTGTCAGCGCGGCGGCGCTTCTTCGCGGAAGAAGTGCAGATGGTGGCCAACATCCGCTCGGCCTCGGTGGTCGAAGCGCTCGCGTCGGTGCCACGCGAGCGGTTTCTGCCGCCGGGCCCGTGGACGGTGCGCAGCGAGGCGGACTTCGGCAGCCCGCCGCGCCAGACCGAGGATGCGGATCCGCGGCACGTCTACCACAACATCGCGATCGGCATCGAGCCGGCGCGGATGCTCTTCAACGGGGCGCCGAGCGTCGTCGGCATGGCCATCGACGCCCTCGGCGTGAAGCCCGGCGCTCGCGTGATGCACATCGGCGCCGGCACCGGCTACTTCACGGCGATCCTCGCGCACTGCACCGGCGCCGGCGGACGCGTCGTGGCGTTCGAGGTCGACGGCGGACTGGCGTCGCAGGCTGCGGCCAACCTCGCGTCGATGCCGTGGGTCGAGGTGCGGCACGGCGATGGTGCCGGCGCGCTTCAGGAAA
Source organism: uncultured Acidobacteriota bacterium (assembly GCA_963748295.1). Taxonomy (GTDB): domain Bacteria; phylum Acidobacteriota; class Vicinamibacteria; order Vicinamibacterales; family 2-12-FULL-66-21; genus CAVVIH01. The sequence goes on along the minus strand of CAVVIH010000001.1, from coordinate 440,761 downwards.
CCTTCGACGCGATTCTCGTCAACGCCGGCGTCACGCATCCGCTGGACACCTGGCTGGACGGCCTGGCGGACGGCGGACGGATGGTGATCCCGCTCACTGCGGCGATGGGACCGATGACGAACATCGGCAAGGGATTGATGCTGCTGCTCACCCGCACGGCGGATCCGCAGACGCTGGATGTGCGGCTGCTGACGTTCGTGGCGATCTTCTCAGCTGTGGGCGTGCGGAACGATGCGTTGAATGGGGAGCTTGCCAGCGCGATGACCAAACGTCCGTTCGGCCCTATCAAACGGCTCAGGCGCGACGCGCACGAGCGGTCGGACGCCTGCTGGCTGCACGGATCGGGAATCTGTTTTTCCGCCGAATGACGCGTGCGGCTGCCCTCAGGCAGCCGCAGCCTTGACGCCGAGCACCTGGCCGAACACGCCGACCGCCCGCTTCATCTCGTCGAGCGTGCCGATCGAAATGCGCGCGTGCGACTTCTCAAATGGCGGGAAGTCACGCCCGACGAGGACGTCCTGCTTCCTGCACGCATCACGGAACTCGCGCGCCGGCCGCTTGACGTCGACGAACAGGAAGTTGCACTGCGAGTCGGTCGGCTTGAAGCCGTTTGATTTGAACCAGTCCGCCGTGAACTTGCGCGCTTCGGTGTTCCGCTGCGCTTCCTGCTGCAGCCTCGCGTCGTCCTGAATCGAGGCGATCGCCGCGGCCAGCCCGAGCACGTTCGTGCTCAGCCCATAGTGCAGCTCGCGAAGCTTCTTGATGGTGTCGGCGCGGCCGATGGCATACCCGATGCGCAGACCGGCCATGCCGTACACCTTGGAGAACGTCCGGGCGACCAGCAGGTTCGGCGTCTCGAGCGCGAGCGGAATCTGCGTCTTGTGGGCCGGGTCGGTGACGTAATCGTGATACGCCTCGTCGATCAGGATCGCCGTATCCGGCGACGTGCTGCGGACCTTCTCGACGAACGCCTGGACCGCGGTGGCGGGATGCACCGTAGCTGCCGGGTTGCTGGGGTTGTCGAAGAACACGAGGCCGGCGCCGACAGCGGCCGCAGCCATCGCCTCGAGGTCGTGACGCATGTTGCTGTCGCCCGGCACCGTTTTGATCGGCGCGCTAAGCAGCTTGGCGACGTCGCCGCACTCCTCGTAGGTCGGGCTGCCGCCGACCAGCGGCCTCTCCGGCGACGTGAATGCGAACGTTGCGTTGCGCAGGATCTGCGTCGAGCCGCATCCGACCAGGACGTTCTCGGGCTTGCAGCCGAACTTCGAGGCAACCGCGGCGGCGAGCTGGCCCGCCGGCGACGAATACCGGGCCGCCGGTATGCCGCGCTCGGTGAGTTTCGCCCTGATCGCGTTGAGCGCCTTCTCACCCGGTCCGAGCGGGTTCTCGTTGTTGTGCAGCAGCAGCGGCTGGGCGCCCTGCGCGAACAACGCCTCATCGAACGGCCGCGACCACGGGCCGATCACGCGGCCGCCGCTGAGGATCCGCCCACCGACGAGGCCGGCAGCCCCGATGCCGAGGGTGCTCACGAATCCGCGTCTCGACAGAGCCATTCTGAATCTCCTTATTCCTGCTGCCTATCTGCCGCCCGCTGTCGTTGTCGTCAGGCCGAGCACGTTCTTGAACACCCCGACCGCCCGCTGCATCTCGTCCATCGTGCCGAGCGAGATTCTGCCGTGGGTCTTCTCGAAGGGCGGGAACGCGCGGCCGACGAGGATGCCCTGCTTCTCGCACGCCTGCGCGAACTCCTGCGCGGGCCGCCGCAGGTTGACCCAGACGAAGTTCGCCTGCGAGTCGCTCGTCTTGAAGCCGTTGTTACGGAAGAAGTCGGTCGTGAACTTGCGCACGTCGGTGTTGCGGCGGCGCTCGCGCTCGATCTGGGCTTCGTCCTCGATCGACGCGACGCCGGCGGCGACCACGAGCGCGTTGCCGTTGTACGGCATCGTCCAGCGGGCCAGCTTTGCGATGACCTCGGGCTGGCCGACCGCGTAGCCGAGCCGCATTCCGGCCATGCCGTGAGCTTTCGACAGCGTGCGCGAGACGATGACGTTCGGGTACTTGGCCACGAGTGGAATGGCCGTGGAGTAGGCCGAATCCGTGACGTATTCGTGATACGCCTCGTCGATCAGAATCACGGTCTCGGGTGACGCTTTCGCGATCTTCGACACCATCGATGCAATCGGATCGGTTCCGTGCACCGCGCCGGTCGGGTTGTTCGGGTTGCACACGAACACGAGGCCGGCGCCGGTCGACGCTCCACTCATCTTCTCGAGGTCGAGCTTGCCCGCGTCGTCGACGGCGATTTCGGTCAGCGGAAACTGCACGCGCTTCGCGGTGCGGCCCGGCGATTCGAACGTTGGCGCGGCGGAGACGACGCCGCGCGACTTCGACGCGTACGCCATGACCGCGCACTCGAGGATCTCGCCCGATCCTGCGCCGAGACAGACGTTCTCGATCTTCAGCCCGTTCTTCTTGGCGACGAGCGTCCGGAAGTCGGCCATCGAGGGCCGGGCGTTCATCGGGTAGCGGCCGGCATACGCGAAAGCGCGTTCGATGGCGCCGAGCGCGGACTGCCCGGGACCCAGCGGGTTCTCGTTGCTGTTCAGGCGGACGGCAAGCGGAGATTCCTGCGCGGCTTGCGGCTCTTCACCGTGGGGGTGCTCGGCGGCCCAGGCTTCGCGGCCGCGGGCGGCGATGGCCGCGGAAGACGGACCCACCCGTGGCGTCAGGCTGCGGACGAAAGCGCGTCGCGAAACCGCCATATTCCCTCTCTTTTTGCGGGTGCGCGCCACAAAAGCGGGACGCGCCCCGCGGGAAGTTTAGGCTTCGCGTCGCGTCAAGTCAATCCTTCTGGGCATTGGTTCCGCTTGCAGCCGGAGCCAAACCCATCTGCCACAGCATGAACGAATAGGCGAAGGCGGCCTCGCGGAGCGCATCGTAGCGGCCCGAGGCGCCGCCATGCCCGGCGCCCATGTTGACCTTGAGCAAGAGCGGATTGCTGTCGGTCTTGGTGGCCCGGAGCTTCGCGACGAACTTCGCGCCTTCCCAATACGGCACCTGGCTGTCGTTGACCGAAACCTTGACGAGCATCGCCGGGTAGTTGGCCGCCTTGATGTTGTCGTACGGCGAGTACTTCATCATGTAGTCGAACGCCGGCTTCTCGTTGGGATTGCCCCACTCGGTGTACTCGCTCGTCGTCAGCGGAAGCGAGGCGTCGAGCATCGTATTGATGACGTCGACGAACGGCACCTCGGCGACCGCCGCCTTGAACAGGTGGGGGCGCATGTTCACGACCGCGCCGACGAGCAGGCCGCCGGCGCTGCCGCCGTGAATGACCAGGCGATCGGACGACGTGAACTTGTTCTTCACGAGGTAGTCCGCGGAGTCGATGAAGTCGTTGAAGGTCGTGATCTTCTGCATCATGCGACCCTGCTCGCGCCACTCTTCACCGAGCTCGCCGCCACCTCTTATGTAGGCAATCGCGTACACCGCGCCGCGATCCAGCAGGCTCAGACGGCTCGACGAGAACGTCGGCGCCATCGATGCGCCGTACGATCCATACGCGTAGAGCAGCAGCGGCGCGGTGCCATCCTGCTTCACGCCCTTCTTGTAGACGAGAGAGATCGGCACCTTGACGCCGTCACGGGCGACCGCCCAGACCCGCTTCGCCTCGTAGTTCTTCGCGTCGTAGCCGCCGAGCACCGGCTGCTGCTTCAACAGCTTCCGGGCGTGCGTGTTCAGGTCGTATTCGTACACCGAGCTCGGCGTCACCATCGACTGGTAGCCGTAGCGGATCGTGGTCGTGTTGAACTCGGGGTTGGTGCCGAGCGACATCGCGTAATCGGGTTCGTCGGTCGTGATGCGGTGCGACGCCTTGGACTTCATGTCGACGATCCGCAGGTAGTTGAGCCCGCCCTCGCGCTCGGAGACGACGAGATGCCCGGCGAAAAACGTCAGGCCGTCGATCTTGATCGCGGGATTGTGGTCGATGAACGGCTGCCAGTTCTTCTCGGACGGATCGGCGACCGGCGCCTTGACGACGCGGAAGTTCTTCGCGCCGCGATTGGTGGTGATGTAGAACTCGCCGTTGTAGTGGTCGACGTCGAACTCGTGCCCCGGCTCGCGGGCGAGCACGAGCTTGAGCGCGCCGGACGGATCGTCGGCGCGCAGATACCGGTACTCGCGCGACGTCTTCGCGTATGCCGCGACGAAGATGATCTTGCGGTCGAGCGATCGGCCGGCGCCGACGTCGAAGTTCTCGTCCTTCTCTTCGTAGAGCAGATCGCTCTTGTCGGTGCCTGCCGTGTGCCGCCAGAACTTGTCGGAACGCTTGGAGACCGCGTCTTCGGTCGTATAGAAGAGCGTCTTGTTGTCGTTGGCCCACACGACCGAGCCAGTCCGCTCGATATTCTCGGCAAGGGTCTCGCCGGTGCGGAGATTCTTGACCTTGAGCGTGTACTGCCGATAGCCAGTCGTGTCGGTCGAATAGGCGAGCCAGTTCCCGTCGTCGCTGACCGTGGCCGCGCCAAGACTGAGGAACTTCTGCCCTTCTGCGAGCTTGTTCAGATCGAGCATCACCTCTTCCGGCGCTTCCATGCTGCCCTTGCGGCGGCAGAGGTATGGATACTGTTTTCCTTCTTCAGTTCGCGAGTAATAGAAGTACTCGCCAAGGCGGTACGGCACGCTCAAGTCCGTCTGCTTGATGCGGCCGAGCATCTCCTTGTACAGCGTTTCCTCGAGCGTCTTGTACGGCTTCATCACCGTGTCGGTGTAAGCGTTCTCGGCTTCGAGGTACTTCGTTACTTCGGTGCTGCCCTTCTCGCGCAGCCAGAAGTAATCGTCCTTCAGCGTGTAGCCATGGATCTCGGTAGTGTGCGGTTTCCTGTCAGCGATCGGCGGCCTGGTGGTGCTCTCCTGGGCGAGCACGGCCGGCACCAGCAGGGCGCCAGCAAGAACAGGAGCGGCCAACTTCAAGCTTTTGCGCATAAACCCATGATAACTCCCAAATCCCAACCCCCACCTGCAATGAACTCCCACCTTCCAATTCCCAACTCCCAAGAAGCACTTGCCCAGGGAAAAACTTGGGATTTGGGATTTGGGATTTGGGAGTTGGCTAGCGTTTCATCACCACAGAAAGGCCGTTCATCAACATCTGGACGGCAATCATCACAAGGAGCATGCCCATCAGGCGCTCCATGGCTATCAAACCCCGCTGGCGGAGGATCCGGTAGAAGAAGGGGGACGCCAGCAGGATGATCCCGCTGAGCGCCCAGGCGATGGTTGTCGCGGCGAGCAGTTCGCCGACATTCCCGGCATCGTGGCGCTGGAGCAGCAGCAGCGCGGCCAGGATCGAGGGGCCGGCAATCAACGGAATGGCGAGCGGGACGAGGAACGGCTCGCCTTCCGGCGTTTCACCGAGCATGCCTCCCTCCGGCGGAAAGATCATACGCAGCGCGATCAGGAACAGTCACTATCCCTCCGGAGATGCTCACGGCCTCCTGCTGCAGGTGCAGCAAGCGAAGGAGATAGTTGCCAAAGAAGAGAAAGATCAGCAGGACCGCATAGGCGAAGAGGATCTCGCGAACGAGCACGAGGCGTCGCCGTTCCGGCGCGACTTGCTTGAGCACGGAGAGGAACACCGGGATGTTTCCCAGCGGATCCATGATCAGGAACAGCGTGACGACGACGGAGAGCAGATCTACCGGTGTCCTTCCGCCGCCAAGTATATCGTCGCCAACTAATTGGACGCCCAAGGCGTCGAACCACCTGAGCACAACATGATCAACCTCAAACACGCCTTCCGGACCCTCTTCAAAGCGCCGTTCGTGACCGCCGTCGCCATCGTCTCGCTCGCGCTCGGCATCGGCGCAAACGCGGCGATCTTCTCGGTGTTCAACCAGGTCCTGCTCAGGCCGCTTCCCGTCCGTGAACCATCGACGCTGGTCAACCTCTCCACGCCGGGACCGAAGCCGGGATCGCAGTCCTGCACCAATGCCGGAGGGTGCGATGTCGTCTTCAGCTATCCGATGTTCCGCGACCTGCAGCGCGAGCAGAAGGTGTTCACCGAAATGGCGGCTCACCGCGGGTTCAGCGCCAACCTCGCCTTCGGCGGCCAGACGCTGAACGGCGAGGGGACGCTGGTATCCGGCAGCTACTTTCCGCTGCTCGGACTCCAGCCGGCGGCCGGCCGTCTGCTGACCCCGGACGACGACAAGGCGGTCGGGGAATCGCCGGTCGTCGTGCTGAGCCATGGGTACTGGTTGACGCGCTTCGACGCGGATCCGGGCGTCGTCAACAAGACGATGATCGTCAACGGCCAGTCGCTGACGATCGTCGGCGTGGCGCCGCGCGGATTCGAAGGCACGACGCTGGGCGTTCAGCCCAAGGTGTATGTGCCGATCACGCTTCGCGGATTGATGGAGCCCTTGATCGGACCGAACCAGTTCGCGAACCGCCGCAGCTACTGGGTGTACGTATTCGCGCGGCTGCGGCCCGGCGTGTCGATCGACGAGGCACGAACGGGGATCAACGTTCCGTACAAGAACATCATCAACCAGGTCGAGGTGCCGTTGCAGCGCGGCATGAGCGATCAGACGATGGCGAAGTTCAAGGCGAAGGAAGCCGGCGTGGAGCCCGGGGCGCGGGGGCAGACGTCCGTTCGATCGGAAGCGCAGGACCCGTTGAGGATGCTGCTTGGCGTGACCGCGCTGGTCCTGATCATCGCCTGCGCGAACATCGCCAACCTGCTGCTCGCGCGCGCGGCGGGACGCGCGAACGAGATGGCCGTGCGGTTGTCGCTCGGCGCCAAACGCATTCAGTTGATCCGCCAGCTGCTCGTCGAAGCGTGCCTGATGGCGATTCTCGGCGGCGTGGCGGGGCTGGTCGTCGCGAAGTGGACGCTCGGCGCAATGGCGTCGCTGCTGCCGGCGGATCTCGCGCCGCTCATCCCGATCGGACTCGACGCGACGGCGCTGGTCTTCGCCGCGGCGCTCGCGATCGGCACCGGCATCCTGTTCGGGCTGTTCCCGGCGCTCCACAGCACGCGGCCGGATCTTCTACCGACGCTGAAGGGACACTCCGGCCAGCCCGGTGGAGCACGCGCGGCGGCGCGGTTCCGGACATCGCTCGCCACCGCGCAGATCGCCTTGTCGATGGCGCTCCTCGTCGCCGCGGGTCTCTTCGCGAAGAGCCTCTACAACGTCGCACGAACCGATCTCGGTCTGAACGCCGACCGCATCGTCACGTTCGCGATTTCTCCGCAACTCAACAAGTACACGGCAGCACGATCGCAGGTGCTCTTCGAGCAGCTCGAGGACGGGCTGGGCCGTCAGCCGGGCGTCACCGGCGTCACCGCGGGCATGGTTCCCCTGCTCGCCGGAAGCAACTGGGGCACGAGCGTGAACGTGCAAGGATTCGAGTCGGGCCCGGACGTCGACAGTCATTCCAACTTCAACGAAATCGGACCCGACTACTTCAGGACCGTCGGAATCAGAGTGTTGTCCGGACGTGAATTCACGCGGGCAGATACCGAGGGTGCGCCAAAGGTCGCGATCGTCAACGAGGCGTTCGCGAAGAAGTTCAATCTCGGCAGCGACGCGGTCGGCAAGCGCATGTCCGACTCGGGGGGCAAGCTGGATGTCGAGATTGTCGGGCTGGTCCAGAACGCCAAATACTCCGAGGTCAAGGGTGAGGTGCCGCCGCAGTTCTTCCGGCCGTACCGGCAGGATTCGAGGCTTGGCTTCATCACGTTCTACGTGAAGACCTCAGTCGAGCCCGAGAGCCTGATCGCGACGGTGCGCAAGGTCGTCGCCGATCTCGATCCGAACCTGCCGATCGAGAACCTGCGCACGCTGGAGCAGCAGGCGAAGGAGAACGTGTTCCTCGATCGCTTCATCAGTTTCCTGTCGACGGCGTTCGCGACGCTGGCGACGCTGCTCGCAGCCGTGGGTCTTTATGGCGTGCTGGCCTACACGGTCTCACAGCGGACGCGCGAGATCGGCCTCCGCATGGCGCTCGGCGCCGCGCCGGGCCGCGTGCGGCGGATGGTGATGCGCCAGGTCGGGATCATGGTGCTGATCGGCGGCTTCATCGGGCTGACCGCGGCGATCTGGATCGGCTCGATTGCGCAGGAGCAGCTGTACCAGATGAAGGGACACGATCCGGGGGTGATGACGGGCGCCGCGATCCTCCTGGCAGCCGTCGCGCTGCTCGCGGGGCTGATTCCCGCGCATCGCGCATCACGGGTCGATCCGATGACGGCGCTCAGATACGAATGATTCTTGTCACGTGCGACGTGCGACGTGCGACGTGCGGGAGGGGCATGTCACGTGCGACGTGCTCAACGGGCGACGTGCCGGACCGATTTCGGCGGATGCGGCACCGACACGTTGCGGGCGAGCTTGGCCAGCGCCTCCTGCACGCGCCGCGCACGCGTCTCAGGCCGTTTGACGTTGTTGATCCAGTGCAGGTAGCGCTTCTTCCCCGAAGCGGTGAGCGCGTCGTAGTTCGCCCTGGCGTCCGGGTTCGCGTCGAGCGCCGCCCGGAAATCGGCCGGCACTTTCAGCGATTCGACGGCGTCGAGCGCCTTCCATGAGCCGTCGCGCTTGGCCGCGGCAATTTTCTGCCGGCCCGCCGGCATCATCAGCCCTTCGGCGATCACTTTCAGCACGCGCGCCTTGTTGATGCGCGACCACCCGCTCTTCGCCTTTCTCGGCGTGAAGAGCTGCATGTAGCGCGAGGCGTCGATCGGGTTCAGGGTGCTGTCGATCCAGCCGAAGCAGAGCGCCTCTTCGACAGACGCGTCATAGGTCAGCTGACGTGCGGCGCCTTTCCTGAATACGAGCCAGACGCCGGTGCTGGTGCTGTGATTGCGGTCGAGCCAGTTGCGCCAGGCGGCGCGATCCGCTGGCTCGAAGCGGCCGATGTCGTCGCGCGCCGCCGATCGATGTGGCCGCTGGGGCATGGCGCGCAGCATAACTCAAAACGGGCAGTGTGAAAGTTCGGCCACACTGCCCGTGGAACCCGGCTACCTAGCGGTTCAAGTTCTCGCGGTTCCCACCGGGCCGGCGTTCGGTGTCCGGCTGATTCCGGTTCCGCTCGTTCCCGAGATTCCCCTCGCGCTGGAGATCCTCTTCACGATTGGTGATCTCGCTGTCCTCACGATCGTCCGGATTCCGCTCGAGGTTCGGGTCCTTCTGGGGATTCTTGTCGTGCTGGTCCATTCGTGTACCTCCGCCGCCGCCCATGCAAACGGGCAGACGTCAGCAGTTGAGACTGGCGGTGCGCAGAAACTGCTATTCTTCTTGTATCCGGCAAATGACGACTCTTCTCTGGCGCGCAAGCGTCGCGACGGCCGTCTCACTCTGCGCGATGACGGCGCGGATCCCGGCGCAAACCGCCATGCCGGACGCCGCCGACCTCGCGCGCCGCGTTCGCGAGGCGGTGCGCCTCGATTACGAGCTGCAGGCCCACTTCAGTTACCTCGAGCAGCGGCGGGACGTCCGCGTGTCGAAGATGGGGAGGGTCGAGGTCGGCGCCGAACGCACGTTCGAGGTCTATCCCTCTGCCGTGTCGGGACGGACGTATAAGCGCCTGATCGCAATCGATGGCCGTCCGCTCAGCGAGGCCGAGCTCGCCCGAGGCGATCGCGAGCATGCCGCGCACCTCGCCGCGGAAGCCGCGCGCCTGAAGCGCGAAACAGCGCGCGAGCGGGCCGCCCGGCTGAAGGTGGAAACCGACGCCCGCCGCGAGCGCGATGCGATCATCGATGACGGCTTCGCGGTGTTCGAGCCGGCTGTGATCGGACGCGAAATCGTCGATGGACAGCCGATGGTCGTCGTCGCGCTCACCCCGAATCCCGCGGCGACGGTCGCCACTCGCGAAGGACGCTGGATGAAGCAGTTCGAGGGCCGCGCGTGGATCTCGCCAAACGATTACCAGATCGCCAGGCTCGAGATGCGAGCCCGTGACGACGTGACGATCGGCTGGGGGATTCTCGGCCGCCTGCACGAGGGCAGCCGTTTCGTGTTCGCGCGACGGAAGTTCGAAAACGCGTGGCTGCCCGCGGAGGTCGTCTTCGACGCGACCGGACGTACTCTGTTGTTCAGGAAGTTCGACATCGATCTCGTGACGACCTACTCGGGTTACAAGCGCATACCGTTGGCGCCCGCACCGCATGAATAACGACACAGCCGCGAACCCGCCGGCGCGCCGTTTCCGCCCCGGCCGCGCTCTTCTCCGGCTGGCGGCGGCAATCGTCGTCGTATACATCGGCGCCGCGATCTGGCTGATGACGCAGGAGACGCGGCTCGTGTTCAGGGCCGGCGCGACGCTTGGCACGGCGCGGCCGTCACCGCCTCTCTCACAAGTCGACCTCCAGCGGGCCGACGGTCTTCACCAGTTCGGATGGGAAATGCGGCGGCCGGCGGATTCGGCAACCGCGCCGTGGGTGCTGTTTCTCCACGGCAATGCCGGATCGATCGCCAGCCGCTTCAACATCGCACGATACGAGCAGCTGCGGCTGCTGGGCCTCAACGTGCTGGCGCCCGAGTATCGCGGGTTTGGCGGCCTGGACGGCGTGCCGAGCGAGCCCGCGGTCTACGCCGACGCGCGCGCGGCCTACGATCACCTGCGGCAGAAACTCGGTGTGCCGCCGGAGCGGATCGCGATCTACGGCTGGTCGCTTGGCGCCGCGGTAGCGGTCGATCTCGCGTCGCAGGTGCCTGAAGCAGCGGTCATTCTCGAAGGCGCGCCGGCATCGCTCGTCGGGATCGGTCAGGCGCGCTACCCGCTCTTCCCCATCCGATTGATCATGCGCAATCCGTTTGATGCCGTCGATCGGGTCGACCGCATCAAGTCGCCGATGCTGTTCCTTCACAGTCCCGAAGACAGCGTGATTCCCATCGGCCAGGGCCGGCGCCTTTTCGACGCGGCCCGAGCTTCGAAGAAGTTCGTCGAGGTCCGGGGCGGCCACGTGAACGCCGCGGAGGTGGATGCGGACACCTTTCTGGCGTCGATCGGCGCGCTGCTCAACGACACCCGCCTGGTCCTTTCGCCGCCGGCTGCGGCTGAGCTTGGGCGCTGACCGAAACGGCGCGCGCCTGAGGTATCCTGTTCCGCGCACGGGGTCATGACGCGATCGATTGCCTGCGCAACGTTCCTCGCCGCCGTCTCACTCGCTGCACAACAGCAACAGCCATCCCCCGTTCCGGGCACGTTCCGGAGCACCATCGCGCTCGTGCCCGTCGACATCCGCGTGCTCGATCGTGACGGAAAACCGGTCACCGATCTGACGCAGGCCGACTTCACGATCGTCGAGGACGGCGTGCGCCAGGAGATTCGCCACTTCTCGAAGCACGCGCTCGTGCCCGAAGAGACGACCGCGATCACCGAAGTCCGCGACGCCGGCCCGGTGGCGGGACTCGCGCCGCAGCGCAAGCGAACGTTCCTCATCGTGCTCGGCCGCGGACGGCTCGAGGGTCCATCGAAGGGCATCAACGCCACGATCCGTTTCGTGCGCGAGCGGCTGCTGCCGCAGGACGTCGCCGCGGTGCTCGCCTACAATCGGGCCACCGACTTCAGCACCGATCGCGCGCAGCTCGTCGCCATGCTCGAGCGGTTTCGTGACGGTCATCACGAGGTCGAAGCCCGCCTGGCTCACGGCTCCGGCAGCGGGCTGGCGGGACTCTTCGGCGGCAACACGATCCCCGACCAGGTGCAGGCAAGAATCGATGGGATCTTCGCCGGTCCGGGCGGACTCGGATTTCGGACCGTTCCACCCGGTCGTGTCACGGATCGCGGCCGCATCGCGCAGGACTACCGCCGGGGCGTCGATATCCGTCTGAACACCGATGTGGCCGCCAGCGGCGAACGCCTGCCGGAATTCGACACGTCACTCGACGAGTACCTGCTCAACCACTCGCAGACGATGACCGACCTCGAGAACATCTACACGGGCATCGAGTACCTGCGGTATCTCGAAGGGGAGAAGCATCTCGTCTTCATCACGGAGCGCGGGTTGTTCCTGCCACGGCTCGAGGACGACACCAGCATCGCGGCGATGGCCAACGATGCGCGCGTGGTGCTCGATACGATTCAAACCGGCGGACTGAGCGGCGGCGAGCCGGCCACCGCGAGCCGCGCGGCCGGCCTCCCGGGACCGACCTTCACCGAAAGCTTCGCGATGTCCACGCTGCGGACGATGTCCGACCTCACCGGCGGCCATGCATCGATCTACGCCTATGCCGACAAGGCGATCGAACGCATCGACGAGTCCACCCGCTTCCAGTACCTGCTCGGCTACTCGCCGACGAATTCGAACTGGGATGGACGCTACCGGCGGATTCAGGTGAAGGTGAATCGACCCGACGTGAGCCTGGCGTCGAGGAGCGGCTACTACGGCCGCCAGCAGCTCGTCCCGTATAACCGCGAAGAATTCCTCACGTTCAGCCGCGTGCAGGCCGCCGCGCTCTATCCCGATCAGGTCCGCGACATCAAGGTGAAGGTGAAACCCACCCTGCAGCGCGGCAGCGACGGCGACGGCGATGCGATCGTCGATCTGACGATCGACATCTCGCGTCTCGCGCTCGAGACCGAGGACGGCGGCCGCACCGGAGAACTGACCGTTGCCATCTACTGCAACGACATGGACGGCAAGGCCACCGGCGACGCCTGGAAGAAGATCAGGGTCACGGTGCCGGACGACAAATACAAACAGACGCTCCGGGACGGCATCGAGTACACAATCCGCCTGCCGGCGAAGAACTCCAGCCGGCACCTCAAAGTCGTCGTCTACGACTATCGCGCGGACGTCGTCGGCACCGTCGTGACGAAATTCTACTGACGTCGTGCTGCGCGTCACCGACAGCATCGCCATCGAAGACTGGGAGCTCGACGAACGTTTCGTCAGGGCGTCCGGCCCGGGCGGACAGAACGTCAACAAAGTGGCGACCGCGGTGGAGCTGCGCTTCGACACGACGCGGGCCGGATGGCTCGACGACGAGGCCCGGGAGCGGCTTCGAGTGCTGGCCGGCAGCCGGATGACGGCCGACGACGTCATCCTGATCGATGCCCGGCGCCATCGCACGCAGGCGGGCAACCGCGAGGACGCGCGGCAGCGCCTTGCCGATCTGGTGCGTCGTGCGCTGACGAAGCCGAAGCGCCGCCGCAAGACGAAACCGGGCGCGGCGGCTCACGAACGGCGCGTGCAGGCCAAGAAGCGGCGATCGGAAACCAAGCGGGGTCGCGGACGAGTCCCGGGCGACGATTAGGCCCGCCTTCGCGCAAGCGCTTCGGCGCGGCAGGCGGCCGCCTCCGCGCAAGCGAACGATCCTCGCGACCGCCCCGTCTAAGCTCCCATGCAGATCCTCCCAGGACGGCTCCGCCGCGTCGTGCGGCGCCTCGCCGCCTCGCCGACGTTCACCCTCATCGCCGCGATTACGCTCGCACTCGGCATCGGCGCGAACGCCGCGATTTTCAGCGTGGTTCGCGGCGTGCTCCTGAAGCCGCTGCCGTTTGCCGACGCGGACTCGCTGGTCGGCGTGTGGCACACGGCCCCTGGGATGGGATTCCCGATCGTGAATCAGTCGCCGACGACCTATCTGATGTATCGCGAGGAAGGACGTACGTTCGAGGACATCGGGCTCTGGGACAACACGACCGTATCGGTGACCGGCAGCGGAGAGCCCGAACGCGTCGATGCGCTGCTCGTCACCGACGGGACGCTCAGCCTGCTGCGCGTGAATCCGCACCTCGGCCGCCGCTTCACTGCGGATGACGACTCGCCCAAAACGCCGGAACGGGCGATGCTGACGTATGCCTACTGGCAGCGGAAGTTCGGCAGCGATCCCAACGTGGTCGGCCGGCCGGTGATGGTGGACGGGCGTCCGCGCGAGATCATCGGCGTGCTTCCCGCCGGCTTCAAGTTCCTCGGCACCACCCCGCAGCTCGTGCTGCCCTTCCGTTTCGAACGCGCCAAGCTCTTCGTCGGCAACTTCAGCTATCAGGGGGTCGCGCGCCTGAAGCCGGGCGTGACGATCGACCAGGCCAATGCGGACGTCGCGCGGCTGATCCCGCTCGTGGTCGAACGCTTTCCGATGCCGCCCGGGTTCACGAAACAGATGTTCCAGGAAGTGAAGTTCGGTCCCAACGTGCGGCCGCTCGCGCAGGACGTGATCGGCGACGTCGGCCGCGTGCTGTGGGTGCTGCTCGGGACGGTCGGCATCGTGCTGCTCATCGCGGCGGCGAACGTCGCCAACCTGTTCCTGGTCCGCGCCGAGGCGCGGCAGCAGGAGCTGGCGATCCACGCCGCGCTCGGCGCGAGCTGGCGCAAGATCGCGTGGGAGCTGCTGTCCGAGAGCCTGACGCTCGGTGCGCTCGGCGGCGCGGTCGGCCTGTTGCTCGCGTACATCGGCGTCCGCGCGCTGGTCGCCGCGGCGCCGGAAGGGCTGCCGCGGGTCGAGGAGATCGGCATCGACGTGCCGGTCCTCCTGTTCACCGCGGTCATCTCGCTGGTCGCCGGGCTCCTGTTCGGCCTGCTGCCGGTGATCAAATTCGCCACGCCGCATCTCGCCGGCGCTCTCAAGGAAGGCGGCCGGCTGTCGAGCGCGGGGCGCCAGCGCCATCGCGCGCGCAACACGCTCGTCGTCGCCGAGATTGCGCTCGCGGTCGTCCTGCTGGTGGCGTCGGGCCTGATGATTCGCACGTTCCAGGCGATGCGCAAAGTGGATCCGGGATTCACGCGGCCGGAAGAAGTGCTCACACTGCGCGTGGCGATCCCGGACCAGGTCGTCGCCGACGACGAGCAGGCCATCCGCACGCACGAGCAGATCCAGAAGAGCATCGAAAAGCTTCCGGGCATCACGTCGGTCGGCCTCTCCTCCTCGATCACGATGGACGGCTACGACAGCAACGATCCGATCTTCGTGGAAGACTTTCCGGGTCCGGGCGGCAAGATCCCGCCGCTCCGCCGCTTCAAGTGGGTGGCCGAGAACTACTTCGCGACGATGGGGAATCCGGTGATCGCGGGGCGGGCGATCTCGTGGTCCGACAGCTACAGCAAAGCGAAGGTCGCGGTGGTGAGCGAGAACTTCGCGCGCGAGTACTGGAAGGAACCGGAAGCCGCGCTCGGCCGGCGCATTCGCAACAGTCCGACCGATCCCTGGCGCACGATCGTCGGAGTCGTCGGCAACGATCGCGACGATGGCGTGGCGAAGCCGTCGCCGACAATCGTCTACTGGCCGGTGCTCATGGAGGAATTCTGGGGCCAGAAGCTGTTCACGTCGCGCAACCTCGCATACGCCATCCGGACCGCGCGTGGCGATTCGCCGACGCTGTTGAAAGAGATCCAGCAGGCCGTGTGGTCGGTCAACCCCAACCTGCCGGTGGCCGCGGTTCAGACGCTGATGGAAATCCAGGCCGACTCGATGGCCCAGACGTCGTTCGCGCTGGTGATGCTGGGCATTGCCGCCGCGGTTGCGCTGGTGCTCGGGGTGGTCGGGATCTACGGCGTGATCTCGTACGTCGCGACGCAGCGGACGCGCGAGATCGGCATCCGCATGGCGCTCGGCGCCGCACAGCGGGACGTGAGCCGGCTGTTCCTGCGTCACGGCCTCCTGCTCTCCGCCGTCGGGATCGTCATCGGCGCCGCGGCCGCCGCCGCACTCTCACGCGTGATGTCGACGCTGCTCTTCGGCGTCAGCCGCCTCGATCCCACGACCTATGTCGCGGTCGCGCTCGGCCTCGGCGGCACCGCGCTGCTCGCCAGCTACCTGCCCGCCCGTCGCGCCGCACGCGTCGATCCAGCTCACGCGCTCAGACAGGAGCTCTAAACTCCCAACTCCCAAAAAAACCAACTCCCAAAAAGGCACTCCCAACAAGACCAACTCCCAACTCCCAACAACCCCCAGCCCAGGAAAAAATTTGGGAGTTGGGATTTGTGAGTTGGGAATTGGCAGTTGGGCTTTGGGAGTTGGGAGTTGAGTGTGGGCACACTCCTTGAATCACCCTGCTGCGGAGGTTTGATGCCCAATCTCGGCCGTACGGTGATCGCGTTCGCGTTGTTCAGCTTGTGGGCCAGCTCGTCGCTGGCGATTGCGCAAGTCGCCAATTCCGACGCAAAACTGCAGGTCGACTACCAGGAGCGCATCAAGAAGTACGTCGAGCTGCACAAGAACGCCGCGAAGGACGCGCCGCCGATCAAGGAAACCAAGGATGCGGCCGCGATCAAGACGGCGCAGGATGCGCTCGCGGCAAAGATCCGCGAGCTCCGGCCGAACGCGCGCCAGGGTGAGATCTTCACGCCGGAAGTGGCGAAGCTGGTTCGCAAGCTGATGTACCCGCAGGTCACGGGGCCTCAGGGCGCGGAAACCAAAGAAGCCATGAAGGAAGACGCGCCGCCGCGGAAGGCGATTCCCGTCAAGGTGAACGCGCGTTACCCCGACGAGCAGCCGCTTCCCACCATGCCTCCGAGCCTCCTCGCCAACCTGCCGAGACTGCCCGAAGAGCTGGAGTACCGCATCGTGGGGAAAGATCTGATCCTGCGCGACGTCCCCGCGAACCTGATCGTGGACTTCGTCCCCGCGGTTATCAAATAGGAGCCGATCGTCATGCGCCGCACTCTCGTTGTCCCAGCTCTCGCGCTCGCGTGCGCGTCCGTTTCCGCCCAGCAGGTCTCGCTGCCGATGAAGGAGGGCAGCGTGCGGTTCGCCGTGATCGGCGACAGCGGCACCGGCGGCGGCGCGCAGCGGAAGGTGGCCGAGCGCATCGCGGCGGTGCACAAAATCTACCCGTTCGAATTCGTGCTGATGCTCGGCGACAACATGTACGGCAGTGAGGGCGAAGGCGATTATGCGGCGAAGTTCGAGAAGCCTTACAAGCCGCTCCTCGATGCGGGCGTGAAGTTCTACGCGGCGCTCGGCAATCACGACGATCCGTCGCAGCGCCTCTACAAGCCGTTCAACATGAACGGCGAACGGTTCTACACCTTCAAGGCGCCGCGCGGCAGCGTCCGGTTCTACGCGCTCGACAGCAACTATATGCAGAAGGACCAGCTGGACTGGCTGGCGAAGGAGCTCGCGTCGAGCGATTCCGACTGGAAGATCGCGTTCTTCCACCATCCGCTGTACTCGTCCGGCGAAAAACATGGCTCCGACCTGGGCCTGCGCGAGCAGATCGAGCCGCTGTTCATCAAGAACGGCGTCGACGTCGTCCTCACCGGCCACGAACACTTCTACGAGCGTCTGAAGCCGCAGAACGGGATCCACTACATCGTTTCCGGATCCTCGGCGAAGCTGCGGCGCGGCAACATCGGCCAGTCGGCGATGACCGCGAAAGGGTTCGACGAAGGCTTCACGTTCATGATCGTCGAGATCATCGGCGACGAGCTGCACTTCCAGACGATCACGGACCAGGGCAAGACGATCGACTCTGGCGTGATCCCGCGTCGCCTTGACGAGAAGCGCTGACGTCGCCCGCGCTCCGAGAGCACGGTGTTTGAGATGGGGAGCACTGCGGAGTGCACGGCGATTTCAACACGGAGTCACGGAGGCACGGAGGTACACGAAGGTGGCCTGTGGCCCGCCCGGCCTTCAGCCGGGCTGGACGAACGAGGTCAACGGTCGAAATACAAGCGCCTCTGAATCACGGGAGCGTTTGTATTTCGGCCGCTGACCTCGTTCGTGCCAGCGCCGAGCGCGGCGCCAGCGGGCCACTAGGTCACGCTGAATCGGCAGTACCCCTCCGTGACTCCGTGACTCCGTGTTGAAAACCCCGTGACCTCCGTCAACTCCTCCCCTCTAACACCGTGATCTCCTCAAACGCGCCCGAGCTCTAGGTGAGCAGGGCTCTGACCGCGCCGCCGATCGTCAGCAGCTCGTCGAGCCGGCCGCTGTCGTTGAGCAGGCCATCGAGCTGGCGATGGACGAAGCCGCCCGTGTTCGCGCGGTCGACCAGCAGGTTGGCAACCGCCGGATACGCCACGAGATCCTGCAGGCGTTTGTAGGCCCGGAAGCGGTCACGGTATGACGCCATCAGGCGCGGCGCATATTCCTCCGCTTTTCCGGTCAGCACTGCTTCACCAGCCAGAATCCCGCTCTGCATCGCTTTTCCGATGCCTTCTCCGGTGAACGAGTACGTCAGGCCCGCGGCTTCGCCGATGACGAGCAGCCCTGGCCGGTACAGCTGCGCACCTGCCATCGCCGTCCGCAGCGGCGCGCCCTTGAGCGGCGACATCACGACCGCATTGCGCATCACCGCGGCGGCCGGAGCGAACGTGGCGACGAATCCGTCGAGCAGCTTGCGCACGTTTCGTTCAGGCGGCAGGCGACGCCCGTCGTAGACGTAGCCGACGCCGACGTTGAAGGTGCGATCCGGCCCCGGAAACAGCCACCCGTATCCCGGGCACATCGAGGGTGTGAACGCAATGCAGAAATGATCGTGCTCGCTGGCGGTCCGCTCGTCGACGCGGACGTACATTCGCGCGGCGGTTGCGGACGGGGTCGAGCGGCGGCACATGCCGAATCGCGCCAGAACGTCCGACTCCGCGCCGGTAGCGAGGATCGTGGTCGTCGCGTGGATATCCGTTCGCGCGCGCGTGGACGGATCTTCCAGGCGCGCGCCCGTCACACGGCCACCCGATTCGATCGGACCGAGCGCCTTCAGCGGCGCGGCGAACGACACGCCCGCCGCTTCCGCCTCACGGCGCAGCAGATCGTCGAAAGCGAGGCGCGGCAGGCACGCGCACGTCCCGGTGATTGAGGTGAAGCGGCCGCTGGGCGCGTAGATCCGGATCTCGCCGACGCGCCGGGCGGCGGCAAGAACCCTGTCTCTCAGGCCCAGACTCGAAAGCGCCTGGAGCGCGTCGGGAATCAGCGCATCCCCGCAGGCTTTGTCCCGCGGAAACGTGTGGCGGTCCACCAGGACGACGCGGGCCCCGCCGCGCGCGAGCGTAATCGCGGCGGCGGCACCTGCGGGACCCGAGCCGATCACGAGTACATCGGTTTGCATGCCAAAAACTCCCAACTCCCAACTCCCAAGAGCGGGTTGGGGGTTGGCTTTCTTGGGAGTTGGTGGTTGTTTCATGCCGGCACGATCGCCAGCACGCGAAGCGGACTGCCGCTGCCGTTGACGATCTTCAGCGGCGCGGCGATCACCACCGCGCCGGTCGGCGGCAGACGATCCAGGTTGCACAGGCTGGCAAGGCCGAACTTGCCCGCCCCGTGCATGATCGAATGGTTCGGGAACGGCGGGTCGAAGGTGCCGGCCTGCCCCGCGTCGGTCCCGATCGTCTCCACGCCTACGCCAAGCACGTCCCGTTCCTGCGCCAGCATCCGCGAGGCGGCCGCGTCGAAACCGGGACTGTGCGGTCCGTCCGTCCCGACGTTCAGAAACTCCGCCGGATCCTTCCGCCGGCTCCAGCCGGTCCGCAGGAGCACCCACGCGCCGGCGGGAATGCGGCCGTGCGCCCCTCCCACTCTTCAATCTGCCCCGTCGTGACGAGGTGGTCCGGGTTCCGCGCCGTCTCCCGCTCGATGTCGATCACGCACGCGGGACCGACGAAGCGGCGCGCGGGAATCGTGTCGCACGCGTTGCCAGGCAGGTCCTTGCCCGTAATCCAGTGTATGGGCGCGTCGAAGTGCGTCCCGGTGTGCTCCCCCATGTGCAGCGTGTTCCAGTACCACGCCGGTCCCCTGTCGTCGTAGCGCGAGATGGCCTTGATCGTCACGCCAGGCGACGGCGCGAAGATCGGCGGCAGGCCGATCACCGGCGTGTCCGGCCCGAGCGGCTGGGTGAGATCGACGATCTCGAGCCGCCCGGAGTTCAAATCGTCGACCAGCTGCGTCAGTGTTGTCGAAGCCATCTCTGGAACTCGAACCTGTTCTCGAGCATCGCCAGCTCGGTTACGTAGCCTGACGGCCCCACTGCCTCCACCTTGGCGACGATCGTCGTCAGCGCCTTCGCCTTCACCGCCTCGTCGAATGCGGCATTGAACTCGTCGAGCGTCCTGACCGTGCAGCTTCGCGGCACACCGGCGGCCGCCGCCATGCCGGCGATGTCGCTTCCGGTCGCCGTCGCAGTCGGGAAGCCGCCGACCGACAGCAGGCTCTCGTTGTCGAACACGACGTGCACGAGATTCGACGGGCGATACCGCGCCAGCGTCGTCAGGCTGCCGAGGTTCATCAGGATCGATCCGTCGCCGTCGAAGACCACCACCTGGTGTTCGGGACGCGACAGCGCGATGCCGAGGCCCATCGACGAAGCGAGGCCCATCGCGTGCTGAAGGTAGAAGAAGTTCGGACGGTGCCCGATCGACTGCAGTTCCGCCGACACCGCGCCCATGATGGTGACGACGACCTTGTCGTCGAGTTGCGGATAGAGACGGCGAAGCGCGTCGAGCCTGGTCATTCTTCCCACATCAGATCGCGGCACAGCAGCAGCGCGACCGGTTTGTTGCTGGAGTGCGCGAGCGTCTGCGCCTTGCGGACCCTGCGCGCGACGTGATCCGGGCTGTCGAGATACGCGAACGGAATCCTGAGCGCACGCAGCAGATCCTCGGTCACGCCGCCGCCTTCGGTCTGCCACGGATCGCGTTCGCCGAACTCGCCGCGATAGCTGATGAGCATCAGCAGCGGGATGCGGTACAGCTGCGCGCACGAGACGATGCCGTTGATCGAGGCGAGGAAGCCGTGGTTCTGCATCAGCATCGCCGACTTGACGCCGGCGAGATGCGCGCCGGCGGAGATGCCGACGCCTTCTTCTTCCTTGGCGAGGCGCACGAGGGTCATGTCGGGATCGTCCTCGGCCATGCGAATCAGGTGCACGAGCCAGGTTTCCGGCAGGGCCGAGAGGAGGCGGATTCCGCACTCCTTCAGCGAGTCGTAGATGATCCGGGAGCTGGAGGTCGAGACGGGCACGGCGAGGGATGATACATCCAGTCAGCGTTTCTCAATGACCCACGTCGTCATGCAGCGCTGATTCTGGACGTTGGTCGTCTTCAGCGGCTCGATGGCAACGGCGCCGAGGCGTTCGTTGAGGTCCAGCAGCATCCGCTCGCTGACGACGAACCGGTCGCTGCCGTCGGGGAGCCGCATGCGGCCCGAGGCGGCCGGCAGCAGCGCCTCTATGCCGATGCTGGAGGCAAGGCGGGCGAAAAACAGGCCCCGCGGGGCCAGGACCCGCCACATCTCCTGCACCATCCTGAAGAAGTGGCCCTCGTCGTCCGCGAAATGGAGGACGGCGCTGCAGATGACGGCGTCCATCGATGCGTCGTCCCAGGGAAGCGCGTCGAGCCGGCCCGCGGCGACGTTGGCTTGGGGGGTCGATGGCGCCAGGCGCGCCAGCAGGTTTCTCACGACAGCGACCGCCGCGGGGTCGCTGTCGATCGCGAAGAAATCGAATCCGCGCTGGAGGAAATACGGGAGGTTGCGTCCGGAGCCGCAGCCCGCGTCGAGCACGCGGCGCCGCTCGTCGAACGAACCCTTCAACAGCTGATCGAACAGGTAGATGTCAATCGCGCCAAACTGCGCCAGAAGCTCCGCTGACGGCGTCATCCTAGACCGGGGGGCTTCGCCCCGCCGGACCCCCCATCGCCGTCGCTCGCGGGGCCCCTACGCCCCACTCCGCTCCGGGCGTGTGGCGATGTAGCTTCTCCGCGCCCGCACCTTCATCCCCGATCGCTTGACCTTCACCTCGAGCTTGTGGGCTTTGCCATCGAGCTTCGTGGGCTCGAAGCCGAGCGCATACTGCCGGTGCAGTTCGTCGGCCACGCGGGCAAACGTGCCGGCGAGGCCCTCGGTCTTGTCGAGCTCGAAATAGCCGCCGCCCGTTTCCTTGGCGATCTTCTCGAGGCCGGGATCCGGGCGTTGTGTGGTGGGGCCGCGGTAGATGCTGCCGAATCGCTCGTTCGGGAGTGGCACCCGGTTGCCGCCGCCACCTGGCATGAGCCCTTCGAGCCCGATCGCGTAGACCATCACGTCCTCGCGCGTGGCGCGATCGATGACGTCCATCAGGCTCATGTTGCGGCCCTTGAAGTTCATCGGCTCGTCCATGCCGTCGGTGAACACCAGCACGACGCGCCGTCCTTCCTGCTGCCGCAGCTCTCCCATCGCGACGTTGACTGCGTTCCACAGCGGCGTGGGGCCGTCGGGCGGTTGCAGCTGCGAGCGGATGATGCGGACGAGTTGAAGCCGATCGGCGGTGAATTCCTCGGGATCGACCTGGATGCTGACCGCAAAGCTGCCGATGCGCGCCTTGTCGGCGTCCATGAGCTTGCCGATGAACGCTTCGGCCGCGTACTCGACGAGCTTGGCGTTCATCTTCATGCTGCCGCTGCGGTCGAGCATCATGACCACCGTAATCGGCTGGATCTCGCTCGCAAACAGCGTCAGCGGCTGAAGTTTGCCGTTGTCGTAGATCTCGAAGTCGTCGCGCGTCAGCTCCGTCGCCAGCCGGCCCTCGGAATCCGTGACGGTTGTGTAGACGGCAACCGTATTCGCTCCGCTGCGGAACGGCGGCTGCTGCTGGGCGACGACGGTCAGGCTGAACGCCGCCGCCAAAAGGACGACGGGGATTACACGTGCAATCCGGGGCATGGCGAAAGGCTCCCGATAGGCAGGCATCCTGATCCTCTCATAATTCGTCGCGGCGGGCGAGTTCGACGCCTGGCCGGATCGCGTCGCTCGGATAGACCACGATCTGGTCGCCTTCCGCCAGCCCGCCCAGCACTTCGGCTTCGAGGCCGCTGCGCTGGCCGACGTCCACGATCTGCCGCCGGGCGGTGCTGTCGACCACCTTGTACACCGCCCATTGCGTGCCGTCCCGGAACAGGCTGCTGGTCGGGACCTTCAGCACATTGTCCTTCGACCAGACGACGATGCGCGCCTCGACGCGGTAGCCGTCGCCGAGCCGTTCCTGGACTTCGCGCGGCTCCTCGAAATCAATCAGGACGTTGACGCGCTGTTCTTCGACCCCGAGCGCGGAGATCTTCGTGAAGCCCGACGGCTCGACGCGCCGCACCCGGCCGCGCAGGGCCTTGTCGCCACCCCATTGTTCGATCAGCACGGGCTGCCCTGCCTTTACATTGACGACGGCCGTGGACAGAAAGTCGGCGACGATCTCGAGGTCATCCAGGTTGCCGATCTCGAGCAGCGGCTCGCCGGTTGGAACGACTCGGGCGCTCTCTTGCAGGAGGCGCAGCACGACGCCGCTGACCGGGGTCACGAGCGGAATCGTCGCCACGCTGCCTGCGCGCGTCTGCATCAGGCTCGCGCGCGCGAGCTCGAGCTGGTGGACCGCGGTGCGGATGGCGAATTCAGCCGATTCCTGCGCGCGCTCGAGCGTGGTCACCTGGCGCTGGACGTCTTCGAGCTCCCGGGCGGCGATCGCGCCGCCTGCCACCAGCTCCTTCGCGCGTTTCAACTCGGCCTGCGCGAACTTCAACTCGCTTTGGATCCGTTCGCGATCGGCGCGCGCGGCGCCGACGGCGGACTCCGCCGCCCGCGCGCGAGCCTCCAGCTCGGCACGCGTCCGCACGTCGAGCAGCGCGGGATCGGTGGGCGCGAACCGCGCGACCACGGTCTTGCTGGCGACCACGGGATCTCCGGGCTCGAGCTCGATGCGCTGCATGCGTCCGGGAACCGGCGCGGACACGACGTAGCGATCGCGAACGCGTGTACGCCCTTCGTCCTCGACGGTGACCTGCAGCGTTCCCTTCTGCACCGTCGCGAAGTCCGCCGGCACGGCGGCCGGCATGAACGCCCAGACGACGATTGCGCCAAGCACCAGCAGCACGATCGCGATTCGAACGATACGCTTCGTCATCTCACTCCCGGGTCTTCAGTACCGCGACGAGATCCAGGTGATCCAACCGTCGCCGCACCGCGAGGCCGGACAACGTGGCGGCCACGATGACCGCGGACGCGGCATACGCGTAGGTCCGTGTGCTCACGTAGAGCGGAAAGCGGTACAGCTCGGTGTTGAAGGCCGCTACCAGCGCGCCCGCGAATACGTAGCCCATGAGCAGTCCGACGGGAATCGCCATCACGATGACCGACGCCAGTTCGCCAAGCAGGATGAACGAGATCTCGCCGCGCGTGAAGCCGAGCACGCGCAGGCTCGCCAGCTCGCGGCTGCGCTCCGACAGCGAGACGCGGGCGGCGTTGTAGACCACGCCGCCCGCAATCACGCTCGAGAACAGCAGGTTGAAGAAGATCATGACGTAAAACGTATCCGCGAGGGTCTTCTCGAAGCTCTCGATGGCGGTTCCCTTGAGCGACACGCCGGCGACAGCCGGCGTCGCTTTCAGCCTCTCGTAGAGATCGCCCAGATACGCCGAGTCCACCTTCAGGAATGCACCCGACAGCGTATCTCCTTCGCGAATGAGCCGCCTGAGCGCATCGATGTTCATGTACGCGGACGTGGCCATGTACTCCTCGACGATCCCCGTCACCGGCGTGACCAGCACGGGACGCCGTCCGTCGAGCACTTCGATGGACACGAGATCGCCGGTCCGTGCGCCGAGCACCTCTGACAGTTTCAGCGACAGCACCAGGCCGTCAGGAGGCAGCTGCACGGGTCCCGATACGACATCGACGACCCGATTCAACTCCGGTGCGGGCACCAGGCCGCTGATCGAGACGATGCGCGAGCGCTGGGCCACTTTCAGCCGCGCCGGGACGGCGCGGATCGGCTCGGCATACAGCACGCCCGGCAGCTTGCGCACTTCGTAAAGCGATCGGCTCGAGGCGGGCAGCACGAAGTTGACGGTCACGTCCTGCCGCTGGACGACGTTGAACTGCACGTCCATCAGCACGTCGATGGAATCGAGGAAGAACGTCCCGAGCACCAGCATCGCCACGGCGGCGGCGACCCCCAGGACCGACGTCGCCGAACGCACGGGATGCGTGCCAAGGTTGCGCAGAATCATGCGGACGGGCGGCGACATCCAGCGCTGCAGCCCCGAGCGTTCCAGCCAGCTCCGACGGTAACGTGCCGGCGCTTCGGGCCGCATCGCTTCGGCCGGCGGCAGCCGCGCGACGCGGCTGACTGCGTTGAGCGCACCGAAGACGGCGGCGACGAAGCTCACCATGATGCCAGCCGCGGCGACGGCTGGCGGCAGCTGGTACTGCAGCGTCGGAAACCTGAAGAAGTCGTTGTAGATCGACGTCATGCCGGAGCCGAGCCAGGCGCCGAACACCAGGCCGAATGCCGATCCGACGATGCCGACGATCAGACTGAGCTTGGTGTAGTGCCAGCCCAGCTCGCGGTTGGTGTAGCCGAGCGCCTTGAGCGCGGCAATCTGCTCGCGCTGCACCGAGACGATGCGGGTCAGCACGACGTTCAAGAGAAACGCGGCGACGGCGAGAAAGATGATCGGCAGCACGAGCCCGACGCTCTGCAGCTGCCGCAGCTCGTTGTCCACGTACCAGTGCGACATCTGCAGCGATCGGGGGATCGCACCGAGCCCGCCATACGCATCGATGAGCCGATCCACTGACGCAATCACGTCGGGCTCGCTCGCGCCCGGCTGCAGCGTCAGCGCCAGGCTGTTGAAGCCGCCCTCCATGTCGAAGGCCGCGGCCAGACCCCGGTTGTCGAGCCAGAACACGCCGAAGCGCGAGTCGTCCGGGATCAGCTCGCCGGGCCGGATGGCGTAGATGTATTCCGGCGACAGCGCGATGCCGACGATCTCGAGCTCGCGCCGCCGCCCGTTGATGATCGCGCCGATTCGGTCGCCGGGATTGATATCGCGTTTGATCGCGAAGGCCTCGCTGACGACGGTCTCGTCAGGAACGCCCGCGGCGGGGAACCGGCCGCGCCGCAGGAACAGATCGTTCAGCGTCGGCTGTCTCGGGATCGGAATGCCGATCAGCCGGCCGCTCGCCGGTTCCGCGAGATCGGGAACGTCCAGCGTGACGTCGACGACAACCCTGGCGTCGACGCGCGCGACGCCGGCAATCTCCGCGACGCGCTCGCGGAGGTGCAGCGGCGCCCGCGTCATGCCCGCGAAGACGTCGGCGAAACGGTAGCGGTCGTAATAGGTCTGCTGCGTGAGCCTCAGCGAGTGAAACGTGCTGAGGTACATGATGAACATCGCGACGCCGGCGCCGATGACGAGGCTGATCGCGAGCGCCTGGCCCTTGAGGTTCCAGACGTCGCGCAGCAGCTTGCGATCGAGCGGGTGCAGCACGATGTCACCAGTTCAATTCCGACGCGCGGAGCTTCTGATCGTTGCGGCGCTCGCTGGCAATCCGGCCGTCGGCCAGCGACACGACGCGATCGGCCATCGCCGAGACCGCCGCGTTGTGGGTAATCACCGCGGTCGTCGTGCCGAGCTCGCGGTTCACCTGATCGATCGCTTCGAGCACCAGCACGCCGGTGGCGATGTCGAGCGCGCCGGTCGGCTCGTCGCACAGCAGGACATCCGGCCGCTTGGCGACCGCCCGGGCGATCGCGACGCGCTGCTGTTCGCCGCCGGACAGCTGCGATGGAAAGTGATCCAGGCGCTGGCCGAGGTTCACCAGCTCGAGCGCTTCTTCCGGCGCCATCGGCCGCTCGACGATGTCGGTGACGAGCGCGACGTTCTCGCGCGCGGTGAGGCTGGGGATCAGATTGTAGAACTGGAACACGAAGCCGACGTGCCGCCGCCGGTACATCGTCAGGTCGCGCTCGTCCGCGGTGGTGAGGTTCTGGCCGCGGTAGATGACCGTGCCGGATGTCGGCACGTCGAGGCCGCCGAGGATGTTCAGCAGCGTGGACTTGCCGCTGCCCGAGGGTCCGAGCAGCACCAGGAACTCCGATTCGTGCAGCTCGAGGCTGACGCCGCGAAGCGCGTGCACGTCCACCTCTCCCATGTGGTAGACCTTCGTGATGTCACGGGCGAGGAAGACCGGCTCGCGGGCGTCGGGTGCGGACCTGGGAACCGCCGGCGTCATCTGAAACAAGTCAATCGGCGTTTGTCGATTCTGTCAACTGGCAGCAAGATATGGAGGTCGCCAGGAACAGCGCGCGAACGCGGCCAGGATAATTCATGAACCTGATGGTCGACGAGGCCCATTCGCTCCGACAACCGGCGTCGCAGGCCGGTAAAACGCGGCTCCGGCTCAGCGTCTCCAGAACGCCGCGCGGCGGTTCATTGGATAATTCGGTCTAGTAAGAGGGAGAGTCTCATGACAATCGACGAATTGGTGCCGCTCACGAACGGGCTCTCGATTATGGCGTGCGGTCAGACACTCGTCTGCGATCGGGCGCGGGTCACGCCGATCAACGACTCGGTCGACATGAAGTTCTGGATCGCCGGCACCGACTACGTGCCGCGCCTGCGGCTGGCACGCGCCCGGCTGGCAGGCTACAGCGCGGAATCGCTCACGCGGATCCTCCGCCGCATCGTCCAGCGGACGGTCTGCGGCTAACATAAAGGATCCCATGGCGAACATTCTCCAGAGCCTTCCGACGGGCGAACGCGTCGGCATCGCCTTTTCCGGAGGGCTCGATACCAGCGCCGCGCTGCATTGGATGCGCGCGAAAGGCGCGATTCCGTACGCGTACACCGCAAACCTCGGCCAGCCGGACGAAGCCGACTACGACGAGATTCCGCGCAAGGCGCTGCAATACGGCGCCGAGAAGGCGCGGCTCGTCGACTGCCGGGCGCAGCTCGTCTCCGAAGGCATCGCGGTGCTCCAGTGCGGCGCGTTTCACATCTCGACGGCAGGGGTTCCCTACTTCAACACCACGCCGATCGGACGTGCCGTCACCGGCACGATGCTGGTCGGCGCGATGAAGGAAGACGACGTCCACATCTGGGGAGATGGCAGCACGTTCAAGGGCAACGACATCGAGCGGTTCTACCGCTACGGGCTGCTGGCGAATCCGAGCCTGAGAATCTACAAGCCGTGGCTCGATCAGACCTTCATCGACGAGCTGGGCGGACGGAAGGAGATGTCCGAGTACATGCAGCGTGCGGGGTTTGCCTACCGCATGAGCGTGGAAAAGGCGTATTCGACCGATTCCAACATCCTTGGCGCCACCCACGAAGCCAAGGACCTCGAGCGCCTCGACACCGGCATCAGGATCGTCGAACCGATCATGGGCGTCGCGTTCTGGCGCGACGACGTCGCGGTCAAACGCGAAGAGGTCGCGGTCAGGTTCGACGAAGGACAGCCGGTCTCGATCAACGGCATCACCTACAAGGATCCCGTCCAGCTGATGCTGGAGGCGAACCGCATCGGCGGCCGCCACGGCCTCGGCATGAGCGATCAGATCGAGAACCGGATCATCGAGGCGAAGAGCCGCGGGATCTACGAAGCGCCCGGCATGGCGCTGCTGTTCATCGCCTACGAGCGCCTCATCACCGGAATCCACAACGAAGATACGATCGAGCAGTATCGCGACAACGGCCGCCGGCTCGGACGCCTGCTCTATCAGGGCCGGTGGTTCGATCCGCAGTCGATGATGCTGCGCGAAACGGCGCAGCGCTGGGTGGCGCGTGCGATCACCGGCGAAGTGACGATGGAGCTGCGGCGCGGCAACGACTACTCGATCGTCAACACGACGTCGGCGAACCTGACCTACAAGCCGGAGCGCCTGACGATGGAGAAGGGCGCGTCGATGTTCACGCCGCTCGACCGCATCGGGCAGCTGACGATGCGGAACCTGGACATCGTGGACACGCGCGACAAGCTGTTCACCTACGTGAAAGCCGGCGTGCTCGCACCATGGAGCGGCACTGCGCTCCCACACGTCGCGGGGGGTTCGGGCGAAGAAGGGGAGTAATCATGAGGGCCCGGGTGCTCGCGCTCGCCGCCGCCGTTCTGCTGGGCACCTTTGCGCCGGCTGCCGCCCAGTGGACCACGCTCGGCGACATGCCGCCGCCGGCCCGCAGCGGCAATACCGTCACGTTCACCAGCCGGCAGGGAGTGGTGGCCGTATCGGTCCTCAGCCCCGAGATCCTGCGGGTCCGGTTCGCGCCGGCTCCGCAGCTCGGTCGCGATCATTCCTACGCCGTCGTCACCAGGGACTTCGGCGATCCGCGCGCCACCATCACGACTTCCGGCGACACCACCACGATCACGACCACCGCGCTGCGGATGACCATCCGTCACCGGCCGTTCCGGATTGCCATTGGCGACGCGCAGGGCACGTCGCTCGACGAGGATGACGCGGCGATGGGCGTCGCCTTCTCCGGCGCCGCCAGCCGCGTCTTCAAGCGGCTGCGGCCCGACGAGCAGATCTACGGCCTCGGAGAGAAGAACGGCAAGCTGAATCGCCGCGGCAAGATGCTCGGCGGCTACAGCTACACGATGTGGAACTCCGACACCTTCGGCTACGACGCCAGCATCGACCCGCTCTACGCGTCGTTTCCGTTCTACATGGTGTTGAGGAACGGCCGCGCCCACGGCGTCTTCTTCGACAACACCCATCGGAGCAACTTCGACATCGGCCACCAGTTCCAGAACCTGCTGTCGTTCGGCGCCGACGGCGGCGAGCTGGACTACTACTTCATCGACGGTCCGGATCCCAAGCAGGTCATCTCCCGCTACACGCAGCTGACCGGACGCATGCCGCTGCCGCCGATGTGGTCGCTCGGGTATCACCAGTGCCGCTACAGCTACTATCCCGAATCGCGCGTCCGCTTCATCGCCGACAACTTCCGCGAGCGCCGGATCCCGGCCGACGTGATCTGGCTGGACATCCACTATCTGGACGGCTACAACCCGTTCACGTGGGACAAGACCCGCTTCCCCGATCCCGCGCGACTGGTGGCGGACCTGCGGAAACAGGGCTTCCGCACCGTGACGATCATCGACCCGCATCCGAAGAAGCAGCCGGGCTGGATGGTCTACGACACCGGGCTCGCCGGCGGACATTTCGTCAAGAATCCCGACGGCACCGTGCTCGAAGCTCCGGTGTGGCCGTCGCAGGCTGAGCGGAATCCTGGACCGAGCGTGTTCCCCGACTTCAGCCGGCCGGCCACGCGCGACTGGTGGGGTGGTCTCTACAAGCTTCCGCTCGATATCGGCGTCGCCGGCATCTGGAACGACATGAACGAACCGGCGCTGTTCGTGCCGCCGACCGGCACGATGCCGCCCGACGCACGCCACGACAACGAGGGACAGCCGACCGATCATCGCGAGATCCACAATGTCTACGGCATGCAGATGACGCGATCGACCTTCGAGGGACTCGCGCGCCTGCGCCCGGACGAGCGGCCGTTCGTGCTCACCCGCGCCACGTTCGCCGGGGGCCAGCGCTACGCGGCGCTGTGGCCGGGGGACAACGTGAGCACGTGGACCGCGCTGCAGGGCACGATTCCATTGCTGTCGTCGCTCGGGATCTCGGGTATGCCGTTTGTCGGCAGCGACATCGGCGGCTTTGCCGACAACGCGACCGCGGAGCTTTACACGCGATGGCTGCAGCTCGGCGTGTTCTACCCCTTCATGCGGTCGCACACCACGTTCGGCACCGACGATCAGGAGCCGTGGTCGTACGGCGTCGCGCACGAGATCGTCAACCGCCAGGCGATCGAGCTGCGGTATCGCCTGCTGCCGCACATCTACAACGAGATGCACAAGGCGAGCGAAAGCGGCATCCCGGCGTTCCGGCCGTTGTTCGTGGAGTTCCCCGCCGACCCGCGCACGTGGGATCAGGACGATCAGTTCATGTTCGGCAGCGACCTGATCGTCGCGCCGGTGCTGCGTCCCGGCGAGCGGGAGCGCGGCGTCTTCCTGCCCAAGGGCGATTGGTACGACTTCTTCACCGGCCGCGCCTACAGCGGCGACCGCTTTGTCGGCGTGCCGGTCACGCTCGGCACGCTGCCGGTATTCGTCCGCGCCGGGGCGTTCATCTTCCAGCAGCCGGTGGTCCAGCACACCGGCGAGATGGCCGGGCAGCCTCTTCACGTCTCGATCTACCCTGCACCCACTTCCTCTGCCACGCTCTACGAAGATGATGGAGCAACGCTGAAGTACCGGAGCGGAGGATTTGCGAAGCGGACGTTCACGCAGACACGCTCGACCACGGCGCAGGGCCGCGATCAGAATGGGACGATTCAGATTGCCGGCGCCGAGGGTTCATACCGGCCGGCCGCCAGATCGCTCGTCCTCTCGATACGATGGACCGGCGAGGCGGGCCAGGTATCGGCCGGCGGAACGGCGCTCGAGCGCGTGACTGCCGCCGAGCTGGAGAAGCGGCCCGCCGGGTGGACCGCGACGGACGAAGGCTTCATCATTGTCAAGGTTGCCGACCGTTTCGATGGCTTGACCATCACGATTCAGTGAGCCCACTTTTGCCTACGACGGACACCCTCGAGCTCCTCGCGCCGGTCAGTGGCCCACTGCTGCCGCTCGAACAAGTCCCGGATCCCGTATTTGCCAAGAAGATGGTCGGCGACGGTGTGTCGATCGATCCGGTTAGCTCACGACTGCTCGCGCCCTGCGATGCCGAGGTGCTCACCGTACACCCGAGCGGCCACGCCATAACGCTCAGGACCCCGACCAACGTCGAGCTGATCCTGCACATCGGTCTCGACACGGTGGCGCTGCGCGGCGAAGGGTTCCTGCCGCTCAAGAAGAAGGGCGATCGCGTGCGTGCCGGCGAGCCGCTGATCGATTTCGCCGCCGACTACGTGGCGACCCGGGCGCCGAGCCTGCTGACGCAGATGGTCATCAGCAACGGCGAAGCCATTACCGCGCTGAAGGCGCGCACCGGTTTCGTCGTCGCCGGGCGCGACGTCGTGCTCGAAGCGACGCTCGCGAAAGGCGTGACGGCGGCCGCGCCGGCTCAGACCGGTCAGCGCACGCTGTCGTCGCCCGAGCTGGAGGTGCTGAACCCGACCGGCCTCCACGCCCGCCCGGCCGCGGTGATTGCCAGCGCGGCCCGCAAGTACACGTCCGACATCCGGGTGCGTCGCGGCGGCGACGAAACGAACGCGCGCAGCGTCACCGGCATCATGGCGCTGGAGATCGGCGCCGGCGACCGGATCGTCATCACCGCGTCCGGCCCTGACGCCCGGGAGGCGCTCGCGGAGATCGTGCCGCTGGTCGAAGCGGGGCTTGGCGAGACAACAGCTCCCGCGAACGCCGCGCTTCCGAGGCAGGAGGACGCGATCGACAGCTCGATCTGCCTCGACACCGCCCGCTGCATCACGGGCGCCGCCGCATCGCCAGGACTCGCGATCGGGACGATCGTCCACCTCGCCTCCCAGGACGTGCCGGTGGTCGCGCCGGCAGGAACGATCGACGAAGAGCGCGAAAAACTCGAGCAGGCGCTGGCGAAAGCGCGGACCCGGCTGGAAGCCCTGTCCGGGCCCGGGTCGGCGTCGACCGTCGAGGCAGGCATCTTCCGCGCGCATCGCGAACTGCTCGACGATCCCGATCTCGTCGACGCCAGCCGGTCGCTCGTCGCCGCGGGGACTGGCGCCGGCGCCGCGTGGCACCAGGCGTTCACGCGGCTGGCCGAACGGATGGCCGCCGCGCGAAACGATCTGTTCGCGCAGCGCGCCGCCGATGTCCGCGACGTCGGACGCCGCGTCCTGCGTCTGCTGGCCGGCACCGACGCGGCCACGCAGGTGTTCCCCGACGATGCGATCGTCGTGGCGCACGAGCTGACGCCGTCGGACGCGGCGGGGTTCGACCGATCGAAGGTGCGCGGGTTCGTCACCATCACCGGCGGCACGACGTCGCACGTCGCCATCCTGGCCCGTTCGCTGGGCATCCCGGCGGTGGTCGCGATCGATCCGCGGGCGATGGACCTGTCGCCCGGCACCCGCGCGATCCTCGACGGCAGCAACGGCGCGATGATGGCCAATCCCAGCGACGCAGACATCGCGCAGGCGCAGGCCGTCATCGATCGCATGGCGGCACGGCGCCGCACGATGGCGGCGGCCGCGCACGAACCGGCGGTGACGCTCGACGGCGTGACGATCGAAGTCGCCGCGAACGCCGGCGCCACCGGCGACGCTCCCGAGTCAGCGGCCCTTGGCGCGGACGGCGTCGGCCTGCTGCGTTCCGAGTTCCTCTTCCTCGATCGATCCAGCGCGCCCGACGAAGACGAGCAGTACGAGGCCTACGCCAAAGTCGTCACCGCGTTCGGGCCGGGCGCCCGGATCGTCATCAGGACGCTCGACGTCGGCGGCGACAAGCCGCTCGCCTACCTGCCGCTGCCGCGCGAAGAGAACCCGTTCCTCGGCATCCGCGGCATTCGCGTGTCGCTGCAGCGGCAGGATATGCTGCGCACGCAGCTGAGAGCGATTCTGCGCGCGGCGCGCCACGGCAACGTGCACGTCATGTTCCCGATGGTGACGAACCTCGACGAGTGGCGGCGCGCGCGGCGCATGCTCGATGTCGAAAGCGATGCGCTCGGCGTGGCGCCGATCCCGGCGGGGATCATGGTGGAGGTCCCGGCGGTGGCGCTGATGGCCGATGTATTCGCGGCGGAAGTGGACTTCTTCTCGATCGGCACCAACGACCTGACGCAGTACACGCTCGCGATGGATCGCGGGCAACCGGCGCTGGCGGCGCAGATCGATGCCGTGCATCCGTCGGTGTTGAAGCTGATCGCGCAGACGACGTCCGCGGCGCGGGCGCACGGCCGCTGGACCGGCGTTTGCGGCGCGCTCGCGAGCGAGGAGGCCGCGGTGCCCCTGCTGCTCGGCCTCGGCGTCACCGAGCTGAGCGCGTCCGGGCCCGTCGTGCCCGCGATCAAAGCAAAGGTGCGATCGTTGCGCCTCTCCGAATGCACGTCGCTTGCGCAGACCGCGATGCGGGCGGCATCCGCCGCCGACGTCCGCGCGCTCCTCAGGAGTTGACCCGTCGATGCTGAAGAACGCCTTTGCTCTCCTCCAGAAGATGGGCCGCTCGCTGATGCTGCCCGTGTCGGTGCTCCCCGCCGCCGGCATCCTGCTCGGCGTGGGGTCGGCAGGCTTCTCCTGGATGCCGGAGACCGTCTCGACGCTGATGGCGCAGTCGGGAGGCGCGGTCTTCTCCAGCCTGCCGCTGCTCTTCGCCATTGCCGTCGCGCTCGGATTGACGCAGAACGACGGCGTCGCGTCGCTGGCAGCCGTCGTCGGCTTCTTCGTCATGCTCGCGACGATGGGCGTGGTCGCGCCGATGTTCGGGATCGAGCCGAGGAACATCTTCGGCATCAACTCGATCGACACCGGCGTCTTCGGCGGGCTGCTGCTTGGCGGCGTCGCCGCGTGGCTCTTCAACCGCTATTACCGGATCCAGCTGCCTCCCTATCTCGGGTTTTTCGCCGGCAAGCGGTTCGTACCGATCGTCACCGCGTTTGCCGCGATCATCATGGGGCTCGCGCTCGCCGTCGTCTGGCCGCCGGTGGGCTCGGCGATCAGGGCCTTCTCGCACTGGGCGGCGTACTCGAATCCGACGTTCGCGGTGTTCATCTACGGCGTCGTCGAGCGGCTGCTGATTCCGTTCGGCCTGCACCACATCTGGAACGTGCCGTTCTTCTTCGAGATCGGCAGCTACACCAAGGCCACGGGCGAGGTCGTCCACGGCGACATCACGCGGTTCTTTGCCGGCGATCCACAGGCCGGAATCCTTGGCGGCGCGTATCTCTTCAAGATGTGGGGACTGCCGGCCGCGGCGCTGGCGATGTGGCGATGCGCGCGTCCCGAGCAGCGGACAAAAGTGGGCGGCATCATGTTCTCCGCCGCGCTGACGTCCTTCCTGACGGGCATTACCGAACCGATCGAATTCTCCTTCCTCTTCGTCGCGCCCGTGCTCTATGCGCTCCACGCCCTGATGGCCGGCTGCGCGCAACTGCTGTTCAATGTTCTCGGCGCGAAGCTCGGCTTCACGTTCTCCCACGGGTTCATCGATTTCGTTCTCTATTACACGATCGATACGAAACCCTGGCTGGTGCTGCTGATCGGACCGCTGTGGGGCCTTCTCTACTTCGGCGTGTTTCGATGGGCCATCCTTCACTTCGATTTGAAGACACCGGGACGCGACGTGGAAGATCCGATCGTGGCCTCTGTGCCAGCGGGTGCGCCGGCCGCTGACACCTTTGCCGGACAGCTCGTGGACGCGTTCGGCGGACGCAACAACATCACCACCCTCGACGCGTGCATCACGCGCCTGCGCGTCACGGTGCGCGATCGCGCCGGCGTGCAGACCGATCGGTTGAAGGCGCTCGGCGCGACGGGCGTGGTGATGGTCGGCCAGAGCGCGCAGGCGATCTTCGGCACACGCTCGGAGAACCTCAAGACCGACATGGAGCTGTTTCTCCAGGCCGGCGGAGGGATCGCGGCCGCCGGTACACCCGCGCCCGCGGCTGCGGCCGCCGCGAAGCCGGCCGCTGTGGAAGCGCGGCCGGAGCCCGCCAACCCTCAACTCGATCACCGCGCCGAAGCGCTGGTCAAGGCGCTCGGCGGCACCTCGAACGTACGCAACGTCGAAGCGGTGGCGGCGACGCGGATTCGGGTGTCGGTGGTCGACGACAGGAAGATCGACGAGGCGGCGCTCAGGGCGGCGGGCGCCCACGGCGTCATGGTGCCCGATCCCGGCGTCGTCCACGTGCTGGTCGGCCTGGGTGCGGAGAACTACGTGCCGGCGCTCCGTCGCGCCGCGCGCTGACCGCGGATTCACGCGGATCTTCGTTGATTCACGAAACGCGGATTCACGCCGATTCACGCCGATTAACGAGACGCGGATTCACGCGGATTTCGCCGCTGATTCAAGGCGCTGATGTAAGATCAAGACGGCGCGGCAGCCTCGGGATCAGCCTCAATGAAAAACACTCTCGTTTCGTTGGTTGCGGCGATCTGCCTTGCCGGCTGCGGCGGTGGTGCGCCGAGCAGGCCGACACCGACGCCGACGCCGACGCCAACCCCGGCGCCGCCGCCGCCCGCGGCAGCAGCGGCCTGCGGCGCGCTTGGCGTGACGGCTCCCCCCTCCCTTGCGATCGTCAACGGCGCGGAGTGCTCGGCCGCGGCGTCACCGGTCGTGCTCTTGAACATGCGCCACGCGCAGGGATTCGCGCTCGGCGCGTGCAGCGGAACGATCATCGCGCCGAGAGCCATCCTGACGGCGGCGCACTGCCTCGACGAAGAGGTCGGAACGGTGCGGGTGTGGCTTGGAGTGGGCGAAGAGATCGTCGCGGAATCGTTCGCGTTTCACCCCTCCTACTCGCAAAGCAACGGCCTGGACGTCGGCGTGGTGCTGATGTCGCAGGACCTCCCGCGCACGCCGGTGCCGCTGCTCGCCAGCCGCGACGTCGGCCGCGGCGAATCGGCCGTCATCGCCGGCTGGGGACGCGATCAGCAGAGCGTCGGCGCGACGCTCCGGGCCGGCTCGACGACGTTCTCCGCCGTGGGCCCGCTGTTTCTCGAAACGGAGTTCTCGACGACCGCCAGCTCGATCTGCGCCGGCGATTCCGGCGGCCCGATCATGGTGTCGCAAGGCGGCCGCTGGGCGATCGCCGGCATCTCCTCCGCCGCATCCGTCGCGACCTGCAACGCCGGAACGAACTTCTACGTCAGCGTCCGCAACAGCAGCATCTCGTCGTTCGTCCTCAGCCGGGTCCCCGGGGCAGGGGGAGTTTAGAAAGTAAGAAGTAAGAAGTAGGAAGTAAGAAGTAGGAAGTAAGAAGTAGGAAGTAAGAAGTACGAAGTAGCACGTGCGCACGTCGCACGTCGCACGTCGCACGTCGCACGTCGCACGTGAAAGCGCTATCCTAATCATTCCCCCGATGTCCCTGTCGAAATTCCATCCGCTCGTTCAGCAATGGTTTACCGCAGAGGTCGGCGAGCCGACTCCGGCGCAGGCGCGCGGCTGGGCGGCCATTGCGGAAGGACGCCACACGCTGATTGCCGCACCGACCGGATCCGGCAAGACGCTCGCGGCGTTCCTGACGGCGATCGACGACCTCTTCAAGGAAGGCCTCGCAGGTCCGCTCCCTGACGAGGTCCGCGTCGTTTACGTGTCGCCGCTGAAAGCGCTCAGCACCGACATCCACAAGAACCTTTCGGAACCGCGGCGGCGGATCCGGCAGCTCGCCGAAGAGGCTGGACTTGCCGCACCGCGCATCACCGCTGCCGTTCGCACGGGAGATACGACCGCGGCGGCGAGGGCCGCGATGCTGCGGCATCCGCCGCACATTCTCGTCACGACCCCCGAGTCGCTCTATCTCCTCCTGACCGCGGATCGCAGCAGGCAGATGCTGCGCACCGTGCGGACGGTGATCGTCGACGAGATCCACGCCGTGATCGGCACCCGCCGCGGCGCCCACCTCGCGTTGTCGCTCGAACGGCTGCAGCAGGTCGTCGAGCAGCCGCTGCTCCGCCTGGGACTTTCGGCGACACAGAAGCCGATCGAAGACGTTTCGCGCTATCTCGTTGGGGCCGCCGAGACGCGCGGCTGCGCGATTGTCGACGAAGGACACCGGCGCGCGATGGATCTCGGGGTCGAGATCCCGCGTTCGACGCTCGACGCGGTGATGTCCCAGGAGGTCTGGACGGAGTACTACGACCGGCTGGCCGAGCTGGTCCGCGAGCACAGGACGACGCTGATTTTCGTCAACACTCGGCGGATGGCCGAACGGATGGCCCGTCATCTCAGCGAGCGGCTGAGCGAGGCCGAGGTGACCGCGCATCACGGCAGTCTCTCGAGGGAGACGCGCCTCGACGCCGAGATGCGGCTCAAGTCCGGCAGCCTGCGCGCGCTCGTGGCGACGGCGTCGCTCGAGCTCGGCATCGACATCGGGCACGTGGATCTCGTGTGCCAGGTAGGGTCGCCTCGCCGGATCGCCACGGCCCTGCAGCGAGTGGGACGATCGGGACACACCGTCAAGGGCGTTCCCAAAGGGCGGATCTTCCCGACGTCGCGCGACGATTTGTTCGAATGCGCGGCCCTGCTCCGCTCGGTGCGCCGCGGAGAGCTCGACGCGATCGTGTGGCAGGACTCGCCGCTCGACGTGCTGGCGCAGCAGATCGTCGCGGAGTCGGCATGCCGCGAGTACTCGGAAACCGATCTGTTCGAGCTGATGCGCCGTGCGTGGCCGTACCGCAACCTGACGCGCGAGGACTTCGACGCCGTGCTGAAGATGACGGCCGAGGGCTTCTCCACGCGGCGCGGCCGACGTGCCGCGCTGGTGCATCGCGACGAGGTGAATGCCGTCGTGCGCGGACGGCGGGGGTCGCGGCTGGTCGCGCAGACCTGCGGCGGCGCGATTCCCGAAGTCGCGGACTACCGCGTCGTGCTGGAGCCGGAAGAGACGTTCATCGGATCGGTCAACGAGGACTTCGCGATCGAGTCGATGGCCGGCGACGTGTTCCAGCTCGGCAATACGTCGTGGCGGATTCTGCAGGTGACGGCGGGAACGGTCAGGGTCGCGGATGCGAAAGGAGAACCGCCGAACATTCCGTTCTGGTTCGGCGAGGCGCCGGCGCGAAGCGACGAGCTGTCATGCGCGGTCAGCGATCTCCGGGGCGATCTCAAAGCGGCGATTCAATCGGCGTCCGACGCCGTGCAGTGGCTGTCCGACGAGACTGGCATCGGCCGGGAGCCGGCACAGCAGCTGGTCGACTACGTCACCGATGGCATCGCCACGCTCGGCGTCGCGCCGACCCAGGAGCACGCTCGTCCTCGAACGTTTCTTCGACGAATCAGGCGGCATGCAGCTGGTGCTGCACGCCCCGTTCGGCGCCCGCATCAACAAGGCATGGGGACTGGCGCTGCGGAAGCGATTCTGCCGCCAGTTCAATTTCGAGCTGCAGGCGGCCGCGACCGACGACGCCCTGCTGCTGTCGCTCGGACCGCAGCACTCGTTCCCGCTCTCGGACGTGTTCCGCTATCTGCACCCGGCGACGGCGCGCGACGTGCTCGTGCAGGCATTCCTCGACGCGCCCGTGTTTCAGACCCGCTGGCGGTGGAACACGACGATCGCGCTCGCGGTGCCCCGCAGCCGGGCCGGCCGCAAGGTCCCGCCACAGCTGCAGCGGATGCTCGCCGACGATCTGATGGCGGCGGTGTTTCCCGACGCGGCGGCGTGTCTCGAGAACATTCCCGGCGATCGCGAGATCCCCGATCATCCGCTGGTGAAGCAGACCGTCGAGGACTGCCTTCAGGAGGCGATGGATTTCGAAGGGCTCACCCGCGTCCTCGAGCGAATTCACCGCGGCGAGCTGCAGCTCGTCGCCCGCGACACGCCGGAACCGTCGGTGTTCTCGTACGAGATCCTCAACGCGCGGCCCTACGCCTTCCTCGACGACGCGCCGCTCGAGGAGCGGCGGGCGCATGCGGTGCAAACGAGACGAGCGGGAGAGCCGTCGTCCGCGCGTGAGATGGGCGCGCTCGATCCGGCGGCGATCGACCGCGTCCGCGAAGAGGCGCGGCCACAGCCGCGGGACGCGGACGAGCTGCACGATGCGCTGCTCTCGTCCGGATTCCTCCGCGAAGCCGAAATCGGTCAGCCCGGATTGTTCGACGCGCTTGCGGAGCGGCGCCGTGCGGCGCGACTCGCTGGCTGGGACGCGTGGGTGGCCGCGGAGCGGGTCCCTGAGATTCTTGCGATCAGACCCGACGCGGTATTCGAGCCGGCGGTCCAGCCGCCGGCGTCACGCGATCGCGCGTGGTCGTCTGAAGACGCGCTCGCGGAACTGATCAGAGGCCGCACGACGATCCTCGGTCCAGTCACCGCCGGCGAGCTGGCGGCGTCGCTTGGGGTTCGTGAGAGTGAAGTGGACGCGGCGCTCATCGCGCTCGAGAGTGAAGGCGTCGTCCTGCGTGGCCACTTCGAGCCTGGTCGAGGGGATGCACTCGAATGGTGCGATCGCGCGCTGCTCTCGCGCATCCATCGATACACGCTGAACCGCCTGCGCGCGGAAATCGAGCCGGTCAGCGCGGCGGACTTCATGCGGTTCCTGTTCAAGTGGCAGCACGTCAGCGAACCCGACAAGCTGTCGGGGATCGATGGACTTCGCGAGATCGTCGCGATTCTCGACGGCTTCGAGCTGCCGGCAGCCGCATGGGAACGCAGCGTCCTGCCGTCGCGGCTGACCGGCTACGAGCCGCAGCTGCTCGACCTGCTGTGCCTTGCGGGTGAAGTGAGCTGGGCGCGGCTCAGCCCGGCGCCCTCGGATTCCGTCGACCATCCGCGGCTGGTTCCGGCCACCCCAATCGCGCTGTTCCTCAGGGAGCACGCGCAGCCCTGGCACGCGCTTGGGCGGACGGTGGATACCGCGAGCGCGGCGCTGACCGACGATGCGCGCGCAGTGCTCGAGCGGCTGAGCGGACGCGGCGCGTCGTTCCTGAAGGAACTGGCGGCGGCAAGCGGGCTGGACCACGACCGGCTGCGGCGCGCGATCGGCACGCTCGTCGCGTGCGGCCTCGCCGTGTCGGATGGCTTCTCGGGACTGCGGGCGCTGATGCGCCCTTCGGCAAGCTCAGGGCAGGCCCCTTCGACTGGCTCAGGGCGTGGGCGTGGCTACTACGATCGACGCGCGACGTTCGCCGGCAGGTGGTCCGCGACGGAATCCGCGGCGGCCACAGACAACCGCGACACCGCAGTCGAAACCCAGGCCTGGGCGCTGCTGCGCCGCTACGGCGTCGTCTTCCGCAAGCTCCTGACGCGCGAGGCGAATCCCGCGCCATGGCGCGAGCTGACGCGCATCTACCGGCGGCTCGAGGCGCGCGGCGAGATTCGCGGCGGACGGTTCGTGTCGGGCATGTCCGGCGAGCAATTCGCGCTGCCGCAGGCGGTCGAGATGCTCCGTGAGGTGCGGCGCACGCCGGCCGGCGACGCGATCGTGACGATCAGCGCCGCCGATCCGCTGAACCTGACCGGCATCGTCACCGCCGGCGATCGTGTCCGCGTCGCCGGCCGGAACAGGATTGCCTACCGGCATGGCGTCCCGGTGGCGGTGCGCGAGGGAGACTTCGTCAGAGAGCTCGCACCGCTCGACGCCGAAATCGCCGCGGCGGTTCACCGCGCGCTCGCGCGCCGTCTGCCCGCGGAGCGGCTACGGCCGTTCGCCGGAGCGCGCTGACACCGATTGCGCGAAGCGGACGACACGCGCCGCCGCCCTGCGGTAGCACCCGTCAGGGGTAGCAGGCCTCTCACCGCCGGTTGCGCTCGTGAGACAATCACCGGCGCGTCCGGAAAAACAAACATGTCCCGATCAGTGTCAGCCCCCCAAGTCGTGAACATCGAAGACCTGCGCCGCATCGCGAAGCGGCGCCTGCCGAGAGTGGTGTTCGACTACATCGACGGTGGCGCGGAAAGCGAGATCACGCTCCGCGAGAATTGCGGCGCGTTCGACGCGGTCCGATTCCGGCCGCGCTGCGCGGTTGCGACGCCCAACGTCGACACCCGGACGACGGTGCTCGGCATCCCGATCGCGTTCCCGGTCGTGCTGGCGCCCGTCGGCAGCTGCCGGATGTTCTATCCGCGAGGCGAAGAAGCCGCCTCGCGCGCCGCGGGCAAGGCCGGCACGATCTACTCGCTGTCGACGCTGTCGGGCTGCCTTCTCGAGGATGTCAAGGCGGCGACGTCGGGGCCCGCGTGGTATCAGCTCTACCTGTGTGGCGGGCGCGATGTCGCCACCGCGACGATCGAGCGCGCCCGTAAGGCGGGCTACTCCGCGCTGATCCTGACGATCGACACCCCGGTCGCCGGTCTGCGCGAGCGCGACGTGCGCAACGGTTCGAAGGAGCTGCTGACGCGGCGGCTGGGCCCGATGATGCCGTTCGTGCACCAGTTTCTCGCGCGGCCGCGATGGCTCGCCGCGTTCCTGCGTGATGGCGGGCTGATGAAATTTCCGAACGTCCAGCTGCCGGACGGTCCGATGCTCTACGCCGACGTCGGCGTCGCGCTCGAACAGTCCACCGTGACGTGGCGGGACCTTCAGTGGATTCGCGCCGCGTGGAACGGGCCGATTGTGGTCAAGGGCGTCCACACCGGCGATGACGCACGGCGCGCGATCGACGCGGGCGCGAACGCGATCGTCGTGTCCAACCACGGCGGCCGTCAGCTCGATGGCGTGCAGGCGACGCTTCGCGTGCTGCCCGAAGTGGTGGACGCCGTCGGCGGCCGTGTAGAAGTCCTGCTGGACGGCGGCGTCAGGCGTGGCAGCGACGTTGCCAAGGCGCTGTGCCTCGGCGCGAAGGCCGTGCTGATCGGGCGCGCATACGCCTACGGCCTTGGCGCCGCGGGCGAGGCGGGCGTCACCCGCGCCATCGACATCATTCGCACCGATTTCGTCCGGACCCTCAAGCTGCTCGGCTGCGGATCCGCCGCGGAGCTCGACGAGTCGTTCGTCGACATGCCGGCGGAATGGATGCCGCGAGTTCACTCGGCGATATAGCGCCACCCATTCTGCGGAGTCGCACGCCGCCAGACGGTGATGAACGGGATCGCCGGTGGCAGCTTCCCGTCCAGACCCGCCTTCGGCTGAATCATGCCCGTGGTGACGCCGAGATCACCGCTCGATGCGACGATGACGTGGTCGGGCGCCCAGCTCAGTCCCGGATCGGTCGATGTCGACCCGCCCGATACCGCCTTGCCGATTTCCTCTGCCCCCTTGACGAACTCCGGCCGAGTCGGCGGACCGACGTTGACCGCATCGGGGTGGCCGTTCTTTGCGAACGCCGGGCCGAGACCGATCTTCTGCGCTTCCGCCGAGAAGGCGCGCTCGGCGGCGTCGAGGCTCTTGCGATACTCCTCGATTGTGGCCGCATCCGTCGTCGCCGGCACGAACCGCGCGGGCAGCGACGGCGGCATCATCTGCGGTGAGGCGGGCGGCTCCGCCGCACGCACGCGCTTGTAGACGGCGATGCGCCAGCCAGCCGGCTGCCTGACCCAGTAGGCGACGTACTTGACCGGCGACGCGCGTGCCGTCCTTCTTCGTCACCGTCATGTAGCCGACGGTG
Organism: uncultured Acidobacteriota bacterium; assembly: GCA_963748295.1. Classification (GTDB taxonomy): domain Bacteria; phylum Acidobacteriota; class Vicinamibacteria; order Vicinamibacterales; family 2-12-FULL-66-21; genus CAVVIH01. The sequence goes on along the minus strand of CAVVIH010000001.1, from coordinate 397,880 downwards.
AACCCGTGCTGACCGTCGGCTGAAATGCCGCCGCGGATCGGGCTCCATCCCGCCCGCGCGCCGTCATTGTCCGGATTCGCCTGGAGCGCGGCTCGGGCGGCGTCCTTTCCGCGGGCGAACTGGCTCCCGGGGATCGGCATCGCGACGTCATCCGCGAACATCGCGCTGATGCCGGTGGCGAGATCCGTTTCCGCGCTGGCTTTGGCGAACTCGCGGTCCGCGGCCAGCAGCTCCTCGACCGCCTGCTGTGGCGTTCGATCCGCCTGGGCCCGCAGGGTCCGGGCACCGAATACGAGCGTGACGCCAATCATAAGAACGGCAAGAGCAGAACAGAGCTTCGACATCGGTGTTGTCCTAGCTTTCGCGGAGCAGTTCGGTTGGACTGATTCTGGCGGCGCGCCGCGCGGGAAGGTAGCACGCCACCGCTGAAATGAACGCGGCGATCGCCGTGCCGCATCCGAAAGCGATCGGATCGGATGGCGTAACGCCGTGGAGGAGGTGCTGGAGCAGGCGCGCGGTGACGGCGCCGCCGGCCGCGCCGAGCGCGATCCCGATCGCAATCAGCGTCAGGCCGCCGCGAAGCATGAGCCCGACGGCGCCGGCGCTCGTCGAGCCAAGCGCAAGCCGTACCGCCAGCTCGCGGCGCCGATCGAGCACGTTCTGCGCCATCGCGCCCCACAACGCGACGACGGCGAGCGCCAGCGCGAGCGCTGCGAACGCCGCGGAAAGTTGCAGCCGAAGCGTCCGCGGCGCCAGTGTCCCGGCGACGACTTCGTCGAGGCTTTGCGGTGGGAAGATCGGCAACGTGGGATCGAGCTGCTGCACGATGCGGCGAAGCGCCGGCCGGAGGCTCTCAGGCGATCCGGACGTCCTGACCACCAGATGCGCGTTGCTGGGCGCGAGCCGCTCCCACGGGGCGAACATCACCGCCGTCGCCTCGGAATCAAGTCCCTTGTGCTTGATGTCGCCGACCACGCCGATCACGACCGGCGTGACGCGCTTGCCCGCCGGACCGGGCAGCAACGCCGGCCAATCCCGGCCCACAGCATCGCGATCGGGAAACATCATCCGGGCTGACGCCTCGGTGATCACGATCGGCGGTCTGGCCGCCTCGCGATCCCGTTCCTCGAACAACCGTCCGCTCTTCACCGTTACGCCAAGCGCTTCGAGGTATCCGGGAGTAACGGCCGACGGGCTCAGCCGGTACATGCTTTCCTCGTTCTTCTCGTTCACCATCCGGATCGTCAACTCGAGTTGCGTTCCATTCGGCGGCAGATCGCTGCCGACGCCCGCGGCGACGACGCCAGGCAGCGCCCGCACCTCGGACACGAGACGGTTGACGAACGGCGTGCGCTCGTTCACTTCGAACCTGACCGCCTGCGTCAGGCGAAGCCGCATCGCCAGCGCGTTCGCCGTGTCGAAACCGCGCTGCTCGGTCACGATCCGGTTGACGGTGCGCATCAGCAGGCCGGCGGAGACCAGCAGGATCACCGTCAGCGCGATCTGGCCGACGACCAGCGCGCTGCGGAGCGCGGTGCGCCCACGCCCGACACGCTCCGACGTGTTCTTCAGCGTGGCATTGGGGTCGATGCGAACCGCGCGCAGCGCCGGGGCGCCGCCGCTCAGCAGCGCCACGAGCAGCGCGAGCGCGAGGCTGACCAGCAGTACCGGGACGTCGAACCTGACGTTCTGAAGATTTGGAAGGGTCCCTGCCGCAAGCGATCCGAAGATGCGAACGACGATCAGCGCGATCCACAGCCCGAGCGCCCATCCCAGCAGCGCCACCGTAAAGCTCTCCGCGAGCGATGTCCGGAGGATCTGTCCCGCGCGCGCGCCGAGGGCGCGGCGTACCGCGAACTCGCGCTCGCGCCCCGACGCCCGGCCGACGAGCAGGCCCGAGACATTGGCGCACGCGATCAGCAGCACCAGAACCGACCCGGCGACAAAGGGAATTACGGTCGCGCGCGCTTCCTGGCGGGGCCGATCGTGAAGCGGACGAACCGTCGCATCGCGCCTGCGCCTGGCCTCCTGCGCGCCATCAATCTCCTGCGCCACGCGGCGCGCATCGTCGCGGGCCTGCTCGAGCGTTACGCCCGCGCCAAGCCGGGCGATCAGCTGGAACCGCCGCTGATCCTGGAATCCATAAAGCGTGATCTCCGGCACCGCGTCCGCGCGCACCCACAGCTCGGTGTCGTCCGCCGGAATCGCAAATACCGGCGGCATGATCGCCGCAACGCGGAAGTCGTTCGTGCCGACGGTAACGCCGCGATCGCGCCACGGTCCGTCCCGGCCAACCTGATCGGCAAGCCGCGAGCTCACCGCGACGGCCGGCGACTGCCTGGTGATCCCCTGCGTGGACCCTTCCGCGGCCTCGAGTCCGAGGGTCTCGAAAAACCCGTCGGTGACCATCGCCGTTCGCACGCTGCGCGCGTCGCCCGCGCCGCGCAGCGTCAGCTCGGCGCTGCTGTGCCCGGCCACGCGTTCGAAGGCCCGCAGCCTGCTCCGCCAGTCGTCGAACTCCGCGAGCCGAATGCCGACATCCCGGTCTTCCGCCCCCGGTGCGTGCAGCACGATTACGACGAGGCGTTCCGGCTGCCGATAAGGGAGGGGGCGCAGCAACACCCCGTAAGCCACGGCCAGCACACCGGTCGCCAGACCGGTGCCGACGGCGAGGGTCAGGACCGACGCCGCAAGAAGAACGGGCGATCGAAGAAACGTCCGGAGGACAAGACGCATTTCTTAGTGAGAAGCAATACTTCATGAACCCGTACGAACTGCAAACGCCTTGGGTCAGGACGCGAGTAGTGGCTACCCCGAGTTGTTCTGACCTGATTTCAGGCGCATAATCGGCCCAAAGAGCGATGTTGTGCCCACACTGTGGCAACAGCGGACTGACGCCCGGCGGCACCTGCCCCGCCTGCGGCAAGACCCAGGCGACCGCTCGTACGGTTGCCGCCGGCACGCTCACGCCTCCGCCCCCGGATCCGCAGACGCCGTACCCGACCGGTCTGAGCAGCGCCGACGCTGAGACTCAGCTCGACAGCACCGGACGGCCAACCATCACGGCCGCCACCGGCACCCTCCCGCTCGGTGAGCCCTTCGGGCGCCGTTACCGGATCCTCAAAGTCCTCGGACAGGGCGGCATGGGGGTGGTCTACCAGGCATGGGACGAAGAGCTGGGACTCGCGGTCGCGCTCAAAACCATCCGGCCGGAGGTGATGAGCGATCCAATCACCGCGGCCGACGTCGAGCGCCGCTTCAAGCGCGAGCTGCTGCTCGCCCGCCAGGTCACTCACCGCCACGTCGTCCGAATCCACGACCTCGGCGAAGTCGACGGCGTGAAATACCTGACGATGCCGTTCATCGAGGGTCAGACGCTCTCCTCGGTGCTCACGCAAAGCGGCAAGCTGCCATGCGGGCGTGCGTTGCAGATCATCCGCGAGATCTCCGACGGGCTGATGGCGGCGCACGGCGTCGGCGTCGTCCACCGGGATCTGAAGCCCGAGAACGTCATGCTCGACGGCGACGGCCGCGCGGTGATCATGGACTTCGGGATCTCGCGGTCGCTGACCGGGACCGGCGCCGGCACGATGATGGGATCCGTCGTCGGGACGCTGGAGTACATGTCGCCCGAGCAGGCGCGCGGTGAAACCGCCGATCAGCGCTCGGACATCTACGCGCTCGGGCTGATGCTCTACGACATGCTGGTCGGGCGGCGGCGCTTCGCCGTCGGCACCAGCCCGCTCTCCGAAGCCATGTCGCGCATGACGCACGCGCCTCCGCCGGTGCGTTCGCTCGAGGCCGCGGTTCCCGATCCGGTCGAGCGCATCGTCAACCGGTGCCTCGAACCCGACGCCGGCAAGCGTTACCAGACTGTCGCAGAGCTGATCGCGGATCTGGATCGGCTCGAGCCGGATGGACACGAGCGTCCGCTTCCGAGCAAGCCGCGGATCGTTCCCGAATTCGCGGCGTCATGGCCGAAGCCGGCACAATTCGCGCTGCTCGCCGCCATCGCCCTTCTGGCGCTCGCGCCACTTGCCATGATCGCGATCATGGTGGTGAACAGCATGCAGCAGCCGCCGGCGGCGCCCGCCGCTGCGCGCGCGCCGCTGTCGATCCTGATTGCGGACTTCCAGAATCTTGCAAACGATCCGGTCTTCGACGGGTCGCTGGAGCAGGTGCTCGCGATTGCGATGGAGGGCGCGCCGTTCATCACGACCTTCCCGCGGCGCGACGCGCTGACGGCCGCGCGCGCGGCACAGGGCAGCCCGATCGACAGGCTCGATGTCGAGACGGCGCGTCTGGTATCGCAGCGCGAAGGGATCAAGGTGGTTCTCGCGGGCTCGGTCGCCTCCGAGGGGCGCGGCTACCGCGTGGACGTCAGGGCGGTGGACGCATTCAAGGGAGAAGAGCTGGCCAACGCAAGCAGGTCCGCCTCGAGCAAGGAGAACGTGCTTCAGGCGATGGCTGCCGTCGCATCCGATGTGCGCCAGGCGCTCGGCGACGTCACGCCGGAAAGCGAACGCCTCGCCCAGGCCGAGACATTCACGTCGGGAAAGCTGGACGCTGCCCGGGAATACGGCATCGCCCAGCAGCTGAGCTCGAACGGCAAGTACCAGGAGTCCATCCAGCACTACAAGCGGGCAACCGAGATCGATCCGGACTTCGGACGCGCGTATGCGACCTGGGCGGTCAGCGAATTCACGCTCGGGCGGCCGAAGGAAGCCGAAGAGCTCTACAAGAAGGCGTTCACGCTCCTGAACCGCATGACGAAGCGCGAGGAGCACCGCACGGTCGGCACCTACTATCTCTCGGTTGCAAAGGACTACGACAAGGCGGTCGAGAACTTCAGCACGCTGGTGCGCGAGTATCCCGCGGATCGCGCCGGCCACTCGAATCTCGCGCTTTCGTACCTCTACACGAGGAATTTCGCCAAAGCACTCGAGCACGGGCACCGTGCCACCGAGATCTATGGAACCAGCCCGAAGTTCCGCAGCAACAACGCGCTCTACGCGATGTACGCTGGCGATTTCGCTACAGCCGGCCGGGACGCTTCGGAGCTCGTGCGGGATCACCCCACCTACTACCGCGCGTATCTGCCAATAGCGATGGCGGCGATCGCCGGCGCGAAGCCCGACGAAGCGCGCACCGCGTACGAGACGATGGCCAAGGTGGGCGGCGATCAGGGCGCGTCGCTCGGCGACATGGGCCTCGCCGATCTCGCGATGTACCACGGCGAGTACGAGAAAGCGGTGCCGATCCTCACCGCCGGCATCGCGCGCGACGAACGGATCAAGAACCCGGCAGCGCAGGCGGCAAAGCTGGTGGCGCTGGCCGAAGCGACGCTCGCGCTCGGCAATCAGGCTGAGGCGCTGGCGGCGGTCAAACGCGCGATGGAATTGACGCGCGACCCGTCTGTGCTCGTTCCATCCGCGCGCGTGCTCATCGCGGCTGGACGCTCCAGGGAAGCGAACGACGTCGCCGCCGAGTTGCGGCAACTGCCGCAGGCTACCGTGCGGGCATACGAAAAAATGCTGCAGGCGGAGATTGCGATGAGCCAGAAGCAGAACGCTGACGCGCAGCTCGAGATCGACGGCGCGCTCAAGCTTGCTGATTTGTGGATGGTGCGGCTCGCCTCGGGTATCGCCGGCGTGCAGAGCGGCAAGGACGTCCAATACGTGGCGGCCAGGGACGACCTGAAGAAGTGTCTCGATCGGCGCGGCGAAGCGACATCCGTGTTCCTCGACGACGTGCCGTCGATTCGCTATCTCGCGCCGGTGCACTACTGGCTGGGCCGGGCACTCGAAGGCCTGAACAAGGATCAGGCCGCCGAGAGCTATCGAACCTTCCTCACGCTTCGGTCCGCCGGGTCGCGGGATCCTCTGGCGACCGATGCGCGCCGTCGGCTGGGGACATAGCCGCGGCGCGGCCTCCTTCTAACTAAGGCGCTCCCAGCCCGATGATCATCAGCGTCAACGATTTCGTGGCCGTATCCGGTGTGGGCTCGCTCGTATCGGTCACGGTCACCGTGAACGTAAACAAACCGAACAGGGTCGGAACGCCGGAAATGACGCCCGTCTCGCTGTCAAGACTCAAGCCGGGTGGCAGCGACCCTGAGCTGATCGACCAGCCGTACGATGGCTGACCGGCGACCGCACGGACCGTCGCACGGTACGGAGTTCCCTGCAGACCGTTTGGCAGCGCCTTGGTTCTGATCGTCAGCGACGCAGGACAATCGAGAGCGAAATCCATTCCCTGAGGCGCAACCGCCCCAGTCGTGGGGCGGAAGTTGGACACAATCCCAGTCGTGGGATTGATGTCGAACAACTGACTGGCCGCGCCGTTCGAGCTGCCGATCAGCGTGCCCCCCGGCGAGAACACGATCGAACCAACAGGGGCGACACCCGCGGGTGTCACACCATCGAGCGTGAGCGTCGCGACGAGTGTGTTCACTCCGGTCGTCGTGTTTATCGTGTGGAGCTGTGTTCCATCGACCGGCACCGCATACAGCGTTCCTGACGCGTTGAACGCCAGGCCGGCGACGGTCATCGGTATTCCGGGGGCTCCTGCTATGGCGGTTCTGACGCCCGTCTCAGGGTTGATCCTGAAGAGAGGGTCACCCCCGATGCCAGTGCCGAAGAGAAGCCCGCTCGATGAGAATGCTATTCCGCCTGACTGCCCCTGAGCTGGTGTCGCCGGATTCACACGGGTCCCTTCCCCGGTGCATGGATCGACCGCGAGCAGTTCCCCCGTGACGCCGAGCGAGCTGGAGTTGTTCCAGACATAGAGCATGTCGTCGCTCGGTCGCGACGCGGCGGCGACCGCCGTTTCGAACTCCCCGCTGGAGCCGAGCGCCCCAACGAACGCTGATGCGCCGGTCACCGGATTCAGCAACGACAGCCCGTCATCGCTGGAATTGACGCCGAACAGCACGGGCGCCGGCGGCGGCGGACCGGTGATGTCTTTGCACGGTGAGAACTCCGACGAGTCCAGCTCTCCCGGGTTGATCTCATCGTCGCTGAGCGTGCTGGCGATCGCCGTGAAGAACGTCCCGATAGTAAAGCGCGGCACGCTCCCGGAGAATGTGGCGGTGCCGTCGGTGTTGGTGGAGACGAGGAAGTTCTCCACGTGCGTTTCGCCCTCACCGCTACCCGACGGATCGCACGCGACGTTGTGGTACAGGCTGATGCGGAACAGCGTGAGCGGAGTGCTCGACAACTGACCTTGCACCACGGTCACGTCGCCATTGTCCACCGCTGACGTGATCTCCGGCGTGTTCTGGAAGTTGTTTGGACCGGTGTCCGCGTCGCTGCCGTCATTCGCCGTGACGCCGTCGTTGCCGAGATCGATTCCGAGCCCGGTGTTGTTGACGATGTTGTTGAAACCGATGCCATTCCCGGTGCCTGCCGGTCCAACGCCGGCCACGCCGCCGTTCGAGAGCACGATCCCTCTACCGTTGTTCTGGCCGATGAAGTTCGGGACGAACGTGCGGGTCTCCCCAATTCCGCCGATGTAGTTGTTCGACGCGCCCCCGAGCAGCATGACGCCGGCCCCGACCGGCGTACCGGGTGTGCCGTTGGCGACGCCGATCGGTCCGTCGGGGCTGCGGCCGATGACGTTGCCGCGGACGATGTTGCCGCTCCCCTCGATCATTACGCCGAACTCGGCGTTGCCGCCGATGATGTTCCGATCAGCGGCAGTGTCGCCGCCGATCGTCGTGCCGGTCGCGGTACTGCCGAGGACGACACCTTGCGCGTTGGGCACAGCGGACTGACCGGTCAGATTCGTTCCGATGAAGTTGCCCCGGATCGAGCTGCCGGACGACGTGACGGTGATGCCCGGGCCGGGGAACCCGTTGATGACGAGCCCGCGAACGCTGCTGCTGTCTCCCGCAATCGTCAGGCCGCTGACGCCAACGCCTTCCATGACGCTGCCATTCAGCTCGATCATCGGCGCACCCGGAGCGGAGCCCGGCTGCGTGAATCCGTCGATCACCACGGCGCTCGTGATTGTGGGCAGCGGGAGCGTCGGGTTGATCGTGAAGGGCGGCGACCCGCCGCCCATGTCGAACGTGATGTTGTCGAGCCCGGCACCGTTTGCGTTGGCGTTCAGAATCGCTTGCCGCAGCGATCCGGCGCCCGAGTCGTTCGTGTTGGTCACGACGAAGGTCGGGGCGCCGCCGGAAACGTCGAAGAAGACGCTGTCACCCGGTGGCAAAGCCGCGCCGGGGACGGACGCTCTCAGGGCGAAGGTCCCGCCACCGGTTACGCCGACCGGATCGAAGGTCGCGATACCGTCAGTGCTCGTCACGGCCGTCGTCGGACCGAAGAGCGTCGCGGTGGATCCCGGAGGCCTGACCAGCGAGAGGATGACGGTGACGCCGGGCAGCACGGCGCCGGTGGCGTCTTGAACCCTGACCTGAACGGGCGGATCGAACGCCGAGCCGCTCGAGATGTCCTGCGGCTGCTGCACGAAGGTGATGTTCGGCGATGCCGAGCGCGTGAAAGTCGGCGCGTCGACCGGCGTGCCGTCCGGCGGCAGCAGCCGCGTATCGACGGCCTGCTGCGTGACGGTCAGCACGGTCGGGTTGCGGAACGGGTCGAAGGTGACCGCGCCGCGGACGCGCAACGTGATCAGCATCGTTTCGCCGGGCGCGATCCACACGGTCGCGTTCGCCAGCTCGTCTGGTGTGATGATCGCGGTTTCGTCGACGAGACGGTTGGCATCCCTCAGGTTGAGCGCCACCTTGCTCATCGTGGCAAACGCCGGCTGGCAGTCCTTCGCCGTCGAGATGAGCACGGTGCGGCTTCCGACCAGCTGGAAGTGGAATCCGCTTCTGTCGCCGCCGACGAGCGGCCTGATGATGTAGCCGGCGGTGGTGTTGCCTTTGTTCGTCAACGGCCACGACACGTCGGTGATCGCCGCGGCTTCGATTTCGGGCGCTTCGATTTCCGGCGCCTCGATCTCGGGGGCGCCCAGGCTCGTGGCTTCGATTTCCGGCGTCTGGAAGCTCTTCGCCTCGATTTCCGGCGCTTCGATTTCCGGCGCCGCTCCGGACTTCGCCTCGATCTCGGGCGCTTCGATCTCGGGCGCCCCCGGCGGGTGCGCCGTGATCACCGCCGCCTCGATCTCAGGCGTGTACACCTCTTCGGCTTCGATCTCGGGCGCCTCGATTTCCGGCGCTTCGATTTCGGGCGCCGTCGGATCGGAGTTCAAATAAACGCTGGTGCTGCTGCCGGTTCCGCTGGAAACGATCTCAGTCACGTCGACGCGTACGAGCTGTTTGGGATCCAGAGTCGTGCGCGGATTGGTATCCGGAACGATGAACACGGATCGCGACCCCGTAGACTTGGGAGCCACCGTCACCACGCGCGTCGCGTTCGCGCCCCCAAACGGCGCGAATTGAGAGAAGGAGACAAATCCTCCTGGCACTTTCTGAAACGCGAGCGGAATGCTCAGGAGATAGCTCTTCGTGACCGACGAGTCGTTCCGAGCCGTGACGACGTACGCGCGCTGGAAGCCGGTGACTTGCTTGTTGTTGCCCGGAGAGAACGCATACAAGCCACGGCTGATGCGCGTGCCGTACAGGTTCTGATCCATCGTCTTCGTGAAGTCCGCCACGCCGGGCTGGCAGACCGGACGCGTCTGCGACGGATCCACCCAGCTGGTGCCGGTCAACCCCGGCGGCGTGTAGGGAATCGGCTGGGTGCCCGTCGGATCCGTGTGCTGCGGCACGCGATGCACGTCGCGGTTGCTCGCCCACACGCCGAAGTACATCGGGTCGCCGTTCTGGCCGATGTCGAGCGTCCACTTGGTTCGTTTCTTCGACTTGTCCGGCGGCAGCATCGGCGGGCCGGCGCCGTCGGGATAATCGCCGTCGAAGACCAACGAGCCTTTCGCGAACAGCCTGAGGTTGGTGATCTCCCACTGCTTTTGCGTCGGCTCGGTTTCACCTGGCGCCTTGCCGAACTTGTACTGGGACAACCGGACCGAGGGTCCCCACTGGACACCGTTGTCGACCTTCGCCATCTTCGAATAGAACTCGACCGTGTTGTGGTAGAACGGCGGTCCCGGCACAGCCCCGGGCGGCGGCGGGTCGAACTGGCCGGCGGCGGCGCGCAGCAGCGGGAACTCCCAGATGAACTCGTCGAAGTACTGCGACGCGGTTTCCCGCAGATCCTTCCACAGCAGCAGCAGCGTGCCGCCGCCATACGTCAGCGACGGCGTGATCTGATGCCCGAGTCCGGTTCCTGGATCCACGATCTGTGGCGCGGACCATGATGTCGCGTTCGTCGACGTGCTGATGACGATGCGCGACTGACCCGTCTCCAGGCACGGCTGCGACGGTTTGGTCAGGTCCCGGCCTCGATCGCTCCATCCGACGATGATGCGTCCGGTGTGATCGATGGCAACGGTGCCGAACGTATTCACGCGCAGGCTGAACCCGGTGCTCGCCTGCTGGAACGGGCAGATGGCGGCGACCTGCTGCGGTAACGACCAGCTGACGCCGCCGTCGTTCGACACCACCGCGAACATCGCGTCGGTCACGAACTGGTTGGCGAACCGCCGATACACGCCCACCACCTGCTTCGAGCCCGGCACCGGCGAAACAGCCAGCGACATCCCGTTCAGGCGGTGCCCGAGGGCGACGAGCTTCGGCTTCGACACTTTGCGTCCGCAATCAGTGACCCGGACGATCATCTCGGCGGTCAGCCGCAGATCCGGATGTTTCTCGAGGCCGAGGAAGATCGAATAGCCGACGATGAGCGGGCTGTCCGGGACGCGCTGCCTGACCGTGGTCCCGTCCGGCCGAGGCACGTCGATGGTGCACATGGCGCTGCCCGGCGGCAGCACGACACTCCACGGCTTGTCGATGAACGCGGTCGCGGTGAGCGGATCGGTCAGGAGCGTCTCCGGCACCGAATCCAGCTTGACCGTATACAGGTGCGTGAACGGCGTACGCGTGTCCTCGCGGTTGTTGAGCTCGAGGAACGTCGCGACATACGCGATGCTGGAGTTGTTCGTCGACTTGAACGCGATGCCGGTGTAGTACGCGACGCCCGCGGCGCCCATCCGGACCGTCACGTCAGCGAAGGCCTTGTAGTTCTTGAGGAAGCCGGCGCTCGGCGCGTCGAGCACGTGGCCGGGCAGCATCGTGCTCTCCCACGTGTCTCCGCCGTCCGTCGATTGGTAGACGCCCGCGCCCGCGTCGCGCACGACGTCGGCCGGATCGATGCCCGGCACGTCGACGAGCCCGTAGTCGTTGCCGCCGCACAGAAGGTTCTTCGGGTTGCGCGATCCGCGCGCGCACGATCCCTCGTTGTCCTGCTTCAGGAGAAAGTCGCCGCGAACCTTCGTGGCGACTGGCGGGTTCACCGTCGTATCGACGACGAGCTCCGCGGGTCCGCTTGCGAGGTTTGAATTGCGTCCGGGCACTGGCACCGGCAACTGTTGCGCGCTGGGTGATGCGACCAGCAGCGCGAGTGCCGCGCCAATCAACAGGACGGGCATCCGAACGGCGACCATAGCGGAACGACAGCTCATAGTTACCTCGTCGACACGAGTCACGCGAAACGCGACCGGCGCACGCCACGACGACTGGCAGTCCGGCGGCCGCCAGTCTGCATAACCAGGAGGGAGAGGGCACAGTCTACCCTCATTTGGCCCCGGTAAATTCAACGAAAATCGAAGGCGAAGCGAACGGAGTGCGGAGGGGACACAAAGTCCGTTGCGGCGGCGACCCTTTGTCGCCGCCGCTAAGGATTATGTCGAGCCCGGCAGTATTAAAGCTGCCGGAAGAGGAGGCCGGAACCGAGCTCAGCTGACGCGCAGATGCTTGTTGAAGAACTCGAGCGTGCGCTGCCACGCGAGCTTCGCGGCAGCCTCGTCGTAGCGCGGCGTCGTGTCGTTGTTGAAGCCGTGATTCGTTCCCGGATACTTGTACGCCTGGTAGCTCACCTTCGCCGCCTTCAACGCTTCTTCGTACGCCGGCCACGCCGCGTTGATCCGCTCATCGTTTTCGGCGAAATGGATCAGCAGCGGCGCCTTGACCTTGGCTGCTTCCTCCGGCGCGGGCGTGTTGCCGTAGAACGGCACCGCCGCCGCGAGATCCGGAAGGCGCGTCGCGAGCATGTGCGCGATGCCGCCGCCGTAGCAGAACCCGACGACGCCGACGCGGCCGGTGGAGTCGGCGCGTCCCTTCACATAGTTGTAGGCGGCGACGAAGTCTTCGCGCGTCTTCGGCTGTTCGAGCTTGCCGAAGAGCGCCCGGGCTGAATCTTCATCTCCGGTGTAGCCGCCGAGCGGCGTCAGTGCGTCGGGCGCGAACGCCATGAAGTTGTCGAGCGCGAGACGCCGCGCGATGTCCTTGATGTGCGGATTGAGCCCGCGATTCTCGTGGACCACGAGGATGGACGGGAGCTTGCCGGTCGCCGCCGCCGGACGGACCAGGTAGCCCTTCATCTTGCCGTAGCCCTGAGGCGACTCGATCTCGACGTCCTCCGCCTTCAAACGCTTGTCGTCCGGCGGGACCTGCTGCGCCTCCGCGAATTTCGGATTCAGCGCGTCGAGCAGCATCGCCGCAGTGACGCCCCCGACCGCGTACTTCTTCGCCTTGTCGAGAAAGCCGCGGCGATCGATCGCGCCGTGGACGTAGGCGTCGAACAGAATGAGCAGTTCCTGATCGAAATCCGCGGATGTTTTTCGTTCCATAGTCGACAGCTCCTTTAGCGCGCGGCCTCCTCGATCCACGCCGGCACGACCGGCTCGCCGGCGAAGATCGATTTGTCCCTGCCCTGTGTCAGTGCCCACCGGTGCAGCCAGCTGATTCCGGAGGGTCCGTAATACGTGTCGTTCGTCTGATACGCCGGGTCTTCGAGCGCCTCGCTCAGCCTGATGAACCGGTAGCCGCGCCCCCGGAGCATGAATGCCAGCGAATCCAGCGCCCGGCCGTTGAGCGCGTTTGCATGAAGCAGCAGCGTCTGAGGAATCTCCCTGCCGACGATCGCGGTCGATTGCTGCTCGTAGTAGGTGAACACCGCGTCCATGTACTTGAGATATGCCTCGACGATGCGTCGTTCCTGCGTTTGATCCTGTTTCAGCACCGCACGGTCGTACGCCGCCGCGAAGACGTAGTCGGAGTTGTCGACGGTCACCGGCGCGACGACATACTCGTGCTTCTTCAGGAAGGCATCGATGCGGTCGCGGGTCGCCTTTGAGGTCCCGGTGTGCAGAAACGGATGCCGGAAGTAATAGGGCGGTTTGCTCGTTGCCGGCCGAAGGCCGCGGGTGGCCACCTCGCCATTCAGGATGTCGCGCTCGAAGTCCTCGACGGGCGCCTGGTGCAGATCCAGGTGTGAGTAGGTATGGTTGCCGAGATCGAGACCCGCCGAGAGCCACAGCCGCAGGTAGGCCGACGCGTGCAGGATTCTTCTTGCCATCGCCCCACAGCTTGCCTTCGTTGACGAACCCGATGACGGGAAGTTGCTGCCGCCGGATCGCTTCGATCAGGTCGAGCACGAACCGCTCCCGGACCTGCTCATCCTGGGCGCCGCTCACGAGCGGCAAGTCATCCATCGTCACCGCCATACGGCGGTCGGGCTTCGTCGGGCTGCTGGGCGCCTGCTACCGTCATCGCAAGGAGGAGCGCGATCAGCGCTCCACCCGGTCGCGCGAGCATCCCAGGATTATAAGACGCGGATCTACGCGGATCACAAGATCACGAAACGCGGATTTACGCGGATCACGAAGATCACGAAACGCGGATCTACGCGGATCACGAAGATCACGAGACGCGGATCTACGCGGATAGAATCTAGGCATGGCAGACATCGTCGGTTTCATCGGCCTGGGCCTCATGGGAAAGCCGATGGCGAAGAACCTGCTGTCGCGCGGCTTTCCGCTCGTCGTGCACAGCCGCAGCCCCGCGCCTGTCGATGAGCTCGTCGCGGCCGGCGCGTCGCGCGCGGGCTCGCCGGCAGAGGTTGCCGAACGCGCGACGCGGATCGTCACCATGCTGCCCGACTCCCCGGACGTGGAGCGTGTGCTCGAGGGGGAACGCGGCGTCTTCAGCGCGGTTCAGCGCGGCACGATCATCGTCGATACGAGCAGCATCTCGCCGGCGGTCGCCCGGCGCCTGGCGGATCGCGCCCTGACGCACGGCGCGGCGATGCTCGACGCGCCGGTCAGCGGAGGCGAGATCGGCGCGATCAACGCGACGCTGTCGATCATGGCCGGCGGCGATGCCGGCGCCTTCGAGACGGTGAGGCCGATCCTGAACGCCATGGGCAACCCGGAGCGCGTCCTGCGCATCGGTGATTCGGGCGCCGGCCAGCTGTGCAAGGTCTGCAACCAGATGGTCATCGGCGGCACGCTGGCGGTGGTCAGCGAGGCGTTCGCGCTCGCGATGAAGGCCGGGATCGACGCGGGGCGGGTCAGGGACGCGCTGCTCGGCGGGTTCGCGGCCAGCCGCGTGCTCGAAGTCCACGGCGAACGGATCCTGAAAGGCAACTACAAGCCCGGGTTCCGGTCGCGCCTCTATGCGAAGGACTACCGGATCGCCGCCGAGACGCAAGCCGCGCTCGAATCGCCGGCGCCGGTGTCGGCGGTCGTGCACCAGCTCGTGACCGCGCTCGTCGCTGCCGGCCGCGGCGATCAGGACTATTCGGCGCTCGCAACCGTGCTGTTCGACCTCGGCGGCATTTCCTGGAATCGAGAGTGACTCGTGCACACCATCAGACTCGTTCTCACCGCGGTCTTCCTCAGTGCCTGCGGCGCATCCGCGCTGACCGAACCGACGTCCACCGCACAGCCACAGACGCGGGCGCCGGCCCGGATCCTGTACCTGACGCACAGCGCCGGCTTCAACCATCAGGTGCTGCCGCTGTCGGAGCAGATTCTCACCGAAGTGGGAGCGCGAAGCGGCCTTGCCGTCACGGCGACGAAGGACTGCTCGCTGATTTCAGAGCAGGGGCTGCGCGGCTACGACGGCGTCGTGTTCTACACGACCGGCGAGCTGCCGATGGACGATGCGCAGAAGAGGGCGCTGATGGAGTTCGTGCGCGGCGGCAAAGGGTTCGCCGGCATCCACAGCGCAACCGACACGTTCTACAAATGGCCCGAGTACGGCGAGATGATCGGCGGGTATTTCGACGGGCATCCGTGGCACCAGGACGTGCGGGTCAAGGTCGAAGACCGGCAGCATCCGGCCTCGGCGCACCTGCAGGACGGCTTGACGATCAACGACGAGATCTACCAGTACCGGAACTGGTCGCGCGACCGTGTGCATGTGCTGCTCAGTCTCGATCCCGCGTCGGTCGATCTGCAGAAGGAAGGCGTCAAGCGGACCGACCGCGATTTCGCGCTCGCGTGGACGCGGACGCTCGGATCCGGGCGGGTGTTCTACACCGCGCTCGGCCACGAACCGGATGTCTGGCGCGATCCGCGATTCCAGCAACATCTGACTGGTGGGATCGAATGGGCGATCGGAAGGCGCTGAGACAACTCCCAAAAATACCAACTCCCAACTGCCAAAAAAACCAACTCCCAAAAGCCGCTGAATACCCCGGCGACCTTGAGGAATTTGGGAGTTGGTAGTCTTGGGAGTTGGGCGTTAGACGCGTCCTCGCTTGAGCTCCTCGACCAGGTGGTCGCACGCGCGCGCGGCGAGCGCCATGATCGTGATCGTCGGGTTCTGACAGGGGGAGGAGGGATACACCGCACCGTCCATGACGAACAGGTTGCTGACGTCATGCGCCTGCTGCCAGCGATTCACCACCGAGCGTCTTCGGATCGTCGCCCATCCGCGCGGTGCCGACCTCGTGGATCGCCAGACCCGGCTTCGAGATCTGGGCTCGCCGTTCGATCCCTTCCGCGCCGACCGCGCGCAGCATCTCCTCCGCGGTACCCGCCATGTCGTCGATCATCTTCCGCTCGTTGTCGCCGAACGCCGCGCTGATGTGCAGCACGGGAATGCCCCACGCATCCACTTTCGTCTTGTCCAGCTCGCAGAAGTTGTTGAACTCCGGCAGGCATTCGCCGAAGCCGCTCAAACTGATCCACCAGTGACGTTCCTTCTTCACGGCGCGCTTGAAGTCGGCGCCGAACCCCGGGATGCCGAACGCGTGTCCCCACGTGCTTTCGTGCGAGTTCCCCTGGAAGGCGTAGCCGCGCAGGAACCCCGGGTGCTTGTCGGTAATGTTCGTGAACCGCGCGATGTAGACGCCGTTCGGCCGGTTGCCGCGCGGGTCGGCGATCCCCCTGAGCACCGGCAGCACGCCTGACGCCCCGCCTCCCATGATGTGGTCCATCAGGTAGTGCCCGAGCACGCCGCTCGAATTCGCGATGCCATTCGGATGCCGCGGCGACTTCGAGTTCAGCATGATGCGCGTGGACTCGAGGGTCGAGGCGCACAGGACGACGATCTTGGCCGCTACCTCGCGATGGTTGCGCGTCAGGCGATCGACGTAATAGACGCCGCGGCTCTTGCCGTTCGCGTCGGTCAGGATGTGGCTGGCGATTGCGTTCGGGATGAGCGTCAGGCGTCCGGTCGCTTCCGCGGCCGGCAGCGTGCTCGCGGGACTGCTGTAGTACGAACCGGTCGTGCAGCCGCGCGAACAGGGACCGCAGTAGTGGCACTTCGGCCTGCCGTTGAGGTTTTGCGTGAGGATGGCGACACGGCCGATGGTGAGCGTCCGGCCGAACTTCTCCTTGACCGATTTCTTCAGCAGCTGCTCGCCGCAACTGAGATTCATCGGCGGCAGGAACTGGCTGTCGGGCAGCTGCGGAAGCCCCTCGGCCTGCCCGCTGATGCCGATGAACTTGTCGACGCGATCGTAGTAAGGCGCGAGCTCCTGATACGTAATCGGCCAGTCAGGCCCGAATCCGTCGCGCGACGCGGCTTTCAGATCGTAGTCGCTCAGACGGTACGATCTGACGCGCCCACATGATCGACTTGCCGCCCACGTGCCGGCCGCGGATCCAGCTGAAGGGCCGGTCCGTCGGCGTCGTATATGGATGCTCCGTGTCCTTGACGAAGAGATGGTGCGTGTATTCGTCGCACTGATAGCACTCGGTCTGGATCGGCTGCTCGGCCACCGTCTCGCGCGGTCCCAAACGACGACCGCGCAGCGGCATATGAAACGGCTGTTTGTGCTCGCTGTAATCGGTCGCCGGATCCAGCTTCCGTCCGGCTTCGAGCACCGCCACCCGCAGGCCGGCTTCGGTCAGCTGCTTCGCCACCCAGCCGCCGCTCGCACCCGAACCGACGATCACCGCGTCGAACGTCTGCATGCGCGCCATCGCTGTCCCTACTTTGCCGGCTCGAAACCATGATGGGGATCGGCACAGCCCTTGTAGGTTTCGAAGAACAGCGTGCCGTCGTCGTCCAGTTCCTCTTTCATGCCGGCTTCCGACGTGTAATAGCCGGTGATCGTCAGCGACTTGATCGCGCTGAAGAAGTCGAGGGCGACTTCCGGCGGCTGCTCGGGCCGCTCCTGCTGCTGCGCTTGCACAGTCACGTATGGTGATTCCTTCTGCGCCGCTGGCGTCGCGGTCTTGTCAGCCGGCCGGCTGATTGGCGTCAGGAGCTCAACCTGCTGATCGGGCGTCGCCTTGATGAACTCGACGCCGTAACGGCTCCGTGAGCGCTGATCGACCCAGCTCAGGCCGTTGAAGAACTTGTTGCGGGTGGCCGGTTCGTCGTCGTAGAGGACTTCGTCGATGAACTCGTGCACACGCGCGGCGCGTGCGCCTGCTGTCTCGGTCTGCGGGATGATCAGCTCGGCGATGGTGGCCACCGTTTCCGCCTGATGCGTCGTCAGCGCCTTCGGCTTCCAGGCTGCCGCCGCGGCCGCGCGCGCGGTCGACCAGCCTTCCGCGTGCTCGATCGCGCGGGCCGTCAGCGCTTCGAGCCACACCGGCGCCGCCGCCACGCCAAGGCTTCCGAGCGCGAGCCTGCCGATTGCTTCGCGTCTCGCGATAGTGCGTGTTGTCATATAAGATGACCGCCCGGGAAGGGATGATACCTGATTTGTGAATGGTGATTTGTGAGTGGTGATTTATGAGAGCACGGAGTCGGGTCATTCCGGTCATCGTAACGGCAGCGCTCGCAGCCGCGGTCTCGTCCGCAGCCGCGCAAACGAGCCAGCGGCCGCTCGGAACGGTGCGCGAGCAGGCGGAGATGCAGCAGGAGTGGCTCCGCAAGCGGCTCGACACGTTCCTGCCCGCGCTGATGCGGAAGCACGGGGTCGATCTGTGGGTCGTTCCGATGCGGGAATACACGGAAGACCCGGTGTTCAAGGCGATCACGTCGCCGGAAACATTCGCGGCGCGCCGCCGCACGATCTACGTGTTCTTCGACAAGTGCGCCGCGTCGGGCGCCGCGGCCGCCGCGTCCTGCGTCGAGCGCATCGCGCTCGGGGGCACGTCGCAGGGGGGCGTCTTCGAAGCGCGGCGATCCGCCAAAGCTGCCGCCGGCGACGTCGGCAGGGGTCAGCAGGCGGAGTTGTGGGGCGACGAGCAGTGGCAGATCCTCAAGGCCGTCGTCGAGGAGCGGAACCCGCGCGTGATCGGAATCAATCGCTCCACCGTGTTCGCATTTTCCGACGGCCTGACGAGCGGTGAACTGAAAGGCATGTCCGCGGCGCTCGGCCAATCGTGGGCGTCGAAGTTCAAGGATGCCGAAGCGCTGCCGCTGGAGCTGATCGCGGCACGGCTGCCCGAGGAAGAAGTCTTCTACCGGCGCATGCAGGAGCTCGTCTGGCAGATGACGCAGGAGATGTTCTCGTCGAAGCACATCACGCCCGGCCAGACGCGCACGAGCGATCTCGTCTGGTGGTGGCGCCAGCGCGTCAACGATCTCGGCCTCGACACGTGGTTCCAGCCGAGCGTCAGCGTGCAGCGGAAGGGCATGACCGCGGAGCAGCTCGGCCCTGATCCGGTCATCCAGCACGGCGACGTGCTGCATTGCGACGTCGGCATCACGGCCGCGCGCCTGAACACCGACACGCAGCACAATGCATACGTCCTCAAGCCAGGCGAATCGGACGCGCCGGACGGACTCAAGCGCGCGCTCGCCAACGCCAACGCGCTGCAGGACATCGTGATGGACGAAATCCGCCCGGGCCGATCGGGCAACGAGATCCTTCAGGCGTCGCTTGCCCGCATGCGCAAGAGCGAGATCACCGGCACCATCTATTCGCATCCGATTGGCCTGCACGGCCATGGCTCGGGACCGCTGATCGGGCTGTGGGACTACCAGGACGGCGTGCCGGGACGCGGCGACGCAAAGGTGATCCCCTCGATGTGGTACTCCATCGAGCTGCAGGCGACGACGAGAGTCCCCGAGTGGGACAACCAGGCAGTGAGGATCGCACAGGAAGAGGACGCGATCGTCGGCGCGGATGGGCGTATCCGATGGGCGCTGCGGCGGCAGGACAAGCTGTTCCTCGTGCGGTGAACCCGGATATTTCCGACGCACGCGTTACACACAAGGGCGCCGCGTTTGCCCTTTACGTCGTTCTCACCCTCGTCCTCGCCTGGCCACTGACGGCCAATCCCGGCAGCCGCGTCGCGGCCGGCGGGCCCGACACGGAGCTGTTCATGTGGACGCTCGCGTGGGACACCTACGCGCTCGTTCACCGGCCGCTGACGATCTTCGACGCCAACATCTATCATCCGCAGCGGCTGACGCTCGCCTATTCCGAGAACCTGATCGGGAGCACGCTGTTCGCCGCACCCGTTCTCTGGCTGACCGGCAACCCCGTCCTGGCGCTGAACGTGGTCGCGCTGCTTTCCTGCGCGCTGTGCGGACTCGGGGCGTACATTCTGGGCCGCCGGGTTGGCCTCGGCGTGGCTGGCGCGCTCATCTGCGGCCTGATCTTCGCCTTCTCGCCGCCGCGATTCTTCCGCATCACGCAGCTGCACCTGACGACGGTGCAGTGGGTGCCGTTCGCGCTCGCCTCGATTCACGCGTATCTCGACGGCGGCCGCAGGCGCGATCTGCACTTCGCGGTTGCATTCTTCACGCTGCAGGCGCTCACCAGCGGGCATGGCGCCGTGTTCCTGATTGTCGGCGCGCTGTGCATCGTCGGTTATCGAATGCTGATTGGGGAAACGGCCGGCGTTCGACAGATGATTCGTGACGCCGGCGTGCCGGCATTTCTCCTGTTGCTGCCTGCCCTGGCGCTGGTGGTGCCCTATCGCATCGTTCAAGCGGAGATGGGACTCAGGCGCGGACTCTTCGATTGGGCGGCGGCGCCGGAAAGCTTCCTCGCGTCTCCCTCCAGCCTGCACGCGTGGCTGTTGTCGTTCTTTCCCGCGGCGCACATCAACGAAAAGGCCAGCGCGTTTCTCTTTCCGGGATATCTGCCGCTGGTGCTCGCGTCGATCGCCATCATCAGCATCTGGAGGCGGGACGGCCTGCGTGAACGAGCGGCCTCAGCGCCGCACAGCACGTGGGATCGTGTGGCGGTCGTCCTCAACACCCTCGTCATCCTCTCGTTGGGGGTGACGCTGGCGATAACTGTTTTCGGACGTCTCAGGCTGCGTTTCGACGACGTGCTGTTGTTCTCCGCTCGGGACCCGTGGCGCGCATTGGCGATGAGTGTCGTGTGCCTGGCTCTCCGGCTCGCGATCGTGCGAAAGGCGCCGATCACGCTGGTCCAGAACGCGGGCGGGCTGTATCACGCGTTCCTGCGCTGGCGAGGCGTAGGGCGCCGCGACGTCACTATCGTCTACACGCTGATGACGCTGGTCAGCCTTGGCCTTGCGGTGGGCCCGCCTCTGAGCCTCTGGCCGCTGGTCTACTGGCTGCCGGGAATGAACTTCATTCGCGGGCCGTCGCGATTCATGCTGCTCGGGGTGCTGGGACTGGCGGTGCTCTCGGGACTCGGATTCGAGCGGCTGCGTGGACGATTCGGACCGTCCGGACGGCCGGCGCTGGCCGCGGCGCTCGGCCTCGCGCTCCTGATCGAGTTCGCCGCACTGCCGCTGCCGACGATCCCGTACCGCATCGAGATCCCCGGCGTCGATCGCTGGCTTGCCGCGCAGCCGAAGCCGTTCGTCGTCGCCGAACTGCCGCTGCTGCATTCCGAAGCGCTCCACACCCGCTACATGCTGCACTCGACGGCGCACTGGCAGCCGCTGGTGAACGGCTACAGCGGGCTGCGCCCGCCGCTTCACTCGACCCTCTTCAACCGGCTGCGCGGCTTTCCCGATGATTTCACCGTCCAGAGCCTGATCGATCTCGGCGTCACCTACGTAGTCATCCACACCGACCTGTACCCGCCCGGCGAGTGGGCGGTGATGTCGGAACGCCTCAAGGCGTTCTCCGACACGTTCAGGCTGGAGTACAGCGAAGGCTCAGGCCTCGTGTATTCGATCAGGCGCGAACCTTCTCGCACGGCGGGGACCACCTCCCCATTCGGGTGATCCCTGCACGGCCTGCGAGCGGCAGAATCGCAGGCATGACGAACATTCAGACACTATCCGACGAGTTGGCCGGAATCGTCGAGACGGCCGCGCCGTACGTCGTGCAGGTGCAGGGCGGACGGCAGCCAGTCAGCGGCGTCGTCTACGACTCGAGCACGATCGTGACGAGCGCGCATGGCATCGGGCGCGACGAGGGGCTCAAAGTCCGGCTGCATGGGAAGGACGATGCGCTCGAGGCCGAAATGGCGGGATGGGATCCCGCGACCGGCCTGGCGATCCTGCGAACGCGTGCGAACATCAGCGGCGCACCGCCGACGAGCGATCGAGAGCCGCGCGCCGGAGAGATCGCGATCGCCGTCGCGCGCTCGTGGAGCAACGCGGTGACGGCAAGCGCCGGAATCGTGGCGGTCGTCGGCGGTCCGCTTCGCACCGGGCGGCGCCGTCAAATCCCACGCGTCTTCCGGATCACCGCACGGATGCACGACGGGTTCGCCGGCGGCGGGATCTTCGATGCGTCAGGACGGCTCAGCGGCATCGCAACCGCGTCGGCGATCCGCGGCTTCGGGGTGGCCATACCGGTGTCGATTGCGTGGGCGTCGGCGTCGCAGGTGCAGACCTCTGGCACGCCGCGCCGGGGCTTCGTCGGGCTGGCAGCGCAGCGCGCGGAGCTGCCTGCGTCGCAGCGGTCTGGCGGCCTGGCGCATGCCCTCGTCGTTGTCGGCGTGACGCCGTCGAGCCCCGCCGAGAGCGCGGGCATCCTCGTCGGCGACGTGATCCTGGAGTTCGACGGGCGGCCGGTGGAAACGCCTGACGACCTGCTCGATGCGCTGATCGCTCGTCAAGTCGGACAAAGCGTCGTCGCACGGATCCTGCGTGGAGGATCGGAACGCAGCGTGACGATCACGATCGCGGAACGGCCGAAAAAGTAAATCCTTTCGCGCTCCAGCTGCGTCATTACCTGTATGCGCGTCGTGCTGGTCGGGCCGGCGCTGCGGCGCGACCGGCTGCGCGCGCAGCTGCCGCCAGGCGTCGAGATTGCTGGTGAAGCACCGACACTGAGCGCCGCCCGTTCGCTCGGCGTCGATGCCAGCGCCTTTCTGGTCGCGGCAACGCCGCTCGACGATGCGGCGCTGGTCGAGCCGCTCACCGCCCGAGAAGCGCAGGTATTGAACCTGCTCGCGGATGGTCTGACGAACAAGGCCATCGCGGCCCGCCTCGGACTGAGCGACGAAACGGTGAAGTTTCACCTCGCGGCGATCTTCGGCAAGCTCGGAGCTTCGAACCGCACCGACGCCGTCCGCATCGCACTGAGACGGGGCCTGGTTGCGCTGTAGCGCAGCACTACTTCTTACCTTCTTACTTCTTACTTTTCAGTTTCAGCACTGAGCTTCCCAGCAGGTCCGACGCGTAGTCGTAGACGACCACTTTCACGAACTCGGGATCGGCTGACAGCGGAATCCGCGCGCTGAACGACGCCCCTTCCCGCATCACCGCTCGATAAACTTCCTCGGGCAGCCGAAGTTCCACTTTCTTCAATGTGTCGCCGACGACGCTTTCGCGTTCGGTGCCCGCATAGACGGCGATGTCGATCGTCGCGGTGTAGCGGCCTTCAACCTGCTCGAACTTCACGCGCGATACGTCGATCGACCCTTCGACCGTCATCTCGCTCGCGCCGCTGACTGGCGCCGGCGGCTTGAGCGTGATCCTGATGTCGTTGAGCGGCTCCGAGTAGCGTCCGGCGGCCGATATGCGGCTGAACGTCTGGAACTCGCGGCGGTCGAGCGGCACGAGTTGCGGCGATGCATAGTAGCCGCGACGGTACAACACCGTCACGCCGGGCCGGTTCACCTTGACCTCGATGCGCCTGAACGCGCCGTTCATCGCCGTATTCGTCGGGTAATAGCCGAGCAGGTACTGGAAGCGCGTCGTCTGATCGAGCTTGGCGAACGCCTGATCGCCGTAGCGGAATGCGGTCAGCTGTCCGCCGGTCAGATCCGCGACCCGCCTGAGACCCTGGATCATGAACGTCTGTCCGAACACT
Source organism: uncultured Acidobacteriota bacterium (assembly GCA_963748295.1). Taxonomy (GTDB): domain Bacteria; phylum Acidobacteriota; class Vicinamibacteria; order Vicinamibacterales; family 2-12-FULL-66-21; genus CAVVIH01. The sequence continues at coordinate 374,410 of CAVVIH010000001.1, read as the reverse complement.
GCCGCCGGCGTTGGAACAGACCGCATGTCGATCGCGCGGCCGCCATTCGGCGCGGTCACGAATCGCGGCGGTGGCGCGCCGACAACCCCGGCGGTGAAGAGGATGTGCACCGCCACGCGTGCATCGCTGGCCACCCTGGCGACGCTGGTCTCGTTTTCCGCTCGCGGCAGCGGAAGCCCTCTCGGAGTGACGAACGCCAGGTGCTTTTCGCCGTCCAGATGGCGCATGTACTCGATGCCCGCATACAGGTTGCCGAGGTCGTGCATCAGCTCGACCTGCCCGGCGATGTAGTCGTCGAAGGACACGTCGAGCCGATCGGCGGTGGCGGTGGCGGCCGTGTCCGGAAGGCCCGGCGCCTCCGGCGATCGCGCCCTCAGGATTTCCGCGCGCTGCAGCTCCTCCGCCGTCTGCCGCACGTCTTTCGTGATGCCGCTCGCGATCGACGATCTGCCCCGGCGTAATCTCGCGCGGTCTCAGGCTGCCTGCCGCCTCGAAGACTGCATCGATTTCTTTCTGGATGTTTGCCGGAATCGTCTTCGACCCGTATATGGCCCGGAGCCCGCTGAAGTACTGGCTGAGCATCGACTCGATCTTCGTGTGGCGCGCCTTGAACTGCTTGACGACCTCCACGATCTTCGCGTGATCGGTCGTGAAATCGGTCGCGCGGTTGTAGGCCTGAACGGCAATCTGATCCTGCGGCAGCAGCTTCGATTGGACGAATTCTTCGGCCGCCTTGAGCTCGTTCGAGGGCCCCGTCAACCGCCCGCGCCCGAGCAGCAGCAGGAAGATGCGCCGGTTGCGCGGCGCGAGATCCGGGCCGGGCGCCTTCAGCAACTCCGGCACGGGGACGGCGGCGGACGGATCCGCGGTCAAGGCAGTGGCAAAGAAGTGCTTGATCTGCTGCGGCACGCGGTTCTCTGAGACCGTGAAATCCTCCGGCTTCAGATCCGTGACCGGCTTGCCGTCGCGGTCCACGACGCGCACGTCGATGGGCACCATCGTGATGCGCGTGCGGATCGACGGGGGCTGCGGCTCCTGAGCGCCGGCGATGAGCGTCAACAGCTGCCAGCGTCGCGAGTCCAAGCCCGAAACGAGCTGACCGGGAACCGGCGTGGTTCATAGGGATCCTCAGGGATCTGACAGGCAGGCGGATTAAGAATACTACGTGTAGCTTTCAGCTGTCAGCTATCAGCTATCAGCCATCAGCTGGCGGACAGGACCCGCGCGAATGCTTCAGCATCGACGTTGGCGCCGGTGAGGATGAAGCCGACCTTCTTACCTCGTATTCGATCCCGCTCCTGGAGCAGCGCGGCAAGGCCCGAGGCGCCGGCGCCCTCGGCGACGTTGTGGGTGTCGTCGTAGATGGCGCGCATCGCCGCTTCGACCTCGTCATCGCTGACGGCCACGATGCGCGCAACCCCTCGCCTGATGACCTCGAGCGCTTCGGGATTTGGCGTTCTGCACGCCATCCCGTCCGCGATCCTGGTCGTCACCTCATGAGACACCGGGCGTCCTGACACGATCGAATGGGCGTAGGCCGGCGCAGCGGCGGAAACGACGCCAGCGATCTGCGTATCGAGCGCAAGCGCATCGCGGACGGCGATGGCGCCGCAGATGCCCGAGCCGAGGCCGATCGGCACATACAGCGTGTGGAGATCGGGCACGGCGCGGAACAGCTCCAGCGAGTAGGTCGCGACACCTCGCACGAGCAGCGCGTCGAAGGACGGCACGAGATGCCAGCCGCGCTCGGCCGCAATCAGCGCTGCGGCTTCGAGCGACGCCTGAAAGTCGTGGCCGCGCTCGATCAGCTCCGCCCCGAACGCCTGCATCGCCCGGTTCTTGCCGACGCTGTTGCCGTGCGGGACGACCGCCGCGCAAGGAATGCCATACCTGCGCGCTGCAAACGCAATGGACTGGCCATGATTGCCGCGCGTCGCCGCAACCACGCCGCGAACATCCGGCGAGGAGCGCCGCAGATGATCGATGTAGACGAGCCCGCCGCGCACCTTGAAGGCGCCGACCGGCGTGTGGTTCTCGTGCTTGACCCAGACCTCGGCGCCGCAGCGCTCGTCCAGCAGCGGCCAGCGCTGTTCGGTCGTCGGGCGCATGGCCTCGTAGACGATGTCGGCCGCGGATTCGAGTGACTTCAGCACTGGTCGCGATTATCCGCCGCCAGGCATCGTGATCTACAGCCAATCGAACGCTGGATGCTCGAGGCCCGACGCGGCGACGACGATGTGCTCGGCAATCCGCATCCCGTTGCTCCCGTTGGTGAACACGAGCACGGCGGACCGCGACGCTGGATGCGCGAGGACGAAGTTCTTGTAGGTGCCGTTGTCGCCCCAGTGCCAGATGTAGTCGCGGCCCGCGGCCGATTCGAGCCCCCAGCCAAGTCCCCAGCTCAACGCGCTGTTGATCTTCGTCTGCGGCACGAGCATCTGCTCGTGCGTCGCGGGACGAAGATCGACATCGTCCTTCCGCGGCATCAGCACGCGGTTCACGAACGACGCGTAGTCGCCGACCGTCGTCAGCATGCTGCCTGCCGAGTTCGGGATCATGAAGTTCGGCAGCGCCGGAGGCGCGGGTTTCACCTGTTCCATGGCGGCGACGATGTCCTCGTGCGTGAACGAGGCGAGCGACTTGCCCTGCGACTGCGCGAACTGGAACAGCCGGTTCGAGAAATCGCGGCTGGGCGGACGCTGTGGAGCGCCGCGCTGGTGGCCGACCCAGAGCCGCGCGTCGGTGTCCGCGCGCCAGGCGTAGGTCGATGACGTCATGCCGAGCGGCGCGAACAGCCGCTCCTGCATGTACTTCTCGAATCCCATGCCCATGAGTTTTTCAACGACCCGCTGCAGGTAATAGAAGCCTTCGCCGGAATACTGGAAGCGGCTGCCGGGGTCGAAGTCCGGCACCAGCGTCTGATCGCGGTTGTTGCGCCAGTTCCGGAGACCTGACGAGTGGCTCAGCACGTGCCGCGCGGTGATCTTGTCGCCGCGGGAATCCGCCGGCGCGTGGTCAGGTACGTACGACTTCAGCGGCTTGTCGAGAGCCAGACGGCCTTCGTCCGCCATCCGAAGCACGGCGTGCGCGAACACTGGCTTCCCCAGCGATGCGGCCGGCACCAGCGTGTCAGGCGAGACCGCTTTCGTGGTGGCGGCTTCGACAACGCCGGCAAACTGCTGCCAGACCGTCTTGCCGTCCTGAAGAACGCAGGCCGCGATGCCGGGAACGCCGGCGATCTCCATCAAGCGCGGCAATTCGCCGAGCGCGGCGGCCGAGGGTGGGCCGATTGCGATTGGGGACGCCTGGCGCGCGGTCAAGGCCAGGCCTGCGGCGCCGCCCATCAGCGCGGCGAACTCTCGGCGGTTCAGTATGCGGGTCATGCCGCGTTTAGACGGCGGCCACGATGCTGCAGGTTGCTTCCGCGGTCAAAACTTGACGACCAGCCCCACCTGCGCGTTCACGATGATCGGATCGAATCGCACCGAGTCCAGGCTCTCGAGAAACGCCTCGACGAACTCCGGCGCATCGTCCAGGTTGAACCGCAGCTCGTGCTCGCGGAAGTAGAAGACTCGTGCTTCGCCCTGCAGCGCAATGCGGCCGCCGATGCGCAGGCCCAGGCCGCCGTTCAGTCCGACCCGATGGCTCGATTCGCCTGGCGCGGCAACCAGGCGGAGGCGAGGTTCGAAACCTGGCACAACCGGGATACCGGCGATCTGAACCGAGAGCGGGACGGAACCAGTGATGGTGATGTCGGGCAGCAGGCTGACGCCGCCGGACGCGACCAGGCCAATCGGACCCGGCGTCCGAAGCCGGAGATTCCCGGACAGCAGATACAAACGATCGACGTCGAAGCGGCCCGGCCCGACGACGATGCTGCCGGTGAGCCCGGTGAAGGGCGGCTGTGTGGCGCGGAGATCGAATCGCGCACTGCTCAGATCGAAGCCGATGTCGGTCGCGTCCAGTCGGCCCTCGATGCCCAGGATGCCGAACTCGAACGCCACGGCGCCACCGAAGACGGGGCCGCCATCCGTGCGGATCTCGAGCACGTCCGACGACGTCACCTCCACACCCGGCAGAGAGGGAACCGACGCGCGGAGCGTCAGCCGTTCGTCGTAAACGGGAAACGCTTTTCCGAGAAAGAAGGTGAAATCCACGCCCTGCGCGAAAACCGTCGCAGCGGATACAAGATTGACGATCAACACCATCGAGCACATGCCTATCGATCGCCGCACAGACGTACTCCTTTTCATCTGCGGGCTCGCCTTGCAAGGCGCTCGCCCAGACCCGACCGACTCAGCCGAGTAATCGCTCCAGCGCCCGCGCGCGATAGCTGAAAATGCGCCGCAACTGCAGGTGCACGAGCGGCGCCGCCAGCTCGCCGATCGGGAAGAACGGCAGCTCGTAGGTGACGGCATCGTGCATGCGCGTGCCGAACGAAGTCTCGACGAACAGGTGCTGATGCACCCACCTCCGATACGGCCCCTTCACCTGCTCGTCGACGAACTCGACCGGCGGGTTCCAGACGGTGATCCGCGTGAGCCACTCGAACGGCACGCCCATCAGTCTGATCTGGTACCGGATGAGCGCTCCCTGCGCCATCGCAATCGGCGGCGGCGTGACGATCCGGAAATGCAGCTCGGGCGGCGTGATCTTCTGAAGGTTGTCGGCGTCGGCAAAGAACGGGAAGACACGCTCGCGTGCGAGCGGCAGCTCGATTCTCGTCCGAAGCGCGCGCGTGCGGGCCATCCGGAATTGCTACGGCACTCGGACCGCGATGCGTCCGGTCACCCTGATCCACTTCACCGATCCGGCTGCATCGCGCACGAACTCGATCGATTGGCCGCGGTCCGGGCCATCCACGACCACCGCACGATCGGGCCCATAGAACGAGACCGGCATCGCGGTCTGAGGGTTGCCGCTTCGCGCCACCGGCTGGACGATCAGTCGACCATTCTCCTCACGTACGACGACGGAGTTCATCGGCCGCTTGTACTCGCCAATGTACGGCTTCAGGTCCGGCTGGGGCTCGATCGGCTTCACGTCCGGCAGCGTCTCGACGAGCCCGCGGTGCGAGATTGCCTGATTGGTCGTGAACGACACGCCCAGGTATGACTTCAGCGCCGCCCGCTCGACGTCCTGGATCAGCCGCCAGCCGGCGCTCGCATTCGTGAGGATCGCGATCGCGAAGTTGCGCTCCGGCACCAGCTCGAGCAGCAGGATATGACCGCCGAGCGTTCCACCGTGCGCGGCCGCACGAATCCCGCCGATCGACCGCAGATGCCAACCCAGGCCCATGTCGTCGTCCGTGCTCTGCTTGCGAAGCTGCGGCTCGCGCATGCGCTCGAGCGATTCGCGCGTCAGCACCTTTTCACCCGCGGCCGACGTGCCGTTGCCCATGTGGAAGCGCGCGTAGGCCAGCAGATCGGTCATGCACACCCCAACGCCGCCGGCCGTGACGCTCACCGACGGCGAGAACGGCCGCTGCAGCGTCGGCGCGCCGCCGCCGCGGTTGCCATGACCCAGCGCGAACGGAAACGTGATGAACTCCCCCGCCGTCGTCCCTGCGTGCGGAAGGCCGACAGGCGTGAAGACCAGATCGCGCATCGAACGGTTGATCGACGTCCCGGTGACGACCTCGATCACGCGTCCGAGCACGCTGAACCCGGCGTTGTTGTAGCTCCACGCCGCGCCCGGCGGCGCCAGCTGCATCAGATCGGTGATCGTCGTCATGAAGTTGGCGAGGGTGGCGTCGCCGCGGTCGGGACCGGAGACCTGGCCTTCCCAGCCGCTCGTGTGGGTCAGAAGATGCCAGATCGTCACATCACGGCTCACCGCCTCGTCCTGCACGCGAAAATCGGGCAGATACTTCCGGACCGGCGCGCGCAGATCGAGCTTGCCCTGCTCGACGAGCCGCATCGCCGCCGTCGCCGCGAACGTCTTCGAAATCGAGGCGATCGGAAATACCGTGTGTTCGGTGACGGCCGTCGGATTCTCGACGCTGGTCACGCCGAATCCGCGAATCGTGACCTTCTCACCCTCGACGATGCCGAGGGCGACGCCCGGCACGCCGTGCTCGCGCATTTTTGCGTCGGTGAGCGAGGCGAGCGCGTCGAAGCGCGCGTCGGCGGTGCCCTGGGAGCGGGTCCCGGCGGGCACGACGGCTGCGGCGACGCACGCGAGCACGACGGCCGCGGCAGTCCTCATGGTTCCTTGCTCGTCACGACCTTGATTGTCGTGATCATCTGGCCCATATGGCGCTGCGTGTGCTCGGCGCCGTGGAACAGCAGGCCGAGCACGGTGGACGGCAGTTGCGCGCGGCCGACGGCGCGCGGGTCGAGCAGCCGCGCTGCGTCCGTCTGTCGCAGCTGGTCGAGCGCGGCGTCGATCGCGCGGCTGAAATCAGCCGCGAGACTCGCTGCCGCGTCCGGTCGTGGATCAGGATCACCTTCCGCCTTGGCCGCGGCGACCTGCGCCGGCGACAGCGACTCGCCGCGCGCATACGTGAACAGGCGATCGAGCGCGCCGGCGGCGTGACGCACGTGGAAACCGATAGACGCGGCGCCGCCGGGGCGTACCCACAGCAGGTCCGACCCGAGGCCTGCGAGATGCGCCTCGACGTCCTCACGGCATTGGAGCAACGTGTGCGCGAGAGGCTGCAGCTCCGGCGCGATGCCCTCGACCGGCCCGCGCAGCCAGACTTCCGTTTTTGCCATGATGTAGTTATAACCTGTCGCGGAGGCACGCGGCATGAGCTTCGACCTGGTTGCGTGGAAGGCCCCAGCCGTCAAAGACGAGGACGAGGCGCGCGCCCTCGTCCGTCGATTCGACGAGAAACAGGATGCGGACATCTTCGAACAGAGCGAGGACCTCCTTCGTTTCTACGACGATGTGCTCGCGCGCTACCCGGCCCTCGAAGCGTTCGAAGATGACGATGAGCGGCTGAAGCGGACGCCGTGGTCGGAGACCCCCGAACGATCCGATCGGGTGATCGAGATCAGCATTCGGTGGGGCACAGGCGTGCCGGACGAAGCGCTGGACACGATCGTCGAGCTCGCGCGGAAATACGAGCTCGTGCTGTACGATCCGCAAGGGCCCTCGATCCATTCGCCGGACATGGACGACGGGTCCGAGGATGTCGCCGGGCAGGTGTGGTTCGCCCTCAGGGGCGGCGCCATCGGTGTGCTCCTGGTCGTCGCCGGCACGTTCATCCCATACAGGCTGGTGAGCTGGCCTCTGTTCGTAATCGGCGGCTTCCTGGTGGTGATGACGATCTACACGCTGATCGTGCTCTGGAAGCCCGAGTGGCAGCCAGACTGAACGATCGCCGAGCTCCCGGGCCCCGAGCTCCCGAGCCCCGATCTATCGCTCAAACACGACGTTCCCGCCGACCAGCGTCATCTCGCAGCGCAGATCCTTCAACTGCGCGGCGGGAACCTTATACATGTCGCGGTCCCATACGGCGATGTCCGCCTGCTTGCCGACCTCGAGTGAGCCGACTTCCTTTTCCAGGAACATCTGCCGCGCCGCCCAGATCGTGTACGACTTCAACGCCGTGCGGATGTCGATCGATTCCGCCATGCCGAACGGCGTTTTCCCGTAGGTGCCGGCCAGTGTCTCGCGTACGACCGACGACCACAGGCCGTAGCGCGCCGCATAAGGCGTGACGCTGTAGTCCGATCCGCCGCCCCAGATGATCCCGTGCTTCACGTAGGAGGCGAACGGCTCGAGCCGCGGGTTGCGCTTCGGGCCGAAGTTGCCGGCATAGGTGTCGCCGATCCACCAGAGGAACGGCGCCTGCGCCTCCGGATAGCCGGCATCGTAGGTTTTCTGCAGCGACGCCATCACCTGCATCGCACGATCGGTCGGCACGTTGGCGTGGATGATCGAGTGGCGCAGTCCCTTGACCGGATGCGCCTTCAGCGCTTCGGCAAAGGTGTCGACGACGAAGTCGATGCCGCGATCGCCGACGGCGTGCGCGCCGACGCTGATGCCGGCGGCTGTCAGCGTCGTGACCTGCTCCTTGAAGATCGCGGGATACTCGGGGCCGTTGGCGGGATAGCCTTTGTTTCCCGTGTCGGTTTCCGTGAGTTCCTTGTTCCAGTCGTCATACATCCAGGCCGTGCGTGCGCCGCCGCTGCCGTCGATGTAGAGCTTGACGCCGGCTGACACGAGCCGGGCATGGCGGGCTCCGCCTCCGCCAAGGCTCCGGCGAGACAGGCTGTCAGCGGAGGCGGGCCGATACTCCCCTGTTTTTTCGATTGAGGCGATCGCCTGGCGAACCGAGTCGACAGTGTTCCCGCCGCGCCAGAGCGCCGCGACGCGGACGTTCAGCTTCCCTTCCTCGAGCAGCTGCCTGTAAAGGTCCCACTTTCCCTGCGAGACGTTCAGATCCTTGGCGCCGGTCATCCCCTCGCGGTTGAAGCCGTCGATGATGCGCAGCACGTTCTCGCGCATGCGGTTGTTGTCGCCGCCGCCTCCGCCGCCGCCGCGCGCGATGAGCCCGGTCGCGCGTTCCTTCAGCACACCCGTCGGGTTGCCGTCCTTGTCGCGATCGATCGTGCCGCCTGGCGGATCTTTCGTCTCGCGCGTCAGGTTGGAAAGCTTCATCGCCAGCGAATTCGCGACGCCGTAGTGGCCCGTGGTGTGGGTGAGGTAGACCGGGTGCTCGGGTGCGGCCTTGTCGAGGTCCGCGGCGGTGATGTAGCGACGCTCCTTCAGCTTGCCTTCGTCCCAGCCGCCGCCGCGCACCCACGTCCCGGGCGGCACCGTGGCCGCCCGCGCGCGCACCTTCGCGATCACGTCCTCCATGCTCCGTGCGTCGCCGAGATCGAGCGAGTCTGCGGACTCCGAGAAATGGACGTGCGTGTCGATCAGTCCGGGTGTAGCTGTCCGGCCTTGCAGATCGATCACCCTCGTCCGATCACCCGCGAGCCTGCGCGCGTTCGCCGTCGTGCCGGCGAAGGTGATGCGTCCGTCCTTGATGGCGACGGCTTCCGCAATCGAATCGCGCGGATCGACGGTGATGATCGTGCCGTTGAGCAGGATGAGGTCGGCGGGACCGGACTGCTGTCCTGCCAGAAGGACGCCCAGCAGCGGACCCGACAGGAGAATCATGCGCCAGCGTGGCATGCGGCAGATTCTCACACAGACGCGCCTGCGGACGTATGTCACACTTCCCGCCGGCAGGTGTCTTTCTCATAGCAGGGTAGCAGTGGACCGTCAGGACGACATCGTCATCCGTGCCCGTGAGGGCAGCCTCGAGGCGTATGGCCTGCTGGTCGAACGCACGCAGAAGGCGGCGTACGCCACGGCCCTCGGGGTGCTTCGAAATCCATCGCTGGCTGAAGATGCCACGCAGGAAGCGTTCATCCGCGCGTTCCGCCGGCTGGCCGATCTGGACGAACCGGCGGCGTTCGACGGCTGGCTCCGGCGAATCGTAATCACCGTCGCGCTGAACACCCGGCGCCGTCAGCGCTTCGCCTTCCTGCGGCTCGACGACGTGCCGGACGTGCCGGTGCTCGACGAAACCGAAACGGCATGGACGGCGCTTCAACGGCAGCGCCTCGCCGGCGCCCTGCTGACGCTGAGCGCGGAGGAACGCCGGCTCTGCGACCGCCGGTATCACGGCGGCTGGACCACGGCGCGCCTTGCGCGGGACGCCGGAATCGACGAGGCGGCGATGCGCAAACGGCTGCAGCGGGTCCGCGACAAGCTGCGGAAGGAGATGGAAATGGCAGAACAACGTGACATGGCCGCCAATGCCATTCGGCCCGATCTTCCGGCGAGGATCGTCGAGCTGCTCGCGCGGCCGCAGCTGACCGAACTGCCCGAGAATCCGGTCGGGAAGATCGTCGAATCCCTGCGAGGGGTCTACGGCGGCTACGACGATGTCTCGCTGCCGGAGATCGTCAACCTCACCGAGGCCAGGAAGACGATCGCCGACGACGCGATATACCTCGGCCTGCACGAGCTGCATCGTGTCGACGAGCATCGCATCCTCAGGTACGACCTGACGTTGCCGCTGTTGCTCACCGTCCGGTTCGACGGACGGCCGCTGCGGATCTGGACGACCGGAAAGGCGTATCGCCTCGGGCACATCGACGCGACGCATCTCGAGGCGTTCCACCAGAGCGAAGTGTTCTACATGGACGAGCGCAAACGGCTCGATCCCTGGACGGTGACCGCGCACGTGCTGCAGTGGACGGACCATCTTCTTCCGGGGCGGACGCTGAAGATCGTGCCGACCGAGTTTCCGATGTGCCGTCAGGCGTGGGAGCTCGAGATGGAACAGGACGGGCACTGGTTCGAGGTGCTCGTCTGGGGCGTCTTCACCGACCGCATCGTCGCGCACCTGGGCGGCGATCCGAAGAAGCACACCGCCATCGGCGTTGGCGTCGGGCTGGAGCGGCTGGCGATGCTGCGCTACGGCATCGACGACATTCGGAAGGTGGAGGCGGCGAGGGTGGCTTGATCGGGGACCGGGGCGGGGCCGGGGGCCAGGGGCCGGAAATCCTGGTCCCCGGCCCCTGGTTCCCGGTCCCTATCCGATCATGCGCAACCGCTCGTCGTGCCGCAGTTCGAGCACTTGTAGCACGACCCGCTGCGCACCATGATCGAGCCGCACGTCGAGCACGGCGGCGCGTCTTCCTGGTTCTGCATCGCCGCGAACGACGACATGCCCTTCGACGCCACCGCCGCGGTCGGCGCGGCGCCGGCGGCCGCGGCCACGTCGAGCGGCAGCTGCTCCGGCGTCGTCACCAGCTCTTCGCGGTTGTTGACCCCCGCCTTGAACTGCGCGTCGGTTGACAGGAACTTGGTCGCCATCCACCGGAAGATGTAGTCGACGATCGACTTCGCGAACCGGACGTCTGGGTTCCGCGTCATGCCCGACGGCTCGAAGCGGACGTGCGAGAACTTGTCGACCAGATCCTGGAGCGGCACGCCGTACTGCAGCGCGTACCAGATCGCCTGCGCGAACGCGTCGGCGAAGCCCGAGATCGTCGAGCCTTCCTTCGCCATCACCAGGAACAGCTCGCCCGGCTGGCCGTCCTCGTAGAGGCCGACGGTGATGTAGCCCTCGTGGCCGGCGATGTCGAACTTGTGCGTGATCGAGTTCCGCTCGTCCGGCAGCTTGCGGCGGCGCGGCGCGGTGTCGGGAGCGCTGCCGGCAGCGGCCGGCTGCTTGTCCTTCGACGTGTTGAGCGGCTGCGTGCGCTTCGAGCCGTCGCGGTAGATCGACACGGCCTTCGCGCCGAGGCGCCACGAATCGACGTAGGCCTGCTGGATCTCCTCGATGGTCGCGTCCTTCGGCACGTTGACCGTCTTCGAGATCGCGCCCGACAGGAACGGCTGCGTCGCGCCGACCATCTTGATGTGGCCCATGTAGTGGATCGACCGCACGCCGCGCGCCGGCTTGAAGGCGCAGTCGAACACCGGCAGGTGGCTGTCCTTGATGTGCGGCGCCCCCTCGATCGTCTCGTTCTCGTCGATGTACTCGATGATTTCCTTGACCTGCTGCTGCGAGTATCCGAGCTTGGCCAGCGCCATCGGCACGGTCTGGTTGACGATCTTCATCAACCCGCCGCCGACCAGCTTCTTGTACTTGACCAGCGCGATGTCCGGCTCGACGCCGGTGGTGTCGCAGTCCATCATGAAGCCGATGGTGCCGGTCGGCGCGAGCACGGTGGCCTGCGCGTTGCGGAAGCCGTGCTGCTCGCCCATCTCGATCACTTCGTCCCACACCGTCTTCGCCGACTCCATCAGGTCCTTCGGCACGTTCGTCTTGTCGATGTCCCGCAGCGCGGCGCGGTGCTTCCGCATCACGCGCAGGAACGGCTCGCGATTGGCCTCGTAGCCGTCGAACGGCCCGCCGTGATCGCGCGCGATCTTCGACGACTGCGCATAGGCGGCGCCGTGCATCAGCGCCGTGATGGCGGCGGCGTAATCGCGCCCGGCGTCGCTGTCGTACGGCAGGCCGCGCGACATCAGCAGCGCGCCGATGTTCGCGTAGCCGAGGCCGAGCGGACGGAACGCGTGGCTGTTCTTCGCAATCGCCGGCGTCGGATAGCTCGAGTTGTCGACCAGGATCTCCTGCGCGGTGATCAGCGTCCGGCACGCCGCCTCGAACGCGACGGCGTCGAGCTCGCCGTCCTCACGGACGAACTTCATCAGGTTGATCGACGCGAGGTTGCAGGCGGAATCGTCCAGGAACATGTACTCCGAGCACGGGTTGCTGGCATTGATGCGAGACGTGTTCGGGCAGGTGTGCCAGTCGTTGACCGTGGTGTCGAACTGCAGGCCGGGATCGCCGCAGATGTGCGTCGCTTCGGCGATCTGCCGCATCAGGCCGCGCGCCTTGTAGGTGTCCATCACCTCGCCGCTCAGCACCGCACGCGTCTGCCAGTCCCCGTCGTCCATCACCGCGCGCATGAACTCGTCGGTCACCCGCACGCTGTTGTTCGAGTTCTGGAAGAAAACGGACGCATACGCCGGACCGGTGAACGAGCCGTCGTAGCCGGCGTCGATCAGCGCCCAGGCCTTCTTCTCCTCCTCGACCTTGCAGTTGATGAACTCTTCGACGTCGGGGTGGTCGGCGTTGAGGATCACCATCTTGGCGGCGCGGCGGGTCTTGCCGCCCGACTTGATGACGCCCGCGAACGCGTCGAAGCCCTTCATGAACGACACCGGACCCGAAGCGGTTCCGCCGCCCGCCAGCAGCTCCTTCGACGAACGGATGGTCGACAGGTTGGAGCCGGTGCCGGAGCCGTACTTGAACAGCATCCCCTCGGTTCTCGCCAGCGTGAGGATCGACTCCATCGTGTCCTGCACCGAGTTGATGAAGCAGGCGGAGCACTGCGGGTGCTTCTCGAAGCCGACGTTGAACCAGACCGGCGAGTTGAACGCGGCCTTCTGGTAGACGAGCAGGTGCTTCAGGTCATCGCTGAACGCCTGCAGGTCGTCCTCGCTGGCGAAGTACTGCTGCTGGCGCGCCCACTCGGTGATCGTGTCGACGACGCGGCCGATCAGCTGCTTGACGCTGCGCTCGCGCTCGGGGGTGCCGATCTGCCCGCGGAAATACTTGGAGACGACGATGTTGGTGGCCTGCTGCGACCAGAAGCGGGGGATTTCGACGTCGCGCTGCTCGAAGACGACCGCGCCCTTCTCGTTGCCAATCACCGCCGAGCGAATGTCCCACTCGACCTCGTCGAACGGGTCGATGTCCTCGCGGCTGAAAAACCGCTCGAACTCCAACCCGGACGCCGCTGTCGGCGCCGTGGATCGAGTGCCGGCCTGCGCGTTCGTGTCCACCCCGCCGGAGCTGTAGCCCTGGCCTGCGGCAGCGCCTTTGTGCATCTTCCCCCTCCGAAACGTCGAGTCTACGGACCCTTCCCCGTTAGGGCCGTTGACCCCGGAATTACAAATGTTATGGATAACTGTTATGCCCGCGCTGATGCGGAGCTGGGAAGTTCCGCAACCTGCGTGCGCCGAAGCGCCCGCATCCCGATTGCGCAAAGGCGGGCATGATAATGGACCCTGTTTACAGCGTTGTCAAGGCCAGATCCACTACATATTGTGCGCTTTTTTGACCCCAGTCGCAAGATATGGGGAAAACGCGGTACTGTATGGGGGTTTTTCTACTTGCCCTATTTTCAACCGAATTGATGAGGTCCGACGAAGCTACGAGAGCTGCTTCGCAATATTCTCAGCCCGCTCGGCCAGGAGCTTGGCGACGACGAGGTTGTTGGCCTTGAGGGCGTCCTCGGCCTGTTTGATGAAGCTCTTGGCGTTGTCGTAGTTGGCCCTGGAATCGGGCTTCAACGCCTGATAGTCGATGCCGTTGAGGGTCCGGTTCGCCCGATCGAGCGTGTCGCGCACCTGCTTTGCCATCTCCGGCCCGTCGGACGTGCCCGGGGTTCGAAGCGGCTGCACCGGCGGCGGGGCCGGCGTCGTTTGCGTCCCCGCGGCGGGGTCGACCGGAGGCGTGTCGGGTGGCTTCGATTCAGCCGGCTTCGACTCGGGGGTGGACGTCCGGTTCGGTTCGCGGGCTGGCGGCTTCGCGCGGGGAGGATTCACCGGCGCCGTCGGCAGCTCCCCCACCGGTTCGATCGGCGGCGGATCCGGCGGCAGCGGGTCGATCACCCGCGGTGGCACCGGCGGCACGACCAGGGCCGGACGGTCCTCAGGCTGGACCTGCGCGCGCGCGGTCACGCAGGCGGCCGCCTGCAGCGCCAGAGCCAGCATCAGTAGCGTTCTCTTCATGTGCACGTCCCGTGTATCCATTCTACGCCGCTGGAAACGTCAGCTTGAAGGTCGTTCCCCGCCCCGGGGTCGACTGCACCTCGATCTCCCCGTCGTGCAGCTGCACGATCCTGAAGACCATCGAGAGCCCGATACCGCTGCCCTTTTCCTTGGTCGTGAAGTAGAGATCGAAGATCCGTCCGAGGTTCTCGGGCGGAATCCCCACGCCCGTGTCCTCGATATCGAGCTCCACCCGGCGGCGCGCCGTCGCGCGGCAGGCGATGCGCAGCGTCCCGCCCTCGGGCATCGCGTGGCAGGCGTTGATCGCGAGGTTCAGCAACGCCTGCTGCAGCATGCCGGGATCCGCGTTGATCTCGGGCAGCGTCGACGGGCACTCGGTCCTGATCGCGATGTTGCGCCGCTCGGCGTCCGGCGCGGTCATCGAGACGACCTCGCTCACGAGCGACGCGAGATGCACCGGCTGGAGCTTCAACTCGTCAGGGCGCGCGAACTTGAGAAAGCCGACGACCACCTGATCGAGCCGCTTGATTTCGTCGGCGATGACGTTGACGTGCTTGCTCATGTCCACCGGCCTGCCGGTCGTCACCGCCGTGCCGACGCGCGCCGGGACCGCGACAGATTCGCGCGCGGCCGTCATTTTCTGCTTGAGCAGCTCGAGGTGGATCGTCATCGCGTTCAGCGGGTTCTTCACCTCATGCGCGACGCCGGCCATCAAGCGTCCGAGCGCAGCGAGCTTCCGCGAGTAGTTCAGCGTGGTGTGGACGTGCGTCAGGTAGCCGACGTTGCGCGCGACCAGCATGACGCCAAGGAAGCGTCCCGACGAGTCCTCGATCGCGTGGCACAGCAGCAGGCGCTCGGGAGGTTCCAGTTCCCCCTCGACCGGAGATCCGAGCGCGATCGAGACAGGCCCCTGCGCCTTGCGTCCCGCGAGCGACCGTTCGACCAGCTGGCGCACCGGGTGGTCGGACGCGAGGCGCGACACGGCGGAACGCGTATGGCCGTCGTCGGCCGCGAGCGCCGGCAGCAGCATCCGCATCGAGGCATTGCTGAACATCAGGTCGCCTTCCGGGGAGAAGAGCGCCATCGCGTCCTCGAGGTTCTCCATCACCGACTCGAACTCGGTGGAGGACGGCACCGCCTTGGACCTGATCGCGGCGAGTTGCGCGCTCACCGCATCGAACGAGGTCCCGAGGTCGCGGAATTCCTGCTCGGGCAGATCGAGCGTCACGTCGAGCTCGCCCCGGCCCAGCCGTGTCAGACCGCTCTGGATCACGTGGATCGGACGCAGCATCCACTGCGCCAGCAGCGACGCCACGAGCGTGGACAGCACCAGCGCGACGACCGCCGTCTGCCCCGCGCGCCAGAGCGCCCCCATGATCTCGTCGCGCACGAGCAGCGTGGAAACGCCGACGCGGATGACGCCGAACAACTGCTCGCCGGAGAGGATCGGCCGCCGCACCTCGAACCGGCGCTCGGAGTAGACCGCCATCGCCTGCGCGATCGGCCCCGCCTGCACGATCGGCTCGAAATCCTCCTGCTCGGGCATGACTTGCCCTTCGTACTCCGGAGAGCTGTGCACGATCGGCTCTCCGTTCGGGCGGACCACGGCGGTGTAGAGGATGTTCTGGCCTTCGGTGTAGGCGATGCTGGCCAGCAGGATCGAGCGGATTCCGCCGTCCTCGCGCAGCGCGGTGTACGGGTCCGCCGGCTCGGCGGAGGCCACCGCAAACGCGCGCTGGAAGATCGCATCGGCCAACAGCTCCGCCCCGGCGTTCGTCTGCTCGAGACGAAGCCTCATGAGCGTGGCCATCTGCCAGCCGCTCATAATCAGCACGACGACGATGACGAGCGTCGTCACGCCGGCGACCTGTTTGGCTTTGATGCTCAAGTGTCTTGAAGCTCTCAGCTGTCAGCTTTCAGCTCTCAGCTAGCTGAGAGCTGATGGCTGATAGCTGACGGCTTTGCAGCTACCTCGCCCCTGTTTCCTGCTTCATCCGATTCAGCTTGTTGTGCAGGGTCTTCAGGCTGATGCCGAGGATTTCCGCCGCGCGCGTCTTGTTGTTGCGCGTGTGCTCGAGCGTCAGCAGGATCAGCCGGCGCTCGGCCTCGTCGACGGTGGTCCCTGGCGACAGCGTGACGGTCGGCAGCGACTCTTCGCTGCGCGCGACGACGGAGGGCGGAAGGTGCCGGAGTTCGATGAAGTCTCCCTCCGCGAGGATGGTGGCGCGTTCGATCACGTTGCGCAGCTCGCGGATGTTGCCCGGCCACGGATACCGCTCGAGCAGGTACATCACTTCCTGACTGACCGCCCGAACCGATTTGGCGTTCCGCTGGTTGAACTCGTTGAGGAAGGCCTGCACGAGCAGCGGGATGTCCTCGCGCCGGGCGCGCAGCGGCGGCAGCTCCACCATGAACACGTTGAGGCGGTAGTAGAGGTCCTCGCGCAGCTTGCCCTCGCGGACGGCTTCCGTTGGATCCCTGTTCGTCGCCGCGATCACGCGGACGTCGACGGTCTGCTCCTGGCGTCCGCCAAGACGACGGAACCTCTGCTCCTGGAGCACGCGGAGGAGCTTGACCTGCGTCGCCGGCTGCATCTCGGCAATCTCATCGAGAAAAAGCGTCCCGCGATGCGCCAGCTCGAAAACGCCGGTGCGCCGGTCGTGGGCGCCGGTGAACGCGCCTTTCTCGTGGCCGAAGATCTCGCTCTCGAGCAGGGTCTCCGGAATCGCCGCGCAGTTGATGGCGACGAACGGAAACGTTGCGCGGGGGCTCAGCTCGTGGATCGTCTGCGCGATCAGCTCCTTGCCCGTGCCCGACTCGCCCCAGATCAGGACCGAGGCCGCGGTCGGCGCCGCCTGCTCGATCACGCGATAGAGCGACCGGATGCCGGGGCTGTTGCCGACGATCCTGCCGAACGTGCCCTGCTCGCGAAGCTGCCGCCGCAGCAACCGGACCTCGCGGAGGGTTTCCTGACGCTCGACCGCCTTCTGGAGCAGGATCTTGAGCCGCTGCGGATCGACCGGCTTGCTCAAGTAGTCGTAGGCGCCGTCCTTGATGGCCTCGACCGCGCTTTCGATGGTGCCCTGCGCGGTCAGGAGGATGAAGGTGATATCGGAGAGCTGATCCTTCAGCGTACGCAGGAGATCGTGCCCACCCATCCGCGGCATCACGAGGTCGCTCACGATGATCGCCGGGCGGAAATTGGTGACCTTGCGGAGCGCTTCCTCGCCATCAGGGGCCTCATCCGTCTGAAATCCCCAGGCCTGAACGAGCTCGGCAAGTCCGCTCCTCGTGGCCGGGTCGTCCTCGACTATGAGGACACGCTCTCCGGCTGTGTCGGACGAATTCGTTTCTTCCATAACGTGTTTGGTTGAGTGTACCACCCCGTCGGCAATATTTACACAGTTCTGGACTAAGTGGCTTCCGCCTTCAGGCGGAAGCCTGCGGGGGATGCTGGCAGGGCTTGCCCGCCGAAGCTTTAGCGTAGGCGGGCCGGTACGTCGGTTGCAAAATTCGCCAGTTGAGGAGCGAACTGAAATGAAACGCATGGTTTTCCCCGCACTCTTCGTCGTCGCCACGCTTGCGATCGGATGCTCGAAGTCCGCCGCGAGTTTCGAGATTCCGGCCGGAACGGAAGTCAGCGTCGAGAAGCGCGATGGGGTCACGGTCTCCGGCAAGCTGATCGAGGTGCAGCCGCAGGAGGTCGTCCTCGAAAGGCCGGGCGGTGAGCGGACGCGCGTGCAGCGATCCGAGATCGCGAGGCTGCAGGCGATCGCGCCGAAGGCGCCGAAAGCGCCCCCCGCACCCTCAGCGCCGGCGCTGAGCGAGGCTCAGGGCGGTGACGCGAAGCCGCCGGTGGACAAGCCGACGGTGGACAAGCCGACGCTGCCGGCTCCGGATTCGGCGGCGGCATCGGCGCCCGTACCGAGATTCCGCGAAGTCACCATCCCCGCCGGCACGGTGCTGCCCGTGGAGCTCCGCACCGCGGTGGGTTCGGCGACGAGCAAGGTCGAGGACCCGGTTCGCGGCACGGTCCGGCGCGCGGTTGCCATCGACGGCGTTGAAGCCATTCCCGCGGGATCGGTCGTCGCCGGCACGGTGACCGAGGCGGAGCGTTCCGCGCGCGTCAAGGGCCGCGCGCGCATCGGCTTGCGCTTTTCCTCGCTCGACACGCCGGGCGACGCGGAGCGCCTGAGGATTCGCACGGCGACCTACGTTCGCGAGGCTGACAGCACGAAGAAAAAGGACGCGGCGACGATCGGCGGCGGTGCCGCCGCGGGTGCGGTCATCGGCGGAATCGTCGGCGGCGGCGACGGCGCGGCCAAGGGCGCCGCGATCGGCGGCGGCGCCGGCACGGGCGTCGTCCTCTCGACGCGAGGCAAGGAAGTCAGCCTGCCAGCGGGCACTGCGATCAACGTGAAGCTGACCGAGCCAGTCACGATGCGGGTCCGCGTCAAGTAGGATACAGTGCTCTGGTGCTGGATCCGGCACCGGAGCCTCAGGCACCGGAGCCTCAACCGACGCCGGTTGAGGCCCGGCCCGCCATCCTCCCCGTGCAACGCCTCGGCGCATTCGTCGAGGTGCTGTTGTGCTCGGGGTTCCCCACGCAGCTCTTTCTCATCGCCGTCCTGACCGGCTTCGGCATGCCGCTGCGGACCGCGGCCGGCGACCTGTCCCCGCGCTTCGTCTTCACGATCTCGATGCTCGACACGATCTTCGTCATCGGGCTCGTGCTGTTCTTCCTGAAGGCGCACCGGGAGAACGCCCGTCAGGTGCTGCTGGGCGCGCGTCCGGTCCTGCGGGAGGCGTTCCTTGGGGTCATGCTGATGCCGCTGATCTTTCTCTGGGTGTTCCTGATCCTCGCGGTGATCATCACCTTCGCGCCGCAGCTCCACAACGTCGCGAAGAACCCGCTCGAGGACATGCTCACGAACCGCCAGGACGCGCTCATCTTCGCCGTCGTCGTCACGATCGCCGGCGGTGTTCGCGAGGAAGTGCAGCGCGGATTCATCCTGCACCGCTTCAGTCAGTACCTTGGCGGAGGCGCCGCGGGCATCGTCGTGTTCAGCGTCCTCTTCGGCTTCGGCCATATCGATCAGGGTATCGACGCGGCGATCGCGACCGGCCTGCTCGGCGCGGCGTGGGGCGGCATCTACCTGCTGCGCCGCAGCATCATCGCGCCGATGGTGAGCCACGCCGGATTCAACCTGCTGCAGCTCGTGAAATACGTAATGGTGGGATAACATCCTCAACATTGCTGTCGAAATTGAGCGCCCTGCTGGGGCTCACGCCGCGCGAGCTTGCTCTGCTGACCGCGGCCTTCGTGTTGACGCTGCCCGCGGTGACGCCGCGCGTGTATGCGTCGGATGAAATCCAGTACTTCTCATACCTGCGATCGCTCTGGTTCGACGGGGACGTCTCGTTCGAGAACGAGTACCGCTACTTCTACGATCGCAACATCGGCCGCGGCGAGAACTTCCACGCGACGTTCCTGCAGCTCGAGACCGACGCCGGGCGCCGGCCGAATTTCGGCACGCTGGGCGCGGCGCTGCTCTGGGCGCCGTTCTACGCCGTCGGAGATGTCGCCGCCAGGGTGATGGCCGCCTCGGGCGCGGGCGTCGAGGCCGACGGCTACTCGCAGCCCTACATCCGTGCGGTCGCCTATGGATCGGCGGTCTACGGATTTCTGGCAATCGTCCTGGGCATCAGCGCTCTGCGCCGGCTGTCTGGCGCTGACGCCGACGGCCGCAACAGTCGGCGATCCACCGATATCGTTGCCGGCGTGCTGATCTGGATCGGCACCCCGCTCCTCTTTTACATGTATATCGCGCCTCCGTACGCGCATGCACCGTCGGCGTTTGCCGTGGCGCTGTTCGTATGGATATGGCTGCGGGTCCGCGGCACGTGGTCGCCGCGCGGCGCGGTTGCGCTCGGACTCTCGGCCGCCCTCATGGCGATGGTCCGCGAGCAGGACGCGCTGCTCGCGCTCGGTCCGGCGGTTGACTTCGCGCTCGCCGCCGCCCGCCGCCCCGAACGCCGCGGCGCCGTCGTCGCGGCCGCGCTCGGATGTGCGGCGTTTCTGATCGGCTACGCACCGCAGCTTTTCGCGTACGAAGCGCTCAACGGCTATCCCGGACCATCGAAGCTCGTCGTGCGGAAGATGACGTGGTCGTCGCCCCACGCGCTCGAGGTGCTCTTCTCCACCGCGCACGGCTATCTGTTCTGGACTCCGCTCGCGGCCGTGGCGATTGCCGGGCTCGTCGTGCTCGCGCTGCGCGGACAGGCGGACGGACGCCGGCTCGGATGGTGCGCGCTCCTCATGGTCGCCGCGCAGGTTTATGTGTCCGGAAGCGTCGAGTCCTGGAAGGTCGCCGGCGCCTTCGGTCAGCGCCGGTTCGTCGCGATCACTGTGCTGCTGGTAATAGGTCTGGGGATCGTCTTGCGCGTGCTCCTGCCGTCCGCGCCGCTCGACGCGCGCACGACAGGCCGTCCGTCGCGGTTCGTGACCGCCATCGTGCTCGCGCTCTGTCTCTGGTGGAATCTCGCGCTCACCGCGCTCTTCGGAACCGGGATGATGGATCGGCAGCGCCTCGAACTCGGGCGCAATGCGTACGACGCGTTCGTCACGATCCCCGGCATGGCGCCGGATCTGGCCCTGCGCTATCTGACCAGGCGCGATTCGTTCTATCAGCGCGGGCAGCAGCCGTGACGATACGGACGATGGCGGCGGCGCTCTTCATCTTTGTGGTCGCCGTCTACACCGCCAACGGGCGCGAGATCGCCAGCTACGATTCACAGCCGGCGAAGCTCGCCGCGCGCGAGCTGCTGCAGCGCGGCACCCTCACGCTCAACTACGTCGTCGGGACGACGCCGCAGCTGCTCGAACGGGCGCCGTTCGTCGCGGCGGCGGACGGAAATTACCGGTCCGCGTACTCGCCGGCGCCGTCGGTTCTTGCGTCAGCCGTGATGTTTCCGTTCTACGCCACGGGCGTCGTCGACATCCGTGCTCCCCTTGCGGCGTCGCTGATCGCAAAGACGGCCGCTTCGCTGCTGACCGCCGGCGCGGTCGTGTTCCTGCTTCTGACGGCGGCGCACTGGACGTCCTCCAGCCGCGCGCTGTGGATCGCGCTCGCCGCCGGAATCGGCACGGGTTACTGGACAACCGTCAGCCAGACGCTCTGGCAGCACGAGAGCGCCGCGCTCGGTCTTTCGATCGCGGTGTGGGCGCTCGCACGCCCCGTGGAGCTGACGCCGCGCACTGCGGCGCTGCTCGGGATCGGTCTCGGCCTTGCCGGCATCAGCCGTGCGCAGCTTTCGATCGCCGTCGCGGTTCTCCTGCTTGGCGCGTTCGCGACATCGCGACCGAGAATGGCGGCCATGAGCGCGGCGATCGTCGGCGCGTTCGCGGCGGCGCTCGTCGTGATGAACGTGCGGTGGTTCGGTCACCCGCTGGGCGCCGTTCCCCTTCTCGAGTCGCTGCATCCGACGGTTCACGCGACCGAAGGATCGTTCCGGCCGAGCCTGGACGGCCTGGCAGGACTCCTGCTCGCTCCCAGCCGCGGGCTGTTGATTTACAGTCCGGTCGCTGGCGTTGCGCTGGCGGGCATTCCACTGGCGCTCCGCGGCGGACGGCGATCGCCGATCTTCTGGTGCGCAGCGGCGGCGGTCTGTCAGTACTTGTTTTACGGCAGTTACACTGTCTGGTGGGGCGGCCACACGTACGGACCGCGGTACATGCTCGACGTGCTGCCACTGCTGGTGCCGGTGGCGGCCGCGTTCGTCTCGTCGCTGCGGTTGACGCCCGTCAAGCGGGCGATTGCCGGCGCCGCGCTGGCGTGGTCGGTCATCGTCGCCGCAACCGGCGCCTTCGAGTATCCGAACGAACGCTGGAACGTCGACCCGAGGGATGTCGATCGCAGTCACGAGCGTCTCTGGGACTGGTCGGACTTGCAGATCGTGCGATGCTGGGAACGTGGGCCCGATCCGATGAACTTCCGTCTGATGAGCCGCGCCGCCACGCGCTATCAACCGCCCACCGAGAATTGACACTGCTGTATTTCGCGGACATACGGTTCCCGCTCGAGCGCGCAAACGGTATCCAGACAATGGAGACGTGCCATGCGCTGGCGGTGCGGGGTCATCGGGTGACGCTCGTGGTGCGGCCGGATACGGCCGTGCCCGCGCGCGATCCATACGAGTACTACGGTCTGCCGCGGCACGTGAACCTGACGATCGAGATCGCACCGGTCGCGGGCCCGCAAGTCGCGAGGCGCGCGGGGTACCTGGCGTTTGCCATCGGGCGTGCGCTTGGCGCGGCGCGGGCGGATGCTCTCTACACACGCGACCTCGGCGTGGCGGCCGCGCTGTTGCGGATGCCGCGATCGCTGCGTGCGCCGCTCGTCTACGAGTCGCACGGGTATGCTCCCGAAGTCAGCGAAGCGCTGCCGGAGCTGGTCGTCACCGCGCGGAAGCCTGGCGCGGCGAAGCTTGCGCGGCTGCGCGCGCGCGAAGCGCGGGTGTGGCGCGGCGCGGACGGGTATGTCACGATTACGGAAGGCCTCGCCGGTCAGCTGCGCACGCGGTTCGGCGACCGCGATCGGCTCGCGGTGATCCCCGACGGCGCGCGTCAATCCGGGTCACCTCCTGAGATCCGGCTGCCGCGAGCCGATCCGACGGTCGGATACGCGGGACACCTGTATCCCTGGAAAGGCGTGGACACGCTCCTCGAATCGCTGGCTCGATTGCCGCACGCACGGGGACTGATTGTCGGCGGCCACGAGAAAGAACCGGATCTGCAGCGGCTGAAGGACGCAGCCGGCAGGCTCGGGATTGCCGGCCGCGTCACGTTCACCGGTCAGGTCACGCCCTCGGAGGTTCCTCAACTGCTGCGAAACGCTGACGTGCTGGCGCTGCCGAACCCGGCTTCGGCCATCTCGACGTTCTACACCTCACCACTGAAGCTGTTCGAGTACATGGCCGCGGGCCGTCCGATTGTCGCCTCCGATCTGCCGGCGATTCGCGAGATCCTTCAACACGAAGTGACGGCGCTGCTGGTGCCGCCCGGCGACGCCGCCGCGCTCGCGTCGGCCGTGGAGCGGCTCGCCTCGGACGCCTCGCTCGGACCGTCGCTGGCGCGGGCCGCATCGGAGGCGGTGCGCGGATACAGCTGGGAGCGCCGCGCGGAGCGGATCGAGGCGTTGCTCGAACGCGTGATTGCTGGCCGCGCATGATCTCCGAACGACTGCTGAAGCTGGTCCGCTGCCCTGAGTGCCGCGGGCACATCGCGCGCGACCCCGGATCGACCGGGTCGCTCGCCTGCACCGCCTGCGGGCGCCGCTACCGGACCGCCGGGTCCGACGTCCTGGACATGCGGCCGCTGGAGCAGTTCGCGGAACAGACGAAGTATCTCGACGAAGCGCTGCACGCCGACGCGCGCCACGAGCGCGTGTCGCCGCCGCTCCTCGGCTCGAAGATTCGCAACGACATGCTGCGCAGCTTCCTGCGGCCGGGCCCCGGCGACAGCGTCATCGATCTCGGATGCGGGAGCGGCCGCGCGCTTCTCTGGAATCGCGATCTCGGCGCCGCCGCCATCGGCATCGATATCAGCCCGTACTTCGCCGAGGAGGCGCGCCGCGAGGTGGATCTGCTGCTCGGGGATCTGCGGCGGCTGCCCTTTGCCGATGGCACGTTCACGAAGGCCTGGTCGCTCGACGTGCTCGAGCACCTGTCGCCCGACGCGCTCAAGGCGATGCTGACCGAAGCCGCCCGTGTGCTCGCTCCCGGCGGCGCGCTCTTCGTCTACACGCACGTGCGGAAGAACGCGAAGGTAGCGGTCGGCCTGCGCGGCATCAACGCGCTGGCGCGTCAGCTCGAGCGGGTCGGGCTGATTGACATGCGTCAGGAGCGGCTGCGGAAGTCGGATCACGTCAACCCGCTGCGCGACATTCCCGAGCTCGAGCAGGTCGCCCGATCGGCGGGGTTCCGCATCGGCAAGATCCGCTATTACACGCCAATCGTCGGCGGGTTCGTCGAGAACATCATGATGCGAATGGCCGAGCGAGCCATGGCCCGGCGCGCCGCGAAGCGTCTCGGCACGTCATTACCCGCCGCCGACGCCGATGCCGCGGCCATCCGCGAAGCGCGCGCATCCGCGAAAGCGCGAATCGAGCGGAGTCCCGCGACATATGCAGCGCTGCGCGCGCTGTCGTTCGTCATGAAGGTGGACGTTCTGCTGTTCGGCCGCATCCGCTCGGGGCCGTTCTTCGCGCTCCTGGTCAAGGACTGATCGCGAATGCGGATCCTCTACTGCGCGATCGACCAGACGGTCCCCGGCACCACGGGGGGCTCGGTGCACGTCGCCGCGGTGGCCGAAGGCCTCGCCGCGCTCGGCCACGACGTCAAGGTACTCGTCTCCCCCGGCGACGGTCCCTTTCCCGGCGGGAGCGTGACCTGGACGCCGATGACGGCGCCGTTCGGCGCCCCGCAGCTGCGGTGGCTGCGGAGACGCGCGGTCGAACGCGCCGCGCGCGAGTTTCGCGCGGAGGTCGTGATCGAGCGGTACTACAACTTCGGCGGCGAAGGCATCGCGACCGCCAGCGCCAACCGCCTGAAAGCGGTGCTCGAGGTCAACGCCCCGGTGATCGACTACGCCGGCTCCCCGAAGGCGTGGCTCGATCGAGCGCTGCTCGTGCAGCCGATGCGCCGCTGGCGCGAACGCCTCTGCGCACAGGCGGACCTGATCGTCAGCCCCAGTGCGGCGATCCTGCCTCCGGGAACGCCCCGCCAGAAGGTTGTCGAGCTCGAGTGGGGCGCCGATACCGACCGCTTCAGGCCGCATCGGCCCGATCCCGCGCCCTACCGCCGTCCGGCGCCGGTAGTCGCCGTGTTCGCCGGCGCCTTTCGAAGCTGGCACGGCGCGATTCATCTCGTGCACGCCATGCGCGATCTGCGTCAGCGCGGACGGACGGATATTGGTGCGTTGTTCGTCGGCGATGGCCCCGAGCTGGGCCGCACGAAACAGGCCGCTTCGGACCTCGAAGGCATCACGTTCACCGGCGCGGTGCCGCACGCAGAGATGCCGGCGTATCTCGCGGCCGCCGATATCGGCGTCGCGCCGTTCGACGTCTCCGCGCATCGCGCGCTGTCGCTCGGGTTCTACTGGTCCCCGCTCAAGATCTTCGAGTACATGGCGGTAGGCCTGCCGGTGGTCGCGCCGTCGGTGGACCGCATTCCAGCACTGGTCGGGCACGAGCACGAGGGAATCCTCTACGACCACGATGCGCCCGGCGCGCTTGCCGCCACCCTCGAACGGCTGTGCGACGGCCCGCTTCGGGTGCGGCTTGGCGCCGCGGGCAGGGCGCGTGCCGTTCGCGAGTACAGTTGGAAAGCGCACTGCGCCGCGCTTGCCGATGCCATCGCCAGACTCTGACCCGGGCGCCCAGCCACGATGCGACTGCTGATTGCCACCGACGCGTTTCCGCCGGTCTGCGGCGGCAGCGGCTGGAGCACCTACGAGCTGGCGCGCGGCATGCGCGCGCGCGGCCATGAGGTGCTGATTGTACGGCCGGTTCCAGGTGCTCCGGAGCGCGAGACCGCGTCGTCGTACGACAACTTCCGGATCGTCGAGTTCGGGTCGGCCGCGCCGGGCGTGCCCTACGTCCGCAACTACTTCAAGAACGAGCGGCTGTATTCGCGGCTCGAGAATTTTCTCGAGACGCTGATTCGCGCCGAGAAGATCGACGTCATCCACGCGCAGCATGTCCTGACGTCGGTGCCGTCCGTGGCGGCCGCGGCACGGGCGAGCATCCCGAGCGTCTGCACGGTCCGTGATTACTGGCCGGTGTGCTACTGGGCGGATCTGATCCACACCGCGGACGAAGCGAGGCTGTGCCCGGGGTGCTCCGCGGCGATGATGACGCAATGCATCAGGCCGCGCGCGGGCGCGTTGTGGCCGCTGGCGCTGCCGATGATCCCGTATATGCGCGCCAATCTCGCGCGCAAGCGAACCGGCCTCGCCGCCGCAGACGCGATCGTCGCCGTCAGCTCGACGATTGCAGCCGACCTGAAGGCGCGGGCACCTGAACTCGCGGCCACGCGGATGGTCGTCATTCCCAACCCGGTGAACATCGCGGATCTGCGCGAACGAGCGGCGGCTTCACCTGCCCCACTCGATTCGCCGTACGCGCTGTATCTCGGCAAGCTCGCTCCCAACAAAGGGACCTCGCACCTGGTGCGCGTCGTAGAAGAGGCCGCGCTCGACTGGCCGCTGTTGATTGCCGGCGATGGGCCGGAGCGCGCCGGGATCGAGTCGGCCGGGCGGCGATCGTCGCGCGACATCAGAATGCTCGGCTGGGTGGATCAGCGCCAGACCGCGGCGCTGCTGAAGCATGCGTCGCTGCTGATTTTTCCGTCGCGCGGGCCGGAATCGCTCAGCCGCGTGCTGATCGAGGCGAGTGCGCTGGGCGTTCCGATCGCGGCGATGAACACGGGGGGCACACCGGATGTGATCATCGATGAGCAGACCGGCCTGCTCTCGGCCACGCCATCGGAGCTGGCGCAGGATGTCAGGCGCCTCCGGCAGGACGAGTCGCTCCGGGCTCGATTGGGAGAAGCCGCAAAGCGGCACGCCGGGCAGCAGTTCGATGCGCCGGCGGTCGTCGCGCGGGTGGAGCAGCTCTACCTGCAGTTGCTGGAGCGCGCGACATGAGGCGGCCGCTGCGCGTCGCGGTCGTCGCCCGCTCCGTGTTTCCGCTTCATGGTTACGGCGGCCTCGAGCGGCACGTGTTCGATCTCGTGCGCCACCTGGAGCGCGCCGGCGTTCAGGTGACATTGATCACACGGCCGCGATCGAGCCGGCAGGTTCACATGGCGGCGCCGTTTGGATCTTCCGTGCAGGTGATGACGGTGCCCTACCGCACGTTCCCGTTCGCCGGGCGGAAGGGCACCACAATCCTCGATCGCAGCACCGCGTATCCCCTCTTCGGCGAGCGGGCCGGCAGGCTCGCGGCGGAACTCGTCAACCAGGGCAAGGTGGATATCGTCCACGGGCTCGGCGCCAGCGTGCTCGGCTACGCGCGTCGTCGGAAGAACGCCGCGGCGCCCCTCGTGATGAACCCGCAGGGGCTGGAGGAATTCGGCGCGACCGACCCGGGACGCGCGCGCGCGAAGCGCGTCGCCTATCTGCCCCTGCGCCGCGCCGTGATCGCCTGCGCGAAGGCCGCCGACCGCGTGATTGCGACGGACCGCGTGCTCGAGCCGGCGGTGCTCCTGCATCTGCACGTGCCGAAAGAGAAGGTGCGGATGATCCCGAACGCCATCGACCTCGAGGAGATCGACCGCTGCGCGCGGCCGGGCGACGCACGGCGTGTGCGCGACACGGCGGGCCTGGGCGCGCGCGACACGGTGCTGCTGAGTGTCGGCCGGCTGGAAGCCAACAAGGGATTCGACGTTTTGCTCGACGCGCTCGGCGCGCTCCAGGCGCACGGCGCGCCGCTGACAGGAAAATGGAAATGGGTCCTCGTCGGCGACGGCCCGCGCCGCCGCGCGCTCGAGCAGCGGATTGCCCGCATGCGGCTTCAGGATCGCGTGCTGATGCCGGGCCGCCTGCCCGATCCCGACCTGCATGCGTGGTACGACGCGGCCACGCTGTTCGTCCATCCCACGTTGTACGAAGGCAGCTCGCTCGTGACCCTCGAAGCCATGTCGCACCGGCGAGCGATCGTCGCATCGAACGCCGGCGGACTCGCGGACAAAGTCAAACCGGGGATCAACGGATGGCTGGTGGCGCCGGGACAGCCGGCGGAACTTGCCGCGGCGATCAGCGGCGCGCTGGCGAGGCCCGAGCAGCTCGCCCGCTTCGGCGACGCCAGCCGCGCGATCGTCGAGCGCGAGTTCGCCTGGCCCGCCGTGACCCAGAAGCTGCTCGCGGTTTACGAGGAGCTGCTCGGCGCTCGACTCTACTCGGGACCACCCTGAGGTTCTCGAAGGGTCGGCGGATAGTTCACGAGAACCCAGTGCGTCAGAAAGTACGCACCGGCGCCGACCACGATCGCGCCCGCCGTCGGACCAATCAGAAACGACCAGAAGTACGGGCCGAGCAGCTCGACAAACCTGCGCCAGAACGCGGCGCGATAGAACGGCTCCTCGAAGACGCGCGTCAGGCGATCGCTCATGTCCGCGGCGCTGGAAAAACCCAGAGCCGAGGCGGCCGCCGCTGTCGTCAGCACGTACCACGGAATCATGATCCACGGCAGGTTGGCGTTCAGCCCGACGAACACCGCAACCTTGCTGAGACGAAACGCCACCGCCGCCGCCATTCCGATCGCGATCTGCAGGCCAAGGAACGGCGAGAAGCTCAGGAAGACCCCCAGCGCGAACGCCGCCGCCGTGCGCCGCGGCGAATCGCCGAGCGCGGCCAGCCGCGCGACGACGCGGCGCCACATCCCCGCGCTCATTTCCGCGCGACCGCCAGCAGCGAGCTGCCGATCGGCATGTCGACGACGCGGAGCGCGCGCGCTTCGAGCCGCAGCACCGCTGCGAGGGCAGCGTTGAGCGGACGCGGCGGCAGCACGATGTCCGTTCCGGCTTCTTCAGGCGTGGCGAGCCCGGTCATCCGCTGCGCCGTTCGCACCGCGAGCATGAGCGGAAACAGCGACGCGTTCGTGTATGTCAGGCGTTCGACCGTGAATCCTGCCCGCGACAGGACCCGGCGCAGCCGCCGGCGGGTCGACCGGCGAACTTCGTCGCCGAAGATCGAATGGTTGCCTCTGAGGATCTTGAGCGCGGCGACGTTGACGAGCAGAGTCCCGCCGGGGCGCAGCACCCGGAACATCTCGTCGACGGCGCACGCCTCCTGTTCCTCCGACAGGCTGTAGAGGACGTCGAAGGCGGTCACGAGATGGAACGTGGCGCTCGCGAACGGCACGTTCGTGATCGAGGCGCTGACGACGCGCGATTCGCCGTACTCGCGCGCGTACTCGAGGCCGCTCGGCGAAATATCGAAGCCGAAAGCCTTGCCGTAGCGGCCGAGCAGCCGCAGGTTCGCGCCGGTGCCGCACCCGCAGTCGAGCACGAGCGGGTTGTGCACGCCGCGCGTCGCCGCCGCGATCAGCGGCTCGAAGAAGCGGCGGAACCCGATCCACCAGAAATGCGACTGCTCGACGCGGCGGGTGGCTTCGAGCAAACGGTCCATAACGCGGTGTCGGATGGCGGTGGAAAGTTGCGCGCCAGCAGCAGCTTGCCGTACGCTACTCGCGCTCAGCACCGCGATTGTATCTGAGCTTTCATCCAATGGAACTTTGTGACTGAACGCGAGTGGCGCGAAGCCAGCGACATGCGGCGGCCGTTGCTGCTGCTGGGCGTGATTCTCGGTGTCGCCGCGATTCTTCGCTTCTGGTCGCTTGGCTCGGGCATCCCCCATTCAATCGGCGTCGACGAGCCGGAACTGATGAACCGGGCCGTGCGGATGATGCGGACCGGCGACTTCAACCCCCACTTCTTCGATTATCCCGGCTTCTACATCCACGTCCAGCTGCTCGTCGCGGTCGGGCGTTTCATCGCCGGCGCGACCGCGGGTCAGTGGGGCTCGCTCGACCAGGTCGGACCGAGCGACTTCTACCTGTGGGGGCGCGCCGTCACCGCGCTGCTCGGCACGGCAACCGTCTATCTCCTCTACCTCGCGGGCATGCGCTGGGGGACGCGCTACGCGGCGCTCGCCGCGGGTCTCCTGGCGGTGATGCCGCTGCACGTTCGCGAATCGCATTTCGTGCTGACGGATGTTCCGATGACGTTCTTCGTCACGCTCAGCTTCGTGCTCGCGCTGCGCGCCAGCGAGGTCGAGCGGGCGTCGGCCTTCGCGCTGGCCGGCGCCGCGGCCGGCGTGGCGGCGGCAACGAAGTATCCCGGCGCGCTCGCGATCCTGCTGCCGCTCATCGCCGCCTGGATGACGCCGGGGGTCCGCCCGTCACGGCTGGCCGCGTGCCTGGCGACGATCGGCGGCGCCGCTGTTGCGTTCCTGCTCGCGGCGCCGTACACGGTGCTGGACCTGCCAGGCTTTCTCAACGGATACGCGCGCCTCGCCCGCGACTATTCCGGCGCGCAGCCGCACGAACCGACCTGGCTGGTCTACCTCAAGCACCTGAAGAACGGCCTTCACTGGCCGGCGGCGCTGATGGTCATCGCCGGGCTCGTGCTCGGCGCGGTCCGCTCGTTCCGCGGACCCGGACGGGTCCGCTGGACGCTCGCGGTGGTGTTTCCCATCGTGTTCTTCTGGTTCGTGTCGCGTCAGACGCTCGTCTACGGCCGCTACCTGTTGCCGCTGATCCCCTTCGTCTGCGTCCTCGCGGCCGCCGCCGTCGTCTCCGGCGTCAGCCTGCTGCGGCGGTTCGACATTCCGCGCGCGCCGCGCACCGCGCTGATTGCAACGCTGACGATTGCGGCGCTGCTGCCGCCGGCGGTGCAGGCGGTCGGCTGGAACGTCGATGATCAGCCGCACGCGCACGGTGGATCAGGCCTACACGTGGATCGTCGAGCACGTGCCGAAGGGATCGAAGGTCGCGATCGAGACGCGCGAGCTGCTGCTGGAGCCTGAGTCGTATACGACGCTCAACGTGCCGCGCCTGGTGATGGACCACCGTTCGCCGGGCGAATACGACGCCTTCGTCGCCCAGGGATTTCAGTACGTCGTCGCTTCGTCCGGCGGCTACGGCAAGGCATTCGAGGCGCCGCACCAGTTCCCCGAGCACTACGCCGCCTACATGCGGTTGTTCGAGCAGAGCCGCGAGGTCGCGCGCTTCACGCCCAGCGAGGCGCACCCGGGTCCGGAGATCCGGATCTTCGCGCTGAAGTAGTCAGCGCGGCGCCAGCAGGATCTGGATCTCGGCCCTGCGGCGCAGCGTGTCGAGCCATTCCGCGATCAGCGCGCCGCTGCGCTCCCGCACCAGCTGATCCCGCACCGCCGCCCGGACGTCGTCGAACGGCTGCAGTACGCCGTTCTTCGTGAACGTCGCCTCGTTGGCGCGGTAGTAGCGCAGCAGATCGTCGTCGGTCGGCTGCAGCGCCGCGCCGAAGCGCTGCGCGCGGTAGCTCGTCGATGCGCAGATTGTCGCGGATGCGCGAACGAACCTGCGCTTCCGCCATGCCGGTTTCGGCCAGCGCGGCGCGGAACCCGGCCTCGCCGAGGCGCGCGCGTATCGCGTCCACGCGAGCGTCGATCGCCGACGCCGCAGGCTCGGGAGGCAGATACCGGTTGACCTCGAAGAGCTGCAGCTGGCGATCGACCAGCGCATTCAGCGCCGCGCGAAGACCTGCCTCGTCGCCGATGGCCGGGACGTCGATCAACCCGAACTTCACCGCGGCATTGGCGTCCGACAGCAGGACGACCTCGCCGCCGACCACCGCCAGCGTGCGGTCGATGATCTCCGCGCCTGCAGCTCGTTGCGCACCGAGCGCGATAACCAGCAGCGCCGCAGCCCACCCTGACGTCACGCGTTGCCTGCTCGAAGTCATTTCCTAGAAAATGTGCCCGATGCTGAAATGCAGCGCCGTGCGCGGCTCCAGCCGTTCGTTGATGAAGCGCCGATCGAGCTTGAACCCCAGATCCAGCCGGACCGGGCCAATCGGCGAGTTGTAGCGCACGCCAAATCCGACCGCTCCCCGCAGCTCGCGCGATGTCGAATTCGGTCACCCGTCGAAAGACGTTGCCGCCGTCCACGAACAGCGCGGTTCCGAGATCGCGCCAGACCGGCACCCGAAGCTCCGCGTTGATGATCACCACGGCGTTGCCGCCGGTCGGAAACCCTTCGTCGCTGATCGTATTCGGCGCGCCGACGGTATCGAGAGCGTAGCCGCGGATCGTGGTGTCGCCGCCGGCGAAGAACCGCTCGCTGGCCGGCAGGTCCTCGACGATGATCGGCGGTCCCTCGATCGGATTGCCCTCCTCGTCGGTGGGCTGGCGTTTCGCGTTCGAAGCCGTCCGCCAGGCCAATCGCAAAGCGCGTCGCCAGGACAATCCGCCGCGGACCCGGCAGCCGGCGGAACCAGAGCGCCTGCGAGGTAC
Organism: uncultured Acidobacteriota bacterium; assembly: GCA_963748295.1. Classification (GTDB taxonomy): domain Bacteria; phylum Acidobacteriota; class Vicinamibacteria; order Vicinamibacterales; family 2-12-FULL-66-21; genus CAVVIH01. The sequence continues at coordinate 342,093 of CAVVIH010000001.1, read as the reverse complement.
GACTTCATGAATCCGACCTGGCCGCCCAGCGCGCGCGCGAACACGCTGCCTTCGGTACTGACCAGCATCCCGCGCTCCGGATCGAGCACGTCGTCACGCGTATCGCGCGCGACCGCACCGGCGAAGCCGGAGAGCCGCACCTGCGGGAACGCACGGTCGATCTGCGCCTGATCCTCCGGATCGAGCCGCTCGTCGAAGGTCCGCGTCGTGCTGAAGGTGTAGCGGCCGCTCAGGCGGATCGCCTGCGGACCCTTGACCAACCGCCGGACCACTTCCGCGTTGACGCCTCTCCGCGTGAAGTTGAAGCTCGAGCGGACCCCCTGCTCGAACGCGCCGGTGGCGATGAAGTCGTTCGCGCCGAACACGCTCGGCTGCCGGTAGGTGCCGATGACGCGATATTCGCTGAAGCCAAACCCCGTGCCGTCGCGCTCGGGATCGTCGGGGGCGTCGCGCGGCTTGAGGCTGACGCGCGTGAACAGGTTCACCGTCCGGTTGCGACCGCCGACGTTCCGCCGGCCGATGTCGAAGAACCCGCGCGGACCGAACTCGAGGCGCTCCTCGGCTTCTCCGTTCGGGCCGGTGGCGCGCAGACGCTGCGCCACCTCGACGCCGCCGCCGTATCCGACGCTGGTTCGCGGCGCCTCCTCGACGGTGACCACCACGTCGTGGCGGTTCGTTCCGCCGTGCGCCAGCTCGTCGATCCGGATGCGCCGGAACAGTCCGAGCTGCGCGAGCTTGCGATGGCTCTCGAACTTCGCGTCGAACCCGAGCGGTCCGCCTTCCTTCAACACCAGTTCGCGGCGGATGACGTCCAGATCGGTCTTCTGGTTGCCGACGATGAGGATGTGATCGACGAAGGTCTGCGGCCCCTCCTGGATTGCGAACGTCAGCGGCATGCGCGTCGGCTCCTCGGTCGGGCCCGGCTGCACCTCGACGATCACTTCGGCAAAACCAAGGTTCAGATACTTCGAAACGATCGCCTCGCGATCCGTCACCGACTGCGGCGGATAGAACGGATCTCCCGGCTTCGTCTTGATGACGCCGCGCAGCTCCCCCTCGCTGATCGCCGTGTTGCCGGAAATGTGAACGTCGCCGACAACGACCAGCGGTCCTTCGTTGACGACGATTACCGGCTGGATCAGGCCTTCACCCGGCCGGGCCGGGGCGACCTCGTTCGGCGCGGACTTCACCGCCACCAGCGCGTAACCGCGCCGCCGGTAGTGGTCCTCGACCTGGGTGGCCGCCTGCGACAACTCGGCGTCGCGGAAGATCGCGCCGGGCTCGAGCCCGGTGATCAGCGGCCGCGAGCGCCGTCAGCGGAATCGCCTGAGCGCCGCGGATCTCCAGCGGACCCGCGATGCGGTATTGCAGACCGCGTTTGATGGTGAAGACGATCGCCAGCGTGCCGTCGCCCGGTTCCTGGCGCATGCTGACGTCCGCCTTCCAGTAGCCCTGCTCGCGGAGGTAATTCTCGAGCCGCGCTTCCGAGTCCTCGAGCAGGTCCTCTTCAATCGATGACTCGCGGCGAATCGGCACCAGCTCGTTCAGCCGATCCTGCGGCAGCCGATCTCCCTCGAACCGCACGGAGACGAGCGGCCCCGACTCGATGTCGATGAACAGATCGACGATGTTGCCGCCGGCCGGCTGCGGGCGGATGGACGTCGCTCGCCCGGTAGTAGCCGCGCTGGCGCAGATCGGTTCGATATTCGTCGAGCCGCTGCTGAATCCGCGACGCCCGATACGGCGCGCCGCGTATCGCGTCGAGGCGCTTCATCAGCACGGGCGCCGGCGTCAGCAGCGTCCCCTGAAGCTGCACGTTGTTGATCAACGCGCGCGGCCCCGGGTGGACTTCGAACGTGAGCACGGTGCGGTCCGGATCGTGCAGCTCGCGCGGCACGGCGCGGATGGCGGAGCTCAGATAGCCCTCGTCTTCGTAGAGGCGCCGCAGCGTGCGTGCGACATCGTCGGCCCGTCCGACCGGCGGCGCCGCGCCGTAGCGCTCTTCGACCGCGCGCCGCAGGCGTCCCTCGTCGAGTGCGAGCTCGCCGGATGAATTCGAGCTTCTGCACTGTGTGGACCGGCACCAGCGTAAAGCGGATGCTCGCGCCGCCGCCCGGTGCGTCGGTCGCATCCACCTGGACATCCTGGAACCGCCCGATGCTGTACAGGTGGGTGATCGACTCGCGGACCGCTTCAATCGAGAGCGGCTGCCCGACGCGAAGCTGAATCAGATCGCCGATCGCCGGATCGAGGTTCCGGGTGTTCTCGATGAACGTCTCGATCGTCTCGACTGGTTTGCCGACGTAGCGGGCCGCCGCCGTCTGCGCGGCGGCCGGCGCCGCCGGCGCCGCGACCACCAGGACCAGAATGGCTGTGGCGAATCCGCGCATCAGAAACGGTGCCGCACGCGGAAGTCGATGGCGAACGTGCCGTCGCCGTTCTGCGACAGGATCCAGCCGAGCCGATCGTTCTGGTCGTATTCGAGCACCAGAATCTGATCGCGCTGGGTGTTGCCGAGCGAGCGCGCGAACGTCAGGTAGACGCTGTTGGACACGCGCTTGCCGATGACGAGCCGCGCGGAGGGCGCCAGCGGATCGGTTTCGTTGCCGAGCGTGGGCGCGATCTGCACCGTCGTGCCGAGCAGACTGTTGAAAGAGAGTGTTGACGCGGGCCGAGAACGGGCTCGCCAGCGCGCGCGCCACCGCCTGCCGCAGCAGCGCCTCTTCGGATTGCTGCGTCCCCGTCGCGCTCAGGGCCCTGAGCTCCGCGTCGTTGCCGACGGTCCCGCCGAAGATGAGCGAGATGATATCCACCGTCGGCAGCGGGGGATCGGAATTCAGTGACGGCGGCGCCAGCCGACTCGGCGTCCCGCTGAGGCGCGATGGTGACGAAATAGGTCTGGCCCGGAACGCGAATGCGCGTTTCCGCCTCGATGTCGAAGAAGGGCTCGATCCGGGACGGGTTCAGAAAGTCCACGCTGCCCTGGCGCACGATGTAGCGGTTGCCTTCGAACGTGATGAAGCCGCGGTCGATCTCGGCGCGGCCGAAGAGCGTCGGCCGGTCGTAGGTCCCGCCGAGCCGCAGGTCCGCGCTCGCCACCATCGACGCCACGTTGTTCTCGATCCTGAGCGTCGACGGCGCGTTGACGCTGACGTCGAACCGCAGCGGAATCGTCTGCGCCGGGCCGCTCGCCACGAACGCCGGCGTCGAGCCTCCCCCGAGGTTGAAGAGATCCGGCGTCGTGTCGAAGTTGCGCGACCAGAGCGCATCCAGCACCTGGACGTTGCCGCTGAGCGTGGCGGCGCTCAGCGTGCCAGTCAGCTCGAGGTCGGCATTGACGAGCGATCGGAATCCCTCGGGATAGCGAACGTTCATGCGAGTGCCGGAAGCCGTCAGGCTCAGGTTGCCGATCGAGAAGCCGTCGAGCCCGATGCGTCCGCCGAAGCTGACGTCGCCGCCGCCGAGGCGGCCGGTCACCCCTTCGAGCCGCAGGCCGTCGGGCGCGAATGCAATCGTGCCGTTGATCTCCTCGAGCGAGTGCGGCAGCGAGAAATGGCGCAGCCGCCCGTCCGTGATGGTTGCCGACCCGCCGAACACCGGCTCGCTCAACGGTCCGTTGATCTGCGCGGTCAGCGTCGCGCGGCCGCGGCTGCGGATGTCGCGGAAGAAGCCCTGCAGGATGCCGAGGTTCGCGTCGCCGAGCGCCTCGATCGCGATCCGCTTCTCGCGGAGTGACAGCCGGCCGCCGACCTGGAGCTGCGTGCCGTCACCCGCGAGCCGCAGCCGGCGGATCTCGACGACGTTCTGATCCAGCGCGAACTGGATCGGCCCCTCGTTCCTCACCGGGTAGTCGAACAGCTTCAGGTCCGCCTGCTCGACCGTCGCGTCGACCACCAGCTGGTCGACGTTCGCCAGCTCGCCGAAGATCCTGACGGTTCCGCTGACGATGGCGGTCGTGAACGGCGACAGCCGGGGCTGGAAGAATCGAACGTACGGATCGAGCGACGCGTCGGTGAAGCGCAGGTTGATCTCGCCGTCCATCTCCGGCGTGAGCGCCACGCGTCCGGAGCCCGAGAGCGCGAGACGCGGCGACGAGACCTCGAGCTGCGCGATGGTGAGGTCCTCGTTGCGAATCAGGAGTTGGCTGGTGAGCTGGCCGATGCCTTCGTCGGCGGCGAACAGATCGTCGACGCGGAGTTTGACGTCGTACCGCGGCGACTCGAACTCGCCGGCGCCGGTCGCGTTGAAGTACAGCAGGCCCGACAGCGGCGCGCGTGGAAAGGACACGGTGTCGAGCGATTCGACGGCGATCCGCCGCCCGTCCGCGTCGAACGAATACGTGCCGTCCCAGCCGACCCACGCGGCGCCCGTCACGGTGCCGGTGCCCTTCGTGATGTCGAGGCGATCGAGCCGGACACCGTTGCCCTCGAACCGGAGCGACGAGGTCGCCACGTCGAAGGACTCGCCGTAGGCGACGCCCTTCTCGATGATCAATTTGCCGAATCCGTGCGGCGTCAGGTAGTTGCCGAAGATGTGGTACTCGCCGGAGACGAGCCCGTCCATGTCGTAGTCGTCGAGCTCGAACGCGTGTCGAAGATCGGCGAGCGGCCGGCGGTTGATCCTGACGCGCGCATCGATCTCCTCGGCGCCGTCCTTGCGCGGGAAGCCGAGCGAGAACTGCCCGTCCGCACGGATCTCCGAATCGCTGGTCGCCAGCACGCTGTTCGAAACGAAGGCATAGCTGTTCTGAATCGTCAGGTCGGCACGGCCGCTTCCCCAGACGACATCCCACGCCTTCAACCGCTCGCCCCAGAAGCGTCCTTCGATCCGCGGCCTCGAGAACGATTCGCGCATGACGCCATCGAAACCGCCGTAGCCGCCGATCGGCACCGCGCCGCGTGGAGGCGCCGAACGCGGTCATGATGCCGGCGAGCACCCGGTCGCTCTCCTGCCAGTCGAGGCTGGTGACGTGAAACGGAATGTCCGACCGCTGGCCGAACGCGGTCCGTCCCCCGAAGGACACGTAGGTCTTCGAGGTCGCGGCCCAGCCGTCCCGCAGGACGATCCACTCAGGATCCAGCTCGTAGGTAATGCGGCCGGCCAGCGGAACGTACCCGAGCGGTGTCCGGGGATTGAACGGACCTTCTTCTGCTGGCTGGGCGAGGATCTCGGCGAGCCGATCGGACGGCATGTCGCGCGTCATCGCCCTGAAGCCTGCCGGCGGCTGGAAAGTGATTTCGCCGCCGCCGCGCTTCTCGGCCCACTTGCCAATCGGCCACTCGAACTTGTTTCGTCCCGTGGCGGTGCCGTCGAGCCGGAGTCCCTGCGTCTCGAGAAAGTCCGTCAGCCGCGGCAGGTTGACGTTCTCGTACTGCACGTCCCAAGAGGCGCGCGCCGGCGTTCCGCGGCGGTTCAGCGGCATCATCCGGTAGTCGAACTTCGCGGTGCCGCCATACAGTTCACTCCGCGCGTTCGTGATCTCGAGACGATCCGGCACCCACAAGACGTCGCCGCGCAGCTTCGGAAAGCGCCAGTCGTTGACGCCGGCCACATCGCTGACGAAGCTGCCCTTCAGCTCGCGGCCGCCCTTGAAGAGATGGAACGTGCCGGTGAAGTCTCCGGCGCCGGACACGTTGAAGTTCTGCCCGTGAAAGAAGATGTTCTTCTGGGTCGGAAAATCGATGCGCGATCGCACCTGATACAGCTGTTCGGGCCAGCGTTTGAAGTCCAGATCGCCGGTGGCGATCGACTGCGCGCCGTCGGTCGCCAGGTCCATCCGATCGAAGTGGACCTTCGTCCCGTTCATGCTGAACCGCGACTGCATGTCCGCGCGGAACGGCAGATACGACAGGATGTCCACGGTGCCGTGCAAGAACGACGCGCGCCCGCGGTAGTCGTTCGTCAGCGGGCTCCGATACATCTGCACCGTGAGGTTCGGTGCCACGATGCCCCATGGCGTCCCATGATCCTCGTAAATCAGCTTGCCCCTGCGTCGCCAGCACCGACCGCAGCGTCGTCGTGAAATCCACCGGCTTGCCGCCGGGCGGTTTCGGATCGGGAGTGAACTTGGGAAGATTGTGGCGACCGTTCGGGTACTGCGGTGACGATGGGAACGTTTCGATCACCATCTCCCAGTCGGTCATGGTGACCGATTCGATGATCAGCCGGCGGCTGAATGCGGTCCACCATGGCAGCCGGACGGCGATCTTTTTTGCGACGAGGAACGGCCGGTCGCTGGGCGTCAGCCCCTCGATCACCAGGTCGTGAAACTCGAATTCGCCTGGGACCAGCCTCGCGACCACCTTGCCGATGTGCATCGGCCGCTTGAGATAGTTCGATCCCTCGCGCTCCGCGCGGTCCCGGACCTGTGGACCGAGGTCGACGGTGAGCACCGTGACGAGCACCCCGGCGACGAGCGCGAGCAGCACCGCCATCAGCCGCAGCAGCGCGCGACGCTTCCGGCCGCGGCGCTTCGTCGGCGGCGCGTCGTTCGCGGCCGCCGGCGTTTCGAGCGGCTCCTGCTCGTCGGGCTGCTGTGGCTCTTCGGACATCGTTCGCTCAGGCGACGGTGACGAGTACCCGGCCGGCGTCGACGGACATGCCGGCCGACACGGTCACCTCCTTGATCGTCCCGGCACGGGGCGATCGCAATTCGTTCTCCATCTTCATCGCCTCGACGACGACGAGCGGCTGCCGGGCCTGGACCTCGTCGCCGGGACCGACGAGCACGCGGACCACGCGTCCAGGCATCGGCGCGACGATCGACTGCTCGCCGTGAGCGCCGCCGGCCGCGTCGCCGGTGGTGCGACGGGTACGCCGGCCGTTCACCATCACCGGCACGGTACGGCCATCGAGGCTGACGAGAAACTCACCCCGCGCACCAGCGGGCGCGATCTGAACCTCGCGGCTGGCGTTGCCGCCGCCGTCCAGCAGCAGCGACAGCCCGTAGTCCCCGACGCGGGCGGCATCGACCTCGCGCGGCTCCCGAGCGGGACCGTCGCTTCCCGCGGGAGGCAGGATCGCCACACGGTATCGGCCCTTCCCGGCGCGCTCGATGGCGACGGACACCAGACGTCCGTCGATCTCGACTTCGAATGTCATTCGCGCAGCGCCTCTCGGCGCGCCGCCTGCAGCCAGTGGCTGGACTGCGGGACCGCCGCTGCCTCGGCGCCGCGTTGGGCCCTCAGAAACGCGTCGACACCCGCGGCAATCGCGACCAGCTCGGTCTCGGCGGCGCTCAGCTCGCTGAACGACGCTCCCTCCCGTTCCAACAGCAGTCGATCGAGATAGGTGGTGTCGTACCGTCCGGTACTGATACTCGGGCTGGCGCATCAGCCAGACGAAGAACGGAATCGTCGTCCGAATTCCCAGTACCTGGTATTCGGCGAGCGCCCGCGACATCCGCGCGATTGCTTCGTTCCGGGTGGCGGCCCAGGCGATCAGCTTCGCGATCATCGAATCGTAGTAGACCGGCACCATGTAGCCGGCGCTGACCCCGCCGTCGTCGCGGATGCCGGGGCCGGACGCGGGACGCAGCGCGCGGATCAATCCAGGCGAAGGCATGAAGTGGCTGTCCGGATCCTCGGCGTAGATCCGGCATTCGATTGCATGCCCTTGCGGAGTCAGCGCGCGAGCGGGATCGATGTCGAGCCGTTCCCCCTGCGCGAGCCGAATCTGCCATTGCACGAGATCGGTCCTCGTCACCATCTCCGTCACCGGGTGCTCGACCTGGAGACGCGTGTTCATCTCGAGGAAGTAGAAGGAACCGTCCTCGTCGAGCAGGAACTCGATCGTGCCGGCATTGGTGTAGCTGACCGCGCGCGCCACGCTGGCAGCCGCGCCGGCGATCCGCGCCCTCAGCTCGGGAGAAACGGCGATGGACGGCGATTCTTCGACCACCTTCTGGTGCCGCCGTTGAATCGAGCACTCGCGCTCGACGAACGGGATAACGGTGCCGGCGCTGTCGCCGAGCAGCTGGATCTCGATGTGCCGCGGCCGCGCGAGGCGCCGCTCGAGATAGATGCTCGCATCCCCGAACGCCGCCAGCGCTTCCGAGCGTGCCGTGCGTACCGCCGCCGAGACGTCCTCGGCTGCGTTCGACGACGCGCATGCCCTTTCCGCCGCCGCCTGCCACTGCTTTTACGACGATGGGGTAGCCGATTTCGTCGGCGATGCGCAGGATCTCGTCGTCGGTGACGCGGACATCCAGCGGCCGTTCCGTGCCGGGCACGACCGGCACGCCGGCGCGGATCGCGGCGCTGCGAGCGGCCGTCTTGCTGCCCATCAGCGCGATCGCCTCGGGAGAGGGTCCGATGAACGTCAGGCCCGCGTCACGGCACGCGCGGGCGAAGGCGGCGTTCTCGGCGAGGAACCCGTAGCCGGGATGCACCGCGGTGGCGCCGGTGCGGCGCGCCGCGTCGACAATCGCGTCGATTCGCAGGTAGCTGCGTGCCGCCTCGCTGGCCCCGATATGGACGGCCTGATCCGCCTCGCGAACGTGGCGCGCGTCACGATCGCAGTCGGAGTAGACGGCGACCGTCGGGATCGTCATCTCGCGGCACGCGCGAGCGACGCGCACAGCGATCTCGCCGCGGTTGGCAATCAGGATTTTCACAGATCGCAGATTCTCAGGGGCAGGTCGGTTCGCCTGCTAATTGTAACAGAGGCAGGCATTTGGGCCTGCGCGGGTCAGAGCGGGATGTTGCCGTGCTTCTTCGGCGGGTTGCGGTCGCGCTTGGTCTGGAGGGTGGCGAGCGCTTCGATCAGCTTGGCGCGGGTCTGCCGCGGCCGGATCACCTCGTCGACGAATCCGCGCGAGGCCGCGACGTAGGGATTGGCGAACTTCTGCCGGAACTCGGCGACTTTCTCGGCGCGCAGCGTCGCCGGATTCGGGGCAGCTCTCGAGCTCGCGCTTGTAGAGGATGTTCACCGCCCCCTCGGGGCCCATCACGGCGATCTCGGCGGTCGGCCAGGCGAAGTTCACGTCCGTGCGGATATGTTTGCTCGACATGACGCAGTACGCGCCGCCATAGGCCTTGCGCGTGATGACCGTCACCTTCGGAACCGTCGCTTCCGCGAAGGCGAAGAGCAGCTTGGCGCCGTGCCGGATGATGCCGCCGTATTCCTGGCGCGTGCCCGGAAGGAAGCCCGGGCACGTCCTCGAACGTGACGAGCGGAATGTTGAACGCGTCGCAGAACCGCACGAAGCGCGCCGCCTTGACCGAGGCGTCGATGTCGAGCGTGCCGGCGAGGTGCGCCGGCTGGTTGGCGACGATGCCGACGCTGCGGCCGGCCAGCCGCGCGAACCCGACGATGATGTTGCGCGCGTAGTGGCGGTGCACCTCGAGGAACGCGCCTTCGTCGGCGATCGACTGAATCAGGTCGTGCATGTCGTACGGCTGATTCGGCGACTCGGGCACGAGGCTGTCGAGCGCCGCGTCCTCGCGATCGGGCGGATCGGAGGTTTCGCGCACCGGCGGACCGTCGAGATTGTTCGAAGGCATGTAGCCGAGCAGCTCGCGAATCAGCTGCAGGCAGTCGCGATCGTTCGGCACCGAGAAGTGCGCGACCCCGCTCGTCTCGTTGTGCGTGCGCGCGCCGCCGAGCTGCTCTTTCGAGACTTCCTCGTGGGTGACGGTCCTGAGCACATCCGGCCCGGTCACGAACATGTAGCTCGTCGACTCGACCATGATGTTGAAGTCGGTGATCGCCGGCGAGTACACCGCGCCGCCGGCGCACGGTCCCATGATCGCGGAGATCTGCGGAATGACGCCGGATGCGAGCGTGTTGCGCAGGAAGATGTCAGCGTATCCGCCGAGCGACAGCACGCCTTCCTGGATGCGCGCGCCGCCCGAATCGTTCAGCCCGACGACCGGCGCCCCCATCTTCATCGCGAGATCCATGATCTTCACGATCTTCGCGGCGTTGGTCTCCGACAGCGATCCGCCGAAGACGGTGAAGTCCTGCGCGAAGGCATAGACCGTCCGGCCCTCGACCCGGCCGACGCCGGCGACGACGCCGTCGCCGGGCACGATCTGATTCTCCATGCCGAAGTCCCGGCACCGGTGGGTGACGAGCTTGTCGGCCTCGTCGAAGGTGCCGGGATCGAAGAGCAGATCGATGCGCTCGCGGGCGGTGAGCTTGCCGGCCTCGTGCTGCCGCTTCAGGCGGTCTTCGCCGCCGCCAAGCTCCGCGCGGCGCTCGAGCTCCTGCAGGTGCTTCAGCGTGTCCAATGCGTCACGCCTTCACAGCCTGTGCCTTTTCCCAGTCCTTGAGGAACTTCTCGAGACCGATGTCGGTCAGCGGGTGCTTGAACATGGCTTCGATCACCGCCGCCGGGCACGTGCAGATATCGGCGCCCATCCGCGCGGCCTCGACGATGTGCATCGGGTGGCGCACCGACGCGACGAGAATCTCGGTCTTGAACTCGTAGTTCTCGTAGATTTCGATGATCTCCTGGATCAGCCCCATGCCCGACGTCGCGATGTCGTCAAGCCGGCCGACGAACGGGCTCACGAACGTCGCGCCGACCTTCGCGGCGACCAGCGCCTGCGTCGCCGAGAACACCAGCGTCACGTTGACGCGCAGTCCCTCGGACGAGAGCGCCTTGCACGCCTTGACCCCTTCCCGCGTGAACGGGACCTTGACGACGATGTGCTCGTCGATCGAGGCGAGGTCGCGTCCCTGGCGAATCATGCCCTCGGCGTCGGTGGCCACGACTTCCGCGCTGGTCGGTCCCTTGACGAGTGCGCAGATCTTCTTGAGGATGGCGCGATAGTCGCCGCCTTCCTTCGCGAGCAGCGACGGATTCGTCGTGATTCCGTCGATGATGCCGAGCGGCACGAGCGCTTCGACTTCCTTCAGATTCCCGGTATCGATGAACAGCTTCATAAAAACCTCGTGTGTTCTCTACCTGACCCGGTTCGACAGCTCGCCCACGCCTGATACCTTGATCGTGACACGATCGCCCCGTTGAAGGGGGCCGACGCCGGCCGGGGTTCCGGTCGAGATCACGTCGCCGGGCAGCAGCGTCATCACCGCCGAGACGAACGCGACGAGCTTGTCGATCGGAAAGATCAGCTCGCGCGTGGACGAGGCCTGCCGGCGCGCATCGTTGACCCAGCCCTCGACGCCGATGCCGCCCGGCGCGTTGTATTCGATGCCGGTGGCGATGCACGGCCCGAGCGGCGCGAACGTGTCGAAGCCCTTGGCGCGCGTGAACTGGATGTCGCGCTTCTGCAGCTCGCGCGCGGTGACGTCGTTCACGCACGTGAGGCCGAAGACGTAGCGCCGCGCGTCCTCTTCGGCGATGTGGCGCGCGCGGGCGCCGATCACGATGCCGACTTCCGCCTCGTGATCGACCCGGCCGACGCCGTCGGGAAGAATGATCGTCTCGTCGGGACCGATGACCGCGGTCGACGGCTTGAGGAAGATCATCGGCTCGGCCGGCAGCGGCTTGTTCTGTTCCGCCGCGTGGTCCTTGTAGTTCAGCCCGATGGCGACGATCTTCGAGGGCTCGATCGGCGCGAGCAGACGCTCGGTGCCGGCCAGGATCGAGTCACCCGGCTCGAAACCGTCGAAGATGTCCCCCTCCACCAGCCGCCATTTCCCCTGCTCTTCAACCACGTGCCGCGGGGATCCCTTGTGCTCGATTCGAAAGAAGCGTTTCATCGCGCGGTCACTCTCGCGGGTTCGGACTGGGCACTCGTATTGGGCGGCGTCGCCTTGTCCACGGCCACGAGCCGATACACGTAGGTGACGCCCGGCTTCACCGCCGTGTCGCGGTAGTTGCTGTCGCGTATCGGCTCGGTGAAGAGCGCCTGAAGTGTCTCATCCGGGGACTCGCCGCGCAAGACGATATAGCCGGCGAGATCTTCCTCGGTGTTCGCGTCCCAGCTCAGACTGACGCCGTCGGGCCCGGCAACGATCTGGAGTCCCCGGGGCGCCGCCGGCGGGAACGTGTCGCGTGGCGACACGCACGCGGGCTCGGAGGGGCCGCTCTCGATCCGGACGTTCTGGACCGTCCGCACCGTGCGCACGACGAAACACTGATCGACACCGAACTGGACCGGGCCGTGCTCGAATCGCGCCTCGCCGATCGGCGCGGCATTGACCGGCGACGCTGCTCCGCCGACATACACGTTGAAGGCGACAGGATCGGCGGCGGGCGCATCGGACGTATTCGCGAGCTGGCGGCAGCCAGGTCACCACGAAGGTGCGCTCGTTGTATTGCACCTCGAGACTGGCGGGCGCGGCCGCGGGCTCGACGAGCGGTACCGCCAGCCGCGGCGCCGGCGGCCCCGGTCGGCCGCCGCGCGTCACGCCGCGAACGGCATAGATGCGCTGCGGGTATGCCGGTGCTGGCGGCACGGCCTTCGCCGCCGCCGCCGGATCCTGTACGGGCGCTTCTTTCTGCGCCAGCGGTTCCACGCGCGGGGTCATTTTCTCCGGCGTCAGCTCCTCGGCAAACGAAGCGCCTTCGCCGGGGCGCGGGCGCTTGTCGGATGGATCCTCCTTGGCCGCTGCACCTTCTTCGGCGTTCCGGCCGTACATCAATGGTGCCGACCAGCCGTTCGGTGGACATCAAATCGCGGTTGGTCGGAGGCGGGGCGCCCGGCGCCACCGTGATGGCGAAGATCTCCACCTTCTGAAGATCGATCGGCCCCGCCCCGTTCTGGTTGCGCGTCGGCAGCACGAACCGCAGCTCGACGCGCGCCGCCGTGCGGCGCGCCGTCGCTTCCGCAACCGGAGCCGGCACCAGCCGCAGCGGCGGCAGCGGCGGCCCTTCTTTCCCGCATCCGGCAACGACGAACGGGGCGCAGGCAGCGAGCAGCGCGATCGCGAATCTCACAGCACGTAGCGGGACAGGTCTTCGTTTCCCACGATGTCGGCGAGCATCCGCTCGACGTACCCCTCGTCGACGACGACGGACCGCTCGGCCATGTCCGGCGCGTCGAACGAGATCTCGTCGAGCAGCTTTTCCATCACGGTGTGCAGGCGCCTGGCGCCGATGTTCTCGGTGCGCTCGTTGACGAGCGTCGCGAAGTCGGCAATCCGGCCGATCGCGCCGTCGGTGAAGCGGATTGACAGTCCCTCGGTCGAGAGCAGCGCCATGTATTGCTTGATCAGCGCGCTCTTCGGTTCGGTGAGAATGCGGACGAACTCCTCGCGTCCCAGCGCCTCGAGCTCGACGCGAATCGGGAATCGTCCCTGCAGCTCGGGAATCAGATCCGACGGCTTCGACACATGGAACGCGCCGGCGGCGATGAACAGGATGTGGTCGGTCTTCACCATGCCGTACTTGGTGTTCACGGTGGTGCCTTCCACGATCGGAAGGATGTCGCGCTGCACGCCTTCCCGGCTCACGTCCGGACCGTGGCCGCCCTCGCGCCCGGCGACCTTGTCGATCTCGTCGATGAAGATGATCCCCGACTGCTGCACGCGCTCGACCGCCGCGCGCGCCACGGTCTCCATGTCGATCAGCTTGTGCTGCTCTTCCTGGCCCAGCGCATCGAGCGCCTCCGGCACCCGCAGCTTGCGCTTCTTCGTGCGCCCCTGGAACAGCCCGGGAAGCATGTCCTTGACGTTGATGTCGACTTCCTCGATCGACGAGCCGGCGATGATCTCGAACGACGGGAACGTCTTCTCGCGCACGTCGATCTCGACCTGCTTCTGATCGAGGCGCCCCTCGCGCAGCTGCTCCCGCAGCTTCTCGCGCGTCCGCTGCGCCTGCTCGCGCAGCGACGCCGCCTGCTCGTCGTACTCGGAGATGGTCGGCAGCGGCGGCAGCAGCAGATCGAGGATGCGCTCCTCGGCCGCCTGCCGCGCCGCCTCCCGCACCTCGGTGAACCGCTCCTCGCGGATCATGTCCACCGCCAGCTCGACCAGGTCGCGCACCATCGATTCGACGTCCCGGCCGACGTAGCCGACCTCGGTGAACTTCGACGCTTCCACCTTGATGAAGGGGGACTGCGCCAGCCGCGCGAGCCGCCGCGCGATCTCCGTCTTGCCGACGCCGGTCGGCCCGATCATCAGGATGTTCTTCGGCGCGATCTCTTCGGCGAGGTCCGGCGAGAGCTTCTGACGCCGCATGCGGTTCCGCAGCGCGATCGCAACCGCGCGCTTCGCGTTCTTCTGACCGACGACGTATTTGTCGAGCTCGGTGACGATCTGCCGCGGCGTCAGCGCGTCGATGGTGGTGGCGGTGGATTCCGGAAGAATGATTGGCATTGCCCGCTAGAGACTCTCAATCGTCAGCGACGAGTTCGTGTAGATGCAGATGTTCGCGGTAATCATCATCGCCTCTTCGGCGATGCGCCGGGCATCGAGATCGGTGTGCCGCGCAAGGGCTTTCGCCGCCGCCGCCGCATACCCGCCTCCCGACCCAATCGCTATGATGCCATCGTCGGGCTCGATGAGATCGCCGTTGCCCGACAGGAGATAGGTCGCTTTCGGATCCATCACGACGAGCATCGCCTCGAGCCGGCGAAGCATCCGATCCGTGCGCCAGTCCTTCGCCAGCTCCACCGCGGCGCGCTCGAGGTTGCCGCGATACTGCTCCAGCTTGGCCTCGAACCGCGAAAACAGGGCAAACGAGTCCGCAGCCGATCCGGCAAACCCGGCCAGGATGCGATCGTTGTAGAGGCGCCTGATTTTCCGGGCATTCTGCTTGACGACGGTGTCGCCGAAGGTGACCTGGCCATCGCTCGCCATGACCGCCTGATCGCGATGGCGGACGGCCAGAACTGTGGTCGCGTGCAACATCTGAGGCTCCTTCGGAGTCTATCAAATAGAGGTTTTTGATTGCTGATTGCAGGCTGCAGATTGCGGACTGTCACCTGAAAAGGGCGCTCTGCCCGCTTTAATGGACACGACAAATTGGATGGACAGGCGTAAAATGCGGAAAATGCCCGCGGTTTCGGCGCTCGCGGGCGTGATGGGCTGGCAGACTCGTTGCTCTCCCAAGCCTCAGAGATCCGTCGATCTCGCAGGCCTCGAGGGGCCTTCTCTATGATGCGTCACAAATTCACCATCGGCGCTTTCGCGGTGGCTTTTGCGTTGAGCACCCTTCCCGCAGCGGGGCAGGAAAAGGGCGGCGGCAGTTCCCGTCCGTCGGGCGGGAACGAGTCGGGCGGCTCGGCGGGCTCACGCAGCAGTGGCAGCGGCAACGCGACCGGCGGAACGGCGGTCAGCCGCGGCGGCGGCGGCGCGGACTCCGGCGGAAGCACGAGCAGATCGAGTGGCGGTGGGATGAGCGGCGGCTCGGTGGGTTCCTCCTCCAGCCCATCGATGCCGTCCTCATCCGGTTCCGGCATGGCGCCGACGCGGTCGTTCGACCGTGCGCCGCAGCACGCGAGCAGCGGTCAGTCGCGCCCGGCTGGCAGCCGCAGCAACGGCGGCGAATCGACCGGCCGCAGCGCGGTGCCGCGCGGCTCCAGTTCGTCGAGCGAGGGCTCCTCGCGCGACAACGGGTCCGTGCGCAACGGCGGATCGACGTCGAGCCGCGAAGTCGCATCCAGCTCCGGATCGGATCGCGCCAGCGATCCCGGCCGCCGCGCGGTACCGGCCTACAGCCGCCCGCGTGACGGGCGTCCGGTCACCGGCAGTGCGGTGGACCGCGGTCTGGTCCCGACGCATCCGATAACCATCCCCGGTGACATCCATTACATCTATCGTCCGTACTATTACCCGTACGGATTCTGGGGATCGGCTTACGGGTTCGGCCTCGGATACCTGTATTACGACCCGTTCTGGTACGGCGGTTACGGTGGCGGTTATGGTGGCGGCTACGGATATCCGGGATACAGCTCTGGCGGTTCCTACAGCTCCGGCGGCTACGGCCAGACCTACCACGACACCGGCAACCTCCGGCTGAAGATCAAACCGCGCGAGGCGCAGGTGTTCGTCGACGGCTACTTCGTCGGCGTGGTGGACAGCTTCGACGGCAGTTTCCAGCGCCTGTCGCTCGACGGCGGCACCCACAAGGTCGAGATCAAGGCGGACGGCTTCGAGCCGCTTCAGCTCGACGTGCTGATCACGCCGGGCGAGACGGTCACCTACAAGGGTGATATGAAGCAGATTCGATAAAAACGCCCAACTCCCAATTCCCAACTCCCAATTCTTCCAAGGTCCACTGGATGACTTGGGAGTTGGTATTTTGGGAGTTGGGAGTTGGTATTTTTGGGAGTTTGCAGCGGCCGCCACGATCGTGGCGGCCGTTGTGTTTTACGCTGGCCTTCGGCTGAAGAACAGGTAGATCGGAATCCCCATGCCGATGACGATCAACCCGGCTGCCGCGGGGCCCCACGGCGTCCCGGTGCTGATCGGCACGAACAGGTCGGTCCAGAGCGCATTCAGGACGATGAGCGCGCTGGCGATGGTGAAGATCGCGGGCGCCACCGGATAGCCCCACGCCTTGAACGGCCGCGGTGCATGCGGCTCGCGCGCGCGCAGCACGAACAGCGACGCGACCGCGATGCCGGCGAACAGCACGACCGAGAATCCCGTGTAGGTCGTCAGCGCCTGGGCGCTGCCCGACAACACCAGCAGGCTGCTCCAGACCGCCTGCGCGATGATCGATGCCGCCGGCGTGTGATACGTCGGGTGAATGCGCGCGGCGCCGCGGAAGAACAGTCCGTCTCTCGCCATCGCGTAGTACACGCGCGGCCCGGCGAACACCATCGCGCTGATGCTTGCCGCGATGCTCACGATCGACACGATGCCCATCACGTCGCCGGCGCGGGCGCCGAGCAGCCGATCGGCGATGACGTCGAGCACGCTGCCGCGCACCGCGGCCAGCTGATCGACGGGCAGGACGTAGAGGAAGAGCAGGTTCAACAGGAAGTAGACCACAACCACCGCGAGCGTTCCCATCGCGAGCGCGAGCGGCACGTTGCGCTCGGGACTGCGCACTTCCTCCGCGACGTAGGCCGCGGCGTTCCAGCCCGAGTACGTGAACAGCACCGGAATCAGCGCGAGCAGCCAGGCGGCGCCTGAGCACGGAACCCGCGCTCTGACTGAAGTGCGCCGTCGATCCCGCCCCGATGGAGAACCCCAGCGCGATGAAGATCAGCAGCGCGGACACTTTGAGGCCGGCGAGCACGTTCGTCACGAGCCGGCCCGGGCCGACGCCGCGCAGATGGATCAGCGACATGATCGCGATCGCCGAGAGCGCGATGATCGACTGCCGCGAGACGGTGAGCGGCACGAAGGGAATCGGGATCGTCAGGAGCGGCGTCGTGTCTTTCGCCGCCGGCAGGAAGCGGCCGAGATAGTCGGAGAGAATCACCGCGCTGACCGCCACCGCTCCGGAGAATCCGGCCACGAACGACGTCCAGCCTGTCAGAAACGCGGCAAGCCGCCCGTAAGCCGCCCGGAGGTACACATATTCACCTCCGGCGCGCGGCCGCAGCGCGGCCAGCTCCGCGTAAGCCATGGCGCCGGCAAACGCCAGCAGCCCCCCGGCCAGCCAGGTTCCCAGGAACATCACCGGATGCGGCACGCTGGCGGCGACCTGCGGCGGCGTGAAGAGAATCCCCCCGCCGATCACGTTCGACACGATGATCGCGGCAGCGTCGAACGGGCCGAGACGGCGTACGAGCGCCGGAGCCGCTTCGGTCGCGATTGAGTCTTTGTGCTGCGTCGGCGCCACGTTGATATGGCGCTAGTGCGGAAGAATCTGCCGGGGAATGTCGTATCGCGCGAGCTCGACCCAGTTCGACGAGCTCTGCTTTGCGAAGATCACCGCGCGGATGTCGACGAAGTAACTGTTCTTCAGCATCTCGGCCCTGCTCTGCGGCGGCTCGCCGGTCGCGCCCGCACCCGGGCGAAGGGTCAGCACCGCGGTGCGATTACCGTCGTTGAAGTCGATCCGCTGCAGGAGCACGTCGTCCCACTCCGCGTCCGTATCGCCCTTGATCTGCTTGAAGAGAACGTTGACCGCAAGCGGGCGGACTTCCTCGGGGGTGTTCTTCTCGACCCGGAAGGACACGGTGGGCACGAGCTTGTTCTTGCCGTCGACGATGCCTGCGTCGTACCACCCGCCCGAGAGGTCGGTGACCTTGAAGGTCTGCTTGATGTCGACCTGGTCGGTACACGCTGGCGCAACCAGCATCAGGAGCAAGAGGCCCGAAAGCGCGCGGGCGAACATCCGGGGATTGTAGATCAGAACGCGCGCACTTCGACCTTGTTGCGGATCTCCTCACGCCGCGCCGGATCGGCGGCAAAAATCGCGAGATCGCTGCCCTTCACCCGGATCATCAGTGTCGTGCCGCGCTGGGTCTGGGGCGTCTCCATCATGTGCGCGCCGACCTCGAGCCACTGATCCGGTCCGACGTTCAGCGGCAGGCTGTGATTGAGGATCGCGTCGATCAGCTCGCGCTTCACTTCCTGCTTGTAGTCCTCGTTCGGATCCCACAGCGCGTCCCTCGCCGGCGGCGCAACGTTGGCGGCCGCGACCTCGGCGTCGGCGTTGGCCTTGATCGGCGCCGCCTGGCGGGTGAGGATCGCCATCGCCTGCTGCGCCTGCTGACGGCTCGGCCCCTCGGGCATGTCCGAGAGCGCCCGCTTCAGGTTGGTGAGCGCGTTGCCGACCTGCAACTCCCGCTGCATCACCATCTGCGACCAGGCCACCGTACCGGACAGGGCCGGAACCTCCACGTGAAAGAAGATTCCGTGACCCTCCATGATGAATCCGCGCGCGCGCGATGGACCGATAAACGCCTGCAGCGCCGGTTCGAGCTCTTGAAGGCGCCGCGCCATGGTGTCGGCGGCGACCGTCCCGGCGCGCGCGAGAAGGCCCTCCATCAGCGCCACCTGCTTTCGCAGCGGCTGCGTTTCAGGCGAGGGTTGCTGCGCCTGGGCCAGCGCAGGTGTCAAAGCGATCGACAGCGCAACGAGAATTCCTTTCGACACGTGCTCACCTCTGATCGAAAACATGACTACCTTAGCGCTGCGACTGCGTTCCGACGACGCGATACAGATTCTTCATTTCCTCGCGCTGCCTGAACACCTCGTCGTTGATCGCGCCCTGATTCTGGTTCAAGGTCTGCTGCAGGGTGATCAGATCGTTGGTGTGTGACGCCTGTACTTCGCTCATGCCGGCGATCAGCCGCTGGGCGAACTCGCGCTGGGTGCGCGTCTCGCTCTCGGCGAGCAGCTGCCGCATGCGCTGGAACAGTTCCGCTTCCAGGGCACGCGTCGCGTCGCCCGTTGCGGCAGTCGTCACCACGCCCGCCTCGGGCCGTGCGGCCAGCGCGGTCTCGAGCCCGGCAAGACGCCGTTCCATGGCCGCCATTTCGTCCCGCGATGCGGCCGCGTTCGCCGCGCGCACGCCCGAGGCGTCCGCGTCCACGGCCCCGCGCGACCAGCCGGTCCGCACGACGAAGCCATCGCTGCCCGATCTGACCTCGACGTTCGCCATCCCCGCCGCGGCCCCGAGCACGAGGACTGCCGCGGCAGCAAGCCCCCAGGCCCCCCGGCTCGACGCCCAGTGCAGGCGCGATGGCCGCGCCTCGCTGCGGCGAACGATCTGGAAACTGAGATCGGGCTCGACCGGCGCCCACGACGACAGGTGGGCACGCGTGCCGCGCAGCCCCTCGACCTCGTCGCTGCATGCGCTGCACGTGCCGAGGTGCGCCTCGAACGCCTGCCGTTCCTGACCCTGCAGCTCGTCGTAGAGATAGCTGACGAGCAATTCCTTGTCACACATCGTCTTGTCCTCGTATCTCAGTCCGAGCGCCTGTCCGCGCGCGGGCTGAACCGCTGCACCACGCCGCGAGGGCGTTCGGATCCAAACGTATTCTCCACACCGGCCGATTCGAGCTGCCGCCGGAGCACCGTGAGCCCCTGATACAGGCGCGTCTTGACGGTGCTCAACGGACAATCGAGCAGCTCGGCGATCTCCTGGAACGTCAGCCCGTGGTACTCCTTCAGGATGATGGCGGTCCGCTGTTCGTCGGGCAGGTTCGCCATCGCCTTCGCCACGGCGCGTCCGAGTTCCTTTCTCGAGACGAGATCCTCGACCGACTCTGTGGGGGTCGATTCCCCAGCCAGCTCGACGAGGTCCATGCCTTCCGGCGGTTGCGCGACGGGCGTCCGCCGCTCCCGGCGTATCCAGTCTCGGCAGAGGTTAAGCGTTATCCGGTAAAGCCAGGAAGAGAATTTCGCCTGGCCCTTGAACCCGCCGAGCGCGCGGAACGCTCGAAGGAAGGTCTCCTGGGCGACATCGCGGGCATCTTCCTCTCGCCCGATGACACGGTAGGCCAAGGCATAGATCGGCCGTTCCCAGCGCAAGACCAGCTGGTTGAAGCTGTCGAGATCGCCCCCTCGCGAGCGGGCGACCAGCTCTTCGTCAGTTGTCACGTCTGTCGGGCCGCCCTGGACTTTTCCTTATCCCTCGTCGTCCACCCATTTAGACGCCGGTCGGGCGGTCGTAGTCGGAGACCATTTTACCTTTTGGGTTCAACAGTTTAGAATCCTGCCACCCCCGACACATGAGCCCGACCACCCCGTTCTCCACGCTCGCCCGTGCGATGGCGCGGGGAACGCGCCCGTCCGATCTGCTTCCCGAGCTGCACCGGGAACTGCTCGCCGCCCTCGGCGCTGCGCGGTCGGTGGTGCTCGAATCGTCCACGGTGAGCAACGACTACATCGCGTCGTCGGGCCGGGGATTCGACGGGGTTGGGACCGCATGGGTCAGGGACAGCGAGGCGCAGGAGCTCTCGCGAATCGCGGCGGCCGGCCCCGCGGTCGTGACCCTTTCGACGCTTCCCTCGCTCGAAGCGCGGCTCGAGAGCCGGCGCGCGCTGATTATTCCTGTCAAGCTCGCGAAGCGGCCGACGATCCTCGTGGTCGCGCGGCCCGATGTGCCCGAGTCGGAAGCGCTCGAAGTCGGCACGCGCGCCGAGGTGGAATTCGGCATCGTGCTCGAGTGGGCCAGGCTCGCCCGCGAAGGATCGTTCCATCACCGCATGCGCGAGCTGTCGCTGGTGTTCGCCCGCGGCGTGACCTCGGCCGCGAGCCTGGCGCCGGCGCTCGAGATCGTCGCGCACGAAGCGAACACGCTGCTTGGCACGCGAAGGATCTCGGTGTGGCTGCACGATCGCCGCGCACGCGAGCTGCTGTTCACCGCGTCATCCGATCCGCAGCCCGAGAAGACGCCGCGGCTGCCCGCTGAAAGCGGCGAAGCGGCGGCACGGGGGCTGCGATTCGACCGGCCGCAGCTGGTCGGCCACGGGGTCGACCGGCTGCTCGTCGCGCCGCTGCGCGTCTGGCGCCGGGCGCTCGGCACGCTCATCGTCGAAGGCGGTGCGCCGGGCGTGGACGACGAGCACCTGCTCGACGTCGCGCACGATCTCGCGCGTCAGCTGGCGGCCGGGATTGAAAACGTGCAGCTGCTGGACGAGATCGTGCGTCAGCGCCGCCTGCTCGAAGACACGTTCAACTCCCTGACCGATCTGCTGCTGGTGACCGACCGCAATCTGACGGTCGTGCAGATCAACGATGCGCTGGTCGAACGGCTGAATCGCCCGCGTACGGAAATCGTCGGCTCCACGCTTTCGAGCGTGGTCGGCGACTCCGTCGCGGCATGGGCGGTCGAGCCCGAACCGGATCACGGCGCGGCTGCGTCGCGTACGTTCGAGAATCCAGGCCTCAACGGCACCTTCTCCGTGACGATGAGCCCGCTGGTCAACGAGGAAGAAGAGACCGTCGGGCGCGTGCTGGTGGCCAAGGACATCACCGCGCAGACGCGGCTCACGGCGGATCGCGAGGCGCTGCGCGCGCGGCTGACGCAGTCGGAAAAGCTCGCGGCGCTCGGGCAGTTCGTCGCCGGGATCGCGCACGAAATGAACAATCCGCTCCAGGGCATCATGGGCCACCTGGAGCTGCTCATCGATCATTCCGAGGCGGCAGCGCCCGTGCGCAACGAGCTGCGCCGGATCTTCAGGGAAGCCGCCCGCGCAAGCCGGATCGTCAGGAACCTGCTCGTATTCACCGGATCGAGGCGGATGACGCGGCGCCGTCTGCGCATCGATCGAGTCATCTCGCGAGCGCTGGCCAGCCGCCGCGTGGCGCTCGACCGGGCCGGCATCGCCATCGTCCGGGAATTCTCCGAAGCGGTGCCAACGGTCGCCGGCGATCCGCTTCTCTTGCAGCAGGCGTTCCTCAACCTGCTGATCAACGCCGAGCACGCGATCACGTCGCGCGGCGAAAGCGGCCGCATCGAACTGGCGACCACCGCCACCGACGACAACGTCGTCGTCACGGTGCGCGATACGGGAACCGGCATCGCTGCCGACGTGCTCCCGCGCATCTTCGATCCCTTCTTCACCACGAAAGAGGTCGGTCAGGGCACCGGACTGGGGCTGGCGATCACCTATGGGATCGTCCAGGAACACGGCGGCACGATCGCGGTCGAGAACGCTCCCGGCGGCGGCGCGCTCTTCAGAATAACGCTCCCGGTGCGCGCTGAAGTCATGTAGAGTTCTTTCCGACATGAACGAGGAAGGATTCCTGACGACCGAGGAGGTACTCGATTACCTCCAGGTGAACCTGCGGACCGTCTACAGGCTCATCAAGGCCGGCAAGATTCCCGGCGGTTCGCGTCGGCCGTCAGTGGCGGTTCCGCAAGAGCGACATCGACGCGTGGCTCGAAAGCCAGCGGCCGCGCAACAGTCGCACCGCGGGCAGTCCCGCGCCTCGGGTGTCCACCCCGGTCGGCGGCCGCGCGCGCATTCTCGTCGTCGACGACGAGCCGAGCATTCGCGATCTGTTGTCGAAGACGCTCGCGCTTGCGGAGTACGAGGTCGACCTTGCGCCCGACGGCAAGACCGCGATCGAGCGGTTGCGGATCGTGCCCTACGATCTGCTCATCACCGACCTGCGAATGCCGGGCGTCGACGGGCTTTCGGTGATTCGCGAAGGCCGCCGTCTCAGACCCGATCTGCCGGTCATCATCATCACCGGCTACTCGACGGAAGCCAGCGCGATCGAAGCGGTCAACCTCGGCGTGTCGGGCTATCTCACCAAGCCGTTCCGGGTGCCGCGCGTCCTCGCCGCCGCCGCCAAGGCGCTCGGCGAGTAAGTCCTCTTCCTGCACATTTCTGCACGGTCTTGCAGTCGCCCGGCTCGGCGCCAGGTGGGCGCGACCCCCAATGACCGTGTGCGGTTGCCGCCACTTGACAGAGGCAACGGTAGAGTTTAGATTTAATGTCATATAGAGTTCGTTACAGTTCTTATTAATAGGAACTCTGACGATATCTATGGGCAATGAGCCGACGCCTGGCACGGGAGGTCGGGGCGCCCAAGGTTCACTGGACAACTCAAATTCGTGCCTCCAGGAGTGGAGTGGTAAGGAAATGAAGAAAACAGTCTCCGGTGCACTCGCGGCGGCTGCGGTCGTGGTCTTTGCCGCGTCCGCCGACGCCCAGACCACGCTCGCGACCCAGAACGTCAACGCGACGGTGACGGTCGGCAACCAGGCCCGTCTCACGGTGACGGGCGGTCCGGTCCTGTTCGCGGACTCGGATCCTGACCTGGTCAACCCGATTCCGGCCGGCGCGCCGGTGTCGGTGACGGCGCGGGCGCGCGTGGCCCCGACGCAGCAGCTGAACGTGACGGTCTCGGCCAACAACGGGTTCTTCGATGCGGGAACGGACACGATCCCGGTGACCGGGCTGCTGTGGACGGTTGGCGGCGCGCCGTCGTTCCTGGCGGGCGCGATGGCGACGACCGAAACCAACGTCGCCCAGTGGACGGGTGCGGCGAACCAGGCCGGCACGCAGGCCTACACGCTGGCCAACTCCTGGAGCTACGCTCCGGGCACGTGGACGGTCATCCTGCGCTACACGCTGTCGACCCCATAGCCGATAGTAAGAATGCGCCCCGGCCGGCCTGCCGCAGAACGCGGCGGGCCAGCCCCGGGCCTTTCTTATGCGGCTCGAGATTTTGCTGGTGGGAGTGCTGCTGACGCAGGGGCCCCCACCGTCGGGACCCCAGAACGCCACCGTGACGCTCAGCGTCAATCTCGGAAGCCACGCGCGCTTGTCGATGTCGTCGACCGGGCTGGTGTTTCCGGATGCCGATCCGGATCTCGTTCCCTTCGTGGCGGCGGTTCCGGCCGCGATCACGGTGACAGCCAAAACCCGTACGACGCGCAACAACCAGGTGCTGCTGACCGTACAGCCATCCGGCGACCTGCGTTCGGGGCTCCTGACCATTCCCGCGGCGATGCTTCGATGGACCGCGAGCGGGACGGGCCTCGTGGCCGGCACGCTGGCGACGGGATCGAACCAGGTGGTCGCGACCTGGACGAGCTCCGGCGTGCGCACCGGCACCCAGAGCTTCGTGTTCGAGAATCGCTGGACGCATCCGCCGGGGACGTACAGCGTCACGCTGGTTTACACCCTGAGTTCGCCATGAGCGCTCGCAGGGGGGGCATCGGTCCGGGACTGGCGCTGTGCGTGTTGTTCGGACTGCCGGCGATTGCGTCGGCGCAGCGGCTGGACCTGGCAATCACGCCGGCCACCATCGTGATTCCGACGGGCGATCCGGATCTCGTCCCCGTCGTCAGCTCGACGCCCGCGACGATCGAGTACCGCGTGCGTCAGAACAACCAACAACCCGTGGACCCTCACGGTTCTGGCGGGCGGCGATCTCGTTTCGGGTGCGGCCAGCATCGCGATTTCGGAGGTGACGTGGGTGGCGACGCCGTCACCCCCGTTTCGCAATGGCACGTTGAGCAGCGCGAGCGCGCAGACGGTTGCGGCAGGCGTGGGGAACGTGGCGAATCCATCCCGCGGATCGATCACATTCAGGTTGACGAACTCATGGACGTACGACGCAGGCATCTACACACAGTCTTTGCTCTTCACGCTGAGCACGCCGTAGCGGCGCACCGGATCGCGATCGCCACGGTGGTGGCGGCGGCGCTGTTACTCGCGCCCCGCGCGGCAGACGCGCAGGTGTCTGCCGAAGCGAGTCCGCTTCGCGTCGAGATTGCAGCGGCGCCGGGCGGGAGCCACACGCAGTCGGTCACGGTGACGAACCCCGGAACGGAGCGGGTGCGCGTCCGCACGACGCTCACCGACTGGTTCCTGGCGAAGGACGGCGCGCCGCAGTTTCAGGATCCGCAGGACGGCCGCCCCTACGCCGCCGCCGCCTGGGTACGGTTCGCACCGCCGGAGTTCGTCCTCGAACCGGGCAAGCAGGGGATCGGTACGTTTCACGGTGACCGTGCCGGCCGATGTGCAGCCGGGCGGGTATCGCACCGGTCTGCTGTTCGAGTTCATTCCCGACAGCCCTGAAGAAGCCAAGAAGGCACGGCAGATCATCTTCCGCAGCCGGATTGCGACGCTGATCTACGTCCATGTCGGGCAGCCGGCGGCGGCGGTGGAACTGACGAACCTGCAGATCCGCGGTAACGGCGATCAGACGCAGATCGTCGCCGCGCTGAAGAACACCAGCCGACGCTCGGTCAGGACGAAGGGAACGCTCGCGGTCTACGACGGCAACGGCATCGCGATCGCGCAGCTGGTCGTGCCCGACGTCCCCGTGCTGCCCGAGAGCGAGCGCGAAGTGGCCATCAACACGGCGGACGCCAAGCAGCCGCTCGTCTCCGGGACCTACCGGGTCGAACTGAAGCTGGATGTCGGGATGCCGGCGCTGCTCGTCGGCGAAACGACGATGAGGAGTCGAAAGATAGATCATGCGCCAGGTCCTTCGGGAGCTGGCGGCATGCGTGCTGCTGCTGGCGGTGCTCGCGCCGCCGGCAACGGCGCAACAGAGCGGCGTCCAGGTCACCGCCGCCGCGCATGCGATGTCCGGCGACACGCAGCGCATCGGCGGTCAACCCGCCTTCGAACCGGACCTCGGCGTCACCTGGCTTCGTCCCGACACCAAATCCGGCATCTTCCAGATGGAGCTGCGCGCGGTCTCTCGCGACGGCCGCCCGAATGTCGGACGAGCGTGGGCGTCGCTCCGCGACTTCACGTATCGCGGCGTGAAGTACACGTTCGAAGTGGGCGACACGTTTTTCTCTCCGACGCCCGGCGACTACCGGCTGCGCAACCTCTACACGCCTGCGGTCAACTTTGCCGGCGCTGCCGTGAAAGCGCGGACCCGCCGCCTCGACGCCGGGATCATGGTGGGCAAAGCCACGGCGACGCGCAACATCTTCGGCACCGACACCGAGCTGCTGGATCAGAACCTCGCGATCGGCCGCGGCGCCTACGCCGTCAGCGACCGCCTGGAGATCTCCGCGCGCCTCGCGCGGATCAAGACCGAGGATCTCGAGGAGTACAAGTTCACGATCGCCGACAGCGAGCAGTCCGGAGCGGGCGTGAAGTTCGTGCTCACGCCGATGATCCATCTCGTCGGCGATGCGAGCGCGGTGCGCTTCACCCGGCGCGGCGAGGACCACCAGGAGTCCGACTTCTCCGGGCTGGCGGGCGCGACGGTGCTGCTCGCGAAGGGCTGGATCCAGGCGCACGCGGCGCGGTTCTCACCCGGAGAGCTGCCGATCCTGACGCAGCCGCTGGCCGATCGCCGCACGGCGTACGTCGCAACCGAGTACGACGTGCTGCCTCGCGCGCGGTTGTTCGGCGGCTGGGAGTGGTTCGAGACGAATCTGTACGAGAGCCTCATCGCACCGGGACCGCCGACCGAGGGCGACCGCGGATTCGCCGGACTCCGGATGCCGATTGGCAGCCGCTCCAGCGCGTCGGTCAGGTTCGAGGGGGGCGATCGGCGGTCACGGCTGATCGGCGGGTCGCTGACGCGGGTCAGCGACACCGGGGCGATCAGCACCGACTGGCAGACCATCGTGGGACCGTTCACCGCGTTCACCCGATACGCGCATCGCACGAACGTTGAATCCGAAAGCCTGATCGGCAGCTACACCCAGCACGACGGCAGCGGACTGCTGTTCATGAACGTCAACCGTCACCTGCAGCTGTTCGGGTCGGTGACGGCGATTCACAACGTCAGCGAAGCCGGAACCGGAAACACGTTCTGGCAATTTGGCGGCGGCACGCAGGCGGAGCTGCTCCATCGCGGCCTCTGGTTCCGCGCCGAGGGACTCTCGAGCCGCAATGTCGATCTGCTCACCGAACGCCTGCTGCCGCAACAGAGCTTCAACCTCGCGCTCAACGGCGAGATCGTCCGCAACACGACGATTGGCCTCAGTGTGTATGCCGATCGGCTGTCGTTCGGATCGTCCGGCGACCAGACGTCGTGGCTCGCGCGATCGAGTGTCCGACTGATCCGGACGTTCCCGGGCTCGGCGGCGAAGACTTCGGCGGCGACCGCGAGCGTCATGGCACGGCATGGCGGCACCGGTTCGCTGGCGGGCGTCGTCTACAGCGACTGGAACGGCAACGGCATCCAGGATCCGGAAGATCGGCCGCTCGAGAACATTCCGGTCCGGCTGATGGATCTTGGGAACGCGACGACGTCACGCTCGGGAGAGTTCTCGTTCATCAACGTGCCGATCGGCATGCAGCAGGTCGGGATCGATCTGTCCTCGCTGCCCGTCGATTTCGATCCGCCGCTCGTCCCCCAGGTGCAGGTGTCGCTCGGCCGCGGCGACACGAAACAGTTGTCCTTCGGACTGGTGCCGCTCGGAACCGTCGCCGGACGCGTGATTCGGGACGTCAACGGCAACGGCGCCGCCGATCCGGCCGACGAACCCGTTGATGGCGCCGTCATCGTTCTGAACGGGGGCGCGAGATCCGAGCAGGTACGTGGAGGACAGTTCCGCTTCGATGCGGTGCGCAGCGGCGAACACACAATCGAGCTGCTCGCCGACTCGCTGCCGCAGGATTCCGTCATCCAGGGCGCGCCCCGGCTGAGCGTTGCGGTGGGCCGCACATCACTCAGGTCCGAGTCGACCTTCGTCATCAGCATCGCGACGCGGCCGGAAATCCGTCGGGTATTCCAGCCGACGTCACCTGGCTCTCCGGCCACGACATCGTCGTCATCGCAGCCGCCCGCGCCATCCGGCAGGCCGACCGTCCGCACGCCGTCAGAGCCGCCCGCGCGAGCACCGCGGACCGTGGCGCCTCCGCCGGTCGAGCCGAAGATCGAGAAGTTCTCGATCCAGGTGGGCGCATTCAGGCACCGCACGCGCGGCACCGCGCTCGTACGAACGCTCATGGCGGCTGGCTTCCCCGCCTACCTTGTGGTACCTGCTGATTCCGATCCGAGCGCGCCGTTCAAGGTTCGTGTGGGTTCGTACGCCAGCCGGCCCGACGCGGAGAAAGACATCGCGGCACTCGAGAAGCGGCTCGGACAGAAAGTGTGGCTGGTTGCCGTAGGGCCGAACTAGGGCGTGCCGAGGAAGTAGCTGATCGGTAACGTGTAATCACCGGGCGCCGCCGCTCGAAGCGTGAATACCAGGCGGCCCCGGCGCTGCCCGCCGCCCGACCACCGCGCGGCGACGCCAGAACGCGTGGCGTCGAGCGAACCGGATTGAACGCCAGCGCCCTCGCCGGTGAACGTCAGCGCGGCATCGACGTCCGCCGCCCCGCCCGGTCCCTGAATCGCCTTCGCCGCTTCGATCGTCAGCACGACCTCCGCGTCCGGCCGCGCGCGCATCGCCGCGGTGAACTCGATAACGGCCTCTGCCTGCGTCGTGCCCGGCTCGATCCGGAATTGCAGAACGTGTGAGGAGACTGTGAGCGTCGGCCGCGGCGCCACGCTCGCGGTTGCCGCCACCGTTGTCGACGCGTGCACGTGCTGCGCGGCGGCGGTGTCGGCGAGAGCAAACACGAACAGTACGGCAGGGAGGCCGACCGCGAGTCGCATGGGGTCCTACGATCGTAGGCTGGCGGTCCGCGATCTGCTAGGCCACGATGGCACTCGTCGAGCTGAAATTTGTAGGACACGAGATGACACGATCGGTCGGGAGCCGCCGTGTGCACCGCGTGTGCTAAAATTGTTATTCATCCGGCCAGTTCCGCACGTGCGTGCGGCACGCTTGTCCCTCCTCAATGATTCAGCTTTCGGCACTGAGCAAGTCGTTTGGCGATCGCATCCTTCTCGATTCCGTCAGCTGGCAGATCGACGACGGCGAACGTGTCGGTCTGAGCGGCCCGAACGGCGCGGGCAAGACGACGCTGCTGAAGATGCTCGCCGGACTCGACGAGCCGGACAAAGGAACCGTCGTCAAACCGGCGGGGCTCACGATCGGCTACCTCCCGCAGGATGGTCTGAGCCACAGCGGGCGCACGCTGGTCGACGAAGCGGGACTGGCGTTCAAGCCGCTGCTCGACATGAAGGCCGAGATTGCCGCGATCGAAGAGCGGCTCGGTCATGAGTCGGCGAGCGAAGCCGAGCACGCCGCAGATGCTCACTCGCTACAGCGAGCTGCAGGAGGAATTCCGGCGTCAGGAAGGCTACAGCATCGATCTGAAGATCACGATGGTGCTGCGAGGCCTCGGCTTCGTTGCCGACGATCTGGAGAACCAGACCGAAACGTTCTCGGGCGGCTGGCAGATGCGCATCGCGCTCGCGAAGCTTCTGCTCGGACGACCCGGGCTGCTGCTCCTCGACGAGCCGACCAACCATCTCGATCTCGACGCGCGGAACTGGCTCGAGGAATATCTCTCCACCTACCCCTATCCGGTCATCCTCGTCTCCCACGATCGCTTCTTCCTCGACGCGGTCGTCACGCGCATCACCGAGATCGGCCTACGCAAGCTGACCGACTACGTCGGCAACTACAGCTGCTATCTCCGCGAGCGCGAGGCGCGGATGGAACGGCTCCGCCAGCAGAAGCGCGACCAGGACGAAGAGATCGCGCGGATGGAAGCGTTCATCAATCGCTTCCGCTACCAAGCGACGAAAGCCGCTCAGGTCCAGAGCCGGATCAAGATGCTCGACAAGATCGTGCCGATCGAGATCCCGCCGGAACGCAAGCGCGTGCGCTTCGCGTTTCCCGCCTGCGCGAAGAGCGGCCGCACGGTGCTCGATCTGCGCGCGATTTCGAAGGCGTACGGATCGCGGCGCGTGTTCGACGGGGTCAACCTGCACATCGAGCGCGGCGATCGCATTGCGCTGATCGGCCCGAACGGCGCCGGAAAGTCGACGATGATGCGCATGCTGTCGGCTGTCGAAGCGCCCGATCGCGGGCACGCGGACCGAAGGCCACCAGGTCGTGATGCAGTACTTCGCGCAGGACGAAGCCACGCGCCTCGATCCCACGCTGACCGTTTACCAGACGCTCGCCGGCGACGCGCCGATCCACATGGTGCCGAGCATCCGCAACATCCTCGGCGGCTTCCTCTTCTCCGGCGACGACGTCGACAAGCCCGTGCGGGTGCTGTCGGGCGGCGAGCGGACGCGGCTGGCTGTCGCGCGGATGCTGCTGCGGCCGTCGAACACGCTGCTGCTCGACGAGCCGACCAACCATCTCGACCTCGATTCGAAGGACGTGCTGCTCGAGGCGCTGGAAGACTTCGGCGGCACGCTGATCTTCGTGTCGCACGACCGCTATTTCGTCGACAAGCTCGCGACGAAGGTCGTCGAGATCGGCAACGGCCAGGCGCTCGTCTACCCGGGGAACTACGAGGAGTTCCTCTGGAGCCGGAAGCAGCAGGAAGCGGCCGCCGCGGCCGCGCCCCCTCCCGCTCCCCAGCGTGCGAAGCCCGGGTCGTCGAACGGAGGCCCGAAGGCGAAGGAGCCGCAGCCGGTTTCCTACGACGAGCGCAAGCGCGCCGAGGCCGAGGCGCGCCGCCAGCGGAAAGTGGACGACACCCGCCGGCGGCGGATCGAGGAGCTCGAGGCCCGCATCGCCGACCGCGAGCAGGCGATCAAGGACATCGAAGCATCGATGTCAGCGCCGGGTTTCTACGACGACCACGAGGCCGCGAAACCGGTCATCGACCGGCACCAGGCGCTGATGTGGGAGGTCGGCGACCTCATGAACCAGTGGGAAGCGCTGCAGACAAAAACGTAATCGACAGACAGAATTGTAATTCCGCCCAGGGCCAGAATCTGACACTCACGCCGGAACCTTAAGAAAAACCTCAACTTTGTTGGATTGAGGCCGGGGCACACCGTTTGCCCCTGAGGCCTCGGGCCTGAAAGGACAGGTGCGCGCGGGGGACTGCCGCGCGGGGCCAACGCTCTAATGGCCAGCCGTAAATGCTACATGGAAAACAGCTTGGCTGAACAGGACCGAGCATTTACAATATTGCGCCGGCGACGCGAGGGGAAGCGTCTGCCCAGAGCCAGCCGAACCTATGCCGAAAACACGCGGCGCCTCGCGCCGGTCCTCGAGGCCCGCCGCTCGCCGGACCGCGCCTCGGCAGACCGCCGCCGAGATGGACGCGCTGGCCCCGGACGTCTTCTACCGCGACCTCGTCTGGAACCTCCGGAACGGCGTCCTCGCAGTGACGCGCGACGGCCGGGTCGCGGTCATGAACGAGGTCGCATACCGCATTCTCGGGCTCAAACCCCGGCCGACCGACATCGGCCAGCCGTTTTCCCGCATCCTCCAGGACCAGCCGGAACTGTCGCGAATCATGGCGGGGGCGTTCGAGCTGTCGCACCTGCCCAACCGCGCCGAGCTCCGGCTGAAGAGCACCGGCAAGGTGATCGGCTACACGCTGTCGCAGGTACGCGACCTGCGCGGTCAGCTGACCGGCGCGGCACTCTTCTTCAAGGACCTGACGCGCGTCGAGCAGCTCGAAGAGCGCGAGCGGCTGCGCGATCGGCTCGCGGCGCTCGGCGAGATGGCCGCCGCGATTGCGCACGAGGTCAAGAATCCGCTCGCCGGCATCGAAGTCATGGCCGGCCTGCTGAAGCGGCAGCTCACCGACTCCGAGGACGCGCAGTCGATCCTCAGCGACATCATCAAAGAAGCGAAGATGGCGAACGCCATCGTGCTCGAGGTGCTCGATTTCGTGCGGCCGATCCGCCTGCAGGTCGAGCACATCGCGCTCGCCGACGTCGTCCGCGACGCGATTGGCATGGCCGAGAGTCATGTGCAGCGCGGCGACGTGACGGTGGCAGTGTCGCTGCCCGCCGATCTGGCGGCGATTCAGGGCGACCCGCACCAACTGCGGCAGCTCTTCACGAACCTGCTCACGAACGCGTTCGAGGCGCTCAACGGCCGGGGATCCGTGGCCATCAACGCGCTGCAGCTCGCCGAGGAAGACAGCGGCGCGGCGCGAAGGGCACACCGGTCCTTCCATCCAGGTCGACGTGATCGACAACGGGCCGGGCGTGCCGGCGGACGTGATGGACCGCATCTTCAGCCCGTTCTTCACGACCAAGCCGCAGGGGTCGGGCCTGGGGCTCGCGATCGTCCGGAAGATCGTGGACGCCCACGACGGACGAATCGACGTGAGCGGCCGTCCCAGCGGCGGCACGCACTTCCGCGTCACGCTGCCGGTCACCGGCAATCACGAGCTCTTCGGTCAGGGTCAGTTGTAGCGGCGGCGCATCACGCCGGGCAAGTCAGCTACGACGGGAGTTCGTTCGGCGCAACGGGCAGTTTCGATCAGAGAGGCAATGCATGGGCCGGATTCTGGTGGCAGACGATCACGATTCGCTGCGCACGTGGCATCGTGCGCGCGCTGTCCGACGCCCGACCACGAAGTCGACGAGGCGCCGAACGGCAACGTCGCCATCGAGAAGCTGCACGAGGGCCAATACGACGTCGTCCTGAGCGACCTGAAGATGGGCGGCAGCGACGGGCTCGACGTGCTGCGGACCGGCCAAGTCGATGCATCCGACGACGGCGGTCATCCTGATGACCGCGTTCGGATCGGTGCACACGGCCGTCGAGGCGATGAAGATCGGCGCGTTCGACTACGTGCAGAAGCCGTTCGAGATCGAGGAGATGGAGCTCAAGGTCGAGAAGGCGATCGAGCACCGCCGGCTGAAGCACGAGATCGAGTACCTGCGGCACACGCAGCAGGACATCTACGACTTCGACCGGATCGTCGGCGCCAGCGGCGCGCTGCAGTCGGTGCTGACGATCGTCAAGAAGGTGGCGAAGAGCAACACGACGGTGCTGATCCGCGGCGAAACGGGCACCGGCAAGGAGCTGATCGCCGGCGCGATCCATCACAACTCGCTGCGAGCGGGACGCAACTTCGTCAAGGTGAACTGCGCGGCGCTGCAGGAGAACCTGCTCGAATCCGAGCTGTTCGGCCACGAGAAGGGCGCGTTCACCGGCGCCGACAAGCAGCGCGTCGGCCGCTTCGAACAGGCGGACGGCGGCACGCTGTTCCTCGACGAAGTCGGCGACATGAGCGCCGAACACGCAGGCGAAGATCCTGCGCGTGCTGCAGGAGCACGAGTTCGAGCGCCTCGGCGGCACCCGCACGCTGCGCGTCGACGTGCGGGTGATCGCGGCGACCAACCGCAACCTGCCGCAGATGGTCGCCAACGGCCAGTTCCGCGAGGACCTGTACTACCGCCTGAACGTCGTCTCGATCGACATGCCGCCGCTGCGCGAGCGCAAGGACGACATCCGGCAGCTGGCGACGTTCTTCCTGCGCCGCTTCGCGGGCGAGCTGAAGAAGCGCCTCGACGGGCATGTCGCCGGACGCGCAGAAGCTGCTGATGCGCTACAACTGGCCGGGCAACATCCGCGAGCTCGAGAACGCGATCGAGCGCGCGGTGCTGCTGGCCGACGGCCGACGCTGACGAGCATCGGACCTGCGGCTCGGCGAGCTGTCGACCAGCCAGCCGTCGGGCGACGCCAGCCCGGTGGTGAAGATCCCGCCGACCGGCATCGCGCTCGAGGAGATCGAGCGGCAGGCGCTCGTCGAGGCGCTGAAGATGTCGAACTGGGTTCAGAAGGACGCCGCGGAGCTGCTCTCGATCAGCCCGCGCGTGATGAACTACAAGATCAAGACGCTGGGCATCGACTACGCGCGCGGCCGCAGGCCGCCGATTGCCGAGCCGATAGCGAGCTAATCAGAAGTAAGAAGTAAGAAGTAGGAAGTAAGAAGTAGAGGGAAGTAAGAAGCTGAAGTGAATTGCTCTGAACTTCTAACTTCTCTTCAACTTCTTACTTTCCCCTACGCCTTCGGGTGCGATTTCCTATACGTCTCGAG
This sequence comes from uncultured Acidobacteriota bacterium, assembly GCA_963748295.1. Classification (GTDB taxonomy): domain Bacteria; phylum Acidobacteriota; class Vicinamibacteria; order Vicinamibacterales; family 2-12-FULL-66-21; genus CAVVIH01. Next base: position 308,023 of record CAVVIH010000001.1, on the reverse strand, counting down.
CAGCTGCGCGGCGTTGACGTGCGTGTAACGCTGCGTCGTGCTCAGGCGCGAGTGGCCCAACAGCTCCTGGATCGCCCGCAGGTCGGCGCCGCGCTCGAGCAGGTGCGTGGCGAACGAATGCCGCAGCGCGTGCGGGCTGATCCCGAAGCGCGCGCTGCACGCGGCGACGTAGCGGCGCACCAGGCGATCGACGCTGCGCGTGGACAATCGTGTTCCCTGGTAGTTCAGGAACAGCGGCTCGCGGGGCCGCCGGCCACCGGCCGCTTTGGACGTGCGGGCGATCTGCTCGCGCAGGCCTTCCCAGTCCTTCAGCCAGGCGCGCAATGCTGATTCCGCGGTCCTGTTGAACGGCACCAGCCGCTGCTTGCCGCCCTTGCCCAGCACGCGGACGACGCGTCCGCTCAGGTTCAGGTCGTCGATGTCCAGGCCGACCAGCTCGCTCAGGCGCAGGCCCGAGGCGTAGAACAGCTCGAGGATCGCGCGATCGCGCCGCCCGAGCGTCGACGCGCCGTCGGGCATCTCGAGCAGACGCGCCATCTCCGCTTCGCCGAGGTGCGCGGGCAGCCGGTGCTCCCGCTTCGGCGTGCCGACGAGCGCCGCGGGATCCCCTTCGAGCACGCCCTCACGCCGGAGGTACCGGCCGAACGTGCGGATCGCCGCGAGCTTGCGCGCGGCGGACGAGCGCGAATTGCCGCGGCGGTGCAGCTCGCCCATGAAGTCGCGGATGTAGTGATGGTTGAACTCGTCGGCCGTCAGGTCGATCCGCTTGCGGCCGGCGCGCTCCGCGAGGAACCCGAAAAACTGCGAGAGATCGCTCTCGTAGGCGCGCACGGTATGCAGCGAGGCGTTCTCGTTCAGACGGAGGTGTTCGAGAAACTCCTCGAGCTGCGCCTTCATGTCGTTGAGACAGTCTCCCGGCTGCTGGCGGGATTCATCCACGCGTCCAGATCGGCCAGGGCGCGTTCGGACAGTGCCTCGTTGCGGGCCGCTTTCTTGCCGGCGCCTTTGCCGCGCCGGCGCTGCGCCGGCAGCGGCGCGATGATGCCGAACGTGATGTTCGTCGGCTGATAGTGCGCCGGGTTGGCGTGCGACACGTAGAAGGCAAGCGCGCCGATCGCGGTCGTGCGCGGCGGAACCGACGGCGGACGGCCGAGCACGCGCGCGGCAGCGTTGCGCCCGGCGATCAAGCCTGACGCGGCGGACTCGACGTATCCCTCGACGCCCGAAATCTGCCCGGCGAAGAACAGATCGTCGCGTCCTCTGACCTGCCACGTCTCGCGCAGCACCGTCGGACCGTTGATGTAGGTGTTGCGGTGGATCATGCCGAAGCGGACGAACTCCGCGTTCCCGAGACCGGGGATCAGCCGCAAGACGCGCGCCTGCTCTCCCCACTTCATCTGCGTCTGGAAGCCGACCAGGCTGAAGTGATCGCCCGCGAGATTGTCCTGCCGGAGCTGGACGACCGCGTAAGGCTCACGGCCGGTTCGCGGATCGGCAAGCCCGACCGGCTTCATCGGCCCGAAGCGGAGCGTGTCGACCCCGCGCGACGCCATCACCTCGATCGGCAGGCAGCCCTCGAAGAACTTCGGCGAATCGAACTCGTGGAGCGCGGCCTTCTCGGCGGACATGAGCGCGTCGTAAAACAGCCGATATTCGTCCGCCGTGAACGGGCAGTTCAGGTAATCCCCTGCGCCATCGTCGGTCCCGCACGCGGCGCCGCCGTCGATGAGGGCGCCTCCACCGCGCGCCGCAGGCTGCGCCCCCACCGCGACGCGCGGAACACTTTCGACATGTCGATGCTCTCGGCGAGCACGATCGGGCTGATGGCGTCGTAGAAGTACAGGTGCTCGGCGCCGACGAGCGCGGCGATTTCCCGCGACAACGCATCGGACGTCAGCGGCCCCGTGGCGATGATGAGCGGACCGTCGACTCGCGGCAGCGACGGCACTTCCTCGCGCCGCAGGGTGATGAGCGGATGCGAGGCGATGGCGCGGGTGACCGCCTCGGAGAACCGATCGCGATCGACGGCGAGCGCCGCGCCGGCCGGCACCCGCGCCTGATCGGCCGCGCGCATCACGAGCGAACCGAGCCGGCGCATTTCTTCCTTCAGCAGACCGACCGCGTTATCGAGCTTGTCGCCGCGAAACGAGTTGCTGCAGACCAGTTCGGCCAGCCGATCGGTCTTGTGAACCGCGGTCGGCCGGACCGGCCGCATTTCGGACAGGGTGACAGGGACCCCGAGCGACGCCGCCTGCCAGGCCGCCTCCGACCCGGCCAGGCCCCCGCCGATGATGGTGATGATCATGGATACGCGAGTCGCACGGTTTCTACGCGGGTACGCTTCTTCAGCGGCGTGCGGCGCGTACTTGCACTCCTCGTTGTTGCAGATCAGCTGACGGCCGTGCCGCTTGGTGATGCGCTCCACCAGGAACGGCGCGCCGCAATCCGGGCACTTCTCGGCCACCGGCTTCTTCCACAGCGTGAAGTCGCAGTCCGGATAGTTCGCGCAGCCGTAGAACACCTTGCCGCGGCGCGACTTCTTCTCGACGACGTCGCCGCCGTCCTTCGGGCACAGCACGCCGGTGCTCTTCTGCTTCACGTAGCGGCAGTTCGGATAGTTGCTGCACGCGGTGAACTCGCCGAACCGGCCGTGCTTGAGCACGAGGTTCGACTCGCACTTCGGGCACTTCTCGTCGAGCATCTGATCGGGCCTGGCGGCCGTCATCCCGGTCTTGGTGGCGATCATCTTCCGCGTCGTCTTGCAGTCGGGATAGCCGGTGCAGGCGAGGAACTGTCCGAACCGCCCGCGCTTGACCGCCATCGGCTTGCCGCAGTTCTCGCAGGTCTCTTCAATCTCGCCTTCGGCGCCAGGCTCCGGCGTCTCGAGCTCGCGCGTGCTCTCGCATTCCGGATAGGCGCTGCAGGCGAGGAACAATCCGAACTTTCCGGCCTTGATGACCATCGGCGATCCGCACTTCTCGCACGCAATCGCCGGATCGGGCTCGACGCCTTCCTTGAGATTGATCATCTCCTTCGAGGCGCGCTTCAAGTCCTTCTCGAACTTCTTGTAGAACGCCGAAAGGGTGGACTCGTAGTTCTCCTCGCCTTCCTCGATCTTGTCGAGATCTTCCTCGAGGTTGCGCGTGTACTCGACGTCGAGAATGTCGTCGAAGGCGGGGCTCAGCAGACGCTCGACGAGCATCCGCCCCAGCATCGTCGGCTTGAAGCGGCCTTCGATCTTGTTCACGTACTCGCGCGTCTGGATGACGCCGATGATCGACGCGTACGTGCTGGGACGGCCGATGCCGTTCTCCTCGAGCGCCTTGACGAGCGTCGCTTCGCTGTAGCGCGGCGGCGGCTGCGTGAACTTCTGCTCAGGCTTCAGTTCCTTCAGTTCCAGCTTGTCGCCTTCGTCCAGCACCGGCAGAACGTTCGCCGCTTCGTCGTCTTCCGCGCTGGCCGCGTCCGGTCCCGGACCGCCGGTGCGCTGTTCGTCCGCCATGCCCGCTTCCTGGTTGTAGACCGCCATCCAGCCTGCAAACTTCGGCACCGAGCCCTTCACGCGGAACAGATAGGCATCCGCCGCGACATCGACCGTCGTTTCGTCGAACGTGGCCGGCGGCATCTGCGACGCGACGAAGCGATTCCAGATCAACTTGTAAAGGTAGTACCTGATCGGGCGAGAGATGCGCCCGGACGGCGTCCGGGTGGTATTGCATCGACGTCGGACGGATGGCTTCGTGCGCGTCCTGCGCGTCCTCCTTGGCCCGGTAGAAGTTCGGCTTCTCCGGCACGTATTCGGCCCCGAACCGCTGGCCGATGAATTCGCGCACGTCGGTCAGCGCCTGATCCGACACGCGAGTCGAGTCGGTTCGCATGTAGGTGATCAGGCCGACGGTGCCCTCGTCTCCCGGCAGATCGATGCCTTCGTAGAGCTGCTGCGCGATCATCATCGTCTTCTTGACCGGGAAGCGCGACGCCTGCTGCAGCTTGCTGGTGATGAACGGCGGAACCGCGCCCTTCTTGCGCTCCTTCGTCGTGACCGACTCGACGGCCCAGCTCGCTTTCTTCAGGTCCGCGAGCACGGCGGTCGCTTCGGTCTCGTTGCCGACCTTGATGTTCGCGCCGTCGCGCTTGAGCAGACTGGCGTCGAACTCCGGCGGCACCGGACCGGCGAGCCGCGCCGTGATGTTCCAGTACTCTTCGGCAACGAAGCGCTTCGATCTCGCGTTCGCGGTCGCACACCAGCTTCAAAGCGACTGACTGCACGCGTCCCGCGCTCAGACCGCGCCGCACCTTGTCCCAGAGCAGCGGGCTGATCTTGTAGCCGACCAGACGGTCGAGCACCCGGCGCGCCTGCTGCGCGTCCACCATCTGCTTGTTGATGGTCGTCGGCTTGTCGAGCGCGGCGAGCACGCCCTTCTTGGTGATCTCGTTGAACATCAGCCGGCGGATCTTCTTCCGGTTGCCGCTGCCGAGCTCCTCGGCCAGGTGCCAGCCGATGGCTTCGCCTTCGCGGTCAGGGTCGGTCGCGACGAAGATTTCGTCGCGTCTTTCGCGGCGTCCTTCAGGTCCTTGAGGACCTTCTTGCGGCTCGCGATGACTTCGTACGACGGCTCGAATCCTTCCTCGATGTCCACGCCGAGCTTGCTCTTGGGCAGATCGCGGACGTGCCCCATCGAGGCGACGACCTTGTAGTTCCTGCCCAGATATTTGTTGATGGTCTTCGCCTTCGCCGGCGATTCCACCACGACCAATGCCTTTGCCATAACTGACCTAACGTTAGCAGACCTTCTTCGACCTTATCATCCCGGCCGTCCACCCGGACGAACCGGCCGCCGCCGACGCCCGTCACCAGCCCTCGCAGCTCGAGCTCCGTCAAGCCGGGCGAGCAGTCGGTGGCGCCGGCGCCCGTGAGCACCATCAAATCCTCGAGCGCGTACGCCTCTCCCGTCGCCATTCTGAGCCATAAACGGCTCTGAAATCAATGACTTAGCTGGAACATCCTCGCCACGGCTGCGGTCGACCGGCACGGCCACCCGAGCTCTTCAAGGATATCGTCCGCAGTCTCGACGACCTTTGCCCCATCCTTCAGGAGGCTTGCGACCCTCGATTCCGGCCGGACAGGATGCTGCCGGGTACCGCCATCACATCCCGACCCTGCTCCAACGCATACCGGGCCGTGATTAGCGATCCGCTCTTCTCGGAAGCTTCGACGACCACTACGGCCAGCGAGATCCCGCTGATGATCCGATTCCGCAGCGGAAAGTGCTCCGCCAGAGGCTCCCCGCCGGGCCGAGCTCGCTCACCAAAACTCCATGTCTGCTTATACTTAGCGGCCAATTCCCTCGTGCTCGGGCGGATAGACGCGATCGAGTCCCGAGCCAAGCACGGCGACGGTCGGTCCGCCGCCGCCAGGCGCCCTCGTGCGCCGCCGAATCGACGCCGCGTGCCAGCCCGCTCACCACGACGATGCCGCGCTCGGCGAGCTCCTCGCCGAGCCGCTGCGCGACCTGAAGCGCGTACGGCGTCGCCGCCCGCGATCCCACGACCGCCACCGCCGGCGGGTCAGGCACCGAGTCACCCCGCGTCCATAGGACGGGAGGCGGATCCCGAATGCACCCCAACAGTGCCGGATATCGAAGGCCATCAAAGCGGTACGGCTCGACGTTCCCCGCAGCGGCGCCGCTTTCGAGCGCGCATGCGGCGGCCGGAGCGCTTCGTCGATCAATCGCGACCGGACTCTGACGGCACGCGACAGCTGTCAAGCACGTCTTCGAGCGGGTCCGAACCGTCGGATGCCGAACCGAGTTCTGAACGCGGCGGCCGCTCGGTCCGGAGAACGGGAGCATCGACACCGCGACGCACGGTCTGAACGTCAGGCATGACCCTCTCAGGCGCCGCAGCCCGGGCTGCGGCGGCAGGAAAAAAGGCCGCAGCCGCGGCGCACCAACGTCAGCACCGCAGCCCGGCCCCTCTGTCCTTATTATAGGAGCGTTTGTCGCCCGGTCCAACCCGTCGCGATTACGGGCTCGTCGGCCGCTTACGAATTTGGCCGATGATCACGTGGCTGTCAGCTCGCGTGGCCGGCGTAACGGACCGTGGTACACGCATTGCTCAACGGACCCCCGTGAATCCCCTTGCCACCGCTTGACGCGGTGCTATAGTGGACCCTAACCCATGTATCTCAGAGCCTGCACGCTCTCCGTAGCGCTCGTCGGATTTGCGACGCTCGCGTAGGCCGGCGATGCGCGCTCGGAAGCGAAAGAACAGGTCGAGTTCGGAATCAAGGTCGCGCAGAACGGCCTCTGGAAAGAAGCGGCCTACCGCTGGCAGCGCGCACGTTCAGATCGATCCCACCTACGCGTCCGCGTGGAACAATCTCGCAATCGCCTACGAACAGCAGGGAACTTCGAAGAGGCGGAGAAGGCGTACGAAAACGCCGTCTCGCTCGACCCTGACAACCTGCTGATCCGGCAGAACTACGATCTCTTCAAAGAACTCAATGACCGCACGAAGCGTCGCCGCGATCGCTAGCCTCGCGCTGTGCGGGTCGCTCGCCTGCACGAACTTCTACGAAATCCCGATCGAAACACCGATCCAGCCGAAGATGGACGTGTCCGCGTTCCAGCGCGTGCTGGTCGCCGGGTTCATCGGCGGCGGCACCGAGGACGTCGATGCGAACCTCGAAACCGTGCGGCTGCTGCGCAGCCAGTTGCGAAGCAAGTCGACGTCTGCGGGTGATCGAAGCCGAGGCGCTGCCGCTCGCCGAGCTCGCCACGAAGCAGGTCCAGCAGCGAACGGCACCGCCGGCGCGCAGCCGAAGGCAGCGCCGACGGTCAGCCCGGCCCGTGCCGCAGACCGCCAGGCCGACCACTGCGCATTCGAAACGAAAAGGATCTCGAGCGCTACCAGGGCATCTTCGCCGACGTGGAGTTCTGGAAGCGGATCGGCGAGGAATACCAGAACCCGCTCATCGTCACCGGCACGGTGCTCTTCACGCCGCATCAGTCGACGCGGTCTGGTGATGCGAGCAAGCGGGAAACGTACGACCAGTTCGGCCGCCGGCCGCCGGTCCGGTGCGCACCTACATGGAGCGCAAGGGCTTCATCCTCACCCCGAAGTTCATCTTCATCGACGGCCGCACCGGCGCGACGCTCTACTCGGAGCAGTTCCGCGAAGAAGTGCTGTACAACGTCCAGCAGAACACGCCGGCGCTGTCGTCCTATTTCGAGCTGATGGACAAGCTCATCCCGAGCTTCCTGAACGCGCTCAGCACGCAGAAGGTCCGCGGCGACGCGTTCCTTCTCAAGTAAGGTAGAGGCGGCCCGCCCGGCCGCGCAGCCTGGCCCGGTGGCCGGATTCCGTGCTATCCTAAATTCTTTGTAATCAGCCAAAACCCTCGTCTTACGCCCGTTTGGGCGCCGGCGACCGGAGTTGGGCGTTGTCGAGGAGCGGTGAAGTGTTCGCAATCATTCAGAGCGGCGGCCGGCAGGTGAAAGTCAGTCCCGGAGACGTCATCACCGTCGACCGCTTCGACGCCAATGCCGGCGACGAAGTGACGATCGATCAGGTGCTCGTGCTCGAAAAGGACGGCGGCGAGGTGCTCGCCGGCTCCCCGTTCGTCGCCGAACGTCAAGGTCCTCGGCGTCGTCGACGGCGAGTCGCGCGGCCCCAAGATCCGGATCTTCAAGAAGAAGCGCCGCAAGGGCATGCGCCGGACGAAGGGTCATCGCAGCACATACACGCGGGTCCGGATCAAAGACATAGTCGTCTGAAGTAAGAAGTGTCACCGCGAGTACGAAGTAAGAAGTAAGAAGTAACAAGGTACGGGGTACTTCTTACTTCTAACTTCGTACTTCTAACTTTTCAAGCATTCAGCAGGTTGGATCATGGCAACAAAAAAGGGACAGGGTAGTTCACGGAACGGACGCGACAGCAACTCGCAGCGGCTTGGCGTCAAGCGTTTCGACGGCAACGTCGTCACTGGCGGCTCCATCCTGGTGCGGCAGCGCGGCCGCCGGTTCAAGCCCGGGCTCAACGTCGGCCTCGGCAAAGACGACACGCTGTTTGCGAAGGTCGCCGGCCGTGTGAAGTTCGAGGATCACGGCAGCCGCGGCAGGGTCATCAGCGTCCACCCGGTCGAAACCGCGTGATGCGACGCGGAGCCTGGCTCCGCGCTTTCCATGTTCGTTGACGAGGTCGACATCCACGTCGCCGCCGGCCACGGCGGTCGCGGCGCGATGAGTTTCCGCCGCGAGAAGTTCGTACCTCGCGGTGGCCCCAATGGCGGCGATGGCGGGCCCGGCGGCTCGGTCTACCTCGTCGCCGACGTCCAACCTCAACACCCTTCTCAATTTTCGATTCCAGAAACAGTTCGAAGCGGGCCGTGGCGCGCACGGCGAGGGATCGAACCGCACGGGCCGCACCGGCGCCGACGTCGAGCTCGAGGTTCCGATCGGCACCGTCGTCTACGAGCGCCAGGACGACGAGCTCGTGCAGGTCGCGGATCTGATGGCAGACAGCCAGCGGATTCTGATTGCGAAAGGCGGCCTGGGCGGCCGGGGCAACGCGCAGTTTGCGACCTCGACGAATCGTGCGCCGCGCCGCGCGGAACCGGGACTGCCCGGTGAAGAGAAGGCGCTGAGGCTCCACCTCAAGCTGCTCGCCGACGTCGGCCTCGTGGGCTTCCCGAACGCCGGCAAGTCCACGCTCATCTCGCGGATCTCCGCCGCCCGACCGAAGATTGCCGATTACCCGTTCACGACGCTGACGCCGAACCTTGGTGTGGTCGGGTTGTCGGGGGATCGGACGTTCGTCGTTGCGGATGTTCCGGGACTGATTGAAGGCGCGCATGCCGGACACGGCCTCGGGCACCGCTTCCTGAGCCATCTCGAACGCACCAAGGTGCTGGTCCACCTGATCGACGTGTCGTCGAGCGGACGGGATCCGGTCAGCGACTTCGACGTCATCTCGCGCGAGCTCGCGCTGTTTCCCGGGCGCGACGCGACCGGCGAACGGCTGGTGGACAAGCCGATGATTGTCGCCGCCAACAAGATCGACGCGCTCGACGATCCGGATCGGCTGGCGCAGCTGCAGCGCCACCTGGAGTCCGCGGGCATTCCACTCTATCCGGTGTCCGCGGCGAGCGGCGAAGGGCTCGATCGGCTGCTCGAAGCCATCTGGCGCGCAGTCTCCGCCGCGCGCGAGCGCACGGAGCGCGGGGTCAGCTCCTGATGCCGGATTCGGGCGCGACCCGTCTTGGAGTCCTCGGCGGGACGTTCGACCCCGTGCACAACGGTCACGTGGAAGTGGCGATCGCCGCGAGGCGCGTGCTGGGACTCGCCCGCGTCGTGCTGCTGCCGTCGCGGATCCCGCCGCACCGCGCCGCGCAGCCGGCCGCCACCGCGTTCCATCGTTTCGCGATGACGGCGATGGCGGTCAGTGGCGTCGATGGACTCGAGGCAAGCGATCTCGAGTTGTCCGCTCCTGGCACGTCCTACACGTCGTCGACTCTCGAGCGCCTGCACGCGTCCGGTCTCCAGCCGGCGCAGATCTTTTTCATCACCGGGGCGGACGCGTTCGCAGAAATTGCGACATGGCACCGCTATCCCGAAGTCCTCGACATGGCGCATTTCGTGGTCGTGTCCAGGCCCGGACACGAGGCTTCGGCACTCCCGGCGCTGCTCCCCTCGCTCGCGTCCCGGATGCACATTCGCCCTGAGCGGGCGGAGCGAGTCGAAGGGGCCCGCCCTGAGCGAGCGCAGCGAGTCGAAGGGAAGCCTGCAGTGTTCCTGATCGATTGGAAAACACCCGTCGTATCATCGACGGAGATTCGCCGGCGGATTCGCAATGGTGACGCGTTGACCGGCCTGGCGCCGCCGGCGGTGGAGCAGCACATTATTCAGCACCGTTTGTATCTGGACGGTTCGACGCCGCAAGGCGTCGGCGCAGCGGCAGATCACTTGCATGGCAAAAACTCAGACTCGGCGAACACCCAGCGGTCGTAAGCGGTTGACCGGCGAGGTAAGCAAAGCAGTACGCGCGGCGCTCGAGAAGAAGGCGGCGGATGTAGTCGTCCTCGATTTGCGGAAGACGCCGGCGTTCACCGATTTCTTCGTGCTGTGCTCGGGGCAGAATCCGCGGCAGGTGAAGGCGATTGCCGATGCGGTCGAGGACGCAATGCGGGCGGCGAAGATCAAGCCGGCTCACGTCGAGGGCTACGACCGCGCCGAGTGGATCCTCATGGACTACTTCTCCTTCATCGTTCACGTCTTCGTGCCGCAGACGCGCGAGTTCTACTCGCTCGAGCGCCTGTGGGGCGACGCGGAACGCATCTCGATCGACGAACAGTCCGAAGCCAGACCGGCCTGACGAACGCGGCGGTCGAGGGCGGGCGCCGTGCTGCGTGCGCTAGCGGACGGCCTCGTCACCGTCATCCTCGCCCCCTCGTGCGCCGCCTGCCATGCGAGCCTCGAAGAACCCACGCGCGGTCCGGTCTGCGCCCGATGCTGGTCCTCCGTCGTGCCGTTCGTGCCGCCGTTGTGCGAGCGCTGCGGCGATCCTCTCCCGTCGTGGCGCGTCATCAGCCTTGAAGCGGCCTCATGCGCGCGCTGCCGGCGAAAGCCGTCGGCGCTGTCGCGCTGCGCGGCCATCGGCGCCTACGAAGGCGCGCTCCGGGCGATCCTCCACGCGCTGAAATACGATGGCCGGCGTTCGCTCGCGGCGCCGCTTGGCGCGCTGATGCGCCGTCAGTGCGGAGCCGTGCTCGATACGGCTGACGTCCTCGTGCCGGTGCCGCTCCACCGCCGGCGGCAGCGCAGCCGCGGCTTCAACCAGGCGGAGGAGATTGCCGCCGCGATCGGCCTCCCGGTCCGCCACCTGCTGCGGCGCCGCCGCGCGACCCCTTCACAAACGGACCTGCCGGCAGCGCGGCGCCACGCGAACGTACGCGGCGCGTTCAGGCTCGCGTGGCGGGCTGACGCCAGGGATCTGCGGATCGTGCTCGTCGACGATGTGTGCACGACGGGGGCGACGCTCGAATCGTGCGCACGCGTGCTGCGGGAGGCGGGGGCTGCCGACGTCCGGGCGATTACCGCGGCACGAGTCGTGTCGAGACCGCCTCGATGATGTCCCGGGCAACGTCATCCCTGGATCGCTCGCCGTCGAGGCGCAGCCAGTCGGCGGCGCGTGCCTGCCGCTCGTAGCTCTTTCGCACGCGCGACAGCAGCTCGAGATCGCGCTCGTAGCGATCGCGGCCGGCGGCTTTCCGCCGGACCGCCGTCTCCGGGCGCGATGTCGAGCAGGATCGTCAGCGAGGGGACCGGCAGATAGCGCTGAATGTGCGTGAGCCACTCGGGATCGAGTCCCTGCGCCTCGCCATACGCGACGCTCGACGCCAGATACCGATCGCAGAGCACGATCGTCCCATCGTCGATCCACGACTGGATCTGCGGCCGCTTCTCGTAGCGGTTGGTCACGTAGAGCAGCTGCATGACGTCCGGCGTGTAGTCGCGCTCGCCGTGCAGCGCCTGCGAGATCTCTCGCCCGACGGTCGTCTCGTAGTCTGGGAACGACAGCAGCCGGCAGTCGCGTCCTCGCGCGGACAGGTAATCGCGAAGCTGTTCGGCCTGGGTCTGCTTCCCGCTCTGATCCAGGCCTTCGAACGCAATCAGATGGCCGGTCACGTCAGCTTTCCAGCGCCACGAGGTCGTCGACGGTCTGCCGCCGGCGGATCACGGAATAGCCGCCGTTCTCGACCAGCACTTCGGCTGGCATGGGCCGGCGATTGTAGTTCGAGGCCATCACGGATCCGTAGGCGCCGGTGTCGAGGATCGCAAAGAGATCGCCGACCTGCGGTCTTGGCAGGCTGCGCTGTTTGCCGAGCGTATCGCTGCTCTCGCAGAGCGGCCCGACGATGTCGCAGGTCACTTCGGGGCCGCTGCGCTCGATGACCGGCTCGATGCGGTGGAAGGCGTTGTACAGCATCGGCCGGATCAGTTCGGTCATGCCGGCGTCGAGCACGACGAACAGCACGCCGCCGGCCCGCTCCTTGACGTCCACGACGCGCGACAGCAGCGCGCCCGCGGGCGCGACGATGTTGCGCCCCGGTTCGAGCACGATCGCCAGGCCCGATTCGCGCACGATCGGCAGCAGCGCATCCGCGTATTCGCGGGCGGTCGGCACCGCGGCGCCGTCGTACGACACGCCAAGGCCGCCGCCGACGTCGAGATGCTCGATCGCGATCCCATCGTCACCCAGCTCGCGCGCCAGCGTGACGAGCGCACTGGCGGCGCGACGGAGCGGATCCAGATCGACGATCTGCGAGCCGACGTGGCTGTGCAGGCCGACGATCTCGACTCCCTCGGCGCGCGCGAAGCGCCGGCCGATCTCGCGCGCGTTGTCCATCGCGATGCCGAACTTGTTGATCTTCAATCCGGTCGAGATGTGCGGGTGGCTGCGCGCGTCGATGTCCGGGTTGACCCGCAGCGCGACGCGCGCGCGGGTCTGCCGCATCCGCGCCAGCCGGTCGATCCGTTCGAGCTCGCCGTCCGATTCCGCGTTGATCGTCTTGACCCCGAGGTCGATGGCCTGCACGAGCTCGGCCTCGGTCTTGCCGACGCCGGTGAAGACGATCTGCGGAGGAATGAAGCCGGCGCGCAGGGCGACGTCGATCTCGCCGCCGGAATTCGCGTCGACGCCGCTGCCGAGACTCCGGAGCAGCCGCACGATGGCGAGGGTCGAGTTTGCCTTCAGCGCGTAGTGGAGCGTATGCGGGTACGAGCCGAACGCCTCGTCGATCGCGCGGTAGCGTTCGACGATGGTCGCTGCGCTGTAGACATAGAGTGGAGTGCCTTCTGTTTCAACGATGCGGGAGAGCGGAACGCCGTCGCAGAAAAGGGCCCCTTGCTGTCGGAGAAATCCTGTCACGATGTGCTGTGATTGTAATACGCGGCGCACGTTATACTGTTATGATCCGCCATGCCTACCCTGCAGGCTCGACACTGATGACGCATGTCTGTTGAATCCGCGGCCGGGCAACCGGCAACGCCCGACAGCCTCATCGAGCAGTGTCTGAAGGGTGACCAGGCGGCGTGGGAAGCCGTCGTCCGACAGAACTGGCGCAAGGTCTTCAATGTCGCCTACAAGTTCGTCGGCAAGCACGACGAAGCCGAAGACCTGACGCAGGATATCTTCCTGAAGATATTCAAGGCGCTGGCGACGTTCGATCGGCGGGCGAATTTTCAGACGTGGATCGTCAGCATCAGCCGGAACCTGTGCATCGATCACTATCGCAGCGTCCGGAAGGAGCGGCAGACGATCGCGCGCGAAGTGGACACCGGCGACCTGCAGCCGGCGTCGGCGGACCGCGGGCCGTATCAGGCGGCCGAGCACCAGGATCTTCGCGCGCTGCTGCGGCAGGCGCTGCAGGCGCTGCCGGCAACGCTGCGGACCGCCGTCATCCTGCGCGACTTGCAGGAATTGTCGTACCAGGAGATCGCCGATCAGCTGGGGTTGCCCGAGGGAACCGTCAAGTCGCGCATCAACCGCGGACGCATCGAGCTGGCGCACCAGTTGAAGCGCCTGCAGGACAAACAGCCCGCCGTGCGACGCCGCCGCGGCTCGACCGCGCGCGGACGGGGCCGGCGATCCGGAGTGTCTGAATGAACCTCACTACCGAAAACGCAAACGGGATTGCGGTCGTGCGCGTCGGCGAATCGCGCCTGATGTACCCGCTGCTCTCCGAATTCTCGTCGGCCGTGACGCAGCTGATCGCCACCGGCGAGCGCCGCGTGGTCGTCAACCTGTCGTCGGTCGGCTACGTCGACAGCGCCACGATCGGGTGCCTGATGGATCTCTACCGGCAGGCGACCGCGGCCGGCGGCGCCCTCAAGCTCGCCGGCGTCCAGAAGCGCGTCGAAACGATGCTGACGATGACCGGGGCGCAGAACTTCATCGAGGTACACCCGGACGAACCCAGCGCCGTCAAAAGCTTCGGAGCCTAACTCGATGCACACGATCAAAACGACCGCCGGCGCCGCGGTCGCCCTGGACGGCGATCTGCTGACGCTGCTCGAAACGCTCTATCGCGAGCTGACCGCCCGGCGCGAGCTCGATCGCACGTTCGAAGACACCGTGCGCGAGATTCAGAACCTGATCGAGCAGATGAACAACGACGAGCGCCGCCAGTACTTCGCCGAGAGCCTCTTCCTCAATTTCGTGTCCTACGAGAACGAGCGGCTCGGCGCCTACATGAAGAGGCTCAGGAAAAAAGCCTAGCAGGCCCCAGTCCGTGTCGCTGAACTACCTCGCCACGCGTTTCACCTGTTCGTGGCCCTCGAGCACGATGGTGCTCCTGTGCGATGGACGCCTCGTCTGCGGGTGCGCCGACCCGTACGGCAAGCGCGTGCTCGGGGACGTCAAATCGGAGAGCGTCTCGGCGGTGTGGACCGGCGCCCTGGCGTCGACGCTGCGCCGCGACCTCAACGCCGGCGGGTCGAAATTCTGTGGCGACTGCCCGCTCAAGCTTCCGCTCAAGAAGGACGAAGCGCCGCCGCAGCGCGCCCTCGACGTCGGGCTGCTGCCCTCCCGGCTGTATATCGAGTGCACCGCCGCCTGCAACATCTCCTGCGCGCAGGCATGCTGCGCGCCCGAAACCGGCATCACGCGGACCCGCAAGGCCGGCATGCTGGACTTCGAGATCTTCCGCCGCGTCGTCGACGAAGCGGGGCCCTCGCTGGTTCGCATCGACTTCTTCAACTACGGCGAGACGTTCCTGCACAAGCGCGCGATCGAGATGTGCGAGTACATCAAGTCGCGGTTTCCACAGGTGTATCTCTACACCAGCACCAACGGCCTGGCGTTCACGCCGGATCAGGTCAGGCGGCTCGTGCACTCCGGAATCGACGAAGTCACGTTCTCGATCGACGGAGCGACAGCCGAGAGCTACGCGATCTACCGGCGCCGCGGCGAGTTCGAGAAGGCGATCGCGAATCTTCGAACCGCCGCGGAGGAAAAGCGCCGCAACGGCCGCGACGTGCCGTTCATCAACTGGCGCTACATTCTCTTCTCGCACAACGACAGCGACGAGGAGATGACGCGGGCGCGGACGATGGCGGCCGACCTCGGCATCGACCGGCTTTGCTGGGAGCTGACCGATCATCCCGAGGACATGTTCTCGAAGCGCTTCGTGCCCGGCACGCCGGGGCTCGCCGCGATCAAGCACGAGATCTGGGACGACAACAATCTGGGAAATGCGATCCCGGGTGCGACGCCGCGGGCGCGGATCGACGTGAAGGGTCCGCTCGCGGCGCTGCCGGTGATCGCGCGAAAGGGACGCCCGACGGAACTGCGGACGCTGGTGCGCAACCTCTCGACGCGGCCGTTTCCGGCCCAGGCCAGCTACGGGCGCCGCCTGGTCCGCCTTGGCGCGCAGCTCTGCGATCGCGACAGCACCGTCATCAACCGGGATTTCGAGCGCGCCTGGCTCCCGGCCAACGTCGGTCCTGGGGAGACAGCCGACGTCCGCCTGCGCTTCACCGCTCCGGACAAGCCGGGGCGCTACGCGTTGAAGTTCGATCTGGTCAGCGAGGGAATCGACTGGTTCGAGGCGTGCGGATCACCAACAACGACGAAGACGCTGCTGGTGATCTGAGCTGGAAGCTTAGTTCGCCAGTCTCGCCGCAGGTTTCGCTGCAGCCGACGGAATCGCCACGACAGATGGATCAGCCGGAGCTTCGAGGAGACGCCAGGCGTCGGTCTCTTCGAGGATCTTGGCCGCGAACGCCGTGTGGAGCGCGTGGCCGCCGCGATGCGCAACCAGGTGGCCGACCACGGGGTGCCCGACCAGCGAAAGATCGCCGATGACGTCCAGGATCTTGTGGCGGACGAACTCGTCCTCGAACCGCAGCGCGTTGTTCAGGACGCCGGTCTCGCCCAGCACGATCGCGTTGTCCAGCGAGCCGCCCAGCGCGAGCCCGCGCTGACGCAGCATCTCGACTTCCTTCAGGAACCCGAACGTCCGCGCCGGGGCGATCTCCTCGACGAAGCTCTCCTCGGTGATCCGCATCGTCCGCGACTGATGCCGCAGGAGCGGATGATCGAAGCTGATGCTGTAGGTGACCTTGAACTGCTCGGACGGGTAGAGCGCAATGCGCTTGTCGCCCTGCGTCAGCGAGATCGGCCGCAGCACCTTGAGATACCGGCGCGGCGCCTGGAGGCGCTTGACGCCCGCTTCATTCAGGATCAGGTAGACGAACGGCGCGGCGCTGCCGTCCATGATCGGCACTTCGGGGTGGTTCAACTCGACGATGACGTTGTCGATCCCCAGCGCTGTGAGGGCGGCCAGCAGGTGCTCCACCGTCTCGACGGAGACCGCCTCGCGGGTCAGCCCGGTCTGGTACTGGATGCCGCCAAGGTGCGTGACGGTAGCCGGAATCTCGAGTCCCCCCAGGTCGGAGCGCTGGAACCGGATGCCGTAATCGGCCGGCGCCGGCTTGAGCGACAGAGTGACCTTGTTGCCGGAATGAAGGCCGATTCCGGTGCAGGAGACGGTTCGACGGAGGGTGCGCTGCGCGTTCATGACCTCTCGGATCGCATGGGGGAGAGCTTCTCCCAGCTCAGCAAACAGTCTGCCACCCGCAGGACATCTGGTATACGGCGCCTAAGTTGTTGACTTGGTTCGTCTTGCGTGTCGAAAACCGCGTGCGGAATCGGGTCACGGAGCGACGATTGTGGCCGGCCAGCCACAGTGTGGAGGCCTGAGAGTGTGGCAATGATACCACAGCGCTCAAAATTGTAAGTTGCCGCAATCCCACGGTTTTTGCTCCGGAAACCGTCGTTTCGGACCGCTACGACGCCGCCTGGCGGGCCGGCGCAGCGCCCAGGACATCGGCCAGAAACCGTCCCGTAAAGGATTCTCGGCTCCTTGCGACTTCCTCAGGAGTCCCCCTCGCAACTATGCGGCCGCCCGCCTCCCCTCCTTCGGGACCAAGGTCGATCACGTAGTCCGCGGATTTGATGACGTCGAGGTTGTGCTCGATGATTACAACTGTGTTGCCCTGATCCACAAGTTTGTTGAGCACGTCGAGCAGCTTGTGTGTGTCCTCGAAGTGCAGGCCGGTCGTGGGCTCGTCCAGGATGTAGAGCGTCTTGCCGGTGCCCGCGGCGCGACAGCTCCTTGGAGAGCTTCACTCTCTGCGCCTCGCCGCCGCTCAGCGTGGTTGCCGACTGGCCGAGCTCGATGTATCCCAGTCCGACGTCCTGCAGCGTGCGGAGCTTGTTCGCGATTGGCGGGAAGTTCTCGAGAAGCGGCAGCGCCTGATCGACCGTCAGATCGAGGACGTCGGCGATCGACTTGCCGCGGTACTTGATTTCGAGCGTTTCGCGGTTGTACCGCCGTCCCTTGCACTGCTCGCACGTCACGTAGACGTCCGGCAGGAAGTGCATCTCGATGGCGATCACCCCGTCGCCCTGACACGCTTCGCAGCGCCCGCCCTTGACGTTGAACGAGAAACGGCCCGGCCGGAAGCCCCGCGCCTTGGCGTCCGGGAGCATCGCGAACAGTTCCCGGATGAACGTGAACAGCCCGGTGTAGGTCGCAGGATTGGATCGCGGTGTCCGGCCAATTGGCGACTGGTCGATCTGAATGACTTTGTCGAGCAGCTCGATCCCTTCGATCGCCGTGTGGACGCCAGGTTCGTCGGCCGCGCGATAGAGCAGCCGCGCGAGGGCACGGTAGAGGATCTCGTTGACCAGCGTCGATTTGCCCGATCCGCTCACGCCGGTGACGGTCGTCAGCACGCCGAGAGGAATCGCGATGTCGATGTCCTTCAGGTTGTTCGCGCGGGCGCCTTTGATGACGACCTCCCCGCGCGACGCCGGCCGTCGATTCTTTGGCGTGCTGATGGCCCGCTCGCCTTTCAGGTACGCGGCGGTCAGCGAGCCAGCGCCGTCCTGAAGGAGCTCGGCCGGCGTGCCTTGAAAAATCACGTGTCCGCCGTGCTCGCCGGCGCCCGGACCGAGATCGACGATGTAGTCGGCAGTGCGGATCGTCTCCTCGTCGTGTTCGACGACGACGACCGTGTTGCCGAGGTCTCTCAGCCGCGCGAGGGTCGACAACAGCGCACGGTTGTCCCGCTGGTGCAGGCCGATGGACGGCTCGTCCAGCACGTACAACACGCCGGTGAGGTTGGAGCCGATTTGCGTGGCGAGCCTGATACGCTGGCCTTCCCCACCCGACAGCGTTGCCGCGCTGCGCGCGAGCGTCAAATACCCGACGCCGACGTCGTTGAGGAAGTGCAGGCGGTCGCGAATCTCGCGAATGATCCGGCTCGCGATCATGTGCTCCCGGTCGGAAAGCTGAAGCGCGTCGATCGCGTTCAGCGCCTCCGAAATCGGCAGGTTGACGAATTCGGACATCGTCCTGCCTTTCACCCGGACCGCGCGGCTCTGCGGCTTCAGCCGCTCCCCCTGACAGGACGGGCACGGCCGAAGCGCGCGGTACGGTTCGAGCGCTTCCTGATCGGCCCAGGAGCCTTCCTCGTACCGCCTGCGGAGATTGGGGATCAGCCCCTCGAATCCGGCGCCGAACGGATCGGCTTCGCGCTTCTTCCTCCGCCGCACATCGTCCGCGTCACCGCGCCGTGCCGCGGTTCCGGCTCCGAACAGCAGGATGTCGCGCAACTTTCGCGGCAACCGGCGGAACGGAACGGTCAAGTCGATTCCGAAAGTCCTGCTGAGAACGGCAAGCGCTTCGCGTACGAGCTTGCGATCCCCTCGCGCCCACGGAACGATGGCGCCGTCCTGCAGCGATACCGATTCGTCGGGCACCAGCCGCGACGGATCGAAGTCATACACCGCGCCGAGTCCCTGACAGTCGGTGCAGGCGCCGTGAGGTGAGTTGAACGAGAAGGCGCGGGGCGTCATCTCGGGCATGCTGACGCCGCAGTAGGTGCAGGCCAGGCGTCGCGAGAACAGCCGATCGCCGCCGTCGAGCGTGTTGATCACGACGATGTCGTCGGCCAGCCCGAGCGCGATGTCCACCGATTCGGTGAGCCGGCGTTCGACGCCGGGCTTCAGGATCAGGCGATCGACGACGACATCGATGGTGTGATTCCTGCGGCGATCCAGCTTGATGTCGTCCTCGAGCGACCGCAGCTGGCCGTCGACGCGGGCCTTGGTGAACCCGCGCGCGCGCAGGCCGGCCAGCTCCTTCTTGAACTCCCCCTTGCGGCCGCGCACGATTGGCGCGAGGACGTTCACGCGCTCCTCGCCAGGCGACAGCATCACCATGTCGACGATGCGATCGAGCGACTGCGAGGCAATCTCACGGCCGCAGAGATGACAGTGCGGGACGCCGATGTTCGCGAACAGCAGGCGGAGGTAATCGTAGATTTCGGTAACGGTTCCAACCGTGGACCGCGGGTTGGAGCCGGTCGTTTTCTGTTCGATCGCGATCGCCGGGGAAAGGCCGTCGATCAGGTCGACGTCCGGCTTCTCCATCTGCTCGAGGAACTGCCGGGCGTAGGACGACAGCGATTCGACGTAGCGCCGCTGCCCTTCGGCATAAATGGTGTCGAAGGCGAGCGACGACTTACCCGAGCCGGACAGACCCGTGATCACCACGAGCTGATCGCGCGGGAGATCGACGTCGATATTCTTGAGGTTGTGAACGCGGGCTCCGCGTACTGCAATCCAGTCGTGGGCCATGCTTACTGTCCGGAATTTCGCAGCAATTCCAAACAGTCATTCTACCACCTACCCCGCCTGCGCCGCTCAGCGCGGACGCAGCCTGCTGTGGTAGACCCCGTACAGGAAATAGAAGACGAGCCCGACCGCAAGCCAGACGACGAAGCGAATCCAGGTCGCCAGCGGCAGCTGCAGCATCAGGTAAGCACAGCAGATGATGGCGCCGAAAGGCACGAGAGGCACCAGCGGTGTGCGGAAGGGCCGGTGGCGATCCGGATCCGTGCGCCGAAGCACGAGGATGCCGACCGCGACGATGACGAACGCGAACAGCGTGCCGATGTTCGTCAGCTCGACGACTTCGTTGATGTTCGCGATCCCGGCGAACACCGCGACCAGCACGCCGGTCAGGATCGTGGTGATGTGCGGCGTGTGGAACTTCGGGTGCACCTTTGCCGCCCACGGCGGGAGCAGCCCGTCACGCGCCATCGAGAAGAAGATGCGTGGCTGGCCGAGCTGGAAGACGACGAGCACGGACGTCGTCGCGAACACGGCGCCGAGCGAGATGATCGCGGCCGCCCAGTTCAATCCGATCGCGGAGAACGCCGTGGCCAGCGGCTCGGCCGTGCCCAGCTCGTTCCACGGCACCATCCCGGTCAGCACGATGGCGACACCGATGTAGATGACGGTGCAGACGATGAGGCTCGCGATCATGCCGATCGGCATGTCCCGCTGCGGGTTCTTGGTCTCCTCCGCGGCGGTCGACACCGCGTCGAAGCCGATGTACGCGAAGAAGATGATCGCCGCCGCGCTCGAGATCCCGGTCCAGCCGTTCGGCGCGAACGGGGTCCAGTGCTCGGGCTTCACGTAAAAGGCGCCAATGATCAGGAAGAACGCGATGATCGCGAGCTTCAACACGACCATCGACGTGTTCAGCCATGCGCTTTCGCTGATGCCGCGGACGAGCACCCACGTCACCAGCATCACGATCACGAACGCGGGAAGATTGAAGACGATGGGCATGCCTGCGACGACAGGTGCGGCGGCCAGCGCGGCGGCGGCGCGCTCGACGCCGATGCCAAGGGTCGCGAGGTCCACATTTGCCGCCTGCGCCTCCGCGATGTGGTGCGCGGCCTGGGACGCGCTGCGGTAATCGATCCCGAGCCAGAGCGGGAAGTCGATGCCGAACCCGCGCAGCAGTTCCTGAAAATACCCCGACCACGAAATCGCCACCGCGACGTTGCCGACCGCGTACTCGATGATCAGGTCCCAGCCGATGATCCACGCCACCAGCTCCCCGAGCGTGGCGTACGCATAGGTATACGCGGAGCCGGAGATCGGCACCATCGCCGCGAACTCCGCGTAGCAGAGCGCGGCGAATCCGCACGCGATCGCGACGATGACGAAGGAAATGATCAGCGCCGGACCTGCGCCAACGTGCGCGGGGCCGCCGGCGGCGGCGGTGCCGACGGTCGAGAAGATGCCGGCGCCGATAATCGCGCCGATGCCGAGCGATGTCAGCTGCACCGCGCCGAGCGATCGTTTGAGCCGGCCTTCGCCATGCTCGGACTCGGCAACGAGTTGATCGAGACGTTTGACTCGAAAAAGGGACATGCGACCGGAGAGTCTATCCGAAAAGCGGCTGCAGCCCGTTTTCGAAGCGGTACACCGAGTCGATCGACGCCAGCACGACGCCGCCGACCGGATCGAACGCGAGGCCGATCAGCGAGCCGCCTTCGAGCAGCCGTTCCCTTGCGCCGGTCTTGATGTTCAATCGGTAGAGTGCGCTGTCGCCGGCGATGGCGTCCACGACGTAGAGCGCGCCGTTCGAGTCGAAGGCGAGGCCCTGCGGCCGGCCGAAGCCTTCGGCGAGGACGTCGACCCCGGCGTCGGGCGTGATGCGATACACCACGTCGCAGGGCGCCAGCGTCGGCGCGCAGACGTAGAGCGATCCGTCGGGTCCGAAGGCGAGGTGGAATGCGGCGACGCTCGGCGGGAGCGCGGCGAACTGCGCCGCCCGCCCCTCGCTCACGGCGAGCACCGATCCGGAGCGATCCCCGACGTAGAGCTTGCCGTCAGGCCCGAAGGCGATCCCGCAGGCGACCCCCAGGTGCGTGGCGTAGGTAGACACCGTGCCGTTGCGATCGACGCGGTACACGCTGCCGTCGAACCGGCTCGACACGTACAAATGGCCGTCGGGGCCCACCGTCATCGACGTCGGGTTCGGAAGATCGGTGACGAACGGCTGCCGGGTGCCGTCCCGGCGAACGACGTAAATGGAGACCGGCGCCTGCTGGCCCCGCGACCCGCTGTAAGTGACATACAGGTTTCCGTCGCGGTCGAACGCCGGGCTGTCCACCTGGTGCAGGCCGGTCGCGAGCGGCGCGCCGACGTCGACGTAGATCGTTTCACCGGGCGCGCTATCGATTCGGACCGCGGTACGCCCGCCGTCGAGTCCGGAGGGAACGATGGCGGTCAGCGATTGCGGCGCGGCGCGAGCAATGCGGGCGAGAGAGCTTTCGAAGCGGACCTCGGGAAGGTCGTGACCCGCGAACAGGCCGTCGCCCGCAATGGTGACGCGCCCCCCTTCGATTGCCCAGAGTGGCTGGACAGCGCTGATTCGAGCACGCGCCGTGGTGTTCATGTGGACGCCGGCAGTTCGGTGATTGAGATGGTATGGCGGGATGAGTTCCGAGGGCAGATGGCGCCCGGCTACCGGCGGCCGCGGGCGCGAGACGTCAGGTCTCGTCCAGCGGCATGTTCCAGTAGAAGTAGTCGCGCCAGCTGTCCGGAGCGTTCTTCAACCCGACCGTGATTCGGATCGCGGGCGCCCGCTCGGGACGTTTCGGCACCCGGATCAGGTGCATCCCGGCCTCGTGCGGCGTGCGGCCGCCCTTCCTGCGATTGCAGGCAATGCAGCAGGTTACGATGTTCTCCCAATCTTTTCGGCCGCCCTGGGCGACCGGCACGACATGATCGAAGGTAAGCTCCGAGGTGGGGAACACCTCCCCGCAATACTGGCAGGAGTGGTCGTCGCGCGCGTAGATGTTCGCGCGGGAGAACGGCACGTAGTCGATGTTCCGCTTGATCCGGATGAACCGCAGCAGCCGGATGACGGACGGGAGCTTGAACCGGAACGACGGGGAGCGCACCTCCCGCTCGTACGTAGAGATAACCTCAACCTTCCCCTGGCACCAAAGGGTGATGGCTTTCTGCCAGTGGACGACTTTGAGGGGCTCGTACGTCGCGTTCAGAAGGAGCGTCTGCTCCATAAAAGCCTGAGTTATTCTGCCCGATACCGCACGAGGTGTCAAGGTCAAGGCACCCTAACAGGATTGTTTACAGTATCTTAGCGGAAGCGTGGCGGGGCGCCGGCGCAGCACCGATAAGCATGGCAATGTTCAGGTTCGGAACAGTCGTCTCTTGTGCCCTCCTGGCAGGCTGCGCCGCGACGGGGGCGGTCCCGCGACCGTTCCCGCGGCCGGGCGGCTCACCCGATCCGCCGGTGACCGCCTCCCCCGCGCCGCCCCGGGCGCCCAACCCCGTGGGAACCAGCGGAGGCCTCGGCTACGCCATCGCGGGAACCGCGCTCGGCCTTCGAGGCGTGCCCTACCGGAACGGCGGCGCCGACCCCTCAGGGTTCGACTGCAGCGGGTTCGTCTGGTACGTGTTCGCGCAGCATGGTGTCGACGTCCCGCGCACCGTTACGCAGCAGTTCGAGCAGGGTGTGAACGTGGATCCCGGACAGCTGGCGCCGGGCGATCTGGTGTTCTTCCGGACGGCAGGCGAGTTCGTCTCGCACGTCGGAATGTCGATCGGCGGGGATGAATTCGTGCACGCGCCGAGCGCGCGGGGCGAAGTACGGGTCGAGCGTCTGGGATCGAGTTACTGGGCGCCGAGATTCGCGGGCGCGAAACGATACTAGGCGGCCACGTGAGGCCGGCGCGGGAGGCGCCGCGCCTTCGCGTCGGTGAACTGCCGCACGTGCAGATCCTTCTCCGTGTAGATCGCCGGCTGCGACAGCCGCTTGATGCGCTCCACTCTGACCGTGAGATCCTGCGTGGGCATTTCCAGCGGTTCCATGTACCGCTGCGGGAACGACGGGAAGTTGCGGAACGTGGTCGCAGAGACGCCGCCGAATCGGCGGTCGAGCTCCGAGAAATCGCCCTTGAGGAACTCGAACAGTTCGGGATCCGGATTCGACCCCAGGTAGTCGCTCACCATCTGCGCCACTTCTTCATAGAAGCGCGGGCCGTGCGAGCGCAGCGAGTCGCTGCCGTCCGCGCGCACGAAGCGGCGGATCCCTGTCTCGTCCGGATCGATGTGATACAGCTCGTGAAAGATCGTGTCGAGCTTCGCGATCCAGCCGGGCGCGTCCGGATAGAACTCCGCCTTTCGCGATCGCTCGAGACTCTGATCGGTGTAGCGCGGCAGCACGAACGAGATGAGGTATTTGATCGTGGTCGGACCGATTCGGACGATCGGCGACTTGGTGACGAACCATTCGGAACGGCGTGTCAGCTCACCGGTGTTGCGGTCGCGCCAGAAGAAATACCCGGGCTCGCTCTCCGGCAGCGTCAGGCAATGGCACGTGGCGAACGGTCCCTCGGCATCTGAGCGGCCGAATCTCGCGAAGACGAGAACTTCGGACAGATCAATGAACGACAGCAGGGGTGTCCTGCGGACAATGTCCTGCATCAGGAGCGAGATCCGCTCTGTGTAGTTGATCATGCCGACACACGCGACCGCAGCACAGACGGCTGGCGGCCGCGTCCTTGTCGCATCAGGGAGCTTTGTGATGCTGTGTCTGGCGACTATAGAGGCTCTCGAGACCGGTGTCAAGGTGAACAAATGGCGCTTAATAGTCGAGATACAGCGGTTTACAGGATTGTCAGGATCGGACAAAAACCGTTATCGGCCGCCGGGGGGCTTGACAGGCGGGATCGGAGGCTTGTCGACTGGAACGACCTGACCGGGAAGGACCAGCGGCGCGCCTTCCGGCGGCGGCAGCGCTGGAGGCTCGTCGGAGAGGGGTAAACCCACATCGACCACCACGGGCGGCGGCGTGACGGCGCCCATCCGCCTCAGGATCATCTGCTGCCGCCTGCGCAGCCGCGCGCTCGGATGACTCGGATCGAGCACGCGCGGGTTGATGATCGCGGCGGCCAGCATGGCGGCTTCGTCGGCGCTGAGCGACGCGGCGGATTTTTTGAAGTGCGCGCGCGCCGCCGCTTCCGCGCCGAAGATGCCATCGCCCCACTCGATCACGTTCAGGTACAGCTCGAGGATGCGCTGCTTGGTCAGCTCCGCCTCCAGCCGCCGCGCGATCACCAGCTCGCGCGCCTTGCGCACCGGGTTCTTCGACGGCGTCAAATACAGGTTCTTCGCCAGCTGCTGCGTGATGGTGCTCGCGCCGCGCGCGAACTCCATCCGCTCCAGGTTCACTTCCATCGACTCCTTGATCTGCTGGTAGTCGACGCCGTCGTGCACCCAGAACGCGCTGTCTTCGGCCACCAGCACCGCACGCTTCAAGTGCGTGGAGATGCGGCTGTATGGCGCCCACTTGAACATGCGCTTCGGCTGGTGCCCTTCCTGCCGCGCCTCTTCGGCGCGCAAGCGCATGAATGCTGTTTCCTCTGGATTCTCGGTGCGCAGAACACGCACGTCGGGAAGGGTCAGATACAAGTACGCCGCGCAGCCGAACGCGACGGCGAGGACCGCAAGCACGCCCTGACCGATGTGGCGCCAGAGTCCCCGCCCACGGCTCATGCCTCAATTATAAAGGGCGCCCTATCCCTCCACTACCACCTTGATCCGATCGCCAGGCCGTGGAGGCTGGCTCGGATCGTAGTTGTTCATGATCGCCAGCGTCGCCGGCTTGACCACGTTGCCGGTCCGCTCGGCAATGCCCTGCCAGGTTTCTCCGCCGCGAACCGTGATGAGATCGACGCGGTTCGGCCGGATCTCGGCGGCTTCGCTCGCGCTCAGGCGCCGAAACGATCGCATCGTGCGCGAGAAATCCTGCTGCGTGCGCTGGAACGCGTTGACCGGCGCGAGCCCGGCGAGGAGGTACACGCGGCGATCGTGAAGAATGTGGGCAGCCACGGTGCCGACGTTGCCAAGCCCTTGCACCGCGCCCTGGTACGTGCCGATGTATGCCTCGAGGCCGTTGATCTCGCCGCGCTCGCCGTTCACCTGCCGGAAGCCTGCGTTGGCCATCGACGTGCGCGCCACCTGTTCCAACGAGCCCTGCGCGTTCGGAACGAGTTGAAGAATCAGGAACACGTCCTCGTCCGGCTTCCTTGCTCCCACCTGCGCCTGCGTGTTGACGATCTCCCACCCTTGCGGAAACGTCACGCCAAGCCGCAACTCGGGATGCAGGAACTGGTTGCCCCTGACGAAGCCTTCTTTCGGACTGTCGCCGTAGATGATCCCGTCGATCCTCTGCAGGAACTCCTGTTCGTCGACGATCGGCGTCCCCGCGACAGTCGCCTTCGCCTGCTGAACGATCGGCTCGATCTCCTGCACGCGGTCGGCTGGTGCGGGATGCGTCGAGAGCCAGTTGGGCACGCCCTTGCGGGTTCCGCTCGCCTCGTCGAGCCGCGACAGCGTGTTGAGCATGCCCGCCACGCCGCCGGGATCCCAGCCCGAGCGTGCTGTGTACCCGACGCCCAGCTTGTCCGCCTGTAACTCGTCGTCTCGTCCGTGCTTGAGAAAGAGAACACCGAAGGCAGTCTCGGCAAGGCCCTGAAACGGTCTCGCTTCCGGCACGAAGATACTGAGGATGGTCAGGCCCACGCCTGCGCTGGTGGCCTGCGTGTATTGCTGCGCGGCGTGACGCGCGGTGACGTGGCCGACCTCGTGGCCGAGCACGCCGGCCAGCTCCGCCTCGTTGTCGAGGAACGGAAGAATGCCGCGGGTCAGATAGATGTAGCCGCCCGGGAGCGCGAACGCGTTCACCGCCGGCGCATCGACCACCGCAAAGTGCCAGGGAAGGTTCGGCCGCTCGGACGCGCGGGCGAGCCGCATGCCGACCTCCTCGACATACCGCTGCAGCGCGGCGTCCTCGTAAAGGCCCATCTGCCGCCGGACCTCGACGTCCATCTCCTTGCCGATCTGGATTTCCTGCGCCTCGCTCATCAGCGAGAACTCCCGCTTGCCGGTGGCGGGGTTCGTGGCGCACGCCGCGGCCGTCGCAAGGATTACCAGTGGCAGCGCGCGCCGTGAGAGCCGCCGGTTCTGCGGTTGACGCGTCATCATTCCACCTCCGCCGTCCGCATGTGGCGCGGCGCGGCTCAGATGACGGTCAGTGCAACCGGCGTACCGCGGAGTTCAACTGATAGCGTGCCGGGCCGCAGAGCTTGCGGCACCGCGTTGCGGGAGTCGAAGCCCGGCTTCGGTAAGCACAGCTTCGAGCGCGGTTAGAAATCGCTCGACGTTCTCGATGGTGGATCCCGCGCCCATCAGGCCGACGCGCCAGATGCGTCCGGCCAGCGGCCCGAGTCCCGCGCCTATTTCAATGCCGTGGCTGTCGAGCAGACGCCGGCGAACGTCCGCTTCGTCGACGCCGTCGGGCACCCGGATCGCGTTGAGCGTCCAGAGCCGTTCGCCCGGCGCCGGCAAGAGATCGAGACCGAGCGCCTCGAGACCCGCGACCAGCGCCAGATGGTTTCGGCGGTGCCGATCCCAGCGCGCGTCGAGACCTTCCTCTTCGACCACGGCGAGCGCCTCGCGAAGCGCATAAATCAACGGCGCCGAGATCGTGTGGTGGTACTTGCGCCGCAGCCAATAGTCTTCGAGCAGCGCCAGATCGAAATAGAAGCTCCGCGATGCCACGCGGCGCTCGTTCGCGCGTGGAGAGAAAGTCAGAGGCGCGAGACCGGAAGGCGCGCCGAGTCCTTTTTGTGTGCAGCTATAGCACGCATCCACCCCCCACTCCTGCGCGCGGAGCGGGATGGCGCCCAGCGAGGTGACCGCGTCGACGATGGTCAGCGCGCCAACCTTTCCAGCAACCGTCAACACATCCTGCAGCGGATTCAGCACGCCGGTCGACGTTTCCGCGTGGACGACGCCCACCAGATCGATCGCGGCCGCGCGCAGCGTCCGCTCGAGCGCCGCCGGATCGCAGGCGCGGCCCCACTCGCCCTCGACGCGCATGACGTCGGCGCCGTACGACCCGATCATGCGTGCGAGCCGATCGCCGAAGTAGCCGTTGACGATTACCGCCGCGTGCGTTCCCGGCGACACGAGATTGGCGACCGCCGCTTCCATGCCCGCGGTGCCGGTGCCCGAGACGGCCAGGCTGAACGCCTTGTCCGACGCGCCGAACACGCGCCCGAGACGCGCACGGACGTCGTCCAGGATTGCCATCATCGCGGGATCGAGATGGCTGAGCACCGGCTGCGTCAGCGCGTTCGACACGCGCGCGGAAACGGGGCTTGGGCCGGGGCCGAGCAGGAGCCGTTCGGGAATCGTCATCGCCCAGCTGCCGCGAAGGACTGCACCGCTGCGAGCTCGCGGCGGATTTCCTCGACGCCTTCCCGCGAACACGGCGCGAGCGGGGGTCTCGGCAGCCCGCCAGTGTATCCAGCCAGATCGAGCGCAGCCTTGAGCCCGGGAACGCCGTGGACAGTCGTCACGAGCTTCGCGAGAGGCGTCAGCCGCCGCTGCAGCTCGCGTGCCTCGCCGTGACGGCCGGCGCGGTAATGCTCCAGCAGCGCGACACAGATATCCGGCAGCACGCACGCGACCGCCAGAATGGCGCCGCGCGCCCCGACGCACAGCGACGAGTAGAACGTCGGCGCGGACCCGGCGATCACCGTGAAGCTCCCGGCCGACGCCGCCACGAAATCGGCAACCTGGGCGGTGTCGCTGCCGGTCTCCTTGATGCCGACGATGTTCGCATGCCGCGACAGCCGGCCGACCGCGGCCGCGGCGATGTTGACGCCGGTCACGGCGGGATAGTTGTAGATCAACACGGGCACCGGCGAGTGATCCGCCACCGCCGTGTAATGGGCGACGAACGCATCGGACGTCATGCGCGCCCTTGTAGTACGACGGCGTCCGAACCAGCACCGCGTCAGCGCCGAGCGCCGCCGCCCGCTTCGAAGCGGCGATGGTGGCTTGCGTGGACTCGCGTCCCGTGCCGGCAATCAGCGTGCGCTCCGAAGGCGTCGCCTCGCGCGCCGCGGCAATCACGCGATCCGATTCGGTTTCGTCCAGCAACGGCGCTTCGCCGTTCGAGCCGAGCGCCACGATTCCACCGAGAGCCTGTTTCCATCAGCCTGCCGACGTTGGCTCTGATCGCCGCCGCGTCGATGTCGTCGCCCGCGAACGGAGTGGGAATCGGCGGGAAAACGGCCTCGAGGTTCATCGGAGGCAGACTAACACGAACGCAAAAAGGGCCGAAGCAGCTTTCACTGCTTCGGCCCCTCTCCTCCCAAACGATGGACCAGGCGTCAGTGGACGCGCGGCGTGCCGGGCGTCCGGTTCCGCCGCCAGTCGTCTTCGACGATCGTCCAGAGGGTCTGATCGAGATACTCGCCATCCCTCAGGAACGACTTGCGCAGCACCCCTTCCTGGCTCGCGCCCATCTTGCGCAGCGCGCCGTTGCCGCGGCCGTTGGCCACCGCCGCACGCGCTTCGAGCCGGTGCGACCCGACGACCTCGAAGGTGAAGTCGATCACCATTTTCGCGCCGTCGACGAACACGCCCGTGCCCCAGAACGGGGATCCAATCGCGAAGCCCCACTCGGCGGTGCTGAATCCAGGATCGAGCTGACGCACCTGGAAGATCCCGACGGCAGTGTCCATGCCGTGCGGAACCACCGCGAAGCAGACATACGCGCCGACCGCCCGCTCACGATGCGTCCAGGCGATGAATCGCTCGAACCCCTCGATCGTCGTCGGCGGCGGCGAGATGAATCGCGCCACTTCCTCGGTCGAGAGCATCGACAGCAGCGACGGCGCATCCGACAGCCGCAGCTCGCGCAGCGTGACCATCGACCCGGTGAGCACCGGCAGCTTCTGACGCCAGTCGCTCGTCGTCACCTGCTCCGTCGACGCAGCCATCATCACGGCGTGCACGTCGCCGATTTGTTCTGACTCGTGGAAAGGCATCTTCTCCATTAGAGACCTCCCCCGGCTGGCATCAGCGTCAGGCTGATGGAGATTTCCTCATCCGGCAGGAGCGGGAAGATCCCTATGGTCCCCTCCGGGTCGTCATACATCGGTCCGTCCTCGTCGGCGCCGCTCGTGCCCCAGACGATGTTCTCGAAATCGGCCATCGTCCCCCAGACCACGTCTTCGAGGTCGAGCGCCGTGCCCCACACGATGTCGGTGCCCCAGACGATGTCCGTGCCCCAGACGATGTCGGTGCCCCAGACGATGTCGCGGCAGTTGCGGCCCTCGCAAAGCGTGCCCCAGACGATGTTGCGGCTGCTGCCCAGATCATCGAGGGTGCCCCAGACGATGTTCTCGCCGTCACCGTAGGTGCCCCAGACGATGTTCGTGCCCCACACGATGTCCGTGCCCCACACGATGTCCGTGCCCCACACGATGTTTTCGCAGTCGTCGTCGCAGAGCGTGCCCCAGACGATGTTCCGGCCCTCGCGGTCAAGTGCGGTGCCCCAGACGATGTCGAGGCCCCAGGCGCTCGCGGTCGGCGACAGCACGCCGCCGCTCAGCTGGTAGTTGCCCCACAGAATCTGCTGGCTCCAGCTGCTCGAGACCGGGTACCGCGACCCGTACGTCGCAGTCTTGAAGTAGCGCACCAGGTCGACCGCACCGCGTGCGTTCAGGAAGCCGGCGCCTTCGGTCAGCGGATCTGCGTCACCGCTGTCGAACGCCGTGAACTGCAGCACCGCCTTGACGAGGTTCGGCGTGAGCGTCGGGTTCGCCTGCAGCATCAGCGCGACCGTGCCCGACACCATCGGCGCCGCCATGCTCGTGCCGGTCAGCGACAGGTAAGGCTTGGTCGCCATCGGGTGCGTGCCGCGAACGAGGGATCCGGCCCGTGCGGTGTAAAGCAGGCTGTTCGGATCCGCAAGCGAAACGATGCTGGTGCCAGGCGCGACGACGTCGGGCTTGGCGGCGTGATCAATCAGCGAGGGCCCACGCGAACTGTACGGCGCGACCGAGTCGTCGAATCGCGTCGCCGTGCCCTTCGTGTCCGACGCGCCGACCGTCAGCACCCAGGGTGCGTTGCCGGGCGCGCAGATGCCGCCGTAGAGGATCTTGCCGTCGCTCGTCTTGCCGAGGTTGCCCGCGGCCGCGACGACGACGATGCCCGACTCCACCGCGTGCTTCGCCGCAAGCGTCAGCGGGTCGGTGTTGTAGGATTCGTGCACGCCCGCGCCCACCGACATGTTGATGACGCGGATGTTGTGCGCCGCCTTGTTCGCTACCGCCCACTCGAGCGCCGCCATGACGTCGCTGATCACGCCGAAGCCCTGATCGTCGAGCACGCGGAGGCTGACGATGTGCGCTGCGGGGGCGACGCCGGCGCGCGCGCCGTCCGAGTCGTAGCCGTTGCCGGCAATGATGCCGGCGACGTGCGTGCCGTGGCCGAAGTCGTCATGCGGCGTCGTCGTGCCTTCGACGAAGTCGACGAACGCCGCCACGCGCTGGCCATTCACCACGCGCACCTTGGCCGAAGTGCCCTGATAGGTCAGGTCGTCGTGCCATCCGGTGATCCCCGAGTCGATCACCGCGACGCCCACGCCCCTCCCGTCGAAGCCGTATTGCTCCTGGACGTAGCGTGCGCCAATCGCGCTCATCTCGCGGGTCATGTCGCCGGCGATGTCGCGATCCAGGTGGACGGAGAGAACGTCGCTGTAACGCGCGAGCTTCTTCAGCTGGCCCATCGGCAGATCGAGCGCCGCGAAGTTCGAGAAGCGGAACTCCCGGGCGAGGCGGCCGCCAAGCTGCTTCGTCGAGCTGAGAGCCATCCGAGCCAGGCTTCAGCATCACGAGGACGCGAATCCGGCCCTTCTCGCGCAGCGACTTCAGGTCGTGGAGCCGTCCGCGCTTTCCGTACTGCGCGTCCTCCTGCTCCTTCGCCTGCCTCTCGATCTGCTCGAGCTGCTTTTCGAGCTGGCGGTTGCGGTAGCTCTCGGCCTGCGCTGCCGGCGGGGCAATCACCCCCGTCAAGCACGCGAGGGCCAGGATCCTGACCGCCCACGTTCGGTTAACCCATCGGAACTGCATCACTCCGTCCCTTCTATACCTTCCGTCGCTTCCGGAAGTGGTCACGTTGTCGCCGCTCTGGATACCCGCCCGTTTCGCGGGCGGTGGGTCAAAGAGCTTTTCGGAATCAGTGCACCACGTCCCCCCACACTGCTTTCGACCGCCGCCAGTCTTCCCGCACGATCGACCAGAGCGTCTGGTCGTGATACTGCCCGTGCCGCAGGAAGCTCCTGCGCAGCAGACCTTCCTTCACCGCGCCGATTTTCGCGAGCGCGCCGTTGCCGCGCCCGTTCGCGACCGCCGCACGCGCTTCGAGACGATGCACGCCGACGGTCTCGAACGCGAAGTCGACGACGAGCCGCGCCGAAGCCGCGAAGATTCCCGAGCCCCAGTAGGCGCGGCCGAGCGCGAAACCCCACTCGGCGGTGCCGAGCTGCGGTTCGAGCTTCCGAACCTGAAAGATCCCGACCGCCGTCGACATGCCCTCGGGCACGACCGCGAAGCACACGTAGCGGCCTTCCCGCTGTTCCTGCTGCGCCCATGAAATGAAGCGCTCGAACCCGTCGACCGTCGTCGGTGGCGGCGAAATGAACTGGGCGACCTCGCTGGTCGCGAGCAACTCGAGCAACGCCGGCGCGTCGCCGGCCCGCAACTCGCGCAGGGTGACGCCGCGCCCCGCGATCACCGGGAGCCGCTTGCGCCAGTCACTTTCCTGGACTGCCGCCGGAATCACGTTCGTCGCGAGCTGCTGTCCGACGGGGTCTGACATCGAGGTCGCCATGGTCTTTTTGCTCCTGGGTGTGTGCGCCCGCGGGCGGCGAAGACACACCTTGTTGACAGCCACCGGCAGAGCAAGGCGTCGGCCACGACGGCCGGGCTTGCGCAAAGGTGAGCTATCTACTTGCCGAACTGAGACTTGCTGAGAAATACGGAACTGTTGGACCGGGCCTCAGGACGATCATCGTGCACCATCCTGGAACATACAAGGCTGTAATTTGTCTTTGACGGAAGGCTAAATAGCAAGCAATTAGTGGGTTACCCCTATGTTCAATTCCGTCACACCGATGTCAGGTCTGGAACACTCTTGAGACAGTCACGATAAATCATTGATAACGCGTGATTTATCTGATGACGTCAGGCGCGGGTGTGCAGAAACGGTCGCTCCTGTGAAGAGGTTGACGGCAAAAACGAGGGCGGCAATCGCGCCGGCGGGGGCCAGGAGCCAGGGAGCATCGGCGAGTGTGCGCCCCCTGCCCGCCTCCTGAAGCATCACTCCCCAGCTCGGTGTCGGCTCGCCAAATCCAAGACCTGCAAAGGACAGAGTCGCTTCAGCCAGGATGAACGCCGGGAGGAGCAGGGTTGCCTGCACGACGAGAAAGCCACGCGTGGCAGGCAGGAGGTGACGTAGCAACAAACGCGTACGGGAAGCGCCGATCGATCGCGCAGCTTCTGCGTACTCCCGTGTCCGTTCGGCGGCAACGATGGCGCGGACGCCGCGCGCCGCGAAGGGCCATCCGACGAGCGCGAAGACGGTGACCATGATCCAGAAGATCTGCGCCGTGCTGAGGATGAGCGGCGCCGCGGCCCGCAGTGCCAGGACCACGTAGAGCGCCGGCAGCGCGAGGATGAATTCCGACACACGCATCAGCACGTCGTCGATGCGCCCGCCCAGGAGTCCGGCGATCGCGCCGGCCAGCGCGCCGATCAGCAACGCGCCCGCGGCGGCCGCGAACGCCACGCCGAGCGAGAGGCGGCTGCCGGTGGCGAGCCGCGCGAAAACGTCCCGGCCGAGCGCGTCGGTTCCGAGCGGGAACCATGGCGACCCGCTGTCAGCCGTGGTAATCAGCTTGCCCCCCGAAAAAAACCGCAGCGGCATCGGATGATCACGGTCTTCGGCGAAGGTGCGTTCGAGCCGGCTCTGAAGACGCAAGGGATAGACGAACGGCATCCGCAGCGTGCCATCGCGATCGAAGATTCGGATCGGCATGGGCGGCGCGAATACGAAATCGGAGAACTGCCGATCGGGAGCATTGACGCGAATGACGTTCGCTCCGGCGGCGGCGGCCGCAAGCAGGGCGATGATCGCGATGCCGATCGCGCGCGGCGCAGGGCGTGTCAATGCGCCTCCGTGACGCGTGGATCGATGACGGCGAGCGCAATGTCGGATACGAGTACGCCGGCGGCGAGGAAGGCGGCGCCGGCCGCGGCACAGCCGGCGACGAGAAAGAGATCTCTCGCGACGAGCGCCTCATACGTCAGCGCGCCAAGCCCCGGCCACGACATGATGATTTCAACCGCAAACGATCCGCTCAGCACGCTGCCGAGGAAGATCCCGTAGAGGGCGACGACCGGCTTGAGCGAAAGGCGCAGCGCGTGCCGCCAGATCACCCGGGCGATCGAACATCCGCGCGCGCGTGCCGCCTCGATGCTCGGTTCCATCATCGCGTCGCGCATCGTCTGTGATTGAAGGCGTTCGAGCGTCGCCGCCATCGGCATCGCCAGCGCGAGGCACGGCAAGACGAGATACAGAAGCATCTGGGCGCCGTTCGACGGCGCGCCGCCGCCGAACCCGCCGACCGGCAGCCAGCGCGTCCGCGCCGCGATGTACAGCAGCAAGAAAGACGTCACCAGCGGCGGCACCGACAGCAGCACCATCGACACGCCTCGCATCAGCGATGCGAGCGCGCTCGTGCGGCTGCCGGTGAAAATCCCCGCCGGAATTCCGAGCACCGTCGCGAGCAGGAGTGCGGCGCTGCCAAGCACCACGGTGTTCCAGGCGCGCTCCCTGACGAGATCCTGAACCGGCCGTCGATATCTGAGGGATTCGCCGAAGTCGAGCCGGATCGCTTTCCCGAGCCAGTCTGCGTACTGCTGGATGAACGGCCGATCCAGTCCGAGGCGCGCCCGCTCCGCGGCGACGATCTCGGGGGTCAGGTCGAAGCCGGCGAGGTGCCCGCCGGGGGCCGCCGAGATCAACGCCAGGGCGGCCGACGACACCACCACGACGAGAAGCGCGGCAAAAATGGTGCGGCGGACGACGAAGCGCAGGAAACCTGGAGGCACGTCAGCGCGCGCCGGCCGAGGCGAGGGTCTCGGCACGCCAGAGCAGTTGCGGACTCTGCGGCGCCGGTGTCGGGTTCACCACCTTGTGCGACGTCGCAAGGGTCAGCCGCGGGGTCACGAAGTAGATGGCGGGCAGCTCTTCGATCAGGATGCGCTGAACGTCGGCAAATGCCGATTGGCGCGCGGCCAGATCCGGTGCGCCGGCCGTCGATCGCATCAGCGTATCGATGCGGGCCTCCCAATCGGTCGCCGGCGCTGGTTGCGCCGGATTCCACAAGTGAAATCCTCCGGAGCTGAGCCAGTACCTCGGGATTGAGCCAGGGGTCGGTGGAACTGGCCTGGAGACCGAAGTACATCGCGTCGTAGTCGCCGGAGCTCCACCGCTGGAAGAGGCCTCCCTGATCGAGCGCGACGATGTCGATCGCGATTCCGAGGGCGCCCAGCTGCGACTGCAGAACGGAGACGACTCGCTCGCGGTTGTGACCGCCCTGGGTCAGGATCGAGAAGCGCACGGGCGCGCCGGACTTGTCCTCGAGAGTACCGTCCCCGTTCGCATCGCGCAGGCCGAGCGACGCGAGCAGCTGCCGCGCCCGCGCCGGATCGTGATTGAACGCCGGCAGGTCCTTCGAGTACCAGGTCCGGTTGCCGGGCGAGACCGGCGTCGAGATGGGAACCGCCGCCCCGAGGTACACCGTGTCGGCGATCGCCTGCCGATCGACCCCCCACGCGATCGCCTGACGGAACTCGCGGCGTCCGAGCCACCCCCAGCGCGGATCGGCCTGCTTCGCGGCCCGCAGGTTGAATGACAGGAAATCAGGGTCGAGGCCGACCCCGACATCGAGGAGCCGGACGCGGCCTTCGTCCGCGGCGCGCTTGAACGCCGCGTAATCCTGCGGCCGGATCTCGCCATTCACCATGAGGTCGGTCTCCCCCGCCTCGAGGCGAAGCGCTTCGGTGTTCTGGTCCGGAACGATTGCCAGCGTCAGGCGATCGAGATACGGCAGCGATTCACCCCGGTCGTCCTTGCGGAAGTATCGCGGGTTCCGGGCGAACACCAGCCGCTGGCCCGACACGTGCTCGACGAGCGTGAACGGACCCAGGCCGG
This sequence comes from uncultured Acidobacteriota bacterium, assembly GCA_963748295.1. Taxonomy (GTDB): domain Bacteria; phylum Acidobacteriota; class Vicinamibacteria; order Vicinamibacterales; family 2-12-FULL-66-21; genus CAVVIH01. Next base: position 271,984 of record CAVVIH010000001.1, on the reverse strand, counting down.
CGATGTCGCCAAGAGGCTTCGATGGGGCCCACTGCTCGGCGAACGTGCCGCCGTTGAGGGCCGCTTCGAGCTTGTGCTTTGGGAGAATCGGCAGGTTGTCCAGCAGCCGGAGGCCGGGCGCAAACGCCTGCGGAAACACGATCACCACCGTGTTCGAATCCGGCGCGGTAACCTGCAACGGCTTGCCGGCGACCTCCAGTGACGTCCGAATCGGACTCTTCACCCCCTCGTCGTACGCTGCGCGGAACGAGAAAAGGACATCAGCCGACGTGAACGGCATCCCGTCCGAGAAGGCCGCATCCCGGCGCAGCCGGAGGGTGTAAGTCAATCCATCGTCCGATCGGGTCCACGATTCGGCGAGCGACGGCTCGATTTCATCCGTCGACCTGTTGACCCGGATCAGCCGCGCGTGAACGAGCTGCGTGACCACCTCGGTCGCCGCGCTGGCCCCCGGCCGGATGTAGCGGTTGTAGGTCGCGGGATCGGATCGAAGCGAGGCGACCAGCTCGCCGCCGCGAACAATGCGCAGGTTTTCGCGGTCCGGCACCGCGTCCGGCGCGTGCGTCCTGAAGCGCCACGCGGCGCCGGCGGCGATCCCGAGGATCACGATGAGACCGAGCGTCTTCGATGTTCGGGCCACTAATGAACTCACCGGCCAATTACTTGCCCGGTGCCAAATGCGGGTTTTCCTAGCTATTTCGGCGGGTAAGCGCTACCCAGATGCCGATTTTGGCCGGGGCGGCCAACTTGTTGGCTGATCACCGTGCGCACGTGATTCCGGGATGTGCACATGGTAGCCGACAGGTTTTCTTCCTCGCAACTAAACTGCACCAAAGAGTTCGTTCCTGACATATCAGCGCCCGCCGCCGATCGGCGATCGGCATCAATTGATGAGAGTGGCACGTCGCGTGCCTTCATTACCCGCGTCCACCTGATTTCCCTGCTGACTGAATAACTTAGGCGGCGGTCACATGATGACTCTCGTTCGACGCACGTTTCTCCGCAGCCTCGCCACCCTGGCGATCGCGCTACTGGTGGTTGCGGCGGCACAGGCCGGCCCTCGGCGGGCGCGGCTGTCGAAGGATCTTGTCGACCGACTGGCGGCTGGGGACCAGTCGAGCACTCGGGTCATCGTCTCGGGCAGCCGCGAGCAGATCGACACGCTCGCGACCCGGTACGGCGTCCGCGTCCTCAAGACGCTCCGGAACGGCGCGGTTCTCGAAGTCAGCGGCGGTCAGCTGGATGCGCTGACGCAGGACCCCGAGGTCGACTCCGTTTCGAGCGATGCGCCGGTGCGGCGGATGATGGCCGTCACGACCAGCGCGATTGGCGCCGACCAGGTGTGGAGCGGGGCGCTCCAGGGCATCTCCGCGTATTCCGGCCGCGGCATCGGCGTCGCGATCATCGACTCCGGCGTCGGCAATCACCGCGACCTCGCGGGCCGCGTGGTGGCGTCGGTTGATTTCACGGACTCGTCCTCGGGCGATCCGGACGGCTACGGCCACGGCACGCACGTCGCGGGCATCATCTCGGGCGGCGCCGCCGGTGAACGCGGCGTGGCGCCGGGCGCGCACATCGTCAGCCTCCGCGCGATCAGCGACGACGGGTCGGGCACGACCAGCGACGTGATCGAAGCGATCGACTGGGCCGTCGCACACCAGCGCGAATACAACATCCGGATCATCAACCTCTCGCTCGGCAAGCCGGTGCTGGAGTCGTACAAGGACGATCCGCTGTGCCAGGCCGTGCAGCGGGCGACCGAAGAGGGCATCCTCGTCGTCGCGGCGGCCGGCAACTTCGGCAAGACCGACGACGGGAAGCCGGTGGTGGGCGGAATCGTGTCGCCGGGCAACTCGCCGTTCGCGCTGACGGTGGGGGCGCTCAACACGCGCGGCACCGCCGAGCGGTCCGACGACATCATGGCGACCTACAGCTCGCGCGGTCCGTCCGTGATCGACGGCGTGCTCAAGCCGGAGCTCGCGGCGCCGGGCAATCGCATCGTGTCGGCGGTGATGGCCTCGAGCACGCTGGCGCGGGATTATCCCGAGCGGGTGGTGACGAGCGACGGCACCAGCGCCTACATGGAGATGAGCGGCACGAGCATGTCGACCGCCGTCGTCTCGGGCGCCGCCGCTTTGGTCCTCGAGGCGCGGCCGAACCTGTCGCCGGCGGAGATCAAGCTGATCCTGCAGGTCACGAGCTCGCGGGTGAAGGGGGCCGGGCTGATCGAGGCGGGGGCGGGGAGCCTGAATGCGCTGGCGGCGGTGGGGCTGGCGAAGAAACTTATCGCGGGCCGATCAGTATCGGCGGAGAGATAGTCCTTCGGTCGGGTCTGGCATTCAATGACGCATCCACTCCACAAGGACTCCTCCCTCGATACGCGATTTCTCAGAAATCGAGAGCTAAGACCATCGTCTGGGCCGACACTATCGTCTGGGCCGACACTATCGTCTGGGCTGACACCATCGTCTGGGCTGACACCATCGTCTGGGCCGACACCATCGTCTGGGCCGACACCATCGTCTGGGCCGACACGCTGGTGTGGTCGGACACAATCGTCTGGGCCGACACCATCGTGTGGGCTGACACTATTGTCTGGGCCGACACTATCGTCTGGGCTGACGCTGTTGTTCGTGCTGATTGAAGCCGCACTTCAACCAATGGTCCCTATACTAGAAGGAGCAAACAGATGAGCCGACTTATCATCTGGGGAGACTAGGGTTACAGGGAGTTCGAATGCGCGCCCGAGAGAAACTCGGAGATGCCGGACGTATTTATGTAGCAAGCGTCGTTCTAGCCGGCGTCTTTGCGGTACTGCATTCAATTTGGTCGCTGGCCCAAAGACCGATTCCGCCGCAATGGGCGATGCTAGCAGTGCTCACTCTATTGAGTGGGTCCTTCACTGTTCGTATTCCTGGAGTCTCCGCTCGACTATCCGTCTCAGACACGTTTGTATTTGCGGCTGTCCTTCTATTTGGTCCCGCAGCCGCAACCATGATTGTAGTACTTGACACCTTAGTCATTTCTTTCTGGCTGGGACGTAGCTCGATTCCAATTTCGAGAGTTTTCTTTAACGTCGCAGCCGCAGCTGTAGCGATTTGGACGGCGTCCACTGGCTTCTACGTAGTTGCGCGGATAGATCCCCTCTCTGTTACGCCTCAACCAGTATTATCAGTGGTTCTTCCGCTCTTTGGATTGGCCGCGCTGTATTTTCTGCTGAACAGCTGGCTGGTAGCGTTTGCTGTGTCGTTCCAGAAGGGACAAGCAGCATTTACGATTTGGAAACAGAATTTCTTATGGCTGTCTCTCAACTACTTCAGCGGGGCTTCGGTCGCTGCGCTTCTCCTGCCCTACTTGCTACAGGCGAACACTTATGATGCCTTCCTCTACGTCACTGGTGTTTTGCTTCCGGTTCTCCTCATTTTTTATTTGACTTTCAAGGCAGCCCTGGGCCGCGTCGACGATGCGAATCGACACTTGAGCGAACTCAATAAGCTCTACCTGTCGACGATCGAGACGCTGGCCATGGCGATCGACGCCAAGGATCAGATCACCCACGGGCACATTAGGCGAGTGCAGCAATACGCGGTCCAACTTGCCAAACATATTGGAGTAAAAGAGCAGATTCAAATCAGCGCAATAGAAGCGGCCTCACTTCTTCACGACATGGGAAAACTTGCAGTCCCTGAATATATCTTGAACAAGCCAGGTAAGTTGACCGCTGCGGAATTTGAGAAGATGAAGCTTCACGCCAGCGTCGGAGCAGATATTCTGTCCGCGATCGATTTCCCATACCCGGTCGTCCCGATCGTTCGACATCACCACGAGAACTGGGATGGTTCTGGCTATCCTGATGGTCTGAGAGGCGCGGAGATTCCGATCGGCGCCCGTATCCTTTCTGTCGTGGATTGTTTTGACGCTCTTACATCAGACCGTCCTTATCGCCCGCGCCTACCTGACGCTGACGCCATAAAAATCCTGCTCGATAGACGCGGCTCTATGTACGATCCCATCATCGTTGACGCCTTCATCGAAGTTCACTCAGTTGCTCGTCAGGAACTTCGTGCGGCTGCGACCACTACACTTGCCTTCTCAAGCATTGCTCGCGGCGGCACTTCATCCGATCAGACAGGGCGAACAACGCGCCTGAATGATATCGCCGCGAGCACAGAAGAGATGATGGTCTTGTATGACCTTGCCATAGCCTTGTCTGGTCGGTCAGACGGTGCGCAGGTCATTGAGGAAGTGTTTACGCACCTGAGGCGGCTGGTTCCAGCGACGACATCCGTTTTCTATAGGTATGAAGTAACCACCGATGATCTTGTAGCCACGCAAGCCAATGGTGAGGTACTCAACTCACGTGTTAGGGCTGCGCATTCATCGTGGCGAACGTTTGACCGGCTGGGTTGCCGCTAATAAGCGAACTATCGTCAATTCGGATCCAGTCCTTGATTTGGGCGATATGGGTCGGAGGTTGAGACCACTTCAAAACTGCCTGGATACACCAATGATCTCTGGAGATGATCTGATTGGTGTACTAACGCTCTACTCGACTAGTGAGGCTGGATTCGGAGAAGACCATCGCCGCATCGTTGAAGGCATTGTGAAACAAGTTGCGCCGTCATTGAAGATTGAGCCGCCGATCGAGAGCAAGCTCTCAACGTCGGGAATGCAAGCTACGGTTCAGCCGGGATTCGTTACTACGGACTTCACCCCCGCGTCCGACGTATCGATTATCGTCGTAACTGTGAAAATATCTCATCGGCCCGACAGTTTTCGCGATGAAGGTTCAAGTGCTGATCTCGATCGCATTGCCGAGGGCATTAAGAAAGGGTTACGGACGGTTGATCTGCTGCTCCGGCATAAGACAGATCAGTTTTTGGTGCTGCTACCGCAGACTGGCTTGTCAGATGCTCTCGGCGTTGCCACTCGCGTCTCGGCACTGTTGTCACAGGAGCTTTCTAACGAGCTAGCTACCCATCTCCAGCTCGTTATTGGCGTGGCAAGTGCTCCAGTTGATGGTTCAAGCCTCGAGATTCTCATGCGGAGCGCGATTGGACGCGAGCAGCCAATACTCCCGCAGCCTCCCGGCACATCAGTTCATTAACTACTATGGCGGAAGAAAGCGTTATCCACCGAGCGGTTCGTGAAGGTCGATTTGAAGAGGCTCTGGGTCTTCTCGAGACCGTTCGTGTTAAGAGCGATCCCGACCACTCCATCTTGCGCGCAGAGTTGCTGTTATATCGCGGGAGAACTTCGGAAGCCGTCAGCGAAGCGAAGCGAATACTGGCATCATCGACGCTCACGACCGCGTACAAATGCCGGGCCCTGTCACTCATGGCAGAGGCTGAGTGGCATTCTGGGCACCCATCCATTGCGATCGAAATGACCCGGCGGGCAATCCTGTTTGCCGAACAGGCTCGTGATCATACGCAGTTGTGCAAGACGGCCGCGCAGCTTCTAGAGCGAGTTTGTGACAGTGAAGGCTTCAGTAGATCGTTGCCGCTGGCGAAACGTGTCCGCGAATATGCAATGCGATGTGGGGACGTCCATGCCACCTCCTTGGTTCACATCACATTTGGCAGGTTAGAAGGAAAGAACGGACGGGCGTCAATTTCGGATAAACATTTCGACCTTGCACGGAGGTTATTGCTCACAGAACCAAATCATCACCTGGCTGCATGTGCGGCGTTGAATCAGGCTTCTCTTCTCACGTTGATGGGGAATCTCCCTGAAGCTTTGGCTTTAGCTGAAATCGGTGCTGCGGAGGCTGCAGCAAGTGGCTGGTCCAGAGGCAAGATGGCGGCGGCTGCATCGCGAGCGTTCTTATATTCCTCTCTCGGTCGACTGTCGGAAGCGAGAGAGCAACTTGAGGCGGCTCGCCGTGAGCCTTTGGACAATCCGAGTTATGCGCTTAGTCTTTCGGATACCGAAGCTCGGACTGTCATGGCGTCCGGTGACTACGAATCTGCGTTGAAGATTCTCGACGAGGCCGAGGACCGAGAAGGCATACAACCGTGGTACCGGTTGAATGCGCATCAGACGCGCGTTCGGATGATGCTATCCCAACATAATTGGAGCGATGCAATTCGTCAGGCAGAATCCTCGCTGGCGCTCGCTCGGTCGAGCCATCTGGATCTGTTCGCAAATGCATTTGAACTCCACCGACAGGAAGCGTTGATAGCGGCTGGAACTAGAGTGGACGACGTTCAGCTACCGATTTTGGAAACTTGCAATCATTGGCCCATTAGTCAAATAGCGTGTCTGCATCGGCTTTTGGGTTTAGCTTTCCTGCAGGGGGGACATGCAATGCGCGCCGCTGGACATACGAGACGAGCATCCAGGCTTTTCGAGAGCGCTGGTGATTTCGACGCTGCGGCTGAAGCGACCAAGACGAGCGTCGTTTTCCGATTCCGGTCCGGATCCCGACTCCGCCACCTACCTCGACAGCGCCGTCGCGCTCCTCGAGCTCGCCGGACACCCGCACATCCTCGGCCGCGAGGCGTTCGCGCTGGTGCAGGACACACGCTGCGCCGAGAGCGTCGCGCTCGTCGCCACCGGCGGCAAGGAGCACCGCGTCATCGAGGCTGACGGCTGGACGATGGAGGAGGCGCTGGCGGCGGCCCGGGCGGCGACGCCCGACGATCTGATGACGGTCGGCGTCCACCGCGAGGAAACCTGGCACCTGCTGGCGCGGCCGCGCGCCGGCCTCGACGAGCGGTGCACCCTCGCCGCGATCCGCAAACTGCTCGCGACCGCGGTCACCCTGGACCGCTACCGCCGTGACGAGAAGCAGCGCACGGCGCTCTGGCCGGCCGAGGCGCTCGACGGCGATCCGGAGAGCATCTGGGCCTCGGAGCAGGCCGCGGAGATCCTGTCGATCGCCCGGCGCATCGCCGCGACCCCGCTGCCGGTGCTGCTCACCGGCGAAACCGGCACCGGCAAGGAGATGCTCGCGCGCGCGATCCACAAGTCGTCCGACCGCGCCGAGCGCGCGCTGGTGCCGTTCAATTGCAGCGCGGTGCCGCGCGACATGCTCGAAAGCCAGCTGTTCGGCTATCGCAAGGGCGCCTTCACCGGCGCCGAGTTCTCGTTCCCGGGCGTCATCCGCGCGACGGCGGGCGGCACCCTGTTCCTCGACGAGATCGCCGACATCCCGCTCGATCTCCAGCCCAAGCTGCTGCGGTTCCTCGAGCACCAGGAGGTCCACCCGCTCGGCGAGTCGCAGCCGACCCGCGTCGACGTGCGCATCATCGCCGCCACCAACGCGAACCTCGAACAGCTGGTGGCGCAGGGCCGCTTCCGCGAGGATCTGCTCTACCGCCTCAACGTCATCCAGCTGCGCGTGCCGCCGCTGCGCGAGCGCCGCGAGGAGATCCCGACCCTGGTGCAGCACTACATCCGCCGCTACAGCGACGAGCAGAAGAAAGGCCCGCTGACGCTGAGCGACGAGACGCTCGAATACCTGCTGTTGTATTCATGGCCGGGAAATATCCGTCAGCTCGCCAACGAGGTGCGCCGGATGGTGGCGCTCGCCGAGCCGGGCTCGACGCTGACCCCGGCGTTGCTGTCGTCCGAGATCCAGGCGTCGCGCCGCACGATTCCCGCCTCGGCGCCGGGAGAGCCCGAGATCCACCTCGCGCTGGATCAGCCGCTGCCGGCCGCGGTCGAACTGCTCGAACAGACGCTGGTCCGGCGGGCGCTCGAACGGACGCACGGCCGCGTCGAAGAGGCGGCGCGGTTGTTGGGGATTTCGAGAAAGGGCCTGTTCCTGAAGCGGCGCCGCTGGGGATTGCAGCAGGCCTCCTGACGCCTGCTCAGCCCTCGCCGAGCGCCCGCTTGGCCTGCCGGTTGTGCCGGATCACGTGGGCCGTCGCCCACTCCGCGATCTGGTAGACGTTAATCGTGCCGCCGACGATCGGGCTGTTCAGCCCGAACCCCGCTCCGCGCTCGGGCGTCACCTGGTCGAGCGCCTGGGCGAGCCGGAGGCCCGACGCTTCGAGCGCCGCCACTGCTTCGTCGCGGCTGACGCGCGCCGGCGGCTCGGTTCCTCTCGGCGCCTGAAGCCTCGAGGAAATGATGTTGCCGATCGTGCTCCAGTCGCGCTCGACGAAGTCCTGGGGAAGCGGCTGAAGACCCGCCGCGTCGCCCGACACCAGGCTCGCGAACCGGGTCGTGACCGCGGCGACGTGCCAGCCGATCTGCGCCGCCGACCAGCCGCCACCCTCGGGGCCGCGCTCCGCGGCGCCATGCTCGACCCGCCGCAGCCGGGCGACCAGCCGCTCGTTCGCTTCGGCAAACGACTCGCGAATGTGCCGCAACCGCTCGAGGTGTCTGGCGCGCGCGGGATCCACGGCTGCTCCTCGTTTCAGAAGCTCCTACCGATTGCCCCCGAAGAACGACGGCAGCGGCATGTCCCGCATGGTGTGCAGCCCCGGCGTGACGTCGAGGATCTTCGGAATCGAGTTCACCACCATCGACGCGGTCGCGATGTCGCCGTGCACGCCGCCCGCGAGCTTCACCTTCAACGCCGGCGATCCGGTGATCTCCACCGCGTCGTACGACTCGGGCGCCCCCAGGTACGCCTCCATGTGCAGCGTGATCACCGGCTTCCCCTCGCGGTAGCCGACGCCGTCCTGGATGATGCCGCAGACGTAACCCGGATCGACCGCCAGGAACTCGCTGGCGACGGTCTCGGTCGCAATCCGCGGCTGGATTTCGTCGGTGATGCGATCGAGCTTCCAGCCGAGCGCGTCCGCGATCATCGAGATCGATTCCGCCAGCCCGACATGCCGCACGCTCGCATCGTCCACCTTGCGCTGGAACTGCTCGCGGGTGAGGCCGGCGCCGATCTTCTGCTGGAACGGCAGGCGCCGGATGCGCGCATCCTGAATCCGATCCACGCGCACCGCCTCGACCCGCTCGCAGACGCCGGTCAGCATGATGGGCAGCGCGTCCATCACGAATCCGGGGTTGACGCCGGTGCCGAGCACCGCCACCTTGTGCTTCTTCGCGAGCTGATGGATCGCGCGCGCGTAGCGCATGTTGTTCTTCGTCGGGTAGGCGAGCTCCTCGGTCGTCGAGACGATCGGGACCTTGAGGGCGAGGATCGTCTCCATCTGATCCATCACCTTTTTCATCGACGAGCTCGTGCACAGCACGACGACGTCAGGCTTCGCCGACTTGATGCCCTTCTTCGCGTCGCCCGACACCTTGACGCGCAGCGGCCGTTCGAGCCCCGCGACTTCTCCGAGATCGCGGCCGACCTTGGCCGGGTCGATGTCGACCGCGCCGACGATCTTGAATCCCTTTGCGGCCGGCCACCTGCCGTACGACGCCGAACCGATCGGCCCGAGACCGAAATGCAGAACCTTGATGGGGCCCGACGCTGCTGCCATAAACGCTGCTCCTCACGAAAAGAAAGTATGAGTGCCGATCCGTGAATTATACCCTCCGCGCACTTGGTGTAGGATTGGCGCGTGCCAGCACGATCTCTGGTGATCGTGGCGCTCGGAATCATCGTGGCGTCCGGCCGGGCAGGCGTCCCCGCACAGTCGCCTGCAGGGAACCAGCCTACTCCCGCGGCCGAAGCACCGAGGACGGCCTCCCGGCGCGGTCGCCGCGCAACGCCAACTACACCATCACCGCCCGTCTGGATCCGGCGAGCCGGACGCTCAAAGGCGACGAGCTGATCACGTGGCGCAACGTGACGTCCAGCCCCGCGGCGAGCCTGCGCTTCCACCTTTATTACAACGCCTGGCGCAACACCCGCTCGTCCTGGATTCGCGAAAGCCTGCTGGCAGGCGACCGTGACACGGCGCGGCGGCCGGAACAGGACTGGGGATCGATCGACGTCACCAATCTCCGCGTGATCGGGCCGGGCGGCACGCCGGTCGATCTCACGTCACGGCTGCGATTCATCGCGCCCGACGACGGGAACGCGGACGATCGGACGCTGGCGGAGGTTCAGCTCGACGCGCCGGTCCGGCCCGGCGAAATCGTCAACGTGCACGTGGCGTGGTCCTCGCGCGTGCCGCGAACCTTCTCACGAACCGGCGCCATCGGCAACTTCTTCTTCCTGGCGCAATGGTTTCCGAAGGTCGGCGTGCTGTCGGATGCGGGATGGCGGGCGCACCAGTTCCACTCGGCGACCGAATTCTTCGCCGACTTCGGCGTCTACGACGTGCGGCTGACCGTACCGAACGGCTGGATCGTCGGCGCGAGCGGCGTCGAGAGCAGCCGGCGCGACGAGGGGGACGGAACCACGACGCACCAGTACCGTGCCGAGGACGTGCACGACTTCGCGTGGACGACGAGCCCGGATTTCCTGGAGCGGACCGCCGTTTTCGAGCACCCGACGCTGCCCCGCGTCGCGCTGCGGCTGCTGCTGCAGCCGGAGCATGCCGGCCAGGCCGAGCGGCACTTCACGGCCGACGGCGGCAACCTTGAAGTACTACGGCGAGTGGTACGGTCCGTATCCCTACCCCAATCTGACGATCGTCGATCCGGCCTGGCAGAGCGGCGCAGGTGGCATGGAGTACCCGACGCTCTTCACGGCCGGCGCGCGCTGGATTGCGCCACGGCGCGTGACGCAGCCCGAGGGCGTCACCGTTCACGAAGCCGGTCATCAGTGGTGGTATGGCATCGTCGCGTCGAACGAGTTCGAGCATGCCTGGATGGACGAGGGACTGAACACGTTTTCCACGGCGCGAACGCTCGACCAGTTCTTCGGACCGCAGCATTATGCGAAGCGGTACTTCGGCGGGTTCGTGCCGTGGGTGTTCCGCGACGTGACACTCAGCCGCGCGACCGACGGCAACAGGCTGTCGGGATACCGGCCCAACGCGCGGATGGACGCGCAGAACAAGGAGACCTGGCGGTACTGGCCCGGCAGCGCGAGCTCGATCACCTACAACAAGACCGCGCTGTGGCTGAACACGCTGGAGCGGATGCTTGGATGGGACACGCTCCAGCGCGCGATGTCCACCTACTTCGCGAGGTGGTCGTTCCGCCATCCGGCGCCGGATGACTTCTTTGCGGCGGTCAACGAGGCCTCGGGGCGCGACCTGACCTGGTTCTTCGACCAGGTTCATCGCAACGCGTACGCGTTCGACTACGGCATCGCCGAGCTCGAGAGCGAACGGCCGCTCGAATCCGGATATTTCGGGGACGGCGACGCCCGCGCGTTCGCCAGCGCGCCCTCGGATCGCGGATACCGGACGACGGTGGTCGTTCGCCGCTACGCCGAGGGGGTCTTCCCCGTGGACGTCCGCGTCGTGTTCGCCAACCAGGAAGAAGTCCGGTGGAAGTGGGATGGACGCGATACCTGGAAGAGCTTCGAGGTGACGAAGCCGGTGCGCGCGGTCTCGGCACAGGTCGATCCGGATCGCGTGCTGCTCCTCGACCTGAACTACACCAATAATTCGATGTCGCTCGCGCCGCGCACCCGCGCTGCCGCGCGCAAGTGGTCGCTCGCCTGGCTGGTGTGGCTGCAGGATCAGCTGCTGACGTATGGATTCTTCATCTGAGATCGGCGCCGCGGGCGCGTTCCGCGAGGGTGTGCGCCGCGTCAACGGCGCGCCGCTGGTGCTCTTCGGCATGTGCGCGGTCACGCTGCTGTTCGCGCTGCCGTTGTCGCTCGTCGTCAGAGAGGCGATCGCGTCGCACCTGGGAAGGAGCCTGACAGCGGATACGGTCGCGGCCGGCGTGAATTACGACTGGTGGCAGGAGTTCATGGCGCAGGCCTCAGGGCTGGCCGCCACGTTCGCCCCGTCGATCATCGGCTTCGGCGCCGTGCTCGACAACATCAGCGGGCTGCTCGACAACCTGCCGCTCGCGTCGGCCGTCGCATCGGCGGTTGCCGCCTGGATGATTCTGTGGTCGTTCCTGAGCGGCGGCGTGCTGGACCGCTACGCCAGGATGCGGCCCACGCGCGCGCACGGTTTCTTCGCCGCGTGCGGCACGCACTTCTGGCGGTTCCTGCGGCTCGGCATCCTCGCCTTCGCGGCGTATTACTTCCTTTTCGCGGTGGTCCACGGACTTCTGCTGGATCGTGCGTTCGGCGCGCTGACGCGGAACATGACCGAAGAACGACTCGGGTTCGCGGTGCGCGTTGCGGGCTATCTGGTGTTCGGAATCCTGCTCGTCGCCGTGAATCTCGTCTTCGACTACGCCCGCGTCCGCATCGTCGTCGAGGATCGCCGCAGCGCGATCGGAGCGCTGCTGGCCGGCGCACGATTCGTGCGCCGCAACCGCGGCGCGGTCCTGCTGTATCTGCTGAACGGCGCCGCCTTCGCCGTGCTGGTGCTGCTCTATGCCATCGTCAACCCCGGCGCCCCCGGCGCGGGCCTGTGGATGTGGGTGACGCTCGCGCTCGGGCAGTGTTACATCGTGTTTCGACACTATTTGAAGCTTCTGTTCTATTCTTCGGAGGTAGCCTTTTTCCAGAGTGCGCTCGCCCATGCCTCATACACCGCGGCGCCCGCGGTGGTGTGGCCCGACTCTCCGGCCGCTGAAGCGATCCTGAATGCGGACGTGTCGGCAGGCGGGTAGCGGCGCTCATTGGAGATGATGTCCTCGCGAACCTTCAAGCACGCCCGGATCCTGATTGTCGATGACGAGCCCGCGAACGTGGAGCTGCTGCAGCGGCTCCTGGAGCGCCAGGGGTTCACGCGGGTCGAGGGCACAACGGATCCCCGGGAAGCGGCCCCGCTGTACGTGAGGCTCCGGCCGGATCTCATCCTGCTCGACCTGCACATGCCGCACATGGACGGCCTGGCGGTGATGGATCAGCTCAATCAGCTCGCCGAGGCGAGCTACCTGCCAATCCTGATGCTGACCGGGGACATGGCGCCCGAGGCGCGGCGCGAGGCGCTGTCGCGCGGCGCCAAGGACTTCGTCAACAAGCCGTTTCACAGCGACGAAGTGCTGCTGCGGATCCGGACGCTGCTGGAGACGCGGTTCCTGTATCTGCAGATCCAGAGTCAGAACCAGCTGCTCGAGGCGAAGGTCCGCGAGCGGACGCGCGAGCTCGAGTCGGCGCAGATCGAGATCATCGAGCGGCTGGCGCGCGCGGCGGAGTTCCGCGACGACAATACGGGCCATCACACCGAGCGCGTGGGACAGATGGCGGCGCTCCTCGCGCGCGAAGTAGGACTCCCCGATTCGACCGTTTCGCTGATCCGGCGCGCCGCCCCGCTCCACGACGTCGGCAAGATTGGCATCCCCGATTCGATCCTCCTGAAGCTCGGCAAGCTGACCGATGAGGAGTTCGCGCTGGTGAAGACGCACACCGCGATTGGCGCGCGAATCCTGTCCGGGAGCCGGTTCAGCCTGCTGCGCCTCGCCGAGGAGATCGCGTTCAGTCATCACGAGCACTGGGACGGCGGCGGCTACGAAGGGCTCGTCGGCGAAGCGATTCCGCTGGCGGGCCGCATCGTCGCGGTCGCCGACGTCTTCGACGCGCTGACGCAGAAGCGGCCGTACAAGGCTGCCTGGCCGATCTCGGACGCCGTGGAGGAGATCCGCCGGCAAAGCGGACGTCAATTCGATCCCACACTGGTCGGTGCGTTCCTGCGCGTGATCCAGCGCACGCCGGTGTCGCAGCAGATTGGATGAGTCATGAGCACAACGACGGCGCAGATCGCCGAGTGGTTACGTCAACGTGTCAACGACGCCGGCGCGCGCGGATTCGTCGTCGGCCTCAGCGGCGGGATCGATTCGGCGGTCGTCGTGCGGCTGTGTCAGATGGCGGTTCCGGGCCAGGTGGCAGGCGTCATCATGCCGTGCCACAGCGATCCACGTGATGAAGCGGATGCGCGGTTGGTCGCCGAGCATTTCGGCGTGCCGGTGGTGCGAGTGGACCTGGGCGATCCCTACGACCGGCTGATTGCCGTGGTGCGCGACGGCGTGCGCAGTCTGCCGGCGGACATGTGGCCCGAGACACCCGGCAGCGGCGACATCAAGTCCCGCGTGCCCGTCGCCAACGTCAAGCCGCGCCTGCGGATGTCAACTCTGTACTTCGTCGCGAACTCGCTGAACTATCTGGTCGCGGGGACCGGAAACCGCGCCGAGTTGACGATCGGATATTTCACGAAGTACGGCGACGGCGGCGTCGACGTGCTGCCGATTGGCGACCTGCTGAAAAGCGACGTGCGGTCGTTCGCCCGCGAGCTGGGTGTCCCGCAGCCCGTCATCGACAAAGCGCCGAGCGCTGGCCTCTGGCTCGGGCAGACCGATGAGGAAGAGATGGGGTTCACCTACGCCGAGCTCGAGCGGTATCTGACCGGTGGACCTGATTCGGTGGCGCCAGCGCTCGCGCTGCGCCTCGAACGGATGATCCGCGCGACCGAGCACAAGCGCGAGCTGGCGCCAACGCCGGGACAGAAGCCTTAGGCGACCTACCCAGCCCCGACGCCCATGCCCAGATCCGCCGGCGCCGGCTCCTGCAGCGGCGCAGGCTCCGCCTCTCCGGCGAGCCGCCGGCGCGCGGTCCGCACGCTTTCCCGCAACACAACGTCGCCTGTCGTTTCGAAACGCCGGAGCGTCTCGTCGAGCCCGTGCAGCTGCAGGGTGCCGACCGCATACACGGCGCACGATCGCAGCCAGGAGTCCTCGCTCGCGAGCAGCGTCGCCACCGCCTGCTCCGCGGTCTCGACCGGCGCGCCGACGAGGCGATCAGCGATCGCGATGCGCTCCTGGATCGTGACCTGCGAATCGAGGAGCGGAACGAGCAGCGGGCGCAGCTCCGGCTTCAGCACGTTGTCGAGGAACTCGAGCGCGTTCGCGCGAATCGCCGGGTTCGAGGCGCGCAGCCCGACGTACGCGTCGTGCAGTCCTTCCTGTGTGTAGAGCAGGTTCATCAGCCGGAAGATGCGCTCGAGCTCCTGCTCCATCGAGTGCCGCATGGCCTGGAGCACCGGATCCGACTCCGGCATCTGACGCTGCAGCGGGCCGAGCAGCTGATACGAACGGTAATGGCCGGCGATCTCGGCCGCGAGCAGCAGCTCGATGGTGTTCGGATCGATCCGCACGTCGGGATGGACGGCGCGCATCTTGTTGAGCGATGCCACCACGCGATGCCGGAGCGTGGTGTCCGCGTGCAGCAGACTGTCGATCAGCACGTGCTCCGCCTGGGTCGTCCCGATGCGCACCAGCACGCCCGGCAGCTCCCTGCGAATCTCGAGATTCTCTGATTCGTCGCGCAGCCGCCGGGCAATCTCCGGAACAATCGCATTCCCCAGCCTCGCGAGCGCTTCGGCAGCCTCGTCCGCCAGCTCCTGACGCGCGAGCGTGGCGATCAGAGGCCCAACGAGCGCTTCGGACGCGAGAACGCGCGCGGAGCGCACCGCCTGGCGCGCCACTTCCTCCTCTTCATCGAGCAGCAGCTTGGCAAGGAGATCGTCGAACTCGCTGGGAACCAGCGCCAGGAGCCGCGCCGCTTCGATCCGATCCCTTACGCCGGCGCCGCCTTCCCTGTGCGCCATCGCCTCGAACAGCGCGCGGGCCGCGACGAGGTTCTGCGACGGCCCCGGCGAGGCGAGAAACGCGGCCATTCCGGCGCGAATCGAGAAATCGTCGAAGTCGCCGAGCTCCTGGATCCGTGTGAGCGGATCGATGCCCATTTCGCGTGAGAGATACAACAGCGCTTCGGTCCGAACGCCGATATCCGGATCCCGCAGCAGGCGGACCACATCGTCTGCAACCTCCCTGGCGCCCGCGCTGCTGAGGAGCGCCAGCGCACGGCGCCTGATGTCGGGCTCCGGATGCTGCAGCAGCTGGGAGAGCAGCGGATGCCAGCTTCGTGTCTGCTGAATCTCGAGCAGCCCGAGCGCGTAGCGCACTTCGATGGGGTCGGTTGCCGCCAGCTTCGTTCGAAGCGCCTCGGCGGCCGAGCGCTCGACGACGCTGCGCGCGGTCCGTTCGGTATCGAGCCGGTGACGATGAATGCTCTCCTGGATCGTGCGGACGTACTCGGCGCGCAGCCGCCAGGCCACGACGCCCCACATCGCAATCGCAATCAGGCTGAGCACGGCGGTGCCGGTGAGCCCGAGCCCGAGTCCCGGCAGGAAGAAGAATCCGATCGTGGCGACGCCGAAAATCACCGCGCCGATCGCGTCGGCGATCCGGTTGACGACGATGTCGATCGCGTTCTTGATGTGAACACGCTGGGCGGGCGCGAGCGGCAGATACAGAAGCTCGTAGGTGGGGCGGTCGACGGAGAAGCGGAACGCCTGATCGAACGCGTTGGTGAGCAGCACGGACCAGAATGCGGGGAGCAGCACGATCAGCAGGCTGCCGAACCCGAGCGAGAGCGGCAGCGTGAGAATCGTCACCGCAAGGCCGAACCGCCGCAGCGCGCTGCTCGTGGCGAACAGCTGTACGACGAAACTGCACGAACCCAGAATGAAGTTGAAGGTGCCGAAGAACCGCGTCAGCTCATCCGCGTTGCCGCCGAACCGCGCGTCCGCGACGATGTTCAGCTGCATGCCGGCCCACTGCGTGACGATGGCGGACAGAAACACGAGGACGGCCATCAATCGCAGGTACGGGTTCTCGGCGATTTCGCCGAGCGTCTGCCGGAACCGGGGCACGGTCGGACGGCCGAGTCGTATGAGTCCGGTCCGGCGCACGCGTGCGTGCGCGACGAGCACGACGATCGCCGCGACGAGGATGAGCGCCGCGAGGACCAGCAGCAGATTGATCGATCCGCCGACCGGCTCGACCAGATAGCGCGCAAGAACGCCCCCGGTGATGGCGCCGAACGACGCTCCGGATCCGATCAAGCCGAACAGCCGCTTCGCCTGCCTCGTGTCGAAGAGCGAGTTGGTAAAGCTCCAGGCCTGGACGGGGGCAATCGCCGCAAAGCAGTTGACCCATACGTAGAAGATGGCGGTGAGGAGCGGAAACGGAAACAGCCGGAATGCCAGCCAGAAGAGCACGACGTTCGAGCTGAAGAACACGAGCGTCCCTACCGTCACCAGCCGCGACCCGAAGCGCCCGACAATCGGCGAGTAGGCGCGAACGAAGAGGGTCAGGACGACCGGCACCGCCGCGTAGATGTAAACCAGCGCGTAGGCGTCGTATTCCTGCAGGAACAGGCCGTTGCGGATCGGCTTGGCGAGCAGGTATGCCGCCACGACGACCGCGATGTAGACGAAGGTGAGCAGGGTGGGCAGACCCTCGCCGGGCCTGATATCGAAGAACCGGCGGACCCGCTGCAGCATCGGCTGGGCCGCAGTTTACTTCAGTTTCCGCATCGCTTAGGCTGTAAGGTCTTTATCCACCACAAGCAGAAGGTCCGGAGCGCTCCTCAGAGGGAATCATGTCTCTGCTGCAAAAGCTCCTGTCGCCGGTCGTCGAGCTGCGACGCGAAGAAGTCACGGGCGCGCTGATGATGTTCGGCTACTCGTTTCTCGCGATGGCTGCCTACAACATCGTGCAGCCGATTACGCGCTCGCGGTTCATCAGCTCGCTCGGCTCTGAAAACCTGCCTTACATCCTGCTGGTTTCGGCATTCATCGTCGGGCTGATCATGCAGGGCTACAGCAAGCTCGGAAGCAAACTGCCGGGCCGCTGGATCGTTCCGCTCACTCAGGCGGGAATGGTCGGGCTGCTGCTCTTCTTCTGGATCATGCTGGCAGCCGGCCAGGATTGGGTCGATGTCGCGTTCTACCTGTTCGGGCAGATCTACGCGGTGCTGCTCATCAGCCAGTTCTGGACGCTGGCCAACCTGATCTACGACGCGCGCGCCGCCAAGCGGCTGTTTGGATTCATCGGCGGCGGCTCCACCGCCGGAGGCGCGGCGGGCGCCAGTCTGTCCGCATTCTTCGCGCAGGAGATCGGCAGCCGGCAACTGGTACTGGTCAGCGCAATCCTGCTCGCCCTGTGCGCGCTGTTGGTGGTCGTCATCATCCGCCGCGTCGGCAGCGTGGACTTCGTCGGGCTCGAGAGCGCAGGGGAAGAGAAAGGGGTCGGCGGCGGAGAAGCGTTTCGAATGCTCCGCCAATCGAAGCACCTCCAGATCATCGCGCTGACGATCGCGCATGATGTCGATCGGCGCGGGGATCATCGACCAGCAGCTCAACATGGCGGTCGAGGCATTCAAGGGACGCGGCGAAACGGACGCGATCACAGAAACGCTCGCCCAGGTCCAGGTGTGGGTTTCGGTAATTGGATTCGTCATCCAGGTATGGCTGACGAGCCGGATTCACCGTCTGCTCGGCGTCGGCTTCGCGCTGATGATCCTGCCGGTGGGTCTCGGCATCACTGCCGTGACCATTCTGCTCTACCCCGCCCTGTGGGCACCCATGTTCGCGCGGGTCCTGGACAAGTCGCTGCGCTATACCGTCGACAAGACGTCGCGCGAGATTCTGTTCCTGCCGCTGCCGCCCGAGATCAAGCAGAAGGCGAAGCCGTTTGTCGACGTCACCGTGGACCGGTTCGGCCGCGCCGCCGCGGCGCTGCTGTTGCTGGTGTTGATCAAGCCCTGGGGTCTGAACCTCACGTGGTACCAGATCAGCTACGCGAGCCTGGCGGTGATGGGTCTCTGGATTGCGGCGGCGCTGCGCGCCAAGCGCGGATACGTCGAGGCGTTCCGTCGCAGCATCCAGGAGAAGGTCGTGCAGCCCGAGCTCGTGCGGCTGAGCGGCGCCGACCTCTCGACGATCGAAACGCTGGTCGAGGAGCTGGCCCATCCCGATCCCGGGCGCGTCGTCTATGCGATCGACGTGCTCGAATCGCTCGACAAGCGGAACCTGGTGACGCCGCTGCTGCTGTATCACGGCTCGCCGAGCGTTCGATCGCGTGCGCTGGCGGCGCTGGGCTCGGTCCGCAGCGACATCGCCGCACAGTGGGTGCCGCAGATCCGCCGGATGCTCGGCGATCCCGATTCGGCTGTCCGGGCGGCGGCGATCGGGGCGCTGTCGTCGATCAGCAGCGAGGACGCGCCGTCGCTGGCGCGGCCGCTCATGGCGGAGCCGGATCCGCGGGTCAGGGCGACCGCGGCGATTGCGCTCGCCGGCAGCGATCGGGCCGATGATGTCGATGCCGCCGAGTCGGCGCTCGCTACGCTCGCCGGCGATGCGCAGGACAGCGCGCGCGATGCGCGGCGCGATGTGGCGGCCGCGGTCAGGCAGATAGCAAACCCGCGGTTCAGGCGGCTGCTGATTCCACTGCTCTACGACTCCGCGCCCGAGGTCGCCGACGAGGCGATGGAAAGCGTGCGCGCCGCCGGCTCGAACGACTTCGTGTTCGTCCCGACGCTCGTGTCGCTGCTCCGCGACAGGCGCCTGAAGGGACGCGCCAGGGCGGTGCTCGTCAGTTACGGTGAGCCCGTGGTCGACGCCCTCGCGCATTTCATGCGCGATCCCGACGAGGATGTCTGGGTGCGCCGGCACATTCCCGCCACGCTCGCGCAGATTCCCGCACAGAAGAGCGTCGACGTCCTGATCGGCGCGCTGGAGGAACCCGACGGCTTCCTCCGCTACAAGGTCGTTTCGGCGCTGGCGAAACTGCGCCGCGATCATCCGGAGCTGACGTTCCGCCGCGAGCCGGTCGAGGCTCTGGCTCTGAAGCAGTCGAGAACGTATTTCGAGTACCTGTCGCTGCACTACAACCTGTTCGGAAAGGGCGGCCTTTCCGCCGACTCGCTGCTCTCGCAGGCGCTCTCGCAGAAGATGGAGCGCATGATCAATCGGACCTACCTGCTGCTCCAGCTTTTGTATCCCTGGCGGGACATCGTGGCGGCACGATGGACGATCGAGCACGGGGACTCGCGCAGCCGCGCCAGTGCGTCGGAGTATCTCGACAACGTCCTCGGCGGCCAGTTGCGGAAGCGCATCATGCCGGTGCTCGAGGAGATGCCGCTCGAGGAGAAAGTCCGCCGCGCCAACGTGCTGCTGAGAACGCGGCCCCGCGACGTCGAAGAGACGCTGCTGCAATTGATCAACGACGAGGATCAGGTGGTGGCGGCCTCGGCGATCGAGGTCGCGCGCCAGCAGAAGATCACCTCGCTGTCAGACGACATCGAGCACGTGCTGGCGCACCGCGACGTCCGCGACTGGTACGTGTTCGAGGCCGCGTCATGGACGCTGGCGGAGTTCCGCATGCCGGCGGAACGCCGCCGCGAGCTCTGGCTCGAGCCGCTGCCGGCCGCGGAGCTGGCGGTTCGTCTCCGCGACCTGCCGCTCTTCAAGTCGGTGACCGTCGATGAGCTCTTCCGCGTCGCGGGTGCTTCCCGCCAGGTGCGGCACGAATCCGGCACCGTGCTCGTGCAGGAAGGGTTGGTGCCCACCGCGTCTCACCTGCTGCTCGACGGACAGGTCACCTGTTCGAGCCGCGCCGGGCAACCGCGCACGCTGCATGCGCCCTCCGCAATCGGCTTCGCGGAGGCGCTGCAGGGCACGCCCAGCGCCGAGACCGTCCGCGCCAACGGTGTGGCGGTGACGCTCGTGCTCACCGTCGACGAGCTTCGCACGCTGCTGGCGGACAACGGCGACTTCGTGAGCGGACTGTTCGCGACGCTCGCCGACCGGCTCACCGAACCCGACGTTCCGGTGCACGCCGTGTCGGGCGCGCGCGATCTCGAGCTGCTGGCAGGGGCCGGGCTCTCGCCAATCGAGAAGGTGCTCGCCCTGCAGCACATTCCGCTCTTCTCGCGCGTCTCGGCGGACGAGATGCGGCATCTGGCCAACATCGCCAAGACAGTGAACATGAAAGCCGGGGAGGCGCTCTTCCCGGAATCTGCGGCGCCGGCACTCTGGCTGATCATGTCGGGCGAAGTGTCGCTGGAGAGCTCGTCGGGGGCCCCCTCGGTGGTGGCGAAATCCGGCGACGTCATCGGCTCGATCGTCACGATGGCTGGACGTCCGCTCGGCCGCTCGGCTGACATTCGTCGCGGCGGCGTCGCGCTGCGGATCGATCACGAAGACCTCATCGAGGCGCTCGGCGAGCGTCCCGATCTCCTGCGGCAGGTCTTCGAAGGGTTGTTCAAGATGGGCAGGGCCGCGGACGCCGTGCCGGCGTAACGCGGCCTTGCGCGCGGCGTTCTACTGTCCGAGGGATTCCGCGGCGAACCTCGTTCGCGTATGCGGAAGCACCAGGGCCTGCACCGTGCCGCCGATCCTGGCCGAGCCTACCGGTCCATCGGTCACAAGCCCGTAGCCGTGGGCGTACGGAAACTGGCAGTCCACTTCGACGTACCCCTGAAAATTCGGCGTGGCCGCAATCCCGTGGCTGCCGCCACCACTGATAGTGAGGCGCAGGTGGTCGCCGACCGCAATCGGGGTGCTCGTCGTTTGCCGAGGAAATGTAGACCCAGTCGGAGTTGCACCGAAGTAGTGAATCGCGCAGAGTCCGGCAACGCCAACGACACCCGTGCTGTCTCTGCCCGTATTCGCCACGGTGATAGCCGTGTCCCATCCAGCCTGGTTGGTGACGAACGGGAACAACAGCCTCGTACCGATTCACCGCCACCGGCGGTGGTGGAGGTGGAGGCGGGGTGACCAGCGTAATGATCTGCGCCAGCGTCTCTTCGATTCTCTGGAGTATCTGTTTGGTTGTCTCGCGCGCGGATGCCAGCGACGCGGAAACCAGCCAAACTACTAGAACGCCAGCGACACACTGCACGAGAACCGAGCGCCGAACCATGGGTCCCTCCCTTGCGCATTCAATCCACACATCGGATTGAAGACGAGCCTGGATCGACGCCGGCCCGCTAACCGGTAGAACGTCAATCGGCGGGGGACCCCGCCACGCTTTAGCGGCTGCTGGAGGGGGACGCGCCCATGCCGGCCGCGGCGTGGGATCGGCGCGGCTCGGCTCCGCCGTGAACACGGCGAGCGTCCGAATCGACGGTGACGGCAGCGGCGTACCCGTAGCGAACTTCGCCTTTGCGTCCGATCTTCTGGAAGCGGTGGCCCCGCGCCATGAGGTCCTCGAGGATGCCGCGCGGGATCCGATCCTCGATCTGCATGCGGCTCGCGCCCGGCTCCGAAGGATCGCGGCCGATCAGGAAGCGCGGCGCTTCGATCGCCTTCTGCACCGGCATCCCCCCGTCGACGACGTTGAGGATGATTTCGTACACGGACGCTGGGATCCATGCGTTGCCGGCGGCCGCAACCGCCAGCCGGGGAGAGCCGGGTCCATTTCCGGTTGCCGGCGCGCGGAACAGCAGCGTCGGAACACTCGTTGAAGATGAGCGCGCGAGCGGAAGGAAGCGTCCGGGCGCTCCGCCGCCGCCGAACCGCAGATGATTGTTGTAGAGGAACCCAAGGCCGTCGGACACGTAGAACGTGCCGCCCCACGTGCTGAGCGTCTGCGTGACGGCAATCATGTTGCCCTCGGCATCGGCGACGGCGAACGCCGTCGTCCCGCGGCCGATCCGCTCGGGCCTCTCGCCGTCGCCTGCTTGATTGCGATCGCGTGACGCCTTCTTCGGATCGATGCGCTTGAACAGCGACGCGGCGTGGGCAGCATCGAGGTGCGGACCCAGGCTCACTTCGAACAGACCGGGATCGGCGATGCGCGGCGACTGATCGCGGACCTTCCACGATTCGATCGCGTAATGGAGGAAGTCCGCGCTGGCGGCGTAAGCGGCGCCGTTCGGCGCGTAGTTCTGCAGGATCTGGAGGGTTTCGACGAGCTGCGCGCCGGTCGATACCGGCGGCGGCGCGCTGTAGACGACGTGATCGCGGTAGCGCCCGACGAGGGGACGCCGCTCGATTGCGCGGTATTGCGCGAGATCGTCGAGCGTGATCAGCCCGCCGTTCTTCGCCATGTCGTCGGCGATGCGGCGGGCAATCGAACCGCGGTAGAACGCGTCGGCCCCTTCGTTCGCAATCGTGCGCAGCGTCGCGGCGTAGTCCTTGTTCACGAACGTATCGCCGGGCCGCGGCAGCTTGCCCCCGGGCAAGTAGATGCGCGCCGCCGCCGGATACTTCTGGAAGTAGCTCCGTCCCTCGGCGATCGACGTCGGCAGCGCTTCGTCGAGCGCATATCCCTTCTCCGCGTACTCGATCGCGGGTGCGATCAGCTCCGCCCACTCAACTTTCTTGCTGCCAAACTTCCGATAGAGCGCGTCGAGGCCCGCCACGACGCCGGGAATGTTCGCGGCCGCGGGTCCGTCGCCGGTGCCCGCCGTCAGCAGCGGGTTTTCGCGCGTTGCGTGAATCGGAACCTGGTCCTTGTATTCGATGACGACCGGTTCCGCCATCCCCCGCAGATACACGACGGCCATCCCGTCGCCGCCGATTCCCGACGCGTCCGGTTCGACGACGCCAAGGGCGAACGAGGCGGCAATCGCCGCATCGACGATGTTGCCGCCGCGCTGCAGCGCGAGGAGACCTGCGCGCGACGCAAGCGGATGGCCGGAAACCACGACGGCGCGCTCAGAGCTGACCGCCGGTTTGATCAGCGGCTGCTCCGCGATCATCGCGTCGATCACCGTTTCGACGGCGGCCTCGTCGCGTGCCGCCGCCGCTTGCGGCCGGTACTTCGACCGCAGCTGCTGCCATTCGGCGGCCGACGGTCCGTCGGTGTAATAGAGCTTGCGCAGCGTCTCCCAGACGCGATCGAACGCGCCAGCCAGCTGCTCGGGACGAGGCGCGGCGGAGGTGATTTCACGGGCGCCGGCGTCAACCGGCAGCGGCGCGTCGACGAGCCAGAGACGGAATGCTTCCGGCGAGGCAAACAGCGGCGGCGGGTCGTCGCCGTTGCGCTCGGGATTGCCGTTGTAGGTCGGGTCGGCTGCCGGGAGCTGCGACACCGCGAGGCGTTTGCCGTCAGGCGACCACGCCGGCATGCCGCCTCGCCGCGAAACGAGCACCGGTTGCGCCGCCGGCCTCGGCCGCGCCGGCGCGGTGGACTCCTCGTCGCGCGCCGGCGTGTCTTCGATCGGCGACACCCAGACCGATCCGAGGCCCTCGCGGACGGCGAAGTAGGCGATGCGTCCGCCGTCAGGCGCCCAGGTTGGATATCCCTCGAGTCCGCGTATGCGGGCGACGCGCGTCCTGTTCACGCGATCGCGCGGCCCCAGCGCGAGATCCGCGACCCACAGATCGGAGTCGCCGTCTTCCGAATCGCGATCGGACACGTAGGCGACGCGCTTGCCGTCGGGCGATACTTCGCCTTCGCGCTCGTCGTCGTTCGCGGTGTCAGGGAAGAGCGGCTGCGGCTGACCGTCGCCGCTGGCGTTGACGGCGAACAGCCGCCAGCGGGCGGCGTCGCGGTGCGAGAACACGAGCCGGCCGTCGCGCGTCCAGCCCGGCCACCGTTCGTCGCCGTCGAGCCTGGAGATCTGCTTCGCGACGCCGCCGCCGGCGGGCGCAACGAAGATGTCGAATCCGCGACCGCTGTCGGCGGCGAACGCGATCGACTTCCCGTCAGGCGACCACGCCGGATCGCGTTCCACGGCGGCTTCGGCCGCGCGCAGCGCGCGCCCATCGCGCCCTTCGGGTGACGAGATCCAAATCTGATCGAGGAACGAGAGCGCGAGCCTGCGGCCGTCGGGAGACCACGCCGGATCGCGCGCGCCTCGCGGCGACGGGGAGACGGTCTGCGCGGACAGCGACACGCAAACCGCCGCGGCCAGCAGCAGAACGCGGCTCATCCGCCATCGCCCGCTGTCAATCGCCCGCGCGACTGCGGCAGGCTTCAGTTGTGCACTCCCGAGAGCTGCGTCTTGCGCACGGCATCCGCGATATGGCCGGCGGAAATACCGTATCGATCCATCAACTCGTCGGGTTGACCGCTGCGGGGAATCTCGCGGACGGCAAGGCGGCGGACCACCGCGCCGGCGGGCACCAGCGCCTCACTCACCGCGTCGCCGATTCCACCCGCGGCGTAATGATCCTCGACCGTGAAGACGATGCCGTCGGTCGCCTGCGCGGCGGCGATCAGCGTCGCCGCGTCGACCGGCTGCACCGAATACAAATCGATTACCCGGATGTTGATGCCGGACTTCTGCAGCGCGTCGGCCGCCTTCAGCGCCTCATGAACAGTGACGCCCGCGGCCACGACCGTCGCGACGTCCGAATCGCTCTGCCGCAGCACTTTGCAGCCCCCGATCGGGAACTGTTCGTCGCTGCTGTAGAGAACCGGGGTCTTCGGACGCGAAGTGCGCATGTAGGCGGGCCCCTCGGTCTTCCCCATCTCCACGACGAGCCGTTCGGTGCTGACCGCGTCGGAAGGATAGAGGACCGTGCAGTTCGGCACCGCGCGGAACATCGCCAGATCCTCGAGCGCCATCTGCGACGGCCCGTCTTCGCCAATCGAGATGCCCGCGTGCGATCCGGCGAGCTTGACGTTCACGAACGAGATGCCCGACATGCGGATGAAATCGGCGGCGCGCGTCAGGAAGCACGCGAACGTCGAGGGGAACGGAATCGCGCCGCGCGCCGCGAGCCCCATCGATGCGCCCACCATTGCCTGCTCGGCGATGAACGCCTCGTAGAATCTCGATCCGTGCGCCTTCTCGAACCTGTCGCTGAACGTGGAGTTCTTGACGTCCGCGTCGAGCGCGACGACGCGCGGATCGACGCCGCCCAGCACCGCGAGCGCGGTGCCCCAGGCCTCGCGCGTCGCCACCAGGTCACCTTTCTTGTACGCCGGGGCCGGGACCTTTGAATAATCGGGTGCCGGGGGCTTCTTCGACGTCGATCGGGGAGCCGGAATCGACGGCCTGGCGACGCCCTGCTGCATCTGACCCTGCAGCTCGGCGATCGCCTTCTCGGCTTCGTCCTTCTTCAGGGCTTTTCCGTGCCAGCCGTCCTTGCCTTCGATCGAGGGCACGCCCTTGCCCTTGAGCGTTCTCCCGAGAATCACCGTCGGTCGTCCGGCGGTGTTCCGCGCCGATGCGTATGCGTCGAGCAGCTGCTGGATGTCGTGTCCGTCGACGGTAATCGTGTGCCATCCCCATCCGGCCCAGTGTGCGGCGATCCGCTGCATGTCGTGATCGAACTGCGTGGCCTGGCTCTGTCCCAGGCCGTTGACGTCGACAACCGCGCACAGGTTGTCGAGTTTGTAGTGCACCGCCATCGAGACCGCTTCCCAGACCGACCCCTCGGCCATCTCGCCGTCGCCGAGCAGGACGTAGGTGCGGTACTGCGACTCGATGCGGCGCGCGTTCAGCGCGATGCCGACGCCGGCCGCAAGCCCCTGACCGAGCGAGCCGGTGGCCACGTCGACGAAATTCAGTCTGGGAGTGGGATGCCCCTCGAGGTCCGAATCGATGCGGCGGAGCTTCAGCAGCTCCTCGCGCGGGAACAACCCGGCCTCGGCCCAGGCGGCGTAGAGGATCGGCGCCGCGTGCCCTTTCGACAGCACGAACCTGTCGTTGTCGGGATTGCGCGGATCCTTTGGATTGAAATGCATCTCGCCAAAGAACAGCGTCGCGACGATCTCGGCGGCCGAAAGGCACGTGGTCGGATGACCGCTGCCCGCTTCCGTGGTCGAACGGATCGAGTCGATGCGCAGGTCGGTGGCGATGTTGCGAAGAGCGGAAAGCATTGTGGCGGAATTGTCAGCCATGGCAGAAGCGGAGTTTATCACCGGAGGCCGCACTCGCGCACCGCGAGGAGATAGTGCGCCGCCAGCGGTCCGTGCGACGGCGCCGCGGCCGCCAGGCTCGAGAGTGCAGCCTCGGCTTTTTCGCGAAACTCGTGCGTGCCCGACGCCGCGGCGAGGCGGCCCATCAGCGACGCGGCCTCGCAGTTCGACACGAACGGCTTCGCCCGCTGCTTGAGCAGCCCCACCTCGTCGTCTCCGCCGACGCGGTCCAGAAACCCCGGCTCGGCGTCATCCCACATCGTCCGCAGCACATAGTGGCCGAGCTCTTCAGCCATCATCGAATAGACGACGTTGCCGGTCGCGTCGAATGCGTCGAGCGACGCGGCCGCCATCTGGATCTGATCGTCGAGCAGGCCGCGCACCTGGGCATCGGCATCGTCGCAGTGCGCCACCCCGGCGCCAGGCCGATAGCCCGCCAGCAGCACGCGCTCGAGCGATTTCACCGCGAACTCGCCGAGCGACGGATCGTCGAGCGATCGGGCGGCGCGCAGGGCCGCCGACGCCATCTGCGCGTTCCAGCCGGAGTAGATCGTCCGATCGACCGTGTCCCCGCGCTGAGACCCAGCCCATCCCCCATCAACCGGATCGGACAGGCATGTCTGGACGTATCGCAGCACGTCGACAGCGGTCTCGCGATATCGCTCGGACTGCAGCACGTCAGCCGCCTCGATGTACAAGCGCAGCAGCGCGGCGTTCACCTCGAGCAGTTTTTCCTGGCTCGCGTTCTGCCAGTCGCGGGTCGCCGCGCATCTGAAGAACCCGCCGTCGACCGCGTCGTACAGCGCACCGCCACGCATCGCGTCGAGTGTGTGTTCGACGATGCCGCGGAACGGCGAGGAGGACTCGGCGCCGAGCGCGAGGGCCAGGTGCAGCGGCGACGTGATCGGGAACTTCCCGCCCGATCCAAAGCCGCCGTGCTCGGTGTCGTACGTTTCGAAGACGCCCGCGATCAGGTCGTTCGAGGACGGCGCGGTCGCGGAGTGCGGGGCGGGCGCACGGCCAACCCCGTGAGCAGCGCTGCTCGATTTCATCTCGTCGCGAGGCGAACGCGGCGGCAGCCTGCTCGAGCGCTCCGACCATCCGATCCGCCGGAACGTGCGTTCCGCCGCCGAAGATGATCCCGTCGCCGGTAAGGAACGCGGTGGTAGGCACTCCGCCGAGCGTGTAGCGCTCGAAGATGTCCGGTCGGCGGTCGGCGTCGACGCGCACCGCCACGAAGCGGTCGGCGAGGAGCTTCTGCACCGACGGGTCGGCGTAGGTCGTACGCTCCATGTCGTCGCAGCCGCGGCACCACGTCGCGGAGATGAAGAGCAGGACCGGCTTCGCCGCGACGCGCGCCTGCGCAAAGGCATCGGCGCTCCACGGCAGCCATGGGATGGACATGATCAGGATCCGGTGGGAACGAGACACGTCAATTATAATGAGGAGATGCTTGCGTTGCGGTTCGCCGGCCTGCTGGCCGCAGCAGTCTGGTTCGGCGGCCTGCTGACGCTCGGCGCGCTGGTTGCGCCCGCGGTCTTCGACACGATGGCCGCGCAGCACGTCGCGGATCCCCGGGTCCTGTCCGGCGCGGTGGTCGGCGAGATCCTGCGCCGGTTCCACCTGGTGAGCTACGGATGCGCGGTGGTCGCGCTCGCGTCGCTCGTCGCGCGCGCGGTCCTCGGACCCAGGCCCAGGCGCTTCGCGCTTCGCGCCGGACTGATCGCCGCGATGTTCGCGGCGTCGCTCTATTCGGGACTCGTGCTGCGGGGACAGATCGACCAGCTGCGGCAGGAGATCGGCGCCGCGCCGTCGAGCCTGCGCGCCGACGACGATCGCCGCGTCAGATTCGGCCGCCTGCACGCGCAGGCCAGCGCCATCCAGATCGTACCGCTCGTGGGCAGCCTGCTGCTGCTCGCGTTCGAGCTGAAGGACTGATTCGGACCAAAATGCAGAAGCACCAGAAGACGCTCGACAAGATTGAGTCGCTGATCGGCCGCGAGTCCGGCACGCCGGCGATGGAAGACGGTGGTTCGGACCCTCCAGGCCGAGCACCCCGACTACACGTGGGTGGGGATCTATCTTCTTTACGGCAACGAGCTCGTGCTCGGCCCGTTCGTCGGCAAGCCGT
This sequence comes from uncultured Acidobacteriota bacterium, assembly GCA_963748295.1. Taxonomy (GTDB): domain Bacteria; phylum Acidobacteriota; class Vicinamibacteria; order Vicinamibacterales; family 2-12-FULL-66-21; genus CAVVIH01. Next base: position 243,309 of record CAVVIH010000001.1, on the reverse strand, counting down.
CGCCGCACACGCGAATCCCGCTCGGCCGCGGCATCTGCGGCGCCGCCGCCACCGAGCGCACGACGATCATCGTCGACGACGTGAGCGCGGATCCGAGATACCTGGCCTGCAGCATCGAGACGAAGTCGGAGATCGTCACGCCGATCATGCTGGACGGCGACGTGCTGGGCGAGATCGACATCGACAGCGACAAGCCGGCCGCGTTCGGTCCCGCCGATCGCGCGCTCCTCGAGAAGGTCGCCGCGCTGCTGGCGCCCACGGCTCCCTACTCACGCATCCTGATTCCAATGGCACATCGCGTCATCACGCTGATCCCCGGTGACGGCATCGGTCCCGAGGTCACCGCCGCCGTCGTCCGCATCTTCTCCGCGGCGGGCCTCGACATCGAATGGGAGCGGCACGACGCCGGGGTGACGGCGTTCGAACGCCACAAGACCTCGCTGCCGGCCGAGCTGCTGGAATCGATCAAGAGGAACAAGGTCGCCCTGAAGGGGCCGGTCACCACGCCGATCGGCGAGGGATTCACCAGCGTGAACGTCGGGCTGCGGAAGGCGCTCGATCTGTTCGCCAACCTCCGGCCGGTGCGGAACCTGGCCGGCATCGAGAGCCGCTTCAGCGGCGTCGACCTGGTGATCGTCCGGGAGAACACCGAAGACCTGTATTCCGGCCTCGAGCACGAGGTCGTGCCCGGCGTGGTGGAGAGCCTGAAGATCATCACCGAGCGTGCGTCGACGCGGATCGCCCGGTTCGCCTTCGAGCACGCCCGGGCGACCGGACGCAAACGCGTCACCGCGATCCACAAAGCCAACATCATGAAGCTCGGGGACGGCCTGTTCCTGGAGAGCTGCCGGAAAGTCGCCGCGCAGTTCACCGACGTGTCGTACGACGAGCGGATCGTCGACGCCGCCTGCATGCACCTGGTGATGCACCCTGAGATGTTCGACGTGCTGGTGCTGCCGAATCTCTACGGCGACATCGTGTCGGATCTCTGCGCCGGTCTGGTCGGCGGCCTCGGCGTCGTGCCGGGAGCGAACCTGGGGACGGACTGCGCGGTGTTCGAAGCGGTTCACGGCAGCGCGCCGGACATCGCCGGCAAGAACATGGCGAACCCGACGGCGCTGCTGCTGTCGGCTTTGATGATGCTGGATCACATCGGCGAGCAGCAGCAGAGCGCGCGCATCCGCGCCGCGCTGGACCGCGTGCTCGCGGCAGGACGGGTGCGGACGCGTGATCTCGGCGGCACCGCCACCACCACCGAATTCACCGAGGCGGTTTGCGCGGAACTCGCCCCGCACAGACGAGCGTCGGCCTCCGGCGATCGAAAGACGAAGGGGTGATATAGTGCGGCGCAATGCTCGACGACATCACGCAGGCCGTGCTGGCGCGCGAGGATGTAGCGCGGTACCTGCGCGGCGGCCACGGCCAGTCCGAGCTCCAGGCACGCGAGCGGATCCACGCGTATCTCGACGAGCTTCGCACCACGCAGCGGTATCCGATCTACCGCGCGCTCAAGCACCCGCTCTATCCGATTCTCCGCAAGGTCGAGCGCATCGACGAAGGCGTCGCGGATCGCGCAGGATGCGACCCGCGCCGGGCGGATCATCTACATCTCGAATCACAAGAGCCATCTCGACTATCTGGTCGAGCCGCTCGTGCTCGACGACAACGGCGTGCGGCCGCCGGTGATCGCGGCGGGCATCAACCTGTTCGGCGGGCCGCTCGGCCTGCTGCACCGCCATGTGACCGGCGCGATTCCGATCCGCCGCAACACGAAGGACCCCGCCTACCTCGTCACGCTCAAGGCCTACGTCGCCGAACTGCTCCGGCGCCACGACCTGATGTTCTACATCGAAGGGGGCCGCAGCTACTCGGGCGAGCTCAAGACGCCGAAAACCGGATTGCTGCATGCCGCGATGCAGTCGCATCGCAGCGACCTCGTCGTCGTGCCGATGGCGATCGCCTACGACCTGGTGCTCGAGGACCACATCCTGGCGCATCTCGGCTCCAAACGGCGGCAGCGGCCGTTCGCGCGGGAAGTGGCCGAGATGGTGCGCTACGCGGTGGGCTATCAATCGCGCGCGTTCGTCACGTTCGGAGCGCCGGTTCCGCTGCGCGGCTACGACGCCGAGTCGCGGCGCGACGTGATGGCGCTCGCGCACCAGATCCGCGACACGATCGGCGCGATGCACAAGGTGCTGCCGACCGCCGTCGTCGCGGCCGCGATGCGGCCGTCGATCCGGCGGCACGACCTCATCGCCCGCGCCGACGCGCTGATTGAAACGCTGCGCGCGGCGGGGGCAAACCTCGGCGTCACGTCCGGCAGACAGGCGGTCGACGAAGGGGCGGAGCCGCTGGCCGCCCGCAACATCATCCACGTCGAACGCGGTGGACGTTTCCGGGTCCGCGAGCGCACCGTCCTTCGCTACTACGCGCGCACGCTGCAGCATCTGCTCACGGGGCCACGGCGACCTCCGCGAACCCACTGATGATCGATAGCCTCTCGAAGGCGCTCTTCCACTCGCTCGCAGGCAGCCAGACGCTTCAACGAATGGCATCCCGGTACGGCATGCGCAGCGCCGAGAGTTTCGCGCGGCGCTTCATCGCCGGAGAAACCGTCGACGAAGCGATCGCCGCGGCGCGGACGATCGAAGCGGATGGGAAGACGCAGACGCTCGATTACCTCGGCGAGAGCGTCGGCAGCATCGCCGAGGCCGATCAGGCGACGCGCGCCTACCTGACGGTGATCGAGCGCGATCGCGAAAGCCGGCATCGGCCGGAACATCTCGCTCAAGCTGACGCAACTCGGGCTGACGGTCGATCGCGCGACGTGCGTCGACAACCTGCGGCGCATTCTCGACGCCTCGGGCACTCACGAGTTCTTCGTGCGCATCGACATGGAGAATTCGCCGTACACCCAGGTCACGCTCGACGTGTTCGAGACGATCTGGCAGCAGGGCTATCGCAGCGTCGGCGTGGTGCTGCAGTCCTGTCTGCCGCGCAGCGTCGAAGACGTCGCGGCGCCTGAACGAGCTCGGCGCGCGTGTGCGGCTGGTGAAGGGCGCCTACAAGGAACCGCGCGGCGTCGCGTATCAGAGACAAGGCCGGCGTGGACGCAGCATTCGTGGACATCATGAAGGTGCTGTTGACGGGTGGCACCTACCCGGCCATCGCCACGCACGATCCGGCGATGATTGCCGCGACGCGCGATTTCGCGGCAAAACAGCAGATTGCTCCGAAATCGTGCGAGTTCCAGATGCTCTACGGCATCAGCCGCGACCTCCAGACCGCCCTCGTCCGCGACGGCTACGGGCTCCGCGTATACGTCCCATTCGGTCGCGAATGGTTCCCGTACTTCATGCGTCGGCTGGGAGAACGTCCCGCAAATGTCGGATTTGTCATCAGAAGTCTACTGCGAGAAGGATAAGTGTCTTCCACTCGGCCGCCGGCTGGCCCCACTGTCCCCCTCAGGAGCCGCTGAGAGTCAATCAGTTAGCCGGACGACTACATAACCCGTCAGTCGCGCGGAATCAGTGATTTCACGCCAAGTCCCTTGCTCAGTTCGAGATACGGGAATGACCCAGCCGTGGCATATCTCTTGATATTCATGAGCCACGGACGCGGCGGAGACGGATCGAAAAACGGACGCGTCCTAGAGATCGGGCTTATCGGAGGATCCAGGAGCGCCCAATGGTTACGAACTATCCCCAGCAGCTCGCGGCGTCATCGACGTCAGTTCTGAAGCCACCGCCTCGAACGGCGGTTTCGTCGGACGCATCATCAGCCGGCTCGGCCAGACTTTCTGCGGCCTTCGCGGGCACGACGCCATCCTGCACTTCGAGGGCAACCGCGTGATGATGCGCTGCACGTCGTGCGGCCACGACACGCCTGGGTGGGAAGTCAGCGGGCGCGGCCCGCGGCGCCGCTTCGAGGGCGATCCGCACCGCCATCTGCTCTCGAAGCCGCGACTGGTGCTTCGCAAGAGCGCGTAGGTTTCAAAGCCATCAGCTCTCAGCTATCAGCTGTCAGCTTCAGGGCGGCTGATGGCTGACAGCTGATTATCCACACCAGTCGACCGCAAGCCGCGCAAGCGTATCGCGGCAGGCGAGCACGTCGGCCACATTCACGTATTCCTCGGTGCTGTGGAGGCCCGCGCCCCCCGGGCCGAACAGCACCGAGGGAATCCCCGCCCCGCCAGCACCGCGGCATCCGTCCAGAAGCTCATTCCCACCATCCCGCGTGTCCAGCGATTGCGCTGCCGCGGCAGCGGCCAGCGTCACCGGCAGCGCATGATCCGACGCGACCTCGTAAGGCGGCCGCGAGAAATTCAATCGGCGCTGACGCTTCGAACTCCGGATCGTCTGCGGCGAGCGCGTCGAGAATCTGCTGCATCTCGTCGAGCGCGCTGTCGCCGATCCTCCCCGGCGATGGTGCGGCGCTCGACCTGCAGGCGGCAGCGATCCGGATAGCTGCTCCACTCCCGTCCGCCGTTGATGATCGACGCATGCAGCGATCCGGTCGCCGATGACGGGATGCGGCGGACGCGACTGCAAGTCGCGATCGAGCGCTTCAAGACGGCCGAGCACGCGTCCCATGCGCAGGATCGCGTCGCGGCCGTCCTTCGGCCGGCTGCCGTGCGCCGCGCGGCCGCGCGTTTCCATTTCCAGCCAGGCGAATCCCTTGTGCGCCGATGCCGATCTGCAGATCGGTCGGCTCGGTGACCACCGCCGCATCCGCCGTCCACGCGCACACGAGCGCATCGGCGCCGATGCTGGCGTACTTCCTCGTCGACGACCGCCGCGACAATCAGACCTGCCGCGTCCGAGTCCGCCGCTCAGCGACGACGCGCGCGGCGTCGATCATGGCGGCGACGCCGCCCTTCATGTCCTGCGCACCGCGGCCGTAGAGGCGGCCGTCCGTTTTCGTCCGGCGCGAACGGACGATCCATGCCGTCGACGCCGACGGTATCGATGTGTCCGCAGAACATCAGCGAGCGTCCTGACGACGCCCTTCCAGCACGCCGATCACGTTCGGCCGTCCCGCCGCGACTTCCTGATCTCGACCGCGAGGCCAATCCGGCGCATGTGTTCGGCAACCACCGCCGCGATCGCCCCTTCGCCTCGCGCGCCGGCACGAGCGAAGGATTGACCGAGTCGATGGACACGAGATGCCGCAGGAGCGAGATGGACGGATCCATGCCAGTCGGCCAGACTGTATCATCGCCAGATGACGCTCGCGAACCGCGTCGCCGCGATCACCGGCGCTTCGTCCGGCATCGGCCTGGCCTGCGCCGAACATCTCGCCCGCGAAGGCGTCGCGGTCGTCCTTGGCGCGCGGCGCACCGATCGACTCGAGCGCGCCGCCGAACGGATCCGCGCCGCCGGTGGCCGCGCCGAAGCGGTCACCGGCGACGTCACCGTCGAGGAGGAGTGGCGCGGTTCGTCGGCGCGCGCGGTCGAGGCGTTCGGCTCGCTCGACATCATGATCTGCAATGCCGGGTTCGGCTATCTACGGAACGGTCGAAGAAACGCCGCCCGACATCATGCGGCGGATGATGGACGTGAACTTCATGGGCACCTACTTCGGCGCCCGCGCCGCGCTCCCGATTTTCAGGAAGCAGGGGCGCGGCCACCTCTTGATCATCTCGTCGATCGTCGGCCGCCGCGGCATCGGGCTGATGAGCGGCTACTGCGCGACCAAGGCGGCGCAGGCCGGCTTCGCCGAGTCGTTGCGATCGGAGTTCGCCGGCAGCGACATCCACGTGAGCGCCGTGTTCCCGATCTCGACGGAAACAGAGTTCCGCAGCGCGATGTCGCGTGATTACGGGCACGACATCTCCGGCCTCGGGCCCCGGCAGACCGTCGATCACGTCGCGCGGGTCATCGTCGACTGCATTCGCCATCCCCGTCCCGAGATCTACCCGCACAGGGTGTCGAGAGCCTTGCCGATCCTCAACGCCGTCGCGCCGAAGCTGACCGATTCCTTGATGCGCCGATACGACCGGCGGCGTAAGTCCAGCGTCCAGCAGCCGGAATGAGCATCGAGACGGCTGTCGCGATCGCGCGTGCGGTCAAGGACGAGGGCGGCCGCGCCCTGTTCGTGGGCGGCTGGGTGCGCGATCGACTGCTCGGCATCCCGTCGAAGGACGTCGACGTCGAAGTGTTCGGGGTGCCGCGCCGGGCGGCTGCGAGAGATCCTTCAGCGCTTCGGCAGCCTCAACGTCGTCGGCGAGAGCTTCACCGTGTTCAAGGTTGCCGACGTGGACGTCGCGCTGCCCCGCCGCGACTCGAAGGTAGGAGCCGGACATCGTGGATTCGAGGTGACCGGCGACCCGTCGATGTCAGTCGAGGAGGCGGCGCGCCGGCGGGACTTCACGGTCAACGCAGTCGCGTGGGATCCGCTCGGCGAGGAGTACCTGGATCCATTCGACGGCAGGACGGACCTGCTCGAGCGCAAGCTGCTGCGGGCCGTCGATCCGCGCACGTTCGCGGACGACAGCCTGCGCGTGCTGCGCGGCGTCCAGTTCGCCGGACGTTTCGAGCTCGAGATGGATCCCGGGACCATGGAGTTGTGCCGGCGCCTGCCACTGGACGACCTGCCGGCCGAGCGCGTCTGGGGTGAAGTCGAGAAACTGCTGCTGCGCGCGCCGCGGCCGTCAAGAGGTTTCGAGCTCGCACTGGAGCTGGGCGTGATCGACCGGCTGTTCCCCGAGATGCGCGCGATGGTCGGGTGCCCGCAGGAACCCGAGTGGCACCCCGAAGGCGACGTCTGGGTGCACACGCTGATGGTGATCGATCAGGCGCGCACGCGGATCGACGATCTCGACAAGCCGAAGCAGGTCACCGTCATGCTTGGCGCCGTGTGTCACGATCTCGGCAAGCCGCCGACGACCGCGGTCCTCGACGGCCGCATCCGATCGATGGAGCACGAACAGGAAGGCGTGCCGCCGACGCTGGCGCTGCTCGATCGGCTGAACGTGCACTCGATCGGCGGCTTCGACGTGCGCGGCCAGGTCGTGGGGATCGTGGCGAATCACCTTGCCCCGAACGCCTTCTTCAAATCGAAGACGCCGGTGGGCGACGGCGCGTTCCGGCGCCTGTCGCAGAAGGTCGATCTCGAACTGCTGGCGCGGGTCGCCGAATCGGATTGTCTCGGCCGCACGGGGAAGTTCGATTGTTCCGGGATCCGATGGTTCATCGAGCGCGCGCGCGCGCTCGGCGTCGAGCATGCCCCGCCCGAGCCGATCGTGAAAGGACGCCACCTGCTGGAGCTCGGCGTGCCGCCGGGACCCGGCATGGGCCGGCTGCTGAAGGAAATCTACGAACGTCAGCTGGATGGGCGGGTGACCACCCTCGACGACGGGCTCGCTGCCGCGCGCGAGCTCCTTCGCTCATGACCGACACACCGATGCGTATTGCGTATTTGCTCTGTTCCCTGCTCCTGCTCCCAGTCGTGTCGCTCGCACAGACGCCGGAACCGATCGGTCCCGTCGCCGTCGACGCGCGGGTCGCGCTGCCGCGCTTCAAGGAGAATGCCGACGTCGCCTCGGCGCTCGGCGTGAGCACGACGAACATGCCGGCCCGCGGCCTCGGTCTCGCCGGCGGCGTCCACTGGTATCCCGTCCGCATGGGACGCGTGACGCTGGGACTCGGCGGCGAGATTCTGTTCAGCGGCGCGAGCAACACGCTCGAGGCGGAGGACGACACCGGCGTGGACGGCCCCACGGTGCAAACGCACTTCTCCACGGTATCGCCGCAGGTGTCGCTGAACTTTGGAACCGGCAAGGGCTGGAGCTACCTGAGCGGCGGATTGGGCTGGGGCAGCTTCACGACCGAGCGCGAGGACGATCCGGTCGCCGAGGCGGATGGCAGCATCGGGTGCTGAACTACGGCGGCGGCGCGCGCTGGTTCGCGAAGGACCACCTGGCCTTTACGTTCGACCTGCGCTTCTACGCGATCAGACGGACAGGAAGCGAGCACGGCCGGCCTGCGTATCCGAAGGTGACGCTGATGGTCGTCAGCGCCGGCGTGTCGTTCAAGTAGGTCACGCTCTTCGCGGCCGCTCCGCCACTCGTCGAACAGGCGCGCCGCGTTGCCCGCCACCGAGCGCAGCGACGGCTCCAGCCGATCGCACGCGCCCGCGGGCTGCGAACGCTTCTGATCCAGGGCGAGCGCGTCGGCGTACGGCCCAGCTTTTGCCGTGCCTCGGCGAGCGGAACGCGCCGGACGCTCGGCCGGATCGGCACGTGCTCGCCGATCGCCGCGACGAGGTCGTTGACCCGTTCGTCCCCCTCGTCGTTCGCGTGGAAGACGCCTGAGGCGTCGGAATGCGCCGCCAGCCGCAGATACAGCTCGCCGAGGTCGCGTTCGTAGACCAGCGGCCAGTGGTTGTCGCCGTTGCCGATCACGCGGACCAGGCCGTTCGCGGCATCCTTGAACAGGTCGCCGACGATCCCTCGCGAGCCGCCATAGACGATGCCGGGGCGGATGACGGCGGTTCGAAAGCCGCTCGAGCCCCCGCAAGCACGCGTCGCTCGTGCGCCGGGCGCCACGACGACCAGCTCGGCCGGATTCGGCGCCGCGGATTCGTCCACCGGCGACGGGCATGCGCCAAGCACCCAGACGCCCGACGTGTAAATCATGAATCGTCCCGGCTTCGCCGGCGCCGAAAGGATCGCGTCGATCGCAGCCGCGTCGACGTCCCGTCCGCGCGGCGAGTACTCGTAAGCGGTGTGAATGGCCCCGTCCGCCGCCGCGACCGCATCGGCGTAGCTCGCGGGCTCCGACAGGTCGCCCAGCACCGGCGTGGCGCCGCGCGCCTGCGCTTCGGCCGCCTTCTCGCTGTTGCGCACGAGCGCATCGACGCGATGTCCGCCGCGCATCAGCGCGTCCAGCACCGCCGACCCGATGTAACCCGTCCCGCCGGTCAGAAAAATCCGCATCAGATGTCCCAAATCCTCTCGCTGTTGTCGTAGAAGGTGACGAGGCCGTCCTCGCTGACCTTCAACACCGAGCCAAACCGCCCGGCGGCCATCGCCGCGGTCGTTCGTGCGCCTTCGACCGCGAGGCTCGAGTGCGGCTCCGGCGGTTCGCTGTGCAGGAGAATCGCGCCGACCGCGAGCAGGCGCCCGGCATTGTCCATGACGGTCGCGCCGTCCGTCTTGGCGAGGCTCGCGAGCACCGCGGGGTCGATGCCGACCGCGGTGCGCCCGTTGAGCATGTGCAGCAGCTGCGGCCGGTTGAGCGTCTCTCCAATCGGCGGCCGGATGAAGTCGAGGCGGTCGGCCGGCGCGACGAGCTGCCCCAGATCCCGTTGCGGATCCCTCAGGACGACGAACAGCGCGCCCTCGCGGGCATCGGCGAGATCGAGCGCGGTCTGGAACAGCCGCTCGGCCAGCGCGCGGTTGCCGACCGACGTTTCCCACATGTCGTACTTCGCCTGGATGTCGAGCAGGTGCCACCGCGCGTTGCGGAAGCTGAACACCTGCACGCCGCCGGCGAAGATCTTGATCTCGTGCGACGGGCTGAGCACGACGCAGATCGTCAGGTTGTTCGCCGTCGCCAGCGCGTGCGCCTTGTATTGCGACGGATTCGGCACTTCGAGCTCGCCCGGCTTCGCGTAACGCGCCACTTCGACGATGTCGAGCACCGTCCCCACGTTGTTGACGAGGAACAGCGTCTGCAGTCCGTCGCAGATGCGGAAGAAGCTCTTGATGCCGGTCAGCGCCGGCGAATACTTGTACTGGAGTTCGGGCGCGGTTGGCTGGATCACGTGCTCGCTGTCGCGCTCGGCGTCGAGCAGCAGCGCGCCCGAGGAGATCGGCCGGTTCTCGTAACTCGAGAGCGCGGCGACGCGCATGACCTCGATCGCGCTCGCAACCAGGTCGGCGCGCTTGGGCGGCCGATCCGGGCGGTCGATGATGTCCAGGTAGGCGGCGACATACCGATCCTCGATGGCGCCGCGGAACAGGTCGCCGCGCTCGAGCATCTGCTTCGGGTCGAAGATCGCGCGATAGCGGCTCGCGAGCACCGAACCGATCGCCAGCGCCAGATTCACCTCGTGCGCGGTGAACGGACGCCGGCTCGGCACGTGCAGCACGTGCCGCGATCCGAACCAGCGAATCGACAGAACGGACGGATCGTTCGTCGGCTCGATCGCCAGCCGCCCGTCCGACGACAGCGACGGGATCGGCTCTGTCTCGAAGGTCGCGCGGCCGAAGAACTGACGCAGCGCGGCCTGCAGCAGGTTGTCGTAGAGCGCGCTGGCTGCAAAAACTGGCGGGAGCGCCATTCGATTTCAATCATAATTCAGCAGAATGACGCGGCGCACGCTGATTGATTTCTTCTCGGACCTGTCAGCGACCAGCGGCGATTTCCTCACATACGACGACGGCTACCGGACGTGGTCCTATTCGTACGCCGACGTCGCCCGCGCCGCCCATGCGTTCGCCGCGCGGCTGAGATCGGCCGCGGTCGCCAAGGGTCAATCGGTTGCGATCTGGAGCGAGAACCGGCCGGAGTGGATCATCGCCTTCTGGGGATGCCTGCTCGAAGGCGTGGTGCTGGTGCCGATCGACTACCGCACGTCGGCGGCGTTCCTGACCCGTGTCGCCGAGATCGTGGACGCGCGCGCGATCCTCGTCGGCGACGTGGTCGATCGCGCGTCGCTCGATGGAGCGCGGCCGATCTGGAGCCTCTCGGACCTGCGGGCGCCCCACGAGCCCGGTGGCGACGTCACCGCCGCCGCCGCGCCCGCCATCACCGCCGACGACACCGCGGAAATCATTTTCACCTCCGGCGCCACCGCCGATCCCAAGGGCGTCGTGATCACCCATCGCAACGTGCTCGCCAACATCGTCCCGATCGAACGGGAGATGCAGAAATACAAGCACTACGCGAAGCCGTTCCTGCCGGTCCGGTTTCTCAACCTGCTGCCGCTCAGCCACATGTTCGGACAGGCGATGGCGACGTTCGTCCCGCCGATGCTGCCGGGACTGGTCGTCTTCACCCGGAGCTACTCCCCCGACGACATCGTCCGCGCAGATCCGCGAGCGCCGCATCTCGGTGCTCGTCTGCGTGCCGAAGATGCTCGAAGTGCTGCGCGATCACGTGCTGCGGTCTGTCGCCGGATGCGGCCGAGCCATTCGCCGGGCAAGATGCACTGGGCGATGCGCTGGTGGAAATACCGCGAGCGTGCATCGGCTGTTCGGGTTCAAGTTCTGGGCGTTCGTGGTCGGCGCGGCGCCGCTCGATCCGGAGCTGGAAGCGTTCTGGGGTCGGCTCGGGTTTCTGGTCGTCCAGGGTTACGGGCTCACCGAGACGGCGCCGATTGTCACGCTGAATCACCCGTTCCATGCGGCGCGCGGCGCAGTCGGCAAGCCGATCACCGGCGTGGAGGTGAAGATCGCCGACGACGGCGAGATCCTCGTGCGCGGCGAGAACGTCACCCGCGGCTATTTCAACGCGCCGGAGGAGACGCGCATCGGCGTTCCGCGACGGCTGGTTCCATACCGGCGACATCGGCGAGCTCGACGACAAAGGCCAGCTGCACATCCGCGGCCGCAAGAAGGAGATGATCGTCACGCCGGAAGGCCTGAACGTCTTTCCGGAAGATGTCGAGCGCGTGCTGAACGCGCTGCCCGGCGTTCGCGACTCGGCGGTCGTCGGCGCCTCGACGGCGGGCGCGGCCTCGGAGCGCGTGCACGCGGTCCTCGTGCTCGAGCCGGGCACCGCGGTGGACGACGTGCTTCGCGCGGCGAACGCGCAGCTTGCGGACCATCAGAGAATCCGCGCCGCGGCGGTCTGGACCGGCGCGGAGCTGCCGCGAACCGAAGGCACGCGAAAACTGAAGCGCCGGGAACTCAAGCAGTGGCTGACCGGCGAACACGGCCGGCGCGAGAGCGGCGCCGGCGCGGGATCGCGAACCGTCGAATCGGTCATCGCGCGCTTCGCGCCCGGCACGGGCGGTCGTCGCGGACGACGACGATCGAAGAGCTCGGCCTGAGCTCGCTCGAGCGCGTCGAGCTGATGATGGCGCTGGAAGAGGCGTTTCAGGTCACGATCGACGAGTCACGCTTTGCGGCGGCGCGGACAGTCGGCGATCTCGCGCCGCTCACTCAGCCGCTCGAAGGCGCCGCGGCGGCGGCGATGACCGCCGCCGAAACGATCGCCTTCCCGTCGTGGAACCGCTCGCTGCCGGCCCGCGCGCTGCGCCGGGCCAGCCTGCCGACCTGGATCCTGCCGCTCGGCCGTGTCTTCGTGAGCTCGAAAGTCGAAGGGCTCGAACACGTTAGAAACGCGAAGGGCCCGGTCATCTTTGCCGCCAACCATCAGAGTCACCTCGATACGCCGGTGATCCTCGACGCGCTTCCGGCTGAATGGCGCTACCGCGTGGCGCCGGCGATGGCGAAGGAGTTCTTCAAGGCGCACTTCTATCCGGAGCAGTTCGGAACGCGGGACTACATCTCGAACAGCCTGAACTACTACCTGGCGTCGATGTTCTTCAACGCATTCCCGCTGCCTCAGCGAGAGTCGGGCACACGGCAGACGCTGCGCTACATCGGTGAGCTGGTCGCGGATGGGTTTTCGATTCTGATCTATCCGGAAGGTCGGCGGACGCAGGAAGGCGAGATCAGCCGGTTCCAGCCGGGGGCGGCGATGATTGCCGCGCGGCTGGAGTATCCCCGTGATCCCGGTCAGGCTCGAGGGGCTCGACCGTATCCTCCATCAGAAGTGGAAGTTCCCCGCAAGGGGAATCGCACGGGTCGCGTTCGGTGCCCCTATGTTGCTGAAGGGCAACGACTACGCCAGCCTTGCGGAACAAATTGAAACGGCTGTCCGAAACCTCTAGGATTGCGGACGGGTCTAATTAGTCCGGGGCGCCCCGGTCTGGGCGCCCGGTTTCTCAAACCGCATGCCATCCTCGTTTACAGGGGCGGTCAAATATGGCACAATCTTTGATTGGAAAGGATACCAATTGAGCAAGGACGATCTGATTGATGTGCAAGGCACCGTCGTCGCGGTGCACAGCGGCGGACTTTACCGCGTGCAGTGCGACCAGGGACACGAGGTGCTTGCGCAGTTGAGCGGCCGCATGCGCCGCTTTCGCATCAAGGTGGTTCCCGGGGATCGCGTGACCGTTGGCGTTTCGCCCTACGATCCGGTCCGGGGCATCATTACCTTCCGCGCTCGGTAAGAATCAGTTTTGAGCTCCCATACAGCCCATAGACAACCGCAGGGCCGCCGACGGGGACGCGGTCCCCACACTGGCAGCACACGCCATTCGAAAGGCCGGACGCACGTCGCCGCGCCGACCCGACCGGCACCCGTGCGCGAACAGGCGGAATACGATCCGCGCCCGGTCGGCTTCGAAACCCTCGGTCTCGAGCCGTCGCTGATCGAAGGCATCCGCGTGCGCGGGTTCGCCACGACCACGCCGATTCAGAGCGCCGTCATCCCGATCGTCATGGATGGCACCGACCTGATTGGCTGCGCCGACACCGGCACCGGCAAGACGGCCGCGTTCCTGCTGCCGATTCTGAACCGCATGCTGAAGGCGCGGGCGGCGGCGCCGGAGGAGCGTGGATTCACGCGCGTGCTGATCCTCGCGCCGACGCGCGAGCTGTGCGTGCAGATCGAAGACGACGTGCAGGGGTTCACCTATCACACCGACCTGACCAGCATCGCGGTCTACGGCGGCGTCCCGATGGACGCCCAGGAACGCGCGCTGAAGTCGGGCGTCGACATCATCGTCGCCACGCCGGGCCGGCTGATGGACCACATGCGCAGCAACGCGGTGGAGTTCGACAAGCTCGATACGCTCGTGCTCGACGAAGCGGACCGCATGATGGACATGGGCTTCTGGCCCGACGTGCGCCGCATTGTTTCCGCGCTCCCCGATTCCGCGGCACGCCAGACCCTGCTCTTCTCGGCGACGATGCCGGACGACGTGATGCGGCTGGCGGACGAGGTGGTGCGGCAGGCGAAGTACGTGCAGATTGGATCCGCCGGCGGGCCGGCGAAGAGCATCACCCACACCGTCGAGAACGTGGCGGCGGGACAGAAAGCGGAATGGCTCGCCAAGTTCCTGCGGCGCGCCGAAGGACCGGTGCTCGTCTTCGTCCGGACGAAGTCAGGGGCCGAGCGGCTCGCGAGGCGGCTCGCCGCGGCGGGCCTGAAGGCCGCCGCGCTGCACGCGGATCGGACGCAGGCACAGCGGACGCAGGCCGTCGAAGGCTTCCGCAGCGGGCGCCACCGGGTGCTGGTGGCCACGGACGTCGCCGCCCGCGGCCTCGACATCGACGGGATTACGCACGTCGTGAACTACGAAGTGCCCTCGAATCGTGAAACCTATGTGCATCGTGTCGGGCGCACCGGGCGGGCAGACGCCACCGGAACCGCGCTCACGCTGGTCGCTCCCGAGGAAGCGCGCGCGCTCCAGGCGCTGCAGCGCTCGTTCGGGCTCGAACTGCAGGGATGATGCATCAATTTGAACCGGCATAACGTTCGACTCTGACTCTAATGGACGACCGAAAATTCTTTCACGCCAGCCCGGGGCCCGATGCGGCGCCATCCGATGCGCCGTCGCCGACCCAGCCAGCCGCGTCGCCGGCCATGGAACGCTTTCAGTCCTGCCGCTGGCGCGCGACGCCGGACTCGGGCGAGTTCTGCACCCATCGCGATGTGCTGCCGTTCGCGGGTAAGGAAGGGTTCAACTGCGAGTCGTGGTGCCTGGAGTGCGCGTACTACAAGCTGCGCCGCACGCCAAAGAAGCGGGACCGCAACGACTATATCTACTGAAAAGTCAGAGGAGTCGCAGACGAGTAACGAAGTACAGAGGTTCGAAGTGATCACCGTCTTTACTTTGTACCTCTAGACTGTCTCGACCTTCTTACTTATTCTGAGAACTCTTTGGCCAGCTCGGACCACTCGCCGTTGGGCGCGAGCTCCTGATAGGTCTTCCAGTGGACCTTCGCCTCGGCTGAGTGGCCGGTTTTCTCGAGCGTCACCGCCAGATAGAAGTGCGCGTCCGGGTAGGTCGGGTTGAGCGCGACCGCGGCCCGGTAGCAGCCCAGCGCATCACGATAGCGGCCGAGATCGTGATGGATGTTGCCCAGGTTGAACCGCGCCTCGAAACAATCCAGGTCCAGCCCGATCGCGCGCTCGTACAGCGCCTGCGCCTCGATCAGCTCGTCGCGCGAATAGTGGATGTTGGCGAGGTTGACGATCGCCGGAACGAGATCGGGATCGATCACCAGCGCCTTTCGATACGCGGCCGCGGCCTGCTCCATCTTCCTCTCGTCGCCATCGTCCAGCCGCGATCCCTCGACGAAGTATTTCGCCGCGAGAGCGGTCTGCGGGTCGGAGAACGGGAACGAAGTGTTGGCCGCCTGCAGCGGCGCCGCGGAACCGACCGTCGGCGGCGTCCGTCTGACTTGCAGCGTCACCACCTTGGCGCGCGGCGTGTCCGGCGTCGCATGGAAATCCAGGACGAGCTGTCCTTCGCGCTCCGACGCCAGCGCTCTCAGGATCACCTTCAGCGGCGTGCCGCGCTCCAACTCTCCCGCGGCGTGCTTGATGGTCTGAAGATCGCCGAAGGAGTACTCACGATCGGCGTGCTGGCCGCCGGCCTGGTGGATCAGACCCCATTTTTCGAGATAGCGCAGATGGTTCTCGGTGATCGCGGGGTAGAGGCTGCGAATGTGGCGAACACCGTAGGGGCCCGACGATGACGGGAGCGACGTCATTCAAGTGCGAAGATGAGACAGGTGGCTGGTAAAGTCAAGAAGGTTTAAAGCCATCAGCCATCAGCCGTCGGCTTTCAGAAAGCTCTCAGCTGAGAGCTGACAGCTGATGGCTGACAGCTATAGCATTCCTCATGCTTCTCGCAGGCGACGTCGGCGGAACGAAAACGCTTCTCGGCTTGTTCGCGCCCGCACCCGAGCGGCCGCAGCCGGTGGAGGTCGGCGAATTCATCACGCTCGATACGGCGGGCTCGAGCAGATCGTCCGCGAGTTCCTGCGCGCGCGCAACATGGAGCCGCGCGGAATCAACGCCGCGTGCTTCGGCGTGGCCGGCGCGATTACCGATCAGGTGGCGCGCCTCACCAACGTGCCGTGGCTGGTTGACGGCGAGCAGGTCGCGCAGACGATGGGCCTGCGCCGATCGGTCATCATCAACGATCTCGAAGCGCTCGCTTATGCGGTGCCGGTGCTCGAGTCCGCCGAGCTCGCGGTGCTGCAGCAGGGCGTCGCCGCGTCGCGCGGCAACGCCGCGGTGATTGCGGCTGGAACAGGGCTCGGCGAGGCCATGCTGCACAACGTCGACGGCCGGTTCGTGCCCGGCGCGTCGGAAGGCGGGCACGCCGACTTCGCGGCGCGCACGCCGCGCGAAATGCAGCTCGTCGAAGCGTTGACGCCGATTTTCGGCCGCGTCGGCAACGAGGTCGTGATCTCCGGCCCGGGCATCGTCAATATCTATCAGTTCACGCACCAGGCGTTCGGCACCGGCCCGCTGCTGACGCCGAACAGCCTGCTGCCGTCTCGCCTGTGCAGCGCAGTCGGGCCGGTGAAGGACGCGGCCGACCTGCCGGCGAAGATCAGCAGGGCCGCGTGGGAACGCCGATGCACCATGTGCGTCGAGGCGCTCGACATGTTCGTGTCGGCTTACGGCGCGGAGGCCGGCAACCTGGCCCTGCGGACCGTCGCCGCGGCGGGACTCTATGTGGGCGGCGGCATCGCGCCCAAGCTCCTCCCGCTCCTGGAGCAGGGGGCGTTTCTCGAAGCATTCAGGGCGAAAGAGCCGATGGCGCACCTGGTGGCGACGATTCCGGTGTCCGTCATCCTCAACGACGAAGCGGGCCTGCTCGGTGCGGCGGTGCACGCGCTGGACCTGTCGACACGGCGCGACTGAGTTCCGGCGCTCGGCGTTGGGCGCTCGGCGTTGGGCGCTCGGCGCTGGCCACTGGTAACACTATCCTTCGTTTGATCGTATTGAACGACGCCGGCCATACATTTCGAGGAGTTGACGGTCTCATGAAAACGATTTCGAGCGTCGCGATCGGTCTGCTGCTGCTGGCGCCGGCGAGCCCTTCGAGCCAGACGCAGACGCGCGCGGCGTCCCCGCTCGCCAGCCTGAAGACGCGCGCCGAGAAGTCCGGCTATCGCGAGACCAGCCGGTACCAGGACGTCGTCGAGTTCATGGAGGCGGTCGAGCAGGCTGCCCCGAAACTCGTGCATCTCACCACGTTCGGCTACACCAACGAGGGACGTGCGCTGCCGCTCGCGGTCGTCGGCGCACCCGACGCCTCGCCCGACGCCGTGCGGAAAACAGGAAAGCTGCGCGTCTACATCCAGGGCAACATCCACGGCGGCGAGGTCGAGGGCAAGGAATCGGCCCAGATGCTGCTGCGCGATCTCGCGCAGGGCAAGCATGCCGAATGGCTGCAGTCGATGGTGCTGCTGATCGGACCGATCTTCAACGCGGACGGCAACGAGCGGATCGCGCTCACCAACCGCGGACGGCAGCACGGGCCGGTCGGCGGAATGGGTCAGCGTCCGAACGCTCAGGATCTGGACCTCAATCGCGACCACATGAAGCTGGACTCGCCCGAGGCCAGATCCGTCGCGAAGCTGATGAACGACTACGACCCGCACGTCTCGATGGACCTGCACACGACGAACGGGTCGTACCACGCGTATCACCTGACCTACGCGCCGCCGCTGAACCCGTCGACCGACCCGGCCATCATCGACATGCTGCGGAAATCGTGGCTGCCTGCCTTCACCAAGACGATCAAGTCGAAGTACGGCTGGGACTACTACTACTACGGCAACGTCGGCGGGGGCGGCCGCGGCGAGGGACGCGGCGGACGGGGTGGCGCGGGCGGCGGCCGCGGCGGTGGACAGCAGGATCAGCCTCCGGCGGCGGCGCAGCCGGCCGCGGCGGGCTTGCGGACGTGGGGCACCTTCGACCACCGGCCGCGCTTCAACAACAACTACATCGGCCTGCGAAACAGGATCGCGCTGCTCAGCGAGGCCTACTCCTATCTGACCTTCGAGGAGCGTATTGTCGCGACCAACCGGTTCATCGAGGAGAACCTGAACTACGCGCACGCCAATCAGGCGGCCATCAAGAAGCTCACCGACGAGAGCGACAAGCGATCGATCGTCGGGACGACGCTCGGCGTGCGCGCGGAAATGGAACGGTCGTCGCCCGATCCGATCGAGATCCTGATGGGCGAAGTCGCGGAAGAACGCAATCCTTACTCGGGGCAGATGATGTTCCGGCGCGTCGACGTCAAGAAGCCGGAGCAGATGATCGAGATGGGGACGTTCCGCGCGACGGTCAGCGAACGCGTGCCGTCGGCGTACTACGTGCCGCCGAATCTGCGGACGGTGATCGATCGAATCCAGGCGCACGGCATCGCGACGTCCACGCTCGCGTCAGCGCAGACGATGCCGATCGAGGAATTCCATATCGAAGGCATCGAGCCGGCGGCGCGTCCCTTCCAGAACCGCACGGAGCGAACGCTGCGCGGCGCATGGACGCCGGTCGAGCGCGAGCTGCCCGCCGGCACGCTCCGCGTCGACATGACGCAGCCGCTCGCGCGGCTCGCGTTCTATCTGATCGAGCCGCGATCCGATGACGGTCTCGCCGACTGGAATCTCGTGGACGGCCTCGAGGCCGGAGCGAAGGCCTACCCGATCGTGCGGAGCGCCAAGTAGAGACGCGGATTTCCGCGGATCTACCGGAGCTCCGCGTTACACGCCGCACGCGGCGGCAAGTGCTTCGGCAGATTCGAAGCGATCCTCGGGCAGCGGCCGGAGCGCCTGCAGGATCGCGTCGGCGACCGAGTCGGGCAGCGTCGGCTGCAGCGTCTTGCGGATCGGCGGCGCGGCCGCCCAGCATGGCGCCGAGCAGCGCGGGGAGCGACGCTCCGTCGTACGGCAGCGTCGCCGTCGCCATCTCGTAGGCCAGCACGCCCATCGTGAACACGTCGGAGCGGACGTCCGCGCTCCGGCCCGTCAGCAGTTCGGGCGC
This sequence comes from uncultured Acidobacteriota bacterium, assembly GCA_963748295.1. Classification (GTDB taxonomy): domain Bacteria; phylum Acidobacteriota; class Vicinamibacteria; order Vicinamibacterales; family 2-12-FULL-66-21; genus CAVVIH01. The sequence continues at coordinate 224,272 of CAVVIH010000001.1, read as the reverse complement.
GACGTAGCGGACCTCCGCGTCGGCAAGGCCAAGGCCTCTCAACGTTTGCTCCTGGAGCGTCGCGAGCAGATCCTGCGACTGCCAGATGCCCGAGCTCGAAATCATCAGGCGTTCACCTTCGTCGTCCACCGCAATGCGCAGGATCTCCGGGCTGATGCCGCACAGCAGGCCCTTGCGCCTGTGCAGCGCACGTGCCGCGTCGGTCAGCTGGCGCAGCAGCGGTTTCAGCCGTTCCCATGGCAGCGCGCCGACGGTCGTCATCAGCTCGCGCAGGCTCAGGCCTTCGATGTAGTCGGTGACGAGGTAGACGAGATCAGGCTCCTCGCCGAAATCGCGGACCTGCATGATCGACGGGTGCGGCACCTGCAGCGTCTGCGCCTCGCGGAGAAACCGCGCGCGGACAGCGTCCCAGTTGCGATCCGGATCGCGCCGCAGTATGCGGATGGCGACCGGCAGCCCGAGCGCGCGATGACGGCCCTTGTAGACCTCGCTTCCCAGCCTGCCGGTCCCGACGCGCTCGCCGAGGTCGTAGGTCACGAGCAGGCCGGATTGCACGCCGGTCCTCAGCGTCACGGCGGTGCGCTGTATCGCCGCTGCCCGGTGCGAACGCCGCGCCGAGATCGGCGATCCGCTGCCATCGTTCTTCGGGGTTCTTCGCGAGCGCCCTGATCAGCGTCGAAATCGACCCAGGCCGGCAGGTCGGGCCTGCAAATCCGCCGCTCTCGGGATCGGCGAGTTGATGTGGCGATCCACGATCGCCATCGAGTTCGGGCCCTGGTGAACGGCGGGCGGCCCGTCAGCATCTCGAAAATGACGGCGCCGAGACTGTAGACGTCCGCGCGCGAGTCCACCGTCATGCCGGAGAGCTGTTCCGGCGGCGCGTAGGCAATCGTGCCGATGAACTCGTGGGGGCCGGTCAAGCGCTCCGCGTTGGTGTCGCGGATGTTGGCGACGCCGAAGTCGACCACCTTGTAGACGCGCTGTCCCGGCGCGAACTCGTGCGCGACGACGTTGGCCGGTTTCAGATCGCGATGGACGAAGCCGAGATCGTGCGCGAACTGGAGCGCCGAGGCGATCTGCGGCGACGATGTCCTGCACTTCGGCGAGCGGAATCGCATCCGCGGGCCGCGATCTCGTCCTTCAGGCTGTGGCCGTTCAGCATCTCCATCACGAGGAACGGATGGTCCTGCTGATCGACGTTGAAGTCGAGGATGGAGACGATGTGAGGATGGCGCAGACGGGCGCAGGCGCGGCTCTCGCGCATGAACCGTTCGCGCGGCGACCTTCCGGCCTTGTCGGCCGAATGATCTTGATCGCGACCTCGTCGCCGAGCAGCGTGCGCCGGGCGCGATAGACCGCGCCCATGCCCCCTTCGGCGAGCGGCGCCAGGATCTCGTAGCGATCGTCGAGGATCTGCCCGCGGTGAGCACCGCCTAATTGTAGTTACTGTCGCGTTGCATCTCTTGCTTCCGGCTGAAGCCCGGAAGCTACACGTGCCGTGCATCCGTGGCTTCCCGCTTCAGCCGGAAGCTACACCGTCCAGACGTCAGCGTTTCCGCGACCCGGCGATCATCAGCGCGACGCCGCCGGCCAGCGCGAGCCCGCCCAGCAGAGGCGGCAGCGGGATGGTTTCGCGCGTCTTTGCCGTCGCTTCGATGGGGCCGATGTCCAGAACCTTCTCTTCCTTGGTGTAGCTGATGCCACCGTAGGCGAGTGCAATCACCCCGAGGACGATGAGGATGATGCCCGTGATCTCTCATGTTCAGTCTCCTGGGTAGGAGCTGAGAGCATATTCCGGGCCGCCTACCGCACGAAATCTCCTTTATCCGCCGCCCCAGCGTGGTGAGGAACCCCTCCACCGCGCGACGCACGCGCTGCTTGATGCTGCCCTCGTGCAGGGGGCAGAGCCGGCCGGGCACCTTGTCTTCGGCCTTGAAATACTCGATATAGACGGCGCAGCCTTCGACCGGACGCAGGTAGGAGACGCGGCACAACTCCTCTTCCTTCAGCCCGTCGGGCATCGCGAACTCCGCCGGGCGGCGCAACCGCGACGATCGGCGCATGAAGTCGCTCCAGATCGGCAGCGCGTAGCGCGATCCGTAGCCGTCGCGGCCGATGCTCTTCGGCTGATCGTAGCCGACCCACACGCCGACGACGAGCGACGATGAGAAGCCGACGAACCAGGCATCCTTGAAATCGTTCGGTCGTGCCGGTCTTCCCACCGGAGGGAAACCGCACGCCAAGCCGTCTTGCCGCCGACGCCCGTCCCGCGATCGAGACGTCGCTCAGCATCGCCACCATCTGAAATGCCGTCTCCGGCGAGATGACGCGCTCCGAGTGGACCGGCTGATCGAAAGCGACGCCGCCGTCGGCGTCCACGACCCGGACGATGGCGCGCGGTTCGACGGCGAGCCCGCCGTTGGGAAACATCGCGAACGCGGCGGTGAGATCGAGCGGGCTGACCAGTCCGGTCCCGAGCGACAGCGACGGCACGTCAGGCATGTCTTCGAGGCCGACGTCCGACGCAAGCCGCAGGATGGCGCGCGATCCGACGCGCTGCTGCAGCGCCGCGGCGGCGCGGTTGTTCGACTCGAGGAGCGCGGCCCGCAGCGTCAGCGCGTCAGCAATCTCACCGCTCGCGTTTCTCGGCGCCCACTCCTCGGGCCCCTGCGGCGCGATCGACTCGAGGCCGTCGATCACCGACACCGGGGTGAAGCCACGCTCGAGCGCCACGGCATACACCAGACGGCTTGAATGCCGATCCCGGCTGCCGCCGGCTGCGCGTGGCGCGGTTGAACTGCGACTGGCCGAAATCGCGTCCGCCGACGAGCGCGAGGACGTCGCCGGTGCGTGGATCGATCGCCACCAGCGCAGCCTGCAGACCCGGCTCGCTGAACCGGCGCAGCCCGTCGGCGACCGTCCGCTCCGCGAGGTCCTGCAGCTCGGGGACGAAGGTCGTCTGCACCTCCCAGTCGGGCGGATGGTCGCCGCCGAACCGATCGCGGAACAACTGCCGCAGATACTCCTTCGCGTAGCCGCCGCGCGGATCGGTCGCGCCCGGGTACGGCCTGATGCGAATGCTCGTGCGGCGCGCTTCGCGTTCCTGCGCTTCGGTGATGAACCCTTCCTCGCGCATCCGCGTCAGCACGACGTGGCTGCGCTCGATCGCGCCATCGAGGTTCGACCACGGCGACAGCGCCGACGGCGCCCGCGCGAGGCCGGCAATCAGCGCGCTCTCGGCCAGGTTCAACTTGCTCGCCGGCCGGCCGAACAGATGCCGCGACATCGTCTCGACGCCGTAAACGCCGGCGCTGAGGTAGATCCGGTTCAGGTACAGCTCGAGCACCTGCTCCTTCGTCAGCTGCGCGTCGATCATCAGCGCGAGTACCGCTTCGCGCGCCTTGCGGCCGTAGGTTTTCTTGTTGGACAGGAACAGCGTGCGCGCGAGCTGCTGCGTCAGCGTGCTGCCGCCCTCCCGCGTACCCGGATCGCGAGATTGCGCACGACTGCGCGGCCGAGCGCGATCGGGTCGATGCCGGGTGGCTGTAGAACCGATGGTCCTCGATCGCGATGAACGCGTGCTGGAGATGTTCCGGGATTTCACCGAGCGGCACGTCACGCCGGTGCTCGTCGAGCCTGAACCATCGCCGGCCGTCCGCGGCGAGAAACCAGGTGTCGCCGATGCCGCGGGTCAGACGATAAACCGCATGACCCTGGCGGAAGAGCCACGTCATGCTCACCGCGGTGAGGACGACGAGGATGGCGAAGATGGTGCCGGCGATGCGGTCGCGCAGCGTGCCGTTCCAGCGGATCACGTTGGTCGCAGCGCCCGCGCGCGGCGCATCTGCAGCACGAGCGAAAGCACGACGTAGTACGCCGGAAAGAAGAGCGACGCCGCCAGCAGAACACCCGGCACGTCAGGCAGCGTGTAGATCACGGCAATCGATGAGCAGCGCCCAGATCGATCCGAGTACCGAGCGTGAGCGTGCGGAGCGTCGGCGTCCGCGTCGGATACACGTATCCGATTCGGACGAACACGAGCGCGGTCAGCCCGATCAGAATGACGGCGTTGATCGCCGGCGGAACGCTTGGCGGCGTAGAGATAGAGCGCCACGATGTTCCAGTAGGAAGGAAACCCTGTGAAAAAGTGATCGTCGGTTTTCGCGTCGCCCGATGCGAAGCCATAGGCGCTGCTGAGCAGGATGCACGACGCCACGAGCGCACCCCAGCCGCTCGGCAATGCGCCGGATTGATACAACAGCAGCGCTGGCAGGAAGACGAACGTCAGGTAGTCGACGATGTCGTCGAGACGCGCGCCGTCGAACCCGGGCAGCACTGCCTTGACGGCGGCAGCCCGGGCGAGGACGCCGTCGGTCGCATCGAGGAACGTCGCGAGCGCCATCAGCAGAAACGCATCCCGGTACCGCGAGCTGAACACCGCCAGCGTCCCGAAGAACGCACAGAGCGCACCCGACGCCGTATAAATATGGACGAGCCACGCCGCCCAAAGGTTTGCTGCACGTCTTTGCGTCAATAAAGGCTGAGCTATCGACATTTTGTCGAACTGGCTCGTTTACAGGGTCGATCCATCGGTGTACAATCGAAACACATTCCAATCCCCAGCGGAGTGCCTTTTTTCAACTAATAGCTTGGTGCTGATCTGCGGGTCAGGTCGAAGAGCGCCCGATCGCGCCCTCGACCGTCCGTGATCTGCCCGGCCACTTCGCGAAACGGATCAACTGTGGCTTTATCTCGTTTCCGCAAGCCCCGTTACCTGATTGCCGCCGCAATCGTCGCGCTGATCGCCGTTGGAACGGCCGTCTACGTCGCCAAGCTGCCGCCGGCCGACACCCCGCTCGCCTTCTCCGAGTTTCTCGACACCGTCGAGTCCGGCACCGTCGCGCAGGTCACCTTCACCGAACGAACGATGGACGTGCAGCTGAAAGACGGCCGCGTGCTGAAGACGTTCGTGCCGCCTGACTTTCTCGCCGCCAACGCCTCGTTCGTCACCGATCTCGCGCGGCGGGGGATTCGCGTCGACGTCACGCCGCCCGTCGATCCCGCGTCGCTCAGCTGGGGCGCGATGGCGACCGCCGCGGCGTTTCTCGCGCTTCTCGGTTTCACGGTCTATCGCACGACCGCCGGCCGCATCCCGTCGATGTCGGGACGGGCGCGCGTGGCCGAGCGCGGCGAAACCGTCATCACCTTCCAGGACGTCGCCGGCGTCGACGAAGCCAAGGACGAAGTGAAGGAGATCGTCGATTTCCTGCGCGAGCCGCAGCGGTTCTCGGCGATCGGCGGACGCATTCCGAAAGGCGTGCTGCTCATCGGTCCTCCGGGGACAGGCAAGACGCTGCTCGCCCGCTCGATTGCCGGCGAGGCGGGCGTGCCGTTCCTGTTCGCGAGCGGCTCGGATTTCGTCGAGATGTATGCGGGCGTCGGCGCGGCGCGGGTCCGCCGGCTGTTCCGCGAAGCACGCCGCCACCCCTCCTGCATCATCTTCATCGACGAGCTCGACGCCGTCGGCCGGAGCCGCGGCGGCAGCTCGCTCAGCCACGAAGAGCGTGAGCAGACGCTCAACCAGCTGCTCGTCGAGATGGACGGCTTCGAATCGCATCGCGGGATCGTCGTCATCGCGGCAACCAACCGGCAGGACATCCTCGATCCGGCGCTCCTGCGGCCCGGCCGCTTCGATCGCCAGGTGACGGTCGGCAATCCCGACCTGCGCGGCCGCGAGGCGATCCTGCGGGTGCACACGCGCAAGGTGCAGGTCGATGCCGACGCCGATCTGCGATCGATCGCCCGCGGCACGCCGGGCTTCTCGGGAGCGGACCTCGCGAACCTCGTCAACGAGGCGGCGCTCTTCGCGGGACGCGCGGGCCGCCGCACGGTCTCGAACGACGATCTCCAGGAAGCGCGCGACAAGGTGCTGATGGGCGTCGAGCGCCGTTCCATCGCGCTGAGCGAGCTCGATCGCGTCAACTGCGCCTATCACGAAGCCGGCCACGCCGTCGTCGCCGCCCTTCTTCCCCAGGCCGACCCGCTGCACAAGGTCACGATCATTCCGCGCGGTCGCGCGATGGGCGTCACGATGCAGCTCCCCGAGGCGGACCGTCACACCTACACGAAGGGCTTTCTCGAAACGCAGGTGGCGGTCCTGATGGGCGGCCGCGTCGCCGAGGAGCTGTTCATGCAGCACATGACGAGCGGCGCCTCCAACGACATCGAGCGCGCGACCGACATCGCGCAGCACATGGTGTGCGAGTGGGGCATGTCGGAGCTCGGTCCTCTCGCCTTCCGCAAACCGGGCAACGCGTTCGAAGCCGACAAGGCGCACGCGGTCAGCGAGGCGACGGCACAGCGCGTGGACGAGGAGATTCGCAAGGTGATCATGGACGGCTACGACCTCGCCCGCCGCGTCATCGAGCGCAATCGCGAAGCGGTCCGCCTGATGGCCGACGAACTGCTGCAGGTCGAATCGCTCGAAGCCGACGAGATCAAGGCCATCCTCGAGCGCGCGGGCGCGACCTCCATCTAAGCGATCTCTTCCGCACAAGTTCTACAATGACCGGCGATGGCCGCCCCATCGCCGGTCGAACGTGTCACCCTCGAGCGCCTGCCGCGCTGGGCCTGGGGGGTCACCGCCATCCTTGCCCTCTCGGTCGTCTGCGCGATTCTTCAAATCGGATTCGTTCGCCCGTATCTCTGGCCGGCCGGCGCCGGTGTGCGGCTTGCCGGCGATCCCGTCTCGCGAAACCAGCCGCTTGCCCGCCCCGCTGATGTCAGCCACGAGCTCGACGGCCCGCTCAGGGTGACGGACGTCCATCCCGGTTCGCCCGCCGCGAGCAGCGGCATCCAGCCGGGCGACCTCGTCCTCTCGCAGCGTCCGCTCGGCGGCGCTGCCGCCGCACGCGTGCTGAAGGCGTCCGAGGCGGGGAGTTCAGCCCAGCGGATGGCGCTGTGGCGGGAGCTGTATTGGCACGGCGTCAGCGGCCCGGTGCAATGGACTGTACTCGCCACGCGGACTGCGGTCACTCGCGACGTCACGCTGGACCGGCTCTCCGCATGGCGCACGGATACCTCCGGATGGGCCGAACGTCACCTCGGCCTGATCATTCAGACGATCGTGTTCGTCGGCGGCGCGGTCGTGCTCTTCATCCTCAGGAGCTCCGATTCGACGGCGGCGCTGTGTGCGCTCGCGCTCGCGTTCAGCGGGGTGGCCGGCGGAGGCCCGCTGCTCGCGTCAGAGCGGGTCTTCGGCCCGGCAGCCGGCCTGCTGACGGTCTTTGCGTGGATGGCCGCTCCGCTGGCCTTTCCCATGATCGCGCTCGCGATCCTCTACTTCCCGAGTCGCTCCGCGCTCGTCGGGCGTCACCGCTGGCTGGTCGCCGTTCCGCTGCTGGCCGCCGCGCCGATGATCGTCCCGAGCCTCATGACCGCGCTGTACCTCACGGGCGTCGCGGGAGCGGAGCGGATGGCGATCTGGGACGCGACGCATCCCCGCGTCTACTTCGCTTCGTTTGCCGTGGCGCTTGCCGTCAACGTCGCCGCCGTCGTCGAGGGCACATTCCGCTACAGGTTCAATCACAACGCCAACGAGCGCCGCCGTATCCGGATGGCGCTCTACACGGCCGTGCCGGGAATCCTGGCGTATGCGCTGAAAGAAGGCATCCCGATCACCGCGGCGGCGCTCGGCGGCACCGCGCCGCACTATCCGCTGCCGTTGACGATCGTGCTCCAGGCGCTCGTGCTGCTGCCGGCGTTCGGGCTGGTCTACGCAATCGGCGTCGCGCACGTGCTTGGTCCGCGCGTCGTGCTGAGGCGAAGCCTGCAATACGCGCTGGCGAACCGCGGCCTCACGGTGTTGACGATTCTCCCGGTGGCCGCGCTGATTGTGTCGCTCGCCGCTGACCGCGACAAGACACTCGCCCAGATCGTCGGCAGCAGCTCGGGGGTGTTTCTCGCGCTGGTCGTCGCCGCGGTCGTGATGTGGCGGTACAAGGAGCGCGCGAGGCAGTGGCTCGATCAGCAGTTCTTCAGGGAAGAGTACGACGCGCGGAAGATTCTGCTGTCGCTGTCGAGCCGCGTGCGGTTCGAAACCGATCCCGTCGATCTCGCGAACATGGTCGTGCGCGAGCTGGACCAGGCGCTGCATCCGCAGATGGCGGCGGTCCTGGTCGCCAACGACGAATCGGCAAGTCTGGCGGCCGTGGCGACGCTGCACGGGACGGTCGAGGCCCTTCCCATGCAGGGGGGCATCGTCTCGATGCTCCGGTGGTCGGACGAGCCGCTCGAGATCTACCTCGCCGATGCGAGATCGCCGGCGCGGCGGCTCCCGACCGAGGAACGGCGGTGGCTGCAGTCGACCGGCACGGTGCTGCTCGTCCCGATCACCGGCGAAGACCACTCGCTCGTCGGCATCATCGCGCTCGCCGAGCGGCGCTCCGAGGAGGCGTATACCGCCGAGGACCGCGAGCTGCTGGCCAGCATCGCCACGCAGATGGCGTTCTGTTTCGACGTGGCGCAGCTGCGCCGCCGCGGCAGCTCGAAGACCGACGACACCGAGCGGACGGGCGCGGTGACGCCGGTCATCCGTCCGATGATGGAGTGCCCGAAGTGCGGGCGGTGCGAGGACACCGACGTCACGCGCTGTCCGTCCGACAATTCGGCGATGCAGGCAGTGCCAGCGGTGCCGCGTTTGATCGACAACAAGTACCGCATCGAGCAGCTGATCGGACGCGGCGGCATGGGCGGCGTCTATCGCGCGCGCGACATGCGCCTCGACCGCCTCGTCGCGGTCAAGGTGGTGCGCGCGGAGCTGATGGGGGATCCCGAGGCGCGCCGGCGTTTCCGGCGTGAAGCCCAGATCATCGCGCGGCTCCAGCACCCGTCAATCGTCGCGATTTACGACTACGGCACGTTCCCGCACGGCGGCGCGTATCTGGTGATGGAGCTGGTGCGCGGCGAGGACCTGCGCCGCGTGCTGCAGAAGGAAGGACGGCTCGACCCGCGGCAGGCGATGCGGATTCTCACCGCGGTGTGCGACGCGATCGAGACCGCACACCGGGGAGGCGTGCTCCACCGGGACCTGAAGCCGGAGAATATCCTGCTTCCCGGCGCCGGAGTGGACGCAAAGGTGCTCGATTTCGGCGTCGCCAAGGTCGTCGCCGACGAAGCTCCGGCGACAGACAGGCTGCAGACGTCGGATCAGAGCCTGCTGACGACGGCCGGGATGATTATCGGTACGCCCGCCTACATGGCCCCCGAGCAGTTTCACGGAACCACGCTCGACGGGCGGACCGACGTGTTCAGCCTGGGAGTCGTCGCCTACGAGATGCTGACGGGCGAGCTGCCCTTCGGAAGGGGATCGCTGGGCGAGGTGATCCTCGCCCACGCGCGCGGAGCGCCGCCGATGGGCGGCATGAACATCTCGCCGGCCACCGAACGGGCCATCCGTGTGGCCCTCGACGTGAACCCGGATCGAAGGCCTCCGTCACCGCAGGCCTTCGCCCACCTGCTCTCGTCGTCGCTCGATCTGCGTTAGCCGAGCGCGAGTCGTTTGTCGATCTCGGCTATGGCAGCCTTGATCTGCTGCTTGCGCACGGGATGCGTTGTCGAACCGGACTGACGTTCCAGTTCCGCCCGGGCGAGCCGCAAAGACTCGATTTGTCGCACTTTTTCGGGATCGATCTTCGGCTGCCCTTGTGCCCGGCGGCGCCGCTCCGACTCCCGCTCTTCGATCTGTTCCTGGATGCGCGCGTCGGCGTCTACCAGTCCTTCTCCGGAATCACCCATAAATGCGTTTTTGTCCCCGAGGATAGAGGGTTGATGTCGAGCTGGGGGTTACCTGCCATTGTGCCCTATCCCGTGGATGCATGCAAAGGGAACAGGCACCTAAAATACAAAGATGGCCGCGCGTACCGACGTGCTCGGGCTGTTTCATCCAGCGGTAGCCGACTGGTTCCGCGCGTCGTTCGAGGCGCCTACCCCACCGCAGCGGCAGGGCTGGCCGGCCATCGCCCGTGGGGAATCGGCCCTCATCCTCGCGCCCACCGGCAGCGGCAAGACGCTCAGTGCGTTTCTCTGGTGCATCAACCGGCTGATGTTCGAGCCGGTGCCGCCGAAGGACCGGCGCTGCCGCGTCGTCTATATCTCCCCGCTCAAGGCCCTCGCCGTGGACGTCGAGCGCAACCTGCGCTCGCCTCTGGCGGGCATTGCGCATCGGGCGGAAGCGCGCGGTGACGGCGCGCACATTCCCTCCATCGCGATTCGAACCGGCGACACCCCCGCCACAGAGCGCTCGCGCTTTCAGCGGGAGCCCGCGGACATCCTGATCACGACACCCGAGTCGCTCTACCTGATCCTGACGTCGAACGCGCGCGAGGCGCTGCGTTCGATCGATACGGTCATCCTCGACGAAATCCACGCGCTCGTGCCGACCAAGCGTGGCGCGCACCTCGCGCTGTCGCTCGAGCGCCTCGAAGCACTGCGAGCCCAGGATGCGCCGCCGCTGGTCCGCATCGGGCTCTCGGCGACGCAGCGCCCGCTCGACGAGGTTGCGCGGTTTCTGGGGGGTGCGGACCGGCGCAAGCCCAAGCCCAAGCCCAGGACCGACAAGCGCAAGACGAAGCGGACCGCCGCGAGCACCGAAAAGAGCCTTCACGACGAGTTCGAAGACAGCCAAGGCAGCTCGGCTCTCGACTACAGGCCCGTGACCATCGTCGATACGTCCGAGAAGAAGCGGCTCGAGCTTCGCATCGAGGTCCCGGTCGAGGACATGGCGGCGATCGGGCAGCCGCAGGAAATCCCGAGCGGACCCGCCTCGCAGGGGCCGGTCCGATCGTCGATCTGGACGGCCATCCACCCGCGCCTGCTCGAGCTCGTGAAGGCCCATCGCTCGACGCTGATTTTCGTCAACAGCCGGCGGATCGCCGAGCGGCTTGCCGCCGCCCTCAACGAGCTCGCCGGTGAAACGCTGGTCCGCTCGCACCACGGATCGCTGGCGCGCCCGCAGCGCATCGAGGTCGAGGATCGGCTGAAGGCCGGTCAGCTGCGCGGCCTCGTCGCGACCTCGTCGCTGGAGCTCGGGATCGACATGGGCGCAATCGATCTCGTCGTGCAGATCGAGGCGCCGCCGTCGGTCGCGAGCGGCATGCAGCGGATCGGGCGCGCGGGTCATACCATCGGTGCGGCCAGCCGCGGCGTCATCGTCCCGAAGTTCCGCGGCGATCTCGTCGCCTGCGCTGCCGTGACTCGCGCCATGCACGACGGGCACATCGAGTCGAGCCGCTACCCGCGGAATCCACTCGACGTGCTCGCCCAGCAGATCGTCGCGACGGTGTCGATGGATGCCTGGAAGGTCGACGCCCTCTTCGCGGCAGTCCGTCAGGCGGCGCCCTTCGCTGACCTGAGCCGAAGCGTTTTCGACGGCGTGCTCGACATGCTCTCGGGGCGCTACCCCTCCGACGACTTCGCCGACCTGCGTCCGCGGCTGACGTGGGATCGGGTGAACGATGTGCTCACCGCACGCGAAGGCGCGAAGCGCGTGGCGGTGATCAACGGCGGCACGATTCCGGACCGCGGGCTCTACGGCGTGTTCCTGCTCGGCGAGCGCGGACCTGGCGCACGCGTGGGCGAGCTGGACGAAGAAATGGTTTTCGAGAGCCGCGTCGGCGAGACGTTCCTCCTCGGCGCCTCCACCTGGCGAATCGAAGAGATCACGCACGATCGCGTGCTCGTGACGCCGGCTCCCGGCGAACCGGGCAAGATGCCGTTCTGGAAGGCGGACTCGGCGAACCGCCCGCTCGAGCTGGGCCGGCACATCGGCGAGCTGGTACGAACGCTTCGCACGCTTCCCGCGCCTGCAGCAGTTCAGCGGCTCGTGAAGCATCACGACCTGGATCAGCAGGCCGCGGAGAACCTGATCCGCTACGTGGCCGATCAGGTCGCCGCCGCCGGCGCCGCGCCCGACGACCGCACGATCATCATCGAACGCTGTCGCGACGAGCTCGGCGACTGGCGTGTCTGCGTCCTCTCACCCTTTGGCGGCCGCGTCCACGCCCCCTGGGCCATGGCCGTCGTCGAGCGCGCCCGCACCGAGAAGGGCCTCGACGTCGAAACGATGTGGACCGACGATGGGTTCGTCGTGCGGTTTCCGGAGACCGAACAGCCGCCGGACCCGAACCTGATGCTGCCGGCATCCGAAGAAGTCGAAGGCCTGGTCCTGCGGCAACTCGGCGGGACAGCGCTGTTCGCCGCCAAGTTCCGTGAAGCGGCGGGACGTGCGCTGCTGTTGCCGAAGCGGCGTCCCGGCGGACGAAGCCCGCTCTGGCAGCAGCGCAAACGCGCGGCCGATCTGCTGGCGGTCGCGTCCCGATTCGGCTCGTTCCCGATGCTGCTCGAGGCCTATCGGGAGTGCCTTCGCGACGTCTTCGATATGCCGGCGCTGGTCGAAACGCTGCGGCGCCTGGAACGGCGCGAGATCAAGCCGGTCACGGTCGATTCGACGATGCCATCGCCGTTCGCCTCGTCGTTGTTGTTTGGCTACGTCGCGAACTATCTGTACGACGGCGACGCGCCGCTCGCCGAACGCCGGGCACAGGCGCTGGCGATCGATCAGGCGCAGCTTCGCGAGCTGCTCGGCGAAGCGGAGCTGCGTGAGCTGCTCGACGCGGACGCAATCGCTGAAGCCGAAGCGCAGCTGCAGAACCTCGACGAGGCGCATCACGCACGATCGGCCGACGGCGTGCACGATCTGCTGCTCCGGCTCGGCGATCTGTCGGAGGCGGAGATCGCGCGGCGATCGCGGGTCGATGCGCGAGCCACGCTCGAGGATCTCGTGACCGCGCGCCGCGCGGTGATCGTCAACATTGCCGGCGAACCGCGTGCGATCCCGGTCGAATACGCAGGCCGGTATCGCGACGCGCTCGGGGTTCCGCTGCCGCCGGGTCTTCCCGAAGGGCTGCTCGATGCCGTGCCGAACGCGGCGGCGGAGTTGTCGCGGCGCTACGCGCGCACGCATGCGCCATTTACGACGACCGACTTCGCAGCGCGCTACGGCCTCGGCCGCTCGACCGCGGAAACCATCCTGAAGGATCTCGCCGCGGCGGGGCGGCTGCTCGAGGGAGAATTCCGTCCCGGCGGGACCGGCCGTGAATGGTGCGATGCCGACGTGCTGCAGACGATCCGCCGCCGGTCGCTGGCGCGGATCAGGAAGCAGGTCGAGCCGGTCGATCCTCCCGTGCTCGGCAGGCTCATCACGCAGTGGCAGGGCGTCTCGCGGCGCCGCCTCGGCCTCGACGCGCTGCTCGATGCGGTCGAAAACCTGCAGGGTGCGCCGCTGCCGGCCTCACTGCTCGAAACCGAAATCCTTCCCGCACGCATCGAGAATTACAGTTCCGCGGATCTCGACGCGTTGACCGCCGCCGGCGAAGTCGTGTGGGCCGGCATCGAACCGCTCGGCGAACGCGACGGCCGTCTTGCCCTCTATCTGGCCGATCACTTCGCGCGGCTGCGCAGGCCGTCGTCGCTCGAGCGACCTGTCGTCGCGAGAGCAGGCGATCGTCGAGTACCTCCGCAGCGAAGGAGCGTCGTTCTTTGGTGCGATTCACGAAGCGGCCGGCGGTGGGTACCCGAACGAAACCGTCGATGCGCTCTGGAATCTGGTGTGGCGTGGTGCGCTGACGAACGACACGCTTCACGCGCTGCGGGCATTCATCCGCCCGCCGGAGCGCCGCCCGCGCAAGCCGGCCACCGGCCGTGCCTTCCGAAGCCGCCGGGTGGCGCCGCCGGCAGCCGAGGGCCGATGGTCGCTCGTCAGCGAACGCGCCGGAGCGCCGCCGACGCAGACTGAAGCATCCGCGGCTCTCGCGCAGCAGCTGCTGTCGCGTTATGGCGTGCTCACGCGCGAGGTCGCCGCGGCGGAAGGCATCTTCGGCGGCTTCAGTGCCGTTTACGACGTGCTGAAAGCAATGGAGGATGCCGGTCGAATCCGCCGGGGCTATTTCGTCGCGGGTGTCGGGGCAACGCAGTTCGCGCTCCCCCCGGCGCTCGATCTGCTCCGCTCGCTGAGAGAACCACCGGAGCACGCCGAAAGCCTGGTGCTCGCCGCGACCGATCCGGCGAATCCGTACGGAACGATTCTGCAGTGGCCGGCGCTCGGACAGGAGAGTGCCGGACGCGGCCCGACACGATCGGTTGGAGCGCTGGTGATTCTCGTGAACGGCGCTCTCGCCGCCTACATCAGCCGCGGCGCGCGGCAGCTGCTCGCCTGGCTGCCGGAAGACGAGCCGCAGCGGTCGCAGGTCGCGCGCGCACTCGGGGAGCGGCTCGCCCATCTCGCCGAGGATCAGGTGGCGCGTGCGCCGGTCTTGATCGGCGAGATCAACGGCATCGCCGCGTCCGAACACCCGCTGGCGGACTTCCTCGTCGACGCCGGGTTCTACCCGTCGGCGATGGGATTCCAGATCCGCCGCTCGGCGAGGGCGCCGGAAGTGCCGCTCGCAACCGCCGATCGACGTGCCTGAAGGAGATACCATCCACCGCGCGGCGCTGACGCTGCACCGCGCGCTCGGCGGCCAGCGCGTGGTCCGCTTCGAGTCGGTGTTCCCGGCGCTGACGCGGGTGCATGACGACTCGCCGCTCACCGGCCAGACCGTCGAGGCCGTCGCCGCCCGCGGGAAGCACCTGCTGATGCGCTTCTCCGGCGGGCAGACGCTCCGGACGCACATGCGCATGAACGGCAGCTGGCACATCTACAGGCCTGGCGAGCGCTGGCAGCGCCCGCGACGCGACATGCGGATCGTGGTTGCGACGAACGAGTTCGAGGCCGTGGGTTTCAACATCCCGGTCGCGGAGTTCATCGAGTCCGCCCGGGTCGAGAAGCACGAGGAACTGCGCCGGCTGGGGCCCGACCTGCTCGGCGAGCAGTTCGACCGCGCCGACGCGATTCGGAGACTGACCGCCCGCGCGGATACTGCGGTCGGTGACGTCCTGCTCAACCAGCGCGTCGTCGCAGGCATCGGCAACGTCTACAAGTCCGAGGTGCTCTTCGCCTGCGGGGTGAATCCTCTCGCGACCGTCCGCGATCTCTCGGCCGATCAGGTGGCCTGCCTGATCGACACGGCTTTGAAATTCCTTCGGACGAATGTCTCAGGAAGGCTCGCGCCGATGACGACTTATGGCGGATTCCGAAGGACGACGCGGCGCGACGATCCGAGCGAGCGTTTGTGGGTCTACGGCCGTGCGCGGCTCCCCTGCCGGCGCTGCGGAACTGCGATCCGGGTCAGGAAGCAGGGATCCGATGCGAGGCTGACGTACTGGTGCCCGCAGTGTCAGGCAACGCCAGCGGAAAATGATCGTCGAGTTCACGGTGATTGAGATGAGGAGGCAGGCGGAGTTCACGGAGATTCTCAACACGGAGACACGGAGACACGGAGGACGCACGGAGGGCCTGTGGCCCGCCCGCCTTCGGCGGGCCGGACGAACCGAACAAGACGGACGAACACAAGTGGCTCTGAAACGGATGGCCACTTGTGTTCGTTCGTCTTGTTCGGTTCGTGCCGCGCGTAGCGCGGCGCCACAGGCCTTCACGTCACGCTGCCCTAAAGTTGTTTTGGAGTTCCTCTCCGTGCGTCCTCCGTGTCTCCGTGCCTCCGTGTTAGAAACTCTGTGATCTCCGTATTCTCCTCATCTCCAACACCGTGTCCTCCGCAACCCGAGAGTTGACAACGTGATCCACATCGTCGCAATCAATCTTCAGCACGTCCTCATCTGGATGGCGCTGATCGGCGGGGCCGCGGCTGCTGCTGCGGCGCTCTACGGGCACTACCGCGTTCTGCCGTCATGGCTGACCGGGCCCGAGATCTGCCAGCTCGAACACGGCGGCTGCGCGGTGCTCTTTCGGAGCCCGCGCGCCAGCCTGATCGGTGTTCCCAACGCGGCGCTTGGCGTCACCCTCTACGCGCTCCTCGCCGCGGGACTTCTGCTTGGCTGGCCTTCATGGATGCTCGCGGCGATGACGTTTCCGGCGGTCGTGATGAGCGTGTTCCTGGCGTGGAGCCTGATCAGCAACGGCCATCAGTGCCGCATCTGCTGGGTGGGTCACGTCTGCAACGCGGCGCTGTTCGCGCTACTGATAACGCTGTGACAGGCGTCTTATGTCCGTGCCGACGGTAATCGGCTGGAGCGGATGCGCGGGATCGTTGTGAATCGGACAGATCTCCGTCGGTCCGCTGCCTACCGGAAAGAGATCTTCATACACCGGCGGCTCGCTGGTCGACTCGAAGTCGGGGACTGACGCACCCGCGGCGGCGAGATATGTCACCGGGACCAGCTCGGGATGACGGCAGGCCTCGGTTGCGCGGGCGCCGGAGCGGCGGCAGATTGCAATGCGCTCGACGTCGGGCGGTGTTGCGTACCACTCCGCGCGCGCACCCTTCGTCGCCGCCTGCATGAAACTCGCCCA
This sequence comes from uncultured Acidobacteriota bacterium, assembly GCA_963748295.1. GTDB lineage: Bacteria > Acidobacteriota > Vicinamibacteria > Vicinamibacterales > 2-12-FULL-66-21 > CAVVIH01. Next base: position 207,807 of record CAVVIH010000001.1, on the reverse strand, counting down.
CGCCGGCACTGCAACCACGCCGGCGAATCCGCCCGACATGATCGGCGCCGGGACGTCCATGCCGAACCAGACACCGGCGACGAGGCTGGGCGTGTAGCCGATGAACCACGCATCCGTGTAATCGTCGGTCGTCCCGGTCTTGCCGGCAGCCGGCAGCCGGAAGCCGGCGGCGCGGACACCTGTCGCCGTTCCGCTCGAGACGACGTCGGCGAGCATGCTCGACATCAGATAGGCGGTGGTTTCGCTGATCGCCTGCACGCTCGCCTGCGGCGACCGCCAGAGCGTCTGGCCTTGCGCATCGGTGACGTGCGTGATCAGGCGCGGCTTCGCGACGCGTCCGCGGTTGGCAAACGCGCCGTACGATGACGTCAGCTCCATCAGGGTGACCTCACCGGTGCCGAGCGCCAGCGAGGGAACCATCGGCAACTCCGACGCGATGCCGAGCCGCTGCGCGTAGTACAGCGTGGTGCCGAGGCCGATCAGCCTGAGCAGCTGCGCGGCCGCGCGGTTGCTCGACAGCTTCAACGCGCGGCGGAGCGTGTATTCGTTCGCCTCGTGCTCACCCGACGGCAGCCAGGGTCCATCGACGGCCTCGAGCGGCGAATCGAGGTCCCGCAGCAGCGAGCCGGGCGCATAGCCGCGCTCGAGCGCTGCCGCGTAGATGATCGGCTTGAACGCGGAACCCGCCTGCCGGTGCGCCTGTGTCGCCCGATTGAACGGGCTCTCGTCGAAGCTGCGCCCGCCGACCAGCGCGAGCACGTCGCCGCTGCGCGGCTCGATGGCAACCAGGCTGCCCTGCAGATCCTTCGCGCGCGGCCGGCGCTTCGCGATCTGCTGAATGCGCGTCGTCACGGCCGTTTCCGCGGCGGCCTGCAGCGACGGATCGTAGGTGGAATACACGCGCAGCCCACCTTGCAGGACGCGCTCGGCGCCAAACAGCGCAAACAGCTGCCGCCTGACTTCTTCCTGGAAGTACTGGCCGCTGGCGCTGCCGGTTTCGGAGGCCGACTGGAGCGTTGCGTCGTGACGCGGATCAGGAATCGGCGCTTTCAGTGCCGCGGCGAGATCCGCATCTGAGATGTGCTGCTCCTGGCGCATCAGCCGAAGAACCAGATTTCGGCGGGCGATGGCGCGTTCGGGTGCGAGGCATGGAGCATCGGTCGACGGCGCGCGCACGAGCGCCGCGAGCAGCGCCGCCTCGGCCGGCTCGAGCTGCGCGGCGGACTTCCGGAAGTATCCCCGCGATGCCGCTTCAACCCCGTAGAACCCCTCGCCGAAATACACCGTGTTGAGATACTCCTCGAGGATCCGTGCTTTCGAGTAGCGTTCCTCGAGCCGCAGTGCGATGAGCGCTTCGCGCAGCTTGCGCTCGAACGTGCGGCTTCTTGTCAGCACCGTCGCACGGGCCAGCTGCTGCGTGACGGTGCTGCCGCCCTCGATGATCCGTCCGGCCCGCATGTTGCGCCACGCCGCTCCGGCGATGCGGATCGGATCGAGGCCGTGGTGCGAGTAGAAGCGGCGATCCTCGACCGACAGCAGCGCGGCAATCATGTGCCGCGACACCTGATCGAGCGACACGTCGGTCCGCTGTTCCGTGTAGAAGGAGAATGCGGGATTCTCGTGACGGTCGTAGACGATCGTCGCCTGCGCGCGCGGCCTCAGCTGCGGCAAGGGTTACGGCGCGCTCGAGCTCATCAGCAATCGAAACGGTAAAGGCAACAGTTCGGACCGCGGCGTACGACACCGCCGCCGCCATCATCACAACGAGCCCGACGAGCACCTCGCGCCGCATTCAACTGCTCCAGAGATCCGTCAGCGCAATCGGAATGCCAGCGAAATCGCGTATTGAAATCGTGCAAATCGAGGGGAAAGCAACCTCGGCAGCAGCGAGTTATGCTGAGTTCTGGAGGAGAGTACGTAGCGAAGTTCTTAGGTACGATCAGCCCCGCCCGCGATCGTTCAGGCGGTGGAGCGCGAAAACGCGCTCGAGAAAATGCTCCCGCAGTTGCTTGTCCCTCAGCCGGCCTTCCTCTTCTACCGGGAGCCAGGGCATGTGCTGCATCAGGATCTGCGCGAACAGGCCGCGCCCGCTTCGCTCGGGCACACCCGCCTCGTCATACACCTTCACGCCTTCCATTCCGCAACTCGGCGAGTCGCTCTTGAGCACGTAGCCGCAGAGATCTTCGCCGGCGAGTTCCCGCAGCCGCATGTCCGCCCACCGGTTCATCGCTTCGGTGTAGTCATGGCCTGTTCGCACAGTGATCATGCGAAGCTCTTTTCCGGACCGGTGGAGGCGGAGCGGCTCACGAGGCGTCCCCATTCCGACTTCCACTTCGGGGCAAACCGGCACCCACTGCACGAGTGGACCGAGGATATCCGTCAGGAAGGTGTCGAGTTTGTGCCCGCCGTCGAACCTGACCTCTTCACCCAGCAGACACGCGGAGATGCCTATCCGGACGGGGCTCAGTTCCAACGCAGCCCGCGGAGCTGATCCAGGTTCACGTTGCCGCCGCTCAGCACGCATACGACTTTCGATCCCGCCGGTGCCTTGACGAGGCCATGGAGCAAGGCCGCGACCGGCGCCGCGGCAGCGCCCTCCACCACGAGCTTCGCGTGGCTCATCACCCACAGCATCGCATCGAAGATCTGTTCGTCGGGAAGCGTGACGATGTCGTCGACGAACCGCCGCACCACTTCGAACGTGGTCTGGCCGACGCGCTTCACGCGGAGGCCGTCGATGATGCAATCCACCCGATCCAGCGTGACCACGCTTCCGGCCTTCACGCTGTCGCGCATGCCGGGCGCGCCGGAGGATTCGACGCCGATGACCCTGACGGCGGGTTTGTGGGCCTTCACCGCCATCGCGACGCCGGAGATGAGCCCGCCGCCGCCAATCGGGACGACGATCACATCCACGTCGGGCCAGTCGCGAATCACCTCGAGGCCGAGCGTTCCCTGACCGGCAATCAGCTGAAGGTCGTCGAACGGGTGGATGTAGGTCAGCCCGCGTTCGCGAACCAGCTGCTGCGCCTTCTCGTTCGCCTCGTCCCAGATGCTGCCGTGGAGAACAACCTCGGCGCCATAACCGCGAGTAGCGGCAACCTTCGACGGCGTCGCGTTCTCGGCCATCACGACGACCGCGTTGATGCCATAGATGCGGGCCGCCAGCGCCACGCCCTGCGCGTGGTTGCCGGCCGAGGAACACACCACGCCGCGGCGCCGCTCGTCCTCGGTCAGCTCGGCGAACTTGTTCAGCGGGCCGCGGATCTTGTAGGACCCGGTGCGCTGGAACATCTCTGCCTTGAGGCGGACGTCGAACCCGGTCAGCTCCTGGAGCATGCGCGAGGACATCAGCGGCGTCCGGTTGGTGCTCGGCGCGACGCGCGAGTAGGCGACGTCGAACACCTCGCGGCCGAGCGGCAGCTTCATCGTTTCGACGTTCACCGTTTCACCGCCGTGACCATGATCTCCACGAGACCGTCAGGCGCGACCAGGCCGGTCTGCACGGTGGCCCGCGCCGGAAAATCCTTTCCGAAGAACGGCCGGTAGACGTCGTTCATCGCCGTGTAGTTCTTCATGTCCGTCAGGTAGACGAGGCTGTCGACGACGTCCTGAGGCGTGCAGCCGGCTGCCTCGAGAGCCTTGCCGATGCGCGCCAGCGTTTCGCGCGTCTGCGCCGCGGCGTCGCCTTTCGTCTCGGGCGTGTTGCCCAGAACGCCGGACAGGTACACGTGCTGTCCGGCGCTGATCGCCGCGCTCAGGTTCGGATTCGGCGCGCGGCCGTCCGAGATGGCCTTTCGCGGCGCAGCCGATGCCACCATCGTGATCTCGACGTTGTACTGGCTGCCGGCAAGGCCCGCCTTCACCGTGGCGCGGGCGGGGGGATCGGATTTGAAATAGCTGCGGTACGTCTCGTTCATCTGCTGGAACGTCGACGCATCGGGCAGATAGACGCGCGCGCTGACGACGTTCGCGTGCGTCATCCCCGCGGCCTTCAGCAACTCTCCGGCGTTGTCCATGACGGTCCGCGTCTGCGTCGGCACGTCGCCGGTGACCACGCTGTTGTCGCGGCCGTTTCTCGACACCAGGCCGGAGAGGAAGAGCGTCTCGCCACTGCGGATCGCGTAGCTGTATGGGTTCGGCGACTTCATCCATCCCTCGGGATGGATCGCGACCCGCTCGGCGCCCGCCGGGACCGCGATCATCGACATCTCGACGAGCGCGTCGGGAAGCACCAGCTCGGTGATCACCGTGGTACGCGTCGGAGGATTGGCGGTCCAGAACGTCTTGTAGACGTCGTTCATGGCGGCAAAGTCCGCCTGGTTCTTCAGGTACACCGTCACCGCGACAACCTGATCGAGCGACGAGCCGGCGGCGCCGAGAATCTCGCGCATCCGTTCGATGACGCGCCGCGTCTGCGCCGCGATGTCGCCCTTGCCGGTGATGGCGATCGCGCCGTCGGGACCCTGCGCGAGCGTGCCGGACACGTAGATGAAGCCGCCGGCCTTGACGGCCGGGCTGTAGGGGCCGACCGGCGGGGGGCCGGCAGTCACGATTTGTTTGGTGGTGGTCTGCATGGTCAGAGCAATCAGGGAGAACGCGAGGAACGCGCGCAACATCCGCACATTCTACTGGCCAATCGGAACTCCCAAAAAGCACCAACTCCCAACTCCCAAAAAAGACCATCGAACTCCCCGGCTAACTCCCAAAATCGCAACTCCCAACTCCCAATTGGGAGTTGGGTCTTTTTTGGGAGTTGGTCTTTTTGGGAGTTGGGAGTTGCCTATTCGGACAGCTCGCAAATCGCCTGCACGTCGGCTTTCGACAGCCGCGCACTGCGATGCATCCACCGGTAGGTCGCGAGCGGCATCGAGTCCTCTCGCACGAGATCGCAGGAGTTCTTGAGGAGCCGGGCGCGATCGGCGGCGGGATAGCGGGCCCAGTCGGAGTAATTGAAGTGGCTGCGCCCGTGATTGACGTGATCGATCACCCACCACGACACCGGCGCGACCTGGCTGTACCACGGCCAGCGGGTGTTGTTCGAATGGCAGTCGCGGCACGCGCGATCGAGGACGGCGGTCACGTGCGCCGGAACCGGCTGCATCTCAGCCAGCGCGTGCGATGGCTCTGATGAGTGGATTGGTTCTGGCCGGACGGACGAACTGTATTGCCGTGGCGATGACAACGAGCGCGATCGCGGCGCTTCGAACCGTCCTGCGCATGGCAGCCTCCACACGTAGGACGCGCGCTGCTTGATGGCGTTAGCTCAACTCCCAACTCCCAAAGAGACCAACTCCCAAAAACACCAAATCCCAAGAAGCCAACTCCCAAATCCCAAGTTGGGAGTTGGGAATTGGTATTTTTGGGAGTTAGCAGTTGGGAGTTGGGAGTTGGCTTTTTTGGGAGTTACCAGTTCTTCTTCCACATCCGCCACCACGTCGTGCTGTCGAGGCCGAGGCTGTTCCACCACAAGTCGATCGCGCGGCGATCGCCGGACAGCACCGCGTCGCGCGTGACGCCGGAGGGGGGCGGCGCGAGCGCCGCCATGCGCTCGTACACCCTTGCGCGTTCGTCGGCGGTGCCGCGCTGCAGCAGGTGCCACAGCGTCAAGGCGTCGCGCCTGCGTGCCTGCGACAGCACCGCCTCGTACGCCGCGGGCCGCCGCGCATCGTCCGGGCTGGCGAAGTCCAGGATCGCGAGCGAGTCGGGGAATGAGGCAGGAGCGTCCTCGTACTGCGGCGTGCCGGGACCGATGCCGGGCCGCGTGGCGCAGACAGCCTGCTCGGGAATGAAGGCCTCGCGTCCCGCGTGCTCGAAGCCGACCCACCCGTGCGTGACGCGTACGAGACCCGAACCATCCGGCTGAACCTGCAGCGTGTATGCGCATCCGAGATCGATCGCGACAGCGGCGGGCGTGTTGACGAAGAAGAACTTGGGCGGCGCCCAGATGCGCGCGTGAATCGTGCCCTCGACGAGCGACATCCGGTGTTCCCGTCCGCGCGACTCGACGAGCTGCACGCGCGTGTTCGGCTCGACGTCGACATGGCCGATCTGTCCTACCGCGATCCGTGCCCGCGACGCGTTATCCGTCGTCAGCCACCTGCCGACGCCCAGCCGCGCGGAACCGTCGATCGCGCGGCCGTCGACCGACGGCGTTCCGGCTACCGTCTCGACCGCCCAGCCGATGCGCGGCTGCACGAACGTGACCCATGCGGCGGCGCCGATTGCCAGCAACACCAGCGCTGCGGCAATCGCTCCAGCCGAATACATGATTCGCGTCCAGCGGCCTGCCCGCCCCGTCTTCGGTTCGCGGCTCTCCTCTAGAGACGGGGCAAAGTCCGGACTGCCGCCCTTGTGCCGCAGCGTGCCGAGCATCTGCTCGAGGCGCACGATCTCCGGATCCGGCGTTCCGCTCCGGTCCCAGAGGTAATCGTCGTTCTGCTGATCGTGGTTCATGGTTCCAGCTTCTGTCGAAGCAGCTTCATGCCGCGGTGCAGGTTCACGCGCACCGACGCCGCGGTCAGTCCCGTGCGTTCCGCGATCTCCGGTCCTGTCATGCCTTCGACCAGCCGCAGCACCAGCGTCTCCCGATACGCTTCGGGCAGCGCGCGGATCGTCTCGAGCACCGCGAGCGCCTCGACGCGCGCGGCGGGCGCGTCAGCCGACATCAGATGATCGGGAAGCTCCTCGGTGCCGGGCGTCCGGCGGTGAAAATCCGTGGCGCGGTTCCTTGCGATCGTCGCAATCCAGCCGCCGAAGGCGGCGGGGTCGCGCAGATGATCGAGCCTGCGCCACGCGGTCAGGAACACGTCCTGTACCAGATCCTCGACGTCGCCGCGGCCGACCCTCGCGAGCAGCAGCCCGTGCACCATCCTGGCGTATCGCTCGTACAGGCGTGCGAACGCGACGCCGTCTCCGGCGCCCGCCCGCCGAACCAGGGCGGCATCCTCGGAGGCGTGTTCCGGGCCGAACCTTCCGGACACGACGAGACCCGCCCCGATGCCGGCGACATCCATCTGCACGGGAGGACGTTCTTCCATCAGGTTCGTTAACTGTCTCAGCCGTTGACGAATTCGCCTCTGTTCCGAGTATTCTAGCGCCCTGCCCGCCGTAACTTTAGCGAAGGCGGGCCCTGCCCGCCGTAGCTTCAGCGAAGGCGCAGCTTGCCCGCCGTAGCTTTAGCGAGGCGCAGTTTGATGGAGGCGCGATGAAGAAGGGAAGCCTGCCGAGACGACGATTTCTCAAAGCGGTGCCCGCGGCGGTGGCTGGCGGCCTGGCGATGCCGGCGTTCGCCCAGCAGGGGCAGGAGCAGCCGACCCAGCGGATTTCGAAAGAGATGCTCGATGCGGCCGAGAAAATGCTCGGCGTGGACTTCTCCGATGCCGAACAGGAGCAGGCGCTCCGCGGCGTCAACCGCAACCTCGAGACGTTCGAGACGCTGCGGAAGATCGACATTCCGCTCGACACCGAGCCGGCGGTGACGTTCAGGCCTTGCCTGCCGGGCAAGGAACCGAAGCCGGGCGCGACGCCGAATGCGAAGATCAAAGTGGCGTTGCACCCGCCCGCGGCGCGCCCTTCCAGCCTCGACGAGCTCGCGTTCCTTCCGGTCACCGCGATTGCGCCGCTGATCCAGCGCCGCGACGTATCGTCGACCGACCTCACCAAGATGTATCTCGAGCGGCTGAAGAAGTTCGGGCCGAAGCTGAACTGCGTCGTCACGCTGACCGAGGAGCTGGCGCTCGCGCAGGCGGCCCAGGCGGATCGCGAGATTCGCGCGGGCCGCTACAAGGGGCCGCTGCACGGCGTCCCGTGGGGCGCGAAGGATCTGTTTGCCACCAAGGGCATCCCGACGACGTGGGGCGCGAAGCCGTACCAAAACCAGGTGTTCGATTACGACGCGACCATCGTCGAACGCCTGCGCGACGCGGGCGCGGTGCTCGTCGCCAAGCTCTCGATGGGCGCGCTCGCTCAGGGCGATCGCTGGTTCCGCGGCCAGACGAAGAACCCCTGGAATCCTGACGATCCGCAGCGCGGCGGATCGAGCGGATCGTCGGCCGGACCGGGTTCGGCGACCGCCGCGGGCCTCGTTGGATTCGCGATCGGCACCGAAACGCGTGGCTCGATCATTTCGCCAACCGCGGCAAACGGCGTCACCGGCCTCAGTCCAACCTACGGGCGCGTCAGCCGCTACGGCGCGATGGCGCTGAGCTGGACGATGGACAAGATCGGTCCGATGTGCAGGTCGGTCGAAGACTGCGCGCTGGTGTTCAACGCGATCTACGGACCCGACGGCCGCGACGAGACCGTCGTCGATGCGCCGTTCAACTGGAATCCCGATGTCCCGTTGTCGCGCCTCAAGATCGGCTACGTCAAGGAAGAATTCGAAGCCCGGCCCCAGACCGAAACCGCCGGCCGCGGCGCGGAGCCCGGCGGCCGCGGTGACGGCGGAGGGCGGACGCAGGCGGCGGCGGATGCCGCCGGAGGCCGCGGCCGCGGCGGGATTCCACCAGAGGAGCAGCGCCGGCGTCGTGAGGAACAGCTCAAGCTGTTGAACGAGGCACTCGATGTTTATCGAGCCGCGGGCGCTACGCTGCACCCAATCGAGATACCGGCGACGAACATCGCCAACGCGATCGGGTTCATCCTCAGCACCGAGGCCGCCGCGGCGTTCGACGATCTGACGAGAAGCGAAGGCATCCAGGATCCATCGCTCGGCACCTGGCCGAACACGTTCAGGACGCATCGCTACGTGCCGGCGGTCGAATACATCCGGGCGCAGCGTGCGAGGACGCTGCTGATGCGTCAGATGGATGCGCTGATGTCCCAGTACGACGTGTTCCTGTCGCCCAACAACAGCGCGAGCCTCGGGCTGACGAACCTCACCGGTCATCCGGCGCTGGCATTGAAAGCGGGATTCGTGAGCAACGCGCCGATCGTGCTGATGGTGACGGGACGGCTGTACGACGAGGCCACCGTGCTGCGCGTCGCGCTCGCTTACGAGCGCGCCACGAAGTGGCACACGATGAACCCGGAAATGACTACTTAGCGGCCGAGCGCTCGTTCTTCATCAGGGCGGAGAGCACTCTGCCCTGCTCGAAGTCCCCGAGCCCCTCAGCGATGGCGATATAGAGGTCCCTCGCCTCACCCTTGATCGGCTGCGCGGCGGCGAGCGTCTGGAGCACGCGCGAGCTCTCGAAGCTCGAGTCCACGCCCTTGGTCGACCTGAGGATCGCCATCACCGTCTCAGGCGACGTGTCGGTTCGCTTCGCGACCGCGTTGAGGACGCGCGACCGCTCGAACGACGACCCGATCGAGTCCACCGCACGGAAGAACGGCTGCCGCAGAGCGCCTTCGGCGGAGTACCGCTTGAGCACCGTCATCAGAAGCGCGGCCTCCTCGAAGTCCGAGTCGATCTGTATCGACGACTCGAGCAGATCCTTCAGGGTCGTCTCGTCGAGATCGCCGCGGGAGGCGAGATTATCAAGAACGCGCCTGTGCTCGAAATCGCTTTCAACGGTGGCCGCCGCCTTGAAGAAACCGGGTCGCGAGCGCGAATCGAGCGGCTGCAGCTTCGCGATTTCAACGAGCAGCGAGGCCAGCTCGAAGTCCGAGTCGATCGCGGTGGACGCCTCGAGCAGGCCGGCAAGGATGTCCGGCGACAGCGGACCGCGCTTCAGCGCCGACGAGAGCACGCGGCGCATCTCGAAATCCGATTCGATCGACCGCGCCGCGTCGAAGTACGCCCGGCGCGTCACGTCGTCCACGAGCAGCTTGTCGCCGAACCCGGTCAGCAGCGACGCGAGCTCGAAGTCCGAATCCAGGTCCTTCCCTGCGCGCTGGAGCACCTGCGCGATCGACTTCGGTTCGAGCGTTCCCGTCTTGAGCAGCTCGGAGTAGTACACGCGCCGCGCCCAGCTGCCCTCGATCAGCTGGATCTCCGCAAGCACACCGTCGAGGCCCTTTGCCTTGTAGATGCGCGCGACGCGAGCGGATGCGCCGATGCCGCTCTGGCGGATGAACCGCGGGAGCGTCTGCGCCAGCCACTGGCGTCCCTCCGGCTCATACGGGCGCTCCGATGTGCCGGACCAGTAGCGGCGCGTGATGTTGCCCTGGTTGTCGGCGTTGAGCTCGACGGTCGTCTTGCTCAGGGAACGCCCTTCGCTGATCTTGAGGTAGCCACCAGGCGAAATCGATTTCACGTCGGTGTCGTCGTCGGTGAACTCGAACCGGCCCTTGTACTCGATCTCGATCTTGTGGCCGTTGTTCGACCAGATGTAGTTCCCTTTTTCGTCGTCACCGCTCTTCTGACGGCTGGAGCTCGAATGCTCGCTGGAACTCGACGAGGTCGACTGCGGCCGAGCCGGTACGACTACCGGCACAGCAGGAGCGCTGGGAGGAGCCGGCACGGCCATCGGCACGGGGACCGCAGAAAACTCCGGCATCGCCGCGGCCGCGGGCACAGCCGCCACCGCGGGCACGATCGGAACAGCCGGCACTTCGCGGATTTCCGCCGACGCCGCTATGGCGGGCGTGACACGGATTTCGCCGGCAGCGATCGGCACCGCCGTTGTCGGGTGTGCCGGTACGACGGGAACAGCCGCTGTCGCGGGCGGAGCGATCACGGTGCTCGACGCAACCGGCACCGCCGGTACCGCCGGCGCCTGCGCCGACGTGAGCGCCGCATTTCCGATCGCTCCTGCGGCGATGCCGGTGATCAGCAGAACCGCGGCCGAACCGGCGAGCCATCCGGGTCCGCGGCCGGCGTGGGTCGGCGCGCCGAGCAGCCGGCGGACGCGCTGCAGAAGCGACCCGCCGTTGGCGGCAAGGACGAAGTTCGTACCGTTCGCTCCTCGCTGGCCGAGTCCACGCAATTCCTCGAGATCCGCCAGCGCGCGCGCATACGTCAACGCATCGCCGCACAGGTTGACCGCCAGATCGTCGCAGCAGTTCTCGCGCTCGATCCTGATGCGGCGCGACAGCCACCAGACCGCCGGGTGATAGAACAGCAGCGTTTCGACGAGCGGTCTGCAGCAGGTTCACGAGATAGTCGTGCCGCCGGATGTGCGCCAGCTCGTGGGCGATGATCGCTTCGAGCTGCTCCGGCGAGAGCGCGGCGAGCGCGCTCGCCGGGACGAGCACCACCGGCTTCAGCCAACCAATCGACGGTCGGCACGTCCACCAGCGTCGACTGCAGATAGGTCACCGGGCGGCGGATGTGCAGGTTCCGCGCGATGCTCTCGGCAATCTCGTGAACGACGCAGCGGCCGGAGAAGTGCCCCGCGTTTTCATCCGCCGGATCCACATCCAGCCGCTCATCAGACGCAGCGTCAGGATCCCAACGCCGCAGAACCACACCAGGAGCAACAGCGAGAGCAGCGAGTTCCAGTCCTTGAACGTGACTCCGCTCCGGGCGCTTCGGACGGCGCATCGGGTCCCACGCCGGCAGGCAGCGCGACGGCGGGAGACGCGGCTTCCGGCGCGTCGAGTCTCGACCGCGTTCGCCGTGACGCCGAGGCGAGTCGCCGAGCCGGCATGAGTATCAGCGCTGCGGATGCGCGCCATGTCTGCACGGCAGTCACCACCGGCATCGTCAACATCAACGACAGGCCGATGGTGGCGACGACGTAACGGACGTCGGCGAGCGCTGCGCCGCAGCGCCGCAAGCGCGATGGCGGTGATGGCGCCGATGACCGCCCCCTGCCAGACGAACTGAACAAGCGCCCACCCGATCGCCTGGGCTGCCGGCTGCATGAACAATGTTCAATCGCGCTCATCAGTAGCCTCCCGGGACTCCCGGCCTCGCTTGTCGGCGCCGCCGCCCTTCTCGATCAAACGGCGGATTTCGGTGAGCTCCTCGGCGGAGGCCCGGCGTGCGGCGAGCGCCTGCATGACCAGTTTGCTGGCCGACCCGCCAAACGCGCGGTCGAGCAGGTCGCGGACGAGCTGCCGCTGCGTCTGCTCCTCGGTCAGCTTTGCGTGATAGATGTGGCTGCGGTCCCGCTCGTCGCGGCTCACCAACCCCTTCTCCGTCATGATCTGCAGCAGCTTCAGCGCACGTCGTATAGGCGACCGGCCGCTCGCGGGACAGCACTTCGTGGACCTGGCGGACGGTGCTGGGGCCGCGATCCCAGAGCACGCGCAGTATCGACGAGCTCGGCATCGGTGGGACGTGGAACGTCCGGTTCGGCTCATGGCGCGATCTTTATCTACGAATCTCTTCGTAATGTCAACGAAGATCTTCGTAGTGGCGGCCCTTCGACTCGCGCGCTCGCGAGGGCTGACGGGTTCGGGGTTACGAAAGCCCGCCACGTTTTGTTGGCTATAATGGATTTTCGGCCCGTCGTGGGCCACCCTCAGGAAAAAGCCCTGCAGCCAGGAACTTACGCGCGATTCGACACCTCCGAAGGCGCGTTCACGATCCGCCTGTTCGACAAAGAAGCCCCGCAGACCGTCGCGAACTTCGTCGGCCTGGCCGAAGGGTCGAAGGAATGGAAGGACCCGGCCACCGGCGAGCGCAAGACCGTCGCCGTTCTACGACGGCGTCATTTTCCACCGCGTCATCAACGGATTCATGATCCAGGGCGGCGACCGCCTCGGACAGGGCACGGGCGGCCCAGGCTACAAGTTCGCCGACGAGTTTCATCCGAAGCTGCGCCACGACAAGGCCGGCATCCTGTCGATGGCCAACGCCGGCCCGAACACCAACGGCAGCCAGTTCTTCATTACGCTCGGGCCGACGCCTCACCTCGACAACCGGCACTCGGTGTTTGGCGAGGTGGTCGAGGGGCTCGATGTCGTCAAGCGGATCGGCGCGTTCCCGACCGGGCGCGGCGATCGCCCGCTCAACGCGTCGTGATGAAGAGCGTCCGAATCGAGCGCGATCTCGTGAAAGACGACGAACGGCAGTCGCTCGACTCGCTGCTGCCGGTCGTCTACCAGGAGCTTCGCCGGCTCGCGGCCGGCTACATCCGCAACGAGAAGCCCGGGCAGACGCTCCAGCCGACGGCGCTCGTCCACGAAGCGTACCTGCGGCTGATGAAGGATCGGCCGGATCGCTGGCAGAACAACGCCCATTTCTGCGCGATCGCCGCGCATTCGATGCGGCAGATCCTGATCGAGCGGGCGCGGGCGCGCAACGCGCAGAAGCGCTGGGGCGAGAAGGCGCGGATCACGCTCGAGGAAGAGCTCGTGCAGGGCGGCGAGCAGTCGGTCGATCTGCTCGCCCTCGACTCGGCCATCGAGCGCCTTGCCGCGCTGGATCCCGAGCAGGCGCGCATCGTCGAGCTCCGCTTCTTCGGCGGCCTGACCGTCGAGGAAACCGCCGACGCGCTGGCTATCTCCCCCGCCACCGTCAAACGCCATTGGACCGTCGCGCGCGCCTGGCTCGCGCGCGAGCTGGAGGGCAGACCCGACGCGTGACGCCCGAACGCTGGAGGCAGGTCAACGAACTCTTCCACGCGGCGCTGGATCAGACCGCCGAGGCGCGTGAGAGCTTCGTTCAGCGCACGGCGGCGGACGATGCCGACCTGCAGCGTGAAGTCCTATCCCTTCTGAAGAGCCACCGCAACAGCGGCTATCTCGATCGCACCCGCCTGGCAGTGGCGGCCGATCTTCATGCGCGACGAGGAACCGCGCCCGCGCCGGAAGCCCGATCGGCAAGTACCGCATCGTCCGGCAGATTGCGAGCGGCGGCATGGGCGTGGTGTATCAGGCGACGGACGAACTGCTCGGTCGATCGGTGGCGCTCAAGTCGCTGCCTGTTGAATACGCCAGCGACAACACGCGGCGCGATCGGCTCGCGCGCGAGGCGAAGATCGCCGCGCAGATGAACCATCGGGCGATTGCCACGGTCTACGAGCTGGTCGAGTCCGACGGCCAGATGTTCTACATCGCCTCCGAGTTCGTGCCCGGCATCACGCTGCGCCGCGAGCTCGAGGACGGTCCGCTTCCGCCGGCGCATCTGCTCGGCACGCTGAGCCGAAATCGCCGCGGCGCTCGCCGCCGCGCACGCGCACAACATCGTCCATCGCGATCTGAAGCCGGAGAACATCGTCCGGCGCGAAGACGGACAGATCAAGGTGCTCGATTTCGGACTGGCCCGCACCGTCGCAAGCGTTGGAGGCGCGCCGACGTCAACGCGCTTCACCGAAGCCGGAATCGTGGCGGGCACGCCCGGATACATGGCGCCCGAAGTGCTGAACAACCGCGACCCCGATGCGCGGTCCGACATCTTCGTGTTCGGACTGCTGGCTTGGGAGCTGGCGACCGGACGCCATCCGCTCGGCGCGAATGCGCATTCGCAGATGGCACGCCTGCACGACATCACCGCCGGCGCCGAGCCGTCGCTCACCGGCTCGCTGCCCATCCCCGGACTCGAGGCGGTGCTGCGGCAGTGCCTGCGCCGCCTGCCCGATGAGCGTTACGCATCAGCAAGCCTGCTGCTCAACGATCTGCGATCGCTCCAGCAATCGCGTCGGGCCGTCGTGCAGCGGCCCGACTCGGCCATGTGGTGGTGGCGCTTTCATCAGGGGATGGTGGCCGGCGTGGACGTCACCACGCCCGTGTTCGCGTGGATCGTCCGCGAGATCATCGGGCGGCCGATCGGCACGCTGATGTTCTACGCTGTCCTCGCGCTCGCCACCGTTGCGGTTACGCTGCGGCTCAATCTGTTGTTCACCTCGCGCGTGCACGCCGAGATGCTGCCTCACCATCACTCGAGCTTGTACCGCTGGATCCTGACGTCGGAAGCTGCGCTCGCGGTCCTGCTTCTCGCCATCGCCGTCGTCATCGGCGGGGATAACGAAGCCTTCGCCGCCCTCTTCATCAGCCTCGCAATCGTCATCGCCGCATTGCTCGCCTTCATCGAACCGACCACGACGCACGGCGCCGGGCTGGGACGGCGCTAACGTTCAACTCCCAATCCCAATTCCCAATTCTTTTCCTGGGCCTCGGGTGTTTTGGGAGTTGGGAATTGGAATTGGGATTGGCCCGTTGGTCCTGGATTCGTTTGTCACCAGGACCTTGCTCCGCAGAAGAGAGGGAGAGTGTATCAGTGGCAAACATCGCGGCCACCAGGCTGAACGTTTCGGCGACCCTTCGTCGAGGAACGTCTCAGCCTGGCTTTGGGAATTGGGAGTTGGGCTCTTTTGGGAGTTTAGACCGCCGGCGGCAGCTGAAGCAGCTCCTCGACCACGTGCACGAGCGCGACCGGATCGAATGGTTTCGAAATGTGCCGGTCGTACCCCGCCGCGGCGGTCAGCTGACGGTCTCGATCTGCCGCGAACGCGGTGACGGCAATCGCCGCCCGCGGCGCCCGGAGCCCGAGCGCCTGGTTCAATTCGACGAGCAGCGCGCAGCCGTCCCGGCCCGGCATGGCGATGTCGCTGACGAGCGCGTCCGGCGGCCGCTCCAGCGCCGCGGTCACAGCTTCCGCCGCTGAACCTACGGCCTGCACGGTCGCTCCCGCGCTCTCGAACACCGATGCGAGCAGCTCTCTCGAGTCCACGTCGTCGTCGACAACCAGGACCGTCATGCCGGAGAGCGCTCTGGCGGCGATCGGGTCATGACCCGGCGCCTCCTGCACGCGTTCCTCGGCTTGACGCACGGGCAGCCGGATGATGAAGGTCGCTCCCTTGCCGGATCCGCCGCTCTGCGCTTCGACCGCGCCGCCGTGCAGCTCCACGAGGTGGCGAACGATCGACAGGCCCAGACCCAGGCCGCCGTGCGCGCGCGTGCTCGACGCGTCCGCCTGCCGGAACGTGTCGAACACGTGCGGCAGGAACGCCGGCTCGATGCCGATTCCGGTGTCGTGGATCGTCAGCTGATCGAGCAGCGTCTGACGCTCGAGCGAGATCGTCACGGTTCCGCCATTCGGCGTGAACTTGACCGCGTTGCTCAGCAGGTTCCAGACGACCTGCTGGAGACGATCGCCGTCACCGGACGTGATCAGCGCGGGAGACTCGAACCGCCGGTCGATCGACACGCCGCGCGCTTCGGCTGCCGGCCTGATCGAATCGACGGCGCGATTGACGATCGAGACGAGATCGACTTCCTTGATCTCCAGGCGCAGCTTGCCGCTCGCAATCCGCGAGATCTCGAGCAGATCCTCGACCAGCCGGGTCTGAATCTGCGCGTTGCGCTCGACCTTCTCGAGCGCGCGATCCTGCCCCGACGGCGGCACCGCATTCGCCCGCAGCAGTCTCGTCCAGCCGATGATCGCGTTCAGCGGCGTGCGCAGCTCGTGCGACAGCGTCGCCAGGAACTCGTCCTTCAGCCTGTTCGCTTCGCGTTCGCGCACGAGGAGCTCCGCGCGCTCCTGCTCGGCGCGCCGGCGCTCGACCACTTCGTGGCGCAGCTCGTCGTTGGCGGCGGACAGCTCCTGCTCCCGCAGCTGGATCCGCTCGAGCATGCGGTTGAATGCGTCCACCAGCACGCCAAGTTCGTCCTCGGTCGTCCGCTCTGCTCTGAGGGAGTAATCGCCGCGCGAGGACACCTGCCGCGCCGTGTCCGCCAGCGTCACGATGGGCTGCGACACCAGCCCCTGGAGCCTGGCCGAGAGCAGCAGCGCGATGCCGAGGCTGACGAGCAGCATGAGCACCACGACGATCACCTGCTCGCCAAGCGTGCTCCAGATCATCGAAAGGCTGCTGCGCAGGTGGATCGTCCCGGCGAGCTTGCCTTCCTTCCACAGCGAGCGCGTGACGGCCAGGCGGTTGAGCGCATAGGTGTAGCCATCCGCCGCCGCCTCGGCCGCGCACGGCGCGTCTGCGTCGGCGGTAAATTCGACGAAGAGCCGGCCGCGGGTGTCGTAGAGACACGCGATCTGCAAATAGCGGTTCTCGGAGAGCGTGCGGATCGTCTCGAGCGCGCCCTGACGGTCGGCGAAATCGATCGAGGCGACCGAGTTCTCGAGAACGAGGTTGGCCTGGGTCTCGAGCTGGCCGCGCACTTCCTCCCGCGTGCGCAGGTAGTCGTTCACCAGGTAGCCGATGCTGGCGAGCACGAGTACCGTCGCGCTCGTCAGCATGATCATGACGACCAGCTTGTGGCGGACGGGCAGGCGGCGGAACAGCGCGCCCGTCACCGGGCTACCTCCCCGTTCACGTTGCGCGCGACGCGCAGCAGCTTCGAGCTGACCGTCAGGCCGGCTTTCTCGATCGCACGCACGTTGATGTCGAACCGCACCCGGCTGTTGTCCACCACCAGCAGAATCGCGCCGCCCTGATCGAACAGCGTCTTGCTCTCCGCCACCGTCAGTATCGGCCGTCCGGAGAGCGCGGGCAACGCGGCGTCGAAGCGGGACGCCTCCGAACCTCCGGTGAAGAGCACGTGGCAGCGATTCAGGTTCGTCAGCTCGGGCGTGACGAGCTGGATCGGCCGGCCGCGGGAGGTCTCGCCGCTGATCAGGTTCTCGACGGCGCGAACGAACTTCGGGCGGGCCACCACGCACATCCGCAACGGATCCGACGCGTCCTGGAAAGCCGCGGCGGGCCAGTCCACGTATTTCGTGAAGTTGTACAAGAAGGCGGCTTTGACCTCGTCCTCGATGGTTTCGCCGCTCTGAGCCCGGGCGGGAATCGTCCACGCCAGCGAAACGGCGGCAACCGTGACGAGCAGCCTGACTAGAACCGCCATATCGACCGCAGGTAGGCGGCACGCTCGAAGGCGTACCGAGGGGCGCCGGGCGACGCGAACTCCGTGTGCCTGTCGTGCAGAAGGTTCTGGCCGCCGAGTGAAAGCTCCCATCCGGGCCGCACCGTCCACCCGAGACGCAGATCGAGCTCGGCATAGGCCGGCACGCGCGGGCTCGGCCTTGAGGAGATGCTGCGGAACGTGCCATCGAGCTGGAAGCCGCCCGGAAGGTCCGTGTACGACCGCAGCGAGAACATGTGCGACGGGTCGTTGGCTTCGAACATGCCGCCGAAGGGATCGGTGCTGCCCTGATCGACGGAGAAGTCCTCGTAAAGATAGGCGTACGACCCGTGAAGGCGCCAACGATCGATCGGCTGAAACGTCGCGGACACTTCGGCCCCGCTCGTCACCGCGTTCAGGAGATTCCTCAGCGTCACCGGCTGACCGGGCGCCGTCGGCAGCTCCTGGCTCCGCAGCTCGTCATAGCGATTCGCGAAGGCCGCCACGTCGATTGCCACACGCGAGTGGGGGCGAATGCGATAGCCGGCTTCGTATGCCACCACTGACTCCGCTTTGAAGTCCTCGCTTCCTGAAATCACCACCTGACGGGTGACGGGATTGACGATACGAAGGTCGGTGTCGAAGCGGGTTGGCAGCCGCACCGCGCGCGAGACGGCGCCCCAGAGCATCTGGTTCGCCGTTCGCATCCACCGCACACGCGCGGTCGGCTGGGCCTCGACGCCGGTGTAGTCGTTGCTTTCGAGCTTCGTGCCGAGAATCAGGTAGAGCCGCGAGGGCCGCAGCGCGAACTCGTCCTGCACGAAGGCGCTGTAAACCTGGTTCGTGCGCTCCTCGGGGTCGAAGAAGAACCCGGCGACGCCCTTGTCGTCGCCATGACTGATCCGCGCGTCACCGCCGAAAACGAGATCGTGACGATCGGCCAGCAGCAGCCGCTGCTGTGCGTGCACGCCGACCGAGTCGCGAATCTCTTCGAATTGCAGCGGAATCTGGCGCCAGGTCCTGTCGTAGTAGGCCTCGGCGGTCAGCTCGGACGTCGTCGAAAACCGCCGCGCGTAGCGGCCCATCAGATTGCCGCCGGCGAGATCGCCGTCGGGCCGCGCGACGAGTCCGACGGCTCCTCTGTATATTTCCCCCTGCAGCGACCACCGCGTCGCACGGTTGTCGTCGGAATCGAGACGGAAGCCGCCATGCCCCATGAGCAGGCCGTTGCCCTCGTCCGAGCCCGTCGCCGTGTTGACGCCGGCGTTCCGCTGCCGGAACTTGCCGTAGACCCGATAGTCGCCCCACTCCCCCATCCGCGCGCCGTAGCGGCCGCTGACGATCGCGTGCTCGTCGTTGCCGGTCGTCACCATCGAATAAAGGCCGCGTGTCTGGCTCGCCGGCTTGGTGATGACATTGACGACGCCGTTGACCGCGTTGGCGCCCCACAGCGCGCCGCCGGGCCCGCGAACCGACTCGATGCGATCGACGTCGGCGAACGCGAGCTCCTGGACTTCCCAGAAGGTCCCGGAGAACAGCGGTGAATAGACCGTCCGGCCGTCGACGAGCACCAGCAGCTTGTTGGCGGTGCTGATCTGAAAGCCGCGCGATGTTACAGCCCACGTATTGGGATTGACACGGACGACGTCGACGGCGGTGGCCAGCCGCATGGCTTCCGCCAGGCTGGTGACGCCGGAACGCAAAAGCTCCTGGGCGCCGACGACGGACACCGCGGCGGCCGCCTCGGACAGTTTCTCGGGCCGCCGGGAGACCGATGTGACGTCGATCTGCGACAGTTCTTCGATCGTCAGGCGCTTCAGATCCTGCGCCAGCGCCTGACCCTTACCGGCGCCGGCGACATCAGTCTGAGCTTGCGCCGGGACCGCGCACAGGATCGCGAAGAGTACGGCTGTCAGGCCTGTCCGCATACCGTTCAGCAGCCCATGCAAACCCCCCTCCGCGCTTCGCGCTATGGGGGGTAAAACGGGGGACAGTAAATGGTGACGATTACTGATGAGCTTCGTGATCACCGCATGCGATCGGCGAGGATCGCGATGCTCAGTGCGTAACTGTGTGCGCAGTTGTATTCGAGGAGGGCCTCGTAGTTGCCGTAAACGAGGGTACTGGCGCGATCCGGCGGCGACGAGCGACGCGTCAAGCGAGGCGTTCGGAAGCGGCGTTCCTTTCGTCGTCTGGAGCCCGAGGGTACGCCACTCGCTCAGGGGCTTTTTTTCGGTCAACAGACGCTCCGCGCGGCACCCCTCCGAGCGGCGAGGCATCGCGTCCACCTTCTCCCGGATGCCCTCGGGCACCTTGACCTCGCGGCCCCAGGTCTGCGCGCTGTTCCACCCGTGCTGCTGGAGATAGTAGGCAATCGAGGCAAAGACGTCGGCGTGGGAGGACCAGATGTCGCGCTTCCCGTCGCCGTCGAAGTCCTGGCCGTATTTCAGGTAGGTGGACGGCATGAACTGCGGCTGGCCGAGCGCGCCGGCCCACGAACCTTTCAGGCGGTCCGCCTCCACGTCGCCGGCGTTGAGGATTTCGAGCGCCTGAAACAGCTCCTCGCGGAAGAGCGGCGCGCGGCGCGGATCGTAGGCGAGCGTCGCCAGCGCCGGGATGGTCGGCCGTACGCCGGCGAACCTGCCGAAATTCGACTCGAGCCCCCACACGGCGACGAGCACGCGCGGCGAAACGCTGTACTTCTTGCTGACTTTCTGCAGCAGCGCCTTGTGGCGCACGAGCATGCGATCCGCCGTGCGCACCGTCTCGCGGGTCACGCGGCGATCGAGGTAGGTCTCGAGATCGAACGCGAACTCCGCCTGCGTCCGATCCCGCTCGACCACCTGCGGCGCCGGCTGAATGTCGGCGAGCGCCTGCGCGACGATCTCGCCGCGAATGCCGCGGGCGAGCGCCTCGGTGCGGATGCCCTCGAGCCAGGTTTCAAAGGGAGGAGGAAAGGCGACGGGCGCCACCGGCGGCGGTTCCTGTGTGAGCACGCGACCAGCTGACACCACGATTACAAAAATGGTTACCAGAACTGATCGCATGAACCATTTTACGATAAACGGGCGGGGAAAAAACGTGCAGCGGCACAGGTTCACGACGGCCACGAAGATCACGACGACCGCGACGAACCGATTTCATTCCGTCGTGAACTTCGTGATCGTCGTGATCGTCGTGAATGCCGTCTCCCTAGAACTTCACCGAGTACAACAGCTTGAAGTTGCGTCCCGCTTCGGGAACGAAGTCCTTGATCAGTGAGAGGTGATTGCGATACAGCTCGTTCGCCGCGTTATCCAGGCGCGCGGTGATCGTGCTGAGCGCCTTGTCGCTTCCGAACGAGTACGACGCAAACACTTTCAGCAGCTCGTATCCGTCCGTCGGCGTCTCCTCGCCAAAGACCCGATCCTGCTTCGCGGCGAAAATCATCTCGCCACCCGCCTGGAAGCGGCCGGCGTGGTAATGCAGCCCGCCGCGGAACCTCGTCGGAGGAATACGCGGCAGCGGCTGGCCCGAGTCGCGAAGCTCGCCGCGCACGAGATCGAATCCAAGCTCCGCGAGGAAGCCGCCGCCGAGATCGATGTCGGCGTGCGCCTCGACCCCCTGGAGGAGGCTGTCGGCCGCGATGAATTCCACGAATGGGAACTCACCGTGTCCTTCCTCACCCTCCCCCACATGCCCGAACCGTTCGTCGAATTCTTCCTCGCTGATTGGATTGCGGAAGATGTAGTCGTTGATGTTGTTTCTGAAGTAGGTCAGCTCGCCCGAAAACCTGCGATGCCGCCAGCGCATGGACGCATCGAACCCAATCGCGTGCTCCGAGTCGAGGTCCGGATTGCCAATCTCGAACGCGAAGTTGCCGGGATGAGGACCGAAGAAGTACAGCTCCTCGAGTGCGGGGTTGCGCGAGGCGTACGCCAAGTTGAACGCGAAGGTGAGGCGATCGTTTGCGGCGGCAGGCCGGATCAGCAGGCCGACCGATCCGGAGGGGTCCGTGAAGCTGCGATCGGGCAGCTCCTCGGCCGGCGAGAACGAGGCGTGGCCCAGGCGTCCGCCGAATTGCAGCGTCGCATGCGGCCATGTCAGCTCCTCGTAGACGAACACCGCCCCACCGCGCTCGTCGACCGGCGGCGACAGCGCCTCGGCGCCGGTCGCCGAAAAGTCGCGGGTCAGCACGGCCGCGCCGATCGTACCGGTGAGCCGGCCCACGCGCCGGTGGCGAGCCTGAGCATTCAGATCGAACGTGTCGTTCTTGAACTGTGTGCCGACTTCGTCACCTTCCAGTTCGTCGTGCTTGTACCTCCGGATTCCCACGAGCACCCGGAAGGATTCGAATGGCCCTCCCAGCTCGTTCGCGCCGGCGCGGAGACCGATCATGTGCCGGCGAGGCGTGAGCTGAATCTGGCCTTCCTCGACGAAAGGGACTCCGTACTTCAGATCGTCGTAGCCGTAGCTGCCGCCGAGATATCCCTTCTCGCCCGTCCAGCTGACCCCGACCGATCCGAACCCGCCGCGCGATTGCGTGTTGGCGATCTCGCCTTCCGGCGTATCCACGTCGCCCGATCGGCGGCCGCTCCCAGACAGGTGCAGCGCCCATCGTCCGTTGCCGGTGACGAGGTCCGCCGCGCCGCCTGCTTCCGAGTTCACGGTGCCGAGGTCGACGTTGAAGCCACCGCGCGTGCCGGTCACCGGTTCGGTCGGAATCGTGTCGGAGATGACGTTCACGAGTCCGCCGATCGCGTTCGCGCCATACAGGAGCGTGGCGGGACCACGGACGATCTCGATGCGCGAGGCGCCGGCGGGATTCAGCGTGACGCCGTGATCGCCCGACTGGCTCGAAACATCCCCCATGCGCTGGCCGTCTTCGAGAATCAGCACACGGTCGCCGTCGAGGCCCCTGATGATGGGCCGCGACGGTCCGGGGCCGAAGGACCGCTCCGCCACGCCTGCCTGTTGCGACAGCGTTGCACCCAGCGTGGCCTGCAGCTGCCGGGCAAGATCTTCCTTCGTCAGGACGGCCGTCGGCTGATACGACTCGAACTGGTTGCGGGCATCCGGACTGACCGACACGACTTCGCTGTAATGCAGTTCCGGATCAACCGTCACATCCAGGGTTACCGGCGCGGCGGTGACGTTCAGCTCCGCGCGTGCCGGCATGAAGCCGGGCGCGACGACGAGAAGGTGGTACGTGCCGGCCGGCACGTTCGGAATCGAGTAGCTTCCGTCGGTCGCCGACTTCGTCTCGAGCTTCGTACCTTCGATGAGTACCGTTGCGCCAGCAATCGGCTTCGTGGTCACGGAATGATAGAGATGCCCTGAAACAGTAGCTGCTGTCTGTGCGGCTGCCACGTAGGGAGACGCAAAACCAATGCCGCCGCAAGCGCAATCGCTGCCCACACGCGCGCGTTCGTATGCGAACCCATGAAATCCTCCGATTTGAATCCGAAAAACACCGCGAGCCGAACCCTGCAGGCTCGCCGGTCTCACAGATTTGGAGGTTTCGAACGGGCCTGTTCCGGGCGTATCGACGAAGATGTCGAGGAACGCTCGAAGGTTCAGCAGTTAGAGATGGATCGGAGTTTCGACGGGAGGAGCGCGTGCGGGCAGCCGATTCTGAGCCGCCGTCCGGCGGACACCATCGGCGAAGCTTTCAACAAACAGCCCGGCGAGAGCCGGACGACGACGCGTGCGGTTTCCGGCTGTGCGGAGCGGAACGACCGTGCGGCGTGGCAGACGAGGCAGTGGTCCGGTTGCTGCAGCGCGCCGGCGGAGGTCAGGTGTGACGCTCCGTCGACGCCGGCGGCACGCACGACGACACACGCCTGATCGTCGTCGTTCGCGTGCGGAACGACGATCGGTGTCAGCCAGCCGGTGACGAGCACCAGGGCCGCGATCCACTGTGAGGAGCGCCGGCGCGAGCTGAATAGACGAGCCACTGCTTTACAGATTACCTGGTAAAGGTCCTGACCGCAATCTGACCGTCGCGTCCGAGAAGTCCCTGATCTTTGCCGCCGACCGCGAGCCGCACGCCGCCGCCGTCGCCGGCGCGCACCAGAATGACTTTGTCAGCGCCAAACGTCAGCCGCTGCCCACCTGGCACCTCGCGCTCGACCTTGCGTTCGCCGTCGACCGTGACACGCATCCAGACCGGTCGCGTCGTCGTCAGCTCGATCTCGATAGGCTTGCGGGGCGCAGCGGGCGTGGCAGCCGATTGCGGCGCTGCGCCCTGGGGCGATGGCGTCGTTGACGCGGAAGGCGCTGGCGCCGTTTGCGCGGGCGCGGACCGCGGCGTATCCTCCGGCCGGCCGCCCCACAGCTTCCCGAGCAGCAGGCCTCCGACAATCAACACGGCAACGCCGCCACCGTAATAGGCCCATCGGCGATCGATCGGGATCGGCCGGCGAGCGCGCGGCGTGTCGAACGGAAACTGATCGTCGAGCGGCGCCGATCGTTGACTGGACTGAGCCGCGGGCGCCGCAGCGAGACCGCTCGTCTGTGTGGCGGGATCGGTGGCGCGGTTGGCGGCCCGCGCGGCCGCGGCCGTCTCGACGCCGGCTTTCTCCTGTTCGATCGCGCTGATCCGCTCGACGCGCGCCGTGTTGCGCGTCTCCTGCATCCAGCTCTCGAATTCCTCGACCTTCTTCTCGCGGTTGCGCCGCGCGGCCTGGATGTCCTCGCGCAGCCTGTCCAGCTCCGCGAGCGCGGCTTCTTCGTCAAACGGCGGTTGTGTGTTCTCTGCAGCCACTATGTGTGCTCTCACTCGCTCCTCAGCGAGACCATCGGATCGACGCGTGCGGCGCGCCGCGCCGGCACGTAGCTCGCCAGCAGCGCGACCGCGCCGAGCGTCGCCGCGATCGCGACGAAGGTCAGCGGATCGGTCGCATGCACCCCGAACAGCAGCGTGTTCATGAATCTCGTCAGCGTGAACGCCCCGGCCAGGCCGGCGACGACGCCGATCACCGTGACGACCAGGCCCTGGCGCACGATCAGCATCAGGATCTCGCGCGGGGTCGCGCCGAGCGCCATCCGGATGCCGACCTCCCGCGTGCTCTGGCTGACCAGGAACGCGATCACGCCGTAGATCCCGATCGCCGCGAGCCCCAGCGCCAGGCACGCGAACAGCGTCAGCAGCAGCATCGAGAACCGGCGCCGTGCGAGCGACTCGTCGACCCGCTGTTCCATCGTCCGCACGTTGTAAAGCGGGAGATCGGGATCGATTTCGCGAATCTGTTTCCTGACGGCGGAGGTCAGCGCGGCTGAATCCGATCCGCTGCGCAGCACGACGTTCATCGCGCGGCCTGGACGCTGCGTGTGCGCCAGGTAGATCGCCATGCGCGAGTCGGCGTCGAGCGCGTCCTGCTTGACGCGTCCGACGACGCCGACGACCGTCATCCACGGCGTGTTCGCGGTGACGTCGAAGCCGCCGGTGCGAATCCGCTTGCCGAGGGGATCGGCGCCCGGCCAGAGCTGCGCGGCCATGTGCTCGTCGACGATCACCGCGCGGTAGGTCTCGCGCGTGTCGTGTTCGTTGAACAGCCGGCCGCTCCTGAGCGGAATCTCCATCGCGGCGAAGTAGTCGCCGCCGACGGTGCGGATGTCGACGTTGATGAACTTCTCGCCCGCTGCCGGCACGCGCCCTTCGACGGTGATCGGGCCCCACGCCATCATCTGGCTGAGCGGCAGCGCCGTCACGCCGCCCGCGGCGGTCACGCCGGGAAGCGTCTTCAGCTTCTCCCAGAGCAGCTTGTAGGTTTCGAGCACCGTCGCGGCCTCCGCGTACTTCCGGCCGCTCATCGTCAATTCGAGCGTGAGCACGTTCGACGAATTGAAGCCGGGGGGCACCTGCTGGAGCGTGCGCGAAGCTGCGAATCAGCAGCCCGGCGCCAATCAGCAGCATCACCGACAAGCGCCAGCTCGGAGACGACCAGCAGGCGCCGCACGTTCTGACCGCGGCCCCACACCGCGCTTCCGGCCGACGCGCCCCGGCTGCTCTCCTTGAGGTTCTCCTGCAGGTCGACGCGGCTCAACCGGATCGCCGGCGCAAGGCCGAAAATGGCGCCCGCCAGGATCGACACGCCGAGCGTGAACAGCAGCACGCCTCCGTCGATCGCGATTTCGTGCAGCCGCGGCACGCTCTTCGATCCGAGAACGCGAATGCCCTCCAGCGTCCAGTAGGAGAACACCAGGCCGACCACGCCGCCCATGACTGCGAGCAGCACGCTCTCCGTGAGCAGTTGACGGACGATGCGGCCGCTGCTGGCGCCGATCGCCGCGCGCACCGCAACTTCGCGTTTGCGCGCGAGCGCGCGCGAGAGCAGCAGGTTCGCAACGTTCGCGCAGGCAATCAGAAGGACGAACGCCACGGCGCCAATCAGCACGAACAGCGCAGCACGGACCCCGCCGACGACGTAGTCCTGCAGCGGAACGATCGAAAACGTCAGCCCGCCGTTCGGCGGATAGAAGTCCGGATGCTCGCTTCGCAGCCGCGCCGTGATCGCGTCCATCTCGCGCTGCGCCGCTTCGACGGTCACTCCCGGTTTGAGCTTTGCGAGGATGTTGTAGTCCTCGCCGTTGCGGACGCGCGCGGCGTCGGGCCCAAGCGGCAGCGGCACCATGATTTCCGCGTGCTCGGCGCCGCCGAGCGTCGGCAGCACTTCGCGGGGGAGATCGAACGAGGGCGGCAGCACGCCGATGACTTCATACGGCTGGCCGTTCAGCGTGAGGAGCTTGCCGACGACGCTGGTGTCGCCGCCGTAGCGGCGCATCCAGGTCCCGTAGCCAAGCAGCGCGCGCCCCGTCCGTCCGGGCATGTCGTCTTCGGCATCGAACAGCTGACCGATGATCGGCCGTACGCCAAGTATGGGCAGCAGGTTCGAGGACACGCGGATCGTGCCCACTCGCTCCGGCTCGCCGTCGCCGGTGAGGTTGAAATTGCCGCCGATCGCGATCGCGACCGAGTCGAACCCGGTGTGGCCGTTGCGGATGTCGAAGTATTGCGCCGTGGAGAACCAGTCCTCGGTGATGCCGAGGCCGGGCGATCGATTCCACAGGATGGCGAGCCGATCGGCATCCTGGTACGGCAGCGGCCGCAGCAGGAGCGCGCTGACGACGCTGAAAATGGCGGTGTTCGCGCCGACGCCTATCGCGATCGACAGGAGCGCGGCAATGGTGAATCCGGGAGCGCGAGCGAAGCCACGGGCTGCGTAACGCAGGTCCTGCACGACTGTGCCCATGGCTGGGCATTGTAACGTCTCCAGTGACCAGTTCCAGCTCGAAGCTGGAAACTGGAAACTGGAAACCTCGGTCGAACGCTACTTCGAGATCGCGGGCGTGCAGGGTTCCGCGGACGTCGCCTTGCGGATCGCCATGCCCTTGAGCTGCGGCAGATCGCCAGCCGGCTCGCCGCTCGGGTTCGCCTTCTCCTTGGCGCGGTCGGCCGCGTCCGCCGGATCGACCTTGCCTTCGATCTCGACGCGCTGGCCCACGAACTGCTGCAGCTCCGTGTCGTTCAGGCCTCGGACCTCGAACATCTTGCCGGCGGCGCCGCTGGTGCCCGCGGGCTGCTCACCAGTCGCGGTGGAACCGGTCGTTCCTGTCGCCGCGGCATCGGGCGCGGTGTGGCCGCTCTTGACGATCTTGGCGTTCGTCAGGATGAAGTCTTCCATCACCCCCGCACGCTCGGCTGTGTTCGGCGCGCGGCCGGGGACGTCCTTCTCACGGACGAGGCAGCCTTCGACGGTCACCGAATGTTCCTGTGCACTTGTTGCCGGTGCGGGCGCCTGCTGTGTAGGGTTCTGCGACGCGGCCTGCGCGCCGAGTGCCGCTGTCATTCCCAGCGCCACACAGAACGCACCCGCTACTTTGGTCATGCTCATTTTCCTGGCCTCCTTAGTCGTGGTTTTCAAAGCAAGCTGGAGGCCGTGAATTACCGCCGGGGTCGTACCTCGGCGGTAGCATGATGCGCACGTCAGCGCGTGATCGTCGCGCCGGTGAGCTGCGCGATCCCGGCGAGCGTCGTCTGCGCCGCGTTGAGGCCGAGCCTGAAATCCTTGTCGCTGAACGTCGAGTACACGTCGGTCGGCTGGTGCCAGTGCGGATCCCATCCCGAACCGATGTGCGCACCGCGCTCGTTCTCGCGCAGGCTGATCGCCGCGATGTAATCCTGGAACGGCACCGAGTCGGTGCTCTGCATCCGGTTGCCGACGGCGGCAGGATAATCCGTCGCGTAGCGATCGTTCGCGGCGCGGAACGCCCATGCGAGCGCCTGCGCTTCGGCCGCCATCTTCGAGGTGCCGGCGAACTCGATGTTGACGTCCGCTTCGGGCCGCTGCTCGGGGTTGAGCGTTCCGTCCGCGCGCGGCATGCCGTGATCGAACATCATCATGTCGTGCTGAATCATGCCCAGCCACTTCGGCTCGGGATACTTGCCCGACCCGGGAGGATCCTCTTTGCCCTGCAGCTCACGCCGCTGCTCGACGTAGGCGCGGCTGCCGTTCAGTCCTGATTCCTCGTTGTTCCAGAGAATGAACCGGATCGATCGATCCGTCTGCACGTCTGGCGAGTTGAAGATGCGCGCGAGCTCCATCACGATCGCGGTGCCCGACCCGTCGTCATTCGCCGCTTCGCCGTAGCCGATGCCGTCCATGTGCCCGCCGATGATGTACATCTCGCCGGGCACCTTGGATCCGATCTTCGTGCAGTAGACCTCTTCGCGCAGTCCGGGCGTGGACGGCTGCGAGTTGAGCGCGCGCAGCTTCTCATCGGGCTGACGCATCGGATCGTTGTTGACGCCGGTGCGACCGCGGATGCCTTTCTGCGGCGCGCCGCCGCGTCCGCCGCGTTGGCCTCCCTCACCGCGCCCGCGCTGACCCGTACCCTCGGTGCGGGGCGCCGGCTGGTAGTCGTATTTGATGCGCGCCGTGTTGGTGCAGCCGTAGCTTTTCAGCTGCGCTTCGATCCAGTCGATCGCCGCCCGATTGCGATCCGTGCCCTGACGCCGGTCGCCAAACTGCGTCAGACCCTTGATCGTCGCCTTGTATTTTTCGAGATCCAGCCGCGCCACGAGATCCCTGACCGGATCGTCCGCCGGCTGCTGTGCGGGCTGCTGCGCCGGCAGCAGCGCGGTCGCAAACAGCATCAGCCCCGCGGTCAGCGTCACCCATCGACACCCATTTCCCATCCATCCCTCCCAGGAAGTGGCAGCAGTCTAACCCAGCCCGCCCGGTTCCACGGAGAGTCACTCGGCAGGGCGACATTAGGCAAGGCGAGGAAGTACTGGACTGAGGCGATCATGTGTAAAACGGGCCAAATTGCCCGAAGTCTGGCTGGCTGCGTTTTTGCGCAGTGTCCCGCGATGGCTCCCGAACTCGTCCTTGGCCGCTGGCTGGCGTTCTGCGCCCACCCCATTGCGTCCTGGCGGCTCCTGCCGGCAACGGGCAAGTGTTTGATCGCGCTGTCTTATGCGGCGATCAGCTACGCCGCTGCGCTTGGCGTGCTCGTCCTGCTCGACTAGATCACGCCGCGGTCGATTGCACCGCAGCTAGCGGTGTCTCGCTCAGCGCCTCGGCGCCCAGCAGCACGAACGAAATCCAGATCGCGTCCGCGACCACCAGGTGCACGAGCTGCAGCCAGACCGGCGCGAGCAGCAGCACGTTCACGAAACCAAGCACGATCTGAAGGGCCGTGAGGCTGCACACGATCAGTGCGAGACGACCAGCCTGGCCGCCGCGCTGACGCGCGAGCCTCGGCGCGACCGTCAACAGGCCCAATGCCGTGGCCACCGCGAGGACCGGATGGAACATCCGCAGCCTTATCAACAGATGAGATGTCGCCGACAGATCGGCTTCAAGCGCATGGGCGAGCGACGTCGATGGGAATAATGTGTCGCCCAGCGCCGCCACCGCGCCGCTGCTGCTGACGATCAGGAGCGCAACCGAGACGCCCACCACAACAGTTGCAGTGGACGCGCGGCCCACCAACGTCAGCGGTTGCCCGCCGGACAGCCACCAGGCCGTGAGCGCAATGCAGCCCAGCAGGATGAACGTGTTCAGCAGGTGCACCGCCATGAACATCGCGCGCGCCATGCTCGCGTTGTCCGCGACCAGCTGAAACAGCACGAGCCCTGCGCCGACGGCGGCCTCGGTCAACATGAAAAGGAGCGACAGCGCGCCACCCAGCCGCGCCGGATGCCCCCGACGGCAGGCGCGCCGGATCCAGATCAACAGCACGACGACGCTGATGAGCGCCAGGCCGCTGGTCAGGCGATGCGAGTACTCGATGAGCGTCGCGACGCTCGGTGAGGGAGGCACGATTTCGCCGTTGCAGAGCGGCCAGTGGCTGCCGCAGCCTGCACCTGAGCCGGAGGCGCGGACGTAAGCGCCCCACGCAATGACGCCGATGTTGTAGAGAAGGACGAACCAGGCGTAGCGGGCCAGGCGGGACATCAGCTGGATCATATCTTCTCAGGGGCCGGGGACCGGGGGCCAGGGGCCAGAAGAGCGCCGCATGAAATTTGACCTGTCTCGCCGTAGCGCAAAGCGCGGAGGCGGATCTAGAATCCCGCCATGGAATTCCGCACCTTTCCCAGAATCCTTGCCCTCATCGCCGTCCTCCCCTTCGCTGGCGCGGCGCACGCACAGAGCACGACGGAACCTTATCAGCCGAAGGTCGGCCAGGCCGGCAAGGACGTCGTCTGGGTTCCGACGCCGGCGGAGATGGTCGAACGGATGCTGGACCTCGCGAACGTCACGCCAAAGGATGTCGTGATGGATCTCGGGTCCGGCGACGGACGCAACGTCATCGCGGCAGCGAAGCGCGGCGCGCGCGCGGTGGGCGTCGAGTACAACCCGGAACTCGTCGAACTTTCGAAGAAGAACGCGGCAGCCGCCGGTGTCGCCGAGAAAGCGACGTTCGTGCAGGGCGACATGTATCAGGCGGACTTCTCGCAGGCGACGGTGCTCGCGCTGTTCCTGCTTCCCGAGAACCTGAAAGTGCTGCTGCCGAAGATCCTCGAGATGAAGCCCGGCACCCGCATCGTCGCCAACACGTTCGGCTTTTCCGGCTGGACGCCGGACTCGACGACGCGAATGGAAGAAGGATGCCGGAGCTGGTGCGAAGCGATGCTCTACGTGGTGCCAGCAAAGGCAGATGGATCGTGGCAGATGCCGCAGGGCAGGCTGGAACTCTATCAGGAGTTTCAATCGATAAAAGGAACGCTGACGTCCGGCGGCGAGACCTTCACAGTTGAGAACGGCACTGTGAAGGTGGACGAGATTACGTTCACCGCCGGCCCGTATACTTACACCGGCCGCGTCCAGGGCAACACGATTGTCGGCACAGTCAAGACGGACGGCCGCGAACAGCGGTTTACCGCCAAGAGATGAATCAGGTGCGAGGTGGCATTGCCCTCTTCTGCGTCGCCGCGGCGATCGTCGTCCGCGCGCAACAGGCGTCACCGCCGGCGGCGAAACCGCTCGTGCCGGTGGCCGCGAGCACGCTCGCGGAATCTCCAGCCGACTACTACGGCCAGTCCGTGTCGGTTGTCGGCACGGTCGAACAGAAGCTGACGACGCTGGCGTTCACGATCGATCAGGACAAGACGAAGACGACTGGGGAAGTGCTGGTCCTGGCGACGGCGCTCAATGCCCCGGTCGATCCGAACAGTTACGTGACCGTGCTCGGCGAGTGCGTGGAGTTCACCGACGAGATCGCCGGCCGGGCGACGGTGGATCTGCCCCCCGACCTCGTTGCGAAGTACCGCGGCCGTCCGGCGGTCCTCGCCACGTCGGTGCTCACCCCCGCGATGGTCGATCTGGCGCGTCCCATCCCGCCGCCGCTCACACCTGAAGAGGACGCGTTCGACAAGGTCATGAAGCGGGTCGGTCCGGCGTTCACCACGCTGCGGCAGGCGGTCAGCGGATCCGAAGCGGATGCCGTCAAGCAGCAGGCGGCGGCGCTCAAGGCGTTGTTCGGCGAAACGACGCCGTTCTGGAAAAGCCGGAGGAAGGCCGATGCCGTGAAATGGGTGGAAGAAGCGCGCAATCACGCCGACGCCGTCGAGCGCGCGACGGCTCGCGGCGACTGGGACGCGGTCAAGAGCGCGCAGACCGCGCTCGGCCAGGCCTGCCAGAATTGCCACGGCGCCTACCGCGAACGCCTCGAGGACGGGACCTACCGCCTGAAAGCAACGGCGGCGCGATAGCGTAGAATTTGACAGCGAACCGCCCGCTCCCCATAATTCTGGTGCCCCCCAGGAGGAATAGATGAAGCATGTGGTGTCTGGTTTTCTGCTCGCGTTGAGCATGGCGATAGCGCCGTCTTCAGCCTTCGCACAGGCGAAGATCCGGATCGCTATCTGGGATTTCGACAACAATGCCGCCACTTCATGGTGGTTCTACAATGAGATGGGACCGGCGGCGCGCAATCACATCGATACTGCGTTCTCGGAGTTGGAAACGCTTTCAGCCAAGTTCACCGTGCTCGAACGGGACAAGCTCGCGCTCGTGATGAAGGAACAGGGCCTGGCGACCACCGGCGCGGTCGATCCGCAGACGGCGGCCAAGGTCGGCCGGCTGCTCGGCGTCAAGTACATCCTCACCGGCGGCATCGACAAGTTCGCGATCAACACGACGCGCGGCGGCATCGGCGCGATCGGCATCGGCGGCAACATGACCACGGCGGACGCGACGATCAACATCCGGATGATCGACACGACGACCGCCGAGCGGATCATCTCGATCGCCGAAACCGGCCAGGTGAAGAAGGGCGGCGGGTTCGTCCGCGGCACGAGCCTGAGCCGCGACGCCGAGTGGGGCATCGCCAGCGAGGCGATCGAGAAGGCGTCGAAGGCGATCGTCACCAAGCTGACGACCGGCGATTATCTCGCGAAGATCGGCAGCGCGGCGGGCAGCGCCGTGGCCGAGGGGCGCATCATCAAGGTCGACGGCACCCGCGCGTGGATCAATCTCGGCAGCGCGTCGGGCCTGAAGGTCGGCGACAAGTTCAACATCATCGCCGTCGGCGAGGCGCTGATCGATCCGGATACCGGCGCGAAGCTCGGCGCGGAAGAGAAGCAGACGGGCACCGGTGAGGTGGCGGAAGTTCAGGAGAAGTTCGCCATCATGACGATCACCGGCGCCGCCAAGGCGAAGGACACGATCCGCAAGAAGTAGTCAGTTTCCCTGCGAGCGCCGCCTGGTCCAGAACTCACGGATCTTCTCGACCGTGTCGTTGGCGACCAGGCGCGCGTTCTCGTTCACCCGCTCCTTGCCCACTCTCAGATCGGCGCTGAACGTGCGCCCTTCCGGCGCGGCCGGGGCGGCGTCGAACTTCGGCGCCTCCAGCTCCACGGCAATCGAATAGTTGCGGACGACGAAGGTCGTGCCGAACTGCTGCTGCACGCTGCCGTCGAGCGCGGACGCGCTGACGACGATGTAGACGTCCGCGCGCGGCGCGCTGGTCGTCACGGTCATCTTCTCGCGCTGCAGCGCCGGGCCGAAGGCGTCGCGGACCGCCGTGCACACTTCGGCGGCGCCGTCGCACCGCAGAAGCACGGTGGGATTCTCGGCCAGCGTCGGTGCCGGTGGCGGTGCCGGCGCAGATGGTGGAGCAGGCGGCGGTGCGGTGCCGCGTGCGCTGCCGGCGGCGGACGGTGGCGGAACCGTTCCGCGCGCAGCCTCCGGTGCAACTCGCGCGGCGTCACGCCGGACCGGCGAAGTCGCGACCGCGGGCGGCGGCGTGGCTGACGACGGTCCGGTCGACGCCGCGGGTTCCGCGGGCTTCGAGTCCGTCGGCTTCGATTCCGTCGATGGCGTTTCTCCGCTGCCCGCAGGCGGCAATCCGGGCGTGGCCGCGGCGGTCGCCGACGGCGACGGCGGCTCCGAGGATGCCGGCGCGGAGGTCGCGGGCGTCAACGCGGATTGTGACGCCGGCGTCGATCCGCCGACGAACTTGGTCAGCGCGAAGCCCATGCCGGCGAGGGCGACGATCGCAAGCGCGCCGACACCCAGCGCAACCGAATTGCGGCCGCTCTTCACCACCGGTGCTGGTTGCTGTGCACCCACGGCGAGCGGCATGGGCACTGCCGGCGCCGGCGGCTTCGGAGCTGCGGCCGCGGCAGCTGCAGGGGACGGCACGAGAACAGGCGCGGCCGCGGCAGCAGGTGCAGCCGGCGCGGATGAGGGCGCAGGCACGTTGGCCGGCGGCGTTGGCACCGCCCGCGCAGCAGTGTGCGTCGACCCCATCGTCAGGTGCGGCGCACCCATCGGCAGCGTAGCCGCTTCGGAAACCGACGCGGCGCTGCCGTCGAGGGACACGGCAGCGGCCATCGCCTGCGCCATTTCCTCGGCGCTCTGATACCGCTTGGCTGGATCCTTCTCGAGGCACCGGACCGCGATGTCTTCGAGCCCGCGGTGCACCTGGATATCCGTGCGCCGCAGCGAGGGGCGCACCGGCGCTTCGGTCAGGTGCTTCACGAGAATCGCGGGCGTCGACGGATCGTTGAACGGGACCTCGGCGACGAGCATCTCGTAAAGGATGATGCCGAGCGAATAGAGATCGCTGCGGCCGTCGACGTCCGAGCCCGAGGCCTGCTCGGGCGCCATGTATTGCGGCGTGCCGATCGCGAATCCCGTCGAGGTCAGCTGCGTGCGATCGTCGAACGTCTTGGCAATCCCGAAGTCCACCAGCTTGGCGATCTCGTTGCCGTCGCGATCGCTCGCCAGCATGATGTTCTGCGGCTTGAGGTCACGATGCACGATGTGGTGGCGGTGCGCGAGGGCGAGCGCGCCCAGAACCTGGCGCACCAGCCGGACGATCCGGATCGGATCCATCGGCCCGCCCTTCTGGATCGCGTCCTTCAGGCTCGGACCGTCGACCAGCTCCATCGCGATGTAGAGCGTCCCATCCTCCGCCTGTCCGAGGTCGTAGACGGCGACGATGTTCGGGTGGTTGAGGCTGGTCGCCGCGCGGGCTTCGCGCTGGAAGCGGCGGGCGAACTCGCTGGATCCGACCAGCTCTGGCTTGATCACCTTCAGCGCCACCGGCTTCTCGAGCATCAGGTGCGTCGCGCGGTAGACGCTGCCCATGCCGCCGCGGCTCAGGTATGCATCGAGCCGGTACTTCCCGGCGAGGACCTTACCGATCTGATTCGATTCGGCCGGCGCGTCCGCTTCGAGCACGGTGCCATCCTGCGTGCAGAAGCGAACGGTGTCCGGGTACTTGGTGCCACACTTCGAGCAGGTACTCATACGTCTTCCCGCGGAGCTGGAGGATCGAAACGCGCGTGAAGGGTCGATTTTACCGCCGATCGCTAGCCTTTGCTAAGGGCCGGAGGTTGCAGCTCAGGCATTGGCGCGGCGATGAACAGGCGCCGCGCGGCGCGGGCGAGGACCCGGGCACGCTTCGCCGACCGGGCCTGGCGGGCGCTGTCGGTGGCGATGCCGGTGTTGGCGTACATCTGCCGGTAAAGCTTGGAGATCAGGACGAACGCCAGCCGCGCGCGCAGCGAGCGCACGCACGTGGAACGCTCCCAGATGGCCGGTAGACGGTAGAACCGGTCCCAGGCAAGCTGCGTGTGACCGCGGATCTGCTCGGGGCTCATCAGCGGGTGCGGCGTGTAGACCTTGGGCCGCTGCGCCGAGGGAATCAGCCAGTAGCGCGTCAGCGGGATGCCGTTCACCGTCCCGGCGGTCTGTTCCTTCTCCCATTTCGCGAAGTCGACCGTGCCGGGGAACGGCGTCAACATCACGAACTGGGCGAACGTGACGCCGGCGCGCTGCGCGAGATCGGTTGTCGCCTCGAAGGTGTCCGGTTTGTCGGTGGGCAGCCCGAAGATGAACGAGCCCAGCACGTGCACGCCGTGCGACCTGAAGGCCTGCAGGCGCGTCACGAGCGCCTCTCCGGCGTCGTTGAAGTTCTTGAAGACGGCCTTCAACCCCTCGGGCGTGACCGACTCGACGCCGACCAGCGCGCCGCGAATGCGCGCGCGCCGCATGGCGGCGAGAAACTCCGGATCCTCGGCGGCCTCCATCGTGATCTGCGTGTAGAAGACGAGATCCTGCGGGAGCTGAGCCAGGCGCGCCATCAGCTCGAAGCGTTCCTGTCGCAGCGCCGTCAGGTTCGCCAGCTGGCGGCCGTCGGTGCGCCGGCCCGCCGCGGCAAGGTCGTCGAGCGTCACCGGATAGAAGTTGTCGTCGGCGAGAAGGATGAACCTGAAGCCCTTGCGCCGCAGCTCGACGATCTCGTTCACGACCGCGTCGACGCCGCGTTGACGCGGCTTCTGTCCGTCGGTCTTCCACACCGAGCAGAACGAGCAGTGCTTCGGACAGCCGCGCACGGTCTGCACCGATCCCCACATGTAGCGATCGGCGGGGAGCAGATCCCATCGCGCCGGCAGGAAGGACTCGCCGTCCACACGACCGCCGTCGTACTGCGGCAGCAGGGATCCCGCGGCGCAGTCGGCAAGCACCTTCGACCAGATCAGATCGCCGTCGCCGGTGACGATCGCATGCGCGTCGCCGTGCTCGCGTGCTTCGTCAGGATAGAGCGTAGGGTGAATGCCGCCAAAGACAACGAACGCGCCGCGCGCGCGTGCCATCCGTCCGAGGTGGTACCCGCGCAGTGCGTTGGCGGTGTGAATGCCGATGCCGACGACGTCGCCTGGCGCGAGCGTCGCCTCGTCGAACTGCTCGAGCGTCTCGTCGACGATCGCCGGCGTGCCGAATTCCTCGGGCGTGGCCGCCGCCAGCACGTAAAGCCATCTCGGCGTGATGACGGCCGTGCCGAACGACAGATCACTTGGATTGATCAGGTGTATACGCAAGATACCCCGTCAGAAGGAGGCGGCGATCTTCTTGCCGAACCTGGTGAAGAGTCCCGCCGTGGATTCGGCGGCTTTTTGTGACCCGCGTCCAACCGAAACGCCTGCGCTCTTCGCGGCGGCCCACGGGGTAACCGATTGCGTGGTCGGTGGTGGCGCCGGCGCGCCCGTCACGGGCAGCATCGGGATCGAGTCTGTGTTCAACGCGGCGGCCATCGGCAGGTGTTCGATGGTCGCTGCCGGCGCAGGTTCGAGCCGGTCGACTGAGGCCGGAACAGGCGCCGACTGCGGTTCAACGGCCGCGCTCACGGCCGTTGACGCCGCGCGCCAGGAGCGGCGCTGACGCGGACGGCTCGGTGGAATCGCCATCGGCACGGCGCCATCGTTCGAGCGAACCTCGGCAGACGTCGGAATCTGCGGGCCTGGAACCGCGTGGACCAGCATGGCCGCGCGTTCGACGGCGGGAAGCACGAGCGCGGATGAGGCCGCCTCGAGTCCGATCACGACGATGCAGGCCGCGGCGGCGGCGGCTTTGAGCCGCATCTGGCGCTCGGTGGCTTGCGCGGTGATCCCGAGCACACGGATGATGCGCTGGCGGACGTTGGAGGAAGAGATCGCCGCGGGGACCGGCAGCGATGCGGGCCGCGTCGCGCTGATTTCGGCCAGCCGCGCCAGACACGCCGCATACGCCTTCGGCGAACCCGTCACACGCACGGTCATTTCGTCGCATGCACTTTCGCGCTCGGCGTCGAGCTGACGATCGATCCACCAGACCGCCGGATGACATCCGGCGAGGATCCGGATCAGCAGCTGTGCACCGTGAAAGACATGATCGCGCCGCGCGATGTGCGCCCACTCGTGCACGAGCACACGATCGAGCTGCGCGTCGGTCAGCGTGTCGAGCAGCCGCGGCGATACCGCAATTG
This sequence comes from uncultured Acidobacteriota bacterium, assembly GCA_963748295.1. Classification (GTDB taxonomy): domain Bacteria; phylum Acidobacteriota; class Vicinamibacteria; order Vicinamibacterales; family 2-12-FULL-66-21; genus CAVVIH01. The sequence continues at coordinate 170,433 of CAVVIH010000001.1, read as the reverse complement.
CCGGACGCCTGAAGCCGATCACCGCGGCGTTCTGCACGTCGCCCGAAACGACGAGCGGCAGATGCGTCGGCGTCGACTGCCGCAGCGCCAGCCAGTGTTCGAGCCGTGCTTCGCGCTCGGCGGGAAACGGCGCAGCGAACGTCCGGACCCGGCGCAGCGCGCGAAATGCGAGGAAGGCGCGAATCACGTGCAGGAACATCCACGAGATCCATGCAGCCACGACGAGAAAAACGATCAGCAGAAGGTCCGACACGTAAACGTCGGGCAGGTATGTCGTGGCAACAGCAGCAGCATCCACCGGCGCCGGCGTCGATAGAGCGGTCCACACCGCCGAAATGGCCGGCAGCATCAGCACCAGCGCCATCGAGACCCACCAGAAGCGATAGCGCCATGCCGCGCCACGGATCCCCAGGAGCTTCAGCGCAATCGCCGCCGCCGCCGCGACCACAATGCCCTGCCAGAGCCAGTTCAGCAGCGTGTCCATCGGCTAGGCTTTCTCGATCAGTTTCTTCAGCCGCTCGAGCTCGGCGGGATCGATCTGCTCGTGCTCGAGCACGTTGAGCACCAGGAGGCTCGGCGAGTTGTCGAACAGGCGCGTCATGAGATGACTGAGCGCCTTGCGCCGCGCCTGCGGCTGGCTCACGACCGGCCGGTAGACGAACGCCCGCCCCGCCTTGTCGTGGGCGACGTAGCCTTTGTCCTCCAGAATCCGCAGCATGGTTTGTACGGTGCTGTAGTTGACCGGCCGCTTGCCCTTGAGCGCGGTGACGACGTCCGAGACCGTGGCCTTCTGCTTCTGCCACAGGACAGCCATGAGCCTTGCTTCTCCGTCGGTCAGTGAAGCTGATCGTGCGCGTGCCATAACACTTAAATAATTAAAAGTAGAGTGGGACTATATAGTTCCGGTCCAATGATGTCAATGAAAGAATTAAGAGTTGGAGGCCGCGTGGGCTTCAACGGACGACGCGGCGGGTCGTGTAGTGAACCCGCCGCGGTCCGCATCCAGCAGTACTGACGGGGTTACCCGGTTCGGTCAGCGAGTCGCCAGCGCATGCACGGACGTGACTGCCTCCAGGGCCGGGACTCCCTGCGGGTAGAGCGCAACTTTCATGACGCCATCGCCCTGCCTGCTGAACAGCTCGTACGCCTGTTTGATGTCGTCCAGGGCGAAACGATGCGTGACCAGTGGCGTCAGGTCGATGCGCTCGCTCTCGACCATTGCCATCAGCCGACGCATTCGCTCCTTCCCGCCCGGGCAGAGTGTCGTGACGATCTTCTGATCGGCGAGACCGGCGTAGAGCGCTTCATAGGGCGCCACCAGCTTGCCGGAATACACACCCAGGCTGGACAGGACGCCTCCCGGCCGGATCGCGCGAAGCGCAGCCTCGAACGTCTCCTGCCGACCCAGGGCTTCGATTGCGACGTCAACACCTCGCCCCTCCGTCAGGTTCTTCAATTGAGCGACGACATCTCCTGCGGTCGGATCGACCGTATGGGTCGCGCCGAACCGCATCGACATCGTGCGCCGGACCGGCATCGGGTCTACGCCGACGATGACCGCAGCGCCGCGGAGTTTCGCTCCGAGCGTAGCGCACAGACCGATGGGGCCTTGCGCGAACACTGCCACGGCGTCACCGACTTTGACGTTGCCGCTCTCGGCGCCGGAGATTCCCGTCGACGCGATGTCGGGGACCATCAGGACCTGTTCGTCGGTGAGGGCGTCTGGAATCCTGGCGAGGTTCGCACGCGCATGCGGAACGAGCAGGTACTCCGCCCACGCGCCGTTTATCGTGTTGCCGAAGCGCCATCCGCCGAGCGCACCGCCGCACTGGGAGCGGGCGTCGTTCAGGCAGTAGAAGCACTGGCCGCACGGCGTGATGGCGCCGACGATCACGCGGTCGCCGACCGTGTACTCGTCCTCGAGACCCTCGCCGAGCGCATCGATGACGCCGACCGGCTCGTGGCCGATGATCAAACCCGGGCGGACCGGGTACTCGCCTTTGACAATGTGTACGTCGGTTCCGCAGATGGTCGTGGCACCGATGCGGATGACGGCTTCCCCGGCCCTCGGGCTCGGCTTTGGCACTTCCTCGATCCGCAGGTCGTTGACCCCGCGGAACACGATGGCCTTCATTTTCTCCATGTTGTTCTCCCGCGCCTTCCGGCGCCGGCAAGGATCGTGGATATTCGACGTTCCCAACGCTTTCACGCAACGAAAATGCCAGCATCCACATGACATCTGTTACGAGTGAATATCAGGGGGATCTCGCTGACGCGCGTCCCGTGACGGGCTTATTCCCGGGGCGCAATTCCCACAGCGGTGAGGAATATTCGCCGGCTGTCCGCGCGGCTGCTTGCCCCCCTCCTGGTCGCTCTGGTCTTCTGGCTGCACATGTCGGTCCCGGCGGGGGTCGCGATGCCGGCATTCTACGTTGTCCCCATACTGCTCTTCATCCGGACGGGACGCGTGTGGGAGCCGCTATTGGTCGCAGCGGCGGCGAGCGCGGCGACCATCGCAGGTGTCTTCGTACCGGCCGCCACTGGCAGCATCGAAATCGACGGGCTCAACCTGCCGCTCGAGCTCGCGATCATCTGGCTCAGCGCCGGGACGGTGGCCTACCACCGTCGGGCGCGCGATCGCTGGAGCACGGAAATCGTAGGCAAACACGCGGCGCTGCAGGCGACGGTGGTCCGGCTGGAGGAGCTTCGGTATGCACTGGATCAGGCCGCGATCGTCGCGCTCACCGACCACCGCGGCGTCATCACTTACGTCAACGACAAGTTCTGCGAGATCTCGAAGTATTCGCGCGATGAACTACTCGGCCAGGACCACCGCATCGTCAACTCGGCCTATCACTCGAAGGACTTCATGCGACGCTCTGGCGCACCATCGCGCGTGGCGGCGTGTGGCGAGGAGAGATCCGGAACCGGGCGAAGGATGGGACGCTCTATTGGATGGACACGACAATCGTGCCGTTCTTGGATGAGCGTGGACAGCCGAGGCAGTATCTCGCCATCCGCACCGACATTACCCAGCGCAAAACGGCGGAGGCGCGACTATCCGAGCAAGCCGCACTCGCGCAGCTCGGGGAGCTCGCGGCCGTCGTCGCGCACGAAGTCCGGAACCCGCTGGCCGGTCTTCGCGGAACCCTCGAAGTTCTTCGGCCGCGCATAGGCAAGTCGTCCAGGGACCGCGACGTGATTCAAGTCATGATCGAGCGTATCGACACGCTCAACGCGAAGGTGAACGACATTCTGCGCTTTGCGCGCCCGCAGATGCCGGCTCCGCGGCCAGTCAAGGTCCGTGAAATAGTCAAAGAGGTTGTCGAAACCGCGCGCGCGTCGATCGGACCGGATGGACCGCACATCTCGATCGCCGGACCCGAGGTCGTGTCCCGGTGTGACCCCGAGATGCTGCGGGCCGCACTGGTCAACCTGGTGCTGAACGCCTGCCAGGCAGGTTCCACGCTCGTGGACATGCGCACGTCGTCGGATGCCCAGGTGTGCCGAATCGAAGTCCTCGACAACGGCTGCGGCATCCCTCAGGACGTGATTGCTCACATGTTCGAGGCGTTCTATACGACAAAGAAAGCGGGTACCGGGCTAGGCCTGCCCATCGTGAAGCGCCTGGTGGAGCTCCAGGACGGTACCGTAAGCCTGCAGCCGCGCGTTGGCGGAGGAACCGTGGCGAACGTGACGCTTCCATTGGCTGACCGGCGCCATTGCGAGTTTTTTCCAGCACGCGTGAAACTTCACTCGTGATCTGTAGAGCGGTGACTTCCCTTCCAGCGCGATCGCAACGAGAGCAAGCCGGCTCGCGCGTTGCAGTCAGCCAGCGCGGAGGCCATCATGAGCGTGCTGGACCTGCTCATCCCGACACCCGCTTTAGTGGAAATCGATCGCGCGGAGGTGGCTGTCGAGGCCAGGCGCACGTGGAACACCGTGCGGGCGCTCGACCTTGCTCAATCGACGCTGATACGGACGTTGTTCGGCATCCGAACGCTCCCCGACGGGCTGAAAAGGACGAGACCGCAGGTTCGCCTTTTACTCGCCGACCTGGTATCCACGACAGCCGAGCCTGGTTTTCAGATTCTGGCCGAGGATGCGCCGCACGAGATCGCGGTCGGAGCAATCGGCAAGATCTGGCGGCCGGTCATTCCGTTCGCGCACGTCGCTGACGCGGCCGCCTTTGCCGCGTTCTCCCAACCGGGCCACATCAAGGTTGCGTGGGCGCTCCGCGTCATCGCTGAAGGTCCGCAGACATCGTGCGTCGAGTTCGAGCTACGCGTCGAAGCCACTGATGACAGAGCCTGGCAGAAGTTCAGCCGCTACTTCCGGCTGATAGCGCCAGGCTCGCAGATCATCAGACGGGTTTTGCTCGGGCAGATCGAGCGCGACCTCGGTACGCCCGAGTCAGTCCAGAACGAACGTCCGCTCCCGGGCGACGAGTTGATTCCGGATGCGATAGGACAATTCACGCATTCGATCGCCATCGCCGCACCACCCGAGAACATCTGGCCCTGGCTCGTGCAGATGGGCTGTCAACGCACCGGCGTCTACAGCCTGGATCGCCTTGACAACGCCGCAATACCAATCCCACGCAAGATCCGCCTGGAGATGCAGCAACTGGGGGTCGGCCAGACTGCGGCGACGCCGACGGGTGACGCTCACTTCGAAGTGCTCCGCATCGAAACGAACCGGGCTCTGCTACTTGGCGGCCTTTTCGACATCGACAACCAGAAGCAACTTTCGTTCGACGCCTCGCGGCCGCGCCGGGTACTGGCACGTTTCCTGGTCTTTCGTGCTCGAGCCGCTCGACGCTGGGCGCACGCGCCTGTACGCGCGAGCTCGCGGAACGTTTCCGCCAACCGAGCGTTTTCACGCCTTCTGGATCCCGCCGGTGCACAACCTGATGCAGACCGCACGGCTGCGGCATCTTGCCGAGCGCGCTGAAAGTCGAACTTCGAGCGAGCGTGGCGATATCGTGGCGACGCGGCTCCCCGACCGTCCGGCGCTAGCGGGCATGCCGGTTCCCTGAAGGCCTGGTGTGGAGTTTTCCGCAGAGGCCGTGAGCATTCCCACGCTCGCGGAGGCCGGGGCCCCCGCAGGCAGCGGCAAATCCATTCAGAACGCCTCCGGCGCGTACGGCATCGTCATTGCGGTCGCCCTTCGCGGACCTTCGGTCGAAAGTGTCGGGAGAAAAAAGTGACGTCCGCTGCCCGCATCACGCTCATCGCTGCTGATTCACGCCACATAAGCGTCACCATCGCAGGTGACGTGGCGACGCTGAGAGGCACTGTCAGATCGTGGATGGCGCGCAACGCCGCGGAACGTGCCGCGGGAGATACGCCAGGCGTCAGGCATGTCGACAACCGGATCGTCGTCGAGCTGCGGGCGCTGGGCGAGCTGGATGGAGCCGACGACGCGTGCTGAGAAGTCGAGGAGCTGCTCCAATGACCAGGACATCGGGCCGGCTTCTGCTGTGGGCTGCGCGGCTGCTGGGCACCGTATTCATCATCTGTGGCGTCGCTTACATCGGGCTCGCCAGGGGCCGCCTCGATTGGGTCCTGCTCGTCTCCGGACCCTTGTTGGTCGTCGGAACTCTCTTCCTACTGAGCTGGCGGCTTCACGAACAGCTACACACGTCGAACCCGCACTGAAGGCCTACGTCGTTTCCCGAATCGCGTGCGGAACGAAGTCCGCGCGAACTCGTTCGCGGTGAGCGGGGAGAAAGTCCCATCAGGAAACGGACCGAGGCGATTTTGCGAAGGGTTTCCGCAGGTGTGTCATTTGCAGCGGTCATTCGACATGCCGAGACTCGTCGCTGCGCTGTTGTCGTGGCTGTTGCTGGTGTCCTGGGCATCGCCCTCGCGCGCGGTTGCGACGCTTCCAAATAATGCCGGGACGGTGAAGTTCGCGGTGCTCGGGGACAACGGCACGGGAAATGCGGCGCAATATCAGCTGGCCGACCAGATGGTGAGGTCGAGGCGGCAGTTCCCGTTCGAGCTCGTTCTGATGCTGGGTGACAACTTCTATGGTGCGCAGAAGCCGCCGGATCTGGTCAAGAAGTTCGAACAGCCGTACAAGCTCCTGCTGGACGCTGGGGTCAGATTCCACGCGGCCCTCGGCAATCATGACGAACCTGACTCGGTGAGCTACCCGCCGCTGAACATGGGCGGGCAGCGCTACTACACGTTCGCGCTCGGCAACTTACGGTTCCTCGTCATCGACACGAACTCGCTGGATCCCAAGCAGCTGGAATGGGCGGAGAAAACGCTCCAAAGCTCGCGCGAGGCCTGGAAGATCAGCTATTTCCATCATCCGCTCTATTGCAATGCCGGCCGACATGGCGCGTCGATACCCGGCTGATCCTCGAGCCGCTGCTGACGAAGTACGGCGTCAATGTGGTGTTTTCCGGGCACGACCACGTCTACGAACGCATCAAGCCACAAAACGGCATCACGTATTTCGTCTGTGGCTCGGGCGGCCAGCTGCGGAAGGGAGATCTGGTGCCGTCCGACATGACCGCGGCTGGTTTCGATCAGGATCAGGCCTTCATGCTCGTCGAAGTGGACGGAGATCAACTGCACTTCGAAACCGTCTCGCGCACGGGAGCGACCGTGGACGCCGGCGTGATTCGACGGGCAGGCGGGCACACCGAAACTGCGGCGAGGACACCATGAAAGCTGAACTCTTGCTGGATCGGCCGACCGGCCGGACCCGGGCAGCGCGCCGAACGCGATTCCCGCGACTCTGGCATTTTGCCACGGAGTATCTCGTCGCCCTGCCGCTCGGCGCATTCATCGCGCTGGTCTGGGCCAACACGGATGTCGAAGGCTACTACCGCGTCGTGGACGCGACCGGTTTCCTGGTCAACGACATCGCCATGGTGCTGTTCTTTGCGCTCGTCACCAAAGAGATCGCCGAAGCCACAGCACCAGGAGGCGTGCTGCATCCGTGGCGGCACGCGGCGTTGCCCGTGCTGGCATCGCTGGGTGTCGCCGCCGTCCCTTTGTTCCTCTTCACCTTTCTGGTTCGCGCGTTCGGCGAACCGATGCTCGTGCGCGGCTGGACGACGGTCCTTGCGGTCGACATCGCCGCGGGCTATTTCTTCGCGCGAATAATCTTTGGCAGGCATGCGGCAGTCGCATTCTTCCTCCTGCTGGCCATCAGTGCGAACGGCCTCGGATTCATCGCGCTGGCAGTCGTCGATCCGATCGAGGAGCTGCGACTCGCATCAGCGGTGCCGCTGATGTTCGCGGCGATCGTCGCCACGCTCGCGTTGCGCGAGTTGAAGGTCAAGTCCCTGTGGCCGTATCTCATCGTCGGCGGCGGACTCTCGTGGAGCGCGCTGTTCTTCGGGGGATTCCATCCGGCGCTCGCGCTGGTGCCGATCGTCCTTTTATTGCCGCATGCCGCGCGCGATCCGGGCTTCTTCGTCGACGCGCCGGCGCGGGCTACTGACACGCTCAGCGGGTTGGAGCTCTTGTGCCGGCATCCCGCCCAGGTGGCGCTGTTCTGTTTCGGGCTGGTGAATGCAGGTGTGCCGTTCAGCGCGCTCGAGGCTGGCGTCTGGAGCCTTCCCGTCGCCGTATTGATCGGCAAGCCCCTCGGTCTGATTGCCGGAGTGGCACTTGGAACTGCCCTGGGCCTGCACCTGCCGCGCGGCGTCCATTGGCGCGACGTGATCCCTCTCGGACTCATCAGCGCGACGGGTTTCACCATGGCCCTGTTCTTTGCGACGGCCACGATTGGGCCGGGGCAGATGCTGTCGGAGCTCAAGATGGGGGCGGTTCTGAGTCTGGGCGGCTGCATCGTCGCCGTCGGAGCGGCCAGGCTGCTTCGCGCCGGCAGGTTCGCTCGCTGATGGCGAGACCCGCGAAAGTTCGAGACTGCCGTGCAGTCGTGGCCTTCATCTGCAGATCACTTGACCCCGGCGACATCCGCTCGACGACGTCTGCTCGCAGCGGCTCACATTGGCTGGACTGTCGTCACGGTCGCTGTCGCCGAAGCGGTTGTCTGCGGCCTGGCTTTCTTGCCTGTGGTCTTTCTCTGGTCTTACCTCGCTCGGTGGGCGCCGGCTCAGACGGTCCCGAAGCTCGTCGCGATCGCCTTCGCGATCGTGCCGTCGTACGTGCTCTTCGGGCTGCTGCTGATGCCGGCCTCGGCGCTTGCCGTACGGACGCTGGGATGGGGAACGCCAGCGGGACTCGAGGTGCGAATCGCCGACGTGGAATGGCCGCTGTTGCGCTGGGTCCGTGGCATGGTGATGGCCCACATCGTGAGGCTCGTCGCCGGCGCCGTGTTCCGCGGCTCACCGGTGTGGACGGCATATCTCCGACTCGCGGGCGCGCGTCTGGGCCGGCGGGTCTACGTGAACAGTCTTGCCGTTGCCGACTACAACCTGCTGGAGTTCGGCGACGACGTCGTCATTGGCGATGGGGTCCATCTGTCCGGTCACACCGTGGAACATGGAGTGCTGAAGACCGGCGGGGTACGTCTGGGTCGCAACGTGACGATCGGCGTCGGCAGCATCATCGAGATCGATGTCGTCGCCGGTGACGGATGCCAGGTCGGCGCGATGAGTCTCGTGCCGAAGCACATGCGGCTGGACCCCGGGACCGTGTACGTCGGCAGCCCGGTGCAGAGGTTTCCACGCCGTGACGCGGTGTTGTAAAGCGGGCGGATCCTGAGGAGAAAATGCGTGTTTACGAATCGGAGGACATCATGGCACCTGTGACCGAGTCGACGGCCAAAGCCGCCAGTGAGTACACCGAGCCGGTGTTGGCAGCCATCGAAGAGAGCATGCGGGACGTGCGACGCGCGGTCGTCGCCGGACGTCATGCGGTCGAAGATTGTACGGCCGAAACCACCCTGCGAATCCGCCAGCACCCGTTCGCGTCGCTGGGTGTCGCGGCGGGCGTCGGAGCGCTGTTCGGCTGCATGATCGGATTCACCGTCGGCCGCTTTGGTGCTGGCCGCCCGTCGTAGCCACGACGGCACAGTCTCCACGAGAGTCGACCGATGCCCGAATCTTCCGGGTCGCAGCGCCCGGCTAAGCGGCCGACGCATTCGCGGCTGGTCGTGCTGGTGCTCTACGTGGTCGGATTCAGTCCATCGGAGGAGGCAATCCCAGCTTGAATAGGATTCGGATGTGGATAGCAAGGGTGGTCGTGATCTTCATATTCGGGCGGGAAGTCATCCGCAAATGGCGATCGGGAAATAACGACGACGAGGCTATGCGCCCTTGACGCCTGCCGGCGGCTGTCAGGCCCCAACGTGTACGCGGTTCCCGCCCTGGCGCTTCGCCTCGTACAGACCGGTGTCGGCGGCCTTCATCAGTGAGCTCGTTGTTCCGGTTCGGGACTCCGACGGTCGCAGACAAGCCGCACCCACGGACACGGTGCAGCGCTGGCCAAGCGCGGCGGTCAGCCGTTCGGCCGCAAGGGCGCGGACACGGTTGCCGAGCGCCATCGCGGCCGTGTCGTCCGTGCGCGGCGCCAGCACCCCAAACTCGTCTCCGCCGAGACGCGCCGCCAGATCGACCTCTCGAAGCTCAGAGCGAATCGCGCTGGCGACCGATTGGAGCGCGCGGTCACCGGCCGCGTGTCCCTGTTGGTCGTTGATCGCCTTGAGGCCATCCAAATCGAGCATCAACAGTGCCAGCGGGCCACCATATCGGGCGGCGCGGGCGACTTCCTGACGCAGGCGCTGGTCGAACGCGCGCGCGTTGAGCAGACCGGTCAGCGGATCCGTCGTTGCCAGCCGGGCTAGCTTGTCAGCATAGTGCCCAAGCACGCCGCCAAACACCGCGAAGGCCATCGTCGTTGAACCAGCGACGTACCCATACGTCGCACGGTCACCGGCAATCTCCTCGCTCACCGTGCGCCACGACACCTCACGCCGGCGAACGAGACGCATCAGTAAGAGCCCCGTCGGCGCGCCGAGAGCAAGGAGCGCCCCTGAAATCGTGTACGCGATGCGCCGCTCGCGACCGGGTGCGGCTGTCGGGTGGGAGACCACCACGTCGCCGTTCTGTGGAAGACCTAGATGCATCCACGACTCCCCTGCTGGCGCTTTCTGATGAGGCCGTGTGACCTGCGCTGATTCTTCGAGCAGGACATGCAAGAAAACGATCCACGTCACGGGCGCGACGGCAAGTTGGGACATGGCCGACGGCCTTCCGCGCTTACCGGCACCGTGATGGGCCGTGCCCTCATCGCGTGTCGCAGCGCCGGTAGCTCCTCTCGATACGCGGACGGGTCACCGTAATCGAGAAACCCGTGATAGCGCTGATGGGGTGCTGGGATGGCTCGAGCGTGTTTGATTGGGCACCAGGACCTGCTCGGTGCGGGCGGCCACCTCCCGTACGTATGCCATTAGGCCATTGGCGTAGCCACGCCTTGCATACGCACGGCTGGCTCCTGTCCCGGCGACAAATCGGGGCACGTATCCTCGCTCCTCATCGGTAGAACGGACCATGGCCGTGAATAGGAGGATCACGGCGTCCTCGCTCACAGATACGGCCTGAGACGAGCTGTCGCCTGCGTAATCTTCCCGGCGGCTGCGGAATAGTCCGCAGCCAGCCGGCCGTCGTTTCGGGGCGGGGCCGGTTGGCCGCCCCGTGCACTCGGGCACTCCGATTGCTCGAAATGCCCGCATGCGATGGTCACAAGTCCTGGCCCTCTCGATCGGGTGCGCAGCCCTGGTCGGCCTGGTGGCCGTTCAGCCCGCCACGGTACGCGCGCAAACGGAAGCACGATACCGAATCGAGACCAGGGCCGATCGCATCGGATCCCTCCAGGAGAGATTCAGCGAGTCTCAATTGGCGTTACTGGAGAAGCTGAATCGGGCCGACGTCGCGCACCTGGAACAGCTGCGAGAGATCGTCGTGCCGGAGTTCTGGGGCGAGGACGAATTGTCGTACAGCGTGTTGCCGATGCGATATGCGTCGGCCGAGGCGTGGCCAACGTTCCTGGTTGTCTACCTGCCAGGGCAGCTGTTCGGTGCCTACGAGTTCGGAAACCTCGTGCGCTGGGGCCCGATCAGCACGGGCACACGGACCAACCCGACCAGTTCGGGACGCTTCGCCTTGAACTGGCGATCTTCGGGACGCGCAAGCACCATCGATCCGGACTGGTTCATGCGTTGGTACTTCAATTTCGGCAATCGCGAAGGTCTGGCGTTCCACGAGGTCCTCGCTGCCCGGATATCCCGCCAGTCACGGCTGCATTCGCCTGCTCGAACGAGACGCCCAATGGCTCTTTGAATGGGGACAGACCTGGGTGCTCGATCTCAGCGCGACGAGGGTGCTGATGCCTGGAACGCCCGTCTTCATCGTCGGCCGCTACGATTTCGACGCGCCGCCACCGTGGCGCTCGCTCCAGTGGCTGTCGACGACGGTGGAACTGCCGGCCGCCTCCATGACCGACACCCCGTTGTGTCCGAGAATCGCGGTCTCTCGATCATCCATCCCGATGATTCCCAGCCGCAATCGACACACCGAAGGAACAAGCGACGAGGCTCGAAGTGAAGGATGAGGCCGTGTCCGCGCATCGCACACAATCTCCGATGCACGCGGACGAGCAGGCCGCGCGCCCACTCGGGTGCCTGCGCGGCGCCGAACGCGGAGCCGTGGAAGCCGATGTCATGTAGCAAGCGTTCCGCGAGCACGATGACCTCACTACTCAGGTTGCGGACGCGCGTGTCTTGACGTCGCCTCGCCGCCGCGCCAGGTCCTCGAGACGGCGCCGCGCGTTTCAACAGATTTCGTCGCCGTCGCCCATCTTCGAGTCGTCGAGAGACTGCACGATGATCCGGTTGTCGACGTCGGCGATACCGGGCGCACTCGACGCCGCGCGTTCCGCCGACTCTCGTTGCAGCCAGGTTCCAACCGTGCCCGTGAGCGTCGCCGTGTCGCCCGACACGGTCACGGTGATGTGACGTGCGTCGACGTCGGCGTTCTGATGCAGCGCCTTGACGATGCGGTGTCGGACATCACGGACAGCGGCCCGTGGCTTCACGGAGATGTGATTCAACACACCGCGCACCCCGCGAATGTGTCGAACGACTTTCGCCGCGCTCTCCTTCTGGTAGAGCCAGTCCACTTTGCCGGTGAGCGTGACGTGGCCGTTGTGGACAACCGCCTGGACGCTCTCTGGGATCATGCTGCGAAGCTCCAGGGCGTGGACGGCGTCCAGGGCGACGTCAGCATCCGTCCGCTCGAGGCGAAGGCGAACGTCGATGTCGTTGGCGACGGCTCGTACGCCGCGCACCCGTTTGGCGGCCCGCTCGGCCGCGAGCTTGCCGGAATACGTGTCGATGAAGCCAGTCAGCGTTACCGTTCCGCTCTTAGCGGCGACGCCCACCGCAGCGGCATCCACCTCGGGATCCCAGTCGAGCTGCCTCATTACGGCGTCGCGCACTCGAACATCAGCCTCGGTCAGCGTTGCAGTGGTCACGGTGCCTCCTTCCCTGCGTCTCTCGTGTCGTAGAGCTCGCTCTGTTCGCCCACCGAGATCGCTTCTCTGTTGATTGGGGGCAAGCGACGTACCGTTCGACCACGACGCCTGGGCGCATCGCTAGCCAGCATTCCGGTGTCGCCATGCGTGGCCGTGAGCAGTTCACCCGCGGAAATCTCCTCGCCCATGGGGACTTTTTCAACGAGGGTTGGCGAGTCCTTCCGAAAGCTGGACCGCAATCCGCAGTGCGCGGCGCAGCGGCCGCCGCGAGCTCCACCGGCATGAAGTCGCGACCTCAGCGATCTTTCTCGATCTCCCCGGTCGCCGAAGCAACAGGTATTTGATGCAGCCGTGGAGCCATACCTCACCGGTGCGGTCGTCAACCCTGCTGCCGATCGTTTCTTCGAGAACATGCGCGTAGTCACCGCCAAGCCGGTGCACCTCCTGATCCAGCCGAAGATGCACCTGGGCCATCAGGTCCCGGTAACACTGATCCCACAGATCGCCGCGGTGAGCGAGACTGCCGGCCACCCGCATACTGTTGGCCTCGACGGTATGTTCGCCCAGCGCTTCGGCGTCGAGCGGTGGAAGCTCACGATGCCAGTAAACGATCTTGCGATCGCACTCGGGATTGCGCGCGGTCGATTGGCCAACCGGACCGGCGAGGGATGAAGGCTGCAAATCATTCAGCATGATGAAGTCTCCCGTCAACGTGAAGCAGCCGTCTCGGCAAACGCGAAGGCTGGCACGACGTCAACTGGTGTCGCCACGGAGTTGGCGATGAAGCAGTTGTCATGCGCTTTCGCAACCAGCGCTCGCGCGAGCGCTTCGTTCGCGCCTGACTCGAGGGTGATGAGCGGCCGTAACGTCACTCGCGACATCCGAATCTTGCCGTCCACCGGTCCGAGGTGGCCTTCGGCATCGTCTCTGTAGCCGATCACGGGAATCTGGTTCTTCGCCGCGAGGAATAGATACGTCAGCGCGTGACACGCGCTGAGCGACGCGACGAAGAGTTGCTCGGGATTCGTTCGGGACGGATCGCCGCGAAAGCCCGGAGCCGACGACATCGGAAGCGTCGTGGCATCCATGGACACGGTGAGATCGCGACTGAACGTCGCGGGATCGCGTGTCGGACCCGCAGCTGCTCCGGTCCACTCGAGATGGGAGATGAAGACGTCCGCCATATGTTTACCTCCGACGTGGTTGTGGGACACTGATTACGCGAGCTTCAGCGAATCCTGAAGTCGAGCTCGATCGTGACGAGCACATCGACCGGCGCGGCCCCAAGACGCCCCGGCTCGAACCGCCATTGGGCAACGGCCGCTATGGCTTCTTCATCGAGACCCCCTGCGGTCCAGCGATCGGACGATACGGATTTGCGACGTGCATCCGTCGCCTGTGACGACGACTTCCAGGGCAACCGTGCCTTGAATTCTGTTGACGAGCGCCTCGCTCGTGTACTTCGGTTTGACCTCTTTGATCAGGCGCGGTGCGGATACCGCCCCGCCGGGGCGGTAAACGCCGCCGCCAGTTCCACCGCCGGATCCGGGGCCGAGTCCGGGCCCACGTCCCTGACCCGATGCCAGTCCCGCGTCCAGTGCCGACGCCGCCCCCGGACCCAGGACCTGTCGACGTGCCTGACATCACGCCGCCGGTCGGCAGTCCAATCTGATCGAACAGGCCGGAGGCCAGCGGCTTCGCCTCGAGCACGATCGATGGGAGCGGAGGAAGGTCCTCGACGGCAGATGCGGAAGCTGTCGGCACTGGAGCGGCCGTTGGCGGCGGCTCTTTTCGCACTCGCAGGGTGATCGAGTCCGAGCCGACGCCCTGCGCGCGACGGATTGGACCCGGTTGCTGATTGCCTCCGCCACCCCCGCCGCCGCCCATCCGTGGCACCTCTGGCGCGAGAAACACGACATGCCGAACCTCAGGCTTGTTGGTCGGTGGTCGGTTCGGCTCGGCGAGACTCGACGCCAGGTGCCGACGTGGTCTCGATCAAAGCCGCGACGACGACAAGGCTCACGTGCAGCGCAATCGACGCCCCGAGTTGAATTAGCGCACCTAACCGCTGATGCGGCAGCCGCGGCGTGCGAGGCGCGAGCGGGTCGAGATCAAGCACGATGAGAGATCTCGCAAGGCGGATACCGACGGGACCTCGAGGTCTTCAGCCAACCCGTCGCAATCCACAGCCCCCCGACGATTCTCGCAGGCCCTGCGTCGTAGCGTCCATCGCCTCACAGCAGTGGGGAAATCTCCCCGACGACCGCAAAATCTCACGCCACGCTGCCTTGCAGTGCGGATGCTGTCACAAACAACTAGTCCTTGTTCGCCGGACACATTCTGGAGCGCGCCGTCGCTGGCCGGTACGATTCTGCTGTGCTTTGGGTGCGCCCTCCGGGCGGGCTGGTAATCAAGGAGATGTCCGAAGGCGGACTCGCGGTGTGCCGTGCTCTGCAGGTCCGATCGTCCGGAGCCCGCGCAAGGAGGATTCGATGTCTGTCACCACCCTACGCGCCACGAACACTGCAGCGGCGAGGTCGCCCTGGCGCGGGTTCCGGACTGGACTCTGGCAGAAGGAGATCAATGTCCGCGATTTCATCCAGCAGAATTACCAGCCGTACGACGGCGACGGCGGCTTTCTCGCGCCGGCGACCGTGCGCACGCAGAAGATCTGGAAGACGCTCGAGGCGCTGTTCATCGAGGAGCGCAAGAAGGGCGTGCTCGACGTCTCCCAGATTCCCAGTTCGATCACGGCACACGCGCCCGGTTACATCGACAAGGACAACGAGATCATCGTTGGACTGCAGACCGAAGCGCCGCTCAAGCGCGCAATCATGCCGAACGGCGGCTTCCGACTGGTCGCCAGCGCGCTCAAGACCTACGGCTACGAACCCGATCCCGCCGTCGTCCAGGCGTTCACGAAATACCGCAAGACGCACAACGAGGCGGTGTTCGATGCGTACACACCCGACATCCGCAAGTGCCGCAGCTCGCACGTGCTGACCGGCCTGCCCGACGCATATGGCCGCGGGCGAATCATCGGCGACTACCGGCGGGTTGCGCTCTACGGCGTCAACCGGCTGATTGAGCGCAAACGGGAGGAGAAGGCCGCGCTCGACGCCAGCCGTTCCAGCGACGAGATCATCCGCGATCGCGAGGAGCTGGCCGAGCAGATCCGCGCCCTCGAAGAACTGATCAAGATGGCGGCGAGCTACGGGTTCGATATCACGGGCCCGGCCCGCACCGCGAAGGAAGCGGTGCAGTGGCTGTACTTCGGGTATCTCGCCGGCGTGAAGGAACAGAACGGCGCGGCGATGTCGCTCGGCCGCACCTCCACCTTTCTCGATATCTACTTCGAACGTGATCTCGCCGCCGGGACGCTCGACGAGGAGCAGGCGCAGGAGATCATCGACGACTTCGTGATCAAGCTGCGCATCGTCCGATTCCTGCGGACACCCGAATACGACGAACTGTTCGCCGGCGACCCGACGTGGGTGACCGAGTCGATCGGCGGAATGGGCGACGACGGTCGCTCGCTCGTCACGAAGACCAGTTTCCGCCTGCTGCAGACGCTCTACAATCTCGGGCCCGCGCCGGAGCCGAACCTCACGATCTGGTACTCGCCGCGGATGCCCGACGGCTTCCGCCGGTTTGCCTCGAAGGTCGCCATCGACACGAGCTCGATCCAGTTCGAGAGCGACGAGCTGATGCGCCGCGCCTGGGGTGACGATGGCGCAATCGCCTGCTGCGTGTCGCCGATGGTCGTCGGCAAGCAGATGCAGTTCTTCGGCGCTCGCGCGAATCTCGCCAAGTGCCTCCTCTACGCGATCAACGGCGGCCGCGATGAGGTGAGCGGCGAACAGGTCGCGCCGCCGTTCGCCCCGGTGACAGGGGACGTCCTCGACTTCGACGACGTCCGCGTGCGCTTCGAGAAGACGATGGACTGGCTCGCGGGAGTGTACGTGGATGCCATGAACGTCATCCACTACATGCACGACAAGTACGCCTACGAACGTGTGGAAATGGCGCTGCACGACTACGCGCCGCTCAGGACCATGGCATTCGGCATGGCCGGCATGTCCGTCGTCGCCGACAGCTTGTCCGCCATCAAGTACGCGAAGGTCCACGTCATCCGCGACTCGACCGGCCTCGTGACTGACTACAGGGCCGAAGGAGCGTTCCCCTTCTTCGGCAACAACGACAATCGCGTCGATCAGCTGGCGGTGTGGACGGTCAGTACGTTCATGAGCAAGCTGCGCAAGTACCCGACCTACCGGAACGCGCTGCATACGCAGTCGATTCTGACCATCACGTCGAACGTCGTCTACGGGAAGGCGACGGGAAACACGCCGGACGGGCGCCGCCGTGGCGAGCCGTTCGCCCCGGGGGCGAACCCGATGCACGGGCGAGACAGCCACGGAATCCACGCGTCGGCCGCTTCGGTCGCAAAGATTCCGTACCGCGATGCCCAGGATGGCATTTCGCTCACCACGACTCTCGTGCCGACCGGACTCGGTCGCGTTGCCGCCGATCGCATTGCCAATCTCACGGCGATGCTCGACGCCTTCTTCAGCAGCACCGGGTATCACTTGAACGTGAATGTGCTGAACCGCGAGATGCTGCTCGACGCGATGGACCATCCGGAGAAATATCCAAGCCTGACGATCCGTGTGTCTGGTTACGCGGTGAACTTCGTGCGGCTCACGCGGGAGCAGCAGATGGACGTGATCAACCGGACCTTCCATGGAGGAGAAGCCCTTGCGTAAGGACCACTGTTCGTAGTGGCAACACTCGAGAGTGACGTGCCACGTCGAGATCGCCGGAGACCGCCAGGAAGTAGCAGGAGTTCGCGATGGCCGACATGATTACCACCTCGACAACGCCGCTCGAAGCCAAAAGCCCGTTCGAATTGCGCGTCAATCTCGGCAAGGATGTTCCCGAAGCCGATGTTCGGTCGGCGCTCGCCAACGGCGATATGGGCTTCCTTCACTCTTTCACGACTGGCGCGACCGTCGATGGTCCGGGGGTACGCGTCGTGGCATGGACGGCTGGCTGCATGTGGCGGTGCCTCTATTGCCATAACCCCGACACCTGGACGATGACCAATGGGATGCCGGTGACGGTCACGAGGGCGGCCGAGGAGCTGCGCA
Organism: uncultured Acidobacteriota bacterium; assembly: GCA_963748295.1. Lineage (GTDB taxonomy): Bacteria > Acidobacteriota > Vicinamibacteria > Vicinamibacterales > 2-12-FULL-66-21 > CAVVIH01. Next base: position 152,822 of record CAVVIH010000001.1, on the reverse strand, counting down.
AGTATCGTCACGGACTGAAGGTCATGTCGGGAGGTCTTACCATTAGCGGTGGCGAGCCGCTGATGCAGCACCGCTTTGTCGTCAAGCTCTTTGCGGCGGCGAAGATGATGGGCGTCCACACCGCGCTGGACACTAACGGCTATTACGGCGATCGCCTCTCCGACGCTGATCTCGACGTCATCGATCTCGTCTTGCTCGACATCAAGGCGTGGGATCCCGAACGCCATCGACGCTTGACCGGCATGGATGTCGGCCCGACTCTGACGTTTGCCCGCCGCCTGGCTGCCCGGCGGCGGCCGGTTTGGGTGCGCTACGTTCTGGTGCCAGGGCTGACCGACGATTTCGGAGAGATCGAGCAGATCGCGAATTACGCCGCAGATCTCGGCAACGTCGAACGAGTCGACGTCCTGCCGTTCCACCAGATGGGCCGGTACAAGTGGCATCAGCTCGGAATCCCGTACACCCTTGAGAACGTCAGGCCGCCGGAGAACGAGTTGGTCGAGCGGGCGTGCGCTGTATTTCGCTCGGCGGGTCTTCAGGCGCACTGAGCGCCCCAGGCGAAGAGCGGAGGGAGAGGGGCACACGAGACAGAAGAGGCGGGGATTACTATCAACGGCCAGAGGGGGCGTCCGCATGACGACCAGGACGCTCAGCCGCCGAGGGCGATCGTGATTCCCACCAGCACACCCCTAGCACCACGACGGTGGCCCCGGTGCGCCACGGATGGTAGCCGCCGTGGCGCGCCAGCCAGTAACCTGCCGTGAACATCATCGCGATCGCGACGGCATTCGACGCCGTAGCGCGAAATGAACGTCTCGAAACACAATGAATGGGATGACGACGGGGAATGTCGACAGGAAGACCAGGAAGAACACGGCCACCGCCCCCACGAGATCCGTCCTGGTGATCGAAACAGTCTGAGGTTGCTCTCCGATGCGAAGGAGGCCCTGTCGGAGCCGCTCGTAGTCGTCGGATCTCAAGAGCGAGGCGAGCAGAGGCGGCATGCTGCCGGCGATGACGCGGTGCGCATCTTCACTTCGCTCGGCGCCGCGCACGGCCTGGAGCGTCTGCACGTTGTGACCGCGCTCGGCGAGCGCGTCCATGACGAACATGACGGCGTCGACGAGGCCCCATGCCAGGTTGCAGCCGATCATGCCGACGAGCAGTGCGCGAACGTCTTCGCGACCGGCGGTCGCGGCGGTGAGGGTGCCGGTGAACGTCAGCGCCATGATCAGGCCGAAGAGCACTTCGGACGTGCGGGCGACCGGGTCAGAACCCGTTCGGACCGGGTCGCCGGCAGTTCTCGGGGACGGTTGGCTGTTGGGAGCGAGCATGGTCACGGTCGTTTACTAGAGCGAACCATATTACGCCGGACGCGCAGGCCTCCGTTCTGCTTTCTGGAGAAAAAAATTTTTTTTTTTTTTAAAAAAATTTTTTTTTTTTTTTAAAAAAAAAAAAAAAAAAAAAAAAAAAAAAAAAAAAAAATAAGGCTCTAAGACACACGAAATTACGACTCCAATCGCAGTCGCGCAGCCGCAATCCAGAATGGGCAGCGCTCGCACTCGCCACGTTTCATAAGCCTGATCAACCAGCACACCATGCGGGTGATGGCATGCCCAGAACACCTCATCAACCCGCAGACCGGCCGTGACGGGACCTCCTTCCACGGCCACGCCGAAGCGTCCCCACTCGCACGTCCAGGGTTAGTGCCGGATGGTGTTGGACTTCATGCCTTTTTCCCCCTGATTCTCAGCACCGATGCGGTCACGACGCGTCCGTCAGCCCGGGAAGGTGCCCACGGGTGCCTGCGCCGCAGTACCTGCCACCTCTAATCGAAAGGCCGGCGCCGGCTGTGGCGGAATCGCCAGGACCAGCCGGTGCGCGAGACAGAGCACACGGTACGTGACCGAACCCAGGCGTGGGCCCCGCAGCGGCGACGAGTGCAGGCCCAAGACGATCAATCCGGCGTCGCGTTCAGTCGCAACCTTCGCGATTTCCTCCGCGGGCTCGCCGTACGCAATCAGCGCTTCCGGTTGTGCCAGGGGCGCCATGCCGGCGATCAACGCCTCGAGTTCGTGCTCCGCCCGGTCCCGGCGCTCGGCGTCAATCTTCGGAAGGCGCGGATGAGCGGCAACCATGGATCTGGACGGGCTCGATGACATGGAGCAGCAATAACGGCACTCGCAGGTGTTCCGCGACTCGCTGAGCGGCGGCGACCTGATGAGCCGTAGCTGCGCTGAGGTCGACGGGAACCACGAATGCGCCGGAGCGCGGCCTGCGCACCGACGGTGCGGCTCGTTCCCGCGTCCGCGGCCGGCGTGACGAGGACCGGCACCGTCGTCTCGCGGAGCACGCGCTCGGTCGTCGATCCAAAGAACAGCTTGCGGAAGCCTGTCGCGCCGTGAGAACTCATCACGATCAAGTCGGCGCCGCGCTCTCTTCGAGATCCGCAGAATCTCGGACGACGGCTTACCCGTGCCGACCTCCAACCGCACGTCTCCCACCGCTGCCAGGTTGCACCCCGACGTCTGGCGACAGAATCCGTCCACTTCCCGAACCGTATCTCGGGCAAGGTGATCCGCTTCGGCGGCGAGCTCGGTCGCTTCCACCAGCAACCGATCGTTGACTGCAAGCAGCGTCAGGCGCCCGCCAAAGATCACATGCGATCGAGGCGGCGTAGCGAAGCGCGCCTCGCGAATTCTCGGAGAAATCAACCGGACACAGCACCGATGGTGAATGGACCATGACGGCCCTCCAGCACCACTGGAGCAATGCCGCTGCCAGCGAAGTTGGCTCACGATGCTGGATTCACCCCAACTTCATAGCCAAAGTTCGGGAAGATCTTCTGCGAGGGCACGAAAGATTCCCCCATCCAAGACGGCGAGCCGGCGGCATTCAGATTGGTTGGAATCTGGCCGCATTGTTGTAACGACTGGGCATCAGAGGCGGTGATGTGGAAGAAATCATCATTCTATTTTCCTTTGCTCCTTGGGCTCGGCATGGTGGTCACGTCGTGCGATAGCAGCTCTCCAACCAAACCGTCGCCGGGGCCACGCAAGCTCACTCTGTCGCCGTCGTCGTTGTCCCTTGGCTCGTCGGGAGGGCCCGCTTCGGTGACTGTCACGGCGGCAAGTCAGTGCACCTGGACGGCGACCTCCGACAGGGTTTGGATGTCGATCACCAGCGGCGCAGTGGCACCGGAAAGGTGCGGTGAATGTGAGCCTGACGGCGAATCCGTCGGAGGCCGCACGAACCGGGACGCTGACGATCGCGGGCCAGGCCGTGTCTGTCGTCGAAGAGTGTCTCGGAAGCTGCGCCATCGAGGTTTCGCCGGGCACTGCATCCCTCGGCAAGGACAGCGCAAACGGTAGTTTCGCCGTCACCGCGGCAGCACACTGCCAGTGGACGGCAACGAGCAGCGCAGCGTGGCTGGCGGTCACCTCAGGAAGCCCCGGAACCGGAAACGGCACCGTTGCTTACTCAGTCGAGCGAAATCTGGACGTCAACCCGCGCACGGCGACGATTACCGTTGGCGGGCGGACATTCACGATGAACCAGGCAGCCGATACGCCCGCGCCACCTGTGTGCGAGTACTCAGTTGCGCCCATCAACTTTAACCCGTGCATGTCCGCGCCTTACAACCTGACAGCCGCGATTACGACCGAACAGGGCTGCACGTGGACGGCAAGCGCCGGCGCGCCCTGGATCACGGTGACGGGCGGCCAGTCTGGCAGCGGATCCGGCTTGGTCACCTTCACCGTCTCCGACAACTACGACGCGCCGCGACTCGGCGTGGTCATGGTCCGATGGCCCACCGTCACCGCCGGGCAGAACCTTCAGGTGGCACAGGCCGGCTGCTACTACGCCGTGATCGTCGCGACGATCACTATCGCGGCCGCCGCGGGCACAGGTAGTTTCAACGTGATCCAGACTAGCGATCGATCACCTGCGGTAGCGCGACGCAGGACCGCTGCAGGTGGACGGCGCAGGCGGACGTACCCTGGATCACCGTGACGACGCCGATGCCGCAGGTGGGCGACAATCCTGTCGCGTTCACTGTCGCGGCGAATCCGGCCAGCACGCCACGGACCGGGAGAATCACGGTCCGGGACAAAGTTGTCACGATCACACAGAACGGCCTGTGAACCGACGCTCTGAGACGCGCCCGGATTACCAACCAGGACAAGCCTCACCGCCGCAACGCGCGGCGGTGAGGTCATCACTACGAGGCCTCAGTGATCCGTAATTCCGAGACACATGTGCGTCGTCAGAGAGGCTGATACGAGATAGAACTGTTGATCGATTAAGAAATTTCGGCACGCGCTTTATGATGCTTCCAGTCACCTCGTTAGTGACCCCGCTCGCCCCAGGTCGGTACGTGCGATAACAGATCGGCCCTGACGCCGTATCGTGCGTCGGGACCCCGCGTCAGCATGCCTTCCCTCACCAAGCTGGCGAAGACGCGTTCGCAAACGTCCGCCCGCATGCCGAACAGACGCTGCGCCTGCCCGAACGTCAGGCGAAGACACGGCATCTCCCTGAATTCCGCGCGAATGCGGTTCAGCAACCGGTCGCGCGAGACGCTGTTGCGGCGATCCGGCATGGTCGACCCCCGTGGAATGGCAACCATCCGCATGTCCTTTCGAAAGGAAGATTCCCGGCCGAGGCAGCAACAACCGCGCCATTCCGAGGCATCGCTCGAAACACGCGTTCGGCCGAGCTCCCGAGAGGGACAACGGCCAACTATTGCTGGCGCGGTGCGGAATAGTCCGCGGCTTCAGTGTGACCGGCCTCGCCAACGCGTGTGCCCGCCGCTGTCCGTCGTGGCGCGCCCCTTGCGAGTCGGTTAACTGAACGCACCGACTCGAGGGGTCGCAGAATGATCACCGAAGACCAGACGGAAACCATCGCGTTGCTCGCCGCGCCGGCGAGCCACGGCGGCGCCCTGGTCGAACGGATCGACACCCACGCGTCGATCGTTTCGTAGCGGGGACCCGCGCCTGGAAACTGAAGCGGGCAGTCCGCTACGACTATCTGGACTTCTCGACCGCCGACCGGCGAAGAGCCATGTGTGAGGCCGAAGTGCGGGTCAACCGCCGGACCGCGCCATTCTTGTACCGCGGCGTAGTCGCTGTCGTCCGGAGGCCGGATGGTTCGCTCGCGCTGGGCGGCCCTGGAACACCCATCGATTGGGTCGTCGACATGAACCGGTTCGATCAGGATGCTTTGCTCGATCGCCTGGCTGGCCGCGGCGCGCTCCACGGAACAATGCCGCCGCTGGCGCTCGCAATTGCCAGGTTTCACGCGATCGCCGAGCGACGATCGGACCATGGCGGCCAGAGGGCATGGCGTGGGTGATCGATGGAAACGCCCTGGGATTCGCGGAGCAGGGCCGTGGAGTGCTGGATCCAGCGCTCGCCGGTGCTCTGACCAGCGACTCTCGACGCGCGCTCGAACGTCACGCGCGGCATCTCGATCGGCGTCGGAACGAAGGCTACATCCGTCAGTGTCACGGAGATCTCCATCTTCGAAACATCGTGCTCATCGACGGTATGCCGACCCTCTTCGATGCATCGAGTTCAACGACGAAATTGCATGCATCGATGTCCTCTACGACCTTGCGTTTCTGCTGATGGACTTGTGGCGTCGGCAATTGCCGCGTCACGCGAATGCGATCCTCAACACATACCTTTCAGAGACCCTGGACTTTGAAGGAATCCGCCTGCTCCCGCTGTTTCTCTCCTGCCGGGCCGCGGTACGCGCGAAGACGAGCGCCACCGCAGCGGCGCTCGAAACCGATCCGAAGCGGCGAGGCGAACTCGAAGAGACCGCCCGAGCCTATCTCGCGCTCGCGGGCACCCTTCTGCGTCCGGCCGCCGCACGGCTGATCGCCATCGGCGGCTTTTCCGGGTCAGGAAAATCCACGCTGGCGTACACGGCTGCGCAGTCAATAGGCGCGGCGCCAGGCGCCCTGGTGATCCGCAGCGATGAGGTTCGTAAGCAGCTTTGTGGCGTCAGTGCTCTTACGCACCTGGGTCCCTCTGGGTATACCGCTGACGTGACGCGCCGCGTTACGAGACGGCGTTTCAGCGTGCGGCAACAGTCCTTCAATCCGGACACTCGGTGATCATCGATGCGGTGTTCGCACGCGCGTCGGATCGCGATGCGATCGAGGCGGTGGCGGCGGCGGCCGGCGTGCCATTCGCCGGCCTGTGGCTCGAGGCACCCGATCAGATCCTGGTGAATCGCACGCGGCGTCGCCGGGCAGATCCGTCCGATGCAGATCCCGCCGTCGTCCGCGCTCAACTCGCCGCGGGGGCGGGCGAGGTGCACTGGCATCGCATCGCAGCTTCCGGGCCGAGAGAGGACGTGTTACAGCGTGCCACCAGCATCATCGCAGGTGCTTCCGCAGATGCGTGTGGGGACCCATTTGCCGTCATGGAATCAGCCGAACAACCACCGCGAAGCAGATGAGCAGAGACAGCAGATCCTGAACCACGACCCGCTTTCTGCTGTTACGCTTCCAGCGGCAACTGAACGTTGACGGTCGTTCCGCCTGCAGGTGGACAATCGATCGAAATCCGGCCTTGATGCGCCTCGATCAGCCGTTTGGCGGTTGGCAGGCCGAGTCCCGAGCCGCGTGATTTCGTCGTGAAGAACGGCGTAAAGATCTTTTCACGAATCTCCGACGGAATCCCGGCACCGCGGTCGGTAAACGCAATCTGGCACGTCGAATCCACGGTCTCGACGGCGACGTCGATTCGTCCGCGACCCTGCATGGCCTGGGCGCCGTTGACGAGCAGATTCTGGAAGACGATCCTCAGCATCTCGCCGTCGGCGGGAATAGGCGGCGCCGAGCCGGTGATTGCCACCTCCACGTCAACGAGCGCAGGGTCCGTGGCAAGCAGGCTGGCCGTTGAGGCGACGAGCGGCACGACATCCGTAGCCCGAAGCCTCACGACCGGCGGACGCGCGAACAGCAGCAGGTCCTTCATCAACTCGTCGAGCGCGTCGATGCGTGCGACGATCTCGTTCATCATCCTCGCGTCGGTGCTATCGGGCAGCTGCCGCTTTTCGAGCACCTGAATCGCGCCGCGGATACCCGCGAGCGGGTTTTTCACCTCGTGAGCGATGACGGCCGCCATTTCACCCAGCCTGGCCAGCGACGCCTGCTCGCGCAGCTGCTCCTCCATGCGCACGCGGGCGCTCAGATCGTGCAGAATGCCGGTGAACTTCCGCTCGCCCGCGATAATCATTTCCCCGACGGAGAGGTGCAGCGGGAATGTCGTGCCATCCTTCCGGAGACCTGCCACTTCGCGGCCGGCGCCGATGATCTTCGCCCGGCCGGTTGCCAGATAGCGCGCGAGGTAGCCGTCATGCTCGTCGCGGTAAGGGGATGGCATCAGCAGGTTCACATTGCGGCCGAGGATCTCCGCTTGCCGATACGCGAAGAGGCGCTCGGCGGCGGGATTGAACGCCTCGACGCGTCCGTGCGCGTCAATGACGATGATCCCGTCGACCGCCGTGTTGATGATCGTATCGAGACGCTCCCGCTCGCGCCGCACAGCGTCGCTGCCACACGCTGCGCCGTCTCCGCATTGCGCAGCTGGTGATTGAGCCCGGCGATTCCAAAGCCGGTTGCAGCGAACAATGCGAGGGACGTGGCGTCGGCCCTGCCTCTGATTGCCAGTCCCGCGGGAGGCAGGTAGAAATACATCGCGGCGACCGCCGAGGTGCTCGTAGCCAGCACCGCTGGCCGAAGGCCACCTAACCAGGCAGCAACCATGATGGCCGGGAAGAACTGCAGATAGGGCACGTTGTCGCCCAACCACTGCTGCAGCAGCAATCGGAGCAGCAGCGAAGCGGCGACGAGCAGAAGCGCGACGGCGTATCGCGAGCGCCCGTGTCGCGCAGCCTGAAGGGCATGCCAGATATGCGTCCCGCCGAGACGCCCGCGTGGAACGGACATCGATCTGATCCTCTGTCCCTGACTCGGCCTTCTCGGCTCTGGTCGAGGTGTCGTGGAGATCCAGAGTATAGGAGTGAAAAAGCAGGCGAGGCAACCGGCGCCTCGCCAGACAACCGACTACCCGCGGAGGGTCAACACGGCACAACCCGCTTCGCGGATCACGTGGTGCGTCGTGGACCCGAAGAAGAACAGATCGGCGGTACCACGGCCGCGAACCCCGAGCACAATCAAATCGCAATCTAGCTCGGTCGCAAGTGCCACGATCTCCCGGTACGGCGTGCCTTCGTGGACGACCTCGGTAACGGAGCACGACGCACGCACGTCGTCCGGCACCATCTGGCGCAGACCCGTCCGGGCCTCTTCGATCCAGGCCGTCAGATCGATCGCAGCCGGCGGCATGAAGTCGTAATAGAGCGGACGGGTTTCTATCACGTGGACCAGCGCGAGTGCGGCATGGCTTTCCCGCGCCAGCGACATCGCGTAATCGAGGGCAATCTTCGAGCTGTCGGAGAAGTCGACCGCGCACAGGATCCGCGTAAACGGAACAGGGCCGCGCGCCATCGACTCCGGAGCCTTTGGCGGGACGGTCATCACCGGGCAGCCAGCCTTGCGGATAGACCTTCTAGCGGTCGACCCGAGAAACAGCCGTTCGAACCCGGATCGGCCGTGCGTCCCCATCACAACGAGGTCTGACTGGAGCTGCTCCGCCTGCAGCAGGATCTCCCGGTAGACCTCCGGTGCCTCGGCAACACGCGACTCGACCTTGACACCAGGGACCCGCTCTTCTTCCGCCAGCCGCTGCAGCTGCGCGGCAACCACGGCACGATCCATCGGCGGCAGCATCATGGGCGGCGGCGTTTCGATTTGAAAGTAGTACGGGCTCTGAACCACGACCGGCATGGGCGAGACCACGTGCAAGGCCGTCACACTCGAGCGGTAGCATCGCGCCACCGACAGCGCGTGGTCGAGTGCACGTCGTGAGAACTCGGAGAAATCGACGGGGCAGAGGATCTGGTTGAACGTGATCATGACCGATCTCCTCGATTCAGGGCCGGTTCCTTGGATTGAAGTTGACGAGCCGCCCGCGCCACCACCGCTTCCAGCTCACTCATGTCGAATGGCTTGTGCATGACGTCGCAGGCCCCGAGATGACGGGCGCCTTCGATGATTTCCGGGGTACCAAAGGCGGTCATCAGAACCACCGGTGTCAGCGGCGCGATCTGGCGGATCTGCGCCAGCAGGGCGAGGTTCTGCACATCCGGCAGCCGGTAGTCGAGCAGCACGACATCGACAGGGGGGACGACCGTTGCAGCTCGCGAAGTGCTGCCGCGCCGTTTTCAGCCTCGAGCACCGTGTGACCATGCTCCTTGAGCGTTTCGGCGATCGACCACCGGATCAGAAGCTCGTCGTCGACAACGAGGACACGAACTGGGTAATTTCGGGTCATGATGCGAGGAATTCCGCGGCCCTCTTCAGGGTCGATCTTCCTTCCGTGCGGTATGCACGAAGTTCTCGGCACGTCGTTCCACCACATGTTTCTGTGTTCAAGAGTCGAGCCGTGGATCGGTGCTTGCTCTGATTGCTGACGACCGGCGCGACGATCGAGAGCTCACCCGTCCGTCGACCTTAGCCGCCATGACTGCATCCGACATCCTCGGGATCCTGATTGCCGCATTGGGCGGCACAGCCGTTGGTGTCGAGCGACAGTGGTCGGGGCATGCCGCAGGGCCGGGCGCGCGGTTCGCCGGCATTCGCACCTTCACGATGCTCGGAGCCGTCGCCGGGCTGTGCGGATGGCTGTGGACGAACGAACTCCCGGCGCCGGCCGCCATACTGTTCGCCGGAGCGGTCGGGATCATTGCGGCCGCATACGTCGCGGCCAGTCGTCAGAATGTCGACGCGACGACCGAAGTCGCGGCCCTGGTGGTGATGACCGCAGGTGTGTTCGCAGGGACGGGGAGGTCAGCGGCCATCCTCGGGCTGACCGATGTGGACGCGCTCACCGTTTCCATGGCGAGAGGCGTCGCGACCACTGCTTCGCTGAACGCTGCCGCACTGGGCATAGCCGTTGGCGTCCTGTCCAATACTGCGCTGAAGTTTGGAGTCGCGTTGGTCTTCGGCTCCGCCTGCTTCAGAAGGGTCGTAGGAGGGACTCTCGCTTTCATGATAGTGGCGGCCGCCGCCGCTCTCGTCTTGCTGTGACAATCCAGCCGCATGCAGTGGGCCGGCTCAGTGGCTCACTGTCAGTCCGAACTTCTCGATGCGATAGCGAATCTGATCGCGGTTGAGGCCGAGCAAGGCGGCCGCCTTCGTCTGGTTGCCTCCCGCACGCTTGAGAGCTTGAACCACCATGCTGCGTTCGAACGCCTCGAGGTCCACGCCTTTTGCGGGCAATTCGAAGTCTTCGGCGGAAGCCGTCGCCGTCGACAAGGCCACGAAGTCTTTGGCCTCGAGCCGTTGTGCGTCCGACAGGAGCATCGCGCGCTCGACGACGTTGCGCAGCTCGCGCACGTTACCGGGCCACCCGTACCGCTCCAGTGCGCCGTTCGCGGCTGGAGATAGCGCCACTCACACGCTTGCGGAACTCGGTGTTGAAGCCGTCAATGAAGTACTCGACGAGCAGCGGCACATCCTCCGCATGCGATCGCAGAGGCGGAATCGCAATCGGCAATACATTCAGCCGGTAATACAGATCGCTGCGGAACCGCCCCTTTGCGACCTCCTCTTCGAGGTTGCGGTTGGTCGCGGAGACGACGCGCACGTCGACCCGGATGTCGTGCGCGCCGCCTACGCGTTTGAACGCTTTCTCCTCGAGAAACCGCAGGAGCTTGGCCTGGAGCGCCGGCACCATCTCGCCGATTTCGTCGAGGAAGACCGTGCCGCCCTCGGCGCTTCGAGCAGCCCTCGCTTCTGCAGTCTCGCGTCGGTGAACGCGCCGCGCTCGTGGCCGAACAGCTCGCTCTCGAGCAGCTGTTCCGGCAGCGCCGAGCAGGTGATATTCATGAACGGCCGCGCCGCGCGATCGCTCGTGTAATGGATGATTTTCGCGACCGAGATCCTTGCCGGTTCCGCTCTCCCCGGTGAGGAGTACCGTCGATGCGGGGCTGGTGGCGACTCTCGCCACGAGGGCTCTGAGCGCGGTCATCGACGGCCGAGGCCCCGACGATGCTCTTCAGGCTGTATGGCCTGGCCGCATTCGCCCGGTATCTGCCGCACCTCGCGCCGCAGGCGGGTCGTCTCCAGCGCTCGCTCGACGGTCGCGACCACCTCGTCCAGATTGAAGGGCTTGTGCGCGAAATGGTAGGCGCCCAGTTCATGGCCTCCACAGCCATCTCGACGCTCGCGTACGCGGTCAACAGAATCACCAGGATGTCCTGGTCGAATTCCTTGATGGCTCGCAGCACGGAAACACCGTCAGTGTCCGGCAGCTTGTAATCGAGGAGCACCAGATCGACACCTTCCGGAAGCTGCTCGAGCGCCGCGGCGCCAGTCTCTGCCTCGAGCACCTCGTACCCCTCGGACTTGAGACGCTCCGCAAGAGACCAACGGATGAGGGCTTCGTCGTCGACAACGAGAATCGTTGGCCTGACCATGAATTTTGACGAGTTTACTGTAACAGCCGCCGATGCGTCGCGGCGAACTAGGCACGGTCGCGAGAGGCGCGACGTCCGACCCGTGACCGCCGGGTTTTTCCCACCTGCCGCAAAAATTCGCGGCCGTGGTTAAACCCCTGCGCGATCGCACGGCGATCCTGGCCCGAATATGTTGCCAGACACGTGGCACGCCTTTCGCCTGTGTCAGGGCATGACACCCGCGATTCGCAAGATCCTGCTTCCGACAGACTTCGGCCCGTCCTCCGAACGCGCGGCCGCATACGCCGGCGCGCTTGCGAGACGTCTAGGGGCGTCGGTGCATCTCTTACATGTTCTCGAAGAGCCGCTCCCCGCGCGCGGCGCCAGGAACTTCCCGCGTACTGGCACATCGCGCTGTCAGCGAACAGCTGTATCACGACCGGTGTGCGAAGCTGGCGGCATTGGCGGCAGCGACGCTGCAGCACGACACCGATCGGATCACTTTGGAAGTTCGCGCCGGAACGCCCGCAGACGCGATCGTGGACGCCGCCATTGCTTACGGCGTGGACCTGATCGTCATGAGCGCTCCGACGGGCGGCAGGCTGCCGAGTCTGATGATGGAAAGCGTTGCCGAACGGGTGCTCCGCGCAGCGCCCTGCCCCGTGCTTGCCGTCAGACAGTCCGGGGCCGCCCGCGTTTATGGCGGCAAGCACGTGGCATAGCGAACATCCGACGCGAAACTTGCGATGCCGTCGTCAGACTCGATCCGTGCCGGTCTCACCGCGATCGCCAACGACTGGCGGTGGTTGGCCGTCACGTGGCATTTGATGCTGTTCGGCTTGCTGTTACCGCTTTTCGCTGGGTGGCGCCCTTCGAGCCGCGTCGTCGCACAGCTGCTCACGATCCCCGTTCTCTCAGTGAGTGCCGTCGGTTGGATATCGGGCAATCCGTTCAACGCGGCTGTGTTCGCTGCCCTGGCAGCCCATCCTTACCAGCGCGGCGATCGGCCTCCGTAAAGCGCGTCTCGAGCTGGCGCGACAATGGCTTGTCCCAGGTGCCGCGCTTGTGGCCTTCGGTTCCACGTACCCGCACTTCCTGAATACGGAGTCGTTGGCTGCCTACATCTCATTCGGCGCCGTTCGGCCTCCTGCCCTGCCCGACGCTCTCCCTCGTCATCGGAATCACGTTGATGTTTGGCAACTTTCGTTCGGCCGTGTGGACCACCACACTGATTGGCGCCGCCCTCTTGTACGGTGTCATCGGCGTATTTCGCCTGGGGGTCGTCCTCGACGTAGGGCTGCTGGCGGGCGCAATGCTACTGGCAGCAGCGGCACGTGCGGAGACCCACGCGATGTAACGCTGAGCGTGCGAGGCCAAAAAACAGGGCCGCCCCGGAGGGCGGCCCTTCCCTGTCCGAATCCGGCCGACCTCGCGCTAACGCGCGCCGACGTGCCTGTGGCCGGTCACGCGATCCCAGGCGTCACGAACCGCGTTCTTCACCTGCTCCCAGGTCGACGTGCCGCGGTACTGATAAGTGTTCCAGTCGCGAGAGAGTTCCGGTTCGACCTCGTCCCAGTTGCGGTTCTGATACCGGGTCGCCGATTCATAACCGTATCGATAGCCCGGCCGATAGTAGTCGTACTCGTTCGAGCCCGCATACGGCCGCGTCCGGTAGTTCGTCCGCCAGAACTTGTCTTCCTCGTCCCAACTGAGCGGCTTGTTCACGTCTGCCATTTCGTACACCTCCTCAATGGTTACAACCGACAAAACCATTGGAGGTGCAAGATGGCGGCCCAATCTCTATAGCCACCCCGATCGCTTGAACCCGACGTACAGCCCGCCGCACGCGAGCACCATCACGAGCAGCGACACGTAATAGCCGTAGCTCCACGACAGCTCAGGCATGTTGCTGAAATTCATGCCGTAGATGCCTGCGATCATCGTCGGCACGGCAATCATCGCGGCCCACGCCGCGAGGCGCTTCATGTGCTCGTTCTGGGCGACCGACATCAGCGAAAGGTTGGCCTCGAGCGCCGTGGTCAGCAGTTCGCGCTGCGCGTCGATCGTTTCGTTGAGCCGGACGACGTGGTCGTAAACGTCGCGGAAGTACGGACGCGTGTCGTCGGGAATGTTGGGCAGATCGAAACGCATGAGCCTGTTGCACACCTCGACGAGCGGCGACACCGCACGGCGGAGCGACAGGAAATCGCGCTTGAGCCGATAAATCTGCGCGGTGGCCTTCGCGCTCGGCTGTTCGCCGAGGATGACTTCTTCGAGCACTTCGACCTCGTCCTCGAGCGCGCTGACGATCGGCGAGAACTGATCGATGACGAAGTCCATCAGCGCGTAGAGCACGTAGCCCGGCCCCTTGGACAGCAGCCGCGGCGTGCACTCGCACCTCGCGCGGAGGCCGACGTGCGACCGGAGAGAGCCGTGACGGACCGTCACGACATAGTCGGAGCCGACGAACACATGCGTCTCGCCGAACTCGAGCCGGCCGGCGTTGCGCTGCGCGGTCCGCAGCACGACGAACAGCGAGTCCTCGTAGACTTCGAGCTTCGGCCGCTGATGCGCGGTGTAGGCGTCTTCGATCGCGAGGTCGTGAAGGTGGAACTGGCGCTGGACGCGGCGCAGCAGCTCTTCGTCCGGCTCGAAGAGCCCGAGCCAGACGAACTGATGCGCCTTGCCCAGCGCGTGGCCGATCTCTTCGACCGGAACGTCGGCGACGCGAATGCCTTCCGCATAGGCCGCGCAGTTGATGATGCCCGACGCCGGAGCGGCCGGCTCGAACGAAGCCATCGTCATTGCCGACGATTATAAAAGCTTTGCGTGCTGCGAGGCCGCCAGATCCACAGCAGGACTGCCATTAGAAGCGCCCCTGCGAACGCTCGGGCGCCGGATGCGAAGACGACGGCGGCATTGACCCACACGGTGAGATAGAACGCTCGCAGCATCCAGGTCGCCGCGGCGGGCCTTCCGAAGTACTGGCTCGGGCGGGCGCGCCACCAGAACACCTCAGCCGTCCAGATCGCCAGGAATGCGTAGTTGACGTAGACACCGCCGCCCCAGTTGATGCCGTAGATCGCCTCGGTCTGCACGGCGGTGGAGCGGATCGCGTCCTGATGGCTCCATGCGTGTCGTAGCCCCATCGCGAGGAGCATGTGAACGCCGCAGAGGAGCGCCCCGAGCGACCAGACCGGCCAGGCCCACGGGCGCGGGTCGCGGCGCGCGAAGGCGGCGCGCTTCCCTGCCTCACCGGCGACGAACAGCAGGACGGAAAGCCAGATGGTCGCGAACAGCGCGCCGTCGAGGGCGCTCGTCATTTGAGCGACGAGTGCGACGGGAACGACGGAGATTCGGACCGCGCCACGGACGGAAACGCGGCGGGCGGGACCGGAAGCGAGATCACGAGGCCCGCGATCGCGACGCAGGCAACCGCGGCCGCGAGAACGCGGAACATGGCGCCATAGCTGCCGGTCCACTCCACGCACCAGGCCAGCAGCAGCGGACCGATGGCCGAGGCCAGCACGGTGAGCGACTGCGCGGCCCCCTGGATTCGTCCGAGATCCCGGCGTCCGAACGCGCGAGGCCAGACGCTGAAGAACAGGACCATCACCAGGCCTCCGCCGAGCCCCATGGCCGCCGCCCAGACCATGACCTCCCAGAGCGTGCTGACATGCGGGAGCACGGCAACGCCCACCGCAAGAATCAGGAGCGACACAGACAGCAGCAGCGTCAGGCTCACGCTGCGCGCCAGCCAGCCGCCCAGGAAGTTGCCGGCGAGCGCGACCATCGCCGTGATCACGAGCGTCTGGTAATACACCTCGGGCCCGAAGCCGCGTTCCGCCAGGATCGATTCGTTGAACAGTCCGATGCCTGACGCGATCAGGCCATACAGCGCCGTTCCCACGGCAAAGACCCAGAAGGCCGGCGTGAGCACGGCGTGCCTCCATGAATGACCGGCCAGTTCGATCTCGTCCGGTTTCTTCGCGGTCACCCCCTCGCCGTCGGGCGTCAGGCCGACGCTTTCAGGACTGCGGCGCACGACGATCCACGCGAGCGGAGCCAGCCCGACGATCAGCACGACCCCGATGCCGGCCCAGGCCATGCGCCAGCCGTAGCTCTGTACCGCTGCGCCGACGAGTGGAAACGCGATCATGAACCCGATGCTGAGCGCGATGCTGTAGATCGCCATCGCGAGATCGATCCGGCGCACGAACCAGTGTCCGACGATCGCGAGGCTGACGACCGAGAGGGCGCTCTGGCCGAGCGCCCGGGTGAGCGTCAGCCAGACGGCCAGACTGGTGGTTCCGGCCGTCAGGCTCATCGCGCAGACGACGATGCCTAGAGAGGCGGCGACGGCTGTGAGCACGCCGCGGGTGCCCCAGCGATCGATGGCCTGCCCCATCCCGAGCGCGCCGGCGGCGCCGACGATCGTCGCCCAGAAATTCAGCGTCGCATAGGTGACCCGGTCGATGGCGAGATCCGCAAGCAGCGGCTCGGTGATGAGGCCGAGACCCTGCGTACGGCCGGGCAGGGTCCCGACCATCGCCAGGGCAGCCACCAGCAGCACCCGCCAGCCATAGTAGGAACGCACGATACGAGGGTACTCCACGGTAACTCCCAACTCCCAAACGGACCAACTCCCAACTCCCAAAAAGGGCCAAAAACTCCCAAAAAGGCCAACTCCCAAATCCCAATCGCAACTCGCAAATCTCAACTCGCAAATCCCACCCAACCAATCCGTTCAGGGCCCGAGGCCGTAGTACGGGTCGGATGTTCTGAAAGGAGAACCGCGATGAAGGTATGGCACGGAAGACTGGGCGTCGCGATTGCGGCCCTGGTTCTGATCGGAGGGGCGATCGGACAGGGATCCAGCCACCGCGAGGCGCCGGGCATCACGAAGATGCCGAAAGTGGATGGCACCGACTTCTACATGTTCCGGAGCTACGAGGGCGGCCGGAAGAACTTCGTCACGCTGATAGCGAACTACATACCCCTGCAGGATGCCTACGGCGGCCCGAACTACTTCGCGCTGGATCCCGACGCGGTCTACGAGATCCACGTGGACAACACCGCGGACGCCGTGGAGGACATCACCTTCCAGTTCCGCCCGTCGATCACGGTGAAGGATCTCGCCGTATCAGCGGGTGGATTGCTCGTACCCGTTCCGCTGATCAACATCGGACCGATTGGTCCGGATGCGGCCGACACCGCGGCGTTGAACCGTGAAGAATCGTTCACGCTCAACATCATCCGCGGCGACCGCCGCACCGGTGTGTCGCAGGCGATCACCAACGCGGCGGACGGCTCCGCCTCGTTCCGCAAGCCGGTGGACAACATCGGCAGGAAGTCGATTCCCGAGTACGTCGCCTACGCGAAGAGCCACATCTACGACATCGCGATTCCCGGATGTGGCGACGGCCGGGTGTTCGTCGGCCAGCGCAAGGATTCCTTCGTGGTCAACCTCGGCGAGACGTTCGATCTCGTCAACATCGCGAACCCGATCGGCGCCGAGAACGCCGAGAAGGACGACCTTGCCGACAAGAACGTGACGTCGTTCATCCTGGAAGTGCCAATCTCCTGCCTCGTGCAGTCGCCCTCCTCGCCGATCATCGGCGGCTGGACGACCGCGAGCCTCGGCGTGTCGGCCGGCTCGCCGGGCACGCAGGTGTCGCGGCTCGGCGCGCCGCTCGTCAACGAAGTGGTGATCGGCCTCAAGGACAAGGATCTCTTCAACTCCGCAGAGCCGACGCAGGACGGCGCGCTCGCCACCTACGTCACGAACCCGACGCTTCCGGAGCTGCTCGAGATCCTCTTCGGCAGCGCCGGCGTCCGCGCGCCGAACAACTTCCCGCGCGGCGACCTGGTCGCGGCGTTCCTGACCGGCATCAACGGCCTCAACAGGCCGGCGGGCGTGGTCGCGTCCGAGATGCTTCGCCTCAACACCAACATCGCGGCGGTGCCAAAGGCCTCCCAGAGCCGTCTCGGCGCGCTCGGCGGCGACCTCGCGGGCTTCCCGAACGGGCGGCGTCCCGGAGACGACGTGGTCGATATCGAGCTGAGGGTGGCGATGGGCGTCCTCTGTCACGCGTTCCCGGGAGCGTTCGGCTGCGGCCCGGCCGATGCGCCGTCAGGGACGCTCGCCTTCACCGACGGCGCGTTCCTGGACGCGAAGTTCTTCGATGCGAGCTTCCCGTATCTGAAGACGCCGCTTCGGGGATCGCCGAACAAGAAGTAGGAAAGTAAGAAGTAAGAAGTAAGGTAGCTTCGACTTAGGCGGAAGCTAACTTCTCACTTACTTACTTCTTAAGGCGTCTTACCGATTCGTTGAGGATTTTGCAACATGCGACATATCTCCAGCTTCACCGCGACCGCCGCCATCGTCTTTGCACTGACCGCCGCCGCCAGCGCGCATGATTTCTGGATCGAGCCATCGACCTACTCCGCGCGCGCGGGCGAGCCGATCCGGATCCATCTCAGGGTCGGCGAATCGTTCAAGGGCGATCCGGTCGCGCGCAATGACGCGCGCATCGAGGAGTTCATCGCGCTCGGACCCTCGGGGCGCCGCGACGTGATCGGGCGCGACGGCATGGATCCCGCCGGCCTGGTTCGCATCGACGAGCCCGGCGTCTGGCTGATCGGCTACCGCAGCAAGCCGTCGCCGCTGGAGCTGGCCGCGCCCGCGTTCGAACAGTACCTGCGCGAAGAGGGGCTCGAACGGATCATCGACGAACGCAAGGCGCGAAACGAGAGCGCCGCACGCGGCCGCGAGCGCTTTTCCCGAAGCGTCAAGTCGCTGCTGCACGTGGGATCGCCGTCGGCTTCAGGCTACGACCGCGTGCTCGGCCTGACACTGGAGCTCGTTCCCGAGGCGGATCCGCAGAGCGTCTCGGGTGGACGTCTGCCGGTCAGGCTGCTGCACGATGGCAAGCCGCTTCAGGGTGCGCTCGTCGTCGCGATACGCCGGACGCCGGGCACGCGCGGCGAAGGAGAGGTGACGTCAAAAGCCGCACCGACGCGGAAGGCCGGATCGATTTGCCGGTGACGTCGGGCGAGTGGCTGCTGAAGGCGGTTCACATGGAACGCGCAGCCCCTGCGACCGGCGCTGACTGGGAGAGCGTGTGGACCGCGCTGACGTTCCGTGTGCCGTAGCGCTAGTGCTTCGGCTCCTGCATCCGCTGGGATGCCGGATCCCACCGCCACACCGGGCCGGTGCCGGTCAGATGCACGCCGCCGAGCCACCGGTCGATGCCGTAGCGCTTCACACGATCGGCCCCGCCGCGGAGCACCTCCCTGCCTTCCAACGTGATGGCGAATTCGCCTGAGGGAAGCGCCTGGTCGGATTCGCCCGCGGTGATTTCCAGCATCGGCGGTGACGTGCCGGCCAGCTCGCGCGCGCGGTCCCAATAGGACAAATCGCCGATGTAGAACGCTGTCTCCTCCACGTGCATCTGGGGGAACGTGCTCCGGATGTTCGTCTGGCCGCCGGCCACGAGCTCGAGCAGCCGGTTCTCGGATCGCGACAGGCCGTTGACGCTGGACGGAAACTCCTCGAGGTGACGCCGCAGCGCCGCGGCCAGGAACTGCAGCGGCGACGTGTCGCCCGCGAGCAGATCCTCGATCTCGCGCGGATCGGGCGAACGAAACGCCGCCCATGCCTTCCGCGCGAGGTCTGTACTGATCGTCGCGGACCACCTCCCGCGTGTCGAAAAGCGGCGCCAGCTCCTCGGGCGTCAGCTCCCCCATTCCCTTGAACGTGAGCCGTCCCGGGAAACGATCCGATGCTGATCAAGTGTGACATCCGCGCTCCCCGTCTTGCGGGAGAGCCTGTCGAGCAGCTGAATCAGGTTGAGCTGATCGAACAGATCGTGCTCGAACCAGAGCACGATCTGCCTGAACTCCGAAAGGCGTTCGATCGCCTGCTCCCATCCTTTCAGCTCGGTGAGCACTTCCTCGGCCGACGCGCCGGGTCCCGCCAGATACTTCGCCCGGACGCGCGTCAGCTCCTCGTCGGATATTCCTCCGGGAACCGGGCCATCGTGCAGAACGTCGCACCAGACGGACAGCGTGCCGGGGATGCCGGCCTTTGAAATCACCGCCGTCAGCGAATGGCCATTCGCGACGTGCAGAATGTGGGGCGATGAAGACATGTTCTGATTCAGTCGACCAGCGGAATCCGCGTGAATCCGCGTCGCTTAGCTGCGTGCGTATCCTTGAGTCGCCATACGCTTGCCGCCTTCGCGGTGCGCTTCCTCCGACATCGCGTGAACGCCTGTCGCGTCAATCCACCGGTTGTAGAAGTTGAACAGCGCGCAGACGGTGATCGCAAAGTAGATCGCTTCGTCCGACCAGCCGGCGGCGCGGACGGTGTCGAGATCCGCCGGCTGTATTTGCGGCGAATCGTGGTTCACCTTGTCGACGAAGCGGAACAGCACCTTGTGGCGCTCGTCGAGCGGCGAGGACTCGATGCCGTTCAGCACGCCCTCGACGAGCGCGTGATCCTCGAGAAGCTCCGCCGCAACTGCGGCGTGAGAGTTGATTCAAAACGGGCAGTGGTTCCGCTTCGACGTGTAGGCGGCAATCAGCTCCCTCAGGCCCGGGCTGAGCGGCGCCGGCCCGCGCAGGATCTCCTGGGTGAAGCGCGCGAGGTGACTGGTGGCAGCGGGGAGATACGCGAAGAGGTGCCAGATCTGCGGATATTCCCTGCCCTGTCCCCGCATCATCTCGATCAGATCGCGGTAGGGTCCTGGCTGCGGATTGCCTTCAACTCCTGGAACGAACATCGGCTCCATGGATTTCCTCGAGATCGGCTTTCGACCTGCGGATCAGCTCGAGATTGCGCTCGTACGAGAGCGCCGCGTCCGCGGGACGTAGATCCGGTGGATAGTGATGCTCCCGGTAGACCGGATACGCTTCGGTCCTCAGGTGCGCGAGCATGTGGTGGCCGCTCCTCGAGGATCGCTCGTGCCGGAGCGCGCTGATGTCGATGGGCGCGACGACGATCCGTTCTCCCGGACCGGGTGAGGCCTCGGCAAGCATGCGGCCGTCGAAATCGACGACCTGGCTTCCGCCCGGCCACGAGTACGGCGGATAGTGACGCAGGCTCGCCCCCTGGTTGGCGGCGACGACGAACGCCATGTTTTCCAGGGCGCGGCAGCGATTCACGATCGTCCACCAGTTCATCGGCTCGGTCGCGCCCCAGGGATCCATGTAGGCCGACACGCGGATCAGCACTTCCGCGCCGTTCGCGGAGAGCTGCCGCAGCGCCTCGGGGAACAGCCAGTCGTAGCAGATCGCGCAGCCGAGCCGTCCGATCTCCGTGTCGGCGACCGGGAAGAGCGGGTCGACATAGCCGTCGAGATCGTGAGGGCTGGCGTGGACCTCGTAGGGCAGCCACGTGTTCACCTTGCGGTACTTCTGGATCAGGCCGGA
The DNA here is from genome assembly GCA_963748295.1 of uncultured Acidobacteriota bacterium. Classification (GTDB taxonomy): domain Bacteria; phylum Acidobacteriota; class Vicinamibacteria; order Vicinamibacterales; family 2-12-FULL-66-21; genus CAVVIH01. Next base: position 131,846 of record CAVVIH010000001.1, on the reverse strand, counting down.
GGGGCCGATGAGACACGTCGTGTTGAATACGACATGCGGCCATCTCGGATCCAGCTCGAGCATCGAGCCGCTTTGAATGTAGATGCCGTGCTCGCGCGCCTTCCGCTCGAGCCTGTCCGTGTGCTCGTTGGGGATCGGCACGGCGAGACGGTCGATCAACTCCGCGACGGTCGGATAAACGGGCGCCGCGTGCGCGAATTCCGGGAACACCACCAGGCGCACCGGCAGGAACGGCGCGCTGCCGGCGACGGCGGCATCGATCATCGCCAGCATGCGATCGGTGTTGGCGTTCATCTGCCGGCGATCGAGCGGGTTCGGCAGATCCGTCTGGCACGCCGCGGCGGCGTAGCGAATAGTCATCTGTGAGCGTACATAGCTCGAGCGGCGGCACCGCCCGGGAAATCATCCGTGTATTGTACCGGGCCTGATACTCGCGATGCGCGGCGGTGTCCGGATACCGCTGCTCCGGGCCGTACGGGTAGCCCTTCATCCCATGAAACGGCAGCGGCTCGACCGCATAGGGCGTCGCGGAGTTGATATCCATCTCCTTGCTGAATCCGTCGGAGTAGAGCAGGAACGTCCTGCTGCGATCGGCCTCGAGCGGCGGAAACGCGGACGCATCGAACGACAAGGCGATCTCGTCGCCGGGCCTCGCAATGACGAACATGTCGTCGCTCCTGCTCAGCAGCTCGCGAACGTCCCCTTCGCGCGTATACCGTCCGGTCATCGTCTTCCAGATGACGGTGGTCGAAACGCGATCGTAGTCGTAGCTATACGGCTCGCGGCCGTCGGGCGTCGTTTCCGCCGAGAATCCGCGCCAGCGCAGCACCGCGACGGATGCCTCGGCGCGCGACTCACGGGCGCCGAGATCAATCGGCGACGTATCCACGAGGATCTGATCCCAGTAGATCCTCATGTTGGTGACGATCCGAATCTCCCGCTCGCCCGGGCGGAGCTGGCCGCGCAGGTTGACGACGACCGTTTGCGGCCGGCCGACGGGGATGCCGATGTTCGCAAGCACGGGACGCCATGCGCCGGATGCGGATTTGACTTCGAGCGCCGGCGGCTCGAGCGCCAGCCCCTGATGATGCGCGGCGACGTTATCGCCGGAAAACGCATAGTCCGTCCAACCCGTCGCCACCAGCACCGCGCTCGTCGCCGAAGGACCGAGATCGAGCCGCAGCTCGTGACGTTCTGCATAGCCGCGGATCTTCGTCAGCGCGAAATCATCCGGGTACTTGCGATCCAGATGTCGCAGGCGATCGAGAACGTCGTGTCCGTGGTCATCCGACGCCGACTCGGGTGGCCGCGCACTGCGCGTCAGCGTGATGAACCGTTCGGGCGCGGGTGCACCCAGCCCCTCATTCGCAAAGACGTCCGTGCCGCGCGGATGGTCGATCGCCACGAGCTGGAGACGGTCGACGAACAGCGCCTCCTCGAGCTCGTTGGTGACGCGCAGCTCGTAGCGGCCGTCCTTCTGAACGAGTGAGCCAGGCGGAATCCGGACGTACTCATCAGGATCCGGTGTGTTCCAGCGCCCGGGGCCCTGCCAGTAGCCGATTTCCCCGCCGCCCATGAAATCGGTGATGAACTCGAACCGCGAGCCATTCCACGTGTAGAGGTACGGGCACGATGACGGCTTGCGATCCAGCTCTTCGATCGTCAGGGTGCGCGCATCGCCGGTCGTCTCCGCCTGGATCGTGCCCGACGGCCAGATGACGCGCACGACGTCGGCCGCGGACCGCGGCCCCAGCCCGAAGAGGACGTCGGCCGGACCCGCCGAGGGCGTTGCCGCGGACGTCTCGATCCGCTGCCGCAGGCTTCCGGCCCGCAGGTCGACCTTCGATCCCACACCCTGACGATTGCTGACCCGGCCCTTCATCTCCACGAGCAGCGAACGGTTCCGGCTGCCGCCTTCGTTCCGCCAGGCGCGGAGCGCGCCGTTGGCGAGGATCGCCGCCGCGTCGAGGTCGCCATCGCGATCGAGATCGCCGAACGTGACCGCCTGCACGTCTGCGTCGAGCTTCGCGCCGACCGATCGCGACCTGCGACGCGTCGGTCATGTCAGACCAGCGGCCGCCGAGATTCCTGAACAGCCGCAGGCCGCGCTTCGCGGCGGTAAAGACGTCGAGCAGCCCATCGTTGTCGTAGTCGACGAACGATGCCGCGATCACCCCCGCTGCGCCATCGGGCGCCGGCGTCGTCGTAAACCGTCCGCGGCCGTCGCTCAGCACCATGACGCCCGGGGCATCGGTGCGCCCGAAGAAGAAGTCCTGATAGCCGTCCTTGTTGACGTCGCCCGAAGCGAGCGCGCTGTATTGCGCGATACCGGGCAGGCCTGCTGTTTGCGCAACGTCGCGGAAGGTCCCGTCGCGCATGTTCTGAAAGAGCCGGGGCAGACCTGCACGGGCGAGGATCAGCAGATCGATGTCGCGCCGGTTGTCGTAGTCGGTCGGCGCGACTGCGACCGCGTCGACCGCGCGCTCCGCGACGCCCAGCGCGCTCGTGATATCGCTGAACGAGCCGTTGCCGTTGTTGCGAAGGAGCCGTCCCGCGAAGATGTCGAGGTCGCCGTCGTGATCGACATCCGCGAAGGCCGCGGTGCGTACCGCGCCCGCGTCGGCTCGAATCCCTGCGCGTGCCGTCACGTCCTCGAAGCTGCGATCCTCACGCTGATGGAAGAGGCGAAGACCGTCAGCCCGGAGAAGGAGAATGTCCGCGCGGCCGTCGTTGTCGTAGTCGGCGGCGAGCGCGCCGGCGGCCGCGACCGCGGCTGGCGCAAGGCCCGCTTTCGCCGCGCCGTCGGCAAAGGCGCCGCGTTCGTTGATCAGAAATCGCTGGCTCCCCTGCGAGGTCGCTGTCGCAAGCAGATCGAGATCGCCGTCGCCGTCCGCGTCGAACAGCGAAATGCTTCCGTCCGGCGAGGCCGACGGCTGGGCCGACGACGCGCGCGCCGCCGCTCCGAACATCGCGTCGGTCGCGTCGACGAACGAAACCGGCGGCGGACCCGCGCTCACGAGGTCCGGCTCTGCGCCCGTCGAGGCGACCGCCTCGCCGTAGCGGCCCTGCTCGAGATAGCGCTGCGCATAGGTGACGCCGTAGGCGCTGTCGCGGAGCGCCTCGAAGCGCTTCATCTCCTCGCGTCCGCCGCCTGGTTCGCCCGAACGCGTGGCGGCCGTTGCGAGTCCATATGCCGCCGTGACGTTGAACGGCTCGCCGGCGAGCGCCTCTTTGAACAGCTGGATCGCGCCCGGATACTGCCGCTGCTGCACCAGGATCTGCCCGAGATTGACGCGGCTTCCGGTATCAGACGGATCCAGTTCCAGCACCCGCCTGAACGCCGCAATCGCATCGTCCAGCCGCCCCTGCGCCCGGGCGATGAGCCCGCTGACGTAATGCGCCTGCGGGACATTCGGAAGCCTCTCGATCGCAGCGCGCGCGGCGGCCGCCGCCTCCTCTTCCTGTCCCGCGTAGAACAGTGCGAGCGCCAGGTTCACGCGTGCGATGTCGAGCTGTTGATCGCGAGAGAGCGCGCCACGGAACGACTGCGCCGCCTCGTCGTAGCTGTATTGCTCGAGTTGCGCAACGCCGACGTTGTTGGACCGGTATGCCTGTTCGCGCGCGGATTCCTGCGGCGCCTGGCGGGCGGGATGAAGCGCCGTTGCGCCCCACACGGCCGCGGCGCACACGATCAGCAGAGGAAACCGGAAAGTGGCCATCAGGACCCGGTTTTGGCGCTGCGAATGATGCCTTTGCCTTCCTGGACGGTGACGGTCTGGTTTGCGGAAACACCGGGCAGGGTTTCGACCTTGCCGTTCGGCCAGGTGATCTCGATGCTGGCGACCTTCGCCGCGTTGCCAAGGCCGAACGTCACCGGCAGCTCGCTCTGCGAGCAATAGCTCGATCCCGTCTTCACCGTCGTCCAGAGCCGCGTGCCATTGTCGAGCGCAACGCGGACCTTTGCGCCGATGCCGTCGCGGTTCGAGGACGTACCGGCGGTCTTGATGCGCAGCCAGCTGTTCTTGTTGCCGCCGTCATTGCGCAGCAGCTTCGCGGGACCGTTGTTGGTCGTCACCAGCAGATCGAGATCGCCGTCGTTGTCGTAGTCGCCGTAGGCGGCGCCGCGCCCGACCATCGGCTTTGCCAAATCGGCGCCGGCGCTGCCGGTCACCGCCTCGAACTTCTTCGAGCCGCGGTTCCGGAACAGGTTCGGCGACTGCGCGTAGGTCACCTTGGGCTGAACCCTGCTGATGTCGTCGGCCACGTGTCCGTTCAGCGCGAAGATGTCGAGCAGCCCGTCCAGATCGAAATCGAAGAAGAAGCAGGCAAAGGTCAGCGTCAGCAGCGAGACCTTGCCAATCGTGGAGGTCGGCGCCTCGTCGATGAACAGGCCGTTCCCCTCGTTGGAGTACAGCGCCATCATCTCGTTCGAGAAGTTGCCGATCACCAGGCTCTGGCGGCCGGAGCGATCGTAGTCGGCGGCGTCGACGCCCATGCCGGCGCGGGCGACGCCAGCCTCGTTGAACGCCACGCCGGCGGTCATGCCGACGTCGACGAACGTGCCGTTCCCCTTGTTGCGATACAGGCGGTTCGGCTGCGTGTCGTTGGCGACGAAGATGTCCGGCAGGCCGTCGGCGTCGAAGTCGATCAGCGCGATGCCGAGCGCCTTCGCCGAGGGATCGTGCAGGCCGGCGGCGCGGGTGACGTCCTCGAAGCTGCCGTCGCCCTTGTTGCGGTAGAGCGACGAGCTCTGACCCTTGTACGACTCCGGCGTGCAGTACCGACTTGGACTTGCCGTCCAGCGTGCAGAAAAGATCCTTCTCGATCGACCACTCGACGTAGTTGGCAACGAAGAGATCGAGCCGGCCGTCGCGGTCGTAGTCGAACCACATGGCGCTCGTGGAGAAGCCGGGATCGCCGACCTTCGCACGGGTCGTCACGTCGGCGAAGCGCCCGTTCCCCAGATTCCGGAACAGACGATTCGGTCCGAGCGCGGTGATGTAGATGTCGGTGTGGCCGTCGTTGTCGTAGTCGGCGGCCGCGACGCCGAACGCGTAGAGCTCGACAGCCAGGCCGGCCTGCCTGGTGACGTCGGTAAACGTGCCGTTCTTGTTGTTGCGGTACAACGCCGGAAAGCTCGGGGCGCCGGTCCGGCCCGGCCAGTTCTTCGAGTTGATCAGCAGGATGTCCTGCCAGCCGTCGTTGTCGAAGTCGAGAAACGCGCAGCCGGATCCCAGCGTCTCGGGCAGGAGCTTCTTCCCGAACGCGCCGTTGTTGTGGCGGAACTTGATGCCCGCCGCTGCCGTCACGTCGGTGAATGCGGGCCCTGGCTGCGCAACTGCCGCACCCGCAGTAAAGAGCAGGAGCGACAGCGTCATCACCGCGACAACGCGTCGCTCGAAAAGGACGGCAAGAATGTTCATCGCTTGACGCGGGGTTGCGCGGATTTCGCGGAATAAGGAGCCGCGGAATCCTGACGCGAGGCGGCAGCGCGATGCTCGTGGATCTGCTGCCGCTCGTTGTTGTCGTGCTCGTGCAGCTGGCGGTACGGTCCCGTAATCGCCTGCGAGGATTCGTCCGCCTTGAACCGCGTATAGAGCACGCGTTCCCGCTCGGCCGCGGCGGCATCTCCAAGGCCCTGATAGCACAGCATCAGATTGTAGTGCGCCTGGAGATCTTCGGGATCGATCGAGAGCACGGCCTTGAACTCGTCGATGGCGGGGCCGAATTCACGCTTGAGAAAGAGCACGCGCCCGAGCGTGTTGCGGACGACGCGGTCGCGCGGATATTGCTCGGCCGCGGTCCGCAAGTGGGTCAACGCCTCGTCGTAGCGGCCGAGGCTCTTGAGCGCGGTGCCCAGGAAGAAGTGCGTTTTCGCGAGCTTTGGATCGCGCTCGAGCGCCTTGCGCAGCATCTCCTCGGCCGCAGCCATGTTGCCTTCCTGGATCCGCGCGCGCGCGACGTTGACCCAGCCGTCCGCGTAACCGGGATCCATCTGCGTCACCTTGAGGAAGGTCGCCTCTGCCCCGCGGATGTCGCCCTGGAGCAGCAGCCCGATGCCGTAATCGTTCCAGCGCTCGCGCACCTGCGGGTTCATGACCGCTTTCGCCTCGGGCAGCGCAGCTCCGGCAGGCAACACCTGCAGCGTCGCTTTGCTCTCCGCCATCACGGTCGTCGGGATGTCGGGAATCGCCTTGATCGACCCCGAGACCTTCTCCGTGCTCCCCTTGAACACCCACCGCCCGTCGTCGTATGACGGCGACAGCGCGAAATCCTTGTGCTCGGGGTCCCGCATCCCGGCAAAGGCCCACTGGGTGTTCCACCACATGAACTTCCGGTAGTTCACTTTCGCCTTGAGGTGAATCCGATCGCCGGCGTCCTGCGGGATCTGCAGCCGGTAGTGGATCGTATCCGCGGCGCCGGGCGGGATCAGGCGGACGTAGGCCAGGGAGCGCGCCGCCCATGCGTTCCGTTTGTTGATCGGGTTGCCGTGCTCGTCGAGCAGCAGGCTTCGATAGAAATGGGCGCCTGGCTCGACCGGTCCTTTGCCGCCGTCCTCGACCGATCCGCTGTGCAAGATCGTGCGGCCGTTGTCGTCTGTCGCCTCGAGCTCGACCCAGACGTCGAACGCGTCGACCGTGCCGCCCGGGAAGAAGTGACCGACCTTGCGCGTGCGCACCACGACCTCGACGCGGACCGACTCGCCGCGCCTGACGGGCGTCAGGCCGCCGTTGATCTTGTCGAGCGGCGCGATGACCTCTACGGGCGCGGTGATGAAGTTCTGCGCGGCGCCGAAGCTCGCCGACTCCTCGCCGACCGCGAAGGTGCTCGCGATCTTCGGTTCCGCCGCACCCCGCTCCGCCGCCGGCGCCGGCCGTGGCTCGTCGGCGCGCACGATCCCGAAGACGTCCACCGAGATTTGTCCGTCGCGAAGGAAGTCCTGCACGGCCTTGAGCTGCTCGGGATCCTTGTTGACGAACGGCAGCGCGGTGTTCGCCGCGGCAAAGCGGTGCGACTTGATCATGCCGTTCTTGGCCGCGGGATCCCGCGACGGCACCAGCGGCATGTGGCAGTCGGCGCACTTCTGCGACTTCGCCGGGTAATAGAACGAGCGCGCGCCCTGTCCCGACACGCCGGAGGCCTGCCAGTTGTCGTAGTCGTTGAAGCCGCGGAACCAGCGGTAGGCGTTGACCGGCACGTCGAGATGCACCTTGTGGCAGCTCGAGCAGAACTCCGCCGTCTGCTCGCGGTGGAACGGCTTCAGGAAGATCTCGCGGTGCGGCTGCGGATCGATGAAGGTCAGGCGATCGTGCACGAAGCGCAGGAACGAGTTCTCGCTGGCGGCCAGATCGTGGAGCGGCGGATATTCGATCTCGAAGTCCCCCTGCCCCATCGTGCTCCCCACGCGCGTGATCGAGTGGCACGACGTGCAGCCGAGCCCGGCCTGTGCCTCGGCCGTGTCGATCTGTTCCTTGATCGGCCTGTCGAAGCGGCCGTTGAAGAACACGGCATGGTCGTGGCAGCCGGCGCACCATTTCGACGGCGTCGTGCCGACGACGTCCTGCATGTACTCGATCGATTTCCGGTACCACTGGTTGTTGAACGACGAGAAGTGGTGCGCGGAGGAGTTCCATTCCTTGTAGATGTCCTGATGGCAGCGGCCGCAGCTCTCGCTCGTCATGAAGAAGGTGGCGGGAATGATGCCGCGCACGTTCGTGTCCGCCGACGAGGGAAAGAACGGGCTCGAGGGTCCGCGGCCCTCCTGGAACATGCTCGCCGGAACGACAGTCGGATTCTCAATCCGGTATTTCTGTCGCGCGTCGGCCCGGCCGAAGACCCCCGCGCCGAGCGAGGCCAGCGCCGAAAGGCAGACGAACGCAGCCGTGATTCCCGCCGCGACTCGCGTCTCGCGCGTGCCGTGCCGCAGCAGGGTCACGGACCAGAGGGCGAGCAGCGCCCCGCCGCCGACGAGCGTGGTGCCGATGTGCGCCGGCAAGAGCCATCGGTACGGACCGGCCGCTCCGAGGAAGACGATCGCCAGGCCGAACGCGATTCCAATCGCCAGGACGACCGACGCCACGCGGATGGCGAGCGCAAGTCCCCGCCACGCTCGTGCGAGCCGCACGGCGGCGATCGAGGCCAGCACGATGCCGGCGACGATGTGCAGAACGACGTTGGCGAAATAGAAGAGCGTCGGGCTGGCGAACGCCGCGAGGTATGCGGTGCTGAGGAGGTACAACCCCACCGCCACCGCGAAAGTGCGGCTATCGCGGAGCCGTGTAAGGGTTGAGGTCATGGCCCAAAAAACAATCAGCCGTCAGCGGAATCGCTGACGGCTGAATTCTGTCAGAACGTTGGCGTCCCTTACCAGATCAACTTGAAGCCGAACTGCATCTGGCGGGGATCGCGGGTCCGCGTCGCCTGGCCGAAGTTGCCCGGGATCACCGCGTTGGCGATCTCGTTCCGTGCGCCGTTCAGCGTCACGGTCGACGCGTTCATCGTGGTCACCAGATCCTGGAACAGGAAGTTGGTGTTGTTGAACACGTTGAAGATGTCCCACCGGAACTGCAGCTTCACGCCGCCGCGCAGCGGGAAGTTCTTGTAGAACGCCAGATCCGCCTGGAAGTAGCCCGGACCGGTGCAGTCGCCGCGGCGCGCGCTTCCGACCTGGCCGAGCCGGAACCCGTTCAGCGTGTAAGCCGCCGGGTTGATGATCTGCTCGTCGACGCTGCTGTCGGCGCGGCAGGGCTCGCTGGTGCGGTTCGGCATCTGGTTGTCGTTGTAACCGGTTCCGACTGGTCCACCGTTGAACCCTGGCAACCCGCCGGTGTAGACGGTCAGCGGCTGCCCGCTGCCGGCACCGACGATCGAGGTGATTTCCCAGTCGCCGAAAACGGCGCGCATGATGCCCGATTCATCCTCGAGCGATGGGAGCATCCAGATCAGCGACGAGTTGAAGATGTGGGTTCGCCCGGTTTCCGGACGGCCCCAGTCGACGTCGAAATTCTGGTTGTCGAGCCGCGTCGTGTTGTTCGCGAGGTCGCCGCTGCTGTTGGTCAGCGAGACGTTCGCTCTCGAACGCGACAACGTGTACGACATCTGGAACTGCGAGCCGCGGCCGCCAAACCGGCTGATGAACTGCGTCTGCAGGGAATGGTAGGTCGACTCTCCGTCATGGGTCCAGATCCCCATGTTGTTGTTGCCGAAGACGCCGAACTGCCGCAACGCCGCATTGGCAGGGGCCGTCGTGACGAACTGCACGCGGTCGTCCACGCCGTTGCCGTCGATGTCGCCGTTCAGGACCTGGTTGGGTACCATGCTTCGCAGCAGGTTGTAGCCGTAGTTGGCGACGTAGCCGACCTCGAAGCTCGTGTTGCGCCAGACCTCGTGCTGGAACGTCAGGTTCCACTGCCAGTTGTTCGGCGTCTTCATGTCGACCTCGCGGCCTCGTCGCGGCGTGCCGAGGGTCGAACCGAAGCAGCCGTCGCACGGCTCCGCGGTCGTGTCGAGCTTCCGGATGCCGTTGAGCAAACTCACGAACGGCGGGTTCGAGGCGATGCTCAACACGGGACTCAACCGCTCGCGGAGGAAGAACTGACCCAGGCCTGCGCGCACCGCGGTCTTGCCGGTGCCCTTCACGTCCCACGCGATGCCGATGCGCGGAGCGAAGTTGTTGTAGTCCTGCTCCATCAGCGAACGGTTCGGGCCGGGAGCGCCACCCAGGGCGCCAGCCGCGCGGCACCAATCCTGATCCGGAGGAATTATGAGCCCGTTACACGGATCCGCGCCGAGCGACGCGTTGAACAGCGACGGCACGAAGCTGGCGATCTGATCGTCGTTGGCGTACGGGTTGGCGTAGATCGAGTAGCGGATGCCGTAGTCCAGCGTCACGCGGCGAGACATCTGCCACGAGTCGGCGGCGTACATCTCGAAGTCGCGCCAGCGCTGCGGCGCGGAACGGCCCGCGGTCGCTTCCGAGAAGCCCCACGTCATGTCGCGAAGCAGGAAGTCGCCGAGGACGTTTCCGGTGGCAGTGCCCCACCCGTCGAGGCCGGCCGCGCCCCAGAACCGGGAGTGCTGGCTGGAGCCGTTGCCGTCGGTGTCCTCGTTCTTCTTGTTCCAGCTGGCGAGCACGCCGGCCTTGAAGAAGTGCTTGCCGAAGACGCGCGTGTAGTCGTCCTTGACGATGTACAGGTCCTGGTTGTTCAGGAACGGCGCTTCGTTCCACAGCGCGGCGTAGCCGGAACCGCCCCACCACACCGGGTGGCCGGTATCGTTGCCGTACTGCTTGCTGCTATACGGGAACACCGGATTGAGGCGGCTGGTGACCTCGGTCGCCCAGCTCCGGGTTCAACCCGCCGCGGGTGATCTCAATCTTGTTCGCCGAGTATGAGAACTGCAGCGTGTTCGTCGCCGTGTTGCCGATCGTCTGGTTCAACGACGCAACGAACGACTTGCTGGGCTGGTCCCAGTTCGAGTCGACCGCGGGGAACGGATCGTCGCCCCACAGGTTGCCCTGGAGGCTCGGCGCGTCGTTCTTCCAGCTGTCCTGCGTGTAGCGCAGCATCACGCGGCTGGCGTTGTTGAGCGTCCAGTCCGCGCGGCCGCTCCACTGCGAGTACTCGATCGGCGACACCACGGATGTCACCCAGTTGTTGCAGCTGCCGGCCGCCGGCGTCACATTCGGCAGTGGAAAGAGATTCAGCAACGCCTGCCCGGCCGGGCTGAGGCGATCGGCCGGGATGCGATTGCCGTGGAAGGCCGCGCCCGTGCGTGGATCGATTGGCGCTCGCAAGCGTGCAGTTCGCGATGGACGGGCCGCTGAAGTCACCGTTCCGCTCGGCCTGCGTCGGCACGAATGCGGCACGTGCGGTCCCGCGATCTTCCTTGTTCCATTCGACGTTGCCGAAGAAGTGCAGCTTGTCGCGCATGATCGGGCCGCCGACCGATCCGCCGAAGTCGTGACGGCTCAGCTTCTCTTTCGGCTGCTCGTTCTTCTCGAGGAAATAGTTCTTCGCGTTGAACGCGTCGTTGCGGCCCGAATAGAACGCGGTGCCGTTGAACCGGTTGGTGCCGCCCTGCGTGACGATGTTGATCTGCGCGCCGCCCGCGCCGCCGAACTCGGGGCCGTAGCTGTTGCGCAGGATCTTGAATTCGGAAATCGCCTCGAGCGAGGGATACACGAGGATGGTGCGGTTCGAACCGACGTCGTTGTTGTTGGCGCCGTCGACCGTCCACATGTTCGCCGTGACGTCGCTGCCGCTGACCGAGATGTCCGATCCGCCGAGCAGGCCCTTGTCCTTGACGTTCAGGAAGTCCGGGGCGCTGACGCCAGGCATCAGCGTCGCCAGCTGCAGGAAGTTGCGGCCGTTCAACGGCAGCTCGCGAACCTGCTCGCCGGTGATGACGCCCGAGACGTCGCCGCCAAGGATGCGAACCGGCGTCGACGACGCCTCGACGTTCACGACCTCGGTGACATCGCCCGCGGACAGCTCGAAGTCAACCGCGAACTCGTCGGCGACGCGCAGGGTGATCCCCGTGCGTGACGCTTTCTTGAAGCCCGACAGTTCGGCTTCGATCCTGTAACGTCCGATCGGCAGATCCTGTGCCGAGTAGACGCCGGATGTGTTGGTTACAACGGCGCGAACAAGACCGGTGTCTTCATTCGTGGCGGTGACAGTCACGCCAGGCAGCACAGCCTGGGTCGTGTCGCGTACCGTGCCACGTATAGTGGCAGTCGTGCGCTGGGCGTAACTCAGCGCCGGTACTAGAAGGAGCACGATCGTGACAGACAGAACGATCTTGCGCATCATCAGACGGGCCTCCGCCGTTCGTTAAATTGGTTACAAAAGGTATGTCCGGCTGACTTTAATGTCAAGCACGAGTTTAGGATTTGTAATGAGGAAGAGAAGCGCGGCCGGAAGCCCGCTCGAGGCGATGAAAAAGCGAATCGTTACTGCGGCTGTCTGTGCGGTTATGGCACTGATCGCCTGGGGGAGTATCCGCTGCAACCGGGCCACCCCCCCGCCAGCGGTGCCCCGCAACATCCTTCTCATTACGATCGACACCCTGCGCGCCGATGCACTGGGCGCCTACGGAAACACGCGCGCCGTCACGCCGCTGATCGATCGACTCGCCCACGGCGGCCTCAGGTTCGACAACGCGCGCGCGCACAACGTGGTCACGCTGCCGTCACACGCGAACATCCTCACCGGCCGGCTGCCGATCGATCATGGCGTGCGCGACAACTCCGGCTTCCGCGTTCCGGCAAACGAAGAAACGCTGGCGACATGGCTGAAAGCCCGCGGGTTCCGCACCGGCGCCTTCGTCAGCGCCTTCCCGCTCGACTCGCGCTTCGGCCTCGCCCGCGGATTCGACGAGTACGACGATCGCTTCGTCGATGCGATAGCACGGCCGGCCATGCTCGAACAGGAGCGTCCCGGCACGGTGACGGTCGCAGCGGCAGCTCGATGGATCGCGTCGCAGGACGGGAAATGGTTCTGCTGGGTCCATCTCTACGAGCCGCATTTTCCATACGCGCCGCCGGCGCCGTTCGACGCGCGCTTCGCCGGCGACGGATATGCCGGCGAAGTCGCCGCGACCGACGAGGCGCTGCGGCCGCTGTTGCAACCGATCCTCGATGCGGGATCGGCGACGCCCACGCTCGTCGTGCTGACCTCCGATCATGGCGAGTCGCTTGGCGATCACGGCGAGGCGACGCACGGCATCTTCGCGTATGACGCGACGCTGAAGGTTCCACTCATCGTCTATTACCCGCCGCTGCTGAAGCCGCGGACGATCGCGACGCCGGCCGGTCATGTCGACATCGCGCCGACGATTCTTCGAGCGCTCGGCATCGAGTCCTTCACGGGAGTGCGCGGCCGCAGCCTGATCGACGATCCCCAGCGTGAGCCACAGGATGTCACTTACTTCGAGGCGCTGTCGGGATCGCTCAATCGCGGATGGGCGCCGCTCACCGGGATCGTCGCCAACGGAATGAAGTACGTCGATCTGCCGGTGGCCGAGCTCTACGATCTCGCCGGCGATCCGCAGGAACGCCACAACCTGGCGGCAGAACGATCGAAAGAGGTCGCCGATCTGCGAGCCCGGCTCGCGGCGTATGCAGCCGGCGCCACCAGCCGCACCGCAGAGGACGCCGAGACCCGCCGGCGCCTCCAGAGCCTCGGCTACATCATCGTCGAACACATCCGCCAATGCCGCACAGCTCTATACCGAGAAGGACGATCCGAAGCACTTGATCAAGTTCGAAACCAGACTGCAGGAAGTCGTGGACCTGTATCTGAACGGACGCCTCGCGGACGCGCTCGACCGCGCGCGGGCGCTTACGGCCGAACAGCCACGGATGCGTGTGGCGCTCATCCAGCTCGCGCAGCTCGAACGCGAAGCGGGAAACGGAGCGGCAGCGATTGCGGCGCTTCAGCGCGCGCTGAAACTCCATCCGATCGATCCGCAAGTCGCGGCGCTGCTCGGCGCCTCGTTGACCGCAGCGGGCCGTCAAGGCGACGCGATCGCGCTGCTGAAGCCGTTCGCGGAGCAGAGTACGGCTGATTCGCAGGTCCTCGTGACGCTGGCACTCGCGCAGGCGCGCAACAATCGTGCGGACGAGGGGCTCGCGCTGGTTGCGCGCGCGCGAGCCGCCGATCCGTCGAACGCCATGCTGCTGGTCGACACCGGCACGATCCATCTCATGGCGGGAGACCGGATGGAAGCGCGCAAGGCGTTCGAAGCCGCGCTCGCACAGAACCCGGACGTCGCGCGCGCGCATCGCTCGCTGGCGGTGATGGCAATGGAGGACGGGACGACCGACGCCGCGCTGTCGCACTGGCGGGCGGCGGCCGCACTCGACCCGGGCGAATACGGGAATCTGCTGAGCGTCGCCGTGAGTCTCATCAGGCGCGGCCGGGATGGCGACGCGCGGCCCTATCTTCAGTTCTTTGCCGACAACGCGCCCCAGTCGCGGTATGCGGGCGATATCGCGAAGGCCCGCAGCTGGCTTGCCGGCGGGCGATAGAATTACGGGCGTGCCCCTCACTCGCTTCCTGTTGACTGGCGTGCTCGCGGTCGCGGCCGGCCCGGCTGCGCTCGCCGCGCAGGAAAACGAGCTGCTGCTCAGCCTGAAAAGAATGACCGCGGCAGCCGAAGAGGGGCTGCGCGGCGGCGAGCTGGAAGTGGCGGAAAGCCGCTACCGGACAGCACTGCTGCAAGGCTGGCTGGTCCTCGGCGAGCTGCACGTGAGCGACGGCCGGCTCCCGGATGCGCGTCATGCATTCGAACGCGCGTCGGAATCCGTCGTGGACGACGCGCCCGCCGTGCAGGCGCTGGCGCTCGTGCAGATGCAGTTGGGTGATGCGGAGCCCGCGCTCGCCATCCTTAGCCGCCTCGCCAAGACGACGCCGCGCAGCGTTCCGGTGCGCGTCACGCTCGCGCAGGCGCTGGTCGCGGCGGGCAGACCCGAAGAGGCGGTGCAGGAGCTCGAATATGCCCACACGGTGGATCCCAAGGATCCGCAGCTGGCCTTCGCGCTCGCCTCCGGGTACCTTCGCGTCAAGAACGTGCAGGGAGCCGAGCGGCTGTTCGCCCAGGTCGCCGCCGCCCGGCCGTCGGCGCAGACCTACGTCCTCATCGGCCGCACCTATCGCGATTTCCGATTCTTCGAGCCGGCACGCAGCGCGCTTCGCCGCGCCTTGAAGATGGATCCGAAGACCCCGCGCGCTCACTACTACCTCGGAACCGCCGCGGTGATGGAGGAAGGCGTCGTCAAGGTGGACGAAGCGATCGCCGAGTTCCGCGAGGAACTGAGAATCGTCCCGGACGATCCACCCACGACGCTGCGGCTCGGGATGGCGCTCGTCGAGGCGCGGCGCGACGCGGAAGCGCTGCCGCTTCTCCAGAAGGCCACTGCCGTTCCCTCGCCGTCGCCGGATGCCTGGCTCTACCTGGGGCGATGCCAGCTGGCGCTCGGACGTGCGGCCGAGGCGATCGTCTCCTTCCGGCGCGCGCTCGACACGGGCGGCGCGAGCCGATCGGCGGCCGACAGCGGGGTGGGGCAATCGCGCAGCCGGCTGATTCACTATCAGCTCGGCACGGCGCTCCGGCAGACCGGCGCAGCCGAGGAAGCGGAGCGCGAGTTCGCCGAAGCGGAGCGGCTGTCGGCCAAGCGCACCGAAACCGATCGCAGCGAGCTTGCCAACTATCTCGCGGACGCTCCTGATGCAAACGCCGTAGGCCTCGCGCTGGCGCTCGAAGTCAGCGGCTTCGAGAAGCTGACGCCACAGCAGCGGACCGCGATCGCCTCGACGGTGCGCGGAATGCTCGCGCGCGCGTACCTGAATCTCGGCATCGTTCACGCCCAGGGGCACCGCTTCGACCGCGCCGCCGAGCTTTTCGAGCTGGCGGCGGAGGTCGAACCCGGCGTTCCCGCAGGTCCAGTATTCGCTCGGCGTCGCGTACTTCAATTCGAAGCAGTACGCAAAGGCGGCTGCCGCGCTCGAGCGCGCGCTCGAGCAGGCGCCCGGCAACGGCGACGTGCGGCGCATGCTCGCGCTCGCGGCGCTGAACGCGGAAGACTACGCGAAGGCTGCCGACCTGCTGCGCGACGATCCGCGTCGATCGGGCGATCCGTCGCTTCAGTACGCCTACGGGATCGCGCTCGTCCAGAGCAACCGCGCCGAGGAAGCGCAGGTGATCTTCACGAGAATCGTCAACGAGCACCCGGACGTCGCCGAGGTCAATGTCGTCCTGGGACAGGCATACGCGGCACAGGGCGATTACGAGGCGGCGGTGAAGTCGCTGAATCGCGCCATCGAACTGAAACCGACCGTCGCCGAAGCGCAGGCGAGCCTGGGACTGATCTACCTGCAACAGGGAAAGCTGCCGGAAGCCGCGGCGGCGCTGCGCGCCGAGCTGACCGCGCATCCCGACGATGTGAAGGCGCGTTATACGCTGGCGACGGTGCTCGATCTCCAGAGCAAACCGGACGAAGCGACCGCGGAACTGCAGGTCATCCTCAAAGCCTTCCCCCGGCACGCAAACGCCCGCTATCTGTTCGGCAAGGTGCTCCTCTCCCGGGGATCCGCCGATGCGGCGGTCGAGCAGCTCCAATTCGCCGTGAAGCTGGCGCCCGACGATCCGAACATCCATTACCAGCTCGGTCAGGCGTATCAACGGCTCGGACGCGCGGAGCAGGCGGCCCAGGAGTTCGAAGCGTTCCGCCAGCTCAAAGACAAGAAGCGCGGAGGTCAGCCATGAACTCCCCCGCTGCCGCCTTTGCGCTTGTTGTCGTGTTCGCGGCCACGCCAGCGCTTGCTTCCGGCCGGTTGGCAAGCGGCGGACAGGCCCCTTCGGCGAAAGCCGAGTCGATTCCCGACCGCGCGACGCTGATCGCACGTGCCGAAGGCGCGCAGAAGGCCGGCCGCAACGCTGACGCGCTCCGGCTGTTCCTGCTCGCCGGCGACAAATATCAGTCCGCGCGCGCGTATCTCGAGGCCGCCCGGCTGCTAAGGGCGGCCGGCAACCACGCGGGCGCGTTGGAGGCGGTCACGAAGGCGCGCGAAATCGCCCCCAACTCGGAGGAGGTGCTGAGCGCGTATGCGCAGCTCGCGCTCGCGACGAAGCAGCTGCTGCCGGCCGCGTTCACGCTGCTCGCGCTGACGCGGATGCACCCGACCGTCGCCCTCTATCACTACCTGCTCGGCGTCGCGCTGCTCGGCATGGGCGATCTGCCGGGCGCAACCGACTCGCTCGCGGAAGCGAATCGCCTCGAGCCGGATCGCACGATGACGCTGCTCGCGGTCGGCCTCGTCTCCAACAACCGCAAGCTCTACCCGGAGGCGAAAACCGTGCTGACACGCTGCCTCGAGCTGCAGCCGGACAGCCTCGAAGCGACCGCGGCGCTGGCGGAAGCGGAAGCCGGACTCGGCAACGCCGACGCGGCGGTCCTCCACGCGCAAAGCGTGCTCGCCTCCTCGGCCGGCAACCCCACCGCCAACCTGGTGCTCGGCGTGGTGCTGAAGGATCAGCAGAAGTACCCGGAAGCGCGCGATCGCCTGCTCAAGGCGCTGGCGGCCGATCCGGACGCGCCGAAAGTCGCATACCAGCTGAGCCTCGTTTACGCGAGAATGGGCGACGACGCGAACGCAAAGAAATACCTCGCGATCTATCAGGAGAAGCTCCGCGGATTCGAGGACAAACTGAAGATCCTGCGAAGTGGTGGGTAGCGTGAACCGAGTCCCTGGAGTTCTGTGTGTCATATCGCTCGCGGTGTCGGTCGTCATGTCCGCGCAGCAGCCGCCAGCCGCGATCCTTTTTCGTGACGTCACCCGCGAGGCGGGCATCACCTTCCAGCACCAGGCCGCGCCGGAAAAGAAGTACATCGTCGAATCGATGAGCGGCGGCGTCGCGTTGTTCGACTTCGACAACGACGGCCTGCTCGACATCTACTTCGTGAACTCGCTGACCGTCGACACGGCCGGCGATCCGAAGTCGGCGAAGAGCGCGCTCTACCGCAACCTCGGGCAATGGAAGTTCGAGGACGTGACCGACAAGGCCGGCGTCGGACATCCCGGGCTGGGCGATGGGCGTCTGCACGGCGGACGTCGACGGCGACGGCTGGGAGGATCTCTACGTCACCGTACTCGGCGGCAACAAGCTCTATCGCAACAACCATGACGGTACGTTTGCGGACATCACCGCGCGGGCGGGTCTCAGCGTCGGCGGCTGGTCGGCCGGGTGCGGCTTCGCCGACTACGACCGCGACGGGGATCTCGATCTGTTCGTCAGCCGGTACGTCAGCATCGACCTCAAGAAGCTGCCGCAGTTCGGCAAGGACAAGACGTGCGAGTATCGCGGCATTGCCGTGCAGTGCGGCCCGCGCGGGCTGCCGGGCGAGACGGACTTCCTGTTTCAGAACGACGGCAGCGGCAAGTTCGCCGACGTCAGCAAGAAGGCTGGCGTCTCCGATCCGCGCGCGTATTTCGGACTCGGCGTCGGCTGGTTCGATTACAACGGCGACGGCTGGCTCGACCTCTACGTCGCCAACGACTCGACGCCCAACTTTCTCTACGTGAACCAGAAGGACGGCACGTTCAAGGACATGGCGTTCCCGCTGGGCGTCGCCGTCAGCCAGGACGGCACCGAGCAGGGCAGCATGGGCGTCGCGCTCGGCGACTACGACAACACCGGCCGCTTTCACGTCTGGGTGACGAACTTCGCGGAGGAATACAACGCGCTCTATTACAACCAGGGCGACTACTTCACCGACAACTCGTTCCAGTCGAAGACCGCCGCGATCAGCCTGCCCTACGTCGGCTGGGGCAACGCGCTCATCGACTACGACAACGACACGCTGCTCGACATGATCGCGGTGAACGGCCACGTCTACCCGCAGCTCGACAAAGCACGGCTGCGCGCGTCGGCGGGCTACCGGCAGCGCAAGCTGCTCTTCCACAACCGCGGCGACGGGACCTTCGACGAAGTGGCCGCGAAGTATGGTCCGGCGCTCGATGGAGGAGCGCGTCCAGCGCGGGCTCGCCGCCGGCGACATCGACAACGACGGCCGCCTCGACATCGTGATCAACGATCTGGATGGCAGCCCGCAGCTGCTGCGCAACGAGCTTCAGGGCGCCGGCAACTGGCTGATCGTCAGGCTGAAGGGCAAGGGCCTGAACACCGGTGCGATCGGTTCAGTGGTCGTCGCACGCAACGGCAAGACCGTTCAACGGCGGCTGGTGCAGAGCGGCAGCAGCTACATCTCGCAGGAAGACAAGCGCCTGCACTTCGGGCTCGGGAAGGCAGGCGCGGTCGACGCGCTCGAGGTGACGCTGGCCCGACGGCACCACGACGAAGATGGACAATGTGAAAGCGAATCAGATTATCGAGATCCAGCAGAAGTAATCCGTCCCGAGGTCCTTCCAGCCGGCCAGCACGAAGCGCTGATCGCGAACGAATTTCCTGAACCGATCGCTCTTCACCAGATCGAGATCGTTCTGGCGCCACGCCGCGCCCCAGTCCGGGTGATCGAACGTCGCGCCCCTCATCTCCTCGTCGTCGTATCCAAGATGCACGATGAGTTGGTACACGCCAGGCGGGAGCGGCGCCAGCAGCTTCTCGTAGGCGGCCGGCCACTCCTCCTTCGAGACGCCCGGAGAAATGGAAAGTACGCGATCGACCAGGGCCTCGCGCGCAATGCTGTCCGCTGCCGACTGCGTGACGTCGGCCGGCGACGCCTCTCCGCCGCGGCTGCCCAGCCGCTCGAGCAGCACCGGCAGCTTGTACGACTTGCCAAGCTCGCGAAAGACCTCGAAGAACTCGCGCTTCCGGAACAGCGTCGCCATGTGCGAATCGAAATGCGTCAGCGTGATGCCGGCCTTCTGCGCCTTGTCGATCTGCGCGCGCAACTCACGCTCGATCTCGGACGGACGTCGCGCGTGCGACGACGTCGGTTTCAACCAGCGGGAAGTAGCCGTCCGCGTCGAGCAGCGACGGCGACCTCGTCGCGCGGGCTGATCGGCGCCCAGCGGAACCCGGTCCACTCGCTGTTGACCGCGAGGTGAATGCCGAGGTCGGCCTGCGGGTGCGCGCGCGCCCAGCGCGCGACCTCGGGGAACCACGGGCACGGCACCAGGATGCTGGCCGACGTGATCCAGCCTTTCTCGAGCGCCTCGAACGTCGCCCGATTGACCGAGTGCGACATGCCGAGATCGTCGGCATGGATCACGAGCACCCGCGCGTCAGCCGGGTGCCCGAGGCGCTCCTGCAGCGTGCGGGATTGCGCCGTGATGCCGACAACAACGGCAATCACTCCGCATAATGCGACAACGAGGCTACCGGACGGGTTTCGCATAACTCAATCCGAATCCGTAATCGAACAGCGCCCCTTGAGGCTTCTGCCCTTTCGGCGTGACGTTGATTGGAATCTGCGACATGGTCCGCGGCCAGGTGACGCTCAGCTTGCCGGTCGGGTTGTATCGTCCGAACAGCACGTCGGTGATGCCCTCGCCTTCGGTGCCCGGCAGCCACGCGGCCACCAGCGCATCCACATCATCGAGGATGGGCTCGAGGATGAGCGGCCGCCCGGAAAAGAGCACCACCACCACCGGCATGCCCGCTGACTTTGCCGCCTTGACCGCCGCGACGTCGGCCGGATCGAGCGACAGGTCCGGACGATCGCCCTTCATCTCCGCGTAGGGCGGTTCGCCGATCACGACGATCGCGACGTCGCCCCGGGGTATGGGGTCGCCGGATTTCACGTGTGCGATCGTGCCGGTGGCGCCTCTGCCGGTCATCTCCTTCTTTACAGCGTCGAGCACCGTCGTGCCATCAGTCGGCCTGCCGCTGCTGCCCTGCCACGTGATCGTCCAGCCGCCGGACTGCATCCCGAGATCGTCGGCCGCCCGGCCGGCCACGACGATCCGGGTCAACTCGGGGCGAATCGGCAGCGTGTTGGCGCGGTTCACGAGCAGCACCTGCGACTCGCGCACCGCCTGGCGCGCGACCTTGCGATGCTCGGCCGAACCGATCAGGGCGCGATCGCCCGGGTTGCCGAACGGCCGCTCGAAGAGGCCCATCCTGAACTTGACCGTCAGGATCCGACGGACCGCTTCGTCGATCCGCGACATCGGCACCTTGCCGTCGGCGACATTCTTCTTGAGCCCGTCGATGAACTGCCGGTACTTGTCCGGCACCATCATCATGTCGATGCCGGCGTTCACCCCCTGCTCGATGTGCTGGAGCGCATCGCCGGGCAGCTCGTCGATCCCGTTCCAGTCCGACACGATGATGCCCTTGAACCCCAGCTCGCCCTTGAGCACGTCGGTCACCAGCCGCTTGTTGCCGTGCATCTTCTGGCCGTTCCAGCTGTTGTAGGACACCATGACCGATTCCGCGCCGGCCTTGAGCGCCGCCACGTAGCCTGGCATGTGAATGCTTTTGAGCGTCGCTTCGTCCCCCTTCGTATCGCCGCGATCGACGCCGTTGTAAGTGCCGCCGTCGCCCATGAAGTGCTTCGCGGTCGCCAGGATGCTCCTCGGCGCCGACAGGTCCTTGCCCTGGAACCCGCGCACCGCGGCGGCGCCGAGCGTCTCGGCCAGCTCCGGCGTCTCGCCGAAGCCCTCATAGTGCCTTCCCCACCGCTCGTCCTGCGGCACGGCAATGCACGGCGCGAACGTCCAGTGCATCCCGGTCGCGGCGACTTCGATCGCGGTGATGCGCGCGGCTTCTTCGACCAGCGCGGGATTCCGCGTCGCGCCGAGCCCGATGTTGTGTGGAAACAAGACCGCGCCGCGGACGTTGTTGTGGCCGTGCACCGCGTCAATCCCGTAGATGATCGGAATCCCGAGCCGCGTCGAGAGCGCGCGCTTCTGGAGCCTCTCCGTGTAGGCACTCCAGCCCGCGGCGGAAACGTCCGGCAGCTCGGAGTTGCCGCCGCTCAACACCGATCCCAGGAACAGCGTGTCGACGTCCGAGTCGGGTTTCAGCGAGTCGCTGTCGGCCTGCGTCATCTGGCCGATCTTCTCGTCGGTCGTCATGCGGCCGATCAGGTCGTCGACGCGCTTGGCAATCGGCAGCTTCGGATCCTTGTACGGGGGCGCCTCGCGCTGCGCGTTCGTTAGATGCCCTGTCATCAGCACGACCCCCGCGGCGGCCAGAACCCCGGTTCCGATCCGTACGTTGCTCTTCATGCGCACGCTGCTCCTTACCTAGTGCTGCGGTTTCAGCCGAAAGGGGAACAGTACCCGCGTGACTCACATGTCGTGCAACGCCGCCGCCGCGGGACGCCGCTGCCCCAGCTCGTTTCTGAGGCGCTCCCGCGCCTCCCTCATCGCCACCAGCAGGCTGCCCCAGAGCGGCGCATCCTTGTCGAGACTCGTCGTCACGATCGCCGACGGCATCGGGATGAAGCGGCTCACAATCTGCCGCACGGGCTCGAGCAGCGCGCCCCCCGCGAGCAGCGCCCCGCCAAGCACCACCAGCGACGGATCGAGGACGCTGCACACGTTCGCCGCGGCAATCCCGATGAACGTCGCCGCATCGTCGAGTGTCTGCTGCGCGGATCGGTCGCCCGCCTTCGCCGCTTCGAACAGCTCGGCGATCCAGTCGCCGTCGCCGGGCTGCGCCGCCTGCCACCGCGCCTTGAGCGCCTCGAGTCCGGCAATCGCTTCGAGCGATCCGCGAATCGCCGATTCGGGCTTCACGAACTGCGGGCCCATGCACATCAGGCCGATCTCGCCGGCGAGGAAGTGATGGCCGTGGTGCAGCCGGCCGTTGACCAGCACGCCGGCGCCGATGCCGGTGCCGAACGACAGGAAGGCGCACGTATCGTGGCCGCGCGCCGCCCCCTTCCAGTGCTCGCCGGTGACCGCCAGGTTGACGTCGTTCTCGACCAGCACGCGCGTCTGCAGCGCGTCCGCCAGGATCTCCGCCATCGGCACGTCGGACCAGCCCTTCAGGTTCGGCGAGCAGGATCACCACGCCGCGGCACGGATCGACGACGCCGGGGACGCCGGCGGCGGCGGACAACAGCCGGCAGGCCGGAATCTCGGTGTCCTTCATCAGCGACGTCAGCTCCTGTGCGATCGCTGGGAGCATGTGATCGGGATTCCGGTCGAGCGGGGTCTGGACGATGCGGCGCGCGATCAGCTCGCCGCGCAGGTCGGCAATGCCGACGCGCGTGCGCGTGGGGCCGATGTCGATGCCGGCGACGAACCCGTGGCGCGCGTTGAACTCCATGTGCGACGGCCGTCGGCCGCCGCGGGAGGGACCGGCGCCGAGATCGACGAGGAGACCGGCGCGAATCAGCGAGGACGTCAGGCTTCCCACGGTCGGCGCGGAGAGACCCGTCATCTCGATGAGCTCGGCGCGCGTGAACGCGCCCTGCCGTGTCATGGCCGCGGCTAGTACCCGTTCGAGGTTCAGACGCCGCAGATGAGCCGCGTCCGTCATACTGGCGCAGAGTTTACGCCAATTCGAAGCACCTTATCAGGGGCTTGCCGGAATCGGCGCGGTGAGGCTAACCTCATCGGCGACGATGATTCGCGAAGACCTCCTCAGACG
Organism: uncultured Acidobacteriota bacterium; assembly: GCA_963748295.1. Taxonomy (GTDB): domain Bacteria; phylum Acidobacteriota; class Vicinamibacteria; order Vicinamibacterales; family 2-12-FULL-66-21; genus CAVVIH01. The sequence goes on along the minus strand of CAVVIH010000001.1, from coordinate 108,776 downwards.
GCTCGCCACGGCCGGTATCGTCGCGCTGATTGTCTACGTCGGGCTGGCGACCGCCATTTTCATCGTCATGCGGCAGCCGCCCGATCGGTTCGGGCAAATCATGGCGCGAATGCCGATGCCGCTCTTCATGATCGTCCCCTTCAAGACGCTGTGGTCGGTGGCCCGCGCCGGCGACGTCGGCGTCGGCGACGCGGCGCCGGACTTCGAGCTGCAGACGGTGGACCGCACGGCCCGCGTCAGGCTGTCCTCCTTCCGCGGCAAACAGCCGGTCGCGCTCGTTTTCGGCAGCTACACCTGACCGCCGTTCCGGCGGGAGGTTCCCGCCCTCAACCGTCTGTACAAGCAGTATCAGGGCAGGGTTGCGTTCTTCATCGTCTACATCCGCGAAGCGCACCCGAACGACGCGTGGCAGCTCCCGGTGAACGTCAAGGACGACGTCGTCTATGCGAGCCCCGGGAACAGCGGCGAACGCGTCGACCTCGCCAGCGTCTGCGTGAAGAAGCTCGGCATCGAGATCCCCGCGCTGGTCGACAACTTCGACGATGCCACCGACACCGTTTATTCAGGATGGCCCGATCGGCTTTACCTGATCGATCGGGATGGCAGTGTGGCCTACAAGAGCGGACCGGGGCCTTTTGGGTTCAAGCCTGACGAACTCGAGCGGGCGATCAAGGCGCTCGAGTAAAAACCCCAACTCCCAAAAGAACCCAACTCCCAACGCCCAAACTGGGAGTTGAGAGTTGGGAGTTTGCGAGCGTCAGCGAGCTACTTGGCTTGCGGCTCGGCGTAGATGAAGTCGTCCATCATTACGACGTCGCTGTTGCCGCCATCGTCCTTCCCGGGAATCGAGTTGCCGGCTGAGATTCGGACGCTCGCGATTCGCGGGTCGTTGAACAGGACGCCGAGGAAAGACAGACCGGCATCGCCGGGCGACGCCGGCACGTGCATCCGGTAGAGAAGCTCGCCGTGCTCTCCCAGGTACCTGATGAACGTGCTGCTGTTCGAGTCGACACGCTTCGCCCCCGGCAAATCCACGTCGCTGAAGACCGCGCCGAACCCTCTCGTCGTTGCCGGAGTGCCAGTGCCTGTTCCTGGAACGAAGAACGTCAGCTCCGTGACGCGGCTGCCAATCGCACTGAACAGGCGCACGGGACTGAACGGCTGGAAGATCGTCGCGTAGCTCGGATTGCCGAACGTGGTGACGAGCCCGTCGAGCGGCGCCTGCACGAAGCCGGAGCCCGGTGTTTCGATGAACGCGCCGCGGGTGTTCAAGAAGACGAGAAACGGCGTGGGTCCGGGCGAGGTCGCGGTGGAGCCGCCGCCGTCCCAGTTGATCTCCCGGCGTCCGGTCGGGAGCGGTCCGGGGTTGTTGCCGTTGTTGATGCCGCCGATCGCGAGCCGGTACTGATCGATGATTCCCTGGATCGACGCGATGTTCGGCCCGGCGGCCTGGAACACAGCGGGCGCCTCGAAGGCGGCCGCGGAAGTCTGCGCGTGAGCGGTTTCACCGGATGGAACCGAGAGGGCAACGGCGGCCGCCGTGACGGCCGTGAGACAGGAGAATGACAGGTGTTTCTTCACTTGCTTGGCCTTTCTGCCGGAATGTTCTTCGGCGCAAAGGACAATAGCAGCGCCGGCGCAGCGAGACCTGTGGGTCGAGTTAGTAACGGGTGAGGAATGCGTAAGTAGGAAGTTCGGGATCGAATTACCCGGAAGCGCTATTGCGGACGTCGGTGGTGCGTTCGGAGATCGAAGACGTATTTCCACCAGTTGGCTTGATGGCCGTCAGGCGCCACCCCGGATGCGTGGGGCAGGTGGCGCAGCCACCAGAACAGATAGTTGCGCGCGTAATCCGGCCCGCCCCATTTGTCGCGGGTCACCGGCGTCCGACGCCCCGTAAGTCTCGGATACGACAGCCAATCGTCCGCGGTGCTCGAGACGATGCGCGGGTTGGCGAAGTCGTATTCCGCTTCCGCATTCGGCGGCCAGTGGCACGTGCCGACGGCGGCGGTACCTGACTGCGCTTCGTTGGCGGCGAAGCGCGCCCAGTCGTGGACCAGCTCATCGATACGCCAACCGCCGTATTCCCGGCTCATCGTCGCCTCGACGCGATGACACAGGTTCTCGAGCATCTCGGCGACACCACGCTCGTAGTTGAATCCCATGATCGCGAACGGCCGCTTCGACGAAACCTCGGCGAGCACCGAGCCATTGATGTCGAACGCCCCCGGACCCGCCATCGCCGCCTCGCTGTAGCCGAAGTACGGCCCGCCGAAAACCCACAGCTCGTCGATCGTGCCGGCGTCGATCAGTGAGACGACGCCGAAGTCACGGAAGATCGCGTCGTAATCGGCGCCATCGGGCTCGTGCCAGCCGCTGCGTTTCCCGTAGGCAGTCAGGTAGTGATCGGCGGTGTAGACGAATCCATCGATCTTGCGCGGGAACGCGTCGACATCACGCCACTCGACGATCTCGTAGGTGATGAAGCCGCCGCTCGCCTTGCCCACGTCAGCCGCGTACTGATTCGCGAGGTCGCGCGGATCGTTCCAGCGGAGCGCGCTGTGGAGCGCCGCGCCGCCCGCCCGCGCGATTCGCGGATCGAAGTTGAGAACCAGCACTTTGACGGTCAGGGCTTCCTTCTGATCGCGACCGGCGCCGGCCAAGGGACCGGCTGGCAGCATCGACCGCGTGATCGCGTACGCGATCAGCACGCCGCAAACGAGCACGACAACCGCCAGCGCGCCGCCGAGACCCATGTTCCAGATCGCGGGACGGTTTGCCGCGCGCGACATGATCACCGAGGCCAGGAAGGCCGCGCCGGCCGCGGCTGCCAGGATGAGGATCACGGTCATGGTCGGTGCCAACCTCGTGATTCTGCTCCAAGTCTTGCAATCACATCGGCTCGCCTGAGTCCGCAAATCGCGCCAGTGTCGAGCGTTTCGAGCCTGGCACACGAATTGACAGTTGGACGCCGGTGGTGCGCCCATGCTGATCCTGGCCCTTCTCGTTATCGGCGGCTTTGCGCTCTATGTGATGAGCGCCGCGGAGCGCCAACGGCTGCTGGACCATGCGCTCATCGCCGTCGCACTCGTAAAGAAGGTGCTCTTCCCGAAGCGGTCAGAGCAGGACCCCTTCCAGCAGGCGCTCTACACGCGCACACCCTGGCCGATCGTCACCGCCGCCATCGTCGCCGCCCAGGTGCTGCTCTTCGTCATGATGATCGTGCGCCCGGCGGGTGCAACAGCCGCAGAGAGCCTGGTCGCGTGGGGCGCGAGCTTCGGGCCGCGAACCTCGAACGGCGAGTGGTGGCGGCTCGCGTCGTCGCTGTTCGTGAGTCCCGGATTCCTGACATTTGCCATCACCCTTGCGGGCTTCCTTCCGATCGCGCTCATGCTCGAACGCCTGGTCGGTCACGCGGCGTTCACGACGGTGTTTCTCGCCTCCGGCGTGCTCGCCGGCATCGTCAGCCTCGCGCAGCACCCGATCGAGATTCACGCGGGTGCGTCCGCCGCGGTTTTCGGCGTCTATGGACTGTTCCTCACGGCGTTCGCGCAGGGATTCGTTCAGCGGTCGGATCTGAGCATCCCGCTGAAGGCGCTGCGCCCTCTCGCGCCTGGTGCGGTGATCTTTCTCGCCTACAACGCGCTGTTCGACGGTTTCGGCGCCGCAAACGCGACGGGGCTCGGCGTGGGTGTCGCGTATGGGCTCGTTCTCACGTTTCAACTCGCGCGCGCCAAGCCGTCGTTGCGCAGGATCGCGGCGACGTTCGCGACCACTGCGGTGGTCGTGTTGGCGGCGATGGTACTGCTTCGCGGCATGACGGACGTGCGGCCGGAGATTGAACGTCTCGTCGCGACGGAAGAACGCACCGCGGGAATCTACGACAGGGCGGTCAATCAGTTCAGGATTGGCGCGATGTCGGCCAAGGCGCTCGCGCAGATCATCGATCGCTCGATTGTTCCCGAGCTGCGGGCCGCGCGCGTGCGGCTGGATAAGGTCACCGGGGTCCCGGCCCAGCATCAGCCTCTGATGGCGAGCGCGGAGGAATACCTCCGGTTGCGCGACGAGAGCTGGCGCATCCGCTCGGAAGCGCTGCACAAAGCGAGCATGGGGGCGCTGAGGACCGCCGATCGAACCGAGCGCGCCTCCCTGGAAGCCTTCGAAAAGGTCAAGACCGCGTCGCTGCAGTAAGGTCGCACGCGGTTTGCTCCGATCCTGTCTGACCGGGCCGCTTCCCTTTGTTTACAGGCACTTGCGGCGGCCGGCCGTAACAGAACCGTGATTCCAAGTTCGATTCAGTGAGGTTGCTATGAGCCGTCATCTAGCGGTCATCCTGCTCGTGATGTGTGTGACGCCGGCGAAGGTCAACGCGCAGACCGAGCCGATGCACATGAGCGTTGCCACAGCTTCGGCATCCGTTCACAAGTCTCCGAGCACCGGCAGTCCGGTGATCGGCACCGCTCGACGAGGCGCGGCGCTCGAAGTCACCCGCGAGCTCGGCGACTGGGTCAGGGTTTCGTGGCCGGACAGCCCGGACGGATTCGGCTACGTGCATCGCAGCATGGGCCGCCTCGTGCGCGGCACGGCTCCGGCGCCGAAGACCGTCGTGCAGGTGCCGACCCGTCCCGGCACGCAGCCGGTACTCGCCGGCGCCAAGCGCTCCGCAGCGGCCGACGCCGCAGCGCACGATGCCGGCGGCGCGTTCCACCTATGTCGATCCGCCCACGCACTTTTTCGGCGTCGGCGGCCTGATGACCGGCTCCACGTTCGGCTGGGGCGTGACTGGCCGCGCATGGTCGCGCAACTGGCTCGGCGCGCAGATTGACATGACCCGCTTCTCGCAGACCAGCGCCGTCACCGCCGACCGCGTGACGACCGTTCAGTTCGCGCCAAGCGCGCTGTATTCGTTCCGCGATCGCGTCACCGATTACGTGTGGGTGAAGCCGTACGTGGGCGGCGGCGCGAGCATCCGGCGCCACACGCGCGTCGGCGCCACGCCGGACCTCTCGGTTTCGGATACGAAGTTCTCGTATCAGACCTTCGGCGGCGGCGAGCTCACGTTCCCGAGCGTGCCGCGCTTCGCGTTCAGCGTGGACGCGGGCTACGACTGGTCGGAGACGCCGTTCGAAGGGGTTGACGTGGGCGGCTTCGCGTTCGGCTTCTCCGGACGCTGGTACTTCAAATAGAGCAACTCCCAACTCCACAACTCCCAACTGCCAACGGTCTCCCAATTCCCAATTTCCAACTCTCAACTTGGGAGTTGGGATTTGGGAGTTGGGACTACTTCTTGGGAGTTGGGGTTGAGAGTTGGGAGTTAGCAGCGTCAGCCCCAGATCGTCGGCGCCGTGCGTGGAGTTGGTCAGCACGACCGCCGCGGTCCCGCGCTTCGCGTCAAATCCCATCCAGGTTCGATAGCCGCCGGTTCCGCCGTTGTGCCAGACGATCGTCTGATCGCCGGAGCCGCGGATGTGCCATGCGAGGCCGACTGACAGGCCCGGGCGCCCGGTGTCGTGTCTCGGCTTGTGCGCCTCCTGCATGAGGCTTTGCAGCTTCCCCGCCTTTGGACTGAGGTTCGCACGCGCGAACGCCAGCATGTCCGTCAGCGTCGAGCGAAGCGCGCCGGCGCCCGCGATCGTGCGCACGTCCCACGCCGGCACCGGCGCATGCGCCATGTTGTGCCCGACCGCCAGGTGCTGCTTCATCCAGGGCGTCATCGTGATCCCCGTGTGCGTCATGCCGAGCGGACGCAGGATGCGTTCGGTGACCAGCTCCTCGTAATCCTTGCCCGCGCGCAGCGCGAGCACGTGTCCGAGGATGCCCATGCCGACGTTGGAATACTCGTACTGCGCGCCGATGTCGCGCGTCAGCTCGTGGCTCGAGAGAAACGCGTAGAGCTGCTCGACCGTGTAGCTGCCGTAGGGATTGCCGGGATCCGCGGGCGTCAGGTTCGTCATCAGCCGCGGCAGCGCGGACGTATGCGTCGCGAGATCCACGAGCGTGATCTGTCTGCCATTCCGCGACGGCACACGGACACTGGCCGGCAGGTACTTTCCGAGCGGATCGTCGAGCTTCACGAGTCCTCGATCGGCCATGTCGAGCAGCAGCGTCGTCGTGAACACCTTCGTGATCGATCCGATCTCGAACACGCTGTCGGCATCGAGAGGCGCTGCGCCCGGACCCGGATTTCCGTACGCCGCGACGAGCGGCGCCGCGCCACTGCGCAGCACGCCGACGACGATGCCGGTGTTGCGTCCGGCATCGACGCGCTGCTTGATCAGCGACAGCAGTTCGGCGTTCGAGGTGGGAACAGGCGCGGGCTGCGCCACGAGCAGGGGAACGAATGCGAGAAGAAGGAAAGCGCGAAACAGCATGGGGCAACTATAAGCGTGTCACGTGCTGACGTGCTACGTGCTACGTGCGACGTGCTGCTTGTCACGTGCTACGTGCTGACGTGCTCGCTCCGATCTCGTCGAAGGTACGAATGGCGGGATGAGTGGACGCGGGTTGCGGCGCGTTGCCGGGGCGCAGGGCGAGGCGCGTCTGCATTCCGGCCTCGCGGGCGGCGTCGAGCTCCTTGGTGACGTCGGAGACGAACACCACCGCGTGCGGCTCGACATTCAACCTGGCGGCGATGCGCCGGTAGCTGGCTGGATCGGCTTTCGCGCCGGTGGTCGTGTCGAAGTAGCCTGACAGGAACCGCCCCAGGTCGCCGGCCGGCGAATGCTGGAACAGCAGGCGCTGCGCGCGGACGCTGCCGGACGAAAAAATCGCCGCTTGCAGGCCCTGCGCGGCCCATCGCGCGAGCGCGGGCGGGACATCGCCGAACACATCGCTCGTCAACTCGCCGCGGCGGTAGCCCTCCTCCCAGATCCGGCCCTGAAGCTCCTTGAGCGGCGTCGATTTGCGATCGCGGTCCATCAGCCACTCGACATATGCCGCGGCCGACGCCAGGCGCACGCCCGGTGTCCCGTCATTCCACGATGGAACGGCCTGGCCGGCGGATCGGTCCGCCTCGTGTTCCGCTTGCAGATGTTCGATGACGCGTGCGAGGGCCGGATCGCCGGCGTGCCGCTCGAAATGCCCGCCCAGGTGCGAGCGCACATAGGGAAACAGGACATCGAAGACGAACGCGATGGGAGTCGTCGTGCCTTCGATGTCGAGGAGGATTGCGCGCGTGGCCGCCGCCGCCGGTTCGACGCTCACGCGTGCGGCATCGGCGCGGACGGCAGATACGACGGCCCGAAGCACACGGGCTGGAATCCCTTGTCGATTCCCGTGTCGGTGTAGTGCGGCGTCCAGCCCGCCTGATCCTGGAACAGGCGAATCGCGCGGATGCGGCGATCTCCACAGAGATCGAACCAGTGATGGGTGCCGCGTGGAACCCGAATCAGGTCCCCTGCCTCGACCTCGATCGCGAAGACGTCCCCGACGGAAGGATGCACGTGGAACAGGCCGCGCCCCTCGATGATGAAGCGCACCTCGTCCTCGTCATGCCAGTGCTCGCGGCTGAACTTCGCCAGCATCGCGTCGAGATTCGGCGTCTCGGGCTTGACGTCGATCACGTCGGCGGTCCGGTATCCGCCGCGCGCTTGCAGCGTCTCGATCTCGCGCGCGTACGCCGAGAGCACCGCGTCTGCCGAATCATCGGGCCCGACGGTCCGCTCGGTCGACCACTGCTCGTAATCGATGCCGTGTTTTGCCAGGAAAGCCGTCACCGCTCCCGGCTCGTTGATGACAGCGTCTTGTGCGGGGATTCTCACGAGTGCCATGGTGTTGCCTCGTTCCGGCCGGCGGCTTCGAGCAGGAACTCTACGATCTCGACGTGGCGCACGGCCTCTTGCAGCGTTTCCCCCCAAGTGTACATCCCGTGACGCCTCAGCAGGAATGCATGCGGCGCCGGCGTGCTCTGCAGCACTTCCTTCACCCGTACCGCCAGCCTGACCATGTCCTGGTCGTTGTCGAGGATGGGAATCCACTCGCGGTGTTCGTGAGTGGTGACGCCTGTCAGCCCCTTCAGCATCTCGTAGCCTTCGATCGCAAGGCCGTGCCGGGCGGCGTGCCGATCCGACAACAGCGTGCTCCAGATCGAATGCGTATGGAGCACCGCGCCGGCGCCGAGCGTCCTGACGATTTCGACGTGAAGCCGCGCCTCGGCCGACGGCCGTGCGGCCGCGGGCGGTGCGGGCTCGCAGTTCTCGTCGATCTCGAGGATGTGATCGGGCGTCAGATCACCCTTGTCTGCGCCGCTGCGCGTGATGGCCAGCCGCAGCGGATCGCGGCCGATCACGGTGCTGAAGTTGCCGCTGGTGCCGAGCACCCACCCGCGCCGCTCGAAGCGCTGGCCGACTTCGACGAGCTGTTCAGGACGGCTCAGATCTGATGGCATGACCCCAAGGCTCACGGGAAGCTTACGCCGTCGGCAGATCCGCGTCCAGACGAGCCGTTCACGCCTTGCGTGATCGGCTGATCGCGATGGCGGTTGGGCGTGCGGCGGCGCGAGCTCGGGCATTTCCTGCGCGGTGAGGGTCAGCATACGACGCATGGCCTGATGCGCGCGCGCCTACAAGACCAGAGATCTGATTGGCGACTCGCTCATGCCGTTTCAGGTCCCGGCCGACGAGCGAGTCGCCGTGAGGCGTGAGGTCACGCGGCTGGCGCAGTCACAGGCAGCCGGCCAGTGAATGAGATCCGCGTCAATCCGCGTCCCGTGAATAAGAAGATCCGTGTAATCCGCGTTTCGTGAATAAGAAGATCCGTGTAATCCGCGTTTCGTGAGTAAGAAGATCCGTGGCGATCCGCGTTGCGTGAATAAGAAGATCCGTGCCGATCCGCGTCTGGTGATCAGCGGAGATCCGCGTTTCGTGATCAGCGGAAATCCGCGTCTCAGCGCGCCGCCGGCGGATTCATGTCCTGACCCTGCTTCAGCTTGACGACGGCATCCGCCAGGCTCTTCTTGTTGATGTCGTCGGGCGCCTGCGTCAGCGCGATCTCGGCGTGCTTCAGCGCGGTCTTGTAATCCCCAACCGCCGAGTAGCCTCGCGCCAGGCCGACGTGCACGGGCCAGGTGTCGCCAAACCGCTTCGCGTTCTTCTGAAACACCGCGAGCGCTTCCTTGTTCTTGCCCGCGGCGAGCAGGCGCCGGCCGAACTGGTGGATCTCGAACGGCTGCGCGTTCGGCAAGTCGAGCGCCTGCGCCATCACCGCGTCCGCTTCGGTCGTCCGCGACATCCGCTCGAGGATCTGCGCCTTGGTCGATAGCGTCGCGAAGTTCGCCTGGCCGATGCCCGGCATGGCGATCGCCTTGTCGGCCCACGTCAGCGCCTCCGGCAGGTTCTTGTTCTGCTGCAGGCAGAACTGCGCCGCCGCCTGCCATGACTGCCAGCGGAACCCCGCCGCGTTGCGCAGCTCGCGACGCATGTTGTCGATATAGAGGCCAGCCGCATCCTCGACGGCGATCGTGATGGGCACGCGGAGCTCCTCCCAGTGGAGCGCGAGCGTCGCGCGATCGAGCTGCCGATCGACGAAGTCGTAGGCGAGATACTCGCGATACGGCGCCTTCTCCGGCGTGACGGTGACGCGCAGCGCGTCCTCCGCCTGGTCGTAGCTGAAGCTGCCCCACGACGTCGAGTTCTTCGACAGGATCAGCGTCCATTCCTTCTCGCCCGCGAGCATGTGCAGGCCGTAGCGCCCGGCGGCGAGCGGCTGCCCCTGAATCTTCACGGGATGCGACACGGTGAACACGGTGTTCTCGTTCGCACCCGCCCGCCAGGGACCCTTCGCGTTGTTGAAACCGAGATCGTGAATGCCGTAGGGCACCAGGGTGCCCCAGATCTTGCCGCGGCGATCCTCGCCGGCAGGCCCGTGGACATCGGGACTGCTGTATTCCACCGAGACGCGCACGAGCCCGATCTGTTGAATGACTTCTGACCGCTGATTGCCGCCGTCCGGCGGCGTCGTCAGGTTCTGAGCGGCGGCCGTCGCGCTCGCCGCCATGACCGCGGCCGCCGCGAGCAACATCCTGCCTTGCATAAACACCTCCACACGTCCAGGGCGCACGCCCGCTGCGTGATATGGCGCGACGTTAGCACCGCGGCGCCGCCGCGATCGGGAACGGAGTGACGAACCGCGCCAACCGGCGTCGAGTTGACCGTGTCGAGGGCTGCACGGCATGGCCCGATCAGGACCGCTCGCCGACCCCGGCGCGCCTTCCGGCGAGGTCGGGCAGCGCAAGATTGCTCCTGCGGGCGCTGTAGGTGAAGTAAATCGTCACGCCGATCGCCATCCACACGAACAATCGCGTCCACGTCTCGCCGGGCAGGCTGAGCATCAGCGCGAGCGACACGAGCGCCGACGCCGCCGGCACCACCGGCGACCAGGGCGCCCTGAATGGACGCTGGAGATCCGGCTGCGTCTTGCGAAGCACGATCACACCGACCGACACGACGACGAACGCGAAGAGAGTTCCGATGCTCACCATGTGCCCGAGCAGCGCGATCGGAGTGAGACCCGCGGCGAGCGCGACGACGAAGCCGGTCGCGATGGTCGTCAGGTAGGGCGAGCCGAGACGAGGATGGATGCGTCCCATCCAGGGCGGCAGGAGTCCGTCGCGAGACATCGCCATGAAGATCCGCGGCTGCGCCATCATCTGCACGACGATCGTCGAGCTGAGGCCGGCGAGGATGCCGAGCTTGACGAGGAACGGCATCACGTTCAGCAGCCCTTCGAGCGCCGTGCCCTGAGCGGCCGCGCGGGCGTAGCCGATCGTCACCGCCATCGGCGCCGGGCCGTCCAGCTCGCCGTACGGCACGAGGCCGACCATCACCGCCGCCACCGCGATGTAGAGGACGGTGCAGACGACGAGCGAGCCGAGGATGCCAATCGGCATATCTCGCCGCGGGTTGCGCGCTTCCTGCGCCGCCGTGGAGACGGCGTCGAAGCCGATGTAGGCGAAGAAGATCACCGCGGCGCCACGCATGATGCCGGAGATGCCGAACTCGCCGAACGTTCCCGTGTTCGGCGGGATCAGCGGCGTGAACCGCTTCGAATCGACGAACGCGGCGCCCGCCACGATCACCAGCAGCACGACGATGACCTTCACGACCACCATCACCACGTTGACCGTCGCGGACTCGTGCACGCCGCGCACGAGCAGCGCGGTCACCAGCAGCGCGATGATCACCGCGGGCAGGTTGAAGACCGCGGTCACCGTCGAGCCGTCCGCCGTGGCGAGGACCGTTCCCGGCGCGGCGCTCACGACGGCCGGAAACGCGATGCCGAAATCGTGCATCAGGCTGATGAAGTACGCGGACCACCCGACCGCCACCGTCGCCGCGCCCAGGGCGTACTCGAGCACCAGATCCCAGCCGATGATCCATGCGACGAACTCCCCGAGCGTCGCATACGAGTAGGTGTAGGCGGAGCCGGCCACCGGCACCGTCGAGGCCAGCTCCGCGTAGCAGAGGCCCGCGAGCGCGCTGACGACGCCGGCCACGACCATCGAGATGACGATCGCCGGCCCCGCGTGCATCGCGGCGGCCTGGCCGGTCAGGACGAAGATGCCGGTGCCGATGATGGCGCCAATGCCCAGCGACACGAGGTTCATCGGTCCGAGCACGCGCTTCAGGCCGCTCTGCCGCTCCGCCTCGCTGACGATGGCGTCGATGGATTTGGTTCTGAAGAGGAACATGACCCGAGCGTAGCGGTCTGTTCGCGGGAGGGGCTATCCCGGTTCATCCGGTTTCGTACGTCGATGGATGGAAGGAACGTGGAGGAGGCGGAGTTTGCGGGAGGGAGTTGGACGGAGATCGCGGAGAAAACCTCACCGCGGAGGCACGGAGACGCGGAGGACGCACGGAGGCTTTAGGCTGATCAGCGTGACAAGCAGACCTGTGGCGCCGCGCCACGCGCGGCACGAATAGGCCAAGCCGTGCGAATACAAGTGATCGACGTGAATTCAGAATCACTTGTATTCGCACGGTTTGACCTGATTCGTCCGGCCGGCCGAAGGCCGGCGGGCCACAGGTCCTCCGTGCGTCCTCCGCGTCTCCGTGTCTCCGTGTTGAGATCTCCGGATCTCCGTCAACCTCCTCTTCCTCTAACACCGTTTTCAGATCATCGCCGCCTCACACGCCCGACGGACAGGCGCTCATCCAGACGATACGCGTGATTCGCGGTGATGATCGCTCCCGGCGTCGTCAGGCGGGCGCGAAGCGCATGAATGTGGCGCGCGGCCAGGTTCGATGCCTCCGCGCGCTCGGCGCCGGCAGCCGCGAGCCGCATGCCGACGTCGAGGACTGGAACGCCCTCGCCTGCACGGAATCGATCGTCGATGAGCGCCTGCCATGTCGATCCTTCCTGTGAGCCCGCGCGAAAGACGACCGGCGAGCTCAGCAGCCGCCCGCCGAGCTCGACCCTGCCGGCGACGTTCCATTCGATGAGATCGAGCGCCGCGTCGATCTCCCCGCGCGAGGCTTCGTCGTCTCCGACGGGCGTGACCGCCGGCGATTGGGACGAGGGCACTTCCAGCAGCAGCGGAAAGCGCTCGCGGACGTCGCGCGCGATCGCGGGGACGACCGTGGCCTCGAGGTCCGCCTTGTCCATCACGTCGCGGGGATCGAAACCGGCGTCCATCAGATCGCGGCCGAACGTCGCCGAGTAGCCGCGTTTGTTGGAGAGGAAGCGCACCGCCGGAGGACGATCGGCATACATGCCGCGCACGGTGGCGGCGGCGTAGATCGACTCCCACCAGCGGTCGCGCGACACGAACGCGAGCGTCGACAGGTGGATGTCCTGCACCAGCACGCCGCCAGGGAGCAGCAGCGACGCGATCGTGCGCGCGAAGCTCGACAGATCGGCGACCTGGGCCTCCTCGATGCGCACGAACCGCCGGCGATGATCGGGTTCGAGGTCGGCGGGATCGGCGCGCGCCGCGACTTGCAGCGCGTCATGACGATCCAGCAGGCTGGCGACTGTGCGAGTGGTGTCCGGACCGGGCGCGTCGACCGCGCAGGCCGTCAAGCAGGGGATCAGATCCGACGCGATGTTCGCGATGCTCCCCACCATCTCGGCGGTGTGGTACAAGTGGTCCTCGATCGACACGACATGCCGGCGCGCGAGGCTCCCCGGCCGCAGCCACGACATGCGCACTACTTTACAGCCCGTTCGCACCAGACGCGTGCGCCTGCTCTACGCCGGCGTTGCGATCTTCGTAGTCCTCGCGTGGTTGACCGCGGATTCCGTATGGCGCGCCTGGAACGAACGCGCGGGACGTGCGCGCGCGGGCGCGGTGTTCGATCTCGTGCAGCAGCGCATGCCGTCGCGGCCGACCGAAGCGCCTGGCGCGATGGCCTGGCTGCGCGATCAGCTCACGGCGTATCGCGTGCGCCTTCCCGAGCCCGCCGGGTCCAGCTACGCGCGGCTCGCGGCCGATGGCGAAAGCGCACCACCCGAACTGCAGCGCGTCGTCGCCATCATGCGATCGCTCACCGCCGCAAGTCCGTCCGCCCAGCCGGCCGTCCGTCTCGAAGCCGCAGTCGATCGTGGCGCGTCGCGCCGCGCCGTTTCGGTGCTGAACGCCAGCGGCAGCACGCTGGTCGTGACGCGCCGGCGCGCGCTCGAGGACGAGCCGGCATCGAACCGCTTCGTGCAGCGGTTCGCGGCACTGCTGGGCGCCGCGCGCGACGACATCGATCGCGCGCTGACGTCGGGCGCGCGTCCCGTGCGGCTGTACGCGGTGGCCGAGGACGGAACGCTGCTGTCGCTGCCGTGGCCGTCCGACACCGAGCCGGCGGACGAAATCGCGCGCCTCGAAGCGGTGCAGCTCGCCGCGCGTCCGAAGCTTCCCTCGTTTGCGCCGGAAGAGTTCTTCTTCACGTTCGACACCGCGGAGCAGGACGTGCTGCGCTATTCGGGGTTCTATCTCGACCTCGGCGGACGCGGACTCGTATCGACGCTGACGATGCCGCTCGCCGACGACGGCCAGAACGGCGTGCTCGCGCTGGACATTTCGCACGCGATCGACTGGAACGGCTTTGCCGCGGCGATCGAGGCCCCGGTCGCCGCCGCCGCGGTGATGGTGAGCGGCGACGCGCCACCCACGTGGCCCGCGCTCCGGCAGGCGCTCGGCCCGGGCGCGCCGGCCGATCTCCGGGACGCGCTCGACAAGGTCGTCGCAGCGGGCGGCACCGCCGGCGACGTCTTCCCGATCGCGCACGCGGTCGTCGAGAACGTCGGCGCGGTTGCCGCGTTCCAGGTCTCCCACACGACGTGGCTGCTGACGTTCTTCCCGCGCAGCGCGCCGCCGTTCCCCGGCGGCGCCGTCGCCCTTCTCGCCGGCGTGCTCGTCCTGCTGCTGACCGGCTTCGAGGTGAATCGCCGCAAGGCGGAGCGCGAAGCGGACAATGCCGCCCGGGCGCTGCAGGAGAAACAGAACCTCCTCAACACCATGCAGGTCCCGCTGATGGTCGTCGATCCGAATACCGACGCGATCGTCTCGGCCAACCAGATCGCGGAATCGATCGGCATCCGCCGCGGGACACGCTTCATCGATCGCGTCTCGAGCGATCCAAGGGCGCGTGCGCACTACGAGCGCACGCAGGTCGCGACCTCGGAGCCGCGACGCGCGTATGGAGTTCCGATTCGCGTCGATACCGGCGAAGGTCCGCCGGCGGAACGATTCGCGCTGGTGCGCTCGGTCGCCGTCACCGCGCCGATCGAAGCGCTCGAGGCCGACGAGCGGCACCGCCTCGGCATCCTCTTTCTGGTCGAACCGAGCTCGGACCTCGCGCTGATCGTCGAAGACGTCGACCAGGACGCGCGGCGCGATGAGCGCCGGCGCCTCGCCGGCCTGCTGTCGCACGGGCTCGACACGCTCGTGCAGGTCCTGCAGAGAACCATGGTTGCCGGTCCGGCAGCGTCACCCGCGCTCGGCACGTGGCTCGCGGAGTACCTCGAACGGAGGATTCACGTCACTGGCTGGCTGCTCGACCACTGGGATCAGGAACCGCCGACGCACGATTCCGTGGTCGATGCCGCCCAGGCCGCTGAGACGCTGGCGTCGCTCGAACGGGTTTTTGGCGAGGCGCGCAACGACGCGGAACTTCGGGCGCGCCTGGATTGGGCGAACGGGCCGCTCTCGACGCAAAACGGCGCGCCGCCGTTCGACGTCACGCTCGACTGGCCGGCGGATTATCAGATGACGCTGCCGGTTCGCGGCGGACTCGGGTTCTTCCTCACGGAGGCTCTGTCGAACGCGATGCGGCACGGCGCCCCCGGCTCGGTGCCCCGGGTCGTGGCCCAGTGCGATCGGGTGCGCAAGGAGCTCGAGTTCATCGTCGACAACGCTCGCCGCGGCGAGCTGCCAGGATCGAGAAGCTCATATGGCGGCCTTGCCATACTGGAAGGCATGGCGCGGCTCTTCGGCTGGCGGGAGTTTGCCGCCAGCCCGCAGGGCGGCCGCTTCGTGGTCTCATGGCGCGCGCCGCTGACGCGCCGCGATCAACCCGGCCAGCCGGATTGACTGTGGCTTGTGCTTCCGGCTTAAGCCGGAAGCTACCGGCTAAAGCCGGAAGCTACTGGCGGTCGCGGCGTTCCGTCAGGATCCTCACACGGAACTGGCCCTTGTTGTCCGAGAGCGTGTCGTCGTTGACGCCGAGATACAGCTGACCGCGCGTAGGCGCGCGCAGCGTTGGATTGCGCCCGACGAGAATCGGCGCAGAGTCGCCTACTCTGGCGATCAGCGCGCCCGCGACGCGTGAAGCCAGCGGCGCATTTGGCGCCTGCCGTCCCGAGTGCACGCCGCCGGGATCGCCGTTGTCGGCGGGATCGGTGCTCAACTGAACGATCCCCGATGCCTGCAGCGTCACCACTTCGCCGTCGCGCAGATAGATTCCGGTATCGGTCCACCGCACCTTTGGACTCACCACGATCTCGCCCTCGAGTGAAGGCGGCGCCCCTTCACCCGCCGCCGGAAACTCTTTCGGCGTGATCACCTTGTCGCCATTCATGTCGTAGACACGAAAAGCGCGCGAGCTTCCGCGCCATTCGTTGAGCGTAATCACGCCGTCATTGTTTTCGTCCATTTGTCTGAAACGCGAGTCGGGCGGCGGCGTCTCCGGAACCGGGGGCGCCGGCCGAATCCTGACGCTCGTCTTGACGACACCATCGCAGTTGCCCATCCCCTCCGCCAGGATCTCGTAATTGCCGGCGCGCGTGTAGGTGTACTGAATCGTTGCCGGCACCTCGGTAAGCGGATGCGTGATCGCTTCGGTGCCGTCGCCGTAGTTGAGACGAACGGCGCCGCACGGATTCCGGCCAGTCACGGTAATCGACACCGGCGTGCCAACCACGATCGAGGCGCTCGAGACGGCCACCTTCTCGACCACGCCGCGAGGAGACTGGAGCGGCAGAGTTAACAGGACGACGGCTGTGAGCAAATCGGCTCGCATGTGCACACCTCTACGTTGTTGAAGGCACGATTCGTACCACGCCCGTCCCAGCCAATAGTGGGCGGCAGCATGGTGAAAACGCTCAAACACAATAGAATTGCGGCCACACATATGACACTTCAGTTGGCGATCCTCGTGCTTCTCCACTCCCTTGCCGTAGCCGAACCGCAGCAGCCGGGCACGGCGGCAATCCGCGGGCGCGTGCTCGACCCGCAGCACCAGGGGGTCGCGGCCACTGTGCGCGTGGTGCAGTCGCGCACGGGCCTCGAGCGAACGACGCAGGCCGATCCGACCGGCCGGTTCGCGCTGACGAACCTGGCGCCGGGCCCGGTCGAACTGACGGTGACGGCAACCGGCTTCGCCGCCCGGAAGATCGACGCGCTGATGCTGGAAGTCGGCGCCGTCGCAGACGTGGAAATCGTGCTCGAGCTGTCGAACGTCGAAGAACGCGTGACGGTTGCCGGCGCCGCCGGCAACGTGGACATCGTCGGCTCGGAGGTGGGCACGGTGATCTCGGCGCGCGAGATCGACGCGCTTCCGTTGAACGGCCGCAACTTTCTCGAGCTGACGTTCCTGGCCCCCGGCAACGCCCCGGCGCCGGTGTTCGATCCGACCAAGTCGCAGTCGATCCTGATCTCCTCGGCCGGCGGCCTCGGCCGCGGCGGCAACATCATGATCGACGGGATGGACGACAACGACGACGTGGTCGGCGGACCGTTGCAGAACGTGACACAGGATGCGGTCCAGGAATTCCAGTTGATCACCAACCGTTTCTCAGCCGAGCACGGACGGTCCGCCGGATCGGTGATCAACGTCGTGACGCGCTCCGGCGGCGATCGGCTGCGTGGAAGCGCCGGGTTCTTCCTCCGCGATCAGGCCTGGCAGGCGCTTCCCGCGACGGTCGACGATCGCGACTCGGATCCGCCGTTCGATCGCCAGCAGATTGTCGGCACGGTGGGCGGACCGCTCTCGAAGCGGAACCTGTTCGGGTTCGCCGCGCTGGAGTACCGCAATCAGGACGGCGGCGTGCTCGTCGGCACGCGCGACACCGTCGCGCGGACGATCACGCGCTCGTTCGCGCCGGCGCCGCTCGACGATTTCCTTGCCAGCGCCAGGCTCGACTGGCACGCAAGCACATCACACGACCTGATGATCCGCTACTCGGGTCAGTGGCAGGACAACACGGCCGCCAGCACGCTGGAGCGCCCGATCGGATCCGCATCGCAGCGGGAGGAGTCGCGCAACCGGATTCACAGCGTGCTCGGCGCGTTCACCAGCGTGGTCTCGCCAAGCGCCGTGAACGTCCTGAGCCTCAGCTACAGCGATTTCGACAACGCGATTACCCCGGTCGCTCCCGGTATTCAGTACACGTTCCCCAGCATTTCCGATGGCTCGTCGTTCCGCGTCCCTCAGGGCACGCTGCAGAAGCGTTTCCAGGTGTCCGACACCTACTCGCTCGCGCAGGGCAGCCACAGCTGGCGATTCGGCGCGCAGGTGCAGCGCATCGACGCGGATTTCGATCTCGGCGTGTTCCGCGACGGCCGCGTCGAGCTGGTCGAGGACTTCCCCGCGTTCGATCGCAACGGCGACGGGCGGGTGGACGACAACGACCTGCTCTTCTCGGTCACGCTTCGCAGCGGCCGGCCGGACCAGAACCTCGTGATTCCAAATGCCGACAACGTGCACATCGCCGGGTTCGTGCAGGACGACTGGCGCGTGCGGCCGCAGCTGACGCTGAACCTCGGCCTGCGCTACGAGGTCGATACGGACGTGAACAACGTCAGCCGGTTCGACGAGCTGAATCCCATCGTGCTGCCCTTCATCGACGGCGAACGCAAGCGCGACATCAACAACTTCAGCCCGCGTGCCGGCTTCAACTGGTCCACCGCCGACGCCCGCACGAGCATCCGCGGCGGATACGGGCTCTATTACGACCGTGTGGTGCTGCAGATTCAGTCGCTCGAGCGCGGGCTGGACGGCCGGGCGCTGCCGATCGAGGTCAAGGCGGGCAACGTGTTCTTCATCGACGACGCGACCGGCGGCTTCCCGCCTTTCGCCCCCTCGCTGGCGAACCCGTTCACCGGGTTCATCCTGCCGGGGGCCGGCGCATCGGGCATCAACATCATCGATTCGCACCTGCAGAATCCGATGGTTCACCAGTTGTCGATCGGCGTCGAGCGCCAGATTGGCAAGGCGCAGGTGCTGCGCGTCGACGCCGTACGCAACGAGGGCCGGCAGTTCATCATCGGCCGCACCGTCGGCACCGTCTTCAACCCCGTCGTCGGCGGTCCCGATCGCGTCGTCAACCTCGAATCGAGCGCGGAGAACGCAGTACGAGGCCGTGCTGGTGGAGTTCGAGCGCCGCTATTCCGGACGATATGGGTTCCGCACCGCGTACAGCGTGGTCCAGATCGTTCAATTTTTCCAACGACGATCAGATCCCGTTCGGCAACGGTCCGATCGACCCGGACGATCTCGAGCGCGAGTACGGTCCGGCGCCGACGGACCAGCGGCACCGGCTGACGCTGTCGGGCAACGCCGATCTCGGGCGCGGGTTCCAGCTCTCGGGCATCTGGCGCATGGCGTCGGGCGTGCCGATGGACATCCTGATGCCGGACGGCCAGTCGCGCGTCCCGGTCATTCAACGCAACGCCGGCGCGCGCGAGTTCACGTCCGCCGGCGAGTTGAACAGCTTTCTGCGGGACCTGAATGCCAGCGGCGGAGTCAACGGGGAGCTGCTGCCGCTCGTCTCCGACGGCGCGCGCTTCTCGGACAGCCTCAATGCACTCGATCTGCGCCTGACGAAGAGTTTCACCAGCGGCCGGATGCGAATCGACGCTTTCGGCGAGCTGTTCAACGTGTTCAACGTGACCAACGTGCTTGGAACGTCGAACCGGAACTACTCTGGTTTCGTGAACGCGCTCGTACGCGACTCGAACGACCCGTCGGATCCAGGCTATCTGCGATCGAGCAGTTTCGGCACGGCGGTGAGCACCGCGGGTGGAGTGTTCGGGTCGGGCGGGCCGCGCGCGCTTCAGCTCGGCGCCCGCGTCACGTTCTGATCGCGGTCAGTTACATCGGAAGCAGACGCGCGCACAGCACGCGCGTCTGCCCCGCCTTACTCCTCGTCAGCCGAGGATCTGAAGAATCTGGTTGAGCAACCGCGCCAGGCCGCCCGGGTTGTCCAGCAGACCCGCAACCGAGCAGAGCAGGTTGCCAAGCAGATCGCCCGGACCCGACTGTGCGTCGATGTCCAGCACGATCTTGTCGAGATGGACGACCAGCCCGAGGAGATCGAGATCGAGCGGTCCGAGCTCCAGGTGGAGGATGTCGCACGTCGCCGGATTCACCAGCGCAACCGGGATCGACACCGTCCGCGCAATCGGCACCGGGCCGGTTGGCGTCGTCGCCGTGCCTACGAGCATGCCTACCGCATTGACCACACCATCGATGACCGTAAAGCGCTTCAACGTAAGAGTGCCGGTGAAGTTCGGTACGCTGACTGGTATGTCAAGCGACGGCGCCGCTACTGCCTGCTGCCCTTGAGTCTGCGCCGCAGCAATCGCGACGGCCGGCGGTGTCATCAGTGTGGTGAGAAACACGAACAGTGTTGCGAGGGTTACGTTCTTCATTGTGGCTCGTTCTACTCCCATGATCGTTCGGCGCGCGGTATTGCGCGCGCCATGAGCAGTCACAAGACCGATGCCCGCACCGCGCGAGCGGAGCCTTATTCCGAGCGGAACTGGAAGAACGTCAGGGAAATCGCCGATTGCGAGCTTAAGGACCAGGCGTGCGTGTTTTCGCCACATGTCGCGCGTGTGTCACGCGCGGAAGTTTTTTCCTCACTCGTCCCGCAGTGCGACTACCGGATCGACGCGGGTGGCGCGCCGCGCAGGCAGATAGCTCGCGAGCACGGCAATGACCGCGAGCAGCAGCGGAACGGCGACGAACGTCATCGGATCGGTCGCGCTCACGCCGAACAGCAGCGTGGCCATGACGCGCGTCAGCAGTACCGCCCCGGCGAGCCCGGCGGCGATACCAAGGCCGGTCAGCTCTACACCGTGCCGGACAATCATTTTCACGATTGAGCTGCGCTGCGCGCCAAGAGCCATCCGTACACCGATGTCGTGCGTGCCCTGCGTCACCAGATACGACATCACGCCATAGACGCCAACCGCCGCGAGAATCAGCGCGAAGGCGGCAAAGGCGCCCAGCATGATCATCGAGAACCGCTGCCGCGCCATCGAGTCCGTCATCCGATCCTGCATCGTCCGGATGTCGTAAACGGGAATGGTGGGATCGATCGACTGAATCGCCCTGACGATCGCGCGCGCGGCCGCCGCCGGATCGGACGACGTCCGGGCGACCTGATACTGCAGCAAGCCGAGCGACGGCCGATAGACGACAATGCGCCCGTCGACGTCGAGCCCGTATTGCTTCACGGTGCCGACGACGCCGACGATCGTCATCTGACGCTTCGGGTCGTTCCAGACATGCCTGCCGATCGGATCCTGGCCCGGCCAGAAGCGCTGCGCGAACTTCTCGTCGACGATCACCACCGGATCCGCGTTCGGCAGCCCGTCGAAATCGTTGAAGAACCGTCCCCGCACCAGCGGGATTTCCATGGTGCGGAAATAGTCCGAGGACGCGGCACGCTGATCCACCTGCAGCTCCTGCCCGGGCTGCGGCACGAATCCCTCGACGCTGATCGATCCCCAGCCGACCGAGGAGGTGAACGGCAGCGAGGAGACACCGCCGCGGACCTTGACGCCGGGCACCGCCGCCATCTTGTCGCCGAACTGCCGGAAGAACTCCGCCGCCGCCTCGCGGTTCGGGAACTGGCGGCCGCTTGCGCCAACACGCATCGAGATGACGCTTTCGGCGTTGAAGCCGGGCGACACCGCCTGCAGCCGCACGAAGCTGCGAATCAGGAGCCCGGCGCCGATCAGGAGCATCAGCGAGATGGCCACCTCGGACACGACCAGCAGGCTGCGGAGGCGGCGGCGCGATCCGAACCCGCCGTCGCTCTGCACGTTGCGGCTCCCCGACTTCAGCGCCGAGCTCAGGTCGAGCCGTGCCGCGCGCAATGCCGGCGCCAGACCGAAGATGATGCCGGTCGCGATCGAGACGGCAAACGTAAACATGAGCACCGAACCGTCGATCGTGATGGCATCCAGGCGCGGGATGTTGCCCGGATTGATCGTACGGACGACGTACAGGCTGGCTTTCGCGATCAGCAGCCCGGCGGCGCCTCCGATCAATCCGAGGAGCACGCTTTCGGTGAGCAGCTGGCCGACGAGCCGGTACCAGTTGGCCCCGAGCGCGGTCCGGATCGCGACCTCCCGGTGGCGTCCGGATGCGCGGGTCAGCAGAAGATTCGCAACGTTGGCGCACGCGATCAGCAGAACGAGCGTGACGGAGCCGAGCAGGACGAGCACCGCGCGCCGTACGTTCCCCACCACTTGCTCGAGCAGCGGGACGACACTGATCGTAAAGGTCCTGTCGCGCTGGTCTTTTTCGCGAATGCGGGCGGCGATGACGCTGATGTCGGCCTGCGCCTGCTCGACGCTGACGCCAGGCTTGAGGCGCGCCATCACGTTGTAGTTCTCGTCGCCGCGGCGGTTCACGGCATCAG
This sequence comes from uncultured Acidobacteriota bacterium, assembly GCA_963748295.1. Classification (GTDB taxonomy): domain Bacteria; phylum Acidobacteriota; class Vicinamibacteria; order Vicinamibacterales; family 2-12-FULL-66-21; genus CAVVIH01. Next base: position 86,696 of record CAVVIH010000001.1, on the reverse strand, counting down.
CGGGAAGTTGCAGCGGCAGGAAGACGTCCATCCGCTGGATGCTCGCCACCGTCGGCATCACTTCGTCGTTCAGCAGAAAATCCGGCCTCAGAACGCCGACCACCGTGAACAGGTTCTTGTCGTTGCCGCTGCCAGGACCGATGCCATTCAAGGTGATGCTTCTGCCGACGGCGTTCGGGTCCGAGTCGAGGAAGCGGGTCCAGAACGCGTGGCTGACCACCGCCACCGGCGGCTTTCCGGGCGGATCGTCTTCGGGCAGCAGCAGCCGGCCGTGCAGCGGCTGCGCGCCAAGCAGGTGGAACAGACTCGACGTGGTCCGCAGCGCCTCGACGCGTTCGGGGAGCTCGAGACCGAGCAGCGTTCCGCCCCGGCCCTGCGAGATCGACATCTCCTCGAACGAGTGGTTCTCGTTCTGGATGTCGATGTACTGCCCCGGCGACGGCCAGTCCTGCGGGATGTTGATGCCGGGCGAGCGCAGCCACAGCACGACGAGCCGATCGGGATCCGGATACGGCAGCGGCTTCAGCAGCAGCGCGTTGACGACGCTGAAGATTGCCGTGTTCGCGCCGATGCCAATCGCCAGCGACGCGACGATGACGAAGGTCAGTCCCGGGCTGCGCTTCAGCGTTCGGAAGGCGTAGCGGAGATCCTGAAAGAGGGACATGAGGGACTCCTTCGAGACGCGGACTCACACGGATCCAACACGAAACGCGGATTCACGCGGATCAAAACGAAACGCGGATCGGCGCGGATCAAAACGAAACGCGGATCGGCGCGGATGCGTCATGGTATTCTGTGATCTCCGACCGCATCTGCGGCGGCACAAAAAAAGGCTCATTAGCGACCACGTTCCGCATCCGGGACACCACCATATGGTCGCGGCCGGGAGGTGCATGCATGGCAAACACCACCGGGAGTAGTCGCTAGACTTCTCCCCAGCACGTCAGAAACGGCCGGCGGCAACGCCGGCCGTTTTCTTTTTGTGCGCCAGCTTGCAGAGCGCCCGACGCCCACCCCCAACGCCGAGCGCCGAGTCCTTAGCTCATGTGACCCGTGAGGCGCTTCGTCCCATACTGGTGTTTAGACGCGCCGAACCGGATCAGGTTTGGCGGGAAAGGACGAATCATGGCGGTCAAGGCCAATGAGATTACGTGGGGACAGGATCTGGATGCCGCGCTGGCGGACGCGAAAAAGGAGAACAAGGCGGTGCTGCTCGACTTCAGCGCCGCGCCGATGTGAAGCGGCTGCGCTCGGCTGGATGCCGAGGTGTACACGGATCCGCGGGTCGTCCGGCTGGTGAACGAATCGTTCGTGCCGGTGCGGGCGCACGTCAAGGAGAACGCCGCCGCGTTCAAGCAGCTTGGTGAGCGCTACGGCGCGCAGTGGACGCCCACCACGCTGATCGTTGACGCGAACGGACAGGAACGTCACCGCATCGAAGGGTTTCTGCCCGCCGACGACTTCCTGCCGCAGCTGCAGCTTGGCGCGGCGCACGCCGCGTTCGCGAACGGGGATTACCAGACTGCGGCGCGGTCGTTCGATCAGATTCTGAAGGAGCACCCGACCAACGACGCGGCCGCCGAAGCGCAGTACCTGGGCCGGCGTCTCACGCTACAAAGCCACGGGCGATCCATCGGCGCTGAAGGAGACCGCGCGGCTCTTCAGCGAGCGGTTCCAGAATACGGCGTGGGCGAAGAAAGCGTCCGTGTGGCAGTAAGCTGGCAGAGCTCGCAACTTCCTGTGCGGCCCGGTAATGTGATGGGGTGTTGAACGATTCGCCCTTTCGCAGCTTCTTCATGGGCGGCTTCGAGTGCTCCACTCACCGCCTCCGATCCGGCCGGCGTCTCGACGTCATCGCCTCGACCGCTCACGACCGCCTCGCGCTCGGCGACTACCACCGGCTGGCGAACGTCGGGATGAAAACGATGCGCGACGGCCTTCGATGGCACCTGATCGAGCGCGCGCCAGGGAAGTACAGACTTTTCCAGCGTGGTCCCGATGCTCGCGGCCGCCCGCGAGGCAGGCGTACAGGTGATCTGGGATGTGCTGCACTACGGCTGGCCCGACGATCTCGACATCTTCAGCGACGCGTTCGTGCCGCGGTTCGCGGCCTTCGCCGGCGCGTTCGCCGAGGTGGCGACGCGTGAGACCGACGGCGCGCCGTGGGTCGTGCCGGTGAACGAAATCTCGTTCTTCGCGTGGGCCGGAGGCGATGTCGGCATCTTCAATCCGTTTGCCTCGCGGCGGGGCGACGAGCTGAAGATGCAACTGCTGCGCGCGGCGATCGCCGCAATCGAAGCGATGCGCGCCGTGAACCCCGGCGTCCGCATCGTCCACACCGAGCCCATGATCAACGTCGTTCCGCATCCCGATCGGCCGCAGGATGCCGGACCTGCCGAAGCGCATCGCCAGGCGCAGTACGCGGCGCTCGACATGATGGCCGGCCGCACTCACCCCGAGCTTGGCGGACGCGAGGATTACCTCGGCGCGATCGGCATCAACTATTACGTGCACAACCAATGGATCTACCCCGGCGGGCACGGGACGATGATCGAGCCGTCGCACGCTCGATACCGTCCCGTCTGGGAGATGCTGAAGGAGGTTTACGAGCGGTATCGCCGTCCGCTTTTCATCGCGGAAACCGGGATCGAGGATCAGGCGAGACCCGCATGGCTGCGCTACATGGGATACGAGGTGCGCCGCGCCATCCGCGAAGGCGTACCGGTATATGGACTCTGCCTCTACCCGATCGTGAACCATCCGGGATGGGAGGACGACCGCCACTGCCACAACGGCCTGTGGGATTATCCCGACGCCGCCGGGAACCGCGAGATCTACGAGCCTCTCGCGCGCGAGCTCGAATCACAACGTGAGCTGCTCGCTGCCGAGCTGCGCGGTGAGGCGACCGTGTCGCCGGCCCCTGACGCGCACCTGCTCGACGTTGCCGCGCACTGGATGGAGATCCGATCAGGGCGCGAAGACGTGCTGCACAAGTGAGCAGCACATCGCACGTGACAAGCCGCACGTCGCACGTCGGTCGTAGCACGCAGCACGTGACTACCAGGTCCAGCTCCCCGCGGGCGGCGGCCAGGTGCCCGCGAGCTGCCGCAGCAGAATCACCTGCCCCAGGTGATGCGCATTGTGTGTGGCCACGTGAGTCAAGGCGTCTGCAATCGTGTAGTGCGCCAGCGGAGGAAACTCGATCGGCGGCGTCACCGGCCGGGTGACGTCCCCGTCGGCAAGCGCCGCGAGCTGCTGCAGCCGATTCAGAAATCGCGCACGCACGTCCGGCCATGACCCCGGCGCGACCGCGGGCCAGCCCGCGGCGGCGGTCGTCACCATCGGCGCCGACTGACTCGTGCACCGCGCGTAGAACCAGTCCTGCCAGAAGCTGAGGTGCGCGACGATCTCGGCCACCGAATGAAGACCGTCTTTGATCCGGCGCTCGGCATCACCTGCGTCGATGCCGTCGAGCAGTTTGTCGGGCGCCAGATAGCCAATCGGCGACACCAGGAATTCGTGAGCGTTCATCGGAAGAGAGTAGCAAACTCCAGGGGAGCTCAACTTGACGGGGGGGTCGGCGCAGGCGTATGTTCGAGGGTACGCCTAAGACGCGACGAGCGTCGCGGGGGACCCAAGGCGCGAATCACCGCGCACCGGGGCGAATTCCACTGAGCCGGCAACGGCAACGTGGATAGAGCAACTCCAAGCTCGAGCCCGTCAGCTAACCCCGCCGGCGTGTGGAGGCCTGCCGTGTTGCTCCCGCGACGTGGCGATGGTGACGATGCCGTCGCATTCCGATCCCTGTTCTTCCGCGGCGTTTCGAGCCTGCTGATCGTAGTCGCCTTCGCGGCCGCGATCGTCTGGCTGATGGGTTCGCGCAATCCCTACACTCCGGCCGGATACGTCGGCTATCTCACCAAGGGCGCGGTCTTCGGGAAGAGCCGGTTCTACGGCGTCCAGAAGGGACCGACGTCGACAGGCCGCTCGTGGCTGATCGACGTCACCAACGTCAGCGTCACGCCGTACACCTACACCGAGGATTTCAACGGCGATCAGACGGTGCTCAGCCGCGACAATCTCAAGATTTCCTTCGCCGTCCATACCGTCTGGCGCGTCGACGAAGACCGAATTCCGCTCTTCATGGAGCGATTCAGCACGACCGTCAGCAACGGCAACACCGAAAAGCATCCGGACGCGATCGTGCAGGTCGCGTATTCGCATTTCATCCGCGAGCCGCTGCGGACGTACGCGCGTGACGAAGTGCAGCGGCGCAAGGGCTTGTCCGTCAAGGACGAGTTGATTCCAATCGGCCAGTCGGTCCTGGCGCGCATCCGCGAATACGCCAACGCCAGCCCGTTCGTGATCAACAGCGTGGTCGTCGGCAACGTGCAGTACCCGGCCGAGGTTGCCGACGCCGTCTCGCGCAAGCTCGCCGCGACGCAGGAACTGGAGCGCAAGGACACCGAGATCGAGATCGAGCGCAAGGAGCGGACGAAGCGTGAGGTGCAGGCCGCCGGCATCGCGAATGCGATGCAGATCATCCGGGGCCAGTTGAGCCCGCTCTACATTCAGCACGAGGCCATCGAAGCACAGAAGCTGATGGTGAACTCACCCAACCACACGACGGTGTACATCCCGGTCGGACCGATGGGCGTGCCGCTGACCGGCACCTTCCCCGCGAATCCGTCGGCCACACCTCGCGCAGGGCAGCAGCGGTAATGGGGAGCCGGCGCAAGCTCCTTCCGATCACGCTGACAGCCCTCGGTGTCGTTTACGGCGACATCGGCACGAGCCCGCTCTACGCGCTGCGTGAATGCTTCTTCGGCTCGCATTCCGTGCCGGTCAGCCACGCGAACGTGCTGGGCGTGCTCTCGCTGATCATCTACTCGCTCGTGCTGGTGATCTCGGTGAAGTACATCGCGATCGTCATGCGGGCGGACAACCAGGGCGAGGGAGGCATCCTCGCCCTGACCGCGCTGCTTCCTCAGCGTTCCGAGAGCCGGCGCGGGTGGTCGGTGCTCGTCGCGCTCGGGATCTTCGGCGCGGCGCTCCTCTACGGCGACGGCATGATCACGCCGGCGATCACGGTGCTGGGCGCGGTCGAAGGCCTGAAAGTCGCGACGCCGCTCTTCGATCCGTATGTCGTCCCGGTGGCCGTCGCCATCCTGATCGCCGTCTTCGCGATCCAACGCCACGGGACGCACCGGGTGGGCCGCCTGTTCGGACCGATCATGGTCGTCTGGTTCGTCGTCATCGGCGTGCTCGGGTTCGTCTCGATGCTGAAGCATCCCGTGGTGCTCACCGCCATCGATCCCAGCCACGCGGTCTCCTTCTTCCGCGAGCACGGATGGCACGGGTTCGCCGTGCTCGGAGCGGTCTTCCTGGTCGTGACCGGAGGTGAAGCGCTCTATGCGGACATGGGACACTTCGGGAAGCGGCCGATTCGATTCGCTTGGTTCACGCTGGTGCTTCCCGCGCTGTTGCTGAACTATTTCGGCCAGGGCGCGCTGCTCCTGTCCGACGCCGCGGCGGCCGAGCAGCCGTTCTTCCTGCTCGCACCGGACTGGGCGCTGCTGCCGCTCGTCGTGCTGGCGACGGCCGCGGCCATCATCGCGTCGCAGGCGCTGATATCCGGCGCGTTCTCACTGACCCAGCAGGCGATTCAACTCGGGTATTGCCCGCGTCTCGACATCGACCACACGTCGCATCACGAGATGGGACAGGTCTACGTGCCACAGGTGAACTGGGCGCTCATGGTGTGCACGATCCTGATCGTCATCGGTTTCGGCTCGTCCACCGCGCTCGCCGCTGCCTACGGCATCGCGGTGACGCTGACCATGGTGATCACGGCGGTGCTGCTGCAGGTGATTGCGAAGGAGCGCTGGGGCTGGCCGCCCGTCGTCGCCTATACGGTCACCGGAGTCTTCCTGGTGATCGACCTGGCGTTCTTCGGCGCGAACGTGCTCAAGATCGCGCATGGAGGGTGGCTGCCGCTCGTCATCGGCTGGCTGATCTTCACGCTGATGACCACCTGGAAGACCGGCCGCCAGATCGTCGCCCAGCGTCTCACCGCGCGGGCGCTGCCGATCGAAGAATTTCTCGCCACGGTCGAAGCCACGCGGCCGACCCGCGTACCCGGCACCGCCGTCTTCATGACGGCGCAGCCGCGCGGCACGCCGCGCGGCGCTTGCCCACAATCTTCGCTATAACAAGGTGCTCCACCAGCACGTCGTGACGCTGATGGTCATGACGCAGCCGGTGCCTCACGTCCCGCCGAAGGAACAGGTCACCGTCAAGGCGCTCGGCCAGGGCGTGTTCGACGTCGTCGTACGCTACGGCTTCATGGAAGACCCCAATGTGCCGGACGCGCTGGCCCGCGCGTGTCAGCATGGGCTCGAAGTCGACGACGGCGACGTGACGTATTTCCTGGGGCGGGAGACATTGATCGTCACGAAGGCGCCGGGGATGGCTCTCTGGCGGGAGCGGCTCTTCGTGCTGATGGCGAGAAACGCGATTCGCGCCACGACGTTCTTCCGTCTGCCTCCCGAACGCGTCGTCGAGCTCGGCGTGCAGGTTGAAATTTGATGGACGGAACGTGATGCGCATGCTGGGGGCGTCCGATACGCGGCGGCTGGTCACGGGAATCGCCGCCGTCGGCGTCCTGACGATCCTGATGCGGCGCGGGCTGCACGTCACCAACACCGCGACCGTCTCCATCGGCTATCTGCTTGTCGTTCTCCTCGTCGCGGCAACGTCGCGATTGTGGGTGGCGGTCGTGACGTCGATCGTCGCGATGCTGAGCCTCAATTTCTTCTTCTTCCCGCCCGTACACACCTTCACGATCGCCGATCCGCACAACTGGGTGGCGCTGTTCTCCTTCCTGGTCGTGAGCCTGGTCGCGAGCAATCTTTCGGCGGTCGCGCGCGCGCGGACGGACGAAGCGATCAGCCGCCGTGACGAGCTCGCGCGCCTGTTCGATCTGAGCCGCGACATCATGATGATGACCGACAGCGGCGAGGCGCTGACGATCCTGGCGCGCTCGATCGCGCGACGGTTCGACCTGGAATTCGTCGCGGTCGCGCTGCCGCGCGGGGAAGAATGGGACGTGCACTCGTCCGGCGTCGAGCCCCTGCAGCTGGACCGGCGCCAGCTCTCGAGTGCTTTCGCGGCGGCGCAGGCATCGCTCGAGTTCGACGCCTACGCGCGCACGTATGCGGGCCACAGGACGATGACGGTGGATGAGCGCGTCATCAGGCTCGTGCCGCTGCGCGTCGGCACGAAGCCGATCGGCGTCCTGGCCGCGGCCGGCCGTCCGGTCGAGCCCGGCACCCTCGACACGCTGGCCGGAGTCGTCGCGATTGCCATCGAGCGCGCGCACTTTCTCGGCGAGCGCAAGGCTGCCGAGCTGACGAAACAGAGCGAGCAGCTGAAGACGACGCTGCTCGCCTCGCTCGGCCACGATCTGCGAACGCCGCTGACAGCGATCCGCGTGGCGGCGACGAATATCGGCGATGCGAACGTCGCTCCACAGGCTCGTCAGGAGCAGACCGACCTCATCCTGTCGGAGGTCGAGCGCCTGACACGCCTGTTCGAGAACATCCTGGAGATGGCCCGCATCGACGCCGGTGCTGTCGCCATGGAATCCCGATGGACGCACCCGTCGGAGATCGTCGCGGCGGCGTGTGACCAGGTCGAGCGGACGCTCCACACCGACCGCGTCGAAGTCAGCATCGAGCCAGACGAACCCGTGCGGCTGGACCCGCGGTTGACGGCGGCTGCCCTGGCGCACCTGCTCGAAAACGCCGCGCAGTACGCGCCGGCCGGATCGACCATCGAGATAAGGACGACGCGCGAGGACGAAGGACTCACGATCCAGGTTCGCGATCATGGACCGGGAATCGCGGCTGCAGATCTGCCCCATTTGTTCGATCGTTTCTATCGCGGCACAGGGGCGAATGGCCGTGTCTCGGGCACCGGGATGGGACTGTGGATCGTCCGAGGGCTGCTGGCGGTGGAGCGTGGACGCGTGTGGGCGGAAAACTGCGCCGACGGCGGCGCGCGGTTCACGATTGTCGTGCCGGTGGGAGTGAAGCAGCACGAAGCCGTGGGATCGCCAGCGCCATGACGACCTCCACCGCGCATCATGCTCGTGGACGATGAGGCCGGAATCCAGCGGGCGGTGGGCCCGCTGCTGCGCTCCCGCGGCTACGACGTGGAGATCGCGGGCACCGGAGCGGAAGCGCTCGCCATGTTCGAACGGCGGCCGGTCGCCCTCATCGTGCTCGACCTGGGACTGCCGGACATCGAAGGCACCGAAGTCTGCCGGCGCCTCCGCGCGAAATCCGACGTGCCGATCATCGTGCTGTCCGCGCGCGGGGCCGAGGCCGACAAGGTCAACGCGCTCGACCTCGGCGCCGACGATTACGTCACCAAGCCGTTCGGCCCCGAGGAGCTGCTCGCGCGCATCCGCGTCGCGCTGCGCCGGGCCGGAACCGATGAGAGTCCCGAAACGGGGCTGCTGCGCGCCGGCGATCTGACCATCGACTACGACCGCCGGCGGGTGGTCAGGGACGACGACGAGATCAGGCTGACGCCGAAGGAATTCGACCTGCTGTCGCTGCTCGCGCGCAACCACGATCGGGTGCTGACGCATCGGGCGATCCTCAAAGCGGTGTGGGGACCGAACGCGGTCGAGCAACCCGAGCATTTGTGGACGCTGGTCGCGCAGCTGCGAAAGAAGATCGAACCCGATCCCGCGCGCCCGAAATACCTGGTGAGCGAACCGTGGGTGGGTTACCGATTTGTGAGTGGTGATTTGTGATTGGTGATTGGGGTCCAGTGCGCTCAAGTCCCTCGAATTTCAGGGATTTTTGAGGCACTTCTTGGCCTGTCTTGAGGCCCCGTTTTTTATGCTGGGCTCATGACTCGGGGGACGAAACTGCTCGGCATCATCCTCATCTTTGCGGCGTTCGACTGGCTGATCGCGATCGCACCGTTCACCGCGTGCGCGGTGGCGGTAGTGATCGCGATTGCCTGGTGCGTCGTCCTCGACCCCGATCCGCGGATATCAGCCGTACGGTCGTGAAGTAGCCTAGAGCCGCTGTCGGCTGCGCTCGAGGAAGTCACGCTCGGCCGCGTTGCCGGTTCGCGCGATCGCCGCGTCGTAGGCGAGTGCCGCTTCCGACTGGCGGCCCAGCCGGCGAAGCAGATCCGCGCGGATCGCGTGAAACAGGTAATAGCGATCGAGGTCGAGGCTGTCGATGGCCGTCAGCGCGGCGTGCGGCCCGGCGACCTCTGCAAGCGCAACGGCGCGGTTCAGCGCCACCACCGGGCCCGGCGTGAGCGACATGAGGTGATCGTAGAGCTGAAGGATCTGCCGCCAGTCCGTCGCGGCGGCAGTCGCCGCGTCGGCATGCACGGCGTTGATGGCCGCCTGCAGCTGATACGGACCCGGACGGTTTCCGCGCAGGCACTGGCGCACCAGCGCCTGCCCCTCGGCGATCAGCGTGCGATCCCAGCGGCTCCGATCCTGGTGCGCGAGCAGGATGAGCTCACCTTGGGGAGAGACGCGCGCGCCGCGTCGTGACTCGATGAGCAGCATCAGCGCAAGAAGCCCGAGCACCTCCGGTTCCTTCGGCATCAGCTCGGACAAGGTCCGGCCAAGGCGGATCGCTTCGGCGCAGAGGTCTTCGCGCGCGAGACGCTCACCCGAGCTGGCCGTGTAGCCTTCGTTGAAAATCAGGTAGACGACCGCGAGCACCGCGCGAACCCGTCCTGGAAGTTCCTCCTCGCCGGGAATCCGATACGGAATTCTGGCGTCGCGAATCTTCCCTTTCGCCCGCACCAGCCGCTGCGCCATCGTCGGTTCCGGCACGAGAAAGGCGCGCGCGATCTCCGCGGTGGTGAGCCCGCCCAACAGGCGAAGCGTGAGCGCGACCTGGGCCGCATCGCCGAGAGCCGGATGGCAGCACGTGAAGATCAGCCGCAGACGATCGTCTTCCACGACCTCCTCCTCGCTTGCCTCTTCGAGCGCCTCGCCGATCTCCGGCCGAATCGTCCGCTCGCGGCGTCCTTCGCGGCGCAGGCGATCGATGATCCGGTTGCGCGCCGTGGTGATGATCCACCCCGCCGGGCTCGGCGGCAGGCCGGCCGAGGGCCATTGGCGCATGGCCGCGACGAAGGCGTCCTGCACCGCTTCTTCGGCCATGTCGATGTCGCCGAAGCGGCGAACCAGGACGGCAATCGCGCGGCCATGCTCGTCGCGGAAGATCCGTTCGAGGTCGATCAGCTCACCTCTCCCTGCACCGGGCGGATCTCGATTGGCAGCGTGATGATGCGCGCGACCTTGCGACCCCACGCCAGCGCCGAGTCCAGATTCTTCTCCTTGATGATCACGAACCCGCCGACGTGCTCCTTGCCCTCGGTGTAGGGGCCGTCGGTGATCAGGACGTCGCTGCCGTTGTAGCGGAGCACCGTGGCCGTGCCCGGAGGGTGCAGTGCCCCGTTGAACACCCAGACCCCGGCGGCCTTCGCCTCGTCAATCAGCGCGTGGACGTCGCGCATCACCTGCTCGAGAACCTGTGGCGGCGGCGTTCCCTCGTCCGGCTGATAGATGCTGAGCACGTATTGTTTCATCTGATGTTTCTCCTCAGTCCCTATACGAACGGCATCCCGCCGGATCGACATAGGGGGCAGGCCTAAAGGCCTGCGCTACGGCGCCCGGTCGCCACGGTCACGTAGCGCAGACCTTCAGGTCTGCCTTCACTCCCCGGCGGATTATCATGCGTCGTGGCCTCCAGATCCGACGCCGACGGCTTCCCGGCCGGGCTGGCGACACAGGAGCTCGTCGAAGTCGCACACGCGTGGGACCGCGCGATGATCAACGAACGACGCGGCTGCAATTGGCCGGTTCATGGCCGACGACTGGATCATCGTCGGCTCGGACGGCAGCGTGACCGACAGGGCGGCCTTCCTGGGGCTGGTTGAATCGGGAATCGTGTCTCACGACGTCATGACGTCGGAGAACATCAGGGTCCGGGTCTACGGCGATGCCGCAGTGGTAACGGCTGATGGGGTGTCCGCGGGAAAGTACCAAGGCCAGCCGTTTCGCGAGGTAGAGCGGGCGTCCTCTGTGTTCGTCAGGCAGTCGGGAACGTGGAGGTGTGTGTTGACACACCTCTCACGCCTCCCTTCGTAGCTTGCGTCGCTAGGCCGACTTCCGCTCGTGGAGCGAGAAGGCCGCGCCCTGTGGATCCATGGCGTTGACGATTATGTCGCCGCCGGGAACCTCCATCGGACCGTTGAGGATCTGCCCGCCGTTCGCCTTGATTCGTTCGATAGCGGCGTTGACATCAGGCACCCGGAAGTAGATTCCCCAGTTCGGCGGCACCTGCGCCAGCTGCGGCGGCTTGTTCATCATGCCGCCGATCATGCCGTGCGGCCGGTTGAACATGTAGTACTTGCCCATTTCCCCCATGTCCATGGCGTCACTGGGCTGCCAGTTGAAGACCTCGCTGTAGAACTTCAGCGCCGCGGGGGCATCGGTCGTCATCAGCTCGAGCCATGATGCCTCGCCGATTTCGGCCGGGCCCTCCGGCTGCTGCGACGTATTGGACGGTTCGTAAATGTAGAAGGCGGCGCCTTGCGGATCCTTCACCATCTGCATGCGGCCGACGGTCGGCACTTCGATCACCGGCGACAGCTCGCTGCCGCCGAGTCGCTTGATGTGCTTCGCGGCATCTTCGAGCTTCGGCACGCCGATGTACATCGCCCAGAACGGCGGCGCGTTCATTCCCTCCGGCGTCTTCAGCACGCCGCCGACCGGAATGTCGCCGCTGCGACTGAACATCGTGTACGGCTGAGGCGATTGTTCGAAAGGCGCCGACGTCCAGCCGACGACGGTCTTGTAGAACTTCTCGGCAGCCTTCGAGTCGCTGGTCATCAGCTCGAACCAGAGGGGGCGTCCAAGCAGGGTTGAAACCTCAACGGTCATCGAAACCTCCCTGTCTGCAAAACATAGCGGCACGTCACCCAACCGTTACAGAGCGACGTGGGAGATCGACTAGTTTGCCATACTCGGACGGACAGTCGTCGACGGGGGGAAATCGCTTCTTCGTGACGACTGGTGGGACGAATTCGGGGTCAGACCCCCTCAAATCTGGTACTGCGCGAGGAGGACCGTGACGTTATCGGGCGTGCCGTCACGAACGGCAAGATCGACCAGCAGGGCGCACTGCTCGCTGGCCGCCCGACGGTGGGTGAGCACCTCCGCGATCTGCTCCTCGCTGACGACGTCGGTCAGGCCGTTCGTACACAGCAGCAGGGTGTCGCCGTCGAGCAGGCTCAGGTGATCGACCTCGACGAGCGGTCCGTCCGGGCTGCCGCCGATCGTCTCCGTGAGGATGTGCCGGAGATCCTCGGTGCGCCTCGTCGGCGCCGGCCCCAGGCCGCCCTCCATGTGCCACGCGAGCGTGTGATCGCGCGTCAGCAGTGACAGCGTGCCTTGGCGATACAGGTAGGCGCGTGAATGGCCGACGTGGGCGACGAACAAATCGTCGCCAGCGGTGAGCGCCGCGGTCATCGTGGTCGACATGCCGGCCAGCTTCGGATTCGCGCGCGCTCGTTCCATGACCGCCTCGGACGCCCGCCGGTAAAACCATTGCGCGCGTTCGGTGATCTCCGCCGCCACAGCGGGATCGACACGCAGGTTCCATCGCCCGAAATGAATCGCCAGGTGCGCGAGGGTGCTCAACGCGACACGGCTGGCGACGCCGCCGGCGCCGCCTTCGCCGATACCGTCCGCCACCAGCATCGCGTAGCCGAACTCGTCGAACTGGCCGGGCAGATCGCCTCGCGGCAGGCTCGACATCATCGTTTCCTGATGCCTGCCGATACGGACGACCAGGAAGTGATCCTCGTTGCTGGATCTGATCGCGCCCTGATGCGAGCAGGCAGAGATGTCGACGCGGACCTGAGCGGACACGGACCGGAACTCGTCGAGCGCAAGCAGGCAGGACAGGCTCTCGCGGCGAAGCAGCGTGTCGGCCGTTTCGACGGTCGGCACACCCTGGCGGACGTGACCGCTCCTGACGCTGCTGTCGGAACTCATGTCCAGACAACCTGTGACGTGTCGATCGCCGCCGCCGTTTCGGTCTGACCACGCCGCAGTCCGAGCTTGCGCATCCGGCTTCGCAGCGTGCTCGGCTTGAGGCCAAGGATCCGCGCCGCCCCTTGCGGACCTTCGATGCGCCACCCGCAGGCATGAAGGACACGAAGAATATGTCCGCGTTCGACGTCGATCAGCATGCTCGTGGGTCCGCCGGGCAGCGCGTCGAGCATGTCCGACATCAGCGGCTCCGACAGCTGCAGCGTCGAATCGGGAGTGGTGATGATGGCGCGTTCCAGCACGTTCTCGAGCTCGCGCACGTTGCCCGGCCACTCGTAGGCGAGCAGCGTATCGACCAGCGACGACGGGATCGCGTCGATCTGCCGCCGGTGCTTCTGCGCCAGGCGTTGCACGAGATAGTCGGTCAGCACCGCGATGTCGCTCCGCCGTTCGCGAAGCGGCGGCATCGTCACCGGAAAGACGTTCAGGCGATAGTACAAGTCCCGGCGAAACCGGCCGGCTCTCACTTCGTCAACCAGCTTCCGGTTCGTTGCCGCAATGATCCGCACGTCCACATGAAGGGTCCGCGGCGAGCCGAGCCGCTCGAATTCGCCGGTACTGAAGGATTCGCAGCAGCTTCGACTGCGCCTCCGGCGGCAGTTCCGCGATCTCGTCGAGAAAGATCGTCCCGTCCTGTGCCAGCTCGAAGCGGCCGATCTGCGTCGAGCGCGCGTCGGTGAAGGCGCCCTTCTCGCGCCCGAACAGCTCGCTCTCGACCAGCGTCGCCGGGAGCGAGGTGCAGTCGATGCTGACGAACGGCGCCTCGCGGCGATGACTGAGTTGATGGATGATGCGTGCCGCGATGCCCTTGCCTGTCCCCGTTTCGCCGAGCAGCAGAACGGTGGCGTCGGTTGGCGCAACCTGCTCCAGACGCAAGCGCATGTAACGGAACGCGTCGCTGTCGCCGACGAGGACGGCCTCGTACGCGGACCGGACCGGATGCGCCGACGGGGCGGGATACGGAAAATGTTGCAGCTTCATAGGGCAACTTCGCCGCGCCGCGCGTGCTCGACGAGGCCCTCCATCAACCTGATCACCAGCTCTGCGTTGCGCTCGATGGCCGCCAGCGCCTGCTCGGTCCGCACCGCGTCGTCGCGGTTGCGCCGCAGCAGCGACGTCCAGCCCAGCACTTCCTGAAGCGGCGCCCGCAGATCCTCGACGATGTGTTCCGCCACCACCGCTTTGAGCGCGAGGTCGGGCGAGGCGCCGGACACCTGGTGGGACGGATCGAGCGTTACGAGCCAGAGGATGTCTGCCTGCGACTTGCGCCTGATGCGGACGAACTCGGCCGACATGCTGGCGAGGGCAGGCGACGGGAGGGCGCTCCTGAACGTCCGCCGGACGCGCCGGCGGGGAGCGGCAAGGATGCAGCGGATGCTCTCTTGATCCTCAGGGGTGAACAACACCGGGAGGATGGCAGGCTCGGTGGATCGGCCGTCGAGCACTTCTCCCCGAAACGCGACAAAGGCGTCGTTCGACGAGAGGATCGTGCCCTCGCCATCCACGTACGCTGCCGGGATCGGCTGCGCGCTGAGAGAGCGGTATCGCTCCGGGGCGTGCTGCTCCACGTCCAGAAAGTATCCGGTTCCGCGATGCGCCGCTATAGGACTTTGTGCGTATGGCGCCCGCTTAGCGGGCGGCGGGCAGCTGACACCGGAACGTCGCGCCCTGGTCCGGATTGTTCTCGGAGGTGATCCGGCCGCCGTGCGAAACGATGATGGAGCGGCTGATCGCCAGGCCGAGGCCGAGCCCGTGCTCCCGGAACGTGACGAAGGGCTCGAACACCGCATGCAGCTGGCTTGGCGGAATACCAGCCCCGTTGTCGGCGATGGAGAATTCGACGTGATCGCCGTCGGCTGCGGTCTCGATGGTCAGCTTCCGCTCGCCCGACTCGATGCCGGCCATCGCTTCGCAGGCGTTGTGGACGAGGTTGAGGATGACCTGCTGCAGCTGGACGCGATCCCCCACGACCGGCGGCATCGAGGGCGCGAACCTGGTGGTGACCGAGATCCGGCGGACGAGCAGATCGCTGCGTACGAGGTCGAGCGCGTCGCGGGTGATCTCCGGGAGATCGAGCCGCTGCCGGACCATCGTGCCTTTCTTCAGCAACGTGCGCAGCCGTTCGATGACGGCGCGGGCACGCTTGTCGTTCCGGATGATGTCGTCTACCGCCCCGCTCACTTCGTCGACTTCGAGCGGCGCGCGATCGATGAAGCGGCGCGCCGCCTGCGCGCTGCAGAGAATCGCCGCGAGCGGCTGGCTCAGTTCGTGCGCGAGCGCGCCCGTCAGCTCGCCGAGCATCGCGACCCTGTTCAGGTGCACCAGCTCCTGGCGCTGCGCGGCGGCATCGAGCTCGGTCCGCCGGCGATCGGTGATGTCCCTGACGATGCTCAATACCTTGTCCTGGTCGCAGCGGACGACCGTCGCTTCGTAGAAGCGCTCCGCATCGTCGGTCCCCAGCGAGGTACTCGACCTTCTCCGGCTCGTCCGACTGCGCGACCCGGGCGAACGCCGCCGACAGCGTTTCCGCGAGCTCCGGCGGCATGATGTCGCGCACCGACCTGCCCAGGAAGAGCGTCGGCTGAACCATCAGCTTCTCGGGATCCTTGGCGTGATAGTCGAGGAACACGCCATCCACGCTGGTCACGAAGATCCAATCGGGAATCGCCCGGAGGATGGCGCGGTTACGCTGTTCGCTCTCATGCAGCGCCTGGTGCGCGCGCTGGCGCTCGATCGCGATGCCGGCGATCGACGCGGCGATGTCCATGATGCGCAGGTCTTCGCGCGTCGGCGAGCTCGGTTGGTCCGCGTAGATGGCAAACGTGCCGAGCACTCTGCGTTCCGAGGACACGATGGGAGTGGACCAGCACGCGCGGAAGCCGAACTGCCGCGCCATGTCGCGGAAGTCCTCCCATAGCGGGTCCTGCTCGATATCGCTGACGATCACCGGCTTGCCCAGGTACATCGCGGTGCCGCACGATCCCGCACGCGGCCCGATCTCGAGACCGTCGAGCGCCGCGCTGAACGCTTCAGGCAGGCTCGGAGCGACTCCCCGGCGCAGACGCTTCCCTCCCTCGTCGAGAAAGAGAACCGAGCACTGCATGCCGTCGCAATGGCGTTCGAGCAGGTACACCAGGCTCGTGAGCACGTCGCCGAGCGCCGCCCCCGCTGCAATCATCTCGAGGACACGATGCTGTCCGGCGCGGAAGGTTTCCTCTTTCTGGCGTTCCGTGAGGTCGCGTGCGACGGCGAGAAGCTGGAGGACCGAACCGTCGCCGCCGAGGATTGGGGTCACGGCCACGTCCCACCATTTCGGCCGCCCCGTCGCGGTTCTGCTGAGTCCCTGAAACGCCCCGCGGCTGCCCGATCGCGCGGATTCCAGCGCGGCACGCGCCGATTCGCGATACTCGGGCTCCCAGAAATCCAGCCACGGGCGGCCGAGCATTTCGATGGCGCTCTTCAGCTCCATGTGCTGCACACCCGCGCTGTTGACGTAATCGATCTGCCCGTCGAGGTTGAGGATCTTCAGGCAGTCCACGCAGCTGTCGACGATGCGCCGGTTGATGTCGTCGTGCTGCAGCATGACGTGCGGCGCGAAGCGGCCGGTCAGCGTGTGTCTATCGGACATGACTTGGTTCCTGGCGGCGCGATCGTCAGCGATCGCGGGACGACATTGCCCTCGCGACCGCATCCATCAGCTCCTCGTCGCTGAAGGGTTTCATCACCGCGGGCACGTCGATCTGCCCGATCAGCCGGGCGCGACCGCGCGAGGCCGGATCGTTGTCGCCGGTGATGAGTACGACAGGAAGCCGCGATCCCTGATGACGAAGCCGTTCGCTCAGCTCGAGCCCGCTCAGACCCGGCAGCCGCACGTCCAGAATGAGGCAGTCCACCTCGGGCGGATGCTGGTCGAACGCCTCGGCGGAATCGAACAGGTGCACCTGGTGCCCCATCGAACGAAGCAGCCGGTTCAGAGCGGTGCGCACATCTCCGTCGTCCTCGACGATCGCCAGCGTCAGCCGCTCTGTCGTCATTGCCATCCGGAACCGCGGATCATACACCGCGAGGCCCAGTGCGCCACCGATTCCGCAAAAAATGCGATCCTACCCAGGTCGTCCATGGCTGACACCAACCGCTGGCGCGCGTTTGCGGCCGCATTTCTTGGCTGGATGCTCGACGGCTACGACTTCACGATCCTGACGCTGGTGCTGATCGAGGTCCAGCAGGAGCTGTCCATGACCAGCGCCCAGGCGGGCGCGCTCGGGACGGTCACGCTGCTCACCAGGCTCGTTGGCGGCGCGATCGGCGGCAGGGCGGCCGATCGGTGGGGCCGCAAGACTCCTCTGGTGATCTCGATCCTTTGGTTCTCGATCTTCTCGCTGTTGAGCGGCTTCTCGACCGGCTATTGGTCGCTGTTCCTCTTTCGCGCCCTGTTCGGACTCGGTATGGGAGCGGAATGGGCCGCGGGAATGCCGCTGGTGCTCGAACACTGGCCCGAGCGGCTGCGCGGCGTGATCTCGGGCATCGTGCAGGGCGCGTTCTCCTGGGGATTCATCCTCGCGGCCGCCGTCGTGCAATTCGCGTATCCGTACGTCGCGCATGCGCCCTGGGGCTGGCGCGCGATGCTGTGGAGCGGCGTCCTTCCGGCACTCGTCGTGCTCTGGGTACGCCGATCCGTTCCGGAAAGCCCCGTCTGGCTCGCCGGAAAAGCAGCGCGACCCGCGGACGCCCCGACGACACCCGCGCCTGGAACTGGCTTCCCCTTGTGGCCCGTGCTGCTGCTTGGCGCGGTCATGTTCGCGTATCAGTCCGTGTCGTTTTGGTACGGGACGCTCATCCGCGCCGAAGGACACTCTCCTTTGATCTATGTTGCCGCGCTCAACCTCGGCGGGATTGCCGGAGCAGCGGTCTGGGGCGCGGTGGCAGGCACGCGGCTCGGTCCGGCCGGCGCGATTGCGACCGGCGGCGTCATCGCGATCGCGTCGCTGCCAATCTTCGTCGTGTCGACCGAGGCGATGGGCCTTCTGGTCGCCGTTACCGCGATGGGCTTTGCGGTCGGCGGAGTGATCGGCGTCGCGCCGGTCTACATCGCGAACCGTTTTCCTCCGGAGCGGCGAGGATGGGGCGGCGGCGTCGTCTATCATTCGGCGGCGGCGGTCGGCGCGGCCGCGCCGCTCGTCATCGGCGCGCTCCATGATGGCGGCTGGATGCTGCGCGACGCGATGGCGCTCTGCGCCGCGGGGGCGACGCTCGCGGCCATCGCGATGGCGGTGCGCGAGCG
The DNA here is from genome assembly GCA_963748295.1 of uncultured Acidobacteriota bacterium. Taxonomy (GTDB): domain Bacteria; phylum Acidobacteriota; class Vicinamibacteria; order Vicinamibacterales; family 2-12-FULL-66-21; genus CAVVIH01. Next base: position 68,247 of record CAVVIH010000001.1, on the reverse strand, counting down.
CTATTCGCGAGATGTGGGAATGGCACGGTAATCGTTGGAAACAGGCGCGTTAACCCCTTCAGTAATCATCAGGACTCCAACACGCTTTCTCACGACTTCGCACCCGGCATCCTGCTACTTTGAGGCTGCAGCCCGGCGCTCTTCGGGCCGACAATCGGTGGGCCACCCATGACCATCTACGCGCTGAAGCCACGCTTTCAGGCCCTGCTTCGCCCGCTCGTCACCGTGCTCTACCGCGGCGGCGTTACGGCGAACATGGTGACGGTCGGCGCCGCGCTGGGATCGATAGCCGCCGGCGCATTCGTCGCCTGGCGCGCTCCGTCGCGCACGGTGTTTCTGATCGTTCCCGCGTGGCTCTTCGCGCGGATGGCGCTCAACGCGATCGACGGGATGCTCGCCCGCGAATTTCATCAGAAGTCAGTGCTCGGTGGTTATCTGAACGAAATAACCGACGTCGTGTCGGATGCGGCGCTCTATGCCCCGTTCGCGCTCGTCGCGCCATTCGGCCCGTTCGGGATTGGCGCGATCGTCTGCCTGTCGATCGTGACCGAGCTCGCGGGCGCGCTCGGTCCGATGATGGGCGCCTCGCGGCGCTACGACGGACCGATGGGCAAGAGCGATCGCGCGTTCGTATTCGGCGTCGCTGGGCCTGTGGGTTGGCCTGTCACACGTCCTGCCGGCGTGGCTCGGGTGGGCAGTGCCGCTCCTCGCCATCCTTCTTGTCATGACGGTGATCAACAGGGTCCGCTCGGGCATCGGCGAAGCCCGCATGGTGGTGCAGCAATGTTGACGGATGCGATGTCAGGCACGGAGCCGATCGGCCGGCCGGTGGAAGAGAAGACGTTCCGGACGCATGACGGCATCGATCTGTTCTATCGCTACTGGCCCGCCGTGCGAACGCCGGCGCGCGGCGCGATCGTCCTGTTCCACCGCGGCCACGAGCATTCGGGACGGATGGCACACCTCGCCGACGAGCTCGGCCTGCCCGACTTCGCGATGTTCGCCTGGGATGCGCGCGGGCAGGGCCGCTCGCCCGGCGAGCGCGGATTCAGCCCGAGCCTCGGCACGTCGGTGCAGAGACGTCCAGACATTCGTCGAACACATCTCGTCGACGTACGGCATCGCGCAAGAAGACATCGCCGTGATCGCACAGAGCGTCGGCGCCGTGCTGGTCGCCACCTGGGCGCACGACTACGCGCCGCAGATCCGCTGCCTGGTGCTGGCATCGCCTGCCTTCAAGGTGAAGCTCTACGTACCGTTCGCGCGCCCGGCGCTGAAGGTCATGCAGAAGGTGCGCGGACACTTCTTCGTCAACTCGTACGTGAAGTCGCGGTTCCTGACTCACGATCCGGAGCGCATCAAGTCGTACGACTCGGATCCGCTGATCGCGCGGCCGATCGCCGTCAACATCCTGCTGGCGCTCTACGAAACAGCGGAACGCGTCGTCGCCGACGCCCGCGCCATCACGATCCCCACGCAGCTTCTGATCTCCGGCGCGGACTTCGTGGTGCATCACGGCCCGCAGCACCGCTTCTTCGAGAACCTTGGCAGCCCGATCAAGGAACGGCACGTGCTCCCCGGCTTCTTCCACGACACGTTCGGCGAACGGGATCGACGGCTGGCGGTCGACAAGGCGCGGGCGTTCCTCCTCGGCGCGTTTCGCCGAGGCGCCAGACCGCCCATCGCTGCTCGAATCCGATCGGCTCGGCTATACGCGCGACGAAGCGGAGGCGCTGGCCACGCCGCTGCCGCTTCTCTCGCCGCGCGGCCTGTACTGGGCCGCCGCGCGGCTGAACATGAAAATCGGCGGTCTCTTCTCCGAGGGCATTCGTGTCGGTCACCGGACCGGCTTCGATTCCGGCTCCTCGCTCGATTACGTCTATCGCAACACGCCTGCCGGACTGGGGCGGCTTGGCCGCCTGATCGATCGCATCTATCTCGAATCGATCGGCTGGCGCGGAATCCGCCAGCGCAAGATTCATCTCGAGGAGCTGCTGCGCACGACGATGGGGCGGCTCGCCGGGAGCGGGACGCCGGTGCGCATCGTGGACATCGCCGCCGGCCACGGCCGCTACGTGCTCGACGCGATCGAAGCCAGCCCGATCAAGCCCGCCTCCGTCCTGCTGCGCGATTACAGCGAGATCAACGTCGAGGCCGGCCAGACGATGATTCGGCAGAAGGGCCTCGACCACGTCGCGCAGTTCGTCAGGGGCGACGCCTTCGACCGGCAAAGCCTCGCCGCGATCGAACCGAAGCCGACACTCGGCATCGTGTCCGGCCTCTACGAGCTCTTTCCCGACAACGCGATGGTGCCGAACTCGCTGGCGGGGCTTGCTGCGGCGATTCCGCCCGGCGGCTATCTGATCTACACCGGCCAGCCCTGGCATCCCCAGCTCGAGCTGATCGCCCGTGCGTTGACGAGCCATCGGCAGGGCCAGGCCTGGATCATGCGCCGGCGCGCCCAGGCGGAGATGGACCAGCTCGTGGCGGCGGCGGGCTTCAAGAAGATCGACCAGCGCATCGACGAGTGGGGCATCTTCACCGTGTCGGTCGCCGAACGCGTCGCCTCATGATCGGCACCACCGTCGCGGCAGCCCCGGCGGCCGAATCGCGCCCGTGGGTGCGGGCAATCTGCTGGCTGCTTTTCTGACGCCGTTCTTCTACCTGACCTACGGAGCGGCCAACGAGCTCGCCGCCAGCCGCCTCGACGTTCCATCGATCGTTTTCGATTGGGAGCGGCAGATTCCGTTCCTCGCCTGGACGATCGTCCCCTACTGGTCGATCAACGCCTTCTACGGCCTGTCGCTGCTGGTCTGCAGCACGCGGGCCGAGCTCGACGCGCACGCGCGGCGGCTCGTCACCGCGCAGATCGTCGCGGTCGCCTGCTTCGTTCTCTTTCCGCTGCGCTTCACCTTTCGCCAGCCGGATACGACCGGTCTCCCGGGCTTCCTGTTCGATGCGCTCACCAGCTTCGACAAGCCGTTCAACCAGGCGCCGTCGCTGCACATCGCGCTGCTCGTCATCCTGTGGAAGCTCTACGCCAGGCATCTGCCGCGGGCAGCGCGATGGCCGCTGCACCTCTGGTTCGCTCTCGTCGGCGTGTCGGTGCTCACCACGTATCAGCATCATTTCTTCGACATCCCGACCGGCGCGCTGCTCGGGGCTTTCTGTCTGTGGCTCTGGCCGGACCGTGGAAAGAGTCCATTTGCGACGTTCGCACTGACGACCGAACGGCGGCGGCTGGTGCTGGCTGCGCGCTATCTGATCGGCGCCGCGCTGCTTGCGGTATTCGCCGTGTGGACGGGAGGCGCCGGGCTGTGGCTGCTGTGGCCCGCGGTGTCGCTGGGACTCGTCGCCGCCAACTACGCGGTCTTCGGACCGGAAGGGTTCCAGAAGGATGCGGCCGGACGAATGAGCCTGCGGCGCGCGGCTGCTGCTGGCGCCGTATCTTACCGGCGCGTTCGTCAACTCGCGATCGTGGACGCGGCACGAACCGGCGCCGGTCGCGGTGTCCGGCGACGTCTGGCTCGGGAGGATTCCACGGCCAGGTGAAGCGGCGCGCTTCCCGACCGTGATCGATCTCTGCGCCGAACTGCCCGGCGGCCGCATCGCCGGCGATTGGATGTGCATACCGATGCTCGATCTCGTGCCGCCCCAGCCGGCCAAGCTCCTCGAGGCTGCCGCGAGCATCGAACGGGGCCGGGCGAACGGCCCCGTTCTCGTCTGCTGCGCGCTCGGCTATTCGCGAAGCGCGGCGACCGTTGCCACGTGGCTGCTCGCCAGCAACGGACACGCGAACCGTCGCGCCAGGCGCTCGCGCACTGTCCGCGAGGCCAGGCCCCGGATCGTCATCGACGGCGCGACGCGCGATGCCATTGCCAGCGCCGCGGAGGTTGACGCGTGAGCGAGCGAGACGCGCGCGACGCTTTCTTTCGCCGCCGCCGCGCTTCTCGCTCAGGGCCGCAAGGTCGATCGTTTATCATGCGGACTCACTGTCGCGGCGATCGCCGTCATCGCGATCGTTCCGGCAGTGGCGCCCCAACCCCCGTGGACATCAATCGCATTTGCCGTCGCAGCCGTGCTCGCCGGACTGGCCGAGACTTACCTGGCGATCCGGGTGGGCTTCGATGCCGAGCTCTTTCGCCGGCTGGCGCGCACCGACAGACTTCGCCTCGATGGATGCCGCGCTGGAGCAACTGGGCCTGCTGCCGGCCGCAAAGCGCGGCCGGCCCGTCGCGGCCCGCGTTGCGGGAGCGATGCGGCTGCTTCGGTGTCAAGTTCTTGCGCTGGCGGCACAAGTGCTCTGTGTGCTGGCCGGCGCGCTGCTGGCGCTGACCGCCGGTTGACGGCGAGGTCGTCTGCATGTCGCACGCTGGTCGGTTGATAGCGTCGGCGTGCGCGGTTGGCGTCGCCGCGTTCGCGCGCGCCATCACCGGCGTCCGCGGCGAGTGGCGCGGCGGAGCGCCCGATCCCCGGCGGCGCGTCTACTTCGCCAATCACAGCAGCCACGGCGACTTCGTGCTGATCTGGACCGTGCTGCCCCGCGCCGCTCCGGCGCATGACCCGCCCGGTCGCCGGCGCCGATTACTGGCTCCAGGGCCGGCTGCGGCGCTTCTTCGGCGAACGCGTGTTCCGCGCCGTGCTGATCGACCGCAACCGCGAAAGCCGGGACGCGGATCCGATCGGCGTGATGGCGGCCGCGCTCGACGAGAAGCACTCGCTGATCCTCTTTCCCGAGGGCACGCGCAACACGACCGACGAACCGCTGCTGCCGTTCAAGAGCGGCCTCTATCATCTCGCCAGGGCGCGGCCGGATGTCGAGCTCGTGCCGGTCTGGATCGAAAACCTCAACCGCGTCATGCCCAAGGGCGAGTTCGTGCCGCTGCCGCTGCTCTGCACGGTCACGCTGGGCGAGCCGATCGTGCTCGCCGCGGGCGAGGACAAAGCCACGTTTCTCGACGCGCAGCCGCGATGCCGCTGCTCGCGCTGCGCCCGACGCGCGGATGTCGAATGACCGCGAACGAGCAGACCCTCGCGCTGTTTCGTCGGCATCGGCGGCGTGCTCGACGATCGCGTCGATCGTGGGCTACGTGCTCCATCGCCGCTTCGCCGCGCACGGGCCGAACCCGACCATCGACAACCTCAACAGCCGCATCAAGGCGTGGTGGGTGCATGGTCGCGCTGATCGGGCTGGCGTTCGTCTTCGGCAAGGCCGGCGTGATCGTGCTCTTCGCGCTGCTCTCGTTCGCCGCGTTGCGCGAGTTCATCACGCTGGCGCCGACGCGCCGCGGCGACCACATGGCGCTGGCGGTCGCGTTCTTCGTCGTGCTGCCGCTGCAGTACTACCTGATCTGGATCGACTGGTACGGGCTCTACTCGGTCTTCATCCCCGTCTACGTCTTCCTGCTGCTGCGCGGCGATCGCGGCGCTGCGCCAGGACACCAAGAACTTCATGACGCGCGTCGCCGAAACGCAATGGGGGCTGATGATCTGCGTGTTCTGCGCTCTCCCACGTGCCGGCGCTGCTCACCCTCGACATCCCGGGCTACGACGGGCGCAACCTGCTGCTGATCGCGTTCCTCGTGATCGTCGTCCAGTCGAGCGACGTGCTGCAATACGTCTGGGGCAAGCTGTTCGGCCGCACGAAGATCGCGCCGCAGCTCTCGCCGTCGAAGACGGTCGAGGGCTTCGTCGGCGGCGTCGCCAGCGCGACCGTCGTCGGCGCGCGCGCTGTGGTGGATCACGCCGTTCTCACCGCTGGAGGCCGGCGCCTACGCGCTGCTGATCAACCTCATGGGATTCTTCGGCGGCCTCGTGATGTCGGCGATCAAACGCGACCGCGGCGTCAAGGACTGGGGCTGGATGATCGAAGGCCACGGCGGCGTGCTCGATCGCCTCGATTCGGTCATCTTCGCCGCGCCGGTGTTCTTCCACACCGTCCGCTACTTCTGGGCAGTCTGCGGGGTCAGATCTTGTTTCTTGCCCGATTGTCCTCTGAAGAGGCGAGGACCGTCCATGTCTGGTGTCCTCCGCAGCGGTCAATCGTGCAAGAAACAAGATCTGACCCCGTACTTGATCGTCTTTACTTGATCGTCTTTCGCTGCTCCGCCAGATTCTTCAATGCGGTCAGCGCCTTCGGCCAGGTCTCTTCGAAGTACTCTTGTGATCCTCGGCCGTATCCATGTCGATCGTGAGCGTGCTGCGGCCGGCATTTTCACGCAGCGTGTAGTTCTCGTGTCCGCCGGCCCATTTCGTGGCCTCGGCACTGCTCGTGTCTTCGACACCGTTCTTGACGATGCCCCGGTGCTCGAGTGACAGGAACTCGTTCGGCCGATGTTCCGCGACGCGGCTCACCATGCCGGTGCCATCGGGACCGAGGAACAGCGCCTTGCTGCCTGGTTTCCAGTCGGTCACCGCGTACGAGCCCTCCTGAAACGCGCTCGTCCACTATCCGGTAGGTGTCATCGTCGAGCATCGTGCGCCACACGATCTCCTTTGGCGCATTGATGGTCGTCGCATAGGTCAATTTCGTGAGCGTGGCCATGTTCGAGACTCTCCTTTCATGTCCATCTCATGTCCATCGGCGATGCTAGCCCGAGACGCGACGGCGATGCGAGCACGGCCGTACTAGAAGGAAATGACGAGCGCCGCGGTGAACTCCGCCTGCCACATCGCGGTCACCTCGAACGCGCCGATGCAGATGCCGGGGCTGCAGAAGAGCGCGTCGCCGTCGGCGTCGACGATGGTGGCGAACACGCGGCCGTCGAAGCGCACGGCAAGGTGGCGCGTCGGATACAGCTTGACGCCGCCGCCCGCCGCCAGCGAAAAGCGCACTTCGTCATCCCCTTCCGCCTCGTAGTGCGTGAGCCCGATCGTGCCGGTGAGAAACGGGCGCACGCGGCCCGGCTGCAGCTCGCGCAGGCCGCCGGCGTGAAAGTGGTTCACCGTCACGCGGACGCGGTTCGACGGCGATGCAAGGTTGGATGGCACCGTGACGTGCTCCTCCTGATGCGTGAAGAACGCTTCGAAGAAGAGATCGCGATCGATGCGCACGTTGCCGATCAGTCCGTACGAGCGTCCGCCGTCGGTATCGACCGGCTGGTTGGTCGTCAGCTCGTAGAAATCGCCGCCGAAGCGATAGCCGATGAACGGCGCGATCTCGACGGTCTGCGCCGAGGCGCGCGGCGCCGCGGCGTGCATCGACACGACGAGCCCGAGCGCGACGCGCCGAGCGGTGACTCTCCACATGCTTCCCATGGCAGAGCATTGTAGACATTCGTCACAGCAAGTCCACGGACGAGTTTTTGAGCTCTACTGTTACAACTCGTCCCACTTCACTCGTCACAGCTGTGATGAGTCCTCAACTGGCCGGTGTAGACTGCTTGATTGTGTTGACCGATCGCGAGCGCGCAATGCTGAGCTCGCATTTCGTGGAGGGGGTCCATGCAACGAGTATTAGGCGGAGCGCTCCTCGCGTTCCTGCTGATGGCGTCGACGGCATCAGCGCAGGAAACACGCGGAGCCATAGAAGGAATCATCAAAGACGCGTCGGGCGGCGTGCTGCCCGGCGTGACCGTCGAAGCCAAGGGTCAAACCGGCACGTTCACCTCGGTGACCGACACCGCCGGCACGTATCGTTTTCCGGCGCTTGATCCGGGACGATACGAGATCACCGCGAACCTTCAGGGCTTCAACGCGGCGACCAGCGCGCCGGTGGTCGTCGAAGTCGGCAAGCTGCTCAAGGTCGATCTCGCACTGACCGTCGCCGGCATCGCCGAGAACCTGCAGGTCACCGCCGAGTCGCCGACCATCGACGTCAAGCAGACGACCGCGGCGACGAACCTGCGTGCCGAGGCGATCGACAGGCTGCCGAAGGGACGCGACTTCACGTCGCTCGTGACGCTCGCGCCCGGCGCCAACCAGGAAAGCCGCAGCGGCGGCATCTCGATCGACGGCGCGTCCGCCGCCGAGAACAAGTACTACCTCGATGGCATCGACACCACGAACCTCCGCACCGGCATTTCCGCGACGCCGTTCCTCACCGAGTTCGTCGACGAAGTGCAGGTCAAGTCGTCAGGCTATGCGGCGGAATTCGGCGGCTCGACGGGCGGCGTCGTCAGCGTCATCTCGAAGAGCGGCACGAACCTGTTCCGCGGCGAAGGCGGCTTCTACTTCAACAACGACGGCTTGAACGGCGACCTCGCACTGAACAACGTGTTCGGCACCGCCGGCGGCAGCGCGCTCGGCAGCGGCCTCGCGCAGGTGGCGCCGGGCACGACCGGCACGCGTCGCGCGCTGCGACTCGTGCTGAGCGGCGCGAACGAGGCCGAAACCGTCCTCTATCCGAAGGACGACTACTCGCGCTGGGATCCGCACTTCCAGCTGGGTGGACCGATCATGCGCGACCGCCTTTGGTTCTGGGGCGGCTACACGCCGCAGATCGAGGAAACCGACCGCACGGTGACGTTCCGCACGAACGGAGAGACCGACTCGTTCCGAAGCAAGGAGACGACGCAGAACCTGGTCGGCAACGTGACCTGGCAGATGGCCGAAGGATGGCGACTGCGCGTGTCCGGGCAGAATCGTCCGTTCGAACAGGAGGGCCGGCTCCCTGCAGTGGACGGAACGAGCAACCCGCTGACGCAATTCGGGGTGCTCGGCGTCAAGCAGGCCAACGTCACTACGACGGGCAGCGTGGATTGGGTGGTGTCGAACCGGGTCTTCATCAACGGCAAGGTCAACTACCTCAAGTACGATACGGAGGACCTTGGCATTCCTGACGAGATCTGGTCCGAGTTCGTGCAGGGATCGAACGCGCCGTTCGAAACGCGTCCCGAGCTCGTCCGAGCCGCCGGGTTCAGCAGCCTGCTCACCAACCGCGCGCGCGCGAAGGACATCTACAGCCGCATCGGCGGATCAGCTGATGCGACGTTCTACGCAACCGCGGCCGGCCAGCACACCTTCAAGGGCGGCGTACAAATCGAGCACATCAGCAACGATGTCGCCGACATCGAACAGCAGCCGCACGTCTCGTTCTACTGGGATCAGTCGCGGACGACGCTGGACGGACGCATCGAGCGCGGCACCTACGGGTACTGGTCGTGGCGGCAGTTCGGCACGCTTGGCAAGGTCGACGTCAACAACATCGGCCTGTTCTTCCAGGACGCCTGGACGGTCAACAACAAGCTGACGCTGAACCTCGGCATCCGCACCGAGCGTGAAGACATCCCGTCCTATCGCGAGAACCTCAACGGGATCAAATTCAGCTTCGCCGACAAGCTCGCGCCTCGCGCCGGGTTCGCCTACGACGTGAAGGGCGACGGCAAGTGGAAGATCTACGGCTCCTGGGGCGTGTTCTACGACACGATGAAGCTCGAGCTGCCGCGCGGCGCGTTCGGCGGCGACGTGTGGGACGAAGAGTACTACACGCTCGACACGCTCGACTGGAACACGATCATGGTCAACGGCTCCAAGCCGGGACGGTTCCTCGAAGTCGTCGACTTCCGTATTCCGTCGAACGATCCGGCGTGCCCGGAGTGCGGCGCGATCGACCCGGACCTGAAGCCGTTCAAGCAGCAGGAGCTGGTCGGCGGCATCGAGCACGAGCTGGGACCGCGGATGGCGGTGTCGGCCCGCTACGTCCACAAGCAGGTCGATCGGGCGATTGAAGACGTCGGCGTCATCGTCCCCGGCATCGGCGAAGTGTTCTTCATCGCGAATCCCGGTGAGGGAATCGCGACGACGATCAACGCCAGCGACTGCCCGACCTGCCCCGGGCTGCCGGAAATCAGGCGGAACTACGACGCGCTCGAGCTGAAGTTCAACAAGCGCTTCGCGGACAACTGGCAGTTCGCCAGCAGCTATACGCTGAGCCGCCTCGATGGCAACTATCCCGGTCTCGCCAGCTCTGACGAGATCGCGCGCGTGTCGCCGAACGTGACGCGTCTGTTCGACGGTCTCGTGATGGCGTTCGATCAGAACGGCGAGCCGGTCTACGGCCGCCTCAACACCGATCGGCCGCACCAGTTCAAGTTCCTGGGAACCTATCAGTTCGTCACGCGTACCACCGTGTCTGGTGTGTTCCGCGCGGCGAGCGGCATTCCGATCTCGCGGACCGCGAACATGATCAGCTCGCTGCCGGTGTTTTACCTCGGACGCGGGAGCGACGGCCGTACGCCGTGGCTGACCGTGTTCGACTTGAGCCTGCAGCAGGACGTGCCGCTCGGCGGCCGGCTGCGCGGTCAGGTCAGCGTCAACGTGCTGAACCTGTTCGATCAGAAGGGCGTGACGGACGTCTTCCGTCCCTCGACGCGGACCAACATGCCAATCGAGCTGGAAGATTTCTTCGCCGGCTTCGACACCGAAGCGAGGATCACGGAGCTGAACCTCACACGGGATCCGCGGTTCCTCCAGGATCACTACTGGCAGACGCCGCGTGAAATCCGGTTCGGGTTCAAGCTGATTTTCTAGACCCGTCGCCCGGAGAAACGAGAAAGCCCGCCGGCTGAAATCAGCTGGCGGGCTTTTTTCATGTCGCCGCCGCTACGGAATCGTCTTCTGCGCCTTCTTCAGGTTGTTTGTTTCCTTGGCTTCGGGGATCGCGTTTGCCGCATCGACAATCGCAAGCACGTAATAGGTGCCGGCAGGCAGCGTCAGGGTGATCGGCTGGGCGACCGACGCGCCCGCCGCGAGCCCGCCAAGGGGCGCCTCCTTCAGGAATGTATCGCCCCCATCGAACTTGCCGTTCGAGGACCGGTACAGGCGCGTGACGCTCGCGCCGGCGGCGGCGCCGCCACCGTTCTTCACCGTCAGCGTGATCGTCGTCGGCGCACTGGAGGTAGGGCTGACCGGCGCGAAGACCATCGACTTGATGGTGAGATCCGGCCCGAGGACGATGGCCTTCGCTTTGAGGTTATCGGCTTCATCCGACTCCGGGGCATCGGCTTCCGCGTCCGCCTGCGCGAGCAGGTAGTAAGCGCCTGGAGCAACAGCCGGCAGGGTCACGACGGAAGTTCCGGCGTTCGTCGCACCCGCCGCGAGTGCGGGAATGCTGCGCGTGCCGAGATCGAGATCGCCGGCGCCGAGCGTCTTGTTCGTCGAGAGCCAGATGCGTGTCGTGCTTGCATCGGCATCCCCGGAACCCGCGTTGGTCGTGACGTCACGAACTGAAATGGCGGCGCCGGGAGCCGCCGCGGCAGGCGCCTTCATCGACGCGATTCGCAGGTTCGGAGGATCGACAGCCCCCCTGCATTTGCCTGCACTCCCGGCGTCGAAGATGGCCTGGATTTCCGAATCTGCGAGGGCCCGGTTGTAGATATCGATTTCGTCGAGTTGACCCTTGAAGAACTGCCGTGACGCCCCGGTGAGCGCGCCGAACGTCAATGGCTGGGTGTTATCAAGGTTCGCGGGTGACGGCTCGGCGGTTGTGGCGCGCAAGATCCCATCGACGTAGAGGTGCAGGACATTCGACTGCCTGACCCCCGCGAGGTAATACCAGGTCCCGATCTCGAAGTTGGCTGTCGCGTATCGGGCATGCGTCCACGGACCGCCTCCGCCCACCTTGTTTCTCGTTTCGATGCCGACGCCGCCGCTGCCAACCCCGAATCCCCCTCCGCCGCACGCGCCACAAATGTTGAACAGCCAGCCTGTGATGTTGCCCAGATCTCCGGCATAGGTATCTTTGGCCATGATTCCGTTGCCAGTGTCGTCCAGGTCATCGAACTTGACCCAGAACGCAACGGTGAAGTCGCCAGTGCCGAAGTCCAGCCGGCTCGAGTCCGGCACGCTGACGAAGTCGTCGCTGCCATCGAAGGTAAACGCCTGGCCCACAAGCCCGGGACCAAACGCGGCCCCGTTTTGAAGCGTTCCGTCGTCGCCACCGACGATATCCGTCGCGTCCCCATCGCCCGTCCACCACGAAACCAGGCCCGCAGGCTGAGGAACGCAGGTCTGAGCCGCAACGACGCCGATCAGCGTTGAGGCAAACAGCAGGCTGCCGACGCGCCTGACCAGCGGTTTGCGGCTATCACTCGATCTCATAGGGTCACATCCTCACGGGGTCGGAGACCTGGTTGGGGAAAGGGTCGGCAGGCTAGCTCATCAATTGCCGGGATGCTACCTGACGCGAGCTGTGCGGTCAAATGAGGCGAGCGCCCAAGTGGCTATAATCGGCGCCGATGCGCATCGTGGCTGCGGCCACCCTCGCCGGCGTGATCGCGCTCGGGGGCTGGTCGGCTCAGTCTGTCGGCCAGGAACAGGACGCGATCGCGCAGCTCTCGGAGGAGCTGCGAGCCCGAAGCGGTCCGGGATTCTGGGGAGACACCGAGGGTCCGCTCGTTCGCGATCGGCTACTCGGACTCTCTGAGGCGGCCACGATCGAACAGGCGCGATGGGCCGAGGATTTTCTGAAGCGCGTCAACGCCGTCAAGGCGGACACGCTCGCACACGAAGACTGGATCACCTGGTCGCTGCTGCGGTGGGAAGCGGAGCTGGCGACAACAGAAGGACAGTTCTACTGGCACGAGGCGCCAATCGCTCCTTACACGTCGCCCTTGCGGACGCTGACGACCGGCTTTGCCGCGGCATCGGTCGCCGACGATGCGGGCCGCCAGCGCTATCTCGATGGCCTGCACCAGATCCCCGTGCTGCTTGCGCAGATCGAAACGAAACTGCGAGGACAGGTCATGCGCGGGATCGTCCTGCCCGCCGCGCAGGTGGATGCCGCGGTGCCGCTCATCCGATCCTTCGCCCTGCCGCCCGACACCAGCGCCTTCGCCGTGGCCCCGGGACGCCTCGATGCGATCCCACCCGACGCGCGTGCGGCGTTCGCCGCCGCCGTTCGTGACGCGATCGCCGCCGTCGTCAACCCGTCGTTCGAGCGGCTCGCCGCGTATGTGGATGGTCCGTACAGGAACCGCGCATCGACCGATGTCGGTGTCGGGCGATATCCGGACGGCGCCCGCTACTATCGCGTCCTCGTCAGGCAGCACACCGGGCTCGAGCTGACGCCCGAGCAGATCCACGAGATCGGGCTCGCCGAGGTTGCGCGCCTCGAGCGGGAGCTCGACGCGGTCCGCCAGCAGGCAGGCTTCGCCGGCTCGCTCGCGCAGTTCAGAACCTTTCTGAAAACGGATCGCCGCTTCGTGCCCACGGCGCCGGCGCAAATAGGCGATGCGCTCATGGCTGCCGCGAAAAAGATCGAGCCGGTCCTGACGGCGTGGTTCATGGAGCGGCCGAAGGCCCCTTACGGCGCGCGACGCCTGATGCCGGCGCTCGAGCCGGTGATGACGTATGGCTACTACCAGCGGCCGACGCCGCCCGCCGAGCCCGGCGGCTACTATCTGTTCAACGGCTCGGTGCTCGAGCAACGGTCGCTGCTCAATGCCGCGGCGCTCTCATATCACGAGCTCGTCCCCGGCCATCACTTCCAGATTGCGCTCACGCTGGAGAATCCGCGGCTGAGCGAGTTCCGGAAAAACGCGATGTATACGGCGTTCACCGAGGGCTGGGGCGAGTATGCGTCGGATCTTGCCGGCGAGATGGGCATGTACCCGGACCCGTACGATCGCGCGGGACGGTTGTCGATGGATCTCTTCCTGTCGACGCGGCTCGTGGTGGATACCGGCATGAACGCGCTGGGTTGGAGCCGAGAGCGCGCCATGGACTACATGCGCGCGCACACCTTCGAATCAGAGACACAGATCAAGACCGAGTCGCTGCGATATTCCGCAGACATGCCCGGGCAGGCGCTCGCTTACAAGATGGGGAGCCGGACGATCCGCGCCCTCCGGGAACGGATGCGCGCCCGGCTTGGTGCCCGATTCGACGTACGTCGCTTCCACCAGGCCGTGCTCGGCCACGGCGCCATGCCGCTCGGCGTGCTGGAACAGCACGTCGAGCGAGTGCTCTCGGAACCGGTTCGGTAGTCCCTTAGTAAATCGATCCGCCCGGCTGCGTCGAAGTCACGGCGCCGTCGGTGACGTTGAGCGTGTAGGACGTGAGTCCATTACCCGTCCACATGAGCAAGTTGAACGTGCTCCCCGGCTGCGCGCGCTGCACCTGCAGATTCAGATAGGTCAGCGGCGTCTTCGCTGCCACCGTCTGCGGCGTCCCGCCGCGGATGAAATACGCGAATGGCGTCGGGTGATCGGCGTTGGCGACGATGGTGGCCTGCCCGTCGGCATCAACCAGCACCGCCGTCTCGCGATCGATCGCAATCGCCTTGCTCTCCGGCGCCCAGCCGTCGGCGACGATCCGTGCCATGAACGTGAGCGTCCGCCCGAGCCGATCGCGCTCGATGAGATGCTGATCGGTGATGATGCCGTCCATGTACGGCAGGATCAGGAAGTCGCGCTCGAGCGTGATGTTGCGGCTGAACGGATTCGCGAGCGCCTCGACGGACGTCACCGACTTGTTTTGGGCGGAGTAGACGAACTCGCTGAGGATCGCCGTGCCGGCGCTGGTTCCGCCGATGGGCACGCCTCTCTCGACGAGCTTGTGAATCTCGTCTTCAAGCAGCGTCCCTTTCCACTGGTTCACGTAGTTCGATTGATCGCCGCCGGCAATGAACAGCGCTTCGGCGTTGCGAATCTTGCCCAGCACGAACTCGTCCGACGAGGCAGCCCGGTTCTTCAGCACCAGCGTCTCGACCGAATCGAACGGCGCGAGATCGTAGACATACTGGTTGTAGCCGTCGGCGCCGGAGGCGCGAATGACGACGAAGTCGCCGCCGCCGGCACGATCGCCCATCCAGGTGAACAACGCGTCCACGTCGGTGCCGCCGCCCATCAGGCCCAGACCGAACTGCGTCACGCCGGACGCGTCACCCCCGTTGCCTGTCAGGTAATAGTCGTACTGCGCGCGCGGCGCGCCGCTGAGCGATGCCACCACGACGGCAGCAAGAATCGCAGCGAATCCCAGACGCTTGATGTATCGCACGGGACCTCCTGGGCAGGCGCCATTCTACTCGACCGGCCGTTCAGGCCGGGCAGTCCACGGCAGCCGAACCGTCGAGCCCCCGCGCGATTGCGTCGAGCAGGCTTTGAGGATCGAAGGGCTTTCGCAGGAACGCCATCGCGCCGGCCCGCAGGGCGTCGACCTCGATCTGGCCATCGTCGACCGCGGTGATCACCGCGACAGGTATCGTTGACGCACGTTCGGCCATGCAGGCCAGCAGCTCGAGCCCGCTCATTCCGGTGAGGCGGGCGTCCAGGACCAGGAACGCCCTTGCCTTCACATCGACGGCCGCGAGGAACTCCTCGGCTGAGGCGAACGACTCCACCGGCAGGCCGGCACTCCTGACGAGGCGCGCCAGCGCACCGCGCATCGAAGGATCGTCGTCGACGATGAACACCGTGGCCGTTGGCATGTCAGGCGAAAGGCGACGCTTCCAGCGAGCTCTGCGCCGATCGAGGATCCGCGGTCGCGCCGGGGCGTCGAGGCAGAACGAGAACGTCATCCCGCGATCCGGATTGCGTGCGGCGGTGAGCGTCCCGCCATGCGCCGTGACAATCATCCTGCAGATCGTGAGCCCCAGGCCCATGCCGCCGTCCTTGGTCGTGTAGAAAGGCTCGAAGATCTCGTGGATCTGCGGATCGGACAGGCCATCGCCGCTGTCCACGACGGACACGACGACCTGGCTGCCATCCACGCCGACGCGAAGCGTCACGCGCCGATCGTCGACGTCCAGCTGCCGCACTGCCTCGAACGCGTTGATGAGCAGGTTGAGGATGACCTGCTGGAGCTGTACGCGATCGCCGAGCACTTCCGGCACACCAGGCTCGACATCCTCGTCGACGACGATGCGGCGCGCAACCATCTCGCCTTTCACCAGCCGCAGCACTTCGTCCACGAGCGTTTTGACGTCGAGCGGCGTACGCTCCGTGATTCCCCGGACGAGCAGCTTCCTGAGGCGGTACAACACGTCCCCAGCCCGCTGAGCGTCCGCGATGATCTCGCGCATGGCGTCCTGGAGCTCGCTGACATCGATGGTGTGATTTCCTGCCATGTTCAGCGCGGCTTTGGCATTGATCGAGATCGCGGCCAGCGGCTGATTGATTTCGTGCGCCAGCGAACCGGTCATCACGCCGAGTGTGGTGACGCGGCCCACGTGCGCCAACGCGTCACGCAGGCCGCGAACTTCGTTTTCGGCCCGAGTGCGCTCGGTGATGTCCCTGATGATGCTCAGGAACTTGTCGCGGTCGCATCGGACGACGCGCGCTTCGTAGAAGCGCATGTCGCCGTCGCCGTTGGCGGGCGCGGAGTACTCGAACGTCGCTGCCTCGTCCGATGTCGCCGCCTCGGCACAGCAGCGCTCGAGCCCGCTGGCAACGTCAGGCGGCAGGAGATCGCGGATGTGCTTCCCGGTCAGAGAACTCGTGAGGCCCGGAGGAATTCGGCGAGCTTCTGGCGTGGTAATCGAGAAGTACTCCATCGGTCGTGATCAGGTGCATCCGGTCGGGAAGCGCTTTGAGGATCGCCCGCTGCTGATCCTCGCTGTCCCGCAAGGCCTCTTCGATGCGCAGCCGTTCGGCGATCTCGGCCCGCAACGTCGCATTCGCGAGGGCTATTTCCTCACCGCGGCTGACGCTTTCGAGCAGCGCGCGCTCGGCCTGCTGATGTTCCTCGACCAGCATGAGCACGAGGCCCAGACAGGTGCCGCAGGACGCGATGAGATCGACGAGGAACAACTGCGACTGCACGAGGCCCATGGGGTCGAGGAGCCGCCGAAGCAGCGAGTCGGGGCTCAGCGCCCAGTAGCTGACCAGGGACACCGTATAGACCGACTGATTGAGCCCGTAGAGGAGCGAGAATCCGCCAGTGACGCCGGCAGCCCACGAGCCGGTGGACCGCCACCGCCGGAAGAACATCGCGGCGCAGATGAGAAGCGCGGCGGAGAGCGACAATGTCCTCGCCACGTTCCGCGCCGTGAAGCTGCCGAGAGGCAGATCCCGGAAGAACACCGAGAACGCGAAGCCCACCAGACCCGCGGCGACCGCGAGCGCGACGCCTGCCGCCACCCATCGCCGTGAAGGCTGCCCCGGAGACTGCAGGCTCCAGGCGCCGAACAGCAGGAAGGGAACCTGGATGAAGCCGGCAGGCATCATCAGCAGGGCGACGCCCTGCCGGAACATCGTCCAGTCCCTCGGGACTTCCATGCGCAGCGCCGCGAGGGTCAGAAAGACGGCAAAGGAGGTCCAACCGCAGGCCCACCACCAGAAAAACGCCTGGCGCCGCAGACGTGCGTGGAACGCCCACAGCAGTGCCACCAGGAAGATGGTGAACACCATCTGCGGGAAGACGAACAGCTCTAGACCCTTCATGCCGGGATGGTCTGTGCATTCTATCCCAGCCTGGCAAGCGCTTCCATTTCGGCGACAGCGCGATCTTCCTTTACGTCTCGTGCGATGACAGCAGCCATCCGCTGCGCGCTTGCACGAAATGCCGGCTCTTCGAGCACGCGCCGAACCGCGGAGGCGATGCGCGCAGGGCTGGCGGTTGGCGGCAGCGACACGCCCGCGCCGCACACTTCGACCCGCGCGGCGTTGTCCTTCTGATCGCGGCCGAACGGCATCACCACCAGCGGCAGCGCGTGAGCGAGCGCCTTCATCACCGTGCCGTGCCCACCGTGGCAGACGACGGCCGCCGCGAGCGGGAGCACTGCGGCGTGTGGAGCCGAGCGCATCACCACCACGTTGGACGGAACATCCGATGCCGGTGGATCGATCGGGCCGAACGTGGCCAGGCCGCGAACCGGCAACGTGCCGAGCGCCTGCACGATCGCCGCAAAGGCCTTCTCCTGGCGTTGATACGTGGAACCAAGGGAGACGACAACGAGAGGATCAGACGACACATCGCTGGGCCACGGCGGGATCCAGTCTTCCGCCCATGACGGATCGTCGAGTTGCGGCCCGACGTAGCGCACGTGCGCGGGCAGGCCGGACGGTGCGAAATCGTACTCGCGCGAGGTCAGGACGAGCGAGCGCGCCAGCGTGTGGAACTGATCGAATACTTCGCGCAGCGGCGTCATTCCAAGCTCACGGCGCGCGGCGTTGACCGGCGCAAGCCCGAATCGCGACATGCGCCCCATGACGGCGAACAGCGCCCGATCGCGGAGCTTCCCCAGCCAACCGCGCGCAGGACGGAGACCAAGCCCGAACGGCGTCGCGCCTTGCAACGGGCCCAGGAACGGGTAATGGAAGAGGACCGCGGCGGGGATCCCCGACTTCTCCGCTCCGACGATCGCGCCGAACGGCAGACAGTCCACCGCCAGCGCATCCGGCCGGACCCGCTCGATCGTGTCGAGCAGATCGCGGGCGTAAGCAGCCGACGGACCGAACATCACGTGGTTGCCGACCCGCCGGATCTGGCCGACCGGCGACGAGGGCTCCCAGTCGCGGACCACATCGGCCTGCCGGTCCCGCATGTTGTGCTGCGGGGCGCGGACGAACGTGTGGAACCGGCAGCCGGCGCCGGCCGCCTCGCCTTCCACCACGCGGTCGGCGAGGACATGGACCTCGTGGCCGCGCGCCACCAAACGGCGGGCGATCGACATCTGTGCGGGGACGTTGCCCCCGCCTTCGACGATCAGGAACAGGAACCGCTTCATCTATACTGTCCGGCCATCAAGGAGTTCGCATGCCAAAGTCCGAGGGCAAGTATCAGTACACCACGACCGAGCAGGGCGGCGGACGGTAGCGTCGCTCACGGTGAACGGCGTGCGAGGCACCCTGTGGATTTGCGACAGACGCTCGTCCTCGCGAACGAGTTCAAAGAAGGAGATCTGGCCGTCGGCGGGGGCGATGACCCCATCGTCCGGAACGATGCACGGCGCTCGCTCGAGGCCCTGCATCTCGGCGATATCGTCCCCGCCACGCTCATCGACGATGGTGTGACGGAGGCGCTCGAACGATCGCTGAATCCGCAGGCAGCCGGCGACGTTTCAGGACTGACCGTCGGCGGGCTGAAGCAGATTCTGTTGAGTCCCTCGGGCCCGGAGTGGATCCGTCGCTATCGCGCGGGGCTTCGGAGCGAAGCGATCGCCGCCGTCGTGAAGGTGATGACCGAGACGGAGCTCTCGGCCGTCGCCCGCGCGATCTTCAATCCGCTTCCGGGTGAAGGCATCGCCGTCGGCTCTTCCCAGCACTTCGGTTCCCGCATTCAGCCCAACAGCCCCGGCGACGACGAAGATGACATCCTCCTGTCGACGCTCGAAGGGCTGAGCTACCGGTGTGGCGACGTCATCATCGGCGTGAACCCGGCGAGCGACGACGTCGAGACGATCGTGCACCTGGAGGATCTGCTCCGGCGAATCGTCGAACGGCTGCGGCTGCCGACCCGGTATTGTGTCCTGTCCGACATCGTGAAGCAGACGCGGGCCCGCGAGCGTGTGCGTGTGGATGTCGGCTTCCAGAGCCTGGCGGGGACCTCGAAGGCACTCAAGGGCATGGTCGGCCTCGACGCCGAGGGAATTCTCGACCTCGCAAGCGGATTCGACGGCTGTTACTTCGAGACAGGGCAGGGATCGGCCGTCACCAACAACGCCGCAGGGAACGTCGACATGGTGACGCTCGAGTCGCGAGCGTACGGAGTCGCACGGTACATCCAGCAGGCGACCGGCGCCTGGACGATCGTGAATGACGTGGCCGGTTTCATCGGACCGGAAGTGTTCAGCACCGTGGAGCAGCTGCAGCGCACGTGCCTCGAGGATGCGGTCATGGCCAAGCTCCACGGCCTCACGATGGGGCTCGATGTATGCGCCACGTTTCATATGGGGATCGCGCCGGACGCGCTGCAGCAGGCGACGCGGCGGATCGTGGAGCTCGCGGCGCCAGCTTATCTCATGGCTGTCGCCGGCAACGCGGATGCGATGCTGGGATATCTCACGACATCGTTCCGCGAGCATCCGCAGCTCCGGCGGCTCACCGGACGCCAGGTCACGACGGCCATGAGCCGCAGGGTTCGGGGCGGCTGATGCTCTTTCGACGTCATCGCTGTATGCGGCGTACATGAAGGAGGGCGGCGACCGCCGCACGGCGGCGGCGCTTGGCCAGGAGGCCGACGCGAAGCTCGCACGGCTTAGAGGCCGGGGGTTCGATCTCGGGTACGGACATGAGGCCGACGGCTCGGCACCGGCGCGAGTGCGAACCAGGATGGAGACGATTTACGCTCAGGCCCGGCGCGCGCTGTACGCGGTTCCGGACGCGCGCATCATGCAGGACGTCTGTCCGCATCACATTCGCGTCCGGACGCGATCGCTCGATCGAGACGATTACCTCGCGCATCCGCGGACCGGTGAGCACCTCCGCGACGCCGACGCGGAGCGCATCCTTACGCTCCTCGCGACGAGAGGCGGGCGTCGTCCACAGGTGCAGATCGTGATCTCCGACGGGCTCAATGCGAACGCGCTCAACGAAAACCTGCGCGCCGTTCTTCCGGCGTTGCGCCGCGAGATCGTCGCCGCGGGTCTTCACGCCGGTGACGTCGACGTCGTCATACAGAACGGGCGCGTGCGCGCGGGCTATCAGGTGGGCGCGATCGTCGAGGCTGACGCCGTGGTTCACTTCATCGGCGAGCGGCCCGGGACCGGCCTCGACACGTTGTCGGCGTATCTCACCTACGGCCGCGACGCGGCGGGGCGGTCGCGGTGGAGCTCCGATCTCGACCACTCCTCGACGACTGCGGTGTGCGGCATCCATCCCGACGGCAAGGCGCCGGCCGAAGCGGTAGAAGAGATTGCGAGGCTGCTCACGCGGATCATCGAGACGCGGCAGTCCGGCATCGGCCTGGGCGCATGACCCCCTATAGATTTTCGCCTTTACATATTCTCATATTGGAATATGATCGGAGTCGATGGCACGCGCGGCTACGACGTCCGACATCTTCAACGCCGTCGCAGAACCTCGACGCCGGGAGATTCTCAGCCTGCTGGCGATGCAGGAGCGATCGGTGAACGACCTCGTCGAACGGCTCGGCTGCGCGCAGCCGTCGGTGTCGAAGCACCTGCGCGTGCTGAGCGACGTCGGGCTGGTCGACGCGCGGCGTGACGGCAAGCGCGTGCTCTACAGCATGAACGCCGCGGCGATCAAGCCGCTGCACGAGTGGACCAGCACCTTCCAACAGCTATGGCGAAATCAACTGTCACGCGTGAAAACGCGCGCGGAGGCGAAATGATCGAACAACTCTCTCTCGAACAACTCACGCTCACGATTACGGAGGAAACCCAAGTTCGGGCGTCGCTGGAAACGACGTTCGAGACGCTGCTGGAGGAGATGGGACCGCACAACGAGACGCCGTATGGCGAGAAGCTGCCGATGAAGATCGAGCCGTGGCCAGGCGGGCGATGGTTCCGCGATCTCGGGAGCGACAACGGCCATTTCTGGGGTGTCGTGCAGGCGATCAAGCGGCCGACTCTTCTCGAAATCTGGGGACCGCTGTTCATGTCCGCGCCGGTCGTGTCGAACATGCAATATCGCCTGACGCCGGTCGATGGCGGCACGCTGGTGACGTTCCGTCACTCCGCGCTCGGCTTCGTGCCCGACGATGTCCGCAAGAACGTCGGCGCCGGCTGGGGAGTGCTGCACGCGCGCGTCAAGCGGATCGCCGAGCAGAAGTAACCGCATCAACGAAGGAGACCTACATCATGGCCATCGCAGAAGCCCTGCTTCAGGAACTCGATCACGAGGCGCAGACAACGAAGCGCCTGCTCGAACGCGTACCCGACGCGCATCTGGACTGGCGCCCGCACGCCAAGTCGTACAGCCTCGGCCAGCTCGCGCTGCATGTTGCGCAGATCCCCGGCGGGGTCGCCGAGCTGGCGATGCAGTCGCCGGCGGCGCCGCCGGCATTCGTGCAGGAGCGCGCGCAGCGCAGCGCGGATCTCGTGCCCGCGCTGCAGGAGAGCATCAGGCAGGCGAAGGCAAAGCTCGCCAACGCGAGCGATGCGACGATGATGGAAACGTGGCGTCTCGTGGCCGGCGGCCGCGAGCTGATGGCGATGCCGCGCGCCGCCTTCCTGCGCGCGATCATGCTCAATCACTGGTATCACCATCGGGGCCAGCTGGTCGTCTACCTGCGGCAGCTCAACGTGCCGATTCCGTCGGTGTACGGACCGAGCGCGGACGAGAACCCGTTCGCGGAGATGCTCGCCGCCGGGGATCAACGGCGCGCGGCGCCGAGCAGCTCGATCTCCTGACGGATCTTCTTTAGCTCGACCTCGCGCTCGAGCAGTTCGACTTCGAGGCGCTTCAGGTCGAGCTGAGTCGCCATGCCGATTTCCACAAGACGCCGCAGTTCCTGGATTCGCGCACGGGTGATCTCGAGTTGCTGCTGCACCACTTCTTGCTGCAGCATCAGCTGGCGGCGGCGCTGCTCCGCCGCCAGCTCTTCGACCTTGACGTCGCCCGTCACGGAGCGCTCACGCATCTCAATCGCGATGCGCAGCTCCTGCAGACGGGCGCGTGCCGCCGCCAGCTCCGCGTCGGCCTGCAGTTGTGCCGTCATCGGCGCAGTGCCGACGCTGACACGCTGCTTGGCTTGCGCGACGCCCTCCTCGGCCGAAACCAGCGCCGCGCTCGGCGGTGTCGAGCTGGAGTCTGAGCCGTTCGCGGACGAAATCGCGCTTCCCGACCAGCGGCGCCTGCAGGTCGTTGCGCGGTGCCGCCGATGTCTGCTGAATCTCCTCCATGTCCAGGCGGATCCGCTGGAGCTCCATTTCCATCGCACGCAGCTGCCGCTGCGCCGCCTGGAGCGTCTGCCGATCGGACGTGCCGACTTCGAACCTGCGCTGCGTTTCCTGCAGGTCCGCCCGCGCGAGCTCCACGCGCATGCGAACCAGGGCTTCTTCCTGGTTGGCGGTTGCCATCAGGAGATCCCGCTGCTTGGATTCCTGCAGCTCGCCTGACGCCGCCACCGCGATGCCGCCTATGAAGAGCGCCACGACGGCGACGAGCGCGACGTGCAGGCGCGACGGCCTTCCACCGGTCGGCTCCGCGAACCGCGTTTCCCGGCGCATCGCAGATGCAACCTGCCACTCGAGATGCGCACGGAACTCCGGCGTAATCTGATGCGATTCGCCTGCGGGATTCATCGACTGCCTCCTTCGAACTGCATGACCGTTTCGAGCTCGCGCCGCAGCCGCTGCCGCGCCCGCCGCAGGCGGCCCTCGACGGCCCGCTCGGACAGCCCGCTGACCGCGGCGATCTGCGCCACCCGCCGATCCTCGAAATGAAACGCCTCCAGCAGGCGCGCCTCGGCGTCAGGCAGACGCGCGAGGGCATGACAGACCATCGCCGCGATCTCCGCGGACCTGCCCGCGCGGCCGTCCTCGAACGCCTCGAGCACCTCGCCCGGCGACACCGAATCGAGCGGCGCCGGGCGCTTCCGGCGGTAATAGCTGACGAGAAGGTTTCGCGCCACGGTGATCAACCACGCGAGCGGCTTGTCCGGCGGCCCCTTGCGCCGCCAGTCCCGGACCGCGCGCAGCCAGGCCTCCTGCGTCACGTCCTCCGCCAGCGTCCGGTCGCCATAGCAGCAGCGCGACACATACGCGTAGAGCGGATCGATCGTCTCGCGATAGACGGCCACGATGCGCTCTTCCGTGCTGCCTTTCGCGCCCATGAGGCTTCTATATGTAATGACGCGCGACCCCTCGAAAACCCACGCCACCCTGTATTGTTGTGGTTCGCCTCGGCGCGCGTCTTGCTCCTTCTCGCTGGTTAGCGAAGTTCCGGTCGAGATAGGAGAGCTGATGACCGTCGCGCTCGTTCGGCCCGACATCCGTGGGACGTGCTGGACAAGGAGGGATCCCTGCACATCGTTCGACAGCCGCCGCCGGAATCGCTGTCCGCCACGTGGAGCGAACGGGCAGGCGATATCGTCGAATCGATCTTCCGTTAAAGAGGCGTCTTTCAGGAATTCCGAAGCGCGGCCGCCGGATCGATTCGCGCCACTCTCCAGGCGGGACCGACGACCGACAACGCGGCCGCCGCCGCCAACACCAGCGTGACGAGGATGAACGTCGTCATGTCGAGCGGCTGCACGCCGAACAGCACGTTCCGGATCAAGCGGGCCGAGGCGGCGGACACCGCGAGCCCGATCGCCGCGCCGGCGGCGATCACGCTGACGGCATTCACGATCACGACTCGCAGGACGTCGCCGGTGGTCGCCCCGAGCGCCCGCCGCACGCCGAAATCACGCACGTGCTGCTGGACCGAGTAGGCGAGGATTCCGAAGAGGCCGACCATCGCCAGCACCAGGGCCAGCGCCGCGAAGGCGATCACCAGGACCGCGCGGAACCGGTGGCGGCCGGTGACGGTCCACGCGATGTCCTCGAGCGTCATGATGCTGCGCACGCTGACGAGTTGTTCCTTGTCGACTCGGGAAATCGCCGCCCGGACCGCAGGCACCAGCGCTTCCGCGCGCCCGGACGCCGGTGTCACGACGAGAAACACATCGTCAGAGAGATCCTGCGGCATTGGGACGTAGACCTGAACGAAGTCCTTGGCCTCGTCCGGGCGCCCCTTGACCTGCCGCGCGATGCCGACGATTTCGCGCACATCGGGCGCGGACTGCGGCGCGGCGGTGGGCCTCAGCGCGATCCGCTGGCCAATCGGCGACCGTCCGCGAAAGCTGCGCGCGAGCGCTTCGTTGACGATGCAGACCGGCACGCCGTCGCGCGTATCGCGCGCGTCGAAGCTCCGTCCCTCCAGGATGGGCAAGTCGAGCGTGACGAAGTATGAGGGGCTGACCGCCTGGTATTCGGTGGCCGGCCGCTGGCTCTCGGCCACGGGAGGATCGCCCGCGATCTCGTACGAGTAGCCACCGGAATCGAAGAAGTCGAGCGGCAGCTCGCTGGCCCAGCCGACGCTCTTCACACCCGGCTGTGCGCGGATTTCGGCCTCGACCTGATCGTAGAACTGCTGCAGCGCTTCGGGCGTCGGATACTTCGAGCCGAGCGGGTCGACGAGCATCGACAACACGCTCTCGGCGCGGTAGCCGCGATCGAATCCTTCGACGGCAATCAACGTGCGCAGCAAGAGGCCGGCGCCGAACAGCAGCAGCACTGCAATCGCCACCTCGCCGACGACGAGCAGGCTGCGAAGGCGTCCGCCGCTGCTCGTCACGGTGCGGCTGTCGGAGCCGATCGCTTCAGTCAGCGAGAAATCCGTGGCCCGCAGCGCGGGCATCACGCCGAAGATCAACCCGACGACAACGGCGGTGCCGGCGCAGAAGGCGACGACGCGCATGTCGAACGCCAGCGTGACCATCGGCGGCAGCAGCCCTTCAGGGATCAGCGACGGCGCGGCGCTCAGGATCGCGGCGCCGATGCCGCTGCCGAGCGCGGCGCCGATCAGCGAGAGCAGGATGCTTTCCGTCATCAGCTGCCGGACGATGCGGCGGCGGCCGGCGCCCATCGCTGAGCGCACGGCCAGCTCGCGCCGGCGGACCGTCGCGCGCGCAAGCAGCAGGTTGGCGACGTTGGCACAGCACAGAAGCAGGACGAAGCCGACGACGCCGAGGAAGAGCATCGAGGTGACGCGCAGATCGCTCCCGACGACCGTGTCGTGCATCCGCTCGAGCCTGACGCCGCGCCCCTGGTTGGTCTGCGGATATTCGCGCGCGAGCCCGGCGGCCACCGCGCCGAGGTCCGATGCCGCTGTCTCGAGCGAAACGCCGGGCTTCAGACGTCCGACCACCTGTAGAGCGTAGGCGCCCCGTGCGCGCGGAGGCAGGTTGACGAGCGACCGCATCGCCCACATGCTGCTCTGCCCGATCAACTGAAAGTCCGCCGGTGCGACCCCGACGACAGTGAAGAGCGATCCGTCGAGGCGCAGCTCGCGGCCGATCAGCCCCGGATCCGAGTTGAACCGGGTGCGCCACAGGCTCTCGCTGATCACCACCGCGTTCGCGCGCTTCTTCTCGTCCTCGTCGGAAAACGTGCGGCCGGCGATCGGCTTGACGCCGAGTACGTCGAAGATGCCGGAGGTGACCCATTGGCGCGAGACGGTTTCCGCGTTGCCGTCGGCGCCCGCCATCACCATGCCACCGACGCTCGGCGTGAAGCCGGCAATCTTCTCGAAGCTGCGGCTGCGCGCGTCGAAGTCGAGCATGTTGAGCGGCGACACGTAGCTTCTCCCGTTGACCGCGGTCGTCTCCCAGATCGAGATCAGCCGCTCGGGCTCGCCGAAGGGAAGCGGCCGGAGCAGCGTGGCGTCGACCAGCGCGAAGATGGCGCTGTTGGCGCCGATGCCGAGCGCGAGCGTCAGCGTCGCCACCAGCGTGAACGCCGGCGAGGCTTTCAGCTGGCGGAACGCGAATCTGAGGTCCTGTCGCAGCTCGTCGAGCCACTGGGTTGCCCGCATGTCACGATCTCTCTTTCGGCCAAGGTCGCTCATGGTGCGCTTGAGGCGCGCGATGTCGCCGAGGCGTTTGATGGCCAGTTCGCGCGCGGCTTTCGGATCCATGCCGCGCTCGACGAGCTCCCGCGTCCGCATCTCGACGTGCAGCGCCAGCTCCTCGTCGATCTCGTCATCGATCGGCACACGCCAGATCCACGATCGCAGCGAGCGCTTCATGTGGAGAGCAGGACTTTCGACACACCGGCGGCAAACCGCCGCCATGTTGCCGTCTCGTCGCGCAGCTGATCGCGCCCCGCGGCGGTCAACCTGTAGAGCTTGGCTCGGCGTCCGAGCTCGGACGTGCCCCACTCGGCGTCGACCCACCCGCGGCGCTCCAGCCGGTAGAGCGCCGGATAGAGGGATCCGTCTTCGACGAGCAGCGCGTCGCCGGAGGTGTCCTCGATGAACCGGGCGATCGCGTAGCCGTGGCTCGGGCCGCCCGCAAGGGTCTTGAGAATCAGCGCATCAAGCGCACCGTGAAGGAGCGCGTTCGGGGTCTTGGACATCGGCGTCGCGACGGTTGATTACCCAGACAATCTGGGTAACATGGTCTTTGACGCAGAAGTGGGTCAGGAGGTTTGCTGAAAACTGGTTTGATCTGCTTTATCCGCGCGTAGGATACTCCGACCACAGGATCGATAGTGCTCCCCCACGGTCGCGCCCCGGCTCACCGCCGGGCGCGGCCATGCCGCCGGCTTCACCTGGCGCAGCTGATGCTGCTGTTTTGCGCCTCTGCGTCCACTTACGCGCAGACGACGGCGGATCTGCAGGGGCGGGTGCTGGACGCCTCCGGCGCCGCGCTTCCGGGCGCGACCATCACCATTCGGAATGACTCGGCCGGGTTCCTGCGCTCGGCCGTTACCGATGCCGACGGCCGATACCACCTGCCGGCCATACCCGCCGGACCCTATAAGGTGACCGCCGCGGCAAACGGCTTCCGTTCCGAGGAGATCGAATCTTTACGCGTGGAGGTCGGCCGTACGCTCGTGCGCGACTTTCAGCTGAAACTCGGCAGCCGCAGTGAGACGGTGGTCGTGCGCGCGGAGCTCCCGCTTCTCGATCGGGCGACCAGCACCGTCGGCCACATGGTCGCGTCTCGTACGATCCAGGAGATCCCGCTGAACGGCCGGCACTTCGTCGATCTCGGGCCGCTGGTGCCGGGATCGGTAGCGCCCTCGCAGAGCGGGTTCTCGACGACGCCGATTCGCGGAACCGGTGCGCTCGCGTTCAATACCGCCGGCAATCGCGAAGAGGCCGTCGCTGTACGTCGTCAACGGCGTGACCACGAACAATCTCACGTTCGGGTCGATCGGGTTCCCGCCGCCGGTTGCAAGCATTCAGGAATTCAAGGTGGACAACTCGACCTTCAGCGCCGAGTTCGGCCACGTCTCGGGCGCGGTCGTCAATCTGGTCACGCGATCGGGAACCGACCGCTTCCGCGGCGAGGCCTACGAATTCTTCCGGAACGATGCACTCGATGCGAGGAACTTCTTCGAGCTCACGTCGCCAGATCCCCACCGTTTCGAACGAAATCAATTCGGCGGATCGGCCGGCGGACCGCTCATCCGCGGACGCGCGTTCTTCTTTGCCACCTACGAGGGCCTGCGACAGCGGCAGGGCGTGGACCTGAACAGCCTCGTGCTCAGCGACGCGCAGCGTGCGGCCGCGACCGATCCGGTGATCCGGCAGCTGCTTCCGCTGATACCTCGCGCGAACTTTTTCGATGCCGATGGCACGCCGCGGTTCGTCGGCTCCGGCGACGCGTCGGTTGACGAGAACACGTGGACCGTCGACGGCCGGTACAACGCCGGCTCGCGCGATCGCGTCCAGGTGTTCTATGGACGCCAGCAGGTGGACGGAGTCGAGCCGGCCGGTGGCGGCACCAGCATCCCGGGATTCGGTCAGAAGCGCGCTATCTGGAAAAGTACGCTGACGGTGAGCGAAACGCACACCTTCGGCCCCGGGCTCCTGAACGAAGCACGCTTCGGCCAGACCATGCAGGACGGGAGCACGCTTCCCGCGGCCGCGCTCAATCCGGCGGACTTCGGCATCGCGAATGGCGTCACCCGTCCCATCGGCCTGCCGCAGATCGTCGTCGCCGGCTCGCTCAACTTCGGCGGACCCGCGCTGCTTCCGCAGGGCCGCAAAGACACGTTGTATCTGTTCAACGACACCGTGACCTACGTCACCGGCAGGCACTCGATGCGGTTCGGCGGCGAATTCCGCCGCTTCCTGAACGACAACTTTGCAGAGGGCACCGGGCAGTTCAACTTCCCGACTGTCGCCGCGTTTCTGTCTGGAACCGCCAACGCGTTCAGCATCACGCTGGGCGAGCGCCTGAGCCATATCACGCAGGACGCGCTGGCCTTTTTCGCCCAGGACAGAATTGCAATCGGCTCGAACCTCACACTCGATCTCGGGCTGCGTTACGAATGGCACGTCACGCCGACCGAACGCGACGATCAATTCGTCGTCTTCGACGCGGCGAGCGCCGCGCTGGTGCGCGTCGGCCTCGACGTCGATCGGATCTATCGGCAGAACAACACGAACGTCGAGCCGCGCCTCGGGTTCGCCTGGACACCATCGGCCGACGGCCGAACCGTCGTGCGCGGCGCGTATGGCTGGGCGGTCGATCAGCCGAGCACCACCGTCGTGAGGGACACGCCTGGCAATCCGCCATTTGCGACGCCGCTGTCCGCCTCGGGCGCCATCCCGCTCGCCTCGGCGGTCAGCCTGACGCGGCCGATCGGGCTCGCGCCGGTGACCGTCGATCCGCGAGTTCCGGAATGCCTCGCTGCGATCCTGGAACGTCAACGTGCAGCGGCAGCTCGCGCGCGATCTCGCCGCAGCCGTCGGATATTTCGGCTCCAGCGGCAGCGATCTGCGAATCTCACGCAATATCAACCAGCCGGTGGACGGCGTCCGGCCGTTTCCATCGGTTTCGCCATCGAGTCCGATACGTCCGGGTGCGCCGCTCGGCAACATCACGCAGGCCGAGAGCACCGGCTTCTCCAGCTATCACGCGCTGTGGGTGTCGGCGACGAAGCGGCTGTCGGGCGGCCTGATGTTCGACGCGTCGTACACGTGGTCGAAGTCGCTCGACACCAATTCGCTGAACTCGTCCGGCTTCGCCGTTCAGGACAGCTACGACATTCCCAATCAGTACCGGCTTGTCCGATTTCGACGCCCGGCACCGGTTCGTGATCAGTGCGACCTACGAGCTTCCGTTCCCAGGCCATGCCCTGACGCGCGGCTGGCAGCTTGCCGCGATCGTGCAGGGCCAGAGCGGCAACCCGATCAACATCGTCACGAGCAACAGCACCCTGACCGGCGTGCCGAACAGCGTGCGTCCCGATCTCGTTGCTCCCATCCGGATCGTCGGTTCGCCGGATCAGTGGTTCGATCCCGCTTCGTTTGCGGCAGTCAATCGCTTCGGCAACCTCGGGCGCAACGTGGTGATCGGCCCGTCCTTCCACAACACGGACCTCTCGGTGATGAAGACCATGACGCTGGCGCAACGCTATCGCGTGCAGCTTCGCGTGGACGCATTCGACGTGTTCAACCATGCCAACTTCGGCCCGCCAGGCAACGTCGTGGGCACGCCGACATTCGGCAAGATCACCAGGACCCGGCTGCCCACCGGCGAAGCCGGCTCCTCGCGTCAGATTCAACTGGCGGCAAAACTGTGGTTCTGACGCCCCTTCGATCCTCGCCGCGCCTCACGTTGCTCGCGGTTACTGACATCCGCTGTGGCTGTGCGAATCCGCTTCGGGCTCAGAGCACGGCGCCCCGAACTGTCCTGACGCATTCACTGGGGCGCGGAAGCCTTTCCCGGCGTCGGCGAGCTGGATGCGGCGATCCGCAGCGAACTGCTCGTCTGACGATCGACACGCCGGTCAACTATTACGCCGAGTATCTCGAGACCGAGGAATTCACGCCGGAAGCGGCATCGGCCGCCCTCCGTGATTACATCCGGCAGAAGTTCGAGGGGCGCCGTATCGACCTTGTCATCGCGAACGCCTCGGCCGCGCTGCAGTTCGCGCTGCGCTATCGGGACGAGCTGTTTCCGGACGTGCCGATCGTCTTCGTGTCGGTTGCCGCGCCCGAGGAGGTCACGAAACGGAGCGTCGCCGGCGTCACCGGCGTGCTGCGCGATGTGGCGTTCGGCGAGACGCTGGAGCTTGTCCTCACCTTGCACCCCGCCGTAAAGCGTGTGTACGTCGTCGCGCAAGCGCCGTCGATCAATGCTTACCAGACGCGGGTGAGATCGGCGCTCGACCGTTTCTCGCGGCAGGTCGAGATCACCTTCATCAAGGAAGCTACAGTCGCCGGCCTGCTCGCCGCGGTGAGCGCCGTCCCGAAAGATAGTGTGATCCTCTACGGGCGCTACACGCCGGAGCAGGCGGCACACGTGGTCTATCCGGACGAGATCGTGAGGCTGATCGCCGAGGCCGCTCCCGTTCCGGTTTACAGCCCGAGCGAGGTCTACCTCGGCAAGGGGATCGTCGGGCGGCATGATTCGCACGGCAAACGCTGACTGGAGCTCGCGTCGGAGCAGATCGCGCGAGACATTCTCGACGGCAAGCGGCCGGAGGACATTCCGATCGCCGAACTGCCCACCACGCCGGCGTTCGACTGGCGTCAGCTGCAGCGCTGGGGGATCGACGCCGCCAGGCTGCCGCGCGGATCCGCGATCTATTTCAAGGTACCAACAGTCTGGGAAACATATCGCGTGTACATTGTCGGCGCGATCGTCATCGTCGCCGCGCAGCTGCTGCTGATCGCGGGACTCCTGACACAGCACGCGCGCCGGCGCCGCGCCGAGGAAACGATCCTGACGCGCGAGGCGTCGCTTCGAACGAGCTACGAGCAGATCCGCCAGCTCGCCGGGAGGCTGATCAACGCACAGGACGCGGCTCGCGCGTCCATTGCCCAGGATCTGCACGACGATGTCTGCCAGCGCCTCGTCTACGTGACGCTGGCAGTCAGCAGCCTCAAGAGCTCGTCGGGCAACATCGAGGACGTCGATACGCAGAAGGCGCTGTCGGAACTCGAACGGGATACGCAGGGCGTCTTCGACGGGATCCGCAAGTTGTCGCACGACCTGCATCCGGCCACGTTGCGCGTCCTCGGCCTCGCCCCGGCGTTGAAGGCGCATTGCGTGGATGTGGAAAAGCGGCAGAACGTGCATGTGACGTTCACCGTCCACAGCGACCTGGGCCACGTCCATCCCGACGTCGCCGTCTGCTTTTTCCGCATCGCGCAGGAGGCGATCCGGAATGCCATTGTCCATGGCGAGGCCCGCCGGCTCCGCGTCTCGATCGATCGGTCCGGTGGGGACCTCGAGCTGACCGTTGCCGACGACGGGGGCGGATTCGACCTGGAGGGCGTCCGCCGGACGGGTGGCGGCCTCGGACTGGTGACGATGGAGGAACGGGCGCGCGTCGTTGGCGCCGAGACCCGAATCGCCGCCGCACCGGGACGCGGAACGACGATTCACGTGCGCGGCCCGGCCGAACCTCCCCAGCCGGTGCGCCTTGCGCACGCCGGGCTCGGCAGCCGAAGCGGGTCCGCGGGGGAGGTCTCCGCCACCAACTGAGGCCGCCCGGTCTGCTCACCGGATCGGTGAAACAAATCGCCGGCCGGCGCGGGCTTCCTGGATGGCACGCAGCAGATCGGTGCCGAGCCGTGGCTTCACGACATAGCCGATCCCCCCGGCATCCTGCGCGGCGAGGATCAGCTCTTCGTCATCATGGACGGTGAGAAACACCAGCGCGGCGTTCGAACCGGCTTCGCGGAGACAGTTGGCGAGCTCGATGCCGGTCATGCCGGGCATCGAGATGTCGAGCACGATCACGTCGGGCCGCAGCTTTCTCGCTGCTTCGCGCGCAGCCAGGCCGTTTCGCGCGGTGCCCACCACGTCGCATACCGGCGCCAGGACCGCCGCCGTGCGAACGAGCATCGCCTCGTTGTCGTCAACCAGCAGCACGCGCGGCTTGTCAGACGATGTGCTGCTTGACAGCATACTGCACCAGTTCGGCGGTCGATTTGACGCCGAGCTGTTCCATCATCCGGTATTTGTGGAAGGCGACGGTCCGCGGCGTGAGGTCCAGGACGCGGCGCCACTTCCTTCATCGATCGCCCTTCCGCCAGCAGCTGCAGCACTTCGACCTGCCGCGGCGTCAGCTCGTGACGATTCTTCGTCTCGTCGACATTGAGCAGCGATCCGACTACGCCTTCTGTTATCAGCGGCGTGATGTACGAGCGGCCCTGCACCACTTCACGGATCGCGGTCATCAGCTCGGACGCCGCGGAGCGCTTGAGCACGTAGGCTGACGCCCCCGAACGGAACGCCTCCGCCGCGAGATCGGCATCCTCGTTCATCGTCAGGAACACGAGCTTGACGCCTCGCGATTTCTGCTTGATCTGTCGTCCGGCCTCGAGCCCGTTCAGGAGCGGCATCGAGATATCGAGCACGACGACGTCAGGATTGAGCGTTTCGGCGGCGGCAACCACCGCACGCCCGTCGGACACCTGACCGACGATGTCGAACTCGTCGGCGAGGAGCTTCTCGAAGGCGCCAAGAAGCAGCGCGTGATCGTCCGCCAACAGAACGCGAGGCCTGGACATGCGAGACACTCTCCCGCACCCGCCAGCCTCGAAAAGGGCTTCCACGGATCCCGATGTCAACACAATGTGACGATAGGACTCCGGGGAGCTGGCAGGCTATGCAGAATCGGCAATCAGACGACCGTCGGGCGGGTCTTCGGCCCTTTGTACCTAGGATACTCCGGCCACTCGTGACTTTTCATGCGGCCGAACGAAGATTTCCACAGGCCCCCCTGTCAATGTTGCCAGTTCTCGCTGCCGGGGGATGGCGATAGCGTATCGGGCCATGCAAGGAAGTCCCGTCAGCCAGGAACGACCGTCCGAGCCGCTGGGGTCGCGCCAGGAAGCGGTCGAGCGCGCTGAAACCTACCTGCGTGCACATCTGGATACCCACGTGCCGCTTTCCAGGCTGTGCCGCGTCGTCGGGGTCAGCGAACGCAGCCTCCGCAATGCGTTCTACGCGGTGCACGGCATCGGACCCAAGCGGTGGATGCTCGCCGAGCGGCTCGAAGGCGTGCGCCGCGTGCTGCGGGCCGTAGGGTCGGCGTCAATCACGATTACCGACGTCGCGATCGATCACGGGTTCAACGAGCTGGGGCGATTCGCCGGACGATATCGCGCAGCATTCGGGGAAACGCCTTCCCAGACACTTGCGCGACAGCGGCCGGAAGCCGTCAACGACTACGAAAGGGCACGCTCATGCGTGAACGAGCAGCGCAACTCATCGCCGACCCTCCGCCGGCTTTTCTGCCGTGGAGCTCCACCGCCGTCGCACGCCGGCTGGTTCATGTCGACCACGGCCATGGCACGCTCGACGGGGCTGCCGGGCGCGACGCGGACGCGCGGCTCGCCGAGCGCGCGATCGTCGGACGCAGCAAGGCCATGCAGCGGGTGCTGGCCGAGGCCCGGCAGGTGGCCATGACCGATTCCACCGCGCTGCTGCTCGGCGAAACCGGCACCGGCAAGGAAGTCATCGCCACCTACATCCACGATCTGAGCGCCCGGCGCGCGCGCTCGATGGTGCGTGTCAACTGCTCCGCGATCCCGAACACGCTCATCGAGAGCGAGCTGTTCGGGCGCGAAAAGGGAGCGTTCACCGGGGCGGTGGCGCGGCAGATCGGCCGGTTCGAACTGGCCGACCGCTCGACGATTTTCCTCGACGAAATCGGCGACCTGCCGGCGGACATCCAGGTGAAGCTGCTGCGCGTGCTCGAAGAGCGGCAGATTGAACGGCTCGGGAGCCCGAGGTCGATTGCCGTCGACGTCCGGATCATCGCGGCGACGCACCGGAACCTCGCGAAGCGGATCGAGGAGAACGCGTTTCGTGAAGACCTGTTCTACCGGCTGAACGTCTTCCCGATCCAGGTGCCGCCGCTGCGCGAGCGGGTCGAAGACATTCCCTACCTGGTCTTCCACTTCGTCGCGCAGTACTCGAGATCCTTCGACAAGCGGGTCGACTCGATTCCGGAAGAGAACATGGCCGCGCTGCAGCAGGACCTCGTGGCCCGGCAACATCCGCGAGCTTCGCAACGTGGTCGAACGCGCGATGATCGTCGCCAAGGGCCCCGAGCTGGTGCTCACCGTCCCCACGTCGTCCGTTCCTGCCGCGAAGGCGAGCGACCGGATCGACGACGTCGAGCGCGAACACATCCGCACGATTCTCGAGCGCGTACGCTGGCGGATCCGCGGCAACGGCGGCGCCGCCGACCAGCTGGGGCTGAGGCCGACAACGCTCGAGACGCGGATGGCGAAGCTCGGGCTCGTGCGGCCGCGGTGCCTGGCCCGGGCCTGAGATTCCGACCGGTGTCGCCTTAGCGGGCGCCTGAAGCCCGCCGCGGCAGCGCGAAGGCAATGTAGAGCCCGCCCGACGGCGGCGCGTCGCCGCGTCCCTTGCCGCCGCCGGCCGGAACGACGACGAACTGACGCCCGTCCACTTCGTAGGTGCACGGCGTGCCGTTCGCGGAGAACGGAAGCGTCGTCTCCCACAACAACGTGCCCGTGGTCTTGTCGAATGCGCGAAACTTCCTGTCGAAGTTGGTCGCGCCGATGAAGACGAGGCCGCCCGCCGTCACGACGGGGCCACCGTAGTTCTCGCTGCCCGTATCCTTGATCCCCTTCTCCACGAGCTCCGGGTATTCGCCGAGCGGGACCTTCCAGGCATACTCGCCGGTGTTCAGGTCGATGGCATTGAGCGTGCCCCACGGCGGCGCGATCGCAGGATAGCGCTCGTAATCGAGGAACTTCGTGTAACCGGTGAAGCGGTATTTCAGGTATGTCGGCGACGAGGTGTCCGGAGCGTCGTCTGACGCAGTGCTCTTCCCCGTGCGGATGTAATCGACGAGCGCGCTCACGGTTTCCTGCGACAGCGCCGGGTGGCCCGGCATGCGTCCGGTGCCCTGCCTGATGACCGTGGCGATCTCCGCCGCCGTGCGACGCCCGGCGATGCCGGCGAGCGGTGGAATCTGCGGCGGCGCCCCTTTCATGTCGTCGCGATGACAGATCGCGCACTCGCGCAGGTAGGTCGCGCGCGGCCCCTTGCCGGTGACGTTGTGCGCGAGGCTGGCGACCCACGCCATCTCGTTCGAGTTCACGTAGAGAAGGCCGGTATCCGGGTCGAACGCGGCGCCTCCCCATTCGGCGCCGCCATCGAAGCCGGGAAAAATCACCGTCCCCTTGTGGAGCGTGAACGGCAGGAACGGTCCGCCGCTGCGCAGCGATCGAAACTCCTCCAGCGCCTTGCGGTGCGCTTCGGGCGTTCGCTGCGTCAGCATGTCTTCGGTCAGCACCTGTCGTGCGTATGGCGCCGGCCTGACCGGCAGCGGCTGCGTGTCGGCTGCGACCTCGCCGTCGAGATCGCTCGGCGGGTATCTTCTGGTACTCGAGCGGGAACAGCGGTTTTCCATCGGCGCGGTCGAACAGGAAGACGAACCCCTGCTTGCTGGTCTGCGCGACGGCGTCGATGCGCCGGCCCTCGTGCGTCACGGTGACGAGGCTCGGCGGCGCGGGAAAATCGCGATCCCAGATGTCATGCCGGACTGCCTGAAAGTGCCAGATGCGTTTTCCGGTCGCGGCGTCGAGCGCGATCAGCGAATTCGCGAACAGGTTGTCGCCGGTGCGGTTGGCGCCGTAGAAGTCAGCCGCCGCCGATCCGGTCGGCACGTAGACGATGCCGCGCGCTTCGTCGAGCGCCATGCCAGTCCAGTTGTTGGCGCCGCCGCTGTAAGTCCAGGCATCCTTCGGCCAGGTCTCGTATCCGAATTCCCCCGGGTGCGGGATGGTGTGAAAGCTCCAGCGAAGCGCACCCGTCCTGGCGTCGTAGGCGCGCACGTCACCGGGCGTGGCGGGCAGGCTCTCGCTGACGCGGCCGCCGACGATGATCAGATCCCGGTAGACGACGCCCGGTGAGGTCAGCGCAATCGACTGATCGCCGGGGTCGCGGCCGAGGTTCTCACGGAGATCGACGCGACCGTCGTGGCCGAAGCCGGCGATCGGTTCGCCGGTCGCGGCGTTCAGCGCGTAGATGTAGTGCTGCTGCGCGGCGAAGATGCGCTTCTCGCGTCCATCCGCCCAATACATCACCCCTCTGTTCGGCCCGGAACCGGGTTTGGTGCCGAACGACCACAACTGTTTTCCGGTGGCCGCATCGAGCGCGACCACCCGGTGCTTTGGCGTCGTCGTGTAGAGGACACCGTCGATGACGATGGGGTTCGTCTGCAGGCCACCCTGCTCGCCCGAGTCGAACGTCCACGCGATCTCGAGCTGCTTCACATTCTCCCGAGTGATCTGCGACAGGCGCGAGTAGCGAATCTGTTCGGGACCCCCACCGTAGGCAGGCCATCCACGATGTCGTGCTTCGGGTTGAGCGGTGCGAGGATATGCACCAGCGGCGCGGGACTCGGATTTCCAGCCAAGCGCGCGCAGCACGTCTGCGGGGACGTTCGCGACCGGCTGCGTGCCTGGAGGAAGCCGATCGATTTCGTAGTTGCGCAACTCGGTGCTGCGGAACAGCGCACCCGTGTAGGCGCTGAACGCGCGGCCGTTGCGCTCGAACGACGGCGCGATCGTCTGCAGCTCATCGAGTGAAGCAATCGGCACCTGGCAGCTCTCCGAAGCCGCGGGACTCCACGTCACCAGAGGCTCCCGCGCCATGCCCTGGCGGACGTAAACATTCGCGTCGAGGTCGGTGATCTGCGGCTTCGTCAGACGCGGGCAGAGGGTGCGCGGCTGCTCGAATCGCAGCAGCGGCGCCGAATACGACTCGCCGGCGACGAGCAGGTTGCCGACGAACACGTGCCCCTCACGCTGGTCGACATCGGGTCCCGTCCGAGGGTGCCAGCCAAAGTGATCCGCGGCGGCGCTGCGCTCGGTGCGCTCGAACGACGCCGGCGCGTTGACCAGCGTGTTGTGGTAGACGCGCGCGTTCGAGCTGTTGAGGACGCGAATGCCTTTCTGGCAGTTGACGAGCACGTTGCCGGCGACGATCGCCCCCTTCGAGATCTCGAAGAAGAAGCAGTCGATGGCGCCTTCGACCCGGTTGTTGACGAACACGGCATCCACCGTGCCGACGTCGTACCAGACACCGTTCGAGTTGGGATGATCGATCACGAGGTTGTCGCGAACGGTCACGCGGTGCGACTGGTTGAAGATCTTGACGGCGGCAGGGTAATAGCCGGTCAACCGCTCGACGTTGTTCCGCCGGATGATGTTCTTCTCGAGCAGCACATCGGACGAGCCGATCACGTAGATGCCCTCGGTGCTGGTGTCGCTGACGAGCGAGTGCCGGATTGTCAGGCCGTCGCCACGAAAGTAGCCGGCGACGCGCGACGTGTACGAAATCGTCACGTGCTCCAGCGTGGTGCCGACGACTTCCTTGCCGAACGTGGATGGATCGGCCGGGCCGACCGGATCGTCGGTCGGCTCTTCTGATACCAACGCGGCGGGCCGCTTCGCCTCGATGTCGATCGCCCGGTAGGCGTATTGCGTCAGGGTGACGCCGCGCAGCACGAATCCCTTCTTGTCCGGCGCCTTGCCATGGACGGGCCGGGTCGTGCGCAGGAGCGCACAGTCGTAAGCGGTGATCTCGACCAGCCGGTTGGCCGGATCGGCGCCGATGTAGACGTAGCCGCTGTCGTAGTCGATGTAGAACGACTGCGCATCGAGTTCGCCTTCCCAGCCGGCCGATCGCAGCAGCACGCCGTCCACGAACACCATGTCGTTGTTGAAGCGGTGGAGCGGCGTGATCATGCCTTCGCGCTCGCGCCGCCACCAGCCCAGCGGACGCGCCGGGAACAGGCGCTCCCAGCGCGTGCGCCAGACGTTGTTGCGGAGCGCTTCCCATTTGTCCGCGGCCAGCGTGCCTTTCAGCACCGGACGCTCGTCGGCATACGGCTGGATCGTGATGCCCTGGTTGAAGGTCAGGCCGCCGGTGCGGTAGACCCCGCCGCGCATGACGATCGCGTCGCCCGTCACCACACGGGCTATCGCGGCTTCGAGCGTGGTGGGCTGCTCGAGCGTCGCGCCCGAGGCATCGCCGCGGCCGTCTGGGGCGACGTAATAAAGGTGCAGCGCTTTGGGAAGCGTGTAGTGCTGCGAAAGCGGACCATACGGCCCGCCGGATGGCTGCGCGGCAATCGGTTCAGCGGCGAGCAGAAAGAACGCGGCGGCGATCCACGCGGTCCGCATCGGCGATCACGCGACGTTCGGCACGGCGAAGTGGCGCTGCACCACGAGCGTCACCGCGCCTCGGAGCCGCGGCTGCGTGGCGGGGTCGGTGGGCACGATTCGCGTCCGGATGAGCGACATCGATCGGCGGCGCACGACCTCCTCGAGGATCGGACCGACGCGGCTCCAGGCCGCGGTGATCGGGCCGATCATGACGAGGACCTGGGGCGCCAGGCCGGTGACGATCGGCGCCAGCCCGATGCCGAGATAGCGCGCCATGCGCTCGAGCGTCTCGATGGCGCGTGCGTCGCCGCGATCGGCCCGCCGCAGGATGTCGTCGAACGTCAAGGCCGAATCGCCGTCGCGGCCGCCCGGCGCATCAGCGAGGTAGTGCGCCAGTGCCGCGGAGTTGGACGCGTACTGCTCCCAGCAGCCGGATTTTCCGCACGAGCATGGCGGCCCGCTCTCGTCGAGCGTGACGTGGCCGAATTCGCCGGCGAGTTCGTCCGTGCCGTGAAACAACTGTCCGTTGAGGAGCATCCCGACGCCGATGCCCTCGGAGACCGTCACCGCGACGAGATGCCTGACGTCGTCAGGATGACGCCCGAACCACAATTCCGCCAGCGCGCACGCGCTCGCCGCGTTCTCGAACACGACCGGCAGGTCCACGCTGGATTCGAGCAGGCGGCGCAGGTTGACCTGTCCCCACCCGAGGTTCGGCGCGAACACCAGCGTTCCGGAGTGGTCGACGCGTCCCGGCAGGCTGACGCCGACGCCCTCGTAGACCATCTCGGGATGCGCGTCGCGGAACGTCGTCACCGTGCGCGCGAGCCGGCGCGCGAACTCGTCAGGCTTCACCGGCGTCACCCACTCCGTCTGCATGACGAATCGCGCGTCGAGACCGGCGAGGCCGACCCGCGTCACGCCGGGCCGGAGATCGACCGCGATGATGCCGGCGCGCTCGACGTTGAGGTGCAGGAAGCGCGGCCGCCGCCCGCGCGCGGAGACCGGGCTCGCTCCTTCGGTCACCCATCCTTCGTCGATGAGCTGATCGATAATGGCCGACACCGTGCTGCGCTGCAGCCCGGACCGCCGCGCAACGTCCGCTCGCGACATCGGCTGGTGCCGGCGGATGATGTTCAGCGCGATCCGGCGGTTGATGTGCCGCGCGGTTTCGCTCGTGGCGAGCTGGAAGTTGGTGAGATCGATCTTGCGCATGTCGCCGCCAACCCGGCCTTTGTTTACGGCTCGAACGATATAGGCCGTGTATAGCCGCTGTCAAGCCAGCCTGCATGGTTGTTCCACAGTTTTACGCGGTAGACCGCGGCGGCTGCGAGTGCATATAGTGAAGCCGCATTCTGTTCAGGATCTGTATTAATTCCTCGCCGTCAACGGGTGCCTCGCCATGAAGATTGCGGACGCCAGGGTCATCACGTGCTGTCCGGGGCGCAACTTCGTCACCGTGAAAATCGAGACCGAGGATGGCCTGTACGGGCTCGGTGACGCGACGCTCAACGGCCGCGAGCTCGCCGTGGCCAGCTACCTGGCCGATCACGTCCTGCCGCTGCTCATCGGACGTGACGCACGCCGCATCGAGGACATCTGGCAGCTTCTCTACAAAGGCGCCTACTGGCGGCGCGGCCCGGTCACGATGACCGCGATCGCGGCCATCGACACGGCGCTGTGGGACATCAAGGGCAAGGCTCTTGGCGTTCCCGTCTATCAGCTGCTGGGCGGCGCGTCGCGCGAGGCCGTGCTGGTTTACGGCCACGCGCACGGCGATTCGATCGACGCGACCATCGAGTCGGTCGAGCGGCATGTTGCCGCCGGCTACAAGGCCGTGCGGGCGCAGTGCGCGGTGCCGGGGCTCGCGAACGTCTACGGCATCGGCCGCGGTCACCGGTACGAGCCCGCGGAACCCGGTCTGCCGTCCGAATCCGCGTGGAACAGCGAACCCTATCTACGCATCGTGCCGCAATTGTTCGAGGCGCTGCGGCGGCACTTCGGCCCGGAACTGCATCTGCTGCACGACGTCCACCACCGTCTCTCGCCTATCGAAGCCGCCCGGCTCGGCAAGGCGCTCGAACCACACCACTTGTTCTGGCTCGAGGATCCGACGCCCGCCGAGAACCAGGCGAGCTTTCGCCTCATTCGCCAGCATACGACGACACCGCTTGCCGTCGGCGAGGTCT
This sequence comes from uncultured Acidobacteriota bacterium, assembly GCA_963748295.1. GTDB lineage: Bacteria > Acidobacteriota > Vicinamibacteria > Vicinamibacterales > 2-12-FULL-66-21 > CAVVIH01. Next base: position 27,389 of record CAVVIH010000001.1, on the reverse strand, counting down.
TCAACTCGATCCACGACTGCCAGCAGCTGATTCAGGAGCAGCTGATCGATTACATCCGCACGAGCGTCGTGCATACCGGCGGGATCAGCCACCTGCGCAAGATCGCCGCGCTTGCCGAGTTGCACCGGGTTCGCACGGGCTCGCACGGCGCCACGGACCTGAGCCCGGTGTGCATGGCGGCGGCGCTGCACTTCGATCTGAGCGTGCACAACTTCGGCATTCAGGAGCACATGCCCCATGCCGCGGAAACCGACCGCGTGTTCCCGCACGCCTATACCTTCGCCGACGGCATGATGCACCCCGGCGATGCACCGGGCCTCGGCGTCGATCTCGACGAGACGGCCGCCGCCGTCTTCCCCTACCAGCGCGCCTACCTCCCCCTCGCACGGCTGCAGGACGGCACCCTTCACGACTGGTAACTCACACCGCAAATCCCAAATCCCAAATCCCAAATCCCAGTCCCATCGCCGAACGCCCATCGCGCCGAGCGCCGCAGCATTCATATTCGCGCTACGAACAAAATCCGTTCAGCCCGGGACACTGCCGAGCTGCTGCCAAATTTTGGCCTGTCCTTCTGGTAATTGACAACCGCCACCGAGCGGGTTTTAAGAGGCCAGAATTTATTCTGTTGTGATGTCGAACTAAATATTTAAGGCGGCACCGCCGCACATCGTGACCGTTGTAGAACTGGAGGAAGTGATGACTTTCTCGACCACACGACGGGTCGACCTGGCGGCAATAGCACTGGCGGTCGCCCTCGGCGTCGTCCCCGCGGCGCACGCGCAGGTGCTCTACGGCACCATCACCGGCAACATCACCGACACCTTCTGATCGCATAATCTCGCTCCATGCTTCTCCGGCGGACCGTCCGCGTCACGTGTCTGCTGGGTGTGCTCGCCGGAGCAATCGCGCCCGCTCCGGCCGGCCTCCCGGCGCAGCCGTCCGCGGACAAATGGGTCGGCACCTGGGCGGCCGCTCCCCAACTGGTCGAGCAGGCAAACCTGCCTCCGCCTCCGGGATTTGGCGACGCCACGCTGCGGCAAATCGTTCGCGTCTCGATCGGCGGGCGGAAGATGCGGCTGCGCTTTTCGAACGCGTTCGGAAACTCGGAGCTCACGCTGCACTCGGTCCGCGTCGCGCGATCGGCGGGCGGCGGCGCAATTCAAAAGGGAACCGATCGGCCCGTCACCTTCCGCGGCGCCGCGTCCGTCACTATTCCGGCGGGCGCGCCGATCCTCTCCGACACGCTGGATTTCGAGCTGGCGCCGCTGACGAACGTCGCGGTGACCATCCGCTTGCGCGGCGCGCCCGCGGCGATTACCGGGCATCCGGGATCGCGTACGACGTCATACCTGATGGCCGGCGAAGCGGCCGACGCGCTCGAGCTCGCCGGCGCGGCGCCGGTCGTGCACTGGTATTTCCTCAGCGGCATCGAGGTGCTGGCGGACGAACGCGCGGCAGCCGTTGCGATTCTCGGCGACTCGATCAGCGATGGCCGGGGATCGACGACGGACGGCAACGATCGGTGGCCCGACAACCTCGCGCGCAGGCTCCAGGCCGCGAAGCCGGACACGCCGGTGGCGGTGCTGAACCTGGCGCTCGGCGGCAATCGCGTGTGGCGCGACGGCGTCGGCCCCAATGCGCTGTCGCGGCTCGATCGCGATGTGCTCGCGCAGCCAGGCGTGCGATGGCTGATCGTGCTCGAGGGGGTCAACGACATCGGCGCGGCGCGAAAGGATCGCGCCAACGGCGAGTGGGCGCCGACCGCGGACGACATGATCCTCGCCTACGAGCAGATCATCGAGCGCGCCCACGCGCGCGGCATCCTCGTCTATGGCGGGACGATCATGCCGTTCGAAGGGTTCAAGGACTACGACTCGCCGGAGGCCGAAGCCGATCGCCAGCGCGTCAACGCGTGGATCCGGACGAGCGGCAGGTTCGACGGCGTGATCGACTTCGACGCCGCCACCCGCGACCCCGCCCGCCCGACGCGCCTGTCGTCGGCGGTCGACGGCGGCGATCATCTACATCCCTCCGCCGCCGGTTACCGCATCATGGCCGATGCGATCGATCTCGGGCTGTTCGTTGCGCGGAAGTGAATTGTCTATCGACGTTCTTACAGGAGGATCAGGAGAACACGAGACGATTTGAGCTAGCCTCTACAAGAGATCAGAAGATCAGGAGAACACTCTTGTCCTCTTGATCTCGTGACCTCTTGTTAATGAGACGTTTCGAATTCCCCAAGCGCACGCGATTAGAGGGGCGCCGCGCGGCTACGCGCTGACACGCAACATCACCGTCTGAAGATCCTCGTCCCGCGACGACGAGCCGACCATCAACCGGAACTCCCCGGGCTCGACACGGTACACCATGTCGATGTCGTAGAACGCGAGATGTTCGGGGGTGACGTCGAACGTGACGGTCCGCGTCTCGCCGGGCGCGAGCGAAATGCGCTGAAATCCTTTGAGCTCCTTGACCGGTCTGGTGACGCTGCTCACCACATCCCTGATATAGAGCTGCACGACCTCGTCGCCGCGGACCGCTCCTGTGTTGGTGACGTCTATCAGCACGCGCGCGGTTTCGCCGGCGGCGATCCCGGCTCGTTCGAGCCGGAGGTTCGAATACCTGAACGTCGTGTAGCTGAGACCGAACCCGAACGCGTAAAGCGGATCGGCCGACTCGAACAGGTATCCGCGGCGTGCGGACGGCTTGTGGTTGTAATACGCCGGCACATGTCCCACCGACCGTGGAATGGTGATCGGCAGCCTGCCGCCGGGATTGACGTCGCCGAACAGCACTTCGGCGACTGCCCTGCCGGTCTCCTGTCCGAGGTACCACAGCTCGAGGATGGCCGAAGCCTTCGACGCGAGGTTGCGAATCGACGCGGGACGGCCGCTGAACAGCAGCGCGACGATGGGCGTGCCAGTCGCGGCGATCGCATCGATCAGCTCGTCCTGCTGGCCGACGAGATCGAGGCTGGCCCGATCGCCGAGGTGATTGAGCCCCCATCCTTCGCGCGAGGTCTGCTCGTTGTCGCCGACGGCGAGAATGACCACGTCGGCGCGCACAGCGACGGCGGCCGCCTCGCGAATCATCCGGCGGTTCTCCTCGGGATCTGCCGCCCTGACTTCGTCCTGCGTCCAGGATCCGCCGATCGTGACGCGGCACCCCTCGTGATACAGGACGTTGACGGTCCGCGGCACCCGCGATTTGATGCCGCCGAGCACGGTCTCGAAGTGGAGCGGCACGCCGCTGTAGCCGCCGAGCATGACGCGATCCGCATGGGGGCCGATCACGGCGATCGTCTTCGCGGCATCCGGATCGAGCGGCAGGATCGCCGGATCGTTCTTCAGCAGCGTGATCGTCTTGCGCGCGGCTTCGAGCGCGAGCTCGCGATGCGACGGCTCTCGAACGATCCGCTCGGCCGCGGCGGGGTCGACGTACGGATCCTCGAACAGCCGCAACTGGAACTTCGCGCCGCAGGATGGGCCGTACCCGCTCGTCGATGACGGCCTCGGCGAGCGCCCCCTCGCGCACGAGCGCGACGAGATGGGGATAGCAGTCGGGATCCGGCAGCTCCATGTCGACGCCCGCCTGCGCCGAGAGCCTGGCGGCATCCTTCCTGTCGTGCGCGACGTGATGGCCGAAGGTGTCGTGGCGCTCGTGCAGCTCGGTGATCGCGAAGTAATCCGACACGACGGTGCCGCGAAAGCCCCATTCGCCGCGGAGAACGTCCTGGAGCAGCCGGCGGTTCGCGTGCGACGGCACGCCGTCGATCTCGTTGTACGACGGCATCACGCTGAGCACACCCGCCTCGCGCACGGCGGCGCGGAACGTCGACAGGAACGTCTCGCGCAGTACGCGCATGGAGACGTTGACCGGCGCGCAGTTGATGCCCGACTCCGGCTGCCCGTGCGCGGCGAAGTGCTTCAACGTGGCGATGACGCGCTGCTTGTCGCGGAAGGTCGCGTCCCCCTGAAAACCGCGCACCGCGGCGACCCCCATGCGGGACACCAGCCACGGGATCCTCGCCGAAGGTTTCCTCGACGCGGCCCCAGCGCGGCTCGCGCGCGACGTCGACGACGGGCGTCAGCGCCTGATGCGCGCCGCGGGCGCGCGCCTCGGCAGCGGTCGCCGTATAGACGCGCTCGACGAGATCGACGTCGAAGGTCGCGGCGAGGCCGATCGGCTGCGGATAGCTGGTGCTCTCGCGCGCGGCAAGCCCGTGCAGGCACTCCTCGTGAAAAATCACCGGGATGCCGAGGCGCGACGACTCGATGAAGAACCGCTGGATGTCGTTGGTCAGCTCCGCCATGCGGCGCGCGGTGAGCCCATCGCCCGCGTCGCTCGGCCGCGCCACGTGACCGGGCGGATGGCCGTCGGCAAACGCGGCGCGTGCCTTTGCCGCGTCGAACCGCCCCGCCCCGTCGATCAGCGTGTCGGCCCTCTGTCGCCAGAGGCACACCATCTGCCCGACTTTTTCTTCGAGGGTCATCCGCGACAGCAGATCCTCGACGCGCTCGTCCACCGGCAGGTCCGGATTCCAGTACTTGGCGGTCGAACGCTCGCGATCCGCCACGACGTCGGGTTCGTTTCCCTGTTTCATCGCCTGCCCTTCAAGACTTCTCCCACCGCATCGAACGCCGGCTTGGGCCGCCCTTCACGATCCCACAGCAGCGGATAGTTGACACGCCCGGGGATCGGAAAATCGTTCAGCCAGGACTGCGCATCCGTCACACCCCAGAACGTGACGCGCGACAACTGGCGGCGATGCTCGAGCACGAGGCGGAAGATGTCGGCGTAGCGGCGGGCGAGCTGCTGCTGCTGTTCGTCAGGCAGCCGGTCGGGATAGATGTTCGTCGCCGCACGGATGGTCGCCTTCTTCGCCAGGTCGGCGCCCCACATCGCTGGATCCCGCGGCAGGACGTCGATGTCGACTTCGGTAAGCATCACCTTGACGCCGGCGCGCGCCGGGATGTCGCGAAGCGTGTCGTCGATCTGCTCGAGCGACGGCTCCCCGATGCCCCAGTGCCCCTGCTCGCCGATCGCATCGACGCGGAGACCGCGAGACCGCAGATCGTTCACGATCCTGATGGCGCCGTCGCGCTTCGCCGGCTTCCACAGGTTGTAGTCGTTGTAGTAGAGCTCCGCCTGCGGATCCGCCTCGCGCGCGAACTCGAACGCCTTCGCGATGTAGTCCTCGCCAATCGCCTCGAGCCAGGGCGTTCGCCGCAGCGTGCCATCCTCTTCGAGCGCCTCGTTGACGACGTCCCATCCGTGGATGCGGCCGCGGTAGCGGCCCGCCACCGTCAGGATGTGCTCGCGCATGCGCGACAGCAGCGTGGCACGATCCGCGCGTGGACCGTCCGCCGAAGCAAACACCCAGGCGGGCGTCTGCTGATGCCAGACGAGCGTGTGCCCGACCACGAACATCTTGTGGCGCTCGCCAATCTCCACGAACCTGTCGGCCGGAGAGAAGTCGAACCGGGCAGGCTCCGGATGCACGCTGGACCACTTCAGCAGGTTCTCCGGCGTGATCGAATTGAACTGATCGGTGGCGATCGACAGCGAACGCGCATCGCCGCCTTCGACCTGCGCGGTGCTGAGCGCCGCGCCAAGCCGCAGACCCGGTGGCGACAGCGACTTGAGCGCGATCGGCGCGGCAATCGCCACGGCAGCCATCGTCAGTACCAGGAGCGTCAATCGGAGAACACGCATGTGCGAACCTGTCAGTGCGAGGCGACTTCGCGCCCGGGGGCCGTATACAGCTTGCGGCGTTCCTTCAACTCGGTGGTGATCCGAATCTCCGCCGACCGGTCGATGGTGTAGAAGAACAGGCACGCGGCGCACAGCGCGAACCCGACCGCCGGGAACACGCTCATCGTCAGGCGGATGCCGTCGCGCGCCGCGCTCGTCTGCGCCACGTTCGGCACATAGCCGTAAAACGCGAGCAGGTAGCCGGTGATCGCCCCGCCGAAGCCGAGCCCGGCCTTGAGCGCGAAGACGATCGCCGAAAAGACGATGGCGGTCGCGCGGCGCCGCGTGCGCCACTCGGAGTAGTCGGCGACGTCGGCCATCATCGCCCACAGCAGCGGGATGGTGAATCCGTAGACGAATTGCCTGAGGATCTCGGCGGTGAACATCAACCGCACCGCATCTGGCGGCAGCGGCAGGAACGCCAGCGTCAGGAGCGCCGTTCCGGCCAGGCCGGCCATGAACACCTTGCGCTTGCCGAAGCGCATCGCCAGCCCCTTCGAGAAGAAGATCGCGATGATCGTCGCCGTCGTGCCGAGCACGTTGAACGCGCTGAACAGGCTCTCGTTGCCGACGTAGTACTTGAAGTAATAGAGGACGACGCTGCCGCGCATCGCGAGCGTGATGAACAGGATGAACGTGAGCACGAACATCGCCAGCCACGGGCCGTTGCGCCCGAGGTCGGCGAAGTGCTGTCCGATCGATGCGGTCTGATCCGGCGCCGGCGTGATCCGTTCCTTCGTCGTCGCGAAGGTGATGAAGAACAGCAGGACGGCGACCGCGGAGAAGATCCCGATTGTGTACTGATACCCCTTCGCGCTGTCGCCCTGTCCGAAGTAGTGGACCATCGGCAGCGCCAGTCCCTGGATGATCAGCTGCGCGAGCATCGCGCAGACGAATCGATAGGACGACAGGCTGGTGCGTTCCGCCAGATCCCCGGTCAGCACCCCCGAGAGCGCCGAATACGGCAGGTTGTTCGCCGAATAGACGGCCATCAGCAGGATGTAGGTGACGTAGGCGTAGGCGAGCTTGCCGCCGGCGTCGAAATCCGGCGTGACGAAGCTCAGGAACGCCGCGAGGCCGAACGGCACGGCGGTCCAGAGGATCCATGGACGGAATTTGCCCCATCGGGTATTGGTCCGGTCCGCGATCACCCCCATCACCGGGTCGAACGCCGCGTCGAACACGCGCACGACCACGAGCAGCGTCCCCGCGGCCGCCGCCGCGATGCCGAAGGTGTCGGTGTAGAACGCCAGCTGGAACATCACCATCGTCTGGAAGATGAAGTTCGCGGCCATGTCGCCCAGGCCGTAGCCGACCTTCTCGGCGATCGACAGCTTGTCCGACTCGGTGGCAGTCCGGCTCATGGCTCCCTCGTGTTCGAGATCGATCGTTGGCTGAATTGCTGGAAATACTTCAGGCAGTGATCGCGCCACGCCGCGGCATCGTCCGCCTGCTGCTTCAGTTTCGAGAGCACCGCTTGATAGCGCTCGTCATCGATCTGGCCGCGCAGGGTCTCCCAGCGCGACACCATCGTTCGCGCCCGGTCGGCGCCCGCATGGTAGCGGCGGACGATTTCCTCCCAGAGCGTTCTCCCCGAGGACATGCGGTAGTCCCAGGGCAGCCGATGGAACCAGAGCAGAAACTTCTCGGGGCACGTCGCCGGATCGTTGAACCGATCGCGCAGCGGCGGCCGATATTGATCGACGGCGTTGCTGCCCTTGCGCGTGCGATCGAACCCGATGCCGGCGGCATCGGCGCGATGGTAGTAGATCGCGGACCAGTCGGCGCGCCGCGGGTCCGGATTTTCCGGCATCGGCGCGTAGTGGTCGCCGCCGATCAGGTGATGCAGCCCGAGCGGCATCGTGTAGTCGACGTATGTCTCGCGCGACTCGAGCATCAGCGGGCGGAGCGTCGAGCGAATGGCGCCGGCGTGGCCCCACGTCATCGCGATCCATTCGTCGGCAATGTCGCCGGCGTCGAGGTCGGGATTCCACGCGAGACGGCCGTAGGCGTACCAGTTCGCCTGGCCGAAATGATGGCCGGTCCAGTTCACGTCGCTCCCGGTGTTCGCGACACCGGCGATCCCGGCAATCGCCTTCTTGACGGGCGAATCCGGGCCTGACGTATACGTGTCCGAGTCGAGCGCTTCCTTCCACATCGGCGCGAGATAGACGAGGTGCACCGAGTGGCCGAGGTATTCCTGGGTGATCTGCAGCTCCGCCATCAGCGGCGTCCGCGGCGTCGCACCGAACAGCGGGCTGAATGGCTCGCGGGGCTGGAAATCGAGCGGACCGTTCTTCACCTGGACGACGACGTTCTCGCGAAACTTGCCGTCGAGCGGCACGAATTCCAGGTAGGCGCGCTTCACGCGATCGGGATCGACGTCCGCCGAGTAGACGAACGCGCGCCACATCAGCACGCCCTTGTGCGGCGCGAGCGCGTCCGCGAGCACGTTGGCCCCTTCCGCGTGCGTGCGCCCGTAGTCCTGCGGCCCCGGCTGTCCTTCGCTGTTGGCCTTGACGAGGAACCCGCCGAAGTCGGGAATGAGCGCATAGATCTCGTCAGCCTTGTCGCGCCACCAGCGCGCGACCTTGTCGTCCAGCGGGTCGGCGGTCGGCAGCCCGCCGATGGCCCGCGGCGACGCGAAGTTGACCGACAGGTAGACGCGGATGCCGTACGGCCTGAGCACTCGGGCCAGCGCGGCGGCCTTCTGCAGATACGGCGTGGTGAGAATCGAGGGATTCGCGTTGACGTTGTTGAGCACGACCCCGTTGATGCCAAGCGACGCGTTCGCGCGGCCGTATTGCTCGACTCTCGGATCGATGCGGCCGGGCAGCTCTTCCCATTTCCAGAGCGACGTGCCGGCGTAGCCGCGCTCGATGGTGCCGTCGAGATTGTCCCAGTGATTCAGCAGACGCCGATCCATCCGCGGCCGCTCGACGATGTTCAAGGATGTGATGGACGCTCGGGTCTGCAGCAGACGCAGGAAGTGGAAGGTGCCGCGCAGCGCGCCGACGTCGCTCGTCGATGCGATGATCGTGGCGGCGCGGCCGTTCACGGGCGCGGAGCGCACGATGTATCCCTCGTCGCCGGCGCGCGCCAGATCGTCGGTCCAGCGCAGCCCGGCGATCTCGGGCGAGCTGGCCGGTGTCCCAACCAGCACCGTGCCATCACGATCGATGGCGGGCGCCACCATGACGTCGCCGCCGAGAAGTCCGGACAGGCCACGTTTCAGCTCGGCGAGCGCGAGCCGCGCCGTCGCCGAATCACCCGCGACGACCACGGCGCTCATGGAGCGCCGGTATCCGTCGCGGATCGCCGCGTCGTCGATGGGCGGATACCGCAGCCAGAGGTCGGCGCCGGATTCGGCCCGGACGGGCGTGGCGTGCAGGGCGCCGAGAGCCGCCGCGACGACGACCACCGCGTGCCGCAGCCTCCCGAGGACCCTCACCCTTCCGCTCATCGTCTGTCCTCAATCGTTCGCGACAACAACAAAATAAAACAACCTGCGGAGGGTGTTGACAGCTTGAGTCCGCAGAATCCTGTGTAGTTGACCTCCAGCACGCCTGACACGTATAGTTCTGGCCGAGAACTATAACACCGCTGCGTCACCACGAGGCCGTCCCCCCACCGGGCCCGGGTTTCCGAGCGGAGGCCGCAGATGACCGACCCCTACGCGCCGCGCCCGGAACACAAATTTACGTTCGGATTGTGGACCGTCGGCAACCCAGGGCGCGACCCGTTCGGCGAGCCCGTGCGTCCGCGGGTCAGCCCGGTCGACCTCGTCCACCTGCTCGCCGACGCCGGGGCCATGGGTGTCAACCTGCACGACAACGACCTGGTGCCGATCGACGCCACGCCAGCGGAACGCGATCGGATCGTTCGCGAGTTCAAGCAGGCGCTCGCCAGCACCGGTGTGACCGTGCCGATGGCGACGACCAACCTGTTCACCGACCCGGCGTTCAAGGATGGCGCGTTCACCTGCAACGATGCCAGGGTCCGGGACTACGCGCTGCAGAAAACCATGCGCGCGATTGACCTCGGCGTGGAGCTTGGGGCCGGGGTCTACGTGTTCTGGGGCGGCCGCGAGGGCGTGGAAACCGACGCCTGCCGCAGCCCGCTGGATGCGGTGAAGCGATTTCGCGACGCGATCAACTTTCTCAGCGAGTACGTCCGCGATCGGAAGTACGAGCTCGTGTTCGCGCTCGAGGCGAAGCCCAACGAGCCGCGCGGCGACATCTACCTGCCGACAACGGGCGCGATGCTCGGATTCATCGCGACGCTCGACCATCCGGAGATGGTCGGGGTCAACCCCGAGGTTGCGCACGAGCACATGGCCGGCCTCAATTTCCTGCACGCGGTCGCGCAGGCGTGGGACGCCGGCAAGCTGTTTCACATCGATCTGAACGATCAGGCGTTCGGGCGTTTCGATCAGGACTTCAGGTTCGGGGCACAGAGCCTCAAGCAGGCGTTCTTCCTGGTGAAGTTCCTCGAGGACGTCGGCTATTCCGGATCCCGCCACTTCGACGCGCATGCCTACCGCACGGAAGACCTCGACGGCGTCCGCGATTTCGCACGTGGATGCATGCGCACGTATCTGCTGCTGAAAGAGCGCGCGCGGCAATGGAATGAGGATGCCGAAATCCAGTCGCTGCTCGCCGCGTCGGCGGGACCAGCCGGCGCCGGCATCGCTGCCGGACGCTTTTCCCGCGCGGAAGCGGACGCGCTGAAAGCACGAACGTTCGATCGTGGGGCGCTCGGATCGCGCGGCCTGGGGTACGAACGGCTCGATCAGCTGACGACCGAGGTCCTGCTCGGAGCGCGTCGATGACGCCGCCAGACCGGCTCGCGATCGCCCGCCGGGCCTCGCCGCGCGCGTTCATGGACGACGAGTTCCTGCTCGAGAGCGCCGTGGCCAGCGACCTCTACCACCAGTTCGCCGAGCCGCTGCCGATCATCGATTTTCACTCTCACCTCGATCCGCAACAGCTCGCCTCGGATCACCGCTTCCGATCGATCACGGAAATCTGGCTCGACGGAGATCATTACAAGTGGCGCGCGATGCGGGCCAACGGCGTCGCCGAACGGTACATCACGGGTGACGCGTCGGACTGGGAGCGGTTCGACGCCTGGGCGCGGACCGTACCCGACACGCTGCGCAACCCGCTCTATCACTGGACGCATCTCGAGCTGCGGCGCGCGTTCGGCATCGACGCACAGCTTTCGCCTGCGACCAGCCGCGCGATCTTCGATCGCTGCAACGAGCGGCTGCAGGAAGACGGCTTCACGCTGATGGCGCTCCTCCGCGCCTTCGGCGTCGCCGTCGTCTGCACGACGGACGATCCGGCCGACCCGCTGGAGTGGCATCGCGCGCTGGCGGCCTGTCCCGAACGCACGACGCGGGTCTATCCGACGTGGCGATCGGACAGGATTCTGGCGGTAGAGGATCCGGCCGCGTTCAACGCGTGGATTTCACGTCTCGAAGCGGCTTCGGCGCGATCGGTTGGCGGCTGCCTCGCCTCGCTGCTCGACGCGTTGCGGGTCCGCCACGAGGCGTTCAACGATCTCGGGTGCCGGGCGTCCGATGTGGGACTCGACATGATGGCCGCGGACGAGTGGAGCGACGCCGAGGTCGAGCAGGACTTCGATCGACTGCGCCGCGGGCAGCACCTGGACGCCGAGCGCGCGCGTCGCCTCAAGTCCGCGCTGCTGTTCCACCTGGCGGTGCTCCATCACGAGCGCGGCTGGGTGCAGCAGTTTCATCTCGGGGCACTGCGGGCGACCAGTTCGCGCCAGCGCGCGCTGCTCGGCGCGGATGCCGGATTCGATTCGATCGGCGATGCCTCACAGGCGACGCCGCTGGCGCGCTTCCTCGATCGCCTGGATGCGACCAATCAGCTGGCGAAGACAATCCTCTACAACAGCAACCCGGGCGACAACGAGTTGTTCGCGACGATTCTCGGCAGCTTTCAGGACGGCACGGTACCGGGCAAGCTGCAGCTCGGTGCGGCGTGGTGGTTCCTCGACCACGCCGACGGGATGATCGCGCAGATCAACGCGCTCTCGAACACCGGCCTGCTGGCCCGGTTCGTGGGAATGGTGGCCGATTCGCGCAGCGTGCTCTGGTACTCGCGGCACGAGTACTTCCGGCGCGTGTTGTGCAACCTGCTCGGCGAGGATGTCCGCGGCGGGCGGCTGCCGGACGATCGCGACCTGCTCGGCCGCCTCGTCCAGCAGGTCTGCTTCTTCAACGCGCGCGACTACTTCGGGTTCGCGCTCGCCGGCAACGCCGCGACACTCGGGCGGCTGGGGTGAAAACAGCCGCGATTGCGCTGGCGCTCGCGATCTGTGGTCTCGCGGCGGCCGCGCAATCCCCTTCGCTGCCGCACCTGCGCAGCGAAAGCGGCGCGACGCAGCTGGTGGTGAACGGCCGGCCGTTTCTGATTCGCGGCGGCGAGCTTGGCAATTCGTCGGCATCCAACCTCGATTACCTTGCCCCGTTCTGGGAGCGCTTTCGCGCGCTGCGCCTGAACACGATCCTGGCGCCGGTCTACTGGGACCTCCTGGAACCCGAAGAGGGCAAGTTCGACTTCGCGCTCGTGGATGGCCTCGTGGCCGCGGCACGCAAGCACGACATCAAGCTCGTGCTGCTGTGGTTCGGCACGTGGAAAAACAGCATGTCCTGCTACGCACCGGCGTGGGTCAAGAAGGACCAGCGCCGGTTTCCGCGCAGCGTCGACGCGAGCGGACGAAGCGTCGAGATCCTGTCGCCATTCTTCCCCGCCAACCGCGACGCCGATGCGCGCGCCTTCGCGGCGCTGATGAAACACCTGCGGGCGATCGACGGCGCGGCGCAGACGGTCGTCATGGTCCAGGTCGAGAACGAGATCGGCATGATCCCGGATGCCCGCGACCACAGCGAGCAGGCGACGACCGCGTTCGCATCCCCGATCCCCCCCGAACTGATCGAGTTCCTCGTCAAGCGTGCCGACTCGCTGGCACCGGAACTGCGCGAGCGGTGGCACAGCGCCGGCGCGAAGCGAGTTGGGACCTGGGCCGATGTGTTCGGCGGCGGCGCGGCGGCCGAAGAGATCTTCATGGCGTGGCACTTCGCGCGATTCACCCAGCACGTCACCGCCGCAGGGAAGGCCGAGTATCCGCTGCCGATGTTCGTCAATGCGGCGTTGATCCGCCCCGGCTATCAGCCGGGCCAGTACCCCAGCGCCGGTCCGTTGCCGCACCTGATCGACGTCTGGCGCGCGGGTGCGCCGGCGATTGACTTCATCGCGCCCGACATCTACTTCCCGACGTTCGTCGAGTGGACGCGCCGTTACGTGCGCGGCGGGAATCCCCTTTTCATCCCCGAGGCCCTGCGCGGTCCGGATGCGGCGGTGAACGCGCTCTACGCGTTCGCCGAACACGACGCGCTCGGGTTCTCTCCGTTTGCGATTGAATCGATCGGCGAGCCTGCCGCCGGCCTGCTCGCGGCGAGCTACGACGTGATCGAACAGCTCACGCCGCTGATCCTCGATCACCGCGGCCGCGGCACGATGGCCGGCCTTATTCAGGAGCATCCCGACAACCGGCAGCCGCAGCAGATCCGCCTCAACGGCTACATGCTCTCGGCAAGCTTCGAGCGCAGCGCGCCTCCATCGCTCGCGGATGGTGCGGCGGCCGGATCGAGCACGGCGACGGCGATGCCGGCCGGCGGTCTGGTGATCGCAACCGGGGCGGACGAATTCCTGTTCGCGGGAATTGGCGTGACGGTCACGTTCGCGGCGACCGAGCCGGGCTGGCAGACAGGCATCCTCAGCGTCGAAGAAGGCCGGTTCGTGAACGGACGGTGGCAGAACGTGCGGTGGCTGAACGGCGACGAAACACACCAGGGACGGCATCTGCGGCTCGTTCCCGGCCGGCTGTCAATCCAGCGCATCAAGCTCTATCGCTATCGCTGAAACGCGTTCTCCGCGAGGCAGGCCTGAAGGCCTGCGCCAAGACCGCGGACCGCCGTTCACCGCGCGACAGGCCGAAGGCCTGCGCTACGACCGCGGACCCCGTTCCCGCGACAACTCGCTGAGCCGTAGCGCAGACCTTTAGGTCTGCCGAGTCATGCCTCGGGCTTGACAAAAAATCCTGTCAATGGTTTTATGGCGGCAAATGGTCGATCTCGAAGTCATCGACGACCCGTCCGCCGCCGCGCTCGCGGTCGATCCGGTCAAGAGCCGCTTGCTGGCGGCGCTCGCCGAGCCGGCCTCGGCGGCCGCGCTGGCAGCCAGGCTCGGCATCCCGCGGCAGAAAATCAACTACCACCTGCGCTCGCTCGAGGAGTACGGGCTCGTGCGCGTCTCCGAAGAGCGGCTGTGGGGCGGCCTGCGCGAGCGCGTGATGGTCGCCAGCGCCGCATCCTACGTGGTCTCGCCGATCGCGCTGGGGCCCGTCGCCGCCGATCCCGGGCGCGGCGCGGATCGGCTCTCCGCCAGCTACCTGATCGCCCTCGCCGCGCGCATCGTGCGCGAAGTCGGCACGCTGGTACGGCGCGCGGGCAAAGCCGGCAAGCGGCTCGCGACGCTCTCGATCGACACGGAAATCACCTTCAAGTCCGCGGCAGATCGCGCCGCCTTCACGCAAGAGCTGACAGACACGGTGACGGCGCTCGCCCGCCGATATCACGACGCCACGACCCCGGGCGGCCGCGCCCATCGCCTCGTGATCGTCGCGCATCCGCTGCCACTCGATTCACAACACAAGGAGTGAATGATGCCTGTAAAGAAAGATGCATCCGGACGCCGGTTCGTCGAGGCACAGGCCGAGGTCCCCGGCACGCCCGAAGAAGTGTGGCGGGCCATCGCCACCGGACCGGGCATTTCGTCCTGGTTCGTGCCCAGCCGCGTGGAGGAACGCGTCGGCGGCACCGCCTCGGCGACCTTCGGTCCGGGGATGGAAGCGACGGCCACGATCACCGCATGGGATCCGCCGCGCCGCTTCACGTTCGAAAGCCCGGGCGGAATGGGCGGCCCGGGCAGTCCCGCCGTGGCCACCGAATGGATTGTCGAAAGCCGCGCCGGGGACACGTGCCTCGTCCGCGTCGTGCACAGCTGGTTTGCAGACACCGACGAGTGGGACGGCCAGTTCGAGGGACAGGAGACGGGCTGGGTCTGTTTCTTCCGCATCCTGCGGATCTACCTGGCACACTACCGCGGCTTGCCGAGCGCCGGGCTGCAGACATTGAGCATGACAGGCGAGCCTGTTCCAAACGCATGGGCCAGCCTCATGAACAATCTCGGATTTTCGGACGCGGCCGAGGGCCAGCATGTGAAGTCGCGCACGGCGGCGCCGCTGCTGGCCGGATCGGTGGAGCGCGTCGGCCCGCCGCAGGACCCGGAGCTCCTCGTGAGGCTCGATCAGCCCGCCGCGGGCGTCGCACATTTCTTCGCCATGGGCATGGGGCCCCAGACGTGCGTGTCGGTCCGGGTGTTTTTCTACGGTGATGGAGCGGCGCTGATGGCCGCGCGAGAGGACCCTCGCTGGCAGGCATGGATGAACGACAAGTTCCCGGCGGCAGGCGACGCGGACGTCGTCGCACAAGGGACGGCATGAGCTCGGCACGCGACAGCTAGAGGTATCCTTCGGTGGTGCGCGTTTCCGACGCGATTCATGCGCGATCCCTGAGCGACCCGGAGGGCTTCTGGGCCGAAGCGGCCGGAGCCATCGACTGGTACTCGCCGTGGGATCGCGTGCGCGACGACGCCCGCGCGCCGTTCTATCGCTGGTTTCCAGGCGCCGAGGTCAACAGCTGCTTCAACGCGGTCGACCGGCACGTCGCGGCGGGCCGAGGCGATCAACCCGCGCTCATCTACGACAGCCCTGTCACCGGCACCATCGCCACACTCACCTTTCGCGAGCTGCTGGACAGGGTTTCGATCTTCGCCGGCGCGCTGGCGCGGCTCGGCGTCTCGAAGGGCGACCGCGTCATCATCTACATGCCGATGATTCCCGAGGCGGTGATCGCGATGCTGGCGGTGGCGCGGATCGGCGCCATCCACTCGGTCGTGTTCGGCGGCTTCGCCTCGCACGAGCTGGCGGCGCGCATCGACGATGCGCGTCCGAAGGCTGTCGTCACGGCATCGTGCGGGATCGAGCCGGGACGGGTGGTTCCGTACAAGCCCCTTCTCGACGCGGCGCTCTCGATGTCGCGCCACAAGCCGGCGCACTGCATCGTCTACCAGCGGCCGATGGCCACCGCGGAGCTCGACGCCGGACGCGACATCGATTGGCACGACGCCGTGGCAGGGGCCGAGCGGCACGAGTGCGTTCCGGTGGCGGCAACGGATCCGCTCTACATCCTTTATACGTCGGGCACCACCGGCCAGCCGAAAGGCATCGTGCGCGACAACGGCGGACACCTCGTCGCCCTCGACTGGTCGATGAAGAACATCTACGGCGTGCAGCCGGGGCAGGTGTTCTGGGCGGCGTCCGACATCGGCTGGGTCGTCGGGCACTCGTACATCGTCTACGGACCGCTCGTCCACGGATGCACGACGGTTCTGTTCGAAGGGAAACCGGTCGGCACGCCGGATGCCGGCGTCTACTGGCGCGTGGCGTCGCAGCACGATGTCGCCTGCCTGTTCACGGCGCCAACCGCGTTTCGCGCGATCAAGCGCGAGGATCCTGACGGACTGCTCATCAAACGTTACGACCTGACGCGATTTCGCACGCTGTTCCTCGCCGGCGAACGAACCGATCCCGATACGCTCGCCTGGGCACAGGAGAAGTTGAACGTTCCGGTCATCGATCACTGGTGGCAGACCGAAACCGGCTGGCCGATCTGCGCCAACTGCGTCGGCCTCGAAATGATGCCGGTGAAACCCGGATCGGTCGGCCGGCCCGTGGCGGGATGGCACGTGGAGGTGCTCGACCCGCGTGGACGGCCGGTAAAGGCGGGAGAGATGGGGTCGATCGTCTGCAAGCTGCCGCTGCCGCCGGGAACGCTGCCGACCCTCTGGAACGCGGACGCGCGCTACGAGCAGGCGTACCTGTCGGATTTTCCCGGCTACTACAAGACCGCCGACGCGGGGTTCATCGACGAGGACGGCTACCTCTACGTGATGACGCGAACGGATGACGTGATCAACGTCGCGGGACACCGGCTGGCAACTGGCGCGATGGAGGAGGTCGTCTCGTCGCATCGCGACGTCGCGGAGTGTGCGGTGATTGGGATCGCCGATGCGCTCAAGGGACAGGTGCCCGTCGGATTCGTCGTGCTCAAAGCCGGAGTCCCAGAATCGCGGCACGGTGACATCGTGACGGAAGTGATACAGCTGATCCGTGAGCGCATCGGTCCGGTCGCCGGCTTCAAGACCGCGATGATCGTGAAGCGTCTTCCGAAGACGCGTTCCGGCAAGGTCCTGCGCAGCACGATGCGCAAGATTGCCGACGCGCAGTCCTACGAGATGCCGGCCACTATCGACGACCCGGCAGTGCTCGCGGAGATCGAGGAAGCCGTCCGGGCGATGCGCCGTCCGAGCGCCGTCTGAGGAGCACCAGGCATGAGGATACGTTGGGTGGCCGCGAGCCTTGTCGCGGCGATCGCGCCGATCTTTCCGCACGCTTCGGAGAACACGTCGCAGACCACGAGCACGTCGCCGCGCGAAAGCCGCATACCGATCGGTCAGACGTCGCTCTACGCACGCGACATCGGTCGCGGGCAGCCGATCGTCGTCCTTCACGGCGGGCCCGACTTCGATCACGCCTATCTGCTGCCCGATCTGGATCGTCTCGCCAACGAGTTCCGGCTCATCTACTACGACCAGCGTGGACGCGGCCGCTCAGCCGATGGCGTGCGGCCGGAGGACGTCACGCTGTCGTCGGACGTCGATGATGTCGACGTCGTGCGTCGGCATTTTCAGCTGACCTCAACAACGTTGCTTGGCCATTCCTGGGGAGCCGTCCTTGCCCTCGAGTACGCGCTTCGACATCCGGACCGTGTGTCGCACCTCATTCTGATGAATCCCGCGCCGGCTTCCGCCGCCGACGTCGCCGTGCTCAGGAAGGCATACCTGGCACAGCTCGGCGCCGACATGGACCGGCAGCGCGCCATCGTCAACGGCGATGCATACAAGGAGGGCGATCCCGAGGCGGTGATCGCGCGCTATCGCATTCACTTCAAACACGCCCTGAAGCGATCCGAGGACTACGAAAAGCTGATGGCGAGGATGCGCGACGCATTCTTCAGTCAGGGCAAGGCCGGCATCGTCAAGGCGCGAGCGGTCGAGGACCGGCTGATGGCCGACACCTGGAACGTGCCCGGCTACGACCTGATGCCCAGGCTGTCCGCGCTGCGGATCCCGACGATCGTCATCTGGGGCGACCACGACTTCATCCCCGCGGAGATCTCGACGCACATCACCCAGGCCATCCCCAACGCGCGGATGGTGACGCTGAAAGACTGCGGACACTTCGCCTATCTCGAGTGCGCCGGTGACGTTCGCCGGGTCTTCAATGATTTCTTTCGCGTCACCGCACCTCCCGCTCGAGGAAATCAGCGAGCCGCACGAACGGATCGAAGCCGATGACGCGCGGCGCTTCTGCCACGAAGTTCGACAGCGCGTTGATGTCGTAGTAGTAGCGCTGACCGTCGCGATCGTCGACGATCAGTTCGACGCCGCCGACTTCGATTCCCGCCGCAGCCGTGATCCGTTCGACATCTGCAATCACTTCGTCCGGCGGCGTCGCGGCTTCGACTCGGAGGCTCTTCTTCGGCTGGCAGATGTCCGCCGGGCACAGGTTGAAGGTCTCCCCCGTCGCCTGAACCGCGATCGCGTACAGATACCGGCCGTCAAGGATCTCGACGCGCGTGATGTGCCCTCCCCGCGCGGGGATCAGCTCCTGGACGAGCGCCGTCTGATCGATCCCGAGATCGAGGCGATCCTCCTCCGTGGCGCGAACGAGATCCTCCATTCGATCGAATCGGACGATCCCGGCGCCGCTGCCGCCGATGTTGGCCTTGAGAACGACTGGAAAGCGAAGGCCAGCGGCCGCAGCGGGAGCCTGCGCAGGATGGTTGATGACACGAGCGGCCGGAAACGGCAGGCCGAGCGATTTCAGCAGCGCAAGCTGCAGTGCCTTCGACGTCTCGATGCGATAAGCGCGGAGCCCGTTGACGACGCGCACGCCAAGCTGCTCGAGATGGGCGAGATAGTTGAGCGTATAGAGGATGTTGTGGCCGCGGCCGCGCAGGTAGGCGGACGGGCTCATTCGGTTGAACAACAGGCCGAACTCGCTGCCGTCGCCGTTGCTGGCGTCGTACGAGTGGCGGGCTGCATCGACGCGCACGTAGGGCGTGCCGCGGCGATCGAGCTCCGCGAAGAGCGGCCGGAACCACTCGGGGTGTTCGTAGTAGATGCCGATGGGTCGTGTTGTCGTAGTCATCGTCTTTTTTTTGTCGCTGAAAAAGAAAAAGGCCCGGAAAGCGGGATGCCTTCCGGGCCTTTCACTGCGAAACCTTGTTCGTGCTCTATTCGGGCACGACGCTCATGGGGACACAGCGGGGCTGCCGGAAGCTTTGGCTCCGCAGCAGCTACACGCGCAGGTCGTGACCACGAACATCAGGCAATCATCCTTCCACGCGATCTGCGGCCGTGTCAAGGAGGGTCGGCTGAACGCGACCAGCGAGCCTGGGCACTGCGCGAAGTAACATGACTGGAATGGGTGAGCCACTTCAAAATGACGCGGCCTATGTCATCAAACTCTGATCGTCCTGCTCGCCTCATCATCGCCGCGTGTTTAATGGTTGTTGCGCTTTTCGGGGTCGACGTGTCGAAGGATCTCTTGGCCCAGGAGGCGACGACCCGCGGGATCCTCGTCGAGGCGGTTGAAAACGGCTCGGCCGGCCACAAGGCCGGGATCCTACCGGGCGACGTGCTGACGTCCTGGGAGCGGGCCGGGTCACCTCCCGCGAATCCGTCTCCGACTCGAGGTGACTTCCTTTCGCCATTCGATCTAGGTGAGCTGGAGGTCGAGCAGGCCCCACGCGGCCCGGTGACGCTGTTCGGCTCCCGAGGCGCTGGGCGGCTTGCGATCTCGGTCCCGGTCGGCAGGTGGAGAATCACTGGTCGCCCGGTGATGTCGCCGCATCTTTCCGAGAGACACGCAAGCGCGCGAGCGTTGGCAGCAGCCGGTGAGCTGGACAAAGCGGTGAAAACCTGGCGCGCCGCGGCAGCGGATGCCGCACGCCGCGATAGCGATGGTTCGATTCCAGCGTGGCTGCTCCTCCAAGCCGGGACCGCTCTTCGAAATGCGAACAGGCTGGACGACGCACACGCCGTGATTCGAGAGGGTGTCGCGTTCGCGGAGCGCTCGCGGGACCGGGCCGCGATCGCCGCCCTGCACGAGGCTCAGGCCCAGACCTACGAGAGGCAAAGAGACTTCGGCAGAGCCGAGAAGTCCTATCGCGCAGTGATCGCGGTCCGGCAGGGGATGGGGACCGCAAGCCTCGGCGCCGCAAAAACGCTGGTCGACATCGCATTCCTATCGATCGATCAGAACGATTTCGTTACCGCCGAGCGGACTTTGCGAGAGGCGGTCGACGTTCAGCAGACGCTCGCACCAGGCAGTTTCGTGCTCGCGAGGAATCTCGCGAACCTTGGCAGGCTGGCCTGGCATCGCGGCGACGGTGAGACCGCCGCGCCCCTGTTTCGCAGCGCCGTCAGCCTGCTCGAGCGTCTGGTTCCCGGCAGCGCCGACCTGGCGGGCGCTCTGAACGGTCTTGGGGTTTTCTTGCGGGAGCGGGGCGATCTGCAGGAGGCCGCGGCAGTGCACGCGCGGGCGCTCGCGATTCACGAGTCGCTGGATCCGTTGAGTCTGCAGGTCGCGATGAGCCTGACGAACCTGGGCACGGTGGCGAACGATCGCGGGCGTCTGACTGAAGCGGAGCGGTTCTTTCGCCGCGCGCTGTCGATCTACGAGAGTCGCTCGGCCGGAACGGCCGACGAGGCGACGGCGCTCGACAACCTGGCAGTTCTCCTGACAGACCGCGGCGATCTGCTGTCGGCCGAGGAGTATCACCTGCGGTCACTCGCAATCAGAGAACGGCTGTCGCCGAACAGCATGTCGGTCGCGTCGTCCTTTCACAATCTCGGTAAGCTGTCCAGCCAGCGCGGCGACCCGACCCGAGCGGACGATTACTACAAGCGATCGCTTGCTCTCTCGGAGCGGCTTGCGCCGGGCAGCCTCATCGTGGCGCAGACGCTGAACAACCGCGGACTCGCGGCCGCGGAGCGCGGTGATCTCGGGGCGGCCGAGACGCTCTTGCGGCAGGCGCTGGCCATCAAAGAGCGCCACGCGCCCGGCAGCGCGCTCGTTGCTGGCACGCTCTCCAACCTCGGCGATTCCGCAGAAACCCGCGGTGATTTGCCGGCGGCGCGCGAGCTGTACGAGGCGGCCCGCGCCATCCTGGAAGAGGCCGCACCGGAGGCAGTCGAGTTCGGTTCCGTTCTGGGCAACCTCGCGGACGTGGCGGACCTCCGCGGCGACTCGGCGGAGGCGACCAGATTGGCCGACCGCGCACTCTCGGTGACACAACAGGTCGCCCCGGACAGCGAGAGCCACGCGCAGGCGCTGCGGCGCCTCGGCCTGTACGCCTTCAGAAAGGGCGACCTCGACACGGCGGCCGCGTTCTTCGAACGTTCGATCGACGCACTCGAATCACAGACGACACGACTCGGTGGTTCGAATGAGGTTCGCACCGGGTTCGCCGGGCAAAGCCACGAATACTATGTCGAGTACATCGAGACGCTGCTCGCCCTGGATCAGCCGGCCCGAGCGTTCGAGGTCCTCGAGCGGTCGCGGGCCCGCGCACTCCTCATGGTGCTCGCCGAGCGGGATCTCGTCCTCGACACTGACTTGTCCCCGGAGCTGGTGCAGGCGAGGAGGGAGCTCAACGAGGAATACGATCGGGTACAGGAGACCCTCGCGGAACTGAGCCCGGGCCGGCAAGCCGCGGACGTCGAACGTCTTCAGACTCAATTGCGTGACCTGCGCGAGAGCCGCGCGCGCATCGTGGACAAGATCCGCGGCGAGTCGCGACGTCTTGCGGGGCTCCAGTACCCCAGGCCATTGACTCTCGCCGGTATGCAGCAGGCGCTCGATCCCGGAACGGCACTGCTCTCCTACCACATCGGCAAAAAGAACTCGCGTCTGTTCGTGGTCGAACCAGCCGCTGGCCGGGCAGGATGGCCAGGCACGACTGACGGTACACACAATTCCGGTAGGTGAGACCGCACTGCGCGAACAGGTCGCCGCGCTTCGGCGCCAGATCGAGCACCAGGCTGGGTCTCGAGATGTTGTGAGCCCTTCGTTCCTCGAGCTGTCGCGGCGGTTGTTCGACGTCCTGATTGCTCCGGCCGAAAGCGCCCTCGCAAGTGCCGACCGCGTTCTGATCTCGCCTGACGGACCGCTACACAGCCTCCCCTTCGCGGCGCTCGTCAGGAGCACCGGGGAATTGCCCAAGTCGGGGGACCGGCCCTGGGAGTATCTGGTGGAGTGGAAACCACTGCACACCGCGGTTTCGGCGACCGTTTACGAGGAGCTCAAAAAGCTGCGCCCTGTCTCGCCTGACCCGGCGACGCTGGTCGCGTTCGGCGATCCTCAGTACCCGTCGTCGAGGACTCCAGCGGATAGGACGAACACCGAGTTGCGGGGGATGTTGCAACGCGGCTACACGCTCGGCTCGTTGCCCGCTACGCGTACGGAAGTCGAGGCGTTAGGGCGACTGTTCGGCGACCGCGCCACTACGTACCTCGGCGCCAGCGCGACGGAGGAACGCGCCAAGTCGGTCGGAAGGACTCGATACCTGCACTTTGCCACTCACGGCCTGATCGATGCGCGCTTCCCTCTCAATTCGGCCCTCGCTCTGTCGGTGCCACTGCAGCGGCGCGAGGGACAGGACAACGGCCTCTTGCAGGCCTGGGAGATCTTCGAACAACTGCGCATCGATGCCGACCTCGTCACGCTGTCGGCTTGCGAGACGGCGCTCGGCGCCGAGTTGGCTGGTGAAGGTCTCATCAGTTTGACTCGAGCGTTTCACTACGCAGGTGCGAGGTCGGTGCTGGCGTCCCTCTGGAGCGTTGGCGACGACTCGACGGCGGATCTGATGCGTGCCGTCTACCGTCACCTGCAGGCGGGCGTGCCGAAAGACGAGGCGCTGCGGCGCGCGCAGCGCGATGCCATCAGCCAGCGTCAAACCTCGACGCCGTTCCATTGGGCTGCCTTCACCCTCTCGGGTGACTGGCGATGAGCCACCAACAGTGACGCTGCTGGCTCGGCCGACTGGCTCGGCCGTTTGCCGAGAGTGAGCCCTCCCGCTGGAATCCGTCGCGTCTCTCAGTGTCAGGCATGTTGCCTGACCTTGGTTCCCAGGAGACATGCGATGCGCTTCCTCCGCAGACTCTCGCTTTCAGGCGCGTACATCGGCAGGCGGAGTCAGGGCAACGTCGAGGCCGCGCGGATCAGAACGTCACGGGTCTGTAGCGCCTATGATCGCATTCACAACGTCCCGGGCTGCCCCAAGATTTGACCGCCGTGCCGAGGCAACGAAGAGGCCCGGAAAGCGGGATGCCTTCCGGGCCTTTGAGGGTCTTCATTACGGCCGCAGCTTCCCGCTGCTATCGCGTGACCTTCAGCTTTGCACTTTTGCTCAAGGCACCGGGTGCTGTAACGGCCGTGATAGAAGGCGTTGCGGTGGCTGCCACAGGGCTCGTCGACACGTTGAAGACACCGGTAGTAGAGCCCTCTGGAATCGTGATGCTGGAGACTGCCGGCTGCGCGACCGACGGCATCGTACTCGAGAGCGCCACAATTACATCGCCGGACGTAGCTGCGCATTGAAGCATGACAGTTCCTGTTACCGGATTGCCGCCAACCACTGGGTTGGGCGCCAACCCGAGCGACCGGACTCCAATCGGCCGAAGCGCGAGTGGCGCCGCCGTAGACTCCGCGCCGATGCGTGCGCGCACTTCGCCGGACTGCAACGCGAGCACGGCGCTCGTTGAAATCTTGAACGTTTTCTTGATCGCGCCGGCCGGGAATTTCACCGACGCCGGCACGGTGGCTCCCGGCGTAGTGGTCGAGAGCGAGACGGTCAGTCCGCCTGCCGGCGCCGGGTACTCCAGGGTTATCGTCCCGTTGCCCGTCTGACACCCTCCGGTCAAAAGAGTGGGCACAGTGAGCGTCTGTACTCTCGGGATCACCCAGCGTTTCTGCGCGATGTTGGAAACGATGGTCCGCCCGTCCGAGGAGACGAAGCTTGCCAGCACCTCGTCGAGACCTTCGCCGCCGGTTCCCACGTATGAGAAGGCCGCACGGCCAGCTGCATCCGCCATTACGGTCTCTGATATGCCGCTGTTCGGGCCAGTCGTAATCTCGAACGTCACCGCCACCTCCAGCGGATGGTCGCCTTCGACCGTCGCCTGCAGTGAATGGGATGTGTTCACGAGGTTTATCGCGCTCTCCGGCGTGAGCTGGATTCGCGCGGGAGGGATAAACCGGCTCCTCAGCCGATACAGATGGCTTCGGCCGGTGGAGGGGTGTGCGCCGCCATCCAGGAAATACAGATCCCCCGAAATCGGCTCCCGAAGGATGCCGGTGCAACCGCTGAAGCCGGTGGCGAATAGCGTCGTCGTATGCGTCGCCGGGTCGATGAGTTCAACCCGACCGGGGTTCGTCGAGTTGGCCGTGCCGACGAACAGAAGGCCTGTAAGACTGTCATAGAAAAGACCGCCGTCGATAACGCCCGACGAGAACCCGACGTGGGAATCCACTCCTGTCGCCGGGTCGAACGAGCGAACCTCGGACCCGAAAGCGCGCGTAGTAAATCCGCCCGGAACCGGGGTCCAGCACCATCGTCTCGACCGGTCGGGTCACTGGATGCGTCGCCACGAGGGCGCCCGAGGAATCGTACTGCGCGGATGCTGGCAGCGGGGAATTCGCCCGCGAAGATGTGACCATCCGAGGGTCGATAGGCAAACGGCGACCCGAAAGGGCCCTGCGCCACGCCCGGCAGGAACAGAGATGCTCCGCCGGGACTGGACACAGGTATCCTCATAATCCCCTGATCCTTGTCGGCGACAAGGACGGCGGCGGCGGCAAAGGCCATCCCGTCCGCGTCGCCGACGGGCGGACCGAAATCCTTGAAGGCTGGCGCGGACGCCGAGGGATCGAAGCGTTGAACCGGAATCCCCGTAACGTCGTTCGAGTTGTTGCCCGCATAAATCTTGCCCCGGCTATCGGACACGAGAAGAAACAGTTGTGGCCCGATCCTCGTGGCGACGAGTTCGAAAGCCTCCCCATCCACAGTCACCGGCTGTGCGGCAGCCGACGATGCAAGAACCGTCCAGAGAACCACCGCTGTCAAAATGCCGACGTTCCTTTGTCCAATGATTTGCATGTCCGCTGCCTCCGCTCACAGTCGGCCGATTCCGACGTCTGGTGTACATGGCGCAGAGTGGCAAGCGAATACGCCATCGCGTGAATTCGTGCGGCGAATTTGTGCGAGTGGATGGCGGGAAGCGGCTGGCCGGTCGAACTCACCTGGCGAGGCCGTCTGGCTGGCCGGCTCGCCAGAGACGCGTGATGAGTCCTCCCGAGCTTGCCAGGAGCCGCCCGTCGCGGGTGAACGCAAGCGCGCTCACCAGATCGCGATGGCGCTGGAATGAAAGCAATTCCTGCTGCTCGGCGGTGCTCCAGAAGGTGACGGTGCCATCCTGGCCTCCCGTGACGAGCCGTCGCCCGTCCGGGGAAAAGGCGACGGCACCTATCCATCCCTGGTGGCCCCTGAGCACGCCGACGACGATGCCGGACCGCCAGTTCCACAGCCGGATCGATCCGTCGAAGCTTCCCGTCGCCATCAGCTCTCCATCAGGGGAGAACTCGATCGAACTGATGACGCTCGAATGCGCGTGGGACATGGGCGCACGCTCGCGCAGCGTGGTGGCGGACAGGAACCTCACCTGTCCGGCATCGTTCGCGGTGATGAGCGTCGAGCCGTCCGGCGAGATGGCGCTCATGCGTCCGAGCGGGAGGCCGGTATCGGTCTCGGCCTCGATCGACCACGTCGCGGTGTTCCATCGCGCAATGCCGCTCAGCCCGGAGATCGCCAATACCCGCAAGCCATCCGGCGTGAACCTCGGCACCACGATCGCGCCTGACGCACGAGCGGATCGAAGACGGTGGCCCGACCCGGCATCCCAAATCGTCATGGCGCCGGATGAGTCGTCGGCAGTGACGATGGTTCTGCCATCGGGTGAGGACTGCGCGGCGTTGACAATGCCCTCGTGACGAAGCACCGCAACTTCGTCGCCCGTTTCGGCGTTCCAGACTCGCGCCGTGCCATCCCAGCTTCCGGTTATCAGGCGGCTCTGATCGGGTGAGAAGCCATGGCAGGTCACGCGCCCGGTGTGACCGCGCAGCGTCTTTGCTTCCTGGGACGTCTCTCCTGCCTCCACATCCCAGAACCGCACCGTGCCGGTGTCGCTGACGGTCGCGAGCTGACGGCCGCCGGGTGCGAAGCTGAGGGACCGGACATGCCGCCCGGCCACCGCGCGCATCCTGGAACGCTCGCTGCCGCTGTCGAGATCCCACAATCTGATCGTGCCGTCGATGCCGGCCGAGGCAAGCGTTCGCCGTTCGCCGTCAACCGCGATCGACGTCACCAGCGACATGTGGCCCTCGAGCGTGCGCAGCAATTTCAGCGTCGAGGCGTCCCACACGCTGATCGCCGGGTCCCATCCCGCGGTGACGATGCGCGTGCCATCGGGCGTGAACATCGCATCGTCGAGGGCGGCCGAATGCTGGAGCACACTTGTCATGGATCGCCGGCCGACGTCCCAGATTCGAGCGGTGGAATCGGCTCCGGCTGACACCAGCCGGGTGCCGTCAGGGGAGAACCTGCGCGGTGCTCACCCAGGAGGTGTGGCCTCGCAAGATCGCGCTCTCACGCCTGTCGGCTATCGTCCAGAGTCGAATGCTGTGATCGGTGCCGCCCGTCGCCAGCAGCCGGCCGTCGGGTGAAAATGCGACGCTCAGCACGCGTCCGCCATGACCCTCGAGACGGAAGAGGAACGTGCCTGATGCCGCGTCCCAAACGAGGACGCTCGTCCCGCCTGCTGCGGCGATCCACCGGCCGTCCGGCGAGAACGCGAGATCGTTCAGGTTCTGCGGATCGGGCGACGCGATGCGGGTAGCGACCTGCAACGCGGCGACGTCCCAGATTTCCACGATACCGTTCCACCCGGCAACCGCCGCATGCCGTCCGTCGGGAGCGTAGGTGATGACCGTCGTGTTCTCGGCCTTGCCCGAAACGCCGCGCGGATTGCCGCGGACAAGCCACCAGAGATACGACCACTCGAACCCGCGCAGGTCTTCCTGGCCGGGGGCCGGGACTTGACGATCGAGCAGCGCCGCCGTGCGCTCCGCGCTCGCCGCTTCCCACGCCTGCGCCGCCAGATTGATCTCGGCACCGTAGAGAAGCCGCCGGCTGTGTGCCTGCTCGATCCGCAGGAGGTTCCGCTCGCGCATCACCATGCCTGCGGCGCCGAGGACCGCGATCAGCACGATCGCGGCCACGGTGCCCGCGCGCG